>CAVYJW010000001.1:0-630712 GCA_963768945.1 uncultured Actinomycetes bacterium
GGGAGACGTCCGGCATTGCCTGTTGAGGGCGTTTGTTTCCGGAATACTTATGCACCGACCTGCATCTCGATTCGCAGCCCTGAGGCGATAGTGATGTGCCTGCCGGCTGACTGTTAATCCTGGGTGAGTCAACGTAGTGTTACGGGATTACTACGCGTTAACGGGGTTGCCGGGATGGATCCGATCACACTGATTGTGACCGCTTTGGCGGCAGGTGCGGCATTAGGGGTTCAGGGCACCGCGTCGGCGATGGTCAAGGATGCCTACGTCGGCTTGAAGGCTTTGGCGAAGAAAAGGCTTGGCGGCGGGCCGGGCGCCGAGTTGGTACTCGCTAAGCATGAGCAGGCCCCTGAGACCTGGCAGGCACCACTCATGGCGGAGCTGGCCGAGGTTGAGGCGGAACGCGACCATGACTTGATCGCTGCGGCGAAAGCACTCCTGGACCTGGTCGGCGAGGCTGGGGGAAGGGCGGGCAAGTACACGGTCGAGGCGCGGGAAGCACAGGGCGTGCAGGTCGGAGATCACAACCGGCAGGACAACGTGTTCAACGCCCCGGCGGACAGCTAGGCGGCAGAAATGACTGACAACGCCGAGCCTTCCCAGGACCAGCCGCCTGCCGACGCCTCTGGCAGCCGGGATGCGGCGACTACTGACCAAGACGCCGACAATCGTGTATCAGCGAGCTCTTCTTCAGACCAGGGGGCGGATCCCGTCCCAGGGCCGGCCAGTGAGGGCAGCAAGTACTCGGTCGATGCCAGGGGCGGCATGGGTGTGCAGGTCGGTGAGCGGAACACCCAGATCATCTACGCCTATACCAAGCCGACGCCGGATGATGAGGTGCGGCCTCCACCGTTGGTCAGTGTTTCGGGGGTGGTCGATTCTCCGTACCGCGGACTGAACTCGTTCGAGGAGGAGGACGCGGCGTTCTTTTTCGGCCGCGAAACGGCCACCACCGAGCTGCTGAAACGAATGTCGCGGCTCTCGGAGGGCGCCAGCCTGCTGATGGTATCTGGTGTTTCAGGTGCGGGAAAGTCGTCGTTGCTGCAAGCGGGGGTGCTGCAGCGCATCCGCGGCGCCGGGCTGGCGTCAGCGCCCGAAGCGGCGCAATGGCCGCGTCTGTTGCTGACCCCGACCGGCGCGCCCCTGAACGAGCTGGCTCTGCGGATGGCGCTGCTCCTGGGCGTTCCCGCAACTGCTGTGCGGGGAGGGCTCGAGGCCGACCCGGAGGGGTTTGCGCTCATCGCCCGCCAGGCCGCTCTCACACCGCGGCCCGGGCCGACCGGGCAGTCGGGGGACGAGGGGGCCGGGCGGCGCAGGCCGCCGCAGCAGCCGCGATTGTTGCTGGTGGTGGACCAGTTCGAGCAGGTGTTCACCCAATGCACTGACGAGAGGCAGCGTCAAGCGTTCATCACCGCCCTGGGCGCGGCTGCCAGCGCCGGGCACGGAGCAGACCAGACACCCGCGGCCCTGGTCGTGCTCAGTGTGCGCGCTGATTTTGAGGCCCGTTTCGCGAACTACCCGCAGCTGAAAGATGCGGTCCAGGCCCGCTATCTGGTCACGTCGATGACCGAGCTGCAATTGCGGATGGCCATCACTGAGCCAGCCAAGATGGTGGGCTCCCACGTTGACGAAGACCTGGTCGCGGTCCTGCTCGCTGACATGCGTACCCCCGGGGCGGGGGTCGCTGGCGCGGGCGTGCTGCCGTTACTGTCGCACGCCCTTGACCAGGCCTGGCGGTCCCGGACCGGGGAGGCTCTCGCCCTGGCCGACTATGAACGGACGGGCGGCATCGGGGGGGCCGTTTCCGACAGCGCCCAACGCGCGTATGACCATCTCACCCCCGGGCAGCAAGGGGCGGCCCGGCAGGTCTTCATCCGGCTGACGGCCACCAGCGGCGACGGGATAGACACCGCTGCTCGCGCCACTAGGGCGGAACTGACCGAAGGCAAGAGCCCGGCTGAAGTGCGTGATGTGGAGGCGGTCCTGGAGGCCTTCGCCGCCGAACGTCTGCTCACCCTGGCAGCTAACAGCGTACAGATCAGCCACGAGGTTCTGCTGACCGCGTGGCCGCTGCTGCGCGACACCTGGCTCACTGAGAGCGCTGACGACCGGATCGTCCGCACCCGGCTGCACAACATCGCCGCCGAATGGACGGGCCACTCCCGCGATCCCTCCTATCTCTACAGTGGCACCCTGCTGCAAGCCGCCGCCGAAACCGCCGCCCGGATCGGCGCCAACCCCGCACGTAACCCGCCGCTCAGCAGCACCGAACGTGAGTTCCTCCACGCCAGTGGCCGCGCCTACCGCCGCACCATCCGCCGGCGCCAAGCAGTGCTAGCTGGCCTCCTCGCCCTCACCGTGGCCGCGTTCACCGCCGCCGGGTTCGCCGTGCACTACGCCGCCAACGCCAACCGCCAACATGCCATGGCCCTATCCCGCCAGCTCGCCACCGAGAGCCTTAGCATCGCCCCCACCGCTCCCCTCACCGCGCGGCAGCTGGCGGTCGCTGCCTGGCGTGTATTCCCCACCGCCCAGGCCGATTCCGTCATGACAACCTTGCTCGGCGAGCAACAGCAAAACGGGGTCTTGTACGCCGACCCGGTTGCCGTCAACGGGGTGGCGTTCAGTCCCGATGGCAAGCTGTTGGCCAGCGCCGACAACGACGGCACGGTGCGGTTGTGGAACCCGGCCACCGGCCAGGCCGTCGGCGCCCCCCTTCACGCCACCAGCAACGTCACCAGCGCCAAAGGCGGCGTGGAAGAGGTGGCGTTCAGCTCCAACGGGAAGCTGCTGGCCAGTGCCGACGCGGACGGTATGACGCGATTGTGGAACCCGCTCACCGGCCGCCCTGTCGGCCATCCCCTGCCCACTTTCACTGCCATCGGCCAGGGCCGCGACTCCAGCGGAGCACTGGCATTCAGCCCGCACAGCAACCTACTGGCTCACGGGGACGGCGAGGGAACCGTAGGGTTGTGGAGCCCGCGCACCGGCCGACGCATCGGCACCCCCCTCCATGCCGCCAGCGCTGCCTACGTTGTCTACCGGGTCGCGTTCAGCCCCAACGGCAAGCTGCTGGCCAGCGCCAGCGCCGATGGCACCGTGCGGCTGTGGGACCCGCTAACCGGCGGCCCCGCCGCCAGCCCCCTGCACGTCACCCGGGCGCGGGGCGGTGTATCCGGGGGGCTGGCGTTCAGCCACGACAGCAAGCTGCTCGCCACAGCGGATGCCGATGGCATGGTGCGGTTGTGGAACCCGGTCACCGGCCGCCCCGCTGGCACCCCGTTCCACGTCCCGGGCGGGGTGGCTGACGTGGCGTTCAGCCCCAACAGCACGCTGCTGGCCAGCGCCAGCGCCCATGGCACCGTGCAGTCGTGGGATCCGCTCACCGGCCGCCCCGTCAGCCCGCCAATGCACGCCACCAGCGCCAACGTCGGTGTGTCAGGAGTGGCGTTCAGCTCTAATGGCAAGCTGCTGGCCAGCGCCGATAATGACGGCACGGTGCGGTTGTGGAACCCGCTCACCGGCCGGCCCGCCGGCCCGCCCGTCCTCAGCGCCCCGCCCAGTGTGTCAGTGGTGGCGTTCGTCCGTGATGGCAGCCTGCTGGCCAGCGCCGATAATGACGGCACGGCGCAGTTGTGGAACCCGGTCACCGGTCAGCCCGCCGGCGCCCTCATCCAGCCCCCCGGCACCCCCTACAGTCTCGGCTTCGGCCCCCTGTTCTGGGCAGCGTTCAGCCCCAACGGCAAGCTGCTCGCCAGCGCCGACCATGACGCCGTGCGATTGTGGGACCCGGTCACCGGCCAGCCCGTGGGGACGCCTATCCACGCTGGTCCCAGCCCCCTCGAAGTGGCGTTCAGTCCCGATGGCAAGCTACTGGCCACCGGTGACGGCGCCGGCACGGTGCGGGTATGGAACCCGCTCACCGGCCACAGCGTCGGCCCACCCCTCCGTTATAGCTGGCCCCTGGAGGACATGGCCTTCAGTGCCAACGGCAAGATGCTCGCCAGCGCCGAAGGTAACAGCACTGTGCGGGTGTGGAACCTGATTACCGGCCACCCCGTCGGCGCACTCCTCCGGCCTAGCTCGATCTCCTATACCGGCGTGGCCGGGGTGGCGTTCAGCCCCAACGGGAAGCTGCTGGCCAGCGCGGATCGCGACGGTGCCGTGCATTTGTCGGACCCGCTCACCGGCCACCTCGTCGGCCCGCCGCTGCGGGCCGACACGAGCGACCAGGGCGGCGTGTACGGGGTGGCGTTCAGCCCCAACGGCAAGCTGCTGGCCAGCGCCGACGCCAACGGCATGGTGCGACTGTGGAACCCGCTCACCGGCAGTGCGGTCGGCGTTCCCCTCACCGCCGACCCCAGCAATCCGGGCGGCGTGTACGGGGTGGCGTTCAGCCCCAACGGCAATCTGCTGGCCAGCGCCGACGCCGACGGAACGATACGGATTTGGGACGTATCACTCTATACCCATCCTTATACGGCACTTTGTGCCGATGTTGGCCCTCCAACACGACAAGACTGGAACGAGTACGCTCCCGGCGAACCTCAGCCCAAGATCTGCACCGGAATGCTGACCTCATGGCCGATGCAGAAAGCCTCACACAGGTCTGCTTAATTCGAGCACCCGTGGGCAATACAGAGTCGCCCTCGGGTAGCCGCCCAGAGAAACGACACGCAGAGCATCCGTTTCGCTATGGCGCGGACAGGCATGCCGCCGATCGAGGCCCGGCGCCCATATCGACGACGGGTCGAGGTGCGCAGCCGCCCAGTTCCGGATGCAGTTGACTCGTCAAGCCCGCATAACTATGCGCTGCAGTGGGGAGTGGAGAACGCGCGGATCTGCCGCGAGCAGGGCCGGGCCACGGGTGCGGCGCGGTTCCTTGCCGCGGCCGGGGCTGGCCGGGCTGATCGGCAGCGGGGTTATCGCCAGCCGAGCGCGGGTGCCACGTGGGTGAGGATGCTGTCGATGACGTGCGCGTTGTAGTCGACGCCGAGCTGGTTGGGCACGGTGAGCAGCAGTGTGTCGGCGGCTGCGATCGCCTCGTCCTCCTTGAGCTGCTGGATCAGCACATCCGGCTCGGCAGCGTACGTGCGGCCGAAGATCGCCTGGGTCTTCGCGTCGATGAACCCGATCTGGTCGCTGCCGGGGTTCCGGCGGCCAAAGTAGGCCCGGTCCTGGTCGTCAACGAGGGCGAAGATGCTCCTGCTGACCGATACTCGCGGCTCCCGCTCGTGGCTGGCCTTGTGCCATGCGTCGCGGAATGCCTGGATCTGTTCAGCCTGCTGCCGGTGAAAGGGCTTGTCCGACTCGTTGGTGATCAGCGTCGAACTTTGCAGATTCATGCCCAGCCCGGCTGCCCATATGGCGGTCTGCTGGGAGGCGGCACCCCACCAGATGCGCTCCCGCAGCCCGGGTGAGTGCGGCTCGAGGCGCAGCAGGCCGGGCGGGTTCGCAAACATCGGGCTGGGATTGGGCTGCGCGAAGCCTTCGCCGCGCAGGACCTCGAGCAGTTCCTGGGCGTGCCCGCGGGCCAGGTCTGCGTCCGTCTGCCCCTCGTGCGGCTGGTAGCCGAAGTATCGCCAGCCGTCGATCACCTGCTCCGGTGAGCCGCGGCTGATCCCCAGCTGGAGGCGGCCGCCGGCGATGAGGTCGGCCGCGCCGGCGTCCTCTGCCATGTACAGCGGGTTCTCATAGCGCATGTCGATGACTGCCGTGCCGATCTCGATCCGGCTGGTCCGCGCGCCGGCCGCCGTCAGCAGCGGGAACGGGGACCCCAGCTGCCTCGCGAAGTGGTGCACCCGGAAGTACGCGCCGTCCGCGCCCAGCTCTTCGGCGGCCACAGCCAGGTCGATCGACTGCAGCAACGCGTCCGACGCCGACCGCGTATGCGAGCCCGGTGACGACGACCAGTGCCCGAACGACAGGAAGCCAATCTTCTTCACCAGCGCGTCAACGCGAGCCGCCCGGACAGCATTCCTCACCGGCGAAGCACCGGCGGTATCCCGCGTTCTGATCGCCGGCATGTCCGGCCCGGAGCATGGACCTCCTCAGCGCTCTGCCAGTTAGCCAGAACCCGGACCGCCACCCGAACTACATCTCGCCGCTTACATAGCCCCCCGGCACGGACCGCACGCGCATCCCGTTGAGGCCCCCAGCCGCAGAAGACATCCAGCTCGCCGAAAAGCAGACGATACGCGCCTGCATACCTATCCGCTGACCTGCAAGTCGCTAACTGTGCGGCGATCGTCAGCCTGGCCGTGCCGTCGATCGAGGGCCGCGCTAAACGCCGAATCGGCGCGCTTGATAGTAAAGCCGACCTGGTCAACATCAACATGCAGAATATTCTTTCTGCGCTTCCCTTGTAGTACATCGCCTCAGAGGGAGGGGCGATGGCGGAGACACGCAGGCAGCCACATCCCTCACTGAGCAGGTCCACCGGGCCCGAAAGCCCTCATCTCAAGGATCCCTAAAAAGGACCCTCTAATGGTCAACCACACCGGTCGCGCCAGGCGAGGAATCGCGGTAATGGATCCTGAAATCCCAGGCGGGACGAGGTAATACCGCAAGAAAGTCAGAAAGCTGCTCGTCTGGTACCGGGAGACGGGCTCGGGCTCGGTGGTTCCATCAGCCCGGCGAAGCTCGCTTTAGCGGACGGCCTGGATCCGGCTGGCGCTGTTTCGAGTTGCGCGTGCACATATGGACCTCAAGCATGGGCAAACGCCGAACGCTCGCATCGCCGGGCGATGCGGTTTCCGGGTCAGCGGCTGGGCCTGCGCGCCGCAAGCTCGGCGGATGATGGACTGAGACAGCTTCGCATCGCGCCAGGCGAGGGCTGGGGCCAGCGGGCTCAGGGTTGCCTCACCAAAGTGGCGCGGGTATAGAGCAGGTCGAAGCCCTGGCGCTGAACGTTCTGCTGAGACTTGGATCCTGGCAGCGTGCTAACGACGGCGATGTCGCAGTCGGCGGCTGCTGCGTCGGCGAGCCGGGCCGACAGCAGCGCGGCCTGCACCCCCCGGCGGCGGTGCGCGGGCGCCGTCGTCGCGCCGGCGAGCTGCGCGACGCCCTCCGCCATGCGAAGGCGAGCGCCGCCGGCGATGACCCCGTCGCGGAGCGCGATGTATCGAATCCCGCCGGCCGCCGCGAAATCCCGTCCGGCCCCCGCGATGACCTCCCGTGCGAGCTCGTCGTGCAAAGGCACCCCTTGGGTGTCGGGGTGGGCGAAGCCATGCAGGACGATGTCGAGCCAAGACCCGAACTCCTCCTCGCCACTCGGCCGGACCTCGACCCCCGGTGGCGTGACCCGCTCTGGCTCGCCCAGCAAGACCAGGCCGAGCACGTTATCAAACAAGATGAGCCGATAGCCCCGCCCGGTCAGCATGGCACCAATCGCGGGATCGGCAAGGTGGGCCAGTTCGACCTGCACAGGCGCGCCCAAAGCGGCGTAGGCCCGCTCGATCTCATCCAACGCCGCCGGGCTCGGCACGCCGCCGAAGCCGAGCCCTGCGACCTTGTTGTACGGCGAGCCCGCCTCGGCGAAGCTCGCCACGCCACCGGCAATGGGTATCACAAAGCCGGCATCGTCTGCCCTGCGACGGCGGGCTGCCTCGCTGGCCTTGGCAATGAGCTGCGCCTCTGCCCGCTCGATGCGCTGGGCCATGGCAGTGTCGCAGAACAGAGGCAATCGCCCTGCATTCACGCGCCGAGCTTAGCCAGGATCTCTCCCGGCGTGGCCGTTGCTCATCGTGGCCCAGCACACAGCGGTGCTCAGCAGTCGGATCAGCCAGGTGAGCAATGGCAGGACGAGGAGGAGAATCTGTCGCCATCCGGCACGCGCACACAGCGACCCGAGCCAACCCCAGAACGGCCAATCTGGCTCGGCACTACCGGCCACACCGACTAGCCGGAACCGGCGCCAGATCGGCGGGTCGGCGCGCGGTTATCCAGCGGGCCTCGCGTCGCTGGCGGCCCGGTCATACCCAACGCAGGATCAGCCCGGCTGTATGTCTATGCCGCCTCGGGATGAACGTCCGGTCATGCCGCCGACCGAGCGGTCCCTGCAGCGGAACCCGCGCTCGGATTGCTTGGTCGGCCGCTACACATCCGGGCCGCCAACGCGCCCTCATGGCAAGGCCCGGAGGGTGATCATGGTTTTGCAGAGGGTAGCGGAAAGCCCAGGCAGTAACGCCCGCAGTGCCGCCGATCTGGCGTCGGCTCCGGCGCTCAGTCAGAGCCGTCAGCGCGGCACCAGCTCGCCGAAAACGATCCTGACGGGGAACGGGTCCTTAAGGGTCAGCTCGTCCATGTGCGTGAGGGCCAGCTGGTAGGTCCGGCTGGGCCAGTCAAGCCGGTACTCCTGGATCATCTTCAGGTAGGGATCGCCTCCCATCCGGGCGCCTGAAGGAAAGCGTGCCGTCGCTGCGCCTGCGCTTGATGAAATGCACCTCGGCGCCGGTGGATACCTGCGTGCACGGCTGGGCTGGCCGGGCTGCATCCAGCCAGATGGCTAGCGTGCGGGTCACGTCACGGTGTTCGGGCGTGCCGCTTGGGCAGAAGGTGACGTTTCCGTCGATGATTTCGATCAGCTTGCGCACCCGATCGGGCAGGCTGTCGTACTGCGCTTCGGTGAGCGTCAGCGAGCCCGGGTCCGCTGCCCAAGGTGGCAGGGAGGTCATGGCATTCATCCTACGGACGGATCGCCCGTCCCCCCCAGGGTGCCACTGCGCCCGGGTCCGCCCGGTAGACATCAAGGGCGACAGGACAGGTTGTTTCGCCGACGAACGTCCCGCCGAATAGAGGATGTTGCTCTTGCACATGCCTATGCGCCGGTCAGCATGCACGTTCGCTATCGGCAATCTCGTCGGAGGTGGCGGGCCAGGCGCTTGACCCAATCCTGAGGCGGCCTGCCTGCCGGCGCGGTACCGGTTGCAGGTGGTGGTCGCATGGCGGTTGAGCGGCACAGAACGGCCGGTTACGTGCCGGGCGGCGCACCCCTGGGCCGGCTCGCCCGGGTCCGGTGACGTAACGTCGCTGGGGTCACCTCTGCCACCCCGAGGAGAACCCCATGCCTGGTCCCACCGTCGTCCTCGTCCACGGCGCCTTCGCCGACGCATCCGGGTTCGCGGGAGTGATCCGCGAGCTTCAGAGCGCCGGCCACACGGCGCTCGCCCCGCCGAACCCGCTGCGAGGCGTCGCCTTCGACGCCAGCGTCGTCAGCGACGTGGTCAAGGCCATCGACGGCCCGGTCGTGCTGGCCGGGCATTCCTACGGAGGTGCCGTGATCACCCAGGCGTCCGCCGGCCTGGAGAACGTGACCGGCCTGGTCTTTCTCGCGGCGTTCGGGCTGGAGGTGGGGGAGAGCTGCGCGACCGTGCAGCAGCCGTTCCCGCCGCCCCTGCTCGCCAAGACGGTCGCCCCGACCCCCTACGACGCGCCCGGCGCCGCGGGCGGTCCCGACCTGTACGTCAAGAAGGACCAGTTCCGGGAGACGTTCTGCGCCGACGTGCCGGTGGACATGGCCGATGTGATGTTCGCGACCCAGCGCCCGCTCGCGGTCGCGGCGCTCAACGAGAACGCCACCGCTGCGGGCTGGAAGAGCAAGCCGTCCTGGTTCCTGGTCTCCGAGCACGACAACGCGATCTCGCCGGACGCGGAACGGTTCATGGCGCAGCGGATGGGCGCCACGACCGGCACCATTGACGGCTCGCACACCGCGTTCATCGCGAAGCCGGTCGCCGTGGCCACGTTCATCCGGCAGGCGCTGCGGTGACCTCGCAGACCGAGATGCAGTCCTGGCTCTCCCCGGCGAACGGGCCGCGGCCCCAGTCCCGGTAGCGCTCCCGCAGCCGCAGGCCGGCCAGCCGGACCATCAGGTCCAGCTCGCTCGCCCAGCAGTAGCGCAGCCATAGCGGCCGCAGCGTGGTGCCAGCGCGTCGAACGTCACTGGCTGGTAGGTGACGGCCTGCGCCACCGGGTCGTCGGTCAGGAACTCCATCTCGACTGAGTCCTCGGTCAGTGCGCGGGTGGCGATCGAACCTATGGTCTCGCGTTCACCAGGCCTATGCCGAGCGACGCCTGTCGCACTCTTCTGCCGAGCCGCCTGTACTGATTGCGAGCTCTGGCTCGTGACAGTACACGCGGGATAACAACTCGTTCTGCGCGGCAGTCGCGCGTGATCGGGATGGCGCCTGGATCGCGCTGAATGGTCAATTTGTACGCCGGTGGCCGACGTGGAGTACGGGCTCACCGGAGTAAGCAAGGGCCGGTCCGTGCGGCTGAGGCGTGCTGCGTGGCGTCCGGACTCAGATCGGCGGCTGCGGATAGCGTCGCCGGCCAGAAGCGCGCCGTAACCGCGAGCTACTCTGAGCGCAGCGTGCGGGCTGCCGAGGTCCGGGCGGCGATGGCGGCGGGCCAGGTTGCCAGTATGTTGCCGGCCGCCAGCAGCGCCAGCACGCCAAGGGCGAGCGCCGCCGTGGGCACCACAGGAGCGGGCACCACGCCGATTGCGCTGGCGAAGGCCGTCCAGGCCCACCGGCCTGCTGCGATTCCCAAGGGAATGCCGATGACGATAGCCACCACCAGAATGGTGCTCGCCTGGCTGAGTACAACGGCACGGAGCTGGCTGCGGCGCATCCCCAGCGACTTCAGCAGGGCCAGCTCACGGCGTCGTTGGCGGACCGAGGCGACGATCGTCAGGGCGAGAGCCAGCACGGCCGCGATCGCCACGCCGAGCGCGATGGTCAGCGGCAACCCTCCCATCTGCTGGAAGTTCACGATCTGCGCGGCCGGCTGGGGCGGCAGCGTGTACATGCCCCCGGGAGTTCCGTCCGGTTCGTGCCGCAGAATACTCGCCACCGCCTGGCGTGCGTCGGCACTGGACCTCGCGTAGATGGCTACCGCCGACGGGTAGAACGGGGAGCTGACCGCGACGTCGTTCGCATTAGCAGCGGTGAACACAGCTTGGGTGTAGGGCTCAAGGTGGTCCGCGGCCAGCATCGCGTCTTCCTCCATCATGGCGCCGCGGCCGAGGGACACGTGGTCAGTCAGAACGGTCCCCATCGAGGGCAGGGTCACTGTCCCGGCTACCGTGAAAGGCCGTCTGGCGGCCCCGACCGTGACCTTGTCGCCCACTTTCAGTCCCAGCGCGCGCATCGTGACTGCGCCGAGCTCGATCTGATCGGCGGCGGCCAGCGGATGGCCGCTGGTGGTCGGGGGCGCGGGCGCGTTCGCGCCGTGCTGCAGCAAGCCGAGTACCGGGATCTCCTGGTGATCGATAGCCAGCTGGCCGAAGCCGAATTCAGACCATCCTGTGATGCTGTGCTGATGCGCCATGATCGAGGTCATGGAGTCGGGTGGCCAGGATCCCCAGCCGGCCTGCGACTGGATCAGCGTTGCCCAGTTCCAGCCGTACCGCGCGGGATGGGAGACAAGCCCGCTCAGGCTGGAGCTGAACACTACTGAGACAGCCAGCGCCGTGACGGCAGCCACCGAGCCTGCCAGCGTTGCCCGGACCGGCGCGCGCTGGCGCCCGGACCCGCGCTCGAGTGCGTAGCGCATACCGGTCAGCGCGGTGATGGGCAGGCCGCTGCGGCGCGACGCGGTGATCAGCGGCAGCGGCCGGGCCACGGCCGGCTCAGCTGACTGCCCGGCCGCCCGCCAGGACAGCCAGGTCAAGACGCCGCCGAGCAGAAGTAGCAGCGTCAGTGTTCCGGCGCCCAGGACCAGCCAGTCGGCCCTGACGCCGGTCTGCGGATCGTAGGCGCGCACCGGGCCGACCGGCGCAAGGGGCGACAGTGCTATGGCTCCCGCCATTGACAGCACGGCGCTGCCAGCGATCGCGGCGCAGCCAGGTCCGGCCAGGGCCAGTGCCGTCTCGCCGCGGGTCGCCCCCATCGCTCGCAGGATCATCCCGTCGGCCGCCGATCTGCTGAGCATCTGAGTGAGCCCCTGGCCGACCAGGACCAGCGTGGCGAGCGCGATCAGGCCGCCGAGAACGGCGAGCGCATCCGCCTCCGGCTCGATCGCCTGCTGTGCCTCGTGCTGGACGATCGCCAGGACGCGGATATCGAAATAAATAGGGAAGTGGTACCGCTCCGCCAGCTTGCGCTCGAGCGCCGCGAGCTGCCGCTGGATGGCCGGCAGGCCGGCCACACCGCCAGGAAGCCGCATCGCCACCCAGCCGAAACCCCACTCCCCGTTCAGGTACGTGGGGGTGGCAGCGGGCGGCAGAATTGCCCCGTCGATGTCATCGAACTGATCGCCGAGCGCAGGCGGAGCCGCGGTGATCGCGGTGACCACAAACGTGGTTCGCTGCGCTGCAGCAGGCGCCGCGCTGGCTGGCAGCCCGTCAGGGCCAAACTTGCCCCGATAGAACTGCCAGGTCATATGCGAGCCGGGATGCAGGCCGAAGGCCTTGGCCATCGGCTCGGTGACCGCTATCTCGTCCGTCGAATCGAGCGCTGGCAGCTTCCCGGCCAGCACCGTCATCTTGTCCTGGCGGAAGTACTCGCCACCTAGGCTCGCGGCAATCGCGTCCGTCTGGAAGGACGGATCGATCTTCCCATCAATGACGGGCTCGGCGTTCAGCCCGAGCCACGCCGCGGCAGACAGCCTGCCGTGCAACCCCTCCACCTGGCGGACGACGCTCAGCAGCGGGCCCGGTATGTCGATCATCACGTCGCTTGCCTTTGCCGCCTGCAGATAGCGGCCATAAGCCGAATCCGTCCGCCGTGCTCCGGCCAGCGCGGCCATCGCTGCGGCCCCGAGCAGGCCACCGATCAGCGCGACGCCCAGTGCCAGCTTCCAGGACTGGCGCCAGCCCACGCGCCACGCATACAGGGCGGTACCCATGACGGCATTGTGTCCCGCGGGAACTCGATCCGGCAGGTGTGCCTGCACCACCTCTGCAGGCAAGTCAGCCTCCCGCGGCTGCTACACCGTCCGCGCAGCCGCGCCGGTCGTGCGCTCATGCCTGCCCGCCACACGAGCCAAGAGCCGACGTCGGTAGTCAACGGCGTACAGAAGGCTCGCCACGGCTGGGGTGCTGTCATCAAGGCGGGCCAAACCCCGTGTTGAGACTCACTCACATGCCTGTTGACTGAACTACGGTCGGTGTTTCCGCAGTTCAGAGGACGTATGGCGGGGTTGGTGGGTAGGGTCGCCGGTCATGGTCGATCGGGGGGAGCCGGCCGTGGATGCGGCTGGCTTGGTGGTGCCGTTGGCGGGCCGGCTGGTGGCTACCGGGGATGGCTGGGAGCCGTTCCGGCTGCTGGATAGCCGCGGCATGACGGTGGAAGCGGCCCGGGCCTATTTCGGTCATTTGCAGGCGGCGGGCCGGTCGGAGGCGACGATCCGGTCCTATGGCTTGGATCTGCTGCGCTGGTTCCGGTTCGTGCAGGCGGCCGGGGTGGCCTGGGAGCAGGCGACCCGGGCCGAGGCCCGGGAGTTCTGCCGGTGGCTGGTGGTGGCTGGCAAGCCGGTCCGCCCGCACTGGCGGGAACGGCGGCTGGGTCCGGAGGTGCCTGGTGTCGCGTCGGGCCAGGCCTATGCGCCGTCGGTGCGCGCGCATTGCGAGACGGTGCTGCGCAGCTTTTATGACTTCCACGTGGAGGCGGGCACGGGGCCGCTGGTGAATCCGTTCCCGCTGGACCGGTCGCGGCGGGGCGGGCGGGCGCATGCCCACCACAACCCGATGGAGCCCTACCGGCGCGAGCGCAGCGGTTTGTACCGGCCGGTGGTGCCGTCCCGGATCCCGCGCAATGTTCCGGATGAGGAGTTCAACGCGATCTTCGCGGCGCTGGGCTCGCACCGGGACCGGGCGCTGGTGGCGTTCTATGTGTCCACCGGGGCGCGGGCGTCGGAGTTGCTGTCAGCGACCCGGGGCGGGACAGATCCAGGACGGCAGCTGATCACCGTGGCCCGTAAAGGAACCCGGGCGCTGCAGCAGCTGCCCGCCTCGGCGGATGCGTTCGTGTGGTTGCGGCTGTATCAGGTGGAGATGGACAGCGTGCTGCCCCGCGGCAGCAGGCAGCCGTTGTGGTGGACGCTGCGGCAGCCGTTCCGGCCGCTGGGTTATCACGCGGTGCACCGCATGTTCGAGCGGGCCGGCGCGATCGCCGGCACCGACGCCACACTGCACTCACTGCGGCATACCGCGGCCTACCGGATGGCCGCCGATCCGGCGCTGCCGCTCACCGATGTGCAGTTCGTCCTGGGCCACGCGCTGCTGACCACCACACAGCTGTATCTGACGCCCCGCCAGGAGGAAGTGATCCGCCGGGTGCTCGCCCATCACAACGAGCAGGTCCGCCAGGCCCAGCAGCGGGCCCGGCCCGCCCCGGCGCCCGGTTACCGGCCCGAGACACTGGACGTGCTGTTCGGGAGGCAGGCGCCGTGAGGGTGGAAACTGGCCCGCCGCGGGCGGCCGCGTCGGTATGGCTGGCGGGTTACCGGGCAGCACGCAGGCGGTTCCCGCCACGGCCCGCGCAGCAGGACTGGCCAGCCACCCTGCAGGCCCGCGGGCAGGTTCTGGCCCAGCTGGCCACAATGGTGGCCGGCGATGCTCAACCCGGGCGCAGCCCGGGCGGTCTTGAGGGTCTGCTGGACTGGCTGCAGGCCCAGGAAGGCGGCAGCTGGCAGCAGCGCTGGCTGGCCAGCGGCGCCGACGCGGCGGGCGCCGGGTGGCTGCGGCTGCCCGGCCAGTGGCTGAGCTGCCGCGGCGGGCAGGCCAGGCTGGTGCCCTGGGCACTGACGGTGGCGGTCTGCGGTGACATCGTGCGCCCCTCGCTGGCCTGGCTGCTGACCGCCGGGTATGACGCGGACCTGTCCAAGGCCATGGCCGCGTTCCGCGACCCGCAGGGCTTCGCCCAGCTCGCAGGCCTGTGCGGCCACGGCGGCCAGGCGGCGAAAGCTGCCCGCACGCACACGCTGCGCCGCGCCGCGATGATCCTGGCTGCCAAGGGCGGCATGCTCGCCGGCATCCAGCTCGGCGACCTGCTGGAGCTGCTGGACACTGAGGCTGGCGTCCTCGGCGCCGCCCGGCCCGGGGCCGCGGACAGTTACCGGCTGCTGCGCCAGCTGGGGATTTTCGGCGCGGCCGCACCGGCGCGGCTGCGGGAACTGCGCACCGCCGGCCAGCGCACCCCCGAAGAGATGATCGACCGGCACCGCCTGGCCTGCCGCCCGATCCGCGACCTGCTGGTCAACTACCTCAAAGAACGCCAGCCCGCCCTGGATTACGCCAGCCTGGAACAGCTGGCCCGCCGGCTGGGCATGTTCTGGGCCGACCTGGAAGCCCACCACCCCGGCATCGACAGCCTGCACCTGCCCGCCGAGGTCGCCGACGCGTGGAAGCGGCGGATGCGGACCAAACCGAAGACCGTCACCATGGCCGACGGCACCAAGACCGTGATTGAGACAGAGCGGATCTGCCACCGTGAGTTCCTGACACCGGTCCGTGCCTTCTATCTTGATCTGGCCCAGTGGGCCGTTGAGGACCCCGGCCGGTGGGCGCGCTGGGCAGCGCCCTGCCCCGTCGGGCCCGCCGACACCGTCCAGGGCAAGGTCCAGCGGCACCGCAAATCACGGATGGACGCCCGGACCCGTGAACGGCTCCCGGTCCTGCCGGTGCTGATCCGCTGCGCCGCCCAGCAGCACGCCGGCGCGGCCGCGCTGCTGCACGCCGCCCGCGCCGCCCGCCCCGGTGACATCATCACCGCCGCCGGGCAGACCCTCGCCCAGACCACCAGCAGCGCCTCCGCCAGCATCTGGGCCGAAGACCTGGCCACCGGCCAACGGCGCAACCTCACCACCGAAGAAGACCGCGCGTTCTGGGCCTGGGCAGCCATCGAAGTGCTGCGCGCCACCGGGGTGCGCGCCGAGGAACTGGTCCAGCTCAGCCACCACAGCCTGGTGCAATACCGGCTGCCCTCCACTGGCGAGCTGGTGCCGCTGCTGCAGATCGCCCCGTCGAAGACCGACGCCGAGCGGCTGCTGGTCGTCAGCCCCGAACTCGCCGACGTGCTCAGCACGATCATCAGACGCATCCGCGGCACCGCCCCGGCCGTCCCGCTAGTCGCGGCCTACGACGACCACGAGCGCGTCTGGCTGCCCCCGGCCCCAGTGCTGTTCCAGCGCCGGATCGGCGCCGAAAACCGCGCGATCCCCGCCGCTACCATCCGCAGGATGCTCGCCGCCGCGCTCGCCCAGACCGGGCTGACCACCCCTGACGGAGCCCCGCTCCACTACACCTTGCATGACTTCCGCAGGATGTTCCTCACCGACGCGATCATGAGCGGGCTCCCGCCGCACATCGCCCAGGTGATCGCCGGGCACCGCGATATCAACGTCACTCTCGGCTACAAAGCCGTCTACCCCGAGGAAGCCATCCAGGCCCACCTGGCCTTCCTGGCCCGCCGCCGGGCGCTGCGGCCCAGCGAGGAATACCGCACCCCCACCGGCGCCGAATGGCAGGAATTCCTCGGCCACTTCGAGCGCCGCAAAGTCGCCACCGGCACCTGCGGGAGGGCGTTCGCCACCCCCTGCATCCACGAGCACAGCTGCCTGCGATGCTCGATGCACTGGCCAGACCCCGCCCAGCGGCCCCGCATCACCGAGATCCGTGACAACCTCATCGCCCGCATCGCCGAGGCCGAACGCGAAGGCTGGCTCGGCGAGGTCGAGGGCCTGAAAGTCAGCCTGGCCGGCGCCGAGGACAAGCTCGCCCAAATCGACCGCCGCTCCCACCGCACCGCCGACCTCGGCATACCCACCGCTCCCAGCACATCCTGATGCAGCAAAGTCCGGTTTAACTGCTTACACGCAATTTGTCCAAGTTCAGAGAATGCCGATGACAGCACGTTCTGCGAGCGCATGCTGATGTTCGCCTGCGCATAGCTATGCCCGATCATCATGATCGACGGAGTGTAGTTTTTAAGCGCACCTTCCCGGCAGCAGCCGCCGCGCCTAAACCCCGGTTTGGCGCAATCGACAGGCAGACTCCTTACGGCGGCGGTAAATGCGTGTCAACCGGTTTTGCCTCTCGCGCACCTTCTGCCAGAGGCGTATCGTCGCTGTCAGCCTCGAGATTTCCGGCGGAGGGCCGCTTGCCCTGGACGCCGTAGCAGCGTGTCGGGTTGGGTAACGCCTTTCCGCTGTTCACTGCCCTGCCAGCCAAGGCAGGCAGTGGACGTCCAAGAGAGGCGGCCGGGGAGGAACCGTGATATGGCTTCCTTGACATGCATCATCGAGCCGGATGAGTTGCTGGGGCTTAGTGCCCTCGTCAACCTCGACACTGCAGCGAATGTGGGCAATCCGGGCACCGGGACTGACGCCGAGGCGGTAAGCAAGGCGAAGGTGCTGATGCGCGCAGCGCTGGCGAGCAAGCTGGAGGAAGCTGGCCTGCCATGGGCTCCGTCCGCCGAAGCAGCCAAGAAGCGCGCCGCCGAGATCGCAGAGCCGGCTAGCGGCATGCGCAAGCTCATGAGAAACGAGAACGCGCGGAAGGGCGCCGTGTACGTGGTAGCTGCCGCCTTACTGGTCGGGATCTGGGGCGGCTACGTCCGGCAATGGCAGTGGACAGGTTTCCAGAAGAACGGCCAACTATGGGATTGGCTCGACCTCCTGCTACTACCGGTCGTCCTTGGCACTATCCCATTGTGGATACAGGCTAAGAAATACATCGGCAAGGGCAGGCGTGTCATCTACGCAGTGTTGCTTGTGGCCTGGACCGGGTTCGTGATCGCGGGCTACCTGATCCCGCTCAAATGGACTGGCTTCCATAGCCAGAAGCTTTGGAACTGGCTCGTCCTGCTCGTGCTGCCCGCGGCTGTGGCTACAGCGATGACCCTGTTTGACATGTCAGCCCGGGAGTCGAAGATCCGGTTGCACCCTTATCAGAAGGCAATCATCGCCGCCCTTGCCGTAGCGTGGATCGTTACGGTGATCGGCGGTTATGCTTTGAACTGGACGTGGACCGGCTACGCCGGTAACACCCTATGGGACTGGCTCAGTATGCTCCTTCCGCTGGTATTCCCGATCATCCTGCTTCCGCCACTGATCAAATGGGTCTCGGGCAATGCGGCCGGGCGTGCCAGCACGGCGCAGGAGGCGGCTCTGGCCCGGACAACCACGGCCGCAGGTCCAACATCACTATGAGCCAGAAAGTGGGCCATGGGCCACCTTCTTCATGATGGCATAACTGCATCTGGTCTCGAGCGAGCTGCAACAGCACGGCCTTTGGCGAAACGTCCTCATGTGCCGCGATCCGCTCGTGGATTCCGTCTGAGTTGCTCCATTCAGCGCGGCCGTGCGCCCGGCAGAGCCGTCTCAAAGACCGAGGTAATCGAGGTCCGGCTGGTGCAACTCGCAGCAGGGCTATAAGTTGCCGGGCTGCCCGTATGGCCAGCGGTCAGCCAGTCGTTGTGGCGGAAGCGCTGGCCTTTGACTTGGCCGACGTGGTTTGTATCGGGCTGATCAAGTCGTGCAGCGGCTTGGTCCCAGCGCCGACGACCAGTCCCGTCACCAGCAGATCCAGCAGACGATTCGGGTTCTTCTCGCGGCCGAGCACATCCGTAGAGACGGTCAGCCCCGCCACAGGTCTTCCAACGAGGGACGATCTCGTTTCCGAACTACACTGGAAACCGACTCGCCATTTTCAAGCTCGACAATAACGACGGCAAACAGTCCAGGAGAAGAGCCAACATGAACCTGAGAAGCGCCAAAAGCCCCTTGCGTTCGATTCGATCCTGTATGGAAGCTCATAGGAGCTTTCCTTCTCTAAGTAAAAGCTACGCGAGATTGGGTTGGGTGGCGGATAACCACCCCACGTCGAAGCTCCAAGATGGTCATCATACCCGTATTTCATGGGAAACAGCACATCACCCATTGGGTGTGGGAATCTTATTGACGAGACTGTCACTGGCGCGCGGCCCTTATTTTTGGCAATTACGATGTAATTATCTGCCGGTGGCCAGTACCAACCAGTCGCATCAACCACAACAACCGGCCCGCTCAATTTCCAAATCCAAACCTGCCACATTAGAGCGCCAACACCTGTGACAGTACCGACGAGCCCAAGAAGGAAACTTGCAAGTTCCACGAGACTAAATTGTGCCAGTCGAGGCTCACTAAGCCCAAGTCCAACGAGCAACGCAAGAGCGCCACAACTGGCTGTCCGCGCAACCAAGCCGACATCCGATGGCCGCAACCGGCCTCGGCAGGCTCCGCACTTGCGCCTGTGACTGCCATCGACCAAGCGGCCGATAGTTCGCCTCGAGCGGCGGCCACAGTCGGGCCCCCAGATGCCCTCACAGGTTGATGACGAGTCCGTCGTGGGCGCGCTCGAAGGTGACCTCGTCCTGGTGGTCGAGCACGTCGGCGGACATGTGGGTGACGATGATGCGCTTGGCGGTGAGCCGCTCTCGGTGGGCGTCGAGGTCGGCGTGACAGAGGTGGTGGGGGATGTTCTTGTCCCGGTAGTACGCCTCGGCGATGAGCAGATCGGCATCCGCGGCGACATCGATGAGTGTGCTGGTCCAGGCAGTGTCGCCGGTGTAGGCGAGCGTCTTCCCTGCCATGTCCAGGCGGAGGGCGAGGGCCGGGGCGCCGCTGGGGTGATCGCCCTCCCAGGCGTTGACCATCACTCCGGACACGGTGCCGGTGGGCCCGGGCACCAGCTCGATCGTCTCGACATCGAAGCGGCGGGGAGTCGTTGACGAGCCGGGGAACATGCACTCCATGGCGTCGGCCAGGCGGCGGGCGATGCCCGGCGGCCCGGCGACGATGAGCGGTTCGGTGCGGCGGGAGAACTGGCCGTCAAGGATGAGGAAGGGCAGGCCCCCGAAGTGGTCGCCGTGGAGGTGGGAGACGAACACGGCGGCGATCTCGCCGGGGTCGAGTCCGAGGCGTTTAAGGGCGCTGAGCGAGGTGGCGCCGCAGTCCAGGAGCACCGGGCCGGACCCGCCGGGGCCTCGCAGGTGGATACAGGCCTGGAGACGGCCACCGCTGCCGAAGGCGTCGCCGCTGCCGGCGAACGTGACGGTGACGGCTGGCTCTTCGGGCGCGGTCACTGTCGTATTGTCCCTCCGCCGAGCCTGACGGGCTCGCCCTGCACCCGCCGATGCCCCCACGCCGGGTTGTACGTGGCTATGAGCGAGGCGCGTACCCGGGCCATGCGGAGCGCCTCGCCGTGGTCCAGATAGGGCGCCACCAGCCTGTGCGAACAGGTCAGGACGAGCGCGCCGCCGCTACGGGGGCGCGCCTGGTTAAGGAAGGCGAAGAATTGCACGAGCCGCCGCCCGGCGGACGCGGGCATGAAGTCGGAGTGCCATTCGCGTGCGGGCAGCTGCCACGGGCCATCTGATGGGAAGGTCACCGCTGGTCGGCCCCGCCACCGGGGACGCGCCCACTGGCCGGCGCCGAACAGCGCGTTCAGCGCGGCGCAGAGCGGGTCGTCGCCGACGGTGCGGAAGGCACCGGAGTGGGTGACGGGCTGGAAGCCGGTCGGCTTCTCGACCGTCCACGTCGGCCGTTCATCGCGGTGAATCGCGTACCGGCTGGCGAGGAATTCCCACAGCCTGTCGCACATGGCCTCGGCGGTGGCCTGGGGGGGCGCTCCCCCCAGACGGAGCAGCCCGGTTTTACGGAACTCGAGAGTTGCGCGGCGCGGGCGGGCGACGATGTCGGGGCTACCCAGTTCTAGGTAACCCTCTCGATCGTGGCGCTGCGGAGTGGCGGGTCAGGCGCCGGTGATGATTGAGCTTCGCGGGGCTCCTGGTCTGCGGGCCGGTGGCCGCCGGTTGCAGGCTGATCTGGGTCAGGCGCCCATGAGGGTGGCCCGGTCGGGGAAGGCGCGAGTGATAGCGGCGGCCCGGCTGGATACCTGAAGCCGGGCGAAGATGTTTTCCATGTGCGTGCGCACGGTTCCCTCCGAGATGCCGAGCCTGCGGGCGATCTGCGCGTTGGTGGCACCCGCCGCGACGAGGCGGAGCAGGTCCCATTGCCGGGCGGTCAGGTCGGGGATGCCGCGGCGGCGTCGTTCGGCGTCCAGGAAGGCCTCGTTCAGGTGAGGGCGAAGCAGCGTGAGCAGGGCCCGGTCACGTTCGGAGAAATCCGGCCCTGAGCTACGGAAGAAGACCAGGCGCACGCTCTGCCCTGGCCCGCCGGGCAGGCACACCATGATCTCGTGCTCGACCCACGGCAGGTGATCGCGGTACATGCCGGTGGCGCGCCATTGCCGCGAGCTGTAGAAGTCCGAGATCTTGGTCACGCTGCGCAGATCACCGCTGCGGTCGGGGTAGGAGCACGGCTCGGAGTCCCAGTAGTGCGCCCAGAATGCCTGATCGTCCTGCCCCTCGTCTGCGGGCAGGTCCTGGCTGAACCAGGCGGCTTCCTGCCGGCTGTTGAGGCCGAAGAACGACAGGGCGTCGCAGGGGATCTGCTCGTTGAGGTCCCCCAGCAGGGACAAGGGCAGCCCCTCCGCGGCATCGTGCTCCCGCTTGCCGGTCACAATCCGCAGTAGCGCCTGCACGTCACGGTCGCTGATCCTCACCGGCTCGGTCATGGTCGCCTCCTACCGGGATAGTGCCACGTTAGGGGCGCGGGGCGCGGCGCGCCATACGCAGAACATCGGATGCAGAACGTCGGATGGCGCACCAGACAGCGGCTCACGCACAGTGATGGCTGACCGAACCAACGACACGGGAGGACCCATCATGAACCGCATCCGCCGGGTCAGCGCCACCCTGGCGGCGTTGGCCGCCACGCTTCTCGGGCTCAGCGCTGTTGCACCCGACGCCTTCGCCAGCACGAACGTACTCCCCGCTCCAGGGGGTGGGGGGCCGGCGACTAGGACCCTGCCTGTCACCGTCGGCCACACCGTTATCGTGGGCGGCATGCCAGGCTGGCAGATCGCCGTGATCGCGGCCGGCGCCGCACTGCTGGCCGCCGCCGCGGCCGTGCTTCTCGACCGGGCCTGGCAGGCCAGGCGCCAGGCACTTTCCCCCACCGCGTGAGGCTGGCCATAGCGGCCACCGGGACCGGTTCCCCGCCGGCCGGGGGCCGCTATGGCTTGCAGCGCCCCCGGATGACTCCTGGAGGGTGCCCGCGGCGAGGCTGGACAGGCCTTTCGCAGGAATCGCACTCCCGGCGTGTAAGGGCAGTTGCGGGCGCGCAGCGCCCTGATCTGTGCACTTCAATGAATGACGGCCATGAAGCTATTCACCGGGCAGATAACGGCAGGCCGGCGCGCGGTTATCAATCGGGCTTCGCGTGGTTGACCGCCTAGTCGCCCAAGTTATAGGTGCAACGTGCGAATGGCCAGTCCTGTTTGTTTATGCATTGGCGCCTCAGGATGACCATACTCATCTGCCGTGCCCGGTGCATTTCGGGGGGTCGCGGCGTACGGAGGCAGGCGCAGTGTCTGGGCATGATGACCTTCATCGACCTCCGTCTGTCCCGTCCGATCATCTGGTTGAGATCCGCCGGTTCCAGCTTTCCACCGTGTCCTGGCGCTTCTCGGTGACGGCCGGGTAACGTCGGCGGGACCGTGTTTGGCTCTCGTCGATGAATGTGCGGGTAAGTTCTTCGAGGTGATGGCGGGTGGCGTCGGGGACGTCGAGCAGGGGCCCTTGCCCGGTGAGTACCGCCAGGCCGTGCACCGCGGACGGCGGTTGACGGTCGCCGACGATCGCACCACGCTTATGACGACAGTCACCTCAAAGGAGCGGTCGCATGATCCTGATCAACATCAAGATGCCGATCCGGCCCGACAAGACAGACGAGTGGCTGGCACTAGCCGATTCCTACGCCAAGGACGTCAACTCCGAGGACGGCTGCCTGTTCTTCCAGTTTGCCCGAAGCCTTGCCGATGAGCACGAGTTCATCTGCATCGAGGGCTTCAAGGATGCTGAGGCAGGTGCCGCCCACGTCAAGCAGCCGTACGTGAAGGCGTTCTTCGCCGCCGCGCCCGACCTCGTGTCCGCGCAACCACAGATCATCTACATCGACACGCCGCATGACGGCTTCGGTCCGATGGGCGAGATCCAGCCCCGCTGACCGGCCGCTTCGGACTCCGCGCCGCGCGCCCGCGGTCGGCCGAAGCGGGGGCGCGGCGGCGGGGGCATCGATCGGCGACTGAAGTACTTTCGCGGCATGTGGCTGGGCAACCGACCCCGCCGCCCTGACCAGCCATGCCGAGGTACGCATTAAACACCGTGCTCGGTCGTACTGGCGTGCCCGCGCGAGCGGCCAAGGGTCCCGGTGGGACGAGCTACCCGCAATGCGGATAGGGAGGACTCGGAGTGAGTGATGAGCTGGAGGCGCTCGCCGCTGATTCCTACATCTACGGCTTCCCGCTGGTCTTCGACTTGCAGATGGTCGGCGGCCAGGCAGAGATGGGAATGATCAAGCCAGCTCCCTTCAACAGCTTTAGCCACGCGTCCAGGCTGGCCTCGCCGGACGACCGATTCGTGTCGATCAACAACGACACCATCTACTCCATCGCACAGGTCGATGTGAGCGGCGGCCCAGTGCTGCTTCGTGTGCCGGACACGAGTGGTCGCTACTACGCGCTCCAGTTCGTTGACACGTGGACCAACAACTTCGCCTACGTCGGTCGCCGGGCGACCGGCACCACGGCCGGGTCCTTTCTGCTCGTCCCGCCAGGCTGGAAATCCGCTACGCCCAGCGGGGCGCAGGTGATCGAGTTCCCGACGAATGTGGCCACGATCGTGGGCCGCTGGGCCTGCGATGGGCCAGCCGACCTCGACGCCGTCCGCGCGTTGCAGGGCAAGCTGGCCCTCGAACGGCAAGGCCTCCCGGCGCCGGCCGAGGGTATCCCGGCACCGGCGGCCGTCCCAGAAGAGCTGGCCTTTTTCGAGGAGCTGCGGACCTGGATACAGGCCTTCCCGCCCTCTAGCCAGGACCAGGACTACCAGCAGCGGTTCGCGCCGCTCGGCCTGCTCGATCCGGTCTCGCCCTACGCCGACTGCCCGCCCGAGCTGGCTCAAGCGCTGACGGCAGGCGCGAACGCGGCGAAGCAGCAGATGGAAACGGCGCTCACCGCAGGCGGCTTGGCGCCGGTGGTCAACTGGTGGACGCTCACCTTCCACATGTTCGACTACAACCTCGACCACCTGGGCCTCGGCACCATCGATGACGCGGCGTGGAAGGTACCCGACCGTCACGCTAGCTACCTGGCGCGGGCGTTGGCCGCCCGCGGCGGCCTGTGGGGCAACCACGGGTACGAGGCCGCCTACCCGATGACCTACACCGATGCGGACGGCAGCCAGCTCGACGGGCGCAACCAGTACACCCTCACCTTCGACCAGGACCCGCCGGTGGATGCGTTCTGGTCCATCACCATGTACGATCTGCCCGACTTTTACCTGGCTGCCAACCCGATCAACCGGTACTCCATCGGCGACCGCACACCCGGCCTGCGCCGTAACGACGATGGGTCGCTCACGATCGCGATTCAGCATGCGCAGCCCGCTGACACCAGCAACTGGCTGCCCGCCCCCGCCGCACCGTTCCGGCCGCTCATGCGCCTGTACCAGCCGCAACCCGCTGTGCTAGACGGCAGCTATAAGATCCCGCCCATCACCAAGGCCGCGGAATAGAAGACCACGAATGGGCTGGACAGCACCCGCTCAGCTGGCCACTAGTCCCTCCAGCCCGTTCGGGAAGATTGCTGTCACTCCCCCCGCGTCGTTCGTGGTGACATACGCCGGCAACGCCGCCACCAGCCCGCCCGGCCAGGGCTTCGGCACCCCGGTCAGCCTCGCCCCCAGCAGCAGCATCATGCAGCTCTCCGCCGCCGCCACGCGCTCGCCATCTTGGCCGTAGGCAGTAACCTGACCGCCGCCACCGAACCAGTGACCTGAGGGCGGCCTAGCCATGCTGCGGGCTGAGCAATTTGCCGCTGACCTGCTGTTTCAGGCCGATCAGTCGGCGGCTGCGGGCCGTTGACCTGAAGATCGGCTTGGCATTGGAGTTGCCCCGTACATCGCCTGATCTCGGATAGCGGGCCGCCTCGCTTACGGACATCCGGAGTAGGGAACCTGGCCCAGGTCAGGGAAGCCCGGCAGCCGGATTGCCGCCGGACGGCCCTGCTGGTCGTAGTCGAGCGTGAACTGGACCGGCAGCGGCTGCGGGCACCTGACCAGCACCTGGAAGGTAACCGTGAACCAGGAGCTGGCACCCCGACCGAGGGTAGGGGGGAGAATGTTCGGCGTCTCACTGGTGGCCGGCAGCTCCCCGCAGGAGCCCCAGGCTTGCGAGGTCACCCTGAGCCCGCCCAGCGGAAGCACGACCTCAACCCGGCGGAGCCTGACCGCTGCCGACGACAGGTTCGTGATCTGCAGGCCCACTTGCAGCTCGCGGCCGGTCTGCACGGAGCACTGCGGGCCCGACTGGCTCAGCGGGAAGCCGCCAGCCGAGAACGGCGCGGCTGGCGCGGCGGCGCGGGACGGGGAGGGCGGCGCGGCATGTTCTCCGGTGTGCCGGGCGCCGGCGGCGTAGCCAACGGCCAGGCCCGCCAGCAGCCCCACTGCTCCGAGGACGAGAGCGGCCGACGACGGCCACCACCGGGGGACGAGCCTCCGCCGACCACCCATTTCCAAGACATCGTCACCGGCGCCAGACTCGTCACCGTCCGGAACGGTCATCCATCGAACCTTTTCCATCCATCGATCTCGGCTCAGAGAGTACGCGGGGAGTCATGGGAGTCTGAAAAGACTCACTCTTCTGGCGCGTCTGCCGCACCCGGCGTTGGTTCGCAGCCTTGGTGCTGTCCTGAGTAGCAGGTGTGCTGCTTCCCTTCCACCATGACCTTGACTTCGCACTGTCCCTACCTCTTCTGCTGGTAATCGAATGACCAAGGCTAGCCCATGTCGCGCCCTGGAAACGACGCAGGTATCGCGCCATGCCTGCAATCGCTTACCGGGGCAGCCCGGGTTTCAAAGATCGAGACCATCTAGGGCTTGACACGCAAAGCTGCATGTAGTGATGCTCGTTGTGAAGAAAGCGGATCTCGGGCACGCGGACCAAGCGCCGTCCGCCCTGTGGCCCGTGGTCGTTGGGGTATTTCATGTCCGATCTGGCACGGCCGGTATCAACTGCGGCTCTCGAGCTAGTCAAGCTGACTCCCCTGATGAACCGCACGAGTGGCAGCCGGGATGTTGTGATCGGCCTCATCGATGGCCCGGTTGCCGTGACCCACCCGGACTTTAACGCTGACAACATCCGCGTGCTCAATGGGACCTCACCGTATTCCTGTGCACAACCCAGCAGTGCGGCCTGTATGCATGGGACCTTCGTCGCGGGTATCCTCGCCGCAAAGCGAGGTAGTAGCGCACCCGCGATCGCGCCAAATTGCACATTGCTTGTCCGTCCTATCTTCGGCGAAATCGCACAAGATGGTGGGCAGATTTTAAGGTGCACACCCGATGAGCTCGCTACCGCAATAATTGAGACGATAGATGCAGGCGCCCGCGTCCTGAATTTGAGTGCCGTGCTCACAGGGGCATCTCTGCCAGTTGCACGCCGGCTCGAACAGGCCCTAGATGACGCGGCACGGCGCCGCGTGCTCGTTGTGGCCGCATCTGGTAATGACGGAACGATCAGCAGTTCGGTCATTACTCGCCATCCATGGGTACTCCCCGTGATCGCGTGCGACCGGCTAGGCAGGCCGACTCCGGGGTCAAACCTGAGCGGCTCTGTCGGAAGGCGCGGCCTAAGCGCACCCGGCCAGCAAGTTACAAGCCTAGGGTCCGACGGGCAGTCGCGCACGCTTGAGGGCACGAGCGCAGCGGCCCCGTTTGTCACGGCCGCGATCGCCCTGCTCTGGTCGGAGTTGCCAGGGGTCGCGGCACCAGAAATGAAACGCGCCATGACCCATGCTCGCAAGGCACAGCGAAGAACTATCACAGCGCCTCTGCTGAATGCCTGGGCCTCTTACCAGGTATTGGCCGCTGCGTAAGATAACCAGGTAAAAGGAAAGGGTTCCATTGAACGAAATAAAGAACGGGCCGGACAACGAAGCGGGTAAGGTTACCCAGTCCCACAGAGTTCGGCTGCCAGGGTTCGTGCGCGAGGAAGAGATCGGGCTGGGCGACGCTCTCAGGCAGGTGACTTACGCGGTTGGTATCAAGCCGTGCGGCGGATGCGAACGGCGCGCTCGCGCGCTTAACCGCTGGATGGTCTTCTCGCGGTAGCCTCCCCGACGCCGCGGGCCGCTCTAGCCCGGAAGGAGATCGAAGCACAATGGAGCAAACAGAGATCCAGCGAGAGGCGACCACTCCCGCAAGCGTTCCGGAGTTCCCTTTAGCGGTTTCGAGTTCAGCGCCCCTTACCGCAAGGGCCGATCCAGTAACCGTCCCTGCGGCCACGGGCGAATCATGTCCAACATGCAGCTCCGTGATCGCCGCCGCGCCCGCGTCCTCCTTCGTTTACGCCATCGGCAAAGTTGAGGCACGCTTTCCGCATCTTTCCGTGGAGAAGGAGTTCGCGCAGGTAATAGGACGCTCAGACGCTACGGGCCAGACCGACAGGCAAGCTCTACATGCGGCCTTGTCCCAGCCCGAGAACAGGTACCTCGCACGGCAGATGTGCTGGGTGCTCAGCATTCAGGGCCTAGAGACCTACATCTTGGTCCCCCGCGACCCGAACGATCTTCATCTCCTCGTAGAAGCGTTGCGCCCTGTACCCGCCCCGGCCGACGTGGACGTAGTTGTCGGCGTGAAAGGGTCCCTCGCGTCTCCGGAGATGTGCAATGGCCTCATCGTGCCGATCGTTGGGTTCGACCAGATCTACTCCTTTGACCGCACCGCCCTGATCAAGGCCATTCCGAAGCCAGAGAATATAGCGGCAAAAGATTTCGAGCCTGCGGCGGAGGAGTTGTTCGACCGCATCATGCTGATCACCGACAACGCGGGCGCGACCGACGAGCACCGGGCGCTTAACTATCTCGCCGTTCGCTACCCACGCATATACGAGACGGCCGCCGAGGCCTTCGCGAACAACGAGTCCCTGACCGCGGTCGACGTCCGGCCATCGCCCTTGACCGGTTCCCGCAACGTGCTCGATGTCATCTTCTCGTTCAGGCATCGCAGTACCGACGTCGTGACGAAGTATGGCACGCGTGTCGATCTCACCGAGGAATTCCCGTTCCTGGTCTCAAAACTGGGGCCTTGGTACGACAGATAGGACCCTCGTGGCGCAAAAGAGAATTAGCAGGCACCGTCATCAGTGTTCAGCACATTCTAGCAATATCCGAGACTAGCGGACAGGGAGCGCGTAATGAAGACGCCAGGCTTTACCAGCGAAAACTCACTTTATCGAAACGCCCATTCATACCACTCGGCGTCGCGATGGGGCAGAGGATCCTCGCCCCATGTACAAGCCGCGGGTCTGGGGCCTCCTGTACGGTGCGTCCCGCAGCACATCTGCGTGGAAGACTCGAGTTCACCAACGGGTTGCTTGGGTTTCCAAATCCAGGCCGACTGCGATGTCGTTTCTACGGGTGCGTGCAGTCCCTGCGTCCACTGATCTGACTCTTCGTACCGAGCGTCGGCCCTGCCAACGTACGCTGGGGCAGTGCGGCGAACTGGCGGATGATGGCCTCGACGCCAGGGGAAGAATTCGCATGCATATCTAAGTCGGCCGCCGAGGCCTTCGCGAGCAGCGAGTCCCTGACCGTCCGGCCATCGCTCTTGACGGTTTCCCGTGCTACTCACGCGATCCAATATGTGAAGCCTAGCCGGGTCACGCGGCCGTACGAGATCGGTGCAGGAGCAGCAGCGCTACTGAGGCGAGCGCTATGGCTCCGCCGAGCACGGTCGTCAGGGCCGGGTGCTCGCTGAGGAGCAGGGTGCCCAGCGCGACGGCGATGACGGGGTTGACGTAGCCAGTTGACGTAGGCATAGGTCGATACGGCGGCCGTCGGCAGTCGGCGCAGGGCGATCACGTCGCGGGTCATCGCCAGCGCAGTACTCGACTACGACGGCGTGTCGATGTTCGGGCTCGGCGTGACCGCGGAGGTCTTCGGCTGCGACCGGAGCGCGGAGGGGCTGGCGTGCTACGACTACGCAGTCGCCACGGCAGAGCCCGGCGTGATCCGGACCGACGTCGGGCTGCCGATCCTCGTGGAGGCGGGCTTGGACCGGTTCAGCGCCGCCGACCTTGGCATCGTCGTGTGCTGGGACCAGCCGGATGTGCTGCCCCTGAGCCGGCGCTCGAGGCGCTGCGCGCCCTGGCCCGGCGCGGCGGCCGGGTGCTCAGCCAGCGCACAGGTGCGTTCGTGCTCGCGGCTGCCGGGCTGCTGGACGGCCGCCGGGCTGCTGGACGGCCGCCGCGCTACGACGCACTGGCGGTACGCCGCGCAGCTCGCGAGCCGTTATCCCGCGATCGATGTCGATCCGGGCGTGCTCTACGTCGACGACGGCCAGGTGATCACCAGCGGCGGCACCGCAGCCGGGATCGACGCCTGCCTGCACCTGCTACGGCTGGAGTACGGCGCCGCCGTCGCGAACGCGGTGGCGCGCCGCATGGTGGTGCCCCGCACCGGGACGGCGGCCAGGCGCAGTTCGTGCGGGTGCGCGTCGGTGAGGCGGACGACCCGGCGAACCTGGCGTCCCTGCACGAGTGGACCCCTTGATGCTGCGCCGGCACTTCTCCCGCATGTGCGGCACCACGCCGCAGGCCTACCGCCGGACCTTCAGCCAGGCAGGACCAGACCACAACCCGGCCCGGGAGTGCCGCGTCAATGATCCCGCAGAACGGTTCGCTGGGGAGGAGACGGCGGGTGCAAGCCCGGCCCTAATAAGGGTGACGTGAGGAAAGCCAGGCTACTGACCAGCGCGCACCGTGTAGGCTGACCATGCAGTCCCGATCGGTAGTCCAGTCGGGGTTGCGGGCCCAGCTCCAAACCTGGGTAAATCGGGACGATTTGACAGCCCCAGATCATGCAGGTAAGTTGGATGGGTTGCCCCGGAGTCAGGTGTGAGCCTGGTGGTGGTGTGCGTCCGTTCCTTGAGAACTCAACAGCGTGCTAAAAGCCAGTGCACATGCACTAAAACCCCCGTTGGCAGGGTCTGGCCGGTGACGGTTCAGTTTCCTGTTTGCGGGTTTAGCCAGATCGCTTCGATGGGTGGCGTGAGCTGTCCGGTTGGGGCACTCTTTTGGCCTGCTTCTGCTCGTTTCGGCGGGTGGTTGCGTGTAGGCATCAACGGAGAGTTTGATCCTGGCTCAGGACGAACGCTGGCGGCGTGCTTAACACATGCAAGTCGAGCGGAAAGGCCCTTCGGGGTACTCGAGCGGCGAACGGGTGAGTAACACGTGAGCAACCTGCCCTTAGCTCTGGGATAGCTCCGGGAAACCGGAATTAATACCGGATATGACTCTGGCCGGCATTGGCCGGGGTGGAAAGTTTTTCGGCTGGGGATGGACTCGCGGCCTATCAGCTTGTTGGTGGGGTAATGGCCTACCAAGGCGACGACGGGTAGCCGGCCTGAGAGGGCGACCGGCCACACTGGGACTGAGACACGGCCCAGACTCCTACGGGAGGCAGCAGTGGGGAATCTTGCGCAATGGGCGGAAGCCTGACGCAGCGACGCCGCGTGGGGGATGAAGGCCTTCGGGTTGTAAACCCCTTTCAGCAGGGACGAAGCGAGAGTGACGGTACCTGCAGAAGAAGCGCCGGCTAACTACGTGCCAGCAGCCGCGGTAACACGTAGGGCGCAAGCGTTGTCCGGAATTATTGGGCGTAAAGAGCTCGTAGGCGGACTGTTGCGTCTGCTGTGAAAAGCTGGGGCTTAACCCTGGCCTTGCAGTGGATACGGGCAGACTAGAGGTAGGTAGGGGAGAATGGAATTCCCGGTGTAGCGGTGAAATGCGCAGATATCGGGAGGAACACCGGTGGCGAAGGCGGTTCTCTGGGCCTTACCTGACGCTGAGGAGCGAAAGCGTGGGGAGCGAACAGGATTAGATACCCTGGTAGTCCACGCTGTAAACGTTGGGCGCTAGGTGTGGGGTCCTTCCACGGATTCCGTGCCGCAGCTAACGCATTAAGCGCCCCGCCTGGGGAGTACGGCCGCAAGGCTAAAACTCAAAGGAATTGACGGGGGCCCGCACAAGCGGCGGAGCATGTTGCTTAATTCGACGCAACGCGAAGAACCTTACCAAGGTTTGACATGCAGGGAAAAGCCGTGGAGACATGGTGTCCGTAAGGGCCCTGCACAGGTGGTGCATGGCTGTCGTCAGCTCGTGTCGTGAGATGTTGGGTTAAGTCCCGCAACGAGCGCAACCCTCGTTCTATGTTGCCAGCGGGTAATGCCGGGGACTCATAGGAGACTGCCGGGGTCAACTCGGAGGAAGGTGGGGATGACGTCAAGTCATCATGCCCCTTATGTCTTGGGCTGCAAACATGCTACAATGGCCGGTACAGAGGGCTGCGAAACCGCAAGGTGGAGCGAATCTCAAAAAGCCGGTCTCAGTTCGGATTGGGGTCTGCAACTCGACCCCATGAAGTCGGAGTCGCTAGTAATCGCAGATCAGCAACGCTGCGGTGAATACGTTCCCGGGCCTTGTACACACCGCCCGTCACGTCACGAAAGTCGGCAACACCCGAAGCCGGTGGCCTAACCCGTCAGGGGAGGAGCCGTCGAAGGTGGGGCCGGCGATTGGGACGAAGTCGTAACAAGGTAGCCGTACCGGAAGGTGCGGCTGGATCACCTCCTTTCTAAGGAGCACTAGGCGCCTGCCAGCTGCGGCTGGCGGCGTCCAGGGTCATGTCCCGGGGCGGGTGCCCCGGGGTGGCTAGCTCACTAGTGGAGCGCTGGCTATTCGGCCTGGGTGTCTTGCCTGGTCTGGTCTAGTACGTCCGCTGTGGGAGCGCGTGAGCGCTGTCGCGGCGGGGGGAACGGCGGGCGGGGGGGCGGCCGGGCCGGGCACGCTGTTGGGTCCTGAGGGTGCGGCCGCTGCGGCGGGTGTCCTTCTTTGCGGGCCGGTGGCCGCGCCTGGTGACGGGCGGGGGTGCCGGGGCCGCCCGTATCTTGAGAACTGCACAGTGGACGCGAGCATCACATCAGTAGTGCCAAGTTATTAAGGGCGCACGGTGGATGCCTTGGCACCAGGAGCCGATGAAGGACGCAGGAGCCTGCGATAAGCCCCGGGGAGTCGGCAACCAGACTTCGATCCGGGGATTTCCGAATGGGGAAACCTGGCGGGTGTAATGGCCCGTCGCCCCTGCCTGAACACATAGGGCAGGTGGAGGTAACGTGGGGAAGTGAAACATCTCAGTACCCACAGGAAGAGAAAGCAACCGCGATTCCCTGAGTAGTGGTGAGCGAAAGGGGAACAGGCCAAACCGGTCACGTGTGATAGCCAGCAGGCGTTGCGTGACCGGGGTAGCGGGACCGCCCGGCCGGGGCTGCTGAACCCGGCGGGAAGTGAGAAATCGCTCTGGTAATCGAAGGTTCTGGAAAGGGCCGGCACAGAGGGTGACACCCCCGTAGGTGAAACCTGGGCGACTTCCGGGCGGGATCCCAAGTAGCACGGGGCCCGAGAAATCCCGTGTGAATCTGGGGGGACCACCCCCTAAGCCTAAATACTCCCTGGTGACCGATAGTGCACAAGTACCGTGAGGGAAAGGTGAAAAGTGCCCCGGTGAGGGGTCGTGAAATAGTACCTGAAACCGTGCGCCTACAAGCCGTGGGAGCGTGCTGGCCTCCGGGCTGGCGTGAAGTGACCGCGTGCCTTTTGAAGAATGAGCCTGCGAGTCATGGTATGTGGCAAGGTTAACCCGTGTGGGGGAGCCGTAGCGAAAGCGAGTCTTAAGAGGGCGTTCCAGTCGCATGTCATGGACCCGAAGCGGAGTGATCTACCCATGGGCAGGTTGAAGCGCGGGTAAGACCGCGTGGAGGACCGAACCCACCAGGGTTGAAAACCTGGGGGATGACCTGTGGGTAGGGGTGAAAGGCCAATCAAACTCCGTGATAGCTGGTTCTCCCCGAAATGCATTTAGGTGCAGCGTTGCGTGTTTCTTGCCGGAGGTAGAGCTACTGGATGGCCTAGGGGGCCTACAAGCTTACCGAAGTCAGCCAAACTCCGAATGCCGGTAAGTGAGAGCGCGGCAGTGAGACTGCGGGCGATAAGGTTCGTAGTCGAGAGGGAAACAACCCAGATCACCAGCTAAGGCCCCTAAGCGTGTGCTAAGTGGGAAAGGATGTAGAGTTGCCCAGACAACCAGGAGGTTGGCTTAGAAGCAGCCACCCTTGAAAGAGTGCGTAATAGCTCACTGGTCAAGTGATTCTGCGCCGACAATTTAGCGGGGCTCAAGCACACCGCCGAAGCTGTGGCATTCGCGTGTTAACCCGGCCCTTTTGCGGCGAGGGTGGATGGCGGTCCTGGCCGCTGCGGTTTCGGCCGTGGCTGCCGTGGCTGCGGCTGCCTGAGTCTTTCAGGGTCCAGGTGCGCGGATGGGTAGGGGAGCGTCGGGTGGCGGGAGAAGCGGCGGAGTGATCCAGCCGTGGACGCCACTCGAGTGAGAATGCAGGCATGAGTAGCGAAAGAGGGGTGAGAAACCCCTCCGCCGAATGACCAAGGGTTCCTGGGGCAGGCTAATCCGCCCAGGGTAAGTCGGGACCTAAGGCGAGGCCGACAGGCGTAGTCGATGGATAACGGGTTGATATTCCCGTACCCGCTGGCATGCGCCCATGCTGAATCCGGCGATGCTAAGCAGCCAACGCCGGCGATCCTTCGGGATGACCCGGCTGCGGATGCGGCCCGGACTGGTAGTAGGCAAGCCGTAGGGGTGACGCAGGAAGGCAGCTCTACCGGGCGATGGTTGTCCCGGGGTAAGGGTGTAGGGCGGTGCGCAGGCAAATCCGCGTGCCATGTGCCTGAGACCTGATGCCGAGCCGATTTAGGCGAAGTGAGTGATCCTATGCTGCCAAGAAAAACCTCGCGGCGAGCGTGTCAGCGGCCCGTACCCCAAACCGACTCAGGTGGTCAGGTAGAGAATACCAAGGCGATCGGGTGAACTGTGGTTAAGGAACTAGGCAAATTGTCCCCGTAACTTCGGGAGAAGGGGAGCCGCGGCCGGTGATGAGGCGTGCCCTCTGAGCTGGGTGCGGTCGCAGATAGCAGGGGAAAGCGACTGTTTACTAAAAACACAGGTCCGTGCTAAGTCGCAAGACGACGTATACGGACTGACGCCTGCCCGGTGCTGGAACGTTAAGGGGAAGGGTTAGCGGCTTGCCGCGAGGCTCTGAACTTAAGCGCCAGTAAACGGCGGTGGTAACTATAACCATCCTAAGGTAGCGAAATTCCTTGTCGGGTAAGTTCCGACCTGCACGAATGGCGTAACGACTTTCCCGCTGTCTCAACCACAGGCCCGGCGAAATTGCACTACGAGTAAAGATGCTCGTTACGCGCAGCAGGACGGAAAGACCCCGGGACCTTCACTGCAGCTTGACATTGGTGTTTGGGACGTCTTGTGTAGGATAGGTGGGAGACTGTGAAGCAGGGACGCCAGTCCTTGCGGAGTCATCGGTGAAATACCACTCTGGTCGTTCTGGATGTCTAACCTGGGCCCGTGATCCGGGTCAGGGACAGTGTCTGGTGGGTAGTTTAACTGGGGCGGTTGCCTCCTAAAAGGTAACGGAGGCGCCCAAAGGTACCCTCAGCCTGGTTGGCAATCAGGTGTCGAGTGTAAGTGCACAAGGGTGCTTGACTGTGAGACAGACATGTCGAGCAGGAGCGAAAGCTGGGACTAGTGATCCGGCGGTGGCATGTGGAAGCGCCGTCGCTTAACGGCTAAAAGGTACCCCGGGGATAACAGGCTGATCTTCCCCAAGAGTCCATATCGACGGGATGGTTTGGCACCTCGATGTCGGCTCGTCGCATCCTGGGGCTGGAGCAGGTCCCAAGGGTTGGGCTGTTCGCCCATTAAAGCGGTACGCGAGCTGGGTTTAGAACGTCGTGAGACAGTTCGGTCCCTATCCGCTGCGCGCGCAGGAGATTTGAAAGGGGCTGTCCCTAGTACGAGAGGACCGGGACGGACGAACCTCTGGTGTGCCAGTTGTCCTGCCAAGGGCACGGCTGGTTGGCTACGTTCGGAAGGGATAACCGCTGAAAGCATCTAAGCGGGAAGCTCGCCTTAAGATGAGATCTCCCTCGGGGTTAACCCGGTAAGGCCCCCAGCCAGACGACTGGGTTGATAGGCCGGAGGTGGAAGCGCTGCAAGGCGTGGAGCTGACCGGTACTAATAGGCCGAGTGGCTTGGCTTCTACATTCCCATGTCATGTTTGCGTCCACTGTGCGGTTCCCGGGATGCGGCCGGCGCCGCACCCGCCCAGAACCCTGGGCAGGGTACGGCCTGCACATCTCCATAGTGTTTCGGTGGCCATGGCGAAGGGGAAACACCCGGTTCCATTCCGAACCCGGAAGTTAAGCCCTTCAGCGCCGATGGTACTGCGCGGGGGACCGCGTGGGAGAGTAGGACGCCGCCGGACATCACCAGTTGAGGCCGCCCCCAGCACGGGAGCGGCCTCAACTGCGTTACCCCACCGTTACCCCCACCCCCAGCATCCCCGGAACGAGATTCCCACGGGCGAGCGGGCGCCTGACCGGCCTTTCAGGTGCGAAGGCACTCCTCACGGCAGAGATCATCCCGCTTCCACGGCAGCGTCCTCATCCACCCCGGGTGATGTGCCAGCCTGCCAGGTCCGCGACCCTGGCACCATGCCCCGTCTGCGCGCAAGTGGTCCGTTCTCCGGGGGTGCAGCCTGACCGGGATGCTGTTCAGTGCGCCGTCTGCCGAGGGGTCCGCCCAGGCCTCGGACGAAACGTTCAACACGGTGATGAATCACGTCGCCCAGGGCTTCGAGGCACTGGGTGCGGTGGTTCTGGTCGTCGGCATCATCTGCTCGTTCGTGCTGGCCGCGGTGGCGTGGCGCCGGTCGGGTCAGGCGGGCACGGGCTACGTGGCGCTGCGCTCGGCGTTCGGCGGGACGCTGCTGCTCGGGCTGGAGGTCCTGGTGGCGGCCGACCTGGTCCGCACGGTCGCGGTCGCGCCCACCCTCGACAACGTCCTGGTCCTCGGGCTGATCGTGCTGATCCGTACGGTGCTGAGCTTCTCGCTGGAGACCGAGATCGAGGGCGTCGCGCCCTGGCGGCGAGCGCAGATGAGCGGGGTGGGGGGCATCCGCCAGGCCACGGCCCTGGCGCTGAAGCCCGGCCCCGCCGGTAAACGGCCCACGGGCTCTGGCTCCTGAACAGGCCGCGAGGCGGCCTCCTGAACAGGCCGAGGCGGCCCCCTGAACAGGGCGCGAGGCGGCGCCCAGCCGCTGGCGGCGGCCGGGGTTTGACCAGGCCTTCCAGGGGCAGTCCCTGTCCAGCGAAGGCGGGTGGTCGCGATGAATCCCATCGAGAGGGTGATCCGGCGGATAGACGCGACCCAGCAGCGCTTCACCCTCACGGCCTTCATCTTCGCTGTATTCAAGAAGTACGGCGACGACAACGGCGGCGTGCTGGTCGCCAACCTCGCCTACTCCAGTTTCATCGCTCTGTTCCCCTTGCTGCTGGTCCTGGTGACCGTGCTGGGCCTGGCCGCCTCGGTCAACGCGGCCTTCCGGCAGAACGTCATCGACGCGGTGGCCCACCAGGTGCCTCAGATCGGCTCCCAGCTGACCGGCAATGTGAAGGAACTCCGCCGGTCCAGCGTTATCGGGCTCATCGTCGGCCTGGCCGCCGTGGTCTGGGGGGCAACGGGGCTGGCCCAGGCTGGCCTGTTCACGATGGAGCAGGTCTGGAACCTGCCTGGTCCCGCCCGGCCTGGGTACTTCCAGCGACTCGGCCGCGCGATGGAGTTCCTCGGCGTGCTCGGGGTGGGAGTGATCCTGACCACCCTGCTGGCCGCCCTCAACACCTACGGCAAGAAAGCCGCCATCTTCGTGGTCGTGGCGGAGATTGCCGCCGCTCTGGTCAACGTGGGCATGTATATCGTCGCGTTCCGGGTCCTCACCCCGAAGGGTGTCCCGATCCGGCAGCTCATCCCGGGCGCGGTGACTGGTGGGATCGCCTGGACGGTGCTGCAGATCGTCGGCACCTACCTGGTGCACCACTTCCTGCACAGCAACTCGGTCTACGGCTACTTCGCGACCGTGCTCGGTCTGGTGGCCTACATCAACGTGGCCGTGCAGATCACCGTGTACGCGGCCGAGGTCAATGTGGTGCTCACCCGCCGGCTGTGGCCGCGCTCCATCGTGCAGCCGCCGCTCACCGAGGCCGACCGGGCCAGCATGGCGCTGCAGGCGCTGCAGAACCAGCGGCGCGAGGAGCAGCACATCGAGGTGTCCTTCGACGACCGGCCACCGGGCGACCCGGTCCCGCACAGCACCCCGCAGACGCCCGAGGATGTGGCGCCGCCTGGCCCCTGACTCCATCTCGGCGACTGGCTCTGCGATGCAGCCCGCTCTATCCGTCCACCGGACTAATTAAGCGGATTTCAAATACGTAATGCGGGCGAGATTCCAGAAAGGTGCTCCGGGAGTTTGCCGGGCGATCTGCCTGCGCATATTCCTGCGTGATGTCATCTAGCGGGGAGCAGGATCATCGTGTTCAGTATTGTCACCCGTATCCGCCCGCAGAGCGGGAATATTGCCCGTAAGCGCCATTTCGTGCCGCAGGCGCGAATACGGGCCGCCGGCGCCGCCCTGGTCGCGGCGGGCGTCGCAGCGTCCGGCGTGACGGCCGGGGGTGCGGCCACCGCCGCCGCGGCCACCCGGCCTGCTCGCGGCCACCCGGCCTGCTCCGGCCACCCGGCCTGCTCCGGCCACCCAGCCTGCCCCCCACCCTGACGTCCCGCCCGCCTACGCGCGGACTCTCACCGTGACCAGGCTCGCCAACGCCGGGACGGGGTCGCTGCGGGCCGCAATCGATACAGCCAACACCAGCCTGCCGGGCCGTCCCACGCTGATCAGGTTCGCCGTCAGCGGCATCATCACCGTGACCAGCCCTCTGCCGGCCGTCTCCCGGGACACGACCCTCAACGGGACCACCGCACCCGGCTACGCCAGCGCCGCGCCCGTGGTGGAAATCGACTGCAACGGGCAGGCCGGGCTGGAGTTCGCCCCGGGCTCCACAGGTTCACGGCTGCTGGCCCTCGCGGTCGATGACGCCAGCGGCGACGGGATCACGCTGGAGGCCAGCAACATCACCCTCGACGGCAACTACATCGGCCTCAGCCTCACTGGTGCCGCGTTCGGCAACCGCGGGGACGGGATCTTCGTTGCGGCGTCCTCATCCGGGAACACGATCGGCGAGAACCTGACGGGCACGTCCGGAGCGGTCTCCAACGTGGTCTCCGGCAACAGCGGGAACGGCATCACGCTGTCCGGATCTTCGATCAACACCGTCCAGGACAACCGCATCGGCACCAACCCGGCCGGCACGTCGGCCATCCCCAACCGCTACAACGGGCTCGCCATCACCGGGCGCTCGTACGCGAACGAGATCGGCGGCACCGCGTTCGTGGACTCCGCCACCGGCAAGGCGAACAACCCGACCGGCAGCAAGGGCACGGTGACCCCGGTATTCGTGGTCCCCCCGCAGGGCAACCTGATTTCCTCTAACGGTCTTAACGGCGTGCTCATCGACGCAGGCGCTGGGCACAACGAGCTCAACGGGAACTTCATCGGCACCACGGCCACAGGGGACGCTGGCCTCGGGAACGGCGCCAACGGTGTGTGGATCGACTCGGCCAACTACAACTCGCTGGCCGGCTGCAAGTTCGTGAACAACCCGTTCGTGTACTACAACGTCGTCAGCGGCAACAAGCAGGATGGCCTGCGCATCACCGACGCGAAGGGCACGGTCGTGCAGGGCGACTTCTTCGGCATCGGCGCCAACAACACGGCGATCGTCGGCAACCGGCTCAACGGCATCCTGGTCGGGGGGTCCTCGAAGGACACCCAGGTGGGTGGCGTGATTCCGCTCGGGAACGTGTCCGCGGGCAACGCGCTCAACGGGATCAAGGTCAGCGGGCGGGCCAGCGGGTTCACCACGTTCAACACCTTCGGCGGATTGCTGGCCTTCAAGGGCGCCGCGCCGAACGGCCGGGACGGCCTGCTGATCAAGGCCACCGGGGGTGACAACCTGGTCCGGACCAACGTGTTTTCCGGTAACCGGCGGAACGGCATCGAGATCGGCAGCAACGCGTCCGGGGTCACCGTGGACCCCGACATCGCGGGCCTGACCACGAATGGCAGCAGCCCGCTGCCCAACGGCGGGGACGGGCTGCGGATCGACGGCACCGCGCACGGCAACGTCATCGGCGGCTCGCTGCGCTCGGTGATCCCGCAGAACACGTTCTCCGGGAACGACGGGTACGGCGTGGTCATCTCCGGCCACGCCAACCACAACCGGGTGTTTACCAGCTTCATAGGGACCAGGCTGCTGGGCCTGGCGGCGTTCGGCAACCACAAGGGCGGCGTCCTCCTCACCGGCCACGCGTACGCCAACGTCATCGGCGCCCTCAGCAGGAGGCTGGCCAACCTGATCAGCGGCAACACCGGCAACGGCATCACACTGCGGGCGGGCACGACCCGGAACCGGGTGATCAAGAACTACATCGGCCTGAACCGGAGGGGCCGGCCGCTGCCGAACACCGGCCGCCCGGTCGTGAACCATGGCAGGCACAACAGGATCCGGGGCAACCGGACCTGAGCCGGGCCGGCCAGTGCTCAGGCGGCGGCCAGCACGCCTACCCGCCGCCGGGCGGTCAGGCGGCTGCCTGACGTGCCGACGTAGCTGCCCGAGGTCGGCGCCACGTCGCTGTAGTCGCGGCCGGTCGCGACCGTGACGTAGCTGCTGCCCGCGCGCCGGCCGTGACAGGGGTCGAAGGGCACCGCGATCGCGTCCCGGGCCCGGGGGATCACGACCTCGACCCAGGCGTGCGTGCCGCCCTGGCCGATCAGGTGCCCGGACACGTACCGGGCCGGCAGCCCAAGCAGGTGGCAGAGGGCCAGCATGACGTGGGCCATGTCCTGGCAGACGCCCCGGCCGCCGGCCAGGGCCTCGGCGGCCGTGGTCCGTACCGACGTGACCCCGTCCGCGTACTCCAGCGAGCCGTGCACCAGCTCACAGACCCACTCCGCCTGGTCCAGCGGGGCCACGGCGGTGGCCGGCAGGCGTCCGGCGAGGTCGCGGAGCCGGTCGTCGGCGGCGGTCAGCCGGGTCGGGGACAGCAGTGCGGGACTGCGTAGCACCTGCAGCGGCAGGACGGCATGCCCGTCGCGGCGGATCCGCTCCACGACGGCGGTAAGCCGGAACTCCACGGCCTGCGCCACGTGCTCGGCGCGCAGCCAGGTGACCATGTTGCCGTGCCGGTCCTGGCGCAGCTGGCGCCGGGCCTGCGCGCCCGTCACCTCGAGCTGATGGGCCCGCCGGTGCTGGCCGCCGTGCCGGGTGGGCGGCACGATGACCAGGCGCTGCCGCAGCGACCGCACCGGGGTCTCGTACTCGTAGCGGAAGCTCTGCTCGATGACGTAGGTCACCCGCCGGGCGGCGTCCAGGTCCAGCCCCTGGTGATCGAGCAGCTCCGACCCATGCTGCTCGGATCCGTACTGCTCGGATCCATACTGCCTGAAGCCGTGCTGCCTGGACCCGTGCTGCCTGGACCCGTGCTGCCTGGACCCGTGCTGCAGGAACCGCTGCAGCTGGGGATCGAGTGTCATCCGGGCGCCTCCTCAGCCTGAACCACCATCGACTCCAGGATCGGGCCGCCGAACGTCGTGGCCATGGCCACGTCCGACGCGTCCCGTCCCCGACCGATCACCACCCGGCCCTTGCGCCGCATGTTGTTGCGGGGATCAAAGGTCCACCACCGCTCGCCCAGCCAGACCTCCATCCAGGCGGCGAAGTCCATCGGCGCGGGGTCTGGCGGGACGTCCATGTCGGGCAGGTACCCGAACACGTAGCGGGCCGGGATGTTCAGCGCCCGGCAGAACGAGATGGCCAGGTGAGTGAAGTCCCGGCAGACGCCCCGGCCCGCCGCGTAGACGTCCGCGGCGGTGGACAGCGAGGTGCTGCTGCCGTACTTGAATTCCAGATGGCCGTGCACGTAATCACAGATGGCCTGGACCCGGCGGTAACCCGGGGGCAGCGTGCCGAACTGGGACCACGCCTCATCAGCCAGCACGTCAGGCAGGCAGTACCGGCTCGGCAGGGTGTAGATCAACGTGTCATCGGGCAGCGCGTCGGGCTTGGCCTCGGTCGCGCCGCAATCAGCGTCCTCGGTGGCGTCGGGAACGTCGGCCAGCGCGTGATAGCCGACACTCGAGGGGCCGGCGGGGAGCACGGCCCGGGCACAGGGGTTCCCGTACAAGTCGGTGTAACTGTGCAGCTCCATGGGGGGCTGCACCGACCAGCGCTCGTGATCCACGACAACATACTCTTCCGGGACCACGGGCTCTTCCGGGACCACGGGCGCGGACCCGCGGGGCTGCACCTGGAAGACGACCGGCGTGTCGATCGCGGACCGGTAGGTGAAATCGCATCCCACCTGAATACGCCGCCGCCGCATATCCCCATCGTCCACGGCAGATGTTTCTGCCCCGTTACGTAAGGCCCAGCCGCGTATCCCGCTTTTGTCCTGTGACTCATCTCACTCTCCGCCCTACCTCGGCGGAGGAATGTCCGGCCTGGGCGGTTGAAAGCGGATGAAAGTGCCGCGATCGGGGGTAGGTACCTGATGGGCTGCTGACCAGCAGCCTTGCAAGTTGGCTGGTGCTGCATCCCGGGCCTGGTTAGGATGCCAACGCTGGCGGGCGGCGACCATGACGATCTGCGGCATATGCACCGATCTGGCGGCTGCGCTCAGAGCCTCCCAGGTAGACTGGCCGGCTAAGGACGGGCATGGCCTGGATCGCATGTTGTCTCGCCTTGAAGTTTCCCGGCCCCAACGGCAGAGTCCGAAGGGCGTCCCTGCAAACGGCGGAACGTGATGGGAGTCGGAATGCGCGTTCTGGTTCTGGGCGGCGATGGTTTCTGTGGCTGGCCGACATCGCTTTACTTGTCGGACCGCGGTCATGATGTGACCATCGTCAACAACTTGAGCCGTCGTAAGATCGATATCGACCTGGAGGTGGAGTCGCTGACTCCGATCCGGCCGATCGGTGAGCGGATCCGGGTCTGGCGGGAGGTCTCCGGCCGGGAGATCGGGTTCGTGAGCCTTGACCTGGCTGCTGAGTATGACCGGCTGGCGGCGCTGCTGGCGGGGCTGCGCCCGGAAGCGATCGTGCATTTCGCTGAGCAGCGCGCGGCGCCGTACTCGATGCGGACCACGGCCACCAAGCGGTACACGGTGGACAACAACGTGCGGGCCACGCATAACCTGCTGGCCGCGCTGGCCGAGACCGGGACCGGTGCCGCGCTGGCGCACCTGGGCACGATGGGGGTCTACGGGTACGGCTGGTCCGGGAGCGCGCCGATCCCGGAGGGTTACCTGACGGTGAAGGTGCCGACGCCCGACGGTGAGCTGGAGCGGGAAATCCTGCACCCGGCCAACCCGGGGTCGGTGTACCACATGACCAAGACGCTGGACCAGCTGATGTTCGCGTTCTACGCCAAGAACGACGGGCTGCGGATCACCGACCTGCACCAGGGCATCGTGTGGGGCACGCAGACCGGCCAGACCAGCCAGGATGAGCGGCTGATCAACCGGTTCGACTACGACGGCGACTACGGCACGGTGCTGAACCGGTTCCTGATGCAGGCCGCGATCGGGCACCCGCTGACGGTGCACGGTACCGGCGGCCAGACCCGGGCGTTCATCCACATCCGCGACACCGTGCGGTGCATCGAGCTGGCCATCACCAACCCGCCCGAGACGGGTGACCGGCCGCGTGTCCTCAACCAGATCACCGAGACCCACCGGGTCCTGGACCTGGCCAAGATGGTCGGCGACGTGATGGGCACCGACATCGCCTACCTGCCCAACCCGCGGCGCGAGGCCGAGGAGAACGACCTGATCGTCCGCAACGACCAGTTCCTCGCCCTGGGCCTGCAGCCGACCACGCTGTCCGAGGGGCTGCTCGGCGAGGGCACCGAGGTCGCCAGGCGCTACGCCCACCGGGCCGACCCCTCCAAGATCATCTCCCGGTCGGTCTGGAAGGCCGGCATGGAAACCGCCGACGACCTGATGACCGAGCTGCCTGTCCAGGGTAGCCGTCCAGGGGTAGCCCCCGGGAGCAGCCGCTAGCGCGGCACGCTGAGTTCAGTCACGTCGCTGCGGCACCGCATCCCGGGTGCCGCAGCGCTGCGGCCCCGCCAGCCTGGCCGGCGTCAACCCGGAGGCGGCGTGCCCGGCGGCGGCTGCTGACCCAACGAGGCGGTCGCCTCCGGCTGCCCCGGGGGACCAGCTCCGGCCCTCAGCGGTCTCAGCGGTCTCAGCGGCACGGCAGCCACATGATCTGCTCGATGATCAGACGATCAGTGTTGCCCTGGCAACACCGATCGTCTGATCACGTTCGCGGTATCACCGGCCCCGGGCACAGGCGTAACACAAGCCACACAGGACGCAGAGCTTCAGGGCGAGGCCGGGGCGGCGGTCCGGGGGAACGTGGCGGCGGTCCGAGAGATCGGCGGTCTGGGGGAACGTGGCGGCGTCCAGGTCATCGAGGAGACCCTGGGTGCCCCACCGGGTATCGGAGAGGCGCTAATCACGTAGCGTGATGTGTCATGACGTCACCCGAGACGGCGCTGCGGTTCCGGCCGATCGCCGTCGCGGTCGTGCGGACCGGCCGGCGGCACGCCTGGCGGATCCTGGCCGTCTCGATCGTAGTGTCCGCGGTGAGCGTGGCGGCCGAGCTCGTCGCTGATCGTCTCCTCGACCGGACCGCCCTGGCCACGGCACTGTTCGGCTCCCTGTCCACCTCGACGGTCAGCCTGCTCGGCGCGGTGTTCCTGTCTGGCTTCCTGTGCCGGCTGGTCAGTGCCACCGAGCACGGGGCCACCGAGCACGGGGCCACCGAGCACGGGGCCACCGAGCACGGGGCCACCGAGCACGGGGCCACCGAGCACGGGGCCACCGAGCACGGGGCCACCGAGCACGGGGCCACCGAGCACGGGGCCACCGAGCACGGGGCCACCGAGCACGGGGCCACCGAGCACGGGGCCACCGAGCACGGGGCGCACGACACCCGGATCCGCGACGTGATGCGGTCGCTGCCCTGGGGCTCGCTGGTCCTGGCCGATCTGCTGACCACCTTGATCATCGTGGTGGGGCTGGTGGCGCTGGTCATTCCCGGGCTGGCCGCCATCACGCTGCTGGCCGTGGTCGGGCCGGTCATCGAGATCGAGCACCGGCACCCCGTGGCGGGCTTGCGCCGTTCCGCGCATCTGGTCCGGCCGCATTTCTGGCGGGTCGTGGCGTTCGCGACACTGCCCCTGCTGCTGTCCAACGGGATCGTGGCCATCCTGCCCGATCCGTCCGGGACCACCCACGTCGTGATCATCCTGATCGTCCGGTCGATCGGTGAAGGGATCCTCGACTCGGTGGTCGGACTGCTGCTGGTGGAACTCTGCTTCCGCCTCATCGCCGCCGACCGCGCCACGGCCCGGGCAGCGGCCCGGCCGTCCAGCCGGCAGCCTGGATCCCGGCCAGCGGGCTTACCCGACAGCGCTTGCCTCTATGGCGATCGCCGGGGCCGGCCGCGCCTCATGGTGGCGCCCGGTCAGGGCCGCCTCGGAGCGGTCGGCCGGGAGCAGGGTGGCCAGGGTGGCCGCGAACCGGCTGCCGGGGGCCTGGCGCGCGACGCGTTCCGCGTCCGCGGCCGTGTCCACGTCGAGGAGCTCCGGCACCTGGCGGACCCGCAGGCCCGCGGCGCGCAGCCGGTCCAGCTGGACCCGGCCGGTGTGATCCGCCGACATCGGCACGCCCAGGATCAGTTCCGGGTCGGGCAGGCGCAGGCCCAGCAGCCAGAAGCCACCGTCCTCGGCCGGGCCGAAGACCGCGTCCGCGTCCCCGGCGGCCAGTGGGTGCGCCACCGTTTCCAGCAGCCCCGGAGTCACCTGGGGGGTGTCCATGCCGATCAGCACGATGGGCAGGGCGAGTTCCGCGTAGGCGTCGTCGAAGGCGGCGGTGATCCGCTCGTCCAGTCCCTTGCCGCGTTGCGGCGACACCTCGAACCGGGCCGGCAGCTCTGCCCGCAGCGCGCCGGGCGCGGCCCGCTGGTCATCCAGGGCCAGGGTGTGCCGGGCGAAGCAGGCGCTGGCGCCAGCCTCCAGCGTGTCGATGAGCGCCGCCTCGGCCAGCATCGCGGCTTCCTCCGGGGTGAACGGCGGGGTGAGCCGGGTCTTGACCCGGCCGGGTACCGGGGCCTTGGCCAGGACGATGAGCTGGGCCGCGACGGTGCTGTCCGGGGCGGCGTTCGATGGGCTGCCGCGGCTCATGAGGCGAGCACCCGGCGCATGTCGCGGACGGTCCGCACCGTCCCGCCCACCGTCCCGGTGACCTTGGACCGCCCGGACCGGGGCAGGTAGGGGATATCCACCTCGTGGATCCTCCAATCGGCGGTGGCCGCGGCCATCACCATCTCCAGCGGGTAGCCGAAGCGCCGGTCGGCGAGCTCCAGCCCGAGGAGCGGGACGCGGCGGGCACAGCGCATCGGCCCGAGGTCGCGCAGGCGCACCCCGGTGCGTCGGCGAAGCTCAGCGGCGAGGACCTTGTTCGCGACCCGGGCGTGCACCGGCCAGCTGCCCAGGGTGCGGGTCATCCGGCGGCCCAGCACCAGGTCAGCGGAGCCGAGCCGGACCGGATCGGCGACCTGCGGCAGGTCGCTGGGGTTGAGCGAGGCGTCCGCATCCATGAAGCAGACGATGTCGCTGGTCGCGGCGGCCAGTCCGGCGTGGCAGGCGGCGCCGAAACCGCGCTGCGGAACCCGGATGACCTCTGCGCCGTGATCCACCGCGATGCTGGCCGACCCGTCGGTCGAGCCGTTGTCGGCCACGATGGGGTGAAAGCCCGGGGGCATCCGGGACAGGACCCAGGGCAGTGCCTCGGCCTCGTCCAGGCAGGGCAGGATGACGTCGATCCTCATGGCGGCGACAGTAGCCCGGACAGACCGTTATTGACCCTTACAGAGTCGTGACGTATTAACCCGCACGGTATGAGCCCAGGTGGACCCCGTGATTCGCTGCTGTCATGCGAATTCTGGTGACCGGGGCCGCGGGGTTCATCGGCTCCCATGCAGTCGATTGTCTGCGGGCGGCGGGCCACGAGGTCCAGGGCCTGGACTCGCTGGCCCCGGCCGTGCACACCGGGCGGCCCGATTACCTACCGGACAACTTCGACCTGGCCGTGGGTGACGTCCGCGACCCCGACGCGGTCCGCAGGGCGGTGGCGGGCGCGGACGTCGTGTGCCACCAGGCCGCCCTGGTCGGCCTCGGCGTCAACCTGGCCGACCTGCCTGCCTACTCCGACGTCAACGTCACCGGCACCGCGGTGCTGCTCGAGGCCATGGGCCGCAGCGGCGTGCCCCGCCTGGTGCTGGCCTCGTCCATGGTGGTCTACGGGGAAGGTGCCTACGACTGCCCCGGGCACGGCCGGGTCCGGCCGGCCCCGCGGGAGGTAAGCGATCTGGAGGCGCGCGTCTTCGAGCCCCGCTGCCCGCAGTGCTCGGCGCCGCTGACCGTGGCCACCGTCACCGAGGATGCCCCGCTGGATCCCCGCAACGCCTATGCGGCTAGCAAGCTCGCCCAGGAGCATCTGGCCGCCACCTGGGCCAGGATGACCGGCGGGTCCGCGGTCGCGCTCCGGTACCACAACGTGTACGGGCCCCGGATGCCGCGGGACACGCCCTACTCCGGCGTGGCGGCGATCTTCCGGTCTGCGCTGGAGGGAGGCCGGTCCCCGCAGGTGTACGAGGACGGCCAGCAGCGCCGGGACTTCGTGCATGTGCACGACGTGGCCCGGGCTAACCTGGCCGCGCTGCGGGCCGGCGTGCCGGGCTCACTGCGGGCCTTCAACGTGGCCAGCGGGGAGCCGCACACGGTGGGGGAGATGGCGACGGCGCTGGCGGGCGCGTTCGGCGGCCCCGCTCCCACCGTGACCGGGCGCTACCGGCTGGGCGACGTCCGGCATATCGTGGCCTCGCCCGAGGCGGCCGCGCGCGGGCTCAGATTCCGCGCCGAGACCAGGTTCGCCGACGGCATGACCGAGTTCGCCCACGCCCCGCTGCGCCGCCCGGCCGGTGGGGGAATAAGCAGCGCGGCATAGGCTGCTGGGGCGCCCAGCCCGTCAAGGGCTGGTGGGACGGCCAGCCCGTGAAGCCCGGGGGACCTGCAGCCCGTGTGCCGGGCGTAGCGTAGACATTTCCGGGCGTCGCAAGCATTTCCGCATTTCCGGGCGTAGCGCCAACACTTCCGGGCTTGGTGTCAAGCATTTCTCAGCTTGCCTGCCGGGCATAGCCCGGGTCCGCGATCAGGGCCGTGTGCTGGGGCGTGTGCTGGGCCAGCGGCAGCCGGATCACGAACTGGCAGCCCCGCGCGATGTTCTGCACGGCGATCTGCCCCGAGTGCGCCTCCACGATGCCGCGGGCGATGCTGAGCCCGAGCCCGGCGTTGTTGTCCGGGCCGGGAGTCCGGGCCGTCTCCGCACGGAACGCCACGTCGAAGACACGGGGCAGGGCCTCGGGCGGGATCCCGCCGCAGGCGTCCACCACGCTGACGCAGGCCATGCCGCGGTGCAGGTCACCCTGGACCTCCACCATGCCCTCGGACGGCGTGTGCCGGATGGCGTTGGTCACCAGGTTGCGCAGCGCCCGGCCGAATTCATCGGCGTCGACCAGGACCGGCAGCCCGCGCACCGAGGAGCCGCGCAGCCGCACGCCCTTGGCGCGGGCCAGCGGCTCGGTGCTGGCCAGGGCCTCGGCGACCAGGTCGTCCAGCCCGACCAGGCGGCGCGACAGCCGGAGCGCGCCCGCGTGGATGCGGGCCAGCTCGAACAGGTCGTCGATCATCGCGGACAGCCGGTCGGCCTCCCGGCGGATCTGCGTGTGGTACGTGCTCACCGTCTCGAAGTCGACCACCACGCCATCCTCCAGTGCCTCCGCCATGGCGCGCAGCCCGGCCAGCGGGGTACGCAGGTCGTGGCTGACCCAGGCGACGAGCTCCCGGCGGCTGGCCTCCAGGGCCCGCTCCCGGGTCCGGGCCTCGGCGAGTTTCTCGTGCGCCAGGGCCAGCTCGTCGGAGAGGGTGGCGAACTCGGCGGGCAGGCGGGCCTGGGGCGGCTCGTAGTAGCCGACGCTGCCGACGTTGCGGACCGCGTCGAGCAGGACCCGGCTGGCCGCGGTGACCCGGTGGCCGACCAGCAGCGCGACCGCGAAACCGGCCACGCCCGCGATGACCACGACGGCCAGCACGACGTTCCGGTCGTCGACGGAGATCATCATCTTGTAGGCGATGACCCCGACCCCGGCCATCGAGCTGACGATGACCACGGCGGCCACCACGAACAGGAGCGTGGCCAGCGACCGCCGCGCCAGCAGCCGGACGCTGAGCAGGCCGGCCGCGGCGGAGGCGACCGCGACCCCGGCGACGGTGTACGTCACCTGCCAGAGCGTGGGCGCGTCGATGCCTGTCATGCTTCTCCCGGTTCGTAGCGGTAGCCGACACCCCAGACGGTGACGATCCGCCGGGGCGCGGTCGGGTCCGGCTCGATCTTTTCCCGCAGCCGCCGGATGTGGACGGTCACGGTCGAGGTGTCGCCGAAGGTCCAGCCCCACACGTGCGCTAGCAGCTGCTCCCGGCTGAACGCCTGCCGGGGACGGCCCATGAGGAACACCAGGAGGTCGTACTCCCGGGAGGTCAGGGACAGCGCGCTCTCGGCCAGCATTACCGAGTGCGCGCCCAGGTCGACCACGAGGTTGCCGTCCTTGATGACGCCGAGCGCCGGCGGGTCGGGCAGGCCGCCGCCCCGGGCACGGCGCAGCACGGACCGGACCCGCAAGGTCAGCTCGCGGGGGCTGAATGGCTTGGTGACGTAGTCGTCGGCGCCGGTCTCGAAGCCGACCACGCGGTCGGTCTCCTCCCCCAGCGCGGTCAACATGACCACGGGGATAGGCCATTGCGCACGCAATCTCCGGCAGACTTCCAGGCCGTCGATGCCAGGCAGCATCAGATCCAGGACCACCAGGTCCGGCGGTTCGGCGGCCACCCGGCGCAGGGCCTCGTAGCCGTCGCCAACGCATTGCACGTGGTGCCCATCGCGCGTCAGGTAACGCCCGACGACGTCAGCCAGGGTCGCGTCATCGTTGACCACGATGATCCGGCCCGGCCGGTCGGGGTTGGTGTTCACCCCTACACCGTAGATGCCCCACTGACTTTGTGCCCCTGACCGGGACAGATCCGTCATCGGTCCGTAAGGGTCATTCCGCTGCCGGCGAGGTTAGGCTCATCGCCGCTGCCACCGGGCCGGGCTGCTGACCCGGCCAGACCCCGGAAGGAGGGGACCGCGTGCTCGGTGACCTGTACGAAGATGCTCTTGCTGGCCTGGCGCGGCCGGAAATCGAGTACGAGGACGGCCGCCGGACCCCGCTGCGGATCGATGACTGGCTGCACGAGATCCCGGGCGACGCCTCGATCCTGGACCGCTGCCAGGGCCACACGCTGGACGTCGGGTCCGGACCCGGGCGGCTCACCGTGGCACTGGCCGAGCGGGGCGTGCCTGCCCTCGGCATCGACATCACGCCGTCGGCCGTGCAGCTGGCCCGGTCCTGCGGCGCGCTGGCGCTTCACCGGGACGTGTTCGCCAAGGTCCCGGGGACCGGGCGGTGGGCCCGGGTCCTGCTCGCCGACGGCAACATCGGCATCGGCGGGGACCCGGATGCGCTGCTCAGCCGGGTGGCCGAGCTGCTGAAGCCGCTCGGCCAGGCGCTGGTCGAGGTGGAGCCGCCCGGCGCGCCGCTGGCCAGGGACATGGTCCGGCTGAGCCACCTGGGCCAGTGCAGCTCCTGGTTCCCCTGGGCATCCATCGGCGCCGACCAGATCGGCGAGCTCGGCCTGCGTGCCGGGCTGGCCGTGACCGAGGTGTGGACCGACGCCGGCCGCTGGTTCGCCGCGCTGGCCCGGGGGATCGACTCATGACCACGGAACCCAGGAGCACGGGACGCATGAGCACGGGGGTCAGGGCTGCCGCCGCGGCCACCGCGGGCGCGGCGCTGACCACCCTGATTGTCATCACGGTCCACCCGGCGCCGGTCACTGCGGTGATAGGCACGACCCCGCTGGCGGTTATCCTGTGGGCCGTCTTCGCGGCCGGCGCCTGGCTGGTGCTGAAGCTGCCGGGCCGCTGGGCGGTGGCCCTGATCGTGATCGGCGGCATCGCCGTGCAGCTGGCGGCGCTCTCCGCCGGGCCGCAGGGCAGCGACGACCTGTACCGCTATATCTGGGACGGCAAGGTCCAGGCCGCGGGCATCGACCCGTACCACTACGCGCCGGCCGCACCCCAGCTCGTCTCACTCCGCGACCCGTTCCTCTGGGGTGCCCACACGCCGCACTGCGTGCCCGCCGGGCTGCGGCTGGACAACTCCACCCAGCTCGCCACGCCCGGCTGCACCAGGATCAACCGGCCCATCGTGCCCACCATCTACCCGCCAGTGGCTGAGGCGTACTTCCTGGCCGTGTACGACCTGTCGCCGGCGGGCAGCGGGACCAAGCCGATCCAGGCGGCCGCGGCGCTCTGCGCCGTCCTGGTCACCTTGCTGCTCTTGTACGGCCTGCCCAGGCTGGGCCGTGATCCCCGGCTCGCCGTGCTGTGGGCGTGGTGCCCCACCGTAGCCTTTGAGGGCGGCAACAACGCGCACGTGGACATCGTGGCCGCCGGGTTCACCGCGGGCGCGCTGATCCTGCTGGCCCGGCCCGGATCGCCGGGCCGGCTGGCTGGGGCGGGCTCCGCCGCCGGGCCCCTGCGCCGGTTTGGCTGGGCGAGCCGTGCCGCCAGGCCGCTGGCCGGCGGGGCGATGCTGGCCCTGGCCATCTGGACGAAGGTCACCCCGGTGCTGGTTGCGCCCGCCGTGCTGCGGCGCCGGCCGGTGGCAGTGATCAGCGCGGGCATCGCCGCCACCATGATCGTTTACCTGCCCCATGTGCTGGCCGTGGGCAGCGGGGTGATCGGGTTCCTGCCCGGCTACCTGCACGAGGAGGGCTACGCCAACGGCACCCGGTTCCTGCTGGTCGGCATGCTGGTGCCGGGGAAGTGGGGGTTCCTCGCGGCCTTCGTGATCCTCGGCGGCGTCGCGCTGGCCGTCCTGCTGCGCGGTGATCCGGACCGGCCCTGGCGCGGCGCCCTGGTCATGACCGGCGCGGCGCTCGCCGTGACCACGCCCCCGTTTCCCTGGTACGCCCTCCTGCTGATCCTGCTGGTCGCTTTCGACGGCCGGGCCGAATGGCTCGCCTTCGCCGTGGTCCGCTACCTGGCAGTGAGCTCACCGCTGCCCGGCGTGCACGTGCCCGTCTTGGACATCGAGCGGGCCGGGTACGGCCTGGCCCTGGCCGTGGTGACGGTGACGGCGCTGATCCGCTGGCGGCGGATCAGCGGCGTGGTCCAGCCGGCCCCGGCCGCGATTCCCGCGGCCAGCCCGGCGCCCGTGCCCGTGCCCAGGTGAGGCCGCGTCCGGCGTGAGCCAGCGTCCGGCGTGAGCCAGCGTCCGGCGTGAGCCAGTAAGGGGCAGGAGCGGCCTGAGGTGTGGATGTGGCCTGCGGTGCCGCGTGCCGATGTCGCCGGGAGTCCGTTGTGTCGGTGTGCTGACTGTGTCTGTGTGTGTTGACCTGGGAGCCACGCGGGAGCCCGCGACCCGCGTGAGCGATCGCCCCACGGGCACCATGGGTCACATTGATCAGCGTCGCAGGAACTTATCACCTATGTGGTGCACCTGAGTGTCCGACTTGTCCGGGTATTCGTGCACCAGATCGGTGAAATGTCAGCCGACCCGCGGTGTTGCCCGGAGGAGGACGCCTGGACTGGTGAAACGGTGGTAACACCAGCCCCGCAGGCCACAGGAGAGTAACCGCCGGGGCGGTCTGCCCCGGTGAGTCATGAGTCAGTGAAGCCGCGCTCTCAGGATGTGGCCGGGGGATCCCGCGTATCACAGGCGGGGTGCCAGACGTCGAACGATGGACTGGCCGGCGCCGGTGCCGTGGCAGCCTGGGCCGCGGCGGCAGCCCGGGCCTCCGTGGCAGCCCGGGCCGCCGCCGCGGCCGCAGCAGCCCGATCCCTCCGGGCCCGGGCCGCGGCCCGGCGCCATGCCAGGGCGTAGATGACGGCTGAGGCCGCGAACATGACCCCGGTCACGGCCAGCCAGCGCCACAGGTACGGCTGGGTGGTCAGCCCGCTGGCCCGGTGATATTCGGGCCCGGACAGGCCCAGGATGAGCGGGAAGAAAGCCAGCATGAGCAGCAGGGAGAACGCGACCGGGATCCGCACGTAGTTGATCGCCGGGGGACCCGGAACCTGGCCGGGCTCGGGCGGGCCAGCCGGGCCTGGGGTGGCCGGGCCTGGGGTGGCCGGGCCTGGGGTGGCCGGGCCTGGGGTGGCCGGGCCTGGGGTGGCCGGGCCTGGGGTGGCCGGGCCTGGGGTGGCCGGGCCCGGGGTGGCCGGGCTCGGGCGTCCCCGTCCGGGCAGCAGTCGCTGCACGGACAGATCGGCCAGCGAGTACAGCGGGAACAGCAGCAGGTCGTGGCCGATGATCGCGACCGCGAACCAGATCGCGAAGCCGCGGAACTGGCCGGCGGCGATCACCGCCCGGACCGCGTAACCGGCCAGTGCGAACGCGGCGAGCAGGGCCAGCAGGTGCAACGGGTTGGCGCCGTACCAGTACCGGATCCGGCTGGTGATGCTCCTGCCGCGGGTCGTCACGCCCCTCACACCTGCTTCAAGAAAGTGATCTTGCTGACCCATTTCGTGTTGTGCACACCCGGTGCGTTCGGGATGATCGTCCGGGCCGGATAGCCGTGATCCCAGGGCAGCACGTGGCCATTGAGCGTGACGGCCAGCAGCGACTGCGGATCGGTCACCTGGCCCGCGGACAGGACCGCGGACTTGAACGCCCCGACCTGCTGGATCGAGTTCGACCTGCGCCCCCGCCGGCGCCGGCATCCCAGCCAGCCGGGCCAGGTCGGCCAGCCGGACGCCGGTCCAGCGGGCGGACACCGACCAGCCTTCGACGCAGGCGATCGGGAGTTCCACCGCGTGCTGCGGCAGGGCGAGAATCTCGTTCCGGGTCAGCGTGAGCGTGCGGGCGCCGACCAGCGTGAGCCGGTACCCCGGCCCGACGTCGGCCGCGGTCAGGCCGATCGACGCCGCGGTCCGGTTGACCGGCAGGTAGTGCGGGGCGGTCGCGGACAGCCCGCGCGGCCCGAACAGGGACGTGCGCCGGGCCAGCCCGCCGATGGACTGACCGACGACCAGCCCGGCCAGGGTCACCGAGGCCCCGCCGATGGCGGCGAGCAGAGCGCGGCGGGAGATGGTCGGCGGACGCGGGTGCGCAGGGCGCAGGCCCGGGGTGCCGTCGTCCGCGGGGTCCGGCTCTTCGGGTGTGGTCTGCGCCAGCGGCGTGCGCAGTTCCCGGCGCAGGCTGCGAGACCGCAGGCCCTTCACCATCCGCGGGAACTTGAGGGCCACGTGGATGACCAACCCGGCGATGAAGACCCAGGCGCCGTAGAGGTGCGCGGTATAGAAGGAGAACGGGAAGACGTAGTAGTTCTGGATGTCCAGGATGCCGGTGGCGAACTCGAACAGCACGCCGCCGACCAGCATGATCAGGCTGACCCGCTCCAGGATCTGGGCCAGCGAGCGCACCGGGGGCCAGGCGAACAAGCGGGGAAGCACCGACCACAGCTTGGCCAGCACCACCGGCAGCAGCGCCAGGCCCAGCGTGATGTGCACGCCCTGGTCCACCCGGTACAGCCAGGATGGGTGCGTCGGCCACGAGAACATGTAGAACCGGAGCAGCCCCGCCCCGGGCGTCTGGTCGTTCCCTGGCAGCAGCGGGTCGTACGCCGCGTAGGACAGCAGGCCCGTCACCGCGAGGATGGTCAGCCCGGCGAGCAGCACCACGGCCAGGACCGAGGTGAGCCACAGGCCGCGCAGCGGGCTGCGCCAGGTGCCCGGCCGGAACGGGCCAGGCGGCGGATGCTCGGCCGGATGCCGGGCCGCGTCCGCAGCCCGGCGGACCATGAGCGCCGCCCGGTTCCGCTCCCTGGCGGCCGAGGCCGCCAGGGCGCGGCGCCGCCGCGCGGCCCGGCGCCTGCGGGCTTCGCGGCGCTGCTGGGCGGCGCGCCGCAGCCGGGCAGCACGCTGCCTTGGTCCCCTGTTTCCGGCCCCAGCCATGATCTGACGGTACGCACATCGGTGCAGGTGAGGGCGCTTTCGTACTGGACGGTAAGAACCTCGTAAGAGCCGGCGGGCGGCACCTGCGGCGTCTGGGATGCCTGATGAACAGCCGGGCGCGTGAGCCGTCAGCGGGTGCGGTGCGGTGCCGTCTTCAGCGCTCGCTCAGCAGGAATCCTGGCGGGCCTGGATGGCCTGGCCCAGCCGGAACAATGCGTCGGCGAAGGCCTGCTGCTCGTCGGGCGAGAAGCCCTCGAACAGCTCGGCCATGGCGTCCAGGCGCGGCTCCAGGGCCTGCTCGGCTTCCCGGGCCCCGCTCGGGGACAGCTCGACCAGCGTGGCCCGCCGGTCGGTGGGATGCGGGCGGCGCGCGACGAGTTGGGCGTCCTCGAGTGCGTCCACCATCGCGGTCATGTTCCGCGGGCTGACCCCGAGCTGTCCGCCCAGATCCCGCATGATCGCCGGGCCGCCGCAGTGCAGCGTCTGGAGCAGCCGGAGCCGGGCGTAGCTGAGGCCGCCGCAGGCCCGCCCTTCCATCCAGCGAACGAATGCGGACGTGAAGCGTGCGGTCTCCGCGACCAGCCGACGGCGGCGTTCCGCCTCGGGCAGGCCGGCCAGGGACACGGCGTCCGGGGCCCCCACGCCAGGCGGCATGCCATCCGCGCCCAGGCCGCCGCCGGGCAGGCTGCCCGGCGGCTCCGGACCCTCCCCAGCGCAGCCCTCAGCCACGGTCGGCTCAAGCACCTGATCCACCCCCTGCGTACCAGCCTACCTGGGGTGCTTCGTTGACACTATTATTACGTACGGTAATATCGACTCGGTGACTTTCACCATCTGACTAAACGACCTCAGGGAGAACTGATCCATGACTGCAGCCGACGGGCCATCGCAAGCCACCGGGGTACCGGCGGGTGACGCGCCGGACACCGTGCTGGCCGGCCCGAGTACCTGGACCCTGGACCCGGCGCGCTCCTCGGTCGGGCTGCGCTCCAAGTCGATGTGGGGGCTGGTCACCGTACGCGGCGCGTTCGGCGAGCTGGCCGGGAACGCCGAGATCCTCCCCGGGGGTGCGGCCCGGGGCCGGCTGGAGATCGGCGCGGCCTCGCTGAACACCAAGAACGCCAAGCGGGACAGGCACCTGGCCTCGGCGGATTTCTTCAACGCCGCCGAGCATCCGTCGATCGTCGCCGACCTGGCCCGTGCCACCCGGACCGGGGACACCGTGGCCGTCCAGGGCACGCTCACGGTCGCGGGGGAGACCCGGCCCCTCAGCTTCAACGCCACGCTGGCGGAGGTTAGCCCGGCGGCGTTCACCCTGCGGGCCGAGGGGGTCGTGGTGGACCGGGCCGACTTCGGCCTGACCTGGAATCAGATGGGCATGCTGACCGGCCCGTCGACCATCGACGTGGTGGCCTGCTTCACGCGATCCTGACCCGGGCAGTCACTCCGCCAATGCGCCGACCCCGTACGGTGGGACTGTGCGTGCATGGGTAGTGCATCAGCCCGGGCCGGTCGCCTCGGGCCCGCTGCGCCTGGTCGAGCGCCCGGTCCCGCAGCCGGGCCCGGGTCAGCTGCTGCTGCGGATCCGCTGCTGCGGCGTGTGCCGGACCGACCTGCACCTGGCTGAGGGAGACCTGCCACCCAAGCGGCCGGACACCACGCCCGGCCACGAGGTGGTCGCCGAGGTCGTGGCGGCCGGGCCGGGCACCCGCCGGTTCACGAGCGGTGACCGGGTCGGGGCGGCCTGGCTGGGCGGCACCGACGGGTCCTGCGTGTTCTGCCGCCGGGGCCAGGAGAACCTCTGCCCGGCCTCGGTCTACACCGGCTGGGACTTCGACGGCGGGTACGCCGAGTACATGGTGGCGGCGGAGGCCTTCGTCCACCCGCTGCCGGGCGGTTTCAGCGACGCCGAGCTGGCCCCGCTGCTGTGCGCCGGGATCATCGGCTACCGGGCGCTGCGCCGGGCCGAGGTGCCGCCCGGCGGCACACTGGGGATCTGGGGGTTCGGCGGTTCCGCGCATCTAGCGGCCCAGGTCGCCATGGCCCAGGGTGCCGCGGTGCACGTCTTCACCCGCGGTGAGGCGGCCCGCGAGCTGGCCCGCTCGCTAGGCGTCGCGTCGGCGCAGGACTCCTTCGACCCGGCGCCCGTGCCGCTGGACTCCGCGATCCTGTTCGCGCCGGTCGGCACCCTGGTGCCGGCCGCGCTGAGTGCACTGGACCGGGGCGGGACGCTGGCGATCGCCGGGATCTACCTGACCGACATCCCGGAGCTTAACTACGACCGGCACCTGTTCCAGGAGCGTCAGGTGCGCAGCGTTACCTCCAACACCCGGGCCGACGCGACCGAGTTCCTGACCCTGGCCGAGCGGCTCCGGATCAAGGTCACCACCACCCCGTATCGGTTCGACCAGGCCGATCAGGCGCTGAGCGACCTGGCGGGGGAACGGGTCCACGGGGCAGCAGTACTGTCCATGCCATGAGCGACCAGATGGCTGCTAGCAGGAAGTTGCTCACCCGGGTCCCGCTGCTGGACGGGCACAACGACCTGCCCTGGGCGCTGCGTGAAGCTGGGTGCGCCGGCCTGGACGCCGCGGTCCTGAGCGAGCGCGTCAGCTTCACCCAGACCGACCTGCCGCGGCTCGCCGAGGGGGGGGTGGGCGGCCAGTTCTGGTCGGTGTACGTGCCCGCGACGCTCGCCGGTGAGGAGGCCGTGGCCGCCACGCTGGAGCAGATCGACCTGGTGCACCGCATGATCCGGCGCTATCCCGGCCAGCTCGAGCTCGCGCTGACCGCGGACGACGTGCAGCGGATCTTCACCGCCGGCCGGGTCGCGTCGCTGCTCGGCGCGGAGGGCGGCCACAGCATCGCGTCCTCGATGGGCGTGCTCCGTGCGCTGTACGCGCTTGGCGTCCGGTACCTCACCCTGACCCACAACTCCAACGTGCCCTGGGCCGACTCGGCCACCGACCAGCCCCGGGCCGGGGGGCTGACCGAATTCGGCCGCGCGGTGGTCCGCGAGATGCAACGGCTGGGCATGCTCGCCGACCTGTCCCACGTGTCCCCGGCCACGATGAGTGACGCGCTGGACGTCGCGGAGGCGCCGGTGATCTTCTCCCACTCCAGCGCCCGGGCGTTGTGCGACCACCCGCGCAACGTGCCCGACGAAATCCTGGCCCGGCTGCCGGGTAACCGCGGGGTGTGCATGGTCACTTTCGTGTCCTCGTTCGTCTCGCCCGAATGCTGGGCCTGGGAGCGCGAGCTGACCGCCGAGATGGAGCGGCGCGGCACCGACCCGTGGGAGCTGTCCGCGCGGGGCCGCGTCCGGCGGGAACTGGTGGCGGCCAGCCCCCATTCTCAGGCAACCCTGCCGCGGGCCACGCTGGCCCAGGTCGTGGCCCATATCGAGCACGTCCGTGAGGTGGCCGGCGTCGATCACGTAGGACTGGGCGGCGATTTCGACGGCACCGACCAGCTGCCCGATGGGCTGGCCGACGTCTCCTGTTATCCGGCGCTGATCGCCCGGCTGCTCAGCCGGGGGTGGACCGAGGAGGACTGCACCAAGCTGGCCGGCGGGAACATCCTGCGGGTCATGCACGAGGCCGAGGCGGCGGCCCGGGAACTGTCCGCCCGGCGGCCACCGTCCACCGCCCGGATCGAGGACCTGGATGGCCCTGGGGGTTGACGGGCTTTCAGGCTCCGAACGCGTCCCGGAACAGCGTGACCAGGTCACGCGCGCCGCGGCCACCAGAGTCCTTCTGGGGGTTGTAGCAGGCCAGCGATACCCCGGCTAGCGCGGGCGCGGCCAGCAGCGGCCGGATCAGCTCGCTGAGCTCGGCCAGCGACAGGCCGCCGGGCATCAGGTAGTCCGTGGCCGGGAAGGCCTCCTCGTCCAGCACGTCCACGTCGAGGTGCACCCAGTAGCGTCCCGCCGTGGCCGTGAGCCGGTCCCGGGCCTCCTGCCCGGCCGCGGCCACGCCGCGCACCCGCAGTACCGCCGGGGTCAGCTCCGGCTCCAGCCCGGCCTGCTCCGGCAGCACGGACCCGTAGTCGGCCGCCTCGTCGCGGTCCCGCGGGCCGAGCAGGACCAGCTGGCCCCGGCCGACGAGCGGCGCGGCCAGTTCCCCCGACCACGCCGCCGGGCCACGCCCGGTGATCACCGACATCCCCATGTCCGCGGGCTCCCCGGTCGGCGAGGTCCGGCCGTCGTAGAGGTCCAGGTGGCCGTCGAGGTAGGCGAGGCCGATCGCGCCGAGGGCGTCACGGGCCCCGCCGAGGGCGCCCGGCAGCAGCGTGCAGCAGCCACCCACCAGGAAGGGCACCGCGCCGTCGTCGACCTGGTCCCGGACCATGGACCGGAGCGCCCGGGTGGTGGCCAGCACGGACGGCCAGCCGAGCACCCCGGTGGCGGCGTCCCGGTCCCGGCCGACGAGCCGGACATCCAGGTCACCGGCATCCGCCGCGCCGGCCGCGCCCGGCAGCCCCGCGTCCCGCAGGGCGGCCGGGGCCCGCTCCGTGCCGAACGGCGGGCTGCCGGGGTCGGCCGCGTTGACGCAGTCGATGGGGACCCCGGTGGCCACGATGTGGCGCCCGGGGTGACGGGCCTCCTGGTGCATCCGGGTGACCTCCGGCCCTCCGCCGATAAGACCGTTAGCTGAAGTGAGTCCTCGGCCGTTCCTGTAGCTCGCCGTCCAGGTAGACGTCCACCTTCTCGTCGTAGAAGCAGGCCAGGCCTGCGATCTTCTGGCTCTCCGGCAGCGGTGTGCGGTAGATCCACACGAGGTCGGGGTGCAATTGCTCGGCCGCCTGCACCGACCAGTAGCTGGCCGTTCCCTTGTACGGGCAGTGGGTCTGCGTCGCGGACGGCCGCAGCAGGTCCATCCGCATGTCGGTCAGCGGCAGGTAGTAGCGCGGCGGCAGGCCGGTCTCGAACAGGATGCGCGGCTGCCGGGATTCGGCCACCGTCACGCCGCCCACCTCGACCCGCACGTGCCGTGCGCTGGCCAGGATGTCCACCCGGGTATAGGGGTCACGCGGGTGGGTGTAGACCGGCTCGTCCTCCTCGAACCACTCGCTCATCGCGTCCCAGTCCAGCCTGACCAGGTCCCGCAGGTCTTCCAGCGGAGACCCGGGGTACCGCCGGGCGGCCCGTTCCGCGGTGGCGCCGGGGACCTGCACGTGGTAGATCTCCGCGTCACCCCGGCTCGGCGAGTGCTCGGTCTCCCCGGCGGGGATCAGCTTGGCCAGGACATCCCCGGCCGGGAAGTAGTACACCGGAAAGTAGGGCCATTCCCAGACCAGGACCGGCGCCCTGGTGTCCGCGACGAGTTCGCCGCCCAGGTAGGTACGGACCCGCTTCCGGCCGGTCTCGGTGCGGACCCGGCCCGCGGTCTTGGTCATGGCGGCCTCCCAGACGTGGGCTCCTGGCAGTGGCAGCGCTCGCGGCCCAGTAGCGTCAATGTATGCGACTCGGTGTCCTGGACGTGGGCTCCAACACGGTGCACTTCCTGGTGGTCGACGCCTACCCTGGCGCGCGGCCCACCCCTGTCTACTCCCACAAGGCTGAGCTGCGGCTCGGTGATCATCTCGAGGGCGGCACGCGGCTCTCCGATGACGGCGCCCGGCAGTTGCGCGCGTTCGTCGGCGAGGCGCTCCAGATCGCCGAGGACAAGGGGGTCGAGGAGCTGCTCGCCTTCGCCACCTCCGCGGTGCGCGACGCGGCCAACGCCGACGAGGTGCTGGCCCAGATCCGGGAGGAGAGCGACACGCTCATCCAGGTCCTGTCCGGCCAGGACGAGGCGCGGCTCACCTTCCTCGCCGCCCGGCGCTGGTTCGGCTGGTCCTCGGGCAAGCTGCTGATCCTGGACATCGGCGGCGGATCGCTGGAAATGGCCGAGGGGGTGGACGAGGAGCCCGACGTTGCCATCTCGCTGCCGCTCGGCGCCAGCCGGCTGACCCGGGACTGGTTCACCAGCGACCCGCCCTCACCCGAGGAGGTGCGCGAGCTGCGCCGGTACGTGCGGGCCGAGATCGGCCGCCAGGCCGGCCAGGTGATACGGGACGGACAGCCGGACCGCGCGGTGGCCACCTCCAAGACCTTCCGGCAGCTGGCCAGGATCGCGGGCGCCGCGCCCTCGAGCGAGGGTCCCTACATCCGGCGCCGGCTCAGCCACGCCGACCTGACCAAGCTGGCCGAAAAGCTGGCCGGCATGTCAGCGGCGGACCGGGCGCAGATCCCGGGGGTGTCCCGGGGGCGGGCCAGCCAGCTCGCCGCGGGAGCCGTCGTGGCCGACGCGGCCATGGACCTGTTCGATCTGGAAGAACTCTTCATCTGCCCGTGGGCGCTGCGCGAGGGCGTGATCCTGCGGCGGCTGGACGCGCTCGCCGCGGGCCTGTCCGGGGCGGTGAACGCGACACTGCCCGGGGCGTGAGCCCCGGGCAGCATCGCGTGACTGGTCCGGCCCTGACTACTCCGTCATCCGCGCACCATCGGCCGGCGGCGTGGCCTGGTCGCCGAGGCTGCCCGGGGTGCCACGGCCCGTTGCCGGGCGGATCGGCTTGGCTGCCGGGCGGGCCTGCGGCGTGTTACCAGGAGCTGAACCGGCCGACGGTGCGGCGGCACCGGCTGGCGCGGGCCGCTCGGCCGGAATCCGCTCGCCGGGAACGGGACCGCCACGGTGACTCCGCGCCGCCGCCGCCTCCGCGCTGTTCGCCGGCCCGTCCGCGGACCGCGAGCCGGCCGCAGGAGCCGCCCCGGGTGCGTGCCGGCCCTCAGGCACACTGCCCGGCCGGGCCGCCCCCGGCGCTGCCCCGTTGCCGCCGCCGTTGCCGGACACCGCGCTGGCCACGGACCGGGCCACCTCTTCCTCCAGCGAGCCGCGGGCGGCCTCGCCGGCCACGAGGTTGGTCACCACGTCGCGCACCTCGGTGAGCCGGCGCACGGTCTCCGTGTGGCGGGCCACCAGCAGGTTCAGGCGGCGCTCCGCCCCATCGTGGATGGCCGTGGCCCGCGCGGTCGCCTCGTCCAGCATCTGCTTGGCCTGGGCCTGGGCGGCGGCTACCGCGTTCTCCGACTTCTTCTGCGCGTCGCCGATGGTGCGCTCCGCCTCGTTGCGGGCCGAGGTGCGGGCCTTCTCCGCCTCGGACCGGGCGGTCGCGATCGTGTTCTCGGCCTGCTCCTGCGCGGCGGCGAGCATCCGCTCGGTCTGCTCGCGGGCCTCGGCCTTGAGCCGCTCGATCTCCTGCTTGGCGTCGTTACGCTGCTGGGTGATCTCATCGAGCGCGCGGGCCTTCTGCGCCTTGGCCTCGTCATCAGCCAGCTTGAGGATCTGGGCCATCCGCTCGCTGAGCTCCTGATGGGGCGGCTTGTCCTGCATGTCCCGCTGCCGGGCCGCGCTCACCTCAGTCCGCAGCCGCTCGACCTCGTCGATGGAACGCGACAGCCGTTCCTCCAGATCGCGCGTCTGGGATCGGGAACGGGCTACGAATTCGTTGACCTGACGGCGGCTGTAGCCGCGCATCTGCACTTCGAATGCGTCTTCGGAGTCGAGATCAGGAATAAGGTCGCTTTGCTCAGTCATGGTGTCACCCGTCAGGTGGGTCAGGGCCAGGCTACTATCCGGCCCGGCGCGGCGGCTCGGTCGGGTTCACCTGAAGTGGGAGCGGGTTCGGGGCAGGAAAGATCTGGGACGGCAGGCAAGACTCTTGTCCGTGAGCCCCTCGCGCGCAACCGAAACGAACGACTATCCCGTTTTGCCCCGGATTAATGCGGTCTCCGGGACCGTCGCCGAGGGGCAGCAGAGGAGGGGTTATGGGTCAACTCGGCTCAATCGAAGGTAACACCCCGCGGGTGCATCCGGACGCCTGGGTCGCCCCTGGGGTGATCCTGGTCGGCCGGGTCACGCTGGGCCCGGGTGCGAGCGTCTGGTATGGGTCCGTGCTGCGCGCCGACGACGACGAGATCATCGTCGGCCGGGACTGCAACATCCAGGACCAGTGCTGCCTGCACGTGGACCGGGGCGAGCCGGCCGTGCTCGGCGAGCGGGTCAGCCTGGGGCACCGTGCCATCGTGCACGGGGCGCAGGTTGACGAGGGTGCGCTGGTCGGCATCGGGGCTATCGTGCTCGGCCGGGCCCGGATCGGCGCGGGCTCCCTGGTGGCGGCGGGCACGGTCGTCCGGCCCGGCCAGCAGGTCCCGGAGGGGGTGCTGATAGCCGGAGTCCCCGGCCGGATCGTCCGCGACCTGACCGACGCCGATCGGGCCACGTTCTCCGGCACCGCCGCCAACTACCGGGCCCGGGCCGCGGTGCATCGCGGCGCGGACTGGCGTGATCTCCCTGCCGATCCGGGATAAATACACGGCGGCGCTCACTTCACCAGTCACACCGGCCACAATGAGGCGCGGCACCCCTCTACCGTACCGAGGAACTCATCGCCCACCGCTTCTTGTAATTGTTACCGGGGTTCTGGGTAAAATCCCACTTGAGGGTGGTCCAGAAATGACCCTGATGGGTCATGCGGGGGCATAGGGCCGCGTCGTAACCTTGTGGTCAGGCTTCCGCGAATCCGCTTGGCGATGGAGGTGGGCGCGGTGCGCGAGACTCTCGATCTTCGCGTCCCCGATCGCGTGGCGCTCGACGAAATCGAGCTCTACGCCGAGGTTCTCAGCGCGGTGGCGGTGCGGGACCAGCCGCTGACCGACGCGGAACTCGACGCGGTGCTGGGCATCGAGGCCGTGGTCCGGGTCGACTAGTGCGGCGGGCCGGATCACCCCCCGGCCGGATACCGGAACATCACGTCGGTGCCCTGGTGGGCGAAGCCCAGTGACTCATACAGCCGGATGGCCGGCGTGTTGTCCTCGTCCACGTAGAGCATGACCTCGGGCAGTCCGCGGGAACGCAGGTAGTGCAGCCCGGCCAGGGTCAGCGCGCGCCCCAGGCCGCCGCCCTGCCCGGCCGGGTCCACCCCCACCACGTACACTTCGCCGATGGGCTCGTGGCCGGCGGCCGGATTTCCGTTATCTGCCGTGCCGTGGATCTTGGTCCAGTGGAAACCGGCCAGCTTGCCGTCCCGCTCAGCCAGGAAGAACCCGTCCGGGTCGAACCAGGGCTCACGTTCCCGCAGCGACAGGTCCTGCGCCGTCCAGGCGCCCTGCTCCGGGTGATGCGCGAAGGCCCGCCGGTTGAGGTTCAGCCAGGCCGCCTCGTCCGCGCCCGCGGAGAACGTGCGCAGCGTGACCCCGGGTGGAAACGCCGGGACCGCCGGCAGGTCCGCCAGCGGCCGGTGCATCGTCCAGAGCGACCGGATCCGTGCGAAGCCGGCCCGGGCCGCCAGGGCGCGGGCGGCGGGCAGGTCACCGTGAGCCCACACGCGCAGCGGGTGCGGGGCCGCCTCGGCCAGCAGCGCGCGGACCAGGGCCAGCCCGAACCCGCGACCACGGTAGTCCGGGTGGATCACCAGTTCCGCGGCCGGCCCTCCGGCCGGATCAGCCGGATCGGCCGGATCCAGGTGGCCATATCCGGCCAGCACGCGGCCGGCCGGTTCGGGCCGGCGGGTTCGGGCGGGCCGGTTCGGGGCGGGCTGGCACGGGGCTGGCACGGGGCCGGCTGGCACGGGGCCGGCCGGTTCGGGGCGGGCTGGCACGGGGCGGGCTGGTTCGTGGCGGGCCGGCTCGTGGGCGGGTGTCAGCAGCAGGTTGCGGGACTGCGGGTCGCCGCCGTACCGCAGATCCAGCAGCACCGGCTCCGACAGCGGTCCGATCGCGTCCCGTTCGGCGGCCGCTCCGGCCAGCCGGAGCACCCGGGCGGCTGCTGCCTCCGCCAGCGGCCCGGTCACCGTGATGAGCGGGCCCTCATCCCCGGCGCCCGGCGGCGCGTCAGCGCCGGTCGGCCGGTGCGGCACTGGCTTCCTTGTGCGGGGTGCCCTGGTGCGGCGCCCCGCCCTGCGCCTGCGGGTCGTCCACGGCCAGGCCGTCCGCCTCGGTGACGCCCCCGTTCGCCTGATCGGAGTCCGCACGGGAGGCCCGCGGGATCCGCCCCTCGTCGCTGCCCTTGGCCGGGACGAAGCGGTAGCCCACGTTGCGGACGGTGCCGATCAGCGCCTCGTGCTCGGTGCCGAGCTTGGCCCGCAGGCGCCGCACGTGCACGTCCACCGTGCGGGTACCGCCGAAGTAGTCGTAGCCCCAGACCTCCTGGAGCAGGTGAGCCCGCGTGAACACCCGTCCCGGGTGCTGGGCGAGGAACTTCAGCAGCTCGAATTCCTTGAACGTCAGGTCGAGGGCGCGGGTGCGCAGCCGGGCCGTGTAGGTGGCCTCGTCGATAGCCAGATCGCCGGAGCGGATCTCGTCCGGGGCGGCCGGTGCCAGGCTGGCCTTGCGGCCGATGGCCAGCCGCAGTCTGGCCTCCACCTCGGCCGGCCCGGCGGTGTGCAGAATCACATCGTCGGCGCCCCACTCGGCGGTCACCGCCGCCAGGCCACCCTCGGTGACCACGGCCAGCAGCGGAGCGTCCAGGCTGGCCGTGCGCAGCAGCAGGCACAGGCTCCTGGCCTGGGCCAGGTCTCGCCGGGCGTCCACCAGGATGGCGTCCGGGAGCGGTGCGTCCGCCAGGACAGGCACCTCAGGCGGCGCGACACGCACGCTATGCAGCAGCAATCCCAGGGAAGGAAGGATTTCCGGCGCAGGCTCCAGCGCAGCGGTGAGCAGCAGCAGGTCGCTCACGGTGCTGCCACCTCCGCACTATGGTCCCTTGTGGGAGAACTGTGGGTCTCTTGGGGAGAAACTACCCATCAACGCACACAAGGACCCGTCGGCGGCATTGCCCGGATCCGATGTGAGCGAGGATAGCGGACATGAGCACAGTGACGTTGCGCTACTGGGCTGCGGCGAAGCAGGCCGCGGGGGTCGCCGAGGAGACGATCAGCGCCGAAACGCTCGCCGCCGCCCTCGACACGGCGCTGGCCGCGCGTGAGCGGAATGCCGCCTCTGGCGCGGACTGCGACCTCCGGGCGGTTCTGGCCAGGTCCTCCTTCCTGGTCAACGGCAGTCCGGTGGGCAGCCGCGCGCCCGAGACCGTGGCCCTGCGGGAGGCGGCGGTGGTCGAGGTCCTGCCGCCGTTCGCCGGGGGATGATGGCCTCCATCCGCGGGGGATCCGCGGGGGATCCCCCAGGGGACGAACGCCGCCAGCCTGGCGGAAGGCCGGCCGGCCGGTGAACCGGTTCGCCAGGCGGCCCGTTACCTAGGTCGTGGCACATCAGCGCGGGACCCAGCGCCGCGAGCCCAGCGAGCGGGCCTGTGACGAGGCACTCGTCCGCGCGCTCTACGCCGAGCACGCGGCGCCGCTGCTGCGTTACGCGCTCCGGCTCACCAGCGGCGACCGGCAACGGGCGGAAGATATAGTGCAGGAAACCTTGCTCCGGGCCTGGCTCCACCCCGAGGCGATCGCGGAGCGCCCGGCCCGTCCCTGGCTTTTCGCCGTGGCGAGGAACCTCGCGGTGGACTCGCACCGGGCCCGCAACGCGCGGCCACGGGAAGTCGGCGAGGCGGCGCTGGAACTGGTACCCGTGGCCGACGAGGCGGATCGCGTGCTCGAATCCTGGGCGGTGGCTGACGCCCTGCGTGACCTGCGGCCAGAACACCGGCAGGTGCTGGTGCAGACCTACTACCTCGGCCGTTCGGTCGCGGAGGCCGCTGCGGAACTCGGTATCCCGGGCGGCACAGTGAAATCTCGGACGTTCTATGCGCTCAAGGCGCTCAAACTGGCGCTTGAGGAACGGGGGCTCGCGCCATGACCGGCTCAGCGGACTGCCGCGACATCCGGCACGCGCTCGGTGTCTACGTGCTGGGGGCGATCGATCCTGCCGAGCGCACCATGGTGGACGTTCACCTGAGCGACTGCCCGGAGTGCCGTGAGGAACTGGCCGGCCTGGCTGGCCTGCCGGCCCTGCTGCGCCGGATCCCGGTCGGTGAGGCCCAGCAGGTGGCCGACGATGACCTCGATGAGCTGCCAGGCCCCGAGGTGCCCTCCGAGCAGATGCTTCACTCGCTGCTGGCCCGCACGACGGGGGCCCGCCAGGCCCGCCGGTGGCGTAACCTGGCCGCCGCCGCGGCCCTGGTTCTCGTCGCCGGGGCAGGCGGGGCAGCGGGGTGGGGCGCCCTGCACCACGCCGGAGGCGCCGGCAGCCCGCTGGCGGCCACGCACTTCACGTCGGTGTCCGCGACCAACCCGGCCACGCACGTGGCCGCGACCATCCGGTACGCGGCCCAGGACTGGGGCACGGCGCTGGATACGCGGGTGAGAAACGTTCCCGCCGGGGCGCGCTGCGAGCTCGTGGTCACCGACTCCAGCGGGCACAGGACCGTCGTCGGCGGCTGGACGACCACCTACGACGAGGGCTCCGTGTGGTACCCCGGCTCGTCCTCGGTTGTGCTGGCCAGCGTGCGCAGCTTCGAGGTCACCTCGAAGGGCAAGGTCCTGGTCAAAGTCATGGCCCGCTAGCGGCTCCCTCTGGGCCTTACCGGGAGGGCCTTACCGGGAGGGCTTACCGGGAATGGGATGGGCCGGGATCACGCTGTAAACGCCGTGATAGGTGGACTTATCGCGTGCCTGGTGGTCCTGGCCGGGGCAACGGCGTTCGGGATGGCCTGGCGCCGCCGGAACGGCAGGCTGGCCGGCCCCCGGTCTGCCGCCGGCGGCCTGCGGCTCGGCGTGGCCGAGCTGGGCCAGCCCCTCGGCCCCCGGGCCACGCTGCTGCAATTTTCCTCGGAGTTCTGCGCGCCGTGCCGCGCCACGCACCGGATCCTGGCCGAGGTGGCCAGCGGCGCGGAAGGGGTCCGGCACGTCAACGTGGACGCGGGCGAGCGGATGGACCTGGTCCGCCTGCTCGACGTGCGGCGCACCCCTACCGTGTTCGTGCTGGGGCCCGATGGGCAGATCGCGCGGCGGGGGAGCGGCCTGATGGACAAGGCCGAGGTCATGGACGCCCTGGGCGAAATCCGGTATGGATAATTTCCTACCGAAAAGGTGGGAAGTGACACGGGGGCTGCCGGCGCATACCATCAGGGACGTGCTTTCCCTGGCCATCCCGGATGACTTGGCAGATGGCGGCCGGTCGCGGCCGCTGCTGACCAGGCGGCGCGTTGTGGATTACTGTCACATCGCCGCCGCGCTGTGTCCGGGTATGCCCTGCCTGCGGGGCCGTTCCTGAGTCCAGCGCGGCCGTGCGGCGCACGGCTATGTCGCCGGAAGGGCGCGGCTCGCAGGCAATTCCCGCGTCCTGGCCCGGTCCTGCCGAATCCCGCAAGAGGGAGATACCACTCATGAGCGTCGATCCCAGGGGTCAGCGTTTCAACGCCATGCTGTCCGCCATTGTCCTGGTGCTTGTCCTGGTCACCGGCAGCGCGTGGCTGTTCGCATTCCAGGCGGTGGTCTTCGGTATCGGGGCCGTGTTCGGGCTCCGGTACGCGCCGTACGGCCTGATCTACCGGTTCGCGGTCCGGCCGCGGCTGGGGCCGCCGGCAGAGCTGGAGGCCGAGGCGCCACCGCGGTTCTCCCAGGCCGTGGGCCTGGTCATCAGCGTCATCGGGGTGATCGGGTATGCGGTCGGCATAGCCCCGCTGGGCATGGCCGCCGCGGCGGCGGCGCTCGCCGCGGCGTTTCTCAACGCAGCCTTCGGCTTCTGCCTGGGCTGCGAGATGTATCTGCTTATCAAACGACTCCGGCCCGGCCGCCAGGGGATGGCCGCCCCGGAGTCCGACAAGGAGGTTGCTCTATGAGCCGTCCAGACGTCCTGGTGGACGCCGACTGGGTGGAGGCCCACGCGGATGACCCGGGGGTGGCCATCGTCGAGGTGGACGAGGACACCAGCGCGTACGACACCGGGCATATCGCGAACGCCATCAAAATCGACTGGAAGAAGGACCTGCAGGACCCCGTGCGCCGGGACTTCGTGGACAAGGCCGGCTTCGAGGCACTGCTGTCGGGGCGCGGGATTTCCAACGACGACACCGTGATCCTGTACGGCGGCAACAACAACTGGTTCGCCGCGTATGCCTACTGGTACTTCAAGCTGTACGGGCACCAGAACGTGAAGCTGCTCGACGGTGGCCGCAAGAAGTGGGAACTCGACTCCCGCGAGCTGGTCAAAGACGTCCCGGACCGGCCCAAGACGTCCTACTCGGCCCAGGAGCAGGACGCAACGATCCGGGCCATGCGTGACGAGGTGGTGGCGGCCATCGGCAAGCGCAACCTGGTTGACGTGCGCTCGCCGGACGAGTTCTCCGGCCGCCTGCTCGCCCCGGCGCACCTGCCGCAGGAGCAGGCCCAGCGCGGCGGCCACATCCCCACCGCGAAGAACGTGCCCTGGTCCAAGGCGGCCAACGACAACGGCACGTTCAAGTCCGACGACGAGCTGCGCACCCTGTACGGGGACGAGGCCGGGCTGGACTTCGGCAAGGACACCATCGCGTACTGCCGGATCGGTGAGCGCTCCGCGCACACCTGGTTCGTCCTGCACGAGCTGCTCGACCAGCCTTCTGTCAAGAACTACGACGGCTCCTGGACCGAGTACGGCTCCCTGGTGGGCGTGCCGATCGAGCTGGGTGATGGCCAGTGAGCGGCCCAGGGGTGAGTGCACAGGTGAGCGCGGACGGGTGCGGGGCACCGGCAGGCGGCGCGGCCCGGCCCGCGGACGTGGGCAACCAGGCCGTGGTCGAGGGGCACGTGACCCGCGGCGGCGAGGCGGTGGCCGTGGGCTACGCCCGGCTGCTCAATGAGGGCGGCGAGTTCGTCGCGGAGGTCCCGCTCGGCACGGACGGCGGGTTCCGCTTCTTCGCCGCCCCGGGCAGCTGGACGGTGCGGGTGCTCGCCCCCGGCGGGGTGAACACCGACCGGCCGGTGACCGCGGAAACCGGCCACGTGGCCGCGGTGGAGGTCAGCGTCTGAGGGGCAGCCTGCTTATCGGTAGCTGAAGGGGCGGGTGACTGCGGTCACCCGCCCTTCAGCGGTGCTGGCCCAGCTCTGGATGCGTTCCGGCGTAGTCCCGCCTTGTTCATCTGCTTGTCAGGTTTCCCTCACCCAGACGTTCACCTGAGTGTCATCTTCGCTCCCTATCAAGGGGAGGTGGCCAGGGGAGACGGCAGCCTGGCCGGCGACCATCTCAGCGACGAGGGCGGCCCTCACTAGTGTCTCTTCAGGCTGATCCGGGACCCGTGGGTCCGCAGTCGGTGCCGAGCTGCCCGGCCTGGCGGTCATCGCATTTCCCCGGCGAAATGCGGGATGACTGACGTCCGCGGGGACAGGCACGGCCAGGCGCCAGCGCCAGGCCGTCCCGCGGCCGCGAGCGTGCTCGCGGAGCGGATGGCAGCTGCCTTGCTGCACCACGAGCCTGGCTGGCGGCTGCCCCGTCACACCGCGCTCGCCCGCCGCTACAACGTGACCACGGCTGAGATCGACGCGGCGATCGAGCTGCTGGCGGCGCGGCACCTGCTTACCCGGCTGCCCGACGGCCAGGTATTCCGGGCCAGCCCGGCCGAGTACCGGGTCGCCCTGGAGGGATTGCCCGGTTTCGCTACGCGCGTCGACCCGATGGGTGGCGATCTGGCCTGCAAGAGCCGCAGCGTTTCCAGGCGGCGGCCCGCGGAAGACGTCGCCCGGGCGCTCGGCGTGCCGCCCGGTTGCGACGTGCTCACGATCCGCTGCCTGTGGACGGTGGGGGGCGAGCCCGCCGCCTTCTCGTCGAGCTACCTGCCGCCGCAGATGGAAGGGCTGGCCGGGGAATTGGCTAGCGCGTCATCGCCTGCCGTGCCCGCGCCGCTGCACACCCGCCCCCGTGCCTTCCAGGTGGACTTCCAGCCGCCCGCCCCGGCGGTGGCCCGCAGCCTGCGGCTGTCCGCCGGAGAGTCGGCCGCCACGGTGACCTTGCGGTTCGAGGACCCCGCGCGGCCGGGGGTGATCGCACTGGCCGTTGCGGTGCTCCGGCCGGAGCTGTTCCGCATCGTGGTGGAGTCTGCGGGGATTCCGACCCCTGCCGTCAGCCCGGAGGGCTCGCCCGGTGGCTGGACGCATACCTTGGATGGCGTGGAATCATGACCGGGCATGGCTGGCCCCGAGACCGGCACGGCGAAGCGCAGGCCGCAACGAGCCCGCTACCGCTGGGTGCTGGCGGCCAGCGCGACCAGTAGGGTTTGGCTATGGTGGAGCACCGGCAGGAATTCGAGCGTGAGCTGGAGGCCATCGAGGCCAAGGTCATCGAGCTGTTCGCCATGGTCGCCGAGGATCTGCCGGGCGCGACTGAGGCTCTGCTGACTGGCAACAGCGAGCTGGTCCAGGCGCTGGCCGAACGCGAGCGGCTCATTGACGCGCTGTACCCGGTGATCGAGGAACTGGCCAACCGGGAGATCGCGCTCCAGGCGCCTGTCGCTTCGGACCTCCGCTACCTTCTCTCCGTGCTGCGGATCGTGCCCGAACTCGAGCGCTCCCACGACCTGGTCGTCGATATCTCCCATCGGGCCAACCACATTCTCAGCCAGGACCTCTCGCCGCGCAGCCGGGGGCTTGTCGAGCAGATGGGGAAGCTCGTGTCCGGCATGTGGCGCCAGGCAGCAGACTCCTGGTACCAGCGCGACAGCACCGCCGCGGTTGTGCTCCGCGAGCGTGACGACGAAATGGACGAGCTTCATGCCAGCTTGATCGCCGAGCTTGCCTCAGGGCAGATGGCGATACCGGTGACGATGGAGATGACGCTGGTGGCCCGCTCTTACGAGCGTCTCGCGGCCCACGCCGTCAACATCGCGCGGCGGGTGGTCTACCTGGCCGGGACCCAGCCGCCGGACTAGCGGCAGATCCCCGCCCGGTGGCCTGGCCGGCTGCCCGTACCTGACCCCTCCCGGAAGCAGTGCGCTGACCTGGGATCGGGCCCGTATAACCGCGAGCCACCGCGCTTGCCTGCTGCGCCCGTGCGGTACTCGCGCCCGGCCGGGGCGCCCACTTTCACCTTGCGTCTCCTTACTATTCACCGTCTGGCCTTCCTTCCGTAACTCGCGGGTACGGCCGGCACGTCAGACTCGCGGGGTTATCACGTCTAATCGGGCTGGCATAGCTGGCTGTGGGGGGCTCGGTGCTCCTCGCGCCCGAGGAATCGTCCGGGGAATACCGGAGAATGGGGTTTTTGGACATGCAACGTCGGCGCATCCAGCGCGGAATGACTGTAGGGCGCATAACGACTGTGGGACTTGCCACCGCAGCGATGGCTTCGTTTGTCGCCGCCTGCGGATCCTCGGGCAGCAGCGGCTCCTCGTCGAGCAGCAGCAGCTCCGCCTCGTCGAGCACCGCGGCCCTGTCGGGCACTCTGAACGGCAGCGGGTCAACGTTCCAGCTCACCTTCCAGCAGGCAGCCATCCAGGCCTTCAAGTCGGTCCAGTCCGGCATGACGGTCAACTACGGCGGTGGGGGCTCAGGCAAGGGACGTACCGACCTGTCCTCGGGGACGGTCCAGTATGCGGGCTCGGACTCGCCGATCCCGTCCGACGAGATGTCGAACTTCAAGGGCAAGCCCCCCGTGCTGTACTTCCCCGTCATCGTCGGCCCGATCACCGTGTCGTACAACCTGTCCGGTCTCAGCAAGCCGCTGGACCTGACGCCGACGGTCATCGCGGACATCTTCCAGGGCAAGATCACCAAGTGGAACGATTCCGCGATCGCGTCGATCAACCCCGGTGTCAAGCTGCCCAGCACGGCGATCACCATCGCCCGCCGCTCGGACTCCTCGGGGACCACGGCGAACTTCTCCCTGTTCCTCGTGGACTCCACGAAGGCGTGGAAGCTAGGCAGCAGCTCGACCATCAACTGGCCCGCCAGCAGCCGGGGCGGCAACGGCAACGGCGGGGTGGCGCAGATCGTCAAGTCCACGCCCGGGGCCATCGGGTACGTCAACTACGCCGACGCCAAGGCGTCGGGGCTGACCTTCGCTGATGTCCAGAACAGTTCCGGCAAGTACGTCGCGCCCTCCGTCACGGCGGCCTCCGACGCCGCGGCCGGGGCCAAGGTCGCGTCCAACCTGACGTTCGCCGCGGTCTGGTCGGGCGGGGCCACCGCGTACCCGATCACCTACCAGTCGTGGGACCTGGTCTACTCGAAGCAGCCGAACGCGAACGACGCCAAGATGCTCCAGGCGTACATCGGTTACCTGCTCGGGGCCGGCCAGAAGCTCCTCCCCACGCTGGGCTACGCGCCGCTGCCCGCCAACCTCGACTCGATGGCCAAGGCGCAGCTGAGCAAGATCAAGTCCTGATTGTGATGATCACCATGGCGCAGACTGACCAGACTGACCAGACTGGCCCGCGGCCATGAGCGCTGTGACGAAGGCGGATCCGGCCGGGCCGACCGGCCCAGCCGGATCCGCCCGCGCCCTGTCGGAGCGGCGGCCGCTCGGCGACCTCAGCTTCCAGGTGGTCGCGCTCGCCGCGGGCCTGCTGGTGCTGGTCATCCTGGTCCTGATCGCCGTCTCGACCAGCCAGCAGGCGTCCTCCTGGTTCTCCGCCGAGGGCCTGAAGATCTTCACGAACACCTGGAACCCCTCGGCCAACCAGTACGGTGCGCTGGCCTTCATTTACGGGACGGCCATCACGGCCGTGATCGCGCTGGTGATCGCCGTCCCGGTCAGCGTGGGCGTCGCCCTGCTGCTGACCGAGGTGGTGCCCTACCGCTGGTCACGCCCGATCGTGTACGTGATCGACCTGCTGGCCGTGGTCCCGTCCGTGGTCTGGGGCCTGTGGGGCATCCTGGTGTTCGCGCCCTGGATCCAGCAGCACGTCTACAACCACGTAAGTTCGGGCGTGAACGGGCTGCCGGTCCTCGGTTCCCTGTTCGGGCCGCCCGTCAGCGGGGCCTCGTTCTTCACCGCGGGCATCATCCTGGCCTTCATGATCACGCCGATCGTCACCTCGCTGTCCCGTGAGGTCATCGCGACGGTGCCGGCGATCGACAAGGAGGGCGCGTACGCGCTGGGCGCCACCCGCTGGGAGATGATCCGTGGCGCCGTCTGGCCGCACAGCCAGGGTGGTGTCGTCGGGGCCGTGCTGCTCGGCCTGGGCCGGGCGATGGGCGAGACGATCGCGGCCGCGCTGGTGATCGGCTCGTCGGCCGTCATCACCTCGCATCTGTTCGCCCCCGGCTACAACATGCCCTCGGTCATCGCGAACGAGTTCGGCGAGGCCAGCGGGGTGTTCCGCGCCGCGCTGATGGGGCTCGGCGTTCTCCTGTTCGCCTTTACGATCATCATCAACATTGTCGCCCGCGCGGTCGTGGAGCGTTCCGCCCGGCGGCACAGGGGGGCGTGATGGCTGCCAGCGCCGGGCCGCAGATCGCCGACCTCAGGGAGCCGCCGTCCTGGCGGCGCGCCAAGAGCCGCATCGCGACCGTCCTGATGGTGGCCGCGTTCGTGCTCGTGATCATCCCGCTGGGGTTCGTCCTGTACACGGTGATCGCCAAGGGTGCCTCGATCATCAGCTGGCAGTTCCTGACCGGCTCTATCCCGCCCAACGTCGTGCCCGCGAACGTGGGCGGCATGGGCCCGGCGATCGTCGGCACGCTCGAGATCACGGCGCTGGCCACGGTCCTGGCGGTGCCGCTCGGCGTGCTGGGCGCGGTCTACCTCAATGAGTACGGCGGCAACAGGCTGCTGGCGAAGGTCATCGGGTTCATGTCGGACGTGATGACGGGCGTGCCCTCGATCGTGATGGGGCTCTTCATCTTCTCCATCTGGGTGCTGCACTTCGGCTACTCGGGCCTGGCCGGCGCGTTCGCTCTCGGCTGCCTGATGCTGCCGATCGTGATCCGCTCCACGTACGAGATGCTGAGGCTGGTGCCGGACCCGCTGCGCGAGGCGAGCTACGCCCTGGGGGCCAGCAAGGCCCGGGTGACGGTGACGGTCGTGCTGCCCGCGGCCATCGGCGGGATCGTCAGTGGTGCCCTGCTCGCAGTGGCCCGGGCCGCGGGTGAGACCGCACCGCTGCTGTTCACCATTCTCACGGTGACCACCGTGAACAAGAACGTGTTCAGCGGCCCCAACACGTCGCTGCCGTCGCAGATATTCGCGAACGCCTCATCGCCGTACGTTGGCGCGCAGGCCCGCGGCTGGGGCGCGGCCCTGACCCTCATTGCCATCGCCTTTATCCTGATGATAGTGGCCCGTCTCGTCACCGCACGATTCTCCAGATACCTGCGCTAAGGACATCATGGAAGACCCTGAGCAGTACGCCGTCGCCAACCGTCCGCTGGCCGAGCCGGCTGTCCAGCAGCAGGCAGCACCAGAGTCTGGCGCATCCTCCGCGCCGGGCGAATCGGTGTTCGAAACGAGAAACGTCTCGATCTACTACAGCAGTTTCCGCGCCGTGACCGACGTGTCACTGTCGATATATGAGCACGAGATAACGGCCTTCATCGGCCCGTCGGGATGCGGCAAGACGACTGTCCTGCGGACCTTGAACCGGATGAACGACCTCGTGGTGGGCGCCCGAGTCGAGGGCGACGTGGAGTACCGCGGGGCGCCCCTGTACGCCAAGGACGTCTCCCCGATCGCCGTGCGCCGCCGCATCGGCATGGTCTTCCAGAAGCCGAACCCGTTCCCGAAGTCGATCTACGACAACGTCGCGTACGGGCCGCGCATCAACGGCGAGCGCAACAAGGGCAAGCTGGACGAGATCGTCGAGCGCTCGCTGCGCCAGGGCGCGCTCTGGGACGAGGTGAAGGACCGCCTGCACAAGTCGGCCCTGGGCCTGTCCGGCGGGCAGCAGCAGCGGCTGTGCATCGCCCGTACGCTCGCCGTCGAGCCGGACGTCGTGCTCATGGATGAGCCCTGCTCGGCGCTCGACCCGATCGCGACCGGGGCCATCGAGGACCTGATGCAGGAGATCAAGTCCAGGTACACCATCGTCATCGTCACCCACAACATGCAGCAGGCCACCCGGGTCAGCGATCGGACGGCCTTCTTCTCCGTGCTCATCAACGACGAGAGCGATACCCGGACGGGTGTGCTCGTCGAATACGACCGGACCGACAAACTCTTCCAGGACCCGCGCGACAGCCGTACCAGGGCTTACGTCACCGGCCGGATGGGCTGAGCCGGTGCCTGTCCCAGGCGGCCGGGGCGGCCGGCGGGTGTCCTCGTCCTTGTCTCCGGCCGATGAGGCGGGGTGGTTTAGCGGGCGGCGGGGACGACCGTAACCGGGCAGGCCGCATGGTGGATGACCTGGCTGCTCACCGAACCGAGCAGGAGCCTGTTGAACATGCCGCTGCCCCGGGACCCCACCACGAGCAGGTCAGCGTCACGGGAAGCCGTCACGAGTTCTTCCGTGGCCTCCCCGGTAGCCACACTCACGGTGACCTCAGGAGAGGGCCCGCCAATTTCGCTCGCGGCCTTATCCACGGCTTCCCGGACTGCCCGCCGCGTGTGCTCGGCGTTGAAGCCCCCCTCGGGGAGGGTGTGCAGGCCCCAGAAACTCATCGTGGCGGGGCGGGCGGGGCCCGGGCAGACGGTCATGACGGTCAGCGGCGCATGGCGCAGCACGGCTTCGCGCATCGCCCAGCAAAGGGCACGCTGCGAATGGTCGGAGCCATCTACGCCAACAATGATTCCACGCATTTCTGCCCCCAGATTTCCACTCAAGATTACTTAACAACATCGTACGCTTAACACGTCAGCCGGAACATAGGGCTCAAGGGCCTTCGCTGCCGGGACGCAAGACCTGGCCTGCCTGAACGCCCCGGGTGCCCGAGGGTGCGCCCACCATGAGGGCGCCTTTCCATTGCAGATCGTTGATCATTCCGCGTATCCCAAACCCGGCGTGGCCCGGACGATTTTCCGGGTGCCTGGACACGGCAGGGCGGGGGCTGGGAACCTTGACCCGAGATGCCTGCCTCTGCGACCACCGCGGCGGAGCGCGACCCGCGGCGAGCCCGTTACCCCCTCCCGGGGGACACCCCACGGCGCGGTGAACTAGCCACCACGCTCGCGCTGGCCTGGCTCCTAGCCCACTTATTGCTGGCTCAGCTGACTCTCGTTCTCGCCGTCACGCTGGCCTTGGTCAGCCGGGTCGCGCGGTGGCGGCCGTTGTGGCTCACCGCCCCGGCCGGGGCCGGGTTCCTCGTGGTGCTGGCCATCGGCCCCGCGCGGGCCCTGGCCGGCTTTACCGCCGGCCCGCACCAGGTCCTGGGGTACCTGGCCGGGACGGCCCGCCAGCCGGCCCGTCTGCTGCATCCGGCCCGGGCCTTCGCCGGGATCGGGCACTGGCTGCCGCGGCAGGCGCCGTTCGCGCTGATCCTGGCGCCGGCCGAGGCGGCGGTGGCGTGGTGGCTGCGCGGGCGGCGGGCGGGAGGCCAGGGGTTACCGCCGCCGCGTCCCGGCCTGATCGTGGCGGTCCGGCGGCGGTTCACCATGGCCCGGGTCAGGTCCGGCGGAGTGGTCAGCCGGACCGGGGCCTGCCTGGGAGCCGACCTCCAGACCGGGCGCCCCGCCGGGATCAGCTGGAGCGCCGCGGAAGGCGGGGTCCTGGTGACCGGCGCGGTGCCCGCGGATGTGTCCGCGGCCAGCTTCCAGCTCGTCCACGCGGCCATCCGGCGCCGCAAGCCGGTTCTGGTGGTGGACCTCCGCGGGCTCGGGGGCCTGCCCGGGGCGCTCGCCGCGGTCTGCGCGGACGCTGGCGCCCCGCTGCACGTCTTCGGGCCGGCCGGCCAGGGCTGCTACGAGCCGTGGCGCGGCGGCGACCCGGCCCGCAAGGCTGCGCTGGTCATGGGGATGATCGACTGGGGCCAGGTGGCTGAGCACGCCCGGCGGACGTGCGGCGCCTGCCTCAACGACCTGTTCGCGGTGACGGCGGCGGCCCCGGGTGATCCGCGCCTGCCCGTGCTCGACGATGCCGCCGCGCTGCTCAGCCCGGCCGCGCTGCGGGACCGGATGAGGCAGGTGCCCCCGTACCACCCCCGGCGCGGCCCGCTGGGTGAGCGGGTCAGGGTCTCCGCGAGCCTGCTGGAGGCCGATCCGGCCACGGCCACCTTCCTCGCCGGGGAGCTGACCGGGCTCCGGGCCTCGGCCCTGGGGCGCTGGCTGCGGCCCGCGGCGCCCCGCGCAGCCCGGATCGGGCCAGGCCAGATCAGCCCGGGCCAGATCAGCCTCAGCGCCGTGGTCCGCGAGCGCGGGGTGGCGCTGTTCACGCTGGACCAGTCGCAGCACGGCCGCGCCGCGAGGATGATCGCCAATCTCGTGGCCCTGGACATTTCCGCGGTGTTCGCCGAATCGCGGCGCCTGGGCGTGGATGGTGACGGTCTCGCCTGGTTCGGCGACGCCGACGCGATCGCCCTGCCGGCCCTGGCCCAGCTGATCAGCACCGGCTCCCAGGCAGGCCTGGCCGCGGTGGCCAGCACCGTGCTCGCCGCGGCGCCGGCGCCGGCCGCGGGCCATCTCGCGGCCCTGGCCAACGTGGTGCTGATCCACGGCCCGGCCGATCCTGGGCTCGCGGAGCTCCCCCTGGAGGCCGCGCTGGCGGGCGACGAGTTCGCCCTCGTGGTCAAGGCCCCGGAGCGTCAGGTAATGCCGCGGGGCCGTTTCGTGCCGGGCAGGATGCGGTGACGGCCCTGTCGAGGGACCGGATCTACGTCGGCTGGGAGTACGCGCTGGTGCACCCGGATCCGGGCCCGCCGCCGCGGCGCCCCATCCCGCCCGTCCAGGAGCGGCTGGATCCCGGCTGGGTGCTGGCCCAGCATCGCGAGGAACGCCGGCTCAGCCTGCCCCTGAAGGCCGGCGCCGCGGCGGGCGCCGCGCTGGCCGCCCTGGCCGGGGCGCTGGACGCGGCCGGCGTGCTGAACCCGGCGCTGACCGTCGCCTGGATCGCGGGTTTCCTGGCCATCACGGTGCCGTGCGCGTGTGGCGTCTGGCGTGGCACCCGGGATCTGCGCACCCGGGTGGCGGCGGAAGAGCGGCGCGTGGCCCGGGCCCGGGCGGCCCGGGAAATCCGGCTGTCCGGCTGGCAGGAGGAGCACGCCCGGCGGTTCCGTGACTGGGAGGCCCGCGGCCGGGCCTTCCAGGCGCAGCGGCAGTGGTACGGGGTGGCCCTGCCCACCGCGATCGACCGGCTCGATGTCGCGGGTGGCACGCTGGCCGGCTGGTCCGCGCTGACGGCCATGCTGGCCGGCCTGCGGCTGGCGGCGGGCGGCCAGGTCACCGTGCTGGACCTGTCCGGGGGCGCCGTCGCGCAGGACCTGCTGGCCATGGCCGGCCAGGCCGGGGTCAACCCGCTGGTCTGGGTGCTGCCGGGGGACCTGCCGCGGCTGGACCTCGGAGCCGGGCTGCCCGGCGACGCGCTGGCCGACGTGCTGGCCGTGGCCGCGTCGGCCGCCGGCGACCTGGCCAGCCCGCCTGACCCGGTCCCGGATCGCGCGATCCTTGAGCGCGTCGCCCGCGTCCTCGGCGGCCGGCCGGGCGTCGGCCAGATGACCGCCGGCCTGCGGGTCCTGGCCCAGATCGGCCAGCCGCGTGACGACACGCAGCGCGGCCTGATCAGCGCGGCGCAGGCCGAGGCGATCGCGGGGCTGTACGGCCCGGCCGCCAGCGACCGGGTCATCACCGAGCGGGCCCTGGGGCTCGAAGCCCGGCTCCGCACGCTGGAGACGCTGGGGTCGGCGCCGGCCCGGCTGCCGCCCAGCGAGCTGCGCGTGGTGGCCCTGGACCGGGCGGCGGATGTGGCGGGCAGCCAGGTCGTCGGCGCGTACGTCACCGCGGCGCTCACCCATCTGCTGCGGCGGCAGCCGCGAGGGCCCGCCTGGCAGCACACGCTCCTGGTCGCCGGGGGCGAGAAGCTGCGGGGCGACATGCTGGACCGGCTGGCGGACGCCTGCGAGGCCAGCGGCACCGGGCTGGTGCTGGCCTACCGCTCGCTCCCGGCCCACGTCCGGGACCGGCTGGGCCGGGGCAACGCCGCGGTCGCGTTCATGCGGCTCGGCAACGCGGGCGACGCGAAGGCCGCCAGCGAGCAGATCGGCACCGCGCACCGCTTTGTGGTGTCCCAGCTCACCGACACCGTGGGCGACTCGGTCAGCGACACGGCCAGTTACACCTACACGAGCACCGTGGGCACGGCGGATTCCGTGGCGGCGTCCACCTCGGCCAGCCAGGCCACCGGCCATGGCCGGGGCCGTGGGCAGAGCTGGTCCGGGGTCGGGGCTTTCGCGCCGCGCACCGCGTCCGGGCACCAGGAAAGCAACTGGTCAGAGGGGATCAGCGAGTCGTGGTCCTGGACCGGCGGCCACAACGCGAGCACGGCGTGGGGGCTGCAGACCGCGCGGGCGATCGCGGCCAGCACGTCGGTCGCCCGGACCAGCCAGCGGTCCCGGGAGTTCCTTGTCGAGCAGCACGAGCTGCAGCAGCTCCCGCCGAGCGGGATGATCGTGAGCTACGCCTCGCCGGGCGGCCGCCGGGTGGTGTTCGCGGACGCCAATCCCGGCATCCTGGCGCTGCCCACGGCCACGCTGGCCAGCCTGGGGGAAGCCGGTGCGCCGTCACGTCCACCCCTCAGCTGGCGGGAGGACGGCGGCCCGCCGCCGAATCTGGGTCCGCCGCCGGAGCCGCCCGACTGGCGTCGCGCGGACCTGCGGCGGTGAGAAGTTCTCCGTTACCTCCTCTGAAGCCCTCGCTGAGGGGATGAGACGGGAGGGATGGTGATCAGAGGGGTGGATCGGTGCCAGAGGGGTGGATGGGGGAGAGTGAGCGGCCAGCCGACACGGCCGGCTGAATGGCGGCAAACGGTACCGCTGCCCCCACGGCGCGCGGGCCGGATAGCATCGTCGGCCATGGGCAAGCTTCCGATGCGGGCGCGCGTCGCGACCACGCTGGGCGGAGCCGCGGGCCGGATGTCACGCCTCGCGGGCCGTGGCGACGGATCCGTCATCGGCGGGGTAATCGGACTGCGGGTGGAGCCGGGCCTGCTGTCGCTGCTCGCGGCCGACCGGCAGATCGTCCTGGTCACCGGGACGAACGGCAAGACGACGACCACACGGCTGATCACCTCGGCGCTGAGCGCGCTGGGCCAGGAGGTGGCCTCGAACGCGTTTGGCGCGAACATGGAGGCCGGGCTGGCCGCCGCGCTGGGCCAGGCCCCTGACGCGCCCTACGGCGTGCTGGAAACGGACGAGAAGTACGTCCCCGCCGTCCTCCGGGCCACGAACGCACGGGTCGTGACGCTGCTCAACCTCAGCCGCGACCAGATGGACCGGGCCGCGGAGATCTGGCTCGTCGCGCGACGCTGGCGGGAGGCGTTCGAGGCGGCCCCGGACTGCCGGGTGGTGGCCAACGTGGACGACCCGCTGATCGCCTGGGCGGCCGGCGGCGCCCAGCAGGTGACCTGGGTGGCGGCGGGCCAGCGCTGGCACGAGGACTCCTGGTGCTGCCCGCGGTGCGGATCACACCTGCGGCGCGACGACATGGGCTGGCGGTGCCACGAGTGCGAGTTCAGCCGCCCTTCGGCGCGCTGGGTGCTGGACGGTTCCTCGGTCATCGACTCGTCCGGCCACGTGACCGAGCTGGGGCTGGCCCTGCCGGGCCGGGCCAACAGGTCCAACGCGGTGATGGCGCTGGCCGTGGCCGAGGTGTTCGGGGTCAGCCCGGCGGCGGCCCTGGACAGGATGCGGTCGGTAGCCTCGGTCGCAGGCCGGTACACCCAGGTGGAGCGGAACGGCCGCCAGGTCCGGCTGCTGCTGGCCAAGAACCCGGCGGGCTGGCTCGAAGCGTTCGACGTGCTGGATCCGGCGCCGGTGCCGGTGCTGCTGTCGGTCAACGCGCAGGTCCCCGACGGCCGGGACACCTCGTGGCTGTGGGACGTGGATTACCGGGTGGTCCGCGACCGGCCGGTGTTCGTGTCCGGGGAGCGCGGGCTCGACCTGGCCGTGCGGCTGGAAGCCGACGGGGTCCGGTTCGAGATGGTCGGCGGGATCGACGACGCGGTCAGCCGGGTGAGTCCCGGCGGGGCCCTGGACGTGATCGCGAATTACACCGCATTCCAGCAGATCCGCATGGCCGTCGGCCGGGCGGCCTGACCCAGGGGGGAGCGCCATGGGAGCACACGCCCGCGGGCCTAGCAGCCTGGGCCTGATCTGGGTCTACCCCGACCTGCTCAGCACCTACGGTGACCGCGGCAACCTGCTGGTCCTGGAGCGGCGGGCCCGGCTGCGCGGTATCGGGGTCGAGGCCGTCTCGGTGAACTCCGACCAGCCGGTGCCCCGGCAGGGCGATATCTACCTGCTGGGCGGCGGCGAGGACCTCCCGCAGGTGCTGGCCGCCCGCCGGCTGCGCGCCGACGGCGGCCTGGCCGCCGTGGCCGCCCAGGGCTCGGTGGTGTTCGCGGTCTGCGCTGGCTATCAGCTGATCGGCGCGGAATTCGGCGGGGACCAGGGCCAGCCCGTGGCGGGCCTGGAAGTCCTCGACATCCGCAGCGGGCGGGGCGAGCGCCGCGGGGTCGGGGAGATCCTGGCCGACGTCGATCCCGCGCTCGGCGTGCCCCGGCTGACCGGGTTCGAGAACCATCAGGGCGTGACCCGGATCGGTCCCGGGGCCCGGCCGCTGGCCCGGGTGCTCACCGGGGTGGGCAACGGGGACGGCACCGAGGGCGCCTACGCGGGCCGGGTGCTCGGCACCTACCTGCACGGCCCGGCCCTGGTCCGCAACCCCGGCCTGGCTGACCTGCTGCTGGGCTGGGCGGTGGGCGCGCTGCCGCCGCTGGATGGCGAGTACGAGGCGTGGACCGCCCGGTTCCGTGAGCAGCGGCTGGCCGCCGTGCCGGTGAGTCAGGCCTGACACCCTCCAGTCAGGCCTGACACCCCTGAGTCAGGCCTGATGCACCCTTGTCAATAGACCAGGGCCTGCGCCCCGTCGGCCATGACCTCGGCGACGAAGGTGGACGCTCCCGAGATGCGCACCCCGCTGATCACATCCTCCGGGGCGATGCCGCGCCGCGCCGCGCACTGCGTGCACAGCGAGACCGTGCCGCCGGACAGGACGCTGGCCAGCAGGTCGGCGAGCGGGGGGGCATGCGGCAGGGTGAAGTCGCTGGCCCGGCCGGGCAGCGCAAACCAGGACGCCTCCCCGGTCAGCCACAACGACACCGGCACGCCGCTCACGATCGCGGTCGCCGCCACGTTGAAGGCCTGGTTGCATCGCTCCGGGTCGTCTTTGCCCGCAGTGATCTTGATGACGAGGCTCCGCGCGCTCATGGACGCACCTTAACGTGACGGGGCATGGCCGGCATGGCGGACGTCCGGCATTCCGGCGGGTCCGTACACTGCTCTGGTTGGGAGGCTGGTCATGCAGGGAATCGTCAGCGGGATCCTCCTCGTCGCCGCGTTCGCGGCGGTCATGGCGGCGGCCGCGCTGCTGTCGGCGCGGCTGCTGCGGGCCACCCGGGGGGAGAAGCCCCATGTCTGAGCAAGCCGGGCCCAGCCAAGCCGGACAGGCCCCGGAGCTGCATCCTGACCTGGCCCCGGTCAGCTTCCTGCTCGGCCGGTGGGAAGGCGCCGGGGTCGGCGGCTACCCCACCATCGAGAGTTTCCGGTTCGGCCAGGAGATCACTTTCAGCCACAACGGCAAGCCGTTCCTGATCTACTCCAGCCGCAGCTGGCTGCTGGACGAGGACGGGAACCTGGTCCGGCCGCTGGCGACCGAGACCGGGTACTGGCGGCCGCAGCCCGGCGGCCAGATCGAGCTGATCCTGGCCCACCCGACCGGGATCGCCGAGATCTACGTGGGCGAGGTCACCGGCACCAAGATCGAGCTGCGCACCGACGTGGTCGCCCGGACCACGTCGGCCAAGGAGGTGACGGCCGGCCACCGGCTCTACGGGCTGGTCGGCGCGGACCTGGACCTGGGCTGGGCCTATGACATGGCGGCCGTGGGCCAGCCGCTCCAGCCTCACCTGTCCGCGCAGCTCAAGCGGACCACGACGCTGGGCACCGGCGGCTGAACGCTGGCACCGCTGGGCACCGGACGCCGAATACCGGGACGCCGGACGCCGGGACGCGGAACACCGGGAGCCAGTCCCGGAACCCGGTCAGCTCGCCCGGAACCAGTAGATGCTGAACGCCTGCCCCCGGAACATGGAGGTGGGCTGAGCCTCCAGCTCGTGGCTGGATTCGCCTACCCCGACGATCTGGAAGGTGTTCCAGTACCGGGAACTCAGGCCGCTGCGGCGTCCCCGCGACGTGGTCACCGTAATGGCGGAGTAACCGGCCGCCCGGTAATCCGCCAGCGGCAGAATGCCTCCCGAGCCGTTCGACGGCGCTTCGCTGATCACCTCGGCCGAGGAGCGCAAGCATGCTTGAGCGGCGCATTTCAGGGTCCGGGAGAAATGCTGCCCGTCGGCGGTATCACGTAGTTTCAGCACAAATTTGCGGGCGGACCGCTTATAGGTCACACTGGCCTGAATCGCATTACCCGCGCGTATCTGGAATGCGATGGACACGGGCTTGGGGTACATCTCGTACCACGCGTAGTACTGGGCCGAGGATCCCGAGCAGTCGGCCTCGATCCCCACCTGCTCCACGCTGGCCGAGCCCAGCCCGTCCAGTCCCACCCAGTGCGAGGAGTAGGACGGCGTGGTGGCCGAGCAGTCCACGTACGGCACCAGGAACGCGGCGCTCACGGACCGGAACGTGGTCCGCGCCCGGTTGGCCGCGTACCCGGCCCAGTTCAGCGAGTCGATGACCCGGTGTCCCGGCCGGGAGGTGCTGGCCGGCCCGGCCTGGCCGGAGGCGGCGACCATCGGGCCGCCCGGCGAGACCGTCACGGTACGGGCCGTCGCCGTACGAGCCGTTATGGTACGAGCCGTCGTTGCGGGACTCCGCGTCCCTTCCCCGGTGAACGCGCTGACCGTGAGCACGAGGGACGCGGCCGCAACGGCGGCGCCGGCGCGATGGAGCTTCCGCATCTATCGTCCTTTCCTGTGCGGTGAGCCCCGACATTACGCGGGGACAGGGCAGGAGAGGACGCAAACGCCGCCATAAGCTGCGCCATTCTGGAAGTAAATTCCCGGGCGCGCCCGATGAATTAATCTATGCCGGCATGATGGGGTGGCAAGCGGCTGGTATACGGCTAAGTAGGTCACAGCGCGCCAAATCCTGTGGACGGCCTGTAGGACGAAAAATCCAGAAAACCCGTACCGCGGAATTCCGCAAAAGGGGAAAATTAAAACCCCCGGGCGGCTCCCAGGAGACTCAGTGTGAGTCACCAGGGGACTGGTTGGACAGGCCAGTCAGCCCGGGGGTCCGGTGTCTGCCGAGTATTCGCCGGCCGCCGCCTTCGCGCGCGGCACGCGGGGCCGTGTCACCTCACGGTACAAACCGCGGGGTGAGGCCCTACGCACGGGCCGGTGATCGCACGACGGGCTTGCCACAACGGGCTGGGCCACGCCAGTGCATCGGCGGGACGGCGGCTAGCGGACAGCCACCTCGCGAGTCCTACTGCTATGCATGCTGTTGGACCACCTCCTTTCCCGCGTTGGAACGAGGCTATGCCAGCCCCCCGGGCGCAGGCAAATGTGTTTGTTCGCGGTCCCGCCAGCGCGGAGTTAGTCTCGGCGCATGAAGCAGGCGTGGGACGAGGAGTTGCGGGCCCGCGGCTACCGTGTCACCCCGCAACGCCAGCTCGTGCTGGAGGCGGTCACCAAGCTGGAGCACGCCACCCCCGAGGAGATCTGCGCCTCGGTCCAGCAGACCGCGCGCGGGGTGAACATCTCGACGATCTACCGGAGCCTGGAACTGCTCGAGCAGCTCGGGCTGGTCACCCACACGCATCTGGGTCACGGCGCGCCGCGCTACCATCTGGCCGCCGAGGCCGAGCACGTGCATCTGGTCTGCTCCGAATGCGGCGGGGTCACCCAGGTCGGCCCGGATGCGGTGCAGCCGCTGGTGACCGCGCTGGCCGAGCATCACGGCTTCGAGACCGACGTCGGCCACCTGACCGTGTTTGGCCGCTGTGCCGGCTGCCGCGCCGCGGGACCGGGTCCGGCGGGACATAGCGCAGGAGCCCACGGCCAGACCGAATAGATTGAAGCCATGGACAGTCCGCTGCTGAATGCCCCTGGCGCCGTGCCCGCCGACGCCCCCGACGCCGGGGTCGCCGCGCACTACGGGAACCCCTACGCGGAGCAGCGGGCGCTGGCCGCCGGCACGGGGCTGGTGGACCGCTCGCACCGCGGCGTGGTCCGGATCACCGGCCCGGACCGGCTGTCCTGGCTGCACAGCCTCACCACCCAGGATCTCGAGCACCTCGAGCCGGGCCAGTCCGCCGAGGCGCTGATCCTCAGCCCGCAGGGTCACATCGAGCATCACCTGGCCCTCACCGACGACGGGGACGCGCTGTGGGCCCACGTCGAGCCGGGCACGGCGGGGACGCTGCTGGCCTTCCTGGAGTCGATGCGTTTCATGCTCCGGGTCGAGCCGGCCGACGTGACGGACGACTATGCGGTGCTCACGGTGGCGGGCGCCCTCCCAGACGGGACTGTGCCGGACGGGACTGTGCCCGAAGGCACGGCGGCGGCCGTGCATGGTGCGGTCGGCACCGACCTGCTGGTCGCCCGCGCTGACCTCCAAGCAGCCGCAACGAAATTCGCTGACGCGGGACTCACTCTGGCCGGGATGCAGGCTTACGAGGCCCTGCGGATCGCCGCCCGCCGCCCGCGCTTCGGGCTGGACACCGACCACCGGACGATTCCGCACGAGGTCGGCTGGATCGAGTCCGCCGTGCACCTGAACAAGGGCTGCTACCGGGGGCAGGAGACCGTGGCCCGGGTGCATAACCTCGGCCATCCGCCGCGGCGGATGGTCTTCCTGCACCTGGACGGCAGCGAGGACCGGCTGCCCGGGCACGGCGACCCGGTCCGGCTTGGGGAGGCCACCATCGGGTTTGTGGGCTCGGCCGCGCGGCATTACGAGCTGGGCCCGATCGGCCTCGCGCTGATCAAGCGGACTACCCCGGTGGACGCGACCCTGGAGGCGGCCGGTCTGCCGGCGGCGCAGGAGGTCGTGGTGCCGCCGGACGCCGGCGCCAACGTCAGGGTGACGCTGAAGCGCCGGCCTGGGCTGGTCCGCTAGCGGCCGCCCGCCGGGCAGGAATGGCTGTGACAAGAACTGGCCGTGACCAGAACTGGCTGTGAGCAGAACTGGCCGTGACCAGAACAGGTACGGGGCAGGCCCGCGAGGACAGCGCGGGGCGGCCGGGTGCGAGAACTGGAGGTCCTCAACGGTGCTACGGCGCACGCTGCTGGCTGCCTCGGGTAGTGACCGAGCGCGGCGGCTGATCACGTCGGCTCCCCTCGCCCGGGACGTCGTGGCCCGCTATGTGGCCGGGGACACCACCGCCGACGCGGTGCGGGTCAGCCGGGAACTGCTGCAGCGGGGCCTGCTGGTCAGCCTGGACTACCTGGGCGAGGACACCACCGACCCGGAGCAGGCCGCCGCGGTCACCGCCGAGTACTGCGCGCTGCTGACCCAGCTGGCCGAGGGCGGGCTGGCCGCGGGGGGCCGGGCGGAGGTCTCGGTCAAGCCCACCGCGGTCGGCCTGGGCCTGGCCGAGCACGGGGTGAAGACCGCCACCGGGAACATCGCCCGGATCTGCGCCGCCGCCCGGGCGGCCGGGACCACGGTGACCGTGGACATGGAGGACCACACCCGGGTGGACCAGACGCTGCGGATCGTCCGGGAGATCCGGCCGGACCACCCGGACCTGGGCGTGGTCATTCAGTCCTCGCTGCGCCGCTCGGTGGCGGACTGTGCCGCGCTGGCGCAGGCCGGCTCCCGGGTCCGGCTGTGCAAGGGCGCGTACGACGCGCCAGGTGAGGTGGCCTACCCGGCGCGCCACGACGTGGACCGCAGTTATGCCCGCGCGCTGCGGGTGCTGATGGACGGGGCTGGCTACCCGATGATCGCCACGCACGACCCGCGGCTGCTCCGGATCGCCGCGGCCCAGGCCGAGCTGGGCGCCCGGACCCCGGACAGCTACGAGTTCCAGATGCTCCACGGGGTCCGCCCGGCGGAACAGCGCCGGCTGGCCGCCACCGGGGCCCGGCTCCGGGTGTACCTGCCGTACGGCCAGGACTGGTACCGCTACCTGGTCCGGCGGCTGGCCGAACGGCCGGCGAACGTGGCGTTCTTCGCCCGCTCGCTCGCGTCGTCGCATTGAGGCTCGCGTCGTCGCATTGACGGGGGTAACCTCACGGTGATGTTGCTGGGTGGTGCCGTCCGGGTGACGCTGCGCGCCGGAAGCGTAGGCTCCAGACCGTGATCGGAATCTTCGGGGCCGGGAAAATGGGCGAGGCCCTCATTTCCGGGCTGCTGCGGGCCGGCCGCGCGCCCTCCGGGGTGATCGCGGTAGTGCGGCGGCCGGAACGCGCCCAGCAGCTGCGTGACGCCTACGGGATCGCCACCGCGGGGGCGGCCGAGGCGGCCAAGACCGCGGACACGCTGATCATCACCGTGAAGCCCCAGGACATGCTGCCGATGCTCGACGAGATCGCGCCGCACGTGCCCGCGGACAAGCTGGTCATCTCCGTCGCGGCCGGCATCACCACCGCGGTGATCGAGCGCCGGCTCGGCGCGGACGTGCCGGTGGTCCGGGTCATGTCCAACACGCCGGTCCTGGTGGACGAGGCCATGAGCGTCATCTCGCCAGGGGCGTTCGCCCGGCCGGAGCACCTGGCCCGGGCCGAGGAGCTGCTCCGCCCGGTCGGCAAGGTGCTGCGCATCCCTGAGTCACAGCAGGACGCGGCCACGGCGCTGTCCGGCAGCGGCCCCGCCTACGTCTACTTCCTGGTCGAGGCGATGGTGGACGCGGGCATCCTGCTCGGCATGCCGCGCGGCACGGCGATGGAGATGGTCACCCAGGCCGTGTTCGGCGCGGCGACCATGCTCCGCGAGACAGGTGAGCATCCCGTGATCCTGCGCGAGGCGGTGACCTCTCCGGGCGGGACCACCATCGCGGCCATCCGCGAGCTCGAGGTGCACGGGGTCCGGGCCGCGTTCCTGGCCGCGATCGAGGCGGCCCGGGACCGGGGACGCGAACTGGGGAGCGCATGACCTGCACGTTGCACGTAGCCTGGGACGACCGGCTGGCCAGCTACGACTTCGGGCCGGGGCACCCGCTCGCGCCGGTCCGGGTGGAGCTGACCATGGCGCTGGCCCTGGCCATGGGAGTGCTCGACGCCGACGGGGTGAGCCTGGCCATCCCCAAGCCCGCTACCCAGGAGCAGCTGGAGCTGGTGCACGACCCCGCGTACATCGACGCGGTGCGGCGCGCCGAGGCCGACCCGCTGTTCGGCCTGGGTACCCCCGACGACCCGGTCTTCCCGGGCATGCACGAGGCGTCGGCGCTGGTGGCCGGGGCCACGCTGGCCGCGGCCGCGGCCATGTGGACCGGGCAGGCGGAGCACGGCGCCAACGTGGCCGGCGGATTGCACCACGCGATGCGGCGCGCGGCCAGCGGCTTCTGCGTCTACAACGACCCGGCCATCGCGATCCGCTGGCTGCTGGAGCAGGGCGCGCAGCGGATCGCCTACGTGGACATCGACGTGCACCACGGGGACGGCGTGCAGGCCGCGTTCTACGACGACCCGCGGGTGCTGACCATCAGCCTGCACGAGCACCCCATGACGCTGTTCCCCGGGACCGGGCTGCCCGGCGACACGGGCGGCCCGGAGGCGGAGGGGGCGGCGGCCAACGTGGCGCTGCCCGCCGGTACCGGGGACGCGGGCTGGCTGCGCGCGTTCCATGCGGTGGTCCCGCCGCTGCTGCGCGCGTTCCGCCCGGAGATCCTGGTCAGCCAGCACGGCTGTGACACGCACCGGCTCGACCCGCTGGCGCACCTGGAGCTGACCATCGACGGGCAGCGGGCCGCGCACCAGGCCCTGCACAAGCTCGCGCACGAGGTCGCGGACGGCCACTGGGTGCTCACCGGTGGCGGCGGGTACGAGCTGGTCGAGGTCGTGCCCCGGACGTGGACACACCTGCTCGCGGAGGCGGCCGGCCGGCCGCTGGATCCAGGGCTGGCCACGCCGGTGGCGTGGCAGGAGTACACGCTGGCCCGTACCGGGGTGCCCGCCCCCGGGCAGATGACCGACGGCAGCGCCGCGAATTTCGTCCCGTTTGAGTCTGGATGGGACCCGGGCGATCCCATCGACCGGGCCATCATGGCTACCCGCAGCGCCGTCTTTCCCGCTCACGGGCTTTTCCCGGGCCTGTGACCCAGAGCACGTCCCGCGCCGGGGTTGCCCTTTTCCGCACAAGACTTACGCTGGGGACGGAGGTGACTGATGCGCTGAATCCGGCCAGGCGCACTCGGCTCCGCGCGGAAGAGGGAAAAGCAGATGGCTGCAGGCGAAACTCCGCTTAGTGACGTGAGGTTCCTGACCGTGGCCGAAGTGGCCTCGATCATGCGCGTGTCCAAGATGACCGTCTACCGGCTAGTTCATTCGGGGGAGCTGGAGGCGATCCGGGTCGGCCGGTCATTCCGCGTTCCCGAGCAAGCCGTGAACCGGTATCTGAAGGGGTCGTTCGTCGCGGCCAGCTGAGGCGTTTCCCTGAGGGCGCATCACCGGGGTGGGTGCGGGGCAGGTACCCTGGGGCGTTGGCGTGGGCCCAGCCGGCTGGCATCGGGCGGATACGTCGCAAGCCTGTTTGCCTGAATCCCGAGTGAGGGTGGTGTCGTGGGCTCCGTCATCAAGAAGCGCCGGAAGCGAATGGCCAAGAAGAAGCACCGCAAGCTGCTGCGCAAGACCCGCGTGCAGCGCCGCAACAAGAAATAACGCCGCGCTGGCGCCCGTGGGCGGCTTGCTGGCGGCTAGCCCGCTGGTGGGTGGCCCAGGGCGCTGCGGGAGGGCGGGACGGGAAAGGGAGATGGTGGGCTGGGAGGGAAGCACGGGGGAGCTTCCCGGGGCATTTGATGGCCCCCACCCCAATGGCGCCGGCGGCGACTGGCGCAGCCTGCTGGGTGACCTGTGGCGGTTCGCCCAGCGCCAGGTCACCGGCGAGGGCGAGGTCAACGACTTCGGCTTCGACCCGGAATTCAACTCCCGGCTGCTGATCCCGCTGGCCCGGCTGCTGTACCAGGAATGGTTCCGGGTCAACATGCGCGGGCTCGGGCACGTGCCCGGCGCCGGGGGCGCGCTCGTGGTCGCCAACCATTCCGGCGTGCTCCCGCTCGACGCGATCATGCTGCAGACCGGCCTGTACGACGAGCATCCCCAGCACCGGAACCTGCGACTGCTCGGCGCGGACCTGGTCTACGAGCTCCCCGGCCTGGGGTACCTGGCCCGGCGGGCCGGCCACACCCGGGCCAGCCCCGCCAACGCCGACCGGCTGCTGGGCGACGGGGAGCTCGTCGGCGTGTTCCCCGAAGGATTCCGGGGCATCGGCAAGCCCTTCAGCGACCGATACCAGCTGCGCCGGTTCGGCCGGGGCGGGTTCGCGGTCACCGCGCTGCGGGCCCGGGTTCCGATCGTGCCCTGCGCGATCGTGGGCGCCGAGGAGATCTACCCGATGCTCGCCAACGCCGAGCCGCTGGCCCGGCTGCTGGGGCTGCCCTATTTCCCGGTCACGCCGCTGTTCCCCTGGTTCGGCCCGCTCGGCGCGATCCCGCTGCCGTCCAAGTGGATCATCGACTTCGGCCCGCCCGTGGACACCTCCGGCTACGCCGACGGCGCCTGGCGGGACCCGGCGGTGATCGCCGAGCTGACCGCCGCGGTCCGCGGCAGCATCCAGGCCAGGCTGGACGACCTGCTGGTGGAGCGCGGGCCCGCGTTCGACTAGTCCCCCGGCCGCCACGCTACGGCGCGGGCGGCTGAGCGCCCAGGCGTCACTGGCTGTTGCGCTGGTGGCGCCGGTGCAGGGCCAGCCCGGCCGCGATACTGCCGGCCACCGCGCCGGCCCCCGCCGCCGCCGGCAGCGCGACCAGGGTCGCCTTCCGGCCGGACCGGAAATCGTGCTCCGGCCAGCCGCGCTGGCGGGCCTCGGCCCGAAGTTCGGCGTCCGGGTTGACCACGTGCGGGTGGCCGACCAGCTGGAGCATGGGCAGATCGTTGCTGGAATCGCTGTAGGCCGAGCAGCGACCCAGGTCCAGGCCCTCCCGCTCGGCGAGGGACTCGACCGCGGCGGCCTTGGCCTCGCCGTGCAGCAGGCCGCCCACCAGCCGGCCGGTGTACACGCCGTCGGCGGACTCCGCGACCGTGCCCAGCGCGCCGGTCAGGCCGAGCCGCTGGGAGATGACCGACGCCAGCTCCACCGGCGTCGCGGTGACCAGCCAGACCCGCTGCCCGGCCCGCAGATGGCCCTGGGCGAGCTCGCGGGTGCCCTGCCAGACCCGGTCGGCCATGGTCTCGTCGAAGATCTCCTCGCTCAGGCTGATGATGTCGGCCACCTTGTGACCGGCCACGAACGCGAGCGCGGCCTGGCGTGCGGCGTCGATGTGCTCGCTGTTCTCCGCGCCACGGAGCCGGAAGTACACCTGGCCCCAGGCGATCCGGGCCAGGTCGCGCGGGCCGAACATCTTCCGCGCGGCCAGGCCGCGGGCGAAGTAGTAGATGGACGCGCCGCGGATCAGCGTGTTGTCCACGTCGAAGAAGGCGCCGGCCGTCGGATCGGCCTGGGGCGGGGCCTGGGCGACCGTGGCGACCGCCGCGGAAGCCGCCCCGGCCAGCGCCGCCTGTTCCCGGCGCACCCAGGCGGACCTGCGCAGCCGCCGAGATCTGGTGCCGTCGGGATGCGGGTCCCGCAGCTGCCTCATGCCTGCCGAGTCTACAAAGCGGGCGGAGTGCCGGCCGGGCTGTCATCGATCTGGTCCGCATCAGCGCCGCTCGTCGTGCACCATAGGCTGCAATGTCTATTTCGTTCGCCGCTGCCCTGGCCGGGACCGTGCTCGCCGCGGTCGGGACCGGCCTGGCCATCCGGCTCTGCGCGCGAAAACCCAGGACAGACATGGTGGCCTGGGTGATCGCCCTGGCCGGCCTGACCGTCGCGCTGGCGGCGCAGGCGGTCGGCTACCGGCGTGGGTTCGTGCCTGCCACGTTCCGCGCCACCCAGCTCGGCGCCGCCCTCATCGCGCCGCTGGCGCTGGCCTGGGGCATGGCCGAGGTCGCCGCCAAGGGGCTGGTCGCGCGGTTCGCTGCCCGGCTGTTCCTGGCCGGGCTGTTCGTGGTGGCCGGGGTGATCCTGGCCACGGACGTGCTGAGCGCACAGCCGTTCAGCCAGAAGTGGCCGTCCGCCCGGGATCACTTCGAGTTCCTCCCGCGCGGCCTGCTGGACCTGGTCGCCGTGGCCGTGGCGGCGACCGTGCTCCTGGCGCTGGCCGCGACCGGGCTGCGCAGCCGCCGCGACCCCGCCTGGCGGGCCGCGCTGATCGCGGTCGCGCTGGCCAGCCTGGCCGCGCTGGCCACGCAGGGACTCCAGGTCGCGCTGCCCGCGAACACCGCGTACCCGGCCCTGACCCTGATCGCCGCGGTGGCCGCCTGGCTGGCCGCCGGCCGTGCGGCCCGGGTGAGCGTGGGCCGGATCCGGGGCGGTGCCGACGGTCCCGGCCGGCCGCCAGCCCCGGGTGATGACCCCGGCTACCGCGGCGAGGACTCGCTCGACCTGTACCGCGACGGTTACCTCCACTTCGAGGACAGCGGGGCCTTCGCCGCCTACGCCAACAGCGGGTACGGCAAGGGCGGAGGCTCCCAGGGCGCGACCTACGGGACCCCGGCGGGTCAATACGGCGGCCGGTACGGGGAGGGCCAGTACGCGGACACAGGCGGCTTCCCGGCGGCCGGCCACCCGGGCACCGGGGGCTTCCCGCCGGCCGGGGACGCCGGTTTTCAGGCCAACCCGGTCGAGCCGGTCACCGGGCCCTTCGACCCGCTCTTCCGGCCGCACGGGTCCGCGGCCTCCGTGCGTGAGCCGGCTGCCGGCACCGGCGCGGGTGCCAGCAGCCTGGGCGGCCCGGCCCTGACGCTGGGGGAGGACATCGAGTTCGCCACCGGGATGCAGTTGCCCGCCATCGACGCCGCGGTGGCCGGCCCGGGCACGGTGGACACTGACCAGCTCTACGGCCGGATCGCGATCTACACCCTGCTCGACTCCGGCGCGGACGAGTTCGACCGGCTGGCCGACCAGGTGGTCGACCAGGTACGGACCGGAGAGCCGGGCACGCTCGCCTACGTGGTCCACGGCGTGCCGTCCGCGCCGTTGCAGAGAATTCTCTACCAGCTCTATGCCGACAGGTCTGCGTACGACCGGCACCAGGAGCGGCCCTACGTGGCCGACTTCGAGTCCCGCCGGCGGCCGCTGGTGCTGGCCACCAACGTGATCGAGCTGGGGGTCCGGCAGGCCAAGGTCGCGGCGGTGACGCCGCGCCGGGCCCCCTGAGGCTGAGGACCCCATGCCTCCCGCCGCGCACGCGATCACCCTGCTCTCCCGGCCCGGCTGCCATCTGTGCGACAGCGCGCGCGAGGTGATCGCGAGGGTCGCCGCGGACCTCGGCATACCCTGGGAGGAACGCGACATCACCGGCTCGGACGCGGACCTGCGGGACTACTGGGACAAGATCCCCGTCACCCTGATCGACGGGGTGCAGCACGACTTCTGGCGGGTCAGCGAGGAGCGCCTCCGCGCGGCGCTGAGCGGGTGATCCGGTTCCGCCGGCGGAGCTGGCCGGGATCCGCCGACTTTGTGCAAACGTTCACAAGAGCGTACGGTTAAAAACCGCAACCCTTCGGCGGGCGTCTGGGCAGCCCGCAGTGCTGCTCAATCCAGTGCAGGTCGAACCCTCAGGAGCGTCGGCGCATGTCACGGCGTGCAGTATCCGCGAACGGCAGATCCGCAAACGGCAGCCAGGGCATCCCGGAGGCCACCATTGCCCGCCTCCCCGTGTACCTGCGGGTCCTGTATGCCTTCGCGGAGCAGGACATCCCGACCGTGTCCAGCGAGGAACTCGCGGCCGCGGCCGGGGTCAACTCGGCCAAGCTCCGCAAGGACCTGTCGCACTTGGGGTCCTATGGCACCCGGGGCGTCGGATACGACGTGGAATACCTCGTCTATCAGGTGTCCAGGGAACTGGGGCTGACCCAGGACTGGCCGGTGGTCATCGTCGGGGCCGGGAACCTGGGCCGCGCGCTGGCCAATTACGGCGGGTTCGCCTCCCGCGGGTTCCGCATCGCGTCCGTCCTGGACAGCGACCCGGAGGTGGTCGGTACCCAGATCGCCGGGCACAGCGTGCTGGACGTGGATCAGATGGAACAGGTGGTGGCCCGGCACCGGGTGTCCATCGGGGTCATCGCCACGCCCGCAGGCACCGCGCAGGCCGTTTGCGACCGGCTGGTCGCCACGGGGGTGACCAGCATCCTCAACTTCGCCCCCGTAGTCCTCAATGTGCCCGCTGGCGTAGACGTGCGTAAGGTCGACCTGTCCATTGAGTTGCAGATTCTCGCCTTCCACGCGCAGCGGAGGTCGGTGGTGCGCGTTCCGCAGGATGCCCAGGCAGTCGGCCGATGAGCGTTCTCGTGGTCGGCCTGAGCCACAAGAGCGCCTCGCTCCCGGTTCTCGAGCGGGCGGTCGTCAGCGGTGACACGCTCGGCAAGCTGATCCGCGATGTGTCACAGGCCCCCAACGTCGGCGGCACGTTCGTGGTGTCCACCTGCAACCGGGTCGAGGTCTACGCTGAGGTGGACAAGTTCCACGGCGGCGTGTCGTCCATCTGCGACCTGCTGGCCCGGCACTCCGGTATCCCGCTCAGCGAGCTGACCCCGAACCTGTACGTCCACTACGAGGACCGGGCCGTGCAGCACCTGCTCGCGGTGGCCTGCGGGCTGGAGTCCATGGTGCTGGGCGAGAGCCAGATCCTCGGCCAGGTCCGGCAGGCCCTGTCCGTGGCCCGCGAGCACGCCACGCTCAGCCGCGGGCTGGGTGAGCTGGGCACGCTCGCGCTGCGCACGGCCCGGCGGGCGCACGCCGAGACCGGGATCGACAAGGCCGGCGCGAACCTGGTCAGCATCGGTATCGTGGTCGCGCACGGCCGGCTGGCTACGGGACTCAAGCCTGGCCCGGCCCCGGCGCAGTCCGCGGCCGCGGATCCATCCCGGCCGCTCGCCGGGCTGCGGGTGCTCGTCGTCGGGGCCGGCTCGATGAGCTCGCTGGCCGCCACCACCGCGGCGCGGATGGGCGCGGCGCACATCGTGGTGGCCAACCGCACCGCCGACCGGGCCGGGCGGCTGGCCGCGGCGGTCGGGGGCAGCACCACCGACCTCAGCGACCTGGCCGGCCCGGTCGCCGGGGCTGACCTGGTCATCTCCTGTACCGGCGCCTCGGGCATGGTGATCGGTTCGGACCTGGTGGCCGAGGCGCTGGCCCGGCGGGACCATCCCGGCCGGCCGCTGGTCCTGCTGGATCTGGCCATGCCGCGCGACGTGGATCCGGTCGTGGCGGACCTGCCCGGCGTGCACCTGGTCGGCCTGGACATGCTCGGGGACCGGCCCGCCGGGGCCGGGGACGTGCCGGAGCTGGCGGGCCTGGCCATCCGGGAGACGGACGTCGAGGCGGTCCGGGTGATCGTCGCGGAGGAGTTCGCGGCCCGCGTGTCCGCCGTGCACGCGGCCCGGGTCGCACCCACGGTGGTCGCGCTGCGCGCCAAGGCGGCCATGGTGGTGGACGCCGAGCTGGCCCGGCTGGCTGGCCGGCTGCCCGCCGATCATCACACGCTCGGCGAGGTCGAACGGGCCATGCGCCGGGTAGTGGACAAGCTGCTGCACGCACCGACCGTGCGCGTCAAGGAGCTGGCCGGGTCCCCGGGCGGCGACGCTTACGAGGACGCGCTGCGGGTCTTGTTCGATCTCGACCCGGCCGTGGTCGCTGCGGTCACCCTGGCTGACGCCGGTGCGCCGGGGACATCAACCCCCAGGCAGGAGGACGAATCGTGATCAGGCCGCCGCTGCGGCTCGGCACCCGTAAGAGCCCGATGGCTCTGGCCCAGTCTGGCCAGGTGGCCCGGCTCATCACCGAGCGCACCGGGGTCAGCGTCGAACTGGTCGGGGTGACCACGTTCGGCGACGTGACCCGGGCCGAGCTGGCCCAGATCGGCGGCACCGGCGTGTTCGCCAGCGCGCTGCGCGAGCACCTGCTGGCGGGCCAGGTTGACCTGGCCGTGCACTCGCTCAAGGACCTGCCGGTGGCCCCGGCCCCCGGGCTGGTGCTGGCCGCGGTGCCGGCCCGGGAGGACCCGCGTGACGCGCTGGCCGCCCGCGGCGGCGCCAAGTTCGCCGACCTGCCCTCCTGGGCCACGATCGGCACCGGCTCACCGCGCCGGGCGGCCCAGCTGCGGCTGCTGCGCCCCGACATCCGGCCGGTGCCCGTGCGCGGTAACGCCGGCACCCGGCTGGGCAAGGTCGAGTCCGGTGAGCTGGACGCGGTGATGCTGGCCAGCGCCGGGCTGGCCCGGATCGGCCGGCTGGATGCCGTGACCCAGATCTTCGAGCCGGAAGAAATGCTGCCCGCGCCCGGCCAGGGCGCGCTGGCGGTGGAATGCCGCGCCCGCGACACTGACCTGGCCGGGCTGCTGGCCCAGGTGGACGACCAGCCCAGCCGGGCCGCGGTCACCGCGGAACGGGCCGTGCTGGCCGGATTGGCAGCTGGCTGCAGCGCGCCGGTAGGTGCGTATGCTGCGGGAACGGAGATACTGCAGCTGAGAGCGGTTGTCGCGGCGCTTGACGGGGGGACGGCGCTACGGGCCAGCGCGACCGCCCCCGCAAGCGAGGCCGGACGCCTCGGCCGTGACGTCGCCGCCGAGTTGCTGCGCCAGGGCGCGGCGGCGTACGCGGCGGTGTCTTCGGAATACATCAGCAACGGGGACGATGCTTTGTGACTGTGACATCCACGTCGAAGAAGGACACGCCTGGTTCGGAAGGCACAGGTTCGGCACGGGCCGGGCTGTCCGCCGGATCCGCGGCGGCGAGCCGGGCGGCCCAGCCCGGCCTGGCGGCTTTCGTGGGCACCGGGCCCGGCAGCGCCGAGCTGCTCACGGTGCGCGCCGCCGGGCTCCTCAGCCGGGCCGACCTCCTCTTCGCCAGCGCCGAGGTGACCGACAGGGTGCGGCATCTGCTGCCGGCCACGGCGGACCTTCGCGATCTGGCTGAGCTGGACGCCGACCCTCGGCTGCTGGTCAAGGGGGTTAAGGCCGGCCTGCTGGTGGTGGCGGCCTACGACGGCGACCCGCTGCTGTTCGGCACGGCCGCCATGGGCGCCGCCGCGTGTGCCAAGGCCCGGGTCCGGTTCGAGATCGTGCCGGGCATGCCCGCCGCGACCGCGGTGCCCGCCTACGCGGGCATCCCGCTGACCTCCGAGACGGGCGGGGACATCCGGATCCTGCACGCGGCGGACGTCAGCCGCCTGTCCGCCGAGACCCAGCCCTCTCGCAGCCTGGTCATCCTGGGTGTGGAGGCCGGGCCGGCCGACCTGGCCAAAATGCTGATGGCCGCGGGCTGGCCCGAGCGCACCCCGTTCACCATCACCTGGAACGGGACCACCACCGAGCAGCTGACCATCCGCTGCGCGCTGGGGTCGGTGACCGCCGACCTCAAGGCGGCCGGGGTGAGCCTGCTCACCGAGACAGGGCCTGCGGTCGGCGTGGTGGGCGAGGCCGCCGGCCCGCCGCAGGACCTGTCCTGGTTCGAGACCAAGCCGCTGTTCGGCTGGCGGGTGCTGGTGCCGCGGACCAAGGAGCAGGCCGGCGCGGTGTCGGAGCGGCTGCGTGCCTACGGTGCGGTGCCGCAGGAGGTGCCGACCATCGCGGTCGAACCGCCGCGTACCCCGCAGCAGATGGAGCGCGCGGTCAGGGGCCTGGTCACCGGGCGGTACCAGTGGGTGGCGTTCACCTCCGTCAACGCGGTCCGCGCGGTCCGCGAGAAGCTGGAGGAGTACGGGCTGGACGCGCGCGCCTTCGCCGGGGTGAAGGTCGCCGCGGTCGGCGAGCAGACCGCGCGGGCGCTGCTGGACTTCGGTATCAAGCCCGACCTCGTCCCGGAGGGCGAGCAGTCCGGTGAGGGCCTCGCCGCGGCCTGGCAGCCCTACGACAGCCTGTCCGACCCGATCAACCGGGTGCTGCTGCCCCGCGCGGACATCGCCACCGAGACGCTGGTCGCCCGGCTCAACGAGCTGGGCTGGGAGACCGAGGACGTGACCGCGTACCGGACCGTGCGCGCGGCTCCGCCGGCCGCCCCGATCCGCGAGGCAATCAAGGGCGGCGGGTTCGACGCCGTGCTGTTCACCTCGTCCTCGACGGTGCGGAACCTCATTGGCATCGCCGGCAAGCCGCACGCCGTGACCGTGATCGCGGTGATCGGGCCGCAGACCGCCAAGACCGCCGCGGAGTTCGGCCTCCGGGTGGACGTCAAGGCGTCCAAGCCCTCCGCCACCGGCCTGGTCGACGCGCTGGCCGAGCACGCGGCCGGGGTCCGGGAGGCGGCCATCGCGGCTGGGGAGCCGGTGCGCAAGCCCAGTGAGCGGCGCCGGGGTGCCCGGCGCCGGCTCCGGTGAGACATGGCAGGAGAATCTGGCTCCCGCCCTGCCGGACTGCGCGCCTCCGTGCGCGATCACGGAAGCGTGCCAAGAGTTAACGCCAAGAGTTAACGCCCGAGAGGCAGCGCCAAGAGGCAGCGCTAGGCGAAGCGCCCGCGAGGAGGCAGAACAAGTGCCCGCTGAGTTCCCCACCGCACGGCCGCGCAGGCTGCGCCGGACCCCCGCGCTGCGCCGGCTGGTCGCGCAGACCAGCGTCCGGCCGTCGGACCTGCTGCTGCCGATGTTCGTCAAGGAGGGGATCAGCGAGCCGCAGCCGGTGGTCTCCATGCCGGGCGTGGTCCAGCACACCCGCGACAGCCTGCGCAAGGCCGCGGCCGAGGCCGTGGCGGCCGGGGTGGGCGGGCTGGTCCTGTTCGGGGTGCCGGCCGTGAAGGATGCCCGGGGCTCGGCGGCTGACGACCCGGACGGGATCCTCGCGCTGGCCGTCCGCGACCTGGCTGCCGAGGTGGGCGACGCCACGGTGCTCATGTCGGATCTGTGCCTGGACGAGTACACCGACCACGGCCACTGCGGCGTGCTGACCGGCTCCGGCGAGGTGGACAACGACGCGACGCTGGAGCGGTACGGGTCGATCGCGGTCGCCCAGGCGGCGGCGGGCGCCCACGTGGTGGCGCCGAGCGGGATGATGGACGGCCAGGTCGGTGCGATCCGCGCGGCCCTCGACGTCGGCGGGTACCCGGACGTGGCGATCTGCGCGTACTCGGCGAAGTTCGCCTCGGCCTTCTACGGGCCGTTCCGTGACGCTGCCGAATGCGCCCCCCAGTTCGGTGACCGGGCCTCCTACCAGCAGGACCCGCGGTCTGGGGACGCGCTCCGCGAGGTGGCCCTCGACCTGGCTGAGGGCGCCGACATCGTGATGGTCAAGCCCGCTCTGGCCTACCTGGACGTCATCACCCAGGTGGCCGCGCTCTCCCCGGTGCCGGTGGCGGCCTACCAGGTCAGCGGGGAGTTCGCGATGGTGGAGGCGGCCGCCGCGCACGGCTGGCTGGACCGGGACCGGGTCATCGACGAGACGGTGACCGCGATCCGCCGTGCCGGGGCGAGCATCATCCTGACCTACTGGGCAGCCGAGCTGGCCCGGCGGCTCGGCTGAGCGTTGGGGGGCCCGTGCGGGGGGACTGCGCGGAGGGCGAAGTCCCTGCGGGCCCTGAGTCCCTGCGGGCCCTGAGTCCCTGCGGGCCCTGAGTCCCTGCGGGCCCGAGCCCCTGGGGCGCCGAGTCTGGGGGGAGTGTGCTTGCAGGGGACTTGTGCGTCTGGGGGGCTGTGTGTTCGGCAACATGTCGGCATCTGCGGGCCCGGTAGCCTGCGCGCAGCGCACCGGACCCGTCATCATCTGTAAGGAGAGCATGCCCGCCCTGGAGTTGGAGCACTGAATGGTCGCACCGGTACTGCGCCGGAGCCGGCGCAGGGAAAGCGGGCGGCTGGCCGCTGCGGCCGTCGCCTATGCCGCCATGGGCTGGCCGGTGGCCCTGGGTGCGTACCCCCGCGGCAACGCACGGAGCGCGGGCCGGGCCTGCTCCTGTGACCGGGTCGGCTGCCCGGCTCCGGCCGCGCATCCGATGTCGCCGGCCTGGCAGATCCACGCCACCAGCGATCCGGGCAAGGCCCGGCAGCGCTGGGCGCACCACCCCGAGGCCAACGTGATCCTGCCCACCGGGCGGGTGTTCGACGTACTCGACGTGCCGGCCGAGGCGGGCCTGACCGCGCTGGAGATGATGCGGGACGCCGGGGTGGGCACGGGGCCGGTGGCGGTGGGCGGCGGGCGCACCCTGTTCTTCGTGGCGACCCGCGGCGCTCCGGACGACGAGGACGAGTGGTGGTCCTGTCACCTCGACTGCGCGCCCGAGGACGTGGGCGAGGTGGTCAGCCTCCGCTGGCACTGCCGGAACAGCTACGTGCTGGCCCCGCCGTCCCGGGACGGGACCGGGCCGGCCGGGCGCTGGCTGCAGGCACCCGGGCTGCAGGGCGCGCCCCTGCCGGATGCGGTGCGGTTGCTCGAGGTCCTGGCCAACGCCTGCGACGAGGAGATTAGGTGAGTGGTCCCGGCCGATCCGGTGAGTTGTTCAGCCGTGCCAGCGCGGTCATCCCCGGCGGGGTGAACTCGCCGGTCCGGGCGTTCGGCACGGTCGGCGGCGTGCCGGTGTTCATGGACTCCGGCCGCGGTCCCTACCTGACCGACGTCGACGGCCGGACCTACGTGGACCTGGTCTGCTCCTGGGGGCCGATGATCCTCGGCCACGCCTTCCCCGCCGTGACCGAGGCGGTCACGGCCGCAGCGGCCAAGGGCACCTCGTTCGGCACGGCGACCGCGGGTGAGGTGGCGCTGGCCGGCGAGATCGTGGCCCGGACGCCGGTGGAAAAGGTCCGGCTGGTCAACTCAGGCACCGAGGCCACCATGAGCGCGGTCCGGCTGGCCCGGGCCTTCACCGGGCGCCGCGTCGTGGTGAAGTTCGCCGGCTGCTACCACGGGCACGTGGACGCGCTGCTCGCCGCCGCAGGCTCGGGGGTGGCCACGTTCGGGCTGCCCGACTCGCCCGGCGTGACCGGCGCGGCGGCGGCGGACACCTTGGTGCTGCCGTACAACGACGCGCTCGCGGTGCGGCAGGCTTTCGTGGAGCACGGGCCCCGGATCGCCTGCGTGATCACCGAGGCCTGCCCGGCCAACATGGGCGTGGTACCGCCGGTCGGCGGGTTCAACGAGATGCTCGCCGAGTTGTGCCGGGAGAACGGCGCGCTGCTGATCATGGACGAGGTGCTCACCGGATTCCGGATCACCGCCTCCGGCTGGTTCGGCCTGGAGGGCGTGGCCGGGGACCTGACCACGTTCGGCAAGGTGATGGGCGGCGGGCTGCCTGCTGCCGCGTTCGGCGGCCGGGCCGAGATCATGGACCGGCTGGCCCCGACCGGGCCGGTCTACCAGGCGGGCACCCTGTCCGGTAACCCGCTGGCCACGGCGGCCGGGCTGGCCACCCTGCGGGCCTGCACGCCCGAGGTGTATGCCCGGGTGGACGAGGTCTCCGCCACGATCGCCAAGCTGGCCAGCGACACGCTGTCGGCCGAGGGAGTGCCGTTCTGGCTTCAGCAGGCGGGCAGCCTGTTCTCGGTGTTCCTGGGCACGGAGCGGCCGATCCGCGACTATGCCGAGGCGCGCCTCCAGTCCGTGCCCGGCTACGCCGCCTTCTTCCACGCGATGCTGGAAGGCGGCGTCTACCTGCCGCCGTCTCCGTTCGAGGCCTGGTTCGTGTCCGCGGCCCACGGCGACGAGGCGGTGGAGCGGATCGCCGCCGCGCTGCCCGCCGCCGCCCGCGCCGCCGCCGTGGCCCTGGCCTGACACCGCCCGTCGCTGACCCCAGCCGCCCCGTGCCCCGCGTGGCCCGTGCCCCCGCGTGGCCCGTGCCCCCGCGTGGCCCGTGCCCCGCGTGGCCCGTGCCCCGCGTGGTCCGCGCCCCGCCTCCGGGGCTCCGCGCCCCGCGTGGTCCGCGCCCCGCCTCCGGGGCTCCGCGCCCCACCCCGACTGTCCCACCGGCGGTAGCCCCGCGCGCTGGGCGCGCTCACCCCGGCCGACCAGGGTCACCCGACGGCGATGCAGATGATGCCGGCGGCGATCGCGGCCGCTGCGGTGAGGCGGCGGGCCAGGCTGCCCTCGCCGAGAAGCCTCCGGCCGAGTATCACTCCGACCAGCACGCTCACCTCGCGGGCTGGGGCGACTGCGCTGACCGCAGTGAAGCTCATCGCGATCAGCACCAGGACGTACGCCAGCGGTGAGAGTACCGCCGCGCCCGTCACCTGGCGGCGGTAGCGGCGCCAGACCCGCGTGGTCCGGCCCCGCTGGCGCAGCGCGGACGGGGCCAGGAGCAGGGCCATCACTGGCAGCGAGGCGTACCCCTGCAGGAGCGGCGGCACCCTGAGGGTACTCACCGCGTACTTGTCCCAGAGCGTGTAGGACGCGATGAACATGCCGGTCACGAGCGCGAAGGTGATCGCACGGGAGGCCGGGGCGGCCCGGGGCGGCCCAGCCAGCGACGGGGCGGCCGGAGACCGGGAGGCCGGAGATCCGGAGGCCGGAGATCCGGAGGCCGGGGATCCCGATGCCGGGGAGGCAGAGCCTGCGGCCTGGCCGGATGCGCCCAGCACCAGCACGCCGAGCACGACCAGGACAATCCCGGTGATGCCGGCGGCCCCGGGCCGCTCGCCGAGCAACGTGATCCCGGCCAGCGCGGCCAGCAGTGCGCCGGTGCCCCGGCCCAGCGGATAGACCAGGGACAGGTCGCCGAGCCGGTAACCGGCCTGCAGGAACAGGAAGTAGCCCACCTGGAGCAGCCCGGTGCCGATCATGAACAGCCAGGCCAGCGGGGTAAGACGGGGCGGGCTGACCAGCACGCTCAGCGCTACGACCGGGGCGTACAGGACCGTGGCGGTCAGGGACATGAGCCATACGAACGAGGAGGCGCCCGCCACGGAGGCTTGCTTACTGAAAAGATTCCAGGTGGCGTGCGCGAGGGCGGCAACGAGGATGAGGGCGAGGGCGGTGGCGCTCACGGGGGGCGGCTCCAGGTCCGGGCTCCGGGAACCGGCTGGCGGTGCCCGGGGGCATGACGAACTGTGAGCCCTCGAGGTTTCTATCCCGTCAGGTGTGGGCGCCTGGGGCGCCTGGCGCCGCTCGGTCCAGCCCGCCTCACCCTGATTGTGGTGCCCGGTTCAATGAACCGGGAGCGGGCGAGGCGCGGAACCCTAGGCGCAGCCACGAGCTAGCCGCAGTTTACCCGCTGTTCATCTGTGCTGGCTTATCCGGGCCTGCTTCATCCGGGCCGCTTCATCCGGGCCGCTTCATCCGGGCCGCTTCATCTGGGCCAGCGCCCGTCCCGCGCCGGGATCAGCGCAGATGTCCCGGTAGGCTGTGCCCGCCATGACTGAGACGAGCGGGGCGAATGCGGAAGACGGCGGAGCATCATCCGGGCCGTCCGCCAGCACCGTGGTGCACCTGCTGCGCCACGGTGAGGTCTACAACCCGGGCAGGATCCTTTACGGCCGCCTGCCCGGCTTCCACCTCTCCGAAGAGGGGCGCCTGATGGCCAAGGCCGCCACCGAGTTCCTGGCCGGCCGGGATGTGGTGCTGCTGCGCTCCTCGCCGCTGGACCGGGCCCAGGAGACCGCGGCCCCGCTGGCCGCGCAATTCAGCCTCGGTGCGGGCATCGACGAGCGGCTGATCGAGCCGACCAATGTCTACGAGGGCACCACGTTCGGCGTGGGTTCCGGGGCCCTGCGCCACCCGGCGGACTGGCGCTACCTGTACAACCCCTTCCGGCCTTCCTGGGGCGAGCCCTACAGGTCCATCGCCACGCGGATGCTCGCGGCCATGGCGGACGTGGTCCGCGCCGCGCGTGGGCACGAAGCGGTCTGCGTCACCCACCAGCTGCCGATCTGGATCGCCCGCCGGGCCACCGAGGGGCAGCGCCTGTGGCACGATCCCCGGCACCGGCAGTGCGCGCTGGCCAGCGTGACCACCTTCCGCTATACCGGGGACACGATCACCAGCGTCAGCTACTCCGAGCCTGCCGGCTCGGGGCCGCCGCAGACGCCGGGAGCCTGATCTGCCGGCCACCTGCGGTCTGCGCAGCGACGGATACCGGCCAGGCCGGCCCGCCGTGAGCCAGCTGGGGCCGGTCGGGCAGAATAGGTCCTGGTACTACTGCCTGTAGGAGAGTTCCTTCCCGTGCCCCGTCCCACGCGCCGGACCGTCCGCCCCGCCGGGGCGGGTCGCCGCGTTGCGGCGGCCGTTCTCGCGCTTACCGCGGCGCTGGGGGTTGCGGGCTGTGCCACGGGCATCGCCGCGAGCACCCCGGCCAGCAACGGGCAGAGCTTCGTGGCCGGGAGCCCCGGGACCACCGTGTTCAAGAGCGGGACAGGGCCGGTGGCCCCGTCGGTCAGCGGCCCGGTGGTTGGCGGCGGCAGACTCGCGCTGACCGCTTACCGGGGCCACGTGGTGGTGCTGAACTTCTGGGGCTCGTGGTGCACGCCGTGCCGTGAGGAGGCCCCGGACCTTGCCGCGCTGGCCACGCGCTTCAATGCGTCCGGAGTCCGGTTCCTCGGCATCGACATCCGGGACAGTCCGGCAAGTGCCGAGGCCTTCATGAACAACTTCCGGATCAACTATCCCAGCCTGAACGACCCCAGCGACAACCTCGCCCTCGATTTCCGCAATACGGTGCCGCCCGCCGGGATCCCGACCACACTGGTGATCTCACGCAGTGGCCGGATCAGCGCGCGCGTGATCGGCGGTGCCACGTATAACGAGCTGAAGAGCCTCATCCTGCGGGCGGCGGCGGAGCCTGCATGACCGCGACCACCTCCCATCTCGACCCCCGGGTGGCGACCCAATGACCGGACTGCGCGTCCCGCCCGGCCAGGCCAGCAGGGCCCGGCCGGATGAGGCTGCCGCGCCGGGCGGCCCGTCGGGGCCAGCGGGGAACCCCAGCTCGTTCGGCCTCGTCGGCTGGGCACGGTGGGGCTGGCGCCAGCTGACCTCGATGCGCACCGCGCTGGTGCTGCTGTTCCTGCTGGCCGTGGCCAGCGTGCCCGGCTCGCTGCTGCCGCAGCAGGGCATCGACCCGGCCGCGGTGCAGCAGTACTACGTGTCACACCCGGCCCTCGCGCCCTGGCTGGCCCGGCTGTCGCTGTTCAACGTGTTCGCCGCGCCCTGGTTCGCCGCCATTTACCTCCTGCTGTTCCTGTCCCTGGCGGGATGCGTGGTGCCGCGCAGTATCCGGCTGGCCCGCTCAGCCCGGACCCCTCCGCCGCCCGCCCCGCGGAACCTGGCCCGGCTGCCGCAGTCCGCCCGGCATGGGAGCACCCTCGACCCGGCGGCCGCGCTGGACGCCGCCGCAGGCGTCCTGCGCCGCCGCAAGTTCCGCCTGCGCACCGGGGACGGCTGGGTATCGGCCGAGAAGGGCTACCGCCGGGAACTGGGCAACCTGGTGTTCCACCTGGCGTTGCTGGCCCTCCTGTGCTCGGTGGCCCTGGGCGGGCTGTTCGGCTACAAGGCCAACCGGCTGCTGGTCAGCGGGACCTCGTTCGCGAACACGGTGACTGCGCTGGACGAGTTTCACCCGGGGCGGCTGGTGTCGTCGTCGGACCTCCAGCCGTTCACGATGACGCTGAACCGTTTTACCGCCTCCTACGTCACCTCCGGCCCGTCGCGCGGCCAGCCGCTGTCGTTCAACGCGTACGTGAGCTACTCCGCGCAGCCGGGCGGGGCGGTCCGCCACGACAACCTGCGGGTCAACCACCCGATCAACGTGGACGGCGTGCGGGTCTTCATCATCGGCCACGGGTACGCGCCAGTCTTCAGGGTGACCGACGGCACCGGCAAGGTGGTCTTCGACCAGCCGGTCCCGTTCATCGCGGTGAACACCTCCGGCCTCACCTCCACGGGCGTGGTCAAGGTCCCGGACGCCCATCCCGACCAGCTCGGGTTCGCCGGGGTGTTCCTGCCCACCGCGGTGGACGTGAACGGGCAGCTGGAATCGGCCTTCCCGGCCCCGCTCGACCCCCGGGTGAGCCTGGTCTCCTACAAGGGCAACCTGGGCATGGACAGCGGCCCGCCGCAGTCGGTCTACACGCTGAACACGGCCGGCCTGACCCAGCTGCCGGTCGCGCCCCGCCCGCTCGCGGTCGGCCAGTCGATCAAGTTGCCGGGCGGGGCCGGAACTCTCACGTTCACCGGGTACCGGCAGTGGATCAGCCTGGCCATCACCTACGATCCAGGGCAGCTGCCCGCGCTGATCGCCGGGCTGGCGGCGCTGGCCGGCCTGCTCTTGTCCTTCTTCGTCCGGCGCCGCCGGGTGTTCGTGCGGGCCTACCCGGGCCCGGACGGCCGGACCGTCGTGGACGTGGGCGGGCTGGCCCGTTCCGATCCCGCGGGTGGCTTCGACGAGGAGTTCACCGGGCTGGCCCGTGTTCTCGAAAAGGCCTCCCGCGGCTCCTCTACTGACACCCCGTCCCTCACCTCCACCACCGAGGGGAAGTCACACTGATGCCCGACAACCAGGGATTGTCTCATCTGAGCGATCACTTCCTGATCGTCGCCGTGGTGCTGTACTCGCTGGCGGTGATCGCGTTCGCGGCCGACTTCGCCTTCGGGCGGCGCAGCCCCGTGGTGACGCGGGCCAAGACCGAGGTGCCCGACCTGGTACCCGCGGGAGTCGCGGCTGGCGGGGTCGAGGGCGGCGCTGCGGAGAGCGGCACTGCGCAGGACGCGGCTGGCCCGGACGCTTCCGGTGTCGGTCCAGACGGCACACGGCCGGGCAGCACACGGCCGGGTAGCACACGGCCGGGTAGCACGGGACCGGGCAGCACGGGGCCGGGCAGCACGGGGCCCGGCGGCACGGCCGTGGCCCGCCTGGCCGGCCAGGGCCGTCAGCCTGCTGTGCCGGTGAGCCGCCTCGTCGGGATCGCCCTCACCCTCACCACGGCCGGGCTGGCTCTGCACATCGCCGGGGTGATCACCCGCGGCCTGGCCGTGCACCGGGTCCCGTGGGGCGACATGTACGAGTTCGTGATCTCGGTCTCCTGCGTGGCCGTGCTGTTCTTCATCGGGCTCATGATCAAGTACCGGCCCTACCACCTCGGCCTGTTCTTCATGGCCCCCATCGTGATCATCATGGGGCTAGCCCAGACCGTCATCTACACTCCGGCTGGCCCGCTGGTTCCCGCGCTGAACTCCTACTGGCTCGCCATTCACGTGACCGCGATGACCCTGGCCAGCGGGACGTTCATGGTGGGCGCGGTCCTCGCCGTCGTCTACCTGTTCGCGGAGCGGCACACCAGGCGCGTGGCGGCGGGGCTGAGCACCCGGTACGGCGAGGTGTTCCGGCTGCTCCCCAGCGCAGAGCGGCTCGACCAGATCGCCTACCGGACCGTGGTGTTCGCGTTCCCGATCTGGACCTTCGGCATCATGGCCGGGGCGATCTGGGCCGACCAGGCCTGGGGCCGGTACTGGGGCTGGGACCCCACCGAGACCTGGGCCTTCATCACGTGGGTGGTGTACGCGTGCTTCCTGCACGCCCGCGTCACCGCCGGCTGGCGCGGCCGCCGGGCCGCCTACATCCAGCTGGTCGGGTTCGGCTGCCTGCTGTTCAACCTGCTGGGCGTCAGCCTGTTCATCACCGGCCTGCACTCCTACGCCGGCCTGAGCTGAGCCCGGGCGCCGGCGTCAGGCCTCGCTATCTGGTTCCCGGCCGCCCCGGATGATCCGGTCGAGTTCGCTGAGGAAGTCGGGGTCGTCGTCAGGGCCCCGGGGCACGGTCCAGTCCTCGGATACGGATGTCCCGCCTGGTGACACACGGTCATCGGAGGCGGCGCACCGCCCGCGGCCCGCGGGATGCCGGCGGAAGGCAGCCTCTGCCGCGGAGCCCTCAGGCCGGACCGGCCGCCGGGGCCACCGGAACCAGCCCACGCAGAAACCTACGGTGAGCAGCACAGATAGGACACCAGCCAACAACATGCGCGCAGCTTAGCCCGAGCCGAGACCACTTCGTCGGCGAATAAGCGCAGTCGTTCGGTTACGGCACGGTATCCATAACTGGTAACAGCCAGTAACGACAGATGACGTTCGCGCAGTTTCGTCATACCCTGGCAACCTGGCACGCGATCGCTGGGAGTGCGACTTATGCGGCTGCGGCTTTTCGATCGCGTTCGCCGGTACATCCGGTCTCGTCCTGGAGGCGCGCGATCACGCGGTAGCACCAGGCCGGGACCCCCGGTGGCGGGTGGCGCTGCCACCCTGCCCCCGGTCGGCGCTGCCACCCTGCCACCGGCTGGCCGGCATCGTCGCGACCAGATGTCCGGGGCTGCCGAGGACAGCGGGGCACCTGGGGCGCTGTCCCCGCAGCCAGAGTTGCCCCGCCAGATACATCGCCCGCCCGTGCCGGGTACTCCCGTGCCGGGCACCCCAGCGCAGAGCAGCGCAGTGCAGCGCGCGCCAGCGCAGGGACCCCCGCTCCAGAGCGCACGGCCATCCACGGGCACGACGCCAGCAGGCCCGGCCGGGCCCGGGCCCGTAAGGCACCCAGCCGCCTGGAGCGGCTCCGCTCGGACCGCCACCCGCACCGGGAACGCCGGGACGGGTGCCACCGAGGCCGGAGGAACCGGACCCGGGACGGCCGGGACGGGCTCCACCGGGACCGGGACCGGGGCCGGGGCCGGGGCCACGCGGGCCGCCGGCCGGCCCTACGGTCCTGATCGCGCCGCGATCCGTCCGGCAGCGGCACAAGCCCGGGCCGTGACGGCCCGGAATGCGGCTCCGCGCAGTACGGCGGCGCAGGCGCCGCGCCCGGCGGACGCGGACGCGGACGCGGCCAAGCTGCCCTGGTACGAGGTCGCGCATGCCCGGCGGGCCGCCGAGGGTTACCAGAACTGCGGGCCGCTGGAACGGGTCCTGCGCCGTGAGTGGCCGCCGAGCAAGGTACCGTCCGCCCCGGTGGTGCGCGCCATCAACCGCCTGGCCGAGCTGCCGCTAATGATCAAAGAGATCCTCGCGGCCGGAGTCGAACTCGATCCACGTGGGGGAGGGCGGCGTCCCGGAACTGGACGACATGGCCCGGCTGCGCGGCGTCCTGCTGCCGTCTGGCCGCGCGACGTGGGACGCGTGCGCGGGCGCCTACGGCGAGAAGAAGATCATCGTGGGGTCGCGGCCCTCGTCGGCGCCGGACGTCATGTGCCATGAAGTCGGGCACGCCCTGGATGATGTCGACCGGGAACAGGGCCGCTGGCAGTCTGATTCGGCCACGTTCCGCCAGCTCTACCAGCGCTGCGAGGAATCACTCGTGAGCGATTTCCACAAGCAGCCAGGCGATCTGGGCCGCCGGGAGTTCTTCGCCGACGCGTTCGCCGCGATCGCGTCCCGGCAGCGCCCGGCCCTCGTGGACATGCTCGGCGGCAACATCAGGACCGCTCTTGATGTGATGCTCTACTTCAATCTGCGCTACGGGCTTTAGAGTGATCGGTGATGGACGTTATCCAGCTGCCGAACGGGAACCTCCTGGTTCCCGAGTCAGCCCTGGCTGACGACGGGCAGATCATCGGCGATGGGTACGTGGAGATTGGCCCGGCCGACGCGCAGTACGACCGGCTAGCCGAGCACGCGCTGACTGAGGATCAACTCGAGGAACGGCGCCGCCGGTGGCAGGAGGGCGACGCGGAGCTGCAGCGGCAGTTCGCGGAGTACCGGGCCAGCCTGGGCGTGGCGCCCGGTCCGGCGAAGCGGCCGGACACTGGCTGACCCTCGCGGGCTAGCTGTCCGGGTCCTCGTCCTTGCTGGTCCCGGCTTCGCCGCGGAGCAGCGCACGGACCTCGGACTCGCGGAAGCGGCGATGTCCTCCGGGTGTCCGGATGCTGCTGATGCGACCCGATGCCGCCCACCGGGTGACGGTCTTCGGGTCAACCCGGAACAGGGCAGCGACCTCCCCGGGTGTCAGGAGGCGTTCATTGCTGCTCGCGTCCACGCACGTCCCCTCCCGACCCGCTGTCCGGGCTCATGATCGGGCCCTGCCCCAAGTGTGGCGACTAACGACGGTTTTCTCCCTAGTTTCCTTAAAACCGTGGCCCTCATCTAGGGTGTTCGCGTGCAGCCGCTCGTGTCGATCGACGAGATCCGGGCCGCCGCGACGGCCGTGGCCGGGGTGATCGTCCGTACCCCCTTGGTTCCTTTCCCGCGCGCCGATCCGTCCTTGCTGGTCAAGCCCGAGTCACTGCAGCCGGTTGGGGCTTTCAAGCTGCGCGGCGCCTATGCGGCGATGAGCGCGCTGCCCGCCGCTGCCCGGCAGAGTGGGGTGGTCACCCACTCCAGCGGCAACCACGGCCAGGCCGTGGCCTACGCCGCGGCGCTGCTCGGTATGCCCGCGGTGGTCGTGGTCCCGGACAACGCTCCCGCAGTGAAGGTGTCGGCCATCCGTGAGCTGGGCGCGGAGATCGTGGTCTCGGCGCCCAGCCTGGCCGCCCGGCTCGCCGTCACTCTCGACCTCGCGGAGCGGCGCGGCGCGGTCTCGATCCCGCCGTTCGACGACCGCCGGGTCATCGCGGGGCAGGGCACGATCGGCCTGGAGATCGCGGCCGACTGCCCCGGGGTGGACCTGGTCGTGGTCCCGGTGGGCGGCGGCGGGCTGATTTCCGGCGTGGCCACCGCCGTCCGCACGCTCTGCCCGGGCGCGACCGTAATCGGCGTGGAGCCCGAGCTCGCCGCGGACGCACGCGACTCGCTGCACGAAGGCCAGCAGGTGGCCTGGCCATCCGAGTTCACCCAGCGGACCATCGCCGACGCGCTCCGCGCCGATCAGGTCGGCGCCCTCCCGCTGCAGCACATGCTGGAGTACGTGGACGACATCGTCACCGTGACCGAGGACGAGATCCGGGCGGCAGTCCGGAGGCTCGCCCTGGAGGCAAGGCTGATCGCGGAGCCCGGTGGCGCGGTGGCCGTGGCCGCATGCCTGTTCCGCCGCAAGGAGCTGCCGACGGCCGGAACCACCGTCGCCGTGATGTCGGGAGGCAACATCGACCCCGGGCTGCTCCTGGACATCATGGGGAGCGAGCCGTCCGCCGGGCCGGGTATCGGCGAGTAGTCTGGACCCGCTATGCGTTCCACCATCGCCTACACCACGGCGCGGATCCTGCTCTTCGTCGCCGTCACCGGCCTGCTGTACCTGGTCGGCGCCCGCGGGGTGCTGCTCCTCGGGGCCGCGCTGCTGGTCAGCGGGATCATCAGCTACGTCGTGCTGTCCCGCCAGCGGGACGCGATGTCCAGCGCGATCTCGTCCCGCATCCAGGGTTTCCGCGGGCGGCTCGACGCAGGCACGCGTGCCGAGGACGACGACTAGCCGCCCTGGCCAGGCCTACGGTTTCGCCGGGGGCAGCCAGTCTCCGGCGGTCAGCAGCCGCATGACGGCGTCCAGCGCTTGCTGGCGGGTTACGACCGAGGTATCGATCACCAGGTCCGCGTCGTCCGGCTCCTCGTAGGGATCCGACACCCCGGTGAAATGGTCGATCAGCCCCGCGCGCGCCTTGGCGTACAAGCCTTTCCGGTCCCGCGCCTCGCATACCTCGGCAGGCGTGGCCACGTGGATCAGCAGGAAATCGCCGACTTCCTGCACCGCCCGCCTGACTTCCCGCCGGGCCTGCGCGTAGGGGGCGATCGGCGCGCAGATCGCGATGCCGCCGTGCCGCGCGACCTCGGTGGCCACGAACCCGATTCTTGCGATGTTCAGGTCCCGGTCGGACCGGGAGAAGGTCAGCCCGGCGGACAGCAGCGACCGGACCAGGTCCCCGTCCAGCAGCGACACCGTCCGCTCGCCGCGCTCGCTCAGCGCGTCGCGCAGGGCCCGGGCCAGGGTGGACTTGCCCGAACCGGACAGCCCGGTCAGGAAGATGACCAGGCCGCGCTCGCGGCGCGGTGGCCGGGCCAGGCGCAGCTCCTGGGCCACCGCGGGCGGGGTGAACCACGAGGGCACCTCCACCCCGCGGTCCAGCATGTCCTCGAGCTCGCCGGAAGCCAGGTCGGTGCGCTCGGTACCCGCCTCGATGAGGGACAGCGGCCGCCATACCTCGGCTGCCGGGTCGTAGGCCCAGTCACCGGGGGAGAGGACCGGGATCACCGGCCCGGGATGGGGCCCGCCGTCGCCGGGCGTCACGGGCTTGTCGGCCAGCAGGTGCGTGGCGCCGTACGCGGCCGCCACGATGGCCCGCAGGGCCAGCTCGCCGGATTCCGGGGCGTGGTAGGGCCGGAGCGGGACCGGGATGACCTGGGTGCCGGGCGGCAGGTGGCGGGCGGCGGCTTGCACGGTGCGCACCAGCGCGTCGGGGCGGACCACGATCTCCGCCGGGCCGGCCACCATGGGCAGCAGCAGCAGCCGGGCCTTCAGCTGCCCCGCGGCGTGCCGGAGCTGGCCGATCTGCTGGCAGTGCAGCGGCGCGCTGGTGACGTAGGCGAGGACCGGGCCGCCCGCGAACTCGGCCGCCACCTCGGCGGGCAGCCGCCGCAGGTGCCGGAAGGGGCCGTGCTCGGCCGGCCGGTACCCGGTCACCGGGCCGCCCAGCCGGACCAGGTCCGGGAAGGGCCGGCGTGCGGTCGGTGATGTCGAGCACCGCGAGCGGGGTGCCCTCCGGGTCCTGCAGCAGCAGCCGGGTCGCATCCGGCTTGATGGCGCTGGCCGGTATCTCGAAGGTCACCGGGACCGGCCAGGGGGTGCCGTCGATCAGCCGGCCGTCCGCCGTGACCGCGTCCACCTCGGCGGGCGTCATGAACCCGCGCAGCGGCGGCAGCGCACCCGACAGCAGCAGTTCCAGGTCCCCCAGCTGGCCTTCGTCTAGGGTCCAGGCGGGCAGGCCCGCCAGGTCCGCAGTCAGGCCGATAGGTGCCTCAGCGGTCACGTTCACCTCCGTCCGGCGCCGCGCCCGCTCCCCGGCGCGGATTGAAATCCAAGGCCGCGCGTATCCGCTAGGCACCCAGAGGGTACACGCGTGGGGCGGCGCGGGCCAGGTGGGTTTCGCTGGGTAGCCCGGTGCGCAGGATGGCGGACCGGGCTCAGAGGATCCGGGCGAACAGGTTCTCGGGCTTGCGCATCACGTAGAGCAGTTCCTCGTGCGCGGCGGTCAGCCGGCCCCGGGACAGTGCCGCCACCATCTTCTGCGCGGCCAGGTACCCCCGGGGTGCCAGGCGCAGCCCGCCGGCCAGTCCACCCAGCGGCTGCTGCTCGGCGATCACCAGGCCGCGCATCAGCGCGTAGGTCTGGATGCCGCGGGCCGAGGCAACCCGCTCGTACACGGCAGGATGCGGCCCGGGGCGGCCGGGACGGTGCTTGCCCCAGATCGTCCGGCGCGCCCAGCCGGGCAGGACCCGGTCGAGAAAGCCGGCCGCGCAGTCCCGGTCGCGGACCTGCAGGCACAGCAGGCCGCCCGGTTTGAGCGCGCCGACCAGCCGGTCGAGCACGAGTTCGGCGTGCTCGATCCGCTCCAGCAGCAGGGTGGCCTGCACGATGTCGAACGAGCGCTGCGGCAGCGGCACCGTCCGCAGGTCCCCGAGCGTGCACCGGGCCAGGCCAGGGTGGGTGCCCTGCGCGGCCCGGGTGACGGGCTGGTCGTCGTCCACCAGGCCGAGGCTGAGGTCGGCACCGGCCGCGCGCAGGCCCTCGGCGCCGAGATCATCGGCCGCCGTGACCGCGCCGGCCAGCAGCACGGTGATCGGCTGGCCGAACCGCTCGCTCGCATATCCCTGCGCCCAACGGCCGAACAGCGCCGTCTCTGGGGCGCCCTCCGGTGCCGCAGGCCGTTCCCGTGGTTGCCTGGCCTGGGCGTGACGGCCCTGATCGCGGACAACATCGTGGCCCGTCTTAGCGCCCCCCGGAACACCGCTCACCGATGTCACAAACCCATAGCGTAGTCCCCCGTGCGCGGACAGCCGCAATCTGGTAGGGGGAAGCGCAGCCGGGCCCGTAGGCGGCGGCTGGAATAGCGCCGCCGGGCCCGTAGGCGGCGGCTGGAATAACGCAGCCGGGCCCGTAGGCCGAGGCTGGAATCACGCAGCCGGGGCCGGCGCAAGCGGGTGTCGGGTCCGAGCCGTCTGGCCTGGAACGTAAACTAGGGGCATCCCGCGTGAGGGCCCCGGATGCCCCGCTGCCCGCCAGCGCGGGCCTTTCGTGCTGTCTACCTCAAGCTTTCGTGCTGACCTCCAGGACACCAAACCTCAGGGACACCAACCTCAAGGACACCATGAGCCTCGCCGGACTGCTCAGCGTCATCGCCGCGGATCCCCAGCTGCAGCGCGCCCTGAGCCAGGGCGACACTGACACGGACCTCGTCGCGCCGCCCGCACTCCGCCCCTTCCTGGCCGCCTCGATCGCCAGCCCCAGCGCGGCCAGCTCCAGCGCCGCGGGCCAGCCCCGGTTCGTCCTCGCGGTGACGGCCACCGCCCGCGAGGCGGAGGACCTCACCAGCGCGCTGGGGTCGCTGCTGCCCGAAGGCTCGGTGGCCTGCTTCCCGGCCTGGGAGACCCTTCCGCACGAACGGCTGTCGCCCCGCTCGGACACCTCGGGACGGCGGCTCGCCGTGCTCCGCAGGCTCGCCCACCCCGATGTCGGCAGTGCCCGGTCCGGGGCCCTCACGGTGCTGGTCACCCCGGTGCGCAGCCTGCTCCAGCCGATGGTCAGCGGGCTCGGCGACCTGGAGCCGGTGGCGCTGCGCGGCGGCCAGGCGGCCAACTTCGACGAGGTCATCGCGCACCTGGTGGAGATCGGGTACGCGCGCACCGACCTGGTCGAGCACCGCGGCGAGATCGCGGTCCGCGGCGGCATCCTCGACGTGTTCCCGCCCACCGAGGAGCACCCGCTCCGGGTGGAATTCTGGGGGGACACGGTCGAGGAGATCCGTTACTTCCGCGCGGCCGACCAGCGCAGCCTGCACGCCGCGGCGGAGGGGCTGTGGGCGCCGCCGTGCCGGGAGCTGCTGCTCACCCCGGAGGTACGGCAGCGGGCCAGGCGACTCGCGGGGGATCACCCCGGGCTGGCCGAAATTCTGGGCAAACTGGCCGACGGCATCGCGGTCGAGGGCATGGAGGCGTTCGCGCCGGTCCTGTCCGACCGGATGGAACTGCTGCTCGACCACGTCCCCCCGGGCGGCCTCGTGCTTGCCTGCGACCCCGAGCGGATCTGGGCCCGGGCTGATGACCTGGTGCGGACCAGCCGGGAGTTCCTCGAGGCCTCCTGGGTGACCGCCGCCGCGGGCGGCCAGGCCCCCATCGACCTGGGCGCGGCCGCGTTCCAGCCGCTGCCCGAGGTCCGGGCGGCCGCCCGGCACCTGGGCATCGGCTGGTGGACGGTGACCCCGTTCAGCAGCGCCGACGGCACCGATATCAGCAGCACGGGCGAGGCGGACCCCGATGCCGGGGGACGCGTTTCGTTGCTGATGGAAGCGGCGCCTGTGCCCGGTTACCGGGGCGAGACCGCGCGCGCTATCGCGGACGTGCACCAGTGGCTGGCCGATGGCTGGCGGGTCGTGCTGGTCACCGAGGGGCACGGCCCCGCCCAGCGGCTGGCCGAGATGCTGCGCGGCGAGGAACTCGGGGCCCGGCTCGGTGACCTGGACCAGCCGCCCGAACCGTCCGTACCCTACGTCAGCACCGGGATGATCCGGCAGGGGTTCACCTGGCCGTCGGTGCGGCTCGCGGTGCTGACCGAGGAGGATCTGGCCGGCCAGCGGACCGCCAGCAAGGACATGCGGATGCCGACCCGCCGCCGCCCCGGCATCGACCCGCTGCAGCTCCAGCCCGGCGACTACGTCGTGCACGAGCAGCACGGCGTGGGCCGCTACGTGGAGATGACCAGCCGGAACATCCAGGGGGCGACCAGGGAGTACCTGGTCATCGAGTACGCGCCGGGCAAGCGCGGCCAGCCGCCGGACCGGCTTTACGTGCCCACCGACCAGCTCGACCAGGTCACCCGCTACGTCGGCGGGGAAGCGCCCAGCCTGCACCGGCTGGGCGGGGCGGACTGGGCCAAGACCAAGGGCCGGGCACGCAAGGCGGTCCGCCAGATCGCGGCCGAGCTGATCCGGCTGTACTCGGCGCGGATGGCCTCGCCGGGGCATGCGTTCGGCCCGGATACCCCGTGGCAGCGCGAACTGGAGGACGCGTTCCCCTACGTGGAGACCCCCGACCAGCTGGGCGCCATCGACGAGGTCAAGCGGGATATGGAACGCCCGGCCCCGATGGACCGGCTGATCTGCGGGGACGTTGGTTACGGCAAGACGGAGATCGCGGTGCGGGCCGCGTTCAAGGCGGTCCAGGACGGCCAGCAGGTCGCCGTGCTGGTGCCGACCACGCTGCTGGCCCAGCAGCACTACGCCACGTTCAGCGAGCGGTTCGCGCCGTTCCCGGTCCGGGTCGCGATGCTGTCCCGGTTCTCCAGCGACGCCGAGGCCGCCCGGGTCCGGGAAGACATGGCCGAGGGCAAAGTGGACGTGGTGGTCGGCACGCACCGGCTGCTGTCCCCGGACACCCGGTTCACCCGGCTGGGGCTGGTCATCCTCGACGAGGAACAGCGGTTCGGGGTGGAGCACAAGGAGTACCTCAAGCGGATGCGCACCGAGGTAGACGTGCTGGCCATGTCGGCCACCCCGATCCCGCGCACGCTGGAGATGGGCATCGCCGGCATCCGGGAGATGTCCACCATCCTCACCCCGCCGGAGGAGCGCCATCCGGTGCTTACCCTGGTCGGGCCCTACGACGAGAAGCAGATCGGCGCGGCCATCCGGCGCGAGCTGCTCCGCGACGGCCAGGTCTTCTTCGTCCACAACCGGGTGAGCTCGATCAGCCGGGTGGCCGCCCGGCTCGCCGAGCTGGTTCCGGAGGCGCGGGTCGCGGTCGCGCACGGCCAGATGAACGAGCACACGCTCGAGCACATCATGAGCGACTTCGTGGACCGCAAGTTCGACGTGCTGGTCTCCACCACGATCATCGAATCCGGGCTGGATATCCCCAACGCCAACACGCTGATCGTGGACCGCGCCGACAGCTACGGGCTACCGCAGTTGCATCAGCTGCGCGGCCGGGTCGGGCGCGGCGCGGAGCGCGGGTACGCCTACTTCCTGTACCCGCCGGAAGTGCCGCTGACCGAGACCGCGCACGAGCGGCTGGCCACGATCGCCCAGCACACCGAGGCCGGGGCGGGCATGTACGTGGCGCTGAAGGACCTGGAGATCCGCGGGGCGGGCAACCTGCTCGGCGGCGAGCAGTCCGGGCACATCGCCGGGGTCGGCTTCGACCTGTACGTGCGGATGATCGGCGAGGCGGTCAGCGAGCTGAAGGGCGACGGGCCGGCCGAGCGGCCCGAGGTCCGGGTTGAGCTGCCGGTCAACGCCCATATCCCGCACGACTACGTGCCGGGCGAGCGGCTGCGCCTGGAGGCTTACACGCGGATCGCGGCCATCGATACCCCCGAGGACGCGGCCGGGGTGAACGACGAGCTCGCGGACCGCTACGGTCCGCCGCCGGAGCCGGTGGCCAACCTGCTGGACGTGGCCCGGTTGCGGGCCCGGGCGCGGCGGGCCGGGCTGACGGACATCGTCCAGCAGGGCACGTTCATCCGGTTCTCCCCGGTTGAGCTGCCCGACTCGCGCCAGGTCCGGGTCCAGCGGCTGTACCCGAAGACCGTGCTCAAGCCGGCCATGCGTAGCATGCTCGTACCGGTGCCCAGGGCAGGATCAGGCCGGCGCCCGGGACAGCCTGCCCCGCCGGGCGCCCCGCTGCTCCGGGATACCGAACTCCTGACCTGGTGCGGGCAGCTCATCGAGGCTGTCTTCGAGCCTGACGCACCGGTGACACCCGAGGGATAGGAAGGGACGCCGTCGTGCTCCGCACCCCCATCACCCTGACCGCCGCGGCCCTGGCCGCGGCGCTCGCGCTGTCCGCCTGCGGGACCGTCCGGCTGGGCGCGGCGGCCGTCACGAACACGTCGCGGATCCCCACGGCGACCGTGGCGGCCGAGGTGAACAACCTGGAGGCCGCCTACAAGGCGCACAAGGCCAGGGTCCAGCTCCAGTTCCCGGCGTCGCAGATGCCGCAGCAGGTGCTCAGCTGGCTGCTCCGGTTCCAGGTCCGGGAGACGATGGCCGAGCGCAACCACCTGACCATCACCGCGGCACAGGTGCAGCAGGCGCTCGCGTCCGCGGCCGCGCAGGCCAGGCAGAGCGGGGTCACGCTGACCGAGCTGGCCGTGGCCAACGGGGTGCCGCCGGACCAGCTGACCGAGCTGGGCCGGTACGTGGCGATCCAGAACCAGCTGCTGGCCCGGCTGGACGGCGGGAAGCTGCCCACCGCCTCGGGGGCGCTGCAGGCCCTGGGTAACCAGTTCGACAGATCCCAGTGCCTGGCGGCCAAGAGCATGGACATCCAGGTCAACCACCAGTTCGGGCAGCTGGACTACGGCCAGGTCTCGGTGATCCCCGCGCCCAACAAGCTGGCCGCGGCCCCCGGGACCGCATCCCCCAGCCCCAGCGCGTCCGCTACGGCGAGCCCGCAGCTGACGCCGGCTTGCTAGAACGGCCGGACGCGATCTTGTGAAAGACCAGGCAGCTAACGGTCGTACCGCGCGGCACCCTGGCGAGAGCCGGCGCCTGGTGCTGCTGGTGACCGCGCCGACGGTCCGGGCCGGGCTGCTCAGCTGGCCCGCCTGGCAGACCCTGGCCGGTGCCTCGCGGGTGCTGGCCCCGGCGGCCGATCACCCGCTGCTGCCCGCGCTGGACGAGGCGGGGATCGGCTGGGAGGTACTGCCGGGGGATCAGGACGTGCTGGCTGGGGAAGACCGCGCGGCGAGCACCGCCCGCCGGCTGACCCGGGCGGCAGCCGGGGAAGCCGGCACCGTGGTGTGGCTCTGCCCACCGGACCCGCCGGGCCGTGCGCGGGATGAGACCCCGGGCCCGCTCGCGCTGGCCGACGAACTGGGCGGGCGCGACGGCCCGCGTGACACGGCGGTGGAGGTGCTCTACGGCTCGTCGGCGCTGCCCGGCGGAGAACTGCTCACCCTGGTCTCGGTCATGGACACGCTGCGCCGCAAGTGCCCGTGGGACGCCAGGCAGAACCACGAGTCGCTGGCGCCCTACCTGCTCGAGGAGTCCTATGAGGCGCTGGACGCGCTGGAGAGCGGCGACCGGGCGGCGCTGCGCGAGGAACTCGGTGATGTCCTGCTCCAGGTCATGTTCCACGCCCGGGTCGCCGCCGAGCGCACCGACGGTACCGGGTTCACTGTGGACGATGTGGCCGACGGCATCGTGATCAAGCTGGTCCGCCGGCACCCGCACGTGTTCGGCGACGTGACCGTGGCCGGCCCGGACGACGTGACCCGCAACTGGGACGCGATCAAGGCCACCGAGCGGGCCGCCAGCGGCGGGCGTGCCTCGGCCCTGGACGGTGTGCCACCCGGCCAGCCCGCGCTGGCCCTGGCCGCCCAGCTGCAGCGCCGCGCGGAACGGGCCGGCGCGCCGGAGGAACTGGCCACCCTGGGGGGAGCGGCCGACGATGAAGGCCGCCGGCTGGGCGCGGAACTGTTCGCCCTCGTGGCCCGGGCCCGCGCCGCGGGCCTGGACCCGGAACTCGAGCTGCGCGCCGCCGCCCGCCGCTTCGGCGACCAGGTGCGCGCCTGGGAACAGGACCGCGGCGTCGGGGCAGGCACCGGCACCGGCGCAGATCAGGCTGGCTGAGGCCGCCTCCCGGCGGCGTGGCCGGTGCCGCCGCCCGCCAGACTCCACTAGGCTCCTTTAGGGACAAGTCAGCCGAGCTTCAGGAGTCGTTGTGGCCTCGATCGAGGCGGTGCACGCCAGGCAGATTCTGGATTCCCGCGGAAACCCCACCCTGGAAGTCGAGGTCGCCCTCGACGACGGCTCGCTGGGCCGCGCCGCCGCGCCGAGCGGGGCGTCCACCGGTGCCTTCGAGGCGGTAGAACTCCGGGACGGCGGTGATGAATATGGGGGCAAAGCCGTCACCAACGCCGTCCAGGCCATCATCGACGAGATCCAGCCCGAGCTGCTCGGCTTCGATGCCGATGACCAGCGCATGATCGACCAGGCCATGATCGACCTGGACCGGACCCCGGACAAGTCGAGGCTGGGCGCGAACGCGATCACCGGCGTCAGCATGGCGGTGGCCAAGGCCGCCGCGCAGTCCGCGGGCCTGCCGCTGTTCCGCTACCTGGGCGGCCCGAACGCATACCTGCTGCCGGTGCCCATGATGAACATCCTCAACGGCGGGGCCCACGCGGACAACAGCGTGGACATCCAGGAGTTCATGATCGCGCCGATCGGCGCGGCCACGTTCACCGAGGCCGTGCAGTGGGGCGCTGAGACCTACCACGCGCTGAAGTCGGTGCTGAAGCAGCACGGCCTGTCCACCGGGGTCGGCGACGAGGGCGGCTTCGCCCCGGATCTGGAGCACAACCGCGCCGCGCTGGACCTGATCGTCGAGGCGATCAGCAAGGCCGGCTTCACCCCGGGGCTGGACGTCGCGCTGGCCATCGACGCCGCGGCCACCGAGTTCTACTCCGACGGTGCCTACCAGTTCGAGGGTTCGGCCAAGTCCGCCGACGAGATGATCCGCATCTACACCGAATGGCTGGGCGCTTACCCGATCGTGTCGCTCGAAGACCCGCTGTCCGAGGAGGACTGGGCCGGCTGGCAGGCGCTGACCGCGGCCGTGGGGGACCGGGTGCAGGTCGTGGGGGACGACCTGTTTGTCACCAACCCGGAGCGGATACGCCGGGGCGTCGCCGAGCACGCCGCGAACGCGCTGCTGGTCAAGGTGAACCAGATCGGGTCGATCACCGAGACGCTCGACGCCGTGGCGCTCGCCCAGCGCAACGGGTTCGCCTGCATGATCTCGCACCGGTCCGGGGAGACGGACGACACGACCATCGCCGACTTGGTGGTGGCGGTCAACGCGGGCCAGATCAAGTCGGGCGCACCGGCCCGCGGCGAGCGGGTCGCCAAGTACAACCAGCTGATGCGCATCGAGGAACTCCTCGACGATGCGGCCAGTTACGCGGGCGCGTCCGCGTTCCCCCGCTGGACCCCGGCTGAGTGATGCCCGGCGCGATCCCGGGGCGGCCGCCGCCGGAACGGGCCCGGTTCACCAGCCGGGCGGCCGTCCTGGCGGTGGTCATCTGCGCGATCGCGCTGAGTCTCGCCTACCCGGTGCGGGAGTACATCGCCCAGCGGCGCCAGATCGACCAGCTCCAGGCGCAGAGCGCGGCGACCACCGCTGAGCTCGCGCGGCTGCGGGCCGAGGCCCAGCGGCTCAACGACCCCGCCTACATCGAGCAGCAGGCCCAGGACCGGCTGCACATGTGCCTGCCCGGGGCCAGCTGTTATGTGATCATCGGCGGCCGGGCGGCCAGCGGCAGCTCCGACGTGAGCGCCGCCTCGGCCACCCCCTGGTACGAGCGGCTGTGGTACTCGGTCCGCCAGGCGGACCAGGCCGATCCGCATGCCTGACGACGCGCCCGTGGTTGAGGAACAGCCCGTGCTTGAGGAACAGCCCGTGGTTGAGAAACGGGTGCTTGAGGAACAGCCCGTGCTTGAGAAACGGGTACTTGAGGGACAGGTGCTCGACGAACAGGTGGTCGGGGAGCAGCTCGGCCGGGCGCCCCGGGGACTGCGGAGGGTGGCACACCGCTGCCCGTGCGGGCAGCCGGACGTGGTGGAGACGGCGCCCCGGCTGGACGACGGCACGCCCTTCCCCACCTTGTTCTACCTCACCTGCCCGCGGGCGGCGGCCGCGGTGAGCAGGCTGGAATCGGGCGGCCTGATGAGGGAGATGCAGCAGCGGCTGGCCACAGACCCGGACCTGCGCGCCGCGCAGCAGGCCGCGCACCGTGACTACACCGGCCGGCGGGCTGCGGCCGCTGCCGAGGCCGGGCTCGAGCCGCTGCCACCGGGCATGCAGAGCGCGGGCGGTATGCCGGACCGGGTGAAATGCCTGCACGCCCTGGTCGCGCACGAGCTGGCCGTGCCGGGCGCCAACCCGCTGGGCCGGGAGGCGGCAGACGCGGCCGGGGACTGGTGGGCGCAGGGCCCGTGCGTCGCGTGAGTACTCAGGCGAGTGCCCCCGTGAGCGCCCCCGGGGCGACCCGGGTAGCGGCCATCGACTGCGGCACCAACTCGCTGCGGCTGCTGGTGGCGGACGTCAACCCGGGCACGGGCCGGCTCACCGACGTGGACCGGCGGATGCAGATCGTCCGGCTGGGCCAGGGTGTTGATTCCACCGGGCGGCTGGCTCCCGAGGCGCTGCAGCGCACGCTGCGGGCGCTCAGCGGATACGCCAGGCTGATCGGGGACCTGTCCGCGGAGGCCGTGCGCATGGTCGCGACCAGCGCTACCCGGGACGCCGTCAACGCCGCCGAGTTCGTCCGCGGGGTAGGCGACGTGCTCGGCCTCGAGCCAGAGGTGCTGAGCGGGAAGGAAGAGGCATACCTGTCGTTCGTCGGCGCCACCGCCGAGTTCGGCACGGCCCCGGGAGACGGTCCTTACCTTGTCGTGGACATCGGCGGGGGGTCTACGGAGTTCGTGGTCGGCGACCGGCTGGCCACCAGGGCCAGGGGACCCGCCGGAGTCAGCGCCGTGTCGGTGGACATCGGCTGTGTCCGGCTGACCGAGCGTCACCTGCACTCCGACCCGCCCGGGCCGGCCGAGGTCAGCGTGGCGGCTGCGGACATCGATGCCGCCCTGGACGCAGTGGCCGGGGCCATCCCGGTGACCGACGCCCGGACCCTGGTGGGCCTGGCCGGGTCGGTGACCACGGTGGCGGCCCTGGCCCTGGGGCTAGGGGAGTACGACCCGGCGAGGATCCACCACGCCCGTGTGCCGGCGGAGCAGGTCATCGCCCAGACGCGCAGGCTGCTGGGCCAGACCCGGGAGGAGCGGGCGGCCTTGGGGGTGATGCACCCGGGCCGGGCCGACGTGATCGCGGGCGGCGCCATGGTCCTGGAGCGGATCATGCAGCGGTTCGGCTTCGGGGACGTCCTCGCCAGCGAGCACGACATCCTGGACGGGATCGCCTGGTCGCTGGTGGCGGTGCGCTCGTGAGCATGCCGGACCCAGCGGGCCTGGCACCCGGGTGGCCGGTCGCGCCCGGCTCCGGCTGGCCCGGCGACCCGGCGACCGCGGAGACTCCGGTGGCGCATGACCCGGCGGAGGTCCGCACCCTGGCGGCGGGAGCAGGCACCCTGGCCGAGCTGGTGGCCCGGCAATCCGTCTGCCGGGCCTGCCCCCGGCTGGTGGAATGGCGGGAGCAGGTGGCCCAGGTCAAACGCCGCGCGCACGCCACGGAGGCGTACTGGGGGCGGCCGATCCCGGGCTGGGGTGATGACCAGCCCCGCATCGTGATCGTCGGGCTGGCCCCGGCGGCGCACGGCGGGAACCGGACCGGGCGGGTCTTCACCGGGGACCGCAGCGGTGACGTCCTCTTCGCCTCGCTGTATAGGAGCGGGCTGGCCGCGCAGCCGGAGAGCGTCCATGCCGGCGACGGGCAGCGGCTGCTGGGCACACGGATGGTCGCCGCGGTCCGCTGCGCACCGCCGCTCAACAAGCCGACCGTGACCGAGCGGGACACCTGCGCGCCATGGCTGACCGCGGAGATCGGCCACCTGACCCGGGAGCTGAGGGTCATCGTGTGCCTCGGCGCGTTCGCCTGGCAGGCGCTGTGGCCGGTCCTGGGCGACGCGGGTTACACCGTGCCCCGGCCCAGGCCGCGCTTCGGGCACGGGGTGGAGGTCGCCCTGGGCAGCCGAGGCCGCCCCGCCCAGGACCGCCCCGCCCAGGACCGCCCCGCCCAGGACCGCCCCGCCGAGGACTGCCGTGCCCGCGCACGCACCCGGCCGCGAGGTGGTGCTGATCGGCTGTTATCACCCGAGTCAGCAGAATACATTCACTGGCCGGGTCACCCCTGGCATGCTGGATGCGGTCTTCCAGCAAGCTCGCGGGTTGGCCGGCTTGGATGCACCCCCCGCACGCCCAGGCGCAGGTGACGCTCCGTAAGCAAACGCTGTCGAACTTAATCGAAATGGTTACGCTTTGCATTCGGCGTCCAAGTGAAAATAGAAAACTCCCCCCGGGCGAAACATTCTGTATTAATTCGGCTGCCCGAGAGTCGCTCAGACGCTCCGGGGTATTATTACCCAGCCCCCGTAGCCCAAGGGAAGAGGCCGGCCCCCTAAAAGGGTCCCCAGTGTCGGTTCGACTCCGACCGGGGGCACTCGTGTGCAAGGTGACCCCCCGAGCTGCCCTGATCTGGCCGGGAAGGCCTGCTGGCTAAGGTATACGCGCCGTTCGCTAGCCGCACGCGGCCCGGGTACCATGGCACCCAGTGCGAAAAGGCCGCCATTCCCGCCGCTGCGGATCATGTTCACGGCCTAAATCATCACCCAGCAAAATGTGGCCATAGCTGCCATGAGCAGCACGGTTGTTGCATGGGAACTCTGATCGCGCCGCGAGCAACCACTGCTGAATCGACTTTGGTCATGGTTGCCCCATTCGGCTCGGTGGGCTGGCTCGTGATACCTGTCGCCGTGCTGACCGAACGTGGCGGTCGGCAGCCATAGTGGCGGCGGTGGCAGCCCGGCTGGGGGGAACGGCAGGGCGGCAGGCGCATCGCGGTGCCGCAACTGGAGTTGCGGTGGAGGGCGAAGATATTGCTGTGCTAGCTGTCACATACTGCGCACTGCCGGGGCAACGCTGAGGGACGCGGATCAATGCTGAGGGACGCGGATCAATACTGCGGAGCCGGGGCTAGCCGCTGATATCCGGCCCGGCCCGGGTGATCTCGATCCGGACCAGGCACCGGCGGTCCCGCACCATGGCGGCCCGGTAGTCCTTCCAGTCGGCGTGCTCACCCGAGATCAGCCGGTAGTACTCGACCAGGGACTCCATGGCCCCGGGCAGCGAAATAATCTCCGCTTTGCCCTCGACCTGGACCCACGGGCCGAAAAAGGCGTCCGTGAACACGCAGAGTGAGGCCAGAGGGTTCCGCCGCAGGTTCCTGGTTTTAACCGCCGTCTCGCGGGTGCTGATGATCACCCGTCCGGCGCCGTCCACGCCACAGGTCACCGGCGAAAGCTGAGGGCGCCCATCGGCCCGGGCCGTCGCCAGCACGGCCCGGTGGTTCACGCGGAGGAACTCCCGGGCCTCATCTGGCTGCATAGGTCAGGCGCTATTCAGCCTGAGACGGCGGCGGAACTCGTACTCGTGCACGATCGCGGAGGCATAGCCGTGCGACAGGCCATGCTCGTCGGACAACCAGTGAGCCCGTTCCTCGCATCGGGAGAACGGGGGCCCGGATTCCAGACGCATGAACCACTCGCGGAGTTCGCGCCCGGTCACGGAAGGTATCCGGGCAATGATGTTCTTGTGCATCTCCGCGGAGTGATTCAGGGACATGGCCACCTCCAGGGGCAGGCTGGTCTCTCTGTCGAGCCTGCACCACCGGGGAGCCGCTGACAACCCCCTGTCGTAAGGCTTCCGCAATGCCCCGGATGGTCCGGCTTCACCTGTGCTTTCCCGGGAGGGCCAGGGGTGTTCCCCGGAAGGAACCAGCAGGCCGGCGAGGACAGCCGCTCCAGGATCATGGCCATGCCCTGGCCGCCGCCCACGCACATGGTCTCCAGGCCGTAGGTCTTGTCGCGGAACTGGAGGCTGTTCAGCAGCGTGGTGGTGATCCGGGCCCCGGTCATGCCGAAGGGGTGGCCGACCGCGATAGCCCCACCGTTCACGTTGAGCTTGTCGATGTCGATTCCGAGGTCGGTGTAGGAGGGGATGACCTGGGCGGCGAACGCCTCGTTGATCTCCACCAGGTCCATGTCGTCGATGGTCATCCCCGCCCGGTTCAGCGCCTGGCGCGAGGCCTCCACCGGCCCCAGCCCCATGATCTCCGGAGACAGCCCGGTCACGCCGGTCGCGACGATCCGGGCGAGCGGGGTGATGCCGAGCTGGGCCGCCTTGACGTCACTCATCACCACGACCGCGGCCGCGCCGTCATTGAGCGCGCAGCAGTTGCCCGCGGTGACGGTCCCGTCCGGGCGGAACACCGGCTTCAAGGTGGCCACCTTCTCCAGGGTGGTCCCGGGCCGCGGGCCGTCGTCGCCGCTCACCACGGTCCCGTCCGGCAGCGTGGCCGGCGTGATGTCCCGCTGCCAGAACCCGTTGGCCAGGGCCTTCTCGGCCAGGTTCTGTGACCGGACGCCGAACTCATCCTGGGCCGCCCGCGAGATCCCGCGCAGCTTGGCGAGGTTTTCGGCGGTCTGGCCCATCGCGATGTAGACGTCCGGGATCGCGGAGTCGTCCCGCGGGTCGTGCCAGACCGGCAGGCCGGCCGCCGAAAGCGCCTCGGACCGGGCCTCCGCGTCCGCGAAAAGCGGGTTGTGCGTGTCGGGCCAGCTGTCGCTGCTGCCCGTGGCGAAACGGCTGACGCACTCCACGCCCGCCGAGATGAACACGTCGCCCTCGCCGGCCTTGATGGCGTGGAAGGCCATCCGGGTGGTCTGCAGAGAGGATGAGCAGTACCTGGTGACCGTGGTGCCGGGCAGGTTGTCGTAGCCGAGGAGCACTGCGACCACCCGGGCCATGTTGAAGCCTTGCTCGCCGCCGGGCAGGCCGCAGCCGAGCATGAGGTCGTCGATGTCGTCCGGGCTGAGCTGCGGAACCTTGGCCAGGGCTGCCGATATCAGCTGCGCGGTGAGGTCGTCGGGGCGGATCGAGGCGAGCGATCCCTTGAATGCCCGGCCGATGGGCGAGCGTGCGGTGGCGACGATGACTGCCTCAGGCATGGCGGGCTCCCTTGCTGCCGCGGCGAACGTGGGTGGTCCAGTCAGATTACTGGGCAGTAGCTTAAACCACGGCCGTCCCGCCCATAATCCCCCGGTACACCGGCCGGGGATAGCCGCGCTGGTCAGCGACGGGCCAGCCGCCGGAGTGGGATAGCGTCGGTGCTCCAGAGCATGCCCGGGGCGGGCCGCCGCCCCGCAGGCATCCACGACCGAGGTGGTTGCGATGCAGGTCCATGAATCCCTGATCGAGCTGGTCGGGAACACCCCGCTGATCAGGCTGCGTGCGGTGACGAAGGCTGTGGGCGGGGGGCGGGCCCCTGCCGTGCTGGCCAAGGTCGAGTACTTCAACCCGGGGGGCTCGGTCAAGGACCGGATCGCGCTGCGGATGGTGGAGGCGGCAGAGGCGTCCGGCGCGCTGCGCCCGGGCGGCACCATCGTGGAGCCCACCTCGGGCAACACGGGGGTCGGCCTGGCCATCGTGGCGGCGCAGAAGGGCTACCGCTGCGTGTTCATCTGCCCGGACAAGGTCGGCCAGGACAAGATCAGCGTGCTCCGGGCCTACGGCGCCGAGGTTGTGGTCTGCCCGGGCACCGTGTCCCCCGAGCACCCCGACTCCTACTACTCGGTGTCCAGCCGGCTGGCCCGGGAGATCCCGGGCGGCTGGAAGCCGGACCAGTACGCCAACCCGGAGAACCCGGCCTCGCACTACCACTCCACCGGCCCGGAGATCTGGGCCCAGACCGACGGCCGGGTCACCCACTTCGTGGCGGGCATCGGCACCGGCGGCACCATCACCGGGACCGGCCGGTACCTCAAGGAGGTCTCGGGCGGCCGGGTCCGGGTGATCGGGGCCGACCCGGAGGGCTCGGTGTACTCCGGCGGTACCGGGCGGCCGTACCTGGTCGAGGGGGTGGGCGAGGACATGTGGCCGGCCAACTATGACCCGGCCCTGTGCGACGAGGTGCTGGCGGTCAGCGACGCCGAGTCGTTCCTGATGACCCGCAGGCTGGCGCGTGAGGAGGCCCTGCTCACCGGCGGATCATGCGGGCTGGCCGTGGTGGCCGCGCTGCGCGTGGCGGCGACCGCGGCCCCGGACGACGTGATCGTGGTCCTGCTCCCGGACACCGGGCGCGGCTACCTGGCGAAGATTTTCAACGACGAGTGGATGGCCGACTACGGCTTCTTGACCGCGGAGACCAAGGAGCCCCGGGTGGCCGACGTACTGCAGCGGAAGCTGCCCGGGCTGCCGGAGTTCGTGCACGCCCACCCGGAGGAGACCGTGTCGGCCGCCATCGGGCTGCTGCGCGAGTACAACGTCTCCCAGTTGCCGGTCATGAAGGAGGAGCCACCGGTGATGGCCGCGGAGGTCGTCGGCTCCATCGTGGAACGCGACCTGCTGGACGCGCTGGTCTCCGGCCGGGCCCGGCCCCATGATCCCATCGAGGGGCACATGTCGGCGCCCCTGCCCACGGTGGGCTCGGGTGAGCCGGTCAGCCGGGCGGTCGGCGCGCTGGAAAAGGCGGGTGCCGCGGTGGTCCTGGTGGACGGCCGCCCAGCCGGCCTGATTACCCGGCAGGACGTGCTGACCTTCCTCGCCGCCACCGCCTGATACCTTCCCCGGCGGCCCCCTGACAATGGCCCCAGACCGGGAAAGGCCTGCCCGCCCGTGAGACGGGAGTCACCTCTTTCCTGCGAAATAACGGATTTTCCGGGCCCGTCACTCCTGACGAGGCGTCCGCGAGCGGTCCGGCGGCCCTGCTGCGAGGCGGCCCGCGGCCCGGTGCCCGTGCCCGTGGCCCGGGTGCCCGTGGTCAGGGTTCCTGTGGCCCGGTGCCCGTAGCCAGGGTTTCAATGGCCCGGGTGCCCGTAGCTGGTGCGCCCGTGGCCGAAGTGCGTGGCAGAGTGTGATCGTGACGATCAACTCTGACGGATATCCAGGCGGCGGCTTCGAGACGCTGGCCATCCACGCGGGCCAGGAGCCTGACCCGCAGACCGGCGCCGTGGTCCCGCCCATCTACCAGGTGTCCACCTACAAGCAGGACGGCGTCGGCGGCCTGCGGGACGGCTACGAGTACTCCCGGACCGCCAACCCCACCCGGCGCGCCCTCGAGGAGTGCCTGGCTGCGCTGGAGGGCGGCCGCCACGCGCTGGCGTTCGCGTCCGGGATGGCGGCCGAGGACTGCCTGCTGCGCGCGGTGTGCGCCCCCGGGGACCACGTGGTCATTCCCGACGATGCGTACGGCGGAACGTTCCGTTTGATGGCGCGGGTGCTCGCGGAGTGGGGGGTGAGCTACCGGCCGGTCCCGATCAGCGACGTCGCCGCGGTCCGGGGCGCGCTCGCCGAGCGTCCGGCCCGCGTGCTGTGGGCCGAGACGCCCACCAACCCGCTGCTGTCCATCGCGGACATCGCCGCGCTCGCGGACGTCGCCCAGCAGGCGGGCGCGCTGCTGGTGGTGGACAACACGTTCGCCTCCCCGTACCTGCAGCAGCCGCTCGCGCTCGGCGCGGACGCGGTGGTCCACTCCACCACGAAATACCTCGGCGGGCATTCCGACGTGATCGGCGGGGCGCTGGTGGTGGCCGACCCGGCCCTCGGCGAGCGGCTCGCGTTCCTGCAGAACGCGACCGGCGCGGTGGCGGGCCCGTTCGACGCGTGGCTGACGCTTCGCGGCATCAAGACCCTGGCCGTCCGGATGGACCAGCACTCGCGGAACGCCGCGCGGGTGGCGGACATGCTGACCGGGCACCCCGCGGTCACGGAGGTGCTCTACCCGGGGCTGCCCAGCCACCCCGGCCACGAGGTGGCGGCCAAGCAGATGCGGGACTTCGGCGGGATGGTGTCGTTCCGGGTGCGCGGCGGCGGGCAGGCCGCCGTCGTGGCCTGTGGCCGGACCCGGCTGTTCACGCTGGGGGAGTCGCTGGGCGGGGTGGAGTCGCTCGTGGAGCATCCCGGCCGGATGACGCACGCCTCGGTGGCCGGCTCGCCGCTGGAGGTGGCAGACGACCTGATCAGGCTGTCGGTCGGCATCGAGACGGGAGAAGACCTCCTGGAAGATCTCCGTCAGGCGCTCGCCGGGGTGTGACCCGGGCGAGCGGCCGTGGCCGCCCGGCCGCTCAGGACCCGCGGGGCCGGCCGCTCAGGGCTGCCAGACCATCAGGACCAGGATGACCAGCCAGATGAGGCTGACCACGCCGGCCAGCGAGGCGATCCGGCCCCGCTCCACGGTGGCCACGTGCACGCGGGCCGCGGTGGCGGTGACGGTGGCGGTGGTCCCGGTTGGGGCCACCGCCGGGGCGGGCTCCACGTCCGCCGCGGTGGGCTCGGCCCCTTCCGGCACGCCAAAGGCCCCCGCCGCGCCGGCGGCCGGTGCGCGCCCCGCAGCCGGGGTGACCGCAGGCCCCTCCCCGGCTGCCGCGAGGCTGCCCTCCACAGCGACGATGGCCCGGTGCTGGTCGCGCATGATGAGCAGCAGCAGGACCAGGGCCACGACGAACAGGGTCAGCGAGGCCGTCACCCACGCTTTTGTCATTTCGTGCAGCGACTGCCCGGCGATGATGCCGAAGAGCAGCACGCCGAGGGACGCCGCACCGAAGATCCGGGTCATCCGGGACAGGTAGCGGAGCACGCCCACGTTCCGGGCCCGGATATAACGCGGGGTGGACATGCTCGCGATGGTGACCGGGCCAATGGCGAAAATGACAAATCCGATATGGAACCACAGCAGCAGCCGGTCGGTAAAAGACATGCCATGATCCTAGGGCTGAGGCCGCCCCCGGCTGTGGCGGGGGCGGCCCGGTTGAGCAAATCGTGACCTGCGGCGAGACCCTAGCTGCGGGCGCTCTTCTTGCCGCTGAAGCCGAGCCACCACGCCCCGCCCAGCAGGATCAGGCCCACGATGAGAGCCACGCCCGCACGCAGCGGGTGGTGACCAGTGGAGCCGTTCAGGTGGCCGGGGATAAAGCTGGGCAGTGAACCGGCCGCGGTCGTCACGTAGATCAGGGCCAGGATGATCAGCAAAATGCCCACGATGGCGAGAATCAGGGCGCCGATGCGCTTCCCCGAAGAGCGCGTGCCTGATTCGGTAACAGTACTCACGAGATCCTCCTAGAGATATGCAGGCCTGGCCCAGCCGCCACCCCTTCGGCCCGCTCATAGCTGTAACGGCCGAACGCTACTACGAGATCCAGGCATCTGCGGCACGTCCGAAAAGCCCTGAAGCAAAATCTATCCCTCTTTTTCCCGGGGGCTGCGCACAGCTCGGCGGATGTGCCGGACGCTATCGGCCCCCTCTTCCGGAGGGTACGCCGGAAAGGTCAACGACGGGCCGCGCTGCCGGCCCGGCGCGCCGCTCTGCGGGCCCGGCGCGCTGCCGGCGCGCTGCTCTGCTGGCCCGGCGCGTTACCGGCGCGCGTCCCCGCGGGTCCGCAGGAAGTCACGGACCACGAACTCGCCGAGCCGTTCCGGCACGGCGTGCAGGACCCGGCCACCGTTGCGCCGTGCCACCTCGTTCACGAAATCGGTCAGCCGTTCGTCCTCGGCCAGCATGAACACGTTCAGCGACGCGTGCCGCCGGGTCATCTTGTCCACCTCGGCCAGCGTGAGCTGGATCGTCTCCGGCGCAGGCGGCCAGTCGAACCAGGACCGCCCGTCCCGGCGCAGGTGCGCGGTGGGCTCGCCGTCGGTCACGATCAGGACCACCGGGTCGTGCTCGGGACGCCGGTCCAGGTAGCGCCCGGCCAGCACCAGCGCGTGGTGCAGGTTGGTGCCCTGGACCATGTCCCAGCCCAGCCCGGCCAGGTCGGTCTCGCGCAGTTCCCTGGCGTAGTTCGAGAACCCGATGACCTGGATGGAATCCTGCGGGAACCGGCTGCGCACCAGCGCGTGCAGGGCCAGCGCGGTCTGCTTGGCCGCCCCCCAGGTGCCGCGCAGCGCCATCGAGTAGGACAGGTCAACCAGCAGGCAGACGGCCGCGGCCGTGCGCCGCTGCGTCTCGCCGACCTCGAAGTCGCGGCCGGACAGCCGGACCCCGTGCGACTCACGGTTGCGCGGCGTACCCGCCTCGCGCAGCAGCGCGTTCCGGACCGTCGCCGGCGCGTCGATGGCCTGCTCGTCGCCGAACTGCCAGCGGCGGGTGGCGCCGGTGTACTCCCCGGCCTGCCCGGCGTCACGCTGCTCGTGGTCGCCGTAACCACCCTCGGGAAGGTCCGCGAAGACCCGGCGCAGCGCGGTCTCGCCCAGCCGCCGCACCGCCTTCGGGGTGAGCTCCAGCTGGCCCGCGTTGCGCTGCAGGTAGCCCTGCTGCTCCAGTTCACGCTCGGTCTGGCGGAGCGCGTCCATGTCGTCCACGGCCTGGCGGCCCAGGGCCCGCCGGATCGCGGCCTCGTCGATGTCGTCGAGGCGCGCCCCGGGATAGTCCTGGCGCAGCTCCGACTCCAGGTCGGCGAGGTCGGCCAGGTCAGCCAGGGCGCTGGTGGCGTCGCCCAGGCCAAGCGGCTCGTCGCCGGTCATCGGGTCACCCGACGAGGCCGCCATGTCCATCTCCGGCCGGCGGGCGCGCAGCGCGTCGGACAGCCGGGACATCTCCGCGGCCAGCCCGGCGTCCTGCAGCGTCTGCTCCATCAGCGCGGCCAGCTCGTCGCGCTGCTGCTCGGTGAGCGAGCCAAGCAGTCGCTGCGCCGCGGTGGCCCGGCGGACCAGCGAGTCGACCAGCTCCTCCAGGTCGGCCGGGTTCTCCGGGAACATCTCGCCGTGGCGTTCCATGAAGCTGTCGAAGTCCGCCTGGGTGTGCTCGCCCCGGGCGTCCGCCGCCAGCATCTGGTTGAGGTCGGCCAGCATGTCCTTCACCCGCTGCATGGACTCCGGGTCGGGCTGCTGGAGCACCTCCTTCATGCCGCGGAACTGGCTGTCCAGGACCTCGCTGCGGAGCAGGTCCTTGAGCCGCTCGAACGTCTCCCGGGCGGTCTGGCTGCGCCAGTTGTAGTCGGCCAGCCTGCGGATGGCCTGCGCGGTGTCCGACGGCAGCCCGTCCAGCTCGTCCTCGCGCAGCCGGGCCTCGTCGCTCGGGTCCGGGAACAGCTCGGCCCGTTCCTGGCCCACCGCCGTGTCCAGCAGCGCCCGCGCTTCCTCCAGGGTCCCGTCCAGCCGGCCTCGGCTGCGGATCTCCCGCTGCTGGTCGCGGACCCGGCGCAGCAGGTCATCCAGGCCGCGCCGGCCGTTCACCCCGCGGCGCAGCAGGTCACGCAGGGCGCTGGACGGGTCGGCCCCGTCCAGCACCGCGTCGCCCAGCTCGTCCAGCGCCCCGCGGGCGTCGAACGGCGGCGCCAGCGGATCGGGACCCTCGGTGTACTCCCCGTACCGGTAGCCACTCACTGCGCTACCTGCCTTTCACTGGGTTGACCTGGTGCGTCAGTCGCCTGACCCGCAGCCCGGCCTGCAAGCCGGGCCTCTCAGGTCCGGTAGACGGCACTGCCATCGATGACGTCCTTGGACAGCCGCCGCATCAGGTACAGGCCCTCCAGCGCGAACTCCAGGGCCGCGGCGGCCTCGCCGAACGACTCGCCGCCGTCCATGCCCAGCCGGTCCATGATCCGGGCCAGGCCGGGGACCTCGCCGATCCTGTTCAGCAGCGCGGCCGCGGGGACCAGGTCGCCGGTCTCCACCGTCCCGCCTTGCTCGAACGTGGCCAGCAGCCCGCTCAGGTCGGCGCTGCCCAGCCGGGACCGGAACGTGTCCGCGATGGCCCGCCGGAGCAGGTGCTCCAGCACCTCGGTCTCCCGGCCTTCCTCGCTGACCTCGAACTCCACCTTGCCGCGCAGGCTGCCCACGATCGGCGGCAGGTCGCAGATCCGGGCCACCGGCTGCGCCTCGCCGGTCAGCGCGGCCCGGCGCACCGCGGAGGCGGCCACCGACTCAGCCGCGGCGATCGCGAACCGGGCCGAGACCCCGGACCGGGAGTCCACCGCGGGTGAGGCCCGGACCAGCCGGGTGAACCGCGCGATGACCTCCACCAGGTGCTCGGGCAGGTCCGCGCCGGGGTCGGCGCCGTCCCAGGCGACCAGCGCCTCCTGCTGGGTCAGCACGAGTTCCTCGTCCAGCGTGAGCGGGTAATGGGTGCGGATCTCCGCGCCGAAGCGGTCCTTCAGCGGCGTGATGATGCGGCCGCGGTTGGTGTAGTCCTCCGGGTTGGCGCTGGCCACCAGGACCAGGTCCAGCGGCAGCCGCAGCGCGTAGCCGCGGACCCCGATGTCCCGTTCCTCCAGCACGTTGAGCAGTGCGACCTGGATCCGCTCGGCCAGGTCAGGAAGTTCGTTGAGGCAGAAGATGCCGCGGTTGGTCCGTGGCACGAGGCCGAAGTGAATCGTCTCCGGGTCGCCCAGCGTCCGGCCCTCGGCCACCTTGACCGGGTCGATGTCACCGATCAGGTCACCCACGCTGGTGTCCGGGGTGGCCAGCTTCTCGCCGTAGCGCTCGCTGCGGTGCCGCCACTCGACCGGCAGGCCGTCGCCCTGCTCGGCGGCCAGGCGCTGGCAGCGCGCGCAGACCGGCTGGTAGGGGTGGTCGTTGATCTCACAGCCCGCGACCGCGGGCGTCCAGTCGTCGAGCAGGACGGACAGGGTCCGGATCAGGCGCGTTTTGCCCTGGCCGCGCTCGCCCAGCAGGATCGTGTCGTGGCCGGCCAGCAGGGCCCGCTCCACGTGCGGGAGCACGGTCTGGTCGAACCCGACGATCCCGGGAAACCTGTTCTCGCCAGCGCGCATCCTGGCTAGCAGGTTGCGCCGGATCTCCTCTTTAACGGTCTCGTACTCGTGCCCGCTGGCGCGCAGCTCGCCCAGGGTGGTGGCGGCGGGGCGGGGCGGGGTTCCGTCGGCTGCATGAGTCTCGTTGTCTGGCTGCACCCTTTCGACATTACGTGCCCCATGGCGCGCTTCGCATCCTGGCCGGGTGCAACACTGCAGGCATGGCGATGACCTCCCCCTCTGTGGGCGCCGACGACGTGGCCGCCGCCCGCGACGTACTCCGCGAGATCCTGCCGCCCACCCCGCTGCTGCACTCCCGGGTGCTGTCCGAGCGGCTTGGCGGTCCCGTGTTCCTCAAGTGCGAGAACCTGCAGCGCACCGGGTCGTTCAAGGCCCGTGGCGGCTACCTGCGGATCTCCCGGCTCAGCGAGGAGGAACGGGCCCGCGGCGTGGTGGCGGCCAGCGCGGGCAACCATGCCCAGGGAGTGGCGTTCGCCGCCGCGCTGCTCGGCGTGAAGGCCACCGTGATCATGCCGGAGGGCGCCCAGCTGCCCAAGATCGAGGCGACCCGGGGCTACGGGGCGGAGATCATCACGCGCGGCGCGACCGTGGACGACGCGGTGGAGTACGCGCGCGAGTTCGCGGCCGAAAGCGGCGCGGTGGTCATCCACCCGTTCGATCACCCTGACATCGTCGCGGGCCAGGGCACCCTGGGCCTGGAGATCCTGGAGCAGTGCCCGCAGGTGCGGACGATCGCGATCCCGGTCGGCGGGGGCGGCCTGGCCGCCGGGGTCACGGTCGCGGTCAAGTCCGCGGATCCCTCGGTGGCCGTGGTCGGCGTTCAGGCCGAGGCGGTCGCGGCCTACCCGGCGTCGCTGGCGGCCGGCCACCCGGTCCGGGTGCAGCCCGCCGCGACCATGGCCGACGGCATCGCGGTCTGCCTGCCCGGGGACATCCCGTTCCGGATCCTCTCCGGGTTCGGCGTTCACGTGCTGACCGTGTCCGAGGAGAGCCTGTCCCGGGCCCTGCTGCTGTGCCTGGAACGCGCCAAGCAGGTGGTCGAGCCGGCCGGGGCGGCCGCCGTGGCCGGGCTGATGGAGAACGCCGGCATGTTCGAGCCGCCGGTGGTGGTCGTGCTGTCCGGCGGCAACATCGACCCGCTGCTGCTGGCCAAGGTGCTGCGGCACGGCCTGGCCGCGGCCGGCCGCTACCTGACGTTCCGGTGCCGGATCCCGGACCGGCCCGGCGCGCTGGCCGGCCTGCTGGGCGCGGTGGCCAGCCTGGGCGCGAACGTGCTCGACGTGATGCACGAACGGGTCACGCCGCGGCTGCGGGTCGGCGAGGTCGAGGTGCTGCTCCAGGTCGAGACCCGGGGCCCGGCGCACTGCGACGGCGTGATCAGCGAGCTACGCCAGGCGGGGTATCAGCTGATGTTCCGGTGAGTGGCGCTGGCCGCGTCCGCGCTTGCCGCCTGGCGCGTCCGCCTGCGGGCGGCCGCGCTCGCTTACAGGTTTCCGCGCCGGGCCTGCTCCCGCTCGATGGCCTCGAACAGGGCCCTGAAGTTGCCCTTGCCGAAACCGTCCGAGCCGTGCCGCTCGATTAGCTCGAAGAACACCGTGGGGCGGTCCTGCACCGGCTTGGTGAAGATCTGCAGCAGGTAGCCGTCCTCGTCCCGGTCGGCCAGGATGCGCAGCTCACGCAGGGTCTCCACCGCCACCCGGGTCTCCCCGGCCCACTCGCCGAGCGTGTCGTAGTAGCTGTCCGGCGTGTCCAGGAACTCCACGCCCGCCGCCTTCATGGCCCGCACCGTGGCCACGATGTCGTCGCAGGCCAGCGCGATGTGCTGGACCCCGGGGCCGCCGTAGAACTCCAGGTACTCGTCGATCTGGGACTTCTTCTTGCCCGCCGCGGGCTCGTTGATGGGGAACTTGACCGTCCGGGAGCCGTCCGCGACCACCTTGCTCATCAGCGCGGAGTACTCGGTGGCGATGTCGTCGCCGACGAACTCCTTCATGTTGGTGAAGCCCATCACCCGCTGGTAGAACCCCACCCACTCGTCCATCCGGCCCAGTTCCACGTTGCCGACGCAGTGGTCGATCGTGGTGAACAGCGGCCGGGCGGGCGGCGCGACCATCGGCCCGGCCGCGACGTACCCGGGCAGGTAGGGGCCGCTGTAGGAGGACCGCTCCACTAGCGTATGCCGGGTGTCGCCGTAGGCCGCGATGGTGGCCAGCACCACCTTGCCGTAGGTGTCCTCCACGATCTGCGGCTCGGCCAGGCCGCGCGCCCCATGGCTGGTCGCGTACTCGTAGGCGGCCTCCGCGGACTGCACCCCGAGAGCCAGGTCGATCACCCCGTCGCCGTGCGCGGCGACGTGCCGGCCCAGCCCGGTGCCGGACCGCACCGGGCCGCGCAGCACGAACCGCGCCTGGCCGGACTCCAGGACATAGGCGGCCTCGTCCCGGCACCCGGTCTCCGGGCCGCGGTAGGCCACGCAGCGCATCCCGAACGCGGCTGAGTAGTAGTACGCGGCCTGCCGCGCGTTGCCCACGGCGAAGACCACCGCGTCCATGCCGGTGACCGGGAATTCGTCGCTGGCCGTCATCGCACGCTCCAGTGCTCGCAGTGGTTGTTGTGAGCAGGATCCGCCCGGCGAGGCATTCTGTGCAACACTGTCCTTATTGGCTGGACAGTTTGCATACTCAATAACGGTCTGTGTGCGTAAATCTGTACACCATGACCGAGGTTCTGCGCGGCTGGTGAGATCGGAGGTGCACCGTGGTGATCGACGGGCTGGACGCGCGGCTCGTCGGCCTGCTGGCCGACGAGCCCCGGGTCGGCATGCTCGAGGCCTCGCGCCGGCTCGGCGTGGCCCGCGGCACGGTCCAGGCCCGGCTGGACCGGCTGCACAGCCGCGGCGTGATCACGGGCTACGGCCCGGACGTGGACCCGGTGGCGCTGGGCCACGTGGTGACCGCGTTCATCACGCTGGAGATCCGCCAGCCAGGCGGGCACGACGCGGTGGCCGGGCGGCTGGCCGCGATCCCGGAGGTGCTGGAGGCGCACACGATCACGGGGTCCAGCGACATGCTGTGCCGGGTCGTGGCCCGCACCAACGCCGACCTGCAGCGGGTCATCGACGCGATCGTGGACGTGGCCGGGGTGGAGCGCGCCTCCACGGTGATCGCGCTGGCCACGCCGCTGCCGTACCGGGTGCTGCCACTGGTGCGCGCGGTCGCCCGCCACGACCCCTAGGCCGGTCTAACCGACCCCTCCCAACGTCAACGGGGTGCGTTTTGCGCCGTATACGGCGCAAAACGCACCCCGACGATGCTTCCGGCGTCAGCCGCCGACGTAGGGGACGGCCTCCAGGATTTCCACCTTGGCCGACCGGCCGTTCGGCAGCTGGTAGGTGGCCGACTCACCGATCTTCTTGCCATTGATCGCGCTGCCCAGCGGCGAGCGCGGCGAGTAGACGTCGATCGGCGCGCCGCTCTCCTCCCTGGAGGCCAGGAGGAAGGTCACCTCATCGTCGTCGCCGTCGAACCGGATGGTCACGGTCATCCCCGGCCCGACCACCCCGTCTGTCCTCGCTGGCTCACCCACCCGGGCGTGCTGAATGATGTGCTGGAGCTGGATAATCCGGCCCTCGATCTTGCCCTGCTCTTCCTTGGCGGCGTGGTAGCCGCCGTTCTCGCGCAGGTCACCCTCGTCCCGGGCGGCCTCGATCTTCTTGGCGATGTCGACCCGCCCCGGTCCCGAGAGGTGGTCCAGCTCCGTCTTGAGCCGGTCGTATGCCTCCTGGGTGAGCCAGGTAAGGCTGTCGTTATTCGTCTCGGTCACGGGTACTCCTTGCCTGCAGTGCGGACACTGGGATCCGCTTGAGCCATGCGCGGCTCCTCCGGGGTAATCCTTCGAGGCTAACAAGGCCTGACAACTACGTCGCCCCTCACGAGTTCCGGGCGGCCAGACCTGACGCCGCGGCGTCATCAGAGCCCGCCACTATACGGGAATGTCGTCGCGGGGCCAGCGCGTTGTCCTGGACAATGTTCTGTCGGCGTTCTGTCGGCGTGGCACGGACCGGGGTGCACCCGCCGGGAAGCCCAGCCGGGGTAAGCAGAGCGCCGGCTCCTGTTGATCTCGTCATGGTGCCGAGGGGAAATTCGCTTGTCTGCCGCCACGAACGATCCGGTGGTTCCGCCGTCCGAGCCGTTGCGGCTGATGGCGGTGCACGCGCACCCGGACGACGAATCGAGCAAGGGCGCCGCCACCATGGCCCGCTACGTCCGGGAAGGCGCAGAGGTCATGGTGGCCACGCTGACCGGCGGTGAGCGCGGCGACATCCTGAATAAGGCCATGGAACGGCCCGACGTCCGGGAAAACCTGTCTCAGATCCGCCGCGAGGAGATGGCCCGGGCCCGCGAAATCCTGGGCGTGCACCAGCAATTCCTCGGATTCGTCGATTCCGGGCTCCCTGAGGGTGATCCGCTGCCGGCGCTGCCGGACGGGTGCTTCGCGCTGCAGCCCCTCGAGGTGGCGGCCGAGCCGCTGGTGCGCGCGGTCCGCGAATTCCGACCCCACGTGATCCTGACCTACGACGAAGAGGGCGGTTACCCGCACCCGGATCACATCAAGACTCACCAGGTGGCGGTGGAGGCGTTCGAGGCCGCGGCGGATCCTGACCGATACCCCGGGACCGGGGACCCCTGGCAGCCGCTCAAGCTGTACTACTTCGCCACGTTCCACAAGGACCGGATCACCGCGCTGCACGAGGAGATGCTGGAGCGTGGCCTGGAGTCGCCGTACGCCGAGTGGTTCAAGCGCTGGGAGGAGCGGGAGTCAGACCGGAAGCAGGCGGAGATCACCAGCCGGGTCCAGTGCGCCGAGTACTTCCCCATCCGGGATCAGGCGCTGCTCGCGCACGCCACCCAGATCGACCCGGACAGCTCGTGGTTCGCCTGCCCGGTGGAGGTGCAGCGGGCCGCCTGGCCGACCGAGGACTACCATCTAGCTAGGTCGGTAGTGGATGCCGAGTTCCCCGAGGACGACCTGTTCGCGGGGGTACGGGAGAGGGTGAGCCGGTGAGCGTCCTGGCCGCGTCGAGCACCGCCAGCCAGGTGTACCCCGGGCTGATCGGGTTCCTCGTGGTTGCCGGGATGGGCCTCGCCCTGTTCTTCCTGTTCCGCTCCCTGAACAAGCAGCTGCACAAGATCGCGCCGGGACAGCCGTCCAGCGCGCCGCCGGGCCGGTCCCGGCCGCCCCGCCCGGGGCTCGCGGCGTTCCGCGCCCAGCGGGCCAGGACGTCGAGCCAGCAGCCCGGTGAACCAGGTCAGGCCGGCAGCACCGGCCCGTAGGGCGGTGTGCCTGCCCGGCAGCACCGGCCCGTAGGCAGGCCTCAGCTAGAGGTCCAGGCCGTAAGCCAGCAGGGTGAACCCCGGCACCGGGTCCCAGTCGCGGTCCGGCAGGCGGCGGAACCCGGCCTCCGTATAAAGGTGCTGCGCGGCGAGCATGGTCGTCTGGGTGGACAGCAGCAGGCGCTGCACGCCGCTGGCCCGGGCCCGGTCGGTGACCGCCCGGAGCAGGGCCCGGCCCACACCGCGCCCGCGGGCCTCCGGGGCCACCGCCAGCGCCCGGAACTCGGCCTCGTCCGGGCCCCGGACCACGTGCTCGGCATGCGGCCACAGCTGCAGCATGACGGTGCCCAGGAGCCTGTGCGTCCTGCTGCCTTCGCCCTCGTTCCCGACCGCCACCAGGATCTGCCCGATACCGTCGTGACCCAGTGTGCGGAGGGTCTCGCCGTAGTGGGAGGCGTCGGCGAGGAACCCGCCCGCCTCGTAGGCCGCCACCCGCAGAGCGCCAATCTCGGCCAGTTCGGCGGGCCGGGCGTCGCGCACGATCACCGCAGGGGATGGCGGGGCGGCCGCAGGGGACTCCGGGGCAGCCGCAGGGGATTCCGGCCCAGACTGCGGCGCCGATCCTGCGGCACGCGTCGTCTCTGACACTGGGGCACACCGTTCTGCTCGGGGAAACGTTCGCACTCTACCTACCTGGCCCACGCCTGCCTCGGGCACGGGCCGGGTGAGCAGCCTGGCCAGGGACTGCCTGATCGGCGGCCGCGAGCCGAACACCAGCAGGAACAGGGCTTCGCGGGCCAGCCACTGCGCGTCCCGATCGGCCCGGATGGCCGTGGAACCCTGGCTGACACCAACGCCCCAGTCGCGCACAGGGCCAGCTCGCAGGCGGCCGCGCGGGCCGCGGGCATGGCGTCCGGGTCGGCCGCGTCCAGCGCTGCCCGGCACCTGGCGAGCTGTTCGTCCAACGGGCCTGGGCCGATGAGCTCGCAGCACCGGGCGGCCAGGCCGAGCGCGAGCGAGCCGTGCGCCCGCAGCCCGGCCGCGTCACTGGTCCAGGGGCAGGGTGGCCGTCACCCGCTCCTGCGGGACGGGGTGAGCGGTGAAGGTGAGCTGCACGGTGGAACTGGCCGTCACGGCCACCAGGGACAGGGGCTCCGCCGTGAGTGAGAACCCGGCCCGGGCGTCAGCGGCGACCCACCCCGGCTGGCCATGCAGTACCACGAGGGTGTGCATGTGCAGGTAGGAAACCGTTCCTGCGATCAGTGCCAGCAATGCGACGCATCCGGTCGTTCTCCACCCCGATCCACAGGTCCGGCGCCGTCCTTCACGACCGGCACCCGACTGTGAAAACATCAGTCAGCATGTATTTGGATGTAATCGCCCCTCGGACGCTACCCATTACCCCATATTGGTCTATGTGTTCTGTAACTGGATAGGCCTGCTGTTACCGGTGATTGTGGTTGCGCGTTGGGTAACCGGCTGCGGGCCGGGCTGGGTGTTACAGGACTTCGGGTATCCAGGGGTCGCCTTGGGCTGCGCGGATCAGCGCGTCAAGCCAGCCAATGTCGTGCCGGGATGCTGTGGCGAGGTAGGAGCGGATGGCGCAGAAGATCTCGGCGCCGGTCATGGACCGCATGCAGCCGGAGACTTTGATCCGGAGCTTGCACATCCTGATGACCTGCTCGGCTTCGTTGTTGTCAAACGGTACTCGCAGGTCTGTCGCGAACCGCAGGTAGTCCGCCTGGCGCTGCTTCATCCGGGTGGCCAGGGCGTGCCGTTTCTTCTGCAGCCCGGTGCGGCGTGCGGCGTTGAGCGCGATGCCGGTCTCAGCGGCTTTCTTGAACCAGTCGCTGTGCTCGGCGAGGATCTCGGCGTCGATGCCGTCGTGGCCGGCTTCGCGGGCCTCACCTGCGGCGGCTTTCTTGAGGGCGAGGAGGGCATCGATGGCCTGCCTGGCCCAGGCGTTGTCCAGGTCGGTGCCGGTCTCGGTGACCGCGGTCAGCTCCCGGAGCACGTGAGCGTTACACAACGCGTGCGCGGCGCCCTTATAGGTGTCATATGGCGCCCAGGCGTCGTGGCAGGCGATCCCGGCGAAGGACGGCAGCACCCCGGCCGCGTCCATCCCCTCGGTGCCCCGTTTGGCGTGCGCGGTATGCAGCACGTACCTCCCGGCCGCGGCCGAGTGCACCCAGGCCAGCTTGCCGGCTACCCGGAACCCGGTCTCATCGAAGTGCGCCACCCCGGACGCGAGCAGGGCCTTGATGATCGCGTCGATCGCCGGGGCGATGAAGGCGGCGATCTTCCTCGCCGCCACCGCGATCACCGCAGGAGACGGGGCGCAGCCGAACATGTCCGCCAGCGCGGCGCAGGCCCTGTTGCGAGACAGGAACTGCCCGTGCCACAGGTACACCCCCAGCGCCGCGGCCCGCGGCCCGTACTGCACCGGCGCAGTCACCCCCGGCGGCGCGGCCGCCTTGGTCCGCTCCCCGCAGCACGGGCATTCCCTCTCGATCATCTGATGCTCGGTGTCCTCGGCCCGCACCGGCGGGATCTCGGTCAGCTGACGCCGCTCCATTCCCGTCAGCGCCGCATCCTCCAGCCTGGCTCCGCACTCACGGCAGGCAGCGGGCTCATGCCGGACCACATGATCAGGGTGATCGGTCAACTGCAACGTCGCGCCCGGCTGCCCCTTCGGCCGGCCGGGCTTGCGGCCGGAGGTCTTGCGCAGCGACTTCGGCACCGGCTTGGCCAGCCCGCCGGCCGAGGGCGGCATGGACGAGTTCTTCGAATTCCGCTTCACCCGCGCCGCCAGGTCCGCCACCTGCGCCCGCAGCCCCTCCAGCTCCGCCTCCAGCACCGCGACTCGCGCGTCCCGCTCGGCCAGCAGCTCCCGCAGCCGCATGTTCGCCGTGCGCAGCCCGGCAACTGTCTCAGCCAGCGCAGCCGCCTCGCCGGGCACAGGGGGCGTATCGGGCACAAGCCGCACAACACCACGGCCGGCCCGCCGTGATCAAGGCGACACGCCGGGCCGGCCACAGCACTCAGGACCGCCGCGCCGCCGCGCACAGACGCCGGCCCCGGTCCTCAGCCCGCACGCCCGGACCCTGCGTCCCCCGGCCCCTCCTGCGGGCCAGGCTTCACCAGCATGCTCAGCTGCACCGGCTTGCCGGTCAGCTCCTCCAGCTCGGCGCGGAGCCGGTCAGCCTCCGCACCGCCATGGCCGGACACCACGCCCGGCCGGGCAGCCTCGATATCAACCCGGACCTGGTCCAGGTCCCCGCCGACCGACACCGCCGATACCCCGGCCGCCTGTCCTATCCGCCGGCGCACCAGCTCACCGATCTCCTCGATGCGAAGCGCCTGGACCGTCATGATCTCCGAGCCGGCGGTGACCCCGGCCTCCCCGGCCCCGGCCACCTCGACGTGGTCCGCTAGCAGCCGGTTCGCCATGTCCCGGCGGCCCGGCTCATCCGCCGCCGCATACGCCCGGGCCGCCTCATCGGTCAGCTCCAGGTCCACATGCGGATTCAGGTACACCCGCAACACCACCGGCGGCCGGCCCGGATCACGCCCGGCGATGACCATCCGGCGGGCGACCGTGTACTTCTCCCCGGTCTCGGCCATCCGGGCCCGGACCTGCTTCTTGAACGCGCTGTCCTCAGTCACGCCATGTCCCTCACGGCGACGCTGCCCCGCGCCCTGATCGCCTGGCTCAGCGGTGACTGATCTGCCCCAGCTAGCGCGAACCGGCGGCCCTTGTCCTCACCGCCACCGCGGGCGCGGGCCACGACAGCTCGGAGTGCGGCAGGCGCCACTGCCTGCGCCCAGGCTACCCAGCCTGCCCATTTACCTCAAACCAGCACATCCCGGCCCGCTCACGAGCCAATTCCAGCCGCAAGCCCAATGCAGACCTATCCAGTTACTGTGTTCTAGAACCCAACGAAGTTGACTTGAGCCAAGTTGTACAGGTACCCTGAGGGCCTTACTCCCCGCCGTCCTCCGGGACTGGCGGGGCTTTTTTGTTGAGGTGTCGCGACGTGGACGAGCGCGTAGCCGTCTTCATCGATTACCAGAACGTTCATCTGGTTGGTCACGGCCTCTTCGGCGGCGGCCAGGAGCTGTTCAGGTGCGTCCCCAACCCAGCGCGACTGGCGGACCTGATCGTCAGCCGGCGCAGGCGGCCGAGCGTGGTCACCGCAGTGCGCGTCTACCGGGGACGGCCGGATCCGAACCACCAGCCGGTGGTGACCGCATCCAACGATGCCCAGGCCTCGCACTGGACTCGTGACCGGCGGGTTCACGTAGTCCGCCGTCAGCTCAACTACCGCGCGTGGCCTGGGCAGCCACCGCAGGAGAAGGGCATCGACGTCGCCATCGCCGTGGACATGATCCATTTGGCGTTCCGCAAGCAGTACGACGCGATGGTGCTGTTCTCAAGTGACACTGACCTGCTGCCCGCTCTTGAATCAATCGTCCAGTTGCGCTTAGGCCATGTTGAGGTGGCCTGCTGGGCCGGATTCAAGCCCCTGCGGTTCCCTGGCAACCCGCCACGACCCTGGTGTCACTCACTGAGCGAGGCCGACTGGCAAGCGGTAACGGAGGATTGGAAGGGCCGCATATGAACGCTCGCGGTCCTTCAGACGAGAGGCTCACCCTCATCTCCTCCGCGCTAGGCTTGCCAGCACGCCAAACCGTGCCAGCGAGCAGGGCGGCAAACGATACGCATCGGTCGTCGTCCACTTAATCCACAGGTCTGCGTCTGCGGGTCAAGTGAAGACCGACTCTCGACTGCGAACATGCCTGACAGCACCCATTGGGATTTGGGTGCAATCCGTCCTCGATCTGGACCCCCTCCATCTGAGAGTGACTCTCGCCCCGCGGGTGCGCTGGTGACAGGGATATTTGAGCCGCACACCCGGCACGGCGCCGGGGCGTGAGGTCAACCGCAGGCGTGGCTATTGAAGCGGCCCGGGCCTATTTCGGGCATTTGCAGGCGGCGGGGCGGTCGCAGACCGACGATCCGGTCGTATGGCTTGGACTTGCTGCGCTGGTTCCGTTTCGTGCGGGCGGCCGGGGTGGCCTGGGACCAGGCGACCCGGGCCGAGGCCCGGGAGTTCTGCCGCTGGCTGGTGGTGGCCGGTAAGCCCGTCCGCCCGCATTGGCGGGAGCGGCGGCTGGGGCCGGAGGTGCCTGGCCTGGCGTCGGGCCGGGCGTATGCGCCGTCGGTGCGCGCGCATTGCGAGACCGTGCTGCGCAGCTTTACGACTTTCATGTGGAGGCGGGCACGGCCCGCTGGTCAACCTGTTCCCGCTGGAGCGGTCGCGAAGGCTGGACGGGTGCACGCCCACCACAACCGATGGAGCCTTACCGGCGCGAGCGCAGCGGTTTGTACCGGCCGGTGGTGCCGTCCCGGGTCCCGCGCAAAGACCCGGGACGGCAGCTGATCACCGTGATCCGTAGGGGACCCGGGCGGTGCAGCAGTTGCCGGCCTCAGCCGATGCGTTCGTGTGGCGCGGCTGTATCAGCTGGAAAAATAGACGGCGATCTGCCCCGCGGCAGCAGGCAGCCGTTGTGGTGGACGCTGCGGCAGCCGTTCCGGCCACTGGGCTATCACGCGGCGCCCCGCATGTTCGAGCGGGCCGGCGCGATCGCCGGCACCGGCGCGACGCTGCACTCGCTGCGCCTGGACCTGGCCCCGTCAGCTGCCCGCCGCGTGAACAGCATCTGAAACGGCACCACACTCAGAAGACCCAGGCCAGCGAAAGCTACCTGCCAGTCACCTACATTCGTGTCCCACACCCCGGGCCCCATGTTCTAGGACCCGAGTGTCCCCAGTCGTTGCTACCGTCGATCGGAGCAAGGCGCGGCCTGGTCAGGCCGGCGGGCGGGGAGCTGCGGGCATGCTGGTAATCCACGGGATCTGGGCCCGGGGTGCGCTCTGCCTGTGGGCGGAGGACTCGGAGCTCCCGGCCAGCCCGCCTGCCCCCGCCAGCGGCCGGCCCTCCCGGGCGGCCCGGCCGCACCCGTTCGCGGCCGATCCTGATGTGCTGGCCGACGCGCTCGGCGGACTCGGCGACGGCCTGCGTGACCTGGCCGGCAAGGCGGCCGCGGACGAGCTGACTCTCTGGCTGCCGTCCGCTGGCGCGGGGCCGGCGGCCGCACCCGAGCTGATCAGGCCGGCCGACCTGCCCGGCGAGGGGGACGGGAGCGGGAGGGGCCCGGGCCGTGGCCGCCGGGCCGCGCTCGGCTCCTGGCGGATCCCCGCGCTGGCCTTCGGTCCGGCCGCCGCGCTCACGATCCTGGCCGGCCTGGACCCGGTGGACACTCCGCCGGGCGCCGTCAGCCATCCCGACATGACCGCCGGGGGCTCGGCGGTCTACTGGGCCGCCGTGGCCCGGTTCGCGGCCGATCTATGCGCCCGCGGCCGGGTCCTGCCGGGGCTGCGCCGGGCCGGCGACGAACCGTCTGGGGACGAACTGTCTGGGGGCGGACCTTCCGGCGGCGTCTGGACCGCGTCCTGGCGGACGGTGCTGACCGGCCCGGACGGGCCGCGGGCCGCGGAGCTGGCCGGGGCCATGCCGCCGGTCTGCCGGGCCGGTGAACCGGGCGGCGAGCCACCCGGGCCGCTGCTGGCCACCGCGCTGGACGCGCTGGCCGACGCGACCGCGCGGGCCCGGCTGGACGCGTCCGAGGGCGCGCGCCGCGCGCGTGATGACGGTGATGCACCGGGCGGCCCGCCGGGCTGGGCCCTTCTTCCGCCGCGGCGTGGCCGGCGGCCCGCCCGGGTCCCGGTGCCGGAGCGCTGGGCGGCCGCGCTGACCGGCCCCGACGCCGAAGTCGAGGTGGCCAGCGCGGAGGACGAGGCGGAGGCGGCCGCGCTGGCCGCCAGCCTGGCCGCCTGGCGGGCCGCCGCCCAGGCCCCGGCCGGCCCGGTGCGCACCTGCTTCCGCCTGGTGGAGCCGGTGCAACAAGAGGACAACCCTGACGACGGCCAGCCTGCCGGACCCCCCGACGACCGATGGCACGTCGAGTTCGCCCTGCAGTCAGCCGAGGACCCCAGCCTGATGCTGGCCGCTGACGACGTATGGGCGGGCACTGGCGGCTGGGCGCCGGGCGGGATCACCCGCCCCGACGAGGAACTGCTGGCCGGGCTGGGGGCGGCCACGAGGCTGTTCGGAGAGCTGGAAGACGCGCTCCGGGACCCGGCGCCCGCCTCGGTCACGCTGGACACGGCGGGCGCGTTCCGGTTCCTCAAGGAGACCGGCCCGCTGCTGTCCGGAGCCGGGTTCGGCGTGCTGCTGCCGGACTGGGCCCGCAAGGCCCGGCTCGGCCTGAAGCTCACCTCCCGGTCCCGGGCCGCCTCAGGCGCCACCGCGTCCGCCCCGGCGAGTGGCGCAGGCGGGAACGGCTTCGGCCTGAACGACCTGGTCGAGTTCCGCTACGACCTGGCCGTCGGCGACACCACGCTGGACGCGGACGAGCTCGCCGAACTGGCCCAGCTCAAGATCCCCCTGGTCCGGGTCCGCGGACAGTGGGTCGAGCTGGACGACCGCAACCTGCGGGCCGCGCTGACGTTCATGGAGCGCGGCCGCCAGGGCGTGATGCGGGCGGGCGACGTCCTGGTGGCCGGGCTGCGCGGCCCGGAGGAGGATCTCGAGGTCACGGCGGTCACGGCGGATGGCTGGCTGGGTGACCTGCTCTCCGGGCAGTCCGGCCACTCGCTGACCCCGGTGACCACACCCGCCTCCTTCCGCGGCGATCTGCGGCCTTACCAGGAGCGCGGCCTGGCCTGGCTGTCCTTCCTCAGCGACCTGGGCCTGGGCGGGATCCTGGCCGATGACATGGGGCTGGGCAAGAGCGTGCAGACGCTGGCGTTGCTGGACCGCGAACGCGCGGTGCGCGACGGGACGATCGTGGCGGATCAGGCACCGCAGGCCAGTGGGACGTCGAAGCCCGCTGAGACGGCGGAGCCGGGAGAGCCAGGCCCCACGCTCCTCGTCTGTCCCATGTCGCTCGTCGGGAACTGGCAGCGTGAGGCGGAGCGGTTCACCCCGGACCTGGCCGTGCACGTGCACCACGGCTCGGACCGGCTGTCCGGCGCCGAGCTGCACGCCGCGCTGACCGGGGCCGACCTGGTCATCACCACCTACGCGCTGGCCGCCCGGGACCGCGAGGCGCTGGGCGCGGTGCCCTGGCGGCGAGTGGTGTGCGACGAGGCCCAGAACATCAAGAACGCGGGCACCCGGCAGGCCCGCGCAGTGCGCGCCCTGCCCGCCCGGTCCCGGCTCGCGCTGACCGGCACCCCGGTCGAGAACCACCTGGGCGAGCTGTGGTCGATCATGGAATTCACGAGCCCGGGGCTGCTCGGCCCGGCGGAGAAGTTCCGGGAGAGCTTCGCGGTCCCGGTGCAGCGGCACGGCGACGAGGAAGCCGCGGCCCGGCTGAAGCGGCTGACCGGCCCGTTCATCCTGCGCCGGCTCAAGACCGACCGGTCGATCATCTCCGACCTGCCCGACAAGGTCGAGATGAAGATCTGGTGCACGCTCACCCCGGAACAGGCCTCCCTCTACCAGGCCACGGTGACTGACATGCTGGCCCGGATCGACGCCGCCGAGGCCGACATCGAGCGGCGCGGCCTGGTGCTGGCCACCATGGCCAAGCTGAAGCAGGTCTGCAACCATCCGGCGCACCTGCTGGGGGACGGCTCCCGGCTGCCTGGCCGCTCCGGCAAGCTGGCCCGGCTGGAAGAGATCTGCGACGAGATCGTCGCGGCCGGGGACAAGGCGCTGTGCTTCACGCAGTACGCCGAGTTCGGCCGGGTGCTCCAGCCCTACCTGGCCGCGCGGCTTGGCTGCCCGGTGCTGTACCTGCACGGCGGCACGGCCAAGAAGACCCGGGACGCCCTGGTCGCGGAGTTCCAGGAGGCGGCGGAGCCGGCCGTCTTCCTGCTCTCGCTGAAGGCCGGCGGCACCGGGCTGAACCTCACCGCGGCCAGTCATGTCATCCATTTCGACCGCTGGTGGAACCCGGCGGTCGAGGATCAGGCTACCGACCGGGCCTTCCGCATCGGGCAGCGCAAGGACGTGCAGGTCCGCAAGTTCGTCTGCGTGGGGACGCTGGAGGAGCGGATCGACGCCATGATCGAGGAGAAGAAGGCGCTCGCCGAGCGGATCGTCGGCACGGGGGAGGGCTGGCTCACCGAGCTGTCCACCGCTGATCTGCGCGACGTGCTGGCCCTGTCACCGGAGGCGGTGCCGGAGTGAGAAGCAGAGAGGTGGTGCCGGGATGAGCGAGCGGAGCGGCCCGCCCCCCGGGGGCGCCGGGCGGGACACCTCCTGGTGGCACGAGTCGTCCGCGCCGCGCCAGGTCGAGAACGGGATCAAGGCCCGCAGCAAGCGCGGCGCGATCGGCGAGCAGTGGTGGTCCCGCCGGTTCGTGGAGGTGCTGGAGTCGTTCGGGATGAGCGGCCGGCTGTCCCGCGGCCGGAACTACGCCCGGCGTGGCCAGGTCATGGAGTTCGAACTGGGCACGGGGAAGGTCCGGGCCCGGGTGCAGGGCTCCCGGCCCGCCCCGTACCAGGTCCGGATCGGCGTGCTGCCGCTGACCACCGCACAGTGGCGTTCGGTCACTGAGGCACTCGGGGCGCAGGCGCTGTTCCGGGCCAAGCTGCTGGCCGGGGAGATGCCGCACGAGATCGAGGACGTGTTCGCGGCGTGCGGCACCCCCCTGTTCCCGCGGTCCGCCCGCGACCTGGAGATGTCCTGCTCGTGCCCGGACTGGGGCGTTCCGTGCAAGCACCTGGCCGCGGTCTGCTACGTGCTGGCCGAGAAGTTCGACGATGACCCGTTCGCGATGCTGGCCTGGCGCGGTCGCGGCCGGGAAGACTTGCTCGGCGCGCTGCGACGCCGGCCGGTAGCGCAAGATCCCGGGCCTGGCGAGATGACCGGCCCGGGACAGGCTCCGTTGCGGAAAATAAGTGCGGCGCCGCTGGCGGAGTCGCTGGACCGGTTCTGGTCGCCGGGTCTGACCCGGGCCCGGCTGCGCGCCGCCCAGGCCGTCCCGGCTACCGTGCCGGACCTGGTGCTCCGCTCGTTCGAGCCGCCCGGGGTCGAGGTCCGCGGGCACGACCTGACCGCGCTTCTGACCCCCGCCTACCTGCGGCTGGCCGGGCACGAGGAGCTGTCCGGGGAGGGCCAGGAGGTGCCGGTTCCTGAGCTGCCCTCAGAGCGGGCGGGCGAGCGGGGCAGAGAATGACGTGCACGAACGTGTCCGTCGCGCCACAATGGGTTGATCGGTGGCCGTTTGCGGGGAGGGTGCCAGATGATCAGAAGTCTCATGACCGGGTGTCCGGCATGACCGGGTGCACGGCATGACGGGGGACGCGCGGCCAGGCCAGGTGCCTGCGGCCCAGGTGCCACTGGATGCCCTGCTGGTGGATGTCCGGGAACCGGACGAGTGGACGGCGGGGCACGCGCCCGGGGCGCTGCACATCCCGCTCGGCCAGCTCGGGGTCCGCTACGCGGAGATCCCGCAGCAGGGCCCGGTGTACGTGATCTGCCGGGCGGGCAGCCGCTCCAACCAGGCCGCGCTCGCGCTGGCCGGGGCAGGCTGGGACGTGGTGAACGTGAGCGACGGGATGAACGGCTGGGCCGCCGCGGGCCGCCCGATGATGAACGAGGCCGGCGGCACTCCCTTCGTGGCGTAAGCCGGGGGGGAACTGTGGCGTGAGCCCGGCGGCTGCTGCGGGCTGACGGGCCCGGCTCGTAGGGTAGGAGTGTCCCGGCTCCCACCCCCCGGAGAGGATCCATGCACTACGTGAACCTCGGCAGGACGGGTCTGCAGGTCTCCCGTGTCTGCCTCGGCATGATGAGCTACGGCGACAACTCCCAGCGTCCCTGGGTGCTGGACGAGGACGCGGCCGAACCCATCGTCCGGGCCGCGGCGGAGGGCGGGATCAACTTCTATGACACCGCCGACGTCTACTCCGCGGGCGCCAGCGAGACGGCGACCGGCCGGCTCCTCGGCAAGATGCTCACCCGCGAGGAGGTCGTGGTCGCCACCAAGGTGCACGGCGAAACCATGCCCGGCCCGAACGGCCGAGGGCTGTCCCGCAAGCACATCATGGCCTCCATCGACGCGTCGCTGGAGCGCCTCGGCATGGACTACGTGGACCTGTACCAGATCCACCGCTGGGACGACAGCACGCCGATCCAGGAGACGATGGAGGCGCTCCACGATGTGGTCCGGGCCGGCAAGGCCCGCTACATCGGCGCGAGCAGCATGTTCGCCTGGCAGTTCGCCAAGGCCCAGTACACCGCGTCGGAGCATGGCTGGACCCGGTTCGTGTCCATGCAGAACCACTACAACCTGGTCTACCGCGAAGAGGAGCGGGAGATGATCCCGCAGTGCATCGACATGGGCGCCGGGGTGATCCCGTGGAGCCCGTTGGCGCGCGGGTTCCTCACCGGGACGCGGACCCGCGACGGGGGCAAGCACTCGGTGCGGGCCAACACCGACGCGTTCGGGGACACCCTCTACACCGAGCCGGCCGACTTCGACGTGGCCGACCGGGTGAACGAGATCGCCGCCGCGCGGGGCGTGCCCCCGGCGCAGGTGGGGCTGGCCTGGCTACTGCACCGCCCGGGGGTGACCGCGCCGATCGTGGGGGCGACCAAGGTCAGTCACGTGCAGGACGCGCTCGCCGCCGAGTCGCTCGAGCTCAGCGCGGAGGAAATGGCCCGGCTGGAGGAGCCGTACGTGCCGCACACCGTGCGCGGCCACGGCTGACCAATCCCGGGCGAGTTGGCGGACGCGCTGGGCCCACTGACGAGTCCGGCTGCCCTGCCTCTAGTAGGCGCGGCCGAAGATGAGGCGCTTGCCGTAGGCGGACGGCTGACCGCAGCGGATGCAGGTCCCCTGCTCCGGCTCGCCGTCTGCGGGGATGACGCGCGGCGTGGCGGACGTGGCGGCCTTGATGTCGTCCTCACACTCGGGCTGGCCGCAGTGGAATACCCGGGCCCAGCCGGTCGCGACCGCCGCCACGAACTCGTCCCAGGTGTCCACCGTGACGGTCCGCTGATCGCGGAACTCGGTCGCCCGCCGCAGCAGCAGGTCCTGGAAGGCGGTCAGCTCGAAGCTGAGCCGGGCCGGGGCGGAGTCCAGCGAGACCGGCGTCTTCTCGTTGCCGAGCCGGGTGGCCATCAGCGCTGTGCCAGCCGCCAGGTCCCGCGGCCCGAGCTCCAGCCGGATCGGGACGCCGCGCATCTCCCAGTCGTTGAACTTGAACCCTGGGGAGTGCTGCGGCCGGTCGTCGACGTGCGCGCGGATGCCGGCATCATGCAGCCGGGCCGCCAGCTCCCGGGCGGGCGCCAGCATCTGGCCGGCCTGCTCGCCGCGGCCGATCGGGACGATCACCACCTGATAGGGGGCGAGCAACGGCGGCAGGATGAGGCCCTTGTCGTCCCCGTGTGTCATGATCACTCCGCCGATCATGCGAGCGCTCATGCCCCACGAGGTGGTGTGGCATAGCTGCAGCTCGCCGCTCTCCGCGGCGTACTGAATGTTGAAGGCCCTGGCGAAGTTCGTGCCCATGTAGTGCGACGTGCCGGACTGCAGCGCTCGCCCGTCGCGCACCATCGCCTCGACCGTATAGGTCCGCCTGGCGCCGGGGAACCGCTCGCCTGGCGTCTTCTCGCCCGCGATCACCGGCATGGCGGCCACGTCCCTGGACACGTGCTCGTACACGTCGAGCGCGAGCAGGGTCTCCCGCATCGCGTCCGCCTCATCGCCGTGCGCGGTGTGACCCTCCTGCCACAGGAACTCGGTGGTGCGCAGGAACATCCGCGGCCGCATCTCCCAGCGGACCACGTTCGCCCACTGGTTGAGCAGCAACGGCAGATCCCGGTGGGAGCTGATCCACTTGGCCATCATCTCGCCGATGATCGTCTCGGAGGTCGGCCGGACGATCAGCGGCTCCTCAAGCTCCTTGCCGCCGGCGTGGGTGACGACCGCGAGCTCCGGCGCGAAGCCCTCGACGTGCTCGGCCTCGCGCTGCAGGTAGCTCTCCGGGATCAGCAGCGGGAAGTACGCGTTGACGTGACCTGTCTCCTTGATCCGCCGGTCGATGTCGCCCTGCAACAGCTCCCACATCCGGTATCCGTAGGGGCGGATCACCATCGTGCCCCGGACCGGGCCGCGGTCTACCAGTTCGGCCTTGAAGACGACCTCGTTATACCAGGCGGAGAAGTCCTTGCTCTGCGGGGTTACTCCGCGTTCATCGCGCGCCACACCCAGAGGATAGGGGATCACGCGGCAGCAGCGGGGTGGAGGCTCCCGGCCGGCACCGGGGAGCCGGCCCGCCGCGCTAGTGGCAACACTCACCGCGCACGCCGGCCCGCTGATACGGCGCGCCTGGCTGCGCCCGACCTGATCTTGCCGCTAGCATTGCCGCACCTTTGCCTGCTCCATGGGTGCTCGTGGAGTGCAGCAGACCGAGTCAGAGGTGAGTTTCAGATCGCGGTAGATGCGGGCCGTCTGACGGTCGGCCAGGACAATCGGGTCTCCGACACTCGGAGCCCGCGCATTTACGTGCACATCGGCGAGCCGAAGACTGGCACGACCTTCCTCCAAGATGCACTGTGGGGCAACCGGGCCCGGCTGGCCGCCCAGGGGCTCCAGCTGCCGGGTTACAGCGATCGCGACCATTCCCGGGCGAGCCGGGACCTGCGTGAGACTCCCAGGCCGGCTTCCGACCCGGCCGATCCCTGGACCGGCGAGTGGGACGTCCTGTCGGGCCAGGCGTTGCGGGCCCGTGGGCAGGTGGTCATCTCCAACGAACTGCTGGCGGCGTCCAGCCCGCAGCAGGCCGAGCGGGCCATGCGGTCACTGCTCCGCGCCGAAGTGCATGTCGTCGCCACTGTGCGCGACGTCGCCGCACTGCTGCCGGCCGAGTGGCAGGAAGCCGTCAAGTGCCGCGGCACCACCGGATGGGAGACGTGGCTCGATGAGGTAATCACCGCGGAGCACGCGGCTGACCGCCGGCGCCGGTCGTGGTTCTGGAGAGTCCACGACACGCTGGCCATCCTTGGCATGTGGTCCCAGCACATTCCGCCGGACCAGGTGCATGTTGTCACCGTGCCACGCCAGGATCCGGCTGGTCTGCTGTGGACACGGTTCGCCGCCGTGACAGGGATCGACCCGGAGGGCTGCGACCTCACCCGTGCGCGGCGGAATTCCTCGCTCGGGCTCGCGGAAACAGAGTTCCTGCGCCAGATGAACCAGGCACTGCCGGCCGGGATGCCCGACTGGTTCTACGCCCGGGAGATCAAGCAGATCCTTGCTCATGGCGTCCTCAGCGCGCGCCCGCATAGTTCCCGGCCTGCGCTGCTGCCCAGCCAGCACGCATGGGCGGCGGAGCAAGCGGAAATCCTGATCGCAGGCTTGCGCGACGCCAAGTACCACGTGGTCGGTGATCTCGCCGAGCTCCGCCCGGCCGGCCGGCCTGGATCACCCGCCGGCCCGGTTAGCCCGCCGGCCGAGCAGCAGCTCGAAGCCGCCGTCCAGGCTGTTGTCGCCCTGGCCGACCGCCATTACCAGGACAGGTACCCGGCCCGGCAGCGACACCGTCCCCGTGGCGCCCGGCAGATGGCCAGCGACCTCAAGTGGGCTCTGCTGAACGGCCGCCGGGTCCAGCGGGTGCTCCGCCGCGCCAGTCACCGTGCGGCCGTGCGGCGCCTGCGGGTGATCATCTGGTGGGTGCTGATCCTCTCTCGCAGCCGGCGCTACCCACGTACGTAGACCCGGCGATCCGGGCGGCTCGCCAGGCGTCGCCGGTTTAGCGCGTCTCGGGTGCATCCCGCGGTTTCCGCGAGTACCTCAGGCCAGCTGGTCAACCGTTACGGACGGATAGCGGTCCTTTATCCTGATCTCGAAGTGTCGCCAGTGAGGCACCGCTGGCCTGGGCAAATGCTGCGAGGTTGTCATCAGTCCCGGCACAAGATGAGGCCATCGGACTGCTCATCTAACCACTGCCGGGCAATAGGATGCCGGGCGTGACCGCCCCAGATCGCGGCGAGCCAGACGCAGACGTCCACGAGGATCACTGGCCGTACCGCTCAATGTCCTCGGCCTCGAAGGAGGCTTCGAGTCGGCGTTGGTGACCCCGCCGGGCGGCCGAGCCCGGGACTGCTAACCTCATGCGCGATCGCGCGCCTGAAAAGGTCCGGTCCACTTGGCGGGACTTGGCGGCCAACCCTATTCAGTTACGCTACCGTTAGGCTTGCTGCCTGTCCGTAGCCTTCGGCATATGACTGTCCGTGCCCTACCTCCAGACAAACGGATCGGGATGCGCGCCACCCTTCCCTCACTACCAACGAGCAGGATCTGGCGTAGTGGTGCGCTGGGCGGCCGGGAGGCGACGTGGCAGTCCAGCCCGTTATTGGCGTGGCGCGGCCGCCGTTCGTGGCTGGGGAACGCGGCCGCCCTCGCCGCTGCTGGGTGTTTCTGCGCGGTAGTCCAGGGGCCGCTGTGGATACATGCCACCTCGCTCGCCACGGTGAACCTGACGGTCTCCCTGGTCTTCGTCTTCACCGGGTTGATGCTCCGCAAAGAACCGGGCCAGCGTGGCGCGGCATGGGCGCTCATGCTCGCCGGGATATTCCGCTCGGTCAACTTTATCGATTCCTGGAATGGTCCCTGGCCAGCCTACGGCCTCGTGTTCGGCGGAGTGGATCGCCTTTTCGGTGCCTGGGCTCTGCTGCGTTACCCTAATTCCGCGCTATTGAGATATCAGCGGGTTTACCTTATCGTGCTGACCGGCTGGATGCTGATCGGCCGCACGCTGATTGCCGTGACGTCAACCGCGCATTGGGACGGCGGTCCCGCCTCATGGTGGTGGCCCGCGTTGATACCGGACCAGCGGATAACCGACGTCTTAAACTATGTGGTCAACGCGGGCGAGGGACTCCTCGGCGTGGTACTCCTGGTGCTTCTGGTGATGCGCCTCATGCGAACCAGGGGCCTGGACCGCATTGTCATCGCTCCCATCATCGTGGCCGGCATCACCGCAGTGATCGCAGCAAGCGCGTCAGCCGTTGCGCAGATGCTGGTAAGCCTCAGTACCACTCCCAATGGCGTGTACCTGACGGAAAGCGCGGTGGACCTGGTGGTGCCGCTCGCGTTCCTGGCCGCGGTGGTGCAGCGTGCGCTGCTGCTCCGGAATATCACCGGGCTGACCGCTCAGATCTCGGCCGGCGCTGACGTCAGCGCGGTGCGCCACGCGCTGCGCATCTCTCTTCATGACCCCACCCTGGACCTTCTCGATCTGTCCGCCGCCAGCCCGCCGCCGCCCGACGACGGCGCCAGGACGGTGGCTGGCGGCGATAGGACGGAGGCTGGCGGCGACCGCGAGGCTAGCGTGGCCGTGAAGGTACTGGATGCGCGGCCAGAGGAACGGCTGGTCGAGTTCATCCGTACCGAAGGAGGAGTGCCGATCGCGGTCGTCATCGCCGATCCGGCCCTGGCCAGGTACCGGGGATTGTTCGACGCCGCAGTACAGACCAGCGGGCTGGCCCTGAAGAATGCCCAGCTTCAGGCGAGCGCGGCGCGGGAGAAGCTCGAGCAGGTCCGCGCGTCGCGGACGCGCATCATCGAGGCCGAACTGGCGGAGCGACGGCGCCTTGAGCGTGATCTGCATGATGGCGTGCAGCAGCACCTGCTGAGCATCACCGCCCGCCTCACGACCGCGATGACCAGGACCACCGACCAGCAGGCGACCGCTGACCTGGGCCGGGCCCGTGACGGGCTCAAGGACGTCCTGGCTGAGCTCCGTGATCTGGCGCACGGGATCCACCCGGCGCTGCTGTCGCAGGGTGGCCTGGCCGCCGCACTGGAAGCGGTCGCCGAGCGGCTTCCGTTGCCGGTCCGCGTGACCGCGCCCACGTCCAGGATCGGCGCTGCGGTGGAGGCGACTCTTTATTTCGTCGCCTGCGAGGCGCTCGCAAACGTTGTAAAACACGCTAGAGCGGAGAGCGTGACGATAACGGTCAGCATCGGGGAATCACAGGTGGACATGGAGATTGCCGACGACGGCATCGGCGGCATCACGCCAGGCGGCGAGGCCGGCCGGGGTCTCGCCAACCTCATCGACCGCGTCAGCGCGCTCGACGGGGAGCTCACCATCGACAGCCCGCCCGGCAAGGGAACCCGTGTCATGCTGAGAATCCCATGCGGTTAGCGATCGCCGAGGATTCCGGGCTGTTCCGCAGCAGCCTGGCGCTCCTCCTCGAGGCATCCGGCGCCCAGGTAACCGCCAGCGTGCCATCAGGCGCAGAACTGCTCGCGGTCATCAGGGCCAGCCCGCCCGATGCGGTCATTCTCGACATCCGGATGCCTCCATCCTTCACCGACGAAGGCATCCGCACTGCACACGAGCTACGTGGTCTTTACCCGCAGATCGGCATTCTCGTCCTGTCCACCTACGCGGAGACTGGATACGCGAGCCAGTTGCTCGAGACGGTGCGTACCGGCGTCGGCTATCTGCTGAAAGACAACGTGACAGACGCGGGTGGTCTCATGGACAATCTGGCCAGGGTCGCCGCAGGTGAAACGGTCATCGACCCGACCATCGTGCGGCGCTTGCTGCAGCGGAACCGGAGGCCAAGCAAGATCGACACTCTCAATGAACGCGAACGCGCGGTCCTCTGGCACATGGCAGAGGGCCGTTCCAACCTCGGGATAGCAAAGGAACTGTTCCTGAGCGCGCGTACCGTCGAAACTCACGCAACCAGTGTCTTCACCAAGCTGGGACTGGCCCAGAGCGACACCGAGAATAACCGCGTCCGCGCGGTGCTCGCCTTCCTCCGTTCCGCCGATCCCGGCAACTGAAACCGCCGCGGCGATTGCCGCTGTAATGGGGCTGGAGGAGAGGCGGCGCCGTGTGATTCTCCCCCCACCGGGCCTCCCCCCACCGGCCTCGCCTCCAGCCCAGTCATTTAAGAGTGATCACGTCCCTGGTCCCGAAGGCGTCAGCTAGATCGCCGCCGAGCTCGCGGGCCATGAAGATCGCGATCACCCTTTCGGTGCCATCCGTTTCCCCTGGAGTCCCGTCCGGCGATTGTGTGCCCTCCAGGAGGCTGATGCGTACCCGAACTCCCCCGGCATGCCTGTCACGGGAGACGGCAGCTGCAGTTGCCGAGGGCATGGTCTTGCTCGCCTCAAGAATGGTCATCACAACCTCTGCCACCCCGAGGGTCTGCACGTGCTGCCAGTGTGGCGACGGTGGCCCATCAGCGGTCGGCAGGACCACGCCGGGTGGCATGCCATCAGTGTGGAGGTTCCGCATCAACCCGGTCATCGTGGGAACCCCGGGCAATAACACGGGGTTCCCCTCTTGACAGCGAACAGCAACAGGGCACTTGGTCACGTAGGAGGTTGGTCTAGCTCGATCCCGGCAACGCGGGCGACACGATCAAGATCAGCATCGCAGGCAAGAATGGCCGCCTGCTGCCGCCAGGCGACGGCGGCGATCATGCAGTCAATCAGGCCCCTGGGGGTGATGCCGGCCTGCCGGCACCGGCGGTAGATGCGCACGGCGCCGTCGAAGTCGGCGGCTGCATCGAAACGGTACAGATGGAATCGCAGCAGAAGCCGGCGCAGGTCGGCCTCGCGGGCATCGCTGCGTGCCCCGGCGAGCACTTCCATGATCACTGGTTCGGTGACGGCGACCGGGCCATCGGCCGCGATGAGTTCCGAAAGGCGCCGGTCGGTCCTGCTTCCTGTGGCCCGGTCGTATTCGACCCAGGCCGAGGTGTCGGCCAAGATCACGCGGTCCCCTGAGGGCGGGTGTCTTCGGGGAGCTCTGCGATGGCGTGGGCGCCCCGCATCGCCAGGGCTTCCTCTCGTGTCATGGGCTGCCCGGCCAGATTCCGTAGAGCAAACTCCACCGCCTCTGTCTTGGTGCGCAGGCCGTAGCGGTCCATGACAACCTGGAGATAGGTGTCCTCGATCTCAATGTTCGTGCGAACTCTGCTCATACACCTATTCTACATCTCACGTGTATAGAACGTGTATGGCATTTTAGGCTGAAGCAAGCTTGGCCTGCTCACCCTCAGCTGATGCGGAGGTATCGCACGCTCGCGCCTCGGGGCCGGCCCCCGCCCGGGCACCGCGCGGGACCGCCTGCTGCTCCGCGGCTAGGCTGCACCACCCGCAACCCGCCCGCTCCGGCCCTTGTGCTGACCAGTCCCCGCTGGCGCAGTGCCGCGGTCCACGCCACTCGTTCGGCTGCCGACAGGTGCGTGCGGACCAGCCAGATCCGGCCGCAGGCATGCTGCCGGGCCCGTGCCAGGGCCAGGGAAAGCGCAGCGTTGACGCCCGCAGGGTCCCGGTCGCGCGCGACGATGATGCGTGGCTGCCCCGGGAAATATGCCTCGTAGCCTTGCAGAACGGCGGCGTCGGGCCGGCGGCCGGCTCGCCGAGCGGCCAGTAGTAGGCAAAGCCCCAGTTGCTGCTCAGGTTCACCACGATGACATCGCCGGGCGCGGCGTGTGCGGCGACGTAGCGAGCCTGATCGCGCACGTCCTCCTCCGGGATCGTGTGGCTTCGCGCGTACGGCTGAGCGGCGACAGTGAAGGCCACCGCGGCGGCAGCAGCCAGCACGGCGGCGACCCCGCCCTTGAGCCAGGGCCGCACGAGTGAGCCCAGCCCGGCCACCCCGATCGCGGCGACCACGACCGTGATGGCGAACAGGAAGGTCGAGGTGCGCAGGTCGAGGAACGGGTATTTCTTCAGGGCGGAGAGGGCGAGCATCTCCGGCCACAGCGCGGTAACCGCGATCGCCGTCGCGGGCCTGCCCAGCCGGAAGATGGTCACCAGCCCGGCTATGAACAGCGGGACTCCCAGCCACACCGGCCCAAGACCGAAATAGGCATGAACGGCGTTGACATGCGAGATCACGAATGTGCTACTCGCCCGCAGCCCATCGGCGGCCGGCAGGTAGTAGCCCGCCCAGTAGGTGGTGAGCCCGGGCACGACCGCGCGGGCATCGAAGCCCTCGTAGACGCCGAGCATGAGGATCGCCGTGCCGGCGCCGGTCACGACCGCTTCCGCCAGCCGGCGCCATGCGCGGCGTGCCAGCTGGACGGCACACAAGGCTCCGAACGCCGCGAGGCCCACAAAGGCGACGGTATGGCTCAGCAGCATGCCGCCCCACACGGCGACCGACAGGCCAGCTAGCCGCCAGCGCGACCATTCGCGTTCGAGCTGCGAGGTCAGCGCCAGCGTCAGCAAGGCCATGCAGGCATCCGCGGTGTACTGCTTCAGGTCGTTGCGCACGAGCATGGCGGGGACGAGGAGTACCCCGATCCCGGCCAGCAGGCCGGCGGTGACCGAGGCGGCCTGCCATCGCCAGCCGAGCCGGCGCGCGAACCAGTAGGCGATCATCACGGCGGCCCCGGCGAAGCCGAGCGGCAGCAGCCGGGCGGTCTGCGTCCCGCTGACGGTGACCACTCGCATCAGTGCTGACCAGCCGATCGGCGTGCTGGAGGTCGTCGCGGGCAGTTGTGACAGCGGGAACCGGGTAGTGACCGCGACCCAGGCTTCATCGGTCCAGAACGGCTGCCGGAGCAGGTAGCCCACGTCGTGGACCACCAGGACGAGCAGCCCGAGCAGGACCACGGCCAACGCTTCCACGCTGGGCCGGCTGCGGGTCACCGTTCGTAGGCGGGCGAGCGGACCCGTGGCTGGGCCCGGCGCCGCTGGAGTTGCTCCCGGGGCGGACCCGGGCGCATCGTTATCCACGCGCAACCGCTTGCGGCCTTGATCGGAGCCTGGTGAGGCCGGCAATTTCACGGTCGGCAGCTTACGGGACAGCGCCAGCAACCGGCCCAGCCGCCTGCTTGGCGCCGGGATGGGTGATGTGGTCGGTCAGTTCGGTCGCGTCGGCGGCATAATCCCGCCAGCAGGTCGTAACCCCACTGGTGGTGCGGTACTCCTGAGCCAGGAGACCGACTTCACGCAAACGGTTGCCGCAGCCGCCATGTCGCGACTCTGGGGACCGGCGGTGCAGGCGAGGGCGTGACTGGCTGTCAGCCCTTGGCCGACGCCCGCTCAGGGCGCAGTACGGCGATATCCGTCGCGGCGAAGTCGTTTCCGGTGCATAGCACGGGGTGCCCGGTCCGTTCGGCAAGCGCGTACGTGAGGCAGTCGCCGAAATTGAGCCCCGCCGGATGGTGCCCTTTGCCATATCGCCGCCAGCCGCTCATCGCACGGGCAGCCAGGTCTGCATCGACGGGCACGATCTCGATCTTCGCGTCACGAAGGAGCCGTTCGACAACGTCTGGCCCGGCTGGCCACAGCCGGGCTTCGAGGACGATGCCCAGCTCGACGCGTATGGCGGCCGGCATCAGCCGGGCAAGCGCATTCTCGAGGTGGGCCGCAAGTTCCTCGCTTCCGGGTTCGCCGAGGACGATCGCCACGGCGGCCGACGTGTTGACGACAAGGCTCCCGCGCGGTGGGTCCGTCAACGCGGCAGGCCAGCGTCGTCGTAACCGATGATTTCCTCGGCCGTCCTGTCGTCGGCGACCAGCAAGACCGCCACGTCGGCCGCCAGGCGCTTCAGGCGCGTTCTCATACTGGCCGCGTGCCTGGCGTGCTCACGGTCGAGCCGCTCCCTGAGCGCAATCTCGACGGCCTCGGTCAATGTCTCACCGGTCTCGGCAGCCAGCTCCCTGGCCAGCCGGTCCGCCTCATCACTCTTGATACTCAGAGCCATGGAAGAAGTATAGATCCAATAGCAGACTTCCACCAACCTCGGCCCGTACGGGGGCCTACGGCGCTGCCGCAGCGGACTCAGGGAACCCAGAACTCAGGGCCAGAGCAGGCATCTGGTCCACATGTCGGCCGTGCGCAGATATTGCAGTCGGATATGGCGGCGCTGGTGATCGGCTTGCCAGAACTCCACCCCCTCAGCGGACAGCGCGTACAAGGTCCAGCCGGCTGCGACCAGCCCGGGGTTCGCGTCAACTTCGGCCTGGGACTGGCGGAATGCCTCGTCAAGTTCAGCCGGATCGTCCAGTGGCTCGGACTGGCGGCCGGCCAGTGCCGCGGCACGGGAGGCCGGCGGCCGGGCCAGGAAGTCCGCGGCGCTCGCCTGGCTTCCCGCAGACCGGGCTTGGCCGCGGATGCGGATCTGGCGGCCATGCTGGGGCCAGTAGAACGACGCGGCGGCGCGAGGGTTAGCGGCCAGTTGCCTTCCCTTCGTGCTGGCCGCGCCCGAAGCGAAGTACCACCGGCCAGTCTCGTCAACGTCCTTGCAGATCACCACGCGGGATGAGACATGGCCCGCAGCGTCGGCGGTAGCCAGGGTCATGGCGTGCGGCCCGAGGATCTTGTCCCTTACCGCATCAGTGAGCCACATCAGGAACAAGGTGACTGGATCGTCTGGCGCTGACCGGATGTCGAATTCCGGCAACTCGGCGGGGAACACCTCTAGCGCGCGGAGCACCTCTCGCATCTTCCCAGCCGTCCCGGTCACCTGATCGTCGCCTCCGTCACTACCCAAGCCGCGGTGAGTTCTGCCCGCATCCAAGAATGGCACGCCGCAGGTCGTGGACTCGATCGGCGGCTGCTAGGTCCGCCAGGAGGGGTGAACCATGCCCGTCATGCCGTCCGCACGCCGGATACCAGGACGACGCACGGGGAATTGCATAGCCTTAGTAGCGATGAACGCTACAGCGCCGGTTGCCGGGAACCTGTACCTCGTCGTCGGATATGACGGCTCACCTCCTGCTGTCCGGGCACTCGACGCCGCGGTCAGGCTGCTGCAGGGCCGGACCGGCAGCATCGAGGTGGTGTACGTCGCTCACCTGTCCAGCATCGACTCGCTGTCGCCAGGTGCCGTAGCCGAAATGGAAGCTAGCTTCGACGATATCGCGCGGGAGCTCCGCGCCGCGGCCAGCGAGCAGCTGCGCGACCGCGAGGAGCGCTGGCGGTTTGAGTGGCGCCAGGGCCTCATCCCGGACGAGCTGATCGCCGCCGCCACGGACATCCGTGACGCCCACCCCGGCGATACCGTGGTGATCGCGGTCGGGAGCTCATCGCATGCCATGCACCGCGTGGTCGGCTCGGTCGCCGTCAGCCTCGCCCGCCGCTCAGCGGTGCCGCTCGTGGTCGTGCCTTAACAGATCGTCCCCGCACAGCCCGTATGGCCGCGCACTGGGAGACACGCATGACTGGCTGGCTGCGATGTGATCTGGCCATCCCGGGGTGAGCAACACGGCTCACCGGAGCAGAGTGGCTAGCTCTTAGCGGGTGCCCAGCACCAGCCGTTCCCGGTTGAACGTCTTCGACACCAGCGGCCACCCGGCCACGTCCAGCACTACAAGCGCCGCCCCCAGCGCGATGGTGACCGGTGCCGTGAACTGGATGACGTGGACCGCCATCAGGATCAGTACGGCGACGACCGGTAGGGTGACCAGCACGGTGAGCTGCTGGGCGACCCGGACATCCCTGGTGCGCGCGGAGATCGTCATGCTCCCCCACACGGCCATGCACACCAGCAGCGGGGTGAAGATGAGCTGGGCCAGCAGGATGGGCGGGCGCAGCGCCACGGCGGACACCGCCGCGGGCTTGATCAGCCAGACCAGGCCGTCGATGACGCCGAAGATCAGATAGGACCAGGAAGCCGCCGGGACGAACACGGCCAGGGCCTTGCCGAGCATGAGTTCCCCGGTACGGATCGGCGTGCCGAGCACCGGCTCGAGCGTGCCCTGCTCGCGTTCGCCCGTGATCGAGTACGCACCTACTACAGCCGGCAGTACCGCCGCCATGGCCAGCGTGAACAGCTGGACCGGATAGCTGTACAGCACGCTCACGTCCGCGGGCGTGACCGAGAAGAGGAAGATCACCGGAAAGATCAGGAAGCCGATCGGACTGACCGCCATCGTGGAGATGACCTGCTTGTTTCTGCGGAACTCCCGCATCTCCTTGCGGTAGATCGCCCGTACTCGCCGCATGCTCATGAGTGCTCTCCTTCCGCCGGGCCTTCCGACGAGTCGCCGATCAGCTCCAGGTAGACGTCTTCCAGCGAGTGCCGGGACTCGCCGATCGACAGCACGTCCGCGCCGGCCGACACCAGTGCCCGGGTGACCGCCGGGGCGGCCACCGCAAGGTCCGAGACGCTCAGCAGATAGCTGCCGTCCTCCCCAACCGAAAAGCCCTCCACGCCGGCCACCCCGGCGAACACGGCATCCGGTGCCGGCAGCGGCGCTGTGACCGTCACCACGAGCGTCTTGGCGAACAGCCGGTCGTGCAGGTCCGCGGGCCGCCCGATCATGCGCAGCGTCGTGTTCAAGATGGCGACCCGATCACAGAGCCGTTCGGCCTCGTCGAGCCGGTGCGTGGTGAGGAAGATCGTCACCCCGTCGCGGCGGAAACCCTCGATGAGCGCGAGCACCTCGCGGGTCGCGACCGGGTCCAGGCCGGAGGTGGGCTCGTCGAGGAACAGCACGGCCGGGTCGCTGAGCAGTGCTCTGGCCAGCGCGACCCGCTGGCGCAGGCCCTTGGACAGGGCGCCGCACACGTCCTCGGCCCGGTCCGCCAGGTCCACCGCCGCCAGGGCGCGGGCGATGCGCCCGCGCGGGTCGGCCGTCTCGTACAGGTCGGCGAAGCACTCCAGGTTCTCCCGTACGCTCAGCCGCTGGTACAGGCCCGGCGACTCCGGCACGATCGCGATCCGGCGCCTGATCTCGCCGCCGTTCGCGGGGGTCAGCGGCAGCCCGGCGACAACCGCCGAGCCGGACGTCGGCGCGATCAGCGTGCCGAGCGTACGTACGGTCGTGGTCTTCCCGGCGCCGTTCGGCCCGAGGAACCCGAACACCTCGCCGTGCCCGATCTCGAAACTCACATCGGCGAACGCGACCTTGTCGCCGAATGTCTTGCCCAGGCCCTCGGCGGACAGCGCCGCCGCGCTGACCGTGGCCCGTTCCTGGCCTTGCACCGCCACCGGAGGGCTCCCTCGCTGAATAAACTGATATCAGTATGATACAAATTCAGTATCAGTCAAGTCCTTTTCGGAAGGCGATTCCCATGATGGTAGAAGCCCAGCCCGTCGCCGAGCGGCCCGCGTGGTTCCTGGCGGCGTGCGGATGGCGGTCCTGGGCATCGTGGCAGTGCTAGGCGGCTGCGGGCTCGTCTACGTCGTCACCCATCTGTCCGGCCCAGCGGCCCTCTGCATGGGCCTGCTGTCCGCGCCACCCCCCCCGCGGGCGTCGGGTCAGCCTGCGGCCACGGCGAGGACCAGGGGGAGCACACTGGGCGCGCCTGGCCTCCCGGAGCAGCCGGGCCGCGACCGTCATGGTCCAGCCGCTGTCGATGCGGTCGTCGATGACCAGCACAGGGCCGCCGAGCGCGGCCACCGCCCCGGCCAGCGGCCCGGGAAGCAGCAGCTCACGCCAGATCGCCTGGAGCCGCTGCGGGCTGTTGAACTGCCTGGGCCCTGGGCCGTTACCCGCGTACTCCAGGGAACCAAGCAACGGTAGCCGCCCGATCTCTGCGATCCGCTCGCCCAGGCTGGTGATGAGCCGGGGCCGGGTCCGGCTGGGCAGGGTGATCACCCCGGCCGGGCGCTGTGCCCAGTCCCACGCGGTCAGGACCTGGACCAGCGCGGCGACGAGGTCGTCGGGGACGGGCCCGTCGGCAGGCCCGTCGGCGGCCGGGTCGTCGGGGGCGTCCAGCAGGGCACGCAGCCGGGGGCCCCAGCCCAGGCCGGTGAGGCGGCCCAGCGCCCGGCCGGTGTCGGCCGACACCCCCGCCGGGATCTTGCCCGCCACGTCGACGCCGAGCGGCTTCATTCCCGGCGGCCACATCCGGCGCGGGCTGATGTCGATACCGGGCCGGAGCAGCCGGGCCCTCGCCTGCGCCGCTCCTTCCGCCGACACTTCCGCGGGCCAGGGGTGCCCGGTGCAGTTGTCGCACCGCCCGCACGGCTGTGCCCCGGGGTCGTCCAGCTGCCGGCGCAGGTACTCCATCCGGCAGCCGGGCGTGCGCAGGTAGTCGAGCATGGCCTGCTGTTCCCGGTGGCGTTCCGCCGCCACCGTCGCGTAGCGCTCGGCGTCGTAGACCCACGGCTGCCCGGTGGCAGCCCAGCCGCCGCTGACCTTGCGCACTGCGCCGTCCACGTCCAGGACCTTGAGCATCATCTCGAGCCGGGCGCGGCTCAGGTCGATCTGGGTCTCCAGCGCGCCGGACGACAGCGGCCGGCCCGCCTCGCCGAGCGCGGCGAGCGTCGCCCGGACCATCGGCTCGGGCGGGAACGCAAGCGAGGCGAAGTAGGCCCAGATGTCGCGGTCTTCTTTCCCGGGCAGCAGGACCACCTCGGCCCGGGGCAAGGACCGGCCCGCCCGGCCGATCTGCTGGTAGTAGGCGACTGGGGACTGCGGCGCGCCCAGGTGGACCACGAAGCCCAGGTCAGGCTTGTCGAAGCCCATGCCCAGCGCGCTGGTCGCCACCAGCGCCTTGAGCTCGCCGTCGAGCAGGGCGCGCTCGGCGGACAGCCGCTGCTCCTGCTCGTCCCGGCCGGTGTAGGGGAGGACGTCGTGGCCCCGGTCGCGCAGGAAGGCCGCGGTCTCGTGGGCCGCCGCCACGGTGAGCGTGTAGATGATGCCAGAGCCCGGCAGCTCATCCAGGTGCTCGGCCAGCCAGCCGAGACGCTGCTGCGCGGCGGGCAGTTCCACGACGGCCAGGCACAGGCTCTCCCGGTCCAGCGGTCCGCGCAGCACCAGGGCCTCGCCGTCGGCCCCGCTGGCCAGCTGCTCAGCCACATCCCGGGTGACCCGGGCGTTGGCCGTGGCCGTGGTGGCGAGGACCGGCACGCCGGGGGGCAGGTTCTCCAGGACGGTCCGGAGTCGGCGGTAATCGGGCCGGAAGTCATGGCCCCAGTCGGAGATGCAGTGTGCCTCGTCCACGACCAGCATCCCGGCGGTGGCGGCCAGCTTGGGCAGCACCAGGTCACGGAAGCCGGGGTTGTTCAGCCGCTCCGGGCTGACCAGGAGCAGGTCCACGGAGCCTGCGGCGATCTCGGCGTAGATCTCGTCCCAGTCGGGCATGTTGGCCGAGTTCACGGTCCGGGCCCGCAACCCGGCCCGCGCGGCCGCCTCGATCTGGTTGCGCATCAGGGCCAGCAACGGGGAGATGATGATCGTCGGTCCCATGTCCCGGGCCCGGAGCAGCGCGGTCGTGACGAAGTACACGGCCGACTTGCCCCAGCCGGTGCGCTGCACGACCAGCGCCCGGCGCCGGTCGCGGGCCAGGGCCTGGATCGCGGTCCACTGATCCTCACGGAGCCGCGCCGACGGCCCGGCGAGCGCCCGCAGGCAGCGCTCCGCCTCCTCGCGGAGATCCGTTTCCTCACGCGGGCCAGCACCGGATGTCATGGGTCCTTGGTATCAGGCCAGGCCGACAGTCACGACATGGTAGGCCGCTTGGGCCCGCCACGTGCGTGCCGGATCATGGCACCGGACAGCCGGCATACGGTTCATGACGGCTCAGAGGTCCAGCAGCCGGCCAGGTGGCACCTACTTCGCTATGCTGCGCGTACCGGACCTGACGGCAGCCCCCCGCCCTGCAGTCGAGCGCGCGTCTCGGTGGCGCGCCAATGGCATAGTTCGTATGGCCCGAGGAGGTCGCTGATGATCGCTGCCGGGTTAATGCGCGCAATCGTGCGCAGGCCAATCTGGCACCTAGCGATCGCCGGGGTGGCTGTCGCCCCCATCGTCCTGGCGGCCCCCGCCCTCGCGGGGTCCACGACCGGTGCCCGTGCGGTCACCAATTGCGGGAGCGGCATCTCCGCCGTCACCGTACGGCTGCCGGCCCGTTTCGACCCGCTCACCGCTACCCCGGCTGAGCTGGCCGCGAACGATCTGCCGCTCCGGCCGGCCTGCCGGGGGCAGCTGGCCGCGTGGCGCAGGTTCGTGACCGGCGGGGTCCGCTCGGCCCCGGCCACGTGTTCTTTCGCCCCGGTGATCCCATCCAGCGCGCCCCGGTCGATCGTGGGCGATGTCCAGCCGGCCAGCTCGCAATCGATCGTCGGGGACGTGCAGCCAGCCAGCTCGCAATCGATCGTGGGGGACACCAGCCCGGTCCTCAGCACCCTGACGCCTCCGGCCACCGCCCCGCGCCCCAGCGCGGGGGGTAACCGGGCCAGCGCCGCCACCCGGACCGTGGTCTACGGCACCTGGCGGGTTACCCGGCCGGAGAACGCCCCGGACACCGCCGCGTCCTCCTGGGCCGGCATTGGGCCCGGCCAGGCGGGTGACCCGCTCATCCAGGCGGGCTCGTCCGCGGGCGGGTACTTCGGCCCTTACCTGTGGTGGCGGATGGTCCCGCAACGGCCGAACGAGCAGCGGATCAGCGTGGACACCGCGCCGGGTGACACGGTGTACGTGCGCATCGCACTACTCCGCGGCCGGGCCACGGTGACCATCCGGGACGAGAACACCGGCGCGGGCGGCACGTACCTGGTGCGCTACTAGCGGCCTGGGCTAGCCGCCCGGCACGGTGACCAGTCCGGGCCGCAGGTTCAGCTGGATGAGGGCCGCGCGGGCGGACCTTCGTGCTGTGCGGGTAGTCGGCGTCGGTGAGAAGGACCCACCCCGTGCCCAGCAGAGCCTGGTGGATCAGGGGAAATCGCGGCATCCGGCAGTGTGGCACTCAGCTCGCGCCCTGGATCAGCTTCCCGAGAGCATTCCCCGGCTGCACCAAGATGGCGTTACTGACCGTCTTGCCGTCTAGCTCCACCGTCGGCGTGGAATTGATGCCGCTCTTAACGATCTGCTCGCTGAGCGGCACGCCCAGGGGAGCGTACTTCTGGGACTTCACGCAGCCTGTGAACGACGGGCTGGTCAGCCCGACCTTCCGGCCCAGGGCGAGGAGCAGGCTGATCGGGAAGCCGCCCTGGGCCCGCTCGTCGGGCTGGTTGGAGTAGAGCAGGTTGTGGTACTCCATCCACTGCCGGGCGGGCACGCACTGCGCCGCCGCCCAGGCCCGCACCGAGTTGTCCTGGGCCGGCTGCTCACCCAGGAAGATCGTGAATGGGTGGTAGATCACCCGCACCTTGCCCTGCAAGGCCAGCTTCTGCACGACCGCGCCGTTGGCCTTCTCGAACGCGTCGCAGACCGGGCACTGGAAGTCCTCGTAGATGTCCAGCACCGGCTTGGTCACCGCCGGCCGGGACATGGTCACGCTGTGGTCCGGGTTCTTGGTGACCGGCGCGAACGGGCCGTTGTAGTAGGCGCTGTGCACTGGGGCCGTGGCTGTCCCCGTGCCCGTGCTGTGCCCGGGCCGGACCACCACGATGACGATGACCGCGATCACGATCGCGGCCAGCGCGCTGCCCACCACCACCAGCACCCGGTTGCGCTGCCTGCGGCGGGCCTCCCGTTCCCGCTCCAGCCGGATGCGCTCCCGGGCCGCGGCCCGGCCGGACTTGCTCATGACCCGGCGGCCTCAGCCTGCCTGCCGACGTCGGCGCTGGGGGCCGTGCTGCGCTGTTCCATCTGGCTGCGCTGTTCCATCTGGCTGCGCCGTTCCATTTGGCTGCACGGGGGACACAGCCCGAACAACTCCACGGTGTGGTCCACCGTGGTGAATCCGGCCTCGGCCGCGACCTGCTCGGCCCACCGCTCCACCGCGCGGCCCTCCACCTCGACACTGGTTCCGCAGTTGCGGCAGATGAGGTGATGGTGGTGGGCGTTGCTTTCGCACCGCCGGTACAGCGTCTCGCCGCTGGCGTCCCGGATCGTGTCGACCAGCCCGTCTTCGCTCAGCACCTGCAGGTGCCGGTAGACGGTGGTCAGGCCGATGTGCTCGCCGCGCTGGCGCAGCTCAGCATGGATCTGCTGGGCGCTGCAGAATCCAGGCAGCCCGCCCAGGACCGCCGACAGTGCCTCGGCCTGCCGGGTCCCGCGCACCCGGGTGCCGCCCAGCGAACGCTTAGCAGGCAACGGCGTCATCACACCCGCACATTAGCAGCCGGTACTTCGTGCTCCGCAGCTCCGCGCCACCCGCCGGGGCGGGTCGGCTGCCGCCCGCGCAGCGCGACCCAGCCCCGCCCGGCGGCGTAGCAGACCGCCCCGAACGCGCCGACGAAAAAGCCGACCGGCCAGTTCGTGTCGTAGGCGGCGGCGATCGACGCCCAGACCACCACGACCGCGATGGCCGCGGACAGCGCCACGGCGGGCAGTGGCTTGCTGGTCACCGATCGGGCCGCGGCAGGCGGCCCGATCATCAGGCTGAAGATCAGCAGCGCCCCCACGACCGGCAGGGTCATGCTCGTGGCCAGCGCCACCACCACGAGGAACAGCATCTCCACCCGGGCCGGCCGGACGCCGCGCGCCTCGGCCAGCTCCGGCATGACCGAGGACAGCAGCAGCGGCCGGTACAGCGCGACGATGGCCGCAACGCTCACCGCGGCGAGGACCGCGATCGGCAGCACCTCGCTGGTGCTCACCCCGAGCACCTCGCCGAACAGCAGGGCGTAGATCTCGGGCGCGTACTCCGTGCTGAAGCTCAGGAACAGCGCGCCCAGGCCGAGCAGGACCACAAGAGCCAGGGCCGTGGCTACGTCCCGCCGCCCGCGGCGGCTGAGCCAGCCGATCCCGAGCGCGCCGAGCAAGGCCGCCGCTGCCAGCCCGATCAGTGTGTTGATCCCGATCAGGCTGGCCCCGGCCGCGCCGGCGAAGGCGCCCTGCGGGACGGCGTCCGCGACGAACGCCGAGCCGCGCAGCACGATGAAGAACCCGACGACGCCCGCGACGATGGCCACGATCGTCCCCACCAGCCAGGCGTTGGTCATGAACCCACTGAACATAGGCTCAGCCCCGCCGGACCCGGGTGGTGATGCCCTGCACGGCCACGTAACCCAGAAAGATCAGCGTGACCACGAAGAAGCTGACCGGCCAGCCGTGCTGGGCCGGCGGCCAGTAGAAGCTGTCGTAGGCCAGCAGCACCCCCAGCCAGGTGGCGGCCAGCCCGGCCGCCACGGCCCAGGCCATGGCCAGTCCCGGCCGGCTGCTCAGCCGGAGCCCGATCGCTGCGGGCCCGATCAGCAGCGCGGTGGACAGGATGGTGCCGATGGTCATCGCGGATAGCGAGACCGCCAGCGCGATCGCGACCAGGCACGCCAGGCCAACCAGCCGCACGCTGACCCCCCGCGCCGCGGCCAGGTCGGCTGCGACCGTGCTGAGCAGCAGCGGCCGGTAGAGCACGGCCACGATGGCGACCGCAGCCACGCTCAGCGCCACGATGGCCGGGAGGATGGAGCTGCTGATGGTGAAGAGGGAGCCGAACAGGATCGTGATCGTGGCCCCGGTGACGTCGCTGTGCGTCGTGTCCCAGTACAGGAACAACGCGGCCAGGCCGAGCCCGGCCCCGCGGACGATGCCGGTGGCCAGGTCGCGGCCGCGGGGCCGCTGGATCCCGATCATGTCCATGACCCCGGCGGCCAGCACGCCGACGCCGACGAATCCCCACAACGGGCTGATGCCCACCAGGAACGAGGCGGATCCGCCGGTCACGCTGATGTCGGCCAGCGCGTGGCCCGCGTAGGACTGGCCGCGGATCACGGTGAACGAGCCGACGATCCCGGACACCAGCGCCACGACCCCGCCCGCGGCTAGGGCCACGTGCACCGGGCCGCTGGAGAAGAACCCCGGCTCGAAGATCGCGTTCAGCACTAAGCCCCCTCAGAGGTGGGCTGGCGGCAGGTCGGCGTGCCCGGGGAGCGGGGCCGCGGCGGGGGCGGCTTCCACCGCGGCCAGCCCGGCGCCACGCCCGGCGACCACGAGGATCCGGTCGTGCACCCTGATCACGTCCACGTGCTGGCCGTACAGCGAGCTGAGCACCTCGGGGCGCACCACCTCGGCGGTGGTCCCGCTGGCCGCGCGGCCAGCCGCCATGTACACGATCCGGTCCATGAACGGCAGCAGTGGATTCATGTCGTGGGCTGAGATGAGGACCGCGATCTGCTGCTCCCGGGCGACCCGGCCGAGCAGCTCGACCACGTCCTGCTCGCTCGCGATGTCCAGGTTGGCCAGCGGCTCGTCGAGCAGCAGCAGCCGGGGGCGGCTGATCAGGGCGTGGGCGATCAGCACCCGCTGCTGCTCGCCTCCGGACAGGAGGCCCACCCTGGTGTCGCCGAACCGGTTCGCGTCCACGGCCTGCAGCATCTCGTCGACCAGGCGCCTCCGGCGGGCCGACGGCAGCGGGATGCCCAGCCGCTGACCGTCAAGCCCCAGGCCGACCAGGTCGCGGGCGCGCAGCGGCATGTCCGGGTCGAGCAGGATCTTCTGCGGGACGTACCCGATCAGCGAGCCGCGCCGGGTACGCGGCTGGCCCGCTATGCGCACCGTGCCCGCCGACGGGGCCTGCAGGCTGAGGATGACCCGCAGCAGCGTGGTCTTGCCCGCGCCGTTCGAGCCGATCAGGCCGGCGAACTCGCCCGGGCCCAGGCTGAACGAGACGTCATCGAGGATCTTCCGGCCGGACAGCCAGAGGCTCACCCCGTCCACCTGGAGCAGTTCGCCGGTGCCCGGTTCGCTCGTGTCCGGCTCGCCGGTGTCCCGCGGGGCGCCCCCGCGCGGCCCGGCCGCCGGCCTGGTCATCACTTCAGCCTCTCGGTGGAGATCCCGTGCTGTACGGCCCGCTCCAGCGCGGTCGTCTCGGCCATCATCCAGGACTGGTAGTCGTAGCCCGGCTCCGGCATGGTCTCGTACACCCCGACCACCGGGATCCCTTCCTGGTGCGCGGCGGCCAGGAACGAGGAGGTGAGCGAGTCGGTCACCTGCTGGTTGTACAGGAACACCTTGACCCTGTGCCCGGAGAATAGGCCGTCCTGGAGCGAGACGTACTGCGGGGCCGGGTCCACGCCGTTCATGATGTCCGCCTGGAAGGCGAACGGGGTCAGGTTGCGGGTGCCCGCGGCCTGCAGCAGGTAGTCGCCGACCGGCTCGGTCGTGGCCACCGCCGTCCCGGGGTAGCGCGCCTTGAACGCCGCGATCAGGTGGTACCAGGGCTGCAGGGACCGGTCGAAGGCGGCGGCCTGGGCGGCGAAGTACGCCTTATGGGCGGGCTGCAAGACCGACAGGTCCGCGGCCACGGCCTTCGCGACGGCCGGCATCGTGGTGGGCTTGTACCACAGGTGCGGGTTAGGGGTGCTGTCCGGCAATCCGAGCAGGTGCTGCACGTCGATGACCTTGCGGCCCGCGTTCGGGGCCGCAGCCTCGATCTTGTTCATGTACGTGTCGTAACCCAGGCCGTTCTGCACGACCAGGCCGGCGCTGCTGATCAACTGGGCCACGCTCGCGCTGGCCTCGAACGTGTGGGGGTCGGTGTTCGGGTTGCTCTCGACGGCGCTGACGTGCACGTACTTGCCGCCGACCTGGCTGATGACGTTCGCGTACTGGTTCTCGGCGCCGACCGCGGTGATGGTGGCGCTCGAATTGGCCGCTGGGGCCGGCCCGGAACCGGACGAGCACGCGGCGGCAAGCGCCGCCGTCGCGAGAGCAACCACCGCAACGAGCACCGGCCTGGGCGGTACCGGCCTTGGCTGGGCCTGGCAGGCCTTGGCTGGGCTGGCCTTGGCTGGGCCAGCCTTGGCTGGGCTGGCCTGAGCTGGGCTGGCCTGAGCTGGGCTGGCCTGTGCGCGGGCATCTGGTGTCGGTCTCCGCTCTGGATCGCGCTGGGTGGTCCCCGGCGCTCGCTGTTGATGAAAACGATAACCGTTATGAGTTCCAGTCGCAACGCGAACGACCCCGTACCCGTGGCCTGGCCGGCCGGGCGCACAGGCCAAGATGGGGACATGGCCACCCGACTGAAGAACGCGACCAGCCCGTACCTGCTGCAGCACGCGGACAACCCCGTCGAACTGGTGGCCCTGGTCTGAGGAGGCCTTCGCCACCGCCCGGGCCCGCGACGTTCCCGTGCTGCTGTCGGTGGGGTATTCGGCGTGCCACTGGTGCCATGTGATGGCGCACGAGTCGTTCGAGGACCCGCAGACCGCCGCGCTCATGAACGAGCACCTGGTCGCCATCAAGGTCGATCGGGAGGAACGGCCCGACGTGGACGCGGTCTACATGACCGCGACCCAGGCCATGACCGGTCAGGGGGGCTGGCCGATGACCGTGTTCATGACCCCTGACCGGGACCCGTTCTTCTGCGGCACCTACTTTCCCCGGGAGCACTTCCGGCGCCTGGTCCTCGGGGTGGCCAAGGCGTGGCGGGAGGACCGCGGCACGGTCACCAGCCAGGCCCGGCAGATCTCCGCGGCGCTCGCCGAGCGGGCCGCCCCATTGCAGGGGCTCGGGATCGAGGCGGCCGGCGGCGCGCCGGAAGCCGGTGCCGCGGACGCCCTCGCGGACGTCTGCGACCAGGCGGTCGCCACGCTGGCCGAGAGCTACGACGAGGACGCCGGCGGGTTCGGCGGCGCGCCCAAGTTCCCGCCTTCCATGGTGCTCGAATTTCTGCTCCGGCAATCGGAGAGCGCGCGACAGCGCAACGGCGAGCCGGACTCGATGGCGTTGCGGATGATGGAAGGGACCGCCGAGGGGATGGCCCGCGGGGGCATGTACGACCAGCTCGCGGGGGGCTTCGCCCGGTACTCCGTGGACGCCGGCTGGGTGGTGCCCCATTTCGAGAAGATGCTGTATGACAACGCCCTGCTGGCCCGGGCCTACGCTCATCTGTGGCGGCGCACGGGGTCAGTGCTGGCCCGCCGGGTGGCCCGGGAGACCTGCGCGTGGATGATCGCCGAGCTCGGCACCCCGGAGGGCGGGTTCGCGTCGGCGCTGGACGCGGACAGCAACGGCGCGGAAGGGCTCTTCTATACGTGGACGCCGGACGAGCTGACCGGGGCGCTCGGGGCCGCGGACGGACAGTACGCCGCGGCCGCGTTCGGGGTGACGGCCTCCGGGACCTTCGAGCATGGCCGGTCGGTGCTGCAGCGGCGTGCCGAGCCCGGTGACCCGGCCCGGTTCGACCAGATCCAGGCCGCCCTGCTGGCCGCACGCGGCCAGCGTGTCCGCCCGGGCCGCGACGACAAGGTGGTCGCGGCCTGGAACGGGCTGGCCATCGCGGCGCTGGCCGAGACCGGGCTCCTGCTCGGTGAGCCCGCGTTCGTGGCCGCGGCCCGGGCCGCCGGGGAACTGCTGGCCCGGGTGCACCTGTCCGGCGGGCGGCTGGCCCGGACGTCCCGGGACGGCGTGGCGTCCGACAGTGCGGGCGTCCTGGAGGACTACGCGTGCGTGGCCGAGGGCCTGCTGACCCTGGCCGGGGTGACCGGCGGGGCGCGCTGGGTGGCTCTCGCGGGCGAGCTGCTTGGCACCGCGCTGGCCCGGTTCGGCGACGGGAGCGGCGGCTTCTATGACACCGCGGACGACGGGGAGGCACTGGTCTACCGGCCCGCCGATCCCGCGGACGGGCCCACCCCCTCCGGCGCCTTCGCCGTCGCCGGCGCCCTGCTCAGCTACTCCGCGCTGACCGGGTCGATTCCGCACCGGGAGGCCGCGGCCGCCGCGCTGCGCATCCTGGAGCCGATCGCCGCGCGGTTCCCCCGGGCCGCGGGATCAGGCCTGGCGGTGGCCGAAGCGCTGATCTCCGGCCCGGCCGAGATCGCGATCGTCGGCCCGGCGGACGATCCGCGCACGGCCGCGCTGCACCTCACGGCGCTGGAGGCGGCCCCGCCGGGCGCCGTGATCGCGCTCGGGGACGGGGAATCGGACAACGGGATACCGCTGCTCGAGGCGCGCGGCCTGGTCGGCGCGGCCCCGGCCGCCTACGTCTGCCGGGGTTTTGCCTGCCTCGCCCCGGTGACCGAGCCGGAGGCGCTGCGCGCCGCGCTGCGCGGTGATTAGCCACCAGTCCATAGGCAGCGCTCGTGTAAACAGCATCGCAAACTTCATCCGGCTGGTGCCACGCCCAGCCCGCTGACCTGCGCGTTCAGCCGCTCGGCCGGTAATGGGGGAGACGGGCGGCTGCGTCCTGGTATGCCGGGCGGCGCCTGGGTATACAGGCCTGCGTGACTCCTGCGCCGCCGGCGGCGGCACGAGGTGGTGCCCGGCTGCGTTCTCGCGCACGCCGCTACGGCGCCGTGCTGCAGAGTCCTCGCGCACGCCGCTACGGCGCCGTGCTGCTGGCGGTCGTGGCCCTCGGCGGCACCGCTGCGGGGCGGGTGCAGGTGCCCGGGGCCGGGGCGCAGTCTCCCACGGTCCGGGCCGCGGCTTCGACGGCGCCCCGCAAGCTGCTCCGGGCGGACGTGATGGTGGTCGGGCAGCAGGCCCTCCCGGCCAAGGATGTGGCCCGGGTGGCCCGGCTGCGCGGTGTCCAGGCGGCCCGGGCCGTCAACGCGGCCCGGATCCGGGTGAACGGCACGTTCGCGGCGGTGCTGGGAGTGGACCCGGCCACGTTCCGCGCGTTCGCCGCAGGGCCGACCGCCTCGTCCAGCCCGCTGTGGCGCAACGTGGCCGGCGGCGCGATCGCCGTCTCCTACACCATGGGCAAGCAGGACAAGCTGCCGCTGGGCGGGACCGTCCGGGTGGCCGGCCGAACGGTCCGATCGCTGCGCGTCGGCGGGTTCGGCACGGTCGGGATCGGCGGGGTGGACGCCGTGATCTCGCAGACCGTGGCCCAGTCACTCGGGTTCCCGGCCGGCAACGCGATCGTGGTGAGCGCGCCGCATGATCAGGTCGCCGCGCTGGTGCGCGAGATCAAGGCCCGGATGCCGCGCGGCGCCGTGGTCGAACCGCTGGTCAGCACCTCGGCAACTGGCACCCCGGCCGCGCCCGGGGTGGCTGGCGCGGCGCTGGCGGCCGGGACCGTGGCCAGCGCCGCGGCCAACGGGCAGGCGGCGCTGAGCACGGCCGAGCTCGTCGCGATGCTCAAGGCTGCGGCCAGCCGGGTCGGCTACCCGTACGTGTGGGGCGGCTCGGGGCCGACCACGTTTGACTGCTCCGGGCTGGTGCAGTGGTCGTTCGCCCAGGCCGGGGTGGTCATGCCGCGGGTGGCCGCGGACCAGGCCCGGACCGGGCCCGCGATTCCCTTGAGCCAGGCACAGGCAGGTGACCTGCTGTTCTACCGCACCGACCCTACGGCCCCCGACTACATCTCCCACGTGGCCATCTACCTGGGCAAGGGGCTGATGATCCAGGCCCCGGAACCGGGGGAGAACGTGCAGATCGTCCCGGTGGCGCTGGGCAGCGAGTTCGCGGGCGTGGTCAGGGTGTCGCCGGCCATCGCCGCGCAGGTCGCCGCGTCGCCGGTCGGCTGACCGGCCCCTCTATCCCGAATCTGACCGGGCCGCACGGGCACTTGCCTGAGCGGTGCCTGCCTGTCCGGCGCTTGCGTGTGCGGTGCTTGCGTGTACGGTGCTTGCCTGCGCGGGGGTCGCGTGATTACATAATTACATGAGTACTGAGAGACACGGCGAGGACGCCGCCCCGGGCGAGGAAGTACGGGGCTGGTTCACGGGCGGGCTGCCCGCCGGCTGGTTCACCGAGACACCTGAGGTCCTCGTGGACCGCGAAGAGATCACCGTGGTCGGCCCCCTCGGCGGGCTGGACGTGCCCACGGACGCCTCGCCCGCCGCCCAGGCAGCCGCGGCGGACGGGCGGGCCCGCCGGTTCCGCGAGGAAACCCGCGACCACCGGATCGAGATCGCCCGCGAGGCCGAGCTCAAGTTCAGCCGCAAGGTGTCCTGGGGAGTAATCTGCGGCGGCCGGAAGGTGATGTTCACCACACTGTCGGTCCCGGTGATGACCCGCCTGCGGCAGTCCGAGCGCCGCGTGCTCGACACGCTGGTGGACGCGGGGGTGGCCCGCAGTCGCAGCGACGCCCTCGCCTGGTGCGTGCGCCTGGTCGGCGAGCACGAGGAGTCCTGGCTCGGCCAGTTGCGCGAGGCCCTGCGCCGGGTCGAGGAGGTCCGCGCTGAAGGTCCCCAGGCCTGACCAGGGCCGCGCTGGTCCCCGCGGCACCTGATCCGCGGCTCAGCCCTGTTTCCCAGCTCAACCTTGTTTCCCGGCTCAACCCCGTTCCCCGCTCACACCATGGTGGCTACGCACTTTGGTTAATAAGCTGTAACGACTCGTCGCAGTACCACTACTTTCTGTTTAGATAGCACCGGGTGAGTTAGTACCGGGGCGTTGGTCTGTCTCCAGGCGAGCTGGTCGTGTCACGAGCTCGCCTTGGTGATGACATCCTTGATGCGGGCAGGCCATGTCCATCGGCCGGTGGCTAGCGGCGGAAGTAGGTGCGGATGGGGCTGCGCGAGGTTCGGGCGGGGGTCCGCGATCTCGTCTACCGGATGTACGAGCGCAGGCTGGAAACCTCCCTGTCCGGGCACACCTGTCCCCGGCACGTCGGGGTCATTCTCGACGGCAACCGCCGGTGGGCCCGTCTCGCGGGTTTCACCGACGTCAGCAACGGCCACCAGAAGGGCGCGGACCATATCTTCGAGTTCCTCGGCTGGTGCAGCCAGGCCGGGGTCGAGGTGGTCACCCTCTGGCTGCTGGCCACAGACAACCTGTCCCGGCCCACCGCGGAACTGGAACCGCTCCTGAAGATCATTGAGAGCACCGTCAGCGCGCTGGCCGAGGCCGGGTGGCACGTGAAACCGGTGGGTGCACTCGACCTGCTCCCCGCGGAGACCGCGCAGGTGCTCAAGGACGCGGGGGAGGCCACGGCCGGTAATCCCGGCTTGCTGGTCAACGTGGCCATCGGCTACGGCGGACGCCGGGAGATCGCGGACGCGGTTCGCTCCCTGCTGCAGGATCAGGCGACCCAGGGCACCACCATCGAGGAACTCGCCGAGGTCCTGGACGTGGAGCACATCGCCGAGCACCTCTACACGGCCGGGCAGCCCGACCCCGACCTGGTCATCAGGACGTCCGGGGAACAGCGGCTGAGCGGATTCCTGCTCTGGCAGAGTGCGCACTCGGAGTTCTACTTCTGCGACGCCTACTGGCCGGATTTCCGCCGGGTCGACTTCCTCCGCGCGCTCCGCTCCTACGCCGCCCGGCAGCGCCGGTTCGGGTCCTAAACCTCTCCTGAACCGGCTCCGGCGTGTTATGTGACACTCCGGCTGGGTCTTCCGGGGATGGCACCGCGCAGGTACCTTTCAATCAGGTGGGCGGTGCCTAGCCGTCCCCCCGGGAAGGCCCTCGACATCCTCGAGCTTCGTGTCCTAGCACGCAGGCGAGACGAGCGAAGGGCCGGGATCTGGCCCTTTGAAGGGTTGTCCCGGTCCTGGAGACACATCTGTGTCCGAGCGCGGCGCCGCCTCAGGCGCCCAGGGGAGAACGAGTGGCCAGTTCTTCTGCCCGCCGCGAGCAGCGGCCCAGCAATGCCCGCACTGACATGGACGGTGGGGCTCCGGGCGTGCCCGGAAGCCGCCGGTTCAGCTACGTGCTGGACACCAGCGTCCTGCTCGCCGACCCGGCTGCGATCAGCCGGTTCGCCGAGCACCGCGTGATCCTGCCCATCGTCGTCGTCACCGAGCTGGAGGCCAAGCGTCATCACCCTGAACTGGGCTATTTCGCCCGGCAGGCCCTCCGGCACCTGGATGACCTGCGGATCGAATTCGGCCGGCTCGATGCCGACCTGCCGATCGGTGACGAGGGTGGAACCGTCCGGGTCGAGCTGAACCACAGCGATCCCCAGATCCTTCCCCCGGGGTTCCGGCTCGGCGACAACGACACGCGGATCCTGTCAGTCGCGCGCAGTCTCGCGGCCGAGGGCGAAGACGTGGTCCTGGTCAGCAAGGATCTGCCGCTGCGGGTCAAGGCGGCCTCGATCGGCCTGACCGCCCAGGAGTACCGGGCCGAGCTGCCGGCCGATTCCGGCTGGACCGGCATGACTGAGCTCGACGTGAGCGCGGAAGACATCCAGGAGCTCTACGACACCGGCAAGATGGACTGCGAGCAGGCGCGGGACCTGCCCTGCCACACCGGGCTGGTGCTGGCCGCCGGCGGATGCAGCGCGCTCGGCCGGGTGCTGCCGGACAAGTCGGTCCGGCTGGTGCGTGGCGACCGGGAGGCTTTCGGCCTGCACGGCCGGAGCGCCGAGCAGCGCGTCGCGCTCGACCTGCTGCTCGACCCCGACGTCGGGATCGTTTCGCTCGGCGGCCGGGCCGGCACCGGCAAGTCCGCGCTGGCGCTCTGCGCGGGCCTCGAGGCGGCGATGGAACGGCGGCAGCACCGCAAGGTAGTGGTGTTCCGGCCGCTGTACGCGGTGGGCGGCCAGGAGCTCGGCTACCTGCCGGGCTCAGAGGCGGACAAGATGAACCCGTGGGCCCAGGCGGTCTACGACACGCTGTCCGCGGTCACCTCGCAGGACGTGATCGACGAGGTGCTGGCCCGCGACATGTTCGAGGTGCTGCCGCTCACCCACATCCGGGGCCGCTCGCTGCACGACTCGTTCGTGATCGTGGACGAGGCCCAGTCCCTCGAGCAGAGCGTCCTGCTGACGGTGCTGTCCCGGATCGGCTCGGGGTCCCGGGTGGTGCTCACCCACGACATCGCCCAGCGCGACAACCTGCGGGTGGGCCGGCACGACGGCGTGGTGGCCGTCATCGAGAAGCTCAAGGGGCATCCGCTCTTCGCCCACGTGACGCTGGTCAGGTCGGAACGCTCCCCGATCGCGGCACTCGTCACCGAAATGCTGGAGGACTCTGGTTTGTAACACCCCGGGTAGCGAGAAGCCCCGGGAAGTCGGCAGACTACTCCACATGGTTTTCGACTTGTCGGAGCTTCTCGCTGCCCGGCACGGGGAGGGCTACGCTCTCGCCAGCCAGCACCTGAACCCACAGCTGCCCCGGATGCTGCACGCCATCGGCTTCGACCGCGTCTATGAGCGGGCCGAAGGCGCCTACCTGTATGACTCCGACGGTCAGGCCTACGCTGACTTCCTGGCCGGATTCGGCGTGTTCGGCGTGGGGCGCAACCACCCGGTGGTGCGCAAGGCCCTGCACGACATGCTGGACGCCGGGCTCGCCGACATGGTTCAGTTCGACACCCCGCTGCTGCCCGGCCTGCTCGGCGAGCGGCTGCTGGCCAAAGCCCCCGGCCTGGACCGGGTGTACTTCTGCAACAGCGGCACCGAAGCCGTGGAAGCGGCGCTGAAGTTCGCCCGCTACGCGACCGGCCGCAGGCGGATCATCTACTGCGATCACGCCTATCACGGGCTCACGGTCGGCTCGCTGTCCGCGAACGGGTCAGCCGAGTTCCGCAAGGGCTTCGGCCCGCTGCTGCCCGACACGATGATCCCGTTCGGCGACCTGGAAGCGCTCGAGGCCGAGCTGCGCAAGGGCGACGTGGCCGGCTTCATCATCGAGCCGGTGCAGGGCAAGGGCGTGGCGGTCGTCCCGCCGGGCTTCCTGGCCGCGGCGCGGGCCCTGCTGCACCAGTACGGCGCCCTGCTGATCTGTGACGAGGTGCAGTCCGGGGTCGGGCGGACCGGCCGGTTCTTCGCCTATCAGCATGATGACGTCGAACCGGACATCGTGACCGTGGCTAAGGCGCTGTCCGGCGGGTTCGTCCCGGTGGGCGCCACGCTGGCCAAGGGCTGGATCTTCGACAAGGTCTACTCGTCGATCGACCGGGTGCTGGTGCATGACTCCACGTTCGGCTCGAACGCGGCCGCGATGACGGCCGGCCTGGCGTCGCTCGCCGTTATCGACGACGAGGAACTGGTGCAGAACGCCGAGCAGACCGGCGCCCTCCTCCGGGAAGCCCTGCAGCTGCTGGTGGACAAGTACGAGCTGCTCGCCGAGGTGCGCGGGCGCGGGCTGATGATCGGCCTGGAGTTCGGCCGGCCCAAGGCGATGCGGTCCCGTGCGGCGTGGAACGTGCTCCAGGCGGCCCGGCACGGCCTGTTCGCGCAGACGGTGGTGGTCGCGCTGTTCCAGCGCCACCACATCCTGACCCAGGTCGCGGCGGACAACGTGGAAGTGATCAAGCTACTGCCACCGCTGACCATCGGGGAAGCGGAAGTGGACCTCTTCCGTGACGCGTTCGTGGAGGTCATGGATGACGCCAGCCGGGGCAGCGGCCTGATCTGGGACTTCGGCCAGACCCTGGTCAAGCAGGCGGTCAGCGCCCGCCGTCACTGATCGGCGACGCGGTCGCCGCTGTCGCCGGTTCCGCTGTCGCCGGTTCCGCTGTCGCCGGCGCTGAGCAGGACTTCGGCGATGCTCAGATCCCCGGGATATGTGATCTTGATGTTGCGCTCGCTGCCGGGCACCACGGCCACCGGGACGTCGGGCAGGTAACGCAGGATCACTCCGCAGTCGTCAGTCGCGGTGAGGTCCGCGAAGGCGGGGTCGGCCAGGGCCAGTTCGTGCGCCTTGCGGATCACCGACAGGCGGAAGCCCTGCGGGGTCTGGCAGCGTCGCAGCGAGTCGCGCTGCGGCATGCCGGTCATCCGGCCGTCCTCGACCACCACGATGGTGTCGGAGGTGGGCACCGCGACCCCGACGGCCTCGTAGGTATCCAGGGCACGCACGCAGCCGGCGATCGTGGCCTGGTCGAGCAGCGGGCGGGCGGCGTCGTGGAAAAGCACCTTGCACTCGGCCGGGCCCAGCGCGGCGATCGCCCGCCGGGTCAACTCGGGGCGGGTGTTCCCGCCTTCGATGATCCCCGCCACCTTGCGGTATCCGCCCAGCGCCAGCAGCTCACGGGCGTGGTCCGCGTGCCCCGGCGCCATCACCACCAGCGTGGCGTCCACCCCGGGAGCCTGATCGAACGCGGCGACCGAGTGCTCCAGCAGGGCCCGGCCAGCCAGCGGTAGCAGCTGCTTGGGGAGCGCGGCGCCGAAGCGCACCCCCGAGCCGGCCGCCAGCACCACAGCCACCGTTCGCATGAGCGGACTTTACCCGGGCTCGGCGGCGGCACCTGTACCGGGTGCGGCCGCCGCACCGAGTCAGACTGTCCCAGACCGGGACCGCCCGAGGACGATTCCTGAGCCCAAGCCATTAAACTTCCTGAGCCCAAGCCATTAAACGCTGTTCAGGGAACCAATAAGTGGCAGCGGCAGAGGGGGCCCCGTCACCTGGCGCTTTGTGGTGAGACGGCCGCGGCCTGGCACGCAGATACTTCTTCCCTGCGCGGCGGCACGGGCGGGCAGGGATGTTAACCAAACCACATCGGGGTACGAAGGGCTGGGGGTTGCTTGTTCGGAGCGTGTCGGCAGACCAGTAGGAGCGAGGCATGACCGTAGCCACGGCCGTGGTGGTGCTGCCCCGGCGCGTGGCCGTCTGGGCCAGCCGCCGGGCCGTGGCCCGCACGTCCGTGACCGGTATCGAACTGGTGTGCGCCCTGTGCGCCGCGGTGTGGTTCAGCGCCGGGACCCCGCTCACCGCGCTGGCCGGTGGCGTGGCGCTGGGCGGCGGGTACCTGGCCCGGCGGGTCGGCGGCCAGCTCACCGTGGGCGCGTTCGACGGCTGGCTGGCCAGCGTGTGCGCGCTGGCAGGCGAGCTTGCGGTGTATGCGGGACTGGCGGCTGGCGCGGTCACCGGGCATCCCCAGGTGTGGGCCCTGGCCACCGCCGCGGCCATCCTTCTCGGGATGCGGCAGGTGGCCGGGCTGGTCCGCCCGGCCCGGCCCGCCCCCGCGCGGCCAGAGGCCCGGGCAGCGGAGGAGGACATGGGGCCGGGCCGGACCCTGGCCGTCCTGGCCGCCCGCCTGCCCGGGCTGCCCGCGGGGGAGCGTGCCGCGGTGATCACCGTGACCGCCGCCCTCTACGGCACCCGGATGTCCCTGCTTGTCCTCACCTGCTGGGGCGCGGTCGCACTGGCCTGGACGATCGCCGGCCCGCGGGTGGGGAGCGGCTGGTCCCGTACGGCGAACCGCGCGGCGGACCGTCCGGCGGGCCCGCCCCTCCCGGCCGACATCGCCGCCGCGCGGGACGACGGCCCATTGGCCCGGTTCACCGGCGCGATCGTGCGCGGCCAGTTGGTGCCCTTGCCCCCCGCGGTGGCGGGGCTGACCGCGACCGTCCTGCTCGCCACGCTGGGGCTGCACGACCTGGCCGGCCTGGTCCTGCTGACCCCGGTGGCCGCGATGCTGCTCGCCGCGCCGGGCTCCGCCCATCCGCACAACGGCCCGCTCGACTGGCTGACGCCGCTGGTCATCCAGGCCGGGCAGTACGTCTACCTGGCCGCGCTGGGCTTCGCCAAGGGCGTGCCCGGCCCGCTCGTCTTCGCGCTGACCGGGCTGGTCGCCCTGCGCCAGGTGGACGCCGCCTACCGCGCCCGACACCCGATGCCCGCCGGCGATCCACGCGGCGGGATCGGCTGGGACGGCCGGATGCTGGCGGCCGGGGTGGGTGCCATGCTCGGCGTGGCCACACTGAGCTACCTGGCCCTGACCGTGTACCTGCTCTGGCTGCTGTCGTCCGGCAGCCTGGCCAGCTGGCTGGCTGCCCGGGCGCGGTCCCGAGGTGTTCACCGGGCTCGTCTGGGCAGCCCTGCTCCGGGGTGCCTGCGCAGAGCCGAAGGTACGGACGGCTAGGATCGCCCCGTGGAGGGTACATTTCTATGCTCCTGCTCAGACGAGCGCCGCTGCGTCGCGACGAGCCCGGCCTGGGATGGCAGTCGCCGGTAACCATCCCACGCTTGTGGCTGGCCGCGATCTTTGCTGCCTGCGCGCTCTTCGCTGCGGGCCTGGGCGTGTTCAGCACAGACTCTCTTCACCGGCTGTGGGGGCTGTTCGCGGCCGTCGCGTATGTGCTGGCCGCCGTGGCCGTGCTGGCCTGGAGATCGTCGCGGGCAGTGGATCTGGCCCTGCTGCTGGGTGTTGGCGGGGCGCTGGTCGCGCCCCTGTCCCTGCTGGCCGAGCAAGGCCGGTGGCAGCCTGAGGTGGGCGTGATCGCCCGGGGCGCCCGGCTTCTGATGCAGCACGGTTCCCCGTACGAAAGCCAGGCAGTGCTCAGCGCCTCGCATGACCCCAACATCTACAATCCGTACCTGCCGGTCATGGCGATCTTCGGGCTCCCGCGGGCGCTGTTCGGGCCGGGATTCATCACCGACCCCCGGATCTGGTTCACCCTGGGCTTCGTAGCAGTGTTCGCCGCAGCGCTGGCGGTCGCGGGGGCCCGGGACGTGCTGCGCTGGACTGTCTTCGTGACGGCCACGCCGGTGATCGCGTTCTCGCTCGCGGTGGGGGGTACCGACGTCCCGGTGCTCGCCCTGCTGTGCCTCGGCCTGGCGCTGCTCTGGCGCCGCCCGCAGCCGGTGGTGGCCGGCCTGGTGCTCGGCGTCGCCGCGGCCACCAAGGCGACCGCGTGGCCCGCCCTGCTCGTGGCCGCGACCATGCTGCTGGTCAGGGACGGCAAGCACGCCGCGGTACGGTTCCTGCTGGCCGCTATCGCCGCGGCGGCCGCCATCATCGGGCCGGTGGCCGCGGTGTGGCCGCACGCCCTGGTGGAGAACACCATTCTCTTCCCGCTCGGGCTGGCCAAGGTCCGGTCGCAGGCCGACAGCCCGCTGCCCGGGCACGTGCTGACCGACACCGGGCCGACCGGGCACAAGATCGCCGTCATCCTGCTCTGCCTGGCAGGCCTGGGTGTGCTGGTCTCCCTGGTGATCCGCCCGCCGCGGAACGTGCCGTCCGCGACCTGGCGGCTCATCATCGGCCTGGTGCTCATGTTCATGCTGGCGCCGGCGACCAGGTTCGGCTATTTCATGTACCCGCTGGGCCTGTGGGCCTGGCTGATCGTGTCGCAACTGGGGGCGCGCCGCCTGCGGCCCGAGGGCCGTCCCGGTGAGGACGCCCCGGGAGGCCGCCCTCCCCATGGCGGCGTGGCCCAGCCCAGTGCCGCCTAGCCCAGTGCTGCCTAGCCCAGTGCTGCCTGCCTACCCCCCGTGCTGCCTATCCCCGTGCTGCTGAGCGCAGTGGTGCCTGGCCCTCACGGAGGTTGACGCCCCGGTCATCCCCCCGGCAGCGGGGTGTCGGGGCCGGCGAACGCAGCCGAGTCCTTGCAGATGTTCGTGCTCCCGGTGATGCCGTTGTAGTTCTTGGCCAGGCTGCCGAGGGTCTTGGCGGGCGCCTTGGCGCCCCCGGCCCCGGCCCCGGCCCCGCCCCCGGCCGAGGCCTGGGCTGTGCCGAGCCCGTTGAAGCTCGATCCGAGGATCAGGTTGAGTGACCCCGAGCCCAGCGCGGTGTCCTGCTGGATCACGACCGAGCCCAGCTGGGCCTTGAGCGTGTTGACCTCGGGAAGCTGGGCGGCGGTGGAGTACTGGATCACGCTGCTGGTGTAGCCGTAGTTGGCTGCGGGGCCGGTCCCGGTCACCGTGAAGCCCTTGGCGGTCAGGGCGGTCGCGGTGGTGCCCGCCACGCCCGTGACACCGGACCCGTTCAGCACCTGGACCTGCACCTTGGCCGGGCTCACCGTGGGCAGCGCCGTGGCCGCATGGTTCTTGGCCTTCCCCTTCGCCTTGGCCGTGGCAGGCAGGTCACGGTCGGCCTCGACGGCCTGGAACATCCGGGACGCCTGCGGCTGCTGCCAGGACAGTTCGGCGGCGGGATCCCCCACGTACGGCACGACGGGGACCGTCACCAGCTGCACTGAACTCGAGCTCAGGCTCTTCATGCTGTTCGCGATGCGCAGCATCGTGGACAGGTCGAGGCTGCTGTCGGTGGTCAGGGACCTGGCCGCATCGCGCACGACGCTGAAAATCCGGTTCGGCTGGGTGAGCAGGTTCGTTGCCTTGAGCTTCTGCATGACTGCGGCCAGGAAGTACTGCTGGCGCTGGATGCGCTGGATGTCCGAGCCCTCACCGATGTTCTCCCGGAGCCGGACGAACGCGAGCGCCTGCGCCCCGTTGACCACGTGCTTGCCGGCCGAGAGCCGCAGCCTGGACTGGGGGTTGTTGATAGCGAACGGCAGGCAGACCGGCACGCCCCCGACGTCGTTGACGATCGACTGGAAGCCGGCGAAGTTCACTTCCACGAAGTGCTGGATGCGGATTCCGGTTTCCTGCTCAAGGGTCTTCCACAGGCACGGGGCGCCGCCAGCGGAGAAGGTGGCGTTGAGCCGCTCCAGCACCCCGGGCTGCGCGCTCTGGCCGGGATGGCCCTGCTGGTCGTTGGCGCAGGCCAGGACCGGCACCATCGAGTCGCGGGGGAAGCTGATGATGTCGGCCCGGGTGTGTCCGGGGGCGATGTGCAGCAGCATCGAGGTGTCGGAACGTGCGCCCGGGAGGTCCGTCCCGAACTTGTTACCCAGCCCCTGGCGGGAGTCCGAGCCGATGATCAGGATGTTCAGGCCCGCGGTGTAGGGCGGCCGCTTGCCCAGCATCGCCGAGGTGACGTTCTCCTGGTGGATGCTGCCCACCACGCCGCGATACTTGGCGTAGGCCACGAGTGAGGTCGCGACGACCGCGAACGTCGCGATGATGGCCGTCGCCCCGAGCATCGCACGCCAGCTGGGGCGCCGCCACCGCGGCCCTCTTCCGGCCTGGCCAGCTCCCGGGCCGCCTCCAGAGCCGCCATAACGGTCCGTTCGCGGCGCCGGGTCCGCTGGCCCGGAGCCGTACAGGGCAAGCTCCCAGCCCGTGTCCCTGTGCACGTCAGAGCGTGACGGCCGCGGCGGCCTGGGCGCGTGCCCGGACACTGAGATGCCGCCCCCGGAGTCGTCCATGTCGTCGTAGCGGGTCATCGCTCCTCGTGGCGTAGGCCGTGCCTTGCGCGAGTGTACGGGGGGTGTGTCGCCATTGTTCACCGAACAGCTACCGCATGTGGCGTCGATGGGATGAATCGGTCACCCCGGCTTCCGCGGCAATGCCGCCCCCCCGGCCTAGAGTGGAAGCCGTGCGCCCGGGAGCCCGTCAGGCCGGCCCAGCAGCCGAGAACCGTGAGCCTGCCACCACGCTGAGGCTAGGTCGCCGGGTGCCCTGGGCCGGGTGGTGCTTCAACCAGTTCACGCTGCTGCCAGTCCTGCTGGCGCTGGCGTGGATCGTTCCCGGCGCGGCCCTGCTGATGGCCGGCGGGCTGCGGCCGGCCCCGATGCTGCTGATCTCTGCGCCCCTGGCCGTGGTCCTCATCACCGCCGTGATGCGCCGGGTGCCGGGGCGGCGGCTGGTTCCGGCGCCTGGCCCGGGCCAGCCAGGCCGGGCACTCCCGGCGTGGGCCGGCTGGTGGGGGCTGGCCGGAACGATCGCCGTGGCGGCCGGCTTCGGGGCATGGCAGATCCGGCTCAACTCGCCGCAGATCATCGTGACGCGCCAGCCCGGTGCGGTGTTCCAGCTCGGCTACTGGCTTGCCGGTCACGGCTCGGTGCCCATCCCCGAGTCGCTGCGGGACTTCGGCGGCGCGCACCCGGGGCTCGGTTTCGCCAGCACCGGCCTGGCCGCCACGCACGGCGGCCTGACCCCGGAGTTCGCGCCGGGGCTGGCCATCGTAGAGGCCGGCGGCTGGTGGATCCACGCCATGACGACGGCCGCGCTGGTCAGCCCGGTGCTCGGGGCGCTCGCGGTGCTAACCTTCGGCGGCCTGGCCGGGCGCTCGTGGGCCCGCAGTGGGCGCCGCCCGCGGCCCTGGTCCTCGCCGTGACGCTGCCTGAGCAGTACACGAGCCGGTCGGCCTTCGCCGAGCCCATGGTCCAGCTGCTCCTGCTCGGCGGCCTGTGCCTGGTGGCCGACTCCCTGACGGTCCGCCCTGGCCGCACCTGGCTGACCAGGTACCCCGGGCGGCTGCACTGGCCGCGGTGGCTGTCGCCGAGCACGGCTGCCGCCGCACTGGGCGGCCTGGCCCTCGGGCTGACCTCGCTGGCCTCGCTGAGCGTGCTGCCGGACCTGATCCCCGTCATCCCGTTCACCGGCCTGCTGGTCACGGCCCGGCGCCCGCAGGCGCTGCCGCTGGGTCTCGGCGTGCTCGCCGGGGCCGGGTACGGCCTCGCTGCCAGCTGGGTGACCGCGCCCGCCGCGGTGGCCAGCCCGGGCTTCCCGGTCCGTGAGGCCATCTTGATCGCGGCTGGCGTCTCCGTGGCGACCGTGGCCGCCGTGGCGGCCACGTCCTGGCCGCCTGCCCGGGCATGGGTCGGCCGGGCGGCGCGGGGCGCGCTGCGCTGGCGGCTGCCCGACGTGGCCGCCGGGCTCGTGGCGGCGGCGCTGATCGCCTTCCTGATCCGGCCCTCGGTACAGACCGTGCACTGGAATCCGGGACCGGGCACCGCCGGATACATCGCCGCCCTCCAGAAACTGCTCGGCCTGCCCGTCCAGCCAACGCGTTCCTACGCTGAAGACAGCCTGTACTGGGTCATCTGGTACATCGGCATTCCGTCGCTGCTGCTCGGCGGCTTCGGGATGGCCCTGCTCACCCGACGGTGCGTGCGCGCCCTGCTGCGGTGGGCCGACGAGGGTGGCCTGGCCTGGGTCTGGGGCCTGCCGCTCGCGATCTTCGCCTGGACCATCGCGAGCGTGCTGTGGGATCCGCGGACGGTCCCGGACCAGCCGTGGGCGAGCCGGACGCTGGTCCCGGTGGTCCTGCCCGGGTTCATCCTGTGCGCCGTGTGGGTCGCGGCGTGGCTCGATCGCCGGGCCAGGGAACGCGGCGCCGGGCGGGTCGCGGTGGCCCTGGCGGCGGCGTGCTTCGTCCTGGCCATGGCAGTGCCGACCGCCGTGACCACGTTCGGTATCAGCCTCAGCCACGGCCCGACCGGGCGTTCCGGGCCGGCTGCCACCGGGCTGGGCGTGAAGCGGACCGGCGCGGGTCAGGCGGCCGCCGTCCAGGGGCTGTGCGGAGCGATGAGCGCGCGGATGTCGGTGGTAATCCTCGACCGGGTGGCCGGGAGCGAGTTCGCCCCGGCGATCAGGGGCATGTGCGGCGTCCCCGCGGGGATCATGGCGGGTGCACCGATGGCGCAGGTCGAGTCGGTGATCCGGGGCATCACGAGCGCGGGCCGCGAGCCGGTCCTGCTGGCCACCCGGCCGGCCGAGCTCACCGCGTACGGCGCCACGCCGCGCCACCTGGTGAACCTGGTCACCACGCAGGACGCGCACGACCTCACCCAGCCGCCGTCGACCACCTGGCCGATCAGCTACCAGCTGTGGATGTCGGCCCAGAGCAGCTCCATACCGGGCGCCTAGCCATCCGATGAGCCGTGCGAGCCGCAGCCTCGCCCTCGTGCGGGGACCGTGCTGAGCACCTGGCTCCATCCTGATCCGGGACATGCCGGCCTCGCCTTTCGGTAGAACATTCGTTCGAACGAACTGTGACTTCACATCAGCATCGCACATGTGTTCTAATACTCGCCAGGCCTCAGCCTCGCCGGGCGGGGGCTGGCACGGGGTAGTTGAGGGTCCGCCGTGTCCGGTCGCTCCCAGCGGCCGGGACTCGCCGTCGCTCTCGGCTACCGGACGATCACTAACCGGATGGGCGATCCCGGGCTGATCCCGAACGTCCGGGACTTGGCCGGGTTTGGGCGCACGCAAGAGGTGACACGGTGACCACGCACTTCGAAGACATAATCCGCCAAAATAGCCAGCGGCTCGCCGACCTGAAGAAAACCACCGAAGAACTGCAAAGGGAGCTTTCCGAGGCGCGCGTGTCGCTGGAACGCGAGCTCGCCCGGTCCGTCCATGGGCACGGGGCCCTGGCCGATCAGGTTCCCGTATACCCGGGGCCGCATGAGGAGATGATTCCCGGGCCCGGTGCCGTCCCCTCTCAACGGCATTACGTGGCGGACAGCCTGCCCTATTACTCGGAAGATGAGGCGTCCTTTGTGGGGGAAAGGCCGCGATATCAGGCCAGTGATTGGGCCGACGAATCCGGCGTGCCGGCTGACGAGGTTCATTCCACCGATCCCACGGTCGGGATCGTCAGTCATGGGCGGCAGAGCGCCTACCGGCGCGGGTTTTCCCGGCGCAGCATCATCTCGATAACCTGTGCCGCGGTCGTCCTGGCCACGGTGCTCGCCGTCATCATCAGCAGTGGCGGCGCGTCGTGGCCGGCCAGTGTGGCCACCGTTCAGGCTGAGGTCGCCAGGGCCTGCCAGAACCCCGACGTGGTGTCCGAGCCTGGCCAGGTGAATTTCGCCTGCGCAAGGGCAACGCGGCAGATTCTCTGGGTCTTCGCGCTGCTGACGAGTGACGACAACCCCCATTTCGCGGACACCAAGACGGGGCGGCAGGGCCTCGAGCCCATCACCCCCAGCCAGGGCGGCGCGGTCGCCGCGTCGCTCAACCTGCATCACCCCTACGACCCCGCCAACCCCATCGACAGCATCTCGGTGGCCGCCCGGGCCATCAACGACATCATCGGCGGGGCCACCATGACCGGAAGCAACGGCAACCCCGTGGTGCAGCCGGGATTGGAGAGCAATTCGCAGAATTGCCTGAACTACACCGGCTCGGGCGTGGTCACGACACGCCAGGGGTTTCCGGGGCTCTGCGCCCGCCCGGTGGGCAGTACCCGGGGTCAGTCGGCCCTCGTATCTGACGTCTACCGGAAATGGATCGTGGGCGCGTCGTCCGGGGCCGCTGATGACGCCGCAGTGCTGTTCGCGAACGCGGGTGACCCCGGCAATGCGCAGGTGCAGGCGATCCTGCGGCAACTGAGAAACGAGACTCTGGCGGCGTGACGAGAGCGCTGATGATGTTCACATGGAATTGGCTGTCGCGGAATTAGCGATTGCCCTGGAAGAACCGCCCGCGGTACCCGCCCGGACGCACCATTCGACAGGAAGAGGTGAACTCCTTGCTTTCGGCAGGCCGGCCACGGTGGCAGCAGATGGCGGCGCTGGTGACTCTCAGCGCTGGCGGAGCCATCACCGGGTTCTCCTTTGCGCCGAAGGCGGCCGCCGATTTCAGCTCGCCGACCAGCCTGCCGCTGAACCTGGTCGCGCTCCGGCAGTCGGTCCAGACGCCTCAGCCAGATCGGGCAGCGCCGAGCCACGACGCGATGCTCCGCGCGGCCATCGTCCACGTCGCCGACTACTACCTCCATATGGCCCAGACCAAGACCCCGGCCGAGATGGAGGCGATCATCTGGCAGCACGACAGCCTGGACGGCGTTGACCACGGCGAATCATGCGCCGCGTTCGCCAGCCTCACCCTCGAACTGGGCGCCCAGGTCGTGGGCCTCCAGAGCTGGGTCACCGGCGGTGGCTCGTATCCGTGGCCGCTGCACACCTGGGCGGACGTGCGGGTGGATGCGAACCCAGCCTCCCTCGGGATCACCTCGATCCAGCAGGATGCACAGGCTCACCACCGCTGGCACCCGCTGGGGGACGGCTATGAGCCGCTCCCGGGGGACTGGGTACTGTTCGACGGCCATGTCGAGGTGGTTACCAAGGACGCCGGTGGTGTGCTGGACACCGTAGGCGGGGACTCGCTGCCCAACTTTTCCGTCAACGCGCACGAATACCAGGGACCGCTGTCGGGCGCGGGGGTGGTCGGGTTCGTCAACAACGGCTCGCTGCCTGGTGCGGACCTGCCCTCGGGGACGCGGGGCCAGGCGCCGGCCGGGGGTCAGCATGCTGCCACGGAGCCGTCCGGTGCCGGGTCCGGCGGGCGAGCGGCGCAGCCGTCCGGTGCCGGGTCCGGCGGGTCAGCGCGGCAGCCGTCCCGCGACCGCCGCCGCGGCGGCAGCGACGCCTCCGCGGCATCCGGCGAGCTCGCGGCCATCCCCGGAACGGGGACGGCGCAGGCCGCCCCAGGTTTGGCAGACCCGGCTATCCCCGGGCTGGTCCCGGCACAGAGGACCGGCCCGGCGGATCATCAGAAGGCCGCCGCGGTCCAGGAAGCAGCGCAACAGGGAAAGCGCGCAGGGGTCGCACCGGGCGGTGCGGCGATCCCGGGGTTCGCGACGGGCGGCCTGCCCAGCCACCAGGGCACCGCGTACCGCAGGCACCATCCCTCCCCGGTCCGGACGCCGGTCTCGGAGACGCAGGCTCAGCAGGCGTTCATCAGCGAGGTCGCGCCGGGCGCGGTTGCGGCGCAGCGTCGCTACGGAGTTCCCGCGGCGGTCACGATCGCCCAGGCCATCGACGAGTCGGGGTGGGGCCAGAGCGAGCTGGCCAGCCAGGACCACAACCTGTTCGGCATCAAGGGCACTGGCCCGGCGGGCAGCGTGCCGCTGCCCACCCAGGAGTACGTGAACGGGCAGCCGGTGAGCACCTCGGCGTCGTTCCGCGTGTACAACAACGTCGCCGAGAGCATCGACGACCACGGCCGGCTACTGGCGCGGAGCGGCTATTACCAGCAGGCCATGGCGGACCGGCAGCACCCGGACGAGTTCGCGGCCGCGCTGACCGGTGTGTACGCCACCGACCCCAACTACGGGGCGAGCCTGATCAGCCTCATGCGCCGCTACGATCTGTACCGCTATGGCCCAGCCGGCCAGGCCCAGCAGGCCCACTCGCCAGCGGTGCCGGCTCCGGGCAGCGCCACCATCCCGGGGGTAGGCGCCGCGCCTTCGGCGCCCCCAGAGCGCACGGGCTCCGGGCCCGGGCCTGCCGCCACCCGGCAGCCGGCCCGGAAGCGCAAGCCTGAGCCGACCCAGCCCGCCAGCCCGCAGCCAACGCCGACGGTCAGCCCGCAGCCCACTCGAACGGGGGGGCCGCAGCCCACGCCGACGGTCGGCCCGCAGCCCACGGGAACGGCGAGCCCGCAACCGACCCGCACCGCCAGCCCGCAGCCCGCGGGGACCGGCAGCCCACCGCCAGCCGCAACGGCGAGCCCGCTGCCGAAGCGGACGGCCACGCCCCGGTTGAGCGCGACAGATAGCCCGCAGCCGGGCGGCCAGCGCGCACCCAGCGGGCACGGACAGACCGCACCCCGCGGCCGCGGATAGCTCCGGCCCGATCCCGGCAGCCAGGCCGTCGCGATCGGGTTCAGCGCCGGCGGCCACTCCGTCTGTGTCAGGCGCGCAAGCGGACATCCCCGGTGTGACCACCCAGTCGGAAGCCGAAAGCACGGTCACGTCCGCGGTCCGGTTCGGGCCGGAGGCAGCCTTCGTGCCCGTGGCCCAGTCCGAGAGCCCTACGACGCCTGCGGTCCGCTTCGGGCCGGAGGCGCCCTTCGTGCCCGTGGCCTGGTCCGCGCCTGCCCGGTCCGCGCCTGCCCGCGCAGAGCCGCGGGTGCGCGCGGTACCGGCCGCCCGCACGGCCGCGGCGCGCCGGTCCAGCCCTGCCCCGGTCCGAGCCACCCTGGTAAGCGCGCGCCGCTACCGGCCGCAGATTCCCCGCTCCGTGCTCAACTCCTTCGTCGAAACGGCCAAGGGGCCGCTCGTCGGCGAGGAGTCCTTCTACCGGGACGTGGCCAGCTTCCACGGGATCAGCTGGGAACTGCTGGCTGCGTGCGACTGGATGCAATGCGATGCCCGGCCCAAGCGCTCCCCCGTGTACGGGGAGAAACTTGGCACGGTCAACGCCGACGGCACCGTCTACACGTCCAAGTCGGCGGCGCTCGCGCGCTGTGCGGACGATCTGGTCACGCTGGCCCGCACCGTATACCGCATCGACCTGACCAGGGGCGCGATCCTGTCCGTCCGCGATCTGGCCAACGCGTTTGCTGCGTTCCGGTGGGGCCGCGCGCTCAAGGACCGCGACTTCTCCGCGATGAAGTTCCCGTACTCAGTTGCCGGCCTGAGCGAGAACCACCTCACCATGCGCTGGCCCGACTTCGCGCCCCGCGACTCCGGCGACCGGCCCGGCGGCCGGTTCCGCCGGAAGTTCGGCGCCGTGCCCATCGTGCTCAGCCTCGATTACCCGGCGACCGTGTAGCGAGCGGCCGCCGTCATGCCCCGATTCGCCGCTCCCTGGAAAGAGGGTGGACCCGCGTGATCCGCATCCTGCTCGCTGTAGCGAGCCTGATCGCCGCCCACGGACCGGGGCGGGCCGTACTGGCCGGTCCCGGCGGCCCACCGGCTCCGGCCGGCCCGGTCCCCCCGGCCGCCGGGCAGGCAGCCCCGGTCTCCCAGGCCCCCCCGCCCTCCCCGTCCGGCTGGCCTCCCGGTCCATCGCCGGGGCCACTGGCGCCTCCCCCGGTTCCCCCGGCCGGCCTCCGCGGCCGGCGGCCGCGGCGGCTGCGCACGCGGATCATCGGGACCGCGGCCGTCCTCCTGGCCGGGCTGATCTTCCGCAAGGCCATTGCGTCCGTGGTCCTGGCCGGGCTGTCCGCCGCCCTGCACCTGGTCGGCCTCAACGTGCACCTCCCCAGCGTGCGGTTCGCCTGGCCGTGGCAGGTCATCGCCACGGGGACCACCACCAACACCGATCTTGGCCCCTGGGTGCTGCAGAAGATCGAGGGGATTTCCCAGCCCGCCCTGGGCCAGGCGAACTTCGAGTTCTACTTCACCCGCAAGGTGTCCAAGAACATCGGGCCGTGGCCATGCTGGTACGCCAGCACGTTCTACGCGGCGGGGCGCGCATCCGCCACCGTGGACCTCAACCCGGGCCCGGCCTGGTGGGCGCCTGCGGCGGGACACTACCGGCTGCAGGTCCTCAGCCGGCCCGCCGCCGGCAAGCCCGGGCACGTGCTGGTCACGATGGTGCTGCCCCAGCCGCGCCTGCCCCGGACGGTGCATGACATCACGATCGACAACATCCCGTCCCACCCGATCGCCACCCAGCACAGCTGGACTTACCCCGGCTTCGGCTGCGGAGTGGTGCTGCGGCCTCAGTTCTCTGACTCCGTGCTCTACCCGCAGGCCCAGCGGATCGCGTTCTACAAGGCCACGCGCGTTCCGGGGATCACCCGCCCGCTGATCGCCAGCGCCGAGAACGAGGCCGCGCAGACGATCCGCGGCAGCTTCATCCAGCCGACGCTGAACGCCCTGGGCTACACGCTGGACAGGTTCACCCTCAGGTGGGCAGGTTCCCCGGGCAAGTAGATACGGCACCGCGTATGGACCGGAGGGGTCGGGTCACCCTCACCGACGCCCTTTCCCGCCCGGCACCTCAGGACTGCCACAATTGACATGCCCTATCAAAGTGATATCATATTGATAGGTGATCGGGTGGCCGACGCCACAGTCACAGGAGGCATCCCGATGAGCGCAACCATCTTCGACTTCACGCCCTTCGCCAACCTTCGGAAAGGTGTGCGCGGGTGGTGGCTAACTCCCCCGCGACCCGGCATGCACCGCCTGATCGCGCCATGGGAGTACCGTCACCTCCGCTTCGCTGGGGTGATGCGTATCGCCGGTGGCAGCGTCGCGACCGTGGCCGGCGTCATATGCCTCGCGTACGGCGTCTACGGATGGGCAGCCTTCTTCCTGGTCCTTGGAGCGCTGAATCTCGCGGGTGGCTACTGGTACCTCAGAATCGATCGCTCCGTACCTGACCGAACCTGAGCTGAGCGCATGGTTGCTGAGCTGCCGGCTGGCGAACTCGCGGTTGGCGAGCTGGCGGTTGCTGAGCCGGCGCGCCCGCGAAACCCCGGCGCACCACGCGGTGAGTTTCAGCGGAGCTGCGGGTCTGAAGAGAGAGCGCGGGGCCTGTATGACCGCGTGTCCCGACGTCAGCACCGAGCCGCGTACCGGAGATCCGATGACCGCCAGCGACGATTTCACCAGCCTCACCGGCGAGTACCGGGCCGAGCTGCTGGTGCACTGCTACCGGATGCTGGGCTCCGCCGACGAGGCCGAGGACGTGGTACAGGAGACCTACCTGCGGGCCTGGCGCGGGTTCAGCGCCTTCGAGGGCCGCTCCTCGGTGCGCACCTGGCTGTACCGGATCGCCACGAATGCGTGCCTGACCGCGATCGAGCGCCGCGGGCGGCGGCCGCTGCCCTCCGGGGTCGGCGCCCCGGGCGAGGACCCGCGGGCCCCGGTCAGGCCGGCCCCGGACGTGCCCTGGCTGCAGCCCATGCCCGGGGCGTGGCTGGGGCAGACGCCGGACGATCCCGCGGAGGTGGCCGCGGCCCGGGCGGGCACCCGGCTCGCGCTGGTCGCTGCCTGGCAGTACCTGCCCGCCCGGCAGCGGGCGTTCCTCATCCTGCGTGACGTCCTAGGCTGGCCCGCCGCCGAGGTCGCGGACCTGCTCGACACCAGCACCACCGCGGTGAACAGCGGGCTGCGCCGGGCGCGGGCCCTGGCCGCGCGGACCCTGCCTGCGCAGGACGACGTGGCCGAGCCCGCCGGGCACCGGGAGCGGGCGCTGCTGGACCGCTTCGCGGCCGCGTTCGAGGACGCCGACGTGGCCGCGCTGGCCACCCTGCTCCGCGACGACGTCGTGCTCGAGATGCCCCCCCTGCCAGCGTGGTTCACCGGCCGCGGTCCGGTGTTGACTTTCGTTGCGGAAAAAATCCTGACCACGCGCGGACGGTTCCTGTTGCGGCCGGCCCGGGCCAACGGCCAGCCGGCGTTTGCCACCTACCAGCGTGGCGGTGACGGGGCGTACCGGGCGCACGCCGTGCAGGTGCTGACGGTCACGCCGGGCGGGATCGCGCGGCTGGACATCTTTCTAGACCCGGGCCTGTTCCGGGTGTTCGGCCTGCCACAGCATCTGGACGAACTGGTGGCGGCCGGCGCGGCGACTGCGGGGTCCGCGGCTGGTCTATCTGGGTAGCCGGCCGCACCGGGCGGCCATGGACCACCCGCAGGACGGGATGCTGCTCACGGGCAAGAGCGCGGTCATCCACGGGGCCGGACGCAAGGAGATTGCGTATGACCAGGACAGACATGACGGCGCGGACCGCGGTCGTCACCGGGGCCAGCCGCGGATTCGGCCGGGCCATCGCCACGGCGCTGGCCGGGGCCGGGGCGGCGGTCACCGGCGTGGCCCGGGACCGGGCCGCGCTGGACAGCCTGCGCGCCGACCTGGGCAGCTCGTTCACCCCGGTAGTCGCCGACGCCGCCGACCCGGTCGTGGCCGGGCAGGTCATCGACGCCTGCCGGCCCGGCCTGCTGGTGCTCAACGCGGGCGCCGCCCCGCTGCCCCGGCCGATCCAGCGGCACACCTGGGAGACGTTCAGCCGGAACTGGGACGTTGACGTGCAGCACGTTTTCCACTGGACCCGCGAGGCGCTGCTGGCCCCGCTGGACCCGGGCAGTCTCGTCGTCACGCTGTCCAGCGGGGCCGCGGTCCGCGGGTCGCCGCTCAGCGGGGGTTACGCCGGGGCCAAGGCCACGGTCCGGTTCATCACTGCCTACGCCGCGTCGGAAGCGGAACGGGACGGGCTCGGTATCCGGTTCGTGTCGCTGCTGCCCCAGCTGACCCCGGTCACCCGGCTGGGGGCCGCCGCGGTCGCGGGGTACGCGGCGCGGGAGGGCATCGAGGTGGCGGCGTTCACCGAACGCGCCGGGCCGTCCCTGACCGCGGAGCAGCTCGGGGAGGTGGTCCTGGATCTCGCCGCCCGAGGCGATGGAGCCGCTCAGGGCGCGTACCTGCTTACGGCCGCGGGCCTCAGTCCGGCCCCGTGAGTGCGGAGGACGGACGACTCCAGTCGCTGACGGCGGCGATGATCTGCGGTGGCGCCTTCGATGCGGCCCGGGTGCGGGCCGCGTCGAAGGCGGCCGGGGTGAGGTGGTCCCGGGCCGCCTCCAGCACTTTGAGGTACCCGGCCGGGTGCACGGGGGGCAGGAACACGCCGATCTGGGTGCGCAGGGCGTCACGTGCTCCGGCGAGTTCCGCGGCGCGCTGATAGCCGCCCTGCGCGGCCGCCAGGCTGGCCAGCCCTTCCAGGTACCAGGGCAGGTAGACCATGTTCCCGGTGGCCTGGAAGAGCGACCCCGCCTCGGCCAGCACGGCCTGGGCACTGGTGGCATCATCCTCGGCCATATCCACGTGGCCTAGCAGCATCAGCGACATGGCCGAGCTCCAGGGATCCGCGTACCGCCGCGCCACTGCGAGGCTCTCGTCCAGCACCGCCCGGGCGCGCGGCAGCTCACCCAGGTTCAGCAGGGCGGTCCCCAGCCCGCCGAGATCCCTGGCCAGGATAGGTTCGGCGCCGTGAGCCCGGTGCTGGTCCGCGCTGCCGGTGAAGAAGGTCACCGCCTCGTGGTAGCGGGCGGAGTAGATCTCGACTGTGCCGAGCACGAAGAGGGCCTCGGCGCGGCCGCCGGCGTCGCCCAGGGTGGTGAACAGGTCCAGTGCCTCGGTCCCGAGCGCCGCGGCCTGCTCGAACCCGGCCCCGTTGCTCGCCACCCAGCTCAGGAAAAACAGCGCCTGGGCGAGAATGAGCGGATCTCCCGATTCCCGCGCCTGCGCCAGGCTTTCTTCGGCCAGGACGCCAGCCCGCGGGGCATCGCCGGTGAACATCGCCGCGTAGGCCAGGCCGAGCAGGGCTGTCGCCACGGCGCCCGGGTCGGCCGCCGCCCGCGCCAGTGGCAGCGCGGCCTCATGAGCCTGTACCGAGTCGGCGTAGTGGTTCCTCGCGCGGGCCAGCAGGCCCCGGGTATTCAGGGCCGTCGCCTGGTCGGCTGGGGCTCCGTGCCCGCTGGCCAGGGCGGCAGCCTGGTCGGTGTACTCCAGCGCCTCATCGAAGGCGGCCTGGTCCATGGCCAGCCGGGCGGCCCCGGTCAGCCAGTTCACCTGCGTCGCCGGGGGAACCGGACCGATGTCGCCCGGCAGGGCGAACGCCTCGGTGAACCACCAGCGGCCCTCGCTCAGGTGCCCGCGCTGGGCCCAGAACCTCCACAGTGCCCCGGCAAGCCGGAGCGCCGTCACCCGGTCGCCCCGCTCCCGCGCCCAGCGGAGAGAGGCCCGCAGGTTGTCATGCTCGTCGTCCAGCCGGGCCAGCCCGTTCGCGGCCTCCGGGCCAGTGAGCGCGATGGCCGCCTCCTCGGCCAGGGCCAGGTAGTAAGCGGCGTGCCGCTGCCTGATCGCGGCGGCTTCCGAGTGCGCCGACAGCTGCTCGCTCCCGTACTCCCGGATCGTCTCCAGCATGGTCACCCGGGGGCCATCGCGCGGACCACGCGCTCGCGCCGCCGTCGGCGTCTCGTGCTGCTGGAGCAGGCTGCTGGCTGCGAGCGACGTCAGCCCGTCCAGAATCGAGGGCCCGGCGCCGCCGGCCGTGCAGATCGCCTCGGCGGCCTCCAGGGTGCAGCCGCCGGTGAACACGCACATCTGCCGGAACAGCGCCTGTTCCGGCTGCTCCAGGAGCTCGTAGCTCCAGGCGATCGCGTCCCTCATGGTCTTCTGCCGGCCGGGCAGATCGTGCGCCCCGCCGGCCAGCACCGGCAGCCGGCGGTCCAGCCGGTCGAGCAGAGCCGCTGGTGAGAGGAGCCGGGTCCGCGCCGCGGCCAGCTCGATGGCCAGCGGCAGCCCGTCCAGCCGCCGGCAGATCCCGGCCACGGCCAGTGCGGTCCCGGCGTCCAGGGTCAGTTCCGCGCCGGTGGCGCGCGCACGCTCCACGAACAGCTGTGCGGCCGGCGACCCGGCCAGCGTTTCCGGCGGGCCGGCGGCCTCGGGCACGGCCAGCGGGGCGATCGGGTACTCGCGGCCGCCCCGCACGTCCAGGGCGACCCGGCTGGTGACCAGCATGACCAGTTGCGGGCAGGCCTCCAGCAGGGCGAGCACGCTCTCCCGGGCGGCCAGGAGGTGCTCGAAATTGTCCAGCAGGACCAGCAGTTGCCGGGCTCGCAAGGCGGCTGCCAGCCGCCCGGGCAGCGGGGCCGGGTCGCGCTCGTCCACCCCCAGGCACCGGGCGATCGCGCTCAGCACCAGGCCCGGATCGCGCAGCGGCGCCAAGTCCACGAACACGGCGCCGTCGGCGAGGTCACGGGTCATCTGCGCGGCCACCTCGATGGCCAGCCGGGTCTTGCCCACGCCGCCCGGCCCCGTGAGGGCCAGCAGCTGGATGTCGCCCCGGCGGAGCAGTTTGAGTACCGCGGCCGTCACGCCGGCCCGGCCGATCAGCGGAGTGAGCGGCCGCGGCAGGCCCCCCCGGGGTAGCGCCGCCTGGCCTGCCGCGCCCGTCCCGCGAGTGCCTTGCGGCCGGGCGGCGGCGAGCAGTTCCACGCGCCCGTCCGGATCTGTCCCCAGCGCGTCGGCGAGCAGGGTCACCGTGCCGAGGCGCGGCATACGGTCCGGGTCGCGCTCCAGGTCACTGACGGCCTTGGCGCTGAGCCCGGCCCGCTCGGCCAGCGCTTCCTGGGTCAGCCCCGCCGCCAGCCGGTGTCGTTTCAGCAGCGCGCCGAAGCCAGCGGCGCCCGGGCTCACCGCTCGCTCCGCAGGCCGGCGGCCGGGAAACGGGGAGACAACGGGGAGGGCTCGTCCTGTTGCCCCGTGCGGTCCCCGCCGACCCTGGGACCAGGCCGCCTGCCGAGATGCCTGGGGAGCACGACCATGGCCCCTGATGAACTGAAGTCCCGCGCCCGCCGCGTCATCGAGGAGATCCTCAACCAGGGCGACATCGCCGTCGCCAATGAGCTCATCTCCCCCGACTGCGTGCACCACAACCCCGGCGGCCCGCCTGTCCCGGGCCTCACGGCGCTCAGGGACTGGCTGACGCTGACCCTGAGTATCTTCCCTGATTTCCACGCGATTGTGGAGGACGAGATCGCCGAGGACGACCGGGTGGTGCAGCGCATCACCTGCTACGGCACTCATGAGGGCGAGTTCTCCGGTGTCCGGCCGACTGGCCAGCAGGTCTCGTTCCAGATTATCGAGATCAGCCGGGCCGGGCCGGACGGCAGGTTCGCCGAGCACTGGTCAAACGCGGATCTGCCCGGGGTGCTGCGCCAGCTCGCCGCGCCTTCGCCGGCAAGCCCGCCCTCAGCAGACTGACCTCTGCATCCTCAGGGGGAACCCGATGTCTTCCAGCGTCCAGACGGACAGCACGTCCCGGTTCACCAGCGCCCGGCGTGGTGCGCTCGCCGCCTACCGCTGGCTGCTGCTGGGCTTCCTGCTGCTCGGCGCCGTCCAGATCTTCCTGGCCGGCCTGGGGGCGTTCAGGCTCGACAACACAGGCGTCTCCGGTGATACTGCCTTCGCCCCGCACCGCGCGATCGGGTTCGCGATGGCCGGCGTCGCGCTGGTGATCTTGATCCTGGCCCTCATCGCCCGGCCTGGGACCCGGGCGGCCGTCCTCGCGGCCGTGATGTTCGTCCTGGCGTTCCTGGCCCAGAGCGTCCTCGCGAGCCTGGCCGACAACACCGTGCTGTTCGGGGGCCTGCACGCCCTGGACGGGCTGGCCATCCTGGGCATTGCCGCGTTCCTGTACGTATCGGTGCGCCGGCGGCCGTCGTGACGGGCTGCGCGTCATGACGGCCGGCACGGAAGAGCAGGCGGCGGGCTGGCCGGTGACGGACACGGCCGGCATCGGCGGACGGCCCGGCCTGCGCCTCATCGACGCCATGTGGGCCGGGTCGGTCCTGATCGCTGTCGCGGGCGCCGTCCTGACCGGACTGACCTGGAGTGACTTCACAGCGAACGACGCGATCTCCCAGCTGGGATCCTCGGTCTCCACGGTGGCGTACGCCACTCTCGGGGCGCTGATCGTCCGCCGGGCCCGCAACCCGATTGGCTGGCTGCTGCTGGCCGCCGGAGTCAGCCTCGGGCTGATGGGGCTTTTTAACGCCTATGCCATGCTCGGGATCACCGCGCATCCCGGCGCGGTGCCCGCGCCTCAGCAGGTCGGCGCGGTGTCCGAGTGGCTCTTCTTCCCGGTCGTGGCCGCGCTGGCCTGCGCATTCCTCCTCTTCCCGACTGGGACCTTGCTGTCGCGGCACTGGCGCCCGGTCGTGGTACTGAACTTCCTGGCCTCCGGGCTGCTGATGATCGGCTTCATCCTGGTGCCCAGGCTGGTGGCCCTCCCGGCCCCCGGCGGCGTCTCGCTCACGTACCAGAACCCGTTCGGCATTCCGGCCGCCGGGAGTGCTCTTACCGGGACTCCCATTAAGGATTTCAACTCCCTGACCTTGGTATCCGTACCGTTCCTGGCCGCGGGAGCGCTGTCGCTGGTCTTGCGCTACCGGGCGGGCGGCGGGGAGCTGCGCCGCCAGATCAATTGGGTGGCGCTGGCCGGCGCCGCTTTTGCCCTGGTCCAGCTGGTGGCGATCGTGGGCATCGTGGCTGACCACGGTAAGGAGCCGCCGATCACCGGCGCCGCCTACGCCGCGTCCGCCTTCATCGGGCTGCTCGGGTTCCCGGCCGCGATCACGGTGGGGATCCTGAAGTACCGGCTGTACGAGATCGACGTCATGATCAACCGCGCCGTGGTCTACGGCCTGGTCTCGGCCGGGCTGACCGCCGTGTACGCCGGCATCGTGCTGGGTATCGGGGCGCTCGCCGGCCGTCAGGGCAGCCCGTTGCTCACCATCGCCGCCGCGGTTGCGGTCGCCCTGCTGTTCCAGCCCGTGCGGCAGCGGGCCGGCCGGGTCGCCAACCGCCTGGTGTACGGGGAGCGGGCCACGCCGTACCAGGTGCTGTCCGACTTCGCCGACCACATGGCCGGGCAGCTCGACTACGACAAGGCCGTGGACCGCATGGTGGCGGTCCTGGCCGGCGCGACCGGCGCTATCCAGGCAGAAGCCTGGATCCGGGTCGGGGCGCAGCTGCGGCCGGTGACGATCTGGCCGGAGGGATCCCCGCGCCCGGGCGCTCTCGGCCTGGCCGGCCACGCTGACCTGCCCGCCTTCGGCGCAGGGACGCGGGCCGTCGCCGTCCGGCACGGCAACGAGCTGCTGGGCGCGCTGACCCTGGAGAAACCGCGGAGCGAACCGCTGACCGCGGCCGAGGACAAGCTCCTGCATGACCTGGCCGCCCAGGCGGGGCTGGTCTTCCGCAACCGCCGGCTGACCGCCGAACTGCGGGCGTCCATCGAGGAACTGAGGGCCTCGCGGCGCCGGCTGGTGGAAGCGCAGGACGAGGAGCGGCGGAAGATCGAGCGGAACCTGCACGACGGGGCGCAGCAGCAGCTCGTGGCGCTCTCGATCCAGCTCGGCCTGCTGGAGGAGTCCGCCGGGGATCCCGGCTCGGTCCGGCAGCTGGCGCCGCAGCTCAAGAGCGCGGTCCGCGCGGCCCTGGATGATCTGCGGGATCTGGCCCGCGGCATCTACCCGCCGTTGCTGGCCGAGCAGGGGCTGGTCGCGGCGCTGGCCGGCCAGGTCCGCAAGGCGCCGCTGCCGGTCTGCGTCGAGGCCGACGGCATCGGGCGCTACCCGCAGGACACCGAGTCCACGGTGTACTTCTGCGCGCTCGAAGCCCTGCAGAACGTGGCCAAGTACGCGGGCGCCGCCCAGGCCACCGTCGGTCTCTTGTGCGTGCGCGGCGGCCTGCAGTTCACCGTGACCGACGACGGCGCCGGGTTCGACCCGGGCGCGACCCGGCGGGGTAGCGGCCTGCAGGGCATGACCGACCGGCTGGCCGCGCTCGGCGGCACCCTGGACATCCACTCGCGGCCCGGGCACGGGACCACGGTGCGGGGCTGGCTGCCGCTGCCCGGCGAGGGAGGCGGACCGGCCCGCGGCGGCTGATCAGCTCACTACGATGGCCAGCAACGATAAGCCACCGGCCACGTACTGACGGGAATGAACCACGCGCATGCGACAGCGCCGTCCCGCGCCTGACCGGGGCGCTGGGCGGCTTCCCGCGCCGCCTGGCCCCCCGGGAGGCCGGCGCTTCCCGGCGGCCCGCATGCCCGCCCGCGTGCCCGCCGGCCTGCTGGCGGGGCTGCTGGCAGGGGCGGTCGCGGTCTCCGGGTGCGGCGGATCGCAGGGTGGGACGGCCTCCCCGTCAGCGCCTCCGTCGAGTCATCGCAGCACCGGCGCGCCGGCCTCCCCGGCCACCACCCCGTCCGCGGCCGCGTCTTGCCCGGACCGGGTGCTGGCCCGGATGACACTGGCCCAGCGCGTGGGGCAGCTGTTCATCGTGGGGCTGGCCGGCAGCGTGCTGGACGCGGCCACGGCCGAGGCGATCAGGGCGTACCACTTCGGCTCGGTGAGCTTCATCGCCACCGATACCGCGGGCGTGGCCGGCGTCGGCGCGGTGACCCGGGCCGTGCAGTCGCTCAGCTCGCCGCAGGTGACCGGCGGAGCCCGGTTCTTCGTGGCCGCCAACCAGGAAGGGGGCGAGGTCCAGGCGCTGCAGGGCCCGGGCTTCTCCGCGATGCCGAGCGCTGTCGCCCAGGGGATGCTGCCCCCCGCGCAGCTGCGGGGCCTGGCCCGGACCTGGGGCGACGAGCTGCGGGCCGCGGGTGTCAACCTCAACTTCGCGCCGGTCATGGACGTCGTGCCAGTCGCGGACACCAGCCAGAACGCGCCCATCGGGGAGCTGATGCGGGAATTCGGGCCCACCCCGGCCGTGGTGGCCAGCCACGGTGTTGCGTTCATCCAGGGCATGACCGCCGCGGGGGAGGCCACCACCGCCAAGCACTTCCCCGGGCTGGGCCGGGTGCGGGGGAACACCGACTTCAGCGCCGGCGTGGTCGACACCGTCACCACGCCGGACGATCCGTACCTGCGGACCTTCCAGGCGGCCATCGACGCGGGCGTGCCGCTCGTGATGGTGGCGCTGGCCACCTACACGCGTATCGATCCGCACCATCTCGCGGTCTTCTCCCCGGTCGTGATGCGCACGATGCTGCGCGACCGGATGCACTTCGGGGGCGTGATCGTCTCGGATGACCTGGGCGCGGCCCAGGCGGTGGCCAGCGTGCCGCCGGGAAGCCGGGCGGTCCAGTTCATCGCCGCGGGTGGTGACCTGGTGACGTCGAAGTACGTGGGCGCGGCGGAGGTCATGGCCCGGACCGTGCTGGCCCGGGCCAGGGCCTCACGTGGGTTCGGGGACGAGGTCGCCGCGGCTGCCGCGCGCGTGCTCACGGCCAAGCAGCGGTCCGGCCTGCTGCCCTGCTGACGGAACTTCGTCGGCCCGGAATGTATCAGGCGTGTGGCCCTCGTCTCCGAATTGGTGTAGGCCGGGAACCTATCGGTTATCGCCGGTTGCCTTTATGGCATGGATCGGACCAGGGCGTCGCTGTACCGCGCCGAGCCGTGCCCGGGCACGTCCTGGCGAGCGGTGCCGCAAATCGAGAGAGGAGCACCCAGTGGGGAATTTGCCTGCCGCCCCTGGCGACGTTCTGGCCGTGTGGACTGGCGACGGCATAGTTCAGGACCTCATCCGGGTAGGGGAGGCGCTGCGAGGTTTGCCAGCGGTCGCCAATCATGTTGTCGTCGTCACCCACCAGGACCAGGTGGGCCGCTGGATAGGGATCCAGGGGCAACCCGGGGGCGTCGGGCCTGTCGACTGCACGCCGTTCCTGTCCGACACCAGGACCATGTCCAACCACGGTGAGCCGAAGCCAGACGATCATGGTCAGCTGGCCAGCTTTCTCGCCAGCGCAGCCAAATCCCTGGGCATCGCCTACGACTGGGTCGGCATAGCCGAGGACACACTGGAGGCCTGCCACGTCGAAGACCTCTCGGCACTCATAGATCCGCTGTGGCGCTGGCCTTCAAAGCACAATCTCCTGCCCGGGCATGTGGTCTGCTCGAGCCTGGCCGCGATGCTTTACGACTTGCCATCGGTCGGATGGGCACATCCAGATCTCGGTACCGAACGCGAATGCGAGCCAGCCGACTGGTGGCGGTGGTCTCAAGCCCGCGCCTGGACGGCACCCCCCGCAAGCACACCGACCTGACAGGATCGGGGAGTCGCGGATCGAAGGATCTCAGGCGCCGGGCGGCGGGCGCCGATGCGACCCGGCGCACCCGGGGCCCGGCGCACCGAGGGCGCGGCGAACCCGGGGCCCGGCGCACCTAGGGCGCGGCGAACCCGGGGCCCGGCGCACCTAGGGCTCGGGGACCGGATCTCCGGTCTCGCCGCCCTGTGGCCCCGGCCGCGCGGAGAGGATGCTCTGGCCACCAGGCAGCGGGGTGATCCCGGTGAGCCGCCAGCCGGCCGAGTCGAGCAGCCGCCGGTACTGGCTGCGGCTGCGCTCACGGCCGCCGCTCATCACGAGCATGCGCAGGTTCATCAGTTCCGGCATGACCGGGCCCGGCTCATCGCCGAGGATCCCTTCCACGATCAGCAGCCGGGCGGTCCTGGGAGCCGCGCGGCGGCAGGCACCCAGGATGCGGGCCGCGGCGTCGTCGTCCCAGTCGTGCAGCACATGGGACAGGACGTAGACGTCGCCGCCGGGGGGGACGCTGGCCAGGAAGTCGCCGGCCACGAACTCGATGCGCTCGACCGGCGGCGCGGTAGCGGCGACTTCCGGCAGCTCGAGCACCACGCCCCGGGCCTGGGGCGCGGTCGTGAGCAGGGCGCGCAGCAGCGTGCCGTGCCCGCCGCCCACGTCCACGATGCGCCGGCTGCCCGAGACGTCGGCGGCCGACGCCACCTGCCCGGCGATCATCGCGGACACGCCGCTCATCGCGCCGGTGAACGCCGCGCCCTCGTCGGGGTGCTCGCGGTAGTACTCCCAGATCGGCCGCCCCAGGGCCGCCTCGGCAGCCGACTGCCCGAGGATCGCCTCGGTGAGCTGCTCCAGCGGGCGCAGTTGCCCGGGAGCAGAGAGCATCAGCACGAGATCCCGCAGCGACCCGGGCCCGGTGCGCAGGCACGAGCCGACCGCGGTCGTGGTGACGGATCCCTCGGGGGAGCGCTCCAGCAGCCCTAGCGCGGTGGCGGCGCGCAGCAGTCGGTCCAGCAGGTCCGGGTCCGCGCCGGTGGCTGTGGCCAGGCTGGCGACGGTGCGTGGCCCGTCCGCGAGGCGGTCGGCGATTTCCAACCGCGCCAGCGCGCCCAGGATGTGCGTCCAGGCCGCGCCATGGGCCATCTCGAGTATCTGGGCGCCGGGGGAACTCATGGCGTGCACCGTAGCCGCTCCGGCCACGGAGAGCCAGCTATCGGTTCGGGCAGAACTTCCTGGGCTGCTGGCCCACTGCTAGCCCAGGGAGTGGACGAGGTCGATGGCCCGGGCGAGGTTGTCCAGCCGCGCGGTCAGCGTTTCGCCGGCCGGGTACAGCCGGACAGTGTCGACGCCCGTGTCGCGCCAGGTCTTCAGGCGGGCGCGCACCATGTCCTCGGTGCCGATCAGGGTGGTCGCGAGGACCATCTCGTCGGTGATCAGGCCGGCGGCACCGTCGCGGTCCCCGGCCTGCCAGTGCTCGCGGACCTCGGTGGCGGTCTCCGCCCAGCCCTGGCGGCTGTAGGCGTCGTTGTAGAAGTTGGTGGCGGCCGACCCCATACCGCCCAGGGAAAAGGCCAGCTCCTTCTTCCGGCTGGCCACGGCCTGCGCCAGGCCGCCCGAGTCGACGAAGTCGACCTCGGCTCCCTGGCAGACGTCCAGGTCAGCCCGGATGCGCCCGGCCCGGGCCAGGCCGGCGTCCAGCGGCGCGAAGTAGGCCCCGGCTCCTTCCGGGACGAAGCTGGTTCCCAGCCAGCCGTCCGCGAGCTCCCCGGTCAGTTCCAGCATTTTCGGCGACAGTGCGGCCAGGTAGACCGGCACGGACACGGGAGGCAGGCTCACCCGCATGGGGCGGCTCTCACCTCCGGGAAGCGGGATGCGGTACTGGCTCCCCTGGAATGAGATCTTCTCTCCCGCGAACACGCTCCGCACGATCTGGACGGTCTCGCGCATCCGGGCCAGCGGATGGGCGAAGGGGACGCCGTGCAGCCCCTCGATGACCTGCGGTCCGGAGACCCCCAGCCCGAGCAGGAACCGGCCGCCCGAGAGCTGCGCCAGCGTCATCGCGGTCTGCGCGATCATGACCGGCGAGCGGGTTCCGACCTGGATGACCGCCGAGCCCAGCAGCATCGCCTCGGTGCGGGCCGCGAGGTACCCCAGCGGGGAGGGTGCGTCGCTTCCCCACGCCTCCGCGACCCAGCAGATGTCCAGGCCCAGTTTCTCGGCCTCGCACACGAACTCGGTGATCTCCCGCCAGTTCCCGCCCGAGCCCTCGATCGTGGTCGCGGTGCGCATCACGGCGCTCCCTCGGCCAGTTCCTTGATGGTGGCGAGGTTGCTCGTGAGCGCGGCCTCGAATTCCCGCAGCCGCACGAACACGATCTTCTGCTCGTTCTCCGGCATCGCGTCGATGGCCAGGTTCAGGCCGGACCTGCCGGGGCCCAGCTGGGCCCGCTGCTCCAGCAGCGTGCCCGGGCCGTCCGGGCGCAGGGTGAACCGCCAGGTCGCCGAGGGATGGCCGGGGTCCCCGACCGCCCACCCGAACTCACGGGGCTCGTCGCAGGCGACGATCGTGCTGACCGTCTCCCAGTCCCCCAGGGAGCGGTGTGTGCTGCGGCCGCGGAAACTGCGGCCGGCCGCAGGTTCGTTCACCCCGCCGAGCCACTCCACTTCCTGCAGTTCGGTACTCAGCCTGGGCATCAGGTAGATGTCGCTCACCAGGGCCCACACCCGCTCAGGCGGGGCGTCGATGTAGGTCTCCACGGCCACGGCCGGGGTGTCGGCGTAGCGCTGTCCCGTCCATTCCATGATGCCTAGCATCCTCTGCCAGGGCGCGTTCAGGTAGGCCGTGAGCTGTGCGGTCAGTTCCGCCCGGCTGGAAGGGAGCGGCCAGACGACGCTAGACGGCGGGCTGTTTCCTGGCCATGAAGAACAAGCTCGGCCCGAACGACAGCGGGGCCAGCGGTACCTGCATGGCGTACTCGGCGGCGAGCATGACGCGCTCGGGCATCAATCGCTTGAGCGCCGGCTGGCGAAGGTTCGACACCGACAGCACCCGCTCGACAAGGAGACCGCAGGCCGCCAGCTGGCGGGTAATGGCGGCGGGATGGTGGTTGACGAAAGGAATGCTTTCGCTGGTCCTATTCGCCTCTGACCGGATATCAACCGGCGTGGTGGGGATCCTCCGGCCGCTGAGCCAGTAGCGGATCCGGTTCACCGCGTGCTTGACGTTGGCCGCCTCAATGATGGCGTACCCGCCCGGGCGGATTATCCGTGCGATCTCGGAAAGCTCCTGCGCCGGGTCTGGCAGGTGATGCAGGACGCGCACCATGACGGCCAGATCGACGCTGGCCGGATCGAAGTCCAGGTGAGCCGCGTCGGTGAGCCGCTTCTCGATCGCCGAATGCGGTTCAAGGTAGCGCTCGGCGACCTCCAGCTGGCGGTAGCTCGGGTCGGCCAGGGTGACCCGGTCCGCATAGCCGCGAAGGACCACGGAAAGCCGGCCGTATCCGCCCCCGACGTCCACGGCGTGGCCGAACCTGCGGCCCTGCAGCAGCCGGGACAAGGCCATCACCTCGGCACGATGCTCATAGCTGCGCGCCGTCCAGTAGCTCAGGTAGTCAACGTCCGTATCGTACTGACTGAGAACGGTACTGGTTCTTCCACGCGGTCCTACCACATTGATGCTCATTGCTTCCCCCATTTGCCGCGCTGCGGCCTTCGGCGGAATTCTTTCCGCGCGGCCGGTACGCGCCCCTGCGGTCGCTGATACCCGGCTGCTTTCCGGATAAAACGAAGGCCCTCGGCGGAGAGAATGTAACCCGGGTAAAAGGGATAAGATTGGCGTCCAGAAGATCCCTAAAAGGGTCCTCGCGGCCGCGGGATGCTCCGTGCCGGGTGATGACGGTTGCGGCCACGCCGCCGGCCGCGCAGGCTGAAGTGTCGTCTTGTCCGCAGATCAGCCTGCTTGGGCGGTGGCCCCGTGAGTGACATCCTCAGCCAGGGCGGCGACCGCGAACCCGGACGCTGGCGGCGCTGGATCCTGTCGATCGCGGTACTGGCGCTGGTGACAGTGCTGATCGTCGAGTACCTTCCGCGCCACCGGCACGACGTGGGACGGTCGCGCTCCGCGCCTGCCAGCCCCAGTTCCGTGCCGCTGGTGCCTCTCGGCCTGGGCCCGCGCGGACCCAGCGGAGTCAGCGGGCTGGCCATGTCACGCGACCGCAGTCCCCGGCTGCCCGTCACCGGACCGAGGCCCGCATGGCTGTGGCCGGCAACGGGGCGCGAGAAGCCGATCGGCGGGCTGCCCCCGTGACCCGGCCGGCTACCAGTTCACCCGGGCCGGCGACGGCTGCGCAGTTCAGCCTGATTGGGCCGGCCGCCTGCGCTGCGGCACGTGCGCCGGACCGCGCGTGCCCGTCTACTTCGTCGCCGATGACGCGCAGTCGGTGACCCGGGTCGGGACAGCGGATGAGGTCGCACCCGGTGCCTCGGCACGGGCCCTGTGGCTCACGAGCTACCCGCCTGGCAGCAACATGAGCACCACCGCCGGCACAGCGCAGGAGGTCAGCATCTCCGGCGCCCCGGCCACGCGCCCGCTCAGGCTCCCTGCCGGGTACCTCGTCTACCAGGCGACAGGCCGCGGCCTGCTACTGGCGCCGATGACTCAGCCGGGGACGGGCGCCTACCTGCTGTGGAATCCCGCCGCTGACGGGGCCAGCCACTCTTTTGGCCGGGTCCTCGCGGCAACCGACCGCCAGGTCGCCTGGGGGGCGAGGTGTGACCCCCTCTGCCGCGTGCGGGTGCTGGATCTGGCTACCGGCCAGCACACCGCCATCGTCCTGCCGGAAGGGAGTTCGGCCGTCAACGGTGCGTTCAGCCCCGACGGGAAGTTTCTCGCCCTGCAGGTGAGCTACGCCAGCGTCGGCGACGATGGAGCACTGGCCATGCAGCTCGAGGTCGCGGCGATGGGCAGCAGCCGCCCGGTGGTCGTACCGGGGAATCCAGGTCAGCAGCGACGCCCTGGTTAGCTTCGGGTGGCCCGCGCTCGGCGACAACCTGCTGGCCGAGCTCAGCTTCATCACCAAAGTCCAGGTGACGTCCTGGCATCCCGGTGCGCGCCACCTCGCGGTCGCGGTCATCAACCTGGGGCCGCGGTCCGGCTCCCTGATCCTCCGCTAGCTGCACGACTGAGTGATCCACAACGCTGGGCCCGGCCGGTGGCGGTCGTCATTCCAGGTTCCGGGTGAGGTGACCGGCCAGCTCGGTGGGATGGGACAGCGCCGCCAGGTGGCCGCCGGGGACCACATCCACGTCGAGGCCGAGCCGGTCCTTGGCCACGCGGCGCTGGAACTCCAGCGGGAAGAACCTGTCGTCTCGTCCGGCGATCGCCCGGGTGGGAACGGCGGGCCACTGGCCGATGTCGCAGGGCTGGCTGAACGCGATGCCTGCCTCGGGGCGGCCGGACGCCTCTCCCGAGGCCAGGACTTCGGCGGGCAGGTCATGCAGGAAATAGGTGTCGAGATCGAACTCGGCTGGGTACCCGCCGTCCCGGGCCGCGGCGACGCGGGCCTCTTCCGACCCGGTATTGCCCCACCACGCCCCGGGTGTCTCACCAGGCCGCGGGATCATGGCGTTGACCAGGACCAGCAGGCTCACAGGCGCGCGGGTGCACACCATCGGCGCGGTGAAGGCGCCCATCGACTGGGCCACCAGCACGACGTCCGGGCGGCCCCCGATCGCCGCGATGACCAGCCTGGTGTACTCAGGCAGCCCCGCAGACTCGTCGTCACCCGGCAGTTCGACGGCGATCGCCCGGTGGCCGCGGGCCTCCAGCAGCGGCACGACCCGGTACCAGTACGACGCGGTGCCCCCGGCCCCGGGGATCAGCACGAACGTGCCCACCAGTAGCTCCTTCGTCCTCGATGTCAGAAGGCATGACGATCGGCGGAGCCCGGAATCACCGGCCGCAGTCGCGCTAGCCCCGCGCTAGCCCGCGATGAAGCGACCGGGCCGGAACGGCGCGAGCTCCGCCGCAGCCGCGCCACCCAGCAGTTCGCCGGTGACCAGCCCGGCCAGATGCGCGCCGAGGGTCACGCCGCTGTGGGTCACCGCCACGTACACGCCCTCCACACCCGGCAGCCAGCCCACGATGGACTGGCCGTCCGCGGGCATCGGGCGCACGCACACCCGGCAGCCGGTCACGGTGGCGTCGTCGAGCCCATGGACCACCCGGCGGGCGCGGTCCAGCAGCTCACCGGCCCAGCGCCGCAGCTCCGCGCCGGGCGTGTGCAGGTCCACGGCCGCGTCGGGCGCCTCCATGTGCACCAGCCCGCCAGCGTGGGGCCGTAGGTACACCTCCGGGGCATGCACCATCCGGTTCAGGCCGGGGCCAGTCACCGGGCCGGCCTGCACCACCAGCCCGGGTGCGGTGGCGCCCGCCTCCGCCCAGGGGAGCAGCGGGATCGGGCAGGCCGCGCCGGCCAGCGCCGCCAGCCGGGGAACCTGCGTGCCCGCGCAGCACACCACCACGTCCGCCTGAATCACCTGGCCCGCCGCGGTCCGCACTCCCAGGGCGGCCTCGCCGCCGGAACCACCGCCGGAACCACCGGCGGCCTCCGGCCCGGCCTCGAAGCCGGTCACCCGGCCGCGCTCGCCGGTCAGCACCGTGGCCCCGTGGCCCACGGCACGTGCCAGCAGGTCGCTGACCATCGCCTCCGTGAGCAGATACCCCTCGCCGGGAAACCAGGCGACCTCGGGCGCCGGGCGGGGCAGTCGCAGGGACGGCTCCAGCTCCGCCGCTTCCGCCGCGCTGATCAGGCGGGCCGGGTACCCCCATTCGGTGAGCCTGCTCACCCGCGCGGCCAGCTCCGCACGCCCGGGCTCGCCCGCCGCCCACTCAAAGTTCCCCGCGGGCCGGTACCAGGCGACGTCACCCAGGCTCCCGGCCAGCTGTTCCCAGGCGCGTATCCCCGCGTGGTTCAGGTCGTGGTACGCGCGGGGCGCCTTGTCGTTGGAGTTGAGCCAGGCGAAGCTGGACCGGGTCGCGGCCTGGCCGGGCTGGTCCTGGTCCAGGAGCGTCACCCCGGCTCCCGTCTCGGCCAGCCGCGCGGCCAGGCAGACGCCGAGCACCCCGGCCCCGGCGACCACGCACCTGCGCTGCCTCCCTGCACCCGCACCGGGCATCCGTCACCCCTTCGCCTGGCTTTCACGGCTCATGCACGGAACCTCCATGGCTCATGCACGGAACCTCCACGGCATCATGAGCAGGATGATCCAGACAACAGCGGCCTGCGGATCAGCGCATGAGGGCGATGAGGGCGATGAGTTCCAGACGGGTGTGCCGTCTACCGGGGCAGGCCCTCGACCGGGCCAGGCCCGCGGCCAGACGCGGATGACCGGAGGAGACGACGATGCGACTGACTCTGCACACCTTCCTGACCCTCGACGGCGTGATGCAGGCGCCGGGCGGCCCGGACGAGGACCCCGACGGCCGCTTCGAGCACGGCGGCTGGTCGTTCCCGTACGGCGACCAGGACTTCGGCGCGGCCATGAGCGGCTGGTTCGACCAGGCCGACGCGTTCCTGCTGGGCCGCAAGACGTACCAGATCTTCGTGGGCCACTGGCCGCACGTCACCGACCCCGGTGACCCCATCGCGGCGAAGCTCAACACGCTGCCGAAGTACGTGGCCTCCACGACCCTCGACGCCGTCGGATGGCACAACTCCTCTCTCCTCGGCGGGGATGTGGCCGCTGAGGTGGCCAAGCTCAAGGAACGGCCCGGCCGGGAACTGCAGGTGCACGGCAGCGGCCAGCTGGCCCAGACGCTTATCGACCACGACCTCGTGGACGAATACCGCCTGCTGTATTTCCCCGTGCATCTGGGCTCGGGGAAAAAGCTGTTCCGTGACGGTGCCCGGCCAGCCGCCCTACGGCTCCTCAGCGCCACGACCAGCAGCACCGGCGTAATCATCGCGACCTACCAGCCCGACGGCCCGGCCCGCTACGGCTCCTACGCCCTGGACCAGGAGTGATGCTTAACCAGGCTGCCCGGCCACGCCCAGGCGGTAGAACCCGGCCAGCGCCTGGCGGGCCGCCTCGTCGTCGGCGGCGACCGAGGCGTCCCACCGGACCTCACCTGCGCCGGCGGTCACGGTGAAGTCGAAGAAACCGCAGCAGGCTTTCTCCCGGCGGGCCAGGTCGCGGACCCAGTCCTCGACTCCGGGATCAGCGTGGAACCGGAACGTGATGCCTGCGCCGGTGCGGCTGCGCCCGGCCAGGTGCCGGCGGAACAAGCGCCGGTACTCGGCCATCCGCTCCGCGAACGCGCCTGGGATGCTGCTCAGGGTGCACGCCACGGGCGGCGCAGGCGAAGGGCCGGTGGGCACATCCATGGCAGGCTCCCTGGTGGGGTGACGGCGCGCTCGCGGCGGCTGGCCGTCACGACCGTAAAGTCTAGAGCCGGGTCCACGCCCCGCGCACGGCTGATCTCGTCGCCGCGGCCAGGCTCTAGGCGACCGGGGTTCCGGTGAGCAGGGTCCGCACGGCGGCCACTCCGGCCACGGCGTCATCCAGGCCCGGTGCCTCCGGGATGAGGTTGAACTCGGTGCAGGCTGCCGCCACGTAAGGGGCGAGGAACGCGGCCACGCCGTCTGCGGTGCCGTAGGGGCAGTACCGCTCGAAACGCTCGAACGGCAGCCCGTAGAAGCCCTCCACGAGCCCGAGGTCGAGTAGGCGATACGGCCTGCGGAGGTGCTGGTGTACCTGATCGTCGGCATCACCCGACCAGGCTGGCAGCCCGGCCGGGCCGGGTAAACGGCAGGCACGCTGGCCGCGATCATGACGCAGCCTTCCGCGGCGCTGCCAAGCTTTCATTCTGCCGCTAAACTGCATACAGTTTGTCTGGGATGGATCGCTCACCGGGAGGGTCAACGGCTGTGAATCAGCAGGAGCATGCGGAGATCGCCGAGCTGTTGCTGGAGGTGTACGCGAACGGCGACCCGGTCGAGCCGCTGACCACGAAGTTCCCGGGGCTAACCGTCGAGGACGCCTACGAGATCCAGTTGCTCCAGGTCGGCCGCTGGCTGGCCGGGGGAGCGCGGGTCAAGGGGCACAAGGTCGGCCTGACCTCAGCTGCGATGCAGCGCCAGCTGGGCGTGGATCAGCCCGACTACGGCCATCTGCTGGACCGCATATTCTGGCTGGAGTACGAGCCGATTCCCATCTCGCGCTTCCTGCAGCCCAGGGTCGAGCCCGAGATGGCGTTCGTGCTGGCCCGGCCGCTGCGCGGGCCCGGCGTGACCGTGGCCGAGGCGATCGCCGCGGTGGATTTCGTGCTGCCGGCGCTGGAGCTGATCGACTCGCGGATCCGGGACTGGAAGATCGGGCTGGCCGACACCATCGCGGACAACGCCTCGTCCGGTGGGGTGGTGCTGGGCAGCAGCCCGGTCCCGCTGGGAGCGGTGGACCTGCGACTGGCCGGCTGCACACTGCACAAGAATGGCGAGCTGGCCGGGACCGGCGCGGGCGGCGCGGTGCTCGGGTCGCCGCTCACGTCCCTGGTCTGGCTGGCGAACACGGTCGGGGCCCGGGGCGTGGTGCTGGAGGCCGGGCACGTGATCTTGCCCGGCTCGGTGACCGCCGCGGTTCCGGTCGGCGCGGGCGACACCGTGACCGCGACGTTCGCGGGCCTGGGCAGCGTGACCGCCCGGTTCGGTGCTGGCGAGGGGACGGAGCGGTGATGGCCCGGATGACGGCGGCGATCGTGGGGCCGGGCAACATCGGCACGGACCTGCTGGCCAAGCTGCGGCGCAGCGAGCAGGTCGAGGTGCGGTACGTGGTCGGGGTGGACCCGGAGTCGGACGGGCTGGAGCGGGCGCGCGGGATGGGGGTGGAGGTGTCGGCCGGCGGCGTGGACTGGCTGCTAGACCGGCCTCAGCTGCCGGATCTGGTGTTCGAGGCGACCTCGGCGCGGGCGCACCTGGCCAACGCGCCGCGGTACGCGGAGGCGGGTCTCCAGGTGGTGGACCTGACCCCGGCCGCCGTCGGCCCGATGGTGTGCCCGCCGGTCAACCTGGGCGGGCACCTGGACGCGCCGAACGTGAACATGATCACCTGCGGCGGCCAGGCCACCATCCCGGTGGTCCGGGCGGTGTCGGCGGTCACGCCAGTGCCCTACGCGGAGATCGTGGCGTCGATCGCGTCGCGGTCGGCCGGCCCCGGAACCCGGGCCAACATCGACGAGTTCACGGTCACCACGGCGCGGGCGATCGAGTCGGTCGGTGGCGCGGGAGCCGGCAAGGCGGTCATCATCCTGAACCCCGCTGACCCGCCGATGATCATGCGGGACACGGTGTTCTGCGCGATCAGCCCGGATGCCGACCACGACGCGATCACCGATTCGGTGCTGGCCATGGTCGCCGAGGTGGCCCGGTACGTGCCGGGTTACACGCTGCGCGCCGACCCGCAGTTCGACCCGCCCGCGGAGGGCTGGGGCGGGTGGGCGCGGGTCGCGGTGTTCCTGGCGGTCCGCGGCAACGGCGACTACCTGCCGCCCTGGGCCGGGAACCTGGACATCATGACCGCCGCCGCGGCCCGGGTCGGCGACCTGCTCGCGGCCGCGCAGACCGGGGCGGAGGTCAGCGCATGAGCCGCGATCTGCGGATCACCGACTCCACGCTGCGGGACGGCTCGCACGCGATGGCGCACCGCTTCACCGAGGCCCAGGTCCGCCACGTGGTCGCGGCGCTGGACGCGGCCGGGGTGGAGGTCATCGAGGTCACCCACGGCGACGGGCTGGGCGGTTCGTCCTTCAACTACGGATTCTCGGCCGTGGACGACATCCGGCTGGTCGCCGTCGCCGCCGACGAAGCCACGGCAGCCAAGATCGCGGTGCTGCTGCTGCCGGGCCTGGGTACGGTCGGGGACCTCAGGGCGGCCCGGGAGGCGGGCGCGTCGGTGGCCCGGATCGCCACCCACTGCACCGAGGCCGACGTGTCGGTACAGCACTTCGCGGCCGCCCGGGACCTGGGCATGGAAACCGTCGGGTTCCTCATGCTGGCCCACCGGCTCGATCCCGCGGGGCTGGCCGCGCAGGCCCGGATCATGGCCGACGCCGGCGCCGAATGCGTGTACGTGGTCAACTCGGCCGGGGCGATGGTGCTGGGCGACGCGCAGGAACGGGTCCGCGCCCTGATCACCGAGCTGGGCAAGGACGCGCAGGTGGGATTTCACGGGCACCAGAACCTGTCGCTGGGGGTGGCCAACTCCGTGCTGGCCTACCAGGAGGGTGCGACCCAGATCGACGGGGCGCTGTGCGCGCTCGGCGCCGGGGCCGGCAACGCGCCGACCGAAGTGCTGGCGGCCACGTTCGACCGGCTGGGCATCGCGACCGGGATCGACGTGCAGGGCGTGCTGGCCGCCGCCGAGGACGTCGTCCGGCCGATCATCCCCCGGCTGCCCTCGATGGACCGGTCCTCGGTCGTGCAGGGCTACGCCGGCGTGTACTCCTCGTTCCTGCTGCACGCCCAGCGCGCCGCGCAGCGGTACGGCGTCCCCGCGCACGTGCTCCTGCAGCGGGCCGGTGAGGCCGGCTACGTCGGCGGCCAGGAGGACATGATCATCGACATCGCGCTGCAGGTGCAGCGGGAACGCGAGACGGCGGGAGCAGCAGGATGATGGACTGGACGGTGGAAGCGGCGGCCACGGCACTGCTGGACGCCGAGGACACCCGGGCCGACCGGGAGCCGCTCACCGACGGCTGGCCCAGCCTGGACCTGGCCACCGGGTACGCGGTACAGGACGAGACGCTGCGCCGCCGCCTCGCCCGCGGCGAGCGGCTGGCCGGCCTCAAGCTGGGGCTGACCAGCCGGGCCAAGCAGCAGCGGATGGGCATCGCCGCGCCGCTTACCGCGTGGCTGACCGACGCCATGGTGCTGCCCGCCGGGGCGGCCGTGCCCCGGGACCGGCTGATCCACCCGCGGGCCGAGCCCGAGATCGTGTTCGTGATGCGGGACCGGCTGGCCGGGCCCGGCGTCACCGCAGCCACGGCGCTGGCCGCGGTGGGCTCGGTGCACGGCGGCGTGGAGGTCATCGACAGTCGTTACCGCGACTTCCGGTTCACGCTGCCCGACGTGGTGGCCGACAACGCCTCGACGGGCTGTTTCGTGACCGGCCCGGTCGGGATGCCGCCCGTGGGCCTGGACCTGGCCCTGGAGGCCTGCCTGCTCGAGGTGGACGGCCAGGTGGTGGACTCGGCGGCGGGCGCGGCCGTGCAGGGTCATCCCGCCGAGGCGCTCGCTCTGGCCGCCAACGGACTGGGCCGCCGGGGGCTGGCCATCGAGCCCGGCTGGATCGTGCTCACCGGCGGCATGACCGACGCCGTCCCGGTGCCACCCGGCACTTCAGTCGCCGTCCACTTCACGCACCTGGGCTCGGTTTACCTGCCGGGCTGAGCGTTCACCCACCCGGTCTACCTCCCCGTCTCACCCCCTGCCTCACCAGCCCCACGCCCCACGCCCCGCGCCTCCCACCAGCCCCACATCGCCCACCAGCCCCACGCCTCCCCGCCCCTCTTTCGTGATCAAACGAATGGTGTCGTGATAGCAACACCAAACGTCTGATCATTTAGCGGGGGAGGTAACTTATGGGACTGGTGGGGCTGACAGGGCTGAAGGGGCTGGTGGTGCGAAACGGGGTCAGGCGTCGGGGCTTCGGCCCTGACTCGGGGCCCCGGGTGTCGCAGGGACGGGTCCCAGCCCCGGGGCTCCCGCCAGCCCCGCGCCTCCCTGCCCCTCTTTCGTGATCAAACGAATGGTGTCGTGATAGCAACACCGAACGTCTGATCATTAGCGGGGGAGGTAACTCATGGGGCTGGCGAGGCTGGCGAGGCTGGAGGGGTGGCGGCGCGGGACCAGGGCCAGCCGTCGAGGCTTCGGCCGTGACCCGGGGCCCGGGTGTCGCGGGGCCGGGTCACGGCACTGGCCGGGTCCAGGCCGGGGCCGGGGGTGTCGCGGGGCCGGGTCGCGGCCCCGGCCCTGGCGGGACCCGCGGTGCGGGTTACTCAGGAGGCGGATGGGGCTTAGGCGATGGCCGGGAGGGGTGGCGGCGTCAAGATGACGCGACCTCTGCCGGGGCGGCTGCGGGCAGGATGTTGGCGTTGATACGGAACAGGTTCCCCGGGTCGTACTGGGCCTTGATCCGGCCCAGCCGCGCGTACTTCTCGGGGCCGCCCATGGCCTCCACGACCCGGTCCATCTCGTCGAAGTTGAGCATGTTGACGTAGACGCCCTGGCCGGTCCACGGCTTGAGGCCGGTGACCGCGTCCCGGGTCTTCTGGATGTACTCGCCGTCGAGAGCCGGGTCGTCCCAGCGCATCGCGAAGTTCAGCCAGAGCAGGTAGCCACGGTTGGAGAAGGCCGTCGCCTCCTCGGGCACGTCGCCGATGGCCCCGCCGAGGCCGATGATCTCGACCTCGCCCTCCATGGGCATGTCCTTCCAGAAGTCCACCAGCCGGTCGATCGCCTCGCCGGCCAGGTCGGCGACGTGGGCTTCCTTGGTGTAGTAGCGGTGCCCGTCCTCGAACTCCACGTCGATCAGGTGCTGCACGGCCCCCGCGAACGGCATCACGGTCGAGGCCTTGACCAGGGACTCGCCTACGTCGCACAGGCGGTCGATCATTTCCTCGCCGGCCGGGTCCCCGGCGTCGTCCAGCCACATCGAGAACAGCATCACGACGCGCCGGCCGACCAGCTCCGGCGGGACGAATGGCAGCGCGGGCATGTCGTGCTTGAGCGCCGCGTGCCAGCCGACGTTGCGCGGCAGGGTGGGCACCAGCGCCGCGTACTCGCGCAGCGCCGCGGCCGCGTGCTCCTCGTCGTACAGGGACACCCCGATCCGCATCATCGGCCCGAAGTCGTGCGCCGCGAACGTGAACCGGGTGACGATGCCGAAGTTGCCGCCGCCGCCCCGCAGCGCCCAGAACAGGTCCGGGTGGGAGTCCGCGGAGACCTCAATCACCTCGCCGCTGGCCAGTACGAGCTCCAGGGACACGAACTGGTCGCAGGTGAGGCCGTGCCTGCGGGAGAACCAGCCGATGCCGCCGCCGAGGGCCAGTCCGGCCACCCCCGTCTCGGACATGATGCCGGCCGGGACGACCAGCGCGTGTGGTGCAGTGGCCGCATCCACGGTGCCCAGCAGGCAGCCGCCGCCCGCGTGGACCAGCTTGCGTTCCGCGTCCACACTCACGTCGCGCAGCCCGCTCAGGTCGATGGTCAGGCCGCCCTCGGACATGCCCTTACCCGCCACGTTGTGCCCGCCACAGCGGACCGAGGGCGGCAGCCCGTGCTCCCGGGCCACGTTCACCGCGGCCACCACGTCCGCGGTGCTGGTGCAGCGCAGGATCAGCCCGGGCCGCCGGTCAACCATCGCGTTCCAGACCTGGCGGGCCTCCTCGTACTCGTCGTGGCCGGGGCCGATGATCTCGCCCTTGAACTGCCCGGCCAGCTGCCCGGCGATGCGCTGCCGGACCGCCTCGTCAAGGCTCGGGGCGTTCATGCCGTCACGGCCGCGGGGTTGTCGGCCAGCCGCCGCATCGCGTTCAGGGTGGCGGCCACCGCCTTGAGGTAGTCCCCGGTCATCGACTCGGCGTACTCCCGCTCGGCGGCCGAGCCGCCTTCTACCCCGGCCACGACCAGCGCGAAGCTGAACCGCAGCTGCAGGCCCTCGTCAGGGTCCTCGATCTCGTTGGCGATGGTGCCCAGCACCGGGCCCGCGATCCGGGTGAACACCACCCGGTGCGGGGCCTCCAGCGTGATCCGCTCGGTGAAACGGTCGCCGCGGAAGTCGATGTCGCGGTCAAATACGGTGTCCCCGTACCGCTCGGTGACCTGGCAGTAGGTCATGCTGGGCACGAACGGCAGCGCGTTGTTGGCCTTGAGCACCAGGCCGTCCCACACGGCGGCGCGGTCCAGGTGCGGCTCGCCCGGCACGTTGACGGGCAGCTGATGGGTTACGAAGATCACGATGTTCCTCCCGCAGGATCGATCACGGTGTTTTCCAGGGTGCCGAGAGTGTCGATGGTGACCCGGACGACGTCGCCGTCCCTCAGGTACCGGCCGCGGCCCGCGCCCACCCCGGACGGAGTGCCGGTCGCGATGACGTCGCCGGGCTCGAGCGTGACCACCTCGCTGGCCGCTGAGATCAGGTCGGCCACCGGGCAGACCATGTCAGAGGTGGACTCGTCCTGCTGCAGCTCGCCGTTGACCCACAGGCGCAGCCTCAGATCCTGCGGATCGGGTACCTGGAACGCGGGCGTGATGCCCGGCCCCAGTGGCAGCGAGCTGTCCATGGACTTGGCGGCGAACCAGTCGTAGATGAACGCGTCGGCCGGTACCGACTCCCTGCGGTGCCGGCCCCGGGCGGTCACGTCGTTGGCCACGCAGTAGCCGGCCAGGTGGGCCACCGCGTCGGGCGCCGGGATGTCCCGCCCGCCGATGCCGATGACCACGGCCAGCTCCGCCTCCCAGTCGTAGCGGGCCTCGTCCGGGGAGCGGACCACGATCGGGTCGTTCGGGCCGACGATGGCGGTGGTGGGGGGTTTGAGGAAGAAGAACGGCCGCCATCCCTCGGCGGGGATCTCACCGCCCATCTCGCGCATGTGACGGCGGTAGTTGACGCCCGCGCAGATTACCTTGCGGGGCCAGCGCAGCGGGGGCAGCAGGGCGTCGTACTCGACCGCCGGGGCGCCGTCGGTGTCCATGCCACGCAGCACCTCCTCGGCCTGGGCCCAGTCCTCGACCAGCTCGAGCAGGGTGGTCCAGCGCTTCAGGTCCGTGGGCGCCACGAGTGTCCCGTCGTCGCGGAGGATGGCCACGCCGGGGTTTTCGTTGCGGAGGTATGTAACCAGGGACCAGGTCATGAAGGCTCTTCCTGACTCAGGGCGGATGCCCCGGAAATCTGGTCGTGGACAGACGCGATGTCAAGATCGCCCCAGCCGTCGGCGAGCGCCTTGTCGAAGACTTCCTTGGCCGCGCTGAACACCGGGGCGGTCAGGCCGGCCTCGGCCGCGCAGTCCTCGATCTGCTCGAGGATGGGATGCAGGGTGGCCACCGGGCCGGGCGCGGGGGTCCAGGCCCGGTCGCGCATCAGCGGGCCGCGCTGCTTCCAGATGGCCGACTCGGCGATCGATCCGTCCAGCGTGCTCTGCACGAGGTCGAGGTCCAGGCCGCTGCGGCGGGCCAGGGCCAGTGCTTCCGCCGCCGCCACCGTGTGCACCGCGAGGAGCAGGTTCGCGATGTACTTCATCCGCGCGCCGGTGCCGAACTCGCCCGTGTAGACCCAGGGCCCGGACACCGCGTCGAGGACCGCGGCGACCTGGTCCACGCTGGCCCGGTCCCCGGACGCGAACGTGGTGGCGCGGCGCGGCGCGACCATCCCCGGGCTGCCGCTGACCGGGCTGTCCAGCAGGTCGCCGCCGCGGGCCCGGACCGCATCCCGGAGCCGGGTCTTGCGCGCGATGTCGATCGTGCTCATCTCGATGTGCACGGTGCCGGGCCGCAGTGTGGTGAGCGTGCCGTCGGCCCCGCCGATGACCTCCTCGACCGCGGCCGCGTCCGGGAGGATGGAGAGCAGCACATCGGCCTGGACGGCCACCTCCGCGGCCGACCAGGCCTCGATGCCGCCCGCGGCGGCCAGCTCGGGGGAGCCGCTTCTGCGGTAGCCGATGACCGTGAAGCCGCGTTCCATGAGGTTGCGGGCGATAGGCAGGCCCATCTTGCCCAGGCCGATCAGTCCGACTCGGTGCATCTCCGCCTCCTTGCGGTCCGCTGCCGTTATCGCCAGTCGTAGGTTGCGGTGCCCAGCGAGAGCCGGACGCCGATGCTGCCCTCGTTGAGCCTCCAGCGGTGCACGGTAAAGGTCCGAAGACCGGCGAGCACAAACGGATCTTTCGCCGCGATCGATCCGGCTTCGCCAGCGTCGGCGGCGCGCAGGACGGTCACCCCGGAGCCCGGCCCGGTGCCGGGCCCGGACAGCAGCGGGCCGGACAGGAACAGGACGCCGTCGCGCTCCAGGCCGAGCAGCCAGCTGATGTGGTCCCCGGCGCGGGCGTCGATGTCCGCCTGGCTGGTGCCGGCCACCGGGGTGGACAGGACGAGCCAGTAGTCGCGGCCGAGCAGGCCGGATACATCCGGCGGCGGCGCCGCGGCTGGTTGCTCGTCACTCACGCTCTAAACTGTATGCAGTTTCCGGTAAGCATTCAAGGCTTGAGCCCAAAACTGTATGCACATTGGGATGGCAGGCGTCTCGGGCCGCGGCGCGGCGGTTGGGTGATCAAGGCTCACGACGGTGAAGTGTATGCAGGTCCCAGCGGATCAGGGAGAATAGTTGCCATGCCCCGTGCCGCCCTGGTCCCCGACATCCGCAAGGTGGACCTCCCCGAAGCCCGGCAGGCCATCCCCTACGTCCACGCCTACCTGCGGGAGTGCATCCTCGACGGCACGCTGACTCCGGGCACGAAGCTGTCCCAGGTCAGCCTGGCCAGCCAACTCGGCATCAGCCGCACCCCGCTCCGCGAGGTGCTCCGTATGCTGCAGGAGGAGGGCCTGGTCGAGATCGAGCCGAACCAGCGCACCCGGGTGGCCGGCCTGGACCCCCAGGAACTCGACGACGTCTACGCGAGCCGGATCCTGCTGGAGACGCTGGCCCTGTCCATGACCATCGGACACTTCGGCGCGGCGTCGCGCAAGGAAGCCAAGCGGCTGCTGACCGCGATGCGGCGGGCGGGCCGGACCGGGGACTTCGGCGCCTGGTTCGCCGCGCATGCCGACTACCACCGGCTGGTCACCGCGGGGGCCGGGGAGGTGCTGCAGCGGCAGTTGCAGGCCTTTGCCGACCGGACCACACGCTATATCCGGATCTACCAGCTGTCCGATCCGGGCAGTTGGCAGGTGCCGGGCGATGTGGAGCACGCACAGATCCTGGAGACCCTGATCGCCGGCGACGAGCGGGGCGCGCTCACCGGGATGGCCCATCACCTGGAGCGCACCGCGCTGCGGGTGCTCACGGACTGCGCGCCCGAGTTCGAGCCCGTCGCGGTGCCGCACGCGGTCGCGCTGATCGACCGCGAGCCGCCAGCCGCACGGGTGGCCTCTTAACCGGCCAGGACGGCTGAGCCGCTCAACGGCCCGGTAGCGGATGGATCGCTTAAGCAGCCAGGAACGGCTGGACCACGGCCAGGAAATCGGCCGTCTTCTCGATCATGGTCCAGTGCCCGCATCCGGACAGGACGTGCAGCCGTGAGTCGGGCAGCAGGTCGACCAGCTGGGCCGACGAGACCCGCCAGGGCACTACGCGGTCGTCGCGGCCGTGCACCAGCAGCACCGGGGCGCTGATGTCCGCGAGCTCGGCTCCGGACAGGGCCAGGTCGTCCACCCAGCGCTGCCGTGGCTCGGGGAACATGGCCGCCCACGAGTCGCGGACCGCCGGGCTGAGGCTGGCCTGGTAGCGCAGTTCGATCAGCTCGTCGGTGATGAGGCGGCGGTCATGCGCGAACAGGCCGATCACCTCCCGCATCTGCGCCACCCCGGGGGTGTAGCCCCACACGGTGTCCAGCCCCGTAGGCAGGGCCATGGCCACGCCCATCGAGCCCATCAGCACGATGCGCCGCACCGCGGCCGGGCGCGCGGCGGCCAGGGACAGGGCGATCGCCCCGCCCATCGAGTTGCCGATGATGTCCACCGGGCCGGTGCCCAGCGTGTCGAGCAGGGCCAGCGCGTGCTCCGTCCAGGCCGCACGGCCGTAGGTGCGCGCCTCGCCCGTGGCGGTTCCCCCGAAGCCGAGCTGGTCGGGTGCGATCACCCGGCGGTCCTGGCTCAGCGCGGGGATCACCGGGCGCCAGTTCGCGGTGGCGGTTACGCCCGGGCCTGAGCCGTGCAGCAGCAGCACAGGCGGTGCCTGCTGGCCGGCCCGGACCCCGGCCGGGGCGCCGGTGTCGATCAGTGCGGTGGGCACGCCCGCCACGTCGATCTGGCAGGCATGCAGGGCGATCACGGTCATGAGGCCCTTCCTGTGCTCACCGGTCCCGTGCTGGCCGGTCCCGTGCTGGCCGGTCCCGTGCTGGCCGGTTGAGTTCTGGTCCGCACCGTGTTGGCCGGTTGAGTGCTGGTCCGCTCCGTGCTGGCCGGTTGGGTGCTGGCCGGTTGCGCTGCTGCGCTCTCGGGCTGGAGCTGGGGCTGGGACGTCGCGCGCCGCACCGGACCGAGCCACATGTCGATGGAACCGGGCTCGTCCGGGTCGAAGGTGCGCGGCGCCCAGGCGGCGTCGTCCTCGATCCGGCGCACGCCGAAGGAGTACTCGTAGGTGAAACCCTCCGGGCCCAGGAAATACAGGAACACTGCGGTGGACTGGGGATGGCGCCCGGGTCCCATCTCGATCTCCACGCCGTGCTCCACGAGGAAGTGCCAATTCCGGAACACGTCGTCGATGGTGGCCACCTGGAAGTTCATGTGGCACAACCCCGGCCGCTCACCACGGAACACGGCCAGCTTGTGGTGCACCGGGTCGATCCGGAGGAGGCACGCGGCGTCGCCGATCCAGTCCGAGACCCGAGCGTTGAACCGGGTGTTCCAGAACCGGTAGGCCTCGTGCACGTCCGGCGCGTCCAGGCACAGGTGGCCGAACTCGGTGATCCCGGCCGGCCGCGTGAACGCAACCGGCCGGGTAATCGTCTCCTGCTGGCTGACCAGTTCCAGGCGGTTGCCGAACGGGTCGTCGAACGCGATGAACTCCCTGACCCGCCGGGACCGGGCCGCCACCCGGTCGCCGCGGCGCACCCGGAACCCGGTGCGCTCCAGTTCAGTCTCGGCCGCGGCGAGCGCGTCCGAGTCGGCCACGGCGAAGCCGGAGGAGATGACCCCGGAGGGCCCCTCGACCAGCGCGAGGCAGTGGTGCCGGTGGTCGGCGCGCAGGTGCGCCACCCCGGCCTCGGCGGGCGCGGCCAGTTCCAGGCCGACGATGTCGGTCGCGAACCGGACGGCCACGCCGAGGTCGGCAACGCCGGACCGGACGTAGGCGATGTCGGTGAGGGTGATCATGCGCGGCTCAGGCGTAGACCGGAGAGACGTCGATGTAGATCTGCCAGTCGCGGACCAGGTCCCCGTCGAACACCAGGATGTCCGCGTTCGGCACGGTCACCGACTTACCGTCCTTGCGCCGGTACTCGACGTCGATCTGCGCGACCACAGTGTGACCGGACTCGTACACGTTCCTGATGTGGTGGGTCAGGCCGTCGATCGACGAGAAGAAGCCGGCCACCGCCTCCCGGACCGCGGCCCGGCCGGTGACAGGGTCGGCGTTCGCGAAGCGGAACGTCGCGTCGGGGGTGAGGTGGGCGACGAACTTGTCAGGATCGAACGAGTCGATGTCCGCGAAGACCTGAGCTACGTCTCGGCTCATGATGCTCTCCCTCGTTGGAGACCGGCGGGCCACCGCCCGGCCGAAAGTGTATGCAGTTGAAACTGTATGCAGTTGGCCGTGCTTCCGCAATGGGAACTTGACGCGCGCCGGCTCCGGCGCACCGGGACGTGACAGGTCTCTATCGACAGCGAGCAGCCCTGACCTCCAGCGCCTGTCCCGGGGCCCCGGGCGCCCGCCTGCTCAGGCCTCGGGTTCCTGGTTGGCCAGGAACGTGGACGGCGGTGGCGCCCCCCACAGGTGCGGCGGGACCTCCCAGTCGCCGGCGACCCAGCAGTCGTCGATCTGGTCGATGTCGGAGAACCACTCGATCCAGGAACCCCATGGATCCGGGTTGTAGTGGAAGAAGTTCGAGCCGATGGTGTGACGGCCCAGGCCCCACCCCGCTTCACGGCCCTTGGCGCGCATCCGGTCGGCGCCGATCGCGATCGCGTCGATGGAGGGCACCTCGAAGCTGGCGTGGTGGAACCCGCGGTGGCTGCTGGCGATGAACCCGAAGATGTGGTGATCACCGGGCCCGGCGTTGAGGAACGTGACCAGGCCCTTGATCCGGTCGCTGACCCGAAGGCCGAGCACCTGGGTGTAAAACTCGGTCATCTGCTGAGGCTGGGCAGTGAACAGCAGCGTGTGCCCGAGCCGCCGCGGCAGCACATCCTCGGTGGCCTGCACCCACTGGGCTATCCCGATCCGCTGTCGGCTGCCGCCCACGTTGAACAGGACCTCGTCGGCGGGGCGGGCCGGGGCCGGGGCCTCGTCCAGAAGCTGGACGGGTGTCCCGTCTGGATCGCGGAACCACAGCCCTTCCTCGGTCGCGCCCGGCGGGGGCTCGATCACGGGCGTGCCCGCCCGGTCCAGCGCCTCGCGGACGGAGTCCAGCGTGCCCGGGCTCAGCGTGAACGAGACGTGGTGCAGTCGCTTGGCGGGCGCCTGCACGAGACGGATCTGCTCCTGGTCACGGCCGGGGCAGTGGGCGACCAGCGACCCGTCCTTCTCCCCGGTCTCCAGACCGAAGTCCTGAAGGAAGCCATCGGCCACCTCGAGATCCGGCACTTCCAGCGCATAGTGATGCAGCCCTGAAATCACGGCGCTTCCCCTTCCTCGTTAAACTGCATACAGTTTTGCAGAGATCTGTGCCACTGTGAAGGCCGGCGCCGTGGAGGCCGGCACTGTGAGGTGCCGGAACCGTGAAGGCCGGCCGGCGAGGCGGAGAGCGCCAGAGAAGAGAGGTGTGCGTGCGGTGAACCCGGCACCGGAGGGCCTGCGGTTGGAGGTCGCCCAGGCGGCCCGTGTGCTGTCCGCGATCGGGCTCGTGACCGCGTACGGGCACGTGTCCGCCCGCGCCGGGACGGCCATGCTGATCACGCCCGCCGCGGACCTGGCCACGGTCACCGCGCCGGGCGTGATCGAGGTGCCGCTCACTGCGACGGCGCTGCCCGTGGGCGCCCCCGCCGAGGCCTGGGCGCATCTGGCCGTTTACCAGGTCCGCAGCGACGCTGGCGCGATCGCCCGCGCCCAGCCCCCCGGGGCGTTTGCCGCCGCGGCCGTGACCACAGCGCTGCCCGCGCTGCACGGCCAGGCGGCCTGGCTCGGCGCATCGGTTCCGGTGCACGACAGTGCGCTCCTGCTGCGCTCGCCCGACCTGGCCGCCCGGGCTGCGGGCTGCCTGCCGCAGGGTGAGGCGCTTCTGCTGCGCGGGAACGGAGCGCTGACCCTGGGTGCCACGCCCGGGGTGGCGGCGGCCCGCATGTGGCTGCTGTCTGCGGCCTGCGACGCCTTCCTCGCGGCCCGCCCGGCCGGGCCGGTGAAGCCGCTGTCCGCTGGGGAGATCACGTCGTGGCGGGCGGTCCAGGACGAGCTGCTGCCCCGGTTGTGGCAGCACCTGAGCCGCCGCGCCGGGGAGCCCGGGTAAGCCTCAGGTCCAGATAGCACTGGGAAGTCCGTCGCTGAACATCTCGGGCGGGTCGGGCCGGCTGCACGCCATGCCCTGGATGACCCGCCGGGCGGTCCAGGCCGCAGCGGCCGCGTCGAGCACGTCGTCCACGCCCGCCTGCTCCCCGGCCAGCCCGAGGTCCCCGGGCAGCGTGATGCCGGCCTGGGCGAGCAAGGCCCGGCGCCGTTCGGCCCCGGCCCAGGTGGACTTGCGCACCGCCAGCGGCGCCCCGGCCAGCTGGGCGAAGCTCAGCTCGGGATGGACCTCCACGACCCTGGCCGGCGGCGGGCTGGTCGCGCGGAGCCACTCGTTGACGTCCAGGATCTTGGCCCGCAGCGCGAACGCCTGCCGGGAGATACCCTCCCCGGCCAGCCGCCGGTTGGCGGCCAGGGCGGCCGGGAAGTCGCCGGCCTCCACTGCCTCGCGGACCGGCGTGATGAACAGGGACGGCCAGCGCCGGCCGAGCGCCTGCCGCGCCAGCTGGTCCGCGCGTCGCCGGCCGGTATCGGCCAGGCCGATGGGAATATCCATCGCGATGACCTGCAGGGGCCCGTCCGCGACCGCGAGTTCGGCGAGCTGCCGGATCGTCGGTGCGACGTAGGGCCGTGGATCCCAGGGCTCGGCATTCCGGGGCTGCGGATCCCGAGGCTGCCAATCTCCGGGCCGGGCTTCCCGGCGCCGGAGATTCCCGGGAGGGAGATTCCCGGGCGGTTGATCCCCGCCGGAGAGGGCGATCCCGATCCACCCGGCCCGGCACGCGTTGACGCCGAGCACCCGTCCGCTGCTCATCCAGCCATGGTCCCCGCAGACGGGAGCCCGGGCGGCTAGAACCGGGCCATCAGTTCAGACGACCTTGCCGACGGAGGGTAGTCATGATGATACTTTCGGTTATTGAGCTGCTGGCGCCCCCGCCCCCCTGGCTCCCCGTGATCCACGGCTGGACCCCTGCATGACGATGATTCTTCCGGCGTGCGGCCATTGCGGGCTGACGAGGGCCACCCGAAGGGAGGAAATCGCCCGTGAGCCCGCCGTCCCGGACCGGCCGACTCGCCCAGTCCCGTTCCCCCGCGAGCCAGGCCATCAGGACAGCCGCGGTCGCCCTCGGTGCGCTGGTCGCTCTCGCGGCCGCAGCGCTCGTCCAGGCCGGGATGGCGCGGGCGGCCATCCCGTGGCCGGCCGGCCACGGGGTCCAGGTGCGGGAGCAGGCCTGGACCCCGGCGCCGGCCACCGGGACGCTTCGACCCGGGATGCATGGGGCGGCGGTGCGCAGGCTCCAGCAGCGGCTGGCCCAGCTCCACTATTACCCGGGTCAGGTCAGCGGCCGGTTCGGCACCGACACGCTCGAAGCCGTCTGGGCGTTCAAGGAGGTGCAAGGGCTGCAGACCGCGGCGGGCGCCGACGATGTCGGCCCGGCCATGCAGCGGGCCCTGGACACCCCCCGGCTGCCGCAGGTGCTCGTGCCCGGCGGCAGCCACATGCGCATCGAGGTCGACTTGCCGCTGGAGGTGCTGGTCCTGTACGCGCACGATCAGGTGCAGCTGATCAGCCACATCTCGGCGGGCGGGGGCTATTACTACCGTTGCTCTGGAGGCCGCACCTGCGGGCCGGCCCTTACCCCGGACGGGAACTACCGGGCGCACCTGTTCGAGGCCGGATGGCTGCACGTCCCGCTGGGCCGGATGTATAACCCGGTGTTCTTCATCGGCGAGAACTTCGCGATCCACGGCGACGTCCCCATCCCGCTCAAGCCGGCCTCGCACGGCTGCGTGCGGGTGCCGGTGGACGTGGCCAACGTGCTGCATAAGCAGATCAGGATCAGCCAGGACGGCGGGACGCACATTTACATCCGGGGCCACGCGCCCGGCACGCTCATTCCCAGGTCCCGGCCCGGCCGCAGCGCCTCCGTCACGCCCACGCCGCCCCCTCGGGTCGCGGACAGCCCTGCGATGATCAGGATCCCGGGGGTTAGCGTTCTCGTGTCGCCGCGCTAGCCGCGGGCCCGGCGGCAGGGTCGGCGGCACCCCCGGCGGCAGGGTTGGCGGCCTCCCCGGCGGTGGGCCCGGCGGCGGGCCCGGCGGCCTCCCCCAGATGGCAGGCCCGGCGGCAGGGTTGGCGGCTTGGCGCCCGGCGCGCCAGCCGGAGCCCCGGATGGCGCCCTCGGTAGCAAGCCCGGCGGCGGCCCCGGCGATGCCCCGGCTGGCATACTCGGCAGCACGCATGGCGCGCCGCCCGGCCGGGCGGGTCAGGGGAGCTGCTGATGGGTGAGTATTTCGATCTCGGTGACTACACCCGGCCGGTGACGACCTCGTCCCCCGCTGCGCAGGTCTGGTTCGCCCGGGGGCTGGTATGGGCTTACGCGTTCAACCACGAGGAAGCGGCGACGTGCTTCGAGCGGGTGATCGAGGCCGATCCTGGCTGCGCGCTCGGGTACTGGGGACTGGCCTACTCGCTGGGACCTAACTACAACAAGCCCTGGGAGGCGTTCGGCCAGGCCGAGCTGGCCTCATCGGTGTCACGGGCGTTCACCGCCGCGCAGGCCGCCGCCCGAGCCGCGGGGGGCACGAAGGCTGCCTCCACCGCGGCCGAGGGTGCCGAGCCGGGCCGGGGTGCTGAGCCGGGCCGCGGTGCTGAGCCGGGCCGCGGTGCTGACGAGGCCGGGTCCGACGCCGCTGTGGCCGGGGCCTCGCCCGTCGAGCGGGCACTCGTGCGTGCCCTGGCCGCCCGGTATCCGTCCGCGGAGCCCGCCGCGGACTGCGGTCCGTGGAACACCGGCTACGCCGACGCCATGCGCGAGGTGTACCGCCGCTACCCCGACGATCTCGACGTGGCGGCGCTGCTGGCCGACGCGCTGATGAACCTCACGCCGTGGGCGCTGTGGGACCAGGCATCCGGGCAGCCGGCCGCCGGGGCGGCCACGGCCGAGGCCCGGGCGGTGCTGGAGCGGGCCCTGGCCCTTCCCGGCGGGCAGGAGCATCCCGGCATCCTGCACATGTACATCCACCTGATGGAGATGTCGCCCAGCCCGGAAACGGCCCTGCGGGTCGGCGACCTGCTGCGCGACCTGGTGCCGGACGCGGGCCACCTCCGGCACATGCCGACGCACCTCGACGTGCTGTGCGGCGACTACGCGCGGGTAGTGTCCTCCAACGCCGCCGCTATCGAAGCCGACGAGAAGTTCCGGGCCCGTCGGGGCGGGATGAACTTCTACACGCTGTACCGGGCGCACAACTACCACTTCAAGATCTACGGCGCGATGTTCCTGGGCCAGGTGCAGGCCGCGCTGGACGCGGCGGACCAGCTGGCCGCGGCTATTCCGGAGGAACTGCTGCGGGTACAGGTCCCGCCGATGGCTGACTGGCTCGAAGGCTTCGTGCCGATGAGGATGCACGTGCTGATCCGGTTCGGGCGCTGGGGGGACATCATTGCCGCGCCGCTGCCCGAGGATCCGGATCTGTACTGCGTGACCACGGCGATGACGCACTACGCGAAAGGTGTCGCGCTGGCCGCTACCGGCCAGGTAGACGAGGCCGGGGAACAGCGCCGCCGGTTCGCGGACGCGGTGGGCCGGGTACCGGCCTCGCGCACCGTGTTCAACAACACCTGCCAGGACATCCTCCAGGTAGCCGGGGCCATGCTGGACGGCGAACTGGAATACCGCCAGGGTCACTACGACGCGGCCTTCGCGGCGCTGCGCCGCAGCATCGCCCTGGACGACGGCCTGCCCTATGACGAGCCGTGGGGGTGGATGCAGCCGGCCCGGCACGCCTACGGCGCCCTGCTCCTGGAGCAGGGCCGGGTGGTGGAGGCCGAGGCGGTATACCGGGCCGATCTCGGCCTGGACGGCACGCTGGCCCGGGCCTGCCAGCACCCCGGCAACGTGTGGAGCCTGCACGGTTACCACGAATGCCTGACCCGGCTGGGCAAGCACGAACAGGCCGGGATCATCAGTCAGCAGCTCACGATCGCCGCGGCCCGCGCGGACGTGCCGATCACCGCCTCGTGCTACTGCCGGCTGACCACGGCCGCCTGCCACTGACCCGCTGGCACTGACCCGCTGGCACTGACCCGCTGGCACTGACCCGCTGGCACTGACCGGTCACGGTGACTCCGCACAGCCCGGCCACTCCACGGCGCGGCGCCATTCCACAGCGCGGTGGAGTGGCGCCCCTCCACGGCGCGGGCCACTCCACGCCCGCCGGTCACTGCGCGGGCGGCCCCCCGCTACGCGAACGCGTCCAGCGCTTCCTCGGGGTTCTCGACGGTGACCACTACCCGGTTGTAGGGGTGGCCGGTCAGTTCGAACACCACCGCGGGCCGACGGCCATGGCAGACCGCGAACGTGACCCCGGTACTGTCCCGCCAGGTCCCGACCATGACGACTCCGGGAAACCCGGTACCCGGCATCTTCACGCCGTGGATTTCCTCCATGCCGTCCTGGACCACCCGCACATCCCGCACGGACGAGCGGGGGATCAGGACGTCACCGTGCAGGGCCTCGAACTTCTCCGCCGTGGTGAGCGTGACAGTCACGGAGCCCTCGTCGATCAGCAGATTTGCCACGCCTCCATGCCTACCGCATCTCCGGGTTTGCCGGGGCGCGTGCGGATATCTCGCAGAGACGCGTCGCAGCAGCGTCCCCGGAGGTCGGTCAGATGGTGGGCAAGGTTCTCCTGACACCAGCGACTGTGCTGAGGGCGGGGGACCGGCCCGGACTGGTTTTCGTTATCTGAAATTGTGGGGTGCCCGGCCGGGTTCAGCGAACCATTCCCGGCCGAAGAGGAGCCCGAATACCGGCACCGGCAGCGCCACCATGGCGCGGGGCAGGCGCCGGGGACGGCCCGGGGCGGGCCGCACGAACGACTCGTGGACGGCCAGGGCGGCGCGCTTGCGGGGGGCGTAGTGGCGCACGTTCACCCGGTGCGCGATCGCGGAGCGGGACGTGAACGTGGCCCGGATGGCCGGCGCGTCGTCGGGATGCGCGTGGAAGGCCACGACCGTCGCCATGGGCCCAGCCTGCCACGGCTGGCCCGGGCCGCCAGGCTCAGCTGATGGTCGAGTTGATTACCCGGGGGTGCCCGGAGCTGTGGAAGAAGATGCCTGGATACGGCCGGGTCCAGAAGACCGCGCTCGCGTTGTGGTGCAGGGTCGAGTTCTTGATGGTCAGCCAGCCGGTGTTGTTGTCGCTGACGTAGAAGATGGCGCCGCCGCCTTCGCGGGCGTGATTGTTGCGGATGATGGTGCCCTCGACCTTGAGCGAGTATTTGTTCCCGTCTGTATAAATGGCGCCGCCGCTGCCGCCGCCCGGGGTCCCGGCGTTGGCCGGGTTCGCCCCGTAGCCGGTGGCCTTGTTATTCGTCATCACGCTGTTGAGCACTATCCAGGACACGCCGATGCTGCTGAGCGCGCCGCCGTTGGAGCACCGCCCGCCCGAGAACGTGTCACCGGTGATGTAGACGGGCCGGTTGCGGTATTGGGCCAGCCCGCGGATCGCGGCGCCGCCCAGGTCCGGGCCCGACTGGTAGCAGCGGTTGTTCAGGAACCGCGTGTTGACCACCTTGAGCTGGCCGCCCTCATCGAACAGGGCGCCGCCGCCCCCGCCGCCGAACTGGGCCTGGCTCTGCCGGACCTGGGAGTTGCCGTTCTTCAGCGTGATGTTCTGCACGGTCAGCTGCGGCCACTGCTGGTCGTAGCAATCCGAGGTGGTCCACTTCAGCTTCGGGTCGCAAGTGTTCATGTACAGGATCTGGCGCTTCCCGCCGCCGCTGAGTGTGACCAGGCCCCCGCCGTCCAGGACCACCTGGTGGCTGGTGTTCACGATCTTGGCGGTGGCGGTCATGGTGATGGTCACCGGCTTCGGGCCGCAGCTGAATGTGATGACGCCGCCTTCGGCCACGGCCTTGACCACGGCCGCGGAGGTGCAGCTGGCGGGGGTGCCGGTTCCGATCACGTGGTCCGGCTGGCTGGTGTTCACCGCGGCGCCGGCCCGCGGGACGGCTGCGTGTCCGTTCGGGTTGCCGAAGTCCGGCAAGCGCTGCGCGTCAGGGGTGCTGGCTCCCCGGCCCGTGGTGGCACCCGCCGGGGCGGTGGTACCCGCAGAAGCCGACACCGTGAGGAGGCCGCTGACGGCGAGCGCGGCTCCCGCCGGAATTGCGGCCAGGAACCGGCCATAACTACCCATGGGGCGCATGGCGCCTCATGCTAGCGCTGGTGCGCGGGGTCTGGATGGGAAATCAGGCGGCATCCGGGTCCGCATGGCCCGGTGTGTCCGCGGCGTCTCCCGCTGTGCTGTCTCCTGGCTCGGCGCTGTCTGCCGGCTCCGCGCTGTCTGCCGGCTCCGCGGGGTGCCCTGCCGCTCCGCGCCGGTCGTAGCGGCGGAAACCCGGCAGCAGGCCGGCCAGCGCGGCGGCCCCGGCGATGCACGCCAGGCCGCCGGACACGATCGAGAACTCCGTGGACACCAGCGTGGCCACGGCCCCGGCCTCGAGGTCGCCGAGCCGCGGGCCGCCGGCGACCACGGCGATCTGCACGGCGGAGATCCGGCTCCGGAACTCCTCTGACGCCGAGGTCTGCAGGATCGTCGAGCGCAGCACGGCCGAGATCACGTCGGCCCAGCCGGCCACCGCGAGCAGGGCCAGCGCGGCCCACAGCACATGCACCAGGCCGAACGCGACGATGGCCGCGCCCCACACGGCTACGGCCACGATCACGGCCCAGGCCTGCCGGTGGATCCTCGCCAGCCAGCCGGTGGTCAGCGCGCCTACCAGGGCTCCCGCGGCGGGGGCGGCGTACAGGTAGCCGAGCGTGCGCGCGCCGCCGTGGAACACCGAGACGGCCAGCGCCGGGAAGAGCGCCCGGGGCATGCCGAACACCATCGCGTTGACGTCGATAAGGTAGGCGCCCTGCATCGCCTGCCGCCGGCGCAGATAGCGCAGGCCCTCCACCACGGCGCCGAGCCCGGGGCGCCCGGCTTCCGGAGCAGGCGGGATGGCCGGCAGGCGCGCCGCGGCCAGGGCGGTGAGCAGGTAGATGACGGCGGTGCTGGCGTAAACCCATTGCAGGTGCACGGCGTCGATCAGCAGCCCGGCCAGGGCCGGCCCGATGACCAGGCCGACCTGGTCGACGACCTGGGTGGCCGCGTACGCGGCGACCAGGTGCCGGGGTCCCACGAGCGCGGGAACCGCCGCGTTGGTGGCCGTGGACGCCGCCCCGGCCAGGCCGGCCGCGGCCGCGCTGACCAGGTACACCGCGACCAGCCCCGGGTGCGCGGCCACCGCGTTGACGGCCAGGCCGCCGCAGGTCAGGGCGAGCAGCACCGACGTGATCACCAGGATGAGCCGCCGGTCCAGCGCGTCGCCGAGCGAGCCGCCGATCAGTGCCCCGACGATCAGCGGCACCAGCTGGGCCAGGCTGACCAGCCCCACCTGGAGCGAGGACCGGGTCAGCGCGTACACCTGGAACGGGATGGCCACCGCGGTCAGCTGGCTGCCGAACACCTCCACGAACTGGCCGGCGAACAGCAGGCGGAAGCCGCGGGATTCACGCAACGGGCCGAGGTCGATGAGGATCCGGTTCGGCACGGGGACCATGATGCCTGTCCAACCTGGACCGACGCACGACGGGCTGGGCCGGATGTGCCTGCTCTCCGGTCGGCTGGCATTGTGTCTGCATGTCGTTGAGTGGAGATGAAGCCTTCGGTACCGGCGTGCCGTTGGACACCAACGTGCCGCACATCGCGCGCGTCTACGACTACTGGCTCGGCGGAAAGGACAACTTCGCCGCCGACCGGGACCTGGCGGAGAAGTTCATGCGGGCCGATCCGTCCGTGACGGCCGGGGTCCGCAGCAACCGGGCATTCCTGGGCCGGGCTGTGCACTACCTGGTGGCCGATGCGGGCATCCGGCAGTTCCTGGACATCGGCACCGGTATCCCGACCGCGAACAACACCCACGAGGTGGCCCAGCGCGCCGAGCCGTCGGCCCGTGTGGTCTACGTCAACAACGACCCGATCGTGCTCACCCACGCCCGGGCGCTGCTGGCCAGCCACCCGGCGGGCGTGACCGGCTACGTGGACGCCGACCTGCGCGACACCGAGACGATCCTGGCCGCGGCGGCCCGGACCCTGGACTTCACCCAGCCCATCGCGCTGATGCTGATCGGCGTGCTGCACTGCATCCCGGACGAGGATTATCCGGCCCAGATCGTGACGCGCCTGATGGACGCGGTGCCGTCCGGAAGTTATCTCGCCCTGTCTCACCCGGCGGCCGACATCCACGCGGAGGAGATGGCAGCCGGAGCCGCGCTGATGAATCAGGCCATGGCGGGGACGATCACCTTCCGCACCCGCGCACAGGTCGCGGCGTTCTTCGGCGGTCTGGAGCTGGTCGAGCCGGGCCTGGTCTCCACCACTCAGTGGCGTCCCGGGCGGGGCGTAAACCCCAAGCCCCTGCCCGGCTGGGTAGGAGTGGCCCGCAAGGCATAGCGGTCGGCAACGCCCGGCTGCCGGCACGGGCTAGCCCGCCTTCAGCCCGCCGGCCTGGCCCAGCCCGCCGGCAGGTTCAGCCCGCCGGCCTGGCCGGCGTGACGTCGCTCAGCAGCCGGTCGGTGGCCGGGTCGGGCTGCCCGTCGAAGTACTGGCTCAGGACCTGGGCGAACAGCGCCCCGGCGCGTCCTGGCCCGGCGGCGTCCTCGGGCCCGGCGGCGTCCTCGGGCCCGGCCGCGTCAGACCTTTCCGGCGGATCGGCCCGGAGGAACAGGGTCATGGACGAGCGCAGCTTCTGGGCGTCCAGGCTGCCGAAGATCTGCTCCGCGCTGCGCCCCGCCACCTCGGTGAGGACGCGGGCCGATTCGGCCAGCCGCGGTCCCAGCACCGGATGGCGCAGGTAGGCCCGGGCCTCGCGGAGCGAGGAGATCGCGAACTCCTGCGCCGTGGCGCTCCGCCCGAGGCCGGCGATCTGCGGGAACACGAACCACATCCAGTGGCTCACCTTGCGCCCCGCCCGCAACTCCGCGACCGCCCGGCCGTAGATCCCGCCGGCGTCCTGGGCGGCCACGAACCTCTCCAGCCGGTAGGAGTCGCCACCGCGAGAGTCGTCCATCAGCCCGCCCCGCAATAGCCCGGATCGTGTGCTTTCACGGAAATATCTTAGCCGCTCTGAGAAGACATGTTCGGAGCACTCAGGCACGCGGATTGGTGTGATTCTTATAACGCCGCGAAATGCATGATTTATCCGCGTTGCCCAATCTGAAACTGCACGCGGGCCGAATTCCCTCGTGATGATGAAAGAAATCGTGCAGCGCATGCGGGGTCTACTCGGGACCGCTGCGGTCGGCGCCCTGACCGGGCTGCTGGCCGCGGCGGCTGCGCTTGGGGTGGCCCAGCTGGTGGCCGGCATCACCGGGTCTGCGGGGGAGCCGGTGATCGCGGTCGGCGGCGCGGCGATCGACCTGACCCCGGTCCCGGTCAAGGACTTCGCGATCCAGCATTTCGGCAGCCACGACAAGACCGTGTTGCTCACCGGGATCTACATCGTGCTCGCGATCTTCGCCATGGTCATCGGGATCCTCGCCCGGCGCTGGGCGGCCTACGGGCTGGCCGGGCTGGCCGTTTTTGCCGCCCTCGGCGTCGCGGCCGTCGAGACCAGACCCTTCTCCGGCCCGGCAGACGCGGTGCCAACGCTCGTGGGCGTGGCCGTCGGCGCGCTCGTCCTGCTCCTGCTGGTCCGCGGCGCGGCTGCACCGGCCGCGCGCCGCGCCGAGAACCTTATATCCGCAACGGAACCGGTCGTGGTCCTGCCCCGCCCCGGTGTCCAGCCTGGCGGGAGACGGTTGCCTGCGCCGCCGGCGGCCGGTGCCCAGCCTGGCGGGAGACGGCTGCCTGCGCCGCCCGCGGCCGGTGTCGCCACTGGCGTCCGTGCTGAGGATGCCACCTCTGGCGGCGGGGCCCGCGGCCGCGGCGGTCGCGGCTGGGGTACTCCTCCTGGCGGTATCCCCGATCGCCGGAGATTCCTCCTCACCGCCGCCGGGGCCGCCGCCCTCGCGGCCGGCGGGGCCGCGGTGGGCCAGGCGCTGCTGTCCCGGTTCAACGTGTCCGCGGCGCGCTCCGGGATCAGGCTCCCCGCTCCGGCGGCCACCGGGCCGCAGCCCCCGCGCGGTGCGGAGCTCGACGTCCCGGGGATCAGCCCGTTCACCACCCCCAACGGGAGCTTCTACCGTGTGGACACGGCGCTCAGCCTGCCCCAGGTCCCGCCGGAGCAGTGGCGGCTCCGGGTGCACGGCATGGTCGAGCGGGAGCTGGACATCACCTTCGACCAGCTGCTCAAGCGGCCGCTCACGGAGGCGGACATCACCCTGGCCTGCGTGTCCAATCAGGTCGGCGGCCCGTACGTTGGCAACGCCCGGTGGCTGGGCGCCAGCCTCGCGGCCCTGCTGCGGGAGGCCAGGGTCCGCCGCGGCGCCGATCAGGTCCTCAGCACTTCGGCGGATGGCTGGACCTGCGGCACCCCGATCGAGACGGTCATGGACGGCCGGAACGCCCTGCTTGCGGTGGGCATGAACGGGCAGCCGCTCCCGGTCGCGCACGGCTTCCCCGCCCGCATGATGGTCCCGGGTCTCTACGGCTACGTGTCCGGCACCAAGTGGGTGGTCGATCTGGAGATCACCACGTTCGCGGCTCAGCGCTCCTACTGGGTGCAGCGGGGCTACTCGACCCGGGCTCCGATCAAGACTGAGTCACGGATCGACGTGCCCAAGCCCCTGGCCCAGGTCAAGGCGGGCCGGACCGCGGTGGCCGGGGTGGCCTGGGCGCCGCACCGTGGCATCGACGCGGTGCAGGTCCGGGCGGACAACGGTCCCTGGAACCAGGCGCGGCTCGCCGCCGTGCCCGGCATCGACACGTGGCGCCAGTGGGTGTGGGAGTGGGACGCCCGGCCCGGGCTGCACACCCTGTCGGTCCGCGCGACCGATGGCACCCACGCCACGCAGCCGTCCCGCCGCGTGCCGATCTTCCCCAACGGCGCCACGGGCTGGGACACGGTCACGGTGACCGTGACATAGCCCCCAGCGACTGACCGCATCCCAGATGTTCCATCAGCGAAGTACGAAGGAGTCCAGAAAAATGAAGTACAAGGTCCCTGCCATCGCCGTCCTTTCCGCCGGTCTCGCGTTCGGTGCCGCCGCTTGCGGCTCCAGCGGAACCTCCGCGAGCTCGGGGTCGAGCACCCCGTCCTCGTCGTCGTCCTCCGCCTCGGCCATGCCTACCCAGTCCGCGCAGACCGCGTCGGCGCCGTTCGGGCCGGCCTGCTCGGCGGTCCCGTCCTCAGGGTCGGGCAGCTTCCAGGGCATGTCCACCGCCCCGGTGGCCACCGCCGCGTCGAACAACCCGGTGCTGTCCACCCTGGTCACCGCGGTCAAGAAGGCGAACCTGGTGGACACCCTCAACTCGGCCAAGGGCATCACCGTGTTCGCGCCCGAGAACAGCGCGTTCGCAGCGATCCCGCCCGCCACGCTGAAGAAGGTGCTCGCGGACAAGGCCGAGCTGACCAAGATCCTCACCTACCACGTGGTGGGCGCGAAGGTCACGGCCGGCCAGTTCGCCTCGGGGATGAGCGCGAAGACCCTCGAGGGCGGCAACGTGACGCTGGCCAAGATGGGCTCGACCTACACCGTGAACGGCGCGAAGGTGGTGTGCGGTGACGTGAGCACGGCCAACGCCACCGTCTACATCATCAACTCGGTGCTCATGCCGAAGTCCTGACCCAGACGGTCATGCGGGGCCGGGCCCATCCGGGCCCGGCCCCGCATGCCGTTCCGCCCCGCCCGCCCGCCCGCGACCGCCTGCGCCGCCCGCCCGCGACCGGCCCCGACTTTTCACGCGAAACGTGCGCCGAAAGGGACAAAACACCCTAGAAAAGCGCACGTTTCGGATGAAAAGTGGCCGCTTGCCATGATCAATGTGACTTGTGGCGCCGATGATGTCGCGAGCCGCAGCACTGGCACGAGCCGCAGCACTGGCACGAGCCGCAGCACTGGCACGAGCCGCAGCACTGGCACGAGCCGCAGCACTGGCACGAGCCGCAGCACTGGCACGAGCCGCAGCACTGGCACGAGCCGCAGCACTGGCCCGGGGCGCGGCACTGGCCCGGGGCCCAGCAGCACCAGGCGTCCGCGGTCCGGGCTAGTGCTGCTGGGCGAAGTCCTTGGAGCGGATGGTCACCAGCGCGACGACGCCCGACACCAGCGCGATGATCGCGGCGACCAGCAGGATACGGTCCAGGCCGGTGGTGAAGGCGGCCCGGGTGATCGTGCCCACCGTCTGCCGGAACTGCCCGGGCAGCTTCGCGATCACCTGGCCGATCTCGCCGGACTGCACGGCGGAGGCGATCCGCGGGCCCTGATGGGACAGGGCAGGCACCGCGGCGATTCTGGCCCGGACCTCGTCGGCCACCTTGTTGGAGAACAGCGTGCCCAGCAGCGCGATGCCGGTCGCGATCCCGACCTGCCGGAACGTGGAGTTGATACCGGAGGCCATGCCGGCCTGCTGGGGCCGGACCACGCCGACCGCGGTCGAGGCGAGCGGCGGGTTGACCAGGCCGACGCCGACCCCGCCGATGATCATCCCGGGGATGAGGTGGGTCCAGCCCGACCCGGCGTTGAGGCCGCGCATCAGCAGCAGGCCCACCCCGACGAGGATCAGCCCGGGCCCGATGAGCAGGCGGATTGGCACCCGTGACGTCAGCCGGCCCGCCGCCGTGGCACTGACCAGGATGGCGCCGGACAGGAACATGACCCGCACGCCGGTGCCCAGTGGCGAATAGCCCAGGATGTCCTGCAGGTAGAGCACGATGTAGAGGAGCATCGCGAAGATCGACGCGCTCAGCCCGAACGCCGCGACGCTGCCACCGGTGAACGTCGGCAGCCGGAACAGGCTGAGGTCGAACATCGGGTGCGCGATGCGCCGCTCGACCAGCACGAACGCCACCAGCAGGACCGCCGCGGCCACCAGGCAGCCCAGCACCAGGCTGTCGGTGAACGACCGCTGGTTGGACTCGATCAGCCCGTAGACCAGGAACGACAGCGCCGCGGTGAACAGCACGAAGCCCGCCCAGTCTGGCCTGCTGGCCGTCGGCGCGCGCGACTCCGACACCTTCAGTACCGAGATGACCACGGCGATCACGCCGATCGGGGCGTTCACGAAGAAGATCCACCGCCAGGACAGGCCAGACGTCAGCAGGCCGCCGAGCAGTGGGCCGATCGCCACGGCCAGGCCGGTCACCGCGCCCCAGACGCCGAACGCCGTGCCGCGGTCGCGGCCGCGGAACGCGTCCGCGAGCAGCGCCAGCGAGACGGCGAACATGATCGCCCCGCCGATGCCCTGCAGCCCCCGGGACAGCTGGAGCATGAGGGTGGACGTCGCGAACCCGCACAGCACCGAGGCGCCGGTGAACACCACCAGGCCGATCAGGTACAGCAGCCGGCGGCCGAACATGTCGGCCAGGCTGCCAGCGGTGAGCAGGAACGCGGCCAGGGTCAGTGCGTAGGCGTCCACCACCCACTGCAGGTCCGAGAAGCTGGCATGCAGAGAGCGCTGGATGTCCGGCAGCGCGACGTTGACGATCGTGATGTCCAGCAGCAGCATGAATGTGCCCAGGCACACCGCGACTAGCGTCCACCACTTGTTGCCGCGCTGATCAGGATCCCCGGCGCGGGGTCCTGGCTGAGTGTGCTGGGTCTGGCCCTGGCCGGACAAATCAGCGTGGGCTTCGGTCACGAACGCTCCCCCTGGTCTGGTGACACATCAACGCTGATGGCAGGTCAAGAACATGACCCTGTCCACGATACGGCTGGTCCCACATCGTGGCTTTCATGGGTAACACCCTGGTTTCGCGGGTCAGCGGCGCTCGGGTTGCTGCGTGTACCGATCCGAACTGCACCGGGGGACACACGCCACGCGCAGCCGCAGTCGGCGCAGGTCCGCTCGAACTCCCGCGCCCGCCGGGGAAGCCGCATGGCCCCATTCTCCACCCGGGGATCTGCGATGGATGGGGGCCAGTACGGTTTGGGAGATAGTGAGGCGATACTGGGGCTATGCCCCACCGGCAGCAAGGCAGGAGCGGGCCGGCCGTCCGGGCAGACACCGATTCGGGCGTGGCCGAGCTCGTGGCCGACGCTGACCGCCCCCGGGCCTGGACGCTGCGGGTGGATGGCATCCCGCAATCCCACGTGGACCTCGACGACCCGCTGTACCTGGAGTTCGAGTACATGCGGCGGCTCGGGCACCTGGCTGATCTGGCCGCGTCGGCCGGGGAGCCCTTGCGGGTGCTGCACCTCGGCGGAGGAGGGCTGACCCTGGCCCGGTACGTGGCGGCCGCCCGTCCCGGATCGAGTCAGCTGGCTGTCGACGCGGACGGTGCCCTGGTGAACCTGGTCCGCCGGCTGCTGCCGCTGGACCAGCCGGCCCGTCGGCCCAGTGCGGGCCGGTCTGGTACGGGCCGGTCTGATGCTGCGCGGGCCGGCGCTGAACGAGCCCGTGCGGGGCGGGTCCGGATCCGGGTCGGCGATGCCCGTGCCATCCTGGCCGAGGTCCCGGCCGGTTCGTTCGACCTGGTGATCGCCGACCTGTTCACCGGGTCGCGCACCCCGGCCCACGTGACCACGGTCGAGTTCGCCACGCACGCGGCCGCCGCGCTCACGCCATCCGGGATCTTCGCCGCGAACATGGGCGACGGCCCGCCACTCACGCACGCCCGGGCCCGGGTCGCGACCGTGCGGGCCGTGTTCCCGCACGCCTGCCTGATCGTGGACCCGGCCGTGCTGCGCGGCCGCCGGTTCGGCAACCTGGTGCTGGCCGCCTCACGCCAGAGACTCCCGGTGGCCGCGCTGGCCCGGCGGACGGCTGGTGATCCTTTTCCCGGGCGCGTGATCGACGGCGAGGAGCTGGACCGCTTCGCGTCCGGCGCCAGGCCGGTCACCGACGCCCTGGCCGTGCCCTCACCGGCCCCGCCGCTGGACCTTTTCGACTTCAGGTCCTGAGTTCTAGCCCTGGAGGCTGGCGATGGTGTTGACCAGCTCGCCGATCCCAGGGACCTCGATGCTGACCTTGTCGCCGGGCTCCAGGTAGACCGGGGGGTTCATGCCGAGCGCCACTCCCGACGGCGTGCCGGTCGCGATGATGTCGCCCGGCTCCAGGGTGATTCCCGCTGAGATGTGGGCGATGAGCTCGGGCACGCCGGTGATCATCTGGGCGCAGCTGGCGTCCTGGCGGACCTCGCCGTTGACCAGGGTGCGCAGGCGCATCTCCCCGATCGGCGGCGCAGCAGCCGCGTCGAGAACGACCGGGCCGAGCGGGGCGAACGTGTCCAGCGACTTGCCCCGTATCCACTGGGGCTCGGCTCTTTGCAGGTCCCGCGCGGACACATCATTGATGATCGTGTAGCCGCCGACGTAGTCGAGGGCCTGACCGGCCGGGACGTTCGCGGCCCGCTGCCCGATGATCACCGCCAGCTCGCCCTCGTAGTCGAGCTCGGTGGTGATGGCGGGGCGGATGATCGGGTCGCCGTGGCCGACCACGCAGTTGGCGAACTTGGCGAATAGGACGATCCGCTCCGGGCGCTTCATCCCGCTCTCCGAGATGTGGTCGGCGTAGTTGAGCCCGACACAGATGATCTTGCTAGGACGCAGCACTGGCGGCGCGTAGCGGGCGCTGGCCGGGTCGACGCTGGGCTGGGCGCCGGACGCCAGTTCGCGCAGCCGGCCGACGGCGGCCGGGCCCCGGGCGAAGAGCTCACCCACGTCGCGCAGCCCGGCGAGGTCAGATGCGCCGGCCGTGGCGGCGATCTCGTCAACCGCGGCGAAGCCTTCTCCCGCTGCCACGTGGAGGGAAGGAACGTCGGCGTCTCCCCGATACAGTGCCGCCAGCTTCACCGGGCGCTCTCCCTGTCCCGCCGGCCGCCGCACGCGGGAGCCGGCATGCATAGTTGGTTGACTGAAATCAAAATGTCACGATACCAACACGCGTCCGCCCAGATCAGGACGGGGCTGGCGGCTGCTCCGCGGACACGAGCCCAGCGGCCAGCGCGTCCTGGAAGGCCTTGATCGTCTGGCTCACCCCGTCGGCCAGCGGGATGTTCGAGACGTCGCCGACCGCGTCGCGCAGAGCCGGGGCCGCGAGCAGGGAGGGCACCGGGAGGGGGTTGCGGTCCCAGGTGATGAGCCGCCCCGAGCCCGGGAGGATGTCCTCGATGAGGCCGGCCAGCGCGGGGACGCCGATCCGGTGCCCCGGCACGTTGAGGCTGACCGCCTCACCCGAGCCCGCGGCCGCGCGGGCCGACGCGATGAAGGCCCCGGCGCAGTCCGGTGCGTAGGTGAGCAGCATGCTGCCGCTGAACTTGATCCGGAATGGCACACCCGCGGCCGCGGCGAGCATGGCCTTGGTCGGGTCGGCGGTCATTCCCTGGTCGCGCCCGGGGCCGTAGACGATGAAGGGGCGCAGGGCGATCGACCCGACCCCGTGTCCGGTCGCGTAGACCGACGCGGTGCCCTCATTGGCTGCCTTGTACACGCCGTAGAAGGAGTCCGGCAGCAGCGGGGAGTTGTCCGCGACGACCCCCGCGGGGTGCCGGGCCGGCTTCCCGAAGACCGCGGCGGAGCTCGCCAGGGCCAGCCCGATGTGGCCCCCCGCGGCCCGGATGGCCTCGAACACGTTTACCGTGCCGACCACGTTGACCAGGGCGCCGAGCGGCGGGTCCGCCGCGCAGAACGGGAGCTGCAGGCCGGCCAGGTGGACCACGTGGGTGATCCCGTGGTCCGCCACCAGGGCTGTGACGTCGCGGCCATGGGTCACGTCGAGCTGGGCGAACTCGGGCGGGCTGCCGCCTCGTCCCTGGGAGATGAGCTCGAAACGGCGCAGGTCCGGACTCAGGTCGGTGGCCACCACCGGCACGCCCTCGTCGAGCAGCAGCCGGACCGCCCACGCGCCGATGCACCCTCCGGCGCCGGTGACCAGGAATTTCTCGGGTGGAGTTGGCATGCGAGCAGACCTCCGGTGGGTGACGGGGAGCGACGTTAAACCCCGGCCCGGGCACTGTCAACGGCCGGGAAGTCCCGGCTCGGGGCTCGGTCTGGGGCGGGATAGCCCAGACCATCTGCCCCTGTAAAACAATGATCATTGCTTTAAGCTTGTGTGGTGACCGGGACCGTATCCCTCCGCCGGCGATGATCGCCGCGTACACCACCGAGGGATGGGGTGACCTCTTCCTCGCGGCGGCCGGGGCCACTGCCGCGCTCAGCGGCCTGATCTTCGTCGGGCTCAGCGTCAACATCAGGTCGGTGCTGGACGCCGACAAGCGCGAGGGGCAGAACTTCCTGACCGGCCGCGCCCTGGAGGCGCTCGCCGCGCTGCTGATCGTCCTGGTCATCAGCCTGGTCGGGCTGGTCCCGGCCATCCCGCGGGCGGCGCTGGCCGCGTTCATCCTGCTGGCCGGGGCGGGTAGCGCCACTTCGCCGGCCCGGGCGCTGCTGGCCAGCCGCAGGGTGGCCGCGCTGGGGACCACTCTGCTTCTGCGACTGATCACCGCGGCCGGGCTGACCGTCACCCTGCTGCTGGCCGGGGTGACGCTCGCCACTGGCCACGGGGGCGGTCTCTACTGGCTGCCTGCCGCGTTCGTCCTGGCCATCGCCATCGCCGCGATCAACGCCTGGGTGCTGCTGGTGGAGGTGCTCCGCTGAGCACGGCGGTCACAGCGGACCCGGCTGCTGGTCTTCGGCGGGGCCCGCGCCCGGAAGCGCGTCGAGCGGATTCTGCCCCGCCGCCCGCAGCTTGAGCTCGCGCTCGATCATGGCGACCAGGTCCGGGTGCCCGCTCAGGCCCCACAGCACCTCCGGCGGGATCCCGAGGCGGCGGGCGGCCTGCGACACCACCGGCTGGCTCATGCCCAGCGCCTGGCCCAGCCCCTCGTCCCGGGCGAACGTGGGCGGCAGGTCATCCAGGGACAGGTCCGCAGGTCGGTGGAACAACCCGTCCGGCCCGGGGAGCCACGCTTCGCCCGCCGCGGCCACGCCGATCGAGGAGCGGACCGTCTCCCGGGTGGAGTCGGCGAACTGCTCGCGCACGGACTTCTCGACCACTCCGCCGACCAGCCGCCGGTTCGGCGCCAGCAGGACATTCCACACGTACTCGGCGCGGGCGTGCCCCGGGTGCTGCAGCGCGAACTCCAGCCCGTCAATCCGGGCGTCAGGATCGAACCCGTCCACGCCCCGCTCGTGCCGGGCGAACCCGGCCACGATGAGCACGTGCCCGAGCGGCCCCGGCGCCCGGGCCTGCACGTCCACCTGGCCGCGGACCCCCATGCCGCGGAGCTGGACGAGCCACGGCCCGTAGGCGTCCTCGGCGAACCAGGCGCCGGTGTTCCCGTCCAGGTAGATCTCCAGGTCCCGGGTCCGCTGGTACAGCGCGGGCGGTGGCATCAGCCGCTGCTCCCCGGTGGCGGCGTTCTCCCCGATGAGAAAGGCGGTCTCGCGCAACTGCTCCAGCAGCCGGGCGCGGCGGCCCGCGTCCGCCTCGTCCATCGCCCGCATGATGCAGTCGAGGTCCGCGGCGTGCTGGGCCCGGTCCAGGGTCGCCACGCCGGGCGGCCCGCCCCCGGGCGCCCCGCCCCCGGGCGCCTCGCTCCCGCGCGCCCCGCTCCCGCGCGGGCCGTCCTCGCCGTCCCCGGCCAGCCGTGCGTACCGGGGCAGGATGACCTCTAGCACCTCGGCCACGATGTCCGGCTCGGTGAACTTCAGCGCCTCCAGGAACGCCCGCGCCGCCGGCACGTCCGCGACCGCCCGCCGCACGGTGGGGAACCCGGTCCCGGCCGGCCCCGGCTCGTAGTCCGCGGGCAGATAGGCTGCGGGGCGGCCGGCGGCGTCGAAAGGCTCGGCCTGGCGGCCGTCCTCCAGCCGGATGATCGGCCGGGTGCGCGCCGGGCCGCCCGGCTCGCCCGGGACCCGTGGTTCGCGCCACAGGTCCGGCTCGGCGTGCAGGAACCCATAGAACCGCGTGATCCACTCATCAGGCTGGGCTTCGAGGAAGCTGCCGGTGGCCCCCGAGACCAGGTCCGCGGCCGTGACCTCACCGACGCCGATCTCCTCACGCAGGTAACGGCGCAGCAGGGGGGCGTGGTCTTCGTTGCGGAAAAGATCGGCGAAGTCGAGCGGGAGGTCCGTCTGGAACAGCGCCGCGAGCTGGCCGGGGGCCAGGAGTTCGCGCAGCTCACCGGTGGTGGCCAGCTTCAGGTTCCGCGCCGCGGCGTAGCCGCCGCCGGCGGCGGGGATGAGTTCCTCCTCGGTGAGGGCGGTGCGCACCGCGTCGAACAGCGGGCGCAGCATCGAGCCGGGCGCGAAGCGCGCCGCGTCGAGGGGCAGCGCCTGGAGGACCTCGACCGTGAGCAGCCCGGTGGCGCGCAGTTCCCGCAGCACGTCGACGAGGAGGGAGGCGGTCGCGCGGATCAGGATCTGGTTGGCGGGGTCGTCGCCCGGGACGTTGTCGCGCGCGGGCGTGGTCCGGTACGGGCCCTGGACCAGGAAGCCGAGGAAGGTCTCCTTCTGCGTCGGGAAGAACACGACCAGCGGGGAGCTGTCCAGGCCGGTGAGCCGGGGTTCGCGGCGCGCGGTGCCGGCGCGGAACGCGAGCTCGACCCGCTGGCCGGCGTGGCCCACGTCGTCCAGCGGCCGTTCCCAGACAAACCAGTCCTGGGCGCGGACGCTATCGTCCTGGCTCCGGGTGAGCGTGATCTGCCGGCCCGCCAGTGCCGGGGATGCCGGGGCGCGCGGCTGCGTCCGGCGCTCGACGACCGTGCCGCTGATTCCGGTGCCGTGGGCTCGCAGCCGGGTGATGTTGCGCAGGAACAGCAGGGTCGCGGGCTCGATCCGGTTCAGCGCGGCGGAGATCTCCCCGGCGGCGCTGGCCGCGGTCACCGTGTCGTGGTCGAACGGGAACACGAACAGGGTCTCGGGGGAGTTCTCGTCCGCGGGGTCTACGGGATCCACAGGATCGACCTCGGACGGCCGCACGTAGTGGTCGATCCGGAAGTGCTCCGCGCCGCTGTAGATGCGCGGGGTCCTGGTGTACGCGTACACCGACTTGAAGCCGATACCGAACTGCCCGATCTTGGTGAGGTCCCCGGACTTGCCGCTCTGCGCGACCCCGGTCACGCCGCGAACGTCGGCCTCGGTGAAGGGCCGGCCATCGTGCCGGACCTCCAGCCGGTCACCGAACAGCTCGAAGTCCAGCCTGGTGGCGCCCGCGTCCTCGGCGTTCTGGATCAGCTCGAAGATGAAGTGGGTGCGCTCGCTGTACAGGTGGCCGAGCAGATCCAGCACAGCCGTGTCCCAGCCGTAACGGGCGACGTTCTCGTCGCGGATCTGCTCGTAGTCCGCTGGCACCCCTGACCTCCGCCCGCCCGCCGCGCATCGGCGGGGTGCCCCCATGCTGCCACGGCGGGCGGGGCACGGGGGCGGGGCCGCCCAGGGCTACCGGGTGCAGCTCCCGCTGTAGAAGCCGGGGCCGGCCAGCCCGGGGCCGGTGAGGTGCGGCCGGTTCGCCCCGCCGCCGCTCGGGTAGCGGGTGTCGAACCACTCGGTGAAGAACTGGCCGAGCCGCTGGCGGCATGCGGCGCTCCGGGTGGGCAGCCACTGGCCGAAGCCCGCCTCCAGCTGCGCCTCGGTGATCGAGCCCCCGCCGTACTCACGCTGGATCTGCTCCAGGGCGCGGGTGAAGTTCGCGTGGCCGAGGATCTGCCGCAGCGCGATGTAGGCGATGCCGGGGCGGTCGTAGGTGGACGAGCCGCTGAACAGTCCCCACGCCGTCGGGTTGGATGGCGCCACGGTCCAGAAGCCGTCCTTGCTGGCGTAGAAGCTGGCGAACGTGCTGTCGAGGCTGCGCTGGAAGGCCTGGCGGCCGGCCGCGGTACCCGGGCCGCCCGCCTTGCCCTGCGCCTTCCGGGCCGCGAACAGGAACTCGGCCAGGGTGGCCAGGCCCTCCTTGTAGAACGTCATGGTGTAGCCGGCCTCGGTGACGTGATCGCCCCACCACTGGTGCATGTTCTCGTGGTAGAGGGTGTCGGTGTCGATCGTCCCGCCCGCGAAGGTGATCATCGTCTGCATCTCCTCCTCGAAGGAGGCGGACGGCCGGCCGACGACCACCCCGTCGGACGTGAACGGGAACGGCCCGCTGAACATGCTCTCGAACCGGGTGATGTCCGGCTGCTTGTCCATGATCGCGCGGTTCTTCGCCTTCCGCGCCGCGCTCAGCGAGCTTGCCTGTGCCTGATAGAACTTCATTCCCCCAACGGTTCGTTCGGTCAGGTCGAAGCTCCCGACGCTGTCCTCCACGAGGTAACTGGCCACGGGTGCGGCCGAGTGCCAGTGCCAGGTGACTGAGCCGTGGGGGAACCAGGTGCCTGCCGGGTTCCGGCGGGTTCCCTCCAGGATGCCGTTGGCCAGCACGGTCTTGCCCGCGGCGACGGTGTCGTAAAAGTCGTAGGTGGGCTTGGCGCTGGGGTAGTCGTTGAGCGGCATCCAGTCCTCGGTGCCAACCGGCTCAGTGGTGACGAAGCCGCCGTCGCCCTTGGGCTGGTCCGACCGGAACCAGCCTTCGGTGGTGCCGTCCCCGTCGTTGTGCACACCGGGCCGTCCGGTGTAGGCGACGGTGACCTGGAACACGCTCCCGTCGCGGATCGGCGTGGCCGGGGTGATGACCAGCTTGTTGGCCGGGCAGGGAGTGCCGTTCTTCGATTCCTTCGTGGCCGGGTTGGTGGAGGTGAGCTCGGGGGTGCAGGCCGGCGGGAGGGGGTTGCCGTGCGGGCCGCCGACCGGGTTGGTCTCGGAGGCCTGGTGTGCCAGCGGGTTCGGGTCGTTCGGCCCGTGCGGGTCGCCGGGGTAGGTGGGCTGCACGAACGTGAACGAGGCCGGGCGCCCGTTCACCTGGACCGAGGTGACGGTCATGTCCGGGCCGGCCGTCGTATTCACCGACCGGCGCTCGAAGTCCAGGCTGAAGCTGGTCAGGCACTGAGTGGCCCGGTCGGTGAGCGTCACGTGGTTGCCGGGCAGGAAGCGGTTGGTGGCGGCGTCGTAGACCAGGTGCACGTCGGTGTGCAGGCTGGTGTAGCCGCCGTTGCCGGTCTCCGGGTACAGCCGGGAGCCGGGCGGGGCCAGGGTATGCGCCCCGGCCGTGCAGCCCACGCCCGTGCTGGCCGGGGCCGTGCTGGCGGGGGCCGTGCTGGCCGGGCCCGTGCTGGCGGGGGCCGTGCTGGCCGGGGCCGTGCTGGTGGCGGCCAGGCTCGGCGAGGCCGCCGTGAGCATCCCCACGCTCAGCATGAGACTCGTCGCTCCGGCGACGGTGCCACGGTAACGGGTCATCTCTGGAACTCCCTCCGTATCCGGCGTACCACCAGCATCCCCCTCAACGCGCATGTACCCAAGGATGGTGTGTCATGTCCGGGAGGTGGGCGCTGCGGTCAGAAGGGTAAGCGCCGGGGTCAGAAGGGTGAGCGCCAGGGGTCAGAAGCGGTGCCGTGTGTGGCTGAACGTGCCCTTGGCGAAGGCCAGGACCTTGGCCGGGGCGACCGCGAACACCAGGACCGCCTGGTCGCTGCCCGGGTGGCGGAAGGAGCCGTCACGGACCTCGTAGTGCCACCGCCCGTCCCACTTGGCGGACCACGCCGTGGCGAGCCGCTTGAGGGCATCGTCGTCGCTGACCCGGACGGCGTCTCCCTCGACCATGACGTCGAGCCCTTGGTCCCAGCTGTTGCATCCGGTGGTGAGGGTCACGTGCGGGTTAGCGCTCAGGTTGAGGGCCTTCTGCTCGGCCTGCCCGGTGCAGAAGCACAACGCCCCGTCGGCCCACACGGCCACGAGCGGGGTGACGTGCGGCCGGCCGTCGGCCCGGACGGTGCAGACCCAGAACAGCTCGGCGCTCTCGAGCGCCTGGCGGGTGGCATCCCAGCTGGTCGCGGCGGCGGCCGGGTCGCTGAAGCGCTGGTCCAGGGTGGTCATTGGCGTAGTCATCGGGCTGCTCTCCTCAGATGCGCGGTCTGCTCGTTAAGACGGAAGAGCGGCCCCCAGATCATCGGTCTGGCCTGAGCCGCGAGGCGAGCGCGGGAAGCCCCTCAGTTGCTGCCGCTCATCGAAGTGTCGGTCGAGCAGGTAGATGTCTTTCATGGTGAGCCGTAGCTAGGAACTAGCTGGATCGAAGGGATTGAGCAACGCCACACCGCTGCGGGCGAGGTCCACGGTGTTGCGGGTGACCAGAGTCCATCCGCGGATCTTGGCCGAGGCGGCCAGTAGTCCGTCGATGACGGGAAGCGGGTCGGGCACATTGAGACGCCCCCATTCCTCGGCCACGGCGGCGTCCACGTTGATGATGTGATCGCCGTAGCTGGTGTGCAGACCGTGAAGCCACTGCTCCAGGAGGTTGGCCCGGGGGCCATCCTTTCTGCGCAGTCGCTCGATCCCCAGCCGGATCTCACCAATAGTGAGCGCGCTGACGAATATCTCCGCCGAGGTGACCCCGCCGTACCACGCCAGAACGTTCGGATCCGGTTCCGTCTTGCGTAGCTCTGAGACCACGTTGGTGTCGACAAGGTAGGTCATGACTCATCCGCCCAGTCGGCGTCACGTGGGCGCTCGGCGGTCCTGGTCAGGTCTAGATCGTCCAAGTCAGGGCCAGCTCGCAAGTAGTCCTTGAAATCGGCGACATCACCCTTGAGATGCCAGTAGTCGTCGATATCGATGACCACCGCAATCTCCCGGCCATGACGCGTCACAACCTGAGGACCCTCAGCGTGCGCTGAACGGAGAAGCTCACTGAAGCGCTGCTTGGCGTCCTGAACCTGCCATCGCATGAGTCCTCCCGTGCCCATAACAGTCTAGACAGTCTAGACAGACACGCTAGGTGCTCAGGCCTCCAGGGCGGCGCGGAACAGGTCGCGGAATTCGTCATCGGGGATGCCGGCCGCGTTTTCGGGCCGCAACTGGATGGTCCCCTTGCTGGTCTTGAGTTCGGGGTGGCGGGAGGTGAACCCCGCGTCGCGGTCTTGCGGCCAGCCGTAGAGCGATACGCCGTGCTTCCACGCGCCGAGGTAGAGGCGCCGGCGACCAGCCTGGTACGCGGGAATCCGATAGGAGAGCACCACGGCGGCGTCGGGGCACACCTGGAGTATCAGCCTGTCAAGCCGGTCGAACAGGGGGCGGTGCTCCGGCGTGATCGCGTCGATGTAGTCCTGCACGGCCGGGTCTGCGTGGGCGTGGTGACTGCCGGGTGCGCGCCCCCGGCGGTCAGCGGTCTCGGGCATGCCACTGTCCTGTCGTTAGCGGTCGCCTTCACCGTCATGACGGTCGCGGCCACGGGAAATCATCGACGATTGCGCTCGGCCTGCGCGGGTCAGAGCGCTTTGGTCAGCCGTCGGACTCGGGCACGTAGTGGCGGCTCAGGTCGGCGGGGTCGATCCAGACCCGCATGATCGCGCGCGTCGACGGGTCGCGGAACCGCTCCGGGGTCGGGACCCACCCGGCACCTGGCTTCGCCCGCTGGGCGTGGCGCCGCCGCTGGCCGAGCCGGCCGCGGCTGGCCCGGTCGGGTGACGGTTCACCGGAAGCTGCGTGGCCCAGCAGGGGGAGGTCGGTCACCGCCGCCGCGGCCTCGTCGGAGTAGGTCGAGGCGAGCACGACGCCGACCCGCTGGCTCATCTCGTCCAGGTCCAGCTGGCCCCGCGCGTAGTACTCCCGTAGCAGGCCCAGCAGGTGCTCCCGGTCGGCGTCGCTGACCAGAAACCGCGGGCCCTGCGGCGGGGTTGATGCCGGAGGGGGGGCCGGAGGGGGCGGCGGCACGGCTAGCTGACGGGACGGGCGACGACCGCCGTGCCGTAGGCCACGATTTCCGTGAGCTGCTGGCCCATCTCCGAGGAGTCGAACCGCATCGCGACGACCGCGTTGCCGCCCAGCAACCGCGCGTTTTCGATCATGCGGTCGATCGCGTGACGGCGGCTGTCCTCGAGCAGTTCGGTGTACTGGGTCACCTCGCCCTGGCGCAGCGCCTTGAACCCGGCACCGATCGACTTGACCGCGCCCATACTGCGCACGACCAGGCCGAAAGCGACGCCTAGGTCCCGCTCGACGGCCATGCCTTGCAGCTCCAGCGCGGTGGTGACCGGGAACCCGGCCGGTGCAGGTTGCGTCATGCCCGCCATCGTAGACACTCGGCCCCGGCATCGGGGTATCGCGGCGAACTGGATCGGGAACTGGCTTATATGTACTCTCTCTTGCGCATCCACAGGAGGGTGAACCAGCCCCAGATGGGCGGCAGGTATGAGGTGAACAGGCGTTGGATGAAAACGGCGGCGGTCGCGTCGGATTCCGAGACGCCGGCCGCTGTGAGGCCGAGGATCATGCCTGCTTCCACCACTCCCATTCCGCCGGGCGACGGTGAGATGCCCCCAATGATCCCGGCCACGGTGATGACCACGATCAGGGTGGGAAGCCGGAGGTGGTCGTCGAAGGCCCGCAGCGAGACGGAGAGGGTCATGGCCACGATCAGTTCCTGGGCAAAGGAGCCGGCTGACCAGGAGCACCAGCTTGCGCGGCGAGCTGGCTACCTGTTTGAGGTTGACCCAGATGTCGCGCACCTTGGGGAGCACCTTCTCGGCCGCTAGCCTGCGGAGCCTGGGCACCGCCAGGGCCAGGCCTGCCACCAGGGCAACCACCACCACGACGGCCAGGATGATCCACACCAGCTTGGCGTTCCCGCCGGACTCAGGGGTGGCCTCGAGGTGGATGGACCCCCAGGCGAACGGCAGCGAAACGAGGAACAGCACGGCGATCGCGATCCAGCTGGAGGCAGCCATGATCGCGCCTGAGCTCAACGCCACCGACGCGTCGTAACCCTGCCGCTGGAAGAACCGCACCCGGGTGGCGAAGACCGCGGCTGTCCCGCCCGCCAGCGCGCTGAAGGAGTTGGCGAATTCGACCGCCACCACCCGGCCGAACGGAAGCGCTCCGGCCACGCTGCCGATTCCTTCGACGGCTGACGCCACGAAGGCCAGCTGGGCCAGGATGAACGCCGCGATCACCCAGAGCCAGTGGGCACCGAGCACGGTGTCGAACGACTTGGAGACGTCGATGAGCACGCCGACCAGCGCCCAGCCGCCGATCAGCGTGCCGACCACCATGATCAGCGTCGGCCAGCTCACCCGGCGGGGCTCCACCAGTGCCGGCACATCGATCGACTTGGCCCGGGCGGCACGCTGCCGGACATCCTCCAAGAGCCCGCGCCTGGCCCGCAGGCCCCGGCTGAGTGCCGGGTCCAGCGCAGCCCGGTGGAGATGCTGGAGGGCGCCTCCCAGCACCTCTGGCTCCAGGCACCTGGCCGCGGAGTCGGCCGCCCGTTCGGCGCCTACCACTAGGGCCACCGCCGCGATAGCACCAGCCATGTCGCGATCGAGCTGATACACCGAAGCATTCGAGGTGGCGTTGCGGAAGTCCGCCACGACGGAGGTGCCAGCCACCGGGTCGATCAGCAGCACGTCGCCACTCATCGCGCCGTGCGAGATGCGCGCCTGGCGCAGAGTCAGCAACTGGCGGTAAATCCCGTCGAGGGTGGCGTCGCTGATACTGGCGGCCTCCGCGTCGGACAGCGGCTTCGCGGGCGGCCAACGGCAGACAAGCAGGGCGTCCCCGGACGATCCGGCCGTTCCTGCCTCCAGGATCTCAGGCACGGCCACGCCTGCCTGGCCCGCTCGCATGGTGACGTAGGCCTCGTGTTCCACCTGCTGAAGCCGGGTCAGCGTGAGGCTCGGGCCGGAGTCCCGGTAGAACAGAAACCGGCCGGCCTTGGTGAGGAGCTTGGCATCGGCCGCATCCCGGCCATAGACCGCGATACCGACGCGCTCACCCGGCGAATGTCCCTGACCCAGCGCGGTTCCCTCGTACTTCGCTACTCCCCAGACCTGCCGTTCCGCGGGCCGCACTGCTCCCGCGCGGATGCCGAGCTCGCCAAGCAGCACCCGCACGTCGTCAATCGAGGGCAGGCCGAGCGGTGACCCGAAGACCAGCCTGACCACTGCGGTCGCGCCCCAGCCGATGGCCAGGCTCCCGAGGACATTGACTGGCAGCCCGTGACCTCCGACCGCTGCAGCCAGCGCCACGAGGGTGATGAAGAGCTCGATGAGGCGTTGCACGCCCCGGGACAGATAAGGCAATGCGGCCGTGGCCACGGCCATGAAGAGGGCGACCTGGAGGACCGGGAAACGCATGTAGTAGCCGTCGATCAGGATCCCCGCTGGTCGTCCGCCGTTGCTTCCCAGCAGGACGGTGAGGATCCCGCTCACCACCGCGGCGACGAGCGCGCTCAGCGCAATGTCACGCGCGACTGCCCAGCGGCGCGCGATGAGCGCCAGGGCCAGCAACAGGATCGTGATGCCGATCCCTCCAGCGTTGTACACCACGGTGACCAGCCAGGTGATGCTCCGCGGGGGCGGATGGATGACCTGGCTGATGGCCCGGTCGATGCGGGAGTCGTAGCGGATGATGAGGATGCAGCACGCAAGGCCGAGAGAGGCAGCCGCCAGCCGCACCCCGTCGCTCCCGCGGCGGCGACGCTGCCCGTCGCCGACTGGAGCGAACAGGAGCGAGCGCCAGCCCCGCACGAGATCCGGCCCGGGAAGAGCGCCTGCAGGCGCCACGAGGTTTTCCCCCATACAGGACCAACTGCCCTTCAAGCGTTACAGGCCGCCTCTGAGGCTGACAATACAGCTGAGCAACTCAGGAGCCCGGCCGCCTCAATGGGCCGGCGAAGAGGACCGGCACCGCAGCGCTAGGTAAGAGTGGCTCCGCACACGCTACTCAAACCATGCGGCGCCTTTGGGCCGGCCCTGGTGATCAGGCTGAGGGCTGGTTCGTGAGTGCCTCGGAGGGCTGCCGGGTCGGCATCCGGCGGCTGCTGAAGAGCGCGATCAGCGCGATGATGGCGAGCAGAGACAACGATGCGCGCAATCCGTTCAACGCGGGCCTTTTCGTTCTCCTTGAGGATGGCGTCGGCAGTCTGCGGGGGCACGCCGGCCTTGTCGAGCTGGGTCTTCAGGTCCGTGTCAGACACGAACGGGATACCAGCGCCCGCCAGCGCGGTTCCGATGGACGCACCGAGGTTGGTGACCGTGTTCTGGACTCCGCCGACTTCACCGCTTTGCTCAGGCCCGCGAGCAGCATCGGCCAGGTCACGATCTGCGGCCCGGCCCCCACCTCCAGCCCGGAAATCATGAGCACGATGCCGGCGAACAGGGCGAGGAACCCGATCTGGACCACGCGGCGTGGTGAGGCGTGCGGGAAGACCTTGGGAATGCCTGCGGCGGCTAGCAGCAAGGTGACGGACAGCGGCAGCAGCCGGACGCCAGTGTCGATCGCCGAAAGCCCGAGCGCCACCGACAGGTACAGCGGCACGGCGAAAAAGAGGCCGGCCTGCAGGAGGTACTGCAAGAAGAACGACGTGAGGCCGCCGCGCAGGATCGGGTTGCGCAGCATCGCCGGGTCAACCAGCGCGGACGCGCCCCGGGCCAGGCGGTGACTCTCCCACCACAAGAAGACCCGCAGCACAACCCCGCCGCCCAGGATTAGCCAGATCACCGGGGATATCCCCAGCCACTCAGGAGCGCCGGTCTTAGCCTGGACGAAACCCCAGGTCCCGGACCGCAGAACCCCATACACGATGAGGCCAAGGCCGAGCGCGGACAACACGGTGCCCACGAGATCGAGCCGCGCACCTTCCTCGGCCGGGGTGTCAGCGATGCGCCGGGTGAGCCCCAGGATGATGAGCACAACGAAGACCTCACCGGCGAACACCCACCGCCAGGAGGCATAGGTGGTCAGCAGGCCGCCGATCAGCGGCCCGGCCGCCACGGCGATCGCGCCGGCCGAGGCGACCAGCCCGTAGGCGCGCGGGCGCTGATCACGGGCGAAGTTCGAGGCGACCAGCGCGACGATCGCGGGCATAATGAGCGCGGCCCCGACGCCTTCCAGGACTGACCATCCCACGATCAGCACGGCGAGATTGCCTGCGAGTGCGGTGGTCAACGACCCGCACCCGTATATCAGGCACCCGATGCCGAAGGCACGCTTGCGGCCGAGGATCTGGCCGACCTTGCCGCCGGTGATCATGAGCGAGGCCATCACCAGCGTGTAGAAGGTAATCGCGGTCTGGATCCCGGTCACCGTTGTGCCGATGTCCTTGGCGACGGTTGCGATCGACACGTTCATGACCGAACTGTCGAGCGTCATCAGGAACTGCGCCGAGGCGAGCGTCGGCAAGACGATCCCCGCCGCCGCAGGCGCGCGTTCAGCGGCGCGGCCCGCTCCGGCCGTTTGACTTGCATCCATCCGGCCAGCCCAATCCACGCGAGGGGCAACCTGAGCTCGCACGATCATACGTGGCGGCCGGCTGCGCAACACCCCACTGAGGTGATCACAGGTCTGCGCCTGCGTCAGGTTTCACGACCCGCCACTGGCGGACGATCCGGCTAGCCGGCCAGTGCCTGGTAGACAAGCTGGCGCAATTGCGGGCGGATTAGGGTGCGCGCTGGATGGAAGCCGGGGCGCGGTCTGCTGCCTAGGGTAGTTCGCGGTTGCCCTGTGCCGGGACTTGAAGTCTCGGCATACTGGTGTGTGCGCCCAGCGCCAGCCCCACGCCGAGCAGGCTTGCGAGCGTCTTCATGATTTCCAGATCAGGCTGCCCTAGTGAATCTGCGTGCGGGGCGTCGAGTGTGAGGATGCCAGCCGGTGATTCACCTGCCATTACGGCGGCGGCGATGATCGTCTGATAGCTCCTATGTTGTGGAAATTTAACCGGAAGGTCGGGGGCATTCACGTCCCGTATTAGCAGTGCTTCGCGCTCGCCAAGCAGGCGGAACATATGCTGGCCGACTGGGTCATCGGGACTATTGCTGAAGATAGTGCGCCACGCATCATGATTTCCCTCATAGCCTGCGTAGCAGGTGCACTGCATGGCGTCGCCTTTGACGGCAAAGAAGATACTTTTCCGGAGCGCATCGCGGTGTTCAACAGCAGCGGCAACAGTCGCCTGTGTCAGGCTTCCGATCAGCGGAGCGTCCGCCGTCCCCGGGGAAGCCGCAGCGATCTTGCCCAGGCAGTACAGCACGGGTGACAAGCGCGCCCGCAGCTCCGTAATGACCTGGGTTTCCGCGTTGACCTGGACCTCGGTGGCGTGCCGCCCGGCCTCCTCCCTCCTGAGCACGGCGTGCTCACGTTCCTCGACTGCGCGTTCGCGCGCGATGCCTCCTGCCCGGAGAAACCGGATGTCGATGAACCTGTTGATAGCCGTGACGCTGACCAGAATGATTGCGCATACGACACCGAGGACAATGTTGCGGATGTGGCCGCCCCCGCCCTCGCTCGCCAGAACCCCGAACACGGAGCCGCCGGCGGTACCCAGAAGCGCCATTGCTGCCAGGCCTAAAGCCTCAGCCCGGCTTGTCCGTGTTGCCATGTGCCTTCCTTTCGCTCGGGCAGCTCGCAGGGAACTGGCAGGCAGCTTGTTGTCGTCTGGGTACTTCAACCAGAACATTAACTGACCTCGAAAGATCCCTCAAATTTTTCGCCCTCGGACGGCCGCCCCTTTCCTGGCTATCTTGACCAGTAATCGACCATCATGTTCCCGGGTAAATTCTATTGCCCATGGTTATGGGCAATGATAAAACGGGCGGCCTACGTTGAAGTGCCAATCGGAGCGGACGATACGTCCGGCGTGCGGCAGGAACGGAGATCACGGCGCGAGAACATGAAATAGGGAAGTACCAGGCCACGGCGGGCTCAGTCAATTGAAAAATGCTTTTACGTCTTTCGTCCGGCGGGGCGTTCCACGCCGTCACCTCGGGCGGGGGGCCGGGTGGCGGCGGCTGCGGAAGCCGAGTGCCGGCCGCGCTGGATGAGATCGCCTCCGCGGCTGCTCGTGGCTTGCGCTCCCCTGGGCGGCCGCTCCACCGGGGAGCAGGGACTTACTTCCGGCAGGGTCGTTTCAGGACTTATGGCATCTGTGCGCAACTGCGCCATGAGCGCATGGTTGCGGCAACAATCCTTATCTTGTGGGGGAGATCACGTGGCTTCCATCGATCATGAAAGTCAGCCCGCAGCAGCCAGTTCACCAGCCAGTTCACCAGCACCCGTGGCTCCTGCGGCAGCCGGTGCGGTGGTATGGGGGAACTCCGGACCCCTCGCCCTGGCCGGCTTCGCGACTACCACGTTCATGCTCAGCATGATCAACGCTAACCTGGTCAACTTCGGCACCCTGCCGGTGGTCTTCGCCGTCGCGTTCGCCTTCGGCGGGCTGGCCCAGCTGATCGCCGGGGTCATCCAGCTGCGGACGGGCAACACCTTCGGCGGCGTGCTGTTCACCGCTTACGGCGCGTTCTGGCTTTCCCTGTTCGCCATCGGCAACTTCTTCCTGAAGGATGTCCCTGCGACACAGGTGGGCCACGCGCTCGGCCTGTTCCTCTACGCCTTCGGTATCTTCACCGTCATCATGGTGCTCGCATCGCTGCGTACCAGCATTGCGGTGGTCACGACGCTTATTCTGCTGGGCGTCGCCTTCTTCGTGCTGGCCGCTGGCAACTACTCGTCGGCCGTGCCCACCCCGGCAGCATCCGGGCTCATCAGGACCGGCGGCTGGATCGGCCTGGTGGTGGCGGCAGGGGCGTTCTACCTGGCCCTGGCCGAGCTCTGCGAGGCCACTTATGGCCGCGCGATTCTGCCGCTCGGCGTCCTGGCCAAGAAGCCGAACGAATCTCTGGGAGAAGAGTAGGCACAAGGGCGCCTGGACCGGCAGTGACACCTGGAACGGACAGTGAGGAGAGTGCAGCCATGGGCCGTTACGCGGAAGCGTTCCAGCAGAGTCTTACCGACCCGGAGGGCTTCTGGGGCGCGGCAGCCGAAAGGATCGACTGGTACCGCAAGCCGACGGTTGTGCTGGACAGGACCAACCCGCCGTTTTACCGCTGGTTCGCCGACGGATTGCTGAACACCTGCTTCAACGCGGTGGACCGGCATGTCCAGGCCGGCCGCGGCGACCAGGTGGCGCTGATCTACGACAGCCCGGTGACCGGTAACAGCCGCACGTTCACCTACCTGGAACTGCTTGATCAGGTGGAGCGGTTTGCAGGCGTTCTGCGCGACCTGGGCACGGGCACGGGCGACCGTGTGGTCATCTACATGCCGATGATCCCCGAGGCGGTGGTCGCGATGCTCGCCTGCGCCCGGATCGGCGCCGTGCACTCGGTCGTGTTCGGCGGTTTCGCCGCGCCCGAACTGGCCGCCCGCATCGACGACGCGACGCCGAAGGTCATCGTGTCCGCCTCCTGCGGCATCGAGACCACCCGGGTGCTGGAGTACAAGCCGATCCTGGACAAGGCGATCGAGCTAGCGTCGGCGAAGCCGGGCCGGTGCGTCATCCTGCAGCGACCGCAGGCAACGGCGAAGCTGGTCGAGGGCCGTGACGTGGACTGGCAGGAGGCGATGGCGGCCGCCGAGCCAGCCGACTGCGTCCCGGTCGCGGCCACCGACCCGCTTTACATCCTGTACACGTCCGGCACAACCGCGAAGCCCAAGGGCGTTGTCCGCGACAATGGGGGCCACGCCGTCGTCCTGCGCTGGAGCATGGACAACATTTACGACATCGAGCCCGGGGAGGTGTTCTGGGCCGCGTCCGACATTGGCTGGGTGGTCGGTCATTCCTACATCGTCTACGCACCGCTGCTGGCGGGCTGCACCACGGTGCTGTATGAAGGCAAACCAGTCGGCACCCCGGACCCCGGAGCGTTCTGGCGGGTGATCGCCGAGCACAACGTCAAGGCGATGTTCACGGCGCCCACCGCATTCCGTGCCATCAAGAAAGAAGACCCGGCCGGCAACTTTGCCAGGAAGTACGACCTGTCGCAGCTGCAGTACCTGTTCCTGGCGGGCGAGCGGCTCGATCCGGAAACGTACCACTGGGCAGGTGAGCTGCTCGACGTCCCTGTCATCGACCACTGGTGGCAGACCGAGACCGGCTGGCCGATCGCGGCGGACCTGATGGGCCTTGACCCGCTGCCTACCAAGGCGGGCTCGCCGAGCGTGCCGGTACCCGGCTATGACCTGCACGTCGTCGATCCGTCCACTGGTACCGACGTCCCTCCCGGCGCCACCGGGGAGATCGTGCTGCGGCTGCCGCTGCCACCTGGCTGCCTGACCACCTTGTGGGGGGACGACCAGCGGTTCATCAACTCCTACCTGGTGCAGCACCCCGGCTTCTACATCACCGGGGACGGAGGATTCCGCGACGAAGATGGCTACGTCTTCGTCATGGGCCGCACCGACGACGTCATCAACGTCGCCGGGCACCGGCTTTCGACGGGTGAGATGGAGGAGATTCTCGCCAGCCATCCCGCCGTCGCCGAATGCGCGGTCATCGGCGTCAATGACCCGCTCAAGGGCCAGGTCCCGCGCGGGTTTGTCGTGCTCAAAGCCGGTATCGAGACTAGCCCTGACGTGCTGAGCGCCGAGCTCGTCGAGCTGGTCCGCGCCCGGATCGGCGCTGTCGCTGCGCTGCGCAGGGTGGACGTCGTCGCGGCACTGCCGAAGACTCGCTCGGGCAAGATTCTTCGCAAGACCATGCGGGGTATCGCCGACGGCAACAACGACGAGCCCGTGCCCTCCACTATCGAAGACCCCGCCACCCTCGATGCGCTACGACTCGTGTTGCGGGGCGGCAACTGACCAAGGATCTGCCGGCCCGGGCTGCGCCATGCCAGCCCGGGCTGCGCCATGCCAGCCCGGGCTGCGCGCCGCAGCCGACCGAGCAGCGGTCGTGAAGGGATCCATCTCCCCGGGCGCCCGCTAGCGACGTCCACTCAGGACACGGCGGCCCGATCCTCGTCTCAGCCAAGAACCTTCTCCGGGACCGCAGCCACGCCGCGGCCATGACAAGCGCGCAAGGTCTCCAGGCCGGCTCCGGCTGGATTTGGACCGACGCCGCCGTCTTTGAGATGGCGACAATTCATTAATGTTCGTTTTGCGCGTAAATGGTTTCCTGCCAGGCGCGCAGCGCCCGTATATCCGGCAATCCAGATCGCTGCCGGTACCGGATCACCCCGCCTCCCGATTTTAGATTGGCATGCGATCGCCAGTTTGGTGGTCCCCCTACCCGGAGTCATCTAGCCTAAGAAAGGGGCTGACAATTAAGAAAAAATTAAGGGGGAATTTCTAGTGATATGGCTACTAAGGCTGACCGCTGCTGCCCGCGCGCTGCCCCGGGCCGCCGCCCGGGCACTGGGAGGGCCTGCCGCGGGCCTGCATGCTTACCTGCGCATGCACTCGAAATCCGCGCGGCACCTGGGTTCGGCTGGGATCGGCCTGGCGATCGCTGCGGCCCTCCTGCCCGCCGTCACCGGCATGGCGTCAGCCGGTGAGGCCGTGGCCCCGCGCACGGACGAGACCACGATGTCGCAGAACAACCTGCGGACCAACTGGGATCCGGACGAGCCGACCCTGACCTCCCGCAACGTTTCGGGCCAGACCCGGGGCTACCAGTTCGGCCAGGTGTTCGACACGGCGGTCGCCGGGCAGGTGTACGCGCAGCCGCTCGTGGTCGGCTCGACGGTCATAGTGGCTACCGAAGAGGACTACCTCTACGGCCTGAACGCCGCGACCGGCGCGGCGGAGTGGGCGACTCACCTGGGCACGCCGTACGCGATCACGAGCTGCGATGACCTAGCGCCATACGTCGGCGTGACCAGTACCCCGGTATACGACCCGGCGACCGGCGATGTCTACGTGGTCGCCCAGGTCATGCAGGGGTCCGATCCTGCCTACGAGATGTTCGGGGTCAACGCAGGCACCGGCGCGGTGGTCTTTACGCGATCCATCAGCGGTGCGGCCAGCAACGACCCCGACATCACGTTCAACGCTACGAACGAGCTGGCGCGGCCGGGGCTCCTGCTGATGAACGGGTGGATCTACGCGGCGTTCGGATCACACTGCGACCACAGCCCCTACGTGGGGTTCGTGGACGGCGTGAAGATCGCCACCGGGGCGCTGACCCAGTGGAGCGACGAGACCGGCGTCACTGACAACCAGGCCGGCATCTGGCAGAGCGGTGGCGGAGTGATGTCCGACGGGCCTGGTCGCATCTTCGTCACCTCGGGCAACGGCATCTCCCCGGCCGCCGGGCCGGGCACCAGGCCGCCGGGCCAGCTCGCCGAGTCGGTGATCCGGTTGTCGGTACTCAGCAGCGGCGCGCTGGTCGCGAACGACTTCTTCAGCCCGGCCGATGCTCCCGCCCTGGACGCGGGGGACGTCAACTTTGGTGCCGGCGGGCCCGTCGGGCTGCCGTTCGGCACCAGCCGCTACCCGAGCGTGCTGGCCCAGGCCGGCAAGGACGGCCGGATCTTCCTGCTCAACCGGGACGGCCTGGGCGGGCGCGAGCAGGGCAGCGGCCATAGCGACAATGCCCTGAGCGTGACCGCGCCCTACCAGGGCCAGTACGGGCACCCGGCGGTGTTCGGGGACACCACGACGCTGACCACCAGGGACGCCGGTTTCGCCAACGACTACTTGTATTACATCGGCAAGAACGACAGTCTGCGGGTGCTGAAGGTCGAGGTGAACAGCTCGGATGACCCGACGCTGTCCGACGTGGCCAACAGCAGCCTGGAGTTCGGCTATACGTCCGGGTCACCGGCAGTGACGTCCAACGGGCCCAGCATCTCGACCGCGCTCGTGTGGGCGGTGCACTCGGCCAGCGCCAGCGGTGCTGGCGCTGCTCTGGAAGCATTCGCTGCCGACCCGGGACGGGGCTGCAGTGCCTCGGCACAGTGCACGATCACGCCGATCTGGTCGGCGCCGATCGGTACCGCCAGCAAATTCTCGAACGTGGCCACCTCGGGCGGGATGGTCTACGTGGGCACCAGGGACGGCCACGTGTACGGCTTCGGCGACACCGCTCCCGCGGCGCTGGCGACCAGGGGGCCAGCTATCAGCTTCGAGGCACCTGTCGGCACCACCAGCCCAGGGAAGGACGCCACCGTCACCGCGACCTCAGACGTCACCGTGACCGGGGTGACCGCGGACACCACTGCTACCAGCGGCACTACCTCGACAAACCAGTTCGGCATGGGCAAGGTGACGCTGACTCCGCCGGCCAGCAGTTCATCCATCAAGGTCTCGTTCCCTGTGACCCTGCGCAAGGGCGACACCCTGACGGTGCCGGTTTGGTTCAGCCCGACGGTTCCGGGCGGGACTACCGGATCCGTGTCGTTCACGACCCGGTCCCCCTCCTCGCCTCCGGTGACCGTGCCCCTGACCGCTACCGGCACCACCAGCGGCCTGTACGCGAGTTCCACGGCGATACCGTTCGCCCTGGTCACCGACACTGGGGCATTCGCCAGCAACGTTCCCGTAGGGGTGAAGGTGCCCCGGGAGGTCGACATCATCAACGGCAGCCCCCATCCCGAGACCATCACCTCGGTCAGGTCGCCGGCCGCTCCGTACTCGGTCACCCGGCTCCCCACACCCGGCACCGTGCTCAGGCCCGGCCAGTCGATCGTCGTCCAGGTCCTGTTCGCGCCGACCACGCCGGGCCGCTATCCCGGCACCCTCTCGGTCGCCGGCAGCGGCGGCACGACCGCCACGGTCAACCTCAGCGGCACCGGACTGTCCGCGCGGGGCCTGTTCACCGCCACGCCCACCTCGGTCAACTTCGGAGCGGTTCCCGTGGGCCAGAAGGTCACCAAGTTCGTGACCCTGACCAACGCGGGCAACGAGCCCGCCACGGTAACCGCGGCTACCACGCTGAAAGCCCCATTTGCCGACCGTCCCAACGTGTTCGCGGGCCTGCCCGTCAACGCGGGTTACGACGTGCGGATCCCCGTCACTTTCACGCCGACCAAGAAAGGCAACTTCACCTCCACCTACCAGCTCACCTGGACCGACGTCACCGGCGCCCACATCATCTCGGTTCACATCACCGGCCAGGCGCGATAGCGGCTGTCGACCGGACTCTGGCCCTTACCGCCAGGTCGGCCAGCCGCCAGCCACGCTAGGCGTTGCTGAGCTATCGGTCAACTCATGGGTGCCGCCTGTGCCGCGCACGGTGCGGGTGCTTGGGTCACGTGGCCGGTGGTGAAGCTCGCAGGTCGCGGCGCAGTGGGTGATCGCCGGGGACTTCAACCACAACGATCCGGACACCGTCGGGGTCCTCGATCCACATCTCGGTCAACCCCCAGGCCTCCGTTACCGGCTCACGCAGAACGCGAACGCCCGCCGCAGCCAGCCGCTCATGCTCGGCGTGCACGTCCCGCACTTGCAGCCAGATCATCACCGAGTTCCCCGCAGCGCCGGCCGAGTGCCCGGAGACCTCGAGGAACCCTGGGCCGAGAAAGAACACTAATCCAGGATCGGACGGCGAACCGAACTCACGGTAGATCGCCAAACCCAGCACATCCCGGTAGAAATGATGGGTTCGGCGCAGGTCGGCGGGGCGCAACAGGATCCGGCTGCTCAATACCTCCATACCGCCATCCTGACAGCTACCTCGGCCGCCGGGCCGCCCGACAGCTAGAGACCCGGCTGGCCGGGTTGGACACCTCCCTAAATACCCACTAATTTGGTTAGTAAGAGAGGAACTGCCTCGCGGTTACCAGCGAACCCGTCAGCGGCCCGCTGAGCCGGCCACCGGGCTGTGATGCTAGCCAGCTGGCCTGCTGCCGATTGCGGTCTCGGAGCAGCTGGCACGAGGCGGAACCTGAGCGAAGTGTGCTTCATATGTGCTAAACCCAGCGCGGCAGGCAAGGTCGCTGACGCCAGTGGAAACCAGAGAACGGAACTCGGAGGAGAAACATGACTCTCGCGATCGGGGACATCGCCCCGGACTTCACCGCCGACACGACTGAGGGGCCAATCAACTTCCACGAGTGGATCGGTGACTCGTGGGCGGTCCTGTTCTCGCACCCGAAGGACTTCACGCCCGTCTGCACGACCGAGCTCGGCTATATGGCCAAGATCAAGCCCGAGTTCGACAAGCGGAACGTGAAGATCATCGGGCTCTCGGTCGACCCGACGGGGAAGCACGAGCAGTGGGCGAGCGATATCCAGCAGACACAGGGAGTCGCGCCCAACTATCCCATCATCGGCGACGGCGACTTCAACGTCTCGAAGCTGTACGGGATGCTGCCGGCCAGCACTACGGGCGACCCGGCGAACCGGACACCAGCCGATAACCAGACGGTTCGAAACGTGTTTGTCATCGGCCCGGACAAGAAGGTGAAGCTGATCCTCATCTACCCGATGACGACCGGCCGCAACTTCGACGAGGTTCTCCGGGTGATCGACTCGCTCCAGTTGACGGCCAAGCACCGGGTCGCCACGCCGGTCAACTGGAAGTCGGGCGAGGATGTGATCATCGCGGGTTCCGTTTCCGACGACGAGGCGAAGACGATCTATCCGGAGGGATGGAAGGCACCCCGGCCCTATATCCGCATCGTGCCCCAGCCGAGCTGAGCACCAGCGACCGGATCGTTGGGTCAAGCGTCTCCGCTTTGAGTGGGTGGATGTGGGCGCTGACGCGGTGGAACACAACCTCCAGCATGTTTTGCTCCGGTCTAGCCGAAGGTGAACACGTAGGCCTGGACGCCCGCGGCGAGGAATGTGATCTCGAAGGTGTGGTCGCTGATGGGGCCGTGCTGCCGGATGAGTTGGTACAGCCGTTGCTCGGTGACGGTGCCGTCGCCTTGGCCGTCAACGTCGGTCCCGTGGGCCGCGCCCGGCGGCTGTCCGTCGAGGAGCACGCGGAACCGTATGGCGGTCCCTGGCGCTGGTGGTCCCATGACGAGGTGGAGGTCGCGGGCGTGGAAGCGGTAGGCGATCTGCCCGTTCGCAGTGTTTAGTGTGGTGGCCTGTTCCTCCATCGTCCAGTCACCCGACAGGGCCCAGTGGTTGAGCCTCAGTTCGGCGGGGACGGTGTAGAGGTGAGGCGTGCCCGGCAGGGCGCCGCCGGGCGGTGCGAAGTTCTCGGTGCGCCCGTAGCCGGTGTAGTTTTCTGGTGATTTCAGGGTGGCCCAGTCGGGGGCGGCTTCAATACCACGGGCATCGACTGAAACGAGCTCCTGACCGATGCTGCTGAAGCCGGCCCCTGCCAGCAATTGCTGGATGACCATTTCCGACTGCTGATACTCGCCCTCGCCGAAGTGGTGATGCCGGATACGCCCCTGTGCGTCGGCGACGTAGAGCGCCGGCCAGTAGTGGTTTCCGAAGGCACGCCATATCGCGTAGTCGTTGTCGATCGCGACCGGGTAACCGACCCGCATGTCCTTCACGGCACGACGGACGTTATCGGCGTCTTTCTCGAACGGGAACTCCGGTGTATGGACTCCGATCACCACCAGCCCCTGGTCGGCGTATTTCCCGGCCCAGGCACGGACGTAAGGAAGTGAGCGTATCCAGTTGATGCAGGTATAAGTCCAGAAGTCGGCCAGGACTACTTTCCCGCGCAGGCCGGCCGCCGTCAGCGGCTCCGAATTGAGCCATCCGGTCGCGCCGCCGAAAGAGGGCAACTCGCCCTCGATGGGCAGCCGGACCGAGGCCGCGTGCAGCCCGGCCGGCGCGGGCCAGTGTGCTTTCATGACGATACCTTCCCTGTGACTGGGTGTCAGCGCCAGGGGCTCCGGCCGGTGTCACAGCGTGTGCTGCGGGACGGCGCACACCACGCGCGCCGTCCGAATCTGTCCGACGCCAGGCCGCCATGGGGGAGTCTTGGTCATGACGGCTCCCGCCCCCGATTTCGAGCCACTTCTACCCTCGCACCCGCGCGGACCTGCCGCAAGACTTCCGCGGGAGGGGCTGACGGGCTTAGCCGGGCTGAGAGACGCCGAACGCGTCCCCCAGGCTGGTGAGGTTGACCGAGAGCCGTGCCTGCCCGGGCACATGGTCCAGGAACGGGCGCATCGCTTCAAGGGCGGTAAGGATTTCGCGCCCGACCTGATTCGCGGAACGCATCGCATCCACGGAAACCAGGATTCCGCGGTCGCGATACCACGACACAATGGGAGATGTCACTTCATGGTAGAGGGCAAGGCGCTGGCCGATGATGTCTGCGGTGTCGTCGGAGCGATGCTCGAGCGCAGCTCGCGCGAGCAGTCGGCGCATGAGTTCCTCATCGTCGGCCTGCAGGTGCAGCGCCACGTCCGCGGTCATCCCGAGTTCGCGGCCTATCAGGTAGGCCGCGCGGGCTTGGTACATGTTCCGCGGGACTCCGTCTAGGACAAACCCCCCTCCTGCCTCCTTGGCGGCGACCATTGCCTCCCGCAGCATGTCGAGGACAACCTGGTCGGGCACGAACTCGCCGCGGTCGAGATACTCCTGAACGGCCCGGCCGAGATCGGTTCGCCGCGCTACGTGATCGCGCAGCAGTTCACCTGTCGCGATGTGGGGAATGTCGAAATGGGCGGCGATCAGTGCGCCCTGGGTTCCCTTGCCCGCGCCCGGGGGCGCGATCATCAGTACTCGCATACTCAGCCCCTGACGTCATCATCCCGGCCTCCGGCCGCCCGGCAAAGTGGTGCGCCGGTAGGTGCGCTGCCTGGATGTAGTCACTGGAGGAGGTTCCGCGGCGGCTGGACTTCGCGGTGGAGGATCTTGCCAGTGGGGCCCTTGGGCAGCTCACGCACGAACCAGACATGGCGCGGGTATTTATACGCCGCCACCCGCTGCCGGGCGAACGCGCGCAGTTCCGCGGGCGTGGCGGCCGCACCGGGCTTGAGCTGCACGGCGGCGCCGACTTCCTCGCCGAGGTCGGCATGCGGGATTCCGATCACCGCTACCTCAGCGACGGCCTGATGTTCGTGGAGGACCTCCTCGATCTCGCGCGGGTACACGTTGTACCCGCCGCGGATGATCAGGTCCTTCTGCCGGCCTACGATGAAGAAGTAACCGTCGTCGTCCACTTTGGCCAGGTCGCCGGTACGGAACCAGCCGTCGGGGATCGCCTCGGCGGTGGCGCCGGGCTTGCCCCAGTAGCCCTTCATGATGTTGTGCCCCCGGATGGCGATCTCGCCGTCCTCGCCGTGAGGCAGTTCGACGCCGTCAGCGTCCACGACGCGCATCTCGACCCCCTCCAGCGGCGTGCCGATCGACCCGGGCTTGCGCACCCGGTCCGGGTGGTTGAAGGACGCGACGGGAGAAGTTTCCGACAGCCCGTAGGCTTCCAGGATCATGCACCCGAAGGTTTGCTCGAATCCGCGCATGATCTCCACTGGCATCGAGGCGCCGCCGGAGATGCAGGTCCGCAGGGACGAGGTATCGGCGGCGGCGGGGTCCGGGTGATGCAGCATCGCGGCGTACATCGTGGGCACACCCTCGAAGATGGTCACCTTGTCCCGCCCGATGATGTCGAGGGCCTTGCCCGCGTCGAACCTGGGAAGCAAGGTCAGTGTGCCGCCGCCCTTGATCGTGGCGTTCAGGCCGCAGGTCAGGCCGAAGACGTGGAACAGCGGCAGGCAGCCCATGGTCACGTCGCCGGGACCGGCGTTCAGCATCGTGGCGGCGGTGAGCTCTGCGTTGCGGGTCAGGTTCGCGTGCGTGAGCTCGGCGCCCTTGGGCGTGCCGGTGGTTCCTGAGGTATAGAGGATCACCGCGTCGTCATCGTCGGCCCGATCCGCCATCGACGGCGCCGGGGCGAGCCCGGCGAGCAGCGCGTCCAGATCGGGTTCTTCGACCTCGAGGACCTGCGCGCCCGTCCCGGCTGCGCCCTTCGCTGCTTCCACCGCCGCCTCGTGCCAGGCGAAGATTACCTTCGCCCCGGAATCCCCGAGATAGTAGGCGACCTCGCGGCCCTTCAGCAGCGGGTTCATCGGCACGACGATGGCCCCGGCTCCGAGCGCCCCGAAAAAAGCGATCGGGAAGGCCGGCACGTTGGGCAGCATGACGGCGACCCGGTCTCCCGGTTCTATCCCGAGAGCTGACAGCAGGGATGTGACGCGTCCTGCGGCGTCGCGCAGCTCCGCGTAGCTCAGCACCAGCCCATCCAAGCGCACAGCCGGGCGCTCGCCATGATCGGCCGCCGCTCGGGCGAGCACGGAACCCAGATTCGCCATCACACCCTCCAGCAGGGGCACGGTGTCAATGCCCCTGCTTGCATCATGCCCCTGGAGAGGCGTAATCGACAGGCCCGGTCCAGCACCGGGTCGTCCGGGTCAACCTCACCGGCGCGTGGTACCTGAGCTACCGCGTCATGCCGCTGATGGGATAGCAGTAAGCCGGCCTGCTCGGTTCCGCCGCGGGCCACCGGGATTCCAGTACTGCGGGAAATCACGTACTCAGCTCTCGGCGGAGAACCGCTCCCAAGCCGCCTGCTTGGACACGCCGAGCGCCTCTCCGATGCGGGTCCAGCTGATGCCCCGGCCGCGCAGGGTGGCCACGTAGCCGTGGACGGCGTCGTCAACCTGGGCGACCACCGCCTGGATCCGCGCCAGGCTGGCGAGCAGTTCGGCGTCCGGCTGCTCGTGCCACGCGCCGAACTCGCCGACCGGCTGCTCGGCGAGGATCAGATCGCACAGGCCGACGCATTCGTTGCAGATGTAGACACCGGGACCGGCGATGAGCTTGGCGACCGAGTCCTTGTCCTTGCGGCAGAAGGAGCAGTACAGGCTCGTCATGAGCCGCGCTCCGGGCGCGGCGGGTCGCGGGCTGGTCATATCGTCAGGGTAACCTTGACGGCCCGTTGCGTCAAGGTTACCCTGACGGTCGTTCCCGGCTTGCTGAATTGACAGCAGGCGGGTCCGTTCCGGCAGGACGCGGGGAGAGCATTCGTGCTCGCGTGAGAGTCACGCTCCGCGACCACGGCATGTGATGGCGTTGCAGCCGCTCCGTCCCAGCCACCAATACGGCGCTTGTTGAGCCAGCTGCGCGGGCAGGCGGGCTGCCGCCAGGTGCCCGGCGCCCGGGTCGCGTTGCTGACCCCGGGTGGCTTCTTCTTCAGCACCCAAGGGCTCGTGCTGCGGGCTGGCTGGGCACCGGGCGGACCGTAATCGGAGCGTCTGGCGCGTGCCCGACAGGCATCTCAGAGCGGTGACCGTGCTCACTACTATCCCTGTGCCCCTGAACCTGGGATATCCGGCCGCCAATGCTGCAGTTCCTCCGCTGCCTTCTGCAGGCCCAGCTCTTCCAGGGGATCGCCCTGCCCCGTGCGCAAGTGGCGCAGGACTGTTGCCAAGAATTCATCCATCGCCGCCGTTACCCTCGCCCCGACCGTGGGCTCCGGCTTCTCAGCTGTCATAGAGGTAGCTTGCCATGGCAGCTAGTCGGGAGCACCTGTCAACGGTGGCTGAATCTGGGCTCTGGCATCGATCGCGGTAGGGCACAGGTCCGGCGTGTCGGGTGACCGTGTGGACAGCCTGCCTGCGGGCGGTGTTCCGTAGGGTGGGGGGTGGGATGGTAGTTAAGCCAGCGTGGATCGCGGGATGGACAGGCCAGCATGCGCGGCATGCCGCCGCGATGCTCAGGCAGGGCCGGAATCCCGCCGCGCGCGTTTACGAGAGCATCGGATCGGACTTCTTCCTGGCCCCCGCGCCGGGCTGGCTGAACCTGGGGCTGTGGGAGGGGCCGGGTTCGGAGGATGAGGCCGGGGACGCTTGCCGCCGGCTGGTCACGACGCTCGCGTCCGCGCTGCCCGCCGGGGGTGTGATCCTGGATGCAGGGAACGGGCTCGGTACCCAGGATCCGCTGATCGCCCAGGTGGTCCGCCCGCGCCGGCTGGTGACGGTCAACATCACCGAGTGGCAGCTGAGGGAGGGCCGGGAGCGGCTCAGGGAGGCCGCGGCTGCGGCCGTTGCCGCGGACGCCGCCCGGCTGCCGGTCGCCGGTGGGACCATCGATGGTGTCATCAGCGTGGAGGCAGCGTTCCATTTCCGCTCGCGCAAGGCTTTTTTCGCAGAGTGTTACCGGGTGCTGCGTCCGGGCGGCGTGCTGAGCATCTCCGACATCCCTGTCCAGCGGTGGCCGGCCCGCCCCGCTGAGCTGCTGGCAGGCCTGACTCAGCTGCGCGTGTTCGGGCTTCGCCCCAGCATGGCAATGACGGCAGGTCAGATCGCCGCGGCGGCGCGTGCGGCCGGGCTGGCCGAGGTGGAGGTCACGGTATGCGGCGATCGCGTGATCGCCCCCGCGCTCCGGCTAGCCGCAGCGCGGCTGGCGGGTGCGACGGCTGCGCCGGTGGGGCAGCAGACCGCTGCGCGGGTGCTGCTGAGGCAGGTGGACCTGCTCTGGCGACGCCAGATAATCGATTACCTGCTGCTCCGCGCCGTCCGTCCCTGACGGGCGCCCGGGCCGGTCATCCTCAGGCCGGTCATCCTCAGGGCAGTACGTCGATGTCGAACTCGTTGCCCTCCGGGTCGGCCATGCACCGCCACCGGAAACCTTCCAGCTCGCGGGTGCTGCCCGGCTCGAGCCACCGCCCGCCGAGCGTTTCGACCTCGGCTGTGGCCTGGTCCAGATCCTCGACTATCAGATCGAGGTGCAGCCGGTTCTTACCGGCCTTCCCCTCAGTGACGCGCTGGAACCCGACGGTGAGGCCGTCCTTGGCTGCCGACAGCACAATGAACTGGCCGTCTCCGATCGTGGTCTCCACGCCCACGTCCAGCAGCCCGCACCAGAACCGAGCGAGCCGCTCAGGCTCGGTGGCGTCGATGACGAGGTACCCCACCGAAGCTGGCATCGCCCCTCCCCGCCACGGTGATCAGCGTGGTGTCAAGGTAATGGAAAAGTAGACCGACCGGCAAGGGCGCCCCAGACCGCCGCCCCCCAGATCCCTGCAGAGGGGGGGCCTAGGCTGGGATCGTGAGCGAAAAACTGCCCGCCGTAGCCGAGGCCCGGATGGCGGAGATCCGCTCCAGCGGCACGTGGGGGTCCGCGCTGACCGCAGATGAGTTCGCCGCCATCCGCAGCGTGGGCTTCGAACCCGTCGGACAGGTATTCGGCGCGGCCGTCTACAGCGCCGGGGGCGCCACCGGGTATAGCTGCCCCGGGGCGCAGGGATCGTCCGGCGACGGCTCGCCGCCCGGGTCTGCGACCCAGGTGTCCGGGCGGGGTGGCCTGGGGTCGTTCGGCCCGCTCGTGCAGACCCTGGACCTGGCGCGGCACACGGCTGTCGGCCGGATGACCACCGAGTGCGCCGAGCTTGGCGGGCAGGGGGTGGTCGGCGTCCGGCTGTCCCGTGGGCCGTTTTCCCTCGGCGGGGCGCAGTTCACGGCCCTCGGCACCGCGGTCCGCGCGCCGGGTACCGCGCAAGGGCAGCCGGTGCCGTTCACCGGTGAGGTGTCCGGGCAGGATTTCGCCAAGCTGATCATGGCGGGCTGGGTGCCCGCGGGGCTCGTGCTCGGCATCTCGATCGGGTCGCGGCACGATGACCGGAAGACTGCCCGCCAGGCGCGCTGGGGCTCGGGCAACGCCGAGGTCGCCGGCTGGACCGAGCTGGTCAGCCAGTCGCGGCACGACGCCAGGCGCCAGCTGGAAAACGACGTCAAGCGGCTCGGCGCCGAGGGCGTGGTGATCGCCACGATGGAGATGCGGGTGCGCGAGCGGGACTGCCCGGAAACTGTCGGCCGCCGTGACCACATCGTGGAGGCAACCCTCACCGGCACGGCCGTCGCCAGGTTCTCCCGTCCCGGGCAGCGCCGTGACGCTCCGGCCCTGGCCATCATGTCGCTCGACCCGCAGCGGCGCCAGGCCGCCAGGGTCCGGATCTAGCCGCCAGGGGCCCGTTCACCCCGCAACGTGACGATCCTGGAGTGCACGGTCAACGGCCAGCCGGGCCTGGTGGCCCAGCAAGACGGCGCCACCGTGACGGTGTTCGCGTTCGACATCACAGGCGGCCGGATCAGGCACATCCGGGCAATACGCAACCCGGCTATACGCGATTGTTGCCGTTGGTGGGACGATGAGAGTGCGGCGGGTTCGTCGTGACGCCGGGTTGGCCTGTCGATGGGGGTGTCCACATGCTGGAAGACCTTGACCCGGCCGAAACCCGCGAGTGGGTGGATGCGCTCGATTCGGTGATGGCGTTCGAGGGCGCGGACCGCGCGTTCTTCTTGCTCGACGAGGTGATCTCGGAGGCCCGGCGGAAGGGTGCGCCGGTCCCGTACAGCGCCACCACGTCCTACCTGAACACCATCCCGCCAGATAGCGAAGACCGGCTTAGCCCCCGGGAACTGGCTCTCGACCACCGGATCCGGTCGCTGATCCGGTGGAACGCACTGGCAATCGTCCTGCGCGCCAACAAGGAGTCCTCCGAGCTGGGTGGCCATATCGCCAGCTTCCAGTCCGCGGCGACCCTCTACGATGTCGGCTTCCAGCACTTTTTTCACGCCCCGGACGAACGGCACGGTGGTGACCTGCTGTTCATCCAGGGGCATTCCTCGCCGGGCATCTACGCCCGCTCGTTCGTGGAGGGGCGGTTCACCGAGGATCAGCTGGAGAAGTTCCGGATGGAGGTGGACGGCGGCGGGCTCGCGTCCTACCCGCACCCGTGGCTGATGCCGGAGTACTGGCAGATGCCGACGGTATCGATGGGTCTCGGCCCCATCATGGCGATCTATCAGGCCCGCTTCCTCAAGTACCTCGCAAGCCGCGGCCTGGCGGATACCTCGAAGCGCAAGGTCTGGGCCTTCATCGGCGACGGTGAGACCGACGAGCCGGAGTCGCTGGGCGCCATCTCGATGGCCAGCCGGGAGAAGCTGGACAACCTTATTTTCGTGATCAACTGCAACCTGCAACGCCTCGACGGCCCGGTCCGCGGCAACGGCAAGATCATCCAGGAGCTCGAGGGCATCTTCCGGGGAGCGGGCTGGAACGTGATCAAGACGGTGTGGGGCAGCGGCTGGGATCCGCTCATCGCGCGCGACTCCACCGGCCTGCTCCTGCAGCGGATGGAGGAGTGCGTTGACGGCGAGTACCAGGACTTCAAGTCCAAGGACGGCGCGTACGTCCGGGAGAAGTTCTTCGGCAAGTACCCGGAGCTGCTCGAGATGGTCGCCGGCATGACCGACGACGAGGTATGGGCGCTCAACCGCGGCGGTCACGACCCCAGCAAGATCTACGCCGCCTACTCGGCGGCCGTGCGAACGGTCGGCCGGCCCACCGTCATCCTCGCCAAGACCGTCAAGGGTTATGGCATGGGGGAGTCTGGCGAGGGCCAGAACATAACCCACCAGCAGAAGCACATGGCCGACGCCGCGCTGGCGCAGTTCCGTGACCGGTTCGATCTTCCCCTCACTGACGAGCAGCTGGCCCAGGTGCCCTTCCTGCGCTTCCCCGACGACAGCCCGGAGATGGCATACCTGCGGGAGCGGCGCGCCGCCCTCGGCGGCGCTCTGCCAGCCCGCCGGAGCCGGTTAACGTTGTCGCTGGAGGTGCCCGAGCTCAGCGCCTTCGGCGGTCAGCTGGCCGGCACGCCGGGCCGCGAGATCTCCACGACCATGGCGTTCGTCCGGATCCTCAACACGCTGCTGCGCGATAAGAAGATCGGCAAACGGGTAGTCCCTATCGTCCCGGACGAGTCCCGGACATTCGGGATGGAGGGCATGTTCCGCCAGTTCGGCATCTTCAGCCAGGCCGGGCAGCTGTACCAGCCCGAGGACGCCAACCAGCTCATGTTCTACCGCGAGGCACCGGATGGCCAGATGCTCCAGGAGGGCATCAACGAGGCCGGCGCGATGTCGTCCTGGATCGCCGCAGCGACGGCCTACAGCACGAGCGACGTGCCAATGATCCCGTTCTACATCTTCTACTCGATGTTCGGCTTCCAGCGGGTTATGGACCTGGCCTGGGCGGCCGGTGACTCGCGGGCCCGCGGCTTCCTGCTCGGCGGCACATCCGGCCGGACCACGCTCAACGGCGAGGGGCTGCAGCACGAGGACGGCCATAGCCACGTGCTGTCCGCGGTGATCCCTAACTGCGTGTCCTACGACCCCACGTATTCGTACGAGGTTGCCGTCATCATCCAGGACGGCCTGCGGCGGATGTTCACCGAGCAGGAGGATGTCTACTTCTACATCACCCTGATGAACGAGAACTACGAGCACCCGGCGTTGCCCGAGGGCGTCGAGACCGGGATCCTCAAGGGGATGTACCTGCTCCGGGAAGGCACAGCGGCGGACGGCCAGCATCGGGCGGCCGTCCGTAGCGGCAGGGCGGCCGGCGGGAAAGGCAGGGCGGCCGGCGGGAAAAGCAGGTCCGCCGGCAGCGCGGCAGGTCCGCGGGTGCAGCTGCTCGGCAGCGGCACCATCCTGCGGGAGGTGCTCGCCGCCGCCGACTTGCTGGCCGCCGATTACGGCGTCATCGGGGATGTGTGGAGCGTGCCGAGTTTCACCGAGCTGCGGCGCGATGGTCTGGCGGCCGAGCGATGGAACATGCTGCACCCGACGGAGGCGCCCAGGCGCAGCTATGTCGAGGCCTGTCTCGCTGACCGTCCGGGGCCGGTGGTCGCCGCGACCGACTATGTCAAGTCCTTCGCGGACCAGATCCGGCCCTTCGTGCGGCAGCGCTACCGGGTCCTGGGCACCGATGGCTTCGGGCGGTCGGACTACCGCCGTAACTTGCGCCGCTTCTTCGAGGTCGACCGGCACTATGTCGCCCTCGCCGCCCTGGCCTCGCTCGCTGAGGACGGGACAATCCCGACAGCCACGGTCGCCGATGCGATCTCGCGATACGGAATCGATACCGACAAGCCAGAACCGACCACAGTATGAACTAACACCACAGCACCAAGAGGAAAACGCTACCGGCATCGCCGCCAAGGGGAGCAACCGTGCCCGCTGCAACTGAAGTCAGCGTTCCCGATCTCGGTGACTTCACCGACGTGCCGGTCATTGAGATTCATGTCGCAGCCGGAGATGTCGTCAGCGAAGAGGATCCGCTGATCACCCTGGAGTCGGACAAGGCGACCATGGAGATCCCCTCGCCTGCAGCCGGGACGGTGCGCGAGCTCCGGGTCGAGATCGGCGAACGGGTCCAGAAAGGGTCGCTCATCCTTCTCCTGGACACCGCCGGCGCGCTCACTCAGCCGCCACCGCTGACCGATCAGCAGGAGCCGCCGGACCAGGGGGCTCCTGACCCGGTCGCCGTGGCGCAGGAGCCTGCCCGCCGATCCGCCGCGGCAGTCCCGCCACCAGCAACACAGACCAGCGCGCCGGTGATCGCCGTCGAGCCCGGGCCGCCGGCCGACTTCGAAGGTGTGCACGCAGGCCCTGGTGTACGCCGGCTGGCCCGCGAGCTTGGCGTGGACCTCGCGGCGATGTCTGGGAGCGGCCCGAAAGGCCGCCTCACCAAGGACGACCTGCTCGCAGCCGTCCGCGGACCAGTTGCCACGACGACAGCTGCGCAGGGCGCGGGCATCCCGGAGATCCCTGCGCAGGATTTCTCGAAGTTCGGCCCGGTGGAGACCCGGCCGCTGTCGCGCATTCAGCGGCTGTCTGGCCTGCAACTGCACCGGTCGTGGCTCAACATCCCGCATGTCACCCATAACGACGAGGCGGACATCACTGACCTCGACGCCTACCGCAGGGAACTCGACACCGTCGCCAGGGCCGAGGGCTACCGGGTGACGTTGCTTGCCTTCCTCATCAAGGCATCGGTCTCGGCACTCCGGGAGTTCCCCAAGTTCAACAGCTCGCTGACGCCGGAGAAGGACGCGCTCATCTACAAGAGCTATTACCACATCGGCGTCGCGGTGGACACTCCGGACGGCCTGGTGGTCCCGGCGATCCGGGACGCTGACCGTAAGGGCATCCGGGAAATAAGCCAGGAGCTCGGCGCGGTCTCGGCGAGGGCCCGCGATGGCAAGCTCGGCCTGGCCGACCTGCAGGGCGGCTGCTTCACTATCTCCAGCCTCGGCGGCATCGGCGGCACCGGTTTCACGCCGATCATCAACGCCCCGGAGGTGGCGCTGCTCGGCGTGGTGCGCTCCAGGACCGCCCCGGTGTGGGATGGGACGGAGTTCGTGCCACGACTGATGCTGCCGCTGTCGCTTTCCTACGATCACCGGGTTATCGACGGCGCGCTGGCAGCCCGCTTCGCCCGCTACCTGTGCCACCTGCTCGAGGACGTCCGTCGGCTCGTGCTCTGACCCCGACCCGGTGACCGGCTCAGCAGCCGCCTTCCACCCATGGAGCCTGATGTGGACATTCGAATTCCGGACATCGGCGACTTCCGGGACGTGCCCGTCATCGAGGTGCACGTGGCCCCTGGCGATGTCGTGGCAGCCGAGGATCCGGTCATCACGCTCGAGTCCGACAAGGCGACGATGGATATCCCGGCACCAGTAGCCGGAACCGTCACCGGCGTCCGGGTAGCTGTGGGTGACCGCGTCTCCGCCGGTCACATCATCGTGGACCTGCGGACAGAGGAGACGCTCGAGCCGGAGCCGGCAGCGCCAGCCGCTCAGGCCGCTCCGGCCACTAGTGCCGCCCCCGCCCCCGCGCCCGCGCCCGCCCGCGCGCCCGCGCCCGCTCGCGGAGGGGGAGGGGGAGGGGGACGGGATGAGGTCACTGCGGAAGTGCTCGTCCTCGGTGCCGGGCCGGGTGGCTACTCGGCGGCGTTCCGGGCTGCTGACCTCGGCAAAAAGGTTGTGATGGTCGACCGCGGGCCGACACTTGGCGGGGTCTGCCTCAATGTCGGCTGCATCCCGTCCAAGGCCCTTCTGCACGCCGCCAAAGTCATCGCCGAGACCAAGGAGATGAGCGAGCACGGCGTCGTGTTCAGCGCTCCGGGGATCGACGTCAACAAGCTGCGGGCGTGGAAGGACGGCGTGGTCCGGCGGCTCACCGGCGGTCTTGCCGGGCTGGCCAAGCAGCGCAAGGTCACCACGATCCAGGGCTACGGTCGCTTTACCTCGATTCACCAGCTGCAAGTCGAGCTCGCCGAGGGCGGCACCACGACCGTCGGCTTCGAGCAGGCGATCATCGCGGCGGGCTCCGAGCCGCTGACGCTGCCATTTATCCCGCGCGGCGACCCGCGGGTGCTCGACTCCACTGGTGCGCTGCAACTCGATGGCGTGCCGCAGCGGCTGCTCGTGCTGGGCGGCGGCATCATCGGCCTGGAAATGGCGACTGTCTACCACGAGCTCGGCGCGAAGGTCACGATCGCCGAGCTGCTGGACCAGCTCATCCCGGGCGCAGACAAGGACCTGGTCAACCCGCTCGCCAAGCGGGTCGCCCGGCGGTACGAGAACATTTACCTCAGCACGAAGGTAACGGACGTGCAGGCTGGGCCTGAGGGCCTCGCTGTATCGTTCGACGGCCCGAAGGCGCCGGCCACCGACACGTTCGACAGGATCCTCGTCGCGGTGGGCCGTCGGCCCAATGGCACGCTGATCGGTGCCGAGAACGCAGGCGTCGCAGTTGACGACCGCGGCTTCATCCCGGTTGACAAGCAACTGCGGACCAACGTGGCGCATATCTTCGCCATCGGTGACGTCATAGGTCAGCCGATGCTGGCGCACAAGGCCATGCACGAGGGGAAAGTCGCCGCAGAGGTGACAGCCGGGCAAGAACAGTTTCTTCGACGCGCGGGTGATCCCCTCCGTCGCCTACACCGATCCCGAGGTCGCCTGGGCCGGGATGACCGAGAACGACGCGAAGGCCGCCGGCGTCACGTACGGCAAGGGCGTCTTTCCCTGGGCGGCCAGCGGCCGCTCGCTCTCGCTCGGCCGTGACGAGGGCATGACGAAGCTGCTGTTCGATAAGACAACCGACCGCGTCATCGGCTGCGGCATCGTCGGGCCGTCCGCTGGCGACCTCATCGCCGAGGCAGCGCTGGCGATCGAGATGGGCGCCGACGCGGCCGACATCGGCCTGACGGTCCACCCGCACCCGACGCTGTCGGAGACCATCGGAATGGCCGCGGAGGCGTTCGAGGGCACGATCACCGACCTTTACCTCCCGAAGCGGGGGTAGCGCCCGGCCCGGACTCGTGCTGGAAGGCGAGGCGCGCTTGCGATTGCAAGGCACGCCAGCTTCGCTCCCATTGCCCGTCACGCGGCGTTGCGAACGCGAGCCTGCGGAGCAGCCCAGTCAGCGACCGCTCCACCTCGCGATCGAAGGCCGCCCGCGACCGCTCCGACTCATACGAGGCCGCGTCCACCCAGTCGGCCGGACCCCAGAGGCAGACATCGATGCACGGCTGCGGGGCATCAACACCCCCGCAGTCCTCGCAACGCCAGATGATCACGGTCTCGGCAGGCAAAAGCAGCTCATCATCGCGGCCCCCGGCTGCGGACCCGGAGCGTCGCAGCACCGAACGCGCCGACCGCTGAAGTGCCTCGTACGCGACCTGCCACTCGCCGGGGCCGGGGTCTGTGCGCGCCAGTTCCCCGGCCACAGCCCGGAGCCCCTCGATGCGAACACGGCAAGCCGCTGCGAGCGCCGTCAGCTCGTCGTAGTCGCCGCCCCCAACGAGCTCGAGCCTGCGCTCGGAGCAGGCACCCTCACAGCTCTCATAGTGCCTCATCGCTCCGCAGCCGATGCAGCCCGGGATCGACAGGCGACGGGGCGGGTCCACGAAGTCAATATACGTTTGGCGCAAGCGGTCGGCAGCTGGCCAATGCCCGGCCTGGCGCATTCCGGGTGCTTGAGCGGGCGCACCAGTTCGGCGAGATCGGCGCGGGCATTCAGCTAGCACCCAACGCCACCCGGATCCTCGATCAGCTTGGCCTGCTGCGCCAGGCTTGCGACGTGGGCGTGCTGCCGCGGCGGCTGGTTCTCGCGGACGCCATCAACGGTAATGAGCTGACGGCACTCGACCTGGCCGACTTCCCTGACCGCTACGGCGGGCCCTATATCGTCTTGCACCGCTCTGACCTGCTCGAGATCCTGCTGAAGGGCTGCGCCCGGGCGGGCGTCGGCCTGGAGACGGATGCGCAGGCAACCGAGCTGCGCGATGACGGCGGCTCCGTACGCGTGAGCTGCGCCGACGGCCGCACTTTCACTGGCGTCGCCGTCATCGGGGCAGACGGGCTGCGCTCCTGCGCACGTGCCTTGTTCAGCGACGATGAGCCAATCTGCTCCGGGTATGTCGCCTACCGGGGTGCCGTCCCGATGGATCAGGTCGCCCGCCACGCCGACCTGCGTGACGTCGTGGCATGGATCGGTCCCGGCCTGCACCTGGTGCAGTACCCGCTGCGCAGTGGCCAGATGTACAACCAGGTCGCGGTCTTCCGCAGCGACGCCTTCGGCCGCGGCGAGGCGGACTGGGGTAGCCCTGAGGAGCTGGAACAGCGCTTCTCGGCATGCTGCGCGCACGTCCGCGAGTCCACGCCCCTCCTCGGCCGGGACAACAGGTGGCCGATGTATGACCGGCTGCCCATACCCACATGGGTCAAGGGACCGATCGCCCTGCTCGGAGACGCGGCCCACCCGATGCTGCAGTACCTCGCCCAGGGGGGCTGCCAGGCCATCGAGGACGCTGCAGCACTGGCTGCAGAGCTGGAACGCCACGACAACGGCGGGGCCGCCGCCGCAGGTGCGAGCATCGAGGTGGCTCTGCTCGCCTACCAAGATGCCCGGGCGCCGCGCACCGCACGCGTCCAGCGCACCGCGCGGATCTGGGGCGAGATCTGGCATCTCGACGGCACGGCGAAAATGGTCCGCGACGAGCTCTTCCGCCAGCGCCGGGATGACGACCACTCCCACGTCGAGTGGCTCTACGGCCGCAGCGCCTCCAGCCTGCCGGCCACCGCTGCGCGATGAACAGCTCGCGGTTCGCTCCGGTTAGCCGAAGGTGAACGAGAAGGCCTCGGCGCCCGGGTCGAGGAAGGCGATCTCAAAGGTCCGGTCGGTGACAGGGCCGGACTGCCGGATGAGCTGGTAGAGCCGCGGTTCGGTGACTGTGCCGTTGCCCTGGCTGTCCACATCGATGCCGTGCGCGTCGCCGGGCGGCTGCCCGTCGAGCAGCACCCGGAATGGCGCGGCGGCCGGTGACCCGGCCCGTCCCATGACGAGGTTGAGATCGCGCGCGCGGAATCTGCAGGCGATCTGCCCGCCGGCCTTGTTCAGCGACGTGGCCCCTTCTTGCATGGTCCAGTCCCCGGACAGAGCCCACTGGTTGAGCCTCAGCATCGCCGGGGCGGCGTAGATGTGGGCTTCGCCCGGCACGGTGCCACCGGGGGAGGCGAAGTTCTCGGTGCGCTCATACCCGGTGTAGTTTTCCTGGGATCTGAGGTTGTCCCAGTCAGCCGGGGCTTCCACGCCGCGTGCGTTGACCGAGACCAGATCCTGCCCTGCTCCGGCCGATCCGGCCTCGGCCAGGAGCTGCTGGATGATCATTTCGGACTGGCCGTATCCGCCTTCGCCGAAGTAATGATGCCGAAGCCGCCCCTGGGCGTCGGCAAAGTAGAGGGCGGGCCAGTAGTGGTTGCCGAACGCACGCCATACCGCATAGTTGTTGTCAGTCGCGACCGGGTAATCGATGTGCATCTCCTGGACGGCCCGGCGGACGTTACCGGAATCGCGCTCGAATCCGAACTCGGGTGTGTGGACGCCGATCACCACCAGGCCGTGGCCGGAGTATTTCCCGGCCCAGGCCCTCAGGTAGGGGAGCTGGCGTAGCCAGTTGATGCAGGTATAAGTCCAGAAGCTGGCCAAGACGACTTTCCCGCGCAGGCCCGCTGGGGTCAGCGGCGGCGAGTTGAGCCACCCGGTCGCGCCGTCGAAAGACGGCAGTTCACCCTCGACGGGCAGCCGGGGCGCGGATGTGTGCAGTCCGGCGGGCATGCGCAAGTTCGTTCCCATGACGATGCTTCCCTGTGGCTGGATGTCCCGGCCAGGGGCCCCGGGCCGGTGCCGTTGCGTGCAGGCGGGCGGCGCGCGGGTGGCGCGCTGCCCCGCCGGTTTCTGGTTAGCGTAGTGTCCGGAAAGCAGCGCGGACCTCTGCGGAGAACAGCGCTGGCTCCTGCCAGGCAGCAAAGTGGCAGCCCCGGTTGACCTCGTTGAAGTAGATGAGCTTGGGGTAGGCCCGCTCGGCCCAGCTGCGCGGGGCCTTGTAGATCTCCTTGGGGAAGACGGTAACGGCGGCCGGGATGGTGACGTTCTTGACGCCGAAGAAGTCGTAGGTGTTCTCCCAGTACAGCCGGGCCGAGGAAATCCCTGTGTTCGTCAGCCAGTAGAACGTGATGTTGCCGAGGACTTCGTCCCTGGTCAGGTTGCCGACGGGGTGCCCCGCGGCGGCGGCCGCGATGTCGGAGTAGCTGGCCTCGTCGTGGTTGATCATCCAGGAGGCCAGGCCGACGGGTGAGTCCGCGATCCCGTAGAGCGTCTGCGGCTGCGTGATCATTTCTATCCCGTAGCCGATGCCCTTCGTGTAGAAGAAGTTCAGCTGCTCATACGTGCTGGTTTCCTCGGCGGACAGGCCTGAGGGCGGCGGGGTGCCGGCCCCCAGCACGTTGCGCGCGAGCGCCACTGAGACATCGGCTGGGACGACGCCGGCCATGTTGGTGTGCATGCCGAGCAGTTCCGGGGGGGCCTGCGTGGCCATCACGTCGGTGACGATCGCGCCCCAGTCGCCGCCTTGCGCCACGAACCGGGTGTAGCCCAGGCGCCTCATCAGCTCGGTCCAGGCCCGGGCGATGCGGTCCGGGCCCCAGCCGGTCTCGTGCGGCTTGCCGGAGTACCCGTAGCCTGGCATCGACGGGATCACCACGTCGAAGGCGTCTGCTGCGCTCGCGCCGTGGGCGGTGGGATTGGTGAGCGGGTCGATGATCGCCAGCAGCTCGATGACGGAGCCGGGCCACCCGTGCGTGATGATGACCGGCAGCGCGTTCTCGTGTTCGGAGCGGACGTGGATGAAGTGGATGTCCAGCCCGTCGATCTCGGTCATGAAGTGCGGCAGGGCGCTCAGTTTCGCCTCGCACCGGCGCCAGTCGTACTCCGTTGCCCAGTAGCGCGCCAGCTCGGTAATCGTCGCCAGCTGCACGCCCTGCGAATGATCGGCGACGAGCTCCTGGTCGGGCCAGCGGGTGGACGCGACGCGTGCGCGCAGCGCCTCCAGCTCCGCCTCGGGGGTGACCGGGATCGTGAACGGCCGGACCGCCGTAGTGCCCGATGGCTTTTCGGTCATGGCAGACATCTGGGGCTCCCTTCTCCATAGATGTGCCTACGACACGAAGCCTGCTCGTCTCGTCTGCGCCCCGCGCCCGTAGAAGACCCTGGGCCTGGTGCCTGGGCTACTCACTGGCCGACTCACTGGGGGTAGCGCTCCCCGGGTCCTGATTCCGCGCGATCTCGCGGCGCAGCCACTCCCCATAGAGGAGGTGCGCACGTGCGACCTCCTGGCGGAGTCTTCCGCTTCCCCGGTCTGGACCAGCGAACCTGGTACGCGAGCCGCCCGGTCACCCGATCGTGCAGGCGAAGCCGTTGCCGCGATACAAGGTGGCGGAAGTGTCACACTCACCCCAAAAGGGACTCGTGTCTGGGATAATGCGAAGCTGATGAAAGACCCTGGGGGCGGAGCTGTGGCTGGGCCAACCAATATCCACTGGCCTGTATGTGAGGCAACGGGCTGTACTGGTATAAGGCTCCTTTCCAGCAGCCTGTGTCTCACTCATGCGGATGACCAAGACCGTGCCGCAGCGCTCAATCGGGTTGGCGAGACTGGCGCAATCGACGCGCGCGGCGTGGCGATCAGCGATCAGCTTCTGGCGGAGATCCTTGCCGCCGCGCCTCGTGCCAGAAACGGCAAGGCGCTATTCAGGAACGCGCGATTCGATGAGGCTATTTTCACCAGCATCGCCGTTTTCGATCGAGCGACTTTCACTAGCGGTACCGTGTTCAGCGGGGCAACATTCACGGGCGGAGCCGAGTTCAGTGGAGCGACCTTCTCCGGTGGAGCCGTGTTCGGCGGAGCAAACTTCTCGGGCGATGCCAGATTCGGCGGGGCAACCATCACCGGCGATGCTGTCTTCGGCGGGGCAAGCTTCTCGGGCGATGCGGTGTTTGGCGGGGCGAGTTTCTCTGGCAATGCCAGGTTCAGCGGGGTATCCGTTGCCGGCCAGGCCAAGTTCGGCGGGGTGATCTTCTCGGGCAGTGCCTTGTTCGGCGAGGTGACCTTCTCTCAGCATGCCCGGTTCGACCGGGCGAAGTTTACCGGCCACGCCCGGTTCGACCAGGCAACCTTCTCCGGCGACGCCCGGTTCGACCAGGCAGCCTTCTCCCGCGACGCCGACTTCGACCGGACTGACTTCGCCGCCGACACGCGGTTCGACCAAGTGACCTTCTCTGGCGACGCCCGGTTCGATCGAGCGACTATTACGGGCGACGCCGAATTCAACCGGGCCATCTTTAGCCGGAACGTCCGGTTCGACGGGGCGACCTTTACCGGCTGTGCCCGGTTCAACGATGCAACATTCAGCGGGGAAGCCGCATTCGGCGACGTAGTCTTCACCGAAGATGCCCGATTCAACCGGGCGACCTTCACCGGCAGTACCAGGTTCAACCGGGCGACCTTCACCGGGAGTGCCAGGTTCGACGACGTGACCTTCGGCGGCCGCACCCGATTCGACCGGGTGACCTTCTCCGACGACGCCAGCTTCTACAAGGCAAGCTTTCGCCGCCTGGCTATATTCGCGGGTGCCAAATTCGAGCGTGCCCACCAATTCGGCCCTCTGCTGGCCTACCGGGGGCTGGTGCTTGACGGCGCCGAGTTCACACAAGCCGTTCAGATCGAGGTCAGCTCGATCGGGGTCTGCTGCCGTGGGGCACGGTTTCCCGGTGGTGTCCAGTTCAGGTTGCGCTGGGCCCGGGTGGTTCTGGACGAAGCCGAGTTCCCCGCACCATCGATCCTGAAGGGCATCCCCCGCCTGTCGAGCGAGGAACTGGCCATGCGGGAAGAGCGGATGGTACGGGCCTGGCGACGGCTCCTTGCCGATGAGATCTCCGAGCAACCGCAATTGCTCTCGCTGATGCGCGCCAACGTGGTCGGCCTTGGCCTGAGTAACGTCACGGTAGCTAACTGCCGGTTCGCCGATGCGCACAACCTTGACAAGATGCGGATCGAGGCCGACGTCAGTTTCGCCACCGCCCCTTCGGTCCTGGGCACGCTGAACCGGAAAGGGCGGCAGGTGATCGCCGAGGAACGCGACTGGAGGGCCAGGCGGCCTCGCCAGTGGGGGTGGCGGGCCCCGCGGTGGCCGGGCTGGCTGGGGGACCGGCCTGGCGTACTTGAGGCAGGGCAAATCGCCGACCGGTACAGGGCCCTGCGCAAGGGCCGTGAGGACACCAAGAACGAGCCGGGGGCCGCTTACTTCTACTACGGGGAAATGGAGATGCGCCGCCATTCGCGCACCAGCCCGGCGGCCGAGCGCGGAATTATCTGGCTGTACTGGCTGATCTCCGGCTATGGACTGCGGTCGCTCCGTTCCCTGACAGCACTGGTCATTCTCGGGGTCCTCGTCACGACCACCTTGACAAGCTGGGGACTTGGCGCGACGGCACCCGTAACGACGCCCCCTCAGCAAATGGTCGGAACAGTCTCCGCCGTTTCGCGCAAGCACGCCGTGATCAAAGGCACGGTAAGCGGAATCACACCACAGCTCCCTCCGGCCAATCAACGGTGGACCAAAGACCGCTCCGAAACCGCCCTTGAGGTCACCTTTGAATCGTTTGTTTTCCGCAGTACAGACGAGCCGCTTACCACCGCCGGAACCTGGATAACTATACTCGCCCGAATTATCGGCCCAGTGCTTCTCGCGCTGGCCTTGCTCGCGGTGCGCAACCGCGTGCGGCGTTGAACGGGGCTCGCCCACGCCGTCTGCCGCTGACAGGTGAGAGAGCCCGCAAGCACATGACCGCCTGCGCAACTGTCATGCCCAGAGGCAGGTCCGGTGTCATGCCCAGAGGCGGGGCCGGGCCCCGGAGAGAAGGATCACCGCCGGCAGCAGCCAGCCGCCATTGCGGCTGCCGATCGCCGAGGTCTTGCGTCGTGACTAGGATGCCCCCAGCATCTGCCACATCGTATGGTTACCGCTGGCAAATTTATCGAATTCCCGTTCGAGCGAGAGGTCTGCACAGAACGGCAGACCTCACCTATTCGTCTGACGTACCAACTGCCAGCGTCGTACGATGTGGTGTTCAGTTTGCCAGTTTGGCACCACTTGTCCCGCTAGCACCAGAGATCATTTGGCCTCTAACGTTTCATAACGGCGGGATTCGAGTCAAGCTGTCATTTTGAGTCCGCCCGAGACCCATGGAGCCAGATTTGATAGGTGGCGAGGAAGACGCTGACACGCTAGGTCGGTATACTTGCCGCTCGTTAAGGTGGCGCACCGGACACTCACCTGGCACCGCGGCGGGGGTGTTGTTCTGGGCGAATGCCAGGTATTGTTATTTAACATACAATGCCGGGCTGGCTTCCACGGCTGCTCAATGGCGGTGTGGCCGTTCCATGGCGGCCTCGGGGGGAACTAGGCAGATGCGGTGGAGGCTGTCGTGACGCAGGTGGTCAAGACTCCGGACGGGCACAGGTTGTCAGTAGAGAGCCTGGGTGACCCATGGGGTAAGCCAGTGTTCCTGTTCCACGGCACACCTGGTGTCGGCCGAGGCCCGCGCCCGCGGGGAATTGTTCTCCACCGGCTTGGCATTCGCCTGATCAGTTATGACCGGCCTGGCTATCCCGGCTCCGACCGGAGAGATCCACGTACCGTCGGGGACGCTGCGTACGACGTAGCCGCTATTGCCGATTACTTGAGGATCGACCGGTTTAGCGTCGTGGGCAGATCCGGCGGTGCCCCACACGCCTTGGCCTGTGCTGCCATCCTGAACAAACAAGTCGTCTGCGCCGCCACGCTGAGCAGCCTTGCTCCCTACGATGCTGAAGGCCTGGACTGGTCGGCCGGAATGACGGAGTTCAATGTAAGTGCATACCGCAATGCGCAAGCCGATCTGGGTGCGTTGATAGCGACACTTAATGAAAAGGCTGGCCAAGTTCGCGGCAATCCAGAAGGCCTTCTCAAGCAACTCTGGCCGGAACTAGTCTCCGATGACAAAGATGTCATCGGAGATATTACTTTGCGCCGGATAATTGCCCAGGTCCACGCCGAGGCACTGCGTGAAACGGCGGACGGCTGGATAGATGACGTAGTAGCCTTGAGCCGCCCGTGGGGTTTCAATCTGTCCGATATAAAAGCTCCTGTGAAACTATGGCACGGAAGTAATGATGTCTTTTCTCCGGTAGGCCACGCATATTGGCTAGCCCAGCGAATCCCTCATGCGGACCTGAAGATAGGGACGGAGCAGGCCCATTTCGGCTCGGTTGAGATCCTGGTCAACATCCTGCGCTGGGTCGCAGAACAAGCCGACAGCTCACCGCACATCACACCCGCGACCGACTCGTCGCCGGTGACAGCGACACCGGTGACAGCGGCGGCCACCCGCTGAGCCTGACGACGTCGGCGCAGGCTAGAACGGCTGCGGGTCGATCGCGGCGAGCAGTCGATCACCGTTGCGGGCCGCGGTGACATCCGGGTGGTCAGCTCCGATGAGCCCGCCCAGTTGGTTGATAACCTGCTGCCGCTGCTCCGCCGCTCCTTCCTGGCGCAGTTCCTGCTGGGTCAGCAGCAAATTCAGTCGGCTGCGCAGCGTGTCTGGATGCTGCCCTCCCAGGACGTCGGCTCGTTTGGCCGCCGTGGACTTGTCCAGAGCCACCGCCTTGGTCAGATCGCCCCGGCTAGCCAGCACACTCGCCAGCACCATCTTCGCGGCCAGCGAATACGGATGCGCCTCGCCGAGCCGGTCCGCTAGCCCATCGGCGACTACCCGGGCCTCGGTTTCCGCCGTCTCGTAGTCCCCGGTGAGGCACAGAACGGTGGCGATGTCCAGCCGGCAGATAAGAGAGTGCGGATGATCCGGTCCCAGTCGTGGCTCGTAGACCGCCAGAACCTCCCCGGCTGCGATCCTCGCTTTCTCCTTGTCTCCCATCGCTATCAGGTTCAGCGCCTGGCTCAGGCGGGCGGCCAGGGCGTCGCTGCTGTCACTGCCGAACCCTCGAGTCAGCCCAGCCCGGGCCGCTTCGATATGGGGCTCTGCCTGTTCGACGTGCCCGGCACAGCGCGCCGCCACGCCAAGCATGAGCCGCGCGTTCAACGTGATGCGGGCGTCACGACCGAGCGCGTCGCGGCTTTGGGCCCAGACGGCCTCCGCTCGGGTGGCCGCCTCGCTGTAGCGGCCCGCTTCGAGGAGATCGCGCACGACGGCCGTGCCGGAGTCGAAAGCCCGCGGGTGGTCTGGCCTAAGCACAGTCGTCCGGCGGGCTAGGGTGGATCGGTCCAGGGCCAGCGCCCGCCGGAAGTCGCCGGTCAGCAGGTAAGACAAAGCGAGGTTGTGCGCCGCCGTCAGGGTCCCCGGGTATTGCTCACCGAAGCCAGCCTTCCAGGCCTCGTAGGTGCGGAGGTCAAGCTCGAGGGCAGCCTGGTAGTCACCGAGCGCCCGCAGGTCTCCGCCCAGGCTGCCGCGCGTTTGCAGGGTATGCGGGTGATCCTCGCCGAGGAGTTCTTCTTGGCCTGCCAGCACCGCCTCATCCACCGCCCGGGATTCCCGGAACCGGGCCAGGTCGCGCAGGATGTTCGCGAGGTTGAACTGCAGCCGGAACAGTTGGCGCCGCAGTGACTCGGCCATGTCGGGCTCAAGTTTCCCGCCCAGCATGGTGTTCCAGTCTCCCTCGATCTCTTCCGCGCGCCTGCGACCGCGCTCCAGGTCATCCCGCTGCCGGAGATAGCGCACTCGCTCGATCAGCAACTGGCGGACTGACGTGTCCGTTGACGAGACGGCCCGCGACGGGGTGAGGTGCGGCCAGATCAGGCGGTATCGCGGCCATGATCGTGGGTCATCGACGTCTTCGGCCGGACGGGCCGTGGCCAGCGCCCGATGCACAGCGCGCCGCGCCGTGTCCCTGTCCTCCTCCTCCATGCGCTCGTAGACGACGGCCTGGACCACATTATGAACCTGGATGTGCTCGGCGTTGGGGTCGAACTTGATCAATGCGAGCAGGTCGATCTGCCGGATCAGCCTGTCTATCATCGCCCGCTCGGAGATGGTGGGATCAAATTCCTTTAGTGTGTCTGCCATAGCCTGGCCATTAATAAGGCCGAGGCTGATATCCTGCGCCATCATGGAGCATATCTCCAGCAGCCTGGCAGCGGGGGGAGACTTCTTCTGCAGCTCATCGAGGGAGAGATTCCAGGCTTTCGCGACCGCGACCGGGTAATCGTGGAGAAGATGACCCTTCGGAAGGACCATCGTTGGCTGGAGTTCCAACTGCCTGAGGTATTCGGGAACGGAGATACCCATGTCGGCAATCAATGCGCCCGCCGCGGCTACGGCTAGCGGCATGTCGCCGAGGACCCTGGCCACCTGATCGGCTTCTTCATCGGTAATCTCAGGCATTCTCCAGCGCAGATGACCGATGCTGTCCTCGCGCGCAAAGACCTCGAGCTCGACAGAATTACCCAGTTTCTTCCAGCCTGCATTGCGTGACGTTATAAGGATGTGGCCGCCACCGGCAGGCAGGAGCGGCTTCACCTCTTCGATATTTTCAGCATTGTCGTAGATGAGGAGCCAGCGCTGATCGGGCCGCCCTTCGCTGAGGAGCTCTAGTACTTGCTGGGCGACCTCGGTCACACCACCCTCTTCAGGGAGGCCCGTGCTGAATTTGGCCCGCATCCGTTGCCCGAGGTCGGCCAGCGAGGCGTCAACGTATTGCGACTGACCGCAGTTCATCCACCAGACGATGTCGTATTCAGCCTGGAAGCGATGCGCGTACTCCAGCGCCACCTGAGTCTTGCCCACTCCACTGAGACCCAGGATGGTCAGCGGGTTCGCGCCCGCCGTGCTCTGTACGCGCAAGTCTTCGCGCAGTTTTTGGAGTTCCTTGTCCCGGCCGGTGAAATTGATGTTGCGGGCCGGAATATTCGCGACTTGAGGGCTGTCGGCACCGGGATAGCGCAGGGCCGCGAGCCCGGACTCCGGGTCGGTTGAGCGTTGCCCGTTAAGCCGGTCGATCAGCTGTTCCACCGCCTCGGTCTCAGAGAGCCCGGCGAAGAAGATGACCTGCACTTCTGCGAGCAGTGCCGGCAACCGGGTGTCGCTTACCGAGATGAGCAGGTCAGGCAAGACAACGGGCGCAGAATCGCGCATCCGCGAAGCGGAGGACTCTGACACGATCATGACGTTCTGGGTTTCCACGTCAGAATCGTCGGTGCCAGCGGGCATCTCGCCCACCCAGAGAACATCAATACCCGCACTGGCCAGCACGGCTGCGGTCCATTCGGCCCATAGCTGGTCTTCCGGGCTGAAGTCGAGGACAACCCTGAGTGGAGCCGACGTCTGGCCGCGGGAGAACAGCAACCGGGTGCGCAGGCGCAGCCACTCATCCATCGGTGGCAGGATAGTGACCGCCCCCCCGGTTATCCGGGCGGCAATCCGCTCATAGGAGGAGAGCAGCGAGGCGGGCGAGCCGGGTGGGTCGCCAAAGGCGGCGAGCGTCTCCTCATAGGCGTAGGAGGACCGGTATGGCACTTCCACCCCGGCCCAATACTCGCGTCGCTCCTCTTCAGACATTCCTACGGGGAGTTCCCCGAATTGGTCCGCTGCGTATCTTAAACCTTTCTCCGCCTTCTCCTTCTGTGTGCGCTCTATGCGCATCGGCACAGGCAATATCGCGATGTTTCGCTCGTTGTGCCCTTTGATCATCCTCGCGATCATGGCGGCGCCCTCTATGCCCTGAGTGCTCAGGGTGAAGCAGTCGACCACCACATCGGGCAGATGCACGGTGCAGATGTCGGCAACATCGCTAAGGCCGGTCCGGCTGTCGATCAGAACGTAGTCGTAATTGCGTTTCATGAACACGCGCAGCGCGTCGAAAAAGAGGTTGCCGTGTAGCTTGTCGTAGAAGTTCTCCCATTCGAGGGCGCTCAAGGTCGACTGATAGTCGCCGTTCTTCTGCTTCCCAGATGACAGGAAGTGCAGGGCCCCCCGGCCGGGGAATTGCCAGCTGAGCGGGACGACGTGCTGTTTCACCGGGCCGATGTGGTTACCGATGAGTTCGGTAACCTCAGCCTGGGCCGCCTGCTTTGACTGCTTACTCCCGCTGAGGAGTGCCTCGGGATCGATGTCGGCATCCTTTGCGGCCCACTCATATCTGCGGATGATATCGACAATACCTGGGCTCTCGCCCGCTCCATCATCCATGAACGGCTGGAAAAATCTGTGCAATCCTGGCGACTCCAGGTCCCAGTCGGCCATCAGTACGCGCCTGCCGTTCGACGCGAGGATCCAGGCTATGTTCGCCAGCGCCATCGTCCGCCCGGTACCACCCTTGAATGAGTAGAATGTGACGATTTGGCCCTCATGGGGCTGCCCTGCCTCAGGCATCTGACGTCTCCCCCAACGGATCTTGTGTCGAAACGAACCTATCCGGCCGCCCGGGACTGGCCAAACGTGGCCGTTTGGCCGTCGGAGACGATGCTACCCTTCCCCGGCGATACAGAAGGTATTGCCGTTCGGCCTTGTCCACCAGGCCGGGGATGATGGAAACAAACGCATCAAGCGAACCGACCCCCCGGGCTGCCCGGCGCGCCGAATCGGTGTGCAACGCCCCAGCAGCGGCCAGGATATCTATGACCTGGCCGACGAGTTCCTGGGTGCGTAAATCGTCCGGCTGGCCTACGACTACCAGCGGCAGCACCCATCGCGGCAGCCCTTGGACAGCGGACTGCAGTGTGGACCGCCCATCTTCGTCAGCGATGAACCAGGGATCGATCAGGATGATCCCCGGCCGGTTGGTGCCCGGGTCACCGACCAATTTGATGGCGCTGACCTCCGCCTTGAAGTCGCGACGCTCGGCAATCTGCCGCACATGCTCGGCCAGTGAGAGCCGCTGCCCAGGGAAGGGATGCCAGTCAGCACCCGTTTCGCCGTAGCCGCGGGGATCGTGGTCGGCCGGTACCGTCCGGGTGGTCAACGCTGCGGTTTCAACGGCAAAGACCCCGAGACGTGGCGGGCGCGTGGGCGAGGTTTTGGTCTCAGCGATGTCCGGGACCTCCGACGGCCCGGGCAGCGAACTCCCCGGCATGTCTGCCCGCCGACTCGTCAATAGTCCTACGTCCTTATCCAGGTCGCAGGAGGCTTGCGCAACGTATTGCTCCGGGCCGGGACCTGCTTGCTCCATCGTAGGCGCAAGCGGCGGCCTAGCACAGTGGCGATGCTGCTCCATCATCAGAGCATCTTCCTGCGGTGGTTCCCCAGCCAAGAGCGGGCGAAGTCGACAGCCATGCGAAATGGCACCAGCCTGCATTCGGCTGATCCGACGTGCCCTCGCCGTGGGCCAGCCGTACTGTCCCAGCCAGCGATTGAATCCAGCTCCACGCCGATCTGCTCGAAGTAACTGTCATCCAGGTGGATGTCGGTGAACTCGTGTGCTACCCGGGTTCCTCCCTGGGTGGTGAAGCAGTGATACGAGCGGAGTCGCGGTGCGCCGGGCAAGAGGTATTCAGCCAGGTGGAAGGCCGTACACGCGGAGTATCCGACGCCCAGGAGCAGGATGGCTGCGTCGGCCGCGTACAGCCAGCCGATTGGTGACCGATCGCCGAGATGGCAGCCAAGATCATGAATGGACGTGCAAGCGCGTGCTCTAGGGCCGATGGCGGCAAAGGACGTCTGCGGGTGACTGCTGCGGTGGGCGGCTGGGCGCGTCCGCACATGCTCGGCAAACGCTCCCATCCCGGCCGATGGCGTGGTCGCGGGATCGAACCCAGGCATCGCGGCTACGAATCGGGTGCGTTCCGCTGCGTCGAGCCCGGCCGTGGCGGAACGAAAGGCGTCTGAGGTGAGTGAATTCCACGTGGTCTCGGTTGGGACCACGAGTGTGGCGTCTGGGCCCGCTACCTCCAGGATCGCGCCGAGGAGGGTGGCGGCACCACCGTGGACCCACCCGATCTGACGGAGTGAGCAGTGGACGAGCAGGTCCTGCCCTCGCCGTAGGCCAAGCGCGAGGAGATCCGCCGCCAGCTGATCGCGGCCAACGAGACCACGCCCAGCCAGTCGGGGTGCACGCTCATCGGTCATCGGCCCATGCCTCAGCGGTCATCCGCATGCCCTTGACGAAACGGTGGCCGTCCGGCATGAGGCTGCCCGCGGCCAGCAGTGCTTCGATCGCATCCTCGACCCACGACCGGTACATGCTGAAGTGGCGCCGGGCTTCCCCGCCTGGCCTCTGCATGGCGCGGGCCCGCCACAACTCGGCGATGGCCAGGTGCGCGTAGGTACCGTGCAGCAGGCCCTCGATAGGCCGGCGATCGGTTCGCCACGGTACCGAGAACCGCCTGCTGTCTGCCCGGTCGAACAGGTCGAACACGTCACCCAGGGCAGTCAGCTTGAGGTGCTGCATCTCATGCAGGAGCAAGGCACTCAGCATGCTGATGTCATCTGGGAGCGCCAGCGCTACGGCCCCGAACGCCTGCCGGGCGGTGCCGCTCTGACGGCGACTCGCAGTCCCCGGGCGCATCGGCACCACTGAGCGCAGGCCAGTGCCGATCACGCTGGCGTAGGCAGGGAGTTCCGCGGCCAACTGCCGGGCCGCGGCGGCCAAAGCCAGCCGCCAGGCCCGCCACGCGGTGGCCGACAGCCGCCCGGCCGCCGCCCAGGCCTGGCAGTCACGGAACGGGTCGATGTCCTCGACAGTGACCGCCATTTCCTCGGTGGTCACCCGGCGGACGGTCTGCCAGCCACGCATACCATGCCGGGAGCTGAGCCCTGATGGGGACACCCGCACGGCCGAAGTGCGGCCCGCGCCCGCTTGCATGACCAGAGCGCCGACCGCCGGCAGGTAGACAACTCCCTCGCGCACCGGGAGGGTCAGTTCCACCTCGATTCCGGCCCGCAGCGCCGCCGCGGCCGCCAGCCCAGCCAGATGCGCGCGATCCAGCTCAACATCGGCACTCTGTGCCGGGCGCAGGCATCGCGTCGCCCATGCCTGAACATACGGATACGTCAGGACCTCGCGAACCGCTTCGGGCCGCTCGGCGTCCAGTTCGGCCAGCAGCATCCACCCCTCGGCGGCCGCCCGGCCGAGATCGCCGCCCTTGCCGTCCAGGCTGGATGCCACGGCGGCGACCAGTGCGCGAGTTACCGACCAGCGTGCCTCAGCCAGCGACGCCATCGCCTGGGGGTCACCAGGGCCCGCGGCTAGCAGGTCAAAGGCCCCGTCTGGCAGGGAATGCGCGGCCGGGAACGCGGCCGGGAAGGCGGCCGGTGCCGCAACTGACGCAGCCCTGGCCATGGCCTGGCGGTTATTTTGGGAATGAGGATCTTGAGGTCAGCGCAGTAGACCGATGGATTATCGAAGCCATTACCGGACTTATACCTGTGGGCGTAGAGGCCACCTCCGCAAGCCCGGACCAACGGGCAGGCACGGCAGGCCGCACACAGCGCGCCGAGCCCCGCCTGCCGGATAGCTATCCCCGGGTGTGCCGCTGCCTCGTCGGCTGAGTGCGAGAAGATGTCGAAGCCGGTCGCCGGAGCGCCGTCGAAGGCTGTCTTCAGCGAGTCCGCCTGCTCCCAGCTGCCATCGGTCTCAATGACCAGGAGATTCACCGGATCGAGGCCTGTGGCCTCACTCGAGCTGCGGCGGCCTTCCCAGGCCGCCAGCAGTGAGTCGAAAAGCCGGACAGGCACCGGGTGGCCGTCGGTGGCCCACCTCGTGTGGATCTGCCCCAGCCAGTCCGCATAGGGCGTGCGAGCGCCAAGCGGGCGATGCGGAGGCTTATCCCACGTCGCGTGCGGGAGCAGTAGATCGATACGTGGCGGCGCCTCAGCCAGCAACGCCTCGTAGACCGCGATCGGGTCATTCACCACGTCGATCGTGCACAGAATGCCCGCGTAGAGGTGCCGGTACTCGGGCTTCCTGAGCAGGGCCAGGGCCTGTCGCACCTGGGCGTGACTGCTTCGCCCATCGGCATACCGGCGGTGCCGGTCGTTGGCCGTTCGGTCGCCGTCCAGCGATACGCCTACGCGGACGTCGAAATCAGCGAACAGCTCGCAGAATCTCTCGTCAAGCAGCACGCCGTTGGTGTGAATTCGCAGGTCGAGCCTGGTCACGGGGTCAATCAGGGAGCGCAGCGCGTGCAGGACGTCACGCAGACCAGCATGTCCGAGCAGGAGCGGTTCGCCGCCGTGGAGCACGACGTGTACCTCGCCGAGCCGATGCTTCCTGGCATGATCGCTTATCCGCAGCGCAGCTTGGCGGGCTGTCGCCATGTCCAGGGCTCTCGGCTTAACGCGCCAGCTCTGATCGGCATGCTGATAGACGTAGCAGTTATCGCATGCAAGATCGCACCTGCTATGGACCTTTAAAATATAATGACTTACAGAAGTCGGCATGCAGTGGGTCTCATATTGCGGAATTGAACATCATGTTCTCGATGCTCGAAGGACTCTCTGGAAGATGCACAATCCGTGACAATACGTCCGCCAGCGCGCCTTGGCCGCCGTCAGCCTGCTTGGCCAGCTCAGCTAGCGGGATGTCCCGCAGATCGGGGACCAAACACAGATCGACTCCCCCACCAGTGGCCTGTCCGTCAGAATCCACTGGGCCTCCTCCCCGTATTGGTCGGACATCTCCGTCTTTCCAGGCTAGGTGAAGACAGGGCTCGTGTCACGAGGGTACGAGGTGACGACTAGCTGACCGGCAAGATTGCCTGGGCACGACCATCGCCGGATCACGACAAAGGCCCGGTGCTTAGGGCTACGGCATTGCCCGGCCCGCAGGAGAAGTAACCCGCACTCGGCGTATCTCCAGTCTCACAACATCACGTGAGCCCGTTACTCCCCACTGGCCTTACCGCTGTGCCACCTGACCCGGCAGCGGTTACCGGCCAGGCCCGCCAGGTGAAGGGGTTGGTCAATCTCCAGTTGTGTCGTCGTCAGCCGGATCATCCGCCGCCGCCAACGAGGTATCTGTCAACGTCCAGGATCGTGGCGGCCCATAGGTTCCCAGGTGGCGATTCTCCGCGACGACCACGGTGATCCTGCGCTCAATGCCGAGTACTTCATGGAGCGCCTCAGAAAGTGCTGCACTAGAGCCGCTGTCGATGAATTGCTGGGCAACCGAAGATCGCCGGAACCGGACGGTGAGGACGTCCTCGTCCATGCTGTCCACAGTTGCCGCGCCCAGAAACTCCGCAGCCACTCTGCGGCGCCCCCGCACCGCGTCCAGAACAACCTCCCAGGATTCGCGGACCAGATCAGTATCGGTCAAAGACCTGTCAACCCGTTCAGCATCCTGAAGGGACTCATCGCGGACTTCGATCTTCAGCGCTTGCCTGGCGCGAAGAAGCAAACTCTCCGGCCGGAGCATGTACAGCTTTACGTTGGCGTGTTCCTTGAGTTCCCGCACCAGCTCTGGCCGTGGACCTCTGGCTTCACCATGCTCGCGCCGCCACCAGTCCTCTTTGACATCACCGGTGATGAGGAGCACATCACGCTGCCTGGCTTTGGCCTCACGCAGCACTTGCACCCATATCAGGTAGTCACCGGCGGCACCCCCGTCGGTCTTGCTGTGGTCCTTGTAACCTGGCGGGCGCTTCTGCTCGGCCCGCGATTTTGCCTCTTGCAATGCCATGTCGTGTTCGGCTTGGTCTAGCTGCCTCCCCACATGGCCGTCCAGTAATGACTCCAGTGCGCCGAGCACAGGGTCGGTATTTGTGTCCCGAGCATCATCCCATGAATGCTCAGCGGCAAGTCTCGACACCTCATGAATCACTGCATCGAAAGCTTTCTCTATTACTTCCCGCAAATTGGTTGATCGGTCTTGCGGCAAGCTTACCCGGTTAGCCCACGCGCGGAATGCCCCGGTCGCCTGTTCTCGGTGACGGGACAGCTGATTTATACAAGCGTCTGCATCTTGTGGATCTTTCAATACAGTCTCGCGGTTGCGCCAGAATTCCTCCATCACCTGGTGCGGCACCCAAAGATGGCCGCCAAGGTGGCCCAGCACGGCGAGTAGGTCATTTCGGGTCTGCTCATTGTAACGATAGAGATTGAGGAAGACATTGGTGTCAGGAATGATGAGGCCGGTGGTGAACAGCTTGTGATAATCAGCCTCCGTGGGTGTCCGGTAGGCCTCAAAGTCGTCATAGAGGCCAGCACCCTTGCCGCCATCGATGTACGTCCGGGGCCCCGGGACCAGCTGGTCAGCGTCTGGGTCAGGCATTTTGGCATTATCCCGCTTCCGGGAGTTCCTGCCCACTACCGCCATGACCGTGCGGCCATGCTCGCGGGCGTCCCGGCCACGGTGGTGGACCTGGCCGGCCCGGTGTGCGGGCCGGTCCCGCGGACGTGGCCGGCCATCCTGACGGCAGCCTCCGGATCGGGCCTTAGCGAGCGGCATCTGCTCCTTGGCCGCTCGCAGGAGGATGGGCCGTGGTTACCGGGCTACTGGATCCCAGCCACGCAGGTGCCTGACGGATTGGCGGTACTCCCACTCGATGGCGTCTTTGAGCAGGTGGGCCAGCCGTCCGCCACGTGTGATGCCCGCGATGTCGGCGACCCCGCGGGTCAGCTTAGTTTGCCTGCTATCCGCAAGTAGCCCTACAGTAGAGACGAATCAGAGAATATGCTTCAGAGAGTAGCGTTCGGAGACGGCATGCCGACGATGACAGTCTCGGGTCACCAGTACAACCTGGAATCCCGGAGCGTGGAGGCGGCACTTCAGGGAGCATTGCCCGAGCCGATCCACGAGCACTTCGTGGTGATCAACGGCCGGCGCTGGCCTCCTAAGCAAGTGCTGGCGCTGGTAACTGGCCTTGACCGGGCTGACTTCACCACGCACCAGGCCCGTCGAGCGCTCACCCGTCTGGGCTTCCCGGCTGGGCGTGCAGTAAGGGCCCGGGCACGTCACCCGGAGACATCCCGAGCCGTTGTGCTGCCGTCGGGTGCTTCTGGAGCAGATGGCCCTGCGGCGCCCTTGGCGGAGGCATTGCGTCCTTTCATTGGCCTGTGGGTGGCGGTGCGTGACGACGATGTGCTAGTGGCTGCGCCCTCGCCGGCAGAGGTCGTGGCGTGGCTGGCAAAGCACCGCCAGCGTGCACAGTCCATGTTCCGGGTCGTGGACTCCGAAGGAGCCATCACCGGAGCGGCCCCGCAATGAGATTTGCGTTCCGGGCGCTGCCTTCGGCGAGCGGCGGCGCTCTGACACCGCGGCCGGTTGTTGACATTGCCCTGGAAGGACTAGAGGTCGCGCCCGTATCATGCCTGCTCGATACGGGCGCGCTTCGGACCAGGATGAGCGCGGAGATTGCCCCCCTCGCCGGCATTGAGCTAACAGGTGACTTTACCGAAGAGTTCTACGTCGGAGGAGTGAAAACAGCCGGCCAGCTGGCCCGAGTCACTCTCACAGCGACCGACGGCGCAGATGAGTTCTCCTGGGATGCATCGGTCTGGTTCTGCGATCCATGGCCTCACCCATTCGGCCTGGCCGGGCTAGAAGGCTTCCTGCACCACTTCGTCGTGACAATCAACGCCTACGACGGATATCTCGAGGTTGAGCCTGAGCCATGGCTCCACGGCGCATAGCGCCCTCCTGGCACCGGCCTATCCGCCTTGCCCTGGGGGTCGTCGGTCACGGCTAGCCGGACCTAGGCGGCCGCCCCCACGTGCGGCCAGACCTGTTCGGCCGGGCCAGGTGAATCAGCAGCTCATCGCCGGTGACGGTGAAGGCGCCGGGCCGGCGGCTATCAGGCGGCGGGCGGCCCGGGCGCCGGGCCCGAGCCCGGTCAGGCGGGCGACGAGGTCGGCGGCGGCGGCGTGGAGTTCCTGGTCGGTCACCGGGGTGAGCGCGTCGAGGATGAACAGCGCCGCGGTGGTGTCGTCGCTGAGCTGGGTGCGGCGGGCCTGGCGCCAGTTCCAGCGCCGGCAGGTCACGCCGGCGTCGTCGCACCACACCACCTCGCCGGGGTCGGGATGCTCGGTCACCGCGATGCCGTCGGCCACGGTGTCGAAGGGCTCGGCGCCGGTGGCGCGGACCAGCCGCGGTGGGCTGGCGTAGCGGGTCAGATCCTCCCCGCCGAGCGGGATCTGGTGCAGCACCGAGACCGCGTTGTAGTAGTCGGTGAGCCGGTTGACCCGGGGCAGCCCAGATTCCGCGCGGCGCAGCAGCGCCTCCAGGCTGTTGCGGGTACGTTGCGGCTTGGCCCCGAACGCCCGGTAGGCCTCCCGCCACGCCGCCACGTGCGGCAGCTGCTCCGGCGGCCCGCCGTTCAGCGCCTCGCCGGCGGCGGCTTGCGCCACCTGGAGCAGCGCATCGCTTTCCTGGTCGCCCGGGCCCGGAACGATCCCGTCCACGGCCAGCAGCAGGGCCCGGTAGTCCGGCCGCAGCGCGAACACGGCGCTGTCGACAAAGGCGCCGGCCAGGAACTCCTCGAGCATGCCTGCATCAGACATCGATAGCCTCCGATCGTGATCCGGGTCCCACGCCCGGCTCGAACACCGTCAGGGCGAAACGCGCCATCTGCGCTGAGCTGGCGTTGACGTATTCGTGGGGCAGGTCACCGGTGAACGAGGCCGAATCTCCGGTCGCGAGTACCTCGGCGCGCTGGCCTACTCTGAGCTCTACCTCGCCGTTAAGGACGAGGAGCAGCTCGCGGGTTCCCGTCTCGTGCGCCGGGCTGGAGTGGCTCTCGCCCGGCCCGAGCGTCCAGTCCCACAGCTCGGTGACGTCCGGCGGCTCGCTGCCGGCGACGAGCAAGGCCTGACCGCCGAGCTTGCCGCGCCACAGCACCGGGGCGTCGCCGGCCCGGGTGACCCGCAGCCGGGGGGAGCGGTTCATATCGACGAGGGCGGGCAGCCCGATGCCGAGCGCGTCGCTGATGAGAAGCAGCGTCGCGATGCTCGGGTTGGCCGACCCCTGCTCGATGCTGACCAGCATCCTGCGGCTGACGCCCGAACGCTCGGCCAGCTGGTCCAGGGTCCAGCCCCGGCTGTTGCGTCCCTGCTTGACCCGGCCGCCGATCGCCCGGGCGACGCTGTCGGCCCCGGCCCGGGCCTCCAATTCTGACTGCCTCATAAAAGGCATTATACTGCACTGCTGAGAGACAGGAGAACCCCATGACACCTGACGGCCAGCCGGCCACGCCCGCCGGCCTGCACCCGGAAACAGCGGTCATCTGCGCCGGCCGCCCCAGTCACGTGGCCGGCGGGCCGCTCAACGTTCCCGTGGTGCTGGCTTCGAACTTCCAGGCCGGCACCAAGGCAGCGCCAGGCAGCGAGGAGGGCAGCCGCGCCTATTCGCGCACCGACGCCACCCCGACCTGGGAGGCGCTGGAGACCGCCGTCGGCCAGGTGGAGGGCGGTCACGCCGTGGCGTTCTCCTCCGGCATGGCCGCCATCGCCGCCGTGCTCGACCTCGTGCCGTCCGGCGGCCGCATTGTCGCCCCGGAAGACTGCTATTTCGGGGTCGGCGAGCTGCTGGCCGACGCCCGGCAGCAAGGGCGCTGGGCCGTCGACCGCGTTGACCTGACCGACACCGCCAGCGTGCAGGCCGCCGTCGCCGGCGCGGATCTGCTCTGGCTGGAGTCCCCCTCCAACCCGCTGCTCGAGGTGGCCGACCTTCCCGCCCTGTGCGCCGCCGGCCGCCGCGCCGGGGTACTCGTCGGCGTCGACAACACCTTCGCCACGCCACTGCTGCAACAGCCCCTAACCCTCGGTGCCGACGTGGTCGTGCACAGCGCCACCAAATTCATCGGCGGCCACTCCGACCTGCTGTCAGGCATCACCATCGCCCGCGAGCATGCCCTCGCCGGCCGCCTGCGGCACCGCCGCGGCCTCACCGGCGCAACCCCTGGAGCCCTGGAAGCCTTCCTGGCGCTGCGCGGCCTGCGCACCCTGGCCCTGCGACTCGACCGCGGCCAGCGCAACGCCGCCGAACTCGCCCGCCGGCTCGACGAGCACCCAGCCGTCAGCCGCGTACGCTACCCCGGCCTGCCCGGCGACCCCGGGCACCGCACCGCCGCCGCGCAGATGGCCGGATTCGGCGCAGTGCTGGCCTTCGAGGTCGCAGATGCCCCCGCAGCCGACCGGCTCTGCGATGCCTTGCACATCATCGTCCACGCCACCAGCCTGGGCGGCGTCGAAAGCACCATCGAGCGGCGCAGCAAACTCCCCGGACAACGCCACGTGCCCCCCGGGCTCCTGCGCCTGAGCGTCGGCTGCGAACACATCGACGACCTCTGGAACGACCTGAACTCAGCGCTCCAGCAAGCATCGCGACCGGAAAACCCGGCATAGAACCACCGGTCGGGAACGGGCACAGTGGAGGGCGACCCATCAAGGTCAAGGCCCCCGCGCCAGACTCTTATACGGACTCAGGTACCAGCATGCGCTCGGCGTCGTCGGGCAGCCCGCCCCGTTTTCACGCCGGCGCGGGTCCCTCACAGGAATACCAGGACTCCTATGAACCACTAGCAAGGGCTAAAGGTCACGATCCCTACCTGTCTTCGGTCCCTTACCGTCGGCTATAGGGCGGTGTCTACTGGGAAGTGTTCATGAGAAGAGATGACCTGAGATGGACACCACCGACGCCATCGACCCCACCGAAGTTATGGACGCAGCCGGCGAGCTGGATGCAGCCCCTGCGCTGGAACTGTTCCCTTACCCGGGCCTGAGCATGGCGCTCGCGGCCAGCACCTATGAGTTGGCCAAGCAGCTGGTCACCTGGGAGGTGACCAGCACCTACGACTTCGCTGCGAAGGTGATCAAGTACCAGCGAAGCTCGCTGGAGAAGTGACAACCGCACGATGACGGCCTGATTACCTGAGCATCTCGGCCGGTGTTCGGCCGTGCACCTTATTTTGCTTGCTGGCTCGTGGTGACCTGAGGCCAAGATTTAGCCGCGCGCGCCGAACACGAAGGGTCCCATAGCGTCCTCTGGCCAGGATACGGCTGCGTCTACGCAGCGTCATTCCGCGGCGCGCGGAGGCCAGAGCTGCGCCTTTGCTGTCGGCGCGGGTGATGCGCGTGCTCGGCGCACCGCGCCGACAGGTGTCATCCGGTGGCGCGCTCCGGGCGCGCGTCGGCGCACCGCTTGCCACGTAAGGGTGCGAGGGCATCGGCCAGCGCATCCGCGACAGGCGAACCATCCTCCCCGCGTCATCACGGGGGACGGCACTCGGTCCGGGACACACCTGGGGCGCCCGCAGGCGGAACTCATCCTCAGCCCGAACCAGACCCGCATCGCGCCCTGCCAGCAACGCTGCCCTAAATACATACGTGCGGTTCAAAGGTACGATCAGACGGCGGCTAATGATGACATCAGGGAGTTTGCCGATGCCGCAGTCGTTCCCGGCGCGGATGGCAATTCCCGCATCCGCGTGGACTTTCAGAGAGACAACCCAGAGTACGCAGTCCGATGGTTAAAGGTTCCTTACATGTCAGTGACCTGGTTTCCAGACGTACGTGTTCCTGCTCTTCGCGGAGGGCCGGTGCTGCGTTGGGGTGTGCTGGCGCCCGGGATCATCGCCGGGGACTTCACCGCAACGCTCCTCGCCAATACCGATCAGCGGGTGACGGCGGTGGCATCGCGTTCGGTCGAGCGCGCTACCCGCTTCGCGGCACAGCATGGTATCGACCGTGTGTCCGAGTCCTACGAACAGCTCGTGTCGGATCCCGAGGTTAACGTCGTGTACGTGGCCGCGCCGCATAGCGAGCACCGGGCGTTGAGCCTGCTTGCCATCTCGGCGGGCAAGCACGTGCTCATCGAGAAACCGATAGCGATTTCCGCCGCGGAAGCCGAGGAGATCGCGGCTGCCGCCCGGTCGGCCGGAGTCTTCGCCACCGAGGCGATGTGGACACGGTACCTTCCGCAGTTTGACGTGCTTCACCAGGTGCTGGAGCGCGGGGACCTTGGGTCGATCCGCTTGGCGACTGCCGACGTTGGCTGGCGGATAGGTCCGGACGCCCCGGCGCGATTCCTCGATCCGGCGCAAGGAGGTGGCGCGGCGCTCGACATGGGCGTCTACGGCTACTGGTTCGCCCAGTTCGCCATCGGCCGTCCCGCGCGGATTCGCGCGCTCGGTAGCATGACCAGCAGCGGCGTCGACGACCAAGCCGTCGTAGCGCTCGCTGGGCCAGACAATCGGCACGCATCAGTAACGACGAGCATGTCGGTGGCAAATTCGGGGCTCGCCGCAATTCATGGCACCGCGGGGAGCGCTCGCTTCCTCGAGCCGTTCGTCTTCCCCGCGCGCTTCGTCGTGGGCATAGCCGACGAAATCCATGAGTGGCGCGATACGAGCGGCCTGACAATGCGCGCCGGACTCGCCTGGCAGGCGAGCGCTGTTGCCCGTTTCGTCGCCGAGGGCATGAGAGATTCTCCGTTGCACAGCCTGGACGACGCGATCAGCGTGATGCGGACCATCGACGCTGTTCGCCGACAGCTAGAAGGAGCGCGTGGGGAACCACTTGGCGAAGAACGACCAGGAGCCGAAGGAGTGGCATGACGGAACAACTCCCGGGCTGCGACCATTTTGACCACGACGGCGCGTGGCGCATCGAGAGCGCAGTCGTCGCGCGCTGTCACATGGAAGGCCTCGCGGTGACCATCAGCACCTGGCTGGGGGAGCAATGTGCCTTTCACACTGCGTTTCCGGGAACGAGCGCGGACAACCACGATTGGGTCGACCGAAAGGCGTGTGTGGTGCACAACGCCATGAATACCTTCGATCGATCGAACGGGCTGCGGCCTTTCGGCAGCGCGAACATCATCGTCTCGCGCTGCGAGACCCTCGACCGCTGCTGGGCTCGTGACACCCAGCCCGAGACCCGTTGCGGAGCCAGATGACCGAGTACCCAGGTGATCCGAAGATAATGCCCAGAAGCCTCCAGCCTGGCCAGAGGACGGAGCTCTGGATCGTCGAGGTTGGCGGCCGGCCACCGGAACTCGTGTATTCCACCAACACCGTGCTCCTGGAGGCGCCCAACTGGTCTCCCGACGGCCGCGGGCTTTTGCTGAACGGGGACGGGCTGCTCTGGCGGCTCGGCCTAGGGCCCAAGATCGAGTTGAAGGAGGTGCCCATCGAGGACCTCCCGCCGATCAACAACGACCATGTCCTCGACGCCGGACGCGGCCTGATTTACATGTCGGCCAACGACGGGCACATCTACGTCGTGCCGATCGCGGGCGGTACCGCGAAGCGCGTGACCCACGACTCAGGCCATTACCACTTTCTGCACGGTGTCAGCCCGGACGGCGCGACCCTCGCCTTCGTCGAATTGCTGCGCGCGGACTTTTCCGTTCCCGGTCGGCTCGCGCTCGTGTCGTCGGCCGGAGGCGAGACGCGCTATCCGCAGGCCGGCAGCAGCCACCTCGACGGCCCCGAATACTCGCCCGACGGCGCCTGGCTGTATTTCAATACCGAGGAATATGCGAGCAGTCCCGGCCACGCACAACTAGCCCGCGTGCCCGCCGAGGGCGGGCGAATGGAGCGTCTTGTGGAGTCAGAGTCGGTCGACTGGTTCCCGCACCTGTCACCGGACGGCGAGTTCGCGACCTACATCAGCTTTCCGCCGGGCACTATTGGGCACCCGCCCGACCTCGATGTGGAGGTGCGGTTGGTCCGCACTGCGGACTGGCGCCAGGTCGTGTCGCGCTTCCCGCTCTTCGGCGGCCAGGGAACCCTCAACGTCAATAGCTGGTCGCCGGACGGTCGTCGCTTCGGCTACGTCGCGTATCCGCTGCAGCAGGAACAAGGAGCATGATGACCGAGCCGGAATTTGAGTCCCTCTTTGACGGAGTCAGCCTTACCGGATGGAGCGCGATTCCGCGCCATTACGGACGGTTGTACCCCGGTGGTCCTCAGGTGCTCGACGTGGTGACCGACTTCCCCCACGACTATCAAGAGCACGCGGACGCCAATCCTGCTGCTTGGAGCGTAGAGGACGGAGTCATTGTTGGCCGGCAGCAGCCCGAGGGATCAGGGTACGGCGGATATCTGATCTCCGACCGTGACTACGGCGACTTCGAGCTGCGGCTCGAAGCCAACCCTGACTGGCCCGCGGACACCGGCATCATGGTGCGGCGGCGCCGCGACTCCTGGGAGGGGTTGCAGGTGCTCATCGACCACCGCCAGTCCGGTTCTATCGGCGGGTTCTTCGGCAACGGAATCGGCGGCTTCCACGCCGTTCCGTTCGCGCTCGACGCCCGACGGGACCCTGACGGAACACCCGTCGGTCTCCGACCGGATGATCCCGCAACGAGCGTCGAGCCCTTCACGACCGCAAAGCTTGCGATGCTCACCAAGAGCGCGGATGTCGAGGATTTCCTCGCTGTGTGGCGGTGGGGCGACTGGAACGACTTCCGCATCCGCTGCGTAGGTGCCAAGCCCTGTGCGACAGTCTGGATCAACGACCTTCTGGTCGCGGAAATCGACCTCGCGCGGCTCCAAGCCCCCCACTACGAGCCCGATGCGGTGTTGGCGGTGCTCGGCCGCCGAGGGCACATCGCGTTCGAGGTCCATGACAACGACCCGATGGCCGGACGGGATCGTTGGGGGCCCACGGCCCGATGCCGGTGGCGAAATATCCGTATTGCAGAACTCTGAAGGCCGGACGTCCGACTCGAGGCCCTCGGCCGTCTCCTGACTGCCGCGATCGGCACTCCGGCTGGCGTCACATTGCGGAGAGCGGCGCCTCCGGATGCCCAGAAGACCAGACACGAGCAGAAGGTGTCCGCGAATCGACTGGCACAAGGAACGCCAGAAGCAATCAGACTCGCGACGCTAGATCAGGATTGCTGCTGCCGCCGCAAAGGTTAGGGCAATTGGCCGATTAGGCCACGGGTACGTCTCTCGACGATATTAAAGGCCACCTCCGGTACGCCAGGATAACGGCTGTGGTCGAGGATCTTTAGCTCAGCCCACAGATTGTGGAGAGTTTCGGCGACTATGAGCAAAGAACGTCGCCTGGGCATCGGCCAATGGCTAGCTTCGGCTAGCAGGTCGTCCACCGTGATGGCGTCAATTCCTGATTTGCCGTTCAAGTTCATCGCGAATGTTCGGTTGGCTGAAGTGTGGAGACAACTTCCCGAGATGACCGTGATCGTGCTCGACCGTGCCCGGGTGGCCGACGATGCTGGATGGGTGACCGGCGAGCGGCAGGAGCGCCCGGATCCAGTCCCGGCTGCCCGACGTCCTGATCCGGCGCCTAATCGGCGTCCTGGTCATCGCCATCAGCGCCCGCTACCTATGGCTCGGGCTGGCATAACGGGGCCGGTGACACGATCCGCAGGTGAGAGCATCACGCAGTTGGTCACTCGTCATGCTGGCAAGCGACAGCGTCCACCCGATTGACATCACAGATCGACCATGCCAGCTTCTGTTCGCATGGTGCCTGGTGTGTACGACGCCTACCTTGCCGCGATGGCCACGGCTGCGGCGGCACTCATCGGCCTGTTGTTTGTGGCTGTTTCGGTCCGAGACGACACGATCTTCGGGCCGAATGCCATGCCGGGCGGCGAAGCGCTGGCGATCACCGCTTTCATCGGCCTGGTGAACTCGTTCGTGGTGTCCTTGCTCGGGCTCATCCCCAAGGCCAACATCGGCGAGCCCGCGGTGATCATGGCCGTGATCGGCATCGTCGCGATCGTCAGGCTCCAGCGTCGGCTGCACACTGGCAGAAACCGGATTGTGCTGGCTATCACGTTGCTTGCCTACGCGGGTCAGTTCGGATTCGGTGTGCTGCTGCTAGTTGATCCACATGACAGCGATCAGCTGATCAACCTGTCCTTCATCGTTTTCGCCACGCTGATTGTGTCGCTGCAGCGCGCGTGGTCGCTGCTCAAGGGGAAGCACCTGGCTAGCGCACGCGGCACCGCGGTGACCAGGGATCGCGATCCGCCGCACGGGGATCACGATCCGCCGCACGTGCAACCAGCTCGTGCCACACGGGGCGGAACGGAAGTCGCCATCTGGGCGTCAGCGGTCATCACAAGCTCAGCTCCACGTGATCGGCCAGGACATCACAGACACGGCGAAGTAGCGTCATGACAAGCTCCGGTCGGACAGGCCGAAAGGCCACCCACCGCCAGCAGGCGGCCAGTACGAGGACACAGCGTGTCACTGCATCGATCCGGCCGGAGCCCCTTTAGCCCAGCCCGGCACGACCACATGCCTCGGCGGGCTGGGACGAAGCCTCGTTAGACCTTGTGCCAGGAGATCAGCGCATCGCATATCCCGTTCAGTCCGGAATCCAGCTCCTTGACCCACTCGAGAATCAGGCCCTCGCGCGGATACTCCATCATGCTCGAAAGCCACTCAGCGCCGGGTGGCAATCCCGAACCGACGTTGAATTGACCGCCTCTCCTTCTTTTGAAGTTCCTCCTCCTCGCACGTGTCGCATTTGCGGCTGACCTGCGGTCGCGAAGAGTTCGTCACGGCATCCGACGCTGGCATGCGCATCACCTGGTCGGCGACGTGATCGGCCTCATGCTCTAGCGGGTCATCGATGGCTCCCACTTTGAGCTTTCTCTGGATTGGATCGGGGAGGCGCTTCGCAGGAGCAAACGATGGATGGAGCGGAATCCTGGAGAAATCCCAGCTGGTGCCGGTCGGCTGGTTGCCGAGGAAGCGCGGAGCGGTCTCAAGCACACCTCGGCTCGTTTGCGCCCGTTCCTGGACGATGGGCGGTATTGCGTCCACCTCACAGCCGACTGGGATCTGGGAGGGCCGGGCCAGCGGCTTGCGCCAGATCATGCCCGCACCGGGACAGGAAGTGCCAGCAGGTATCCGCGACGGAGCGAGAGCTGGCGCAGCTAGCCGCGGCGTCGCCACCGATGCGGAGCGCGACACCGTGGGTGCGGAAGTAGCGGCGGCCAGCGACGCGTCCCGGGAGGTGCGGATGCCCTCCTGGTAGGCTGCGCTGTGGTTACAAAGGCTCCCACTTATCCCGTCCGGCCGTCGCGCTAAACCCAGTGTGGCCGGGCTGCGTCACCGCAGCGTCATCAGATCGATGAGCGCCGAGAAATACCGCTGCCAGCCGTACCCGGCCTGCGCGGCGCGTGTCGTTTGAGCAACCGTAGTCTGCGTGCCGTGCGCTGTGGCCCGGCGTGCGCCGCGCGGGCCTCCCAAGGCTGAGCGGCGGCGCTGGCGCCGGGCCAGCGGCGCTGCAGGCGCCGCCTTGATTAAATTTACTAATAAGGGGAATTCGGCAAGTTACGGTCTATCTGCGTCGTCGGCGTGCGTGCCTGCGCATTGCGTCTACCTTCGCGGCGAACGCGGCCGGCTCGATGATCGGTGTTCCGCGCCACGGCGACATCAATAGCAGATCGGTGTCGTTGGAGACGATGAGCAGTGCCCCGACCTCGGCGGCCAGGTCGAGGATCAGGTTGTCCTCGTGGTCGGGGCAGTCGTGAACTGTCCTGGGCACGTCAGCCACGATGCCGCCGCCGCTATGCTCGGCCGCCATCACGATGGCGCGCAGGTAAGCGTCGATCTGCGGCTGGGCCCATTTGAACAGCTGGGCCAGGATCCTGTCGATGTTGGTGATGATGTGCGGGGACAGCCAGAGCGCGAACTCGGCGGCGTCAACGATCACGCCCAAGCAGTCGGCTGAGGCGTTGCCGGAGACAGGCGGCGGTGAAGGCCAGGACCGGAACGGGCTGTTACCGCTCGCCGCCGCTGTCACCAGGACCTTGACGTCGTAGACGACAGCTGCCGGGACAGGGTCGAGGCTGCTCATCCCCGCTTGCTCTGGGGAGTCGCCTTGAGGAACTCCTGGACCCGTGCGGGGACATCTGACGGGTCGATACCGAGTTCCGCAGCGCGCTGTTGGCCGTAGGCTTGCGCCTCCCTGAGCTGGTCGGCGATCATGATCGACTTCATGACCTTAAGGGTGGCCCGCAGGTAAGCGGACCTGTTGCCGTCGCCGAAGTAGGCGACAAGCTCATCCAGCACCGGACGATCCTCCGGCTGGACTGCGAAACCTAGGGTCTGCGCGCTCATGAACCTATAGTAGACGGATCGCACTTCACCTGCAATTTATCGCAGACAGGCATCTGCCTGCGACGAACGTGTGCTTGCCAGCCGTTGCCCCGGCTCAGCCGACCCGTGGCCGCACCGCTAGAGGGAGGCAGGACGGTACCGGCAAAACGCGGTGTCAGCGAGCGCCTGTGCACAAACCCGTTTACAAACCATATGCAGAAGGCCCTTTCTCTGTTCGAGAAAGGGCCTCTGACCTTGGTAGCGGGGGCAGGATTTGAACCTGCGACCTCTGGGTTATGAGCCCAGCGAGCTACCGAACTGCTCCACCCCGCGTCGGTGTGCCTTTACTTTATGGGCAACTGAGGGCGTAGGCAAATCGGCGCGTCGCGGCTGCTCAGGACCGGGTCAGCCGTTGGCGGCAGGCTCGAGGCCGGACGAGGACCCCGGCTCTACTTTCGGCGGCAGCCCGAGCCGAGCGCGCACGATGGCCCAGTCTCCAGCGTGGACGAACAGGGACGATGGCCCAGTCTCCAGCGTGGACGAGAGGCCGGGGCGAGCCCGGGCGCCGGGCGGCGCGCACGGCAAGCCGGTGCGCGGCCTGTCCATGGGTGCGGTGAAATAGCACCATCAGATGCCCCGCGCGGTCCGGCCTGCGGGCTGCGCCGGACCACGACGGCCGGCACGTCGATGTGATCCGGTGCGAAGCCGGGGAAGGTGATGTCACCATGCGAGCCGCGGTCATCAAGGAGTCCCACGAGGTCAGCGTCGTCAGCGTGGAGGACCCGACGCCTGGTCCACGCGAGGTGGTGGTGGACGTGGCCGCCTGCGGGATCTGCGGCACCGACCTGCACATCCTCAACGGCGAGTTCGCGCCGTCGTTGCCCATCGTCCCCGGGCACGAGTTCTCCGGGGTTGTCGTGGCCGCCGGATCCGAGGTCAGCGAGCTTGTCGAAGGCCAGCGCGTGGCTGTGGATCCCTCGCTCTACTGCCACGAGTGCCACTACTGCCGGCTCGGCCATAACAACCTGTGCGAGCGGTGGAATGCCATCGGGGTCAGCATGCCCGGCGGGGCCGCCGAGTTCGCGGTGGCCCCGGTGGCCAACTGCGTGCCGCTGCCGGATCATGTCCGGCTGGAGGACGCCGCGCTTATCGAGCCGCTGTCCTGCGCGATCCGGGGTTACGACGTGCTCCGGTCCCAGCTCGGCTCGCACATCCTGATTTACGGCTCGGGAACTATGGGCCTGATGCTGCTGGAACTGGCCAAGCGCACCGGCGCCGCGTCCGTCGACGTGGTCGACCTCAACCCGGACCGGCTCGCCACGGCGGTCGCCCTCGGCTGCTCGCGGACTGCCACCTCCGCCGACGAGCTGGATCAGCCTCGCGGCTGGGAACTGGTCATTGACGCCACCGGTGCCGGGCCGGCCATCCAGGACGGGCTGCCCCGAGTCAGCCCGGGCGGCACCTTCCTGCAGTTCGGCGTGGCATCCTACGACACCAGGGTGACGATCGAGCCCTACCGGATCTATAACAAGGAAATCACGATCACCGGCTCCATGGCCGTGCTGCACAGCTTCGAGCGGGCCGCGGAACTGTTCGCCGACGGGGTACTCGACCCGGACGTGTTCATCAGCGACCGGCTCCCGCTGGACGACTACGCCCAGGCGCTGGACCGCTTCAAGCGGGGGATCGGACGCAAGATCCAGGTCATCCCCTAGCCCCGCCCCGGGCCCTGGCTCCTTGCCTCAGGCCCCCGGCCCCGGTCCGGGAGTCCGCAGCTCCAGAGCCCGGGCTCCCCGCCGGCACCGGCCTCGTATCGCGGGCCTGCACCGGCTCGCCGCACGTCTCGCAGACGACCCGGGGGGCCAGCGTGTGGCCGCAGGTGTGCTCCAGTACCAGCGGCGGCCCGTCATCGCCAGCGAGGTACGTATCGCCCCAGCGCATCAACGTCACGATTACCGGGTACAGGTCCCGGCCGGCGGGGGTCAGGTGGTACTCGAACCGGGCCGGATGCGCGGAGTACTGCCGCCGCTCGAGGATCCCGGCCCCGGTCAGGCTCCGCAGCCGCGCGGCGAGCGTGTCCCGCGGCGCCCCCGTGCGGCGCACCATCTCATCGAACCGGCGGTCCCCGAGGAATACCTCGCGCACCGCGAGCAGGGCCCATTTCTCACCCACGATGTCGAGGGTGCGGGCCACGGAGCACGCCCGCGGCTGGCTGGCCGCCTTGTTCATCCCCCCAGGTTACCCAGTCGGTCGGGATTCTGGACGGACCCGGACCCGGACCCGGACCCGGACTCATACCCGGACCCGGACTCATACCCGGACCCGGACCCGGACCCATACCTGGACCCGGACCCATACCCGGACCGCCCCGACCCGTACTGCCGGCCCTGGGCCCGCTGCAGGCGCTGGGCCCGCTGGTGCACGATCAGGCGCTGGACGCCCAGGCTTACCGCCAGGTACAGGACGATGGTGGCGTCGCCCACATTGGCGCGGCCGTGCCCGGCGACCAGGGCGTCGTAACCCAGGTGGGCGGCTACCGCCACGATCCACAGTGATGCGGTCACCCAGTTGCCCTGCGACCACGGCTGGCCATCTCGCAGCCAGAGCCGGACGGTCGCGGCGCGCAGCACGCCGAACACGGCGGCGAGTGCCAGGCTGCCCAGCAGCGCGGCGTAGATGACCGTGCCGCCGTGGTGCTTCTCGACGAACTGGTAGGCCTCGACCAGCCCGATCACGCCGATGATCGCGGCCAGCCGCAGCCCGGAGGCGTTGACCGGGCGGCTGCGTAGCTGGCGGTAGATGAGTAGGGCCAGGACGACCACGCCGATGATGATCTCGGTAACCACGGTGTCTCCCCGGGAGGCTGGGGCCCAGCAGGCTGGGATCGGGCGTAAGGGGCGCACCGTGCACCCCCTGTAGTGCACGGTGCCCCATCACGCTAAGCCGACCCGGTCCCGCCGTCGTAGGCGCGCTGTCCTGGTCCGCGCATGACAAATGTCATGGCCGCCGCCACGCGCCGGTCCGCGCCTCCGCCCGCGGCCGCCCAGCCTGCGGGCCGCCGCGTGTCAGCTTTCTCCGCAACGAAAAACCACCCTCCCAGGCTCGTGACCCGCCCTGGATCCGGGCGTGACGCGGTGGGTGGCCCGTCACAGGAGGTGCTGACCATGGCCAAGTTCTTGTTTTCGTACCGGATGCCGGTTGACTGCCAGCCCGGCCGCCCGGACGCGGGTCGCGAACTGGCTCGTGTTCCTGGACGGGATGGGCGACCACGTGGTGGACCGGGGCCAGCCCGTGTCCCAGACGGCGGAACTCGGCGACTGCGGGTGCAGGTCGGCCAGCTCGTGAACCTGGGGCCCGCCGCCTGACTCCTGCCGCTTGCCCGGCTCCCGCCGGCCGGACTGGCCGGACTGGCCGGACTGGCACTGGCCTCAGCCGGGGCCGCGGCTGCGGTGGATGAGCCAGACGTTGGGCTCCCAGTACCGGCCCGTGTCCTGGTCCCGGTCGATGTGCACCGGGGCCAGGCCGGCCGGGAACACGTAGTCGCCGGTCTCCGGGAACCTCATCCGGGTCCAGGACTCCCAGTCCGCGACGCTTGCAGTGATGCGCAGCGAGTGGGGGAGGACGGGGCCCAGCCGCCCGCCGAGCCGGGTGTGCACCCGGATCCACGGGTCGAACGGTGTCCCGTCCTCCCGGGTCCAGCGGGCGTAACGCTCGATCGGGATGGTGGGGTAGCGCTCCTTCAGGTTCGGGCGGACCGGCGCGATCAGGTGGGCCAGCCCGGCGCCGGAAGCCAGCCCGGCCATGGCCCGCAACACCGTGGCCGACAGGCCGCGGCCCTGGTGGCGCGGCGGGATCTCGGCGGCCAGCGCGCACAGCGCCGTCGGTGTCCCGCCCGCCGCCCGCAGGGCGAACCCGGCCTCAAGGGACGCGTCGATGCCTGGGCCGAGGGCGGCGTCGGTGCCGTCCCAGGCCACCGGGATGGTGTGGCCCTCGGCGAGCACCTGCCCCGCGCCGGCGTCGTACAGCACGAACTGCCACTGGGGAAAGGCCTCGTAGAGCTGGTCCCAGTACTGGTTGAGCCCGTCTCCGTGCAGGTTGTACTCGGGCCACACCTCGGACGACAGGTCGCCGATGCTGTCCCATAGTTCCGGCCGCTCGCTGTACCGGATCACCTCGGGATTCATGATGTGCCGCGCCGTCTCACCAGGCGCCCCGCCGGCTTGCCCAGGCGCCCCGCTGGCTCACCGGATGCTCCGCTGGCTTGCCCGGGCGCTCCGTGCGGGCCGGAACACGTCGCGCAGCGTCTGCGCCAGCAGCGCGGGCTCGGCCACCGCCGGGAAGTGCCCGCCCCGGTCGTACTCGGCCCAGGCGGTGACGTGGAAGTACCGCTCGGCCAGCTCGCGGGGTGGCTTGGGGAACGGGACCCGCTCGCCGCCGAAGATACTGACCGCGGTGGGCACGTCGGGCGGTTCCCCAGGCGGCAGCGCCGCGGCGGGGTTGTGGTTGTAGGCCCAGTACGGCAGCAGCGACGAGGTGATAGTGCCGGTGACCCAGTACAGGGTGAGGGTGGCGAGCAGCAGGTCCCGGCCGAACGCGGGCTGGCCGTCGCCGGTGACCGCGCTCCAGGCGGTGACCTTCTCCCCGATCCAGGCGGCCAGGCCGGCCGGGGAGTCGTTCAGCGCGGCGCCGAGCGTGGATGGCTTGGTCGCGTGCTCGTGGGCGTACCCGCCCTCCTCCGCGGTCCAGGCGGCGGCCTCGGCCAGGAACCTCTCCTCCGCGGGGGTCCATGGCCGGGGCGGCGCGGCCAGTCCCGGCGTGGCCAGGTGAATGCCCGCGACCGCGGCAGGGTAGTCCCGGGCCAGCCACGCGGTGACCCCGGCGCCGAGGTCGCTGCCGTGCGCGGCGAACCGGGGATAGCCCAGGCCCTCGGTCATCAGCCGGTGCCAGAGCGCGGCGACCGCGGCGGCGGTGAGGCCGCCCGGCGGCGGGGCGGCGGAGAAGCCGAACCCGGGCAGCGAGGGCACCACCACGGTGAACGCGTCCGCCGGGTCGCTGCCGTCCGCGGCCGGGTCGGCCAGCAGCGGGATCAGGTCCAGGTACTCGCAGAACGAGCCGGGCCAGCCGTGGGTCAGCAGCAGTGGCAGCGGGTCCGGGCCCCGGCCGGCCACGTGCACCAGATGGATCCGCTGGCCGCCGACGGTCGCTTCCTGGTGGGTCAGCCGGTCCAGCCGGGCCTGGAAGGCGGAGGTGTCGAACGACTGCCAGTCCGCCAGCAGCGCCTCCAGCCAGGACCGGGGTACCCCGCGTTCCCAGCCGTCACCGACCGCCGCAGGCAGCCGGGTCCGGCGCAGCCGTTCCCGCAGGTCGTCCGCCGCGTCTCCGGTCAAGGTCACCCGGACGTCCCGGGTGCGCACATCGCCCACCTGACCAGGATGGCAGGCCCCGGGCGCGTGCGGCGCCCGGGGCCTTGGGGGAGTGGGGAGAGCTAGCTGTCGGTGCTGGCATCCTGGGGGTCGAGGGATTCGGGGGACACCGTGGTCCGGGCCGGACCCGGCTGGTCCATGACCTCGGCGGACACCGTGGCACCCGGGACCGCCATGGCCGCGTCCGGGGCCGGCGCGTCCGCGCCTGCCTCCGGCCATGTCTTCAGCTCCACCTGGGGGATGAGCCAGGAGGCGAGGAAGGCCAGCGCGGCCACCGGCACCGCCACAAGGAACACGGTCTGGATCGACTCCGCGTAGCCCGCCACGAAGCCGGCGTGCACGACAGCGGGCAGCTTGTCCAGCAGGGCCGGGGTGGCATCGGCGGCGCTGAAGCCGGATGGCAGGGTCACCCCGTGCAGGTGCCTGGCCAGGTTCCCGATGAGCACGTTGGCGAAGATCGCGCCGAAGATCGCGGTGCCGAACGATCCGCCGATGGAGCGGAAGAACGTGGCGCCGGAGGTGGCGACGCCCAGCTCGCTGTGCGGCACCCCGTTCTGCACGATGATGACCAGGACCTGCATGACGCCGCCGATGCCCAGGCCGAGGATCAGCATGTAGAACGCGTCCAGGGCGGTGGAGGTGTGCACGCCCATCAGGTGCAGCAGGAACAGGCCCACGGTCGTCAGCGCGGTGCCGGCGATCGGGAAGAACCGGTACTTGCCGGTCCGGGAGATGATCTGCCCCGATCCGATCGACATGACCAGCAGCCCAGCCATCAGCGGCAGCAGGTACACCCCGGAGATGGTCGGCGAGATGCCCCTCACGACCTGGAAGAACGCGGGCAGGTAGGTGATCGCGCCGAACATCGCGAACCCGACGATGAACCCCACCACGCTGGTTACCGAGAAGGTGCGCAGGCGGAACAGGTGCAGCGGCAGGACGGGTTCGGCGGCGCGGCGCTCAACCAGCACGAACAGGCCGATGAACACGACCCCGGCGACGCCCAGGATGTAGATGGGCGCGGACTTCCAGGGGTAGGTGGTGCCGCCCAGGCTGGTCAGCAGGATCAGTGACGTCGCGGCCAGCGACAGGACCAGGGTGCCGAGGTAGTCGATGACGTGGTGCACCCGGGTTAGCGTGCCCGGCACCTGGCTGGCCACCACGGCCAGCGCGACCAGGCCGATCGGGACGTTGATGTAGAAGATCCACCGCCAGGTCAGGTTGTCCACGAACACCCCGCCCAGCAGCGGCCCGACCACGCTGGCCAGACCGAACACCGCCCCGAACAGGCCCACGTAACGACCCCGCTCGCGGGGGGAGACGATGTCCCCGACGATGGCCTGCGCCCCGACCATCAGCCCGCCACTGCCCAGGCCCTGGACCGCGCGGAACGCGATCAGCTCGAGCATCGAGTGGCTGATGCCGGACAGGATCGAGCCGATCAGGAAGATTACGATGGCGGCCTGGAAGAAGATCTTCCGCCCGTACTGGTCGCCCAGCTTGCCCCACAGGGGCGTGGACACCGTGGTGGCCAGCAGGTAGGCGGTGATCACCCAGGCGATGTGTGATCCGCCCTTCAGGTCACCGACGATGGTCGGCAGTGCCGTGGACACGATGGTCTGGTCCAGCGCGGCCAGCAGCATGCCGAGCATCAGCGCGCCGATGATCAGGAAGATCCGGCGCCGGCTGAGCCCCGGCAGTGCGCTGCCAGGATCCATCGCGGTGCTGTCTGGGGATGTCATTCCTCGTCCTTTCCGGGCGCCGCCGTCCGGGTGACGGGGCGCAGTGAGCAGTGTTCGGGCAGTCCGTCGGCCAGGGCCCGGAAGGCCCGGTCGGTGAGCTGGTCCAGCGGCTCCGCGCCGCCGCCGGCGGCCCAGAAGACCGTGGTCGCGCGGATGACCGCGCCGGCGATGCTGGCCAGCAAAGCTGGGTAGAGGTCACGGGCGGGATCCGTGCCGAGCCGCTCCGCGAGCGCCTCGGCCACGGCACCCTCGAAGGCTGCCATGTGAGCGGACTGCGCCGCCCGCAGGTGCGGATCTGCCCGGACCGCCTTCATCCGGCGCAGCATGTCCTGGGGGTCGCCGCCCAGCTCGCCGAGTTCGCGGGTGATCACCCGGGCCTCGGCCACCATGGCCTGACGCAGCGCGTCCAGGGCCGGTTCTCCCGGCGCCTGGTGCAGGACTCCCTCCCGCAGCGCCGCGACCCGTTCGGGGTCAGCCCCGAACAGCGCGGCTTCCTTGGACGGGAAGTAGTTGAAGAACGTCCGCGGGGAGACGTCCGCGGCCTCGGCGATGTCCTCGACGGTGACGTGCGCGAAGCCGCGCTGGGCCACGAGATCGAGGGCGTGCCGGCGCAGCGACCGGCGGGTGGCGAGCTTCTTGCGCTCGCGCAGTCCGGTGTGCGGCTCGGCCACGGGGGCGGCATCGGCCACGGGGGCGGCATCGGCCACGGGGGCGGCATCGGCCAGAGTCATGTTGCGCTCACTGAAAGCTGGTAACGCATCGAATGTTGCGGACACGTCAACATTACACTCTGCGCAAAAATTCCGGGCTCAGGGGTCGCGCGTCAGAATCGCCGTGGATCAGCACCACGGGCTGCCCGGTGCCGCCGCGAGTGATTCCTCTTGCGCCCCTGCCTAGTCCGGGCCCACGGGCCAGCAACCAGCAAGGCGCCATCTGCCGAATACCGGGTGTCACCTCCCATGCGAGACTCGAGGACATGTCCACTACTTCACTTCGTTGCCTGGTCACCGGCTCCTCCGGGTACATCGGCGGCCGCCTGGTGCCCGAATTGCTGGCCGCGGGCTACCGGGTCCGGTGCATGGCCCGCGACCCCGGGAAGCTGGGCGACCGGCCCTGGACCGGCGACGTGGAGATCGCGGCTGCCGACGTCTTGGACCCCGCGGCGACCCGGCGGGCGCTGCAGGACGTGGACGTCGCCTACTACCTGATTCACTCCCTCGGGACCGGCGCCTCGTTCGAGCAGCGGGACCGCGAAGCGGCCGGGCTGTTCGCCAGGGCGGCCTCGGCCGCGGGCGTGCGGCGCATCGTCTACCTGGGCGGGATCGTGTCCGGCCCGGCCGGGGATCTGTCCCCGCACCTGCGCTCCCGGGGCGAGGTGGGCGACATCCTGCTGCGCAGCGGGGTGCCGACCGCCGCGCTGCAGGCCGCCGTGATCATCGGCAGCGGGTCGGCGTCGTTCGAGATGCTCCGGTACCTTACCGAGCGGCTGCCGGTCATGGTCACCCCGAAGTGGGTAGAGACGCGTATCCAGCCCATCGCGGTCAGCGATGTGCTCCGCTACCTGGTCGGCTGCGCGGCGCTGCCGGCCGGCGTGAACCGCCGGTTCGACATCGGCGGCCCGGACATCCTCACCTATGCGGAGATGATGCGGCGGTACACCGAGGCGGCCGGGCTACGGCCGCGGGTGCTGTTCCCGGTGCCGCTGCTCACCCCGCGGCTATCGTCGCTGTGGGTCGGCCTGGTCACTCCGGTGCCGTCCGGGCTGGCCAAGCCCCTGGTGGAATCGCTGCGCAACGAGGTGGTGTGCGCCGAGCACGACATCGCGGAGTACGTCCCTGACCCGCCGGACGGCCTGCTGCCCATCGGCCAGGCCATCGCCCTGGCGCTGCGGCACACCCGCGAAGGCGACGTGTCCACCCGCTGGTCCTCGGCGGGCACCCCTGGCGCACCGAGCGACCCGCTGCCCAGCGACCCGGCGTGGGCAGGCGGCTCCCTGTTCGTGGACGACCGGAGCAGCGTGGTGTCGGCCTCACCCGGGGCGCTGTGGCGGGTCATCGAGCGCATCGGCGGCGAGACCGGGTGGTACTCCTTCCCGCTCGCCTGGGCGGTGCGCGGGCTGATGGACCGGCTGGCCGGCGGGGTCGGGCTGCGCCGCGGCCGCCGCGACCCGAAGCACCTGCTGGTCGGGGACGCCCTGGACTTCTGGCGGGTCGAGGCCATCACGCCCGGGTCCCTGCTCCGGCTGCGCGCGGAGATGAAGCTCCCCGGCCTCGCCTGGCTCGAACTCTCGGTCAGCCAGGACGGCCAGGGCCAGACCGTCTACCACCAGCGGGCCATCTTCCAGCCCCGCGGCGCGGCCGGCATCGCGTACTGGCGGTCTATCTCCCCGTTCCACGGCATCGTCTTCGGCGGTATGGTCCGCAACATTGCCCAGGCGGCCGGGCGGGCCGGGGAGCCTGTGCTCATCAAGCACTGACCGGGTGCCCCGCGGCGTTGCTGCCGCGGAGCACCCGGTCGTGGCCGCATGGCCGCCGCGGGTCAGACGGTGCTGCGGCCCCGGCGGGTCAGCGCGTCCACCGTGACTGCCGCGACGAGCACAAGAGCCGTCCACATCAGCTGGGCGGGAGCGGTCAGGCCCAGCAGTTGCAGCCCGTTGGCGATCACGCCGACGACCAGGCCGCCGAGCACCGCGTCCAGCATCTTGCCCCGGCCGCCGAACAGGCTGGTCCCGCCGATGACCGCCGCCGCTACGGCGTTCAGGACGTTCGCGCCGCCGTTGACGCCGCTGGAGATCGACCCCAGGTAGGACGAGTAGATGATCCCGGTGATGCCGGCGGTCATGCCGCACAGCGCGAACGCCGCCACCTTGATCCGGTTGGTGTTGACGCCTGCCCGGCGGGCCGCCTCGGCATTGCCGCCGATCGCGTAGATATAACGGCCAAATCGGGTCCGTCCGAGAAGCGTCGTGTAGACGACCAGGATGCCCAGCACCACCAGCACGACCCAGGGCAGTCCGCGCACGGCCAGGAACAGTGTGCCCCGGTTGCTGTTGCCGACCAGCACCGCCGACGATGCCGGCCACCGCGATCGCGGCGACCTTGAGCAGGGTGACGCGACAGCGGCGGGGCGACCAGGCCGTTGGAACGCCGGCGGTGGTCCCGCAGGTACATCATGACGGCCGGCCAGCGCCACCAGCGCGATCATCACGATCCAGCTGGCGGTCGGCGCTGAGCGCTCCGGCCTCGATGTCGTTGAGGACGTTGCTGTTCAGCCGGATGACGCCGCCGTTGCCGATGCTCCCGGTGGAGTCGATCAGGAACAGCAGCGGCGCCGGACAGGAACGAGGTAGCCGGCCAGCGTAACCACGAACGAGGGCAACCGCAGCCGGGTGATGATGAACCCCTGGAGCGCCCCGTAGGCCGCGGTGGCCGCCAGGCAGGCCAGGATGGCGACCCACCAGGGATAGTTCGTTGGCCACCAGATACAGGGCGATGACCGCGCCGCAGGCCGGCGGTGAAGCCGGCCGCCAGGTCGATCTCGCCGAGCAGCAGCACGAAGATCTCGGCCATGCCCAGCGTGATGATGAACGCGGCTGGGTCATCAGGTTGACCAGGTTGCCCGCGGACAGGAACACCGAGCTCTTGACTGGAAGAAGATGATGATCGACGACCAGGCCGATGATGACCGGCAGCGCGCCGCTCTCGCCGCTGCGGATCTGCTTCAGCAGATCCGCACGTACTCGCCCAACGAGTTGGCGATCAGTTCCGGCGAGGCGCCGGTGCGGACCGCGAGGTCTTCCGGCGCTGGCTGCTGCGTTCTCGGCGCTGACGCGACCTGCTCGGGTGCTGGATTCGTGGAAGTCAGGGTCAGCCCTCCTGGCCGCTGTCGGGATCGCGGGCGTCGTCCACTCGCCGGTACGGTGCGAGGCGCCGGTGGTCATCAGATCGACCGCGGAGGCGGTGTCGTAGTCCGACGGCAGGTCCGGTGGAGACCAGTCCGCCCGAGATACAGCACGGCGAGCCGGTCGGCGACCTGGAACACGTCGGTGAGGTTGTGCGAGACCACGAGGACCGCGATGCCGCGCCTGGCCAGGCGGCCGATGAGGTCGAGCACCAGCGCGGTCTGGGATACCCGAGCGCGGCGGTCGGCTCGTCCATGATGACGAGCTTGGCGTCGCAGCATCACGGCCTTGGCTACCGCGACCGCCTGGCGCTGGCCGCCGGACAGCGAGCCGACGGCTGGCGGATGTTGCGGACGGTGGTGACCCGCAGATCGCTCAGGGTCTGCTTGGTCGTGCTCTCCATCGAGACCTCGTCCAGCAGCAGGTGCCGGCGCACCTCGTGACCGAGCAGCATGTTCTGCGACGATGTCGAGATTGTCACAGAGCGCGAGGTCCTGGTACACGGTGGCGATCCGAGCGTCGGTGGCGTCTTTGGGGCGTTTGGAAGTTCACGGGCTGGCCCTGCCAGATGATCTCGCCCGTGGGAGGGTTCCCAGATCCCTGAGATGGTCTTGATCAGAGTTGACTTTCCGGCCCCGTTGTCGCCGACCAGGGCAGTGACCTGCCCGGCCGGGATATCGAGGTCGATCCGCTGAGCGCCTGCACCGGGCCGAAGTTCTTCCCGATGCCGCGCAGCTGCAGTAGCGGCCCGTCCATGTGACTTCCTTCACTGTTGCCGGACGATAGCCCGGCCCGCGGTGGCGGGCCGGGCTCCGGCCTGCCGAGCTACCTGCTCACTGTTCGTGTCCCGGTCGGCTATCCGACCGGCACAGTCAACCCGAGATGCCAGCGGCCGTGCACGGCTGAGGCGTACTTGCCCGCGCACAGCTGGGAGGCCGGCACGAACTTGTCCGCGATCGACGGTCGAGTTCATGTTGGTCGTGGTCACCCATTTCGGAGTCGAGCAGCACGGACGTGCACGGCCACCTTGGTCTGCGGTGTCCTCGGTGGTGCCGTTGACCAGGCTGGTCGGCGGCGTCGACCCCGGCCCGGAGGTACATGGCCAGCGCGGCGGCGGCCTGGGCCTCCAGGTAGATGGGCTTGTAGACGGTGCCGCACTGGTAGCCGGTCAGGATGTTCTGCAGGCCGATCAGCGTGGCGTCCTGGCCCGGTGGTCGGGAAGGTCTTGGCCTTGATGCCCTTGTTCTGCAGGTAGTGGATGATCGGCGCGCCGTTCTCGTCGTTCGGGATCAGCGCGGCGTTGATGTTCGGGTGCGCGGTGTACTGCTGCTGGAACTCGCTCAGCGCGGTCGGCGGGTCCAGGTGCCGGCCGGGTTGCTCGACGTCCTTCCAGCCGCCCGAGCTGAACTGTGGGCGCCAGCACGGCGTCGTAGCCCTGGGCGAAGAGCGTCGCGTTGTTGTCGGTCGGCGCGCCCTTCATGACGATGACCTGCGGGCTTCTTGACCCCCCAGGCGGAGACGCAGCTGACCAGGCCCTGGCCGATGCAGCTTGCCGACCTGCACGTTGTTGAAGCTGACGTAGTACTTGCGGCTGCCGCCGAGGATCAGCCGGTCGTAGTCGATGACCGGCGACGCCGTGGGCCTTGGCGTAGGACTCGATGTGCGCGCCGACGCCGGAGTCGAGCGGCGTCCACGACCAGCACGCTGGCGCCCTTGGTGATGGCCGTCTGGGCGTCGCTGAACTGGGTCGCGTCGCTGCCGAGCGCGTTCTGCACGATGTACTGCGACGACTTGAGCCCGGCCTTCTGGAACGACTCCTTCAGGTACGGCGCGTCGAACTCGACGTACCGGGTGGACGACACGGTGTCCGGCAGGATCACGGCGACGTTGCCCTTGCCCTTGGCGGCGAGCGGCTTGAGCGTGGCCATGGCCGAGAAGCTGTTGTTGATCTGGCTGAGCGAGAGCCGTCGGCGTCGAGGAACTGGTGCTGCTGCTCCCTGAGGAACTGGATGGTGAGCTGCTGCCGCAGGCGGCGATGAGGAGAGCCGCGCTGCCGGCGACGGCCGTCAGCGCGACTTTCTTGGTCACTGGATACAACGGAACCACCTCGCTGTGGGCGGGGACATGTCAGGGCGGCCGGCGCAGCGACTTGGCGCCAGTCACCGTACGACCCCATCTATCTGGGAAAACAGTAGGACGACAACGATAAACAGGTACGTAAACATAGCCGTAACGTCATGAAAAAAGCGTTAAAAAAAAGGATTTGGTACGGCCTGGTGAGGGCCCGCCTTCGAATTTGCGGCCGGCGTGAGATTAGCCTGAGACCGTGCTGAGACAGTAATGGCTTGAAGCGGGGTGCCTTAGTCCGCGGCGATCCGGTAGCCGCCCGCGGCTGGGTGAGGATCACCGGCTCGCTGTGGTCCGTTTCGAGCTTGGCGCGCAGCCGGCGGATATAGACGCGGACGTACTCGGTCTCGGTCTCGTAGCCGCGGCCCCAGACCCGGCGCAGCAGGTGCGCGTGGGTCAGCAGCTTCCCGCGGTTGATGCGCCAGCTCGCGCAGCAGCGCGAACTCGGTCGGGGTGAGATGCACCGGTCACACCGTCCCGGCGGACCTGCTGGCTACGCCAGATCGATCTCCACCTGGCCGATGGTGATCACCGGCGGGATGCTCTGCGGGGCGGTGTCGGCGGGCCGGGTGCGGCGGAGCGTCGCGGTGATCCGGGCCAGCAGTTCCTCGATGCTGAACGGCTTGGTCAGGTAGTCGTCCGCGCCCATGTTGAGCGCGGTGACCTTGTCCCGTTCGCCGCCGCGGGCGGAGACGACGATGATGGCGACCGATGAGCGTCTCCCTGATCAGCTGGCACAGCTCGAACCCATCGATCTCGGGCAGCATGAGATCGAGCAGCACGATGTCGGGTTCCTCGGTCTCCAGCAGGTTCAGCGCGCGCAGCCCGTCGACGGAGACCACGGTGTCGAACCCCCGCACGGCGAGGTTGGACCGGATCAGGTCCACGATGTTGGGGTCGTCCTCGACCACCAGGGCCCGCGTGGTCCCGGCCTGCTTGAGCATCTCAGCTGGCTCCCCTCGCCGGCGCGGCACAGTTCCGCTGGCCATCCCCGGTTCCTTCCCGCCTCGTGGTGGCCGGGGCCTCCGAGCGCCGGGTGTCTCGGGGTTTTCAACCGGCAGGTAGATACGGAAGCAGGTGCCCTGGCCCGGCTGGGCGAGTTCCATCCGGCCGCCGTGAGCCTCGACGATGCCCCGGGCGATGGATAGCCCCAGGCCGGACCCGGAACTGGCGGGAGCGGTGGCGGCGCATCGGCTCGAACGGTGCCTGCGCGACGTCGGCGCGGCATCCCCGGCCCGTCGTCGGCCACGCTCACCACCAGCGTATCCGCGCCGTGGAGCGCTCGCCGTGACCATGACCCGGGTGCCCGGCGGATTATGGCCGACCGCGTTGGCCAGCAGGTTCACGAAGACCTGCTCCAGCCGATCGTGGTCAGCCCAGATGGCAGGCAGGTCAGCCGCGCACCGCACGCTCGACCAGCAGCGCGCCCGAGAGGCGGCAGGCAGCGATCGCGGCGTCGAGCACCAGCGGGATGTCGGACCAGTCCCGCTGCAGCTGGAGGACGCCGGACTCGATCGCGGAAAAGACGCAGCAGGTCGTCCACGAGCCGGCCGAGCCGGGCCGACTCGGCCGCGATGCGGGTCAGGAACCGCTGCTCGGATTCCTCGTCCCAGGTCACGTCGGTCTGCAGCAGGCTGGAGGCGTAGCCCCTGATCGCGGTGAGCGGGGTGCGGAGCTCGTGACTGAGCCGGGACAGGAAGCCGCGCTGCAGTTCGCGGGAGCGGCGCAGCGCAGCGGTCTCCTGGTTGGCGAACCAGGCTTCTTCCCGCTCCAGCGCCAGCCTGCAGCGAGTGGGCCGCGTCCTCCAGCAGGGCCGCGGAGTCCGCGGGCAGCGGCCCGTCATGCCAGCGGGCGACCAGCGCGGCCTGGCCGTCCGGTGCGGGGAAGGCCACCGACAGCAGCCGGCTCGTCGCTCGTCGCGGCTGGGCTGCGCGGCCACGTCCGAGCTCTGCCCGGGCCGAGGGCCGACCCGTGCGGCCTGCAAGACGGCCGGGCTCGGCGGGCGGCCGTACCGGCCGGCTGGCCGCACGCCCGGTCAGTCGTCGTGGCGGACCGTCGGCGTGGCCCGTCGGACGACCGGTATCAGCGCCACCTCGTCGGCCTCCAGGCCCGCGGCGGAGCAACTGGAGGGCGATGCCCAGCCCGTCGGCGACTGGGTCGGGCTGGCCAGCGTCTCCAGCATCTCCCGGATCGTCTCCAGCACCCGGTTGCGGGAAGTGACCTCGTCCAGCAGCCGGTCCCGCTCGATAGCCTCGCCGCATACCCGGCGTACAGGGTGGCCAGGTCGAGGTCGTCGCGCTGCGGCTTGCCCGCCGTGGCGCGGAACACGGTGATGACGCCGAGGATCCCGCCCGGGCCCAGGACCGGAACCGACCAGGAGCTCGCGACCTTGGCCGACCTGGCCTCGCTCGGTGAAGGCCGTCCAGGCCGCTCCTGCCTGCACGTCCTCCTCGACAACGGGGCACTGCGCGGCCGCGGCCAGCCCGACAGGACCGCCGGCCGGGCCCAGCGGCAGCTCGGACCAGGCGGACAGCAGCGGCGGCGCGCAGGCCCAGCGAGGCCGCGCACACCAGCCGGGACTCCGCCGAGCAGGTGGATGCACAGCCGCTCGCTGCCCAGCGCGGCGCCCAGCGCGGACAGGATCAGGGACAGGCTCGACGACGGGTCCGCCGACACGAGCCGGTCGGTGAGACCGTGCAGCCGGGTCAGCTGCCGCCGCGCGGAGGCGTCCACCTCCTGGCCCGGACACCAGGGCCACGACGTCGACCGGGGTGCACCTCGCTCGGCGCCACCTCGGCGATGAGCTGGCCGTACCGGAGCACCGCGATCCGGTCGGCCAGCCGGAACATCTGGCTGATGTCGTGGCACGCGAGCAGGACCGTGGTGCCCTGCGCGCGGACCCGCGCGATCAGCTCTTCCACCAGCGCCGATTCCTGCACGCCGAGAGAGGCGGTGGGCTCATCGAGGAGCAGCAGCCGTGGGCGGTGCGCCATGGCCCGCGCCACCGCGACCAGCTGGCGCTGGCCGCCGGACAGGGACCGGACCGAGCGTTCCGGGTCATGCAGCGGCACGCCCAGCTCTTCGAGGATGGCCGCGGCATCGCCGCGCATCCGGATGCTGGACAGCAGCTGGCGGCGGTGCTCGCGGCCGAGCATCACGTTGGAGGCGATGTCCAGGTTGTCGCAGAGCGCGAGGTCCTGCCAGACCACCGAGACGCCCTGGCGCTTGGCGCCCTGCGGGTCCGACGGGCACCGGCCGCCCGTCCAGCGCGATCACGCCCGAAGTCGGGGCGATGTCCCCGGCGATGCACCGGATCAGGGTGCTCTTGCCCGCGCCGTTCTCGCCGGCCAGCGCGACGAGCTCACCGGCACGCACCGTGAGATCCACCCCATCCAGGGCGGTCAGCGGGCCGAAACGGACCCGGAGGCCGGACACCGAGAGCTGCACGGGCGCCCGCGTCCCGGGGGCCGCGGCCCCGGCGCTAGCGGAGCTGGCGCTGGTTGCACGGGCTCACCGGAGGGCGGCGGGGGCGCTCATAGGTACATTCTCGCCGACATCGTGGCTGCTCACTACCTATCGGGGCGTCCCGGGGCATCGCGCGGACCCGACGGGGAGGATCGCGGGCGGAGGAGCCGTGATGGCGCGAGCGCGATCCTGTATCGGGGCGTCCCGGGGCATCGCGCCGCTTGACTCCGTACCTGAGCACGGCTGCTGGCTTGCCCGCGGGGCCCCCGCCCGGCAGCAGGTTCCCGGCGCGTCCCGGTTCCCCGGGTGCGGCTGGTGGGAACGCTGGCCGATGGGCATGATCAGCGTCGTGTCCTACTCTGCCCTGACGCATCTCGAATGCTCCCGCTGCGGCACCCGGTACGACGCCGGCCAGGTACAGGGGACCTGCTCGTGCGGGTCGCCGCTGCTGGCCCGCTACGACATCGCGTGGGTCCGCACGCAGGTCAGCCGCGATGACCTCGCGGGCCGGCCGCCTGACCTGTGGCGCTATCACGAGCTGCTGCCGGTCTCGGACGCCAGCCGGGTCGTCAGCCTGGGCGAGGGCATGACCCCGCTGCTGGCCCTGCCGCGGCTGGGCCAGTCGATCGGGGTGCCCAGGCTGTTGATGAAGGACGAAGGGCTCACCCCCACTGGCACATTCAAGGCGCGCGGCGCGGCCGTGGGGGTTTCCCGGGCCGCTGAGCTCGGCGTCGCCGGCGTGGCCATGCCCACCAACGGCAACGCGGGCGCGGCCTGGGCGGCGTACGCCGCCCGCGCCGGGCTGCGCAGCCTCATCGTCATGCCCGCCGCGGCGCCGTCCATCACGCACGCCGAGTGCGCGGCGGCCGGCGCGGAGCTCTACCTGGTCGACGGGCTCATCGGGGACGCGGGCGCGATGGTCGCCGCGGCGCTCCCCAGCCGCCCCGGCTACCAGGACGTCTCCACCCTCAGGGAGCCGTACCGGCTGGAGGGCAAGAAGACCATGGCGTACGAGATCGCCGAGCAGCTCGGCTGGCGGCTGCCCGATGTGATCGTCTACCCGGCCGGGGGCGGGGTGGGCATCATCGGGATCTATAAGGCGCTTCGCGAACTGCGTGACCTGGGCTGGGTCGGCGGGAAGCTGCCGCGGCTGGTCGCGGTGCAGGCCAGCGGCTGCGCACCGATCGTCGCCGCCTTCGCCAGCGGCGCCGCCGAGAGCCAGCCCTGGCCGGACGCCCGGACCGTCGCCTTCGGCATCACGGTCCCCAAGGCGCTCGGCGATTTCCTGGTGCTCGACGCGGTGCGGGGAACCAGGGGGACGGCCGTCGCCGTGACCGACGAGGCGCTGCTCGCGGACCAGCGAGAGACCGCCCGGCTGGAAGGCAGCCTGATCTGCCCCGAGGGGGCGGCCTGCGTCACGGCCGTCCGGCAGCTCCGCGAGTCCGGCTGGCTGGCGGCCAGCGACGAGGTGATCGTGCTGAACACCGGAACCGGGCTGAAGTACCCGGACCTGGTAGCTGTCAACCTGCCGGTGCTCGCGCCCGGTGACCCGCTACCGCAACCTGCGGCGGAACCAGCGCTGCACGCCGAGTGAGCACGCGGGCACCCTCCCCGCCGCACCGCCTGCCGGGTAGGTACTCCCTGGTCACCGCAGGGTCGCAGCATAGAATCAAGATCCACGACGCGGCTCAGCCGGGGAGAGAGCATGGCGCGTTCCATCTGGTCGGGGTTCCTGAGTTTCGGGCTGGTGAACGTCCCGGTGGGGCTGTACCCGGCCACCGCGGACCAGACGATCCACTTCAACCAGCTGCACAAGGGCACGTCGCACCGGATCCGGTACAAGAAGGTCAACGAGGTCACCGGGGACGAGGTCGCGACCCAGGACATCGTGAACGGGTTCCCGCTCGGCGGCGGCGAGTACGTGGTGGTCACCCGGGACGAGCTGAAGGAAGCTGCGCCAGGCAAGTCGGAGACCATCGAGATCAGCGACTTCGTGGACCTCGGCGAGATCGATCCCGTGCATTTCCGGCAGACCTATTACCTGGCGCCGCGCGGCAAGGGCGCGGATCGCGCCTACGCGCTGCTCCGGCAGGCCATGCAGGAGACCGGCAAGATAGGCATCGCCACCATGGTCCTGCGGGACAAGGAACACCTGGTCGCGGTCCGTCCCGGCGACGACGTGCTGATCCTGGAAACCATGTACTTCGCCGACGAGATCCGCTCGCCCACGGAGGAACTGGAGACCCTGCCGAGGGATGCGAGCTTCCAGGGCCGCGAGCTGGATGTGGCCAAGCGGCTGGTCGAGTCGCTCACGGTGCCCTGGGCGCCCGGGGACTACCACAACACTTACCGGGCCCGGGTCGAGGAGCTGATCGAGCACAAGCGCGAAGGCCAGGCGGTGGTGTTCGAGGCGGAACGGCCCAAGTCGAACGTCATCGACCTGATGGCCGCCCTGGAGGCATCGGTCGCGAACATGGGGCCAGGCGCGGCGGGCGGAACCGGCGGGACCGGCGGGACCGGCGGCAGCGGGACCCGTGCTGGCGGGACCGGCGGCAGCGGGACGCGCGCTGGCGGGACCCGCGCTGGCGGGACCCGCGCCGACGGGACCCGCGCCAGCGGATCGGGCGCCCGGGAAAGCGGGAGCAGCCGGTCCAGCGGACGCGGCGGGGCAGCCGCGGGGCGCGGCCGGGAACCGGACACGGCGTCCGGGCCAGCCGGCCTGGCCGCGCTGTCCAAGGCGGACCTGCTGGCCCGGGCCGCCGAGCTGGACATCGCCGGCCGCTCGAAGATGTCTAAGCCCGAGCTCATCAAGGCCATCCAGGCAGGCCAGGCCGAAACGGGGTGCACGGAAGATTTCCTAGGAATCTGCACCCGGCCGGCCCGGCGCGCTGCGAGTGTCGGCCGGTGGTGATAGAGCAGACTCGGAAGGAGCCATGATGCCCGAGTCAGCTGTGATCATCGAAGCGTGTGCCGGGTGCCAGGAGGATCTGGAGCACTGCCACGGGACCGCCATCCTGCACCTGGACGGCGCCGCTGACTGCTCGGACGACCCGGACTGCAGGCTCACCGCCGAGCTGCACCTGTTCGTGATCGCCTGCGCGGAGGTGGGCTGTTTCTGCGACGACGCCGGGGACGCACCGGAACTGGCCGGGGAGCAGGCCGCCGCGTCCTGACGGCCCGGCCCCCGTGGCCATGGCCCGGCCGCCTGGTGGGTAAGGCCCGGCCGCCTCGTGGCTCAGGGCGGCACGGTGCCCGTCGCTGACGGTGCCTGCCAGTAACCGTGCCTGCCAGTAAAGGCCGCGCTGCCCGTAATAGTCTTCTCCCGGGCCATTCTGCAGGCGTTTGCATACAGTGGGTGGCAAGGCCTGCCGGCTGAAGAGGCTGGTGGTGCCAGCGACCCGGCGGGCCACGGAGAGGGACGCGATGACGGCGCAGGACACGTCCGGCCGGGGTACCCCGGCGGGCGGCGGCCCCCCCACGGCGGCGCCGGGACTGGACACCAGCGTGGCGCACCCCGCCCGGATCTGGGACTACTTCCTCGGCGGCAAGGACAACTTCGCCGCCGACCGGGCGGCCGCCCAGGGCGTCCTGGAGGTCATGCCCACCATGGCGATGGTAGCCCGGGCCGGCCGGGCGTTCCTGGCGTCCGCCGTGCACTACCTGGCCACCACCGGGGGCATCAGCCAGTTCCTCGACATCGGGACGGGCCTGCCCACGGCGAACAACACGCATGAGGTGGCCCAGCGGGCCAACCAGCGGGCACGGATCGTGTACGTGGACAACGACCCGATCGTGCTCTCCCACGCCCGCGCGCTGCTGACGAGCGGGCCGGACGGCCGGACCGCCTACGTCAACGCCGACATCCGGGACACCGGCCACATCCTGGCGGAAGCCGCGCGGACGCTCGACTTCAGCCAGCCGGTCGCGGTGATGCTGCTGGCCGTACTCCACTTCGTGCCCGACACGGAAGACCCGTACACGATCACCTCACGGCTGGTGGAAGCCCTGCCCTCCGGCAGCTTCCTGGCCTTGTCCCACGCATCCAGCGACATCGAGACCGGGATGGTCGCGGCCGGGGCGGAGCGCTACAACGAACGGTCCGCGGTCCCGGTCACGCCCCGGACCCGGGCCCAGGTGGCCCGGTTCTTCGACGGCATGCAGGTCGTAGACCCCGGCGTGGTGCCGCTGGGGCACTGGCACCCCGGCCCGCTCCAGCAGTTCGACTCACCGGGCCTGCCCACCTACTGCGCGGTGGGCCGCAAGCCCTGATCAGGCGGGGGCGCGGCGGGACGCAAGCCCGATCCGGCCAGCCCGGGATCACGGCACCGCGGAGGCTTGCGGGGTGGGGGCCGCGGTGTGGTGGCCCTGGAACAGGATCGATGCGATCTGGGTCAGCTTGTTGCTGCCGTACATGAACCCGGCGTCCCCGACCCCACCGAATCCCCCCAGGTTGTACATGATCGCCATGGTGTAGTCCTGGCCCGGGCCGGCGAACCCGACGGTGTTGGTGATCCATATGTTGCCGTCCTGCTCCCAGCCGTCCTTGTTGCCCGGGTGGTTCTCCGGGCCCGCGCCCCACACGCCCCACTGCTGGTCGAGCGCGGCGACGTGCTGGAGCCGGTAGACCAGGTAATCGCGCACGTTGGCCGGGGCGTCCTTGAGCACGTAATTGATCAGGTTGTCCAGGTCCTGGGGTGTGCAGTACATGAAGCCCCAGTTGGGATCCGACGAGGTGAAGCGGGCGTCGGTCATGCCGAACTTCTGGATCCGGTTCAGGAAGCTGCCGTCCTCGTACTTGTCCCACAGGTAGTTGGCGTCGTCGTCGTTGCTGGTGTACAGCGCCTGGAACATGGCCTGCCGGTCGGCGCTGGACAGGCTTATGCTGCCGGCGTCGGCGCGTTGCAGGATGTCGGTCATCATGGCCAGCTTCATCGTGGACGCGGCCGGGTACGCGACGTCAGCGTTGGCGTTCTGCCAGGTCGCCCCGTTGTTCCGGTCAGTGATCACGATGCCGATGGAACCGGGCAGATGCCGCATGTAGGCGCGGATCTCCTTGATCCGGTTCCGCATCTCGCAGGGGAAGCCGGGCGCGTTGCGGGCACACACCGTGGGAGTGGGCGAAGGCGTGGGGCTGGGCGAGGCGCTCGCGTGCCCGGACGCGCTCCCTGTGGCCAGCGCCGCCGAATGCTGGCTTGCGGGCGTGAACGTACTGCAGCCCGACACGGCCATAATGACGAAAAGTGAGCATGACACTACAGGGAGCCACGTCCGGGGGCGCGTCCTGACAGCAGACGAGTGCATGCCCGCCAGGATACGAGCGACTGGGCGGTGGAAAGTGAACCGGCGCCCCGCCGGGCGCGCCCGTTGCCAATTCTTGACGTGGCGCCTCGTCAGCTCCGGGACGCGGCGCGGGCCGCTGGGGCGGCTCAGGCCGGGTGTTCCCACTGGTCGCCGGCCCACTCGGTGTGGAACGTGCCCGGCTTGTCCACCCGGCGATAGGTGTGCGCGCCGAAGTTGTCCCGCAGGGCCTGGATCAGCGCGGCGGGCAGCCGGTCCTGGCGCAGGCCGTCGTAGTAGGCCAGCGACGAGGAGAACGCCGGTGACGGGATGCCGGCCGTCGCGGCCTGGGCCACCACCCGCCGCCAGCTGTCCACCCCGTCCCGCACGGCGGCGGCGAAGTACGGCGCGACCAGCAGGCTGGGCAGTTCCGCGTTCTCGTCGTAGGCCTCCCGGATCCGGTCCAGGAACCGGGCCCGGATGATGCAGCCGCCACGCCAGATCGTCGCCATCGTGCCCCGGTCGATGCCCCAGCCGTACTCTTCGCTGCCCGCGCCGATCTGGTCGAAGCCCTGGGCGTAGGCGACCACCTTGGAGGCATACAGCGCCCGGCGGACGTCCTCCACGAAAGCGTCCCGGTCGCTGACCTGCGGCGACACCGCGGAGCCGAACGCGGCGCGGGCCGCCTCTCGCTCGTCCGCGTGGCCGGACAGGGCCCGGGCGAACGTGGCCTCGGCGATGCTGGTGATCGGGACGCCGAGATCGAGCGCATTCTGCACCGTCCACCGGCCGGTGCCCTTCTGCTCGGCCTGGTCGAGCACCACGTCCACGAACGGCTTCCCGGTCTCGGGGTCGGTGTGCGCGAGCACCTGGGCCGTGATCTGGATCAGGAACGAGTCCAGGTCCCCCTCGTTCCAGGTGCGGAAGATGTCCGCGATCTCGGCCGGCGGGGCACCCAGGCCCGCTCGCAGCAGGTCGTAGGCCTCGGCGATGAGCTGCATGTCCGCGTACTCGATGCCGTTGTGCACCATCTTGACGAAGTGACCGGCGCCGTCCGGGCCCACGTGCGTGCAGCACGGAATGCCGTCCACCTTCACGGCGATCGACTCGAACATCGGGCCGATCCTGGCGTAGGACTCCCTGGACCCGCCGGGCATGATGCTCGGCCCGTTCAGCGCCCCCTCCTCGCCGCCGGACACGCCGCATCCGACGAAGTGCAGGCCCCGCTCGCGCAGGGCGGCCTCCCGCCGCCGGGTATCCATGAAGTGCGCGTTGCCGCAGTCGATGACGATGTCACCCGGGTCCAGCAGCGGGACCAGTTCGTTGATCACGGCGTCGGTGGCCTCGCCCGCCTTGACCATGATGATGATCGCCCGCGGCCGGCTGAGGCTGGCCACGAACTCTTCCATCGAGTCGGCCGGCACGAACGTGCCCTCGTCGCCGTGCTCCTTGGCCAGGCTATGGGTACGCTCCGGCGAGCGGTTGTGCAGCGCCACCACGTAGCCGTGCCGGGCGAGGTTACGGGCCAGGTTGCGGCCCATCACCGCCAGGCCCGTCACGCCGATGTCTGCGCTGCCCTGCTGAGTCATGCGTGGCTCCTCGGAGAGTCTCGTGCTTCATTCGCGAGGGTAGCCCGTCAGGTATCCGCGGCCGCGCGGGGTCACCATCCGGTAAGCACTGGGTGGGCCCGTGCGGACAGGACCCGGCCGTCAGCGACAATGCCAGAGATGACTCTCCTGCTGCAGCGCCCGTCCCCCCCGTTCCGCGCTGATCCCCCGCAGGGCCGGGTATTCGCCACCACCCGCCAGCTGCGCAGCACCGACGTGATCCCCGCGGGCCGGCTCCGGCTCGACGCGCTGGCCCGCTACCTCCAGCAGGCCGCCGAAGACGATGTCAGCGACGCAGGCTGGGACGGGTCATACCTCTGGCTACTCCGCCGCGTGGCCCTGGCCATCCGCGGATACCCCGCGCACCGAGAGCGAATTTCGTTGCGGACCTACTGCTCAGCCACAGGCCCGCGGTGGGCCGAGCGCACAACCACCGTGGGCGGGGCGGACGGGGATCTTATCCAGTCCACCGCGATCTGGGTCGCGGTCTCGGCGGAGGACGGGCGGCCGGTGCCGCTGGGCGAGTCGTTCCAGCGCCTCTACGGGCCCTCGGCGGGCGGCCGTGAGGTCTCGGCGCGGCTCTGCCACCCGGGGCTGCCGGGGTCCGCGGCCGGGCGGTCCTGGCCGCTGCGCACCGCGGACTTCGACACCGCGGGCCACGTCAACAACGCCGTCCACTGGGCCGCCGTGGAAGACGAGCTGGCCGGGCTGGACTGGCTGCCCGGCCACGCCGAGCTCGAATACCACCGGCCCATCCTGCCCGGAGCCGAGCCGGAGCTGGTGACCAGCCAGGAACCAGGGGAGCTGCGGGCCTGGCTGCGGCAGGGGCCGCAGCGGCTGGCCTCCGCCTGGCTCAGCGCCGCAGGAACCCGCTGACCACGGCGGCGAGCGGGCCGGCGCAGGCGTTCCGGGTTTCGGTCCACACGCCCGGGCTGTGCTTGTAAACGACCCCGGCAGGCCGCCCCAGATTTGGCTCTCGCTTTACACTGGAAGCATCGGCCTGATGATGCCTGTGGCGTGGTGCGACGAGCAGCGCCGCTGGCTCGGTGGGTCGGGAGGCGGAACAATGATGTCCGGGATCAGCGTGGTCAGCGCGGGAGCGGGCGCCGCTTCCGCATCGAGTGCCTTCACCATCCAAGATGCCGTCGTGATCTTCGTGGTGGCTATCGTCCTGCTGGCGCTGGGCCTGGCCCTCGCGGGCCGGCGAACCCGGCTGCTGGTCAGCCGGCCCCGGCTGCGGACCGCGCACAGCCGGCGGATCCGGCGGGCCGCCCTCGAGGACGTCGAGGAGATCGAGCGGGACGCCCGGCTGCACGGCCGCCCTGTCCGCGGGGTTCCCCGGCGCGGGGAAGAGAACGACGACCTCTAGGGACCGGCCAGCAAGCGCCTGCCGGTCAGGGGCGGCCGGTTAGGGCCAGCTCTAGGGACTCCGCGCGCGGCGCCATACCAGCCAGCCGATCCCGGTCAGCACCACGAGGCTGCCGGCCACGATGCCCGCGACGGCGCCGCCGGACAGGCCCGCCGGGGGAGCGATGCTGCCCGTCTGGGTTCCGTGGCGGGCGGGGCTGGCGGGGGCGGGGGTGGCCGTGGCGTTGGCCGAGGTGGGGGCACCCGGAGCGCCCGTGGCGCGGAACGCGACCACCCGGTCCGCGGTCGGGGCCAGCAGCAGGCCGGCGCCCACGCTCGGGGTGGGGAAGTGGTTCGCGGGGATACCGATGGAAGCCTGCTGCCGCACCTGGCCGGTGCGCGGGTCGAGGCCGTAGAGGGTGCCGCCCTGGCTGATCGTCCAGATCAGCCCCCCGGCCACGATCGGCGGCCCGCCGCCGGTCCGGGACCTCCACAGCAGCCGCAGGCCCGGCGGCGACGCCGTCGCGCGGACGGCGATGATCCCGCTGAAGCAGGGCAGGTACACCGTGCTGCCGGTCACCGCGGCGCCGCCGTCGATGTCCTCGCTGCAGGCGGGCCCCAGACTGGCCAGCTGGCCGCCGATGCCGCCCAGATGGGCGCCGTTGAGCAGATAGATGATGCGGGATTTGCCGGTCAGCAGCACCTGGCCGTCGGCCAGCAGCACCGGCTCGGTGGACATGTCGAGGTCGCGGGAGTTGTTCACCGGCCAGTCGCTCGGCGCGAAGTACTGCAGCAGCCGCATCGAGGACGACAGTTCGAGCACCGAGTCGCTGTCGTCGTAACCGCGTGAGGCGTTGTACACCGAGCCGTTGCCAGCGCTGACCCAGACGTGGCCGGAGGCGTCCACGGCCGGGGCGCCCCCGCCCATCCAGATCGCGCCCTGCGACTCGCCGGGCTTCCCGTCCACGGTGAACATGGCGGGTGCCCCACCGGTCTCCGGAACGGCGACCACCCGCCCCCGGTAGGTGGCGCAGTCCCCGTCGTTGCCGCCGAAGCCGAACACCACCCGGCTGCCGGCCAGGGCCAGCCCGGTGCGCTGGAGCAGTGCGGCGGTGTCCGCCCCGGCCGGGTCCACGGCCCGGGTCATCTCGACCCGGCCAGTCGCCGTGCTCAGCCCGGCCAGCACGTGGGCCGGGTGGCCACTCGTCACCTCGTCGGCCACCACGAAGATCTCGCCCCGCGCGGGGTCGATGACGGGGGTGCCGGTGATCCCGACGGTGGGCGTGATGTCGCCGCAGGGCAGCGAGCTGGCGGGCACCGGGGCGGCCAGATGCCGCGACCACGCCACCGCGCCGGTGGCAGCGGACAGCGCGTACACCGTGTCGTTCTCCGTGGCCACGTACACGCGGCCCGCCGACGCCAGCGGCTCGCCGTAGATCTCGCCGTCCAGCGCAGGCGAGGTCCACGCCCGGGACGCGGTGTCCACCGTGCCCGAGGACACGGCCACCCCGCGGCCCGCCGGGTCGCCGTGGTACACCGTCCACGAGCCTCCGCTAGAAGAGGAGCTGGGGCTGGGTGACGAGCTGGCGGCGGGGGAGGAGCTGGGGCTGGGGGACGGGCTGGCGGCCGGGGAGGAGCTAAGGCTGGGGGAGCCGGGACTGATCGCGGCCACGGTGCTGGCGCCGGCGGTTCCGCCCGTGGTCATCCAGAGCGCAGCCGTCAGGCCTGCGAGGGACGCGGCCGACCGCACCACCAGGCTGCTGCGCATCGTCAAAGCCTAGCCACGGCCCGGCGCGCTCAGCCGGTCCCGGCGCCCCCTGCGCCCGGGTGGCACCGGATGGCCGTCCGGCGGCAGGTCAAGGGCCGGATTACGATCAAAGAACCCGAACGGCTTCAGCCAGAACGACACCGTGTCCACCGGCATGATCGGCCAGTCCTCGGGCCGGGTGATGTGATGGATGCCGAACACGTACCACAGCACGACGTCGGCGTTCTCGATCGGGCGGTTCTGCGCGGTCCAGACGGGCAGCCCGGAATCCGCCGCACTCTGGGTAGGGAAGTCGCCGCACGGCCAGCGCTCATCCGGGTGGTACGGGGTAACCCACAGCGTGTGCTCGATCACCCTGGCGCGCCGCAGCACCGGGGATGAGGGGGCCAGCAACGCCGGGAACGACCCGCCGGGCACCAGCTTGTACCCGGTCGGGCTGCCGAGCGAGTTCGAGGCGTCCGCGCTCACGACCTTCCAGCTGCGCTGGGTCTGCCAGTCGTAGTCCTGCTTGCCCTCCGCCTCGGTGCGCAGCGGGGTCTGGCGGAGCAGCAGGCCGAGGCGGTACGGGTCGTCCGGCCCCGGGCCGGCGGCTCCGACTCCACCGCGTAGACCGTGTTCCCCGGGCCGTCCACGTCCAGGTCCAGCCGGGCCACGATGAAGTGCTGGTGGAACGGCGCGTAGGTGCGCTCGTCGACCACCGTCCCGTACGGCGGCGGCTGGCCGGGCGGGAAGCTCGAGGTGACCATGATCCCGGTCGCCCGGACCTCGCACTCGATGTTGCCGTCCTGATAGAAACGCCAGTACACGAGGTACTCGTAGTTCGCCACCGTGACGTGGAAGGACACCACGAGCCGCCGGGCGCGGCGCACCTCGGGGCCGAAGTCGTGGTCCACGTGCTTCCACAGCACGCCGTTGTCCTCCTCGTGGATGCAGATGGCGTGCGGGATGTGGCGCGGCTCGCCCGCCGAGTCGTGGACGACCGCATCGAGGTAGGTAATCTCGCCGAGGCAGTCGCAGCCCCGCTCGAGTGAGGTGGTCATGAAGCCGAGTCCCCACTCACCGATATCGAACGCGGTCCGCCGGAAGTGGTCCGGGGTCGGATCCCGGTAGGGCACCACCATCTCCGCGAACGAGAGCCGGTGCGCGACTGGCCGCAGCCGCCCGGCGTCGCGGAAACCGACCGTGTGCAGGACCAGGCCTTCCCGGTAGTTGAAGCCGAGCCGCAACTCCCAGTTCTGCCAGCGGAGCAGGTGCCCGTCCAGCCGGAATGAGACGCCCTCCGGCTGGCTGATCTCCAGCGGTGCCACCTCGCGCAGCGGCATCGGGATCAGCTTGGGCAGGTACTCACCCATCACCTCGGGCATCGCCGCGGCCTCCCCAGGGCCCGCGCCGCCCCCGTGGCCGGGGCTGTCCTCGATCTCCAGCAGCGCCATCCGGTTGAGGTCCACGATCGGATGCAGCCCGCTGAGGTGGTGCGCGTAAGGGTTGCCCTGCTCGCTGCCGCGGTACCAGACGTCCGCCCACCCCAGCCGCCGTCCGCGATAGCGTGGCGGGACCAGGTCCGCGCCGTAGGCCCAGAGATCGGTGAGGATGCGAGAACGATCTGTGATGCCGCGCCGGGCGAGCGCCGCCGCCAGCGCCGGGTCGCTGCGCAGCATCTCGTCGCACTCGTGCCACTCGTCCAGGGTGATGTTCGGCTGCTGGCCGGGGAGCGGTTCCCAGGCCGTGACCGTGCCGGCGTCCAGCGACACCACGGCGCGGTAGGCATGGCCGTCATCCCGGTTCCAGCACACGGCCAGCGCCTCGCGGGCCGGTGCTTGCTGGGACCGGTGCTTGCTGGGCCGGTGCTTGCTGGACCGGTGCGCCCAGAGCGTCCTTGGGGGGCTCGCGCAGTTCGATCGAGGCGATTCGCCACCGGTCCCCGACCCCGCGGTCGCGCCGCAGCGCCGAGGCGGCCTGCCGGAATTCGGGGGCGGTCAGCGGGTCGAGCGGATGCCGGGCCTGCACTGGCTGCTCCAGGGTGCTCACCGATCGCCTCCATGTATGCGCTCAGCCAGTCTGGCCCGGTCCCCTCACGTGCTTACCCCCCGGGTTGCCTCTTGATCCGGGATGAGGAGGCCTCCTTCATCCGGGGGAAGGCCGGGCCGGTCGGGTTCGACCTGGACCTGACCCTGATCGACTCCCAGCCGGCGATCCTGGCCGCGTGGACGGAGGTCGCCCGGGAGACCGGGACCCGTATCGATCTGGACTCCGTCACCCGGCGGCTGGGCATCAAGCTCGAGGACGAGGTGGCCTGCTGGTTCCCGGCCGCTGAGCGCGACGCGGCCGCGGCCACCTACCGGCGGCACTACGTGCGGCTGGCCCCGCAGCTGACCACGCCGCTGCCCGGGGCGGCCGAGGCGCTGGCGGCCGTCCGGCGGGCAGGCGAGCGGGCCCTCATCATCACCGCGAAACACCCGGTCTCGGTCGGGCCCAGCCTGGTCGCGGCAGGGCTGGAGGCCGACGACCTCTACACGCACGTGTACGGGCCGGAAAAGGCCGCCGTGCTGGCCCAGGTCGGCGCGGCGGTGTACGTCGGTGACGTCCCCGCCGACATGGGCGCCGCGACCGCAGCGGGCGCGCACGCGGTCGGGGTGACCACGGGATCGTTCAGCGCCGCGGACCTGCTGACGGCCGGCGCCGATGTGGTCCTGGACTCGCTGCTGGAGTTCCCGCCCTGGTACGCCGCCCTCCGCGCCGCCTTACGGGCGTGGGCCTGGCCTCGCCGGCCCCGATAGCCTGTCCGGCGTGCTGGAACAGGTGAGCGTCACCCGCTACGTGACCCCGCTGCGCGAGGGAGGATCGCTGCCTGCCCTGGTCGAGGCGGACAACCTCGGCACCTACGTGCTCAAGTTCCGCGGCGCCGGCCAGGGCCCGAAGGCGCTGGTGGCGGAGATCATCGGCGGGGAACTCGCCCGGCGGCTCGGCCTGCGCACCCCCGACCTGGTGCTCGCCTGCCTGGACCCGCGGATCGCCGCCACCGAGCCCGACCCGGAGATCCAGGACCTGCTGCGGGCCAGTGAAGGGGTGAATGTCGGGGTCGACTTCCTGCCCGGGTCGGCCGGCTTCGATCCGGCGGGCTGGGCGGTGGCCGCCGAGTTCGCCAGCAGCGTGCTCTGGTTCGATGCGCTGATCCAGAACGTGGACCGGACCTGGCGCAACCCGAACCTGCTGGTCTGGCACGGTAACGTCTGGCTGATCGACCACGGATCCGCGCTGTACTTCCAGCACAACTGGCCGGCCGCCCGCCCGCTGGCGCCGTTCGACGCGGGCGATCACGTGCTGCGCCGGGCCGCGACCCAGCTTCCCGCCGCACACCAGGTCCTGGCCCCGCAGATCACTCCCGCGCTGCTGGACGAGGTGCTGGCCCTGGTTCCGCCCGGGTGGTTCGGCGACGGGCGGCCCGGGGACTTCGGTGCGCACCTGCTGGAACGCGCGCCCCGGGTGCTGGAGGTGATCCGGTGATGGGCGCCGAGGGGATTGCCCGCGGGGAGGCACCGCGCGGGACCGAGTCCTTCGAGTACGCGCTGATCCGCGTAGTGCCGAGGGTCGAGCGCGGCGAGGCGATGAACGCCGGGGTGATCCTTTACTGCCAGCAGCACCGTTATCTCGGCTGCCGGATTTTCCTCAACGAAGACCGTCTCCGGGTGCTCGACCCAACCACGGACATGGACGCCGTGGCCGCTGCCCTTGGCGCCCTCGAGGAGGGCTGCCGCAGCGGCCCCGCAGCGGAGCAGTCCCCGGGAGTGCGGTTCCGCTGGCTCACCGCCACACGCAGCACGATCGTGCAGCCGGGCCCGGTGCACAGCGGCCTGACCGCCGACCCCGCGGCCGAACTCGACCGGCTCTTCAACGACCTGGTCCGCTGACCTTGTGCCGCTGGGACGAGACTGCCGGGCCGCAGGACACGCGCCCGGGAAAACCGTTAGGGAAGGGAAGGCATGCGGGCCTTCACCGGACCTCAGGGGACCACCGTGCGTTCCATGGGGCCGGTGGCGAGCCGGTGGGGCTGGTGCCTTCCGGGCAACCCGGAAGGCACCAGCCCACCCCGCCGCTTCCGGAGGTGGCTACCGGCGGCTCCCGGCGTCAGCCGCGAGCCGGTGCAGCGCCGCGGCCAGCAGGTCAACCTCGCCGCGGGTGTTGTACATGGCCAGCGACGCGCGGACCGCCGACTCCAGCCCGTACCGGCGCAGGATCGGCTGGGCGCAGTGGTGGCCAGCCCGGACCGCGATGCCCTCTTGGTCCAGCGCCGAGCCGACGTCCTCAGGCCGGTATCCGTCTAGGACGAAGGACAGCACGCTGGCCTTCTCCGGGGCGGTGCCGATCAGGCGGAGGCCAGGTACAGCCTGCAGTTCCCGGAGGGCGTAGCCGAGCAGATCGTGTTCGTAGCTGGTGATGGCGGGCAGGCCGGTCTGGCGGACGAAATCGAGCGCGGTACCGAGGGCGACAGCATCGCCGATGCTGCCCGTCCCCGCCTCGAACCGGGCGGGCGGGCCCTGGTAGGTGGTCCGCTCGAACGTGACATCCCGGATCATGTTCCCGCCACCCTGCCAGGGCGGCATCGTCTCCAGCAGCTCAGGCTTGCCGTAGAGCACCCCGATGCCGGTGGGCGCGAACACCTTGTGCCCGGAGAACACGTAGAAATCGGTGTCCAGGCCGCGTACATCGGTCGGCAGGTGCGCGACGGCCTGGGCGCCGTCGATGAGCACCCGGGCACCGACCCGGTGCGCCCCCGCGATCACCTCGCTGACCGGCACGATGGTGCCCAGGGTGTTGGACACGTGCGATACCGCGACCAGGCGGGTGCGGTCGCTGAGCAGATCGGTGTAGGCGCCGAGGAGCAACTGGCCCTCGTCGTCCACCGGGATGACCTTCAGCGTGGCACCGACCTGCTCGGCGAGCTGCTGCCAGGGCACGATGTTGGCGTGATGCTCAAGGTGGGAGATCAGGATCTCGTCGCCCTCGCGGACGTTCTGGTGCCCCCAGGCCTGGGCCACCAGGTTGATCGCCTCGGTGGCGCCCCGGGTGTAGACGATGGTCTCGCTCGACGGTGCGCCGATGAAGTCCGCGATCGTGGCCCGGGCGGCTTCGTACGCGTCGGTCGCCCGCGCGGCGAGGGTATGCGCCGCCCGGTGGATGTTGGAGTTCTCGTGCGCGTAAAAGCAGCTGAGCCGGTCGATCACCACCTGCGGTTTCTGTGTCGTGGCCGCGTTGTCCAGCCAGACCAGCTGCCGTCCGTTGATCCGCTCGCTGAGGATCGGGAACTGGCGGCGCACCGTCTCGACGTCGAACATCGCCTCCGGGCTGGCCGGGTACACGGCGGCCGGCGCGGCAGCGGCCGGCCGCTCATCGACGAAGTAGAAGGACGGCACGGCGGCCGGGGTGCCGCCGGGCAGCGCGAAGGCTGGCCCGGCCCATTCCGGCGCAGTGGTCGGCAGTTCTGGTGCGGTGGTGAGCAGTCCCGGCGGAGCGAAGGGCGACGGCGGCGAGAAGCCGGCGGTCGCTGGCTGCGGCGCCGCCCGGACGGCGGGCTGCGGCTCCAGGGGGAGGACGGCGGGCGGCGGCTCCACGGGGAGGACGGCGGGCGCCGGCTGGCCGGGGAGTTCGCGGAAGAACTCGTTGGCCAGCCGGGTCAGCGTCGCTTCGTCCGGCAGTCCCGGGGGCAGCGCGCCCATGCCGTCAGCGGTAGGTGTGGTCGTATTCATGGAACTTGCCCACTTCGACGTCGTCAAGCACTGCGACCGCGTCCGGGGTGAGGACCGCCAGCGAGCAGTACAGCGAGATCAGGTAGGAAGCGATGGCGTTGCGGTTGATGCCCATGAAGCGCACCGAGAGCCCGGGGCCCCGCTCTCCAGGGAGGCCTGGCTGGTAGAGGCCGACGACGCCCTGCCGCTGCTCGCCGACCCGGAGCAGGAGGACCCGGGTCTTACCGTCTTCCAGCGGCACCTTGTTGGAGGGGATGACCGGCACGCCGCGCCAGGTGATGAACTGCGACCCGTACAGGCTGGCCGTGGCCGGCGGCACTCCGCGCCGGGTGCATTCCCGGCCGAAGGCGGCGATGGCGGCGGGGTGGGTCAGGAAGAACGCGGGTTCCTTCCATACCTTCGTGATCAGCTCATCGAAGTCGTCCGGGGTGGGCGGCCCGACCACCGGGGTGATGTGCTGCACATCGGCGGTGTTGGCCAGCAGGCCGTAATCCGCGTTGTTGATCAGCTCGCTTTCCTGCCGCTCCTTGATGGTCTCGATAGTCAGCCGGATCTGCTCGCCGATCTGGTCGTATGGGCTGCTATACAGATCAGAGACCCTGGTATGGATATCCACCACGGTCGACACTGAGCTGAGGAAATACTCTCGCGGTGCCTCGTCGTACTCGACGTAGGTCTGCGGAAGCTCAGACTCGTCGCGCGGCGGGCAGGAGATCTCGACGGTCTCCGGGTGCTTGACCCGGTTCAGCCGGTAGATGCCCGCTTCGACCGGGACCCACTGCAACAGCCTGGTCAGCCACCGCGGGGTAATGGTATCCAGCTGCGCGGTGGTCTTGGTGGCATTGGCTAGCTGGCGTGCTGCAGCGTCGCTGAGCGCCAGGTTGACCGGTTCCTCGGTTGGCATTTCTTATCCTTTCCCTTGACTTTATGGCAAGATCACGTTGTCGCCACTAAGCCACCATCGATCTTGTGACGCCGATGAATTGTTTGCCAGAGGCTAATGGCGCCGGAAGAACAGACCTTCGAAAGTTGTTTCAGGACCTTTGGTCCTGGCTCCCCGGGAGCACGAGGCGGAACGCTTGAGATGAGACTTTAGTATTATTCTGAAACAGAAGTAAATGGCCAGAACCTGATCGCAATTGACGGTCAGGTACTGGCCGCTCACGGGAAGGACGGGAAATGAGGATTGCCGAGGACATCACGGAGCTGATCGGGAACACTCCGCTGTTGCGGTTGCAGCGGGTGACCGACGGGGCCGGTGCCCAGGTCGTGGCCAAGCTGGAGTTCTTCAACCCGGCGAACAGCGTCAAGGACCGCATCGGCGTGGCGATGATCGACGCGGCGGAGCGCGGCGGGCTGATCGGGCCGGACACCATCATCCTGGAGCCGACCAGCGGCAATACCGGCATCGCGCTGGCCATGGTGTGCGCCGCCCGCGGCTATCGGTGCGTGCTGACCATGCCCGAGACGATGAGCCGGGAACGCCGGCAGCTGCTCCGGGCCCTGGGCGCCGAACTAGTGCTCACCCCCGGTGCCGAGGGCATGCCCGGCGCGATCGCCAAGGCCGAGGAACTGGCCAAGAGCGACCAGCGCTACTTCGTCCCGCAGCAGTTCGAGAACCCGGCCAACCCGGCGATCCACCGCGCGACTACCGCCGAGGAAGTCTGGCGGGACACCGACGGGGCCGTGGACATCTTCGTGGCCGGCGTCGGCACCGGTGGCACGATCACCGGCGTGGGCGAGGTGCTCAAGGAGCGCAAGCCGGAAGTCCGGCTGGTGGCGGTCGAGCCGGCCGCGTCGCCGGTGCTGTCCGGCGGAAAGAAGGGACCGCACCCGATCCAGGGCATCGGCGCGGGGTTCGTCCCGGGCGTCTACGAGGCCACCCTCATCGACGAGATCCTCCAGGTCAGCAACGACGACGCGATCGGCATGGCCCGCCGGCTGGCCCGGGAGGAAGGGGTGCTGGTCGGTATCTCCTCCGGCGCGGCAGTCTGGGCCGCGGTCCAGGTCGCGCACCGGCCGGAGAACGCCGGGAAGCTGATCGTGGTCGTGGTTCCCGACTTCGGTGAGCGGTACCTGAGCACTCCGTTGTTCGCGGACTTGGGGGACTAGCGGTGCTCTCTGTGCTGCGCGCGGACCTGCGGGCGGCCAGGGAGCGCGATCCGGCCGCGCGCAGCAGCGCGGAACTGGTGCTGTGTTACCCCGGGCTGCACGCCGTCTGGGGGCACCGGACCAGCAGCTGGCTGTGGCGACACGACCGCACGCTGCTGGCCCGGTGCTGCTCGTCGCTCACCCAGCGGCTCACCGGGGTGGACATCCACCCGGCCGCGGTCCTCGGTCCCGGGCTGTTCATCGACCACGCCATCGGGGTGGTGATCGGGGAAACGGCGGAAGTCGGCGCGGACGTGACCATCTACCACGGGGTCACTCTCGGCGGCACCAGTGTGGACCGCGGCAAGCGGCATCCCACGGTCGGGGACCGGGTGACCATCGGGGCCGGCGCGAAGGTGCTGGGCCCGATCACGGTCGGCCACGACAGCCGGATCGGCGCCAACGCCGTCGTGGTCAAGCCGGTGCCGCCCGACTCGGTCGTGGTCGGCGTGCCCGGCCAGGTGATCATGCGCAGGCACGCCCGGACCGCGGCCGCGCCCGCGGATCTTGACAACGCCCTGCTGCCCGACGTGGTGGGCGTCAGCCTGCGCACGCTGCACGACCGGATCGAGGAGCTGGAAGCGAGGATCGACGAGAACGGGGCCGCCCCGCCGCGCGCGGCGAGCCCGCGCCCAGCGGAGGATCGCCCGGCCAGCACCGAGGTCTGGTACGAGCAGGACTTCTCGATCTGACCGCCGGCAACCGGGCCAGGGCCGTTGCCGGGTTGTGCTTAACCGTGACGGCTGCCCGGCTCAGCGCCAAGCCCACGATCCGGCACTGCTGATCCACAGCAGCATGGAGTGTCGGAGATGCCGTCCCCAGCGAAGGCGAAGGTAGCCGAAGTTCAGCCCTGGGCCGCGATGGTGGAAGGTGTCCCAGAAGTACGCGGTTGCGTTGGCGAAGTACCCGGCCCGCGCGCAATCAGGACGGCAGTTATCGACGAGCAGCCGGCCGTGCGCATAGGCGTGGGTTCCGTTGTAGTACCTGTACCGCAGGTCCTTGATGAGGAAGTAGGAGCCGAAGTAGACCGTTCGCGGCCGCACACGCCACGTCCCGCTCCAGTTCCCGCTCATGCCCGCGGTCTGGATTTTGGGCAGGGATGAGGCCGAGGCCGGGCCAGCGGCTGGTAGCGCGAGCCCGGCCAGCGTCATGACCGCCGCTGTGGCCACCACGAGCCGGACGAGGATGATCTTGGCGTGACGCATACGAATCCCCCGTGGTCGTTCCAGGGGAGGCACAAAGGGTCATCATATGACTACTCCTTGCTTCAGGGCACCCCCAGTGGTGACTTAGGGTTCTAGCCGCGGAATCTCGGTAAGTGCTTCCGGGGGTCGTCCGGGAGCTTGTCATAGTCGCCGAGCCCTGCCTTGACCCAGTTGGTAAACGCAGCCCACAAGGCGGCGGAAACATGCATGATCTCTTCATCGTCGGCGGGGTGATGCACGTCTACTGACCCGGGGTGCAGGGGGCACTTCACCACGCTGAGCCCAGCGGGGGGAATGTTCCTGCCGGCGTGCTCGATGCGGTTGTCGGTCATGCCACATCCCCCTTCGCGCCTGCCTCGCTGGCCGCCGTCGTGGCGTCCCCGGCCGCCGTCGTGGCGTCCCCGGCCGCCGCCGTGGCGTCCCTGGGCGCGGATGTGCTGGGCGGAGTCGCGGCTGGGGTGATGCCCTGTCTCGTGCCGGTAGCGGCGGACGAGTAGACCCTCCGCGCGAGCTGGTCATCCCGGTCCATGAGAGTTTCCAGCATGGCGGGGCTCTCGGCGTTGATGTAGTGCTTGTGATCGCTGTGGAGCCGCGCGCACCAGACGCCAGCTCCGATCGCCGTGGGCACAAGCCACGTCTCCCAGAACTCCCCGTACGCCACGCTGAGCTGATCCAAGAGTTCATCTGCGTGCGTGTGCATCGGCGCCACCTCTCAGCCGAGTCCACTTGTCCCGGTCCTGCCGACACTATACAGGTGCTTCCCATAGCTATGCATCGGCACTTAGTGACTCCCGTGTCTTTGCGCAGGTGGGAGGTGGTTTACGGTGATCGTGTGGAAGATCGTCCGGTGTTCGACGCGGCCAGCGCGGAGCCCTTGTACGTGCAGGTGGCCGATTACATCGAGGGCCACGTGAAGGCCGGGAAGATCGCGCGCGGCCAGCGGCTGCCCTCAGAGCGCGATATGGGGGAGTACTACGGGGTTGCGTATCAGACCATTCGCCGGGCGATGCGTGAACTCCGGGAGCGGGGCCTCGTGGAATCTGTCCTCGGCAAGGGCACATTCATCACCAAGAAGTAAGAGCGCCCGAAATCACGCGACCCTCCTTGGCGTGGCTTGACCCCTGTCAGGGCAGTCCGGAGTTTGCGCGCCGAAGTGTCCTGGGCCCGCTCAGCTGGGTGCTGCCGCGGGGACCCGGTCGAGGTTGATCCCGAAGTGCTCGCCGTAGGCGGTCAGGAGTGCGGCGTCGTCGGACAGCTGCTGCTCAACACGTGATTCACCGCTGGTCCGGATCAGGGTGCGGTCACTGATAGAGATCCGGCCGTCGTCGGTGAGCCGCGAGCAGATCGTGCCGCGGGTGAAGTGGGATTGCGGTGAGGTCTGCTGCCACCAGCAGGTCGGGACGAAGTCGGCTAGCGACCGCTCGCGCCGCTCGATCCGGTACTGCGGTTCGCCGTTCCTGAGCACATCCACATCCGCGTCTTCGGTATCAGCCAGCAGGAACCGGCCGGCGGGATCCTCCTGGCCCTCCCTGTGGTCGAGGAGCAGCGGGAAGACACTGTGACTGCCGAAGCCCACGTCGGCCAGCCATGGGCCGCTGCCATCGGCGGGGCGCACGATCAGCGCCAGATGGTCGAACGGTGGCCCGGGCTGGCCGTTGGCGTAGACCCGCGCGGCGACCCGTTCGACATCAACGCCCAGGGCCTGCAGCAGGAGCGCGAAGGCCCCGTTCAGCTCGTAGCAGAAGCCTCCGCGCCGCCTGTTGACGATCTTGTCTGTCAGGCCGCCCTCTTCCAGCGAGATGGGCTCACCAAGGTGGATGCTCAGGTTCTCGAACGGCACCGCGATCTGGTGGGCCCGGTGCAGCAGGCAAAGCGTGGCCGCATCGACTAGCTGGGGACGCGTGACCCCGAGGCGGCGCAGGTACTCAGCGAGAACTCTCTCGTCCATCACCCTCCTGACGCCGGCGCCGCTAACGCGGCCCGGCTCGCGAGGCCTGTTGATGAGACCAGCATCCATGTTCAAGAGGGCTTTAGGTCAAGACACCGCGCGGTACCTCTTGCCGCGCAGCCGGCCGCCACGGACCCTGATCGCAAGTCAATCACCGGAGCGGGGGTCAGCGCGGTAGCAGCTCCAGCTCGCCGGAGTTGATCCGGGCGGCGATCGTCCGGGCCGAGTCGCTGGCTTGCGGGATGTCCGCGTGGACGTACCCGGAAGTGACCTGCTGGCTGAGCCGGTAGGTGGCGCTGGCCGGCAGGTGCAGCGTGGCCTGCGCGGAGATAAGCGTGACACTGACCCAGCGGGGCGGGGAGTCGAATGTGGCGCTCAGGTGGCCTGACGTGATCTTCGCGTCCAGGCTGGGCGCGCGCAGCCCGGCCGCGCTGATGTCCACGCTGCGTGCGCTGATCCACAGCGGGCCGGCCAGCCCGGACGCGATCACGTGGCCCGACGGCACCCACAGCGCGATGCCGCAGTGCTGGGGCACGACCAGCCGCAGTCGCCCGGTGCACGGGCTGTGCGCGGCACATCGGTAGGCCAGGTGCAGCACGCCGCCCGCGAACCGGGGCCTGGTCACGATCACGGCGGACCGGCCGGTCCAGCTCACCGGCCCGGACAGCGTCACCTGGCCGGTCCGGACGGCGATGATGGTCAGCTGTCCCGGCGGAGCCTGGAGGTCGACGGTGCGCACGGAGTCCGCACTCACGGAGACCGTGGTGCTGGGGTCCTGCCCCCGGTCCCGGGCCGCCGCGGCCAGCACGAGCGTGAGCAGGACGACGGCGACGACCGCCAGCACGAACGTGGCGGCACGCCAGGGGCGCCGCGGCGCGTCTGCGACGGTGCCGGCAGCGGCTCCGCCGGGCGGGGGAGTGACGGCCATGCGACCAGAGTGCCCCAATCGTGATGGCTAATGCACGGGGCCCGCGGTTTAATTCGCCGGTCACGGGTACCTGCCGGCCGTTCCAGGCAAAAGCAGCGGGTTACGGGTGACGTGCCCGGCGTAGCGGTGGATGCCTAGTCAGCCGCAACATTGACGGAAGGACTGCCCTCCATGCTGGGGTTCGTCGCAGCCATTCTCTTTGCCATTGCCTTCATCATAAACGCCGCTAACGTGTCCATCAGCAATGCCATCTTCTCGCCGACCAGCCTGATGCTGCTCGGCCTGGTCTGCCTGGCCCTGCACCTGTCCGGGGTCGGCACCAGCTGGAAATACCGGCGCTGACCGGCCAGGGCAGGCCGGCGACCGGCCAGGCAGGCCGGCGCTGACCGGCCGGGCAGGCCGGCGGGGACACCCGGCGGCCCGGTAACCCAGTACCGGGCCCCGCCGCTGCCAGCAGGCGGGGTCCTGTACTGAGCAGCGGCCTGGTGAGGGCAGGATGACATGCGTGGATCCCGCAGACATCGCCCAGGCCCTGCGGGCGGCGATGCAGGGCGAGGTGGATGACTCCTCCCGCCGCCGCGCCGAGTACTCCAGCGACGCCTCGAACTACCGGGTCGTGCCCCAGGTCGTGGCGTTCCCCCGGGACACCGGCGACATCCTGGCCGTGGCTGAGGTGTCCCGGCGCACCGGAACGCCGCTGACCACACGCGGGGCCGGCACGTCCATTGCAGGTAACGCGGTCGGGGCCGGGATCGTCCTGGACACCTCGCGGCACCTGGGCCGGATCCTGGACCTCGACCCGGAGGCGCGTACCGCGCGGGTCGAGCCCGGGGTGATCCTGGCCAGCCTCCAGGCGGCCGCGGCCCCGCACGGGCTCCGCTTCGGGCCCGACCCCTCCACCCAGTCCCGGGCCACGCTGGGCGGCATGATCGGCAACAACGCGTGCGGCGCCCACGCACTGGCCTACGGCCGCACCGCGGACAACGTGCTCGAGCTGGACGTCATCGACGGCACCGGCCTGCGCTTCACGGCCGGCCGCGGCCTGGACCCGGTGCCCGGCCTGGAGTCGCTGGTCTCCGCGAACCTGGCCCTGCTGCGCAAAGAGTTCGGCCGGCTGCGCCGCCAGGTGTCCGGCTACTCCCTGGAGCACCTGCTCCCGGAGAACGGCGCCGGCCTGGCCAGGACGCTGGCCGGCACGGAGGGCACGGTGGTCACCATGCTGGGGGCCACGGTCCGCCTGGTGCCGGTGGCGCAGGCCCACGCGCTTGTCGTGCTCGGCTATCCCGACGTGGCCGACGCAGCCGACGCCGTGCCCGCGATCCTGGCCCACGCCCCGCTGGCCATCGAGGGCCTGGATGCCCGGATGGTGGATGTGGTCCGCCGCCGCAAGGGATCGTCCCGGGTGCCAGACCTGCCCCCGGGGGACGCCTGGCTGATGGTCGAGATGGGCGCGGCATCTCCCGCCGAGGCGGTGGCCCTGGCGCAGGCCATGGTGGCCACCGCCGGCGCCCTCGCCGCCACGGTCATCCCGGCGGGCCCGGAGGCCTCGGCGATCTGGCGGATCCGGGAGGACGGCGCCGGGCTCGCCGGCCGGACGCCCGGCAACAAGCAAGCCTGGCCCGGCTGGGAGGACGCGGCGGTGCCGCCGGACCGGCTCGGCGCCTACCTGCGGGAGTTCCGCGCGCTGCTCGGGTCCTCCCAGCTGGACGGCCTGCTCTACGGCCACTTCGGGGACGGCTGCATCCACGTCCGGATCGACTTCCCGCTGGACCGGCCGGGCGGTGCCCAGGTCATGCGCGAGTTCCTGACCGCCGCGGCACACCTGGTCACCGCGCACGGCGGGTCACTGTCCGGCGAGCACGGCGACGGCCGGGCCCGCAGCGAGCTGCTGCCCGTGATGTACTCACCCGAAGCGCTGGCCGCGTTCGGCGCGTTCAAGCACCTGCTGGACCCAGCCGACCTGCTCAACCCGGGCGTGCTGGTCCGGCCCCGGCCGCTCGACGCCGACCTGCGCCGCCCGGCCGCCGCGCCGCTGCCCCGGCAGGCGGGCTTCGCGTTCGCCGAGGACGACGGCGACCTGACCACGGCTGTGCACCGCTGTGTGGGCGTGGGCAAGTGCCGGGCCGACTCCTCCGGGTCGGGCGGCTTCATGTGCCCGTCCTACCTCGCCACCCGGGACGAGAAGGATTCCACCCGGGGCCGCGCGCGGGTACTGCAGGAGATGGCCCAGGGCACCCTGGTCTCCGCCGGCCGGAGATCGCCCGAGGTACGGGACTCTCTGGACCTGTGCCTGTCCTGCAAGGCATGCTCGGCGGACTGCCCGGCCGGGGTGGACATGGCCCGGTACAAGTCCGAGGTGGCCTACCGGGCCTACCGGCGGCGGCTGCGGCCCCGCGCGCACTACGCGCTGGGCCAGCTGCCCCGCTGGGCCCGGTGGGCCGGGGCCGCGCCCCGGCTGGTCAACGCACTGCTGCGGATCGGGCCGCTGACCACCGCTGTGCTCGCCTCGGGTGGGATGGACACGCGGCGCGCGATCCCGGCCTTTGCCGAGGTGCCGTTCCGCCGCTCCGCTGCCCACCACTCAGCCGCGGCGGGCCGCGCAACCCCGGTCCCTGACACGTCCCAGCGCCCGGTGGTGCTGTGGGCCGACTCCTTCAGTGACGCCTTCGACCCCGAGGTGCCGGAGGCCGCCCTCACGGTGCTGCGCCAGGCCGGCTATCAGGTGATCGTCCCCGAACGTTCGGCCTGCTGCGGGTTGACCTGGATCAGCACCGGCCAGCTGGACGGGGCGCGCCGCCGCCTGACCGCGCTGCTGGACGTCCTCGCCCCGCATGCCGAGGCCGGGATCCCTATCGTCGGCCTGGAGCCCTCCTGTACCGCGGTGCTCCGCTCCGACCTGGGAGACTTGTTCCCCGGCGACTCCCGGGCCGCCGCGGTGGCCGCCGCGACGCGCACGCTTGCCGAGTTGCTCACCGCGCCGCCACCGCTGGGCCCGGGACCGCACTGGGCCCCGCCCGACCTGACCGGCACCGAGATCATCGCCCAGCCGCACTGCCACCACTACTCCGTGATGGGCTACGGCGCGGACCGGGCCCTGCTGTCCGCGGCCGGGGCCACGGTCACCACGCTGGCCGGGTGCTGCGGCCTGGCGGGCAACTTCGGCATGGAGAAAGGCCACTACGAGGTCTCCGTGGCGGTCGCGGAGCTGGCCCTGCTGCCCGCGCTAAGGGGTGCCGCACCGGGCACGGTCTTCCTGGCCGACGGGTTCTCCTGCCGCACCCAGGCCGGCCAGCTCGGCGGCGTCCGGGGGCGGCACCTGGCCCAGATCCTCGCTTCCCCGCCTCGCCGCTGACCGGGTTTGGTTCACCGGCTGGCACGCCCGCCAGGAGCCGTGGATCAGCGGCCGGGACGGTGCCCGCCTCCTCGGCGGCGAAGACTGCCTGGTGCCCGGCATTGCGCAGGATCCGCCACGGCACGGCGACCTCGGTAACGTCAGAGTCCCGGTCGGGCAGCGGGATGAGCACACGCTGGTTTGGCGTCGTGGTAGACAGGCATGCATGGCAAGGATTCTCATCTCCGCCGAGCGCGCGGTGGAGGCGCCCGCGGAGACGGTCTACGGCTATATCGCGGACATGCGTGAGCATCATCCGCGCTTCCTGCCGCCGGCGTTTTCAGACTTCCGGGTCGAGTCCGGTGGCGTAGGGGCTGGCACGGTCACGCGATTCAAGATGACGGCGGGCGGGCGCACCCGCGAGTACCAGATGAAGGTCGCCGAGCCCGAGCCGGGCCGGGTCCTCACCGAGTCCGACACCAACTCCACCGCGGTCACGACGTTCACGGTCTCCCCGCAGGGCGGCGCGTCGCGCGTGCAGATCTCGACCACCTGGGACGGGGCGCACGGGATCGGCGGCTTCTTCGAGCGGATGTTCGCGCCGAGGGTGATGCGGGCCATCTACATGGACGAGCTCAACCGGCTCGACGCGTACGCGCGCGAGCACCGCTCTGCATGAGCCGGTAACTCCACCCCGCCCGCGGCTAATCGGGGGCCCTCGGCGCGGTCGGTGGCCGGGCCTCAGCTGCGGCCTGGGACGCCTTCCCTCCGGTTGGCCGTCAGCCAGCGCCCCGGGCAGCACCGCCCTATCATTGGTCACGGTCGGGCGCGGGCGGTCTCAACGGGTCTTAGGCAGGCGAAATCAGAATGGCGGAGGATGGCTGGATGAACGGGGACCCCGCCGTCGCCGGGGAGCCGCAAGTTAACCTGCAATTGGATCGGCCGCACCCAGCCCGGGTCTACGACTACCTGCTCGGCGGGAAGGACAATTTCGCCGCCGACCGTGCCGCCGCCCAGGCAGGGCTGGAAGCCAATCCCAATTCACGGGTCCCGCCTCGGGAGAATCGCGCGTTCCTGCGCCGCGTGGTGCGTTACCTCGCCCGTGACGCGGGCATCAGCCAGTTCCTGGACATTGGTACGGGCATCCCGACCTCTCCCAACGTGCACGAGATCGCGCAGGACGCAAATCCGCAGGCCCGGGTCGTGTACGTGGACAACGATCCCATCGTGCTCGCGCACGCGCGGGCGCTGCTGACCTCCGGCCCCGTGGGCAAGACCGCCTACGTTGACGCCGACGTGCGCAACGTCGGCAAGATCCTCAGCTCCGCTGACCTGCGGCAGACCCTGGACATGAACCGGCCTGTCGGGCTGCTGCTGCTAGCGGTCATGCACTTCATCGCCGACGAGGACGATCCCTGGGACCTGGCTGGCCGGCTGCTCGCGGAACTGCCCGCTGGCAGCTACCTGGCGCTGTCCCATCTCACCGGGGACTTCGACCCGGCCGCGTGGCAGGGAGTGGCCGCGGTATACCGGCGAAGCGGGGTAACCATGCAAGTCCGTCCCCTGGCGGCCGTCGAACGGTTCTTCGCCGGACTGGATCTCCTGGACCCAGGTGTGGTGTCACTGCCCAGATGGCGCCCTGATCCAAACGACCCCGGTCAGCCAGCCCAGCCAACTGATGCGGCTGTCTCCGTCTATGGCGGCCTCGGCCGCAAGCCCTGAAAGGCCAGATTCGTGCACGCTGCTCCCGGACCGGGAGCCGTGCCGTCAGCGGCGCGTGCCTGGACCGTGTCAGGCACCGAGCGCGAACAGGCACCCGTCCCAGTAGGCCTCCACGCGCGGGTGGCGCTTTCCCCGCCGGCCGATCTCCAGAACATCAGGATGCGGGCCGGCCGGAGCCCGGAACCACAGCTCCAGCCCTGCCACCGGGATACGGGTAAAGCCTGACAGGCTTGGCGGTGCCTCGGTCGCCGCGTGCATGTAAGCCGGCGTGCCCGCGCAGCACATGCGCGGGTGCGCAGCCCACACCCACAGCTTCCCGCCCCGGGCAGCAACCAGCTCAGCAGCTTCCTGGCTTACCTGCACCTGCATATTTCCCACCCTAATGCTGGTCGCCCTTGTCAGTCTTGTAGCAGATGTGGTCGAGGCGGCTCGGCGGTGCGTTCACGGCAGGGCCGCCGAGTTCGAAGACCTTGTGGTATTTGGCGGTGTCTTCGCCAGGGAAGTCGAAGACGACGACGACGGGCATGGTGCCTCCTTGCTGGCGGCAGAACGATGGGGTCAGCGCTGGTGGCGGCGTGTCAGTCATTGCGCAGCAGGTTCTGTGTTTGGGCGGTGTCTTCGGTGCCGCGGTAGAGGTAGATCTTCCCGTCGCGGAACCGCCACCAGTGGTGGATATCCATCGTGGCGGTTTTGCCGGTCGCCGGGGAGGTCGCGCCCCAGCGCGTGACCACCATGACGTCGGTCTCGTTGGCGGCGAAGGACAGGGGGGTGAACTCGGTGATTTCCAGGCTCTCGCCGAGCGCTTTGAAGAAGTTAGGGACTTCGGCTCTGCCCTTATGGATTCCGTGCCATGGGGCGATGTCGCTGTCTGGGCAGGATGCCCAGTCCACGTCGTCGGTGAGTTGGTCGAGGATGAAGCCGATGTCTGCGCGGCTGAACGCCTCGTACACGCTCTGCACGGTTGTGATCTTTGGGTCTGTCATCGGTGCCCTCCGGTGTGGCGTGGTGGCCTCTCCCGAGGCTCGCACCGGGCAGCGGCGCCGGACATCACGGAAACTATGTATTCAGCCGGCCAGCCCGTTCCGGTAGGCCCAGGCTGTCGCCTCGGCCCGGTTCCTGACACCGAGCTTGGCGAAGACGTTGGCGACGTGACGTTCGATGGTGTGCACGCTGACGCCGAGGGCGGCGGCTATCTCGGAGTTGGCCTGGCCGCATGCCAGCAGGGTCAGCACCTCCCGTTCGCGCCGGCTCAGCGGCACCGTTGTGGTCTGCCGGCCGAGATCGGCCAGTGGGTGGCTAAGTCCTCTGGCCCCCCACTGGCGGTGCAGCCGTTGCGCGGTGGCGGCGATGCGGGCTGCGTCGCTGCGCTGGCCGAGTGTCCAGTGCAGGCGGGCGATATGCCATGCGGCCGCTCCCCATCCCACCGGGACGCCCTGGATCAGGTTCCGCGACGCATAGGGCAGGAGCTTGTCCAGGATCGGCCGGGCCAGATCGGTTGCCTGGCAGGTCACCGCGGCCTCGCCGAGAATCGCCAGGCTCGCCAGGTAGAGCGAGTCCCGGGGCAGCGCGGCGAAGTCATCCGCCACGAGCACTTCGGTCTCACTGGCTGCCTCGGCGGTGCGGCCCGCCGCTCCGTGGGCCAAGGCGCGCATGCAGCGCAACGTGACCAGGCCGGGGAAGCGGGCTAGCGCGCGTTCGATGTCGTCTTCTAGTTCCGCGAGCCTTCCCGCGGCCCAGTAGATCCGGCCGAGCTGCCCGACCCGGTAGGCGTCTGCCGCTGGCTGGCCAAGCCGGTGCCCCAGCGCTGCTGCCTCGTGCGCCAGTTCCTCTGCCTGGGCAGCCTGCCCGGCGAAAACGGCGAGCAGGCCCCGGTAGATCAGCACCCACCAGCGTTGCAGCGGGTTCCGGTGTGCTTCGGCAATCGCCGCCATCTGCTCTAGGTCCGCCGCCACCAGGCTGATCGCGCCGGTCTGGTAGCGGTCGGGCACTAGCCACTGGTGCGCGCGGAACCGCAGGTCCTGATCGCCGAGACGGGTGGCTATGCCGAGTACCGCAGCACCCGCTGCCAGCCGTTCTTCGAGAAAGTCAGGGCCCCGCAGCGTGAACTGCCGGGCAATAAGGGCCGCGCCCAGCGCTTCGGTGTCACCTGCTTGCTCCGCGAGTTCCGCGGCGGCGAGGCTGTATTGCCGGCTTTGGTCCTGGCGACCGGGCTGCCAGTAGGCCGCGATCGCCTCCCGGGCCAGCAGCCGCGCTCGCTGCCCCGCCGGGACGCCGGGGCAGCGGCGAGCCTGATCGAGCAACGCCACCAGTTTGTGATCCGCCGCCACCTCCGCGACCGTGTCCCCCACCGCGAGGGCACCCGCAGTCAAAGTCGCCCCGTCGCCGGTGCGGGCTGCTTCCGAAGCGGCCGTTTCGAAGCATGCGCGGGCCTCCTCGACGCGCCCGGCCAGCAACAGGCTGCGGCCAAGCCGCATCTGCAGCCCCGTGTCCACCCGGCCCGGCGGAGCCAGCGTGATCGCCATCTGCCACCATGCCGCCGCGTCCTCCCAGGCCAGCAAACGGTCGGCGGCTTCAGCAGCGGACCGCGCGGCGTCGTCGGCGACCTCGTCGCTGATGATGGGCCGGCCCTGGACGGCGTGGTGGGCCAGGTCTGAAGGCTGGCCCCAGCCGGTGTCCCGTAGCGCGGTGAACACCCGCGCATGCAGGCGCGCCCGCCGGGACGGGGCAAGCTGCTCCTCCACCGCGTCCCGGATGAGGGTGTGAGCAAACCGGTAGGCACCAGCGCGAGCACCATCGGGGGACACCAGTCGTGCGTTCACCGCCGGATCGAGGGCCGCCACCGCCCGGGCCGGGCTGACCCGCAACGCAGCTGCCAACGGCGGGTACTCGAAATCGCGGCCCAGCACCGCAGCCACCTCCAGCGCTTCCCGGCAGCCCTCCGGAAGCGGTGCGAGCCGCTCCCGGATCACTTCCCCCACACTGCGCAGCGGCACCCCCGGCCGTGAGCCCGCAGCGGACAAGCGGATGCTCTCGGAAATGAACAACGGATTCCCGCCTGTGCGCGCATGCAGATCACCCGCAGCGGCGTCATCGAGGCCGACGGCCTGAAGCCACTGCGCCACGCTCTGTTCGCTCAGCCCGCCAAGCTCACACAAGCGGCCGCCCTGTCCGTGAGCCAGATTCGCGATCACACGGGCAGCCAGCGACGCGGGCGCCACTTCGGTATTGCGGAAGGTGACAATCATCCCCAGCCGCACCGGCCACAGCGTCTCGCCCAGGTAGGCCAGCAGCCGCAGCGACGCCTCATCCGCACGGTGCAGGTCATCGACCACCACGATCTGCGGGGAGGTCGTGGCCGAATCCCGCAGCGCCTGCCCGACCCGTTCGAAAAGCTGGAACCGGGCAGCAGGCCCATCCGCCGCCCTGGTGGTGACCATCTCCGCGCCGAGCCAGCGCAGTACCTGCATCCACGGCCACAGCGGGGGCGCCCCTTCGCACTCCCGGCACGCACCCCACGACAGCACCGCACCGCGTGCCCGCCCGGCAGCCTCCCGGGCCAGCCGCGTCTTGCCGATACCCGGCTCCCCGCTCAGCAGTACCACGCCGCCGGTTCCCCCGGCCGCCTGAGTGGCCAGCGAATCGAGAACGGAAAGCTCAGCGTCCCTGCCAACCAGCACGCTCGCTGCGGGCAACCCCCCCACGGCGACATGGTATCGCCGAACCCGTGGAATGACCGGGACGCGGGATCGGTGCCTCTGTCGCGGGCGGGTTGGTTAGGCGCATCCTTGTGCTGGGGATTCCGGCGGGTCGGCACAGGCAGGAACTGTGCCGGGAATGCCGACCGGGTTCAGATAGCGGAGGGGCTGTGGGTGACATCTATCTGATGGGGCTGGAGGCAAATGCGGCGAACTACGCGCCGCTGACGCCGCTGGTGTTCCTGGACTGGAGCGCGGACGTCTATCCCGGCCGGCTGGCCGTCGTGCACGGCAGGCGGCGGTTCACCTGGGCGCAGACCCGGGAGCGGTGCCAGCGGCTTGCCTCGGCGTTGTCGGCGCGGGGGGTGGGCCGTGGGGATACGGTGTCGGTGGTCGCGGCGAATACCCCGGAGATGGTGGAGGCGCACTTCGGGGTCCCGATGACCGGCGCGGTGCTGAACACGATCAACACCCGGCTGGACGCCGCGACGATCGCCTACATCCTCGATCACGCCCAGGCCCGGGTACTGATCACCGACCGGGAATTCTCCCCCGTGGTCGCCGAGGCATTGCGGCTATGCGAGGCGAGCCCGCTGGTGATTGACATCGACGATCCCGAGTACGACGGGCTGGGGGACCGGCTCGGGGAAGAGGACTACGAGGCGCTGCTTTCTGGTGCGGCGCCGCGGTATGAGCGGGCCGAGCCGGCGGATGAGTGGCAGGCGATCTCGCTGAACTACACCTCGGGGACGACGGGTCGGCCCAAAGGCGTCGTCTACCACCACCGGGGCGCGCACCTGAACGCGGTGGGGAACATCCTGACCTGGGGCATGCCCCGGCACAGCGTCTACCTGTGGACACTGCCGATGTTCCACTGCAATGGGTGGTGCTTCCCGTGGACGGTCGCGGCGAACTCGGGCACGAACGTGTGCCTGCGCAAGGTGGACGCGGCGGAGATCTTCCGGCTGATGCGGGCCGAAGGGGTCACGCATTATTGCGGGGCCCCAATCGTGCACAACCTGCTGATCAACGCCCCCGGGGAGTTGCGCGAGGGCATCGGCCGGGTGTCTGCCATGGTGGCCGCCGCCGCGCCGCCGGCCGCGATGATCGAGGGCATGGAGCGGCTGGGGTTCGACGTGACCCACGTCTACGGGCTGACCGAAACCTACGGGCCCGCCGCGGTGTGCGCCAAGCACGAGGACTGGGACAGCCTGGACATTACAGGGCGGGCGCAGCGGAACGGCCGGCAGGGTGTGCGGTACCAGCTCCAAGACGCGATGACGGTCATCGACCAAAACGACGGCACCCGCGTGCCCCCCGACGGCCAGGCCCTCGGCGAGATCGTATTCCGCGGCAACATCACCATGAAGGGATACCTGAAAGACCCCGGCGCCACCCAGCGGGCCTTCGCCGGCGGCTGGTTCCACTCCGGGGACCTGGCGGTCATCGAACCGGACGGCTATGTCAAGATCAAAGACCGCGCCAAGGACGTGATCATCTCCGGCGGAGAGAACATCTCCTCGATAGAGATCGAGGACGTGCTCTGCCATCACCCCGCCGTCGCCATGGCCGGCGTGGTCGCCCAGCCCGACCTCCAGTGGGGTGAGACCCCGCTGGCCTACGTGGAACTCAAACCAGGCGCGCAAGCCACCGAGGCGGAGCTTATTCAGTACTGCCGGGCTCGCCTGCCCCACTTCAAAGCCCCCCGGACCGTGGTATTTGCAGAGTTGCCCAAGACCTCCACCGGCAAGATCCAGAAACAGGTCCTGCGTGATCGGGCCCGGTCCGCCTCCGCCATCGACCAGCCCAGCTAGACCGCGGGATTCATGCCGGTCGATGTGAGCGACCGGCCCCTGTGGTGTTTTCCTGCTTGGATGCCGCTGTTCGCTTCGTGTCAATCCTGCCGCGTCTGGGCCGTTCACCCGGCGGGGCTATTGTGGCGCTTGGACCTGATCCGAGGCTTCGGATGCATGGACTGGCAAACCGTTCCGAGGGGCGCCGTCGGGCATGAGCGACAGCGACGTGCGTGAGCGGCCCGGCCGGGGGCACCGGGCGGGGACGCCGGCGTTCGATCTTGTCGCGTCGAAGCTTCTGCGCCCGCTATTGCGGCCGGGGACCGTCGGTCGTTCGTCGCTGATCGAACGGCTGGGACGGGTTAACCCGCGCCCGATCGTCTCGGTGGTCGCGCCCGCCGGCTACGGGAAGACAACGCTGTTGTCGCAGTGGGCGGAGCGCAACGGCCAGTCTTTCGCGTGGGTGTCGGTTGACGAGGGGGACAACGACCCGAAGATCCTGCTTACCTACATCGCGGAAGCGCTCGATGCGGTGGAGCCGATCGACGGGCGGGTGTTCGATGCGCTTGCCTCACCGGTGAGCTCGGTGCCTGGCTCGGTCGTCCCGCGGCTGGGCTCGGCGTTCTCGTCGATGACTTCGCCGGTGGTGCTGGTCCTGGACGACGTGCACGCGCTGCACAACCGGGAATGCCGGGCCGCGCTGTCGGTGCTGGCCGATCATGTGCCGGGCGGCTCGCGGCTGGCACTGGCCGGCCGGACCGAGCCGCCGCTGCGGATCGCGCGGCTGCGCGCTGAGGGCAGGATCTTGGAGATCGGCCCCGGCGACATGTCGCTCACCCGTGAGGAGGCGTCGTCGCTGCTGCGCAACGCTGAGGTCGCGGTCGGCGAGGAGGAGGTAGCGGAGTTGCACCGGCGGACCGAGGGGTGGCCGGCCGGGCTGTACCTGGCGGCGCTTTACCTGAGGGAAGGAGGCTCGCTGCCGCGAGCGGCGGTCTCCTTCGGTGGCGATGTCCGGCTGGTGAGCGAGTACGTGGAGTCGGAGTTCCTGTCGCGGATCTCCCCCCGGCAGCGGGTGTTCCTGACCCGGACCGCGGTGCTGGAGCGCATGTCCGGGCCGCTGTGCGAAGCGGTGCTCGGCCTGCCCGGATCGGCAGCGACCCTGGCCGGCCTGGCCCGGTCGAACCTGCTGCTGGTGCCGCTGGACCGGCGGGGGGAGTGGTACCGCTACCATCACCTGTTCCGCGACATGCTCCTGGCGCGGTTGCACCGCCTGGAGTCCGAGCTGATCCCGGTCCTGCGGCGCCGCGCCGCTGGCTGGTGCTTGGCGAACGACCTGCCGGAGGAGGCGCTGGAGTACTCGATGGCGGCGGGGGACGTCGCCGCCGCCGCTGGCCTGGTGGAGAAGCTCGGGGTGCCGGCCCAGCGCCAGGGCCGGGTCACGACTCTCCGGGGATGGTTTGGATGGCTGGAGGACCGGGGCGGGATGGAGGGACACCCGATGGTCGCCGTGATGGCGTCGATCATTGCCGCGATGACGGGGCGGCCAGTGGACGCCGAGCGATTGGCCGACGCGGTCGACCGCTGGCAGTACGGGGACCCGGCCCGGCCCGGTGATCCTTCCGCAGAGGCGTGGGCCGCCCTGCTGCGGGCCGTTCTGTGCCGGCGCGGGGCCGAGCAGATGCGCGCTGACGCGGACGAGGCGGTGCGCAGGTTCGCTGCGGGGAACTTCGTGACGCCGACACCCGCGCTCGTTCAAGGGACCGCGCGCGTCCTTTGCGGTGACCTCGATGGCGGCGATGGGTCCCTCGAGGATGCGCTCAGCCTGGGGGAAGGAGCCGGCGCGCCCGAGGATTTTGCGTCCGCGCTGTGCGAGCGGTCGCTGGTGGCGATGGCCCGCAGCGACTGGGGCCAGGCCGGGGTGCTCGCCGGCCAGGCGCGCGCCGTTTTGGACCGGGCCGGGATCGAGGAAAGCTTCGCGACGCCCCTGGTCTGCGCGTTGCAGGCCCGTGCCGCCCTGCGCCGGGGAGATGTCCCGGCGGCGCGCCAGGAACTCATCAGCGCTCAGCGGCTGCGGCATTTGCTGACCTACGCCCTGCCCTACTTCGCCGTTCAGGGCCGGATCGAGCTCATTCGCGTCCACCTCGCGCTGGCCGATCTGGCCGGGGCCAGGACGCTCATGCGGGAGGTCGATGAGCTGCTCAGGCGCCGGCCCGGCCTCGGGAACCTGGCCGGCCAGGCCCAGGCGCTCCGGGCCCGGCTCGCGGAGGAGCGCGGCCCGGGCACCCCCGGAGCGTCGGCGCTGACCGCTGCCGAGCTGCGCCTCCTGCCGATGCTGTCCACCCACCTGTCGTTCCCGGAAATCGCCGCGCAGATGTTCCTTTCCCGCCACACCATCAAGTCGCAGGTGTACTCGCTCTACCGGAAGCTGGGGGCCTCCACGCGCAGCCAGGCGGTCACCCGGTCCCGTGAGCTGGGGCTCCTGGAGGGTTGACCATCCCCTAATCACCCCATCAGGGGGAGGTAACTCACCCCGGACCGAGGTGGAATGGTGTCCGGTGGCGAGCAGAGACACATGGGCCAGACGGTGAGATTCCAGGAGACGTTGCGCAGGCTGGCGATGATCGACGAAGGCTTCGTCGAAGACCAGGCCGGGCTCGGGCTTGACCTGGCCCCGGCATCGGCGCTGGATCCCAAGACGGCGGCGTTGCTCCAGCTAGGAGTGTCGGTGGCCCTCGGGACGGCGGCGGTCTGCCTGGAATGGAGCGCCGGCCGGGCGCTGGCGGCGGGCGCGAGTGAGGACGAGATCGCCGATGTGCTGCTAGCGATCGCTCCGGTGGCCGGGCTGGGCCGGGTCGTCTGCGCCGCTCCCGATGTGGCGACCGCGCTCGGGTATGACATCGCAGCCGCGCTGGAGGAACCGGATGATCACTGACGGCTGGTCAGCTGATCGCGCCGGCCTGTCAAAGGATGGCGGCTTCTGGGCACGCAAGGCACGGGCTACCTCCGTAGACGCCGACGGTACTGGCGTGCGCTGCGCCTGGCGGCCAGGCGCATCATGAACGGCGGCGGCTCGAGCCCGAGCTCGGTGAGCATGCCGCCGACATCCTCCTGGTGCCACACCTCCACGAAGACACCATCGGCGGCGCGGAAGATCTCCTGGCCGGTCATGGTCACCGGCCGTCCGGTGGGCGGGATCCCGAACAGGTCCATCGTCCCGGTGTTCGTGCCGGTCATCGTCCAGCGGCCGGCGACGTACTCACCGTCTGAGATAACCACGTCCGGCACGAACGTGAGGTCAGGGAACGCGTTGCGGACCAGCCGCGCCGCCCAGACCTGCCCGGCCCGTCCGGCAGGCTGGCCTGCGTAGGAGTTGTGGTCCTTGACGTCTTCGGCGAAGACCTCGTTAACCACCTCGTATTTCCCGTTACCCCAGACCTCGTTCAGCCAGCGAAGGTACAGGTCCTTGAGCTCTGCCGCATCCATGTTCAAAAGATACTCCCATAGGGAGTATTGTCAACGCGTGACTCCCGAGCTCACGACCACCTCGTACGCCCTGCTGAGCCTGCTCGCCCTGCGCTCATGGAGCACCTACGAGCTGGCCAAGCAGATGGAACGCAGCCTCAGCCACCTATGGCCGCGGGCCGAGTCCAAGCTGTATGAGGAACCGAAGAAGCTTGTCGCCGCCGGGCTGGCGGCTTCCAGCCAAGAACCGACGGGACGACGGCGCCGGACCGTCTACACGATCACATCCAGCGGCCGGGACGCGCTGGCGGCCTGGCTGTCCGAGCCCGGCACAGGACCGGTGCTGGAGTTCGAGGCGATGCTGAAGGTAGCGTTCGCCGACCAGGGCACGGTGGGCGGCCTGCTGGCCAACATCGACGCCATCATCGCCGACGCCGAGGCCAAGGCCGTGTTCGGGCAGGCGCTCGCCGAGCAGTACCTCAGTGGCGGGGGGCCCTTCCCCGGGAGGCTGGCCGTCAGCGGGCTCACCTGGAGGTTCCTGTGGGAATCCAACATGACCGTGCTGCGCTGGGCACGCTGGGCCCGGCAGGAGGTCGAGGGCTGGCCGGAGGACCACTCCCGCCTCGACCCGCTCCAAAGCTTCCGCCGCACCGTGGCGGACGCGAGCCCGCTCACTCCATGACCGCGCCCGGCCGCCGATCCACGGCCCTGCGCGCTCCGGGCCGGGCCCGGGCTGGTGCCAGCCCGATGCATCGGGAAGCCGCAGCGGGGGAACGGCTGCGGCTTCCCGTTGACATGTCTATGTCAGTCATGTCACGATCGTGACATGACTGACAGGTCAATGCTGCGTGAGCGGCAGGCTGCGGTGGTCCGGGACGCGATCCTGGACTCGCTGGCGGACCTGCTGGAGACCCGGGACCCGGACGACATCGCGCTGCCCCAGGTCGCCGAGAACGCGGGGGTCTCCACCCGGACCCTCTACCGTTACTTCGCCACCCGGGAAGAGCTGTTCGCAGCCACCGGCGAGCGCGTCGTGGCCCGGCTCGGGCTGCGGACCGAGATCGCCAGCCCCGAGGAGATCAGCTCCGACTTCCTGCGGGCCGCGGCCGAAGGGGCCAGGCACCCGCAGCTGACCAAGTCGATGCTGCACAGCAGCCTGGGCCGGCGCGCCCGCTCCGGCCACCGCGCCCGCAGGGTTGCGGCGATCATGGCAGCGCTGACGGAGATCACCTCGCATCTGGAGCCTGGCGAGGCCCGCCGGCGATCAGCGGCGATCGCCTACCTGTGCAGCCTGTCGGCCTGGGTCACGATCAGCGAGGAGACCGGCATGCCCGCAGCCGACGCCCAGCAGGGCATCGCCTGGGCACTGGACGTCCTGGTCGCTGACCTACGGCGCGAGAACACCCAGCAACACCGCTAACCACCGCCATGGGGAGGGCATCATGACCGTGCACGCCACTTCGGGCCACCACCCGGCAACGCCCGCTGAGCACCCGCCAGGCCGTCTCACCCACACCGCCGCCGGTGAGGGTCCGGCGTACTGGTTCTTTGACTGCCTCGCCGTCGTCCGCACCCCTGCGGCGGATACGTCGCCAGCAATCCTCGAGGTGACCGTGGCACCCGGCGGCGGGGCGCCGCTGCACGTTCACGCCGACCTGGATGACAGCTTCTACCTCCTCGACGGCCAGCTGGCCATGCGCTGCGGCGAGCACACCTTCCTCGCCAAACCCGGTGACTACGTCGTGCTGCCCAAAGGCATACCGCACACCTTCCGCGTCGCGGGCGACCAGCCGGCCCGGATGCTGCAGGTCCATCAGGACGACTCGTTCCTGCGGTTCATCCGGGCCGTCGGGATCCCCGCGGCCACCCGTACCGTGCCTGCCACGACCCAGCTGCGTATCCCCTTCGAAGACATGCCCCGCATCGCCGCCGAAACCGGCCAGCCCGTCATCGGCCCGCCCATGACCGAGCAGGAAGCCCAGCAGATAGCCCACGCCGAAACATCCGGATGACGCGCACGGGGAAACCTGCCGGAACTACCTGAGACGGCCCTAGGGGAGGCGCAATCCTGCGATGACGAGGCCGGCCATGCGGCGTGCGTCGTAGCGGGGGTTGCTGTCCGCGCCGATGCAGAGATTGCCCACGCCAAGCATCAGTTCGTAGGCATCCGTGCCGGGGCGGATCTCGCCCGCCTTAACAGCGGCGTCGAGCAACTGGGCGCATGCCGGCACCAGGCGGTCGAGGAAATAGGCGTGCAGGGTCTCGAAGGCGGCCTTGTCGGACTGCAGCGCCCCGGCGAGGCCGTGCTTGGTGACCAGGAAGTCGACGAAGAGGTTGATCCAGCGCGCCAGGGCGGCGTGCGGTGTGCTGCTGTTCGCCAGCAGGGCCGGGCCGGCCTCAGCGCACGCTTCGACCTGATGCCGGTAGACGGCGACGATGAGATCGGCTCGGGTCGGGAAGTGACGGTAGATCGTGCCCACGCCCACGCCGGCCCTGGCCGCGATGTCGCGCACGGGCACATCGACGCCGGAAGTAACAAACGCCGCGGCGGCCGCGTCCAGCAACGTCTCCTCATTACGCCGGGCGTCAGCCCGCTTCCGCGGGGCTGACGACCCTGATTCGCTGTCGAGGTCGGCCACTGCGCCGCTACCTCCCTCCCTCCGCTTGGCAAGCGGAACCTTGTTCCGTATGCTGATTAACGGAACAAAGTTCCGCTTGTCCAGGATGCCACACCGGGCGAGCCAGATGGAGAGTCTCCCGCTGCCGCATCGACGCGTATCCCACCCGTGCCCGAAGGGACGAACAGCCCCATGCCGCAAACACCCCGGCCCCGTTTCGCGATCGCGACCGCCCCACAACAGGTCAGCTACCACGACATCCTGCGGGTCTGGCGCGAGGCGGACACCATCCCGCAGATCGGGCACGCGTATCTGTTCGATCACCTCATGCCGATCGGCGGCGACCCGGGCGGGCCGATCTTCGAAGGCTGGGCCCTGCTCTCGGCCCTCGCCGCGCAGACCCAGCGACTGCGCCTCGGCCTGCTCGTGACCAGCAACCGCTTCCGGCCGCCGGCCATGCTGGCCAAGATCGCCGCAACCGTCAACATCGTCTCCGGCGGGCGGCTCGACTTCGGTATCGGCGCAGGCTCGCGGCCCGACATCCCGTGGGCCCGGCGCGAGTACGACGCCTATGGCCTGCCGTACCACGACGCCGGCCACGCGGCAGGGAGCCTCGCGGAAGCGTGCGCGGTGATCCGGCGGCTGTGGACCGAGCCCGAGCCGTTCGACTTCCACGGCACCTACGTCCAGCTCACCGGGGCATTCTGTAACCCCAAGCCCGTGCAGCGCCCCTACCCGCCGATCCTCATCGGCGGACGCTCAGCCCCCGTGCTCCGCGTGGCCGCCGAGCACGCCGATCTGTGGAATATCCCCGGTGGCGACATCGACGACGTCATCAGCCGCAGCGCACTGCTGGACCGTTACTGCACCGAGATCGGCCGCGACCCCGCCTCGGTAACCCGCTCGATCCACCTGTCAGTCTCCTACGACCAGCCCAGCAGCACCCGGGACGCGATCGGCGAGGCGATTGCCGCTGGCTTCCAGCACATCGTTCTCGGACTGCCAGCGCCCTGGCCCGCCGGCGTCGCACAGTGGGTCACCGACGAGCTCATCACCACGCCGGCCGGTCCCATCCGGATCGAGCCTGCCGAGGTCGAGCACCAAACTGGGCCCGGTAGCTGACCGCGGAAGAGCCGCCCGGCTCAGAACAAGTGGCCCAGCAGGTCTACGTCACCCTCGGGCCACGCCTGCTGCCCGATCGCTTTCACCATCAGTGCACCGGTCTGCGCTGCCCTGGTCAGCCCCAACGTAGTGTGTTCGTGGATCTTCACCCAGGTGCAGCGGTTCCCTGCGCGCACCCACCCGTTGCGGGCGTAGACGCGGGCGTCGTCGGCGAAAAGGATGACAAAATTCATCCCGCAGGAGCGCGCGAGTTCGGTGACTTCCCCCAGCAGCCGGGCCGCCAGGCCGTGCGACCGCTCGCTCTGCATCACGCACAAGTCGGCGACACCAAATGTCCGGAGGACTTCGCTGCCCACCCGGATCACCCGGAGTTCCACGCCCATCTGGCCCACCAAGGCCCCATGTGCCATCGCCAGGTAACGGAAATGAGGTGGGAGCTTGAAGTAGGTCCTGCTCGGATATCCGGGGAAGCACATCTGCAACAGCGCCTGGACCTGCTGCCTGATGTCCGTGCCGATCTCAGCCTCGGCGACGCGGACAAGCGTGGTCGCCTCGCTCGTGTCCCGCTGCGGCGCCATGCCCGGACTCTACCGGGGAGACCAGATCGCCTCCGGCGCCCGGCGGGCGACCAGTTATGGTGGCCTCGATGCCATCGGGTGTTGCGGCGCCCCAGGTGAGAGGAGGCCGGCACCCGCGATGCGGATCCTGAGCTGGAACCTGTGGTGGCGCTACGGGCCCTGGGAACAGCGCCGGGAGGCGATCGCCGCGACACTGGCCGAGGCCCGGCCCGACCTGTGTGGCCTCCAGGAGGTGTGGGGGGCGCCGGGGGAGAACCTGGCCGCCGAGCTGGCCGGGCTGGGAATGCACTGGTGCTGGGCCGAGGCCGCCAAGGGCCGCGAGGGGCTGTCGATCGGCAACGCGATCCTCAGCCGATGGCCGATCGCCGCGCACGCTGAGGTCACCCTGCCGGCCGGCGGGCTGGCCGGTGAGGCCAGGGTGGCGGCGCATGCGCGCATCGAGGCGCCGGAGGGCGCACTGCCCCTGTTCACCACCCACCTGACCTACGGGGTGGGCCGTTCGCAGGTCCGCATGGAACAGGTCCGCAGGCTGGCCACCTTCGTGGCGGAACACGCCGCCGGCTGCGCCTACCCGCCCGTGGTCACCGGCGACCTGAACGCCGAGCCTGGGTCGGACGAACTGCGGCTGCTGGGCGGGGTCCTCACCGCCCCGGCCGTGCCGGGCCTGGTTCTCGTGGACGCCTGGCGGTACGCCGATCCCGGCGACCCCGGATTCACCTGGGATCACCGCAACGGCTATCAGGCCGGCACCGTGCTCCCCGATTCGCGGATCGACTACATCCTGTCCGGCCTGCCCAGGCAGGGCCGCGGCAAGGTCCGGTGGGCCGGGCTGGGCGGCACCGCCCCGGTGGACGGCGTATGGCCATCGGATCATTTTGCCGTCGTCGCGGACCTGAACCAGGAGATACGATGACCGCCCTGGCCGCCCGCCTCGACCGCTAGCGCGACCGGCCTAGCGGTACCAGGCGGACCGGGCGCGCAGTGTCACGAGCGTGCCCAGGCAGACGGCGGCGAGCAGGGCGAAGGGGACCAGGTCGGAGGTGGCCTGGGCCAGCGCCCCGCTGACCGCCGCGCCGACCGTCTGGCCCCCGGCCCAGGCCAGGTTGGCCATCCCGAACGCCAGGCCCTGGTTCAGGTTCAGCCGGTGCGCGCCGTTGCTGAGCAGCGCCGAGGCCGGGGTGAACAGCGTCCCGTACCCGGGCATGCCCACGACCAGCACCGCGATCAGCGCCGCCGCCGGCGACAGCCACGGCACCAGCAGGCTCACGACCACGGCGACGCACAGCGAGATCTGGATGGGCACCAGCGCGCCGCGCCGGTCGGACAGGCGGCCGGCCAGCGGGGAGAGGCCCGATTCGACCGCCGCGGCGGCCAGGAACGTCCCGCCGATGATCAGTGTGGTCGCGCCCAGCTGGGCGAGGCGCAGCGGCACCAGCACGTCCACCACGCCGAACGCCAGGCCAGCCAGCAGGGTCAGCCACATGCCCGCGGCGACGTGGTGGTCGCGCACCGCGGGCATCGCGGCCCGCAGCCTCTGTGGCTCGGTCCGCTCGGGGGCGGGTACCAGGAACGCCACCCCCATCAGGCCGACCCCGGCCACCGCGGCCGCGGCGAAGGCCGGCCCCGTCCCTACCTGGCCGGCGACCGCGCCGACCACCGGGCCGAACAGGGCGCCGACCACCGCGGCGGCCAGGCCGGTCCCGAGCAGCTCGCCCCGCCGCTCGGCCGGGGCGGCCGTGGCGATCCAGGCCATGGCCGCGGTCCAGGTGCACGCCCCGCCCAGGCCCTGCACGAAGCGCGCCGCGTCCAGCACCGGGGCGGACGAGGCGAAGCCGAAGACCAGCGTGGACGCGCTCATCAGTGCCAGGCCGAGCAGCACCACCGCCCGGGCGCCGAGACGCGCGGTAAGGACCCCGCTGGGCAGCGCGCCGACCAGGGTGCCCAGCGGGTAGGCGGCGACCAGGATCCCCGCGCCGGACTTGGACAGGCCAGCGGAGTGGGTGTAGTGCGGCAGCAGCGGGGTCAGTGCGGTGAAGAAGACCGTGTCCACCAGGACCAGCGCGCAGAGGAAGCCGATCAGCACCCGCAGCCGTGGCGTCAGCTTCGGCCGGGTGAGGACGGGCGGAGCAGAGGTCATGGCCGCTTCACGCCGTGCTCACGCTATCTGCCCGATCTGCCGCGCCGTCGCGGTGGTGGTCCTTGCCATCCCGCCGGGGAGTACAGCGGCCACGCTATGGCCCCCGCATCCGGACTGTACCTTCAGTCAACCCTCGGTGGCCAGTTCTCTAAGCCACAGCTGGCTGGCCCGGGTCACCCTGGGCGGGACCGACAGCTCATCGAGCAGTTCGCCGGCCGCGGCCATCTCGTGCTCACGGCGGCGCGCGTGCTGGTGGCTGCCCTGTTCCAGGCGGGCCAGCGTGCCCTCGTCCGCGGCCGCGAGTTCGGCAGCGATGTGCTCGCGGAGCCAGTCCTCGCAGCCGGCCGCCCGGGCGGCGCGCAGGGCCTCGATGGCCGCCGCGGCCATGCCCTTGTAGAACACGCTGCGCAGGAGTTTCCGGGTGGCCGCGGCCCCGGCCGGGCCGGGAAGCACGCTCACCGTGGCCCCGCAGCCGCCGAGCAGGCGGGCGACGGTCTCCGCGGCCGGCCCCGACACCACCATCGGGGTGCCCAGCCCCCGCCCTGGTACCGGGGCCATGATGGCGATGTCCGCGAACGGCACCCCGGCCCGCTCCGCGGTCGCGGCCAGGCGCTGCTTGAGACCGGCGGACGCGGTGTTGGCGTCGGCGTACACGGTCCGGCCGCCCGCCGCGTCCCGCCCGCCCGCGCCGCTCAGCCCGCCGGGTGCGCCTGCGCCGCTCAGCCCGCCCGCGCCGCCCGCGCCCGCTCCGCCCAGGCTGGGCAGTGCCTGGTCCAGTGCCTTCTCCGCCTCACCCGCGGTGGTCAGGCTCAGCACCAGGCCCGCGCCCTGGCAGGCGTCCGCGTCGCTGGTGGCCGCGGTCACGCCGGGCGGCGCCGGGACCGCCGGGTCGTAGCCGCGCACCCGGGCCCCGGCGGCCACCAGGTCCCGGGCGATGGTGCCGCCCGCCTCGCCGAGCCCGAGCACCGCCACGGTCAGCGCCGCCGGCGCCGGTCCGGCCGTCACCGGGCGCTTCCGGGCGGGTCCCCCGCGACGTCCACCGGGGGTGTCCCATGCGTGTGGAAGCTGTCGATGGTCTTCAGCCCCCACGCCTGGCCCTTGGCCCGTTCCGCGCGGGACCAGGAGATGGGCCGCCAGTCAGGGGCGAGCACCAGCCGCGCGCCCGCGTTGCAGAGCTCGATCCGGTTCCCGCCCGGCTCGTACACGTAGAGGAAGAACGTCTGCTGGATGGCGTGCTTGTGCGGCCCGGTCTCGATGTGGATGCCCGCCTCCAGCATCACGTCGGCCGCCCGCAGGATGTCCTCACGCTGGTCGGCAGCGAACGCCACGTGGTGCAGCCGGCCGGTGCTGCCGGTCTGGTCGGACGTGTACACGAGGTCGTAACTCTTGTCCCCGACGTGATACCAGACCGCTGACGGCACCCCATCATCCATAACGATTTGTTCGGTCAGCTCGGCACCGAGCACGCCGGGCAGGAACGTGGTGACCGCGGGGATGTCCGCGGCGAGGTAGTTGACATGGTCCAGCCGCCGCACGTTGGCGCCGCGGCCGGGAAACGGCGCGGCCTGGTTCTTCAGCGCGGGACGCTGCCCCTCCGGCGCCTCGTACCAGTCGCTCTCCCAGTAGATCCCGAACTCGTGCCCGTCAGTGTCGGTGAAGAGGTAGGTCGGCCCGATGCCCTCCTCGCCGCCGGCCCAGCCGAGGCCGTGCCCGGACGCCTCGATGGCCCGCACCCGCCGTTCCAGCGCCTCCGGGCCAGCCGCCCGCAGCCAGGTCCGGCCGATCCCCGGGGCGGGCGACTCCACCACGCAGACCGTGAACCGCTCGTAGTCGTCCCAGGTGCGCAGGTAGGTGCGGGTTCCGGCGCGGGCCACCTCGGACAGGCCCATCAGCCGGACGAAGAAGTCCACGGTCTCGGCCGGGACCTGGGTGCGGAGCTCCACGGCCGACACGTGGGCGATATCGCGGCAGCGCTGCGGGGACATGGCGCATCTACCTCCGGGAGCTCGGCTTGCTGGGACCGTGGTCAGCGGCACCGCGGTCAGCGGCACGGTAGTCAGCGGCACCGCGGTCAGCGGCGGCACCCTCACTGCGGGCCTGCTCCTCGGCGAGGCTGCTGAGTGAGTCGATGACGCTGGTGATGTGGTCCCGCATGGCGGCCTCGGCCGCAGCCGGATCGCGCGCCGCGATGGCGGCCACGATCCGCTCGTGCTGGGCCAGGGACACGGCAGGCCGCCCCGGGATCAGGGACAGGGTGAACTGGTGGCGGACCAGCTGGGCGCGGAGCCGCTCGATCATGCTGGTCGCGGTGTCGTGCGCGGCGATCGAGCGGATCAGGGCGTGCAGCCGCGCGTTGGCGTCGCTGTAGCGGAGGAGCTCGGCCGCCTCCACCGCGACCCGCATGTCCGCGGTGATGTCCTCCAGCTCAGCCGCCTGGGCCGGGGTGACCCGCTCCGCGGCCCGGGCCGCGGTCAGCCCCTCCAGCAGCCGCCGGACCTCGGTGATCTCGATCGCCTCGCTGAGCGGGATGACCCGGACCCGGGCGCCCCGGTGCCGCTGCACTTCCACCAGCCCCTCGCCGGCCAGCACCGGGATGGCGGCGCGCACGGCGAACCGGCTGGACCCGAACCGCTCGCACAGATCGACCTCGACCAGGCGCTGCCCGGCGGCGAACTCTCCGGCCAGGATGGCGTCGCGCAGCGCGTCCAGCACGGCCCCCTCGTCGGCCATGCTCAGCTCTCCCCGTGGTCCGCCGGCATGGAGTGGTCCGCCGGCATGGAGTGGTCCGCCCGCATGTACGTGACACCGAGCCGCTCGAGCACCGGCCGCAGCTCGTAGCGGTCCAGGCCCAGCTCCCCCCGGGTGAACGCGTCCCGGGCCTCGTCCTCGCGGCGGGCCCGGCGGCGCCCGTCCGCCGCCACCCGGGCGGCCTGAGCCCGGGGGACGCAGACCACGCCGTCGTCGTCGGCCACCATCGCATCCCCGGGGTGGATCACCGTGCCGGCGATGCTGACCGGCATGTTCACCGCGCCGGCGATGGCTTTCAGCGTGCCCTGCGCGCTGACGAACTGGGACCAGACGGGGAAGCGCGCGGCGGTGATCGCGCCGACGTCCCGTACGCCGGTGGTGGTGACCAGCCCGTGTACCTCGCGCGCGGCGAGCGCGGTGGTGATCAGCTCGCCGACGAAGCCGTCGCTGGACGGGGACGTCGTGGTGACCACCAGCAGGTCACCCGGCCGGGCCTGCTCCACGGCCGCGTGCAGCATCAGGTTGTCTCCCGGCCCGCAGAGAACCGTGAGGGCGGTCCCGGCGGCGCGGGCGCCGGTCCAGGCGGGCCGGAGGAAGGTGCCGAGCAGCCCGGTCTTGCCCGCTGCCTCGTGCACGGTGGCCACGCCGAGCTCGCCCAGCTCGGCCACCACGGCGGGGTCCGCGCGGGGCGGGTCCACGACTATGACGGGTTTCATGCCAGCACCCCGCTCACCTGGGGAAAGACCCGCTGGTAGGCCTCGGCGTAGCGGATCGAGGCCGCCCCGCCGTTGCGCCTCGCCTGGACCCCGCGCCGCTCGGCCAGGTCCTCGTAGTAGCGGACCAGATGTTCCTGGGACCCCATCGCGGCCATGGCCTGCTGCTTCAGGTCGAACACCGGCGTGATGTCGACGAGCACGTCCGGCCGGAACTCGCACATCTCGGGCTGGTGGGGCTCGAAGCGGAACACCGGCGGCGCGCCGAGCACCGGGTGCGCCGACGGGCGTCCCTGGGCCTGGGCCACCATCCGGGCCCGCAGGGTCAGGTCGGCGGCCCGCGGATGGTCGTAGTTGTAGGGGTCGGCCCGGGAGTGGGTGAGGATCACCCCGGGCTGTAGCTCGCGCATCAGCTCCGCCAGCTCCAGCACCAGCTCCTCGTTGTCCTGTAGGGGATAGTCGCCCTTGTCCAGGAAGTGCATGCTGGCCCCCAGCACCTGCCCGGCCGCCTCGGCCTCCGCCCTGCGGATCTCCTTCACCCGGTCCACGGTCATGCCCGGCTGCTTCCAGGCCCCCGGCGACTCGCCGTGCTCGCCGTAGGACAGGCACACCACGTGCGCCTCGCCGAAGGCCGAGGTGACGACCGAGATGTAGCCGGCCGCCCGCCAGACGAAGTCGGCGGCGTGGGCGCTGACGACGAGCAGCCGCCCGAACCCGTCCATGGTGGTCACGCCGCGTCCCCCTGCTGGCCGGGGTCCCGCTGGCCGGGGTCCGGCTGCCCCTCGTTCCGGTGGCCAGGCGTCCCCCTGATCTGGTCCGGCCAGCAGCCGGCTGTTGGACACGATCATGGTGGTGATCTCCTCGTCGGTGAATCCCGCGGCCCGCAGCGCGTCCGCCATCAGCGGCAGCCCGTCCTCCACCGGGGGATTATGCGGCTGGCCGAGGTCGCTGGTGATGATGGTGTGCTCCGCGCCGGTGGCCCGGATGTTGCCGGCCATCCGGGCCCAGTCGTACTTGCCAGTGAACGGCGTGGTGAAACAGCGTTCCAGGAATGCCCCCTGCCCGGCCAGGGCCAGCTGGTCGTCCAGGCTCATGTCCTGCTGCGGGAACTCCGGATGGGTGGCGATGACGTGCCGGACGCCGGCCTCGAATGCGGCCTCGGCCACCACGCGGCTCTCGTAGGCAGACAGGTGGCCGGTGGCCACGACGAGCTGGTGCCGCGCGGCCAGCCGGAGCACCTCCCAGGTGGCCGGGAGCGGCAGGCCGGCGTCGTCGAGGACGTCCACCACGGGCACCGTGACGCCCTGGGCATCCAGGTCGCGCTGCAGGGCCAGCCACATCGGCGGGGTCGCGCCGGGGGGCAGGTCGGCGTGCTTGGCCCGGTGGTTGGCCGCGTCCAGGGTCGGCATCCACAGGATCCGGGCGCCCTCGCGGGCCGCGATCTCGACCGCGATCGGGTTGAGGCCGCCGACCGAGGCGTTGAGGGTCAGGGCCCCGATAACCCGGACCTCGCCATGGCCCATCTCTTCATGCCCTATCTCTTTATTCAGGGCCTCGTTGAGCACGGCGGCACGTTCCGCGGTCGGGACGTAGTGCGACTTCAGCGCGAACCCGGCCAGCCCCACGTCCTGGCAGCGGCGGGCCAGCTGGAGGTCGGTGACCCGGCGGCGCATCACGTCGGGCTCGACGTGCACATGCAGGTCGTACGCGCCGCGCACGAGCCGGCGCGCCCACTCGCTGGGCGTAGTCGAGTTCAGCACGGGTTGATCCAGCCGCCTTCAAGCCGAAATTGGCTACAAAATCCGCAGACAATCACCGTCACCGTAAAGGGGGGCCGGGTGGCTGGTCAAGGGATCCGGCAGCCGGGGGGCGGCGCAGGCCCCGGCTCAGCGCCCGGGTTAGGCGCTGAGCTGGACCTGGCGGAGGAACTCGGCGTTGGACGCGGTGTCGCGGGTCCGGTCCAGCAGCAGCTGGATAGCCTGCTGCGGGTCGAGCTCGGCGAGGACCCGGCGCAGCCTGGCGGTGATGTTGTGCTCCTCCGCCGTCATGAGCAGGTCGTCGCGGCGGGTGCTGGACGGCCCCACGTCGATCGCGGGGAAGATGCGCTTCTCGGCCAGCTCGCGGCGCAGCCGCAGCTCCATGTTCCCGGTGCCCTTGAACTCCTCGAAGAACACGTCGTCCATCCGCGATCCGGTCTCGACCAGGGCGGTGCACAGCAGGGTCAGCGAACCGCCGTCCTCGACGTTGCGGGCGGCGCCCAGGAACTTCCGCGGCGGGTACAGGGCACTCACGGCCACACCGCCGGCCAGGATGCGGCTGCTGGACGGCGCGGCGAGGTTGTAGGCCCGGCCGAGGCGGGTGATGGAGTCGAGCAGGACGACGACGTCGCGGCCCAGTTCGACCAGCCGCTTGGCGCGCTCGATGGCCAGCTCGGCGACCTGGATGTGCTCTTCGGCGGCCTGGTCGAAGGTCGAGTAGACGACCTCACCGCGAACCGACCGGACCAGGTCGGTCACTTCCTCCGGGCGCTCGCCGACCAGCACCACCATGAGGTGCACCTCGGGGTGGTTGGCGGCCACCGCGTCCGCGATGGCCTGCAGCACCATGGTCTTGCCGGCCTTCGGCGGCGACACGATGAGCCCGCGCTGCCCCTTGCCGACCGGGGCGACCAGGTCGATGATCCGGCCGGTGGGGGAGTTCCCCGGACCGGAGCTGTTCTCCAGGCGGAGCCGCTCCTGCGGGTGCAGCGGGGTCAGCTTGGCGAACTCGGGGCGCTGCGCCGCCAGTTGCGGGTCGGTTCCGTTGACGGCGGTGACGCTGGCCAGCACCGGGTTCTCCCCGCGCCTGGCCCGGCTGGCCCGGCTGTCCCGGCTGCCCGCCGCCTGGCCGGGCCGGGGCGCCCGGGCGGTGCCTTCCACGGCGTCTCCCTTGCGCAGGCCGAACTGCTGGACCTGGGCCTGGGTCAGGACGACATCGTCCGGGCCGCGCTGGTAGCCGGCCCGGCGCAGGAACGCCCGGCCGTCGGCGATGTCCAGCAGGCCCGAGACCGGCTCCGGGGGGCTTTCCTGGACCGGGGCCGCCGGAGTCTGCGGCCTGGCCTTACTGGACTGCCCAGCCGCCGGGGCCCGCTTGCGGGCCGGACGCTGGGATGGGGTTCTGGTGGTCCGCGGCGCCGCCGCGGGCTGGGTGAGGATTGCGGTCATACAGAGAATTCCTTTCGGAAGGCGGCCTGAAGGCAGGCACGCCGGAAAAGGCGCCGGATGGCGCCGCGAAAAAGCGCATGTGCGCGGCTCGGCAAATCCGGGAACCGGCGTTTACTAGGCTGGTTCCGGCACAGCTCGACGCCTGGACCTTGGCTGGGTCCTGGAAGGACGAAGGCGTAAACCCTTCTCGCGGCTTACTTGGATCAGCCGGATCGGCTATCTAAATAAGTTAGCCGGGCTCGCCTGAGCTGACTGGCAGTGCACGCACGCCACATAGGCGGAATTGACATCGCCTACTGCGACCATACATCACAACACGACCGGGTGGCCAGTTAATCCCGGGGCGCTTCCCGCGCCCGGGGTCATCCGACCGGCAGCGGCGCGTTCTGGTACTGCTCGGCCGGGTTGGCCCGGCTGAGCAGATACCCGACCAGGGTGATCAGCACGTGCTTGACGGATTCCCGGTCCCGCGCGTCGCAGAGCACCACGGGCGCGCCCGGATCGAGGTCGAGCGCGATCCGGACGTCGTCCGTGCCGTAGTGCGGCGCGTCGTCGAAGCAGTTGACCGCCACCACGAACGGTGTGCCGTGCCGCTCGAAGTAGTCCACGGACGCGAAGCAGTCGGCGAGACGCCGGGTGTCCGCCAGCACCACCGCCCCCAGTGCGCCGTAGGCCAGTTCGTCCCACATGAACCAGAACCGTTCCTGGCCGGGCGTGCCGAACAGGTACAGGGCCAGGTCGGCCCGGAACGTGATCCGGCCGAAGTCCATCGCCACCGTGGTCGTGGTCTTGTCCTGCACCCCGCTGATGTCGTCGATGCCGACGCCACGGTCGCTCAGCGTCTCCTCTGTCCGCAGCGGCCGGATCTCACTGATGGCGCTGACCAGCGTGGTCTTTCCCACGCCGAACCCCCCGGCAATGAGGATCTTGGCCGTGGTGGGCGCCACCGGGGCGTCGGCCGCGGCATCAGGCTGCGTGTAGTCCATCCAGTACGTCCCTCGGTAGACGCTCGTCGGTGACCGGCCCGCGCGGTGTCGCGAGGACCCGGATAATCCCGTGCTGGCTTAGGTCGCTGACCATCACCCGGACCACGCCGACCGGGAGATCGAGGCCAGATACCAGGCCCACTACGGTAATAGGCCGGCCGCACCGCGTCAGTAAGCTTCTTGCCATCCGCGGGACCAGCACAGGGCTGAGGAGGACACCGTGGCTGCCGCACAGCAGCGCCGCGGCCGGTCGATCGCCATGACGCCGGCCGAGCTTGAGGAGTTCCTGGCCCAGGCGCGCACCTGCCGGGTCGCGACCCTGGCGCCGGATGGCCCGCACGTGGTGCCTCTCTGGTTCGTCTGGACCGGCGGGGCGCTCTGGCTGAGCTCGGTCGTGCGCAGCCAGCGCTGGGCCGACCTGATCCGTGACCCTCGGGTGGCGGTCGTGGCCGATGCCGGAGAGGAGTACCAGGAACTGCGGGGCGCCGAGATCAAGGGGAGGGCCGAGCCGGTCGGCGAGGTGCCACGGCACGGCACGGACGACGCCCGGCTGGCCGCGCCGGAGTTGCTGTTCGCCCGCAAGTACCTGGGCGGCGACTCGATGCTGCACGACGGACGGCATGGCTGGCTGCGCGTCACCCCGACCAAGATCACAAGCTGGGACTTCCGCAAGCTGCCGTCCGAGCGGGCCCACCCGGGACGCTGACCCGGGGGGCCCGGGGATGACAGTCTGGGCTGCTGATCCCATCCCGCTACGCGAGCGTCTCGTCCACCGGGCTGGGGCCGGGGTCCTCTGCTGGGGCTACGGGTTGCGGGGTGTTCTGCGAGATCCACGCGTCGATCCGCGCCCACCAGTCGTACAGCCACCGCACCTGGGCATCATGATCGGCGGTGCGTGGTACCCCGGTGGCGGGCACCCGCCACCACCGGACCTCGACGACGTGGTCCATCGGCAGGCTCCGCCAGACATCGGCCACGCCGGCCAGCTGGTCCAGCCCGGCGTGCGCGACGAAGATCACGTCGGCGCTGGGGCAGGCGGCGAGCGCCGCGAGTGCCCCTCCGGGGCGGGGCGCCAGCAGATGCGGCATGTCCCGGGCGCGGGCCGCCAGGTCGGCCCGGCCCTGCCGTTCCAGCCGCCGGATGCCCCGCCGCCACCGGCCGGGCGTCCAGTTGCCGCCCTCGGGGAAGATCACGAGGGCGCCATCGTGCCCGAGGCCCGCGGCCAGCCTCCTGATCTGCTCGGTATAGATCTTCTCGCCGGCCCGCTGGGGATAGATAAACACGTTGGGCACCCGGTTGGCGACCACGTCCAGCCCGGGGTCCAGCTGCAGCGCGGCCTTCATGACGATCCGGGGCCGCCGGTGGTAGACGGTCAGCAGGTGATGCACGAGCAGCAGGGAGTCGCCGGGCCCGGCGTGGCGGCTGAGCACGATAACGGGCCGGGCCAGCCGCGCGGCCTGCTCCGCCGTGGTCAGCTCTGGCTCGTGGACCTCGATCCGCAGGCCCAGGGTGCTCACGGCCGCGCGGTACAGCCGTCCCAGGTACCACTCCATGATCGCGTAGTGGCGGCTCTGGTACGGCTCGGTCCGGAGCCGGCCGCCGAACCCGCTGGTGATCCACAGGGCCAGGCACATGAACAGGGCGGCCGTCTCCGCGACCAGCCAGATGAGCGCGAACCTGAGCAGCCGGAGGGCGCGCAGGCGGCCCAGCCCGAAGGCCACGGCCAGCAGGGCGAGCGGCAGGAACAGCACGACCACCGCGACCGCGATCACGATCAGCAGCGGCGCCAGCACGATCCTGCGGACCAGCCTGGGTGGGACCATGCCGGCTCCTCCCGTCCCCGATGGCTGGGTCAGCCCCCGGCCAGCTTGGCGAGATAGCTCGCGGACGCCTGATAGGCCTGCTCGATCCGCGCCCCGACCCTATTCTTATCGCGGTACCTGAGCTGGGAAAGGTCGGGTGGGCGCGGGTCGCCGCCGGACGGCAGCACGTGCACCGTAACTGTGCCGGGCAGCGCGGACATTTCCTCGTGGAACCGGTGCCGGCGGGCGATCTCGAACGCGACCAGCCCCACCTCCCAGGGCCGGCGCGGCACGGTCAGCGGGCGTTCGATCCGCCCCACCTGCAGGACGTAGACGGTGCGGGCGCCCAGGGAGATGGCCCGGCCGACCGGAATGGAATCGACCAGCCCGCCGTCGAAATAGTGCTCGCCGTCCACCTCCACCGGCGCGAGCAGCCCGGGCACCGCGCAGGAGGCCAGTACGGCGGGCACGATCGGCCCGGCGGAGAACCAGCGGGCGCAGGCCCGCTCGATGCTGGCCGCGACGCACTGGAAGGGCAGCTCAAGATCGGCGAAGTCCTTCCCGGGCAGGGCGCCCTCCAGCATGCGCCGCAGTGGCTCGATGGCATGCAGGTGGGTGCCGGACTGGGCCAGCCGGGCCAGCCTTCCCCAGACGCTCTCGCTGAACGCCTCGCGGAGGTCGTCGCCCTGCCACAGGTCGGCCAGCCGCGCGGCCGCTCCCGCGGGGTCTGCCGCCACGAGCGCACCGTTGATGGCGCCGACCGAGGTTCCTACCACCAGGTCGGGCCGGATGCCGGCCTCGGACAAGGCGCGGAGCATGCCGACCTCGTGCGCGCCGAGGATCCCGCCGCCGCCTAGTACGAATGCCGTCTGCACGCGCCCAGCCTCCCCTTCGTCGGCGGCGGCAAACCCTCTCGCGATCGCCGCCGATAACCGGCAAGCTGCGCCGGCCCGGGTCTGGGACGCCGGGCGTGCGCAACCCGGGGGTGGTTTGCGGCTGCGTGCGGGGGAGCAGGGACTATAACCCCACATGTAAGGAGGAAGCATGACACCTGCCGCGGCCGGACTCCACGGCGCAGGCGGCCCGGCACTGGCCGTGCCGCCGCCACGATCGCGGGCGCAGGTGTTCCCGGCGCGCCCGGAGCAGGTCGGCGCGGCCCGGCGGTTCGTAGCCGGCCTCCTGGCCGTACCCCCGTCGCCGCCGACGCGATCCTCTGCGTGTCGGAGCTGGCTGGCAATTGGACTGGCCGGGCCGGGGGTACTGGCAGAAGAAGTGAAAGTTGCTACACTGTAGTGCATGGTAGCTCCGACTAATGTCCGCTTTCCGGAGTCAGTTGATAAGGGGCTAGCCGACTACGCCCGCCTGGCCGGAGCGAAGAAGTCAACCGTCGTAGTCAGCGCGGTGCGTGAGTGGTTGCGGATGCAGGCTCACCCTGGAGTCGTGTTTGTCCCGGCCGTCACGGGTGAACGGCGCGCAGCCCTGTCGGCCGGCCCGCAGGTGTGGACTGTTGCCGAGGCGTGGCTTCAGCATGACAAGGAGGAGCGCACGGCCGCCATCGTGGCCGAGGCTCTGGGTTTGACGGCTGCTGACGTGGAAAACGCGCTGGCCTACTGGGCTGACTTTCCGGATGAGATCGATGACCTGATCAGCCGTCACCGCTCTAGCCAGGACGAGGCGCTGGCCGCCTGGGAACGCCGGCGGGCGCTCGATGAGGCCTGAGGGCGTCCAGATCCGGTTCCTGCTGGATGAGCACTATCCGGGCTGGCTTGCCGAAGATCTCGCAGCCGACGGGATTGATGCGGTCGCGTTAACGGCGCACCGGCCGGGCCTTCGTGGCGTCGATGACAAGCGTGTGCTGGAAACCGCAGTAGCAGAGCGCCGGATTGTTGTCACCGAGGACGTCAATACATTCGGCGCGGCGGCAGCTCTCATCCCGAACCACCTTGGGATCGTGTACTGCCACCATGCACGCTTCCCTCGCACACGACCGGGCCTGGAGAGGCTCCGCAAGGCTTTGGTCGTGCTGGCCGCAGACCCCCCAGCGGGCCTCGGCGAGCACCCAGTCGTTTGGTGGCTTGCCCCCTAGCTCCCGGGTCAGGAGCCGTACCGCTGCTCCGTCTCGCGCACCTCCGGCAGCCCGATGAAGTCCAGGAAGTCCCCGAACCCCGGTAGTTCGGCCAGGGCCCCGGCCGGAGTGCCTGACCGGGCGATCTCGCCCAGCACCCGGCGCATTCCCTCGGTCGCCGCGAGCAGCGTGCTGATCGGGAAGATGACGATCCGGTAGCCCAGTTCCCGCAGCCGGTCCAGGCCGATCGGCGGGGTCTTCCCGCCCTCGGCCCAGTTGAACAGCAGCGGCACATCCGGGAAGGCCCGGGCCGCCTCTGCGGCCTCCTCCTCCGTCACGACGGCCTCGATGAACAGGGCGTCGGCACCGGCCTCGCGGTACTGCCGGGCCCGGTCCAGGGCCGGTCCCAGGCCCTCCACCGCCCGGGCGTCGGTCCGGGCGATGATCACGAAGTCCGGCCGGCTCCGGGCCGCCACCGCGGCCCGGACCTTCTGCGCCATCTCGCCCGCCGGGATGACCTGCTTCCCCTCCATGTGGCCGCACTTCTTCGGGGTTACCTGATCCTCGAGATGGATCGCGGCCACGCCCGCCGCCTCGTAAGCGCCGACGGTCCGGATCACGTTCAGCGGGTTGCCGTACCCGGTGTCCGCGTCGGCGATCACCGGGATGTCCACGCAGTCCGCGATCCGCCGGGCGTTATCCACCATCTCGGTCATGGTCAGCAGGCCCACGTCCGGGCGGCCGAGCAGCGCCGCCGACGTCCCGAACCCGGTCATGTACACCGCGGCGAAGCCGGCCTCCTCCACCAGCCGCGCGGCCAGCGGGTCGAACGCGCCCGGGGCCACGATGCTCTCGCCGGACTCCAGCAGCGCCCGCAGCCGGGCCAGGCCCTCCCGGACGCGGGGTCAGACGCCCGGTCACCGGCTCAGACGCCCGGTCACGGGGTCAGACGCCCAGTCACGGGGCCGCCCGCACTGCCGGGCCCCCCGGACGGGGCGGGGCGCCGGGTCCTCAGCCACCGCTCTTGCGGCGGAACGAGCGTTTGCTCTGCGCGGGGCCGTGGGCATTCTGGATCTTGCCGCCGTCCCGCGCCGATTGCCGCGCGTTCAGGTCCGCCTGCTTATTGCGCTTGCGGTCCAGCGCCTCGCGGAACTTTCGTTTCGCCTCGTCCTCGGGACCCTCGGGTCCCGACGCGGCCTTCGCCATGCCGACCTCCTGCCTCCGGCGGCCGCGTCGCCTGCGGCCACTCCTACGGTCGCGGCCACCTGCCCCGCAGCCCCCATCCAGCGACACCTGCCCAGCGGTACCCGCCGCGGGCGCCTGCCCGGCGACGGGTATCTCCCCAGCCTAGGCGGTCCGGAATCCGCCAGTCCACGATGACCCGGTGCCCACCATGACCCGGCCATTGAACTGCATTTTCGTCTGCCGGTCCCGATAAGCGAAATCCACGGGCCGCAGAGCCCTGAACCCAAACCAGTTGCGGAGCCCGGCCCGGGATGGTGATCTGCGGGGATGGATGACGTTGCGCTGCGCGCCACGTTCGACGAGCAAGTCCGCCGCCGCACCCAGGCCGACGAGCCAGGAGCCTGCATCGAGACGGACGGCGCGACCGTCCGTCAGGTCGCCCGCGATGGCCACGGCTGGTCCGGCATCACCTGGTCGGAGCTGGCCGACCCGGCCGAAGCCGACCGGGCCATCGCCGCGCAGGTACGGTACTTCGCCCTGGGCGGCCGTTCGAGTGGAAGCTCTACGACTACGATCGGCCCCCGGACCTGGGCGCCCGGCTCATGGCGGCCGGGTTCGTGCCCGATGATGAGGAGGCCGTGATGGTCGCGGAGGTCTCAGACATCGCCGCAGACGTCCCCCTCCCCGAGGGGATTACGCTTCGGCCGGTCACCACCGAGGCCGAAGTCGAGCTGCTCATCCAGGTCCACGAACGGGTCTTCGGCGGGGACCAGACCCGCTGGCACCGCGCCCTGCTGGGCCAGTTCCGCGAGAACCGGGCCGACATGGCCATGGTGCTGGCCATGGCCGGAGCCGAGCCCGTCTGCGAGGCCCGGGTGGACTTCCCGCCCTGCACGGATTTCGCCGGCCTGTGGGGCGGCGCGACGCTGCCCTCCTGGCGGGGCCGCGGCATCTACCGGGCGCTCGTCGCCTACCGGGCTGAGCTGGCCGCCCGCCGCGGCTACCGCTACCTGACCGTGGACGCCTCCGCCGACAGCGAGCCGATCCTGCGCCGGCTGGGCTTCCGGTGCCTGGCCCGGACCACCCCCTACCAGTGGACCCCGGAGGGGCACGCGTGACCACGACCGGGGTAGCCGTCGTCACCGGGGCCGGGTCCGGGCTGGGCCGCGAGATCGCCCGGGCGCTGCTGGGCGCCGGCTGGCGGGTGGCGGCCGCCGGCCGCCGGGGCGACGCGCTGCGCGAGGCCGTATCCGGGGCGGACCTTCCCGCACCGGCCGCGGGCGCCGCCCTGCCGGTGGTTACCGACGTCACCGACGCGGGTTCCGTTGCGGCGCTGTTTGAAACGGTGCGCGGCCGGTGGGGACGCGTGGACCTGCTGGTGAACAACGCGGGGGTCTTCGGCGCGGGCGGCGCGGTGGACGAGGTCTCGCTGGAGGACTGGCGGCAGGCGGTGGATACCAACCTCACCGGCGCGTTCCTGTGCGCCCGCCACGCCGTGCGGCTGATGAAGGCGCAGGACCCGCGCGGCGGGCGGATCATCAACAACGGGTCCATCTCGGCGCACGTGCCCCGGCCGAAGAGCGTGGCCTACACCGCCACCAAGCACGCGATGACCGGGCTCACCAAGTCGATCTCGCTGGACGGCCGGGCGTTCGGCATCGCCTGCGGCCAGATCGACATCGGGAACGCCGCGACCGAGATGACCCGGCGGATGGGGCAGGGGGTGCTCCAGGCGGACGGGTCGCTGGCCCCGGAGCCCACGTTCGGCGCGGAGCACGTCGCCGCGGCCGTGCTCTACATGGCCGGGCTGCCGCTCGACGCGAACGTGCAGTTCCTCACGGTCACCGCGACGACCATGCCGTACATCGGCCGGGGCTGAGCGCTCCAGGGCGAGGGAGCGGCCGGACCGGCGCGCAGTCAGCGGGCGAACCGGGCGCGGGGCGCGGAGGTCAGCGGGCGAACCGGGCGCGGAGCAGGCCGGGGACGGCGGCCCGCCCGGTGAGCGGCGTGAACCGGTCCGACGCTGACCGGAGCGCCTGGTCCTCCTCGTCGCTGAGGTCGATGTCCGCCGCGGCCACGTTGCTCTCCAGTTGCTCCACGCTGGACGCTCCCGGGATCGCGGTCACGGCCGGGCTGCGGAGCACCCAGGCCAGCGCGATCTGGGCCGGGGTCGCCCCGTGCGCGTCCGCCACCTCGCGCAGCACCCCGATCAGCTCGCCGGCCCGCTCGAGGTTCTCCGGCAGGAACAGCGGGTTCGCGCCGCGGACCCGGTTGGCGGGCAGGTGACCCCGGTCGTAGCGCCCGGACAGCAGCCCCTGGGCCAGCGGGCTGTAGGCGATGATGACGCGATTCTGCGCCTCGGCGTAGGGCAGCAGGTCACGCTCGGGGGTCCGGTCAACGAGGCTGTACCGGACCTGGTTGCTGAGCACCGGGCCGCCCAGCGCGGCCTCGGCGGACCGCCACCGATCCAGCGAGTAGTTGCTGACCCCCACCTCACCGACCAGCCCGACCCGCTGCAGGGCCCGCATCCCGCGCATGGCCGGGGCGTCCCGGACGACCGGGTTGGGCTGGTGCAGCTGGTAGAGGTCCAGGTGGCGGGCGCCGAGCCGGTTCGCGCTAGCCACGGCGCGCTGCTCCACCACCGGTGCGACGGGCAGCACCGGGAGGATCTTGGTGGCCAGGAACACAGAGTTCACGTCCCCGCCCAGGGCCTGGCCCAGGATCCGCTCGCTGCGCCCGTAGCCGTAGATCTCGGCGGTGTCGAAGAGGGTCACGCCCAGGTCGAGAGCGCGCCGCACGATCGCGTGCGCCTCCTGCTCGGCGTACGGGTCCCCGTAGCCCCACTCCTTGGAGCCGAACTGCCAGGTACCCAGGCCGATCTTGGAAATCTGCTTGGCGGTGCTGGTGGCCAGATAGCGCATGCTCCCAGTGTCCGCCACACCGGCTCGGCCCGCAGGCGGAGGGTGGATTGCCGGTCCCCGGGCTTAGCCTGGCCCCGTGGATGAGCAGGCGGCAGGCGAGCACGGGGCGCCCGAGGATCGTTTCGAGGACCTGGTCGATGAGCTGATGGGCTGTCCCGGGGTGATCCCGCCGCGCGGGGGCAGTGGCTTCGGCCGCAGCGCGCTGCGCTGGGAGAAGAAGATCTTCGCGATGCTGGTGCGCGGGCGGCTGGTCGTGAAGCTCCCGGCGCCGCGGATCGACGCCCTGGTCTCCGACGGCGACGGGGTGCGGTTCGACGCCAACAAGGGCACGCCCATGAAGGAGTGGTTCAGCCTGGACCCGGAGTCGCCGCTGGCCTGGGGGCCGCTGGCCCGGGAGGCGCTGGACTTCGCGCAGGCCGGCCGCTAGCGCCCCGGCGGACAGCGTTTCCCCTGCCGCCTATCTCCTACGGATGCGTCACGGCTCTCCTACGGATGCGTCGCGGCGCAGCATGCCGAGATGCTGCCCACCTTCCGGGTGGTGCGGGCGGTGGGCCGGGCGGTGATGATTGGCGGCATGGGAACTTCCGCGGACGACGGTGACGCGCCGGCCGGGCAGGAGCACACGCCGTGCCTGCCTGAGCCAACCGGTCCGTGCCCGGTCGGCACCACGTCCTTGTGCCTGAAAGACACCTCCCGCCCCGATCCCTGGGCTGCGGAGGTGACCGCACGAGAGCTGATGGTCTCACTGTGGTATCCGGCGACGCCCTCGGGCGGCCGGCGAGCCCGGTACATGACGCCAGCGGAGTCCGAACTCCAGCTCACCAGCAGGGGCCTCACCGGCGTCCCGCGGCACGTGCTGAGCACAGTCCGGACCAACGCGGTCAGCGATGCCACACCGGCGGGGCGTGAGCGCGCCCTCCCCGTCGTGGTGCTCTCGCCTGGCTTCACCAATTCCCGCAGCGCGCTTACCGCGCTGGCCGAGGACCTGGCCAGCCACGGCTACGTCGTGGCCGGAATTGAGCACACGTACGAGAGCTTCGCCACGGCCTTTCCCGACGGGCGGGTGACCACCTGCCTCGCCCGTGAGGCACCCCAGCGGGGCAGGCGGTTCTGGGAGAAGGTGGCCGCAGGCCGGGCGGCGGATGTCTCCTTCACGCTCGACGAGCTGACCGGTGCGCACCCGGCATGGCCGGGCGCCGGGCTGATCGACCCGTCGCGGATGGCAATGGCCGGCCACTCCGCCGGCGGCGCAGCCGCCATCGCCGCCATGCTGCCCGACTCCCGCATCCGCGCCGGCATCGACATGGACGGCGCCACTGCCGCCCCGATCCCGGACCACGGCCTGTCACGGCCGTTTCTGTTCCTGGGCAAGCAATCCTCGTACGCCCCGGGAAGCGGAGGCGCCGTGACCACCTGGGAGCGCGACTGGAAACTCCTGACCGGCTGGAAGCGGTGGCTCCTGGTGGCCGGCACCGTGCATGCCTCATTCAGCGACCTCGCGCTACTGGCCGATCAGATCGGCATCGACATCGGCGCCGGCCTCCCCGGATCCCGGTCCCTGGACATCACCCGCGCCTATGTCCGGGCCTTTTTCGACCAGCACCTGCGCAGCAGGCCACAAGCCCTGCTGGACCAGCCGTCACCATGCAACCCCGAGGTCACCTTCTGCTCCCCAGACCGAAAATCCCGCTAGCACAGCAGCCAGAGCAGGAACGCCGCCAGGCTGTCCAGGCCCGAAACGCGGGCCGCGAACCTCCCGATGCTGTCAAGCTCTCGCTCCGAGTTGTATCTTGTCTCGCGGGGGCTCGGTCATGGCTATACGGGAGGATTCTCACCCATGAGCACATCGCCGCTTACTCCACAGGAGATCCGCGCCGCCGCTGCGGCGCACAAGGAGCTTGGCCCCGAATACAGCGACGCAGTGATCGAGTCCTTCCTGGAGCGAGTCGAACGGGGAAATCGCCGCACGTGTCGATGCACGCCTCGGCCCTGTGTCCCGCGAGCAGCCTGTGCAGCCAGCACAGTCGAATAGCCGCCGCACGCTACTAACTGGTGTCGCGATCGGCATCTTCGTGACCGGTGTGCCTTCCATGATGGTCGCGGCGAGCGCGGGTGGCGTCATCGCCAAGGATCAGTCACAAGTTCTTCTCGTCATCGCCGTCCTCTGGGCGGTAGCGGTGGCCATAGCAGCTTCCGCGAGTCATGTCCGCCTTGAGTTGCGGCGCAAGGAACACGGCGCACGCCAAACCGGACGCCAGGCCCCCTAGGGCCACCATCTGAACCGTGCAACCGGGGGTGAAGTGGTTCGCGGCCTCGGGAGCCGTATGTTCGGCCAGCTCACTCAGCCCAAGCCAGGTAACCAACTGAGTAACGGGCCGCGACGGCGGCCAAGAGCGAGAAGCTCTAGTCATCTCATTTGGTACACGTGATACGAGGTGACGAGGATTCTGCATCGGAATAGGGCCGACCGGAGTGATGCGCGCACGGGCGGATGATGGAGGCATGGATACTGCGGGTGTGGTCACCGGAGGGCACGCCGGGTACTCCGGCGTCTGCCCCTTCACCGTGGACAGGCCGGTCATGCGGCAGCGATGGGACCAGCTGACCTTCCTGCACTGGTCCTACGACCCGGCCGAGGTGCAGCGGCTTCTCCCCGACGGCCTCACGGTGGACACCTTCGACGGGGCGGCCTGGGTGGGCTTGGTCCCGTTCTTCATGCGGGCGCACACGCCGGGAGATCGCGGCGCTCCCTGGGCCTCGAACTTCTGCGAGACCAACGTGCGCACCTACGCGACCGACCGCGACGGACGGCCCGGCATCTGGTTCCTGTCGCTGGACGCCGCGCGCCTCGGGGCGGTCGCGGTGGCCCGGGCCAGCTACCGGCTGCCGTACTTCTGGTCCTCGATGCGGATCACCGGCCCAGCCGGGCAGGGCCCGCTGGCCGGCCAGAGCCCACCGGCCGGGGACCAGGAAATCGCCTACTCATGCCAGCGCCGGCTCCCGGGCCCGCGCACGGCGACCAGCCAGGTACGGATCCGCATCGGCGCTCCATACCAGCCCGCCGAGCTCGGGGACCGGGACCATTTCCTGACCGCCCGGTGGGTGCTGTTCAGCGTGCTGGCCGGGCGCGGGCTGTTCGCCCGCGCGGAGCACCAGCCGTGGCCGCTGCACCGCGCGGAGGCCCTGACCGTGGACGACGGCCTGATCAGCGCGGCGGGCCTGCCCGCACCCCACGGTGAGCCCCTGGTGCACTACTCACCGGGAGTGGACGTCCGCATCGGCCGGCCAGAAAGGTACCGCGAGCCCGCCCGGATCTCCGGGGCGGGCTCACCACAGGCTGGCTACGCCGGCTGCCCGTCCACGGTCAGCTCCACCCGGTCGGAGTAGAAGCACATCAGGCCCGCGATCTGCGCCGCACCGGGGATCGGCGTCTCGTAGCTCCACACCAGGTCGCTGTAGATCTCGCCGCCGACCTCGGCCGACCAGTACGACGCCTCACCCTTGAACGGGCAGGTCGTGTGCAGGTCAGTGGCCCGCAACAGGTCGGTGCGCACGTCTGCGCGAGGCAGGTAGTAGCGGGTCGGCAGCCCCGTCTCGTCCAGCAGCACCGGATGGTCGGTCTCGGCGATTTTCTCGCCGCCGAGGGTAACGACGACGTGCGACGTCGCTGGGTACGTGGTGATCGTGTGCCCTTTAGCCATACCGGGTGAACTCCCCGCCGCCGGCATTGATTCCGGCGCCGGGGCGGTGGAACAACGCTCCGCGGCCCCGGCCCGGGAGAGCGGCAGCATCCCGCCCGGCCGCATCGTCCCCCCGCTTTTTCCGCAACGAACACCGTCCGCGCCCACTGTCGCCCCACGCATTCAGGGGGAACGGGGACAATGGCAGCGGGAGGTGGATGGTGCGAATCGGCATCCTGGGCCCGCTGGAGATTCGGGACGAGGCGGGGCAGCCCGTGCGGCTGGGCGGCCCGCGGCTGCGTGCGCTGCTGATCCGCCTGGCCCTGGATCCGGGACGCACGGTCACCGCGGACCGGCTGGCCGGGGACCTGTGGGCCGGCGACGGCCTGGACCACGGCGAGGCCGACTCGGGCAACGCCCTGCAGGCCCTGGTGTCCCGGCTGCGGCACGCGGCCGGCCCCGGCATCGTCGAGCACCGGGCGGGTGGCTACCGGCTGGCCGTCGATCCGGGCCAGGTCAACGCGACCCTGTTCGAGCGGCTGGTCGGCGAGGGCCGCGCGGCCCTGGCCGCCGGTGACGCGGCGGCCGGCGCCGAGCGGCTGGGCCAGGCCCTGGGGCTGTGGCGCGGCCCGGCGCTGGCGGACGTGCAGGACGCCGCGTTCACGGCCGGCCCGGTGGCCCGGCTGGAAGAACTCCGGCTGGCCGCGACCGAGGACCGGATCGAGGCGGACCTGGCCCTGGGCCGGGGCGCGGAACTGGCGCCGGAGGCCGAGGAACTCGCCACCGAGCACCCGCTCCGGGAGCGGCTGCGCGGCCAGCTGATGCGCATCCTGTACCTGGCCGGACGGCAGGGTGACGCGCTCGCGGTATACGAGGACACCAGGCGGCTGCTGGCCGACCAGCTCGGCGTGGACCCGTCCCCGGCACTGTCCGCCGTGCACCTGGCCATCCTGCGCGCCGACCCAGGGCTCGGCCATCCTGCGGGTGATGGGGCCGCCCCGGCTGCGCCCGTCTCGTCCACCGCAGTCCCGCCCGCTCCCGCCCCGCCTGCTCCCGGCCCACAGGCCCCCGCCCCACGGGCCGCCGCCCCATCGACCGCATTGGGCTCATCTGCCCCTTCAGTCACATCCACCCCGCTGACCTCAGGGCTGGCCCGCCCGCCCGTGCGCACCAGCAACCTGCCCGCCCAGCTGACCAGCTTCGTGGGCCGGGACGACGAGCTGACCCGGGTCAGCAAGCTCCTCGGCGAATCCCGCCTGGTCATCCTGACCGGACCAGGCGGAACGGGAAAGACCCGGCTGGCCATCGAGGCCTCAGCCCGGCTCGCGGATCAGATGCCCGACGGTGTCTGGTTCGTCCCGCTGGCGCCGGTCGGGGACGCGCTGGACGTGCCCCAGGCCGTGCTGGCCGCGATCGGCGCGCCGGAAGCGGTCTGGGTCGCGGACGCGGATCCGGTCCGCGTGGTCGTGCCTCCGCTGGATCGGCTGGCCGATGTGCTGGCCGCCCGGGAGCTGGTCCTGGTGCTGGACAACTGCGAGCACCTGATCGGCGCGGTGGCCCGGCTGGCCGGCCGCGTGCTGGCCGAGGCACCGGGCGTCCGCATCCTGGCCACCAGCCGGGAACTGCTCGGCGTGACCGGGGAGACCCTGTGCCCGGTCCCGTCGCTGCCGCTGCCGCCGGACGGCGTGCCGCCCGCGGAGGCCCTGGAGTACGGGTCGGTCCGGCTCCTCGCCGAGCGGGCCGCGGCGGTCCGGCCCGGATTCACCGTCAACGAGGTGAGCGCGGGGCCGGTCATCCGGATCTGCCGGGCGCTGGACGGGAACCCGCTGGCCATCGAGCTGGCCGCGGCCCGGCTGCGGTCGCTGACCCCGGCGCAGGTGGCAAGCAGGCTCGACGACCGCTTCAGCCTGCTCGCCGCGGGCAGCCGGACCGCGTTGCCGCGCCACCAGACGTTGCGGGCCATCGTGGACTGGAGCTGGGATCTGCTGACCGAGGGTGAGCGCACGGTGCTGCGGCGGCTGTCGGTGTTCAGCGGCGGCGCTACTCCCGTCGCGGCCGAGCAGGTGTGCAGGCCGGCGGCCCCGGCGGGCTCATCGACGTGATCGCCTCCCTGGTGGACAAGTCCCTGGTTACGGCGGCCGGCGAGGCCGAGGTGCGGTACCGGCTGCTGGAGACGGTGCGGGCCTACGCCGCGGAGCGGCTGGCCGAGGCGGGGGAGGAGGCGGAGGTCCGGGCGGCGCACGCCCGCTACTTCCTCGATCTGGCGGAGCAGGGCGAGCCGGAACTGCGTGGCCCCGCGCAGCTGGACTGGCTGGGCCGGCTGTCCGCCGAGCACGACAACTTCGCCGCGGCGCTGCGCTACGCGATCGGAGCCCGCGACGTAGCCGTGGCTCTCCGGTTCATCACCGCCCTGTCCTGGTTCTGGCTGATGCGCGACTACGAGGCCGAAGCGGGAGAGTGGGCGGCCGCCGTGCGTGAGATCGCCGGGGATGAGGTGCCCCCTGGCCTGGCCGACGGGTACGCGATCTGCCAAGTCCTGTCGGCGATGAGCGAGGCAGCCGCAGGCCACCCATCGGGCAGCGCACCGATGGACACCCTGCGCGCCGCGATGTCGGCGGCCAGCCCTGGCACCCGTCACCCCCTGCTCATGCTGGCCAGCCCCATGCTGGCCTTCTTCGGCGGGGACCCGGACGGCGGGCTCCGGGAGCTGCGCGCCCTCGGTGATGACTCCGACCCGTGGATCCGGGCGGGCGCGCTGGCGGCCAGCGGTCACCTGGCCCTGAACCGCGGGCAACTCGAGGCGGCCGCCGCCGACCTGGGCCGCGCCTACGCGGGCTTCGCGGCCATCGGCGACCGGTGGGGGCTCATCGTCGCGCTGGCCGGGCTGAGTGAGGTCGCGATGGCCCGCAACGACCCGGACGAGGCGGTGCGGGTCCTCGAGGAGGCCCGCGGGCTGGCCGCCGCCGGGCTGCACGGGAACTTCGCCGACATGATGCTGGTCAAGCTCGGCCAGGCCCGGGCAAGGCAGGGCGATATCGACGCAGCCCGCGCCGACCTGGAGCGTGCCGTACGCCTGGCGGAACGAATCGGCGAAGGCGACGACGAGGCGGTCGGCTACCTGGAACTCGCCGAGCTGGCCCGGCGGACCGGCGAGCCGGGCCGGGCCGGGGAGCTGATCCGGCGGGCCGTGCAGATCACGGAGGCGAACCTGCGGCGGCCCGGCATGACCGCGGTCGCCGCGACGGCCTACAGCAAGCTCGGCTGCCTTACCGAGCAAGCAGGCGACCTGGCGGCGGCGGCCCGCTGGCACGAGAAGGCCATCGGCCTGGTCGCCGCGGGCGACGAGGTCTTCATGCCCGGCCATCCCGCGGTCGCCGCAGTGGTCGAGGGGTTCGCCGCGCTGGCGGCCGCGAGCGGCCAGCCCGGCCGGGCCGCCGAGCTGCTCGGCCTCGCGCACACCCTGCACGGGTTCCGGGACGAGGGGAGCCTGGAGGTGGCCCGCACCGTGGCGGCCGCAGCCGCCGCGCTCGGCGACACGGGATTCGACGCGGCCTACGCCAGCGGCCGGGCCCTCACCCGCGCCGACGCCGTGGCGCTCGTTCCCTGACCGGCTTTCCGGCCCAGGGCGCCACGGCGTCGCCGCCCCCGCCGGCTCAGCCCCGCCGGCTCAGCCCCGGCGGCCGCGCAGACTGCCCGGCTGCTGCTCAGACCCGGCGGCGGTACATCCGCATGGCCAGCGGGAAGGCCACCACCACGATGCCGGCCGCCCAGGCCAGCGCGTACATCGCGTGGCTGGCCACCGGGCCGCCCACGGTCAGGCCGCGCACCGCGTCCGCCAGCGAGGTGACCGGGTTGACCTTGACCCAGGCCTGCAGCCAGCCCGGCATGGTGGTCGTGCTGGGCATCAGGATGCTGCTGCCGAACACCAGCGGCATTATGAAGATGAACGCGATCCCCTGCACGGTCTCCGGGGAGGGCGCGACCAGCCCGATGAGCACCGAGATCCAGCACACCGCCAGGTAGAACACATAGGCCAGGGCGAACGCGGCCAGCACCGGGAGCACCCCGGTGTGGAACCGGAACCCGAGCAGCGAACCGAACCCGGTCAGCACCACCATCACCACGCAGAACCGGGCGGTATCGCCGAGCACCGCGCCAACCAGCGGTGCGGACCGCGCGATCGGCAGGCTGCGGAACCGGTCGAACACGCCCTTGTGAATGTCCTCGCAGAGCGCGGTGCCGAGCCCCATGGTCGCGAACACGGCCATCTGCGCGACCAGCCCGGGGAGCAGCAGTTCCAGGTAGGCGTGGGTGCTGCCGGCCACAACCCCCCCGAACACGAAGAGGAACAGCACCAGGAACACGATCGGCATCAGGATGACGTCCAGCAGCTTCTCCGGAGAGTGCTTGAGCTGGGTCACGTTGCGCCAGGCCAGGGTGAGCGAGTGGGCCAGGGCCTGGCCGGCGCCGATCCGGCGGCGCAGCGGCCTGGTCGGCGGGGCCACGGCCGTGGCCGGTACCTCCAGCGTGGTCATGCGGCCCTCCCCTCATCGTCGATCAGCGACTCGTCGGGACCGTCCTCCGCGTGGTGACCGGTCAGGGTCAGGAACACCTCGTCCAGGCTGGGCAGCCGGAACGCCAGCTCGGCGGCCATCAGGCCGGCCTCGTCCATCCGGCGCACCACGGCGGGCAGCAGGGCCGGGTTACTGGCGGGCGCGGTGACCAGGCCGGTCTCCTCGCTGATCTCCGGGGCGGTCCCGGTCACGTCCGCGACGATCGCGGCTACCCGCCCGGTCTCGGCGTGGTCTGTCGCCCGGACGACCAGGGTCTGCCCGCCGGTCCGGGACTTGAGTTCGGCCGGCGTGCCGTCCGCCACCACCAGGCCGCGGTCGATCACCGCGATCCGGTCGGCCAGCTCGTCCGCCTCCTCCAGGTACTGGGTGGTGAGCAGCACGGTGGCGCCGCCCGCGACCACGCCGCGGATCGTCTCCCACACCTGGCCGCGCGCCCGGGGGTCCAGCCCGGTGGTCGGCTCGTCCAGGAACAGCACCTGGGGCTCCCCGATCAGGCTGGCTGCCAGGTCCAGGCGGCGGCGCATGCCGCCGGAATAGGTCTTGGCCGCCCGGCCGGCGGCGCCGGTCAGCTCGAACCGTTCCAGCTGTTCCGCCGCGCGGGCCCGGGCCGTGGCCCGGCTGAAGCCCAGCAGGCGGCCGATCATGATCAGGTTCTCGGTGCCGGTCAGTTCGTCGTCCACCGACGCGAACTGCCCGGTCAGCGCGATCAGCTGGCGGACCTGCACCGCCTCGGTGACCACGTCGTACCCGCAGATCCTGGCCTGCCCCGCGTCCGCTTTCAGCAGGGTGGCCAGCACCCGTACCGCCGTGGTCTTGCCGGCCCCGTTGGGGCCCAGCAGGGCAAGGACGGTGCCTTGCCTGGCTGTGAGATCAACGCCGCGCAACGCCTCTGTACGGCCGAAGCTCTTGGTCAGCGCCTCGGCCTCGATCGTGTTTGACATGTGCTTCCCCGTGATAGCCGTTAGGTGAACGTACTGTCACTGTCGCGGGCGGCGCTGACAGGTCACGGCCAGCTCGCTGACAGAGCGCGGGCGGGACGCTGACAGGTGCGGGCGGGGCGCGGACTGGACAAGCCCCGGGTCAGCCGGGGGCCAGGTCAGCCGGGGCCCAGCAGCCGGATCGGCTCTCCCCGCTGCCAGGCCGCGATGTCCTCGACCGCGTCCTCATACCAGTGAGCCATGGTGCGCTCGGTCACGTAGCCGAGATGCGGGGTCAGCACCGTCCGCGGCGCGTGCCGGAGGGGGTCGTCCGCGGCGAGCGGCTCCGTGTCGTACACGTCCAGGCCCGCGCCCGCGATCCAGCCCTCGTTGAGCGCGCGGAGCAGGGCCGCGGAGTCGATGATCGGCCCTCGCGAGGTGTTCACCAGGTATGCCGTCGGCTTCATGCTGCGCAGCTCGCGTTCGGTGATGAGGCCGCGAGTCCGGTCGGACAGCATCAGGTGGACGCTCACTATGTCCGCCGCGCCGAACAGCTCCTCCTTGCTCACCCGGCGCACGCCCGACTCGGCGGCGACGGCCGCGTCCAGGTTCTGGCTCCAGGCGATCACGTCCATCTGGAAAGCCTGGGCGATGCGGGCCATCTGGCGGCCGATGCGGCCCAGCCCGGCCAGCCCCAGGGTGGCGCCGAGCAGGTCTGTGCCCACAGTGTGCTGCCACCCGCCCTCCCGCATAGCGGTCGCCTCCTCCGGCACGTGCCGGACTAGCGAGAGGATGAGTGCCCAGGCCAGCTCGGCCGTGTTCGCGCTGGGCGGGCCGCTGGTCCCGGACACGGTCACCCCGTGCTCGGCGGCTGCCTGCAGATCGATGGACGCGTTGCGCAGGCCCGTGGTGATCAGCAACTTCAGGTCCGGCAGCCGGGCGAATAGTTCGCGGTCGAAACGGGTCCGCTCCCGCATGGCGATGATCACGGCCGCGCCCTGGAGCGCGGCGACCAGCGCGTCGCCGGCCAGATGCTCACGGACCGCCACCCACTCCGCCCCGTCCGGCCGCCCGGCCAGCGAGTACTGCCCCACCAGGCCCTGGTAGTCGTCCAGGGCCACCACCCGCACCGCCATGCCGCCTCCCGCACCGCTCTGCCGCGTTGATCCGCACCGGGGCCAGGATGTCAGGCCAGCGCCGACCGAACCCGGGCGGCGCGCGCAGAGCCCGGTGCCGTAGCCCGATGCCGGGCAGGCCAAGGCTGTTCCTGGCGGGGAGCCACGGTTATGTTGCTCTGGAAGGCCCGGGACGCCGGCCCGGAAAGGTCCGCCCGCCCGGCCGGCCCGATCCGCCCCTATCGCGCTCGTCGGCTCTGCGGCGTTCTGGGTTCTCGCTTCTGTCACCCTGGTCTGTCGGGCCTCTCTCGTATCATCGGCTCGTGCCAGACTGCGAAGACGCTACTTGCATGGGTGTCATCAGTGGCCGGGGTCGGCAGGTTTTTGGAAGGGGTGTTGTTGGTGAAGGCCGTCCAGGGAGCGCTTGACCTGGGTCTCGATCACGCCCCTTCCGTGGCCGTGACCTCCGCGCTGGTCAATAAGCTCCCTCGGGCCACCTCCACCGGCGAGCCCCGGGGCGTCGTCTACACCAGGCAGTGGGTCGTGGACCTGATTCTTGATCTCGCCGGGTACCGGGCGGAGGAGGATCTCGTCGCGCGCTACGCGGTCGAGCCGGCCGCGGGCGCGGGTGCGTTCCTCGTGCCCATGATCCGACGACTGATCGCCTCGGCCTCGGCGCGCGGAATCAAGGTCTCTGGCCTTCACGAGTCGATCCGCGCTTATGAACTCGACTCCGGCGCCGCCGAACGAGCCATGGGCCTGGTGACGAGAGAACTGCGCGATCACGGCATCGGGTACCCGGAAGCCAGCAAGCTGGCGAACAGCTGGGTGAAGGTCGACGACTACCTGCTGACTTCTCCGTCAGACCGGCGCGCTGACCTTGTCGTCGGGAACCCGCCCTACATCCGGTATGACGACATTCCGGAAGAGACGCTCGATTCGTACCGGCGCCTGTACCCGACCATGGTGGGCCGGTGCGACATCTACGTGGGTTTCATCGAAGCCGGACTACGCCAGCTCACGACCGGCGGGACGCTCGGCTTCATCTGCGCAGATCGGTGGATGCGTTCAGCGTATGGCGCCGAGTTGCGCCGAATGATCAGCGGCGCGTTCGCAGTCCAGGCAGTCATTGAAATGCACGACGCCCCCGCTTTCGAGGATGACGTGGCCGCGTACCCGGCTGTCGTAATGCTCCGACGCGCCTCGCAAGGCCCGGCAATTGTTGCCAGCGCGGGCCCACGCGCGGGAGGGGCGTCAGGTCACGTTAGCCTTGCCGACGCGCTAGCCCGCCTGGCCCGCGATGAACCAACCGAAGTTCCCGGCTTCACGGCCACAACGGCGGACCGCTGGTTTCGAGGGACAGCGCCCTGGCCATCGCTTGAACCTCGGCGGCTCGCTCTGCTCCAGCATCTGGAAGGCAATTTCGGGCCGCTAGAAGATCCTCTGACCGGCACCAAGATCGGCATCGGCGTCGCCACTGGCGCGGACGGGATTTTCGTCACCACCGATCCGGGCAGTGTCGAATCCGACCGGCTGCTGCCTCTCGCAATGACGGCTGACACCCGGAGCGGTGTCCTCCGCTGGTCTGGGCACTACCTCATGAATCCTTGGGGCCGGGATGGCAGGCTCGTCGACCTGGACAGCTACCCCAAGCTCCACGCGTTTCTCCTGGCCCGCAAGAAGGACTTGCAGGGGCGGCATATCGCGCAGCGCAATCCTGCAGACTGGTACCGCACAATCGACAAGGTCAACCACGACCTTACTGCGCGGCCAAAGCTGTACTTTCCGGACATGAAGCTGAGGAGCAGCCCAGTCCTGGATGGGGGTGGCACCTACCCGCATCACAACCTGTACTACTTGACGTCACGACTCTGGGACCTGGAAGTTCTCGGTGGCCTGCTTCTCTCCCGCGTAGCCCAGCTGTTCATCGAGGCTTATTGCGTCAAGATGCGCGGTGGCACGCTGCGATTCCAGGCCCAGTATCTGCGGCGCATCAAAGTGCCCGACTATGCCTCAATGTCTGAGGATGTGCGAGGGCAGCTCCGCGAAGCTTTCCGTCTCCGCGACGCGCAGGCCGCAACGACGGCCGCCATCGAGGCATATGGAATTGGCGACATAGCTAGGGATTTGTCATGCTGACCGACCTGGAAGAACGGTTCCAACAAGCCGTGCAGGCATTCTGGGACGCCAGGGATCGACAGCAGCAAAAACAGATCGAGGCCGGGAAGATTGATGCAGGTACTCGTGGCGCGGTCACGGGCGGCACCCAGATGGGCGCCTTAGAAACCCTCCTCACTGATATCCTCCTCAACGCAGGCCTGTCGCAGGCCAACATCCGCGCACGCACCGCGCTTGCCCTTCCCGGCTACTATCGGCCGGAGAAGAAGTGGGATCTGCTGGTAGTCGCTGATGGCCAACTCCTGCTGGCAGTCGAGTTCAAGTCCCAGGTTGGTCCGAGCTTCGGCAACAACTACAACAACCGGACCGAGGAGGCCATTGGCAACGCCGAGGACATTTGGACCGCCTACCGAGAAGGGCGATTCGGCCAGCATCAAGCACCGTTCCTCGGTTACTTCTTTCTCCTCGAAGACTGTACACGGGTCCATGCTCCGATCGCCAACTCAGAGCCGTACTTCCAGGTTGACCCTGTATTTAAGCGTGCTTCATACGCGGAGCGGTATCAGATCCTGTGCCAGCGCCTCGTCCTGGAGCGCAAGTACACCGCCACCTGTCTGACGCTCGCCACTAAGGAAGCCCAGACCCGCGTAGGGTTTCCCGCAGATTCTCTCAACTTCCGGCACTTCGCCGCAGCGATCGACGCGCACGCAAGGGCCTTTGTGAACGCACGGGCTTAAGGACGAGAACATATGGTTTCCTACTCCGGTTGATCGCTCGCCCGGTTCGGATGGCTGTTCTGCGGCGGTCCGGGTGTCGAGCCGGCGTACGTTTCGGGAGACGTGGTGTCCTACGACGGCGACGTCGACGAAGCTGCGCTCCGGCGCCAGGTTGGCGGCCCGGAAGTCATGCAGGCCCATCAAGGAGGAACGTGATGTTCGCGGGTATGGACTCATCTTCGAACATCTCCGCGCAGTAGCCGCTAGCCCGGATGCCACTGGGTTGCTGATAGCGCCCCTTATCGCGGAGATGTAAGCGAGAGAAGGTGCGGCATGGGCGGGGTTGGACATCAGGCTTGCCGAGTGGTCCAAGAGCAGCTATAGAAGCGCGAACGGCCAATGCATCCAGGTAGCCCGGAATCTCCCGCGCGTCGTGGCCTGCCGGACTCCAAGAACCCGGCTGGGCCAGAGCAGATCTTCTCACCCGCCAACTGGCGAACCTTCTCCAGCCGTGTAAGGGGAAGAGATTTCAGTCCGTAGACGATTCGCCAAGCGCGACACCTCCATGAGTCGCCGAAATCGTCGGCCACGTGCCACCCGTCATCGTTCGGTTTCCTTGCGCATATCTTCCCGATGCATTCCCTCGGCTGCAGCCTCGGCAAGCAAGCGGTAATCGGCCGCGAAAGCTCGCCGCGATCGGTAGGCGGCAGCCACCTCATCGAACGATCCAGAAACCAAGGGTTCGGGATCTTCCTGAGCGGCCGCAGCGAATTCTAGATACGTCTGTGATTTGAGTCCACGCGTTCTTGGCCAGGATCGTTCACGGAATCGCTGGGCCACTTCTTCTAGAGTGACAGTGCCATTTCGCAGTGCGGCGATCAGTTCGGCTACTTCACTGCTCATGAGTTCGCTCCTCGGCATCAACTTCTTGCCTGTTCGCTGCTTCTTGCTACTGGACGAGTTCCGCTGGGCGGCCATCCACGGAGTTGTCGTAGATGGACCAGTTGTTGAATCTATGCTTATCGGCATTGAATGTCTCTCATGTTTTTGCTTCCCCATTCTGAGTCGGCTTGGCTCTCGATCACCTCTGGCGGGACATACCTCCCCCCAGCCATTCCCCGCCAGCCACAGGTCGTGACCTTCTCGATGTCTTGACTCGATCCGCCTCAGGCTTGTCTCGACGGGGATGTCTACGAAGAGTCCGTCAACTCGAGTGTAGCCCGCCTTGCGCAGCTCATTGATTCGCTCTCTATGCTCTTTTCGCTAGACATTGTGATGTCCCAAATCAAGTTCTTGCCGTCTGCCTGAGCTGAAGGGCAAGTTGGCTGGCTAGATATGACGACTCTTCGTGTACTAGTTCGGAAGCTTCCATGGGGGAGAGGCCGTGTACCTCGGGGATCATTCCCCGACGCGCCATTTCTTCCTTTAGGTTGTCTGGATTGATCATTAGATACTGTGACAAATCAATGCCAGCGTACTGCGTTAGAATCGTGGTTTTGCCGGCGCCCCCCAATCCTCCGGCTATGATCGCTTTCGAATCACAAGGAACATCTGCTGCCTTCGCGTAGAGGTCTTCAAGGATGGCATCATGAAGATGTTCACGCTCCTCTAACCAGACCTCTCCTGCCCCGTTGATGGTATACATGAAATCCGTATTGAGGTTCTGCTCATACGCCTTACTTAGGCCGTCTCGGACCTCGGTAATGTGCTCTGCCCATTCCCTGTCGGTCAAACAGCGTGTTTGGTCGTCGATGCGCCTGCCGCCACCCGGCTCAGATGCTTCCCCATCCGCCGTAGCAGGGAACGACATATTCGGGTCGTCGGGCGTGGCTTCTGGGCCGGGCGCCTTGTCGGATTCCTGGGTTGGCTGGTGATCAGGCTGGTCGTCCGGGAGATCTTCGCTCAGGCGTTTCCTGTAGTCGGCGGCTGCGTCAGGCTTGATGCTTGCCTCGTCTGATGGCTCCTCCTGCCTTTCGTTGCCCTCGGGGCCATCTACCCGGCCGTCGTCGTGTCGAGATGGATCTTCGGTTTTGGAAGAATTGCCTTCGGAGGGCGGCGGTGCTTCCGCCTGATCCCTCGGGTTTGTCTTGTCCGCCAAGTCTCCCTTGTCCGCGGAGTCGGGGCTACGATGCGGGGGTTGGTTGGGCGGGGGGATTTCGTCGGCGTGTTCTTGGCGGCTGCGGGGTTCGGCGGGGTCGGGGGTGTTGTCGGTGTGAGTGGGGGAGTCGGGTCGGGGCGAGTCCGGGAGTTGCTCGCGCTGCGGTTCCCGTTCCGGCTCCGTCTCCGGCTTGCGCTCGCGGTTCGCGTTCGCGCTCCGGTTTCCGGTCTCGCTCGGGTTCTGAACGGGGCTGGTGATCGGGGGGCACCTCGTGCTCTGGCTGCGACTCGGGTGAGGGCGGAGTTTCTGGTTGGGGGGTGTCCGTTAATCCGGTGGTGTCGGCGGCGGGGTGGGGGGCGTCCGCGTTGTCGGGGAGCCTGTCAACGTTCATGCCTCACCTTCCGACTCCAGAAGCGGTGATGCCCACGCCGCCCCGTAGATAGTCCAGCGGCCAGCGGCAGTCGTGAAGCTGGGTGAGTGCCTCGGACAGGCGCTGCTCCCAATCCTCGTCACCGGGTTTCGCGCCTACCGCCGTCTCCAGGGCGGCCGGCCGGATGGTCCCGAACGCGATCCGGCGCATGTCGGCCGGGTTCCGCTGGTCCGCGTCGTACCAGCGCTGAACCACGCCGATCTGGCGGGCGCAGGTCTCGCCGGGGATGAGCCGCCCGCTGGCGGCTTCCCAGTCCGCCGTCTGCGGGTGCGGTCCGGATTCGGGGGATTTGCGGCCCAGGGTTTTCAGGTCGTCCAGGATCAGGGCCCAGCGGAAAGCCGGGGCCAGCCATTGCGGCTCGGGGAAGGCGCATTCACGTCCGCGGTCCGCGATCCACCGGCGCAGGGCTTCCGCCACGTGCGAGGCCAGTGCGTCCGGGCTGACCCGCGCCGCGAAGGTGCTGGCCCGCGCGGCGACTGCGGCGTCAACCGCGTGCGACACGGCGCAGTCCCGGACGCGGGCGTCGGGCAGGGCGGCGATCCGGCCGGCCAGTTCGCTGCCGGGGACGGGGGCGGGCATCAGCCAGCCGGTCAGGTGCGCCAGCACCGCCACCTCCGCCCAGACGACGAGCCCCGGCTGGTCGGTGAGGACCCGCTGGGCGGCGCGCATGTGCCGCAGCGTGCAGGGGCTGGCCCCGCAATCGCGTCCGCACGTGCCCGAGCGCGGCGACACGATGCCGGCCGGGGACGCCGTGACCGGGGCGGCGGCGGCTTCGCGGGCGGTGCCGTCGGGTATCGCGGCCAGGACCGGGTAATCCATGCCGTCGGTGAACACCGCGGCCTGGCCTGGGGGAAGCGTGACCAGGTACCTGGACTGGGCGTCCGTCATGTTCATCGTCGCCCCGACCGTCTCCCGGTCGTCGGCCGCCGGGAGACGGTGCACGATCTTGACGGCCGTATTCTTGACCGCGTCGGGGATGATCTTGGCGGGAATCTGCTCCGCGATGATCAGGCCCTCGCCGTAGGCGCGGATCTCCGCGAGCAGCCCGGCGAACATCTCCACCGCGTGCACGGTGGCCCCGGACCCGCCGCGGTGCTCCTCCGGCCGGCGCAGCAGCCGGTGGGCTTCCTCGAACACGGACAGATGCCGCAGCCCGGGGGCCGGGCCCGGACCGCTGCCGCGGGCCTGCATCCGCAGATGCTCGGCCAGCTGGATCAGCACCGTCCCCATCAGGAACGCCTTATCACGGTCGTCGCCGACGTCCTCGATCTCGAACACGACGTTGCGGGTCATCAGCTTCCCGAAGTCGATCGGGTGACCGCCCTCGAAGAACCGCCCGGTCGTGCCCAGCCGCAGGCTGGAGAGCCGGACCGTGATGAACCCGCGGACGTTGTCGGTGATCTCGCGGCCGTAGCCGATCTCGGACACGATCCGCTCGGCGGCGGCCTGCAGATCACCCAGGGCCGGGTACCTGGGGAGGACCCCGGCTGTGGCCGGCTCGCCCAGCGCGAGGTCCCAGCCGGCCTCTTCATACACCCGGGTCACTGCGGCCGACAGCACCTGCGGGAACGGCTCGTCCGCCGCGAACGACGCCAGGAACAACGCCCGGACCAGGTCGGCGTGGGTCTGCAGCGGGAAGCGCCGGCCCGCTGCATCGGCAGCCGGCGCGAGAGGGTTGATCCCGGCGGCGATCTGGTCCGCGTCACCGGGGCGGATGCGCACCACCCCGCCATCCGCTCCATTCAGCCGCACGCTCATCAGCCGGTACTCGGCCTTGGCCGGCTCGACGACCAGCCAGGGCAGGCCCGCGCCGGACGCCGCTTCCAGCAGGGCCCGCACGGTCTGCGACTTCCCCGCTCCCGTCGCGCCGCACACGAACACGTGCCGGTTCAGCGAGGCCGCAGGCACCGACAGGTTCCCCGCCGGGATGCCGTTGCGGTCCAGCACGGTGCCCAGATGCAGCGGGGACGCCGGGCCTTCCTGTCCCGGGGGAGGTTCCGGGGTCACGTCGAATTCTGGGCGCAGGGTCAGCCGCACACCGGGCACCTCGGCCTCGGGCACCCGTGCCAGGGTCCCCAGCAGCAGAGTGCTCCCGTGGAAGGGGAACGCCGCAATGGAGTCCGTCCGGGCTGGCGCGGGCACGCCGGGCTGGGCGCCGAGGAGCTCGCCGATAGGTTCCGTTGCGGAGATTGAAGGGGTGAGCATGTAGGGAAGGCCGCTGAGGTCCAGTGATGCGCAGAACAGGCCGGCGACGCGCGCCGCCGTTTCGGGTGTGGCCGCGCCGGCCAGCACGTGCAGCTGCCACAGGCCGCAGGACAGGGCCTGGCGCAATTCGGTGTGGCGCTGCTCGAGGCGGCGGGCCTGCACGGCCTTTTCGGGGTCCCGGTCGGCCATGGCCGCCGCTAACCGCTGCTTGCCGGCCACCTGGGCGGCGAGGTCCGTGATCTGCGCCGGGCCCAGCGGATCGGCGAGGATCAGCCAGCCGAAGGGCCCGTCCCAGGCCGCCAGCAGGCACTCTTCCAGCGACGCGCGCTCGGGCCGCAGGTCGCTGTCGTCACCGGCGAGAAGGCCATCGGCGATTCCGCCGATCCGGGTCCAGCACGGGAGGGCGTTCATCGCGGCCGCCATGCCCCCTGCTGCGACCATCTGGCCGTGCGCGCCGGCCGGGAGGGCCAGCGAGACCCCGCCGGCCGGGAGGGCCAGCGAGACCCCGCCGGCCGGGGACGCTAAGCGGGCGGGATCGGGGGACGGCCGCACGCTGCCACGCAGGGCCGAGCCGGCGAGCAGTACCTCGACCGGGCCGCGCGCCACCGCCCGGACCCAGCCCAGGGCGATGGGGCCCGCGTCCGCGTGGTGGCTGATCCCGGCGTGGTAGGCGGAGGCCAGCGCGGCGACGCGTTGAGGGCGGCCGGTGTCGCCGTCCCCGGGGCCGCGCGGGTCCGCGGCGGTGCCGGCCAGGCGGCGGGGGATCTGGGTTACGCGGCAGGCGTCGAGGTCAGACAGTCGCTGCCACGGCGTCCCCGTCATCGATCTCCCCAGGGTGCTCCGGCCGAGTGTGCTCGGCACCTTGAACCTCAGGGTAATCAGGTGGTGGACAATTTGCGTCCGGACGTTCCGGATTCGTGTCATTCCGATGACCGGGCGTGGCGGGGAGGGCGCGACGGGGTAGGGCGCGGAGAGCATTCTCGCCCGCACAAGTGGTGGTGGCCTACGGGGGGTCAGAACTGAACTGTTGATGGTTGCCCACCGGGTCGGCAGCAGGGTGGTCGCGGAGGGGGACCTTCCTCAGGGCGTCGAGGTAGGTCTCCGCCCAGTAGGCCACGTCGTGCTCCAGGACCCGGCGGCGCATCGACCGCATCCGGCGCCTCGCTTGCGCGGGGGAGATGGTCGCGGCCCGGACAATGGCGTCCTTCAGCCCCTCGATGTCGTGCGGGTTGACGACGAACGCGCCACTCAGCTCGTCCGCGGCGCCGGTGAACTCGCTTAGCACCAGCGCCCCGGTGTCGTCGAACCGGCAGGCCACGTACTCCTTGGCGACCAGATTCATCCCATCCCGCAGCGGGGTCACCAGCATTACGTCAGCGGCCAGGTAGAGCGCAGCCATTTCTTCCCGCGGGTAAGACTGGTGCAGGTAGTGCACCGGCGCGACGCCCACCTCGCCGTGCTCCCCGTTGATCCGGCCGACCGTCACCTCGACGTCGTCCCTCAAACGGCGGTATTGCTCGACGCGCTCCCGGCTGGGGCTGGCCACCTGGACGAGCACGGCACCGGGCAGCCCGAGACGTCCCTCGTCGAGGACCTCGCCGTAGGCCTTGAGCCGGTGCAGGATGCCCTTGGTGTAGTCGAGCCGGTCGATGCCGAGCAGCACGATGTCCGGCTTGCCCAGCGCCTCGCGGAGCTCCTGGGCCCGGTCCTGGACATCGGGCCGCCGGGCGATCGCCTCAAAACCCCGCGTGTCGATCGAGATCGGGAATGCCGCGGCCCGCACGTCGCGTCCGCTCACGAAGTCGTCCTCCGCGACGCGCTGGCGCCGGGTGGCACGCCCGAGGGTATCGCTGTGCGTGTCGTCGAACCCGGCATCCGGGACCCGGACCAGCGAACCGCGGGTGGCCAGGCCCGCCGACCGGCGGCAGGCGCGCAAGAAGTTGGTGGCGTCGCTGTGGCGCTGGAACCCGAGCAGGTCGGCACCGAGCAGGCCGCGGACGATCTGCCGCCGCCAGGGCAGCTGGGCGAAGATCTCGTAGCCGGGGAAAGGGATGTGGGTGAAGTGGCCGATGCGCACGTCAGACCGAAGCGCGCGCACCATCCCGGGCACGAGCTGGAGCTGGTAGTCGTGCACCCACACGGTCGCGCCGTGGGCGGCCTGGGCGGCGACCACCTCGGCGTACCGCCGGTTCACCCGCACGTAGGCGTCCCACCAGGGACGGTGGAACTTGGGCTGGGCGATCACGTCGTGATAGAGGGGCCACAGGGTGGCGTTGCAGAACCCCTCGTAGTAGTCGGCGACCTCCTCTTCCGACAGTCCCACGCTGACCAGGTGCATCCCGTTCGTGTCGAACGGTTCCGGCGCTTCGCCCGCCGAGCCTGGCCAGCCCACCCAGGCTCCTTCGGCGGCACGCATCACCGGCTCGAGCGCGGTCACCAAACCGCCGGGGCTGGGCCGCCATTCGATCTCGCCGTCGGGGCCCTCGGTCCGGTCCACGGGCAGCCGGCTGGCTGCCACCACGAAGTTGTAATCGCCGTATGGAGCCGTGATTTCATCCTCCCTGCGGCCGGGCCCGTGCCGATCCGACCGTGCTGGGCCCAGCGGAGCTGGACCCGCCCGTGCTATCCCGCTCGTGCTGTCCTGACCTGGCGAGGGCGGTCCGGGCACGGCGGGCGATCATCACGCCAGCAGTTCCCCCGGCTGGCGGCACGAAACAAGCCTATCTGGTGTCTGACCGTTGGGTTTGGCGCAGGAGCCCATTCGGGGCCGTCACGGCTGCCGCTAGTCACGGCGAACCCGGCTCAGGAGTGCAGGCCGGCCCCACAAGCCTGGCGGCGCCCCATGCGGCGCTGCATGGAGCACCGTGCACCTCAGCGGGGCAGGCTGCTGATGCCCTCGCGGACGCGTTCCGCCGTGGCGTCGAGTTCCTCGCGCCCGGGAGTGCGCGGCCTGGCTTTGAGCCGGAACCCGTCGCCGGGCGTGCGCGGGATCACGTGCAGGTGCACGTGGAAGACCTCCTGGCCCGCGGCCACGCCGTCGGCGAGGAAGAAGTTCACGCCCTCGCAGGGCACCGCGCTGTTCCGCAGCGCCCGGGCCAGCTGGTGGGCCACCGCGAACACGCGCGTCCCCAGGTCCTCATCGAGGTCCTCCAGGCTGGCGGCATGCGGCCGGGGCACGACCAGCAGGTGCCCGAGAGTCAGCGGCCGCACATCCATGAACGCGACCACGTGATCGTCCTCGTAAACCCGGCTCGCTGTCAGCTCCCCGGCGATGATGCCGCAGAACGGGCACGCCGGGGCGGGGGTGAAGGTCATGCCGATATTGTGCCGGACCAGCGGCGTGAGTCACGGCAGGACCAGCGGCGTCAGTCACGGCAGGACCAGCGGCGTGAGTTACGGCAGGGATGACGAGGGCTTGCGGCCGGCGCCACACCAGATCGCGACGTCGGGCGGGACCGGCTCACCGCGATCGGGACGCCACTGCGGCGGCTCGACCACGCCGGGTTCCAGCAGCTCAAGGCCGTCGAAGAAGCGGCTCATCTGCTCGCGATCGCGCACCGTGACCTTCGGCCCCTTCAGCCGCTGGTTTATCCGCCGCGTCATCTCGGCCACCGAATCGGGCCGGATGTCGGCGGCCGGATGGGACACCAGCAGGTAACTGCCCTCCGGCAGCCCGCCGAGCAGCGCCCTGACCACGTCGTACGGGCCGTCCGTATCCGGGATGAGATGCAGGATGAGCAGCAACATCAGTGCGACCGGGCGGCTCAGGTCGAGGGTGCGCCCGGCGGCCTTGAGGATCACCGCCGGATCCCGCAGATCGGCGTCCACGTGGTCGCAGCTGCCGTCCGCGCCGCTGACCATCATGGCGCGGGCGTGGGCGACCACGACGGGGTCGTTGTCCACGTACACCACGCGCGCGGCTGGGTCGACCGACTGCGCGACCTCGTGCGTGTTGGGGGACGACGGCAGCCCGGTGCCGATGTCCAGGAACTGCCGCACGCCGCGCTCAGCGGCCAGGAAGCGCACCGAGCGGGCCAGGAACGCCCGGTTGGCCCGGACGTCCGCGACGATCCCGGGACTGGCCGCGATCGCCTCTTCCGCGGCGTCCCGGTCGGCGGTGAAGTTGTCCTTTCCGCCCAGCCAATAGTCGTAAACCCGGGCCGAATGGGCGCGTCGGACATCTATCTGGGCGGCCTTCTCACGGCCCGAAGCCGACCTTTGCAGCCATTGGCCTGACACCCAGCACTCCGCAATGTCTCGTCGCACCCCCCTGGAACGCAGCATAACGGGGGCCGTAGCGGTAAATAAGGCCCAGGGCGTGAGAAGGCAGGCGTGCACGGGGCGCTCAACAGCCCGGCGCCCGCCGTGACCGGCCCGCCCCGGCGGTGAGCAGGGCCGCCCCGGGGGATGAGCAGGGCCCCGCACGGTCAGCGCCTTCCGGTATACGATCGTGCGAACCAGGCCCGGAGGCCGCGGACCGGCGGCAGGAGTCCCGGGCCCGGCGACGCACACGGCCGCTGCGCGGCGGCGCGTGGCCGCCGCGCGACGGCCACGCCCGGCCGGGCGCGCGGCCTGGTACCGGCAGCATGGCCGCCCGGAGGACAACCGCAGCGGATGAAGATACCCCGCCCTCTCATCAACGACCCCGGCCTGGTCTCGCTGAAGAGCGCGGCGCGGGCGGCAATAGTGATGCCCGGGGTCTTCGCCTTCGCCGATCAGGTGATCGGCCAGCCGCAGACCGCGCTCTTCGCCGCCTTCGGGTCGTTCGCGATGCTGGTGCTCGCCTCGTTCAGCGGGCCGCCGCGGAGCCGGTTCATCGCCTACCTGTCGCTCGGGGTCAGCGGCGTGGTCCTGACCACGCTGGGTACGGCCTGCTCCGGCAGTCCCTGGCTGGCCGCCGGGGCCATGGCCGTGGTCGGGTTCCTGATCCTGTTCTCCGGGGTGATCAACGGCTATTTCGCGGCCGGGGGCACCGCCGCGGTCCTGGTCTTCGTGCTGTCCGTCTGCGTGCCCGCGCCCGTCTCGGCGATCCCGTTGCGGCTGGCCGGGTGGGGGCTGGCCGCGGGAGTCGGCCTCCTGGCCGTGATGCTGATCTGGCCGCCACGGGAACGGGCCACGCTGCGGGCGGACACGGCCGGGTGCTGCCTGGCCATGGCCGCCGTGGCCGACTCCATCTGCGGTGACGGGCCCCCCGAGGCGGCCGCGCTTGCCGCGGCGGGGAAGTCCATTGGCGACCTGCGCGGCCGCCTGACCGCCACCCCGCACCGGCCGACCGGGCCGACCAGGCCGACGGCCGCCCTGGCCGGGCTCATCGACGAGCTGGGCTGGCTTTTCCAGTCACTGGAGATCATGGCCCGGTCACCCGTCGGCGAGCTGTGCGTGGCCGAGAACACCGCCGCGATCCGTGCGGTCGCCACGGTGCTGCGGGCCTGCGCCGGCGAACTGGATGGCCGGCCGGACCTGTCCGGCCGCGACCGGACCGGGAAGCAGCCGGTCCAGCGGCTGGAAGGGGCCCGGGAGACGGCGGCCCAGCTCCTGGCCCGGAGGGTCGCCGGGCTGCCGCACCTCCCGGACGAGGAGGCGCTGCAGGCCCAGGTGGACCGGGGGTTCCGGGTGTACACGATCTCCTACACCGCGCGCCAGATAGCCGCGTACGCGCGCGCGGCCAGCCCCCAGCCCGACGGGCCACCCATCGACGGGGTGCCCGGGCCCGCCGAGCTGGCCGCCGCCAGCGCCGCCACAGCCTTCGCCGACGCGGGCGCCGACCCGCTGACCGGCGTGGTCCCGGCCTCACGCCGCTGGCCCGGCTGGGTGCGCTCCCGGCTGGCCGGCGCGGAAGACTTCACCGTGACCCACGCCGACTACCGCTCGGTCTGGTTCCGTAACAGCGTCCGCGGCGCAGTCGGCCTGGCCATCGCGGTGTTCATCGCCCAGAAATCGGGTCTCCAGCACTCGTTCTGGGTCGTGCTGGGCACCCTGTCGGTGCTGCGCTCCAACGCCCTGGGCACCGGCTGGTCGGTGATCAGCGCGCTGGCCGGGACCGCCGTGGGCATCGTCATCGGGGCCGCGATCCTGATCCCGCTGAGCGGGCACAACATCGTGCTGTGGGGGATCCTGCCCATCGCGGTGCTGCTGGGGGCCTACGCGCCCCGGGTGATCTCGTTCGCGGCGGGCCAGGCGGCGTTCACCGTGGTCGTCCTGGTCCTGTTCAACATCATCCAGCCCACGGGCTGGAAGGTGGGGATCCTGCGGATCGAGGACGTCGCGGTCGGCTTCGCCGTCAGCCTGGGGGTCGGGCTGGTGTTCTGGCCCCGCGGCGCGGCCGCGCTGCTGCGCCAGAACCTGGCCGCGGCCTACTCGCGGACCTCGGACTACGTGGCGGCCATGGTGGAGCAGCTGAGCGGGCTGGACGGCGGCGCGAACCCGGGCCGGGCGGAGCTGGCCGCGACCGCGGCGGTGCACCGCCTCGACGACTCCTTCAGCCAGTACCTGGCCGAGCGGTCCGCGCAGCGGGTCGACCCGGAGCGGGTGACCCGCATGGTCGGCGGGGCGGCCAAGATCCTGCGCGCGGGCCAGTCGCTGGCCGCCCTCAACGCCCTGGCCGACGGCCCCCCCGTGCTTGGCCAGCCGCAAAGTGAGTCGCGGAACCGGCCCCAGAATGAGGAGCCGGGCCCGCTGCGGACGCACCTGCCGGTCAGCCAGGCAGGTGCCCCGGAGAACGGGTCACGCAAACCCTGCGCCGAGAACCTGGAGCAGAACGTGCTGGCCTTGCGGGCCTGGTACGTGACACTGGGCGACTCGGTGGTCAACGGCACCGCGGTGCCCCCGCCCGAGCACCGCGACCCCGCGGCCCGCAAACGGCTGCTGCACTGCACCCGGGCGGTGATCAGCGACGGGCAGCCCGCGGACGCCCGCAACGCGCTGCTCGTCCTGTGGGCCAGTGAGCACCTGGACATGCTGTGGCGGCTGGAGGAACGCCTGGGCCGTGGCCAGGACTCAGGGTCCCCGGACGCGGACCGCCCGGCGGAGGCGCCGGCCACGGCCTCCGCGGACTAATCCCGGAAGTTCTTTCCGCAACGAAAACCGTCCGCGGCCGCCCTCCCATCACGGGCGTGAGTCACCAGGGCCGGGTGGCGGTCAACCAGGCCGCAGCCCCGGCCGGTGCGGTCCGCGGCGTCAGGGCGGGTGGCGGGCAGCGAACCAGGCCGGTGCCCCAGGCCGGCGCGCGGTCCGCGGCGTCAGGGGCGGGTGGTGCGCAGCCGGATCGTGACGTCCAGGCTGCGCAGGCTGGCCAGCATGTCGTCGGGGTATTCGACGCCGATGTCGGTCAGCACGTAGCCCAGGTCGTCCCGGGTGCCCAGCAGCTGGCCCTCGATGTTGGCGCCGTGCTCGGCGAGCAGCCGGTTGATGCTGGCCAGCACGCCGGGCACGTTGCGGTGCAGGTGCACCAGGCGGTGCGTGCCCGGGGTGTGCGGCAGCGCGACCCGCGGCAGGTTCACGCTCAGCGCGGTCGCCCCGCAGGTCACGTAGTCGTGCAGCTTCCCGGCCACGAACTCCCCGATGTCCTGCTGTGCCTCCTCGGTGGAGCCGCCCACGTGCGGGGTGAGGATCACGTTGGGGAGGCCTCGCAGCTCAGAGCGGAACTCCTCGCCGCGGCCGCGGGGCTCCTGCGGGAACACGTCCACGGCCGCACCGGCCAGGTGCCCGGCCTCGATGTTGCGGCGCAGCGCGGCGTGGTCTACCACGAAACCGCGGGACAGGTTCAGGAACAGGCTGCCCGCCTTCATGGCCGCGAACTCCGGCTCGCCGAACAGGCCGCTGTTCCCCGGCCGCCCGTCCACGTGCAGGGTTACCGCATCCGAGGTCTCGAGCAGCTCTTCCATGGTGCCGCAGCGCTGCGCGTTGCCCAGGGCCAGCTTGTCCGCGGTGTCGTAGAAGTACACGGTCATGCCGAGGCTCTCGGCCAGCACCGAGAGCTGGCCGCCGATGTTGCCGTAGCCGATGATGCCCAGGCGGCGCCCGCGCACCTCGTGGCTGCCCGCCGCGGACTTGTCCCACAGGCCCGCGTGCATCTGCGCGTTCTTGTCGGTGAGCCGCCGGGTCAGCGCGATGATCTCGGCCAGGACCAGTTCGACCACGCTGCGGGTATTCGAGAACGGGGCGTTGAATACCGCGATGCCACGTTCGGACGCCGCGGCCAGGTCGATCTGGTTGACGCCGATGCAGAACGCGCCGACTGCGAGCAGGTTCGGCGCGGCGTCCAGCACCCGCTCGGTGACGTTCGTGCCGGACCGGATGCCGAGCACCTGAACGTCGCCGACCGCGGCGATGAGCTCGTCCTCAGGCAGCGCCCCAGCCCGGGTCTCGACCCGGTAGCCGGCCTTGCCCAGCCGGGTGGCGGCGTCGGGGTGAATGTTCTCCAGCAGCAGGACACGTCCCTGCCCACCCGTGCGGTCCAGCGTCAACACCCTTCCCCGTTTCGTTGGCAAGCACCGTATTTCGCCGGCAAGGACCGCTCCCCAGCCTATTCGCCACCGGGTGCGCCCGGGCCGGCCGCGGTCGATGGCGCTGGCCGGCGCCAGGGGAGGCGCGGGTGATACGCGCGAGAGTGGCCGGCGCCAGGGGAGGCGCGGGTGATGCCCGCGAAACGCCGGTCATGCCGCGCGCGGCGCGCGGGTGTGGCCACACCAGCACCACGAGTCTCCCCAGCCCCGTAATCCCATCCCGTGAGCCGCTTTCCGGCTGCTCCGCGTCGTGATCAAACGAATGGTGTCGTTGGAGCAGCACCGATCACTTGATCACGAGCCAGGTCTGGGGCGGGTGATTCCGATGTTTCCCGTGGGGCCGGTTGGCCGATCTGTCCCCCCGCCTCCGTCATCCTGGGTGGGGGACCGGGGCGGGAAGGTTTTCGTTGCGGAGAATTTTGGGGTTACAGGGGTGGGTCAGGCCTCGGTCAGGCGGCGGGCGACGGTCGCGGCGTGGCCGGGATCCAGCACGATCGTGTAATGGTTGGCGCCGGGCACGGTCTCCACCGTGAGCATCGGGGCCTGTGCCGTCCACTGCTCGCACAGTTCCGGCGGAAGCATGCCCGGCGGCTGGCCGAACATGCCCGCGGGCGCGGTGAGCAGCCGTACCGGGCGGGTCAGGCCGCGCAGCGCCGCGCCGAGCCGCTCGCCGCTGCCCAGCAGTTCGCGCCCGTCCGCCCGCGCCGCCTGCTCGGACACCCGGGAGTGCAGCGCCCCGTCCTCGCCGGTCAGGTCGTAGCGCAGGTAGTCCTCCATGTAGCCGTTCCAGCCGTCCTTCATGGCCGGGTGGGCCCGCCAGAAGTCGAAGTACGCCTCGACGCTGGGGTAGGTCTCGCGCAGCCGGGCCAGGGCCGGGCCCAGGCCCGCGTCCAGCAGCGCGTCCAGGTCCACGCCGTCCGGGACCGACAGCGGGAGCCCCCCGTCGACCAGCAACAGCCCGCTGAACGTGCCCGGCGCCCGGCCGAAGGCGAGCAGCGCGAGGTAGGCGCCGAGCGAGTGCCCGGCCAGCACCGGCCGCTCCAGGCGCAGTTGGGCGACCGCGGCGAGGACGTCGTCGAGGTGCCGGTCCCACCCGTACGGGCCGGGCAGGTGCCCGCTGTGCCCACGTCCGCGCAGGTCCACGGCGAATAGGGACCATTCGGTGGGCAGCGCCTCGGCGACCGCCTCCCAGCCCGCCGCGGATGCGGTGATGCCGTGCAGGGCCACCGCGTGGCGGGGGCCGTGGCCCCAGCGCAGCACCCGGAGGGTGCCGTCCGGCCGTGGTACGTCGAGCTCTGCGGGGTCTGTGTGCACCGGGGCCTCTCAGTGTTTGCCGGTCTGCTGCTTGCCGGTCTAGCCGTTGTTGGCTGGTTTAGCCGTTGTTTGCCGGGTCTAGCCGTTCCGGGGTCCACGGTACGTGGCGGTTGCGGGAAGTTCACGGCCCGGCCGGGCGCCGCTCGGTACGGTGACAGCGCCGGCCTGGCCAATGGGGCGGGCCGGCCAGGGAGTGGGAACGTGACTGCGTCGTTCGCGACCACCTTGCTCGGCTGGAAGCCCAGCGGGAAGAACAAGCTCGGCTGGGCTCTGGTGCCGAATTTCGCGGACGTTGACAGCGCTGAGTCGATGCGCATCGCGGCGGGCGTGCTGGACCGGCTCGACGTGGCCCGTGACATCGTTTCCGACGTGCCCAGGGACCCGGGCGGCCCGCTGGAGCAGGCGGTCTGTGATCACCTGGGCTGGGTGCTGCAGCGGAAGGACCCGGAGCGTGGCTGGCGGATCGAGCGAGGCGCGGTGATCACGCGGTTCGACCAGTACGCGCATCTGTCCGAAGTGGACGCGCTCGTGCGGGCGAATCCTCAGCTGCGGGTCACGGTCGGCACGGACTACCTGATCAGGCCGGACGTGACGGTGTCGCTGGCCCGGGTGCGGACCGCGTCCGGGCTGCCCGTCCTGCACGCCGCCGTGTCCTGCAAGTGGACGATCCGCTCCGACCGGGTGCAGAACATCCGGCATGAGTGCCTGCAGATGATCCGGCACCGCCGGGGCCGGCAGCCGCACCTGGTCACGGTCACCGCCGAGCCCCTGCCGACCCGGCTGGCGTCCATCGCCCGCGGCACCGGGGAGGTGGACGCGGTGTACCACATCGCGTACGACGCGTTGGCGGCGAGCGTGGCCGCCACCGCCAACCCCGAGCAGGCGGAAGCGTGGCACGAGGTGACCGGGCAGCGGCGGGTGCTCAGCTATGAGCTGCTGGTGGACACGCTGGCCTCGTGGTGACGACGTCGGAGTGGGTGACAGCGTGGGAGTGGTGACGGCGTGGGAGTGGTGACGGCGTGGGACACCCGAACTGACGGTGCCCACGGGCACAATCAGCCGGAGGACGAGGGCCCGAGGCGCGGTTGAAGAGGGGGAGATGGTGGGTGAGCTGACCTCCCTGGAGATCTGCGCCGGGGCCGGCGGGCAGGCCCTCGGCCTGGAGCAGGCCGGGTTCACGCACGAGGCCGTGGTCGAGCTGGACACCGCCGCCTGCGAGACGCTGCGGCGCAACAGGGGCGACGCATGGAAGGTCATCGAGGACGACGTGGCCAACGTGGACGGCCGCGGCTTCGCGGGCGTCGACCTGTTCTCCGGCGGCGTGCCCTGCCCTCCGTTCTCCATCGCCGGCAAGCAGCTCGGTCGCGAGGACGAGCGGGACCTGTTCCCCCAGGCGCTGCGGCTGGTCGAGGAGATCGGCCCGCGCGCGGTGCTGCTGGAGAACGTGCGGGGCCTCGCCGCCCGCCGGTTCGACGAGTACCGGACCCAGGTCCTGGAGCGGCTGCACCACCTCGGTTACCAGACCTGGTGGGACGTGGTGCAGGCCAGCCAGCACGAGGTGCCGCAGCTGCGGCCCCGGTTCGTGCTGGTCGCGGTGCGCCAGCCGTGGGCGTCCTGGTTCCGGTGGCCCGAGTCGGCCGCCGCGCCGCCGCCCAGCGTGGGTGAGATGCTGGCCGACCTGATGGGCGCGCGGGGCTGGCCGGGCGTCGCGGACTGGGCGCGGGGCGCCCGCGGGATCGCGCCCACCATCGTCGGCGGCAGCAAGAAGCACGGCGGCCCGGACCTGGGCCCCACCCGGGCCCGCGACGCGTGGAAAGGGCTCGGCGTGGACGGCCTTGGCGTCGGCGATGACGCCCCCGGTCCCTTGTTCCCGGTGGACCGGCGGCCGAAGCTGACTGTCCGGATGGTGGCCCGGCTGCAGGGCTTCCCTGACTCGTGGGAGTTCTCGGGGCGGAAGACCGCCGCGTACCGGCAGGTCGGAAACGCGTTCCCGCCGCCGGTGGCCCGGGCCCTCGGCGGGGCGATCCGGGACGCGCTCACCCACGCTTCGGCGGGGACGGCTGACGCCGGCCACCACGCCGGCCCCCGCCCGGCCTGAGCTCTCTTTCCGGCGACCCGTACTGTCCGGGGCGACCCGTACCGCCCGCGGCGAGCCGTACCGCCCGCGGCGAGCCGTACCGCCAGCACCATGGGTCACATCGATCATGGCCAGCGCCCGCTTTTCCCGCCCCGGACCGTGCGCTTTCCGAGACGTTCTGCCCATTTCGGGGCACGCTACGCTCCGCGGGAAACGCGGACGGGAGGGACCAGCGTGACTCGCCTGGGCCGGGTTAAATGGCCGTGAAGCCGCCGTCTACGGAGATGATGGCGCCGTGGATGTTGGCGGCGTCGTCGCTGGCCAGGAACACTGCGGTCGCGCCGATCTGGGCCGGGGTGCTGTAGCCCCTGGACGGCAGCGTGGCGATCAGCGGGTCCAGGAAGCCCCGGTGGGCCTGGGTGATGTCGGTCAGTGTGGGCCCGGGGGCAATGGCGTTCACCCGGATGCCGGCGGCCCGTACTCGGCGGCCAGGGCCCGGGTCAGGCCGTGTACCGCGGACTTCGCAGAGCTGTACAGCGCCGTCTTGGCCATCCCGGCGATCCCGTTGATGGAACCCATGTTGATGATCACGCCGCCGCCGCGCCCGGCCATCGCCGGGACCAGCGCCGCTGTGAGCAGGATCGGCGCCTTGACGCTGACCGCGAGGGCCGTGTCGATCATGGCCTCGGTCGTGTCCGTGGTGGCGGTCTGGCCGACCAGGTAGGCCGCGTTGTTGACCGGGATGTCGATGGGGCCGCCGGCGAGCTCCGCCGCGCGGGCGGCCAGGGGGGTGATGACGTTCGCGCCGTCGGCCAGGTCGGCGGCCACGAAGCTGGCCGCGCCGCCGGCGCTGGTGATCCCGGCCACCACGTCGGCCCCGCGGACCGCATCCCGGCCGTGCACGATCACCTGAGCGCCCGCAGCCGCCAGGGCCTGCGCGACTCCCTGGCCGATGCCGCTGGTGGCCCCGGTGACCAGCGCGGTCCGGCCCTTGAGCTGAGCACTCATGTCACGTCTCCCCGAAGAATGGACTGTATAGTTCAAACAGCGGAACTGTACGTCCGTAAAAGTGGACCGTCAAGTCCAGTCAGTGGCCATGCCAGATTGGAAGCCGTACGGGCACGCAGCTGGGCTGGTGCGGCTGGGGGACTGCGCTTCGCCCGGCCGTGCGCGAGTGCTTCGGCTGGCCGTTTGGACGGGCGTGGTGAAGCTGGATGCGGAGGATCGTGGATGGGGTCAACGCTGACCCGGAAGGGGCTGGCCACCAGGCAGCGGATCATGGCCGGGGCGGCGGAGCTGTTCCGGGCGCGCGGGGTGGCGGGCACGTCACTGGATGACGTGTGCGAGGCCACCAGCACGAGCAAGAGCCAGCTGTTCCACTACTTCCCTGACGGGCGCACCCAGCTGCTCGCCGCGGTGGCCCAGCACGAGGCGGACCGGGTCATCGAGGACCAGCAGCCCGCCCTTGACCAGCTGACCTCCTGGTCCTCCTGGCAGGCGTGGCGAGACCGGGTCGTCGAGCGTTACCGGGCCCAGGGCCAGTCCTGCCCGCTGGCCGTGCTCACCTCCCAGCTCGGGCCGGGCTCGCCCGAGCACCAGCAGGTGGTGGTCGGGCTGTTCCGCCGGTGGCAGCAGAAGATCGCCGACGGGATCCGCAGCATGCAGGCCAGCGGCGAGATCGGGCCATCGGTGGACGCGGACCAGCGCGCGGCCGCGTTGCTGGCCGGCCTCCAGGGCGGAGTGGTGATCATGCTGGCCACAGGGGAGATCTCTCACCTCGAAGTGGCCCTGGACCAGGGCATCGGGGCGCTGCGCGGGACAGTCGCCTCCGTTGCCCGGGACGGGAGCCGGGCGTGAGCGGGCTGCGCTCCCGGATGCGGCGCTTCCTGCAGAAACCCGGATCGGTCAGCCTGGGCCCTTACGAGGAGCTCCTGCCGGACATCGCCGCGCGGGAGGAGCAGCTGCGCCGGCTCGACGACGCCGCGCTGACCGCCGCGGCGACCGAAGCCACCGACGACGCCGAGATCTGCGCGCTGGGCCGGGAGGCGGCCCGCCGCGCGCTGGGGGAGCGGCCCTTCGACGTCCAGCTGCTCGGCACCCTGGCCCTGCTCTCCGGCCAGGTCGCCGAGATGGCGACCGGGGAAGGCAAGACGCTGTCCGGGGCGCTGGCCGCCGCCGGTTACGTCCGGCGCGGGCACCGGGTCCAGGTCATGTCGGTCAACGATTACCTGGCCCGGCGTGACGCGGAGTGGATGGGGCCGGTCTACGACCTGCTCGGGGTCAGCGTCGGCTGGGTCACCCAGGCCTCCACCCCGCAGGAGCGGCGGCGGGCCTACACCGCGGACGTCTGCTACGGGTCGGCCAGCGAGATCGGCTTCGACGTGCTCCGCGACCGGCTGGCCACCAGCGTGGCCGACCTGGTCACCACAGAGCCGGACGTGATCCTCATCGACGAGGCCGACTCGGTCATGGTGGACGAGGCTCTCGTGCCCCTGGTGCTGGCCGGCTCCGCTGGGGCGGCCGATTCAGGGCGGGAGATGGCCGAGATCGCCGGGCGGCTGCTGCCCAGGCTGCACTACGAGATGGATGACGAACGGCGCAACGTGTTCCTCACCGACGCGGGTACCCGCTACGCGGAGCAGGCCCTGGGCGGGATCAACCTTTACGCCGAGCAGAACCTGGACGTCCTCACCCAGCTCAACGTGGCGCTGCACGCCCGGGCCCTGCTCCAGCGCGATGTGGACTACATCGTCCGGGACGACCGGATCCACCTGATCAGCGCCTCGCGCGGCCGGGTGGCCCGGCGGCAGCGCTGGCCGGACGGCCTGCACGCCGCGGTCGAGGCCAAAGAGGGATTGCGGGCCAGCGAGAGCGGCCAGATCCTGGACAGCATCACGATCCAGGCCCTGGTCCGCCGCTACCCGGTCGCCTGCGGGATGACCGGCACCGCCGTTGCGGTGGGCGAGCAGCTGCGGGAGTTCTACGGGATGGAGATCGCGGTCATCCCGCCGAACCTGCCCTGCGTGCGCGAGGACGAGCCTGACCGGCTCTACCGCACCGCCCCTGAGAAAGAGAACGCGGTCGTCAGCCAGGTGGCTGACACGCACGCGACCGGCCGGCCGATCCTGATCGGCACGCTCGATGTGGCGGAATCCGAGCGGCTCGCGGAGCAGATGGGCCAGGCCGGGCTGTCCTGCGTGGTGCTGAACGCCAAGAACGACGCGCAGGAGGCCTCGATCGTGGCCGAGGCTGGCGCGCTGGGGGCGATCACCGTCTCCACCCAGATGGCGGGCCGGGGCACCGACATCCGGCTCGGTGGCAGCCAGGGCGCCAGTGCTCAAGAGGACACTGCCAAGGCGGACAGGGACGAGGTGGCCGGGCTGGGCGGGCTGCTGGTGATCGGCATGGGCCGGCACGCCAGCAGCAGGCTCGACGATCAGCTCCGCGGCCGGTCCGGGCGCCAGGGCGACCCGGGCGGCTCGGTGTTCTTCCTCAGCATGGAGGACGAGCTGATCACCACCTGCGTACCGGATGCCCCGCCGGTGGACGCCGGTCCGGGCGGCCAGGTGACCGATCCGAAGGCGCACTGGACGGTCGGCCACGCCCAGCGGGTCGCCGAAGGGGTGCACCTGCAGATCCACCGCGACACCTGGCGGTACAACACGCTCCTGGAGGACCAGCGGCGTACCGTGCTCCGGCACCGGGACGAGATGTTGCGGACCGAAATCGCGCTGCGCACGCTGGCGGAGTCCTTCCCGGAGCGGGCCGCCGCCCTGCGAGAGACCGTCCCCGAGGACGTGCTCAGCGAGGCGGCCCGGCAGATCGGCCTGGCGCAGCTGGACCACGCCTGGGCCGAGTACCTGGCCCAGGCGGCGGAGGTGCGGGAAGGCATCAACCTGCGCGCGCTCGGACACGGCCCGAACCCCTTCGGGGGGTCACTGAACCCGGTGCAGGAGTACAACCGCGAGATGACCCGGCTGTTCGGCCAGTTCCGCGACGACGTCACCGCGCTGACCGGGCACGCCTTCCAGACCGTCACGATCACCGGGGACGGGGCCGACCTGGCCGGGGGCGGCCTGGCCCGGCCCAGCGCCACCTGGACCTACGTGGTGCAGGACAACCCGTTCGGGACCGACTTCGGCCGCGCGGTGAAGTCCATCAGCCGTCTGCTCGGCCGGCACTGATTAGCTGGGACTGATGAGCCAGCACTGATTAGCCAGCACTGAGCAGCTCCGCGGCCCGGTGGCGGGTGTCGCCGGCGGGTGTCGCCGAGCAGGCCCTCGACGCGCGCGGTGGTCAGGCCCGGGTTCACGATGGACCAGGTCGGCCACCTGGTGGCTGACCTGCCGGATCTGGCCCGCGTCCCTGAACATGGGCGGCTCGGGTCCGGCGCACCCGGATCTAGCGGGTCCGGGCCCCGACGGCGCGGGACGGGCGGGTCCGGGACCGGCGGGTCCGGGACCGGGACGGTCATGGCCGGGGGGCCAGCCTGCGCAGCACCTCGGGGACGGGGCCGGGATGCAGCACGCCGAGCCGCTGGGTGGCCCTGGTCATCGCGACGTACAGGTCGCTCAGGCCGCGCGGGGACTCCCCCAGGATCTGGGCCGGGTCGGCGATCAGCACCGAGTCGAATTCCAGGCCCTTGGCCTGGCTGACCGTCAGCACCACGACCTGCTCGTCCAGGTCTGGGCCGTCGAGGTTGGCCGCGCCGCCGGGCGATGAGCCTGATCTGTCCGGCGATGACCCAGACCCGTCCAGGCCTGTACCGTCCAGGCCTGCGCCGCTGGGGCGGCGGCGGTTCGCGCTAGCCCGCAGGGCGGCCGCCACTGCCTCGGTGACCTCGCCGACTAGGGCGGGCGGGACCAGCACCGCGACGTTGCCGCCCCCCGCCTCGGCCGTCTCGAGGACTGCGGCCGTCGCCAGCTGGTGGGCTAGCTCGTCCGCCTTGACCTCCTGCCGCCACGGCGTGGTTCCCGTCTCCCGCACCGACATGGGCATGTCGACGTCAGCGTCGATCTTGGCCAGCACGTCCGCGGCCACGGTCATGATCTCCGCCGGAGTCCGGTAGTTGATGGTGAGCCGGTCCAGCCGCCAGCGGTTGCCCAGGTGCGGCGTCAGGACCTGATCCCAGGACGTCGCGCTGGCCGGGTTGGAGGACTGGGCGATGTCACCGGCGATCGTCATGGACCGGCTCGGGCAGCGGCGCATCAGCATCCGCCAGGCCATCTCGGACAGCTCCTGGGCCTCGTCCACCACGATGTGCCCGAACGCCCAGGTCCTGTCGGCCGCAGCCCGCTCCGCGGTGGTCAGGTAGCTAAGCTCCTCGTGCCGGCCGGCCAGCCGGTCGGCGTTCAGCAGGTCGTAGGCCATCAGGATTTCCGGGTCGTCCTCCAGGTCACGGGAGACGATGTCCAGCACTCCCTGGGCGTAAGCGACCCGCTGCTGCCGCTCACGCCGGGCCCTCTCGCGGGCCGCCCGGTCGTCCTCGCCGAGCAGTTCGGCCGCCTCGTCGAGCAGCGGCACGTCCGCTGGCGTCCAGCCACCCCGGGGATCGCGGCGGAGCATGTTCCGCTCGGCCGCGGGCAGCCGGGGCGCGGCCGCGGCCAGCCGACGCGGCGACGCGAACAGGTCATCGAGCAGCCGCTGGGGGGTCAGGACCGGCCACAGCCGGGTAATCGCGGCCCGCACCTGCGCGTCCTCGCGCAGCTCGGCGCGGATGTCCTCGGTGTCGTGCGCCCCCAGCACGGTGCTGTCAGTGGCTGGGACCTTCTCGCCGAGGATCTCGGCGGCCAGCTTGTCGGCGTCCCGCAGGCCGGCCGTGAATTTGCTCGTGACCTGCTGAACCAGGGCATTCATGATCTCCCGGACAAAGATCGACCGGGCCTGGTTATGCGGCCTGCGGGAGCGCCGGGCGCGTTCGCGGGCCTGCTGTACTGTTTTGCGGTCCAGCCGCAGGATCTCACGCTCGAACCTGATCCCGAGTGGCTCGGCGGGAAGTTCCTCGCGGTCCCGTACCGCGGCCGCGAGTATGCCGGCCATGGTGTGCCGCCCCTTGATCTCCGCAGTCTCCGGCGCTTCCTCCCGCCGCGCGCTGATCCCGGGATACAGGTCGCTGATGGTGGACATCACCACCCCGGTCTCGCCCAGCGATGGCAGCACGTGCCCGATGTAGCGGAGGAAGGTCGGGTTGGGCCCTACGATGAGCACGCCCCGCCGGGACAACTGCTCCCGGTAGGTGTACAGCAGGTAGGCGGCCCGGTGCAGGGCCACCGCGGTCTTGCCGGTGCCTGGCGCGCCCTGGACGACCGTCACGCCGTTGTGCGGTGAGCGGATGATCAGGTCCTGCTCGGCCTGGATGGTTTCCACGATGTCCGCCATCCGGCCCGTCCGGGTGGCGGATAGCGCCGCGATCAGGGCCGCTTCGCCGGTCAGCCCGGCGTGCCCGGCCGCCCGCTCCTGGCCTGCCTCGCCGTCGGGACCGATGTCGAGGACCTCGTCATCCACCCCGGTCACCTTGCGCTGGCGGGTGCGGATATGCCGGCGCCGGAGCACGCCCTCGGGCGTGAAAGCGGTGGCGATATAGAACGGGCGGGCCGCGGGTGCGCGCCAGTCCACCAGCAGTGCCTCGTAATCAGAGGTGTCATCGAGAATGCCCATCCGGCCGATATAGCGCCGGTCGCCTTCGGCGAGGTCCAGCCGGCCAAAGCACAGCCCGTTCTCGGCTGCGTCGAGCTGGGTGATCCGCTGGGAGTACATGTCGACGAAAGCGTCGCGTTCTGACATGGCCGCAGGGGTACCGCCGGTCTCCAGCAAAACCTTGGACAACCGGCCTGACGCCCGGTCCCGGAGGTTGTCGAGCCGGCCATAGAGCATGGAGATGTATTCCTGCTCTTGGTCAGAATCTCCGTTTGACAACCGGACTCCCCTTACATTATAATGCGGCCAATTCGAGCCCCATTAAAACCGTCTAGACTAAAACTCTGGGCGGTTTTCTTTTCTTCCCGGCCCGGGGTGCCCAGGCTCGGAACTCAGCTGGCTCGCACGACCCGCTCCGCCCGGAGCAGGTCCATCAGCAGGCCATCGTGGAACCGCCCGTCCCGGCCGCGTGCGTACTGGCGCAGCACGCCCACCCGGCGGAAACCGACCTTTCCGTAGCAGCGGATAGCCCGCTGGTTGACGGCCGCCGGGTCGATGGTCAGCCGGTGGTGCCCACGCTGCTCGAACAGGAACCTGGCCAGCAGGGCCACCGCCTCGGTGCCGAAGTCCTGTCCCTGGCCGCGGGCGCTCAGATAGATGTCGATACCGGCATGACGGTACATCGGCTCGTTCTCCTCGTGGTACTCGATCCCGCCAATGACCTGGCCGGCCGCCTCGACCATGAGCAGCACGCTTTCATCGTCGCCGCGCAGCTTAGCCGTGACCACGTTGGCTGGCTCCGGGTCACCCCACCAGCAGGCCGCCTCCGGCTCGGCCCGGATCGCCTGCAGGAGAGGCACGTCCCGCTCGCCCCGGGCAGCCGGGTGACCGGCAGTATGCAGGCTGCTGCTGACATCTTCCCCGGCTGGCATGGTCCCGGGCCGGCCGGGGAAGGGCGCTAGAGACGGCCTGTGGGGAGCGTCGTACCGGGGAGCGCAGTGCAGGATCAGCCAGTGCAGGATGAGCCGGTGCAGGATCGGCCGGTGCAGGATGAGCCGGTGCAGCCGGGCCGGTGGGTGCTGCACGTGGATCTGGACCAATTCATCGCCGCGGTCGAGGTCCTCCGGCACCCTGAGCTGCGCGGCCGCCCGGTGGTGGTCGGCGGGGACGGCGACCCGGCCAAGCGGGGGGTGGTGAGCACCGCCTCCTACGAGGCGCGCGAGTACGGCGTCCACTCCGGCCTGCCGCTGCGGACCGCGGCGCGGCGCTGTCCCGATGCCGTTTTCCTGCCGGTGGACCGGGGGGAGTATGAGGCGGCCTCGGCCACGGTCATGGCGACGCTGCGCGGGTTCGGCGCGGTCACCGAGGTGATGGGCTGGGACGAGGCGTTCGTGGCGGTGGAAACCGACGACCCGGAAGGGTTCGCGCGAGAGATCGCCGCCCGGATCCGCGCCGAGACCCAGCTCGACGCCACGGTCGGGATCGGGCAGAACAAACTGCAGGCCAAGCTGGCTACCGGCTTCGGCAAGCCGGCCGGGGTGTTCCGGTTGACCCACGAGACCTGGTTCGACGTGCTCGGCGGCCGTCCCACGGACGCGTTGTGGGGGATCGGTGCCAAGACGGCGCGTCGGCTGGCCGGGCTGGGCATTGAGACTGTCGGCGCCCTCGCCCGCGCCGACCCAGGCGCGCTAGCCGGAGAGTTCGGCCCGGCGACTGGGCCGTGGCTGGTCAGGCTGGCCCGGGGGGTGGATCACTCGCCGGTGTCCAGCGCCCCTTACGTGCCCCGGTCCCGGGGCCGGGAGGTCACCTTCCAGGTCAACCTGGACGACTGGGAGCAGGTCCGCGCCGAAGTGGTCCGGCTGGCGGAACGGGTAACCGCAGACGTCGTGGCGGAGGAGCGGCCCGCGGTGCGGGTGGTGGTCAAGGTCCGGTACGCGCCGTTCTTCACCTCGAGTCATTCCCGCGCGCTGCCGGGGCCGACGGCCGATGCGGGCGCCATCCGGGAGGCCGCGCTCGAAGCGCTTGGGCGGTTCACCGACCGGCGGCCGGTCCGGCTGCTGGGGGTACGGGCCGAGTTCGCCGGCTGAGCGGGACTCAGGCCCCTGCGGCGCGACTCAGGCCCTCCCGGCGCGACTCAGGCCCTCCCGCGGCGCGACTCAGGCCCTCCCGCGGCGCGACTCAGTCGCTCCTGCGGCGCGGCGACGCGAGGATGATCTGCGTGACGTCGTACCGGCTCATCCCGAGCTTGCTGGCGATCTCGTCCGGCCGCAGCCCCTGCTGGTTGTACAGGACAGCCAGCCGGCGCTGCGAGGCCGTGCCGGGCAGCCGGGGCTGCCGCGGGGCCGCCGCCCCCCGGGCCGGCGTGCCCCGGGCAGGCGTGCCCCGGGAAGATGCGCCCTGAGGCGGCGGCGAGCCCTGGGCCGGCCTGCCCTGGGCCGGGGCGCCCTGGGCCGGGGCGCCCTGGGCCGCTGCGGGAGCGGCCGGGCGCGCGGTCCCCGGCTCAGGCTGGCCAAAGGTGCCGCGCCGCTGGTCGTGATACTTGCCCTGGGCCAGGTCAGCCTTGGTGTCCTCGTCCAGCAGCATGTACTGCTCGGCCGACTTGTTGACCCCCACGGCCACCATGGTCAGGCCTTTGAGATTCCTCGCCTGGCACTCAGGCTTCATGCAGTAGCTATATTTCTTGGCCCGCTCGGGGTGGAGTTCATCCCCGCAGGTGATGCACTCGGTGATGATTGATTCAGTTCGAGACATACGTTATGTGAAACCGTCGGCAGGATCGCGATATTCCGCGCCCCCCGCTAGCGTGGGCCGCGATGCGGGGCGGGCAGTCCGGGGAGGACAGGTGGCGTCCGCCGCAGAGGTCCGGGGCTTTCTGGCCCGGTCGCCGAAGCGGTGCACGGCCAGGCATCCTGCAAGGCATGCTGGTGGCGGACAGCCTGGGCGAGCAAGTGACCTTTAGAGAGAAGGCGGGTGACGCGCCAAATACGCGGTCGCCGGCTATACATGCATGGTCACCCCGGGCTGCGCCAGGTGTGTGTCGGCTCGTATCCAAGAACGGCGCGCGCTTTCTCGATAGAGATCAGTGATTCGTTGCCACTGAAGGACTGGCGGCGTTCCACCTCAGGGAGCATCTCGTCCAGCAGCGTGCCCGTGGGGCGGAGCATAACCGTATCCGGGCTGGCAATGCCGAAAACGTGCGCTCCACCGGCCTCGTACTCAAGTGCCTTCCGGACTGCCTGGGCCCCGTCGCGCGAGTCGATGTACGACCAGAGGTTCCAGCTGCGCGCGGATGGATCGAAGTCGAAGCCGGGGAAGCACGGATAGTCCGTCACGTCCACAACGTTGGAAAACCGCAGGCCGATCATCTTAAGCTCAGGATCCCAGCGGCAGAACTGGCGGGCCATCTCTTCTTCTAGGCACTTGGCGAGGGCATAGGCCACTTCGGGGCGGGCGGCGTACTCCTCGTCAACGGGCACGTACGGCGGCGGGCGGTGAAAAGGGTAGCCGTACAGCGTCTCGCTCGAGGCCCAGACGATATTGGTGATTCCGGCCACACGGGCAGCCGAGTACACGTGATAGCTGCACGTGATGTTGTTGTCAAAAGTCGCGGCGTTGCCCGCATGGGTCGGGCCAGGGATCGCCGCAAGGTGAACGAGGGCATCGACGCCATCATGCAGGGAGTCGATGCCACGCAGCGCCTCAATGGCCTGACCGTAGTCCCGGAGGTCGATCCGGGTGAAGGTGGCCGGGCTTGGCGACAATGGCGGAGCGAGGTCAAAGTTGAAAACGGTATAGCCGTGCTCAGAAAGCTCATGGATGACGGCGCGGCCAAGCTTCCCGCTGCCACCGGTGATGGCCACCTTTGTCAATGTGCGCTCCCATCGGCCAGCGGTCCGCTGAACACGTCCAGGGTGATCAGGTCCGCCACGACCCGGTGATCGCCGCCACGAACTCGATGTCGTCCGCCAGGTCCGGCAGGTCCAGCACTGATTCCGCGGAGGTCCCGGAAACAGCGCGGATCAGCCGCCGCCACGACGCCCGAGACGCTGTCTCGTACCACGTCGGCTGGACCGTGGCGCCGGCCAGATCCACGATGCACGCCGCGGCGGGCGCGGCCGTGCTCCCCGCCGTCACGAGCAGGTGCGCTTCGGCCGTGGCACCGTAGGCGGCCAGCCGAGCGACGGGCGTTGGCACCGCGGAACGGACGGCCGCCATGGCGACAGTGGATGCCCCCCGGGCCCCGTCTACCGTGTAACCGTGCGCGTCCTGCGCCGCGAACCGCACGGCATCAAGCGGCCCGATCACTGCCCGCAGCAGGATGACCTGGTCGAGCGCTATATCCGCCCATGCGCCGCGGTGATCACCGGGCACTCGGGCCACGCTGTCGATGAGCGTGATGTCAGGTAGCCGTCCGGCAATGGCCCGTGCCAGCTGCGCAACGGCTGGATTGGATGCCCAGGCCGTTTCCACGACGACAGCCGTCCCCGCACTGGCGGCCACCTCAGCGACCGCCCGGATGTCGCGGCCCGGCGGCCCGGCGGCAGGGCGGACCAGCAGCACCCCGGCAACACCTGGACGGATGACCCCGGCCAGCGTCTCCAGCCAGGCGGGTGACTGGCCGTCGACCGCGATCATCGGGGCCTGGTCCGAGCTGGCCGTCAGGGACATCGGAAGCGATGCCCAGACGGCGCGCTGGGATCGGATGAAATCCGCTCCCGCTGGCTGCGCGATAGTTACGGCAGCCGGGGCTGTCATCATCGTGGACCTCCGCCGAGCATGGCGGACGCGGCTCCGTCGGCGATGTCGCTGGCGAAGGTCAGGTCATCAACCAGATCCCTCAGGGGATAACGCGGGTCGGCCGCACCGCTGACGACATCATGCAGTTCCCGCCACTCACCCTCGTACCCGTTGCAGGCAGCGGCGGCGATGTGCCGTTCGCCGTAGCTGTCGCGGATCGTTGCGCTGGCCGAACCGGCATGCACGTAGGACGGGGTGAAGAACACGGCCAGCGACCAGTCGTCGCCCCATATCTCGAGGCGCCAGTCCGGCTGCCAGACGGGACGCATGAACGCGAGAAGATCAACTCTCCGTCCCGCTGCCGTCAGCGAGATCACGCCGCCGAAAGGCGTGACGAACTCGGCATAATTGACTCGATCGAGCTTCGGCGCCAGGGTCCTGACCAGCGGCAGGTCATGGATCGACAGGCCCAGCACAAGACCGCGTATCCGCTCGGCGCGCGCATGCACATCAAGCGGCCCGCCCGGAGCGGGCGGAGCGGGCCGGCTCGCGATCTCGGTCGCCCAGTTCTCGAAACGATCGTTGAACGGCAGCATGATCGTCGAGCGGATGGTGTGGGCGGTGTCAAGCCGGTCCGCGCAGGCCTCAAACGCCGCCAGCCAGCCGGGATCGTAGGCGTGCATCGCGCCGACGATCAGCGGAATCCCGGAAGCCGCAACAGCGGTGGCGATGCTCTCGGCTTCTTCCCGGCTGGTCGCCAGCGGCTTCTCGCAGAGGATGCCGCGCTTGCCGGCCGAGCAGATCGCGGCGACCTGCTCGGCGTGGAACTGGTGCGGGCTGCAGATCGCCACGACATCCACGCCAGGGTGGTCGAGCACGGCCTGCACCGACTGGGCCGGCTCGGCCCCGGCCCGGGCCGCGACTGAGCTGGCGACCTGGGCGTCAACGTCCATGACCACCGTGACCCGGAACTTGTCGGGCAGGCGGGCCAGTGTCGGCAAGTGAATCGCCTGCGTCACCGGGCCGGCCTCGAGGATGCCGACCCCTAGCGGCGCTGTCATGCGCGCTCCCGCAAGGCGGTGCGTTCGGGCTGGGCGAGGATCCAGCGCGCCGACTCCGCTGTCGACTCCTCCTTGGTCGGCAGATCCGGGACGTCAACCTCGACCACGAACCAGCCGTCAAAGGACGGGGGAACCGCGGCGAACACGGCGTCGAAGTTAACGTCCCCGCGTCCGGGCTCGGTCCAGACGTGCCCGGCATACGTGGCCGCAGGGTAATCAGCACCCTGCTCCCGCGCGCGCGCAGCGGCCGCGCGGTGCACGTCCTTCACGTGGATCGCGCCCACCCGCGGGGCGTAGTCAGACATCACCGCGGCCGGATCGATGCCCGCCCAGAACAGGTGGCCGGTGTCCGGGCCGAATGAGAGGATCGCGCCGTCCACGGAGTCCAGCAGGGCGCGGACCTCGCGCTCGGTCTCGATCCAGCTGCCGACATGGGGATGGAAGCACGGCGTCACGCCTTCGGCGGTGATCGCCTCGGCGGCCGCCGCGATCCGCTCGATCACCAGCTCGAGCCGCCCAGCGTCGAAGCTTGCGCCTACCGCCGGCGCGCCGATCCGGGCCGGGTTCAGGTGGCTGGCCAGGAATACCTCGGAAAGGCCGAGCTCTGCCTGCATGCTGGCATGCCGCCGGGCCGCGTCGAGCAGGTCGGGCAGCTCGGTCGCGGGCCCGTCGAAGTGCGCGCCGAAGTAGCCCGGCGCGGGACGTAGTCCATGATCAGAGAGCAGGGTGCGGTATCCCGCGGCGTCCATCCCGGCCGGGACGTCCGCATGGATCGCGGTGAAACCGGCCTGGGCGATGCCCGCCATGGCGGCAGCCACGGTGGCCGGGCTCAGGTCGAATCCGTCCGCGCTGAGCACCCAGGGCAGCGGGTTCACAGCGACCTTGGCGGAAAGCATCATGGGCGCACCATCTCCTGTTGGTTGGCTCCTGTCGGCTGGGCTGGTTATCCGGATTCGGGCAGGATGAGCGGCCGCAACGTGCGCTCCGCGATCGTCAGCCCCTGCAGGATCTTGACGTCGGTCCCGCCCCAGAGCGGATCCTCGTGCTCGACCGACAGCACCCCGCCGAATCCGGCCTCGTAGAGGCGGTCCACCACCCGGGCCCAGTCGACCTGGCCGCGGCCCGGGACGCGATAGCGCCACCACCCCGTCCGCCACGGATCACCCCCCTTGTCGACGATGCCGAAGAAGCCGAACCGGTTGCGTGCCCGCTCGTCGAGCTCGACATCCTTCGCCTGGGCGTGCACGATCCGGTCGATGTAGGGCCGGATCGTCTCCACGGGATCGATGCCGATCCACATCAGGTGGGACGGATCCCAGTTCAGGTACAGGCCGAGGGAGAACATCCACTCCCACAACTCAGGCGAGTACGCGATGTTGCCCGGGTAGCCGTCGGGGTGCCAGCCCTCCATCACGCAATTCTCGATCATGAGTTTCACGCCGCGTTCCCCGGCGTAGTTGACCAGCGGCGGAAAAACCTGCTCGGCGGCGCGCTGGTTCGCCGCGACACTTCCCGATGGATCCCGCCCGATGAACGTGCCGACATAACTGACGCCGAGCAGGTGCGCGGCATCGATCGCGTGGCGCAGGTGCGCCGCGATCTGCGCCCGCCGCACCGGGTCAGGGTGCAGATTATTCTCGTAATAGGCAAAGGCGGATAGCTGCAGCCCCAGCTTGTCGAACAAGGCCAGCGTCTGGTCGCGTTCGCGGGCACCGAAGTCGGCCACCGGCAGGTGGGCCGCCTCGAAGTCCCGGCCCCCGGTCGCGGGCCACACGGCCACCTCCAACGCCTCGTAGCCGGCGCTGGCCGCCCAGCGACCGATGCGCTCCAGCGGCCAGGATGGGAGGCAGGCGGTGAGCATTCCGAGTTTCATAGTCAGACCTGGGTCCAGGTAGTGGTGGCGGCCGAGCGGACGACCGCCTCGATGAGGCGAGCGGACCGCACGCCGTCGGCGAAGGTGGGCAGCCCGTCGGGTTGCTCCCCGCCGATGGCGGCGTAGGTGTCGGCCACGAAGGCAGCGAAGCAATCCCCGTAGCCCTGCGGATGCCCGGCGGGCAGGTAGCTGAGCCGCCGCTGCCCGGGCGAGCCAGAGTCCGGATTCCGCACGAAGACCCGGCTGCCCTCCGCCGTCCCGGTCCAGAACGACTCGGGATTCTCCTGGTCGAAGACGGCGCTGCCAGCGGATCCGTCCAACTCGAACCACAGCCGGTTCTTCCGCCCCGCGGCGACCTGGGACACAAGCATCGACCCCGGCACTCCTGATGCGCTGCGGAACAGCGCCGTGGCAGCGTCCTCGGTCGCTACCGCGACCGTCTCGCCGCCATCAGGCCCCACACCATCAGGCCCCACACCATTCGGCCCCACACCATTCGGCCCGGCGCCATTGGGCGCAACACGCGGCGCGGCGGTTCGCCTCGGAACGGCGACAGAAAGCTGTGCGACGAGGGTGTCCACGCGTTCACCGCTAACCCACTCAACCAGGTCGCACCAGTGCGACCCGATGTCCGCGAACGCGCGCGAGGCACCCCCCTGGGCCGGATCGACCCGCCAGTTGGACGCGGCCGGCGAGAGCAGCCAGTCCTGGAGATAGTGACCGTGCAGCAGGTTCCAGCGGCCATACTCCCCCGCCTGCGCGCGCGCCCGGATCTCGCGCACCACCGGGTGATAGCGGTAGACGAACGGCACCGTGGCCACGACGCCGGCCTGCTCAGCCACTGCGTTCATCCGCTCGGCCTCGGCGAGCGAGATGCCGAGCGGCTTCTCGCACACGACGTGCTTGCCTGCCGTGAGCAGCGCTTCGGCGTAGCGGGCGTGCGTCACGTTGGGGCTGCACACGTGGACGACATCCACCGGGCTGCCGGCCAGGTCGGCGAGGCCGGCGAACGCGACGGGCAGGCCCCAGCGGCGCGCGGCCTGCTGGGACCGCTCCGGCCGCGACCCTAGGACCCCGACGATCTCGGCGCCGGCCAGCACGGCTGCCCGGCGATGGACAGCGGCGATCATGCCGGTCCCGACAATGGCAACCCGCAGTCGCCTGCCGGGGCTGCAATCGATTCCTGGGAGACCCGCGCCGGCAATTCGTTTGTCACGGGCGCCGCCTCTTCGTGGGCCGGGTGAGCTCTCCGGGGTCTTACGGGCCTGCCTGCAACATCGTTTCGCCGCGATGTCGTGGATGTTAAGAGAGCGGCACGGATCACCGCAAGGACCCAATTATGTTTTTATAAAGCAAAATTCAGGCATTGCTAGCCGCCGATTAGCGGATCTACCATCCGGGCCAAGATCGAAACTAAAAACGCCGGTTAACGGCGCGACCTTAAGGAGATGCGATGGCTGAGACACCGGGGTCTGCAGACCACCTCTCCCGCCGCGGCTTTCTCGGGGTGGGACTCGGCGCAGCAGCGTCAGCGGCCTTCCTGGCGGCCTGCGGCGGCAGTAGCGGCACCAGCAGCGGCGGCGGCAGCAGCAGCAGCACCCTGAAGTTCTGGGATATGCCCTGGGGCGGAACGGCGTACAACCCGGCCGCAAAGAATCTCGTCGCCACCTACAAGCCAACCGGCTCGCTGCCGGCCGCGACTTACCAGACAATCCAGTGGGCCAACTTCACCGAGACCTTCGCCTCGGCGGTTGCGTCGAACACCGGCCCGGCCGTCAGCACGGGCGGCGGATTCCAGCCGTTCCAGTACGCCCAGCAGGGGGCGATTGCCTATGCCGATAATCTGATCAGCAAGTTCCAGAAGGACGGAACGTACGCCGACTTCCTGCCCGGCCAGATCGCGGCGATGAAAACACCCAAGGGCTACGTATCGGTCCCGTGGCAGCTGGACATCCGCGTCTGGTGGTACAGCAAGCCCATCTTCAGCAAGCTCGGGCTCACCCCACCGACGACGTGGGACGAGATGATGACGGTTGGCACGACCCTGGCCAAGCATGGCTACTTCGGCTTCGGGACCGGCTCCGGCACGGGCAACAACCTCGGTGCGCACACCATGATCATGATGATGATCAACAACGGTGGCGGCCTGTTCACCGCGGACAACAAGCTGGACGTGGTGACCCCGCGCAACATCGAGGCCATGCAGTTCGTGCAGGACCTGGTCAAGGCGAAGATCAGCGACCCGGCGTCGGTGAGCTACACCACGAGCACTCAGGATTCCCAGTGGAAGTCCGGGAAATACGCCATGGGTATCTACACGGCCGGCCTTGACGTCGACACCGGCGTGAACAACGGGAGCCTGGCGGTCATGGAGAAGCCACTGGCCGGACCGCACGGCGACATAGCCTGCCTCGTATTCCAGAACAGCATCATGATGTACAAGAACACCCCGTCCCAGGCCGGCTCCGAGGCCTTCCTCGACTGGTACATCAAGCACATGAGCGTCTACTGGAAGAACGGCCTGCTCGACAGCCTGCCGGTGCTGAAGTCCATCGCCGCCCTGCCCCAATTCCAGAAGCAGGTTCCCCGGGTCACCGCGGTTAATAACTGGCTGCCGGTGGCGAAGAACTACGCGGCGGTGGGCACCGTGCTCTCACCTTCCCTGGCCAAGGTGGACGGCAGCCAGCAGTTGCAGGAGTTCACCCAGACGATGCTCGGCGGCGGTGACCCCAAGACAGCGTTGCAGGGCCTGCAGAGCTCGCTAGAGCCGCTCTTTACCACGTAGCCGGAGTCCGGGATGACCGTCAAGACCGGGACGCCGGCGCAAGCTGGCGCTGCCGTGGCTGCCCCCCGCCCGGGACGGCACGGGCGGCAGTTCACCTCCACGCGGACGACCCTGCTGGTGCTCGTCGCCCCGTCCGTCCTGCTCCTGCTGCTGATCAACGCTTATCCGTTCTTCTCCGCCGCGAACGAGTCGCTGCACAACGGGACACTGATCAGCGCGGGTTCCTTCGTCGGCCTCGACAACTACAAGACGGTGCTGACTAGCCCTGCATTCTGGCAGGCCGCTGAATTCACGCTGCTGTACACCGTGGTCGGCGTCTTCGGCAGCTGGGCCGTCGGCCTCGGGATGGCGCTGCTCCTCCGGGCGGACTTCCCCGGCCGCGCGGTCTTCAAGGTGCTGCTGCTGCTGCCCTGGATCGTGCCGATCGTGGTCTCCGCAACGGCCATCATCTACCTCGTGGACAGCCCGTCCAGCCCGATACCGAGCCTGTTCCACGCCCTCGGGCTGGGCTCTCCGCTATTCCTCGCCAACCCCACCTGGGCCAAGGTCACCGTCTGCATCTACAAGGTGTGGGTCAGCTTCCCGTTCATGATGCTCATGGCCAGCTCCGCGCTGGCCAGCGTGGACGAGACCGTGTACGAGGCCGCCCGGGTGGATGGTGCCGGTGCCGTCCAGCAGTTCCGCCGCATCACGCTGCCGATCATCGCCCGGCCCACGTACATCTCGTGGATCCTGATGACCATCTTCTGCGTGAACGACTTCCCCACCATCTACCTGCTCACTGGCGGCGGGCCGGTCAGCGCCACCACGTCGCTGGTCGTGCTCGCTTACCGCACCGTATTCGAGAACTTCCAGGTCGGCCCAGGCGTCGCCATCGCCTTCTTGATGACACTGGCTCTCGTGGTCGTGTCGGTGGCGCTCTACCGGCAGATACGAAAGGCGGCGTTCCAGTGACGGCCCTGCACGAGACGGTCGCAGCCAAGCCGACGCCAGTTCCACGGTCACGCAGGGCAGGCAAGGGGCGTTATCGGTGGCTGCGGTTCGCGATCGTCCTGATCATCACGGCGATCGCCGTGGTCCCGGTGGCGGTCGTGGTGCTGCTCGCGCTGCGGCCTGCGGTGAACTCGACCAGCCACGCCGTGTTCACCTTCGCGAACATGACCAACATCTTCCGCAACACGGACACGCTGAGATGGCTGGGCAACAGCCTGGAGGTGACGCTGGCGACCGTCGTGGTCTCCGTCGCCGTCGCCGCCCCGGCCGGCTACGTGCTCTCCCGGGGGAGGAGCAAGGCAGTATCAGGTTATTCGCTGCTGCTGTTCATCGTGCAGTCGCTGCCGGTGATCACGGCGGTCATCCCGCTGTTCATCCTGTTCGCCAAGCTGCACCTGGTCGACAACCTGGTCGGCCTGGGCATCATCTACGTCGGAATCTCGATGTCGGTTGCCATCTGGATGATGGCTGCGTACATGGATTCCATCCCGGTGAGCCTGGAGCAGGCGGCGTGGATCGACGGCGCCTCCGTCTTCCGCGGGTTCTACCGGATCGTGCTGCGCAACTCGCTGCCCGGCATCCTGTCCACGGCGATCTTCACCTACCTCGTGTCGTGGAATGACTACCTCGTGGCCCTCGTGTTCATCAGGACCGAGACCAAGTACACGCTCCCGCTCGGCGTGGAGTCGTTCTTCCAGCAGAACGTGACCGACTGGGGTGACGTCATGGCCGTCGCGGTGGTCATGATGGCCCCGCCCGTCATCGTGTTCGCCTGCCTGCACCGGTACTTCAGCGTCGGCGGCATCGGCGGAGCCCTGGCCGGCCAGTGACCACGCCGACGCATAGCAGCGACGCTATGAATGCTGCCGCCGGCCTGGCAGACGTAAGCACCCTGGACCTGGAAGCGAGGGTCAGGCTGCTGACCGGGGCCAGCATGTTCACGCTGTGGCCCGAGCCGGGCTTGGGACTGTCCGAGATGCGCATGTCCGACGGCCCGACAGGCGTGCGCGGCCTGCATTTTCTCGGCGGTCGCGTGGTCGCGCTGCTGCCCAACGCAACGTTGCTGGCGTCAGCCTGGAGCGAGGACACCGCACGGGAGGCCGGGTTGATCCTCGCCGAGGAGGCGATGACCCAGCAGATCCACGTCGTGCTCGGGCCGACGATCAACCTGCATCGCTCCCTGCTCGGTGGCCGGCTGTTTGAGGCTTACTCCGAGGATCCACTACTCACCGGACGTCTGGCGGCGGCCTACGTCAACGGCTTGCAATCCGAGCACGTCGGCGCCTGCCTGAAGCATCTCGTGGCGAACGAATCAGAGACCGACCGGAATACCGTCAACAGCGTCGTCGGCGAAGCCACATTGCGGGAACTGTACCTGCTGCCCTTCGAGATCGCCGTCGAGGATTCCGGCCCGTGGGCGATCATGGCCGCCTATAACGACGTCAACGGCGTGCCCTCGACTGAGCAGCACCATGTGATCAATGAGATCGTGAAGGGCGAGTGGGGCTATTCCGGACTGGTCGTATCGGACTGGTTTGCCACGAAGACCGCGGCGGCCGCGGCGAACGGCGGGCTCGATCTCGTCATGCCGGGACCCAACGGGCCATGGGGAGAGGCCCTCGTCCAGGCCGTCCGGTCCGGCGCGGTAGCCGAGGCTGTTATTGACGACCACCTGGGACGGCTGCTACGCCTGGCCAGCCGGACCGGCGCGCTCAGCCCCCCGCGCCGCTATCCAGCAGAACTGCCTGGACCGACAAGCCCGCAGCGCGTGGATGCCCTGACCCGCCTCGCGGCGCAGGGGATGACGGTCCTGGCCAACCGCGATTCGACCCTGCCGCTGGCACCCGGGGGGCGCATGGCCTTGATCGGCCGGCACGCGATCGAGACCATCTGCATGGGCGGCGGCTCAGCCCAGGTAAATCCGCCGCACCAGGTCAGCATCGCCGAAGGGCTGCGGACTCTGCTGGGTGACGCGTTGACCCTCACCGATGGCGTAGAGGTACGCCGGCGCCCGGTCGCGGCCAGGCCGGGTTTCGTGGTCGATCCGGACACCGGCGAGCCGGGCACCCAACTGATCCGCTATACCGCCGACGGCCATCTACTCGACCGGAGCCACCACCCGGGCTCGGCGACGATTGTCGGCTACGACAGCACCACCGAGGACGTAGCCCGGCTGAGCTTCCGAGCGCGGATCGCCACCGCCGGCATGATCGAGGTTGGCGTCATGGGCGTCGGGCAGTGGACACTGCGCGTCGGAGAGCGGACGGAACACATCATTCTGAAGGCATCCGGATCCGGGATCGGGGAGGAAATCCTCACCCCGCCAACTGCGGTTGTTTCCCGTGGGCTGCCCGCCTCGGCGCTGGTGGAGGCCAGCGTCAGGCTGCCCCGCGCCGCTGCGGAAAATGGGGCGGACGGGCCGGCCCTATACGCCCTGATCGCCCAGCCGGCCGCTGGCACCGCCGAGGCCGCGATGGCCGCCGCCGCGCGGGCGGCAGCCGAGGCTGGCATCGCTGTGGTCGTGGTCGGACTGACCGACGAGCAGGAGACTGAGACGGTTGACAAGACAACGCTGCGGCTGCCGGGCAGGCAGGACGAGCTCGTCCGGAAGGTGGCCGCGGCGGCAAAGCGGACGGTTGTTGTTGTCAACGCGGCCACGCCTGTGCTGATGCCCTGGCTCGACGACGTCAACGCGGTCCTCTGGGCGGGCCTGCCCGGCCAGGAGGGCGGCCACGCGGTGGCCGCGGCGCTGCTTGGTGATATCGAGCCCGCCGGCGCTGGTGACCACGTTCCCCACGGCAGACGGTGCCACGCCGGCCTGGTCGGTGACTCCCGTCGACGGTGACCTGGCCTACACCGAAGGCACGTTCATCGGCTACCGGGGCCATTATTCCGGGCGCGCGCCAGCCCCCGCGTTCTGGTTCGGGCACGGCCTCGGCTACAGTACCTGGGACTATTCAGCAGCAGAACTTCTCCGCGGCTCTGACCCCCCCGGGGTCCGGGTGCAAGTGATCAACACCGGTCACCGGCGCAGCCGGGAGGTAGTGCAGCTGTACTTCCGGCCTGCGGAGGCGGAGCATCCCGTGCGCCTGGTCGGATGGGCCGCGCTGACGGCTGATCCAGGTGAGGCGGCGACCATAGACGTCACCACTGATTCGCGCCTGTGGAGATACTGGGACACGGAGGCCGGCGGCTGGGCAAGGCTCGCAGGCGGCCAGATCATCGTCGCCCGCGGCCTCGGTGACATCCGGCACGTGATCGACCTTTGACTGGCATTCACGCTCGTCGATGCCGATGGTGCGCCACGGAAACGGCGAGCGCCCCGGGGGTCAGGACATGTTCGATCCCTAGCACTATTCCCCCGGACGTGCCAGACCATTCTCCGAGCGTCGGATGGCCGATCACCAGATTCCTGGTAGCCAGCGGCAAGGCCCGCCGGTAGACGACGGCGCGGATACCGGCGAGCATGTCGTCGCTGGGGACGGTCAGCCCGCCACCAACGACGATCCGGGCTGGATTATAGAAGTGAACAAGATTGGCCACCACCTCGCCGACCTGGCTGGCCGCCTGACGGACCAGTCCCACCGTCACGCTCTCGTTGACCCGCAGTGCTGACATCAGTTCTTCGAGGGTGGTTGGGAACTGGCTCTGCTTGGACGTCATCCGGCGCAATTGACTCAATATCGCGGGGGCGGACGCCACCGCTTCCACGCAGCCGTAGTTGCCGCACGCACACAGGACCTCGTCGGCGCCGTGGACCCGGACATGGCCGATGTCTCCCGCCGACCCGTCGGCGCCGTGGAACAGCTCCCCGCTGCTGGTGACCAGGCCGCCGCCGATACCAGTACTGATCTTGATATACAGCAGCGGGCTCTGGTCCGGGGCGATGGCCCGCGCTTCACCGAGCGCGCGCAGGTTGACGTCGTTCTCGCAGAGCACCGGGCAGCCCAATTCGGCGCGAAGAGTGTCGGCCACCGGAAAGTCGTCCCATCCAGGCATGATCGGCGGCTTCACCGCGACGCCCCGGCTGACGTCTACCGGCCCTGGCAGCCCGATGACGAGGACCAGAGGCACGGGCCGCGGATGCTCGATCCGGGCCACCAGGGTCTTGAATGCGTCGATCACTGTGCCCAGAGAAGATTCAGGACCATCCGACACGTCGAGTGGCATCTCGGAGGCCGCGAGCATCTCCTCACTGAGGTCGTGCACGCTCAGCCGGGCAAAACGCACGCCCAGATCGGCGACGAATACCAGTCCGAACGCGCGGCTCAAGCCCAGGTCTTCGGCGGGACGGCCACGTCCGATCGTCGTCCGAGCGCCGGCGTTGCAGATCATGCCACCGTCCTGCAGCATGTCCAGCCCTGCGGTCACCGTCAACCTGGCCAGGCCCGTGACCCGTACCAGATCGGCGCGAGTTATGGCGACCTTGCTGGCGATCAGCCGGGCCAGCGTGCTGGCCACCGACTCCATGCTGACCCGGGCCGACACCTCCGGCACCGACAGCCGCAGGCTACGGGCGCCCGGCATGCCCATCACGGGTACCCTCCGTCCATACAACGCCACCGGCATGGCCGGCGCACACGCCGTCGATGGTGACCTGGCTGGCGGACTATCCGCAGCGCTGGCTGGCGGACTATCCGCAGCGCTGGCCTTCCCGTTGACGCTGACCACGCTCATCGGCGCTCTCCGGCCGAACTGATGCTGGCTGGAAGGCTGCCGTCCGGGGCTGCCAGGATGCCCGTTAGCGGGCATTCTCCCGGCAGACCGGCAACCCGGCCCCGGCCCCGGCCCCGGCCAGGGGAGGCTGCACGATATGCCGGCCGAATCCGGTGCTGCCGCATGGCCGGAATGGCCGAAAGGCGGTAACCAGAAGGCGGCCCGCCCTGGGGAGAGGAGTAAGCGACCGGTTGCGCCAACGGAATCTCCCGGTGAGAAGACGTCCACCTGAATACGGGGCGTCACCGGGGTCCAGGGCAACGGCTGTCGGCAATGCTGGCGATTGCAGGCTTTGCCACCAGTTGAAACCCAGTTTATGCGCGGCGGAACCTTGCGTCCACCCGCTACCCAGTGGACCGGGCCAGACCACAACCAGTAAGGAACCAGGGCGTTCGCCCGGGGCCGCGCTTGCGCCCGGGACGCTACGGCCCGCAGCAGATTCCAGCGAGAGCGCTGTCGGCACGCGTTCGCCTCGCATGGGCGGGCGCCGAAGGCACGCGATGTAGCGACGGAGACGCGGCCTGCCGGCAGCTGCTCATAGGGCGCGGCGCGCTCGCCGGCCAGGCGCTTGCCCGGGCCTGACGTCCGGCAGAGGCGTGCTCCCAGTGCCCTGCCTGCGGCCTGCGCCGACATTCTGCCAGCGCGTGAGCCCGCGGCCCGATAAGTGGGTGTTGACTACCGACGCGTTACGGGCACCGAATGGAGGATGGCAGATCTGCCCGGGGCTGATGAGATCCGGATGGGGCCATCCCGGCCGCGCCGGCAACGGCCGTGGTGCGGGCTGCCGACAGTTACCGGGGTTGCGTTGATGGTGGCCATTATCGGGGTGGCCGCCGTGCTGGCTGCCGGGTGGCTAGCCCGGCATGGGAGGAAGCCGGGGCCAGTCCGGGCTCCGGTGGCGGTCAGCGAGACAGGTCACCGGCTGCTCGGAGTGACCGCCGGCTGGCAGATCTTCGCCTACGGCCCGAACCAGGTGCTCCGGATCCAGCCCGCCCGGGGGCGGATCACGCGGACCGCAGTCCCGCCGCTGCAGAGCAGCGGCCCGGTGTTCTTCGTGGCAGGTCCGGGTCAGGTCATCATCCGGCCGCTGGACTTCGTGCCCGGTTATCTGGTCGCTGACGGGCGTCCCCCTCGTATCCTGTTCGGCGCGCTCAGCAACGGTGGCATCGCGATCCAGGGGCCGCAGCCGGGAAAGGTGTGGTGGCAGGCCGGTAACGGTTCTGGCTCCATGTCGCTGGTCTGGCTGGACGGCCGCACCACCGGGGTGTCCATGCCGTTGCCGGCGGGCGTCTGGGTCACCACCTCAGACGGCCGCGGCGATGTGCTGGCCTCCTCTGAAACTGGCGTCCTGTACGACGTGTCGCCCGGCGGCTTCCGCCGGTTCGCCGGGACGCTGGCCGCGGTCGGCCCGACCCGCTGGCTCATCGTCGATTGCCCCGCCACTGGCCAGCGCTCTGCTGTTCAGGCTGGCTCTCACCAGTCCGGTTGCGAGGATGTGGTCATCAACTTGGCGACCGGTGGCCAGGCGCACCCTGCCCGGCCCTCCGCCGGACACGGCGGGGGTTTCAGGTGTCATAGCGCCCGATGGGTTGGTCGCGGCGGTGTTCCGGGGCAGCGGGAGCCAGTTGACGCTTCACCTGGTCAACCTGATATCCGGGGGCGATCAGCGCCTCGGCGTGCGGCTGGCGCGGGGAACGCCCGGCCCGCAGACGCTGGCCTGGTCACCCGACAGCCGGTGGCTGTTCGCGGTGGCGGCCCATGGCACGCTTGCTGTCGTCAATACCCGCACTGGGCAGGAGCAGAACCTTGGCCTGGCACTGCCGCGGGTCAGCCAGATCGCCGTCCGCGCCACCCAGGCGGTCCCGGCCGGGGCGCCCGCCCAACGGCCCGGGTAACGCTATTTGGGGTCGGGCTGGTGCCCCACGGCGGCCGCATGCTTGTCCGGCGGGGAGTCCTTCGGCGGATCCGGGCGCAGGCCCGATAGCATGTCCTCGACGCGCATCTTGAACCGGATGACCGGCTGCCGCAGCCGCCGCTCACGCCGGGCGGCCCGGGCACGCTTGCGTGGCCGGCGCTGATAGCGCCACCGGGCCCACGGCGACCCCGGCCGGGCCAGCCGGATCGCGCCCACGATGAGCAGCGGGAACAGGAACAACCCGAACAAGCCGGTCCAGATCTTCCCCTTCAGCAGCGTGATCGCGGCCAGCGTGAACGTGACCAGGACGCTCAGCGTGATGCTGACGACCGCCTCCCAGGGGCTCGCGTGCCGGTCAGCGGGGCTGGGCGCGATCGACGGGACCACCCCCAGCAGCAGCAGGACGGTCACCCCGGCGGCCACGAACACCGCGTCCACGGACAGCCGCCCAGCGCTGGTCCAGTACACGTCACGCAGGTGCAGGATGAGCGCGAACTCGTCGAGGACCAGGGCGGCCCCCAGCCCGAAAAGCGCGGCCGCGCCGGCCCGCCAGTTCAGCGACCCGCCCGGGGCCACGATGCCGGCGACCCCGCCGATGAGCATGAACACGACTCCGAAGACCATGTGGTGCACGTGCAGGTTGCCGGGGGTGACGTTGCCGGGCCACCAGCGGACCTGCGCGCGGATCAGCCGCACGGAGAGCCGGATGAACCCGAACCCGGCCACGAACGCGCAAAAGAAGCAGAACAGCGGCAATCGCCCGGTCTGCACGATGTTGTTGCTGAACCAGCTGGACATATTGCCCCCACCAGCCGGGCCGTCGTTTGGGTAGGCGCGCACTGAATGGTAGTCAGGCACGGCGCTCGCACACGCTGCTTTCAGCCTGCTCAGCGGGGACGCTTGATAAACGCGGACCCCATGGCCTTGCCAGGCACGGGCCGCAGCGCATGATGGGTCGGTACGGCCGCGCACCCAGGGGGGCGCCGGCACCGGGGGAGGCAATGCAACGGCATGCGCGCCGCGCTGCGACGGCGCTGGGGGTCCTCGCCGCCGTGGTGGTCACGCTGGCCGCGGGGAGCACTGCGGCGCGGGCCGGTCCCGTCCGCGCCCGGGCGGCTCCGCCGGCCCGGACCGTGGTCACCTTCACCTGGGGCGGCGGGCTTGGGGACCAGATGGGCGCGCTGCCGGTCTTCCGGCGCTACGGGATGCACGCGACCTTCTTCGTGCCATCCGGCCTGGTCTGCCCGTCCGGGACCGCCCCCGGCTGCCAGCACTCGCCGTACCTGACGCTGCCCCAGGTTCACCAGATCGCCTCGGACGGCAACGAGATAGGCGGCCTGTCTGTGCAGCACGTGCCGCTCACCGGGATGCCCGCCGCCGAGGCCCAGCGGGAGATCTGCGATGACCGGCTCAACCTGACCCGCTGGGGGTTCCACGTCACCGACTTCGCCTACCCGTTCGCGCAGGTCAACCAGACTCTCCAGGGTCTGGCGCGGCGCTGCGGCTATAACTCGGGGCTTGGCACCGGGGAGTTGCGCGGCGCAGGCCTGTGCCAGTACTGCGCCTGGGCGGAGACCATTCCGCCCCGCAACCCGTACCTGCTGCGCGCCCCCATCGAGGTGTCCTCGGTCGGCACCAGCTGGACGCCGGCCACCTTCGAGAAGATCGTCACCGGCGCCGAGCAGCATGGCGGCGGCTGGATCATCTTCACCATCCACGACGTCTGCGCCCGGGCCTGCGCGCTGGGCGTGACCCAGCCCGAGCTGGCGAGCGTGCTCAGCTGGCTGACTCGCCAGGCCGGTCACGGGGTGAGCGTGCGCACGGTCCGCCAGGTAATCGGTGGCCCGGTCCGGCCCGCGGTGGCCGGTCCTGGCCCGCCGCGGATCCCGCCGCCGGGGGTAGCCAATTCCCGCCTGTCGGCGGTCACCGCGGGCGGCATCCCGGCCTGCTTCCAGGCCGGCCGCTACGGCACCAACCACGCCACCTTCCGCTACCGGCCCCGCGCCGGCCCGGGCGGGGCGGGGGCTGAGCTTATTTCCCTGACGCAACGAAGGTCCGGCACGGCGCAGCTGGTGCCCGCCATGGACCTGGGGGCCTGCGCGCCGGGGGTGTCCGCGGGACGCAGCTACACGCTGGGCGCCTGGTACCAGTCCAGCGGGCCGGTGGTGTTCAACGCCTACTACCGGACGGCCCTGGGCACCTGGATGTTCTGGATGACCAGCCCGCCGATGTCCGCCTCCCGGAGCTGGACCCCGGGGACGTGGACGACGCCCGTCGTGCCGTCCGGGGCGACCGCGGTCAGCTTCGGCATGGCCCTGCGCTCGGACGGCACGCTGGCCACCACCCGGTACAGCCTCGTGGAGGTCCGCTACACGAGCACCCGCCTGATCGTGTTCGTCGTCCTCGCGGTCGTCGTGGTCGCGGCCGTCGCCGTCCGCAGGCGCCGCCGCGGCGGCGGGACGACCGGGAGCTGAATCGGCTCAGCGATGCGGTTGCCGGTTCGTCTTACCTGGCGGCGGCGGGCTCTTGGCGGGTGAACCGGAACACGGTGTCGTAGCGCCGGTCCTCGCCGTGGTCGAGCCAGATCATCGAGCCGTCCTCGCGGGCGGCCGCGTCGCCGGCCACGTGATGCGTGGAGGGCTCCAGCCCGACCGCGTAGCTGCCCTCGCGCAGGTTCAGCCATTCGAAGAAGGCAGGGAACGCGGCCGGGTCATAGTCCAGCTCGAAGGCCCGGCCCCGGCCCGCGTTGACCACCCGGACCCGCTGCCGCCCGTCCGGGTCCGGGGTGAGCGCGTGCTCGTAGACCTGCTCCACGAACCCGGGCTGCGGGGCCGGGAAGACCAGGTGGGAGACGCCCTGCTCGGCCACGCTGTCGCTGCGCCACAAAGTCTCCGCGATGGGGGCGTCGAACGTGCTGCCCTCCTCCAGCAGCGGCCAGCCCACGTTGACGTGGTACAGGAACATGTGCGGGGTCAGGTCGAAGCCCGCGTTGCGGACCCGGTCGGTGAGCCGGATCTCGGTTCCGCCCAGGTCAGCCTCGATCCGCCGGTGCAGCACCAGGTTCTCGGCGAAGACCGCGGCCTGGTGGACCTTGCCCTCGGCCCAGAGCACGCAGCGGCCGGAGTCCCAGCGCTCGCCGTAGCCGGTGAGCCGGGCCGGGATGTTGGCCACCCGGCCGTGCAGCCCGTGCCGTACGCTGCGCCGCGGCGGATAGTGGTACTGCCCGGAGGCGACCTCGCCGCCGAACAGCGTGTGATCCAGCCCGGCCGTGACCACCAGCCCGGACATGCTGCGCAGCCAGGACAGGCCATCCTCGTCGTTGTGCTCGTGCAGCCCCGGGTGGCGGAACCCGGTGGCGGACCGCCAGCCGACGGACAGGTCGTCGAATTCGGCCAGCCCGATGTCCATGGCCCGATCGACCAGCACGTCGAAACGCAGGCCCCCGCCGGTGCGGAATTCCAGCACCCGGATCCCGCGCTCGCTGCCGTCGTCGAGTACCACGGCCCGCACGCCTCCCGCGGCGGCCAGGTCGCCCGAGACCCGTTCGAGGACCAGGCGCCCAGGCCCGGGCCGTCCGCCGGACGGGCTTGCGGTCGTCACGACATCACCCGTCCACCGTTGACTTCGATCGTCTGCTCCTTCACAGAGGTCTCCTTCACACGGGTCTTCTTCACACGGGTCTTCCGGCGCGGGCCCTGCACCGGGCCGCAGCGAACAGCTCGTTGACCCGGCGGACCAGCCCAGCGTGCGGTTCACCGGCCAGCAACCCCTCGCGGAGCACGGCCGACGCCGCGGTCTGGAACTCGGGATAGCCCGCGAACCGCGGCCGCACCCACGCCTGCTCCACGGTGGCGAGGGTGGCGCGGTAGAAACCGCCGCCCGCGGCGTCGGCCCCGGGGTGATCCCACGCCTGCCGGGCCGAGCTCTGCCCGCCCAGCTCGGCGTAGAGCCCGATCTGCACCCTGTCCGAGAGCAGGGTCCGGATCAGGGCCGCGGCCGCGCCGAGCTCGACGGCGGACCGGGTGATGGCCAGGCCGGTGCCGCCGAGCACGCTGCCGATCCCGCCTGCGCCCGCCGGGGCGTCGAAGGCATCCAGCCGGAAGGACCCGGGCTCACCCGCCAGCGGGCGCTGGTAGGTCACGTACCCGTACACCAGCGGGCAGTAGGCCGGGCCGCCCCGGGCCGCCATCGCGTCGAGCACGCCGATCGGGTTGCGCTGGGACAGGTCGCGGTCCGCGCAGGCCAGCAGCTCCGCCATGACGGCGAGCGCGGAGGTGCCCGCCGTTTCGCTCACAAACGGTCCGCCCGCGGCCGCTGACCCCGTCCCGGCCGGCCCTTCCGCGGCCGGTGCCGCCGCGGGTGGTGATCCGGCCGCCACGCAGATCGCGCTGAACATCAGCAGCGCGTGCGGCCCGCCCAGGCACAGCGTGGTCCGGTGGTCCCGGGCCGCTTCGCACGCCGCTGCCCAGCTGGCGGGCCGCGTGTCCATCAGGTCCGGCCGGGCCACCGAGACCTGGGCGGCGGCGTCCAGCGGCAGCGCCCACGGCCGGCCGTCCAGCACGTAGCTGTCATACGACGCGCCGACCGACGCGGTCCGCCAGCCGGACAGCTCCTGCGCGGCGAACACCTCGTCCAGCGGCAGCAAGGCGCCGTCCCGGACCGCCTCGCCGAGCCCGGGATGGTCCACGACCAGCAGGTCGAAGTCGTCGGCCAGGGTGCGCAGCGGCCGGGACTCGAACCCCTCCAGCGGCTGCCGCAGCCAGCGGGCCGACACGTCCGGTTCCAGCGTCCCGGCCAGCGCGTCCAGTACCAGGTAGCCGCGCGGGTGATCCCAGGTCAGCCCGGCCAGCCGGACCGTCACGAGATCCCCCCGGGAAGGCTGGCCGCCTCGGGTTCGCTGACCACGCCGCCAGCGGCGAGTCGGTCTGCCGACTCGCCGTCGTAGCCCAGCTCGGCGAGGATCTCCCGGGTCTGCTCCCCGGCCAGCGGCGCGCCGCGGTACACCTGCGGCGGGGTCGCGCTGAAGCGGTAGGGGAAGCCGGGCGTGGTAACCCGCCCCTCGGTCGGGTGGTCGTAGCTGACCAGCGACCCGTTGTGCCGCACCTGCGGGTCGGCGACCACGCCCGCGTAGTCGTACACCGGGCCGGCCCAGATGCCGCGGGCGTCGAACTTGGCCAGCCACTCGGCCGTGCTCCGCTCCGGCAGCCGGGCCCGGACCAGCGCGGTGATCTCGTCCCGGCGGGTGTGGCCGTCCACGTCGTCGTCCATCCCGGCGAACTCACCGATGCCGAGCACCTCGCCGAGCTGGGCCAGCGGCGGGAAGGCCAGCGCCAGGTACCCGTCCGCGGTCGCGAACGTCCCGTACGGCGCCCGGATGTAGGTGTGCCCGTGAACCTCACGCCCCCGGTGCTGGGGGACCCCGCCGACCGTGTAGATCGACAGCTCCTGGGCCTGTACCGCGATCGCGGAGTCCAGCATGTTGACCGTGACCAGCTGGCCCTCGCCGGTGCGCTCCCGGTGCAGCAGGCCGGCCAGGGCCCCCTCGAACGCGCCGTACCCGGTGATCGCGTCCACCGCGTACGTGCCCGCGGGCGCGGGCGGGTCGGAGGCACGGCCAACGTTGAACATCGCCCCGGTCATCGCCTGGAGCAGCATGTCCTGCCCGGGCCGGTTGACGTACGGGCCGGTCTCGCCGTACCCGGAGATCGACACGTACACGATGTCCGGGCGCACGGCGCGGATGGACTCGTAGTCCATGCCGAGCCGCTCGGCGACCCCCGGCCGGTAGTTCTGCAGGAACACCTCGCTGCGCCGGGCCAGCTCCAGCACGATCTCCCGGCCCTCGGGCGACTTCAGGTTGACCGCGAGGCTGCGCTTGTTGCGGTTCAGCGACAGGAAGGACGCGTTGATCTGGTGGCCGGCCGCGCCGCCGGCCGGGGTGTGGCGCTGCCACTCGCCGCCGGTCGGCTCGACCTTGACCACGTCCGCGCCCAGGTCGCCCAGGCGCATCGCCGCGAGGGCGCCGGACATCGCGATGGTCAGGTCGACGACCCGGTAGCCGGACAGGATGCCCATCTGGTCTCCTTAGCGGGCCCGGAACCCTTACCTGGTACCGAGCACTTATCTGATACCGAACACTTATCTGGCCTGGAACACTGGTGGCCTGCGCTCGGCGAAGGCGGCCCGGCCCTCCGCGGCGTCCTCCGTGGCGAAGCAGACCGTCTGCAGCTGGCGCTCATAGTCGATGGCCCGGCCGAGCGGCATCTCGAACGCGGCGCGCAGGTTCCGTTTCGCGGTCTCCGCCGCGATCGGGGCCCGGCTGGCGATGATGGCCGCCAGCCCCTGGGCCCGGCCGGCCAGGTCCTCCGCGGGCAGGACCTCGCTCACCAGCCCCCAGCGCTGGGCGGTGGCGGTATCGACCGGGTCGCCGGTGAGCAGCATGACCGCGGCGTTGCCCGGGCCGATGCTGTGCGCAAGCAGCGCGGACATCCCGCCGCCGCCGATCCAGCCCAGCTTGATCTCCGGGGCGGCGAATGTGGCCGGCTCGGCGGCGAGCCGGATGTCGCAGCCCAGGGCCAGTTCCAGGCCGCCGCCGAGGGCGTACCCGTTCACCGCGGCGACGACCGGCTTGCGCAGCGCCCGGATCGCGTCGCAGTAGTCCGGCCGGTTCCCGAACTGCCACGGCGTCGCGTAGTCGCCCAGCCCGGCGATGTCGCTCCCGGCGCAGAACGCCCGCCCGGTCCCGGTCAGGACGACCGCGCGCACCTCGGGGTCGTCGTTGAGCCGCGCCACGTGACCGGCCAGCGCCTGGGTCATCGGCGGGGTGAACGCGTTGAGCTTGGCGGGCCGGTCGATGGTGAGCACGGCGACCCGGCCGCTCACGTCCAGCCGCACCTCGCCGGGGTCAGTGGTCATGCTGCTCTGCTCCTTCCACGTTCTGCTCCCGGGGCGCGTCCGCGTTCTGGTCGCGGGTCAGGTCCGCGCGGGCGCCCTCGACGATCTCGCGCATCGCGGCCTCCGCCTTGCGGTGGTGGCCGCGATGGATGGCCTCGGCCACCTGCTGGTGGACGGGCAGCGTCTCGCGGTTGTGCGCGACCGAGTGGGTGTGCAGCGGGCGGATCGCGCCGAGCGCCACGCTGACCACGTCGTGGATGTAGAGCAGCAAGTCGTTGTTGCAGGCCGCGAACACGGCCCGGTGGAAGGCCAGGTCGGCGGCGATGAACTCGTCCGGCGCCTCGACCGTGGCCCACAGTGCGGCCATGGCTGCCGCGATCATGCTGCGCTGGGCCGCGCTGGCCGACTCCGCGGCCAGCCGGGCCGCGCCAGGTTCGAGCGCGACCCGCAGGTCGGCCAGGGCCCGGATGTCGGCCGGGCTGGGGTCCTCGGAGTACCGCCAGCGCAGCACGTCCGGATCGAGCAGGTTCCACGATCCGCGCGGGCGCACCCGGGTCCCGGCGCTGGTCCGGCTCTCCAGAAGTCCCTTGCCGGCCAGCACCTTCACCCCCTCCCGCAGCGCCGAGCGGCCCACCTCGAACCGGCTGACCAGCTCGTCCTCGGTGGGCACCGGACCGCCCGGGCCAAGCTCGCCGCGGACGATCGCGGCCCCCAGCGCGTGCACCACCTGGGCGTGCCGGGCCTGGCCGGGGTACGCGGCGGTCACAGGCAGCACTCCGTTCCTGATCGGGCGTTTCCTGGCTGGGCGTTTCTGGCTGGGCGTTCGGGTCAGGTGCTGACGAGTCCGACGTTACGGTCCCGCTCCGGGAACGTCAACGCTTTCATCAGATGAAGTACCTTCGTTGGTCTGATGAATCGCGACGTGATCGGCGCCCGGGTACGCTGCCCGGAGGGTGGCCCGGGCCGGGCTCCCGGACCGGGCGGAGGGAGACCAGTGCAGCTGATCAGGTACCGCGAGGGTGAGGGCGCCCCGCAAGTCGGGGTGCTCGACGGTGACCGGGTCCGGCCGCTGCCGGGGGTGGCGACCATGGCCGACCTGCTCGCCCGGCCGGTCACCTGGATCCGCGGTGCCTGCCAGACCGTGCTCGGCGGCGGGGCGCTGGACCCCGGCGGGACCTGGCCGGGCCACGGGCCGCCGGACCAGGGCGAGGCCGCCGGGACGATCCCGGTCTCCGGCAGCGCGCAGGCGGCCAGCGAGGGCGCGGGGACGGTTCCGCGTGAGGTTCCGTTGCGGAGAATTAAGGTGCTGGCGCCGGTGGACGGGGGAACCGAGGTGTGGGCTGCCGGGGTGACCTACGAACGGAGCATGCACGCCCGGGTCGAGGAGAGCCGGGATTCGGCCGACATCTACGACCGGGTGTATACTGGCCTCCCAGCGGGTGGTCGATGCGTTCACCGCGGGCTCGGGCACGTTCAGCCACGGGTTCACCTACAGCGGCAACCCGTTCTGCACATTCGTCGGCCTGCAGGTGCTGCAGTACGCGCTCGCCCACCAGCTGTTCGAGGGTGTCGCCGCGAAGGGCCAGTACCTGCGCGCGGCGCTCGAGCAGCTCGCCGCGCGGCACCAGATCATCGGCGACGTGCGCGGGCTGGGGCTGTTCGCCGGCCTGGAGATCGTGGCCGACCGGGCCACCCGGGAGCCGTTCCCTGAGCAGGCCGGCCTCACCCGCAGGATCGTGCGGGGGGCACTGGAGCGGGGCGTCCTCATCCTGCCGGGGGTGGCGGGCGCCAACTACGGCCGGGGCGGTGACCACATCCACCTGAGCCCGCCCTACATCGTCACGCCGGCCGAAATCGACCTGATCGCCGAGGTCCTAGACGAGACGCTGACCGGGCTCGAGGCGTCGCTCTAGTGGCCTGGCCACGCGTCCTGATCACGTCGGGCGACCCGGGCGGCGTTGGCCCGGAACTGGTCCTCCGCGTGCTGGCGGATCCGGGGATCAGCGGGCTCGCCGGGTTCACGGCCGTCGGCAACCCGGCGGACTTCGAACGGGCCGCGGCGGCGCTCGGCCTGCCGCTGCCCCGCATCCACCCGGTGGCCGGGCCGGGGGACGGCGCACCCAGTGCGGTGCCGCTCGGACGGCCCTCGGCGGCCGGGGGGCGGGCCGCAGTGACGGCGGTCCGGGAAGCGGCCCGGCTGGTGGCCGCCGGGGCCGGTGACGTGCTGGTCACCGCCCCGGTCTCCAAAGAGGCCCTGCGGCTGGCCGGGTACCCGTGGCCCGGCCAGACCGAGATGCTGGCTGACCTGTGCGCCGCGAGTGACCTGCGGGTGCTGCTCATGGCGGGCCCGCTGCGGGTGGTTCATGTGAGTGCGCACCGCTCGCTGCGCGAGGCCATCGACTCGGTCACCCCGGCCAGCGTGCTGCGGACCATCGAGCTGGCCGATGGCATCGGCCTGCGGCTGCTCGGCCTGCCGCCCCGCATCGCCGTGGCCGGGCTCAACCCGCACGCCGGAGAGCACGGCATCCTCGGCGAGGAGGACGAGCGGTTCATCCGCCCGGCGGTCGCGCAGGCCCGGTCCGGGGGCATCGACGCGGACGGGCCACTGTCCGCGGACACCCTGTTCCCGCGGGCCGTGGCCGGCCAGGCGGACCTGGTCGTCGCCATGTACCACGACCAGGGCCACATCCCGGTCAAGCTGCTCGGCCGCGGCGAGGGGGTGGCGGTCACCCTGGGCCTGCCGTTCCTGCGGATGTCCCCCGACCACGGGGCGGCCTTCGGCATCGCCGGGCAGGGCGTGGCCCGGCCGGGCAGCATGACCGCCGCCATCAGGGCCGCTGCGGCCGCCGCCCGTGATCATCAGCCGTGACCGCCCACCGGGCCCAGACGGTGCCTGAATCCCAGACGGCGCCTGGGTCCCGGGCGGTGCCGGGGTCCCGGGCCCTACCTGGGTCCCGGGCCATGCCTGGGTCCCGGACGGCGCCCGAGCCCCGGGCGGCGCGTGACGGCTACCTGCTGGCTCTGGACGCGGGCACCGGCAGCTGCCGGGCGGCCCTGTTCACCCTGGACGGCCAGCCGGCCGCCCTGGCCCAGCGGGAGTGGTCGCATCCGCCCGCCGACGGCATCCCCGGCTCACAGTCTTTCGGCCCGGCCGGTAACTGGGCGCTGATCTGCGCCTGCATCCGCGAGGTGCTCGGCAGCGTGCCCAGCCCGGCGGCGGTGCGGGCCGTCGGCTGCTCCAGCATGGGCGGCGGGCTGGTGCTCTACGGCCGCGGCGGGCAGGAGCTGTGGGCCTGCGCCAACGGCGACACCCGGGCCGAGCGGGAGGCGGCTGTCATGCTGGCCGACGGAACCGCGGCCGAGCTGTACCGGCGGGGCGGCGGCTGGATCTCGCTCAGCGCCGCACCCCGGCTGGCCTGGGTGCGGCGCCATGAGCCCGGGGTGTGGGCGGCCACCACCCGGCTCAGCATGATTGCCGACTGGATGGTGTTCCGGCTCACCGGGACCCTGGCCACCGAGGCGTCGATCGGCTCCACCTCGGGCCTGTTCGATCTCGGCCGGCGGGCCTGGTCCCCGGAACTGCTGATCCTGTGCGGCCTGGAGTCCGCCTTGTTCCCCCAGGTGGTCGAGGCCGGGACGGTCGTGGGTCAGGTGTCCGGAGGGGCGTTCAGCCAAACGGGCCTCGCCCCCGGCACACCGGTCGTGGCGGGCGGACTGGACACCGCGCTTGGCCTGGCCGGCCCGGGCCCCGCCGTACCCGGCCGGCTTACGGTCACCGGCGGGAGCTTCTGGAAGCAGACCGTGGTGGCGCCGGCGCCGCCGTGGAGCCGGCCTGCCGCCTGCGCACGATCTGCCATGTCCGGCCGGGCCAGTGGCTGGTCGAGGGGATCGGCTTCTACGCCGGCTTTGCCCTCCGCTGGCTCCGGGACCGCGCCGCCGCGGGCCGGCCAGCGGGCCGCGCGCCGCGCTACGCCGAGCTGGAGGAACTGGCCGCGGCGGTACCGCCGGGGGCTGGCGGGCTCACCGCCCGGCTGGTCCCGGCCGACGCCTGGACCTGGGCGCGCTGGCAGCCGCCGTTCCCGTCCCGGCCGGGTGCCGCCCTGGCCGGGCCGGGCGAGCAGGCGCGGGCCATCCAGGAGGCCGCCGCCTACTCCACCCGCCGTGCGGCCGGGCTGGTCAGCCAACTGCTCGGTCACGGCGCATGGCAGGAGGTCATCCTTACCGGTGGGGCAGCCCGCAGCAGGCTGTGGCCTCAGATCCTCGCCGACGTGCTCGGGTACCGGGTCAGCGTGCCAGAGCACACCGAAGCGGCGGCCCGCGGTGCGGCGATCCTCGCGGGCTGCGGGGCCGGGGTGCTGCCGGAAGATCCACCGCCCGGCCCGCAGCCGGATGACGCCGGGCATGCCGTCCCGGACCGGGTCATGCGCCCCAGCCCGGCCAGGCAGCCGGCCTATGACCACCTCTACGCCCGGTGGCGGCCGCCCGCCCCGCAACGACCGTGATCCTGGGCAACTACTGCTGCTATTTCGCACCAGTCGCCCAGGATCATGAAAGCCCTTCCGGGGGCCGGGGGCCGGGCTAAGGCTCCAGGTGGGCGGTGTCGTTGTAGCCGCGGATGATCCAGCGCTGGGGGGTGATGACCAGCCGGGAGATTGACGCGTTGTCCGCGCCGAGGAACGTGAACGGCCGCGACGAGGTAGCCATGGCGAGCAGCGCGGCGATCACGCCGCCGTGCGTGACGACCGCGATCCGCTGGTCCGGGTGGGCCGCGGCGATCCGCTTGATGGCGCCGCTGGTCCGGGCCGTGAACTCATCGGCAGGCTCGGCGCCGGGAATGACGTCCCACCGCTCCTCGGCCCACATCCGCTCGGCGATCGGGTGGTTGTCCGCGACCATCTTGCGGAACCGGCCCGCCTCCCACTCGCCCAGGTTGACCTCGCGCAGGTCCGGCTCCGCCTGCGGGGTCAGGCCGAGCCGCTCCGCCAGCCGCTCCGCCGTCTGGGCCGTGCGGCGCAGCGACGTCACGTAGAGGGCGTCGATGGGCTGCTTGGCCAGCCGCTCGGCCAGCCGCTCCGCCTGCTCCCGCCCGTTCTCCGACAGCTGAGGGTCAGCGTGCCCATCCACCAGCGGGAACGGCTTGTCCACGTACGCGGCCTCGGACTCGCCGTGCCGGATCAGCAGGATGTCGGTCGCGCCCGGCGGCGGCCGGAATTTCGCCTGCCGGTACGCGACCTCGCCGGGGTGAGCTTCGCGGCCGGCGCTGGGCTGGGGCTGGCTTTCGGACATCACCACGTCATAACCATGTCATCACCACGCCCGCAGGGTAGCCCGGCGGCCTGTGCTCTTCACGACCCAGGGCGCTTCGCAACCAGGTCCGCGGAGATCCCGCTATTGTGCGATGCGGCTGGTGCGGCTCGCCGCCAGGGCGCCCCTGGCATCCGTGACCGTGACCGCCATCCCGGTGCCGGGTGGTTCCCGGGCCGGCCCGCGGCCAGGGAGGGCAGATGGCTCCTGCAGAGTACGACTTCATCATCGTCGGCGGAGGCTCGGCTGGCAGCGCCCTCGCCAACCGCCTGTCCGCCGATCCCGGCACCCGGGTGCTCGTCCTGGAGGCCGGCCGGCCGGACTACCCGTGGGACGTGTACATCCACATGCCGGCCGCGCTGACGTTCCCGATCGGCAACAGGTTCTACGACTGGGGCTATGAGTCCGAGCCCGAGCCGGACCTGAACGGCCGCCGCATTTACCACGCCCGGGGGAAGGTGCTCGGCGGGTCCAGCAGCATCAACGGGATGATCTTCCAGCGTGGCAACCCGCTGGACTACGAGCGCTGGGGTGCGGACCCGGGCATGGCGGACTGGGACTACGCGCACTGCCTGCCGTACTTCAAGAAGATGGAGACCTGCCTGGCCGGGGCGGACGAGTACCGGGGCGGCAGCGGCCCGCTGGTGCTTGAGCGCGGGCCGGCCACCAGCCCGCTGTTCCAGGCGTTCTTCGCCGCGGTGCAGCAGGCCGGGTACCCGCTGACCGGCGACGTCAACGGCTACCGGCAGGAGGGCTTCGCGGCCTTCGACCGGAACATCCACCGCGGCCGACGGCTCAGCGCGGCCGGGGCTTACCTGCACCCGGTGATGAGCCGGCCCAACCTCGAGGTGACCACCCGGGCCTACGCCACCAGGATCCTCTTCGAGGGCGAGCGGGCGGTGGGCGTGGAGTACCAGCAGGGCGGCCCTGGCCGCGGCGGGTCCGGCCGGGGAGGGAGCCCGGCCCGGCTGGTCCGCGCCAGCGAGATCATCTTGTGCGGCGGGGCGATCAACACCCCGCAGCTGCTCCAGCTGTCCGGTGTGGGCCCGGCTGGGCTGCTGGGCGGGCTGGGCATCCACGTGGTCGCCGACCTGCCCGGGGTGGGGGAGAACCTGCAGGACCACCTCGAGGTGTACGTGCAGTACGGGTCGAAACTGCCGGTGTCGGTGGCGCCCGCGCTCAAGTGGCGCAACCGGCCCATGGTCGGCGCCAGGTGGCTCTTCCTGCGCAGTGGCCCCGGGGCCACCAACCACTTCGAGGCCGGCGGGTTCATCCGCAGCAACGACGAGGTGGCCTACCCGAACCTCATGTACCACTTCCTGCCGATCGCGATCCGCTACGACGGCTCGTCCCCGGCGGGCGGGCACGGGTACCAGGTGCACGTCGGCCCGATGTACTCCGACTCCCGTGGCTCTGTGCGGATCGTGTCCCGCGACCCCGCGGTCCACCCGGCGCTGCGGTTCAACTACCTGTCCACCCCGACCGACCGCCGGGAGTGGGCGGAGGCCATCCGGGTCACCCGGGACATCCTGAACCAGCCGGCTTTCGACGAGTACAACGCGGGCGAGCTGTCCCCGGGGACGGAGGTCGCGACCGACGAGCAGATCCTCGACTGGGTCCGCCGTGACGCGGAGACCGCGCTGCACCCATCGTGCACCGCCAAGATGGGCACCGGCGCCAGCGCCGTCACCGACCCGGCGTCGATGCGGGTACACGGGCTGGACGGGTTGCGGATCGTGGACGCCTCGGTGATGCCATATATCACCAACGGCAACATCTACGCGCCGGTCATGATGACCGCCGAGAAGGCCGCCGACCTGATCCTGGGTAACACCCCGCTGGCCCCGGAGTCCGTCCCCTTCTACCGCCACCAGCCCCAGCAGCCGGTGACCGGGCCCGGATGACAGATCCCAGGGATCCCCGGGGGCTGCGGGCGGACGCGCCGCTGCTGGACGCGTGGCTGCGGTTCACCGCGCAGGCCGCGGCCGGTGCGCTCACCCCGATGAGCGTCCCCGGCCACAAACAGCGTCGCGACCTCACCGGCACCGTGACCGCGGGTGACGCACCGCTGTACGGCGGTCTGGACACCATCAAGCACGCGGACGAACTGCTGGCCGGGGCGGAGCGGCGGGCCGCCGGGCTGTGGGGCGCCGACTGGTGCCGGTTCTCGGTGGCCGGCTCGACGCACGGCAACCAGGCGCTCGCCCTCGCCGTGGGCGAGCCGGGCCGGCCGATCGTGGTCACCCGGGCTCTGCACCGCTCGCTGCTGCTCGGCATCGTGCTGGCTGGCCTGGAGCCGGTGTGGGTGCTGCCCGAGGTGGACGCCGCGACCGGACTGCCCGGCCCGGTGCCGGTCAGCGCGGTCCGGGACGCGCTGGCCGGCCACCCGGACACGTGCGCGGTGTTCCTCGGCGACCCGTCCTACGTGGGCACCACCGGCGACCTGGCCGGGCACGCGGCGGCCGCGCACGAGGCCGGGGTGCCGCTGCTGGTCGACGCGGCCTGGGCCGCGCACCTCGGCTTCCACCCGGGCCTGCCGCCACACGCCCTGGCGGCCGGCGCCGACGCCATGGTGACCAGCGCGCACAAGGTCCTGCCCGCCTACACCCAGGGCGCGCTGGTGCTGGCCCGCACCGGCCGCCCGGATGCCGCTCGCCTGGACCCTGCTCGCCTGGACCCTGCTCGCCTGGACCGGGCGTTCGAGGCGACGCATACGACCAGCCCGGCCGGCGCGATCATGGCCAGCATCGACGCGGCCCGGGCCCTGCTGGCCCGGGACGGCGCGGACCTGTGCGCCCGGCTGATCAGCACCGTCGCGGCGGCCCGGGACCGGCTGCGCCGGGTACCGGGCCTGGACGTGCTGGACGGCCCGGGCGTCGAGCCGGCCAAGCTGGTCGTCCTGCTGGCCGGGACCGGCGCGCACGGCAACGCGGTGGAGGCCGACCTCATCGCGGCGGGCATGCCGGTGGAGATGGCCGACCGGGACACGCTCATCCCGATCGTCACCCTGGCCGACGACGAAGCCGCCGTGGCCCGCTTCACCACCACTCTCGTGGACATCGTGGAGGCGCACCGCGGGCCGCCCCGGCGGCCGGTGCCGGCCGCGTCGTGGACGGTCATTCCCGACCTGGCGATGCCGCCGCGGCAAGCGTTTTTTTGCCGCAACGAAACCCGCTCCGCCGCTGAGGCCGTGGGCCGGGTGAGCGGCGAACTGGTGGCGCCCTACCCACCGGGCGTGCCGGTGCTGGCGCCCGGCGAGGTGATCACCGCGGACGCGCTCGACGCGCTGCGCGCGGCGCGGGCCGACGGCAGCCGGATCGCCTACGCCGCCGATCCGACCCTGGCCACGTTCCAGATCATCGCCCGGCCGTAGCTCCCTGTGACCGGAAACACCCGTTTGCCGGCCACCGGAAACACCCGTTTGCCGGCCAGCGGAAGCAACCGCTGCCGGCCACCGGAAAGAACCTTTACCGGCCCATTGTGGGCCGGGCCGCCGCGGCCTAGCCTAGGCCGATGGATCTTGGGCAGGGGTGGGCAGGCGGACGAGGGTACGGGCGCGGGCTGGCCCGGGCCGGGGCATGCGCCGCAGCGTTCAGCCTCACGGCGGCGCTTCTTACGGCGGCACCGGCCGGCGCGGCCGCAACGGCCGCCGCCTTCACCGCAGCCCCCGGCGGGACGCCCCGCGGATCGCAGGTCGCCAAGATCTGCGCCGAGCCGTCCTCCGGGGCGGTACTCACCACCGGGTCGCACCGGGCCCCCGCCGCGGCTCCGGCCGCGGCGATCCGGGTGGACCAGGTCGGCTACCCGTCCGGCGCGGCCAAGCTGGCCGAGATCATGACCAAGGCCAAGCCTCACGATGGACTGCCCGGTGGTGGACTGTCCGGTGGTGGACTGCCCGGTGGTGGACTGTCCGGTGGTGGACTGTCCGGTGGTGGACTGCCCCGTGCTGGACTGCCCCGTGCTGGACTGCACTGGGTAGTGGTCCGGGCCGGGTCCTGCACTGTGGCCGTCTCCGGGGTGGCCCGCCAGGATCTCGGGTCCTGGAGTAAGCGCTACGGGTGGGTGTGGGCCGCCCGGTTCACCGGGGTCCAGGCGCCGGGCCGGTACCGGGTCGGCATCCTGGGCGACGCGTCGGCGGCGTCGCCCTGGTTCACGATCGGCCCGGCCGCGCAGCTCTACGCCCGGCCGCTGGCCAACGCGCTGTATTTCTACGAGAACGAGCGTGACGGCCCGGACTTCATCCGCACCCCGCTGCGTAACGCGCCCGGGCACCTCAACGACCTCAGCGCGATGACCTACCGCAGCCCGCCGGTCGACGGCGACGGCGACTTCAAGGGCAGCCTGGCCAGGTATGCGACCGGGGTGCGCATCAACGCCTCCGGCGGCTGGTTCGACGCCGGGGACTACCTGCACTTCGTGGAGACGACCAGCTACACCGAGGCCATCCTGCTGCAGGGCATCGCGTCGTTCCCCGGGCAGATGGGCTCGGGGGCCGGCGCGGGGTCGCGTGGCGCGGGCTTCCATGGTGCTGATTTCACTGGCGAGGCCCGGTTCGGGCTGGACTTCCTGCAGCGGATGTGGGACCAGCGGACCAGGACGCTGTACTACCAGGTCGGCACCGGCGAGGCGAACAACTACTACACCGGTGATCACGACATCTGGCGGCTGCCCCAGGCCGACGACCACTACCAGGGCTCGAACCCGCGCTACGCCTACATCCGGCACCCGCCGGTGTTCCGGGCCGGGAAGCCCGGGGCGCCGATCAGCCCGAACCTGGCCGGCCTGCTGGCTGCTGACTTCGCGCTCTGTTACCAGGTGTTCCGGCACTCTGACCCGGGCTACGCGGGGACCTGCCTGCGCGAGGCCGAGACCGTGTACGCGCAGTCCGGCACGCGCTGGAAGGGCCAACTGCTCACCGCCTTGCCGTGGGACTTCTACCCGGAGACCAGCTGGCGGGACGACATGATGCTCGGCGCGGCCGAGCTGGCCCGGGCCCTCCAGGAAGCTGGTGCTAGCCCGGGGAGCCTGCCCGCCGGTCTCCCGGTCCGCTCGGCCGCGACCTACCTGCGGGACGCCGCGGGCTGGGCCAGCGCGTGGGTGCACAGCAAGCAGGCCCTGTCGGACACGCTGAACCTGTACGACGTGAGCGCGCTGGCCGACTACGAACTCGACCTGGCCCTGGGCCGGCAGCCGGTGCATGGCCTGGCCATCACCCGGGCCCAGCTGGCTGGGAACCTGCGCGGGCAGATCGAGAAGGGGATCGCCACCGCCGCCCGGGACCCGTTCGGCTTCGGGTTCGCCTGGGACCAGTGGGACACCACGACCCACGGCGCCGGGCTGACCGTGATGGCGGACGAGTACGACGCGCTGGCCGGCCGCCCCGTGTACGCGGCCTGGGCGCAGCGCTGGCTCGACGACATCCTGGGCAGCAACGCCTGGGGCGTCTCGCTCATCGTCGGGGACGGGACCGTGTACCCGGACTGCATGCAGCACCAGGTCGCGAACCTGGCCGGGTCGCTGGACGGGCAGCCGCCGGTCCTGGCCGGAGCGACTGTCGAGGGGCCGAACTCGTTCGCGGCCACCGGCACCGTGGCGAACATGCGGCCGTGCGCGGCCAGTGCCCCGCGCGACGTCCCGTACGCGGCGTTCAACGGGCAGCACGCGGTGTTCGCCGACAACGTGCAGTCCTACTCGACGGTGGAGCCCGCCATCGACCTCACCGCCCTGACCCCGCTGGCCTTCGCCTGGCAGCAGAACGCGGCGCACCCCGGCTGGCGGTAGCGAGCAGCGCTGCCGCACCGAACGCGGCCGCCGGGCTTCCGGCGCCAGGGGGCTGAGGCGTCCGGCTTCGGCCGCTCCGGCGGACGGCGGGCGCTCGGGGAGTTCACCGCCCGTCGCTGGATCAGCGTGCGGCGCACCCCGCGCAGCTTCCCGATCTGACGCCGCCGGGCCCTGGCGTGCCCTAGCTTGGGAACCGGCGAACGGAGACCGGATGCGGTGGCGCGGTACGGGGGACGGGGGCGGCCAGGCTGTCCCGCGGCCTGTCGTCGTGCTGGTCGCAGTGGCGGCGCTGGTGTACGCGGCCGATGTGATCAGCAAGCTGATCGTCGTCGCGACGCTTACCGAGAACGATCCGGTCCCGGTGCTCGGCTCCCTGCTGCGGCTGGACTACCTGCGAAATCCCGGGGCTGCCTTCTCACTCGGCGCGGACGGGTACACGGTCGTGTTCACGCTGATCGCCGCGGCGGTGATCGTCGCGATCCTGCGGATGGCCCACACCCTGGCCAGCCGCCGCTGGGCGGTCGCGTTCGGCCTGCTGCTCGGCGGGGCGCTGGGGAACCTCAGCGACCGGATCGCCCGCAGCCCGGGACCCCTGCGTGGCTGGGTGGTTGACTTCATCCAGGTGCCGCACTGGCCGGTGTTCAACCTGGCCGACTCGGCGATCTGCTGCGGCGGTGCGCTGATGGTCCTGCTCACGGTCCTGGACGTGCGCCCCGACGGGCGGGTCGACCGCGGGCGCGGTGCAGGTGAAATCCCGGGTGGGGAAGCCGGGGCTGGTGAAGGCTGCGGTGGCGGGACCGAGGCGGAAGCTATCCGCTGAGCTCTATCCTCTGAGTTGGGGCCCCGGGTAGAGGATCGTCTTCGGCTCAGTGAACGTCTCCATCGCGAACCTCCCGCCGACCCGGCCCCGCCCGCTCACGGACCCGGACCGCCCGCCGAACGGCAGGTGCGACTCCCACAGGTTGGTGGACGCGTTGACGTTGACCCAGCCCGCCCGGGCCTGCTCGGCGAAGGCCAGGCCCCGCTCCAGGTCGCCGGTGAACACCGCCGCGGTCAGGCCGAACGGGGAGGAGTTGGTCAGCTCCAGCGCCTGCGCCGCGGACGTCACCTCGACGATCGGCACCACCGGCCCGAACGTCTCCTCGGTGGCGATCAGCATGTCGGTGGTCACCCCGTCCAGTACGGTCGGCTCGGCGTAGAGCGCGGTGGGGAAGCCCGGGGCCCGCCGTCCGCCGCGGCAGAGCTTGGCCCCCCGGCTGACCGCGTCGGCCACGTGCCGGTCGAACTTGGCCGCGGTGGCCTCGTTGTTCAGCGGGCCCATCGTGGTCTGGGGATCGAACGGGTTACCCAGCCGGACCCGCTCCGCGGTGGCCGCGACCACCCGCTCGGTGAACTCGGCGCGGACCGCGGCGTGCACCAGGAACCGCTCGCCGGCCGTGCAGCTCTGGCCAGCGCACAGGTACGCGGCCTCCAGCGCGGCGTCGGCGGCCAGGTCCAGGTCGGCATCCTCGAGGATCACCATCGGGCCGTTGCCGCCCAGTTCGAGCAGTTGCGTCTTGCCGGCCGCGCGGGCCGCGACCAGCCCCCCGGTGGCCACCGACCCGATGAACCCCACGGCCGCCACCCCCGGGTGCCCGGCCAGCGTATCCCCGGCCACCGGCCCGGGTCCGGGGAGGAAGCTGAACACGCCGGGCGGCGTGCCTTCCGCGGCGATGATCCCGGCCAGCACAGCGCAGCACGCGCTGGTGCTCGGGGCGGGTACCCAGACCACCGCGTTGCCCGCCGCCAGCGCGGGCGCGAAGAGTTCCGCGCCCATCGTGTACGGCCAGTTCCACGGGCTGATCACGCCGACCACGCCGAGCGGCACCCGGGCGGTGATCACCCGGCGCCCGGCCGACGTGGACGGGGGGAACGCCCCGTCCAGCCGCCGCACGTCCGCGGCCGCCATCTGGAAGTACCCGGCCAGCTCATCGACCTCGTCGTAGGCCTCGGCGGCCAGCGGCTTGCCCTGGTCCAGGGTGAGGACCCGGGCCAGGTCGTCGCGGCGGCGCAGGATGGCCCCGGCGACCCGCTCGCACCAGGCTGCCCGCTCGAACGGGGACCCGGCCGCCCAGTCCGGCCAGGCCCGGACCGCCGCCCGCACCGCGTCGTCCACGTCCGCGGTCCCGGCCACCGCGACCGAGGCGAACGTCTCCCCGGTCGCCGGGCTGGTCGCCTCGTCCGGGGCCGTGCGCCCGGCGCGCCATTGACCGCCGACGTAGAGCAGGTGCTCGTCCATTCAGGCCCTCCCGGCCACCGCTGGTTCCGTCCTGCCGCTAGCCTGGCACTCCCGTCGGCTCGCCCCGTGCGCCGCGCAGGGTTCCAGTCCCTCGTTCCCGGCCGCCGTCAGCAGTCCGCGCAGAGCTGTCCCAGCTCGTGCAGCTTGCCCGGCGGCATCCGGTAGGCCTGCCCGGAGATCGACACGGCTGCCACGCAGCCACCGCCCGGGCCGAACACCGGGGCGGCCACCGCGACCAGCCCATCTTCCAGCTCCGCGACCGCCGTGGCGAAGCCGTCACGTCGGATTTGGGCCAGTTCCGCGGTCAGCGCGTCCCGGGTGGTGATCGTGTGCTCGGTGTACCGCTCCAGGCGGGCCGGCGCCGGCAGGGCGGCGAACGCGAGCAGCACCTTGCCGTTGGCCACCGCGTGCGGGCGGGTACGCCGCCCGACCCAGCCGCCCGAGGAGCTGAGAATGTAGGTACTCGGTACCTCGGCCACGTTCAGCACGTCGGGGCCGGCCGGCACCGCGAGGTTGATGGTCTCGCCGGTCAGCTGGGAGAGCTTCTCCATGGCGGGCTGCATGGTGGCCACGATGTCGGCGCTGCGCAGCGCCACCGTGCCGAGCCGGATGATCTCCACGCCCAGCCGGTACCGCCTGCCCGACCGGGCCAGGAACCCGGTCCGTTCCAGGGTGGTGGCCAGCCGCGAGGCGGTGGACTTGTGCACGCCCAGGGCCTCGGCGATCTCTGTCACACTGAGTTCCGGCCTGTTGTCCTCGAAGCTGGCCAGCAGCGTCAGCACCCGCTCGGCTGACTGGTAAGTTGCGCCGGCCGCAACCTCGCTCTGGCTCACGCAACCAGAATGACCAATTTGCCCGTTCTGCGTCAACTGCCGTCACGGGCCGCTCATGGCATACTCGCTGTCGAGTTTCACCTCGCTGTCGAGTTTCACCGAAATTGCGCTGGGCAGCCCGTTAATCCCCGGCGGGTGCCCCTGAGGAACGAGAGCAGGCCCGGGCATGGCCGATCCCGATGACGAGCCCACCGTAGGATCCTCGCACGATCCGCTTCCCGAGGCCCTGGGGCTGGCCCAGGCGGCCGCCGAGGCCGGTCTGGGCCTGAAGCTGCTTGGCGGGCTGGCCGTCCGGGTGCTCTGCCCGGACTTCCCGCCTCGGCTGCGCCGCGACCAGGACATCGACTTTGCCTGCCTGACCAAGGGCCGCAAGGACGTGGCGGCCTGGCTCGCCGACCATGGCTGTGTCCCCGACCGCCGGTTCAACAACCTCAACGGCGACCGGCAGATGTACTTCAACGCGCCGTCCGGCCGGCCCATCGACGTGATGGTGGACCGGCTGACCATGTGCCACACGCTGGACTTCCGGCCGTCCTTCGGCCGGCTGCCGCTCACCGTTGACTCCGTGGATGTGCTGCTGTCGAAGCTGCAGATCGTCGAGCTCAATGAGAAGGACGCGCGGGACATCTTCCAGCTGCTGGCCGGGCTCCCGATCGGTGGAGGCGCCCCGCCAATGATGGACACGGGGCGGTTCGGCAAGGTCCTGGGGGCTGACTGGGGCTGGTGGCGGACTGTCACCGAGAACCTGGCCAAGCTGCCCGCCCTGCTGACCGAGAAGCCCGGGCTGGCCCCGCCCGCGCCGCGCTTCGACCCGCTCGCCCAGGCGCGGCAGTTGCTGGACCTCGCGGAGTTGACCCCGAAAGGGGTCAAGTGGAAGATCCGCGCGAACGTCGGAGACAGAGTCCGCTGGTACGAGCTTCCCGAGGAAGTTGCCCACTAGCAGCAGGGTTTCCGGGGGCTGCACCTTAAATTCGTATCGTCATGCTTGACGCCAGTTTCGGCCGGATGCTAGACGTTGCACAGGACGCACGGGCGTTGCGCACCGCGCCGTTGAACCTTGCATGCCGCGGAACGAGGAAGGCGTGGTGTTCGTATGAGGGTCTTCTTCGCCACCGACATCCACGGCTCTGAGGTCTGCTGGCGCAAGTTCCTGAACGCGGCCGCGTTCTACAAGGCTGATCTGGTCGTGCTGGGCGGGGACGTCACTGGCAAGATCATGGTGCCGGTCGTTTCCCACAGCGGCTACTGGCAGGCGGTGGTCCGCGGCGAAACCATCCGCATGGAGACCAGGGCCGAGCTCGAAGAGGTGCAGAAGAAGATCCGCAACGCCGGGCACTACCCGGCCCTGGTCAGCCCCGATGAACTGCAGGCCCTGAGCGACGAAGAGGGCGCGGTGGACCGGCGGTTCAGCGCCGAGATGACGCGCTCGCTGGACCGGTGGCTGGACATGGCCGACGGGAAGCTTGGCGGCGGCGACATCCCGTGCATCCTCAACGGCGGCAACGACGACATCTGGGAGATCGACGACATCATCGAGGCCTCGCCGAGCGTCACCTTCGGCGAGGCCAAGTCCCTCGACCTCGACGGCTTTCACCTGGTGTCGATGGGCTGGACCAACCCGACCCCGTGGAACACATTCCGCGAGGCTCCCGAGGAACAGCTCAAGGAAAAGATAGACGCGGTAGTCAGCCAGATCCCGGACATGGAACGGGCCATCTTTAATTTCCACGCCCCACCCTACGGGACGGGCCTGGACGAGGCGCCCGCACTCGACGACACGTTGCGGCCGACACACGGCGGGGCGGTCATGAAGCCGGTGGGATCGACAGCCGTGCGCGACGCTATTAACAACTACCAGCCAATGCTCTCGGTGCACGGGCACATCCACGAGAGCCGCGGCATCAAACGCATGGGCCGGACACTGGCCATCAATCCCGGCAGTGTTTACGGCGACGGCGTCCTGCAGGGTGCCGTACTCGAGCTGAACGCCAAGAAGGGGAAGGTCACTAAGTACCTTCTGGTAAATGGCTGAAACCGGCCGGCTTGTCAGTGCCTGAGCAATAGGCTGGCCCCGCCACCCCCAAAAGGCCCCCAACCGGGAGATCAGCATGGCAACTGACGCAATTGGCGGCGAGACGCCGACCCTGTTCCTACGCAAAGCCACCGGGCTGGTCCGTGGCTGGTCCGTCCGGGACTCGATCATCTACGCCTGCCTGGCGACCAACTTCGTCACGCTGGGCCTCTATGAGTTCACCTTCGCCGGGCCCGCCTTCCCCAAGGGCCAGTTCATCACCGCGGTCCTGATCTCGGGTGTCTGGGTCTCGTTCCTCGTCATCGCCTACTCGGGCCTGGTGGTCACCATCCCCCGGGCGGGAGGTGACTACGTCTGGCAGAGCCGGATCCTGGGCGGCGGCATCGGCTTTGTCCTGGCCGCCACGGGCTGGTGGTTCATCCTCTGGCTCTGGGCTCCCATCTACGGCAACATCCTCTCGGTCCAGCTATTCGAGCCCCTGTGGGCCACGCTGAAATGGACCTGGCCGGCGGGCGGCGCCGCCTGGTTCGGCACCAACAACGGGATTTTCATCGTCACGCTCATCACGATCGCGCTGGCCGGCGTGCTGGTCTCGCTCGGGATGGCCGGGTACGCCAAGGTCCAGAGGTGGTTCTTCCTCGGCGGCATGGTCGGCTTCGCCGTCGTTGTGGTGCTGCTCCTGGTCAACTCGCACGCCAGCTTCGTGAGCTCGTTCAACCTCGAAGGCCAGAAGCTCTTCGGCGTGCACAACGCGTACCAGCACACCAACGTCGCGGCGCGCAAGGCCGGGTACACCACGTCGCCGTTCGGCTTTGGCCCGCTGGGGCCGACGATGCTGCTCGTGCCGGCCTTTATGTTCTTCCTCCTGTGGCCGAACTGGGGGACCACCCTCTATGGGGAGGTCCGCGGGGCGAGTGACTTCCGGCGAGTATTCACCGGCATGTTCGTCGGCTTGTGGATGACGGTCATCTTGACCGTTATCTTCCTGCTGCTGATCATGAAGACCGTGGGCTGGGACTTCTACCAGAACCTCAACTCGCTGGACTACAACCTGACGCCGACCTTCGGCATCTGGCCCTACCCGTTCATGTTCGCGGGCTGGCTGGTGCACAACACGGCGTTCCAGGTCGTGCTGATCCTCGTGCTGAGCCTGTGGTTCTTTGCCTGGGTCGGCACCCTGTTCCTGTCCTCGACCAGGGTCATCTTCGCCGCCGCGTTCGACCGGGTGCTCCCGGACCGCGCGGCCGAGGTCTCCGAGCGCCGCAAGGTCCCGGTGTGGTCGCTGATCCTGATGCTGCTCCCGGCGGCCGGGCTGGCCGCGGTCTACGCTTACTCGACCACGTTCCGGTCCTACACGCTGGACGCCACGCTGGTCATCGCCGTCACCTACCTGGGCAGCGCCATCGCCGTGGTGCTCCTGCCCTTCATCAAGCCCGATCTGTGGCGCGCCTCGCCAGCCAGCCGGATCAAGCTGCTCGGTGTGCCGATCGTCCCGGTGGCCGGGGTCATCACGATCGCCCTGCTCGTCTTCAACCTTTACGAGTGGCTCAGTAACGACAACTACTTCGTGAACAGTCACGACTCGCTCATCTACATGGGCGCCATGTACGTGCTGGCCATCGTGATCTACGTGATCGCGCGGCTGGTGCGCAGCAGGCAGGGCATCGACCTGAGACTGATCAACAAGGAGATCCCAGTCGAATAAGCAGAGCCGAATAAGCAGAGCCGGGTAAGCGGAGCCTGGTAAGCACCGAATAGCAGAGAGATAAGCACAGCTGGTTACGCGCAGCGCAGTAGCAAAGGCACGGCATCAGCTGAGTGCCCCGGCCCCGCCGCCAGAGTTGCCGGTGGCGGGGCCGCGGCAACCCTGCAGCCAGCGGGGCACGGGACACGACACGGATAGGCAGGAATCAGGGCATGAATGACATACCGGCCCGGGCGAGCACAGTGATCGTGGGCGCCGGCATCGTCGGCAACAGCCTGGCCTGCCACCTGGCCCGGCTCGGCTGGCGGGACCTGGTCCTGGTGGACAAGGGCCCGATGCCGAATCCGGGCGGCTCGACCGGGCACGCCTCCAACTTCATCTTTCCGATCGAGTACTCGAAGATGATGATGGAGCTGACCCGGGACAGCACCGAGCAGTACCAGCAGCTCGGGGTGTTCACCCAGAGCGGCGGCATCGAGGTGGCCCGGACCCAGGCCCGGATGGACGAACTGCACCGGCGCTGCACCGCCGCCAAGGCGTGGGGCATCCCGGGCCAGGTGATCTCGCCTGCCGAGGTCGCCAAGCTGGTGCCCTACCTGGATGAGTCGGTGATCCTGGGCGGCGCGTACTTCCCGACCGTGGGCGTGGTCGACTCGCTGCGGGCCGGCACGCTGATGCGGGAGGAGGCGCAGCGGTCCGGCGCGCTCCAGGTCCTGGCCGGCGCCGAGGTTCTCGGCATCGACACCAGCGGGCAGGGCCGGAACGGGCGGCCCAGGATCACCTCGGTGCGCACCACCGCGGGGGAGATCGAGACCAGCATCTGCGTGGTCTGCTGCGGTGTATGGAGCCCGCGCATCGCCCGGATGGCCGGGGCCCGGATCCCGCTCACCCCGATCGTGCACCAGATGATCAGCGTCGGCCCGATCCCGCTGTTCGCCGGCACGCAGGGCGAAATCGTCTACCCGATCGTGCGTGACGTGGACACCAACATGTACGAGCGTCAGCACGGCGGGGACATGGAGGTGGGCTCCTACGCGCACCGGCCGATCATCGTCGCCCCGGACGACATCCCCTCGATCGAGGAATCCGCGCTGTCCCCGACCGAGCTGCCCTTCACCGCGGACGACTTCGATCCGCAGCTGGCCGAGGCGCTGGAACTGATGCCGGACCTGCTCGGTGACGAGAAGGTCGGCATCCGGTACGCGATCAACGGCCTGATCTCGATGACCCCGGACGGCCACCCGCTGCTCGGCCCCGCGCCGGAGGTGGACGGCCTGTGGTCGGCCGCGGCCAGCTGGATCAAGGAGGGTCCGGGCGTGGGCCGCGCCGTGGCCGAGTGGATGACCGGGCAGGTCCCGTCCGTGGACGTGGACGAGGCGAACATCGCCCGGTTCTACCCGTCCCAGCGCACCGTGGCCCATGTCCAGGCGCGGGCCCGGGAGGGCTTCAACAAGATGTACGGGATCGTGCACCCGTCCGAGCAGTGGGAGTCCGGCCGCCCGGTGCGGGTCAGCCCGGTCTACGACCGGGAGCGCGATCTGGGCGCGGTCTTCTTCGAGACGGCCGGCTGGGAACGGCCGCACTGGTACGCGTCCAACGAGCCGCTGCTGGAACGGTATGCGGGGCGGCTGATGCCGCGGGACGCCGAGTGGGACGCCCGCTGGTGGTCGCCGGTCATCAACGCGGAGCACCTGGCCATGCGGGACGCGTGCGGGCTCGTCGACCTCACGGCATTCGCGGTCTTCGACGTGACCGGGCCGTCCGCGCTGGACGCGGTGCAGTCGCTGGCCGTCGCACAGCTCGACGTGGCCCCCGGCAGGGTCGTGTACACCTCGCTGCTCGACGAGCGGGGTGGGTTCAAGGCCGACCTGACCATCATGCGGCTCGGCTCGCAGCGGTTCCGGGTGGTGACGGGCGGTGCGACCGGCATGGCGGACCTGGCCTGGTTCGGCGAGCACCTGCCCGCCGACGGCACCGCCGCGCTCGCCGACCTGACCTCCGCCCAGGCCACGCTGGGGCTGTGGGGGCCGCGGGCGCGCGAGGTGCTGCAGTCCGTCACCAGTGATGACGTGAGCCACGCCGGGTTCGCCTTCGGCACCTGCCGGGAGGTCGAGATCGCGGGGCTGTCCGTGCTGGCCTCACGCATTTCCTACGTCGGTGAGCTCGGCTGGGAACTGCACGTGCCCATCGAGCAGGGCGGGAAGCTGTGGGACACGCTCTGGTCGGCCGGCTCCCCGCACGGGCTGGTGCCGGTCGGCATCGGCGTGTACGGCACCACCGGCCGGCTGGAGAAGGGCTACCGTGCCTTCGGCAACGAGCTGACCGCGGATTACACGCTGGTCGAGGCGGGGATGACCCGCCCGAAGGTGAAGGCCCAGCCGTTCATCGGCAAGGAGGCCTACCTGGCTCAGCGGGCCGGGCCGCCCGCCGCGGTGCTGTGCACGCTCACCGTGGACGACCACACCCCGCCCAGCGGCCCGGCCCGGTACATGCTCGGCGGCGAGCCCATCCTGTCGGCCGGCGGTGAGCGGCTGGTGGACGCTAAAGGCCGGCCGTCCTACGTGACCAGCGCCGGATCCGGCCCGTCGGTGGGCCGGCACCTGCTCATGGCCTATCTGCCCCCGGCCCAGGCCAGCGCGGGCACCCGGCTCCAGGTCGAGTGCTTCGGGGATACCTACCCGGTGACTGTGGCGGTGGCTGGCGCCACCCCCTTGTTCGACCCGGACAACGCACGGATCCGGAGCTGACCGGCGGTGGAGATCGCCGTCTGCGTGAAGCGGGTCCCCCAGGTCGGCGGCCGCATCGTGGTCACCCCGGACGGGCGGGATGTGGACACCCGGATGTCCGGGTTCGCGATCAGCCCGCACGAGGAATGCGCCGTGGAGGAGGCCGTCCAGATCACCGAGCGGCTGGGCGGCGCCGTGTCGGTGCTGACCCTGGGACCGGCCGAGGCCGCGGATCAGCTACGCGACGCGCTCGCGCTCGGCGCCCACCGGGCCGTGCTGCTGGAAGACGGCGGGCATGAGTGGGGCCCGGCCGCCACCGCCGCAGCGATCGTGGCCGAGGCACGCCGCCGGGCCGCCGAGGGGCCGGGGTATGACCTGCTCCTGCTCGGCAACGAGGCAGCTGACACCGGGGACTACCAGGTGGGGGTGCGGGTGGCGCACGCGCTCGGCTGGCCGTGCGCCACCGGAATCAAGCACCTGGAGATCACCGGGGCGGTGGCGCGGGCCCGACGGGAGTACCGCGGTCATGAGGAGACGTTCGAGTTCGGGCTGCCTGCGGTGATCACCGTCAAGGAAGGCATCAACCTGCCCCGCTATCCCTCCCTGCCAGGACGGCTGCGGGCCAAGCGGGCTGCCATCGAGCAGTACCAGCCGCAGTGGCGGCCCGAGGGATTGCGCAAGCGGGCGCTCCGGGTGCCGGACCAGCCGCGGCAGCAGGCGGTCGTGCTGGGCACCGGGACGGACGCGGTGCCCGCCCTGGTCCGGCTGCTGGACGAGCTGGGAGTTCTGAGATGAGCGTGCTGAAATGAACGTGCTCTGCCTGGTCGAACTGGACGAGACCGGGGTGACGGACGCGTCATTGCGCGCCCTGACTTTCGCCCGGTCGCTGGCTACCGGCGGCGCAGCGGATCCGCGAACGGCGGCACCCGGCGCGACCCGCCCGGTCCTCGCCGCCGTGGCGTTCGGGCCTGTGGACCGGGTCCCGGCCCGCCTGCTCGGCGACTACGGGGTGACCGAGGCCTACGTCGTCGAGCCCGCCGCGCTGGACGGGTACGCCCCCAAGGCCTGGGCGCGGACCCTGGAGGGCCTGCTCGGCGTGACCCTGGCCGCCGCGGTGGTCGCGGCGGGAACGGACTACGGGAGCGAGGTGCTCGCCCATCTCGGCGCGCTGACCGGCCAGCCGATGGCCGCGAACGCCGTCGCGGCCGTCCCTGCCGCGGACGGCACCCTGGCGGTGTCGCGCCAGCGGTGGGCCGGGCTGCTCATCGAGGACGCGACTCTGGAGGGGACACCCGCCCTGCTCACCGTGGCCACCGATGCGGTGCCGCCGGTACCGGTCCACGATGACCCGGTCGATTCCGTCCCGGCAGGCGATGCGCCGGAGCTAGCCGTGCATGTCCACGAGCCGGGCCTGGACCCGGCGGACCTGCGGGTCCGGGCGGCCGTGTCGGCCGGCCGCGACGGCGGGGTGTCGCTGGCCACCGCCCGGGTGGTGGTCGGCGGGGGCCGCGGCGTCGGCGGCCCGGACGGCTTCGGCCCGCTGGAAGAACTCGCCGGCCTGCTCGGCGGGGTCGTCGGAGTCTCCCGCGTGGTCACCAGCCAGGGCTGGCGGCCGCACACCCAGCAGGTCGGCCAGACCGGAACCAAGATCACCCCGGAGCTCTACCTGGCCTGCGGGATCAGCGGGGCGATCCAGCACATGGCGGGCTGTGCCAGCGCCAGGCACATCGTGGTGATCAACACCGACCCTGCGGCGCCGATCCTGTCCCGGGCCGACTACGCGGTGATCGGCGACCTGGCCGAGGTGATCCCGGCGCTGGTCACGGCCCTGAAAGAGCGGGCCTGAGGGCTGGACCCGCCGGATACATCCGGCGGGTCCAGCCTCCGGCAGGTCAGTCCGCGGGACCGGCCGGGTCAGGGATCAGGCCCGCTGGACGGCCTCGAGGTTCTCCCGCACCGCGCGGGTCAGCGGGTGATCCGGGCCGAGGGCCTGCTCACAGTCGGCCAGGGTGCGCTCGAACACCGTGACGGCCTCGGACAGCCGCAGCGCGGCGTGGTAGGCGGAGGCCAGGTTCGCCCTGGAGGTCAGGGTTGACTGGTGGGTCGGGCCGAGCACCCGCTCGCACGCGGTCAGCGTCTGCTCATAGAGCGGGAGCGCGTCCTTGAGCCGTCCGGCCGAGTGATACGCGTTGGCCAGGTTGCCGCGGGCCGTCATGGTGTCCGTGTCTTCGGACCCCTGGGCCATCTCGCGGTCGGCCAGGGTCCGCTCGTACACCGGGATGGCGTCCTTGACCCGGTGGCCGGCTAGGTAGGCGTTGGCCAGGTTGCCGCGGGCGGTCATCGTGTCCGGGTGGTAGCTGCCCAGCACGCGTTCCCGGTCACTGACCACCCGCTCGTACTGCGGCAGCGCCTGCTTCATCCGCCCGGCGGTCCGGTAGGCGTAGGCCAGGTCGGCGCGGGCGGTCATGCTGTCCGGGTCGTCCGGGCCCTGTGCCTTTTCCCGGTCGGCCAGGATCTGCTCGTAGACCGGAAGGGCCCGCTTGAGCTGCCCGACCGTGTGGTAGGCCTGGGCCAGCGCCGTCCGCGCGGCCAGCGTGTCCGGGTGCGCAGGGCCCAGCCCCCGCTCCAGGTCCACCAGGGTCTGCTGGTACACCGGCAGGGCATGCTCGGGACGGCCCGCGGCCAGGTAGGCGCCGGCCAGCTCGCCGCGCGCAGCCAGTGTGTCCGGGTGGTAGCTGCCCAGCACCCACTCCCGGTCCGCGACCACCCGCTCGTACATCGGCAAGGCCTCGGCGTGACGCCCCGCGGTGGCGTAGGCCCGCGCGAGATGACCGCACGAGGCGAGCGTGTCGGGATGGTCTTTCCCTAGGACCCGCTGTCGTTCCCCCAGCGTGCGCTCGTGCACGCCGATCGCGTCGTCCAGTCGGCCCGCCGCCTCGTACGCCGAGGCCAGGCCGTCGCGGCAGCGGAAGGCCTGGCTGTGGTCAGCGCCGAGCACCCGGGAGCTGGTCTCCAGCATCTCCTGCCAGTAGGCGAGGCCTGGGCCGCTGATCTCATCGCTGTCCAGGCTCTGGCCCGCTTGCAGCAGGACCGGGTGGATCTCCGGGATCCAGAGCAGATCGCCACCGCACTCGCGCAGGCTGACCGTGCAGTCCCGCAGGGCCTGGGCCAGCCGGGGCGGAACCGGGTCCGGGGGCCAGGACTGCAGCAGCGCGTCCGCGGTGCACCGGACGGCCCCCTCGAACTCTGGCGCCGGGATGATTCCCTTGGTCATGGCCTGGATCGCCGGATGGACCTGCACGGTCCGCGTGGTGCTGGCCGCGTTGATCGTGACCAGCCCGGCCCGGGCGAGGCCCTGTACCGCGTCGCGGGCCTGGACAGGCTCGGCGGGCATGGCCGGATCGCCGGTCAGGTAACCGCAGGCGGCCGGGGTGGTGAAGACGATCCCGGGGATGCCGGCCGGGTCGAGCAGGGCGGCCAGCACGAGGGCGGGCCGGGCGAAGCCGGCGGGCGGGATCTGGTCGGCCAGGTCCATGGCCAGCGACCAGGTCACGCTGGCATGGCCGAGCGCGGCGTAATCCAGTCCGGTGCGGCCCGGCCCGGTGCCGCCCGCTCCCGGCCCGTCCCATCCGGTGCTGCCCGCGCCGCCGCTGGCCAGGCTGGCGCTGCTGATCCGGCGTTTCCGGTCGTGGTACCAGCCCCGGTAGTCACGGCAGCTGGCCCCGGTGCAGATCAGCGCGGCCGTGGCGTGCGCCAGGGCGAGCGGCTGGCACTCCAGGTCGTGCGCCAGGTCCAGGGCCTCGGTCCGTTGGCCGGGGTCGGTGGCGAGCCGGGCGCTGAGGTAGGCCAGGGCTTCCCGGGTGGTGAACGCGGGGACGGGCGCGATCCTGCGGTCCGGCGCGGCCAGGGTGTCATCCCGCCGGGCCGTGACCACGACCCGGCCGTCGTTCCCGGCGGGCCACAGGCCATCCAGGTCGGCCGGATCGGCCAGGTCATCGAGGACCACCAGCCACCGCCGCTCGGTGCTGGACAGCCAGGCCAGGAAGCGCTGCGCTCCGGTCAGCAAGTCATCACCCGCATCGGCTGCGCCCAGTTCCGCGAGGGTAAGCGCGTAGCCAGCCAGGACGGCGTTCCTGCTGCTGGCCTTCACCCAAACCAGCAGGTCCACCCCGCGGCTATCCCAGAGCTGGTGCGCCAGCGCCGCGGCCAGCTGCGTCTTGCCCGTACCGCCGGAGGCGGCGAGGCTAGCAGGCCTGCCGGAAGAAGGGGCGATCCCGGAAGGAGCGGTATCGGGGCCGGGGACGAGAATTAAGGTGTCCCCCGGATCGAGCTTGCCGATCCGGCCCAGCCCGGTCTCAGGACGCGGGCTGTGGCAGTCAGCGAGGGGCGGGACCGGGCCGCAACGCAGCGGCCACTCCACTAGGCGGGCCGGCACGATGGCCATCTGGGCCCCGGCGACCTCGTTGCCGTTGTGTGCCTGTTCACCGTCTGCTCCCACCCACATCCGGACATCTCGCGCGATCCGTTGCAGTTGATCGAAACAGTTGCACAAGACAGCCTATGACGGGGCAGCCCAGTGTGGGCAGCGTTCTGTAGGCATTAGGAAACGCATCGCGGCCGGCGGTGCGTGACCAGAAACGGATCCCGGCCGGACCTGTCAGATGGCCAGCTGGCCATGGTCTGGTCCCGCCAGTCGCCGCAGCAGCGCGACCCGCCACTCTTCTGTCTGCTTGACCTGGTTGAAGGTGAACAGGTGCAGGCCGGCCACGCCCGCACTGGGCACGGTCAGTGCCGCACCTGTCCGGTCCAGCAGCCGCTCCGGGCTGTAGCCACCGGGGAGGCCGAGGCGCAGAAGCCAGTCCGTGTGCCCAGCCAGGAACCGCGTGGACTCAGTCACCCCCGCCCGGGCCGCCATGCGCAGCAGCCTCGCCCGCTCCACCGGCCCCGCCAGCCCCACGTAGAGCGGGAGCGTGACGCCACGCGCCCGGATCCGGGCCACCCACTTGCGCAGCACGGCCGGGTCGAAGCAGAGGTTGCTGACGATGTAGGACGAGTGATGCCGCTTATCCCACATGGCCTGCACGGTGATGTCGTCGTCGATCCGCGGGTGGCTCTCCGGGTAGCCGGTGATCCCGACACGGGCGAACGGGCGGCCCATCTCGGTAAGGCGGGTGAGCAGGGGCAGCGCGCTGTCGAACCGGCCGGCGGGAGGATTGGCGTCGCCCGCAGGCACGAACACGTCGTCCACCCCGCAGGCGAGCAGCCGGGTCACGATGGCGTCCAGGTGCGCGTCGTCCACCACCAGCCGCGCGGACAGGTGCGGCACCACCCGGTAGCCCCGGGCCGCCAGCCGCTCGGTCAGGTCCAGCGTGGCGTTCAGCCCCCGCGCCGGTGAGGCGGTCACGGTCACGGTCATGCCCGGCGGGACCCAGTCCGCCACGACCTGCTCGACCGACCCGGCCGGGAAGACCTCGTAGCGCGGCTGCGCCAGCAGCGCCGCCGCGCTCGTCAGCCCGCCGCGCACCGCCCCGCCTCGATGGCTGGATTTTCTGGGGCTTGCGGGGCTGCTGTGACCTGTGGGGTCTCCGCCGTGCCCGCAGCTGTGGGGCCGCTTTCGTGATCAAACGATTGGTGCTGTTCTGGCGACACCAATCGTCTGATCACGACGCCCCCGGCCACGCCAGCCGTGATGGGTGGGGCAGGAGGTGCTGCTGGGGTGGGAGGTGAGCCCGGGGCCGGGAGGGGGTTTCCGGCGGAGGCCAGGGGGGAGCCGGTCTGGGGGAGCCAGGCGCCCGGGGGAGCCGGCCAGGAGGAGTTCGAGTTCGCGCTCCAGGCGGGCCGTGCCGGTGTCGATCACAGTGAGAGGCAGGCCGAACCTGGCCGCGACGGCTTCCGCCTCGGCAGCCAGTGCCGGGTCGCGGGACTGGGCCAGCCACACCACGCGGCGGTAGTGCCCGAAGTAGTCCGGCCACAGCTCGGGGTAGCGGTCCAGGCCGAGTCCGGCGACCACCGTCCGGCCGAAACTGCGGACCAGGAAATCGGTCAGCACATAGGTACCGGGCTCCGCCTCGAACAGCGCCGCCAGCCGGTCCGGCCCGGCCAGCAGGTCGTAGCAGTGCAGCCCGGGCAGCCGCCGCAGGCCCAGCCGGGCAGACAGTTCGTCCAGTGCGCCGTAGGTGCCGCAGTCGGCGTAGCCGATCGCCACCGGCAGGCCGCGGGCCTGGGCCGCCACAGCCAGCCGCTCGACCTCCGGGGTGATCGACGCGGGCCGGTTGTGCAGCAGCGCGGGCAGGCAGTGCAGCTCCACCGGCCAGCCCCGGCGGGTGGCGATCTCCCGGATGGGGCCGCCGAGTGCCCCGCAAGCGATGACCACGACCTGCGGCGCGTGCGACCTCTGGTGTTCGTGATTTCCGTGAGGCGAACTGGGTTCCTGGGGGGTGTAGGGCGCATGCTGTTGCGGGGGCAGATGGGATGGGTGGGGCTTGCAGGGTTCCTGGGGCAGGTATGGCCCCTGGGGCGGATGGGGTACACGGGGTGCGTGGGGTGGGTGACGGCACGGCCCGGACCGGGAAGGGTCGGTCCGGGAAGGGTCGGTCCGGGAAGGGTCAGGTCGGTCCGGGAAGGGTCGGTCCGGGAAGGGTCGGTCCGGGACGGATCAGTCCGGGAAGGCCAGCTGATCGACGAAACGGTCGTTGAAGTCGGCGCGGTCGGAGAGCTCGACATACCTCACCTCTTCCAGCAGGGCCAGCCCGCCCGCCCGCTCACGGACACTGAGCAGGGCCATCTTGGCTCCCTCACCCGCCACGTTTCCCGCGCTGACTACCCGCAACACCGGGATGTCGGGCACCAGGCCCAGGCGGATCGCGTTCGCGGGGGACAGGTAACTGCCGAACGACCCGGCCAGCAGCACCTGCTGGATGTCACCCGGCTCGAGCCCGGCCTCCTCCAGCAGGATCCGCCACCCGGTGGCGATGGCCGCCTTGGCGAACTGCAGCTCGCGGACGTCCCGCTGGGACAGGTAGACCGACCGGGACACGTTGCCGGGCTCACCCAGCCAGTGCAGCACGAAGACCCGCTCCGCGCCGAGCCGGGTCAGCCGGCCCGCCAGCGCCGGGGCCAGCTCCGCGGCCCGTTCCTCGGTGACCAGCCGTCCGGAGGAGTCGAGCAGGCCCAGCCGGACCAGCCCGGTGACGGCGTCCACCAGGCCCGACCCGCACAGGCCGGCTCGGCGTCCCCGATGACTTTGAGTTCCAGCTCGTCCCGGGTCATCGTGACCACCTCGATGGCCCCGTCCGCGGCGCGCATCCCGCACCGGATCGCCGCGCCCTCGAAGGCCGGCCCCGCGGGCGCGGCCGTGGCCAGCAGCCAGTCCCGGTTGCCCAGCACGATCTCGCAGTTCGTGCCGACGTCGATGAACAGCCGGATCCTTGTGTCCCGGTCCATGCCCGACGCGAGCAGCCCGGCCGTGATGTCGCCGCCCACGTAGGCGCCGAACGGCGGGAACACTACCGCACGGGCCCGCGGGTGAGCCGGCACGCCCAGGTCGGCGGCCAGCACCTCGGGCAGCAGCCGGGTGGCCAGGATGAACGGGGCCACGCCCAGCGGCTCCGGGTCGATGCCGAGCACGATGTGCGTCATCGTGGCGTTCCCGGCCAGCGCGACCTCGTACACCTCGGCCGGGGCGATCCCGCCCGCCGCGCAGGCCTCCGCGGCCAGTTCGGCCAGGGTCTGCTGGGCCAGCGCGGTCAGCAGGGCCAGCGTGTCAGGGTCCATCATCGTGGCGCTGATCCGGGTGATCACGTCCGCGCCGAACGGTTGCTGCTGGTTGAGGGCCGAGGCCACCGCGACCGGCGTGCCCGTGGACAGGTCGAGCAGGGTGGCCACCACCGTCGTGGTGCCCAGGTCGAACGCGACGCCGAACAGCCGTCCCGAGGTGTCCCCGGCCTCCACGTCGATCAGCACGTCATCGACGATCACCGCGGTGACCTTGTAGTCCGCGGCACGCAGGATCCGGCCCGCCACTCGGACCGCGTGCAGGTCCACGCGCAGTTCCAGGTCGTCCACCGCGGCCAGGATGCGCTCCACATCACTGCGCTGGTCGGCCAGGGACGGCTCGTCCAGCTCCATGTAGCGCTTCTGCACCGCGGGCCGCAGGATGACCTGGCGGCCGACCCCGACCGTCGCCGCCTTGGGCCGGGTGACCAGCGGGGGAACCTCGATCCGCGCGTCGCCGGCGGCCAGCACTCGGCAGGCCAGCCGCCAGCCTTCACGCAGCTCATCCGGGGAGAATGCGCGAATGTCCAGCGGCGACGGCGCCGCCACTCCGTCCAGCATCCGGACCTTGCACTTCTTGCAGGTGCCGTGGCCGCCGCACGTCGAGTCGATCGCGATGCCGTTCCAGCTCGCGGCGTCGAAGACGCTCACCCCCGCGGGCACCCGGACCTGGCGGCCCGAGGGCTCGAACCGCAGGTCGACGCGGACCGGGCCGGCGGTCCCCGGGTCGGCGTCCGGGGGGAGCGCGCCGTGGTGGTTTTCGTTGCGGCGAACTGAGGGCCGCGTGCTGCCTCCCGCGGGGGCCGTGCCGGGCGGCACCATCGTCATGCCTGGGCCTGGGCCTGCGCGGCCTGTGCGGCCTGCTGGGCCTGGGCTTGCTGGGCGCGGTGCGCGGCGATCCACGCGGCGCCCCACGGATCGCGGCCGGTGAGCAGGTCGGCGGCCTGCACGGCGCGGACGATCTGCGGGGCCCGGGCGTCCAGGATCGCGCTGGTCAGCCCGCTGGTGATGGCCATGGGCAGGAACGCGGCCCCGATCGCGTGCCGGTCGGGCATGCCGAACGAGACGTTGGACGCGCCGAGCGTGGTGTTGACCCCGAACTCCTCGCGCAGCAGCGAGATCGTCTCCATGGTCTTGACGACGAGCGAGGTGTCCGCGCCGACCGGCATGGCCAGCGGGTCGATCACGATGTCCTCGGCCGGGATGCCGAACCGGCCGGTCGCCACGTCGATGATCTTGCGGGCCAGCTCGAGGCGCTTGCGCGGGTCCTCGGGAATCTCCTCCTCGTCGTTGGGGAGCGCGATGACCGCCGCGCCGTAGTTCTTGACCAGCGGGAGGATGGCCTCCAGCCGCTCGTCCTCGGCGGTCACCGAGTTGACCAGCGCCTTGCCCTCATAGGCGGCCAGGCCCGCGTCGAGCACCTCGATGATCGACGAGTCGATGCACAGCGGCAGGTCGGTCAGCCCCTGGATGAGCTTGATCGCGGCCACCATCAGCTCGGCCTCGTCGGCCAGCGGCGCGCCCATGTTCACGTCGAGGACCATGGCCCCGCCCGCCACCTGCTGCGCCACGTCGATCTCGATCCGGGACAGGTCACCGCGGCGCAGCTGTTCCTGGAAGAGCTTGCGGCCGGTGGGGTTGATCCGCTCGCCGATGATGCAGAACGGGTGCTCCGGGCCAATCGTGACGGTCCTGGTCGCCGACCGGAGGACTGTTTCCATGCGCGCTCCCTAGGCCGGTGTCATCGCGCGGCGCTGCCGCAGCAGCTCCTTGGCCCGGACCACCGCGGCCGACGCGTCGGCCGCGTACCCGTCCGCGCCGACCACGTCCGCGTACTCCTGGGTGACCGGCGCGCCGCCCACCATCACGATGACCTGGTCGCGCAGGCCGGCCTTCTGCAGCGCGTTGATGTTCGCCTTGAACATCGGCATGGTCGTGGTCAGGAACGCGGAGAAGCCCACGATGTCCGGCTTGTGCTGCTGGATCGCGGCGATGAACTTCTCGGGCGCGACCTGGACGCCGAGGTCGACGACCTGGAACCCGGCTCCCTCGAACATGATGTTGACCAGGTTCTTGCCGATATCGTGCACGTCTCCCTTGACCGTTCCCATAACGATCGTTCCGATGGACTCGGCCCCGGTCTCGGCCAGCAGCGGGCGCAGTATCTCCAGCGCGCCCGCCATGGCCTTGCCCGCGATCAGCATCTCCGGGACGAAGAAGTCGCCCCGCTCGAACCGGGCGCCCACCTCCTCGAGCGAGGGGATCAGCGCCTCGTAGAGCAGGGTCTCGGGGCCCAGCCCCATCTCCAGGCCCGCGTTGGTCAGGCTGAGCACCTCGGGCGCGTTGCCTACCAGGGTGAAGTCATAAAGCTGGCGGAGCAGCTCCTCCTGCGTCACGAGGCACCTTCTCTCTATCGCCTGGCGGGGGATTTATCGTGCTGGGGCCCGGGGTCGCGGCCGGGGCCGGGGTCACGCTGGGGGCCGGGGCCGGGGCCGGGGCCGGGGTCGGGGTCGCGCTGGGGGTCGCGCCCGGGGCCGGGGTCGCGCCGGGGACCGGGGCCGGGCGGGCGGTGGCCCAGGGCCGCGGACAGGCCGAGGGCCTGGGTCACGCACTGCGCCGCCACCGCGGGGATGCTTGGCGGGGTGAGGCGGCCGGCTGGCGCGGTCACCGACAGGGCCCCCACCACCTCCGCGCCATCCCGGAACACGGGGGCGGCCACCGCGACCAGGCCTGGCTCCAGTTCTTCGTCGGTGACCGCGTACCCGCACCGGCGGACCTGGCGCAGGTTGTCCTGGAGCGCGGCCCGGCTGGTCAGGGTCCGGCTGGTGCGGGACTCCAGCCGGCCGGGGGGCAGCTGCGCCGCGCCGTAGGCCAGCAGCACCTTGCCCAGCGCGGCGCAGTGCAGCGGCACCGGCCGGCCGACCCAGTTGGTCCCGCCAATCAGGTACCGGCTGTCCACCTGAGAGATCTGCTCGACCAGGCCGTCCCGGGCCACCCCCAGGTTCACGGTCTCGCCGGTCTGCTCGCCGAGCCGGTCCAGGAACGGCCGGGCCACCTCGATGAGCCCCGCCTCGGCGCCGCCCCGCCAGGCGTACCGGACGAACACGTCGCCGGGGCGGAACCGGCCGTCGTCGTCGCGGCGCACCAGACCGCCGCGCTCCAGCGCGACCAGCAGGCGCGACGTGGTGCTCTTGGCCAGCCCGGTGGCCGCGGCCAGCTCGGTGAACGTGACCGAGTCCGGCGCGTGCACGACCTCGGTGACCAGCCGCGCCGCCCGGTCTACCGCCTGCGTGCCGGTGGGAGTGGCCACTGAAGCCTCCCGCATCCCCGGCGCTCGCCTGCTACGCCTGCCCATGAGTTCCATGTTTGTCAGGGCTGAGCCTGCAAAGTTCCATGTTACGGAACTCTGTTCTACTATGTGATGCTACGTAGCGGTGCCAGGGAGGGTCAAGACGGCCGGAGGTGGCGATGTTCCGTAACACGATGCCGCGCTACGAGATCCTCTCCCCGGACGCCATCGGCGTGCTGGACAAGGGATGGCGGCGCATCGTCTCGGAGATCGGCGTGCAGTTCGCCAAGCCCGAAGCGGTGGAGCTTTTCCGCCGGGCGGGCCAGAAGGTCTCCGGCGAGGTCGTGTTCCTCGACCCCGACTTCGTGCTGGAGCAGGTGGCCAAGGCGCCGCGGCAGTTCGGCATCCAGGCCCGGAACCCGGCCAACAGCGTGCACATCGGCGGGGACCAGATGGTGTTCGGCGGGGTCTACGGCTGCCCCTTCGTCCGCGACGGCGACGTCCGCCGCGACGCGACCATGGAGGACTTCCGCCGGCTGAGCATGCTGGCCCAGTCCTTCCCGCAACTGGACACGGCCGGGGGCGTGATCTGCGAGCCGAACGACACGCCGCTCGACTCACGGCACCTGGACATGATCTACGCGCTGCAGACGGTGACCGACAAGATCTACATGGGCAACGTGGTGTCCGGACCCAACGCGGCCGACACGATCGCCATGACCGAGATCCTGTTCGGCGGCGGCGAGGGCCGGGAGAAAGGCCGGGCGTCGATCGAGCAGACGCCGGCCACCATCTCGCTCATCAACTGCAACTCACCGCTGCGCTGGGACGACCGGATGCTGGACGCCCAGTTCGAGTACTGCGCAGCGAACCAGCCGGTGGTGCTCACCCCGTTCCTGCTCATGGGGGCGATGTCGCCGGTGTCGATCCCGGCCGCGCTGGTCCAGCAGCTGGCCGAGGCGCTGTCCGGCATCGCGCTGGCCCAGCTGATCCGGCCCGGCTGCCCGGTCGTATTCGGCTCGTTCCTGTCCAACATCGACATGCAGTCCGGCTCGCCCAGTTTCGGCACCCCGGAGTCGGCCATCGGCCTGTTCTGCACCGGCCAGCTGGCCCGCCATTACGGGCTGCCGTTCCGGACCGGCGGCGGCCTCAACTCCAGCCAGACGGCGGACGCGCAGGCGGCGTACGAGTCGCTGATGACGCTGCTGCCGACGTTCCTGGCCGGCACCAACTTCGTCATGCACGCGGCCGGGTGGCTCGAGGGCGGCCTGGTCAGCTGCTACGAGAAGTTCATCATCGACATCGAGCTGCTCCGCATGCTGCGGGTGGAGTTCACCCCGCTGGAGATCGACGAGGCCTCGCTCGCGTTCGGTGCGCACGAGGAGGTGGGCCACGGCGGTCACTTCCTCGGGGCCCAGCACACCATGGAACGGTTCCGGGAGTGCTTCTACCGGCCACTGCTCTCATCCACGGCCAACTACGAGCGGTGGGTGCGGCTCGGGGCCAAGGACGCCACCGCCCGGGCCGGGGAGATCTGCGCGAAGACGTTGGCGGAGTACGAGGCGCCGCCGCTGGATGACGCGATCCGGGCGGAACTCGAGGAATTCGTGACCCGGCGGCGCGCGGAGCTGGGCGACTAGCTGCTTCCGGGCGGGGTGGCTGGTCCCGGGCGGGGTGGCTGGTCCTGGGCGGGGTGGCTGGTCCCGGGCGGGGTGGCTGGTCCCGGGCGGGGTGGCTGGTCCCGGGCGGGGTGGCTGGCGGTAGGCGCCGCCACACCGGAATCACCAGTCACATTGATCAAGGGCGGCGGCCACATGTCACCTATCTAGCGCACCTTTCTGTCCGTTTTGGGAGTTTCGCGTGCGCTAGATAGGTGATAAGCCGGCGGCGCCTGCCTGCTCGGGCCGCTGGGTGACGAGCGGAAGACCTCCGGCGGGGGGCGGCGGCTAGCATGTGCACCGTGACTGACTCAGGGATCGATCCTCAGGCGACCGGGGCGCGGGGCGAGGGCCTAGCCACGCTGGCTGACGGCGTCGTGCTGGACGCCTGGTTCCCCGCGCCGGAACTGATCCCGGCCCTGTCGGCCGGCCGCCCCGGCCGCCCCGACAGCACCGGCGGCACCGTCCGCCTGTCGGCGGCCGAGGCGGCCGAAGCGCTCGGTCCCGACGCGGCCGCCCTGCTCGGCGAAGACGAGGCCCGGGGGGTCGAGGTCGTCGCGGCGCGCACCACGATCGCCAGCCTGGCCGCGCCGCCAGCCGACGCCCACGACGCGTACCTGAGGCTGCACCTGCTGTCCGGCCGCCGCATCCGCCCGCGTGGTTGCAACCTGGACGGCATCTTCGGGGTGCTGGCCAACGTGGTGTGGACCAGCCACGGCCCCTGCCCAGTCCCGGGCTTCGAGGCCACCCGGCTGCGGTTGCGGCGGCGGGGCCCGGTCACCGTCTACGGGGTCGACAAGTTTCCCCGCATGGTGGACTACGTACTGCCGGCCGGGGTGCGGATCGCGGACGCGGACCGGGTCCGGCTGGGCGCGCATCTGGCTGAGGGCACCACGGTCATGCACGAGGGCTTCGTCAACTACAACGCGGGCACCCTCGGCACGTCCATGGTCGAAGGGCGGATCTCGTCCGGCGTGGTGGTCGGGGACGGCTCCGACGTGGGCGGCGGGGCGTCGATCATGGGCACCCTGTCCGGCGGCGGCAAGGAGACCATCTCGGTCGGCGAGCGGTGCCTGATCGGCGCCAACGCCGGTGTCGGCATCTCCCTCGGCGACGACTGCGTGGTGGAGGCCGGGCTGTACGTGACCGCGGGAACCAAGGTCGCGCTGCCGGACGGGCAGGTGGTCAAGGCCCGGGACCTGTCCGGCCGCCCGGGGTTGCTGTGGCTGCGTGACTCCCAGACCGGCGCGGTCCGGGTCACCGAGCGCGGCGGGCACGGGATCGCGCTGAACGCTGCCCTGCACGCGAACGCCTGACCGGCCGGAAGGGAAACCCATGCGGCTGGCCACGTGGAACGTCAACTCGGTGCAGGCCAGGCTGCCCCGGCTGCTCAGCTGGCTGGAGGAGACCCGGCCGGACGTGCTCTGCCTGCAGGAGACCAAGGCACCCGACGCCGGCTTCCCGGTCGGGGAGGTCGCGGACCTCGGCTACGAGGCCGCGCTGTACGGCACCGGCCGCTGGAACGGGGTGGCGATCCTGTCCCGGACAGGCCTGGAGGACGTGCGCCGCGGCTTTCCCGGCGAGCCGGGGTTCCCCGACCCGGAGGCCCGGGCCATCTCCGCCACCTGCGCGGGCTGCCGGATATGGTCCGTCTACGTGCCCAACGGCCGGGCCCTGGACAGCCCCCACCTAGCCTACAAACTGTCCTGGCTCGCGGTCCTGCGTGACGTGCTCGCCGCCGACCTCAGCGTGAAGGGCCCGGACGGGGGCGGATCGCGGCTCGCCGTGTGCGGGGACTTCAACATCGCCCCTCACGACGACGACGTGTGGGACCCGGCCGCATTCACCGGCTCGACCCACGTCACCCCCGAAGAACGGGCTGCCCTGGCCGCAGTGCTGGACCTCGGGCTCACCGACGTCCCGGCCCGGGCGCTCAAGGGCCAGCCCTTCACCTACTGGGACTACCGGGCCGGCATGTTCCACAAGGGCATGGGCATGCGCATCGACCTGGTCCTGGCCAGCGGCGTGCTGGCCGCCGCGGTCAAGGACGCCTACGTGGACCGGGAGGCCCGCAAGGGCAAGGGGCCGTCCGACCACGCCCCGGTCGTTGTGGACCTGGATCTGCCCCCGACCACCTAGCGGGGCCTCGCCCCAGCCCGATGACCTGGCCCGATGACCTGAGCCCCGCGTCGTGAAGGCCAGCCGACCCGCGCGTCGCGGCCGCCCGGCCGGTCCCTGCTGGGGACACCGCCTATCCTCGGCGTTCATGGTTGCCCTTGTCTGGTTCCGCCGGGATCTCCGCGTGCACGACCACCCGGCGCTGTGCGCGGCGCTGGCCGGGCACGAGCAGATCGTGCCGGTGTTCTGCCTGGACGACCGGCTGCTGCACGGGCGGCACGCGTCCGGATCCCGCACTGCGTTCCTGCTGGAGAGCCTGACCGACCTCGATGGCCAGGTCGCGGAGCGCGGCGGCCGGCTCGTCATCCGGCACGGGGCGCCCGAGCGGGAGCTGCCCGCGCTGGCCGCGGAAACGGGCGCCACCGAGGTCCATCTGAGCCGCGACCCCAGCCCGTACGAGGCCGCCCGTGGCCGGCGCGTGCGCCCCGCTTTGGAGCAGGCCGGCGTCACCGGACACGCCCATCCCGGGGTCAGCGTGGTGGACGACGTGCGCACGATCCACACCGGGCAGGGCCGCCCCTACACGGTGTTCACGCCGTTCTACCGCAACTGGGACGGCATTCCCCGGCGCGCGGTCCTGGACCCTCCCAAGCGGATCGACCTGCCCGCGAAGACCCGGCACGGCCGGGTGCCCTCGCTGGCCAGCCTGGGCCTGAGGCAGGAAGTGCCCGAGCCAGCCCCGGGCGGGGAGAGCGCCGGGCTGGCCCGGCTGGCGGAGTTCCTGGACAGCGCGGTGCGGGACTACGACACCGGCCGCGACCAGGCCGGCGCGGATGCGTCGTCCCGGCTGTCTCCCTACCTGCGGTTCGGCTGCCTGTCGGCGCGCGCCGTGGAAGACCTGCTGCCCCGCGGGACCGGCCCCCGCGCGACCGGCCCCCGCGCGACCGGCCCCCGCGCGACCGGCCCCCGCGCGACCGGCGCGGGCGGGACCGGCCCCCGCGGGACCGGCCCCCGCGGGACCGGCGCGGGCGCGGAGGGCGGCGAGGCGTTCCGGCGCCAGCTGTGCTGGCGCGACTTCTACCAGCACGTCCTGGTGCACCACCCGGGGAACGCCCGGCAGGAATTCCAGCCCCGCTACCGCGGCACGCTCATGTGGGCAGGTGGCGACGCCGAGTTCACCGCCTGGACCGAGGGCCGGACCGGGTTCCCGCTGGTGGACGCCGGCATGCGGCAGCTGCGGCGGGAAGGCTGGATGCACAACCGGGTCCGGATGCTGGTGGGCTCATTCCTGACCAAAGACCTGGGCATCGACTGGCGGCGCGGCGAGGACTGGTTCATGCGGCTGCTCCTGGACGGCGATCAGGCCAGCAACAACGGCAACTGGCAATGGATCGCGTCCGTGGGGGTGGACCCGCAGCCCGCCTTCCGGCGCATCTACAACCCGACCCTCCAGCAGGAGCGCTTCGACCCGGACGGGCGGTACGTGCGCCGCTACGTCCCCGAGCTGGCCCGGGTCCCGGACGAGTACCTGGCCGAGCCGTGGCGCATGCCCGAGCAGGATCAGGAGCGGGTGGGCTGCCGGATCGGCCTCGATTACCCGGGGCCGATCGTGGATCACAAGCAGGCGAGGCAGGCGGCGCTCGACCGCTATCGGGAGGCGGCCGCGGCGGGGTCCTAGAGCATCAGGATCAGCATGTAGCCCATGGTGACGCCCATCGCGATCTGGCAGCAGGTCGCCAGCCGGGGTGACAGCGCCCGCGGGACAGGGCTGAGCGCCAGGTCTGTGGCCGCCACGTCCAGGGCCGCCCCACCGGCGGGGGTGGCTGATCCCTCGCGGGACCCTGTCCCCTGGGCCGGAGCCAGCCTGGCCCCGGCCACGGCCGGCAGCCGGTCCGCCTGCCACATCACGTAGCCCACCATGAAAACGGCCAGGACCAGCGCGAGCAGCGGGAAACGGCCCGCGGCGGCCGGTCCGCCCATGGCTAGCCCGGGCCCCGGCCCCGGTTTCCCCGCGTGGACGGCGAGCAGCATGTACACCATGGCGCCACACATCACGAGGTGAGGGACGGGGTGACGGTGCGCTGGCCGGCTGCGGCCCGGCGCTCTGGCCCGGACCCGGCGGCCGCTCCAGGCCCGCCACCCGAACCAGGCCGCCCCGACCGCAAACATCCCCTCCCATAGGCGGTCGGGGAGTGGGTTGAGCCAATTCACCAGCATGCCCGCCATGGCCACGCCCATCCCCGCGTGCATCAGGTTGACGTCGCCGCCCGCCCGCCGCGGTGCGCGGGCGATGACCAGGCGGCTGGCGCAGTACCCGGCTGTTGCGATCATGATTGCGGCGAGGATGCCGTCGAGCCAGGAAGGTCCCCCCACGTCACGGTCCTCCCTGCGGCCCGCGTGCAGATGGTCCCCGCCCCATCGGCCCGCGCGCCGGCCAGAAGGCGAGAACAAGCAAGGCCAGCAACGGTGCCGTATCGGGGTCGGTGCCACTCCCAGTGAGAATGCCGCCGAGGGCCTGTCCCGCCACCCAGATCACGGCGGCCATCACCGCCGCCAGGGCCAGAGCCACCCGGGCCCCGGCCGGTGGCAGGTACACGCGGAGGGCGATCAGGATCAGCAGGGCGGCGAGCACGACCGAGGCAGCCAGTCCCTGGTGGGCCAGGAACGCCGCACCGTGCTGGCTGATCGTGGCCAGCCAGGCCGGCTCGCCCGGCGCCATGCCGGACAGCGTGTCGTGCAGTGCCTGCGCGGCGCGGTTCGCGGGCAGCAGCGCGAAGTAGGCCAGGCTGGCCCACAGGATGAGCCAGAGGGCCCGCGCGGCCGGGGTCCCCACGGCGCGGGCCGCGACAAACGGGACGGGCGGGTCGCCGTCGCGGGCCGCCGTGCCGCGGTCGCGGGGCCAGAGCAGGATCGCGAGCAGCGCGTAGAGGACTGCCGGGCCGGGGGCGCCGCTGACCGGGCTGGCCGTCCCGGTCAGCACGCCGCCCAGGCCCTCACCGAACCACCACACGCCGACGGCCCACACGACTGAGGCTCCCAGCCCCACCTTGACCGTGGGCCGCCAGGCGATGCCGAGGGCCAGCAATAGCTGGATAGTGGCGAAGACGGCGTTGAGCGCGACCGGGTGCTGCCCTACCAGGCGGGCGTCCCAGATGACCGGCCGGCTCGACCAGAGCCGGATTACCCGGTGCCGCGGCCGCCAGCATCTGGCCGAAGGCCCGGGTGAACATGACCGGCTGGTACTGCAGGATCGCATCCAGCAGCCACACGGCACCCAGGGCCAGTTGCAGCCGCCGCCGGGCGTCGGGTGCGGGCCAGTCCCCCGGAGCGATAGCACGGTAGTCACCCGGAGCGCGCGTGCCGCGCTGGGTAACGGCTATCTCGCTCACGGTTGGCTCTCCCGCTCCCGCACTGAATTCGCTTCAGAGGTGCTCGCTGCGGCGCGATCGGTGAAGGGCCTTATCTGTGCGCCGGGACGCGATAGGAGAAGCGTAAAGGCCAGGCTATTACGGTCGCAAGCAGGAGACGTCGTGACGTCATCAAGTGTGGCTCTGAGCTGGCATAACGTTGTGGGACGTATCAATAGCACTCGCTGCCGATAAACCCGGTGAGGGTATCGGGGAAACCCCCCGGAGGTATTAGCGAATGCCGCGGCAGGGCATGTGGCGATCCTGGCCGGGTGTATTTCTTTCCGGCGCAACGATTATCCGGAAGCAGAAACTATGGGCGGCGCCCGGGCCGTACACGTCCGGTCCGTACACGCCCCGCCGAGGCGTGCCCGGGCCGTACGCGCCCGGTCCTACACGCCCGGTCCTACACGCCCAGGCGGGGTGCGCGCGGAACTAGCCGGCGGATCCTCCAATCCGCAGCCGCCTCCGCGCCGAACCCGTAGAGGCGGGGAAACGCGGAAAAGTTGTTGACGCCCGGCGGGACGAGGACTCCTAACTGCGCTGGCGCCTCCCCGGGGCCTGCCGGCTGCAGTCAAGCACCAGCACGCCCGCTCCCGACCGACCAGCGGCCGGATCGCGCCCGGTCTGCCGTGCCACAGGGGCGCACGGCGGCCGGGCCCGGCCGCCGTGACCAGCCTGGGGCACCGCGGCGGCGGATCTGCGCAGGTCAGACCGAGCACATGCCGTCACGCCCGAGCGCGCCGCCACCAAGAGTCTCCCGGGTGGTTACCGCCGTAGCGACGAAACCCGCCCAGGCCAGCCCGATGAGCTCTAGCCTGGTGGGATGCCCGACCGGGAGATCGTGGCCGCCCTCGTGGCGGGTGACCCGTCGGGACTCGAAGCCGCCTACGACCGCTACGCGCGGAGCCTGTACCCGTTGCTGGGGTAACAGCCTGCACCGCGGTCCTGCGCGCCGGCCGTGTGCGCCCGGCCTTCCGGCCCGGCCTTCCGGCCTTCCGGTCGTCAGGGACCGCTGACCGGCTCCAAGCGGGAGAATCGGGGCGCCTGGTAGGCCCGATTCGGCAGGACTCAATCCGAAAACTGCCTCCAGGCCATAGCGTGATGACATGCGTGACGGGGACTTGGTGGCGGCGGTTGTTGCGGGCGATCCGGCGGCGCTGGCAGCGGCGTACGACCAGTTCGCTCCGGCTCTGTACGGGTATTGCCGGTCGCTGCTTACTGAGCCTGCTGACGCGGCGGGAGCGGTCCGGGACACCTTCGTGGTGGCCGAGGCGAAGCTACCCTTGCTGCGTGACCCGAGCCGGCTGCGGCCCTGGCTGTACGCGGTGGCTCGGAACGAGTGCCGGCGCCGGCTGCATGGCGATGGTGCCTCCGTCCCGCTCACGCCTGATGAGTTCGGCGCGGGTGAGGCGACCGCCGACCTTGGCCTGGCCCTGGAGCAGGCCCAGCAGCGTGCGATGTTCTCGTCGGTGCTGGCCGGGCTGGGCGCGGGGGACCGGGAGATCGTCGAGCTGAGCCTGCGGCACGAGTTCTACGGCGCGGACCTGGCGGACGTTCTGGGGGTGCCGCGGAACCAGGCGCAGGCCCTCACCACCCGGGCGCGGACCCGGTTGGAGACCGCGCTGGGCGCGCTCATGGTGGCCCGCTCCAGCGTGGGCTCATGCCAGGAGCTGTCCTGGATCCTGGGGGACTGGGACGGGGAGCTGACCGCCACGCTGCGCAAGCAGGTCCGCCGGCACGTCGCCACCTGCGAGATCTGCGGCGAGCACGGGCGGCGCCAGGTGAACCCGCTGGCCTTGCTCAGCGTGCTGCCTAAGCCCGTCCTGCCGGAGAGCCTGCAGTACGAGGTGCTCGGCCTGCTCGCGGACACCTCGCCCGATGCGGCGCAGGAGCGGGCCGAGATCGCGGAGCGGGCCGAGCCGTTTACCCGGTCCGGGTTCCCGGTGCCGCTGGACCCGCTGGTGGCCCGTCGCGGGCCCGCCGCGTTCGTGCCCGCCGCCGGGGTGCTAGTCGCTGTATTCGCCATGTTCGGTGGCGGGGCCATGCTGGTGGCGAGCACGCTGCACCACGCGACGCCCCCGGTCAGCTCCGCGGTCGCGTCCGCTGTCCCGTCCGCGCAGGCGGCGCCCGCGGTGAACACGCCGAAGCCGTCGCGGTCCGTGCACAAGAAGGCCCACGGCAGGCACGGCGCCAGCGCGGGGGACACCGGCATCGTGTCCTACCCGTCGGGGCCCGGGGAGTCCGGGGAGTCCTCCAGTCCGGGCAGCCCCCCGTCCTCGGTCAAGCCCTCGAAATCCAAGCACACGACCCCGCCGACCAGTTCCTCGCCGTCCCCGACCCCGTCGGACACGTCATCGTCGCCTTCGCCAACCGCTACAGCGTCGAGCTCGCCCACTCCGACGAGCGGCAGCAACTCCAGCGGGATCCTCGGGTCGATCATCGGCCTGCTCTAGGCCATCCCGCCGGCTCCTGCGTGCCTATCCCTGCGGACGGGCATCCTCAGGATTCTCAGCCATGGGGTAGCCCCCGTCGGGTGGGAGCCGCGATGACTGGCGAGCCAGACCTGGTCAGCCCGCTGTATGACGCGGACTGGACACAGCTCAGCATGGACGCCAGGAGGTCACCGTCGCTGATGTTCCCCTGTTCCCCGCAGCGGTCGCGGTCGTGGACGCCGAACTCGGCATCCTGAGCCTGACCTCCTACCTGGGCGGGAAGCCGGTCCGCCGAGACGAGCTCCGGGACATCACCGCTGCGGCCGGTGACTTCAGCGTTGACATCCCACCCGGCCTGCCCGTCTCCGGGGAAACAGGTCCCTCCGGGCCGTCCGGCTCAGCCCAGCCGGCCAGCATCCCGCTGCAGGTCGCCGGCATCCTCGCCCGCCAGGCCGCCACCGAGACCGCCAAAGCCCCCCGGGGCATCCTGCGCCGCCTCGGCCCACGCTGACCGCACCCGCCGAGGTGTTTCACCTGGTGCGCGGCGGGGTGATGGGGCCGATACTGGTCGTGTGCGTCAGGTGCTGTGCCCGGTGCTGGTCGGGCGGGACGAGGAAGCCCGGCACCTGCAGGCTGCCCTGGCCGCGGCGCAGGCCGGCCGGGGTGGCACGGTCCTGCTCACCGGAGAGGCCGGGATCGGGAAGTCGCGGCTGGTCCGTGAGACCGTGCGGGAAGCTGGCGAGTGCGGGGTCACGGTCCTGGCCGGGCGGGCGGTGGCGGCCGGGGTCCCCACGCCGTTCCGCCCGTTCGCCGAGGCGCTGGCGCCGGCCGGGCGCGCGGGCCGGCTTCCCGGCGGGGGAGGCCTGGACGAGTTCCGGCCCGCGCTGGGCCGGCTGATTCCCCAGTGGCGGCCGCCGCAGATCGCGAGCGATGAGTCGCTGGTCTTCCTCGGTGAAGCGGTGCTCCAGCTGCTGCGTGCGCTCGGCCCGGATGCCGGATGCCTGCTGATCCTGGAGGACCTGCACTGGGCTGACCGCGAGACGCTGGCGCTGCTGGAATACCTGGCCGACAACGTTTCCGCGGAACCGCTCCTGTGCGTGGGCACCCTTCGCGCGGAGCAGGGCGCGGCCGCCCGGCTGGCCGGGGCGCTGGAGTTGCGCGGGTCCGCCGCCGTGCTCCCGCTGAGCCGGCTTGACCCGGCGGCGACGGCCCGCATGGCGCTGGCCTGTGTGGGCGGCTCCGGCTTGCCGGAACCGGTCCAGTCGTTTGTCGCGGAGCGGGCTGAAGGAGTCCCGTTCCTGGTCGAAGAGGTTCTGGCCGGCTTGATCGGGGACGGGACGCTGGCCGAGAGGGACGGTCGCTGGCACGCCGCCGACCTGACCGTCCCGGGCCTCCCGGCGACGTTCGCCGATGCGGTCCGCGACCGGCTGGAGGGGCTGGACGCGGATTCGCGCCAGATCCTCGGCGCCGCCGCGGTGCTGGGCCGCCGCTTCGACTGGGCACTGCTGGGCCCGGTCACCGGGAGGCCCGGCTCCGACGTGGTGGCGGCGCTGCGCCGGGGAATCGGGTTGCAGCTGCTCGTGGCCGACCGGGAGAGCTTCCGGTTCCGGCACGCGCTCACCCACGAGGCGGTGCTGGCCGCGCTGCTGCCCCCGGAGCGGGCGCTGCTGGCGGCCCAGGGTCTGGCCGCGGTCGAAACCGCGCATCCCGGCCTGCCCGGCACCTGGTGCATGCTGGCCGCTGAGCTGGCCGAGAGCGCGGGCAACGCGGCGCGGGCGGGCGAGCTGCTGCTGGAGGCGGGGCGGCGGGATCTCGCCGTGGGTGCGCTGGCCAGCGCCGAGCACACGCTGATCCGGGCCCGTGACCTGGCCGGTCCGGGGGACCCGGTTCAGCGGATCCCGGTCGAGGAGGCCCTGACCGAGGTCTTCGCACTGTCCGGGCAGGTTGACCGGGCCATCGAGACGGGCCGGTCCCTGCTGGCCCAGCTGGGGCCGGGGGCCGTGTCCGGCCGGGCGGCCGCCCTGCACCTGAGAATCGCCCGGGCGGCGATCGCGGGCGCGCGGTGGGCGGAGGCCGCCGCCAGCATCGAGATCGCCCGTGCTTCCGCCTCCGGCGGCGAAGCCGCCAGCGTGGATGCGTGCGCGGCGCAGGCCGCGGCCAGCCGGGGAGACCTGGAGGAGGCGGCCCAGCTCGCCACGGCCGCGTTGCGGGCCGCCGAGAGCAGCGGCCTGCCGGAGGTGGCGTGCGAGGCGCTGGAGGTGATCGGCCGGGTCGCGCGGCAGCGTGACCTGGACGCGGCGGAACAGGCGTTCACCCGGGCCGCAGCGGTAGCCAGCGCGTACGGGCTGCAGCTGTGGCGCCTGCGCGCGCTGCACGAGCTCGGCACGATCGACCAGCTGCGCACGGAGAGCGTGGAGCGGCTGGAGCAGGCCCGTGAGCTGGCCGTGGCGCAGGGGGCCCTGGCCCTGACGGCCACGCTGGACCTGCAGATCGCCGCCGGCCTCAACAAGCAGTTCCGCCCGGCTGAGGCCCTGGCCGCCGCCCGCCGGTCGGCTGCGGCCTCGCGCCGGTTCAGGCTGGCGACGCTGCCGATGGCGCTGATCTTCCAGGCCACCGCGCACGCCATCCGGGGTGAGCAGGAGGCCATGGAGGCCAGGATCGCCGAGGCCATCTCACTCGCCCCCGACGACCTGGACGTGGTGGGGTGTTCCTGGGGGCACTGCCGCGCCACCGTGTCGCTGCTGGCCGAGGACCTTGACGGGGCCCATACGCAGATGACGACGGGGGCCGGGCTGCTGCTGAGTTCCCCGGCGGCGATCGCGCCCCCGTTCCTGGGGTTGTGGCCCCTGCTGGGCGCGCTGCTGGGCCGGGCCGCGGACGAGGCCGCGGCCCGGGTCCGGTCCGCGCACTGCACCCGGCATCTGGTGGTCGGTTCCCTGCTGGGGTACGCCGATGCCATCCTGGCGGGCCGCCAGGGACGGCGCGACGAGGCCGCTGCGGCGTTCGCCGCGGCCGACACTGCGATGGGACCGCTGGTGGCCTGGTATATGCACTACGCCCGGCGGATCACCGCAGAGGCCGCGCTCGACGACGGCTGGGGCGATCCGGTCGCCTGGCTCCGGGAGGCCGCCGGGTACTTCGCGGCCCGCGGCGACGACCGCCTGGCGGCGGCCTGCCGGGGGCTGCTGCGCCGGGCCGGGGCGCCGGTCCCGAGACGGCGGCCCGGCGGGTCCCGGCTGCCAGGCCGGCTAGTGCACTGGGAGTGACCGACCGTGAGGCGGACGTGCTGAAACTGGCCGCCCGCGGCCTGGGTAACCGGGAGATCGCCGAGGCCATGTTCCTGTCCCCGCGGACCGTGGAGAAGCACGTGGCGAATTTGCTGGCCAAGACCGGCCTGCGCCGGTCGCAGCTGGCCGGGTATTCCTCCGGGCTGGAGTGAGACACGCGTTGGCTACGTGGCCCGCTGGGCTAGATGGGTAGCCGCCGTCGCGCTCATTGGGTGTTCTCACCGATGTGCGGCGGCCTGCCGCGGGCCATGATGCAGGGAGGCCGGACAACAGGCCCCGCCCGTGCTTGTAGGAGGCACCCGTGATGACCGCGCCCGCCACGCCCGGCTGGCCGGGCGACTCCCCGCCACCGGCACTCACTGCGGGGGTGCTGGCCCGGCCGGGTGCCCGCCTGGCCTACGAGGTGACCGGCGACGGCCCGGCCGTGGTGCTCGTCCATGGCTTCGGGCTGGACATGCGCATGTGGGATCCGCAGGCACGCCATCTGGCGGCCCGCTACCGGGTGGTGCGCTACGACTGCCGCGGGTTCGGGGCTTCCGGGCCGTTCGATCCCGCCGTCGGTTACACCCATGCCGATGACCTCGTCTCGTTGCTGGATCATCTGGGGATCGGGCGGGCGGTGCTGGCCGGGTTGTCGTTCGGCGGGCGGGTGGTGATGCAGGCGGCGCTGGCCGCCCCCGAGCGGGTCCGGGGCCTGGTGCTGCTGGACGCCGTGCTCGACGGCGTCCCCTGGGACCCGGGCTCGGCCGCGGCGCTCGATGAGACTGCCCGGCAGGCCCGGGCCCGCGGGGTGCTGGCCGGCCGGGCCGCCTGGCTGGCTCACCCGCTGTTCGCGGCCGCCCGCGAGCGGCCAGAGGTAGCGAGCCAGCTGGCCGCCATGGTCGCCGGCTATCCGGGCCAGCACTGGATCGGCCACGACCCGCACGAGCGGACCCGGCGGCCCATCGACGCGCTGGAGCAGCTGGCCATGCCGGTCCTGGTGATGGCCGGCGAGCAGGACGTGCCAGGCTTCCGTGAAATGTCCGCCGTGCTCGCCCGCCGTATCCCCAGTGCCCGCTACCACGTCGTCGCGGACGCTGGCCACATGATCAACATGGAGCAGCCCGCCGCGGTGAACCAGATGCTGGACCGCTTCCTGGAGCAGCTGCCTGGGGCCGCCGCCGCGGCACGCACCGCCGGGCCGGCCGGTGAGCCGAATGGAGGACCAGATGAACACCACGCCAGTGACACGGCGAAGCGCAGCTGAGCCAGCCGTCCGTGATGGCGTGCTGGTGGGCCCGGCGTGGCTGGATGCCCGCCTGCACGACCCTTCGGTGGTGGTGGTCGAGGTGGACGTGAGCCGCCTGGCCTACGACGAGTGGCACATCGACGGTGCCGTCCTGTGGAACGTGTACGCCGACCTGAAGGATGAGCAGTACCAGAGCGCCGATGCCGCGGCGGTGGGACGGCTGGCTGCCCGGTCCGGGATCCGGCCGGACTCCACGGTCGTGTTCTACGGCTACGCGCCCGCTATGGGGTTCTGGCTCATGAAGCTGCACGGCCACGCCGATGTGCGCATCCTCGACTGCTCGCGGGACACCTGGCGAGACGAGGGCCACCCGTGCAGCAGCGCACCGCCCGGGTCAGCCACCACCGGCTACACCCTGGCCGGGCCGGACCCGCAGCTGCGGGCGGACCAGGCCGCGGTACGCGACGCCATTGCCGACCCGGGCACCACCATCTGGGACGTCCGTACCCAGGACGAGTACCTGGGCGAGCGGTTCTGGCCCTCCGGCGGCATGGAGCCGGGTGGCCGTGCCGGTCACGTCCCCTCGGCGGTGCACCAGCCCCTCGGCGAGCTTTACGACGACCGCGGAGCTTTCCGTCCCCCTGGCGAACTGCGCCGGATGTTCCCCGCCCTGCAGGGCGGCGGTGACCGTGAGCTGATCACCTACTGCACAATCGGCGGGCGGGCCAGCACCGCCTGGTTCATCCTGACCTACCTGCTCGGCCGCGACCGCGTCCGCGTCTACGACGGATCATGGGCCGAATGGGGCCGCCTGGCGGGCACTCCCGTAGAGCGGCCCTGACCACAGTCCCGCGTCGCGCACCGCGGCGCCGGACGCCGGGTCAGGAGACCGTGGGGACGCCGGCGTCGGCACGGAGCAGGGCGGCGGCCATCCGCAGCGAGACGAGCTTGCCGAACGCCGCGTCCCGGGAGAGGTACTTCATGCCGCAGTCCGGGGCCAGCACGATCCGCTCCGCGGGCACGTACCTCAGGGCCCGGCGGGCCCGGGCGACGATCTCGGCCGGGTTCTCCACGGTCTCGTCACCCAGGTTAAGCACGCCCAGGATGATCGTCTTGCCGTCCAGGTGGGTGAGTATCGCGCAGTCCAGCCCGGACTGCGCCGTTTCGATCGAGACCTGGTCGCAGACGCAGTCCGCCAGTTCGGGCAGGAACGAGTAGCCCGACGGCCGCTCGTGGATGATCGCGGCGTAGCCGAAGCACAGGTGCACGGCGGTGGTCCCGGTGACACCCTCCAGGGCCCGATTGATCACCCGGACGCCGTACTTGCGCGCCTCCTCCGGGCGCGCCTGCAGGTAGGGCTCGTCGAGCTGGACAATGTCCGCGCCCGCCTTGAACAGGTCCGCGACCTCTTCGTTGACCGCCTCGGCGTAGCCAAGGGCCAGGTCCTCGGTGCTGGTGTAGTAGTCGTTCTGGGCCTGCTGGGCCATGGTAAACGGGCCCGGCACGGTGATCTTGACAGTCCGCCCCGTCGTGGCCCGCAGGAACTCGACGTCCCCCACCTCGACCGGGTGGCGGCGGCGGACCGGGCCGGTCACCCGGGGCACCAGGTTCGGCTCGCCGCTGCGGTCCATCGCGGTGCCGGGGTTGTCGATGTCCACCCCGTCCAGGGCCGTCGCGAACCGGTTCGAGTAGCTCTCCCGGCGGATCTCCCCGTCTGTGATGATGTCCAGGCCGGCCCTTTCCTGGGCCCGGATGGCCAGTTCGGTCGCGTCGCGCTGGGCCTGCTCCAGGTGTTCCGGGGCGACCCGCCACAGTTCGGTGGCCCGGACCCGGGGCGGGAACCGGCCGCGCAGCCGCGCCCGGTCGATGAGCCACTCAGGCTGGGGGTAACTGCCGACCAGGGAGGTGGGGAAGAGCATGACAGCCACAATGTCAGATTGGCTGCCCCCGCGCAGCCCTCGGCCGTGGCGCGCAGCCCTGCCCCCCGTGGCGCGCAGCCCTGCCCCGTGGCGCGCAGCCCTGCCCGCCGCGGCGCAATGCCGGCCGGCTATCCGGCGGAGGAGATCTCGGGGCGGCCGCTGACTTCGGTGCTGACCAGCCGCCGCGTCACGCTCAGCGGGCCGAGGCCAGACAGCGCCTCGGTGACTCGTGCGGCCAGCCCGGGCGCGGCGGCGGTGGACTCGGCCAGCCCGATGGCCGAGACGCCCGCCAGCCAGGACGGGACGATCTCGGTGACGTCCGCGATCACGTTGGCCTTGGCCCGGTTCGACCGGGCCAGCGCGGTCAGGTGCCGGGTGTCGGGGTCGTCCTCGCTGCCCAGTACCAGGACCAGGTCACTGGACGCGGCCACGGTCCGGACGGTCTCGGCCCGGTCGGAGGCCGCGTAACAGAACCCGTCCGGGTCCGGGCCCCGCAGCGCCGGGAACCGGGACCGCAGGGCGGCGGTCGCGATCGGGGTGTCTTCTACCGGGACCCCGGGAACGAGCACGTAGGAGACCCGCCGCGGGTCCGCGACCTGGACCGCGCCCGCCCCGACCCGGGTCTCGGCCAGAATGGCGTGATCCGGCGCCTCGCCCAGGATGGCGGGCAGTACCGCGAGGCCTGACTGGCCGATCAGGACCACCTGATCGCCACGCTCGGCGAACCGGCGGGCCTCGGCCTGCACCCCGGCCACCAGCGGACAGGTCGCGTCGATCATGTCCAGGCCCCGTTCCGTGGCCTCGGCGCGCAACGCCGGGGCCACGCCGTGCGCCGGGATGAGCATGGTGGCGCCGGCGGGCACGTCATCCAGGGACCGGGCGAAGACCGCCCCGTTCTTCTCCAGGTCCGCGCAGGCCTGCGGGCTCGCCATCAGCTGTCCGCACACATACACCGGCCCCCGGGCCAGGGCCTGCCGGGTGGCCTCGAGGGCCCGCCGCGCGCCCGGGCACCACGGGCTCACCGCGCCAAGCAGGCGCCTGGTCCCGCCGACCGCGGCCCATTCCTCGACCGCGCTGCGGGCCGCCGCCATCGCCACCCCGTCCACGCTGCTGGCCGCGGCGCCGATCGCGGTGGCCGTGCCGTCGCTATGCAGGGCGGTGGTGACGAACAGGGCCGCGCCGTCATCCGCCTGGGATGCGTCGCCGGACTGCGGCACCGGCGCGTACCGCACGCGCACGCCCCGGCGGTACAGCAGCCCCCCGACCAGGGGTGCTGCCGGGCAGGTCAGCCGACCGTGCGCCGGGTCGCCGATCTCGGTGGCGACCAGCACCTCGCCGGGGGCCACCACGGTTCCCGGAGCCAGGCATTCGCGTGCACTCGATCGGCTCATGAGCGCATCCCCCTGATATCGCCACGTGACGGCCTGCTCCGCGCTGGCCAGCCCGCACTGCCCGGCCAGCCCGCACTGCCCGGCCAGCCACCAGGGCCGGCCACCGCGATGATACGGCGGGCCGGGCCGTAGCGTCCGCTGTCCGTTTCCTCGCGGATCAGTCTAGTGATGGCGAAGCCGCAGTGTGTGTACCTGGTAACGGGCCGTGTCGGACATGGCTCACGGGGCAGGAGGGGCTATAGGTTACTATATCAATCGGAATTACATGATTTAGTGCTCAGGGGAAGTCCCCGCCCACCGGGGCGGGCCAGGACAGGCCGCGAGTCTGCCCGTTCAGTAACGCCGGCACCGGGGGAGTACAGAAGATGAGCATGGCCCCACTGGGTACCAAATGCCGTACGGACCAGGGGCACACCAATCAGAGAGGACTGGCGCCATGACCGTAACTGACGAGCTGCTCGCCAACAACGACCGTTACGCGGAGTCTTTCGCTGGCCCGCTGCCGCTTCCGCCGTCCAGGCAGCTTGCCGTGGTGGCCTGCATGGATGCCCGCCTGAACGTCTACGCCATCCTGGGTCTGCGGGACGGCGAGGCCCACGTGATCCGCAACGCGGGCGGCGTGGTGACCGACGACGAGATCCGCTCGCTCACGATCAGCCAGCGTCTGCTCGGGACCACGGAGATCATCCTCATCCATCACACCGAGTGCGGGATGCTGACCTTCACCGATGACGACTTCAAGGCGAGCATCCAGAAGGACACCGGCATCAAGCCCGAATGGGCGGCGGAGGCCTTCCCCGACCTCGACGACGACGTGCGGCAGTCCATCGCCCGGATCAAGGCCAGCCCGTTCATCCCGCACAAGGACTCGGTCCGCGGCTTCGTCTTCGACGTGGCGACGGGCAAGCTCCGCGAAGTGTCCTAGCCCCGCCCCGCGGGCCGCAGGCACGGCGGCAGGCACGGCGGCAGCACCAGGATCAGCGGCGTCAGCAGGGTCAGGAGTCCGGGGAGTCGGCCCGGCCCTGCTGCTCCGCCAGGAACTGCTCGAACTGGGCGCCGATCTCATCCGCGGACGGCAGCCGCTCCGACCCGTCCACCAGTGAGCCGCGCTCGGCTCCCTCGGCGAACGCGTCGTACTGGCGCTCCAGGGCCTGGACGACCTCCATGATTTCCTCGGAGCCCTCGACCTGGCGCTGGATCTCCTCGTCCGTCTCGCGCGCCGCCTCACGCAGCGCCTCGTCGGGCAACTGCAGCCCGGTCGCGCGGGACACCGAGTCGAGCAGGGTGATCGCGGCCGTCGGATACGCGGCTTGGGCCAGGTAGTGCGGGACGTGGACGGCGAAGCCCACGGCCGGCCGGTCTTCCTCGCCCAGGCGCATCTCCAGCAGTGCCGCGACGCTGCCCGGAACCTGCAGGCGGTCCACCAGCGGCGGGTATCCCGTGGTCAGGGCGGAATCCGTGGCATGGGCGGTCACGCCCAGCGGACGGGTATGCGGCGCACCCATCGGGATGCCGTGGAAACCGACCGCCAGCCGGACCCCCATCCGGGCGGCGACATCCCGGACGGCCTGGGTGAAGCCCTCCCACTCGTGGTCCGGCTCCGGGCCGGTGAGCAGCAGGAAATGGCTCCCGGCGGTGTCGTGGAGCAGGTGCATGGCCAGCTCGGGGGCCTCATAGGACTCCCAGTGGTCCTGGGAGAAGATCATCGGTGGCCGCCTGGACCGGTAGTCGATCAGCCGGTCCACGTCGAACCGGGCGACCTCCTCGTGTTCCAGCGTCCCCAGCAAATGGGCGGACAGGAGTTTGCCCGCCGCCCCGGCGTCGATGAACCCGTCGAGGTAGTGCAGCATCACTGCCCCGTCCAGTACCGGCGCGTCAGGGCTCACCTCGTAGAGGTCTCCCGGATCTCGCACCACGCTCACTGCCCTTCCAGGGTGTCAGTCAGTCTGCCCGCTACCCGTTCCAACCATGAACGGCTGGTCATCCATCCCGTCAGAGGCGATCTTTGTGTTCCACGCTACCGCCTGCCGGCCCCGCCATAGCGGCGCAATCCCGCCCAGCGTGCCCAGACGGCCCGGGCAGGCCGCCACCAGACGGTCAGTCGCCGTCGGCCTCCGCGGAGCCAGTCAGCCGGAGCTTACGCTGCGCGCGCTGGTAGAACGTGGTCCGGCCGAGCCGTACCACGTGGGCCGCATCGGGCAGCGTGGTCACCACCACGGCGTCGCCCGGGTGCACGTACCCCTCGACGTTGCCGTCCGCTTCCAGGGCCAGCTCCCCGCTGCGCGGCAGCACGGTCAGCGTGAGTTTCTCGGCGGCGGCCAGGAACAGGGCCCGGTTGAATGCCGAGTGCGGCGCGGCCGGCGTGACCAGCAGCCCCTCGACGTTCGGCGACACGATGGGGCCGCCCGCGGAGAAGTTGTAGGCAGTGGACCCGGTGGGGGTGGCCACGATCACGGCGTCCGCCGCGTAGCGCACGAACGGGTGCGACTCCACCGTCAGCTCCACCAGGGCCGAGCCGCCGCGGCCCGGGATCCGGGCCAGGGCCACGTCGTTGAACGCCACGGTCTGCCGCCCCAGGAATTCCGCCTGGACCGCGGACCGGGTCTCGACCGTGAAGCGGTGCTGGTCGATGGCGCACAAGGCGTCGCCGATCTCCGGAGGGTCGATTTCCGCCAGGAAGCCGAGCTTGCCCACGTTGACTCCGAGCGCCAGCGTCGAGTTGCCGCAGACGATCCGCAGCGCCCGCAGCATGGTCCCGTCACCACCCAGGCTCACCACGAGATCCGCGCGCCGGGCCAGCTCCGGGCCGGCGACCGCCTCGACGCGACCCGGGATCCGGCTGGCCTCGTCCTCCAGCGCGAGCACCGTCACCTTGCGCTCGCTGGCCCAGGCCAGCAGCGTGAACAAGGCGGAGTTGCAGTCCCGCGCCGGATGCAGCACCAGGCCCACCGTGTTGACCATGCCCACGCGCCAGCCTCCTCAGGTCGTGATCAGGCTGCGCGCCCGGGCGGCGCGGACCGCGTCGGACAGCGTGCCGATGTCGTAGGCACCGTAGTGGCGTTTGCCGTTGATGAAGAACGTGGGCGTGCCGGACACCGCGGACAGGTCCGCCGAGTCCACGTCCTCGGCCACCCGCGCCGCGCCCGCGTGCTTGCGCAGATCGTCGGCGAACCGGGCCGTGTTGAGGCCGAGATCCGCTGCGTACTGGATCAGGTCCCGCGCGGTGAGCGCGCCCTGATGCTCCATCAGCAGGTCATGCATGTCCCAGAACCTGCCCTGCCGGTCTGCCGCCTCGGCGCCTTCCGAGGCCAGCTGGGCGTGCGGGTGCACGTCGTTGAGCGGCAGGTGCCGGAACACGTACCGCACGTCGCCGAAGTCGGACAGGAGTTCCCGGACGACCTGCTCGGCCAGGCCGCAGTACGGGCACTCGAAGTCGCCGTATTCCACGACGGTGACCGGGGCCCGTTCCGGCCCGCGGATGTGATCGCGGCCGGGATCGACCGGGACGGCCAGGTCGGTGATGCTCGTGGAGGTGCCGAGCAGGGCGCGTATCTTCAGTCGTTTGGGCAGCAGCCGGGTGACCCGGAAGACCGTCCAGGTGAGCGCCGACGCGCAGAAGGCCGCGGACAGGATTCCCAGCTTGGCCTCGGCCAGCAGGGTGCCGTGGAAGGCGAGCGAGGCGATGAGCAGGGCCACGGTAAAGCCGATCCCCGCGATGGCGCCCGCGCCCGTGACGGCCGCCCAGCCCACCGGCGGCTGGATCCGGCCCCGGCTGAGCCGGGTGACGAGCCACGCGGCCGCGGTGGTGCCCACTGGCTTGCCCACCACGTAGCCGATCAGGATGCCTAGCGTGACCGGGGACGTGTAAGCGCGGGAGAGCAGCCCCGTGCTGATCACTACACCGGCGTTGGCCAGGGCGAACAGGGGCACGATGAGGTAGCTCGACCAGGGGTGGTAGAGCTGCTGGAGCCGTTCGTTGGGGGAGAGGGCCGAGGTGACGCCGTCGCGGGCCTCACGGGCTAGCTCGGGGGTGGGCTGCTCGCGGAACAGCCGGAACAGGTCGCTGGCCCGCTCCAGGTCACTGCGCGCCGCCGGGTGGGCGTAGGTGAGCAGGCCCATAACCAGCCCCACTACGACCGGGTCCACGCCGGACTTGAAGAACGCCACCCAGGCCGCCGCCCCGAGCAGGAAGTAGGCCGGGCCGAACCGCACGCCCGCGGCCCGGATGGCGGCCACGACGACCAGGAAGCCCACCCCGGCCAGCAGTGCGGGGACCTCCAGGCGCGCGCTGTAAAAAATTGCAATAACGGCCAGTCCGACCAGATCATCCACCACAGAGAAGGTGAGCAGGTAGGTGCGCACCCGGTCGGGCAGCCAGGAGCCGACCAGGGCCAGCATGCCGAGCGCGAACGCGGTGTCGGTGGACATGGCCGCGCCCCAGCCCCGGGCCCCCGGACCACCAGCGTTAGCCGCCAGGTAAATGCCGACCGGGACGATCATCCCGCCCAGGCCGATCACCAGCGGCAGCGTCAGCCGCCTCCGCTCGCGCAGTTCGCCCATGTCGAACTCGCGCCGGGCCTCCAGGCCGACCACCAGGAAGAAGAACGTCATCAGGCCCGAGTTCACCCAGCCGTGCAGGTCATCAGACAGGCCCGTGGTGCCGATGATCACCGACAGCCGGGTGGACCAGAACGATTCGTAGGATCCCGCCGCGACGTTCGCCCACACCAGGGCGGCCACCGTCGCAGCAAGCAGGATCGCCGCGCTGCCCGTCTCAGTACGCAGGAACTGGCGGAGCGGGGTCTCCAGGTTCCGCGCCCACGCGGTCCGGCCGGACAGCGGGGAGGGCGCCGGCCCGGATTCCGTCATGCCCGGATTCTCCCAGGATGGTGGCGGGGACTCGCGTCCGGCTCAGCCCTCCGGGCCGCCGGCGATCTCGTCCTCGTCCTCGTCGGTCAGGTGGACGGCCGCTTCCTCGGCGCCCGCGGCGCCCCCGTCGATGCCGACATCCTGGGCGACCAGGTCGGGCTCGATGCGGGAGTGGGCCCCCTCGTCCTCGGCGACCAGGCGGCCGGACCTGGGCTGGGGCTCGTCGTAAGGCTCCGGCCCCTCGCGGGGCAGGTCGCTCTCGGCGGCCGGGTCCGGATCCGCGTACGGGTCCGGCTCCGGTTCCTCCTCGGCGAGCAGCTGATCGAGGGATTCACCCTGGCGCTCCTCGGCCAGCGTGTCGCCGAACCGCTCACCGGCCGACCACTTGTCGGCGGGCTCGATGCCCGGGTCCAGCGGATCGTCGTACGGATCCTCGCTGTCCTCCAGCGTGTCGGAGGAGTCCAGGACGCCGTCGTCCTCGAAGTCGGTGTCCTCGAGCCCGTCCGTGCCGGGGCTTCCCACGCGCTCGTAGTCGCCGGTGCCGCCACCGTAGGTGTACTCGGAGCTGCCGTCGCCTGGGTCGGCGGACGGGTCATAGGTCTCTTCGGCCATGGGCCCAGGCTAGCGACAATGATCGCCCGCCCGGACCTCAGGCGTTCCAGGGAGCAGGTCAGCCCTGGTGGGCCGCCTTGTACTCCTCCCAGCGGTCAAGCAGCCCGGGCAGCTCCTTGCTGACGAAGTCGAAGTACATCGCCGATTCGGCGAGCCGTTCCCCAGCAGGCGTGCCCGCACCAAGGACGTCGGCCCCGTCGCGCATCGTGTCCGCCCAGCGCATCATCATCCGGTCCCGCACCCGGAGTACCTCGTGCCAGACGTTGTCCGGCATCCGGTACACATGGCGCCGTGAGCCCGCCTCGGTCTCCCGGCTGACCAGGCCCACCTGGACCAGGTAGCGCACCCCGCCCGACACCGCGGCCGGGCTGACCTGGAGCAGCCCGGCGAGCTCGTCCGCGGTGAGGCTGCTGGTATCCGCGGTAAGCAGCGCGACGAAGATCCTGGCCGGCATGCGCGGCATCCCGGAGTCGGCGAGCAGCGAGGCGAAGCGCTGGATGAACTGCCGCACCGCGACCGGGTCCCGCGCTGGCCCGGCCCCGGACGCCTCCGGGATGTCCCGCAGCCCGCGGCCCCCCGCCGCCTGGCCTTCCTGGGTCCGGCCCGCCCGCAGCGCCTGGCCTTCCTGGGTCCGGCCCGCCCGCAGCGCCTGGCCCTCGTGCCCCTCCGGCACTGGCTGTCACCTCCTCCCACGACGTCGCTCCAGTTAGTTTACTAGATACATAACTTTCATGATTTTGTGAACTCAATGGTAGGCTAAAGGGCATGACTGCGGTGATCGAGGTAGCCGGGCTGACGAAGTCGTTCGGCCGGACGCGCGCGCTGGACGGGCTGGATCTGACAGTGGCCGCCGGTGAGGTGCACGGTTTCCTGGGCCCGAACGGGTCGGGCAAGACCACCACCATCCGGGTTCTGCTCGGCCTGATCCGGGCCGGCGGGGGAAGTGCCCGGCTGCTCGGCGGTGATCCCTGGGCGGAGGCGACCACGCTGCACCGGCGTCTCGCGTACGTGCCGGGCGACGTTACCTTGTGGCCGAACCTGTCCGGCGGTGAGGTCATCGACCTTCTCGCCCGGCTCCGCGGGGGTGTCGATGAGAAGCGCAAGGTGGCCCTGCTGGAGAAGTTCGAGCTCGACCCGGCCACGAAGAGCCGGTCCTACTCCAAGGGGAACCGGCAGAAGGTCGCGCTGGTGGCCGCGCTCTCGTCCGGGGCCGAGCTGCTGATTCTCGACGAGCCGACCTCGGGGCTGGACCCGCTGATGGAGGCCGCGTTCCGCGAGTGCGTGGACGAGGAGCGGCAGGCGGGACGGACAGTGCTGCTGTCCAGCCACATCCTGTCCGAGGTGGAGGCGCTGTGTGACCGGGTGACGATCATCCGGGCGGGCCGCACGGTGGATTCCGGGGCGCTGGCTGACCTGCGGCACCTCTCCCGCACCTCGGTCCGGGCCGAGCTGGACCAGCCGGCGGATGGGCTGGACGGCCTGCCGGGGGTGCACGACCTGGAGATCGCCGGTAACCGGGTCAGCTGTCAGGTGGACGACCGCGTGCTGCCCGAGGTGCTGAGGCGGCTGGCCGCGGCGGGGGTGCGCCGCCTGGTCAGCCAGCCACCCACGCTCGAGGAACTGTTCCTGCGCCACTACACGGACCCGTCATGACCGCGGTGGCCGCCCGCCCCCAGCGACCCCGCGGCGGGCCGGCCAGCCGCGGCCGGGCCGGGCTGGCCGGGACCGCCGCGCTGATCTCGCTCGGGCTGCGCCGTGACCGCATATTCCTGCCAGTCTGGCTGTACATCTTCGCTGGCAGCATCGGCAGCACCGGGTACAGCTTCCGCCACCTCTACACGAGCCTGGCCGAACGTCTTTCTCTCATCGCCAGTGTCCAGCACGACCCGTCGGTCCTCGCGCTGAGCGGGCCGGTGTTCGGGACCAGCGCGGGATCGCTGGTTGCCTGGAAGGTCCTGGTGACCGCATCCGCCGCCGCCGGGCTGATGGGGATCTTCACGGTCGTCCGGCACACCCGCGATGACGAGGAGCAGGGGCGCCTGGAACTGGTGGGCGCCGCGGCCGTCGGCCGCCAGGCGTCGCTGGCCGCCGGCCTGACGGTGGCGTTCGGCGGCAGCCTGGCCCTCATCCCGCTCCTCGCCGCCGTTCAGGTCGTCCTTGGCTACCCGTTCGCCGGGGCGCTGGCCCTGGGTGCGGCGGTGGGGTTGTCGGGCTGCGTATTCGCGGCTGTCGCCGCGGTCTGCGCCCAGCTGACGGTCAGTGCCCGGACGGCCCGCGGGCTGGCCGTCGCGGCCCTGGGGGTGGCGTTCCTGCTCCGCGCGGTGGGCGACTCGGCATCGGGCGCGTCCTGGCTGCGCTGGGCCTCACCGCTGGGCTGGGCCGAGCAGATGCAGGTGTACGCGAGCCCCCGATGGAGCGTGGGTGTCCTGTTCCTGGTGGCCGCCGCTGCTCTGGCGGGGTGCGCCGCGCAGCTTGCCGCTCATCGTGATCTGGGGGCGGGCCTGCTGCCCGCCCGGGCCGGCCTGCGACAGGCGGCTGGGTGGCTGCGCAGCCCTCTCGCCCTGGCCTGGCGGCTGCAGCGTGGCACCCTACTCGGCTGGGCGGCCGGCTTCGTGCTGGCCGGCGCGGTATTCGGATCGGCGGCCCGCGGGATCGGCCCGATGCTGAACACCAGCGCCCAGGCCCGGCAGATGTTCATCCGGCTGGGCGGGCACAGCGGGCTCGTCGATGCCTACCTCGCAGCGGTGATCGCGGTGATGGGCGTGGCGGCGGCGGGATATGCGGTGGCGGCTGTCCTGCGGCTGCACGGTGAGGAAAGCGAGCGGCGGGCCGAGCCAGTGCTGGCCGCCCCCGTTGGGCGGGTCCGCTGGGCGGGCAGCCATCTGCTCGTCGCGGCCGTGGGTAGCGCGGCGGTGCTGGTGCTGGGAGGCCTGGCCATGGCGCTGGGCGAGGGGTTCACCTCGGGCGGCGTGGGCACTCAGGTGCCGCGGCTGGCCGCAGCGGGACTCGCGCAGGTCCCGGCGGCCTGGGTGATGGCCAGCGTGGCGATGGCCCTCTGGGGGCTGGTGCCGCGGGCCGCGGTGGCCACGGCGTGGAGTGCGCTCGGCCTGGCCGCCCTGATCACCGTGCTCGGCCCGGCGGTCAGGCTGGCCCAGGCCGTGCTGGACGTGTCGCCGTTCAGCCACATACCGAAGCTGCCCGGGGCCCCCGTCACTGCGACGCCGCTGGCCTGGCTGATCGCCGGGGCGGTGGTGCTGGCCGTGGCCGGGCTGGCGGGATTCCGGCGCCGCGACCTATTGTGACGGGCCGGGTGAGCGGTCCGGGCCGCAGCGACCTGGATGTTTCATCCAGGCACTCCCGAGTGGCTGCATCTCGTGCGGCCACATAAGAATGAGGCCCCTCCAAGTATGAGTTGGAGGGGCCTCACCTGACCACGTCACACCGCGGCTGCCGGTTGCCCGGCTCCCTGGCACTCTGCGGCCGACCGCCTGCCGTGGAAGCAGCAACTGGAATCCCGGTTGCCCGGTTTTCCTGTCGCCCGGGTTTCCCCGGCCTTCCGGGAGTTTCCTCCCGGAAGAACTTCCGCCTTGGCGGTGAATGAATTTGTACTCTCGCCAGAGGAGCTGGCGCAAGAGTTTCCCGCCAGTAATTTTGGAATTTTTTCCCAGCTATCGGGGAAGGCCACGACAAGGCGCGAGTTATCCCTAGGAAAGGCGGCTGTCCACAGTCTAATCCACAGTCTGATCCACAGCCCGCCGCCTCGGGGCCAGCCGGCGCCGGGCGTCAGCCCACCGGCCGTGACCGGCGTGCGGGCGGTGGGGGTCGGGCGGCCCGGACCTGGCCCGGCGTGCGGGCGGTGGGGGTCGGGCGGCCCGGACCTGGCTCGGCGGTGGGGATCGGGCTGGCCGGACCTGGCCCAGGGGCGGGGCGGGGGCGGCCCGGACCTGGCCCGGCGGTGGTGTACGCCCTGGAAGGTCCCTACACGCAGTGAGGCCCCTCCACGTATGAGATGGAGGGGCCTCACCGCGGCCATCCAGCAGAGCCACCGACTAGTCGGCTACCGGGGTACTGTCCGGCCGTTCCACCAGGGCGGGAAAAATCAGCCCGGAGTGCCAGTTTCCCGGCCCTCCGGCACCCGCCCACACGTTCCGGTTTCCCGGGCCGCAGGAGTGCGGGGGTCCAGCTGATCTCCAATATTTGGTGGTGCGGAATTTCTACCGCTTGCTGCGGGGCGGCGCAAGAGTTTTCTGCCACGAATTTACGGATTTTATGACTATTAACAGCTTTTCCACAACGGTGGACTGGTTATCCCCCGGGCCGGGCGGCTGTCCACCGGGTCATCCACAGCCCGGTCCACAGCCCCCGGAGGGTTCCCCGCCGTCCCGGTGGCTCAGCTGGCCCGGTGTGGTTCAGCTGGCCCGGTGTGGTTCAGCTGGCCCGGTGTGGCTCAGCTGGCAGGGTGCGGCCGTGGATCGGGCTCTTCCCCGCCGGCCGGGGCGGAGGAGCTATCCACGGTAGTTCCGTTGCGGCCCTCGGAGTGGGCTGGAGCGGCGCGGCGGCGCAGCATGCTGCCCAGCAGGGCCAGGCCCAGCGCGCCTGCCGGCGGCAGGGTAACCAAAGCGGGCAGCTGGTAGCGCCAGGAGAACTCGAACAGGTCGGACGCGAGCAGGACGGCCGCAGCCGAGCCGAAAACCAGCAGGCAGGCCAGGGCGAGCTGGCGCTGGCCGGGGGAGAGGAAACCGCGCCCCCGGGCGGAGGCCAGGCCGCCGGCCAGGGCGATCACGGCGCCAGCCAGGCCAGCCAGGGTGGCGAGGAGCAGCAGCGGCCCTGGCGCGTACCCGCCGTGCATCTGGTAGCCGCGCAGGAACGCGGCGAGCGGCCGGTCCACCATGGCCTTCCCGCCCATGGTGGCAGGCAGCGGCCGAACCTGGACCGGGCCGCCGCTGGCGGCGAAGTGCAGGCCTAGCATGATCGTGTGATCGCGGCTGAGGAAGATGCTGCCGCCGTAGGTCGGATAGCTGGTCTGGAACTGCCAGCGGGAAATGGGTGTGTCCCCGGTACTGGTCACCCGGTGCACCTCGAACAGCCTGGCCGCGTCGCCGACGACGCCTGCCACCACCCGCAGCGGCTGCTGGGTGATTACCCGGTGCTCGAAGTTCCCGATGACCTCGCCGTGGGACAGGCCCGGCGGGGCCACGTAGGTGTGGTCGGGGGATGTGGCGCTGTGCACCAGCCCGTCCGGGCCGAGCCGGATCGCGAGTGCCCGCGGCGGGCAGACCGCCCGCTCGTAAGGGGGCAGCTTCAGCGTCGCGCAGTCCGCGCTCTCGGCCAGCCGCCCGTAGATGGTGCTCCCCGCGGCGGGGGCGAGCGAGAACTGGCGGGCAACCACGTACTCGCGGAGGGAGAAGCCGGCAATAGGCAGGGCGAAGGCGGCGCACAGCACCACGGCCTGGAGCAGCTTGCGCCGCCAGCCCGGCACCACGATCAGCAGGTAGACCAGCGCGGGGACGATCATGATCTGGCCGACCTGGGCGATCGGCGCGCTGGCGCCGAGGGCCAGCCCGCCCGCCGCGATCAGCAGCGGTCCCGGCTCGGGCCGCCAGAGCAGAAGCATCAGCCCGGCGACGATCATGCCCTCGAACCAGACGTCCGGCATGATGGTCTGCTCGATCTGTATCTGGTAGGCGTCGAGCAGCACGGGCGCGGCCGCCAGCGCGGCCAGCCAGCGCGGTGTCCCGCGGCGCAGCAGGAGCAGGTACAGGCCGACGGCTATGGCCAGGCCGAGCAGGTGCTGGACCACCGTGACCGTGTCGAGGTTGCCCACGGCCAGCAGGACCTTGAGGATCACGTTGTAGCCGAGCGGATCGTTGCCGGGCCAGGCGCCGAACAGGTATTTCAGGCTGTCGATGTAGAGCAGGGCCGGCTGGTAGGCGGCCAGCGAGAGGGCGCGCAGGACCAGTCCGGCCAGCAGGAGTGCCGTGATCAGCCAGTGCCGCCGCAGGGTTGCGGCGGCCGCGGCTGGGCGGCGCCAGGCGCCGTGAGCCCGCTCGGCCCCGCCCGCGGCGGTGTCGTCGACAGGCCCATCTCCCCCGGCCGGCCCAGAGCCCGCGGTGGTTGGCATTCGCATGACGGACATCCCGGAAGGTGGGCGGCGCTGACGTAGAAGGCTATCCGAGGTCCCTGATGGCCGGGCCCAGTCTGCGGTTAGGGATGAATTTTCTTGCCTTCGCTAAGCATTGTGATGAACGTGGCGATACGTCGCGTCCGGGTCTCCGGCCGCTTGGCGTCCGCGATGCGGTAGAGGATTGCGTACCGGTTCGCCCGGTCCAGGGTGGCGAAGAACGCGCGGGCGGCGTCGTTGCCGTCCAGTGCGCGGGCGAGATCCTCGGGGACGGCCGCGGTGGACTGTGATGCGTAGGCGGCGGCCCAGCGGCCGTCCGCCTGGGCCCGCTCTACTTCGCGGAGCCCGGCAGGCTTCATCCGGCCAGCCTCGATCAGGGCGCTGGCCTGGTCGCGGTTGATCCGGGACCACTTGCCGCCGGCCCGGCGCGGCGTGAAGCGCTGCAGCCAGTAGTCGTCATCCAGGCGGCCCTTCTGGCCGTCAATCCAGCCATGGCAGAGCGCCACGCTGAGCGCGTCCGGGTAGGAGACCCCAGGGGCACCCGAACCCTTGCGGGGGATCTTGAGCCACAGGCCGGCCGAGCCGGCGTGATGCTCGGTGAGCCACGCGTCCCACTCGGCGGCGGATCCGGGTCCCAGCACCGGAAGCCCGTCGTCAGGCATAGGGATAGTCAACCACGCGTTCGAACCGACAGGCGTCAGTTGTACTTTCGCAAGTAACGAACCACTGCCTCTGAGGGAGTCGTGACAGAGCCAAGCCGCCGCCGGCGACTACTGATCCTCGCCATCTGCTGCATGAGCCTGGTCATCGTCGGGCTCGACAACACGATCGTGAACGTTGCCCTGCCGTCCATCCAGCGTGACCTGCACGCCTCGGTGTCCGGGCTGCAGTGGGTGGTGGACGCCTACACCTTGGTCCTGGCCAGCCTCCTGGTGCTGTCCGGCTCCACCGCGGACCGGTTCGGGCGGCGCAGCACGTTCCAGGCCGGGCTGGCCACGTTCACCATCGGCTCGCTGCTGTGCAGCCTGTCGCCCAGCCTGGGCTGGCTGGTGGCGTTCCGGATGCTGCAGGCGGTCGGCGGCTCCATGCTCAACCCGGTGGCCATGTCGATCATCGTGAACACCTTCACTGACCGGGCCGAGCGGGCCCGGGCCATCGGCGTCTGGGGCGGGGCGGTCGGGGTCAGCCTGGCCCTTGGCCCGGTGGTCGGCGGCCTGCTGATCGCGTCGGTGGGCTGGCGCGGGATCTTCTGGGTGAACATCCCGGTGGGGGTGGCGGCGATCGTGCTCACCGCATTGTTCGTGCCCGAGTCCAAGGCCGCGCATCCGCGACGGTTCGACCCGGTCGGCCAACTGCTGGTCATCGTGACGCTGGGCTCACTGATCTACGGGATCATCGAGGGGCCGGAGCACGGCTGGGGTTCCCCGGAGATCATCGGCTGCTTCTGCGTGTTCGCGGTGGCCCTCATGACCCTGCTCGTGTACGAGCCACGGCGCCGCGAACCGCTGCTGGACCTGAGGTTCTTCCGCAGCGCGCCGTTCTCCGGGGCCACAGTGATCGCGGTCAGCGCGTTCGCCGCGCTGGGCGGGTTCCTGTTCCTCAACACGCTGTACCTGCAGGACGTGCGCGGTTACTCGGCGCTGCACGCCGGGCTGCTCACGCTGCCGCTGGCCGCGGTCACGGTGATCTTCGCGCCGCTGTCCGGGCGGATGATCAGCCGGCGCGGGCCGCGGATCCCGCTGATCGTCGCGGGGATCTGCATGTCCGGCGGCGCTCTCATGCTGACCGGGCTGACCGCGCAGCAGCCCACCGGCTGGCTGCTCACCTCCTACGTGATCTTCGGTGTCGGCTTCGGCGTGGTGAACGCCCCGATCACGAACACCGCGGTGTCCGGGATGCCGCGCGCCCAGGCGGGGGTCGCGGCCGCCATCGCGTCCACCAGCCGGCAGGTGGGCCAGTCGCTGGGGGTGGCAGTGGTGGGGTCCGCGGTGACGTCCATCATGGTCGGCCCGATGCGCACCGGCTTCACCACCGCGAGCCAGGTGGGCTGGTGGATCATCACCGGTTGTGGGCTCGTCGTGCTGATCGTGGGCCTGGTGACCAGCGGCCGGTGGGCGCGGCAGACCGCCGCCCGGACCGCGGACCGGCTGATGTCCGAGGAGGAGCCGGTCCCGGTCGGCTGATACCCCGGGTGTGGCGGGCAGGCCCGTGGTAGGCAGGCCTCCCTGGTAGGCAGGCCCCCGTGGTAGGCAGGCCCGTGGTAGACAGGCCCCGTGCAGACATGGGATGCGATCAGAGCGCGCAGGAACGTCCGCAGCTACACCGGCCAGGCCATCGACCACGCTGACCTGGAGCGGATCCTCGAGGCCGGCCGCCGGGCCCCCTCGGCGCGGAACTCGCAGCCGTGGGATTTCGTGGTGGTCACCGGCCGCAGCGAGCTGACCGAGCTGGCCCGGGTGTGGCAGGGAGCCCGGCACGTGGCCCAGTCCGCCGCGACCATCGCCCTGGTCGCGCCGGTCACCGGCGACGAGCACCGGCGTGAGGGCCTCCGGTACGACCTGGGCCAGGCCACGATGAACATCATGCTCGAAGCAGCCGACCTCGGCATCGGAAGCGGGCACGCGTCCGTCGCCGACCAGGACCTGGCCCGCCGGCTGCTGGGCCTCCCGGAGGATCGCTTCCTGGCCTACCTGATCGCCCTCGGCTACCCGGCCGGCCGGCCGCTGACGCCGATCGCGCGGCCCGACCGGCGGCCGTTCGAGGAGGTCGTGCACTGGGGTCGCTGGTAGGGAGCGCTAGTAGGGGTCACTGGTACGGGGCGCTGGTTTAGCGGGCGCTGGTTATCGCGCTCCGGTCGGGAGAACCGTTCAGCGCACCCTGGTCAGGGCTCGGACGGGAAGCAGTAGGAGTCGCTGGACGCGTCGCCGCCCTGCAGCCGCACCTGGTGGGTGCGCCGGCCGCGGAACGCCTCCCCCTCGGGGAAGAACCGCTCATCGAAGGACAGGCCGCCGCCGGGGGTGACGTCCAGCTTGGCCATCCAGGCCCCCACCCCGTCGGGGTAGAACTGGTCGTCCCAGGCACCGTACAGCGAGTTCGTGAAGTAGACGCGGTCGCCGTCCCGGCTCACCTCGACCATCTGCGGGCCGCCGCTCAGCGGCTGGCCCGGCCGGGCCGGATGGGCCGCGCGGCCGACGATCCCGCCGATCCGCACCGACCCGGTCTCCACCGGGTGCAGCGGGTCACTCACGTTGTACTGCTTGAGTTCGCCAGTGCCCCAGCACGACACATACAGGAACTGGTCATCGACGGACAGGTTGATGTCCGTGACCAGCGGCGGCACTGCGCCGAAGCCCTGCAGTAGCGGTGGGAGCTGCTCGGCGGGGGCGGGCTCGGCCGGGATGGTGATCACCTTGGTCGCGGCCCACTCGCCGTTTTCCTCGTGCCACATCCAGATCGAGGCGGACAGGTCTTCCACGCTGACCACGACGCCGACGAAGCCGTACTTCTTGGTCGGGTCGTGCGCGGGCCGCAGCTCCAGCACCATCTGGTGCTCATCACCGAGGTCCACCGTCTGGGTGAGCTTGCGGGTCTGCATGTCCCAGAAGTGCAGCCGGTGGCCGTACTTGCGGCCGAGGAGCAGCTCGGGCACGACGCCGTTCTCGATCATGGACGGGGTGCCCCACTCGGACGTGATGGCCACGTCGGCCATGACGTGCCACCACACGTCGTAGGCGAAGAACTGGTCCCCGCGGTCGGCCTCCCAGGGCCCCAGCACGTCGAACGTGTTCTGGTCCAGCAGGGCGATCCCGCCGGGGCCCTCCTCCCCGTAACCGCCCAGGCAGGAGACGAACACCGCGCCGGGGCCGCAGTGCACGGTGTGCGGCCGGGAGTACCCGGCCAGCTTGCCGACCTCGTCTGGCTCAAGCACCTTGGTGACCGTGGGGGAGCTGGGGTCCGGCTCGGTATCCAGGATGTGTATCCGGGACGAGCGGATGCCCGGGACGACCAGGTAGCGACGGCCGCCGTGGTGGTGGCCCCCGCGGGGGTGCAGCGCGCTGGAGCAGGCGTTCCACCCGAAGTGATGGAGTTCGTCGCCGAGATGCGGCAGCTCGGTGAAGCCGACCACGGACCCGTACTGATGGGAATCGGGGTCAACGTCCAGCACGGCGATCGCGTCGGGCTTGTCAGCAGGCCGGGAGAACGTGGCGACATAGGCGAGTTTCTCGGGCGGAGCCTCGGCTGCGTCCCGCGGCGTGCGGTAGAACGTCGGATCGTGGTGGTGATGCTCATCTGCCATGGCTGAGATCCTTCACGGTTCGTCCTGGAAGCGCCGCGGAATGCGGCCTGACCAGGAGCGGGGTTGACCAGGCGCAGGGCTGGCCAGGCGCAGGGCTGGCGGGGCGCAGGGCTGCGCGAGGCACAGGGTTGACCAGGGCGCAGGGCTGGCGAGGCGCAGGGCTGGCGAGGGCACAGGGTTTGTACATCCGCCGAGGGCCGGCCAATATACAGATTCCCGATCGGTTAACTCAAGTATTCAGTTGGCGGCGCACAGCTGCTCCGCATGCTCAGTACACCAGCCAGAACCCGCTGATGACCAGGGCACTCATCGCCACTATGGCAAAAAGGGCCACCCAGACCCCACCGGGAACGCCGGTGAGCGCCGCGAGCTGGTCCGCGTCCGACCGGGACGCCCGGCCGCGCCGGCGGGAGCGCTGCAGCTCCAGGACCGGCCGGATACCCCCGGCCAGGAGGAACCAGGCCATCGCGTACCCGAACGCCGCCTGCAGCAGTGACGAGCCACGCCAGGTGACCAGGGCCACCGCGGCCGCGGCCGTGACCGTGGCGAGGATGCCGTAGGCGTTGCGGACCATGAGGGTCAGGGCGGCTAGCAGGACCAGGCTGAGCAGTAGCGTGGCCACCAGGTGCCCGGTCGCGAGCAGGGCGGCTGCGCCCAGCCCCAGGAGCGGAGGGGCCAGATATCCGGCTGCGGCGGTAGCCACGATGCCGGGGCCCGAGGCGTTCCCCGCGGACACGGTGAGCCCGGCCGTGCTGCGGTGCACCCGCACCCCGTCGAGCCTGCGGCCCACGGCCAGCGCCACCAGCGCATGGCCGCCCTCGTGGGCGATGGTCACCACGGTGCGAGACAGCGGCCAGGCGCGGCGCCACCCGACCAGGATCAGCGCGGCCAGGGCGGTGCCCAGGACCAGCAGCCGGGGCGGCAGCGGCTCGGCGGTGATCGCCTCGTGCCAGAGCTGGCCGAGCGTGGTGGCGTGCACGCTCGCCATCCTGCCAGGCGCACCGGGCAGGCCGGGCCCGGGAAGCTCGCAATTCAGCCGATCCGCGGTCAATTCCCAGGCTGAGCGGCCCAGGCTGAGCGGCCCAGGCTGAGCGGCCCAGGCTGAGCGGCCCAGGCTGAGCGGCCCAGGCTGAGCGGCCGGGACAGAAGTCAGCGGCGGGACAGGCGGTCGATCTGGGCGACCTCTACCGGGGTCAGCGAGAAGCTGAGCACGTCGAAGTTGGCCCGTATCCGGTCCGGCCGCGCTGACTTGGGGATCACCGCGATGCCGTGCTCGATATGCCAGCGCAGTACCACCTGGGCCGGGGTCACCCCATGCTTCTCGGCGATGCTGGTCAGTACCGGGTGACCCAGGTCCGTGCCCTTGAGCGGGCTGTAGCCCTCCAGGGTCACACCGCGCTCGCGGCTCTCCTCCAGCACGGCCTCGTCATACTGGGCCGGGCTCCACGGGATCTGGTTGACGGCAGGCGCCTCCCCGGTGGCCTGGATCAGGGTGTCGATCTGCGCGATCGAGTAGTTGCTCACCCCGACCGCCCGGGCCAGGCCCTGGCCTCGGAGGGCGAGGAACTCGCGCCAGACCGGGGCGAGTGCCCGGGGAGGCGGCGGCCAGTGGACGAGCCACAGGTCTACATAGCTGGTGCCGAGGGCGCGCAGGCTGGCGTTCAGCGTCCGGCGTTCCTGGCCCGCCTTGCCTGAAGGAAGCTTGGTGGTGATGAAGACCTCGCTGCGCTCCAGGCCGCTGTCCCGCAGCGCGTGGCCCACCTCCGCTTCGTTGCCGTACATGGTGGCCGTGTCGATATGCCGGTAGCCCACCCGCAGGGCGGTGAGGATGGCGTCGTACCCGGCTGAGCCGCGCAGCCGCCACGTGCCGAAGCCGAGCATCGGCATCCTGACTTCGCCGGGCAGCAGGGTGGAGGGGATCTCTGGCGCCTTCGTCATAGGGGACATTCTGCCCGGCTGAGGCGGACCTGACGCGGCGTGAATCACGTGATCACGGTCCCGGTCCGGGCGGTAAGGCCGGCGAACAGGTCGCCGAGCCGCTTGGTCACCGGCCCGGGGGAGCCCGATCCGATGACGCGGCCGTCCATCTGGGTGACCGGGGTGAGCCCGCCCATCGTCCCGGTGACGAACACCTCGTCGGCCGCGTAGAACTGGGTCAGGCTATAGTCGCCGGCCGTGTGCGGGATACCCGCATCCACGGCGAGTTCCAGGACAGCGGCCCGGGTGATGCCCTCCGGGCAGGCGGCCGTGGTGGGAGTGCCCAGCCGGCCGGCGCTGACCAGGAACAGGTGCGTGGCGTTGGTCTCAGCCACGAAGCCGCGGCTGTCCAGCATGACCGCGTCGTCCGCCCCGGCCACGTTCGCCTCGATCTTGGCCAGGATCGAGGAGAGCAGGTTGTTGTGGTGGATCCCGGGATCCAGGACATCCGGCGGCGGTCGGCGCACGCTCGAGGTGACCAGGGTGATCCCGGACTGGTCGTAGACGGGGTCCTTGTGCTCGGCGAGCACGATCAGGGTGGGCCCGGACTGGTTGAGCCGGGGATCCATGCCGCTGGTGATCTTCACGCCGCGGGTGAGGGTGAGCCGGATGTGGACGCCATCGGACATCGCGTTCGCGCGCAGCGTGCGGCGGATCTGCTCGGTGATCTCCTCGTCTGGCGGGACCCCGGCGAAGGCCAGCGCGGCCGCGGAGCGGCGCAGCCGGGCAAGGTGCTCGCCGAGCCGGAAGATCCGGCCCTGGTAGAGCCGCAGCCCCTCCCAGACCGCGTCACCGCCCTGCACCGCGGAGTCGAACGGGCTGATCGCGGCCTGGTCGCGGTGCGACAGCACGCCGCCAACGTTGACGATCAGGTCACGGTTGCGCTCATCAAAGGTCTGCAGCACTACGACGCTCCAGAGTGGGGTGCGGTGGCCTGGGCGGGGCCTGGGATAGCCCGCCGGCCAGGCGGAAGGCACTCAGCCGCTGGTAGAACGGCTGGCACTGATCGGCCAGCGCGGCCAGCCGGGCCGGCAGGGCCTGCGCCGGCGGGCGGTAGGGCCCGAAACCTGTCGAGCGCCAGACCGAGTCGTACCAGTGCGGGGCCCAGACGCCGTCGGTGTCCCGCGGCCCCGCGGGCCAGGAGAGCATGGCCGTGGTGAATGGGACGTCCAGCGCTGCGCACAGCGCACGCAGCATCGCCTCGGGGCGTTCCAGCAGGTCACGGGAGTCGATGACCGGGCCGCCAAACCGGTCGAAGATCTCGGCCTGCTGCCAGAGGCCGAGATCATCCAGGGTGGGTGTGGCGCGCACCCGCGCGTAGGAGGCCAGCAGCTCCCGGGGATCCCGGATGAGGAACGCGTGCCGCAGCGGGGCGAGCGCCTCCCGGTCCACCTCCGGCAGCAGGTGATGGGTCATGTGCTTGGCGTAGAACACGGTCCGGCCCGCGGGCAGGGACCCCGTGGTCAGCTCGCGGATCACCGTCGCCCAGCTGGTCGGCTGGCTGGCGATGACCTGCTCCCGGCCGGGATGCTCGAGCCCGGTGCGGTCCAGGTAGAAGGCATACAGCGGCTCGTCCGCGACCACGGTGTCCGGGCGGTTCTCCCAGGCCCGCAGCAGCGCGGTGGACACCGTGCGCGGCCCGGACCACATCGCGATCCGGACCGGCTCACTGACCATGGCTCACCGGCCGGCGTCAGTGGGCGAACTGGCCGGACTCGGCACCGATCGTGGTGTCCTTGCCGTGCCCGGTGTGCACGACGGTCTCCGGCGGCAGGTCCAGCAGCCGGTCCTGGATGGACCGGATGATCGTGTCGTGGTTCGAGTACGACCGGCCCGTCGCGCCCGGGCCGCCGTGGAACAGGGTGTCCCCGGAGAACACGACCCGCAGGGCTGGCGCGTACAGGCACACGCTGCCGGGTGAGTGGCCGGGGGTGTGCAGCACCCGCAACGGGGTGGCCGCGATCTCGATGACCTCCTCGTCGGTCAGGTCACCGTCGGGCACGGTGCCGGGGTAGATCATCCGCCACAGCACCTGATCCTCAGGGTGCATCAGGATCGGTGCCCCCGTCGCCTCGGCGACCTGCGGTGCCGCGTCGATATGGTCGTTGTGCCCGTGGGTGCAGACGATGGCGGACAGCCTGCGCCCGCCGACCGCGGCCAGGATCGCCTCCGGGTCGTGCGCCGCGTCGATGACCAGGACCTCGTGCTCGTCACCGATCAGCCACACGTTGTTGTCCACCGCGAAGTCCTGCCCGTCCAGCGAGAACGTGCCCGAGGTGACGACCTTCCCGACCTGCGCGGTCACGGCAGCGTCACCACGCTGCGCAGCACCTCACCGCGCTCCATCTTCGCGAAGGCCTCCTCGACCTCGTCCAGCAGAATTCTTTCCGAAACGAATTTGTCGAGCGGAAGCCGTCCCTGCAGGTAAAGGTCGATGAGGACCGGGAAGTCCCGCTCCGGGAGGCAGTCGCCGTACCAGGACGACTTGAGTGCGCCGCCCCGGCCGAACACGTCCAGCAGAGGTAGCCCGATCCGCATGTCCGGGGTGGGCACGCCGACCAGGACCACGGTCCCGGCCAGGTCCCGGGCGTAGAACGCCTGCTGGTAGGTCTCCGGGCGGCCGATCGCCTCGATCACCACGTCCGCGCCGTTCCCCTCGGTCAGCGCCCTGATCCCCTCGACCGGGTCGGCCTCCCGTGAGTTGATCACGTGGGTGGCCCCGAACTGCCGGGCCCACTCCAGTTTCCGCGGGTCGATGTCCACCGCGATGATGGTCCGCGCCCCGTTCAGCACCGCACCGAGCACGGCGGCGTCGCCGACCCCGCCGCACCCGATGACGGCGACCGAGTCGCCCCGGACGACGGGGGCGGTGTTGATGGCCGCGCCCAGGCCGGCCATCACGCCGCAGCCCAGCAGGCCGGCCACCTCGGGCCCGGCGGCCGGGTTGACCTTCGTGCACTGGCCCGCGGCGACCAGCGTCTTCTCCGCGAACGCGCCGATTCCCAGTGCGGGGGACAGGACCGTTCCGTCCGCGAGCGTCATCTTCTGCTTGGCGTTGTGGGTCTTGAAGCAGTACCAGGGCCGGCCGCGCTTGCAGGCGCGGCACTCGCCGCAGACCGCGCGCCAGTTCATGATCACGAAATCGCCTGGCGCGACGTGGGTGACACCGTCACCCACCGCCTCGACCACGCCTGCGGCCTCGTGCCCCAGCAGGTAGGGGTAGTCGTCCCCGATGCCGCCTTCCCGGTAGTGCAGGTCGGTATGGCAGACGCCGCACGCCTGGACCCGGACCAAAGCCTCTCCCGGCCCCGGATCTGGCACCAGGATCGTGGTGACTTCGACTTTGGCGCCCTTAGCTGGGGCGACGACGCCCCGCACTTCGTGTGTCATCCGACCATCGTGCCCAATCGGGATGCGCAGCGGAAGGCCGGGGCCGGCCAGCGGCCCGCCGGCGTTGCGACATCCGTCAGCCGACCGATGTTTCGGGCCGCCGGGCCGGCCATCGTGTCCTGAAGAACGGCGTTACATGCCGCCCCCGACCCGACCAGGCTCGGCAAGGAAACTGATGAACAGGTTGGCGCCCGTCCGCGCGACGGTGCAGCGCCCGTATCGCATCTCCCTTCCCGCAGGTCCCGAAGCAGCGGCCGAAGCCCGCCGCCACGTCTGGGCGATCATCCACGCATGGGACATCCCCATCGACGCCTACGGCGCGGCTCTGCTCGCCAGCGAACTGGTCACGGATGCCATGAGGCAGGACACGGATGGGCACGAGGCGGTTCAGTTGATGATCAGCTGGGTTGATGACCGGTTGCGGGTGGAAGTGCACGAGGGATCGCGGTCTGATCTGGCGCCAGTGCCGGTGGCCCCGGGGCCCGACGCGGACGCCCGGCGCGGCCTCACCCTGGTCCGCAACGCACGGCGGCGCTACTTGCGCTTCCGCTACTGGCCCGAGCAGGCCCGGCAAGGAAACAGATGACAATGATGGCGCAAGTCCGCACGATAGTGGAGCGCCCGTACCGAATCTCACTACTCGCAGGCCCGGCCGCGGCGGCGCAGGCCCGCCGCCATGTCGGCGCGATTATCCGGGCCTGGGACCTCCCCGTCGACGACTACACGGCGGCCCTGCTCACCAGCGAGCTGGTCACCAACGCCATCCTGCATGCGTCGGATGAGCACGAGTCGATCGAGCTGGTGATCAGCTGGGGCGGCGGCCTGTTGCGGGTGGAGGTGCACGACGGGTCGCGGTCCGCCCCGGCCCGGGTGCACGCGCTGCCCTACGCCGAGGCCGGGCGCGGCCTGATGCTGCTTGAGAGCCTTTCCAGCAGCTGGGGCTCCCGGGAGACGGCCAGGGGCAAGGCGGTTTACTTCACGCTCGCGCCCTGAGCAGCGTCCTGGATCCGGGTCCCCTCCGGCCCGGATCCAGGACCCGGCCGGGGCAGCCGGGCCGGGCAGCCGGCCGGGCAGCCCGGCCGGGCAGCCCGGCTGAAGGGCCGGGCTGGGTAGGCGGGCTGAAGGGCCGGGCTGAAGGGCCGGGCTGGGTAGGCGGGCTGAAGGGCCGGGCTGGGTAGGCGGGCTGAAGGGCCGGGCTGAAGGGCCGGGCTCGGCTGGCCGCGGCGCGGCCCCGAGGACCCCCAGGAAGGCTGAGCTGGCGGGCTCAGCCGCAGGTGCCGTCGCCGGCTGAGCCCAGGTGCGGGGCTCAGCCGGCGACGGCGCGGCGGTCGGTGGCCTCGCGGGCGATGTCGATCCGGGAGCGCACGTCGAGCTTGCCCAGGATGTGCGAGACATGGGTGGCTACCGTCCGGTGGGACAGGAACAGCTCGGCGGCAATTTGCGGATTGGTCATCCCCTCGGCGACCAGCGCGGCGATCTTGGCTTCGGCGGGCGTCAGGCTGTCCCAGCCCCGGCGCGCCCGCCGGTGCTTGACGCGCGGCGCGCGGCGGATGCCGTGGGCCCGGAACCTCGCCTGCAGCCGGGCCACATCACGGGTCGCGCCGAGGGAGGTGTAGAGGTCGACTGCGCGGCTGAACGCAGCCCGGGCCGGGTCCCGGTCGCCCTGGTCAACGAACGCCTCGGCTGCGGCCTCCAGCGCCTTCGCGCCCAGCAGCGGCCGCCGGGCGTCGTCGTAGCGTTCCGCGGCCCGGAGCAGCCGGGCGGGGTCGCGATCGACCAGGCCCTGGCAGCAGAGCGCGTTGGCCTGCCGGTGCGGGATCTCCGACTCGCTGGCCAGGGCCGCGGCCCGGTCGGCCAGGGTCCGCGCGGCGGCCGTGTCACCCACCTTCGTGGCCAGCCTCACGCTGTCCGCCAGCAGATCCTCGACTTCGTCTACTTCTTCGGCATCATCTGTGAATCCGGTCAGCACCCCGAGTGCGTCGGTCAGGGCGCCTTCCTGCTCGAAGGCCTCACTGCGAGCGAGGGCCAGCGTGCCGACCACCCGGTTCCCGATCCGCTCCGCGTGCGGGACGGCGGACGCCAGGTGATGACGTGCCGTGCTCATGTCGCCGCGGTGGATGGAGATGGCCGCGGCGACCCCATGGTCGCAGCAGGCCACTCCAGGGTCCTTGGTGACTTCCTGAACGACGCCGACCTCAGCCAGGGCGTCGTCCCAGGAGCCGGTGTGGAACAGCAACTCACCGAGAGAGCAGTGCGCCTGGGCCCGGCGGACCATGATGCCGACCCGGTCGGCAAGCTGCTGGGCCTGGCGGGCGGCGGCGAACGCCCCGTCGTACTGGTCGAGCTCGCCCAGCGCGACGGCCTTGTTGATCTGCAGCAGCAGCCGCAGGTCGGTCAGCGCCGGTTCGGCCTGAGTGACCGCCAGAGCCCGGTCGTACAGGGGCAGCGCGTCCGCTACGCGCCCTTGCATCGCCGCTGTGTAAGTCAGCACATGCAGGCCCCAGCCGACCGCCCAGTCGTCGTCTGCCTCTGTCGCCTCGGCCAGGGCCGTGCTGGCCACCTGGTCAGCCATCTCGATCTGGCCGAGTTCGCGGTGGGTCCGGGCGATGGCCACCAGCAGCCGGGCCCGGTGCCGGCCGGAGATCCCCGGCAGGGCCAGAGCCTGGTTCAGCGCGGCCAGTGATTCCGGGAACCGGCCGACCATAGTCCGGCACTCCGCCAGGGTCCAGTGCAGGTCGACCAGGAGATCAGGGTTATCGGTGGCCGCGAGGCCGCGCTGAGCCACTCGTTCCGCCTCAGCCGCGTCGCCGACGCGGTACAGAGCCTCGGCGAACCGGCACACCAGGGCGTCGTGCTGCGCCGAGTCAGCCGACGTCCTCGCGACTGTGTAGCCGAGAAGCTCCGCAGCCGCCCTGGGGGCCTGGCCGACCAGCAGGGGGGCCGTGCGATCCAGCCAGCGCACGATCCACTCGTCCATGGGCTCCGCAGCGCTGGCCGGACCGCGGATCGCCTGAAGCAGCTGCCGGGCCACCCGGTCGGCAGGCGCGCCGGCCTCGGCCAGCGCCCGCCCGGCTTCACGGTGCCAGGCGGCTCGCACGGGGGCCGGGATCTCCTCATACAGTGCGGCGCGGATCAGCGGGTGCCGGAACCCGAGAGTGTTGCCCGACTCGGCCAGCACGCCTGCCGCCCGGGCCTCGTTCACGGCCGGAACCAGATCCACGACGCCCCGGCCGAGCACCGTGGCCAGGTCGGGCACGGCGAACTCCACGCCCAGCAGGGCAGCCGCACGAAGCACCTCACGGACCCAGGCCGGCACGAAGCGGAGCCGGTCCGCGATCGCCGCGGACAGCGACTGAGGCGCATGCCCGCTGGTCAGCTCCGCGGTTCCGGCGTCAGAGACAGTCAGGCCGGAACTGCGGGCCAGCGCGTCCACCAGCTCGGTGAGGTAGAGCGGGTTGCCCGCGGCGCCATCTGCGAGGTGCATGAGCTCATCGTCGGGCTTGCCGCCGGCCAGGGTCCCGACCAGCTCAGTCACGGACCCTTCGGGGAGCCCGCCTAGCTGGAAGCGGACGGTGAGATCGGCTGTGTGCCGTAGGGCCAGCAGATCCTCCCGCTGCGGCACCGGCCGCATCATGCCGACCAGCATCAGCGGCAGGTGCCGGGCCGACCTGGACAGCCGCTCCCACCAGGTAACGCTGGAATGATCGGCCCACTGGAGATCATCCACGACGAGGACAGTCGGTAGCGTCGCGCACAACTCGTTGACGAGCGCCAGCAACTGCTCGGCCAGCGCCGTCGGCACATCCTCGCCGTGGCCAGAGGCGACCTCGCCGCGCAGCAGCGCGACAATCGTTTCCTGCCGGGGGTTCTCTGAGGGCTCGCGGACCCGCAGCCCTTCCAGAATGGGGAGCAGCGGCAGCGCCTGACCCAGCTCGTCACCTGCGCCCCAGAACACCTGGCATCCCAGTTCGGCTGCTTCGGCACAGGCCGCCCGTACCAGAGCAGACTTGCCGATGCCGGGCTCGCCCTCGATCAGAACGGCCTGGCCGTGTCCTGCGGTCACCTCAGTCGCGCAGCTGATAAGCCGCGACAGTTCATGATCCCGGCCGACGAGCCGGCCGGTTAAGGCTGGAGCGGGCATGAGGTGGATGGTACCTCCCGAATATGGGAGGAACAAGCACTTTCGTGCTGGTAAACGACGGTACAACGAGATCTTGGACGGCCCAGCAAGGGATCACGCGCATGACGCTGTGGATTTTAGTTTTTACGTAATGTTAGCAGTATGCAAATTGCAGTGACACTTGCACTGTCTCTTGCTATGCAATTCTGCTATTCTCTGAAGGAGCCTAGTTAGTTGTTTATAGCCCGTAAGTCAGGTTGCATTAGATTGTCCCGGGAATATAAGTAAGTTTAAGGCTCAAGAATGTGATCAATTGATTTTCTAAAAACTTCATTCAATTTCTAAATTTCGGTAGACAGCCAGGTCACAGGCGCGCTAGCTTGGTGTTGCCGGAACGCATGCGCCGGGTTATCCACAGGACCGCCCATTACGGGTAACCACCCTTCGGGCATTATACTATGGAGGCGCCATGCGTATCGCGCGGGCACTCGCCATAAAAGTCGCATTACCTCTCTCCGTGGCCGGCGTTACGCTCCTATCCGGAGCTGCCGTAGCTATACCATCGATCGCCGCGAGTGTTAACTCTGCTCCTGTCGCGTCTGCAGTGGCGCATGGGGCTAGCCCGAACATGTTCCACGGCTGAGGCCTGCGCCACGGCCCTTACCCGACCCCCCCGACCCCCGTCCCCCCGTACGCCTACTCGAAATACTAATTTCCTTCGCGCGAAAGGAATATTCACTTCATCCCCCGCAGCGCTTGCTGTGGGGGATGAAGGTGTTTGGCGGGGATGAATGCGTTGAGGGATCGCAGGGATGAACGTGTTTCGAGGGAGAGGTGTTGCGGATGTCCGCGGCCTCGGTCAAGCCAGGATCTGGCCGCGCAGGATGATGCGGCGGGGATGGTGCAGCACATCCGGGTGGGCGACCGGGTCCTCGTCGAATACGACCAGGTCAGCCGGGGCGCCGTCGGTCAGGCCGGGCAGGCCGAGCCAGGCCCGGGCGGTCCAGCTGGCCGCGCCCACCGCGGCCGCCCAGGGCAGCCCCGCGCTGATCAGCCGCTCCACCTCCTGCGGGACCGTCCCGCACGGGTGTGTGTCGGTGCCGGCCAGGACCGTGACTCCTGCCTCGTACGCGGCGCGAGCCGTGCCGGGCATCGCCGCCCAGCCGGCCAGATAGGCGTCCCGGCGGGGCCCGGGATCCCCGGCCCGGACGCCGAACGCGGACGCGGCGAACGCGTTGAGGGTAGGTACCAGGGCGGTGCCCTGGGTGGCCATCTGGTCCAGCAGGCCTGGGTCGAGGTGCATGCCGTGCTCCAGGCTGTCCACCCCGGCCGCGACGGCGTTGGCGCAACCCGCGGCGGTCTGGGCGTGCACGGACACCTTGCCGCCGATCGCGTGCACCGCGGTGGCTACCTCGCGGAGGACCGCCAGCGGCACCGGCGCCTCGTCCCAGGCCCAGTCGCCGATGATTTTGCACCAGCCGGCCGCGGCAACCAGCCGGGGCGCGGCGGGGGCCGCCAGCCTGGTCGAGGTTCGCGACCCAGGCCCCGGGTCGGCCCCCGGGTCTTGGGCGGCTTCTGGGTCTTGGGCGGCCTCTGGGTCTTGGGCGGCCTCTCGGGTCGTGCTGGCCTGGGCGGCCGCCAGTGCGGCGGTGGCCTCCTGCACGGCGGCCTCTGCGAGTTCTGCCTCGGTGACGTGTCGTCCCCAGCCCGGGAAGAAACGGCCCGGGGTGGCGAGCCACGGTCCCGCCGAGCGCACCCGGGGGAGGCCACCCGCGTCGTGGGCCCACCCCGGGATGCGGGCGGCGGCCCCGGGGGCGCGGATCAGCAGCACGCCTGCGGCGGCGTGATCCGCGAGGTGGTGCCGCAGCACCGCCTCGTCGAAGGGATCGCCGGGCCGTTCGGCCCCGGGATGGGTGTGCACGTCGACCAGCCCGGGCACCAGCCAGCCGCCGTCCACCACTGTGTCGGCGCCCGCCACGGGATCCTCGCGGAGCACCCCGCCATCGATCCACAGGGAGCGCCCTTCCCGTTCCGGCAGCACGGTTCCGCGGACATGCAGCACCATGTGCCGTGTTTATCAGGCCTGCCGGGAGGGGGCCAGAGCCGAGGGATCGCGTCTCCGGGGGCCGGGCCTTGGCGCGGACGCTGGGGGGACTCCGCATTTTGGATACAGACGTCGATATGCTAAATGCCATGGGGGAGAGCATCGTGACCGCGGCCGCCCAGCCGGCTGGCCCGCGCGCGTTCATCAGTCCGGTCGCGCGGCCGGTGCCGCTGCGCCAGTCCGTGTACGAGGCCCTCGTGGAACTGGTGGTCAGCGGCCGGCTCGGCCCCGGCGAGCACCTGGTCGAGACCGAGCTGGCCCGGCAACTGGGGGTGAGCCGCCAGCCGGTCCGGGAGGCGCTGCACCGGCTGGAGGCGGAAGGCTGGGTGGACCTGCGGCCCAACCAGGGTGCTTTCGTTCATGTCCCCACCGATCACGAGGTCGATGAGTTGTTCGACGTCCGGGAGCTGCTGGAGGTGCAGATGGCCCGGCTGGCCGCGCGCTCGGCATCTCCCGCCGGCATAGCCCGGCTGCGGTCGATCTGGGATGAGGGGCAGGCAGCCGTCGCCTCCGGGGAGACCGAGCGCATCGTGGCGGCCAACAACGAGTTCCACGCCATGCTCGCGCGGGTGGCCGGGAACGCCGTGCTGGCCGACCTGGCCCGCATCGTCAGCCGCCGGGTCCGCTGGTATTACCGGGAGGTCGCGCCGCTGCGCGGCCAGCAATCATGGGCCGAGCACCGGCAGCTCATCGACGCCGTCGAGGCGAAGGACCAGGAGCGGGCGGCTGAGATCGCCCGCAAGCACACCGAAGGGACGCGTTCGGCGTACCACCAGCAACCGCACGCTGAACACCTCAGGGCAGGCGGACCACGCTGACCGGGTCGGGGGCGTAGAGGTCGCCGGCGTTGTCGATCAGCTCGAAGAGGCCGGCCGCTTTCTTCCCGCCCTGCAACCCTCCGTTCGTGATCAAACGTCTGGTGTCGTGATAGCAACACCAGACGTTTGATCACGAACTGCCGGGGCGCGACCAGGCAGTTAACGATCTACGGCGGCCTGAGGGCGGCCTCGCGGGGACGAGGGCGCCAGACCCGGTAGCGGGCGTCGGCGGCATGCCTCATGATGGGGTGACTCCCGGTCCGGCAAGATCGCTTTACTGGCACGGCAAGGGGACACATGAGCGACCAGGGCCCGCAGCACCCGCCGCGCGGGCGGCGGGCGCGTGGCTCCGTCGATCCCGGCTCCGCGGCCCGCGGTGACCAGCCAGGGCATGGGTATCCGCCGCCGCAGTACCCCGAGATGGTGCCGGGGCAGCGCACTCAGGCGACCCCGGAGAGTTCGCGCGGATTCCGCGAGTACCCGGCGCCGCCGGGTAGCGGGGGGACGCCCTCTGGAGACTCCGCGCGCGGCACCGGGTGGTCCGCACCCCCAGCTGGGCCAGCGTCCGGTAATGGTCCCCGACCGTCTCCAGGGGAGTCGTCACCTGGGTATGGGCCGCCAGGATTCACGCGGGACCCGTCACCCGGCTACGGGCGCCCAGGTCCCACGGGGGAGTCGTCACCTGGCAATAGCTGGCCCGGCGTATCGGGTGAGGCGCCGCGCGGTGATGGGCGTAGCGGTTCCCCGGGAAACGGGGCATGGGGCTACGGGCGTGCCGCCGCCCCCAGCGCGGCGACCGGGTACGCCCGGCCCGTTCCACCGGGCGAGGCACCTGGCGTCGGCTGGCCAGCCGAGGCGGACGAGCCGGCCCGCGGCCGCCGGCGGGCGCCCGCCGCACCAGGAGATGCGCCCAGTTCACGGCGTCCTGCCGTCCCGGGTCGGACGGCCGTCCACCACCGGCCTGGCGCGCCCGGCGAGGTGACTGGGTATGACCGTCCCGCCGCCCCGGGCGAGCCGGCCCGCGGCCGGCGGCGGGCGCCTGCTCGGGGTGAGGGGACCCGTGGGTTCCGGCAGGAGGACGGGCGCGCACGGGACGAGCCCGGACGGGGTCCGGGGCACAGGCGGGAGGAGCCTGGGCGGGAGCCGGAGCGCGGCTGGAACGATCCCGGACGGGAGCGGGGGCACAGGCGGGAGGAGCCCGGCCGGGAGTCTGGACGCAGGCGGGATGACAGCCGTCCGGGTCAGGCCTGGCCACCGCTTGACGCTGACCGGGCTGGGCTCGCCGGCGCCCCCGGTGACGAGCCTGGCGGGGCACGCGACCTTTACCCCGACCGTGGTGCCCGGGCTGGCCGCGGTCGCGAGGCGGCACGGCCTTCTGACCGGCAGGGCGAGGCGGTCGCGCCTGTGGAGGCGGACCGTGGCCGGGGACACCGTGCTGTCCGTCCGTGGCGTGAGGCAGCCCGGGTCGTGGAAGGCCGCGTGGTTCCGGGAACCGCGGTTCCGCTAGGGCGTTCGGTTCCACCTGGGGGTCCGGTTACGCCGGGGCGTCCGGTTACGCCAGGACGTCCGGTTGCGCCGGGCGGTCCGGTTGCGCCGGGGCGTCCGGTTCCGCGTGGGGGTCCGGCGCCGCGTGGCCGAGCGGTGCCCCCTGATCGTTCCGTTCCCCCCCAGCAGCAGGACCCGGACGCCTATCTGACCGCGCCGCCGGAACGGCCGCGCCCGGCTGGCTCACGCGCGGCCACCCACTCCGGCGGGCCCGGCCTGGGCACGGAGGAGGCGCCTGAGACCGGCTGGTCATCGGCGCCACGGCGCGGACGTCGTCATCGTCCCGAACCCATGGCCGAGGCCGCCCCGGAATTGGTCGTCACGGACCGCACGTCGGAGCGGACCGGCCCGAGGCGCCATGGCAGGCGAGTCGGCGACCCGGCGGCCGGCGACCCCGTCCCTGACTGGGACAGGCCCTCGCCGGCCGAGCCAGGCCAGCCCCCCGCCGTCGCCCCCGCGGCCGGGGCACGCGCCACGTCCGCCCAGACCGCGTCCGGCTGGACCGGCTCCGGTCCCCTCCCGCCCGGGCGGACACCCCCCGAGCCTGCCCAGGCGGGTCGTGGCACCGTAGCGGGCTTCGTTGCGGATCCTGAATTTGACCTTGCTGACCGGCGTGCCGCAGGCCGGGAGCCTACGGGCTGGACCGCCGGCGGTCGGCCGTCCGGGCGGTCCGCTACGCAGCCCCCAGTGGCCTCCCCGGCCGGGGAGGACGTGGCCACCAGCCGCCGGTCCCGTGGCCGGGCTGCCCTGCGGGAGGCGCCTCCGGGGGAGGACCAGGTCGCGCCGGTAGCCGGCCGGCAGTCGCGGTCGCCCCGTGTTGCGCGCTCTCCGCGCCGTTCAGGCCGGCGTGGTAACCGCCGGAAGCTCATGATCGGGGCCGGGCTGGCGGTCGTGGTGGCGGGCGCGGCGGTCGTGGTCGGGACGGGGATGCTCGGCGGCAACGGGCCTGCGCACGTCCTGACCACGCCGGACAAGCTGGGGGCCTACGTCCGGCGGCCGCAGCTCGAGAAGCAGATGAACGCCGCGGAGCTGCAGCGGGAAGTCGTCACCAAGAGCGCGGGTCAGGCCAGTCACGTCGTCTCGGCGGTCTACGAGGACGGCACCAGCGCTACCAGCACCCAGCCACCGCAGATGATCCTGTTCATCGGCGGCAACCTCACCGGGGTCTCGGCGGGCGGCTTCATCGCGAGCTTCACCCAGCAGTCCAAGGGCGCGTTCGTGACCAGCGCGGGATCACTCGGCGGGGCGGCGGCGTGCGTCAATGCCCAGGCCAGCGTGCCGGGCAGCGTCGCGCTCTGCACCTGGGCCGACAACGACACCTTCGGCGTGGTCGCGTCGCCCACGATGAGCGCCACCAAGCTGGCGACGCACTTGCGGGCCCTCCGGCCGATGGTGGAGCACGTCGTCAGGTAGGGCTTTCAGGCGGATGCCCCGGCGGACTGGGTGCGAGTCCGGCTCGGGGGGGTGGACCGGCGGGCTCGGCGCGAGCTGGGCTGGCGGGCTCGGCGCGAGCTGGGCTCGCGGGCTCGGCACGAGCGGGGCTTACACGAGGCGGGGCCGCGGGTCAGCTGGCCCCGTCCTTGCCGTGCTGTGGCCGGGGCCTGCGCAGCGAGAACCGGACGATCGCGATGGCCAGGGCCGCCGCGAGCACGGCCAGGCCGACGAGTTCACCGCCGACCAGGCGGGTGCTGAACGGGAAGGTCGCCGCCGCGTCCGTGACCCGAACATCGCGGGCTTTAGGCAGCACGGCTGAGTAGGGGCTCGGGCTGGCGGCCGGTTGCGGCGACACGGTGGGGAAGAGGCCGCCGGGCGAGCCCGCGGACGTCGTCGGTCCGGGCAGCTCGCCCAGCGAGGGGCCCTCGGTGGTGGTCAGGGGAACGGTGGGCAGGATCCCCGCGGGCAGCGTGGCACCGAGGCCCGAGTCCGTCGAGCTGGAGGAGGGAGTGGGCGTCGGCGACGGGGACGGCGAGTGCTTCGACGACGGTTTAGCGGTGACCTTGAGGCCTGCGTCCGCGGCGGGCGGGGCGGTGGCGTCGCCCGCCTTGGCCGTGGCGGTGAGGGTTATGTCCTTGCCCGCGGCGATGCTGCTGGGCACGGTAGCGGTCGCCTGCAGCTCGTCAGAGGTGCCCTTGGCGATCCCGCCCACCGTGCAGGTGCGCCCGGTGGCCGTGGGGCAGACCGTGAACTTGGGCGTCACGTCCTTGCTGGCCGCTTTGCTGCTGATGGTCACGGTGACGCCGCTCGCCGCGCCGCCCGCGGGCCACACCCAGATCGCGTAGCTGGCCGTCCCCCCGGGTGCACGCCCGACTTGGTGGTGATGGCCTGCACCTCGAGGCACAGCTGGACCGAAGGGCTGCTGCTGGTGGGGCTGGGGCTTGGCGAGGGGCTCTTAGAGCCGGAATTCGTGGGACTGGGGGAAGGAGAGGCGGAGGTCGAAGGGCTGGTGCTGGGGCTGGCCGAGGTGCTGGGGGTGGCCGAGCTGCTCGGGGTGGCCGTGGCGCTGCTGGTGGCTTTGGGGGTAGCCGTGGCGCTGCTGGTGGCTTTGGGGGTGCTGCTGGGGGTGGCGCTGCTGGTGGCCTTTGCGGTGGCGGTGGCGGTGGCTTTTGCGGTGGCGGTGGCGGTGGCTTTTGCGGTGGCGGTGGCCTTTGCCGTGGCGGTCGCGCTGGGCTTGGACTTGGGGCCCTTGGACGACGAGAGCGAGACCGCGTCCAAGACGAGGACTGACCGGCCAGCCGGGACGGTGCGGGCCGCGGAGGTGGTGGCGGGGGGCTGGCCGCACACGCTAGGAGCGGCGGCGCTCGCCGTGGTGACGTCGGCGGTGTTCACTGTGCTCGCCTCGGCCGCCGTGCTAACGCCGAGAAGGCCGATGCTGGAAGCGACGATGGCCGCGCCCGCCACGATGCCGAACGCTGAAGATCCAGATCGGGCAGATCTCATGGCCGCGCCTTCGTCGCCATGGTCATCTTCGTCGAGACCTCGCGTGTCCTCTGACTAGTCAGATCGCCCGTGCGCGGAAACCATTCCCTGCCGTCGGAGTTCAACACCTGCATTCAGGTGGGCCGGCTGTGAACATCGCGGCCGGCCTGCCTCATGGCCAGAGTATTAGGCACGGCAAGTCCCGATCCCGGCGATGTCATGACTTATCCTGCGATCGGCCGGGCTGGCTCGCTACCTGGCTCATTGCTGGTTGACGGCCCGCTGCGTGCTGGCCCGGAGGGGGCAGCGGACTTGTGGATTTCCTTGCTGAGGACGCGGTGGTGAGGAGGCCGGGCGGCTGAAGGTTTCGCGGCGCGTGTGTATCGTCCACGGGGACTTGGACGGCTGGCTGATGGATTCGGTTCCGCCGTGGTGGACTTATCTCGTGGCGCAGCGGTTCGAGGCTGGCCGGTTACTTCAGCCGAGGCACCGGGCGTGCAGGGCGGGTGCTTGTGGGTGCATGGCGTGCGGGGCGTGGAGCATTCGGACGTCGTCGACGCCGTTGGCGGCGGCGACCGGGCAGATCGGCAAGTTCTTGGAGTCTCAGATCTGAGCGATATCAGCCGGTCACGCCAGCGAGTTGATCGACCAGCATTGTCAGGCGCGCTTGCTGGTAGTCCGGGCGGAGCCGGCTGGCACGGGTGAGGGTGGCGACGCCGTGCAGAGCGCTCCAGGCAACCTCGGTCAGGGTGTCAGGGTCACGCTCGCCGGCCAGCGGCGTGACAGCTTCCACAAGTTCGGCGAAGGCGGCTTGCAGCGCGCGGGGCGCCTCGGGCCGGCCGAAGGGCAGTTCGGTGTTGAGGGTGAACATGGCGTCGTAGAGGGCCGGATGCTCCAGGGCGAAGCCGACATAAGCCCCGGCGAGTTCTCGTAGCGCGGCTACGGGGGAACCGGCGGCCTCCCGCGCGCTTCGCAGGATGAGGCGCAGTTCAGCGAATCCCTCGACGGCGACCGCCTCGATAATGTCCCCCTTTCCGGCGAAGTGGCTGTAAAGAACCGGCTGGCTGTATTCGATCCGGTCGGCTAGCCGGCGGGTGGTCACGGCGTCCCAGCCCTCGGCTTCCGCCAGCTGGCGGGCGGCCGTGATGATGGCCTGGCGCCGGCGAGCCCGGTCGCGCTGTTGGCGCTCGGTGGCGGTCATGGGAGCCACTATAGCATCACTAGGTGAACTAGCATCGCTAGACATGTCGTTGCTAGTAGTGCTAGCGTCGCTAGAAAAGAAAGAGGCCTTCCCAATGACTACTGACCATCAGCAGCTCGCTCAGCGCTACCTGGCCATGCTCAACCAGCACGACCCCGCCGCCGTCGAGGGCTTCGTGGCTGTCGACTACATCAACCACAATCCCTTCGTCGAGGATGGCCGCGAAGCCAACCGCGCCTTCTGGGCCGCCTTCTTCACCGCGTTCCCCGACCTCACCACCACCATGGACGACCTGATCCAGGCCGGTGACCGGGTGGCCGGGCGCTTCACCTATCGAGCCACCCACCGCGGGCCGTTCTACGGCATTCCCCCTACCGGCCGGCCGATCGAGATGCGCTCGATCGACATCTGGCGGGTTCACAATGGCGAGTTCGCCGAACACTGGGACGAACTCAACCTGCTCGAGGTGTTCCAGCAGCTTGGCGTCATCCCCCCATTGGACCTGGCTGCCCCGGAGGTCACATCATGACCGTCCTCGCTCAACTGCTCATCGCCGCGGCCCTGGTAGCCACCGCCGTCATCTTCGGCACCGACGTCTTTGCGGCGATCGTGCTCCGGCCTGCCCTCGCCTGCGTGGATGACCGCACCCTGACCGGCGCAACCGGCTACATGCATGACTACGCCGACCGGCGCCTCCCCGTGCCTGGTGCCATAGGGCTGGCCGCCACGGTCTTGGGCACTGCCGTGGCGGCCCTGGCTGGGCACCCCGGCGCCGTCGTGGCCGGTGGCGCGGCAGTGCTCGCCATGGCCGTTTGGCTGCTCATTTACCGGAGCGTCAGCGCCCCCATCAACCGTCAGCTCACTGCCGCCGCCCACGACGGACGCGTCCCAGGTGACGCACGGGCCCTGCAGCGGCAATGGGACCACGTGATCAACGCCCGGGCGGCGCTGCAGACCGTGGTGGTCGCGGCCCTATGCGCCGCGCTCATCCTGTCCTGACGAAAAGGCTGGTCGGCCCGGTCCGCATTCCGGGGCCGCCCGATTGCCGCCTTGTGGCATTCCGACCGTCGTGTATGCGTATGTCGGACGTCCGCCAGCAAATACCACGTAGCAATTCAGCGCGGGTACGCTCCGTTCCCGCACACACAGCCTTAGCCTGCATCTTTCGTGATCTTGGCGTCTGCGCCCGGTGCTACGTCGCCGGCCAGGTCCCAGGCCCGTTGTCATCGGGGTGGGCAACACCTTCTGGCGCGACGACGGGATCGGTCCCGCGGTGGCGGACGAGGTCGGCGGCGCCACCTCCCGGGGGTCCGGGTGGTCATCTCGGACGGGGAACCGTCCGGGCTGCTGGAGGCGTGGTCCGGGGCGGCGCTCGCCGTCATCGTCGACGCCCTGCACGGTCCCCCCGGGCGCGCTGCGCCGTGCCCCGGGCGCATCCACTGGATCACGCCCGCGGAGCTGGAAGGTGCCGGGCTGGACGACGACCCGCGGCAGCAGGCCCGGGCGGGGGCAGTTCCCACGGCCTCGGCCTGCCCGACGCGTTCCGGCCCGGCCGGGCCGTGATCCTGGCCGTCGAGGCCGCCGACGTGCGGCCCGGGCCCGGGCTGTCCGGTCCCGTGGCGGCCGCGCTGCTGGGGGTGGTGGCGGCGGTCGCCGCCGAACTCGCCGGGCGCCAGGACGAATGGCCGTAATTGGCAGTCATTAGTAACTAATTAGGCGTGCCGGGCCGAAAAGGAAAGGCTTGGCCAGGTTCCCGCATCGCCCGCCCGTCATATACTGGTACATGACGGGCGGAATGCCCGTCGGCGGGGCCAGCGGCCAGCAGGGCTGGATCTTTTCGGGTAGGCCGGGGTAGACCACGAAGTCACCGCCCCGCGTCACGGAAGGTTCTTTGTCACCCCCGGCCATAGGGGGTCTTCGTCATGCGAAGGCACATCGTCCACGCACTGTCCGCGGTAGCGGCCGCGGGCGGGGCAGCAATTCTCGCTCTGGGGCTCGCCGGGCCGGGCGCGGCCAGCACAGCCGCAGCCCGGGCCCACTCCACGGACCCCATCTACACCACCAGCCAGGCCGGGTTCGTCACCGGCGGCGGCCGGTGGTTCCGGTACATCGCGACCACGGTCAAGGTGCCCCCGGTGCCCACGCCCAGTGGCAACGCCGGGTACGCCGAGGTCGTGCTGGGCGGCACCAGCGTAGTCCCGCGGTACCTGGCCGTGCGCTCGGGCGGGGGCGCCGACTCCATCGGATTCAGCGAGGGTGTCCCGCCGTTCGGCATGGGCGGCGGCGTGCTGACACGCGTCACCCCGAAGGTGGGAGACCTGCTCCGGCTGAGCATCTACTACGACCGGGCCGGGCACATTTTCTACACCGCGAGCGACCTCACCCAGAAGGTCAGCCAGACCCTGCGGGTGCCGTCCGAGGGCACGCCGATCTTCACGGCCGCCGAGGTGGCCGGCGTGGTGAACAACGCCACGGTGACCGCGCCGAAGACGAACACTAAGCTGCAGGTGCTCAGCGGTTCCAAGGCGACCACCTACACCGGCGTGCGCGGCACCCTGACCGGTCCGTGGACCACGACGGAGATCGTGGACACCACGACCGGCACTGCGTCCGGCGCGATGGTGATCAGCCCGAATGTGCTGTGGAACAACGGCCAGAACCTCGGTGTCTGGCTCCGCCCCACCGCGTAACCAGTAGGAGGTAACGCGTCAGCCCGGGCCCCGGCCCGGGCTGACGCGTTCCTGCCCCCAGTGGGCCACGGTTCCTGCGGCACGGGCGTCAGGGCACCGCCCACGGGCGCTGATCGGAATAGGCCAGATGGTCCCGGACAGCGACGACGCCGTTAACGTGCCGCACCGCCGCAATGATCCGCCGGCCCACTTCGCCGGTCTCCGGCCGCCCGGAGACCGTGACGACGCCGTCCTCCACGGTGATCCCCAGCCCCGACGGGTCAACCAGGAAGCCGCGCAGCAGCACGTCTTTGGAGACCTCACGGCGGATCTCCTCATCCGGCCTGGCGTAGACGTTGAGCACGTCGGCGCGGCTGATGATCCCGGCCAGGTGACCAGCCGAGTCCACCACCGCGCCGTCTCTTCGCTCGCGGCCACCACCTACATCATGCCCCCCCGCCTACAGCGGGATTCCGACTACGCCACCTCATCTGCCACGGTGCAGCAGATGTGAATAAGGTCCCAACAGCCACCGTAGTCTCCTCGTCGATTAATCCGTCAGACCATGGCCAGACCGTCGCCTTCACTGCGGCCGTCAGCTCAACTGAAGGCGCTGGCACAGTGACCTTCTGGTACGCAGGTAACACGATGGCAGGATGCACTAGCACCCAACTCCAACGCGACGCCGGAAGCTACGACGCGACCTGCAAGACTTCCTTGCTGCCCCGCGGAACAGACAAGGTAAAGGCGATTTATAGTGGCGATAAAAGCGCCTTCGCTTCTACTGGCACGCTAAACCAGGTAATCGGCCGGGTAACGACAAAGACGACACTGAAGTCGTCTCCAAATCCATCAAACTACGACAGGGACTGTGAGGCTTACCGCGACGAGCTCACCCACCGATGGCGGGGGAACAGTCGGATTCTCCAGCGATGGCCACGCCATCTCGGGATGCTCAAGCCGCACTCTGAAGTTGGTCGGTGCCAGTTACCAAGCGGTCTGCGAAACGTCGGCACTCGCGCTCGGCACCGATACGGTCAAAGCGACCTATAGCGGAGATGTGGCGTATAACGGTTCCTCGGGTACGGTGAAGCAGCAAGTCAAGTCGCGGTTTGGCAGCCCACTAGCGCTGCCGATCCTGGCACAAGTTCCGCCACGATGAACGCCTGTACGTGCCTGCGCCGACTCTACGGACGACTGTGAGCGTGTCCTGGGAGCCAGGAGTGCTGAATCGTGCGGGAGTGGGCTGCTCCAGGTGGAGGCACTACGACGTCAGGAGTACGGTAAGCTCTCCAACGCGCAGGACGGATAACACTGCCTCAGGTCGTAGCTTCACCGCTGTGCACGGCCGGAGTTGCCGCGGTGAGACGCGAAACCGCAGGTCAGACAACTTAAGACTCGCCCCCTTAGCTCAGTCGGCAGAGCGTCTCCATGGTAAGGAGAAGGTCTACGGTTCGATTCCGTAAGGGGGCTCCGCAGGTCAGGCGGGTTTTTCGCCTACCAATCCGAGGACCTCTTCCGATCCAGGGAGAAGGTCTGGAGTTCAACTCGTAAGCAAAACCCCAGGTCAGAGCCAGTGTGTCGTGACCTGACCTGTGTGGCCTAGTTCCAGCAGGACGGAAAGATCTCGACCAAGGCCTCTCTGACCGGCTCTTTTGCCCTCACTCGTGAACGGCTGCCCAGCCGGTGTCCGGTGCCGTTGGGGGGCAAACGGGGGGGCAAGATCGCTAATCGACGACGCGTGCCACTGGCTCGGCATCATGGGCGCCTCCGTCCGCCAGGCGCATCACGATCGGCCCCTGTCCGCAGCTGAGCTTTAACTGCTCCAGGCTGTCCCCGCTGGCGTATGCCTGCCCCGACTGCGGCCCGACACCAGCGCCCCGGTCCGCAGCCTGCCGGAAGCGGTAGTGGTTACCGCGGAACGCGCCAGTGCCCGCCTGGCTGTCTGACTCCCAGCCGCCATGGCCGCCGGGCATGACGGTGAACTCACTACGGCAGACCGCCGCGGCCAGCACGCTCGCCAGTGACCACTGCCAGACCCTGCTCCGCTCCCTCACCCACCCCCGCAGCGCGTAGCGGCAGAGCCAGGAATCGCCTTGCGTGCAGCTCCAGACGCCGCAGGCCGGACGCGCACCAGGGTAGCTGGGCAGGCCCACGCCCTCGATCAGGTCACCACCAGCAATAAGGACCAACCATCCGCCATCGCGGCTGCGGCCGGAGACCTCGCGCCATGCGTGTCTCGGCTGTCGCTAATGGCCTTGATATGGGAGGTCGGCCGGCGGCCAGGCGATGCGCGTCGGCGACGGGCGCGGGTATCAGGTCCTGGTACACGTTTCCGTTGCCCCGTGGGCGGCGCTCTTCCTCGCTCGTGCCTCCCCAGACGCCGTGGTCTTGCCTGGTGTTCAGCGCGAAGGCCAGGCACTGCTGCCGGACCGGGCAGCGGGCGCAGATCGCCTTGGCCTGGGTGACCTGGTCCAGGGAGGGGCCCGACGCAGAGACCGGGAAGAACAGCTCAGGGTCAGCGTGCCGGCATGCGGCCAGCAGCCGCCAGTCCCGGCCCGGGATGGTGATCATCTCGGTGCTCATCGGCCTGGGAGAGATCGTCATATCCGTGCGCAGGTCGCTAGGCGGGCGTGCTGCCGGCGCGCAGGAACCGGTCGTAGAGGGCGACGGCTATGGCGCCGGCGGCCAGTGGCGCGGTGAGGTACGCCCACCAGTCGGTGAACTGGCCGGCCAGGATCATCGGCCCGATCGCCCGGGCGGGGTTGACGCCCGCGCCGCTGACCGGCCCGGCGATCACGATGGCTACCGCGAGGGCGGCGCCGATGGCCAGGGCGGCGATGCCGCGCGGGACCCGGGTGTCGGTGGCGACCGCCACGACCACTAGGACCAGAACGAAGGTGACGATGGCTTCGGCCGCGAGTACCCGTCCTCCGGAGGCCCCGGCGGCCGGGAACGTGGCGCCTAGGTGGGCGATGGTCCGGGCCTGGTTCCCGTACAGGCCCCAGGTGACCGCGGCCGCGGCGAGCGCGCCGGCGAACTGGGCGAGGAGGTAGCCCGCGACATACGCCCAGGGGAAGCGCCTGCTGGCGGCCAGCCCGAGGGTCACCGCCGGGTTGAAGTGGGCACCGGAGATGGGGCCGAAGCTGGCGACGCCGATGGCCAGGGCCAGCCCGCCGGCCACCGGCACGGCCAGGGACCCGTACGGGGTCCCGGCGACCGGCCGGGACAAGGTGGCGGCGACGGCGGCGCTGGTGATGGCCAGGACCAGCACGAAGGTGCCGATGGTCTCGGCCGTGACCGCGCGGGCCAGGTTGCGCTCAAGCTGGTGGCCGTGCAGCAGCACCACCGTGGCGTTGGGGGCGGTCCGCTGCCCTGACCGGGGGGTCATGCTGGTTGCTTTCATGATCACCACTCCGCCGGTAGCCGGCCGAAGCCGGCAAGGGACGATGTGCTCGTGGTCGCGGGCTCTGTGGGCCTGTGCGTTCCGGGCCGTGTGCGACTGCGCTAAGGGGTTCTGCGGGACCGGCGTGCCGCGGTCGCGGTGGCCGGTATGCCGGTCGCGTGGTGCAGGAGGGTGAGGACTTCGGTGTCCAGCCGCCTGGCGACCTGGGAGGCCGCGGCGTCACCGTAGGGCGCGATCGCGCTGGCGACGGTGTCGTAGGCCACCTGGGTTCCGCCGCCTGCCAGTTCCTGGATGAGGATGGTGACCGGGGCGTAGGAGCCGGCGGCGGGCAGGTGGCGGGTCATCTGCCCCATCGTGACCGGGTTGCCGGCGATCAGCCGGACCAGCCGCCGCCCGGCCTGGTGGGCCTGCGGGTCGAGGGCCAGGACGTGGTCGTCGTCGAGGTGCCAGAACCGCATCAGGCCAGCGCTGCCCTGCGCGTGGCGGACCAGCGCGGTGAACTCCTCATACGAGGTACAAGCCGCCAGCGTGGCGAACAGCGCCCCGATGTCGGGCTGGCTGATGCCGTCGTAGATGCCGTCCAGGACGGCCTGGAACGGTCGTTCGCTGGTGAGCACGTGGCGGCGGACGGGTATGTCGAGCACTCGCTCGGATGCCACCGGTTCCTCCCTTTGTGATCTTGCTCTTTCTGGGCCCTGCCCGCCTGGTCGGCGGGCAGGGCCCAGAAAGGGGCGCTGGCTCAGATGGCTGCTGCGGCGGTGCGGATGACGTCGAGGACGTTGCCGGGCTGGGACAGCATGGGGCAGTGGCTGCTGTCGAACTCGTAGGTGGTGGCGCCCATGCGCTTGGCGGCGGCCCGCTCGAGGTCGGGGTGGACGGCCTGGTCGTTTTTGCCCACGATGTACCAGCTCGGCTTGGTCCGCCACGCGACGCCGGGGACGTTGCTGCTGAACAGCTCGACGGACGGGGGCCAGGCGGTCGCCCAGACGACCTTCTGCTCTTCTTCGGGCAGGTCGCCGCAGAAGCAGGCGGCGCCGCCGGGCAGCATCCAGATCCGCCCGTCGCCGACCTCGATCTGGCCGAAGGCCGGCGTCTGGGGGAACTTGTCCTGCTCGGTCTGGGATGTCTCGGTCTCGTCCGGGCCCAGGGCGTTGATGTAGACCAGCCCGGCCACGCGGTCGTCGGTGCCCGCGGCGGTGATGACGGCGCCGCCGTAGGAATGGCCGACCAGCAGGATCCGGTCGTGGACCCGGTTGAAGGTACGGATCGTCGCGGCGACGTCGGCCTCGTTGGTGTCCAGGCCGTACTGCGCGCAGATCACCTCGTATCCCTCCGCCTGCAGCGGCGGGAGCAGCTTGTTGAAGCACGACCCGTCGGCCCAGATCCCGTGACAGAACACTATGCTCGGCTTGGTTGGCGTGGACATGGCTTCCTCCTGAACCGTGTTGGTGGCGGCTCCATCCGGGAGAACCGCACAGCCACCAGCCTGGCCGGACGGGCAACAGCGATCCCTCACACGTTCAGGTGAGCCGAGACAGCCGTCGACCGGCGGCTCGGGTGCTGACCCGTTCGGGGTCATCCGCTACGTCCAAGAGGACAGGGTCTTCGCCGAACCGAATCGCCTGGACCCGGCCGGGCCCACCCTGATCACCGTGGCCGGCATGAATGACGGGCTGGTCCACGCTTGGCAGCGCCCAGCGCAGCGACCGGGTCTCTGCGCTCGGCGCTTTCCGCCGGGATTCCGGCAGCGGTCGCGGCCGATACGGCGAGGATCAGGTGGAGGCGATGAGCCTGTCGATGGCGGCGGCGACCTCGGCGGGTTGCTCCTCGGCAACCCAGTGTCCGCTGTCGGCGATGATGCTGGTATCCACGTGGTGAGCGCCGGCTTCGCCCAGGCCGGCCGCCACTTCGGGCAACACGGTGGCGTGACAGTACTCAGCGAACGCCAGCTGGATCGGGGAGTCCACGGTGCCGGTGCGGCGCTCGTTGCTGGCGATGTCGAGCGGGATCGCCCGGAACAGGGCGAAGCCCGCAGCCAGACGCTGCGGCCCTTCATATCCCTGCGCGTAAATGGCCACGTCGGCGTCGGTGATCGCGTCCGGATACGCGGCGAAGCGGTCGATGTGGCTGCGGAAGTAGCGCTGCTCCCGGCCGGCGACCAGTAGTTCCGCCAGGCCGGTCTCGCTCTGCATGGTCTGGTGGAATCCGATGTGCCAGAACGCCGCCGATGTGAACAAGTCCTCGCAGCCACCGACTCCTGCGATCGGGGTATCCAGCAACATCACACCGCGAACCTGCGCAGGGTAGCGGCGCAGATAGGCATAGGCGACTTGAGCTCCCATGCCATGGCCCACCACCAGTGGATTCTGGACGCCGCGCTGGGTGAGGCTGGCGTGCAGGTCCCCGCTGATGGACCACTTGTCGAACCGGCCGGCCGCCGGTTCTGAGGAGCCGATGCCGGGCAGGTCGTAGGCCAGCGTGTGGCAGTCCGGGGTGAGCAGTGGCATCACGTGCCGCCACGCGTACGAGGTCTGCGGCCACCCGTGCAGCAGGACCAGCGGGATCGTCCCGCTGCCGTGCTCGACCACGCCCAGCCGCCGGCCTGCCGCCTCCCGGCGGTCGGCATCGTCTCTTCCGGCGCCGCTCCAGCCGTGATCGCTGACCACGTTGCTGACTCTAGCCAGGCCGCCGCACCGAGCGCGCTCACCCATTCGGGTGAGACGTGGAGGGTCGCCCGGCTGCGCACGCCCGAGCCCGAGCCCGGCGGACGGTCCGGATAGGCTGCGCTGATCAGTCCCACGACCTGGAGCAAGGTCAGAGGCCACGATGGCAGCTGTACCGTACATGCCGCTGCGCGGACGAGACGCGCACCTGGCCGCGTTGGACCGCCACCTAGCAGGTGCCGCCTCTGGCAACAGCGCCGTAACGATCATCGAGGGCGGGGCGGGGCTCGGGAAGACCACGATGCTGCGCGCCGCGCTGGCCAGCGCCACCCGCCAGGGCCTTCGCACAGGTCACGGCACAGCGGATCCAATCGAAGCCGTGGTCGAGCTTGCGGCGCTGACCGAGGCCCTGTTCGACGGCGACCCGCCGCTGCTCGACCGTGTCGCACTCCCAGACACGCACGCGTCGCCCGAGCAGCGCTTCTGGCTGCTGCAGGACATCCAGGTCCTGCTCGAGCGGGCGGCTATGGACGGACCCATCCTGGTCTGCCTGGACGACCTGCAGTGGGCCGACAACGGTACGGCGGCCGCCCTGCGATGGCTTCCCCAGCGGCTGGCGGACCGCCCGGTGATCTGGCTCCTCGCCACCCGCCCGGGCCAGGGCTCAACCCAGATCCTGGCCGCACTGGCGCAGCTGGACGAGGCCGGCGCTGAGGTACTGCGCCTGGAGCCGCTGGCCGACGCCGCGGTCGCACGGGTCATGGGAGACATCCTTGACGCAGAACCGGACACCGACCTGCTGCGGGCGGCCGGACAGGCCCACGGCAACCCGTTCCTGCTCGTCGAATATGCCCGAGGCCTCAAGGAAGAGGGCATCGTCGTAGTCGAGTCCGGCCGGGCCACGCTCCTCGACGAGCGGCTTCCGGCCCGCGTCGGGGAAGACATGCGGCGGCGGCTCGCCAGAATGCCCGGCCCGGCCGAGCGGGTCGCCACGTGCGGAGCCTCGCTAGGCCGGCGGTTCTCGGTCACGGAGCTGGCCGCCGCCAGCGAACTGTCCGTTCCGGAGCTGGTGGTGCCGATCCGCGAGCTTGTCGAAGCGGACATCCTGGCCGAGTCCGGCGAACGGCTTGCCTTCCGGCACGACCTGATCCGCGACGCGGTACGAGCCAGTGTTCCCCCGGCGGTACGCCGCGCACTGGACCGCCACGGCGCGCAGGTGATGCTCGCCCAGGGAGCGCTTCCCATCGAGGTTGCGACGCAACTGGCCGGCAGCGCAGAATTCGGCGACGAGATCGCGATCGCGACCCTGCTCCACGCGGTGGAGGCGCTCGGTACCACGGACCCGGCCGCTGCCGCGGATCTTGCCCAGCGGGCACTGCGGCTCACCCCAGCGCATCATCTGCTCCGGGGCCCGTTGGTATCCCGCCGCGCTGTGTCGCTGTTCGCAGCAGGAGCTGCGCGGGAGGCTAAGTTGTTCGCCGACACCGCGCTGCGTCAGGCCCTCCCGCCGGAGCAGGAGGCTGAGGTCCGGGCTGAGTATCGCCAGCATGTTCAGCCTGTCGCCAGACGTGCGCGCAGATAACGCCCGCTACGCGCTGACTCTGCCGGGCCTGTCGGCAGACCAGCGAGCATGGCCGGCGGCTCTGTTGCTGCATAACCTTGCCGTCGGTGGCCGCGGTGACGAAGCAGTTCGCGCCGTCTCAGGCCTGTCTGAGACTAGTCCACGCGAGTGATAGCCGCGATGCACGGTTCGCGCTTCGAGCTGGGCCATGCGGCCTTGGACTACCAGCTATTCGACTTCGAGTCAGCGTTGGGCCGACTGGACGTCGCCGACCGGATTGGTACCTCAGGAAACGTCAGCCAGCGGCTTGCTCACTATTTCCGGTGCTGGCCGCTGGCGGCGCTGGACCGGTTCGACGAAGCCCGCACCGTGGCCGACGCAGGTATCGCCAGCGCCGACCCGGGACCGGCAGAACTGGGCCCTGCATATCTTCGAGACCTGGAGAGGTCTTCAGGAACTCCAGGCCGGACGGCTGCCAGACGCGGCGGTAGCACTTGAGGGCAGGTTCAGCGTTGACGAAGCCGGCGGGGTCCTAGGCATCATCGACGCGGCCAATGTGGCTGCCCTTGGCCGCATCCATATCCACGCCGGTGACCAGCGCGCCGCTCGCCAGGTCGCGCAGATCTGCGGCGTAATGCTGGAGACGACTGCACCGGGTAGCCGCCGCCACGCTGCCTGGTTCCTAGCCCGCCAGGCGATGGCTCTCGGATCTCCCACCGACGCGCATCGGTGGCTATGCGCACTGGGTGTCAACGAGCGGTTGTCGATCTTCCCCTTGTTTCCTCACGACCCGGCCGATGACCCCGAAATCGTCCGGATCGCCTTGGCCTCCGGCGACGATGAGCTCGCTGCCCAGGTGGTCGGCATGACCGAACGCTGCCACCGGCTCAACCCGTCCGTGCGTTCACTTCAGGCGGCCGCCACGCAGGTGCGAGGGCTGGCGGACCATGCGACGGACGAGCTCGAAGCGGCGGCCGGGCTGTACCGGACCGCCTCGCGCCCGCTCGCTCTGGCCTCCGCGCTGGAGGATCTCGGCCAGGCCCGAGTCGAACGACGGCGCCACGAGCGACGCCATCGCCGCGTTCGGCGAGGCTCTGGCGATCGCCGTCGAGATCGGCGCGTCGTGGGACGCGGCTCGGATCCGACGCCGGCTACGCCGCCTCGGCGTGCGCAGACGGATCCAGGCACCGCGGACCCCACAGACGGGGTGGTCGGCCCTGACCCACGCGGAACTCCAGGTCACCCAGCTGGTAACCCAGGGCAAGACCAACCGAGAGATCGCGGAACACCTGTTCATATCACCCCACACGGTCAGCGCCCACCTTCGCCACATTTTCGACAAAATGGGAGTCAAGTCCCGAGTCCAGCTGACCACCGTTGCCGCAGACCGCACCGAAAGACATCGCACGAATTGACGATGCGCCGCAGTTCATACGCTGCCACGCTCAACCGCAGGGATGCCGTTCTCTCGAGGTGGTGCCGTGCGGTCAGGACCATTGCGGGGTCGTAGCGAGCCCATGGCCAGTGCGCTGTCGGCGCTACGTGGTGCCTGCCGGCACGGAACCAGTGCCAGCGTGCTGATCTCCGGGCCGTCCGGTATCGGCAAGACCACGCTGCTCGCGGAAATCTGTGAGCAGGCCACCCGCATGAACATCCGGGTCGGCTGGAGTAAGTGCGACCCGATCGAGCAGGTCTGGCCCGGCGCCCCGGTGATCGCGGCCCTGCGCTCAGGGCCGGATCCGCTGACCACGGCGGAACAGTACGAGCAGATCGCCCGCGTGGCCAGCGAACCGCTGCTGCTCGCCGACCGCATCGCATCCCGCCTGGAAGACCTCGCCGCCGTCCAGCCGCTGCTCATCGCGATCGATGACCTCCAGTGGGCCGACCGGGTCAGCCGGTTCCTCCTGCGCAGCCTGCTGTCGCGGCTGGCCAGCCTGCCCGTGGTGTGGATGTTCGCCAGCCGCGACGACCCCGTCGGGATCGATCTGGCCGGGCACGACAGTGTCCATCTCGAGCACGTCCAGCTTGCGCCGCTGGCCACGCAGGATCTGGCGGCGATGGCCCGGGACCGGCTCGGGCGGGTCCCCGACGAGCGGACCCGCCGTTACCTGCATGCCACCGGCGGAAACCCCTTCCTGGCCACGCAGGTCATCGACAGCCTGGCCCGGTCGGCCGCAGCCGGGGAACCCGACACCGTCGCCGGCGGGTTCGCCGCGGCGATGGCCCGCCAACTCGCCGATCTGCCCAGTCCGGCTCGCGAGCTGGTAGAGCTGGTCGCGGCCGCAGGCCGGCCGTTGCCGGTACGCGACGCGTTCGCGCTGATGCCCACCCTGAGCGGCTGTGACGGTCAGGACGGTCTCGCCGGTGCCGTCGAGTCCGGGCTGATCACCGTGTCCGCGGATGCCCTGGCCTTCCGCCACGACCTGGTCCGGGAGACGGTCTACGCCATCCTCGCCGCCATCGTGCCCGTCAGCTGCACACACGCCTGGCTGAGTACCACCTCAGCGTGCTCGGTGAGCCGCACGTCGCCGCCTCCCACGCCCGGGCGGCGGCTACGACCGGTGACCTGGCCAGCGTCCTGATCCTGATCTCGGCGGCGGAAACCCTGGCCCGCACCAGCGCCGAGGACGCGGGAGAACTCGCCGCGCTCGCCTTCACTACGGTGCGGCCCGCCCAGCCGCAGTGGCTGGAGGTGAGCCGCCGCTGCCTGTCCGTATTGTGCCGGGCCCAGCACGCCGCCCAGGCGATCACCGTCGCCGGCCAGATCCTGGCCCGCGTCGACGACGCTAACCTGGCCGCCCAGGTCGAGACCGAAGCCGCCCGGGCCCTGTGGCTGAGCGGACGGGTCCACGACCTGGCCTCCAGGATCGAGAAGACCCTGCGCAGCAGCGACCTGGACGCGCTGGTCACGGTCCGGCTGCGCGCGGCGTACGCGCTGGCCCGTACCCGGACCCTGCCCGGCGAGCCGGCCGCCAGGGAAGCGGCCAGCGCGCTCGAGCAGGCCCGCGACAGCGGTGACGCAGAAGCGCTCACCCTGGCGGTGCAGGCCGCCGGCGAGGCAGCCCGCAACCAAGGGCGCCACCAGGTGGCCTTGCGGCACTTCCGTGAGCTGCGCACTCTCACCGGCGCGCCGTACCTCGCCGAGGAGATCACCGCGCTGCAGTTCGTGGACCGCTACGACCACGCCCAGGTCCTGCTCGATCAAGCGCGTGCCAGCTACACCGCCACCACGGAGCCTTTGCTGCCGGGTGTCGCCTGCGCGCAGATGTGGCAGGACTTCAATCTCGGGCGCCTCGCCGACGCCGACGCCGGCGCTCGCACGCTGATCGAGCTGGCCCGCCAGCTCGGCACCAGCCTGCACCTTCTCGACGCGATCACGGTCCGTACAGCGGTCGCGCTGTTGCGCGGCGAGACTGAGATCGCCGCGGCCCAGCTGCGGTTCGTCGACACGCTCACCGACGCCGACGAGGCCATCCGTAACCCGGGCATCACCGTCATGCGCGGCTGGCTTGCCGCCAGCCGCGGCGATCTGCCCGCAGCACGGGACACGCTGCGACCGGTCCTGCAGGGTGCAGAACAGGGCCGCAGCTACTGGCCGCTGTGGCCGTGCTGGAACGGGCTGTTCTTCCAAGTCGGTGCCGCCACCGGCGATAACACCTTCACCGCCTCCTGCCTCGACGTCGCCGAAGCGAACGCGGCCCGCAACCCCGGCGTGGCCAGCTTCGAAGGCGTCGCCCTCAACCTGCGCGGACTGGGCAAACAGGACCTCGACATCCTCGCCGAGTCCGTACACGTCCTCGACCGCAGCCCGCGGCCAGTCCTTCGTGCCGTCGGCGCCGAATCGTACGGATGCGCCCTGCTGGCCGCCGATCACCGCTCCGAGGCGCTTGCGCAACTCGACCGGGCCTGGGACGAATACCACCACATGGGAGCCCGGGCCTTCCGCGACAATGTGCAAGGCGCTATGCGCCAGACCGGCGCCCGCCGCACCAAATGGTCCGCCGCGGCCGCCGCGTCGGCGAGCGGATGGGCTTGCCTCACCGAGGCTGAGCGGCGCGTCGCCACCCTCATCAGCCAGGGACACACCAACAAGTCCGCAGCATCCGCCCTGGGCGTCTCCATTAACACCGTCGGCACCCACCTCCGCGCGGTGTTCGCGAAACTCGGCGTGCAATCCCGCGTGCAACTGGCTAACTACCTGGCGAGTTACGCCAGCGAGGCGCCTGCCGACTCGATGCGACGGCAGGCCTTATCTCTCCGCGCGGCGGGGATCTAACCAGGCCGTCAGCCGAGGCGCTGATCACTGAGATCGTCGGCGGGAAGTGGTACTCGATTCGCGCCACCGGCGTGGCGTCTATTCACCGGCCGTGGGTCTCTTTGCACGGCCACGGCAGCCGCGAAGACACGGACTTGCTACAGATAGGCCAGCGGCGTATGAAGTTGGGTTTGTCGCCACACATCGGCAGCCAGAACGATACCGCTGACGATCATCACCCTGACGGATCGATTGGAACCTGACCTCAAGTTCTGCCTGGCCCGGCGTACCCGGTCGGGTGCGAGTCCGCTAGCAGACGAGGAGAGCATCGGAAGTGTGCTCGGGCACCTGAAGCCCGTACAGCTGGAGTCAAGGACAGATCGTCAAGGGGGGCATTTGGGGGGCAAAAAGCAGCCTGTGGGGGCTGGTCTGGGCTCGTCTCTGCTAGCGTGAGCTAGCGTTCTGCCTGCTCAGAGCCTCTGCGGCGCTTACAGGGACCGTCTGGTGGTCCATGGTAAGGAGAAGGTCTACGGTTCGATTCCGTAAGGGGGCTCCAGGTTGTGAACATTTTTCGAATATGAAACCGAGTACCTCCTTCGGGCGAGTGGCATTTGAGTGGCAAACGCCTAGCAGGACTGGTGCTTGTGACCAGGCGATTTGCTGCGGGATGGGCCACGCAGAGCGACTCCTACCTGGGGAACAGGTCCTGGGTTGCTCGGCACTCGGTGCACACAGGTAGAGCTACCTCGTGTCATGCGGGAATGCTCTGGGCTTAGCTCATCCGCACCAACGGATCGCCGATTTCGCGCGGGCGGTGTGTTGCATGGTTAACCGAGTGGAACGGGCTCAGAGCCATCGTTTGGCGCGCATGCCGGTCGCTTTCGCCATCGCGGCCACGATCGGCAGGGTCATCGTCTTGGTGATGGTCATGAACGGCAGAACCAGTGGCCCGGGGACCGCGTAACGGAGGTCCTCAGAACGGGATGATCTTGGCCAATTACCCGTCCTGCAGAACCTCCGCCGCTTTGCCGATCTTCACCGGGCCCCTGACAGCAGCCCGCAGGTTAACTCCCCGGCCTTGGACCTCATTAGGGCTAGCATCGGCGAGAAGTGGCGAGCCCGCTGACAGCACAGGCGAAACGCTAACCCTGTGTCACGGTCAGGGTTGCGGTACCCGAGGAGCTGGCATAGCCGTCACCACCGGAGTATTTTCCGGTCACGGTGTCGGTCCCCACCGGAGCGTTGGTGGCTCCGCACGCGGCGACCCCACCAGACAGGATGGCCGTGCACAGGCTCGTGGAGCCGGTCGTGAATGAGATCGTCCCGGTCGGCGTGCCGGTGCCCGACTTCGGGGTCACTACGGCCAGGTAGACGACTCTGGCGCCAGCCTTGACTTTCGCTGGGCTCACGGTCACCGACGCTGTGGTGAGCTTGGTGAAACCCACCTCCACCGCCCCAATGCTGCAGCGGGTTTCGCCTGGCCCGGGCCGGATGACGCCACGCTGATCGGTGGCTGGGCAGACCGCAACTCCGTGCAAGGTTTCGGGATTGGGGATCACGTCGGCGGCCGGGCTTGTGGCGGCGGGCAGCAGGGTCTGGGTCGGGCCGCCGTTGTCGGCGAGGTGTCCCAGGAGTGGGTTCTTGTTCACCACGTCGGTCGCGGCGGTGAAGCCGCACGCGGTGTCGGTCTTGTCGTTGGTCAGGTTGTACCCGGCGCTCGCGAGGCTCCCATCGGCGGCTGCGACGCAGTTGCTCCCGGTGTTGTCGGCCACGATGGTGCCGGCCAGGGTGGTGATGTGGCCCGCGCCGCTGTAGATCCCGCCGCCGCTGGTGGAGGATGTGTTCTCCGCGATGGTGCTGGCGATGACCGTCATCGTCCCGCTGTTGGCAATGCCGTAGCCAAAGCCCGAGTTATTCGCGACAGTGCTGTCGATGATCGTCATGGTGGCCAGGTCATAGTTCCAGATTCCGTCGCCTGCGTCCCCGTTCCCCGAGTTCCCTGACACGGTGCTATGAGTGAGTGTGAGGGTGCCGCTGTTGAGGATGCCACCGGTGTAGCTGGCAGACCCGTTCTCGATAGTCAGATCGTGGAGAGTTACCCCCGTAACCCCGGAGCCGACGGTGACGACGGTTCCGCTCGCCGTCCCGTCGAGGACCGCCGGTGCAGCCGGCCGGGCCGCCAGGCCACGTGGTGATGGTGACCGGGTGCGAGATGGCCAGGTGGTCGTTGATCGTGCCCGAGACTTCGATGGTGGCGCCGGAGGCGGCCTTGGTGAGGGCGTAGCTGACCGTGGCGCAGGGATTCGCCGAGGTACAAGTACCGCTGTCGAGACCTCCTTGTGACACGTACAAGGTCGTCGGCGCGGCGGCCCGGGAGGCGGCGGGGACGAAAGCGCCAAAGGCCAGGACCGCCATGGCCCCCAGCGCGGTCGCCGCGTATCGTCCTGCGCGCCCGCGCATCCAGGAAACAGCCCGCATGTTCATAGAAACCCCCCTCGCTGCCAGGGACCGACAGCCGCCTGACGGTAGCAATTCGCAGTGCACTGGGGCGCCTTTCTCGAGGTCGCATATACCCCGACATCTTGAGCGCTTAGCGTTAACCCTATATATCGCTAGAGCAACCAGAGAAAATATTACCACTAATGCCCAGGCGAAGTAAGCATGAGTCTCTGGCCCAAAACACCCATAGAGAATCCTGCATTGCCTCGGGCTGCCTTTTTGTGTCACTGGGAAAGCCCACAGCTCCGGCGTGGGCGAGTCCTTCTAATACCAATCGGATCACCGTTGCCTGATGCGAAACACCTATTAAGGATGTTAATCCTATCTCAATCTAATGCCTGCACCGTACTGCATGCCACTGAATAGAGTGAAGTCTCCGTAATGACCGAAATATGGCCGATTCAGACTGATTCGGGGCTTCCTGAGCGCGTCAAAGTTTCGTAGCGATCAAGCCCACGTAAGGTCGCGGTGTGGGATGCGCAGCCGATACTCATCTCGGCATTATGTGGGTGACCTTCGGTCACCTGCGCCCTCCGGGCCACATAACGCCTGATCACGGAGGTGATCGAGGCTCAGTGTTCTTGGTCTAGGCGCCAACGATCGCCTCCATATCAAGCAGATCCGGTCAACGCGAGCGCATAGAGCGACCTCATCTGTGCTGTGCCGCTCGGAAATAGGATTCTGGCTCATGACCTGGTACTTCCCGGTCCTCAGGCGGCTCGCTCGTACTCGTTGATCAGGCCGCTCAGAACCGGTTTTCGACTGATCTGGCATATGCCAGGGTCGGCCGCGGGGACGCGGGGGCCGGAGTCACCGTCCGGGACCGGAAGTCCCCGAACCTGTCGCCAAGGTCCAGGGCGACGTTGCGGGCCTGCTACACTGTCCAGGCGCCGGTCGGGTGGGCGGTGATGCCGCCGAGGTGCATCCGGCGGGTGCCGTGCTCGATGAACACCAGCACGTACAGCCTGGTCAGCACCACCGTGTCCACGTGCAGGAAATCGACGGCCAGGATCCCGGCGGCCTGCGCGTGCAGGAACTGCCGCCAGGTCGGTCCGTCCCGGCGCGGTGCGGGGTCTATGCCCGCGGCGCGCAGGATCTCATAGATGGTCGATGGCGCGATTCTCAGGCCGAGCTTGGTCAGCTCGCCGTGAATGCGCCGGTAGCCCCAGAGCGGGTTCTCGCGCGCCAGGCGGACGGTTAACCGGGCGATGCTCCGGGCCGTCGGCGGGCGGCCGGGCTGGCGCCGTTTGCTCGTGTCGTATTTCCTGGCGGCGAGTTTGCGGTGCCAGGTCAGTAGCGTCGCGGGTGTCAGGGGGAAGACCTCGGTCCAGCGCCGCCGCGGAATGAACTGGGTGAGCACGGCGAACCAGGCCCGGTCTGCCGGGTCATAGCGCACCCGGCCGGCGTTCCGGCGCAGCAGCGCGTTCTCGTGCCGGAGCACCAGCAATTCGGCGTTCTTCGCCTGGTCCCCGCGAGACACCAGGACAGCCAGGCTGAATAACCAGCGCATCAGCAGGCAGACGATCTTGAGTAGCACTTGGTCAGCTAACCATCACCGCACCAGCCGCGCAGACGAACGGGCAGGTCAACGACACGATCGAGTTTCCGGGCGGCACAGGACCAGCCGCCTGATGCTGTCGGTCAAAACTTTGATTACGCAGAGTAGCTATGGTGCTACGGTGAGCGCGTTATCTGGCTGTCAAGGTTCCGGTTACCCAGCAGTGGCTTGCTGCCTGGGTTCACCGGGCCCGTCTTGTGGTTCTTCGCGGACTGCATGGGGGCATCTGAGCGGGCGGGAGTCGTGACGCATGAAGCTGGCAGCACCGGCCACAGCCGCGGTGGTAACCGTCTTCCTGGCCGGCCTGAGCGGTTCGGCAGCAAGTGGCGGGAGGCCCGGCAGAGATCTCGCGCTGTCAGCCAGTGGCGTGCGGGCTGCAGCCCCGGGCCGGGTAACTCTCGCCAGCCATGACACCGGCTACGGGAGCGAACCGCGGCCCGCGGTCTCACCCATTAGCGGCGCTTCCCCGAGCGCAACCCGTGCGGCGGGTGCTTCACCGGGCCCGCCCGCACCGGTAGAAGGGCGGGTCGGGCAGGCCACCACAGTGCCCGTGCCGTCCGGCATGGCCACCAGCCCCGCAATCTCCAGCGTGGCCTGCCCCTCAGCCCGGGAATGCGTGGCCGTGGGTTACTACAACGACTCCTCAGGCAACCTCCAGGGTCTGCTGCTGACCGGGCACGGATCGTCATGGGCTGCAGCCAAGCCACCCGTGCCGGCGGGCGCCGCCACCAGGCCCGACACCATCCTCTCCGGGGTGGCCTGCCCCTCAGCCCGGGAATGCGTGGCCATCGGCAGCTACAACGACTCCGCGGGCAACTATCAGGGGCTGCTGCTGACCCGGCACGGGTCGTCATGGACCGCGGCCAAGCCACCACTTCCGGCCGGCGCTGACGCCAGCCTTGGTGAGAGCATCTCGGGGGTGGCATGCGCGTCGGCCGCCGCGTGCACTGCCGTCGGCGCCTATACCGACGCCTCGGGCAACGCCCATCCGTCCCTGCTGACCATGCGCGGATCGTCGTGGACCGCAGCCACGGCACCGCTTCCGGTCGGCGCCTCCGTCAATCTTGGTGCCTATATCTCAGTTCTGGACTGCCCTTCGGCGACCGCGTGCACCGCCGTCGGCATCTACTATCGACTCCTCGCGGCGACGCCATCTGTTCCTGCTGACCAAGTGCGGATCGTCATGGACGGCGGCCACGGCACCGCTGCCCGCCCCCAATCACCTCCACTACCTCTCTATCGCTGGGATAGCGTGCGGGTCTGCCACGGCATGTGTCGCCACCGGCACGTGGGCCCCGGGCGGCCCTCCTCGGGGCCACGAGGGCCTGCTGGTGACCCGGCAGGGGTCGACATGGTCCACGGCCACGGCACCGGTTCCAGACGAAGCTAACCGGGCCTGGTGCCAGCCTCGGGCGTTGTATGCAGGTCGGCCACCGCGTGTACCGCCGTCGGCAGCTACGCTACGTGGCCCGTCGTATCGCCTACGGGATGCTGCTGACCCGGCACGGATGGTCATGGACCGCGGCCAGGGCACCGTGCCCCCGGCGCCGCCACCGACCCTTTCGCGGCATCAGGGCGCTGGCCTGCCCATCGGCCACTACGTGCACCGCCGGCGGCAATTACTTCGACTCCTCGGGCAGCTACCAGGGGCTGCTGCTGACCAGGCACCGGTGGTCATGGACCGCGGCCAGGGCACCGCCTCCAGCTGACGCCGCCACCAACCCCGAGACCTCCATCACCGGGATAGCCTGCCCGTCAGCCACCGCATGTACCGCTATCGGCAGCTACAACGACTCTTCAGGCGGCGCCAGGGACTGCTGCTGACCAGGCACGGTTCGTCATGGACCGCCATCCAGGCACCCCTGCCCGGCGGTGTCGCCACCAGCTGACCAGACCGGCCTGACATCCTGGCCTGTAACGAATCCGACTGGTACTGACCGGCCACCCGCCCCGCCGAAGGATGGGAATGCGCTAGCGGTGGACGTGGCCAGGTTGACGATGTCCGGTCCCGTGACCTCGCCGCTTCCCACGCTGGCGGCGCTGGTCCCGGTTTAGGTTCCTGATCCGGGGACCGCGACAGCAAGTTCACGACCGTTTTCGACGACGTGCTCGCCGGCACCGGCGCGCGGATCATCAAGACGCCGATACGGTCGCCCCGGGCGAATTCCTTTGCCGAGCGGTATGTGGGAACGCTACGGCGCGAGTGCCTAGATCACCTGCTGGTCTACGGCGAAACGGCACCTTCGGCGGATCCTGGCCGGGTACGCGCGGCATTACCACGAGCACCGCCCACGGCAGTCGCGCGGACAATGACTTCCGTCGCACCAGCCGGCCAGCCCATCGGCACTACCGCACGGATCAGACGAAGACAGATCGTCCGCGGTCTGATCAACGAGTACCGGAGAGCAGCCTGACAGGCACACAAAACAGCAGTTCAGAGGCCATGTACGAGTTTTGGCACGGCACAGGCGATCGCTAGCGCATAGACGCCAAGTTCTGGCCCTGACGACTCCGGTATGCGATGCCGTCGATCTTGTACCGTAGGCCCAGGCTCCCGACCGCGCCGACGGCCAGGCCGGCCGCGAGCAGAGCCAGGGTGGCGTTCATCGTTCGGTAGCTCGAGATCCGGGGCCGGATGCTGCACCGGCAGCACGGTGAGGGTGTCGCCGTGGCAGGGGTAGCTGGCGGGCGTGGCCGCGAGCGCCTCGCTGGCCCCGGAGCTGGACAGGCCGCTGAATTCAGGGATGCTTCCGGCACATGGCGTGACCAGGAATCCTGGTTCCCAGGCCTTCTCTGCAATCCTTACATTCGGCGCCTAACTTCATGCTAAATCATCATTTCGGGCAGGATGGCGAATTAGCATGAAATCATTGAGTGGCCATGATGCGTTGCTTCCGCAATAACTTGCACCCGTGAATCTCCCCTCGTTATCCACCAGTGCGACAACCAATAACCCCAGCGGGCGCGCCTCTTCAGGGGTAGCCCTTACACCAGTTGAGCTGCCGTTGACAACGCGCCCTCAGTTGCACACCGGAATGCTCTTCAGGGCGCCCTAAACATAGGGATTACGTAGAGTAGCAAGGCGGGTATGGATTCATCATGGAAGCCTTGAGGACCATGGTCTTTCCCGGACAAAGCAAGAAGAAAGGACAGGCAGGCGCCACGCCCGCGGCCGCCGGCGGCGGACTCGCCACCCTCGGCCGTCCCTGTATCACCGCCGCGGTCAGCGCCGTTTGTGTCTTTGCTGTCTTCGGTGCAATGAATGTCAGCGCTGCCCCCGCTCGAGCGACGACGACTAGCGTACACGCCACTGCCTTGGCTGACGTGCATGCAGTCGCCAGCCGAAACAGATCCGGCCTGAGCTGGGCCAGCGGGGCCTACCTGCCCGATGCTACCCCGGCGACAGCCTCGGCCTTCGGCGTCTGGCGCGGTCACCCTCTGGATGTCGTGGTGGCCTGGCTGAATCAGTCAACCTGGGCCGACATCACCGATCCGGACTGGTTGTACAAGCGCTGGAGGGGATCGCCGTACACCATGGCCTTCTCGGTAGCGATGCTCCCGACAGATGTTCCCCGGGTTTCCATCAGCTCGTGCGCAAACGGCGCTTACAACAGCTATTGGAAGCGGTTCGGCAGGGTGATCAGGTCCTACGGGCTGGGCCACTCGATCATCAGGCTGGGCTGGGAGTTCAACGGGACCTGGTACCGCTGGAAGGCCACCGATCCCTCGGCATGGGCGGAGTGCTGGCGACGGATCGTAACCTCCGCCTGGTCTACCGCGCCGGGATTGCGATGGGACTGGAACGTCAACCGAGGTGTCTCCCCCGGGCTGCTCGATCCAGCCCGGGCGTATCCCGGAAATGCCTACGTGAGCATGGTGGGGATCGACAGCTACGACTGGTGGCTGCCCGCGACTACCGCCGCGGGCTGGCATGATCAGCTTGACGGCAAGCAGGGGCTGAACTACTGGCTCGGGTTCGCCGAAGCGCACGGCAAGCGCCTGTCGGTACCTGAGTGGGGAAACATTAGGTACGGCAAGTCTGCAGGTGGAGATGACCCGCAGTACGTGCGAGACATGAGGGCATTCTTTAGGGCAAACGCCCACCATATAGCCTTCGAGGCCAACTTCCAGGGCTACATCGGGAGCTATGCAATCGGCGACGCCATGGCCGAGGCGGCAGCGGCCTACAAGGCGGACTTCTGATTTGCCCGGCATTATCCCCGACACTCCGGGTGAGGCCGAGGGGCGACTGGGCGCCGGGGATCCGGTCCAGCGCACAGCTCCGGGCCGCCACGAGCAACGTTGCCGTATTCAGCGATGAGTAGGTGTGACTGTAGGGGTTGAGCGGGCCGGCGTTGCGAGTACTGAGGGTGATTTCACCCCGCGACTCAACGGGCCCTGCCTCACGGGAGCATCTGCCGAGCGCCGAGTAATTGGCCTTGAGTGGCCCTCCGGGGCGCCGTGCACTGTCGTCGGCGGCTCCAGGACGACGGATGGAGGCCTCATCAGGTCGTTCTGGAACCCCGGAGGCTGGCTCGGTGCCCGGCCCCGGGTGACAGCCTCCGCCACATGGGCTGTTAAGACCGGGTTGAATGGCCTGGGCAGTCATGACCGTTGTCGTTTCGTGTACGCGGCCTCGCCCCTGCGAAGAGCGGCAACTGCGGCAGGGTCGTCACTAATACGCCAGTCCTGATTCGTATCAGCGTCAAACCACACGAACCCGAGGAGCCCGTAGGCGTGGACCCCTGCGAACACGCTGGCAACCTTCGCTGGTTTGCCCGCAGCAGGTGCGGCACCGGTCTCGGCGATGAGCACAGGGGCCCTGGTGAGTGCGCGCACAGCGGTGATGGTCGGGCCGAACAGCGTCCCGAACGTCTGGGACACCCCGTAGAAGTAGCCATCGAGACCCACCCAGGTCACGTAGTTACCGCCTGGCCACCACGGCGCGATAGGGGCAGCACGACTGGACCCGGTGACGTTTACCGTCCACAGCCAGGTTACATTCCTGGCCCCCGCCGCGCGGAACACATTCACAATGTGCCGCCACGCCGCCACGAACGTCGCCGCGGGTGTGCGCGTGAAGCCCCAGGAGTACCAGGACGCGTTCATCTCATGGCCGAAACTCAGGATGACCTGGTCACCATAGGAGCGGACGGCACGCGCATAGGTGCGCAAGTAAGTGTCGTAAGTTCCTGCGGCGATCGCCGCGAGGTTAATGCCGGCGGGGTCGACCTGCACGAGCGTCACGGCGCCGTGACGTGCCGCTTCCGCTGCGAAAGCGGCACGAAACGGCTCATACCAGCCACTGTAGTAAACATCCAGATTCGGCCGCACACCTGACATTGCGGTGAAGTCGCTGACAGGAGCATACGACTCTGGCACGCCTGGCTCGAAGATGCCCAATTCGGACATCGCCCTCGAACGTTCCATCGGCGAAGTGCTGCCACAGGCGGTCAGTGCCGCCAGCAGTGCGAGAGCGAGCCCAGCATGCCGCACCCTCATCCCGGCTCAGCCGCCATGATGTAGCTGCGAACTGCTCGGCCCCGCATCCTGCTGCCCGGCGGTCGTCCTCGCCCCTGCGCTGGTCCGCTGGGAGGATCTGTTCCCTGGACTGGCCTAGGGACATTCTGGCCGAGGCTGGCCGCTACGCAGACACGGATGTCAGAGAGCACATAATTAGAAAGCCCCACAGCATTCCAGCGGGTATTATCGAGTTGTCGGGCTAACGTTCCATTTTGAGCCGCCGGGGGCCAGGTCATCGGCAAATCATGCGTCAGGTCACACAGGTTCCACAACTCCGCAGCCAGGCTCCCTCCGCCTTCAGATACCGCATCACGCATTCTCACGATGATCTCGGAGACGGTTGGCACCGTGTAAGCCTCCATCAGCGTCCTGACCCGGCCCTGGGCTGTGGCATCAGAGGCCGCCGCCGGGTGCATAACAGCTCAGCGGAAGATAACTATATGCCTTCGCCATGGCAATCCACGGGCCCGTGCGGCGAATCCGTATAACAGGTGGGCGTTTCGACTAGAAGCGATAGCAGGACCGTCCGAATTGCTGCAACTAACGCAGATTGTACTAAGCGAATCAACCGGGCTGGGTTAGGCGTACTCATAGCGAGGCGTCCGGTCTCCAGCATGGCACGGTGATCATCTCGGGCGGGCTCGAACGGTGGGGCGCTGGGTAGCAGGTGCGACGACTCAGCCTCACGGTGATCTGGCTGCCACTGCCGGCGATGATGCGTCCGGCTGACAGATTATCGGCACTGGAGGTGGCAGTAGCGTAGCTAGGCAATCGGCGTTACGTACCGAGACTGCGTGCTGGGTCAGGCGGTGCCTTCTGATCGTTGCCTGGCTCCCAACCTGGTCGGCGACCAAGGCAGGCGCATCGGCCATCGCCGTCTGATAGCCGTCCGCCACTCGCCCCCCGGGACAGGCCGGATGGATCGGGCCTAACGACTCCGAGCCGGATGAATCGGGCACAATGGCCCGGGCCGCATGGACGGGTACAATTCCTCATATAGTTCGGGTAATTCTCCTCTAGGGGACCGCACCGTAAATCAAGGAGTGTGGTGCTAATACAGGCAAGATGAAAGCAGGGCGGCGTCATGCTATTCCGGAAACAACCCACGGGCACCACCCCAGAATTGACTAAGGCCAGCCGCCTGGACCGACTCGGCCTCACTAGCCGCCTTCGGCGACTCATCGCCGCGGGCGTCGCAATTGCCGTCGCCGGGCTGACAGTGCTGAGCCTCGGCCTGGCCGGTGTCGCCTCCGCGAGCACCACGTCGTCCGGTCTGGGCTGGCGCAGCGGAGCCTGGCTCCAGAACGACAATCCGTCGACGGCCGCCGCATTCGGTGCGTGGCGCGGCCACCCACTCGACGTTGTGGATGACTGGTCTAACCGGGCAACGTGGCAGGACATAACGGATCCGACCTGGCTATACCAGAAGTGGGCCGGATCGCCCTACACCATGTCGTTCGGAGTCGCGATGCTGCCCAGCAACGTCCCCGGCGTCTCCCTCGCAGCCTGCGCGGCGGCTCGTACAACTCCTACTGGCAGCAGTTTGGCAGCGTGATCTCCTCCTACGGCCTTGGCAGTTCGATCATCCGGCTGGGCTGGGAGTTCAACGGGAACTGGTACCCCTGGACGGCCACTAACCCGGCGACTTGGGTGAAGTGCTGGCAGCAGATCGTCACCTCAGCTCGGTCCACCGCCCCCAACCTGCAGTGGAACTGGAACGTCAACCGAGGGGTCTCGCCCGGGCTAGCCGACCCCACCCAGGCATATCCCGGCAACGCCTACGTGGACATGATCGGGGTCGACAGTTATGACTGGTGGCCCGCCGCAACCACGGCCGCAGGCTGGAATCAGCAGCTCAATCAACCACAGGGCCTGAACTACTGGCTATCGTTCGCGGAAGCTCACGGCAAGAAGTTGGCCGTGCCAGAGTGGGGAAGCGTGAGCACCAGTATCTCAGCTGGCGCAGGCGGCGACGATCCGGCCTACATAGCGGACATGAAGTCGTTCTTCACTGCGAACGCCTCCAACCTAGCCTATGAGGCCAACTTGCAGGGCATTCCGTCTTCGACGGGGGGCACCTACTGGCCGACCACCACAATGCCCAACACGGCAGCGGCTTACCAGGCAGGATTCTAATCCGCTGCAAGGTTACTTAACCGTACAACCGGCTATGGCCACCGGGCGTCCGCCCGCTGGCCATAGCCGCTGACTGGGGTGGAGCTGGCGGCCTGGAAGCAGTGAGGATCCGCGGGATCCCGGATAACCCGACGCCCGCCACCGGCCCTTCAACAGGCTTTCCAGGCGGCAACGGTATGCCTTTTACAACGACACGCCGGAATTCCGGTGCCAGCCCATCGCGGAACGGCGAACTAGAGCCCGCTTAAGCACATCCACGATCACGTACACAGAGTTATCACTAGCAACTCTGTGTGATACCTTGTCGTCCGCCAAAGTCAACTCATGTGAACCATGCGACCCAGACGTTGCACTCTTCCTGGCATTGGTCCGTGGCGGCCAGCCGGGGGGTCGATGGCTCTGCAAGTCGCTCTGCCTGCGCAGACGAAGGATGGGAAACTTGACCAAGCCCGATAAGCCCGCACGGCCACCCAGCCATCTGCGTGCCCGCCGGGACCCCAGAGTCGTGAGTCCTGGTCGCCGCGCGGCTAAGAGACCAACTGCTGGTGGCCGATCCCCGGATTCGTCGGGCAAAGCAGGGTCGAGCACAGCAAGAGGGACGATCGCCGTACTCGAGCCGGCCGCCCCAGACGCCCCGACCCGGCCACTACCGCTGGCCAACCCCAGCAGGCTGAAACCTGAGCGGGCGAGTGCATGGCGATGGGGCCGCGCGCCGGAGGCGCGCATTCGCCGTAGGCGCATCGTCGGCGACTGGTGGCCATTCGCGGTCATTCTTCTTGTCCAGGCGGCCCTGTCCTTGCGCCTGATGCGGGCCAACACGGCATTCAATGATGAGGCCCTTTACCTGTGGGCAGGACACTTGGAGTGGGCGCATTGGCTGCACGGTACTGGCATTCCGCCGTTCCCGACCTACTTTTCCGGAGCGCCCGTCATCTACCCGCCCCTCGACGCGCTCGCAGACAGTATGGGGGGGCTTACCGGCGCGCGAATCCTGTCGCTATGCTTCATGCTCGGAGCGAGCGCGCTGTTGTGGGCCACGACACGCCGTTTGTACGGTCAGCGCGCTGCCTTCTTCGCCACCGGGCTATGGGTGGCACTTGGTCCCACTCAGCGGCTGGGGGCGTTCGCCACCTACGATGCCATGGCGTTGTTCCTCGTCGCTCTCAGCGCATGGTGCGCAACGGGCGGCAGAGGCCGACGTGAAGCCACCCGCTGGATGCTCGCAGGGGCGTGCGCGCTTGTGCTCGCCAACGCCACCAAATATGCCACCGCGCTTTTCGATCCAGTCGTCGTCGGCCTAGCGCTCCTTAGTGGATACCCACCAGGCGGGAAAGTTGCCAAACGCCGTGCCGCGTACCTGCTGGCTGTGACAATCGCAGTAATAATCGCGCTCATCGAGATTGGCCGTGGCTGGTACCTCGCCGGGATCGATCAAACGACCCTGGCCAGGCAGGGTGATGGAACTCCTATCTCGATGGTGCTACGCAGTGCCTGGAACTGGACCGCGGTTGTCATCGTGCTGAGCATGCTCGCGGTAGCCGTTAGCATCAAGATCGAAAGACCGGCTGCCCGGTGGCTGCTGGGACTTCTTGCCGGCTCGGCGCTTCTCGTGCCGATCGAGCAGGCACGCATTCACACCTACACGTCGCTGAGTAAGCATGTTGACTTCGGCGCCTGGTTCGCCGTCATTGCAGTCGGATACGTAGCCGACCGGGCAGTGGGCTGGCTGAGCAGCCGGCGACTACAGGCCGCCGCAACCGTGGTCGGCAGCCTATTCCTCGTCCCTGTGGCCCTGGTCGGCGCGGCGCAGGCGAACAGCTTCTTTACGTGGCCTGGGACGGCGCACCTTATCCCCGTGCTGAGGCAGATCACACGCCGCGGTGGGCGCTTCCTCGCAGACAACGCCCCGCCGCTCGAGTATTACCTGCCGCGCACATCCTGGCGGCAGTGGAGCAGCGTTTACAGCATCACACTACCTTCCGGGCTGCGGCAAACCGAGGAGAGCAGCGCTTTCGGCCCGTACCGGGAAAGACTCGCAACACACTACTTCAAACTTGTCGTCCTCGCGTTCACCGACAAACCGCAGTTGGATCACGCGATTGCCAAGTACCTAGCATCTGACAGGAGCTACAGGTTCGTGGGCAGCGTGCCATTCAGTAATCCGGGCGCGACGGGGAGCTACCTTCTCTGGGTGTACCGGGGTGCCAGATGAACACACTGGAGGAGGTCGGCCGACACCGCTTGAGCCGGACTGTCCCGCCAAGATCCCCCGATGATGACGAGAAAGTCTCTTACTCCTGGCGCTCGCTGTCATACCTAACTAGTGCGCTAGCAATCAGCACCGCGTTCATCATCGTGGCGCAGGTGTTCTTCGAAGTTGACAACCGGATAGCCATCCCGTTCGCGCTGTACACGGCCGTATATTTCGCCTACCAGGCCCTCAGCCTGCCAGTAAACTTCACTGGTCGCGATTTTAATTTGGCCGAGCATAACGCACTCGTCCAGAAGTGGCACCCAGAGCGCTACCCGACTGTGGATATCTTCCTGCCAATCTGCGGCGAGCCGATGGAGGTGCTCCAGAACACATGGGCCGGAGCATTCGAGCTCATCCAGGCATATCCTGGCACTGCTCACGCCTTCGTGCTTGACGACGGTGACAGCGACGAAGCTGCCACGCTCGTGCCATCTTATGGATTTACCTACATGCGGCGCCGGGAGCACACGCACAAGAAATCCGGTAACCTAAACCACGCATTCAGGCAGACCAACGGGGAACACATCGTCATCTTCGATGCCGATTTCCGGCCCCGCCCGGACTTCCTCACGGAGACACTTCCTTATATGGAGGACCCGTCGGTCGGTCTGGTGCAGACCCCTCAGTATTTCCGGGACAGCAAACAGCAGACCTGGGTTGAACGGGCCGCCGGGGTCACACTCGAGGTGTTCTACCGGTCTGTGCAGGTATCACGTGACAGGTTCGGGTCGGCACTGTGCGTTGGATCCAACGCTGTCTACCGTCGAGCCGGTCTTGGCACCGGCGGATTCACTGAGATCCCGTACGCGGAAGATTCCCACACCGGCCTGGACATGCGCCGCTTCGGTTACCGGCTCGTGTACCTGCCGATCGTCCTTGCTGCCGGGGTGTGTCCCGCCACCATCGACGCCTACATGCGGCAGCAATACCGATGGTGCTGCGGGGCAACATCGCTGATCTGGACACGGCAAATGTGGCGCGTCCAGATGCCCTGGCCGGCCCGCCTGCCTTACATCGCCGGCTGGATGTGGAACCTCACCACAGCCATGCGCACCTTGGTCCTCCCGTTGATCCCGATCACGCTGCTCGCCTTCCTGCCCAGCGAGATTCAGCTGCGGAATAGTCTCCTGCTCCTGCCTGCCGTGATCACCGGCGTGATCCTGTACCCGTTGTGGCACAACACCCGCTGGTCCATCCACATGTGGCCGCTGGCCCTCGCCGTTGGCTGGGCGCAGGCCCTTGCGCTGTGGGATTTTGCTCGAGGGGAAGTCATGTCATGGACCCCCTCCAGAGGAGCGGCCGACGCGACTAGGCGTTTCCGCAAGGCTGTGTGCGCCTGGAATGGGACCCTCGCCATCGTCTGGCTCGCCCTAGCTGGCTGGCGTCTTCACCAAACCGGCTCGGTTCGATTCGCAATTATCACCGCCTTCGGTCTGGTAAACCTGGCCACGATCGCCAGAGTCGTTTTCCCCGGTGAGGACGCATCCTCATGAATCCTCCTGGGTAGCCTGTCGGCTGCCAGAACTTAGCCACCGGCCTTGACCTGAGCTTCTATGTGGCTCGCTGGTATTCGGTTGACGGCGCTGAGGACCGAGCGGCGATTGATCGGCTCATGGAGAGGTCGGCACAGATTGGCTGGCCAGGCGGCTGGTCTACCAGTGAGGTTGTTGTCCATTGTGATGCGGGCGTACTCGGCGAGGATCGACCGCAGGTGGCGTTCACTGGAGATCAGCATCCGGTCGGTGACCTCGTTCAGGCGGCGAGCACGAACGTTCCGCGTGGGGGTCCGCGATGACAGCGGTGCGGGATCACTACGGCTCGACGCCCGCGCTGGCAGGCCCACCCGAGTTGGCAATGAGGTGAAGATGCTGGTAGCAGGCTTGCACGGACGCTGTCCGTGCCTGTCCGCGGGTTTCACCCACCCGATCGGTCGAGCGCACGGACACATGACGGACAGGACCGGCCGCCGGGATGGGTGTCAGCTACAAAACCGCAGGTCAAGTGGCATATGTCTCTTCGGGTGAAGCGGTCTGTTAAACCGTCGGCACCTGTTCGCCGCCGAAAGGACTGGACGGCCAGAGGAACCAGCGCCGCCCTGTCTGTGGGGAACCGCCCCGCAGTGTTCCACGTCATGAGTTCCTGGGCGGCCTGATAGTAAACGAGTTGAAGCGCTAGCTCTGAGACGGTGACTGTGAACTTGCCGCGCTTCCTCAGCCTCCGATCGAACGCGCTTTCTAACGCTCGTTTCGGTGGCGGTCGGTTCTCTCGGATACAAGATCAATGTGAGTGGCAGATTGAGTGGCAAATGGCGCTCGCGTGGGCTTGTCTGGCGCTTGTGCATGCCAGCGGGTGCTCGTGTTCGCGCAGGTCAGACGATCTACCTGGGGTAGCGGAACTGCGCAGCGATACATGGTAAGGAGAAGGTCTACGGTTCGATTCCGTAAGGGGGCTCCGCAGAACAGCAGGTCAGGCCGGTTTTCTGATCGGCTTGGGGCTAGCTTCAAGATCACCTGACCGTCAGTTGACCGTCGTTCTGGACGTAGAAAGTTGGCACTCAGCCGCACGGACTGACTCTCGATGACACGCCGGTCCGGCGCGGCCAAGGCTCTTGTTGAACACCCAAGCGGCCCTGCCCGTGGCTGGCACCCGGGTTCACCCGGCCGTCAGATGAGTTCCGGTCATCCAGAAAACGCCCGGCGGGAGATCTGCGCCGCTAGATCGTCTTGGCCTCAAGGGGCGGTAGCCGTGGTCGTCGTCTGTGACACTGTGTTACGGCGTCCGACGCATCCCGAGGTAACCCGCGGCGCATATCGCCGACTCGGTGCACGATCCCTGCCTGCACAACGCCTGGTGTGAGCGTCGTTCTGGCGCTTCCCTGATCCGGTGTCCGGGCGCTGCCCGGCTTGCCGCCGAACCTGGCCGGAGCTGGGCAGAATGACGAGGGGCGGCCTGGTCATTCCGCTCGGAGCACGAGCGCCGCCGGTGTGCGGGCCGCGTATCTGCCGGGCAGGACGGCGACGACGTTTGCCAGCACGAGCGTACCGAGGCCGATGCAGGCAAGCGGCAGCGCCGGCACCGTTGGTCTGGGCACAGCGTAGATCTGGTGGGCGAACAGGATCCAGAGCCATCGTCCGAGCGTGATGCCCAGGGGGATCCCGGCGATGACGCCGATGGCGGCGGCGATTGTTGATTGCCACGCGACGCATGCGGCGAGCTGGCGCTGGGTGAAGCCGAGCGCCTTCAGCAGGGCGAGGTCGCGGCGGCGGCGCCGCACCGACGCGGCGAGGGTGAGGCCGAGCGCGGCGACGGCACCGGCGGCGAGTCCCGCCGCGAGCAGGACAGGCGTCGCGCCAATCGACCGGTAGTTCTCGATTTCCGCGGGATACTGCACGCGGAGGACCTGGACGCTTGCCCCTGCGGCTACGCCGTTCGGAACAGCTGTGAATGCCTTGTCCCCCGCTTCGGCGATGCGCTGCAGCGAGGCCAGGCCGCGGGCCGGGCTCACCCCGGCTCGCAACCGGACGAAGACCATCGCCGGGCCGTTGAGCGCGGGATAGGGACTGCGCAGGAACTTCTGCAACGCGGGCGGCTCGACCCCGGCGGGAATGATCGCCCCGGTGCCCATCGAGGTGTGCAGAGCCTGCGCGCTGCCGACGGCGGGCAACGTCGCCGTCCCGACGATCACCAGGCGGGTCGGGGGGACGTAGACGGGGGCATCGCGCGGCGTTCCGTAGCTGGCGATGACGGTGTCGCCGACGCGCTTGTGCAGCTGGGCGAGGGTGGCGGCGCCGAGGACGATCTGGTTATCCGCTTCGAGCGGGTGCCCGGACAGCATCGGAGGGCTGACTTGGGCATGCGTGCCCGCCACGATGATCGGCACGGTCTGGCCGTCGATCTGCACGCCGGTGAATGAGACGCCGCTCGATCCGGCAACCGACCGGTCGCGGGCCAGCAGGGACAGGGCCTGGGGAGGCACGTCTGTGTCCGACGAGAGGGCGTAGGTCCAGTTCCAGCCATACAGGGCGGGATGGGAGACCAGCGTGCTCAGCCCGCTGCCGAAGGTCAGCGAGGCAACAACGATCAGCACCGCGAGCACCGCGCCGGACATTGCCGACCGTACCGGCACGGCGGTCCGGCCATGCCCCGGTTCGAGCGCGAAGCGGACACCGGCGACCGCGGAGACCGGCGCGCCGGAACTCGCCGCCATGCGCGCCAGGCCCGAACCGCGCGCCGCCTGTGCCCGTTCCTGGTGGCGAGCCCGGCCTGGCGCCTGCCGGCGGGCGAGCGCGGCGGCGGCGGCCCCGACGCCGCCGATCAGGGCGAGCAGCCCGAAGCCGAGCACCGCGGAGTCAACCGCGATCCCGGGGGAGGGATAGACCGGGCGCACCGGGCCGATAGGCGAAAGGGGCGAGAGCGCGACCGCCACGCCGGCCGCGAGCAGCGACCCGAGGACGACGGCGCCAAGAACGCCGAACAACCCGTCGCCCATCGTCATCACCGGGCTGGCGCCAAGCGCGCGAAGCACCTCAAGGTCGGTGTTTCTGGCCTGCAGCTGCCGCGCGATCACCTGCACCGCGATCAGCAGCGCCGCGGCCAGGGCGATGACGCCGAACACCGCCAGGGCGATGGCCTCAGGTTTCACGGTGCGGTCGACCTGCCCCTCCACGATCGAGGTGACGTGAAAGCTGTAAGCAGTGCCGGGCGGAAGTGCCCCGACGATCTCCCGCTCCACCGCCGGGACTCCGCGCGAGCCATCACTGAGCCTGAGCCCGTACAGCTCAGCGTTTCCAGCCGCGGCGCCGCCACGCTGTTCGCCACCCAGCCCGTACCCCGTTCTCGTGCTGAGCGGCCGCGTGAGCGCGGGGGTGAACAGCAGGAACGCCGGGAAGCGGTCGACCTCGTCGAGCACCACCTCGTTGTTGAACACGACGGTCCCGGTCAGCCTCATGTTCAGGCGACGGCGCGGCCTGATTTTCGCCGTGCCGAAGGCGGGCTCGCTTGCCTGCGCGCTGGTGTAGAAACCCATCGGGATCACCTGCCCGACGTGCCAGCCGAGCAGCCGTTCCGCCTGCGCGGTCGCGACAAACTCGCCCGCGCGAGCCGGATCGGCCATCCGGCCCGCCGTCACGGTGACCCGGTCCTGACCGAAGTACAGCCCGTTGATGCTGCCGACGCCCTCAACTTCGCCGGACCGGTACGCGGGAGGGAAAATAGGAGCACCCGCTCGTCCCAGCGGGAACGCGTTGACCGACTGCGATGCGGTCTCGACCCGCTGCACGCCGGGCAGCCGTTCCAGCTTCCTGGTCAGGTCCGGCGCGAACACGGTCAGGCTCAGGCTCAGGTCGGAGGGATTGGTGCTGGCCAGGAACGTGGCGTACGAGGCCTGGGTCCGCCGCGCCGCGGCGACCGAGCCCATCGCGATCCCGCCGGCCAGCCCGATCAGCAGCACAATCGCCAGATAGCCGCCCCGCCTACGGCCGAAGGTAGCAGTGAAGCGATACCACGCGACCCGCATGACCTGTCCGCCCACGGCACGGTCCGCCCCCCTGCGGCCGGGTTCTGCCGCGCTCACCAGTCTGGCCGACTCCCCGACCCCCGGCCAAGGTGGTCACCACCTCCATCGCCGTAATGCCAGCACGACGCCGGTCCCACCGAAGGCAATACGGCAACGCGGTGGCCGATCCCCCTGTGCCCGAAACGGGACAAAGAGGCAAGGGACAAGCGACGCCGCGGCCCGCCCCGAATCGGCACTCGAACCACGGGATGGCGAAGACCATCCAGCACGCAGATCGACCGAGCTGCGTCGCCGGCACCCTGATAACAGTCGAACTGCCGCCCGCGCCGATCGGCGGATATCGTGCGGGCGACTCGTACCGAGCTCCTACTCTCCGTGATTAGCACCCACATCTGTCAGCGCATCACCACGATGGTCCGTGGTGGCCGGCCGACGTCCCACCGCCTCCCGTGCACCTCGGTTCAGCCCGCAAGCGCTCAGTGTTCCGGCATACCTCATCGCGGCAGAAGCGGGCGATCACACCCTTCGCTGGCCGTACATAAATATACGGCCGCGCCGCCTGGCTGCTCGTGGGAACCGGTGCGAGATCGCCGTCTCGGTGGGCCGGGACCCTCCGCTGCTCAGCTGTGGCGCGCTCTACCAGATCCTGCAGGCCGGCTTTGGACTCAAACGGCCGCCCGCCCACAGCTCAGAAACCGAACCCCGGTGGTTCGGGCTTCACGATCTCTGGCTTTACCTTATGCTGCGGCCCTGATCCGCCGGGTCCCTTGGTTGGGTTAAGGCCGCTGCTGAGCGTATCGTCACCGGCGTCGCCGTCGGCTTGGCCGCCCGAGGGCGTTCGGTCTGAGGCCGCCACGAGGGTGGTATCGCCATGCGAACGTCCCGCCTGTTCGGGCCTCCAACTTGCGGTACGCGGAGGACCTTGGGGCCTGGGCCTGCGGGGCATGCCCATGATTCCCAGCAGTCGATCAGCTTCCAGGCGCAGCGTGTAGAGCTGCTCCTCGACACGCCCCATAGGACCTGAGGGAAATCGCAGTGAGAGGCGGCCGCGGCCCGGGGTGGCGGACGGTTCGCCGCTCCAAGCTGGATCACCGAAAACGCCTCGGGCCGTGCGCTGGCCGGCCTCGAGTCGCGCGGGCAGGATTCGTATCAGTTGCGTTATGTCGTCCTGCAGCGCAGCGAGGTCTTCCGCAATACAGTCCAGACGGTCGGCGTCATAAGGACGGCTGCTCCAGCCACTACCTCGCTCATCCACCGGCAGCTCCTCACGCCGCGCGCCCGTCACCTGGAGTCAGCTAGCTGAACCTGGCGCAAACAACACCGTGCCGCAGGGGACTGGCGGTCTGGTCACAGCGTAGGCCCCGGGCCGGGGGTATGCGAGACATCGGCTGGACTCCCGTGCTGCGCCCGTCGCGGCGTGATCGGCACGCGGAGCAGCCGATGCTCCGGATAGCTGAAGGCGCGGATGGCGAGCGCGCGGTCCAGACGGAAACCGCCACTGCCGTCACCTTACGTCACCAGCAGCCGCATAAATCGAACAGCGGTTAGGCTGCGGCTCAACTAGGGCCCGCAGGGCCACCCGCACGCGACGCGAACTTCGCGGCATGTGAGGACGTTCGTTACCATCGAATCCGCTGCTCGTACGAGCACAAGCCAGGGTACGCCTTCAATCGGCCCGACCTTCTCTTGAGTAGAAAGAGCAGGGTTGTATAGTTTCTATTTGGGAAATGCTTTAGAAGGGCGCTTGAGCTAATGCGGTAGATCCTTCGGGGTGCTGGATGACTTATTAGAGCGTTACCGGCTTCGAGGAGTTCCACCTACCTGCTTGAGCCTGCCGGTTCTGATGCCCATTGTGCAGATCGATCAAATCCGGGAAACTCTCAACATGGACTTTGTGACCGGTGTGTTCGCGACGTGGCTGCTGGAGCAGCTGGCGGACATCGGTCGCGGCCGACTCGCTGCCTTCCTGCTAGGAGATGAGCAAGAGCGGGCGCTGCGGTCGGCAGCGGCCGCATGCATCCGTCTGACTGGTATGGAGTTCCACCCGGATGATGAGGCACAAGCGGAACAGCTAGCTCTGGTCATAGATCAGGTATTCACCGACCCAGTGCCCAGCGCCTCAACGCAACCGAGTGACGCGCTACTGGAGTCGCTGCAAGCAGGAATAGCGGCGCAGTTGGCCCCATTGGGTGACGCCGATCTGACAGGTACGGGGCTGTCCTCAGCAGGCCGCCGCCACGATCCGTGGACAACGGCTTGCTTATCTGGTGTATCTGGAGCGCCTACGCCTGGTGCCGGTCGCCGACCTGTTGGGGCGTGTTCCATCTGGGGACTACCCATACTCGGCCGCGGCTGCGCTGCTGTTGTCGATTCAGGCTGTCGAGGCAAGCGACCCATCCGGGCTGATCGAGCGGCTGCTGCGAGTGCTTGCGGTGCTGTCCCCCGATGGAGTGCCCCGCGATCTGCTGGTTGGCGCAGGTACCGAGTGGGCCGACCGTGGTGAGACGGCCGTGGATACGGCATTGCAGCAGTGTGTGGCCGGATCCCTACTCAGCTGGTCGGTATCGGGAGATGCGGTGATTATGCACCGACTGCTCAGACGGGTGTTGCGCGATCGGGACAAGGCCGACGGCCGGTGGGCGAGCACCATGAACTCTGCCTTGAGCCTGCTCGAGCCACGGCTGTGGACTGAACGGGAAGCGTGGGCGCGGCGAAAGGAAGGCGCTCGCCTGGTCGTACAGATCGACGCACTCCGGGAGGCAGATATCACCAGTAGTGCTGAACCGGATCTCGTCACGAGGCAGTTGCGAGCTCGATCCTGGGCAGTGCGGCAACTGTGGGCGACAGATGACCTGAGCCGCGCGATCGATCTCGCCCGGACAACCCTGGCTGACTGTGAACAAGCCCTAGGCCACCATCACGAGCAGACTCTCACCTCGCAGAACGACCTTGCCATGGCTCTTAAGTCAGCGGGTCGGCTTAGTGAGGCGATCGAGTTGTTCGAGCGCACCTTGGCGGACCGCGAGCGAATCCTGAGCGAAGATCACCCGGACACAATGACATCCCGGGATGGCCTGGCTGCAACATTGGAGCTGATGCACGACTTCGGAGAAGCAAGTGAACTGTTTGAGCAAACCTTGGCCGACCGCGAGCGGGTACTAGGCGAAAGCCACCCAGACACAGTTTCTTCACGTAACAATCTTGCCGTCATATCCATGTCCATGGGTGCAGTGAATACTGACCTGTTCGAAGACATCCTGGCCGATCGCGAACAGATCCTAGGCCCAGACCACCCCGATACCATCACCTCGCGGCGCTATCTGGCTGAGGCGTGCAAGCGACGCAACCAACCGGCAGATAAAGTGATTAAGCTGTTTGAGCAACCTTGGCCGACCGCGGACGAGTACTCGGTGAGGATCATCCCGATACACTCTCTTCTCAATCCGAGCTCGCATTAGCCTATTATTGGGCCGACATACCCGACAAAGCAATTGCATTGGCCGAGCGTTCTCTCGCCGAGCATGAGAGAGTTCTGGGTCCGGATCATCCAAGGACCCTTCATGCGAGAAACAATCTTGCTCTTGCCTATAGGGCTGTTGGCCGTCTCGATGAGGCTGTGCTTCTGCTTGAGCGAACTCTTTCCGACCACGAGAGGACAATGGGCACGGATGACCCACATGTTAAAAAATTGCGGCGCAATCTCGCCGACGTATATAAGGAGCGTAAAAAGGCGAGAAAGCGTAGCGCCCATTAATCAGGCTGTGGTCAAGGCAGCCCATAACTCGAAGCTGTCTGATGGCGCCCCGGACGACAGGAGTGGCCTGCTATCCCGTCAGCAGATGGTTGAATGCGGAGGCTTTAACCAAGGTCGAAGCCGGGAAACTTGTAGCTGCCTGATCTTCCTGACGGAAGGGTCCCCGGTGGCGCCCGAATCTGCGAGCTGCCCTATTCATCAGGAGCTGTTATTGGATGACATCGTTAGACCCTAATCTGCGTATGGGACCACTATCGCACCACGATCGAGCATACGGATGAGTCTATATATGCACTTATACAACGCACTCATCTCGGCATTCTCTGAACTTGGACAAATTGCGTGTAAGCAGTTAAACCGGACTTTGCTGCATCAGGATGTGCTGGGAGCGGTGGGTATGCCGAGGTCGGCGGTGCGGTGGGAGCGGCGGTCGATTTGGGCGAGCTTGTCCTCGGCGCTGGCCAGGCTGACTTTCAGGCCCTCGACCTCGCCGAGCCAGCCTTCGCGTTCGGCCTCGGCGATGCGGGCGATGAGGTTGTCACGGATCTCGGTGATGCGGGGCCGCTGGGCGGGGTCTGGCCAGTGCATCGAGCATCGCAGGCAGCTGTGCTCGTGGATGCAGGGGGTGGCGAACGCCCTCCCGCAGGTGCCGGTGGCGACTTTGCGGCGCTCGAAGTGGCCGAGGAATTCCTGCCATTCGGCGCCGGTGGGGGTGCGGTATTCCTCGCTGGGCCGCAGCGCCCGGCGGCGGGCCAGGAAGGCCAGGTGGGCCTGGATGGCTTCCTCGGGGTAGACGGCTTTGTAGCCGAGAGTGACGTTGATATCGCGGTGCCCGGCGATCACCTGGGCGATGTGCGGCGGGAGCCCGCTCATGATCGCGTCGGTGAGGAACATCCTGCGGAAGTCATGCAAGGTGTAGTGGAGCGGGGCTCCGTCAGGGGTGGTCAGCCCGGTCTGGGCGAGCGCGGCGGCGAGCATCCTGCGGATGGTAGCGGCGGGGATCGCGCGGTTTTCGGCGCCGATCCGGCGCTGGAACAGCACTGGGGCCGGGGGCAGCCAGACGCGCTCGTGGTCGTCGTAGGCCGCGACTAGCGGGACGGCCGGGGCGGTGCCGCGGATGCGTCTGATGATCGTGCTGAGCACGTCGGCGAGTTCGGGGCTGACGACCAGCAGCCGCTCGGCGTCGGTCTTCGACGGGGCGATCTGCAGCAGCGGCACCAGCTCGCCAGTGGAGGGCAGCCGGTATTGCACCAGGCTGTGGTGGCTGAGCTGGACCAGTTCCTCGGCGCGCACCCCGGTGGCGCGCAGCACTTCGATGGCTGCCCAGGCCCAGAACGCGCGGTCTTCTTCGGTGGTGAGGTTGCGCCGTTGGCCGGTGGCCAGGTCTTCGGCCCAGATGCTGGCGGAGGCGCTGCTGGTGGTCTGGGCGAGGGTCTGCCCGGCGGCGGTGATGATGTCACCGGGGCGGGCGGCGCGGGCGGCGTGCAGCAGCGCGGCCGCGCCGGCGTGCTGCTGGGCGGCGCAGCGGATCAGCACCGGCAGGACCGGGAGCCGTTCACGGGTCCGGGCGTCCATCCGTGATTTGCGGTGCCGCTGGACCTTGCCCTGGACGGTGTCGGCGGGCCCGACGGGGCAGGGCGCTGCCCAGCGCGCCCACCGGCCGGGGTCCTCAACGGCCCACTGGGCCAGATCAAGATAGAAGGCACGGACCGGTGTCAGGAACTCACGGTGGCAGATCCGCTCTGTCTCAATCACGGTCTTGGTGCCGTCGGCCATGGTGACGGTCTTCGGTTTGGTCCGCATCCGCCGCTTCCACGCGTCGGCGACCTCGGCGGGCAGGTGCAGGCTGTCGATGCCGGGGTGGTGGGCTTCCAGGTCGGCCCAGAACATGCCCAGCCGGCGGGCCAGCTGTTCCAGGCTGGCGTAATCCAGGGCGGGCTGGCGTTCTTTGAGGTAGTTGACCAGCAGGTCGCGGATCGGGCGGCAGGCCAGGCGGTGCCGGTCGATCATCTCTTCGGGGGTGCGCTGGCCGGCGGTGCGCAGTTCCCGCAGCCGCGCCGGTGCGGCCGCGCCGAAAATCCCCAGCTGGCGCAGCAGCCGGTAACTGTCCGCGGCCCCGGGCCGGGCGGCGCCGAGGACGCCAGCCTCAGTGTCCAGCAGCTCCAGCAGGTCGCCGAGCTGGATGCCGGCGAGCATGCCGCCCTTGGCAGCCAGGATCATCGCGGCGCGGCGCAGCGTGTGCGTGCGGGCAGCTTTCGCCGCCTGGCCGCCGTGGCCGCACAGGCCTGCGAGCTGGGCGAAGCCCTGCGGGTCGCGGAACGCGGCCATGGCCTTGGACAGGTCCGCGTCATACCCGGCGGTCAGCAGCCAGGCCAGCGAGGGGCGCACGATGTCACCGCAGACCGCCACCGTCAGTGCCCAGGGCACCAGCCTGGCCTGCCCGCCGCGGCAGCTCAGCCACTGGCCGGGCAGCCGCAGCCACCCGGCGCCCGCCGCGTCGGCGCCGCTGGCCAGCCAGCGCTGCTGCCAGCTGCCGCCTTCCTGGGCCTGCAGCCAGTCCAGCAGACCCTCAAGACCGCCCGGGCTGCGCCCGGGTTGAGCATCGCCGGCCACCATTGTGGCCAGCTGGGCCAGAACCTGCCCGCGGGCCTGCAGGGTGGCTGGCCAGTCCTGCTGCGCGGGCCGTGGCGGGAACCGCCTGCGTGCTGCCCGGTAACCCGCCAGCCATACCGACGCGGCCGCCCGCGGCGGGCCAGTTTCCACCCTCACGGCGCCTGCCTCCCGAACAGCACGTCCAGTGTCTCGGGCCGGTAACCGGGCGCCGGGGCGGGCCGGGCCCGCTGCTGGGCCTGGCGGACCTGCTCGTTGTGATGGGCGAGCACCCGGCGGATCACTTCCTCCTGGCGGGGCGTCAGATACAGCTGTGTGGTGGTCAGCAGCGCGTGGCCCAGGACGAACTGCACATCGGTGAGCGGCAGCGCCGGATCGGCGGCCATCCGGTAGGCCGCGGTATGCCGCAGTGAGTGCAGTGTGGCGTCGGTGCCGGCGATCGCGCCGGCCCGCTCGAACATGCGGTGCACCGCGTGATAACCCAGCGGCCGGAACGGCTGCCGCAGCGTCCACCACAACGGCTGCCTGCTGCCGCGGGGCAGCACGCTGTCCATCTCCACCTGATACAGCCGCAACCACACGAACGCATCCGCCGAGGCGGGCAGCTGCTGCAGCGCCCGGGTTCCTTTACGGGCCACGGTGATCAGCTGCCGTCCTGGATCTGTCCCGCCCCGGGTCGCTGACAGCAACTCCGACGCCCGCGCCCCGGTGGACACATAGAACGCCACCAGCGCCCGGTCCCGGTGCGAGCCCAGCGCCGCGAAGATCGCGTTGAACTCCTCATCCGGAACATTGCGCGGGATCCGGGACGGCACCACCGGCCGGTACAAACCGCTGCGCTCGCGCCGGTAGGGCTCCATCGGGTTGTGGTGGGCATGCGCCCGCCCGCCCCGCCGCGACCGGTCCAGCGGGAACGGATTCACCAGCGGCCCCGTGCCCGCCTCCACGTGGAAGTCATAAAAGCTGCGCAGCACCGTCTCGCAATGCGCGCGCACCGACGGCGCATAGGCCTGGCCCGACGCGACACCAGGCACCTCCGGACCCAGCCGCCGTTCCCGCCAGTGCGGGCGGACCGGCTTGCCAGCCACCACCAGCCACCGGCAGAACTCCCGGGCCTCGGCCCGGGTCGCCTGCTCCCAGGCCACCCCGGCCGCCTGCACGAACCGGAACCAGCGCAGCAGATCCAAGCCATAGGACCGGATCGTCGCCTCCGACCGGCCCGCCGCCTGCAAATGACCGAAATAGGCCCGGGCCGCTTCCACCGTCATGCCGCGGCTATCCAGCAGCCGGAACGGCTCCCAGCCATCCCCGGTAGCCACCAGCCGGCCCGCCAACGGCACCACCAAGCCAGCCGCATCCACGGCCGGCTCCCCGATCGACCATGACCGGCGACCCTACCCACCAACCCCGCCATACGTCCTCTGAACTGCGGAAACACCGACCGTAGTTCAGTCAACAGGCAGATTCGGACGCACCGGTGCTACCGGCCGCGCTCTGGCGGCCAGGCCGACTGCCCTGTGCCTCTACATGTTCCGCGGTGTGATCTTGCGCTCGGCAGGACTCCAGGCTGCGCCCGGTGGCTTTCAGCGAGGTGCCGCGGCAAGGGCCGTGGAGGGGGTGCCGTCCGGGGTGTCTTTCTTCAGGGCCTTGGTGATGAGGCCGAAGGTGTGCTCGGTCTGGCGGTAGGTGAGCTGGTGCGGGCCGGCCGTCCAGTCCTCGGTCACGCCCAGCCGCCATTGGTCGGCGGCGGGCAGCGCGGTCAGCGCGGCGTGCACCTCGGTGAGGTGGACGGGGCGGCGGTCGGCCTGGGTGAGCATCATGCCCAGGATTAAGGTGGCGACCCTCAGCTGGCGGTGGCGCACGCCGATGGGGAGCAGTGCCTCGATCCGCGGCGCGATCCCGGAGGCCCCGATGATCTCCTCGAGCGGGGGCAGCGGGGTGTTCATCGCTGCCCGCCGAGCAGTGCGACCGTCTCGGCTTCGCTGCCGGGGGGCAGGGTGGCGAGCAGGTCACCGAGGCGCTGGCTGCAGGTGATCCCGGCGGCGTGCATGAACGCAGCAAGCCCGATCTGCTGGGCGCAGTCGGCGAGCCAGGTGGCGCGCAGCCGGCTGGTGTCCAGCCGGGGCAGGCCGGTCCCGCCGGCCAGCGCGCGGATCAGCGGGGTGGTCACGTTGCGGCGGGCTGGGTCGTTCCCGCCGGTGACCAGGCCGGTCCCGGCGAACGCCGCGGAGGCCAGCAGCAGTTCGTGGTAGCGGGCCAGCACCGGCACCGCCCGGGGCCGGTTCCCGTTCACCGCGACGATGACGCCGCCGGAGCGGCGGGTGATATCGGTGCCGCGGACCGCCCGCAGGTCGGCGCGGATCAGCCCGGCGCCCGCCCCGAGGCAGACCAGCCCGGCCGCCCGCATCCGCCGTGCCACTGTCGGCTGGGCGGCGGCGAGTGCGAGGTAGCCGTCGATCTGCGCCGGGGCATAGGGTGCCTTGGCCCGCTCGCGGGGCAGCGGCCTGTCCGCCGGCGCGAGCTGCGGGACCACGCGGCGGGCCAGGAACCGCAGGTTGGTCCGCAGCGTCCGCCGCGTCACCCCGGTCAGCCCGGGCGCATGTGCGGCGAACCGCTCGGTCACCGACGGGTGCAGCAGCACCTCCGGCACCGGCTCCAGCCCCAGCCCGATCGCCCAGTCCGCGAGCCTGCCCGCGGCCTGCAGCAGGTTCTTCGCCCGTTCCCGCCCGCCCGGCGCCGCCTCGCTGACCACCGCCCGTGCGAACTCCGCGGCCTGCGGGGACACCGAGGACGGCTGCCAGCCGGCGATGTAGCCGGCTATCCCGGTCTCAGGCACCTGCTGCCTCCCGGCATGTCCCCAGTAAAATACTGTGGACGGGCGGGAGAACCCAGGATCTGAGACGGTGTGTCGCATGGACGTCAGCCCCGCCCAGCAGGCAGCCCGCGACCGGATCGCCGCGCAGCTCGCCGCCGCCGGGTTCGCCCTGCCCGGCACCCTGACCATCCGCGCCTACGCCTGCGGCAAGCCGAACTGCCGCTGCCACGCCGACCCGCCCCGGCTGCACGGCCCCTACGCCGAATGGACCCGCAAAATCGGCGGCAAGACCGTCACCCGCCGGCTCACCGAAGCTGAGCTTGCCGACTGGAAGCCCCTGTTCGACAACGCGAAGAAAATCCGGGCCCTGCTCGCCGAACTCCAGGACCTCACCCTGCAGATCATCGAGGCCAGCCCGGACCAGGAACAATGACACCTAAACCAGGCAAAACCCCGTGGATGCCGCCCGCTTAACCTGTGGATGAAGCCCTGGCCAGCCCGCAAAAGCCAAGCTCAGGCCCAAACGTGATGAACACCTGTCCGCAGGTCAGAGGGGTTTTTCGTCTACCTAACCGAAGACCTCTTCCGGTGCAGGGAGAAGGTCCGGCATTCAACTCGTAAGCAAAATCCCAGGTCAGAGCTGATGTATCGTGGCCTGACACATGTGGGACAGTTCCGGTCGGGCGGAAAGATCTCGACTGTTGCCCCTCTGACCGGCTCTTTTGCCCTCGCTCGTTAACGGCCGCCATCTGGCGTCCAGTGACGTTGGGGGGCAAACCGGGGGCAAGATCGTTAAGAGGAGGGTCCAGGGCTCAGGCTCAGGCGTCGTGGCCGCGTCCGGCCAGTCGCCTCATGGTTACATCTTGCTGGGCTGGTTCTCGCCTCTCCCGGGCGGGGGCCAGGAGCGGCGCCGCGCGCAGTACGCCGCGACAGGCGGACCTTGGCGAGCACCGCCGACGCCCTGTCTCCGCTCCAGCCGGCCACCAGAGGCAATCAACCCCTAATAGCCTCTACGGGATTTCGGGCGGGGACTGCTGACTGGCGTGGGCCCGGCCTGGCGGCATCTATGAAGTCCAGTGATGCGAGGATGCGGTAGCGACTCCGCACCCTCGCCTCCTGGACCGCGGCTACTCGGCGCCGATGACGTTGAAGTCCTGGCTGACGAAGACGTGATGCGGCCAGTTCACGCCGATGTAGTGGACCTCGTACTCGCCGTTGCTCAGCTTCACCACCCGGTCAACCAGGCCCCCCGGGTAGGCGGCCAGCGCGGCTTCCGTCGCCTTATTCGCAGTCGTTCCGCTGACGATCGTCCCCGACCCCTCGGTGTAATTCGCCGGGATCTGGCCGGCCTTTTTGGACGTGGTGGGCGCGCCTTGCTGGAAGGGGATTACCCTCGCGGAGGGCGCCGTGTAGGCGTTGCCGGCTGGTTCGAGGGTGACCTGGGTGGCGGTGATGGTCGTGTTGCTGGTCGTGCCCAGAACCAGGACGGATTCGCCGATGGTGATGGCACTGGATGAGGCCGGGCTGGCCTGTTTCTGGTAGGTGGTGGAGGGCGCTTCCTTGATGGTCACTTTCTGGCCGGCTGATGTCGTCATGGTGAAGCCGGACGCAGACAGGCGGCTCACCGTGCCGGCTGCTCCGCCTGCGGCCGGTCCGGACCGGGCGCCGGATCCGCCGCCGCCCGATCCGGGAGCGTGCGCGAAGCCGCTGCTGGAGGTGGAGGAGCTGCTGCTGGCCGCGGCTGGGCTGGCGCTGGAGGTGGCGCTGACGATGCCGTAGGAACCGCCCGCGACCGCGATAGCCGCGGCGCCGACGATGATGGACCTGGTGAGTTTGCGCGAAGACATTTGCGGAGCTTCTTTCGTCGATGCCTGGATCTGAGCGTGGCAGCCGACGCTGGAACTGAGATGGAACCAACCTGGGCAGGTTCCGAGAGCCTGGCCGGCATGGGCTGAGGCTTAGCTCTGAGGCGTGGCTGAGGTTAAGCCTCAGCGAACGATTCGCCAGGGGTCATTCAAGGCACATGACCATGAGATCCGCTGGGAACCTTTCGGCCAACCTGATGTGAGGCACCGGCCCCTCCAGGCTCAGGGTGACGGCAACTCCCGCGATAGTGCCCGGTCTAGGTTGAAGGCGGCGCTGATCAGGGCGAGGTGGGTGAATGCCTGCGCGAAGTTGCCCAGCGCCTCGCCGGCGGGGCCGATCTCCTCGGCGAACAGGCCCACGTGGTTGGCGTAGGTGAGCATCTTTTCGAAGACATACCGGCCCTCTTGATGCGGCCGGCCCGGGTCAGCGCCTCCACGTACAGAACGAGCACAGGTTGAACGTGCCCTCGCTGCCGGGCAGGCCGTCCGAGCCGTCGGTCTCGTAGCGCCGGACCAGGCTGTCGCTGACCAGTTCCTCGCCGATCCGGTCCAGGGTGGACAGGAACCGCGGGTCGCTCGGGCCGGCGAACTTGACCAACGGCATCACCAGCAGCGACGCGTCCAGCGTGGTGCCGCCGAGATACTGGACGTAGGCCTGGCGGTCGGGGCTCCAGCCCTCCCGCTGCACAGCCTCGTAGGAGGAATTGGCTATGCCCCGCCAGTGGGCGATGGGGGCGGGCAGCCCGCGCTGGCGGCCGATCCGTGTGTAGCGGTAGTCCTAGTTCCGGGTGCCGCCGACGAATTCCGGCAGCGACGTGGTTGGCGCCGCGACGAGCGCTCCAGTCGGCTGGTAGACCAGCAGCTTGAGCATGAGCGCGGACCGCTCCACCATTTCCCGGTAGCGCCCCTGGTACCGGGAGCGACGCAGCCAGTTGCGCCAGTAGGCCACCGTGTGGTCCAGTAGCCGGTCGGCCTCGCTCTCGCCTGGCGGCTCTGGCCGGCCGCCCCACTGCAGCAGGAGATCCAGGCCCTCTCCGGGTTCCAAGGTAACCGTGGCTGTCGCGGCCGGGCCGGCTACGGAGAACCGCTGGCCGGTGCGCAGGACCAGTTCGGCTCGCGTTCCGGGGCTGGTGAACACCGCGCCACCGTGGTCAGGCGCGTGCACGGCGTGGCCCTGCCGCCCGAAGTCAAACGCCGGGCGGCAGGTGATCGTGAAAACGACGGTCCCGCGAACCGCCCGCACCCGGCGGACCAGCAGCGGACCGGGATGAGTCAGTGGGCCGCCGGGGCGGCGCGGCACCATGAAGTCGACCACCTCGCCCACCGAGTCGGTGCCCAGAAACCTGGTCACGAGCACATTGGTATCGGGCATGTACAGCTGCCTGGTCCGGACCGCCTCAGCCCGGACCTCGAAGCGGCCGCCGCGGTCCGCGTCCAGCAGGGACGCGAACACCGCTGGCGAGTCGAACCGCGGCAGGCAGCACCAGTCGATCGTCCCGTCCATAGCCACCAGCGCCACCGTGTGCAGGTCGCCGACGACCGCGTGATCCTCGATGGCCGGGTAACGGTCAGGCACGACGCCTCCCCGGCGGCCAGGCTCTCGCGGCGAGCCGACGCTGTCTGCGAGCGGGGCGTTTAGCCGCGCATTGCCTCGACCGTAACAGCGCGAACAGCACTGACGCCGGGCCTCATGCCACGATCGTGTCAAGCGGCGAAGGAACGGGGAGGAGGCTGCCCACCGGGGTACGCATGGGGTCCCAGCCGGCGCGATGCTGGTAGGACCCGTTACCTGGCAATCACCTGGCAAGGGAGAGGCCGATGGCAGGGACGCACGAGCCGGTTGCGGTGCTCGGCATTGGAGCGATGGGTCACGGGATGGCGGCCAGTGCGTTGCGTGCTGGCATCCCGACGATCGTCTGGAACCGCAGGATGGAGGCGGTCCGGGACCTGGCTGAGCTCGGTGCGGAGGTCGCCGGGACTGCTGCGGACGCGGCGCGGCGAGCCGCGATCGTGGTCACGATGGTGACGGACGCCGATGCCGTGATTTCGATCGCCCGGGACCAGGGGATGCTCGCTGCCCTGGCGCCGGGCGCGGTCTGGGCCCAGATGAGCACCATCGGCGTGGCGGGGATCGACCGCGTCGCGGCCATGGCCGGTAGTGAGCGCACGGACGTGATGCTGCTCGACGCGCCGGTGTCGGGAAGCAAGGATCCAGCCGAACACGGCCAGCTGACGATCTTCGCGTCAGGGCCCGGCGAGGCGCGTGCGCGTGTCGCTCCGCTGTTCGACGCACTCGGGCAGCGCACCATCTGGGTCGGCGAGGCCGGGGCCGGGACGCGGCTGAAACTGGTGAATAACACCTGGCTGGCGTTCGCGACCGAAGCGGTCGCCGCGTCGGTGGCTCTCGCCCGCCGGCTGGGCCTTGACACCGCGACAGTGGTGGACGCGCTGAGCGGCGGCCCGCTTGTGTCCACCTGGCAGGCAGCCAAGCTGCAACGGATCGCCCACGGCGAGTTCTCGGCCCAGTTCGCGCTGTCGCTCGCGCTGAAGGACGTGCACCTCGCCCTGGAAGCGGCCGGCGGCAACCAGTTCGCCACCCTTGCCTGCCTGGCAGGCGAATGGCAGCAGGCCGTCGATCAAGGCCTCGGTGAGCAGGACCTGACCGTCGTGACGCGCGCACTCGAACAGCAGGGAGGAACACCCTGACCCTGATCGGTGGGAAATGAGCCTGTCCGAGAAAACCTCACCACCAGGTCACGACTCGGACCGGTCCAGATCGATGAGCGCGATCCCGAGATCTGGGCGCATCACCTTGCGCAGCTCCGCCGGGGTCTCGGTCACCACGACCTCCAGGGTGGGGAATACCAGTCCCTCGAGGAGGTGGCCTCCGCGCGTCGTCCCGTCGGACAGCCCCAGGACGACATGCGCGTGCAGGATGGGGCCGTCCTGGCCCTCGGCGACGTCGCCGATCAGCGACAGCACCTCGCACTGCTCGTCCACCGGGATGCGGCGGTATTGCTTAGCCGCCCGGTCGAACCAGCCGACGGTGGCGCGTTCAAAGGCGCCGATGGCAGTGACCTGGGCAGCTTCCAGCCGCTCCGCGCGCACGAACTGGGCCAGGGCGCCGACCGCCTCATCGCCCGGATCGCACACCACCACGTAGGTGACGACATCCGCGTCTTCGACAACCTTGGCCTTCATCGCCGACTCTTCAGCATGAGATTCCTCCTCGTCCAACCCGCTTGGCGCTTCTCCTGGCCGTCTCGATCTGGGGCCGGGACGCGCCTGACGTGCTGACCGGTAAGAACAGGTCGGGATCCAGGCGGCGGCAGGCGGCCTGGTTACGGCATCATGCCCGGAGAACGCGGTTGCCCCACGTACTGGTGGGGTTTACCCGGATGAAGTGCGCAGGCACACCCTCGATCCACGGCTCAAGCCCGGTGCCGATGATGGGTGCGCGTTCGGCCTCGGTATCCAGATGATGCGCCGCTCTCCGCACCAGCACGATCCACCCCTCGCGCGCCTCCAGATCGAGCTGGTCGGCCTCCACGGCGACCTGGTACTCGGCGTTCGCGACCGAGTCGTCTAGCTGCCGGAACATACCATCGCGAACGACAGGAGTCCGATATGAGCGACCCACTCGACTGGAACGCGAAGACCATCGCGGAGTTCCGGGCGAACGACGGCAGGGTTGGCGGGAACTTCGAGGGCGCTCCGATAGTCCTGGTGCATCACCGCGGCCGCAAAAGCGGGCGGGAGTACGTCAACCCGATGATGTATCTTCCACATGACACCGAGCCGGACAGCATCTACGTCTTCGCAACCAAGGCAGGAGCACCCACTAACCCCGACTGGTACCGCAACCTGACCGCCGCCGGTGCCGGCAGTGTCGAACGCGGAACCGAGACCTACAAGGTGACCGTCCGCGAGTTGACTGGTGCTGAACGCGACCGCATCTACGCTGAGCAGGCGCGGCGCTACTCAGGATTTGCCGAGTACGCGCGCCAGACCGCTGGAGTCCGCACCATTCCTGTGCTCGAACTTACCCGGGCGTAGCCTACGTTCCTTGAGACCGAGTGGTAGTGCCAGTTCCGCTCTCGCGGATCGGCTGTTCCCACAGGTGGCTTGCCGCGTCCCGTGGGCGCGAGGATGTCCTTGCCGGTCTGGTCTCGCGAGCCTCGGCAAGATCCGGGTGCGGACTGGAATGCTGGCGGCAGGACCTGGGCTCGAACGCCGCCTCGCCCTCCGCGGCATACCTGCGGCACTTGAGCGGGTCTTGTTCCACTCGGTTCAGCAGCGCGCCCGCCACGTCGGCCACCTCGACATCGTCAGCGAGCTCGCCGACGGCCAAGTCGGAGAGCAACGACTAGGCTGCCCGGCCGAGGCCGCGCCAGGGCAGGCGCCCGCCCGCGAGGTCTACCCCCGGCTGCGGAGATCCGCCAGCCGACAACCGCTCCCGGGGACGGTCCGGCCCGCTAATCGGCTGCCGCAGACGTGCTCGCCTTCGAACGATCGCCGACCGTCCCCGGCCCATCCCTTGCTGACTTCGTGACCTGGTAAGAGCATGCCTCTCTACAAGCGGCCCTTCCAATGTCTTGTCCGCCGCCAGCACGCTCACCCCGATCGAATACGAACTCCAGATCCGTACCGTTGAGCCCGTAGCATGACACAATCCAGCAACTCGACTCCGGCAAAATCAGGGCACATCAGAGCCCGTCAGCGTGGCCGACACCGAACTGCTGCGGTCCGAGGCGGTCACCTCGCGGCTGGCGACGAGCCACACCCTGGATTCGCGTGGTCGCGGTGGAGCTGGGCCGGACGCATAGCGGCGCTGGCCGGTCCCGGCGGGAGCATTAGCCGATAGCAGTGCCGAAAAGGTGCCCGATGCCGTAGGTGAAGGCCAGGCCGAGCGCCCCGCCGATGATTACCCGCAGGACGGCGCGGCGGACGTTGCTGCCGCCCAGGCGGGCGCTGAGGGCGCCGGTCAGGCCGAGAGCGATCAGGACGGCGGCAAAGGTAACCGGGACCCGCAGGCTGGCCGGAAGCAGCAGGATGGCCAGCATCGGCAGCAGCGCGCCGGACGTAAACGACAGTGCCGAAGCGCTGGCCGCCTGGACCGGGCTGGGGATGTCAGCGGGGTCGATGTGCAGTTCGGCGTCCAGATGAGCGGACAGAGCACCGCGTGCGGTCAGTTCGTTGGCCACGGTACGGGCGGTGGCGGCGGACAGGCCTTTGGCTTCGTACAGGGCGGTCAGTTCGGTCAGTTCGGCGTCTGGGTCGGCGGCGAGTTCGCCTTTCTCCTGCTTGATTTCCGCGCGCTCGCTGTCGCGCTGGCTGGAAACGGACACGTACTCACCCAGCGACATCGACACGGCCCCGGCGACCAGCCCGGCGAGCCCGGCGGTAAAGATGGGACCGCGGGCACGTCGTGGCGCCCGCCACCCCGATGACGATGCCGGCCACCGACACGATTCCGTCGTTGGCCCCCAGCACTCCCGCCCGCAGCCAGTTCAACCGCCCTGCGGTCCCACCAGAATGCGGCTCCTGCGGGTGCGTCGGCCGCCCGCTCGCGGCGGCCTCCACCTGCGCGGCTGAGGGCATGACGTCGTCAGCGCTCATGCCTCCAGTAAATACGTGACGTCATCCGGCACGCCAAGTGCCGTTGCCTATTGACGCATGGCAGGAGCGTCTGGGCAGGAATGCTGAGCCTCCTCAGCGGTGGGACACAGCAGCCCCGTTCACCAAGGTTGCGCACGCCAGCAGCTTCGCCACGCCTACCGAGGAACCGGCCGCCCAGGCGCGCCCCGCTGAAGTGCCGGGCGGTGGGGATCGGCCGCAAGACCGGGTACCGGTGGCGGGCGGAGAACGGCGGCCTTCCACCAGTGCGGCTGGCCGAGGCCGCCCGGTCGGGCAGGTACCTATCCCCACGACCGCGCATCTACGACGGGGACCTAGCCCACGCCCGGGCCCGGGAACGAACCTGCTGCCGTTCCGCGGAGGACTGTAACTGCTGGAACGCGAGGAATGTCCCGGGCTCTCGCTAGTCGTGGACGTCCGTGGCGAGGTAGTGGCCGGTTTGTGGCGGCGGGTCGGACAGTGCTGCGGCGTTGTCGTGGTACTGCAGGTCGGTGCCGGTCTGCCGCTCGCGGTGCTGCCTGAGGTGCTCGTCCCAGCTGGCCACGCTGAACAGCTCGATGAACACGCGCGGGTTCTGGCCGTCCCGGTACAAGGCCCAGTCCGTCGCCCCGGTCCGCAGCCGTGACTGGCGCAGGCTGGCCATGGCCTGCAGGAACTGCTGCTGGTTGTCGGCTGCGATGGTGTAGGTCGTCCGCACCAGGACCAGTGCGCCGCCGGGATCAGCGCTGAGGACCAGTTGTGGCTCGGGCCAGCGGACCAGGCTGCGGTCCATGTCCGCGATCTGCTGGAACGGCCAGAACCAGAGGGTGGCCGCACCGGCGGCCATGACGGCGGCGGCGATCACGAAGGCGGGCACCAGCCCCGCGGCCCCGGCGACGACTCCCCAGATGGCCGCCCCGGCGGCCTGGGCACCGAACAGGACCATCTGGTAGGCCGACAGGCCGCGGGCGCGGACCCACCTGGGCAGGAACAGCTGCAGCGCGGCGTTGACATTGGACAAGAAGGCGATCCAGCTAACGCCCGCGGGCAGCAGCACCACGACAGTCAGCGGGAGGCTGCGCGACGCGGCTACCGCGACCAGCACGGCTGCGTAGGTCAGGCTCGCGACGGCCACCAGGGCATTGGCCGAGAGCCTGGCCCGTACCTGCGGAAGGAGGAACGCGCCACCGATGGCCCCGACTCCCAGGGCCCCCAGCAGCAGGCCGTACCCGTCTGACCCCAGCCCGAGCCGGCGGGTGGCGATCAGGGGCAGCAACGCCCACAGTGCGCTGCCCGGGACCAGGAACAAGGCCGCGCGCAACAGGATGCGCTGGACCACGGGTGCGTGGCGCACGTACCGGCCGCCGGCCCGCAGCCCGGGGATGAACCGTTCCGGAGACTGCGGAGTCCCGCCCAGCTGGGGATGGCTCGCCACCACGATCGCGTAGAGCAGGAAGGTCGCCGCGTTCAGGCCGAACACGGCGGCTACCCCGATCCGGGCGACCAGCAGCCCGGCGATGGCCGGGCCGACCGCGCGGGCCAGGTTGACGTTGATCGAACTGAGAGCCGCGGCGCTGGGCACCAGCGGGCGGGGGACCATGTCCGGCACCAGCGACTGGTAGGCGGGCGCGACCAGGATGGCCCCGGTACCCAGCACGAAGGTAAACATGAGCAGCAGCGCCGGCGGCATCCGGTGCGCTGCCGTCAGCGCGGTGAGGGCCCCGCCCGCGGCGGTCATCCCGGCGAGAACCGCGACGAGTAGCTTAACCCGGTCGAAAATGTCCGCCAGCACCCCGCCGGCCAGCCCGAACAAGACAGCGGGCAGGGCGCCAGCGGTCTGCACGAGGGAGACGAGCAGGGCCGCGTGCGGACCGTGCACCAGCAGCCACTGGGCCCCCACGGTCTGCATCCAGGTGCCCACGTTGCTGACCAGCACCGCGATCCACAGCGTCCGGAACAGCCCGATACGCAGCGGCGCCCAAAGCGACGAAGCCGAGGTCGAGTCAGCCATGCCCGTTTCAGCTCCCTAGGGCAATGCCTTCTGGCCTGACCCGGCAGGCGTCAGCCGGTAAGGCCAATCCGGTGCATGATCCGCCAGGCCGTAACGGTAGCAATAAGTGTCCCGGGCGATATGGCCGTGGACTAGCTATCCGCGGTGGGCTGGCGGTCACGCCAGGGATAGCGTGGCCGAGGGCGCGCGAAACCCGTTAGTGCCTCGCGTAACAGTTCGGGAGGGTGACTCAGATGGCTACTCAGACCCCTGGCGGGAATGTGCGGGTCGCGGTGCTGGGGACTGGCATCATGGGCTCGGCGATGGCCCGCAACCTGGTCTCCGCCGGAGTGCGCACCACGATCTGGGATCGCTCGTCTGCCGCGACCGCGCCGTTGTCTGATGCCGGGGCGCTCGTGGCTGCGTCGTCGGCTGAGGCTGTGCATGATGCGCTGGTCGTGATCACGATGCTGCCGACCGCCGGCGTGGTCACCTCGGTGATCTTCGATGGCGGCGTGGCCGGGGCGCTTGCCCAGGGCGCGGCGTGGGCGCAGATGGGCACGATCGGCCTGGCGGAAACGACCGGCATCGGCAGCCGGCTCCGCGAGCTGCGGCCCGACGTGATGTTCGTGGACGCTCCGGTATCGGGCAGCAAAGGCCCCGCCGAGGCCGGCCAGCTGCTCATCCTGGCCTCCGGCCCGCCGGCGGCGGCAGCGGCCGTGGCGCCGGTGTTCTCAGCCATCGGCCGCAAGACCGTATGGCTGGGCGAGGCCGGCCAGGGAAGCCGGATGAAGCTGGCCGTCAACGCCTACATGTCCATCCTGATCGAGGGAGTGGCCGAGGCCCTCGAACTGGCCCGCCAGCTGGGCATCGACGGCTCGAAGCTGGCCGAGGCCATCGAAGGCGGACCGCTGGACGCACCGATCGCGGACGCCAAGCTGCACAAGATGGAGCGAGGCGATTTCGCGCCCGAGTTCCCGCTGGAATGGGCGCTCAAGGACGTGGACCTGGCGATCAGTGCCGCGGGTAACGACGAGCTGCCGCTGCTGGCCGCGCTATCGCGCCAGTGGCACGCTGCCGTTGACGCCGGGCACGGCCGGGAAGACGTCAGCGCCGCCCGCCTCGCCCTCGGCCACCGCCAGCGGCCCTAATCTCGGTTGATCATGCGGTTGGGCGGCGGCTGTCCGCACGACGTCCAGTTTGGGTCAGCGCAGCACCGATGTGCGTGACAGGGCCAGGGCTTGATGGTCAGTGACCGTGCCCGGATCCGGGCCAGGCGCTGGGCGTAAGTTCGCTATTGCTCGCTGAGAGTGGATCTCGTCCTGCTGGCGGCGGTAGCGCTCGCAGCGAGGAGCTGTCGGCGCCCGGTCCTGATCTCAGGAGGCCGGCGAGGGCGCTGCATAGGGGCGAGTCGTGTCTCAAGTGCTTGCTCTGTGGCGTGGTGCGGTGCCACGCTTTCGCGGCCGCGATGGCCGCGACGATCAGGGCGGTGACCCGGTCGGCCTGCCACCAGCCCAGCGTGTCGCATAGGACGAGGGCGGTGGTCAGCGCCAGCAGGCTGGACGCCGCCCCGATGCCACTGAGCGCGCCGTCGCCTGCCGTGCCCGGCTGGCCATCCGCCCGCCGAGCCGGCGTCTGGCGCAAGCCAGCAGCGTGAGGACAACGAGGGAGATACCAGCCGCCGCCAGTGTGACGCCCGATGCGCTGGGGCGGACCCGCTCGCCAGGGTGGCGGCGGACTGGACGGCGAGCGCGAAGCGATGGGCGCAGGGCGAGACCTGGGCCCAGATCGCCCCGGCCCTGCAAACCCGCCGAGCCCGATCGCCCAGGTGCTCCTTGGGGCCGCTACCTACGTCACGGCGGCGGTCTGCAAGACGACCGGCGGCCGGGCGTGAAACGTGTGCTCATCGCACGCTATCACCAGGCTCGAACCCGAGACTCTAACCCAGCTGCCGGGCCGGTCAGAGCATGAGGATCAGCATGTAGCCCATGGTGATGCCCATCGCGATCTTGCCGAATGCGGCGAGTTTGGGTGCGAGGAGTGCCTGACTGGCGAGGGCGTCCTGCTGCGGCATCGCGGTGGTGTCCGGTGGGTCAGCCGCCCTGACCATGCTGGCGGCGCGGCTGGCGGATGAGACCGTGACCAGCGCCTGGTGCTGTGGTGCTCCGGCCTGGCGTGGTGTGGTGGTCCTGGCCCGGGCCAGGGAGGCCAGCTGGTCGGTGGTCCACGTGATGTAACCGAGCATGAAGAGGGCCAAGACCACTGCCAGGGCCGGGAAGCCCGCAGGTGAACTGGGGGAAGTGCCCATGCCAGGCATGGGCATGCCGGTCCCCTGCTGGGCCCCGCGTACGGCCAGGAGCATGTACAGCATGGCGATGCATTCGATCAGGTGCGGAACCGGGTACCGGCACTGCCAGCTGAACCTGCTCTGGTTCCGGGAGCGGAGGGCGCATGCGCCGAACCATGCTGCCCCGGTCCCGAACACCACCATCCATGTCGTGCGTGGCAGCAGGGCCAGCTGGGGCACGAGCATTCCAGCCATCGCAGTTCCCATGACCGCATGCAGCCCGTCGGCGTCGGCCTCGGTGGCCGACTCGTTCAGGCGTGATAGGACCAGCCGGCTTGCCGAGTAGCAGGCGGTGAGGATCATGACGGCCGCGAAAGCGTCCGCGAGCCAGGATGGTCCCGCCATCTCACCCGCCCCCTGACGGCGCACCGCAGGCCACGCTCGCGGTCTCGCGGAAAGACGCGAAGAAGCCGCTGCTCAGGGCCCGGGTTTCCTGCTTGCGCATGATGGCCCAATGGTAATTGGCTGCCAGCTCGCCCGCACAAGCCGGATATCCGGCTGTCGCAGCCGCTGAGAAAGGGATCTAGAAACCCTATGGGGTATCGCAGAAACCCCCGGGCGGTATCTGCGGAACCCTGGCGGGGTATTTACCGAAAGCAAAGAGATTACAAGTTGGACCCTTAGTGTTGCGGCTGTCTTTGGGAGGTGTAGATTCCGGGCACGGCCGCAGGTGACTGTGTGCCCTGGAGCTAGCAGCAGGTCAGGCGCCGTGCGTGCGGACAGTGCGGCCCCGGTGGGGCCCTGCGGAATGATGAGCCACGTTCTTGCTGAGGACAGGATTACTTAGGTGTCATCTACGGCAGTCACTGGTGAGGCGTCATCTGCGCCCCAGGAGATGAAGTTGTCGGTCCAGGGGATGACCTGCGCGGCGTGCGCGGCCCGGGTCGAGAAGAAGCTCAACACTATTGACGGTGTCGCGGCCACCGTGAATTTCGCGACCGAGGCCGCCATTGTGACGGCACCTGCGGAAGTTCCCGTGCAGCAGCTCATCGACGCGGTCGAGCAGGCTGGATACCGCGCTGAGATTCTCGATCGTGGAGTAGGCGGGACGCCTGGTGACGGGCCGCAGGAGGCAGCCGGGAGTAGTCCGGAATGCGGCCACGGTCGCTGACCTGCGCCGGCGGCTGATCGTGGCGCTGGTGTTGTTCATTCCGCTGACTGACCTGTCGGTGCTGCTGTCGCTGTTCCCGTGGTCGCGGTTCCCAGGCTGGCAGTGGGTCCTGATCGCGCTGGCGGCGCCGGTGGTGGTGTGGTCGGCGTGGCCGTTCCACGCCACGGCGCTGCGGAACGCCCGGCACGGCTCGGTGTCGATGGACACGCTGGTGTCGCTGGGCATCACCGCGGCGTGCGGCTGGTCGGTGTATGCGATGTTCGTCCTGGACCGTGGCCAGGGCGGGCTGAGCTTCCGGTATCTGCTGCTGCACGCTTCTGGGGGCGGGATCTACCTGGAGGTCGCGGCGTCGGTGACGACGTTCCTGCTGGCGGGCCGGCTGTATGAGGCTAAGGCGCGGCGGGACGCCGGGGACGCGATGCGGGAGCTGGCCGCGGCTGGTGCCCGGGACGCCTGCGTCCTGGATGCCGACGGGTCCGAGCGCCGTGTTCCGGTTACCGAGCTGCGTGCAGGGACAGCGGTTCGTGGTGCGCCCCGGGGAACGGATCGCCGCCGACGGGGAGGTGGAATTCGGCCAGTCCGCGGTGGACACCAGCATGATGACCGGGGAATCAGTCCCGGCCGACGTCACCGAGGGTGACACGGTGGCGGCGGGCACGGTGGTGGTGGCCGGGCGGCTGGTGGTCCGCGCGGTCAAAGTGGGCCGTGACACCCAGCTCGCCCACCTGGTCGCCCTGGTGGAGCAGGCCCAGTCGCAGAAAGCCGCCATCCAGCGGCTCGCCGACCGGATCTGCGGCATCTTCGTTCCCGCGGTCCTCGTGGCATCGGGCCTGACGCTGGCGGGCTGGCTGCTGGCGGGCAGCCCGGCGGAGCGGGCGTTCAGCGCCGCGCTGGCGGTGCTGATCATCGCCTGCCCGTGCGCGCTGGGGCTGGCGACCCCGGCCGCGCTGATGGTGGCGTGCGGGCGGGGTGCGCAGCTGGGCATCTTCATCACCAGATACCAGGCGCTGGAGTCCTCCCGCGCGGTGGATACCGTGGTGCTGGACAAGACCGGGACGGTCACCACCGGGGTGATGGCCGTGACCGGCGTCCTGGCGGCGGACGGCGAGAGCCGGGACGCCCTGCTGCGGTATGCCGGGGCGGTGGAGCAGGCGTCGGAGCACCCGGTGGCCGCGGCGATCAGCGCCGCAGCCCGGGCGGAACTGGGGCCGCTGCCGCAGGCGGAAAGGTTCCTGGCCCTGCCGGGCCTGGGTGCCCGCGGGTCCGTCGACGACCATGAGGTGATCGTCGGCCGCGGGGACCTGTTCGCCCAGCTGGGCATGGCCGTCCCGGCAGACCTGGCCGGCCAGTGCCGCCAGCAGGAGCAGGCCGGGCTGCACGGTGGTGCTAGCCGGGTGGGACGGGCAGGTGCGCGGCGGCGTTCGCGGTCGCCGACACGGTCAAGCCATCCGCCGCCGCCGCAGTCGCTGAGCTACGGAGGCTGGGCCTGCGCACCGTGCTGCTGACCGGCGACAGCCAGGCCACCGCCCAGGCGGTCGCCGCCCAGGCCGGCATCGATGAGGTGATCGCCGGGGCGCTGCCCGATCACAAGGTCGCGGTGATCAGGGACCTGCAGGCCCGGGGCCGGCGGGTGGCCATGGTCGGGGACGGGGTCAACGACGGGCCCGCGCTGGCCGCAGCCGACCTGGGCATCGCCCTGGGCATCGGGCACAGACGTGGCGATCAGCGCCGCGGACCTGCTCGTGCTCCGCGATGACCTCGGCGCCGTGCCGGACGCGATCGGCCTGGCCCGCGGCACGCTGGCGGTGATCCGGGGCAACCTGGCCTGGGCGTTCGGGTACAACCTCGCGGCGATCCCGCTGGCCGCCGCCGGATTCCTCAACCCGCTGATCGCCGGCGCGGCGATGGCCCTGTCCTCAGCCTTCGTGGTGGCCAACAGTGTCCGGCTGCGCAACTTCGGCGCCCCCGCCACGAGGCGCCCGGAATGGTTGCGGCCGCACCGCGTCCAGCCGCTCAGAGCGCCGGCGCCGCCGCAGACCCCCGTGCCTGCCAGGCGCGGCGGACCGGCTGAATCAAAGGAGCAGGCAGGCTGATGCCTGGGATGAACTCGGGGATCAACGTCAACGATCCCACCGTGATCGCGGCCTTCAAGACCGCGCTGGTCCACCAGGGAATCATCGCGCTGCTGATCTTCGCGCTGCTCGGGTTCGCCTGGATCACCGTGCGGGCGTGGCTGCCCGCAGCCCGCACCGCGAGCGGGGCAACATCTGCAGGCACGCCGGCGCTGGCCGTGGCTGAGCCTTCGTGGCGGCAGCTGCTCAGGGTCGGCTTCGGGCTGCTGTGGGTCTTTGACGGGATCTTGCAGGCCCAGCCGAAGATGGCGATCGGCCTGCCGTCCCAGGTCATCCAGCCGACGGCGGCGAGTTCCCCGCACTGGGTGCAGCAGGTGGTGGACTGGGCCGGGACTAGCTGGTCGTATCACCCGATGCAGGCCGGGGCGGCGGCGGTCTGGATCCAGGTCGGGATCGGCGTCTGGATGCTCGCATCGCCCCGGGGCCCGCTATCCCGCCTCGCTGGGCTGGCCAGCGCCGGCTGGGGCCTGGTTGTGTGGGTCTTCGGCGAGTCGTTCGGCGGCATCTTCGCCCCCGGCCTGACCTGGCTGTTCGGTGCCCCGGGCGCCGTCCTTATCTACGTGGTGGCCGGGGGGCTGATCGCGCTGCCCGACCGTGCCTGGCAGGCCCGCTGGCTGGGCCGGGGGATCCTCGCCGGCACTGGCCTGTTCCTGATCGGCATGGCGGTGCTGCAAGCATGGCCCGGCCGAGGGTTCTGGCAGGGCACCTCGCATCACCAGCCGGGGACGCTGGCCGGCATGACCGGCGATATGGCGCAGACACCGCAGCCGGGTTTCCTGGCCGCCTGGGTCAACGCGTTTACCTCCTTCGATGAGGCGCATGGATTCGCGGTCAACCTGTTCACCGTGGTGGCGCTCGCGGCGATCGGTGCAGCGTTCCTGACCGGCCAGCGGCGGCTGGTCCGCCCGGCAGTTATCGCGTTCATCGTGCTGTGCCTGGCCGACTGGGTGCTGATCGAGGACCTCGGGTTCTTCGGCGGCCTCGGTACCGACCCCAACAGCATGCTCCCGTTCGCCCTGCTGGCCGTCGGTGGTTACCTCGCGCTGGTGCAGGCCCCGGCGACAGCGGCGGAACCAGCCACCTCGCAGCCAGCTGCGGCAGGCTGGCGGGAGCGGATCCAGCCGGCCTCCATGCGCCGGTCGGTGGCCACCACGAGCATCCGGTCGGTCGCCGTCGCCGGCGCGGTCGGGCTGATCATCCTCGGCGCCGCCCCGATGGCCGCCGCCCAGGCCAGCCCGAACGCCGACCCCATCCTCGCCGAGGCCATCGCCGGGTCAACCGCGCCGCTGAACTACCCGGCCAAGGCGTTCCAGCTCACTGACCAGCACGGCCGGGCGGTGAGCCTGGCCAGCCTGCACGGCAAAGTAGTGCTACTCACCTTCCTGGACCCGGTGTGCAGCAGCGACTGCCCGCTGATCGCCCAGGAATTCCGCACCGCAGGCCAGCTTCTGGGCGCCAGCGCGCGCAAGGTGGAACTGGTCGCGGTCGTCGCCAACCCCGTCTACCACCAGGTTGCCTACACCCAGGCGTTCGACCGCCAGGAACACCTGACTCAGGTACCGGACTGGCTGTACCTGACCGGGAGCGTCCCGCAGCTGCAGCAGGTATGGAAGAACTACGGGATCGTCGCGCAGATCCTGCCCGCAGGCTCCATGATCGGCCACCCCGACATCGCCTACGTCATCGACCGGGCCGGGCAGGTCCGTGAAGAACTCAACACCGACCCCGGGCCCGGCACCGCCGCCACCAAATCCTCGTTCGCCGTCCTGCTCGCCGGAGCCGCCCGGCAGGTACTGAGGTCCTCATGAACCGGCCCGTCAGCCTCGCCTCCCTGCTCCTGGCCGCAGCGATCCTGGCTGCTGGCTGCGGCAGCACGGCCAACCAGACCACCGCCCCGCCCAGCCCAGCCAGACCGCCGTCCCTGGCCACCTCACTGGCCACCACGACCGGGACATGGGCGGTCGCCGTGATGGGCGGTTCAGCCGCCAGCCACAACAACTTCTGGCAGCTATTCGTCCGTCCCGACGGCACGAGCACCTGGCGGCTGGCGACCCCACCAGGGGTGGCCAGCAACGGCGGCCTCGTCCTCACAGGCCTGCCGGCCGGGTCGGTGCTGGCCGCGTTCCGGCCTAGCCAGGGCCTCGACTACTCCCCGCTCGCCATCACCAAAGACAACGGCAGAACCTGGTCACCCGCCCTGCTCGATGCCCGGCTGGCCGATATCCCCGGCGCCCTGGCCGCTGACTCCGCCAGCGGGCGCCTGCTGGCGTTGCTCACCGACGGCACCGCCGAGATGTCCGGCCCCGGCGAGACAGCCTGGACCCGGCTGACCACCCGCCACGCTCTCGCCACCTCCCCGGCCGGAACCCGATGCGAGCCAGGCAGCCTCACCGCCGCAGCGTTCAGCCCGTCCGGGCAACCCATGCTGGCCACCAGCTGCGGCCGTCCCGGAACCGCCGGGATCTTCACCCGGAAGGGCCGGACCTGGCAGCTCACCGGCCCCGCGCTGCCCGCCGCCTATGCACATCAGGCCATCACCGTGCTCAGGCTCGCGATCACCGGCGAAATCACTACGGTTCTGCTGGCCGCAGGAACCGGGTCAGCGGCACGCCTGCTCGCCGGCTGGTCTGCTGACCGCGGCGCGCACTGGAAACTGTCGCCACCGATCCCGTTGAACGGCGCCACGCTGACATCGGCGTCGTCCGGGCCCGGCAGCAGCCTGACGATCATCCTGAGCAACCGTCACGCAGCGGCCATCATCAGTGCTGCGGGCTCCTGGCGGCAGCTGCCAGTGCTGCCCCCAGGCACTGCAACCCTCGCACCGCGCCCGTCAGGCGGATGGAACGCCCTGGCCGTCCACGGCACCCAGCTCACCATCTGGCAGGCCGCACCCGGCGCCCAATCCTGGACCAGGGAACAGGTCATCAAGGTTCCCGTCCAATTCGGCTCATCAGGCTGACGCCACGTCCGTGCCACACCCGGTTCAGAGGCTCTTCCAGCATGGCGACGCCGACGGACGATCCAACCCCGCCGTTGTGTATGAGAGCCCCGACCTGTCTCGAGCGTTCGGCGATCTTGGCGAGGGGACACCGAACTGAGCCTCGTCGGCGACGTCGCAGCGGGGATAGAGCTGCTGTGGTCCGAGCCCGGGGTCGCCGGCCCGTGCGTCGCGTGTGCCGCATCCCGGCAGTTGTCCTCCGCTTTCCCGGGCCCATCCCGCCGATGTGGAGCTGGTCACCCAGACTGCGGTGGTTGGCGTCCGGTCAGTGGCTAGCAACAAGCTGATTGCAGACGCGGTGCGGCGCGGTCTGGCTGGTTGCCGGTCATCGTGCAGATGGCGGCAGTCATATAGTTCGCGGCGCCGATGGCGCCCTGCGCGATGGGGCTGGACGGGTCGTTCAGCGCCGCAGCGATCTGAGCCCCGGTCTTGCCGCGGGCCATGACCTCATCGAGCAGGTCCTCACCCGCATGCGAGAGCACGGCGGCCCGTTCATGCTGTGCGCTCGTGCGGCTGTCCGAGGCTCTGCGGTGCGGGCCTGGCGGTGCGCTGATACCCGGCGGCGCCGAGGCCGCGCGGGACAGCGGAGCCCTGGCCTGGGGCTTGTGTGGTTGGTATTCATGTGCAACCAGCGGGTGGGGGGCTCCCGGGGATGGTCGGGCGCGAGCGCGAGCGCGCGGAGCTGGCGGCTGCCCTGGCCGAGGCGCGGGACGGCCGCGGGCGGGCGGTGCTGCTGATGGGTGGGGCGGGCATGGGCAAGTCGGTGCTCTCCGACTGGGCGGTCGGCTCCGCTGCCGCCGTCGGGTTGCGTACCGTCCGCGGCTGGTGCTCGGCCGCGGGGATGCCGCCGCTGTGGGTGTGGGAGCGGGTCCTGGAGAGCATGGGGGTGATGCTGCCGTGGCAGGACTGGCGCGCTGATGGGGCGCGGCCAGATCGTGAACTGGTGGCGGCGGCGGTGGTCGAGTCGCTCGCCGGGGCCGCCCGGCCTGCACCGCTGCTGATCGTGCTGGAGGACGTGCACTGGTGCGATCCGGCGTCGTTGCTGTCGCCCGTGCCGTGGCCGACGCGGCGGCCGCGCTGCGCTGATGGTGCTGATGACGTGCCGCGACGACCAGCAGGAGATGACGCCGCAGGTCCGTGATCAGCTGGCCGATCTGCCGACCGCGGTGCGGCGCATGTCGCTGCCGCCGCTCGGGGTGCACGATGTGGCAGGCCTGGCTGCGGTCAGCCTGGGCCGGCGGCTGCCCGAGGACGAGGCGCGGGAATTGCATGCCCGGGCAGGCGGTATACGGCGCGACGAAGGCGGGCGTCGTCGCGCTGACCCGGGAACTGGCCGCGCAGTGGGGCGGGCGGGGGATCCGGGTGAACGCCCTGGCACCGTCGTGGTTCCCGACCGCCACCGTTGGCTTCCTGCAAGATCCCGACCAGGTGGCCTGGATCTGCGCGCACACACCGCTGGGCCGCCCGCCGCAGCCCGACGAGCTGGACGGGCCGCTGCTGTTCCTGGCCAGCGACGCCTCCAGCTATGTCACCGGGCAGACCCTCATAGTGGACGGCGGCTGGACCTGCCGCTAGCAGCGTCGAGGGCGGGCGGGGGCGAGAGAGCGGGCAAAGCCGATACAGCAAGCGGGTCCGGCTGTGAGGCGAGCCCGCGCCGCCCCTGCCCCAGGCGCACGCCAGCACCGGGATCGGCGCACTGTCCGAGCCGATTGCGCGAAGCGTGGTGCTGGTCACCCGTACCACGGGAAGGAGTCCGCGCTGGATGGCCGCGGTTCGCTGGGTGGCCGCGAACATATTCCTGGCCTCGGCGTCACCAAGTTCGCTGACACGCCGCGAGCTCTCATCGTGTCGCGGCTGTGTCCGCATCGGGATTCTGCGAATGGCCCGGCCCGGCGGAGTAGGTCAGCTGGCAGCCGGGACGCTAGCTGGTCCAGGCGGGAGGGGAGCCCGTGGCAGGTGTCTGCGCCTGCACCTGGCGAGCGCTCCCCGGACCGGGCACGGCAAGGATCCCAGTAATCACAGTTTCCGGTTCAGTAGCGCCTTTCATGCCGGCGCGCCGCTCGGCCGCCAGCGGATGATCAAAAGCCAGGTTAAAGCCGTGCAACTAATGCGGATACAGAATAAAATAATAGTTCTTCAGGCCAAAACTTGGCAGCCCAGCCGAGGGCTCTACATATGACCAGCGATCATGTGACGCTCCGGAATTCGCGCCAGGCCCGGCGGGATCTTCTCGGAAGCGCTGATGCGATATGGCTCGTTCATGTGCGTTTTGCGGCGTTGTAGCTAGCCATTGCGCTGTTCTCTATTAGATATTCTGAGTCTGTCTCGCGTTCTGGCTTGTTGCTGTGCTGTTCCGGGCCGGTTCTGGTTGCGGCCGCGGGGTGCATTAATCGCTCCGGGCCTGGCCTGGACCGTAGACTTTCGGCTGTGCGTGAACTGGTGGGGGTGGGCGGCGTGGTCGCGTCGCTGTCGGTGACGAGTGACCTGACTCGCGGTCATCCGCCCGGCGAGGCGATGCGTGCGTGCCTGCTCGCGACCGAGCTGGCCAGGCGGGCCGGTCTCGATCTCGTCCGGCAGAGCGAGGTTTATTACGGGACGCTGCTGCGGTTCGTCGGGTGCGCGGCGACGTCGCATGAGATAGCGGCGGCGCTCGGCGGTGACGACGTCGCGGTGCGGGCGGCAGGCGACCTGATCGACCCGGCCGTGCCTGGGCAGGCGCAGCGGTTCCTGGCCGGCCTGGGCGTGAGCGCGGGCCAGTTGCGGGCGCTGGGCGGGCCGGCTGGGGTGGCGAGGCTGAAGGCTGAGGGAGCGCGGGCGGACTGCGAGGTCGGGGCGGGTTTGGCCGGGCGGCTGCGGTTGCCGGAGGAGGTCGGCCGGGCCATCCTGGACGCGTTCGAGCGTTACGACGGTCACGGGGTGCCTGCGGGGCGGGCCGGGGATGAGATCACCCTGGCGGCGCGGTTCGCGGCGGTTGGTTTCACTGCCGTCATGTTCGAGTCCGTCGGCGGCGTGCGGGTCGCGGTGCAGACCGTCGCGCAGTGGTCAGGGCGGGCGCTTGACCCTGCGGTGACCGCGGTCTTCCTCGATGCGCCGGATGAGCTGCTGGGGATCTGCGATGCAGATGACCTGCAGGCGGCAGCGGTCGACTGCGAGCCGCAGCCGAGGCGGGTGTTCCGTGACGGCGCGGCGCTGGATGATGCCCTGGCCGGGTTCGGTGACGCGGCTGATCTCAAGAGCCCCTGGTTCACCGGCCACTCGGGCGGTGTCGCGCGGCTGGCCATGGCGGCGGCGGGCCAGCTTGAGCAGGCCGTGGCCATGCTCGTCTACCGCGCCGGGCTGGTGCACGACATCGGACGGGTCGCCGTGCCGACCGGCATCTGGGAGCGCCCGGGGGCGCTGCGGCCGGAGGACTGGGAACTGGTCAGGCTGCATCCCTATCACTCCGGCCGGATCCTGGCCCGTTCCCCGGTGCTTGCGCCGCTGGGGGAGATCGCCTGCCGTCATCACGAGCGGGCCGACGGCTCCGGGTACCCGGCCGGGATGCGCGGTTCCGAGCTGGACGCGGCCGCCTGCCTGCTGGCCGCCGCGGATGTCTTCCACGCGCTCGGTGAGCCGCGGCCGCACCGGCCGGCCGCCGGCCGGGCGGAAGCGGCCCGGGTGCTGGCCGGGATGCCGCTTGACCGGGACGCTGTCCGGGCCGTGCTCGCCGCCGCCGACGTGCCGGCTGCCGCTTTGCCGCGGCTGCCCGCGGGCCTGACCGAGCGGGAACTTGACGTCTTGCAGCTACTCGCGGCCGGGCGCACGAAACGCGAGATCGCCAGTGACCTGGTGATCTCGCCGTCTACTGTGCACACGCACACCGTCCATATCTACGCCAAGGCCGGCGTCTCGACCCGGGCGGCGCTGGCCATGTTCGCGATGCGGCACGGGCTCGCGGCCAGGGCGGATCAGGCCGGGAGCGGTCAGGCCAGCCGGCCATAAATCGACTGAACGATCGATGGTCCGGGCGTCCGGGCCTCCTTAGCGTTGCGCCCAGGCAACCAGCAAAGGAGACCGCCATGACCACCCGCACCACGGCTGATGAGGACATACGAACCGTCAAGTCCGTCTTCGACGCCTTCGCCCGCCGCGACCTCGCGGCGCTCAGCACGCTGTTCCACCAGGACGCGACCTGGTATCACCGCAACGACGACCGGCTCGGTGGCCGTCACCGGGGCAGCGACGGGATCGCCGCGTACCTGGCTGAGGCCGCACAGCTCACCGCAGGCACCCTGCGGCCGGTACCGCGGTCCCTCATGGCCGACAGCTCGGGACGTGTCTGCGTTCTCGTTCAGGTCAGTGGCACCCGTCCGGACGGGCGCTCGTTCGACGATCCGCAGGTCGCGTTGTTCGCCGTCGAGGACGGCCGGGTGCACAGCGTCGAGCAGTACGTCGGCGACCCGGCCTCCGTTACCGCGTTCTGGGCCTAGCGCCCAGGGTCTGGCACACCGTGACTACGAGCATGAGGAGCACTTCCATGAGCCAGCAGGACAACCTCACCATCGTCAAGGAGATCTACGACGCCGTCGGGCGCGGTGACGTGGCCGCGATCCTCGACCGGGTCAGCGATGACGTCAACTGGGCGGCCGAGGCCGCCACCAAGACCGCGCCGTGGTACGGACCGCGGGCCGGCAAGGACGGCGTGGCGAGCTTCTTCACCGATCTGGCCAGCAGCATCGAGATCGGCGCGTTCACGGCGCATAGCTTCGCCGCCGGCCAGGACGACGTGCACCTGCTCGTCGACTGGACCATCCGGTCGGCCAGGACGGGCCGCGAAGCGTCGATGACCATGCACCACTACTGGCGCATTCACGACGGCAAGGCGACGTACTTCCGCGGCAGCGAGGACACCGAGCTGACCGCCCAGATCTTCGCCGCCTGACCGGACAGCCGGCCGCTCCAGCACGTACAGCGGTCAGGACTGCTCGCGCCACAGCTTCACGGTGCCGATGGCCAGCATCACCAGGGCCGGGACGAAGAACAGTCCTATGTGCAAGATCCCGCCCGCGATACCCGCGACCAGGACCAGCACCCCGGCCAGGGCAGCCAGCCGGTTCAGCGGGGCTGGGGCGAACGCGGCGGCGGCGGCGAGCGGTGCGGGGGCAATGGCCAGCAGCAGCGACCACCACGTGACGGCCAGTGGGTCGGCGCTAGTGAGCGCGGAGATGGTGATCAGCTGCGCTGCGCCAGCCAGGATCAGCGCACCGCGGCGCCATGCCCAGCTCGGCGGAGCAGGCACAGCTGGAGGCTTCACCTGAGTGGTTACTGCGGCTGCGCTGCCGGTGGGTGCGTGTGGGGTGGTGGTCATCGTGCGCTCCTGGTGGACGATTTCGGCAGTCACGAACATCGCGCCGACCAGGCTTCCCGGCTCACCTAACTTGCAGCATAGACCGTCCCGAGCTGGCGGCAAGGAACGCGCCAGGTTTGACTGTCCGGGCGAGAACTCTGTCGTTTAGCGTTGGTCATCGCTGAGCCGGGTGGCTTCCAGGTCAAGGTTGTGCTGCAGTCGCTGCCGGGTGGCTGCGGTGATGGTGCCGTTCTCGTAGAGGTGGGCGAGTTCGGCGTTCTCGGCGCTGATGAGGTCGCGGCGCAGTTCCCGTTCGGTCAGGCCGTCCGGCCCGGGGGCCCGGGTGCCGTCGGCGCGGGCGCGGGTCTGCCCGATGCGGGCCTGCAGGCTGGCGCGGGCGCGGTCGATGACCGCGTCGGGGGCGGCGTCGTCGCGGGCGAGTTCGTCGAGCCGGGCCAGGGCCGCCTCGGCCAGGTGCAGCCGGGCCACGGTTTCCTCGTGGCGGGCGTCGGCGGGGCGGGTGATCCCGGCGAACCGGGCCAGCGGTTCGAGAGTGGGCCCCTGGACGATGAGCGATACCACGATGACCGCGGCCGCGAGGACCAGGACGAGATCACGCTGGGCCAGCGGTGCCCCGCTGGCGGAGGTCAGGGGGACGGACAGGGCCGCGGCCAGGGGCACCACCCGGCGGGTACCGGCCCAGGTCACCAAGGCGGGGATGGCCAGGGACGGGCGCCGCGCGCCGCTGCGGCGCTGGAGGATGGCGGACAGCGGGAACACCCACGGGATCCGGACCGTGATCAGTGTGCCCGCGACCGCGAGCGCTTCGGCTGGCCACGCCTCGGCGTGGGACAGGGCCTGGATCAGGGTGGGCAGCTGCGGGCCGATGAGGCTGAACACCACGTCTTCCAGCAGGAAGATAACTGTCTGGTAGACCGAGTGGAGCTGCAGCCGGGTCTGGGCGGTGGTGATCTTGGCCCGGCGGGCGCCGATGGCCAGCCCGGCGACGATCACCGCCAAGACGGGTGAGACGTGCAGCGTCGCGCCGAGCACGCAGGCCGCGTAGGGGGTGATGTACGGTGTCGGCTACCCGGTCATGGATAAGGCGATCGCCGGCCATTACGTGCTGTGGTTCCTGATCGTGCTGGCCGCCGGGAAGATCATCGCGTGCAGCATGACCCTGGGCATCGGCGGATCCGGCGGGGTGTTCGCGCCCTCCCTGTTCATCGGCGTGACCTCCGGCATGGCCTTCGGTGAGATCGCCGGCCACGTCTTCGGCCCGGGCGCCGGCCAGCCCGCCCTGTACGCGGTCGTGGCCATGGGGGCGGTGTTCACCTCGGCCGCCCGGGCCCCGCTCACCTCGCTGGCCAGCGTGGTCGAGCTCACCGGCGATTTCACCCTCACGCTGCCGGTCATGCTGGCGGTGGCCATCGCCTCCGTCGTCTCCCGGATGCTGAGCTACGGCACCATCTACACCACCAAGCTGCTCCGCCGCGGGATCGACGTGGACCGGGCGGCGCCGTGGCGCGCGTTCGGTGACCTGAAGGTCCGCGAGGCCATGCAGCCGCTCGGCACGCCGCTTCCCATCCCGGAAGAGCCGCCTGGCCAGGGCGACGGCCAGCAGCCCGACCTGGCGTCGCTTCCCGGGCCGGTGACCCATCGGCGCGATCCGCAAATTCTTTTCTCTAACGAGTCGGTGGCTCAGGCGCTGCGCCAGCTTGACGTCTACGGCCACGATGGCCTGCCCGTGCTGTCCCCGGACGGCCAGCAGATCCTCGGCTGGATCACCAGCGCGGGCGTGCTGCGCGCCATCGCCGGCCAGATCGACGCGTCCCGGCGGCAGGCCCCCGAAGACCAGCTCACGGCCGGCTGGGCCCTCAGTGACCCGGAGTCAGCCCTGCGCGAGGCCCCTGCGCCGCTGCCCGGCTATCAGGTCCTCGAAGTCACCATCCCGGACGGCTCCGCCGCAGTCGGGCAGCCGCTGGGAGCCATCGCCTGGCCGCACGGATGGACGCCGGTTTCGGTGGCCCGGGGCGGCCAGCCCGGCAGTCCGGGCCCGGAGCGCATTCTCCGCGCCGGGGACCGGATCAACCTGCTTGCCCCCCGTCCCCCCAGGCCGCCGCAGCCCGCGCCGCCGGTACGGTCCGGGATCCTGGCCCCCCGCCGGACGAGGCTCCGGGCAGCGCAGATCTTACGGATCTGTGACGCGGGGGGAACCCACCGTAAGAAGGCGGCCGCGGCGCGGCGCTCATGGGGTGGATCGGCGGATCACCGCCGATCCTTCCTCACCGAAGGAGCGGACCATGGGCAAGCGCAGATGGCTGGCAGCGGGCGGTAGCGCGCTGGCGGCCACGATCGGCCTGCTCGGCGCGGGCACGGCGGCCAGCGCCAGCACGGCGTCACCAGTGGTGGGTTACACCTACATCGACGGCAATACGGCCACCGCGAACACCATCGACGGGTTCGCCCGGCATGCCGACGGCTCGGTCACCCCGCTGCCGGGGTCTCCGTTCGCCGCGGGCGGCGCGGGCCTGGGCGCGGGCCTGGCTTCCCAGGGTGCGATCCAGGCCACCCCCGGCGGCCGGTACCTGCTGGCGGCCGACGCCGGCAGCAACCAGATCTCGGTCCTGCGCATCACCAAGGGCGGCGTTCCTGTCCCCGTCGGCCAGCCGGTCTCCTCAGGCGGCGTGAAGCCAGTAAGCATCGCGGTGTCCCGCTCCGGGCTCGTCTACGTCGCCAACCAGGGCAACGGCGCCGGCGGCAGCGGCTACTCCGGCTTCCGCCTGCATCCCGGTGGCGCGCTGACCGCGATCCCTGGCTCGACGGTCTCCGCCCCGGCTGCCGCGGGCCTGGGTGACGTGTTCTTCAACGCCACCGGCAACCGTCTCATTGGCACCCGGACCGCCACCTCGCAGATCGACAGCTTCGTGGTGCTGCCCGGCGGCCGGCTGCTGGCCGCGCAGGGGTCCCCGTTCACCGGGCAGGGCCTGGGCCAGCTCGGGGCGGAGTTCTCACCGGCCCGTCCCTGGCAGCTGTTCGTCAGCAACGCGCACAACGGCGCGGGCCTGGGCACCGTCTCCGCCTACCGCGACGGCTTCCCCGGCGGCCTGACCCCGGTCGGAGCCTCGCCGTACGCCGACGGGCAGACCGCGCCGTGCTGGGTGGAGATCAGCCATGACGGCCGGTACCTGTTCACCGTCAACACCGGGTCAGGCAACATCTCCAGCTATGCCATCAGCACCAGCGGCTCGCTGTCCCTGATCGGCAGCACACCCATCACCGGCGGCGGCGCCGACACCGACCTCCGGCTGTCCCCGGACGGCAAGACCCTGTCGGTAGACGGCAGCGGCAACCACATCCTGTCCGTCTTCGCCGTCCACGGCGGCACCCTCACCGAGCTGCCTACCTCACCGGTACCACTGCCCGCCGGCGGTGCCCCGGCCGGGATCGCCAGCATCTAGGCACACCCAGCCGATGTCCCTGGCCTACCCGACCAGGCGGGCCAGGGACACTCGCGTCCCGCCGGCTAGCCGGCGGGCAGGGTGCCGGGCAACTCGGAGAGGCTCGTGATCACATACTCTGGCCGCGGTCCCCACGGGTCGAACAGGGCGTCTGGCTGGCGCTTGCACCACGCGGTACGCATCCCGACGGCGGCGGCTCCGGCGCTGTCGAAGGAGTTGGAGGACACCAGCAGCGCCGCCGGAGGTTCAATACCAGCCTGGGCCAGCAGATGCCGGTAGATGCCGGGGTGGGGCTTGTACACTCCGGCATCCTCCGCGCTGACGAACCCGTCGACGAAGCCGCGGTAACTCGCGGTCAGTCCCTCGAGCCACGCCCGCGGGCCCACGCTGAACACCACGATCGAATGCCCTTGCCCGCGCAGGGCGGCCAGCGCCGGCCGCGCATCGCCGAACGCCTGCAGCCGCCGGTAGGCGCCGGCCAGGGCGTCCTGCTGGGCCAGGCCAGCGTGATCCTGGCTTCGGCCAGTGCGCGGGTGAGGCTCCACCGGGTCAGGTCGGCGAACGGGGGAAACTGGCCCATCGCGGTGACCCGGAACATGTACTCCAGCTGCCTGTCCCGCGACGTCCGGGCTACGCCGCCGGCCAAGTCCCCGCAGCACGGCGTCAGCTCGCTGATCACGCTGGCGGTATCGCCCAGCGTCCCGAACATGTCCAGCGCCACCAGCACGACCAGCTCCCCAGGGCCAAGGCGTAAACCACCTCCAGTGGCCGTCTGGCCAGAACGCGGCGACCGCCGTTTTCATAGGATCGTGCCATGGTGCCAGCTGATCCCGTTGACGGGATCTCCCCGCCGCCGTGGCTCGATCCCGATTCCGGGCAGTGGGTCCGGGTGCTCAGCGGCGCCGGGCCGCAGCGGGAGGCGGGCCTGGCGCGCCTGCATGAGCTGCTGCTGCGGATCGCACGCGCCGAGTTGCAGCGCCGTAATGGGCAGTTCCGGATCACCGGCCCCGAGCTCGACGACCTCGCGTACCAGGCCGCGGCCGATGCCCTCCTGGCCATCGACCTCAAACTTGGCCAGTTCCGGGGGGACAGCAGGTTCACGACCTGGGCCTGCAAGTTCGTCATCTTTGAGGTGTCGGCAAAAATCGGACGCCATTTCTGGGCCCACCCAACCGTCCCGATGGACGCCGAGGACTGGGATCGGCTGCCCGGCCGGCTCGGGCCCAACCCCGCGCGGGAGGCAGAGCGGCGGGAGCTGGCCGATGCCGTGCGCCGCGCGGTAGATGAACAGCTCACCCCGCGGCAGCGAAAGGTCTTCGTCGCGCTCGTGCTCAATGGCGTGCCTCTGGACGCCCTGGCCGCCGAGCTCGGATCCACCCGGAACGCGATTTACAAGACAATGTTCGACGCGAGACGTAAGCTGCGGTCCGCCCTTGCCGCTAACGGGTACCTGGACGATCAGACTTCGAGGCAGTCATGAACGCCTGGACCGCGCTTGACCGCTTCCTGCGGACCGACCCGCACGATGTGGGCTGCGCTGAGGCGATGGAGCTACTGCACGTGTACGCCGAACTGGCCGCCGCCGACGCCCGGGCGGCGCAACGCTACCCCGGTATCGCGGCTCACCTGGCCGCGTGCGGACCGTGCGGCGAGGACTTCGCCGGCCTGCTCGCAGCGATACGCAGCCCAGCGCAATGGGACCGGCCCGGAGGCGCTGACCAGATCGTCACGCCATAGCCCGCGTGCGCTGCCCTGGTTATGTCCCGGTCGGCCTGGTTCCGGAGGCGAGCGCGGAGGAGTGGGACGGCTTACCCGCCGGGGTGGTGGCGGTGCCCATGATCGCCGGGCTCACGAACTTCGGGGTCTTCGGCAACGCAGTGTGCTCGACGTGCGTGGCATTGAAGCCTGCTGCCCGGATGGAGTCCAGCGTCGGGCGGTTGCAGTCGCAGCAGACGACCAGCCGGTTGAACCAGTTCATCCGGTCCTGGAGGCGGGCCCGGCCAGGGTCGGCGGACCGGACATGCTCGATGAACAGGAGCTGGCCGCCAGGCCGCAGCACCCGGCGCAGCTCCCGCAGCGCCCGCGGCTGATCGTCCACGCCGCACAGCACCAGCGTCAACACGGCTACATCGAAAGATCCGTTATGGAATGGAAGATCCTCGGACGGCGCGCGCAGGATCGTGACGTCCCGGGTGTAGCCGCTCGCCCTGCGCTGCAGGCGGCGGAGCATCGGGGGCTGGGGCTCCGTCATCGTGAGTGAGGTGACCGCGGGGCCGTAGAAGGGCAGGTTGCCCCCGGTGCCGCTGCCGATCTCCAGGACATCGCCGGCCGCCCCGGTGAGCAGGGCCTCGCGGAAGCCGCGCAACCCGGCCTTCTCGGTCGTGGCCATCTGGCGGTCGTACATTGCGGCGAAGAATCGGGTCCGGAGCGTCATTGCTGCCTCATCTCTGTCGTCCGGGCTGTTGCGCAGCAAACGTAACGAGACGGCAGGCGTGGGCACATGAGGCGAACACCCATCTTCCTGGGGATTCGGGCGCGGTGAGCCGCGGCTCGCGGGAAGCAGCCACCAGGTCCTGGCCGGGTTAACCTGGGCCGATGGGCGAGGGGACTGGCTGCGCACCGATCCGGCTAGCCGAACTGGTCGCGGCGTTGTCGCTCGGCGTGGACCTGGGCTTCGGCCAGCCGATGAATCTCGCCGGCCTGACCGCCCGAGAGGTCGAGGTGCTCGTCCTGCTGGCGCGCGGCATGTCGAACAAGCAGATCGCCGAGCGATTGGTGATCACGCCGAAGACTGCGGGCAATCACGTCGAGCACATCTATGCCAAGATCGACGCATCCAGCCGGGCCGCCGCCGCGCTGTTCGCGGTGCAGCACGGCCTGCTCCCCGAGGGGAAGACCATACCGGGGGAGCCCGCGCACTGACTCATGCTTGGTACTGGGGGGAAACACTGGGCGTGTGCCAGCATTGCCGATGAGCGTCTCGCGGGACTATCGCGGTCTTACCTATTTGAAGGTCCGACCCTAGAGGAACTGCGCCCGCTGGCTGCCGTGGCGACCACGCGTGAACTGGCCCGCGCCGTAAGCCCGCGATCGCCTTCGGCAAAGGCTGCCTCGGCCCAGGAAGAGGGCCCCGGATAGGTTCTTCGCTGGTCTGGCCGCCAGGACCACGCTTCACGCGTGCCCGGCCGGTCGGCGTGCTGACCTGGCCGGAGCCTGATTTCGCCGCCCCGGCAGACGAGTGGTGCGCATCCCGGCCTTGGTATATACACTGAACGGTATGCCAGGACGGTATGAGATCGAGGTGGAGCCGGAGGTGCGGTCCTGGCTGGACTCGCTGCCGCTGGAGCAGTACGCGAAAGCTGAGGCGATGGCTGACCTCCTCGCTGAGCGGGCGGAGATGTTAGGCGAGCCGTACTCGCGTCACCTTGGCGGCAAGGTTCGCGAGCTGCGATTTCATCTGCGCCGTGGTCAGGTGCGGGTGAGCTACTGGCTGGCACCGGGCCAGCGGGTCGTGCTGCTGACGGTGTTCGCCAAGACCCGCCAGCGCGAGCAGGGCGAGGTGGAGCGGGCGCGGGCGGCCCAGCGGGCCTGCGAGCAGGGGCACGCGGCCGGGCACCCTGGTCACGGGCCCGCCCGGGAGATCTACGAACGGAAGTGGGACTGATGAGCGACAGCGATGACGCCAGCCGCGGTGGCGGTCATGCCCGCTGGGCTCGCACCGGCGCGCAGCGTCACGACGCTGCGTACGCCGAGGCCCGAGCTGCGCTGCTGCTGGGCCAGATGGTCCACGACCGTCGCACTGCGCTGGGCCTTACCCAGGCTGAGCTGGCTGCGCGCGCCGGGATGACCCAGCCGCAGCTGTCCCGGCTGGAACTGGGCGGGGCAACCCCAACCGTCCCGCTGCTAGCCAGGCTGGCTGAAGCCATGGACGCCGAGCTTGACATCGCCTTCCGCCCTAACCACGCGGCTGCCTGAGCAGCATGCCTGCGTGCCTGGCATCGTGCTGAGGTAGCCCGGCAGCTCGCTGGCCCCGGCCGCCTCTCCTCGGCTGACGAGACCGTCGGAATCCGGGTCGTTTACCTGCCATGACGGCCATGTCCAGCACGGCGAGCAACCGTATCAGCTTGATCATGAGATCGGTGCCGATGTTCACGGGCCCGATCACCGCGAGCCTGGTCTTCATGACCCCCGTCCCGAACTGGGTACGCATGGCTCGAGCTAGCTCAGCCCATGCTGCTGCCGCCGTTGACGCTCATGATCTGGCCCGTGACGAATTCCGTGTCGTCGCGGGCCAGGTAGGCGGCCACGTCGTCCACTCGGCTGGGGCGGCCGAGCGGGATCAGCTCCGTGAGCTGGCCGGGATGGCTCCACCTGCCTGACCCAAGAAACGTGAAGGCAACAGGAGCGTCGTTACGTTCACGCTATGTGTGCCAGAACCCAGATCCTGCGGTGATGAAGGAAGATCTGAGCCAGACGGGTCGGCGATGAGTTGCTTTCATCATGACCACCGGGCCTGCACGGCCTCGGTCACCAGGTCACCCGCCATGAGCCGGGCTCCCACGGCGCTCGCGAGCTGGGGTGTTGCGCCGGCGCCGGCCAGGGCGAGCGGGGCGCGCCGGGCGAGCGCGGCGAGCCTGGGTCGCAGCGACTTGAGAGTCTCCGGGACGGTGGCCGCTAGGACGACGAGGTCAGGATGCGTGGCGTCAGCGGCCCGCTCCAGTTCCTCAACCGGGGTGTTTATCCCGAAGTAGTCGATGCTCCACCCGTTGCGGTTAAGCACTATGCCGAAGATCATCAGCGCCATATCGTGCTGCTCTCCGGGCGGGCAGGCGAGGATGGCACGGGGCCCGTGGCCGCCTCCCCAGCCACGGGCCAGGCCCGCGAGACGGCCGCGGATGATGTTGGTAGCGAAGTGCTCCTGGGCGATGCTCGCCGTCCCGCGCTGCCAGCGGTCGCCCAGCTCGGCCAGGTAGGGGAGGACGACGTCCCGCAGGACAGCAGTCAGCGAGAGGTCTGACACAAGCCGGTCGAATACGGCTTGGGCGGACGGCTCGTCGAATGTGTCGAGAGCGTGCCGCAGCGCCGCGGCGAGTTCACTCACCGTGGCCGCGGCGAGGTCCGGCCCGACGGGCGCGGCTGGGTCCGCGCCGGCGCTCCCGTCCTCGCGAAGCACGGTGCGTGCTGCCTCGGCGGCGGACAGCCCATCGGCGAGATGTGCCTGCATCTGGCGGATCCGCCGTTCATCCGCTGCGGAGTACAGCCGGAAGCCGCCTGCTGATCGCACCGGCTGGAGCAGGCCGTAGCGGCTCTCCCAGGCCCGGAGCACGTGGTCGGTTACGCCGAGGCGCCGGCTCAGCTCACCGATGCGCAGCAGCGGGCGATCCCCCGGAGTCTCCATGAGGACACTATACAGTCCTTAGACAAACATTTGACAAGCCTGGTCGGCGTGTCTAGGTTAAGACTAGACAAACTCTAGACGGAATCTGGACAATGAATTCCATCACTATCGGCACGACGCCTGACCCGCCACCCGCCCATGAGGCCTGCGCCCCAGGCGCCCCCATCGATTCCCCGCGCCCGTCCGTGGCCGTGATCGGCGCGGGGGTCTCCGGACTTACCGCCGCCTACCTGCTTTCCCGCACCCACGACGTCACCCTGTTCGAAGCGGAGGACCGGCTCGGGGGACACGCGCATACTCATGACGTCTCTGACTCGGCCGGCCGGCGGCATGCTGTCGATAGCGGCTTCATCGTCCACAACGACGTGACGTACCCCTGGCTGCGCAAGCTTTTCGGCGAGCTGGACGTAGAAGTACGGCCCACCGAGATGAGCATGAGCGTTCGCTGCGATGGGTGCGGCCTGGAGTATGCCGGCGGCCGCGGCCTGCGCGGCATCTTCGCCCAGCCACGCCGCCTCATCGACCCGCGGTTCGTCCGGCTGCTGGGGCAAGTCGCCAGGTTCCACTGGCGTGCACTGGCCTTCCTGCGCACGAGCGAGGACGAGGATCTCACGACCTACGGCGAGTTCCTGGCCCGCGAGGGGTTCGGCGGTCACTTCATCGCTCATTACGCCGTTCCGGTCGTCTCGTGCGTATGGTCCGCCGGGCGCGAGACCACGCTGGCCTACCCGGCGCGCTACCTCTTCCGGTTCCTCGACAACCACGGCCTGCTGCGGGTCGCCGGGTCCCCTCAGTGGTACAGCATCGTCGGCGGGTCACGGATCTACGTCGAGCGGCTCGCCGGGCAGCTACCGGATATCCGCGCGGCCCATGCCGTCACCGACGTCACCAGGCCCGCGGACGGCGTCGAGATCCGGGACGTCACGGGCCAGGTCACCCGTGTGGACCGGGTCGTGATCGCGACGCACGCCGACCAGGCACTCAGCCTGCTCGCTGACCCGAGCGACGCGGAGGCCGCCACCCTCAAGCAGTTCGGCTACTCGGCCAACGAGACGGTTCTGCACACCGACAGCTCGGTCCTCCCGCAGGCACGGAACGCCCGGGCGTCGTGGAACTACCGGATGGCATCCTGTGACCGGCCCGACCAGCCCGCCCTGGTGACTTACTGGATGAACCGGCTCCAGGGGCACCAGTCGCCGGAGGCCTTCCTCGTCACGCTCAACGACCGCGAGCGTCTCGACCCGCGCTCCGTCGCCGCGGTCATGGACTACGAGCACCCCGTCTACACGCCCGAGATGGTCCGCGCGCAGTCGCGGCTCGCCGGCCTCGCCACAGACCGCACGGTCTATGCCGGGGCTTACCATGGCTGGGGCTTTCACGAGGACGGATGCCGCTCCGGCGTCGAAGCCGCCCGGCATTTCGGGGTGACCTGGTGAGCGCCCTCGCGGCGGCCGTACCGGAGGCGACCGGGCAGGCACCCGGACTGACGCCGCTGCCTGCGCTGCCGGCGCTCGTCGCCGGCGAGGTCACGCACCGGCGTCCCGGCCCGGTCCGCCATGCCTTCCGGCACCGCATCTACCAGTGGCTCATTGACCTCGACTCGGTCCCCAGGCAGCCGGGGTACCTGAGCCCGTTCGCCCGCTTCAGCAGCGACGATCATCTCGGTGACCCCCGCCTGACGATCAAGGACAACGTCGAGAACTACCTGGCGCTCAACGGTATCGACCTCGGTGAGCGGAGCCGGGTTCTCATGCTCGCCAGCGCCCGCGTCCTGGGCCATGTCTTCGATCCGCTATCCGTCTTCTGGTGCTACGACAGCAGCGGGCGGCTCGCCTGCATTATCGCGGAGGTCCACAACACCTACGGGGAGCGGCACGCCTATCTCCTGCACCCCGACGAGGCGGGGATCGCCGTGACGGGCAAGGACTTCCACGTCTCCCCGTTCTTCGACGTCACCGGCACGTACGGGCTGCGGTTCACCCTGAGCCCGGACCGGGTGTCCACGACCGTGACGCTGCGCCACGAGGGCACCGTCGTGTTCTCGGCGGCCTTCCGGGGCCGGCCAGAACCCGCCACCCGCCGGACCCTGGCCCGGCTGCTCATCCGCCAGCCCCTGATGACCCAGCGGATCTCGGCCCTGATCCGGGTGCACGGCCTCTGGCTCTGGCTGCGTGGCCTGCCCATCCGTTCTCACCCGAACCACATCCGTCAGGCAGGTATCTGAACATGACCATCTCCACCTCCATCAGCTGGCCCGCACTCACCAAACGCCCGCGGGCGCCCATCCGCGCCACCGTCGCCCGGCTGATCTTCGAGCGCGCCGTGGCCGGGATCCCCGTCCGCGTCACCTATCCCGACGGCCGGGTGCTCGGCAGCGGCTCACCGACGTCGCCCGAGTTCGAGGTCGTCCGCCCCGCCGCGTTCTTCGCCCGGCTCGGCCGGGACGCGAAGATCGGATTCGGTGAGGCCTACACGGCCGGGGACTGGCGGGCCGGGCCCGGCACCGACCTGGCCGACCTGCTGACGCCCTTCGCCTCGCGGGTGACCACACTGATCCCGGCACCCCTGCAGCGGCTCCGTGTCCTCGTCGACAGACGTGTCCCAGCGAACCAGAAGAACACCCTGGACGGCTCGCGAGCCAATATCGCGGCCCATTACGACCTCAGCAACGACCTTTTCGCCGCTTTCCTGGACCCCACGATGAGCTACTCCTCCGCCTGGTTTGACGACAGCGAGCCGATCGCGGCGGCCACCCCGCTTGAAGAGGCGCAGCTACGCAAGATCGACGGCATCCTCGACCTCGCGGGTGTCCAGGAAGGCAGCCGCGTGCTGGAAATCGGATCAGGCTGGGGGTCACTGGCCATCCGCGCCGCGCAGCGCGGTGCCCGCGTCACGGCGATCACCCTCTCCCACGAACAGATGCGGCTGGCCCGTGAGCGGGTGGCAGCCGCCGGCCTCTCCGCGCTCGTAGAGGTGCGCGTACAGGACTACCGCGAGGTCAACGGCGAGTACGACGCCATCGTCAGCGTCGAGATGATCGAGGCCGTCGGAGAGGCCTACTGGCCTGCCTACTTCGCCACCCTTGACCGGCTCCTCGCTCCCGGCGGCAGGATCAGCCTCCAGGCCATCACCATGGCGCACGACCGCTTCCTCGCCACCCGGCGCAGCTTCAGCTGGATCCAGAAGCACATCTTCCCCGGCGGCATCATCCCGTCTCTTCACGCGGTCGACGACGTCCTCACGGCCCACACCACGCTGCGCGTGACGCGGCAGCGTGAGCTGCGGCCGCACTACGCGCGGACCCTGCGGCTGTGGCGTGAACGCTTCCTCGGCCAGTGGCCGCACATCCACGCCCAGGGCTTCGACGAGGCCTTCCGCCGCACGTGGGAGTTCTACCTCGCCTATAGCGAGGCCGGCTTCCGCAGCGGGTACCTCGGGGTCAGCCAGCTCCAGCTGGCCAGGGGCTCAGCATGAATCTGGCTGGGAAGGTCGCCTGGGTCGTCGGCGGGTCCAGCGGAATCGGCGCCGCCGTGGCACGCGAGCTCCTCCGCCGTGGCGCGACCGTCGCGATCTCGGCCCGCCGCGAAGACCGGCTTCGGGAGGTGTCAGGAGGGGCCATGCTTGCCGTGCCCATCGACGTCACCGACGCTGCCTCGGTCGTGACTGCCGCCACACGAGTCCGCGAAGAGCTCGGACCCATCGACCTCGCGGTGCTGGCCGCGGGCTACTGGAAGCAGATGGACCCGGCGGCCTGGGACACCGCGGTGTTCGACCAGCACATCCAGACCAACCTCATCGGGATGAGCAACTCCATCGCGGCGGTGCTCCCCGGGATGCTGCGGCGACACCAGGGCGTAATCGCAGGCGTCGCCTCCGTGGCCGGCTTCCGCGGGCTGGCTGGCGCCGAAGCCTACGGAGCGACCAAGGCCGCCCAGATCAACCTGCTCGAGTCGCTGCGCGTCCATGTCGCCCGGACCGGGGTGCGCGTCACGACGATCTGCCCCGGCTTCGTGCGGACCGACCTCACGGCTGGCAACCCCTTCCCCATGCCGTTCATCATCGAGCCCGGCCACGCCGCGCGGTCCATCTGCGACGGCCTCGAGCACGAGCGTGCGGAGATCGTCTTCCCTGTGCCGATGGCCCTGCTGATGAAGGCCGCACGCCTTGTCCCCGCTCGCATCTGGACGGCCCTGTGGGCGCGCACCTCAATCACCGGACCCGCCCTTGCCGAGCACTCCGCTATGACCAGGAGGATCTGAGGATTCCATGAAAGTGCAGAAGACCGTCGTCGTCAACAAGCCGCTGAACGCAGTGTTCGCCTACCTCTCCGACTTCACCACGACCACCGAATGGGACCCGGGCACAGTGGTCACCGTGAATCGCCAGGGGGACGGAGGAGTCGGCACCACCTACCTCAACACCTCGAAGTTCCTAGGCCGGGAGACCCAGCTGACATACATCGTGCGTGACTTCATCCCCGGCAAGCGCGTTCAGCTGTGCGGAGAGAACAAGACGGTGATCGCCGTCAACACCATGACCTTCCGCACCGTCGACGCCGCCACAGAGGTGACCTATACAGCCGAGTTCACCTTCAAGGGTCCGTCCCGTCTGCTCGCCCCCTTGCTCAGGGCCGCCTTCGACCGGCTCGGCACCGAGGCGGAGATCGGCATGCACAAGGCACTAAATCGACTCTGACCAACCGAGGGCGGGTGCGCAGCAGGTTGTTCTTGCGGTTCCCCCGCGACGCCTCGGGGTCGGCGCAGTCGCTGGTCCCGTGCGGCGGGGGCCGGGAGAACGATTCCAGGTCGGTCCAGTCCACCGCCAGTGATCTGCTGGCCTGCTTGAACTCCTCCGGGATGCTGGCTTCGAGCAGGTCATCGCAGGCGTGCTGCAGCACGTCCGGGGGCAGCCCGTCCGGCTCGTCCTTGGCCAGGGCATCGGTGACCAGGCCGAAGGTCCGCTCGGTCTGCCGGTAAGTCAGCAGGTGCGGGCCGTTGTCCCAGTCCGCGAGCACGCCCAGCCGCCGCTGGTCATCGTCACCGAGGGCGGTCAGTGCCTGGTGGACGCGGGTCAGGTGCGCGGGCCGGTGATCGGCCTGGGCCAGGCACATGCCGGCCAGCAGGGTGCGGACCGTCAGCTGCCGGGCGCACGCCGACGGGGAGCATGGCCTCGATGCGGGCCGCGACGCCGGAGGCGTGGATGATCTCCTCGAACACCGCCAGCGGGATCATCGCCGGGCGGCGGCCCCGAGCAGCCGGACCGCGTCGGCCTCGCTGCCGGGTCCGGGCCGTGCGGCCAGGTCACCGAGCCGCTGGGAGCAGGTGATCCCGGCCGCCTGCAGGAACGTGGCCAGCCCGAGCAGGTCCGCGCAGTCCCGCAGCCAGGTCGCCCGCAGCCGTGAGGTGTCCAGCCGCGGCAGCCCGCCCCCGCCGTCCAGCGCGCTGACCAGCGGGTTCGTCAGGTTCCGGCGACCCGGATCCGTCCCGCCGCAGATCAGGCCAGTCCCGGCGAACCGGGCCGCCGCCAGCAGCCGGGAGTGGTAAGGAGAAAGGACCGGCACCGGACGCGGCCGGGCGCCGCGGACCTCGGCCAGGACGCCGCCCGAGCGGCATGCGATGTCGGTGCCGCGCACCTCACGCAGCTCACCGCGGATCAGCCCGGCGCCCGCCCCAAGGCAGATCAGCCCTGCGGCCCGCATCCTCCGCTCCGCCGTGGGCTGCGCGTCCGCCAGCGCCAGGTAGCCGGCGACTTCCGCCGGCGCATACGGGGCCTTGGCGCGTTCCCGGGGCAGCGGCAGGTCCGCCGGATACAGGTGCGGCACCACCCGGCGGCCGATGAACCGCAAGTTGGTGCGCAGCGTGCGGCGCGCCACGCCGGACAGCCCCGGCGCGCACCGGGTGAACCGCTCGGCGACCGACGGGTGCGGCACCACCTCCGGCACCGCCTCCAGCCCCAGCGCGATCGCGTAATCAGCCAGCTTCCCGGCGGCCTGCAGCAGATTCTTCGCCCGCTCCCGCCCGCCCGGCGCGGCCAGCGGCACGACCTGCCGGGCGAACGCCGCTGCCTGCGGTGACATCGACGACGGCGCCCACCGCCCGGCATAGGCGGCAATCTCCGCATCTGGCATACAGCACTTATACTTAATGCGATGCGCGAGATGCGGGACCCCGGCTGCGAAAATGACACCGTGTCGCCAACCCCAGCCCAGCAGGCCCAGGCAGCCCGCATCGCCGCCGAGATCGCCGCCCTGGCCAAGACGGGCTTTGCCCTGCCCGGCACCCTCGCCGACCGGATGACCCGCTGCGGCCATCCCGGCTGCCGCTGCCACGCCGACCCGCCGCAACTGCACGGCCCCTACCACCAGTGGACCCGCAAGAAAGACGGCAAGACCGCCACCCGCATCCTGACCGACGATCAGCTCGCCGACTACCGCCCCTGGTTCGACAACCACCGCCGCCTGCGCGAGCTGATCACCGAGCTTGAGTCACTCAGCCTCGCCATCGCCGAAGCCGACCCCCGCTGGAACCGCTAACCGAACCGCCCGGCCAGCCCGCCAGAACCGGAACGGCAGTCTCCAGACAGCGTGGGCAGCGCCCGCTTAACCTGTGGGCGGCCCCTCCGCCAGCCGGCATCGACCCAGCTCAGCCCCAAACGTGAAGACCTCTCCGCAGGTCAGGCGGGTTTTTCGCCGACCAGTCCGAAGACCGCTTCCCAGGCTGGGAGAAGGTCCGGAGTTCGCTTCGTAGGTAAAATCCCAGCTCAGCGCCAATACCGTGGTCGGCTGACAGGCGGCGGGCCCGGTCCCGGTTGAGCGCAAGATCTCGGCCTTAGCCTGTTCACCAGGCACTTCGTCCAGCGCACGCAACCGTCCACCAACTGGCGCCGGGTGCTGTGGGGGCAAACCGGGGGGCAAGATCGTTAGGCGGAACTGTGATGGGACCGCGGTCGAATGGCAGATACGCAAGGTGCTTACCAAACTGGGCATCAGCTCGCTCCGCGAACTGCACGAGGCGCTCCCTGCCGCACTGACGGATAGGCCAGCGTAGTAAACGGATAGGTCAGCGTAGTAATGGGTGCCGGATGCCTGGGATGCAGTGGGCCGTCGCTCGCCCCGCGAGCTGGCCCGACGCATTGGTGAGTGATTCATCTGCCGGACGTCACTAGTTTCCGGGGTGATGACGCCGGTTATCACGCTCGCTATGGTCCTGATCGTGGATGAACTGGTCCGGCCGGGTGATCTTGAGGCAGGCGATGTGATCGCTTTGCCTGATGAGGCTGCCGGTTTCTGGTCAGCGTGGTCCGCCTGGGACAGGGAGGGTTCATCCTCGCGGTTTCGCCTGCAGACGGTTCTCAGCCCGGGGCCGAGCGTCATGTCACGCTGACGGCGGCCATCCGGGTACGCAGGTTTGGCCGCGTCCGCGTCTTAGCCGCAGCACTCACGGGCTGGGCCGCCAAGTCAGCGTCCCTGGCCGGAGAAGATGTCCAGGAAGAACAGGAACACATTCAGCACGTCGAGGAAGATCGACGCGGCCAGCAGTGGCGCGGCGGTGATGTCGGTGCTGGTGCGCAGCCGCTGGAAGTCGAACATGGTGAACCCGGCGAAGATCACCAGGCCGAGCACGGAGTAGACCAGCCCGCTACCCGGGATATGGACGAAGATCAGCACGATGCCGGCCACGATCAGGGCCACCAGGGCCCAGAAACACACCCGCGCGAGCCTGGCTGCCGCGCGCCATCTGGTGCTGGACGGGCAGGGGCGGATCGTCATGCCACACCCGTTCTCGGCCGTGCCACTGCGGTTTGCGAAATGGGCACGCGGACGCTGTGGGGGTGGCGCCTGGAATTCCTTCGCGCTGCCCCACCGGCCTGGCGAAGGCGAGGCGCTGGTGGCCACCTGGTGCCCAGCTTGCCAGTACCAGCACGCCTGGAACGTCGGGCCTGAGGAGCCGTCGGAGGGCAGCCAGGTCGCGCACTTCCTCCTGCCAGCCCTGCGGATGGGGGACGGTGTCGTGCACTCGTGCCGACATCAGCGGCGGCTCTGCTCCCGGGACTGCGTGGACGATTGGCTGGCGGCCACCGGATCCACGCACGGGTATGTGATGGACCTGGGCCCGCTGTGACGCTTCGCCGCGCACTGGTGTGACGGGCGCCTGGAGCGCGGCTACGCCGGGGGGAAACCATCCCAGGCTGAGGAGTACCTGCGCAGCGTAGGGTCAACGGCCCATTCTGGGACTGTGACAAGACCGGCAACTGGCGGCCGCTCATACGCCAGCAGCGCAGCGCTCGCTCGGCCAACGCCGGAGTTTCACCACGCCCAGTCACGCAGACTTTGCTATAGCGGCGCATCCAACCGCCGTCCGCTGCGGTCGTGCCCGCCGGCCGGCCGGGCCGCGGCGCTGGGGCGCCGTACCGGCGAGCGGGCCGTCCCTACCTGATCCCGTGCAGGAATCCGTCGATGAAGGCGACTGCCCCGAACACGAGCAGCAGCAGGAACAGGACGGCGATGACCCGGAAGGCCACGCGCCAGAAGATGACCCCGGCGATCGCGAGCGCGATGACCAGGATCCGGTAGGAGAGCAGGAGCCCCTCAGAGACGACGTGAACCGCAAGCATCTGTCTGCCCTCCGGTGATGGCTGTGAATGCGGGGATGAGCTGGCACGAGAAGAGGGCAGCGGGGGATGGCTGCGTTGCGGGGCTGGCGCCCCGGCTGGAGCGGTGTGGGGAAAGGCGACGGCGCCGGGGCGGCCGACGATCCCGCTCAGGGCGCGGATGACGCGCGCGGTGGATCTTGTGAACGTGGGAACTATTGATAGCCTTCATGCATCCGCCTCGGGTGTTGGCGCTTGGTATGCACTGAGTTGCTACGGGGCGTGCGCTGGGCCGATGTTGCAGCATCGGCCTGGCCCATGTTTGGGGCCTTTTGGCGAGCCCAGGCGCGCCCGGAGAGCAGATTGATTAAGGCAAGGGCGGCCTCTTCGCTGACGCAGCGCTCGTAGGTACTTGAGGTAGCGCGATCGAGCCCTGCCAGGCAGACCGTTGCGGTGCCTCCCGCCTTCGCCAGGGGGCGGACCGGGCCGCAACGCGTTCTTCCCCCGGCCATGTGATGTCCGGAGGGGTGCCGGCCGGCCCGGGCGAGGGGTTAGACCGGACATGGTGTGCATGTGGATCTTCATACATGCCCACTCTTAGGTTGATGCGCTCGTGCCCAAAGATCCTCATGGGCCTTGTTGGATGCGTTGAACTCGCGGACGGACTCGGCGAGGTCGGGCAGCGCAGCCACATTTTCGTGCTGCTCGTACGGGCCATCCAGGGGGTAGCTACCACCGCCGTCTTCCTCTCTCCTGCTGCGGTGTCCGACCCTCGGGTGCCCGGGTTGAGATCCCGCGAGTCGGCCGACGTCACGCCGTTGTGCGGGTAACTCAATTACGTGGTGCCCTGTAGAGTTCATGTGAAAACACGTAAAATTTACGCAATCTCACGTGATCATTTGTGAGGTACGAGCTTGTCACGTAACAGTTGAGTGAAGTTCTTTGAGGCTAGTTACAGGGAACTAATGATCACGCAATACTCGGGCCGTGCGGTTCATGGAGGCATCATGACGACGGCGAGTGACCAGCCGGGTCCAGCCGTGTTCAGGCTGGCCGCACGGCTGCGTGAGCTGCGAGAACGCGAGTTCGCTAAGCTCACTCAAACCGACCTTGGCCATGCTTTCGGTGACGCCGACGGCCCGCTTAGTCCGGCGACGATCTCGATGTGGGAGAACCCGGCCAGCGGACGGATCGTGCCGCGTTCACGGCTGGAGGCCTACGCCCGGCTGTTCTGCACGCCGCGTTCCTTTGAGGGCGGCGTGCGGATGCTTGCCCCTACCGAGCTCACAGACCGAGAGCGGGACCGCCTGGAGGACCTCAAGAACGAATTGCTCCACCTACGGGACCGCGCGGTCGTGCGTACGGAGGCACCCGCCTCCGGTGCAGCTCAGTCGATGTGGCACTTTCCCGACGGTGCGCGGATCACCCTGGTCTGCTATCGGTTGCCCCTCGAGCGTCAACCTCCCAGCGCGGACCCGAGCAGCCTGAACTACGTACGCTTTTCCGGTTTGGCCGACCTGGACACCCTGATTGATATCTATGGTGCGATCAGGGCCTACAATCCAGACTCCCAGGTTGTCATCATGGCCGCTGAGGACCTGGCTCGGCGCGATGTCGCAAGTCATCTGGTACTGATCGGCGGGCAAACCTGGGAGACCGTTAACCGGTGGTTCTCCCGTATTTTCCCGATCCCGATCGAGGCCGAGGACCCGGCAGATCGCGGCGCGATAGTGGTTCACGACTCAGATGGCAGGGAACATGAATTCAAATACACGGTAGTCGATGGTGAGCTTGTAGAGGACGTTGGCTTCTTCGCCCGCGGTGAGAATCCGTCGGCACCGAGCCGAACGCTCACTATATGCGGAGGTATCACGACACGGGGGGTCCATGGGGCAGCTCAGTGCTTTACCGACTGGGATATGCGTGAGCGCAATGAAGAATATCTCAAGCCGCGTTTTCCCGACAACTCCACCTACTGCATAGTGATGAGAGTTCCTGTTCTTAACAGGGACTCACTGGCGCCTGACCTGTCAAAGTCAGAAAACCGTCTCTTCGAGTGGTGCGACCATCGCACCGAGGCTGAGTAGAAGGATCATCCCGTGGGTGCTGGCAGCAACCTGGATGACTCTTTCCATATTGAGTCACATGCGACGCTCCTGCAACAGCCTGTCCATGTTGTGGCCGCGCAGCGGGCACTGGACGCCATCGTCGTCCCCACCATTAGACCGCAGTCTTTGCAGGCGGCCGCCGGGCTCGCCAACGAGATCGGCTGCGCTCTCGTGGTGCTCTGTAGCACGCCAGAGCAGGCAAGAGAGGCGGTCTCAGAACGTGGACCAATCGTCGGTGACATGTTCGCGAGCTATATGCCAGAGTCTGCTGACGACGGCCTGCTGTCCTTTCTCACTTCTGTACATCCGGAGAATGACGTAGAGCGCTCGAGTCATGGCGACATTGCCCGGAAGCGCAATGCTGGACTTTTGCTTGCTCGCCTATGCGGCTGGCACACGGTCATGTTCCTGGATGACGACATCAGGAATCTGACGGCCGGTGCTGTAGCACGGGCATCCGCCCTCACGGCGCGCTTCCAAGCGGCTGGCTTCAGGATCGAGGATTATCCGGACAACTCTGTGGTCTGTCATGCGCACCGGCTAGGCGGAGGAGAGCAGAGCGTATTTCCGGGCGGGAGTGCTCTCGTCATCGATGTGGACAGGTGTGACACGCTCTTCCCCGCTATCTACAATGAGGACTGGCTATTCATGCTGGAGGCTCTCCAGAGCCGATCCGTTGCGGTCGCTGGCACGCTTTCCCAGCTTGAGTACCGGCCATTCGCGCACCCGAGACGGGCCGCCGCCGAAGAATTTGGCGACTTGATCGCCGAGGGGCTCTACCGGCTCCTGCACGGGGGAGCGGATGTGGCTGACGCTACCTGCGAGTATTGGCAGGGCGCGATCGAGCGGCGGTTCCGGTTGATCGACCACGCAGCTGAGCAATTGTTGCTAAAGGACACTGGTGCGGCCGTGACCGGGTCCGCTCTGATGTCGCTCGCAGCCGCACGGAGGCGGCTCACCGTTATTTCACCGCTTGCCTGCCTGTCGTTCTTGCGTGCCTGGCGGACCGACCTCGATGTCTGGCGCCACCGACTGCTGAACCTTCCCGTAGTTGACGACCTGGCCGACGCGGCAAAGTACCTCGACCTTCCGACCCAGACAGGTGCGTGAAACTAGTGACCGACAGCGATGCGGCCGTCATCCACCCGACCGCCAAGATCGCCCGCAGCGCCGTCATCGGCAGTCCTTTCCGGCCGCTGCTGGACGGTCGCCAGGTATCAGCCGACCGCAGGACGGTCATCGAGGCTGACGTGTGGGTCGGCCAGTTCTGCAGCGTCGGACAGGGTGTGAGGATTGGCGTCAACTCGATCCTGGAGGATTATGTCGGCATTCAGAACGGGAGCGTGATCGGGCAGCGAGTCCTGGTGGCTAGCCGCGCGAGGCTCGGCATGGGCGTGACGGTAGGCGATGACTCGGTCATCAAGGGCCACGTCGGCGACTCCGCCCGGATTGGGATGAACTGCAGGATCGCCGGAGACCTCATCCACCGACAGTTGGACCCCACCATCCCATGGGATGACCCAGCGGCCGAGGAACCGTCGCCGATAGTGGCGGACGGCGCGTTCATCGGTTGGCGCGCCGTGGTCATCGGCGGCGTCAACATCGGAGCGGGGACGTACGTATGCGCAGGGGCGCTGGTAACGATAGACATTCCCCCAGGCCACATCGTCTATGGCCGCAATCAGATCGTGCACCCCAGCAGCTGGCGGGGCGCACTCGGGAAGTCTCCCTTCTTCCATAGCGCACCCGGCCTGTCACCGTCTTCCGCTCGCTGACCGATTGGTGCCGTCGGCATGAACCCGGCTGCGGTTCCTGCCCGAAGCCTTCGAGGCGGTCGGCCTAGGCTGGCGGCGATGGACTGCTGCCAGCCGCCCGGCCGGTCTGGGGGGTGCCAGAATTAGTGCAGACCATCTGACCTGGGCTTCTACCCTCGGCACTCGTACTCTTCCTTGGCCCGCGTATATGAGATCCCAGCGTTCGTTGCGCGTGACCGTCGATCGTAGAGGCCGATCTGGAGCCTGTGAGGGCCGGTCTGTGCTCGTGTTCCAGCAGGTCAAGGTCCATCACCTGGACATACGGAACTCAACAGGGATACATGGTAAGGAGAAGGTCTACGGTTCGATTGCGTAAGGGGGCTCCGCAAAGTAGCAGGTCAGACGGTTCTTCTGATCAGTCTGAGATGGCCTTCAAGATCACCGACCGTCAGTTGACCGTCGTTCCGGGCGTGAAAAATTGGTACTCAGCCGCACGGGCTGACGCTTGATGACACGCCGGTCCGGCGCGGCGAAGGCTCTTGTTGAACAACCGGGGTCGTGCCACCCGCGGGTACAGGCTTCGCCGGGCCGCTGGGGTCAGTCTGGTCATCCCGAACGCCGGCCGGACATCCAGCCCTCCGCATCGCCCTGTTGCTAGTCAGCACCTGACTAGCACCACCGGCCGGAGCCCAAGCCGAATGGCAGTTCGGAGAGCTGCAGTCGCAGTAGCTATCTGTAACGCAGTGTTACGACGCCTGGGCGATCCCGAGGTAGCCGACGGTCCTGCTGACTCTGAGCGGATTGGTCGCTGACCGGTCGTGTCCCCGCAGTGGCCCGGATCATCCTGTTCTGCACGCTCAGGAGGCCCCGGTCCGCCAACGCGCCATATCGAAGTGGCTCGGCGCGCCTGAGTCCGGCCTCCCGTACCGGCGAGGGCAGTGGCGTTCTGTGGCAGGCGGTGCATGCACTTCAGGAGAGCTCATGAGCGGACAGCGCCCGAAGTTGGCGGGTGGGCGAGCGTGCCGGGGGACAGCTGGCTGGGTTCCCAACCTCGTGCCCCGTCGCGGCTCTGAGCCTGCCGGGGGCGGCATCGCCCCGTGCCGCCCAGGCGCCGGAATCCCTGGCGCTGGCTTGGTGTTAGCACAAAAGTTCGAGGGGGTCATGAAGTGATGAAGCTCAGGAACCGCAACGCCGGTCCGGCGCTCGCACCGCCGTTCGAGGGACACGGACCGGACGGAGCCGAGCGCGCGACCTTCGCCGCAGGATGCTTCTGGGGTGTCGAGGCGGCCTTCCGCCAGATCCACGGCGTGCTGCAGACCGCTGCCGGCTACACCGGCGGGCACGTCCCGGACCCCAGCTACGAACGGGTCTGCCGGCACCGCACCGGCCACGCCGAGGCGGTTGAGGTGTGGTTCGACCCGGGCCAGGTCAGCTACGCGCAGCTGCTCCAGGTGTTCTGGCGGATCCACAATCCGACCACCCGCAACCGCCAGGGCTTCGATTTCGGCAGCCAGTACCGGTCGGCGATCTTCTACCATGACGCTGGCCAGCAGGAAGCCGCGATCGCGTCGCGCGACGCCCAGCAGCCATCGCTGAGGCGACAGATCATCACGCAGATCACCCCGGCGTCCGCGTTTTACCGGGCCGAGGAATACCACCAGCGTTACCTCGAAAAGCATGGCCAGCCCGGCTGCGCAGCCACCATCCGGTAGACGGCGACGGCCCTCGGCAGAGCCGCTGTGCAGTGGCGTCGTTCCGGTCCGCCGGGGCGGGGTGCTTACGGGGTGATGTTCTGGTTGATGTGGAAGAGGTTGCCGGGATCGTAGGCCCGCTTGACTTGAATCAGCCGGTCGTAGTTTTGCCGGTAGTTGTCCCGGATCTTGTGGTAGTCGTCGTCCTGCATGAAGTTGATGTAGCCGCCAGGCTCTGAGTACGGCGTGAGCGCCTGGTAATAGTCCCGCACCCATTGGATCCGTTCGGCGTCCTTGGCGGGGTCGGTCCAGGAGGCGAGGAAGACCATGCCGTATTTGGCGTCACGGTAGGCAAAGGCGGTGTCGGTGGGCCCGACGCGGTGGCACGCCCCGTTGATCGGGTACAGGTGCATGGTGGCGCTCACCTCAGGCACCCGGGATCCGTGCTCGACATGCGCGGCGATGGCCTCGGCGGGCAGTTCTTCGACGAAGGCGCCCTTCCAGTAGGCACGGATGCCCTTGGGGTAGAGGGGGTCGAACGCCGCGTTTAGCGCCGGATAGGGCAGCGGGCCGGCTCCGTTGGCCACAATCGGGGCCACATCCCAGAAGGGCTTCAGGACCTTCTGGGCTTGCTCAAGCGGGCCCGCCCAGTGCACCACGGCCAGGGCGAGGGTATCGCCATGCCGGTCTTCGGGGATGAAGGGCAGGGGCGGCGCGACCTGGAACGCCGGGAATCCGCCGAACTGCTCCGGTGCGTCCTGGATGAACTCGTCGAACATGCGCAGCAGCGCGTCGGCGTCCTCCAGGTTGTAGAAGATGGGCCCGGCGAACACCCGGTCCACTTCGTGGAGCCGGAACTCCAGCGACGTCACCACCCCGAAATTGCCGCCGCCCCCGCGCAGGCCCCAGAACAGGTCCTCGTTCTCATCCGCGCTGGCGGTGACGAACTTCCCCTCCGCGGTGACCACGTCGGCTGAGATGAGGTTGTCGATGGAGAGCCCGAACCCCCGCGCCAGGTAGCCGATGCCACCCCCGAGGGTCAGGCCGGTGACGCCGGTGGTCGAGATGATGCCGCCCGTGGTGGCCAGTCCGAAGGCGTGGGTGGCATGGTTGAAGTCACCCCACGTGGCGCCGGCATCGGCCCGGGCCGTCTTGTTCCCCGGATCCACATGCACGCTATGCATCGGTGACATATCGATGACCAGGCCGCCATCGTTGGTACCGAAACCAGGTGCGCTATGCCCCCCGTCGCGAATGGAGAGGTCGAGCCCGTTATCGCGGGCGAAGTTCACGCCGGCGATCACGTCGGCCACCTGCTCGGCGCGGAGCACCGCCAGCGGGCGCTTGTCAAACATGCCGTTGTGAACCGCGCGCGCCTCGTCGTATCCCTCGTCGTCAGCGGTGACCAGCTGGCCCCGGACGCTCTCACGCAAGGACGCGACGCTAATCCCGGTAGCCGGCTGCCCGGCAGTTGATGCCCCCATCGCCACTCTCCCGCTCTTTCGTCGTTTCCTCAGGCGGGGACGGAAGGTCTGCCGTCCCCTCCTCGCGCCAATCAGCGCCGGCTGGGGCGCCCAGAGCCAGATCCCTCCTGGCACCACGAGACCAGGTGCGCGTGGCAGATGCGGAAAGCAACCCGGCCCGGCGGGCTGACACCCCTCCGGCTGCGTCGTCACCTATGGCTGCAGCTTGACTAAACCGGCTGATGAGAGAAGCGTCTATACGCATATTGCGCACTGGGCGCGGTAGCCGGGGGTGCGGCCGTGTACGTCTCGCTGGAAACCCTGCAGCGGGCGGTCAGGCTGGTGGACAGCCTCGCCGAACTCGACGACCCTGCCAGCTTCGCCCGGATCGTGCTCCCCGGCTTGGCCACGCTAGTTGGCTGCGATGTCTTGACCTACAACGAAGTCGGGCCAGCTCACGGCCAGGCGCGCTACACGGACTACCCAGCCAGTGCCCTCGACCCGGCGACCCAGCCAGTGTTCGCAGCTCATGTCCACGAACACCCGCTGGTCAACCACTACCGTGCCACCGGCAGCGGGGAGCCGGTGATGATCAGCGACTTTCTCACCCAGCAGCGATTCCACCGCCTCGGCCTCTACACCGAGTTCTTCCGCAAGATACCCGTCGAACATCAGATGGCGGTCAGCCTGCCCGGCCCCGAACGACAGGTCATCGGCGTCGCAATGAACCGGGGCCGCCGCGACTTCTCCGACCAAGACCGCGCCCTGCTCAGCGTGCTCCGGGCCCCGTTGAACGCTGCCCTGCACCGGGCTCGCAGACGTCAGCAGGCCAGGCAGGCGCTCACCACGACGGCCGACCACTGGCTTGCCGCTTTGACCGAGCGCGAGATCCAGATCCTGCGACTCGTCGCTGATGGCCGTACCAACACCGCCATCGCCCATGCGCTGGAGGTCAGCCCGCGGACCGTTGCCAAGCACCTCGAGCACACCTACCGCAAACTCGGAGTCAACAGTCGCGCGGCAGCCGTCTCCCGCATAACCATGCCAGAAGGCCCGGTGAAACCAGCACCGCTAGATGACTGACGTACCAACCGTGTGGCACCCGGCCAGCAAATACCACGCCAGGCCGCATTGACGCCGCGCCGCGCGATCTCAGGCGAGGCTGGCTTGCAGTGCATGACCGGCCATGTCGGTGAAGCAGGCCTCGCTGTGGGGAGCCGGGACCCAGTGTTCCTTGCTTTGGTTGGCACTCGGTCTGCAGTTGTTGACCAGCCAAAGTCCCCAGCCAGCAGTCGGCAACAGATCACGTTCGGGTGCGGCTCGGACGCATGTCGGCCGGCTGGGACTTCGCCGCCAGATCGGCGGCTACTTACGCGTCGGCCACGGAGTGCTAACCACGCTCTGCGATCGGCGTTGGGCCGGTGCTCGGGCGCATCTACTGCAGCGAGCGCCCGCGATGCCGCAGGTGATCGCGAACCAGGTCTGCGGGCCACTCAGCCGCGGCCCAGCCGGATCTGACCGGCATGGAGAGGTTTATTGACGCGCGTTCACGCCGAACTTAGCGTGACGTGCAAGAGATGGGCCGGCCAGTGCTGCTGATCGTGATGTATGAGTTGCAGACCTGGCGTGTCCGTCCGGGTGAGCTGTTCACTTTCGGGCGGGCGCCAGCCTGTTCCGCGGTGCTGCCCGCCCTCGACCAGGGCGTATCACGGCACGCCGGGAGCTTCCGCTACCACCAGGGGTCCTGGTGGGTGCATAACGACAGCAGCTCCGCGATGCTGTGCGTGCTCGGCGACCGCGGGTTCCGGGCCGATCTGCCGCCCGGGCTGCAGCTGCCGCTGCAGCAGTGGCACGCCAAGGTGACCTTGCCCGGGGTGCTGGACACCTACATGCTGCGGCTGCGGCTGCCCGGCCTCGATGATGTGCCCGACCCGGCGGAACAGGCTGTGGCGGCTGCTGTGACCGGGGAAGGCGCGGTGACCAGCACCGTTTACCGTGCTCCGCTGACTGGTAGTGACCGGCTGGTGCTTGCCGCGCGGTTCGAGGCATACCTGAACTGGCGGGACGCCGGGCCCCAGGCACCGGCCAGCGCCAGGGAAACCGCTGAGCGGATCGGCTGGCCGGCCCATACGGTGGCCAAGCGGTGCGAGAACATCCGCGACCGCTACGCGCGCCTGGGCGTTCCCGGGCTGCGTGGGCCGCGGGCACTGGAGCAGCTCGCGCTGCTGCTGGTCTCCACCGGTGAGCTAACCGCCGCCGACCTGCGGCTCCTGCCCGCCAAGGCCCCACCCCGCTGAACGCGCCGGCGCCCGCGGCCGCGTCATGGGGAGGCCTCCCCACAACCGGCGGGCGGCCAGGCCGTCATAGCAGGTGCATAGGTCCTGAGATCATCGAGCAAAGGCGGACACCATGCACCTTCCCACTTCCTCCCCACGGCGACTGATCGGCGCGGCAGCCATCGCCTGCGCGGCGGCGCTGATACCGGCGGCCGCGCTCGCCGCCACATCCTCGCCCGCGGCACAGGACGCCACGGCCAGCGCGCGCTGCGCGACATCCGGGCTGGTGGTCTGGCTGAACGTGCCGCCGGGCAACGGCTACGCCGGAGGCGCCTACTACGACCTGGAGTTCACCAACCTGTCCGGGCATGCGTGCACGCTCCGCGGCTACCCCGGGGTCTCGGCGGTCAGTCTCAACGGCCGCCAGCTGGGCAGCCCGGCGGGATGGGGCAGTCCCAAGACAACCACAGTCAGGCTCGCCAGCGGCCGCACCGCGACCGCGGAACTGCAGATCACGGATACAGGCAACTACAGCCGGTGCTTCCAGCGGCTTCCGCAGGGGCCGGGAATGCCCGGGCTTCTGCCCACAGCGGCCGGGCTGCGCGTCTACCCACCGAACCAGACCGCCTCCACTGTCATCCCCTACCCGTTGCGCGCATGCGCGCACACCGGACCGATCTGGATTCACGTCGGCCCGGTAACGCCCGGAGGCCCTCCTCCTGGTATCTAAATTCCCGGCGCGGACAGCTCCCTGGCTTACCTTCCCCGGCCAGGGGGCCCACCGCTGCCCACCTTGCCAGATGGCCGTTTACCCCTGACACGATCGACCCACGCCGCGCTGGGTCCCGCTGCGTCCGCGCCGGAGCGTGAAACTCCTGCGCTCCCAGCAGCCGACTCCGGGCTGCCCGCTGAACGACCCCGCCCACGAAATCAACCCCCTTGACGACGATTTCCGCAACCGCACGCTGGGCGTTTCCGACCCGTGGCGCGCCGCCGATGACACACATAGCCACGCCCCCCACGTCACGCTCTGTTGTTGGCCCTGTCCGTCGCTTGACATCCGTATCCGCCATTCGGATTGCTCTCGGCAAACCCGCGGCGGCGACGGTTCAGATCGGTCATTCTGCGCTCGGCCACCTCTCCCGGCCACACGAGCAGCTGAGTACCGAATCGGCAGGCTCGCCGGGGGTCAGGCCGCTGGTCTCAGCGCAACCGCAGGCGATCCTCAAGAGGTCGGGTGAACATGCGTGTCAGGGCATAAGGATGCGAACAGGTAACGCGCGCTATTCGGCACGACAGCGAAGCGGCCGGGCCTGTCATCGGGGTAGATCGAGTTGTTCGGGTCGATGCTGACGACGTCCCGGTAGGCGGAGGCTTCAATCCCGTAAGGAGGCCTAGGTTATGAATACTTTTCGAATATGGAATCGAGTACCTCTTTCGATTGGTGGCATTTGAGTGGCAAATGCCGTGCACTGCAGGGGCTCGTGACCTGGGAGTTCGCTGCACGGTAGGCCCGGTACGGCGATTCCCGTCTGGAGAACAGGCCCTGGATTACGCTCGACGGGCTGGCCGTAGGAGGAGCCTTGGCCGGGACCGAGCCCGGGACCTTCTTGTCCAACTGACGCGCACTTCGCTGCCAAGTTGCGGACGGCCGCGTCCAACAGCTTCACCAGCTGCGCCGCTGCCAGGCTTGCTGTGGCAACGACGGCCAGCCCCGGGTGTTGAATACCGGCCGATCCGCCCCGTTAGGTTAGGGCGGACCTGCCACCGAAGACCAGCCACACCACCACGGCCACGGGCACAACCTCGACCAACCCGGCTAAAAGGACCAGCGACGGGGTAGCTCAAGCCCTCCGGACGGCGAGCGCAGACCGCTCGTGGCTACTGGAGTGATGACCGACATGGCGCTAGCCTTTGCGAAAGGGGTTCTGGGGGGGGTTCCATGACCGACACCGGACGTGTGCAGGCGGGGAACGTTGCGGCTGCGCCAGGCCCCCCTCCTTCCCAGATCCAGGTGGTCCCTCTTAAGGGGCTGCCGATCGTCGCTGCGGTCGTCGTGTTCGTCATCGTTTCCATCGCGGGAAACTGGCTGTGGGCCCTTACCTTCTGTCATGTCGTAGGCGGCGCGCTGTGGACGGCGATCGATCTGTTCGTCGGGCTGATCATCGGGCCGATCCTGGGCCGGTTGTCCATCGCGGCACGAGCGGAGTTCGCGGCTCGGTTCATGCCCAAGATGGTCCTCCTCATGCCTACCTTGGTCCTGATGACGCTCGCGGCGGGTTTCCAGCTGGCGCTGAAAGAGGGAAACCTCGCGCCCTCCAACCCGAACCACGTCTGGCTGATCATCTCCTATTGCGTCGTGGGGGTGATGGCAGTGATCGCGCTCGGCGTGCTTGAACCAGCCAACATCGCCGTCCTCGTGGAGATGCGCAAGTCGAGGCCGGACGGGGCGGTCATCGCCCTGTTGATGAGGCGATTCCTCTATACCGCCGGGATCACCGGCTTGATGCAAGTCGCGACCCTCATCATCATGACCAGGGTGGCGACCCAATGAGCAGCGAGCTGGCCACGGCGACGCCGACGATCCAGCGGCGCTTTCCTCCGGTAGCCGAACTGACCATCTGCTCCCTGGCCTTGGTGGTCATCGGCGGGATCCTCTTGGCGTCATATGCCCCTCGCCGACCGCCTCTCGGTGTGCCGACCGCTCTCGCGGTCATCAGCGCAGCGCTGCTCCTCACGAGCGCCTACCTCCTGTCCAGGCTGCAAATGTTCGCGTGGGAACGGTTCTTCTTGGTCTTCCGGTGGGCGCTGCTGGCCTACGTCATCTCGGCCGGGATGATCGGCTTCGCGTTCATCCATGATCACACCCGGGGGGCTCCGCTGGTTCTGCTGCTGGTGATGCTCGTGATCTTCGCGCTCGACGTTCCGCTCATCATCGCTTTTACGGTGGCGCGCTATTCCTCACCCCCACACTCTGCGAGCTGACGGCCCGCTCACAAGTCTTTCCAAAGATCTCTAATGGTTGCTGACAGGACAGAGGTGACCAACCGGATGCCGATCTTCGGCGAACGGCACCTGCGGCGAGTCCTGGCTGAGTACGAGGCGCACTACAACGGACGACACCCTCATCGAAGCGGCCAGCTCCGGCCGCCCCGGCCTGACCATCCCGTCGCCAACCTCTCCCAGAAGCGGATCAAGCGCCAGCCGGTCCTCGGCGGCCGCATCAACGAGCCGCATAGAGTCCCAGGTCAAGCCGGTAGCCCGAGTTCTGGAACCCCAGTGCGCCACGAGCGCGGAGAGCGAGGTCGTTAGGTAGGAGATCTTGTTCGATGCGGTGCTGCGTGGAAGATGAAGGACTTGTGGCCCTTCGGCGTCGCCCTGCGGGGGGAGGCGTCAAACCACCTCATGCTGCGTTGGCTGAAGACCGTCGTGGTGAGCGATGAGGAAAAGGCGCACTGGATGCGTCAGGTGGGGACCAGGAAGGCGAGCGAGAGCGAACCGCTGTCGAGGTGTCGAAAGCAGAGCAGATGGCATCAGAACCTGGGCGCTTGGGGTTGCCCTGGGATGAGCCTGGCGGGTGCCCGTGTATTGGCCAGGCGGTGCCCGGCATGGAGGCGGCGCGAGTCTGGTCTGCGGCTTTCACGCGGAACGTGGGAAGGCGGCCGCTGATACCGCGTGCCCGTCCCGGTAGGGGCGGGCGGGCGAGAGGGAGCGCGCCGGGCGGCAGGAACCGCAAGGCGCTGAGTACCGTCGCGGCGTCCGCCGGCGGACCGGCTCGTAGTAGCGGTGAGGCCCTGGTAATCGGGGCGGAGCGAAGGGGCCGGCTCATCTATTGGTTTGTTCGCACGAGCAACCGGGCTAGTTCCGGGAGGAGACGCGTGAGCAGGTCAGGTCCGGAAGGCAAGCCGTTTCAGATACCGAAGCAGCTGGTGTGGGAGGCGTACAGGCGTGTTAAGGCTAATAAGGGTGCCGCCGGGGTGGACGGAGAGTCCATCGCCGACTTCGAGTCCGGTCTGAGGGACAACCTCTATAAGATCTGGAACCGGATGTCGTCGGGGACTTACTTCCCGCCCCCGGTGATGGCGGTGGAGATACCGAAGAGCGGTGGCGGCACGAGGACCCTCGGGGTGCCTACCGTCGCCGATCGGGTGGCGCAGACGGTGGCCGCGATGGCGCTGGAGGCCCGGACGGAGTCGATCTTCCATGAGGACTCCTACGGGTACCGGCCCCGGCGCGGCGCGCTGGACGCGGTGGCGAAGTGCCGCCAGCGGTGCTGGAAGAAGGACTGGGTCATTGACCTTGATGTCCAGAAGTTCTTCGACAGCGTTCCGTGGGACCTGATGGTCAAGGCGGTCGAGGCTAACATCACCACCAGCCAGAAGTGGGTGCTGCTGTATGTGAGGCGGTGGCTTGCCGCCCCGCTGCGGCTGCCCGATGGGACCCTGGCGGTGCGGGATCGCGGGACCCCGCAGGGTTCAGCGATCACGCCCCCAACGCAATGGGCAACTTCTGCTTCGACGTCACGCTCAGCTACCGGCGGCTGGAACGGCCGCGGCGTGTCACCGGCAGAGTGTGACATGTTGGGTAGTATATTTGTGTCATGGCTGGTGGCCGTGTGGGTGATGCGGAGTATGCCGGGCGGGTCAATGCCGCTGCTGAGCTGGCAGAGGCGGGCGTCCCGGTGGCAGAGGCTGCGACCGTGCTGGCTGCACGGTTCGCGGTCTCGGTTCGCCAGGCCCGCCGTTACGTGGACCAGGCCGTGGCGGAGGGACGGGTGGAGGTCCCCGAGACGAGCGTGGTGTTCACCGTCAAGCTGCCTGCCGGGCTGGCCGGGCGGGTGCGCGCCTACGCGCGCGAGCGGGAGACCACGATCTCCGCCGTGGCGGCCCGCGCGCTGACCGAGTTCTTCGCGCGGGGCCGCAGAGAGCCTCCGCGCAGGTGAGCGACCGGGCGGTCGGGACGGAGTTCGTCTTCGGCCGCCATGCGGCCACGGATTTGTCGGTGGCCTACGCCATTCTCGTGCCACAGCGGCGGGCCCGCATCCGGGCTGGCCAGGAAGGACGGCCGCCCCGTGACGAGCGCGGCGATCTACGCCCGGGTCTCCAGCGCCCGGCAGAAGAAGGACCAGACGATCGGGTCGCAGACAGCGGCGCTGCGCGAGCACGCCCGGCAGCTCGGGGCTGACCTGCCCGAGGAGTGGGTGTTCGAAGACGAAGGCCACTCCGGGGCGACCCTGGTCCGCCCGGCCCTGGAAGCCCTGCGCGACCTCGCCGCCCAGGGCTGCATCGATGTGGTGCTCGTCTACTCCCCGGACCGGCTGGCCCGCAAGTTCGCCTACCAGGCGCTGCTGATCGAGGAGTTCGCCCGCGCCGGGGTGCGGGTGGAGTTCGTCAAGGGCCCGCGCGGCGATACCCCCGAGGATCAGCTGATGGTCCAGTTCCAGGGCATGTTCGCTGAATACGAGAAAGCCCAGCTGATGGAGCGCTACCGGCGCGGCAAGGCGCACCGCGCCCGCACCGGGTCGGTGAACGTGCTCTCGGGGGCCCCGTTCGGCTACCGCTACCTCCGCAAGAGCGATCACGCCGGGGCGGCCTACGAGATCATCGAGCACGAAGCGGTGCTCGTGGCGGAAGTGTTCCGCCGCTACGCCGACGACGGCGCCTCGATCGCCGATCTGGCCCGCTGGCTGGCTGGCCAGGGCGCGGCCACCCGGACCGGCAAGTCCCGGTGGGACCGCAGCGTGGTCTGGGCCATGCTCCGCAACCCCGCCTACGCGGGCACAGCGGTGTTCGGCAAGACCATGGCCGTGGCCGGGACGCCGGCCATCAACCGGGTCGCCCGCCTGCAAGGCCGCTCCGTGCCCAGGGCGGTCAAGACCGTGGACCGGCCGAAGGAGGAATGGACCCAGATCCCCGTCCCGGCCATCGTGGACCAGGCCACCTTCGAGCGCGCCGGCCAGCGGCTGGAAGACAACAAGCGGTTCGCCTCCCGCAACACCAAGGTCCCGTCCCTGCTACAGGGCCTGGCCGCCTGCTCGGCCTGCGGATACGGCTACTACCGCACCTCCACCAGGACCACGAACAAGAAGATCTACTACTACCGCTGCCTCGGCTCCGATGACTACCGCTACGAAGGCGGCCGGGTCTGCGGCAACAAGCCGGTCCGCGCCGACTACCTCGACACCGTGGTCTGGGATCACATCACGCACCTGCTCGCCGATCCGGCCCTGATCCGCGCCGAGATCAGCAAGCGGCTGGAGACCGCCCGCACCTCCGACCCGGTCACCCGCCAGCGGCACCGCCTCGAACTGGAGGCGGGCAAGGCTGCCAGCTCGATCACCGCCATGATCGAGGCATTCCAGGAGCAGCTGCTGACCATCGACGAGCTGCGCGCCCGGATGCCGCACCTTCGCGCCCGTGAGCAGAATCTGCGTGCCCAGCTCGATGCCCTGGATGCCCAGGCCGCCGACCGGGATGCCTACCTCAAGCTCGCGGACGACCTCGAAGGCTTCCTCACCCAGCTGCGCGGCAATGCCGCCACCGCCGCCGTCGGGCAACGTCAGCGGGTCCTGCGGCTGCTCGTCAAGGACGTCCTCATCGGCCCCGAGAAGATCACCATCCGGCACCGCATCCCCGCCCGCGGCGATAGCCCCGCCACCCGCCAGCACAACACCGAAACCGATACGGAGGGTGACCAACGCCCGGGTTACCCATTGCGTTGGGGGCG
>CAVYJW010000002.1:0-286887 GCA_963768945.1 uncultured Actinomycetes bacterium
CAGCCAGCCACAGAGCTGGACGAAGATGAGGTAGAGCAGACGGAGGGACACGGTCGATCATCATGGCCTACCGCTGACCCTGGTACATCGCTGCAGCTCACAGGCCAGGCAGAGTTCTGGAACCCCAGTGCGCCACGAGCGCGGAGAGCGAGGTCGTTAGGTAGGAGATCTTGTTCGATGCGGTGCTGCGTGGAAGATGAAGGACTTGTGGCCCTTCGGCGTCGCCCTGCGGGGGGAGGCGTCAAACCACCTCATGCTGCGTTGGCTGAAGACCGTCGTGGTGAGCGATGAGGAAAAGGCGCACTGGATGCGTCAGGTGGGGACCAGGAAGGCGAGCGAGAGCGAACCGCTGTCGAGGTGTCGAAAGCAGAGCAGATGGCATCAGAACCTGGGCGCTTGGGGTTGCCCTGGGATGAGCCTGGCGGGTGCCCGTGTATTGGCCAGGCGGTGCCCGGCATGGAGGCGGCGCGAGTCTGGTCTGCGGCTTTCACGCGGAACGTGGGAAGGCGGCCGCTGATACCGCGTGCCCGTCCCGGTAGGGGCGGGCGGGCGAGAGGGAGCGCGCCGGGCGGCAGGAACCGCAAGGCGCTGAGTACCGTCGCGGCGTCCGCCGGCGGACCGGCTCGTAGTAGCGGTGAGGCCCTGGTAATCGGGGCGGAGCGAAGGGGCCGGCTCATCTATTGGTTTGTTCGCACGAGCAACCGGGCTAGTTCCGGGAGGAGACGCGTGAGCAGGTCAGGTCCGGAAGGCAAGCCGTTTCAGATACCGAAGCAGCTGGTGTGGGAGGCGTACAGGCGTGTTAAGGCTAATAAGGGTGCCGCCGGGGTGGACGGAGAGTCCATCGCCGACTTCGAGTCCGGTCTGAGGGACAACCTCTATAAGATCTGGAACCGGATGTCGTCGGGGACTTACTTCCCGCCCCCGGTGATGGCGGTGGAGATACCGAAGAGCGGTGGCGGCACGAGGACCCTCGGGGTGCCTACCGTCGCCGATCGGGTGGCGCAGACGGTGGCCGCGATGGCGCTGGAGGCCCGGACGGAGTCGATCTTCCATGAGGACTCCTACGGGTACCGGCCCCGGCGCGGCGCGCTGGACGCGGTGGCGAAGTGCCGCCAGCGGTGCTGGAAGAAGGACTGGGTCATTGACCTTGATGTCCAGAAGTTCTTCGACAGCGTTCCGTGGGACCTGATGGTCAAGGCGGTCGAGGCTAACATCACCACCAGCCAGAAGTGGGTGCTGCTGTATGTGAGGCGGTGGCTTGCCGCCCCGCTGCGGCTGCCCGATGGGACCCTGGCGGTGCGGGATCGCGGGACCCCGCAGGGTTCAGCGGTCACGCCCCCAACGCAATGGGTAACTCGGGCGTTGGTCACCCTCCGTATCGGTTTCGGTGTTGTGGTTGCGGTGGCGGGGCTTCGCCGCGGGCGGGGATGCGGTGCCGGATGGTGATCTTCTCCGGGCCGATGAGGACGTCTTTGACGAGCAGCCGCAGGACCCGCTGGCGTTGGGCCGACGGCGGCGGTGGGGCTGCCGCGCAGCTGGGTGAGGAATCCTTCGAGGTCGTCCGCGAGCTTGAGGTAGGCATCCTGGTCGGCGAGCTGGGCGTCCAGGGCATCGAGCTGGCCACGCAGGTTCTGTCTCGCGGGCGCGCAGGTCCGGCATCCGGGCGCGCAGCTCGTCGATGGTGATCAGCTGCTCCTGGAACGCCTCGATCATGCGCGGTGATCGCGGTGGTGGCCTTGGCCAGGGCGAGTTCCAGCCGTTTGCGCTGCCTGGTGGCCGGATCGGCGGTGCGGGCGCTGCTCCAGGCGTTTGCTGATCTCGGCGCGGATCAGCGCGGGGTCGGCGAGCAGGTGCGTGATGTGGTCCCAGACGACGGTGTCGAGGTAGTCGGCGCGGACCGGCTTGTTGCCGCAGACCCGCCCGCCCTGGTAGCGGTAGTCGTCGGAGCCGAGGCACCGGTAGTAGTAGATCTTCTTGTTGGTGGTGCGGGTCGAGGTGCGGTAGTAGCCGTATCCGCAGGCCGAGCACGCGGCCAGGCCCTGTAGCAGGGAGGGGACCTTGCTGTTGCGGGAAGCGAACCGCTTGTTGTCGTCAAGGCGCCGGGCGGCCCGCTCGAACGTCTCGGTGGTCACGATGGCGGGGACGGGGATCTCGATCCACTCCTCGCGGGGCCGGTCAACGGTCTTGGACGCCCGCGGCGTGGTGCGGCCCTCCAGGCGGGCCCGCCGGTTCAGGCCCGGCGTTCCTGCACGACCATGGTCTTGCCGAACACCGCTGTGCCCGCGTAGGCCGGGTTGCGCAGCATGCCCCAGATCACCGACCGGTCCCAGCGGGACTTGCCGGTCCGGGTGGGGACGTTCTCGCTGGTGAGCCAGCGGGCCAGGTCGGCGATGGAGGCGCCGTCGTCGGCGTAGCGGCGGAACATCTCCGCGACCAGCACCGCCTCATGCTCGGCGATCTCGTAACCGCCCCGCTGCCGGGGCTCTTGCTGAGGTAGCGGTAGCCGAACGGGGCACCGCCCAGCACGTTCACCGACCCGGACCGGGCGCGGTAGGCCTTGCCGCGCCGGTACCGCTCCATCAGCTGGGCTTTCTCATATTCGGCGAACATGCCCTGGAACTGCACCATCAGCTGGTCCTCGGGGCTGTCGCCGCGCGGGCCCTTGATGAACTCCACCCGGGTCCCGGCGCGGGCGAACTCCTCGATCAGCAGCGCCTGGTAGGCGAACTTGCGGGCCAGCCGGTCCGGGGAGTAGCACAGCACCACATCGACGCCGACCCCGGCGACCACGTCGCGCAGCGCTCCAGGGCGGGGCGCACCAGGGTCGCCCCCGAGTGCCCCTCGTCCTCGAACACCCACTCCTCGGGCAGCTCAGCCCCCAGCTGCCTGGCATGGTCCCGCAATGCCGCTGTCTGCGACCCGATCGTCTCGTCTTTCTTCTGCCGGGCGCTGGAGACCCGGGCGTAGATCGCCGCGCTCGTCACGGGGCGGCCGTCCTTCCTGGCCAGCCCGGATACGGGCCCGCCGCTGTGGCACGAGAATGGCGTAGGCCACCGACAAATCCGTGGCCGCATGGCGGCCGAAGACGAACTCCGTCCCGACCGCCCGGTCGTTCACCTGCGCGGAGGCTCTCTGCGGCCCCGCGCGAAGAACTCGGTCAGCGCGCGGGCCGCCACGGCGGAGATCGTGGTCTCCCGCTCGCGCGCGTAGGCGCGCACCCGCCCGGCCAGCCCGGCAGGCAGCTTGACGGTGAACACCACGCTCGTCTCGGGGACCTCCACCCGTCCCTCCGCCACGGCCTGGTCCACGTAACGGCGGGCCTGGCGAACCGAGACCGCGAACCGTGCAGCCAGCACGGTCGCAGCCTCCGCCACCGGGACGCCCGCCTCTGCCAGCTCAGCAGCGGCATTGACCCGCCCGGCATACTCCGCATCGCCCACACGGCCACCAGCCATGACACAAATATACTACCGGACATGTCACACTCTGGCCGGTGACACGCCGCGGCCGTTCCAGCCGCCGGTAGCTGAGCGTGACGTCGAAGCAGAAGTTGCCCATTGCGTTGGGGGCGTGGTGTCGCCCGTCCTGGCTAACTTGTTCATGCACTACGCGTTCGACTTGTTCCTGGCCCGGGGGTTCCCGGGCGTGGAGTTCGAGCGCTATGCGGACGACGCGGTCGTGCACTGTGCGTCAGAACGGGAGGCCCGCGAGGTGCTGGCCGCGCTCGCCAGCCGGATGGAGGAGGTCGGGCTGCGGCTGCACCCGGCCAAGACCAAGATCGTGTACTGCAAGGACGACAGGCGGCGAGGCTCGCACGAGCACACGTCGTTCACGTTCCTGGGGTACGCGTTCCGGCCCAGGGGCGCCAGGAGAGCCGACGGGAAGATGTTCACGGGCTTCCAGCCCGCGGTCAGCCCCGACGCGATCAAGAAGATGGGCCAGCAGGTCCGCCAGTGGCGGATCCACACGTGGACCAGGCACGACCTGAACGAGATCGCCGCGCTGGTCAACCCGGTCGTGGCGGGTTCTCCGGGGGCGGCAGGCCTGTTGCATGGCGTCGCCTGAACGAGGCGGTTGGCAGGGTTATTCGGCGGGTCTCCTCGGGTGTGGTGCTCGTGGCTGGTAGTTGTTCATGCAGCTCAGCGCGAGATCGGGGGATCAGGGATGCGGGCTTTCCTGGTGAGGTTGCCGTCTGGGGCGAGGTACTGGACGGTTCTGGATGAGGATCTGGCCGTCGTGGCGGTCGCGGATTCGTTTCTGCGGCAGGTGCGGTTCGGCCGGGATGGCGCGGAGTCGACGACGAGGGCGTACGCGGGTTCGATCGCGTTGTTCCTGCGGTGGTGCGCCCGCACCGGCCGGGAATGGCAGGCGGGGATTGAGCAGCTCGGGTTGTTCATGACGTGGCTGGCGCACGCTGGCCCGCAGGCCTCGGGTGCCGACGGGTCTGCGGCGCCGGGGATTGTGCTGGCGGGGCCGGGAATGCCCCCGGTTCGCGGGGCCCGGCGGATCAACGCGGTGCTGACCGCGGTGCGCGGGATGGTGGTGCACGCTGTCGCGGCAGGGCAGGCGAGCGGGCATCTCGTGCCGCTGCTCTACGAGGTGGCAGACGACCGGGATCTGCCCGGGGCCGCCCGCGGTGAAGAGGCGGGGATGTCATGGCGGATGCGGGCACGGCACCGGTTGCACGAGCCGGAGCGGCCGGTGGACCGGGCCGCCGACGCCGGTATCGTCGCGGTGCTCGGAGCGTGCCGCTCGGCGCGGGACCGGCTGATCGTGCTGCTGATGGCGCGGGCCGGGCTGCGCCGGGCCGAGGTACTGGGGCTGCGCCGCAGCGATGTGCATCTGCTGCTGGATTCCCGGGTTCTGGGCTGTGCGGTCACGCGGGCGCACCTGCATGTGGTGCGCCGGGAGGACAACCCGAACGGGGCGGTCGCCAAGTCCCGCCGGCAACGGACTGTCCCGCTGGACTTCGTCACGGTGCAGGCGTTCGACACCTACGAGTTCGAGCGCATGCGGGTGCCACGGGCAGCAGGCAGCGACTTCGTGCTGGTCAACTTGTTCCGCGAGCCGGCGGGGGCGCCGATGCGGCTGGACGCGGTCAACGACCTGGTGACTGCTGCAGCCCGGCGGGCCGGGCTGCAGGGGTCACCGACGCCGCATCAGATGAGGCATGCGTTCGCCTCCAACGTCCTGGACGCCGGCGGGGCGATCGATGAGGCCCAGGAGTTGCTCGGGCACGCCTCGGTCTCCTCCACACAGGTCTATACCCACCCCGATCCTGCCCGGCTGCGGGCCGCTGTCGACGCGGTGCCCAGCCCTCGTGAGCTGGCCGGGGTGACCCGTTGACCGCCGCGAGTGCAGCCGCTCTGGCCGTCGTCGCGCGCAGCCCGGCGCAGACCGCCCCGGCGGCGGTGTTCGGTGACAGTGATGCCATCACCGGGCAGGCCGTGGTGAGGCTCGCCGCTCTGCTGGATCCGGGGTTCCTGGCCGAGGCCGGCTGGGACCCGGCGACCTGGGTGCTGGCGCCCCCGGCTGGGCACCGGCTCATCCGGTGGGACGCTGCCCGGCTCGATGCCCGGGCCGGGCAGCCCGGCCCGGGCAGGCGGGATGCGCCGCTGCCGGTGCTGGGAGACGGCAAGTGCGCGGTACTGGCGTGCCTGCGGGCCCGGCGGGTGCATCACCACCGGCAGGAGACTTACTGCGCAGTGCATGCGCGCCGATGGGCGGCAGCCCGCCGCGGCGGGCCAGTGCCTGACCAGCGCAGGTGGAACCGGACGGCCGAGCCGCTCCCGGTCACCGGCCAGGTCAACTTGCGCGGGCTCGCTCCGCTGGTCGTGGCCGAGCTTCTTTACGGACTGCAGCAGCGGGTCCGCGCCGAGTGCACGAGCTACTGCCGGTTCCTGCGCCGTCTCGCCCAGGAGCTGCGCCAGGCACAGGTGTCCTCATTGTCTGAGCTGCCCGCCCAGAACGAGCCGGTGCGGCGGTCGCTGGCCAGCTCGCTGCTGGCCCACCTCGGGCGGGCCTTCGCCGACCCGCGCACGGAGATAGCCAAGGACAGGTGGGATCTGACCGTCCTTGGCCATCACGGCTGGCTCACCTTCACCGGCATCAGCCAGCGCTGGCTGCGTGAGGCCGTCAAGGGCTGGGCCGCTCATGATCTGCCGCGGCACCGGGGCAAGCAAGCAGGCGCCCGGCTCAATGAGATCGCCGGCGCGATGGTGCGCCTGTCAGCGACCCTGCGCGCCGGCCGCCCCGATCAGGGAGAGAACCCGGCCGAACTCGGCCGCGCCGACATCGAGGCGTTCCTGCACCGGCTGGCCTTCCTGTCCGCCGACGGGCAGCTGTCCGCCTATTGCCGGACCAAGACCTGCCAGGACGCCGGACGGGTACTGACCGAGATCCGCTCTTTGGGGCTGACCCGCTCCAGCGGACCAGCCGCGGGCCTGGCCGACGACTTCACCCTGACTGCCGGCGACGTCCCCGCCAAGGCAGACCCCGGTGAACCTGGCCGTGATGTCCCCGCCGAGATCATGCGCCAGATCTGCGGCCATCTTCGCGAGCTGGAAGAGACTGTCTCCAGCCGGGAGACCCGGATCGCGGTCGAGCTGCTCATGGACACCGGCCGCCGGCCCGCTGAGATCTGCACACTGGAGTGGGACTGCCTGGTCCGCGACGCCGACGGCACGCCCGTGCTGGTCTATGACAACGCCAAGGCCCACCGGCTGCAGCGCCGCCTGCCGGTCAGCGAGCACACCGCGACGCTGATCACCGATCAGAAACTCGCCGTCCGCGAGCGGTTCCCCGCCACCCCGCCCGCCCGGCTGAAGCTGCTGCCCTCCCGGCGGCTCAACCCGATCGGGTCCCGCCCGGTCACCGAGGATAACCTCATCGGCCGGCACCGGATCTGGCTGAACACGATGGGGTCGCTGCAGCGCGCTGATGGCACCGAGTACGACAAGACCCTCATCACGCCGTACTCCTACCGGCACTCCTACGCACAGCGGCACGCCGATGCCGGTGTCCCCGTCAACGTGCTGCGCGAACTGATGGACCACACGTCCATGGACGCCACGAAACGGTATTACCGGGTCGGTGAGGCCCGCCGCCGCGAGGCCGTCAACAAGGTCACCGCGATGCAGTTCGACCGGCACGGCAACCGGGTCTGGCGCCAGGCCACGGCCCTGCTGGACTCCGAGCACGCCCGGTATGCGATCGGTGCGGTCGCCGTCCCCTACGGGACCTGCGGTGAACCGTCCAACGTGCAAGCCGGCGGCGGCGCCTGCCCGGTCCGGTTCCGCTGCGCCGGCTGCGACCACTTCCGAACCGACGTCTCCCACCTGCCCGACCTCACCGGCTACCTTGATGACCTGCTGCGCACCCGAGAACGACTGCAAGCCAGCGTCGAAGGAGTCGACGAGTGGGCCCGCGCCGATGCCCTCCCCTCCACCGAGGAGATCACCCGGGTCCGGCGGCTCATCAGCCGTATCAAGGGCGACATCGCCCAGCTGCCCGCGGCTGAGCGCACCCAGATCAACGAAGCTGTCACCGTGGTGCGCCGTCACCGTGCCGTCCACCTTGGCATGCCCGGCTGCCCGCACTGCGCTGACCACGTTGGCCTCGCCCCGGACGGAGGCCCTCGCATGACCACATCCCGCGCCACCACCGGCAAGCGCGGGCCAGCCGGCCCGGCAAGCCCGCGGACGGCGGCGATGGCCAAAGGCCGCCAAGCCGACTCGGCCCGCCGCCGCCAGCGCGTCATCGCCGCCCTCAACAAGGCCCTCGCCGACGGCGCCGAGATCAGCGTGTCCGGCATCGCCCGCGCCGCCGGCGTGGACCGCACCTTCTTCTACCGCCACCGTGACCTGCTCGCCCAGATCCACGCCCTCGAAGCCACCCCACCTGCCACCGGCGGCGGGACCGGACCCGCCGTGACCAGGGCATCGCTGCAAGCCGATCTGCTCGCCGCCGGGGAACGCGGCGTCCGGCTGAACGCCCGCGTCCAGCAGCTCGAAAGACGACTGTCCGAAATCCTCGGTGAGCAGGCCTGGCGTGAGTGCGGCCTCGGCCATACTCCCGACCTCGACCAGCTTCGCCAGCAAGCCAGCGGCCTGCAGCAGCAGATCATCGACCTGCGCCTCAAGCTCGAGGAACGCGACGAGGAACTCACAGCCGCCCGCACCGCCAACCGCGAGCTCATGGGCCAGCTCAACCACGCGACACGCCACCGGTGACACGACGCACGAGATCGTTGCACCACACCCGCCGCGCACGATACTGTTTCACCTATCGGCCTCTGAGCTGCACAAACGCGAGGATTCAACCCCCGCCGCACCAGCCGACCCCCGGAGAAGGCGGGCTGGATGAACTACTACGGCCGGTTCTACCGGTCGCAGCTGTATCCCCTCCTGCGGCGCGTCAACACCTACCTGATGCGCTGGGCAGGCAAGAAGTACAAGCGGCTGCGCGCCTGCAAGAGGTCCATACGGTGGTGGTCCGGGGTGACCGAACGAGAACCCCGGCTGTTCGCCCACTGGGCCTGGACGCGCGAGCTGGCCGGATTGCGATGAGAAGAGCGGAGTGAACCGAGAGGCTCACGCTCCGTTCTGTGGGAGCCCGGGGGTGCAATCCCCCCGGGCGACCCGACCAGGCACGCAGCAGGTAGACGATCTTGAGCAGCACCCGGCCATCACTGCGTTCATCATGCTGGCAACAGTGCAGGTCCACCACCCAATCGAGCATTCGAGCGGCACAGGATCGCTGCGGTGAAGTGGGGACGGCAGTTTGCCGCGCCTGCCCATTAGCGGGGCAGGGCGGCGCTCGCCGCGGCGGGCGGGCCGTCAGTTGTCGCTCGCGTCACCCTGATTCTGGCCGGCGCAGTCAGGTAGAAGCCCGCCACCAGCCACGAGAAGGCGAAGGCCCAGACGGAAGCGACCTCTCCGATGTAGAGCGGTGTCAGTTGCCAGATGCCTGCGCCGGCGAACGCCCATGCTCCGGCCGCCAGGATGACGAGCGTGCAGGCGATGTGGATCCAGAAGAGGGCCGGTCTCCTGAAGACTTTTGGCTTGGGTCCGCTCAGGATCCCGAGCCGTTCGGTCTGCGGAAGCACCTCGCTGGTCGCGAACAGGAAACTCATGACGGCAAGGAAAAGGATGAACACGATGGCGCACACCGCATGTATCACCGCCGTCTGGTGCTCACCGAGTGTCTGCTCGACGAAGGAGCACCCAGGCGGCTCGGGATTGCTGCCGCAAGCGGGCGCTCCGGCTGGCAGACCCGTCCGCGTAGTGGGGAAGAAGACGACCCCGAGCACCGCCACGCCGGCGATGAGGCTGGCCCAGAAATCCACAGTTCTGACCTCACCAGCCATGTACGTTGCGAGCAGGAAGCCGATCACGCACAAGCCGCCCACGAAGACGTCTTGCATCGACGTGTGGTAGTACTCGCTGAGCGACCCGCGGACATGGACGCCTCCTTTCAGGAAGAACGTCTCCCCGATAATGAAGACGATCGGCAGCAGTAAACCCAGGAACCCGACCACCAAGCGGCTGACCCGGTAGGAGCGGGTGTACGCTTCATCCCTTCTGTCGTCGGGATATCTGCTGTGCGTGTCGTTTACCGCTGACAGGAGATCGAGAATTCTTTCACCCAGTGCCGTCATGACTTTCTCCCCCAGGCACATCGTGGTGGCCTCGCTGCAGCCCCACCCTGGCCCTCAGAAATGCGAACTGAGTCCCAAGCACTCCAGGAGCAGCGAGGAACGTACCTACTCGAAGACCGGCATTGCTGAACTACTCAGTCGTTCATTCAGGATCTCAATGAAGGCTCCCCCCGCCGGCGGCCTGGAACAAGAGCGAGCCACGGCCGTTCGCCGGTCCTTACCAATGTCACTACTCTCGGTTGTGCGCGCCGTCAAGGAACAAGTTCATTACCGCGTTCCAACGACTGTGAGCCGGATATCTTCGGGCGGCGCGGCTGATGGCGTTGCAGGGCGGTGGGCTGGTGGCGTTGCAGGGCGGTGGGCTGGTGGCGCAGGATCAAGATCTCAGCGGTCTTCTACGCGTCCTCACGACGGGACAGCCGCAGCTACCCGGCAACCCGGGTGATCAGGAGGAACACGAACCGTAGGCACATGATCGGTGATCATCACGCTCGGACGGCCGGGAGAGCAACCATGCTGGTCAAAGCCGTGGACGAGATTCTCGGCACGCACAGGACCAATCTCCGATTGGCCGGATAACTGCAGAGCCGGACGAAGATCAGGTAGAGCAGGCGAAGAGACACGGCTGATCATCATGCCCCATGGCTAAACCTCGCCTGTCGTCCCAGGTCACAGGACTAGCAGGTCAATAGCCCGTCCAGCCGTAACTGCTCCGTTTCCCAAGCTGATAGTGCGGGTTCGATTCCCGTCACCCGCTTCGCGGCGGGGTCACCACGCTTCCCAATGGGCGACCTGCGTCACCGGCAGTCTGAAGGCAGCCTTGAAATCCGTGCCCTTGGTGTAGGCGACCGGGAGGAGAGCAACCTGCATCACCTCGTGATAGGGGATGCCGAGCACCTCTGCTGCCTCCTCCTCGTGGGCTAGGTGGATAGTTGTCCAGCATGTCCCCAGCCCGCGCTCTCGGGCCGCCAGGCAGAAGCTCCAGACCGACGGCAGCACCGCACCCCAGATCAGAGCCTGGAGCATGATGTTGCTGCCGTCCGTCCGGAACGTCACGCATGGTATGACCATGGCGGGTGCCCTGTGCAGATTGGCGGCCAGGTGCTCCACCGAGCGCCCCATGCGGGGGATGGTGGCTGCGTGCTCTGGGATCTCGTAGCGGTAGTTCTGCCACGAGATCGGTAGTGCCGAGTAAGGCAGGCGGCCGCGCCGCCAGATGTCGGCCAGCTGCGCCTTCTTAGCCGGGTCGGTGACGACGACAAAGTGAGCAATCTGGCTGTTGGAGGCCGACGGCGCCTGCTGTGCCACCCGGATGCAGTCGCTGATCACCTTGCTGTCAACGGGACGGTCGAAGTCGAGGCGCTTCCTGACGGCTCGGGTGGTGGTCAGCAGCTCGTCAGCGCTCAGGTTAAGGCTCAGGTTCGGACCCCGGTCCGGAGAACGGCTTGGGACGGCAGCCTTTGCTTACCTGCCGTTACCGCCACTGTCCTCGTCTCGCGGGCGAAAGTCCAACCCGCTGCAGGCCGCGCCTTTCTGGTCTGCGCACGCACGAGCGTCACTTCAGCTGACCGCCTCACGGTCGCTGCTTCGTAGCACGGCGGTGTTCCCTGCAACTGTGCGTACCGAAAACCTCGTTCAGGTCATGCGCGCAGGCGATATTCGCCGATCAGGCCACTGGCGCGAGTCTGCCTCCGGAGCCGGTACTGCTCAAGGTCAACCGGTTCGGGTAGCGGTTTCAGTGGCGCGGCGCCGTTCAGGGATCGGTGCGGCCGGTGCCGATTGTGGTGGTTTTCGTAGTGGTGCAGGATCCGCCGCAGATGGGCCTGGTTCCAGACGAGAGTGCGGTCCAGGAGCTCACGGCGGCATCCGCCGATCCAGTGTTCGGCGATCGCGTTCATGCGGGGCGTCGCGACGTTGCAGAGCACGGTCCTGATCCCGGCATCGGCGAGGACCGCGTCGAACTCGCCGGACCGGCCCGGCGCCTTTACACGATCTTCACACCGACGACGCCGGGCCTTCACGTCGCCCGGCTTCCCTGGAACCGTTCGGGCCCGGTGACCGGGGTGGACAGCACGCGATGAAGCCGTCGTTGCGCCGGCGCGACCGCCCGGATGCGGCCGTAGCCGGGCTGAAGCGGCAGGTGGCGCGCTAGCCGCTCCGCTGGGCTGGCCGGTCCCGGGCCATTCGCCCGATGGTACGGGACTGTCGCGGCTCGAGGAGGTCACCCGGTCAGTGGATGCGCCCTGGACGTCACACCCGCGCGGGATTCGGCAGGACGGGGAGCCGGACATGAGCCGTCGCGTGGACACGGCCAGCTTTCGTATCAGGCGCACTCTGGCTGCCTCTTTCGTACATGTGTCGCAGCCGGCCCGTGTCGATCCCGTGGGCCGTCTCATCGGACCGCAAGGAGAACCATGAGCACAACCGAATCCCGCCCCGGTCGAGCCGAGGTGGCAATGGTGAAGGCCACCCGGATGTCCATGGGATGGATGCCGGACTGGGCGCAAGCTCAGGCGGGGGCGCCGGAAAGGGACCTAAGCGGCCATAAAGGACCTACCGAAGATATGATTATGGATGGCTTTATCTGGCATTCAATTTCATGTGCATGCAATAGTTGCGTACGCAACGATAACTCTTTTAATTTTCAGCTTAATCGGCGGGATTTCCGCCCTATGTGATAGCGGGCGCACCCTGCCGGGTTCCAGAAGCCGGCTGCACCTGTGAACTGGGACGACGGGCGAGGCGTGGTCGGGCAAGATGATCACCCGTGTCTCTTCGCCTTCTCTGCCTGATCTTCGTCCGGCTCTGCAGTTATCCGGCCAATCGGAGATTGGTCCGGCCTCCGGCCCCGGATAACGGCGCTTAACCGGCCAATCGACGCCGATTTGTCCTGATTTGAGGCGCGTCACGATTGGCCGGTTAAGCGTGGCTGGCTGGTCCTGCTCGGCCGATCACCGGGCTCCAGGAACGCGGAACTGCTGGTGCTGCGGCACGAGGTCGCCGTCCTGCGCAGGCGTAACCCGCGGCCCCGGCTGGACTGGGCCGACCGGGCGGTACTGGCCGCGCTGATCCGGCAGCTGCCCAGGCGGGTGCAGGCACACCGGCTGGTCACGCCCGGCACCGTCCTGCGATGGCATCGTCGCCTGGTGAGAAAGAAATGGACCTACCCGAACCGGACCGGACGCCCACCGGTCAGTGCTGAGATCACGGCGCTCATCGAGCGGCTCGCCACCGAGAACCACGGCTGGGGATACCAGCGCATCCAGGGCGAGCTGCTCAAGCTCGGCCACCGGGCCGGCGCCTCCACCATCCGCCGGGTACTCAAGACTCTGCGGATCCCGCCAGCGCCAGTGCGGAACACCGACACGACCTTGTGCCGTGCCAGAACTCGCACACTGGCTCTGAGCTGGCGTTTTCTGGGCTCGTTACGCTGCCCTCGAGTACTCGTTGATCAAGACGTTGACGACCTGTCTGCGCTTGATCCGGGCGGTCATATCGATCGTCTGGCCGGGCTCGTACAGCGGAGGTCTTTGCTCCCGCGATTGATGGGGCCGATGCATGTTGTAGTGCCGCGAGTACTCGCCCAGGATCTGCCGGAGGTGGCGTTCACCGTGGATCAGCAGGTGGCCGGGGCACTCGCGCCGTAGCGTGCCTGCATACCGCTCCGCGAAGGAGTTCGCGCGGGGTGACCGGACCGGGGTCTTGATGATCCGCGTGCCGTTGCCGGTGAACACCGCGTCGAACACCGCAGTGAACTTGCTGTCGCGGTCGCGGATCAGGAATTCGAACCGGGCAGCACATTAGCCGAGGTCCATGAGCAGGTTGCGGGCCTGCTGGACGGTCCACGCCCCGGTGGGGTGCGCGGTGACGCCCAGGATGTGCACCCGCCGGGTCTGGATCTCCATCACGAAAAAGACGTACAGGCGTTTCAGGAACACGGTGCCGGCGTGCAAGAAGTCGCACGCGAGGATCCCGGATGCCTGGGAGGCCAGGAACTGCCGCCAGTTCGGTGACGCCTGTCGTGGTGCGGGCTTGAGTCCGGGGGCGGCCAGGATCCGGCGGATCGTTCCCGTGCCGATACGGTAAGCAAGGCCGAGGAGTTCGCCTTGGATGCGCCGATGCCCCCACCGCGGGTTCTGCCTGGCCAGCCGCTTGACTAGCTCGCGGATCTCCTCCAGGACCGGCGGGCGTCCCGTGGTGTTCGGGCAGGTCCACTTGCTCTTCACCAGGCGCCGGTGCCAGGCGAGCATGGTGCCAGGTGTCACGATCCGGTGCAGGCGAAGGCGCTTGGGCAGCAGTCGCGCCAAGGCGGCGATTATGGCCCGGTCGGCCCAGTCCGGCTTCGGGCGGGCGACCTGACGGCGCAGGACGGCAACCACGTGCCGCAGCACCAAGATCTCCATGTCCTTCGAGGTATCGCTCCGCGCGAGCAGCGCCAGCCAGCCGAACAACCGGACCATGAGCAGATAGACGAGGCGAAAGAGCACGAGCGCCGAGGATAGAAGCCCAGTTCAGGTACTCTGCACGAGTTCTGGCACGCCACAGGCCATGATCCGCATATCGACGCAGGTCACAGTTCCGAGCAGGCTTCTGGCATCCCACAGGGTGGCAGACGGGCCGCCGTGAGCCATTGCACGGGCTTATTCTTCCGGGGCGGCCAGCAGCCCGCGGACGCCACCGGCGTCAGGGACGACGTGATGGATGGCCGCGATGCCGGAGAACCCGGTGTCTGCCGACACGAGCGCCTCAGCTCCTGCCGCGTGGGCCGCTGCGGCCAGGACCGCGTCGAACGAGCCGAAGCCTGTTCCTTCCTCGAACAGGCGTAGCCCTTCGCGCAGGTCAGTCTCCTCAACGATAAGGAGCGGCGATAGCAACTCGATGTAGTTACGGGCAAGTTCCGCAGCGTCTTTGCGGTCCCGGCGGCGCGCGCGGACGTGAGTGAACTCCTGGATGACTTCGATCGTGGTGGTCGCCAGGATCGTTCCGCCTGCTATTGCGCGGATCAGCTGCTGGCATGGCTCGCGCAACCGGTGATCGGCGCCGACCGCATAGACCAGGACCGTCGTGTCAAGGACGATCACGCGTGACGCCCGCGGAGCTCATCCAGTTCGGCGAGCAGATCGCCAACCTCCATCGGCGCCGCATCGAGGATGCGCCGGGCCGCGGCGGCTCGCCTCCGCTGCGTCGCAGGCAGGCCACGGTCGAGCGCTTCCCGGATCACGGTGGCGACAGATGTACCGCGCTGCCGCGCGAGAGCGCGAACCCGCTCGTAGCGCTCATCGTCGATCAGAATCTGCAGCCGGTGCGTCAACATGCACATACATTAGCATGCGCATACGGCGCCTGAGACTGGGTTCCCTGTGCGGGCCGGGGTCCTTAATGAGCTTGCTTCACCTGCGCGGACGGAGGTGGGGGTGGAGCATGGCGACCAAGACGGGCGGGATGGGGACTCGGGCCGGTGCTTGAGGCCATGCTGCTCATGGCTGGATCCGGTGCCGGTCCATGCCTTGGCGGTGTGGGGCGCGGCTCGGGTCAGGGTCAGCGTCCCCCAGCCACGTTGAGGCAGGTGGCAGTCGGCGAGGCGCAAGACGATGGCTTCTTCGGGGGGCAGCGCGCCGTAGTACAAGCAGCCGAAGAACGCCGCCAGAGCGGACGGATCCGGGCCACGGTCCTGCCGTACCGGTCCCGGACTCGCCCGGGAATCTGGCGGGGGGGTGAACGATGGCCGTGAAGATCGGATTTAAAGGTGGGACACTATCCGGCGCATGTCCGGCCGGGGGAGCGGCGGGCATCGGCCGCGGCAGGCCGGTGGCTTAGCGGCGTGCCCGGCCGGGTTCAGGACGGCGGTGAGACGATGAGATGCAGCAGGACTCAGCTGGACTTGATGGGACATGATCCAGAACCTGCGTCGCGCTGACCAGGCACACCCCGGGACTACGGACGCCACACGGACAGAACGCTGCATTCACACGGCGGGGAAATGGAGAAACAGCAGGTCAGTGGCTATTCCGATGGGCCGGGATCGGCTCACTGGAAAACCGTCGGCTTAGCCTACGCTGGTTCGAACCCAGCACCTGCCACACAAAACCCCAGGTCAGGCCCGGTGCAGGTGTTACCCGATGCCGGGCCTGCGGCGTGCCCGGAGCGGTTCGGCAGACCGTTCCCGGTTGCTGTGGGCCAGTTGTGGGCCAGATCTGGGCTGGTCAGCGGCCTGCGGCGGAGCGGGCCAGGAGCCGGGCGTCCAGGGGGCGTTTCCGTAAGGCGGACCTCTTGGGCGGGTGTTCCCGCAGGTCACGGGCGGGTTTCCGGCGCTGACCTGGCGTACCGGGTCCAGCGGTGTCCCACTGCGTCCAGCTGTGACACGGACGCATGACGGACGGAATCGACCCGCTCCCCGGGTGTTTTCGTGGGCCAGCCGCGGGCCGCGAGCCGACGCCGAGGGCCTGCTCGATTCGCCGGCTGGCGATCTGGTCGCAGCCGGGTATGCAGTGGGCGTAGATGGTGAGCAGGACACGCACACTGTGCCCGGCGCGGGCAGCGATCTCGGCCGGGGGAGCGCCGGAGGCCAGCCACAGCGACAGCGCGGCATGGCGAAGGTCGTAGGGGCGGCGGGCCGGATATTTGCTCGTCGGCGGACTTGTCTGCGACTGCATATGCGCGCTCAGATCATCCCGTTCAGCGTCGCGGCCACGGTCACAGGCACGGTTTGTCACGACGTCCCGAACGGCGGATACTTGCGCGCTGGCAGGGATCAGCGCGAACCACTGAGCGTCATCGGGTCTTGGGTCTGAGTGCCGCCTGGATCGCCGAGTAGGTGTGGCTGGCGGTTGGGTGGGCCGCACGGGTGATCATACGCAGATCGTTTTAGCCACTGGCGGTGCCCCGCAGGGCGCCGCAGCTTTTCATCGGCTCGTTAAATGGCGCCCCGGATTGATACGCCCTACCGGATGCGGCGCGGAACGAACTTGAACACAGGAAAGGTTAGTCGCGGACTGACGTAATTAAGGAACTCATCCATGAGTCGCTGAATGCGTTGTTCTACCGATATGTCTCGGACGCTGGAGTTGACAGTAAGAAGCAGATCACTTCGGAGATCTGCAAGCCGTGGCCTAAGGTCTGGTATGACAAGCACGAGACGTGCGTAAGCCGAGTCAAAGCGGAAGAATGCCTCGGCGAGTGCGCTCCCTGCGGACGCCGTCTTTGCGGCGTCGGCGTGGGCAGTTGGGCTGGGCAGCGCTAGAAGCACCCCGTGCCCTGCGGCGATCAAGTCAGCCACTGCGTTGACACATGCCCAGTGATCTTCTCGTCTATTCTGGTTATGGCCAGAAACGACTTGGTAGATGAGCGGAATGCCAGCTCCTATCACGGTGAAGATTCCGGCAACCGCAACAGTGCCAGCTGCTCCCATCGACGCGGCAGTCGTGATCGCATGAAACGCCGAGATTAAGTACCCAGTCGTCATGAACCCTCAGCCGCTCTCTTTGCGTCAGAACCGTTAGTACCCACGACTGGGCCGTCGGCGGCGGCTTGTGCAACGATTACGGCTGCTAGCGCGCTGAGCAAGTGCCACGCCGCGTGCAACTGAAGCGGGCTATCTGGGTGACACAGCGGTGAACCGCTTCGCCCAGCTCCGTAGGCTCCCGACGCCAACGCGACTACGATGAGCAATCGCCGAAAGCGGGGATTGTGCCAGCGCGCCCCTCCCGCCAGGGCAACACGTGTCAAAAGGCCACATGCAAGTGCAAACGTGATTTGAAGCGAACCGTCATGAAGCTGATGCGCCCGGCTCGGCTGACGGCCGTGGTAAGCCACACTCCCAACGGCGGTCGCCGCAAGCGCGGCAGCATAAGCAGTCAGAGTGGCCCGCAATGGACCGGCGGTTCTCTGAGCTGCGAAAAGGACACCAATGCCTGCGGGCAAGTAGACAAGACTCGTAGACGCATTCATCGGTTGCGCCACTCCGGTGGGACGGACTCGCTCGCAGTCAGAGGTCCGTGCCAGGCTGTCCCATGTCACCAAACCGTTATACAGTCGCCTTGACTGTCTGGCCAAGTGCGGAAACTGCTCCGCGACCGTACCCCGTGGGGCTCGAATACACGATCGCGGCGTGACCTGCGTCCTTTGGATGCGGGTGCGGGGCTGTCATGCTGCGATGTGGTACTTATGGGTGAGTCCGCCGAGGACCTGTCGTCGGCGAGTACCCGGCACGTCAGCAGGTAGACGATCTTGAGCAGCACCCGGCCAGCCAACCACCACTGCGTCAAGCCTGCTGGCGGATAGCGCAGGTCAGCCACTCAATCGAGTAGTCGGGCGGCACGCTGTGCCGGGCTACTCGAAGATCAGGATGAAAAAGGCTTACTGTTCAGGCACGGATAGCCTGCTCGTCATTCGGATCGGCGGTCTTCTCATGAAGATATCCGAAGTGGCTCATCATGATCTGGTGATGCCTTTTGAGGTGAATCTTGACCCTGCGCACGGCCCAAACCGCGCACAGAATCGATGCCGCGATGTTAGGCCAAATCGGATCGTAGAAGTCTGCGATTATCCAGTGATGAAACCATGCACTCACGCGTTTCCTCCCATCTCGCGGGCGCTGCCCTTGGCCGGATATGCGGGCCACTAAGCGCAGTAAAGCCCCGACGCGGGGGAAGCTTCCTCCCCCAAACGTACAGAGCAAGCGCAGCCAATGCAGATACATCCAGCCCCGGGTAACGAAGAGGCAGCCCGCCGGGTGGCTCTTTGCGTTCCGCAGGGCGTCGCGGCGGCCCGAACGTGCATGCGCCACGCTGTCGGCGGAGCCCTTGCGGCTGCGCGGAACCTCGGGTCTTGTGGGGTGCCAGAAGTCGGCCTGGCCTGTGAGCTGCACCGATGCGCCCGGCGCACCTGCCCGGCACGACAACCAACGGCGACCCCATCGCAGCCGTCAGCTGCACCCGGCCCCGCTCCGGCCATCCCGTCGCCGCCTCTCGCGGGAGCGGATCAAGCCCCGGCCGTACGCGGCGGCCTCATCAACCAACACCAGCGGGCTGCGTAAAAGCTCTGGTCAAAGATGGTGGCCGAGTTCTGGCACCCCAGTGCGCCACGAGCGCAGAGAGCGAGGTTGATAGGTAGGAGATCTCGTTTGATGCGGTGCTGCGTGGGAGATGAAGGATTTGTGGCCCTTCGGCGTCGCCCTGCGGGGGCAGGCGCCAAACCGCCTCATGCTGCGTTGGCTGAAGACCGTCGTGGTGAGCGATGAGGAAAAGGCGCACGAGATGCGTCAGGTGGGGATCAGGAAGGCGGGCGAGAGCGAACCGCTGTCGAGGTGTCGAAACCAGATCAGACGGCATCAAAACTGGGTGTTTGGGGTTGCTCCAGGAGCCGGAAAATGGCGTAAGCCCACAGTGTACGTTGCCGGGCGCAGAAGTTCATGCAGTGGAGCAGATATGAGCCTCATCCTGGGGCCGCGTCCGGGAATTCAGATGCCTTCAGGAAAGCCGCTATCGAGATTACGGGGCCAGATCGTTGCTGCGTCGGCGAGTACGTTGCCAAGGTCTGTCTTGTCGAAGATTGCGCCGCGGAGATCGCCGCCGCGGAGATCGGCGCCGCGCAAACTGCAGCCGGTGAGGTCGGGATCCTTCAGGCTGGCCCCGCGGAGCTCTGCGTTGTCCAGGTAAGCGCGCTCCAAGCATGCCCTGGTCAGGTCCGCCTCCTCAAGGGACGCCTGCCGGAAGTCGGTGTACTCCAGCTGCGCGTCTTTGGGTTGATGCCTCGTATCCGGGCTCGCGCCAGATTGGCGTTCCGCATGACGATCCCGGGCAGCTGTGCCCTGGACAAGTAGGCGCGGCGCAAGTCAACGCGACCCAGATCAAGCCGGTCGTCGCCAGGCGCGGTGCGCCGACGGCAAAGGACATTCAGTGCCGCCTGCACGTCGGGAGCGCGGTCCCTAAGCCAAGGCGTGGTCGTGTCCACGCTTGCCGTCGGATGCGCGGTGGCGGCGACTAGATGAACCCCGGCAGCGCGGCCAAGCCGGGCGATTGACGTAATGGCCATCTCGGTCATCTCGGCGTGGTCCAACATCAGGTCGAAGAGTTCGTCCACGATGACCAGCAGGTACGGGTAGGGGGCCAGGACCCGCTCGCTGCCCGCGGGCGGGGCCAGCGTGCCCGCCCGTACCGCCTTGTTAAAGTCGTCGATATGACGGAACCCGAAGGCGGCCAGGTCGTCATAACGGCGGTCCATTTCGCCTACGACCCACTGCAGCGCTCCGGCGGCCTTGTTCGGGTTCGTGATGTTCGGCGTGCAGAGGTGCGGTATTCCCTGGTAGATGGCCAGCTCGACCCGCTTCGGGTCGACGAGGTCATCCGGACATAACTCGGGGGTGGCTCGCATCAGGATGGACGTGATCAGGGCATTTATGGCTGCGCTCTTCCCCGATCCGGTCGCGCCCGCGATCAGCATGTGCGGCATCTTGGCCAGGTTCGTCACCGCGGCCCGGCCCTCGACGTCCTTGCCCAGGCCAGCCATCATCGGATGGTGATCATTTGCTGCCACCGGAGAGCGCAGCACATCCCCCAGGCCGATGATGGGAGCACGGCCCGGCTTGAGCAGGGCCATCGGCGGCAGGATGTAACTCGATCGGCCGAGTCCGGTCAAGGTGAGCGGGGCCATTCTGGAAGTGCTGGTCACTCAAGGCATTCCTTCGATAGCTATTAGTAATCCATCTTCGCACGCATCTCGTTACCACACCCGGAAGCTCGGGACTAAAGTCCGGCTTGATCAGGTGCGCGCGCCTAGGGAACATGAGTCCGATAACACCTACTACAGTGGCGCTGCGCCCTGTAACGGCGCCTGTACTGACGTCGGCCACCGCGGGGTGTTCTCATGCTCAGGCGGCTCGCCAGACGTCTACGGCGCTACGCCGTATGATCGCGCTGGATCCTTGCGCTGGATCCTTGCGCGCTGCCGAATCTAGCCGTATTTGATCAAGGCGGCGCCGCTGCGCGGCACCGCGTCCGGCGCTCCCCGCGCCGGGCTCTGGCCTTGAGGAGGCCCGCCCGGCGCGTCCGCGCCGCCCCAGCCTTGGCGGTCGCGCTGACCTGACCGGCTCACTCCTCGTGCACATTGCTGCGCCGGGTGGCCGTCTGCACGGCTTACCTGTGGCCTGGCGAATGCTCGGTCAGGTGCGGCTGTTCGCGGGCCGGGAGTTTAGAGGCGCTGCTGCTGGCTGGGCTTGTTAAGGTCCAAGGAAACGAGGAGGGTGGCGATGGCGCGGAAGATGCCGTTCAGGATCGGGGCCGACGCCAGTTGCAGCGATGGAGCCTGCGGTCATGTGAGCCGCATAATCGTCAACCCGGTCGCCCGGGAGGTCACTCATCTCGTAGTCGGCCAGAAGCGCCGGAATGGCCCAGGGCGGCTTGTTCCTGTTGACCTTGTGGACGCTACGACGGGTCAGATCCGGCTTCGCTGCACCCTAGCCGAGTTCCAGGCGCTCCGACCCGCCCAGGAGACCGAGGTCGTGCCGGACCTCGACCCCAGCGGGCCCCAAGAGTCCCACTCCCCCCCTAGCGTGAACTTTCTTCCTCTGTCCCCCGGAGTTTTCGGGATGCCCGGTGCGGTCGAGGTCCGGCCCGACCGCGGCCCTGGCCGACCGGAAGCCCCGCAGGAAGTCACCATCGACTCCGTCCCATTCGGCGAGGTAGACATACGCCGCGAACTGACCGTCTGTGCGACCGACGGCGAGATAGGGCAGGTCCAGGGACTGGTCGTGGAACCTGGCGGCCACTATGTAACCCACGTGCTCCTCGAGGACGGGCACACGTGGGGCCGCAAGGAAGTGGCGGTCCCGATCGGCGCTGTGACTAAGATCGGGACTCTTCTCATCCATCTCAGCCTCACCAAACACCAGGTGAAAGACCTGCCGTCCGTGGACATTGATCACCCAGCGGGGTAGACCTGCATGGGGACACCACCCCAGACCCCGGTCCGACGGTGACCACCTGTCTCTTAGTACGTGAGGTCGGGGCGGCCTTCACCCCGCGCGGGAGTATCAGCCCTCCACGGGTGCGGGTGCCGAGAAGCTCATCCACGTCACGCGACCAGGCGATATTCGTTGATTAGGTCACCGACGCGAGCCTGTCTTCGGATGCGGTACTGCCCGAGATCGATCGGTGCGGGTAGCGGTTTCAGCTGGATCGATCGTTTTCACTTTCAAGAGCAGCATCAGGCCGACGGCCATGCCGCATATGGCGTTCGCCGGGCTGGGCCGGATGCGGTCGGCGGGATCCGATACATTCGCCCGCGCCATCGATGGGCACCTGGGGCCCGGCGACAACTACTACCGCTGTCGCGCTGGGCCGCGCTGCGCAAGGGCCAGGCCAGGCCAGGCCAGGCCAGGCCAGGCCACTGGATGGTCTCACGCTGCGTGATAGGACGATCGGAGAGAACGTGCGCCGAGCCGCCGCTATGTGCGACTCCGGCGCACTGGCTCTCGTGCCTTCAGGAGGTTGCATAACAGGACGTTATGCAAGTTTACGGGCGTCCCCGACGCGTCGCCGACGGGCTCGTTGCGGGGTGCGGGTTAGCGTGAACGCGTGGCGGTGGACCTCCTTGCGGGGCTTCCGGTGAGCGACTACCTGCGTGCGCTCACGTGGTACGGACGGTTGCTGGGCGGGCCTGCGTTCTTCCCGAACGCGAGGGGGGCGGTGTGGGAGCTTGCCGAGCACTGGTACTTCTATATCGAGGAGCTGTTACCAGGAGCCACTCCCGCCAGCGCTGACTCCAGCCGCTTGACGACAGCATTGAGATTCCCTACTTCATCGGGTCCGAGACAGCTCCCGGCAGCCGCTCGTAGACGGCGAAGAAGTCACGGTCGTCCGGCACGCGGTAGCGATCGGCTGACTGATTCGGCTGGGGCTCGACCATGTGCGGGTTGAGTCCGTGCTGGTGGCTATAGGTGATTAGCGTGTGCCAGTACGGGTTGATGTCGAACTCCATCGCGCGCACCGCGCCGACGTGCTGGAGGACCTGGGCCAGGGAGACGACCGTCGCCTCGCTGACGACGACGAAGATGAGGTTGCCATGCCTGTCGATGCCGACGCCGGTTCGCGGGGTGAAGGTGACCCCGCCCAGCGTGTACCCCCACTGCGGGCTGTTGGGGTCGGTGTCAAGGCCCGGGTTGAGTTTTCCGTTCCAGACGATCGGGGCGAGGCTTTGGCGGGCGAAGGCGACATTCGGGCCGACGTCGGGGCCGCCGGTCCACCTGACGATCGCAATCTTGCCGTTGCGGTAGCCGATCAGCGTGGCGTTGCCGTCGGTGAGTGGCTCGTTCGTGTGGCCATTGACGGCCGACCCGTTGTTACCGTCGGTGTAGATGAAGGCGCCGTTGAACGTGGCCAGAAGCCGGTGGCGCTGGTCGTATGGGACCATCATCGGCCCGCGCACGACGGCGTTCGGGGGCTCGTAGCGGCCCGGGTAGTAGGCGAGCTGCGTGCGGGTGTGGCTAAACCAGGCGACGTAGGCGACGATCTGCGGGTACTTGGGATCGGGCCGGTAGGTGGTCACGAGGACCGGCGGCCCTCCGTCCCAAGCGGGTCCCGTCGTCCTCCAGACTCCCTCGCCGGGCAGCGGATGCGTGAAGACAGGCTTGATCGCCGGCGGCAGGTAGGCCGCCTGCTTTGCTCGCGCGCCTGCCGCCTTCTGGGCTGCTGCGGCCGAGTTGAGCCCCACGTGCGGAAGCCGTTTCAGCTGCGGGCCGCCCTTCGTAGGAGCGCTGGCGGTGTCGTGCTCGGCCTGGTCAACCATCCAGTTGCCGTACGGCACATCGGCGCGCACCCACTCGGCGCTGCGCGCCGAGATGTCCATGCTGGTCGGCTCGAGCATCCAGGCGGTATATGACGAAACTGCCCACAACAACAAGCCAAGCCCCGGGACGGCGATCAGGAGGCGCCGCCAACGGTGTCTCCTGATCTTGGTGGCTGACGATGAAGCTCTCAAGTCGTGCCTCCGGCGTGCTGGGTCGGCTTCTGCGGAATGCAACATAGCGCTCCGGCTCGAGGGCGGTCAGGAGATGGCTGGAGGACTCGCCCACCGCTACGGATCTGCGAATTTTGTACATTCAGTTCTGGGGTGGGCTTCCGCCAGGATTGGTGTCGGCGGGCTGGGTGACTCGCTACGTATCTAGCCGCCTCGGCGTGGTTTTCCTTGACCCGTCCCCTTGCTCACGGCAGCTACCCTGGCAGCGAAACTCATCGGGGAGATAGCGTTTTCCTCTGCTTTCCCTCTGAATTCGCGAGGGAACGCTAAGAAATCGCTAAGACAGCCGTGGTACGGCTTAGTATTGCAGCGGCATTTACGTGATCGATAGGGGATCATGTGGGGCATGGTGGTCGATCTTGCTGCGGCGGAGCTGGAGCGGGTGCAGGAGCGGATCGCGGGCCGGTTCTCGCGGTCTGAGCCGCGGGCCCGAGTGCGTGAGTATGTGTCGGGCTGGTTGCGGGCCTGGAACGCAAGAATGGGTGGACGCTGGCGGAACGCGCTGGCGAGGTCAGCCCGGATGGGATGCAGCGGCTGCTGCGCCGCGCGGACTGGGACGTGGACGGTGTCCGCGACGATGTGCGCGGCTATGTGATCGAGCATCTGGGGGACCGTGAAGGCGTGTTGATCGCCGATGACACGGGGTTCTTGAAGAAGGGCACCTAATGCCGACGTCGGCATTTGGTGCCTTATGACGAGCCTGCGGTTATGCCGCAGATGGGCCTGCGGGCCCTGGTCGTACGTGGTGCGCCGGCTGTGGCGGGCGGCATAATTCCCTGATTTGCCAGTGGTGATCTTCGTGCTCCGTGTCTGGTCGATGTGTCCCATCGACCAGACAGGAGGACGTCATGGATTCTCGTGATCACCTACGGCGCCGGAGGCGGATCGTCGTGGCGGGCCCGCTCGCAGCGTTCGCCGGTGGCCTGCGCCAGGACCTGGCGGCCCGGGGGTATGCGCTGGACACGGTCACCGAGCATGTGCATCTGCTGGCGGATCTGAGCGGCTGGCTGGCCAGTGCTGGCCTGACTGCCGCGGATCTGACCGGCGAGGCGGCGGGGGAGTTTCTGGGAGCGCGCCGGGCGGCCGGGCACCGCACCGGGGTCAGTGCCCGGGCGCTTGCCCCGGTGCTGGGGTATTTGCGCAGCGTGCAGGCCGCTCCGCCGCAGGGACGGCCGGTCCCGGCCACGCCGGTGGAGGCGCTGCTGGCCGTATACCAGCAGTACCTGGAGGGCGAGCGGGGCCTGTCGGCTGGCACGGTCACGCACTACCTGCGATACGCGCAGGCGTTCCTGGCCGGATTCCCCGGCCCGCTCACCGAGACCCTGGCGGGGCTGTCAGCGGGGCAGGTCACCGGCTATGTCCTGGAGCTGGCCAGGCGCCGGCGCGGCAGGCCACCGGACATGGTGGTGCTGCCCGCGCTGCGGTCCCTGCTGCGCTACCTGCATGCGGCCGGACACATCCGGCTTCCGCTGGCCGCAGCGGTCCCGGCCGGGCGGGCCTGGAGGCCGGGCCTGCCACGCGCCGCCTCACCAGATCATCTGCGCGCGGTCTTGGCCAGCTGCGACCGCGACAGCGCCGGCGGCCGCCGTGACTACGCGATCGTGCTGGTGATGACGCGGCTGGCGCTGCGCGGCGGGGAGGTCGCCGGACTGGACCTCGCCGACGTCGGCTGGCGCACGGGCGAGCTGGCCATCCATGGCAAGGGCGGCCGGATGGACACCTTGCCGTTGCCTGTTGATGTGGGCGAGGCGATGGCGGACTACCTGCTGCATGCGCGGCCTGCCACGACATCACCGCGCCTGTTCGTGGCCATGAAGGCCCCGTTCGCCGGCCTTGCGGTGTCCTCGGTGACCCAGGTGGTGGCCCGGGCCTGCGAGCGGGCCGGGGTGGCGCGGTTCGGGCCGCACCGGATCCGCCATGCGGCGGCTTGCGGCCTGCTGTCGGCCGGTGCGTCGATGGAGGAGATCGGTCAGTTGCTGCGCCATGCCCAGCAGCGCACCACAGCGATCTACGCCAGGGTCGATCAGGCCCGGCTGGCCGAGCTGGCCATGCCCTGCCCGCAGGGAGCCCCGCGATGAGCATGGAAGCCCGCGCCGGGGACTACCTGGCGATGCGCCGGTCGCTCGGTTTCAAGCTGTGCGAGAACCTCCTGTTCATCGGGGGTGAACGTGCTGAAGTTGTCGGCATAACAAGGCGGACCGAATGCGGGGATCGTTGTCTCCTTCCACGACAAGGAGGCTACGATGCCAGCGCCAGCAAGCAGATTGAGCCGGGTGGTGGTGACGGGGCCGCTCGCCCCGTTCGCCGGGAATTATCGCCGCGAGCTCCGTCGGCGTGGTTACACGCCACGATCGGCGGTGAACGAGCTGCGGCAGGCGGCGCGCCTTAGCCGATGGCTCGAGGATCGCGGGCTCGCGGGAGCGCGGCTCAACCGTGAGCGGGTCGAGGAGTTCCTCGCCTTCCAGCGCGCCGGAGGGAGGCACCGCTCGGAGTGGTCACGGCCCGGGCTATGGTGCCTGCTCGACGTGCTGGAGGAGATCGGCGAGCTGGAGCGCGGGGAGCGGGCTCCGGTCGCCTCGCCGGCCGAGACGGTGCTCGCTTCCTTCGAGACCTATCTCTTGACCGAGCGTGCGCTCGCTTCAGGCACCGTGCGCGGCTACGCCGGTCACGCTCGGCGATTCCTCGGATGGCTGCCGGCAGGCACCTCCCTCGCCGAGGTGACCGCGAGCGAGGTGATCGCGGCGCTCCGGCGGGAGTCCGCCGCGGTCTCGGTCGCCGCGACCCAGTACTTCAGGGCGGGGCTGCGCGCCTTCCTCCGGTTCTCCTTCACCGGAGGACTCCTCGAGGTTGACCTTTCGGGCGCGGCGCTTGCCGTGACCGGCCGGCGGCGCACGGCGCTGCCCCGGGGGATCGAGCCCGGGGCGGCGCGCGCGCCGGGCGCAAGGTATTCGGACAGTTCCAATACCTGACTGTGCCGTTACCGTTCCAAAGCTGATGGAGCTTGCCGCGGGCGGCTCGAGGCGCACTTCGGAAGTCCGCGATGAGCGCGCTTGCGCCCTCGCTCGAGTCCTACTTCACCGACCGGCTGGTGAGCCAGCGAGCTGCCAGTCCGAACACGATCGCCGCCTACGCGCTCACGTTCCGGCTGCTGCTCGCGTTCGCTTCAGCCCGCACCGCCAGCCCGCCGGACAAGCTCGACATCGCCCAGCTCGACGCGCCGCTCGTCGGGGCGTTCCTCGAGCACCTCGAGCGCGACCGGCACAACACCGCGGCGACCCGCAACATGCGCCTCGCGGCGATTCACTCGCTCTTCTCCTACCTCGCGCTGCATCACCCCGAGCATGCGGGCTCGATCCAGCGAGTCCTTTCGATCCCGCAGAAGCGGACCGAGTCCAACTTGATCACCTACCTCGCCGGGGACGAGGCGGCCGCATTGCTCGAGGTGTGCGATCTGCGAAGTTGGACCGGGCGCCGCGATCACGCGATGTTCGCCCTCACGATCCAGACAGGGCTGCGGATCTCCGAGCTCGTCGGGCTCACGTGCAAGGACGTATCTCTCGGCCGCGGCGCCAACGTGCATACGCTCGGCAAGGGAAGGAAGGAACGACGCACCCCGCTCGTTCCGGGCACGATCAGGGTCCTCGAGGCATGGCTCCACGAGCGGGGAGGAACTCCCGCCGACCCGCTCTTCCCGACAAGCACCGGGACATGCCTGAGCCGCGACGCCGTCGAGCGGCGACTCGCTCACCACGTCGCCCTCGCTGGGATGAGCTGCCCGTCGATCACCGCAAAGCGGGTGACCATACACACGCTCCGGCACACCGCGGCGATGCGACTTTTGCTCGCGGGAAACGACATCACGGTGATCGCGCTGTGGCTCGGCCACGAGCAGCTCGCGACCACGAACATCTGCCTGCACGCCGACATGAGCCACAAGCAGGAAGCGATCGACCGGGTCACCCCGCTTGCCGCCAAGCCCGGTCGCTATCGGCCGCCGGACCCGCTCATCGCGTTCCTGGAAGCCCTGTGATTATGCCGACAACTTCAGGGCGTTCACCCCCGATGAACAGGAGGTTCTCGCAAAGGTCGGCATAACGCGAACGTCGGCATAGTCGTGGGGGCGTTCGGCAAGGGGCGAGGCCTCTTCGGCACGAGTCAAAGACTGTAGGGTGCGAAAACCCGGTTCTTGCCACCTGCTGATCCACGGCCAGCGGCACCTCCGGCGGATGCTGGCCGAGTACGCGCGGCATTACAACGAACATCGCCCGCACCAGTCGCGCAAATAACGACCTCCGCTACACGAACCCGGCCAAGCGATCGACATGACCGGCAGAATCACGCGCAGGCAGGTCGTCCACGGCTTGATCAACGAGTATCGGAGAGCGGCCTGACGAGCTCAGAAATTACCAGCTCAGAGGCATTGTGCGAGTTCTGGCACGGCACGGGCCAATAGGCCTGCATGTCTGCTGCCCTTTGCTCAGTTGTCTTCGCAGCCGATACCGTCACCGTCTGAATCGAGCCCATAGACGTCGGTTCCGATCACGCGGGCGGCGCTCACATACGTCGGGCTGTTGCGCCGGCCGACTGGATCATTGCAGGATCCTCCAGTCGTAGCCACGTTCGCCCATATCGTAGACCTCATCTGCCCGGCACGCCGGGCATCGGTAGGCGAATAGGCGCCGGATCGGCCGCGCGGGCACCCGTTCCTCCCTCTGGTAGGTCCGCCCAGAGGGCAACCGGCGTTGCTGAAGCACGGCGACCGTCGCCCCAGCCGCCGGCGCCACCAGGCCAATGGCTGTCCAGGGTTGGCCGTTATAACCGCAGCGGGCGCAGACGGCCTCGACATGCATCAACTGCAGGGCGACCGTCCAGCCCGCCCACTGCACTGGCCGTCCGCCGAGTTCTGGCACCGCGGGAGGGCGCTCCCCTACGCCCGGGTACGCAGACCAAGCCACGGTCGGCCCATTCGCCGACCCAGGAAGGTCGTTCACGGCCCTTCCCGCATGATTGCCCGCATTCAGGGACGCCAGGGGGTAGCCGCGCCAGCGCCAAGACTGGACGTCGGGTCGGTGATTATCTCGCCTTGGCACAGGGGAACGAAGTCCGGTAGGGGCCGCCGGCCCCGCTTGCAGTTATCCGGCCCTAAGCCGGCCTTCGGGGGGTGCCGGTGAATGGTCCGGGCCCCGTAGGCCAGGGCGGGGGGCTGCGGGAGGGCGGTGCGGGACATGAACATGAAAACCCCCGGCGGAGGAACATCTTGGTTGACCGCCTTAACTACCAGAGGTCTTCCATACGTCACGAGCCGCCACGCCGACTGTGATCAACCCGTGCGCAGGCTATCAAGATCAGGATGAAATGGGCTCTGTGTGGGTCTGTCAACCGCCGGGTTTCTCATGGCGACGGACAGGGTCGCACAGACGTCGGCGAGGCCCCTCAGGGGAGCGCTCCGGGCACCTTTCCACAGGGTTATCCACTGCTGTGACTGTTTATAACGGTTTGGCTTCGCGCCTACGTGCCCGCGTGGCGGCGCTGGGCTGGGCGGGCGGCACCGGTAGCGTCCGGACAGCGGCGCGCTAGGTGCCAGGCCGTATCCGACGGGCGTGGCGATAACGAGCGGGCGCACCGGGAGGTCGTGCTGATGAAATGGAAGGCAACCCCCAAGCACGCCGACACTGACCCAGGACCCTGGCTGGCGCAACTGCATCACGATGGCCCGGGGCCAGAGTCCCAGGCCTTCCACGAGCAAGAGTCCCTTCGTTCCCGCCCATACGTGGCTCGTGCGCGCAGCCAGGTTCCCGCGCACGAGCCTTCAGATGCAGGCAGCTGGCCGTTCCCAGTGGTTATCCGCCGTCAGGCCGAGCGCCGCAGCGGCACCTGGCGAGAGCCGGTGCAGCCCCCCAGCTTGCCTCCGCCGGGCGAAGATCGCCGCGAGAAGTGCCCGCTCTTTGCCGCGGCGCCAGGTCTTCCTGATGGTCAGGTCCCTGGGCGTGCGGTGATCGGTGACCGGTTGCACAGACCCATCCTGTGGTGCCAGATGGGTTTGTGTGTGGCCTGGCATGCTGACCCTGCGGCCGTCGGCGAGGCCGACAACCGGGCCCGGGCGATCGCAGTCGGCTGGCGCGAGGATGCCCTGGGCCGGATCGCGTGTCCGGCATGCCTGCAATCAAGTCCCGAATTCCGGACGAGGTATCCGCTGGTGCCATGGGACAGCAAACGAGCCGTTGCCATGCTCACTCTCTGGGAGGCAGCTACGCTTCATCACCGCGACACCAGTAGCGACGCTGCCATAACCGGCAGTGGCTGGGCTCCCGGCCGACGGTCCCTTGTAGGATGACACGCTTGTAATTCAGCGCACGGCTTCCCCTAGGCTGTTCTGGAACCGTCAACCTTGCAGCCATGGAGCCAACCGGGGGTACCACCACAGGAATTCCCATTCCATTTGCAGCCGTCCGCGGTATTAAATAGGCCGCGCCTGGCCTGTTAACATCGCATCGCCCAATGCGAGCACTGCGGTCACCAGGTCCAGCAGCGGCCCGGACAGGTCATGATCGGCGATCACGAAATACCTGTCATCCAAACGCAGATGGTAGATCGGGTCGCCGGGAACTGGCCGGTACGGCATCGGGACAGCCACGGCGCGCGCGAGGAGTTCCTGCCAGCGTCCGGCATCGCTGCGCCCAGCGGTGTCAATCATCCGGCGCCACATGGTGCCGTCCCACCCGACCTGGGTCACCTCGACCCTCATCCGCCCAGTGTGCCCTGCGGCTGCGCACAAAGCACGGCTACTGGGCAGGCTGAAGGGCTGAATACATCTGATTATGCCGTTGGGGGCATCCTCTGCCGCACGCTGGATGTATCGCGCCGGGCCGCCGTCCGCTCGTGCACCGCGCCTGTTGTGGCAGCTCATCGGCGGCCAGCTATGCCCCCCTATGGGGCTCGCGTTCTGTTGAGGATGCATGAACCTTACGACTTGGCACGACGACGTCGGCTTGCCCCAGATGAGCGAGTGGCTCGCTGAACTGCGCAATGAGGGCTACGCCCAGCCGGCTGGCACCAGCGCGCCACGCAAGCCCCAGGGCCGTCACCGAGCGGGCTGCGACCCTCATCATGACCACCCTGGCATCCCTGCGTGCCAGCCGTGCCACCGGCAGCCGGGCCCAGCAGGGATGGCACCACGAGCACCCACGCATGCCCGTCGGGCGGCACGCACGCCCAGCACCAGCCCGCCCATTCGTTCCCACGGCGTAACCCGGAGTTAACCGAATTGTGAGACATGGCCGTGGCGTGGGTGCGTGATCCCGGCTGTACCGCGGCGGGAGGATGCTGCCGTGAGTACCCCCGAGCGCATTAATAACGCTGAGCTCACCGCCCGGCTGCTCGCGCAAGCCCAGCTGACCGCGGACCCAGCCGCTACCATCCCGGAGGTCGTCGCTCGCTGTGTCCGGTTGTATGGGGCAGCGCAGTCCGCTGGGCCGGTACACACGTGGGTGGGTGTGGTGCTCACCTACCTGGGTGCCCACCCGGTGCAAAGCGAGACGGAGCGGCTAATCCGGGAAGCGTGTGATCTTCTGGACATAGGCCATGTCTCACGTGGTGAATGCAGGAAGGCCCCGCGGTACCGGCCCCCGCACGAGCCGGAGCCCCCCTTAACCGGGTCAGTACAGGTGTCTGCGGAGCGGTCGTCAATGTTCCCCGCGGGACTGTGCCGCCCGGAAACTCGATCGTGTTGTTGACCTGCCCGCTTCGCCTGCGAGGCTCGCTGCACTATCCCGGCTGATCCCCCGGCACCGCTGGAGCGAGGTGTTCTTGGTGACTCCGGCGACACTGCTCGCCTGGCACCGCCGCCTGGTCACACAATGCCGTTGCTTGAGCTACTGAAGTAATGCTGGATGCAAAGTGAAAGTCCTGCCCGGAGCCCTGCGGGTGGGTTTGAGCTGCTGGCCTTTGTCACGGTAGGGATACTTCGAGTTCTGTCGTTTCAGCAGCCCGGTCGGCGACGCGCGGACGCCGGGGACCGCTGCCGGGCTTGCGGGCCCACCTTGGATGCCAGCGTGTCCATGAAGTCCGTCATCTTCGCGGCGGTGGTGATGGTCCGTGCGATCACGCTGCGCCGCACGTGCTTGAGGACCTTGAGGAAAGAGATGCGGTCCGGGTCGATTCCCGCGCCTGCGGCTAGTCGCGTGATCAGGAGGAACACCAACCGCAGGCACATAATCGGTGATCATCTCGGGGGAACGCCGGACAAGCAACTCTGCTGGTCAGCGCTATGGATGCGGTTCTCGGCACGCACAGGGTGGCGGGCGTCACGATCCGGTGCAGCCAAAGGCGCCTGGGCAGCAGCCGCGCCAGGGCGGCGATCACGGCCCGGTCGGCCCCGCCCGGCTTCGGGCCGGTCACCTGACGGCGCAGGACCGCGACCTCATGCCGCAACACCAAGATCTCCACGTCCTTCGATGTGTCGCTGCGCGCCAGCAGCACCAGCCAGCCGAACAACCGGAGCATGAGCAGATAGGCGAGACGAATGAGCGCGGGTGCCAAGAGTAGAAGCCCAGGTCAGCGGCTGTGACATCATTCTCGGCACCCACAGGGTCGCGCACGCATTCCCGGGCTAAGCTCGCTATGTGCACGTGTGGCGGTTTCTCGGAACGTGGACGCTCGAGCCGGTGCCGGCATTGATCATCCTTGCCGCAGCGGTGGCCTACGCTTGGGCGGCCGTTCACGTTACCCGGCAGGATCCGCGCCGGCCCTGGCCGAAGCGCAGCACAGCCAGCTTCCTGGGCGCGCTGCTGCTGACCTGGATCGTCCTGCTCGGGCCGATCGGGGCCTACGACGACGTCTTCTTCTGGGCGCATATGGCGCAGCACATCGCGCTGATGATGCTGATCGCGCCGCTGCTGCTGCTGGGCAGCCCGGTCCTGCTGCTGCTGCGGGTGACGAACGCCGCCACACGCCGTCGCTGGATCGTCCCGGTGCTGCGCAGCAAGGCCCTGTGGGTACTGTCCGATCCGGTGCTGACCTGGGTGCTCTTCGCTGGCGTGCTCATGGGCACCCACTTCTCGCCGTTTTACGACTACGCCCTGCAGCACCCCATCGTGCACGAGTTCGTCGAGCACCCGCTGTACCTCGGCGTGGCACTGCTGTACTACTACCCGCTGCTCGGCGCCAATCCGTGCCCGCGCCAGGTGGCCCCCGCGATCCGCGTGCTTTCGCTGTTCCTGATGATGGTGCCGGAGACGATGACCGGCTTCTTCATCTATGCGTCCAGGTACGTCCTCTACCCCTTCTACACCACGGTGTCGCGGCCGTTCGGACCCGGGCCGCTGGCCGACCAGCAGCTCGGCGGCATCCTGATGTGGGCCGGCGGGATGATCATCGATACCGCGTGGATCGCCGTGGCCACCGCGGCGTGGTTCAGCAGCGAGGCGCGCAAGGCCCGGCGGGTCAACGCCCAGATTGCCCGGGAGGCCGCCGCTCAGGGCCTGGCCGGGGCGGGCGAGAGGCCCTGACCGGTCAGGACACCGCGTGCGGGCTAGTGATGAAGGACGTGGTGAAGGCGAGCAGGACCGCCGCCACAGTCATCCAGTACCACCAGTACCCCACCAGCCGGACATGCCAGTTCGCATCCGCGCTGATCAGCCTCTGGCGGCCGCGATTCCAGATGGCCACGCCCACGAACGCGGTCAGCAGCAGGTGCACCAGGTAGACCCCGGCCATGGTGATCACCGTCGAGGCATATGAGCCTGTCGTGGTCGTGAACGGCATGGAGGCCAGGCGGCCGATCAGGAGTCCGAGGGCGGCCAGCACCAGGACCAGCGCGACCGTGGTCCCGGCCATGAGCTGACCCCGTTTGCCGGCGCCGATGCCTATCTCCCCCCACCGGTAGGCCAGCGCGCTGAGCACCATCACCCCGGCGAGGACCCAGCCGCTGCCCGCCCACAGCGTGGCGCTGCCCTTCGGTATCCAGCCGCCTTCGGTATCCAGCCCGCGCAGGTAGAAATAAGTGAAGATCAGCGACAGCACGAGCACGCCGTCCCCGAGGATCAGCAGGATCACCCCGAGCAGCTGACGCGGGGCTGGATCCTGCGGACGCTCCGTCGGGTGCGCGTGCGGCGGCGTGCTGACGGTCACTGGTCGGCCTCCCCTGCTGGCTGGCTGGTAGCGGACCCGGAGCCGACGGGCTCCTTCGCCGGCTCGGGCGGCGGGGCCGCCTCTTTCTCTGCCTCCCCGTAGCCGTAGAAGTCGCTCGTGACCACCGGGAGGACCTCAAAGTTCTCCAGTGGCACCGGGGTCGGTACCTGCCACTCCAGGGTCTTGCCGCCCCAGGGATTCGCGGGCGCCGGCGCCCCGGAGATCCACGACGTGATCAGGGCGCCCGCGTAGATCAGCAATCCGATCATGATCACGTATGCGCCGATGGTCGCCACCTGGTTGCCCGTCGTGAACTGCGGTGGATAGTCGCCCACCCGTCTCGGCAGGCCCGCCATGCCGATCGCGAACATCGACAGGAAAGTGACCTGGAATCCGGCCTGGGCGGTCCAGAACCCGATCGTGGCCCACTTCTCGTTGAGCATGCGCCCGGTCATCTTCGGGAACCAGTAGGTAAGGGCGGCGATGGCCCCCGTCAGCGCGCCGCCCATCAGTGTGTAGTGGAAGTGCGCCGTCACGAACAGCGAGCCGTGCATGGCCTCGTCAACCGGGACGTCCGAAAGGTAGATGCCGGTTATACCGCCGATGACGAAGTTCCAGAGCATCGCGTAGGTGGCCTGCATCGGCAGCCGGGTCCAGACCCGGCCTCGCCAGACGGTGCCGAGGATGACCAGGATAAGCAGGCCGGTGGGCACCGAGATGATCTCGGTGGTCAGCATGAACGCGCCGTTCAGGTCCGGGGCCCACCCGGACGCGTACATGTGGTGCGCCCAGACGAACAGGCTCAGCCCGGCGATGCCCACCATTCCGATGATGGCCATGTTGAACCCGAACAACGGCTTCCGGCTGAACACCGCCGTCAGTTCCAGCACCGCCGCGAAGGCCGGCAACAGGATGACATAAACCTCGGGGTGGCCCATCAGCCAGAACAGGTTCTGGTAGAGCCAGACACTGCCGCCGCCCGCAGCGTTGTAGAAGGTCGTCCCGACGGTGCGGTCCAGGCCCTCGAGTACCTGGGCCGACATGAACATCGGGAAGGCGACCAGGCCCAGCGCGGCGCTGGCCAACACGCCGAACACGAAGATCGGCGTGCGGTTCCAGGTCATCCCCCTGGTCCGCATCGTGATAGCGGTCGTCGTGAGGTTCACGCCGGAAAGCGCCACCGAGATGCCGAAGCCGATGATCGTGAGCAGGAAGGCGTCCATTCCGGGCGGCGCCTGGTCGGCGAGCGGCGCGTAGGCGGACCATCCGGTGGGAATGCCGCCGAGGAACGCCGCCGACAGCAGCATCGGCACGGCCGGGACCAGAAGCCAGAAGCTGAACGCGTTCACGCGCGGGAAGGCCTCGGTCCGTGCGCCGATCATGATCGGCAGGATGAAGTTCCCGAACGGCCCGACGACCATGATGATCGTCGCGACGATCATGATTATCCCGTGCAGGCCGACCACCGAGTTGTACGTCTGCAGCCCGAACAGCTTCGATCCCGGCGTCAGCAGGTCCGTGCGGATCATCATCGCCAGTACGCCGCCGACGAAGAACAGCGTCATCCCGAGCACGAGGTACTGGATGCCGATCACCTTGTGGTCGGTCGTGTAGCGGAAGTAGCGCCGCACGCCCTGGTCCTTCCCCTCGAGGAAGAGCTGCTCCTCCGGAGTCAGGTCCTTGCCGAGCAGCCAGCGCACCGGCCCGACGAAGGCGCCAATCCCGGCCAGGAAGCCGAGCAGCCAGCACACCATCGTTACGCAGATGACCTGGTCGGAGCCGTACGGGCCGTTCTCGAGCAGGGCGTGGGCGATGGCCCAGCCGACCCCCATGAACACCAGCCCGGCCAGCAGGCCGGTGAAGATGTTCAGCCGGCGCATGATCCCCCCGGCGCCGCGGGCGCGTCGGCAGTCACCGTGTCAGCCATGGCCCCTCCTCATCTCCTGCACGTCTCGTGCCCGGGCTCCCCGGCGCGGCCGGCCGCGGCGCTCACTGTCTTGTCGCGTTCGTCACGCGGCTGCCGCCGTTGACATGCAGCCAGCTCCGGAACGCCGCCGCGCTGACCACCCGGACCTGTGCCTGCATGTAGGAGTGGTAGATACCGCACAGCTCGGCGCAGCGGGCGTTGAAGGTGCCCAGCCGGTCCGGGGTGACGCCGATCTGGGTGATCTCGCCGGGATTGGCGTCGATCTTTATCCCCATCTGGACGATCCAGAAGGAGTGCACCACGTCCAGCGAGGTGACGTCGAACTCCACCGGGCGGTTGACCGGCAGGTACAAGACATTGGAGGTGACCCCGCCCGCGCCGGGATAGCTGAAGGTCCACAGCCACTGCTGTCCGGTGACGTCGACCACCATGGCGCCGTTGGGCGTGGAGGTGGTCGCCTGCATCGCCACCAGGCCCCAGATCAGCAGGAACAGGCACAGGGCGCTCGAGACGAGTACCCAGATGATCTGGACCGGGGTGTTGCCGCGTATGGGCGGCCCGTCCCGGGCGGGTGCCTCAGGCCCGCGGTGACGCCAGCGCAGCAGGCTGTACAGCGCGATGGCCCAGACGATCGCGGCGACTGGTGCCGCCGCGATCGAGAAGACCGTGACCGAGAGCTTGATCTCGGTCATGTCCTTCGAGGCGGCCACGCCCATCAGCCGGGCCGGCACGAAGATGGCGAACAACTCCAGCACTATCGTCAGCACGGCCCATATGATCACGATCGGCGCGACCGGGTTCTGCCCGCGCCATCGCCGCGGGCCCGGCGGTGCTGGCGCGACCGGGGGGGACGATGCGGTCGTCGGATCAGCCATCTATGCCCCTCAGCTCTTCCGCTCCGGCCGAATCACTCAGCCGACCGTCAAGGTGCCGTCCATGTAGCCCTCGGTGGACATCGGGCCGCCGAACCCCACGTAGCTGGTACCGCACGGGTACTCGCAGTTCCAGATGTACCTGCCGGGGCCGCCGCTGATGAAGGAGAACGTGACGACGTGCGGCGCCGGGTAACCGTTGGCGCGGTTAGGGGCGCTCGCTGGCACGCCGGGCAATGGCACCGAGATGAACACCGAGGGCTGGTCAGCCGGGAACATGTGCAGGGTGAAGGTGTGGGCTACGCCATTGGGATTGATCCCCGTGACCACCTTGCCGTCCACGGTCGCAGTCCCGCCGAGCGTGCCATGCACCTGCGCGAAGTAGGGGTCTAGGATCATCCCGCCGGTGTCGTACTGCCGGATCGTCACCGTCACCACGGAATGCGCCGGGATCTCGAGGTTCGTGGTCGGCCCGTAGCTCACCCAGTCCGGATGCGGGCCGCCGCCCTTCCCATGCTCGCCCGCCAGGCTGTCCGGATAGGTCGCGAGGCTCAGGAACGCGTGCGGCAGGCGCCCCGACGGCGTCTGGGCGAATCCGCGTACCGTCGCGCTTAACTGATTCGGCGGCTCGTTGGTCATCGAGAGCACGAATCCGGTGAGTGTCGCGACCGCTGCACCGGCCAGGACGGCCGCAGCCACGCCAGCCCACATCCGCATGCCCGTCACCCCCGCCCGAGACTGAGCGCTTCGTCAACGTGCAGTCGGGGGATAGTTTTCCGTGATCGTGCGAACATCGTCAAGCGAAGAACGCCAAGTTGGCAGGTCTTAACCGGATCGGGACCAAGGTCCTCGATCGGCGGGACCAAGGTCTCTCGATCAGCGGACAGAGGAGCCCCAGGGTGAAAGGTTGCGCGCTTGCAGGACGGCTTACCATGAGCAGCGTGAAGATCACCCCGTCGCGCCGGGCCGACTACGCCCTGCAGGCGATGATCTACCTGGCGTCGGCGGACAAGGCGCGTACGGCTGCGCCGGAGATCGCGGAACATATGGGGTTGTCCGTGCACTACCTGCGGCAGGTGCTGCGCGAGCTCACCAGGGCGCGGCTGGTCATATCCAGTCCGGCGCCGACCGGCGGTTACGCCCTGGCCCGGCCGGCGGACGAGATCACGGTCCTAGAGATCGTCGAGGCGCTGGAGGGCCCGATTTCCGTCACGGAGTGCATGCTGCGGGGCGGCCCTTGCCACTGGCGGGACGTGTGCCCGATACACCAGGTGTGGTCGGGTGCGCTGCAGGCCATGACCGATCAGCTGGCCCTGGGGTCGCTGGCGTCGCTGGCGGCCGAGGATCGGGCCCTTCTGGAGGGCCGGTTCAAGATACCGGACGACGTTCGCCACCGTCGCGCACGAGATAGCCGGCCATGACGGCGCGGCCTCCCATCGGCGGCGAGGGGCACGAGGCCGTGCCGGGCGAGGAGACGTCCGGCCGCGCCTCCCTGATAGCCCCGGAGGGATCCTTCGGCCGTCGATGGCTGTCCGCGGGGGCGCTGCGGCTGCACCTCACGCTGCTGCTCGTGGTTCCGGGCTGCATGGCAGCAGGATGGTTTGAGCTGACCCGGGCCCGCGACGGCAACGAGCTCAGCTGGGTGTACGTGTTCGAGTGGCCGTTCTTCGCCGGATTCGCCATCTACCTGTGGTGGCGCCTCCTGCACGAAGGCGATTCCGGCAGCTCTCGTGACACTCCCGCCAGCGAGCATGGCGCCAGGGCTGGTGCGACAAATGCCGGGAATAGCGATTGCCCGGGCGAACCGGCCGCGGACCCGCAGTTGGCAGCCTGGAACGAATACCTGGCCCGGCTGCACGCGAAGGACCTCGGCACCGCGAAAGAGCCCTAGGGCGTGTTTCAGAAGTCAGCTGAGTGGCCTGTGCGATGTTGAGTTGCCCGCGTGTCGCTGACCGGGTATCAGCGAGGCCTCCGGTAGATGAGTCAACGACCAAGAAGACCATCTATACGGAGACCTCGTGGCCACCGTAACGGTGAGCAAGTGGGCGGACCTGCTGGACGCGCAGTGGGCGGTGCTGGAGCCGCTGCTGCCGCGCGGCGCGAAGCCGGGACACCCGCCGAAAGGGCGAAACGGCAGCTCATCAACGGGATCCGGTGGCGGGTCGCGCGTGGTTGAGCAGCGGTTGAGTTCCAGGGCCCGCAGACCCGGGTTCCGGCAAGAGCGCATTGATTATCGAGCGAGTGGGTTGACCATTTCCCCGGCTGCGCGCGAACTGGGTGTGTGGGGGATGCGGCGGGGGTCAGGGAATCCGAGGCTGGTATATCCGGCGGCGCGTTTGGCCAGCGATGCGGCGAGCACGCCGGTGGCGGTGTCGTGGTAGTCATGGATTTCGGCCGTGGCTTTGCCGGGGTAGGAGCGCAGTATCCGCCCGGCATACTGGACCAGGCGCCCTTTAAACGAGATCGGCGCGGCGAGGAACAGGGTGTCCAGGGCGGGACAGTCGAAGCCTTCCCCGATGTAGGACCCGATGGCCACCGCCAGCAATGGGGGCTGGCCTGGCTCGGGCTGGAGCCGGGCCAGGGCCGCGGTCCGGGCCTTGGCTCCCATCCCGCCCCGGAGCACGACAGGATCATGTCCTGCGTCTTGCAGGGCTGCGGTGAGCCGCTCCAGGTGAGCGGTCCACTGGGTAAGCACCAGGCAGTGCCGCCCCCGGGCCAGGGCCTCGCACACGTCTCCGGTGACCTGGGACGTGCGTCGGTTGTCTTCCGCGAGATCCCGGTAGATCGCGGCCATCCCGCCAGGAGCAGATGGGTCGGCGTCGCCGGTATAGCAGAACCTGGTGGGGTGTACGCGGAGGACTGGGGCTGGTCGGGTACTCGCGTCGGCCGACGGCAGGTCAAGCCGCGGCAGGGAATCGCCGTCTGGTGCCCCGTAGTGGGTGGCGGGGTGAGTGATGGTGTGCCGGATGGGCCCGACTTGCAGGGCGATCAGGTCATCGAGCTTGTCGCGGCGGTAGGGGGTGGCGGTCAGGCCGAGCCAGCGGCGAGCCGGGATCTGCTTGACCGCGTGCTCGAACGCAGCCGCCGGCACGTGGTGGCACTCGTCAGCAACGACCAGCCCATACCCGGCGGTGAGCGTGCGGATGTCATCGCGGCGCGCCAGGGTCTGCAGGGTGACTACGTCAATGATGCCGCCGATCTTCGACCGGCCGCCGCCTAGCTGCCCGGGGGTGACGCCGAGGAATTCACGGATGCGGGTCCGCCACTGGTCGGCCAGTGCTTTGCGGTCCACCAGCACCAGCGCGGAGGTGGCGTGTGCGGCAATGAGCGCACACGCGATCACCGTTTTACCCGACCCCGGCGGGGCAACCAGGACGCCGAGGTCGTGGCGGGTCAGTTGGTCCGCCGCTTCTTGCTGCTGGCTGGTCAACGAAGCGGTGAAGGTGAACTCCTGCTTTTCGCCGGCGGCGCGCTTGTCGGTTCTTTCCAGGCGGCTGCCGGCCTGCTCCGTCAGTGCTGCCACTGTTTCAGTCAGGCCGCGGGGCAGGATCAGCCCGCCGTCGAGCGTTTCGTCGAAGCTGCGCAGGAACCGGGGCGTGTCCCAGGTCGATGCCCGTCGGCGCTGGCGTTCATAGAACAACGGGTTCGGCATCGACGCCGCGTGCTTCAACGTAGCGAGCAGGGCTGGTGTCAGCTCGGCCTGCTCGACCCGGATGCCGGCGTCCAGACGGGCGTGGATGACCGGCGGCGGCGATGGTCTGGTCCGGGTGGAGACCGGTGCGCCGATCCGGCTGACCTCCGCTCCGACCGTGACCCGCCCAGCCTTGTCCGCCGCTCTGGCCACTTCCCGGGGACTCATCCTTCCCAGGGTCAACAGGAAGGCCCACTGGTCCTCGTGTGGTTCGAGCGTGGCCAGGTCCAGGAAGACGGTGGCCCCATCCCGGCGGGACCGGCCATGCAACGGCGCGGCGATCAGGTTCCCCACCCCGCCGGCTGGCAGCACATCCTGGGACGGGAACAGCCGGTCGTAGCTGGCCAGGTCCATCTGCCCACGGAGCGCCATGGCCTCGCGCAACAGGCCGGTGCCCAGGCGACGGGCCGTCTCTGCCGGGACCGGGCCGGTGAAGAACACCCAGGCGTGCGCGCCGACGCCGGACCGGGACACCTCCAGCGCCGCCGGAACTGCCAGCGATCGGGCGGCCTTCAGGTAGGCCAGCGCGTCCAGCATCGCCGCAGGCCCATCAAAGTCAGCGGCCAGCCACCAGCATCGATCGCCATCGAGCAGCGGATAAAGCCCGGCGTGCACCTCACCGGACAGGTGGGAGGCCAGGAGCTCTGCGGTCAATGGCAGATACTCCCGCTCGGCGTGAGGAACTCCCTTCCGCCACCCGCCCCGCACCGCTGGGAGCCAGCCAGCTTTCCCGGTGCGCGCGTTTTCCCACCGGACCGCATACACGTCTGTGCGGGCGGCGAACAATGCGCCGAACAACGCCACCTTCGCCTCAGGCGGTGAGCCCGCGTGCACAAGGCCCGGTGGTGCCTCGAACAGCCCCGATTGCGCTGGTCCCGGCGGCGCAGCCTCCCGCCGCGACAGCTTCAGCAAACGCAGCAGCCGCGCATTCTCTGCCCGCAGCTGCTCGAGTTCCACAGCTACGGCCGAATGTCCGTTGCCGTCGGCGAGTCGCTCGCTCACAGTGACCACGGTACGGCTAGCCACTCGGTTTCCTGCCAGGCGCGTGACGCTTTGGTGTAGGTGAGCGGGGCATTGCAGGGACGGGGCTCTGGATCACCTGGCTACCTCGGCGGCGTTGCGCTCGATCTCCCTGCGCCGGGTGCGCAGCTCGCTTGTCGAGTGCGCGAGCAGCGGCCCCAGCATGAAGCGTCTGGGCGTGGGTTACCGCCATGGCGTGGACATGAGACGGCGGATCTCATCTGCGAAGTTCGGGACTCCAGCCCTGGTGAGCAGTTCAGCGAGATCCTGTGGCGTAAGGCGGGGGCGGCGTGTGTGAGCTGCCTGTTCGCGGATGACCTGCAGGATGGTGGGCGGGCTCAGGTCGAGTTGATCGAGCAGGAAGTCATCTGGGTGCACTGCCTCCAGCCCGGCTGCGCTGAGCGTCTCGCCAGGGAAGTCATCAACGTTGGAGGTCACGATGGCCTGGGCGTCCGCCCGGATGGCTGCGGCGACAACATGCCGGTCATCGTTGTCGGGCAGAAAAATCCCGGCTTCGAGTTCCTCCCATCCCGTGACCAGCGCATCGTCGAAGGTTCCGCGCATGTCGGTGAATCGCTTCTGCACGTCTATCCCGGGGTGGATCTCCTCAATGGCCGCTTGGGCTTCTCCTAAGATGCGCGCTGACCAGAGGGGGCGGTACAGGCCTTTTTCCGCGATGCGCAGCAGGGTGTCGGCGAGCGCGATAGGCACCAGCACGCAGGCGTCGAGGACCACCGCATACCGAGGCACCTAGTAGGACGCGTCTTGCTGGGTATGGCGCTTGCGAGCCCTCTTCAGGGCGGCGGCATAGTCTTCGGGACGGCCGCCGTAGATGCCAGCTGAGCTGGCGTCTTCTGTCATGCGATCCAGGGCCGCGGTGCGTTCTTCGCGCCGCTGCTCCATGTAGCGGAGCAGATCGGAGAACAGGATCCGGCGGTGCCGGCCCGGCTGTTCGTAGGGGATCTTTCCCTGGTCGAGGAGTTTCACCAGCGTTGGCCGGCTGATCCCGAGGAAATCAGCGGCCTCCTGGGTGGTGAGCCGCTGGGTCTGCGGCACCACGGTGATCACTTTTCCCTCGCGCAAGGCTTCGACGACCTGGACCAGGATCCGGTAGATCTCCCCGGGAAGCGGAACGTGCTCCCCGTCAGGGCCGAGCAGGAGTGCCGGCTCGGTGTGCAGTTCCAGGAAGCGGGCAAGATCGAGTAGCGCGTCCAAGTTCTCGGGGGGGAAGACCACCCCGGACTCAGCCGTGGCTGTCACGTTGCCTCCTTGCTCGCCACCAGCCTAGCCGTAATTCGAAAGAATCGAAACTCCTGTTCAGGTGCGAGCGCAGGCCGCTGGCAGCGCGCCTGGTGGATGTGGCTGCGCCGAGTTGGCTGAGTAGTGGTTGAGCGGCGGCCCCGGTACGGCTTTATTCTTCATTATCGCAGCTCAGGTGTCACTTTCGATCTTGCCGGCCAACGCCCTGTAAAACCGTCGGCTTAGCCGACGCTGGTTCGAACCCAGCACCTGCCACCATCAAACTCGCAGGTCAGACCCGGTCGTTGGGCCAGGTCTCCTGCGTTGCGGGAGCGGTCTGGGATAACCGCTTCCCGTGCCGGACTTCTCGATTCCTGGCCGTGTTTGGCCAGGTCAGGACGCTGTTAGGCGCGGTGAGCGGTTGGCGGCACTTGCCGCGTTGCTGTCGCGCGTGGTTGAGCAGTGGTTGAGTTCGAGGGCGCGGAGCGCGGCAGGATCATGTCCTGCGTCTCGCAGGGGGTGGTGAGCCGCTCCAGTTGGGCGGTCCATTGGGTGAGCACCGCTCACCGACTGATTCAATGCATTTCGCGGCCCGGCGTGGCAGCAGCCAGTCGGCGGCGAACGCGGCCCCCTCATGGTGAGATACACGAGCAGGGTGTGCTCGGCGGCCAGCGGCCCGTCCGGCTGCCATGGCTACCTGCGGGCCGCCCTTCTCAAGCGAGTGGAGAGCAGTAATGGGTGGACGGGATTGACTCGTGATGCCCTCTGATAATGTCCGGGGGAAAGGATGGCCACTACGCTTGGGGGTTATGGCGGAGCTGAGCAAGGCGGACCTGGACGAGCTGGTCGAAGAAGCCATCGTGGATGCCTATGGCGAGGATGAGCAGCTGGCTGGCTTCTACACGATGATCGAGGAAAATCTCGTCCTCCCATTCACGACAATGGTTTTGGGTGCCGAGGTGACCGTGGAAGGTATTGACCTCACGGATTGCGGAATCGTCGCCATCTGTGCCCGCGGGGTACACCCGCAGTCGATCGCGATCCTCGACCTCCCGCTGCCAGCGCCCCCTCCACCGGGTTCGGAGTGGATCAGGGCCTACGGGCATTGGGCGGGTCGGCGGTGAGCGAATACCAGTACTACGAGTTCCTCGCGGTAGATCGCCCGCTGACCACTGCTGAGCAAGCGGAAGTCCGCCAGCTCTCAACCCGGGCCAGGATCACCGCCACCAGCTTCACTAACGAGTACCACTGGGGTGACTTCAAAGGCAGTCCGGACCAGCTGATGCAGCACTACTACGACGCGCATCTGTACTTTGCGAACTGGGGCACTCACCGAATCATGCTCCGGCTGCCGCGCACGCTCCTGGACCAGAAGATCGCAGGACAGTACTGCGTCGGTGGCCAGGTGCGCATGTCGGCCACGCGCGAGCATGTGATCCTCGACTTGACCAGTGAGGACGAGGCGGGTGAATGGGCGGAGGATGCCGAGGAATCGCTGTCCGCGATCGTCGGTATCCGCTCCGAACTGGCCGCCGGGGACCTGCGTCCGCTGTATCTGGCATGGCTGTCGGGCTACGGCGTGTGGGAACGTGATGAGGACGCCTTCGGCGAAGAGGACGAGGACGAGATGGAGCCACCGGTTCCGGCTGGCCTGGGATCACTCACTGCTCCGCAACGCGCCCTGGCCGACTTCCTCCGCCTCGACTCTGACCTTCTGGAGGTCGCGGCCGAGACTAGCGCGGCATTCCCCACGGCGACCGGCGATGCACGAGCGCTGGCCAGGTATATCGCGAAGCTGCCCGCCGGTGACAAGAACAGGCTTCTGACGCTGGTCGCAAAAGACCAGGCGGCAAGGGCCCGGGTGGAGCTGCTGCGGGGCTTCCGCGCAGATCCTGATAAACAACGTGACTCCCGTCCCCGGCGGACCGTCGCCGAGCTCCTGGACACCGCCGGGGCACGTCGCCTGCAGCACGGGCGGTGAGCGGGTGTCACGTCTGCCGCGCAGCACGCCCTCCGGGAACAACAGCGGGCTGCAGTCCGGCAAAGGCGCCTGGATGAACCGCCCACGCCCTGAGTCCGCCTGGGCCGGTGCCGAAAGGCTGATCAACACCCAACTGTCACCCTGCTCAGGGACCCGGGTACTCGTCTGCGGCCGGCCCGCGCGCTCGGCGGCCGTTCCCGGCGGTTACTTCGGTTTCTTCGACCGTTCCGGAGAATCAGCGACTTGCCGGTTGAGGAGCCAGTCCTCGGTGAGTGGTGCCTCGGGTGGTCCATTGAGCATCCAGGCATGAATTGCCTGAATCAGGGCCCCAGGGTTCTTCCTTGAGCGCGGGAAAGCGCGGCTGCTGGTGTAGAGGATTCCCGTGGTGGCGGTGTCGGCCTGGAGTGCCCGTAGCAGGATGGGCCGGAAGTCTTTGACGTTCTCGGTGAGCAGCCAGCGACGTTGAGAGATTGCCCAGGCGAAGACGTCGTCATCGCTCATGGCCCGCAGTTCGCCGCGCTCAGCCACAGCGATCACGTCCTGGCCCAGGTCGCGCACTGCGGCCGCGATGGCGGGGGAGAACATCTCGTCAAGCAGCAGGCGGGCGCTGGCCAGGTGGCTCATGCGATGAGCTGCCGCTGTACCCGCCATGCTTCCTCGGCGCGGGCCGATGCCTCATCAGCGTCGCTGATCTCGGTATCGATCTCGTCCCGGTAGTCCCCGTAGTAGCTGACGGCTGTGGCGATCCGGCTGGCGTCGACGGCGAACACCTCGGCTGCGGCGTCTAGCGCGGCTGGGCCGCGCTCGTCTACTTCACGCAGGAACTTGATGATTTCCCAGATGTCTGGTCCGTAGCCGAGGGCAGCCCGGCGGCCGGACGGACCGTCTTTGAAGATCACCCCTGGGTGGTCAGCCATCCGCAGTCCTTCGTCGATGAGCCGTTGCGCTAGCGCGGAGGTCGTTGAACCGGCCATAGCACCCGCACGGCGCCGCAACCGCGCCAGCAGGGCGGCATCGAACCGGATAGAAAGAGGCGTGGTCATGTATTACATTGTAACCTAAGCACTACAAAGGTTCGAGGGTGGATGGAGGCACCGGGATGACCTCTCGTTCACGTGCCTTTGACTGCAGGGCCCGCAGTCGGAGTGGTTGAGCCGAGTGACGCGCCTGCTGACGGCGGACACGAGAAACTGGCGCCGGACGGGACCGTGCTGCCGATAAACCGCCGGGCGGTCAGGTGCCGGCAGTCCTTTGTCATGGCCGCCAGTTATTGTCCGGGCTTACTCACGTAGCCGATGAGTGAGCGGGGGGTCGGCCCCGTCGCCGAGCCACCCCTGCCGACTGGGACGCTTGTACGGGCCTTGTTTAGAAGAACTCGCGAACCGCCGTTCGGTGCGTTTCTCTGACCTTGCCGGTCAGCTCATGGCATGGCACCGAGTTGTGATTCCGCGTCGGCTGCGACCGTGGGCCGCCGCAAGCTGAGCCGGCTAACGATGGTTTCGCCATACGACGCTTGGGATAGCTAATCGCCGATGGCCGCCGGGTCGTCGAGCGCCTCCTCGAGCCCGGTCATCTGGAACCAGGCAGCGCCCAGCTGCCCAGGCGCCATATCCAGCCGGGCGATGCCCAGGTTCGCGTCACTGAGCGGGATGGCGCACTGATCGCGCTGACGCCCGTAGTCGGCCAGCGCCGCCTCCAGGTCGCCGTGCCAGCCGTCAACGACGGCCGAGGCCACCAGGTCGGCGTCGCGGAAGGCATCGGCTATCCCCCGGGCGATGACGGGGTCCTTATGGTGGCCGGCGTCACCGGCCAGCGCCCAGCCCGGCCCCGACGACCTCCGGAAGAAGGTCGGCAGGGCGGCCGTGCCGCGCAGTCGCTCGGCAATGACCCCTTCTCCGAGCAGGCCGGCCAGCGCGGGACGCGACCGCAGCTCGCTGAGGTAAGCCGCCAGAGGGTCGCTGCGGAACGTGGGATACTCGCCGCGCGGTCCTTGCACGAAGGCGAGCGCGAGCCCGCCCCCGACCGGGAAGATGCCGAAGAACCGGCCGGTTTCGAGCCAGGCGTGCACGCGTGCGACCGGGCAGCCGTGCCAGTAGGTGTAGTAGGCGAACGTTACCGGCGGGTGGTCATGGTAGGTCTGTGCCCCGGCCAGCCGGGCGATCCGGGAGTTGCGGCCGTCCGCGCCGATCACCAGGCGCGCGCGGCGTTCCCCCGCCGAGGTCGTGACTCCGGTGACTCGTCCGCGCTCGCGTAGCAGGCCATGCACGGACACCCCCATCTCGATCTCGGCACCCGCTTGCGCGGCTGCGGTCAGCAGGATCGGGTCAAGCACCGTCCGGCGCGGTGCTATCGGGCCGGTGCCCGGCACGGGCGCCGCCGGGCGCTGGGGCTGGCCGTCCAGCCACAGCACCGGTTCGAGCGGGGGGCAGCCGGTGGCGAGCACCGTGTCCAGCACTTTCCACCGGCGCAGCCGGGCAACTCCGGTCGGCTTGATCAGATGGCCGGACACGACGTCGCCCAGGCGCGCAGATCGCTCCAGGAGCCGGACAGACAGCCCGGCGCGCGCCAGCAGCATGGCGGTCGGCGCTCCCGCGCACCGGCCACCACAACGTCGTCGGTCATGCTGTCCATGCCTGGAACTTTGCCGGGCCGAGGGCGGGGCAGCATCCCTGAGTTCAGGTATTTCGCGCGGCCAGGGCGGCAAGCTCGCCGCGAGACGACACACCCAGCTTGACGAACACATGCTTCAAGTGAGTCTCCACCGTGTACCGGGACAGGAACAGGCGCTCTGCCACCTCGCGGTTAGCCAGTCCCTCGGCTACCAGCCGGGCCACCCGCCGCTCCGCGTCGGTCAATGCCTCCCAGCCAGTGGCGGGCCGCCGCGTCCGGGCCGCCGGCACCGCCGCCACCCGCTTTCCCCGGCGCCCCCCGACCTCACCGACGAATTCGGCGATGGGAGACAGGACGCCACTAACGTCCATCCACGGGAGATGATCGCTCCCCTCCAGCTCCACCAGCCGTGCTCCCCTGATGCCCCTGGCCATAAGAGTGGCCTCGGAGAACGGCACGAAATCCGAGCGCCGGTGCAGCACCAAGGCAGGCACGGCCACCTCAGCCAGCCGGCTCCGGACATCGGTGTCGGCCAGCGACTCGACCAGGGCCCTGATCATGGCGGGGCTCGCCGAGGCCCGTTCGAAGACAGCCCGGTCGTGCCGGGCCAGCTCGCCGGCCAGCGTCGGAGCGAACATCCCCAGCGAATCCCCCTGACCCCACTGCCGCGCCATCGCCCGCAACTGCCGCATCACCCCGGCGGGCGGGCGGCGCGGCGAGGTGCCATACAAGATCAGCGCCCGGACCGACCGCCGGTGCGCGGCGGCCAGGGCGACCGCCACCGGCCCCCCGTCCGAGAAGCCCAGCACGACTGGCCGCCGGCACCTGGCCGCGGAGATGACCGCGGTCAGGTCAGCCACCCGCTCATCCAGCGTCGGCGGCTCGGCCACCGGGTCAGACAGCCCGGTGCCGGGCTTGTCAAATCGCACCAGCCGGCAGAACGACGACAACGAGCGCACAAAGCGGCGGTAGCCCGGGTCTCGCCACTGGATCTCCAAGTGGGAGGTCAGCCCCGGGACCATCACCAGATCGGGTCCCTCGCCCACCACCTGACAGGCAATGCGAAGGCCCCCCGACTTGGCGTAGCACGTCTCGGGTTCCATAGATTAAGTTGATTCTCCCGCCGCCCCCAGGAAACCGCGACCGCCCGCAGCGCGGCCGTACCATCGGCGTGCCACTGCCACCGGACCCGGCGCCCAGGCGACTTCAGCGGGTGGCACGCGGCGGAGCAGAACCTAGCGGCGGCTCTTGCCGCGTTGCCGCCAGGTCACATCTACCGGCCAGTGGCGCTGCTCGAGTACGGCAATCTCTTGCTGCTGGGCGACCGCAACTTCAATCAGATATCGGTACTGAAACGGGCCTTCCGGGCGTTCAGCGACGCCTCGGAGAGCTTGCCGCCAGGTGACGCTAACCTGCTCTCCACACGCGCCATGCTGGCTGCCGCGTTGGGCCTGATGGCGGACGCACCGATCGATCCGCGCCTGGCCAGGCAATACCACGATGGCGCGTTCGGCTGGGCGCGCGCCGCGGTCGATGGCACCTTGGCTGAGGATCCGCGCCTGGCCGAGGCGTGGAACAACATGGCCGTTGTCCTGCGGGCAGGTGCCCGGATACACCGGGACGACACGCTGCGCGCCCAGGGCATCGAGATCCTGCGCGCCGCCGCTCAGGTCCGACGTGGAAGCAGTTCCTGACCGCGCAGGCCCGCGGCATGCTGGCGGTCAACTTTGTCCATGTGGACACCGTGCTGCTGCGGCGGCTGTACGCGCTGATCGTCATCGAGCACGGCAGCCGCCGCGTTCACCTGGCCGGCATCACCTCAAATCCCGGCGGCGCCTGGACGACCCAGGCTGCCCGCAACTTCCTCATGGATCCCCGCCAGCTCACTGAATCAGTCAAGTTCCTGATCAGGGATCGCGCAGGCCAGTTCACCGGCTCCTTCGACGCCGTGTTCACGGCGGAGGGATGAGAATTCTCGCCAGCCCACCGCAAGCGAGAGCGAACGCGATCTGCGAACGGATGATCGGTACCTGCGCCGGGAACTCTTGGACCGGGTGCTGATCGTCAATGAGCACCACCTGCGCCGGGTGCTGACCGAGTACCTGCGTCACTACAACGCAGCCCGGCCGCACCGCGCCCCCGGCCAGCTCGCACCGGCCCAAGCTCACCACCGGCCGCCGCAGATCAGCCTCGCCGGGCACCCGATCCGCCGGAAACAAGTCCCTCAGCGGGCTCACGCACGAGTACCAGATCGCCGCCTGACAACCCCAGGCTGCTACAAGAGGGAGCAGGTCACCGTCACGATCGTCTATTCGAGCCCCACAGGCGGCGCTAACAATCTGTCCGGCGCGAGGTATCTGCTTGGGCGTCATGCCCTCTGTTTCGGTGACGGATCCTTATTCCGGGGGCCCAAGCCAAGGGATCGACTATGCAAGACCTCCCTGTGCCAACGCTGCACGGGATGCCACCACCTTCTCAGGAAGAAGCCCGCCGAGGACTGGCTGACCTTCAGGGGCGGCAGTTGACCGGCGAAATGGATCATGCTTTCAGTGCCAAGGGAAGCTAAGGGGAGACAATGTCACAGCCAGCGGAAGTATCCTCCACCCGGCTCGTCGTCAACAATGAAACGGTTCGGCGCGATCTAGGGCTTCTCGGCGAGCTTGCCGGGACCTGGACGGGCCAGGGGTTCAATCTCATCGCCCGGCCCGATCATAAGGATGAGGCGAACCTGTATCTCCAGCTCAACCAGACCCATGAGACGCTCACAATAACTTCGATCGGGTCGGCGATCCCCAATCGCGGCTTCGGGCAAGATGACATCGAGCTCTTCGGGCTGAGCTACCTGCAACAGATCCACGACCAGGCCACTGGGGGCGCGCTACACCTGGAGCCGGGCCTGTGGATCACCCAGCCTGCGACCGACTACCCGCCCGAGCAGCCTCCCGCCGACCCGCCTGGGGCTCAGATCATCGCCCGGATGGCCTCGATCCCGCACGGCAACGCAGTGCTGGCGCAGGGTAACGCCACCGCCTTCACCGGGCCGCCGACGCTGGCGTCCGCAACAGAGCAGTACGCGGGATCGGCCTTCCCGTCGTTCAACAGCACGCCTTTCGGCGCTGGCCCGCCGATTGTCATCAACGCCGCTGGCTCCTCGGAGAAGCTGACCGCCCCCCAGATTCCCGCCGCGCCCTTCGACGAGTACGACCTTACGATTCCCGATTCCGCCGTAAACCCCAGGACGCCCTTCGCCACCAATCCTCCCGAGCCGCCGCTGCCTGCACAGATCAACGGCGAGCTCATGCAGGATGTCATCAACGACCCGATCCGGCTGCTGCAGGCGGTAATCAGCAAGCAGGTGGACTCCGGTCACACATTTGAGGGGGCGGTCCTCAACATCGCGACTCAGAATGCAGTCACCTTCCGCGAGAACCCAGACAGCCCGCCGGTAAGTCCCACCGTTAACATTCCGGTGACGGACGGCGCGGGCGGGATCGAGAATATTCTTTTCCTGGACGGCGAGACACTGACGCTGCCAGGCGGCCCGCCGGGCGGAGCAGCGGCACCGAACGCCCAGACCTCACTGGTGTACGCGACCTTCTGGATCGAGAAGGTTACCCCTAGGAACGGCCGCCAGTTCATGCAGCTGCAGTACGCACAGATGACGGTCCTCAACTTCCCGATCTTCAAGCTGCTCAACCCTCCGCCCGGAGGCCCTGCCCCTCTTTTGGTGAACTTGGGGTGGCCGCACATTTCTGTTGCCACCCTGCGGAAGGCCTTCAACTAACCCCAAAGCGCCTGACCGGCTGGGCTAACGGGGTGGTAATGCGGCGAACGCGATAACGTCAAAACAGGCGTCGCGGTATCATTTCCCGGCGTATTAAGCCTGATGGCCCTAGTACGGCAACAAAAGCGGGGGGCGGCTGCTGCCGCCAGGTCAGGGGCGCGGCTGGCCGCCGGACAGGATCGTCCGCAGATGCCGTTCGCCGAAGATCAGCATCCGGTGGTAATCACCATCTGACCGGCAGGTATCCGAGATCATGCTTCGAAGCTGCCCGGGATGACATAACGCAACAGTGCCGGACCAATGAGATCGCAACCCCAGCTCAGTCCGCCTGCCGCTCGTATCAGCCGGGGGCAGTGGGCCCTCTGCACTAGAGCCGGCCTACAGGTCGGCTTGCCTGCCGCCCGACCTGGGTAGGCACGTGGTAAGTCCGGATAGCGTCGCGCGTGCCCGGCCGGGTCGCAGGTGTCGGGCACCTGCCCGTTAGGCGTATGTGACCAGCGAAATCTTTTGGAATGGCATGGGTTTATTCTGGTTCGCATTACCCGCTGTTACGTGCACGACCGTGACGGTCAGCCTTTCCTCATGTTGTGCAACCTGACGTAGGGTGTCGGTTACCTTAATCCACATTTTCGCGGGGGTGAGCTGGTGCGGGGGCCGGGCGTCGAAAGGCCGCCGTTCGGTCGGCACGTCGCAATGGCCCTCGTCGCCAAAGCAACCGCCATGGCCGAAGACGTACACGGAACCCGCGTAGCCGTTCTCGGCAGAGCGAGCAGTCTCGCTGGTGGCGGCCGGATTGTTGAAGAAGATTCTGAGTGCGAAAGAGGCGCCTGAATGATCGACGCCATCGAAGATCAAGTCGGCACGATTGTACGTGGCGCCGATATCGGCGCATGTCAGTCCGATGGGTTTCGAGACGAAGGGTTGCATCAGCTAGCCGGTTCCTGTGTTGAGGCTTCGATGGCTACCTCGGCGAGTGAATATTCGTAACCGAGGCTATTGGCATCGAGCGTCCCGCCCACCACAGCGGCCGGACCTGCGAATGGTGGCAGCGCAGAATTAAGATACTGCGCGGGCGGGTCGGCGCCAGGGTTCTGCAATTGCCAGAGCCACCACAGCCGGTCGATCATCGTGTGATGCGCATAGAAGAGAGGATCATACGCGGCTACCGGTATTTCACTCATCGTGCCGCCCACCCAGACATGCACCGCGTTATGAATCTGCTCAACCTGCTGGCTGAAGTTGACGAAGCTGGACGCGTTGAGTGCATTCTGTACGTCCGTCGCTGTCGGCAGTGCGTCCGGTGCGGAGGCAAGTTCCCCTGGCTGACGGAACGTCACCGCTGGCAAGGGGCCAGGGTTGACGCCGGTGCCGCTGATAATTGCTGACCTCGCGCCACTGTTACCTTCCCACTGGGCGTCCGGAATAGCGACGATCGGCCCCTGATACAGCGGGTTCGCCTGGCCGTTGGCCGTTGGCGAGGCATAGGCGTCAGGAATCACGGATGGCTGGGCTGGATCTGTAGTCCAGTCCCACCACGGGAGCGATATCCCGGCGACCTGATCCTGAAGCGCCTGTTCGAAGAAATAGAGGTACGCCCGGTGCCACGGGAGGAATAGCGGCCCAACCTGGAGGTTGCCGAGGACTCCTGTAGCATCATTATGGACGCAGTAGCCGGGTAACGGAAGTCCATGAATACCGGCGAAATACTGATATCCGCGTTCATCCGAGATGCCCATCACCGCGCTGAAGGCTGCCCGCAGGCTGGCTAGGTCCGCGGTGGTCAGGGTAGCCACGCTCTTGCGCAAATTAACACTCGGAACAGCGGCTACCTGCGGCGTACCTGTCCCCGTATTAACACTCATAACTCCACCCCCTGCTGCCCCACTAGCTTACCTAGGGGACTGGCTCCCACGTCTCGAAGCGTTCTGCATATGAGCGTCAACGGCCCGAGACAGCTTCTACATCAGCTGTGAGCCTAGCGCGTCACTTCGGCATACTTCCATATCGCGCGAGAGTCCATATAGTTCCCGACCCGCATTCGTGGGGAAGAAATTAATGATAACAGCGTGGCAAACGAGGTTATTGGGGCTTAAGCAAATTAGAGTGCGGGGGTGCTGCACGAGCGTGATCATTTCTCGTGTCAGAAAACTTTCAGCAAATATTGTGCCGGCTGGCAGGCTCTGCTAAGGTCTCCGGAAGTGTCCTGGATAATCAGGACGTAAGTGCGGGAGTTAGTGTCATGAATGATTCTACTGGCCCGTCTGTCTCGCACGGCGGTCGGACGGTTCAGCCGCTGTATGCTGTCGTGGTGCACCAGGCACAGCACTGCGGTGATCTTGAGGAGATGAAAGCGCTCGCCGAGCTGGCCGAATGGTATTTGGCAGCGGAAGGTGACATTGCCGCGGAGCTTGCCATACTGAAGGCAGAGATCGCGAAGTTGGAAGCCGCGAGCGACGGCTAAACCGGTTCGATGTCGCCGGTTGAGCGTATACCTGCGCCGCGTGCCCGCCGCGAGGAAGATTACCGGGACTTCGTCCCGGTCCATGTCGTGTGGGAGCTGACGCTCGCCTGCAATCTGAAGTGTTCGCACTGCGGCTCCAGGGCGGGCAAGCGCCGACCCGATGAGCTGACGACAGACGAAGCTCTGAAGGTAGTCGATGCACTCGCCCGGCTGGGCACGCGCGAGCTGACGATTATCGGCGGTGAGGCTTACCTGCGCCGCGACTGGACTGACATCGTCGCCGCCGCTGCTGGTCACGGACTGTATGTCGCGATGCAGACCGGTGCGCGGGCGCTTACGGAGAAACGGCTGCAGGCGGGAGTCGAGGCGGGCCTCGGCGGTCTCGGCGTGTCGCTCGACGGGCTCGCGGAGTCCCACGACCGTATCCGCGGCGTCGCAGGCTCGTTCGACTTCGGGCTCCTGACGCTGCGGCGCGCGAAGGCGGCCGGCCTGCGGACGAGCGCGAACACGCAGATCGGCCCGCAGACGGCTGCTGAGCTGCCGGAACTGCTCGAGCACCTGATCAGCGCCGGGATCGGGCAGTGGCAGCTTCAGCTCACGGTCGCGATGGGTAACGCCGTTGATCATCCCGAGCTGCTGCTCCAGCCCTATCAGCTCCTCGAGCTCATGCCCGTGCTTGCGAAGCTCTACCACCGGGCACGCCGCGACGGAGTTGTCGTCTCGCCCGGCAACAACATCGGCTATTTCGGCCCCTACGAGCATCTGTGGGGTAACGAGGGCGGCCATTACTCGGGCTGCTCCGCCGGCCAGACGGTCATCGGCCTGGAGGCCGACGGGACGGTCAAGGGCTGTCCGTCGCTGCCGACGATCGGCTACGCCGGCGGCAACATCCGCGACACGACGCTCGAGGCGATCTGGCTCAGTGCGGCAGCAGGCGGCGCCCTGCGGCCAGCCGACGATCTGTGGGGTTTCTGCGCGAGCTGCTACTACGCCGACGTCTGCCGGGGCGGCTGCACGTGGACGTCGCACTCGCTGCTCGGCCGGCCCGGCAACAACCCCTACTGCCACCATCGCGCCTTGACGCTCGCCGCAGAAGGCCGCCGCGAGCGCGTGGTCAAGGTCGAGGACGCGGGACCGGCGTCGTTCGCGATCGGGCGCTTCGAACTCGTCGAAGAGGCCTTGGATGGCTCGCCGCTGCCGCCCCGAGAGGAGCCGGCCGGGCCGGTCCCGGCGCCACGCCCGCTCGTCCCGATCGAGCTCGCCTTCTGCCACGGCTGTTCCTGCTTCGTGCGCCAGGATGAGACGATATGCCCGTTCTGCGGTGGCGACCTCGCCGCGTTGCGCGAAAAATATGAAACCTGGCGGCGCCACATCCAGAAGGTCATGGATAACGTCCGCGCGCTGTTGCCCGACGAGATCCCGGCCGGGAACTAGTCATGGTTCGTTCGCCAGGGACTCCCTGGGTGTGCCTTTGGTGTGGGACCGGCCTGTGCCGTGCCAGAACTCGCGCACTGCTCTGAGCTGGTGTTTTCTGTGTCATCAGGCTGCTCTCCGGTACTCGCTGATCAAGTCGTGGACGACCTGTCTGCGCTCGATCCGGCGGCGGTCACGTCGATCGTCTGGCCGGGCTCGTGCAGTGGAGGCCTTTGCTCCCGCGACTGATGGTGTGAGGCTCGAATACACGATTGTGGAGGTGACCTGCTCCCTTCTTGTAGCAGCGTGAGGCTGTCAGGCGGCGATCTGGTACTCGTGCGTGAGTCCGCCGAGGATTTGTTTCCGGCGGATCGGGTGCCCGGCAAGGTTGATCTGCGGCGGCCGGCGGTGAGCTTGGGCCGGTGCGAGCTGGCCGGGGGTGCGGTGCGGCCTGGCTGCGTTGTAGTGGCGCAGGTGTTCGGTCAGCACGTCGCAGGTGGTGCTCATTGACGGTCAGCAGTCGGCCGGACAGCTCGCGGCGCAGGGTGCCGATCATCGTTTCGGAGATCGCGGAGGTCGCGGTACCGGATGTGGATGCGCAGACTGGCCGTAAGCGGATGCCGTGGGTCGGTGCGGGGTGTTGCTGGCACGAGAGCGGCTGGCAGGGTGCCCCCCTTGGGTTGTCATGCCCGGGCCGGTCAGACTGTTGAAGGTGGCTGAGGCTGGCCGCATGGGGGGTGGTCCGTGCCGTGAGCGGGCAGGCCATGCGTGTTGCGTGGTATCGCTTTGCTGCCACTTTTGGCCGCAGGCAGGGTGGCTACCTCACTCTCGTGCTGCTGATCGGGCTGATCGGCGGTATTGCCCTGGGTTCGGTCGCCGCGGCCAGGCGCACGCAGTCCTCATACACGACGTTCCTGGCCGCTACCAATCCCTCTGACCTGAGCCTGAGCGGCCAGGGGCCGAACCTGACGAGGAAGCTGGAACGGCTGCCCGGCGTTCAGCGCGTCGAGGCGGCGCTGTTCTCTCTCAACGCGTTCCCGCTGACGCGGACGGGGGCGCCCATCATTCCCCCCGCGTTCCGCTATAGCAAGGCCATCCCGATCGGCAGTATCGACGGCGAGTACTTCGACCAGGACCGGGTCACGGTGACGGCGGGCCGGATGGCCCGCCCGGATCGTGAAGACGAGTTCGTCGCCACCGCGCTGGCGGCCCGTCTTCTCGGCTGGCACGTCGGGCAGGTCATCCCGATGGGTTTTTACACCAACGCCCAGTCGGCCACGTCGAAGCCGCTGCGCCGGCTCGACATGAGGCTCACCGGGATCGTGATGTTCAACAACGAGGTCGTGCTGGATGACGTTGACCGCTACCCGTCCTTCGTGCTGTTCACTCCGGCGCTGACGCGGCCGTTCAGTACCGGACGGGAGAGTTTGTATTACGGGCTCAAGCTGACCGATGGCGCCCGCGGGGTCCCGTCCGTTGAGCACGAGATCATCCGGGCCATCCCGCAAGCCGTCAGTTACAACTTTCACCTCACCTCGGTCGTTGAGGGGCAGGTCGACCACACCGTGGAGCCCGAGGCGATCGCCCTAGCCGTGTTCGGCGTCATTGCCATGCTTGCGGTCCTGCTGATCTCGGCGCAGGTCATCGCGCGCCAGATCCAGGAGGCCGATGAGGAGACCGCGGTGCTGCGCGCTCTCGGCGCGAGCCGCCTCGCCATCATGGGCGACGGGCTTCTCGGCATCCTCGGGGCGATCGTCGCTGGCTCGCTGCTCGCGGCCGGGGTGGCGGTCGGGCTGTCGCCGCTTTCGCCCATCGGCCCGGTCCGGCCGGTCTATCCCACGCCGGGGCTGGCGGCCGACTCCACGGTGCTCGGCTTCGGGTTTCTTGCCCTCGTTGCCGGCATTGGCGCCGTCGCCGTCGTGCTCGCCGCCCGGCCGGTAGCTGGCCGCCGCCACGAGGGCGCCGCACGGCCTACCAGGGGTTCGAGCATCGCGCGGCTGGCCGCGAACTCCGGTGCCCCCGTTTCCGCGGTCGCCGGCATCCGCTTCGCGCTTGAACCCGGCCGCGGCCGCACCGCGGTGCCGGTCCGCTCGGCGCTTTTTGGCGCCGCGCTGGCCGTCGCTATCGTCGTCGCCACGCTCACCTTCGGCAGCGGGCTGACCACGCTAGTCTCGCATCCACCGCTGTACGGCTGGAACTGGAGCTACGTCCTGGAGGGTCCCGATATCCCCCCGCAGGCCCTGGCGCTGCTGCGCCGCGACCCGCTGGTGGCGGGATGGATCGGCGTGTCGTTCGGCGACCTCGAAATCGACGGCGAGATCACGCCGGCCATCCTCACAGGCGCCCGCGCCCGGGTCAGCCCGCCGATCCTATCCGGGCACCCGCCCGAGGGCCGCCACCAGATCGTCCTCGGCGCGCAAACGCTCGGCCAGTTGCACAAGCGTGTCGGTGAGACCGTCGATGTGAGTTACGGGGCGCCGGACGACGCCCCTGTCTACATCCCGCCAACGCCCGAAGTGATCGTCGGGACCGCGACACTGCCCGCGATCGGGAACGTGCAGACCCTGCATACCTCGATGGGAACCGGAGCGCTGGTCCCCGCCGGGATCGCGCCGCCCGCAATGCAGAAGGCGTTCAGCAGCCCGGATCCCACGCTGAACGGCCCAGGGGCGGTCCTCGTCCGGCTGAGGAACGGGGTGACACCAGCCGCGGGCCTCGGATCGCTGCAGCGCATCGCCAAGGCGGGAACCAGGGCATTCGAAGCCCTGCCGGGCAGCCTCTACACCGGGCAAAGCGTCGAGACCCTGCCCGTGCAATATCCGGCGGAGATAGAGAACTACCGGTCGATAGGCGCCACGCCCGCGTTCCTCGCGGCGGGGCTGGCAGCTGGCGCAGTGGTCGCGCTCGGCCTGACCCTGATCGCCTCGGTCCACCGCCGCCGCCGCGACCTCGCGCTGCTGAAAGCCCTCGGCCTCACCCGGCGCCAGCTCATGTCCTGCGTAACGTGGCAATCGACGGCCGCCGTCGCGGTGGGCATCGTCGGCGGAATCCCAGCGGGCGTAGCGCTCGGGCGGTGGCTGTGGATCCTGTTCGCCCAGCAGATCTACGCCGTGCCCAGAGCCACCGTGCCGGCGCTCTCACTCGTCTACATCGGCCTCGGCGCCCTCGTGCTCGCGAACCTCGTCGCCGCCTTTCCCGGCAGACACGCATCGCGCACGCCGGCCGCCATTGTCCTGCGAACGGAATAACTGCCCAGCCGCCAGGCGCGCAGCCCAACCGTTGAGCCAGCGGACCGGCAACAGGCTCCCAGCGCCAACCGTGAGCGCCACAACCACCGGTCAGCCCGCCGCTGCCAGCACACCCAATTGGCAACTCCACGGCGGCAGGGCCGACTTCGCCGACATGCACTTATCGGCTAGAAGCGGATGCGCCGGGCGTGGTCACTGGGACTGGCCTGCGCCTGGTGGCGGCGCGGGTCTACAGGAGGTTGCGCAGGTAGCTCCGGGTAGCCCGTACGTCGATCGCGATCATGAGCCTTGCCGGCAGATCGCTGCCCGGATGGCCCGGCATGTAATGCGGCACGCCAGTTGACCGCGGTATCCTCGCGCCGCTTCCCTGCACATTGGTGACGTCCACTGTCCCCGCCGGGCGGTGTGCTGGCCAAAGAATCAGATGCCCCACGCGTGCCACTTCAAGGTCCAGGGCAAGGCCTTCTGAGTTGGCCAAGGAGGCTCCCCGAAGGTCAAGGTGAGAGCCGAGCCGGGCGCTGGGGAGGTGCACGCAACCCCGCGCAGCGACACCACCAGCGCTGCCAGCACCTCATAGGACGGCAGCTCCTGATCGGCAGGCATCCCCGGGACGCTCCCGGACGAGATTGCCGCTGGCCTGATCACCCCGGCTGCATGACGATCCAGTACCTCGGCGAAGGGCCGCGCGGGTTGCCGCGCGGCCCTCGCCGGGCGCCGGTCAGGCCGGCAGGCCGCCAGCCGGGTGGCTAGCTACCGGTGCACTGCGGGCTGGCCTTCACCAGGCCCACGCCAACCTGGAAACTGCCCCGTGGCCCCGGGTAGTGCTGGAAGAGGGCGTCGATCTGCAGGCCGCCGCTGGATGGCAGCGCCGAGGGGTGGATGATCATGGCGTTACGTCCTCCGGCGGGCGTCGCCACGCTGCTCAGCAGATGCCGTCGCTGGCTCTGGCTACCGCCGCCGGGGTAACCCTGGCACGCCGGGTTCCGCTGGCCGGTGAAGGTGACGCTGGCCGGGACGCCGTCGGCGCGGAGCTTGTGCTGGAGTCCGGCCGGGTCGCGCAGCTCGCGGATGGTGACCCGGATACTGCCGTCGGCCTGCCTGTCTACCGTCCAGGCCGCCAGCTGGGCACGAGGCCCGCTGGCAGGGTGGCTGGCGGGCAGCGCCGCGCTCACGGCGAATGCCGCCGCGGCTGCCGCCCCCAGTGCCCCGGCCACGACGGGGACGCGGCGCCGGGCGCGCACCGCGCGGCCCCGGCTGATGATCTGCTCGACCGGCGTGTTCATCGGGACTTTGTCACGCTGCTCCCGCAGTATCGTGATCAGCTCGCCGTCGTTCATCACTGATTCTCCTCCTGCCGGGTAGGGATAAGGTCCTCGCGAAGCGCAGCCATCGCGCGGCCCAGGTGAGCCTGGACTGTGCCGGGCGCGATGCCGAGAACCCGCGCGGTGCCGGCGGTATCCAGGTCCAGGAACAGCCGCAGCGCTACCACCTGCCGCTGCCGGGCGGGCAGCCGCAGCAACGCCGCCATGATCCTGGGATCGACGGAACTGCCGGCAGCCCCGCCGGCCGCGGGCCGGTCCGCGACAAGCGCGAGGTCAGGCACCGGTACCTCCCGGCGACGGCGCCGCCACCGCGAGATACTTGTGTTCAGCGCCGTGCGTACTACCCACGCCGCCGGGGCCGGGTGCCTGCTGACCGTGCGCCATGACGCCCAGGCCCTGGCGAAGGCCTCGTCCACCAGGTCCTGCGCCGTGTCCCGGTCGCCAACACTCACCACGACGGTCAACAGGCACTCATCCTTGGCTTCGCGGTAAAACTCCGCGAAGTCCAGTCGCTTGGTCCCCACACCCTGTCAACGCGCAGCCGCCGCACGCCGGTTACCTGACTCGCGCCAGTGCCGGTCCCCCGCCCGGACGGGCCCCAGGCAGGATGCGCGGACTCAAACGGTCCGCGCAGATCCTGGTGCCGGGCACGCGGCCATCTCCGTCAGCGCGCCCTATCTGGCGCGTAACTGGCGCGTAACTGGTCAGGTTCAGCGGGATGCGGCGTTCCATCGGGGCAGGCTCGCAGGTTGGTGATGTAGCCCTTCGGGCCGGCCTGTGGGATTCCAGAACTCGGCCACTGGTTTTGGCCTGGGCTTCTATGCGGCCCGTTCGTATTCGTTGATGAGGCAGCCGAGGACGGCCCGGCGCTTGATCCAGGTGGTTAACCTGACCTACCTGCCCTGACTCCTGAGTTTGTCCCAGCTAGCGCTAGCCTGGCCGCGGCGGCGGTTCCAGGCCCAGACCGGGAGGCGGTTGGCTTGCCTAACAACCAGCCAAAGCAGAAGCAGCGCCGTCGTGGCCGCACGTGGCTGACGTGGATCGTGGTCATCGTCGTGGTGCTGGTCGGCCTCGACTTCGGGGCCAGGGCGTTTGCCGAGAGCAGGATCGCGTCCCAGATCAAGTCGCATGGCTTTCCGGTCAAGCCCAGCGTGTCGATCGCCGGCTTCCCGTTCCTGACCCAGGTTGCCGCTCGGGAGTTTCACCAGATCACGATCAGCTCGTCGGACATTAAGGAGGGACCGATCACGGTCACCAGCCTGCATGTGGTCGCGGACAGCGTGAAGGTAAATTCCAGCTTCAGCGGCGGTACTGCCGGGCCGGTGCACGGGACGGTGCTGATCAGCCTTGGGGCCCTGGGGAACGCGTTGTCGGCGGCTGGCCCGCTGACCGGCTTCCTGGGCGGTGGCGGGCTGAAGGTCACCTCGGTCGGCAATACCGAGGTGAAAGGCAGCCTGAATTTGGCCGGAGGGCTCGTGTCCTGGTCGGCTACGTGGAAGGTGGTGGCGGCCGGGCCGGACGAGATCGAGCTGCAGCTGGTGTCGAGCAATGGTCTGCCATCGGGGCTGGCGAGCTCGGCACAGACCATCAAGCTGCCGCTGAAGTCGCTGCCTTTGGGGCTGCAGATGACCGGCGGGCTTAACTCGTCGTCGAACGGGATCAACGTAGACGTCAAGGCGGACAGCATCAGCTTCGGGAGCTAAGTGAATGGGACGGAGCCGCCGACGTGCCGGGCTGCTCTCCAGTACTCGCTGATCAAGTCGTGGACGACCTGTCTGCGCTCGATCCGGCGGCGGTCACGTCGATCGTCTGGCCGGGCTCGTGCAGCGGAGGCCTTTGCTCCCGCGACTGATGGTGTGAGGCTTGCCGCCTGGCGCACGAAAACCCGCTCTGGGGCTACCGGCGTATTCACGGCGAGCTGACCAAGCTGGGCCTGACCATCGCGCCTTCGGCCAGCTGAACCAGGTGGCCGAGAGCAGGGGCAATCGGTGATGATGGCAGCGCGGGCATGGCCCCTCGGGAGCGATCTGGCTGGCGTGAGAACCGCCATGATCACCCCAAAGGACCGTGCCCGCACTCTTACCCGCCCATCACCGGCGTGTCGCCAGCTACCAGGCCATCACCAAATGACTTTGCCGACCCCCTGCCACCTCCGGCAGGCAGATTCTTTTTCAGCACGAATGCCAGGACGATGTCGCGCTCGGACGCGAAGTCGGCGACGTTTTCGCCGCCGCCTGCGCATCCTCGGCACCGCGAAGACCGATTTCGGCGACGTGGACTGCGTCATGACCGTATGTCTCGCACAGCATCACCTCGGTGCCTTTGGGGAACATCTCGTCGAGCAGGAAGGCAGTCATGCCAGCAGCGCCTGCGGACGTTCTGTAACCGAGCGGCGGACCCACGGGGTGAGGGGCAAGGCCTCTTCTGGCTGTGCAGCGGGTCAGCGAACCTCGAAAACGGGTCGGTCCTGTGTCTGGCGGCAGAACCGTCCTGAAATGGCCGTCCTCCTGCCCTCGCATCAGAATGAAGGATCGGTCCCGGTGCGCCTCGGTACGCTTGCCCGGTGGCCGCGTTGAGCAATGCAGAACCTGCAGCGATGACCGGGGAAGCTACGGTCAACGCTTACGGCGACGACGGGCAGGCAATGAGCTTCCACGCGATGATCGTGGACAACCTGAAGATCCCTTTCGTGACCGGCGTCTTGGGCGTCGAGGTCACCGTGGAGCACGTCGGCCTCGGCGAGGACAACAGCATCCTGGCCATGTGCGCCCGTCGCGGGATCCGCCAGGCGGTCCGGGTGCTGGATCTTCTGCTGCCAGAGCCGCCGCCTGTCGGCGCGCAGTGGATCGATGCCTATCGGCACTGGCTGGGCTGAGCAGCATGGGGAAGACCCCGAAGTCCCTTCCGCCCCAGGCGCAGGCCTGGAGTGAGGCGCGCCAGCGGTACCACCTCTCGCACGCGCAGGTGCAGATGGCCCGCGAACTCGGCCTGAACCCACGCAAGCTCGGCAAGATCGCCAACCACCGGCAGGAACCCTGGAAAGCCCCGTTGCCTCAGTTCATTGAGGACCTCTACCTCAAGAGGTTCGGCCGGGACAGGCCCCAGGTCGTCACGTCGGCCGAGAGATGGGCACGGCCGGCCGGGGCAAGGAAGGCGACGCGCAATGCTGCAGCTGCAGACACTGGCGGTGAGCAGCGAGCGCCGGGGCTGCCGTGACCGATCTTGACGGACTGAGGGTGCCGAAAGCGCTGCGACTGGTGGCTGACGAGATTGTGGCCATCACCGACGCGGTGTGCCGGGCTGTCCTCGATGAGGAGTATGGCGATCTGGCCCGGCGGGCGGTGGCGAAGCTGGCGCGTAAGCGGCCGTCGCCACTTACTGCTGGCCGCCGGGCGACGTGGGCGGCTGGAGTGGTGTATGCGCTGGGCCAGGCGAACTTTGTGTCCGACCCCGCAAGTGAGCCATATGTCACGGCTGACGAGCTCAGCAAGGCGTTCGGCGTGGCCAAGAGCACGATGGGCAGCAAGGCCAGGCAGGTCCGCGACCTGCTGCACCTCCCCGGTGACGACCGTCAGATGCTACTTCGCTGGCGCGAGGTGGTGGCCGGCGTCTTCGAGATCCATGACCACGCCGGAGACTCGATCACCGCCACCAGGCTCGGCGATGACCGGACCTACCGCATCCGGGCCAACGCCGGGCCTGAGTCCCTGGCGCCTGTGCGGCCGGGCTGCTTCATGACCGCCTGCATTGTCCCGGTCGGCGATGACTGGATGCTCAGCGGAGCCCAGCAGTTGTACGCCGCCTCAGCACGCCCCGCGATGCTCCGGCTGGCCGCCGACCTGGCCGCCGGGCACCCATGCGCCAAGACCTCGACGAGATGAGATGAGATGATCAACCGATCGCGTATCCACCGGACGGCCTCCCAGATCTTCGGCTTGACGAACGACTGATCAATCAGTGACTCGTGATCCGGCTGCCTGGCCGTGGGTGGCTTGAGCGCTTGGGATCACCAGGCATGGATGACAGGGGGCATCCTGCAGGCGGGTAGCGTCCGGGGGAGCGGGATGCCAGGTGGCCATGTCGGGGAGGTGAGCGCGATGCCGGTTGACCATGTGAATGGGGTTGAGCTGTATTGGGAGCAGCGGGGCAGTGGTCCCCGGTTGCTGTTTTGCAACGGGTCGGGGCTGACCTTGCAAGACGTCCGGCCGCTGCTCGATTCCCTCACTGCCAGCTTTGATTTGCTGGCGTGGGACTACCGCGGCTTTGGCCGCAGCGCCCCGGTGACGCGCCCGTACATCATGGCCGATGTCGCGGCCGACGCCGCTGGCCTGCTGGAGATCGCTGGGTGGCAGTCCTGCCGGGTGGTCGGGGTGAGCTTCGGCGGCATGGTGGCGCAGGAGTTCGCCGTCACCAACCCGGGCCGGGTGGAGCGCCTGGCTTTGGCGTGCACGTCGGCCGGTGGCGAGGGCGGGTCCTCCTATCCGCTGCAAAAGCTGCTGAAGCTCCCCCGGGAGCAACGGGTGGCGGCGGAGCTGAAGTTGGCGGACAGCCGCTGGGACCAGCGGTGGCTGGAGGCCCACCCCGCCGATCGGGCGATCGCTGAACGGCTGATCGCCGCCGGGCAAGATCAGCAGGACCCTGCCGCCGTGGCCGCCGGCGCGGCCCAGCTCCAAGCGCGCGAAGGCCATGACGTGTGGGACAGGCTCGGTGCGATCACCTGCCCGGCCCTGGTTGGCTACGGCAACTACGACGGGATCGCACCAGCCGCCAACAGCACCAGCATCGCATCGCGCATCCGCGGCGCGAAGTTGCACGGCTACGAAGGGGGCCACGGGTTCTTGTTCCAAGACCCGGCCGCCCTCCCGGCATTCACTGCATTCCTCCAAGCACCATCGAGCTGACGGGCGGGCGCAGGCCGCAGGAGCCGCCCGGCCGGTCTTGCCGTGCATGGACCTGGCGGCCTGGCGGCGGACGACGCCGCGGCGCCAGCGCACGATCGTGTCCGGGGTAACCAGCGGCCGCAGTCCGTGGCGCCACCTTCTTGGTATTACGCCGGGCAGGGTCGCTATGAGTGTGCGGTCTGCCCAGTTCAGCTTCGGGCGGCGCGGCTGCCGCCGCTGCAGGATGGCGAGCAGGTGGCGCAGGATCAAGTTCTCCGCGGTCTTCTGCACCTCCTCGGGCCAGGACAGTCGCATCCACACGGCGACCCGCGTGACCAGGGGGAACACGAACCGCAGGCACATGATTGCCGACCTTCATGGCGGATGGCCGGGAGAGCAACTTTGCTGGTCTGGGCGGCGGACGGGATTCTCGGCACGCACAGCATCGGGGCATCGCCCGGCGTCTCCCCGCCGACGAACGTGACGCTCCCCGCGACCGTGACCGGCATCGGCACACGGCAGATCCGCCGAAAACCCGTCCCGGGCGGCCTGATCAGCGACTATGTCCGCGCCGCCTGACGCCCGGAACACCTGCGGGTCACCTGCCGGAACCTATTTTCGAACGGGACAAGACCGGGAATCTGGTGCCCGGTGCGGGCAGAGTGGCCGGTCAGGCTAGTGAGATTATTTGGGATCACGCGGGATGGTGACAGAATCCATCGCTAACCCAGCAGACTAGTCACCGGAATTTAACATAGCCTTTTACGGCGACTACTTGCGGCTGACCATCTGGCATCATAAAATATCGCTCGTGGCCTGGCAGAGGTGATGTCGCTGCCTGCCGGGACTGACCACGCAGCCAGCTGAGATATTGGCTGCGGCCAGGTCTTTTCGTAACAGCTACTGCCAGGCCTTCGCCTAGTGGACGTACCGAGTTCACTCGGAAGGGTGTCGGCAGCAATTATTGCAACACGGCAATCACAAGTTCCAGGAAATATCAGCCGATCATGCCTGGCTGGCAGTGACCTGCACCGGAGGAATCATGAGACACATCGTCGTTCCTATTGCCCGGGTAGCCGCCACAACGGCCACGATGCCAGTCCGCATCAGCGCTGCAACGACGACCGCAACCGCCGAAATCGTCAGCTGGGAGCGCCGCCTGTTCGCCTGTTCGCCGCTGAGCGCCGAAGCCAGGCGGTCGAACCGCATCTATCGCGAACTGAGAGCCAGGGCGGCCCAAGACGTCGCAGACCTGGGCAGCCGTAATAACGGCAGCCAGCAACAGGGCGAAGCACACTCACGCATGCGCCGCGCGGAAAAGTCTAGTCACCGAACCGGCCCTGGGTAGGACGCGCCAGGTGTTGTCGATGTCACGGCGCTGGCCAACCGCCGCCCAGGGTAGCCTGACAGGCGATTTACCGGCATTACTCAGCACTGCAGGAGTAGGTGCCTGGTGCAGGACATCGCCAGGATTCCTGCCTCTGGGGTTCCGGAACTCGGCCACCAGTCTTGTCCACGGTTTCTATGTGGCCCGCTCGTATTCGTTGATGAGGCCACCGAGGGCGGGTCGGCGTTGATCCGCTCCTGGGAAAGGTCGGCGACGGGGGTAGTCGGGTCGGGGCGGTTGCAGCTGGCGGCTGCGATGGGGTCGCCGTCCGTTGTAGTGGGCCTTGTACCGGCCAGGATTGCCCGCAGATGTCGCTGGCCATCGGATTTCACTGCGCTGGCTGCCTTCCTGCCGTTCCGGGACATCCCGTCTGCCACCCGGACACGGCCAGCCCCGGCCTTGGGCAGAAGTGGTACTTCGTGCTCGATGCCGCCACAGAAAGATTCCACCCACGCTTGGCACCTTCGAACGTGCTCATTTCCGGCGCAGGGGTGGCCGGATCGGCGCTGGCGTACTGGCCAATTAGCCAGTACGAACGCCACGTTCGGGGTGATCGACGCCGAGGACGCGAAATTGTGCGGGGGTACGATCGAGTTTCCGAGCGGCACAAGACACAGAACACAAAACGGGCAACCCCCCAGCAGGCTACAAACACCTAAAGTCCGTGGTGTTGCGGCATAACGCCACCGCAGTCGTGGAGGCTTGTTCGGCGAGGCCGAGAGGATTTCCCGCAAAGTGTGCCCCGCGCTGATAACGTCGGGAAGGTCCTTCTGGGGGTGCCTGGTCAGGTGGGACGGTGCTGTTACTCCTACGGCCCGGTGCTCCTCGTAACGGTCAAGGGAGCGTTATGGCTCGGGGCGTCTCGGAAAAGATATGTTTGCGGTGAGCGCTGCTTTTTCCGGAGCGTCAACCCGTGGCTGAAACTGGGTCTAACCATCCCGGGCGGCCAGTGGCGGCGGAGGGGTCGATCGGCGATGGCGATTCCGCCAATGAGCATCCACCTGTGCCCTTGGGCGCTGACGTGGCGCTGTCCGTCGCGCTCAACGCGACCCGTGCGTTGTTGTGGATCGAGACCGCGGCTGACGCCTCCGCGGTGGCCAGGGACCTTGTCGAGGACCTCGGCGGGGTGACGGTCGCGGCCCTTGCTTCGACCGACGACGCTCTTCCGGTGGACCTGTCGTTCGGGGTGGGCGAGCCGGTCCTGCCTGCGGCTCCACGCTTGAGCGTTGCCAGGATGCTCCTCGAACGACACCTCCCGATCTTCGTACGTGACGCCCAGCGAGCCCTCGAACTCGCCGATCAGGCGTCGCGTCTTACTGCAGACGCCTCTATCGACCCGCTCACCGGCTTGGCGAACCGCCGGATGCTGAGCCGCGCCCTGGGCCGGCTCCGGCCCGGCGACACCGTGATCATGATCGACCTCGATCACTTCAAAGCGATCAACGACACTGTCGGCCACCAAGAAGGCGACCGGGTTCTCCGCATCCTCGGCCAGACGTTGGCCGCTTTCGTGCGAGCCACGGACCGGGTCGGCCGTTATGGGGGCGAAGAGTTCGTGGTCATCGCGTCCGAAAGCCGGCCCGAGCCGTTCCTCGTCCGCTTTCGGCTCGAGTGGGAGAAGGCACGGCCATACCCGATTACCTTCTCCGCCGGCATCGCGCCGGCTCATCCCGATCCCCGACGGGCCCTCGATGCGGCCGACCGGGCCATGTACCGGGCCAAAGCGTCCGGACGTGACCAATGGCAATGGGCTACCAAGGAGGACTACTTGTGACACCCGTATCCCCACCACCGGCATCGGAGCCGGCGCCATCGCAGTTTGTTGCGGTCAGTGAACTTACGGTTCCCGAGGCGGGCCGCGAGGCCCTCGACGCCGCGTTTGCTGATCGGTTGGGCGCCGTGGACCGCTGGCCCGGTTTCCAGGGGCTCCAGGTGTGGGCCGACGTCACCGACCCTTGTAGTTTGATGATGATCTCCTGGTGGGACAGCCCGGAGTGTTTCGCGACGTACATGCGCTCCGAAGATCACCGCCGATCTCACCGGCGCATCCCGCGCGGCGATGACCGGCCGCGGCCCTGCCAGTTCCGGCGCTTCGAGGTCGTCGCCCGGTGATCGGCGGGGACACCGGGGCTGACTTGGTGGAGGAATACCTCGAACACGCCGTCGTCGGCGACAGTCGGTCCGGTGTCCGACTGACGCTCAACCTGCTGGACCGCGGTGTCCCGTTCGATGAGATCATCGTCGGCCTGCTAGGCGTCGCCCAGCGCGAAGTCGGCGAACGGTGGTTGCGCAACGACTGGACCGTCGCCGACGAACACCTGGCCAGCGGTGTTACCCAGAAGGCGCTCGATGCCATCGCCAACTCGGTGGGAGCCCCGGCCGCAGGCGGGCTTGTCGTTGTTGCCTGCGCCGAAGGTGATTGGCACTCACTGCCGGCGCAGATGTTCGCCGAGATGCTCAGATCTCGCGGCTTCACGGCCGTCTTCCTGGGGGCATCCACTCCTGTGGACCACGTCGCCAAGCTCATCGCTCGTCACCACCCCGACGCCCTTGCGGTGAGCTGCAATCTGGCGCTCTTCTTCTCAGGCGTGACCCGACTGGTGGACGCCGCCCACCGCCATGGCATTCCGGTGATCGCCGGGGGACGAGCGCTCGGAGTCGGCCCGGACCGGGCGACTCGGCTGGGCGTGGACGCCTGGGCGGCCGGAGTCAACGACGCCGTCCGCATCCTGCACGAATGGCAGCACCAACCGCCGACCATTCCGTCAGAGTCCACGCCGATGGACGAGGCGGTGCTGCAACTCGACGCGATGGCACCCGAGATCGCCGGAGTCGCGTTCGAGGCCCTCGCCGCCGCCTACCCGCCTATGGCGACGTACAACAACAGACAACTCGCCCGCACCAAAGAAGATCTCGCCTTCATCACCCAGTTCATCGCTGCCGCCCGCCTCGTCAACGATCCCATCGTGCTGACCGACATGCTCGACTGGCTCCGAAGGCTTCTCGCCACCCGCGGTGTCGCCCCCGTCGCTGTCGCCTCAGGCCTGACAGTCCTGGCCCCTGTAATCAGCCAAGTCAACCCAAGGGCCGGCCAGCTCGCCCTCGATTCCCTTTAACCAACGGAATTCTCCTCTGTTTACGGACGATCCCGAGACCAGGCGGGCGGCGGTGTGATCACACGAAGCGGTGCGCCGAAGCCCGATACAGTGCGGGCCCGGCCGTGCAGTGCCTGTTCTGTGCCAGAACTCGCGCAGAGCATTTGACCTGGGCTTCTACTCTTGGCACCCGTGCTGGCAGTGTTGCGTTGGCCGATCGGTGCGCGTGACAGAGCACGATGGCCGGAGACGATCGGCTGTCAGATGGCTATCGCGAGCTGGTCGAATGTTTCGTGGATCCGGTGTCGTGCGGGAACGTCGGTGGCGAGTTCATAGTGGCCGCGGCGAGGTTCTGGACGAACGCGTGCCCGGCGGCCACGATCCGCGCGGACCGGTAGCGTTTCAGGCCGCGCATCGGCCGCAGCCGGGCTTTCAGCCCGCCCGTGGTCTGTCTCGACCGGGTTGTTCGCGTACCGCTCGACGGTTTGCAGGGCCGAGGGGATCAGCTCATCCAGGACCCGCGGATAGGCCGGGGAGCGGTCGGTGGTGACCTCGGCCGGGATCGTGCCGGCGCGCAGCGCGCGGGTGAAGAACCGCCGGGCCGCAGCCAGGTCGCGTCGCTGGGGGCAGCAGCACGCCGATGACCTGGCCGTGCTGGTCGATGGCCCGGTACGGATATGTCCACCGGCCGGCATCGCCCGGATTGCCCGGTTCGGGATGTGCGGAAAGCCGAACCGCTTGACACAGGCCAGCGACCTCTAATTCTAATTCCCCCGCTTCTAATTCCCCCGCATTGCGGTTAGCCGCGGGCGGCGCCGGCCCGGCGGTAGGGGGCCAGGCCGGCCAGCCGAGCCGCCGCGTCGCCGCCGACGACAACCCGGCCGAGTTCCCAGGCCAGTTCCGCGGCGGCCCGCTCGCATGCCAGCCCAGGCTGCTGCGGATCCTCAGCAATCACCGTGTCAACCAGGCCGTCCGCGGCCAGGTCCGGGGTGCAGATCCGCTGCCGGGCGGCCAGTTCGGCCGCATGCCCGGCGTCGCGGTAGATGATGGCGCTGGCGCCCTCCGGCGGCAAGGCCGCCAGCCACCCATGCTGGAGCGCGAGTACCCGGTCTGCGGGGAACAGGGCGAGCGCCGCGCCGCCCGCGCCCTGGCCGAGCAGCAGCGACACCGTGGGCACGTCCAGGCTGACCATCTCGGCCAGGGTCGCGGCCAGTTCGGCGGCCAGCCCGCCCTCCTCGGCCTGCTGCGACAGCTCGGCACCGGTGGTGTCGATGACGGTCACCAGCGGCAGCCGCAGCTCCGCGGCCACCCGCATGCCGCGCCGGGCCAGCCGCATCGCGGCCGGCCCGGGGACGGGGGCCAGCCGGTCCTGCCCCACCAGCACGCACGGGTTGCCGCTGAACCGGGCCAGGGCCAGCACGATCGTGTTCTCCTGGAGCATCACCACCTCGACGCCGGCCGCCGCGAGCAGCTGGTGCACGCCAGGCCGGCCCGCGCTGCGGGTGCGCAGCACCGACTCCCATGCGGGGGACGGCTGGACCTCCCCGGCTGGCGGCCGGGGCACGCTGCGCCGCCGCGCGGTGGCGACGGCCAGCACGCTGTCGACGAACCCGGCCAGCTCCCGCGGCTCGACCACCGCGTCGACCAGGCCGCAGGCGTGCAGGTTCTCGGCGGTCTGCACGCCCTCGGGCAGCGGGACGCCGTGCAGGGTGCTGAGCACGCGCGGGCCGAGGAAGCCGATGAGTGCCCCCGGCTCGGCCGCGGTGATGTGCCCGAGCGATCCCCAGGAGGCGAACACCCCGCCCGTGGTCGGATGCCGCAGGTAGGCCAGGTAGGGCAGGTGGGCTGCCCGGTACACGCCGATCGCCCCGGTGATCCTGGCCATCTGCAGGAAGGCGGCCGTGCCCTCCTGCATGCGTGTCCCGCCCGAGGCGGGCAGCGCGATCAGCGGGAGCCGCTGCGCGGCCGCCCGGTCGATGGCCGCTACCAGCCGCTGGCCCGCCACTACCCCGATGGAGCCGCCGAGGAAGGCGAACTCCGACGCCGCCACCGCTACCGGGCGCCCCCGGATCCGGCCCGAGCCGGTGATCACCGACTCGTCCAGCCCGGTCTTGTCCCGGGCGGTGGCCAGCTCAGCGGCATACGCCGGATCCCGCTTGGCCTCGGCGGGCGGGGTGTCCCAGGAACTGAACGTCCCGCGGTCGAGCAGGGCGGCGAGCGTCTCGCGGGCGCCCATCGCGCCCGGCTGCCCGGTCCTGCGCGCAACCATCATGCTCCCCAATCGGCGGGCATCCGGCTCGTGACAGCGCGTCCGGAACCCACCCGGCTCTCCCGAGGCCCGGGCCGGGCCGGCGTTCTCGTGGCGTGCCGGGCCCGCTCTGCTTCCATTGTCCTGGTTATGGGCGGGCCGAGCCAGCCTCCGCGTGCACCCGGCCCGCCCGCGGGTGGGCCCCCGATAGCCTGGCACCGTGGCTGACGTGCGGATGGTGGTCCATTACCGCAGGGCCGTGAGTACGGGCTGCACGCCCCGCTGGCCGCGCTGGAGATGGCCGGTACGGACTGCGGGATGCTGTGCGTGCCGAAAACTTCGTCCATGTCATGCGACCAGCCGATATTCGTGGATCAGCCCAGCGACCCGGGCGTGCCTTCGGACGGGTAGTACGCAAGATCGGCCGGTTCGGGTAGCGCTTTCAGCGGCGCGGCGCCGCGCAGGGAGCGATGCGGCCGGTGCTGATTATGGTGGGTCTGGTAATCGCTTAAGAGCCGCCGCAGATGGGCCTGGTTCCAGATAAGGGTGCGGTCCAGGAGTGCGCCGGGTCGCGTGCTCTATCACGGCGAGGACACGGGCTTAGGTGCCGTCGAGCAGGTCAACCGATAAGAAGTCGCAGGCTAGGATTGCGTCGGCCCGGGAGTGCAGGAATTGTGACCAGGTCGGCCCGGTCCGTCGCCGGGCGGTCTTGAGGATCCCCAGAGATCCGTGGTGTCATGGCCGGGCAAGATGTCCATGAGGGCAAGGACCTATGCCTCTGCCCGGGTGAGCCGCTGGCTCGTTTTACTTCCGGTGTATTCGCCGGCGATGAGGTGTGCTGGATGTCAGCTTCGGTACCGCCCGGGCAGGCTGGCGAAGGTGATCCGCGGCGGTTTGCCGCGGAGGCGCCTCGGCAGAGGCCTGCAGCGAAGGAACTCCTGCCTGGCCCGGGTCGGGCCGCCGGGCTCTGTTCGGACCTATCCAGGCTCGGGGTGGCCAGGGTGAAAAGAGGACATGCCATGACTGAAAATGACGACCTGCCCGCAGAGGACCTGCCCGCAGAGGTGCGACGGCAAGACGAAGAGGACGAACTGCGGGTAGCCGGGCAGCTAGCCGAGCTACGCAAGGGTACGGAAGCCACTCAAAATGAGGACCTGCCCGCAGAGGTGCGACGGCAAGACGAAGAGGACGAACTGCAGGTAGCCGGGCAGCTGGCCGAGCTACGCAAGGGTACGGAAGACATCAGGTACGTGGATCTTGGCCCGACGGTCCCAATGTTGCGTGTGGGCTACCATAAGGAGCACGGGCAGCCCTATGTGCACCTCGTGACCCTGAAAGGACCACAAGGTAATCTGGAGGTGGCCTGCCAGGCTGGGATATCAATCGACGATGCGCTGCTGTACGTCCGCGGAATCCTCGATGCAGTCGCGAAAGCACTGAAGTCGTGAATAGTCCCAGCGGCTCTGTTGTGTTGTGCCATGCCTCCTCACGCCGGGACAGCCGCAGCCACGCGGCTAGTCGCATGGTAAGGAGGAAAACGAACCGCAGGCACATGATCGGTGATCATCACGGGGGAGCGCTGGGCGAGCAACTCTGCTGATTCAGAGCCGTGCATGCGATTGTCGGCACCCACAGGCAGAAACCGTCATCCTGCCCCAACGTGACAACCCGGTTAAACCGCAGGTGTGGGTGCCGAAAATACCGTCACCTCACGCGACCTGCGAATATTCCTGGATCAGGTCGCCAAGCCGGTCACGTCGCCGGATGCGGATGTTGCCGTCGGCCGGTGAGGAGGATCGGGTCTGTGCGCTCGCGCCGCACTGTCGGCCCAGCGCTCGCAGATCGCGTTCGCGCGCGGCGCCCGGATGGGCGTGGTGGTGATCGGTGTGCCGGCCGCGGTGAAGACTGCGTCGAACGCGCCGGTGTTAGTTGGCATCCCGCTCTCTGATCAGGAACTTCAGGCCGTCAGTCCGCTCGCCGAGATTCATGAGCGTGTTCCGGGCCTGCTGGGCCGTCCAGGCGGCGGTTGGGCACGCGGTGACGTCGGCCAAGTGGACACGGGGCTTCGGTGGTGCTCGATGACGAACAGCACGTAGCGCCGGCGCAGGAAGATGGTGTAGACGTGGAAGAAACCGGCCGCGGCGATCGCCTTGGCCTGGGCTGACAGGAACTGCTTCCAGCTGGAGGCGGCGCGTTGAGGCGCGGGGTCGATTCCGGCTCCCTTGAGGATCTTCCAGATGGCTGGGACGCGATCTTCCGCGCGCTGGGCACAGCACCGCGGCGTGGACGTCTGCCCTGGTGGAGGGGCGGCCTGGACGTTTCCGCGGAGAGGTCTGCTTGCGGGCAATCAGGTTACGGTGCCAGCGCAGCAGGGTCGTGGGGGTCACGAAGAAGACGCTCGCGAAAGGGCGGGGCAACAGCCGCGACAGCGCAGCCAGCAGCACCCGGTCCCCATCGTTGAGGTCTGGCCGGTTCACCTGACGGCGTAGCACGGCGACCTGGTGGCGCAGCCCGAGGATCCCGGTCTCCCTGGCGCGTTCACCGCGCCCGGGCATGACGATGAGCCGGAAGATACGGCGGAGGACGAGAGACATCAAGGACCAGAACACGAACAGCGAGGATGCCCTCTAACCGAGGATGCTCAAGCCATGAACGCGCAGGTCAACAGCATCGACCCGGGTGTCCCAAACCCACAGGGTGTTCCTGCGCACTCAAGCTGATGGCCTGCTGGCCTGCGATTTCTTAATGTGGACACGGTCTTCCTCAAGCGCCTGTACGTACTGTTCGTCATGGAGGTGACCACCCGGCACGTGCACGTCCTCGGTGTGACCGCACGCCCGGACGGAATGTGGACCGTCCAGCAGGCCCGCAACCTGAGCGTGGATCTCGGGGACAGGATCGGCTCATTCCGCTTCCTGATCCGCGATCGGGACGCCAAATCACCGGCGTCTTCGACGAAATCTTCGCCAGCGAGGGCCTGAAGATAGTGAAGACCCTCCGCGAACCCCGCGCGCGAACCGTTTCGCTGAGAGATGGGTACGCAGCGCACGAGCCGAGTGCACCGACCGGATGCTCATCTACGGCGAGCGGCAGAGTACTACCAGGCCGCGTAGCTGACCTTACGAACCCCAGGTCAGGCGCCATGCGATGGGTTTTGAAGCGGTACAGGGTAGACGCGGCAGCATTTGGACTCGCGGGATATACGCGGGATGATCTTTGCGCCGTCCGACGGGCGGGCGGCTCGCAGCGCGAGTAGCGCAGGAGTGCAGCCTGATCAAAGGACGCTCTTGAAAACCGCCAGTTGTGCCCGTCGCGTGCCCGATCAGGCGGTGTCCATGAGCCATAGCGATCACTGACGGAGAGCCTGTAAAGCCACCCGCCTGCGCCATAGCGGGTGCGGAGTGCCTCCGAGATGATCTGATAAGGAAGTAGTCGGCGCTGGTGGGCGGAAGCTCGCCGCCGGCGCGACGGCGCTCCTGCTGTTCCGCAGCATGGACGGAGAGGAAGGAGTCTTAGGTGGCCGCATGGCGGGGGGATCGAAGAAGACGAAACCGCCAAGGCAGCGGCCCGGCGCGAGATGAAGGAAAAGACGGGACTGGCCGATCTGAATCCCAGACAGCAGATCGAAATCAGATCAAGGCCGATATCTACGATGCGTATCGGACGCAGATTGAACACGAGGACCAGCTGATCGGCATGCGAAACGGCTGGCTCATTGGCGGGCAGGCGTTTCTTTTTGCGGCATATGCGTCCACACTGGCGGTTCAGAACCATGGAGTCCAACGCGGTTTTCCGAGCGCAGCTCATGAGCTATTCTATGAATTGCCTGCGCTCGGGATCGCCCTCGCGGCCCTGGTATTCACAACTGTTAACGCTGCGCTAGCGCGTTTGCGAGGACTGAAAAAAGAATTCGAAAATTTGCGAGAACGCCCTGCGAACTATCCGTTGATCATGTCGGGAACTCCTCGGCTGTTCGGGCACAGTGTAGCGGTAGCGATCCCCATTTTATTCGTTGTATCATGGATCGCGGTATTCTGTTTCAGGTAGACGATCCTCTAGCCCAAGCATGTGGCGCACCATCCTGTCCCGCTCGGTACTCGGCCAGATTTGATTGGCTGCGGCGGCCCGGTGTCAGCTTGAGCTGGCCGAGGGCACGGTGCGGCCGGACGGTGTTGTAGTGCTACAAGTACTCGGTCAGCACCTGTCGCAGATGGCCCTCATTGATGACCAGCAGCCGGTCCAAGAGCTCGCGGCGCAGGGTGCTAATCATCTCGTCGCAGATCGCGTCGCTCTCGGCGCCTGCGGTGGGCTGGCAAGAATCCTGACGCCCTCAGTCGTGAACACGGCGCCGGAGGAGCCGCTGAACTTGTGCCGCTCGAAAATATGATTTCGGCCTTGACCTGTGCCTTCCCCGGTTTCAGGCGGCTCGCTCGTACTCGTTGATCAGGCCGCTCAGGACCGGTTTTCGGCGGATCTGGCACGTGCCGGGATCTGCTGCGGTGACGCGGGAACCAGGGTCAAAGTCCGGGACGGGCTGTCCGGGGCCCTGATGGGGACGGGCGGTGTTGTAGTGCTCCTGGTAGTCGGCCAGGACGGCTCGCATGTGCGCCTGGTTCAGGATGAGGACCCGGTCCAGGTGCTCTCGGCGCAGGGTACCGATCGGGCGCTCGCAGATCGCGTTCATCCGGGGCGCCCGCACGGCCGTGCACAGGATCGTGGTGCCGGTGGCCTGGAAGACGGCGTCGAAGGAGCGAGTGAAGTTTGATCCGCGGTCACGGATGAGGAACCAGAGGTCCCCGAACCGGTAGCCAAGGTCCAGAGCCAGGTTGCGGGCCTGCTGTACCGTCCACCCGCCGGTGGGGTGGGCGGTGACGCCGCCGAGGTGCATCCGGCGGGGGCCGTGCTCGATGAATACCAGCATTCTGTGGAATGCTCCTCCGTCGCAGTCCACAGAATCCATGTTCGGTGGGAATCTTCGCTGGTACGGGCCGTGTCCGAACTGCGGGCTCGCGCTGCTCAGATTCCACAGAACCTGGTCAGCGCGACAGTATCCACGTGCAGGAAATCGGCGCCCAGGATCCCGGCGGCCTGAGCGTGCAGGAACTGCCGCCAGGTCGGGCCTCCCGCCGCGGCGCTGGGTCGATGCTCGCGGCGCGCAGGATCTCTAGACCGTGGATGCCGCGACCGAGACGCCGAGCTTGGTCAGCTCGCCGTGAATACGACGGTAACCCCAGAGTGGTTCTCGTGCGCCGGCGGACAGTTAGCCGGGCGATGCTCCGGACCGTCGCCGGGCGGCCGGGCCGGCGCCGCCTGCTGGTGTCGTATTTCCTGGCGGCGAGCCTGCGGTTCTAGGCCAGCAGTGTCGCGGGCATCACCGGGAAGATCTCGGCCCAGCGCCGGCGCGGGATGAACCGGGTGAGCGCGGCGAACCAGGCCCGGTCGGCGGAGTCATGGCGCACCCGGCGGGCGTTCCGGCGCAGCACGGCGTTTTCGTGGCGGAGCACCAGCAACCCGGCGTCCTTCGCCCGGTCACTGCGGGCCACCAGGACCGCCAGGCCGGATAACCAGCGCGTGAACAGGTAAGCGATCTTCGTCAGCACCTGGCCAGCCAGCCATCACCGCACAAGCCGCGCCGGCGAAACGGGCAGGTCAGCGACGCGATCCAGTTTCCGGGCGGCACTGGGTCGGTCATCTTTGACGGCGTCTGGCGGGAGCCCACAGATTCCCCCGGGCCGCCTGGCGCCCGGGAGCCGATTGGATGCGGATCGTCCGGTGCCACTTGAGTGACATAGGACCCTGATTTCGTGGCCATCTGGCCCGGTCATTTGGACCTGATTTCCCGGGTCATCCTGCTCTGACCACAAGGATGCACGTTACGTAAGATAATGGTGACAGAGAGTGACCATAGGGCTTTCTCTGCCGTGGGGAAGGCAAGACGATGAAGCTCGACAAGGTTGTCGCAATCCCGGCCATCGTACTGGTTGCAGGTGCCAGTCTCGCCGCGTGCGGCTCTCTGAAGGCCCCTGCCGCTGCACATGCCGCGACCCATACGGTTACCGCCGGACCGGCCGCTTCTCCCAAGGCCAGCGCCACCACCGCGCCGCCCGAAGCCACTTCAGCGCCGACCACGCCAGCGGCATCCCCCGCCAAGACCGTGTACGTGCCCGCCGCGCCAGCGCCAGCGCAGCCCGCGTACTTCACCAACAGTACGGCTGTCGTGCAGCAGTTCTACCAGGACATTAACAACGGGGATTATTCGGCCGCATGGGCGCTCGGTGGTGACAACATCAGCGGCAGTAATGAGGCCGATTGGGCGGCTGGCTATGACACCACAGTGCGCGTCACGCTCGGCACCTTCAGTGCACTCGGCTCAGATCAGGTCCAGGCCAGCCTGTCAGCATTGCAGAGTGACGGCACCACGGACACTTATGAAGGCACCTATACCGTTTCGGGCGGCGTTATCGTCGCCGCGAATATCGTCCAGACTGGCTGATGATCACAATGAAACTCATCAAGTTTGCCGCAGTCCCTGCCATAGTATTGGCCGCGGGCCTCGGCCTTACTGCGTGCGGCTCACTCACGAGCGCTCCAGCCGTTACCCACACCGCTCCCGCCGCATCGGCTGCCGCTGGTACGCCCACGGCTACTCCAGCGCCTACGACTCCTGCCCCGACCACGCCAGCGCCCGCACCGGCCACGACTGTGTACGTGCCCGCGCCGGCTCCGCGCCGGCCGAACCTACGCTTACTGACTGCGGCGGCGGCGTATACGCGGGCGCAGACACGAGTTGCCCGTTCGCGCTGAATGTCGAGGCGGATTACACGGGCGCTGGTGCGGACTACGCCTACAGTCCGGTGACCGGGCAGTCTTACACCATGAACTGCGATGGAGGCGCCGGAGCGCTCGATACGGTGACGTGCACGGGCGGGAACAACGCGCTCGTTGAGTTCACAGGCTGACCGGCGCAAGCATCACCGCAGTCAGCTATAGAAAGGAAAAATGAAATGTCAGAGGCCACGATTAACGTCCATATCCGGAAGGGGGCACTGAAGAAGGCCAAGAGGACTCTGGTCAGCCTGCTCATCACCACCAGCGCGGCACTTATGATCGTCATGATGTGCTTCATTGGCAGTGATGATAGCAATGGCTCTGTTCCCGGTGCCGTGTTCTTTGAGCTGATGGGCTGGGCGGTGCTGTCGCTCGCGGCAGCCGTAGCTTTGCTGGCCTGGATGCCTGACCGCTGACCGCCACATGCATTGCCCAGTAGCACGCGATACGCACCCTGGCTGCTGATCGGGCTGCTCGCCCGCGGCCACCGTCCCTGCGAATGGTCCGTACCGGGAGGCCAGGGACACGGCAGAGTCGTAAATTCCGGAGCAGTTACAGAGACTGAAAGGCCAGGGTCTGGGTTTACGGTGGTTCAGGTTCGAGGTTGAGTCCGGTCTGGCGTAGGAAGCCGTCGATCAGCGCGGGCCGGTACTGGATGCGCTTGAGCCGGTTCTTGACGATGGCGGCCAGCTGGTCCGGGGTGGGCCACGGGGGTGTGGCCTCGTCGCGTTCGGCGGCGCGGTGGGCGGGGACCTGCGGGGTGAACCCGATCCGGTGCAGCAGATACGACGAGCCGCGCAGCGTGTAACGGACGTGGAACAGCCGGCCGATCAGGGTGGTGACCCGCTCCAGCGTCCACCGCTGATCCTCACGCCAGCCCCAGGCGGCCGGGCCTTTGTCCAGCTCGGCGCGCAGCCGGGCCAGCTGCGCCGGCGACAGCCGGCATGCTGCCCCGCCTGCGCCCCTGGACGCCAGCGCCGTGGTGCCGCCGGCTCGCCAGCGCCGCCGCCACTGATAGGCCGACTTCGTGCTCACCCGCAGCTCATGAGCTACCTGCACCGGCTTGATCTCCTGCTCGTACATCGCCACAGCCGCCAGCCGCACCCGCTCACGCCGTGCCCGCCCGGCAGCGGGCAGGCCACCATCATCGGGATATCTCATAGATCATGGCCTAGAACCGTGGCTGTCCAAGGTCACGCAGGCACGCCGACTGTGATCAGGCAGACACAGACCCCAGCAATTCAACCTCTGGTAGGGCGGAAACGTCGTGCCGTACGTTATAAGAGCGACTATGTACCCGGGCCAACCGTTTAGATATTCTGAGGCCATGTTTGCCCAGCCGTCCGCCGTGTACGCCTGCGAACGTCAGGCCAATGAAATCCTGGCGGTGACTTCGGTGGTGGTAGCACGATCGCCAGGCCGCGGCGCGCCTATCCACCAGAGGCCATCGAGCCTGACCTGGAACGGATTTGGCGGCGACCATCCGCAAACGGCTGACTTGGCGGACGGGACGGACCGGGAGATGCCGCGCAACGCTGTATGGGATTTCAGCAGGATCCCGGTGTCTACGGTTAACCGTAACCAGGCCAGTCGAGCTAACGCGCCGTCCCAGTTCATCGCAGCGCCGCTACCTCCGGGATCGGAGCGGGTCACCTCGCCACGTGCCGAAGGTACTGCGATGGCTGCCAGCGCAGGCCCGGTTGACCGGGCCGAGGACGGGGATAACGCCCCATCCGTCGTGAGCGACGTGGTCACTGGGCCTGGCCACACAATGGATGCAACGACGCAGTCATGGGCGACCGCATACGTCGGATCGAAGGCGGCGGCAGCCGTGCAGCTCCACACCGATGCTGCCGCAGCAGCCTCTGCTGCGGCAGTCGATGCTGCAGCCTATACCGTGGGCCGCCACGTCGTCTTCGCTGCGGGCGCATTCCAGCCATCCACTGAGACGGGCCGAAGGCTCCTCGTACACGAGCTTCACCATGTCATCCAGCAGGGCGTCCGGGACCCGATGCGGACCGACGCCTTGAAGGTGCTCCCGGACTACGATCCGGCTGAGCGCTCGGCCGCGGTCGTTAATGACCGATGCCAGCTTTCTGTCGCTCGCCAGCAGGCGCAGCCACCCGCAGCAGCCCCTGCCGCGGTGCCGCTGCCTTCGGCTGCAGAGCTCACGCGGCGGATAGCACAGGCCGTCGGCGTATGGGAGACCAACCGCGGCGGTACGGTACCTCGACCGAGGGAGTCGGGACTGCAAACCGTCCCGGGCATCCCGGCCAGCATGGCCACGATCGAGCAGGCGACGATGCCGTACCTGGTCAATGCGCTGCGACAGCACGCCGAGTTGCGCGATCTCGCCACCCCACCCCTGACGCCTCAGGAGATCACGGCGGCACAACAACGTATCAATGCGGTCAATGCGTTGCTAGACTCAGTTGGCGCCGCTGCGGGTGCGGGCACAACCCCAGAAGCCTTCCTCCAGGCAAACGCCGCTCAGATCACCGCCGCAGGGATGACTGAGGACAGCGTGCGCGCCATGTTCCGTGCGGCGGGGCTGCGGGCGACAGTAACCGCAGCCCACGGGCGGGTCGAGCAAGCGGTAGCTGCGGCGACAGCCGCCAATCCGGCGATTAGGCCTGATCAAATCAACGCCATCCGTCAACGGTCTGCTGGGCAAGAGGCCGCTGCGATTCCTGAGGACTCGCGGCTGGGGATCGGCGCAGGCAGCCTGGCAACCTACATCGCCCGTCCGAATACCTGGGGCGAGAATAGGGCCGCTTGGGAGCGTCTGGCCGTGCAGAGGATGCCCAATGATGTTGGGACACGGATCGAGTCGGTGGCTCATGGCCAGCAGGGCACCGCGGTTGCGGCCTCGGTGATACGCGGCCGGGTGGACGCCCAGCTTGCCCGGACGCCGCCGCCAACCGAGGAGCAGCTCGTCATGGCGGTAGCGACGCAGAACAATCCCGGAGAACCCAATTACGGCGCGAACGTATGGCACACCTATCAGCGGCTATTCCCTGCTCAGCCACCGGCCCCCCCTGCGGCAAGCGCTGGACCGGCTCCAGCGGCAAGCGGCCCATGAGCCTCCTTCGTCACAGGTAGCTGACCACGAACCTGACCACAACAAGCTGAAACAAGACCCGATCCCAACAGATGCGCCCATGGCCACAGCCCCAGGTAAGAGACCACATCCGACAATCCGGGCCTGTTTTGCAACAAGGTGCCCTAGCCGTGGACGAGCAAGTCGGCCAGGCCCGCCAGGGACACGGCAAAGCCGCTCACGCAGTCTGAAGCAGGTTTAGGGCACGGCAACGCTCATCGTGCAGACGCGGCCTCGGCTCGGTCTGCGCGGACGGCCCGCCGTCTGGCGGTCGACAGCGAGCGAGCGGTGGCTAGGGCATGGTCGCCGAGGCCGATCGACATCCTGGTGAGGATCTCGCTGTACGAGCGCACTGGGTCGCGGCCGACCGAACCGAAGAACCCGGTGAGCTCGAGCGTGGTGTGGCCGTGCACAGCGGACCAGACAGCTTCGCCGGCGGTGGTGACGTCGTCAACCTCCCATCGGGCCGTGTTGACGCAGGCGTGGATGCGACGGAGGAGCGAGACGAAGGTGGATCTAGCCGCCTCGAGGTCGGCGGGATCACCGAGCCTGAACGCAGCCAGTCCAGGACCGAACATCACCCCGTACAGGTGGGGTTCGCGCAGAGCGAAGCGGCGGTAGCTCCAGAGGTAGGTCATCCAGTCGGCGACGGCATCGCCGGTGACCGCGCCGCGGTCCAGTTCGGTCCCGAAATCGGCGAACCCGCGGCGCATCACCTGTCGGGTCAGCTCGTCCATCCCGCCGAAGTGGGTATAGACGACCATCGTCAACGTGCCGAGCTCGCGGGCCAGGCGCCGAGCCGACACGGCGCCCTCAGTGGCCAGCAGTTGCGCGGCGGTGTTGATGATCCTTTCGCGCAGATGAGGGTCGGCAGACCTGGGCGGCACGCTCGACAGTATATCCATAACACCGTCATTGACATCGGTACATCACCGTGTTATGCATAACACTGTCATGTAACGGGTGCCGACAGGCATGTAACGGGTGCCGACAGGAAAGAGGACACGAGATGGCCACCAACAAGGAAATCGTCGAAAACGCCTACGCGAGCTTCGCGACGGGCGACGTTCCCGCCGCCCTCGGTGCCATGGCCGACGACATCCAGTGGACCGAGGCCGACGGATTTCCACTCGCTGGCACGTACGTCGGTCCTCAGGCGGTGCTCGAAGGGGTGTTCATGCGACTCGGGGAAATCGGCGATGACTTCGCCGTGGTGCCCGAGCAGTTCGTCGCCGACGGTGAGACAGTCGTGGCGCTCGGGAGCTACGGGTGGAAGCACAAGAGTTCCGGAGAACCGGCCGTTGTGAAGATGGTCCACGTGTGGACCATGAACGGTGGCAAAGCTGTTGCCTTCCAGCAGCACGTCAACACCCTCAAGGTTCGCGAGCTCAGCTGACCCCCCGCCGCCTGGACGCCACATGATCGGCCGACGCTCGGCCTGCACCGCGGTTCACCGGACCGCTTGCTCCTCGGCCCCGACAGGCATTCAGCGACGTTCGGCGGATCTGCATGTCCCGCAGAGGAGACCATCAGCGGCGCTCGTGCTGGCCCTGCATCTCCGCGGGCTGGCCGTGCACAGCCTCCCCCAAAAGCGCATCCGCTTCCGAAGCGTGCACCAGCCCGGCCGAGCCAGGCTCTTGGCGTGTAATGGACATGATTACTATTCTCCCCCCGTAACAGTGGCCATTCTCGCTGGTCACTCAGTTCCCTTTAATCACTCCTTACACACCTGGAGAGATGCCCTCGGCCTGGGAAACCGCAGCGGCATAACCGCGAAAGTCGAGAGGGTGTGGAGGGCGTCGCGGCCGTGCAGAGTAAGAGGAGAGGAAGTGCCAGGTAGCAGGCGCAGATGCTTGGTCCGCTCCGGACTACAGGGTGCCCACGTCCGGCGCTGCAGCCTGCACGAATATGGCGAGCGGATTAAGAGGGTGGCCGTCGCAGATGCCTCGTCCCCACCTGGGACCAAAGGGGCGGCCAGCGGATGATGCCGACCGCTCGGGTGACGACGGTCAGCTATGGCGGATCGCGATGTTGTGCTGCCCCGGAGGGGCCACTCCTTCCGGGCGAAGTCCCGGACGGAGCGTTTGGGGCGGAGACCTTGACACTTGAGCTGAGTTTTGGAACGGCGTAGCGTCGGGGACGCCCGTTCCACAATTCTGCAGGCAGTGTCCTGACCGTCCCGATGCCCGTCCCTTGACCGAGCGCGAAGGCATCTCTACCGTCACTCCCTACCGATCGATCGTTAGTCGATGGTGGTTGGCACCAACCTGAAAGGGAAGCTATGCCATTTGCCCAACGCCCTGACGCCCAGATCTGGTGGGACCAGAGCGGGACGGGCGACCCGGTCCTGCTCATCATGGGCCATGCCTACGGGGCTGACATGTGGCATCGCACCGCCCCCGAACTCGCCGCGTCCTACCGCGTCATCCGGTTCGACAACCGGGGGGTCGGTCGCAGCTCCGACCCGCCTGGGCCCTACCCCGTGCAACTGATGGCAGGCGACGCGCTGGCTGTCCTCGACGCAGCCAGCGCCGCGTCCGCCCACGTTTATGGCGTGTCGATGGGCGGAGCCATTGCCCTTCAGTTGGCCCTGGACCACCCAGGCAGAGTCCGGTCGCTGATTCTCGGGTGCACCGCGGCCTCGGCGGAGGGTGCCTCGCGTGGCGCACTGCTCACCCGAGTCCGGACCCTGGTGCCCGCCGCCGCCCTCAACCGGATGGCAGGGAAACTGCTTTACGGGCCAGGCACGCCGGCCAGCCGCCGAACGGAAGACCACCAGATCGTCCGGCGCACCCGGTCCAGCGGACGGGGACGCCGCGGCCAGCTCACCGGCCTCGCGAGCTTCGACGTCACCGGCCGGCTAGCGGAGATCCGCATTCCGACGCTGGTCATGCACGGAGCCCAGGACCGCATCGTTCCCGCCAGCAACGCGCAGCGACTCGCCGACGGCATCACCGGAGCCCGCCTCGTGGTCTTCCCGGACGCTGGTCACGTTTACATCACCGACGTCGCCCAAGCCGCCAACCAGGAGGTCCTGCACTTCCTCGCCGGCATCCCCGGCCCAGCCGGCGGCTCCAGCACCGGCCCGCGCTCGGCAGCCAACACGGTGGACACGTGAGCGGGATGATGGACCCGCTGGTGCGGGCCAGGTCTGGGGCCGCACGCGGCCGGGCCCAATCCGGGGATGCGGGCGTTCTTGGGTATTCCCTACGCCGCTCCTCCGTGCGAACCCCCAGCCGGGATTCTCGCGGGCTAGCCGACTGACCGGCCCGAGCGCCGGCCGCCGTTTCCAGCGCGCCCGGCGGGAGCGTCAGCCCGGCCGAGCCCGGTGCGCACGCCGAAGACAGTTGCATCCACGGCCACCGTGACGGTCCCGCTGCAGATCACTCTGCGGGCCGGGAACCCGTCCGCGAGCGGGACGGCCAGCGCGCCAGTGAACAACGAGGCCGTCACCATCGATCCCATAGGCAGACCGGCAGGGATAGGACTCTCAATTCCTGGGCAACGGAGCGACGACCGTGCCACTGCCGCCCCTCTCAGACGAGCTGCCACTCGCCGCGGTCAACAGCCAAGGCCACCGACGGACTGCCCTATGTGCCGCACTGTCACCACTTCGGCGTGGTGCTGAACAAGGACCGCCGCCTGGCGTTCTATACCGCGGTGAACATCGAGGTGCCTCGAGTATGCGGCTGCGCCGGGGGGCCGACCGCTGGTTCTTCGACCCCCGGGTGCCCCGGCAACAGCAGACGGGCGAGGAGATCTACACAAACAACCCGCTCGACCGCAGCCATCTGGTGCGCCGCCTCGACCCGGCGTGGGGGCCAACCGCAGCCGACGCAAAGACGGCCAATGACGACACGTTCCGCTTCACGTTAATGTATTCGTAGTCGCGGCAGCGGCTGGGATCGACCCTGAACCCGACCTGCAGTAAGAGGCTGGTTGCGGCTAAAAGATGGTTTTGGGGGGGATTATGGACTTTCAGCGGGTATTGGCGGATACCGATCTCAGGGATGAACTTATGCAGCGGGCCGCCGAGCTCGCCGACGCGGCGCCAGGGTCCGGCCTGGAAGCACTCGACGGCGGTATCGGCTGGACCGACGTAGCGTCAACAGCCGAGAAGATGAGTGTGGGAAACTGGGACTCATCCGACACCGGCCTGGAGGCGATCATCCAGCGCTTTACCAGGCCAGTGTTGCTGATCCAGCGGGGTAGGTTCGCGGACCCGCCGGACACATTCCCGAACAGTGAGCACCTCGCTGGATTGCTGGCCAGCGCGCAGGCCAGGATCGAAGCGGTAATTCCCAGCGTCGGCCGGGTGGAGGTGCGGAACCATCGCAACGACTGGCTCGGGACAGGCTGGATGGTGGCCGAAAATACCGTGGTCACCAACCGTCACGTTGCTGAGGAGTTCGCCAGGGAAAACGGGACCACGTTCCAGTTCAGGCAGGCAGCCGGTGGCCGGTCGGTACGGGCGAGCCTCGACTGGGTGCGCGAATTCGATCAGCCTGAGGAATCGGTAGTGCAGGTCGAGAAGGTGCTGTGGATAGAGCCGGACGACTCCGTTGACGTCGCTCTCCTCCGCACCAGACGCCAAGGCGACGACGGGCAGCCCCTGCCACCGGTGATCAACCTGATGACGCAGCAGGAGCTGGACGAAGCCGGGGTCGAGGACTGGATTTGCGTCATCGGCTATCCCGCCTATGACTCACGGAACAACGCGCAGGACCAGCAGCGGCTCTTTGACGGGATCTATAACGTGAAGCGGCTAGCCCCCGGGCAGGTGCTGACGCTCGGCGCAGATGGCGTGCTGAGCCATGACGCCACGACGCTGGGCGGCAACTCGGGATCAGCCGTGATCAGCCTGCGCACCGGCAAAGCAGCCGGGCTGCACTTCGGCGGGATCGAGGGTGACCGGAACCAAGCGGTCCAGGGCCCTCGCATCGCCGATATCGTGCGCAGCCACGCCTGAACGGCGCCAGACGATGGGACGACAGTGGTGGACGAACCCAGCCACCGACTGGAGCAAAGGCGAGCCAGCGCAGCTACTCGAGTTCCTCATGAAGGTCTACCCGTCATCCGACGAGATCCAGCGAATCATGAACATCGCGAGCCAGGGAGGCAAGAGCTTCCCGGACGCAGCCCGGCTTGCGACGGCGGGATGGCTGGTCATCCTCCAGGAGGCCGCGAAATCGGATCAGGTCCTGGACCTGGTGGCCGCGGTTCTGAACGACAGCGGCAGCAACTACCTGATTCCGCTGAAGGAGGCTCTCGGGGCGGCCAGACGGGAGGCGTACGCACGCTTCGTCGTCAAGCCCTGGTTCATGGCTGACCCTGCGCTGGCCACTGAGATCATGGACGGCCTGCAGAGCAAGCCCCGGACGCGGCCCAGGCGGCGCGTCGGCGGGCTTCAGGCGCTGACGCAGACTGCCGACGGCCTTCCGCCGACGCGCAGTCACATCACGGCATTGCTGCAAGCGATGCGGCGAACGGCGGTAATCCGCCGCGGCAGCCAGCCAGTCGGTACCGGGGTGCTGATCGGGCCGGACCTGTTGCTGACCGCTGCGCACGTTATCGGGCTGGGTGGGGCCCCACCCGATGTCAGCAATACAGTGGCCGTGTTCGACTTCCACATCGAGAATGGGCGAAGCCAGGCCGAGACGGGCGAGCACGTCGCGGTGACCGCCTTCTGCTGCGGGCTGCCGCCGACCAATGCCGAGAAGATCGGCACGGTCACCACCTGGAACTCGCCCGCCGACCGCCTCGACTACGCGATACTCCGGCTGGCCCGGCCCATCGGCGCGGAGAATGTCTCAGATCTAGGCGGCAATTCCACCCGCGGCTACTTCGAGATCCTCGGGCCCGCATACCAGGACGAATACAAATTCGAGCCCCAACCGACGCTGGTCATCTGCCAGCATCCGCTGGGTGAGGCCCAGGCGGTCTCCTACCCAAGCGGACCCTACGAGCTGAACCAGCTGCATACCCGGGTCCGGTACCAAGGAAATACCCTGCGGGGTTCCTCCGGCGCACCTGTCTTCGATCTGCATGGGCGGCTTGTCGCCCTGCACCACTTCTCCGCTGGGAGACGCAACCAAGGCGTGCCGATCAGCGCGATCGTGGGTTCGCTGCCGACGGAACTGAAGGCTGCGGGGTATCCGGGCGCGGGCCAGTCCCCGGTGGCGGGACCTGGCCCAGCTGGGACGCCGACTCTCCTCGACCCCTACGGTGTCGGCCGCATCTCCGAGCAGCCGCTCGTCAACCGGAGTTTCCTTCGCGACCGGCTCCGGAAGATGGCCCAGGCGGACGGGGCGCGGGAGCTGTTCATCGAAGGCGGACGGCGGAGCGGAATCTCGACGTCATACCAGCTCTTGTCGTATGTGGCGCTGCACTCGCCGCAGGTCCCCGACCTGCGGCGGGCTGCGCCAGCCGGGCTGCGAGCCCGCAAGATAGACCTTAACGAGTACTCATCAGCACCCGTCGCCGACCGGTCGGGCAAGATCGCTTCCGTACTCAATCGCTGGTTCGGCGGCGGCAGCCAGGCAGACACGCTCGCTCAGGACGCACGGGAGATCACCACATTCAAACAGGACTGGTGGGGCCTTTTGCAAGGCTCTGACCGGCAGTGGTGGATCTTCGTCAACAGTATCGACGATGTAACCGCGCTCAGGGGCGGCGTCGACGAGCTCATTCACGCCCTAGTCAACCTGGCGGACGACGTTCAGATACCGCTGCGAGTGGTATTGGGTGGCCGGGTCGCCAGCAGCATAGGGGGTGAACGATGGCGGCACTTCCCACGAGATGAAATCTTGCCGATCTCAGAACAGCATATCTCCGAGTGGGTCCGGGACCAGTGGGACGGGCGGAGCCCGCCGCCCGACGAGCGGCGGCTCGAGGCATGTCTGCGGAAGATATTCGGTGATCCCTACCAGAGCCCAAGACCCGACCAGCTCCCGTTGCTCCTCCGTGCGCTGCTCGCCTGCCTTGAGGAGGGGCCATGACCGAGAAGAGTGCGCGGGAGCTGCTGGCGGACGTGCAGCGCATGGAGGCTTTCGAAACCGGTCCGCTCGTCGCACGGCTGGCCGTGCTGGCCACGTTCGATCCTGCCCTGCTCGAGGATCAGGTCAGCGCCGGTGATCTTGTGCGGCCACTCTGCACGCAGCTCAACCGAGACGATGACCGGGCCGAGTGGATGCTGTCCGACGACAGCCGGATCCGTGCGCTGGTGGCGACGATTGAGCGCAGCGGCTTCGAGCACCTCGCGGTGCTGCGGGCCCACGCCACCACCCACTTCGACACCGCTCTGCAGCGGATGCTGGATGTGGCGCTGCGCGCCGAAGACATACCCGTGGATCAGCGCGACGACGACGAACTGGTCGCGTCGCTCCGGGTGTGGCATTGGCTGACCGAAGCGGTCGCTAGCGCCGGAAAGAATGTGCAGTTCCAGCTCAGGCCGGACAAGGACACGATTGAGGCGCAGCTAGCCATCCGGGAGACCACGCGTGCGGTTCGCGTCCTGGCCAATGAGGGCTGCGTCGGGCGAGACCGCGAACTGGCGGCACTGCGGGCCTACCGGGCCAGCCGGCCCCAAGGGACATTGGCCGACGACCCCCCGATGGTGGTGCATGGGATCGGCGGGATCGGTAAGTCAACGATCATGGCCACGTTCATGATGGAGGTGTACCGCGAGAGCGAGCTGGGGTCAGGCGCGTGGTCGTACCTCGACTTCGATCGCCCGACGCTGTCGTCGTACGAGCCAAGCACCGTGATCCAGGACATCATTCGCCAGTTCGGCGCCCAGTTCGCACACCGTCAGCGGCTGTTGCTCAGCGGCAATGTGACCAAACGAGAGCAAGTGCGCGGGTACGGGCACGAGGCACCCACATCTGCCGCGGACTACTCCGCGGTTCAAGAACTCGCCGCTCAGGTGCAGGAACTGGCCAGCGGACGGCTCACCGTGGTCCTGGACACGTTTGAGGAGGTGCAGCGGGCCGACCCGGACAAGATCAGCAGTCTGCGCAGCCTCTTCACGGATCTGTCCACACTCATTCCCGATTTCAAGCTCGTTGTCTGCGGCCGGGGAGCGGCCAAGGGGTTTATCGACGAATCGCGTCCGGATCGCGCGATGCTCATCGATCAGTTTGACCCACCCGACGCGCTCAATCTGCTCCGGTTTCTGGTCAGCAAGGCTGCCGACAAGAGCGAAGTCCCGCACCCCCAGGTAACTGACGAACTGCTGCGCGAGATCGTCGATACCGTCGGCGGCAGTCCGCTCACGCTGAAGCTCGCCGCCCAGGTTCTCATCGACCAGGGAACCGCCACGGCGTTCACGACTGTGGCCGAGCGCGCCGAGAAAACCCTCAGCCGAATCCGGGATGAATTCATCCGCGGCTTCCTGCAGCATCGGATCATCGATCACATCGCCAGCGCGCACCCCGACCTGTCCTTGCTGGGCAGCGTCGCGCGGGCAGGAATCGTGGTCCGCTACGTCACCCAGGAGATCATCGGCCAGGTGTTGCTGCCCAGTGTTGGGGCGCCCGTGACCACCCAAGCGATCGGCGACCTCTTCGCCGCCTTGGGCAGCGAGGCCGCACTGGGTGAGCGGCGCGGCAGCGAACTGCATCTACGGGATGACCTGCGTAGCCCGGCACTGCTCGCGCTGACGCTCGACGATGGTGACTTCGTCCGGCAGGTCCATACGCGGGCCGCCGATTTCTTCGCGACCCAGCACGGTGAGAGAGCACGCGTCGAGTACCTGTACCACCGGCTCGCCCTCGGCGATCTAGTGGCTGACCTGATAAGTGTGGGACTCGACCAAGTGGCGCTGCGTGCCCTGGAAAGCTCCCTGGCCGATCTTCCTGAAGCGTCTGCCGCCGATATCCGGTCAGCTTTGGACAATAGCGCGACGCTCACCCAGGCAGGTGAGCAGCTGAAATGGGAGCGAAGAGTAGCCAGCCAGGCCGAGGTGGCATTGGCCGGCAATGACCTCGACCGCGCCCGCACGCTGCTCGCCGAGCGCGACACCCGTTCGGCGGGCACGCAGCTACACGCGATCGAGTCACGGATAGCGGAAGTCCGAGGGGACCTGGCCGCCGCAGCCGACGCGGCCCGGCGTGACATGGCCGCGGCCGAGGCCGTGGGCAGCGCCGAGCGGTTCGCCGTCGCCACCTTGCGAGTGGCTTCTCTTGAAGAACGTCAGAGATATCCCGCACAAGCGGCCAAGGTTCTTTGCGACGCGGGTGAGCGCGGATGGCTGAGGAGCTTTACCGAGATCAGACTGGAATTGCACCTCAATCGGATGAATGTGCTCGAACGTAATTCCATTACCGATGGGCCTTCGCGATGGTCACTGGACCTCGACGGACGCATCTTGCTGCGGAGGCTGGGAGCTACCAGCGTGCCCTCTAGCACAGCGTTGGTGCGACTGCTCGCCGCGGCATACGGCCGAGCCGAACCAGAGTGGCTCAGAACTGCGGTGAGCATCGTCGGATTGGGATTCGATCCCCCCGCCGAGCGGATCGAATCACTAGCGGCGGCCATCGCCGACTGGGTCACTGACAGCTCCCCACCAGGCATGGCGGCGCTGGCCCAGCAGATACCACCCTTCGAGCCTGGCCAGTTCCAGCAAGCTGCCCTAGTGGCCGGGCTGCTATCCGGTTCCACGTCGCTCCCGCAGGAAGTCCTCATCGGAGTGCTGTCAGCCGATCCCCCGGAGCCAGTACGCGAAGCCATCCGGGCGATCTACCTTTGGTGGGGCATCCCGGGCGCCCAGACCGCGGCCGTGGATGCGGACACGCACTTCCTGGATGAGCAGCCCATCGACTTCCGCCGGCCGGAAGCTCAGCAACTTGAGCGCGTGCTGGCCGCCGCCTACCCAACCAGCACCGAAATCGCGGTGCTGATGGTTAAGAGCGGGGTTAGCCCAGCGAACATCGCATCGAGCAGCAGACCGCAGACGATGATCCACAGTCTGCTGGTCAACGCAAGCGAGACCGGCCAGCTCGACAAGGTACTCGAGTCGTTCGTGACCGATCCCTCGAACGAGTCGTTCGTGGGGAACGTCCGGACGATTGTGGGTGAAGACTGGTTCGACACGCGCGGGCTCAGCCTCGGCCCTTAGCCGACGCGGCAACGAATGCCCGCTGCGTTCACAGATTGGGTGACGGCCCGATGACGGCTTCGTCCGGTTCCCCGATGGTCTTCTCATCCTTCCATGAGGGCCCGGCCAGATTGGGCCGGATCCTCCGCTTGCGACCCGATGAATCGACGGTCGCATTCCTTGAATACTACGCTTAATTTTAAGAAGCCACACACGACAAACTAACGACGGTGACGCCGCAAGGATTACCGCCGCCGGGAACGAAGCGCCCCGATGGAGTTGCGGCAGTTGGACGTGACCGCCAGCGCCTTTCTCCGAGACTACGCCAGGCCTTGCGGGCCTCAACGTGGTTCGTCCTCGCGCTGCGGGCGCTCCACGTTGACCCCCGCCGCGGCCCCGGCGTGAACTGGCACCTATCCGGGGGACGGGCGGTGGCCCGCGGCCGAAGGCCCGCTAGCGTTCCTGCTGGTCCTCTGGTTCGAGCAGTGCTGACAGACGTGGACCGAGCTCAACCACATAAGGCACTGTTTTCGGCTGCTCTGGCGTCACCGCCACCCCATGGGTGCGGATCAGCGAAGCAAGCCACCCCCACGGGTGATCCTCACCAGTGACTCCGCCGGCGGTTGCTTTCACCTTTCACGCTGGCGCGCTAAGTGATTCCGGCCTTGTAAAGTCCACACAGTCGATTATATTGCCCATCCAGCACACATGATTCGGGTCACCGAGAGGGGCTCGCGGCCAACCCATCCAACTCACCTCACACCCGGGGCAAGTCATCCGCCAGCCACCGGCGTAGGTTCCCGGCTTGCCGCAATTCCAGCACAGGCCGCGATAGCACTTTTGCTGGCTTCCACTCATTTATTGCCGCCACCCCTCCGCATTCGCCCCCGTATCACCGGATCCGCGCATCCGCCGCAACCTCGGGTCCAGATCCGGGCGTGACGACAGCATTGTTGGCGTGTTCTCGCGCCGCTGCGATACGACAGCTCCCACGGCGCCCCCGTTAGTGCGCCCTACCTGGCGGAGGACCGACCGGCGCCACTGATACATCCCCGGCGTGTGGGTGCCGAGAACCTCATCCAAGTCACGCGGCCAATCGATATTCTTTGATCAGGTCACCGGCGCGGGTCAGTTTCCGGACGCGGTACTGCTCAAGGTTGACCGGCTGGGTTAGTGGTGCCGCGGCGACGTCGGGCGCGGCCGGTGCGGTCAGCGACCAGGACCTGCTCGGCGGCTCGCTCGAGGACTTCCTCGCCGCCCTGCGCGGGCAGGACACCTCGCCGATCGTCCGCCCGCCCGGCTCGACCAGCACGCCGAGCTCGCCCGCCACCTCCAAGGACGTGATCCGGGCCGGCTTGGCACGGTTGCAGCGAGCTCGCGTCGTCAACGCGTTCGGGCAGTACGTTAACCTGGTGGGGTCGTCGGCCACCACCCGCGCCGATCAGGCGAAGGTGCTCGTCGGCGGCAGCCAGGCCGTCGAGGGCGAGCCGGGGCTGATGGCCATGCTGCCGCGGTTCAACGCGCCGGCCCGGGTGCTGCTGCGCTACAACGACGCCGAGGGCCTCCGCCAGGACGCGTTGACGTCGGTCAGCCCACTGTGCGGGTTCGTCGTCCCGAGCGCGCTCGACGGCTCGCTCGAGTTCTTCAGCGCGACGGGTCTGGCCCTTGGCCGGCTGCGCCCGGACTCCGCGCTCGGCACAGTGTGGGAGGAAGACCCGGGCCAGCCCGCCTCAGCCGGCCGCAAGCCCAGCGAGAGCATCGCGAACACGTTCCTCGGGCAGTTCGCTGACGGGATCCTGGCCGCCGACGCGGCGCTCGCGGCGGCCACACCCCCGGAGCAGCAGCTCCCGCAGACCGCGCTGGCCGCCCTGAACCAGCTGATCGACTCGACCCGATGGACCGTTCAACCCGAGCGGCACGTCCGGTGACGAGCACCTCGCGCTACTGCTGGGTCATCCCGTCGCCGTGCTGCGCGCCGCGATCAAGGTTGACGTGCAGTCGGTGCCGGCCACGAGCAACGCGCGCACGACGTCGGTGCCGGTGAAGCTCGGCACGCTCGCCCACACCCAGGACGGGCTGCTCGCGTACTTCGTGGCCGACGACTACAGCAGTGCGCACGCCGTTGACCCGGCGATCGGCGAGGTCGTCCCGCCCACCGGCTCGGCGATCACGTCGCCCTACGTCAACCTCAGCCCTTCGTTCCAGGTACAGCCGGGCGCGGGTGTCGATCTCACGCTGCTCGCGACACCGGCGGCCGACGTGCACGCGACGGTCGGGATGCTGCCGCAAAAGTCGGTGGGGATGCGCCGCGACTGGGTGTCGGCCGGGCTCGCCACCCCTGTCGCCGAACTGGCGCTACGGGCCGGTGCTGGTGGACCGCAAGGCCACCCGCATCCCGGTGGCCGCCGACGTCCACGGCACGTGGTCATGGCACCGCCGCGACGCCGACGGCAGTTGGGCAACCGACACGATCGTCAACGCCAATCAGACCGCGATCATCCCGGACGACCGGGTGGCTGTCCAGTACGGCTGGATCAGCCTGCAGTTCGCGCCGGACCCGCAGTTCCCCGGTATCCCAGTCCAGGTCAGCTGCATCACCAAGCCGCAGCCCAGCAACCCGAAGCAGCGGATCAAAGGACTGGGCGGGATGAACGGCGACGGCTCGCCGTGGTGGATGACGCTTGACGCCGCGATCGCGATGGTGGAGAGCGGCCGCTTCTTCTTCTACGTGCTCGACAAGGACGGCACGACGCCCAACCCCATCGTCGTCAACGTATCGACGGCCGGGAACAAGTTCCTCCGCACTGTCTTCGACGAAACGACCTCGAACAATCTCCTGTCGCTACCTCAATGCCCCGGCCACAGCTGATAGCCATGGGCACTTATTTTGCGGCCACCAGAATTGTCCCCAATCAGAAAGAACGAAGTTATCGCTTTCGTACTCGGCAGAATCAAACCAGGAGGCACCAATGGCTAACCGGGGCGTCGATTACTCCTTTACCCCCCACCCGCCCGTGGCGGCACTCAAGGCGGCCGGACTAACGTTCGTCGGTCGATACGTCTCGTCCCTCGCCGTGAACGACACGAACGGCAAGAATCTGATCCCGGGCGAGCAGCAAGCACTGCACACCGGCGGGCTCAAGATCATCCTATTCGCCGAAGAAGGCGGTCAGCGAATGACCGCAGGTCACGACGCCGGTGTTGCGGATGCCCACCCACTTCAAGGCGGTGACGAATGCACTGGGCATGGACGAAGCCGTGATGTTCTGCTCCTGCGATTTCGATGCAGCACCCGGGCAGCAGGACGCACTGAACGCTTACATGGACGGGGCCTCCAGCGTTCTCGATCGCAACCGGGTCGGGATCTACGCCGGATACCACGTGGTGCGCCGTTCGCTGGACGCCGGAAAGGCGCAGTACGCGTGCCAGACGCTGGCATGGTCCGGTCCGCCGCATCGGGGGAGCGATCCGCACAACTTCTGGGACGGGCAAACGAACTGGGATACCCGGGCGCAGCTGCGACAGCACCTGCAGATCCGCGTTTCGGACGTGTCCGTCGACTTCGATGAGGCATTCGCCACCGATTACGGTCAGTGGCCGCGGCCCGCGCACCCGACGCAGCCGAAGCCCGCACCCGTTCCGTCGGCGAGGCGTTCCGCGGACGGCACGCAGTCGCTTCGGGAGGCCGCCCGGGCCGAATCGACGACCGTTCCGGATGCGCTGTGGCTGATGGCGCAGAACAAGCCGGATCGCTTCGGGGACCTCCAGCGGGAGTACATCGGCGGCGAGGACTGGGACGCTGCCATGCCGAAGGACATGACGTACTGGGTCGGTTAGCTCAGGAGCTCGCTGGTGATGAAGGTCAGGGGTTGACGGTGTAGTAGACGAGTCCCTCCGGTACTGCCGGCCGTGGGCAGCCAGCCGCCGCGAGCGCCGAGTCGAGCATCAGGAAGGCGCTCATGACAGCGCCGCTATGCCCGTCGTAGTACTTCTCTGAGAGGCTGACGATGAAGCTGACGCTCGTGTTGCGCGATGCCGCCAGGGCCTCGATGGTCTCGGTGTTGCCCTGCGGCACGACGTGCCGGTAGGGACCCTGCGGAGGCGGCGCTGGCGTGGGCGACGGCCACTGGCCGAAGTTGTCATTCAGGCCGAGGATCGTGGGGCTGTTCCAGAACGCGGCCTGGTCATTGTCCACCTGGGCGGGGCCGAGGTGGGCATTGTTCTGGACCTGGCGCAGCAGGGCGCGGTCGTCCCACTGGCCGTTGGACCACGCATAGGTCTGCCAGCCGAAGGTAACGAGCCCGGCGCTGAAGGCGACGTTCACGGAGTTATAGCCGCCGTAGATGGCGGTGCGGGACTTGCCTAGCACCGAGACAACGCCCTGCAGGTAACCGATCGGGTCTGTCTCAGTGGCCGCGTCCGCAGCAAAGAACACCGGGGCGCTCGCGACCGACCGATCCTCGATGGCTAAGGCGAGTCTCTCTAGCTCGGCCTGCGCCGCGCCCGCGTCCGCGATGCCCTGCGCCCTGCTGGGCATCAGGCCATCGGTCTCCCACACGAACACGACGCGGATGTCGGCCGCCTTATAGTTGGAGAGTTCCAGGCTGTCGATGTCCTTCGGCAGGCCGCCGGACAGGTAGCGGCACACAAAAGCACAGCTGGCATCATTGATCTGCGCGGTTGTGAGCCCGTTACCGTACGAAAAGTCGATTCCCTTGAGCACCGTTTACCTCGTTTCTGGTTGACTCGACGGGCACGTAGTGCCCCATTCAAGTATCGAGAGAGCACCCATGTTCCGTCTAGCCCGGATGATTCATCCGGATGGGTCGCTGGCCTTCTGGAGTGGCTGAGCCCCAGGATGATCTTGAATGCCCGAACCCGCTCCTCCGGCCAAACCACAGGTCACAGCCATTGTGCCGAGTTCTGAAGCGGTACACAGCGCCGCCCGGCCTCCGGCGGCCAGCGCCCGCCGCCACCTGTTCGCCGGCATCCGCGACACCCTGAAACGACAAAGGCCCGCCCGCTCGCACGGTCAGGTGTGAGCTGGCGGGCTTGTCGTCGGGGCTAGGGGGTGGTGGTGCAGGCGTTCGCCGCAGACACCCCCTTCCAGTCGCCGCCCTCCTTGGTCAGCTGGATGTACTGCGCCTGGCCGTCCGGGGCCGTCCAGACCAGGCACCGCGGAGAGTAGGTGCCGTTGCCCAGGTCGAACCAGGCGTTGTTGTTGTTGAGCAGCGTGGCGAGGTTGGTGGCCTCCACCTTGCCGGCCCCGCCTGGCTGGTCCCAGTAGAACGCGTGCAGGACCGCCTGGGACGTGTCGTACCACCACTCGCCACCGGGGCTGCCGACGGGCGAGGTCAGGCTGGTGTCTTCCACCAGCGTGCCGTCGTTTGTGGTGGTGATCTTGTCCGGCGACTTCGATACCGTCCACGCGTACTTCAGCGGTCCCGCCGGGCCGACCGGGGTGTCGTCGCCACCGCCCGTGTAGATCACGATGCGGGTTACCGTGGCCGCCGAGTTGGCGCCGGTCGCGGGCACGGTGGCGGCTGAAGCGGCGGCCGGCGCGGTTAGCGCAGCGCACGCCAGCGTGAGCAACGCGGTGCGGATCAGGTGCATTGGACAGCCTTCCCTTGGGGTTACCCGCCAGGTCTGGCGGACGCTTTAGAGGACTCGATGTCGTGCTGTGGTAGGTCGGCTAGGGGGTAGTCCAGCCCTGCTGTTCTTCACACTGCACACCCGTGATTGCCGGGGGTCTCGCCATTTCCGGCGAGACCCGCCGTTAGCGCAGTTCAGTGATATCCGTTGGTATTTCGGGCAGGGTTACAGGGATCCGATTGAGGCTCCGCATCCCTGGCAGAACCTGTCTCCCGCGATGATGCGGGTGCCGCACTTGGCGCAGAAGCTCGAAGCCCTCCCGGGCACCGGTGTCGGCACCCGTGCCTGTGCCGACAGCCCTTGGTGCGCCTCATGTACCGACGCCTGCCACCCCAGGATGGAGTCCTTGTGCTTGAGAGCGAGCAACACCGCGGCGGCGACCAGGCAGATCAGCGCCAGCCAGCCGGAAGCCGTGTGCAGGAAGCTCTGGCGCTCGATGCACTCGCCGCCCGAGCCGAGTACCGCGGCGGTGTCGCTGCATGACGGGAGGTTCGACGTTGTCGCCAGATACGCGATCGCGAATACCGCCGAGGCGATAATTGCCTTCGTGAAGGTCGGTGCCTTGGTGCATCTAATTCTCATAAGCCGAACGTAAGGTCCGGCCCGCGCCAGGCGGCAGGGGCCGGGCGACCCACCACGCGCGCCGCGTGTGGGCCGGCCGACCTACATCAAGGGGAAGGGTTGACCGGTTCGATGCCCGCCTGTATCGCGTAGCGGGTCAGTTCGGCACGGTTGCGGGCGCCGGTCTTGTCCCTGATCCGGTCCAGGTGCGTCCGCACCGTGTTGGGCGTCACGAACAGCGTCTTCGCCATCTTGGCGTTGCTCGCCCCGCCGGCCAGCAGCGCGATGATCTCCCGCTCTCGTGCCGACAGCAGGCCGGCTGGACCGTCCGCTGGCGCGCGACGGGCGTCGGGAACGGTGACGGAGGCCGCGGGCCCCGGATCTGGCCGGGCCGTGCTCAGGGCAAGGGCGATGGCATCGGCCTGGCTGAGCGTGCGGCCGTGCTGATAGGCGGCATCGAACGCGGCCTCCCCGAGCGCGTCGCGCAGCCGGGCATGGTCACTGGTGCGCATTTTCGATTCCTTCGCATCGAAAGCCTGTCCGGCCTGCTCGTACTGGTGGTCTGCAGCGCCATGCAGGGTGGCGGCGACGGCGGGCTCGGCGTCCGCGCCGGCGGCCAGCGCGAGGCCGAGCAACGCACTGTGCACCCAGGTCATCTCATTGGTGGCTCGCGCCCTGTCCAGAACGCCGACAAGCAGGCGGTGCGCACTGGCGGCATCTCCGTTCATGAGGTGGGCGAACCCCAGGTTCATCTCTGCGGCGGCGGACAGGTGCTGATAGCCATGGGCATCGGCGACCCTGAGCGCGTCCTGCAGGTAGGCCAGGGCCGCCGGGAACTCCCCGGCCACGACCTGGTCGACGCCAAGGTTCACCAGGGTGACGACGAGCGTGTAGTTGTCCCCGGACGCCCGCGCGAGAGAGAGGACCTCCTGGTAGTCAGCGAGGGATGCGTCCAGATCACCGATCTCGGCCTTGAACACCGCGCGGTGGCCCAGAGCGACGACGAGCCGGAGGGGATTACCGGCTGCCCGGGTCAGCGCGACGGCCTCGTCGGCCCTGGCCAGCGCGGCCGGCAGGTCGCCCTGCAGGAAGCTGAACCAGTTGAGCGCGGCGAGGGCGTCGGCGGCGAGAGCGTCATCGGCGAGGCCGCGGGCGATCGTGATGGCCTCCTCCGCCATCGCGGGGATGTCCGGGTTGCGGTCGAAGTGAGTGAGCAGCTTGCAGTTCGTGACCAGGGCAAGGGCCAGGTAGCGAGTCGGCTGGCGGGCATCGGGGCGTCCGAGCAGGGCGCCGAGCGCCTCGATGACCTCGCCGCTGTGGCCGCGTGAGAAGACGAACGACCGCAGCCCTGCGGCCAGCCGCAGGCCGGGCTCGGCGCTGCCGGGATCGGCGATGCTGAACGCCAGTGCGGCACGGATGTTGTCGAACTCAGCCTCGATTCTGTCAAGCCAACGATGTTCGTCCGGACCGTGCAATCGCGCGGCGGCGGTCTCGACTAGGGACAGGTAATGATCGCGGTGGGCGGCGCGGACGCCGCTGGCGTCCGAGTCGGCCCGCAGCGCGAGGCGCTCGGCGGCATAGTGCCGGACCGTCTCAAGGAGCCGGTAGCGGGTTGACCCGTGGATCACCTCGGCCTGGACCAGGCTCTTGCCGACCAGCGCGGCCAGCAGGTCAAGCACCTGCCAATCCGCGACGTCGCCGCCGGAGGCGATCGCTTCCGCGGCATCCAGGGTCCAGCCACCTGCGAAGACAGCGAGCCGGTCGAACACGATCCGCTCCTCGGAGCTGAGCAGGTCGTACGACCAGTCGATCAGGGCGCGCAGGGTCTGGTGGCGCGGCAGGCTGGTGCGGTTTCCCGTGGTCAGCAGCCGGAACCGCTGATCGAGCCGGGCGTTGATCTCCGACGCCGAGAGCAAGCCAAGGCGGGCCGCGGCGAGCTCAAGGGCGAGCGGGATACCGTCGAGGCGGACGCAGATCGCCGCCACCACCGCCGCGTTGGCGTCGTCGAGGATGAAGTCACGCCGGTGCAGCGCGGCGTGCTCCGCGAACAACTGCACCGACTCGAAGGCGGCCAGCCGGTCCGGAGCAGCGAGATCCGCGGGCGGGACTGTAAGGCCGGACACCCGGAAGACGTGCTCCCCGCCAGCGCCAAGCGGTTCCCTGCTCGTAACAAGCAGGCAGACCCGAGGGCACGACCGGATGACGGCGGCTGCCAGCTCGGCGACCGCGCCGAGCACCTGCTCGGCGTTGTCGAGGATCAACAGCAGGTCCCGGTCGCCGATGGCGTCGATCAGGGTGTCGAGCAGGGGCCGCCCCGGCGCCTCGCTGACCCTGAGTGCGGCGGCCGCGGTGCGGGTCACCAGATCGGGTTCTGTCACCGGTGCCAGCTCGACGAGCCACACCCCGTCGCGGGTCCCATCCAGGGCACCGGCCGCCAACTGCAACGCCAGCCGGGACTTGCCGATCCCGCCAGGACCCGCGATCGTGACCAACCGCGACCCGCCCGACACCAGCGCGCCCAACTCGGCCAGTTCCGCGGCCCGGCCCACGAAGCTGGTTGCCTGCGATGGCAGGTTGTGGCGCAGCGCCGGGTCGTCGAGCGAGCGCAGCACGCCGAACCCCTCGGCCAGGCCCGATCCGGTCACCTGAAAGACCCGCTCGGCGCGCCCCAGGTCCCTCAGGCGCTGTTCGCCCAGGTCCCTTAGCCCGATCCCGCCGGGCAGCCGGTGGGCGAGCAGCGCGTACGCCGCCGCTGTCACCAGGACCTGACCACCATGGCCGACGTCGAGCAACCGGGCGGTCCGGTTCACCACCGGACCGACGTAGTCGCCGTCACGCTCCGCACAGGCACCAGAATGCAACGCCATGCACACCCGGATGGGCAGGCTGGACGCCCAGGGCTCGTCGCCGACTGCCCGCTGGATGGCCACCGCCGACGAAAGCGCGGCAACCGGGTCGGCGAACACAGCGCGATGTGCCTCGCCCACCGTCTTGAAGACGCGGCCGCCGGACGCCTCGATCTGCTCGCGGACAATGCGGTCATGGCGGGCCGACGCCGCCGCCATGGCATCGCGATCAGCCTCCCACAGCCGGACGCCGCCCTCGATATCGGTGAACAGCAACGTCACCAAGCCAGCCGTAAGACTCACTTACCCATTGTCACATCCCACCCCGTACTGCTTCAGAACTCGCCGCAGCGGTGAGGACCGGGACGATGAAGCGGTCGCCGATGTAGGCGTTGAACTGGTCCCCGGACCGCCGCCCGTATCTCAGCTGCAGGTTTCCCCTCTGCCGCGATGGGCAGCCGGATGGTCTTTCCGGGCGGACCCCGAACGGGGGCTGCCGTGCTAGCTGTCAGTGGGCAGTTGCGTATTGGCGTTCCAGATCGGCTGGAATCCGGCCACGGTCGCTGACCTCGAACCCTTCAGCCTTGGCCCATGCCCGGATGTCGGCGCTGTGCTGCCGGTCAGAGGTCGTCCGGCGGCCAGTAGCGGGAGCCCGGCGGGCCTTCCTGGCGTGCGGGACGTACTTACTGGCCACCTTGTCGAGAGCGCGTCCGTCTTTGCCGCACAGGTCGATTTCCCGGGCCTGGCCGTCGAGGCTGATCGTGTGCGTCTGGGCATCCTTCGAACTTCCGCAGATATCACACGTAATCGTTACAGAGACCTGCTGTGCCATTCCCCACCCCTTGGTGTTCTCTTGTTAGCTCAGCCAGAGGATACCTGCGCGGTGGGTGTTCAGCCGCCTTACCGCGCAGCTAGAGGGCGTTCTCTCTGGCTGACAGCCACGACGCGAAGCCGGACCGTGGGTCGGATATGGATTGGCGGCCGGGCAAGGATGAAGGGTTCTGTGCTCATTGGAGGGAATCACCGATGAACTCGATTTCGACCTCGTAGCCTGCGCGTCGGCGCGGTCCCGGCTAAGGCCCGCCTGCGGCCGATGCGCGGACTCAAACGCCACCGGTCCACACGGATCGTCTCCGCCGGGCACGCGTTCGTGCAGAACTTCTTTGCACCTTGCCGCCGCTGGAGGTTAGGCTGCCGCCCGCCCAGGGCCTGCTGGGATTCTTTGCGGCACCTTTCTGGCCTGGAATGACGGGACTACCATGGGCACCGCCCCAGGCAACTTACATGCTGGACGGCGGTGCCCTGCCTGTGCCGGTTGCAGATGCCTACGGACGGGGGATGGGCATGGCCGATTCGGCAGGTTCGGGCGACGGGTTGCGGGTGTTCATCTCACATACCTCCGAGATGCGAGCATTCCCGGAGGGGATGTCGTATGTGGCCGCAGTGGAGCGGGCCGTTGCCGCGGCCGGGCACGTCATCGTTGACATGGCCGACTTCCCCACCGCGGATCAGCCTCCGGCGGAGCTGTGCGCGGAGCGGGTGCGGGGGTGCGATGTGTATGTGGGGGTGCTGGGCACCCGATACGGCTCGCCGGTGCGGGACCGGCCCGAGGTGTCGTACATGGAGCTGGAATTCGAGACGGCCACCGAGGAGGACCTGGACCGGCTGGTGTTCTTGCTGGATGAGGGCGCAACCGACGTGGGTATCCCGCTGTCGGCGCTGCTGGACCGCGAGTTTGGGTCCAGGCAGGACGCATTCCGCCGCCGGATCCAAGACAGCGGCTTGGTCACGGGGTCGTTCGCGAACCCGGACATGCTGGGGCGGCTGGCGGAACGTTCGCTGCGAGAGCTGGCTGCCAACCGCCCGGGTTCGCGGGAGCGGATGCTGCAGGTGTGGAACATCCCGGCCCGCAACCCGGGCTTTACCGGGCGGGATGGGCTGCTGGCGGCGGTGCGGGAACGGCTGGTGGCCGGGGACACGGCGGTGGTGCAGGCGTTCCAGGGCATGGGCGGGGTGGGCAAGACCCAGCTGGCGATCGAGTACGCGCACCGGTTCGCCGACGGCTATGACCTGGCCTGGTGGGTCAACGCCGAGCAGGGCGGGCTGATCGGCGACCAGTTCGCCGCCCTCGGGATGGCACTGGGATGTGTGCAGCCTGGCGCGGCCACCGAGGTGGTGCGGGCGGCGGTGCTGGGCGAGCTGCGGCGCCGGGACCGATGGCTTCTGGTGTTCGACAACGCCCAGGATCCCGAGGACCTGGAGGCGTGGCTGCCGGGCGGGACCGGGCACGTGCTGGTTACCTCCCGGGCCCCCCGGTGGGCCGAGGTGGCGGTGCCGGTGGAGGTAGACGTGCTGGACCGGTCCGAGTCGATGGCGCTGCTGCGGGACCGGGTGCCCGGCCTACCCGAGGCCGACGCGGACCAGATGGCCGGCGCGGTGGGGGACCTGCCGCTGGCCCTGGCCCAGGCGGCGGCCTACCTGACCGAGACCAGGATGCCCGCTGGGCAGTATGCGGGCCTGCTCGGGACTCGGGCGGCACAGCTGATGGGCGAGGGGCGGCCGCCGTCGTACCCGCGGCCGCTGGCGGCGGTGACGGTGCTGGCGCTGGACCGGCTGCGTGGCCAAGACCTGGCCGCAGCTGAGCTCGCCGGGGTGTGCGCGTTCCTGGCCCCCGAGCCGGTGCCCCCGGACTGGTTCCCAGCCGCGGTGCTGTCCCCGGTGCTGGCCGGGTCGGCTGCGGACCCGCTGGCCTGGCGGCAGGTGCTGGCCTCGCTGGGCCGCAGCGCGCTGGCCCGCGTCGACGCCACCGGGCTGGTGATGCACCGGCTCACTCAGGCCATAATCCGCGGCAGCCTGCCGCCGGGCCAGGCCACCGTCTCCCGGGACCTGGCTGAGGCCATCCTGGCCGCGAGCAGCCCGGGCGACACCGACACGCCCGGCACCTGGCCCGCGTGGGCGCGGTTGCTGCCCCACCTGCTGGCCCTGGAGCCCGGCGCCACCAGCCACCCCGACCTGCGTCGGCTGGCCCTCGGCGCGGCCCGGTACCTGATCGTGCGCGGTGACGCCTCCGGCGGCCATGACCTGGCCAGCCGCCTGTACGGGCAGTGGCGGGACAGCCTCGGCCCTGACCACCCGGACACTCTATCGGCGGGGCACCATCTCGGGCATGCCCTACGGCAGATGGGCCGCTATCACGAGGCACGCCAGCTCAGCGAAGACATCCTGGCCCGGAAACGCCGGGTGCTGGGCGAGGACCACCCTGACACCCTGGCCTCCGCCAACGGCCTCGCCGTCGGCATGCGCGCGCTCGGTGAGCATCAGGCGGCGCGAGAGCTGGACGAGGACACCCTGGCCCGGAAACGCCGGGTACTGGGTGAAGACCACCCCAGCGCACTCATATCCGCCAATAACCTCGCCGAAGACCTGTCCAAGCTGGGTGAGCATCAGGCGGCGCGGGAACTAGACGAGGACATCCTGGCCCGGAAACGCCGGGTACTGGGTGAAGACCATCCCAGCGCACTCATATCCGCCAAGAACCTCGCCGAAGACCTGCGAGACCTGGGTGAGCATCAGGCGGCGCGGGAGCTGGATGAGGACACCCTGGTCCGGTACCGCCGGGTACTGGGCGAAGACCACCCCGACACCTTGACGTCCGCGAGCAACCTAGCCGACGACCTGCGCGCGCTGGGTGAGGTACAGGCCGCCCGGGACCTGGACCAGGACACCTTGGACCGCAAGCGCCGGGTGCTGGGCGAAGACCACCCCAGCACCCTGACCTCCGCGAACAACCTGGCCGCGGACCTGCGCGCCTTGGGCGGAGCGGACGATAATCCTTGAAGCTGCCTGTCCCGCTCGCCCGGAGAGCAGCCGCGCACGCTCTCCCTGCAGTGCTTGCAGGGGAGGCGCCGGTGACAACAGGACCGGAAGACCCGGCCGCGGCAGGCCGCGACCGGGTCAGCGCGGGCCACGCCGGCCGCGAGCACGTGATCGCGGCGCTGAAGGACGCGTTCGTGCAGGGCCGGCTGACCAGGGACGAACTCGACGCGCGGGCGGCCCGGGTTGTGGGTGCGAAAACCCCGGCACAGGCCGCACCGATCGTTGGACTCTGCTACGTCGGTGAAACCGCTACCCCAATAGGTCGATCTTGAACAGCACCGTGTCCCCGAGCCGGTCCCCGCGCGGCTTGGACCGTGCTGAGTGTTGGCACGCTGGGCTTGCTAAAAGCTAGAGTCCAGGGAAACGGGGAGTGCGGCTATGGCAGGAACAACGCCCTTGACGATCGGGGCTGACGTCAGCTGTACCGATGGGGTCTGCGGCAGGGTGAGCCGCCTGGTCATAGACCCGCGCGCTCGTACCGTCACCCATCTCGTTGTCAACGACCACCAGCTCCAAGGCCGGCTCGTCCCTCTCAACCTCGTGGACGTCGATGCCACGGCAGGCACGATCCGGCTCCGCTGCGCTACCGCGGAGTTCGAACGGCTGCACCCTGCCGACGTGACGGTGTCGTTACTAGACAACGATGCGGACCCAGAAAACAGCAATGACCAGTTGCCGTTGTACAGCCTGGGCCGCAGGCTCCTGGACCCCCCGTCCGCCACCTACAACACCCTTCCCTCCGGAGAGATAGCTGTGAGCCGCGGCGATCACGTCCACGCCACCGACGGCAACATCGGGCAGATCCAGGGGATCGTCATCGACCCCGGCAGCCGCCAGGTCACCCACGTCCTCCTCCAAGAGGGACACGTGTTCGGCCGCAAGGACGTGGCTATCCCGCTCGGCGCCGTGACGGGAGCCAACCAGGACGGCATCCAGCTCAACATCACCAAGCAGCAGGTGAAAGACCTTCCATCCGGTTGGCATCGATCACCCGGCTGAGCAGCGGGTACCTATGCCGGCCGGGGAGACGTCGCCACGACCAGAATACGGGTCACAAATGATGCGGCAGGGCCTGCGTCAAGCCCTGCGGCTTGAAGAACGCGCTGGAGGCCGGGCGCCAGAGCAGCCACACCGCGGCAGCGCCGACTAGCCAGGCCGCGGCGAACAGCGCGGTGCCGCCGTAGTACAGCACCGTCGCGCCGAACCCGGCATGGCTCACTGGCTGCGTGAAGTCGCTGCGCAGTTGCAGCGTCGCCAGGCCGAACAGCACCGTGGACAGGATGCGCGCCCAGGTCCGGCCGTGGCCGTTCGCCCGCGCCATCCACAGCCACAGGGCAATCATGGCCAGGCCGAAGACTATCCACACCGCGATGATGAGCGGTCTCATCTGGGGCGCGGTGAGGCTGTGGCCCAGGAATCGCCCGCGGGCGGCAGCCTTGATGTCGACGATGATAAGGGCCAGCCCGATGATCAGCTCGACGGCGGTGACGGCGGCGCCCGCGTACATGAGCTTGACCGCGGTCAGCACCGGCGCGGGAGCAGGAGGCCGCAGCGGCTCGGCCGGCTGGCCGCTGGACGGGTAGGGCTGGTACACGGTGACCTCGCAGTCATGTCATAATCTATCGCGGTTAAGCAGCAGCGTGCCAGCGCGGCCTTGACCCGCGATTGAGGCGTCATTGCGTAAATGTCCCCGTGCTCCCCGTCTCCAGCGGACAGACAGGCCGCACCCCGCGGTTAATGGTGACCAGGCCGGGCGAACGGACGGGGTCGGACAGTTTCGAGCAGGGCTGAGTCTGTCTTTAATCCGCGGGTCCTAGTTCTGGGGTACTGGCTCCTGGGGGCGCGTGCTTATGTCCGGTCAGCTGAGTGTGATTCTTAGTCGGGCGTTGTCTGGGGCGCGCAAGACGAGGCGGCCGCCGGCTGCGGGGTCGGCGAGGCCTGCCCGGCGGACTTGGTCGAGGAAGTCGGTGAAGTCGAGCCAGGAGAGCTGGTTGCGGGTCTGCTCGGTCAGCCGGGCGTAGAGCTGTTCGGCGGTCAGGCCACCCGAGCGCGCCTCGGGGGTGAGCTGGAGTTCGGCGAGGACGATTTCTTCAGAGGGCTTGAGGCGCACCTGGTGCACGTCGAACAGCAGCGGCAGGACGGCCGGGGCGACCAGGGGGAGCAGACCGGTGATGCCGGAGGCGGCCAGGACTCCGGCAATGAAGGCAGTGGCCAGCGCGGTGCGGACGAGGCCCCCGCGCAGGTCGACGGTCCAGCCGCCGCCGCGCAGGTTCAGTGCCTCCTCGCCTTCGGTGTCGGCGGCTGCGCGGAAGGCGGTCTGGAAGGCGCGCAGGCCGGTGCGGGTGGCGCCGTCCTGGCCGGGGAACATCTGCGCCCACAGGGCTGCAAGGTCATCCGCGGTTACCGCCGCCGAATCCTCTGCGGATGCGGTGAGGCTGGCCTGGAGGTAGTCCTCCAGTGTGCCTGGATCGCTCATCGGGTGTCCCTCGGCTGGGTTCATCGGGTGTCTTCTGCTCCTGCGGCCGGGTCGGCGCGAACGCCGGTGCCGGTGAAGGTGAAGTAGGTTTCCTCGGTGATGAGATGTGTCAGCGCGATCCTTATCGCATCGATGCGGTCGCGTATCGCGTCTGGGTCCTCGTGCGCCATCGCTGGCCAGCGGCGCTGCAAGACAACGGTGAGGGCGTCGGCTTGCATGTCCGAGCACACCGTGAGGAAGGTTGCTCGCTCGTAGCTGAGCCCGGCGCCGGGGCTGCGGCAGATGCAGGCGAAACCGATCCGGCTGTCAGCTTCCGAGGTCGCTTCGACGGTGCCGTACTGGACCTGCAGGCCCAGGCTGGCCCAGTGCTCGAAGTGGACGAACGGATTGAGGTCCATGAGGATGGTGACCGGCCCGCACTCCAGCAGCGGTTCCAGCCAGCGGCTTTCCCAGTCCGTGTCCGCCAGCAGTGACATGGACACGCTGGACACCACGCCCTGCCCGCCGATCTGGCGCCGAAGGGCCTGCAGCTCGCGGGGCCTGGCCACCTGCCACAGCCGCAGTGCTGGTGCCTCATGCGATCCGGAGGGGGTGCGGATGGCCACCACCGGTGCGGCGTCCGCCGCTGGCAGCGGCCGGAGTTCGTCGGTGATGTCGTGCTGGGCCCGGAGTGTCCCGGCGCTCCTGGCGACCAGGAAGGTGTAGGGCCCGCCCGGGCCTTGCAGGCGCAGTACTTTCTGGCGCTGGCGCCGCGGGACGTCGGCGAGCAGCAGGACTCTGGCGGCCAGTGGCTGGTCCCTGACGCGCAGCCGTTCCAGGCCGAAGTCCTGCATGATCTTGCCCGGCTCGGTCGCGTCGGCGGCTGCGGCCGAGAACACGACCCGGGCGGCTGGGGCCAGGCGGTGCACCGCGGCCACGGTCTCGTCGGTGAACGCCTGATGCCCGTTGTAGCCCAGGACCCGGGCGCCCCGGCGTTCCAGCGCCGCCGCTGACCGCTCAAAGGCCATCCGCTCCGCGACCGCTCCTGCCCGATCTTGAACCTCCTCATCCTCGTCGCCCGTGTCAGCAGGATCGTCTGGCAAGGCGGTTAGCCAGCGCAATGCAGCGTCCCGGTCAGCAGGCTCCAGTTGGCCTGCGATGTCATCGCTGATGCTGCGGCCCGGCTCCTCGCCGTCTTCGATGAGCATGTCCAGCCGGACGTCCGGCAGGTCACGCGCGCGCAGGTCGGCCAGGCGGAAGCGGTCCAGGCCGACCCGCAATGCTTCGGGCAGGCCATGCGACTGCATGCAGGCCCGGATCGCACTGATGGCCACGTACCACTCCAGCTGGGAGCCGCGCGGAATCCCTGCGGTGAGGTGGCACGCGTCGGCGTAATGAGCGAGGTACTCCGGCCGCCCGGCCAGCAGCGACTGCCCGGCTGCCCGGTCGGCGAGGAAGACGCCCGTGTAAGTGGCGAACACTTCATGAGTTCGCCGGCACGCCTCGATCACGCTCAGGGATACCTCGCGGTAGGCCCCCGGGTCAGGCGCATGCTGGACCAGTGTGGCGTAGGCGTGGAACAGCGAGCCCCAGGCGGTGCTGTCGTTGAGTTCCGCATGCATGATCTCGTGCAGGGTGACCATGCGGGCCGCGGCGTCCGTAGCACGGCCACTGGTGGATATCTCCCACTGCCCGTCGGCGTACCGCCCACTGCCCGCGGTCTCAGTGCTGGAGGCGAACATGAGAACACCAAGATGATCATCAGGCCTCGCGGCCACCCCGCCCACATCATCACAATAGGCCGCGGGAAGCCGTCTGACGGAGGTAGGCGAGCCAGCGTCAGCATTATTTACGCGAGCACCCCCGGGTTCCTTGGAGGCTGTGACCTCTGGGAAGGTTGGGGCTCAGGGTATCGAGGAAGCCGCATCCAGCCGAGCTGCGGGAACGGGCCGTGAACATGGTCTTCGAGCGGCGTGAGCTGCGCCTCTTCTTCATTCCGGCGGCACGGCACCTCTCAGCTGCTCGAATGGCACAACCATGACCGTTCCCTCATGATGCGGGATCAGCCGCCGTTCGGCTCTTCCTATGATGCTTGGTGTGCCTGATCTAACGATCTGGTTCCACCCGCCACGCGGATGGGCCGATACCATTCATGTTCACGTCTGGGGTACCCACCCTCGGGAGGCCGCCACGGGCTGGCCGGGAGTCCCGATGCACGCGCAGGGGGACGGCTGGTACGTCCACCGCATCGAGGGCGTGGGCGCCGCAAGCCTGGTGTTCCACGACCAGCACGGGCGGCAGACGGCCGACCTGCGTCGGGAGCGGGACGGCTGGATGGATCGCGATGGCCAGTGGCAGGACGCCGACCCCCGGACCGCTGGTACCGCCGCGGCGTCCGGCACGGCACCCGCGGTGACAGGGGCACCCGCGGCGACAGGGGCACCCGCCCCGCAGGCCCCGCCGTCCGGGGTGGACTTCCGTGAGGAGACCATCTACTTCCTCATCACCACCCGGTTCTACGACGGTGATCCGACGAACAACTTTTACTGCCGAGACCGGATCGCCTTCGACCCCAACGGCCATCCCACGGACCCGCACTGGCGGGGCGACTTCAAAGGGTTGATCAAGCAACTGGACTACCTCAAGGACCTGGGTTTCACTGCTATCTGGATCACCCCTCCGATCGAGAACCGCAGCGGGCTGGACTATCACGGTTACCACGGCTACGACTGGACCCGGATCGATCCTCGGCTGGAGTCGCCGGACGCGACCTACCAGCACCTCATCGACGCGGCGCACGAGCGAGGCATCAAGATCATTCAGGACGTCGTCGTCAACCATTCCTGCCAGTACGGGATCCGAGGCAAGGTCTGGATCGACCACCTGCCCATCAAGTACTACGTTCCGCAGGGGTCCCGGCAGGGTGAGGTGAACCACGGGCCCTATCAGGGCAACCTCGGCAACTACGCCTGGCCCAACCGAGACGATCTGGACAACCCGGTTGCGCCGCAGTGGTACCGGGAAAGGCACGAGCGCGACCCGGAGGGCCGCGAACCCCTGATCGATCCGCGGACCGGCCAGACCGTCCCGAATCCCGGGTACGACCCCGGCCGGTTCTTCGGGGTGGACCCGAGCCGACTCGACCCGCAGTGGTACCACCAGGACGGTTTCATCGCAGGCGGCGACTGGGAAAGCGCATATCCGCTGCAGCACAAGCACATCGCAGGCGACTGCATCGACCTGGCGACCGAGCGCGAGAACGTCAAGGACTACCTGATCACCGCGATCAACCGCTACCTCGACATGGGCGTCAACGCGTTGCGGATCGACACCGTCAAGCACGTGGAGCGGGGGAACCTGCTCGAGTACGTCAACGCCTGGAAGGCCCACAAGCCGGGCCTCTTCGTCTTCGGGGAGAACCTGGTCAAGGGCTACGGATGGGGAGACATGGGCGGCGGCGACAACGGCCCTTCTCCGATCCGGCCCTGGTGGTACACCCGACTCGGCGACGACCCGCGCAATCCCCGTTCCGGCGGCGACTCCGGCTTCGCGGTGCTCGACTTCGGGTTGTTCTCCTCGTTCAGGGACAACCTGAGCCGCGGCACCTTCAGCGGTCTCGCGCAGGCGATGTCGATGGACTGGATCTACGGTGACCCGACCACGGTCATCACTTTTCTGCAGAACCACGACGTCGGCCCTGACAACGACTTCAAGTACCGATTCAAGGGCGAACAGTGGATGGCGGCCGCCGCCTACAACGTGCTCTGGACAGTCCGCGGCATCCCTTGCCTCTACTACGGCGAGGAGATTGAGTTCATGAAGGGCGCTCCGCAGGACGTCGAGGGCGAACGGGACACCCTGGCCCAGACCGGGCGGGCCTACTTCGGAGACCACCTGACCCCCGAACGAATCGGCGAAACCCAGGCGCACCCCCTCTACGAGCACATCAAGCGCCTCAACCAGATCCGCCGAGCGCTCCCCGCCCTGCAAAAGGCACCCATGAGCCATCTGAACGAGTGGGGCAGCGGGCTAAGCTTCGTGCGCGACCACGATGGCGGGCGCAGTTACGTCGTCGTCGGCCTTGCGATCGGCAGCGACCAGACCATCATCGTGCAGGGTGTGCTCAACGGCACCTACCGCGATGCCGTCACCGGCCGGGAGATCGTGGTCCACGACGGAACGCTGGCGTTCGACGTCCGGGGCAGTTCGGCTGGCATCTACGTGCTGGCCGGGCCGGGCCGGATCGGCGTGGACGGCGTCTATCTGCGCTGAGACTCGCGGTCCTGTGCGTACCGAAAGCATCGTCCACGTCATGCGCCCTGGCCTGGCATGACGTTGTCAGGCGCGCGGCGCCAGAGACTCAATCCGCCCGCGGCAACGATCACCGCTGAGTGCCCTGGACCGCCCGGGGTCGGAGGGCCCGGGATGGGTTCGGTGCCGGGCGAGGTGGGGTGGTGTGTGCGGTGGCTTGTCCTTGTAGACGAAGGCCTGGCGCAGCTGGGCGTACGACTCCCGCGGGGCAGAGAAATTGCGCCTCATGATGGCTAGTTCGGCGGCGCGGTAGGCGGCCAGTGGCCGTTGTTTCTCGGCCGCGGCGAGCTGCCGTGCTTTGGCGGCCAGCCGCGCTGGGTACTCGGGGCTGCGGGCCAGCTGCTGGGCCATGGCCGCCACCTGCACGCGGTACCCGGCCGGGTCGGCGGCGATGACCTGGTTGACCAGGCCGGATCGCAGCGCGGACGCGGGACTGACCGGCAGGCACGCGTCGGTGAGCCGGGCGGCCTCCTGCGCGCCGACGCGGCGGGGCAGGGTGTAGGTCCAGTATTCCGAGCCGTGCAGGCCCATCAGCCGGTAGTGCGGATTAAGGACCGCACCGGCCCGGCACCAGACCTGGTCCGTGGCGAGCGCGAGCATCATGCCGCCGGCCGCGGCGTTACCCGCCAGCGCCGTCACGGTGAGCTGGCCTGTGGTGGTTAGGATCGCCTGCACCAGGTCATTGATGGCGTTGATGTTCCGCCAGGACTCTTCGGCCGGGTCGTCGGCGGCCTGTATCACGTTCAGGTGAATGCCGTTGGAGAATATGTCCCGGGGTCCGCCGAGCACGATCACCTTCACCGAGCGCCCCTGAGCGTACCTATAGGCGGCGAGCAGTCGGCGGCACTGACCGGTACTCATGGCCCCGCCAGGGAAGGAGAATTCCAGGTAGCCGACGCCGGCGGACTCGCGGTACCTGATCTGCTGGTAGGTGTGCCGGCCCGGCGGTGTCATCAGTGGCGTGGGGACCCTGGGCACGCCGTCCAGGGATCCGCGCAGCGCCTGCGTGGCGGGCAGCTTGAAGGTTTTCGGGCCGCCGGCGGCCGGGCGGCGGCGCAGCTGGGGGATCCAGACCGCTCCATCGGCCGTAGCCCGGCAGACGGCGCCGTCTCTCCGGGCCAGGATCGTCCCGGGCGCACCGCGCAGGTCATCTTCCTCGTGCCCGCCGACCAGGTAGTACTCGGTGCCTGCGATCGCGTCCAGGATGCCGGGGCTGGAATCGGCTGCCCGCAGCTTGGCCAGCACCGCGCAGGTGGGCTCGGCTGACCAGTCGATCTTGCGGTCGGCCTGCCGGCACAGCGGACGGCGCTGCCCCACGACATCGGGGCGGCTGTAGTCCAGCGGCTCGGGCCGGAACCAGCCTGCCGCGAACCGGGCTACGGCCAGCAGCACCGCCTGCACCGCGGCGTCCGCCACCTCGGTGCGGTAGGCAGAGCTCTTCGAGCAGCTGGGCATCGTGAACTCCGCGCTGGCCCAGATGTCGCCGGCGTCCATCTCCGCGTTCGCCTGTAGCACGGTCACACCCCAGCGCCCGGCACCGCCCATGATCGCCCAGTCCAGCGAGGACGGGCCGCGGTCACCCGCGGGTCCAGGGTGGACGATCAAGCACGGCCGAGCCGACCAGATATCCGCGGGAATCGCCGTGGTCAGCATCGGCGCGATGACAAGATCCGGGTCGAAACGGCGTACCCCATCGCGCAGCACCTCATCCCCGAGCGCCAGCTCAACCGATACCTCATGCCCCCGGTCGGCCAGCTCGGCATGCACCCGCTGCGTCATGCTGTTGTAGCCGCTGGCGACCAGCAAGATCCGCATCAGCGTCCCCTCTCCTCCGGCCGAACGGGAAGATCGCCCAGCGTGCCGTCGTCCCATCTCCACGGCATGTCCGCAGGATGGCTGCCCGTAGGAAGAGCCTCCCAGCGCGGCCTTGATACACGATTGAGGCGCGATTGCGCGGGCCGTCCCAGGAGCCCGCCGTGTTCCGCGTTGGCGCGTTCCTGCTCCGCCACTGAGCACGAATTTTTTGATAACGGCCAGCAGCGTCGGCACAGGCGTCGGTGTCGTCCTGCGGTCCGGATCCCCACGCGGACGTGGAAGGGGATCGAACGCTTGACTCGTAGTAACGTCGGCTGCGGGCCCCGCAAAGCGGGGTGTGAGACCTAGCCAGCGGAGGTGCCCGGATGGCCGAGCTCCCATCGCCCCCAGAGGGAATTGTGCTGACCCACTTCATCGTCTCGGACGATGTCGAGCGCTCCCGGCGCTTCTACACCGAAGTACTCGGCGGCAGGGTGGCCTTTCCCGGAGATCCAGTCAATGTTGCGCTAGCCAACAGCTGGATCGTCATCAATGGCGGCGGAGGACCGACCGACGACAAGCCCACAGTCATCCTGGAGACGCCGCGTGATCCCGACCGGGTCAGCAGCTTCCTTAATATCCGGGTTAAAGACATCGAGGCCGTGTACGCCGAATGGAGCGCCCGGGGTGCTGAATTCCTGACGCCGCCGAAACAGCACCAGTTCGAGAAGCGCTGCTACATCCGCGATCCCGACGGTCATCTGATCGAAGTGGGGCAGACCACGGACCCAGAGGGTGACTGGTCGCCCGCTCACTGGCCGTCGAGTACGCCCGCCGGGGAGTCCGGGTGAATGCCGAGATCAGCGGCGAAATCGCTCAGTGGGGTGCCAGAATTCCGCCTTGGCTGTGAGGCCGCGCAGACCGCCCGCCGCCCCGAATCGGCCGGTTCGTCAGATTTGATCGCCGGGTGAGGCATGAGGCGAGTGCCCAGATCAATGATGAGACGATGCCGACCTCAGCGAAGTGGCAGTCTGGAAGGAGAAGGACGGAAGATGAGCCCACCGGCCGCTGGCAGGCGGAGCCAGTTCATCGATGCCGTGATCGATGGCTACGCAGCAGCGCATTCCACCCCGCCCGACGCTGACCAGCTTGAGTTGCAGCGCATCACGCAGGAGCAGACCGGCCGCGCTGCGGGCATGCAGATCGGCGATGACCAGGCGGTGCTGATGGAGATGCTGGTCCGGGCCATGGGAGCGACCCGCGCGGTCGAGATCGGCACGTTCACCGGCTATTCGGCTCTGGCGGTGGCGCGGGGCCTGGGTCCCGGCGGGCGCCTGCTGTGCTGTGACGTCAGCCAGGAGTGGACGGCGATCGCCCGCCAGGCGTGGCGCAAAGCCGGGGTCGCCGACCGGATCGAGTTGCGGCTCGGCCCGGGCCTGGAAACCCTGCGCGCACTGCCGCCTGGCGAGCAGTTCGACTTCGCCTTCATCGATGCCGACAAGACGGGCTACGCCGAGTACTACGAAGAGGTCCTGACCCGGCTGCGGCCGGGAGGCCTGATGCTCCTGGACAACACGCTGCAGGGCGGCCGCGTCGCCGGAGATCTCGCGGGCGACGATGACGTCACCGCGATCCGGTCGCTCAACGACGCGATCGCCGCCGATCCTCGCGTGAAAGTGGTTCTGATTCCGGTCGGTGACGGCGTCAGTTTCGTGCAGAAACACGGCTGAATGGCAGCCATCTCGCCGCCCTGAGCTGCGCTTTCTCACGCGGTAGGCGACTCGATACTCGTTCCCGGCGACTCTCCGCGTTCACCTCGTGGTCAGCCCCGGGGATCTTCAGCGAGGCCTCCTCTACCGGCGGCTCCGCCCCTGCCCGCCGATATACCCTAGTGTCCGCGTGTCTGCCGGGCATCCCAGTCATGTCCCGGATGATCTAATCGACCTTAGTGAGAAAACCTCAATGCGCCGGGGTCCTGCTCTGACCACCGCCTGGGCAGGCCATACCCGGCGCCTCATCTTCCTCCCTGGAGCCTCACGTGGATATCACAGTTCCCGACATCGGCCACTTCGTCGACGTGCTGGTCATCGAGGTGCATGTGACCGCCGGCGACGTGGTCGCCGCCGAGGATCCTCTCATCACGCTGGAGTCGGATAAGGCCACACTGGAGGTTCCCGCCCCCGTCGCGGGAACAGCCGGCGAAGTCGCTACCCGGGTCGGTGACCGGGTATCCGCCGGGGACCTCATCCTGCGGCTCGACGCCGGACCGGGGTCTGCGGGCCCAGCCGCCGCGCCGGCAAAGGAGCGCGTCGCCGAGGACGCGGCCGCTGCGCTGGCCGAACCACCAGGCGACGGCTCGCCTGGCGGGACTGACGGGGTCATCAAGGTAACGGTCCCCGATATCGGCCATTTCGTCGACGTGCCAGTGATCGAGGTACATGTGGCCGCCGGTGACGTGGTCAGCGGCAAAGACCCGCTGATCACCCTGGAGTCTGACAAAGCCACGCTGGACATCCCGGCGCCCGTGGCCGGGACCATCGTCGCCGTCCGGGTCGCCGTAGGCGACAACGTTTCCGCAGGACACCTCATTGCCGATCTGCGCAGCGGGGACGCGATCCGGCGTACCTGAGCACTGCCAGCAGCATCGGCACGCCGTGCCGGGCTGGATGACTGCCGCAACGGCCCGAGCGGGTAGCGGGGAGGCGCCATGCGGTTAGCGACGAGCATCCACTGGGCCTTCCTCTGTGACCGTGGCCGTGCGCGGCGGGCGATCTCAGATGTCAGGAGGACATCATGCAGCATGCTCAATCGCGCGCAGGTTTAAGACGGTGGATGGGGGCGGGGTGCGCTGGTGGCGCTGGCGGGCCTGGCCGTGTTTGCGGTTTCACCCGCGCTGCCCGCGCTGGCGGCGTCGTGGTCGTCGCCGGTCGGTCTGCCGGGGCCGTGCGGCAGCTCGGTGGCGGTCAATCAGGCCGGGGCCATGGCGGCCGGCGGGACCTTCACGGCCTCCAACGGCACCACGCAGGTGGAGGTGTGCACCAGCCCGAACGGGAAGACCTGGCAGGCGACGGACCTGGGCCCAGGCGGCAACGCGCCGACCTCCGGGCGGAGCATTGTCGTGGCGGTCACCCCGGCCGGCCAGACGGTCGCGCTGTGGGGTAACTGGCCGTGCTCGACTTGCACCGCCGCGCTGGAGGCTGCCGTGCATCCGGCCGGCGGCAGCTGGGGCGCCGGTGACCCTCAGCACCAACCTGGACCTGTCCGACGGCGGGCTGGTGATCGGCGTGGACGGCTCCGGCGATGTCATCGCCGGCTGGGTCACGAATCCCGGTGACACCACAGACGCGGTTCTGCCGGCTGGCGGCAGCAGCTGGGGCCGGCCACGATGCTGTCGATCGAAGGAACCGACGGTCCGGCGCACAGCCTGAGCCTGGCGGTCAACTCCAGCGGGGCCGCGATCATCATGTTCAACGGGGGGCTCAACAACCTGTGGGCCATCTCCGGCACCGTCACCGGCGGTTTTTCCGCCCCGGTCGAGGTGGCCTCCGGAGCCGGATCTAACCACTACCACCAAATCGGGACCTCGCAGGTCGCGCTCAACAACGCCGGGCAGGCGTCGGCCGCCTGGTCGGTGCTGGACGGCCAGACCGGATTGCTGACCCGGTCCCCATCCGGGACCTGGAGCGACACGATCGTGACCACCCGGACCGCGCCCGCGGTTCCGGTGTCCACCGCGATCGACGGGGCCGGGAACGCGATCGCCGTGTTCGGCTCGTCTTACTCCTGGCACCTGGCCGGCGGCAGCTGGCAGGCGGCCGCGGCGCTGCCGTCCGGATCGTCGGGCGGGCTGGCCGTCGCCGACCCGGCCGGCACCTTCGTCTACGCCAACACCACCGGCGACGCGTTCACCTTCAGCGCCGGGGCCACCAGCTTCGGCACCGGCAGCGGATCACCAGGCAGCCTGGCCGACCTGAAGATCGTCCCCGGACAGGCCGTCATGCTGGCCGCCGACGCCGTATCAGCCGAACCCGTGAGCTGACGACGCCGTATCAGCCGAACCCGTGAGCTGACGACCCGCTTGAGGAGGACATGATGCGAAAGACAATCGGCGCCTTCGCGGCGGCCGGAGCGCTGCTGGCCAGCGGGTAGAGGCTGCCGGTGCCCCTGGCTCGGAGGTAGTGACGCCCGGCTGTCACATCGGGCCCGTCCCGCCGGTCAACTGATATGACAGGCGGGACGGAGGAACGTGACCGATGACCGAGCACGACTGGCTGACGCAGCGATTCGCTGAGGACCGGGGCCGGCTGATGGCGCTGGCCTACCGGATGCTCGGCTCGCGCGGTGATGCCGAGGACGCGCTGCAGGACGCGTGGCTGCGGGTCAGCCGTGCCGACGGCGGTCAGGTGGAGAATCCGGCCGGCTGGCTGACTACGGTCGTGGCCCGGGTCTGCCTGAACATGCTGGCGTCCCGCCGGGCCCGGCGGGAGGAGTCGGCTGGGGCGCTGCCGCCCGAGCCGGCCGGGCTTCACGCGAGCCTCCGGCTGGCCAGCCAGGCCGGCCCGGAGGACGAGGCGCTGCTGGCCGATTCGGTCGGGGCCGCGCTGATGGTGGTGCTGGACACGCTGACTCCCGCCGAGCGGCTCGCGCTGGTCTTGCACGACGTCTTCGGTGTGTCGTTCGGCGAGGTCGGCGCCATCATTGACCGTTCCCCGGTGGCGGCGCGGCAGCTCGCCAGCCGGGCCCGGCGCCGGGTGCAGGGAGCGGCCGCGGCATCTGATGCCGCGCGGTCCCGGAAGCGGGAAATCGTCGCCGCCTTCCTGGCTGCCGCCCGGGGCGGGGATTTCGGCGCCCTGCTCGCGCTGCTCGATCCGGGCGCCGTGCTCGTGGCCGATCCAGCGGCCGTGCAGATGGGCGCAGCCGCCGAGGTCCGCGGGGCTGACGCGGTGGCGGCTACCCTCGCGGGATGGGGTAAGGGAGCCCGGCTCGCTCTGGCCGACGGCGTCCCGGCGGCCGTGTGGGCGCCCGGCGGCCGGCCGAAGGTCGTCTTCACGTTCACCATCAGCGACGGGAAGATCACCGGTATTGCCCTGGACGGCGACCCGGACCGGCTCCGCGACCTCGACATCGTCTTCCTCAGCGCCGGTGGCAAGGAGTGGTGATAATCCGCGGGCAGGACGGGACGCGAGACCGGATCGAGCGGGAGTGCCAGCAGTTCGCCGCCGCCCCCCGCCGAGGCTGGTGGCCGGGTACCGGCGGTCGGCATCGAGGACTGGTCCGGCCGGGCGTATAGCTGGTTTCGGTCCGGGTGCCTCGGTCCAGAAGAACACGTTCGGAATGGCCGGCCGCACGGCTGCTGTCGTCATGGCCTAACGCCGCTTGTCCCTCGTGCTTCATCACCGGAATGGTTAGGGAGGTTCGTTGAGCGGACTGCGGCCCGGGAACCGGCACGTAATGCTGCTGTGGGCAGCAAGTGCGGGAAACGCGGGTGCCTCCTGGATGATGCTGGTAGCAGTTTTCGTATACGTTCTCCACCATTTCTCGGCTTCTTCGCTCGCGATTGTGGAACTCGTCGGCACGCTACCTGCCCTGTTGTGCATGCCGTTCGCCGGCGCGATTAGCGATCGCCACGATGTCCGGAGGCTGGCGCTGGGTTCCATGATGGTTCAGGCGCTTAGCCTGCTGGGCGTGCTGGTGATGCTGAGAGTCGGCCTGTGGGAGATTGCAGCCTTTTACGGCTTGCAGGGGGCCGCGAACGCGGTATGGCCGCCAGCGCGCCAGCGGTGGCTGTATGCGCTGATCCGCGAGGACCACAGTCGCGCCGCGGCCAACGCCGCGATTGGCTCAGTGAGCGGCGTCATGACAATCGCTGGCGCGGCGCTGGGCGGGATCTTGTCGGCCTGGAGCACAAGCGCTGCGCTCTCAGCAGCTGCGGGGCTCCAGCTCGCGGCGACCGTGCCTCTGCTGGCCCTCGCACGGCCGGCATTCGAACAGGGTGCGCAGGCAGGCGGCGCTCTCCGGTCTCTGCATGCCGACCTGGCTGAGGGCTTTACCGCACTGCGGGCTCTGCCCCTGGCGAGGTCAGTGATCTGGATAGGCATCTCTTGGGGCCTCATCGGCGGTGCCTACAACGTCTTGCTTGCCGCCTATGTCACGAACGACTTGCACGGCGGCGGCTTGCTGCTCGGCGTGTTTTACGTTGTGGATGGCGCTGCGGTGATCCTGGGCTCGGTGCTGGCGGTCCGCCTCAGACGAGGGTCACATCTGGCTGCTTACGCGCTGGCTTATGTGCTGCAGGGTGCCGCGTGGGGCGCTATGTTCCTGGGGGGTCAGCCCGCCTGGGGCGCGGCGCTGCTAGCGGTCATGCGCACCGCGAGTGGCGTGATCATTGCCCTTGACACGACGATCCTGCTGGCTACCGTGCCTGGGCGCCTCAGAGGCAGGATCACCAGCTTGCATATGACGACTTATGGCGCGGCATCCAGGGTGGCGCTGGCGGCCTTCGCCGGATTGCTGGCGGTAACCGGGGTCAGGACTGTAGGCGTAATCGCTGGCGCAGCCTCCGTCATTGTCGGGGCCGCATGGTGGTCGCTGAACGGGCGGCGCGCCCGTCCTCTCTATATGAGCGCGACATCCGAAGCCGATGTCCCGGACAATCCCCATACCCCGTCCAGCCAAACCGCAGGCTGAAAAAACTTGTCAACTCTAACGGTGGTCAAGGTGCTCAGGCAGCGAGCGAGCATCCGCGAGTTCCACCGGGCGCCTCGGGTCCGAGCCTGAGCAGGGCTTGAGCCTGGCCGGATACCGGCTGCCAGGTGGTCAGCACGACTCTCCGGAGACGGCCGTCTGGATCGGTGAGCTAATCGCCCGGCAGCTAGGCCCGGTTCGTTCGCCGGTCACATTTCTCCGCCGGCGCCTGTCATACCAGGTAGCGGCGAGAGCCCGGCGGCGTGAATACGCGGGGCCTCGCGGCGTACTTGATCGAAGACGACACCATGGAGGACCCACGATGCAAGCACGGATGAAGAATCCAGCCATGATCATCCCGGAGGCTATGCAGGCCATCCAGGCGCTGGGCGCCAGTTTTCACGACAATGGCGTGCCTGAGGAGACGCTGGCACTGGTTCACCTGCGGGCCAGCCAGATCAACGGCTGCAGCTCGTGCGTTCAGGCTGGCGCTGCAGGGGCCAGGAAGGCGGGCGAGAGCGAGGATCGGCTAGCCACGGTAGCCGCGTGGCGGGAGGCGCCGTATTTCACCGACGCCGAGCGCGCGGCGCTGGCCCTGGCCGAGGCCGTCACCCGGCTGGCCGACCGCCCGGACCCGGTGCCGGACGAAATCTGGGACGAGGCCGCCCGGCACTACGACGAGGAAGGACTCGCCGCACTGCTGCTGTCGATCGCCACGACCAACGTCTTCAACCGGCTCAACGCCCCCACCAGGCAGATAGCCGGCGCCTGGGGCTAGGGAGGGAGGACGGTGAGCATGCGGGCGGCGGCGCGGCCAGCACGCCGCCGCACTCCGGCGTCCGTGCCTTCGCGGACGCCGGGGGCGAGCTCGCTCCAGCGGCATGAGCCGGCCACCGGCCGCGCTCGATCTTCTGGCTGAGCAGCCCCGTCCCCGGACACAGCATCTATTGGCAATTCAGGTCATTCTGGTGTTGTGGCGTGACAGGTCCCTTACGTCAACGGGACCAGCGCTGTGCCTCCACCCTGATGGCACGTTTCTGCGCTCTGTACTGCTCATCTGTGATGACTGCCCAAATGCCCAGGGCTGCAAAAGCCGCAGAGCCGATGACGGCCAGTGGTACCCAGAGAATGATCTGCGTGATCATGTAATCACCCCCAGTTATCGACGATAACCTGGCGGGTTATGGCTGTAAAGACCCATACATGGGAAGGTTAATGCGAAACTCCTTAGTAAGATCTTGCATCGAGACCCCTGACCTGCAGCTCCTAGCATCGTCGCTCTTGGAAATGGAAGTTGTCGCCACAGAGCGTCGGTAACTGCCAGTCCTCTCTATACTGATTCGTCGGTCATTAAACATAATTGTCATTATTTGCCCGTTTTGGTAACTCGACTTCCGCATTTTCGCGGATGCGGTCGGCCTGTGCGCCAGGCCTCCGTCGCACTCGCCGTGCTGCCGGATCCTGCTTTCGAGCGGGACGGGTTCCGACAGGTAGCGCAGCAGCGACCCAGAGGTGCACTAGGAGTGGAGCATGCTGCGGTAGACGGCGATCAGCGCGGCCTTCTGCTGGTCGGCCAGGCGCTTGTCGGCGCTGATGGCAGACTCCACCGACGATGCTGGGGGCTCGTCAGCCGCCGCGGCCCCATCCCCGGAGGAAGCCAAGTCGAGCAGGCCCACCTGGGCGAGCAGCGTCTCGGCGGACACGTTAAGCGCCTCGGAGAGCAGCTTGAGCACGCGCACCGATGGCAGGTGCAGCCCCCGCTCGAGCTGGCTCAGGTAGGGATCGGAGAGAGACGTCATCTCAGCAAGCTGACGCAGTGACAGGCGGGCGAGCTTACGCCGATTACGGATGAAGGCGCCCAGGCATTGCGTCTGCGCGTTCCAGTCATCGGTCACTGTCGCTCCGTGATCCTGTGCTTTCGCTCTCTGCTCAGGATGGTAAGCAAGTCTGCGGCGAACCGCGATCGGCTCGCTGCGGGCAGTGCACCTATCGCAGCTGGCGGGCCCAGCGCGCCGGGAAGGTGAGGCCTGCATCGGTGACCGCCGCCGCCACCGCCGGCCCGCCAGCGACGCCAACGACACAAGCCCATCCGCTAACACCAGCCCATCCGCTAACACCAGCCCCCGCCCCCCTGCTCACCCGCCGGAATCCAGTCGTGCTAACTAGACTTCGCCTATTGCGTACTATCCCGAGCATCGTTACTATCCCCGTAGCCGTGTGACTTCCGTCACAGGGGTGGTGGCCACGGCGTGCCTGAGGAGGAATGGACATGCCTGTCAGGGATGACTCCGTGCGCGAACAGATCATGCAGGTGGGCGGGACGCCGCTGCGCGTAGCGATCCGGCCAGGCACCGGGACAGGGCCTCCGCTCCTGCTGTGCAACGGCATCGGTATGCGACTGGAAGCCTTGCGGCCGTTCGTGGATGCACTCGACCCGGCCATCGAGGTGATCCGCTTCGACGCCCCCGGCGTCGGCGGCTCTCAGCTGCCCAATCTGCCTTACCGTTTCACGACCCTGGCCCTGCTCCTGCGCGACATGTTGCGTGCTCTCGGCCACCAGCAGGCCGACGTCCTGGGTATCTCCTGGGGAGGCGGGCTGGCTCAGCAGTTCGCTCTGCTCAACCCGCGCCTGTGCCGGCGGCTGATCCTGGTGGCGACCGCGACCGGGCCGCAGACGATGGTGCCGCCCAACCCGCTGCCGCTGGTGAAGAACCTCGCCCTGCGCCGCTATGGCGACCTGTGGGGAGGAAGCGCGAAATCCGACCCGGACGCGCTGACCAGCGCCCTGCGCAAGGCGCGGATCAGCCCGCTCAGCATGGGTTACCTATACCAGAACACCGCCGCGCTGGGGTTCACCACGCTGCCGCTGCTGCCGCTCATCCGCCAGCACACCCTGGTGCTCACGGGCGACCAGGATCCGATCATCCCGGTGGCCAACGGCCGCATCCTAGCTGCGGGCATCCCGCACGCGACGCTGCACGTCTACCACGGCGGGCACGTCGAGCTGGTAACCCGCCCGAGCTTGCTCACGCCCCTGATCACCAGCTTCCTGGCCGCGCCGGCGCACGATGCCCGGCACGCTGAACAAGTCCAGACCGTTCGTCATCCCGAAGACCAGGGCCCGCGCCAGGTCGCCGGCGGCACCGCCGCGGCCCAGGCCGCCCAGGCCACCGCCGAGGCAGACGCGCTCGCCGGGGCGCTGCAGGCCGCCCGCGCCGCCCAGCAGGCCGCCGAGACCGCCGTCGCCCAGGCCGCCGCCGCGCTCCGCGACGCCCAGGAGCGGGCCGCGGCCGCCCAGGCCGCCGCCCGCGAGCAGGCCGCCGCCATCGAGGGGGCTAGTGCGTTATGCGCGGGTGACGGTCTAACCGGCCGAGACCCGGTGACCGCGCCGAATTAGGCGGTTAGGCGCAGCCGGAACTCGCGCGCCAGTCAGGGCCCTGGCGATGAGATAGCAGGCACGCTGGACTATTTTGAGCACTCTGGCCGGTGCGGCTTCGCCACCGACCGGGTGCGGCGGTGACGGCCATGCAGGCATCGCGCCACGGTGTGGCATCGTGGAGGGACCGCAGATGCGAGGGGATTGCCGTTGCCTGACATGCCAGCGCCTGGGTGCGGGCGGCGCGGTGAGCGCTCGCCAGAGGCATCGACCGGCTCCGATCTTCGCCCTGCATGGGGCCAGCAGGCAGGTACTTTCCAGGGCGAGGTCGTGTTGGCTGATGCGATCTCCGCCTATCAATCCGCTCTCGGCTCACGCCTGGTGGCCGGCTACGCGCTGGGCAGCCTCGCTCACGGCGGCTTCAGTCCGCTGGTCAGTGACGTCGATCTCGGGCTCGTCCTGCAGGACCCACTTAGGGGCTCAGACCGCATGACCATCAGCAGGGTAGCCCGCGCTGTGAGGGCGGGAGGATCCGCGCTTCACGAGCGGCTGTCGGTGTTCTGGGGAACGCCCTCAACCTTGCAGGGCCGGGCCCGGGGTGGCCGGTTTCCTCCTCTAGACCGGCTGGACCTGATCGAATACGGGCACCTGCTCACCGGACGCGAAACCCGTCGCAGTCTGGCCCGCCCTGGGCAGGCCGAACTGCTCGTAGCAGGCGCCGAGTTCGCGCTCGGCCAGCTGGGCGGAGCCCCGAAGCTGCCGGACCGCCTCCTGGGCTGGGCCCGGTACGGCCTGCACAACGCAAATGTCGTGAACGAAATCCGCGCACCTTCGCTGCTGGTAGCCCGCGGGCCCCGGCACCTGACCAAGATCGTGCTCTTCCCCGTCCGCTTCCTGTTCACCGCGGAGACGGGTCAGGTGGGCACCAATAGCATCGCGGCTGAGCGCTATCTGGCCAACGCCCGCGGGCCCGCGGGGAAGCTGGTCAGCGCAGCTTCCGGCTGGCGCCTGGAACCGCCGGCAGGTGACGAGGCCACCGCACTCCTGGGCCGCGAGCTAATCCCCCTGTATGTGCATTACATCGACGACCACATCGCGCGCCTGCGGGCCATCGGCAATCACCGGCTCGCGGGCAGTTTCCGCCGATGGCGGGCTCGTCTCCTGGCCTGACCACCAGGGACTCTTCGACGGCGTGAAGCCCGCCTGATCACGCTTGTAACTAGTAGCGGTTGCCCTGAGAGATGTTGCCTTGGCCACCGATCTGCGCGCCTTGCGAGCCGCGAGCGTCAACGTTGTAGTTGTTGTTGTTGATCACGGGTACTTGTTCCCGCCATTGGTCGTGAGGATTGCTGATCGCGGTGGTGATCCGGCGAACGAGATGGAAGACCAGATTTTCGTCATAGGTGAGCAGCGCAGTGCGCGGAGTCCCCGCTGTCTCGATGACCAGCGCGTAGGCCGTCCGTCTCGACAGCCTTATGATCAGCAAGATGGTGCTGATGACGGCCAGCACAGCAGCCAACGCGAACATGCCGTCCGCTACGCCGTGCAGGGCGTTGTAGCCCTGTGCGGAACTGACTCGCGAGGCGACCCTCACCGCGACTACCGCGGCGGCAGTCAGGAACAGGCAGAACACGACGGCCTTCAGGTAGCGCCTCAAAGCCGCTCGCCGGTTGGGTCCTAGCTTGACCGGCTGCACCCGAGCGATGTTCTGCAGCGGATAAGCCTCGGAGCCGACCCAGAGGATCCCTTGACTGACCTGAACATCGATGACTTCACTGGAAGACATTGTGAATTACCCCCCGATCCCCGTCGCGGTCTCGGCGCTCGGTACCACAAGGATTCCCTGAGGTCCACCCCCTGGGCAATGGTCTTTTAGCCATATTCTTGATCACGGCGATAGATTGGCCGGACTGATCCGGCCGGCTTCATTGCCCGAGTCGCTACGAGCTTCAGCGCCGAAGACTCGGAGCGTGGACCTCGAGGCTCGGCCTGCCGGGGTTCTGGACCTCGAAGGGCACGATTACCTGGTACGCTAGGGGCGCACGGTACGGGCGCGTACTCGCCGGCGACGCCCACGGAAGGATCACGGATCGACAGATCTTCGGCTCTCGCCGTCAAAGTGCCGTTGGTCCTCTGCTTGTCCTCTAGCACGGGAACTCCTCGAAGCGGCCGCCGGGACAGGTCCGGCCTCTCCAATAAAAGAGGCAGGCTGCCGAGTGCTGATACATCTCGAACGGCGCTCGTTCACAGCACAAGTACGCGGGCCAAGATCATTGGCCCGCTCCGGTAAAGTGATCTTGCAATCGGCAAGCCAGTAAAAGTGCGGTACGGCCGCCTGGAATAGCGCTGCCGGACCGCATGTGGCATGGTGACGTAATACCGATACTGCGCAGGTAAGGGGGCGAACGCGATGGATCCGATCACACTGATTGTGGCTGCGCTGGCCGCGGGTGCCGCCGCAGGCGTGCAGGGTGCGGCGGCATCAGCAGTCAGAGACGCTTATGCCGGCCTGAAGGCCTTGGTGAGAAAGCGGTTTGCTGGCCGACCGGACGCTGAACTGATCCTCGCCAGGCACGAGCGTGCCCCTCAGACTTGGCAGGCGCCACTGGCGGCCGAGCTGAGCGAGGCAAGGGCCGACCGGGATCCTGATCTAATGGCGGCGGCGCAAGCACTGATGGACCTGGTTGATCGCGCAGGATCGCGGACCGAAAACTACAACGTTGACGCTCGCGGCTCGCAAGGCGCGCAGATCGGTGGCCATGGCAACATCTCTCGGGGCAACCGTTACTGACTCCCACCGGCAGCTTGAACACCCGCTGTGGGGACACAAAGTCCTGAGGCTGTCGGGACACAAGGGGTCATCGTCGGTCGGGTCGTAGAGGTCCGGGATCATCCGAACGGCAGCCGGATCTGGCTGGCCGTTGTTGATGTTGGAAGCGGTGGCGATCCGGTGCAGATCGTCTTCGGAGGTAAGCGAGTCATCCCGCATCGATGACCGCGCCAACGACTGGAAGTCCATCGTCCTCAACCCGAGGGCTCAGCGGGCTTCCGGGCTATTGACCGCCACACGGCAGGTCTTGTCGGGAGAGTGGCACATTGGCAGGCGGGGGGGGGCTGCGGCGTCCTCGGATGAGCCAAGGTGCGTAGTCTGTTGGTGGCTGAGAACGTCAGGTCCCCGGCTGGCCAGCATGCATGAACCCGGCATGCCCGGGAGCCGGGAGCGCCGGCGCGCAGCTATGCCGAGCTGCGGCTCTCTCCTCGCCCCCGTGCCCGGTACCAGTCCAGGGCGGGGGTACCGCGCTCGCTTCCTATGCCTTTCACCGCGACCAGCCCGATCGCGATCGTGATGATGCCCGCCAGGGTGCGCCTATCCACCGCCACACGGGCCGCCGCAGCCAGCATGACAAACCTGACTACGTGCTGCCGTCGTTTCGCCTCCCGCTCTTCTTGCCGGGTGCGCCCCGGTGTGGGGGCAGGCTCTGCCGATCCCATGCTGATCGTCATCTCATCTCGCCCTTCGATGGCGCTGAGCCCCGCGACAGCCGCCGCGAACCACCGGGCCAGCTGGTTGCCTGCCAGCACCCCGCCTGCGGCCAGGACCTGCAGGGTGCCGATGATGAGGGTGATCCAGCCCTGGTTGTTGGCGAGGTCATTTTGGCCCCCTGTACTTGCCGGGACTGCCGAACCTTGATTGCAGTCCACTTACTACCCGATCCCACCTACTTTGGCCAACAATGCCATCCCCCCAATCGGGTGAAGGGGGAAGGCTCGCTCCTGGCATGTCCAGCATCCGAACTCCACGGCACTTGCGCACCCGCCTGGGCCCCTGGAACACAATGAGTCGCGCGAGGTGCACGGTCGGTTAGCAGCGGGCAGCCGTGCTCATGCGGATATTGACGTCGGCGATGAGCCCGGTGGTGATGGACCAGCCCGCGTAGCTGTGCCCGCCGGACCGGGCGGCGACCGGCAGGCCGAACGTGCGATTCATAGCAGCCAGCTCGCGCCGGGCAGAGGGGGAGTTCGCAGTGAGCGTTGACAGCAACATCAAAACCATCGCACAGATTACAGATTTATGAGGCGTTCGGCCGCGGCGATATCGCCGCGATCCTCGGCGGCATCACCGACGACGTTGACTGGGCCGCGGAGACTACTTCGACCGGCGCGCCCTGGTACGGCGTGCGTCACGGCAAGGATGCCGTTGCGGGGTTCTTCGCGGCGTTCGGTTCGGCCATGGAGGTCGAGGAGTTCACGCCGGTGTCCTTCGCGGCCAACGACACCGACGTGCTCACCGTCGTCCGGTTCCGGGCCAGGTCACGCAGCACCGGCAAGAGCGTGGCGATGGACCTGCACCATTTCTTCAGATTTCGTGACGGCAAGATCGCCTACTACCGCGGTACCGAGGACACCGCCCAGACCGAAGCTGCCCTGCGGGACTGACCCGGCCGGAATGGATCCGGCCATCCGCATGACCGGGCGGCAAGACCGCCGACGGCCAGCGCAGAAGGGAGCAGCGATGCCGCGGGTGAGCCATGGGCAGTTCCCAACGCCCCAGCCCGGCAGCCATGCTACGGGTCGATGGTCAGGGAGAATCGCTGGGTTGCCTGCTGGCCGCTGTAGTCGGTGAGCCGCATGGTGAAGGCAAAGGTGCCAGCCGTGGTGGGCGTTCCGGCGAGTTCATTATTAGCGTCGGTCGGCCCGGCAAAGGTCTGCAGGGTGAGGCCAGGTGGGAGCTGCCCGGAGGCGACAGCCCAGCTGTAGGGCCCGGCTCCGCCGCTGAGGAAGAAGTTCTGACCGAAGGCCTGGCCGACAGTTCCCGGCTCGAGGGTTGATCCGCTGGCAGGCAGCACGATCGTCAGCGGCAGGTTCTGGTCCACCGTGATCTGGTAGGCCTGATACAGGGGCTGGCCCTGGTCGCCAGTGCCCTGCACCGTGAAGCTGTAGGTGGGTTCGATGCCCTGCTGGGTGGCTGTGCCGCCGATGATCTCGCCGGACGGCCCGAATGTGGCGGGCAGGGACAGTCCCGGCGGCAGGGCTCCGGCGACAACACTGAGCGTGCCGCCGGCGTTATGGCTGGTGGTCAGGTGCCCTTGGTAGGGCAGGCCGAGGACGGCGTCGGGCAGCGTGCAGACCCCGCCGATCAGGAAGCTGCCGTTAGCGGCGGCGCATAGCAGCTGGTCCGGGGGGCCTTGCACGGTGACGGTGATCTGGTAGGCCAGCGTGGAGGTCAGGCCCCCGTCGGTCGCCTTGACAGTGAAGCCGTACGTTCCGGCCTTGGTGGGGTTCCCGGTGATGACGGTGCCGGACCCGGACCCGGCGGGCATGCTCAGGCCGGGCGGGAGGCTGCCCGCGGTCAGCGCGAAGGTGACCGTGGCGCCAGCAGCGCCAGCCTTGCCCACCGCGATGGTCGCGGAGTAGGCGTTCGGCGCGGTGGTGACGCCGAAGGGCAGCACGCATACGCTACCTTCCAGCGTGCCGTTGTTGGCTGCTGCCGTGCACAGCAGGTGAATGCTCGGCGGCGGGTAAGGCTTCGCCGACGCCGGGCCTGCGGCCAGTCCGGCTAATGCCGCCGCCATTGTCATCATGGGTACCAGCGTGAGTGCCGCTTTATTGCCCGTCTCACCGCGCTCCCCTTTCGGCCAGCCCCAGAGGCTGTACGCGAAATCAGCTGGCATGCCGCGGTGAGTGGGCCCGCGGGCCAGCCGGATGGTCCCTGCTACCTCAAACGGAGATGGGACGGCTGTGGTTCAACTGGCTGCCACAGACTCTCGCTGGCGGTCGCGGGCGTCGCTCACAACCGCGTGGAGTGCTGGCCCCGGCGGGCCGGGACATGCGAAAGTTCATGGACGGTAGGGATCGACCAGGCCAGGGCAGATCCAGGCCGTGCTGCGCACCGCGCAAGCAGTGGGACTGGGATCTGCCCTGGCCCGAGCCAGTGCCACTACATCGGGATGGCCTCGTAGATCTCGACGGACCCGCCGCTGGCTAGCACCGGGCAGCCCTTTGCCTTCGCCGTCGCATCACTCAGCGAGCCAGCCGACACGATCGAGTAGCCGCCCGCGCCAGACTTGCCCCCGTCGGTGACCCCGCCCGAACTTACCGTCGCGGAGTTACCGAACGGGTTCCCCATGTCGGCGACCGAGTCGCCGAGTGTGCCGAACCATGCCCCCCAGGCCTGCATCGCCTGCTCTTGCGCCTCTGGCGTCTCTGCCATCTGACCGCCGATGTAGACATACACGAACTTGGCCATCGGATTCTCCACGGGCTCGCCGGCAGGCGTCTGCGACCGGAAAATGGATCTGACACTAGGTCCGACGGACGGCACCGCCGTAAATCGACAGATCTGCCCGGCGATCTTGAACCTCACTCCGGGCCTGCCCGCGTGCGCCAGGCAGGCGAGGGCGACCAGGATGCAACCCCAGTCCCGTGGGTGAAGCTGTGGGCTTCCTTCATGGTTGTCGCCACGTCATTCCCCTAAATTCGTGCCCAGGAAAATCGCACAGAAATTCCAAGGCCGCCAGCTGGTATCTAGAAAAGGCCCAGCAAAGGAAAGGGAATGACGATGAACAGAACAATCGCACGTCTGGGCGCGGTGACCGCCGCCGTCGCAGGCCTGGGGACCGCGGCGATCGTGCCTCTCGCAGGATCGGCTTCGGCCGCCACGATGTCGGCTTCGGCCGCCACGACATCCGCTTCGTCCGCCCCGACGTCGTACAAGTTGGAGGTGGAGCTGCCCTTCACCGGCCACGGGCCCTCGCAGGACCTCCAGGCCTGCGAAAACGTCGCGCAACCTCTTCAGAAGCTGTTCCCGAACGACGTGGTCATATGCCACCTCTACTACACCCCGTCGAACCCCCTGTACGGAAACGACGACCTCTGGACGGCCTGGCTCTTCGAGTTTGTCCCTTCCTGATGCGTGCAATCAGGCGCTCGAGTATCCCGGCGCCACAGGGCTGAAGGGTGCTCACACAAGACGGTCGTCTGGAACCCGGAGTGCGTTGAGCGACGACTCAAGATCCGATAGCCGGGAACGGAGGACCGCGCCATGCTGTGAACTGGCATCCCCCTGGGTACGCTGCGCGTCCATCGCGTCACGGAGATCCCGCAGCGACAGGATGGCATTCTCCACCTGAACGCGGCGGTGCTCAGTGGGAGCGGTCTCACGCATCGCGTACAACGCCTCGCTGAGGTCATCCGCGCGGCGCTGGAGGTCAGCCCAGCGGACACTGGCCTCGTCGGTGAACACGCCCTGCCGTTCAGCCGCGCGCACCGCACCGTCGAGGGCCGCGCCCTTCGCATATGCATCGACGGCTCCCGAACGCCATCTGGACACCGCGGCAGAGGAGCGGGCGCGCGCGGGAGAGCGGGTAGCCAGCAGGATTATGCCCAGGAGGACCAGGGCGCCGAGGGCGACCCACAACCAGATTAGGTAGGAGCCGAGCCCGCTGGTTGAGGTGGGCGAACTGCTCGGCGTCGGGCTCGGCGCGGTCGAGGCCGTGCTCGGCGCGGCCGTCGGGCTGGCTGTGCTCGGCGCCGCCGTCGGGCTGGCTGGGGTCGGTGTCGGTGAGGGCTGGGCGGTGGGCGTTCCCGGTGCGCCCGCGCTGGGCGAGGAGGCGGTGACAGCGCCACGAGCGCCCTGTGCGCATGCGGTCACGAGGCATCCGGCAAACAGGATTGCGGCCGCAAGCAGCACGCCCTGCGCGAGGCGTCGCATCCCCGATCCATCCATGGCTTGATCCTGCCGGAATCCGTGAATTACCGCCACAGCCGTACCCGACTCCAATGACCACGGACGCAGACCACGGTGAAACCAACCCGGACACCATGGCCCAGGCCGGGGCCCGGCAGCCCGGCGCGCCCGGCAGCCCGGGGCGGGAGTTGACGCCGGGCCGCCGGGTCGACAAGCCTGTCGATCTTGCGTGCCGGCCGCGACGCGCCCACGTCGGGCTTGACGTAGCGCGCGCTATGCAGATGAGGATACCGCGCATCTGGTCACGAGCGGCCGGATGACAAGGGAAGACGGAATTGGGCCTAGCGCGGCGCGCAAATCAGCACATCCATAGACGAGTTTAGATTCGGCAGTGAATGGTGACGCTCAATGGATAGGCACCGGCGTTTTGGTCCGGGCCGACCTAAAACAAAGTTCTGTCCTTCTGGTTATTGACCATGGCCGGCTGTCAGATTGACTATGAAACGTAACGGGAGCATGAAAGGCCCGGTGCTCACCCGCTGGCCAGGGGGGTGGGATGTGACTCGCGTTTTGCCCTCGTACCGGGTGAGCCGGATGCCTTAATGCCCGTGGCCGGCCACGGGGGGAAGGATGCCGCTTGATGCAAGGCTCCGGCTCCTAGGGGATACGACTTCGTCGGCCACGAAGCAGTTCGTCGCCGACTTGGCCCGCGCGGGCCTGACGGTAGATCTTGCCACGACACGGCCCCCAGGAGCCTCGACGCCGCAGGTGCCATACCTGCTGGCCTTCGACCGCCTGACCGGAGAAGTCCTGGAGGAACTCGAGGACGCGGGCGGCTGGGGCGATCAGCAAGTGCTCGCGATTGCCCTGTCCAATGCGGCGCTGAAGACCACGGACACCTGGTTGCTGCTGCGTTCGGGCGCCTCCGACGTGGTCCGGTGGGACGACCGTCAGCCCCCGACGCGAGAGATCGCTGCCCGCGTTGAGCGCTGGGAAGAGGTTCACCGGATGCTGTACTCGCAAGCGGTCCGCGAGACGCTGATCGGCGACAGTCCCAACTGGCTGAGGCTACTGCGGCAGGTGGTGGAGGTAGCGGCCTTCACCGAGACGTCAGTGCTCCTCACCGGGGAGAGCGGAACCGGGAAGGAACTGGTCGCCCGCGTTATCCACGCGCTTGACCGTCGGCCCGACAAGGGATCGCTCGTCGTGGCGGACTGCACCACGGTAGTGCCGACGCTATCCGGCAGCGAGTTCTTCGGACATGAGCGGGGAGCCTTCACCGGTGCGGTGGCGGCCAGGGACGGCGCATTCGGGCGGGCCCATGGGGGAACGCTGTTCCTCGACGAGATCGGTGAGCTGCCGCTGTCCCTCCAGGCCGAGTTGCTGCGGGTGATTCAGGAAGGCACGTACAAGCGGGTCGGCAGTGACACCTGGCGGGATACCCAGTTCCGTCTCGTCTGCGCCACTAACCGGCCGCTCAAGGATGCGGTAGCGCGCGGCGAGTTCCGGTCAGATCTTTACCACCGGATCGCGGCGTGGGGCTGTGAACTGCCACCCCTACGGCGCCGCCGCGAGGACATCCTCCCCCTGGCCACACATTTTCTTTCCGAGTTGATCCCGGCTCTTGGCCGACCGCCGTTCGATCCGGCCGTTGCCGAATTCATCACCCACCGCGACTATGCGGGAAATATCAGGGAACTCAGGTTTCTGATGGCCCGGGTCGCCGCCAGGCATGTCGGCTACGGGCCGGTCACGGTCGGAAGCCTTCCGGATGGCGAGCGCCCGCAGGGCGGCGCGGAGGCACCATGGTGGCAGGGCGCGTTCGAGGAGGCCGTTGGTAACGCTGTCTTCCTGGGCGTTGGCCTCCGGGAAGTCGGCAAAGTGGCACAGCAGACTGCTGTCAGGCTCGCCATGACGGCCGAGCACGGCAACGTCCGGCGCGCGTCACGGATGCTGGGCGTGACCGAACGGGCCCTTCAAATGCGCAGATCTTCCGGCAGCCTTCGGGCGCAGCCGGGAAGGCCAGCTACCGGGGACTGGCCGCAACGGGCTGACTCGCCACCCAGGGATCTCCCCGGTCCTGTCCCGCAGTCGTCGGCCGGGACGTGACCGGACGGTGGCGCCGCGCGCCTGCCACCGCCATGCGTGACGAGACGCCAGCACGTGCCCGCGCCCGGGCGGGCGCAGTGAGCCGCAGCCAGTTCCCGGCCAGCACCAGGTGCTGCTGCCGCGGGGGCAGCCCGAGCGCCCTGACCTTGGACAGCTCGACCGCCGGATGGAGCCAGGGCCCGTCGGTGCCGAACAGCACCTTATGCGGGCCGGCCCGGCGGACCGCCTCGACGAGCAGGTCGAACCTGCGGATCCCGGACGTGTCGGTGTGCACGTTGGGGTGCCGGGCCAGGATGTCGATCAGCGCCCGCTGGGCCTGCCAGTCGTCGGCGAAGCTGCCGAGGTGCGGGATGATGAACGCCACCCGCGGGTATTCGGCCGCGATCAGTTCCACCGCCGAGGATTCCCCCATGACGTCATAGAGCACCGGCAGCGCGAACATGTGCGCGGCCTCACACACCTCGCGGGTGATCCGGGCGTCGTGCCGGTGCACCTTGATCCCGCACGCGCCCCATCCCGTCACCGCCTCCGCCACGAGGTCACGGATCCGTCCTCTATTCCGGCCGGCGTGCACCATGGCGTACCCGGAGAACCGGGCGGGGTGGCTGGCGACGATGCGGCCGACCGCGGTGTTCGCGCGGCGGTAGTCGGAGTGGAACGCGGCGAACAGGACCGTCCGGCTGATCCCGGCGCGCCTGGCCCGCCGCAGGTAGGCGCCGAGCGGGGCGGCGGTGTCCCAGGGCCCGGTCAGCCCGTCGCCCTGGCCTGCATGGCAGTGGCTGTCGATGATCATCTGGCTATCACCGGCCGGCGCATGGCCTGGTCCCCGGGGGGCGCCGCTCCCGTGGACAAGGCCGTGCTGATGGCGCGGACCGCCCGGTCGATATCGCCTTCCCGGTGCGCGGCGGTGATGATGAACGACAGCGCGAGGCCCTGGCCGCACCGCGGCGCGTGCAGCACCGCCCCGACTCCCAGCTCCCCGAGATGCCGGTGGACGGCCCGGATGTCGCGCTCAGGCGGGGTCCGTATTGTCTGGACCGGGAACAGTCCCGGGGTCAGGCGCACGCCGCGCCGGCCGAGCAAGGTGCGGAACCGGGTCACGAGGCGGCCCAGATGATCGCGGAGCTCATCTCCCCGGCTGGCGTTGCAGGACAGGGCGTGGGCCGCGGCGCTGAGGTGGGCGTTGGACGGCGGGCTGCAGTGCACCCGGGTCTCTGCCCTGGCCTCGTACCGCCGTACCAGCGGCCGGCGGCCTGCCACCACGGCCACCGGCACGCCGAATCCCTTCGCCAGCGAGGCCACGACGACCAGGCGAGGGCTGCTCAGCCCGGCCCAGCGCGCGATGCCGCCGCCGCCGACGCCGTACGGGTGCCCGGGGGCGGGGGTCCCCAGGACGCCCAGAGCCTGGGTGTCGTCCACCACCACCGACCCGGCGAAACGGTCCGCGACGGCCAGATAGTCGCCCACCGGCGCCGCCTGCCCGCAGCCCGGGCACATCCCGTCGGTCAGGATGACCGGGCGGTGACCGCCGTTGCTGGTCACCGCCCGCCGCAGCGCCGCGGGATCGTGGTGGCCGAAGGTGCGGACTGACGCCCCGCCGCAGCGCGCCCGTTCCGCCCCCCAACGCCCGATCGGGTACGTGCCAGCGTCCACGTAGATCGCGCGCGCTCCCAGCGCCGGGAAGAGATCCCAGAAGGCGTGCAGGGTCGAGGGCGCCAGGGTCGCGGACGTCAGGCCGGCGAGCCTGGCCAGGGCGTCCGCGACCGTGGCGGCTCCCGGTGCTTCCGCCAGGGCGGCGGGAACGCCGGTAGTCAGCGGCATCTTGCCGGGCCCGGCGCTGATGTTGTGCCTCAGTCCCAGGTACAGCGAGGATGTGAGGTCCAGCACGGCAGGGGCCGCGGTCAGTTTGGGCGGTCGGTGCTCGCGCGGCCCCTGCTGGCCCGGGCGCCGCTGGCGCGGCCTTCTATCGCACGAGCCCCGGTAGTGCGGCTGCCGATGGCGCGCGTGCGTGCGGCGCGGCCGCCGACGGCGCGGGCGCCGTCCTGGCTGACGGCGGGGGTGACCGCGCCATCGGCCAGCGCCTCCTTGCGCAGCCGCTGGCGCAGCAGCACCGCCGGGATCGTCGAGCTGACCTGCCCGGTTACCGTCGCCGCGGCCAGGTCCACGCCGGTCGCCGCGCGGTAGGCGTAGATGTAGCCCTGGATCTCAGGCCGCCAGTAGCGCGCCCAGTTGGCCGCGTACTCGGGATAGATCTCGGAGGTCCATTCACCGAACCGGACCGACAGCAGGACCTGCTCGCCGAAGATCGCCAGGTTCCGGAAGTGCAGGATGGACGTGTCGGTCCAGCCCTGGAGGGTCTTCATGGTCTCCACCGAGTCCATCCACGGCTCGGGGTAGTCGACCATGATCCGGCGGGGCAGGAACTCCCGCATCTCGGGGCGGGCGAGAATCCACTGCTGCATGAGGTACTCCTGCCGCGCCGTCCACGGCAGGTCGCCGTACTGGTTGTGCGCGCCCTGGCTGAGCAGCAGGTGGACGTCTATCAGGGCGTTGAGCACCGGGAAGCCGTCTGCGACGACCGTGGTGTCGTCGTCCTCCTTGTAGAAGACCGTGCAGAGCATGAGCAGCGTGTGGAAGGCCTCCAGGAACCGGGAGCGCGAGTCGGCGCCCTGGATCGTGGGGACGGCCTTCCCGAGCAGCTTGAGGCCGTACTCGTGGTCGTACTCGTAGGCCCGCCGGGGGATGGTCAGCCGGTGCTCTTCGTCCTGCACCCAGCCCCACAGCAGGTTGTTGAGGCCGCGCAGCGGGTCTATCTCCACCATGGCCAGCGGATCACGGTCCAGCGGGCCGCGCCGGTTCTGGAAGCGCCAGCTCATGGCGTTCGTCGTCTGGACGAGCATTCCTTCTTCGAGCCAGTAGTTCCAGAGGAGTTCGAGCAGGCAGGGCCGGGTCAGCTTCTTCTGCAGGATCCCGTAGTACGCGCTGGAAGCTCCATAGGCCTCGTTCCGGGGGCGGATCGGCACGCCGTTCAGCTTGAACTGGACGATGTCGTAGAGATAAGGGATCGTCTCGATTGTCTGGCCCGCAGACGGCGTCAGCGGCTGAAGATAGCTTGTCCACTCCTTCTTGAGGTCCGTGGAAGTGAAGGACTGCAGGATACGCAGTTCCTCGTCATCCTTGTCGATTCCCGAGAAGATAGCGCCGTTCAGGTCAGTCGCGTAGTCCTCGCCTCCGGGCTGAGCCTGACCGGCCGGCGGGATGGCCACGCCGGCGCTCGCCATCATGAATACCTCGGTCGCGACCTTCAGCAGCCTGTACGGTTCAGCGTCCTGGAACGTCAGCTGCACCCTCCGGTCGATGTGCCTGAATTCTTCGCTCGCACGCAGGCTGAGCTGCGGCGCTTTCCGGCCAAGTCCGGCCATGATCGGCTCAATGAAACTGGCGTAGTTCTGGTACCCCAGCGCGTTCGAGCTGTTCCTGATCACCACCCAGAGGGCCTGATCCGGTGTGGGGGGTATATTGGTCCGGTCCATGGTGACCTGGACGGTGTTAGGGGGAGGAGTGACCTTGTTAATGTGTGCTTTCGCTGCCATCGCAATTACCTCGTTCCTTGGTTCTCGGCTATGAGCTGGTCACCTGTACGATGCTCGCCGTGACGGCTGTATCCCCGAGCGGCAGCATGTTGGTATCGATGAGGACTGTCTCAGTCAGGCCTGTCTCATCTGTCTGCTGTACATTCCTCACATCAGCGCCTCCGGCCCCCCATTGCAGCTTGTAGAGATGAGGAGGAAGCGGCTGCGCGAGGTGTGCCGTCGCCGTGACCCAGCCGGTCGCGTTGGGCTTGCTTACATCGATGGCCGTGATGATCTGTGACTCGACATTGTCCAAGTTCTCCCGCGCCTGCTTCTGCCATTCCTGGGCGCTGGCCAGCTGTCCGGTGCTTTCGTTGACGGCAGCCTGGGCCCGCTGCATCACGTTTGGGGCCTCCTTGGCCGCCTGCTCGGCGACAGCGTGCTCTTCTGTCACATAACGCACCAGCGCCGGGTCAACGGCCTGATGCTTCTCGGCCAGCGTGCTCCGTACGCGAGTCAACTCCTCTTCCGTGCTATGCTTCTTGGCGATCAGCCCGGACAGGCGTTCTCGACCAGATGAAGTCATCGAGATGGCCGCCAAGGCTGCCTGCACCCGGGCATAGGACGAAGTGACTGCCTCGGTTTGCTCAGAGAAGCTGACGTGAAACCCGCTGAGGCGCTCGCCCATTTGGCGCATGCGGGCTGGCGTAGGTTGTCGTGGCCGTGCCTCCTCCATCATGACTGCGGACTCACGGAGCACCAAGACGGCGTCCGCTGCTCTCGTCATCCACTCCTGCGCGACGGCGGCGAACTCGTCAAGCATCCTCTTGGCTTGGCTTTCATTCTGCTCATCCTGAGCCGCCTGCTGGATCTCGCGGTCAATGCCAAGGAGATCGCCCCGCAGTTTAGTTTGCTCGTCCCGCAACCTCACGATTTCCGGGGGCACCAGCTCGCCGCTCTTGGCCACGAGAACCGCGTACCTGGCCTCTGCGCTCTTGCTTTCGGACTGGGCGTCCTGGTGAAGCTGGACACCATTCTGGGCAGCTTGTTGCGCCGTATCCAGGGCATCGCTCGCCTTTTGCACGGCCTGATTGGCCTTGTCCAAGTCCGTGAACGCGTTCCCCAACGCGTGCTCAAGGTCCGGGGTCGTAATTGCTGCCATTTTGGCTACTCCTTGCTCATGGTCTGGTGTTCAGGCATCCGGTCAGCGGGTATCGCGGGTGCGGCCGCGCGGACGGTTCTCGGGAGTGGCCCGGAGCCCCGGGTCTTCCGGCGATGCGGGGGCCGGCCGGAGGCGGGGGGCAGTGCCGCCGCGAGCCTGGCGTTTGCCTGCAGGGTGCTTTCGAGGGCCCAGTAGGAGATCAGCCGGCCGAGCAGGCGGTCTTCCCCCTCTGGGGTGAGCAGCCCTCTGGCCCTGGCCTGGCCGACGACCGCGAACGCGAGCGCCGGGCGCGTCGCGCGGATGGCCCGCGGATCCGCCGTCCAGGCCTGGTAGAGACGCATCAACTCGCCTGGCGTGCGGTCGTCGCCGTACAGCACGGCACCGAGGGAATGGCCTCGTAGCCCGGCGGGCCTGTGGCCCAGGACCAGGCGGACGAACGCTGGCATCGTGGAGAGCAGCGCCCTGATGACCCGTTCCCGGTTCGCCGGCAGGCGGCCGGTCGGGTAGAACGAGGTCCACACATCTGCGAGCTGGCGCCACTGTGGATCGGGATACAGGGCGCTGCCGAATGCGCAGGACAGGTGCACGCGGATCCAGGCGGACGGGTGCGGGTCGTCGGCCGTCAGCCGGAACACGAACGCCCGGGGCAGGCTCACCAGGCCGATCAGGCCCATCGTCGATGACACGCCGACCCGCGCGATCGAGTACAGGTCCGCGACGATCTCGGAGATCCAGCGTTCCCACAGGTGCCAGGCGATGCGCTCCGGCCCGGCCGCGCCGCGGCGGGCCTGCTGGATCGCGGGCCGGAGCGACTCGACCAGGCCGAGCAGGGCGGCCGCCTGGTGGCCGGTCTCGTGGACCAGCGAGGATGCGATCCCGTAAGTAGCCGATCATCCGCTCCCGTGGGATGCGGATAATCGACACCGGGTTCTCACCTCCCCCGGGCAGCCGGGTGCGCGCCCGGCGGATGGCCCCTCCCAGCCCGCGGTGCAGGTAGCAGACGACCGGCGGGGCGTGGAAGAACCCGCCGGGCAGGTCGAGCGCGTCCTGGGCGGCGATGTCCAGGCCGGACAGCCACAGCCCGGTCTCGTTCTCGCTGCGCTGGGTGATCGCGTCCGAGAACATGTCGAGCTGCGACAGCGACTGGTTGAACCGCAGCCGCAGGAACGTGAACCGCCTCTGCTGTTCGGCTGCGGGCACTCCGGCGCCAGCGCCGCGCAGCCAGGTGATGTAGCGGCGGATCTGCCTCCGGAGCGCCCTGCGCCCGCCGATCAGGTAACTCTCGATTCCTGCCTGGGCCGCCGGGGAGAGGGCCGCGGCAGGCAGCATGGTCTCCTGGACCGCGAACGGCTTGACCCGGTCCAGTCGTGCGAGCATGGCGCGAGCCTCGCGTTCGAGCATCCAGGTGGCGCGCTGTGCCGCGGCCATGTCTCTCAGACCCCGTCCAGGATGATCTGGCGGCCGCGGCGGACCCAGCGTCCCGAAGGCTGGGCGCCGTCACGCGGAATCCCGCCGCCGTCGGTCCACGGCTGGTTCCAGGCCCACGGGTCGTACGAGCCGCCGTAGCCCCCTCCGTAACGGCGCCGCCGGGGAACCGGGTACCTGCCTGGCCTGCGCCTGACGCCGGCCGGACCGGCCTGGTAGCCCGGCCGGTAGCGGCCTGGCTGCGCCTGGTAGCCCCGCCAGTACCGGGACGGCTGCCCCTGGTAGCCCCAGCGGTAACCAGGCCAGCCGGGGTAGCTCCAGCGGTAACCGGAAGGCCTGCCCGCGTAGCCGCCGCGGTAGCCGGACGGCTGAGCCTGGCGGGCATAGCGGACTCCTGAGGGGCGTGCCTGGCCTCCCATGCGGTAGCCGTGCGCTCGCGGCTGCCCGGCTCCCCGGTAGCCGTAGGCTCGCGGCTGCCCGGACCTGCGGTACCCGTACCCTCTCGGCTGGGCGACCCCGCGGTAGCCGTACGCCCTCGGCTGCGCGGCGGCGCGGGGACCCTCTGGCCTGCCTGGTGCGCGGTAAGGCCGCGGCCGGTAGCCATAACCGGATGCACCGCCCCGGTAGCCGCGAACGCGCGGGCCGCCCTGGTACCCCGGACCCCGCATCCGCCCCGGAGCGCGCGGGGGCATCGGGCGACCAGCCGCCCGATAGCCCGCCGGACGGCCATGGGCATATCCGGCGGGCATGGCCGGCCGCCGGGCGCCGGCGCTCATCGGGTGGTGCGCGGCGGGCGGCCCGCCGAGCGAGCGCATGATCGCGTGGTACATGCCCGGCGCATGGGTGCGCGCCGCGGCGGCCACGGCCGCGTGGGCTACCTGCTGCGGGCTCACCGCGGGATGCGGCCGGGCCTGCGCGGCGTGGTGAGCCGCCGAGGTGGCCAGGTTGACGTAGCGCTTGGCCACCTCGAACTCGGCCGCCTCGAGGGGCATGCCTTCCAGTTCGACCTCGAACATTCCGCTCGCCATCGAGCCGAGCCGACTGCCGATCGTGGTGCCTATTCCCGGGGCGACCATCGAACCGAGCGCGCCGCCCACGACTGGCAGCGCCTTCTTGGCCACATTCTTCAGCACGCCACCGAGCGCCTGGCCCACCGGCGACTGGAGCGCTTTGGAGACGCTCTTGAAGATGTTGCCGAGGAACTGCTCGAGCTCCTGTTCGCTGCCGATTTCCAGCAACTCGGAGGCAAGCTCGATTTCTTCCGTTTCTGAGAGCGGCCACTCCAGCTCGCCGCCGAGCACCGTGCCCAGGATGTCGCCGAGGAACTGCTCGCCCTCGAGGTCGCCCTCGAACTCGCCCTCGGCTTCGCCGCCGAGCACTGAGCCGACGATGTCGCCGAGGAACTGCTCGCCTTCCAGGTCGCCCTCGAACTCGCCCTCGGCTTCGCCGCCGAGCACTGAGCCGACGATGTCGCCGAGGAACTGCTCGCCTTCCAGGTCGCCCTCGAACTCGCCCTCGGCCTCGCCGCCGAGCACCGAGCCGACGATGTCGCCGAGGAACTGCTCGCCTTCCAGGTCGCCCTCGAACTCGCCCTCGGCCTCGCCGCCGAGCACCGAGCCGACGATGTCGCCGAGGAACTGCTCGCCCTCGAGGTCGCCCTCGAACTCCCCCTCCGCCTCGAACTCTCCACCTTCAAATTCACCGAATTCGGCCTGGTCTGGCACCTGAATGCTCATGGGCTTTCCCCTTACTTTCCAGCGTCCTTGATCAAGATCCGTAAAGCACGATCGTCCGGCCTCGCCGGATCCACTTCCCGCCTCGCGGCCAGGACTGTGTGGACCGGCCGTGCAGTCTGGGAAGAAGCCCGGGAGCGTGCGCCCGGGCCGCCCGCGTGGCCGCCGTACGGGCCGCGGTCTTCGGCGGCACCCGGGACGGCGCGCCAGCAGCGTGGCACGCCGCGGAGCCCGCGTACCGGACCAGTTGCCGGGCCACCTCGAAGTCGCGATCCTCTGCCGACAGTCCCTCAAGCTCCAGGCCGAGCAGCGTGCTGGCCGCTGACCCGGCTTTCGCGCCGAGATCTCCGTATCCCCCGGCCGCGTTGCCGAGGGCCTGCCCGACGAGAGGCAGCGCCTGCTTGGCCGCGGAGCGCAGTGTGTCTTTGAGAATGCCGCCGAGGGCACGGCCAGTGTCGGAAGGGACGAAGTTGCCGACGGCCTGGCCTGCGGCCCTGAACACATCGCCCAGGAACTGCTCCAGATCCTGCTCGCTGGTGACCTCCAGAAGCTCGGAAGCCAGTTCCATCTCTTCCATCTCGCCGAACGGGCCCTCTAGCCCCGGGGCGCCCTCGAACGCCTCCTGTTCGGCGTGTCCGGCGAACTCGCCGAACTCGCCGAACTCGTGGTCGCCGTGGTCCTCCAACTCGCTGCCTTCGAGTTCGCTGCCTTCGAACTCGCCGGCTTCGAACTCGCTGAACGTCTCCTGTTCCAGCTGCGTGCGTCCGATGTCGTGCATCCATCCCTCCTGGTCTCTCCGGGTGGCACCGCGGCGAGTGCTCGCCCGCCGGGATCTCCACGCACCGGTTTGTTGCTCGTCCCAGTGAGCGCATCTTCCGTGCCAGGCCGGCTGGCCTCCTGCAGGCGCCGCGACGCGGGCCGCAGACGCGAAGAGCGCTTCGGGCGACGCCACGATGCGGGCACTGCGGGGCGAAGGGGCCTTCGCATGAGAAGCTCTTCCCTGGCCACAGCACGCCTGGAGGCCGGAACGTTCGGTAAGCAGGTCTTTGAAGTCACCGATGAATGCTCGGCAGGACACGCAGCCTGCTGCGGTACTTGGCGACGGTGCGGCGTGCCACGCGATGGCCGGCGTGCTGCAGCCGCACGCAGAGCTCGCTGTCCGAGAGCGGCCGGCCCTCTGCGGCGATGATGTGCTCAAGCTGGGACCGGACGCCGAGAGAACCGTCGAAGAACGCGGCGTAAGGAAGCACCCGGCGCGACGGCAGCAGGACATACCGGCCGGCCGTCGCCCGGCTGACCGTTGAGGGGTTGATCCCGAGAGCGGCCGCGATCTCGCTGCGGGTCAGCCGCCCGTCGGCCTGCGGCTCGCCCGCCAGGATGTCGGGCCGCTCCGCGGCCACGCACTCGGTGATCCGCCGCATGGTGGCCCAGCGTTCCCGGAGCCGGGCCAGGAAGAAATCACCCCTGCGCACCAGAGCCGAAATGGCCGGCTCGTCCCGCGCCACCCGGCGGAACGCCGGATCGATCCGCACCGGGAACCGCTGCTCCTCAAGCACGTCAACGCGCAGCAGCTCCGGCTGGCCCGGCTGCCCGGTCACCGCGACATCCGGCCAGACCGGGAGGGCGTCCGCGGCGTCCCCGCCTGGACATCCGGCCAGAAGCGGCCGGGGAACCAGTTCACGACGGATGAACACGCGCGCTTCCGCTACCTGGTCTGCGCTCACGCCGAGCTGGCGGGCGATCGATGCGAAGGCGCCGCGGGCAAGTGCCCCGAGGTGATCGGCGGCGATCGCGCGCGCCACCGGCTTCACGCCCCCGGCCGCCGCCAGCCGGTCAATCTGCAGCAGCAGGCATTCGCGCAGGTCGCGTGCTCCAACGCCAGGCGGCCCGCATTCCTGGAGAGTGCGCAGGACATGCGTCACCGTCGCCGTGTCTGTGCGAGCGGCGCGAGCCAGCTCCGAGAGCTCCCCGGTGAGATAACCCCGCTCGTCGAGGCTCGCGACGACGACCACGGCGACGGCAGCATCGCGGTCAGGAAGTGCCAGCCGCAAGTCGCGCAACAGAACGTCCGTCCAGGTTTCCGGCGCCGCCGGGGCCCTGGCGACCGCCGACGACGAGCTGGGCTGACCAGCCCGGGACCGGAGCGTTTCCGCCCGGCAATAGGGACAAGGTGGCTCAGCGGGCAGACCGCACCCACCGCACTGGCCCGGCTCATCCATGATGAGGGCCGGGTTCCGGGATAGCTCAAGGGTGACAGCCTGCTCTAGCTCTGCTCCTGGTAAGGCCAGGAGCTGGGAGTAGGCGACGAGCGCCGCGGTGGGGACCATGCCGAGCTGAGGCGCGAGGTCGAGATTAGGGCTGGGGCGCATTGCATTCCCTCCCGCTGGAGTGTGCCTGCCAATCCGGTAGGAACGCAATATCTGTGCCAGCGGTCCTTCCTGTGCGAGCGGCGTGCTGAGGCGATCTTGTCTGCACGTGCGTCCGCGGAAGAGTCGAGGCTAGACGAGAATTCGCGGCACCGTCGGGTTAACGCGAGCGATGTCGCGGGGGTCGCTTGTGACGATGGCGTGATGACGCTGCCGGGCACAGAGGACGACGTGTACATCCACGACATCCTCGTGGTTATTGTCCGCGCACATCAGGCCGACGCTGCGGGCCACGCTGAGCGTCATGACCGCGATGTCGATATCGGGAGATTTGAGCAGCCGGGCGAGACGCGCCTGGCGGGAGCTCCGCCACGCCTGAGCAACGACTTCGGCGGGGATGCAGATGGTTCCGCCGCGCTGCCGGGCCGTCTCCAGGCGTGCCTGCATGGCGATGGCCTTGGCGGGGTGGTCAAGCGCAAGGAGCGCACCGGTGTCGAGTGTGAGCCCCGTTGCCGCGCCCGCGCTCACCCGGCCATCCTGCCGCCCTGCTGGGGCTGGCCCGTCAGCCCGGCCTGATCCAGCTCGGCTTCGACCTGCCGCCGGATCTCCTCAGGAACAGGGGTTTCCGCGCGCCAGGCGGCCAGGATATCGTCCAGATTCTCGCGTTCCTGGTAGTCCTCCAGTGCCTTGGCCACATACGAGCTGACCTGCCGCTCTCCTCCGGCAGCGCGCCTTATCTTCTCCACCAGCACGTCGGGAAGGCTCACCGTGATGCGTTTCATACAATTATCATACTCTGTCGGCGAGCCGGGTCACCGAACTATGCGGGGGCGGTTGGCTGCGCGGCCGTGCTCAGCGCGGTCATGGCGCTTTGATGACACCAGATGGCAAGATGCGCGCCGCGCTGGCGCCGAAATCCTCTGCTGACAGCCGGGCGGCAAACGCGACGGCGCCTCCGCCGGGCACGGGCTGGCCTTGGCCGGTGAACTGGATGGGATAGATGCGGGCGCGCTTGAAACGGCCAGCAGATGTCAGCGTCACGCGGAGGATGACGCTCATGTCGAGGTCGCCCTCGGTGGAGAAGTCACCGTAGCTGGCGAAGTTGCCGAGGCTGTAGGCGATGAGGTGGTGCTTGTAGAACTGCAGGCCCCTGAGCACGTGCGGGCCGCTGGCGATCACCAGGCTGGCGCCGGAGTCGATCGCCATGTGGGCGAACGCCTCGGCGTTGCCGCGGTCCTCGCCGAGGTAATACTCTTCCCGGCCGGTCACCTGGTCGGCGTCAGAGCCCTCGGCACCGGCATGCATGTAGACGACGACAACGTTTGCCTCCCGGCCCGCTTGCTTGATGAGTGCCCGCGCTGCGGGCAGGTCAAGGAGATTCGCGTCGTAGGCGTAGGGCGCGAACGCCAGGAAGGCGAACTTGATCCCTTTCGCTGTGACCAGGGTTATCTCGCCGGGCAGCCCGGTCTGGGCCAGGCCTGCCGCATGGATCACCCGGACGGTCTGCGCCTGGCCGGCGGCGCCGAAGTCGTAGGAGTGGTTATTGGCGTCGTTAAGGATGGTGAATCCGGCCTGCTTCAGGTAACGCACATATCCCGGTGGATCCCGGAACGCGAAGCAGTTCCCTTGCCCGGCGCCCTGGGGACCGCACTTACTGGTCGACGCCGTGGTGAGCGTGCCTTCGAGATTGCCGAAGACGATCTGGGCGCCCGGGCCGAGGATGTGCTTGACCGCATCGAAGTACGTCGCCGGGTCCGGGGGGAGATCAGGCGTGTTCCCGAGCATGGTGTCGCCGACGGCCGTGATGGTCACCGAGGCGGCCGCTGGCGAGGCGCCCGGGCTCGCACCCGGCGCAGATGCTCCGGTACTTGCTGCCCGGGTGCTGTGCGGGCTTGCCGCACCGGCGGCCGGCCCAGCCGTGGACGTTACGGCTGCCCCAACGGGGCCTTTGGCAGGTGCGCAGGCGGAAAGGCCCAGCACGAGGGCGAGGCCGGTGGCCGCGCGGGCCACTTTCACCGTGCCGGCCGGTTCTGGTGCTGCCGGCTGGGCAGTGGCTTTTGCCGTGAGCTGGGTCCGCCAGGGCGATGCAGGACGGCGCTGTGCCGCATGCGGATCAACCTAGCGGGAGGCCCGTGTGCCTGCAGGGTTCCGCTGAAATACCTGTGACTGGTGTCAGTCGTTGCGCAGGAGGGCTTGAGCCCGGGCGTTCTCTTCGGTGCCGGGGTGGGAGCAGATCCGCTCAGCCCACCGTGATACCGGAGGTGACGTAGCTGTCCCGGCTGGTAGGACGGGCCGGAGAGCCGACATAGACGCGGCCGGGCTCAGTGTCCTTGAGGACGACCGCGCTCGCGCCGATGAGGCAGTCCTCAGCCACCGTGACGCAGGTCGAGATGCAACTGTTGGCACCGAGGAACGTGCCGCGGCGCACCGTGCAGCCTCCGCAGATCACGGCGTGCGGGCCGGCGTAGCAGCCATCCTCGACGGTGGAGCCATGCCCGACACATGTTCCGCTGCCCAGGAAGACATTGTCACCAACGCGGCAGCCATGCTGCACCGCGACGTTCTCCTGGATGAACGCGTTCTCGCCGATATCCGCAGTGCGCAGGATGAATGCGTGACTGCTGACACACGAGACGCAGTCGAACCCAGCGGCCTTGACCGCCTGGTAGAGCCGCTGCCGCACCCGGTTGAGCTGGATATCTGAAACCGCCACGAAGGCCCGGTAATCTTCCGGCGGGTAGGCCTTGGCTAGTTCTTCGAACGGGACCACCGGAAGACCGTAATACGCATCGCTGGTGATGAAGGAGGCTTCAGCGCTGAAGGCCACCACCTCATGGGGAGAGTCATAGCTGAAATACTCGAACGCGATTGCCCCGTTCTCGCCGGTGCCAATGATTACTACGCGTTCACCCTTGGATGCGGCTTGCAGCGGATGGCGTGTCCCCCGCCATGATTCCGAACTCATGCGGGCACGGTAGCCCCCGAAAACCCGCTGAGTCTCGATTTTTGCTTATAGGAAACTCTTAGAGTGTTTTCAGCTGCCCCGCAGCCAGCAGTGGTGTAAGGCGGAGGTTGGCATGGAGTCGCCGGGCCGCGTGGGCGGAGCCGGCCGGTCCAACTTCACCCACGGCCCGAAGCGCTTCCCGGTCAGGATTCTTAGCTGAAAACGGTTCGTCCAGGGCCGGGCCCCGGCCGACGGTCGCGCCGGTGGCTGCTGGCGCCGGGGTTACGTGTAGTAGTCATTGCCCCGGGAGAACTCGACGAACGTGCAGGCCTGGTCACCGACGCTCCAGGCGTCATGCCCGGGGGGAAGCAGCATGACATCCCCGGCCGAGAAGTCCTCCTGCGCGCCGTCACTCAAGACCACCCGCAGCACCCCGGCGGTCACCAGGGCCACATGGGGCAGCTCGCACAGATCGGTCCCGGCGTAGGGCTTGAGATCGTTGGACCATCGCGCGCCAGGGGCGAACGTGACCTCGGTGACGGCCACGCCGTCCAGCTCTGCGGTCTTCTTGGAGATGAGCCCGTGGGCATCAGCCTGCACATCGGCCAGCCGGGCCTTTTGCATGGCTGGGTTGTAAGAGGACATGAGTCCAGCGTGGGGAAAGCTCGCCCAGAAGTCTAGTATGTCGGTCAGATGGATCTACTTTTCGGAATGCACCGTCTCCCGACAGCTACTGGAGCCCGGCCCGGACGGACGTGATGCGCTGCGTGTTGAAGCCGAGCCAGTGCATCCGGCCCGCGTAGCGCGCGTGCTCAACCTTGAGGCAACGGTCCATGATCACCGTGACGCCGCCGTCCTCGGCGATCCGCGCGCCCTCTTCGTTGATCACGCCGAACTGGCACCAGAGGGCGCCGGCGTGGATCGCCACCGCCTCCCGCGCGATTCCCGGCAGGGCATCCGGCGCGCGGAAGACGTTCACGATGTCCACCGGCACGGGTACATCCAGCAGGCTCGCGTAGCACGTCTCTCCGAGGATCTCGCTCTCACGGGGATTCACGGGGATCACGCGGTAGCCGTGCCGCCTGAGGTAGTAGCCAACGAAGTTGCTGGCCCGCAGCTCGTTGCCGGACAGGCCCACGATTGCGATCGTCCTGGCCGTGTGCAGCACGCGCTGGATCGTCAGCGGATCCTGGTACCGGGTGAGATCGGTCATGCCGTCGCTACCTTCTTCCCGCTGTCGCGGCGACCCGCGCGAACCCCTGCTCCAGATCCCAGATCAGATCCTCGACGGACTCAGTCCCGACCGACAGCCGCACCGTCCCTGGCCCGACCCCGGCCGCCCGCAGCTCGTCGTCGCCCAGCTGGCGGTGCGTCGTGCTGGCCGGGTGGATGATCAGGCTCTTCGCGTCGCCGACGTTCGCCAGGTGGGACCAGAGCGTCACGCCGCTGATGAGGTTCTGCCCCCCGGCCCGGCCGCCGGCGCAGTCGAACGAGAACACCGCGCCCGCCCCGCGCGGCAGGTATTTCTCCACGAGCGGCGCGTATTTGCTCCCTGGCAGGCCGGGGTAGGTCACGTTCGACGCCAGCTCGTGCGACTCGAGGAACGCGGCGACGACCTGCGCGTTCTCGACGTGACGTTCCATCCGCAGCGACAGCGTCTCGAGCCCCTGCAGGAACAGGAAAGCGTTGAACGGCGCGAGCGCCCCGCCGAGGTCGCGCAGGGTCTCGGCCCGGAGTTTCATCAGATAGCCGTACATCCCGAACGTCTCGTGGAACTGCAGGCCGTGGTAGGCCGGCGACGGACCCGCGACCACGGGAAACCGGCCGTTGGACCAGTTGAACGTCCCAGCCTCGACGACGACGCCGCCGATGCTCGTACCGTGGCCGCCGATGAACTTGGTCGCCGAGTGGATCACGATGTCGGCACCCCATTCGATCGGGCGGCACAGGTACGGCGTCGCGAACGTGCTGTCCACGATCAGCGGCAGCTCGTGCTCGTGCGCGATGGCCGCCACCGTCTCGATGTCCAGCACGTTCCCGCCCGGGTTGCCGATCGTCTCGCCGAAGAACGCCTTCGTGTTGGCGCGGACCGCCTTCCGCCAGGCGCCCGGATCGTCGGGATCGACCCACGTCAGCTCCACGCTCATCTTGCGCAGCAGGTGCTTGAACTGGTTCACCGTCCCGCCGTAGAGCGCCGAGGACGACACGACGTGATCACCCGGCTGCAGCAGCGTGAAGAGCGCGGCGGCTTGCGCGGCGATCCCGCTCGCGAACGCCACCCCGCCGCTGCCGCCCTCGAGGTTCGCCACCCGCTCCTCGAACACCGCGACGGTCGGGTTCATGATGCGCGAGTACGTGTTCCCGTACTCCTGCAGGTTGAAGTACGCCGCCGCGGACTCCGGGTCCTCGAACACGTAGCTGGTCGTCTGGAAGATCGGCACCGCACGTGCGCCCGTGTTCGGGTCAGGCCGTTGCCCGGCGTGCAGCTGCCGTGTCTCGAATCCGAACGCGCGGTCCTGTTCAGCAGGCACAGTTTCGGCGCGGGCGGGCTGGTCCGTCACGAAGACCCCTTCCTCGATGTCATCCGCCGGCCCCGCCTCCGGCCTGGCTGTGCTTGCTCAGAAACTGGCGGATGATGGGCGTCTGCCGGGCTTCCTCCAGCAGGAAGCAGTCGTGGCCGTACGGCGCCTCGATGATATGGAACTCGGCCGGCTTGCCGAGAACGCGGAGGGCCTCCTCGATTTCCCCCGACGCGGAGGGCGGGTACAGCCAGTCGGAACTGAACGCGATCAACAGTGCGCGGGCCGACATGCCTTCGAGCGCCTGTCCGAGCGATCCGCCGCCGTGCTGCCGCGCGAGATCGAAATACGTCAGCGCGCGCGACGTGTAGAGATAGGTGTTGGCGTCGAAGCGCCTGACGAACGAGTCCGCCTGGTGCCGCAGGTAGCTCTCGACCTCGAACTCCGGTTCGGTGACCGTGTAGCGGATATCGTCGGCGAACTGCAGCCGCCGGCCGAACTTGTCGTCCAGCGCCAGTGCGGAAAGGTACGTGACGTGGCCGACCATCCGCGCCACACCCAGGCCGGCATCCGGCGCGGTGCCCGTGCCGTAGTAGCGGCCGCCTTGCCAGGCCGGGTCCCCCATGATCGCGGCACGCGCGATCGCGTTCCACGCCACGCCCTGCGGGTGCAGGGCGTGCGTGCTGGCGATCGCCACGACGGCATCGACCTGGTCAGGAAAGAGGATCGCCCACTCGAACGCCTGCATCCCGCCGAGCGAGCCCCCGGCGACCGCCGCAAGCCGCTCGATACCGAGTGCGTTCAGGAACGCACGCTCGGTCCGCACCATGTCCGCGACAGTGATCACCGGGAAGTCGGGCCCGTACGGCTCGCCGGTCGCGGGGTCGGTCGACGATGGCCCCGTCGTCCCGCGGCAGCCGCCGAGCAGGTTCGTGGAGATGACGAAGAAGCGGTCCGTGTCGAACGCCTTGCCGGGGCCGATCATCCCGTCCCACCAGCCGAGCCCCCGGCGGGCCGTGCCGTCGCGATCCTCGGCCCCGAACCCGTCGCGCGTGCTCTCTTCGGGCGGCGTCTTCGCGAAGCCCGCCGCGTGGGCGTCGCCGCTGAGCGCATGGCAGACCAGGATGACGTTGTCGCGCCGGGGTGAGAGGGCACCGTAGGTCTCGTACGCCACGCGAACCGGGTGCAGCGTCCGGCCGCAGTCGAGCCGCACCGGCTCCGGCAGGTCGAGGTACTGTGTTTCGACCGTGCCCACCGAGCCGGCCGCGAGCGTCGAGGCTGGCTCCGCCATGGGGGCTATCGTAGCTTGCCCTGATCAGGGTATTGTCAAGCGTCTTGATAGGAAACCGGGGAACGAAGGGGCGTTACCTAACATGACTACAGAAGTAAGCAACGGCGTTAACGTGCAGGCCTTGCTTGACGCGCGCGAAGTGCTGAAGGGTGCGCCTGAGGCCGCCCAGTTCACCTGGCGCGCGTCCGCCAAGTGGCAGAGCGGCGTCCACAGCACGATCAAGGTCCAGAGCTTCTTCGGCCTCGGGGAGGAGCAGGGCCACAACGAAGAGTGGTCCTTCGAGGCCGACCACCCCGAGTGCTTCGCGGCGGAGGACAAGGGCATCACGCCGATCGAGTACCTCCTCGTCGGCCTGGCGAGCTGCCTGACGGGCGGTATCGCGTCGGTCGCGGAGAACCGCGGCATCCAGCTGCGCTCGGTCGAATCCACGGTCGAGGGCGGGCATGACATCCGCGGGATCCTCGGTGCCGACAGCGACGTCCGCAACGGCTTCAACGACATCAAGGTGACGTTCACCATCGACGCGGACGCCTCAAAGCAGGAGATCGAGGCGCTGGTCGCCCAGTCCCAGAAGCGCTCCGCGGTGTTCGACGCTCTCACCAATCCTACGAACGTCACCGTCGAAGTCGCCTGAGCGGCCGCGCGGCGGCTTGCCGGCGCGCGTGCTCCGGAAAGCACTGAGCGGCCGCGCGGCGGCTTGCCGGCGCGCGTGCTCCGGAGAACACAGAGCGGCCGCGCGGCGGCTCGCCGGCGCGCGCGCTCCGAAGAGCACAGAGGGGCCAAGCCATCGAGCGCACCACCACGGTCGTCATCGGCGGGGGGCACGCGGGCCTGGCCGCGAGCTGCTTCCTCACCGAACGGTCGATCGACCACGTCGTTCTTGAGCGTGGAGAGGTGGCCAACTCCTGGCGGCGCGAACGATGGGACTCCCTGCGGCTGCTCACTCCCAACTGGCAGAGCCGCCTGCCGGGCCTTCGCTACGAAGGCCCGGATCCAGACGGCTACATGACGGTGGGCGAAGTGATCGAGTTCATCGAGCACTTCGCCAAGGTCTCGGGTGCTCCCGTCCGGACGGGCGTGAACGTCACGTCGGTGCGACAGGCCGGCGATGGATACCACGTGACGACAAGCCACGGCGAGATTTACTCCCGGACCGTGGTCATCGCTAGCGGTGCCTGCAATCGGCCAGCGCAGCCGCCGTTCAGCGCTGCAGTGCCGGCGTCCGTCGGGCAACTGACGCCGTTCGGCTACCGCGACCCCGCCCAGCTACCCGACGGCGGCGTGCTCGTCGTGGGAGCCTCGGCGACCGGCGTGCAGCTGGCCGCCGAGCTGAGGCGGTCGGGCCGCCCGGTGACTGTCTCGGTGGGGGAGCACGTGCGGTTGCCGCGCACGTACCGGGGACGCGATGTGCTGTGGTGGATGGACGCGTCGGGCGTGTGGGACCAGCGCTACGACGAGGTCGAGGATCTCACCCGGGCCCGGCGGCTGCCGTCGCCCCAGCTCGTCGGGACCCCTGAGCGGACGGCGCTGGATCTCAACGCGCTCGCCTCGATGGGCGTCGAGCTGGTGGGCCGCTGGGCGGCGGTACGTGACGGCCGCGCGCTGCTCTCCGGTGGCCTGCGGAACGTGTTCTCGCTCGCGGACCTCAAGATGCAGCGCCTGCTGGACACGTTCGACGAGTGGGCCGCGGCGGAGGGGTATGACGCTGAGGTCGGCCCCCCCGAGCGCTTCGCGGCGACACGCGTGCCCGAGTCAACGCGGTTGCAGCTTGACCTGGGAAGTGGCGAGATCGCCACGATCGTGTGGGCGACGGGTTTCCGGCCTGACTACGGGTGGCTCCACGTGCCGGTGGTCGGCGCGAAGGGGCAGCTGAACCACGAGGGCGGTGTGGTCAACAGCCCGGGACTATACGCCCTGGGGCTCCCCGTGCTGCGGCGGCGGAAGTCCACGTTCATCTGCGGTATCGAGGACGACGCGCGTGAGGTGATCGACCACCTCGCGCGGTACCTGGCCATGCCGCGTTGATCCCGGCCGCGTGTGCGTGGGCACGGGATGTTTTTTTGACAAAGTCAACCGATATTATAGAGAATAGTTGCATTCGCCCCGCCAGGGAGGTCAGCAGTGCCGCTTAGCTCGCTCATCGCAGACACGCGCAAGGCCGTCTCCGACGACCCTGCGAACGCGCAGGCTCTGTTCGCCGCCCAGGGGACACTGGTCGGGGTCACCGAGGTGGATATGCGGACCGGCGAGCATTCCTTCAAGGTGGACGAGCCGCCTGCACTCGGCGGGGCCGATGTGGCTGCGAACCCGGTGCAGTACGCGCTGGCCTCGCTGGGGTCGTGCCAGGCCATCACCTACCGGTTCTGGGCTGAGCATCTCGGCATCGGGTTCGACACGCTTACGGTGCGGGTGGAAGGCGACCTCGACATCCGTGGGTTCTTCGGCTTCGATGACCGCGTGCGGCCGGGTTTCTCCGCCGTCCGGGTCGAGGTCACTGTGACCGGGCCTGAGGCCCCCGAGCGCTACCGGGAGCTGGCCGACGCGGTCGATCAGCATTGCCCCGTTCTCGACCTCTTCGCCAACCCGGTGCCGGTCACCCGGACGCTGGCTGGCTGACCGCCGCCTCTGCCCGTCCTCCCGGTCCGGATTCTCTAACCATGACGGACTTGCGGACACGATTACCCACACCGCGGTGACGATGCTCAGTTCGTTCCTCACCGCCACGACGGGACCGGCGCCTGTACCGAGTACCGATCAGCCGCCCGCTGCCGGCTGGTGCGCCGTTCCCGCCCGGCGACGCCGTCCCGCACCCGCGCGATGACGTGGGACGTCCCGGCCTGTTATCTCTGGCGCGGTGCTGGGGCCCGGAGCGCAGCCCAGTCGCGCGCGTGCACGGCTTCGATGACGGCGGTCAGTAGCGCTGCGCCAGCGAGGGCGACCAGGGCTCCGGCGATGAACGTCTTGTTGTCGTCTCCTGTCTGGGCGGCGTGGTTGATGCCGACCGCCGCCAGCGCTGCCGTTTCGCCCGGGGAGATAGGCTCCTCCCAGACAGCGACCGAGCCGTCAACCTCCTCGGTCGGGACCGAGGACCAGTCATAGCTGGCGGCTGACGGAATGTGGTATGCGGCCTCAAGGTACGGTCTGCCCGGGCCCTGGTATGTGATGTCGGGGATAGCAGCGTAGGCGTTAACGCCATCGAAGCTTGCGCCGAAGTGGCCGGCCTTCACAAAGAAATCAGCGGTCGCAGCCGAGTTTGTGCCCTGGGCAGGTCTAAAGGTTAGGTGCTTAGCCCAATAGGCATATCCCGGACGGCCCGCAGAGATCGTGCAGGCCGGATGGGGGCAGTCGTGGAAGAAGGTCCCGGGCGGCGGTTCCAAAGCCAGGGTTACGCCCGTACCCGCATGCGGGGCGGTGTCGGAATTCACCGAGACCCTCACCCTGGCTAGAGTCGGCGAGACCTGGCGCACGGTATATGTGACACTTGCTATGCGGGCAGTCGTCGTGACATACAGGTTGGCGAAGGACGGCGTCGGACGTTCAGTGGTTCTCGGGTACAGCTTCAGGGCGGCAACAAGTAGCGCCAGGCCGAGGACAGCTAGAGCGAGCGGTGCCAACGTTTTCAGCGTTGAGCGCTTGAGCCAGGCGGACGTCGGCGGCGTATCGTGCGGCCTGTCAGGTGGCGGGCTCTTGGGCCCCGGTCCATGGGCAGCTGGTGTGTCTGGCATTCAGCCCTCCCGCGCGGTCCACCCGTCGTCCAGAGAATCAACGGCTGATCCCGCAGCCATGTCCGACTTGATCGTCCCATGGACCCCGGGCGCAGACACCATGAGACAACCCACCCGAATGACCCACAGGATCAACAGGTTCCGGGCTTGCTGCGCTGTCCAGGATCCGGACGCCGGGAGTGCGGTGATGGCGCGGGCACAGGGCCCCCGTTTAGGCTTTCCTGGCGGGTTCGCGGCGCGGTTTACCCGGCCCGGCCCCGGCCAGCTAGCCGCCAGACCGTCACCGTCTCCTTGAACCCGCGGAAGGTGGTGATCCGGGTCGCGCGGCCATCAGCGCCCAGAACGCGCGGTCCGCGGTCGGCGCCGCGGGCTCCAGGTAGGACGTGTAGGTGATCGCGTAGGTGGCGGCACCGCACCGGGACGCGCAGGCCGGCGTGCACCACGGCTGGGGAATCTCGTCGCCGATTTCTTCGCTGGTCAGCACGATGCTGCGCCGCGGAATCTCGTGCCGGGCATAGCCCTGGACCTGGCGGAGCACGTTGTCGTCGCGGTCGAGCACCCGGAAGTAGAACGTGGCGAGGCTGGCGGTGACGATGAGCAGCCCCGCCGCGGTCACGGCCGGGAACGCCCGCGGATGGCCCCGGACATGGCGGCACACTTCGGTCCACAGCAGGCAGTCCAATGGGATGAGCACCAGCTGGAAGTACTGCTGATAGTGGATCGCGCTCGCGCCGAACACGACGACGGCCGCGGCCGACCAGCTGAGCAGCAGGGAGTTGGCGCGCAGCGGGTCCAGGCTGCGTGCCCGGGCGCACCTGGCGGTGATGAACGCGGCCCCGGCCAGGGCTGCCACCAGGCTGGGGGCGAAGATGACGTACTGGTGCGACAGCAGGTGCAGGAATTCCGCGGGAGTGGTCAGCGTGCCCTGGCTGCGCCGGACCCCGATGACCCGCTCCAGCTGGATCAGCGTCTGGTGCAGGTACCAGTCCCGGCGCCCGTGATCGAACAGCGGGATCATGACGGCCAGGTACGCGGCGGCCACGGCCGCCGCGCTGCCCAGCAGCAGCCCGTGGCCGCGGCTTTCCCGGCGCGTGATCAGCCAGTTGAACAGCACGGCTAGGAGCACGTAGCCACCCGTGTGCTTGTAGGCGGCGGCAAACCCGAGCACCACCCCGGCCAGCACGAACCGCCGCGCCGACGGCCGCCGCAGCGCCCGCTCGTACAGCAGCAGGCCGGCCACGATGATCACCATCAGCGTGTTCTCGATGTAGGACACCCGCTGGGCGAACAGGAGCCACCCGTCGAACGCGACGAACGTCACGGTCACCAGGGCCGGCCGCTGGCCGTGCAGCCGCCAGATCAACCGCATCAGCAGGCCCAGCGTGACCAGCGAGGCGAGCACCGCCAGCAGCCGCGCCTGGGGCACGCCGGCGCCCACGAGCCTGAACCAGCCGGCCAGCAGCAGGAAGTAGAACGGCGGGTGGAACAGAAACGGCGTCCACCCCATGTGGTCCTGAATGTGCTCGCTGAGCTGCCCGGAGCGAGCGAGGTTCCCTGCGATGTCCGCGTAAACGGTTTCGTCGGGCTGCCATCCCGGCTTGCCGCCCAGGTCCAGCAGCCGCAGCGCCGCCGTTCCGGCCAGGACCAGCGTGAAAGCCACCAGCACCGGCCCGGGCCGCCGGGCCGGTGCGGCCGGGCCAGCCGACGCCGGTGACCGTGCGGCCGTGGCCGTCACCGGGACCCCCCGGCGGCCAGGCTGCTGCTCAGCCCGGGACGGCCCGGGTGGCGGGCGGCGGGCGCCAGCCGCGGGCCCCGCGGCCACCCGGCCAGGCCCGCCAGCAGCCCCAGGGCCAGGCCGAAGACGAAGACCGCGCCGAGCACCGCGTTCAGCACCGGGTACAGCAGCGCCTCGGCGGTGCCCTGGTGCGCATACTCCCAGCCGGCCGCGGCCACGCTCGCCACTCCTACCGCCAGCAGGGGAGTGGCCTGGTGGGTGAGGAGGGCCAGGGCGGCGACCGCCGCGGGCACCGCTAAGGCGGCGGCGGGCAGGAAGATCGCCTGCCGGAGCCGCTTGCGGGCCAGCGGGCAGTCCGGATGACGGCGTACGAAACGGGCACAGCCGCTGCTGGAGCGCAGGTACTCCCGGCACAGCGCGTGCAGGCTCCGCCGGTGGTGGTGCCGCCCGGCTAGTTCATGGCTGAACAGGATCCGGTGCCCGGCCTTGGCGATCCGCCAGAACCACTCGTAGTCCTCATAGCCGTAGTACCAGCGGACATCCAGGGGGCACGCCCGGTAGAGCTCACGGGTCAGGATGACGTTGGCCGTGACCGGCGGCTTCCGGCCGCGGCGACCGAAGTTCTCCTTGGTCACCAGGTAGGTGCCGGGGACCCGGGGGGTCTTGGCCGCCATCCGGGTGCCGTTGACGAAACGGCCCCAGAAGCTGTCGTGTATGGAGGTCATCCCGCCGGCCACGCAGCCCGCGTCGCCGGCGCCCAGCAGGCGCAGGCCGCGGCTGAGCCAGTCCGGGCTCATCACGATATCGCTGTCGGCCAGGGCCACCACCTCGCCGCTGGCCCGCCGGACACCGCTGTCGCGTTTCACGTTGGGGTCACGCAGCCCGCGCACGTCTGGCTGCTCCAGGAGGATGAGCCGGGGGTCGGCGACATCGCGCAGGGCCTGCCAGGTCGTGTCGCCCCGGGAGCCCACCAGGATGACTTCGGCCAGCCCGGCATGGTCCTGGCCGAGCAGCGCATCGACGGTGGCCCGGATCGTCCGCTCGTTGCCCCGGCACGGGACGACCACACTGACGGTGCGGCGGTCCGGCTCCGGCGGCGGGGCGGCGCCCGCCTGGCCGTCAGGCCGCATCGGGGCCCGGGCCGGCGCGGCCGGCTGGAACGCCCAGTAGTGTGCGGCGGCATAGTTGACCACCGTGAACAGGGCCGTGGTCGCCACGTTGGCGGCCAGGTAGTTGACCCCGAGCCGCACCATGACCAGGTAGACGGCCAGATTGGCGACGCTGGCGAGGATCTTCTGGCCGTTGAACCGGCGCCAGGCGTGCCAGAACGCGATCTCCCGGTCACGCCAGGTCCAGACCCGGTTGAGCAGGAAGCTCAGCTCGACCGAGACCAGCCCCTGGATGAGGAACGAGGTGACCGCGCTGAGATGCCAGCACCCGGTCAGCAGGTCCTGCAGGGCCAGGCCGAGCAGGAACAGGGCGCCCCCGATCACCCCGAAGGCGACAAACCGGTCCCGGCGGGCGGCCGGACGGGTCAACGTTGCTGCCTGCGGAAGGATCATGGCTCGTGCTCCCGTCTTCCCCGCCGGGCCGCACTCTGGCCCGGCTGGTTCCACGGTCCGACCGGGCAGGTCGGGTCACCACACAGGAACGGCCACAGATAACCCACATGATGGCGGGCCCGCCGCCCGGCGCTTACCAGCCACCTGGCAACCTCCCTTTGCCGCATGTGGTCAGCGTCCTGGCCATGTGGGCCAGACTTGACGGCCACTTGGTGGCGTTAGGTATCTGGTGGCCGGTTCGCTCCTCCGTGTTGGTGACCGCTAGTGGTAGGCGTGCCAGATGGCCCAGATGCGGCCATGTGCGTGCGTCACGGGGAACACAGAGGAGTCAGAAATGGCAGATCAGACTTGGCAGTTCCGGGCCTTCCCGGCGCCTGACGGGGAAGCGGGCGCGGTGAGCTTCCTGAATGAGCCGCTGCGGCAGGGGCGCGGTGAGGCCAGCGCGACCCTGCGCGATGACGGCACGGTGGGGCTGCTCTGGCTGGAGCCCGGCAGTCTGGGCGAGGGCACGGAGCAGACCTGGCAGTTCGCGGAGTTCCCGGCGCCTGATGGGGAAGCGGGCGCGGTGAGCTTCCTGAATGAGCCGCTGCGGCAGGGGCGCGGTGAGGCCAGTGCGACCCTGCGCAGCAACGGCACGGTGGGGCTGCTCTGGCTGGAGCCCGGCAGTCTGGGCGAGGGCACGGAGCAGACCTGGCAGTTCGCGGAGTTCCCGGCGCCTGACGGGGAGCAGGCCGCCGTCAACTTCCTGAACGAGCCCGCCCGCCAGGGGCCCGGCGAGGCCACCGTCACTCCACGCAGCAACGGCACCGTGGGGCTGCTCTGGCTAGAGCCCGGCAGCCTGGGCGACAGCACTGTGCCAACGTGGCAGTACAAGGACTTCCCCGGCCCCGACGGCGAAGAGGCCGCTGTAGCGTTCCTGAACGCTTCCCCCCGGCAGGGGGCGGGAGAAGTCAGCGGGTACGTGCGCAATGACGGCTCTGCCGTGATCTTCTACCTCGAGCCTGGATCTGGCTGATCCCGGCTAACCGCAGCCCGGCTGGGAATCCACCGGGGGAATCCTGGCCGCGCCTGAGCGCGGTCAGGATTCCCCGTTTCGGCCTGGATGACGAGAGGCTGGCGCGGCTTATCCGGCAGACCCGCGGCGGAGCAGCGCAGCTGCTGGCTCGCCGGCCAGCGGGCCGGTGCGGTCCGGCAGTTGCACGACGATCGCGTCCTGGTGGAGCGCGGCCCACACCAGGCCGTCCTCCAGCGGCACCACGACACCTGGATCCGAGTCGCCGGCGAGGAACTCGGTCGGACGGCTCCCGATCCGGTAGCTGGAGCCGGTGTCCCCGGACAGGTCCGCCGCCACTAGCAGCACAGCGACCTGCTGCTCGGCCAGCTGCCCGGCAACGGCCTTGATGCCACGAACCGCGGTGGGGCTCGTCCCCTCAGCGCCCGAGGCAACCAGACCCCCGACGGCACTGATGGCTGCGGCGGTGAGCTTGTCGAGGGCGGCGCCGATCGCGGCACTGAGGCGATCGTCGAGGCCACCGGGCTGGCGGCCGCCTGGGATGGTGGTAATCGGGCCGACCGACTCCGGCAGATGTCCATCGACAGCATCGAGAATATGCTGATCACCCGCGCCGAGGACGATGTGCGCACCGACGCTGTCCGCGGCCTGGGACACGCGCGCAGCAATGAACTCGGCGTTCTGCTGGCCGCCGCTTTCCGGCTCGCTGCCGGTCACGTGCCTCGGACCGTGGTGCTGTGAGGGCGGCCTGTCCGCATGCGGATCTCTTTGCCCGCCGGGACGGTCGCCGACGGGGAACTGCTCGCCAGGCAGTTGATCGCCGGTGGCGTGCGCGATGATGTCGGTGCCGTCACGGTCTGCCAGCACGACCACGTGGGCGGGCCGCCGCGCCTCGGCGGCTGCCACCTCCAGCAGGTGCGGCAGCGGGCCTGCCCGCACTGAGGTCGCGCCGGCCCCGGGCCCGAGCCACCGCGCGAGCAAGACCTCCCCGTGCGCCGCGACCACGACCCGGCTGCCGCCCACGAGGGCATCCCCGCCGCCGGTGGCCAGCGCCTGGGCGGTGCCTTGATCCGCGCCGAGCTGAGCGGCCTCACGGGCGGCATCAGCCCAGGCCACATCCCACGCATACTGCCGGTCAGCCGACGAATCCGGCACTGTGACCGTGGCGGTCACCACGTGGCCGGGCCCGGCCGAGCCGGGCTGGAGGGCGCGTAGCCCGGGTTCCAGCTGCAGCCTGCCGAGCCTGAGGAGCGGAAGCGTGATCGCCGGCGTGTCTGGCATGTTCCCATCACAGCAGGCCAACGCTGGGCGGGCCAACGCCGGGGTGAGTTAGGCCGCGGCGGACCCGCCATCTGCCTGGGTCAGACGTCCCGCCTGGGTCAGATGTCGCGGGCCCCGGCCAGGTCCGTTGTCAGGACGGTCTGGTTGCTGAAAGGATGAGGCCGTGAAATTGGGAATCTTGTGCGGCGGCGGCCCCGCGCCGGGGATGAACTCGGTTATCTCTGCGGCCACGATCGAGGCCCGGAACTCTGGGTGGGACGTCCTGGGGATCGTGGACGGCTTCCAGCACCTGATCGACGGCCGGATCGAGGGGGCGCGGCCCCTGTCCATCACGGACGTGTCGAGAATCCACGTTCAGGGCGGGTCGATCATCCGGACCTCACGGGCCAACCCGACGGTGCGGGACGAGGACGCCGCGGACCCGGACTGGAGGCTGCACGCCTGCCTGGAGTCGCTGAAGAAGCTGGGTATCGGCGCGCTTGTGACGATCGGCGGGGACGACACCGCGTTCTCGGCGTCGCGGCTGGCTGAGGCGGCCGGAGGGGCGCTGCGCGTGGCGCACGTGCCGAAGACTATCGACAATGACCTGCCGCTACCGGGCGGCGTGCGGACCTTCGGCTTCGAGACCGCGAGGAGCGTGGGGGTCCAGCTCGTCAACAACCTGATGACCGACGCCATCACTACCCAGCGGTGGTACCTGGTGGTGGCCATGGGCCGCTCGGCCGGCCACCTGGCCCTGGGCATCGGGAAGTCGGCCGGGGCCACCCTCACGATGATCGCCGAGGAGTTCCCCGGCGATGGGACGATCGAGCTGTCGCGCCTGGTGGATGTCCTCGAGACCTCGATGCTCAAGCGGATCGCCCACGGCCGCCCCTTCGGCGTGGCGGTGCTGGCCGAGGGCATCGGCCTGCGCCTTCCCCAGGAGGAACTGCAGAAGGCCATGCCGGAGGTCGAGCTGGACGAGCACGGCCACGTCCGGCTGGCCGAGCTTGAGCTGGATCGCCTGCTGGCCAAGCAGGTGAGGGACCGCTTCAAGGAGCGAGGGCAGAACGTCACGGTCGAGGGTAAGAACATCGGCTACGAGCTGCGGTGCGCGCCTCCCATCCCGTTCGACATCGAGTACACCCGCGACCTCGGCTACAGCGCCGTCAACTACCTGAAGCAGCTGCTCGAGGGCGATGGGCCTGGCGGCATGATCACGATCCAGGAGGGGCACATGGTGGCGCTGCCCTTCGGGTCGTTCACCGATCCTGAGACGGGGCGGGTGCGGATCCGGCTGGTGAACGTCGAGTCGAGCTCGTACCGGGTGGCCCGCGAGTACATGATCCGGCTCGACCGCGAGGATCTCGAGGATCCGGAGAGGCTCCGCCCGATCGCAGAGGCCTCCCGGCTCACGCCTGAGGCTTTCCGTGACCGGTACGGCTATCTAGCCGGCGGCTGAGCCTGGGCCTCCGGCCGGCGGGATCCCGTCGGTAGCCCTCCGTGGATCGTGGACACGCTGGCAGCTAGGACTCCTGCCTACCGACGAAATGGGTGACCAGCTTGGGTCCAGGGAGACTTCATGCCCTTATCGACGGCGTCTTCGCAATCGCCTTGACCCTCCTGGTCCTGGACTTGCCCAAGCCAGACCACTCCACTCAGCTCGTACACGATCTGCTGCACCAATGGCCCTCGTACGTGGCCTACCTCGTGTCGTTCGTGACGATCGGCATCCTCTGGATCGAGCATCACGGAATGATGAGCGCAGTTCGAAGCATCAACCGGCGGTTTCTGGAGCGAACGCTGGTCTTTCTGCTGTTCATCTCCATCATCCCGTGGCCAACCGCCATTGCCGCCAATTACGCCGACCACAATGTTCCGCAGGCACGGGCGGCGGCGGTTCTCTATGCAGCAACGATGCTTATGATGGGCCTGTCATTCGCCTGGGGATGGCGTTATCTCTCAGCGCATCCTGAACTGGTCGCCGAGCAGGCCCGCGCCGCGTTCCCAGCCGGGGCCCGCCGGGCGCTCCTTGGCGGCCTCGTCTATCTCCTGGCCATCGCCGTGGCCTTCCTCAGCCCCACCGCGTCCTTCGCCATCGACGCCATCGTGGCCGTCTACTTCGCTGCCTCCAGGAGCCGGGTCCCGGGATCGATCGTCCGATCGGCGCATACAGCCGGTTCCGGCTAGACCCGCAGCCTGCCGGGCTGGTTGGGTGCAGGGCTACAGGGTCTCGGTGGCGCGCGCGGGCTCGGGCTGCGGTGGCCCGGCCGGCTCCACTCGCCGGCGGAATGGGCGTAGGGATACCAGAGGAGGTCACGTCCGAGCCGCAACTGCAGCCGTCCCGCGGTGACGCGGTTGCCGGTGATTCTGGCAGGCGCCCCCGCGGCGTCACGCAAGGCTGTGCGCGCTGCCTTCATCAGTTCCGCGGCGTCGGCTGCTTCCGCGCCAGGATCCCACTCGTTGCGCAGTACCTCAAGGCCGGACGCGGCGCCATAGCGCCAGGCCAGCGCCTGGCGGGTCAGTTCCTGCCCGTTGATGCCGCTGTTCGCGGCCAGCGCGGCGAAGGCTGGGCTGCCTAGCGCATTTTCGGCCCGGCGGGCCAGGTCGCGGTCCTCGTCCAGGGACAACCCAGCGTCGGGGGTGAGGCCGACGGCCAGTTCCCAGGCTCGGCGCGCCGCGTCCGCGGCGAGCGACAGCAGGTCGTCACGGAGCCCGGCGCGCCAGGCGGGCGGGTCCATCGGGAGCGCAGCCGGATGCCCGGGCCGGGCGGCCGGCAGCGGCGGCACGGGGACCGGGCCTGGTGCGGCCCCGGAAAGCAGGACGCCCCGCGCATCCACGCCCGGGTCGAACGGGCGCATGGCTGGCCCCATCCGGGGCTCCGCCTGGGGCTGCGCCACCTAGTGCCCGTGCCACGCCCGGGGTACCGCCTTGGCCTGAGGCGGCGGGCTGGGTGGCGGCCAGGCCGCGGCGGCGGGCCCGCAGCCCGGCGAGCACCTCGCCCCGGGTCCGTCCGCGCAGCAGCAGGACGGTGAACGGGTCCGCGTCCAGGGCATCGGCGACCAGGTAGCAGACCGCCGCAGAGTGCTTGCACGGGTCGGCGTCGTCGGGGCAGGTGCAGCGGGGTCCCACCTCGCCTGCACCAGGAAGCAGGTCCAGGCCGGCCGCGGCGACGTCCCCGGCGACCTGGGGCGGCAGGTCACCGTCCAGCATCGCGGCAGCACGGCCGAGCTGAGCGGAGATCGCGTCCAGCACCTGGTCCCACTCACCGTCGGTGAACCGCCGGACGCGGACCCGGACCTCATACGGGCTCACCCGGCGCCCTTGGACCTGGGCCCGCGCCTCCCCCGGGGCGAGGACAAGCTCGCCGACCGCCCCTTCGCGGGCGTAGTCCCGGCCGCGGGGCAGCCGGTTGGGGTCCAGCCGGGCGCGCTGCTCCAGCGCGTCCACCCAGGCCCGGCCCCACCAGGTGTGACCCTGCCCGGGCGGTGTGCCGCCCGCGGTGGTCATGGCGCCGCCCGCAGCGACACCAGCCCGGCGAGCTCGTCGTCGGACAGTTCCGCGATCCAGCCCTCCCCGGAGCCGACGACAGCATCCGCCAGTTCGCGTTTGGTATCGAGAAGGGATGCGATGCGGTCCTCAAGCGTTCCCTCGGCGATCAGCCGGTGCACCTGGACCGGGCGGTCCTGACCGATCCGGTAGGCGCGGTCGGTTGCCTGGTCCTCGACTGCCGGGTTCCACCAGCGGTCGTAGTGCAGCACATGAGTCGCGCGTGTCAGGGTCAGGCCGGTGCCGCCCGCCTTCAGCGACAGCAGGAACACCGGCGCGTGACCGGCCTGGAACTGCTCCACCATCTCCTCGCGGCGGCGCACCGGGACGCCGCCGTGCAGGAACAGCGACCGGACGCCGCGGCTGTCCAGATGCTGCTGCAGCAGCGTCGCCATCTGGGTGTACTGGGAGAACACCAGCATCGACTCACCGCCGGCCAGGATCACGTCAGCCAGCTCATCGAAGGCGGCCAGCTTGCCGGAACGGCCAGCCAGCGGCCCCGGCTGCTTCAGGTACTGCGCGGGGTGATTGCAGATCTGCTTGAGCGCGGTCAGCAGCTTGAACACCAGCCCGGCCCGCTCGATCCCCTCGGTGCGCTCGATCGCTTCCATGGTCTCGCGGACCACCGCCTCATAGAGCGTGACCTGCTCGGCGGTCAGCGGCACGATGCGGTCCGTCTCTGTCTTGGGCGGCAGTTCGGGCGCGATACCCGGGTCGGATTTCTTGCGCCGCAGCAGGAACGGCCGCACCAGCGCGGCGAACCGGGAGGTCGCCTCCGCGTCGCGGTACCGCTCAACCGGGACCGCTATCCGGCGGGTGAAGGACTCCAGTTGCCCGAGCAGCCCCGGCGTGGTCCAGTCCAGGATCGACCACAGCTCTGACAGCCGGTTCTCCACCGGTGTGCCGGTCAGCGCGATCCGGGCGGGCGCCGGCAGCGCGCGGAGTTCCCGGGCGGTGCGGGAGAGTGGGTTCTTGGCATGCTGGGCTTCGTCGGCGGCCACCAGGCCCCAGCCGATCCCAGCCAGTTCCGCCGAATCCCGCAGCACCACGCCGTAGGTCACCAGGACGATCTCGTCCGCGGCCACGTCACGCAGGTGCCGGCCGCCGCCGTGATAGCGGCGGACCGGGACGTCCGGTGCGAACCGGCGCACCTCCCGCTCCCAGGTGCCCAGCAGCGAGGCCGGGCAGACCACCAGCGTCGGCCCAGCCTTCGCTGCCCGCCGGTGCAGGTGCAGGGCGATCACCTGGATCGTCTTGCCGAGTCCCATGTCGTCGGCCAGGCAGCCGCCCAGGCCCGCGTCACACATGGCCGCCAGCCATGCCACCCCGCGCTGCTGGTACGGGCGGAGCGCGGCCTCCAGGCCGGGCGGGGATGCCAGCTCAGGTGGCGCCGCCGCCATCCGGGCCACCTGGTCGGCGAGATCGGCGAGCGGGCCGTCAGCGACGACGGTGATTGTCTCGCCATCGATCTCTGCGCTGCCCGCCAGAACAGCGCCCAGCGCCTCCATCACGCGCATCCGGGTGCGTGGCGGCCTCCGCAGCTTCGCCAGTAGCACAGGGTCAAGCGTCACCCACCGGCCGCGCAGCCGGATCAGCGGCCGTTTCGCCTCCGCGAGTTCTGCGATCTCGTCCGCGTCCAGCAGTTCCCCGCCGAGGGTGAGCTGCCAGCGGAACTCCAGCAGCGCGTCCAGGCTGAGCCCGGCGTCGGTCAGCCGCTCAGGGGCCGGCGTGGGGACCGCCTGCAGCGTAAGCCCGCCGCCGAGGCTGGCGGGCCACAGCACCTCGATGCCGGCCCCCGCCAGTTCCTCGGCTGCCGGGCCGAGCAGGCTGGCCACCGCGTCATCGTCCAGTTCCCGTGCTGCCGGGCTGGCCTGCTCCAGCAGCGGGCCAAGCGGCGGCCACACCGCGGCGCCACGGCGCAGCGCCAGCAGCAGGTCGGTATCCGCCTGCGCGCCGAACCGCGCCAGCACCCGCTCTGGCTGATCCCACAGCGCGGCTGCGTCCACGATCAGGCTCGGGTCTGCGGTGCTCCGCAACTGCAGAACCATGCGGAACGCCGGTGCCGCCTCATCAGGCTCGCCCGTGCCGGGTTCTTCGGTGCCGGCGGCCGGGCTTCCGCCATCCTCGTCTTCCCACTCGCCCGGGAGCTGCGGTGGTGGCGGGACGGCCTCGACCCGAAGGCCCAGACGTGCGCCTGCGGACAGGCCATCGGTGGTATCGGCCAGCCACTCCGCCAGATCCGCGACAGGAGTCGCCCCGGCCGCGGCGAATGCCGGTGACCGGACCGTGCGAGGTGCTGCCGCGCTGCGGACCAGCGTGTCCGCGATCGCATCCCAGAACGCGCGGATCAGGGATTCCGGCGAGCGCACCCGCATCGGGCGCGAACCCGGGACCGCGAGAGCATGCGCCGCCGCCGGGAACGAGGCACCAAGCTCAGCCAGCCAGGCAAGATCAGCTGGATCCAGCGGCCCGGCCCGCCAGGCGTCCGCGCCGCCCGCGGTGACAGTAGGCAGCAGCCGCCCGCGCGCGACCAGGCCAACCCCGGCGGTCGCGGCCGCCGACCACACGCTGACGGACCGCCGCACCACCGCATCGGGCCGGCTGGCCGTCTCCGGATTAACGGACAGCAGCATGGGCAGGGCATCCGCCACCGGGACCAGATCCGCCGAGACCAGTCGCTTGCGGATCCCGTACCGGCCGCCGGCGACGACAAGCTCCAGTTTGCCCGATCCCGAACCAGTACCCCAGAACGCGAACACGCCGCGACGGGGGATCAGGTCCGGGATGAAGACCGCTTCGCCATGCAGCACAGCACCGCACGATACCGGTCAGACCGGAGGGCTCCGAGCGGGATTGGCCTGATCGGTTTGGCTGAGTGGTGGTTGGGCCCGGTCAGCCGTCCTGCAGGGTGAGCGGATTCGAGGAGGAGGTGCCGGTGGCTGCGCGGCGCTAACTCGCCTGCGCCGGCAGGATGTGCACCTCGGCGTCGCCCGCCCTGTGGGTGAGTTCGTTCAGGACGCGGTGGCGGCTGGCCCCGGGGTCGCGGGCCAGCACCATCTCGGTGGCCTGGTGCTGGTGTGCGAACTTCGCCAGGGCATCGGCCGGTCTGCCCCGAAGCGCGGTGAACTGGCCACCGAGCTGCGAGGTCAGCGTGGCGTACCCGGCCAGCACCGGGTCCAGGTCAGCCGATGCCCGGGCGGGCGTGACGACTGCCACCAGGAAATCCCCGGCTAGCTGCGCCGCGAGCGCGGCCGAGCGCCGGATGAGCGGCTCCATACCAGGCCGGGGTGCGGCGCAGCCCAGGATCCGGGGCCGCGCCTCACTGCTGGCAGCGATGCCGCTGCCGCGGTAGGCGGCCAGCCGGCGGTCAGCGTGCTCGGCCACGACGGTGAACGCCTGCTCCCGCTTCGCCCCGAGCGTCTCCGGCGAGTAGTCCGTCTGCAGTGCGTGCTCGGCCCCTCCGGCGGGCACGATCTCGCCCCGCCTTACCCGGTCGGCAAGTACCGAAGGCGGGGCGTCTATCAGCTCGATCTCATCTGCGAGCGCCAGGACGGCCGCCTCGTCCAGGGTGTCACCGGCCGCGCCGTCGCCATCCCGCAGGCTGTCAAGGTGAACCGTGGCCACCACGGTGATGCCCGCTTCGGCGAGTTCTCTGGCCGCGGCGAAACGGCTCTCCCCGCTGGGGTCGGAGGCTGACAGGTCATCGACGCAGACCACCTCGGGGTGGCGGGCCAGGACGGCGCCGGTGTCGAGGCAGGTGCCGTCGCCGATCACTTCCAGGCCCTCCAGGGCCGCTCTCACGCCCTCCCGGTTGTGGCAGTCGACGGCCGCCACCACCACGTCCGCTCCGCGTGACCTCCGGCGGCCGGCTTCCTCGAGCATCGCGCTGGTGACACCGCAACCCGGCGCGTAGCCCAGGTAGACCCGGACGGTGCCGTGCGCCTGCCTGCCCGCCAGGCCTGGCGGCCCGTACGGGGAGTCCCTGCCGTCCGGGCCTGCGCCCGGCGGCGCGGACTGGCCCGCCGTGATGTGCAGGTGGACATCGGGGAGCTGGTTCGCCAGTCGCTCGGCCAGGCCGGGGCGCCAGCGGTCGAGCAGCCCAGCCGCAGGGGCGGCGATGACCAGGTGGCGGGCGCCGATCTCCCGCACGGCCTGGGCGATGGCCGCTACGGTGTCCTGGCCCTCCCGGGTGATGATGGTGGGACCAGCGTCCTGCGCCGGGGCCTGGACCGTGGCGGTCCAGTCTCCTGGTGTCCCGGCCGGCGGGCCGAGCGCGAGCACCGTGCATTTCGCGTTGCCCCGCCGGGCCAGCCGGGCGCCGCGCCGGACGAGCGCATCGGCCTGGGCCGGTGCGGTCACGGCCACCAGCACGTCGGGGGGCTCGCGGTGGCGGGTGCTGCCGGGCGCGGTGAGCGTCTCCGCGATGACCCGCAGCCCGATCTCACGCAGCGCGGCAAGGCTCGCGGTCTGGAACAGGCCCTCAAGCGCCTCGCCCGCCTGCCCGGGCGGGTAGATGTTCCCGTGTCCCAGCCGCTTGCGCAGCGCCTCGGGGGAGTTGTCGAGGAACCGGATCTCGTCGGCCTCCGCGAGGGCCGCATCGGACACCGTGGCTGCGGCGGGCAGTCCCGTGATCTGGCGTACTTCGTCGGCGGTGCGCTCCAGGTCGCGCACGTTGACGGTGCTGATGACGTCGATCCCCGCGTCCCGCAGCGACTCGATAGCCGATGCGTGCCAGCCGAAATCGTTGACGAGAACCACGGCGGGCTTGCGGGCCAGCACCGCGCCGAGGTCCATCTCCTCGCGGGCAGGCGGGCCACCGGACTCGCCCCCGGGGACCCGGCGGGCGGGGACCATCTCCAGGCCGCGCATGGCCTCGGCGGTCCGGGGCCGGCCGCGTGCCTGGGCGAATCCGACGACGACGTCCTCACCGTGATCGCGGAGCGCGCGGCCGTCCCGCAGCATGGTGAAGGTCTTCCCGGACCCGGGTGCGGCGCCCAGGTACAGGTGCAGGGTGCCGCGCCGCACCGGCTGTGTCAGGTCGGCCAGGGTGGCGCCGATGCCGTGCTCTTCGCGGATGATCTGGCCGCGGGTCGCGTCATAGGCGTACAGCTCGGCGTAACGGCCCCAGTTCACGGCGACGTCCAGCTGCCTGGCGGCCTCCTCCTCCCCGGCGTGGGTGCGCAGGATGTCGGTGAAGAACCCGGCCGGGAGGTTGCCGTCGAGGCTGCCGCGCAGGGCCCGGTAGATGGCGCGCACCAGCGGCGCCCGGTCCAGTGCGGCCCGGGCGAACATCTCCTTGCTGGCCTGGATGCCCGCGCCCGCGAAGACCCGGCCGCCGCGGGACAGCGTGAGCCGCTCGCCGCGAAGCTCGGCGAAGCCGAGCAGCACAAGTGCGTCCACCAGCGGAAGCAGGTCATCCACCTCAAGGCCCAGGTGGCCGGCCAGGTCGGCCAGGTCGGCGGCGCCATCATGCCGGCCGAGCAGCACCTCGGCCAGGCCGGACAGGCCGTCTACGGTCGCCTGCGGCAGCGGGGAATCCCCGAGCGTGCCGGCGATGCTCGCGCCCGGCCTGGCCGGGGTAGCGGCGGGAGCGCTGTCGCGCTGGGTCATCATCCGGTATATGTGATCGACGAGCGCCTCGAAATCCGGAGTGCGCCGGCGGCGCGGCCGGGCCAGCGGATTGCGCATGTCGGCCTTGATCCGGCCGGGGTTGGTGCCGAGGACGAGGATCCGGTCGGCGAGCAGCACCGCCTCCTCGATGTTGTGCGTGACCATGACCATGGTCTTCGTCGGGAACCGCTGGCCCTCCCACAGTTCCAGCAGCTCGCCGCGCAGGTTCTCCGAGGTGAGCACATCCAGCGCGCTGAACGGCTCATCCATCAGCAGCGCCGCTGGCTCCACGACGAGGGCGCGGGCGAAGCCGACGCGCTGGCGCATGCCGCCGGAGAGCTCCTTGGGGTAGGCGGACTCGTAGCCGTCCAGGCCCACCAGGTCGATCGCGCGCAGCGCCCTCTCGGTCCGCGGCCCGGGTGCCACCCCCCGCGCCTCCAGCCCGATCTCCACGTTCTGCTGCACCGTGAGCCAGGGCAGCAGCGCGAACGTCTGGAACACCATGGTGGTGTCCCGGTTGGTGCCCTCCAGGCGCTTGCCGCGGAACAGCACCTCGCCGCTGGTCGGCGCGATCAGGCCGGCGATGCACCGCAGCAGGGTGGACTTGCCGCTGCCGCTGCGGCCGAGCAGCGCGACGAACTCGCCCTCGCTGACGTCCAGCGTGATCCCGTCGAGTACGGGCACCGGGTGGCCGTCCGGCCCTGAGAACGACTTGCTCAGCGCGCGGACGCTGATCAGCGGCCCGGTCATGACATCGCGTACTTCGACTCGGCGACGGCGTACAGCCGCCGCCACAGCAGCGCGTTCAGCCCGGTCACGTAGACGGCCATGACCAGGATGCCGGCGATGATCTCGTGAAAGTCGTTATGGGCGGTCGCCTGGCTGATGTAGCTGCCCAGGCCGCGGGCCACGAGCAGGTGCCGGTTGTAGATCACGATCTCGGCCACGATGGAGGCATTCCACGCGCCACCGGCCGCGGTGATCGCGCCGGTGACGTAGGCCGGGAACACGGCGGGAAGGATCATCCGCCGCCACCGCTCCCAGCCATGCACGTCGAGGTTGTCCATGGCATCCCTCAGGTCCGACGGCACCGCGCTGGCTCCGGCGATCACGTTGAACAGGATGTACCACTGGGTGCCCAGGGCCATCAGCAGGATGCTGCCGTAGTTCAGGCTGATCCCGAGATCCAGGAAGATAACGATCGCGAACGGGAAGATGAAGTTCGCCGGGAAGCTGGCGAACACCTGCACCACGGGCTGCAGGTACTGGGCCACCCGGGGATTGAAGCCGATCCAGACGCCGACCGGCACCCAGATCACGGACGACACCGCCACCACCACGGCGACCCGCAGGAACGTCAGGAAGCCAAGACCGAACGCGGGCCCGAGGACGCCCAGGCCCTGCTGCCCGGCGGCGATGTAGTCCAGCATGCTGTACAGGCCGTAGCCGAGCGCGGCGATGACGACCGCAGCGAAGGCCACGTCGGCGGTGCGCCGCCGGGCGGCGTGGCTGACCAGGCTGCGGTCATCGATCCCGGTGGCCGCGCCCATCAGCTGGTTGACCGGCCGGGCGAGGGCCCGCCGGCCCTGCCCTGCGAAGGCCGGCCAGCTGGACCGCCGCAGCAAGTCGAGGACTGCCGACCGGGGCTTCTGGCTCGCCTCTGTCTGCTCGAGGCGGAACCGTTCCACGTACGCCACCAGCGGCCGCCAGAACACGACGTTGACCGCCAGGATCATGACGATCATGGTGATGATGCCCCAGACCACGTGCCCGAGCTGTCCCTGCTCCACCGCCAGGCCTACGTAGGAGCCCACCCCGGGAAGCGTGTAGCGGTGGCCGCCGACGATGATCAGCTCCGACGCGGTGAGGAAGAACCAGCTGCCGCCGAAGCTCATCATCCCGTTCCAGACCAGGCCGATCGCCCCGCCGGGCACGTCGACGTTCCAGAACCGTTTCCACCGTGACAGCCCCATCAGCCGGCTCGCCTCGTCCAGCTCGCCGGACTGGGTGACCAGCGAGTGGTAGAAGGAGAACGTGATGTTCCAGGCCTGGGAGGTGAAGACGGCGAACACCGCCGCCGCCTCCAGCCCCAGTTCGGACCCGGGGAACAGGGCCAGGAAGAACGTCACCGTCACGGCGAGGAAACCCAGGATCGGCACCGACTGCAGAATGTCCAAGGCCGGGATCATCACCCGCCGGGCGCGCCGGTTCCGCGCAGCCACGTAGGCGTAGCCCAGGCTGAACGTGTAGGAAAAGAACAGGGCGATGAACATGCGCAGCAGACTGCGGGCCGCGTAATAGGGCAGCCGGGACGGCGAGGTGTCGTACGTGAACGCGTGCCCGGAATGGATCGGGACATGCGCGCTCGCCCCCACCCGGACGACGCCATAGAGCAGCAGGAAAACGCCCGCGCCAACCACGGCGTCCAGTGGCCGGAACCGCAGCCGGCGCAGCGAGTCCCGGCTAGGGAAGGTAGGGGTGACCGCCATAGGGCCGCTCCGATCGGCGAGGTTGCCATGGCATCCGGAACCATGATGCGGGACAGGCATCGTGGCCAGGAACACGGCGGCCGGATCGGCGCGATGTGCCCACGGTTAGCCGATGTCGCGACGCAGCATGTCCTCGTCCGTCTCGCGGCGGATCAGCGGCCGGGCCCGGCCCCCGTAGACGGCGATGACCGGGGGCCTGGCGAAGTGGTTGTAGTTGGAGGCCATGGCGTGGTGATAGGCGCCGGTCACGGGCACGGCGAGCAGGTCGCCCGGGCGGATGTCGCCGGGCAGGCGCGCGTCGGGGACCAGCACGTCCCCGGCCTCGCAGTGGCGCCCCACGACGATCATGGGTTCCGTATGGTCAGCGGCAGGGCTGCCGACCCGCGCGATATGGTAGCGGCTGCCGTACAGGGCATGCCGCGGGTTGTCGCTCATGCCGCCGTCCACGACGACGAGGGACCGTGCGCCGCGCTTCACGGTGATCACCCGGTACAGCGTCAGCCCGGCCGCACCGACGATCGCGCGCCCTGGCTCGACGGTCAGGCGCGGCACCGGGACGCCGTGCGCGGCGCACTCCTGCTCGACCGCGCCGGTGATCCGCTCCGCGAAGGCAGTGATGTCCAGGCCATGTTCCCCGGGCCGGTAGGGCACCGCATGGCCGCCGCCCAGGTTCAGCTCAGGCAGGCCGCCCAGCCCGGCCATGAAGGCGACCAGGCGGCGGGCCGCCGTCTCGAAGTCATCCAGTCTGGTGATCTGTGATCCGATGTGGCAGTGCACGCCGGCCAGTTCGAGGGAAGGCTCGCGGAGGATGCTCCGGGCCACTCCGGCAGCCTCGCCCGAAGCGATCGACAGGCCGAACTTCTGGTCCTCGGTGCCGGTGGTCACCGCCCGGTGCACGTGGGCGTCAACCCCCGGGATGACCCGGACGAGGACCTTCTGCCGCCGGCCGCCCAGCGCGGCCAGCACGGCAAGCTGGGCCGCCTCACCCGGGGAATCAACGACGATCCGGCCGACGCCGTAGTCCAGTGCCGCAGTCAGATCCTGCGGTGTCTTGCCGTTCCCGTGCAGCAGGATGCGCCCGGGCGGAAACCCGGCCGCGCTGGCCACGACAAGCTCACCCTCGGAGCAGACATCCAGCGAGAGGCCCTCGTCGGCGACCCAGCGGCTCATCGCGCGGCACCAGAACGCCTTGCTGGCGTAGGCCACCTCGTGTGGTCCCATTGCCTTCGCGTACTCGCGGCAGCGGGCCCGCACATGCTCCTCATCCAGCACGTACGCGGGGGTGCCGAACCGCTCCGCGATCTCGGCCAGGCAGGCGCCGCCGACCGACACCCCTGGCTGCGCGGTGAGCGGCCAGATGCTCATCACGCGTCCAGCCGGACGCGGTGCAGCACGAGGGTGGTGGAGGTGGTGCCACCCGCGTCGCGCAGTTGCGCCACCGCCGCGTCCAGGTCGGCCAGGCTCCGGCAGGAGAGCCGCACCTCGAAATCGCAGTCGCCGGCGAGCCGCCACGCCTCCGCGATCCCGGCCTCGGCGCCCAGGTGCGCCTCGAAGCAGTCCGGGTCCACGTCCGGTCTCAGCTGGATCCGTACCAGCGCGTGCAGCGCGGCTGCGTTCCGCACGCCAATGATGGGCGGAGCCGCGCATGAATGAGCGTGGCGCAGGCCGCAGCCAGGACACCGGGGCGCCCCGCCAGCGGGAAACTCAGTCCGGGGGTCGCTGATCACGCCGGCACCGAGACCGGGAGACTGGCGGCGATAAGGCCGGGGTCCACCTGGATCCGGGCCACACCGGCCGACGTGAGCATTTCCTTCATCGCGCGGTCACTCAGCTGTATCCACGGCTGGGCGGTTCCCATCACCCGGGAGAGGCGGGCTTCGCTGGTGAACGCGATCCCGACCCGCTCTCCGGTGGGCAGCCGCCCGCACCGAAGGCACACCATCCCCGTTCCGGTTCCCACCGGAGCGACCAGCAATTCCGCTGTTCTCACAACCCATGACGCTAGAGCCGGATCGGGCCGGGCGGGCGCACGCACACGGAGACCTAACAGCCTGGCGCCTATCCCTAACGGAGCGCTCACGGGCAGGAGTGTTAGTGCGCGGTGTTGCCGAGAAGGCCGCGGATCGCGATCCACACCGGGAAAGCGTCTTTGCTACCCTAGTAGTACTTGCGGTAGTATCTGGAGTATGAAGGTCAGCGTCAGCCTGCCAGAAGAAGATGTCGATTTCCTCGACGCTTATGCCCAGGCTCAAGGGATAGGGTCACGGTCCGCTGCCGTCCACAAGGCTGTCGGGCTTCTGCGGGCCACCCAGCTCGGGGAAGCATACGAGGAAGCCTGGGATACCTGGGAAGGCTCAGATGATGCCAGCGCCTGGGAATCTGCTGCCGCTGATGGCCTGGGAAACTGAGTGCAACGCGGCGAGATCGTTACTGTCAGCCTGGACCCTGCCCGCGGATCGGAAGCCAGCAAGACCCGGCCGGCGGTTATCGTCAGCAACGACGCCGCCAACGCCACAGCGACCCGTCTCGGGCGCGGAGTCGTAACTGTCGTACCGGTGACCTCCAATACGGTTCGCATCCACCCCTTCCAGGTGCTGCTTCCAGCCCGCCAGACGGGCTTGCCGCACGACTCAAAAGCGCAGGCGGAACAGGTCCGCTCTGTAGCCGTCGAACGGGTCGGCGAACGGATCGGCCTATTGCCCCCATCGCTGATCACCGAACTCGACCAGGCCCTTCGCGTCCACCTCAGCCTCTAGAAGAGGCCCAGGCCGCAACGCCCCCGTTCCCATCCGGGCTGTTCACTCCCCGGGGTCCGAGCTGAGCTTGGATTGCCACAGTGCCGCCGCGGCTTACGGGGTAAGTCCCGTTCTCTGGCCACCGTCGTGGTGGCCAGAGAGTCGCGCGCAGCCATGTAGGCCCGGAGCGAGGCGGATTGCACGGGCCAGGGCGATGTGCGTGCCAAGCTGTTCAGGACCCCTGACGCAGTACGCTGTTGAGTTGTCAACCTGCGAGCCGGATCGCCTCGGGCTCTCGCCGTTCCTCGATCGGCTTGCTCTCAGGCTGGCATCGGCGGGCCCGCCGCTGTAATGCGAAACTTCGTCGTCTGCGGCCGGCTGGACAAGGGTCGGCTAGACAAGGTCGGTAGCTACGGCGGCGCGGAGGGAAGATCGTGGATCGTGCCCGGCCAGGCAGTGAGGATCGCGCCGGAACCAGCACGGCGGAGACGAGCAGGGCGGAAACCAGTGCCGGCCGGGAGGGGCTTGGGCCTGTTCATGGCCTATTCCAGCGGCGCGTCGCAGGCGACGATGCGCTGCTCAGGCTCGCTCGGCTCCGCTTCGCCCAGATGGGCCTGGCCGCCGAGGCGTATGCCGACGCGCCAGACGACCTTGAGCATGTTCTGCACTTCGTACCGCCCCATCCGTACCTGCCCGTGGTCCACCTGAACCGCGGCATCAATGTGCTGCACGAGCGGAGCCGCGCCGTGGCCGCGGAGTTCGCCGACCGCTTCGCAGGCCGGCTCTCGGGGATAGTCGTCCACGACAACCGTGAGATGGGGCCGCAGACAGACCGCCTGATCACCGTGATGCGCGAGCTCAATGCCCGTCTTTGCGAGCGGCCGGGTGGTCCCGTCGTCTTTCTCGAGTACGCCGCCGGACTGGAGCCGGGCTGGTTCGTCGAGGTGGCGGAGCGGCTCCAGGACGCTGAGCGGGTCAGTTGCTGTATCGATGTCGGCCACCTTGGCATCAGGCAGGCGTCGGCCAGCTTCGCGCAGCGCCATCCCGGGCTGAGCCTCAGGGACCTCAGCCCGGAGGACGACCGGCTGCCTGAGCTAGTCGCGGACGTGCAGGACGCGATGGCAGACGCGGTGCGTGACGTGCTCGACGTCATACGCTCGATCGTCCGGCTCGGCAAGCACGTGCACTTTCACCTGCACGATGGGCACCCCCTCATCCCCGGCCTCGCCGATCACTTCACCTTCCTGACGCGACTGCCCATTCCCTTCAGCTACCAGGGCCGCTCGTCACTCAGCATGCTGTACGGCCCAGGCGGCCTGGCTTCTCTCGTGTCCGCAGCCATCGAGGCGTGCCGCCCCCAGCGAGTATCGTTCACGCTGGAGATTCACCAGGTCGAGGGCCGGCTGCCACTCGCTGATGCCAGCCGGCTGTTTTCGCACTGGCGGGACACCACCAATGCCGAGCGTATGAACTACTGGCTCTCGGTGCTGGGTGAAAATGCGCTGCTCATCTCACAGCGCATCGCTGAGCTGTCCGAGGCGACCGAATGGGCGTCGGACTGATCCCGCAGCTCAGCGACTGGCCAGAGCGGGGATACGGAAGATGTGGATCGACTGGTCCTTCGCCTGGCAGCGGCGGTCCTGCTCCGGTTTGGTCTTGTCCGAGACCATGACGAGCTGGTCCGGTCCAATCCATGACACTCCCTCGGCCGTACCGTAGATGATGCTTCCGTCAGCGTCCCTCGGCAGCGCGTAGCTCCTGCCGGCGCCGGTCACCTGCCAGTCCGAGGGCGCAAGATCGCCGAGCCACAAGGCCGAAGAGACCTGGGAGATGACCGCGATCCGGTTCCCGGTCACGGAAATGCCGCTGTAGTCCACGAACAGGACCGTTTCCGGCAGCCGGATCTTGCCCACGCGGTCCCAGTGGTGGCGGCCGCGCTGGAACACCTGGATCCGGCCACCTCCCGGGACGCGGCCGGCTGCCCCGCCTTTGCACTTGTTGCCCTCGCAAAGCCCGAGCAGGTATGTCTGCCCCCCGCGGTGGACGCAGGTCAGGCCCTCCAGGCCCTTATTCGGCCGGTCGAGCGGGAAGTCGAGCCAGGCGGTGCCGAGATAGCCGAGGTTGATGTCGTACTCCTGCACCGCGGCCATGAACTTGCCGTGGCCGCAGGGCAGCGATTCGATCAGGACGTAGAAGCGGCCGGTCTGCGAGTCGTACGCGATGTCCTCGAAGCCGCGGCGGTGGCCCCTGTCCTGCTCGATCACGTGATTGGCCACGGCGGCTGAGGAGAGTTCGGCGCCGACGCACGCGATGTGCGGGATGTTGTCGAAGATGACGTAGAACAGCCCGTCCTTGGCGAGCACGCCGCTAGCTTCCAGCCTCGGATCCAGCCTGCCGGCGAGGATGTCGAAGACTTTCGCTTCCTTGACCAGCTCGAGCTGGCGCATTGCTGTCTGGGTCGCAACCACGCTCCGGCCTCCTGGCTCTCTGATCACGCCTGCCGCGGCAGCGGTTCCATGGTGGCTGGGAAGCTCGCCTCATCGGTGGCGCGCGGCATGCTTGCCCGCAGTTGCTCCAGTTGCTGGCGCGCGCTGTCGCGCCGCATGCGGACGTAATGGATGATGCCCTCGGCCTTTTCCTGCCCGTGCCGGAGCTCGTTCTGCTTGCAGCCGCTCAGGTAGACCTCGTCGTTGGTGAACTGGCGGCCGGTGAACGGCGGGGTGTAGGGCGTGGTGGATTCGAGGTAGGCGGCCTGCGCTACGCGGCCCCACAGCCCGTCGTCGGAGTCGGCCGCGATCTGCTCACCGAACGCGTCCGGGTTGAACTGGGTATCAAGCAGGAATTCCAGGTAGTCGAGGTAATACTGGCGGTAATCCCGGTTGCGCAGCAGGTTCTGCACCAGCGGTATGCGCGACTTGGCGTGCTCCCGCCAGTAGTGCTTGGTATTGCTGGGCCAGTCGAGAATATCGGTGTACTGCCATTTCGTGCCGAAGTAGTCGATGCCCAGGCAGTTGTCGTAGTCCCAGGGGATGAACGTGAAATAGGGGGAGCGCATGAAGTCGCCTTCGGCGCCCTGGCGCCCGGAGTTGTAGAGGTAGTAGTTGGACGGGGTCGCGTAGTAGTTGTCCCAGCTGCCGAGCAGCAGGTTGACGCTCGCCCAGCGCAGGAACGCGGGCACGTTCATGATGGCGTCGGCCGACTCGCGGAATGCGTCGGTGTCGAATCGCCCGTCCCCGCCGGGAAGTCCCGTGCCGTTGATCGCCGCGATGAACTTCGCCAGGTCATCGTAGGTGTCGGCGTCCTGGTCGTCTTTGTTGGTCTTCAGCCGGTAGGTACGCTCGTCGTCGTCGGCCCGGAAGTACTGACGTCCGCTGTCGTCGCCGTCCGGGCCAGCCCGGTGTTCCAGGGTCGCGCATCCGACGTCGCCGCAGTAAGCCTTGTAAAGGTTGCCGTGGTGATTGTCACCGAAGTGATCCTTCAGGAATTTCTTGTTGACCTGCTCAATGACAGAGAACAGGCCGTAGTAGGTGGCGTCGAATGCGAGCTTCGCGTAGGTGTGCCGGGCTGACGGCACGCCCGCATTGCGGAACAGGCGCCAGGCCAGCGCCTCCCGCATTTGCGAGGGATCGTTGTACATCGACTTGAGGTTGACGCATGTCATCCCGGCGAGGTGGCCGCCGTCGTGCGCGGGGTGCTCGAGGGTGATCTTCCATGATCTCTTCGGGGCGTGCAGGGTACGGTTGCCGCTGTTCACCACGGAGTAGCCCGGCGTGCTGAACGCGACGCCCTGGGCGCCTGGGTCGGGAATGTGCCGGTCGTCGGCCGGGTCGGTACGCCACACATCCAGCCGCGCGTCGTGCGGCGCGGCCGTGTGGTGCATCAGCACACCGGGCTGCTGCGGGAAGCCCGTGATGTGGAACATGTGCATGCTGGCCGCAAAGAACTCGTCCTTAGCCTGCGCTGTGGGTGCTGCCCCGCTCGTCGCATCCATGCGTCCTCCAGAATGACCCCGCGCGCCGTCGGGTGCAACGGCACTCCCGCCGGTTCCTGTCATATAGCCGGTTCCTGTCATATAGGAGACAGGCGCTGTCGTTCTGATACCCATGAAGGCCGGACAAGTGCGGGGCGGCTTGACTGCGTGGGTGAGTTCGTCCGGGGCGGCCGTCTCGTTCGTCGTCACCGGCGAAGAGTGGTGGCGGAACCCGACCCGGCCAGCCGCGTCGCGTGGCATGATCGTGACCGCGCTCCGTTACGTTCCGCAGTTGTCTGACTACACTTCAGGGAGCATGCCGCCATGGCGCACACCACGACGCTCCGCGACGCCGCCGCGCCCAGCGAGGAGCATCTTCGTCCCCGCCGCCGTGTCCCGGGCTCCCTCGTCGTTATCCTCGCCGCCCAGGCATGCCTGTCCCTGCTCCTGGCCCGCAGCAACACTGCGTTCGAGGATGAGGCCCTGTACCTGTGGGCGGGCCATGTTGAGCTCGCCCAGTGGTTCCACGGGGCTCATGTCGCGGTGTCCCCGTTCACCAAGTACATGTCCGGCGCCCCGCAGATCTATCCGCCGCTCGCCGCGCTCGCGGACGGCGCGGGCGGCCTGGCCGGCGCACGGGTCCTGTCGCTGGTGTTCATGCTCGCCACGACGTGCCTGCTGTGGTCCGCCGCGTGCCGCCTGTCCGGCCGCAGGGCCGCCGTGATCTGCTGCGCCTTGTGGCTGGCCTGCGAGTCCAACCTCCGCATGGGAGGGTACGCCACCTACGATCCGATGGCGATCTTCTGCATCTGCCTTGCGCTGTGGCTGGTGATCCTCGCGGCGGGCAGCGAGCAGTGGGCCGGGGTACTGGCTGGAGGGGCGGCGCTGGCGCTGGCCCTGGGTTGCGTCACCGCGTACTCGTACGCGATTTACATCCCGGGGGTGCTGGGGATCGGCTTCTTCGCCGCGCGGCCGGGGGGCCTGAGGCGGGCGGTGATCCTCGCCGTGGTGATGGCTGTCATCCTCGCCGCCGCGCTCGCCCTGGTCCCCACCCTCCTGGGCGTGTGGCCTGGCGTGTTCGACACGACCCTCAGCCGCTCCATCAGCCGCGACCACCAGGGCATCCCCGCGATCCTCCAGATTGGCTGGACGTGCGCGGGACCATTCACCGTCACCACCAGCGCAGGGGCCCTGATCGCGGTAGCGGCGGCGAGGGAGCGGAGCGAGCAGGTCCTGCGCGCCGCTCTGCTCGGCGCCGCGTTCGTGGTTCCCTGCTACCAGATCCTGATTGCCCGTACCGGGTGGGCCCTCGACAAGCACCTGACGCCCGGGATGTGGTGTGCCGCCCTCGCGGCCGGGATGGGGTTCGCCGAGGTCAGGCTGCCCGGCCTGAAGGCGGGTGCCCAGGCGGCGGTGGCGTTCACCGCCCTCTCGCTGCCGCTGTTCGCCGGGTGGTACAGCGCCTACGGGATCACACGGTCATGGCCTGGCATGGGCCGCCTGGCCGCCGCGGTGCGGCCCTTTGCCACGACTGCGCACGGCGACGCCTACACCGCCATCACCCCGAGCCTCCTCGATTACTACAGCTGGCCGGCGAGCCTTCACCAGCTGCGGTGGAAATCCGCGATCACCCTGGACCCGCCGTCGCAGCCAGGCACGTGGGTTGCCTACTACCAGCACCAGCTCGCCTTCCGAAAGCCACCTATCGCCGTGCTGTGGATGCCCGGCGTGATGAAAAGCCAGTCACTGCCCGCCGACGTGCTCGCGGTGCTGGGGAAGCGGAAGGGCACCACGGCCAGGCTGGGCGTGCTGGCGGGGGCCAGCACGCAGACACCGGGACTGTACGCGTTCGCTGAAGCGCTCCAGACCGGCCGGACCTACCGGCTGGTAGCCACCGGACCGTATGACTCGGGCTTCGGCTCGTACAGCGCGACGCCGGGCACGTTCATGGTGTGGCGGCGCGTGCCGCAAGGCTAGCCAAACCCCCCTCGCCGGCTGCCGCGAGCCGCCGCACGCCTGGCGAGCCGCAAGCGCGCCGATCGCCAGCTCAGCAAGGGCGGAGTCATGCGGAAAGGCGGCGGCCCCGTCACGCCCACCGCGGCGATGGTGTCCCGGAAAGCGCGTTTGAGCAGCCGCTGCGTCCGGTCCGGCGCCCGGTCTCCGCATGTCCGGCGATCGTCCAGCCATTACGCTACGTCGCGGGCCGGTTGCACCCTTCCGAAACCAGGAGTACCCCCAGACTGGGAGCTATCGTGGACATCAAAAGGTACTCATCGCCCGGAATGGCCCCGGATTACTCCGGCCGCGGGGCGAGAGACGGCCCGGGCCTTCACCGTTTCCGGTGGTGGCGCCCGCGGACGACCCGGGCCAAGGCCGCCGCCGCGGCCGTCGCCGCGGCGGGTGCCACCGGCCTGGCGCTGGCCCTGGCCGTGGGCCTAGCTGGCGCCCCTGCCAAGCCGGTCTGGAGCATGACCGCCGGAAACGTTCAGCAGCTGAGCCAGACCGATCCCGCCGCGGCGTCCCACTTCTTCAACACGCCCGCGTCCTACGGCGTGGGGGCCAGCCTGGTCAGGACTCCTGTCCGCGTTGGGTACGCGACCACGCCGGTGCTGTCGTACACGTCCTACGCCCGGTTCGCCTCCGAGATGCGGGGCGGGGCTATCACCTACCCCTACAAGTGGGTCATGTATGACCCGGAGGACTGGTCCGCGACCCCGGTCAGCGAGCGGCGGAACCCGGTCCGGTACATGACCCTGTTCGGCCGGCTTGCCCACGCCAACGGGCTGAAGGTCATCCAGGCTCCCGCCCTGGACCTCGCCGACGTTCCCGGTTCGGTCTTCCCGCGGCGGCGCGGCGAGTCGGCCGACCAGTGGTTCATCCGGGTCAACATCGCCGGGGCTGCGGCGGCCGCTGGTGACATCTTCCAGCTCCAGGACGAGTCGAACACCACCGCCGGGGGCCAGTACGCGTACATGTTCAACACGACCCAGGCTCAGGCGCGGGCCGCGAACGGGAACGTCCAGGTGTTCTCTGAGGTCTCGACCGTCAACGGGACCGCGGCCCAGATGGCCAGGGCGGTGCGGTCCATCAGCCCGGCTGGCGTCTATGTCGCGGCCGCGGGGAACACGGCCCAGGCTGACCAGTTCTTCCAGCTGATGAAGACCGCAGGCTACTGAGCAGGCGCGGTGTGCAGTTCCAGGCAGTCCGCTGTCACTGCTCTTCGACTGTGGCCAGCAAGCGCCCGGCCGAGATGGCTTCGAGCAGCCTTCTGTAATCCTGCTCGTTCTGGTTCGCGTAGGCGACCGCGAAGTCCGCGATGGCCTGGTCGAAGTCCTCTTTCGCGCCCAGGTAGCCGGAGATCAGCGTGGCCCGCCCGGTCCGGGCGTGCCCCCGGGCCAGCGCCCAGCCGCAGAGCCTGCCGTAGTAGTTGAGCTGATTGGGGTCCATCAGCGGGACGCTCATGCTGCCCTTCATATCGCGCAGCTGGCGCACGTAGTAGTCCTTGACAGCCGTGCCGCTGGTCCCGATGCCGCTCGTCCAGCCCAGGAACGGGTCGGCGGCGGCCTGCGTCAGCCGCTGGCCCCTGACCACCCGCTCACCCTGGTTCTTGTACGCGCTCTCGCCGGCGAACGGGGCCAGTACCGACTGCTGCGCCTCCTTGAGCTGGAGGAAGAGCGGCTCATCGTCACGGTCGCCGAGCAGCAGCATGACGAAGGCCTCGGTGCCGACTGACCCGACGCCCACCACCTTGCGCGCGAAGTCGCCGAAGTAGTAACGGCGCAGCACCTCGCGCCGGTCTTCCTCCAGCGTCTCCTGGTAGAGCGCGACGGCGTGCCGCAGTTCCTCCAGGATGCCTGGGTAGCGCTCGATGGGGAAGCGGACAATCACCGGATGCGCCGGCCTGATCCGGTATTGCCCCTCGACCTGGTCGCACATCTTCAGGAACGCCTTCAGGCTCGTGCGGCGCTGGGCCTTGGCGATGTCCCGGTGGCGGCGGCGCACGGCCTCCTTCGGCTGCAGCGCGTCATAAAGCCTGCTTACCTCGTCAACGTCGATCCGCGAATACCAGACCTTGAGAAACCGCATCCCGGCGTAGTTGGCCATCTCGGTGCGGTAGCTGCGGACCGCCAGCCGGGCCGCACTATGCGCCGCACGGTCGGGGAAGCCATTGTCCCGCGCGGCGACGGCGAAGCTGGCCGCCAGGCGCTTGACGTCCCAGTCGAACGGGGCCGGGAGCGTCTCATCGAAGTCGTTGACGTCGAAGACCAGGCGCCGGTCCGGTGCGGCGAACATGCCGAAATTCAGCAGGTGCGCGTCCCCGCAGGCCTGGACCCGGATATCCGTCGTGGGCGTGTGCGCGAGATCCCAGGCCATCGGCGCCGCTGCGCCGCGGAAGTAGGCAAACGGCGACGCCGCCATGCGTCCGTACCGGATCGGGATCAGGTCAGCAACCCTGGTATTAGCCTGCTCCTCGAGAGTCGAGATCGGGTCCGGCCGGTCCTCCGGCGGTGCCCACTGGGCGTGGCTCGAGCGGGCCGTCACCCTGCGCCGCTCGCGGCCTCTGGAGCGCCACTCATCGGGTGTCAGCACTTCGTGCGGGGGGGCAAGAACGCCCGGCGAAGTCCTGCTCATGAAGTAACCGCCCCCCCGATCATGACCGCTGACCGCAACCGGATGCGCCACGGAAGCCGCCGGGGCCACCTGAAGCCCCTGTCACGACTGAACCCTATGTTGAAGGTGTCGTCAGGCAAACCCCCGGGGCGGCAGCGACCACGCTGGCCAGCGCGAGGACGCTGCTAGCTCTATGAGCCCCGGCTCATCCGCCGATCACCCGATGATGACCAATCGTCAGCAGCGCACTGATTTTTTCGTTGCGCTCTTTGCGTCCTGTTACCACCCGGGTACTCCCCGTAAGATGTAGTCTCCTGCCAGGGGGTCAGGACCTCGCCGCCACCGCGCTGGACAAGTGCGAAAGGCGCTACCTGTGACCCGCATCCCGATTCTCCCGATAGTCATTGTTACCATCTCCGGCGAGATCGACATCGCCACCTGCCGGGCCATGCGGGACGCCCTGGCGACCGGCCCCGGCACGGCACACCTGGAAGTCAACCTGTCCGCGGTCACGTTCATGGACGCGTCGGGGATCGGTGTGCTCCTCGCTGCCCGGCAGCAGGCCATGGACGCTGGCGGATCGCTCATCTTGCGGGCACCCAGCCGGGCGGTGCGAAGGCTGACCGGGGTCCTGGGGCTGGATGAGGTTCTCGTAACCCGGTGATACTGAGTTCACCCGCTCGCGAGGCCGTGACCAGTCGCAGTGACGCCTGTGATGGTCGTGTCGGCATCCGGGATGCGGACTGACACGCACCGGGAAACTTCGATCATGTTGGCGTACTCGCGCGGGGAACCGCGCTTCCGTTGCCCAGATGTTTCGCTAAGCGTATGGTAAGGACACTTGATTTCTTTTGCCTGGGCTTGGTTGTAGTGGGGGCAGCCTGGTGACGTCGCTCTGGACCTTGGTGACGCGGTTGAGTTACCGAGGTAGGGCCTTATGAGCGTCCGCGAACGGCTGACCGCCGAGCAGCTGCCGGGTGGGATCGCCGCGACTCGGGTGTCGTCAGGTCGTGGAACGGCACCCGTAGGTCCCGAGTCGGCGGTGCGCCGGCAAGGCCTCAATCGGGACGCTCCAGCAACCATATGGCCTCGATCTTCTATCGTGGCTGCCCGCTCTCGGAGGCAGACGCTGCACCCAAGGCCGTTGCGGACACGGTCGCCAAGGCGGCAGACCAAGCGGTCGGCGCGCTGTGGGATCAGGCGCCGTGGCTCGGACTCCTGGTCAACAGAGGCGGCCGATGCCGTCGCGCCCCCAGCGAAAGGAGAAGCGTCAGATGCCTAGGGAAGCGGCGGTGCCGCGTACGCGGGTGGTGGAACTGCCCGGCCGTGGGGTGACGCGGGTGTGGGAGTGCGACGGCCCGCCGGGCGCGGAAACCCTGATGCTGATCCACGGGGTCGCGGGCACGGCCGAGCTCAACTGGGGGAAGGTCTTCCCGGCGCTCGGACGGCATTTCCGGGTCGTCGCTGCCGACCTGCGTGGCCACGGTGACGGGATTGCCCTGCGTTCCCGGTTCCGGCTCGAGGATTGCGCGGACGATATCGCCGCGCTGGCTGGCGTCCTGGATATCCCCCGGTTTACTGCGGTGGGCTATTCCATGGGCGGCATCGTTGCCCAGCTGCTGTACCGGCGGCACGCGCCGCTGGTGTCGGGTCTGGTGCTGTGCTCCACCGCGGGCAGCGTCGGCGGATCGCCGGCGGAGCAGATGGCCGCTCTGGCGGTGCCGGCGATGGCCGCCGCGCTGCGCTGGAACCCGATGCTGCATCTGATGGGCGCGGACTTCTTCGGCATGGGGCTGCTGGGCCGCATTGACGACCCGGCCACGCGCCGGTGGGCCCGCGCGCAGCTGAGCCGGACCACTCTGGCCACCACCATCTCGGCCATGCGAGCCGTCTGCGGGTTCAGGTCGGACAGCTGGATCGGCCAGGTTGATGTGCCGGCCGCCGTGGTCATCACGACCCGGGACCAGGTCGTGCCGCCAGCCCGCCAGCTTGCCCTGGCCCGGGCGATCCCGGGCGCATCGGTCCGGTACGTGGACGCCGATCACGGGGCCTGCGTCAACGCGCCGCGGTTGTTCACCCGCGCGTTGCTCGAGGCCTGCTGGTCAGCAGAACCGGCCCGCACCAGCACGCTGCGCACACCAGCCTGACGTGGCCGGCGCCCGCCAGGCCCCCTGAACCCGCCGGGTCCACCGTTAGTGAGCAAGGGCCGCGGGCCGCGTCCGCGACGGCACCTGGCCGGTCATGATGTACCCGCTGCCGAGCCCTAGCTCGCGGACGTGCACGTCCTCGAGCAGTTGCTCGAGATGATGCCACGGCCGCTCGAACCCCTCGAAGCTCCGCACATAGGGAGCGTGGAGCATCGTCACTGGCAGGTTCACGGCCACCATCCAGGGCGCGGCCCACTTGCCGCCGCCAGCGGCTACCCCCGCGCCAGGACGTAGCTTGCCCAGGACGTTCCGCAGCGCGTCCGGGGACTGCAGGATGTCGTGGACGGCGCAGAACAAGGCAGCGTCCGCGGTCTCCGCGATCTGCGCATCCTCGGCCGACGACTGCACCACCGTGACGTTGCCCCAGCCTTCCTGCTCGATGCGTTCGCGCGCCACCGCCACCATTTCCGGTGACTCCTCAATGCCGACGACGCCACCCTGAGGGCCGACCTTGTCCAGGAGCGAGTCGTGGCATAGTCCTGTCCCGCATCCCACGTCGAGGACCACTTGCCCACGGCGGACCGGGAGTGCCTCGACGACTGCCCGGCGGTAGCTCTGGCCTACGCCCGTCCTCCGGTCGTAGGAGCGGGCATGTTCCCGGTAAGCCGGCTGCGACGCTGCCCCTCGTGCCGGCGCATGCGCAGCAGGCAGGGGATTGGGCGATTTGCTCATGAGGCCTCACCTCTCACCACTCTTCTTGAGGGAGCGGCTTGTTCTGACGATTTTTGGGCGTTCCATTCGCTACAGCATCCAACGTACACAACGTTCCGTTTTTCCGTGTTAACGGCGTGTGACAGTTGGCGCCCTGTTCTACTGTCGTCCAAGAGGCAGAAAAGTGGCAATGATGCCCAGGTGGCGGACGAGGTTTTCACCCCCTAACGGCTAGCCCGTCAGCTTGTCCCTGAGCAGCCGGGCTCCCTCGGCCGCGAGGGACAGACCAGCCATGCCCCGAGGGTCGCTAAGGGACTGGCCGCTAAGCTCCTCAACCTTTTGCAGCCTGTTCCGGACGGTATTTCGGTGGCAGTACAGTTCTCGCGCCGCGGCTGAGGTGTTACCGCCGCAATCCATCCATGTCCGCAAGGTGCCCAGCAGGAGTTCCTGTTCGGCGGCGGCAAGATCGGCAACCCGGCCGAGGAGGTGGCGGACAACCCGGCCCGAGATGTCCGGCGCGCTCGCCAGGACCGTCGCCAACGGATCGTCGTCGATGGTGGCAACGCCGGTACTGCCCGGCGGGAGGCAGCGGCGGGCCACCGCCGCGATCTCCAGCGACCGGCGCGCATCGAGGGCGTCGTCGAACTGGGGGCTGAGCCCCACCCTGCCGGTGGCCCCCTTCGCCAGCAATTCCCTGATCGCAGGAAAGGGCAGGGCCCGGTTCATGGCGATCAGCCCCACCTGCTCATCGGGCCGAAGCCGCCAGGCGGACGCCACGCCGTGCCTGCGCAGATACTGGTCGGCCGCGCGCAGGTTCTCGATGCCAGCTTCCCTGGTCTCGGCTGAGACGACAAGGTAAGGGCCGTGCTCGGGCAGGCCGATGGCGTGCAGGCTGCCGCCGAGCAGTTTCCACTCGCCCAGGCGACCTTCGAGAAGCGCGTCCAGCAGCAGCATCCGCTGCTGTTCGTCGTGCCGGGCGGAGTCGATCAGCGCCTCGTGGTACTCCATGTTGACGGCCTCGGAGCTGGTATCCACCCAGGCCCAGACCGTTGTCGAGTCACGCACCAGGCCATCAAGGCACGATTGGCCCTCCCGCAGCGCCCGGTCGCCGAGCGCCGCCCAGATCACCTGGAAGCCGAGCCGGTAGGCGTGCAGGACCGAGCCAAGGGGAACGCCCTGCGTTGCCCGCCGCCTGGCGGTGTCGCGCGAGGAGACGGTGCTCGGGGTGCTCTGGCTGGCCAGATCGGTGAGGAAGTTGCGCAGGTTCGCGTGCACGGTGCGGCGCAGGTCGGCGAGGTCAACAGGAAGGTAGGACTCGTCGGTCTCCCGCAGCCTGGTAACAAGCTGGTCGGTCAGATCGTCGAGTTCGCTGATCAGATCCGCCGCGAGCCTGGCCACCACCGATCCGCCGGGCACCGATCCGCCGGGCGGCACCGATCCGCCGGGCGGCGGTAACCCGCCGGGCGGCGCGGCCGTTACCTGAGGCATGGCCCGCACGATATCCCCAACGCGCTGATCGCCGCCAGATCGGCTGCCCCACTCGGTCAGCCGCTCAGTGCGTGCACCATGTTCATGATGGTGACCATCTGCGGTGCGCTCTTCACCGCGAAATTGGGCCCGTCGTAGCCCCACCAGTCCCAGCAGCCCTCGGGGTTGACCGGGATAACGCTGGCGATCGCCTGAGGGTAAAGGACCACCAGGTGGTTGGTATCGGCGTAGGTGTCGAGATTGGCAAGCTCGGGGAACTCGTCGCCGAGCAGGCTCTTGCCGCCCAGGCAGCCGTGCAGGGCAACGACGAGCTTGCAGGGTGCTCCGCTGGCGCACGTGGGCGGCGTATAGAGCAGGCCGTCTTTGCCCATGCTCAGCGCCGGTGCGCTGCCTCCTGGCGCGTAGGGATCCTGGTCAAATGACGCGAGCGTCCCCTCGGGGGTGCTGGTGTTCGGCGGGTTCACCCTGCCGAGCCACTGCGTGAGCATCTCGTTCTCAGGATCGTCCCCGCAGTTGATCAGGAATGGCGGGCTGGTCAGGGAGCAAGGCAGCACGCCGTCCGGGGTTGGCCAGCCATGGCCCGCGGGGTCCGTGTCGTGATACTCGACCTTGGCGCCGAAGTGCTGGTAGAAGTCAACTCCGGAATCGGACACCAGGGCGTTCACTACCGGGTCGAGAGTGCCGTGGTAGACGTAGACCGGCCTGCCCGCCAGGTCCGAGACCGGGTCGATGCGTCCCTCATCCGACCAGGTGACCGCCTGCTGCTCAAGGGCCGGCAGGCTGGCGCCTATGTCGCAGGTGGCGAACTCGATCACGGTGCCCTGGCCGCAGTCGTAGGGGCCGGCGGCGACGACGCCTGCCCCGTCGAAGGTGGCTGAATAGGCGACCTGCAGCTGGGTGGCCATGAAGCCGCCGGACGAGACGCCGGCAACGTAGACGCCAGTAATGTCAAGCCGCGGCAGCGCCGACGAACTGGCCCCGGCCGGGCCGGCGAGGCCAAGCGCAGCCAGGGCGGCCGCGGCGCCCAGCGCGGCGTGCCGGAAGACCCGGTGTGTCATAAGCACGCTCCAGGGTCTGCCGCGCCTAAAGGGCGGATGCCGGTGCTGCGTCGAGAGCCTGGACGGCCTGGGCGAAGGCGAGAATCTCGCCGTACATCAGGCGCTTGTCGAGCTTGTCGAGGTCGAGCAGTTGCGGATGCTGCGCATCCCCGGCCTGCAGCAGGTAGGTGGGCAGGGGACACAGCGAGACAGCGCCGAGTCCGGCCGCGTAGAGCGGCGAGCCCTCGCCCAGGTAGACGGGGAAGGCGATGGCGGGTCGCACAGCGGCCACCGGATAGTCCGGCCAGCCGCTCCTGTTGGTCGCAGCGACCGCGGCGAGGTACGCCGCCTGCTCGGTGTTAGCCAGGCTGAGGATGTCCCGCGGCATGGTGTACGTGACACCCCACTCCGGGCCGCCGGTGGGCACGTACTGCCCGGTCAGGGGATCGTTCGTCCACATCGTCGCGCCAAGGTGTTCCATGGTCATGCCCAGCGTCGCGGCCTGGTAGATGTCCGGGTGGTCGAGCATCCACACGCTGGTGGCGCCGTTGCCGATCTCGGCGTTCTTCGGGTCCGGGATGGTCTGGGTGAACTGCGGAAGCTGGAAGTGCCCCGTGACCAGCGCGAAGTACATGTCGTGGTTGCGCGCGGGCAGGCTCGCCAGGTGCCTGGCCAGCGCGACGAGCCCGAGTCCGCCGTTCTCCTCCGTGGCGTTCGGGCCGTCGGTGTGAGTGTTGAGGATGATGTTCTGGCCGGTGTTTCCCGAGCCTTTCAGCGAGCCCCACAACGTCTCCGTCGCGGCGCCCACGGTGATGTCCGCGGTGAGCACCAGCGTCGCGCTGGCCAGGCCGCTGGCGGCCAGCCCGGACAGCTCGGCGCCGGTCGAGTCGCCCACCCATACCGCGGGGCAGCCGGGATCGGAAGGGGTCGCGAGGCCGGAGGCCGCCGGATAAGACGTGGTAAACGGGTTGTACTGGTTGATGACCTCATCGTCGGGCATCCCGGTCCAGGCACAGACCACGCCGAGCACCCCGGCGTTCCTGGCGTCCAGCAGCGGAACCGGCTCGAATATGCCCTGCCAGGCCGGATGGGTCAGCGCCGCGGCGTAGGCCGTGTAGTCCGCTGCGGCCAGGGCGGAGGGCTTCCCCGGCTCGTAGCCACCCGTGGCCGTCTGGCCCAGGTCCAGGTCGAAGACCGACGGCGCGGTCCGCACCAGCGCGATCGCGCCCCGGGCCGGAGCCCAGAAGGCGGGGGTGTAGCCGTCGGCGGGCAGGTAGGTGCCGAGATCCACCAGTTTGCCGGTCACTCCGGCGGGCGGCGTCTGGCCGGAGTAAGGGTAGTAGTAGGTCAGCGGGATCGGACCCGACCGGCCGATGGTCGCGGGGACGCTCACCCGCAGCGCGAAGTCGCGGGCCAGCCAGCGGTTGAAGGTGAGCCGGTCGGTCTGCACGCTGAAGCCGGGTACCCCGGAGAGCTGGGCGGCGAGCCAGTCCACGTAGGCGACGTGTCCCGGGCTGCCCGTGTAGCGGGTTCCGAACTGGACGAGCTGCTGTTCCCACCCCCACACTTCGCTCAGGCCGGGCAGGCCCGTGGCCGGACCGCCCGTGGCCAGACGAGCTTGCCGGGACGCACCAGCGCGGGCAGCCGCCAGCGCGTTCGGGGTGCCCAGGCCCACGGCGCTGGCCGCGAAGGCGCCCGCGCCTGCCAGCCCAGCCCCCGCGAGGAACTGCCGTCGGGGCACGCCGGGGCGCCGTGGCGTCCCGCCGTGGGAGGAGCCGCCGTGGGAGGAGCCGCCGTGGGGGGAGCCGCCGGAACTGGCGGGACTGCTGGTTTCCATGGTCACTGTGCTCCTTGCTGGAGGCCGGACGCTACAGACAGGGCGGAACAGAAGACGCAGACCAGGCAGTGCTGGAGTATGCACGCCGCGCGGCGCGCAATGCACTGTGCCCAGTGACACAAATCTCAGGGCCACGTTGTGCATCTGGGCGGCGCTGCTCTCAGCGCAGGGCGTTGCGGAAGTCGCAACGTTCGGAGCTTGCACAGGGCTCGTCTCCGCCGGCCCGCATCGCCGTAACCCGGCGCCCGGCCGGGCAGTCAGCCGCCCGGACCGCGGGAACGGCCTGGCGAGAACCCATGACGAAACGATCCGATTCAGCGCACTCCTAGATCGCTACGTGGCTACCTCGACGAACCCATGTAGGAGACAGGTCAGCGGTCATGACAGGGTCTATCGGCGCCGTCGGCCTGCCGGTAGCATGCGGGTGCGGGAGGTGCAGAGGTTGTCTGGGCCGGCTGATCGCCAGCGCTTGCCGCTGCTGGAGGGTGAGGACCTGACCAGCGAGGGGGTCATCGAGCCTAGTCGGCTGATCCGTCCGGTTGACGCGCCGCCGGTCGCAGTGGCGTGCTTCTTCCGGGACGTCGTCGAGGAACTCTCCAGCCGGGCGGATGCGAGGCCAGTGTGCCGCCTGCACAGCGAGATGGGTCCGGCATCGTTGTGGGAGATCGAGCATCAGGGCGTACGGCTGGGTGTGTTCCATCCCGGAGTCGGAGCGCCGCTGGCCGGCGCGATGCTCGAGCAGGTCATTGCCCGCGGGGTTCGCGGAGTCATCGCCTGCGGCGGGGCGGGGGCGCTGGCACCGGAGCTGGTGATGGGGCACGCGGTGGTGTTGACCGGCGCTGTACGCGACGAGGGCACGTCCTTCCACTACCTGTCGGCCGGCCGGGTCATCTCGGCTGACCCGGGTCCGGCTGAGACCCTGGCAGACGCGCTCAGCGCCAATGGTGTAGAGACGGTGCGCGGCCTGAGCTGGTCGATGGATGCCATCTACCGCGAGACCCGAGCCCGGGTCTCGCGCCGGGTGGAGGAAGGGTGTCTGGTCGTGGAGATGGAAGCGTCGGCGCTGATGGCGATCGGCCGCTACCGCTCGATCCCGTTCGGTGAGGTGGTGATGGCCGGGGACTCGCTGGCTGGCCGGGAGTGGCAGCACCGTGGGTGGATGACGGCCGAGTCGGCGCGCCGGCAGTTGTTCGCCTCGGCCGCAGACGCCGCGGTCGCGCTGACGAGGTGACCGCGGTTCGGGATGCGACACTTCGAGCCCACCGGCTGCCCCGAGCTGGTCGAGCATCTCCGCCTGCTGAGGGCCCGCTACCGCCGGGCGGCCGGCGGCTGAACCCGCTGTGTGGTGACCGGCCGGCGGGCCAGTGACCCAGCCGTCAGCGTGCCCGGTCGCCGCGGACGATGACCACGGCACAGGGAGCGTGATGCACGCAATGCTGGCTGACCGAACCGAGCAGCGCTTCGGCAAACCCGCCGTGCCCGCGGCTGCCGACGACCAGCAGATCCGCGCCCTGTGCGGCATCGAGCAGAACCTGGGCGGCGTTGCCTTCCTTCACCTGCGCTCTGACCCGGACGTCGCTGTTGCTCTCCACGGCCGCCCTGATGGCATCGGTCAAGGCCTCGTCGGCGGCCTTTTCGAAGTCGGCGGTGTCCAGCATCGCCGCGGGAGCGGGCCCGACCGGGACCGCGAGGACGGGATAGTGCCACGCGATAACGGCGTCCACGGTCGCGCCGGTCAGCCCGGCCTGCTGGACGGCCCAGCGGAGTGCGGCCAGGGAGGACGGCGATCCGTCTACTCCGGCCACGATCCGGGGATGAGTGCCATTCTGTCCAGACACGTGTCCGCCTTCCTCCGTGAACTCTGGCCTCTAGCTTCCGGCAGGCGAGAGCAGAGCGTCAGAGTCCTCCGGGCTGGCCTGGCGGGACCTTTGCCCACGCCAGGGACGAGTGCGTGAGTGAGAACTGGATCCGGGGCGGGGGCTCCGCTGATTAACAGGGCTGCGGCTGGCCTGGCGCCGGGCACCTGCCCGGGCTGGCCCAGCAGGCGCTGGCGGAGGTAGCCGAGGGCCTGGGCGCTCAGCCGGGACACGTGCATCTGGGACAGGCCGAGATGCTGGCCAATCTGCGCCTGCGTCATGTCGTCGGCAAAGCGCATCCGCAGGATCTTCTGCTCCCGTGGGGCCAGCTCGCCCCAGTGGGCCGCGAGAGCCCGCATGCCGAGCATGTGCTCCACCCGGTGGTCCTCCTCGCCGAGGAGGTCCGCGAGAGTGACCTGGCCGGAAAGGCCGGCCACCGGCTCGTCCAGCGAGGACGGCCGGAGGGCCAGTTCGGCGCGCTGGGCGTCCCGCAGATCCTCAGCGCTCACGTCCAGGTGCTGGGCCATCTCGGACTGGGTCGGCGCCCGGCCCAGGTCCTGCGTGAGCTGGCTGGTCGCCTTGCGGGCCTCGAGGACCAGATCCTGGGTGGAGCGCCTGACGTGAACCGGCCAGCACTTGTCCCGGAAGTACCGCTTGATCTCCCCGCTGATGCACACCTGGGCGTAGGCGGCCAGGTTGGCGCCGACAACCGGATCGAAGCGGCTGATCGCCTTCATCAGGCCGACGTACCCAACCTGCATCAGATCCTCGGCCGGCTCAATGCTGGCCCGGTACCGCTGCACGCACGAGCGCACCAGTGGGCGGTGACGGGATACCAGCAGCTCGCACGCCACAGCGCGTGACTCGCTGGCCGCCTCAAACGACCCGATGATGCCCAGGAGTTCCCGGTCGTCAAGGCTGTCCAGGGTCTCCCGGAGCACCCGCCCGCCCGGGGCCCGCGCGACCCTCGTCGCGGCCGCGGATACTGCCGGCGGGGAAATCGCTGCCATGTTCGCCTCGGCTCACAGAAACCAGGAGAACCGCCGAGGTCCGGGGCAGTCAGATGCGGCACCGTGCACGAGTGAGCAGGGTGATGAAAATTCCTACCGTACAACGCCACCATACAGTCCCCTGACGGCATTATCGCTATGCCGGCGGTGACCGTCCGCGGGAAAACCGTTATTGGCGTGGAATGGCGGGGTGCGGCAGCGGTCTCGTCTCTGGTGCCTGGCGCCGCCGGGCGTAGGTCCCGCCCGGCGGCGCCAGGCCGTCAGGATGCACTGGCCGGGACCCCGGCGGCCAATGCGTTGTTATCTACAGCAAACGTCCTTTTCGGACTCCTGTCAACATTGTGGGTCTACACTGTTAACAGTGAGTATTGCACCGGCTGCGACTTGGTGCGTTCCGTGCGCTCTGTGAGGCCGGGGTCTCCTGACGAGGCCGCTCCTCCGCTGGGGGAATAGGGTGCTACCGCGATGACTTCCCTGCAGGCCGACACGGGCGGCAACGGCAAGATCACCCGGGATATGGTGCTGGCCACCGCCCTGGAGGTCATCGACCGTGACGGGGCCGAGGGGCTGTCCATGCGGCGTCTCGCGGCGGCGCTGAACCGGGACCCGATGATCCTCTACCGGCACGCGCCGAACAAGGCGGCCCTGCTGGACGGGGTGGTCGAGATGGTGCTGGACCAGCTCCGGGTTGACCCGGCGGATCCTGACTGGGCCGCCCAGCTCCGCGCGATCGCCCGGGACTACCGCCGCCTGGCGATGGCGCACCCGAACGTGGTGCCGCTGCTGGTCACCCGTCCCCTGGCGACCCCGCTGGCGCTCCGCCCGCCCGGCACCCTGCGCCCGCTCGAAGACGTCCTCAGGCTGCTGACCCGGGCCGGTTTCAGCGGCCCGGACGCCTTGCACATCTACCGTGCCCTGTTCGGCTTCCTGCACGGCCACGTCCTCAACGAACTGCAGGAACTTGTCGAGAAGCCGGAGGAGACCGACGACTTGCTGCGCCTGGGCCTGCACCGGCTGCCGATCGGCGAGTTCCCGCTGCTGCGCGGCCTCGCCTCGGTGCTGGCCAGCTACGACGGGGCGGCCGAACTCGAGCGCGGCCTGGATATCCTCCTGGCCGGGCTGATCACCACGCTGCCTCCCCCGCGGGAGGAACCTCTCGGGGAGGGCCCCCCGGGGGGAGGAACGCTGTGAAGGTGCCCAAGCAGCGTCAGTGCCTGCGCAGGAAGAGCACGACCGCCACGATGATCGCGATAACGATGATGGCTATAAACATTGGCTGCTCCCTGAAGAATCAGGCCGCCCGCGACGCCGGCGGCCGGTCTCAGGCCGCCTTGAATGCTTTGCCTCGGTGCACGGCCGCCTGGTGATGGTTACGGCTGGCTGCCGTTCGCGGCTGAGGCCGCTGGCCTGGGCGAATCGGCGGTAGCGTCACCGGCGGGCTGCCCGGTGGCGTCACTGGCGGGCCCGGTAGCGTCACTCGCGGGCGCGGTGGCGTCACCGGCGGGCTGCCCGGCCGCCGGCCCGGGGGTGGCGGCATCCGGTGCGGTCGGCCGGGTCCAGGTCAGGTGCGGCATGTGCCAGCGACTGTCTGCCGGGAGGGGGTGGCGGCCGCCGTTGTTCCCGTTCGTGCCCGCAGCGGACGCGCGGGCGGTGTCGCGCTGGTCGATGAGATCGTCGCGGGACTGGCGGACCGCCGCGGTCTCCTGGCGGGACTGCTTGAGGCCGCGCCGTGCGGCGTGGCCGCGCCGGGAGGTGCGCCGTGCGCCGGCCAGCAACAGGCTCAGCCCGAGGAAGCCGATCGCCCCGACCACGATGCCGTACAGGAACAGCGTCCCGGTGGAGCCGGTCACGTGGTAACCGAATACGGCGAAACCGTGGGTGAGGGCGTGTGAGCCGCCGCTGTTGGCGAGAACACCGGCCACGCCGGCGATTACCGCGGCGAGCAGGATAACGAGCCCAACGATGATGATCATGCGATTCTCCGTAGAACTACTTCGTAGATCTACAGCATGACACCTTTTGCCGCCTATATCTACGCCGTAGGCCTACGTTATTTCAGCAGGTCGGCGCGGCTGGCCGAGCAATTTGCCAACGTTGTTGAGGTGGCGCAGTGCCTGGGCGTAGGAGCCGACCAGGCTGGTTTCGCAGTAGGGCAGGCCCCGCTGCTGGCAGAAGGCTCTGATCAGGGCCTGGGAGTGCGGCAGGCTGGGCCGGGGCATGGAAGGAAAGAGGTGGTGCTCGATCTGGTAGTTGAGGCCGCCGAGGGCCAGGTCGGTCAGCCTGCCACCGCGCACGTTGCGGGAGGTGAGCACCTGCCGGTGCAGGAAGCCAGTGCGGTCGGTGGCGTCCAGGATGGGCATGCCCTTGTGGTTCGGGGCGAAGGAGGAACCCAGGTACAGGCCGAACAGGCCCTGCTGAACGAGGATGAACACCACCGCCTTGACCGGGGAGAGCACCAGGAACACCACGGCAAGGTAACCCGCGACATGCACCGCGAGCAGCCCCGTCTCCCAGGCCCGATGACGGGAGGCGCGCCTGGTCAGGGACCGGATGCTCGCCACGTGCAGGCTGACCGCTTCCAGGAGCAGCATCGGGAAGAACAGGTAGGCCTGGAACCGGAAGGTCAGCCGGGCCAGGCCCCTGGCGTTGCACGCCTGGGTTTCGGTGAACGCGAGCACGCCGATCACGATGTCGGGATCCGCGTCTTGCTGGTTGGGGTGGGCATGGTGGCGGTTGTGCTTGCTGACCCACCAGCCGTAGCTCAGCCCGATGCCCAGGTTGCCGAGCAGGACGCCGAGGACGTAGTTGGCCTTACGGGAGCGGAAGATCTGGCGATGCCCGGCGTCGTGCCCCAGGAAGCCGATCTGCGTGAACATGATGGCCAGGAACACGGCCACGGCCAGCTGCCACCACGAATCGCCCAGGACCGCAAACACCGCCCACCCGGCAGCAAGCAGCACGAGGGTGAGGGTGATCTTCCAGGCGTAATACGACGGCCGCGGGTTCAGCAGCCCGGCCTGCTTTACCTGCCGGGACAGCTGGGCGTACTCGCTGCCGCTCCGCGGTGCAGCCAGCCCGGAACCCGGCTGCGCCTGCTGCATGGGCGGGCTGGGTGCTGCCTCAAGCGATGACACCAGAGACTCCTCGGAAGCACATCGTGACGGGTCTGATGATGTGCCGCCGGGGTCCTGGGCGGCGATGCCGGGCCTGGTGCTCACATGAGCGGGCACATGGCCCGGGGAGATGCCTAGCCTCGACGATACCCCGCGGCGGCTGACCGCGGCGCGGCCGGAATACCGTGCGGCGGCTGACGGCGGCGCGGCCGGAATCAGCGCATCCCGCCCGGATCAGGCGTGGGCCTGGCCTCCGGGCGGGCGGCCGGCGGGAAGAGTTGCCTGGAGGCCGTTGGGGAAGGGTGCGGAGGCTAGGAAGGGCACGGAGGCTGGGTCCCTGCCCGGGGGCTAGCCACTAGCCGCCGGGCGCTGAAGGGAAGTCTGCGGAGGTGCTCTCGACGAAGGTACGGGCCACGTCGGTGAGGCGCTGGTTGGTGTTGCGGGCGTGGTCGCGGAGCAGCCGGAAGGCCTCGTCCATATCGGTGGCAAGGCGCTCGGCGAGCTTGCCCTTGGCTTGCTCGATGACGACCCGGCTGTTGAGGGCGGCCTGGAGTTGCTCGGCCATGGTCTCGCTCCGGCGCAGGCTGCGTTCCTGGAGCAGGCCGATGGTCGCTACGTCGGCCAGAGCCTGGGCGACGCGCAGGTCGGCTGGCTCGAAGAGAGCAGGAGTGGCGCGGAAGAGGTTCAGCGCCCCGATGACCTGGTCACGGAGCCGCATGGGCAGGGCCTCGACCGTGCGGAACCCAGCCTCGGTGGCGGCGGCGGCGAACCGGGGCCACCGTGTCCCCTCCTCGGCCAGGTCGGCAGCGGTGACGGACTGGCCGGTACGGAAGCAATCCAGGCACGGTCCCTGGTCGCTCTGGATCTGGAACAGCTCGACCATGCCGACCGCCTCGCTGGACGCTGCCGCGACCCGCAGCTCACCGCGTGGGTCGGCCAGCACGACACCGGCCGCGGACGCGGCCAGCAGGGCGACACTGCGGTCGGTGAGCATGTGCAGGAAATCGATGATGTCGAAGTCGGCAACCATAGTGTCGGCCAGGTCAACGAAGGTGCTGGAAAGCAGTTCGGAGTCCATCAGGGTTCACCTTTTCGTCGCGGGAACTGGGCGCCGCCGGCCTCGCGAGCCTGCCGGGCGCGGACCGGATAGGTCATGGCCCGGCGCCCCAGCCTGGATCGCGGTCCAGGCGCAGGCGACGGGCGACGATGTCACCGGCCACGTCGGCGAGCCGCCTGTCCCGGGCATAAGCGTAGGCCCGGAGCCGGGCAAAAGCTTCCGCGGCGCTGACGCCGAGTTGCACGGTGAGCATCCCGGTGGCCTGGTCGATCTCAACCCGGTGGACCGCCAGATCGGGGGACTGGCCGCCCGGCCGGGACGCGGGCCCGCTCCCGGCACCGTTGAGGCCGTCGCCACCGTTGAGGCCGACGTCGCCGTCGCCGCCGTTGAGGCCGTCGAGGAGCAGCACGGTCGCCGTGTCGGCCAGGTGGAGGCAGTCCCCCAGCTGCGGGCTGGACAGGGGACCGGGAGAGCCGCGGTACAGGCCGATGACCCCCGCCCGGATCGCGCCGATCATCAGCGGGAACGCGAAAACGGCGGCGGCGCCGGTGTTGCGGGCTTCCGGCGTGAACGCGGGCCACCGGCGGCCGGATTCCTGGTCGCCCAGGTCGCCGGCCAGGACCGGCGCCTCTGCGGTCAGCACGTCATGGCATGGCCCTTCACCGAGCGTCAGCTGGAGTTCCGCGAGCTGCTCACTGACCCGGTCCGTCACGCACATGACAAAGTCCGGTCCCCGGCTGCTGGCCGCGGCCAGCCACGCCCCGCTGGCCTGGGCTGAGCAGGCGGCGACCGCGCACACATCGGCGACGGACGCCGGGCGGCCAGCCGCAGCGGCGTGGGCCGCGATCAGGCCCCACAGGACCACCGGCCGGCTGGTACTCCCCATCGGGGCCGCCTTCCTGCCACAGCAGCCAGGCGGGGGATCGACCCAACGGCTCATCATTCGGACTGCACGATGACCCTACGCCCACGCTCAGCCGGCCGCTGGCGATCTTGCCGGTGTTATGTTGGATGAACCACTCCGGTCCCTGGTGGCCACGGGCGCTCGCGGAGGGCGGTGCCACCGAAGTGACGGGAGTTCCGTCGTGACCGGATACGGTACGCAGCCCGGGGGGCAGGCTGCTGCGGCCGCCGCATCCCTCCGCCGGGACCAGGCCATCTATGACCGTCACGCGGCCGGGCTGTACCGGCAGGCGCTACTGACCCTCGGTGACGCGGGCCTGGCCGAGCAGGTCGTCAGCGACGTGATCACTGATGAGTGCCTGCGCTCCCCGGCGCCAGACGCTGACGCCGCGCCGTCCCGTCTGGGGGTCCCGGCGCGTATGGGGGTGACGGCCCGCCTGGGGGTCTCGGCCGGCCTTGGGGCGCCGGCGGGCCTTGGGGTGTCCGCCCGCCTGGGGGTGTCGGCCCGCCGGCGGTGCCAGGAACTGGTCAGCGACCCCGCGTGGAGGAACCGGCTTTCCGATCCTGTGGACGGCATGCCTGGCTGCATCGCGCCGCGCGGGCTGAGCGTGCGGGAACGGGCAGCACTCGCGCTGGTGATTTTCGGGGATCTGGGGTACGTCGAGGCTGCGGGCGAGCTGGCCATCCCCCCGGTCGATGTGGCGGCACTCCTGCTGGCGGTCCTGCACAGGCTGACGGCAGCGGATATGACCCGACTGAGAATGTAGGCCGTTGATCACTCTGTCCCGAGCGCGGCCCGCCCGTGAACTGTGCACGACGGCTGTCACAGCCGCTGAGATCCGCACCGCCGCGCTGGCGATGAGTACGCCCGGCGGGCATACTCATCGGCGGGTGTCTTCCTCATCGGCGGGTGTCTTCGTAGCGCCATCGGCGTGTGCCTTCGTGGCGCGGCTCAGTGCCTGGCCGGGGAGCGGACGGGACGGCGGCGCGTGGCACGGGGTGGGGGTCGAGATGGGATCAGGGTCGTCGCCTGCGGCGCGGGCGCTCTGGCGGGCGCAAGCGGCCACCCGCTATGCCCGCCGGACCGGATGCGACATCAGCGAGGCCGCCACTCTCCTGGCGGAACGAGGCGACGGCCCTGCGCGGAGGGAGCAGGAACCCCGCGGCGAGCGGGCGGCCCACGGGGAGGCGGGCCAGGCGGAGGTGTGCGCGGGGCTGTCGCGGCGGCAGATCCTGCGCGGTGCCGCGGCGGCCGGACTCGCCGTAGCCGTTCCCGCCGGCGCCCTGGCCTCACCCGCGGCCCGGGCTGCGGTCCGCCCGGATCAGCGGGTGGTGATCATCGGCTCGGGTATCGCGGGACTCGGCTGTGCCTTCCGGCTGTGGGCCCGGCACGGCGTGGCCAGCGAGGTCTACGAGTACAACCCGGCCCGGGCTGGCGGCCGTATCCACACGCTCCGCGGGTTCTTCGCCGACGGGCAATACGCCGAGGAGCACGGCGAGTTCATCTCGAGTGAGCACACCGAGATGCGCCGGCTCGCCGCCGGTTTCGGCCTCACGCTGGACGACGTCAACGCCTATCCGCCGCACACCCGGGCCGCCGATTACCGGTTCCGTTTCGATGGGCGGTTCTGGCCGCAGGCGGCGCTCGACCGCGAGTGGCACGACTGGGGGTTCCGGCTCTTCTATGACGCCGCGTTTATCAAGGCGCCCTGGCCAACCCTGCTCGACAGGCACACAGCCTGGGCCAGGCGGTGGGACCATACGCCCGCGCCGGAGTGGATCGAGCGGCACATTCCAGGGGGCCTCGGCAGCGACTTCGGCCGCCTGTGCGTCGCCGTGCTCCTGGACGAGTACGGCGGTCCGGTCGCGGAGCAGTCGGCGCTCAACCTCATCTACCTGCTCGGCAGCTACGACAGCGCCCCGAGCGGCCGGCAGCCGGAGAGCTACCCGGAACTGTCGGGCACCGACGAGAAGTGGCACATCCGGGAGGGCAATGACCAGCTCATCCGGGGGCTCATCAGCAGGCTGCCCGCGGGCACGGTCCGGCTCGGGGAACGTCTCGAGGCGGTGCGCAGCCGCGGCCACGGCCGGTACACGTGCACGTTCTCCTGCGGCACCGCCACCCATGACGTCCACGCCGACCAGGTGGTGTTCGCACTCCCGTTCACCAAGCTGCGCGAGGTGGAGCTACGCGGGATCGAGCTACCCGCGCCGCAGCTGCGGGCCATCCGCGAGGAACCGCTCGGCACCAACGCGAAGATCCAGCTGCAGTTCTCCCGCCGGGTGTGGAACGCCGACCACTGGACCGGCAACATGTACACCGACGGCATCGTCCAGGGCGGCTGGGAGACGACCGTGGACCAGCCCGGTGAGCCGGGGATCCTCATCGCCCTGCCCGGCGGGAACCCGGGGGCCGACCTCGGCCGGCGGTACGGCCTCACCTCCTACGAAGGGCCCGCGCCCCAGGCGATGGCCCGCGATTTCCTGGCCGGCTTCGACCAGAACTTCCCCGGTGCCCGCGAGGCCTACAACGGCCGGGCCTACTACGCCTGGTCCGCCGGCGACCCGCACATCGGGGGCGCCTACTCCTACCTCAAGACCGGGCAGTACACGGCGTTCAACGGCATCCAGGGACGGCGCAGCGGCAACCTGCACTTCGCCGGGGAGCACACGTCGGTGAACTTCCAGGGATACATGGAAGGCGGGCTGCGCAGCGGCTACCGCTGCGCCGCGGAGATCGCCAGCCCCAAGGCAGCCAGCCGCAAGGCAGCCAGCCGCAAGACAGCCTGACCCGCGCCCGGCGCCTGTCTAGGATCACGGGTATGCCGGAACCGACCAACGGGGTCGTCGAGATCTTCACCGATGGTGCGTGCTCACCCAATCCGGGCCCAGGCGGGTGGGGAGCCATCCTGCGGTACGGGAGCCACAGGAAGGAGATCTATGGTTCCGAACCGGCCACCACGAACAACCGCATGGAGATCATGGCCGCGATCCAGGGCCTGGAGAGCCTGACCCGGCCGTCGGCCGTGCACGTCCACACCGACAGTGAGTACCTGCGCAAAGGCATCACGCAGTGGCTGCCCGGCTGGAAACGTAACGGCTGGAAGACCGCGGACAAGAAGCCGGTCAAGAACGCCGACCTATGGGCGCGACTGGACTCAGCGGCCCGCGGTCACACCGTGCGGTGGTTCTGGGTCAAAGGTCACGCCGGACATCCGGAGAATGAGCGCGCCGACGAGCTGGCCTGCCGGGGGTCCGCCGAAGCGGCCGCTCATGCCGCCGCCGGCCGGGTTCCCCGGTTATCAGGGCCGGACACCAGCCTGGCCGTCTGCCTGGCCCGTCTGCCTGGGCCGCCGACCTGGGCCGCCGATACAGGGTCTTTAGGGCAAATCCCGATATTTCGTAACAAAGCACAGAAGGCACGTGAATCCCTCAGCGGCTTTGCCGGCCGGTGAGAGCCCGTGCGGTGGCCCCGCAGAGACTAATGCGTTACTAAGTTGCGCTGAGACGTCATGATGCGTCTTAATGTCATTGGGCTGAGGGCGAGGTCGCGATAATTACTGCGCTGTCATCCCTTTCTGACACCGGGGGGCCGAGCAATGGCGTCTGCAGGCATACCGCCTCGACCAGGTGATTCCAACGGCATCTCGTGGGTTTTCAGGCCTCCGCCCGGTTGGCCGGCGCCCCCGGCTGGCTGGCAGCCGCCCGCCGGGTGGCGGCCCGATCCTTCCTGGCCGCCCCCGCCGGCGGGGTGGGACTTCTGGGCCCCGATGCCGGGCCGCAAGCCCCCCAGGTTCAGCATCCTGGCCAAGACCCTTGCCGGGGCCTTAACCCTGGTCGCGACCGCCGCGGCCGTCGCGGGCGCGTACTTCGCGTTCCGGAGCCAGCCACATAGCCCTACGACGGCGGGCTGGGTCACCCAGGCGAATGCCGCCTGCGACCGCGACAGCGGTTCGCTGCATATGTCCTTCTTCGAAGCGGCCCTGCCGGATAGTGATCAGACCTCCGGCCAGAATGTCTCTGCTGGCCAGCAGAAGGCCAGCCGCCTGCGAAATCTGATCGCAGTCGAGGGCAGCCTCAGCAAGCTCAACGGCGATCTGGCCGCGCTTCAGATGCCCCAGGATAGCCGCGCGCCCGACGTCCGGGCCGTGCTGCGCAGCGGCAATGCGCTCGTGAGCAGCATGGACAACTTTTCCGGTGCCATGCAGACCGCTATCGTGAGTAGCTCCGCCGTTTCGGCCGTGCAGATCGCCACCGAGGTCAAGGACGCGGACGTGGTTCTGGTCAGCACGGTGAGGTGGGAGAAGGCGATCCGGGTTCTCGACCTTACAAGCTGCCCGTTCTGGACCGCCAACCCGCCGAGCGTGGCGCCGACCGTGGCCCCGCCGACCGCCCCGGTAACGCCACCGCCGGCCGCCCCGGTGACGCCGCCCCCGGCCGCACCCGTCACGCCGGGTCCGGCGTCCAACCTCACGCCGGGTGAACTGCAGCTAGCTGACGAGCTGACCTCCAGCGACCTCACGAACTGCGTCGGACGCCCCGATCTGGAGACCGGGGGTGTCGTCGCCGCCGTCAACTGCCAGAGCGTCCAGTTCGGGCCCACTGAGCGTCCCCTGGTCGTCCAGTTCGCGGACTCCGATGCCGCGCTGACGTGGTTCGGGGACAACACGACCGGCTTCGTCAATCGCGGTGACTGCGCCGATGGCTATGAGCTCGGTACCTGGAACCACGACGGCCTCCTGGAGGGACCGTGGGGCTGCGCCTACACCACCGGAAGCGACTTCCGGATGGTCTGGGTCGCCGATCCTTCCCTCGTCGGCGTCATCGCCGACGGCTCTAACGGCGCCACGATGTACGACTGGTGGGCAAATTGGGGCTATGTGCTGTCCAGCGCCGGGTAGCCCCCGGGGGCGTGACCGGCGGAAAGCTCGCCGGCCGTCCAGGGGATACAGCCCCAGGGGCCCGGCAAAGTCATGAAGTTAGGCCGTGACCTGCGGTGTCATAACTGCCGTGAATGTGCCCTAAAGCTGCTTCAGACTGCATGAGCGGTTTTGCCGTGTCCCTGGCGGCTGGCCTGCCGTTGTGAGAAGCCCGGTCAGGGCGCCTGCCGCGGCGAAGACCGGGGCGCCCGGCTCAGCCGCGGTCGTGGAGGGTCACCTGGTAGCCGTCGGGGTCGGCGAACGTGAAAGTGCGGCCGAACGGCCCGTCGGCGGGCGCTGAGATGATCGTCGTGCCGGCGGCGGCGAGGGCGTCGTGGATGTCCTGCGCGTCGGGGGCGTGCAGCCACAGCGCCATCCCCTGGCCCGGCTGCGCGACCGCGTCCAGGCCGGTGCCCGCGACGACGTCGCGGACGGCGAACGCGACCGGCTTGGTGCCGAACACGACGGCGTGCGGCGGTCCTGCGCCGGAGCGCTTCAGCCCCAGGTACTGCTCGTAGAAAGCGGCGGAACGCTCCAGGTCGCGTACCTGCAGTGAAATGAAGTCGGGTCCGGTGACGGCCACGATCCTTGCCTCCTTATGGTATGTCAGTCTTCTGACACACCCCAATGTATGTCAGACTACTGACATGAGTCAAGGCGGGCCCGGAATCGAGCTGGACACCTCACTGGGATACATGCTGAAAGCGGCCGCGAGCGCCCTGCACTCGGCCCTGGAGGCCGTGCTGAGGCCACTCGGCATGACGATCACCCACTACGCCTGCCTGGAGCTGCTTGCCCAGCGACCGGGCCTGTCGAACTCCGAGCTTGCCCGCGGCGCCTTCGTCACCCGGCAGTCGATGAACGTGCTCCTGCAGGCCCTCCAACGCCAGGGACTCGTCGCCCGCCCAGCACGCGCACCCGCCGGCCGGGCCCTGCCGGCCGAGCTGACCGCCCGCGGGCGCCGCCAGCTCAAGATGGCCAGCACCGCGGTCCGCCGCGTCGAGCAAGACATGCTGGCCGATCTGGATGCCAGCGAACAAGATCAGATGCGGCGCCTGCTCACTGCGTGCATCGCCGCACTGACCAAACCGCCCCCACCGGCGACGTAACTGCTCCGGAATTCACGACTTTGCCGTGTCCCTGGATACAGCCCGGTGACCGTCTGGCTGGGACGAACGCGTTCGTTCCGAACTTGTGCCTGACGAACATGTTCCCACTAGGCCAGAAACCGGCGATCCTCTCGCTAACGGTTTTCATGGTGCGCTGGGTCTGGATGGCCCGGGGAGCGCCGCCCCGGGCGAGCCCAGCCGCGCCGGCAGCTGGCTGACATAAGGCCGCGCCTGGGGCCGGCTGAGCTGCGGCACCGCCTCCGGCTGGCTCGGGCCGGGCAGCGCCGGCGGCTGGCTGAGGTACGGCCGCGCCTGGGGCCGGCTGAGGCGCGGCACCGCCTCCGGCTGGCTGGGGCCGGGCAGCGCACGAGGCGTTCCGCGAAGTATCTCCCACTGGCCGGCCGGGCAGGCGGGCCGGGGGACGGGCGGGGTCGCCCCCCGGCCACGCAGGACATAACGCTGGCGTGGCACCGGCACCTGCGGCGCATGCGCGCCGAGCGCGGCGGCGATCAGCACCCCGGATCCCATGATCACGAAGAAGGCCGGGTAGACGTAGAGCAGCCGCGGTGCGTGGCTGCCCAGGGCCGGCAGGTCCAGCAGACCGGCCAGGATGAACGCCTGCCAGGTCAGGGGGGTCTCCGCGTCCGGATTCCGGTACGCGCCGGCTATGACCAGGACCATGGCCGCTCCCTCAACGGCCAGGACGAGGCACATCGCCGTCCCGGGGGCGTGCGCGAACGGCCAGAAGGCCATGACGCCCACGGCGCCGCCCAGCAGGACCCAGCGGCCGGTCCCGAAACGCCACCCGCCGCGGGCCGCCAGCAGGACCAGCACCGTCGCCGTGCCCGTCAGTTGTAGCGCGGCGAGGCACAGGGCCGGCCAGGGGGGATGCTGGGCGGCCTGGACCGCCAGCAGGACGCTGTACTCCACCGTCCAGATCAACCAGGCCGCCGGATCGGGGTCGCTGGCCCGCCGCCAGGCGTCCCGCAGGTACGGGATGTAGCCGGCCAGGCCGGTCAGCCCGGCCAGCAGGCCCCAGATCGCCGGGGACAGGAGGTGGCTCACCGGCCGTCGCTCCCCCGCGCTCGCACCCGCATGAAAGGCGTCCTTCGTTAGCTGGCGGCCCGCGGTGTCCGCGGCCGGGAACTGCGCTCTCAGCGTGCGCTGCCCGCCCGGACAGCCAGATTGCAGGCGCCTTGATGCCTCCCTTGCGGCCCAGGTCATGCGTGGGCGGTGCGCTCAGCGCGGGCCGGCGGGGACGCGGGCGGTGAGCAGGACCGGGCCCGGCCGTCTGGGCCTGGCGGACTGGGCGCGCGAGAGCGCCGCACCGGCCACGCCGGCGGGCGGCACGCGGGCTACGGGGTACCGCTGAGGGCGGGGTCCATGGCCTCGATGCGTATCCGCGCCGACTCGGCCTCGGGCAGGCCGAGCCGCTCGAAGATGTCGAGGGCCTGCCGCAGGGCGATCCGCGCGGCCTCCGGTCGCCGTGTGCTGAGCGTCGTTTCCGCGATTCCCTCGAGGATCTTGGCTTCCTCGTAGGGATCCACGATCTCCCGGGACAGCCGCAGAGCGGTCTGGTAATTCTCGAAAGCCTCGCCGTATCGGCCGGATCCGCGCTGCACCCCGGCTATCCCGCGAAGCGCGGTCACCTGCTGGGATGGGTTCCCGATCTCCTCGGCGATCGACCGTGCCTTCTCATGGCAGATCAGCGCCTCGTCGTAGCGCTCCGCGTTCTGGTACAGGGTGCCTATGTCGTTGAGGACATCGGCTTCATGGGGGAGATCGCCGATGTCATGGTAGATAGTGAGGGCACGCCCATAGGCAGTGAGCCCGTCTTCGTAACTGCCCTTGTAGTGATGGACGGCCCCGATGTTGTGATACAGGATCGCCTCGTTCTGCGCCCCGCCTATCTGGCTGAATATCTCCAGTGACTTCTGGTATCCCTCGAGCGCGTCCCGGTGATAGCCGAGATACAGCTGCATCCGGCCCAGGTTATTCAGCGTCTTCGCCTCGCCACGCCGGTCGCCGACCCCTCGGTAGACCGAGAGTGCCTCATGCAGATGCTGCAGGGCGTCGGGATAGCGCCCGAGATGCCAGGAGGTGAGCCCGGAGTGGCTCAGTGTGTTGGCTACGCCATGCTGGTCCGCGGCCAGCCGGTAGAGAATCCTGGCTTCGTGGAAATAGGCGAGGGCCTCACCGGAACGTCCCGCGCGCTGATGGGCCACGCCGAGCTGATCGAGGGCCTCCGCCTCGCCCCGCCGGTCGGCCAGGGACCGGTAGATCACGGCGGCGTCCTCGGCCAGCGGAAGGGCCGCCTCGTGCCGGCCCGTCTGCTGACTCACCTGGGACAGCTCCAGCGACGCCCGGGCGGCGCGGGCCGGGTCAGCGAGGTCGCGGCTGGCCTGCAGGGCGATGGTGTGGGCCGCGATGGCCTCGTCCCAGTAGGCCCTGACTTCCATGAAGCCCGCGAGCGCGTGGGTGAGATCGGCGCCCTTGTCCTTCCATTCGTGCCGGACCGCGTAGTGCGCGGCCTGCAGGATGTTGCGCCACTCCGATTCCAGCCAGCCCGCCGCGTCCTCCCGGGAGCTTAGCGCGGCGTCCGCGGCCGGTGAATCAGAGCCCGCTCCCGGCTTCCGGCGGCGGAACGGGTGCAGGAACCGGTCAGCCTCGTCGGCGGTGCGCTGGTAGTAGCCAAGGAGCCTGCCGACGGCCTGCCGCTGCTCAGACCGGGAATCCTCGCGCGCCGCGCGCATGGCGGCGTATCCGCGGATGAGGTCGTGGAAACGGAACTGGCCGGCCGGGGCCCGCGTCAGCAGGTGATGGTCGAGCAGTGCGGACAGGGCCTCTTCCGTTTCGGCGAGGGTGCCCCCGCCCAGCGCGGCCGCGGCCTGCAGGCTGATGTGAGCGCACGGGCTCACGCCCAGCTGCCGGAAGAACCGCTGGTGGCTGGGTTCCAGTGACCGGTAGGCGAGGTCGAAGGCCGACATTACCTCCGGGCTGGCGGAGCCGGTGTCACCCAAGCGCGCGGGGGATTGCGACAGCTCCTCGACCAGCTCGCCGAGCCCGGGCGGGTAGTCCTGCGCGAGGCGGCCCGCGGCGAGCTGGATCGCGAGCGGCAGGCGCCCGCACAGGCGTACGGCCATGGCGGCCTCCCCCTCGTCGTGAGTGGTGCCGGGCCCCGCGACTTTCTGGAACAGCGTGATCGCGTCGTCCACCGGCAGCGCGTCCAGGGTCAGCTCCCGGGCGCCCTCCAGGCCGGGGAACGTGCGCCGGGTGGTGATCAGGATCAGGCACTCGCCTGCCTCGGGCAGGAGCGGGCCGATCTGGTCATGCTGGCCGGCGTCGTCGAGGATGACGATGGCCCGGCGGCGGCTGAGCTGGGCCCGCAAGAGCGCGGCGCGCTCCCCGACGGCGTCGGGGATCTGGGTGGCCGGCGCGGTCAGCATCCGGAGCAGGCGGTGCAGCGCCTCGTCCGCGCCGAGCGACGGGTGCCCCGGATCGTGGGTATGGAGGTTGAGGTAGAACATCCCGTCCGGGTACCGCCCGGACACGGCGCGGGCCGCCCGGAGCGCCAGCGCGGTCTTCCCCACGCCGGCCATGCCCTCGATGACCTTGACCTGGGGGGTGTCACCCTGCTCGCGGGTGAGCAGCTCGAGTTCCTCGCTGCGGCCCACGAACTCGGCCGTCTCGGGCGGAAGCGTGTCTGGCCGCGACATCCGGCCCTGGTCCAGGCCGCTGGCCGCACGGCCAGCTGGGGATCATGTCGCAGGATGCGCTGGTGCAGTTCGGACAGCAGCGGCCCCGGCTCGGTGCCCAGCTCCTCGTTGAGGCGGCCGCGGATTTCCCGGTAGAGGGTGAGGGCCTCACCTGGCCTGCCGCTTCCGTAGAGGGCCGTCATCTGCTGAGCGATGAACGCCTCATCCAGCGGGTACTGGGCCAGCAGGTGGCGCAGCTCGCCGACTACGTCGGCGTGCCGGCCCAGCTCCAGCTCGCACTCGATGCGTTTCTGGATAGCCGCCCGGCGTTCCTCTTCCAGGCTGTTCCGCATCCGCGCGACCCAGTCGCCGCGGATCCCCGCGAAGGCCTGTCCGCGCCACAGCCTGTCCGCCTCGCGCAGCAGCGAAGCGGCCCGCTCCACGTCGCCGTTCGCGGTCACTGCGTCCGCATGGCGGCGCAGGCTGCGGAATTGGTGCAGGTCGATCACGTCCGGGTCCACGTGCAGCTCGTAGCCGCTGTCGTGCCCAGTCAGCCGGACACTCTCACCAATGGCCTGCCGGAGTGACGCCCGGAGCCGCGTGACGTAGACCGAAAGGCTCTCCCGCGCCTTCGGCGGGGGATCCGTGTCCCAGACCCGGTCAATGAGCACGTCCGTCGGCACTAATGTGCGCGGCGTCAGCATGAGGATGCCCAGGACGCATCGCACCCTGGTCGATCCAAGATCACATTGCTGTCCAGCCGACCAAAGTTCAATCGGCCCGAGCACCCGAAATTCCATGATCGCCTTGGTTAGTCTGGCAGCCTGCGGGATCAGTCCGCTGGCTGGTGCCCGAAAGAGAGATGTAGTTGTAAACGTCCCATCGCGTTGATACCCCTTATGTAGCCTTCTCACGCGAAATCCCGGACTAACTAGAACGGACGGGTAATGATTCCCGTCCCGGTGAGTGTGGCCCTGCAAATTGCCGTGCATATTGCAGATTTCATCGGCTTGCGCTCACAAATGCCGTAATACCTTCACCGGAGAGCGGATCCGTGTGGCGGGTGGGGACGGTGGTACCTGCCCAGCGGTGAGTGATGGCCGGTACGGTACGGGCCCGCGTGGCGCGTGACACGTCCGGGCGTGCGCCGCCGGCGGCCCGGGATCTGGGACGGAACTTCCGGCCGCGGGGTGCCCCGGGATGTTGATCACGCCACTGCCGGGGACGTCTGTCATGCACCTGGGGTTATCGCCTGGATTACTCCAAATGGCGTATCTGATGACGCATTGGGGTGTAGTTTCGCACTCGCAGATAGCCTGATGTCTAAGTCACCAATAAGGGGACATTCTACTATGAAGAATCATAGGTCGTTAAGGCACGGCATGCTGCAGGCTGGCGGTCTGGCAGGCGGTGCGCACCGTGCCCCCTCGACAGGAATCGCCCGTCGCCGGGCGATGCGCGGGATTCTCGTCCTGGCCTTCGCCCTGGGCAGCCTCGTCGCCGTCGTCCTGGCCCTGCCGGGGCACGTCGGGGGGGCCCCGGCCCAGGCCAGCACACATCATCACGCGCTTAGCCCGGCTCACCCGGCAAGCCAAGACGCGGTGCTTAGCAAGACCACGCCTAGGCCCTTTATGTGGTAGGCCGAGATCGCTTCATGGGGGGCCGCCGCGTTTGGGCCCGCTCCCATTCCCGCTGACCGCCAGGCCAGCGCAGCCAAGCGTCACGGCCCGCTATAACATTGGCGCTGCCCGCCTCGTTCGCGTGCATTCTTGCGAATTCTGGTTATCTGGCGGCGGGCCCGGGTAATCCGGCCGATCCGGCTGCCGCGGAGGCGCCAGGTCCCGGGCGCGGAGGTGCCAGGTCCCGGGTGCGGAGGCGCCCGGTCCCCGCCCGGTCCCGGGGCTGATCGCTAGATGGAGTCCCAGTGCGGCGGGCGGTCGCGGTACAGGCGCTCGTCGTCGTCCGGTTCCGCCGGCTCACCCCAGCCGGCGTCGGTGTCTTCCCGGCTCGTCGCGGGCAGGACCGGCTCGTCCTCGGGGTCCAGCGGACCGGTGCTGGCCGGCGGCTTCGGCGTATCCATCGCCCCCAGTCTACGACCGGGCCGGCTTGCGGCCCCGGGCAGCGAGGACGTCCTTCCCCCGGGCTGGAGGCCCTCACTGATCAGGGTGGCTAGGGCCCCGGGCGGGATCAGCGTGAGGCTGGGCTCGCCGAGCAGGGGTGCCATCCCCGCGGCGATGGTGAGCAGCCGGGCGGCGGCCTCATGCTCGGGCCGGGGCTCGCCCGGATGCTGGCTGGCCCGGGCAAGGTATAGGGCGACCAGCGCGGCCATCTGCTCGTGCAACTCCAGGGCGCGGTGCCGGATCTCCGGGTGGGCGGCGAGTTCCTGGATGATGATCTTGCGGACCGGGGAGGGCTCGCCGAGGACGCGGGACAGGTGCTGCCACAGCCCGGCCACCGCCCGGCGCAGGCTCTCGTCCGGGCCCCCCGGCCGTCGTCCGTCGTCCGGGCCCCCCGGTCCGCCGTCCGAGCCGCGCACGCCAGGACCGGATTCCAGCCCGTCCGCCCTTGGCACCAGCGCCGGGAGGAGCCCGTCCATAAGGGTGGCCTGGTCCTCCCGGATCACGGCGAGCAGGAGTTCCATCTTTGTCTTGAAGTGATAGAAGATCAGGCCCTGCGGGACGCGTGCCTCCGCCGCGATCAGGGCCGTGGACGTGTGGTCGAAGCCGCGCTCGGCGAACAGCCGCTCGGCTGCGTCCAGGATGCGCCCGCGCGCCGTGCGCTCGCGCGCCTCGGCAGAAGCAGGCTGCTCCGACTGCTCACCGCCCATGGGTCGCTCCGTTCCCGCGTTCCCCGCTCAGATCTTGCGGTCGAGCGCGAACCCGTCGGGGACGATCACGTCATCGGGTGACAGGTCGCGGATGGAGGCCTTGCCCAGGCCCAGCAGCGTCTCGCTCACTCCCTGGCGCAGGATCTCGATCACGTTGGCCACGCCGCGCTCGCCCCCGGCGGCCATGCCCCACAGGTAGGCCCGGCCGATCATCACGGCATGCGCGCCCAGGGCGAGCGCCTTGACGACGTCGCTGCCCCGCCGGATGCCCCCGTCCAGCAGCACCTCGATCTGGTCGCCGACCGCGTCGGCCACACCGGGCAGGCAGCGGATCGTGGCGGGCGTGGAGTCGAGGTTGTTGCCGCCGTGGTTGGACACAGAGATCGCGGTGGCCCCGATGTCTACCGCGCGCCGCGCGTCGTCGGGCCGGGTGATGCCCTTGATCATGAACGGTCCGCCCCACTGCTCCCGTAGCCAGGCGAGATCCTCCCAGGTCGGCGGGGCAGAGCCCATCCACTGGCCGTAGGCGCCGAAGAACGTGGGGATCTGCGCGTCCCGGGCACCCAGGTTGGGCACGCCGAGGTCAGGCAGGGAGCCGCTGCGGATCCACCGGGCCAGGTACGTCGGCCTGATCGCGACCTGCGGGATGTGCCGCACCATGGCCTCGAGGTTCAGGTGCTCCGGGATCCACGGGCTGCCCCAGTCCCGGCGGGAGTCGAACACCCAGTCCAGCGTGACGATCAGGCCCTTGGCCCCGGCGGCCCGAGCCCGCTCGGCCCGGGCCAGGATTTCTTCACGGGTGCCCAACCAGTAGCTCTGGAACAGCAGCTTGCCGATGGCCTTGCCGACCTCCTCGACCGGCTTCGACGCGAACGACGACAGCCCCATGGCCGTGCCCGCCGCGGCCGCCGCCCGGGCCACCGCCACCTCGCCGTCCGGGTGCACGGCCTGCACCCCGGTGGGCGACAGCAGCACCGGCAGGCTGACCTCCTGGCCCATGACGGTGGTGGCCAGCTCACGGGCAGCCGGCAGGTCGGCCACGTGTGGCCGGAGCCGGAGCTCGGAGAACGCGCTGACGTTGTCGTTCATCGTCACCCCCGCCTCCGCGCCCGCGACCAGGGCCATGTACACCGACTTCGGCAGCCGCCGCTTCGCGCGCCGCTGGGCTTCGGCGACCGTTTCGAACCACGTTCTCGTGCTTGCCATCTCAGAACTCCGTCACGCCGGCGTCCGGGCGCGATCTCGTGTGCGGTAATGAATTTCGGTCGCGCCGCCCTGACTGAGTACTCAGTTTAGTACCAGTCCTTCGGCACTAGACGACACGTGTCCGTTAGAGCTAGCTTAGATAACGTGGACGATCGAGCTGCTGGTCAGGACGCCGGTCACCGGCGTTCCATGATCGGCAATACGGATCCGCGTGCCGTCCGGACCCGCGAGAAGCTGATCTGCGCCTTCCACGAGGCGGTGCTGGACTCCGACCCGAGCAAGATGTCCGTCAGCGCCCTGGCCCGCGCGGCCGGCGTGAACCGGACGTCGTTCTACAGCCACTTCTCCTCGCCCGAGGACCTCGCGATCCACGCGCTGAGCGAGCTCTTCGACGTGGTCGGGAACGCTGGCATCGTCATGCGCTCGCGGCACAGCGTGCCCGGTACCGAGGCCAGCAGGCGGGGCCTGCGTGACATCGTCGGCTTCCTGGACGAGCGCCGGGCCTCGTACGCGCGGCTGCTCGGCCCCGGCGCCGCGCCCCAGCTGGTGCAGGCGGTCACCGAGGCCTTCACCGGGCGGACCGTCGAGGCCCTGGCGCGGATGGATGTGCGCCCGGCTGACGCCGACCCCGTGATCACGGCGCGGTTCCTGGCGGGCGGGGTGCTGGGCGTGATCAGCGACTGGCTGGCCGGCCCGCCCGGCCAGTGCACGGCGGACGAGCTGGTCGAGGCGCTGATCCAGTGCCTGCCGGGCTGGCTGAATGACTAACCCCGGGAAAGGTCGGCCCGGCCCGGGCGGGGCGAGCCCCCGGCGCGGTGCGCCAGGTCCGGTTACCCATCTGGCGCGAAATCGCTGCCACGCCGGGCCGGTCACGGCGCAACGTTCGCCGGAAAGGGGCAAATCACCCGGCGCAGCGCACCGCGCGCCGGTAAAAGTGGACGTGGCCAGCGTAGCGTCGGATCGTGGGCCGGAGTCTGGGGTCGGACGTGCGTGACGCCGCCACCCGGCCCGGCAGAAGCGGGGCGGCGCGCGGGTCCCGGCTGATGTTCGTGCTGCGGCGTACCCGGTCCGCACCGCTGCTGCCGGCCAGCCTGCTGCTGGCCATCCTGATCGCGGTGACCGTGACGACCGGGCTGGCCAGTTTCGGGGCCCAGGCGCTCCCGGCCGCCGTCCACCAGCGGCTGGCCACCGCGCCCGCCACGCCGATCGTGGTCAGCGGGCAGATCGGCGCGGGCCGGGCCACGGCCGATCAGTCTGTCATCGGCGCCTCGATCCGCTCGGCCCTGGGCCCGGTGCCGTTCACGCTGGCCAGTGGCCGATGGTCGGATCAGCTGACGCTGCCCACGCCGCGCGGCGCGAGCCAGGCGCCGCTGATTCAGGCGGCGGTACTGAGCGGCGTCCGGGCCCATGTCGTGCTGACCGCGGGCACGTGGCCCAGCCCGTTCCGGCCCGGTATGCCGGTCAGCGTGGTGCTGCCCGTGTCCACCGCAGGGCTGCTCCATTTCTCCGTCGGCCAGGTCCTCGTGCTGCGCGACAGCCTGACCGGGGTCCCGGCCAGGCTGCGGGTAAGCGGCCTGTTCCGGCCGCGTGACCCGGCCGGGCCGTACTGGCGGCTCAGCCTGCTCGGCACGTCTGGCAAGCTCGTCCAGGGCACGTTCGTCACCTACGGCCCGCTGCTGGTCAGCCCATCCGCGCTCGGGGCCGGCGGCCTCCCGGTCAGCGCCGCGTCATGGCTCGTCACAGTGGATACTGGCCGGATCCCGCCGGCCCGGATCGGCGCTCTGGGGCGCCGCCTGAGCGCCGTGGTCACCTCGCTGCACGGTCAGCAGAGCCTGGGCGGCCTGCAGGTAATCACCGGCCTGCCCCAGATACTGGCCGCGCTGGCCAGCAGCCTGGTCGTGTCCCGCTCGCTGCTCCTCATCGGGTCGCTGCAGCTGCTGCTGCTGGCCACCGCGGCGGCCGCGCTGGCCGCCCGGCTGCTGACCAGCCAGCGCGAGGAGGAGACCGCCCTGCTGTCGGCCCGCGGGGTGGCCCGCGGCCAGCTGGTGCTGGCCTCCCTGGCCGAGGCGGCCCTGCTCGCGGTGGCCGGCGCGGTGGCCGGGATCGTGGCCGGCAGCTACCTCGCCGGGCGGCTCCTGGCGGCCAGCGGGCTGGCCGCCGCCCAGCCCGCGGGCGGGCTGGGCGGCATGGTGGCCGGCGCCTGGTGGCCAGCCGCCGTTGTCGTGGCCGGCGTGATCGTGGTGGTCACGTGGCCCGCGCTGCGCCCGGCCTCCCCGGGTGCCGCCCGGCTCCGGCGGGGCCGGCAGGCGGTGCTGGCCACTGCGGCCCGGGCCGGGCTGGACGCCGCCCTGATCGGCCTGGGAGCGCTGGCCCTGTGGGAACTGCGCCGCTACTCAGCGGCGCCCCGGCTGTCCGGGGGGACACTCGGCATCGACCCGGTCCTGACCCTGGCCCCGGCGGTAGCCCTGGCCGGGCTCAGCCTGCTCCCGCTGCGGATCCTCCCCGCGGCCGCCCGCCTGCTGGACGGGCTCAGCCGCCGCGGCCGCCACCTCGCCGGGGCCCTGGCCAGCTGGCAGGTCAGCCGGCGCGCGGTCCGGGAAGGAAGCCCGGTCCTGCTCGTCGTCCTGGCCGTGGCCACCGGCACTCTGGTGCTGGCCCAGCACCAGAGCTGGCGGCAGTCCCAGCTGGACGAGGCGGCGTTCGCCACCGGAGCCGACGTCACGGTCGGCCTGACCGCACCGCTCCCGCTGAGCCTCAGCGGAACGCTGGCGCAGGCCCGGGGGGTCCGCACCGCCATGCCCATCGCCGCCGCCAACAGCGGATTCGGCGTCATGGCCCTGGACGCCACGAAGGCGGCCAGCACCGTCCTGCTCCGGCCGGACCTGTCCAGCCTGCCTGCGCCCGTCCTGTGGACACGGATCACCCCGGGCACGTCCGGCCCGGGACTGGCCCTGCCCGGCCGTCCCGCCCGGCTGGAGGTCGGGGCCCGGGTCCAGCCGCCTCACGGCGGCCATCTCGGCCCGCTGTCGGCCACCTTGTCCGTGCAGGACAGCTCGGGCGCTGTCTACTCCGTGCCGGCTGGCACGCTGCCGGCCGACGGCCGCTACCACCAGCTGGTCACCGATCTGTCCGGCTCCGGGGCCCGGCTGCCCACCGGACAGCCGCTTTACCCGCTCCGCCTGCTGGGCCTGTCCCTGAGCTATCAGCTGCCGGAATTCCCGGCCCCCCCGTACCGCACCAGGGGCGCGCGGCGGGCGGCGCTGCGCACCGAGCGCCGCGCCGCGGCGAACCCTGCCACGCTGGAGCTCACTGGCCTGGCCGTCTCCCCGAAGACCTCGGGCAGGTTCCCGGCCGCCTTCGCCGGACCGGCCCGGCTCGCGCGGTGGCACGCTGCCGCCTCCTCCGCGATCCTGGCCGATCCCAAGCTGGCCCAGGGCATCCAGCCCGCCGCGGGCTCCTGGCGGGTCAGCCCGGCCTCGGCCACGCTGACGTTGCGGCCAGGGGCCGGCGACCTCATCCAGGTCGCCGGCGGCCCGGTACTTCCGCTGACCGGCCAGCTCGCCCTCACCGCGGGCTCGCCGAGCCTGCCGGTCCCGGGCATCGCGACGCGCGCGTTCCTGGCTGCGGCCGGGGCCCACGTCGGCCAGACGGTCTCTGTGCCGGTCGGTAACGTGACCGTGCCGGTCCGGCTGGTGGCCGCGGTCCGCGCCTTCCCCACCGCCGGGAGCGCCGGGCCGGTGGTCCTGGTCGACCTGGGCTGGCTGCAGGAGGTCCTCGCCGCGCAGTCGCAGCCGCCCGTGCCGGTCACCCAGTGGTGGCTGGCGACCGCGCACGGCGCCGTCCCGCCGGGCCTGCCCGCTGGTGCCACGGTGGTCACCTCGTCCGGGTCGGCGGCGCACCTCCTGGGTGACCCGCTGCCCAACATCCCGCAGCTGTCGCTGCTGGTGATCGTGGTGGCGGCCGGGTTGCTGGCCTGCGTCGGGTTCGTCGTCAGCGTGGTGGCCGCGGTACGGGAGCGGCACCTGCAGAGTGCGCTGCTCGCCGCGCTCGGCGTGGGCCGGGCCGCGCGGGCGGGCCAGCTGTGCCTGGAACAGCTGCTGCTCGCCCTGCCCGGCGCGGCCGCGGGCGCGCTGATCGGCGCCGCCCTGGCCTACCTGCTGGTCCCCGCGGTCACGCTGACCACGGGAGCCGCCGCGCCCTTCCCTCCGGTGCGTGCGGTGATCCCGCTGGGCTGGACCGCGTTGCTGGCGCTGGGCATCGCCGCGGTGCCGGTCGGGGTGGCCGCGGTGACCGCCGCTTACCAGCCCGATCCGGCCGCCGGGCTGCGGGCCGGGGAGACAGGATGAAGATCCCGCTCAGGCCGGCCGCCCCCGCGCTCCGCAGCCGGGTCACCGCATCGGGGCTCACCGTGGCCGGCACCGGGGCGGGGGCCAGCCTGGCGCTGGCCATCCTGGTGCTGATCTGCTCGTTCGTGGCGGTCGCCGTGCCCCGGGCCAGCCTGGGCTACCGCACCCAGGTCCTGCAGCGAACGTTCCACGCCGCGTCCTCCGCGTTGACCACGGTGCTGGCGGACGCCGACATCTCCGGGCTGGGCCAGGGCTACCTGAACGAGACCCAGCTCGACGCGGCCCGCGGTCAGCTCCTGGCCGGACTGCGCCATGACGGCGTGTCCCTGGCCGCGCCGGGTACGGACTGGTCGGGGATGGTTACGGGCTCGGTCCCGTTCTCCGTGCCGGGCCGTCCAGCGCCTACCACCACGGCCGCTCCCCAGCTGGAACTCCTCTACCGCAGCGGGCTGGACCGCAACGCGACGCTGGTCGCCGGATCCTTGCCCGGTGGTTCGGGCGCCGGTGGTTCGGGGGCCGGTGGTTCAGGGGCCGGTGGTTCAGGGGCCGGTGCCCCGGTGGCCGGCGCGCCGCCGGGCGCCCTCCCGGTCGCGGTCACCCAGGCCACCGCGGCCCGGTTCGGCCTGCGCGTCGGCTCCCGGATCCATGCGACCGGCCAGCTGGCGGTGGTCAGCGGGATCCTCCGGCCACTCCATCCCGCTTCGTCCTTCTGGGCCGTGGACCCGCTCGCCCTGGCTCCGCAGCTGACCTATCCGACCCCGGATTCCGTGCCGTACTGGGGTGGGGCCGCCTTCGTGGGCCCCGGCGACCTGCCCGCCCTGCAGAACTACGCCACCTCCCAGCCGCTGCGGGCCCTGTGGAGCTTCCCGCTCGACCTGGGCAGCGTCACAGCCGACCAGGCGGCCGGGCTCCTGCAGGTGCTCCAGCGCCTGTCCTACCTGCCCGCCGCCGCGGCGGTGGGCACGAGCCTCAACGCCGCGGCGGGCCCGTCCGCCACGATCCAGGTCAGCCTCAGCGACGGCCTGGCCACGACGCTCCCGTCTTTCGTAGCAACCGATGATGCCGTGCAGCGCGTGCTGTCGCTGCTGTTCGTGCCGCTGACCGTGATCGCGGCGGTGGTGGTGCTGCTCGGTGCCCGGCTGGTCTCCGAGCACCGCCGCGGCGAGTTCACCATGATGCGGGCGCGTGGTGCCTCGCTGCGGCAGCTGGGTGCGGCCGCCCTGGCGGGCGGGGCCGCGGTGGCGCTGCCGGCCGCGGCGGCCGGGGTCGGCGCCGCTGTCCTGGCCACGCCCGGGCCGGCCTCGACGCTGGGGTGGTGGCTGGCGGCCCTGATCATCGCGGCCGCGCTGGCCGGGCCGCCGCTGCTGGCCGTGTGGTGGTACCGCACCCGCCGTTCCGCGGGCCAGGCCGGATCCGCCCCCGCCACCCGCCGCCGGATCGCCCGGACCCGGCGCTGGGTGGCCGATGCCACGCTGGTGTGCGCGGCCGTCGCCGGCCTGATCGTGCTCCGGCAGCAGGGACTGCCCCCGCCCGGCCAGGTTCGACCTGTTCACCAGTGCGGCGCCGGTGCTGGCCGCGATCCCGGTCGCGTTGCTGATCATGCGGGCCTACCCGCTGGTCCTGCGCGGGCTGACCCGGCTCACCCGGCGGCGGCGCGGGGTCGTGCTGGTGGTCGGCTTCGCCCGGGGCCGGGACGCCGCCCAGGCCAGCCTGCTGCCTGCCTTCGCGCTCGTCCTCGCGTTCGCCGTGATCGCGTTCGCGGCCATGGCCCGCGGGGCGGTGGCCCGCGCCGACGTGGCCGCGTCCTGGTCGGCCACGGGCGCCGACGCCATTGTCACCGCGCCCGAGGCCGGACCGGGGATCACCCCGGCGGCCCAGCGCGACATCGCGGGGGTGCCGGGTGTCGAGCGCTCGGCCGCGGTCTCCGTGGCCATGGGCACCTCGGGCCAGGGCCTGCAGCTGACCGTCGTCATCGTTGACCCGGCCCAGTACGCGGCGCTGGCGGCGGCGACGCCCGGGCCGGCCTTCCCGGCGGCGGCGCTGGCCCGGGCCGGGGCGGGCGGCGCCAGCGGCCGTGCGGGGCAGCCCGGCGTGGTGCCCGCGCTGATCTCGCCTGCCGCCCGGGCCATCCTGAGCCGGCGCAGCAGCCGTATGTGGCCGGCCACCAGCTGAGGATCAGGGTGGCGGGCACCGTGCCCAGCATCACCGGGGCACCGGCGGGAAGCCAGTTCGCCGTGGTGCCCCGCTGGGCGCTCGGGAGCCGGGCCCCGGTGCCGGGGGTGGTCGCCCTGGTCGGCTCCCGGCTGGACCAGGCGGCGCTCAGCCGCACCGCACGGCGGGCCGTTCCCGGGTCCCAGCTCACCGTGCGCTTGCGCGTGCTGGCCGCGATCTCGGCCGCGCCGCTGCCGCACGGCGGGTTCGTGAGCTTCGCCCAGGGCGCCGCCGCCGCGGCGGCGTTCAGCCTGCTCGTCCTGGTGCTGACGCTGGTGCTCAGTGCCCGGTCCCGGGAGCAGACGCTGGCCCGGCTGGCCACCATGGGGCTGGAGCCGCAGTCCCGGCGCATCATGGCGGTGGAGACGCTGCCCGCGATCCTGGCCGCCGCCCTGGGCGGAATCGTGTGCGCGCTGGTGCTGGTCCCGCTGGTCGGGCCGGCCGTGGACCTGGCCGCGTTCACCGGCGTGCCGGTGAACGCGGCGCTGCGGGCCGACCCGGAGGCGATCCTGGTGGCGGTAGCCGCGCTGCTGCTCCTGGCCGGGCTGACGCTCGCCATCCAGGACCGGCTGGCCCGCCGCGGTACCACCCAGGCATTGCGGGTCGGTGAATAGAGCCGATGGTGACGAGCGGGTCGGTGAATAGAGCCGCGATGGTGACGAGCGGGTCGAGGGTGAATAGGCGCGATGGTGACGAGCGGGTCGATAATGAGCGGGGCTGGGGAATGAGCGGGAGGCCAGGCACATGAGTGGAGCAGCTGACCGTCCGGGGGTCACGGCCGCGGCCGGGCTCACCCAGCTGGGCGCCGAGGCTGAGCGGGCCCGTACTTCCTACGGCGACGGCGCCCTGATCATGTGCGACCGGCTGGTACGGATCTATGCCGCGGAGGGGATCGAGGTGCAGGCGCTGCAGGGGCTGGACCTGCTGATCGCCGACGGGGAGCTGACCGCGATCGTCGGGGCGTCCGGCAGCGGGAAGTCAACCCTGATGAACATCCTGGCCGGGCTGGACACCCCCACCGCGGGCCGGGCCCGGGTGGCCGGGCACGACCTGGGCGCGATGACGTCCCGCGACCGGCTCGGCTACCGGCGGAGCACGGTCGGCTTCCTGTGGCAGCAGACTTCCCGGAACCTCCTCCCGTACCTGACCGCGCGGCAGAACATCATCATGCCGATGCGGTACGCGGGCGTGCGGCGGCGCCCCCGGACCCGGCGCGCGGACGAGCTGCTGGACATGCTGGGCGTGGGATACTGCGCCGGGCGCAAGCGGGCCCAGATGTCTGGCGGCGAGCAGCAGCGCACCGCGATCGCGACCGCCCTGGCCAACGGGCCACGGGTGCTGCTCGCCGACGAGCCGACCGGCGAGCTGGACAGCGCCACGGCGCGGGACGTGTTCGGGGCCCTGCAGACGGCCAACGCTGAGCTGGACGTGACCGTCCTGGTCGTGACCCACGATCCGGCGGTGTCGTCCGAGGTCCGGCGCACGATCGCCATCCGGGACGGCCGGACCAGCAGCGAGACACTGCGCCACGACAGCGCCGACGAGCACGGCAACGCCACCCGGCACGCGGTCGAGTACGCGGTGCTGGACCGGGCCGGCCGGGTCCAGCTCCCGCGCGAGATGACCGACGCGCTCGGCATGAAGGACCGGGTGCGGCTGGAGCACGAGCCCGACCACATCGGGGTCTGGCCGGACCGCCCGGCGGCCTCATGAGCGCCCCCGACGCCGCGCCCCGCGCCCCAGCCGGCCAGGCCACCACCGGCCATCCCGGCTCCGGCCATCTCGCCACCGGGCCATCGGCCATGGTCACGGCCCGTGGGGTATCCCGGACCTTCGGCAGCGGGCACACCGCCGTGCAGGCCCTCCGCGGAGTGTCGTTCACGGCCCGCCGTGGCCACCTCGTCGCCGTCTGCGGCCGGTCCGGGTCGGGCAAGACCACGCTGCTCAACATCATCGGCGGCCTGGACATCCCGACCAGTGGCCAGCTGGAGGTGGCCGGCCACGACGTGACGACGATGCCGGAACGGGACCGGCTGGCGCTGCGGCGCAGCACGGTCGCGTTCATCTTCCAGTCCTTCGGGCTCATCCCGATGCTGTCGGCCGCCGAGAACGTGGGCATCCCGCTGCGCATCACCGGCACCCCGCCGCGGGCCCGCGAGGAGCGGATCGCGACGATGCTGGCCATCGTGGGGCTCTCGGAGCACGCCGCGCACCGCCCCGGCGAGCTGTCCGGCGGCCAGCAGCAGCGCATCGCGATCGCCCGGGCGCTGGCCGGCCAGCGCTGCTGATCGCCGACGAGCCCACCAGCCAGCTGGATCTGGAGACCGGCCGCCAGATCATGCGCCTGCTGCTGACCGTGGTCCGCTCCGAGGGCCTCACCGCGCTGGTCGCCACCCACGACGAGGCGCTGATCGACCTGGCCGACGAGGTCCTCAGGCTGGAAGACGGCCGCGTCCTGGCTTAGCGGCCGCGTCCAGGATCAGGCGCCGCACGGGCGCTCAGGTGCCGCGCGGGCAGGGATAGAACATCTTCCCGTCCAGGTCCACGTCGAACTTGACCGCCGCGAACCCGTCCGGCGGCGCGTACACGGCCCGGCAGAACTCCGCGAACGTCTTCTTCCCCTTCTTGCACGCCTGCCCGGGGCTGCACACGTAGTGGTCGGCGGCGTACTCCGCCTCGCCGACCCACTTGCCGGTCGGCTGGGCCGCGGTCCGGTCGGCGGTGAAGTCGTCCCAGCCGCACGGCGTCCGGCCACTCAGCGCGGTGCAGGTGATCCCGTACTGGCTGCTGCCGCGCAGCTGCGACGCGAAACAGCCGTGCGAGACGTAGCACTCCTCGACAATGGCCCCGTCCGCGTACTGCCGCCCCCACCAGGACAGGTAGGGCGAGTTCTTCCACATCCCGGTCATCCCGTCCTGGTGGACCAGGTTGAACGCGTAAGCCAGGAAGTTCTGCGCGTCACCCGGGGTGAGCCGGAACCCGGTGGTGGACGGCGGGTCGAAGCTGTCGATGTCGTCCAGCTCCACCGCGTCGAACCCCTTGCGGGCGCACATGCCGATCCGCTCGCGCAGCATCGGCTTGAGCGCGTCGAGCTGGCGGAAGTCCACCCAGCGTTCCTCGGGGTAGCCGTAGTACACGTTCCCGAGCGTGGCGGCCGGGAAGTACGAGCCGCGCGGCGACGGGCTGGCGTCCGGACGGTAGTCCTCCCAGGCCAGGTCCAGGTAGCAGACGGTCTTCGGGTGCGCGAGCGTGCTCGCCTGCCAGCGCGTTTCCATGGCGCGGACCTCGGCGCGCGTGGTCAGGAACCCGTCGATGTCGTAGATGTCCACGGCGTGCTTCCCGGTCCGCTGCAGCGGCGTGGTGCGGCCGATCTGCCAGTCCCAGCGCATCGGCTGGTGATCAGCGTTCAGGTGCGGCGGGTACCAGCACTGGTGATGCGCGGACGAGATGCAGGCCAGCGGCGCGGGCATCGGCACAACCCGCCAGCCGAAACCCGTTTCTGTGGCTCCGGCGCCGTTCGCGGTGCGCACGCGCACCTGGTGCGGGCCCACCCCGAGCATCCCCGTGTAGAACACCCCGTTCGCCGGCATCGCCCGCCACCGGCCCCGGTCCACCTGGTACTCCTGGACGGCCTTCCCGTCGGCGGCGTTGTAGTCCGGGGCACCGACCTGGAAGTATTCCGAGGTCGAGGCGGTACGCCGCTCAGGTGTGCCGTTGCGGAAATAACTAACCGGCCGCTGATGCCGCCGGTATGCGCGGACGGGAACCGCGGCCAGCCGGCTCACGGAGCGCCGCAGGACCCGGAACGTGAAGGTGGACGCCTGCGTCTCGACCACCTCGGACGCGGTCTCGGTGACCCGCAGGCGCCGGCCCGTGTCGGCGTGCCCGGCCCGGTACCGGCGGGCCGCGAACGGCGTCGCGGCCGTGTCGGCGGCGGCCCGGCAGTGGCCCCCGGCTGGCCCGCAGCTCTGCCAGGTGTACGCGACCTCGAAGCTGAGCAGCCTCATCCCGCGCGGCAGCCGGGGGGCGGTCCAGGCCAGCCCGGAGGCCGCCACCACCGCGCCGTCCCGGGGCTGCCCGGTGATCCGCAGCGTGCCACGGTGCGAAGGCGCGGGGATCTGCGTGCTCGCCGCGGGCGCCGCCCGGGCGGCCGACGCCGCTGCGGCCGAGGCCGGGGCGGCCGACGCCGGGCCGGCGGACGTAAGCGGCACGACGATCAGGCCGGCGATCAGCGCCGTGAGCCCCGCGGACCGCCCGGGCCGGTGAGTCAGTGCGAGGCGCATGGCCCCTCCTGTGGATCCAGCCCGGGACGGCCCCCGGGGGTCGGTCAGGCCGCGAAGGCCGCGGGCAGCAGGTCGCGGTGCGCCGCGAACAGCTCGTCGCACATGGCCACGGTCTGCGCCGTTGTCAGCGTGGCCGCGGTGTTCGGGTCGAGCAGCGCCGCCTGGTACACGTGGTCGCGCGACTCCTCCAGCGCGGCCCGGACGGTCAGCTCGACCACGTTGAGGAAGGTGCGGTTCAGCGCGGCCAGCTGCGGCGGCAGCGCGCCCACCGGCACCGGCTTGGCCCCGCCCGCCCCGACCACGCAGGGCACCTCGACGCAGCACGCGTCCGGCAGGCTGGTGATCAGGCCGCCGTTGCGGATGTTCACGTGCAGCTCGCGCTCGGTGCCGGTCTCCACCGAGTGGATGAACAGCGACGCGAGCTCGTGCGTGGGGTCGGTGCCGAGCGGCTCGTCGGAGGCCAGCGCCTGCTGCAGCGACTCCAGCTCGCGCAGGTTCTCCTCGGACCGCGCCAGGTAGTCGCCCACGAAGATGCGGAACTGCTCGATCTGGTCGTCGTGGCGCATGAACCAGGGCACGTACTCGGCGGAGTGCTCGCTGGACTCGGTCGGGAAGTAGCCGAACCGGCGGTAGATCTCCACCCGGACCCGCCGCTGCAGCTCGGGGGAGCCGTCGATGACCTCGGCCAGCCGCGGGTACAGGGACTGGCCGTCCTGCTCGAACCGGAGCACGAACGCCTGGTGGTTGAAGCCCGCGGTCAGGAACCGGACCCGGTCCGGGTCCGCGCCGACCAGCCCGGTCAGGAACGCCTGCGTGTCGCGGACCGAATGGCACAGCCCGTACACCCGGGTGAACGGCGTGCCCTCGTACACCGACCAGGGCAGCATGGCCATCGGGTTGCTGTAGCTGAGCAGGGTGGCGTCCGGGCAGACGTCATGCATGTCCCGGGCCAGCGCGGTCGTCACCGGGATGGTCCGCAGGCCGCGGAAGATCCCGCCGATGCCCAGGGTGTCGCCGATCGTCTGGCGCACCCCGTACCGGGCCGGGATGTCGAAGTCGGCCCGGGTCGCGGCGTAGCCGCCGACCTGCACCTCGTTGATCACGTAGCGGGCGCCGTCGAGCGCCTCGCGCCGCTCCAGGGTCGCGCTCACCGTCGCGCCGGCGCCAGCCTGCGCGGCGATCCGGCGGGCCAGCCGCTCAGCGAAGGCCAGCCGCTCGGCGCTGATGTCGTACAGCGCGAGATGCAGCCCGCCGTGGAACTCCGGGTAGGCGCACAGGTCGGTCACCACGTTCCGGGTGAACTCGATACTGCCCGCGCCGACAAAGGTCACCTTGATCACAGCTCGGTAGTGTTCCATTGTGCTGGTTTGCGCGCAAGAGCGCGCATAAATTCTCCGCAACGAAGACCGGCCGGGGTGCTCCGCGCCCGTCCCGGCGGGCGAGACTGCGGCGCTGACGGTCGTTCCAGCCCGTTACGCAGTCGAGATTTGTCCGTTACGTCCGGAGTTAGCGATCCCTGCAAGTCCGGTAACGGGTTGATGTACGGGCCTTGACACCATGGCCCCGATTGCTCAATATTGCGGGAAACATCACGACTTCATGCAATTTTGGTCGCCTGCAGGGCGGGAAGTACTGCCGGGGCGGAAAGCGAGAGCAGCATGGCTAGGTATCGGCTGCGGGCCACCCTGGCAGGTCCGCTCGTAGGCCTGACGGCGCTCGCACTCGGGGTGGCCGCCTGCGGCACCGACAGCAACAGCGGCGGTGGCGGCGGGGGTACCACGGTCTCGATCTGGGAAGGCTGGACTGGCGCCGAGGCCAAGACGTTCGCGCACGATGTGACGGAGTACCAGAACCAGAACCCGGGCGTGAAGATCAGCAGCCTGTACGTCAACAACGACGACACGCTGCAGAAGGTGCTGACCGCGGTACGGGGCGGCAGCCCGCCGGACATCGCCTACCTCTACGGGTCGTGGGCGCCGAACGTGGCGCAGATCCCGCAGGTGGTGAACCTGACCAAGGTCGTCCAGCGGCCCGGGGTCAACTGGAACGACTTCTGGATCGGCGAGCGTGACGTGGCCACGGTCAAGGGCAAGGTGATCGGCGTCCCCGCCCTCGTCGACAACCTGGCCGTGGTCTACAACAAGACGCTGTTCGCCAAGGCGGGCCTCGCGCCGCCGGGCCCGGGCTGGACCTGGGCCCAGTTCCAGGCCGACGCGAAGAAGCTGACCAACCCGGCCGCCAAGCAGTACGGCACCGCGTACGTGACCCCGGGCAGCGAGGACACGGTGTGGCACTGGGAGGCCCTGCTGTGGGAGGCGGGCGGCCAGATCCTGACCGCCGACAACAAGAAGGCCGCGTTCGACTCCGCGGCCGGGCTGAAGTCGCTGACCACGCTGCAGAGCATGGCCGTGACCGACAAGTCGATGTACCTGGACCCGACCGACCAGGCGTACGCCAACCTGTTCAACTCGGGCAAGATCGGGATGCTGGTCACCGGGCCCTGGGACCTGTCCGGGTTCCCCAACGTGCATTACGGCGTCCAGGTCATGCCGGCCTACCCGGGGTCGGCCGCAGGCCACCAGACCATCTCCGGGCCGGACAACTGGGTGGTGTTCAACAACGGCGCCGCGCACGTGTCCGCGGCGGAGAAGTTCCTCCTCTGGCTGACTGCCCCCGCCCAGGTGAAGTACTGGTCGCTGCACACCGGGGACCTGCCGACCCGGCAGTCGGTCGGCGGCGCGGCGGGCTTCAGCCAGCAGATGAACTCCACGCTGCCCGGCGTGAGCACGTTCATCGCCAACCTGGGCAACGTCAAGCAGGCCCGGCCGCAGATCCCGCAGTACCCGAAGATCTCCCAGATCCTCGGCACCATGATCGTGTCCGTGCTGCTGGGCAAGAGCCAGCCGCAGGCGGCGCTGAGCTCCGCGGCGCAGCAGGTCAACCAGGTCCTGTCCGCGGGCTGACGTGGCGGCTTCGGGAATCATCCTCCGCCGGAGGCGTCCAGGGCCAGGCCAGCCTGGGCGCTCCGGCGGGGCCCGCGGGGTGCGCCGCCGGGTGACGGCCTCCGAGCAGTTCGCCGGCTGGACGTTCGTCACCCCGGGGGTGGTGATCATCCTGCTGTTCGGCGCGGTGCCGATCGTCTGGTCCGCGATCATGTCCTTCCAGCGCTCCAACCTGCTCACGCCGAGCACGCCGTTCGTGGGGCTGAAGAACTACCGGCAGATGATCCACGACCCGATCGTGGGCCAGGCCATCGAGCACACGCTGGTCTACACGGCGCTGTTCGTGCCCGGCACGATGATCGTCGGGCTGTTCCTGGCCGTGGCCATGAACCGCAAGATCCGGTTCATCTCCCTGTACAGGACCGCGGCCTACGCGACGATGGCCATCTCCACGATCAGCGAGGCGATCGTCTTCATCTGGCTGTTCGACCCTTCCTACGGGATCGTCAACTACTTCCTCAGCCTGATCGGCGTGCCGCAGCAGCAGTTCCTCAACTCCCCGTCCCAGGCCCTGTACGTGATCGTGATCATGACGATCTGGGGCTGGACCGGGTTCTCGGTCGTCATCTACCTGGCCGCCCTGCAGGGGGTCCCGCAGGCCCTGCTGGAGGCCGCCTCCATCGACGGGTGCACCCCGTGGCGGAGGTTCCGCCGCGTCACGCTCCCGCTGCTCAGCCCCGCGTCGCTGTTCCTGGCCGTGTGGCTCACGATCAACGCGCTGCAGTTGTTCGACGAGGTCTACCTGAGCACCCAGGGCGGCCCGCTCAACGCGACCACCGTCCTCGTCTACTACCTCTACGACCAGGCGTTCGTGAACTTCAACTTCGGCTACGCCTCGGCCATCGCCTACTTCCTGTTCCTCATCATCCTGGTGGTCACCGCGATCCAGTTCCGGGTCGGCCGGCGATTCACCCACTACCGGTCCTAATGGCGACCTCAGCACCCGCCCGCAGCGGGATCCAGTCCTCCGCCGGCGGCGGCGCCCCCCCCGCCCGCCGCCGGCGGTTGCCGTTCAGCCCGTGGCACCTGGTCCTGATCCCGGCCACCCTGGTGCTGATCTTCCCGTTCTTCTGGCTGCTGGTCACCTCGCTGGAGACCTCGTCCGAGGCGCTGCACTTCCCGCCGATCCTCACGCCGCACGTGCTGCGGTTCGCCAACTACCCGGACGCGCTGAACAGCGCGCCGTTCGGCCGGTTCTTCGTGAACAGCGCCGTGGTCGCGGTGGTCACGGTGCTGTGCAATCTGGTGCTGTGCTCGCTGGCCGGGTACGCGTTCGCCCGGTTCCGCTTCCTCGGCCGCGGTGCACTGTTCGTGGTGATCATGGCCACGCTCATGGTTCCGTTCCAGGTCACGATGATCCCGCAGTTCATCATCACCAAGTGGCTGGGCGTGCACGTGCTGGCCGGGGTCGGGATCGACCACATCGGCGCGCTGATCCTGCCCAACGCCGCGACGGCGTTCGGGATCTTCTTCCTGCGCCAGTTCTTCCGGACCCTGCCGCTGGAATACGAGGAGTCCGCCCGGGTGGACGGGGCCAGCCGGCTGACCGTGCTGGTCAGGATCGTGCTGCCGCTGGCCGTCCCGGCGCTGGCCACGCTGGCCGCGCTGACCTTCCTGGACTCCTGGAACAACTTCCTGTGGCCGCTGATCGCGATCACCTCCACGAACGAGATGACGCTGCCGCTGGGCCTGGCCACCTTCCAGGGGGCGCACGCCACGGAGTGGACCCTGCTGATGGCCGCCAACGTAATGAGCCTGGTCCCGATGCTGGCCATCTTCTTCCTGGCCCAGCGCTACTTCATCCGGTCGGTGGCCTCGACCGGACTGGCCGGAACCTGACCGGGAACCCGAGCGATCGCCTGGGCGGCAAGCCCGGTTGAGCGCCCTGAGAGAAAGAAGGAACCGAGCTATGGGCGAGGAGGCCCCCGTGGTAGGTGAGGCCGTGGCAGGCGAGCCCGGGATGCGGGAAGACGTGGCCGGCGGAGGCCGCACGGAGCAGGAGGTGGCTTCGCAGCCCGCCTGCTGGCGCCGGGCGGGCCAGCTGGCCGCGGACCTCGCGGGGGTCCTGCCGGCCCGCGGGGAACGGGTCGCGGTCGCGGGCTGCGGCACCTCGTGGTTCATGGCCCAGTCCTACGCGGCGGCCCGCGAGGCGGCCGGGCACGGGGAGACCGACGCGTTCGCCGCGTCTGAGATGCCGCTGGGCCGGGCCTACGACCGGGTCCTGGTGCTGTCGCGGTCCGGGACCACCACAGAGATCGTGCAGTTGCTGGAACGGCTGCGCGGCACCGCTCCCACCGTCGCGATCACCGCGGTGCCCGGGAGCCCGGTGGCGGAGGCGGCCGACGCGGTCATCGACCTGGGGTTCGCGGACGAGGAATCCGTGGTGCAGACCCGGTTCGCCACCACCGAGCTGGTCCTGCTGCGCGCGAATCTCGGCGTGGACCCCGGCCCGGCGGCCGACGCGGCCGAGCGGGTGCTCGCCGCGCCCCTGCCGGCGGAGATGCTGGCCGCCCGCCAGTTCACGTTCCTCGGCACCGGATGGACCTACGGCCTGGCCAACGAGGCCGCGCTCAAGCTGCGCGAGGCGGCGGGCATGTGGACCGAGGCGTACCCGGCCATGGAGTACCGGCACGGCCCGGTCGCGGTAACCGGCGAGGGCAGCATCGTGTGGGTCTTCGGCACCCCGCCGGACGGGCTGGACGGCGAGATCGCCGCGGCCGGCGGCACGGCCTGGTTCAGCGACGAGGACCCGCTGGCCGAGCTGGTCCGGGTGCAGCGGGTGGCCGTGGCGCTGGCCCGGGCCCGGGGGCTGGACCCTGACCGGCCGCGGAACCTGGCCCGCTCGGTCATCCTGAGCTCTCAGTGAACTGGCGGTTCATGTGATCGGAGTCGTCTGCCTCAACCCAGCCCTGGACGTCACCCATCACGTGCCGGCCGTTAACTGGGCCGGGGTGAACCGTCCGTCCGCGGTGCACGCGCGCCCCGGCGGCAAGGGCCTGAACGTGGCCCGCACGCTGCACGCGCTCGGGGCCGAGGTACTGGTCATGGGCCTGATCGGCGGCACGACCGGGGAGGCGGTGACGGCCGAGCTCGCCGCCCTGGCCGTGCCCGCCGCCTTCACCTGGGTGCGGGGGGAGACGCGGCGGACGTTCACCGTGGTGGACGGGCGGACCGGGGCCGCCGCCCTGTTCAGCGAGCCTGGCCCGCGGATCGCCGCGGACGGGTACGCGGAGTTCTGCGACCGGTACACCTCGCTCCTCGCCGGGTGCGCGGCCGTGGTGCTGTCCGGGAGCCTGCCGCCGGGACTGCCGCCGGGCACCTACGCCGAGCTCATCGCGATGGCGGCCGCCGCCGGGGTGCCGGTGCTGCTGGACGCGCACGGGGAGGCGCTGCGCCTGGGCGCGGCGGCCGGGCCCGAGATCGTCAAGCCGAACCTGGCCGAGCTGGAGACCTTCGCCGGGCGCCCCCTGTCCGGGCCAGGTGGCCCCGGCCCCGGTGGCTCCCGGCCGGGCAGCTCCGGCCCCGATGGCTCCGGCCCGGCCGGCTCTGGTCGGGTCAGGGTGGACCGGCAGGCCGTGGCCGTGGCCGCGGCCGAACTCCGGGCGGCCGGACCGGCGGCGGTCGTGGTCTCCCTGGGCGCGGACGGGCTGCACGCCGACACTCGCGAGGGCTCCTGGCAGGCGGTCCCCCCCACCGTGGTGGCCGGGAACGCGACCGGGGCCGGCGACGCCGCGGCCGCGGGCCTGGCGCACGCGCTGGCCCTGGGGCACCCGTGGGACGAGCGGCTGCGGCACGCGGTGGCGCTCGGCACCGCGGCGGCCCTGGCCCCGGTGGCCGGTGAGTTCAGCCCCGCGGACTACGCCACGGTGCGGGCCGGGGTCACGGTGACCCGCGGGAAGCCGTTCGTGGCTGGTGACGGAGCGGCCGCTGCGGCGGACAGGTGGGCGGTAGCGCGCGGGGGGGCCTGCTGATGCCCGCCGTCGGCATGAGCGAGGTCGTCCAGTCCGCCCAGGCGGCGGGCCGTGGCATCGGCGCGTTCAATGTGATCGGCATCGAGCACGCCGAGGCGATCGTGGCCGGGGCCGAGGCCGCGGCATCGCCGGTGGTGCTGCAGATCAGCGAGAACTGCGCCGCCTATCACGGCGCGCTGGAGCCGATCGCGCGGGCCTGCCTGTCGATCGCGGGCTCGGTCGATGTGCCGGTCGTGGTGCACCTGGATCACGCCACCCGCGAGGACCTGGTGCACGCCGCGGCCCGCCTGGGCGTTCAGTCGGTCATGTACGACGCGTCCGCCCTGTCCTATGCGCGCAACGTCGAGGCCACCGCGGGCGTGGCGCAGTGGTGTCACGAGCACGGCATCTGGGTGGAGGCCGAGCTTGGTGAGATTGGCGGGAAAAACGGCGTGCATTCGCCGCTGGCCCGCACCCGGCCGGACGAGGCGGCCGCCTACGTCGCGGCGACGGGGGTGGACGCGCTGGCGGTCGCGGTCGGCAGCTCGCACGCGATGCTGACCCGCGACGCCGCCCTGGACTTCGGGCTCATCGCGGAGATCCATCAGGCAGTCAGCGTGCCGCTGGTGCTGCACGGCTCGTCCGGGGTTGCCGACGCCGGCCTGGCCGCGGCGGTCCGCGCGGGAATGACCAAAATCAACGTGGCGACCCAGCTGAACAAGGCCTTCACCGCGGCTGTCCGCGCGTGCCTGAATGGCGATGCGGGAATGGTCGATCCCAGGCGGTACGGTTCGGCGGGGCGCGATGCGGTCGCCGCAGAGGTCGCCCGCCTGCTTCGCGTGATCGGAGGCGCCGATGACCCGGTATCGGCGGTGGAATGAGCTGCTGGAGCTGCTCGCCGCGGCGGGCCAGCTCCAGGTCGAGGAGGCCGCGAAGGCACTCGGGGTGTCCGAGGCCACCGTCCGCAGGGACCTTGACCAGCTCGCCAGCCAGCAGATGCTCACCCGGATCCGGGGCGGCGCGGTGGCCCAGGGCGTCACCTACGACCTTCCGCTGCGGTACAAGAGCGAACGGCATCCGTCGGAGAAACAGCGCATCGCGGCGGTCGCGGCCGGGCTGGTGCGGCCGGGCCAGGTCGCCGGGCTGAATGGCGGCACCACCACCACCGAGGTGGCCCGGGCCCTGGCCACCCGCTCCGACCTGAACTCGCAGGCGCCGCCGCCCGCTCTCACCGTCGTGACCAACGCGCTGAACATCGCGACCGAGCTGGCCGTCCGCCAGCACATCAAGATCGTGACCACCGGCGGGGTAGCCCGGCCCCAGTCCTACGAGCTGACCGGGCCGCTGGCCACCGGCGTGCTGGAGCAGGTCACCCTGGACGTGGCTATCCTCGGTGTGGACGGGATCGACGCGGTGGCCGGCGCCACCGCCCACCACGAGGGTGAGGCCAGCATCAACCGGCTGATGGCCCGGCAGGCGGCCCGGGTCGTGATCGCGGCGGACAGCTCCAAGGTGGGCCGCCGCGCGTTCGCCCGGATCTGCACCCCCGGGGAGATCGACGTGCTGGTCACCGACGCCGGGATCGACCCCGAGGACGCGGCCCGGCTCGAGGACGCGGGAGTCGACGTTGTCACCGCCTGAACCTGCACCGCCTGGCAGCACCGTGCGCCAGGAGGCCGCGGGCCTATCCTCGGAACAGCCCGCCGACCTGGTCGTGATCGGCGACTGCAACCCGGACGTGCTCGTCCTCGGCGACGACGTGACCCCCGTGTTTGGCCAGCAGGAGAAGCTGGTGCCGAGCATGTCGCTGGTCGTCGGCGGGTCCGCGTCGATCACCGCGGTGGCCGCGGCGCGGCTCGGGCTGAGCGTCGCGCTGGTCGCCGCGGTCGGCGCCGACCCGGCGGGCCAGTTCATGCTGGACCAGCTGGCCCGGGAAGGGGTGGACACGGACGCCGTGGCCGTCCGCGCGGACGCCCCGACCGGGATGACCGTGGCCCTGTCGAACGGCGGTGACCGGGCCATCCTCACCGCCCTGGGGGCGGTGGGCTCGCTGACCGCCGCCGACGTCCCGGCCACTCTCCTCGGCCGGGCCCGGCACGTGCACATCAGCTCCTACTTCCTGCTCGAAGACTCGCTCGGGCCCGGCCTGGCTACGGTCATGGCGACCGCGCAGGCCGCCGGGGCGACCGTGTCCCTGGACACCAACTGGGATCCATCCGGACGGTGGGGCGACGACCGGCTCGCCGCGGCGCTGGCCCGGGCGGACCTGCTGCTGCCCAACGAGGCCGAGGCGGGCCGGCTGAGTGGCGAGCCGGACCTGGCCGCGGCGGTGCCAGTGCTCACCGCGGCCGGTTCGCGGCTGGTGGTCAAGCTGGGCGCCCGCGGGGCGCTGTGCGCCGACGGCACCCGGCGGCACCGGGTCAGCGTGCCTCCCGTGGTGCCCGTTGACGCGACCGGGGCCGGCGACTGCTTCAACGCTGGCCTGATCGCTGGGCTGCTGCGCGGCCTGGGCCTGCCCGAGGCCGCCGCGCTCGGCTGCGCCGCCGGCGCCCTGTCCACCCGCGCCCCGGGCGGCACCGGGAGCTGCCCCGACCTGCGCTCAGCCCTGGCCCTGGCCGGCACCGCGTCCGTGACAGTCCCGGCCGCCAGGACGCCCGCCTCCTGACTCCCGGCCGCCAGGACGCCGGCCTCAAGCCCCCCGGCCAGCCGGGCCGGGTGCCCCACCCGGCGCGGGGCGTATCATATGTGATACCATCAACTGACCGTGCCGACCGAGAGCAGCCAGAGGATGACCAGACCAGGACCTGATACCCCCGGACTCGCGCGGGCCGATTTGGTGCGCGTCCTGGAATCAGCAGCCCGGCTGCAGGAGGTTGTTCCTGATGCTGTCCTGGTGGGCGGCTCTGCGGCCGCACTCTGGGCCAATCACCGCTCTTCTTATGATCATGACCACGTACTGGCAGACCTGGGTGCGCGCTTCGATGCGGTACTCGGCGCAATCGAAGAGACCGACGGGTGGGTCACTAACCGGATTACTCCCGGGAAGATCATCCTGGACGAGCTCGGGGATATTGAGTCCGGTGTTCGTCAGCTCATCCGGAACAGGCCGTTGGAAGTCGCGGAAGTTGCCCTTCCCTCCGGGCATGTCCTCCGGGTGCCAACCGCGGACGAGACCCTGCGGATCAAGGGCTACCTAGTTGTGCGGCGCAATCAGGTGCGCGACTACATCGATGTCGCCGCTCTCTCCGACCGGTGCGGGATCGCTCATGCCGCAGAAGTCCTCGGACATCTCGACGATTACTATTCCGACCAGCGAAGCGGCGGAGCAGAGGGTGCCGCCACCCAGCTTGCCCGGCAGTTGGCCGATCCACGGCCCGCGGATACCCGGGCGGTCAAGCAGCTTCGCGACTACAAGGGCCTGGATACCCGGTGGGCTGACTGGGGGAACGTGACTGCCGTTTGCCGGGCGGTCGCGGTGGAGATGGTGGCATGACCAGCCCCCTGAGGTTCCGCAACATCACCGCCTCGCCGGAAGACCCTGTCGAAACCTGGCCCTTCGAGGGTGTGCTCGCCGCAGTCGAGCGGGGCACGATCCCCGATTGGCGTCGCCTGGCGCAGGCGATCCGGGCCGACCCCTGGGGGCCAGTGGCCCAGCAAGTGCTGGAAGCCGTCCAGCTTTCCCGTCCTTACGGCACTACCGAACTCCTCGAGGGAGTGGTCAACCGTGCCCGCGAGCGTGCCGCCGATTCGGAGCGCGCCGAGGTGGCCACTGAGATCCGGGAGCTCGTGAGCGCATCTGGCCTGTCGCAGCAGGATTTCGCCGCACGTCTGGGAACGTCGCGGTCCCGCCTGTCCACTTACATGTCCGGCAAGGTTGTGCCGTCGGCAGCGCTGATCGTGCGGATGCGGCGAGCGGCGTCGAAGTTACCCGGCCCGCCGTGGTGGGCGTGTCCGGCAGCCGGCCTGCCGTGGTGCGAGCCGGCCTGCTGCAGCCTGAAGCGGGTGATTTGCTGGCTTTCGCACGGGGCCCGGCCCGGGACGTGGGTTACTTTGACCTAGACGCACTCGGACTTTGGAGGGATGCGATGTCCCAGTACCCAGACGAACTGGGCTCATGGTGGACGGAGTTTCCCGGCAGCGACCGAGCCGGCTGGGTCACGCCCTCCCCGCCCTCCCTGGGTGCTCTTGCCCCGGCGCAGGACGGTGTCAGGGGCGCTGTCTCGAGGCGGGCGCTCAAGCGCAGGCTGGTGATCCCCCCTGGCAAGCGCGAGCGAGCCAAGCGCGAGGAAGTGGCAGAGTGGCGACGCCAGACGATCGCCGCTATCCGGGAGCCGTCCCTCAAGTCGGGTGTGATCACAGTGGGCTCGGGCTTCGGGGGAACCGGCAAGACTGACGTGGCGGTGACGCTCGCGGCGATCTACGCCGCTGCCCGGCCCGCCGACCGCGTCATCCTTGCCGACAGCAACGACGATATGCCCCATGGGTACATCAGGCTCGGCGGAGTACCGGTCGAGGCGCTGCCGGCGGACAAGCGGACGTTGTCCATCCGGGGCTTCTACCGAGCCTGCACGGATGCCAGCATCAAGGTTTACGCGGATCTGCGCGATGCAGTCGCCTGGCTCCAAGGTGTGGCTGTGATCCGTGGCGACACTGCCGACGAGTGCGTGGGGATCGATTTTGGCGAGCATGAGTACCTGACGGTGCTGGAGTTCCTCCAGTGCATGTCCAACATCGTGATCAACGATGGCGGCACGGGACTGTTTGCCAAGCTTCAGGTCGGCACGCTCCTGCATGGCGACAAGTACGTCTTCGTAACGGAGGCCTCGCAGCTGGGCTTCTGGTCGATCGATCAGGTCTTCAGCCGGTACCGGAATTATGAGGGCGAAAATGATAGGCCGCTAAGTGAGCGGGAAAAGAAGCACCTCAAGGGGCTCATGGACGAGGCCACGATCGTGGTGGATAAGTTCAGCGGAAGCGACCCCGAGCAGGCCCGGTGGCTGACCCGGATCCGCGAGGGCTTCGAGGGGACGCAAGTGTCGGTGGTTGCCACTCCCTGGGACCAGGCGCTCGCCAACCGCGTGGCCCTGGATCTTGGTGCTGTCGCCGGGCCCACGCTGGACGCCAAGCTGGCGATGGCCGAAGTGGTGCTGCGCGGAGTCGACCTGGCCAACCGCAGACGTCTCGGTCTTCCCGACGAGGAGGCGGACGGCGCCGGCCACGGCCAGGGAGTGCCCCCCGAGCCGCCACGCTGGTTCTCGGAGCCTGAGCGACCGGCATCCGCCGCTGCATCCGAGCAGCCAGGCGATGACGCTGAGCCCGTGCAGTCGCCATGGCCAACCGCAGGAGCAGGCGGCTGAGCTCCCAGGCCCGGCCCCGCTGGGATGGTGCCATGTACGACGAGGAGCAGGTCGCCGCGATACGCCGCTGGCCTATCGACGCGACGGAGAAGGGCTTCGGCGGCCCAGCGCACCAGTCGCCGGTGACCGCCGCGGAGCTGGCCGGCGAACGTCTCAGCGCCGGGTTCCTCAGCACGCCGCGGGTCCTGCTGCGAGAGCAGGCCCTGCGCCACAACATCTCGGCCATGGCTGCTTACAGCGCGGCGAATGCCGTCAGCCTGTTCCCGCACGGTAAGACCACCATGGCACCGCAGATTCTCGCGGCCCAGCTGGACGCCGGCGCCGGCGGCATCACTGCCGCGTCCATCTCGCAGGTCCGGGTGTTCCGCCGCTTCGGCGTGCGGAACGTCCTGCTCGCCAACGAGGTCGTGGATGACGCCTCCATCAGCTGGCTGGCCACCGAGCTGACCGAGGACGAGCAGTTCTCCTTTCTCTGCTACGTCGATAGCGTCACGGGGGCCGGGCGGCTGGACGGGATGCTTGCGGCACGTGGTTTCACGGGCCGGCTGCGCGTGCTCGTCGAACTCGGGCACGACGACGGCCGCACCGGCTGCCGTTCGATCGCGGAGGCGCTCGCCGTGGCGGCCGCTGTCGGGCGCGCGCCGCGACTCCAGCTCGCCGGCATGGCTGGCTTCGAGGGCTCCCTGCTGGCCCCCACGCCAGGCGAGACCGCCCAGAAGGCCCGGCTGTACTGCGCGGAACTGGGGCAGCTGGCCCAGTCGCTCGCCGCTTCGGGACAGTTCCCGGAGCCGCCGGTGGTGACCGCCGGCGGCTCCGCCTACTTCGATGTTGTCGTCGAGGTGCTCGGCCGCAGCCGCGACTGGAGCCTGGTCCTGCGCAGCGGGTGTTACGTCACCCACGACCATGGGCTGTACAGCCGCATCGCGCCATCCGGACGGAAAATCCCGGCCGTGCCCATCCTGGAACCGGCGCTCGAAGCATGGGCACCGGTGCTCTCCCGGCCCGAGCGCCAAACCGCGGTGCTGGGAATCGGCCGCCGGGACCTCTCGTTCGATGCGGGCAATCCCATCGTCCTGCACGGGCGCGCGGCCGACGGGACGACCCTCGACACGGGCGGTTCGGTGGTCAGGCGGCTCTTCGACCAGCACGCGGTGCTGTCAGTCCCGGCCGGCTCCGGGCTCGCGCCCGGCGACGAGGTCTGCCTGGGTATCTCGCATCCGTGCACAACCTTCGACAAGTGGCGGTGGATCCCGGTGCTCGATGCCGAGGATCGCATTACCGACGTGATACGCACGTTCTTCTGATCACATGACGGCCAGCTGCCCGCCGTCGATGACGATCCCGGCGCCGGTGATGAACGAAGCGTCATCCGAGGCCAGGAAGGCGTACGCCGCTGCCACCTCGGATGACCGGCCAGGACGGCCCAGCGGAATGTTCCCGGCGGCATACGCCTGGGCGAATTCCTCTCCGCCGAGGTCGGTCCTGATGGCCGCATTAAGGGGTGTCTCAATGTAGCCGGGGCACAGGGCGTTGACGCGAATGCCATACTGCCCGAGCTCGACAGCCATGGTCTTGGTCAGGAGCAGCACGCCGCCCTTGGACGCGTTGTAGTGAGCGTAGTCCGCCTCGCCGCCCAGGCCGTTCGTCGAGGACATGTTGACGATGACCCCCCCGCCGCCCTGGTCCACCAGCACCCTGGCCACTGCCTGCGCCACCAGGAACATCCCGCGCAGGTTCACCGTGATCATGCGGTCCCAGTGAGACGGGGTAATCCTGAGAAAGGGCTCTCGCCACGCGACCCCGGCGTTGTTGATCAGAACGTCGATGCCACCCAGCGCCTCGCAGGCCGAGCCGGCCAGCCGCGTCACGTCGTCTTCGCCGCTGACATCCGCCGGAATCCCAGAAACGGTCCCGAATTGCCTCAACTCGGCGACAGCCGCATCCACCTCGTCAGCGTCGAGGCCGCACAGGAACACGCGGGCTCCCTCCTCGAGGAAACGCTGGGCGGTCGCCTTGCCGATCCCGCTGCTGCCCCCGCTGATGAGAACTCTCTTGTCCCGGAGCCCGCGCATTGCACTCTCCTCCAGTTCCTGCTCACCGTTTGCCGGCGGAGAACCCGTCCGGGATCCCGGCGGCGGTCAGGATGAAGGCCAGGATCTCAGCCTCGTACCGGAGCCGGTCGTAGCGTCCGGCCGGGCCCACGTGCGCCCCGGCGCCCAGCTCGGGCCGGAACAGGACCCGGCTGCCGGCGGTGCGCGCGGCGGTATCGGTGGCCCGGAGCCGGGCTACCCACTTGGCCGGCTCGTGGATCAGCACCCGCGGGTCGTGCAGGCTCCCGGTGACCAGCAGGTCGGGCCGCGGGCCGGGCGGGACGCTGTCATACGGGCTGTAGGACCGCAGGTACGCCCGCACGGCCGGGTCGCGGGGGTCACCCCACTCGTCCCACTCGGTGACGGTCAGCGGGATGGCCGGGTCGAGCATCGTGGTCACCACGTCCACGAACGGGACCTCGGCGACCACCGCCCGCCACCGGCCCGGCGCCAGGGAGAACACCGCGCCCTGGAGCAGCCCCCCGGCCGACAGGCCGCGAGAGGAGATCCGGTCCGGGGCCGCCCACCCTGCACCGGCCAGCATGTCTGCGGCGGCGATGAAGTCGGTGAACGTGGTGCGCTTGCGGTCCAGGCGGCCGCCGGTCCACCAGCGGCGGCCGCCCTCGCCGCCGCCGCGCACGTGCGCCACCGCGTACACGAATCCGCGGTCCAGCAGGCTCGGCGTGGCCACGCTGAATTCCGGCCAGGAGCACGCCTCGTACGCGCCGTACCCGTACAGCAGGGCAGGGGCGGAGCCGTCGCGGTCCAGTCCGCGCCGGTACGCCACGGTGACCGGGATGGTGGTGCCATCCGCGGCGGGCGCGCTGATCCGCTCGCTCACGTACGCCGCCGGGTCATACCCGGGCACGTCCTGGCGCTTGCGCAGCTCCCAGCGGCCGCTGGCCAGCTCCACGTCATGCCAGGCCGGCGGCTCGGTCAGCGACTCGGTCCGCACCGTCACCGCGGTGGCCGCATACTCCTCGTTGACGGCCAGGGCCAGCGCCCGCTCCGGGCCGCCCGCCTCGATCAGCCGCTGCGCCCCGCTCTCGCGGTCCACCACGCGCAGCTGGGTCGCGGCCCCGTGCCGCTGCTCCACCACCAGGTAGCGGCCGAACACGTCGCAGCGCACCAGCCGGGTGTCCCAGGCTCCCCCGATGACCTCCGTCCAGCTCAGCCCGGACCACGGGGCCTGTCCCGGCGCCGTGGCGGGGGCGCGGACCAGCCGGAACTCGGCCGCCCCGGCGTTGGTGACCAGGTACAGCTCGCCCCCGCCCGGCCCGTCCGCATGGTCCGCGTAGTACTCCGTCCCCCGCCTTCTTTTTTCCGCAACGAAAGGTTTCGCGCCACTGTCCTGCGCCGGGATCATCAGGGTCTCGGTGGTATCCCGGGACGCAGTCTCGATCAGCAGCCACACCCCGCTGCGGGTGGCCCGGACGGTCAGCTCGAACCGCTCGTCGTCCTCCCGGTACACCAGCGTGTCGCGGCCCGGCGCGGTGCCCAGCTCGTGCCGCCAGACCTCGTGCGGCCGGTACGCCGCGTCGGTCACCACGTAGAGCAGCGCCCGGGAGTCGGCCGCCCAGGCCAGCCCGTAGTATGTGCGCTCGATGCGCTCGCCCAGGTCGGCGCCGGCGGCCAGGTCACGGACCCGCAGCTGGTACACCTCGTCGCCGGCGAAGTCGACCGAGTAGGCCAGGTACCGCCCATCCGGGCTGACCTCGCGGACGCCCAGCTCCGCGTAGCTGCCGGTACAGGCCGGGTCGTCCAGCAGGAGGTTCTCGTCCAGCAGTATCTCGCCGGGGCCCTGGCGGCCCGCGGCCCGGCAGAACTGCTCCAGCTGCTGGCCGGCGACGGTCCTGGTGAAGTACCAGAACGCACCCCGGCGCCAGCGGGCCGACTCCTCGGCCGGCGCCAGCCTGGCGGCCATCTCCGCGAACAGCTCCTCGCGCAGCCCGTGCTGGGCCGCGGTCTGCGCGTCGTACCAGGCGCGCTCGGCGGCCAGGTACTCCCGCATCTGCGGCCCGTCCCGGTCGCGCATCCAGGCGTAGGGGTCGGCGTCCGGGCCGCCGCCCGCGGGCATCTGGCGAGGCGCGGCCGGCGGCCCGGAGCTCGTCATCCCGGCCCCCGTGGCCGGAGGCGTCTTGCCGGTCACCGCGCGCCGCCCGGTGTTCCCGGGCCGGCCGGTGTTGCCGGGCTGCCCGGTGTTGCCGGGCTGCCCGGTATCCCCGGGCGGCCCGCGAGCAGCGCGCGCAGCGGGCCGGCGGGCAGCCCGTAGGAGGTGTGGCCGTCCCGGCCGGTCACCGTCTTCGCCTGCAGCAGGCTGTTCAGCACGGCCTCCTCGGTCGCCTCGACCACGGCGGCGAAGTAGTCGTCCAGCGCGCTGCCGGTCACCGGGGGCCGGGACGGCGCGGTCCCGCGCGGCGCGCGGAGCCCGGTGGCCAGGGCCAGGAAGATCTCCCCGCTGGCGTGGTGCGCGGTGCTGCCCAGCCGGGCCAGGCCCAGCCCGGCCCGGCGGGCCAGCCGCTGGCAGGCCGCCGCGTCCAGCGGACCGTCGGTGAGCACCACCACGATGCAGGATCCCGCCGGTCCGGGCCGGGCACGGGCCGCAGCACCCGGTTCGGCCCCGTCTGCAGGGCCGGCCGCCGGATCCGGCAGCAGCCGCCCGGCGGGCACCCCGGCCACGGTGAGCCGTTCCCGGTCACCGAAGTTGGTCATCGTGACCACCCCCACGGTCGCCCCGCCGGGGACCATCCGGGACGCGCTCCCGATGCCGCCCTTGTACCCCAGGCAGCTCATCCCGGTCCCGGCGCCGACCGCGCCCTCCGCGGTCCCGGGCAGGACCGCGGCCCCGGCGGACGCCCTGGCCGCCGCCAGCGCGTCCCGTACGTCGCCCGGCTGCACCTGCATCCGGCGGTTCTCGCTCAGGAAACTGTCGTCGCACTCCGCCACGATGGGGATGATCACGTCCTCGGCCCCGATCGCGGGCTGCTCACCCATCAGCAGCTCGCAGGCCGCGTCGTAGACGCGTCCCAGTTGCATGGTCGAGGTCAGGAAGACGGGGGTCTCGGCCAGTCCCCATTCCTGGGCGGCCAGCAGGCCGGTGCATTCGCCCGCCCCGTTGAGCACCGCGCCGCCGGCCGGGATGGGGAAACGGAACAGGTCGCCGCCCGGGTCGATCACGGTCACCCCGGTCCGCGCCGTGCCGCGGCCGGCCGGCGGGGTGGCTCGTCCCGCCACACCGTGGCGTGCCCCAGCCCGGCCCCGGGCACGTCGAGTACCGACCCGGTCGGGCCCGGTGGCAGCAGCCCGAGGGTGATGCCAAGATCAGGAACACGCGGCATCCCGCGATGGTAACCGCCGCCGCGCCGCCCTGGGGAGGCTGCCCGTGAGCTTGCCGGTGCCGGTGGTGTGGAGCGAGGACTGCCTGCGGCACGAGCCCGCGGGCGAGGTGTGGCTCGGCCTGCGTGAGCCGGGCACCGAGGTCCCCGAACGCGCGCTGGTGCTGCGCGACGCGCTGGCCGCGGCGGGCGCGCCGGTCACCGCCGCGCGGGAGCACGACGACTCGATCCTGCGCCGGGTGCACGACCCCGGGCTGCTCGGCCACCTGGCCACGGTGTGGGCCGACTGGGAGGCGGCCGGGCTGCCCGCGGACTACGGCCGGGACCGGGTGGTGCCCTACGTGTTCCCCACGCCGGGCCTGCTGGGCGGCCTGCCACCACGGACCCCGCCGGCCGTGCACGGCCGGGCCGGGCTGTACTGCTACGACACCATGACGCTGGTCGGCCCGGGCAGCTGGGCCGCGATCCGGGGTGGCGTGAACGCCGCGCAGACCGCCGCCGACCTGGTCAGCTCGGGTACGCCGGCGGCCTACGCGCTGTGCCTGGCCACCCGGGCACCATGCCACCCGCAGTGCCTACGGCGGGTCCTGCTACCTGAACAACGCCGCGGTCGCCGCCGAGGCACTCCGGGTGGCCGGGGCGGCCCGGGTCGCGGTGCTGGACATCGACGCGCACCACGGCAACGGCACCCAGATGATCTTCTGGGACCGGGCCGACGTCTGGTACGGGTCACTGCACGTCGATCCGGGCGCGGGCTGGTTCCCGCACTACGCGGGCTACGCGGACGAGCGCGGCGCGGGCCCGGGCGCGGGCTTCACCCGGAACCTGCCGCTCCCCCCCGGGACCGGCGACGACGGCTGGCTGGCCGCGCTCGGCGTGCTGTGCGGGGAAGCGCATGCTTGTGCCCCGGACGCCGTGGTGGTGTCGATGGGCCTGGACGCGGCGGCGGCCGACCCGGAAAGTCCCCTGCGGGTGACCGAGGCCGGGTACCGGGCGGCCGGGCACCGGATCGCCGCGCTGGGCCCGGCCGTACTCGTCCAGGAAGGCGGCTACCACCTCCCCACCCTGGGCGCCCATGCGGTAGCCACGCTGGAGGGCTGCGCCAGCCCCTGACCGCCTCCACCCACGGACAGTCCGTGATCATGGATTGTGCGCCGCCGGCGGCGCACAATCCATGATCGTGGAGCGTTGTGCGCCGCGGGCGGCGCACAACGCTCCACGTTGTTGCCGGATCAGCCCTGCGGCGGTCAGGCGAGGAGGCAGGCGGCCTCGTGACCGGGCGCGACCACGGCCGCAGGGGGGCGCAGGACGGGGTCCTCGCGGCGGCACCGGTCCTCGGCGATGGGGCAGCGCGGGTGGAAGCGGCAGCCGGGCGGCACGTCGACCGGGTTCGGCGTCTCACCCTGGAGGATCTGCGGCGTGCTGCGCTGCCGGGGGTCGCGGTGCGGCACCACGGACAGCAGCGCCCGGGTGTAGGGGTGCTGCGGGTTGCGGACCACGTCCCGGGCCGGGCCCTGCTCCACGATCCGGCCCAGGTACATGACCGCGATGCGGTCGGCGAAGTGCGCGGCCGTGGACAGGTCGTGGGTGATCATGAGGATGCCCATGTCGCCGCCCCGGCGCAGGCCGTCCAGCAGCGACAGCACACCCGCCCGGACCGACACGTCAAGCATCGACACCGGCTCGTCCGCGAGCAGCAGGTCCGGGCCGAGCACCAGGGCCGCGGCGATCGTGACCCGCTGCCGCTGGCCGCCGGACAGCTCGTGGGGGTAGCGCTCCAGGAACTGCTCGGCCGGGGCCAGCCCGGCCCGTTCCAGGGCGCTGATGACCAGGGCGCGGCGCTCAGCGCGCGACCCGCCGATGCCGTGCACCAGCATCGGCTCGGCCACGGCGTCCTGGACCCGGAACCGGGGATCGAGGGACTCGTACGGGTCCTGGTAGATCATCTGCAGCTTGCGCCGCAGCGGGCGCATCTGCTGCTGCGACAGCCCGGTGATGTCGGTGCCGTTGAGCCGGATGGTTCCCGACGCCGGGTTCACCATCCGCAGGATGGTCTGCGCGGTGCTGGTCTTGCCGCAGCCCGACTCGCCGACCAGGGCCAGCATCTCACCGCGGGCCAGCGAGAAGCTGATCCCGTCTACCGCGTGTACCCACAGCCGGGGTTCGCGGGCCAGCCGGCCGGTCAGGCTGCGCCGGACGGGATAGTGCGTGACCAGGCTGTCCACTTCCAGCAGGGCTGCCTCGCTCACGGCGCCTGCCCGGCTGGCTGGCGGGTGAGATGGCAGGCGGCCTCGTGGCCGGGGCCGACCGCCTGGAGCACCGGGCGTTCGTCCGCGCACGGCGCGAACGCGGAATCGCAGCGCGGCCGGAACGGGCAGCCGGGCAGTTCCCGGTCCAGCCGGGGCGGGGTGCCGGGGATGGACACCACGTCGCCGGATCCGTACAGGTCGGGGGTGGCCGCGAAGAGCAGCCGTGTGTAGGGGTGGCGGGGCGAATGGTAGAGCTCCTCCATCGGCCCGGATTCCACGATCTTGCCCGCGTACATGACCGCCGCCCGGCCGCAGACCTGCGCCACCACCGGCAGGTCGTGCGTGACCAGCACGAGGGCCAGGCCCAGCTCCTGGGACAGGCGGGTGAGCAGGTCCAGGATCTGGGCCTGCACCATGACGTCCAGCGCGGTGGTCGGCTCGTCAGCCAGCAGGATCTTCGGCTGGCAGGCCAGGGCCATCGCGATCGACGCCCGCTGCCGCATGCCGCCGGAGAACTCGTGCGGGTAGCGCTCGCCCGCGGCCGCGGGGATGCCCACCATCTCCAGCAGCTCCCCGGCCCGCCGCCGGGCGGCCGCGCCCTGCGCGATGCCGTGGAACGCCATCGGCTCGGCGATCTGCCAGCCGATCTTCTTGACCGGGTTCAGCGCGTTCATCGCGCCCTGGAACACCATCGCGATGTCCTTCCAGCGGTGCGCGCGCACCGAGTCCTCGCCGCCGGCCAGGATGCTGGCGCCGTTCACCCGCACCTCGCCGGCCAGCCAGGCGTTGGGCGGCAGCAGGCCCATGAGGGCGAGGATGGTGGTGGTCTTGCCGCAGCCGGACTCGCCGACCAGGCCGAAGCGTTCCCCCGCGTCCAGCGCGAAGCTGACCCCGGCCGCCGCGTGCACCTGGCCGCCGCCCCGGTGCTGGGAACGATGCGGGAGGTCGAACCAGACGTGCAGGTCCTCGACTTCGAGCAGGCTCAAATCGCGTCCGGCCCCCTTCCGACGAGCGGGCGCAGCCGCCACCGGCGCACCGACAGGTTGGCCGCCTTCAGCCGCGGGTTCAGCGCGTCCTCGACCGCCTGGCCGAACAGGAAGCAGCCCACGATGACGGCGGCGATGACGAACCCGGCGGGAACGATGGCCCACCAGGCGCCAGAGGAGATCGCGGTCCGCTGGAACGCGTTCTCCAGGATCGTGCCCCAGGTGGTGACCGTCGGGTCCTCCAGGCCGAGGAAGGCCAGCGCGGTCTCCAGGTAGATCGCGATCGCGATGGTGAGCACCGTGTTGGCGATGAGCAGCGGGCCAACCTGGGGCAGGATGTGCTTCCAGATGATGCGCGCGTTGCTGGCCCCGAGGGCCCGGGTGCGTTTCACGTACACCCGCTCGCGCAGGCTCATCACCTGGGCCCGGATGATCCGGGCGGTCGAGGTCCACTCCAGGATGCCGATCACCATGATCACGTGGAACAGGCTGGCTCCCCAGACATCAGCAATGACGATCATGAGCACCAGGTCCGGGATGACCAGCAGGTAGTCGGTGATACGCATCAGCCCGATGTCGATCCAGCGGCCGAAGTACCCGGACAGAAGGCCGACCCCGCCGCCGATGATCATCGCGACGAGGGTGGCCGCGAACCCGACCACCAGGGAGATCCGGCCGCCCTCCATCAGCTCGCTGAGCATGTCGATGCCGCCGTCGTCGCAGCCGAGCCAGTGCGCGCCGGACGGCGGCGCATACACCGCGCAGGTCTGCTGGGTGATGCTGTACGGCGCGATGTACGGCGCCACGATCGACAGCACGACGAAGAAGCCGATGATCGAAAGGCCGACGACGGCCGCCTTGCGTTCCCGGAGCACCGAGCGGAAGAAGCCACCGCGAGTCGAGGGCTGGCCCCCGGCCTCGACGGAGAGATGCGGGTCCTGTAGGGGCAGGGTCACTGCGAGATCCTCGGGTCCAGGCGGAAGTAGATGAGGTCAGCGGCGAAGTTCAGGATGATCACGGCGAGGGTGAGGATCAGGAAGCCGCCCTGCAGCATCGGGTAGTCGCGCTGCCCGATCGCGTCGTACATGGCCAGCCCGATGCCGGGCCAGCTGAAGATCACCTCGATCAGCAGCGCCCCGCCGACGATATAGCCGAGGTCCAGCGCGACCAGGGTGACCATTGGGAGGAGCGCGTTGCGGAATGCGTGCCGCCGTACGATCCGGCGATCGGGCAGCCCTTTGGCCCGGGCGGTGAGCACGTAGTCCTCGCCGAGCGTCTCCAGCATGGAGGAGCGGACCACCAGCGTGTAGCTGCCGTAGGCGGTCAGCATGAGGGTCGCGGCGGGCAGGATCATGTGCTTGCCGATGTCCGCCAGGTGCTGCCAGAACGGCTCGGGCCCGAACAGGAACGGGTCGCTCATCCCCGCCGCGGGCAGGGTCCCGGCGAAGATGATCAGCAGCATCAGGCCGAGCCACTGGGTCGGGAACGCGTAGAAGAAGATCGCCCCGTTCGTGCTGAGGTGATCCGGCACCGTCCCGCGCCGCCAGGCCGACAAGATGCCGGTCGCCACCCCGACCACGATGGCGGCCACAGTGCCCACGGTCACCATCGGGATCGTGTTCTTCAGGTCCGCGAACAGCAGATGGGCCACCGGCTGCTGGTAGGTGAACGAGATGCCCATGTTCCCGTGGGCCAGCTCACGGAGGTAGATGACGTACTGCTGCCACTTGGGCTTGTCCAGGCCGAATTCCACGGTCAGCGCGTGCCGGAGCTGGGGGCTGGCGTGCGGCACCCGGGACAGGTTGGTCACCGCGTTGCCGGGCAGCACCCGGAACAGGAAGAAGTTGATCGTGATCGCCACGAACACGGTGACGAGGGCGAAGAACCCCCGCTTGATGACGTAATCCGCGCTGCGCACCGCCTCAGCCCGCCTGGTGCACGCTCTCGAACGGGATCTTGGACATCGAGTTCCAGGAGATGCCCGCGATCAGCGGCAGGTCGGTCCAGGCGGTTGAGTGAGCCTCGATCGCATCCGGGAAGTCGAGCACCAGATACGGCTTGGCGCTCGCCACCATCTGCTGCATCTGGTAGACGATCTGCTGTCGTTTCGCGGGGTTCGTGGCCGCGCTCTGCGCCTGGTACAGGCCGTCGTAGGTCTTGCTGCAGTAGCCGGTGTCGTTCCAGACGTTCCAGGAGCCGCAGGTCAGCACCGACAGCATGAAGTCCGGGTCGGTCAGCGGGTACCAGTCCCACATCGAGATCTCGAAGTTCTTGTAGCTGTTGGCCGTGATCGCGCTGTAGGCGGCCGAGTCGTCCAGCACCTTCAGGTTCAGCTGGACGCCGATCTTCTTGAAGTCAGTCTGGATGATCTGGTACGACCGCTGGCCGTAGGTGTTCTGGATGTCGGTCGGCATGATCACCGTGTACGACATCGGGTGGCCGTCGGCCATCCGGACTCCGCCGGGGCCCATCTTGTAGCCCGCCTGGTCGAGTAGCTGGTTCGCCTTGGCCAGGTCGAACGGGGCCGGCTTGATCGCCGGGTCAGACCAGTGGCCGGTGGCGGGCGGGATGATCGTCGACCCGGGCTGGCCGTGACCGAGCAGGGATGTCTTCACGATGGCCTGCCGGTCGATCGCGTCGTCGAACGCCTGCCGCAGCAGCGGGTTCAGCAGCTCCCTGTGGCTGGCCTGCTGCTGCGGGTTGGAGTTGATGATGAAGTCGTCGAACACGACGCCAGGGCTGGACCGGACCGCGAAGTGAGCCGATCTGAGCGTGGCCACCGAGGTGGGCGGCACCACCTCGACCCCGTCCAGCTGGTTGCTTTTCAGCGCGGTGATCATCGCGTCGGTGGTCTGGAAGAACTGCAGGCCGAAGCCGTCGATGTGCGGCCTGGGGCCGTAAAAGGACGGGTTGCGCTTGAACAGCGCGATCTGCTTCGGCGTGTACTTGGTCAGGATGAACGGGCCGCCCGACACGACCGGCGCGTTGTTGCTGAACCTGGTCAGCGCCTTCCCATTGCCTGTGGCGTACTTGGCCCAGACGTGCTCGGGCAGGATCGGCACCTGCTGGACCTGGGACAGCACGTTCGCCACCGGCCTGGAGTAGGTCAGCACCAGCGTGGTGGCGTTCGGGGCGACGGCGCTCTTCAGGTGCGCGACGTAGCCGGCCGAGTTGGCGGTGGCGCTGTCCTGGTACTTCAGGATCGTGCTGTAGGTCCAGGCGGCGTCGGCGGCGGTCAGCGGCTTGCCGTCGGACCACTTGGCCCCCGGCTGGGTGTGGAAGGTCCAGGTCAGCCCGTTCGTGCTCTCTGACCAGCTGCGCGCGAAGTCCGGGACGAACTGCAGCCCGGCGTTGTACTGGACCAGCTCGGGATAGATGTACTCGAACGTGACGTAGGCATCGCCCTGAAACGCGACGAACGGGTTCAGCGAGTCGATGCTGGACGAGCTGCCCAGCCGGAACACGCCGCCGTCCTTGACGGAACTCCCGGACCCGCTGCTGCCGCACGCGGCCGCGGCGAGCATGACGACCGCCGCCGCCGCGATCAGCCGGGCCATCTGACGGCGCCCGCCCGGGTTTCCCCGGCGGGGGCGCGGCATCCTCCTCAGCCGCTGGTGTCTCCCGGGCAGCTGACCGTGGTTTTCCATCCGCCTACCCTCGTTCCTGGAGACGTCCCGGGATCCGCCCCGTCAGGCTGACCGGGTAACCATCTGAATAGCCGTTTAGGGTTGCTTATCTGGACAGACGCGTCAACCCCCGCGCCCCAACCGCCGCCGCGACGTGATCTAACGAAGGGCCATCAGTACCGTTCCGTAACGAGTGATCATCACGTGTGCGGGTAACTCCCGGAGTGTGGGGATGCCTGGGCTTCTGCTTCGGGGGCGGTACCGGCTAGACGTACTCATCGCGACTGGGGGGATGGGCGAGGTCTGGCGAGGTGCCGACCTGGCTATCGACCGTCCGGTAGCGATCAAGGTGGTGCGGCCGGAGCACGCGGACGACGAGGAAGGCCTGGCCCGGTTCCGGGCCGAGGCCCATCATGCGGGCTCGGTGTCACATCCGAACATCGCCCAGGTCTTCGACTACGGGGAAGCCGCACCCCCCGAGCCGGGCTACCTGGTGATGGAGCTCGTGGACGGGCTGTCCCTGACCCGCATGCTGGACGATGGGCCGCTACCGCCCGAGGACGTGATGGACGTCGTCGCCCAGGCGGCCCGCGGGCTGGCCGCCGCCCACCGGGCCGGGCTGGTCCACCGGGACATCAAGCCAGGAAACCTGCTGGTCAGGTCGGATGGGCTGGTCAAGCTTACCGACTTCGGGATCGCGCACGCGGCCGACGAAACTTCGGTCACCCAGCCCGGGGTGCTGATCGGGACCCCGGCCTACCTGGCACCGGAGCGGGTGTACGGGGCGCCCGCGTCCCCCGCGACCGACCTGTACTCGCTCGGTGTGGTTGCGTATCAGTGCCTGACCGGGCACGTCCCGTTCGCGGGCGAGCCCCTGGTGGTGGCATTGGCGCACCTGGACCAGGGCGTGCCCGCACTGCCGCCGTCCGTGCCACCCGGGGTGGCCGCGCTTGTCGCCGAGCTGACCCGCCAGGATCCCGCGGCCCGGCCGCCGTCCGCGTGGGATGTCGCCCTGCGGGCTGACCACCTCCGGGTGCTGCTGTCCAGCCCCGCGGTGCTCAGCCAGCACGGCGCGGCCGCGGCCCCGCTGGCGGTTCCCGGGGCGCTGGACGCGCTGCTCGCGGGCGCGCCGCTGGCGGGCGCCGGTCCCGGTGCGTCGGGCGACGTCCCCGGCGCGGCCGGCGATGTCCCGCCGCCCGCGGCCCGGTCCCGGCCTCCGCGGCAGGACGGTCTCCCCCGCCGGGCAGCGCCCCGCCGGGCGGGGCGCCGGGCCAGCCTGCCGGCCCGCGCCGCCCTGGCGGCGACCGGGCTGGCCGCGATCACGTTCATCGCCTGGACGCTGGCCACGCTGCCCGGGTCGGCCCGGGACCAGTTGCCGAACGTGGTGCCACCGGCGGCCACCCGGAGCTCGGCGCCCGGTGGCCTGCAACGGCAGAGCCCGGTCGCGGCCACGCACATCGCGGGAACCGTCGGCAACGCCAACGTGGCCGCCGCCACCCCGCAGACGTCCACGTCGGCGGGCTCCTCATCCGCGGCGCCCTCGTCCACGCCGGGCACGCCCAGTGGGTCGCCGACGCCGACGGGCAGCCCGACGCCCACACCCACACCCACACCCACACCCACACCCACACCCACACCCACACCGACACAGAGTTCGCCGACTCCCACGCCGACGCCAACCACGCCGTCCCCCACCTCGCCGGCGCCGACCACGGCCACGCCCACCTCGCCCGCGCCGACTACGCCCGTCGGCACGCTGACCCCGACCGTCACCCCCGCGACGTCGCTCGACGCGAGCGTCGGCCCTGCGTCGAGCCTGCTGAGCAGGCAGGGCGCCCGCTGACGGCGACGTTCAGGGGTGCGGTCCGGGGGGCGGCCGGGCGCCAGGCTCGGCTCAGGACGCCTCGGTCTCGGCGTCGATCATCTTCTGGATGGGGCCGGCGGCGGCCCCGCCGATCACCATGGCCAGGCCGATCGCGCCGAGGGTGAAGACCGTGCCCAGCCACACCATCGTCGTGACCGGCAGCGTGTACGCACCTGCCAGGCGGGCGGCGCAGTCGGCCAGCAGGGCCAGGCCCCAGATCGTGCTGAACACCAGCTCGAGCCGGCGGAACCGGCCGGAAGAGGCGGCCAGGCGGTCCCAGGCCTCGGCCCGCCCGGGCTTCCCCTTGGTCATGAACGGTTTGAGCCCGGCGGACATGAGCGGGCGCCGCATCGCGACCGGGGCCAGGACGACGATCGCGATCACGCTGCTGACCAGCGAGTCCTTGGCGATCATGGCCCGCGGGTCGCCGGTCAGGAAGCTGACCACGATGCCCGCCAGGTTGACCGCCAGCATGAGCAGGGCCAGCAGGTTGGCCGTCCGCCCGGCGGCGAAACCGGCCGCCGCGCGGATCGCGGGCGGGATGCTGCTCAGCGCCAGGGATAGCCACAGGCTGACCCCGAACGCGTCGTGCAGCAGGTAGAAGGCGGCGAGCGGCACGCCGACGTCGATAGCCAGCGGCCCGAGGGACGCCAGCGCGTCCGCCCGGCGCCCGGCTGGAGTGCCCGATTCAGCCGGGCCGGCCATGCCAGCGCAGGCCACGCCAGCCGGGCCGGCCATGCCAGCCACGCCGGCCACGCGGGCCACGCCGGCCACGCCGGCCACGCCGGCCGGCCGGCCGCGTCAGCCGGGCCGGCACCGGCCGCGGAACGGGTGCTGTCGCAGATGCGGGTCTCTGTCATAGCCATCAACCTAGGCCGGGCCTAAATTTATGTCAAACCTAGTTTTGTGCTTGACCTAAGTTGAGCGTAGGGTGGGCGCATGACATCCGGACTCCGCGAACGGCGGAAGCACGAGACGCGGCGCTCGGTCTCGGACATCGCGACGCGGCTGTTCGCGGCGCACGGCTTCGACGAAGTGACGATCTCCCAGGTGGCCGACGCCGCGGGGGTGGCCAAGATGACGGTCACCAACTACTTCCCGCACAAGGAGGATCTGGTCTTCGACCGGGCCGAGGCGGTCATCGGGCACCTGGCCGAGGTGGTGGCCACCCGGCCGCCGGGGGAGAGCATGCTCACCGCGATCCGCCGCGACTACGCAGGCGCGGTGGCCCGGGCCGACGTCACGCTGGGGCTGTCCAGCCCCGCCTTCGCCCGGATGATCGCCAGCAGCCCGGTGCTGGCCACCCGGGAGCGGGAGATGCTGCTGCTCCGGGAGCGGGCGCTCGGCGACGCGATGGCGGCCGAGACCGGCACCGACGGCCCGGAGCAGCGGCTGGCGGCCGCGCTGCTCGCCTCGGTGCACCGCGTCCTGTACGGGGAGGCGCGCCAGCGCAGCCTGGCCGGGCAGCCGAGGCTGGAGATCTGCGCCGTGCTCGCCGGGGCGGCCACCAAGGCGTTCGACCTGCTGGAGCCGGCCCTGGGGAACGCCTACGTCCGCGCCTGACGGCGCCTGGACGTCGGGCCTGCGGCCCCGTGGCCCGCGCGGGCCGGGTTACGATCCACTGTGATCCAGGGCAGCCTCCAGTTCGCGATCTCGATTCCCCAGCTGGTCGCCGATGGCACCTTCGACCCGGCCGGTTTCCGTGCCTACCTGGGCCGGGCCGAGGAACTCGGGTTCCACAGCGGCTGGACCGGGGAACAGGTGCTGGGTTCCATGCCGCACCTGGGGCCGGCCGAGACGCTCAGCTACGCCGCGGCGTGCACGGAGCGGCTCCGCCTGGGCTGCGCGGTCTTCGTCACCCCGCTGCACAGCCCGCTGCACCTGGCCAAGAGCATCAGCTCGCTGGACCAGCTCAGCCGCGGCCGGGTCGAGGTAGGCGTCGGCACCGGCGGCGGGTTCCGCATGTTCTCCGCGTTCGGCATGGACGGGCAGCACTTCGTGTCCCGGTTCACCGAGGGGCTGGAGCTGATGCGGGCGATGTGGACGCAGGACCGGGTGGATTTCGACGGGCGGTTCTGGCAGGCGCATGGCGCGGCGATGGAACCCAAGCCTTTCCAGAAACCGCACCCGCCGGTCTGGTTCGGTGGCAGCCACCCCAACGCGCTGCGCCGCGCGGTGCGGCTGGCCGACGGGTTCATGGGCGCGGGCTCCACGGCCACCGCTGACTTCGTGGAGCAGGCCCGCATCGTGGCGGAGGCCCTCGCTGAGCAGGGTCGCGACCCGGCCACCTTCCGGGTGGCCAAACGGGTCTATCTCACGGTGGACGACGACGCCCGCCGCGCGCAGCAGCGCACCGGCGACGCTCTCAACGACCTCTACGGTTATTTCGGGCTCAGGGGCATCGAGCGGGTCGGCGTGTCCGGCCGCCCGGGCGACGTGGCCGCGGAACTGGCTGCGATAGCGGCGGCCGGGGCCGGGCTGATCCTGCTCAACCCGCTGTTCGACGAGCCCGAGCAGATGGAGCGCCTCGCCGCCGAGGTCATCCCCCAGCTCGCCTGAGCACGCCTCGCCTGACCCTGGATGAGCCTGTTCCGGGGGTAACGCGGTCGCCCTCTGGCCGACCGCGCGGCCCGCTTAGCGTGCCGGCCAGATCTCCGTGTCAGGGCCGGATCTGCCGGTAAGCGGGCAGGCCCCTGGACGGGAACTTAGGTTTGCCTTACCTTAGTTCGCGTGACTTGGGCTGATGCTGTTCCGAACCTGCTCATCGGGCTCCGCGAGGGCCTGGAGGCAGGCCTCGTGGTGAGCATCCTGCTGGCCGCGCTGCGCAAGACCGGGGCAGCGAACGAGGATGCGCGCACCTCGACGGCCCCGGTGTGGCTGGGCGTGCTGGCCGCGGTGATGCTGGCGGCCGCGTTGGCGGCCGTGCTCACGCTGTCGGCCAGCGAACTGCCCAGCGGCGCCCAGGAGGCGGTCGGCGGGCTGCTCAGCGTGCTGGCCGTGAGCCTGGTCACCGGAATGGTGTTCTGGATGCGCCGCACCGCGGCGACCCTGGCGGCGCACCTGCGCGGTGAGGTGGAGCGCGCGGTGGCGATCGGCGCCGGGGCGCTGACCCTCACCGCGTTCCTCGCCGTGGGCCGGGAAGGCCTGGAGACCACGCTCTTCCTGTGGACCGCGGCGCAGGCCACCGGGTCCACGGCCGGGCCCATCGTGGGCGCCGCCCTGGGCCTGGCCGCCGCCGTGGGACTGTGCTGGCTGCTCTACCGGCGGGCCATCCGGCTGAACGTCGGCGTGTTCTTCAGCCGGACTGCGATCGCCCTGATCGTTATCGCGGCGGGCGTGCTCGCTTACGGCCTGGGCGACCTGCAGGACGCGGGCCTGCTGCCGGGCCAGCGCTGGGTCACCTTCGACCTGACCGCGCACGTCGACCCCGGCTCGTGGTGGGTCTCGGTTATCACCGGGATCACCGAGCTGGCGCCCAAGATGACGGTGCTCCAGGTGGTGGCCTGGCTGGCGTACCTGGCCGTGGTCATTCCGCTTTTCGTCCGCGCCGGACGCCCACGGACCGCGCCCGGTGAGGCTGCCCCCGCGGCGGCCAGCACGCCGGCCCCGGCTCCGGCCCCGGCCGGCCAGCGCTGGGCCGGGGCGGCGCGCTGGGAGCACCTGGCCCACCGCCGGCCCTGGGCCGTGGCCGGCGTGCTCGTGGCCGTGCCGGTGCTGGCGGCGGCCGCGGTCATCGCCGCGCTCCCGCCCGCCAGTTCCTCGGCCGGCACGGCGGTAACCGTCACCCGGACCAGCTGTGCGGATGACTGGACCTCGGCCGGGCCGGGTCCCCAGACGTTCACCGTGAGCAACGAGTCCGGCCGGGTCGCCGAGATCAACCTGGACGACGCGGCGGGCGCCGTGGTCGCGGAGATCGAGACGCTCGGCCCGGCCACCGCAGCCGACATGACCGCCACCCTCGGCCGCGGCTCATACACGTTCACCTGCTACGTCTCCGGGCTGGGCACGCTGAGCTCGGATCCGGTGCAGGTCACCGGCTCCGGCGGGACCACCCGGACGCCGGCCGCGGTGAAGCCGGCCACCGTGGCCGAGCTGACCGGGCCGAACCGGGCCTACCAGGCCTACGCCGCCCGCAGCCTGGCCGCGCTCTCGCGCTCGGTGGCGCGGATCCGCGCCGACCTCAACCACGGGGACCTCTCCGCGGCCCGCCGGGACTGGCTGGCCGCCCAGCTGGACTGGGAACGTGCCGGCGCGTCCTACAACAGCTTCGGGGACCTGGGCGTCGCCGTCGACGGCCTGCCCGACGGCCTGCCCGCCGGCGTCCGCGACCCGGGTTTCACCGGCCTGCACCGCCTCGAGTATGGGCTCTGGCATGGGGAGGAACGGTTTTCGTTGCGGCGCGTCGTAGCCGGGCTGGAGCGCGACGTGGCGGCCGTGCGCCAGAGGCTTACCACCGCGGACCTGGCCGGTGACCCGGCCAGCCTGCCGGTCCGCGCGCACGAGATCCTCGAGGACGCGCTGCGTGATCACCTGTCCGGCCTCGACGACCAGGGCGGCGGCGCTGCCTACCCGGAGACCTACGCGGATCTCCAGGTGACCCGGGCGGTCCTGGGCGACCTGGCCACGCCGCTCGGCACCCGGGCACCGCGGCTGCTGCCGGCGGCGCGGGCGCAGCTGGACACGCTGCAGCGCGCCCTGCTGGCCACCCGGGACGGCGGCCGGTGGCGGTCGCTCGACGCGACCCCGCAGGCGGCGCGGCAGCGGGTGAACGCGGCCCTGGGCGCGGTGCTGGAGACGCTGTCATCCGTTCCCGACCTGCTCGAAGTCCCACCCACCCGGTGAGCCCGGCCTTGTCCACCCCCGGCCACTCGACTCCCGGCCACTCGACTCCCGGCCACTCGACCTCCGGCCACTCGACCCCCGGCCAGTCCATCCCTGGCCACTCGACCTCCGGCCACTCCACCTCCGACCATCGGGAGACAGAGCATTGAGCGTCAGCCGCCGTCACTTCCTCAAGGGCGCCGCCGCCGGGCACCGCCGGCACCGCGCTGACCGGAGCCGCGCTGATCGGGGGCGCCCGAGCCGACGCCGACGCGGCCCGCGCCGCGCCGGTGCCGTCTTCCTATCCCTTCCACGGGACGCGCCAGGCCGGCATCCTCGCCCCTGGGCCCGCGGCGAAGCAGGCCGCCGCGTGCTTCGCCGCGTTCGATGTCACCGCGGGCCGCCGGGCGGACCTGGCCGGCCTGATGCGCACGCTCACCTCCCGGGCCCGGTTCCTCACGTCCGGCGGGAACCCGCCGGACCTCGGCGTCGGGCAGCCGCCCGCGGACAGCGCCGTGCTCGGCCCGGCCATCCCGGCTGACGGGCTGACCATCACCGTCTCGGCCGGGGCGAGCCTGTTCGACGACCGTTTCGGCCTCGCCGCGGACAAGCCCAGGAAGCTGACCCCGATGCGGGTCTTCCCGGACGACTCGCCGGACCCGGCGTGGCTGCACGGCGACCTGCTGCTGCAGTTGTGCGCGCACCACCCGGACACCATCCACCACGCGATCCGCGACCTCACCCGGCACACCCGCGGCGCGATGCAGCTGCGCTGGAAGATGGAGGGCTACGACTCGCCGCCGCGCCCGTCCGGCACCTCGCGGAACCTGCTCGGGTTCAAGGACGGCACGGCCAACCCGGACGGTTCCCTGGCCACCAGCCTGGTCTGGGTCGATGACCCGGCCGAGCCGCGCTGGGCCCGGGGCGGCTCCTACCAGGTGGTCCGGCTGATCCGGATGCTGGTCGAGTTCTGGGACCGGGTCTCCATCAACGAGCAGCAGAACATGTTCGGCCGCCGCCGGGACACCGGGGCGCCGCTGGACGGCACCCGCGAGTTCGACGTCCCGCACTACACCGCTGACCCCAAGGGCCAGGTCATCCCGCTCGACGCGCACATCCGGCTGGCCAACCCCCGGACCCCGGCCACCGCCCGGCAACGGCTCGTGCGCCGCTCCTACAACTACGACCTGGGTGTCGATCTCAACGGGAACCTCCAGGCTGGCCACGTGTTCGTGGCTTACCAGCAGGACGTGAAGCGGCAGTTCGAGACCGTCCAGGAACGGCTGGCGGGCGAGCCGTTGGTGGACTACGTGCAGCCGTTCGGCGGCGGCTACTTCTTCGCACTGCCCGGGGTCACCGGCGACCGGGACTGGTACGCCCGAGGCCTGCTGGCCTGACGGGCCGTGCCCGGGTACGGCGCCGTCAAGACAGAGCAACTAGCCCAGCGGCGCGCCGACCCGCTCGCGCACCTCCTGCACTGCCCACTGGTTGCCGTCCGGGTCGGCGAAGAACATGAATTTCCCGCCGTCCCGGGGGTCGAGCTGCTGGATGTCGGAGACCTCGACACCGCGGCCGGTCAGCTCGGCCCGGGCCGCGTCGATGTCGGCGACGACCAGCTGGACCCGCGCCCCCGCCCCGGCGGGGGCGTCCTCACTGATCAGCGCGGGGCCGATCACGACCGAGCACGCCGACCCGGGTGGCGTCATGTGCACCACCCGCATGTCCGGCGTGGGCTGCGTGTCCGCGTCGAGCTGGAACCCCAGCTTCCCGAGGTAGAAGTCTTTCGCCCGGTCGACGTCGGTGACCGGCACGACGACCACTTCAAGCTTCCAGTCCATGATGCGCAGACTCCTTCCGTCTGGGGCGCCTGGGCGGCGCTCCTGACCCTAGGACGGAACTGCCGCACCAGTTTCGACATCCGCGCCCGGAGCTTGCCCAAATTACTCCGGTCGGCCGCCACTAGGCCTGGTCAGGCCCGCGCAGGCCCGCGAAGACGCCGGCGGAACTGGACACGTGCGCGGGAATGTCACCTTCGTGCCGGCCCCCGGTCGTGGATTTCCTCGCGAGCACCTGAGGTGGGCCCAGGCCTACCCCTTTATTAGGTGCGACCCCATAGCGCCGGGACCCTGGGCAGGATCACGATGGGTGACATGCGGATCCTTTTCACCGTCGCGTGGCGGGTTATCACCAGGCTGCTGCGTTACCTGGGCCGGGGCGTCCTGCTGGTGCCGGTCGCCGCGATGGGCATGGCGCTGTTCGGGTTTCGGCCGTGGACCCTGGCGGCGGTTGTCCTGGCCGTGATCGTGGCGCTCTGGCAGCCGGCCCTGGCGGCGGTGCTGCTGCCGGTCACCATGGTGGTGGCCGGGATCAGCGGGCTCGTCGTCGCCGCCACCGAGCCCGGGGCGAACTTCTGGACGATTTCCGCTTTCGCAGCGCTCAGGCAGCGGGTCATCACCACAGGCCGGCGTCCCCCGGTCATGGTGAGGCGGGCCCTCGCGAAGGGCTATCGGGTCGTGATGGCCCGGCCCGGCCCCGGGGGAGGATCCGGCCAGGTGCGGATTCCCGCTGGCGCCCACGCGAACTGGTATCCGGGTCCGGCCATCCAGGCCGTAACCGCCGGCGGCCGGGGGACGCAGTTCTCGGTCAACGGACCGCCCCCCCTGGCCTGGCAGGCGGCCGGGCGCGGTAGTGACGTAACCGTGCACATCAGCCACGGTGGCGGGCCGTGGCCGGGCAGCCTGCTGGTGCCGCTGGCCTTGCTGCTGCTCACCCTCGGCCTGTGGCTGCTGCCGCGCAGCGCGGCCGCGCTGCGGACCCACGCCGCCGGGCTGCTGTCCTCCTTGCGTCAGCGGATGCTGGAGAATCGCTGGGGCATTCTCCTGATGCCGGTGGCGCTGCTCGGCCTGACCGTGTTCGGTGTCCAGCCGTGGACGGTCGCGGCTCTTCTGGTCTCGCTCGTCACCGCCGTCCGGTGGCCGGTGATCGCCGCAGACCTCGTCCCCGTCGCGCTGGCCGCCTTCGCGGTCCGGGGCTTCATGATCGCGGCGAGCTGGCCGTCGCTGCCTGGGCTGCAGCGGCCCGGCGTGCTGTACGGCGTCATCGTGGTCACCACCCGCGAGTTGGCCATGCTGGCCGGAGCCGAGGCCAGCGCGTTCCTCGTGATAGCCGCATGGCTGGTGCCGCGGACCATCGGCGCGCACGCCCGCGCCGTGCTGGTTCCCGGCCGCGACCTGGAGCTGGAGGGCCGGGTACAGCGGCTGACCGAGACCCGGGACCTGGCCGTGGACGCGGCCGCCACCGAGCTGCGCCGGATCGAGCGGGACCTGCACGATGGCGCCCAGGCCCGCCTGGTCGCGCTGGGCATGAACCTGCGCGCGGTGGAGCGGATGCTGCCTGCCCGCCCGGAGGCCGCGCTGGCACTGGTTGCGGAGGCCAGGGAGACTTCGCTGCGCGCCCTGGAAGACCTGCGTGACCTGGTCCGCGGCATCTGCCCGCCGGTCCTCGCCGACCGCGGCCTCGGCCATGCTGTGCGGGCCCTCGCCCTCGACACCCCGTTCCCGGTCAACCTGGACATCGACCTGCCCGGCAGGCTGGCCGCGCCGGTCGAGACCGCGTGCTACTTCGCGGTGGCGGAGGCCCTGGCCAACGCGGTGCGGCACTCCGGTGCGCGCCGGGTGCACATTCGCATCCAGCACACCGGCGGCCTGCTCCGGGTCCAGGTGGCCGACGACGGCGCTGGCGGGGCAGACCCGGCCCGGGGCACCGGGCTGCGGGGCGTGGAACAGCGGCTGGCGGCGTTCGATGGCATCCTGGCAGTGAGCAGCCCGCCCGGGGGGCCGACCATGATCGCCATGGAGGTGCCGTGCGCGTTGTCGTCGCCGAAGACCTGTTCCTGCTGAGGGACGGGCTCACCCGGCTGCTGACAGCGCACGGCTTCGAGATCGCGGCGTCGGTGGACAGCGCGCCCGGCCTGCTGTGTGCGCTGCTGGAACACCGGCCGGACGTGGCGGTGGTGGACGTCCGGCTGCCGCCCTCGTTCGCCGACGACGGGCTGCAGGCGGCGCTGGCCGCGCGACAGCAGGTGCCCGGCCTTCCGGTGCTGCTGCTGTCGCAGTACGTCGAGCAGCTGTACGCCCGCGAACTGCTCGCCGACCAGTCGGGCGCGGTCGGATACCTGCTCAAGGACCGGGTCTTCAACGACGACCAGTTCGTGGACGCGATCCGGACCGTGGCGGCGGGCGGCACGGTGATGGACCCCGACGTGGTGACCAAGCTGCTCGGCCGCCGTGCCCGCGACGAGCCAGTCACCCGGCTGTCCGCACGCGAACGCGAGGTCCTGGCCCTGATGGCCGAGGGCCGCTCGAATGTGGCCATCGCGCAGCGGCTGTTCGTCAGCGAGAAGGCCGTTAGCAAACACACCACGAGCATCTTCACCAAGCTCGGCCTGGCCGCGTCCGAAGACGACAACCGGCGGGTGCTGGCCGTCCTCGCCTACCTGAACGCCTGACAGGGGCGCGGGTAGTGGTCAGTCCTCCAGCTGGCTGAGAGCCTGCTCGGCCACGACGCGGCGGGGCAGGCCGGTGGCGAGGGCCGCGGCGGCCACGTCGTCGTGCTCGGGCTTGGCCCGGTGCGGGCCGATCTTGACCCGGATCCGGTGCCCCTGCACGGTCACCTCGGCCTCCCGCCGTGGCAGCGCAGAGCGCTGGACGGGATGGCGCCGCGCGCCCAGGCTGCCCGTCTCGGCGAGCAGCCGCGCCTGGACCGGCTCGTCCTGGCCCGGGCGGCACAGCGCGGTGACGACGTGCGCCGGCCGGCCCTTCTTGCCGGTCACCGCGGTGATCCAGGCATCCAGCGCGCCCGCGCCGAGCAGCAGTCCGGGCAGGTCGCCGAGAAGTTCGCCGGTCACGTCGTCCACCGTGGTCTCGAGCATGATCAGCGTCTCGGTGCCGGCGGGGGACTCGTCCCCCGTCTCGGTGCCGGCGGGGGATTCGTCCCCCGCCGCCCCCGCGAGCTCCTGATCCCCCAGAGGCGCGCCCAGCAGGGCGGGCAGGACGTTGGGCCGTCCCGGCACGTCCCGGGCGCCTGCCCCGTATCCGCTGGCCGCCACCCGCATCGCGGGCATCGGCCCGTACCGGCAGCCCGCCGCGCGCAGCAGCGCCGCGCCCGTCGGCGTGACCGTCTCCGCGGCCGCCGCCCCGCCGGTTGGGTGGACTCCGGTGACCTGCGCGCCCTCCAGCAACGCGACTGTGGCCGGCGCCGGGGCCGGGAACTGCCCGTGCCTCATCTCGATCACGCCTGCGCCCAGCGCGAGCGGTGCCGACCAGACCGCCTTCACCCGCAGCGCGTGGAGCGCAGCGGCGACCCCGACCGTGTCCACGATCGTGTCCACCCCGCCCAGCTCGTGCAGGTGCACGGCGGCGGCGGGCACGCCGTGGATCCGGCCCTCGGCCTCGGCCAGCGCGGCGATCGCCGCGGCGGCCAGCTCCGCCGCGGCGGCGGGCACCGCGGCCCGGGCCAGCGTGAGCAGGTCCGCGGCGCGACGCGCGGGCACCTCCTCGCCCACCCGGACCTGGGCCTGCCAGGCGGACAGGCCGGCGCGCCGCACCGGTCCCGCGGTCAGCTCCCAGCCGGTGAGCCCGGTGCTGGCCACCGCCGTCCGGACGTCGTCGAGGGGCGCGCCCAGGTGCAGCAGCGCGCCGAGCAACATGTCGCCGGAGATCCCCGAGAACGGGTTCAGCCACAAGATCACGGCCCGCTCACCCGGCCCCGTGGTGCGGTGGGGTGGGGTGGTGCGGGGTGCGGTTGGGCGGGGTGCGGGCGGCGCAGGCTGAAGGCCAGCCGGTGCGCGGCCATGGCGGCGCCGAATCCGGAGTCGATGTTGACCACGCACACGCCGGCCGCGCAGGAAGTCATCATGGCCAGCAGCGCGGTGATGCCCTCCAGTGCCGCGCCGTACCCGGTGGACGTGGGCACCGCCACGACAGGGACGCCGACCAGCCCCGCCACCGCGCTGGCCAGCGCTCCCTCCATGCCGGCGATCACGACCACCACGTCGGCCGCGCCGATGTCGCCGGCCACGGTGAGCAGCCGGTGCAGCCCGGCCACGCCGACGTCGCGGAACTCGGTGACTTCCAGGCCAGTGGCCCGGGCCACGGCGGCCGCTTCGTCGGCCACCGGCCCGTCCGCGGTGCCCGCCGTGACCACCGCTACCCGGCACCCGCCGGGCGGGGCCGGCCGCCAGGACAGCAGCCGGGCCGGTGCGTTGTAGCCACCGGGCCCGTGCTTACCCGGCGCCGCAACGTCCGCCGACACCTGGGCCGCGACGCCCGGCTCGACCCGGGTCACCAGCACCGGCCCGGACGTGCGGGCCAGCAGGGCGGCCGCGATGGCCGCGATTTCGCCGGGCCGCTTTCCCGGGGCGTAGATCACCTCCGGCAGCCCCTGCCGCCGCGGCCGGTCCAGGTCGACGGTGGCGAAACCAAGCGCCAGAGCCGGGGTAAGTGCCTGATCGGGCCGGTCTTCCGGCTGGCCCTGTTCCGGCTGGCCCGGTTCCGGCTGGTCCTGGCCTGGCTGGTCCTCATCTAGCTGGCCGGAGTCCACCTAGCCCGCCCGGTGGACCACGGACAGCGGAAGCAGCGCGTTCATGCTGCCGCTGCGCAGCCCGGCCAGATCGGCGCTGACGAACACGAAGCCAGCCCCCCGGACCAGACCGCTGATCTCCTCACGCCGGTGCAGCAGCCGCCCGAGGTCCTCCGGCGGCACCTCGATCCGGGCCACGCTGCCCGCCGCGTGCGCCCTGACCCGGCAGACCGGGAAGCCCGCCTCGTGCAGGGCATCCTCGGCCTGCTCGATCCGGCCGAGCAGCTCCGGGCTGACCTGGTCGCCGTAGGCGACCCGGGAGGAGAGGCAGGCCGCGGCGGGCTTGTCCGCGGTGGCCAGGCCGAGCTCGCGGCTGATCGCGCGGACCGCTGCCTTGGACAACCCGGCGTCCACGAGCGGAAACACCGCGCCCCGGTCGCGGGCGGCCCGCTGGCCGGGCCGGTGGTCGGACAGGTCGTCGAGGTTGGTGCCGAGCGCGACCCGCGCGCCCATCGCCGCAGCCACCGGGTCCACCGCATCGAACAGGGCGCTCTTGCAGTGGAAGCAGCGGTCCGCGTCGTTGCGGCGGTACTCGGGCCGGTCCAGCTCGTCGGTGCACACCTCGACGTGGGCCAGGCCGCGGGACCGGGCGAAGTCTCGCGCGGCGGCCCGTTCCGCGGCGGGCAGGCTGGCCGACACGGCGGTGACCGCGAGGGCCCGCGGCCCCAGCACCTGGTGCGCCACGGCGGCCAGCAGCGCCGAGTCGGCCCCGCCCGAGAACGCCGTGACCAGCCGATCCTCCCGGGCCACCCGGTCCTTCAGCCGGCCCACTAGCTCGGCGATCTGGAACTCGGTCACGGTCTCGAACTCGCTCACCCTCTCGAAGTCGGTCACACTGGGCTCCCCACGACGTCCGCGCTCACGAACGGGATGGTCTGCGGCCCCTCGGGCAGCACGCAGACCCGTCCGCCCGGCCCGGCCGCCTCCAGTTCGGCCGCGACCGCCGCGGCGATGTCCGGCACCGCGAATAGGTGGGCGCTGCGCAGGTCCGTGTCGGTCAGCGTGGATGCGTGCACGCCCACCCGGGCCCGGCGCAGCACCCGGGCCAGCACCTGTACCTGCCACTGGTCCGGCACGGTCCGGGTGCGCGCGGCGATCGAGGCCAGCAGCCGTTCCGGCGTCGGCTCCGCGGCCAGCTCCGCGCGGAACGAGCCGTGATCGGGGAACCCGTCAGCGCACTCGGCCGCGCAGATGATCAGCCCGCCCGGCGCGACCACGGTGGCGGCCGCGGACATCCCCTTGACCGCCTGGTACAGGTTCTGGTCCAGCGGGAAGCCGGCGTTGGTCGTCACGACCACGTCGAACAGGCCGTCCACCGGGCGCATGGACACCTCGCGGACGTACGCGCGGGCCGTCGCGTGCATGGCCAGCACCTCGCCGCCGAACGCCGCCACGACCTGCTGCTCCCGGTTCAGCACCACGTCGAAGGCGAAGTCCACCCCGGTCGCCGCGGCGACCGCGCGCACGTCGTCGTGCACCGGGTTGCCCTCGCACACCGCCCACGTGGCCCGGTCGCTGCCGATCCGCCGGGCGTCGTGCAGGGTCAGCGTAGTCTCCAGCCCGGCCAGGCCCGGCGCTACCAGCTTGGGACCGCCGCTGAACCCAGCGAAGAAGTGCGGTTCCACGAACCCGGTGGTGATCTTCACGTCTGCATCCACCCAGTGCCGGTTCAGCCAGACCGGCACCTCCTCGCCGTGCTCGCCGCACCAGGTGAGCATGCTCTCGTCCCGCGCGTCGTGGTTGATCACGCGCAGCGGCCGGCCAGCTCGTCGCCCAGCATCTCGCCCAGCTCGGCCGGGGTGTTGCCGCGATGCGTGCCGGTCGCGATGAGCACGGTCACGTCGTCCGGCGTGACCAGTCCCTTCAGCTCGGAGAGCAGCGCACGGAGCATGGCCTCGCGGGGCTGCGGCCGGGTGACGTCGCAGACCGACACGGCCACCCGCTGGCCCGGGCGCACCACCGCCCGCAGCGGCGGTCCGGCGACCGGATGGCGCAGCGCGTCGCGCAGCACGGCCGGGACGTCCGGCGCGGCCGGATGATGTGCCGGCGCGACGACCGTGGTCCGGCCAGCGGGCAGCGAGATCCGCAGGCCCCGCCGCCCGTAGGCCAGGTCGATGTCCAGCAGGCCGTCAGCAGGCATCAAGCTCCGTCCACGCCTCGTCCTGGACCACGGTAGCGAAGCGGGCCAGGGCCGGGGCAACCTGCCCGCCGCTGCGAATCCCGCTGACCACGGACACCGCCGCCGGGTGGCGCAGCGGGAACTGGGATCGCCGGGTCGGGCATCGACACCTCGTGCCGCTCGCAGTGCCCGGATCGGCTGTCCCGGGGGAGGCTGTCCCGGGGGAGGCTGTCCCGGGGGAGGCTGTCGTCTGACCGGCCGGCCGGGTCACGTGCGGGGCCGCAGCCGCAGGCCGGCCATCCCGCCGTCCACCGCCAGTTCGGTCCCGGTGGTCGAGCCGGCGGCGGGCGAGGCCAGGTATACGGCCGCGGCCGCTACCTCCTCCGCCGACACCAGCCGGCCGTGCGGCTGGCGGGCCTCCAGCGCGGCCCGCTCCGCGTCCGGGTCGGGCGCCGCGTCCAGCAATCGGCTGACCCAGGGCGTGTCGGCCGTGCCGGGGTTCACCGCGTTGACCCGGATGCCGTCCGCGATCCCGTCGGCCGCCATTGCCCGGGTCAGGGCGGCCACTGCACCCTTGCTGGCCGAGTACACGGCCCGGTCCGGCAGCCCGGCGGTCGCCGCGATCGAGGCCGTGTTCACCACGGCCGCCCGGCCGGACTCGCGCAGGTACGGCCAGGCCGCGCGGGACACCCGGGCGGTGCCGATCACGTTCACGTCCAGCACCCGCCGCCATTCCTCGTCGGTGCTGTCGGCCACGCTGCCCTGGGCGCCAATGCCGGCGTTGTTGACCAGCAGGTCCAGACCGCCGAGCTGGCCCGCGGCCGCGTCCACGGCGGACTGCACCGCCGCGTCGTCGGTGATGTCGGCCTGCACGTAGGCGGCCCCGCCGGCCAGCCCCGCGGGAAGTTTCTCCGCGATGTCCAGCACTACCACCTCTGCACCCTCGGCCGCGAACGCCGCGGCGATCGCGGCGCCCAGCCCGGAGGCACCGCCGGTGACCAGCGTCCGCAGGCCCGTCAGCTGTCCCATCCTCATCCTTTCCTGGCTGCATCTGGGGGGTGCGGGCCGATGGAACCCGGACCCGCAGCCGCCGCAAACGTCACCTGACCTCAGCCCCGGACGGCAGCTCGACATCGGGCCGCGGACCGCCGGGCGCTCTCGACATCATGGCTGATCGCCCTGGATCAGGGTGGACCGCGTGGCGCTGTGATCAGCGTGCCGGAGAACTGGGCGGCGGTCTTCTTGGTAAAACCGGACGCGGAGATCTCCACGACCGTTCCTCCGCGCGGCCGTCGAAGAGGGTGGCTTGCGGGTCCTGGCTGAGTTCCCGCGCTGCCAGCTCCGCCTCGGTTTCGATGCGCCCATCCCGTCTGACGTGAGACACCGCGACGCCGCGCTCCCGCAGGACTCGCCCGATGAGCAGATGGCGGTGGCACCGGGAAGGATCCTCCTCGCTGCAGAGCAGGGCGATGCGGCGCGTCTGGGCCCTGGCCAGGACCCGGTCGAGTCCCTCCTGGAACGCCGTGGTCCCGGCCAGCCGGCCGTAGAGCACGTGACCCTGCTCGTCATAGAACTCGTTGTCCCTGGGGCGGCCGCCGAGTTCCCGGCCGAGCGGGACGTAGCCGATACCGCGCCGGGCCAGGGCCTCACCCAGTGGTCCCGCGTTGAAATGCGGGACATAGCGGGACCGCGGCACGGTGCGCACGTCGGCGGCGGTGTCAATGCCGTGCTGCTGGAGCAGGCCCAGGAAATCGTCGAGGCTGATGTTCGAATGGCCGATCGTGAAGAGGCCTGGTCCGGCAGCCGGCACGACGGTTTCCCCAGTGTCTTCCCCAGTGTCCTCACGCATCGCGGGTGGCGGCCGCGATGGCCTCTTCCCAGTGCCGGAGGAACTGGGAATAGCCGGCCGCGAACCGGGCCAAGCCGTCGGCAGCCTCGCCAGACAGCGCGGTGAGGTCGTAGTTAACGGTGGCCACCCGCGACTCGCCTGGTGGTGTCCTGTCGTCCAGGGTGACGGTCACAGTGCCCGCGTCCCGGCCGTGGGCGATGCGCGCGTAGCGGACGGACCGGCCGGGTTCCCGCGCGCAGACCACCCAGGTCGTGCGCTGCTCGCCGTGGAACGTCTCGAACACCGTGCCCGGCTCCGTGTCGTCGCCGGCCGGAGCGGGGAAGAGTGGGTCCCAGCCGTCGGCCCACAGTTTCTCGCCGCGTGGGGTGAACAGGTAGAGGGCGGGCTCGTAGCCGGGCGGCAGCCGCACAGATCCGCTGAGCCGGGCGCGAGGCAGCGGATATGCTGAGCTGTGTACCATGGTACAAAGATAACATGACGACCGTTGAGCGTGTCCAGACCGGGGTACGGATGGAGCGCAGCCTGCTGAAGGTCCTCAAGGGGCTGGCCGAGTACCTCGACCTGTCCCTGGGTGACCTGCTGGAAGGCATCGTGCTGCACGCGTTCGAGGGAGAGCAGGCGTTCGCGGCGCCCACCCTGGAGGTCATCGCGGAGCTGAAGCGGATCTATGGGTGTGATCTGACCGCCGCCGACAGCCACCAGCTGAGTGAGGCCGGGGGGCCGGCCGGGCCTGGCCGGGAGACCTGAGCGAGTACGCGGCTAGCCCTCTTCCAGCCAGCCGAGGCGGGCGGCCAGCGCGGCCTTGGCGGCCGGCCAGTCGTCGTCCACCATCGCGTACTGGACCGTGTCCCGCCAGCTGCCGTCGTGGCGCAGCCGGTGCTTGCGCAGAACCCCCTCGCGCACCGCGCCGAGCCGCTCGATCGCGGCCTGCGACCGGGTGTTGAAGATGTCGGTGTGCCAGACGACCCGGACCGCGCCGAGGGTCTCGAACGCGAACCCCATCAGCAGCAGCTTCGACTCCGTGTTGTGCCCGGTACGCCACCAGCGCTGGCCCAGCCAGGTGTGCCCGATGCCCAGCGTCCGCAGCGCGGGGTTCACCTCGTAGAACGACGTGGTGCCGGCGAACTCCCCGGTAGCCGCCTCGATCTGGGCGTACGGAAGCCGGGCGCCGCGGGCCCGGGCAGCCAGGGCGTCAGCGATGTGCCGGGTCGCGTCCTCGACGGTGACCGGCTGGGCGAGCGCGCCGCCCGGCGGGCTCAGCCAGCGGAACACCTCGGCGGCCTGCCCGCCGGTGCCCGCAGCGGTGAGGTAACCGGGCGCGTGCTCCAGCGCCAGCGGCTCCAGCCGGATCAGCCGCCCGGCCAGCACGGGCATCGCCCACCAGAGATCGTCGCTCACGTGAGGCATGATCCCAGGCCCGGCCGGGGCCCTGCCCCTTATTTTCGCGGTCACCCGGGCACGACTATTTTTCACGGCTCCGACCGCGCCGCGGGCCCCCGGGTCACCGGCGGATCGCTCAGCGGGGGAGCGGTGAGCCTGGCGTCCTTCCCTGGCCACGTACTCGCGCTGAACGTCTGGGGATCCTGGTGCACGGTATGCCGCCAGGAAGCGCCCGCCCTTTCCGCCGCCCAGCTTTTCCATTCCACGAGCGCCCGGTTCCTGGTGTGGAAGTCGTGGACAGCGCCGCCCGTCGCCCCGCCTGTCCCAGCTGCCCCTCCAGCCCCAGCTGCCCCGCCAAATCCCGGGTTCCCGTTGATGATCAAACGATTGGTGTCGCCCCGGCAACACCAATCGTTTGATCATCAACGTGGTGCGATCAACGGTGGGGCAGGCAGGGCAGCTGTGGCAGGCGAGGCTGGCCGGGCTGGAGGGGCAGGCGGGGCTGGAGAGGCTAGAGGGGCAGACGGGGTTAGAGGGGCTGGAGGGCTAGGCCAGGCTGGAGGGGCAGGCGGGACAAACAGGGCTGGCGGGACGGGAGGGGGGCAGTCGGGGGCGGACCGAACTCCTCCTGTATAGCCACGAGCGCGGTCACGTGGCCCCCTTGTCCGGTCGCGGTGGCAGCGTCGTCTCCAGCCTATGTTTCACCTGTGTCACTACCCACGGGATCGTGGCCGAGCCGGGCCTGGAGCGCGTCCGGCATGCTGGCGCGGACGACCCTAGCGCCGTACCCGGGGCTGACGGGCCAGTCATCACCTACGGCGGCGTGGCCATGAAGCCCTGAGCCTCCGTGTCGCGCAGGGCCTCCGCCAGGGCCTCGGCGTCCATCCGCTGCTCCGCCCCGGCCGCCCGGGCCGCCAGCCAGAGCGAGCCGCCCACGGCGGGCAGCCTGGGGGCCGCGAAGTCCCGGCCGCCGGTCACGTGCCGCAGGTGGTCCCTCAGGGGGCCGATGAAGACCTCCCCGGCCCGGAAATTGCTCCCGATCAGCGTCACCTCCGCGGGGCCGCCGAAGTCCAGAGCCGCGTAGACGGCGCTGATCTGCCCGGCCAGGTCCGCCGCGGCCTGCCGGAATATCCCGGTGGCGATGTCGTCGCCTTCGTCCGCGGCCCTGGCCACCTGCTCGGCAAAGGCCGCGATACGGGCCTTGTCGAAATCCCGGTAGATGGCCGGCTTGATATCCTCGATGTGCTGCAGGCGATAGAATTCCAGCAGGCGCGGGACCAGTTCCGTCCAATCGTTCCTGCCGTCCCGGTAGGCGATGACGGCCCGGATCCCATTCACGGCGACCATGTACCCGGAACCCTCGTCGCCGACGATATGGCCCCACCCGCCGCAGCGCCAGGCCGCCCCCCGGGAATTAACCCCGAACGTATTGCTTCCGGTGCCGGAGATGGCCGCGATACCGGGCGACGCGAGCGAGCCGGCCGCCCACGCTGCCACGACGTCATTGACGGCCAATGCTACCGGCGCGCTGAGTTCGGTCACCCCGGACAGTAGGCGTTTCCGTTCGGCTTCGGTGTCTATTCCGGCAACAGCCAGTACTGCGGCAGCTACCGGTCTGGCTCGCCCGAGTACCGCGCTAATTGCCTTATTAATGGAAGCCGCCGCTGCCTCGTAACCCACGGCCTCGGGATTGCTCGGGCCGGTCTCTGCTGCCGCGACCTTCCCGGCATCCAGGTCAAATGCCGCGGCTATCGTTTTCGTCGCTCCGCCGTCCACCCCGATCAAGAGGCCGTTCACCGCAGTGCCGCCGTTAGTTCCGGTGGCCGTGGGCAGCAATTCCGGAGGCAGTGCGACGAGGCTGTCTTTACGTTGTTGCCCGCTATCTACTGATGTACTATGCATCGAGTCCCATCGGCCAATCTATGAGCGGATCACGGTGCGCCTAGACTACCTTGCTTTGGGTAACCCAACCCTGGACGTCCAGGCGGGGGGTTCTTACGTGCTGGGCGGATCGGTAGTCTACTCCGCATTGCAGGCGGCCAGGCTGGGGCTTAGCGCCCAGATCGTGGGACGGGCGAATCCGGCCCAGCTAGGGCCGTACTGGCAGCCGTACGCCGGTGAAGTGGCGATGCACCTGGAGCCCGCCGAGTCAACTACGATATTCCGGAACGTGTCGGCCGGGGATTCACGTGAACAATGGCTGGAAGGCTGGGCCGGTGAAATCCAGGACCTGTGCCATATGCCGGCCAGTGACATTCTCCATATTGCGCCCGTGTCCCAGGAAATAACGCTCGAGAAACTGGCCGGGGAATGCCGGTCACGTTTCGTCCTGCTTACCCCGCAGGGGCTGGTCAGGCGCTGGGACGGCATCGGCGCCCGCATCGAGCTCGTGCCGCGCAGTTTTCGCGCTGCGGTCTCGTCGGTGGTGGACGTGGCGGTGGTGTCCGAGACCGAGGCGCCCTATGTGAGCGAGCTCCTGGCCGCGGTACCGGGCCACGGCGGGCTGGCCGTGGTGACCCGGGGGCGGCGGGGGTGTGAGGTCCTGACCCGGGAGGGTTCCAGGGAGTACACGGCAGACCCGGTGCCCGCCGTGGTCAACCCGACGGGCGCGGGCGACTGCTTCGCCGCCACGCTGACCACCGAGGTGTTCCGGGGCAGGCCGGTGCCAGAGGCGGTCCGGCTGGCCACGGCCGCCGCGTCCTTGTGCGTCAGCGGGCGGGGGGCCACCACCATCGGCGGCCGGCAGGAGATTATGAGCGAACGCGAGGCTTCCCCCGGCGTCGTCGGGTTCCTGGGGCAACCCCGCCCGGGCGGATAGCCGGCGGAGCAGCCCCGGCCGGGGAACCAGCCTGCCCGGCGGGGGAACCAGCCTGGCCGCCCGGGGGACCACCGTGGCCAGCCGGGGAACCAGGCTGCCCGGCCGGGGAACCAGCCTGGCCGCCCGCGGAACCACCGTGGCCGGCCGGGTGGGCCCGGGCCCGCGCGACGAAGATGCCGTGCAGATCCCGGGCGGCCAGCGGGACAGAGCCGGACCGCGCCCGCTGGATGACCAGTTCCACCCCGGTGTCGTCGTCGGCCAGCGGCCGCCAGGTGATCACCCCGTGCTGCTCGAGCGGGTCGCCGATCACGCTGAAGTCCGGGAGCACGGTGAGGCCCAGTCCCTCGGCCACCATCAGCTTGCCCATCTCCGCGCCGTCGGTGGAGTAGGAGAACGCCGGCGGCTGGCCCTGCAGCAGCCGGTGCAGGTAGCGGTGCATCACATAACCAGAACGCATCACGATCAGCGGCTCGGCGAGCAGGTCGGCGGTGGACACCGCGGAGTGCTGGGCCAGCGGGCTGTCCGCCCGCAGCACGACGACCGGGCGGCCGCGCAGCAGCGGAGTGGTCTCCAGCTCGGGAGGCATGTCGTCGCCGTCGAGGTAGTTCACCAGGCCCAGGTCGAAGCTGCCCTCCAGGACACCGCGGTGGATCTCGGCCTGCTGCGCGCCGATCACCTCGACCTGGGTCAGCGGATGGCTCTGCCGGAACTGCTGGATGGTCGGGGCCAGCAGCGGGGCCGTGGCCGCGCTGACCGTGCCCAGGCGGACCAGGCGGACGCTGCGGTGCTGCTCACCGGCGGCGTACCGGAGCCGGTCGAACGAGTCGAGCAGGGTCAGGATGTAGGGGAACAGCTCGCGGCCGGAGTCGCTCATCCGGGCCCCGTACCGTCCCCGGTCGAGCAGGTCAACGCCCAGTTCGCGTTCCAGGCTCCGGACCGAGCCGCTCAGCGCGGGCTGGGAGATGTGCAACTCGTCGGCGGCCCGGCGGAACGAGCCCAGCCGGGCGACGGTGGCCACGTATTCAAGCTGCTCGATCCGCACCCGACCCCTCTCACCCGGCGCCCGCCAACACCAGGATAGCGATCGTTTTAATAGGAAAACCTTACCACGCCCTCGCCGATCGGTATTGGACGTGCGGTCCGGGCCGGCCGCATGCTGAAGCTAGTTCCGCTGGCGGGGCCCGGGACGCTGGTGGTGGCCCGGGAAGGATGCCGCCAGGCCGCCCCGTGACCGCCCTCCGTGACCCGCCCCCCCGATCGCAGGAGCCTATCCAGTCACCCGAGCTTCCTATAAAATTGATCGGCAAAGCAGGGAGTCCTCGGCCTCACCGCAACGACCCAGGGCAGGAAGTCCTCGGCCTCACCGCCACGACCACGAAGGAGGTCCCCGCCCATGGGAGTGGTCCTGCACTGGTTCCTGCCCACCAACGGCGACTCGCGCACCGACCTGAGCCTGGGCAACGCGGTCGGCGCGGCCGGCAGCCGGGCCACAGCAGACAGCACGGGGGACGGCACAGAGCGGGCGCCGGACATCGCCTACATCGGCCAGATCGCCCGGTCCGCGGAGCAGCTCGGCTTCACCGGCGCGCTGACCCCGACCAGTTCCTGGTGCGAGGACGCGTGGATCATGACCGCCGGGCTGACCCAGGTCACCGACCGGTTCAAGTTCCTGGTCGCGTTCCGCCCCGGGCTCATGTCACCCACGCTGGCGGCCCACATGGCCGCGACCTACCAGCGCATCTCCGGCGGCCGGCTGCTGCTCAACGTGGTCACCGGCGGCGACGACGTGGAGCAGCAGCGGTTCGGCGACCACCTCGGCAAGGAGGCCCGGTACGAGCGCGCCGGTGAGTTCCTGCACATCGTCCGGGAGCTGTGGCGCGGCGACCCGGTGACCTTCACCGGCCGGCACTACGACGTGCGCGGCGGGCAGATCATCCCGGCCCGGGTCTGGCCCGAGATCTACCTGGGCGGGTCCTCCGCCCCGGCGCTGGACGTCGCGGCCAGGTACGCCGACGTGTACCTGACGTGGGGTGAGCCGCCACTGGCCGTTGCGGAAAAACTGGATGCGGTGCGGACGCGCGCCAAGCAGGCCGGCCGGGAGGTGCGCTTCGGGATCCGCCTGCACGTGATCACCCGGGACACCGCGGACGAGGCGTGGGCCCAGGCCCAGCGGCTGCTGGACGGCCTGGACCCGGCGGCGATCGAGCGGGCGCAGGCCATCCAGCGGGCGTCGCAGTCCGAGGGCCAGCGCCGGATGGCCGCGCTGCACGGCGGGCGGACCGACGCCCTGGAGGTGTCGCCCAACCTGTGGGCCGGCGTGGGCCTGGTCCGCGGCGGCGCGGGCACGGCGCTGGTCGGCAGCCACGACGAGGTGGCGGAGCGGATCGCCGAGTACTACGCGCTCGGCATCGATGAGTTCATCCTGTCCGGCTACCCGCACCTGGAAGAGGCCTACCAGGTCGGCGAGGGCCTGCTGCCGGTCCTGCGGCGCCGCGGCCTGATGACGTCCCCGCACGACGACAACTAACCCCCCTCTGGAGGCTGACCATGACCACCGATCCCACCACCGAGCCGCTCCGGTTTGCCTACTGGGTGCCCAACGTCAGCGGCGGCCTGGTCACCAGCACGATCGAGCAGCGCACCGACTGGTCGTCCGGCTACAACCGCCTGACCGGCGTCCTGCACTACCACGAGGGGATCGAGCGCACCGACCGCGACGTGATCCCGATCGTGCGCGCGCTGGAGGTGGAGGCCGGCCTGGACCCGGCCGCGATCCCCGACCCGGCCGCGGGCCTGCCGGCGGCCGATCCCGTTCTCGTGGGCGCGCGATGAGTGTCACCTCACCCGCCGCGCCGGCTGAGCTTTTTTTCTCCGCAACGGATGCGATCGCGGCCGCCCACACCTTCGCTCAGTCGATCGCCAGCGGCGTGATCGACCGGGACCGGGCGGGCCGGGTGCCGTACGCCGAGCTGGCCGCCCTGGACGCCAGCGGGCTGCTGGGGATCACCGTCCCGTCCGCCTACGGCGGGCCGGACCTGTCCCCGGTGGTGCTGGCCGAGGTGATCCGGACCATCGCCGCCGTCGACCCGGCGGTCGCCCAGGTTCCGCAGGTCCACTTCCTGTTCGTGGACGTGCTCGCCGTCCACGGGAGCCCGGCCCAGCAGGCGCGGCTGTTCGCGGACGTGCTGGCGGGCGCGCGGCTGGGCAACGGCCTGGCCGAGCGGGGCGGCCAGCACGCCCAGGACCTGAAGACCCGGCTGCTGACGGGCCCGCAGGGACTGCGCCTCGACGGCCGGAAGTACTACTGCACCGGCGCGATCTCGGCCCGCTGGATCGGGGTCAGCGCACTGGACGACGACGGTCGGCAGGTCCTGGCCTTCGTCCAGCGGGACGCCCCGGGCGTCACCGTGGACGACGACTGGAACGTGATGGGCCAGCGCGCCACGGTCAGCGGGACCGCGGTCTTCGACCAGGTGGCGGTGGACCCGGGCCTGGTCATCGCCTACGCCGATGCCTTCGAGGTGCCGCAGCAGCTCGGCGCGCGGGCCCAGCTCGTGCACACCGCGATCCAGGTCGGCATCGCGGGCGGCGCGCTGCGCGACGCAGGCGAGTTCGTCCGGACCCGGGCCCGGCCGTTCTTCGAGGCCACCCGGGCCGGCTGGGCGGACACCGCGGCGGCGGACCCGCACACGATCTACCGCTTCGGCCGGCTCGCCACCCAGGTCCGGGCGGCGGAGGCGCTGCTCGCCTCGGCCGCCGCCACGCTGGAGGAGGTGACCCGCTTCCCCCGGGACGCCGGCGAGGCGGCCCGCGGCTCCATCGCGGTCGCCCAGGCCAAGGCGTTCGCCAGCGACGTCGCGGTCGAGGTGGCCAGTGACCTGTTCGCGCTGGCCGGGGCGAGCGCGGCCGACGAGCGGCACGACCTGTCCCGGCACTGGCGCAACGCCCGCACCCATGCCAGTCACGACCCCGTCGATTGGAAGTATCACCATGTCGGCAACTACCTGCTCAACCGCGTCCCGCCGCCGAACCACGGGCAGCTCTGATCATGACCACCCCCGCGACCTTGACTAGCACTGACCCCCGGGTGGCTCACGGCGAGGTATCGGCCGCGGACTTCCGCCACGCGATCGGCCACTTCGCCACCGGTGTCACCGTGGTCACCTCGGTCGGGCTCGACGGCCAGCCGGTCGGCACCACGGCCAACGCGGTCAGCTCGCTGTCCCTGGACCCGCCGCTGATCCTGGTCTGCTTCGACCGCTCCAGCCAGACCCTGGAGGCCGTCCGGACGCACGGCGCGTTCGCGGTCAACGTGCTCTCCGCGCCGCAGCAGGAGCTGTCGGCCAACTTCGCGCGCCGCGGCCTCGCGGCGGCCTGGGACGGCGTGCGGCACCGGCCGGGACGGACCGGCAGCCCGCGGCTGCACGGCGTGCTGGCCACGCTGGAGTGCACGGTTGAGCACCGGCTGCCCGGCGGCGATCACGAGATCGTCGTCGGCCGGGTGCGCGACGTCGAGACCAGCGAGGCCGAAGCGCCGCCCCTCGTGTTCTGGCGGGGCCGTTATGCGGCGCTCGGCAGCGGCGGAGGGCTCATCGACCATCGGGCAGACCTATCACCCCCCCAGCAATCTCGATTGGACGCGGTCCGATCCTCACCAGATCATGTAGACGAATCTTGATAATTCTCATCGTTTTACTAGAGATTAGATTTCATCTTCCGATGGTGCCTCGGACGGTCTGTCGATCGGGCAGCGGTCTGCTGGCCAGAACTGCGAAATCCCACCGTGTTCCAGCCTCCGACCTGGAGAAACGACCATGATGCTGACGCACGCCAACTCTCGCGGGAACCGGGCTTTTCCCCTTACCGGGCTACGTAGACGGATCCGCAGCTTAACGACTGACCCTAGGGCGGTTCTCGCGGCCGGGATCGCTGCCACCGCCATCCTCGTTACCGCGTGCGGTGGTAGCGGCTCCCCGGCTCAGGCGTCCCCATCGAAGGATCCGATCACCGTGGGGATCATCGCCGATATGACCGGTTCGACGAAGACGATCGGCGAACAGTTCATCAACGGTTCCGAGGCTGCGGCGAAGGTGTTCGGCCCGGTCGATGGCCGTTCGGTGAAGTTCGTGTCCGAGGACGGCGGGGACTTCAGCGCCTCCACGGCCGCGGCGAAGGTGATCCAGCTCAAGACCCAGGACAACGCAACCGCGGTGCTCGGGATGGCCTCGAGTGAGTGCGAGGGGGCGATCAGCGTTGCTGGCCGGGTGCAGATCCCGATGATCGGGAACAGTTGCAGCATCCAGGACGTCGTCGGATCGAACTGCAACTACTGGTTTATCAACGGGGCGCCGTCGCCCGCTGTGGACGCCAAGGCGATGGCGATCTCCGCGCAGAAGCAATTCCCGGGCCTGATCGGTGAGAAGTGGGTGGTGATCGGGGACGACCCCGGCTGGAGCCAGAGCGTCGCGCAGTACTGGGACTCGGTTCCCGGGGCCAGGCACGCCGGGGTGCAGATCGCCCCGTTCGGAACCGTGGACTGGGCGCCGTACATCGCGAAGCTGAAGGCCAGCGGCGCCCGCGCCGTGCTGGTCGCGATCTCCTGGGGAGTCCAGTACGCGGCGTTCCTCCAGCAGGCGAGCGCGGCCGGCCTGTTCAAGCAGATGCAGATCGTGGGGCCGGTCGGTTTCCCGGAGAACTCGATGGTCCCCGGGTACGGCACGGCCGCGAGCAACTCCACGGTGCAGGCACTTCTGGCGACCAAGGTCCTGTCGCAGTATGGCGGGTCATGGACCTACGTAGACCAGACGCCGACCGGCAGGCGGTTCAACGAAACGTTCTACAGGTCTTACGGCTATCCGCCGACCACCCAGGCCAACGTCGCGATGGCCGACACCTGGATGCTGCTGAGCGCGATCAAGGCAGTGGGAACGGACCCGCACAAACTGATGCAGGCGCTGACCACGCGGAGCTTCCAGACCCCTTACTGGACTCAGCCACTGAGCGTCCAGGCGGGCGGACGGCAGCTGAACGTGCCGGCATTCGCGACGAAGTTCCAGAAACTGGCGCAGCCCAAGTACGGCGTTACCTACGCGAACAAGGTGCTGTTCGTGATGCCGCCCAGCCAGGTGGTCGGTTCAGCCAGCTCGTACGGATGCCATGTCGCCGGCAGTTGAGTCTCCGGCAGCTGAGTCCCCGGCAGCTGAGTCCCCGGCGGCTGAGTCTCGGGCGGGTGGACCAGCCGGGGAACCGCAGCGAGTGACCCGATGAATCCGTTCGGGTCAGTCACGGCTAGCTTGCTGGTCGTCAACCTCGTAGACGCATGGCTTTATGGCTCGCTGCTCGCCGCGGTGGCCGTTGCGCTGACGCTGGTGTTCGGGCTGGGACGGGTCGTGAACTTCGCCATCGGCGCGTTCTACGCGCTCGGCGCGTTCATCGCCTACTCGTTCCAGCGGGCGGCCGGCTACTGGCCGGCCGTCGTCCTGGCCGCGATCTGCGTGACCGTGCTCGCGGGCGCGATCGAGCGGATCACGATCCGCCCGCTGCGGGGACGCACGGAGATCAGCACGCTACTCGCGACGTTCGGGCTGGCCATCCTGCTCGACGGCCTGATACAGGTCGTGTGGGGCACGTCAACCCGCACGATGAACAGCCCGATCAGCGGGACGGTGCCGGTGGGCGGGCAGCGGATGAGCGTCTTCATCTTCGTCGCGGCCGCGCTCGCGACCGCCGTCAGCGCCGGGATATGGGCTCTCCTGCGGTGGACCGGCGCCGGGACGGTCCTCCGCGGCGCGAGCCAGAACGCCAGCATGGCCGAGCTGCTGGGCGTCAACACGACCGCCCTGATGACCGGCTTGTTCGCGGCCTCGGCCGGGATCGCCGCACTGATCGGCGGGCTTGCCGGGCCGATTTTCTCGGTGCGGCCCGGGATGGACCTCGACTTCCTGATCGACGCCTTCCTGGCCGTCGTGATCGGAGGGCTGGGGAGCGTCCGCGGCGCGATCGTAGGGGCCTACCTCGTCGCGCTGGCCGCCAACCTGTCGCTGACGTTCATGACGGGCGACGTCGCGACGGCGGTGTCCTTCGTGATCGTGATCGTGATCCTGCTCGCGCGGCCGTCCGGCATCTTCCGTGAGGGGCGGGTGATCACGTGATCACCGGGTCCGGGCAGACAGCAGGGCTGGCCACCCGCACCCGCGCGCTCCTCGCCCCGGCCGCCCGCACCGCAGGCTCGGACAGCCGCCGGAGGTGGGTGCTGCCAGCCGTGCTCACGATCGGGATCGCGTTCCCGTTCATCCTGGCCAACGACGCGTACAACCTCCAGCTGGCGGGCGACGCAATCGCGCTGGGCACCTGGGTGATGGGGCTCGACATCCTCGTCGGGTTCACCGGGCTGGTGTCGTTCGGCCACGCGGCCTGGCTGGCGGTCGGCGCGTACACGTTCGGTTACCTCGCTCAGCAGCACTGGGACGCGGTGCCCGCGATCGCCGTGACGATCGCCATCACGGCCGGGCTCTCCTGGCTGATGGGGATCGTGGCCACCCGGGCCGGCGGGCTCGCGTTCGCGATCATCACCCTCGCGGAAGGGGTCGTCCTGTATACGGTCATCCTCCACCTGAGCTTTCTCGGCGGCGGGATCGGCCTGTTTGGCGTGCCACTGCCGCGGATCGCCGGATTCAGCCTCCTCGGCAGCGAGCGGAGCCTCTACTTCTTCGCGCTTGCGCTCGCCGTGGTCAGCTACCTGTTGCTGAGATCGCTGGTCGCCTCGCCGGTCGGCGGTTTCTGGCGGGCGATCCGCGACGACCGTGTGCGTGCCCAGTCGATCGGGATCGAACTGCAGCGATACGAGGTGCTGGCGTTCGTCGTCGCTGCGGTCATCGGTGCGGTCGGCGGCATCGCGTTCGTCGCGCTCAACGCCGGCATCGGCCCAGCCCAGTTCGACTGGAGTCAGTCCGGCCTGGCCCTGGTGATCCTCATCGTCGGCGGCTCCGGCACGATTTACGGCGCGCTGATCGGCGCGATCATCTACGTCTTCGCCTCCAACTACCTCACCTCCAGCTTCGCGAGCACCTGGCAGGTGTACTTCGGCGCACTATTCGTCGCGCTCGTCCTGCTGCTGCCAGGCGGGGTGGCCGGGTTGCTCCGGCTGGCGTCCGGCCGGTTGCGCAGGCAGCCATCATGACTGCGGTGCTCGAGGTCACTGGCCTGTCGAGGCGGTTCGGCGCCTTGCAGGCGCTGGACGGAATCGGGCTCACGGTGGCCGAGCGTGGCGTGCACTCGATCATCGGGCCGAACGGCGCCGGGAAAACTACCCTGTTCAACTGCATCACGGGGCTGGTCCGGCCCGACGAGGGCTCGGTCGCGCTCGCGGGCCGCGACATCACCAAGCTCGCGGTGGTGGCCCGCGTGCGGCTGGGCCTGGTGCGGACGTTCCAGGTCAGCCGGGTATTCGACAGCTTGTCTGCGCGGGAGAACATCAGGCTGGCGCTGCAGAAGACCAGCCTGCAGGGCCGCCTCGGGCTGCGGCTCGGCCGGGCTGCGCGGCGCCGGATCGAGGATCGCTGCGGTGAGCTGCTGGATGAGGTCGGACTGGCGCAGGCCAGCCAGGATTTCCCCAGCGGAACGCTTTCGCACGCCGACCGGCGCGCGGTCGAGGTGGCGATGGCGCTAGCCTGCGATCCGGTGGTGCTGTGCCTTGACGAGCCCACCGCGGGCATCGGCGTGGGCGAGGCGGAACGGATGGCCGAGCTGATCGGGCGGCTCGGCGAGCGGCTGGCGGTGCTCCTGATCGAGCACCGGATGAGCCTGGTCCAGAGCGTCTCGCGGCAGGTCAGTGTGCTCTCCCGCGGCGCGTTGCTCGCCCAGGGGCCGCCGGAGGTGATCGCTGCGGACCCCCGCGTCCAGGATGCCTACCTGGGTGGCGCCCCGGCCACCCGCGCCCTGACGGAGCCGCGCCTCCGCACGCTCCGGAACCCGGCGACGGCGGCCCTGGCTGAAGATCTGGTGCTGCGCGACGTGCACACGTATTACGGCTCCAGTCATGTGCTGCATGGAGTGAGCCTGATTGCGCGCCAGGGGCAGGTCTCAAGCATTCTCGGCCGGAACGGGGCGGGCAAGACCACCACGCTCGCGACGGTCATGAACCTGGTCCAGGCCCGGTCGGGCTCGATCCGGCTCGGGTCGCATGAGCTGGTGGGGCGCCCGGCGCACGCGGTGGCGGGCCTGGGTATCGCACTGGTGCCCGAGAACCGCTGGGTGTTCCCGGAACTGACCGTCGAGCAGAACCTGCGTGTGGCGGCTGGCTCACGCGTTGCGCTTCAGGAGGCGTATGCCGAGTTTCCCGTCCTCGCCGAGCGGTGCCAGGCCAAGGGTTCCGAGCTGAGCGGTGGCCAGCAGCAGATGCTCGCGCTCGCCCGCGCCCTCGTCCGCAGCGCGAGCGTGGTCCTGCTCGACGAGCCGACGCAGGGCCTTAGCCCAGCCTACGTCGAAGTGGTGATCGGCTACATCCGGCGGCTGCGGGAACGAGGCGTCACCGTGGTTCTCGTCGAGCAGAGCATCGACGTCGTCGCGGCGGTGGCCGACACCGTCTACCTGATGCGCGACGGCGAGATCGCGGCCGAGGTCGCGGCCGCCGAGCTTGACCGCGAACACCCGCTGGTGCAGGAATGCCTGCTGCTGGAGCCGGTGTCGCTGCCTGGCGGGCCCGGCGAACACCGGCACTGGGCCGGGGAAGGAGCTGCTCGCGAATGACCGACGACCAGATCACATACCAGATGATTCGCGCGGTGCGGGACGAGACGGGCGCCAGCCATGAGGAATGCCGCCGGGCCCTGGAGGAGTCCGGCGGCGACGTGGCCCGTGCCGCCGCGCTCTGGTACGCGCGCAAGCGGGACGGTGCCGTCGTATCCGGTCGATCGCCGCAGGAACGTCCTCGTGAGAACGGGCCGCAGTCCGAAAGGAGCTAGCAATGCTTGACGTGGAATACACAGATCCGATGCAGTTCTCGTACTGGGCGCCGCTCGGGAGCGGCGGGTTTGTCGTCTCGAAGATCGAACAGCGGACCGAGTTCAATTTCGAGGCGAACGTCCGCTACATCCAGGCCGCCGAGCGCACCGGGTTCGAATATGCGCTGATGCCAGCCCGGTATTTCGTCAGTCACGGCTGGCCCTCGCAGTTCGAGGCGGTGACAACCAGCGCCGGACTGAGCCAGGTCACCAACCGGATCAAGATCCTGGCCGCTCTTCATCCCGGACTATGGCACCCGGGAATCGTGGCGAAGATGGGCGCCACCATCGATCACATGTCGGGCGGGCGCTGGGGGCTGAACATCACCACGGGCTGGTTCAAGGAGGAGTTCATCGGCTTCGGCGAGCCGTGGCTCGATCACGATGAGCGTTACCGGCGCTCCGAGGAGTTCATCCGGGTGCTCACCGGGCTGTGGACCGAGGACGAGTTCAATTTCGCCGGCGACTTCTACCGCATCCACGATGCACCGTTGCGGCCGAAGCCGCTGGCCAAGCCGCGTCCGGAGATCTTCCAGGGCGGAAACTCGATGGCCTCCCGCCGCGTCGCCGCCCGGGTCTCGAACCTCATGTTCATCAACGGCCACACGCTCGAGGAGGCCAGGGCGATCGCCCATGACGTCAAAGGCATGGCCCTAACGGAAGGCCGCGTAGTGAAGGGGATCCCGGCATCCCAGGCCAACGCGCGTGCCGATGATCCGTTCGGGCCGTTTGGCTGCGGGCTGAACTGCTTCATTATCTGCCGCGACACCGAAGAGGAGGCGCGGGAAGTTTTCCGCGAGATCGTCCGGCACGCCGATTGGGAGGCGATCAACGCCTTCAAGCAGCAGGTGCAGGGGGGCGCCGGCCGGTCTTCCGCGGAGGGGGTCGGAATGTGGACAGACTCGAAAGGGACCGACTTCGTCCAGCAGAACGACGGTTTCAGGCCAGACCTGATCGGCACGCCGAGGCAGATCGCGGAGAAGATCGAAGCGCTGCACTCAGCTGGGATCGATTTGATCCAGTGCGGCTTCCTGCATTACGAGGAGGACCTCGCGAACTTCGGCGAGAAGGTGATCCCGCTGGTCCGCGAGCGCGAAGAGCGGCTCGCGGCGGGAGACGGGTTCCGCGTGCGGACATATCAGAGCGGCCTCGCCGCGGCGCCCGCCCGGTGAACCCTCCCGCCCGACCGGGAGGCGCGGGAGCAAGTCGATGTCTCCGTCCAAATCAGGAAAATGAACTGAGGAGAAGAACATGTCACTGAAGACTCTCATCGATGACAACCGCACTGCGGTCGAAGCAGACCCGGCGCAGGCGGCCGCCGCCTTCTCGGTCACCGGGCAACTGGTCGGGACGACCGAGGTCGCGATCCGCACGCGCGGCCACCAGCTCACCGTCGATGAGCCGCCAGTACTCGGCGGCGCTGATCTGGGCGCGAACCCGGTCGAGCACGCGCTGATCGCGCTCGCCTCGTGCCAGGCGATCACCTACCGGTTCTGGGCGGCGCAGCTCGGGATCGAGCTCGACGGGCTGGAGGTGGTCGCCGAGGGCGACCTCGACGTACGCGGCTTCTTCGGCTTCGACGACAGCGTCCGGCCTGGATTCACCGCGGTCCGGCTGAAGGTCACCCCGAGCGGCCCAGAATCCGCAGAACGTTATCAGCAGCTCGCCGATGCGGTCAACGCGCACTGCCCAGTTCTCGACCTCTTCGGCCACGCCACCCCGATAGAGCGCACTATCGCTGTGCCTGCGTAGCCGGAAGCGTTCCTGGCGGAGGAAGCCCAAAGCGGGGGGGGAATCGGGTGGCAAATGGGCGACTCCAACATCGACCTGTCTCGGTGTCCTGATGATCTGGCCCCACCCGGCCACCGGCCGGGTGGGGCCTCGGCCGTCCTGGGGTAGGTTGCGCCCCGTGACTTCGATCCGGGACCTGCTCCGCCACTACCAGCCGGAAAGCGAGACCGAGACCGCGGACGTCGCGCGGGTGCGGGCGCTCGCTGAGCGCACACAAGACCCGTACCTGCGGTCGCTGCCGCTGCACGTCACCGGGTCCGCGCTGATCGTCCACCCCGATAGCGGCCGGGTGCTGCTGCGCTGGCACCCGCGCCAGCAGGCCTGGCTCCAGGTCGGCGGCCACGGAGACCCCGGCGAGCTCGACCCGCTCGGCATCGCGCGGCGCGAGGCGGCCGAGGAGACCGGCCTGGCCGATCTGATCCCGTGGCCGGACCCGCGGCTGCAGCACGTGGTCATCGTCTCGGTGCCCGCGGCCGCGACGGATCCCGCGCACCAGCACGCCGACGTGCGCTTCTTCCTGGCTACCCGGACTCCCGACGCGATCGTGCCGGAAGAGCCGGGCGCCCCGCTGCGCTGGCTCACGATCCCCGAGGCCCTGGAGCTGACCGCCGAGACCAACCTGAGGGAGACACTGAACCGGGCCGAGCGATTGCTCCCCGATCGTCCCTGAAACAGCGCTCTCCTAACTAATTTCTACTTTTTGTCCGAAATAGCACACGTTGAGTCTGTTGTACTGCCATGCTGCCCGATGAGCGAATATCAGGCCTGGTGAGAGGCGGAGGTTGCCGCGTAGCCGGGCGCCGATCGGCGTTAGGCAGGGTCTTGAAAGCAGGAAACTCGCGCAGCACGAGCAGGAAGTTCCGGAGGACCGGACGGCACACGGCGCCCTCACAGGCGCAGAAGATGGCCCGTCGGGCCGGCAAGGCCGCGCCGGCCGTGGTGGTGGTGGGGGCGCTGGCCGCCGCACCGCAGACCGCGTGGGCCTCCACGGCGGCGCACGCGTCGGACGCCGGGCAGGCCGCCCCGGCCACCCAGCAGCACCAGATCACCCAGGCGCACCAGACTTCCCGGGACCACCTCACTTCCCGGGACCACGTCACTTCCCGGGACCACGGGAACGCGGCCAGGCACCCCGGCCGCCAGGCGGCGCGGACCTACACGGTTCGCACCGGGGACACGCTGAGCGGGATCGCGCAGCAGTTTTACGGCCATGCCAGCGACTGGGGGTGGCTGTACCGCATCAACCAGGCCAAGATCAGCGACCCGAACCTGATCTACACCGGGCAGGTGTTCAGCGTCCCGGCCGACCCGCCTGCCTCGGTCCGCAACGGGACCTACCAGGCCGCGGCCAGCACCGCAGCCAGCAGCACGGCGGCCAGCAGCACCGGGGCCAGCAGCACCGGGGCGGCCAGCGCCGCGGGCAACCAGTCGTCGGTAAGCAGCCCGGCCAGCAGTTCCCAGGGCAGCGGCTCGTCCGGCACCGCGGCGAGCAGCGCGCCGGACACCACCACGGCGAGCGGTCACGGCGGGTCGTGCTCGGGGTCGGCGGGCGGGATGGTCCCCGCGAACTACGCGGCGATCGTGAACTTCCTGACCTCACACGGCTACACCGGGAACGCGGCCGCCGGGATCGCCGGGAACATCTGGCAGGAGTCCGGCGGCAACCCTGAGTCGGTCGGTGACGGCGGCGGCGGCCTGATCGGCTGGACGCCACTGCCCGGCGGGTATGTGACCGGGAACTACGCGGCGGACCTGCAGACCCAGCTGACGGCGATCCTGGCCTTCAACCAGATCTGGTCGCAGTACATCCCGGCGCTGAACGCCGCGTCCTCCCCGGCCGCCGCGGCAGCGATCTACGTCACCGATTTCGAGCGGGCCGGCATCCCCGCGGTGGGCAACCGCGAGGCGGCTGCCGAGGCCGTGGCCGCGGCCTGCGGGATCTGAATCAACCCCGCAGCAGGCCCCCTGGGCCCGGCGTCCCGGCATGTCCGGGGCCGCCGGGCCCAGTTGCGTAGGATCGGCACCGAGGTGACGCGCGATGGCAATCGACTACGTCCACGGCTACTCGGCCGGCGAGAAAACCCGGCTGGACGATCAGGCCACCACGCTGACCGGGCTGCTGCACGCCGACACCCGGTACCCGGCGGGCAGCCAGGTACTCGAAGCGGGCTGCGGGGTGGGCGCGCAGACCGTCATCCTGGCCGGCCACAGCCCTGAGGCCTCGTTCACCTCGATCGACATCTCACCTGCTTCCCTGGCGCAGGCCCAAGACCGTACCCGCCGGGCGGGCTACGCCAACGTGACCTTCCAGCAGGCTGATCTTTTCCGGCTGCCCTACCGGGCGGACGGTTTCGACCATGTCTTCGTCTGCTTCGTGCTGGAGCACCTGCGCGACCCGCTCGCGGCTCTGGCCGAGCTGATGCGGGTGCTGCGTCCCGGCGGCTCGCTGAGCGTCATCGAGGGTGACCACGGCTCCGCTTACTTCCATCCCGACAGCGACTACGCCCGGCGGGCCATCCAATGCCTGATCGACCTGCAGCGGCAAGGCGGCGGCGACGCGCTGATCGGGCGCCGGCTGTACCCGTTGCTGGTCCGGGCGGGCTACCGCGAGGTCGCGGTGTCACCCCGGATGGTCTACGTGGACGCCAGCAAGCCTGCTCTGGCCGAGGGCTTCAGCCGCAAGACGTTCACGGCCATGGTTGAGGGCGTCGGCGCGCAGGCGGTCGGGCAGGGACTGATGGACGCGGCGGACTGGGCGGCGGGGATCAGCGACCTGCGCCTGGCGGCCGGCCCGGACGGGACGTTCTGCTACACGTTCTTAAGGCGGTCGCGTTCAAGTAGCACGGCGCAGTGGACCGGGCCGTGCCCGGGCCCGGGGGCCGGGCGGGTCTTCGTTATCTGCGGTTATCGACAGGAAACTGCCCGCGCTCGCGCGCCAGGCGGATGAGCAGGTCAGTAGCGCGTGCCTGGTCAGAGTCGATGGCCCGCCGCTCGACCGTCGTTAGGCGGCAGACGGACCGCCAGGGGTTGCGTTCCCGGCGGCCGTTCAACGTGACTCAGCCGGTACTGGACTTCCCCGTCGGCCCGCACGACCCAGGCCCAGGAGAACGTGCCGAGGTCGCTGGTGTAGGTCGTCTCGATGCGGCTGATTTCGCGTGCGGTGAGGCCAGGCACGGCGGATCCCCTTCCGAACTGCTTATCCGATCCCGATGGCCCCCGGTTCCGGATAGTCACGCTCTGTACTACCATGACAACATATTTGTGCCGGTGGTCGCAAAAGAATGGTTCACAAAGCCCGTTTCACACAGTGGCAACCCGGGCCGCACCTGACCGGCCGGACACGTAGCCGGGGGCGCGCGGACGACGCTGCTTCCCGCACCGTGGCGGGTCCGATATCCGGGCGGCCGGACCCTGCGGTGATACTGGGCAGGTGAGAGTGCACGCTACGGCCGATTCCGTCCGGCGCCGTATCGGCGCGTCGATCTTCGAGAAGGTCGCAGGTCCCGAGGGACCGAACCATCGCCAGGTGATCCACCTGGCTGAGGGTGACCGCTGGTTCGCCGAGGACAGCCCCATCCGGCGGGTGCACGGCGACTCGTCGATGTTCGTGGGCGGCATCCGCGCCCTGCTGCTCCAGTCGCTGCACCCGCTGGCCATGGCCGGCGTGGCGGCGCATTCGGGCTACAAGGGCGACCCGTGGGGACGGTTGCAGCGGACCAGCTACTTCCTCGCCGTGACCACGTTCGGCCGGGCCAGCGACGCGAAGGCGGCGACCGAACGGGTCAAGGCCATCCACCGCCGGGTCACCGGGACCGCCCCGGACGGCCGGCCCTACGCGGCCTCGGACCCGCAGCTCCTGACCTGGGTGCACATCGCCGAAGCGGACAGCTTCCTGAGCGCGCACACCCGGTTCGGGGCCGAGCCTCTCGACCAGGCCGGGCGCGACGGGTACGTCGCCGACGTGGCCCGGATCGCCGTCGAGCTCGGGGTGCCTGACCCGCCCCGCACCGAGGCCGAGCTCGCGGACCGGATCAGCCAGTACCGGGCGGAACTGCGCGGCACCGCCGAGGCTCGGGCGGCGGCGCGGTTCCTGCTGCTCACCCCGCCGCTGCCGATGGTCGCCCGGGCACCGTACGGGGTCCTCGCCGCCGCGGCCACCTCGCTGCTGCCTGGCTGGGCCCGCCGCCCGCTGTACCTGCCTCACCTGCCGCTGACCGAGCGCGCGGTGGTCCGCCCGGCTGGTCACGCGGTCATCCGCGGGATCCGCTGGGCGATCAGCCCGCCGCCCAGTGTCCAGGCGGGCCCTGTCAAGGCGGGCCCTGTAGGCGGGCCCGTGACCCGGGGCCGGTAAGGCCAGCTCCTGCGGACCGGCTGAATCCAGCGCGGCCTGCTCGAGGACCAAGCCCGCAGCGAGCAGACGCTCCTCGCCGCCGGCGGGACCGATCAGCTGGATGCTCGCGGGCAGCGGGCCCCCCGTCGGTACCGGCAGCGCCAGCGCCGGTACTCCCGCGAGGTTGACGGGGGAGGTGAGCCCGCGAATGCGGAGCATCTCCCGTGCCTGGTCCAGCGTCGGCGGGAACCCGAGCAGCGTCGGCAGCGCGAGCAGGTTGACCCGGTCCCAGAGCGAGGAGAGGGTCGCGCGCCAGTGCGCCGCGTGCTCCCGGGCCGCGCTGAGCGCCGCCGGGGTGATGGTGCTGCCTTGGCGCAGCCGGGCAAGCACGTCACGGCCGATCTTGTCGGGGGCGGTATCCGCGTGCACCCCGTCGGACGCCCACGCCTCCGCGTCGAGTACGGTCATCGCGGCGGCGGTCGCCTGGTCGAGCCCGTCCAGGCCGACCTGGACCACCTCCCAGCCGGTAGCGGCCAGAGCCCCGTTGACCGCGCCATCGATGATGGGATCGGCGCCGATCACCACCCGCCCGATGACGGGGGGCGCCGGGGCCGAGACCGCGAACCCCGGCTCGAGCAGCCGCATCCCGGCGATGAGGCCCGCCACATCCCGCGCCATCGGCCCCACGGTGTCCATGCTCGGCGCGAGCGGCCACACCCCGGCGAGCGGTATCCGGCCCCACGTGGTCTTGAGGCCGGCGATCCCGCAGCATGCAGCGGGGATACGGATCGAGCCCCCGGTGTCTGATCCGTACGAGACATCGGCCTCGCCGCTGGCGACGGCCACGGCAGAGCCGCTCGATGACCCGCCCGGCACCCGGAGCGGATCGAGCGGGTTAACCGGCGTGCCGAATGCGGTGTTGATCCCGCTGATCCCGTAGGCCAGCTCATGCAGGTTGGTCTTGCCGGCCAGGCAGGCCTCGCCCGCTGCCATCGCGGCCCGCAGCCCGGCCAGGCAGGCAGCGTCTGCGGCAGCCGGCGTGGCCTGCTCGGCGATGGCCCGGCTTCCTGCCGTGGTGGGGAGGCCGGCGACGTCGATGAGGTCCTTGACGGCGACCCGCAGGCCGGGCCCGGATGCAGCTTCCCTCCAGATCCACGTTGACATAGCGGATAAGTATCGCAGCTCCGGGTGAGTCGCCGCGGCCCCGTGCAATGGCCCAGGGGATGGCCATTGCACGGGTGCCGTGCTGGTGTCTGCCGTGCTGCGTCAGGCGTGCTGCGTCAGGCGTGCGCCTCTTGGTAGCGCAAGCCGTCCATGAGCAGGTCGAGCAGTCGGCCGGCCTGTTCCCGCTGGGCAGGTTCCCCGGCGGTCAGGGACACGCCGCCGAGACTGGCCAGCACATCTCCGGGCTCGATGTCGCGGCGCAGCATCCCGGCCTCGCCCGCCGCCTGCAGCAGCGTGGTGATCGCGGCGATCAGCTGGCCGCGGCTCTGCTCGTACGGGTTACGGCCCGAGGCGATGACCGCGCGCAGCGCATCGGCCATGCCGCGCTTGGTCGTCATGTAGTTGACGAACAGGTCCATCCAGCGGCGGGTGGCTTCGTCCGGCGGCAGATCCCGGAGCAGGTCCGGGACGGCGTCGCAGAGCCGGGCGAGCTCGTTGCGGTAGGCGGCCTCGACCAGGGCCTCGCGGGTGGGGAAGTGGCGGTAGAGCGTGCCGATGCCGACCCCGGCGTCCTTGGCGATCGCGTCGAGCGTGGCCTCGGGACCCTCCTGGGAGAAGGCGCGGACGGCAGCCTCCAGCAGCCGCCCCCGGTTGCGCTGGGCGTCGGCGCGCATCGGCCGGTCCATGGTCTCCGCCACGCCGCTCTCCTCTCCGGGTGACCGCCGAGCTGGCCGGGGTGCGTGCAGATCTGGCCGGGGTGCGTGCAGATCTCGCCGGGTAACGTCGGATTTGCTAAACGGAGGAAGCTCCGTTTAGTCTTGGAATCGTACTGGAGGCTCCTCCGCTTCCTATGGTACCGGCCGGTCTCCGGAAAAGACCCGGCCGGGCGACCCTGGTGAGCGGCGACGGGGCCACCGCACCGTATCGCACCGCACCGCCGAGCGAGACTGGGACATCATGACTGTGAGCACCCCTATCACCACGCCGTTCACGGCCGAATCGACGGCCGCCGAGGTCGTGGACGGCCTCGACCTGACCGGCCGCCGGACCGTCGTGACCGGCGGCGCGTCAGGCATCGGCATCGAGACCGCCCGGGCGCTGGCCGGCGCGGGCGCCGAAGTGACGCTGGCGGTCCGCAACGTCAAGGCCGGCGAGCGAACCGCCGCCGAGATCTCCGGGACCACCGGCAACAAGCAGGTACTCGTGGCCTGGCTGGACCTGGCCGACCAGGCCTCCGTGGCGCGTTCGCGGCGGCCTGGGACGGCCCGCTGCATATGCTCATCAACAACGCGGGCATCATGGCCTGCCCGCTGATGCGCACTCCCGAGGGCTGGAGATGCAGTTCGCCACCAACCACCTGGGCCACTTCGCCCTCGCCACCCGGCTGCACGGCGCCCTGGCCGCCGCGGGCGGTGCCCGGGTGGTGTCCGTCGACTCGGAACTGACGGACGCCGACGGGCGCCGCAGGCGGGCAGCCAGGCGCCGTGCAGCCGGGTGGCGAGGGCGAAGTGGCCCAGGTGGTTGGTGGCGAACTGCATCTCCCAGCCCTCGGGAGTACGCATCAGCGGGCAGGCCATAATGCGCGCGTTGTTGATGAGCATATGCAGCGGGCCGTCCCAGGCCGCCGCGGACGCCGCCACCGGAGCCTGGTCGGCCAGGTCCAGCCAGGCCACGAGGTACCTACTTGCTGCCCGGTGGTCCCGAAGATCTCGGCGGCGGTTCACTCGCCAGCCTCGACGTTGCGGACCGCCAGCGTCACTTCGGCGCCCGCGCCGGCCAGCGGGCGGGCGCTGCTGATGCCGATGCCTGACGCGGGGCGGTCGCGGACGGTCCGGCGGCCGGTCAGGTCGAGGCCGTCCACGACCTCGGCGGCCGTGGATTTCGGCCGTGAACAGCGTGGGGGTGCGGGTGTTTTCACAGTCATGATGTCCCAGTCTCCGCTCGGCGGTACGGTGCGGTGCGGTGCGAGATCGGTGCGGCGGGGCCGCGTCGCCGCTCACCAGGGTCGCCCGGCCGGGTCTTTTTGGGAGACCGGCCGGTACCATAGGAAGCGGAGGAGCCTCCAGCTGCGGTTCCAAGACTAAACGGAGCTTCCTCCGTTTGAGTCCCAACATTACCCGGCGAGATCTGCACGCACCC
>CAVYJW010000003.1:0-2677190 GCA_963768945.1 uncultured Actinomycetes bacterium
CCAGGACTCCTGACATAGAGCCAAGCGCCCAGGTGATGGAGGCGGGCTGATCTGCATTTACGGCGTGTCGCTCGTGTCCTGCTCGCCCGATTTGTGAGAAAATTCTTGCAAGACGATCAGCCTGGCGGGATGGTGGATGATGGCTCGTATGCTCAGCCAGCTTCCTCTCCCGCTGCTGCCGGCCGGGGCGGCCGAGATCGCCCCGGGCGTGGGCCTGCTGGCCGACGAGGACGGCGGGCTGGTCGCGGTGCACGGACTGGCCACCTTCGCGTGGGACGCCGGGGACGAGGCGGGCCGCCGGCTGGCCGCGGTGCAGCTGGTGCGGCTGCGGGCGGCGTCGCAGGGCCAGGTGGCGGAGGCATTCGGGGTGGACCCGGCCACCATCTGGCGGTGGGACCAGGCGGTGGCCTCGGCCGGGGTGGCCGGGCTGGTCCCGGGCCGCCGCGGGCCGAAGGGCGCGTCGAAGCTGACGTCCGGGCTGGCGGCCCGGATCGCGGAGCTGGACGCCGGCGGCCAGACGCTGCGGCAGATCGCGGCGGCGACCGGGGTGTCGACGTTCACCGTCCGGGCCGCGCTGGGCCGGGTCCGGTCCCGCGGCCAGGGCCCGGCGGCCGGGGACGATGACGCCAGCCAGGACAGCGCCCCTGATCAGCGGGATGGCGAGGCAGCGGCCGCGGGCGAGCCGCTGCCGGTGCTGCCCGATCCGGTGCCCCGGGGCGGGGAGCGGGCGCTGGCCCGGCAGGGGCTGCTCGGCGAGGGCGCCGAGCCGGTCTTCATCCCCGGTGCCCGGTACCCGCTGGCCGGGCTGCTGCTGGCGCTGCCCGCCCTGGAGGCAACCGGGCTGCTGGAGGGCGCCCGCCAGGTTTACGGCAGGCTCCGCGATGGCTACTACGGGCTGGCTGCCACGCTGCTGACCCTGGTGTTCCTGGCCCTGGCCGGCGAGCCCCGGGCCGAAGGCGCCACCAGGGTCCCGCCCGCGGCGCTGGGCCGGGTGCTGGGCCTGGACCGGGCACCGGAAGTCAAGACGATCCGCCGCAAGCTCGGCGAGCTCGCCGCGGCCGGCAAGGCAGCGGACCTGATCATGGCGCTGGCCCGCCGCCACGCCGCTGCCCGGCCCGGGGCCCTCGGCTTCTTGTATGCCGACGGGCATGCCCGCGCCTACCACGGCACCCGGACCGTGCAGAAGATGCACATCGCGCGGCTGAAGTTCCCTGCCCCGGCCACCGCCGAGACCTGGGTCACCGACCAGGACGGGGAGCCCGTGTTCATGGTGGTCGCCGAGCCGTCAGAGTCCCTGGCCGGGGAGCTGCGCCGGCTGCTCCCCGACCTGCGGCAGGTCGTCGGGCAGGGCCGGCGCGTGACGGTGTGCTTCGACCGGGGCGGCTGGTCCCAGGCCTTGTTCGCCGACATCACCGAGGCCGGGTTCGACCTGCTGACCTGGCGCAAGGGCCCGGCTCCCGACCTGTCCGCCGCCGAGTTCACCACCATCACCTGCGCCGATGACCGGGGCCGGGAGCACGCCTACGACCTGGCCGACACGATGGTGACGCTGACCATCAACCAAGGGCCGCGCAAGGGGCAGGCGGTCAGCCTGCGGCAGGTCACCCGCCGGGTGCCCGCCCGCGGCGGCGGAACCCGGCAGATCCACGCGCTGACCTCCCGCACCGACCTCGCGGCCGGGGAGGTCTGCTGGCGGCTGACCTCGCGGTGGCGGGAAGAGAACTACTTCCGCTACGCCCGCACCCACTTCGCCCTGGACGCCCTGGACTCCCACGCCGCCACACCCGACGACCCGGACCGGAAAGTCCCCAACCCGGCCAGGAAAGCCGCCGCCGCCCAGGTCCGCCATGCCGAGATCCTCGCCGCCGCGGCCCAGGCCCAGCGCGACGCCAGCCTGGCAGCCCTGCGCAACCCGGCACCCGGCCAGCCGGTCACCATCACCAACCAGATGATCAACGCCCTGGACGCCCCGGCCGAGGCCGCCTGGCACGAACTCCAAGCCGCCCAGGACGCCGCGGCAGCCGTCCCCGCCCGCATCCGCCTCGGCGAGATCAACCCGGACATGGTCCGCCTGGAAGCAGAGATCAAGCAGATCACCCACGCCATCCGCATGGCCGCCTGCAACGCAGAAACCACCCTCGCCCGGGCGCTGAACGGGCACTACGCCCGCGCCGGCGACGAAGCCTACGCCCTCATCCGCGAAGCGCTCACCGTCTCCGGCGACATCATCCCCGGCCACGGCCAGCTGCTTATCCGGCTCGACCCGCTCACCGCGCCCCGGCGGACCCAGGCGCTCGCCGCGCTCTGCGACCAGCTCACCGCCGCTGGCGCCTGCTATCCCGGCACCGACCTCGTCCTCCGCTACGAGGTCAAATCCCACCCAAGCCCTGCATAAACCATCTCCCTATGTCAGGAGTCCTGGGTGCTGGCCGCGCTCGCCAGCCGGATGGAGGAGGTCGGGCTGCGGCTGCACCCGGCCAAGACCAAGATCGTGTACTGCAAGGACGACAGGCGGCGAGGCTCGCACGAGCACACGTCGTTCACGTTCCTGGGGTACGCGTTCCGGCCCAGGGGCGCCAGGAGAGCCGACGGGAAGATGTTCACGGGCTTCCAGCCCGCGGTCAGCCCCGACGCGATCAAGAAGATGGGCCAGCAGGTCCGCCAGTGGCGGATCCACACGTGGACCAGGCACGACCTGAACGAGATCGCCGCGCTGGTCAACCCGGTCGTGGCGGGCTGGATGAACTACTACGGCCGGTTCTACCGGTCGCAGCTGTATCCCCTCCTGCGGCGCGTCAACACCTACCTGATGCGCTGGGCAGGCAAGAAGTACAAGCGGCTGCGCGCCTGCAAGAGGTCCATACGGTGGTGGTCCGGGGTGACCGAACGAGAACCCCGGCTGTTCGCCCACTGGGCCTGGACGCGCGAGCTGGCCGGATTGCGATGAGAAGAGCGGAGTGAACCGAGAGGCTCACGCTCCGTTCTGTGGGAGCCCGGGGGTGCAATCCCCCCGGGCGACCCGACCAGGGCGTCAGGCGCGGCGGCGCTGGCAGTCCAGGGTCCCCTCGCGGACGGTGAGAAGTGTCAGTCCTGCGCGTCGGCGACTGCCTCGGCCAGGACCTGGTCGAGGGTAGCGGTTTCTGCTGCTGTCCGTATCACTTGCTGGGTTGGCTGATCGATGGCTTGTTCCACGTGGCGCTCAATGCGGTTGATCGCGGCTTGGTGCAAGCTGGCGGGTTGCTGTCCCGCGGCGGTGAGGACCCGGCTGGCGGCCACGGCGAACCGCAGGGCGCGGGTGAAGGCCCCCTGCTGGGCTGCGGCTTCGCCGAGGCCCAGCAGGGCCTCGGCGACCAGGAGCTGGAACCCCAGGGGCCAGGAGCGCTGCAGGGAATTCTGGAATACCCGGGCGGCTTGGGCAGGGTCGCCGCGCGCCAGGTAGAGGAAGCCGTGCAGGTTGAGGGTGACGCTGGTGAGTTCTGCGTGGGTCAAAGCGTCCGACAGGGTCAGCATTTCCTCCACTGTCGGGGCGGCGGCCTCCAGGTCGCCGCGCAACAACTGCAGTTCGGCCAGGCTCCCCAAGGTGAAGCCCACGCCTCGCTTCTCATCCAGGCTTCGCCGCAGTTGCAGGCTCTCTGCAAGCAGCTTTTCGGTGACGCTGCCCACGTTGCCGCCCATCACTCGGCTGTATCCGTAGTTGTTCAGCGCCATCGCTAGGTACCACGGATCGGCCAGCTCACGGGCCCGCGCGACACTTTCAGCCCCCAGGTCCTCGACACGAGATGCCTCACCGCGCCGGGCGGCGGCGTTACCCAGGTGCGATAGCGCAAAGATCTGACCCCGAAGGTCTCCGCCCAGCCGGAACAGTGACAGGCTGTCCTGAAGTAGTACGGACTCCTCCGCAGTGTCGCCGCGCTGGCCTGCCAAGCGGGACGCCGAGAACATCGCCCGCCCGCGGCTGGCCGGGTCGGCATCCTGTGCGGCGGCCAGTGCCTGATCCAGCCATCCTAGTCCCTCCTCGAGATGCCCCTGGGCCTCCCAGAACGCGGCCAAGGACGTGGCCAACCGCAGGGCCGATCCAGGTTTGCCGTGGTCGAGCCAGAACTGCACAGCGGCCCGGAGGTTGTCGTGTTCACGCTCGAGCCGGTCGAACCAGACCTGCTGCTGGGGTTGCCACAGGCGCGGGGCCGCCGACTCGCCGAGGGCATGAAAGAAGGCGGCGTGCCGGGTCTGAGCTTGCATCTCGCCGCCGTCGTGGGCGAGTCGTTCGGCCGCGAAAGCGCGGATGGTCTCCAGCAACCGGAAGGATGGGGGATCATCGTGCAGCGAGCGCAGCAAGCTGGCGTCGATCAGCGCGGTGAGCTGCTCCAGCAGCTCACCCTCATCCAGCTGAGTCACCGCCGCTGCCGCATCCAGCGCGATTGGCCCCCGGAACACCGCCAGCTGGCACAGAATCTGACGGGCCTGCGGCGGCAGCAGCTCATAGCTCCAGGTCATCGCCGCGTGCAGGGAGCGGTGCCGCGCTTCCGTATCGGCGATAGCGGCGTCCGATCCGGCCAGTTTCCCGCGAAGACGCTCACGCAACGCGCACGGGCCAAGCAGGGACGCGCGCGCCGCGGCAAGCTCAAGAGCCAGCGGCAGCCCGTCCAGGTCTGCCGCCAGCCCAGCGGCGCAGCGCAGCGCCTGCTGGTCCTCAGCCCACCCAGGGCACGCCGCCTCAGCGCGTTCCAGCAGGAGAACCACGGCATCGCTGCCAATTCCGCCGCGGTCACTGTCGTGCACGGGCAGCGGATCCAGAACGAACCGATGCTCCCCTGAGATCCGGGTAGCCACCCGGCTGGTCACCAGCAGGGCGAGCCCCGCGCAGGCATCCAGCAGCTGCGCCAGCAGCGACGCGGCGCCCGGCAGGAGGTGCTCCAGGTTGTCCAGCACCAGCAGCATCTTCCGCGGCCGCAGGCCCGCCAGCAGCGCCTCGCCCGCGTCCAGCCCGGGTTCTTCCCCGACTCCCAGGGCGTGCGCAAGCGTGGCTGGCAGGGTCGCCGCCTGCGTCATACTGGCCAGCGGCACCCAGGCCACGCCATCGGAGTGCAGCCGGTGAGACTCCGCCTCGACCCGAGCGACATCCATCACCAGACGGGTCTTCCCGACCCCGCCGGGGCCGAGCACGGTGACCAGCCGGACCCCGGGCCGGGCCAGCAGGGCCCGGATATCGCTGATGTCGTTTTCCCGCCCGATCAGGTCACTGTGCGGTGCCGGCACCGCGGCTCCCGGCGGCAGCCGCGCAGCCGTAGTTCGGGGCCGGGCCAGCACGTCCTGGTGCGCACGCTGCACCTGCTCACCCGGGTCAGCGCCCAGCTCGTCACGGAGCACCGTGCGTACCCGATGGTAGGTGGCCAGCGCGTCTGCCTGACGCCCGCCACGGTCCAGTGCGGTGATCAGCTGAGCCCACAACAGCTCCCGCAGCGGATACCGGGCTATCCAGGCCTCCAGTTCAGGAACCAGCTCATCCTGCCTCCCACAGGCCAGCTCGGCGTCCGCCCACGCCTCCACCGCCGACAGGCGCAACCCGGTCAGCCGGGTTCGCTGCGCCTCGGCGAACGGCGCAGCCACGCCGGCCAGCGGCTCTCCCCGCCACAGCCCCAGCGCCCGGCCCAGCGCCTCCGCCACCACGGCGGGCTCACCGGCCGGGCGCAAGCCCGCGCGCAGCCCGTCTTCGAACTCGGCCGCGTCCACCCACACCGCCGCATCCAGACGGTACCCACCCGGCCCTGAGCTGATCACGTGCCGGCCCAGCATCCTGCGCAACGACGACACATACACCTGCACGATGTTGCGCGCCGACTCCGGCGGCGCCTCGCCCCACAAGCCATCGACGATCTCATCCACCGGCACCGGCGAACCAGGCCGCAGCGCCAGCAGTCCCAGCAGCGCCCGCGGCATCGGCGGCGGCACCCGCAGTCCCTTCTCACCGTCGCGGAGCTCCATCGGACCCAGCACACCGATCCGCAGCATTAACGCCCCCTGCCCCGCCTGCAGCCAGTGAGACACAAGCCAGCGCACGCCGACCCAACCGCTAATCACGCAGCCAGGCGACTCAAGCCCGCCCGCCCTGGGTGTCCCGCCAAACCTCAAAGTACCCCGGCGCCACGGCCAAGATCGCCGCCTGCTTGCGGCCCTGAAGCGCCTCTTTACGCTGCTGAAACGCTCCTTCAACGATCTTAAAGCGCCCGGATGCAGCCTGTACACGTCGCCCGAAAGAGGTGACCTCGAAGGCCAGAGACCAGGCCCAAAAGGACAGGAGAAGCAACATGATCCAGATGCACCCCTACCTCGCCAGCCGGCTCCACAGCTGGCACCAAGTAGACGTCAGGTCCAGCAGCCCAGAGACGGGTGAGAAGCGGTCTGGACCCGCAGTCGTGCACAGACGCCCGGCCCACGGCGCGGTCACCCGCACACGCACATGTGCGGCGGCGGCGACCGTCCACAAGGAGGCCCACGGCCTGCTCGCCGACGAGATCTTCCAGGTGCAGGAAGGCACCTGAGGCTCGCCCGGCCGTCGTTCCTCACCCTCCGACCCACACACTTTCGATGCACGACCTTCAAGGAGACAGTCATGACCACCATCCGCCGGATGTTCCGTTCCGCTACCCGCATCGCCATCGCCGCGGCCGCCCTGCTGGGCGGGATCATCGCCGCACCCGCCGCCTTCGCCACCGAGGTCCCGCCGCCGGGAACCGGGGACACGAGCACGACCGGCGTCCCGGTGACCGTGCACACGGTCACGGTCGGCGGCACCCCGGGCTGGCAGATCGCCCTGTTCATCGTGGCGACCGCCGTGCTGGCCGCCGTGGTCGCGGTGCTGGCAGACCGGATGCGGATCGCGCGGCGCCGCGAACTGGCCCCCAGTGCCCGCTGACCACGCCGGGCCCCCGGAATGATCTTCATCGTCAAAAGTGCGCGGAAACCGCTGTTCCGGCAGCGGTTTCCGCGCACAGTCATGTCAGGTGGTTGGGGCGGCGGGAGGAAACGCTCCCGTATCGCGGGCGGCCACGTCAGCCGGATCTGGCGGTGAGGAAGCCCGCGAGGTTGGCGGTGGCGCGACGGTCGCGGGTGGCAGTGATGTGTCCTCGCTGGGGTACAGCTGAAGCTGACTGCGGGGTATCAGGGCTGCCGTCTGCTCGAACAGCCCAGGGCTGTAGAAGCGGCCGCGGCCGCCGGCGATGATCAGGGTTTTCGCCTGGATGGAGTGCTCGCAGGCGGCGAGGTCAAAGCCGTCCTCGGCGTCGATGGTGGCGATCAGGTCGGCCGCCGCGGCTGGCCCGGTGATCACGCGGTGCGCCGCCGCCCAGCCCACCGCGGGGGCCAGGGTCCGCAATCCTGCCGGGGTCATGCCGCCCGCTGCCACAGCGGCGGCATGACGTGTTGAGTCGGCTCGCAGCAGGCAGCTACACCTCGCCACATCCCGGGTAGCTTCAAGGAAATATGACCTCCTGGACCGCGCAGTGGTTTGTTTCTTCGGGACACTTATCAGCCTGGCTGCAACGGCCTTAATATTCGCTCTGCACCGCAACGGCTATTCGCCATAAAGGAGATGGACCGGCTTGCCGGCGGCCAGCAAGAAGCTGCCATTTGCCTTGGCCCGGGCTGAGCCGGTTGCGCGCGCCTGGGCCGTGACAGCTATGAAATCCTCACTGCCCCGTTCTTCGAAGAGTCCTTCAGCTATGAGCCGATGATGCATCGCCCTGGATGAAGGCCATCACGACGCTGGTCATCCGAACAGCCGGCTCGAGGTGGGCCACGCCTACGGCTCGCGGTATGCGACGGGGGCATCACGGCTGTTAGGACGTACGGGCTCGGCAGCCGTCAAATCTCATCGCCCTGTGCCTGTGGCATCCCCTGGGGACTGAATTTCCTGGTGATCCCTTCGCTGGCCTTGCAGATGCATACCCACGGGCATGGACTTGCCTTGGCGGACTGCGGACGGCCATGATCAGCGGTGGCGGCCCGGGTTGGTTACCAGACACCCGGAGCGCCGTTCCCCTGTGGAGTGCCAGAACTCGGCCATAGGCGCTGAGCAGGTCTTTTCCGGACAGTTCGCTCGGGTCAGGTCACGAGGCCGCCGGGGGTCAGAACCTCCGCCGCGGCCCTTGCGAACTCCCCGCTGGCGTTTCCGCCCACCAGCGGATCCGCGCAGCATCTAGCCAGCTCGTGATAGCCATCTGGCAGCCGGTCATTCCGGTCAGCGCGCTCCGGGACAGGCATCGATCGGCCAATGCAACACTGCCGGTCGGGTGGCGGCCCGACCCGTAGGCGGCCTCGAAGAGTGTCATGCACAGCGATCGACCGATGCAACGCTGCCTCTGCAGGTCCTCCGGCTGTCAGCGGTCCGGGCTATGCTGACCTGCATGACCGCGCAGCACCATGAGCCTCCGCTAACGGACCGCCCGGCGGAGACGCCCGCGGCGATCAGGGCCGCGCTGGCGGCGAGTGCAGTCCCCGAGGTGCTGGCGCAGTACGAGACCGAGCTGGATGCCGCGTTCGCGCAGGCTCGGGAGACCGGCGACCTGACGGTGCTGACCTCCGCGGTGCGGCGGTGGTGGATCGAGGTGCTCGAATGGCAGCGGGACCCCGCCGGGCAGCGGGACTTCCTGGCGCGGATGGAACGGTATCTCGCCGAAGGGCCGCCTGGGCCTGAGCATCGGATTACCCGCGAGGAGTTCCGCGCGCAGCTCGGTGTCTGAGCTTGTTCAGATGGGAGCTGGAGGACCTGGCCCGCGAGCAGCTCGCAGGCATGCCGCCTGCCGTGCAGCTCGCGCTGTCCGACTTCATGGACGCCGTCGTGATTGTCGACCCGGCGGAGTACCAGCGGCGGCCTGATGAGCCGGAGCGGCCGCTGCGGACCCTGCCATTCGGACAGGCCGGCCTGGTGACATTCCCGGTCTACGAGCCTGATGAGCTCGTGCTGGTCACGCGGGTCATCTGGGCGGGCTGACCTGGTGTCCGCCAGTCCATGAATGGGGCAACGGACGCCGTCCGTGATCGCGGGCAATTTCATCGGGCCGTGACCGCCGGCGCACGGACATATAGCGGACAGGCAAGATCACGGAGCGGGCGGCTGGCCGGATAAATGCAGGTCAACCGGCATATCCATTAATCAGAACAAGCGGTCTGAAAACCGTCGGCTTAGCCTACGCTGGTTCGAACCCAGCACCTGCCACCACCTGCAAAGATAGCCCGTGAGCTGGGTTTTCCCGGCCTCGCGGGCCTTCTTGTTGTTGTCCCGCGGTGTTTCATGATGTGCCGCTGTGCGCCGCCGCGTAGCAGTGGTTACGGACATATGGCGGACGGAATCAGGGCGCAGCAAGCGGTTCACTGCACCGCTTGCTCCAACCGTTGTGATGGTTCATCCGGTCGCCGGCCTGACCGGAGAAGATCACCGCTTATACCCGGATCTGGCGTATACCTGCGACGGACCTGGCGTGTACCCCGGCGGCTTGCGCGGGCGGGGGCGCGAGGTCAGATATGAGCGTCACCTGTGGCCCGCGGCCCACCGCACGGCTCAAGCGGGCGCGTGTTGCACACCGCGCCCGGCTACGCCGCCGGGCTCGGCAGGCTGGGCTTGAACGCTGCCGGGAAATCCAGCGGGACACCCGGCTCCGACGCTGAACGGATCCGCCGGAAACCCGTCCTGGGCGGCCTGATCAACGAATACACGCGCGCCGCCTGACCCCGGCGAACCGCAGGTCACTAGCTGAATCCTATTTTCGAGCGGGACACGGCCGTGGATCCGGCGGTGTCCCTGCAGCGGATTCTCCGTCGCCAGGCGAACGGCCAGGAGGGCGATGCCCGGGACCGCCGGCGGGCGGCCGGGCTTGCGCCGCTTGCACGTGCCGTATTTGCGGCCGGCCAGCGTGCGGTGCCAGGCCAGTAGCGCCGCTGGCGTCACGGGGAAGATGCAGCCCCGGCGCCTGCGAGCAAGGAGCCGTGCCAGCGCGGCGAACCACACCCGGCCGCCCGGCTCATACCGTATCCGGCCGGCGTGCCGGCGCAGCACCGCGTTCTCGTGCCCGAGCACGAGCAGCCCGGCATCCTTCGCCCGGTCGCCGCGAAACACCAGGACAGCCAGGCCGGGTACCCGGCACGTCAGCAGGTAGACGATCTTGAGCAGCACTCGGCAAGCCACCCATCACCGCGTTCATCATGCCGGCAACAGTGCAGGTCCACCACCCAACCGAGTATTCGAGCGGCACAGGCCCGCCACGACCCCGGCCGCCCGCTCACCGAAGACGACATCCGCGCTCTTATTGCCGCCCTCGGCAGCCTGCGCGACGTCATCTGCAACGTCGGGCCCGCCGAGAAAGCAGCCATCTACGACCAGTTCGACCTCAAGGTCACCTTCAAGCCCGGACAAGCAAAAATCCGGGCCGAAATCACCATCGGCCCGGATAAATATGTAGAGCACGCAGAGCAATGTGGGGATACGGGTCGTGTCCGAGGACCGAGTTGCAACTTACGTACATGATCGACATCGCCTTGACCGCGGAGTTTTCACTTATTGCTAGCGGTGCGCGATGAGCGGCGGAGACTGGGCCATGGGTCTGTGGATTTTACGAGATAGATCCCTGCCCCGGCCGGTGTGGGGTGACCGGGGGCGGTCGGCCTTCCGCTAGTGGTGGTGCATTGCGGGACGCCTGGCGACTTGGCTGTTCTGGCCGGGCGGAAACGGTCCGTGATGACCATGGGGCAACAGCGCGCGCAAGTAGCCGCCGATCTGCACGTCGGCCCGAGTGTGAGGCATAGCTTGCGCTCCTGCGCAGATCTGGATGATCGGTGCGGGGAGCGCGCGTTTCCGGGGGTCAGCGCCAGGTGTGGGGACCTCAGCCCGGACTCAGCCCCGACTCGGCCCGTTGCCTGCCGGGATCGGTGGTGGAAATACCGTAATTCTGCGGTATCCCGCGGGCTTGTGCCTGTCCTACCGTCTGCTCACTGGCAGAGTGTGCGGGGCCGGAACCGGCCTGGGGTGCACTTTAGGAGAGCGAGGCAGCCATGGCTGGCAAGGCAGTTATCAGTCTCACCACTGGCTTGGAGGACCCGGAGAAGGTGACCGTCGCGTTCCTGGTTGCGGTCGGTGCCGCCGAATCCGGTCGGCCGACGGTGATGTTCCAGGCCAAGGAAGCCGTCCGGCTGGCGCTGGATGGGGTGGCCGCGGGCGTGGCCTGCGACGGCTGCCCGGCGCTGCCCGAGCTGCTGGCCCGGTATGAGAAGGCGGGCGGGCGGTACCTGGTCTGCCCGGTCTGCTTCAACGCCAAGCAGCTCGATAAGGGCAGCCTGATCGCCGGTGCCGAATTGGCCGGTACCGTCCAGCTGTGGGAATGGATCGGCGACGACGGCGCGACGACCTTCAGCTACTGACATCCGGACGAGGTGGCGCTGGCGCCGGCCTCAGGGGCTTCAGACTGGCCTGGAATAGTCGTCCAGCTGGGTCTGGAGGACCATCGTGGGCGGCCTGGCATCTACCGGCAAGGACTGTGGGGGTGCAGGCTGTGGTTATGGACGGGTTGCTTGTCGGGCGCGACGCTGAGTGCACGGCGCTGCGCAGCCGCCTGGCGGTCTCGCAGGCCGGGCCGGTGCCCGTGGTTCTGGTCGCCGGCGAGGCGGAGCCGGCAAGACCACGCTGGTGGAGCATGTTCTTGCCAGCACCTCCACCCTCGTCCTGCGTGGCCGGGCGGCCGCATGGGCATGTCCGGCCGGTGAGGTCGTGGCCAGCGCGCTGCGACCGGCTGTCCGCGGCGCCGCCAGGCCGCTCCCAGCTGTTCTCGCCCAGGTCATGCCCGAGCTCGGCGCCGCGCCGGCGGAGCCTAGCCCGGCGGCTGTTGCCGCGGCCGTGTGCTCAGTGTTGGCCGCCGCGGCTGGCGATGGCGCCCTGACGCTGTTCCTGGATGACCTGCAGTGGGCGGATGAGGCAAGCCTGGACTTGCTGGTGGCGCTGGCCGATGCGGCATGCGGCCTGCCAATCGCCATCGTTGGCTGTTACCGCAGCGATGAGCTGCCACGCGGTCATCGCCTGCGCGCCGTCAGGGCGCTGCTGCGCAGGAACCGCCAGCTCGCCGAGATCGAGCTCGGCCCGCTTGGCGATGACGACGTGACGCGCATGCTGACCAGCTTGTGGGGGGCAGCGCCGCAACCGGCGCTGGCCGCGGCGGTGGCCAGCCGGGCCGACGGGCTCCCGTTCGCCGTCGAAGAACTGGCCTTCGCGCTCCGCGACGCCGGCCGTCTGGCCTACCGCGACGGCGCGGTCACGCTGGCCGGTGCGGGTGCTGCCCTGGTACCTGAGGGCATCCGGGAGGCGGTCCTGCTGCGGGCGTCGCGGCTGACCGCTGAGGAGCGGGCGCTGCTGGAGACTGCCGCCGTGGCAGGCATCGAGTTCGACATCGACATCGTCGTGGCGACCGCGGGCACGACAGTGTGGCCGGACGGGTTCACCGCGGCTGGGCTGCTGACCGAGGCCCGCGACGGCCGGGCCGCGTTCCGCCACCCGCTGGCCCAGGAGGCGGCTTATGCCGACATCCCGTGGTCTCGCCGCCGCCGCTTGCACCGGACGCTGGCCAGCACGCTGGCCAGCCGCGGTGCGGTACCCGCGCTGATCGCCGTGCACCACCTGGCCGCCAGGGATTTCGGGCCGGCCCGGGGGGCGCTGCTCGCGGCGGCCGACGAGCATTACGCTGTGCACGCCTACCGGGACGCCGCCCGCGCGCTGCGCACAGCGCTCGACTATTGGCCATCGGGCGAGCAAGACCCCTCCCGGCTGGCGGTCATCGACCGGCTGGCCCGGTGCGCTGAGATGTGTTCGGAGTACGCCGACGCCGTCATGTTGCTGCGCGAGCTCGCCGACGGGCATGAGCGCCGCGGCGACAGCCACGCCCGGGCCAGCACCTGCCGGCGGCTGGCCCTCGCCCACGAACTGCGTGGGCAGTGGGAATCGGCGCTGACGGCACGGGAAGCGGCGGCGGTGGCGTTTGTGGCTGCGGGCATCCCGGCCGAAGCTGCCATCGACCGGCTGGCCGTGGCCGCCCACCTGCGCTCAGCAGCCAGCTTCTCCGCTGCCCTGGCTACCCTGAACGCCGCCGCGGCAGACGCCCAGGCCTGCGGACGGACCGATCTGCTGCTGCGCATCCAGGGCCTGCGCGGCAACGTGCTGTCGCGGCAGGGTCAGCACCGCGACGGGATCGCCGCCGTGCGCGCGGCGCTGGATCAAGCACTCGCTGAGTCGCTCCCCGACACCACCGCCGAGCTGCAGCAGCGGCTGGCGGACGCACTTGAGCACTCCGGTGACTACCGGGCCGCGACGGCCGCGTACGCCGCTGCTTACCAGTACTGCGACGCGCACGGTGCCGACGCGGTCGGGCAGCTGTGCCGGGCCTGTGCCAGCGCGGTCTTGTTCGCCCGCGGCCAGTGGGACCGCACGGCCGGCGTCTGCGAGGACGTGCTCGGGTCGGCAGCCGCGCCGCACGCACGAGCGGTCGGCGCCGGCCTGCTCGGCCTGGTGCACGCCATGCGGGGAGCGGCCAGGCTAGCGCGCCCCCACCTGCTCGACAGTCACCTAACCGCTACCCGGATCGAGCTCACCGCCATGGAGCTGCTTTCCTCCTGGGGCCTATGCATCCTGGACGACGCGGCTGGCGCTCACGGCGCCGCCGCCGACCGGGGCCGGCAGATGCTCGCCCGCCTCGCCCGGACCCAAGAGCGGCACTACAGCGTGCCGATCCTGCAGTGGCTGGCCACCTTCTTCACCGAAGAGGGCCTTGCTGCCGACACCAGCGCCTGCGCCGCCGCCCTATCGCAGATAGCCGAGGCCACTGCCCAGTCCGAAGCGATCGCCGCCCTCGCGCACGCCCGCGGCGAGACCGTGCTGGCAGACCAGCCGGAAGCAGCCGCACACCAGCTGCGCACGGCCGCCGAGATGTTCAGCCGCCTGGATCTCCCGCTGCAAGCAGCGCAAGCCCAGCGCCGCGCCGCCGCTGCTGTCACCCGGCTCGGCGAGCACGCCCGCGCACGGGAGCTGCTGCACGCCGCGTACGCCACCGCCGACCAGCTCGGCGCCCGTCACCTGCGCGAAAGCTGCACCGCCGGGCTCCGCCAGCTCGGCGACACACCACGCCGCCACCCACACTCGCGCCGCGTGACCGCAGGCCTCACCAGCCGCGAACTGGACGTCATGCAGCTGGTAGCCCAGGGAAACACCAGCAGGCAGGCCGGCCGCACCTTGTTCATCAGCCCGCGCACCGTAGAGATGCACGTCCACAGCAGCATGCAAAAGCTGCAGTGCAAAACCAGGGCCGAAGCGGTACGCCGACTCACCGAACTACAAGCACTGCCCCAGCCAGACACGGCCAGGGAAGAGTCGAGCTAACCACCCAGCCAAAGTCGCCAGCCCGTAATGGCAGGGCGGCGGCGAAGCCCGGCTTCCACGCGCACGACCTCTGACCTGCGGGGCTCACACAGATCCATCTGATCTGCGCCCAACGACCCGTCCGGCAGACATGATGATAAACCGCTCCGATTCGGCAACTTGTTTGGATGATGTTCGGGAGCTCGGGGATCTGGGATCCTCGGGCGTTGAGCGGGGCGGGCTCGCTCGCGAATCGGCTGCCGTCACCATCTGGTGTTCTGGCTCACGAACGGCTCCGCGGCCCGTCCCGTTCACCCGGTGAGGACGTGGCTCAAAAGAGGTCTGCGCTGCCGGAAGTTGCATTGCCCTTCCTCGCCTAACGGCACCCGATGGCTAGGAGGATTCCCTTGAACGATGACGTGATGATCGCGGTGGACCCGCATAAGGCCAGCAATACCGCGGCCGTGCTGGACCCGGTGAGCAAGACCTTGATCGACTCGGCCCGGTTCGCGAATAGCGAGGATGGCTATGCGCAGCTGGCGGCCTTTGCCGCGCGGTGGGAACAGCGGCGCTGGGCGGTGGAGGGCTGTCATGGTGCGGGCCGGTCCCTGGCCCAGCGGCTGGTCGCAGACGGTGAGGCGGTGCTGGACGTGCCAGGCCAAGCTGGCCGCCCGGGTCCGGGTCTACTCCCGCGGCCATGGCCGCAAGACCGGCAAAGACGACGCGGTCTGGATCGGGCTGGCCGCCTTGGACGGCACCGGCGTCCTGCCTGTGAGCTGCGATGACGCGCTGGTGAGCTTGCGGCTGCTGCGGCCGGCGGGAGGAGCTCGTCGTGCAGCGCACCCAGGCGGTGTGCCGGCTGCACCGGCTGCTGGCCGAGCTGACCCCGGGCGGGATGCGCCGCGAGCTGTCCGCGAACAAGGCCCAGGCCCTGCTCGCCCGGATCCGCCCGGCCGGCGACGTCGCCGCGGTCCGGCTGCATATCGCCCGGGACCATCTGGCTGACATCCGCGCCCTGGATGCCCGGCTGAAGTTCATCGCATCCCAGATCGCCGCCTTGGTCGCCGAGTCCGGTACGACCCTGACCAGCTTGTATGGCATCGGCCCGCTGATCGCCGGGCGGATCCTGGCCGAAGCCGGTGATGGGGCCCGGTTCGCCAGCAAGGACAAGTTCGCCAGCTATAACGGCACCGCCCCGATCGACGCCTCCTCCGGCGAACAGGTCCGGCACCGGCTGTCCCGGGCCGGGAACCGGCGGAACGGCCACGCCCTGCACATGATGGCCGTCACCCAGATCCGCAATCCCGGCACCCCCGGCAGGCTGTATTACGAGCGGAAACGCTCCGAGGGCAAGACCCCCAAGGAAGCGCTGCGAGGCCCGAAGCGACGGCTGTCCGACACGGCACAATCGACACGTGCGGATCACCTACGACCCCGCCGCCGACGCGGTCTACATCCACCTCACCGGCAACCCGCTCGAGCCGGGCCGGATCACCCTGCAGGCCCCCACGCCGCCCGGCACCAGCGGGTTCATCGCATTGGACTGGGAAGACGACCGCCTCGTCGGCATCGAGATCCTCGACGCCAGCACCCGCCTCCACCCCGACCTCCTCGAAGAAGCCGAAATCGACACCTAAAACGGCGGCCTCTTGACAGAGAGGAGCCGTTAGGCGCCGGAGCGCCGTCAACCGCTATGCGAGCGTCACTACATGGAGTGCCTTCAAGTCATGCCGACGACCGGCCACTAGGAGCACCGGGCAGGTTCGGCCATGTGCACGGACTGTCAGCATGTACGTAAGCGTGTGTCCGAGAGGGACTTGAGCCCCCATGCCTGTGACCTGCGACGTTGCTCGCCTGCCCCATACCGGCAAACTGATAACCGCAGGTCAGAGAGTTGCATATGTGTCCGAGGGGGGACCGACCCCATACCCCCATATTGCTCTATCTGCTCCAGCGCCGAGCTTGATCTTTAGTGCGCCTGGGATTCCTGCCTAGCGCTTGAGTCGGTTGACCTGCAGGAATGTGTACTTGAATCGGACGTAGCACACGATCGCAGCCACGATAGCTTTCGAAGTCCGCCTGCAGAGCCGACTTGAACCCCCATAGAACCAGCTTGAATCCTCTAGAAAAGGTGGGGGATCGTCGACAGCGAGGTCGTCCAACTTGGCCGGCGTCTGCGGTACCTTCGGACCGGGTTCCCCGCGTGAGGCGCAGCATCAGGTAACAGATCTCCTGACGCCGCTTGACGTGTCGGTGCAGCGCCGCGAGGTGCTCGGCGGCGTGATCAGCGACTACTACCGAGCCCCATGAACCACTCCATGAACTCGCAGGTCAGGCAACCAGCGACATATTGGAGCGGTACAGGCCGCCGGCAACGCATGCTCGGCAGGTAGTAGGCGTGTTCCCAGGCGTCGAAGACCAGCAGTGGGATGGCGCCCTGCCACACATTGCCGTGATGGTCGTAGACCCGCGCGATGATCAGCCGCAGGGACAGCGGCTCGTAGCTCAGCACCCACAGCCCGATCCCTGGACGCTGGTTGTCGCCGGTCGGCTGCCCGGCGAAGGCCTCGAATGACACGAAATGCGCGGTGATCGCGTCCCCGAGGGCTTGGCGGTTGCCGCCGTCGCCGCCGGACAGGTTCTGCCAGTAGATCGAGTACGGGACGTGGCGCGCGGCCGGCCGCCAGGGGGTTAGTCGTTCGCGTTGGCTTTGGCGGCGGCCAGGTCCCACCTTTGCTCGATTTTGCCGAAGCGCCAGATGGACAGGGCGACGGCCCAGGTGAGGACGAAGATGCCGACGATGACGAACCCGGCCTTGTTGATGTCGAAGTTCCCCATGAAGGTCCAGAACCCGCGGGTGAGGGCGTATTCCTGGCCGATGAGGCCGAGGATCTCGATGGTGCCGATGAAGAACGCGACGAAGACCGACAGGCCGGTGATGGTCAGGTTGTAGAACACCTTCCGGATCGGGCGGGCGAAGGCCCAGTCGTAGGCGAAGTTCATGAAGCAGCCGTCGGCGGTGTCGAACAGGCACATACCGGCGGCGAACAGGACCGGCAGGGACAAGATCGCATAGAACGGCAGGCCGCTGACCACGGCCGTGCCGGCCAGGACGAGCAGCGCGACTTCGGTGGCGGTGTCGAACCCGAGGCCGAACAGGACGCCAACGGGGTACATCTTCCACGGGGTGTCGATGCGCCTGGCGTAGCCGCCGAAGACGCGGTTCATCAGCCCGCGGCTGTCGAGTTTCTCCTCGAGTTCCTCATCGCTGTACTCGCCCTGGCGCATCTCGCGGAACACTTTGACGATCGCGACCAGGACCACGAGGTTCAGCAGGGCGATGAGGTACAGGAAGGTGCCCGACACGGTGGTGCCGATGATCCCGGTGATGTTGTGCAGCCCAGAGCCGCCGTTTTTCACCTGGTCATCGAGGGCGCGGATGCCAAAGTTCAGCAGCAGGGCCATGACGAACACGATGGTGGAGTGCCCGAGGGAGAAGAAGAACCCGACCGACAGGGGCCGCTTGCCGTCCTGGACCAGCTTGCGGGTAGTGTTGTCGATCGCCGCGATGTGGTCGGCGTCGAACGCATGCCGCATCCCCAGGGTGTAGGCCAGGATCCCCGTCCCGAACCCGAAGATCTCCTTATTGGTGATGTGGTAATGCCCGCCGACCGCGGCGGCCAGCATCACCCAGCCGAGCACGTTCAGCCCGATAATGGTCGCCACCATGGCCCCGGCCCGGGCCCACTCGGCAGGGGTCAGCCCGTCCCGGATCCTGAGCAGGCGCGCACGGGGATCAGCCATCGGGGACACACCTTCCTCAGGCAGCGAGACACGGCCAGTGTAGAAACACTGCAACAACCTTGCAATAGCGTATAGGTGGCAACTGCTTCGACGGGGGAGGACACCGGGAACTACCAGGTTCTGGCCGTGGCCAGCCACGCCAACGGCAGTGGGACCGCGCATCAGCCTTCCAGATCGGCGCTCCGTGATCTGAGGCGGCCGCCCCCGGGCACGAAGACTTTTCTTTAACCTGGGAGTGTGCGTGAGTCAGGTCGGCTGAGCCGACGCCGTATCGCGCTGTTCAGCAGCGTGGTCTGCGCCCTCACGGCTTCATCGTGCGGTACCGCCGCCCCCAGCTCCACTGCGCCCGTGTATGTAGTGCGGGCGACCACCATCAAGGGCCTGGGCCGGATCCTGGCTGACGGCGGGGGCCGCACGCTGTATCTGTACACACCCGACCATCAGGGACCGTCGGTGTGCGTGCGGGTCTGCGCGACTGCCTGGCCGCCGTTGCTGCTGCCCCGGGGCGTGACCAGGCCGCGGGCGGGGCACGGGATCAGCGCGGCCTTGCTCGGGACGGTGCGGCGGCCAGGCGGGGCGCTGCAGGTGACCTACAACAAGTGGCCGCTGTACCTGTACCGGGACGATGACGCGCCCGGCCAGGCGACCGGCCAGGCGGAGGCCATGGGCCTGTGGTATGTGGTCTCCGTCACCGGCGCCGTAGACCGCGGGGTCACCTCGTAAGCGGCTGACGTGCGGGCCCTGGCTCCTTCGATGGCAGTGTCCAGATCATGATGATCAGCATCGGAGCCATGGTGATCCCCATCGCGATCCGGCAGCTCACGGCCACTCCCCGGAGCCAGAAGCAGCTCCCGGGCGGTGGCCCGGCTGCTGGCGCTGGCCGGCTGAGCAGCCTGACCGTTCTGGACTGCTCCGGGCTCGGTGGCGGCGTCCCCGGCCCGCGCGGATTGGGGCTCACCGGCCGCCGCTACCGCCGCTACCGCGGCCGCCGCGACGCCGGCGCCGGCGGTAGGCGCCTCCGCTACGATCGACCCGCCGGCCGGATAGCGCTCTGTCATCGCGCCGGACGAGCCGCCCATGCCGCTCATCCCCGATCCGCCGCTGGCGGTCATCGGCGTGGTGAGGGCCAGGAACATGTAGAGTATGGCGGCGCTGCGCAACAGGTGCGGCCGGCAGTGGCCGCTGTCCGCGGGCTCGGCGGCGCGATGGCGCAGGTCGAGGTACACCCGCCAGGCGAACCACGCCGTCATGACCCCAAAGATCACTTCCCCGGCGCCGTCCGGCAGGGTGGTGAGCCCCGCGGCGAGCGTGCCCGCCATCGCGATGCCCATCAGCAGGTGCGCGCGCTGGCCACGCCCCGGGCCGTCGACTGGGCCAGGATCTGGTGGGTCAGCACCCGGCCCCGGGCGTCCTGGACCAGCAGGGTGGTGACGGTCTCGTCCAGCTTCCCGTGGCGCAGCCGCGGGAAGACGTAGGTCTCTTCCAGACCCTCGTGGAAGCCCTCGATGAAGTCGTGGATGATCAGGGCGGCGTCGTGCAGAGGTTGGGCCGGCAGCGGCCGGCCTGGACCCGGCTGATCAGTTCGCGGTAGCACAGCAGGACGCGCTTGAGGACGCTGTGCTCGCGCATGAGGCCGTCATCGGGCGGGATGATCTTCGACGGGCCGGGATCGGGCGAGGAGGTGAACGCCCAGGCGGTACCTGTCCCGGCGGCACCCACCGCCAGCCCGCCGGCGCCGGCCAGCAGGGCACGGCGTGAAAGCCCGGCGGCCGGTCGGTCGGTGGTGCGGCGGCCATCTGCGCTCCCGGCTTCAGGACTGGGGTGAGGGGGTGAGCGGCTGCCCGGAGGGGCGCATCAGGTACCACTTACCGCCGTTGAGGTCGATGGCCCGGCCGGTGGCCTGCCCGGGCTGGACGTCGCCGGGGTAGGTATAGAGGGCCAGCCCTCATAGGTGATCACCCGGCCGCCCGCGGGATCGGGGTCGGAGCCGAGCAGCGAGGTCCGCACTCGGGGGCCGGCCGCGGGCGCGGCCCCGGCGGGCAGCTTCACCGGCGGCCACGTGCCGGCGCAGGCCCCGGTGCACGTCACCGCGTGGTGCCCGTCGGGCTGGAACATCTACAGCGCATATCCCTTGGCGTTGACGAGCACCTGGCCCGCGGACCTTCCTCGACCCGGTCTGCGTCACGCAGTGCCCGCTGGGAGCACAAGAGCTCAAGCAGGCCGGCCAGCAGCTCGGCAGCAACGCCCGGCATGTCGAGCTGGCCGCCATCAACGCGAACCCGCTCTACAGCGGGATCAGCTATACGCAGGCGTTCGACCGCCAGGAAGGCCTGGCTGGCGTGCGGAACTGGGCGTACCTGACGGGCGGGCCGATCTGGCCGGGCGAGAAGGGGGCGCCTGGGCCACGCTGACCAGCGGGCGGGCTCTCGCCACGACCTCTGCGGGCCGGAGCTGCGGGTTGACGGAGCCGGTGGCCGTTCTCCGGTTGACCAGAACCGGCACCCGCACCGTCGCACTCCTCCAGGCAGGCACCGGGGCGGGAGCCACCTGGCAGCCGCTTCCGGCTCTTCCCCCGGAGAGCACCGTCACGCTGGCTGCGGGTCCCGCAGGCGCCACCGGCGCCCTCGCGGCCAGCGGCAGCACACTCACCATCTGGCGGCACGAGGCCGGTTCCTCGGCCTGGGCCAGGGCACAGACCATCAAGGTACCGATCCAGTACGGCTCATCAAGCTGACAGCATGGGCTCTGCTCGCCGGCTCGTGGAGGCGAGAGCGGGCTGCACCACCGGCCGGGCGCTCCGTCAGCCAGTAAGTTCGTAGCCGGCCTCGTCCACTGCTGCGCTGAGCGCGGCCCGGTCCGGCGGCGGGTCGGCGGTGATCCGGACGGCGCCGGTCTCCAGATCCACCTCGACGCCGGTCACCCCGGGCAGCTTGCCGATCTCGCCCTGCACGGCGTTCACGCAGTGCCCGCAGGTCATGCCCGCGACGGTTACGACAGTCTCACTCACGGCAGTGTCCTTACGACGACGACTCTTCCCTGACCGGGAAAGTGCGGCTGGTACCGGCGGTGCCATGTCCGCGCATGGTCCGGCCAGGTGACGCGCTCGCCACGTCCAGGGCCCCGGTGTGGCCCAGGCAAAGATTATCGGCATGGGGGTCGTGGTGCTGTCCATTGCCATCTCCTGGCCAGGGGGCAAGGACAACACAAGAAGGCCGCTCATCCCGGCCATGACCACGTGCCGCTGGGAGTGTCCCGGGCGATGCGATTCGTGAGTTCCCGAACGCTGTCATTGCCAATGCGTGCACTCGTCAAATACCCCCAGGTGGTATCGCTGATACCCCCTGATGGTTCCTTTTAGATACCTCCAGGGGGTTTATAGGCCATGGCTGCGAAGGTCATTGGCTGACACCTGGGACCATCGTCACCTGGAGTTTTACCCGGACGAGGGGGTATGGTTGGGGCCTTTTTGCTACATGGCTTGCCCTTGCTGGTAACTGCCATCTACTGTTCTGCCTACAATCCACAGGCGTGCCGGGGAAAGAGAATGCTCCGTGCCCGGGCGTGTTCACGTGGTGGGTGTCCGCCAGGAAGCGCGAGGCCGGTCCAGGGCATTTCCGGGCGTAGGTAAATCGGGTAACGGACTGGCAGCAGATGCCGGCCTGCAGCTGAGAAAGCTGAGGAGAAACGGGATGAGTGACATCGCCGTCGCGGGCAGCCGGGCCGCGTGGCGGGGCAAGCTGGGAACCGCGGCGGAGGGCACCTGGCAACCACCCGGCGCCCGGCGGGTGCTCCAGCTTGCCCTGGCCGCCGTATGGCTGCTCGACGCTGTCCTGCAATACCAGTCCTTCATGTTCACCAAGGCATTCGGCCAGATGCTCGCCGGGACCGCCGCCGGCAATCCTGGCGTGGTTGCCAGCCCGATTACCTGGGACGCCAGCCTGGTCGAGCATCATGCCGTGGCGCTGAACACGATCTTCGCGACCATCCAGCTGCTGCTCGCCCTCGGGATCGCCTGGCGTCCCACGGCCCGCATCGCCCTCTTCGCCTCGATCGCATGGGCGCTCGGAGTGTGGTGGTTCGGCGAAGGGCTCGGCGAGGTGCTGACCAGCGCGGCCAGCCCGGTCAACGGCGCTCCTGGCGCAGTGATCATCTACGCGCTGCTCGCCGTGCTCTTGTGGCCCGCGGACCGTGCCGGCCGGGCTGCGCCGTTCACCGCAGCCCGGGCGGTAGGCGCGCCCGCCGCCCGGGCCCTGTGGCTCGTACTGTGGGTGAGCCTGGCCTATTTCGCCGTGCTGCCGGGGAACCGGACACCCCAGGGGCTGCACGACATGATCGCCGGCATGGCCAGCGGCGAGCCCGGCTGGCTGGCAGCCCTCGATAACCACGCCGCCGCCCTCGTCGCCCATCAGGGCCTGGCCGCCTCCATCATGCTGGCGGCCGCGCTCGCCTTCATCGCCATCGGCGTTTACCTGCCGGCCGCGGCGGCCCGGGCCGGCCTCATCCTGGCCATCGTGGTGGCTGCGGCCATCTGGGTCTTCGGGGAGGCGTTCGGCGCCATCCTGGCCGGGGGGGCGACTGACGTCAATTCCGGCCTCCTGCTGATCCTGCTGGCCCTGGCCTACTGGCCAGCCCGGGCCGTTGCGGCAGGGCCGCCGGGGCCCGCGGGCTCATCCGCGGTCGGCACCGACGATGCAGGGGTAAACGCATGATGCCCCCGGGATGGATCCTGGACATATTCGCGGCGCTCATGCTGGTGGTCGCGGCGGGCAGCGCGGCACGGCTGGCAGTGGCCCGGCCGTGGCGTCTCCCAGCCGGGGACACCGACATTACCGTGGCGCACCTGCTGATGGCCATCGCGATGGCGGGCATGCTGACGCCGAGCCTGAGCACGTTGCCCAACGACGTGTGGGACGTGATCTTCGCCGTCATGACGGCCTGGTTCGCGTGGGGCGTCTACCACGAGGGACGCGGCCAGGGCGCACGCATGCTGCTGGATGGCCACCGTGTCCCGCACCTGGTGCACAGCGCGGCGATGCTGTACATGTTCGTGGCCATCACCACGCCCGCGGCCGGCAGCAGATCAGGGACGGGCGCCATGGGCGGCTCCTCCGGGGCGGCCATGCAGACACTTCGCCTGCCCGCGATCGCGTTCATCTTTGCCCTGTGGCTGGCGGCCTATGTGGTCCTGGACCTCGACCGGCTTTCCGGGCCCGCCGGGCACGGAAGCTACTTCGCCAGCGTGGCCGCCGGGGCGGCCGGACCGGCGCTGGCGGTTGCCTCAGCCGCGGGCGGGTCGCTGAAGATGGCCGTGGCCGCTCCCGCTCCTGCCGTGTCCGAAGGCGGCCCCATCGCGGCTCAGCCGCCCGACGACGGTGGCGCGTGGCCGGTCCGGGATAGCGGAGGCCCAGCCGGGAGTCCCCTGGACGCCTCCCGGAACCTCCTGCTCAGCCCCCGGCTGGCGGCCGGCTGCCGCATAGCGATGGGCGTGACCATGGCGCTGATGCTGATCATCATGATCTAGCGCTGACCATCATGATCTAGCCGTCGTGCACGGCACCCGCCGATGTCCCGCCTGCGGGAACGGGGGGCAGCCCTTGGTTCCGTGCTACGCCGCGCCGGGCACGTTCACCAGGTGCTGGACCCACGAGGGTGAGCTGGCCGCGACCGGCTCGGTGACCTGCGACGGGAGGCCGACGGCCATCTTCGGCTGGGCTTGCAAGATCCCGTCGAAGACCCAGATCAGGCCGAACCCGACCCGAAGCAGCCGCCGCCATGCTGGCTCAGCCACGGCGGCTGCGGGCGTGCCCTCAGCTGTCCCGCTGGCGGCCTGGGCCGCAGGCAGCCACGCGCGGACGTTGATGCAGGCGAACCCGGGCAGGGCGAAGATCAGCAGGGCGATGATGCCCTGGTGGACCAGTGCGGCCTTGAACGCCGCGACCACGGTGGGATCGTTGACGTTGATCCCCGAGTTCATCCCAGACATCAGTCTGCCTGTTCCTGAGATCCATCCGCTGCACGGCGGGCAGCAAAGACCGCCGCCGGCCGCCGCGGGCCAGAGTTCTGCCGGGCGGCACTGCCCGGCTGCCACCAGTCGGGGCGCCTGGTGGCGGGGGCGCCGTAGTGGCGGAGCCGGACACTGTTGGCCACGACGAAGGCGGAGGAGAACGCCATCGCGGCCCCGGCGATCAGCGGGTTGAGGAATCCGGCGGCGGCCAGCGGGATGGCCGCGAGGTTGTACCCGAACGCCCAGGCCAGGTTGCCCCGGATCACCCCTAGAGTGCTGCGGGCCAGGCCGATCGCGTCGGGCACGGCACCGAGGTCATCGCGCAGCACGAGCAGGTCCGCGGCGCTGATGGCCACGTCCGTGCCTGTGCCCAGGGCGATCCCCAGGTCGGCGGCGGCCAGGGCAGGCCCGTCGTTGACCCCGTCTCCGACCATGGCCACCCGCCGGCCGCGGGCCTGCAGGTCCCTGATCACGGCCATCTTGTGATCGGGCAGCGCCCTGGCGATCACCTCGTCGGTTCCTGCCTGGGCGGCTACCGCCTCCGCGGTGGCCTGGCTATCGCCGGTCAGGAGCACGGTGCGCAGCCCGAGGCTGCGCAGCCCGGCGACCGCGGCGGAAGCGGATGGCTTTAGGGTGTCGGCGACGGCGACCGCCCCGCGGACCTGCCCGTCCCACCCGGCGAGCACCACCGTGCATCCGGCTTGCTCCTGCTGGTAGCACTGACGGGCCAGGTCGGCGCAAATGGGCATTTTCAGGTGGTCGAACAGGTCCTGGCGACCGATGATCACCTCGTGGCCGTCCACGGACCCTCGCGCTCCCAGGCCCGGCAGGGCCAGGAACCTTTCCGCCTGCGGCAGCGGCCCCAGCTCCGCCCGGGCTGCGGCGCTGATCGCGCCGGCCACCGGGTGCTCCGACGCCTGCTCCACCGCCCCGGCATACCGCAGCAGGGCGTCCCGGCTCTCGCCGTCCGCCGCCAGGACGCCGGTCACGGCCATCACCCCGGTGGTGACCGTCCCGGTCTTGTCCAGCAGCACGGTATCCACCGCGCGGGAGGACTCCAGCGCCTGGTATCTGGTGATGAAGATGCCCAGCTGCGCACCCCGCCCGCACGCCACCATCAGCGCGGCCGGGGTCGCCAGCCCCAGCGCGCACGGGCAGGCGATGATCAGCACCGCCAGCGCGGCGCTGAACGCCCGCTCGGCCGGGCTGCCCGCCAGCAGCCAGCCCGCCAGCGTCAGGCCCGATGCCACGAGGACCGCGGGCACGAAGATGCCGCAGATCCGGTCGGCGAGCCGCTGAATGGCGGCTTTCTGCGACTGGGCCTGCTCCACCAGGGCGACCAGGTGGGCGAGCTGGGTGTCACGGCCCACTTTGACCGCGCGGACCACCAGCCGCCCGGCCACCACCACCGTGCCCGCCGCCACCGTGTCACCCTCGGTGACGTCGGCCGGGACTGATTCCCCGGTCATCATGCTGGTGTCCACCGCGGACTGGCCGAATTCCACCTCCCCGTCGGCGGCGATCCGTTCCCCGGGGCGCACCACGAACCGCTGTCCCTCACGCAGCTCGGTAACCGGAACACGGCGCTCGGACCCGTCGGCATCCAGGACGCAGGCGTCCCGGGCACCAGCCGCGGCCAGCTCCCGCATCGCGTCCCCGGCGTCCCGCCGCGCCTTAGCCTCATACAGCCGGCCCGCCAGCAGGAACGTCGTCACCGACGCCGCGACCTCCAGGTAGATCCCGCCCCCAGAAGCGTGCAGCAGCAGATACCGGAAGCTCAGCCCGCCCTGGCCACGGTCCAGGACGAACATCGCATACACCGACCAGCCGCACGCCGCGGTGATGCCCAGCGACACCAGCGTGTCCATCGACACCGAGCCATGCCGGGCGTTCCGCAGCGCCGTGGCGTGGAACGGCCACGCCGACCACACCACCACCGGCGCCGCCAGCGCGATCAGGACCCACTGCCAGCCTGGGAACCGCGACCACGGGAACAGCGACAGCAGCACCGACAGGTCAGTCAGCGGAATGAACAACACCAGCGCCACGATCAGCCGCCGGCGCAGGTCAGCGACGCGGGCGGAATCCGTCGCGTTTCCGGGCCCCTCTGCCGGGTCGTCGCTGACCGCCTCGCGGTCAAGCATCTTCGCCTGGTATCCGGCCTGCTCGACGGCGTCGATGAGCCGCTGCACCGGAACTTCCGCTGGTGCTGTGACCTGGGCGCGTTCGGTCGCGAAGTTGACTGTGGCGCAGACGCCGTCGATGGCGTTGAGTTTCTTCTCAACCCGGGCTGCGCACGCCGCGCAGGTCATCCCCCCGACCGAGAAACCGACCTCCCGGGGCAAGGATGCCGCCTCGCCGGTAACCGCCGCAGATGACACGTAGCCCTGCCCTCCAGCAACCAATCCAGCCGACCGTCCCTGCGCCGCGCCTTGCGCCGGTGACTCGTTGAAGGGCCGGACCTGCTGCTGACACCGGCGGAGTCCTGTGGTGGGCCGCAGTGGCTGCGAATCTACACCGCTCTGAATGTACTGAGTACCTGCAGTGCCGCCCTGATCTGGGTCTATGTATGAGCGGGCTGGCGGGCTGGATCGGACCGCCGGGCGCCTCGTCGCGCCTTCACCGCCGGGAGAGTCTCGGTAAGGCGGGCAGGTGGCCCCGGCCTGGGGGAAACTGGCTTAAGCCGTCGCCCCGGGTCCCATGGGGACCAGGTTGCTTGGGAAGTCACCCTAGGCAGGAGAGAATGCCGGGGCTACCTGGAGGAATGAGGACCACAGTTTATGGGATTTCCCTGGCAGGAAGCCAGCGGCCGGTCACCCGGGGGAAGGCTGCGATGACCAGTCACGCCGGCAGCGGTGCCCGGTGAGCGCGGCGGTCAAGCTCATCGGCTTCGTGCTGCTTCTGGTGGTGGTTTTCGCCGGGGCCCGGCTGGCCGGGGCACAGCTGGGCCCGGTCACTACCAGCCAGTCCCAGACCGGAGGCAGTCCGGGTTCTATGCATAGGGGTGGCTCCGGGTCCATGAACATGGGTGGCCAGCCGTGAGCGACACCGGGGAGCTCACCGGCGTTCCGATGGAGCTCATCGTGAGCGGGATGAGCTGCGGTGCGTGCGCCGCCCGGATCGAGCGGCGGCTGAACCGGCTGGATGGTGTCGTGGCGGCCGTCAACTACGCCACGGAACGGGCCTACATCACCAGCACAGGCGGCCGTGACCCGGACGAGCTGATCAGCGTGATCCAGTCCGTGGGCTACGGCGCGGCCCGCCCGGCTCCCGCCCCCGCTGCTGACGAGTCCTCCGGGCCGGACGAGGCGGCCCGGATGCTGCTGTGGCGGCTCGCCGTGTGCGTGCCGCTGGCCATGGCAGTCATCGTGATGGCGATGGTCCCGGCCGCGCAGTTCACCGGCTGGCAGTGGCTGAGCCTGGTGCTGGCCGGGATCGTGGCGGTGTGGGGTGCCTGGCCGTTGCACCAGGCGGCGTGGGCGGGCCTGGGTCATGGCGCGGCGACCATGGACACCCTGGTCAGCCTCGGCGTCACGGCCTCGTTCGGGTGGTCGCTGTACGCGCTGCTGTTCGGGGGCGCGGGTGTGCCCGGCATGCGGATGCCGTTCGCGCTCACGTTCGCGCCGGCCAGCGGGCACATTCTTTACCTGGACACGGCGGCGGGCGTCACGGCCGCTGTGCTTGCAGGGCGGTATCTGGAAGCCCGCGCCAAGCGCCAGTCCGGGTCCGCTCTTGCCGCCCTGGCCGGGCTGGCCGCCAAGACCGTCGCCGTGCTCCGCGACGGGGGCGAGCAGCGGGTACCCGTCGCCAACCTTGCCGTCGGCGAGCGGTTCGTGGTCCGGCCGGGCGAGAAGATCGCCACTGACGGGGTGGTCCTCGACGGCCGTTCGGCGGTCGACGCCTCGCTGGTGACCGGAGAGTCGATGCCCACCGAGGTCGGGCCGGGCGATGAGGTGATTGGTTCGTGCATCAGCATGAGCGGGCGGCTGGTGGTGCAGGCCACCCGGGTCGGCCAGGATACGCTCCTGGCCCAGATCACCAGGCTGGTCACCCGCGCGCAGATGGGGAAAGCCGCGGCCCAGCGCCTGGCTGACCGGATTGCCGCGATCTTCGTGCCCTCTGTGATCAGCGTCGCGACCGCCACGCTCGGGTTCTGGCTGGGGGCAGGCCTGCCCGGTGCCGCGGCCTGGGGTGCGGCTATCGCCGTGCTGGTGGTGGCCTGCCCCTGTGCCCTGGGGCTGGCCACCCCCACGGCGCTGCTGGCCGGGGTGGGCCGCGGTGCCGAACTGGGGATCCTGGTCAAGAGCGTGCACGCGCTGGAATCGGCCCGGCGGATCGGCACTGTCGTGCTGGACAAGACCGGCACCCTGACCACCGGCGCGATGACCGTGCCGGACATCGTCACCGCGTCAGGCAGGGACGGGATCCCGGACGCCGACGGGAAGGAAGTTCTCCTGCTGGCCGGCGCGGTCGAGGATGCATCGGAACACCCCATCGGCCAGGCTATTGCCCGCGAGGCGGCCGCCCGGCTGGGCGGTCTGACCCCGGTCACCGATTTCGTGAGCTTCCGGGGCGCTGGCGTACGGGGGACCGTGGTCGGCCGCAGCGTCACCGTCGGAAGCGCCCGGCTGTTCGCCGAGCAGGGACTGGCCGTGCCCGACGGGTTCCGGGACGCTCTGGAGGCCGCCGAACGCGCCGGCCGTACCGCCGTCCTGGTCGGCTGGGACGGCCAGGCCAGGGGCATGCTGGTGGTCGCCGATGTGCTCAAGCCAGGCGCCCGCGCCGCGGTGGCCCGCATCCAGGGCCTGGGCCTGCGCCCGGTCCTGCTCACCGGGGACAATGAGCAGACGGCCCGCGCGGTCGCCGCCCAGCTTGCCATCCCCCCAGACAGCGTCCTCGCCGGGGTACGGCCCGACGGCAAGGCGGAGGTCGTCCGCCAGCTCCGGGCCGCGGGGGAGCGGGTGGCGGTGGTCGGCGATGGCGTCAACGACGCCGCAGCGCTCGCCCAGGCTGACCTGGGCATGGCGATCGGGCCCGGCACCGACGCCGCGACCGGGGCCGCGGACCTGATACTGGTCAGCGGGGACCCGGCCAGTATCGCTGACGCCATCCTGCTCGCCCGGGCCACGCTGCGGATCATCCGCTCCAACCTCGCCTGGGCGTTCGGCTACAACGTGCTCGTCATCCCGCTGGCCGCGCTCGGCTACCTCAACCCGCTGTTCGCCGGCGTCGCCATGTCAGCCAGCTCCCTCATCGTCGTGACCAACAGCCTGCGGCTGAGGCGGTTCCGTTCCTGGCGGCCCTGCCCTGAGCGAAGCCAAGCTGTTTCCCTTCCTGGGAGTGCCGCGTGACGACCACGCTTCCAGCGCCTCCCAGCTCGGCGGCCACCCCGCAGCGAGGTCACCTTACCGAGCTGGTAGGTGCCGCGGCCGCGCCCCTGATTTGTGCTGTCGTCATGATCGGCCTGCTGTCTGCCTGGGTGATCACCGGCGGCGCCGGGACCATCACCCGGGTACAGATCCAGATCGGCCTCGCGGCTGTCCCGATGCGCGCCTACTCGGCCAGCCAGGCCAGCGCCATCCATTCGGCGCCTACGTACCTGACCATCCACAATCTGAGCGGCACGCCAGACGAGCTGGTTTCCGTCCGCAGCCCCATCGCCAGCCACGTGGTCCTGACCAGGCCCCCCGGCCCCCGCGGCACCAGGCCGACGCTGCCCGCCCTGGCCATCCCGGCCCACGGCAGCGTCACCTTGAGCCCGCTGAGCGAGGACGTCGTGCTGCTGGACCCGGGGCCTTACGAGACGAACATGACCGTTCCGCTGACGCTCACCTTCCGGCACGCGGGACAGGTCCGGGTGGAGGCCTCGGTAACCGCTCCGGGCACCCCCTGAGTCCGCCGCAGCGGCTATTTATGTGTAGATAAAGAGCCGAGGAGTGATCTTGTGTCCGCGTGGCAAGCGCCAGGCAGCTGCCCAGGAGTGCGCCAGCCGGGGCGCTGCAAGCGCCCTCACCAACCCTCGCGGTCATAGTGATGTCAGTTCGTGGCGTATGGCGAAGTCTGGGTCGACTTGGGCGGTCAGGTCCCAATGCCACTTAGCCTAAGTTATCAGGCGCGGGCCATTCAACGGCTGGGCGGTGGCCGGATCGTGGTGACGGGCGGCTGCTTGGGCTGGTTCATTCGGGCACGACACGAATGCTGTGCTGCTCGCCGATCCGGTCGCGCTGTTCGTCGGTGGTGGCGTTGTTGATCTGGTGGAAGTAGTCTTCGATGCCACCTGGGACGGTGATCAGGAGCAGCTTTGCGGGCTGGTCCTTGGCCCGGAACCGGTGCGGGCGGCCGCGGGGCAGGAACACGAAGCTGCCTGCTGGTGCGTCGAAGGTGTCGCTGCCGCAGCGGACTGACAGTTCGCCGGCGAGCACGCAGAGGCACTCATCTTCCTGGTCATGGACATGCAGCGGCGGCCCGGCTTCGATGGTGGTCTCAAAGACGCTCAAGGTTCCGCCGGTGGAGTGCTGCGACGCCTTCAGGCCTGGATCGCCTGACACGCCGGCGCCAGGGGGAACGACATAGCCAGCCAGGAAGTCGGTCATGGATACATGATCGCCCTGCGCCTGGCCTGGGTGCCGGGATTCGCGCCTGGCCGCGAGGGCCGGAGGCAAGGCCACCCGCGTGAGCTGATCATGCTGCGCGTGTGACCTGGCGCAGGTTGACGAGGTAATGAGCGAGCCGTAGATGACCGGCGGAAAGCAGAGCGCCGGGACGGCCCACATGATGGCGACCGCGAGCTGCTGGTCAGCGGCCGCGCATAAGCCGTGTCCTGTGGCATGGTTATAGGCGGCGAACCGGGTCCCGCTGGACATGCCGATGATGTAGGCGAGCACCCAGATCGCCCACATGGCCAGCGCTGCCATTGCAGCGCGCTGAGGGCGGGAGAGCCTGCAGCAGAGGCGGTGACTCCACCAGCTCGAGCCAGACACCGGATCCGGCAGCGGGCAGCGTAACCATCTCAGCGACCTCCAGACCCGGGGTCCTGGCCAGCGCGGTCACCGTCGTCGGCAATCTCCAGGCGATCAGCATCGCGATGAACGTCACCAATACGGCTGCGGGCCGGAAGGCGATGGGCCTGCGGGATTGCGCGGGGAGACCTGCCAGGCCGCGCAAACGTGCCGAGCCCCGGCTCCGGTCCCGGCGACGCGGCAGGCCAACGAAGCGCCACGGTGCGCCCAGCACCAGCAGCGACGGCGAAGATCACGAACAGCAGTGATCCTGCGAAGGCGTACCGCCGTGCGTCGGCCGCGTCGGCAAAGACCGCGCCACCGTCAGCCCGCGGCAACACGGCCAGGGTCACCGGTGAACATTGAGGAAATGGCCGGGGAATTTGCTGTTTTCTACCTGGCTAAGCCTGCAATGACCCGGTGGCGGCGGCGCCATTTGGTGACACAGAGTACAAGGCATGCGGATTTACGTATACGTCGCGATTATGTGCGTATGGTCAGTGGTGGATTGTTGCCGTGCCCGGATTAATGTCACTGGGCGGGTAAGACCGTTAGGGGTAATTCGTCCCATATTAGGGGTTATAGGCAATTTCTTGCGCTATCTTGCCGCGATTCCTGAGCGATTTTTGCCCATAACTCATTAAGCCCTTGACAGGTGACGGTATTGGCCCATTTCATAATCCCCGTAGCGTTCTCCGCCGGCTCGGCCGAGGCCGCTGTGCGGTGGCTATCTCGCCAGCCCGGTTACGGCAACCCGGCTTCGGCTGACCGTGCATCATGACGCACCAGGAGGACTCGTGCGCGCTGGAATCTGGCTCATCGGTGCCCGTGGATCGGTGGCCACCACGACGATCGTGGGGACGCTGGCGCTGCGCGCCGGGCTGGCCGAACCCACCGGCTGCGTCACAGCCCACCCGGCGCTGAGCGGAGTGCCGTTACCGGACTTCGGCGATCTGGTCCTGGGCGGCCACGATGTGATCACCGGTTCGGTGGTCAAGAAGGCCGAGCAGCTCGCCGCCGCGGGGGTAGTTCCCGCCCGGCTGGTCGGCCCGCTGGGCACCGACCTGGCGGAGGTAGAGGCTGAGCTGCGGCCGGTCCCCGCCGGCGCCACGCAAGGCCAGGTCGCAGCGGCGATCACCAGCGACATTGAGGCGTTCGGCGATCGACACCAGCTCGACCGGGTGGTCGTGGTCAACGTAGCTTCGACCGAGCCCGCGCCCGCACCCCATCCGGCGCATGCCAGTCTCGCGGACCTGACCACCGCGCTGGCCATGCCGGGCCCGGTCCTGCCGGCCAGCGCGCTGTACGCCTACGCCGGGTTCCGCGCCGGCTGCCCCTACGTGGACTTCACCCCGTCCACAGGGGCGCGGCTGCCGGCGCTGGCCGAAGTGGCCCGGGAGCGTCACCTGCCCTATGCCGGCCACGATGGCAAGACCGGGGAGACGCTGCTGAAGTCGGTGCTGGCGCCGATGTTCGCGATGCGCAACCTCGCCGTGCGCTCCTGGTCCGGGATCAACCTGCTCGGTGGCGGGGACGGCGCCAACCTGGCCAATCCGGGTGCCAACACGGCGAAGTCAGCCAGCAAGCAGCGGGTACTCGGCGAGACCCTCGGCTACCTGCCGGAGGGCGGCACCCGGATCGATTACGTGGCCGACATCGGCGACTTCAAGACCGCGTGGGACCTGGTCACGTTCGGCGGCTTCCTGGGCACTGGAATGCGCCTGGAGTTCACCTGGCACGGCTGCGACTCGGCCCTGGCGGCACCGCTGGTTCTCGACCTGGCGCGGATCACCGCGTCGGCGCACCAGGCTGGGCACCACGGACCGCTGACCCAGCTGGCCTTCTTCTTCAAGGACCCGCTGGGCGAGGTCAGCCACTCGCTGCAAGCCCAGTGGGACACGCTGCGGGGCTTCCTGGCCGGGCTGGGTGAGAAGGACCAGTGACTACGTTAGGTGACCTCGCCGAACTTGTCCGCGCGCCAGCCGCGCTGTCCGTGCCCGGGGATGCGCTGGCCGGCGCCGCGCTCAGCGGTACCCTCGGGCAGCAGGCCGCTGGCCTGTCCGCCGCCTCGGTCTGCCTGTACTGGGCCGGCATGGCGGCCAACGACTGGGCCGACCGGGAACTGGATGCCAAGGAGCGGCCCGAGCGGCCGATCCCGTCAGGCCGGGTGACGCCCGGCACCGCGCTCGCGGCGGCCGTGACGCTCACTGGCGCCGGGCTCGCCCTGGCCGGCCTGGCCGGAGGCCGGCAGGCGCTGGCCGTAGCCGCGGCGCTGGCCGGCACGGTGTGGTGGTACGACTGCGCGCTGAAAGGCACTGCGGCCGGGCCGGCCGCGATGGCCGCCTGCCGGGGGCTGGATGTGCTGCTCGGTGCGAGTTCCGGGAAGGGGCCGCAGACCACAGGGCGGTGGCGGGCCGCCGGTGCGGCCCTCACCGTGGCCGCACACACCTACACGGTGACCGCCCTGTCCCGCCGGGAGATCGCGGGCGGCGGACCGCTGCTGCCGGCCGCGACGCTCGCGGGCACCGCCGCGGTCGCGGCCGTGCCCGCCGCGGTCGCGCTGGAGGCGCACCGGCCGCCCGCCACCTGGCGCCGGTTCCTGCCCTGCGGGCTGGCCGGCTGGTACGCGGCCACCTACGGGGCCGCGCAGCTGCACGCCCTGGCGGAGCCGAGCGCCGGCAACATCCGGGCCGCGGTCGGGGCGGGGATCACCAGCTTGCCGGCCCTGCAGGGCGCGCTGATCGCCCGCTCGGGCAGGCCCGCGGCGGCTCTGGCCGTGGCCGCCGCCGCGCCGCTCGGGCGCCGCCTGGCCAGATGGATGTCGCCGACATGAGCCTGCGCTACGGCTACGGCACCAACGGGTTCGCCAATCACCGGCTCCAGGACGCGCTCGCGGTGATCGCCGATCTCGGCTATGTGGGCGTCGCCCTGACCCTCGACCATCACCATCTCGACCCGTACGGGCCCGGCCTGGCCCGCCGGGTCGGCGCCCTCCGGGCGCGGCTGGACCAGCTCGGGCTCGGGCTCGTCATCGAGACCGGGGCCCGGTATCTGCTGGACCCCTGGCACAAGCACGCCCCCACCCTGCTGGACCGCGACTCCGGGCCACGGCTGGACTTCCTTCAGCGGGCGGTGCGCATCGGGGCGGACCTGGGCGCGGAGGTGGTTTCCTGCTGGGCCGGGGTCCGCCCGCCGGAGGTGCCCGCAGGGGACGCCTGGGACCGGATGCTGCACGGCTGCGATCAGGTGGTGGCCACGGCCCGCCAGGCTGGCACCCGGCTGGGCTTCGAGCCGGAGCCCGGCATGCTCGTGCAGACCCTGGACGACTGGTTCCGGCTGCGTGACGCGCTCGGCGCGCCGGAGTGCTTCGGCCTCACCCTGGACATCGGGCACTGCCGCTGCGTCGAACCAGCCCCGGTACCCGACTGCGTGCGCAGAGCCGGCCCGTACCTGGTCAACGTGCAGATCGATGACATGCGGCGGGGTGTGCACGAGCACCTGGAGTTCGGGGCCGGCGAGATCGACTTCCCAGCCACGCTGCGCGCGCTCGCCGACACCGGCTACCGCGGGCTGGTCGCCGTCGAACTGCCGCGGCACGCCCATGCCGCACCGGTGGTGGCCCGCGAATCGTTGGCCTTCCTGACCGCCGCCGAAGCGAAGGAGACCCCGCGGTGACCCGTGCGGACCTGCAGACCGCGGTGAGCGGCGCGGTCGCCAATTCACCCTGGCTCGCGGATGCCCTGTCCCGGGTCGTGGCCAGCCCGGCCGCGGTCGCCGGACTGTTCCCCGCCGTGAGCCGGCACTGCGGCCGGGGCCCGCTGCCGGACCCGGATCCAGAGCTGACCGGGTGGACCGTTGACGACGCTGCCCGCGTCCTGCTGCTGATGGCCCTGTCCCTGCGCGGGGCGGCGCTGGCCGGCGAGATCGGTGCGCTGTACCGGCACGGCGACGCGCCCGAGAAGCGAGCGGTGCTGCGCGCGCTGCCGTGGCTGGACATCGGGGACAGCGGGGTGGAGCTGCTGGATGACGCGATCCGCACCAACGACCCGCGGCTGGTGGCGGCCGCCCTCGGCCCGTACGCCCGTCACCTGGACGACGCCCTATGGCGGCAGGCCGTGCTGAAGTGCGTCTTCATGGACATCCCGCTGAGCTTGGTGACCGGGCTGGCCGACCGGGCCGACTCCGTGCTGGCCCGGATGCTGGCGGGCCTGGCCGACGAGCGGCACGCTGCGGGCCGGACCATGCCGGCCGACGCCACCGCGTTGCTTACCCGTCTGACCAGCCCGCCAGCAGAGCCGGACCAGGAGAGGGAGGCAGGCTGATGCGGATCTTCGACCCGCATATCCACATGAGTTCACGCACCACGGACGACTATGAGCGGATGGCCGCGGCCGGCGTGCGCGCGCTGGTCGAGCCGGCGTTCTGGCTCGGCCAGCCGCGGACGAGCACCGGATCGTTCACCGACTATTTCGACTCCCTGGTCGGCTGGGAGCGGTTCCGGGCCAGCCAGTTCGGGATCCGCCACCACTGCGCGATCGCCCTCAACCCCAAGGAGGCCAACGACCCCCGCTGCCGGAAGGTGCTGGAGCTGCTGCCCCGCTACCTGGCCAAGGACGGGGTAGTGGCGGTGGGTGAGGTCGGCTACGACTCGATGACCCCGGACGAGGACGAGGTGTTCGCCGCCCAGCTCGAGCTGGCCCTGGAGCATGACTTGCCCGCGCTGGTGCACACCCCGCACCGGGACAAGCGGCGCGGCACCGAGCGCACGCTCGACGTGGTGAAGGAGTGCGGCATCGAGCACGGCCGGGTCGTGGTGGACCACCTGAACGAGGTGACGGTCGGACTGGTCGCGGACAGCGGCTGCTGGATGGGCTTTTCCGTCTACCCCGACACGAAGATGTCGCCGCCCCGGATGGCCGCCATCCTGCGCGAGTTCGGGCTGGCGCGGATGCTGGTGAATTCGGCGGCCGACTGGGGTCGCAGCGATCCGCTGCTCACGTTGCGTACCGGGGAAGCGCTGCTGGCGGCCGGGTTCACTGATGAAGATGTGGACCAGGTGCTCTGGCGCAACCCGGTCGAGTTCTTCGGCCAGTCCGGGCGGCTCGACGTGTCGGAGGTACAGCCCCCGGACGCGACGTTCGCCGGCAACTCGATCCTGCGGGGCGGTAGCTGATGCGGCTGTGGCACCGCGACGGGCAGACGATCCATCTCGGCTACTGCACCAACGTGCATCCCGGCGAGGACCTGTCGCAGATCATGGCGCAGCTCGGCACGTATGCGGCCGAGGTACGGCGGCTGGTTCCCTCCGATCGGCTTGGTGTCGGGCTGTGGCTGGCAGCACCCGTCGCCGCGCAGCTCGCGGCCGACCCGGACGCGGTGGCCCGTGTCGGCCGGGAGCTTCACGCTCGCGGGCTGGAAGTCGTCACCTTTAACGGCTTCCCGTACCAGTCGTTCCACGCCCCGGTAGTCAAGTACGCGGTGTACCAGCCGGACTGGCTCACCCGGGAACGGATGGACTACACGGTCAACCTGGCCCGGATCCTCGCCGGGCTGCTGCCCGAGGACGCCGCCCGTGGCTCGGTGTCCACCCTGCCGCTGGCCTGGCGCACGCCCTGGACGCCGCAGCAGTCCACGACGGTACGGCAGCGGCTGGATGAGCTGGCCAGCCAGCTCGCCGTGGTCCGGGCGCAGACTGGCCGCCTGGTCCGGGTCGCGTTCGAGCCGGAGCCGGGCTGCGTGGTGGAATCGACGGCTCAGGCGGCTGCCGAGCTGTCCGGGACGGATGCTGAGTACCTGGGCGTGTGCCTGGACCTCGCGCATCTGGCCTGTGCCTGGGAGGAACCTGCCGCCGCGCTGGCCCGGCTGGCCGCGGCAGGCCTGCCCGTGGTGAAGGTGCAGGTGTCCGCCGCCCTCGGGGCTGAGCGGCCGGACGAGGCGGACACGGCGGCCGCGTTGCGCGGGTATGCCGAGCCCCGGTTCCTGCACCAAACCCGCAGCGCCGCCGGCCAGGCTGCGGACGACCTGGCCCCGGCGCTCGACGCGCACCTGCCCGGGCCGTGGCGGGTGCACTTCCATGTGCCGGTGCACGCCGCCCCACAGCCACCGCTGCACTCCACCATCGATGTGCTGCGCACCGCGCTGGACGTCCTGGTCGGCGGCGAGACCGCGGTCTGCGACCACCTCGACGTGGAGACCTACACCTGGAGCGTGCTGCCTCCGGCGCAGCGCCCGGCCGGCCCGGCGGAACTGGCGGAGGGCATCGCCGCGGAACTGCGCTTCACCCGGGACGAACTCCTCGCCCTGGGCTTGTCCGAACGATCGCCCGCGGAGGCTTGATGACCAGGTCGCCTACCCCGCTCGTCGTCCTCGACGTGGCCGGGCTCACCCCCCGGCTGCTCGCCTACATGCCGCAGCTGGCCGCTATCACCCAGGCCGGCGGCTGGCGGGCCGAACTTGGCACGGTCCTGCCTGCGGTCACCTGCTCCGTGCAGGCCACGCTGCTCACCGGGACGCTGCCCCGTGAGCACGGCGTCGTCGGGAACGGCTGGTATTTCCGCGGCCTGGGCGAGGTGCTGCTGTGGCGGCAGCACAACGCGCTGATGGGCGGGGACAAGCTGTGGGATGCCGCGCGGCGGGCGCATCCCGGGTACACCGTGGCCAACGTCTGCTGGTGGTATGCGATGGGCGCGCAGGTGGACTGGACGGTGACCCCGCGCCCGGTGTACCACGCCGACGGCCGCAAGGACCCGGACTGCTACACCGACCCACCCGGCCTGCACGACGAGCTCACCACCGGACTCGGCACGTTCCCGCTATTCAGCTACTGGGGCCCCGGCGCGGGGATCGCGTCATCCACGTGGATCTGCCGGGCCGCGCAGCACATCATGGAGCGTCACGACCCGGATCTGACCCTGGTGTACGTCCCGCACCTCGACTATGACCTGCAGCGGCACGGGCCGTCCGGGCCACTGGCTGCGGCCGCCGCTGCCCGCCTGGACGCGGTGCTCGGCCCGCTGCTCGACGCGGCCCGGGCGCGCGGCGCGATCGTCGTGGCGCTGTCCGAGTACGGCATCACACCGGCGGCCCGGCCCGTGGACATCAACCGGGCGTTGCGCTCCGAAGGCCTGCTGCACGTATACACCCAGGCGGATATGGAGTACCTGGACCCGTGGACCTCGCGGGCGTTCGCCGTGGCGGACCACCAGGTGGCGCACGTGTATGTGGCAGACCCCGCTGACCTGGCCGCGGTGCGCAAACTGTGCGCCGCGCTGCCCGGGGTCGCCGAGGTGCTGGATGGGTCAGGCAAGGCTGCGCACGGCCTCGATCACCCCCGGGCCGGGGAACTGGTCCTGGTCGCCGAGCCGGATGCCTGGTTCACCTACTACTACTGGCTGGACGATGCCCGGGCGCCGGACTTCGCCCGCCTGGTGGAGATCCACCGCAAGCCCGGGTATGACCCGGCCGAGCTCTTCTTCGACCCCGCCGCACCCAGTGCGGCCAAGCGGCGCGCCGCAGTTGCGCTGGCCCGCAAGAAACTGGGGATGCGCTACCTGATGAGCGTGGTCGGCCTGGACGCGGGCGCCGCCGCGGTACGCGGCTCACACGGCCGGCTGCCTGACGACCCGGATGACAGCCCGGTCCTGCTCTGTTCCAGCCCGCAGGCGGCCCGTGCTCAATGCACGGCGACCGAGGTCAAGGGCATCTTGCTGCAGCTAGCCGGGCTCGGGCCCCGGGTACCGGCCTGAGCTCGCCATCGCCGGGTGCTGCGGCGGAGCCGGTTGAGCATCTGGCCCTCGGCGAACCCGCCGCTGACCCCGAAGAACCCGGTGATCAGCTCGACGCCGGTGGCCGCGGCCATGAACGTATACCGTGCCCCGGTGCTGACCGAAGCGCGGCCGGACTGGGAGTTGTGGCCGCGGCGGCGCAGGATCATGACTGCTGCGACTGTGAGCATGAGCAGGCCGAATCCGGCCAGCAGCACGTTGGCCGGGACGGCGGCGCTGGCCAGCGATCCGGCGTAGGAGCCGACGATGGCGAGCACCCCGAACATCGCTCCTATCTTGAGCCAGACCCGCCCACTCCGGTGGGCCGGGGGAGCGGACGCGATTACCGCCCCGTTGGGGCTGGTGCGCTGGGTCAAGATGGCGTGCGGCGGGGCGAACGCGATCCCGATCCCGATCCCGATCCCGATCCCGATCCCGAACACGTTGGCGTACCGGGGGACTGGTAGGTCTCCGGCCAGTCCTTCGCCCGCCACTGGTTCTGAGCTTTCTTGGTGTAGTCGGCGTTGACTTTCAGGAAGCCGCTGGGGGCGAACAGGTCCGCGGTGATCTTGGCTCTGGCCCGGTCATAGGCCTGCGGGGCGGTGATGGTCCCGTTAACGGCCGGTCTGGGCGAGTTCGGCTGCTGGCTCGCCCTGCTCGAGTGCCAGGCCGGGGAGTTCCAGTTGCAGGGTTGACAGGCCGCCGGACAGGGAGCGGACGTCGGGCCAGCCGTTCTGCCGCAGTAGGCGGAGCCCCAGGTAGGACCGGAAACCCGACGCGCAGTATATGAGCAGGGAACGGTCCCGGGGGATATCGGCGAGCCGCTGGCGCAGTTCGGTGTGCGGGATGTTCAGCGCGCCGGGCAGGTGGCCGGAGCGGAACTCGGCCGCGGACCGGACGTCCAGCAGCACTGCCTGGGGGTCGGGGTGGATCAGGTCGGCGGCCCGCCACAGGGCGAGGTTGCCGGTGAGCAGGTTGCTGGCTGCCATGCCAGCCAGGTTGACTGGGTCCTTGGCCGACCCGAAGGGCGGTGAGTAGGCGAGCTCGAGGTCAGCCAGGTCCTCGACCGTGAGGCCCGCCCGGATGGCGGTGGCGATGACGTCGATCCGCTTATCGACACCGTCGCCGCCGGTGGCCTGGGCGCCGAGCACCCGCCCGTCGGGTGCGAAGAGCAGCTTGAGGTGCAGCGGGCGGGCGCCGGGGTAGTATCCGGCGTGGTTGTTCGGGTGCAGGTGCACGGCGTGGTACTGAATCCCGGCCGCGCGCAGCGCCTTCTCGCCCGGGCCGGTGGTGGCGGCGACGGTGCCGAAGACACGCACGATGGCCGTGCCCAGAACGGGGGAGCGCTGCCCGCCGCGGCCGAACACGTGGTCGGCGGCCGCGCGGCCCTGCCGGCTGGCCGGCCCGGCCAGCGGCACGAGGGCCGCGCCGCCGGTGACGGCGTCGGTGACCTCGATCGCATCACCCACGCCGTAGATGGACGGCACCGAGGTCCGCAGGTGCTCGTTGACGAGCAGGGCGCCCCGGGCGCCCAGCGCGAGCCCGGCGCCTGCGGCGAGTGAGGTCTCCGGGCGGACCCCGGCCGCGAGCAGCACGATGTCGGCGAGGACCTGGGATCCGTCCGACAGGTCGGCGGCGACGGTACCGCTGCCCGCCTCCCGCAGGGCGGTGACGGACGTGCCCAGCCGCACCCCGACGCCGGCCCGGAGCAACTCCAGTTCGATGCTGCGCGCCATCTCCGGGTCCAGGGCCGGCATAACCTGCCCGGCCAGCTCGACCAGCGTGACCGCCAGGCCGCGGTGCCGCAGCGCCTCGGCCGCCTCCAGGCCGATGAACCCGGCCCCCACCACCACCGCCCGGCGGGCGCCCCCGTCCACCAGGTCACGCAAGACGTTGACATCGGGAACTGTGCGCAGCACGCGGACCGCCGGCAGATCCGCCCCCGGGATCGGCGGGATGACCGGCGCGGCCCCGGTGGACAGCACCAGCACGTCGTAGGACTCCCGGTACTCGCGGCCGGTGGCCCGTTCACGGACGGCGACCGTCCGCCCGGCCGGGTCGATAGCGAGCACCTCGTGGCCGGTGCGCACATCCAGCGCCAGGCTGTCGGCCAGCGACCGCGGGGTATGCAGCAGGAGGGCTTCGCGGTCACCGATCTCACCGCCGAGGTGATACGGCAGGCCGCAGTTCGCGTAGGACACATACGGATCCCGCTCGAGCACCACGATCTGCGCGTCCTCGGCGAGTCGGCGGGCCCGCGCCGCGAAGCTCATGCCTCCGGCGACCCCTCCGACTATGACAGCCTTCATCTCCGCGTCTCCCATCTCCTCGGTGTCACATGCCCGCGGTCAGGCCGTTATTTAACGCAGGTGCAGCGGTTCTCGGGCGGGACCCTCGGCGATGGCCTGCTCGGAATGCTCGCCGCAGCCGGCCCAGGTGATCTTCTTGCAGCGTTCGCAGACTGCAGGGCCGCACATGAGCGGGACCCTTCCGCCGGGGATAGTGCCTTCAGCATACCCCCATGGGTATTCAATCGCCCGCTCTGTGACTGTGACACTGCCCACCCTCGGTGCGGCCCGCCGCCGGTCAGGTGAAGATGAACTGGCCGCTGCGACCGCGATGGATACGGCGATCTGGAACAGCACCAGGCTGGTCGCGTCGTTGAACAGGCTCTCCGCCTGGACGAGCGCCTGGACCCGGGGTGGCAGGGACAGCCGCCGCCCCAGCGCGCTGACGGCCACTGGGTCAGTGCTGGCCAGAACCGCGCCGAGCACGAACGCCATACTCGCCGGAATGGCCGCCACCGCTCTCGCCACGGCGGCGATCGCTGCCGCTGACGCCAGCACAAGGCCCACCGCGAGGACGATCACCGGCCGCCACACGGCCCGCAGGTCACGCCAGGGAAGCTCCTCGCTGGCCGACAGCAGGTCGTGCATGGCCCAGAAGGCGCCCTGCCCGGCGGCCGCCTCCGCGGCCTCGGCGGCGAGCTGGGCGTGCGGGCGGACATCGTTCAGCGGGAGGTGCCGCCAGACATAGCGCACATCACCGTGCCCGGCCAGGAGTTCCCGCAGCACCGGCTCGGCCTGACCGCAGTAAGGGCATTCGAAGTCGCCGTACTCAACGATGGTGACGATCGCCTGGTCCGGGCCGCGGATGTGGTCGCGGCCGGGGTTGACGGGAGCCCCGAGGTCGACGATGGCCTGGGTGGTTCCCAGCGGGGCACGGATCTGCAGCCGCGGCGGCAGCAGGGCGGTGGCGCGGAACACCAGCCAGGTCACCAGGGAGGCACCCTATGGGGCTCGACTATTCGATCTGGCCTGGCCCCTTCTGGCCCTGGGCAGTCTTGCGGGCTGGGACCATCGCTGAGTGATCTTCTCCGTTGTCTACTTCCTCACGCGCCGTATGCTCGGCTGCCTGAAGCTGGTGGCCTGGCGTGAGGCGTCCAAGGATGCCGAGCTCCTGGTCCTGCGGCACGAGAACGCGGTGCTGCGCCGCCAGATCGTCCGGGTACGCTACCAGCCGGCCGACCGGCTCTGGCTGGCGGCATTGTCCCGGCTGATCCCCCGGCGCCGATGGGCCGAGGTGTTCGCCGTGACCCCGGCGACGCTGCTCGCCTGGCACCGGCGGCTGGTCAGCCGCAAATGGGACTACACCAGCCGGCGGCATCCCGGCCGGCCACCCACGGCTGCCGCGATCCGCAAGCTCGTGATCCGCATAGCGACCGACAACCCGGCCTGGGGGCACCGGCGCGTGCAGGGCGAGCTCGTCGAGCTCGGCCACCCAATCGCCGCCTCCACGGTGTGGCAGATCTTGCACAATGCTGGGATCGATCCTGCGCCCCGCCGCACGGGCCCGACCTGGAAGCTGTTCCTGACGGCCCAGGCCCGCGGCATTCTCGCGGTCGATTTCGTCCACGTGGACACCGTGTTCCTGCGGCGCATCTACGCCTTGATCGTGATCGAGCATGGTTCCCGCCGCGTTCACCTGGCTGGCATCACCGCGAACCCGGACGGCGCGTGGACTGCACAGGCGGCCCGTAACTTCCTGATGGACCTCGGCCAGCGTTCGGCCTCAGCCAAGTTCCTGATCAGAGACCGCGCTGGCCAGTTCACCGGCTCCTTCGATGCCGTGTTCCGGGCGGAAGGGATCAGGATTCTCGTCTGCCCGCCGCAAGCGCCGAGAGCGAACGCGATCTGCGAAAGGATCATCGGTACCCTGCGCCGCGAGGTCTTCGGCCGGCTGCTGGTCATCCATGAACACCACTTGTGCTGGCTGTTGATCGAGTACCTGCGGCACTACAACACGGCCCGGCCGCACCGCGCGCTCGGCCAGCTCGCACCCGCCCAGGCTGAGACCCGGCCACCAGAGCCGATCAACCTCGCCGAGCACCAGATCCGCCGGAAACAGGTCCTCGGCGGACTCATCCACGAGTACCAGATCGCCGCATGACAACCCCCGCTGACACGAGAAGGCGCAGCTCACCGCCCCAATCGTGTATTCGAGCCCAACAGGATAATGGACGGTCTTTCACCTCCATCCGGATATAGCAGCGCCTCGTGGCGCACTCGGCGTCCTTGCACCACGCCTCCCGCCGGGACAAGCCCAGCACCGACACGGCACGGGTGACGAGGAAGATCAGCTTCAAGCCCACAAGCCGGAAATCATCGCACGGCAGCCCGCGTGCGAACGCGCCACCAACCGCCACGCGCGGCCACTGACCCTACGGCCTCCTCGGCGCATACGCTCAGGTGACATGGGTTTTCGGCACCCACAGAGCTTCACGCATACCGCGTTCTGTGAGGAGTGCCCGGCCCGCGCCGGTATCCGGCTGGCGGGCAAGAGCACATCCGTGTGGTCGGTCATTCCACCTGCCTGCGCGGGGCCCGGATGAGCCTGGGCCCGCTCGGGTGCCGGGGCAGCGGATGCGGGCCGGGGGGAGGCGGTGTGAGCTGTGTGGAGAACAGGGCCCACACAACTTTCCCCATGGTGCCCGGTGTGGTGTAGCCCCAGTTGTCGCTGAGCGCGCAGATGATGTGCAGTCCGCGGCCGGTCTCGGCACCGGAACCAAGTGTTGCGGGTGCCGGGGCCGCCTCGCCCGGGTCGGCGACCGCGCACAGCACGCAGGGCCCGGGCTGGAGCAGGCCGAGCCGGACCGGCCAGCGGCGCCGGGGGCCGCGGGACCGTGGCTGGGCGTGCTGCAGCGCGTTGGTCACCAGCTCGGACACGACGATCGTGATGTCGTCGCTGCGTTCTGTCACGCCCCACCGCTGCAAGACGGCGATGGTGAAGTCCCGCGCTACGCGGACCGATCCGGCATGCACGCCGGGCGTGCACGTGGCGATCCGCGGCAGGCAGGCCCAGCCCATCGGGGCGGGATCTGGCGAGCGCGGCCAGTTCCTGCTCGCCAGGCCGGCCATCTCCACGGCCGGCGTCAGCCAGTGGCGGCCGGTGCTGCCCGCCAGGGGTATGGGGTGCGTTGTCATCGCTGCCGGCTCAGTCCCGGTGCGGCAGTGGCGCAACAGGCGCGCCTGCCTGTGTCCTGCCGGTGCGCCAGCGGCCGGGTTCCCCGGCGCTGTCATGGACCGCCGGCCACTCACCCCTATTCGCGTGCCCGCCCGGTGCCGTCGCCCGGCGGGCGTCATAATCCCGCCGGGCTCCGGCCGCGTTCAGCACCGGGCAGGCCCGCAGTCCTCTGGTCATGTGCGTTTCCCCCTCACGTTCCTGCGTGCCCTCGCCACCGCAGTCAGCTCGCCAGCAGTTAGCTCGTCAGCCTGCGCCTATGGGTGATGACGCCATCGCGGGCCGACGCCAGCGAGCGGCCCCCTGCGGATCCGGGGCTCGCCGGTGCAGCCGGGGACATGCTTGCGGCATGTCATCCCGGCCAGGCACGCCGCCGCCACGGCGAGCACGGCAGCGACGGCGGGCATGGCGGATTTCGCCGTGATGGCGTGGTGACGGCGGTCACGCGGATGGATTGGCGCCGCTTCACTGCCGGGCTGCCCGGTTCCCGGCGAGAACCGCAGCGGCCCCAGCCGGGGCTGTTGCCGCGGGAATGGTGTGCTGGCTCCGGTTGAGCGCGTCTGCTGGCCGGGCAGCGTCATAGCGGCTTCGATATTCATGGTGCAGTCCCGGATCCGGGGGCTGGTGGTGGATGGCCGCAGGCTGAGGGGCCGGGATCCCGCCTGGCCGCGCTGCCGGCGGTGCGATGGTTGCGCATGGCGGCGGTCATCAGGTGCGCACTGGCGATGGCGGTGTCCCGGTCCCACAGCGCAACCGGGCAGGAAGCCCGGAAACCGGGGCTGCGCTGCTGGCACTGGGGGCAAGCCAGCCGGCCGAGGGCGTCCACGCGCCAGCCGGCCAAGATCGCGCGGGCGTGGATGTCGGCCTCGCCAAGCGCTGCCGGATCGCCGTGATGGGAGATGCAGGAACCCATCTCGCACCACGCGATCGGTATCCGCAGCTGGTCGCCGATCACCGCCCGCTCCGTCACCCCGGCGCAGGCCCTCACCTCGGCCAGCCCGGCGCAGGCCGTCATCTCGGCGCAGGCACTGGTCTCGGCGCTCGCAGTGAACCAGTCCGCAGGCGGGGCAACGGCGGCGGATTCAGGTGTGGGGCTGCCGTCGCCGGCTGGCTCGGCACGGCTGTCGTCACGCAGCTCGGCGATCCAGTCGTTCATCTGATGCCAGTCGCTAATCTCGGCCGAGCAGGCATCATCTTGCCGGATCTTGATCTTCATGCGCAGCCCTCCGGTGCAGCTGGGGGGTGAGCTGCCGTGAACTGCCTCGAGAACAAGCACGTGCGCTGGGAGAGAGCGCCGGACGCCTCTGCGCGTCCTGGGCGTGCCGGGCGCCGGTGGTGCCAGCGCGGCCGGCCGTGGTCATGCCAGGCCGCTGATCATCTCCCAGCACCAGGGAAAGGCGACCCGCCGGTAGGCAGCGCCTGGTCCCCCGTGCATGCACGCCATCATGACGCTGTCCCCTCCCGTTCAAAGCTCCCGGGCTCACCGTCTCTGGGTCCTCGAAGCCCCACGGTCCTGGGCCCGGATCACAGCCGGATAACCAAACGGTGAACGTTCAGCTCATCTATGAGCCATTACGGCGTGGCGTGTGGACAGCGTCATTTTCCCCCTATGCACAGGATGTGGATAGTATTCTCCCAGGTAACGGACCTGCCATATGCTGGGCCGTCCCCGGAATCCCCAGCATTGCCCCGCGTGCGCACAGCTGCGCTGCACATTTACACAAGTCATCCACAGGTTTGTGCACAGAGAAGCCTGCCCGCCGGCCGACGGGAAATTGCCTGCCGGGCAGCAGGCCGCGCCCGCCTGGGCACGCTTGCTCTTGAGAATGCAATGACCAGCCACGGATGAACCGACTTCAGCTGGCCGATACCGTGCCACGCAGGTCCAGCGACACCCCCGCGCCCGCGAGCCGCACCGACAGCCGCGCCCCCCACACCGCCTCATACGACGACGCGCTGATGTTGATCCACACCAGCGCCGCCACCGTCATCGCGACCAGCACCGCGGCGCTGCCCGTCTCCGTGCGCAAGAACACCCGCAGCGGCGTCTGCAGGCTCCGCGCCCACGCGGCACGGCCCGACAGAGCACGAGCGGTCGGAGGGGGGCGATCCTCGGTCACGGCTTCCTCGCTCGTGGCCTGGACCGTGGCGCCGGAGCATCCCGTGATCGGAGGCATGGCCTGTCTAGCTGGCGTCCCGGCGTCCGCACGGCGGAATGGTCATAGTAGCCACGACGGGGCGGTGCGGTACTGCAGGCAGGGCGCCAATTGCCGACCGGGCTGGGATTGCCGTGTTGTCCGCGATGTTCGGGAGGCCCTTACTTCGCACATAGGTGCATTCCGCCCGATCCGGGGGTCGTTCTGTGCGGGACTTATCCAGACACCTGCGTCAAAGGCCCCGGGCCCGCTAAATTTGCCGCAGGTGTGCTGGGAAGCCTGGTCGGCGTTTGATTACGCACGTCGTGCGCGGGAGGGGGCGGGGACCGGTCATGGAGGCACACATCACCTCGAGCACATCCCGGGAACAGGTCACGGAGTGGGCGCAGTCCCCGGGCGGCACGCTGGTGGACGGCCGGACCGAGGCGGACCGGCCGGACCGGCCTACCCGGTGGCGCATGCCCGGCGGGTGGCCGCTACTGCCGGTGCTCATCGTCCAGGCCTTACTGACGCTCCGGCTGCTCCGAGCGGACACGGCGTACCAGGGCGAGGCCCTGGATCTGTGGGCCGGGCACCTGCAGTGGGCGAACTGGCTGCACGGTACGGCCATCCCGCCGTTCCCGTACTACTTCTCGGGCGCCCCGGTGATCTACCCGCCCCTCGGCGCGGCCGCGGACCAGCGCAGGAGGCCTGGCCGGGGCCCGGGTCCTGTCGCTGGTCTTCATGCTCGGGGCGACCACGCTGCTGTGGAGCACTGCCCGGCGGCGCTACGGGCGGCGGGCCGCGTTCTTCGCGGCCGCGCTGTTCGCCGTGCTGGGACCCACCCTGCACCTCGGCGCGTTCGCCACCTACGACGCGCTGTCCCTGTTCTTCGTCGCCCTCGCCGCCTGGTGCGTGCTGCGGGCCGGGGACCATGGAGTGGCACCGGGCCGCATGGTCGCGGCGGGCGCTGCCCTGGCGCTGGCGAACGCCACGTCGTACTCCACGATCCTGTTCGACCTGCTCCTGCTGATGCTGGTGGTGCTGGCCGCGTTCCCGGCGCCGGGCGGCCGGGTCGCGCTCCGGCGTGCCGCCACCCTGCTGGCCACGGTGATCATCTGCCTGGGCGCGGGACTGCTGATCGGCGGGACCAACTACCTGAACGGGTTCAAGGCGACCATCCTGACCCCGGTGGCGCACACGAGCTCGCCGCTGTCCGTGCTGTCCAGCACCTGGTACTGGGCGGGCATCCTCGTCGTCCTGGCCGTATGCGGCGTCGTTATCAGCGCCGTGCGGCGGGAGGGGCGGGCCCAGACCTGGCTGCTGGCCGTCCTGGCCGCCGCCGCGATCCTGGGCCCAGCCGAGCAGGCCTGGCTGCACACCGCCGCGCTGCTGAACGAGCACGTGGGCCTGGGAGCCTGGTTCGCAGCCATCGCCGCCGGCTACGCCGCGGACCGGTTCATCGCGGCCGCGCCGGCCGGGCGGGAGCAGGCGGTCATCAGCGCGACCTGCGTGATCGCGCTGGTGTTCCCGGTGTACCTGGGCGCGGTGCAGTCGCAGGCGTTCGCGACAAGCTGGCCCAACGCGACCGCGTTCATCGCGGTGCTGCGGCCGCTGGCCGCCCACAGCACCGGGCCGCTGCTGGTGGAAGACCCCGCGATCGCCAAGTACTACCTGCCCTCGGGCAGCCAGTGGCGGCGCTGGTCCAGCACCCGCAACATCACCCTGACCTCCGGGGCCAGCACCGGCACCACAGCAGGCATCATCGCAGCGGGTAACGCCGCGACCTTCGCCTACTACATCGCCCACGGCTACTTCGCCTACGTGGCCCTCAACTTCACCGACACCACCGGACTGGACCACGGCCTGGCCACCGAGTTGCACCACAACCCCCGCTACCACACCATCGGCGTCGTCCCTTACGGCACCGAGGTCAAGCCCGTCGGCCAGGGCACGTACGTGATCTGGAAATACGAGCCGCACCGGTAAGCGCATCAGGGCTCCCCGCCCGCACCGGACCGCAGACGATCTTGCTGCCCGCCACACTCCACACCCGAGCAATGTGGGGATACGGGTCGTGTCCGAGGGGGGACTTGAACCCCCATGCCCCTTTCAGGGCACTAGCACCTCAAGCTAGCGCGTCTGCCTATTCCGCCACCCGGACGTATGCCAGACCACGGTACCTCCCGGGTCGGCCGCCTCACGATAGCAAATCCTGCCGCGTCCGGCGAAGCAGCCGGCCGCCGCGCTGCCCCAGCCTCAGCCTCCGAGTGGTGATCAACTTTTGCCTGCGCATCCCCAGCCGCGCCCTAACTAACCCAGTTCCCGGACCGGCCCCTCCCGGAGTCGCATCGCCGTAACAGTGGTGCGACCCCATCGGCATGGTTGTGGCGCTGGTGCCGTTGGGCGGCCAGTGCGGCCCGAAGAGATGCCGGACAGTCGTTGGGTGCCCAGGCCCCGCCGGTCCCGTCCCCCCGTCCCCCCGTCCCCCCGCCCCGCCGAGCCCGGACACACGCACAACCCATTGCCACGACGCGAGTGACCCACCACCTGCCCTGCCCCCGACGATCCACAGCGCGCCGCCCCGGCCCCCAAAGAGAAGACCGGCCTCTCGGCCGCCCGGGCTCTCGGCTACCCGGGCCTCTCGGCCGCCCGGGAGGCCTGAGGTGCGACCATGGGGTGATGACGCAGACGCCAGCCACCTCGGGCCACCACAACATCACCGCTCAGGACGAGGTCGCCGGCCTGTGCAGCGACCTGATCAGGATCGACACCTCCAACCGGGGCGACAACGCGGGCCCGGGCGAACGCCGGGCGGCTGAGCACGTGGCCGCGCTCCTCGCGGAGGTCGGCCTGGAGCCGACCGTGCTGGATTCCGCGCCCGGCCGGACCAGCGTGGTGACCCGCATCGCGGGCGAGCACCCCGACAGGCCCGCCCTGCTCATCCACGGCCACCTCGACGTGGTCCCCGCGGACGCGGCGGACTGGCAGGTCAACCCCTTCTCCGGCCACATCGGCACCGCAGCCGACGTCGGCGCCGGCGGCGCCGAAAGGACCACAGGCATCGCCAGCCCTCAAAGCACCGGCACCAGCACCAGCGCCGGCGATGAAGCCTGCGTCTGGGGCCGCGGCGCCGTGGATATGAAGGACATGGACGCGATGATCCTCGCCGTGGTCCGCCAACGGTTGCGTGAGGGCCGCCGTCCGCCCCGCGATGTGGTCCTGGCCTTCCTGGCCGACGAGGAGGCGGGTGGTGCCTACGGTGCCAGGTACCTGGTCGACAACCATCCTGGCCTGTTCGAGGGTGTCACCGAGGCGGTAGGAGAGGTCGGCGGGTTCAGTGTCACACTCGGCGGCCAGCGCCTCTACCTGATCCAGACGGCCGAGAAGGGCATGGCCTGGCTCAAGCTGACCGCGCGCGGCACCGCCGGGCACGGCTCGATGCTGCAACCGGACAACGCGGTCACCGAACTGGCCGAGACCGTGGCGCGGATCGGGCGGCACGAATGGCCGGTGCGACTCACTCCGGCGGTCGAGGCCTTCCTGGCCGAGGCCTGTACCGCGCTCGGCATCGAGTACGGACCGGAGGCCTATCGTCAGGTCATCGACAAGATCGGGTCGCTGTCCCGGCTCACCGGAGCCACCCTGCGCAACACCCTTAACCCCACCGTCCTCAAGGCGGGATACAAGGTCAACGTCGTTCCCCAGATCGCCACCGCCGACGTGGACGGCCGCTTCCTTCCGGGTCACGAGGACGAGTTCTTCGCCGAGGTGGACAGCCTGCTCGGCCCGGGCGTCCGGCGCGAGTTCATCCACCATGACATCGCCCTGGAGACCACGTTCGACGGCGACCTGTGCGACGCGATGACCGCGGCCCTGCTGGCCGAGGATCCCGGGGCCAGGGTCGTTCCCTACTGCCTCTCTGGCGGGACCGATGCGAAGTCGTTCAGCCGGCTCGGCATCCGCTGCTTCGGGTTCGCCCCGTTGCGGCTCCCGGCGGACCTGGACTTCTCCGGCATGTTCCACGGCGTGGACGAGCGCGTGCCGGTGACTGCGCTCCAGTTCGGCACGCGCGTCCTGGATGGCTTCCTCGACCGCTGCTAGCCACCCCGCCCGCACCAGAACCCCCCCGCCCGCACCAGACCCCCCCCGCCGAACCACTTTTTCACCCGATCACCTGATGCACACACACGGTAGTGTTATCGTGACGCATTGTGTGAGGCTGTCCACCCCGGGGGGAGCAGTAAATCCGGCAAGCCCTGTCTGGCCAGCCCGCACAGCACCGGTAACGGCGAGGAATGTCGCCTGCTGATCTGGAGCCGGAGAACGACCGGGGGCCGCGCGCGAAAACCCGCGTGAGACGCGGGTAGGGCGCGACGCGGCCGGGCCCTGCCGGCGCCCGGAGCTGTGGAAGATCGCTGTGACCGGCGTGGCCACCCCGCCAGGCGGCCACGGCCAGCGGAAGCTGCCCCCCGCAGTGCCCCCGGCCGTGGCCGCCGCCGCTCCCCGGACGGAGATGTGCGTCACAGAGCCCGCACGTCAAAACCGAGAACCTCAAGAGCCGCAACGGTCTGTCCGCCCCACCGCCCCACCAGCCGCAAGGGTCGCGGGAGACGGCCAGCACCGCCGCGCGCCGTCACGGCCTGCGCGCGCCGCATCGCCCCAGGCGCCGGGGGTCTGGCGGGCAAGCGGTGGTCAAAAGGTCAGTACGGGGCGTATGATCGGCCGCCGCAGGGTGACCTTCCTGCTGCCGTCCGCATACAGGCTGAGCCTGGCCAGTTCCCAGTCGCCGTACTCAGCATGGTCCGTCAGCAGGCGCCGGGCGTCGTCACGTGACGTTCCTCGCGGCAGGTACAGCTCGAGGTAGGTGTAGTCGGCCATCACCCCTTATTGTGCGCGGTGTACGCGGAGGTTCAATCGGCAGTGGCGAAATATTCGCCGGCCCGGCTGTCCGGGGCATGCGGGGCGGGTAAGGGAACACCCACGCCGGCCCAGGGAGTTGAAGAGAGACAGGGCCGCGGTTGGGCAGGCGGGGATTTAGGAAGCACACTTGGCCAAGAAGGCCCGGGCAATCCCAGGGTCTAGCAGGTTGAGGGTTGGCAGGCCGTGGGTTCCAGAAGCAGGATCGAGCAACAGACAAGACCGGGCCGGGCATAGGCGCCGGGCTAGAAGGTGAATGCGTGGCAGCAAGGACACCTCCCGCCGCGAAGCGAGCGAGGGGCAAGGGCAACGCGGCGACCAACGGCGGGGGTACTCGCCTGGTGATCGTCGAGTCCCCGGCGAAGGCGCGGACCATCGCGGGCTACCTCGGCAAGGGGTACGTGGTGGAGTCCAGTATCGGGCACATTCGTGACATGCCGGACAAGGCTGCCGAAATCCCCGAGAAGTACCGCAAAGAGCCGTGGGCCCGGCTCGGAGTCAACGTCAACGATGACTTCGGCGCGCTCTACGTGGTCCACGCCGACAAGAAGTCTCAGGTCTCGAAGCTCAAGTCCCTGCTCAAAGACGCCGACGAGCTCTACCTCGCCACTGATGAGGACCGCGAGGGCGAGGCCATCGCCTGGCACCTCCTCGAGGAGCTCAAGCCCAAGGTGCCGACCCGGCGGATGGTCTTCCACGAGATCACGCCGGAGGCGATCGCGCATGCGGTGGACAATCCCCGCGAGCTGAACACAGGTCTCGTCGATGCGTACCAGACCCGGCGGGTGCTGGACAGGCTGTATGGGTACGAGGTCTCGCCCGTGCTGTGGAAGAAGGTCATGCCCCGGCTGTCCGCGGGGCGGGTGCAGTCTGTGGCCACCCGGCTGGTGGTCGCCCGGGAACGGGAACGGATCGCGTTCCGCGCCGCCCGGTACTGGGACCTGCAGGCTGTCTTCGCCCGGGCTGACGGCGCCGGAGACGAGGGTTCGTCCTCGTTCCCGGCCGGGCTGGTCGCGGTGGACGGCCGCCGGGTTGCGCAGGGCCGTGACTTCGCCCCGTCCGGTGAGCTGCGCAACCCCGACGTGCTGTACCTGGAAGGTGCCCCCGCGGACTCCAGTGCCGCCAACGGCAGTGCCGCCAACGGCAGTGCCGCCAACGGCAGTGCGAACGGCCAGTCCGTTCCGCCCGGCGTGGTCCACCGGCTGTCCGCTGCCGAGCTCGCCGACCGGCTCCAGGGCGCCGACTTCTCGGTCAAGTCGGTCGAGCGCAAGCCGTACCGGCGCTCGCCCTACGCGCCGTTCCGCACCACCACCCTCCAGCAGGAGGCTTCCCGCAAGCTCGGCTTCTCGGCCAAGTACACGATGTCGGTGGCGCAGCGGCTGTACGAGAACGGTCACATCACCTATATGCGGACCGACTCGACCACGCTGTCGCAGACCGCCATCGACGCCGCCCGGCGCCAGGCGCGGGAGCTGTACGGCGCCGAGTACGTGCCGGACTCGCCGCGCGTGTACACGAGCAAGGTGAAGAACGCGCAGGAGGCGCACGAGGCGATCCGCCCCGCCGGCGACTCGTTCCGCACCCCGGCGCAGTCCCGGCTGTCCGGCGACGAGCTGCGTGTCTACGAGCTGGTCTGGAAGCGCACTGTCGCCTCGCAGATGAAGGACGCCACCGGGGAGTCGGTGTCCGTCCGGGTCTCCGGCCGCTCGTCCGCGGGCGAGGAGGCCGAGTTCGGCGCGTCCGGGAAGATCATCAACTTCCACGGCTTCCTGAAGGCATACGTCGAGGACGCGGACGACGACGGCGACCGGGACGACCGGGAGCGCCGCCTGCCGCCGCTGTCCGAGGGCGACGCGCTGAACGCGCTGGAACTGGCTGCGTCCGAGCACGCCACCCGGCCGCCGGCCCGCTACACCGAGGCCACGCTGGTCAAGGAGCTTGAAGACCGGGAGATCGGCCGTCCCTCGACGTACGCGAACATCCTCGGCACGATCCTGGACCGCGGGTACGTGTTCAAGAAGGGCACCGCGCTGGTGCCCTCGTTCCTCGCCTTCGCCGTGATCACGCTGCTGGAGCGGCACTTCTCGCAGCTGGTGGACTACGACTTCACCGCGCGGATGGAGGACGCCCTCGACGCGATCGCCCGGGGCGAGGCCGCCCGCGTGCCGTGGCTGCGCCGGTTCTATTTCGGCACGGAAAGCGAGGAGGGGCTCAAGGAACTCGTCAGCGACCTGGGTGACATCGACGCGCGCGACGTCAGCTCGTTCCCGCTGGCCGGGACCGACATCACCGTGCGGGTCGGCCGGTACGGGCCGTACCTGGAGCGCGGTGACCAGCGGGTGAACGTGCCCGAGGGCACGGCGCCCGACGAGCTCACCCGGGAGAAGGCCGAAGAGCTGTTCGCGCAGCCGAGCGGCGATTTCCCGCTCGGCACCGACCCGGGCACGGGGCGGGAGATCGTGGCCAAGGCGGGCCGGTTCGGCCCGTACGTCACGGAGGTGCTGCCCGAAGGGGACTCGAGTAAGCCGCGCACCGCGTCACTGCTGAAGTCGATGGCGCTGGACACGGTCACGCTGGAGGACGCACTCCGGCTCCTCACACTGCCCCGCACGATCGGCGAGCTGGACGGTGAGCCGATCACCGCACAGAACGGCCGGTACGGGCCGTACGTGAAGAAGGGCACGGACAGCCGCTCGCTGGACAGCGAGGAGCAGCTGTTCACCCTCACCCTGGCCGAGGCCAAGGAGCTGTTCGCCCAGCCCAAAGCCCGCGGCCGGGGCCGGGCGGCCGCCGCCCCGCCGCTGCGTGAGCTGGGCGAGGACCCGGCCAGCAAGCGCCCCGTGGTCCTCAAGGAGGGCCGCTGGGGTCCGTACGTGACCGACGGGGAGACCAACGCCTCCCTGCGCCAGGGCGACGCGGTCGAGTCGATCACCCCGCAGCGTGCGGCGGAACTGCTGGCCGAGCGGCGCTCGTCCGCCCCCTCGACCCCGCGGCGCCGCACCACGGCCAAGAAGCCGGCGGCCAAGAAGCCCGCCGCCAAGAAGGCAGCCCCGAAAAAGCCTAGCCGGGCCCAGACCTAGCCGCGGACCGAGACCGTTCCCTAGCGGACCCAGACCGGGTCCGGCTGGACGCGCGGCGGGTGCGGAAGGCCCTACACGCCGGACATTTCGCGAGCTAGCAGGCCACGCGGGCCCCTCTGGTGTGGATACCCTGACCCAGTGAACTTCCGATCCCCTTCGCGCGAACGGCGTAGTAGCGTCCTGTCCATCAGGCCGTTCCGGCGGCTGTGGATCGCGACGTCGCTGTCCAGCCTGGGGGATTGGCTGAGCCTGGTCGCGCTCGCCTCGCTCGCGGCTGCCCTCGCCGGCGACGGTGCTGCCGCGCAGTACAGCGCGGTAGGCGGGGTGTGGCTGGTGTCGCTGCTGCCTGCCCTGGTGCTCGGGCCGGTGGCCGGCGCGGTCGCGGACCGGCTGGACCGTCGGGTGAACATGATCGTCGGCGACGTGCTCCGCGCGGTCCTGTACCTGACTATCCCGCTGGACCTGTCGATCCACTTCGCGAGCGCGCTGACCTGGATCTACGTGGTGCAGTTCCTTGCGTCCTGCGTCTCGCTGTTCTGGACGCCGGCCAAGGACGCCTCGGTGCCGAACCTGGTGCCCCCGGACCGGCTGGAGGAGGCCAACCAGTACAGCCTGTTCACCACGTTCGGCACCGCCCCGATCGCCGGGATCGTGTTCAGCCTGCTGTCCCTGGTCAGCCGGGCGCTGGAGGGCCTGTCTCACTACTTCACCACCAACCCGGTGAACCTGGCTCTGTACTTCAACGCCGCGACGTTCGTGGTGTCAGCGCTGACCATCTACGCGCTGCGGGAGATCCCCAAGCGGCAGTTCAGCTCGCACATCTCGGCGCCCTCGGTGGCCAAGACCATCTGGGAGGGCTGGCGCTTCATCGGCCGCACCCCGGTGGTGCGCGGCCTGGTCATCGGCATGGTCGGGGCGTTCGCGGCCGGCGGGGTAGTGGTCGGGCTGGGCCAGCCGTACATCACGAACACGCTGCACGGCGGCAACGCGGGCTGGGGCGTCGTGTTCGCCGCGATCTTCGTGGGGCTGGCCGGGGGGATGTTCCTCGGCCTGCGCATTCTTAGCGGCTTCAGCCGCCGGCGGCTGTTCGGCCTGAGCATCGTCAGCGCGGCGATCCCGCTAGCGCTCATCGCGCTGATCCCGAACCTGGTCGTGACCGTCCTGCTGGTCGTCCTGCTCGGCGCCTGCGCCGGCGTGGCCTACGTGACCGGCTACACGATCGTCGGCCTCGAGGTGGATGACGACACGCGGGGCCGCACGTTCGCGTTCCTCAACTCCGCCATCCGGGTCATCCTGTTCAGCGTGATCGCGGTAGCCCCGTTCGTGGCCGCCGCTTTCACCGCGCTGTTCCGGGGCGTGTCCGGGGCCGGCAGCCTCCGCATTGGCCACGTCAGTTACGAGGGGATCGGCTACAACTGCGTGATGCTGCTGGCCGCGGTGATCGCGGTGTGGGTCGGCGTGATCTCCTACCGGCAGATGGATGACCGCAAGGGCGTGCCGCTGCGCGATGACCTGGTGTCCGCGGTCCGGGGCGAGGAGTTCCAGCCGGTTCCCGGCCACGTCAACGGCGTCAACGGCTACGAGGCGCCTCCCATCCGGCACGGCGTGTTCATCGCGCTCGAAGGCGGTGAAGGGGCCGGCAAGACCACGCAGGCCCGGCTGCTCGCCATCTGGCTGCGCGACCAGGGCTACGACGTCGTCACCACCCGCGAGCCGGGCGCGACCAAGATCGGCATGCGGCTGCGCGCGGTGCTGCTGGATACCGCGCACACCGGCTTGTCGGCCCGGGCCGAGACCCTGCTCTACGCGGCGGACCGGGCCGAACACGTGTCCTCGGTCATCCTCCCCGCGCTGGAGCGGGGCGCGGTCGTGGTCACCGACCGGTACGTGGACTCGTCCCTGGCCTACCAGGGCGCCGGGCGGAACCAGTCCACGGACGAGGTGGCGACGCTGAACCAGTGGGCGACCGGCGGGCTGGTGCCTGAGCTCACCGTGCTGCTCGACATGCCGCCCGCGGGAGGCCTCGGCCGCCGGGCCCGGTCGGCCGACCGGCTCGAAGCCGAGCCGCTGGACTTCCACGAGCGGGTCCGGCGCGGCTTCCTGGCGCTGGCCGGCGCAGAACCTGACCGCTACCTGGTGCTCGACGCGTCAAAGTCGCCGGAGGACGTGAGCCGCGCGATCCAGGAGCGCGTCCGTGACATGCTGCCGGACCCGATCCCGCCGATGGCCGAGGCGAACACCGGCAGTTTCCCGGCTATCGTCGATTGAGCCGGACAGTTTGAGAGCGAAAGAATTGAACGGGGCGGCGGACTTGGACGGGGACACGGCGGTGGGCGGCGCGCCGGTGTTCGGCGACCTGGTCGGCCAGGAGCGCGTGGTCGCCCAGCTGGACGAGGCGGCGGGCGTCGCGGCCCGGCTGCTGCGCGGTGAGCGGGTCCTGGGCATGACACACGCCTGGCTGCTCACCGGGCCTCCGGGGTCGGGCCGGTCGGTGGCGGCGCGCGCCTTCGCGGCCGCGCTGCTGTGCCCCTACGGGGGCTGCGGGCAGTGCCCGAGCTGCCACCAGGTGCGGGCGGGCACTCATCCAGACCTGCTGCTGGTCAAGCCGGCAGGGCTGTCCTACGGAGTCAGGCAGACCCGGGACCTGGTGCTGCGTGCCGCGGGCGCCCCGTCCGGCGGCCGCTGGCAGGTGGTGGTGTTCGAGGATGCCGACCGGGCTACCGAGCAGGCCGCCAACGCCCTGCTCAAGGCGATCGAGGAACCGTCGCCGCGGACGGTCTGGCTGCTCTGCGCGCCCTCGGCCGAGGAGCTCGTCACGACGATCCGGTCCCGCTGCCGGCTGGTCACGCTGCGCACGCCGCCGCCGGAAGCCGTGGCCGAGGTGCTCGTCCGCCGGGACGGGGTCGAGTCGGCCCGGGCCCTGGCCGCCGCCCGCGCGGCCCAGGGGCACGTGGGCCGGGCGCGGCGGCTGGCCACCGACCCCGAGGCGGCGCGGCGGCGCACCGACGTGCTGCACCTCCCGGCCCGGATCACCAGCCTGGGCACGGCGCTGAGTGCGGCGGCGGGACTGGTGAAAGCGGCTGAGCAGGAGGCCGCCGCGGTTACCGAGGAACTGAACACCCCAGAGCGCGACGCGCTGCGCCAGGCGTTCGGGGAAGGCTCGACGGGCAAGGGGGTGGCCAAGGCGGTCCGGGGCGTGGCCGGCGCCATGAAGGACCTGGAGGACCGGCAGAAGTCCCGGGCCACCCGGCTGAAGCGGGACGCGCTGGACCGGGCGCTGCTCGACCTGGCCGCCTTCTACCGTGACGTGCTGGTGGTGCAATTGGGCGCCGACGTTGACCTGGGCAGCGCGGGCCACGAAGAGGAGCTGCGCCGGCTGGCGGCCGCCAGCCGGCCGGAATCCACGGTGCGCCGGATGGAAGCGATCATGACCTGCCGGGAGCGCCTGGAGTTCAACGTGGCCCCCCTCCTCGCTGTCGAGGAGATGGCCGTGGCCCTCCTGGCCGGCTAACCCCCGCCCCAGTCCTCCCAGCCCACCACCCCCGATCCATGATCGTGGAGCGTTTTGCGCCGCGGGCGGCGCAAAACGCTCCACGCTAACGGCGGGGCCAGCCGGCGAGGGGGCACGAAGGGCCGCAGGGGCGGGGGGTGCCGCGCCAGCCGCGCTGCCGGAGCAGCGAAGCCACCTCGGCCGCCGTCTGGCAGGGGCGCTGGGTCACGTCGGCCCAGCTGTAGCGCAGGGTACTGATCCCGCCGACGAGCGACGCGTTGTCGCGGTGCCTGTCCCGCCAGCGGGCTTCCACTGGGTGGGCGGCTATGCCGCCGGTTCCACCCCGACCCCGAACTCCGCGTACAGAGCGTCCTTGTACTCGGTGCGCTCCCCCCGCACGATCCGGACCTGGCGCTGCGCGCGGGGCAGACCGTGTGGCCGCTCGACCTGGCTGACGTAACGAAGTTCGAGGAGGGAGTGCGCGCCATCGCGGATGTCGTCCAGGCCGGCCATGAGCGCCGCACGCCAGCGCACCCGTGTCCGGCCGTTCAGGGCAGTCCGCAGCCGGTCGGCTGTGGTCAGCCGGGCGCCGCAGGCCCGGGCCAGCCACGCCAGGGCATCGTCCAGGTCCTTGCTGACCGCGGCCAGGTCGAGCGTGGTCTCCTCGATCCTGGTGCGCGGCGGGGTGAGGGCCGGGTGCCGGGCTGCATCAGCCCGCCGGGAACGGTGGATCACGACTCCGGGGATCGCGCGCGGATGGCGCTGCACCGGGACGGTCACGTGAATCAGGGCACTGCGCCGGGTGGTCAGCTTGGCCAACTCCGCCGCGGTCCAGTGGCTGAGGACAGCATCCGGGCCTGCCCGGCTGAGCGCCGCCCACAAGGTGGCCTCACGATCCGGCTGGCCGGTGAACGCGGCGTAGACGCCGTGTTGCAGTCGCTGCCAATGACCCAGGCGTACGCGGGAACTCACGGTTCTCGAGCCGAGGCCAAGTTCCAGAGCCTGGGCCCGGGACAGCACGCCGTGCTGGAGAAGCAGTAGCTCGCGGCAATCCTCCGGTAATTCGCGTGGCATGCTTACCAGCGTGCCGGGTCCGCGCCCGGTGACGCCACCCGACTTCGCCGCCTGTGGATAACCCCGCCGAACCGGCTTATCGTGGAGCGTTTTGCCCCGTCGGCGGCGCACAACGCTCCACGATCATGGAGGCTGCTAGGGGCGTCCCCGCCGGAGTCGCCGGCGGACGCGCCGGGATGGGCACCGGGACCCCTGTCGGCCGGACCTGGCGCCGGGCGGACCGCAGCCCGGTGAGCGCGGCCACCGCCCCGAGCGCTGACACCAGCGTGATGACGGCCAGCGCGGGCCGGTAGGCCCGCAGGGTGGCCTGCGCCGAGGTGATCCGGCTGGCGCCCCCGGCGTCCACCACCGCGGTCACGACCGCGAGCACAATCGCGCCGCCGACCTGGAACGACGTCTGGAACAGGCTGGCCGCGAGACCCTGTTCCGCGTCGGCGACGCCGTCGGTCGCGGCCAGGCTGAGCGCGGAGAAGCCCAGGCCGAACGCGACGCCGATCAGCACCACCGCGGGCAGGATCACCGCGGGATAGTCGGGCTGTGCCCCGACCCGGAGGAACACCGCGTAGCCGGACGAAGGGACTGGGAGGGAGATGCCGCCTGAGCGCGGCTGATTGACTCCATGACCCCAGAGAATATGCATGCGCAAACACTAGATGCAAGTGCAATTAATGTAGTTGCATCTAATCTCGGCCCCGCGCTACCATGCAGACGTGAGCGTGATGCAGTCCCAGGATCGTCCGGGCGCCCAGGATCGTCCGGGGGTACCGCCAGGCCGCGTGGCGCCGGACGAGGGGACGCCCGGGCTGGCCGATGACCAGGTGGTGGCCACCTGGCGGGCTATCACCGCCAGCCATGCGGCCGCCAACGCCGCGCTCGACCACGAACTCGGCCACCTGGGTCTCGGCGTGAGCGAGTTCGAGGTGCTGGACCGGCTGTCCGAGAGCCGGGAACACAAGTTCCGGGCCCAGGAACTGGCCGATGCCGTGCACCTCAGCCAGAGCGCCCTGTCCCGGCTGATCGACCGGCTGGAAAAGAACGGCCTGGTCGAGCGCTGCCTGTGCGGTGAGGACCGGCGGGGCATCTACGTGCTCCTCACCGAGGATGGCCTGCGACGTCACGCCGAGGCCGAGCCCGTGCACCGGCAGGTGCTGGCCCAGATCCTGCCGCCCGCGCTGGTCCAGTGCCAGTGCACCGGCACCGTGCCCGCCTGATCACCGTTCTGATCCGGCCGGCCCCGTGCCCTCCGTGCTTCGGCACGCTCCGCACCGTGACCTCGCAATCCGCGCAAATCGGCCGCCCGGGGGAGCGGGGCTCGTGATCTCCCCGTAACCTGGGGCGATGGGCATGATGATGGCCGTCAGTTTCGAACGGTACGGGCGGCTCTACTACCTGGACCCCGGGCCGCTCACGCCCCGGGTCGGCGACAAGGTTCTCGTGCCCACCGACAGCGGGCCCGAGGTGGCCGACGTCATCTGGGCCCCGCAGTGGGTCGATGACGACGTAGACGGGCTGCCGGTGTGCGCCGGGCTCGCCACCGACGACCACCTGTCCCGGGACGAGGCCAACCGGGGCCGCCGGGCCGAGGCCCGGGTGGCCGCCCGCCGGCTGGCCCGCGAGCACGCCCTGCCTATGAAGATCATCGGCGTGGACTACGTGGACGATCCCAGCGTGTACACGATCTACTTCAGCGCGCCGGGCCGGGTCAACTTCCGCGGGCTGGTCCGGGACCTGGCCGCCCGGCTGCGCGGCCGGGTGGAACTGCGCCAGATCGGCCCCCGGGACGAGGCCCGGCTGCAGGGCGGCATCGGGCCGTGCGGCCGTGACCTGTGCTGCTCCACGTTCCTGAAGGACTTCGAGCCGGTGTCCGTCCGGATGGCCAAGGACCAGGATCTGCCGGTCAACCCGTTGCGGATCGCCGGGGCCTGCGGTCGCCTGATGTGCTGCCTCAAGTACGAGCATCCGCTCTACCAGGACTTCCGCAAGGACGCCCCGGGCATCGGCTCGTCTGTGGAGACCCCCGAGGGCCCGGGCGTCGTCACCGGCCATAGCGTGCCGGGCGACAAGATCGTGGTGAAGCTGGCCCGCGACGGCAGCAAGTGCGCCTGCCCGAAGGCGAGCGTGTGCGGATCCCGGCAGGCCTACGAGGCGAAGTACGGGGATCAGGCGGCGGGAATGCCCGCGCAGTAGCAGCGCCGCCGCCCCGATCGTGTACGGAAATGGTCGCGCGGGCAGCCGTGAACGTCCACGATCGACCGCGAACGGTGTTCCCCCTGTGAGTGACGAGGCTGGAGGGGTCGGCGTGGGGTGCCCGGTGCCGCCTGGCCACCGGTGGGCCCTGCGGCCTCGCCGCCGGTGGGCCCTGCGGCCTGGCCGCCGGGCGAGTCTGCGCCGTCGCGGCCGGTGGGCGCAGGCGCTGGCCGCCGGGATGTCTGCGGTCCTGGTCGCGGCCTGCAGCACCAGCGCCGCCGCCCACCCCGCCGCTAGCGCGCCCGGCTCCAGCGCGGCGCCCGGCCCCCAGGGCAGCGCCCCGATCGCCGAACCCTCCGGGGCGCCGCCGACCACCCTGGCCGGGTATTACGGCCAGAAGCTGCGGTGGCAGACCTGCGAGAAGGTGTTCCAGTGCGCCCGGCTGCTCGTCCCGTTCGACTACGGCCGGCCCGCCTGGCGGCGGTTCTCGCTGCCGGTGATCCGGCTGCGCGCCACGGACCCCGCCCACCGGATCGGCTCGCTCGTGGTCAACCCCGGCGGCCCCGGCGGCTCCGGGATCAGCTACGCGCTGCAGGCCCGCTCCGAGATCGCCGCCCCGGTCCGGGCCCGGTTCGACGTGGTCGGCTTCGACCCGCGCGGGGTGGGCGCGAGCGAGCCGGCCGTGCACTGCCTGTCCGGCCCGCAGCTCGACACTTATTTGTCCACTAACGAGAACCTCACCGGGACCAGTCAGATCGCCCCCGTCGTCGCCGAGGCCAGACTGTTCGCCCGGGGGTGCGAGCGTGAGTCCGGGACGCTGCTGCCGTGGGTGGGCACCCGCGACGCCGCCCGCGACATGGATGTGCTGCGCGCCGCGCTCGGTGACGCGAAGCTGACCTATCTCGGCAAGTCGTACGGCACCTACCTGGGCACCTGGTACGCGCAGCTCTTTCCCTCCCACGTGAGGGCGCTCGTCCTGGACGGGGCGATCGACCCGGGAAGCTCGTCGTTGCGGATGAATATCGTGCAGGGGCAGGGCTTCGAGGTCGCGCTGCGCGCGTTCGTGGCGGACTGCGTGGCGCGGGCGGGCTGCCCCGTGGGGCGCGGGTCCGTGGCGGCGGGCGTGGCCCGGATCCAGGGGCTGGTCAGCCGGGCCACGGCGCATCCGCTGGCCAACAACCTCGACGGCCAGCCCGCCGACGGCGCCATGCTGCTGAGCGGCATCGCGACCGCGCTGTACAGCCAGGCGTACTGGCCGACGCTGCGGGAGGCGCTGACGGCCGCGTTCCGCGGGGACGGGACCGTGCTTGTCGAGCTGGCCAACGCGCTGTGGGAGCGCAACGCGAGCGGCCAGTACACGAACCTGGCCGACGCGAACATGGCAGTGGACTGCCTGGACCGGCCCTGGCCCTCCGGGGGGACGGGACCGGCCGGGCTGTCCCGCTGGCGCGCCGCGGCCGCGGCCGCCGCCCGGGCCGCGCCGGCCTTCGGGGCGCCGATCATGTGGGGCAGCCTGCCCTGCGCATACTGGCCGGTCCGCTCCTACCCGCTCCCGACCATCCGCGCGGCGGGCGCCCCGCCGATCCTGGTCATCGGCAACAAGCGGGATCCGGCCACCCCGTACCGCTGGGCCCAGGCCCTGGCCGGGGACCTGAAATCCGGGGTCTTGCTGGGGTGGGACGGCAACGGCCATACCGCGTACATGATGGGAAGTTCCTGCGTGGATAGCCTCGTCAACCGCTACCTGCTCGACCTGACCGTGCCCCGGGACGGCACCGTCTGCCACTGAGGTGCCTGGGAGGCACGTTCGTTCACGCTCGTTCGCGCCTGGGCCTCTCGGCCCGCCAGTGCCGCCAGTGCCGCCAGAGCATCAGCCCTCGCTTGCGTAACACCCCTCACTCGTGTGACACAACTCGTTCGCAGCAATAGGACGTAGCTCGCGAGGCTGGGGGCGCTAGTGGTGACCGGCACCGATGGGCAGGTGATCAGACGATCGGTGTTGCTGGGGCGACACCGATCGTCTGATCACGGAGCAGTGACCCGGCTGCGTGGGTGGTTCGCGGCCGCGGCACAGGCTGGTGGGCAGACCGGTAGACTCGGTGAGCCGCCGGGATAGCGGCCTGCCGCCTTAGCTCAGTCGGTCAGAGCGACGCACTCGTAATGCGTAGGTCATCGGTTCGATTCCGATAGGCGGCTCCCACGTCAGAGGCCCCTTCCGATCAAGGAAGGGGCCTTCTTGCTAACAGGCTTGCTAACAGCCGTCGGTGCCCGGGGGGGTGCCCGGGTCGTCCCAGCTTGACCGGGGCAGAGTTGATGTCAGCCCGGTTCAGGGTCCTCCAAGGAAAAGGAGAGGGCCCGCCGGACTGGCGGGCCCTCTGTTGGCGTCCCAGCGAAAACGCTGCGAGAGCGACGGTCGAGGTCTCTCGGTCCCTCTTGCCTCGGGACAGCCCCGGGATATATGGACCCGTCGGCCTAAACTCGGCTAGCCGATGAGCCGTGCGCCACTTGGGTTACGTGCCGATTCGTACGGCTCCCGGGGTCGGCTTCATCAGAAAGTGCATTTCGCGCTCCCTTCCGTTGCCGACCCCAGTTTACTTGCTTCGGCTACATGAGCCCTGCACACTAGCCCGCCTTGATCGCTTGGGCGAAGATGTCCGCGGCGGCGGCCTCGGCGGTGCGGATGACGTGGGCGTAGACCCGGAGCGTGATGGCCGGGTCGGCGTGGCCCAGGCGGGCCGCGACGACGTGGACCGGGACGCCGGACAGCAGCAGGGTCGTGGCGTGGACATGGCGGAGGTCATGCAGCCGGGCATGAGGTAGCTCGTCCTTCGCACGTGGGCGCTTCTCGGGCTCATTGTGGGCGCGGATGAGCTTTGTCATCAGCGAGGTGACGGTGTCGGGGTAGATCGGCTCGCCCCAGCCGGTGGTGAACACGTAGCCGTCCTTGACGCCGCGCCAGGAGTCGCCCGCCTTGAGTTGGTCGGCGGCCTGGTCGGCTTTGTGCTGGCGGAGCACGGCGATGGTCTCGTCATCAATGGACACGACGCGGGTCCGGCCGCTCTTGGTTGTGCCGTCGATGCGATCGCCTGCGATCACGGCGGTCGATCCGGTGATGGTGATCCTCTTTGCCTCCGAGTCGACATCTGGCCAGCAGAGGTTGAGTAGCTCGCCCCGGCGAGCTCCGGTGTAGGCGGCGACGTGGAAGAAGGCTCCCAGCCGGTGGTGCGCTGCGGTGTCGAGGAACGCCCGGAGCTGAGCCACGGTCCAGACGGTGCCAGGCTCGTCCCCCTGTACCCGGGGCCGCTTGGCCCGTTCCACCGGGTTGATGCTGATCAGCTCGTCAACGATCACGGCGTCTCGGAACGCCTTCCGGAGCACCGCGTGCAGGTGGGTGACGGTGGCGACGGCCAGCGGCTTGCCGTCCCGGCCTCCGCTGGTCAAAAGGTCGCGGTAGAGCTTGGTGATGGTGGACGGCCGCACGGCCTAGATGGGCAGGTGGCCGATGCGTGGCGTGACGTAGAGCCGCAGGCAGGAGCGGTAGTCGTGGAGGGTGCGCGGCTTGATCTCCATGGCGTGGCTGTCGATCCAGTCATCGAGGTAGGCGGACACGGTGATCCGGTAGCGGTCGATGTACTCGCCCCGGCGGGCCTTGACTCGGGCCTCATCTCGGGCGGCCTTGGCTTCCTGTTCGGTGGCGTAGCCGCCGACCCAACGGGGCTTGCTGATGCCAGTCTCGGTGTCCTTGACCCGGATCACGTACGACCAGGTGGCTCCGCGCTTCATGACGCCATCGCGGAGCTTGGGGGTGTTCTTTCGGGGCATTACGCGGCTGTCCTTTCGGCGAGCAGCCTGGAGACGTATTCCTCCGGGGCGGTGAGGGGGATGCGCCGTGATCTGTCGATGCGGATCGAGGCGATAGCGCCGCTGGCCAGCAACTCGTAGGGCTTGCTGCGGGAGATGGCCAGGGCCTCGGCGGCTTCGGGGACGGTCAGCAGGAGCCGGGGCATGCCACACCTCCCGTCGCTGGTGAGGAGGCGCGGGACTCGATGGCGGTCAGTTCGGTGATGGACGGCAGGTAGCTGCGTCCGGCGTAGTGCCAGTCAGTGACGGTGAGTGTGGTGTCGCTGTCGAGGTTGGGCAGGAGCCCGGCGGCTTGGGCGGTTTCGCGCTGGTGGGCGGCGCGGTCGGCGCGGAGTGTGCCGAGGGTGGTGGAGTAGGCGCGGCTCTTGGTGGAGAAGTGGCCGCCGAAGCCGAGCATGTGCGCCCAGGCGGCCAGGTTCAGGTCCTCGAAGGCGGCGAGCTTGGCCAGGCGCAGGCATTCGGCGATGTGGCGGCGGGCGTGGTCGCGGACGGGCAGGTCGGCGAGCTGGTCGGCCGGGGTGATGCGGCGGTCGAGGGTGCCGGTGCATTCGGCGGCCTTGGTGGCGTACTTGGCGACGTACGCGGCGACGTTGCTGTCGGTCAGGTCCCCGGTGGTGGTGACCGGGCGTGTGTCGAGTTCGCGGCCCCAGGCCAGAGTCCTTACGGTCAGTCCCGGTGCGGCGGGGGTTTCGACGTGGACGGTGCGCGCGGCCTGGGCGATGGCGTCGGTGAGCAGGGCGAGGGTGGCCCAGGCGGGCGGGGTGGTGGCTGGCCCAGTGGGGCCGTCGAGGCGGATGATCGCGTGGAAGTGGACGACCCCGCGGTACTGGTATTCGGCGACCTTGGCGTAAGAGAGCCGGGCCTGGGCGGTGAAGGCCTTGCTGGTGAGCCCGGCGTGGCGGGCGAGGGTGCGGCGCAGGGTGATGGTGAAGCGCCGCCACAGTTCCGGGGCGCAGGCGTTGAACAAGACCGAGCCGGTGTAGTCGTAGCAGTCCGGGCACAGCGGTTCGCCGAGCTGGTCGTCGTCGCGGGCGTGCTTCTGAGAGCAGGACATGCCGATGCCGTGAGGACAGGGCCCGGCGTTCCGGCGTGGATGACAGGCCAGTACGTTGCCGTCCCGTGACCGGCAGGCGTGGACAGGGCCGAAGGAGGGTGCGGTGAGGGTGGTGAAGACGCTTGGGTGCTGGGCGACGGTGGCGGGGATGCCTTTGCCGCCGGTCAGCCCGGCGCGGATGAGCTGGTAGGTGTCGGCCCGGTAGACCTCGGCGCAGGGTGGGCACCGGGAGGCGCGGCGGGTCTTGCAGGCGATGGGCAGGACGCCGCCGGGTTCGTGAACGGTGGTGTAGCGGTGAAGCAGTTCGCCCGTGGCTCCGTCGATCTGATCGACGCGGCCACGTAGCAGGACGGGTTGCAGGCATCCGCCGGGGTGCCGGACGGGTCCTGCCGGGGTGAGGTCGGTGGGCAAAGGTGGTGCTCCTCTCGTCTGCCCTTGCGGGCGGGGGTGGACGAGCGGAGGCGAACCGCAGCCAGGCGCGGGTGGTAATCGGGTGCAGGGGATCAGCGGTGCTCTGCCGCATGGGGCCTGGCCAGGGTGGCTGCCGCTCAGGCGCTGTCATGTGGGAGTGGTGGCACCGTGACCGGGCACCCGGCGAGATTCACCGGCGCGGCGTTTCCACGGCCATCCCTCGATGAGGGGAGGGCTCAATGGTCCTCGGTGTAACACGTACCCAAAGTACGCGCCCAATACACGTGATACCAGTCTAGTTTCTGGCGGTCAGCCGCCCCGCGAGGTCGCGCAGGTCGCTTGCTGGCGGGTCTTGCATCGTGAGCAAGTCAGAAACGAGCAGCCGGGCCAGCTCGTGGCTGCGAACTTGTTCCGGGGTGATCTCCTCGGCCTCACGCAGCGCGGCGACTGCCTCGGTGACCTGGCGACGCTGCGCGTGCGCACGGGCCACATCGATGAGCATCCGTGCGCGCCGTTCGGCGGATAGCCCGGTGGTGTCCACAGTGGCGGCGACCCGCAGAGCCCGGCCCGCATCGCCGAGTTCGACGGCGACCGCGATCTCATACAAGCCGACGTTGGCCGGGCCGAACTCGGTGTTGTAGTCGTTGCGGCCCTCGCCTAGCTGCCCGGCAATCTGGCTGGCCCGCTCAAGCTGGCCATAGGCGGTATCGGCGTCGTTGATCCGCGCGGCGATGACGGCGCGCTGCAAGGTCAGGCCACCCTGCAACGACATGGCCTGCTCGTTGCCCTCGTCCGCCATGAGCGACAGAGCGTCGGCGGCAGTGCGGGCGGTCTCCTCGGCCTGGCCGTACTGGCGGGCGGCGATGAACACGAACACCAGCCGGTACGCACCAGCCGCCACCAGCAGCGGGTCACCCGCCCGTTCAGCGGCCGCCATGGCCCGGTCAGCGGCGATCCAGGCCACGTCAGGTTCACCGAGCTTGGCCAGAGCCGCCGAGCACGCCTGATACGTCGTGGCCAGCAGCTCGAACGCCTCCGCCCGCTGGTCTTCGGGTGCTGTCCGGGCAGCGGTCTCCAGATCGGGGACCAGGCTGTTCACCAGGTCGGTCAGCTCGGAGTAGCGCCCAGCGTGCGTCAGGTCCCAGGCCTTGCCTGCCTTGCCACGAAGCGTGCTGACCGCCGGTGCGCGGCCGCCACCGAGCATGGCGCGGAGCATATGAGCGCCGGACAGGACCAGCCGCAGTTCGCCCGCGCCCGGGGGCTCCTCGGTCACCGCGGCGACCACGGGTGCCTCCGCGGCCAGTTCCGCCAGCGGGACGTCGAGCGCCACGGCCACGGTTTCCAGCACCGACATGCGGTCGACCCTGCGGACGCCGCGCTCCACCTGGGACACCCAGGCCACCGACCGGTCAATCATCCGGGCCAGCTCGGGCTGGGACAGGCCCCGGCGGCGCCGCTCGGCCGCGATCTTCCGGCCCAGCGCCTGCTGATAGTCCGATGTGCTCAACCGCCTGTGCCTTTGCCCGTCTGAAGGGTCAGCCAGTCCACCTCGGTGCTGGCAAGATACTGGCCCCGCTCGGCCAGATAACGGCGGGTGGCCGGGGACGCCTCATGGGCCTCGAACGCGGCCCGGTCCCGGTACAGCTCGTAGAAGATCCGCTGCAGCGGCTGGCCCTCCACCAGATGGGTCGCGTACACGAGTGTTCCCGGTTCGTCGGCCTTGATGGCTTCGACGGTCTCGGCTACCAGCCGGTCGTAAGCCTCGGCGCTGGCCTCGTCCTTGCAGGTGAAGCGGACGAACAGACCGAACATCAGTCTCCTCCAGGTCGCGTGACGCCATGCTCGCACTCAATGTGCTGCGCCAGTACACGAAGTGTCACGTACTTATTGTACATGTCAGGTACTCAGAGTACGCTCAGCGTCACCGAGGTCGTAGGCCAGCCATACGAGCGAGGACCGATGAACTCTCCAGCGCCCCGAGCGCTCGCGTTACGCACCACCGGCGTCACCTACCCAGGCACACCCGAGCATGTCCGCGCCGTCCGTGCCGACCTGCGGCCCATACTCCGCGGCTGTCCCATGGCCGACGACGTGAGTCTCTGTGCCTCCGAACTCGCCGCCAACGCCGCCATCCACAGCCACTCACGCCTGCCCGGCGGAACCTTCACCGTCCGGGCCAAGATCAGCCAAGGCGACTACGCCTGGATCGAAGTCGAGGACAACGGCGGCCCCTGGACTCCCACCGTCAGGAACCCCACCCAGCACCACGGACTCGACATCGTCCGCGCCCTCGCCAGCGAAAACGGCATCGACGGCGACCAGCACGGCCGCACCATCTGGGCCCGCTTCGACTGGACCGAGTGATGGCCATAAGGCCCACCGGCCATGCCGACCGATGGACAGCCGTTGTCGATGGTCAGCGGTTGCGGGAACTCCGTCGCCAGCAGGCGCTATCCCAGGCAGAGTTGGCGAAGCTGGCAGGAGTCAGCGTGCACACGGTGTCCAAGCTAGAGCGGCGGCCAGCCTCTTGCTGCCGCAGCCGAACCCTTGCCCCGGCTCGCAGCCGCTTTGGGTGAATCTCCCGGCGCGATCGCGGTAAGCATGGCTCAGCGCTCGGACTGACACGGCGGGATCCAGCAGGATCCGTTGCCCTGTGAGGACTTTCTTCACTGTCATCAAGGGCGCGCCTGCGGCGCGCCAGCCGTCCTGCCCGCTGCGCCGGATCGGGCGCAGCGAGCGCAAAGCCATCGGGGAGAATGCGTGACTGGCAGACCGAGCGCCACCACGGGCCAGAGCGGGGGAGCGGTGGGCCAACCGCGGACTGTGGGGCGGCGGCCTGCCGCGCCCTGCCGGGCGGAAGCCCTACGGGCGCGGCGCCGCACGCCGGTCAGCTGGCCCGCACCCGCAGGCCGGTGGCGCAGGCCGTAACGCTTCCTGGTGACCGCGCCTGCGTATCTGACCGGGCCGTCCTCCTCGCGCCGGGGATCCTGTCGCCGCGCAAAGATCACAGTCAAGGTCGTACGTCCTCGCTTCGCTGCGGGCGCTCCACCTTGACTGTGATCTTTCGCGGCAAGACCCGGCACCTATCAAGAGGACGGGGGAGAAGCCGAGCTTGACTTGCACCTCCGCGGCGGCCGGGACCTAGACCTTACCCTTCCGCCTCAAGCATGTGCAGCCGCCTTGTTAGGCTTGCAATCGCCTCCTGCATGACGGCCACTGCTGACTCCATTGCCGACAAGCGCTGGTCGATCGAGCGCGAAGGTTGCTCCTTTAGGTCATCGGCATCCGTTGGATCCCACGATGGCCGACCATCGGCGCGGCGTTGACTAACAAACCCGATGCGACTAAGAACGCGGATAGCTTCCATGGTGGTGAAAGTCTGACGATCCCATCCCGTTACCTGAGCTAGAACTTGCTTAGGCGGAAACGGTTTTTCGCCTATCACCACGAAATGTTCCCGGATGGGCTCGGGCTCTACGTCGCGCATCCTACGGATAACCTCTTCCTTCGTGAGGTCAAAGTCTCGGCCGCCCACCACACCTCTTACCACGACGGACTCCTCTCGCCGGACGGGCTTCCAGGTAGTTCTAGGTACGCCCTAGTGGTATCAGGAAGTACCTGGGAGTGTCAACAGGAGCCGTCCGTGTTGGTGACCACGATGAACAGCGGGAAGTAGATGCCCGCGTCCATTCGCTCCTTCTGTGGACCCCAAGCTGATCCCATGAGAGCCGGTGGGAGAGTATCCACGTCCGTACGTTCGGTCGTCTTGACCTGGGCCAGGTATCCGCAGAAGTCACAGATGATGTCGGCGCACCGGAAGTTGACGGGCAACTTCCGGAGGGTGCCGGCATGCTTGCACCTTGGGCAGGACAGACGGACAACGACGGTCTCGCCGTAGTCACCGAGGATCTGACGTGAGGTTCGCGGCACGGCAGGACGGTAGTCGGCTGCCGCGGACCCTGCAACGATGCCGTGCCAGGCCTGCGGAAGACCGTGCTAACAGATCTGCTAACAACGACCATGGACGGACGGGGACGCGGCTGGAACCAGGAGCCAGGCGAGCAGGGGAGGAGTGACTTGGTGGACGACTGTAGACGGGTCAAATCTTCCTCGTAATGCGTAGGTCATCGGTTCGATTCCGATAGGCGGCTCCCATCAGAAGCCGAGAGCTGACCGCAGGTAGAAGCCGCCCGGGCACACATTTCCATGCGCCGCGTGAGCCGAGGCCACGGGCGCGGGCCCGGTAAGTAGGCCAGGTAGCCATGCCGTCCAGCGCCACCCCAGGCAGGCTCTATCCTCGTGGTCAGGGTTTTCTCGCGGAGGCGGTGGCTTGATCATGCAGTACTCGTGGCCGGGACCAATGCCTCCGGGGCGACGTCCAGCGACGCTCCTATTGATCTGCTGCGTCCGGTGCGGAGGACCGCTTCACCACACGAAAGCCAAGGGTCATCCTCGTCAAGAGGATCACGAGCAGGGCTGTGAAGCCTTTATCAGGGCCATGCGGATCGTGCGGTACGTCGACGAACTGAAGCGATCTGCGTCCGAGTCAGCGGGGGCCCGGGGCGCCACCCGGTGGCGGCGGAGGTACTTGCGGGAGAACGCGAAGAAACTGACCGTGGCGGCATGTGAGAGCGATCCCGTCTCCGCGATCAGTGCCCTGGGCGTCCGCTTTGAAGCCGAATGCCAAACGGGCGGTAAGCGAGTCGGTGGAGCGGAGAAGATGAAGATGGCGGAAACCCTGATGCTGGCCTGCCGTCAGTTGGCGCTGGGGCAGGATCCAGCGCCATTCACCGGCCGCCCCAGCTAATAGGCGTGAGGAACCAGTGCGCGCCGCCAGCATGGCCCCAGGGCAATGACAGCAACCGTGACAGTCAACTCCCGCCACAGACACGCGGCTGGATCCAGCCAGGTTCGGAACTGATTACCCGAACAGGCAGGCCGCTGCGCCTGAAAACGGACAGCCGACGGAATCCGCTCTTGAATCGGATGACCGGGCCGCCAGGGAATCGAACGCGGAAAGGAAAATAGTCAGGGCATTTGCCTTCCTGCTCGTCGCAGTGCCGACTCCAGCGTTTAGCGCCGGGCTGATGGAGACCCAGAACCTGCCAGCTTGGTCTTGCTGACCGTGTCTTCCTCACGGTCATGCTCGCCTGCATTCTGGCTGTGCCGGCCATCGGGTTTGTGCTGTTCCACGCATGGATCGAGAAACGCTCCACCAGGGAACCGCCGTCGCATGCAGGCGCTGGGCATCTGAGCGCGTAGCGCCGGCCGGTACAGGCCAGGGTTGTTGCAATCGACGGGCAGGACCCAGACGGTATCCATCAGCACGCGACCGCCACGTGCTGCCGGACCCGCCTCCGGGGGTTGACCGGCCGAAGGGGCGCCGGGCTACGCTTCCTGTACGTCGTGCTCACGGGGAGGCGCCAGTGATGGTCGGGCCCGGAGACGAGAGTGCGGGCAGGGGACGCTACAGCTATCTGCGGGCGTCGCACGACGACCGCGAGCAGGTGATCCATGTGCTCAAGGCGGCGTTCGTGCAGGGTCGGCTGGCCAAGGACGAGTTTGACCGGCGGGTCGGGCGGGTGCTCGCGTCGCGGACCTACGCGGACCTGAACGCCCTCATCGCTGACATGCCCGCCGGGCTGGCGAGCAGTCAGCCACCGGAGCCCGCCCGGACATCAGAGAACGCGCTCGCTCGCGAATCGAGTGAAAGAAAGATCGTCAAGGCATGGGCCTGCGCCACCGTGGCGTTGCCGAGCATGGCGGTCGGCGTAGCGCTGCTAGAGTCCGGAACCGCTATCTCCATGGTCGCGATCGCGGTGGCCCTGTTCGCGTGCGTCGTGGCCGTTCCGGTCAGCGGGCTCCTGATGTTGCACGCATGGTTGGAGGCTCACTTCAACCCCGCGGGAGATGATCCCGGGGGCGGGGCATCTGAGGCCAGCGGATGATGGCCACCAGGGTCAGCACGGCCGATCCAAGGGCCTGATCGGCGGAGATGATGGTCTGCTCCAGGGAGGCGCGAGCCTTCGCCAGAACTTAGTCCCTGAATGCGAGTACCGTAGCGGGACTTCGACCGGCTCAGGTGTCTTCCCGCGTGTAGCCGGGCACTGCACCTGCTGTGGGGTCCAGCCGGCAGACGACGGAGGCTCAGCGTGCCAGAAACGACGTTCACCATCGGGAGCGAAGCTAGCTGCACCGACGGGGTGTGCGGCGAGGTGTCCCGGGTGGTGGTGGACCCTGTCGCTCAGGCGGTCACCCACCTCGTGGTCGAGCCGAAGGACCGCGCCGGGCTCGCCCGGCTGGTGCCGGTTGACCTGGTCGAGGCGGCGTCGCCTGGGGTCCGACTGCGGTGCACGCTGGCCGGATTCGACCAACTCGACCCGGCCGAGGAAACCCAGTTCATTCCGGGCAGCGGCGGATACGCGGCCTACGGGCCCCAGCAGGTCGTCGCCTGGCCCTACTACGGCCTTAATCCCGAGGCAGGGCTGCCCGGCGGGGTAGATCTCGGCGTGGCCGGCTTCTCGCCCACGGTCACCTACGACCGGATCCCTCTCGGGGAAGCCGAAGTGCGGCGCGGCGACCCGGTTGAGGCCACGGACGGCAGAATCGGGCGCATCCAGGGGCTGGTCGTTGATCCGCAGGATCATCAGGTCACCCACGTGCTGCTGCAAGAGGGGCACCTGTGGGGCCGCAAGGATGTGGCCATCCCCATCAAGGCCGTGTCCAGGGTCGGTGACACGATCCGGCTCAACATCAGCAAGCGAGAGGTCCAGGACCTGCCGCCGGTGGATTTCGCCCAGCATGCCGGCTAGGCAGCAGCCACCCGGCTAGCCAGCGGCCACCCGGCTAGGCAGCATGCCGCCGGCTAGGCAGCGGCCACCCGGAGCGGAGGCGGGTTCAGTCGTTCTCGGGGCGGATCCGGGTGATCTGCACCGCGTTGCCGCACCCCGAGTGATCGCCGAGGAAGCTGTGCACCAGCCCCCCGTAGTGGTGCTCGTCCTGGTCGATCACGGTGCTGGCGCCACATCCGTCACAGTGCAGGCGCGTCGCGCTGGCTGCCCACGGGCCGGGCAGGTCGGTGTTCGGCGCAGCTGAACTGGGCATGCCCGCTCCTCGGTGACCCTAGGTGAGCTAGCCGTACGGCACGGCCTGCCTCCGGGGCGCCATTTCGAAACTATTCCCCCCCAGCAATGACTGGCAATTGTTTTCAAGTATCACTCAGCTTCCCCGCAGATTGCGCGGAGATCGACGACATGCATCCTGGCCTGGGCGAAAGGGTCAGACCTGGGTCAGGCTTTGCCCGTGCTGAATGGATTTCCGGTGGCAGAGAGTTTGCGCTTGGACACGCAATTGTTTTCCGAGTGCCTGAGACCCCGGCCTGAGCACGGCGAAACCCCGGCTGGGGCCGCATCGGAGGAGGTGCGCACGGGCTTCCCCGGTGTGGAGCCTCGCACCGGTGGGCTGCACCCGATACATTCGTCCGCATGTTCGAACCGGCGGATGTCCTTGACGGCCTCAACGACGATCAGCGCCGGGCGGCCACGCACCAGTCCGGGCCGCTCCTGGTGCTGGCCGGGGCGGGCACCGGCAAGACCCGGACCCTGGTGGCCCGGGCGGGCTGGCTGCGTAGCCAGGGCATGCCGGCCAGCCGGATCCTGCTGCTGACGTTCACCCGCCGGGCCGCGGACGACATGCTGGCCCGGGTCACGCCGCGCGGCGCGAGCGCGGCTGACCGGGTCGTCGGCGGCACCTTCCACGCGGTGGCCCACCAGATCATCCGGGCCCACGCCGAGTCGTTCTCACTGCCGCCGGAGTTCAGCGTCATCGACCCGCCCGACGTCACCAACCTCATGGACACCCTGCGCGCCGAGAACGGCCTGGTCACCAGCCAGCGGCGGGCGCCCCGGGCCGGTACCTGCGCGGACATCTACACCCGGTGCGTGAACACCCGCGCGCCGGTACCCGAGGTGATCAAGGCGCAGTTCCCGTGGGTGGCCGGCTTCGAGACCGAGCTCGCCGGGCTGTTCCGGGCCTACACCGCGCACAAACGTCAGCACGGCCTGGTCGACTTCGACGACCTGCTGCTGCTGTGGCGGGCCGCGCTGGCCGACGCGGCAGCGGGCCCGGTGCTGCGCGGCATGTTCGATGCGGTCCTGGTCGACGAGTACCAGGACGTCAACGCGGTGCAGGCGGACATCGTCCGGCTGCTGCGCCCCGGCGGCCAGGGCCTGACCTGCGTAGGCGACGACGCGCAGGCCATCTATGCGTTCCGCGGCGCCGACCCGGCGCACCTGCGCGCGCTGGCCGAGGACTACCCGGGGCTCGAGATCATCAGGCTGGCCCGCAACTACCGGTCCAAGGATGCGGTGCTGCGGCTGGCGAACACAGTCCGGCCTCAGTCCGAGGGCCTGGAGCTGGCCCTGCGGGCGGAACGCGGGACGGGGGCCCGTCCCCAGCTGGTCCGCTGCCACGACGAGGCGACCCAGGCCCGGGAGATCTGCGGGCGCGTGCTGGAAGCCCGAGAGGCCGGGGCCGACCTGCGCGACCAGGCCGTGCTGATGCGCGCCGCCCAGCACAGTGACGTGCTGGAGATCGAGCTCTCGGTCCGGCGCATCCCGTTCATCAAGTACGGCGGCATCCGGTTCACCGAAGCTGCCCACGTCAAGGACTTCATGGCCGCGGCCCGGGTGGTCACCAATCCCGCGGACGATCTGGCCTGGTTCCGCCTGCTCCGGCTGCACGAAGGGATCGGGCCGGTGCACGCGCGGCGGTTCATCGGGGCCCTGGGACTGGGCGATCCCCAACTCTGGGAGCACTGGAGGCCCGCTGCCGACGTGCTCCCCTCGCGGGCCCGCCCGGCCGTGGCGGACACCATGACCTGCCTGGCCGACGCGGCAGGACGGGAGCGCACCGCGGACCGGGCCGCGGGCATCCTGACCGCGCTGGACGCCCCGATCCGCGAGCGCTACCCCGACGCCGGGGTCCGGATTGCCGACCTGCAACGGTTGGTGGACGCGGCCGCCACCCGGCCGTCGCTGCACGACGCGCTGGTCGAGCTGGCCCTCGACCCGCCGGTGTCCGCGTCGGATCTGGCCGGGCCGCCGCGGCTGGACGACGACTTCCTGATCCTGTCCACGATCCACTCGGCCAAGGGACTGGAGTGGCCCGTGGTGCATCTGCTGCAACTCGTTGACGGGGCCGTGCCCAGCGACATGGCCCTGTCCAGCCGGGCTGGCCTGGAGGAGGAACGGCGGCTGTTCTACGTGGCGGTGACCCGGGCGCGGGACCAGCTGTACCTCTATGCGCCGTTGCGGATGCACCATCACCGGATGGCCTCCGACGACCGGCACAGCTACGGTCAGCTGACCCGGTTCCTCGACCCGGCCGCCCTGGCCGAGTGCGAGGCCGTGGACGCGACCCTGCCGGAACCCGTGCTGCCCAGGATCGGGCCGCTCGCCGCGACGATCGACGCGGCGCTCGACTCCTTGTTCGGCCCGGCCTGATCCGGGCCCGATCCGGGCCCGATCCGGGCCTGTTCCCGGCCCGATCCCGGCCCGATCCCGGCCCGATCCCGGCCCGATCCCGGCCCGATCCCGGCCCGATCCCGGCCTGATCCCGGCCTGATCCCGGCCGCGGTCAAGCGGTCGTGCTCATAGGCAGCAGCCGCGTTCAGGGAGGTGGCAGCAGCCCGCGGACATAGGCGGCCTGGCCGCCGTGCTGCAGGTCGTCCGAGATCACGCTGACCAGCCGGACCCCCAGGGTGACCGGCGGATCCCAGTGCACATCCACCACCCGGTCCAGGTCAGCTTCGCCGAGCCCCTGGACGTACTTGACGGTTCGACCGTGGACGGCCTCGTAGTACCCGACGAGCAGGTCGGCGGAGGCCCGGACGGCCGCCACTTCCGCGCTGGTGTGCCCGTACCCGGTCTCAGCCGGCGGGAACGGCAGCCCGAACCGCTCGGCCCAGCCTTCCGCCAGCCACGCCTGCTCGGTGCCCGCCACCTCGGACACGTGGTCGTCCTGGATCCGGGTCAGGTGCCAGACCAGCCACGCGATCGAGTTGCCCGGGCCATCTGGCCGGAAGGCCAGCCGATCTTCGCTCAGCCCGCGCACGGCCTCCAGCACCACCCCGCGGATCCGGCCGAACTCCTCGGCCAGCAGCTCGCCAATCGTCATGCACCCTCCTCGCTTCGGTGGGCCGCGACGGTTCCGCAGGCGCCGCGGCCGGCTCGCATCGCAACCCGAGAACTTTCTCCCATAACGAACTGTCCGTTCGACCCACCCACCTCGCTCAGGGGTGCAGCCGGGCCAGAACCCGGCGGGGCCGGCTCAGCCCCTGCCGGTGCCGGGACATCCCGGCCCACGGGTCGCCGGCCTTGCTGAGCTGGGCCAGCCGGTCCGGCATGGTGCGCAGCGTGAAGCTGTCGGCGGCGAGTGCAGGGTCGGCGACCTCCTCCCAGCTCACTGGGGCTGCAACCGGGGCACGGGGCCGGGCCCGGACCGAGTACGCGGCCACCGCGGTCTGGGCGTAGGCGTTGCGCATGATGTCCGCGTATACGCGGCCGTGCCGGGCGTCCTTGCGCTGCTCCACGGTGACCAGGTCCGGCTCGGCCGCCGAGAGGACCTCGGCCACCTGCCGGGCGAACTCGCGGACCGGGTCGAACTCCTCCCGGCCGTTCAGCGGGACCTGGACGTGCAGCCCTTTGCTGCCGGTGGTCTTCACGAACGAGACGAGGCCCAGTTCGTCCTCGAGGATCTCCCGCAGCCGGAGCGCGGCGGTGCGGACCGCCGCGAAATGACCAGTGTCCGGCGGGTCGAGGTCGAAGATCAGCATGTCGGGCCGGTGCAGCTGGTCGGGCTGGCTGGGCTCGCCCAGGTTGCTTGGGCGCCCGACCCGGCTGAGAAAAGGGTGGAACTCGATGCACGCCTGGTTGGCCAGGTAGACCAGGTCGGCCGCCTTCGTGCAGATCACCTGGCACAGCTGGCCGCCCTGCTTGCCCACCTCGACCCGAGGGATCCAGTCCGGGAAATGGCGGCCCACATTCTTCTGGAAGATGCGTTCGCCGGTGATGCCCTCCGGGTAACGGGCCATGGCCAGCGGCCGGTCCCGCAGGTACGGCAGCATCTGCTCGGCTGCGGCCCGGTAGTACCCGATGAGGTCACCCTTGGTGATCCCGTCGCCGGTGAAGAGCACCTTGCCGGCGTTCGTCAGGGCGACGGTCACCCGCCCGATCTTCACCTGCTCGCGGGTCGTGGTGCTAGCCACTTTGCGGAACCTCCCGGATAACGTCGGCCGGGCTCTTGTCCCGGCGCAGTCCCTGGAACCTGGGGTGGCGCAGCTGCCCGGCCGTCGTCCATTCGCTGAAGCCGATCTGCGCGACCATCCTGGGCTTGGTCCAGTGCACTCCGGCCCGGGGCGGGTTGCCCCGGTCGAACGGGCTCCGGTCCTGCTCCAGCGCGGACAGCTCCTCGTGCAGCCGGTGCAGCGTCTGCTGGTCGAACCCGGTCCCCACCTTGCCCGCGTAGACGAGCTGCCCGTCGCCGTCGTAGACGCCAAGCAGCAGCGCCCCGAGGCCGGTGCGGCTGCCCTGCGGGTCGGTGAACCCGCCAATCACGAACTCCTGGTTGTTCTCGCACTTGAACTTCAGCCAGTCCTTGGTCCGGCCGCCCACGTAGGGGGCGTCGGCCCGCTTGGCGATGAGCCCTTCCCAGCCCTGCTGGCATGCCTGCGCGTAGAACTCGACGCCGTCGCCGACCCGGTGCTCGGTGAAGCGCAGCGGGTCGGCGAAGTCCGCCAGCTGGTGCAGCCGCTGCTTGCGTTCCCGCAACGGCTGCGGGCGCAGGTCTGTGCCGTCCGCCCAGAGCACGTCGAACAGGTAGTACTGGACCGGCACGGTGCGCAGCAGCTCCGCCGACGGGCGGGCGATCTGCATCCGCTGCTGCAGCTGGGCGAATCGGGTCTGGCCGTCGGAAAACGCCACCACCTCCCCGTCCAGCACGAAATCGCCGGCCCGCTGGGCCATCAGCGCCTCAACGAGCTCGGGGTAGGTGCTGCTGACCATCTTGCGGTTGCGGGTCATCAGGTGCAGCTCGTTACCGTCGCGGAAGGCCAGGCACCGCTCGCCGTCCAGTTTGCGCTCGTACATCCAGGCAGGGTCGGAGAACCGGTCCCGGGTCAGCGTGGCCAGCTCCGGCTCGAACCAGGCTGGCTTGGCCTTGTTTCCGGACATCGCCGTGCGTCACCCCCGGTAACTGTTCCTGATCCTCTTTCCCCGCTGCGGGCGGCTCATCCGCCCAGCGTGCCCTACGCCCAGGCCGCCCCAGCGGGCGGGGCGGCCCTGGGGGCTGCCGGGCCCTGAGGGCGGGGAGGCCCGGGAGCTGCCTGATCCGGCACCCAGGCTGACCGGGGCGCTGAACCGTCCCCTCGGCCAGTTCGGTAGTGATCAAACGATTGGTGTCGTCGGGGCAACACCGATCGTCTGATCATCAACGGGGGAAGCCAGTCCCGGTGGCACCTGAGTAACATCAGCCCCGTCGGCCACGAGAGTCGGCGGGGCACACACGGGACGGCCGGGCCGCCGACGCCCCGATCCGAGCGGTGGGCCAGCAGCCGCTGCTCTGCCGTGGGGATGCCGTACGAATACTGCGTCGGTCCCTGTGCGCCAATTTCGCCCGGGCGCGGGCGCCGGGGTCCTCGATGGTGTTCACGTGCGCGCCGGGCAGGTGCGACACCATCGGGCCGGCCTTCGACGAGAAGGACGCGCGCGTCCGGCAACTGGTCGCAGATCAGGCGGGCATAGGTCGAGCCGGCTGGCCCGCTCCCGACGATGGCCACGCCCACATGGCCCGTCGAATGGCCACGTCCACATGGCCCGTCGCATAGCTCACGGCGTGTCCTTCCAGGTCTGCCGGCAAGCAGCGGTTCCGGCCGTGGCTACTCCAGGAAGCCGGCGGGTGCCTCCTGGCTCACGTAGGCGAAGCGAGAGTCGATCTCTGCCTCGCTGAGATGGTGCATCTGGTGCAGGACGATGGTGCCGCCGAAGCCGCTCTGCTGCAGAAGGGAGAGATAAAGCGGGTAATCCATGAGTCCCTGCCCCGCGGCCAGATGGCCGGCCTCGCCGTCGTGGTCGAGGTCCTTGGCGTGGGCCAGGGCGATGTCGTTGCCGAGCAGGTCGAAGGCTTCCCGCAGTCTGTCCTGCATCTGAGGCAGCTCGCCGGCCTTGAAGATGTTGGCCGGGTCCATCACGACCTTGACTGAGGAGGATCCGACCTCGTCGATCAGCCGGCGGGCCCTTTCTGGCGAACTGGCGACATTGTTGACCTCGGGCTCGAAGGCAAGGGTCACCGCGTGCTCCTCGGCCGTCTGCGCGGCCGCTTTCATCACTGCCACCAGATCGGTCATGGCCTCGGGGCTGTCGTTTCCCGGGTGACGCCGCCACATGATCTCATCGCGGCTCCCGGTGCAGAGGGTCACCACGGACGTATCCAGCGCGTCGCAGGACTCCACCAACTGCCGCAGGTACCCGAGGTTCGCCCAGCGGCGCTTCTCGTCAGGATCGATCATGTTGAAGGTCCCGTCCACCGCAGCCAGGGTGAGGTTGCGCTTCGCCAGCTGCTCACGGATCTGCCTGCAGAAGCTGGGGCTCAGGTGCTCCCCCAGAACATCCAGCCCCCTCTGCAGCGAGGTTTGCAGCGGGAGGGACGGCACCGCCGAGCCGAGCTGGAACTGGACAGCACCGATATTGTGCGCGACGACGGCGTCCAGAGTCGCCTCCAGGCTGGGGCGTTCGAACTCGCTGGTCAGAATTCCAAGCCGCGCCACGGGATGCCTCCTCCGCCGCCAGACCGCCAGATCCTCCGGACCGTCGCTTACGCGAAATGTTAACTATCATTAACCATTCTGTACAGGTCCTCCCTCGATCTCAGCGGCCGGCCTGTGACGGCGTCCGGTCCCGGGCGTTTCCGGGGTTATTGTTACTGGCCGTCAACTTTATCCGGCAGCCATGTGTCGGTCGAGGAGGTCGGCAGGTGTCGGTCGAAGAGGCCGGCAGGTGTCGGTCGAGGAGGTCACGCGCGGGGATAGTTGGCTGGGCGAACACCCCCGTAGAGTGGTCACATGACCAGAGTGGTGGCTCCCCGCGGCCCCTACCAGAAGGGAATCAGGCGCCGCCGCGAGATCGTGGACGCCGCATCGAGGATCTTCGCCCGCTACGGATACGGGGGCGGTTCGCTGCGGCAGATCGCCGACGACGTCGGTGTCACACCGGCCGCTCTGGCCCGGCATTTCGAGAACAAGTACGGCCTGCTCCAGGCGGTCCTCGTGCATTGGGAAGAGGAAGTAGACCACACCTTCGACGGGGCTCACGGTTTGGAGTACTTCCGTGTCCTCCCGGGCCTGATGGAAGACCACACGACCGAGCCCGGGCTCATCGAGCTGCTGCTGACTCTCTCCACCGAGGCCACCGATCCGCAGCACCCGGCGCGGGATTGGGCGGTCCAGCGGTACGCGAGGGTCACCAACCTGGGTGCCGCCTTTCTCCGGGAGGCCAGGGACCTCGGTGAGATCGCTCCGATGACCGACGAGCAGATCGAGATCGAGGCCCGCGGCGTCGTTGCCCTGATGGACGGCATGCAGTTGCAGTGGTTGCTCGACCCGTCGCTCCCGCTGGTCCAGATGTTCCAGGCCCAGCTCGACACGATCCTCGAGCGCTGGGAACGCGGTGCCAAGCGCCGGAGGCCGCGGACTCGTTCGTCCGGCCCGGCCGTCTCGGGCTCGCCGGGTGACCCTGCCCTCATCAGTGGGGGACCGGCAAGGGACCTGGCAGCCGTTAGGAAGAAGGAAACAGGAGCCTCCGCAAGTCGCGCATGAGCGCACTCTTCGCCGAGAGGGCGGCATCGCGCGAGGGTCAGGTGACCGTTCCTGCGTGGCCCGAGCCGGCAACGGCGGCCGGGGCGTGGCCCGGCCGAGTGAGAGCCACCCCAGCACCGCTCACGCCGGGGACACGGTCTGGATCAATCTTGATCACCGCCACCATGGGCTCGGGTCGGCTTCATGCGGTCCGGGCGTCTTGCCGCATTACGAGCTGCACGCGAGGGTGGCGGCGTTCTCCGTGCGATTCGGCCTGCAAAGGCGTGTGTTTGCGAAGATCGTATGCAGGTGGAACATACCCGCGACGCGGCGCCGGGCTGGTCAGTGGGAGTCGCGGGTGACCTCGTGGCCGCTGGAGCCGACCAGGAAGTCCAGGTCCGCGCCCTGGTTGGCCTGCAGGACGTGATCGATGTAGAGCCGTTCCCAGCCGCGACGGGGGCCAGCCAGCGCCGCGGTCATGGCGGCGGCGGGCTCGCGCCTGGCGAGTTCCGCCTCGGGCAGGTCGAGATCCAGCCGCCGGCCGGGCACGTCCAGCACGATCGGGTCGCCGTCGCGGACCAGGGCCAGCGGGCCGCCCGCCGCTCCTTCGGGCACCGTGTGCAGCACCACTGTGCCGTACGCGGTGCCGCTCATCCGGGCGTCGCTGATCCGAACCATGTCGCGCACGCCGCGGGCCAGCAGCCTGGCCGGGAGCGGCAAGTTGCCGACCTCGGGCATGCCGGGGTAGCCGCGCGGCCCGCAGCCCCGCAGCACCAGCACCGAGTCCTCGGTGACGTCCAGCGCCGGGTCGTCCAGCCGGGCGCGGCAGTCCTCGATGCTGTCGAACACCACCGCCGGACCGCGGTGGGTGAGCAGTTCCTTGGTCGCCGCGGCCGGCTTGATCACCGCGCCGCCGGGCGCCAGGCTCCCGCGCAGCACCGCGATTCCGGCCTTCTCCAGCACCGGCGCGGACCGGGGCCGGATCACGGTCTCGTCCCAGATCCGGGCCTGGCCCAGGTGGTCGGCCAGGGGACGGCCGCTGACCGTGAGCGCATCCGGGTCGAGCAGGTCCGCCACCTCGCGGAGCACCGCGAGCAGGCCGCCCGCCCGGTACAGGTCGTCCATCAGGAACTTGCCGGCCGGGGCCAGGTCGGCCAGCAGGGGCACGTCCGCGCCGATCGCGTCGAAGTCATCCAGGGATAGCGGCACACCGGCCCGCCCGGCGATGGCCAGCAGATGCACCACCGCGTTCGTCGAGCCCCCGATCGCGGCCAGCGCCACGATGGCGTTGCGGAAAGAGCCTTTGCTCAGCACCTGGCTCGGGGTCCGCCCGGAGGAGACCAGTTCCACCGCGAGCCGGCCGCTGGCGTGCGCGGACTCGAGAAGCCGGCTGTCCGGGGCCGGAGTGCCGGCCACCCCGGGCATCGTCATGCCCAGCGCTTCGGCCATGCAGGCCATGGTGGACGCGGTGCCCATCGTGTTGCAGTGCCCTTTGCTGCGGATCATCGCCGATTCCGAGGCCAGGAAGTCCTGCTCGGACAGGGTGCCGGCGCGGACCTCCTCCGACAGCCGCCACACGTCCGTGCCGCAGCCGAGCGGGACGCCGCGGAAGTGGCCGGTGAGCATCGGGCCGCCTGGCACCACCACCGCGGGCAGGTCCACCGATGCGGCCGCCATCAGCAGGGCCGGGATCGTCTTGTCGCAGCCGCCGAGCAGGACGACCCCGTCCACCGGGTTGGCCCGGATCATCTCCTCGGCCGCCATCGCGGCCAGATTGCGCCACAGCATGGCGGTGGGTTTCACCAGTGTCTCGCCCAGCGACATCACCGGCATGTCCAGCGGGATGCCGCCGGCCTCCCAGATGCCCGCCTGGACGCTGGCCGACACCTCGTTCAGGTGCTTGTTGCACGGGGTGAGGTCGGAGGCGGTGTTGGCGATCGCGATCTGCGGCCGTCCGGTGAACGCGCTCCGTGGCAGGCCGCGGCGCATCCACGCGCGGTGGATATAGGAGTCCCGGTCGTTCCCGCCGTACCACTGATCGCTGCGGTAGCGCACTCAGCAGCCTCTTTCCCGGCCCCGGTGGCGGGCCCTCGCCTGGCGTCCCTGCCAGGCCTTCTGATGGGCGGCCGGTCACGTCCGCCGGTCCCGGGTCAGGCTAACCCGCCGCTGCCACGCAAGGCCATCCCACTGGACGGTGAAGGCGACCGGGTCGAATGCTGCCGTGGCCAGCATGCCCCGGCGGTGGAAAGCTGAGTCCATGACCCCTGAAGACGCGAGCTATCCCGCCGCCGTTGCCGGCGCGATCGCGGCACTCTTCGGGTTCCCTCTTCTCGGCTGGCAGCTTTTCCTGGCCCGGTTATCCCGCGGTGGCGCAGGTGATGCAGGTGCGCGCGGCGGGGCGCGCGGCGAGCCGCTCGGCGGCGATTGGCCGCCCGCACCGTTCACATCGTCCATAACGGTCTTCACGGAGCCGGTCCAGCGCCCCATCCAGCTCGGCCAGGTGGCTGTTCGCCTGGTCGAGCAGGGCGGCCAGCTGAGCCCGCTCGAACGCGATAGTGGCGCCCTCGGGATCATGCTCGTCGTCGGTGGCGACCCCCGCGGACGATTCCACGATCCCGTCGAACTCCCGCCTGAGCGCGGTGATCCGGTCCAGGGTCTCCTGTCGTCCGGTGTCCAGCGCGTCCCGGATGACCGCCGCCGCGTCGGGCGGCAGGCCTTCGGGGATCTCGCCGGTCATGTCGGCTCGCCTCCCTGGCTGCCCTCGGCCCGGCTGGCTTCCGCCCGGCTGCCCTCGGCCCGGCTGGCTTCCGCCCGGCTGCCCTCGGCCCGGCTGGCTTCCGCGCACCTTGCCCACCGCGTCCCCCCACGCCGCCTGGGACACCGCCGCCCGGGCCGGTGGCGCCGGTGCCGTCGGCCGCCGCTCACCACCGTAGACCGGCCGCCACAGCTCTCGCCGGGATGGGGATGCCCACGTAGCCTGGAGGTACCAGTGCCCTGAAGGCCCGGAATGAGGCGACATGGCGGCACCGAACGTGGCGGAACCGAATCCAGCGATCCTGTTCAGCGGCGTGGGCGTGGCGCTGGTCACCCTGTTCAGCGCGGACGGCGAGATCGACCCGGCCTCGACCGGCAAGCTCGCGGCCGATCTCGTCGGGCGGGGCGTCGCGGCGGTGCTGGTCAACGGCACCACCGGGGAGGCGGGCACGCTGACCGGCGCAGAGCGCACCGCGCTGATCGAGGCCGTGCGGGCCGCGCTCCCGGTCCCGGTTCCGGTGATCGCGGGGACGGGCGCCCCATCGCTGCGCCAGGCGGCCGCGCTGACCCGGGCGGCGGTGACCGCCGGGGCCGACGGGGTGCTCACCTGGTGCCCGCCGCGCTGCGAGGACCTGGCTGGCTACTTCGCGGCGATCCGCGACGCCGCGGCCGGCCGCCCGGTGCTCGCCTACCACAACCCCTTCATCTCCTGCGCGGAGATCCCGGTCGACAGCCTGGCCACGCTGCCGGTGAGCGGGCTGAAGGACTCCTCCGGCAGCCCGGACCGGCTGCTGGATGAGCTGGCCCGGTACCCGGGCCACACCTACGTCGGGTCGGCCGCCTTCCTGGCCCTGGCCGGGCCGATGGGGACGACTGGTGCGCTGCTGGCCCTGGCCAACCTGGCGCCCGAGGCCTGCGTCCGCGCCTGGGGCGGGGACGCCGCGGCCCAGCGGGACCTTGCCGCGCAGCACCTGGCTGTCCGGGCAGGGGGCCCGGCGAGGCTCAAGCTCATGCTGGCCGGGGCGGACGGGACCTCCCCGGTCTCCCGGATCTGCTGACCGGGACGGTGACCGTGCTGCGCCGGGCCCTGGCCGTCCCGCCTTTCGCCGCCAACCCCGCCGACCTCATCGACGTCGGGGTGGCCGCGGAAAGAGCAGGCTTCGATGGCTTCTTCCTCTGGGACCATCTCGTGTTCAGCGACACCGGCGCGGGACCGCCGATCCTCGATCCCTGGCAGATCCTGGCCGTCGTCGCCACCCTGACCTCGCGGATCCGCCTCGGGACCATGATCACCCCGCTGCCGCGCAGGCGGCCCTGGCAGCTCGCCAAGGAGACCGTCACCCTGGACCGGCTCAGCGGCGGCCGGGTCATCCTGGGTGTCGGCCTCGGCTCGCCCGTCTACGGCGATTTTGGCATCTTTCACGAGCCCACTGCGGCCCGGGAGCGCGCCGCGCGCCTGGACGAGGGCCTGGAGGTGCTGGCCGGGCTGTGGACCGGGGAGCGGTTCACGTATCTGGGCAGGCACTTCATGCTGGACCCCGTGCGGTTCAGCCCGGTGCCGGTGCAGCAGCCGCGCATCCCGGTCTGGGTCGGCGGGGTGCTGCCCGCCGCCGGGCCGGTGCGGCGGGCCTGCCGATGGGACGGCATGGTGCCGCTGCGCCGCTCGGTGAGCCCGCAGGGAGATGTGGCGCTGGTCGGGCCGACCCCGGCGGACATCGCCTCGGTCCGGGACCAGGCCTGGTCGGCCCGGGGCACGCCCGAGGGCTTCGACCTGGTGGTGTGGGCCGACCTGGAGCGGGAGTCCGGGGACGTGGACCTGGTGGCGCCGGCCTACGTCGCGGCCGGCGCCACCTGGTGGATCGAGACCGCAGGCCCGGGACCCGGCTGGCAGGCCGCGGCCGCCAGCCGGGTCAGCCGCGGGCTATGACCGGCGGCCGGCCCAGTTCCGGGCCAGACGCCGATCTGGGCGCCGGGCCGGGCGCCGCCCCGTGAGCCAGCGCGGCCCCTCCCCGGGACCGCAGCACGGCGCCGATTACCCTGATGCCGAGACCCCGGACGATCGGGACCGGACCCAACACGCAGAGAGGACGGTGGCTGCTATCACGCAGCCATTGCTTTCAGGCTGACATCTGGGGGCGGCTGACATCTGGGGCGGTTGACATCAGAGGCGGGGTACCCCACGCTCATCGCGAGCGGACGAGCGCCAGCCCGATACCTACGACGCACGAGGATCAGCCCAATGACACATGCGACCGGGGATGGCCAGACCGCGACCCCCGGGGCTGCCTCTTCAGGGACGGCCTCTCCAGGGACGGGCCCCCGGTTCGGCGGCGAGTCATGCTGGGTCGATCTCGACGGTCCCGTGCACTACCTCGACTACGGCGGCCCCGCGGGCGCCCCGGTCATCGTGGCCGTTCACGGCCTGGAAGGGTCCGCGGTCAACTGGTCGGCGCTGGCGCCGCTGCTGACCGACCGCTACCGGGTGCTCGCCCCTGACCTGGCCGGTCACGGCTTCACCCGCTCCGCGGGGCGGGGGGTCGACGTCTCCTCCAACCGGGTCCTGCTGCACCGTTTCATCGACGCGGCGGCCGGCTCGCCAGTGATCCTGATGGGCAACTCGATGGGCGGAATGATCTCCCTCAGCGAGGCGGCCGCCGCCCCGGGCACGGTGACCGGACTCATCCTGCTCGACCCGGCGCTGCCGTTCATGCCCGTCCGGCCCGATCCCTCCGTGGTCATGATGTTCCTGGTCAACATGGTGCCCGGGCTGAGCCGGCGGATGATCAGCCGGCGGCGCCAGCTGTCCCCCGACGAAGTCGTGGCCGGGGTGCTGGCCACGGTCTGCGCCGACCCGTCGCGGGTCAGCCCAGACGTCGTGGAGCAGCACGTCGAGGTGGCGCGTAGGCGGTTCGCCTACACCGAGGCCGACCGCGAATTCACCCTCGCGGCCCGCTCGGTCGTGTCCGCGGCCGGCTACATCACCGGCCGCGCTTACCGCCGCGCGATCGACTCGGTCCGGTGCCCGGTGCTGATCCTGCACGGCACCCTGGACCGGCTGATCCCGGTGGCCGCGGCCCGGATGGTAGCCCGCGCCCACCCGGACTGGTCACTCGTCGTGCTGCCGGGCGTGGGTCATGTGCCGCAACTGGAAGTCCCGCACGACTGCGCGACCGAGATCCGCGAATGGCTCAGCCCGCCCGGCCGGGGCGCTGCCTCAACCGCCGCCGCCACGGCCAGCTAGCCCGCCCCGGCGCCACCTAGCCCGGCTCAGAGCCGCCTCTCAGCCGCCGCGATCGTGGCGCCAGAGCCCCGGGTGCGACACCCGCTGGCACCGCGTGCCTAAGGTCCCGGCCGGTTAGGAAGGTCGCCCATAGCCAGGACCGTCCCGCCGGCGGATGCTGGAATGAGTGGGCCAGGCTCACCCGGGAAGCGGCTTCGACCCGCCGGTAACCACATCCGGCACGCCGCCGCAGGTCCTGGACGGGTGGCTGCTTCCTGAGGGGAGCCTAGGCCCGCGGTACGCATGTCTGCCGGCGCCGGCAGGTACGCCCAGGCCCGGCGCGTACGTCCGCGCCATGGACGCACGGCACGGGGAGGAACTGGGCCATGAACTTCAACCTCGCGGTGATCCTCCGCGAGACGGCGCTCGCGTCACCGGACAGGGCCGCCGTCGTGTACGCGGGCGGCCAGTTCAGCTACGCGGACCTGGATGCGAAGTCGTCACGGCTGGCGGCCGGCCTGGAGTCGGCCGGGATCGGACCCGGGGATCTCGTGGGCCTGCAGTTGCCCAACATCCCCCAGTTCCTGATCGCCTACTTCGGGATTCTCAAGGCCGGTGCCGTGGTGGTGCCGCTGAACGTGATGCTCAAGCCACCCGAGATCGCTTTCCACCTCGGTGATTCAGGGGTGAAGCTGCTGATCACCTGGGAGGGCATCCTGGCCGACGCCGTCAAGGGCGCCGAGGTGGCCGGGGTCAGCACGGTCTACGCCGTCGGGCACTCCGCGGAGGCCCCGCACCCGGCCCAGGCCGCGCGTCCCGGGGAGCCGGTCATCGTGCGCCCGTTCGAGCACCTGCTGGCCGTGGCAGCGGGCGGGTATCAGCTGGCCCCGCGGAATCTGACAGACACCGCGGTCGTCGTTTACACCTCCGGCACCACCGGCCGCCCGAAGGGCGCCATGCTGACCCACATTCAGCTGTACATGAACGCCGACATCCCCGGGCGCCTGTTCGGCCTGCGGCCCGAGGACGTCGTCATCACCGTGCTGCCGCTGTTCCACGTGTTCGGCCTGTCCAGCATCCTGAACATCTGCGTGCGGTTCGGCTGCACCATGTCGCTCATCCCCCGGTTCGACCCCGCCACGGTGCTGACCGCGATCCAGCGTGACCGGGCCACCATCTTCGAGGGCGTGCCCAGCATGTTCATCTCCCTGCTGAAGCACCCGGACCTGGACAGCTACGACGTGTCGTCGCTCCGGGTCGCGATCTCGGGCGGCGCGTCCATCCCCGCCCCCGTGCTGGACGCCTTCGAGAAGCGCTTCGGCGTGCTGATCCTCGAGGGGTACGGCATGACCGAGACGGCCTCTACCACCACGTTCAACCTCAGCGAGACCGAGCGCCGTGTCTATAGCGTCGGCAAGCCCATCTGGGGTACGCAGACCCAGGTCTGGGACGGTGAGGGCCTGCCCTGCCGCCCGGGCAGGACCACGTCGGCGAGGTGGTCACCCGCGGGCTGCACGTGATGAAGGGCTACCTGAACGCCCTGGAGGCCACCGCCAGCGCGTTCACCGGGGGCTGGCTGCACACCGGCGACCTGGGCTATTTCGACCGGGACGGCTTCCTGTTCATCGTTGGCCGGCAGAAGGAGCTCATCATCCGCGGCGGCTACAACGTGTACCCACGCGAGATTGAGGACGTGCTGCACGCCCACCCCGGGATAGCCGAGGCGGCCGTGATCGGCGTCCCGCACGAGCGGCTGGGCGAAGAGGTCATGGCCGTTGTCGCGCTGCGGGAAGGCGCCACCGTCACCGAGACCGAGTTGCATGCCTACTGCCGGGAGCGGATTGCCGCCTACAAGTACCCGCGGCGGTTCGAGTTCCGCGCTCAGCTGCCGAAAAGCTCCCTCGGCAAGGTGCTGAAGGACGAGCTGATCCCGCGGTAACGAAGGAAGGCCAGGCCATGGAGCGCATGAGCACACTCGACGCCGGGTTCTTCTACGTCGAGCACGACAACGTCCCGATGCACCTCGGCTCGCTCGCCCTGTTCCAGGGCCCCGCGCCCAGCTGCGAGGAGCTGGCCCGGCTGATCGCCGCCAAGCTTCCGCGGGTGCCGCGGTACCGCCAGGTGGTACGGACCATGCCGCTAGAGGTCTTCCGCCCGATGTGGGTGGACGACGAGCATTTCGAGATCGGCCACCACGTGCGGCACGCCGCGGTCCCCGCTCCCGGCGGGGCGAAGCAAGTCCGTGAGCTGGCGGCCAGGATCTTCGCGACCCGGCTGGACCGGGCCCGGCCGTTGTGGGAGGCGTGGCTGCTGGACGGCCTCAAGGGCGGCCGCTGGGCGATCCTGTCCAAGGTGCACCACTGCGTGGTGGACGGCGTCGGCGGGAACGACCTGATGACAGCGATCTTCGATCTCACCCCCGACGCGGAACGCCCCGCGCCTGCCAATTGGGCACCGCCACCTGAGCCGACCATGCTCGACCTGATGACGGGCGGCCTGCTGCAGGCGGCGACTGTCCCGGCCCGCCACCTGGCCAGCCTGGCCGGGCTGCTCTCCCGGCCGATGCCGCCCACCGGGGAGATCCTGGGCTACGGCCGCGGCCTAGCCAGCAGCGCGCGGCGGCTCGCGGTCCCGTCGGCAGCCTCGCTGAACGGCCCGATCGGCCCGAACCGCCGGTGGGCCTGGGCCGCCGCCTCGCTGGCCGAGGTGAAGGAGATCCGCTCCGCGCTCGGCGGCACGGTCAACGACGTGCTGCTCGCGGCGATCACCAGGGGCTTCCGTGACCTGCTGGACTCACGCGGCGAACTGGCTGACGGGCTTGTCGTACGCTCCCTCGTGCCGGTCTCGGTCCGCGGCCGGGACGAGCAGGGCATGATCACAAACCGGGTGTCCGCGGTGCTCGCCAACCTGCCGGTGGGCGAACCGGACCCGTTGCGGCGCCTGGCGCTGCTGCGTGAGCAGATGGACGACCTCAAGCAGACCTCCCAGGCCGTCGGGGCGGAGGTGCTCACCGGGATGCTGGGCCTGGCCGCGCCCACCCTGCTCGCACTGGGGTCGCGCGCCGCTTTCCAGCTGCCGCAGCCGCTGGTCCAGGCGGTCACCACCAACGTCCCGGGACCCCGGCTGCCGCTGTTCCTGCTCGGCCGCAAGCTGGTCAGGATCCACCCCTACGTGCCGATCGGCAACAACGTGCGGATCTCGGTCGCGATCTTTTCTTACCTGGAGCGTTTCACGTTCGGCATTACCGCGGACTACGACGCGGTGCCCGATGTCCAAGTCCTGGCCAGGGGCATCCGCCGCGGGCTCGCCGAGCTCGAGGACCACTCGCACGGCTGACCCCCGCAGGGATAGCCGCTGGCCCGGGGGGGTATACCTGGGATTTACCCAGCAGTAACAGGTGCGGCCCTCGGGGGACTCGTGCCGGGAGCTGGGGCCCAGGAGGTGACCATGGGTCCGGAACGCGTTCTCGGGGGCGCCTGGCAGCGGAACGGGGGCGCGCAGGGCAGCCGGCGACGGACCGGCCTGGTGCTCGGCGCCGGCGGGGTGGTGGGGGCGGCCTGGATGACCGGGGCCCTGCACGCCGTGCAGGAACGGCTGCCCGAGCCGCTCGGCGACGTCGATCTGATCGTGGGCACCAGCGCGGGCAGCGTCCTGGCGGCCGCCCTGCGCTGCGGCGTCACCCTGGACGAGATGATCGCCCTGCAGCGCGGCGAGACCGCGCCCGGGCTCCGTGGCGCGGGCGTCCGCGACCTGGACGAGGGGCCGCTGCCACCCTGGCCGCACCTGCGGGCCGGCTCGCCCCGGCTGATGCTCACCACCCTGGTCGCCCCGCACCGGGTGCATCCGGGGGTGGGGGCCAGTGCCTGGCTGCCCCGCGGCCGTGGACGGCATGAAGCCTTGCACGACACCGTCGCGGCGCTGGAGACCCAGGCCGGGCAGGACGCTGCGGGCTGGCCGCCGGGGTCCTGGGCTGACGGCCGGACCTGGATCGTCGCCGTGGACTACGACACGGGGCGCCGCGTGATGTTCGGCCGCGAGGGTGCCCCGCGGGTCCCGCTCGCCGACGCCGTGGTCGCGTCCTGCTCCATCCCCGGCTGGTACGAGCCCGCCGTCATAGACGGCCGCCGCTACGTGGACGGCGGTGTGCGCTCGTCCACATCATTGCGGTCGCTGGCCCAGGCCGGCCTGGACGAGGTCTACGTGCTCGCCCCGATGGCCAGCCTCGTCCCGGATCGCCCGGCCCGGCCCACCGGGCGGCTGGAACGCCGGCTGCGGCAGCTGATCACGCGGAAACTGCTGCGCGAGGCCGACGTCGTGCGGGCCGGCGGCACCCGGGTCACGGTGCTCACGCCAGGCCCGGAGGACCTGGCCGCGATGGGGTTCAACCTCATGGACCCGCGCCGCCGCCAGCCCGTCCTGGCCACCTCGCTGCGCACCTCGGCGGCCACGCTCGCCGCCGAGGGGCGTCCCCAGGTGGCCTGACCATTCCAACGGCCCCGGTGATCACGACGGCCTGGCCCCGCAGACGCATGGGACCGGCCGCGCCGCCGCTCGCGGGTCGCGGAGGACCGGCCCGTCACGCGCTGCCCGCCGGGATCACCTCGTACTCGGCCAGGTCAACGCGGCGGGTGGCGCGGCGGAACCGGCCCACCGACCCGGGCCACAGCGTCGGGTTGCGGCCCGCCGCGTTCAGGTACCAGCTGATGCAGCCGCCGGTGGCCCAGACCGTCGAGGCCATCCGGCGCTGCACGTCATCGCACCAGCGCTGCTCCGCGTCCGGCCTGGTGTCCAGGGCTGCCGCGCCCAGCCGGTCCAGCGCGGCCAGGTAGTCCAGCGTGTAGTCGAGCTGGGCCTCGACGATGTGGATCAGCGAGTTGTGCCCCAGGCCGGTGTTCGGCCCGATCAGCAGGCAGAGGTTGGGGAACCCGGCGACCGTGGTACCGCGCAGCGCGTGCATGTCCTCGCCCCACACCTGGGCCAGCGTCACCCCGTCCGCGCCGGTGATCCGGCGGGCCAGCAGCATGTCGATGACGTGGAACCCGGTGGCGAAGACGATCACGTCGGCGTCCCGGGCCGTGCCGTCCTGGGCGGTGAGCGTGCTTCCGTCCACCTTGCCCAGGCCCGCGGCGACCAGCTCGGTGTTCGGCTGGGTGAGCGCCGGATAGTAGTCGTTGGACAGCAGTACCCGCTTGCAGCCCAGCACGTATCCCGGGGTCAGCCGGGCCCGCAGGTCCGGGTCCGGCACCGACCGGGCCAGGTGCCGCAGCGCGATCCGCTGGACCCCCTGGAGCAGGCCGGGCCGCTTCACGAACCCGACGGCCAGCAACTCGCGGCTGGCGTGCAGGCCGAGCCGCACCATCCGCTCGGTCAGCGGGACCCGCCGGTAAAGCCATCTCTCCGCGTCGGTGATCCGGCGGTCGCCGCGCGGCATGACCCAGGCCGGGGTGCGCTGGAACAGGGTCAGGCGGCCCGCCACGGGCTGGATCGCGGGCACGATCTGGATGGCCGACGCCCCCGTGCCGACCACCGCGACCCGTTTGCCGGCCAGGTCCGCCTGGTGGTCCCACTGGGCCGAGTGGAAGACCTCGCCGGGGAAGGTGCTCAGCCCCGGGATGTCCGGCAGGGACGGCGTGGACAGCGGCCCGGCGGCGGCGATGACCACATCGGCGGTAAGGTCCCCCCGCGACGTCCGCAGCCGCCACCGGGACGAGGCGCTGTCCCAGCGGGCCCCGGTCAGCTCGGTCCCGAACCGGATGTAAGGGCGCAGGCCATAGCGGTCGGTCACCGCGTCGAGGTAGGCCCGGATCTCGGGCTGCCGGGAGAAGCTGCGCGACCAGTCCGGGTTCGGCGCGAACGAGAACGAGTACAGGTGGGACGGCACGTCGCAGGTGCAGCCGGGGTAGGAGTTGTCGCGCCAGGTCCCCCCGACGGCGTCCGCCCGTTCCAGGATGATGAAGTCGGTCCGTCCCGCCTGGCTTAGCCGGATGCCCGCCCCGACCCCGCTGAACCCGGCGCCGATGATGGCCACCCGGACGTGCGCTGGCAGGGGTCCTTCGCTGGGCGTCGCGGGGGACGAGGCCGCGGGGGAGCCGGTGGCGCCCGGCGAGTCGCTGGCCGTGGGCGAGCCACTGGCCGTGGAGCCGCTGGCGGCGGTCACCGCGCCCCCCGCCGCGGGGCGGCCGGGTCGCCGCATGAGAGGGATGCTACCAAAAGTTACTGTTACTTCAAGTTACGTGTAGATCATTCCTCGTGTCGGTCGCGGCCGGGTTGCCCTTGTCTCGGTCGCCAGTCGCGTTGCCCTTGTGCGGGTCGCCGGGCCGGGTCGCCCTTGTGCGGGTCGCCGGGCCGGGTTGCCCTCGTGCCGGTCGCGGTCGGGCGACTGTTCATGGGCTGGCCGACCCCGCATATCGCGTTTGCGTGATCTCGTTAGTGAGATATCGTTGCGGGTATGAGCACACCGGGCGAACCGTTCGGGCTCGTGAATGTGGCTGCTCCCGGCGGCCTGGAGGGGCAAGGCAGCCAGCACCCAGGCGGGGCGGTGGCTGACGGGCCGGCCGCTGGCGAGCCGCTGCCGGGCGGGCAGCGGCCCGGGGGGCAGGGTGACCCGGGGCTGCCGCGGCTGCCCGGGTTCCGCGAGATGGCCCTGCGCCGGATGGCGGGCGAGCGGCGGCGGCTGGTCGGCGAGCTGACCGCGCAGCGGCAGGCGGCCGGGCTGTCCCAGACCCAGGTCGCGGCCCGGATGGGTACCTCCCAGTCGGCCGTGGCCCGGTTCGAGGCCGGCGAGGCGGACGTGCGGGCCTCGACCCTGGAGCGCTACGCCGCGGCGATCGGCAGCCAGATCAGCTGGCGATTGCAGGACCCGGCGCCCGCGGGGCAGCCGCCGCTGCCCGGGCCGGCTCCCGGCCTGGACCTCGATCCCGGGTTTGGGCAGCCGTCACGTCCCCAGCATTTCGGCTCTCCCGGGCTGCGCCCGCCGGCCGGTCCGCTGGCGCCCGCCGCCCAGCTTCAGCCGTATGGACCGCGACAGGAGGATCCCCATGACCGTTCCCGTGGCTGACTCGTTCCCGCCCGGCCACCCGTGGTCCGGACGCCCGTGGCCCGGACGCCCGTGGCCCGGACGCCCGTGGTCCGGACGCCCGTGGCCCGGCCCGCCGGGGCCGGGCGAGCCGCCTTCGCGCCCCGGCCGGCCTGGAGGTCCTGGCTCGCCTGGGGTGCCCGGCTGGCCCCCTCCGCACGGGGAGCCGCCCGCGTACCCAGCCATGGCGCCCTCCCAGGTCTGGGCCGACCAGGGTAACTGGCCCGGCGGGCTCTACCAGCGGCTCCTCGAACGGCGCATCGTGATGGCATCCGGCCTGCTCGACGGGCCGGCGGCGAGCGTGCTGAGCGCCCAGCTGCTCACCCTGGACGCCGACGGGGACGGCCCGGTCCGCCTCGAGCTCCAGGGCCTGGACGCCGAGCTCCCGGCCGCGCTGACCGTCATGGGTGTACTGGACGTCCTTCGCGTCCCGGTCACCGGGTACGTGGCCGGCCAGATCAGCGGGCCGGCCCTGGGCGTGCTGGCCGCGTGCGGGCAGCGCCTCGGCTATCCCAGCGCGGTGCTCGGGCTTACCGAGCCGACGCTGAACGTCGGCGGCACGGCCACCCAGGTACGGTCCCAGGAGGAGCAGATCGAGACCATGGTCAACACGCTCTACATTCGGCTGGCCGAGGTGACCAGACGCGAGGTGGACGAGATCCGCGCGGACGCCCGGCGGGGACGGTTCCTGAGCGTTCCCGAGGCGGTCGCCTATGGTCTCCTCGACGCCCAGGCCGCGCCGGGCAACAGGCGGGGTGGGCGGGACTGAAACACCAGACACCGCTGCAGGCACCCGCAGCCTTCATCCGCGCGAATACCTGGCTGACGGCGCCGCCGCTGCTGCCGGAGATCCGGCTGTACCTGGCCCGGGACGCGTTCGGGCTGTGGGAGCGGATCGAGCAAGACACCGGGCAGCAGCAGCTGCCCCCGCCGTTCTGGGCGTTCCCGTGGGCGGGCGGCCAGGCACTCGCCCGGTACCTGCTCGACCACCCGGACCGTGTCCGCGGGCGGACCGTGCTCGACCTCGCGTCCGGTTCGGGCCTGGTGGCGATCGCGGCCGCCGCGGCGGGAGCAGCATCGGTCACGCCGAGCGAGACCGACTCGCTCGCCGTCGCCGCCATCAAGCTCAACGCCGGGGTGAACCGGGTCCGGCTGGAGCTTACGGTCGGCGACCTGCTGGACGGCCCCGGACCGGGCCGGCGGACGTGTCGCCGGCGCACCTGCCGGCGGACGTGCCGCCGGGGGTCCTGCCGGGGGTCCTGCCGGGGGTGGACGTGGTCCTGGCCGGCGACGCGTTCTATGACCGGGGCATGGCCGGCCTGATGCGGCCGTTCCTGGAGCGGGCCAGCCAGGCGGGCGCGCTGGTGCTGGTCGGCGATCCGGGCCGGGCCTACCTGCCTCGCGGGCGCTTCGCCCGGGTCGCCGCCTACGACGTCCCGGTCGAACGGGTCATCGAGGACGCGGACGTCAAGCACACCACGGTCTGGCGCCTGCGCTAACCGGGGCCGCAGCGGTGCCTGCGCTCGTCGGGACCCGCAGCCGTCACCCAGCCAACCCCATCTGCTTCACCGGCCGCATCCGCCCCATCGATTACACATCCCGGCGATGATCAAACGATTGGTGCTGCCCTGGCAGCACCAATCGTTTGATCATCGAGGTTCGCGGGGTTAGGCGGGGCGGGAGGGGCCGGTGCCGGCGCCGCTGCTGGTAACGGCGGCCGCGATCTCAGTGAGGTCCTTGTCGTCCAGGACCAGTTCCGCGGCGGCTAGCCAGCCATCCACCTGGTGCGGGCTGCGCGCGCCGACGATCGCGCCGCTGACCCCAGGGAAGCTCAGGGTCCAGGCCACCGCGACCGCGCCCAGGCTCACGCCGAGCCGGTCGGCGACCGGCCGCAGCCCATCGACCAGGGCCAGGTTCCGGGTCAGGCCGTCACCACTGAAGTCGCTGCTGCGGCTGCGCCAGTCGCCCTGATCCAGGTTCGCGGCCCGCTGGGGGGTGAACGCCCCGGTGAGCAGGCCGGCACCCATCGGGCTATACACGATGACCCCGGTGCCGTGGTCCCTGCACCACGGGATGAGCCCGGCGCCGTTGTCCCGGTGGATCAGGCTGAACTGCGGCTGCACAGAATCGACGTGGGCGATCGCCTCGGCCGCGTTGAGCTGGGCCAGCTTGTGGTTAGACAGCCCGGCGGCCCGGATCTTGCCCTCGGCGCGCAGGTCGGCGAACGTCTGCCAGTACTCCTCCAGCGGCGTCCCGTCTTCCGCCGGCCAGTGCAGCTGGTAGAGGTCGATCCGGTCCACCCCCAGGCGGCGTAGCGACGCCTCCACCTCTCGGCGCAGGCTGGCCGGGTTGCCCACCCGGCTGGCGGGCTTGTTCCGGTCGGACTCGTCCCAGATCAGGCCGCCCTTGGTGAACACGTACGGGCGGTCCGCCTCGGGCAGGTCGCGCAGCGCCCGCGCCACGACCTCCTCGGAATGCCCGAGGCCGTAGACGGCCGCCGTGTCCACCCAGTTGATCCCGGACTCGACCGCGTGCCGGATGGCGGCCACCGAGTCGTCGTCTTCCTGGTCTCCCCAGGCGAAGGCCCAGCCTCCACCGCCGATCGCCCAGGCGCCGAAGCCGGCCCGGGTGATGGTCATGTCTGTCTGCCCGAAAGGAACCTTCGTCAGTGTCTCGCTCATGTTCCCCATGCTCGGCGTGACGGGTTCGTCTGTCCAGCAGCGGTCATGAGGCAGACTGGCACGCGTGGCCCTGGATGGTTTTGTTCGTGCGCTCGATGACTTCGAGGCTGTCGTCGCGGGGGTCCCGCCTGGCCGGTGGGATTCGCCGTCGCCGTGCGAGGGCTGGTCCGCCACCGACGTTGCAGGCCATGTGATCGGCGGCCTGCGGGCGACTCAGGCGCTCGCGGCCGGACGCCAGGACGACGATCGTGGCGCTGATCCAGGATCTGCCGTGGGCGCCGATCCCCTGGCCGAGTGGCGTGCAGCACGGGCGGACATGATGGCGGCCCTGGAACCCGCGGGGCTGGGCCGGCCTGTGCCGTTGCCCTGGGGCGGGGAGATGCCGCTGGGCGAGTTCCTGGAGCGGTACCCGGTGGAGATCCTCGTGCATACATGGGATCTGGCGGAGGCCACGGGCCAGGCTGCCGTGCTGGACCCGGTCCTTGTGCACGATGCACTGGAAACCGCGCAGCAGTTTGTTCCCGTGGGCCGCGCGGCTGGCCTGGTCGGCCCCGAATGCACCGTGGCCGGTGACGTCCCAGATCTGACCCGGCTCCTGGCGATCTTTGGCCGCAGCGTCAGCTAAAGACCTTCACATGGTGGGCGCAAGAGGTCTGAGGCCGAGCGGGGTCTCGTCGAGGAGCGAGCGGATAGCCTCGGCGTGGGCCGCCGCACCGGGCCACCGGCGCGAGGCCAGGCCAGCCGAGGTTAGGCCAGCCGCCCCGCCCGGTCCCACGCCGCGGCCACCACAGCCTGTCCCAGGCTGATCCCGCCGTCGTTGGGCGGGACCCGGGAATGGGTCAGCACCCGGAAACCCCTGCCCTCCAGCAGGTCCACCACGGTCCCGAGCAGCAGCAGGTTCTGGAACACCCCGCCGGACAGCGCCACCGTGCCCAGCCCGGACCGATCGCGCAGCAGCCCGCAGACCTCGCCGATCATCGCGGCCACGCCCCGGTGGAACCGGGCTCCGATGACCTCCCGCGGAACCCCGGCCAGCAGGTCGGCGGCCGCGGCGCGGATCAGGTCAGAGCCCGCCACGGTCAGCGGCTCGTCGCGGGTGATGGCGGCCGGGTAGGGGTCGTGGCGTGACGTGGCGGCCAGCTGTTCCAGTTCCACCGCCGCCTGGCCCTCGTAGTTGATGCAGTCGCGGATCCCGAGCAGCGCGGCGACCGCGTCGAACAGCCGTCCCGCGCTGGACGTCTGCGGGGCGTTCACGCCCCGCCGGGCCAGGGTGAGCACGTCCGGCCAGGCGCCGGAGTTCCGGGCGGCCACGTCCAGGCCGGCGGGCAGCCCGCCTGGGAAGGCCGCGTCCAGGTAGGCGGCGGCCATCCGCCACGGCTGGCGGATCGCGGTCGCGCCGCCCGGCATCGGCACCCCGGCCAGGTGCCCGGCCCGTTCCGCGTCGGCCAGGTCGGCCACCAGGAACTCGCCGCCCCAGATGGTGCCGTCCGTCCCGTAGCCGGTGCCGTCGAAGGCCACCCCGATGACCGGGCCGGACTCGCCGTTGTCGGCCAGGCAGGAGGCGATGTGCGCGTGATGATGCTGCACGCCGGCCAGCACACAGCCGTCCTGCTCCAGCGCGTACTTGGTGGACAGGTACTCCGGGTGCAGGTCGTGGGCCACGATCTGCGGGGTCACGTCGAACAGCCGCCGGAAGTGCCCGATGCCCTCGCTGAAGGAGCGCAGCGTCTCGTAGTTCTCCAGGTCACCCACGTGATGCGAAAGGAAGGCGCGGTCCCCGCGGCCGAGGCAGAACGTGTTCTTCAGCTCCGCCCCGCAGGCCAGCACCGGCCGGACGAAACGGGTGGCCACGGCCAGCGGCTCGGGCACGTATCCGCGGGAACGCCGCAGCACGGCCTCCCGGCCGCGGAATGGGCGGACCACCGAGTCGTCGGTCCGGATATGGATCGGCCGGTCGTGGGTGAGGAAGGCATCCGCGATGCCGCCCAGCCGGGCCAGCGCATCCTCGTCCTGGTAGGCGATCGGCTCGTCAGACACGTTGCCGCTGGTCAGCACCATCGGCCGGCCGAAGTCGCGGAGCAGCAGATGGTGCAGCGGGGTGTAGGGGAGCATCAGGCCCAGCTGCCGGTTGCCCGGGGCCACGGCCGCGGCCAGGAGGTCCCCGCCCGGCGCGGCGGCCCGGCGCGGCAGCAGCACAATGGGCCGCCTGGCACTGGTCAGCATGCTCGCCGCCAGGTCGTCCACCTCGCACAGGGCACGCGCACCGGCCAGGTCCGCCACCATCACCGCGAACGGCTTGTCCTCCCGGTGCTTGCGTGCCCGCAGCAGCGCCGCTGCCTTCTCGCTGGCCGCATCCACCGCCAGGTGGTAGCCGCCGAGGCCTTTCACCGCGAGTACCAGGCCGCCGGCCAGCGCGGCCACAGCCCCGGCCAGCGGGCCCTCGGGGGTGCCCTCCGGGCCGGACAGTTCTGTCCCGTCCGCGGCGAGCAAGGTCAGCCTGGGGCCGCAGGCCGGGCAGCACACCGGCTGGGCGTGAAACCGGCGGTTCGCAGGGTCGTGGTACTCCGCCGCGCACGCGGCGCACATGGCGAAGCCTGCCATCGTGGTCAGCGGCCGGTCGTAGGGCACGTCGCGGACGATGGTGAACCGGGGGCCACAGTTCGTGCAGTTGATGAACGGGTAGCCGAATCGGCGGTCGGCCGGGTCGCCGAGTTCGCGGAGGCAGTCCGCACAGGTGGAGCTATCAGCGGAGACCAGGGCGCGGCGGCGGCCGGACGTGTCGCTGGCCACGATGACGAAACCGGGACGCGCGTCCGGGGTCATGGGCTGGGCGCTGACCCGCTCGACCCGTGCCAGCGGCGGCGCGTCCCGCTCCAGCGCGGCCAGGAAGTCCCGGATGTGCTCGGCGGGGCCTTCGACCTCGGCGAACACGCCGTCCACGTCGTTGCCGACCCAGCCTGCCAGGCCCAGGCGGGTGGCCAGGGAGTACACGAACGGGCGGAATCCCACCCCCTGGACGACACCCTCGACCCGGATGGAGGTCCGGACGTTGGTGGCCACGAGCCCAGTGTGCCGCTTTTCCCCGGGTGATGCCCGGCCCGGTGCTGGTGAGTCCGGTGGTAACTGAGTGGACGCTGGGAGCCGGCTGCGGACAGGTGGGTGGCGGCTTGGTGCTGCCGGGGTGCCCACCGGGGTTCATCCGTGGAACTGGTCCGGCGCGGGCGGCGGCGGCTGGCGGGCAGGGGACTGGTCCGGCGCGGGGCGCGGCACCCTGGCGGGCTTAATCAGGGTCGGGGTCCCGCGCGCGCAGGCCCGCTTCGGCGTAGTCGATCAGCAGATCGCTCGCGGGGCTGGCCGGGGACCGTGACCGGCGGCCCGGGTCCGGCGACCACGACCCCGTCCGCCTCGAGCGTGCCGCCAGCGGCCGCCCCCAGCCGGCCGCGTGCCCGGCCCCGCTCTTCCCGCCTTGCACCTGGCCGGGTGATTTGCCCGATTAAGGCCGTGGGCGCGGGAAAAGTCGGCCCGGGCGAACCTGTGCCTGGCTGAGGCGCTGCCGCGGATCACTCGTCGGCGCGATCGCGGGCTCCGCGCACCGCGAAGACCGCCATCCCGACGGTGAACACCAGCCCGGCGCAGATCGCCGCGCCCAGGTCGTGCGGGGGCCGGGCCGGCCAGATCCACGGCGTGGTCAGGGCCGGGTGGTGCCACTGCGTGTACAGCGCGTACACACCGACCACCAGGTAGCCCGTCGGGCCGACCCAGGCCAGGCCGCCGCCGAGAGCGGCCGCGCACAGCAGGCCGAGGCCGGTCATCCCGGCCACGTTGCGCAGTACATCCAGGGTGCCGCCGGCCAGGTGCGCACCGCCCCCGGCGGCGGCCAGCGCGCTCACCGCCACCGCGGTCAGCGCCGCCGCGGCGGCCAGCCGCAGGAACGGCAGCCACCGCCCGGCCACCCGTTCCGGGTCGCCGAGCCGGCTCGCGGTAATGGCGGTGATGGCGGCCGCGGATCCGGCCTCGAACACCAGCGGCAGCTGCAGGGCGCCGTAGCTGTCCCAGGGCCGGATCAGCGCGATCCTCAGCGCGATGGCGCACGCCGCTATCGCGGCCACGGCCGCTGGAACCCGGCGGCTGGTGGCATACAGCCACACCAGGCGCACTCCGGCAGCCGGTGGCCAGGCGCGCCGCGCCGCGTCGGCCGGTTCGGCTGGCGCCACTGTGCCTGCTCTGTCGGCGGTCATGGCAGCTGGGCCAGGGTGATCCGGCCGGCCCGCAGCGCGGTCAGGTGCTGCACGAGCCAGGTGCGGCGGGCCGACGGGGTCAGTTCCGCGAACCGCTGGGCGGCGGCATAGGCCGGTGATCCGGGGGCCGGCTCTGGCGTCGGCGGGCTCGGCGCCGCGCGCCTGCGGCTGGCTGACGGTGTGCTGCGGGGAGGCGAGCTGGGCCGCGGCAGGCCGGACGCCCGGGCCAGGACCGCCAGCACCGCCTGCCGGGCCGGGGACGGGTGGCGGCCCGCGCCGACGATGCTGGAGACGATGCCGAGCCCGGCGCTCGATCTGATCTCGGCGGCCAGTTGGCTGGTGGTCACGGCGGGTCCTGACAGCTGGACCGGAAGAAGCAGGCGGAACACCGGTGGCCGGCCGCTGATAGCCGGGCCAGCCAGCCCGATGCTCACGGAGTTGCCGGTTCCCTGCCGGTAGACCGCAGCGGCCTGGCTGATGCGGGCCGGTGCGCCCGGCAGGCCGGCAACCTCGCTGAGCAGCGGTGCGAGAGCGGTCACCGTGACCGGAAGATAGCTCGCGTAGGCGGGATTCAGGCAGACCGGGATCGCGGTATGGCTGCAGACCGGGGTGAAGCGGAGCGGCCGGCCGCTGGCCGCGTCATGCAGGGCCGGGATGGCGATCATGCCCTGGCTGTCCAGCGTGCCGGTTCCGGCCAGCGCCACGGCGGTCCCGGCTGCCGCCAGGCCGGCCGCGGTGACCGCCGCAGCGGCCGCGCGCAGGCGTCGTCCGCCGGAGCCCCGGGGCAGGGACAGGGCCGCCAGCAGCGCCAAGGTCAGCCCGGCGGGGAAAATCACCTGGGCCATCGCCAGGTCAGGAACGTAGGGGTAAAAGGTCGCCATGCTCGCCCCCGATCCGATGTCCCATGGGGCGGCGACCACCGGCGAGATCTGCCAGTACGACTGGCTGCCGACGATCAGCTCCGTGCTGAGGGCGAGCACGAAGAACGCCGCGATGGCCGCCAGCGGTGCCGTGAACCGGCTGGGCAGGAGTGCCCCAGCGGTGAATCCCAGCGCAGAGAAGGCCAGCAGGCTCGCGGCCACGACCCCGGCCGGCCACCACAGCGGGCCGCCCCAGCTGGCCTGATGCGCGGTCATCCCGTACAGGACAGCCACGCAGGCCAGGTAACCCAGCAGTGCCCAGCAGGTCGTGGCGGTCCACGTCGTGAGCAGGCGGGCCCACCGCGGCCGGGCGGTGATGCTCATCAGTTCGGAGGTGTGGCGGCGGGCATCCCGGGACCCCATCCACGCTGCCGCGCCGACCACCGGGGTGATGAAATCCAGAATCGCGCCGCCTTGCAGGCTGGCGGCACGCATGTTCCACAAGGGCGGCATGGCCATGGTCTTGCGGTACGTGGTGAGCCAGAACAGTGCGAAGACCACCGGCAGGATCCACAGCATGGCGTTATGGCGCAGCTCCAGGCGCAGCAGCCGGGCCGTCACCAGTGCGGGATGACGGGGGGCCGGGCGCGGCCGGGAGACGGGCGGGGCGCTCGTGGCGGTCATGTCCGGCCTCCGGCCAGGACGGCGCTGTACCCGCGCTCCAGTGGCGAATCGCCTACGGCCCGGCCTTCCGTGGCAGGATCTTCGCCGCGGGCGACCAGGTCAGCCGGGGTGCCGTGAAACACGATCCGGCCCTGGTCCATGAGCGCGACCTGGGCGCAGGCGGCGCCGACGTCTTCCACCAGGTGGGTGCTCACCACGACCGTGGCGCGCTGGCCGAGGTCGCGGAGCAGGCCCCGGAACACCATCCGCTGCTGGGGATCCAGCCCGGCGGTCGGCTCGTCCAGCAGCAGCAAGTCCGGCTCGTTGACGATCGCCTGCGCGATCCCCACCCGGCGCAGCATCCCGCCCGACAGGGTGCGGAGCCTGGCCTTCGCCTGGCCGCCCAGCTCGACCCGTTCGACGGCCGCCGCCACCGCGGCCTGGACTCGTGCGGCGGGCATCTCCTTCAGCAGCGCGAAATACTCCACGAACTCCGCCACCGTGAATCCTGGGTAATAGCCGAGGTTCTGCGGCAGGTACCCGAGCCGCCGCCGGATCTCCTGCCGCGGACCGTAGCGGCCCGGATCGCGGCCCAGCAGCCGTAGCCGGCCCGAGGTCGGCGGCACCGCCGTCGCCATCACCCGCAGCAGCGAGGTCTTGCCCGCTCCGTTGGGGCCCAGCAGCCCGAACACTCCCGGGCCAGCCTGCAGGTCAGCCCCCGCCACCGCCATGGTGTGGCCAAAGCGCCGGGTCAGCCCGGTGATCTCGACATTCATGATGCGCCTCCCGGAACGCTAGGTACAGGGCGATGCGTGAAAAGAAGCACCGTGGTTAAGGCTGTCTGCTGGGCCGGTGCCGGTCATCGCACCAGGGAGCCGGATTGGCGGTCATACCACGCAGGTAGTCCGGACCGGCGGCCGGGCGAGCTCATACCTAGGTATGACCATGCAGGTGTGAAGAGCGGTGGCCGTTAGCGGCCTACGCTGACATCGTGAAATGGATGCCTGGCCACGCACGGGCGGCGAGCAGCGCCGGCCTGGTGGCGCGCCAGGCGTGGCGCGGGCTGATCCAGGTGCTCGCGGGCCCGGACCCGCCCCCGGCCTGGTGGCACCCGCCGTGGCCGCGCCGGGTCTATCTAATGCTGAGCCTGACGACGCTGGCACTGTTCGTGCTCAACCTGGCCAGCATCCGCACGCGGCCCGCCCTTTCTCCCGCGCCGCCCACGTCATGCCGCGCCAGCCCCTGTTACTACCTCCACTACCCGCCGCTCGGCATCGGGCAGTTGCTGCTGGTCATGGCGGTGGTGACGCCGCTGCTGCTGGCGGCCCGGTATCCGCTGCTGGGCTGGCGGATCGGGTGGCTCGCGCTGCTGCTCGCTCCGCTGGTACCCGCGCAGTGGCGGGGAGGCTGGCCATGGGGCCCCGCGCAGGTGCTCGTGCTGCTGGTGGTGTTCTGCGTGGCCGGGGTCCGCTACCGGCGGCCGGTGCTGTGGTGGATGTGGGCGCTGAGCCTCATCCCCTGGTGGCTGTGGCTCGCGCGGGACCTGCCGGATTTGAACGGCCCGATCACTGCGACCATCTTGTTCACGGCGGGGACGGTCGCCGTGGACAGCATCAGTTCCAGGTGGTGGGCCGAGCGGGCGCTGGCCGCGCAGACCGAGCGGGCCGAGCTGGAGCGGGCGCGGCGGGCCGTTCTGGAGGAGCGCACCCGGATCGCGCGGGAGCTGCATGACGTGGTCGCCCATCACATGTCGCTGATCGCGGTCCAGGCGGAGACCGCGCCCTACCGCCTCAGCGATCTGCCCGAATCAGCCATCGCCGAGTTCGGGTCGCTGGGTGGGGTGGCCCGCGAGGCGCTGACGGAGATGCGGCGGCTGCTCGGCGTGCTGCGCTCCGACCAGCCCGCCGGGCTGGCGCCGCAGCCTCAGCTCTCAGACCTGCCCGCGCTCGTCGATGCCGCCCGCCGCGCCGGGGTCGCGGTCGAGCTGGCCGTACCCCAGGCGATGGGCGACGTGCCGCCCGGCGTTGCGGTGTGCGCCTACCGGATTGTGCAGGAATCGCTGTCCAATGCCAGCCAGCACGCGCCCGGGGCGGCGGTCAGCGTGTCGGTGGGCCTTGACGGCGAAGTGGTCCTGCTGCGGGTGGCCAACGAGCTCGGCGCGTCCGCCCGGCCGTCCCGGCCCGCCGGGCCGTCCACGAGCGAACCCGGGTCTGGTCACGGGCTGACGGGGATGCATGAGCGGGTGGCGCTGCTCGGCGGCTCGCTCTCGGCCGGCCCGTCGGCCGGCGGCGGTTTCGTGGTGTCTGCGGTGCTCCCGCTCGGCAAGACGGCATGACGGCCGGCGGCCCGGCGGCCGGCGGTAGGGCGGCGCTGCCGCGGCCGGTGGGCGCGGCCGGTGGTGCGTCGGCCGGTGGTGCGTCGGCGGGTGGCGCCGCGGCCGGTGGTCCGGCAGGCGGCGGCGGTGCGACCACGCGATGCCTGATCGCCGATGACCAGGCGATGGTGCGAGAGGGCTTCGCCGCGGTACTCACCGCCCAGCCGGGCCTGGTGGTGGTGGGCCAGGCCGCGGACGGCGCCGACGCGGTGCGCCAGTCGCGGCACCTGCAACCGGACGTGATCTTGATGGACGTGCGGATGCCGGTGATGGACGGCCTGCAGGCCACCCGCCAGGTCCTCGGCTCCGCGGCCGTCCCGCAGCGGCCGCGGGTGCTGATGCTCACCACGTTCGACCTCGACGACTACGTGTATGAGGCGTTGCGGGCCGGGGCCAGTGGCTTCCTGCTCAAGGACGCCACCGCAGCCGAACTGGTCCACGCGGTCCGCGTCGTGGCCGCCGGTGACGCCCTGCTCGCCCCCGCGGTGACCCGGCGGCTGATCGCCGACTTCGCCCGCCAGCCACGCCCGGGGCCGCCCTTCCCGGCCACGCCCGGCGCGCTTACCCACCGCGAGTCTGAGGTGCTGCGGCTGATCGCGCGCGGCCTGTCCAACACCGAGATCAGCGACACCCTGGTCATCGCCCAGCAGACGACCAAGACTTACGTCGGCCGCATCCTGGCCAAGCTGGACCTCCGCGACCGTGCCCAGGCCGTCGTCTTCGCCTACGAAACCGGCTTCGTCACGCCCGGCGGATCAGGCCCGGCAGGATCGACCCCGGACACCGGGCCCCACCACTGACCACGCACCGATCACCGCCAGCGTCCGGAGGGCGGCGAGGATAGCCCGGCGGGACCGGGCCGTTGGCCAGGGCGGTCAGCCGGAACCCCCGCAGTCCGGCTGGCCGCCCTGATTCCGCGGCGGGCCCCGAGCCCGCCCGGATACAGCCAGCATGGCCGAGGGCGGTTGAGGGGTGGTTGACCCCGCGTTCATCCCCGCATGTGCGGCGATGGAGGACAGCGGCGAGGCGGAGTTGGACGTGGCCGGGGGGACCGGCTCATGGAGCTGCTGGCCGCCGGCGGCCGAGGTCGGGTGGCCCGGATGGCCTGCGGTCCGCCTGGAGGCTGCCCGCAGGACGTACTCGATGCCGAGAACGAACGGCCGACGCTCCCGGCGCTGGTCTCTGCTCCCGGGGCAGCGCAAGGCCCATCTCACGGGCCCCGGCCCGCCTCATGAGACGCGCCTCGGGGGGGGGGCTACCGCTGAGCTGTCCTGATCAAGACCTCGACGCCGTCGAGGATGCGGTCCAGGCCGAAGCGGAATTCTTCCTGCTCGTTGAACCCGGAGGGGTCATCACCGATGCTGGCCGACCAGGCCAGCTGGTGCAGGCGGGGGTAGGTCTGCTGATCGGCGACTTCCCGCACCAGCGCCTCCCAGGTCCAGGCGGGCAGGGGCTCGCCCTGGGCTGCCGCGGCCTGCGCCTGCCGGGCGGCACGGGCGGCGTCGTGGGCCATCCGGGCTTCGCTGAGCGTGTACGAGCTGATCAGGCCGATAACGCGGAGCTTGTCCGCGTCGGCCAGCCCGGTGTCGTCCATCGCCTCCAGCCCGCGCTCCACGAACGTCAGCGAGTTGGGCGCCATCGGCGGCGCGGCCATCGGCATCTGGGTGATCCACGGGTGCTGGTCGATCATGCTGCGCTGGACCATGGCCCACATCCGCAGCCGGTCTCGCCAGTCTTCCCCGGTGATGACCAGCCCCTCGGCGCCCTGCGCGCTGGCGTTCCACATCAGCTGGAGCAGCTCCTCCTTGCTGGTGACGTGCCGGTACAGCGACATCGTGGTGAAGCCCAGCTGATCGGCGACGTGGGCCATGGACACGGCCTCCAGGCCCTCCGCGTCCGCGATCCGGATGGCGGTTGCCACGATCGCGTCGACCGACAGGCCGGGCTTCGGGCCGCGCTGGCCCCGGCCGCGCCGGCCCCAGAGCAGGTCCAGGCCCGGGGGGAGTGGCGGGGACGGCGCGCTCTTAGCAGACCGGGCGGCGTCAGCACCCCCGGCGTTCCTTGCAGCTGGAGCAGGCATCGGCTCCTCCGTCATCCAGCCACCCTACGGGGCCGGCGCGGGCTCGAGGATGCGGCGCGATACCCCCTTGACCTCAACTGTGTACGGCGCATACAGTCCAGTGTATGGCATACACAGTTGAGGCCGAGGGCATCTGCAAGTCCTTCAGCGGCCACCCAGTCCTGGATCACGTGGACCTGGCGGTCGAGACCGGCTCGGTGCTGGCCCTGCTCGGGCCGAACGGCGCTGGCAAGACCACGATGGTCCGGATCCTGGCCACCCTGATGCGCCCCGACGCGGGGACCGCCGCCATCGCCGGGCACGACCTGCTCACCGACCCGGTCGGGGTCAAGCGGTCGATCAGCCTGACCGGGCAGTTCGCGGCGGTGGACGAGAAGCTAACCGGCCGGGAGAACCTGGAGATGATGGGCCAGCTGCTGCGCCTGTCCCGGATGGCGGCCCGGGCCCGGGCGTCGGAACTGCTGGCCGAGTTCGGCCTGGCCGACGCGGCCGGCCGCCGGGCCGCCAAGTACTCCGGCGGCATGCGGCGGCGCCTGGACCTGGCCATCAGCATGATCGCCCGGCCTCCGCTCGTGTTCCTGGACGAGCCGACCACCGGACTGGACCCGCGCAGCCGCGAACAGACGTGGAGCACGGTCCGCCGCCTGGTCGAGGAGGGTGTCACGGTCCTGCTGACCACCCAGCACCTGGAGGAAGCGGACCAGCTCGCGGACGCTGTCGCGGTGCTCGATCAGGGCCGGGTCGTGGCCCGCGGGACACCCGACGAGCTCAAGGCGAGGCTCGGCGCGGAAGTTGTCCGGCTCCAGTTCGCCAGCCCGGCCGCCTACGAGCAGGCGCTCCACGGCCTCGACCCGGTGCGCTCCGACGGCCGGCTGCGCACCATCGACGTGGCCACCGAGGGCACGGCCGGGGAGATCCTCCGGATCCTGGGCCGTCTCCAGGAGGCCGGCGCGCCTGCGCACAAGGTGTCCACCTACCGGCCCAGCCTCGACGACGTGTTTCTGTCCGTGACCGGCGCCGCCCAGGCCGGATCGGCCGCCGGCCCCGGATCAGCCGCCCAGCACGAAGTGAAGGAGATGGCCCGATGAGCATGGCCTACGCACTCACCGACTCGCGGGTGATGGTCACCCGCTGCGTCCGCCGGTCCCTGCGCGACCCGGAGGCGTTCTTCACCGCGCTGATGCTGCCCGTGGTGCTGATGCTGATGTTCGTGTACGTGTTCGGCGGCGCGTTCAACGCCGGCGGGACCTACGCCAACTACGTGGTGCCCGGCCTGATCGTGCTCTGCGCCGGGTTCGGCGCGGGCACCACCGCTGTCGCGGTGGCCACCGACATGAGCAACGGCATCGTGGACCGGTTCCGGTCGATGCCGATCAGCGGCTCCCTGGTCCTGGTGGGCCACGTCGTGGCCAGCCTGGCCCGCAACCTCGTCGCGACCGCCCTGGTCATCGGCGTGGGCCTGGCGGTCGGCTGGCGGCCCACCGCGGGGCCGGCTGGGGCGCAGCGGCGGCCATGATCGTGTTCTTCGTGCTGGCCCTGTCCTGGCTGGCGGCCGCGGTCGGCCTGCTGGCCGGGAGCGTCGAGGCGGCGAACTCATTCACGTTCGTGCTCATGTTCCTGCCCTACGTCAGCACGGCGTTCGTGCCCGCCCAGACGCTGCCGTCGTGGATGCGCGGGTTCGCCGAGCACCAGCCGTTCACGCCCATCGTGGAAACCATGCGCGGCCTGTGGATGGGGCACACCTCGACCGGCGCGGCCGTCGGCCATGAGGCGTGGATCGCGTGCGCCTGGTGCGCGGGCATCCTGGCCGTATCTTTCGCCGCGGCGTCCTGGCTGTTCCGCAACCGGACCGCGGCCTGATCACCGCAGGCACGGCCGGGAGATCCGGCGGCCGGCGTGCGGAACGAGATCGTGTCGCCGCTGGTTCCGGCCTCCACCTGCCTCCACCCGGGCGCCACCCGGGCGCCACAGAAATCGCAGAAACTCGAAGATGGATCAATTGTTCTTAAGACACCTGATGAACACTCGATCTGGCGATGGCGCCGTTGATGACCGTGTAGGTACCGTCGTAGACCTTTGTCGTGCCGTCAGCCTGCAGCGCGGCCAGGTGTGCGGTGACAACACGGCCTCGGGCGGAAACAATAGTAACAACGTCGTTGACCGTGCCCTGGAAGCCGGCGACGAACGCCGCATACGAAGGACTGAAGTTACTGCCGCCCAGTCGCCAGGCCTTGGCGTATTTGCCTTGGTTAATCGCGGCGAAGTATTCCTGGACGACAGTGGCAGGGGCAGGCCCCGGGGATGCAGTGGGGCCCGGTGATCCGGCAGAACTAGAAATGGGAGGCGAACTGGACGCTCCGGACCCTGGTGCGTGTGGTACCGGCGTGCCTCCCGGCAGGGTGGGAAGATGTTGTACCGCTGCGGCACGCCTGCCCCCGAACAGGGCGTGAGGCCAGTGGACCCGCCAGCCGACTACCGCCAGCGTTCCGCCTAAAAGGGCAATGGCCAGCAGAACCGCGACCGGAAGGCGAAGCGGCCACTCTCGACTAGCGCGCGGTGGTGGCCCGTATCCGTACCCCGATTGAGCCGCATCAATATCACGGGAAACCGGCTCGGGACCGGCACCCAGGCTCCGGTCCGTCGATTCCTGCGCGGAAGAGGTCTCGAATGAAGAGCCGCAATTGCGGCAAAAGCGAGCTAAGCCCCGGTTTGGCTCACCGCAGGTTGAGCACCGTCGGTTGTCAGCCAACGTCAAAACACCCCCATGCCCTCCGCTCACGAAAATACGCTAGACCGCCGACGGTGCGCAATGGCAGATTGCGGTGAGGTGACAGCCTCCTTCCCGCCGGTGCAGCCTCGCCCGGCGAAGGGCCGATCACCTCAGGCGTTGAGGTAGGTCAGCACGGCGAGCACGCGGCGGTTGTCGTCCCCGCCGCGGTACAGGTCGAGCTTGGTGAAGATGTTGTTGATGTGCTTGCTGACCGCCTTCTCGGTGACCACGAGCCGGGCCGCGATGCCGGCGTTGGTACGTCCCTCGGCCATCAGGGCGAGCACCTCGCGTTCCCGCGGGGTGAGCCGGCGCAGTGGCTCGTCGCGGGCGCGGCGGGCCAGCAGCTGCGAGATCACCTCGGGGTCCATGGCGGTGCCGCCGCCGGCCACGGTCCGTACCGCCTCGATGAACCGCCGGACGTCGGAGACCCGGTCCTTCAGCAGGTAGCCGAGGGCGCCACTGCCGCCGGACAGCAGTTCGCGGGCGTAAAGCGGTTCGACGTGCTGGGACAGGACCAGCACCGGGAGGCCCGGCACCAGGGCCCGGGCCTCGATCGCGGCCTTGAGGCCCTCGTCGGTGAAGGTCGGGGGGAGCCGCACATCCACGACCGCCACGTCCGGGCGGTGGGTGATCATCGCGTGCAGCAGCGCCGGCCCGTTGTCCGCGGCCTCCACGACCTCCATGCCGTAGGCAGTGAGCAGCCGGATCAGGCCATCCCGCAGGAGGGTCAGGTCCTCGCCAAGGACAACTCGCACGGCAGCTCCATGGTCACCACGGTCGGGCCGCCGACCGGGCTGGTCACGGCGATCACCCCGTCGAAAGCGGCCAGCCGCCGCTCGATGCCGCGCAAGCCGCCGCCGATCCGGGGGACAGCCCCGCCGACGCCGTCATCGCCGACGATCGCGATCAGCCGCGCCTGAGCGTTGTATTCAAGCTGCACCCAAGCACTGCGCGCGGCGCTGTGCTTGACCACGTTAGCCAGTATCTCGGCGACGGCGAAATAGGCGGCGGACTCCACCGGGGCCGGCGGCAGGCCGGGCAGCTCGATGCGCAGCTCCACGGGCAGCGGAAGGGTCAGCGCGAGCGCCCGGACGGCGCCGTCGAGGCCGCGTTCGGCCAGCACCGGCGGGTGGATTCCGCGGACCAGGTGGCGCAGATCGGTCAGGGCCTGGCCGCTGGACTCCCTCGCCTCGGCCAGCAGTTTCAGCGCCAGGTCGGGATCGTCCCTGAGCACCTGCTCGGCCAGGCCGATGCTCATGCCCAGCGAGACCAGCCGGGCCTGCGCCCCGTCGTGCAGGTCGCGCTCGATCCGGCGCAGTTCGGCCGCGGACGCGTCCACCGCCTGGGAGCGCGACTCGTTCAGCCGGCCGAGCTGCGCGTCCAATTCCTTCCGGGTCGGGGCCAGCAGCACCGCACTGAACTGGGCGTGCGTCTTCAGGATCCGCGGACCGGCGAAGACGCCGACCAGCAGCAGGCCAAGGAAGAGCGGCAGCTGCTTGAGGTGGCCCGGGTTGAGCCACACCCCAGACAGCAGGCCCACCACACCGGCGACGATTCCGAACGCGGGCAGCGCCCCGAGCGCCACCCCGACCGGCATGTTGACCAGGGTCCACAGCAGGTCCCGCCAGGTCGCCGGGTCGGTCAGCAGCCACTTGCACCGCTGCAGCCGCCCGATCAGCCCGTTGCTGACTTCGTGCGGCCGGGGCCGGTAGGGCGTGGCGATGCTCACGCGCGACCACTCCAGCGCGAGGCGGCGCTGCTGGGCGGCCCGGCGGCGCACGGCCAGCAGGCTCATCGGCACCGGTATAACCCCTATCCCCACGGCCAGGAGAGGCAGGGAGATGATTGCGGCGATGAACAGCGGGATGCCGGGCACGACCGACAGGACCGCGATGACCAGCCCGCGGACGCAGGTCCGGAGCGTCAGCCGGCCCAGTCGGCGGAAACCGCTGGCGCTGTCACTCATCAGTACCTCCACGTCGCACACCACCCGTCATCCCACGTCCCCGGTAAGGTGCTCCCCGGGCTCCTCCATTGTTATCGGGTTCGGCCGCCGATCTCGGTGGTGTTAATCCCACCTTCGGGGCCTGGCACGGCGCGTGGCTGGTCACCACCCCCGAAGGACCGGGACGAGAGCGGTCTTCGTTGCGGAATGGCCTGTGGGGTTGGGGCCAGCCACGGGGGAGCCCGCAGCCGCCTGACCGCGCGCCCGGGCGGGGCCGGCGCCGGGTTAGCCTGCTGGGTCAGCTGGCGGCGCGGTCGCCGAGCCAGGCGTACCAGGCAGGCAGCCCCTCGCCAGTGGTGGCCGAGAGAGGCAGGACCTGCGCGCCGGGGCTGATCAGCTTGAGGTCCTGCGCGTGCCGCCCGGTGTCGAAGTCCACGTACGGGAGCAGGTCCACCTTGGTCAGCAGGACCAGGTCCGCGCCGCGGAACATCTGCGGGTACTTGATGGGCTTATCGGCGCCCTCGGTGACCGAGGACAGCACCACGCGGGCCGCCTCGCCCAGATCGAACAGGGCCGGGCAGACCAGGTTCCCGACGTTCTCGATGACCAGCACCGAGCCGGGGCGCGGGTCCAGCGCGCGCAGTCCGCGGGCCACCATGCCGGCGTCCAGGTGACAGCCCGCGCCCGTGTTGATCTGGGCGACCGCGCAACCGGCCGCCTCGATGCGGGAGGCGTCCAGCGTAGTCTCCTGATCTCCCTCGATCACGGTCAGGCCCAGTCCGGCGCCGGCCTCGCGGGCGGTGCGCTCCAGCAGCGTTGTTTTCCCGGCCCCCGGGGAGCTCATCAGGTTGACGGCCAGGATGCCGCGGGCCGTGAGCCAGGCCCGGTTGTCGGCGGCCAGGCGGTCGTTCTTGGCCAGGATGTTCTGCTGGATCTGGACCGTCCGGCCTTCCGGGCCGTGCGCGTCCCCGGCCTCGTGCTCGTGCTCGTGCTCGTGGTCATGCCCGGGTGCGTGCTCGTGGTCGTGGTCATGGTCGTGCCCGGCCGGGCCGAGCTGGCCGGGGCCGAACACCCGGACGCCTGCCACGCCGCAGCCGCAGGTCGCGCACATCTCACACCACCTCCACGGACGTGATCCGCAGTTCCTGGCCGGCCAGGACGGCCACGTCAGCGCCGCCGCAGTCGCACAGCGCGATCGCCCCGTCCGGCTCGAACTCGGCGCCGCAGTCCCGGCACTTACAGCGGGCCGCGGGCTGGCTGATCTCCAGCCGGGCCCCCTCTAGCGTCGTGCCCTCGGTCACCAGGTCGAAGCAGAACCGCACGGAGTCCGCGACCACCCCGGACATGGCGCCGATCTCCAGGTGCACGCAGGCGATGGGCGTGCCGGGCAGCCGCTGGGTCACCGCCTGCACCACCCCCTCGGTGATCGCCAGTTCGTGCACGCTGTTCAGCAGATTCTGGGGAGTGGGTCACCGACCAGCAGGTCCACGATCCGGGTCCCGCCGAACGCGGTGTTCAGCAGGACCAGGCCCGGCGGGTCGGCGGTGATGTGGCCGATGATCGCGGCGTCGGCGCCCAGCGGGTGGGATCGCAGCGCGGCCAGCGCCTTGCCCGCCTCGCCGCCGTCGACCACGGCGACCAGCCGGCCTTCGCAGGCTACGTACATGGGATCGATGCCGAGCAGTTCGGAGGCGCCTCGTACCGCGGTGCGCACCGGGATCGCGTCCTCGTTGACGAGCACCCCGACCCCGGCGGCCGTGGCCACCTCGTTGAGGATGGTCGCCACGCCGCCCCGGGTGGCGTCGCGCAGCGCACGGACACCGGGTGTGGCCGCCAGCAGGTCCGCGATCAGCCCGTTGAGCGGTGCGGTGTCCGAGGTGATGTCGGCCTCGATGTCCAGCTCGCCGCGGGCCAGCATGATGGTCACGCCGTGGTCGCCGATCGGGCCGGACACGATCACCGCGTCGCCGGGCTGCGCGTTCGCCACGCCCAGCGACATGTCGTGCTCGATCACGCCCACGCCCGCCGTGTTGATGTAGCAGCCGTCCGCCTTGCCGCGCTGCACCACCTTGGTGTCCCCGGTGACCACCTGCACCCCGGCCACCTCGGCTGCGGCCTTCATCGAAGTCACGATCCCGACCAGGTCGGTGACCGGGAAGCCCTCCTCCAGGATGAACCCGGCGGACAGGTAGAGCGGGGTCGCACCGGACACGGCCAGGTCGTTGACGGTGCCGTTGACCGCGAGGTCACCGATGTCACCGCCCGGGAAGAACAGCGGCGACACCACGTAGGAATCGGTGGTCAGCGCGACCCGGCCGCCGTTCACGTGGAGCTGCGCGGAGTCTTCCAGGGGCTCGAGCAGCGGGTTGCTGAACGCATCCAGGAAGACCGCCTCGACCAGGGTCCGGGTAGCCTTCCCGCCGGCCCCGTGGGACATGGTGATCCGCTCCTCGCGGACCCTGGGCCGGCGGCGCCGGGCCCGGTCGATCCGGTCGAGGACCTGCTGCTCACGGTCGGAGGCCGCGCCGTGCCCCGGCCTGCCGTGCTGCGGCCTGGCGTGCTCCTCGTGCTCGCGCCCCGCGTGCTCCTCGTGCTCGCGCAGGGCCTCGTCGACCCAGCTGCCCCGGCCGGCCCCGGTGTCGGTCATGAGATGCTCACTTCCACCACCCGGCGGCGGTTCATCCGGCCGAAGTTGTAGTACGCGGCGCAGGCGCCCTCGGGCGAGACCATGCACGTCCCGATGGGCGTCTCCGGCGTGCACGCGGTGCCGAACACCTTGCACTCCCAGGGCTTCAGTACGCCCTTGAGCACTTCGCCGCACTGGCAGGCCTTCGGGTCGGCGACCCGGACCCCGGGCACCTCGAAGAGCAGTTCCGCATCGTACTTGGCGAACTCGGGGCGGACCCGCATTGCCGAGTGCGAGATGAAGCCGAGCCCGCGCCACTCGAAGTACGGGCGCAGCTCCATGACCTGGTTGATGGCGGTCAGCGCGGCCAGGTTGCCGTCCCAGGGCACCACGCGGGTGTACTGGTTCTCCACCTCGCTGCGGCCTTCGGACAGCTGCACCATCAGCATGTAGATGGACTGCAGGATGTCCAGTGGCTCGAACCCCGCCACCACCACGGGCTTGCCGTAGTCGCGGGCGATGAACTCATACGGGCGGCAGCCGATCACCGTGGACACGTGACCCGGGCCGATGAACCCGTCCAGGCGCAGGTCGGGCGAGTCCAGGATGGCCTTGATGGCCGGGATGATCGTCACGTGGTTGCAGAAGATGGAGAAGTTGTCCAGCTTCTCGGCGGCCGCGCGGAGCACGGTCATCGCGGTGGACGGGGTGGTGGTCTCGAACCCGATGGCCATGAACACCACGCGCTTGTCCGGGTTCTGCCGGGCGATCTTCAGCGAGTCCAGCGGTGAGTACACCATCCGGATGTCGGTGCCCTGCGCCTTGGCGTCGAAGAACGAGCCCTGGCTGCCCGGGACCCGCATCATGTCGCCGAACGAGGTCATGATGGTGTCCGGCTGGGATGCCAGCGCCATCGCGTCGTCAACCCGGCCCATCGGGATGACGCAGACCGGGCAGCCGGGGCCGTGCACCAGAGTGATCGACTCGGGCAGGTAGTCCTCGAGCCCGTGCTTGTAGATGGTGTGCGTGTGCCCGCCGCACACCTCCATCAGCTTGTACTGCCGCCCGGGCTCGCACAGCCCGGCGATCTTCGCGGCCAGGGCGTGCGCCTTGTCCGCAGAGCGGAATTCGTCAACGAAGCGCATCACTGCCCCCTCTACTCGATTTGGGATCCCTGGAGAGCTTCCAGCTCGTCCGCGTAGGCCTGGCCGATGCCCTCCAGGAACTGCAGCGCGGCCGCTGCCTCCGCCTCGTCGATCTTCGATAGCGCGAAGCCCACGTGAATGAGCACCCATTCACCGGGCTTGGGCAGGTCGTCGGTGAGCAGGCCGACATTGATCACCCGCCGGACCCCGCTGACGTCAACCCTGGCCAGGTCGGGCTGATCGGGCAGGAACTCGATCACCTCGCCTGGGATGCCAAGGCACATGCGATCACCTCTTCGCAGGTCTACGACTGAGTGTTCAGGCCGGCTGTCACCAGCCGGGTAATCATCGCCGCGGCCTCGTCCACCGCGGCCGTCACCGGGGGGCTCAGCCCGATCCCCTCCTCCAGGGTGGCGGGCTCGCAGCCCACCACCAGCACCCGCCCGGCGTCCCCGCCGAGCGAGCCAGCCAGGCTGAGCACCAGGTCTGGCTGCATGCCGTGCGCGTTGAACAAGCTCAGCTGGGCGGTGTCGCCCTGGCCCTCGCGTAGCTCGGGCTCGATCAGGTAGACGGTGCCGGGTGCGTCGCCGCGCTGCGCGGTGTCCACCAGGATGGTCGTGTCGAATCCCTCGGCCAGGTCGTAGGCCAGGTGCATGCCGCGGATGCCGTAGTCGGTGACCCGCACCCCGTCGGGGAACTGCTCGCGGGCCAGCCGCCGGGCCACCTCGACCCCGAAGCCGTCGTCGCTCAGGAAGATGTTGCCCAGGCAGGCGACCAGCGTGCGCCCGGTGCGCCCGGCTCCCGGCACCTCGTCCCCTGTCATCCCCGCCCCCCGGGTCCTGTCCCGGTGCCGGGCCCTGTCCCGGCCCTGGGCCCTGTCCCGGCCCCGGGCCCTGTCCCGGCCCCGGGCCCTGTCCCGGCCCCGGGCCCGGGCAGCGACGCCACGGCCAGCTCCCACAGCGCGTGGTACACGGTGGTCTGCGCTTCCTGGATCCGGTGCACCGATGATGACGGGGCCACGAACAGGTAGTCGAGGCTGTCCAGCTCCGCCATCTTCCCACCGTCGTACCCGGCGATGCCCACGGTGAGCATGCCGCGCCGAGCCGCCTCCTCCAGGGCGCGCAGCAGGTTCTCGGAGTTGCCGCTGGTGGACAGGCCGATCGCGATGTCCCTGGGCTGCCCGAACGCGGCGACCTGGCGGGCGAAGACCACCTCCACGCCGACGTCGTTGCAGAGGGCGGTTACCACCGCAGTGTCGTTGGCCAGGCAGAACGCGGGCAGGGCCCGCTCTCCGGGACCGGGATCCAGGAACAGTGTGGCCAGCTGCTGGGCGTCGGTGGCGCTGCCTCCGTTGCCGAAGGCCAGCAGCCGCCCACCGGCCGCAAACCGGGCCGCCATCTGCTGTGCGCAGGCGGCCAGCCGCCCGGCGTCCCGGGCGCAGATGACCTGGCGCAGTTCGGTGATCTCCCGAGCCTTGGCCACGGTCGACGCCCGCACCTCAGCCAGCACCGCGTCGAGGTCGGGCGCAGTCCCGGAATACAGGAACGGGTAGAGCGCCTCCATCGCGGCCGCGCTGTCCTGCCCGCTGCTGCGTTTCGTCATGCCGGCACCACCGCGATGGCCTCGCCGGCGTGTACCAGGATGGTGTCGCCGACCCCCGCGTCGACCAGGGCCACGCTGACCTCTTCCTGGCCCGCCTCGGTGTCGACGATCGCCAGGCCGTCCGGGAGCAGCCGGGCGATGGTCACCGCGACCGCCGTGTCCGAGCACGTGATGCAGACCTCGTCGTGGCATCCAGGCGGCTGCCCGGCCGGCCCGGCGGCGGCGGGCCTGGGCTGGTTCATGAGACCACCGCCGGGCCGAGCACCCCAGGCTGCTCGAAGAAGACGTGCACCAGTTCCCATAGCACGTGATACGCGGTCACGTGCGCCTCCTTGACCACCCGGGGATCGGATTCCGTGGTGACGAGAAGGTGGTCCACCGCCGGGCTGCCGCCGATCACCCCGCCGCCCCCTCCGGCGAGCGCGATCGTCAGCATCCCCATCCCATGCGCGGTCAGCAGCCCGTTCAGCACGCTCTCGGAGTTGCCGTCGGCGGAGAGGCCCAGCGCGATGTCGGCGGGGGTGGCCAGATGGCGGATCTGATGCGCGAAGATCGCGCCCATGCCCTCGCGCTCAGCGATGCCGGTCACCGTGGCGGTGTCGGCGGTAAGGGAGATGGCCGGCAGGGCCCTCTTGCCGACGATCACGGGGTGCACGAACTCCACGGCCACGTGCAGGGCGTCGGTGCTTGACGCGCCCGTGCCGAAGACCACCAGCTTGCCCCCCTGGTGGAATCGGACGGCCATGTCGTGGCAGGCAGCCGCCACCGTGCCCGCATGCCCGGCAAGCTCGTCAACGGAAGCCGCCCGGCGCTCGAAAAGCCTGGCGACCTCGTTGTCCCCTACCGGTGCCGACGGCGCTGCGCTCATCTCCTCGCGGCCATTCCGCTGCGCTCTGCCCAGGACCGGCGGCCCCGGGTTACCTTCCCTGGCTTACTTCCCCCGGCCCGGCTGCGCAAGGCCGGGGGTTAGGCCAGCATCATCCGGCGTCGGCTTCTGACCCGGAAATGACCGCATTTACCTCGATATCGACCGCGTCACGCACCTTCAGTGCGCCGAAGAACGCGGTGTACGGCCTGATGCCGTACGCCGACTGCACCAGCGTCCCAGTACCCCGGTAGCTGCCCGGTTCGGGCTGGCTTACCTGGATCCGGAGCGGCCGAGTCACCCCCCGGATGGAGAGGTTCCCCTCGATTGCACCGTTGTCACCTGACAGCTCGAAGCTGTTGGCGGTGAAGACCGCTTCCGGGTGCTGGTCGGTGGACAGCAGCCGGCGGGCGGTGGTCGCTATCTCCCGCCGGTCCCGGTCGGTCAGGGGCTTGAGGCCGCCGGTGCCCTCGCGGACGGCGAGCGCGCCAACGTCGATGCGCACCTCGAGGGACTCCGGGGCCTTGTCGTCGTCAACGACAAGCTCCCCGGACCAGCGGGGTAGCTCGATGACCAGATCGTGGCCGACGGTGGCCGCCAGCCCATCGCGAAACGTGCGCAGGACGATCCAGCCGCTCTCAGTGCCCAGCCGGTAGCGTCCCGTAGGAAGGGCCATGGGAGCACCGTAGGACACTTGTGGGGGGACGTCCAGCACTTGAGACGAGACAGACCTGTCCAATCGGGGCGGTCCAGCGCGGCGGGCAAGGCCGGGAAGGTCAGGGGAACGGCAGCTCGCCGAACAGTTCCTGGATCCGGCGCAGATCCCGCAGGCGCGGCTCGGTCTCGCCGCCGACCCAGCGCCCGACAGTTTTGACCGAGACGCCCAGCTGCCGCGCGGCGGCTTCCTGGGTCAGCCCCTCGCGGCGCAGCGCGGTGGACATCCAGTCGGCGAACGTGGCCGTCCGCATCGGCGCTCCCGGCTTGGCCGCGGCCGCGGCCGCGGGCGCAGCGGACCGAGGCGCGACAGCCGGCAGCCTCTCGCCCACTTCAGCGGGCGGCTGGTTCGAGTGGAGCACGTCTACCTCGACGTGTTCCGGGAAGATCCGGAAGGAGACCTGGATGGCCCCGGTCGGCCCGGCCGCGTCCAGCAGGGCGCGGAACACGGTCTCGCCGACGCTGCGGGTGCCTTCCTCGGTCAGCGGGGACTCGGCCAGGCAGTGGCGGACGAAGTCACGGATCTCCGGGATCCACGATGGCCGGGCCGGAAACGTCTGGGACAGCACGACCACCGGGACGACCTCGATGGACCCGTCCCCGTTTCCGTTGGGCAGTTCCGCCAACTGTCTCCTCCGGCCCGTCCCAGCCGCAAAACGGGCCGGTCTGAACACAGAGTACGCGTCTGTGCCGGATCGCATGGTCACCGTTGGGCACTCAACTTACTAGGCCGATGGCAACGTGACTGGTCAGTGTGATGCCGCCGGGAAGGCAAGCCGGCGGCACAGATGGCTGGGCGGGAACGGCCGTTGCTGACCCTCCGGGCCCCCGTTGCCGGCCATCAGGCCCTGGTTGCTGGCCAGCCGGGCAGTAGGACCCCAGTTATGTCCGGATTGAATGGACATTTATGTCTGACACTTGCCGCTACTGCCTTGATACGCATGGTGGAGAGGTTTAGCATGACGGCACCTGCGCATGAAGCAGGCAAGGCCTGTATGAACCATCTTTCTGGCGTTGACGCGCTCACCGTGGTTCAGGTCGTCCGGCGGTCATCGGAGATCGCCAGACGGCCGGCTTCCGCTGGCGCAGCAGCGCCGGAGGCCAGTTCAGGCCTACCCCGCACCCCTGACGCCACGGACGCCGCTGGCCGCTCGCGCGGCGAGGGGCCCCGTCTCCTGCGCAGCCAGGCACCCGTCACCCGCGTTGCGCTCACGAAGCCGGCCTGCCTGCCGGAACCGCGGCGAGCCGGATTACCTAGATCTCAGCCAGCCAGATCACAGGGAGGGGGGTGGCCTAGTAATGGCCACTGCCACGGAGACCAGCGATGGTTCGGCGCAGCCCGCGGCCGAGCCCGTGGTGCACATCCTCTGGATGAACGGAGGCCTCGGCTGCGATGGGGACTCGGTGGCGCTGACCGCGGCCACGCAGCCCAGCATCGAGGAAATCGTCCTGGGCGCCCTGCCCGGGCTGCCCAAGGTGGCCGTGCACTGGCCGCTCATCGACTACGAATGCGGCCCGGAGCAGGGCGCGGACAACTTCATCGAGTGGTGGCACAAGGCCGACCGGGGCGAACTCGACCCGTTCGTGCTGGTGGTCGAGGGCTCGATCCCGAATGAAGCCATCAAGCCAGAGGGCTACTGGTGCGGGTTCGGGAACAACCCCGCCACCGGCCAGCCGATGACCACCAACGAGTGGCTGGACCGGCTCGCGCCGAAGGCCACCGCGATCCTCGCCGCGGGGACCTGCGCCACATACGGTGGCATCCACGCGATGGTCGGCAACCCGACCGGCGCGATGGGGGTGCCCGACTACCTCGGCTGGGACTGGCGGTCCAAGGCCGGCCTGCCCATCGTCTGCGTGCCCGGCTGCCCCACCCACCCGGACAACCTCTCCGAGACGATCCTCTACCTTCTCTACCAGGTTGCGGGCCAGGCCCCGATGATCCCGCTGGACGAGGCGCTCCGGCCGAACTGGCTGTTTGGCGCGACCGTCCATGAGGGATGCGACCGCGGCGGCTACTACGAGCAGGGCGACTTCGCCGACGAGTACGGCTCGCCCAAGTGCCTGGTCAAGCTGGGCTGCTGGGGACCAGTGGTCAAGTGCAACGTGCCCAAGCGCGGCTGGATCAACGGGGTAGGCGGATGCCCGAACGTGGGCGGGATCTGCATTGCCTGCACCATGCCCGGCTTCCCGGACAAGTTCATGCCGTTCATGGACGAACCCCCGGGCTCGAAGGTGTCCACGACTGCGAGCATCCTGTACGGCAGCGTGATCCGAACCCTCCGCGGCTTCACCGCCAAGACGGCCGACGAGGAGCCGAAGTGGCGGAAAAGGGGCAGCGACCTTCTCACGGGCTATCAGAAGCCCTGGTGATCGGCAGTACCTGGTAACGATTCCAGGCGCCGGCCAAGCCGGCCACGGCGCCGCTCAGTACCGAGGGGATGAAGGATGACTACTGCCGAAGACACCGGCGTCGTGGAGATGAACTGGGACCCCATCACGCGCATCGTGGGCAGCCTGGGCATCTATACGAAGATTGACTTCAAGCAGAAGAAGGTCCTGGAGTGCTATAGCACCTCGTCGATCTTCCGCGGCTACAGCATTTTCATGAAGGGCAAGGACCCGCGGGACGCGCACTTCATCACCAGCCGGATCTGCGGCATCTGCGGCGACAACCACGCGACGTGCTCGGTCTACAACCAGAACATGGCCTACGGGGTGCGGCCCCCGCACCTTGCCGAGTGGATCATCAACCTCGGCGAGGCCGCCGAGTACATGTTCGACCACAACATCTTCCAGGAGAACCTGGTCGGCGTGGACTTCTGCGCCAAGATGGTCGGCGAGACCAACCCCGGTGTGCTGGAACTGGCCAACCGCACCGAGGCGCCGCACGCGGCCGACCACGGCTACAAGTTCATCGGCGACATCATGCGGTCCCTGAACCCGCTCGAAGGCGAGTTCTACCGCGAGGCGCTCCAGGTGAGCCGGTCCACCCGGGAAATGTTCTGCCTGATGGAAGGGCGCCACGTGCACCCGTCCACGCTCTACCCGGGCGGCGTGGGCACCACCCCCACGGTGCAGCTGTTCACCGACTACCTGACCCGGCTGATGCGCTACGTGGAGTTCATGAAGCGCGTCGTGCCCATGCACGATGACCTGTTCGACTTCTTTTACGAGGCCCTGCCCGGGTACGAGGAGGTCGGCCGCCGCCGCGCGGACATGGTCTGCTGGGGCAGCCTCAACGACCCCGAGCACTGCGACTTCCGCTACGACCACATGAGCGACTGGGGCCGGAAGATGTTCGTCAGCCCCGGCGTCATCCGGGACGGCCAGCTGCTCACCAACGACCTGGTCGACATCAATCTGGGCATCCGCATCCTCCTCGGCAGCTCCTACTACGAGGACTGGGAAGACCAGGAGATGTTCGTGACCCGCGACCCGCTGGGCAACCCGGTGGACCGCAGGCACCCGTGGAACCAGCACACGATTCCCCGGCCGCAGAAGCGGAACTTCGACGACAAGTACAGCTGGGTCATGTCGCCGCGCTGGTTCGACGGCACCAATTACCTGGCCGCCGACACCGGCGGCGGCCCGATCGCCCGGCTCTGGGCGACCGCACAGGGCGGCCTCGTGGACATCGGGTATATCAAGTCCACTGGCAACAGCGTGCTGATCAACCTGCCCCGCACCGTGACCAAGCCCGAGGTGACGTTCGAGTGGAAGATCCCGCACGACAAAGAAGGACGCCCCCTCTCTAACGCTATCGAGCGGGACCGTGCACGGACCTACTTCCAGGCCTACGCGGCCGCTGCCGCCCTCCACTTCATGGAGAAGGCCCTCGCCGAGGTCCGGGCCGGGCACACGAAGACCTGGGAGCCGTTCGAGGTTCCGGACGAGGCGAACAGTTGCGGGTTCACCGAGGCGGTGCGGGGCGTGCTCTCGCACCACATGGTAATCCGGGACGGGAAGATCGCGAACTACCACCCCTACCCGCCGACGCCCTGGAACGCGAGTGTCCGGGACAGCTACGGCACCCCGGGCCCGTACGAGGACGCGGTCCAGAACACGCCGATCTTCGAGGAGAACTCCCCGGACAACTTCAAGGGCATCGACGTGATGCGGGCGGTCCGCAGCTTCGATCCCTGCCTGCCTTGCGGTGTGCACATGTACCTCGGCAACGGCAAGCTGCTTGAGAAGGTTCACACGCCGACGGCGGCGACCCTGGCCACCTGACGCGGGAGTTCCGGGGAACCGCACCGCCCCGGAACGCGCCCGGCATTCCGGGTCCCGCCTGGTCAGCCGGCCGGGCGGGATCCGGGTGCGAGGCGGCCACATAGTTAGTCACAACCGATGAGCCAGACAAAGGTTCAGCCAGACAGAGGCGAGGCGGATGTCCGACGCACGGCAGGTGGGGGCACGCGTCGAGGAGTTGCTCGGGGTCTTGCAGTCCGAGGGCGGGGAGGCGACCGCCCGGGCGGCCGAGGAGCTGGTCCGGCTGCTGCTGGGCCTCTACGGCGACGGCCTCAGCCACATCATGGCGGCGCTCCGCGCCGGGGGGCCGGGCGGGACCGCGGTCCTCGACCGGCTGCTCGAGGACCCGCTGGTGGAGAGCCTGCTGTTGCTGCACGACCTGCACCCGCTCGACGTGGATACCCGGATCCAGCGGGCCCTGGACCGGGTACGCCCCTACCTCGGCTCGCACGCGGGCGGGGTCACGTACCTGGGAGTGACTGAGGAAGGGGTGGCCCAGCTCCGCCTCGAGGGCAGCTGCGACGGCTGCCCTTCCTCCACGGTGACCGTCCAGCTCGCCATCAAGGGCGCGATCGAGGACGCGGCGCCTGAGGTCACCGAGGTCGTGGTGGAGGGTGTCACCGCGCCGCCGGGCCCGGGGACCCTGCTGCAGATCGGCCGCCGGCCCCCTGGGGCGGACGGACCAGACGAGGCGGCCGCAGCCGGCGAAGGTGACGCCAGGTGGGTGACCATCCCCGACCTCGGGCCGCCGAGCAGCAGGCCGGTGACCGCTTCGGTCGCCGGGACCCGTGTGCTCCTCTGCTCGGTCCGCGGCACCCTGTACGCCTACCGTGATGCCTGCGCGGCCTGCGGGACGTCGCTGGCCGAGGGAACGCTCACGCTCGGCGAGTTGGCCTGCTCCGCCTGCCAGACCCGGTACGACGTCCGGTCCGCAGGCCGCAGCCTCGGCGACGCCGCCCTGCACCTGGACCCGCTTCCGCTGCTGTCCGACAGCCAGGGAGTCAGGGTGGCGGTCACGGCGCCGCAGGAGGCGATCTCGTCGTGAGCCGGCCATCGGGGCTGCGCAGATTCGTCGGGCCGCCCGATGCGGCCCCGGCTGCGCCCGCGGTCGGGCCGCCCCGGGCGGCCCCGGCCGCGCCCGCTCAGCGCCGTCCAGCCTCGCCGTCACCTGCTCAGCACCCCGCCTCGCAGGCCCAGGGTCCGGCGGCCGAGGTTCCGGCGGCGCAGGTTCCGGCGGCAGGCGCGCCGCCAGCCGAGGCCGGGCCCGTTTCAGCCGGGCCGGATCAGCGGGCCATGCCGGACCCCCAGGCCGCTGGAGCCGGCGAGGAACGCTGCGAGTTCTGCGCCACCGGGATCCCGGCCACCCACGGGCACGTTGCGGACCTGGAGAAGTCCAGCCTCGCCTGTGCCTGCCGCGCCTGCTACCTGCTGTTCACTGTGCCAGCCCGGGGGGGCGATCCCCCGCTCCGCTCCCCCGGGGGACTACCCCCGGAGCCCCCCGGGAGCCCCGGCTCGGGGAGAACACCCCTGCAGGGCGCCTCCCCTCGCCGGGGCTCGGCGCGATACCGCTCGGTTCCGGACCGCTACCTCCGCGACTCCGCCCGGCCCATGTCCGCCGCCGAGTGGGATGAGCTGCAGATCCCGGTCGGGCTGGCGTTCTTTCTCTACAGCTCGGAGCGCGGCGCGGTGGGCGGGTTCTACCCCAGCCCGGCAGGCGCCACCGAGTGCGCGCTGGACCTGGGCGCGTGGGAGCGGCTGGCGGCGGCGCATCCCTTGCTGGCCACTGCGGAGCCGGACGTCGAGGCCGTGCTGCTCTCCCGGGTCGGCGGGGCGGCCGAGGCAGAGTGCTTCATCGTGCCCATCGACGTCTGTTACGAGCTGGCGGGCCGGATGCGGATGCTGTGGAAAGGCTTCGACGGCGGCAGCGAGGCCCGGGCCAGCATCGATGAGTTCGTGACTGGGGTTCGCCAGCGCGCCCGGGAGGCTGGGCAGGGCTCCCGACATGGCTGATCTCGTGTTCGACTGCATCGGCGCCCGGGTAGACAGGTACGCCGCGGTGCCGTCGTTCCAGCTGGACCTGCGGATCAGCGAGACGTCCGGGGAGAAGATCGATGCGATCGCGCTCCGCTCGCAGATCCGGATCGAGCCCTTCCGCCGGCCTTACACCGACGCCGAGGCGGAACGGCTGCACGACCTGTTCGGCGAGCGGACCCGCTGGGCCGACACGCTCAAGCCGCTCCAGTTCACCACTCTGTCCACGATGGTCCCGGGCTTCACCGGAAGCGTCGAGGTCCCGCTGCCGGTGCCGTTCACCTACGATCTGCAGATCGCCTCGGCGCGGTACTTCAGCTCGCTGGACGACGGCGAGATCCCGCTGCTGCTGCTGTTCAGCGGGACCATCTTCGGCTCGGCCGACGGGCGGCTGCGGGTCCAGCAGGTGCCGTGGAGCAAGGAGACCACGTTCCGCCTGCCGGTGAGCCAGTGGCGGGAGGCCGTGGACGCGCACTTCCCGGACACCTCGTGGATCACGATGAGCCGGCACACGCTAGACAAGCTCGGCCGGTTCAAGAGCCGTCACGCGCTCCCCACCTGGGACGCGACCGTGCTCGCGCTGCTCGCCCGGGCGGGCCCGGAGGAATCGTGAAATCCCGCGGCCGGATCGACCCGGCTCACCTGGAGCAGGCCCGGCGGGTCGCCGACGCCATCCTGTACGAGGGGTACCTGCTTTACCCGTACCGTGCGTCGGCGCAGAAGAACCAGGAACGCTTCCAGTTCGGGGTGCTCATGCCGGCGGCCTACCGGGCCGTCGACGAGCACGAGCCTTCCGCCGCGCAGACTGAGTGCGTCCTGGAAGGCCCGGCCGGCGCGACGGTCACGGTACTGGCCCGTTTCCTCCGGCTGCGGCGGCGCACGGTACTCGCGGGCTCGCCCGCGGCCGGTTTCCGGGAGGTCGATTCGCTGCAGGCCGGAGGCGCTGAGCTCACTCCGTGGGACGAGGCGGCCGAGTGCGAGCAGGAGGCGGCGGCCACGCTTGGCGAGCTGCTCGCCGGGGCCGCCGAGACCAAGTTCGCTCTCCCGGGCGGCACCGAGTACGAGGACCTGACCGGCGCTGGCGGCGAACCCGCCGGACGGCTGGCCTGGAAGCGGGAAACCCTGCACGGGGCTCTGCGGCTGAGCGCGGAGCGGATGCCCGGGCCGTACGGCGCGCTTCGCCTGCGGGTGGTGCTGGAAAACCGCACCGAGCCGCCCGGGCCGCTGGCCCGCCGCGCAGACGGCCTGCCGTACGCGCTGATCGCCGCGCACTGCCTGATCGCGGTGCCCGGCGGCCGGTTCTTGTCCATGACCGAACCTCCCGAATGGGCGGCCACCGAGGTCGCCCGCTGCGTGAACACCGCCACCTGGCCGGTGCTGGCCGGGCCGGCCGGGTGCACGGAGCTGATGCTGTCTTCCCCGGTCATCCTCTACGACCACGCGGAGATCGCTGCCGAAAGTGCCGGGCAGCTGTTCGACTCCACGGAGATCGACGAGATCCTCACCCTCCGCACGCTCACCCTGACCGATGAGGAAAAGCGGGAGGCCCGGGCCACCGACCCCCGCGCGGCCGAGCTGCTGGACCGGCTCGACCACCTGCCACCCGAGATGATCGAGCGTATGCACGGTGCCATCCGGTACCTCAACCCGGCCGGGGGTCCTGCCGCCGGGCGCGAGACCGTCCCGGAGTGGACGGAGATCCCGCAGGAGCAGCCGGCGGGCCACGGGGGGCTGCCCTCGCAGGAGCGCGGGACGGCACCTGACCCGGCTGTCGCCGGGGAGGCGCCCTGGTGGGATCCGGGCGCGGACCGCTCGGTATCGCCGGAAACGGATCACGTCATGATCGCGGGGGTCCGCGTCGCGCGGGGCAGCCGGGTCCGCATGCTGCCCGGCACCCGCCGGGCGGACGCGCAGGATCTGTTCCTGACCGGGAGGACCGCGCTGGTCGAGGCGGTCCTGTTCGACGTGGACGGCCACGCCCACCTGGCCCTGCTGCCCGATGACGACCCGGACGCGGACATTCAGCGCGGCCAGGGCCGTTTCCTGTACTTCGCCCCCGACGAGATCGAACCCGTCGGGGCATCCGACTAGGACGTCCCGCACCATCTCCAGAGGAGGACCACCATGGTTGGCAGGCTCATCAAGGCGGTGGTGGTGGCCGCAGCGATCGCCGCCATCATCCAGTCACTTCCCGACATCAAGCGCTACCTGGAACTCCGCGAGATGTAGCGCCCCCCGGACTGGTCTCCCCGGTCCGGCCAGGCAGCTCTAGGCAAGGCAGGCAGAACTATGGAAACAATCATCGGGTTCGTGGCCGGCTACCTGACCGGCGTCAGCGAAGGCCGTGAGGGTATGGACCGGGCCCGTAAGTCGCTGGACGCGATCCGGTCTTCGCCCGAGCTGCGCCGCCTGGTGGCGGACGGGGTGGGCCTGGCCCAGGTCGTCCTCGGCCGGGTGGCGAAGGGCGGGCTGAGCGGGGCCCTTGGCGGAGTCAGCGAGCTGATCACGGGCAGCGCGGCTTCCAGCCGGGACGGACGCCGCGCGGCCTGAACGGCCCCGGGCTGGGCGATCTCACTGGGTCGGTGATCTCACCGGCTGAGCGATCTCCGGGGTGGGCGCTGCGCCTGAGCGCGCCCCGGGTTGACACCCGCAGCGTGGATGCTGGCTGGGCTGTGAACGACGGCCAGGTCACATTTATATAACGTTACGTGGTCTTCTGATTACTCAAGGTTAACTCGGGGCGAAATACTGAGCGTGACGCTTGAGCGGCACGGCGGGAGTCCGCAGTCCGTCCGGACCAGCCGCATGCCGTGGGCTCGCTATCCGCGACAGGGCACACCGCGCCCCGGGGGGACGACCATGGCTGGAGATCATCGCGAGGAGACGCCGGAAACGGGAGGATGCCCGGCCGGCCAGCCCGCTCCGGTGTCCCGCCGCGCGCTGCTCCGTACCGCGGCCGGGGCCAGCGCGGCGGCCGGCCTGGCGGCGGGCGCTCTCACCGCCTTGCCTGCCGCGGCGGCAGCCCGGCCGGCCCGGTCCCGCCCGGCCCAGTCCCGCCCGGCCCAGTCCCGCCCGGCCGCCGAGCGGACGGGCCGGGCCGCCGCCATCACGACTCCCGATGCGGTCCCCGACCCGGGCAGCGCCGCCGGGCCTCTCGTGATCCACCTGCGCGACGCGCAGACGGGCGAGATGGACATCTTCGCGGGAACGACCCGCACCCGGCTGCATGATCCAGCCCTCGCCGCCCGTCTCGTCCGGGCGAGCCAGTAGCCCCAATCCTGCCTGATCTCAGCCGCTGACCCGGTGCTGTCCGGCCAGCCTCACCGGCTATCCGGGCAGCCCCACCGACTAGCTGTGAGGTAACCCATGTCATCGCACCGCGAGGCGCCGGAGATCTCGAAGGATCCGGTCGCGGACAGCACTGATGTCTATGCGTTCGTCAGTCCTGACCGGCCATCGACGGTCACGCTGATCGCCAACTACATCCCGTTGGAGGAGCCTGCGGGCGGGCCGAACTTCTACGAGTTCGGCGACGATGTCCTGTACGAGATCCACGTCGACACCGACGGCGACGGCCGGGCTGACGTCACCTATCAGTTCCAGTTCAGCACCGTGCTGCGGAACAAGGACACGTTCCTCTACAACACCGGCCCGATCAGGTCGCTGGACAGTCCCAACTGGAACAGTCGGCAGTTCTACACCGTCACCAGGGTGGCGGGCGGTCTCTCCCAGCCGCTGGGCACGGCTCTCGCCTGCCCGCCGTGCAACATCGGGCCGCTGTCCACCCCCCGGTACGCGACGCTGGCAGCCAGCGCGGTGCACTCCCTGCCCGGCGGCGTGAAAGTCTTCGCCGGCCAGCGGGCCGAGGGTTTCTACGTCGACCTCGGATCGATCTTCGACCTCGCCACCCTCCGGCCGTTCCAGCAACTGCACGCCAAGTACGGCATGCACGTCTTCGGCAGGCCGGCGCCCGGGGTGAACGCCACCAACGAGCTGAACGTGCACTCCATCGCCCTCCAGGTGCCGATCGCGCAGCTGACCGGTTCCAGTTCACGGCACGAGAGCGACGCGCGGGCGGTCATCGGCGTGTGGACCAGCGCCAGCAGGCGGCAAGTCCGGATCTGGGACGCTGACCAGGGGACCAGCACCTGGAGCGGCCCGTTCCGGCAGGTTTCCCGGCTAGGCAACCCGCTCGTCAACGAGGTGCTTATCCCGCTGGGGAGGAAAGACTTCTGGAACACCCAGCCGCCGGTCTATGACGAGATGTTCGCTTCCTATGTGGCCCACCCCGAACTGGCCGCCTTGCTGCCTGCGCTCTACCCGGGCGTGTTTCCGCATCTGGCCAGGCTGGCCGAGTCCGGGAAGCCGCGCGACGACCTGGAGGCCATCCTGCTGACCGGGATCCCGGCCGGCCTGATCAAGGGTTTCCAGAATCACACCGGGCCGGTACTGGCCGACATGCTCCGGCTCAATACCGCCATCAAGCCCGCGAGGAACCCGAAGATCCTGGGAGTGCTGGGCGGCGACCTGGCGGGCTACCCGAACGGCCGCCGGGTCTTCGACGACGTGGTGACCATCGAGCTGCGCGCCATCGCCGGGCTCACCTACCCACTGGTCTCCCCGGGCTACAAGCCGGACGCGGCGGCCGGCCTGATCACCGACGGGCTCACCCCCCGGGACGTGAAGAAACCGTATCTGCACTCCTTCCCGTACCTGGGCGTGCCTTACAGCGGCTACTACAACCCGTCCTGAGGAGCAAGCCGTGGCGGAACCCAGCGCCGGCCCGTCGGGCCCGGGGAGCGTGGTGCTCGACATCGGCGGCGATGTCGGTGCCCTGATCATCATCACCCCGGCCCGTATGGCAGGGGCGGAGATCCACGTCAGCCAGCTGCAGGACCCGGGTGGGCGGATCCACGCCCTGGTGCGGGAACGGCGCCTGGGCCCAGCCTCCTGCCATGCGGCCGTGTACCCCGCCCTCCCGGCGGGGGACTACACGATCTGGCGGGCTGCGGGCAGCCCGGCCGGGACCGTCCGCATCGACGGCGGGGCCGCCACCAGCTACCGCTGGGCGGAGCCAGGCTGAACCGCTGCGCGATCGCGCCCCTGCTCCGATACGTTCCGTGGCGGTCGAGCTGGAATGCGCACCTGCCGGAGCAGTTCGCCACCGCGCTCGATAGCCTGGCCCGTTACACGGGGCAGGCGCTCAGCGGCGCACCCGATCGGTAGGCGCGGCGCCGCCAGACCTACTGAGTCCTACCCGACCTGCGCACGGAGTTCCAGCGGACGATGGCAGAGCCCCCCTCGGTCAGCCGCCGGGCGGCCCTCTTGTGGCCCGCCCTCGGCGCGCTGGAGAAGCTCACGGACACGGTGACGGCCACTGCGGTGCGCGCCGGCGTCACGCGCAGGCGGCCGGACCCCCGCGATGTGGCGCAGCTGGCCGATGCCCTGCGCCCCCTGGCCCGCGGTGTCCGCGACGGCCAGATCCCGGCGGACCTGCCCTTGCCCGACAGTGAGGACATCCGTGACCTGGCTGACCGCATCGCCAGTATCCGGCGTGCTCTCACCGGCGAATACGCCGCGTAGGAACCCTGACCATGGCCGAGGACTGTCGCTCTCGCGCCCGGGACATGCTCGTGGTCCTGCTCAGCGTGACAACCGGCGCCGTCAACGCCGCCGCCATCCTGCACCTAGGGCACGTGTTCAGCAGCGTGGTCACCGGGACCATGGTGCTGCTCGGCGTCGCGGCGGGCACACATAACCCGGCCCTGGCCGAGAACTGCGGGGTAGCCCTGGCCAGCTACGTGGCCGGGGTGGTGGTCGGGGCGCCGCTCGCAGCCCGGCGGGCAGGCCGCTGGCTGGGGCGCTGGCGGGGCCGCACGCCCGATGCGGCGACCGCGCTGCGCGAGATCTGGCCGTCCTGGCTCACCGTCGCGCTCGCCCTGGAATTCTGCGTGCTCGTGATGTTCTGCGTGGGCTGGGAGCTTTCCGGTGGCCGTCCGGCCGAGGCGGGCCAGCTGGTGCTGCTGGCCATCGCGGGGGTCGCCATGGGCATCCAGGCCTCCGCCGTCCGCCAGCTGGGCGAGATATCCACCACGTACCTGACCGGAACGCTGACCGGGGTGATCGCCGGGCTGGTCACCAGGCGCAAGCCCAACGGCCTGGAGCGCAGCCTGGGTATCTTCGCGGCCGTGATCGTGGGGGCTGGCTCGTCCGCCGTCGTCGCGGAGTACGTCCCCGCGCTGCTCCCGGCCGTGGTACTGGCCCCACTGGCCCTGGTGGTGTGGTTTGCCTCAGCCCGGTTCGGGCCCCGGCCTGGCCGGCAGGAGCCCACCTAGGGACGGGCAGGCGCGATCAGCCTTTACCGGCTCGGCGTGATACCGGCTCAGCCCGCGGAGGCCCGGTCCTTCCGCTGGGACCCGGGGCGCTCCTCCCCGGGCACGGATCTCGGCCGGCGTGCCGGGCTGGGCACCAGCTGCGTGGCGCGCTGGCGGCAGGCCGCGATGTATCCGGCGATCACCGTGATGCCTAGCGCGCCCGCGGGGGGCAGGGTGACCAGGGCCGGCAGCTGGTAGCGCCAGCTGAACTCGAACAGGTCGGACGCGAGCAGCACCGCGACCGCGCTGAGGAAGGTCAGCAGGCAGGCGGTAGCCGTGGCCCGCTGCGCGGGCGAGGCCTGCCGCCGCAGCACCCCGACGCTGCCGGCCAGCCCGGCCAGCACGGTGAACAGGAACAGCGGCCCGGGCGTGTAGCCGCCATCGAGCTGGTAGCCGCGCAGGAAGCCCGCCAGCCCTGGGCTCACCCCCGGCTGGTCGCCGAAGCGCCGCCCCTGGACGATCACTACTACCTTGCCCGCCGTATTGAGCTGGGCGAACCGCAGCCGGCCGTGCGCATTAGTGACGTAAGGCGGGTACAGCGGGAAGGCCCGCTGGAACTGCCAGCGTGTGACAGACGTGTCTCCCGGGCTGGTGACCCGCGCCGCGGCGAAGAGCTTGACCGCGTCCTTGCCGATCGCGCTGGCCACCCGCCAGGGCTGCTGCTCGAACACGCGCCGGCTGAAGTTGCCCGCCATGGTCACGTGAGGCATCCCCGGCGGGGGCGTCACGTACTTGATGGGCGACGTGGCCCCGTGATCCAGCCAGTCCGGCCCGCGAGCCTGCTGGCTGGGGGAGGGGCAGAGCGCGCGCTCGTACCGGGGGAGCCTCAGCGTGGCGCAGTCGGCGGCCGCCGCGGCCCGGCCGTAGATCGTCCCCGCCGCGTACGGGGCGAGCGAGAAGTGCCTGATGGTCACGTAGTTCCGGAAGCTGATCATCAGGATGGGCAGGGCGAACGCGGCGCACAGCGCGGCGGCTTTGATCAGCTTGCCGCGCCAGCCGGGGACGGCGATCAGCACGTAGACGAGTGCGGGGAGAATGAATATCTCGCCGACCTGGCGGACGGTCGCCGAGGCGCCCAGGGCCAGTCCCGCGGTCAGCACCATCCAGACCCGCGGCCGGGGCTGCCAGAGCAGGCAGACCAGGCCCGCGACGATCAGGGCCTCGAACGCCGTATCCGGCATGATCGACTGCTCGATCTGGAGCTGGTAGCCGTCCAGGAGAATCGGCGCGGTGGCCAGGGCGGCCAGCCAGCGCGGCACGCCCCTGCGGCGCAGGATCAGGTACAGCGCCACGGCCATGGCCAGGCCGAGCAGGTGCTGCACGGCCACCACCATGGGCAGTGTGCCGACCCGGAGGAAGACCTTCAGGGCCAGCTGATACCCCGGTGGATCGTTCCCGGCGTAGGCCCCGAATAGGTACTTGATCGAGTCGATGAACAGCAGCGCGGGCCGGTAAGCCAGCTGGGTGACGACCCGCAGCGCCAGCCCGGCGGCCAGCAGGATGGCCAGCAGCCAGTTCCGCCGCACCATCGACGCCAAGGCCGCCCCGGGCATGTCCGGCGTTGTCGCGCCTGAGGCGACTCGTGCAGCTGCCATGGTCCCCCCGCAAGCTCTCAGTAAGCATAGCGGAACTCATCGTCACGCTGGCGGCAGCCTAGCGCCAGTCCCTCCCGGCGCCCGCACAGCACCGCGCCGTGCGCCAGGTGGCGCAGCCGCTCAATAGGCTGGAAGCGTGACCCCTGATCATTCCCGGACTGCACTCGTCCGCCGGGCCCGGCGCATCAACCGCGAACTCGCCCTGCTGTACCCAGATGCCCACTGTGAGCTGAACTTCAGCTCACCCCTGGAACTACTCGTCGCCACCATCCTGTCCGCGCAGACCACCGACAAGCGGGTCAACCTGGTAACGCCAGTGCTGTTCGCCCGCTACCAGACCGCCGCTGACTACGCGGCGGCCGAGCGGGCCGAGATGGAAAAGATCATCCAGTCCACCGGGTTCTTCCGGGCCAAGACCAACAGCCTCATCGGCCTGGGCCAGGCCCTCTGCGAGCGGTACGGCGGTGAGGTCCCCGGCACGCTGGCGGATCTGGTCACCCTGCCCGGGGTCGGCCGGAAGACGGCGAACGTCGTCCTCGGCAACGCGTTCGGCGTGCCCGGCATCACCGTGGACACGCATTTCTCCCGGCTGGCCCGCCGCTTCGGGTGGACGGCGCAGACCGACCCGGACAAGATCGAGCAGGAGGTCGGCTCGCTCTTCCCGCGGTCGGAGTGGACCATCCTCTCGCACCGGCTGATCTGGCACGGCAGGCGTGTCTGCCATGCCCGCAAGCCCGCCTGCGGTGCCTGCGGCATCGCCCGGCTGTGCCCGTCCTACGGGGAAGGCCCCACGGACGAGAAGACGGCCCGGGCACTGGTGAAGACGGGCCCATTCTCGTGAGTGCCCTCGACCCGGTGGAGAGCGCCACCGGCGAGGCGGCCACTGAGGCGGCGGACGCTACCCCGGGCGGCCCGCCGCGCTGGCTGCGCGACCTGGCCGCGGCGGCGTGGGAGACCGCGATCCCGGCCCCGCTGCGGCCCCCACCGGGAGGCGGCCGCCCCTCCGCGGTACTGGTGCTCTTCGGCATGGGCCCGGACGGGCCCGACCTGCTGCTCGTGCAGCGCGGTCCGGGGCTGCGGCGTCACTCCGGGCAGCCTGCGTTCCCCGGCGGGGCGATCGACGAGGGCGACGGGGGCCCGGTCCCGGCCGCGCTCCGGGAGGCGGCCGAGGAGGCCGGCGTCGAAGCCTCCGGGGTCGAGGTGCTCGCGGTGCTCCCGGAGTTGTTCATCCCCCGGAGCGGCTTCGCGGTCACCCCGGTCCTCGCCTGGTGGCGGCGGCCGGTCCCGGTGGCGGCCGCCGATCCGCCAGAGGTTACCGCCGTGGCCAGGGTTCCCCTGTCCGAGCTCTCCGATCCCCGGCGCCGGCTAACGATCCGGCATCCTTCCGGGTTCACCGGGCCGGCCTTCCGGGTGCGGGGAATGCTGGTCTGGGGGTTCACTGCGGCCCTGGTCAACCGGCTCCTCACGCTGGGCGGATGGGAGCGGCCATGGGACCGTGGCCAGGTGGAGGAACTCCCGCCCGAGGCCCTGGCACCCGGGAGTTAATACCGTCGCTGGATGCGGTTAATACCGTACGGCGAACCAACCATCCGGCCACGCGCTATACGGTGGGCTGGTGTCGGGTGACTTGCTTGACCTGATCTTGATTGCACTTGCTGCGGCATTCGCCGTGGCCGGTTACCGCCAGGGCTTCATCGTCGGAATTCTGAGCTTCGCCGGGTTCCTGGGCGGAGCGGCAGTAGGTGCCTCCTTCGCGCCAAGGCTCGCCCGCTCGCTGGTTCAGGGATCCGCCCAGCAGGCTCTGGTCGCGATCGTCGCGGTGTTCGTGGCCGCCATGATCGGGCAGCTGCTCGCCTCCGCGATCGGCGCCGCGGTGCGCTCCCGTGTGCACTGGCGCCCGGCCACCCTGATCGACTCGGTAGCGGGGGCCGCGGTCAGCGTCATCTCCGTCCTGCTCATCGCCTGGCTGATCGGCTCTGCGGTGGTCAACGCGCCGTTTGCCATGGTCACCAACCAGGTCCAGCGCTCCGCCGTGCTGCACGCGGTGGACGGAGTGATGCCGCCGGCCGCGCGGACGATGTTCTCCGACTTCCGCAGCCTGCTGGCCAGTGGCCCGTACGTCCAGGTCTTCGGCGCACTCGGGGCCGAGGCCCTGACCGTGGCCCCGCCCAACCCGGCCGTCCTGGACTCCGCCGGCCTGGTCCGCTCCCGCAACAGCATCGTCAAGGTCATGGGCATCGCGCCGACCTGCCAGCGCCGTATCGAGGGCTCGGGCTTCGTCATCTCACCCCAGCACGTCCTGACCAACGCCCACGTCGTGGCGGGCGTGACCGAAGTCCAGACCGTGACCACCAGGCAGGGCGACAGGTTCCGTGCCACCGTGGTCCTGTTTGACCCCGAGCGCGATCTCGCCGTCCTCGACGTGCCCGGCCTCACCGCCCGCACGCTGAACTTCGCCGGGCCGGCCAACCTGGGCGACGAGGCGATCGTGGCCGGCTACCCACGGGACAACCCCTTCACCGCGGTGCCCGCCCGGGTCGGTGACGACCAGCTCGCCCAGGCCCCGGATATCTACCAGTCCAAGGAAGTAACCCGGCAGATCTACTCAATCCGGGCAGATGTCGAGCCGGGCAACTCCGGTGGCCCGCTCCTGGCGCCGGACGGCCGAGTGGACGGAGTCGTCTTCGCGGCGGCCGTGGGCGTGAAAGACACCGGCTACGCGCTGACGGCCTCCGAGGTGGAGGGCGACGCGCGCGCAGCCGCCTCCGCGACCAACGCGGTTTCCACCCAGGCCTGTGACTAGCACGGGAACCCAGCGGCGAGCTCGGGCCCGCGGCCAGCACCGGGCCGCGGTTAGCTTCCTCCGCGGGTCAGGCTGATCCGCAGGCCGGTTGAGACCGCGCTGGTGTCCCCGGCCGCCTCGATCTGGTTGGCCAGCCCGGCGCAGGCCCGGGCCACGTCCGCGGCATCGATACCGTGCGGCGGGGCGGCGGCGTACCCGCTGACCCGTTCCGCCCCGCGGCGCAGCAGCGCAACCGCCCCCCGCGCGTTGCCGCGCCGCACATGGGTGAGCCCCACCGCTATCTGGGCCAGCCCGCGCCACAACTCCCGTTCGGCTTCCGGGGCCTGCTTCCACGAGGCCTCGAGCACCTCGTGGGCCTGGAACGGCTGGCCGGTGTCCAGCAGGTGCTGGGCCAGGGCCAGCGCCTGCGCCGGGGGGAGGGACAGATCCTCCGGCACGCGGTCCGCCCCTGCCGCGCCGCGCGGCAGCGGGCGCCCGAGCTCGTCCCGTGGCCGGGCGTTCCGGGGGCGCCCGGCCGGGTCCCGGTCCCGGGCCGGGCCGCCCGCGCCCGTCGTCATCGCTCAGGTTCGGGGTCCGCCAGCCAGCCGCGCAGCTCACGGTCGAAGCGCTCCGGCTGCTCTTCGTGCGGGAAGTGGCCGGCCCCATCGAGCAGCCGCCATCGGTACGGGCCATCGACGTGCCGCCCGGCCCCGCGCGCGGTGGCGGGCAGCACGCATGTGTCGAGCGCGCCCTGCAGGTGCAGGGTAGGGGCCTGGATGGGAGCGCGCATCCGCTGTGCGTACCGGACGCCGTCCGGGCGGACCCGGGAACGGGCGAACCAGCGGTGGTACTCCAGTGCCGAATGCGCCACCGAGGGGATGCACATCGCGGTCCGGTAGCGCCGCTCGGTTTCCGGGTCGGGCCAGCCCGGCCCGGACCAGGAACGCAGCATCTGCCCTACCCGCTCGGCGTGATCCCGGACCAGGCTGTGCTCCGGGAACACGGGAACCTGGAAGCCGAACGCGTAGCCGCTGCGGCGGCCCTGGCCCAGCGGGTCGGTGACCACCGCGGAGCGCATCCGCAGCGGGTGCGCCATCGAGATCACCGCCAGCCTGCGCACCACCTTGGGGTAGTAGGCGGCCATGGTCCAGGCCACCAGCCCGCCCCAGTCGTGCCCGATGACCACCGCGTTGGCCTCGCCGAGGGCACGGATCAGGCCGGCCGCGTCCGAGGCCGCGGTGACCAGGTCATAACCGCGGGGCGGCTTGTCGCTGCCGCCGTACCCGCGCAGATCCGGGGCGACGGCGCGGTAGCCGGCCGCGGCCAGCGTGGCCAGCTGTTCCCGCCAGGTCCACCAGAACTCCGGGAACCCGTGCAGCAGCAGCACCAGCGGGCCGTCTCCGCTCTCGGCCACGTGCAGCCGGGTCCCGTTCGCGCTCACCGCGCGGTGCGCCCATGGGCCTTCGACGTAGACCGCCGCGTCGCCCCGGAAAGTCACTGGGTCAGCCTGCCTCGACCGCCGGCCGAGCGGGGGCGTCCTCGTCCCGCTTGAGCAGCGCCAGGTCTTCCTGCACGGTCTGCCTCGTCTTCCGCAGGCCGCTCACGCCGCGCACCTTGATGACCACGACGAGGATGGCGAGCAACGCCAGGAGCAGGAGCGTGCCCGCCACGATCAGGAACGCGGCCCAGGGCCAGATACCCAGCGTGACCAGGCCGTAGGCGAAGGCCCAGCAGAGCATGACGAGGATCAGGCAGCCGGCGACCGCCGTGATGACCAGCAGGCCGGCGGCCAGGCCCAGCCGCTTGACGTCGTCGCGGAGCTCCAGTTTCGCCAGGGCCAGTTCACACCTGACCAACTGGGTGACGTCCCTGACGGCCTGGGAGACAAGATCGCCGATTGATGGCTCGCTGTCATTGCCGAGCGACTGCGGTGCCGCGGATCTGGCCATCACATGCACACTCCCCTCGCGCGCAATCCTGCCGTTCAGTCTTCCGCACCGGTGATTCGCGTGCGTGCCCGGGTTCTCGGCGGGCCAGCCCGGGCGCGGGGGGCCAGGAATTGTCCCTTATCCCGGCAACATCAGTTTCCCCCGGCAAGTGATCTTACGGGATTACCACGGGGTCACTCCGCGCGGCCTTCGTGCTTTCGGCGGGCGTGTCCAAATGGTCCCGGGGAAGGCGGTTTCCCGGGTGGCCGGGGGCTGTACCGGGCGGGGGGACGCCCGGTCGTCACGGGCAGGGGAGACGTTGCCTGGGGACTTAGCCTGGCACGGCGCCCGGGCTACCATGCGCGCGCCTCGTCATGCCGGGGGGCCGCGGCGGCTGCCCGCGTCCTCGCCGGACGCGGGCTCGTCGTCGCGGCCCGACCTCGGCCGCCTACCTGGGCCCCTCGGTCGCGTGGGTACCCGGCCGCCGTGCCAGGACCTTCCTGTGACCTTTGTACGGCGGATCGGCTGGCGGGCCAAGCCCAGGGCATGACCGATTCCTCATCTCGATCGATCCCCGGGGTCACATTCCTGGGCAGCACCTCAAGGGGGCGCCTCTTCGGGCACGCAATCTCAACGAGCCGTCCCCTCACGGGCGGGCTGCGGGCCGGGCCGAGGGCAGCGCGCTGAAGACGTGGACAGGCCAGCCGCGCTGCTGGGCCAGCCGCCGCAGGGCGCGGTCCGGGTTCACCGCGTGGGGGTGGCCCACCGCCTCCAGCATCGGCAGGTCGGTGATCGAGTCGCTGTAGGCGGAACAGTCGGCCAGCCGGTAACAGCGTTCGGCGGCCAGTTCCCTGACCCGGTCCGCCTTGCCGGGACCGTAGGCGTAGAAGTCGATCTGCCCGGTGTAGTACCCCTCCGCGATCTCCATCTGGGTGGCGATCACCAGGGCGGCACCCAGCAAGGCCCCGATCGGGTCGACCATCTCGTGCCCGGAGGTGCTCACGATGATCACGTCCTCACCGGCCGCACGATGAGCGTCGAGCAGGGCCCGGGCCTCGTCATAGACATACGGGACGATCAGCTCATCCAGGTGCCGGGCGACGATCTCGCGCACCCGGTCGGCAGGCCAGCCGCGGCACAGCTGGCTCACCTGCTCGCGGATCTGCTCCATCCGGTCGTGACTGGCCCCGTGCCGGCTGAAAAGCAGCTGCGCGACCGCGCCGCGGACGGCGTCACCCCGGCTGATCAGGCCATTCCGGTAAAACGACGGTCCGTAAGCGAGCGTGCTCGACTTCGCGATGATCGTCTTATCGAGGTCAAAGAACGCGGCGGCCGGCCGGCGCCCGGCCTCGGCGGAACTAGACACAGCAAGCGAGCCTATGACTGAAAGCACGTTTCCGTTGTCAGCGTGGCGTGACCGATTGGTAACTTGGCCCGGATACACGTAGGCTCTACGTGTACGGGCCCGGCTCTGCCCCCCCGGGGCCGGACCGTTTGGCGACCCCCGCTCTCCCCCCCGGCGGGGGTCGCCCCCTTTCTGGGCACTGCCCGCATATTCCCCCTGGTCCTGGCCTATTTTCCGGATGTCCTGGGCTGCCCGGTACCGGCCGTCCCAGCCTCGCCGCCGGCTAGCAGCCGCTCCAGCAGGGTGACTGAGCCCGGCTTGGAAAGGGGCTCATTGCCATTCCCGCATTTGGGCGACTGGATGCAAGACGGGCATCCCGCCTGGCACTCACAACCCCGGATCGCGTCGGCCGTGGCGGTCAGCCACTCGCGCGCCGCATGGTAACCACGTTCGGCGAAGCCTGCCCCGCCATCGTGGCCGTCATAGACGAAAACAGTGAGCTGCCCGGTGGCCGGGTGCAGGTCCGCGGAAACGCCACCGACGTCCCAGCGATCGCACGCCGCAAACAACGGAAGCAGTCCGATCGACGCGTGCTCGGCGGCGTGCGCCGCGCCGGGCAGGTCCAGGCCCAGATCCAGCAGCCGCGCACGCAGACCGGGCGAGATCGTCCACCACACCGCCCTGGTGCGCAGGGTCTGCGGCGGCAGGCTGAGCGGGAACTCACCGAGCGGCCGGCCGGTTTCCGGGTGGCGCCGGACGAACCCCACCACCTCCCGGCGCACCTGCACGTCACCGAAGTGCACGTCGGCGCTCCCCCAGTTGGCCTGGCGCAGTTCCCTGGTCACCTCGATCGCGGTGACCTGGCGGGCCGCCGTGGAATACCCGGGATCGTCCGGGCGGACCAGGGCCACCCCGCCGGCCAGGTCCAGCTCATCCACCAGGTAGAGCTCGCCCTGATGCGGGTAGACCGCCCCGGTGTGCACCAGCAGGTGCGACGAGGGCTCGTCCACGGTGCCCACCAGGCGCCCGGTCGGCAGTTCCACGATCTTGACCGGGTGGCGGCCCGATCCGCGCAGCCCGGCGCGGGGCGGCCGTCCGCGGCGCGTCCAGTACAGGCCGCCGCTCCGGCGGCGGAGCATCCCCCGCCGGATCAGGGCCTCGGAGACCTCGCCGGCGCCAGGGGCGAACGAGGCCAGGTCGGCGTCGGTGAGCGGCAGTTCGGCCGCGGCCGCGCACAGGTGCGGAGCCAGCACGTACGGGTTCCCAGGATCCAGGACCGTCGCCTCGACCGGGCAGCGCAGCAGCGCATCCGGATGATGGACCAGGTAGGTGTCGAGCGGGTCATCGCGGGCGATGAGGACCACCACCGCGCTGCGCCCGGCCCGGCCCGCCCGCCCGGCCTGCTGCCAGAGCGCCGCCCGGGTCCCGGGCCAGCCGGCGATGAGGACCGCGTCCAGGCCGCTGATGTCCACGCCCAGCTCCAGGGCGGTCGTGGTGGCCAGGCCGGTGATGTCGCCGTTGCGCAGCGCCTCCTCCAGGGCCCGCCGGTCATCGCGCAGGTACCCGGATCGGTAGGCCGCCACCCGCTCGCTGTGCGCTCCGGCTCCCGACTCACGCAGCGCCCGGCGCGCGCCCAGGGCGACGGCCTCGGCGCCGCGCCGGGAGCGGGTGAACGCCAGCGCGGGGACGGCCCCGGCCACCAGGTCGGCCAGCAGCGTGGCGGCTTCGCTGGTGGCGCTGCGCCGGACCGGCGCGCCGGCCTCGCCGCGCGCGCTCGTGAGCGGCGGCTCCCAGAGACCGAACGTAACCGGCCCGCACGGCGCGGCGTTCTCGGTCACCGCCTCCGCCTGCTGCCCGGTCAGCAGGAACGCGCATCCGGCGGGCTCGCTGACCGTGGCGGAGGCGAGCAAGAAGAGCGGTACTGGTCCGGCCGGGCCAGTACCGGCTGGTTCAGTGCTGGCTGATTCGGTGCCGCCGTGATGCACGGCGATCCGGTGCAGCCTGCGCAGCACCTGGGCGACGTGGGAGCCGAACACCCCCCGGTAGGTGTGGCACTCGTCCACGACGATATAGCGCAGCCGGCGGAAGAACCCGTTCCAGCGTGCGTGCCGGGGCAGCAGCGTCTGATGGAGCATGTCCGGGGTGGTCAGCAGGTAATTGGCGTGCGACCGGGCCCAGTCGCGCGCGGCTGTCGGGGTATCCCCGTCCACGACGGCGGCGCGGACGCCCGGCACGGCGAGCTCGCTGACGACACGCAGCTGGTCGGCGGCCAGGGCCCGGGTTGGCGCGAGGTAGAGCGCGGTGCCACCCTCCAGGATCCCGGTGAGCGCGGGCAGGAGGTATCCCAGCGACTTCCCGGAGGCCGCCGGGGTGGCGATGATGACGTGCCGGCCGTCCCGCGCGTGGCCGGCCATCGCGGCCTGATGGGCCCATGGAGCCGGCACGCCGCGCCGGGAGAAGGCCTCAGTGATCGCGGCAGGCACCCACCCGGGCCAGGCTGCCCGTTGCCCTTCGCGACCGGGGATGTACTCTACGTGGATCAGCCGTCCCGACCGGGCGCCGTGGCGCAGCACAAGGTCTGCGGGGGAGGCCCCCGCGAGCTGGACGGGTCGGCTTCGCCCGGCGGGAGGCGAGGCAGCCGGGCCTGGTGTTTGCGGGGTTGGTTCCAGGGGACCAGGTCCTGCGGGACCGGGCCGGACCGGAGGCTCGCCGGGAACGAGCGGAGTGAGCGCAGTCATTGGCTCCCAGTGTGACATCTGTACGCGAGGTGCCTCGAAGCGTGAACTCGTGTAGACATGACCTCAGAGCGTGGTTGAATGCGCGACGGGACCAGTGGCCCTCCCCGGAGGGCGTGGCGCTGCCGCTCGGATCGCCCGGACAGACGAAGGCTTGTATGGCGCAGGAGGATTTGTGGACCTGAAGCTTGACCACCACACCAGGGATGGGATCGAGGTCGTCAACGTCGAGGGCGAGATCGACGTCTACACCGCGCCTCGGCTGCGGGAGCTGCTCATCGAACTGGTCAACAACGGGCACTACCAGCTGGTGGTGAACATGGAGAAGGTTGAGTTCCTCGACTCGACGGGCCTGGGGGTCCTGGTCGGCGGGCTCAAGCGGGTCCGGGCCCACGACGGGTCTCTGGACCTGGTGTGCACCCAAGAGCGCATCCTCAAAATTTTCCGGATCACCGGCCTGACCAAGGTCTTCGGTATCCACGACACGGTGGACGAGGCCATCACGGCCCGGAAGTCGGAGAAGTAGCGGCTGACCGAGCCCCGGATCTAGCCATGGCCACTGTCGAAATGACCTTTACGCCGCTACCCGTGCATGTCCGCACGGCGCGGCTGGTCGCGACCGCCGTCGCGCGGCGGAGCGGCGTCGGGGAGGCACTCCTCGACGAAGTCCGCCTCGCGGTGGGCGAGGCCTGCTCCCGTGCGGTCGAGGCGCATCAGGCGCAGTGCCCGCAGGAGCCGGTCCGCGTCGAGCTGACCGGGGCCAACGGGCGCTTCGAGGTGGTCGTCACGGACGCGGCCGCGGCCGGGCAGGACGACGGGACCGGCCCGTCCGCCCAGCCCCCGGGCTGGCCGGCGCCCGGCGACGTCGCGGCGAACGGGACCAGCCCGCTGGATCATTCGGGTCCCCCGCAGGGGCTCGGCCTGGCCGTGATCGCCGGCCTCGCTGACGACGTCCAGTTCGCCCGCACCCCAGCCGGCCTCAGCATCAAGATGAGCTGGCCGTCCGATGGCACCGGCTGACGGCCGCACGCTGTCGCGCGTCTGGAACTGCGGGCCTGCTACTGGTGGCATAAATGTGATTACCTGTGCAGGGTGAATCGCTCTGGCGCGCTCCAGACCTGACCCTGCTTCAGGTCCGGCGCCCGACGTGCGTAGACTCCCGGCACTGCTTTTGGGCACGGTGCCTATCCCCTGCGTCTATGCCGGCTGGTCAGATAGCCGGGACAGCGTCGCCACGCTCGGGAGGCCATGTGCCACTGTCTAGGAGGACAGATGTTCAGCTCTAGTCTTGCCGCCGGAAGCGGTGCGGTAAGCGTCAGCGGCTCCAACCTGACCTGGGTTGTCGTCGTTGGCGTCGTCGCGCTGCTTGCCCTCGCGGTGGCATTCGTGCTGGTCCGTGAGGTGCTCGCGGCCAGCCAGGGTACCGAGCGGATGCAGGAGATCGCGAAGGCGGTCCAGGAGGGCGCGGCCGCCTACCTGCGCCGCCAGTTCCGCACCGTCGGGGTCTTCGTTGTCGTCATCTTCTTCGTGCTCTTGTTGCTCCCGGCTGACGGGTCGGGCGTGCGGTGGGGCCGCAGCATATTTTTCCTCGTCGGGGCCTTCTTCTCAGGCCTGACCGGTTTCACCGGCATGTCGCTCGCGGTGCGCGGCAACGTGCGGGTGGCGGCCGCTGCGCGGGCCGGCTTCGACGGTGAGCGGCCGGCCATGCGGATCGCGTTCCGCACCGGCGGCGTGGCGGGCATGTTCACCGTGGGCCTGGGCCTGTTCGGCGCCGCCCTGGTGGTGTTCATCTACCGGGAGAACGCGCCCAACGTGCTGGAGGGCTTCGGCTTCGGCGCCGCGCTGCTGGCCATGTTCATGCGCGTCGGCGGCGGCATCTTCACCAAGGCCGCCGATGTGGGTGCCGACCTGGTCGGCAAGGTCGAGAAGGGCATCCCCGAGGACGACCCGCGGAACGCCGCGACCATCGCCGACAACGTCGGTGACAACGTGGGCGACTGCGCCGGGATGGCCGCTGACCTGTTCGAGTCCTACGCGGTCATGCTGGTCGCGGCGCTCATCCTGGGCAAGGCGGCGTTCGGTAATGATGGCCTCGTCTTCCCGCTGATCATCCCGATGATTGGGGTGATCACCGCGGTGGCGGGGATCTTCGTGACGACGCCGCGCAAGGGCGACCGGAGCGGGATGACCGCCATCAACCGCGGTTTCTTCATCTCGGCGGTCATCTCGCTGGTGCTGGTCATCGGCGCTTCGTTCCTCTACCTGCCCGCCAAGTTCAGCGACTTCAAGGGCGTGACCGGGGCGGGCGCCGTGGCGATCTTGCGCCACGGCGGCAGCCCGCGGCTGCTGGCCATCGGCGCGGTGATCATCGGCCTGGTGCTGGCCAGCGCCATCCAGCTGCTGACCGGGTACTTCACCGAGACCAACCGCAAACCGGTGAGGGAGATCGGGGAAAGCTCGCTGACCGGCGCGGCCACGGTGATCCTGTCCGGCATCTCGATCGGCCTGGAGTCGGCCGTGTACTCGGCGCTGCTCATCGGCGGGGCGGTCTACCTGGCCTTCCTGCTCGGCACGGGCAACGCCACCATCGCCCTGTTCGCGGTGGCGCTGGCGGGCACCGGCCTGCTGACCACCGTGGGCGTCATCGTGTCCATGGACACGTTCGGCCCGGTCTCGGACAACGCGCAGGGTATCGCCGAGATGTCCGGCGACGTGACCGGCGACGGCGCCCAGGTGCTCACCAAGCTGGACGCGGTGGGCAACACCACCAAGGCCATCACCAAGGGCATCGCGATCGCGACCGCGGTGCTCGCCGCCACCGCGCTGTTCGGCTCGTTCCGCACCACCGTGGTACAAGCGCTCGGCATTAGAGGGGGCACCTTCAACCTGTCGGTGGACCACCCCAACGTCCTGGTCGGCGTCATCATCGGCGCGTGCGTCGTGTTCTACTTCGCCGGCCTGCTGATCATGGCGGTGGGCCGGGCGGCCGGCCAGGTCGTCTACGAGGTCCGGGAGCAGTTCCGCAACCACCCGGGGATCATGGACTACACCGAGAAGCCCGAGTACGGCCGGGTGGTGGACATCTGCACCAAGGACTCGCTGCGTGAACTGGCCACGCCGGGCCTGATGGCGGTGCTGGCACCGATCGCGGTCGGTTTCGCGTTCGGCTACGCGCCGCTCGGCGCCTACCTGGCTGGCGCGATCGCGGTCGGCGCGCTGATGGCGGTGTTCCTGGCCAACTCCGGTGGCGCCTGGGACAACGCCAAGAAGCTGGTCGAGGACGGCAATTACGGCGGCAAGGGCTCCGAGGCGCACGAGGCGACCATCATCGGCGACACCGTGGGTGATCCCTTCAAGGACACCGCGGGCCCGGCCATCAACCCGCTGATCAAGGTGATGAACCTGGTCTCGCTGCTCGTCGCGACCAGCGTGGTCAAGTACAGCCACAACCCCGGGCTCCGCACTGGCGTGGCCCTGGTCGCGGTCGGGATCATCGTGACTGCCGTCGTGATCTCCAAGCGGCGCACTCCCAGCATGGCCGCAGGGGGTCCGCCCGCGGCGGCCGTGGCCGGCGCAGGCGGCGCCCCCGGGCTGCCGTCGGCCACGCCCGACGGCGCGGACCCGGGCACCGCCACCCCCGGGGCAGGCGGCGGGGCCGAGGGGGAAACGGCCGCGAAAACCACGGGCTGACCCGGTCACCAGCCTGACGGATCCCCCGGCCATCGCAGTGGCCGGGGGATCCGTCATGAGTGGCTCCGGCGCTTGCCATACTCAGGAGATGAGTACCACCGCGCGCACGCTGCTAGCGCTCCGGCACAGTAAGTCGGCCTACCCCGAGGAAACGGCGGATTTCGACCGGCCGCTGGCCCCCCGTGGCCTCCGGGATGCGGTCACGCTGGGAATCTGGATCCGGGATCAGGGGCTGCAACCGGGTCTGGTCGGCTGCTCGGCGGCGACCCGGGCCCGGCAGACCTGGGACCTGGTCAGTGACCAGCTGCTGTGGCCGGACGAGGACGCGGTGGTGGTGCGGTACGACGAGCGGCTGTACCACGCGGACGCTACCGACATGATCGGGATCGCCCGGGAGACCCCCCCGGAGGTGGAGATCCTGGCCCTGGTGGGCCATAACCCGGCCGCCGCGGACCTGGTGGCCAGCCTGACCGGGGAATCCGGCCTGACCTTCCCCACCTCGGCGCTCGCCGTCATCGGGCTGCGCCGCGGCTGGGACCGGGTCGCGCCCGGCTCCGGCTCGCTGGACGGCTACTGGACTCCCAAGGGCGGTTCCGTGGTCCCGCTGGGCTGACGTCCGGCCGCCCGGTCGCCCTCCTCCGCGTCCTCCACGTCATCGCGGGAGACACCCAGCAGGTACAGCACGGTGTCCAGGTAGGGAACGCTGACGGAGGCGTCCGCGGCGTCCCGGACCACCTGGCGGGCGTTGAACGCGACCCCGAGCCCCGCCGCCGCGATCATGTCCAGGTCGTTGGCGCCGTCGCCGACCGCCACCGCCTCGCTGACCGCCACGCCGGCCTGTGCCGCGAAGCGGCGCAGCGCGTCGGCCTTCCCGGCCCGGTCGATGATGGGACCGGCCAGCCTTCCAGTCAGCTTGCCGCCGCTGATCTCCAGCGTGTTGGCCGCGGCGTAGTCGATGCCGAGCTCCGCGGCCAGCGGGTCGGTGATCTGGCTGAAGCCGCCGCTGACGATCCCGCACCGGTAGCCGAGCCGGTGCAGCGTCCGGATCAGCGTCCGGGCGCCCGGGGCCAGCCGCAGCTCGCCCCGCACCTCACCGAGCACGGACTCATCCAGCCCGGCGAGCATGCTCACCCGCTCCCGCAGCGACGCGGCGAAGTCCAGCTCGCCGCGCATCGTGGCCTCAGTGATCTTGGCCATCTGGCAGGCGCAGCCCGCGCGCGCGGCGAGCAAGTCGATCACCTCGGCGGCGATCAGGGTGGAGTCCACGTCCATGACGACCAGGCGCATCGCCCGCCGGTGCAGGCCCCCCCGCTGGACGGCCACGTCAACTCCCTGCTGGGTCGCCTCCCGCGCCAGGGCCACCCGCAACGATTCCGGATCGGCGCCGGACACGTCGAAGTCAATGCAGGTCACCGGCCGGTTCGCGAGACGGTCGATGCGGTCGATGTTCGCGCCGGCGGCGGCGATCCGGCCGGCGATCGCCGCCACCGCCGCCGGGGTCAGAGGGCTGCCCAGGACGGTGACGTGCAGCTGGCTGCGGCGCCGGGCCGGCTCGCCGGAACCCATCGTGATCTCCGCGTCCAGTCCCAGGTCCGCGGCGACGGCCCGGATGGCCCGGTGGATGGCGGTCAGATCGGGATCCGGGGGGCAGCTGAGCAGGGCGCCGAGCACCAGGCGGCCCCGGATCACCACCTGCTCGATGTCAAGCACGCTGAGCTGGTAGGTGGCCAGAGCCGAAAACAGGCGTGAGGTCACCCCGGGCCGGTCCCGGCCGGTCAGGGTCACCAGGAGGGTGCTGCGCGCCGCGTCCATCGGTGCCCCACGCTACCCGGGCCGGAGCGGCAGGTGCGTACGGTTGGGCTGGCCGGCCCCGCATGACGTAGGTTCAGACTCACACGTGTGCGGTGCCGAAGGGAGCCGGATGTCCGACGAGGTGGTTCGGCTGCGCGGTGTCGGCGTCCGGCGCGGCGGGTCCATGCTGCTGCGTGACGTGAACTGGACCGTCCACGACGACGAGCGGTGGGTCGTGATCGGCCCGAACGGAGCCGGGAAGACCACGCTGCTGCAGGTGCTCGCCTGCCAGTTGTTCCCGTCCGAGGGCAGTGCCGAGATCCTGGGCAGCCGTCTCGGCGAGACCGACGTCTTCGAGCTACGTCCGCGGATCGGCCTGGCCAGCGCCTCGCTCGCGGACCGGGTGCCGCCGGCCGAGAAGGTGATCGACCTCGTGCTGACCGCCTCCTACGCGATCGTGGGCCGGTGGAAGGAGGATTACGAGTCCTCTGACGTGACCCGCGCCGTGGAGCTCCTCGACGCGCTCGGCTGCGCCCACCTGATCAGGCGCCGGTTCGCCACCCTGTCCGAGGGGGAACGCAAGCGGGTGCAGATCGCCCGGGCGATGATGCCCGACCCTGAGCTGCTCCTCCTGGACGAGCCCGCCGCGGGGCTGGACCTCGGCGGCCGGGAGGACCTGCTGCAACGGATCGCGGTGCTGGCCCGTGACCCGCTGGCGCCCACGATGGCGATGGTGACCCACCACGTCGAGGAAGTACCGGAGGACTTCACCCACGCGATGCTGTTGCGCCGCGGCTCGGTGCTGGCCGCTGGGCCCGTCTCGGAGGTGCTTACCGAGCCGAACCTGTCCAAGTGCTTCGGTATCCCGCTGATCGTCGAGCGGCACGGATCCCGCTGGTCGGCCTGGGCTGCCCGCTGACGCCAGCTCCGGGTGGCTGGTGAGCGGGGAGTCGGCTGGGGATGCGAGGGGTACAAAGCTGACATGTGCGCCCAGGGGTTCAGGCCGTGAAGGGGGACCGGGTCGAGATCGTGATCAACGCCGGCGGGACGTCCCGCACGTACGAGGTGACCGCCACCCGGGCCGGCCGCCGCGTCGAGGTGGTCACCGGCCGCGGCGTCGTCGAGGTCATGGAGGTCACCCGGGGCGGCACGGTGGTACGCACCGCGCGCTTCATGGCCAACCGGGTGCTGGCGCTGGTGGAGCACCCGGCGGCGGACAAGGGCTCGCCCGGCCGGGATACCGGCCCTGGGGCGGCCGCTCCGGAGATACTGGGCTGAACGGCCCATCGTCGTCGCCCAGGGAGCTGGCGGTGACCTGGCCCAGGTCGGTGCCGGGCGGGCCGTAGCCCCCAGCACCTGGATCGCCCTCCGGCGGATCGCTGGCCGACTCGCCGTGCCCCCGCCGGAGGTGCGGGGCCGGCCGTGCGATCATGTCTGTGGGGGACCCAACGATGATACGGGGGACCGGCTCATCAAGTCCGCCCTGGCCAGGCAGCTGTCTGGCCAGGGCGGGTGCCCCGCGGGGGTCCGCCGGCCGTGCCGGGCCACCGCTGGCGGATCTGGCGCGCCGCCTGGAGACCTTCTGTCGTCTGGGCTGGCGGCATCCGGATGTCCGCCAGCACGACATCGGGCCGCAGCACGCCGACGAGCTGCAGCAGCCGCTCCGCGTCCCGGGCGCCGGCCACCTCCAGCCCGCGTCGCCCAGCAAACGGCTGAGGCCCTCGCGCAGCAGCACCGCGTCCTCGGCGATGACCACCCGCAGCGGCGCTGCTGCGGACACGGTCACTGGCATGGGATCTCGGCCCGGAGCCGGGTACCGCCGCCCATGGCGCTATCGATCTGCAAGGTACCCCCCACGGACGCGACCCGGTCGGCCAGCCCGCGCAGGCCCGACCCCGAGTCCGGCCGCGCGCCGCCCGGCCCGTCATCCGCGATTTCCACAACGATCCGTTCGGCCGACCGCCGCACCGCCACCTGGGGGCGCTGGCGGCTGGCGCGTGTTTGGCCACGTTGGCGACTGCCTCGGAGACCACGAAGTAGGCGGTGGCCTCGATCGGCGCCGGGAACCGGCAGGCTGGCACCGCGCTGACCGTCGTAGCCACTGGTGACCGCTCGACCAGCGCCTGGATGGCGCCGGGCAGCCCGGTCTCGGTGAGGACCGCCGGATGGATGCCGCGGGCCAGCTCGCGCAACTCGGCGATGGCCTCACGAGCCTCCTTGGTGGCCCCCTCCAGCAGCGCCGCCAGGTCCGGGTCGGACCCGGCCACCTGGCTGCGGGCCATGCCCAGGGCAAGGACCAGGGTCACCAGCCGCTGCTGGGCACCGTCGTGCAGGTCACGCTCGATGCGCCGCCGCGCGGCGTCGCCGGCCTCCACGATCCTCGCCCGGGAGGCGCGCACCTGCTCCAGCTGGGCCTGGACTTCAGCCTGGAGCCGGGCATGCTCCAGAGCCATGCTGGCCGCCGCCGCGGTCAGCCGCGGCCCCGCCGCCTCTCTCTCCTGGTCAAATGATCAAACGATTGGTGTCGTCAGAGCAACACTGATCGGTTGATCACGTTTGCGGCGTGGGATGGGGGTGAAGCGTGGGATCAGAGGTGGGCGTGGGGTGAGGACGTGGCGTGTAGTGAGAGGAGCGTGGGATGAGGGGGGAACGTGGGATGAGAATGACACGATGGACGGGTGGGACCGGGCTGGGTCAGCCTTGGCCGTCGGCCACTGCGGCGTCCACCTCGGCGCGCCGGGCCGCCATCTCCGCCGCGTACGCCGCCTTCTCCCGGTCTACCCGCTCGGCGATCTCCTCGTCGTCTCTCATCACTGCGTCCAGGTCGGTCGCGGCAGCGTCCAGCACGCCCAGGTCAGCGTAGGCGCGCTGGACCTTCGGCCCCCACAGCCCGATGTCCTTCACGCACGGCACGATCCGGCTGAACAGCAGCGTGCGGAATGCCTGCTGGATAGGGGAGTGATCGGTGAACTCCAGGCATTCCGCCACGTCGAACCCCATCCGCTCCCAGACCTCCTGGGCGCGGAACCGGTTGCGCATCAGGTAGCAGCCCTCGACCACGAACTCCTCACGCTCGGCCCGCTCGGCCTCGGTCAGCCCCGTGTAGTAGTCACGCAGCGCCAGTCGGCCAAACGCCACGTGCCGGGCCTCGTCCTGCATCACATAGGCGAGCAGCTGCTTGACCAGGGGGTTGGCGGCCACGTCGCGGTGGACTCCGAAGGCCGCTAGGGCCAGGCCCTCGATCAGCACCTGCATGCCGAGGTAGGGCAGGTCCCAGCGTGAGTCGCTGAGCGCGTCCGCGAGCAGCCGGCCCAGGTCCTCGTTGATGGGGTAGTAAAGGCCGATCTTGTCCCGGATGAACCGCTGGTACAGCTCCACGTGCCGGGCCTCGTCCATGGTCTGGGTCGCGGCATAGAACTTGGAATCCATGTCCGGGACCGACTCGACGATCCGGGCCGCCACGGTCAGCGCACCCTGCTCGCCGTGCAGGAACTGGCTGAACAGCCAGGAGCCAAGGTGGTGCCCCAGTTCGTCCCGCTCAGCCTGGTTCAGCACCTCCCACTGGCGTGACCCGTAGATGGGGCAGAACTCATCGGGTGTGGCCATCACGTTGACGGGGTTGACGGGCAGGTCCCAGTCGATCCGCTTGGACGCGTCCCACTGCTTGTCCTTGCCCCGCTGGTAGAGGTCGAGCAGGCGGCTCCGCCCGTCGTCGTACTCCCAGCTGAACCGGGCGGCCCCGGACGCGGGGACATCCCAGGTTCCGGGCGGGACGGGGGTGGCGTAGTGGTCGTAGGTGCCCACGGCAGCCTCCGGAAGATGGGGAAGGGGCTGTCCTCATGTTTATTACTACTCAGTAGGACCGCCGGGCGCAATCCCCCGGGCGCAGTCAGCCCGTGCTGGGTCAACCGTGCCGGGGAAAGCCAACCCTGGTCAACCGTGCCGGGGAAAGCCAACCCTGGTCAGCCAACCGTGGCCAGCCAACCCTGGTCAGCTTCCGCAGTCAGTCGTGGACCGAGGGCTCGTGGTCCGCGTGCCCGGCCGGCTCGATCTGGAACGTGGAGTGGGCCACGTCAAAGTGACCGCGGACGCATTCCTGCAACTGGTCCAGCAGGCCCGGGCCGCAGCCGCTGGCCAGGGTGCCGGGATCCACCACTATGTGGGCGGACAGCACGGGAAGCCCGGAGGTGATGGTCCAGGCGTGCAGGTCATGCACGTCGAGGACGCCGTCCAGCCCGGTCATGTGCTGCCGCACCTCGCTCAGGTCGATGCCCCGCGGGCTCGCCTCCAGCAGCACGTCCACCGCGTCCCGGAGCAGCCGCCAGGTACGGGGCAGGATCAGCACGCCGACCGCCAGCGAGGCGATCGGGTCGGCCACGGTGAACCCGGTGATCGCGATGATCGCCGCGGTGATCAGCACGGCCAGGGCGCCGAACGCGTCCGAGGCGACCTCCAGGAACGCACCGCGGGCGTTCATGCTCTCGGCCTGGGCCTGGCGCAGCAGGATCAGCGACGCACCGTTCCCGGCCAGCGCGATGCAGCCGAAGACCACCATCACCCCGGTGTTCACCGGCGGCGGCGCGGCGAGCCGGCGTGCGGCCTCCACCACGATGAACGTGGCCATGCCCAGCAGCAGCAGCGCGTTCGCCGTCGCGGCCAGGATCTCCGCCCGGGCGTAGCCGAACGTGCGCCGCTCCGTGGCCGGCTTGCTGGCGAAGTGCGCGGCGAGCAGGGACAGGCCGACCCCGGCCGCGTCCGCGGCCATATGCGCCGCGTCGGCCAGCAGGACCAGGGACCCGGACAGCACGCCGCCAATGATCTCCCCGGCGGCGATGCTGACCGTGATCGCCAGGACCGCGGCCAGCCTGCCGCGGTGCCGCCCGGTCGCCGTCAGGGCATGGTCGTGGGCGTGTCCTCCTCCGGCCGTCATCGCTGGCAGCTCCCTGTCAGGCGTCCTGCCCGTCATCCCGCCGCCCGCGGCCGGGCGGTTTCTCGCCTGAAGAGTCTTCCCCGAGCGTGCCCCGGGTGGTGCTCGGGAACAGCAACTCGTACGCTGGGTTGATCATGATGGGGCCATCTTCGCGCAGCCCCACGGGCCCGCGGAAGCGCACCCGGGCCCCGCACACGATGCCGGGAATGTGCGACCGGCCGTAGAACAGGGCGGTCAGGTAGCCGGTGGAGTCGGAGACGTCCACGGCGAGCACCGAGTTCCGCTCCACGGGGCGGATCTCCACCGCCCGGACCCGCCCCTCGACCGTGGCCCGTCCCGGCCGGGCCAGCGAGCCGATCGGGTTGACCCCGGCCGGCGGCGCGGGCCGGTCGTAGCCGGGATGGTCCCGGGCCGGCGGGGCGGGCAGCGGACGGTCCGCGCCGCGCCGCCGCCGCAGCATCCGGCGCAGCCCAGGCGGCGGCGCGGCGATGACGGGCGGCAGCCCGGCCGGCGGGTCCGCGGCCGTTGCGCCGTCGGGGCCCGTCCCGGCCCCGTCCGCCGCGACGGGCGCGGTGCTGCGGGCGTCGTCCCGGCCCGCGCCGTCCCGGCCCGCGGTGCCCCGGCCCGCAGTGCCCCGCCCCGGGGTGGCCTCGTCCGGGTCCGGCGGGGGTGCGGCCGCGGCGGCGACCCGGTCCTCCCTGGCCGCCTCCTCCTTCAGGCCCGGAAGGTGCGTCCGGGCCTCGGCCGCCCGCTCAGTCTGCGCGAGGTGGCGGGCGTGCAGCACCTCCAGCCTGCTCTGCACGTCGAACGGGACGATCGTCGCGGCGGCGTGGGGGATCCGGCTCACCACCGCGGCGATCTTGTCGGCGGTGCGGTCGTGCAGCAGCCGGCCGATCAGCGGCGAGTAGCTCCGCCGCGGCAGGACCACCGTGACCTGCACGCCCGGCTGGGCTGCCTCAGCGCTGGCCAGCTCGGCCGCGGCCCGGGCGATTCTCCGGTCGGGGCAGTCGATGAAGTCCAGCACCACGTCCAGGCCGGCCCGGGTCCACTCCTCGCGGAGCGCGTCGGCCACGGCGGTGTCGATGACGAAATGAACCGCGCGCAAGGTCGTGGGACGCAGGCTGCGGGCATACCGGAGCGCGGCGATGGTGGCCAGGTCGAAGCTGTCCACGAAGACGAACACGGTCCGCCGCGTGTAGTTCGGGGCCGCGGGCTGCGTGGGCCGGTCGCTGATCCGGTCCAGGACTTGCGCTTCCATCCCGTACTCGCGGTTGAGCCGGATGAGGGTCGGCACGCCGATGATGAACAGGATCACCACCAGCCAGGCGCCCTCGGTGAACTTCACCAGGACGAAGATCGCCACCACGACCAGCGACGTCACCCCCGCGGAGAAGTTGATCACCAGCTTGCGCCGCCAGTGCTGCTCCTTGTGCGTGTGGTGGTACTTGGCCATGCCGAAGCCGGCCATCGTGAACGCCGTGAACACGCCGATCGCATAGAACGGCACCAGCGCGTTGACGTTGGCGCCGGCCCCGGCGAGCAGGGCGCACGACAAGACGGCGAGCACGATAATGCCGTTGGAGAAAACCAGGCGATGGCCGCGCTTGGTCAGCCAGCGGGGCAGGAAAGCGTCCGCGGCCACGAAGTTGGCCAGGAACGGGAAGCCGTTGAAGCTGGTATTACCCCCGGTGTACAAGATCAGCGCGGTGGCCGCCTGGACGACGATGAACAGCACCTCGCCCACCCCGTGGTCGCCGAAGACCGCGTGAGCCTCCTGGGCGAGCACGGTCGGCACGCCGCCCGTGTACGGCGCGGAGTGGGTGGCGTGGGCCAGCCAGGAGATCCCGGCCACCAGGGTGCCCAGGATGAGGCCCTCGGTGACCAGCACGCGGCGGGCGTTGATGCCCTCGGGGGGCTTGAACGCGCTGACCGCGTTGGACACGGCCTCGATGCCGGTCAGCGACGATCCGCCGTTGGCGAACGCGCGCAGCAGCACGAAGACCATGCCGAACGCGATCAGGCCGCTGTACGAAGGGTGGCCGGTGTACTGGCCGGGCACCGGATACGCGTGCTGTGGCAGGTCGCCGAAGATCTCCCGGACCAGGCCGGTAATGATCATCACGATGACGATGGCGGAGAACAGGTAGGTGGGCACCGCGAACGCCCGGCTGGCCTCGCGGATGCCGCGCAGGTTGCCGTAGCACATCAAGATCACGATCGCGATCGAGATCACGGTGATCAGATCGGCATGGTCCAGGGGGTGGATCGCCGAGGCTACCGCGGCCGTGCCCGCGGCCACCTGCACCGCCACGGTGACCACGTAGTCGATGAGCAGCGCGACCGCGGCGACCTGGGCCACCTTGGGCCCGAAGTTGTCCCGTGCCACCACGTACGATCCGCCGGCCCTGGTGTACACGGTGACGACTTCCCGGTACGACAGAACCACCAGGGCCATGACAAACAGGACAACTCCGGTGATGGGCAGGATCAGGGCGAACGCGGTCACGCCGAGGCCGCCCTTGAGCAACTCGATCAGGATCTCCTCGGTGCCGTACGCCGAGGAGGAGATCCCGTCCGGGGCCAGGACGCCGAGTGCGGCCACGTTGGACAGCCGCTGCTCGCTGAGTTGCTCGTTGACCATGGGCGGGCCGAGCAGCCGCCTTTTCAGCGTGTAGCCCACGCCCTCCGGCAGGTTATCGGCCCCGCCGAGAAAGCCCACTGCCTTGCGCATTGCCAACTGAGGTGCCCTCCACTTGCCTGACCTGGCCTTCATATCACCGAGCTGAACCAGCCCTGACCAACGGGGCATACGCCGCGCATACGGCTGATACCCGCCTACGATGCTGCCTAGGCGGGTATCAGCGCAGCCTTAGCAGGACGGGCTCTCGCGGTCTTGTTACCCGATGCCGAAGAATCCCAGCACCGTGGAGCCAAGCAGCAGCAGGCTCATGGCGGAGATCGCCACCGTGCACACGGTGGCCGCCGTCCGGAACAGGGGGCCGTTCGCGGCCTTGCCGAGCACGCTGCGCCGGTTGGTCAGGATGAGGATGTAGGCCAGGATCACCGGGGTGACGATGCCCTGGAGCACCTGGGTGCCGATCAGCAGGGTGATCAGGTTGATCGGGGTGAGGGCCAGCGCGGCACCGATGATCACCTGCACCGTGAACAGGCCCAGGAACAGCCGGGCCTCGGTGAAGCGGCGGGAGATGGAGCGCTCCACCCCGACCGCCTCGCTGATCGCGTAGGCGCTGGACAGCGGGACCACCGCGCCGGCCAGCGCGGAGGCGCCGATCAGGCCGAAGGCGAAGAGCAGCTCGGCCGCGGGGCCGGCCACCGGCCGCAGGGCCTCGGCCGCCTCCTTGGCCGAGGTGAGCGGGCCGCGGCCGCCGATGGCCGCGGCGGTGGCGATGATGATGGTGATCGAGATGATGCAGGCGAACACGGCGCCCGAGATCGCGTCGATCCGCACCCGCGGGTAGTCGGCCTCGTCGGCGCCCTTGTCCACCACGCCCGCCGCCGCGTACAGCTGCATGTACGGGCTGACCGTGGTGCCGATCAGGGCCACGCCCAGCAGCAGGAAACTCTTCGTGTACAGGAAGTGCGGGATGACCAGGTTGCTGCCGACCTGGGCCCAGTCCGGATGGCCGAGCACCGCGGCGATCGGGTACGCGAGGAACGCCAGGGAAAGGATCAGGAAGATCCGCTCCGCGTACCGGTAGGAGCCGAACACCACCAGTGCCCAGATGGCGACCGCGGCGATGGGAATGATGATGTAACGGCTCACGCCCAGCAGCTCGAACGCCGCGCCGATCCCGGCGAACTCCGACACCACCAGGCCGGTGTTGGCCAGCAGTACGCAGAACAGCGCCACGCCGGTCAGCCGCAGGCTGAACTGCTCCCGGATCAGCGCGGCCAGGCCCTTGCCGGTGTGGGTGCCCAGCCGGACCGCCATCTCCTGCACCAGCACCAGCGCGAACGTGACCAGCACCATGAAGAACAAGGTCCGGTAGATGAACTGCGACCCGGCGGAGGCGTAGGTGGCGATCCCGGCCGCGTCGTTGCCGGCGTTGGCGGCCACCACCCCCGGTCCGGCGATGGCCAGGAGCATCCAGAGCCGACCCCGGGGGGAGCGGATCAGCCGGACCCCGCCCGCCCGGACCCGGGTCAGCGACGTCATCCCGCGGTGCGCCCGGGGATGGGGCGAGTCCCGCTGAGTAGACGGTTCCTGCCCGGTGGGGGGGTCCTGCTCGCGGGTGCTCATGAGATGTCTCCGGCCGGCGCTCTGTGTCCCGCTCGTCTCACTGCAGCAGCCTCGGGAAGTGCAGCCGTCCGTGCCCCGGCACCAGGGCGTCGAGCACGTCATCGGACAGGATCCGGCCCAGCGGGCGGCCGTCGTCGTCCACCACGAGCAGTGAGGAGCGGCGCGACTCGACCAGCTCGGTGGCTACCGTGTCCAGGTCGTCCTCGGGCCGCAGCGTCATCAGCGTGCTGTCGGAGTCGATCAGGTCGCCGAGGCGCTTGCTGCCGTCGCTGACCAGCAGGTCGAAGGCGGAGATGTCACCCAGCAGCCGCCCTTCATCGTCGAGCACCGCCACCGAGTCGATCTCGGTCCGGTGCAGGGCCTGCCCGGCCAGCCGCTGGCTGACCTGCGCCACGGTCTCGTCGGGTGAGCCGCAGGCGAGCACGCTGGTCATGATCCCGGCCGCCTCGTCTCCCGGATAGCCGAGCAGCCGGACCAGCTCGCGCTGGGTCTGCTGCGGCATCCGGGCCAGCAGCACGCTCTGTTCCTCGGCGGTCAGGTCACGCAGCGCGTCCACTGCCTCGTCCGGTTCCATCCTGGCGATCAGCTCGGCGGCCTGGTCCGGCTCGACCTCGCGCAGCAGCGCGGTCAGCTCGTGGGGTTCCATCTCCTCCAGCGCGTCCGCGGCCAGGTCGTGCCCCAGGCTCTCGATGACTTCCTGCCGCCCCGGCCGGCCCAGGCCCTCGAGCACGTCGGCCAGCTCGGCGGGCCGCATCTTGCGCAGCGCAGTGTGTGGGGTGCGCAGCTTCACCGCGGCGGGCGCCTCGGCCGAGTCGGCGCCGAACGACTCGATCGCCGCCCAGTCGATCACCCGGTCCGGGGTCGGATGCCAGCGGAACCGCCAGGGGCCCAGCCTGCGCAGCAGGGTCTGCAGGCTGACGTCCACCCCCACCAGGTGAATGGGATCGCCCACCTGGGCCAGGTACAGGTCCGCAGCCCGGATGACCTGGATCTCGTCGGTGTCCACGAGCTGGTGATCCAGGATGTCCCGGGCGAGCAGGACCTCCCCCTCCCGCCGCTGGAATTCGCGCAGGTCCAGGCGCGCGGTGCGCAGGGTGACGGAACGGCGGTGCAGCCGGTCGATGGCCGAGGCGTCGAGGAAGGCCCGCCGGCGCCCGACCCGCATGACGACACCGGTGACGAGCGGGTAGGTGTCCCCGCCGTGCACTTTGGCCAGCAGGTCCGTCACCCGCCCCACCTCATCGCCGGCCTGGTTGAGTACCGGGCGGCCGATGAGCCCGGCCAGCGAGACGATGTCCTGCCTGAGCTGGCGTGACGTGATGGTGCGCTCGGAGGGCTGGATCAGGCGGCGGGCCAGCGCGGTGCGATCACGCCGCCGCCTGGTGGGGTCTCGGTGGTTGAGGAAGAACCGATCGGACACAGCAGCCTCCTGGGCCCGTCGGCTCGGCCTCGCTAGGGGGTTCGCCCCTGCCGCGGATAGCCGGCGAGCGGTCGGTGGGATCGGGAGGAGTGCCGCCCGGCGACCCGGCCCGTCGCGCTGGCCGTGATCGCCGGGGGTGTACTGGAGGGATCACCGAGCACGGCCGTCACCTCCCCGCTCCGCCTGCGATCAGTCTGGCTGCACGCCACCCCGTGACCCTACCCTGGACAGCGCCCATAATCGGAATCCTAGGGCTGCTCTCGCGGCGTCCGCCTTTACCGCCGCGTTGCCACGTGTTCACCTTTACCGGCGGGTTGCCAGGTGTTCACCGCACTGATCCTTCCGGACGGGCCGGGACGGGGACACTAGGGAGCATCGCCCGCGATCGGCCGAAACGGCTTCCCGGGCCCGCACGGGCCCAGCCGGGCCGATCGTACGCAGAGGGGAGATGCCCTGCATGGCGACGGTACCCGGCACCCCGGCCGCCACCCGGCGCGGCCGGACCATTCACCTGTCTGACCTGCTCAGGCGCCCGATCACCGACAGCCAGGGGGAGTCCCTGGGCCGGGTGGAGGATGTGGTGGTGCGCCTGCCTGGCACCCCCCTCCCGGTGGTGAAGGGATTGGTGGCCAAGGTGGGTGGGCGGGAAGTCTTCGTTCCCGTCGATCAGACGGGCGTCTTCGACGGCGAGGAACTGAAGCTCACCAGCCCCCGGCTCGACCTGCGCCGCTTCGAGCGCCGGGACGGCGAGGTCCTGCTGCGCAGAGACGTGCTGGGCCACCGGCTCATCGACGTGCAGAGCGCTCACCTGATCCGGGCGAACGACCTCGAGCTGCAGCAGCAGCGGGTACCCGACGGACGCGAGGAATGGGTACTCACCGGGGTGGACACCCACCGCCGGCCAGGCTGGCTGCGGCGCCTGACTGGCCGGGATGGCGCAGACGAGGCCGGGCAGGTCTTCCGTGACTGGTCCAGGTTCGAGCCGCTGATCGGGCACGCCAGCAGCGCGGGCCTGCGCGGCCCGCTGGCCCGGGTCCGGCGGCTGAAGCCGGCCCAGATCGCCGACCTGCTCGAGGACGCGTCCAAGGACGAGGAGAGTGAGATCCTGGGGCACGTCCACGCCGATCCCGAGCTGGAAGCGGACGTCTTCGAGGAGCTCGACGAGGATCGGGCCACCCGGCTGCTCGCCGAGCGCAGCGACGCGGAGATCGCCGGCGTGCTGGCCAGGATGCGGGCCGACGACGCCGCAGACGCCGTCGCCGAGCTGCCCCAGCAGCGGCGGCGGCCGGTGCTGGACCTGCTTCCGCCGGGTCAGCGCACCAAGGTGCTGACGCTGATGGGGTTCAACCCCACCAGCGCGGGCGGGCTGATGGGAGTGGACTTCCTCACGCTGCCCGGGGACGCGTCGGTCGCCGACGCGCTGGCCGCGGTGAGCCGGGCCGAAACCCTGCAGCCGGAGGCGCTGACCAGCGTGCACGCGGTGGACGGCGACCGGCGGCTGTGCGGCGTCGCCACCGTGGTCCGGCTGGTTCAGTCCGCTCCCGCGACCGGGCTGCTGGACACCTGCGACCGGGACCCGGTCCGGGTGGGCGCGGACACCGACGTGGTCGACGTCGCGGTCCTGATGAGCGACTACAACCTGATCACGGTGCCGGTGGTGGATGAGGATGGCCGGATGATCGGCCTGATTACCGTGGACGACGTGCTCGAGGCCACGCTGCCGGAGGACTGGCGGCGCCGGGAAACCGCCCAGCCACCGGACGCGCACCGCGGAGCGCCGCGGTGAGCGAGCCCCGGGGGAAGCCCGAGGAAGAGGTACCGCCCGTCCGCCCGCCGCCCGCTGCCGCGCCGCCCATCCCCGCGCCACCCGTCCGCCCGCCGCCCGTTGCGCAGCCGCCTGCCGCGAGGCCGCGCGCCCCAACGCCCGCCGCGACGGTCGCCCCGACGCTGGTCCCGGCGCGGAGCGCGGTACTGGACGAGGCGCACCTCGGCGACATCGAGGGCGCGCTAGGCCGGATCCGGGTGGACGACGACGACCCCCGCCGGGGGCTGCGCCGCCACCTGGTGACGTTCCTGGCCATCATGGGACCCGGCCTGATCGTCATGGTGGGCGACAACGACGCGGGCGGCGTGTCCACCTACGCCCAGGCCGGCCAGAACTACGGCTACGGCCTGCTCTGGGTGCTGCTGCTGCTTATCCCGGTGCTCATCGTCAACCAGGAGATGGTGGTCCGGCTCGGCGCGGTGACCGGTGTCGGCCACGCCCGGCTGATCAACGAGCGATTCGGCCGCTTCTGGGGCTGGTTCAGCGTCGGCGACCTGTTCCTGCTCAACTTCCTGACCATCGTCACCGAGTTCATCGGCGTCTCGCTCGCGCTGCGCTACTTCGGCATCAGCCCCTATATCTCGGTCCCGCTGACCGCGGTCCTGCTGGTCGGCGTCACCGCCAGCGGCAGCTTCCGCCGGTGGGAGCGGGCCATCTTCCTGTTCATCGCGACCAGCCTGGTGCTGTACCCGCTGGCGCTGGCCTCGCACCCGTACTGGGGCCAGATCGGCTACCACCTGGTGGTTCCATCGATCCCGGGAGGCGCCAGCTCGACCGCGGTCCTGCTCATCATCGCCATCGTGGGCACCACGGTGGCACCCTGGCAGCTGTTCTTCCAGCAGTCCAACGTCATCGACAAGCGCATCACGCCCCGGTTCATCGGCTACGAGCGGGCCGACACCACGGTCGGTGCCGTCGTCGTGGTGGTCGGGGCCATCGCGATCATGGTGGTGGCGGTGTTCGCCGTCCGCGGCACGGACCTGGCCGGCCACTTCACCAATGCGCTCGGGGTCGCCCGCGCGCTGGAGGACCACGCCTACTGGTACGGCGCGCTGTTCGCCATCGTGCTGCTCGACGCCAGCATCATCGGGGCCTCCGCGGTGACCCTGTCCACCAGCTACGCGTTCGGCGACGTGTTCGGGCTGAAGCACTCGCTGAACCGCAGCTTCCGTGACGCCAAGCAGTTCTACCTCAGCTACACCGTGCTGGTGGTGGTGGCGGCCGGCATCGTCCTGATCCCGCGCGCCCCCCTCGGCCTCATCACCACCAGCGTGCAGGCCCTGGCCGGAGTGCTGCTGCCCAGCGCCAGCGTGTTCCTGCTGCTCCTGTGCAACGACCCGGAAGTCCTCGGCCCCTGGGTCAACCCCCGCTGGCTGAACATCCTGGCCACCATCATCATCGGTGTCCTGCTCACCCTGTCCGGCACGCTCGTGGTCAGCACGGTGCTTCCCAGCCTGAACGTCGCCGACGTCGCGGGCGTGCTGGCCATCGTGCTGATCGTGGCCGGGGGCGGGGCTGGCCTGTGGCTGGGGCGCGGCCAGCGGAGCGGCCGCCGGGCCCGGCCGGTCCCGGTGCAGATGAGCCAGCAGGAGCGGCGGAGCTGGCGGATGCCGCCGCTGGCCCTGCTCAAGCCGGTGCCATGGTCACCCGCGACCAAGCTGGCCGTGCTGCTGCTCCGCGCCTACCTCGTGGTTTCGGTCGTCCTGCTCGCGGTCAAGGCCGTTCAGCTGGGCGGCGGCTAACCTCAGCCCGCCCGCGCCTGGCGTTCCAGTCGCAGGGCCAGGGTGGGACAGGAGGCGACTGCCCGCCGGGCGTGCTCCTCCTGCTCCGCCGGGACCGGGCCCGGGGCGATGACCGGGTATCCCCAGGGATCCAGCGTCACCATTTCGGGGAGCAGATCGGCGCACACCCCGTGGGCGTCGCACGCGATCGGGTTCAGCCTGAGGACCCGGCCGCCGGGGCTCACGGCCGGCGGCCCGGGGCGCGGGGCACGGGCAGGACCGGCGGGCGGCTGGCGTCCGGGCACGGCCCCTGGCTGAGGTGGCGCTGGAGGTCGTCGCCGAAGACCCGCAGCGCGCTGGCGACCAGGGCGACCGCGCCGTCCGGGAAGTGGCAGGCTCCCCGTTTGTCCACCAGCGGCAGCAGGGAGCGCAGCCATTCCGCGGCGCGCTCGTCCCGGCCCCGCCAGGCGAGGTGGGCCAAGGCGTCGGCGATGGCCGGGAGCCCGAAGGTGCACGGTCCGCACTGCCCGGCGCTCTGCCCGGCCAGGTAGCGCAGTACCCGGGCGGTCTCGGCCAGCCCGCAGCAGGCCGCGGGCAGCCCGAGCAGGACGCCCGCGCCCAGCGAGGCGCCGGCCGAGCGCAGTCCCGGCGGGCTGACCGGTACCTCCCCGCCGGCGGGGAGCGGCAGCCAGCCGCCGAAGTAACCGCCCGCCAGGATGGCCTGCAGCGGCTCCGCCGGGCCACCGGCCAGCTCGAGCAGCTCGCTGGCTGGCAGGCCCAGGCCGATCTCGTACACGCCGGGGCGCCGTACCGCCCCGCCCACGGTGACCAGGGCGGACCCGGGAGCCGCAGGCGTGCCGGCGGCGCCGAACCAGTCCGGGCCGTACCGGGCGATCAGCGCGATGTGCGCTAGCGTCTCGACGTTGCTGACCAGGGTCGGGTGGCCGCCGACACCGCGTTCGAATGGCCGCGGCGGCACGTACAGCGGCACCGCCGGGCCCCCGTTGAGGAAATTCACCAGGGCGGATTCCTCGCTGGCCACGTAGCCGCCGGGAACCTCCGCGACGCGGACTGCCGCCCCGGCCAGGCCGGCCTGCTGGCGTTCCGCGATCGCCGCCAGCAGGCGGCCGGCCAGCCGGGGATCGGCGCCGTCGATGCACAGGTAGGCGCCGGACGCGCCGACCGCGCCGGCCGCCAGCGTGATCCCGTCCAGCACCAGGTGCGGGGAGTGGCGGAGCAGGACTGCGTCCTTCCCGCTCGCGGGCTCCGACTCGGCCCCGTTGGCGATCAGTACCGCGCCGCCGCGCCGCCGCCCGCGGCCGGTCCGGGTGACCGCCCCGGCGACCGCCCGCATCTTCCGGGCTGCCGGGAAGGCCGCGCCGCCGCGCCCGGTCAGCCCGGCCCGTTCCACGCTGGCGATCAGTTGCGCCGGGCCGTCCGGCCCGCCGGGCCAGGCTGGCAGCGGCCCGTACCGGCCGACGTGGGCCTGCAGCCCGAGCGGCGCACCCGGCGCGATCAGCCGGGGCAGCTGGCCCGGGGGCAGCGGGTGGCCCGCCGCCCCGGTGCTGCGGACCGTGGTCACGGCGCGGCCCGGGTGACGTGGGTGAGGGCAGGCAGCCCGGAGTGCTGCGACCAGCCCGGCCGCAGCGGGCCCGTCACCAGCCAGGCGCCGCCCGCGACCAGCACGGCCACCAGCGCGATCACCCCAGCCAGGCGGACCCGCGGATGCGCGGGCCAGCCGGCAGCCAGCCGCCAGCCGGTCAGGCACGCGATCGCCGCGACGCACAGGAGGGTGACCACCAGCACCCACCGGGTGCGGGTATCGGTGCCGGTGCCGAGGCCGTGCAGCACCGCCACCGGCCAGCACAGGTAGGCGGTCCAGTGCACCAGGCGCCAGGATCGGTGACCGAGCCGGGCCCGCAGCAGGCTGGTCACGGTCAGCGCGATCAGCAGATCGAACGCGATCGCGCCGAGCCCGAGCCAGAAGGGCCGGTAGGGGGAGATGAACGGGACGAAGGCATCCTGCAGGTCGATCGGGACGAAGTTGTCGGTGATCGTGGTCAGCACGTGCGCCGCGGTGAACGCCAGGGCCAGCAAGGACATGTTCCGGTGCAGGCCGATCGTGATGAACCGGGGCCAGCGCCGGTCCTCGAAGCGGGTGGCGATGAGCAGGCCGAGCGCCATCCCGGTGGTCAGCAGCACGAGCGCCACCACGCCGGTGGCCCGGGTGATGTACCAGAGCGGTGTGGACGAGGTCACGATGATCGCGAGGTGCCCGGTGGCGTGGTGCGTCAGGCTGGCGTACAGCAGTCCACCCCCTTCGGGTGCGAGGAGGATGTCAAGAGCCCCCTGACACTCCCTGGGCCGGGCCCTGGGCTGGGGCCACATTCTGCGCCGGGGCCTGCAGCGAGCCACCCCCCGGCTGGGTGCCCCCCTGCTGGGTCCCTCCGGGCTGGGTGCTGCCCTGCTGCGTGCCGCTCCCGGCCGGGTTAGCACCGCGCGCCGGGCCGCTGGCCGCGGCGGAACCGGACAGATGGCTGAACGCGACCGCGATCACGGCGGAGCAAGCGATCCCCGCCGCGCCGATCCGGAAGGTCAGGCGGCGCACCCGGCGCAGGCCATCGTCACGGGCGGCGACCGCGAAGCGCACCTCATCCCGCCGCATGGCACTCCTCTGGTCGTTCGAGGCAGTTTACGTGGCCAGCCCCAGTGCACTCTGTTCACCTGAACGTCCGCTGAACGCCGCAGACAGGGTCGCTGAAGATCACGATGCCCGAGATCACGATGCCCAGCCGCGGAAACGGGTTCTGGGGGATCCCCGCCCGGCAGCGTATTCTCGCTGCATGCGCGGTTATACGCAGGATAAGGACGCCTACCTCAAACGGTTGCGCCGCATCGAGGGCCAAGTGCGCGGCTTGCAGCGCATGGTGGAAGAAGACGTCTACTGCATCGATGTGCTCACCCAGGTCTCGGCGGTAACCCGGGCCCTGCAGGCGGTGGCGCTGGGGCTGCTGGAGGAGCACCTGGGCCACTGCGTGACCGAAGCGGTCCGCGCGGGCGGGGACGAGGGGCGTGAATCGGTCCGCGAGGCGGCCGAAGCCATCTCCCGCCTGGTCAAGTCCTAGTCCCCGGCCCATTCGTGCTCGGGGTCGGCCAGCCGGGCGAAGGCCCGCAGGTTGGCCAGGCTCTCCCCCCGCTTGACCCGCCACGCCCACTCCTTGCGGATCGAGGAGGCGAAGCCGATGGCCAGCGCCGGGTCGAAGTTCTCGTCTGAGTAGGTCAGCACGCAGCCCAGGATCCGGTCCACCTCCGCGGTGCTCACCGAGCGGAGCGGCAACCGGCCCACCAGGTACACGTCCCCGGCCGGGTCGAGGGCGAAATGCACCCCGTACATCCGGCCGTTGCGCTCCAGCAGGAAGCGGTAGAAGCGCGCGTGATCCTCGTCCGGCTGGCGGCAGAAGAAGGCCTCCACGTGCAGGCTGTGCCGCCCCGCGATCAGCCACGTCATGGTGGCCAGCTTGTGCTGGCCCTCCAGCTTGACCAGGTAACTGCCCGGCTGCGGGCTCTGCCAGCCCAGTCCCAGGTCCCGCAGGGCGGTCTCGATGGCCGCGGCGGCGTCTTCCTGGGCCGAGGGCCGACTGCTTGGGACGGGCTCGGTCATGCCTGCTCATTCTGCCAGCCGGCGCCACCCGGGCCGCCGGACGGCTCCTCCCCGGCGCCTGCCCCATGCTCACCAACGATCTTTTCGTGGCAGCTGTGCTCGCGAAGGCCCTGCTCATGAAGGCAAAGCACGGGTGAAGCTAGCCGGCGCCCTGCCCTCATAGTCAGGGACGCTGCTGATCGCGCCCGCGTAGACGCTCATCAGCCGGTCAACCGTGCGGGACCAGCCGAACCGGGACGCGTGCGTCACCCCACCACGGGACAGCCGCTCCAGTCGCGCGGGCGAGGCGATGAGCTCACGGAGCGCCCGCGCGTAGCTGGCCGGATCGTGATCGTTCACGAGGAGGCCGGACTCGCCGTGCCTGACCGCGGTCCGCAGGCCTCCCACCGCGGCCGCGATCACCGGCGTGCCGCACGCCTGGGCCTCCACAGCAACCAGCCCGAACGACTCCGAGTACGACGGCACCATGACCACGGTCGCGGCCCGGTACCAGTCGGCCAGCTCACGCTGGGGGCATGGCGGCTCCAGCCGGACCAGGCCGGCGATACCAAGGTCATGAGCCAGCTCGATCAGGCCGTCCGGGTCGGCCCGCCCGGTCCCGCTCGGGCCGCCAACGAAGGCGAGGGTCAGCGTCCGGGCCAGCGCCGGGTCGTCCCGGACCAGCTGCGCAGCGGCCCGCAGCACCAGATCGGGCGCCTTGAGCGGCTGCACCCGGCCCGCGAACATCACCACGGTCCCGTCCGCGGGCAGGCCGAGCCTGCGCCGGGCCTCACCCGCCGGGCCGGGCCGGAACACCGCGAGATCCACCCCCGGGTTCACCGTCCAGACCTTGGCCGGGTCCGCCCCGTACAGCCCCACCAGCTGGAGCGCTTCCTCCTCGGTGTTGGCGACCAGGCGGTCCGCGGTAGACACGACTTCCGTCTCACCCCGCAGCCGCATCTCCGGCTCAGCCGCGTCACCCCGGGCCAGGGCCGCGTTCTTGACCAGGCCCAGCGTGTGCATGGACTGCACCAGGGGGACCCCCCAGCGCTGCCGGGCCACCAGCCCGACCTGGCCGGAGAGCCAGTAATGCGCGTGCACCAGGTCGTACCGGCCGGGGTCGTGCGCGGCCTCGGCGCGCAGCACCTCGAACGTGAACTGGCAGAGCTGGGCGGGCAGGTCGGCCTTGTCCAGCTCCTCGAAAGGGCCGGCCTGCACGTGCCGGACCAGCACGCCGGGAACGAGTTCAGCGACAGGCGGCGTGTCTGGCGAGACGGCCCGGGTGAAGATCTCGACCTCCACCCCGCGGCCGGCTAGGCGTTTCGCGACCTCCACCACGTAGACGTTGAGGCCCCCGGCGTCACCGGTGCCTGGCTGTTCGAGCGGCGAGGTATGGACACTGATGGTCGCGATCCGCCGGGGGAAGCGTCGCGGCACGGGCATGCACCTCCGGTCTGCTCAACCACTCGATAGCGCGGGGTGTTCCCGGCGCGGCGCGCCGTCTTGCCTGGTCGGGTGAGTGCACCCCTGGCTGGAAGCGGGGCGCCAGGCCGGCTGGGCGGGGCGCCAGGCCGGCTGGGCGGGGGAGCGCCAGGCTTCCGGGAAGCGGGGCGCCAGCCTGCTTGGCGCGGGGCGCCAGCCTGCTTGGCGCGGAGCGCTAGGGCCAAAAGCCGGCGCTCAGGGGTCCCTCGGCTCCAGCGCGCCACCCGGCCCGGCCCGTTAAGCTCAGAAGCATGGCGACGCTGGTGCTGCTGCGGCATGGGGAAAGCGAATGGAACGCGGAAGGCTTGTTCACCGGATGGGTGGACGTGGGCCTGTCCGAGCGAGGCGCGGCCGAAGCCTCAAGCGGCGGGGCACTCCTGCGTGAGGCGGGCCTGCTCCCCGACCTCGTGCATACGTCGGTGCTGACCCGGGCCATCCAGACCGCCAACCTGGCGCTTGAGACGGCGGGCTGGCTGTGGCTGCCGGTGCGCAGGTCCTGGCGGCTGAACGAGCGGCACTACGGGGCGCTTCAGGGCAAGAACAAGGCGCAGACGCGGCAGGAGTTCGGCGATGAGCAGTTCATGCTCTGGCGCCGGTCCTACGACGTGCCCCCGCCGCCACTGCCCGACGACGACCCGTTTTCCCCGGTGGGAGATCCGCGGTATGCGGTGCTGCCGCCGGAGCTCATGCCGCGCACCGAGTGCCTCAAGGACGTCCTGACCCGGATGATGCCGTACTGGCATGACGCCATCGTCCCGGACCTCGCGGCGGGCGCGACGGTGCTGGTGGTCGCGCACGGGAACTCGCTGCGCGCCCTGGTGAAGCACCTGGACGGCATCTCCGACGAGAAGATCGCCGGGCTTAACATCCCCACCGGCATCCCGCTCGTCTACGAGATCGGCGCCGACTTCCAGCCGAAAGAGCGGGGCGGCCGGTACCTCGATCCGAAGGCCGCCGCGGCGGCGGCCGAGGCGGTAGCGAACCAGGGACGCTGACCGCCCCGGGATAGCCCGCGCTGCCTGCCGGCCTCACGGCTTACTTCTGGACAAATCGGGCATGACGGCGGACTGGCTGCCGTGTGAATAGATGGGGAACAGGGCGGCCGGGTGGCACCGCCCTGAGGCGATCTGCGCTGCTCCCGCATACCATCGAAGCGTGCGCGCGCAGGTGACGGTGATCATGGCTCGATGGGTCACTGAACTGGACGATCCCGGGACAGGAGCCTCCCCATCGTGAAGATCCGGAAGGCGGCCAAGGCGCACCCGCTCGCGGACTTGTCCGCGCAGCGGCGTCAGCCCCCCCGGCTTCCGGCCGGTATCGCGGCGGTCCTCTCCGTGCTCTCCTCGTCGGCGGTAGTCATCGACAGCGACGACCGGGTGCTCCGCGCGAGCGCCGCGGCCCGGTCCTTCGGCCTGGTCAAGGGCGACCGCCTGATGGTCGGCGAGCTGCTGGCCCTGGCCCGCCAGGTACGCCGGGACGGCGAGATCAGGGAAGGCGAGATCGAGGTCTCCGGCACCAGGTTCGGCGGCCGGACCACGAGCTTCGCGGTCCGGGTGGCACCACTGGGGTCCGGGGTGGGCGGCGGCGGCCTGGTGCTGCTGCTGGCCGAGGACCAGACCGAGAGCCGCCGGGTGGAAGAAGTCCGCCGGGATTTCGTGGCCAATGTGAGCCACGAGCTCAAGACCCCGGTGGGGGCGCTGGCCCTGCTGGCCGAGACGGTCGAGGATGCCGCCGACGATCCTGAGGCGGTCCGCCGGTTCGCCGGGCGCATGCGGCAGGAAGCGTCCCGGCTCACCAAGCTGGCCCAGGACCTCATCACCTTGTCCCGGATCCAGGCGGCCGAGCCTATCCCCGACCCCATCCCGGTGGACGTGTCCCTCGTGGTGGCCGAGGCCCTGGACCGGTGCCGGATGAAGGCCAGTGCCCATGGCATCGAGCTCGCCGCGGACGGCGATCCCGGCCTGGTCGTGCTGGGAGACGAGGACCTGCTCGTCAACGCGCTGCGCAACCTGCTGGAGAACGCGGTCGCCTACAGCCCGGAGAAGACCCGGGTGGTGGTGGCCACCCACCGCGCCGCCGACGACGTGGCCGAGATCAGCGTCACGGACCAGGGGATCGGCATCCCGCAGCGGGACCTGGAACGGATCTTCGAACGCTTCTACCGGGTCGACCCCGCCCGCTCCCGCGCGACCGGCGGGACCGGGCTCGGCCTGGCCATCGTCAAGCACGTGACCGCCGCGCACGGCGGCAATGTCACGGTCCGGAGCAAGGTAGGCGAGGGGTTGACGTTCACCCTGCGGGTGCCGATTGCGAATCGCCCGCGCGCTGCGGCCGGGAGTTCCCTGCCACCAGCAGCATCATCTGCCAGGGAGGCTGTGAAGTGACGCGGGTGCTCGTGGTGGAAGACGAAGAGTCGTTCAGTGATGCCTTGTCCTACATGCTCCGCAAGGAGGGCTTCGAGGTAGCGGTCTGCCCGACTGGCCCGGACGCGCTGGAGACCTTCGACCGGGACGGCGCGGACCTGGTGCTGCTCGACCTCATGCTGCCCGGGCTGCCCGGCAGCGAGGTGTGCCGCACGCTCCGCGAGCGGTCGAGCGTGCCGGTGATCATGCTGACCGCGAAGGACAGCGAGATCGACAAGGTCGTCGGCCTCGAGCTGGGCGCTGATGACTACGTCACCAAGCCGTTCTCTTCCCGCGAGCTGGTCGCCCGGATGCGGGCCGTGCTCCGGAGGCGCGGTGAACCCGATGACGCCGCGACCTCGACGCTGGAGTCCGGCCCCGTCCGGATGGACGTGGAACGGCACGTGGTGACCGTGCGCGGCGAGCAGGTCCAGCTCCCGCTCAAGGAGTTCGAGCTGCTCGAGGTCCTGCTGCGGAACACCGGCCGGGTGCTCACCCGGATGCAGCTGATCGACCGGGTCTGGGGTGCCGACTACGTCGGCGACACCAAGACCCTCGACGTGCACATCAAGCGGCTGCGGGCCAAGGTAGAGGTCGACCCAGGTAACCCGCGGCACATCATCACGGTCCGGGGGCTGGGCTACAAGTTCGAGCCGGGCAGCTAAGTTCCGCACCCGCGCCCCGCAACGGCTCTTACGGGGTGGCCGTAGCCGTCGCGGTGGCAGTGGCGGTCGCGCCGGGCGAAGGCGTCGCCGTGGCGCTGCCCGCGCCCCGGCGCCTGTGCCTCGCGGTCGCCCTCGGCGTCGGCGGCGCCATCGGGGCGGGTGAGAACGTGGCGTACGAGTCCGCCCGGGCGAGCACCGGGACGTCCAGGCCCACCGTGCCCGCGTTCTGGAAGGTAAGGAACACCTTGACGTACGTCCCAGCGTCCAGGCTGCGGGTCAGGCCGGTGAGGATGAGCTTGGGCGCAGGGCCGGTCAGCAGCGCGCTCTGGTCCGCCCCCAGCACGACGCCGCCCTTAGGCAGCGTGACCGAGGTGGCAGAGCCCGGCGCGGAGACGCGGACCAGGCGGTCCCGCGGCCCGGTGTTGACCAGCCCCACGAACATGCTGGCGGAACTGCCGGCTGGCAGGGTCGTGCTCGGCGGGGCGCCCAGGATGAACGCGTTGCGAATCGCGATTTCGCCCCCGCCCTCCTTGATCGTCGCGGACGCGCCGTTCGTGGACGGGTGCCAGTGCAGGACGGGCGCGTTGCTGCCGGCCTCGCATCCCGCCAGCACCGGGATCAGCGCCACCGCGGCCACGGCGCAGGCGCGGCGCAGGGCGCTGCGGCCCGGCCGGGACGATCGGGACGCGGCTGTGGGCCGCATCGCGGAACGGCTCAGGGGGAGCATCACGTGCTCTCCTCGTATTCGTGTGAGGTGCACCTGGACGCGTGAAAGCGTATCGGCAGCGGGTGGCCGGCCAGTCACCGGCCCGGGTGTGTCGCCAGCCGGGCCTGATGGTGCCCGCTACGCCCTCGGCCCGCGGTTGGTCAGGCGGCCCGCAACCCGGCCTGGCCGGCCAGCACCACGGTGCCACCGGGGTCGTCCAGCCCCTGCGGGCGGCCTCCGGTCAGCGCCCCCAGGCTGCCCTGCAGCTGGAGCGCCGGGCTGAGGTTCTGCTGGATGCTGCGCACCAGGCCATCCTTGTCCACCAGGACCACGGTCAGCCCGACGGGCTGGTAAGTGCCGCTCAAGGCGTCGTGGGGGTCGGTCACCACGTGACCGGCGCTGAGCCCGCTCCGCCTGGCCAGCGATCTGGCCTGAGCCACCGCCGCCCTGGCCGCGACGAAGTAGAGCGTCACGCCCGCGGCGGTCGCCTGCGCGCTCAGCCGGCGCGCCGCGGCCGTGCACCGGCAGCCGAGCGGAACCAGGGCCAGGACCGAGGGGTGCAGGTCACGCACCGGGCGGGGCTGGCCGCGGCCGACGATGACGCTGGCTTCCGGCAGCAGGCCGCCGACCTGGCCGACCGGGGGGCTGGACCGCCGGGGCGCGCTGGTCGTCTGCACGGTGGTTGGTACCGCGCGCCGCGCCGTGAACATGGTCAGCAGGGTTCCGGCCAGCAGGGTCAGGGCCAGGCAGCTGGCGAGCAGGGGGAGGACCATCCCGTCCCGGGTGAGCGGGCCGCTCAGCCGCCGCACCAGCTGGTGCCTGCGCTGCATGCGCAGCTCCCGGTGGTACGCGTGCCTATCGCGCTCGAGCTCCCTGGCGTCGTCCGGGATCTCGATGTCAACCGGGGGCAGGCCGTAGTCGTCCCGCTCCGGATCCCCACCTCTGTTCACGGGCATCCTTCTCCGGCGTGCGCGGACTCGTTGTTTCCAGTATGTGCCTGTGCCCGCCCTCGCGCACAGTTGGCCGCCAGCGGATTGTTGGGCAGGTTCCTCCCGGGTGGCGCTCGCTCGTCCCCGGCGGCCCGCTCGCTCGTCCCTGGCGGCCGCGTGCGGCGCTCCGGCGCGCCGTCCCCCGCCGCCGGGACGGCCCGGATGAGCCGCCCGCGGGGCCGGGCCGCACACTGGGAGAAAGCCCCAACAGGCGCCTGAAGAGGCCGTCGAACGTGAAACCGGCCGGAAACACATGATCCCGCGCAGGGTGCCCCGCAGGGGCCTGGCCCTCCCCGACAGACCACGGCAACCGCTTTCTGAGACCCTTAAACGTCCATTGACCTGCACGTTTAACGTGAACGACAGCTAGGGAACCCCGTTGGTCGTGCTAGCATTGCTTTAGCGGAAGGGGTATGTGCCACATGACTTTTAAGGTCGGCGACACGGTCGTCTACCCCCACCATGGGGCTGCTCGCATCGAGGAGATCGAGACCCGATCGATCAAGGGTGAGGACAAGACGTACCTCGTTCTCAAGGTCAACAAGGGTGACTTGACCGTACGCGTTCCCGCAGACAATGCCGAGCTGGTGGGCGTGCGGGACGTTGTCGGGCAGGAAGGACTTGAGAGGGTGTTCGAGGTGCTTCGCGCCCCGCACACCGAGGAACCGACCAACTGGTCACGGCGGTACAAAGCCAACCTTGAGAAGCTCGCCTCCGGTGACGTGAACAAGGTGGCCGAGGTCGTCCGGGATCTGTGGCGCAGGGACCGGGAGCGCGGTCTGTCCGCAGGCGAGAAGCGCATGCTGGCCAAGGCGCGGCAGATCCTGGTCAGTGAGCTGGCGCTGGCCGAGAAGACCAACGAGGACAAGGCAGAGGCGCTGCTCGACGAGATCCTCGCCTCCTGATCTTGCCGCGGCGCGCATGGTGAGCGGGCTGCCCAGGGTAGGAGTGGGCACAGATGTGCACCCCTTCGGCCCTGGGCGCCCGCTCTACCTCGCAGGATTGTTCTGGCCGGGTGAAGTCGGCCTGACTGGTCATTCGGATGGTGATGTGGCGGCGCACGCCGCCTGCGACGCCTTGCTGTCGGCCGCCGGTCTCGGAGATCTCGGTGCGAACTTCGGCACGGCCGAAGCGCAGTGGGCCGGGGCGTCGGGGACGGCGCTGCTGCGGGCGACCGCGGCCCTGGTGGCCGGAACCGGGTACGCCATCGGGAACGTCGCGATCCAGGTCATCGGCGAGCGCCCGCGGCTGTCCCCGCGGCGCCAGGAGGCCGAGAAGGTGCTGTCCGAGGCTCTCGGCGGCGTTCCGGTCAGCCTGTCGGGGACCACAACGGACGGCCTGGGCCTGACGGGCCGACGTGAGGGCATCGCGGCCATCGCCACCGCCCTCGTGCTCAAGAACTAGCCCCGGCCCCCCGTGAACTAGCCCCGGCCCCCCCGTGAACTAGCCCCGGCCCCCCCGTGAACTAGCCCCGGCCCCCCCGTGTTGCGCGGCGGGCTCGCCCCATGAGCACCGTGGGTCACATTGATCATGGGCAACGCCCACTTCTCCGCCCACTTTTCACGCGGACGGTGCGTTTTTCTGGGGTGTTTTGTCCGATTCGGCGCACCATCCGCGTGAAACGTGGGCGGGAGGGGTCAGTGTGACTGGTAGGACCGGGGCAGTGCGGGGTCTGGGTCTCAGCTGGGAGCAGTCTTCAGCTAGCCGGGTAGAGCAGCTCGCGGTAGGCCGGGCCGTAGTGCCGCTCGAGTTCCTCGAGCGTTTCCTCCGTGTCGGGCTGGACATCCTTCACGATGCGGGCCACCGAGGGCAGGATCCCGGGGTTCCAGGTCTGCGGGTCCCACAGCCGGGCGCGCAGGAACGCCTTGGCGCAGTGGAAGAAGACCTCTTCCACCTCGACCAGCAAGGCCAGCCGCGGCAGGCTCCCGCGGACGATCATGTCGTCGAAGAACGTCGCCTCGCGGATCAGCCGGGCCCGCCCGTTGATGCGCAGCGTGTCGCCCCGGCCAGGGACCAGGAACAGCAGGCCGACCTGCGGGTTGCTCAGGATGTTGCAGAACCCGTCCAACCGCTTGTTACCCGCGCGGTCCGGGATCGCGATCGTGGTGTCATCGAGCACCTTGGCGAAGCCAGGCGGATCACCCTTGGGGGACACGTCACACCCGCCGTCGGCGGCGGAGGTCGCGATCAGGCAGAACGGGGAGGCGGCGAGCCATTCCCGGTCCCGTTCGTGCAGCGCGGGACGCACCTTTGTGGCCGCGCGCCGGGACGGGTTGTTCAGCAGCTCACGCAGTTCCGCCTCGGAGGTCAGCTCGGTCATTTCGGCCATGTGTGACACGGCGTTGCTCCTCCGAGGCTGGTCCGGCTACGACAAAACCAGCCTAACCGCCGCCGTCCGGCGGCCATCGCCTGAGAATGCGGCCCGACGGGGCGATGATCACGGTAGGCGCGGTCAGGCGCCGGAGTCAGGCGTCGGAGTCGGACTCATCCTCGGGCGGCGTCGGGGTGCTCCTCAGCCGGTCGAAGTGCGGGGACGGGGCGGGCACCGGGGCCGGCAAGGGCTGATGCGGCACGTGGATGGTGCTGCCAGAGGCTCCGGACGGCTGATCGGCGCCAGTCCCGCCCGTCTGCAGCTGCGCTGCCTGTTCCGGGGCGGGCTCAGCCTGCCCGCCCCCGGGCGACTCACCCGGCTGCTCCCCGGTAGACGGGTGGCCGGCGGCGGTCTCCTCCTGGCCGGGCTCCTCCGGCGCGACCTGCTCCCGGACGGCCTGCCCCTGACCTGCGGGCTCCTGATCAGCCCGTTCCTGACCAGTTGGGTCGCTTCCGGCCCTCTCCTCGTCCGCCGTGTCGTGACTAGCCGTGTCGTGACCAGCGGCGACGTCGTCGGCCAACTCGCTGGCGGTCTGCGTGGCTGCGGTCTCGGAGAACGCGGTCCCGGGGAACGCGGCCCCGGCGGGAACGTCGTCACCTGGCCCGGCTGGCGGGGCGGTGTCAGCGGGCGCCGAGTCCCCGGGGACGGGCCCGGCGGGCGGTGCCACGGCGTCGGGCGCCGAGTCCCCGGGGACCGGCCCGGCGGGCGGTGCCGCAGCGTCGGGCACCGGGGTGGTCGGCGGCTCCGGCGCCTGCTCCGGACTTCCGGGGGGCTGGGTGGGCGGGAGAGGTGTTCGTTGCGGCTGCTCTTCAGCGCCAGTAGGGCGGGCGCCGTTGAACTGCGCGGCGGCACCGGGCCCGGCGGCTGGACCGGACTCCGGACTGGGTGAGTTTCCCGGCGCGGCGCGGGCCTGTGCGGCGGGAGACAATGCCTCCGGAGGCGGTGCGGCGGGGAACGGTGCGGCGGGGGCGGGCGGCCGCGCGGCTGGGGAGGTGCCCGCCGGGGTTGTGGCCGCTGGGGAGGTGCCCGCCGGGACTGTGCGCGCTGGGGAGGTGTCGGCTGGAGAAGTGCTAGCCGGGGCGGTGTGGGCCGGGGAGGTGTCGGCCAGGGGGGTTTCGGCCAGGAGGGCCAGCGGCGGGGCGGTGTCCCGGGCCGGGACGGTGTCGAACGGCGACGGTGTCTACGGCCGGACCGGCCGGGCGCGCGGCGGGCTGGGTCGCGGCCTCGGCCACGTCCTGGCCGGCCATGGCCACCCGGGTCCGGCGGAACTGCCGGAGCATAGACAGAAGCAGGCTGAACGCCAGCAGCAGGAGGACCCAGGGGAGGACGGCGATGGTTGCGGCGGCCGGTTTGCGGGGGATGTGAGTGCCGGTCGCGTGCACCGCGTCGGCGACCGCCACCGCGGCCAGCAGCACCAGCGTGGTCAGCCAGGCGTAGGTGCGCTGCCACCAGCTCGCGGCCCGCAACGACAGCACGGCGGCGCAGGACACCACCAGCATCGCGTCGAAGATAACCGGGAAAATCCGGGCCGCGCTGGCCGACACCCCGGCGGACAGCGCGATCTTGTGGATCCCGCCGTAGGAGAGCACGAACGCGGCCGCGGCCAGCACGATTACCCCGGCGATCGCGGCGATAAGCGCGACCAGGCGGAGCGCGGCGTAGGGGTCATGCCCCCGGGAGCCGTTCGCTCGGGGATTGCCGTTCATCGGGGCTACTTCGTCCTTCCTGCGGTGATGCTCTGTGACTCCCGGCGACAACCAAGGACCGGGAATCGGCGCGCTCCGCGCCACCGCCGCCAGGTGGCGGCCAGCAGCGCCCGCACGCTTGGGGGACCAGAATGCGAGCGGCCCTCCGGGCCCCGCGCCCGGCCGCACGATCTCTACCGTCTGCGCCCGCGGTCTCCAGCGCTTGCGCTGTCCAGCGCCTGTGCTTGTCACGCCTGTGCTTGTCGCGCCTGTGTTCTTCGGACCTGTGCTCTTAACACCTGTGCTGCCGAAGGCCGGGCTGTCTCGCGTCTGTCTCTGTTGTCTAACGTCAAGGGAGACGATATTGCGTATCGCGCGTGGACTGGGGATATTCGAGGCAAGCCAAGGTACCCGGCGTGTTGCAAGCCATGCCGGAACTGGGCAATCCCGGCTGTGCGGGCGAGGGAGAGGCGGTCCCGGCGGGACTGCCTGCGGCCGGACCCTGGGCGGCGCGCCACTGCGGACCTGAGCGGCGTGCCACCGGTACCCCGAGCGGCGCGCCGCCGGGCGGTGGCTGGATGCCGCCGCACGCCGGGCCGCCCGGGCAGGGCGCTTGATCCCGTAGCCTTGCTCCGTGACGCTCCGCCTTTACGACACTGCTGCGCGCACCGTGCGCGACTTCACGCCGGTGGCGCCCGGTAAGGCGTCGCTGTACCTGTGCGGCGCCACCGTGCAGGCGCCGCCGCACATCGGGCACATCAGGTCGGGCGTGGTCTTCGACATCCTCACCCGCTGGCTGCGGGCCAGCGGTTACCAGGTCACGTTCTGCCGGAACGTCACCGACATCGATGACAAGATCCTCCGGGTCGCCGCGGCCGAGGAGGTCCCCTGGTGGCTGATAGCCCAGCGCAACGAGCGGGCGTTCAGCCGCGCGTACACGGTGCTGGGCTGCGTCCCCCCGGACGTCGAGCCCCGGGCGACGGGGCACGTGCCCGAGATGATCACCTTGATGCACCGCCTGATCGACACCGATCACGCCTACGCTGCCGACGGTGATGTTTACTTCGACGTCCGCTCCTACCCCGCGTACGGCGCGCTGTCCGGGCAGCGGGTGGATCACATGCGCCCGGCCGACGACACCGAGGCCAACGAGGCCAAGCGTGACCAGCATGACTTCGCGCTGTGGAAGGGCGCCAAGCCCGGTGAGCCTGCCTGGGAGACCCCGTGGGGCCCGGGCCGGCCCGGCTGGCACCTGGAGTGCTCCGCGATGGCCACCAAGTACCTGGGGCCCACGTTCGACATCCACGGCGGCGGCCTGGACCTGGTCTTCCCGCACCACGAGAACGAGATCGCCCAGTCCCGCGCCGCCGGAGACGGGTTCGCGCAGTACTGGCTGCACAACGGGCTGGTCGGGGTGGCCGGGGAGAAGATGAGCAAGTCCCTCGGCAACTCCCTGCTGGTGGACGCCATGGTGACCCAGGTGCGGCCGGTGGAGCTGCGGTATTACCTGGGGCAGGCGCATTACCGCTCGGGCATCGAGTACTCGCCGGAAGCCCTGGATGAGGCCGTCGCCGCCTACCGCCGGATCGAGAATTTCGTCACCCGGGCCGCCGAGATCAGCCCGCAGGCCGGTGCGGGTGCCGACCTTCCCGCCGCGTTCCGCGCCGCGATGGATGACGATCTGGCCGTACCGCAGGCCCTGGCCGTCGTGCACGAGACGGTACGGGTTGGCAACAACGCCCTCGCCGCGGGCGACACGACCGCCGCTGCGGCTGCGCTGGCTGAGGTCCGGGCTATGCTCAGCGTGCTTGGCCTCGACCCGCTGTCCGAGCCGTGGGCGTCGGCCAGTCCCGGTGACGACCTGCACGCGGTGGTCAGCGCGCTGGTGGCGGTGGCCCTGACGCAGCGGCAGGCCGCCCGCGAGCGCCGTGACTACGCGGCCGCCGACGCGATCCGGGACGACCTGCACGCCGCGGGCATCCTCATCGAGGACACCCCGCAGGGACCTCGCTGGGAGCTGAAGCGATGACCGGCGCGGCAGCGGGCGGGTCCGGCCGGTCTGGCCGTGGCGGGCGGACCAAGTCCGGTAAGCCGCGGCCCGGCACCGGCGGCTACGGCAAGCGCAAACTCGAGGGCAAGGGACCGACCCCGCCCGCGCACATGCGACCGGGTCACCCGGCGCAGCGCCGGGCGGCCGCGAAGGCCGCCGGGGCGGGCCGCGGGGGCGGTGTGTCGTCGCCGGACGGTGCCCGGGCCCCGGACCGCGGTGCCCGGGCCCCGGACCGCGTCGGCCGGCCGACCGCGGTGGCCGGGATTCCAGGGGCGGCGCAGTCCGCGCTCGCGGCGCCGGTGACGCTCCCGAGGTGGTGGCGGGCCGCAACGCGGTGCTGGAGTCACTGCGTGCCCGCGTCCCCGCCACCGCGCTCTACGCCGGCCCGCGGGACGGCTCCGACCCGCGGTTTAACGAGGTGATCCGGCTCGCCGCCGACGTGGGGATCCCGGTGATCGAGGCGGGGCGGCCGGAGCTGGACCGCCTGACCGGCGGCGCGGTGCACCAGAGCCTGGCCCTGAAGGTCCGCCCCTACGACTACGCCCACCCCGATGACCTCCTGCAGCGGGCCCGTGCCCGGGGCCAGGAACCGCTGATCGTGGCGCTGGACTCGGTCACCGACCCGCGTAACCTCGGCGCGATCGTCCGCTCGGTCGCGGCGTTCGGCGGCCACGGCGTGCTGGTGCCCGCCCGGCGTTCCGCGCACGTGAGCGCGGGAGCCTGGAAGGCGTCGGCCGGGGCGCTGGCCCGGGTACCCGTCGCCTGGGCCCCCAACCTGGCCCGCGCACTCACCTCCTACCAGGAGGCCGGATTGTTCGTGGCCGGTCTCGACGCCGAGGGCGACACCGACCTCGGCGACCTCAACGTGGCCGACGGTCCCCTCGTGCTGGTCGTGGGCTCGGAGGGGCGCGGCCTGTCCCGGCTGGTCGCGCAGCGCTGCGACGTGCTCGTCCGGATCCCCATCGCGGCGCAGACCGAGTCACTCAACGCCGGCGTGGCGGCGGGCATCGCCCTGCACGAGGTAGCCACCCGCCGCTCGCGCTAGAAGGAGTGACCGTGGACCGGTTGCGGACCGGGACGCTGGGCGCCGCACGGATCACCCCGGGCGCGCTGCTCAAACCCGCCCGCCAGATCCCCGACGTCACAGTGGCCGCCGTCGCCGCCGTGATCCCGAGCGGGCCCGGCGGTTCGCGGCCAAAGCACCACATCCGCCGGGCGCATGGCTCCTACCAGGAACTGATCGACCACCCCGCCATCGATGCCACCTGCCGGGGCCTGCACGGGCGCGGCGCCTGAGCCGCACGTGAGCCCTGCGCCGCGCCCGGGCCTGTATGGCGCGGTGCCGGCCAGCGCGCTATCGTTCGCAATGTGAACACATCAGGCCGCAGGGCCGCCGGGGACTCTGCCGAGGACGCCGCTGGGGTGGATACCCCGGAGGCGGGGACCCCGCAGGCGGGGATTGCGGAGGCGGGGATTGCGGAGGCGGGGATCGCGGAGGCGGGGATCGCGGACGGCGCCGGCGTGAGCGGGCGGCCTGGCCCGGGGCGCCGCACGGACTTCGTCCAGTCGCTGGACCGGGGGCTGGCCGTGATCCGGTGCTTTTCCTCCGAGCGGCCGTCGCTGACCTTGTCGGAGGTGGCCGAGCGGACCGGGCTGACCCGGGCGGCGGCCCGCCGCTTCCTGCTCACCCTGCAGGAACTCGGCTACGTGGGCAGTACCGGGCGGCAGTTCTCGCTGCGGCCGAGGGTGCTCGCGCTCGGTTATGCGTACCTGTCCTCGTTCAGCGTGGCCCAGATCGCCCAGCCGCACCTGGAGGACCTGGCCGAGGTGCTGCATGAGTCCTGCTCGGTGAGCGTGCTCGACGGCGACGACATCGTGTACGTGGCACGCGCCTCAGCCAACAGGATCATGACCATCGCCCTCACCGTGGGCACCCGGCTGCCGCCCTATCCGACCTCGATGGGCCGGGTCCTGCTGGCCAGCCTGCCTGCCGGCGAACTTGACGCGCACCTGCAGCGCACCAGCCTGCGCAAACTGACCGAGCGCACCGTGGTGGACGAGACAGAACTGCGGCGGATCCTGGGCCGGGTGGCCGCACAGGGCTGGGCCGCGGTCGACCAGGAACTGGAGGCCGGGGTCCGGTCGATCGCGGTGCCCATCCGGGACAGCTCGGGACGGGTGGTCGCGGCCATCAACGCGAGCGCGCACGCCGCCCGGGTGCCGATGCGCACGCTGGAGAAGCAGTTCCTGCCCCGGCTGCTCGACGCCGCCCGGCAGATCGACGCGGAGCTCGCGACCCGGATGTCAGTCGGCGCCCGGGCGGGCCGTGAGAGTCGTTAGTTAATAGTTAGGCGCTGCCTCCGGCGGCGGCTGCGCGGCGGCGTGGCCCGGTAGGGTCGTGAACATCCGCCTGAGTCAGGGAGAGGGCACATGCAGCTGACCAAACTCGAGCACGCCTGCGTCAGGCTGGAGAAGGACGGGGTCACGCTGGTCATCGATCCTGCAGCGTGGAGTATGCCGCGGGCGCTGGAGGGAGCCAGCGCGGTGCTGGTCACGCACGAGCACTTCGATCACTTCGACGCGGATGGTCTGCGCGCCGCGCTCACCGCCGACCCCGGCCTGCAGCTGTGGACCAACGAGTCGGTGGCCAGCGAGTTCGCAGGGTTCGGCAACCAGCAGGTGCACGTGGTGGACGAGGGAGACACGTTCACCGCGGCCGGATTCAACGTGCACACCTACGGTCATCTGCACGCGGTCCTGCACCGCGACATCCCGGTGATCCAGAACACCGGGTTCATGATCGACGGCTCGGTCTTCCACCCGGGGGACTCGTTCACTGTGCCGCAGGACCCGGTCCAGACCCTGCTGCTGCCGGCCAGCGGGCCGTGGCTAAAGACGGGCGAGATGATCGACTACGCGCGTGAGGTCGCCCCGCAGCGCGGGTACGTCATCCACGAGGCCCTGTTCGGCGACGTCGGCCTCATGGTGCTGGACAACTTCCTGCCGCTGTGCGGGAAGGAAGACACCTTCTCCCGGGTGGACGTGGGGACCACGGTCGAGGTCTGAACGGGGTCAGGCCGGGGGGCTGAGCAGCCCGTCGGCGGTCGGCATCCCCGCCGTGGCGGACCCGCCGAGCCACTCCTGGCCTTCCTGGTACAGGCGTTCCACCTCGGGGCCCCGCAGCCCGGGCAGCCGGGGAGCGATCCGGTAACCCAGCTGGGACTGCAGGTAAGCCAGGTGCCGGTAGCCAGCCGGGAACCGGGCCAGCTGTTCCGGGTCGAGGGTGAGCCGGGCCGCGGGGTCCACCGGGTCGAGCCGGTCCTTCTCGTAGATCGGCTGCCGGCGGACGATGCCCCAGGCCCCGGTGCGCTTCTCGAGGAAGTCGTAGAAGCGGCCGGTGCAGGTGACGTCGGCGGTCACTTCGTGTACCCCGGCGCGCTGCTGGATGGTCATCTTGGTCTGGGTCACCGCCCGGTCCCCGGTCACCTCGCAGCGGGATCCGCCCAGGAAATGCAGGATGTTCACCCCCGCGGCGAAGCCGTCCCGGCTGGCCTGGACGAAATCATCGGCCGGACCCTGAAACCAGGTGGCCGTCATCCAGCCGCCGGAGTGCCAGACCGACGCGAACCCGGCCCAGTCGCCGGCGTCCCTGGTCAGGGCCCACTTCTCGACCAGCTGGCGGATCCGGAACTCCGCCGCTTCCTGCTCAGTCAGCACGTCTGGCTCCCTCCGCCTGTCTAGCCCCTCAGTTTGAGGCGATTCTCCCGGGGCAGTCTGCCTCGACGAAGATCCAGATGCGAGGCCGGCTGCAGCGGTGGGCGGCCGCCAGCGACGGGCCGGTGATGAGGATAACTGGCGGGCCAGTGGTGAACGAGCCGGGCCTATGGGCCACCGGGCTGGTGCCCGGCGACGATCTGCTCCGGCTGGCGACCGCGTGGACCATCGGCCTCGACACCATGGCCCGCGCTGCGGTGGCGGCGGTCACCGCGGCGGCCGAGGCGCAACTGCGCTCGACGATGGCCGAGGCGCTGAGTGGCAAGTTCGCTGACTGGGTGTTCGTCGACTTCCTCGCCACCCCGCCGCGCCGGGCGGTGTCCGCCCGGGAGCCCGACCCGGGGCTGATCGCAGCGCTGGGCGAGGTCGCCGGGCAGTCCTGCCCCGTGATCAGCTCGGCGGTGAGCCGGTGTACCCCGGAGGTCTGGGCCTCGATCGACGACGAGTGGATGCTCGGCGGCCTGCCCGACGGCCGCCCGGTGGCCAGCGTGATCGGCGCCCGCTCGGTCGCGGTCGGGCCGATCCTGGCGGGCGGCGCGGCCTGCGGTGCGATCACCGTGGTGCGCGGCCGGGCCGGCCCGCGGCTGGGTTTCCGCGAGCTCGGCATCCTATCCCAGATCGGCCGTCTGGCCGGGGTGGCCGCAGAGCGGCTCCGCAGTGTTCCGGGTGGCACATAACGCCTGAATAAGCCCGCCGGGCGCGGGTAGCGGAGCGCGTGGCCGGCGGCACGGTGGGGAGGCCGCGGGCGAGGAGCCCGCTGCTGTTCCCCTCGCTGGTCAGCACGGGCAAGGTGATCGACACGGTGATCGCGTTCGTGATCGGCGCCTTGCTGATGATCCTGGCGGGGCTGGTCAGGGAGCGGCCCGGGGCCAGCCCGGGAGCGGCCCGGGGCCAGCCCGGACCGGCCCGTGACCACCTGGGCGAGTCTGGGACCCGGACTGGGTCAGCCGGCGGCGGCGCCTACGGTGCTGGCGTCCTCGGCGATGAGCGGGCTGGCGATCTCCTCCGAGCCCTTCCGCTCGGCCTTCACCCCGAGGAACGCCTCGGGCTGACCCGGGCCGGCCCGGGTGCCCGCGCCGTGGCCAGCCCCGTGAGGCTCTGCGCTCACTTACCCCACCAGCCACGTTCACCGCTCACGTCACACGCTCCGTTCGTGATCTAACGATCGGTGTTGCTGGGACGACAGCAATCGTTAGATCACAAAATCGGGCAGGGCGGGGCCGGGGGCCAGGGGGAGAGGTGGGGCTGCTGGGTTGTGCGGGGCTGGTTGTCCTGGGGCCGTGGACATAGAGGTGGGGACGGGGGGTGGGAAGTGCGGGGTGGGGAGCTGCCGGGGCTGGGGGCGTGCACGGGTGGGGCGGCCCGGCGGGGGGCAGGGTGGCCCGAGAACGGGTCAGGTCACCGGGGCAGGGCCGCCGGCCCGGGCTGGGCGCCCCGCCGCGTCAGCGGGGCGCGACGGGGCGTCAGGCCGCGTCAGCCGGCCCGGCGGGCCCGCCGGGCCGGCTCGTCGGCGCGCGTGCTGCCCGCCGCGTCAGCGGGGGACGCCCTCGGACCGCAAGCGGCGCAGGTGGAACTGCGGCTGATGCGTGGCCTGGCGGGGCGTGCCCTGGTGGACGCGGCCCGCACACGCGGGCGAGCCGCCGCCGGAGGCTATCGGTAGCTGACCTGCTGCTCGGCGCCGAGCAGGCATTCGCGGAGGTAATCGAGGGCCCGGGCGAGCAGCCGCGACGCGTGCATCTGCGACACGCCCAGCTTCTCGCCTATCTCGGCCTGGGTCATGTTGCCGTAGAAGCGCATGGCCAGGACGTGCTGCTCCCGTTCGGGCAGCTCGCCCCAGTGGGTCGACACCGCCTGCATGTCCAGGGTCCGCTCCACCTGGGGATCTTCACCGCCGAGCAGGTCACCCAGGGTGGCGGCGTCGTCATAGGTGGACATCGGCGCGTCCAGGGAGTGGGGGTGAAAGACCATGTCCGCCCGGTTGGCGTCCCGGATCTCCTCCAGGCTGACGTCCAGATGCCCGGCGACCTCCTCATCCGTGGGCACATGGCCTAGGTCCTGGACGAGGGCGGTGCGGGCCTTGCGCACCTGCAGCAGCAGTTCCTGGACCGGCCGCTTCACATGGACCTGCCAGCGCTTGTCACGGAAGTGCCGCTTGATCTCGCCGGAGATGCACGGCTGGGCGTAAGCGGCCAGGTTCCCGCCGAAGGACGGGTCGAAGTTGTTGATGGCCTTCAGCAGCCCGACGTAGCCGACCTGCATCAGCTCTTCTTCCGGTTCCGGGCCTCGTGATCAACAACAACCTCGCTCGGCCGGATCCTCCGGGAGCAGTCGGCCGGATCCTCCGGGAGCAGATGGTGCTCGGGTACCCCGGGTACGGTGTGCGCCACCCGGACCCGTTCGTGGACTACGCCAGGGCGAGTACGACCAGGCCGGGAAGTTCGCCGAGGCGTTCCCGCGCGGGCAGCCGCGCACGACCACGACCGCGACCACCCTGTTCCGGGACAAGATCGAGCAGTTCAAGTCCTGAGGACCCCGGGCTGCCCAGGGCAGCCCCGGCTCGCTAACCGGCCGGTTCCCCCCGGGCAGCGGGTGGCCGCCGGCGCTGGCGCGCCGCGCGGCCACCTGCTGCCGTGTCCGGGTCCAGCGGCAGCCCACAGGGCGGCTTGACCTCGGCCAGCCGCAGGTAGGTGATTAGCCGCTGGCCGCCCCGGGTGGACAGCCGGGTCAGCACCTCCTGGAGCTCGGCTATGTCCCGGGCGACGATGCTGAGCAGGTAGTCCATCTCGCCGGCCAGGTTGTCCGCCTGGATGATCTGCGGCAGGGCCCGGACCTGGTCCTCGAAGATCCGGGTCGCGCGGGGGTCGTGCCGGCCCAGCGCGGCGAACACGTAGAGCTGCAACGGGAAACCGGCGGCCTCCGGGTCGAGCTGGGCCCGGATGATGCGGATGACCCCGGACTCCTTGAGCGCGCGCACCCGGTGCAGCGTCGCGGCCGGGGACAGGCCGACCAGCCGGGCCAGCTCGACGTTGGTCCGGTCCGCGTCGGCCTGCAACGCGGTTAGTAGCTGGATATCAACTTCATCAAGGTTCGCGGCCATGGAACTGAATAATATTGCACTGAGACTCCCCTAGAGCCAATTCTGGTCTGCGAGGACGCATTCTGGATGCATGAACATCGACCGCCGCCGCGCCCTCGTGGCGCTCACCATCGCCGGGCTGCTGTGGGGCAGCACGGTCCCCCTGTCCAAGATCGCCCTGGGCTGGCTGCCGCCCGGCTGGCTGACCGCCATCCGGTTCGCCGTGGCCGCTGCCGTGCTGCTGACCGTGACCCGGTCGCGGCTGCGTGCGGCGTGGAGCCCGGCGATCCTGGCCTCGGGCGCGGTGGGATACGGCGGGACGGTCCTGCTCCAGAACTCAGGCATTACCCGGACCAGTGTCAGCCATGCCGCGCTGCTCATCGGCACCGCCCCCGTGCTGGTGGCGATCATCGCCGCCGTGTGGCACCGCAGCGTGGCGCGCCCTGTCGCCTGGGCTGGCTTCGCCGTCTCGCTCAGCGGGGTCGGCCTGGTCGCCGCCGGGGGTGGTGGCGGCGCAAACCTGGGCGGCGACGGCATGGTGCTGGGCTCGGTGCTGCTCTCAGCGGTCTTCACCGTCGGCCAGACCCGGCTGCTGCGTGGCCGGGACCCGATCGCCGTCACCGCGGTGCAGTTCCTGGGCGCAGCCCTGGCCACGGCGCCGTTCAGCGCGCTGACCGAGGGCATGCCGCCCGCGCCCGCGCACGCGGCGAGCCTGGTGGCCGTGGCCGCGCTCATCGCGTGCGGGACCCTGCTCCCGTTCACCCTGTTCGCGTTCGGGCAGAGCCGGCTGCCGGCTGAGACCGCCGGTGCCTTCCTCAACATCGAGCCGCTGGTCGGCGCGGTGGCGGGCGTCGTGGTCTTCGGTAACCCGGCCGGCCCGGCCCAGCTCGGCGGAGGCGCGGCCATCCTCGGCGGCATCGCGCTGAGCAGCGTGCGGCGCCCCGGCCGCCGCGCGGCGCGCCCGGCCGCTGCGGCGCCAGCCGCGGCGGAGAGTGTTCCCGCGGCCCTGGCCGAGGGCGCGGCCCGCGAGGGCAGCCTGGACCACCAGCACGTGCGGCCTGGCATGGAGGTGCTGCCTGGCCTGGAGGTGCTGCCTGGCCTGGAGACACTGGATCGCCAGTTTGCGCTGCACGGCCGGGGCCGGCGGCGTGCGCTGGACCGCGGCGGACTGCGCCGCCGACGGCCGGCCACGGGGCGGGGCTGCTCGGTGACCGCTGCTCCCGCGGCCGCCCGCCACCCGGCCGGTCTCCTCGGCGCGCCCGGCGCGCGCGGGGCAGGACGGCCGCCCCGGATCGGGCGCCGGCGCCCGCGCGGGCAACTTCACCCGGGGGGACTCCGCCCGGACACCCGCAGGCCTGGGGGCGATGGGCTGGGGGGTTGCTGGCCTCCGGCTGGCCGGCGCCGGGTGCGCCTGGCTGGCCGCACCTAGGCAGGAACGCATCAGTACCCACACTCGCCCCATCACAAACTTTTTTTTAAAAAGCCGGAAGCCCCGCTGCCGCAAGGGCTTCCGGCTCTCACCTGGGGTGGTGCTGCCCCCGCCGGGTTTGCGCCCCGAGCAGCCCTTGCGTACGTTGGGCCGCTGTGACCAGAATCCGGACAAGGAGCTTTATGAAGGTACAAACACGGATAATCACGGCAGCAGGCGCCGGCATCGTGATGGCCGGCCTGGCGGCTGGGCCTGCCCTGGCCAGCACGCATACCGTGCAGCCGGGTGACACCCTCAGCGGTATCGCCGCCTCGGCGGGCGTCTCACTCACTAAGGTCGAGGCGGCCAACCGGTGGATCAAGAACCCCAACCTGATCTACGTGGGCCAGGTCGTGCAGGTGCCGGACGGGCGTTCCGGGATTACCCCGGAAGCGCCGACCTACTACCAGGCCCCGGCGGCTTCCAGTGCGCCCTCGGCGAGCTCGAGCACGGCAGCCAGCTCGGGGACCTCCTCGGAGAGCTCCGGCACGTCGTCGGTGAGCTCGGGCACGTCGGCCACCAGCGCCGGTGGCAGCGCGTCGTCATCGTTCCAGCAGTGCGTGGCCTGGCGTGAGTCGGGCAACAACCCGACCGCGTCCTCGGCGGGCCTGTACGGCATCCTGCCGAGCACCTGGGCCAGCCTCGGTTTGCCGGGCACAGCCGGGTCGGCCTCTGTCGCCCAGCAGACCCAGGCGTTCCAGCAGCTGTACGCGCAGGACGGCACCTCGCCGTGGGCGCCCTACGACGGCTGCTGATCAGGGCAACGTTCTGATCGCGCAGTTTCTCATTTCACCTGATTCTGATCACAGCGCCTCTCATCATGCCCCGAACTGACCGGCTGAGAGAGCGATGCGCGAGCCCCGGCCGGATCCAATTCCGGCCGGGGTTCGGTGCATTCCCGGCCCGCGCCGGTCAGCCGGGCGGGCTGAGCAGCGCTTCGATCAGGTGCGGTCCCGGCTCGGCCAGCGCGCGCCGCAACTCGTCAGCGAATTCCCCGGCGCTGGCGGCCCGGGCCGCAGGTACTCCCATCCCGCGGGCCAGGGCGGTGAAATCCAGATCAGGGCGGGACAGGTCGAGCAGGCTGCGGGCCGCGTCCCCGCCCGCCACCGCGCCCACCCGCTGCAGCTCCAGGTCGAGGATCGCGTAACGGCGATTACTGAAGATCACGGTGGTGACGTCCAGTTCCTCCCGCGCGTGCGTCCACAGCGCGGAGATCGTGTACATCGCGCTGCCGTCCGAGTCGAGCGCCAGGACGCTGCGGTCCGGGGAGGCCACGGCCGCGCCGGTGGCCACCGGCAGGCCCTGGCCAATCGCCCCCCCGGTGAGCGTGAGCCAGTCGTGCGGGGGCGCGCCCGCGGTCGCGGCCGGGAGCCACAATCCGGAGGTATTCGCCTCGTCGGACACGATCGCGCCCTCCGGGAGCAGTGCGCCGATGACCGCGGCCGCCGTCTCGGCGGTCAGCTCACCGCCGGGCAGCGCGGGCCGCTGCGCCGCCTTCGGCTCCGGCCGGGCGTGCGGTGCGACCCGTTCGGCCAGGGACGCCAGTGCCGCGCGAACGTCCTCGCCCGGCCGGGCCAGGGTATGCACCTGACAGCCGCTGGGTACCAGGGAACTGGGCAGGCCCGGGTAGGCGAAGAAGGACACCGGCGCCCGGGCGCCCGCCAGGATCAGCTGCCGGGTCCCCGCGAGCTGCGACTGGGCAAACTCGGCCAGGTACGCCAGGCGTTCCAGGCCCGGCAGTCCCGCGCCGCGTTCCAGCCGGGCGGGGAACGTCTCGCCCAGCAGCCGCGCCCCGGTGGCGGCGGCGATCCGGCTGGCCGCCTCGAGTCCAGGGCGGCGCAGTGCGTCGCCACCCAGCAGTATGACGCAGCCCTCGCCGCTGGGCAGTGCCGCCGCATGTCCCGCGCCGCCACGCACTGCGGCCGCGGCGTCCCCGATCACTGCGTCAGGGACAAGGGACGGCGGCCGGGGCGGCACCGGCGGCGCGGGCTCGCCGTCCTCGGACCACGACACGTCGGCGGGCAGGATCAGCGTGGCTACGCCGCCCGGCGGGCCCAGGGCCGCGGCCACCGCCTCGGCGGCATCGCCCGCGACGTCGGCGCTGCGCGCGGAGCGCCGGACCCACCGGGACACCGGCCTGGCCAGCGAGTCGATGTCGGATTCCAGGGGCGCGTCGAAGCGCTTGTGGTACGTGGCATGATCACCGACCACGTTGACCAGGGGCGTTCCGGCGCGCTGTGCGTTGTGCAGGTTGGCGAGGCCGTTGGCCAGGCCTGGCCCGAGATGCAACAGGGTGGCCGCCGGCCGGCCTGCCATTCGCCCGTACCCGTCCGCCGCCCCGGTGGCCACACCCTCGAACAGGCAGAGCACCCCGCGCAGCTGCGGCACCGCGTCCAGGCTGGCTACGAAGTGCATCTCCGAGGTGCCGGGGTTACTGAAGCAGACGTCCACCCCGCTGACGGCCAGCGTGCGGATCAGGGCCTGCGCACCGTTCACTAATTCCTCCCTAGAGCCGGTGGCGCGGCGCGGACCACACCGCCGCCCGGACACGCCGCCCCAGCCGCAGCCCCGAACCGGCCCTCCGCGAACCAGGAGGGACAATTCCTCCGTGTTACGGGCATGTGGCCAAACGTGGTCATGTCTACCCATCGCCACCTGCGGAAGCGATACTCGCGATACGGGCTAAACGCCCAGTGGGTACGGTAACCGCTTCTTTATCCGAAGAGAGGGCGCATGAGCAGGGGCCGCTCCATAGGGCTGGGCATGGTGCTGCTCGCGCTCCTGGTGACCGGATGTGCCGCGCCGCAGTTCACCTACGTGACGAACTCGGGTACGCACACCTACTTCAAAGTACCCAACGACTGGCGCCAGATCGCGAACTCGAAGTTGTACGCGGCGGTGAAGAGCGCGCCGCAAAGCGGTGTCTGGTCGGTTGGCTACGACGGCGACGCCAGGCCCGCTGCGGACCACGTGCTCGGTGCGACGGACGCGGCGCCGTTCGCGTACTCGGTAGTCGCGCCGCTCAACCAGGCGACCACGAACTCCCTGTCCTATAACGAGCTGCGGGACTTCTTCCTGCCGGTGACCGCGGCCGACCGGGCCACCGCCGCCAAGAGCGGGTTCCCGCTGACCAATTTCCACCTGCTGCGCGACTCCACGCTGACGCTGGCGCAGGGGGTGCACGGGGTGCGGGTCACGTTCGAGTACACCTATCCAGGGGTCGGCACCAACGTTTTCGACCAGGTCGCCCTGACGAACGCGGATGACACCGAGGTCTACCTGCTGCTCGTGCACTGCCTGGCTTCCTGTTACAGCAAGCACCACAGCGAGATCGACACGGTGATGAACTCCTTCACGGTCAGGAGCCCATGATGACGATGGCCCCGGCAGGTTCCCCAGAGGGGCTGCGGCCGCCCGGCGGCCGCCCGCGGGATGACGAACGGCCGACGCGCAAGCCGCTGCCCCTGTGGGACCGGATCAAGTTCCTGCTCCTGCTGATCCTGATCTGGTTCATCCTGGTCTGGTCGGCGATGGCGTCCAACCCGCTGATCGGGTTCAGCGACGCGGTGCGCATCGAGGCCAGGTCCGGGCTGTGGGTGTTCGTCCTGATCGGCCTGGAACTGCTGCGCCAGATCCACTTCCTGATCAGCGAGCACTGGGCTGCTTACCACCGGTTCTGGACGGTGACCTTCTTCGGCGGCGTCGAGCGCACCACCCACCGCAGGCTGACCGACTGGACCAGGTTCCGCCTCTGGCGGCTGCTCACCTGGGTGCTCTGGATCGCCGTGATCGGGGTGGTCGCCGGGAAGGTGACGCACACCGACCCGATTGTGGCCCTGCTGCACATGCCGTCCTATATCTGGCACGCCCTGCCGTTCGTGCTGCAGCTCGTGGTCATCCTGCTGGTCGTCGTGCTGCAGTTCGCCGCTATCTTCTGGTTCCTGTCGCGGGGCGGCGTGGACGTGTACTACCCGGACGACATCAAGACCCGGTTCACCGACGTCTGGGGCCAGGACCACGTGCTGGAGCGGGTGAAGGAGAACATCCTCTACCTGGAGGACCCGGAGCAGATCGAGTCCCGCGGCGGCTACGTGCCCGGCGGCATCCTGCTCTGGGGGCCGCCCGGCACCGGCAAGACGCTGATGGCCGAGGCGGTGGCGGGCGAGACCGGGCGCCCCTACGTTTTCGTGGACCCCGGCGCGTTCATCAACATGTTCATGGGCGTGGGCATCCTCAAGGTCAAGTCCCTGTTCCGCAAGCTGCGCCGGCTCGCGCTCCGGTACGGCGGCGTGATCGTGTTCTTCGACGAGGCCGACTCCCTGGGCCGCCGCGGCGCGCTGGCCCAGGGCGGGCCGAACTTCCCGGGCGGCGGCCGCGCCACCCCCGCGGCCTGGCAGGCGGGCGGCTGTCACGGCTTCTCCTACCTGTCCGACGACGTGCAGTGGCGGCTCGCCCGGCGCGCCCTGTCCTCGGCGGGCGGCGAGGAGCCGGACACCCGCCGCAACAAGCAGATGATGGGAATGGGCATGGGAGGCGGCGGCGGCATGGGCACGCTGGAGGCCCTGCTCACCGAGCTGTCCGGGCTGAAGAAGCCCCGCGGGTTCGTGAACCGCCACGTCCGCCGGCTGCTCGGGATGCGCCCCAAGCCCCCGCCTAAGTACCGGATGCTGGTCATGATGGCCACCAACCTGCCCGAGGCGCTGGACGAGGCGCTGCTCCGGCCGGGCCGCATCGACCGGATCTACAAGGTCGGATACCCGTCCAAGGCAGGCCGGGTGCGTACCTACGAGGGCTATTTCTCCAAGGTGCGGCACGAGCTGACCGCGGAGCAGATGGACAAGCTCGCCACCATCACCCCGTACGCGACCGGCGCCACCATCAAGGACCTGGTCAACGAGGCGCTCATCACCGCCATCCGGGCCGGGCGGGACGTCATCACCTGGGGCGACGTCATCCGGGCCAAGCAGCTCAAGGAGCTCGGACCGCCAGAGGACGTGGAGTACATCGAGCGGGAGCGGCACGCGGTGGCCATTCACGAGGCATGTCACGCGCTGGTGGCGTACCGCACCCGGCAGCACATGGAGATCGACATCGCGACCATCGAGAAGGGCAGCGACTACCTCGGCATGGTCGCCAGCATCCCGCCGGAGGACCAGTTCACCCGCTGGCGCAGCGAGTACGAGACCGACATTCTGGTCTCGCTGGCCTCCCTGGCCGGGGAGCGGATGTTCTTCAGCAACGACAGCTCCTCAGGCGTCTCCGGCGACCTGGAGTCCGCGACCACCGTGGCCTCGTTCATGGAAGGCTTCTGGGGGATGGGATCCACGGTGTCCTCCTATTCCACGGCGAAGCGGCTGGAGGTCGGCTCCCCGGGCGGCGGGCAGGGCGGCCGGGCCAAGAAGGGCCAGGACCCTGAGGCGGAAATGCGCCGGGCCCTGGCTGACCGGATCGAGGACAACCTGAACGGGCTGCTCGGCCGGGTGGAGGAGATCATCAACGAAAATCGGGCCCAGGTGCTGTCCCTGGCTCACGCGCTGGAAACGCACAAGACGCTGACCGGCGATGACGTGGTGGCGGTGATCGAGCGGCGCCCGGGGCCTTTCGTGGACGGCCGCCCGTACTCGGACGCGGGCCTGATCGACCGGCTGGAGGACTACCACCGGGGAGCCGCGGTCGCGCACCGCGAGCACAGCCAGATGCCGCTCAGCATGCCGGAGATCCCCCAGCCCGTGCTGGCCGCGCCCGGGCCGGGAGGCTGGCTCGTGGCGCCGGACCCGGATCCGCTGAACATTCGCGATCATGGCAACGGCTCCGGCCCGTCGGGTGGCCCCGCGGCCGGACCCGGGCCGGGCCCAGCGGGCGGGCCGGGACCGTTGGCCCCCCCGAGTGGATCAGGCCCGCCGAACGGATCGGGGCCGGCCGCGGGTCCTGATCCGGCGTGCGCGCCGCCTACCGGGTGCGGCTGGTGGCCAACCTGGTCAACGGATCGACGCTGGCGGGCCTGCTGGTGGCCGCGGCCGGGCGGGCCAGGCTGGCCCGCGCCGCCGACGGCCTGCTGGTGGGGGCCGGCTACCGGCTCCCGGTCCCGGTGGCCCCCGCGTTCACGGTCGGGAACGTCATCATGGGCCGGGGCGACCGGGCGGCCCTTGCCTCGATGGAGGCGCTGCTCGCCCACGAGGCGCGGCACGCTACCCAGTACGCGTGGTGCGGGGGGCTGGTCATGCTCCCGCTGTATTTCCTGGCCGCCGGGGTGTCCTGGGGGCTGACCGGGGACTTCGGCGCCCGCAACGTGTTCGAGCGGCAGGCCGGGCTGGCCGACGGCGGGTACTCCGACAAGCCGTTGCGGCCGGTGCTGGCCCGGATTGCCCAGGGTGGCGGCCAGTCGGGGGAACGCGCGGCATAATCGGGCTGCCGCGGGGTTCCACGACGGAGGTGTGCCGCTGTGCCGAGGTTTCACCGCCTCAAGGTGCTGCGCCGCCTGCCGCACCCGGGCCGGGGCTTCACCCAGGGCCTCCTCGCGGAGGACGACACCGTCTGGGAGAGCACCGGCCAGTACGGCCAGTCCACGGTGCGGCGTTACCGGCTCGGCCGCGACCAGGTTGACGCCAGCACGTCGCTGCCTCCCGACCTGTTCGGTGAGGGCATCTGCCGGGTGGGCAGCTACCTGTGGCAGCTGACCTGGCGGGAGCGGGTCGCCCTGCGCTGGGATCTGCGCAGCCTGACCCTGCTCGAGACGATCTCTTTCAACCGCGAGGGCTGGGGCATCTGCAACGCGGGTCCTTGCCTGCTCACCAGCGACGGGAGCAGCGAGCTGGTCCGCCGTGACCCGCAGACGCTGATGCCGCTCGGCCTCGTCGTGGTGCGCATCGGGGGCCAGCGCGTCGGCGGCCTCAACGACCTGGACTGGGCAGGCGGACGGGTGTGGGCCAATGTCGCTCCCCGGCAGTACCTGGCCGGGATCGACGCCGACAGCGGCGAGGTGGTGGACATCGTTGACGCACGGGCCGCGGGGGAACGTCACTGGGGCGATCCGCAGGCCTTCCTCAACGGCGTCACGGCCCTGCCCGTCCCCGGCGAATTCCTGCTCAGCGGGAAGGGCTGGCGGTTCCTGTACCACGTCCGGCTGGTCGAGGGCCGCCGCCATAAGCAGCCGGAACGGTTGCTCACCGGCTGACGGGGGCGTTCAGGTAGCGCCCAGGAAACCCTCGGGGATGGCGGAGAGTCCTTGGAGGCCGCATTCAGCTATGAACCGGATTATCGGTAGCGAGCCAAACACGGCGATGACCTACTGAGGAGCGTTCGCAGATGAGCACGGTCTACGGGGAGCCCGGATACGCCGGAGAAGCGCAGCCCGGGCCAGAACAGTCCGGCGCAGGGCAGTCCGGCGCAGGGCAGGGAAGCTACGGCGGCTACGGGAGCTACGGCGGCGGACCGGGCGGCTACGGCGCCTATGGCTCCGGGCCGGGCGGATCCTGGCCGGGCGGCTATGGCCCGGGTGGCTACGGGCCGGGCCCGGGCGGCTACGGCCCGGGTGGCTACGGCGGCTCCGGGCCGGGCCCGGGCGGCTACGGCGGCTCCGGGCCGGCTGAGCCTGGCGATGGCCGCCGCAAGCGGCGCCGGTTCATGCTGGCGGGGGCCTCGGCGGGGGTCGCGGCGGCGCTGACGATCGCCGGGCTGGGCGCGCTGAACGCGTTCGGCGCGACGACGCTGACCACGGCCCAGGTCGCTTCGAAGGTGGACCCGGGCCTGGTTGACGTGGTATCGACGCTTGGCTACCAGAACGGCGAGGCGGCCGGCACCGGCATGGTGCTGACCTCCAACGGCGAGGTGCTGACCAACAACCACGTGATCGACGGTGCGACCTCGATCAAGGTCACCGACGTTGGTAACGGGCGCACGTACACCGCCAAGGTGGTCGGCTACGACAAGACCCACGACGTCGCGGTGCTCCAGCTGGTGAACGCCTCGGGGCTCACGACGGCTAGCCTCAGCTCCTCGGGCGTTCAGAGCGGGCAGAAAGTGGTCGCGCTGGGTAACGCAGGCGGCAAGGGCGGTACCCCCTCCGTGGCCACCGGCAGGATAACGGGCACGGGCAAGACCATTACCGCCTCGGATGAGGACGCGGGCAACGCCGAGCAGCTCCAGGGGCTGATCGAGACCAACGCGGGCATCCAGCCGGGCGACTCCGGCGGCCCGCTCGTCAACACCCAGGGTGAGGTGGTCGGCATGGACACGGCGGCCTCCACCGGCATCTCGACCACCGGGTTCAGCGGCCAGTCCCAGCAGACCGCCACGCAGGCGTTCGCCATCCCGATCACCCAGGCGGCCTCCATCGCCAGCCAGATCGAGGCGGGCCAGGCCTCGTCCACGGTGCACCTTGGCACCACCGCGTTCCTGGGGGTGGAGGTCTCCTCCAACTCCGGCAGCACCAGCGGCTCCGGGTACGGAGGCTACTTCGGCGGCGGCTACGGCAGCTCCACCGGCGGTTACGGCAGCTCCACTGTCAGCGGCGCCACCGTGGCCGGCGTAGTGAACGGGTCCGCGGCCGCCCAGGCCGGGCTGGCCCAGGGTGACGTGATCACGTCGGTGGCGGGCCACACGATCAAGTCCTCGACGGATGTCTCGTCGGCCCTGGAGAAGTCCCACCCGGGCGACAAGATCAGCCTCGGCTGGACAGACCAGTACGGTCAGTCGCACACCGCGACCGTGCAGCTGGGCAGCGGCCCCGCCGCCTGAGAGTCAGGCGGCCGGCCAGCGCGGCCGCCTGAAGTCTCCGGCCGCCCTCGGGCCGGCCGCCCTACGGGCCCGGCCGCCCTACGGGCCTAGGCCGCCCTACGGGGCCTAGGCCGCCGCCAAGACATCGGCGAGACTCTTCCCCCGTGGAGCCTCGCCGAGAACGGGGACCCCCGGGCCATCCCGCCCGGGGGTCCCTCATGTCACCCGCCACGACCGGCGCCGGGAGGCGGCCCGCCCCGGCTTAAGAGGGGCTGGCGGAAAATTCCAGATGTCTGGGAGCCGGGCCGATTCCGTTGACCTGCGTGTGCCCCGATCCGCATCGTGGAGGAACGAACAGATGGCCGCGCTGCGGCCTGCGCGCAAGGACGGTGTGATGTCAGATCGCATGGAGGCGCCCGCCCGGCCCTCTCGTGCCCCGGTGCCCCGCGGCCAGATGCCCCGAATGCAGCCACCCGGCGCTCCGCGGCGCAACCGCCGGCGGTGGGCAGCGGCCGCTGCCGTCACGGTCTGCTGGGTGGTGCTGTGGTCGGTGACGGGATCGATCGTCAGCGGGACCCTCGTGCTGCTGTTCCTCGCCGCGCTCGGCGTGGTGACCGTGCTGGCGCTGCGCGCCCTGGGCGTGAACCGCGATCACCCCTGGGTGCGGCAGATCGCCACCCGGCCATGGCGTGACGGGCAGGAGGTGCTGCAGCTCGCTCTGCGCCACCTGCCCGAGGTGCTCGTGGTAACCCCGAGCGGCGCGCTGCTCGCTCCCACGTCGGTCGAGCTGCGGCTGAACCCGCGTGATTACGGGTCGCTGGGCGAGCGGATGGACATCGGCCTGGTGGAGATGAGCGCCGCCGAAGTGTACGAGGAGCAGGTGGCCGCGCACGAGGCGCGCCTTGCCGGGCCTGGCCCGGTGGAGGTGAGCCTGATCAGCGACCCATCCGTACCCGAGGGCCGCTACCAGCTGCGGCAGGGCCGGCCGCTGGGCGCCGGGTTCCAGCCGGCGGCCGCGTCCGGGTTCGAGCCGGCGGCCGCGTCCGGGTTCCAGCCGGTTCCCCCCGGAGCCGGGTACGTGCCGCCAGACCTTCACGCGGCCCGGTCCGAGTCCCAGGTGGGTGTCTACCCGGCCGGGGCGAGCCTTGGGGCTGGTCCCGGAACAGGCTGGCCGTTCGCCCACGACGGTCGCACCACGTCGGCGCCGGTGCCCGACCCCACCGGCACCGCCGCTACCGTCAGCGGGGGCGGCCTGGCCACCGTGGCCGAGCCGGCCCGCAGCATGATCCCGACGCTGCGGCTGATCACCGGCGGCCGGGTCTGCGAGACCCGGATGTCCGGCGCCCGGGCCGGCCGCGGCGCGGTCGAGCTCAGCCTCCCTGACGTGCCCACGGTGTCCCGCGAGCACGCCAGGTTCACCTACTCCGACGGCCAGTGGTGGGTCGCCAACCTGGGCATGAACGGGATGACGCTGAACGGCGCCCCGGTCGCCGGGGAACAGCCACTGCACGACGGCGACATGATTCGCTGGGGCACGAACGAGCAGGCGCCGGGTTCCCGCGTCGGGATCGGGGACTGACCACCGTTGAGTGCCTGACCCCGCAGTCCCGGGTCATACCGGCGACGTACCCCGCGGGGGACGGCACAATAGTGGCGGTGGAGCAGCTTCTCCTCTGGGCAGCCGGACGACGCGAGTGGGTGAACTGCCCACCCGACGAGATCACGTGGCTCGACCGCAGCCTGCTCAGCGGCAACCAGGACCTCACGCTGCATCGGTCGCCGCGCTGCGCGGGGCTGCGGTACGTGCACCGCCGGTGGGAGCTGTTCAGCCGCGACACCACCTACCCGGTCTACCTGGCCTCGCACACCCCGGGCACTCCGGTGAATCACCGGGCCGTGCAGCAGGCCGCCCGGCAGGTCCTGCCGATCGCCCCGGCTAACCATTTCGAGACGCTGCCGGTAGTGCTGGAGGCCGGGACCTGGCTGGTCAGTGTGGGCAGCTGGGTGCTCCCGCTGCGGCTGGAAGCGGCGGACAGCCCGTCCGCGCCAAGCGTGCCCATCCACGAGCAGCCCGAGACCCAGGAAAAACGAGTCCAGCCGAACAGTTCCCCGGGGCGCCGCGGCAGCCCGCCCCGGCCGGATGCCCCGGACCGGGTCCGAGCCTGGTTCGCGCGGAACACGGCCGCCCGGCTGGCCATGGCCTATCACTACCAGGAACTCGTCCTCGGCCAGCCCGGCGCGCAGCCGGTGCCGATGATTGATGTGGTCATCGCCCTGGACCTGAGCGGTGAGGGAGCCATCTCCGACTACAAGAAGCAGCTCCAGGGCCTGATCTGGAAGGAACGCGGCCACCCGCGGGAGCTGGCCGAGTACCTGCTCACCCACGGCCTGCTCACCCAGGCCGACCTTGAGGCGGCCCGGGAGGCGGCCGCGGCCAACGAGCGCAGCGGCAAGAGCGAGCAGGCACGCAAGCGGCTCAAGTACAAGCCCCGGAAGTAACGGTCGGGTGCTTGGCGCGGGCGTAGTAGCTGGCGAGGAACTCGGCGCTGTTGGCCGAGGCCAGGCCCAGCGCGTCACCCGCCGGTAACCGCAGGCGCACAGCCCGTGGGCGAGCTGGTTCACCCAGGCGTTGAACTCCGCGTAGCTCCACCGCCGCGGCCCATCCGCCACCGCCAGCTGGCCCGGGCGGGCTGCGGCGGACGGGTCAGCGAGTCTCCCATGTTGACCCGCCGAATGAGGTTGCGCGCGAGCCACCGGGGCTCCTTTTCTGGTCCCGCCTGCTGCCCGTTACATGTGGGGCCGCCGGCTGCTGGCGCCATTGCGGCCCGATCTGGCCGACGGCGAGCTGCGGCTGGCTGTGCACGCGGCGATCGGGGCGATCCAGTCCACCCTGTTCTTCCGGAGCGGGCTCGCCCCCGACCGGATGGCCGGGTTGCTGCACACGATGGCCCACGGCTGCCTGGGCATCGACCCCACCCCCCGCGGCCCCGCTGAGCTCACAGCCGCGGCGTCCTCCTAGCACAGGCGCAGGAGCCGCCATCCTCGTACGCTGGGCTGGTGGACGGTGGCCGGGTCGGGGGGAGCGGAGACGCGGAGCGGGCGGCCCTGGTCGCGCTGCTCCGGGAGCGCCCTGGGGGGCGCGGCTGGGCGGAGATCACGGCCGGGGTGCTGGAGGCAGGCAGCGCCGTGGTGGTGTGGCAGCGTCTGATGCCGCCGGTGCTGGTGAAGGCACCGGGCGAGCCTGACCCGCTGGACGCGGCCGCCAGGCAGATCGGCCGCTGGGCAGACCGGGGCTGGCGGCTGCTGAGCATCCTCGATGACGACTATCCGCCCCGGCTGCGCGGGATCCGCCAGGCGCCCCCGGTCCTGTTCGCCCGCGGCACGCTGGTCCGGGACGACGTGGCCGTGTCGGTGGTCGGGTCCCGGAGGGCGTCCTCCCGCGGGCTGGACATCGCGGCCAGGGTCGCCGGGGAGCTTACAGCCCGCGGCGTGACCGTCCTGGGCGGCCTCGCCCTGGGCATCGACACCGCCGCCCACCGGGCCGCGCTGGCGGCAGGCGGCCGGACGGTTTGCGTTATCGGAACTGGAATTGACCGCGCCTATCCGGCAGGGAACCGGGGCCTGCAGGAGCAGATCGCCGCGCGCGGCCTCGTGCTCTCCCAGTTCTGGCCGGACGCGCCCCCGCAGCGGCACAACTTCCTGATGCGCAATGCCACGATGTCCGGGTACGGGCTGGCCACGGTCGTGGTCGAGGCGGGGGAGCAGAGCGGGTCGCGGGCCCAGGCGCGGATCGCGGTGGAGCACGGGCGGCCGGTGATCCTCACCTCGCTGGTGGTGGAGCGTAACGACTGGGCCCGCGCGCTGGTGGGGAGGCCCGGGGTGTACGTGGCCGGCCATCTGCAGGCCGTACTGGACATCGTCGAGCACCTCATCGCCGAGCCGGCCGCGCTGGGGGCCGCGCTGCGCCGGCTGGCACCCTCCTAACGTGGCCGGCCCGGAGGTGGTGGCCCGGTTGAGTGCGGCCCTGGTGGCCCGGGCCGGCGGGTACCTGCGCAATACGGTCCGCCAGGAGCTGGTGACCTGCGCGGTGTGCGCGACGCCGGTGGCTGGCTTCCGGCTGTGTTATCAGTGCCAGCGGCGGCGCGGCCGGACGGGTCTCGCGGACGCCACCGGGTTCCTCACCTATGCGGTGGCCGGGCGGCAGTCCGGGTACGTGATGCTGGGATACAAGGGCCGGCCGCCGGTCCCCGAGCACCGGACGATTGTCACGTTACTCGTGCTGTTAGGGCTGGCCCGGCACGCCGGATGCGCGGCGCACGCCGGATGCGCCGACGGGGCCAGCGTGCCGGTGACGCACTGGGCCGCCGTGCCGTCGCTGCCGCCCCGGGACGGGGAGCACCCGCTGCACGCGATCGTCAGCCGGATAGCACCCGGGCGCGAGGCACTCCTGGCGGCCGCGGACGAGGTGGACTACCCGCGCGACCTCGATCCCGGGCACTTCCGGGCGCTGGCGCCACTGCCCTCGGGCGCGCACGTGCTGCTCGTGGACGACACCTGGGCCCGCGGCGGGCACGCCCAGTCCGCGGTCCTGGCGTTACGGGCGGCCGGGGCGGCCCGGGTCTCGGTACTCGTGGCCGCCCGCTGGATCAACGAGGACTTCGGCGCGAACGCGACGTTCATCCGCGGGCTCGCGGACCGCGACTACGACCCGGCCGTCTGCCCGTGGACCGGCAGGTACTGCCCGCCCCCGGACGTGGCGTGACGACGGATCAGGTGATCGGGCTGCCGTTGTCGAGCGCTGCGACAGCCCCGGTGGCCAGGGCGTTCAAGCAGGCCCGGATCCTGCGCGCCACGATCGGTCTTACCCGCGTTGCTATTTGCCCAGGCCGGACGAACGCGAAGCCGTCCAGTTCGTCGGCGGGGACTGTGATGGCGGCAATGTCGCTGGCGCTGAGCACGCCACCGTCGTAGATCACGACCAGGCCCTCCGGGTAATCAGGCTGGGAAGGCACCCAGTCCACCGCGAGCGCCCGCCCGACCGGGCGGTCGAGCCCGATTTCCTCGGCTACCTCGCGGCGGCAGGCAGCGTGCGGCGATTCCTCCGCCTCTACCACGCCGCCGGGCACGTCCCAGGTGTCCCGGTAGACGGGGTCAACTAGCAGGACCTGGCCAGCCCGGTCACGGCACAGCGCGCCCGCGGCCATCCACTTTCTGGCCAGGGAGGCCACGTAGATATCGGGGGGAATTATTCCCGATCGGCTGGAATTCACGGCGTAATTGTAGCGAAACAATAGGCGTTTCGCTGCGTGTTGAATTCGCTGCGCGCCGAATAGGACACGGCATTCGGCGACGACGAAATAACTGCCCTTATCTCCGCCATGCCGGAAAAGTCATCTCTGCTGCATCCTCCCCGTAAATCCGCCGAGTGGACCCTGGTTGCCCCCCTTTGGGCACGCCCGGCCAGCCGGGGCACGATGAGCGTGCGGTCCACCGGGGGTCTGCCAGCACTGACCCGGGCAGGCCCGGTCCCGGCGAAAACCGTTGGCGCTAGCCCGCCCCGGCTGAGTTAGCTGGGCTCATGAAGGTCGGACGGTTCGATCCCGGAACGGACAGCACCGCAGTACGCGCCTGCCACGAGATCTACCTCAGCGGTCTGCCCGCTGATGACCCACTCGGGCCGCCCATGTCGTCGCGTGCGTTCGCGGGCTGGCTGGCCCTGGGCTGGACCGAGGACCCACTGGAAACCTGGCTGGCCCGGGACGTCTCGGGCGAGCCCTGCGGCTGGTACGCGCTCAGCCTGCCGCAACGGGAGAACCGCCAGCTGGCCCCGCTGAGCCTCGTCGTGCACGCCGCCCGGCGCCGGTCGGGCCGGGGCACAGCACTGCTCCGGCACGCGGCCGCGCGGGCACGCGCGGCCGGCCGGACCGTGCTGGAGATCGGCGCGCCAGAGGGCTCGCCCGGCGCGGCGTTCGCGGGCGCGCACACGGCGCGGCCGGCCGTGACCTCGGTCCCGCGGCTACTCGCCCTGGACCGCGTCCCCGCGGGGCGGCGGGCCGAGCTGCGGGCGGAGGCGGAGCCCGCGGCCCGCGGGTACACCCTGCTGTGCTGGCACGGTCCCGCGCCCGAGGACGTGGTCGCGGAGGTGGCCGCCCTCAACGCGGCGATGGCCGACGCGCCGCGGGAAGCCGGGCAGGAAGTGCAGTCCTGGGACGTGGAGCGCGTCCGGTTGGACGAGCGCCGGGTCGCGGCGATGGGGCTGCGGGCCCACGTGGTCGCCGCGCGCGCGCAGGCCACTGGCGGCCTGGCCGCGCAGCCCAGTGGCGGCCTGGCCGCGCGGGCCACTGGCGGCCTGGCCGCGCTGACCCAGCTGGCGGTCGATCCGGCCATGCCGGAGTGGGGATTCCAGGAGCTGACCGCGGTGGCCAGGCCGCATCGCGGGCACCGGCTCGGGCTGCTGCTGAAGCTGGCCATGCTGGACCTGCTGGCCGGGTGGGAGCCGCAGCTGACGCGGATCATCACCCGGAACGCGGCGGGGAACGACCACATGATCGCCATCAACGACCAGCTCGGCTTCGAGATGCTCGGTCAGTGGCTGTCCTGGGAGCTCGACGTGGCCGGCCTGCCCGCGGGCCCGGCGGGCCTGCCTGCGGGCCCGGCCGGCGATGGCTGACCCGCAGACCCGCGTGTTCCGCTGCGGCCCGGGGCAGGTGCCCAACGCGGCCGAGGTGGAGTCGCTGTACTACGCGGCGACCTCTGGCAGCCCGCTGCGCGAGTCCAGGGCGACGGCCGCCGGGCATGCCCGGCTGTATGCGGCCCTGCTACGGCGGCCCGATCTGGAGGCGGTCGCGGCCCGGGCCGCCCGGCGGCCAGCTCGCAGGCTTCGCCTACGGGCACGGCTGGCGGTGGGCCGAGCAGACCGATGACTGGGCGGTCCAGCTGAAGGACTGCCTGGGCGGCGCGGCGGACCGCCTGGACGGTCGGCTCGCCGTCTACCTGCTCGCCGTCCACCCGTGGTACCGCAGGGCGGGACTGGGCCGGCAGCTGCTCAGTACCCTTCTTTCCGCAACGAAGACCGGCGCGTGGCTGATCACCCGGGACGAGCCGACGGCTGCGATGGCCCTTTACCAGCGGGAGGGCTGGGAACCGATCGGCCACGGCCCGGACACCTCTGACGCGCGCCCGGGCCTGGTGCTGATCCACTCCTGAGCAGGGACCTGCCGTGCACGGGCAGGGTTCCGCGCCGTGGGGCCACGCCGCGCGTTCGCGCCCCCGTTCGCGGCCCGGGGCCGGAGCGCATGAATGAAGCCTCCGTTCACACCTGGCTCTTGTCCGCGATGGGGGCGGGCGGGCCCGTACCACCAGCACCATGGGTCACATCGATCATGGTCAGCGCCCACTTCTCTGCCCACATTTCACGCGCGACGTGCGCGATGAGGGGTGAATTGTCCGGTTAAGGCGCACGTTTCGCGTGAAGTGTGGGCGGAAGGGGACAGTGTGACTCGTGGGACCAGGGGCGGTGCGGCGGCAGACCGGGGCTCGGGGCGTAGCGGGTTTGCCGGGCGGGATGCACGCCGCGAGTTTGCCACGCCGAGGCCGGCCCGGCCGTGGCACGCACTCAGCCGGCAGTGCACCAGGGATTCTGGCGGGCCGGGGGAGGAGGTGGTGGCTGTGGGGCAATCCTGCCGTCGCTCGCCTGGGATCGGCGGCGGCCGGATCCCCGGCGCCGATGCCGCCTATATTGGCGGTGCGGCGCTTATTGGCGGTGCGGTGGTCTCTGCGTGGCGTCGCTTCCCGCACCGTGGCGGTCCGATATCCGGGAGGTCGGCGTGGAAGATGAATTCCTGGTCTCCTATGAGGCGGTGACGCCGGGCATCCCGGTGCTCACCCGGGACAAGGAGCAGTTCGGCATTCTGGAACACGTCCTCGAAGTCCCGCAGCTCGACCTGTTCGACGGCATCGTGGTCTGGGTCGGCGGGGGAGCCTTCACCAACCGGGAGATCCAGAAGGAACTCGCGAAAGGTCACCAGGCCGCGGCCCGGGGTCTCGAACGCGGGTCGATCTCGGGCGGGCTGCGTTTCGTGGATGCTGACAAGATCGCCGCCATTACCGCTGGCTATATCCGCTGCGACGTGGACCACTCGGAGGTCGCGCTGCTGCCCCCGCCGGACGGGACGCCCGTCTATCACGTGAACATGCTGGGCGAGACCGGCACGGCGCTGCACGACCGCATCGGCCGCATGTTCCGCCGGCCGCACTGGACCCGCGAGTAAGGCCGGGGCGCGGGGGCGCGGGGGCGCGGGGGCGCGGGAGCCGGGGGCGCGGGGGCGCGGGAGCGCGGGAGCCGGGCGCGGGCCCGGGGCGCGGAGGCGCGGGCGCGCGGGGCGCGGGGCGCGGAGGCGCGAAGGCTCAGGCGCCGGGCGCTCAGGTGCCGGACGTGAGGGCCTGGGCGGCGCTGATCAGGGCGGCTTCCGCCTCGGCGTGGCGGCCCCGGCGGGCGGCGTTCCACTGCCGGGCCGCCACCACGCGGCGCCGTACCCGCCGGGCGTGCTCCCGGACCCGGCGAGGACTCGCGCCGCCGGGGGCGTCGCGGGCCGCCACGACCGTGGCCGGGTCCGTCACGGCGCTGAGCAGCTCCGCGGTGATCGGCAGCTCGGCTCCGGTGATCTCCACGGTGGCGGCGCGCACGACACGCACCGTCAGTTCCTCCCCGCCGCGCGCCATGGTGGCGGCGACGGCGCGGCCGACCACTCGGTAGGCCGTGCGGTAGTCGAGCCGGTAGCGCTGGGTCAGCTCCTCCGCGAGGTCGGCTGCCGCAGTGAAATGGCTGACTGCCTGCTCGGCCAGGACCCCGGCGTTCACGTTCAGGCCGCTCACCACTGCTGATCCCAGCCGGACGAGCCGGCCCGCGAGGTCGAGGGCCCCGGCCACCTCGCCGTAGGCGTACAGCCAGTTGTCGGTGCGGGCGGACGGGGTAAGGCCCGTCGCCAGCAACCCGGTCAGGCGGCCGACCAGGGTGCCCGCGCCCCCGCGCAGGACCGGCAGCGCGTACGGGTTGCGTTTCTGCGGCATGAGCACGCTGGCCCGGCACAGCGAGGCGTCCAGAGTCACGTAGCCGAACGCGGGGCTGGCGAAGATCTCCAGGTCCGAGGCCAGCTGGCTGATGGTCGCCACGGCCTGCGCGGCCGCGAGGACCGCGTCGGCCAGGGCATCGGCCGACCACATCGCGTCGCGGGTGTGCGGGCCTACCGCGCCGAAACCGAGCCCGCGGGCCAGCTGGCCCCGGTCCAGCGGCAGGCGTGTTCCGCCCACTCCGCCGGCCCCGGCGGGGGAGACGTCCGCGAGCCCGTAGGCGGCCTCGATCCGGTCCAGGTGGCGCAGGGACTGCTCGGCGAAGCCGCCCAGGTAGTGGCCGAACGTGGACGGCTGGGCGGGTTGCAGGTAGGTCGTGTCGGCCCACAGCGTGCCGGACTGCCGGGTGGCCTGGTCCGCGACCGCACGGGCGAATGCGGCCACGTCGGCGTGCAGGCTGAGCAGCCGGTCCCGCAGGGCGAGGCGGAACGCGATACGGCCTGCCTCGCGGCGGGTCCGGCCCAGGTGCAGCCGGCCGGCCGCCGGGCCGAGTTCGCGCTCCAGTTCCCGTTCCCGGCTGTTGTAGGCGTCGCCGTACACCGGGTCGTAGGGGAAATCGCCGGCCGGTGAGTCGAGCAGCTTGAGCAGCACCGCGCCCACCGGAGCCGCCTCCTCGCGGGTGAGCGCGCCGCACTCCACCAGCCCGACGAGATGCGCGAGGTCGGCCAGGGTCAGGCCCCGGTGTAGCAGCGGCGCGTCGCCGATCTCCAGCGCGTATCCCGCCTCGACCAGTTCGGGAGCAGGCCCGCTGGTGATCCGGGCTGCGGTGCCGAGGTAGCCTTCGGGCGCAGGGACTGCGTTCATCGCGCCTCACTTCCGGATCCGTCAGGCACCGGCCCGGCCAGCGCCGCTCCGGCGAACAGCGTGGGAGCGCCGCCGCTGACCAGGAACACCTGCGGGCCGTGCACCAGGCCCTCGCGGCAGCCGGCGATCAGGGCGGCCATGGCCTTGGCCCCGAACACCGGGTCAAGGAACACGCCCTCGGTCGCCGCGACGAGCCGCGCGGCTGCCATGCCGGCCGCCGACGGGACGCCGTAGCCCGGCCCGATCCAGCCGGCCCGCACGTCCGGCCCCGGGAGGTCCGCGTGGATGCCGGCCAGCCCGGCCGCCGCGCCGGCCAGCTCCCGGACCCGGCCGGCGCACTCCCGGGCCGGGCGGCTCACGGTCACACCCACGACTTGGTAGGGCGCGGCGGCGAGGGCCGCGCCGGCGACCAGCCCGGCCTGGGTCCCGCAGGATCCGGTGGCCAGCCACAGCCCGGCCGGCGGTTCATCCAGGGCGGCCAGCTGGTCAGCCAGCTCCAGGCTGGCCCGGACGTAGCCGAGCGCGGCCAGCGGAGTCGCGCCGCCGCGGGGCACCGGGTACGGCCGCCGGCCCGCGGCGCGCAGCTCCGCGGTGAGCGCGGCGATGCCCGCGTCCACCGACGACCGCTCCGCCACCCCGGTGAACCGCACATCCACCCCGAGCCAGCGGTGCAGCCGCATGTTGCCCTCGGCCCGGCCGGCCTCGTGCGCGGCGCCGGTGCCGTAACAAACGACGTGCGGCTCGAGTCCGTACCGCAGGCAGGCCAGGGCAGCCAGCATCGTCCAGTTCGACTGCGGGCCGGCCCCGGTCACCAGGCTGTCGCAGCCCTGCGCGAGCGCGTCGGCGATGAGAAATTCCAGGCCGCGCAGCTTGTTGCCGCCCAGTCCGGCGCCGGCCAGGTCGTCCCTTTTCAGCAGCAACGAAACCCCGAGCTCGCGTGATAGCCGGGGCGCGGGGTGCAGCGGGGTGGGGGCGAGGACCAGGTCCACGCGCGCCCGGCCCGCCAGGTGGCCGCCAGCCACGGAACGGCCTGCGTCAGTTCCGGGCCTGGCTGTTCGTGGCCCGGAGGCCACCGCGGCGCTCCCGCGCTCCCCCCTGCCCCCCGCGCTCACCGCCATGCTCGTGCGCACTCCCGCCGGACCCGGTCCACGAACACGGCGCACGAGCCGAGCGAGGACCGGACCTCGAGCAGCTTGTCGAGTTCGGCGTCGGGGATCGCGTCCAGCCTGGTGTCCGCGCGCAGCGCGGTGCGGAAGTCCTGCCCGGAGTCGATGCCGTGCATGGCCGCGGCGTACACGCTGTCGTGCGCGGAGTGCTTGCCGAGCCGGTCGGCCAGCGCCCGCATGACCGGCTCGGACAGCAGGTAGCCGCGGTGACTGTCGATGTTGGCGAGCATCCGGGCCGGGTCGGCCCGCAACCCGTCCAGCATCCGGGCCGCGGATCCTGCGCAGGCCGCGAACGCCATCGAGGTCTCCGGCACCACCAGCCACTCGGCCTTCCACGCCCGGCCGTCCCGCTCGTGCTCGGACAGCATCCCGTCCAGGGCCACGGCGGCCTGTGCCCGGATCACCCGCGACAGGGTGACCAGGTGCTCGGAGATCTCCGGGTTGCGCTTGTGCGGCATGGTGATCGACCCGACCGTGCCGGGGGTGAACGACTCCCGCAGCTCCCCGATCTCCGGCCGCTGGAGCTGGTAGACCTCGTTGCCGATCTTGCCGGCCGTCGCGGAGATCGCGGCGAGCAGCCAGATGAACTCGGCCACCCCGTCCCGGGCCGTGATCCAGGGCACCACCGGGACGCCGAGCCCCAGCTGCCCGGCGAAGCCCTCCAGCAGGTCCAGGGCCCGGTCGCCCCAGAACTCCATCGTCCCGAGCGCCCCGCCGAGCTGCACGACCTCCCACCGGGCCCGGCCCTGCCGGAGCCGCTCCAGGTGCCGGTCGAGTTCCGCGGCCCACACGGCCGCCTTGAAGCCGAACGTGATCGGGAGCCCGGGCTGCCCGTGCGTCCGCCCGCACATCGGCGTATCCCGGTACTCCCCGGCGAGGGCGAGGGCCCGGTCCCGCATTCGCGTCACGTCCCGCTCCGCGATGTCTCCCACGGCCCGGAACACCAGCGCAAACCACGTGTCAGTCAGGTCCTGCACGGTAGCGCCGTAGTACACCCACTCGCGTGCCTCCTCCGGGAGCACGTCACGCAGCGCGCGGATCAGGCCCATGGTCGAATGCCCGGTCTCGCGCGTCAGTTTCGCCACCAGGTCCAGGTCGATCAGCCCCACGTCGGCGTGGGCCCGGATCGCCCGGGCGGCGGCCGCCGGCACCACGCCGATGTCCGCCTGGGCCTGGGCCAGCGCGGCCAGGATCTGCAGCCACGCCTGAGTCCGCCCCTCGTCCGAGAACAGCGCGGAGGCCTCAGGCGTGGTCCACAGGTGGCCGAAGATGGCCGAGTCGGTGGGGTGGGCGCTGGTCATGCCGGGTTGCCCCCTGGTGCCGGGGCCGCAGGGGGATCAGCGGGCGCCGGGACGGCTTGCGCTGACTCCCCGGCGGACCCGGCTAGCGGCTGGATGCCGCACAGCGCCCGCAGCGCCGCCCGCACCTCGTCCAGGTTCGCGCCCCATGGCACGACAGCTGTGGTGCCGTGAACCTCGATGCCGCGTTCGAGCAGGCAGCATTTGGTGAGTACCCGCTCCCCGGTCTGGCCTGCCCCGGCCCTCGCTTTCGGGCAGAGATCGACCCGGGACGATTCCGTTAGATAAAAATGCTCGTGGAACTGGCGCGAGCGCTCGCAGCCGATGAGCAGCCAGTCGTCGCGGTAAGGCGGGTGGGTGTCCAGGAAGCTGACCTGCTGGCCGCCGGGCATGCCGCTGCCGCGGCAGGGGAGCAGGTAGTGCGGCGCCGGGTTCGCGGCGACCAGTTCGCCCACGTCCACCGCGTCCAGGGCGAGGTTCACGGGGGGCAGGTCCTCGTCGTAGGCGACGACCTGCTCGGCCATGGCCAGCAGCTTCGGCGGGTGCGGGGGGATGACCTCGGTGACCCGGACCTGGACCGGGGCGGGCCGCCAGATGAAGTTGACGTGCTCGAACTTGCCCTGCACGACGTAGGCGAGCACGCCATCGCGTTCGTGCTTCAGGGCGACCGTGGCGAGCGAGGAGGCGTTGCCCACGTCGGCGTCCGGGTCGGTGATCCAGGCCGTGCTGTCCGGGCCGGACAGCACGCGCAGCTCCGCGACCGGGGAGAACAGCGGGCCGGGATCGGCGGGGCGGACCGCTACGAGCGCGGTCTGCGCACCGTTGCGGAGCACCAGGAACGCCGTCCGCCGGTAGATCTCGCGGTCACCCAGCAGTTCCCCGATCCCGGCCGGGGTGAGAGGCACGTCAACGTCCTGCACGGACAGGCCCCGGTACGGCCGGGTGATCGTGTTGGGTGCGGGCTCGCGGATCACGCCAGTGCTCCGATCATGTGACCGCGCCGATCAGGTGACGGCGCCTGGGGTCAGGGCGCCTGGGGTCAGGGCGCCTGATCCCACAGCACCTGATCCCACAGCACGTGATTCCAGCGCACCTGATTCCAGAGCAAGGGCGGAAGCCGTGTCCGCCCGCAGCCCGAGCCGCAACGTCTCCAGCGACAGCACGCTGGGCGGCGCGACGTTGCCGAGGTTCACGTTCGCCCCGAGATGCCGGACGAACCAGGCCTGCTGGCTCTTGTCCGGGGCCTCGAAGATCACCTTGTCCTGGGGGATCCAGTCCAGGATGACCGTCACCAGGTCCTCCCGGATGCCCTGGTCCGCGTGGTACAGGCCGACGGTGCCGCTCTCCCGGCCCTCGGCGATCACCCACGTCGCGCCGGCGTCGAGGTCGCGGGCCATCTCCTCCGCCCACTCCGCCGGGGTGGGCGGGTGGTTCCCCTCTTTCGCGCCGGTCTCCGCGAGCACCACGAAGTCCGCGGCCAGCTCGCGGACCAGGGCGTGCTTCCGGCTGGCCGGCAGGGCCCGCAGCCCGTTGGACACCTCGATGTGGGTCATCCCGACCTTGAGCGCCCAGTCCCGCAGCTCACCGATCCGGTCCTGCAGCGCGGCCACCTCGAGCAGGGTCCCGCCCGGCGAGACCGGGCAGTCGTAGTCCGCGCAGATGCCGACCCGCTCCTCCAGCGCCGGATCGACATACCCGATGCCCCAGCCCACCTTCACGATGTCCACCAGGTGCCCCGCCTGGCTCAGGAAGGCCCGGGTGCCCTCCGGGGTGAGCCCGCTGTCCAGCACGTGGGTGACGCCGCGCGACCGGGGTTTGGCCGCCCGGGCCGGCAGCTGGAGGAAGGTGGGACACTCGGGCACGGTGTGCCTCCCGCTCTATGGTGTGGTCGAACCATAGGCACGCGGGCACCCGAGTTTCGTTGTCCTGGCAGGGTGAGGTTTCCCCGTTTCGTTGGCCCCGGCCGACGCCGTACTTCCGGGCGGCAGTTCCGGAGGTAGTTCCGGCGGCCTAAGGCCGGGGCCAACGAATCCAGCTCGCTACCCCTGGGCTTCGGCCCGGACCATCGCGGCGCCGTCAGCCAGCGCGCGCAGCTTGCCCGCGGCGATCATCCGGGGCAGGTTGATCAGCCCGCAGTCGGTGGACAGGCCGAGCCGGTCCGCGGGCACGTACTCCAGGACCTGCCTGATCCGGTCGGCGACCTCGTCCGCGCTCTCGGTGACCGTGGACTTCACGTCGATGACCCCGGCCACGAACGGCTTGGTCCAGTTGTTCTCGGTCAGCGGCTTGAGGTCGTCCGGCCCGGTCCGGCCCACTTCGTAGTTCAGCGCGGTGATGTTCGCGTTGAGCACGTGCGGGAAGATCGCGTGGGCCCGTTCCGGGGCCGGGGCGTCGGAGGCCCGCTTGTCCAGCACGAACGCGCCGAACTCGGTCTTGGTCTCGTCCGGGAAGTAGGCGGGCGTGCCGGAGTAGTTGCCCCAGCAGGTGTGCACCCAGAACTCGCAGTTCACGCCCTCGACGGAGGCGTTGAGCGCCTCGATCTCCCAGTCGCCCATGCCGTACGGCCAGACGAACTCATCCAGCTGGATGATGTCGCAGCCGTTGTCGGCGAGTTCCTTGAAGTCCTCGTTGAACGCCTTGGCCAGCGCCATGGCGACTTCCCTGGTGTCCTTGTAGTGCAGGTTCGTGGTGGCCGCGGCGATCACGCCCAGGCCGGTGTAGGACACCTTGACCGGCTTCCTGGTCGCCTTCCGTACCGCGCGCAGGTTGACCAGGTGGAACGGGACTTCCCGGCTGATCTCGCCGACGCAGGTGGGGGAGAACAGCGTGGAGTAGATCGGCAGGCCGATGGGTGGCCCGGAGAGCCGGTAGCCGGACATGCGCTCCAGGTAGTAGTACAGGATGGTGCCGTACGGGGAGTCGCCGCCGTACACCTTGCCGTCGCTGATCACGTCCAGGCCCGCCGCCTCCTGGTCGCGCACGATCGCGCCGACGACGTCCTCGAACGCTTCCTTGCTGATCGAGTCGTGGATGAATTCACCCTTGGGCAGCGTCGCGAACGCGTGCCCGTCGTACCACCGTGGATTCGGGTAGTTGCCCACCATCGTGGTGGGCAGCAGGACGTCCTGACCGCCGATGAGCATCGTCGCTCCTTCCGGTTGCGCAGCTCCGGGCTGCACTGCTCTGGCTGCACTGCTCTGGCTGCACGGGCGCAGCTAGGTGCCAGGAGCGTAGGCCGGCTGATCAGCGAGTTTCTTCCCTACCCGGGGACTGTTCTCGGCCCGCCGGTCCCCACGGCGGGGCAGAAATCTCCGATCGGGTTACTGTCGGCAGGCGTTCCGGGGGCGTGGCACATGCCGGAGCGGATGACACCCGCTTGCGTATCGCTCAGGCCGCGGGACGGCCCGGCAACAGGATCCGGGCCCGCCAGGGGAAAGCCCCGAACCTGGCGCGCACGGTGCCGCCCAGGGCCTGAGCCAGCTCTGCCAGTGACACGTGAGCTGCCGCCGCGTCGCCTGCTCCCTCGGGAATTCCCTCCACCGGAGTGACTGTCAGCACGATTTCCAGCACCTTCTCCCCGGCCTGGACAAGGATGTCAGCCCGGCCAGGCGGAGCGAGGTCGGCCAGGGCGAACAGGGCCAGCTCGAGGATCTCCGCGATGACGGGTGCCTCGGTGCGGGGTGCCGCTGAAGTGCGGGGTGCCGCGAAGCGCGGGGAGCCGCTGAAGTGCGGGGAGCCGCTGAAGTTCGGGGTGCCGCGCAAGTGCGCTGGAACTCTGCAGTAACAGGCGAGAAAGGCAGCCAGGCGCTGCGCCGCCGGACGGTACCACACAGGTCGGCCTCCGCCTGGATGGAAAGAATGCCGTCGTCAACAAGCTGGCGCACGGACCCGGCCGCCGCTTCCAGGTGGTGCCGGAGTTCAGCCACATGCGGGGCCAGGTCGCCCGGCGGCAGCATCGGAAGCGCCTCAAGGTTCAGCAAGGCGGCCGTGAGATCCTGGAGCGGGCCGTCATGCATGAAGTCCGCGATGGCGGCGCGCTCGCCGGCGCGGAGCCTCCGGACGATGCCGAGAAGCTGCCATACGGCGGGTAGTGCGGCCGGCGCCCCCTCCGGTCCACGGCCCTGCGGTGCCCCGTTTACCGCGGTCGCAGCCGGCGCACCCAGGCCAGTAGTGACGGCATCTTGGCGTCCCGCGGAATCCGCCGGCCGCAGCGCCCCCACCGCGGCGATCAGCTCATCTGCCCGGAACGGTTTCATGAGGCATACGACACCCCCCGGGACCGCGCCCGGCGTCCCGCCGGTGATCAGGAGACACCGGCCGGCCGCCGCCGGGTCCGCGGCCACCAGCGCCTGGATCAGCGCGGTTCCCCGTTCCCTGCCCAGGTGGGCGTCAACCAGGAGCGCGTCGTACCCGGCGGGGTTCATCGACCGGGCTTCCGGCGCCGAGGCGGCGACGTCAACGTGGTACCCGGCTCCGGTCAGCACCCGGCGGATGACGGTGCGGATCGCCTCTGTGTCATCTACCACGAGCACTCGCCGCCTGCCTGGATCCACCGCCACCGTGCCTCCCGGTCGACGCGCTCGATGCTGAGGTCGCTAGCTTACGGTGAGTAGCGCATTGAACGCAAATCGTAGTAACATTCGCATCGGGAGGTAGTTGCTCCCACTGCCGTATCGGTTGATGGCGGTTGGAACGGGGGGTCGGTCCGATGAGTGAATCATCCGGCGTAGAGGGTGACGGCGATCGTGCGGCGATCCGCGTGTTCTTGCTTGATGACCACGAGGTGGTGCGCCGCGGGCTCAGGGATCTGCTTGAGGCAGAAACTGACATCGAGGTAGTCGGTGAGGCGGGGACCGCCGAATCGGGGCTGAACCGCATGCTGGTGCTGCGGCCCGATGTCGGCCTGCTCGATGTCCGCCTTCCGGACGGGGATGGCGTGACGGTGTGCCGTGAGATACGTTCCGCGCTCCCCGACACGGCATGCCTGATGCTCACTGCGTACGGGGACGACCGGGCGTTGCTGGGCGCCATCATGGCGGGGGCGGCTGGCTATGTGACCAAGCAGGCGTCTGGCAGCGAGTTGATAGGCGCTGTACGCGCGGTTGCGGCCGGCCGGTCAACTCTCGATGCTGATGCCGCGCAACGGGTGATGCGGCGCCTGCGCGAAGGAGCCTCGGGCGAAGTTCCAGTGTCGGCCCTCTCCGCACAGGAGAAGCGGGTCCTGGACTTGATCGGTGATGGCCTGACCAACCGCCAGATCGCTGAGCACATGTTCCTGGCGGAGAAGACAGCCAAGAATTACGTGTCCTCGGTACTTACCAAGCTGGGAATGCACCGGCGGTCGCAGGCAGCGGCCTTCGCGGCGCGGCTCGCGGGCGCATCGGGTCAGTAATCCCGGTCCGCGGCTGGCCGAGGGGCCTCACCGGAGGTCGGGCGCCCCTGGCCAGGATCTACTGGGTGACTGAGAACTTGCTGATCGCCAGGCCCTTCCCGCCTGACCAGATTTCGAAGCCAGCCTGGACGCACCACAGCAGCCAGGACGCGCGGAGCACGCCGCGTTGCTCGGCTTCCGCCATGAACGGAGCTAGCCGCAGCTTTGCCGCTGCCACCGGAGTGGCCCGCCGAAACGAGATGTAGTGGCGGCCAGGAGCAGTGGTGTGCGGCACCATGTACCATTTCGCGCCGTCGATGTTGACGGTCGGATACAGCCGCACCCACCACGCCGGCTTGCTGTACTGGAGCCAGATCATCACCTCAGATGCACCGACTCCGACGTGGGGACCGAGCCACAGGTCCAGGGACGCGTCCCAGACGCCGCTGTTCTGCGGTGTCACGGTCTTCCAGTCCACGGTGTAGTTCCCGAGTGATCCTGCCTGTTCCAGTGCGCCCTCGCCGCTCGCCGGGCACGCTCCCTCGAAGCAGCCGGTGCCAATGTAGGGGTAAGCCCGCACCTTCGGCGAGGCCGCTCTTCCTGGGGAACGGGTGACGGTGAAGGCCGCGCGCCGGCCCGGGTCAGAGAGGCACATTCCCAGGTCGTTGTGGTTGACGCTGGGCTTGTTCCTGATGACGTACTGCCGGCCGCCCGCCCCGGTGACCTGCAGGGCCTGCCAGGGCCTGCAGGACATCCCGTCCGTCGACGCACTGGCGGGCGCGGCCCCGGTGAGGGTGAGGGGCACGGTCGCCGCGACGGCCAAGGCCAGCAGTTTTCTCACCGGCAGGCCGACTGGACGAAACGTCATGCCAACTTCCCTTCTGCGAGTCACGGCATCACCATAACCAATTTAATGCCAGTGAAGCTAATACTTCTCTCCAATCTTTGTGCAGCACGGGTTCCGCCGAGGGCGGCAAGCCGGGATTTGGTCCCGGAATGCGGCGTAAAGGATGGTCCGCGCCATCCCTCATTCAGGTGGTTGCGCAGGGTTTCACCGCACATCACCGGAGCCCCATGCTTCCCTGGCGCGCGGGGGATCGTGCCGGGACCATGCACGTCTTTAGGCGTCAGATCGCCGCATGAAACCCTTAGTGTGTGGTCTGCGGGCTCACGGTGCAGTCTGCGAATAGTTTGCCGGGGTCCGCCGACCTTGGCAGGCACCCCCGGATGAGCGGGCATTTCATGTACCCTCGGTGCACGATATGCGCGACGCGTGGAGGCCATCCGGGTGATATAGGACATTTAATGCCAATAAGTTAATCGCCGCCCAGGGCCAGGGCATTTAGACGCTGAACCGATGGAGAGCATGGTGCAGACTGCCGCAGAGATCATCGCAGCGATGCATGAGGCGGTGCCGCGGGGCAGGCAGCGCCTGGCAGGCGAAGAGCGGCAGCGCCTGGCCAGCCTTACGCAGGCACTGCTCGCCAGCAAGCCGGAGGCGCAAGCAGAGTACGGCAGGTTCCTGGCCGCGGCCGGGAAAGACATCGACCTGGCGGGGCCCGTCCTTGCGGCATGCCTGCAGGGCAAGCGGATACTGGTCACCGGTGGTTCAGGGTGTATCGGTTCGGCGCTGATGGCACAACTGGCGCGGTTCTCTCCCGCTCGCCTGGTAAGCGTCAGCCGCGGCATCACCCAGGGGTGGCCGCGGCTTCCGGGCGCTGAGTATGTCCATGCGGACATCAGGGACGAAGACCAGCTATCCGCCGTCTTCGACGAGGCGGGATGCGACATCGTCTTCCACGTCGCGGGCCAGCGGGACCCGGGCCTCGCCGAGCACGAGGTGCATCGCACCGTGACCACGAACGTGCTCGGCACCTGCAACGTGATCAGCGCCGCCGCTTCGTTCGAGGTTCCGCACGTGATCTTCGCATCGACCGGGAAGGCCCTGCGTCCCTATTCGCCCGAGGTGTACACGGCCTCCAAGCGAGTCGCGGAATGGCTGCTCTGGCAGGCAGCGGCGCGCGGGCTGGCCACCTGCTCGGTGGCGAGGTTCACCCACGTGATCGACAACTCGATCGTCCATGCCCGCCTGCTGGACTGGTGTGACGGCGGGGTGATCCGCCTGCACGACACCGGCATCGCCTTCTACGTCCAGTCCGCACTCCAGGCGGCGCAGTTGCTGCTGGCTGCTGAGGCAGGCGCGCAACCCGGCTCGCTGCGGGTGCATGCCATCAGTGACCTCGGCTGGCCGGTGACCCTGCTGGATGTGGCGCTCGGAGTGCTCGCGTGGACCGGTTCCGCGGCACCCATCTACTTCAGTGGCTACGACCGCGGGTATGAGGCTATGCCGTTTCCCGGGCTCTACGACCCGGCGACCGCAGGTGACGTGAGTCCGCTGATCAGCTCATTCGAGGCCGCGAGTGCCCGACGGTCGTGGTGCCCCGCCGTGGACGCGTTCCCGTTTCAGGTGGCGTCTGCTTCCGCACTGGACGACCGGATGTACGCACTAGCCGACACCTGCGCGCGAACCGAGGAGCCCGGGCCAGTGCGCGCGGCGCTCGACGAACTTTCGTGGTCGCTGTTCGATGCCACCGTGTCGGTCGTTCCGCACCAGGTACTGACCCGTGCCGTCCGGCTCGCCGCCCCGCACCGCGGCAGCCTGAACGGCGTGCATGAACGGATGCTGGCCGCGATCGAGCAGCGCGCGGCCGCGGTAAACCCGGTGTCATCTCCCAGGCCAGCCAGCAGGAATAGCGCTGCCCGGCTGAGGTGACCGTCACTGTAATTGAGGGTCGTTCAATCCCGCTGCCAGCGCGCCTCGTGCCCGGGTGCCATCGCGCCCCGTGCCCGGGTGCCCGGGTGCCCGGGATTGGGGTGGATTTGTGCTTCTTTCCGAGTAGTACCGAGATATGGCTTGTTAATCCAGAAACACCCGGTAGGAACGGCAAGAAGATTAGAAGATATAAGAGCCTAGAATGTTTACCTGAACCCCGAGCCAGGGAATTGTATGATGTCCATGACCGAAAGCCGGTCACTCTCGGGGAGGATTTCCAGGGTCATGGCGACCAACGATGATGATCCGTGGCTTAACTCAATCAATGGGGGGAAAGTTCATGAAAGACGGTCCGGGGTTCGGCGCCGTGATCTGGGTCGTGTTCGGGATCTCAGCGTGTTCGACCCTGCTGCTGACACTGGCAATACGGCTGTTCTTCCGCCGTGGGAAGCCGGCAACGGAGCCTTAACCCTTAGCCGCAGCTTCCAGATTCCCCGCGTTACCTTCCGGCCGCGCCGGGGGTTGGCGATCATCCCGGTCGCCATGATCGTGGCCGGCTCGGTCTTCCTGCACCGGACCGTCCTAGGCCGGTTCTCCCCGGGCGAGACCTGGATGCTCGGGGTATGGGCGGTCAGCCTCTGTTTCGTGCTCTCCCAGCTCCTCCTCGCGTGGTTCCAGCGTCCCTACACCGTGACGGAGGCGCAGCGCGCCAAGCTGGACCGCCTGGCGGTGGCCGCCGTGGTCCCCTGCTACAACGAGGATCCAGCCATCCTGGACCGGACCATCTACGCCCTGTTCGCCCAGACCCGCGCGCCCGACTGGGTGATCGTGGTCGATGACGGTTCCACGGCTGATTACACCGATGTCCGGGCCCGCTGGCAGGCTCACCTGTCCGCCACGGAATTCATCTGGATACGCCAGGAGAACCAGGGCAAGAAGCACGCGCAGGCCGCGGCCTTCCGCGCGGTGCCCTGTGCCGACATCTACGCCACGATGGATTCGGACTCCGCGCTCGAGCAGCGCGCCATCGAGGAAGGCCTCAAGCCCTTTGCCAGCCGTGAGGTGACCTCGGTTGCCGGGCTGGAGATGGCCTACAACCTGACGACCAACATCCTCACCCGGGCCATGGGCCTGCGATCTCTGGCTTTCCAGCTTTTCGCCATGAGTGCGCAGAGCGTGGCCGGGGGGAATGTGGTGATAAACCCGGGTGCGTTCTCGCTCTACCGGGGGTGGCTGATTCACCGGATCCTGCCCGCCTACCTGGAGGAGAAATTCTTCGGGGTACCGGTGACCCTGGGCGATGACACCGCCCTGAGCATGTTCTCCCTGCTGCACGGACGGGCCGTCCATCAGCCCACGGCGGTGTCCATGCCCGTGTACCCGGAGACGCTGTCGCACCACCTGCGCCAGTGGACACGCTGGATGCGCGCCTCCACGATCCGGACGCTGTGGCGGATTCGCTATCTGCGGGTGCGCTCCTACGCCTGGTGGTTCGTGGTGTACCAGCAGTACGCCTTCTTCGCGTCGGCCGCGGTGTCCTTGGCGGTGCCGTTCGCCTGGCCGGCCACCCGCAACCTGATCTTCGCCAGCGGCCTCGCCCTGGTCGCCTGGCCACTCGCGGTGGCCCTGCGCCTGGTCACCGTGAGCCGCTCTGACCAGCGGTGGCCTTCCTGGCTGGCCTCAACGGCACTGCTGCCCTTCGCGGCCCTGTGGTACCTCCTGGTACTGCGCCAGATCCGCTTCTACGGCATGGCCACCTGTCATCGTCAGGGCTGGGTTACCCGCAAGAAGGTGGAAGTGACTCTTTCCGGGCCCCCTGCCCCCGCTGCGGAGGTGCTCGTCTATGAACAGAGCTAGGTTTGTGGCCGCGCTCATCGCGGCGGTGGGAGTGACCATCACGGTCACAGGTGCGGGCTCGGCCTTGTGGCTGTACCGGCACGAACCCGTGCCCCGGCGCGAGCGCGTGGTCACGCTTCCCCCGGCCAGTTCCGCACCCTCTCCCCAGGCGGCCATTGGCAACCCTGGCCCGATGTACTACCTGGGCGTCTTCGAGCGTGACACCTCCAGTACCTACCGGCCGCCGACGCTCTTTACCTCGGTGGCCGGCCGCAAGCCCAACCTCACCGTCTACTACAGCAGCTGGGGCGTGCCGTTCCGGGCCCGCTTTGCTACCGCGGCCGCCCGGGCTGGAGCCGTGGTGCTGGTGCACATGGAGCCCTGGCACCAATCCATGGCCGCCATCGCCGCCGGGGACTCAGACCGCTACCTGCGCCGGTTCGCCGCAGCGGTCCGCCACTACGGCGGCCACGTCATCATAAGCTTCGCCCCCGAAGCGGATGGCCGCTGGTACCCCTGGGGATGGCATCATGCCGACCCCGCCGAGTGGGTGGCGGCATGGCGGCATGTCGTGGAGGTGTTCCGCCGGTCGGGCGCAACCAACGTGACCTGGCTATGGGTCATGAGCGGTGACAGCCGCGCCACTGGGCACGTCCGGAACTGGTGGCCAGGCCCCCGCTACGTGGACTGGATCGGCGTCGATGGCTACTACTTCAGGCCTGCCGACACGTTCAGGACCGTCATCGGCAAGACGGTGAGAAACATCCGGAAGTTCACCCGCAAGCCGGTCCTTGTCTCCGAGGTCGGCATCGGGCCGCGCGCCGGGCAGGCCGCGAAGATTTCCGGCCTGTTCGCCGGCATCCGCCACGATCGCCTGCTCGGCCTGATCTACTTCGACGTGAATCAGCATCAGGGGCCGTTCCACCAGGACTGGCGGCTGGATGATCATCCGGCCGCCGTCGCGGCATTCCGGGCCGGGGTAAGGTCCTCGGGGCTGAGCGCAGCGATCAAGCGCCGGGACGCGAACGTGGCGGGCGGCTCGGCCCAGCCAGGCGGCCAATGACCCGCAGGCCGGCCACTGAGCGCAGGGCCGCCCTGCGGTCAGTGGCCAGCCGTGCGGGCGCGCTCGAGGCGATCCCCGATGGGCACGACAGCTCCGCGGGCCGGCCGGTGCCGGGCCCGCGGAGCGTGTGCGGTTGCCTCAGAAACCTGTCGCCTTATCAGTAGCCCGCGGTCTTCATCAGCTGGAGGAACTGGTCAGTCTGGGCCATGTTCCCCGCGGCCGCGACGTAATAGCCATTCGGGCTGATTGACTCGGCGGCGGTGGCCATCTGGGCCGCGGTGCCGTTGGCGGTCGAGACCTCAGAGAACGCCCGGACGTTCCCGTTCGCGGCCTGCGCCTGGGCCTCGGTCGCGTTGAACATGTACGCGTACTGGCCCCCGGAGGTGGTGTTCGACTCGTTCTGGAGCTGGAAGATGTCACCAGCGGCCGCCGCTGCCCCGGCGATGTTGACCCGGACGAACCACTGGTCGGCCGTCTCGCCGTTCTGGCGCGGGAGGACCGAGCCGGTGACGTACGCCAGGTCCAGGGCCGGAGCCTGGATGACCTGCAGCCCGTTGGCGTGGGCCAGCTGGCCGAACAGGGTCATGTACTTGACCGGGTCCTGCTGCTCATTGACCGGGGTCGCGGCCCACTCCTCCGGGTCATACATGACCCACTTGTAGGGGTAGGTGATCGCGCCGTTCTGCACGTCGGAGGCGAACTGGGCGTAGGAGGTGTAGGACAGCACCGGCGTGGTCGCATACCCGGCCTGGACGGGAGTCCTGACCAGGCTGGCCCCGTTGCCGTAAGCCGCAGGCGTGTTGAAGAAGTGGGACGCCGAGGCGGGATCGGTCTGGCTCAGCGTCTGGATGTTCCCGGCGGTCATGGCCCAGGCCGGCTTGGTGGCGGCGCCGGCCGGGCCCACGGCCAGGGCCAGCGCCAGGCCGGTGGCACCCACCGCGGCGACGGCCGCGACGCCGGCCTTGGCCCGGGTCGTGCGCGGGCGCCACCCTCGGGCGCGACGCCGTTCGGCCGGGGCGCTCGCCTCCCCGGAGCTGATTCGGGTGGTTTCGGGCGATGAATTTTCATTGCTATGCATGACAGCTCCTGCGGATTTCTTGCTGGTTCTTATGCCTTCATAACCAGTGTTAAGAAATCGCTGCCTACGCCGTAGAGAATTGCAGCCTGTCTTGATGGAGGGTTTTACCCCGATCCGTTTGCCACCGGATCCGCGGCTGGCGGGGCACTAGGGCCCGAGCCGGAATGCCCGGCCCGGCGGCCGGCCGGCCCTCGGTGATCATCGTGTGCCAATCCGCCAGTCCACGGCCACGCACCCGTCGGGCCCGGCCAGCACCGGGTTCAGGTCGAGCTCGGCGATCTCAGGGTGCGCAGCCATAAGGTCGCCGACGGCCACGATAATTTCCGCAACGAAACCCAGGCCGACCGGCGGACTGCCCCGCAGCCCGCCGAGGATCGCGGCGCCCCGCAACGACGACAGCATCGCCCGCGCCTGCCCGGTATCCACCGGGGCCACGGCCAGCTGGACGTCGTGCTGAGTCTCGGCCAGCACGCCACCCAGGCCGGCCATCACCATGGCCCCGAACTCCGGGTCCCGGATCCCGCCGACCAGCAGCTCCACGCCGTGGTGCTGGTGCTGCACCAGCACCCCGGCCCCCTCCGCCAGCCCAAGCAGCTCAGCAGCCGCTCCGGCGACTTCCTCCGCCGAGGCCAGCCCCAGGCGCACCCCACCGGCGTCGCTCTTGTGGATCAGATCCGGGTGATCAACCTTTGCCACCGCCGGGTAGCCGAGCCGACGTGCGGCTGCGGCCGCTTCCTCCAGACTGCCGCAGAGGACGGTCTCGATCACCGGAATCCCAGCCCCGGCCAGTAGGTCGCGTGCGGCGGCCGACGACAGGAAACCGTTCGCCGGAGAGCCCCGCAGGGGCGCGGCGGGCTCATCGAGGACCCCAGTACCGGGTGCCTGCTTTTCACGGCCCGGTGTTTCAGTCCCGGGCGTCTGGTCTTTCTCCCACCGCAGCCCAGCACCGCAGCGCACCGCCACGCCCGCAACCTGCGCCGTCCGCTCCGGCCACGCAAAGCACGGCACCCCGGCCTCGTGCAGCACCCGGGCGTGCTCGTCCGCGGACCGCGGCGCGACCCAGCACACGTAGACCGGCACTGGCACCCGGTCCGCCCGCAGTCGCTGCACCGCGTCCCGGACCGCGACCGCGACCCCGGCCGACGCAGACCGCTGCAGCAACACCGGGACGACCACGTCAACTTCGCCCGACCGGGCCAGCATCTCGATCGCACCGGGGTACACGGTGGTGAACAGCTTCCAGGCCGGCGTCATGTCCACCGGGTTCCGGGCGCTGGCGTACGCCGGCATGATGGCCCGGAGCTCCTTCTGCAGGGTTCCGCTCAGCTCCGGGACCACCAGGCCCTCGTCGGCGAGCAGGTCGGTCAGCTCCACCCCGGTGCCGCCGGAGTTGGTGACCACTGCCACCCGGCGGCCGCGGGGCACCGGCTGGCTGGACAGGGCCCGGGCCGCGTCGAGCACCTGCAGGCCGGTGCGCACCCGGACCACGCCCGCCTGGCGCAGCGCCGCGTCGCGGACCGCGTCGTCGGTGGCCAGGGCGGCGGTGTGTGACATCGCGGCCCGCTGCCCGGCGCCGGTCCGCCCGCCCACGACCGCGACGACCGGCTTGTCCGGCGTGGTCAGGCAGGCTTCGGTGAAGAACCCGCGGGCGTCGGTGATCGACTCCAGCACCAGGCAGATGACCGAGGTGCCCGGGTCCTGCCTCAGGTACGCGAGCAGTTCCGCGTCGGTGATGTCCGCCTTGTTGCCGGCCGCGAACACCTTGGCCACGCGCAGGCCCTCGTCCTGGCCCAGCGCATGCACGGCCATCCCGTACGACCCGGACTGGGTGACGATCGTGACGCCCCCGCCGCCGCGCGGCGCGCCGGCCGCGATCGAGGCATTCAGCGGCAGGTCGGCGTTCTGCACCCCGAAGCAGTTGGGCCCGACCAGCCGCACCCCGCCCGCCCGGGCGGCAGCTACCGCCTCGGCCTGCAGGTGCGCGCCCTCCTCGCCGGTCTCCGCGAAGCCCGCGCTGAGCACGACCACGGCGGCGACGCCTTTGCTCGCGGCGTCCCGGACGATGCCCGGGACGGTGACGGCGGGCGTGGCAATCACGGCCAGGTCCACGTCGCCGGGAACCTCCCGCAGGCTCGGGTAGGCCACCCGGCCGCCGACGCGGGCCGCCGAGCCCACCGGCACGACCTCGCCCGGGAAGCCGGCCAGGTTGTCCCACAGCAGCCGGCCGACCGAGCCGGGCCGGTCGGACGCCCCGACCAGGGCGACCCGGCGCGGCGCGAAAACCGCCGCCAGGCCGTCCCGGCCGTTCAGCATGCGCAGCCCTGGCCGTGCCCCTGGTCGAACGCCCTGCTCTCGAAGACTCTGGCCAGCTCCTTCGCTGAGAACTCCGATGTCCGGACCCCGAGCGGGTCCACCGAGCGGACCGCGGCCAGCTCGGACGCCGACGGCGGCGGGACCGTGCGCAGGTCCCCGGCCACCTGCAGCGCGAAGCCGGTGGCCGCGCGGACCTCGGCCACGCTGACGTCCGGGAACGTCTGCACCAGCCGGGCCTGCCCCTGCGGGTAGTCGAACACGCCCAGCTCGGTGACCAGCCACTGCGGGCCGCCGCCGGTGAAGCCGAGCTCGGCCCGGGTGCCAAGCCGGGTGCGGTGGCCCATGTCGGTGACGAAGTCGCAGTCTCGGACCAGGGTCCGGCCGGAGCGGTGCCGGGTGGTCCAGACCGTGAGATGGCCGATGGTGGCGGACAGGTTGCAGCCGCCGCCCCCGCCGCCGAGCTTCACCTTCGGCCGGCCGGCTGGCCCGATCGCGGTGACGTTGGTGTTGCCGTACCCGTCGATCTGGCCCCCGGACAGGAACATCCGGTCCACGTCGCCGCGGACCGCGGCGTCGAAGAACTCCTCGAACCGCATGCTGTACGCCGCGCCCCGGCGCAGGCTGTCGTCGTTGCTGGTCGGCGGGATGAACGGCGGGTCGGGGTTGATCGCGTACATGGCCCCCTCGACCAGCACCATGTCCCGGGCGTGGGTGCGCCGGGCCACGTGCATCGCGACCTGTGCGCACGGGCTGCCGAAGCCGTGGAACACCGTTTCCCGGGGCCGGATGGTCCGGGCCAGCGCCACCACGAACCACTCGTCGATCGTCCAGGTCATGCGGAGTCTCCCGCCCCTGAGAACAGCTCCTGCCACGCGTCGGTGGACCGGGACCAGGCGGCCAGCAGGGAGAGCCGGTCGGGGCCGATCGCGCCCCGGTAGCTCTCCTCGCTGTCCTGCACGTAGGCGGCCAGGTACTTGCCCAGACCCTCCGGCCCGGACTGGGCCGCCGCGATGTACTCACGCAGGTGGCTGCGGTCGTAGGCGTAGCGCGGGTAGCAGGACGCCGGATGCGCCCCGAACGGGACGTGTGCGACGGCCGCCACCAGGTGCCCGGGGATGGTGACGCCTGCCGCGGTCACCTGCTCGGTGGAGACCAGCTCGTCGACGGTCGCGACGACCATTCGCGACGCGGAGGCGAACCGCTCGTCCAGCACGTACGGCTGCTCCAGGTGCAGGTTGCCGTAGCGGTCCCCGGACGGCGCGTGCAGCAGCGCCACATCGGGGCGCAGCGGAGGCACGGCGACCAGTATCTCCCCGGTAAACGGGCAGGTGACCTCCGCGTACTCGGGGTGCAGCCGGACGATGTCGGAGCCGCGGACCCCGCGGACGGGCAGGAACGGCACCCCCATCTCGGCCGCCCGCAGCTGGGCCAGGATCGTGGCGCAGCAGCTCTCCGCCACCTCGATCGCGGCATCCTCGGCGGCACGGCGGTACGCGGGAGCAAGCCCGAGGTCCTGCTCGAAGCCGACGTAGCTTTCCTCGCACCGGCGGACCGCCCCGGCACCCACCAGCATGTCCACGTCGATGCTGTGCGCCGACCCGACCAGGTGCAGGCCGCTCCGGCGCTGCCGGACGAGCTCGCGGACCAGGGCCATGGGCAGCCGGGCGCACAGCCCACCGCCGAGCGCGACCATGGCGCCGTCGATGACCAGGGCCGCCGCGTCGGCCAGGCTGGCCCGCTTGTCGGCCGGTGGGAGCAGGCTCATGGGGATCCTCCAGTGAACGCGGCCAGACCGCGGGCGGCTTTGATCGCGGCGGCCAGCACCGGGTCGTAAACCGGCGCGAACGGCGGGGCGTAGCTGAGGTCGAGCGCCGCCAGGTCCTCCACGGTGAACCCGGCATGCAGCGCGGTGGCCAGCACGTTGACGCGCTTGGCGGCGCCCTCCCGGCCCGCGAGCTGACCGCCGAGCAGCCGCCCCTCCCGGGTGTGCACCAGCCGGACGTGCAGAGGCGAGCTGCCCGGGTAGTACTTGGCCCGGGATCGGGACACCTCGTCGGTCGCCACCGCGTCCAGCCCGGCCGCCTGTGCCTCGGCCAGCCCCAGCCCGGTCCGGGCCACCTCCAGGCCGAAGACCTTCACCACCGCGGTGCCGACCACGCCCCGGAACGAGGCGGTCCCCCCGGCGGCCACCGTACCGGCCACCCGGCCGGTCTTGTTGGCGGCGGGACCGAGCGGGATCCAGGCGGGGCGGCCCAGCACCAGGTGCGGCAGCGCGACCGCGTCCCCCGCCGCGAACACGTCCGGCAGCGAGGTGCGCATTCCGGCGTCCACCAGCACCGACCTGTCCCGCAGGTGCCTGGCACCCTCCTGGATCAGCAGGTCCGTGGCCGGGCGGACGCCAACCGCGATGACCACCAGGTCGGCAGGGATCTCCTCGCCTTCCACCACCGCGGTCAGGCAGCCGGCCGGAGTGCTGCCCCGGTCCACCGCCTCCAGCCGGGCGCCGAGCCGCAGCCTCACGTGCCGCTCGACCTCGGCCTGGGCCAGCGCGGCGACTGGCTCGTCCACGGTGCCCAGCACCCCGGGCAGCGCCTCGACCACGTCCACGTCCACGCCAGCGCAGACCAGTGCCTCCGCGGTCTCCAGGCCGACGTACCCGGCGCCCACCACGACCGCGCGGCGCACGGTGCCGCTGGCCAGCAGCCGCCGCAGCCCGATCGCCTCGTCCAGGGACCGGATCGTGAACACGCGCCGGTCGTCGAGGCCGGGCATCGGCGGCCGGACCGGGTCGGCGCCGGTGGTCACCACCAGCGCGTCGTAGGCCAGGGGCTCCCCCCTGGTGGCTGATGGAGCCCGCGCCGCGGGAGTCCCGGCGGCCAGGCGCACCTGCCGGGCGGCCGGGTCGATTCCGGTGACCCGGGTGTGCAGCCGCAGGTCGATGCCGCGCTTCTCGCGGAAGGCAGACGGGGGATAGGCGAGCAGGTTCTCCGGCTCCGGGACGGTCCCCCCCAGGTAGTACGGGATCCCGCACATGCCGTAGGCGGCGAAGCCGCCGGCCTCGCAGACCACCACGTCCAGGCCGGGGTCGGTGCGCCGGGCCGCCGAGGCGGCCGACATCCCGGCGGCACCACCGCCGATCACCACGAGCCGTGCCACCCGTGCTCCCATCACCTCGATGCCCGGTCATCCGAGCATGCGGGCCGCGCCGCCACCGCGGTCAGGTCTTGCCGGGACAAAGAAGCGGGGCAGGCTCGACCCGCTAGAACAGTGGAATTGCCGCCCCGGGGCGTCACGCTGGGCATCATGACGGAGCGCAGCAGCAGCAAGCACGGCCCCATGGCGGCCAGCACCGGGGCGGCCAGCCCGGAAGCTAGCGAGGTCACGGCGGTCGTGGCCCGGGCCCGGGCGGCCGCCCGCGCCATCGAGTCCTACACCCAGGAGCAGGTGGACGAGCTGGTCACCGCGGTGGCCTGGGCAGTGGTACGCAAGGACCACGCCGAGGCGCTGGCCCGGCTCGCCGTGGACGAGGGCGGGTTCGGCAACTACACCGACAAGGTCGCCAAGATCAACAAACGGGTGACCGGCGTGCTGGCCGACATGACCGGGCTGCGGACCGTCGGGGTCGTGGAGGACCTGCCCTCGGCAGGCCTGGTGAAAATCGCCAAGCCGGTCGGGGTGGTCGCCGCGCTGATCCCGACCACCGGCCCGGACGCGACCCCGCCGGTCAAGGCGCTGTTCGCGCTCAAGGGCCGGAACGCGATCATCTGCGCGCCGCACCCGCGGACCACCGGCGCCACCGAGGCGGTGGTCGGATTCATGCGGGCCGCGTGCGAGCAGGTCGGCGCGCCTGCGGACCTGGTCCAGTCACTGCCCGCGCCGTCGCTGCCGAAGACCCAGGAGCTGATGCGCCAGGTTGACCTGATCGTCGCGACCGGCGGCGCGGGCATGGTGCACGCCGCGTACAGCTCCGGCACCCCAGCCTACGGGGTGGGGGTGGGCAACGCCGTGCACGTGGTGGACGAGACCGCTGACCTGGCCGACGCCGCCTCCGCCATCCTCACCGCGAAGACCTTCGACTACGCCACGAGTTGCCTGGCCGACAACGCCCTGGTCGTCCACGCGGACGTGTACGACGAGCTGCTCTGGCGGCTGACCGAGGCCGGGGCGCACCAGTGCGACGCGGCGCAGAAGCAGGCGCTGCGCCAGGTGATGTGGCCGGACGGCGGCCCGGTGCCCGCACCCGCCGTGGTGGCGAAGTCCGCGGCGCACATCGCGGGGCTGGCCGGCTTCGAGCTCGATCCGGCCTGCCCGATGATCCTGGTCGAGGAGACGGGCACCGGCCCGGATCACCCGTTCTCGGGCGAGAAGCTGTCCGTGGTGCTGGCCGTCTACCGCTACGAAGGCGGCATCAACGCGGCCGCGGACCTGGTCAACGCCATCACCACCTACCAGGGGCTCGGCCACACCTGCGGCATCCACACCAGCTCGGACGCGAACGTGGAACGGCTGGCCCTGACGACCCGGACCGCCCGCGTGCTGGTGAACCAGAACATGAACGAGGGGGCGGGCAGCCCGCGCAACGGCCTGCCGTTCACGCTCAGCCTCAGCTGCGGGGCCTGGGGCGGCAACATCACCACCGAGAACGTCAACGCCCGGCACTTCGTCAACCTGACCTGGGTGTCCCGGCCCATCGAGCCCAAGACGATCAGCGAAGAGGCGCTGTTCAGCGCGCATTGGCACGCCTACGGCCGGTAAGCCAGCGCGAGAGCAGGCCGCAGGTCATACTCGTCGATCACGGTGCCGCCGTGATGGGTTCGCCCGGGCTGGGATCCGTGCGGCAGCCGGGGGAGGCGGCAGCCGGGGGAGCCGCCACGCCTGGCTCAGCTGTCCCGGTCCAGCCTGCTGGCCAGGAACTCGTCCGGGTCCAGGTAGTACGGGTTGTCGATGACCATGCCGCCCAGCAGCGCCTTGGGGTGCGTCTTCAGCACGTCCATGATCAGGTCCCCGGAGCACCGGCTCAGGTCGTACAGGCAGAGGTTGACCTGGGGGAAGTTCGACATGATCCGGTTCAGCTCGGATTCGTAGCCCATCAGGTCGCTGACCACCGCCTCGTCGCGGTGCGCCCAGCTCATGTCGCCGATGTTCCGCGCCCGCATGGGGCCGTCCGGCCGGGGACCCTGGTCACCTGGCTGCCGGTCGCCCGCGTTCTGGCTGCCCGCGTTCTGGCCGCCCACGCTCTGGCGGGCCTTGCCCTCCCAGAACTTCAGCATCCGCTCGGGCAGGAAACCACCCTCGGCCAGGTAGGTGCCGTAGGAGTCCAGCACCTCGAGCTGGCGCTCTGACAGGTAGGGCCCCACCTCGATGTGCTCGGTCATGCCGGCCAGCACGTCGTCCGGGGTGCAGCTGTCCACCACGCAGGTGCACTTGTCGCCCGCCTTGAGCCCTTCGACCAGGAAGGGGATGAGGATGTCGTCGCGCTCGGAGGGCTGGCGGTAGAACCCGCAGAGGTGATCCCCCACACGCAACTGCAGGCCCAGCACCTCCCGGGCTGGCTCTGCGGTCATACGCACCCTCCCCTGGTGAATGTAACACCGCGCGGGCCGGTACGCCTCTGGGGTCCGGCCCGCGCGGCGGCGGTCAGAGGGAGCTGCGCGGTGCTGATTTGCGCGGTGCTAGTTAGAGTGTGCTTCGCACGGCCGCGGCCGCCTGCCCCATGTTGCGGAGCTTGGCGTAGGCGGCGGTCCGGCTGAAGTACCCCAGCCCGCAGTCCGGCGCGACCAGCAGCCGGTCGGCGGGCACGACCTCCAGCCCGCGCCGGATCCGCGCCTCGATCTGCTCGGCCGTCTCCACCTGAAGGTTCTTCGCGTCCACCACGCCGACGCCGAGCACCTTGTCGGTCGGGAAGTCGCGGAACGCCTCCAGCTCGTCGAAGCCCTTGTTGGTGAACTCCAGGTGGATGACGTCGGCGGGCGACTCCTTGAACAGCGGCATCATCGACGCGGCGTGGTTGTCGAAGATGTCCCGCTGGCCGTCCACGCTGCCGTAGCAGACATGCCAGAACTTGATCGCGTCCACGCCGTCGAACATGATGTTCTGCATCTCGATCTGCCACATGTCCGTGGTGTACGGCGGGAGCACGTCGATCAGCTGCACCGCCTCCAAGCCGATGCTGACCAGGTACTTGAGTTCGGAGTTCATCGCTATGGCCAGGTCCCTGGCCACCGCGACCGGGTCGCCGTAGAACTCGTCCTTGACGATGACGCTCTGCTGGGCCGGGCCGAGGAACGCCACCTTGAACGGCTTGTCGGTGACGTTTTGCATGGTCATGACCACGCTCTCGAAGATGGGCCGTTCCCAGGTAATCTTGTCCTTGATCACGGCCTGGTAGAACGGCCGGTACTTGGCACCCTCGCCAGGGGGGCCATACGGCCGGAAGCCGCCCAGGTTCTCCGGGATGAAGTGGAAGATCGGCTCCAGCTGGAAGCCGGGCGCCTCCCATTCGTAGTACTGGGCGCCGTCGCACAGGATGTCCAGCCCGGCCTTTTCCTGCTCGTCCGCGCAGATGTGACAGGCGTCCTCGTAGGCCACCCGCAGGTTGTGGCTGCGGTACACCGGTTCGCTCAGTGAGCCGAGGACGCGCCCCTGCAGCCAGTGCGGCCGGGGGAACGCCGACACCGCCGAGACGGGAAGGAGGACTTCTTCGCCGCGAATTTCCATTGACTGTCGCCTTTCCTGCTGAGGGGTTCTGTGTTTGCGCCTGCGCCGCTCAGCCCGGGTGGCCGAGTTCCGCCCGGACTTTGGCCGCGCCCTCGGCGAGCGAGCGGAGCTTGTTCTGCGCCGTCATCCGCTGCAGCATGACCAGGCCGCAGTCGGTGGTCAGCCCGAGCCGCTCGGCCGGCACGTACTCCAGGCACTGCCGGATCCGGTCCGCGACCTCATCCGCGGTCTCGGTGATGGTCAACTTCACGTCAATCACGCCCGCCACGAAGTCCTTATCCCAGTTGTTCTCGGCCAGCGGCTTCAGGTCGTCCGGGCCGGTCCGGCCGACCTCCCAGTTCAGCGCGGTCAGGTGCGCCTCCTTGACCTTCGGGAAGATGCCGAAGGCCCGGTTGGGGGCGGCCGTGTCCGCCTGACGGCTGGCCAGCACGTAGGCCCCGTACTCCTGCTCGGTCTCATCCGGCAGGTAACCCGGGGTACCGCCGTAGTTCCCCCAGCAGGTGTGCACCCAGAACTGCACACCGGGGACATTGTCCACGGCCAGGTTGAAGACCTCGACCTGCCAGTCATTCATCTCATACGGCCAGAGGAACTCATCTAGCTGGATGATCTCTGCCCCCGCCTCCGCGAGCTCCAGGAAGTCTTCGTGATAGGCCTTCGCGATGGCGGTCGCCAGTTCCTTCATGTCCTTGTAGAACAGGTCGTTGGACGCGGCCGCGAGTACGTGGATGCCCTGGTAGGAGATCTTCACCGGCTTCTTGGTCGCCTTGCGCACCGCGCGCAGTGTCGGCATCGCGAACGAGGTGCGCCTGGACACCTCGCCCACCACGGTGGGGGAGAACAGTGTCGAGTAGATCGGCAGCCCCAGCTGGGGCCCGTCGATCTCGTACCCGCGCAGCCGCTCGAAATAGTGGTACACGACCTGGGCGTACGGGCTGTCGCCGCCGTGCACGCGGCCGTCGGAGATGATGTCCAGCCCGGCGGACTCCTGGTCGTGCACCACCGCGAGGATCGCGTCCTCGTAGGCCTCCCGGGTCAGCGAGTCATACACCAGAGCCCCGGGCGGGAGCTTCGAATGCGCGTAGCCGTCGTACCAGCGGGGGTTGGGATAGTTACCGACCATGGTGGTGGGAAGCAGTATGTCTTCGTGGCCCACTAGCATCTCGGCCTCCTTGCCGGTTACGGACTCATGGGTTCACTGTGCGATCGGCCTCGCCGAGGCGACCATGACCTGCCCGGACCAACTGGCTGCCGGCAGCGGCCCTTGCGGGACGAGGGAGGAGCTCACCGGGTTCCGCTCGGCTCCCGGCCGCCGGCCAGCACCGCCTGGCTGGCCGCGACCACGCGCGCCGCGGTCACATCTACCTCGGCCTCGAGGGACGCGGCCACCGGCAGCGGCACGTTGCCGCCGCTCACCCGGGTGACCGGGGCAGCCAGGTCGCCGAACGCCTCCTGGGCCGCGATGGCGGCCACCGAGGCGCCCCAGCCGAGCTGGCCGGGGTTCTCCTCCACCACGACCAGCCGCCCGGTGCGCGCGACCGAGCTGAGCACCGTGGCCGCGTCCAGCGGCACCAGCGTCCGCAAGTCGATGACCTCCGCCTCGATGCCCTCGCAGGCCAGCTCGGCGGCCGCGGCCACGCAGGTGCCGACCGTGATGGACAGCCCGACCAGGGTCACGTCGGCGCCCGGCCGCACGATCCGCGCCTGGCCCAGCGGCAGCACCTGCTCGCCGTCGGGCACGGCCTCCTTGCGCCCGTACAGCGCCTTGTGCTCGAACACCATGACCGGGTCGTCGTCCCGGATGGCCGCGGCGAGCAACCCGAACGCCTCGGCCGGCCCGGCCGGTGAGGCGATCTTCAGCCCGGGCACCGCCATGGCCCAGTTCTCCACCGACTGGCCGTGCTGGCTGCCGAACCCCAGCCCGCCAGAGCCGTTCGCGCCGCGCAGCACGAGCGGCAGGCTGACCTGGCCGCCGGTCATGTAGCGGACCTTGGCGATCTCGTTGGCTACCTGGTCCCAGCAGGTCGCGTAGAAGTCGGCGAACATGATCTCGGCCACCGGCCGCAGCCCGGCCATGGCTGCGCCCATGGCGGCACCCGCGATGGCCTGCTCGGAGATCGGCGTGTCCCAGACCCGGTCCGCCCCGAACCGCTCACGCAGGCCCCCGGTGGTCTTGAACACCCCTCCGGAGCCGACGTCCTCGCCGAGCAGCACGACCCGGTCGTCCCGGGCCATCTCCTGGGCCAGCGCGGCGGCAACGGCCTGCCGGTAGGTCAGTTCCGCCATTGCCAGCTCCCATCGCTCCACACGTCGGTCCAGGCCCCGGCCGGGTCGGGGACGGGCCGGGCCAGCACCTGGCGGGCCAGCTCGGCCAGGTCGGCCTTGATCCGCGCGTCGATCTCGTCCAGCTTCTCCGCGGCCGTGCCGTCGGCCACCAGCGCGGCCCGGGCGAGCAGCAGCGGGTCCCGCTCGCGCCAGCGCGCCACTTCCTCGCCCGGGCGGTACGCGGCGGCATCCGCGGCCGAGTGGCCCTTGAGCCGGTAGGTCTGCGCCTCGATCAGGCTCGGCCCGTCACCGTCCCGGGCGGCGCGGACCGCGTCGCCGACCACCTGCCGGACCGCGGACACGTCGTTCCCGTCTACTACGATCCGGGGCAGCCCGTAGGCGGCGGCCCGGTCGGCGGCGGGCAGCGCGACCGGGATCACGTCGCCGATCGGCGTGTACTCCATGTACCAGTTGTTCTCGCACACGAACGCGACCGGCAGCCGCCACACCGCGGCCAGGTTGACCGCCTCGTGGAACGCGCCGATGTTGGTGGTCCCGTCGCCGAAGAAGCACACGGTGACCTGCCCGCTGCGGCGGATCCGGGCCGCCCAGGCCAGGCCGCAGGCGATCGGCAGGTGCGCGCCGACGATCGCGTAGGAGCCGTAGTAGCCGTGCTCCACGCTGGTGATGTGCATGGACCCGCCCTTGCCGCCGCAGATCCCGCCCTCGCGGCCGAGCAGCTCGGCCAGGACCGCGCCGGCCGGGGCGCCGCGGGCCAGCGCGTGCGCGTGCCCCCGGTAGGTGCCCAGCGAGTAGTCGCCCGGGCGGAGCACGGACGCGGCCCCGACGGCGATGGCCTCCTGGCCGAGTCCCAGGTGCACCGGGCCGTGGATCAGGCCCTGCCGGTACAGCGTGTCGGCCCGCTCCTCGAAACGCCGCAGGAAACACATCTGCGCGAAGAGTTCCAGCGCATCCGCGCCGGCGAGGGGGGGCGCGCCGGAGGCGTGTTCCCTCCGCGCCGGCGACGAGAGGGGGCCGGGGGATCCGGGGGTAGTCCCCCGGGAAAGCGGGGCGGGGGGCCGTTCCCCCGGGCTGGCGCTGCCGTCCATGGCCAGGACGCTACGGTGGCGCCGCGCAGGGGGCCTCGTCCTGGCAGGCCCAACTGTGCACCGCCCCTACGGCGCGCAGGGTCAGGCCGCCGGGGTTTAAGGCCTCCAGGGTTTAAGTCCGTCCAGGGTTTAAGGCCGTCCAGGGTTTCAGGCCGGAGTATCGCGGAGGGCCTGCAGGGTCACGTAGGCCCGGGTCGCGAGCTGCAGGTTGAAGTGGGTCTCGGGGTTGCCCAGGTCGAAGCCGGTCAGCTCGCGGATCCGCTGCAGCCGGTACTTCAGCGTGCTGCGGTGCACGGACAGCGCCCGGGAGGTGGCTTCGTACCCGCCGCCGTGCTGCAGGTACTGGATCAGCGTCTTGACCAGCTCGGTGTGCTTACGCTCGTCGTAGGACGCCAGCGTGCCGAGCCACTTGACGACGAACGCCTCCACGTCGGTGAGGTCGTCCACCGCGGCCAGCATCCGCAGCACGTCGAGATCCGCGAACACCGAGGTCCGTTCCGCCGACGCGGACGCCTCCTGCATCCGCAGCGCGAGCCGCGCCTCACGCAGCGAGCGGGACAACTCCGACGGCCGCGGGTAGGCGTCGCCGACGCCGATCCGGCAGCGGCTGCCGCCCAGCTCGGCCACGAGGCCGGCGCGCAGCGCCTCCCAGTCGGCGCCCCCATCAGGCGCCTGCCCGCCCACCGCGGCCGTCCCGGCGGCTGCGGCCACGATCACCACCGTCCCGGTCATGCTGCCCAGCAGGCAGGGCAGTTGCTGGTGGCGCAGCACCCGGCGGGTGGCGTGCAGCACCTCCTCCTGGGCCGGCGAGCTCTCGGCCACCTCCACCACCGCCACCTGGTGCGGCCGCCCCAGGTCGTACCCCAGCGCCTCGGCGCGCAGGTAGGCGCTCTCGTCGTCGGTGCCGGTCAGCAGGTCGTGCACCAGCTCGCGGCGGACCCGCAGCTCGGTGTCGGCCAGCCCGCGCAGCCGGGCCAGCTCGACGGCGAGGACGGTGGCGCCGTGCTCCAGGGCCATTACGTCCGTGGTGCCCGCCCGGTGCCCGGGATCCATCAGCGCGAGCAGCCCGAGCACGCCGGGGCGGGGCGAGGCCAGCGCGACCACGCGATCGCCGTCGCGGACCGACCGGCCCGCGGTCATCAGCAGGCGCAGCAGCTGCTCCCGTTCGTAGGCGGCGAGTTTCGGGTACCGGGCCGGCTGGCCCGGGCCGGACCACGCGGACAGGTTGCCGTAGCGGTCCTCCGCCGCGACGGCGAGCCCGGTCAGGTCGTGCAGCGCCTCGGCGATGCCGGCCGCGCCCTCGCCGGCCGCCGCGACCCGGGTGAGCCGCTCGTGGATGGCCATGCCGTGGCGCAACGTGGCGACCGTCTCCTCGAGCGCGCCGTTGGTGGCGGCCAGCTGCTCCGCAGTGTCCCGCTCCCGCCCGTGCAGCTGGGCGTTGGACACCGCTACCCCGGTCTGCTGGGCGAGCACCTGGGCCAGGAACTGCTCCTCGACCGCGGGCTCGTGCCTGGCGTGCACGAGCAGGTAGCCGAGCCGCCCCGCGATGCTCCGCAACGGGTAAGCCCAGGCCCACCCGGCGTCCAGGCTGGTCACCGGCCCGCCGGTCTCGGGCAGGGCCTGGAGCTCGGCGGCCAGCTCCGGGCCGGGGGCGCCGCAGCGGCGGCTGCCGGCCCACCACGCATCCCCGATCACGAAACCGGCGATCTGCCAGCTGCCCAGCGAAGTGGCCGCGGACGTGGCCAGCCGGAGGATCTGCTGGTCGTCCGCGCTCTCGGTCATCAGGATGGACAGCACCAGGAGGGCCCGCAGGTTGGTCAGCTGGCCGCGGAGCAGGACCAGCTCGTCGCGGTACGGGCAGGCGGGCGCGATGCTCTTGGGCGCGATACCCTCGGGTGCTGTGCCCGCGGGTGCTGTGCCCGCCGGTGACTCAACTGTGCCCACGCTTCCACCGCCCCGTGGATCAGGTCACCCGGAGCGTAGATCAATTCGGGCGCAGAACTAACGCAGCCTGGAGACAAACCCCGCCCCTGGCCTTGTCCCGCCAGGACAGTTTGGTCCTTCGGGGGCAGGCCTCCGCCCCAGCTCCCTCGTGATCAACTGATTGGTGTCGTTCCCACGACACCAATCAGTTGATCACGACGAGGATGAGAGAGGTGCGGGGCTGGTAGGGCGTGTGGGGCTGATCGTGGTGGTGTGGGTAGGGCTGGGTGAGTCACTGGGAGGTCATGCCGCCGTCTGCGGTGATCACCGAGCCGGTCAGGAACGAGGAGTCGTCACTGGCCAGGAACAGCGCGACCGCGGCGATTTCCCCCGGCGTGCCGAGCCGCCCGATCGGGTACTTGGCCACGGTCAGCGCCAGCCCGGCCGCCATGTCCCCGCCGCCCCGGGCCCGCAGCATGGGCTCCATCAGCGGCGTGTACACCGTGCCCGGGCAGATGACGTTGACCCGGACCCCGCGCGGCGCCAGGTCCACGGACATCGACCTGGTCAGCGCCACCACCGCGCCCTTGGACGCGCAGTAGGAGGCGAAGTTCGCGATGCCGACCAGCGCGGCGACCGAGCCCTGGTTGATGATCGACCCGCCGCCCGCCTCCACCATGGATGGCGCGGCGGCCTGGGAGCACAGGAACGTGCCCTTCGCGTTCACCGCGAAGTTCCGGTCCCAGTCATCCTCGGTGGCGTCAACGACCGAGCCACTGCTGTTCACACCCGCGTTGTTGTACAACACGTCCACGTGGTGGTATTCGTTGCGGATCTGTTCAAAAGCACTGGTGACCTGCAGCCGGTCAGCGACGTTGGCCGCGACGGCCAGGGCCGTGCCGCCGGAGGCGGCGATCTCCTCCGCCGCGTCCTTGGCCGCGTCGGCGTTGAGGTCTACCACCGCGACCGCTGCCCCCTCCCGTGCGAACAGGCTCGCGGCGGCCCGGCCGATGCCCGACCCCGCCCCGGTTACCACGGCTGTCTTGCCCGCCAGCTTGCCTGTCATCGTGTCCCGCCTTCTTCTCCGCAACGAAAACCGTCCGCCGTGCTGCCTGCGCTCACAGTGCTAGCTCCGAAGTTCGCGTGACCCAGAACAAGCCCGCACCGACCGCTCGCCCGGGCCTGACGGCCCAGGCTCGCTCGCCGGTCTGGGTCACGCTCACAGGGCGGACATCCCGCCGTCCAGGACCAGCGGGTGGCCGGTCATGTAGCCGAGCCGGCCGGAGGCCAGCAGCGCGACCGCGTCGGCGATCTCGGCGGGGTCGGCCACCCGCCCGACCGGGATCCGGGCCTCGACCTGGGCCCGCAGGTCCGGCTGGTCCAGCCGCCAGCTGGTCATCGGGGTGTACACCATGCCGGGGCAGATGGCGTTGGCGCGGATCCCGGCCGCCGCGTAGTCCACCGCGATCGACCGGGTGAGCATCAGCGCCGCGCCCTTGGACGCGGTGTACGCGCACCGGCCCGGGAACGCGACCAGCCCCGCGATCGACGCGATCGTGATGATGTGCCCGGACCCGCGTTCGATCATGGACGGCAGCACCGCGCGGCTGCACAGGAACGGGCCGCGCACGTTGACCGCCTGGACCCGGTCCCACTCCGCCACCGGGGTCTCGTGGCACCGCGCCGCGGCCTGGGAGCCCGTGATGCCGGCGTTGTTGACCAGCACGTCGACCGGGCCGAGCCGCGCCGCGACCTCGCCCATGGCGAGGCCGACGTCGTCTTCATCGGTGACGTCGCAGCCCAGCGTCATCGCCGCGGCCCCGGCCGCGCCGTCCGGCTTCATGTCCAGCGCGGCCACCGAGAATCCCTCGTCGCGCAGCCGCCCGCAGGTGGCCAGCCCGATCCCGGAGGCACCGCCGGTGACCACGGCCACCCGCGGATGGTCCGGTGGCTGCGGCGTCACAGGTTCACCGGGTTGCTCTGGCCCGCCCGCAGCCGGCACAGCTGGATGAAGTGCTCCGGGTTGAGGAACAACTCGTTCAGCTCGGCCATCTCGTCCATGGTGAAGCCCTCGGCAGGCGGATCAGGTAGTCGATGTACTGGAACGCGTCCTTGGCGCCGAAGCCGACGTGGTGCGCGCCGAGGACCTTGCGGCTGTCCGCGTCGATCACGAGCTTGAGCCAGCCGGACAGGATCGGCCGGGTGAACGCGTACAGCATCGAGCCCTCGGCGGCCGGGAGCGCGAACGTCTCCGGGTCGGCGTCGTCCGGCGGCATCTGGATCTTGATGACGTTCCGGTAGCGCGCCTGGGCCTCCGCCTCAGACAGTCCGCACCAGGTCACCTCGTAGGTGGTGTGCAGGAAGTCCGGGTACTCGGTGAAGTCGAATTCGTAGTCCTCGCCCATGATGTTGCGGGCCGCGCCAACCCCGCACTTGCGGGCCTTGAACATCTCCATCGGGGGGCCGACCAGGTCGCCGGCGGCGTACACCCCGGAGACCGAGGTCCGCATGTGGGTGTCCGCGATCACGAACCCGCGCTCATCGGTGGCCAGCCCGAGTGGCGTGTACATGCTCAGGTCGGGGCGCTCCCCGGTGCCGACGAACACGAAGTCGGTGTCGATCTGCTTGATCTCGCCGCCCGGCGCCCGGTAGCGGACCCCGGTGACCTTGCCGTTGCCGAGCACCTCGAGCGGTTCCGCGCCCACCACGATCTCGATGCCCCGGTCGGCCATCATCGAGACCACGTAATCCCGCAGCCCCGCGTCCACGTGGTGCAGGCTGGCCGTCTCCATCAGCGGGCTGCGGGTCAGGATCGTGGTCTGGCAGCCGGTGGCCTGGAAGAACGACCCGTACTCCAGGGCCACCTTGGACCCGCCGATGATCACGCAGCGGTTGGGCTCGTAGTCGAGGTCCTCGATCAGCGTGGCGAAGTCGTACACGCCCTTGGTGCGGATGCCCGGCACCTCCGGGTAGCTGGTCCGCGCGCCGGTGCACAGCACCAGGTTCCGGGCCGAGAACCGCCGGCCCTCGACCTCGACCGTGCGGGAATCGATGATCGTGGCCGGGGTGTTCAGGATGAACTCCATGTCCAGCTGTTCCTTGGACTGCCAGTTCATGATGGCGTGCGGGTACATCCGCCCGGCCTTGAACAGCTCGACGATCTCCTGGATGCTGGCCCGCTTCTCGTCGAACGGCGGGTACCACAGGCGGCCCTGCATGTGCCGGGCCAGGTCCATCTCCCGGGCGGCCTCGGAGAACAAGTGATGTGGCACGCAGGCCTGGTGCGGGCAGGAGCCGCCGAGGAAGGGCCACGCGTCGATGGTGAGCTGGCGGCCGCCCCGGGCCTTCAGGAAGGCCGAGCCGAACCGGCCGCTCGCGCCGCCCCCCACGAAGATCGCGTCGTACTCGCGGTCGTCCTCGCCCGGCCCGGCCACGTTCCACAGGCCCTCCGTGTTGGCTTCGGGGTGGTCCACGATGTCGTCGATCAGCAGCGCCCATTCGCCGACGGTCAGCGGGGCGCCGTCGGCGCCGCGGTCACGGTCGCCGAGTGTCCCGAGCGCGGCGATCCGTGCCCGCAGTGACCTGAATCCGTCGGCCGGGTTGCGTACGTCGATCATCCCTGACTCCTCCGTGCCGTTGGCTGCTTGTTCAGCATCGCCAGCGGGGTCCGGGCGGGGCAGGTCACCGGGGGACAAAGAACGGGCCGGACGTCGCCCTTTGAGGGTCAGGGCTTTCGGCGGGGGCTCAGCGCTCGTCGTGCAGGGCCTGCAGCGTGCCCCAGGCCCGGGTCGCGAGCTGCAGGTTGAAGTGCACGTCAGGGTCGTTCAGCTCCAGGCCGGTGAGCTCGCGGATCCGTTGTAGCCGGTACTTCAGCGTGCTCTTGTGCACGGATAGCGCTGCGGCGGTCGCGTCGTAGTTGCCGCCGTGCTCCAGGTACTGGGTGAGCGTGTGCACCAGCTCGGCCTTGCGGCGCGCGTCGTAGTCGAGCAGGCTGCCGAGCCACTCCCGGACGAAGGAGTCCACGTCGGTGAGGTCCGGGATGGCGGCCAGCATCCGGAAGATGCCGAGCTTGGGATACTCGCAGGCGCTGTCGCCGGGCAGCAGCGTCTTCTGCAGCCGCAGCGCGAGGCCCGCCTCACGCAACGAGCGGGGCAGCTCGGAGGGCCGGGCCGCGGGGCCGCCCACCCCCACGCGGACCTGGCCGCCGAGGTCGGACATGATCGCGCGGCGCAGCTGCTCCCAGTCCGTCTGGGCCGCGGTGATCACCGCGATGTTGCCGGACCAGGTCTCGAACAGCCCGTCCTGGCGGACCTGGCGCATGGCCCGCCGGACCGCGCTCAGCAACGCGTCGTGGGCCCGGGCCCGGCCCTTGCCCTCCACGATCACGACCCGGTGCGGCCGCCGCAGGTCGTAGTCCAGCGCCTCGCCTCGGGTCAGCGCGCTCTCGTCATCGGTCCCGGCCAGCAGGTCATGGACCAGGTCGCGGCGCAGCCGCAGCTCCGCGTCGGCGATGCCGCGCAGCCTGGCCAGCTCCATGGACAAGACGGTCGCCCCGTGCTCCAGGGCCACCAGGTCGGCATGGTCGGCGCGCCGGCCCGGGTCGATGAGGGCCAGGACCCCCATCACGTCGGTCCGCGGTGAGGCGAGCAGGATGAGCCGCTCTCCGTCCCGCGTCGGTGAGCTGGCCCGCATCAGCCGGCGGAGCAGGTGCTCGCGCTTGGCGAAGGACTCCTTCGGGTACGGGACCGGCTGCCCGGGGCCGGCCCAGGCGGTCAGGTTCCCGTAGCGGTCCTCGATCGCGACCGGCATCCCGGTGAGCTCGTGCAGGGCCCTGGCGATACCGGGCTGGCCTTCGCCGGAGACCGCCACCCTGGTCAGCCGCTGGTGGATGTCCATGCTGCGCTGCAGGGTGGTGACGCTCTCGGCGAGCGCCTCGTTGGTGGCGGCGAGCTCGGCCGCGGTGGCGCGCTCCCGGGCGTGCAGCCGGGCGTTGGATACGGCCACCCCGGTCTGCTGGGCGATGACCTGGATCATGAACCGCTGCTCGGCGGAGGGTTCCTCGCCGCACGAGGCGACCAGGTGGCCGAGCAGGCCGCCGACGCCACGCAGCGGGTAAGCCCACGCCCAGGGGCGGCCGGCCAGCTCCACCGGGCCGCCCGCGCTGTCCAGCGCGGCCAGCTGCCCGGTCAGGCCGCGCGGGGCGGCCGAAGGCTGGCCGGGCCCGGGACGCCACTGGCCGTCGGTGAAGCCGTAGCCCTCGATCCGCCACGGGCCGAGGCCCGGGGCGCTGGACGCGGCGAGTTCGAGGATCTGCTCCTCGTTGGCCGACTCGGTCATCAGCAGCGAGATCACCAGCAGGGCCCGGAACTCACCGAGCCGCTCGCGCAGGTCGGCAACGCCGGCGCCGCCAGGCCGCCGGGGCAGCGCCACCACGGCCGCGGTGTCCCGGAGCCCGGTGCTCCTCGTTGTGTGCTCGGCGGTCATCGCGCGGCCGGTCAGGCGCTCGCCGATCTGGGGCTCGCCGGCACCGGGTCCGCGGAGCTGAGGAACTCATCCGGCCCGACGTAGTACGGGTTCTCGACGAGGATTCCCTGGACCAGCACCTGCGGGTGAGTCTTGACCACGTTGACCACGACCTCGCCGCTGAATCGGTCCAGGTCGTACAGGCATAGCACGACGACGGGGTAGCCGGGCGTCACCCGGTTCAGCTCCGACTCGTAGCTGACCAGGTGCTCCACGCCCGGCGCGTCGCGCAGCGCCCAGGTCATCTCGCCGACGAGCCGGCAGAAGGAGTACCCCTCGATCTCGGCCTTGACCATGCTCTCGGTCCAGAACGTGAGCATGTCGCTGGTGGTGAACTCTCCGCCGGCCAGGTACGTCGATTCGGGCAGGTGGATGTCCAGCTGGCCGGTGTATGGCCCCGGCTCGCCGCAGGCCCCGGGCAGCGACTCCAGCCGCTGCGCGGTGTCCGCGGAGTCCACGACGCAGATGCACTTGTCCCCGGCGGTCAGCCCTGCGCCGAGGTAGCCGCTGAGCAGCCGGTCGCGATCGGTGTCCCCGCGGTAGAAGGCGCAGACATGACTGCCGGGCAGCAGCCCGATCTGATCGATACCGCTCGGTACGGTCTGATCGATACCGCTCCGTACGGGTCCGGTCATTCGCCCCACCGCCTTGTGACCTTGTGACCTTGTGACCGCGTTAGCGGGATAGTACGTGGTAAACCGAAGATTTGGCTCCCCCCTGGGAGACGAAGATTCGCGGAATGCTCCCCCCCGATGACGAGAAATCACCTAGCTGCCGTCGGCGCGCCGCCGCCGCGGCAGGTGCCAACGGCTCTCGTGAAGTTGCTGACGCTCACGACGAGGGGCCACGCCTCCGGGTGCCCCCAAGCTGGACGGAGGCTGTGGTGAGTGCCTTGCCGGGAGGGGGCGGGATGTCGTGGCGACTGTGAGCCCCACCGTTCGCCAGCGTGAGCTGGGCATCCGCCTGCGCGAGCTGCGCAATGCCCGGCACCTCACGGTGGAGGAGGTGGCCGGGCGTGCTTTGCTCCGCAACCAAGATCAGCAGAGCCGAGACCGGGGCCCGCCGGCCCACCCTGCGGGACGTGCGTCACCTGTGCGGCATCTACGAGGTGGACGAGGACACCACGGCCGAGCTCATGGAGCTGGCCCGGCAGGCACGTGAGCCCGGCTGGTGGACGCCGTACGACGATCTCAAGATCACGCCGTTCGTCGGAATGGAGCAGGAAGCGACCGCGATCACCTGCTTCGGCATGTGTTTCGTTCCCGCCCTGATGCAGACCGAGGGTTACGCCCGGGAGATGATCAAGGGTGTCGCGCCGAAGATCGAACCGGATGTCGTAGCCCAGCGGGTCGAGGCGCGAATGGTGCGCCAGAGGCTGCTGGAGCAGGCCCGGCCCCTCCGGTACCGGGCGATCCTCGATGAGGCTGTCCTGCATCGCCAGGTGGGTGGCCCGGCGGTGATGAAAGCCCAACTGGAGAAGATGCCCAGGCTGATTCAGGAAGAGCGGGCAACCGTCCAGGTAATTCCCTACGAAGTAGGTGCCTATGCGGCGGTGGACAGCAATTTCGATTACCTGGAGTTCAGCGGCTCTTCGCTTCCTGGGCTCGTTTTCGTTGAAAGTCTTGTGAGTCACCTCTATCAGCAGCGTCCCGCTGAGATCAAACGGTACTCCGAGGCCCTCGACTATCTGCGCGATACCGCATTGAGCCCCCGAGACCCTGCCCGGAGGATCGAGGAAATCCGCGACGGGTCCAGCCAAACCTAGGACCCCGCCGTGTTCTGCCATATCATCTTAGGAGACTGTCATTGCTTATGGACGTGGTCAGGCAAACCCAGTCTGGCGCACCCCGCTGACTTGCAACGGCGGCGCGTGCATCAAGGTAGCCGCGAATGGCCAGACGATCCTCATCGCCGATTCCAAGCAGCCCGAGGGGCCCATCCTCTCGCATAGCCACGACGAATGGCAGCAATTCGTCGCCGGGATCAAGAACGGGGATTTCGACGATCTCGTCCCATAACTGGGCGCTGATTTGGCACACCCTGCCCGTATTCTGGCCTCATCGGCCCCACTAGCCACAACAGTCCCTCCGAGGGACGCAAGGTCTGCTGTTGACAGCCGGGCGGATCGGTCGTTCCTGATCCGGAGGGCGTGTTGGACTCGATTCTTGCGGACGGCCGGGAGTGGCATCGCATTAGCAGGCGTAACGCGGGAGATTGTGTCGAAGTGGCCGCGCGTGCCGACCTGGTATTCGTGCGTAAGTCAGGGAATCCGGGCGGTTCCATGCTGGTGATCAGCCGGGCCCGGTGGGCCCGGCTGATCACCCGGGTCAAGGAAACCCGCGCACCCGATTCCTGACGCGTCGGCAGGCAAGGCGCCCCGGTGGGCTACGATTCAGCCAGCCCCGCCGGTGTAGCTCAGTTGGCAGAGCAGCCGTCTTGTAAACGGCAGGTCACCAGTTCGATCCTGGTCACCGGCTCCAGCTGTTCCGTCCGGCCAGCTGCGGGGGGTCAGGGCCGGGGCCGGACAGCTCCCCACTGGTTCCAGTGCACGACCTCTTCCACCGGGCGGCGCTTCGGCTGGGCCCAGCGGCCCCGGCCGGGTAGCCCAGCGGGAGCAGGCCCATGGTCAGCGCGTCCCCGGGCAGGCCGAGCAGCTCCCGCACCTCGTCCTCATGGCGACCCTACGCCGTGATCACCGCTCACCCCCTTCGTGATCAAACGATCGGTGTTGTTCTGGCGACACCGATCGTCTGATCACCAGTGGAGCCGGGCGTGCTGGGGGCGGCTCTCCTTGATCACGGTGGAGCCAGGCGTGCTGGGGGGCGGCTCTCCCTGATCACGGTCGAGCCGGGCGTGCTGGGGGGCGGCTCTCCAATGAATGCTATGCCGATCGGGTTTATAGACTTAGGGGAGCGTGACGGCGTAGCGTCGTCACGGCGGACGGCCCGGGGAAGCGAGCCCCGGCCCGGAAGGAGCCAAGGATGGCGGAAGCCGCGCGACGCTACCTCGCGGCGGCGCTGGACGGGGCGGGATGTCATCCCGCCGGGTGGCGGGAGCCGGAGGCCCGGGCGCGTACCGGGCCGCGTTCCGCCCGTCGGCGGTGGCAGACGGGCCGCACCTGCTGGTGTCCGCGGACATGGTCGTCGCTGAGGACGACGCCACCGCCGCGGGACATCGCCGCGCCGTACGGGCTCTGGGTGCGCAGCATCCGCTTCGGCGGTCGCGCGATCCTGGTGACCACCATCACCCACGACCACGCGGACCGGGTCCACTCGTCCGAGTTGCTGGCCCAGGAGCGGGGGCGGCCGTAGACCGACCCAGATCCCACGAGGCCTCTCTGGCACCTCGAACCCGTTAAATGGTGTAGTGCCACCCAGAGCACCAGAAGCCACGACGTGTACTGTGGTTGCAAAGACAGTTACTCGTCGTGACTGCCGCTCGACGTGACTATTTACCTGCATGTGGGTACTTAGTGGACGCTGAAACTATCCGCGCGGCTATGGCGTTGCGCCGGGTGGGGTGGTTTGTGCATTCGGGTGTAACGCTCCGCAACGGCTGCGGGTCCCGTGTGCACAGCGCGCGAGCCCCCACCGGATCTGGGTATGGGGTGAGAAGGCATGGGGCCGGCCGACATGGACGAGCCTGGTTCGGGCCCCGGGCATGTGCCGGGAAGCGAGGATCCGCCGGAGCACGAACCGGCGCCGGGCTGGGCCACCGTCCCAGCCGTAAGAAAAAGATCCTGGCCTGGACGGCCGGGGGCGCCGCGGTCGTGGTGCTGCTGGCCCTCGGGGGCGCTTACGCCGTCTACCGGCACCTGAACGGCAACATCCATCAGGTCAACATCTCCGGCGAGCTCGGCACCCAGCCGGTCAACACGCATCCGCAGGCCGAGAACATTATGATCATCGGCTCGGACAGCCGTAACGGCATACGGGGGTTCGGGCAGGACCTCACCACCGACCAGTCCGACACGTTGATGATCATGCACATCGCGGCCGACCGGAAGTGGGTCAACGTGATGTCGATCCCGCGCGACTCGTGGGTGAACATCCCCGCGTGCGACATGGGCAACGGCTCGATGTCCTCGCCCACCACCTTCAAGATCAACGAGGCTTTCGCCCTGGGCAACCTGGACGGCAATCACACCGACCGGGGTGTGGCCTGCACGGTCAAGACCCTGGAGCAGGACACCGGCATCCACATTGATCACTTCGTGGCCATCAACTTCGACGGGTTCGAGGCCATGGTCAACGCGATCGGCGGGGTCGAGGAGTGCAACACCACGCCGATCGACGACCCCAAGTCCGATCTGTACCTGTCGGCCGGGCATCACCTGCTGCACGGTTTCGTCGCGCTGGCGTACGTCCGGGCCCGCTACACCCTAGGTAACGGCAGCGACCTGGAGCGGATCGGACGCCAGCAGGCCTTCATGTCCTCGCTCATCGAGCGGGTGAGGAGCAAGCTGCTGAACCCCGTCGCCATTTATCAGTTCCTCGATGCCGCCACCAAGTCGATCACGATCGACAGCCAGCTCGGCGGCATCCGCGGCCTGTACAACCTCGCGATGAGCGTCAAGAACCTGCCCGCCAGCCAGGTCACCTTCTTCACCCTGCCGAACTACCCCCGCCAACTGGTCGTGCCGAGCGACACCGCCAACGTGATGTGGACGCAACCTGAGGACAGCACGATCTTCCAGGACTTCCAGGACGACACCCCGGTCAGCAACGCGACGATCCGCGAGGCTAAGCAGCCCAGGATCTCCCCGCACACGGTTTCCGTCTCGGTCCGCAACGGAACCGCGCAGTACGGGCTGCAGAACTCGGTCGGCACCCTGCTGCAGCAAAAGGGCTTCAACGTGACGGGCATGACCCAGGAGTCCACGCAGGACATCACCGAGACGGTGATCGAGTACCACCCGGGTCACGGGGCACAGGCCAGGCTGCTGGAGGCCGAGGTGCCCGGCTCCGCCATCCAGGAGATCCCGGGCACCAGCGACCAGCTCGTCCTCCTGCTGGGCAGTAACTACGGCACCACGACCCAGACCGAGGGCACGGCCCAGTCGACTACCCCCACCCCTTCGCCGAGCTTCTCGTCCCGGACGGCCAGCCAGAATATCTGCGCCAGCTGAGGTGAGCTGAGCGGGAGCCCCGGCTGGCCGGCGGCGCCGGCGGACGCGGATCAGCGCCGAGCCTCCTCCGCCGCGGCTGACCCCGGATATCTTTGAGCAGCCAGGCGGATCGACATTCCAGGAGCTATCGGGTGCAGTACCAGCTGTCCAGGGTTGTGGCCGGTCCAGTCTTGCGACTCCTCTGGCGGCCGCGGATCACCGGCCTGGAGTACATCCCACCCGAGGGCGGCGCCATCCTGGCGTCCAACCACCTGTCCATCGTGGACTCGATCTTCCTCCCGCTGATGCTCGACCGCCCGCTCACCTTCGCCGCGAAGTCGGAGTACTTCACCGGCCGGGGTGTGGCACAGCGGGCAGCCGGCACCTACCTGCGCGCCACCAAGCAGTTGTCCGTGGACCGGACGCAGGCCCGGGCCGCGCAGGACATGCTGGAGGCGGCGCTGGCCCTGCTGCGCCGTGGCCAGCTGTTCGGCATCTACCCCGAGGGCACCCGGTCGCCGGACGGGCGGCTGTACCGCGGCCGCACCGGCGTGGCCTGGCTTGCGATGAACTCCGGCCTGCCCGTGATCCCGGTGGCGATGATGGGAACCGACCGGATCCTGCCGCCCGGGCACGTGGTGCCACGGCTGCATCAGGTGTCGATGCGGATCGGCAAGCCGCTCACGTTCGAGGCGTACCAGGGGACCGCGCCAGGCAAGGCCCGTCGCGGTATCACGGACGAGGTCATCCAGGCCATCCACGACCTGTCCGGGCAGGAATACGTGCCCATGTACGCCTCAGTCCGCAAGGCGGAAATGAACGGCGAGGGGTCCTCCGAGTAGGACCCGCAGCCCGGGCCCGGTGGCAGGGTGCTGCTAGCCCGGGCGCGAGTCCCCCGGGGGCGGGACCGCGGGAAAGGCCTCCGTGGTGTCCGATGGATTCCATGAGTACATGGGCCTGCTGGTGCCCTCGGCGTCCTCGCCGGACCGGCTGCCGGGCGACGGGTCCATCCCGGGCGGCGGGCCAACTAGTTCGGGGAACGGGCTCTGGCTTTTCGGCCTGCGGCGGGCCAGCCCGGAGTCAGTCGTGGGCGGCTGGTCGGCCGGCCTGCTGGCGGCCAGCGGCCAGTCGGCGCCGGTCCGGTCCGCACCCAGGCCACCGGCACCCAGGCCACCCGCACCCAGGCCAACGGTGCCCACACCACTGACGGCCGGACCGGCAGCTGGCCCTTCGGCGTTCACCGGGAAGGCGCGCCGGGGCGGGACCAGCGGCCCTGACCGGAACCGGGCGCGTCCATCCACGGAAGCTCGCTCGCTGGCTTCTCGGCAGGCTCCCAGGGCGGGTGACCGCTCGCCCCGGGCGCCCGCACCGGGTTCAGCCGCTGCGCGGACCCCAGGGGTGGCACCGCTGCGGGCGGGCCGTCGCCAGTCCAGCCCGCGGCGGGGCCCTCCAAGCCGGCTCCGCTAGTCGTCCCCGGGGAGTTCCCGCCCGCGACACCACGCGCCGCGCCGTGGCGGCCCGGCCCACGCGAGCCAGCATTCCCCGCAGGCGGAGCTGCGCGGACGGCATCCGCGGGGGCGCCTGGCGCTGATTTCCCCGGCGGCGTGCCCAGGCTGAAGGCACCCGGTGCAGCTGTACCCGGTGTGGCTGCACCCACTGTGGGTCTGCCCGGCACGGGCTCGCCGAACGCGCGATCATTGAGCGGGGAGCCGTCGGCGGCCGAAGGGCCGGACGCGGGAATCTCGAACGAGGGGTCGTCGAACGGCGAGGGACCGAAACGGGCCCGGGCCTCGGCCGCGGCCCTGTTCGAACCGGCACCGCCGATCCCGGTCAGCGGCCCCGGGGACCCCGGGCCCGTGCTCCCCGTCCCCGTCGTGCCGTTCCCTCTGCCGGTGTTCCCGGTGGCTGCTTTCCCTGTGCCAGTGCTGCCTGTGCCGGTGCTGCCTGTGCCAGTGCTGCCCGTGGCTGAGCTGCCCGTGCTTGAGCTGCCCGCGTCGGGGGCGCCGTTGCGGGCGCCCACCCGGCCCGTGCCGCCGCTGGGCTTGCCCAGGCTCCAGCCACCCAGGTTCAGGGTGCTCGCGCCCTCGCTCCCCGGGGAGGAACTGTCGGCGCGGGAACTGGCGCGGGCCGGGCCGCCGTCAGCAGGGCCGCCGCCAGCGGAGCCGCCCGCAGCCGGCCTGCTGCCCGCCGCGTCCAGGCTGCCCAGCCCGCGGCCGGGCAGCAGGAACCTGGCCCCCGCCCGGTCCGGTTGCGGGGGGGCAGGAGCCGGGGCTGCCGGCTCGCCCTCCTCTTCCCAAGGCGGCTTGCCGCTGACCGCCGGGCGCGCGACCGATCCTGACAGCGGCCGTCCGCTGCCGGGTCGCCCGCCGCCACCCGGCCCGCCGCTGGTGAACCCGGCGGCCGCCGCCCAGCCCGCCGGGCCCGTGCCCGCAGGAACTCGGCCAGCCAGACCTGGGTCGCCCGGGCCGGCGCTGGCCAGCCCGAAGTTCCCGGAGCCGTGCCCTGGTTCGCTGCTCGCCGGGACACGGCCCGGCACTGCAGCACCGGGGGGTGGCCCGTAGCCCGGACCCGGGCTGCCCATGCCGGTCATGCTGGCCGCCGCCTGCGCCCGCGAAGCCCGCGCCGCGGCCTGCAGCGGAGCCAGCTGGGCGTCGAGCGCACGCCGCTGCCGCACCCGCACGCTGATCAGGATGATGAGCGCGAGCAGCACCAGGGCCACGAGACCGAGCACCGGGATGCGCACGGCCTGCCAGAGGCTCTTAGTGGTCACGTGGACCTTCGGGGGGGCCGGCGGAGTGGGGCTGCCCGCCTTGCCCGGCGACGCCGAACTGGTCGGCGTGGCATTGATGTTGGCCGCCGCGAGCAGCGCGGCTGCCGCGTCGGCGGTGCCGAACCCGGAGCCGTCCTTCCGCCCGTCCGTGTGGCGGAACGCGGTGCTGCTGGTCAGGGCCTGCTCCACCTGGGCCGGGGTGAGCGTGGGGAACTGTGAGCGGATCAGGGCGGCGATGCCGGCCACCACGGCGCTCGCCGCGCTGGTGCTCTTCAGCTTGGCGTAGCCGGCCAGGCCGTTCGCAGCGATGACGCCGTTGCCAGCCGCGGTCAGGGTGGCGTAGGGCTGCAGGTTGGTGAACGGCGCCTTGACGAAGCCCTGGCTGAACGCGCCGACCGAGATTACGCCCGGGTAGGCGGCGGGGTAGTTGATCGTGTCGCTCCCGGCGCCGTTGTCGCCGGAGGGGGCTACCAGGACGACGCCCTTGGCCAGCGCCGCCTCGACCGCGCTGCGCTCCGCCGGGCTGCCGCCCGGGGTGGTCCCGCCGGCCTGTGCGGCCGGGTCCAGGGGCAGGTCGATGACTTGCGCGCCGTGCCGGACCGCGTACCGGATGCCGCGGGCGATCGCCGTGGGCAGCGCGGCCACCAAGGCCGGGCTGGCCAGCAGCGGGTCCTTGTCCTCAAGCGTGACCCGGACGGACAGGATCTTCGCCTGAGGAGCGACCCCGACGATGCCGTCGGCGTGGTGCGGGCCGTGCCCGTGCCCGGCGATGATGCTGGCCATCGCCGTGCCGTGGACGCCCCAGAACGGGCCGCCCGCGGTCCGGCCGGAGCCGGTGAAATCCGGTCCGGTGGTCACCGAGCCGGCCAGGTCGGGCTGGGTGGGGTCCACGCCAGTGTCCAGCACGGCCACTGTGATCCCGGTGCCCCGGCTGGAAAGCCAGGCCTGGGTCACATGCAGTGAGGTGAGCCACCACTCCTGGTCACGGACCGTGTCCGCGAACGCAGGCGCCGCCGCCACCCCGATGCAGGCCGCTGCGAGACCCGCGGCGACAGCCGCCGTCGCCCGGCTCCGGAGCCGCTGCGCCATGCGCTAACCCTCCCATCATTCCCCCGGGCATTCTGCCACGTTCGGGAGGGTTACGAGGGCGGAGCGCACGGCTCAGGCAGGCATGGCCGCAGACAACCGGACATGGGCGCCGGGAGGCAGCCCGAGCTGCTCCGCGGCGTCGCCGCCGTTCACCGCCAGTGAGATGAGCCCGGCGCTGTCCGTGAAGGCGACGATCTCCCCGGGGGCCACCGCGGCGAACGTCTCCAGGTACGGCACCGTCAGCTGGCGCCGCCCGCAGCGCACCACCACCGGCGAGCCGAAACCCAGGCCCAGCCGGTCGGCGTCCGAGGCTGCGATGGACAGCTGGACGTTGCCGAACCTGTCCACCGACATCACCTCGCCCTCGGCCTCGCCGTCGTGCACCCGGCTGGTCGGCGCGGGCAGCGTCACCAGGTCCGCGAGGTTGACAGGCGTGCCGACCGAGGCCAGCTCTGTCCCGCCCGCCAGGTGCGCGGCGACCGGGGTGAAGATGTCCCGGCCGTGGAACGTGGGGGACACCGGGTGCAGCCACAGCTCGCCGTTGGTCAGCTGGCAGGCTGCGGTCGCCCCGCCGAGCGCGGCCACGGCCCAGGACAGCAGCCCGTTGTCCGGGCCGACCAGGATGGACTCCCCGGCGGCCACCGCGATCCCGCGGCGTGCGGTCCCGACTCCCGGGTCCACCACCGCGACGTGAACGCCTGGCGGCAGGTAGGGGATGGTCTGGGCCAGCACGGCGGCGCCGCGGCGCACATCGCCGGGCGGCACGAGATGGGTGATGTCGATCAGCCTGATCCCGGGGGCGACGCGAGCGGCGACCCCGTGGCAGGCGGCGACGAACCCGTCCTCCAGGCCGTAGTCAGTAAGGAACGTTATGCAGTCGAATGAAGCCACGAAGGCTGAGCGTACGGGGTCGTGGGCGCACCGGCTAGAGCCGCCCTAGGATGAAGCTGCGGGCGCGGTACTGGAGGGCAGATGGCGGCGCTGTCCGAACGCGAAATGCGGGTCCTCGCCTTCGAGCGTGGCTGGTGGCGGTCGCCTGGCGCGAAGGAGCAGGAGATCCGCGACGCCCTGGGCATGACTGCGACCAGTTACTATCAGCTGCTGAACGACCTCATTGACCGTCCGGAGGCGCTCGTGTTCGACCCGGCCCTGGTGACCCGGCTACGCCGGCAGCGAGCCAGGCGGCACCGGATGCGCTCGGTCGGCCCCGACCGGCGCGACGGCCCGTCCTGGTGAGCGGGCCCATGTGACAAGTGCTCCGACCCTGCCCGTTCCGGTAACCCCCGAAGGGCGCGCCGGGCTGGCTGCGCTGCTCGCCGATCCGGGCCACGGCATCGTCGCGCTGGACTTCGACGGGACGCTGTCCCCCATCGTGGCCGACCCGGCCGCGGCCCGGGCGCATCCAGGGGCGGTCCCGGCCCTGCGGCAGGTGGCTGCAGCGGTCGGCACCCTCGCGGTGATCACCGGCCGTCCGGCCGCGTCCGCGGTGGACCTGGGCGGGTTCCAGGCGGTCCCGGGCCTCGTCGTGCTCGGCCACTACGGCCTCGAGCGCTGGGCGGACGGAGTGCTCGAGTCGCCCCCGTCGCAGGCCGGGGTCGAGGCGGCCCGCGCCGAGCTGCCCGGACTGCTGGCCGCGGCGGGCGCGCCGGACGGGACGCGGATCGAGGACAAGGGCCACGCCGTCGCGGTGCACACCCGGCAGGCGGCTGATCCGCAGGCGGCCCTGGACCGCCTCCGCCACCCGCTGGCCGGCCTGGCCGCGCGGCACGGGCTGGCCGTCGAGCCGGGGCGCATGGTGATCGAGCTGCGGCCGCAGGGCATGGACAAGGGCCAGGCCCTGCACAGCCTCGTTCGGCAACGACGGCCGTCCGCCGTCATGTTCTGCGGAGACGACCTCGGAGACGTGGCCGCCTTCGACGCCGTGCGCGCGCTGCGCGCTGATGGCGTACCAGGGCTTACCGTGTTCAGCGGCTCCGCCGAGGTGACCGCGCTGGCGGGGAGAGCCGACCTGGTGGTGGACGGCCCGGACGGCGTCGTCGCCCTGCTCGGCTCCCTGGCCGGAGCCGCCCGGGGCCGCCCGCCAGGGTAACGGCCTGCCGGTGCTCAGCCGGCGGAGCGGAAATCGAGCACGGCCAGCACGCCCAGGTGATCGCTGCCGGGAACGCGGACGGTCCTGGTTTCGTGCACCACGGCCCCGCGTGAGGCCAGCACGTGATCCAGCCGCATCAGCGGCGGAAAGCGCCGGTCCGCGGGCCAGGTGAAACCCGGCCAGACCCGCTGGCGGGCAGCGTCGGCGCAGTCCACGAAGCCCGACCTGAGCAGGGCACGGAACGCCCGGTGGTCCCGGCTGGCGTTGAAGTCCCCGGCCGCCAGCTGCGGGCCGCTGGTGTCAGCCAGGGCCGCCTGGATCAGCGCGAGCTCCTGCCGCCAGAGATGTTCCCGGTCCGCCACCGGGGCGACCGGGTGCACGGCGGTGATCGTGACGGACAGCAAGCCGGGAGGGTCGATGCGGGCCCGGGGGGCCGCTGCGATCAGCCCGTCCACCGGGGGCACGGAGGTCAGTGGCCAGCGGGCCCAGAGCCCGGTGCCGGCCGAGCCCTCGCGCGGCTCGAGCTGGGAGTGCGGCAGGACGTCCGTCAGCCCGGTCAGGGCCAGCCGCCGCACGAGCCCGCTGGTCAGTTCCAGGACCGCGAGGACATCCACCTCGAGCGCGGCCACGATGGAGGCGATGGCCTCCGCGTCAGCCGTGCCCCCCTTGACGTTCAGGCTCAGCACCCGCAGCGGCATGTCCTGGCCGCCGGGGTCCGCCGGGCCCGGGGCCCGGCGGGCCCACCGGACCGGGGGCAGCTGCCAGGCCAGCAGGACCAGCGCGGGCACAGCCAGGATCAGCGCGAGCCACCACGAAGACAACGCCCCCACCACGACCCCGGCGATGGCGGGCACGATTCCGGCGGGGGCCAGCGCGGCCAGCTTCGGGCCCGGGTTCGGCGGCTGGCCGCCTGCCGCCCGCGCGGCGAGGAACGGCAGGCACAGCACGGTCAGGGCCGCGGCCACCAGCCCGCTCACTGGGTCACACCACCTCAATTCGGCGATACCGGCGACCGTGATCGGCTCCAGGCCTCTCATTATCCCGGGAAGCGGCCGGCCAGGTATCCCGGGAAGCGGCCCCAGGGAATTACCTCGCGAGCGCGTCGAGCTGGGATTGCAGCCAGGCACTGGGCGGGAACGCCGCGCCCGCCGACGCGAGCGCGGCGTTCCGCCGGGCTCGCTCACTCTCTGGCATGGTAAGCGCCCGGTGCAGCGCCTCCGCGGTCTGCCTGACGTCGAACGGGTTCACCATCAGCGCGTCCCCGCCCAGCTCGGCCGCCGCGCCGGCCTCCGTGGACAGGACAAGGGCGCAGGCCCGCTCGGACAGGATCGGCCCCTCCTTGGCCACCAGGTTCATCCCGTCCCGGATCGGGTTGACCAGCAGAACGTCGGCGAGGCGGTAGGCGGCCAGCGAGCGCGGGTAGTCGTCGTTTACCTGGAGGAACAGCGGGTTCCATGCGTCGGTGCCGAACTCGTCCTCGATCTCGCCGGCCATCCGCAGGACCCGTGCCGTGTACTCGCGGTATTCGGGGAGATCATGCCGGGACGGGTAGGCGAACACCAGATGGGTCACCTGGCCGCGCCACTCCGGGTGGGTGATGAGCAGCTCGCGATAGGCGGCCAGGCCGCGGACGATGTTCTTGGACAGCTCGGTGCGGTCCACGCGGACGATGAGACGCTGGCCCGCCGTGATGGCGGTCAGCGCCGCAACCTGGCCCTGGACATCCGGGGCCGCCGCCCGCTGCCGCAGTTCGTCCGCGTCCACGCCGAGCGGGTGCACGGCGACCGTAGTCAGCTTGCCCTTGTACCGGACGGTACCGGCCGCCCGGTCCACCGACGCGCCGAGGAACTGAACGCAGCAGTCGAGGAAGGCGTCGGCCCAGCGACGGCAGAGAAAGCCGGCGTGATCCGCGCCGAGTATCCCGTCCAGCACCTCGCGGCCCACGTCGTCCGGCAGCAGACGGTAGTAGTCCGGGGGTGCCCACGGTGTGTGCGAGAAATGCGCGATCCTGACGTCAGGACGCCGCTCGGCGAGCATCCGCGGCACGAGTGGCAGGTGATAGTCCTGGATCATCGCCCTGACCTGGCCCACGCCAACCTCGCCGCGCCTCTCGTCCGTCCCGGCCCCGTCGGCCAGTGCGTCCGCGAACGCGGCGTTGTAGGCCCGGAACGACTCCCATTCGCGGCGGAACGCGAGCCCGAAGCGGGGCTGGTTGGGTGTGTCGTAGAGCATGTGATGCACGAACCAGAGCGTGGAGTTGGCCACCGAGTTGTAGGCCCGCTGGAAGGTGGCGGCCGGGAGGTCCAGCATCTGGACGGCTGACTTCCCCGGGGTCAGCTCGGCGTCGAGGCGCCCGTCCGGGGCGGAGCGGGCCGCGGTCCGGTCCGCGTCACTCAGCGCTGCGCACACCCACAGCACGTCGGCGTGGTCCTTGACCGAGGAAAGGCCGGAGACCAGGCCGCCAGCGCCCCGCTGGGCCACCAGCGAGCCGTCCTCCCCCACGGCGAATGAGATGGGCCCCCGGTTAGAAGCGAGGAGCACCCGACCGCCGCTGTACGGACCCGGGGATGCGTCTCCCCCCGGCCCCCCGCTCGCTGCTGGGCGCGGCTGACCGCCGCTCTCGTCCATGCACGCGAGGCTAGCCGGATCAGCCTGGGACCACCGGAAGTGGATCAGATAGAGTGGTGGGTACAACTTCATAACGCTCATCCAGAGGGGTGGAGGGATACGGCCCGGTGAAGCCCCGGCAACCATCACGGTGAGGTGTGCCCGCGAGGCCATTCCCGTGACAGGTGCCAAGTCCGGCCCTCGGCCATCCGGCCGCTGGGGCAGATGAGGAGAAAGGCCCCGCCACGTGAGCACACCACTCGCAAGAACCCCTGCTTCGCCGACGTCTTCCCGGTTCGGCTACGCCACTGGCCTGAGCTGCCGGGAATGCGGCCAGATCTACCCGCTGGGCTCCACCCACGCGTGCGCCGAATGCTTCGGGCCACTCGAGGTCCGCTACGACTATCCGAAGCTGGATCGGGCCGCCATCGAGGCGGGCCCGGCCAGCATCTGGCGTTACGCCAGCCTGCTGCCGGTGCCCCCGGACGTGGCCTCCACACCCAACACCGAGCCGGGCTGGACCCGGCTGGTACACGCCGAGCAACTGGGGCGCGAACTCGGGCTGCGCAGCCTGTGGGTGAAGGACGAGCGGGCCAATCCCACCCACTCCTTCAAGGACCGGGTCGTGGCCGTCGCGCTCGCGGCGGCGGTGGAACTCGGCTTCAAAGTGCTCGCCTGCCCGTCCACGGGCAACCTCGCGAACGCGGTCGCGGCCGCCGCGGCCCGGGCGGGTATCCGGTCGGTCGTGCTCATCCCTTCTGACCTGGAGCCGCAGAAGATCATCGCCACCAGTGTCTACGGCGGCACCATGGTGCCGGTGCAGGGCAGCTACGACGACGTGAACCGGCTGGCCTCCGAACTGGCCGATGACCGCGAGGACTGGGCCTTCGTCAACGTCAACGTCCGGCCGTACTACGCGGAGGGCTCCAAGACCATCGGCTTCGAGATCGCCGAGCAGCTCGGCTGGCGGCTGCCCGAGCAGATCGTCGTGCCGGTCGCCTCCGGCGCTCAGCTCGTCAAGATCGACAAGGCGTTCCGCGAGCTGGTGAGCCTCGGCCTGGTCGAGGACACCCCGTACAAGGTGTTCGGCGCCCAGGCCACCGGCTGCTCGCCGGTGGCGGAAGCGTTCCGGCAGGGCCACGACGTGGTCCAGCCGGTCCGGCCGGCCACCATCGCCAAGTCGCTCGCCATCGGGAACCCTGCCGACGGGCCCTACGTGCTCGACGTGGTGCGCCGCACCGGCGGCGTGGTAGCCGACGTGGACGATGAGGCCGTGGTGTCGGCCATGCGGCTGCTGGCCACCACCGAGGGCATCTTCGGCGAGACGGCCGGCGGGGTGACGCTGGGCGTGCTGCGCAGCCTGCTGGCCTCGGGCCAGCTGGATCAGGACGCCGAGACGGTGATCATCAACTCGGGTGACGGCCTCAAGACGCTCGACGCCGTGGCCGACGTGGCGAATACCACATCGGCGATCCGGCCGACGCTGGACGCGTTCCTGGCCTTCGAGGCCTCGCTGGGCGGCCCGTCCGGCGGCCAGCCGCTTTGACCCCGCCGCCCGGTCCGGCCCCTGAACCGGCCGCGATCAGCCGGCCTTGGATCGGGCGTCGATCACGCGGCACTAAAGGACCGTTCGACGGCGTTGAGCTGGTCTCACGCTCTCTGGAAAGGCAGGCCCCGGCATGACGGTGTCCGTCCGTATCCCCACCATCTTGCGTACCTTCACGGGCGGCGCGGCGGAGGTCAACGCCGATCCGGGCACGTTGCGCGAGGTCATCGCCGGCCTGGACGTCAGCTACCCCGGCATCCGGGGCCGGATCGTGGATGACTCCGGCCAACTGCGCCGGTTCGTCAACGTGTACGTGGGTGAGGAAGATGTCAGGTTCGCCCAGGGGCTCGATACGCCAGTCCCGGCCGGGGCGCACGTGTCCGTGATTCCTGCCGTCGCGGGGGGATGATCCCGTGCTGACCGGCCCGTCTCTTTTCGCCCAGGATCTCCGTAAGCGTCCATGGGCCTGGCCAGATGCGGAAACGGGCGCGGCGGCGTTCGGGGAGTTACAGGTCCCGAACGCCCACCGCACGGGGTAAGGTCGTTTCCGGTCGCTGTCGGTTCGGGGCAACGGTAAGCCCGGCTTGCCCAAGCCTAACCCGCGCCGCGATCGACGGGTTCCGCAAAGGCAAGGGTGGAACCCGAGGCCCGAGCGGAGTTAGGGAGTTGTTGGGTAATGGCTCAGGGCACCGTCAAGTGGTTCAACGCGGACAAGGGCTACGGCTTCATCGCGGTCGACGGTGGCAGGGACGTGTTCGTGCACTTCTCCGCCATCCAGATGGATGGCTACCGCAGCCTCGAAGAGGGGCAGCGGGTCGAATTCGAGATCACGCAGAGTGACCGCGGCCCGCAGGCGGAGGCCGTCCGGGCTGTGGGTTAGCTCTGCCTCGCAGTTCGGCTGGTGGCCCGGTGCCCGGGAACGGGCGCCGGGCCGTCAGGGGCCCCGGGGCATGCCGCGGGCTCACCCTCCAGGTACTGAGTACCTGACAACCTCACCAGTAGCGCCTTCGGGCGTAACGCGGGCCGCTAGGTCTGCCCGCGGCCCCCGTCCCTGCGCCGCGTGTTCGCTGACAGCGTGCGAGCGTCCCGGCCAGCGGCGGCCCATTTCACAGACTTCCGCCCGTATGAGCAGGTCGGACGCCATTTCCGGGCGCTGGGGGACGGATCTCGCCGCGTCCCGGCCCGGCTTGCACTCTCATGCGGAGAGTGCTAAACAAGGCGTTGGCACTCTCGGCATGAGAGTGACAACTCCAGGGCGGGAATCGGGGCGATGAGGCCTCGCCGGCGGCAGGATGGGACTGTCCGCCGGGGGGTCGGCCGTCGCGGGCGTCGGCCCGATTCACACAAAAGCCACCAAAGTCCCGGGAGGACTGGAGCCTATGGCAGCCAAGATGATCGCGTTCGATGAGGACGCGAGGCGCGGCCTCGAGCGCGGTATGAACCAGCTCGCAGACGCCGTGAAGGTAACCCTCGGCCCGAAGGGCCGGAACGTGGTGCTCGAGAAGAAGTGGGGAGCCCCCACGATCACCAACGATGGCGTGTCCATCGCCAAGGAGATCGAGCTCGAGGACCCGTGGGAGAAGATCGGCGCGGAGCTGGTCAAGGAAGTAGCAAAGAAGACCGACGACGTCGCGGGCGACGGCACCACCACGGCCACCGTGCTGGCGCAGGCGCTGGTCCGTGAGGGCCTCCGTAACGTCGCGGCGGGCGCGAACCCGATGTCCCTCAAGCGGGGCATCGAGGCTGCGGTCGAGCGGGTGAGCGAGGAACTGTCCAAGCTCGCCAAGGATGTGGAGACCAAGGAGCAGATCGCTTCGACGGCCTCCATCTCCGCGGGGGACCCCGCGATCGGCGAGATGATCGCCGAGGCGATGGACAAGGTCGGCAAGGAAGGCGTCATCACCGTCGAGGAGAGCAACACCTTCGGCCTCGAGCTTGAGCTCACCGAGGGCATGCGCTTCGACAAGGGATACATCTCGCCTTACTTCGTCACCGACCCGGAGCGGATGGAAGCAGTCCTCGACGACCCGTACATCTTGGTCACGAACTCCAAGACGTCGGCGAACAAGGACCTGCTCCCGCTGCTCGACAAGGTCGTCCAGTCGGGTAAGCCGCTCGCCATCATCGCCGAGGACGTCGAGGGCGAAGCCCTCGCGACCCTGGTCGTCAACAAGATCCGCGGCCTGTTCAAGTCCGTCGCGGTGAAGGCGCCCGGTTTCGGCGACCGGCGCAAGGCCATGCTCGGTGACATCGCCATCCTCACCGGCGCGCAGGTCATCAGCGAGGAAGTCGGTCTCAAGCTCGAGAACGCCGACCTCGACCTGCTCGGCCGGGCCCGGAAGGTCGTCGTCACCAAGGACGAGACGACCATCGTGGACGGCGCTGGCGACCCCGAGCAGATCTCCGGCCGGGTGAACCAGATCCGCGCCGAGATCGAGAACACCGACTCCGACTACGACCGCGAGAAGCTCCAGGAGCGGCTGGCGAAGCTGGCTGGCGGCGTGGCCGTCATCAAGGCCGGTGCAGCCACCGAGGTCGAACTGAAGGAGCGCAAGCACCGCATCGAGGACGCGGTGCGCAACGCGAAGGCCGCCGTCGAAGAGGGCGTTGTCCCTGGCGGTGGTGTGGCCCTGCTGCACGCGGGGGCCAGCGCCTTCAAGAAGCTCGAGCTGACGGGTGACGAGGCGACTGGCGCGACCATCGTCCGCCGCGCCGTCGAGGAGCCGCTCAAGCAGATCGCGGTGAACGCCGGCCTCGAGGGCGGCGTCGTGGTCGAGAAGGTCAAGACGCTGCCTGCCGGTCAGGGGCTCGACGCCGCGACCGGCGAGTACGTCAACATGTTCAAGGCCGGGATCATCGACCCGGCCAAGGTGACCCGTTCCGCACTGCAGAACGCGGCCTCCATCGCCGGGCTGTTCCTCACCACCGAGGCAGTCGTGGCGGAGAAGCCGGAGAAGGAGAAGGCGCCGGCCGCCCCAGGCGGCGGCGACATGGACTTCTGACGCGGCCGGGGGCTCAGCCCCCGGACCTCGCGAGTCCTTGCGGGGGCCGGTTTTACCGCGGCCCCCCGTACCGGCCGGAAGGGCGGCCCCGGGATATCCCCGGGGCCGCCCTTTGGCATACCTGCCTCGTTGGTGACACTGTGTGGCTGATAGCGTGCCCACTCCACAATGGCCCGGTTCCGGGGGATTATCGAAGCATGAGGCGCCGCCCCGCTCCGCCGCCATCCGCACAGCAGATGATCCGGGAGTACCTCGGCCGTGTGTCGGACGCCGCGACGAAGGTCCTGCCCAAGGGCGACCGGCTGCTGTTCGTCGGGCGGACCCGGGCGGCCATCGAGGCCCAAGTCGGCCCGCTCGCGTCGGCCGAGGCCGATGACGTGGTGAGCACGCTGAGCGCCCTGGGCGAGCCGGAGGACCTCGCCAAGCGGGAGCGTGAGCGCCTGTACAGCGCCCGGCGGCGGGGAGCGGCCGCCGCCCCGCCGACGCTCTGGAAACCCCGCAAGGAGTCCCGGCGGGGCCGGCCCCGCCCCGGTCGCAGCCCGGCGGGCAGGGCCGGGCGAGGCACGCAAGCCGAAGGCGTGGCCTCACCGGGGGCTGACCGGACCGGACGAGCCGAAGCCCGCGGAATCAGGGACGCCGGCGCCGCAGCCGGAACCGGCCCCGGCCATCCCGCGCCAGGCGGAGACGCCCGAGGTGACGGCGGTCCCCGCGAAGACGCCTGCGGCACGAACGCCCCTCGTGGAAACACCTGCGACCCCGCCGCCCACAGAAGAGTCACCTACGGTGGACGCACCCATGGCGGGGATGCCCGCGACGGAATCACCCGCGGTCGTCGTGCCGCCGGGCGCCACGCCCGGCCCGGGCCAGGCCGAGACGGGCCAGTCCGAGACGGGCCAGTCCGGCCTGGGCCAGGCCGAGATCGAGACGGGCCAGTCCGAGACCGGCCAGTCCGAGACCGGGCCTGCGGGAACGCCACCGGGCTGGATGCGGCCGGTGCGTCCGGCACCGGCCTCCGGGGAGACCAAACCGATATCGATCGTGCCCGGCATGGGCCAGCCCGCCGAGGCGGAGGAAGCCCCGCAGGCCCGGCGCCGCTCACCGGCCGCCGCGCCCCTGGCAGAAGCCTGGGCCCTGGCCCGCAAGCATCCGCTGGAAGCCGTCTCGGTCGTCCTGCTGGGTCTCGGCGGGCTGATCCTCCCTTTCCCGTTCTGGCTGATCGGCGGGCTCGTCGCGCTCAGGTCACGGCGCTGGGACGCGCGCGACAAGTGGATGGCCCTGGCCGGGCCGCCCCTGTTCACGCTCGCGGTTCTGCTGATCCGCGCCGGGACATCTCCGGGGAATTTCTTCTCGGACTTCTACCAGGCACGCCACGACGTCGGGCTGAGCATCCGGGCAGGCTGCGTGCTGTGCGCGAGTTATCTCGTCTGGCGGCTGCGGCGCGGCCCGCGGCTACGGACGCTTCCCCCCTGGCAGCGTCCCCGCTAACGCACGCCCGGCGGGACCGATAGCCTAGTCTTGCTACTTTCTGCGCCCGCCCGCCCGCTCTACTGCATGAGGTCAGGTCCGTGCCCACTGGCAAGGTCAAATGGTATGACGCCGACAAAGGGTTCGGCTTCCTCACCCGCGACGACGGGGGTGAGGTCTTCGTGCACTCCACGGCGCTGCCCGCGGGCAGCGCTGGCCTGCGGCCCGGCCAGCGGGTCGAGTTCGGCGTCGCCGAGGGCCGCCGCGGGGTGCAGGCCCTCCAGGTTCGGCTGCTCGAGCCGCCGCCGACGGTCGCCAAGACCAGCCGGAAGAGCCCGGACGAGATGGTCGTGATCGTCGAGGACCTGATCAAGCTGCTGGACGGGTTGTCCGCCGCCTACCGGCGGGGCAGGCATCCGGACGCGCGCGACGGGAAGAAGATCGCGGCCGTACTGCGCGCCGTCGCCGACGACGTCGAAGCTTAGACCCCACACGGCCGTCGCTGCTGGTCAGAGCTGGGTGAGCTGGGGCCAGCGCCCCAGCGGCGGAAAATGACCACCAAGGGCGCCGCGGCCGGTCCGCGGCGGCGGTGGGCCGGTCCGCCCGGCCGTGCGAGCGTCCCGGTGCTTGGCATGGGCGGACGACCCTGGCGCCCGGGGGTCGCCACCCCGGGGGCGGCAGGGTCAGGGGTGGGCGTGCGGCAGGCGGGTGGCGGCGGCCCGCGCCGTGAGGATCCGGCGCCGCCTGCTGGCCAGCAGCAGTGCCGCGGTGGCGGCCAGGCCTGCTGCGGCCACGGCCAGCCCGGCGACCCCGCTGTCCGTGATGGACATGGCCAGCCCGGCCAGGCCGCCCGCCACCCAGGCCAGCTGGTGGATGGTCTCGGAGGCGGCCAGGGTCGAGGAGCGGACCTCTTCCGGGACCTCCCGCTGCACGATGGAGTCGAGTGCGAGCTTGGCGAGCACCTGGCCGAACGCCGCGACCAGGGCCACGACGAGCGCCGCCCACAGGCCGAAGAACGCCGCGCAGGCCGCGGTGATCGCGGTGGAGGTGCAGAGCAGCACGAACAGGATCAGGTGCGGTGTGCGGGCCTTCAGCATCGCCCCGATCCCGGTCCCGATGAACCCGCCCGCGCCGGCGGCGGCGATCATTCCGCCCAGCGCGACTTTGTCGCTGACTCCGGGAAAGTGCACGGTACGGAGCAGGAACGCGAGAAAGAAGATCATGTAGCCGGAGAAGGCGCGCAGTGCCGCGTTGCCGCGCATCGCCTCGCCCACCACCGGGCCCACGCTGCGCAGCGTGCTGGCCCAGCGGGCGCGCCGTGGAGGTGCCGCGGCGGGCGCCGCCCCGGCGTGAGAGGGCCCGGCGGCCGGGGACCTGGCCGCCCCCGGGGCGGTGGCTCCAGGGATGGTCGCCTGCGGGATGGTCGCCCCGCCCGGCGCGGCACCAGCCCCGCCCGGCGCGGGTCCCGGGGCGGCGAGCACCGGGACCCGCCGGCTCCGGCTGATGATGGTCCACCCGGGTGGGCAGCCTGATGCCCAGCGCGATCGCGGCCAGGTAGACCAGCGTGCCGACGCGCAGTGACCAGGTCGCCCCGGCGGTACCGCCGCCGGCCAGGAACGAGATCGCGCCCGCGAGGCCGACCCCGACGGTGGACGCGATGAGCGACGCGAGCGAGATCCGCGCGTTGGCCGACACCAGGGTGATCCGGGCCGGGAGCACCCGGGGGGTGACGGCGCTGCGGGTCACCCCGTAGGCCTTCTGCAGGACCAGCACGCCGAACGCGGCCGGGAGCAGGGTCACGGTGTCGTTGTGCTGGACGGCGCCCGCCATCCCCCAGCAGAGCAGGCCGCGGGCCAGCAGGGTGCCGACCATGATGTACCGGCGCCCCTCCTGGAGCCGGTCCAGCATCGGCCCGATGAACGGGGCCAGCACGGCGAACGGAGCCATCGTGATGAGCAGGGTCAGCGCGATCCGGCCCCGCGCCTGGTCCACCGAGGTGCTGAAGAACAGCGTCCCGGCCAGCGCAACCGCCACGAACGCATCGGCCGCGGCGCCGGCCGCGGTCAGCTCGATGACGCGGTCCAGGCCGGTCCGCCCGGCCCCGGAGGCCTGGGTCAGCCGCCGGATGACCCGGCCGGTGCCCCGGGCCGTGGACGCGCCGGCCCGGCCGGTGGAGCGGAGCCCGGACGCGAAACCGCCGGCCGCCCGCCTCGCCTGCGGCCGCGCACCGGACAGTCCCATGGTCCAAGTTTCTGCCATGACAGGCCGTGGTGCGACCTGACCTCGAGCGAGGTTCCCGCACGTGTCGCAATCAGGCGTTGCACGGTTCTCCGGAATCGCCGCCCGGGAGGCTTCCTATGGTTCAGTTTCGTAACTGGGTGTCGCAACGTGAAGGACTCTGTGTAATCATACTGCCATCCTCACGCGTCCTTCAGGCGGTTCCCTTTTGGCTGCGGGAGACGCGCGGGGGCGTTTTCACCACACAAGTTCCCAGGAGGAACTAACTGTGCTCAAGCGCATCGGTACCGGGGGTGCGGTCCTGGCTGTGCCGACGACGGTCAGGCATCTTGCGCCCAGGGCTGCCCGGACCTCAGCAGCCGCGGCGGCGTCATTAACCGGGGAGAAGATGCGCACGACGCGGGCGATCAGTAACGGCCTGCGGTGCCTGCTGGATACCAGCAGGGTGACCCGGGAGTCACTGCTCAGCGACGGCCTTAAGCCCAACGGCGAGGCCGGCCCCGGGATGTGATCGGGCCGCCCCGCCTGGTCGGTTAACCCACCCTCCCCCGCTAAACGCTGGGACGCAGGTCTAGTCCGTAACCACTTGCGTCCCGCCGTTCCCATGTTCAGGAGTGTGTACGGAGTGTCATGGCTCGATTACGGAACGCCTTGGCACCCCTTCCTGAACCTGCACACGAGAGGTGCGAGTCCAAGGTGTCCCCAGAAGATGCGGCTCACAGCGAGCGGCAACCCGTCAGCCAGGAGGTTGGTTATGCCCGGCAGCATGCGGGACTCTCGCACCTGACGCACGTGGCAGCAGAGGCGGCGGCCGCGGCCACGACCGGTCCGCTTCCCATCGTCACGGCCCCGTCGGAGTCGATCCTGCCCGGTACGTCTTGGCGGCCTCATTCGCACCGTGGGCCGCGGACCGGGTGGCTGGCGTCCCTGATGGAGCACCGGGGCCGGTTCGCGTCATTCAGCGTGATTGGCGGCGGGGTGTTTCTGCTCGGCCTGGCCATGCAGGTAGCGCTGGTGCGGGATGCGCATCTGGGTGCAGTGGCCGCATTCTTCGCCGCCGGGTTCGTGAGTGTGCAGGTGAGCTTCCTGCTGAACCATTTCTGGACGTGGCGGGCGGAGCGGGTGCCGTTCTGGCAGGCGTGCTGGAAGTTCAACGTCTCCAAAGTGCTCACCACGATCGCGAACCTCGCCTTGTACGCGGGCCTGGTGCGGGCCGGGATGAACTATGTGGTGGCGAACATGGCGACCACCGCAGTGTTCACGGTGGTCAACTACGTCACGGGACACTACTGGGCGTTCTCGTCGCGAAAGTCTCCTGCTGTGGTCGCGGCTGACGCGGCGGATCAGGCGCTTCTGGCGATGGACCTGGACGCGGAGCCGCAGCCATGGTGGCCGTCAGTGTCGGTAGTAGTGCCGTGCAAAAACAACCCGGGCACGATCCGCGCCACGGTAGATGCACTGCTCGGCCAGCAGTACCCGGCACTGAAGGAAATCATTCTCGTCGGATCCACGAATGACACGACATGGACGGCGCTGGCTGACATCCGTGATCCCCGGCTGCTGCTGCTCGAACAGCCCCCGGTGGAGGGCCTGCGAGACCCGGCGACGAAACGGGACGAGGGAATCCGCAAGTCCAGCGGCGACGTGATCGCCCTTGCCGATTCTGACATCGTCATGGAACCCCGCTGGCTTGCGCGAGGTATGGCGGCGCTGCTCGCTCAGGGCGGCGGTGTGGTGGCTGGCGGGTATGCGGTCAATCCATGACACGTTCTGGGGCCGCTTTGTGGACCAGAACCGGCTCGGCGCGAAAACCCCCCGGCTTCCGGTGCCGTACTCAGTGACGGCAGAAAACTACGGCCGCTACCACCGTAAGCCCCCGGTGACGGCGAACGTGCTGTTGACCCGGGAGGCGTATGAGGATCAGCCGATCGACAAGACGTGGATGTACGGGTACGAGGACTACGAGTGGTTCTGGCGGCTCGCGAAAGCCGGCCACCGCATCCTGTTCACCGACCAGTTGACCGGACGGCATCATCACCGCCGTACCTTCCGGCACCTGGTCACCGAATACACGCGCGCAGCGGGGGGCTGCGCACAGTTCGTCAAAGCCCACCCAGACAGTCCCCTTGCCCGCAAACGACGCCAGCAGGCCACGCTCCTCCCGATCACCGGGCTGGCCGGGCTGGCCAGCCTGGCGGCCGCGGCCGCCACCGGCCACGCCCTAGCCGCCCTCACCGTCGTAGCCGCTGGGATCGGAGTCCTCATGGCCCGCGAGTTCGCGCATTCACGCACCGCCGAAAGCCTCGCCTACCCACTCGCCGGCGGCACCCTCGGCCTCGTATTCACCACCTCACTCGCCCGCGGCCTCCTCCTCAGCCGGACTCCCGGGAAGTCTGACGCCCCATCGTGGGGAGCATCCAGCGAGCCAGCCCACCACCGAATCTGCTGGCCCCTCGCCGCCATCCTGGCCGTGCAGGCGGGGCTGTCACTGAGCCTCGTGTGGAGCAACACGGCTTACGGGGATGAAGCTCTCTATCTGTGGGCGGGGCATCTTGAGTTGGCCCATTGGCTGCACGGAACTTCCTGCTCCCCGCTAGGGCGCTGGCCGGGTCGTACTCCACGGATTTCAGAGGTTTACTTTTCGGGTGCGCCTGTCATTTACCCGCCACTGGGGGCTCTGGCTGACGCCGTCGGCGGTCTCGCAGGGGCGCGCATACTGTCGATGACGTTTATGCTCGGCAGCGACCGACCCTGTTGTATCTAACGGCACAGGCGCACTCTTTGATGCAGGGACCGCTGCCTTAGTCGGGGCGGCACTGTGTGGGCGGTAGGCGAACCAACGCTGCGCCTGGCATTCGCCAGCTATCGACCCTCTAGTCGACATTCTTGGTCGCGATTGTCGATATGGCTTGCGGTTCAAGGCGGGCATCGTCGGCATAAGGGTGAACTGGTGAGCTTCTCGCACGGCGCTGGTTTTAGCTCTGGCCGTAAGCGTGCTCACTACATATGCTCTCACGGCGATCATCTGACCGTTGCTGTTCGTGTCTTTGCGTTCGCACATGTGGAGGCCAGCACTGGGGTTAAGCGACAGAGCACTGAGATCGTGCAACGTTGGCTAGTCTACGGCGACCTGTGTAGCCCATTGGGACGGATGCTTACGGCACTCCATCTGTGGCGCGGAATCTATGCACACGGCTTCTGGCTCGGGTTGCCGGAACGAATGGCTATCTGCATCATCAGGACACTAGCCTGGGGTTGCTCATGAGTCGTGGTCTATGACGCTTGGCACTCATTCGCGTTCTTCGCGGGGGCGGCATTCAGTTGCTGCCATGGCGGCGCATGGAAACGCACTGGCTACTGCTTGCCGTTTTCGCCACTTCAACTCTCGTGGTTCCATTGGGGCAACTGCGCATTCAGAGACGGCCACGGCTCTAGATAAGCACTCTAGCTCTAGGGACTCTGGCTAGGCGGCCATTGGAGCGGGCTACGCGTGTAGCCAGCGTAATTCGCGTCGCAACTGAGAGGTGCGACGGTACGCCGTGTGGTCGCTTGCTAGCTGCCGTTCTTCTAGCGATATCTCTGATTCCTGCGGATGAACGAATGGTGCGAATGCGTGTAATGTCTTTCACTACTGGCCGAACGCCGTCCAGCTTCTATAAGGGCGCTTAAGCCGATGTCACGCTGAGCCCTACAGACCATGAGGGTCCGAAGGGTCTACGGTCGCGCAAGGCGGCGAACGGTGCCGATACGGTGGCGGCCTATTATACCTCCCGAAGGCCATGCAGTGGAAACGCTGGACGAGCCTGTATAGCTTGTCCCTCGCCCCAAGGGGCAAGGCGCAAACATGGACGGCATGTCTACAAAACGGAGCTACACCGCCACAGCGAAGGCGTCATTGTCGCCTTCTATAAGTACCGTCGCGTTGTTCTACCGCCTTAACACTGCCGTCCCCGGACAAATGCTGTTTGCTCATCCCGCATCATCCCGACAGGGACCCCGTCACACGGCTACTGCAACGTAGTAGCGAGTCAACTCGGGGCTAGGCCTGGATTGCTCTGACTTTTACAAAGGTAATCGAAGCGGATCATGCTTACCGGCTTGATCTCGACGGGACCGTATGACGGAAGTGTGACGGACTGGACCTATGCGATCTGGGTCAAGACGTGTCGGAGGCGCCCGGTGAAGCACCACCGAGCCGATCACGGTGGGTCGAGCCGCTAGATCCGCCGCACGCGCCGTCGTCCGGTCGCCTGAGCGGTGGGTGACGCTGGCGTTCTTCGGGGCGCTCGCCGCGGGTGCGGCGCTGCGGTTCTGGCAGCTTGCGGGGAAACCGGATTGGCAGTACGACGAGGGTGTCTACACGCGGGTCGCGACGAACCTGCTGCAGCACGGCACGCTGAACGAGCACATCACGGTGAACACGCCGTGGCAGCCGTTCCTGTATCAGCCGCCGTTCTACTTCATCGCCTTGGCCCGCTGGTTCGCACTCACTGGCCCGTCGATCTACCACGCGCGGGTGCTGGGGGTGCTGTGCGCGCTGGGGACGCTGACGCTGCTGCATCGGATCGTGTCCCGGATCCACGGGCCACGGGTGGCGCTGTTCGTAATGCTGCCGGTGATCTTCGACGGATGGCTGATGTACATCCAGCGCTGCTCTTACATCGAGAATCCGCTGCTAATGCTGGTCACGGCGGGGTTCCTGCTCTATCAGCGGGCACTCGACAGACCGTCGTGGCAGCGTTTCGCGCTGGCCGGGGGGATGCTTGGATTCGCGGCGGTGTTCAAGCAGACCGGCGTGTACTCCATCGTGGCGGTGGCGCTGTGCTGGCTGATCCTGCGCCGCGACCACAGAAACCACCTGATCCTTCTCGGCGCGTTCGCGGCCGTCGCGGTGGCATATGTGGCATGGATGGTGCACACGTTCGACGTGCCGGGCCACGACTGGTACGTGAACCAGACGATGGTGCAGATCCGCCGGGTTCTCGGCCTGCAGCATTCCGGTGGCACCGTCACTAACCCGATGAAGTTCCTGCACCTGCTGATGGCCCAGTACCGGGTGTTCGTCCCAAGCTTGCTCATCGCGGCTGGCGGGTGCTGCATCGGGCTGCGGCGCATCTGGCAGTGCTACCGGGCCAGGAACTGGTACCCAGCTGGGGGGAACGCGCTCCTGTTCTCGTGGATGGCGGCGGGGGTGGTGGTCTTCGGCCTGTCATCGCTGCGATTTCCGCAGTATTTCGCGCTTATCCTGATTCCTGCGTATTGCTTCTTCTGGTCCGAAGTATGGCAATGGGATCGTGACCTGCGTCTCAAGATAGCCGCCGCTGGCCTCGCGGTCGTGGCGGGATGTGCATCGTTCTGGATGCGCGTCCCGTCGCAAAGTGACAATGTGTTCTCTGACGTGCAGACTTATGCCGCCACGCACATCCCGGCTCACGCGACAGTAGTCACAGAAGAGACAATTGGGGATCTTATCCGCCAGCCGTGGTGCCGCGTGGAGTATACGCCCCCATGCCATCTCTCGTCATCGTATGCAATCACCTGGAAGACGTACCTGCAGTCCAGTTTTGCCCTCGGCGGGGCACCGTTCGCGGCAATGATGCGCGGCGCGAGGCCCGTCGCCTCGTTCAGTGGTTTTTCCGGAACAGCGACCGTGTGGAGGCTGAGAAGTGAAACGAATGCTCACCGGCGCCCTAGCCGCCGTAGCGGTGATCGTGGCCGGGTACGGGCATGCAACCCGCCGCAAGTGCCGCCGTGCCGATAAGGTCGGCCGCCGATGTGGCCATGCGCGCTCCGCAGGCGGGCCCGGTTCTCGGAGTTGACGTCGAATCGGACGTGAACTACTCCGTCGCCACCGCCGAGACTTACGGCCACAGGCTCGTTGACTACATCCGCAGCGGTTTGCATGCGAATTCCCTCGGAATTATCTGGGACTTCTGTGACCCCTCATTCACTTCCAACCGCGTGGGCAAATGCCAAAGATCTCTATCATCTCCCGCCGTGCGGGCGGTCGCCGAAGAGGCGCGCCAAGAAGGCATGACCGTCCAACTGCGGCCACTCGTCCGCGTCGGGCCACCCGCCAACTGGGGTGACCCTCACCTGAGTTGGGAAGGGTTCATCCAGCCCAGCAATCAGGCTAAATGGTTCCGCAATCTGCTGCGTACCGAGACGCCTTACCTGAAGATCCTGCGTAGTTTTCCAGGATCGCAGTTCGTAGTGGGCACCGAACCTTTCTACAACGCCGCCTCACCCTACTGGCGGTGGCTGCTAGACAAAGCCCACGAGGTCTGCCACTGCAGCGCGATCGTCGCCTCCCAGACGGCCCGTTACCGGGTCGGCGTCATCCCTTCCAGGAAGAGGGCCGGGGTGGACTGGTACCCGCACCTGCGTATCTCATCCAAGTCCTCCCAGGCGAGGGTCACGGCCGCGTTCGAGGCGAGCATGCGGATGGTCCCGCGCCGACTGCTGGCTCGCACCTCGCTGGACGAGGAAGGGATCCGCGGCACCTCCGGGGCATACCGGCATCCCGAGAAGTGGAGTATCAACGGACCCTCAGATCCGGAGGTGCAGGCCCGATACTTCACCGCCGCCTGCCAAACCGTCGAGCACTACCATATGCGTGGCATCTACTTCTACGTGATGCCATTCAACGACAATCCGGCCCATCCGTCCACTTTCCCCGCATTCTTCGTCAAGAACGCGGGCTCTGAGGCGATCCAGGGCTGCGCGCGGATTTTTTAGTGCAAATCGTCACCACACATGAAGACGACACGGTCCAGCTTCCCTCGTGAGACTTCCCGGACCGGGGACCTACCTCGTGCCCAGTGGCGGGTACGGCCGGTCCCGGGGCTGGTGTTCGCGGTTGGCTGGCGGCTTCTTCGGCAGCGGGACACCCAGAGTGATGTCCTGCTACCAGTCATTGGCGACAGGATGATCGAGCAAGCGGTCCGCGAGGCAACGGACCTGGTGTCCGCCCTCCCCTGGACCGGGCGGGGTGGTCGCGCGGCTATCATCGGGTGCGGGTAGAGAAGTCGTGGACGTACGTATTCTGCCTCTTCAGGGCGGCAGTGACCGCCACGGGCCGGCGAGTGGCCGGCCAGGGTGATATCAGGCTGCACGCGGTGCGTGGATGGGGGACAATTGCTGATCGTGAGCCCTGGGCGTGCACGGAGCAAGGAACCGGATGACACCTGCGCGCAGGCGGTCAACCTGGCGCGCGCTGCGGCGGAGGAGATGGCGGGCACCGGCCGCGTCGGCGAGCACCTCGGCGTGACTGCCGACGGTGACCGTGTGGTAACGCACCTGTTCCGCTGCCTCGACTCCGCCTACCGGGGCTGGTGCTGGGCGGTCACGGTGGCCCGGGCCTCCCGGGCCAAGAACGTGACCGTCAACGAGAGCCTGCTCGTCCCGGGGCCCGAAGCGATCCTCGCCCCGGACTGGGTGCCCTGGCGGGAGCGGCTGCTGCCCGGCGATCTGGGGGTGGGAGACTTGCTCCCGGCGCCGCCGGACGACGCCCGGCTGGTGCCGGCCGCCTCGCTGGAAGGGGACGACGGGGTCGCCGACTGGGGCGAGACGGCGTGGGCTATGCCCGGGACTGAACCAGAGGACCTGGTCCCCGTCCCGTCCGCCGCGCCGTTCGCTGACGGCCAGGACGACCGCGCCGAAGGCCAGGACTACACCGCAGACGCCGCAACGGAAGACCTCAGCGGTGTCGCTGCCGTCGCGGTCGCGGCGGAGGCCGACGCCGGCGCCGCGGAGGGCATCGAGGACCGGCCGCCCCGGGCCCGGGTGCTCTCGGCGATCGGCCGGGACGACACCGCGCTGCGCTGGTACACCAGTGAGCACGGTCCCAAGACGCCGCTGGCGAACTCCGCCCCCGGGCTGTGCTCGGGGTGCGGGTTCTTCGTGCGCCTGGGCGGCCCGCTGGGACGGGTGTTCGGTGTCTGCGCGAACGAGTACGCGCCCGACGACGGCCGGGTGGTCTCCCTGGATCACGGCTGCGGGGCGCATTCCGAGGGCGTGACCGCAGCGACCGCGGAAATGCCGTTGCGGCCGGTCATTGATGAGCTCGGCTACGACCTGGTGGACATGCCTGGTGTCTCGGTCGAGGAGACGGTCTTCGAGCCGCTCGACCACAACTAGCCCGGCCGCAACCAGGGGCCCGCGGTCAGCTCCGGGCCTGTGACCGGCGCTGCGCCTGCCGCGCCCGGGCCCGCTTCAGCCGGGGCACGTACCACAGGCCGAACAGGCCCAGGCACAACCCGACCGCGCACGTCCAGACCCACCAGCGCTCTCCCGGGGAGAGGTCGTCGCGCAACACCAGCACGCTGATCAGCCCGATTGCCCACGCGGCGGTGATGACGGCGGTCACGAGCTGGTCATTGGCCTCAAGCGGCGGCGGCGCGGGCCGAAGTTTCCTGCTCACCTAACCCAGGCTAACGGGCTTGCGCGTGGTGTACTTGGTCCACGCCCCGTTGGGGTGCCCACCCGTTCGCCTTGCTAACGGTTTGACGGAATGTCGCAGACCCGCATATCGTTAGCAAAAGTAATGACTCAGGCTAAAGATAATGACATCCTCGGGGACCAGGTCGGACGCGAGCCTGGCAACAGCGCTACGGATCTCCGTGAGTCGTCTGGCGCGTCGGCTGCGGGTCGAGCGGATCGCACCCGGCCAGGCCGAGCCCGTGCTCTCGGACACGCAGTTCGCCGCCTTGGCGACGCTGGAGAAGCACGGTGCGATGAGCCCGGGCGAGCTGGCCGGGCACGAGCGGGTTCAGCCGCCGTCGATGACACGCGTCATCGCCGCCTTGGAAGAATGGCAGCTCGTCACGCGGGCAGCGCATGCCTCCGACCGGCGTCAGGTGGTGCTGACCGTGACCCCAGCGGGACTGGAACTGGTGACGAAGGCCCGCCGCCGGCGGGACGCCTGGCTAGCCAGACGGCTGAACGAGCTGACTCCGCAGGAGCGGGCGACGCTGCGCGCGGCCGCACCGATCCTGGAGAAGCTCAGCCAGTCCTGACTGAGCCGTCCCGCAATAGGCGGGACCGGCTGCGGACCTTCCGGTCGCTTGGCACCCGCAACTACCGGCTGTTCGCGACCGGCCAGGTCGTCTCCAACAGTGGCACCTGGATGCAGCGGGTGGCCCAGGACTGGCTGGTCCTCCAGCTGACCCACGGTAGCGGGACCGCGCTGGGCATCGCGACCGGGCTGCAGTTCCTGCCTATGCTGGCCAGCCCGTGGGGCGGGGCGGTCGCGGACCGCTACCCCAAGCGGCGCATCCTGATGCTGACCCAGACCGCCATGGGGTTGCTCGCGCTGATCCTCGGCGTGCTCGCGGTCACCGGGACGGTCCGGATCTGGCAGGTCTTCGCGCTAGCCTTCGGGCTCGGCCTGGCCACGGTGGTGGACAACCCCACCCGGCAGGCGTTCGTGACCGAGATGGTCGGGCAGACCGACATGCCCAACGCCATCGCGCTGAACAGCGCGATCTTCAACCTGGCCCGCATCGCCGGCCCGGCCGCCGCGGGGCTGGTGATCGGCGCGGTCGGCACGCCGGCCGCCTTCTTCGTCAACGCGGCTTCCTACGGCGCGGTGCTCACCAGTCTCAAGCTGATGCGGCCCGCCGAGTTGCACGTGGTGGAACGGGTACCACGGGAGCGGGGTCAGCTCCGCGAGGGATTCGCCTACGTGCGCGCCCGGCCTCAGCTGCTGATGCCCATGGTGCTGATCTTCTTCGTGGCCACCTTCGGGATGAACTTCCAGGTGACCAACGCGCTGATGTCCCGGCAGGTGTTCCACACCGGGGCCACCGCGTTCGGCGTGGCCTCCGCGGTGTTCGCGGCGGGCGCGCTGGCCGGGGCCCTGCTTGCCGCCCGGCGCGTCCGGCCCGGGCTGCGATTGCTGGTGACCGCCGCGTTCTCGTTTGGCCTGCTGGAAGTGCTCACCGCGCTGATGCCCTCGTTCTGGCTGTTCCTGGCCATGCTGGTGCCCACCGGGCTTGTCCTGCTGACCCTGAACACGGCGGCCAACTCGACGGTCCAGCTCGGGTCGGCACCGGAGATGCGTGGCCGGGTAATGGGGCTGTATATGCTGGTGTTCCTCGGTGGGGCGCCACTCGGGTCACCGATGGTCGGCTGGGTCGCGGAACAGTTCGGCCCGCGGATGAGCCTGCTGGCTGGCGGTGCCATCTCGGCCGCCGCGGCTGCGGTCATCGGGCTGCTGGTGGCCCGGCGGCGCGGTGTCGGCGCCCGAGACTACCTGCGCCCGGCCGCGCTGGCCCGCATGGTTGTCTGAGGCGTTCCTCAGCGCTGAGTTCAGCCTTCTTATCGCTGTACTCAGCCCTCTTGGTGCTGCGCGCGGGCTTCTTGGTGCTGCGCGCGGCCTTCTCGGCGCTGCGCGCGGGCCGGGCCCGGCGGCTGGTGCTACGAATGGGATATGAGGCTGTTCGTCGCGGTCGCCGTGCCGGCCGACGCGGCCGACGAACTGGACGGCGTTGTGGCGCCGTTGCGGCAGTCGTGGGCCGGGCTGCGCTGGACCGGGCGGGACGCGTGGCATGTCACGCTGGCGTTTCTTGGCGAGGTGAACGAGACGGTCAGCGCCCGGCTGATGCCGCGGCTGGAACGCGCCGCGGACCGCCATCCCTGCCTCCCCATCTCCCTCGGCGGGGCGGGCGCTTTTCCCGTCGCCGCCCGGGCACGCGTCCTGTGGACAGGAGTGCAGGGCGAGCCGCGGGGCCTCGCCGCCCTGGCCGCGTCGGTAGCGGCGGGGGCGAGACGGGCGGGAGCACCCCCGGCGGAGGAGGGCAGGCGATTCCAGCCGCATCTGACCCTGGCCCGGTGCCGGGAGCCGGTGGACGCCCGGCCGCTGGTGGACAGCCTGTCCGGCTACACCGGCAGGACGTGGACCGCGGGGGAGATCTACCTGATCCGCAGCCACCTGCCCGGCGGACGCCCGCACGACCGGCCGCGGTACGAGACGCTGGGCAGCTGGCCCCTGCGCATATCCGCCGTACCCGGGACATAGGGCCGGGTACGAAGGGCCGGGCACGCAGGGCCCGGGGCCTGGTGACCTGGGCATAGGCTGCCTGGTGTGAACCGCACGACCCGGTGGCTGCTCCCCCTGGTGCTCGCGATCCTGGTGGCAGGCGCGCTCATCGGCGCGGCACTGCGCTGACCGGCACTGCGCTGACCGGCACTGCGCTGACCGGCACTGCGCTGACCGGCACTGCGCTGACCGCGGCGCCGCCAGCCTGGAGCGTGTCCCGTAGGACACCCGGCAGAATTACAGCCGTTCGATGACGTAGTCGATGCAGGCGGTCAGTGCCTCCACGTCGGCCGGGTCCACGGCGGGGAACATCCCGATCCGCAGCTGGTTGCGGCCGAGCTTGCGGTAGGGCTCGGTGTCCACGATCCCGTTCGCCCGCAGCGCCGCCGCCACGGCCGCCGCATCGACGCTCCCGGTGAAGTCGATGGTGCCCACTACCTGGGACCGCTGCGCCGGGTCGGTGACGAACGGGGTGGCGTAGGGCGCCTTCTCCGCCCAGGTGTACAGCCGCGAGGAGGAGTCGGCGGTCCGCTCCACCGCCCAGCCGAGGCCGCCGAGGCCGAGCATCCATTCCACCTGGTCGGCCAGGAGCAGCAGCGTCGCCACCGACGGGGTGTTGTACGTCTGCTGCTTGGCGGAGTTGTCGATGGCCGTCGGCAGCGAGAAGAACTCGGGGATGTACCGGCCGCTCGCAGCGATCTCGGCGGCGCGGTCCAGGGCCGCCGGTGACATCAGCGCGAGCCACAGGCCGCCGTCGGAGCCGAAGCACTTCTGCGGCGCGAAGTAGTACACGTCACAGTCGCCGGCGTCCACCGGGAGGCCGCCCGCGCCGCTGGTCGCGTCCACGATCACCAGGGCCCCGGGATCGGACTCCCGCACCCGGCGGACGGGCATGGCCACGCCGGTAGAGGTCTCGTTGTGGGTCAGCGCGTACGTGTCCACCCCGGCCTCGCCGCGCGGCACAGGGTGGGTGCCTGGCGGGGAGGCGATCACGCTCGGGTCATCCAGCCAGGGCGCCGCCTGCGCGACCTTGCTGAACTTCGCGGAGAACTCGCCGAAGGTCAGGTGCTGTGACTTCTGCCGGACCAGTCCGAAGGCGGCGATCTCCCAGAACGCCGTGGTCCCGCCGTTGCCGAGCACAACCTGATACCCGTCGGGCACCGAGAACAGGTCAGCCAGGCCTTCCCGGACCCGGCGGACCAGCGAGCGGACCGGCGCCTGGCGGTGTGAGGTGCCCAGGTAGCCGGCGGACGATGCGGCCAGCGCCGTGAGCTGCTCGGGACGGATCTTGGAGGGCCCGCAGCCGAAACGTCCGTCGGCTGGCTTCAGGCCCGCAGGAATCGCGATGTCGGTCACGCTGCCAGCCTATCCAGCTCCGGGGAGCGGGCCGGGCTGGCTCGGGGAGCTGGCCGGGGCTGGCTCGGGGAGCGGGCCGAGGCTGGCTCCGGGGAGCGGACCGGGCTCGCTCCGGCCCGCTCCCCAGGCCCATCAGACCTCGCCGAGCACCTGGTCAGCCCCGGGGACGCTGCTGACGGGGCGGGACGCCGGGCCCACGTACCGCGCACTTGGCCGGACCAGCCGGCCGGTCTGCTTCTGCTCCAGGATGTGCGCCGCCCAGCCCGCGGTCCGCGCGCAGGTGAACATGGACGTGAACATGTGCGACGGGACCTCCGCGAAGTCCAGCACGATGGCCGCCCAGTACTCCACGTTCGTGGACAGCACCCGGTCCGGCCTGCGAGCGTGCAGTTCGGCCAGCGCTGCGTCCTCCAGGGCCTCGGCTACCTCGGCGCGGGGGGCACCGAGGTCCCTGGCGGTCCGGCGCAGCACCCGCGCGCGCGGGTCCTCGGCCCGGTACACGCGGTGCCCGAAGCCCATCAGGCGGTCCCCGCGGTCCAGGGCGGTCTTGACGAACTTGACCGCATCGCCGGTCCGCTCGACTTCCTCGATCATGGAAAGCACCCGCGCGGGCGCGCCGCCGTGCAGGGGCCCAGACATCGCACCGACCGCGCCGGACAGGGCGGCGGCCACGTCAGCGCCCGTCGAAGCGATCACCCGTGCGGTGAACGTTGACGCGTTCATGCCGTGCTCGGCAGCGGAGGCCCAGTACGCGTCGACGGCCTTGACGTGCCGCGGGTCGGGCTCGCCCCGCCACCGGATCATGAACCGCTCGACGATATTGCGTGCCTCGTCTACCCGCTCCTGCGGGACGGGCGGCAGCCCGGGCCCGCGGGCGGACTGGGCCACGAACGACAGCGCCATCACCGACGCGCGGGCCAGATCGTCCCGGGCCTGCTCGTCGTCGATGTCGAGGAGCTGGCGCATGCCCCAGGCGGGGGCCAGCATGGCCAGCGCGCTCTGCACGTCGACCCGGATATCGCCGGAGTGCACCGGGATCGGGTAAGGCTCAGCCGGGGGCAGGCCCGGGGCGAACTTGTTGTCCACCAGCAGGCCCCACACGTGGCCGAACGACACGTGGCCAACGAGTTCCTCGATGTCCACGCCCCGGTAGCGGAGCGACCCGCCCTCCCGGTCCGGCTCGGCGATGGTTGTCTCGAAGGCGATGACGCCTTCGAGACCAGGCACGAAATCGGACATGTGCTGGTCCTCCGTGGTCCTCGTGTGTCCTGGAGCTGGATAGCGCGTGCCGGGGTGGGGGTACCTCCCGGCGGCTGGCCATATGAGCCAGCCGGGTTAATTCAACCCTGCTGGCACAATATTCCGGTAGATCGGCTGCCCGTGACGGTGGGCACGCTGGCCGGATGCCCCCGCCCGGACGGACTGGTGTGTGAGGATCATTCCCGTGGAACCGTCCCGTCATCCTCTGGAAGAGGCCGAGGCCCCGGCCCACCCTGCGGTGCTGTTCGCCCGCTGGATGGACGACGTGGTCAGCGCGGGCCTGCCCGAACCCACGGCCATGGTGCTGGCCACCGTCTCCCCGGCAGGCCGGCCCCGGGCCCGTACGGTGCTGCTGAAGGATTACGGCCCGGAGGGCTTCGTTTTCTATACCAACCGGTCCTCGGCCAAGGGGCAGCACCTGGCCGCGCACCCGTACGCCTGCCTGGTCTTCCCCTGGCATCCCATCCAGCGGCAGGTGATCATCGAGGGTCCGGTGGAGATCTTGTCCACTACCGAGAGCGAGCCCTACTTCCACTCCCGCGCGCACGGCTCGCAGCTCGGCGCGTGGGCCAGCCGTCAGTCGTCCGTGCTGGCGTCCCGCGCGGAACTGGAAGAGCGCTACCAGGAACTCCGGGCCCGCTGGCCGGAGGGGACGGCTGTGCCGATGCCCGGGTTCTGGGGCGGCTACCGCGTGGTGCCCGAGGTGATGGAGTTCTGGGAGGGGCGGCCGAGCCGCCTGCACGACCGGCTCCGTTACCGCCGCGAGGGCGAGGACTGGGTAATCGAGCGCCTGGCGCCGTAGATCCCTCGAACGCCTGGCCCGGCGGGCCAGCATGCCTTCACCCGCTAGCCGGGTCCCGGTTGGGCCCAGCCGGCATAGCATCAGGTGAGGAGGGAGGCCTGGAGACGGTGCATGGGCTCATCGACACCACGGAGATGTACCTCCGCACGATCTTCGAACTCGAAGAGGAGGGCATCGTTCCGCTGCGGGCGCGTATCGCCGAACGGTTGTCGCAGAGCGGGCCGACGGTCAGCCAGACCGTGGCGAGGATGGAACGGGACGGGCTCGTCAAGGTGGAGGGCGACCGTCAGCTCGCCCTGACTCCCGCGGGCGCAACCCTGGCCATGCGGGTGATGCGCAAGCATCGCCTGGCCGAGTGCCTCCTGGTCGGGGTCATCGGCTTGCCCTGGGAAGAGGTGCACGTCGAGGCCTGCCGGTGGGAGCACGTGATCTCGGAGAACGTCGAGCGCAGGCTGGTCGAGCTGCTCGACTACCCGGTCGCCTGCCCGCACGGCAACATCATCCCCGGCCTGGATGAGCTCGGCGTGCCGCCGGACGCCGCGCAGCGGGCGGTGGCCGCGGGAGAGGAACAGGCCGAGGCGATGACGGCGGTTGCGGCGAAGCTCGCGGCCCCGGTAACGGTCCTGCGTATCAGCGAACAAGTTCAGAGTGACCCTTCCCTGATGCTTAAACTCAAGCGGATCGGGATACAACCCGGACGCGAGGTCACGCTCGCGGAGAGCGACGAGGGTGTGCGGGTGACCAGTGAGGACAGGGTCGGCAGTGTCACGGCGGATTTGCCCCGCCTGGTGGCCGCCCATGTCTTTGTTGCCAGGCGCTGACGGTGATCCTGGCCTTCCCCGCCCGCCCGAACCCCCACGCCGACCGCATCCGTGGGGGTGCGAGGCGTGAGTAAGCGGCCGGTGAGTGAGCGTCCGGGGACGGAGCGTCCGGGGCCAGAGCGTTCCGGGACGGAGCGTCCGGGGCCAGAGCAGGCCGCTGGGTACGAGGCCTACCTGTCGGCGCAGACCATCCTGGCCCAGATCTCCGCGGCCGTCGTGGTCACCGACCGGCAGGGCAACCTCCTCTACGCCAACCCGTTCGCGGCCGCGCTGTTCGGATTCCCGGCGGGCGGCAAGCTGCTCGGCCGCCCGGTGCTGTCCCTCGCGTTCAGCGGCGGCGACGCCGGCAAGGCAGCCGAGCTGGCTAAGCAGGTGCTCCGCGGCCGTGGCGGCGATGGGACGTTCGCGGTCCTCCGGGCGGACGGCTCGCGCGTGTTCGTCCGCGCCCAGGCGATGCCCTTGCGCCACCCGTCCGGCTCGATCGACGGCATCGTCATCCTCGCGCGGGAGGCCAGCCGGCGCAGCAGCCGCCGGGAACGCGACCGGGTCGCGCTGCTCGAGCGCATCGGCGAGCAGCTGGCCGGGTCGCTGGAGTTCGGCACGACCCTGCGGCACGTGGCCGAGACCCTGGTGCCGCAGTTCGCCGACCACTGCATCATCGACCTGTTCCAGGGCGACAAGCTGATCCGCCAGGTACAGACGAACGCGGGTGGCTGGATCCCGCCGGCGGGCAGCTGGGCCCGGGTCGGCGACCCCATCAGGTATCCCGAGGCTCATTTCTGCCAGCGGGCCATGACTCGCCTGGAATCGGTCCTGCTCGAGAACCTCAGTGAGGTGCACCCACCACACGCGCCCAACCAGCCCAGCCTGGAGGCTGCCGAGAAGGTCGGTTTGCGCTCGGTGGTGGCCGCCCCGCTGATCGCCCGGGGCGAGCTGCTCGGCGTGATGAGCCTGGCCCTGTCGGGGCTGACCAAGCGCCACGAGCAGTACTACGATGCGGACGACCGCGACTTCCTCAGCGCGGTCGCCAGTCGCGTCGCCGTGGCCATCGACAACGCGCTGCTGTTCGAGGAAGAGCGCCGGACCGCACTCGCCTTCCAGACCAGCCTGCTGCCCCAGCAGCTGCCCCAGCTGGACGGGCTGGAGGTGGCCTGCCGGTACGTGCCCGCCAAGCCGCTGGTGACGCACGGCCAGGGCATCCAAACGCAGGTCGGCGGGGACTGGTACGACATCATCCCGCTGTCCGCGGGCCGGGTCGGCATCGTCATCGGTGACGTAGAGGGCCGGGGGGCCCGCGCGGCCGCGGTCATGGGGCAGCTCCGCGCCGCACTGCGCGCCTTCGCCCAGGATGACAAGCCGCCCGCGGAGATTCTGCGCAAGCTCGATGAGTGGTGCCGCACGCTCAGCTCGGCCAAGGGCCACGCCGACGATCCCGGCGCGTCGGACCCGCCCATGGTCAGCTGCACCTACCTGGTCTACGACGCGTGGTCCCGCACGCTGTCGTTCGCCAACGCGGGCCACGACGCGCCGCTGCTCATCATCGGCGGCGAGGTGGGCGAGCTGGAGATGGAGCACAAGGGTGTGCTGCTCGGGGTGCGCGGCAAGGGCGTCCCCGCGCTGCCGACCTACCGGGAGGAGACCCGTTATCTCCCGGCCGGGTCCGGGCTGGTGCTGTACACCGACGGGCTCACCGACCGGCGGCACCGTCCCGACGGCGTGGGCACCTATTCCGAGGACGATGCCCGTCTGATGCTGCACCAGGCGGTACGCCGGGTGGCGCATGGCTCCGTCGAGCGGATCGCGCAGGCCGCGCAGGACGCGGTGCCGGGGGACATCGACGACGACATGGCCATCGTCGCGATCCGTACCGCATTGGTGGACCTGGCCTCCTGGGACTGCACATTCCCCGCTGAGCCGATCAAGGTCTCCGAGGCCCGCCGGCTGGCCGAGGCCACGTTCCGGTCCTGGGGGATGGACAGCGAGCAGGTCGAGCTGACCTGCCTCCTGGTGTCCGAGGTGGTCACGAACGTAGTGCTGCACACGGCCGAGTCGCGTGCCCCCCGCCAGGCGCTGACCCTTGAAGTGGCCGGTGCGGCCGCCCAGCGCCCACCTGGGCTGGTCGCAGGCTGGGCGCCGGTCCCGTTCAGCGACGAAGGCGCGGCCGAGGCGGGCAAGACGTTCACCCTCCGGCTGCGCCGTGGCGGCGAGGCGGTGTGGGTCGAGGTGTTCGACAACGACCTGCGGCTGCCGCGGATCCGCAGCGCGGGGGAGACCGACGAGGGCGGGCGCGGGCTCTACCTCGTCAACCAGCTGGCCACCCGGTGGGGGTCTCGGCCCACCCGGGACGGTAAGGCCGTCTGGTTCGAGATGCCGCTGCGCAGCGACCTGGTCGGCTAGCGGCGCGGCGGCTGGCTCACCCGCTGTGCGGCTGGCTCATATGCTGCGCGGGCGGTTCACCTGCCCTGGGTCTGGTAGGCCCAGAGGGCGAGGAGCGCCAAGGCCACGGCGGCAATGATGACGACCCATGTCCGGCCGGTCCCGGCCCCCATGCCCAGGCGGCGGCGGGCCCGGGTCACGCCGAACGCCACCAGGCCGCCGATGAGTACCAGCAGGATTATCCCGTCCGTCATCCCGGCCTCCGAGGATCGCGTTCCGGTGACCGGGCGCGGGGCTGCCGGGTCGGCCACTGGTAACGAGCATAAGGCCGGCCAGGCCACCGATCCGGTGCGCAGATCGGGCAGGTCCAGGCCGGCTGTCCCGTCCGGCTGATCCACGCACTCGCGGAGCTTGCGCAACACCGTTACCTGCCGGTCGAGCGCCTGGATCCGGTCCTCCACCAACTGGGCCGCCCTGGCCCGTTGCCCGGGCGCTATCGTCCGGCCCAGGGCCAGCCTGGCCAGCGGCTTGACCTCTTCCAGCCGGAATCCCAGGTCCTTGAGGGCCAGCGCGGTCTCGATATAACCGCAGTACTCGCGCGGGTACTTGCGCGTGCCGCCGCTGGTGCGGCGAGGCTCGGGCAGGATCCCGAGTTCCTCGTAGTAGCGGATGGTCCGGCTGCTCACGCCCGCGGCCTTGGCCAGCTGGCCGATGCTGACCAGGCCCGCGACGTCATCGATGGTGTCCATGGTGCTGCGTTCCCCCGGGTCTGCCCCCTCGCGTGGGCCATCCGCTGGCCACGCGTTCGGATGCGCTCAGTAATCACTAATCACGGATAGTAGCGATTACGGCTCGCCGCGCAGGTGATTCCCAGGTCAAGCACGTGGCGGGAGGTAATCACGGGCGCCTCGGTCGGAAGAAATATTCCATCTGAGTTAGAGGTTCTCTGTAATTAGAAGATATAGTAACTTGGACTCAAACATGAGTCTAAGTTGTCATCTGGAGGCGAGCTTCATGTTGCTGACCACTTTTGATCCCTTCACCAGGGATTTCGACCGGAGGATCGAGCGGGCGTTCGGGCCTGCCTGGTCCGCCTTCCGCCCGGGCACTGCCGCGGGCATGCCCATGGATGCCACCCGCACCGGGGACGGCCTCGAGCTCCGCTTCGATCTGCCGGGCATCGACCCCGCCAGCATCGAGGTCACCGTGGACCGCGGTGTCCTCACCGTCAGCGCCAAGCGGGACGAGGAACTGGCCGAGGGTGAGAAGGCATACGTCCGTGAGCGCGTGACCGGCACGTTCTCGCGCCGGATCCGGCTCGGTGACGCGATCGACTCCGACAAGGTCGAGGCCGGGTACGAGCGCGGCGTGCTGACCGTGCGAGTCCCGCTCACCGAGGCGGCCAAGCCACGCAAGGTCGAGATCCAGACCGAGGCGCCGAAGGGCCTCACCGCCTGATCGAGCACCCCGTGACGCGCTGACCGATGAGCCCCGCGGGGCGGCCAGCGCAGGCCATAGGATTCACATCGCCGGGCCCGGACAGCCAGCTGTCCGGGCCCGCGGTCAGTATGGAGACAGTCATGCCGTCACTGCCGTTCGATGACGAGAACCTGCCGCTTTTCAGCGTCGGGCAGGTTTCCACCATGCTCGAGATCCAGCAGGCCTTCCTGAGGCGGCTCGACGACTTCGAGGTGGTGCGGCCGTCTCGGTCCTCCGGTCGGCAGCGCCGCTACACCCGCAACGAGATCGCGGTGGTCCAGTACGTCGTGCGGCTCGCCGATGAGGGAATGACGCTGCCGGCGATCCGCCGCGTCCTGCAGCTCGAGCAGCGGATCAGGGAACTGGAGGCGGAATGCGACGCGCTGCGTGAGGCGCTGCGGGACGCCCGGCAGCACCCCCCGGTTCGCAGTGGGGGAGACAGCCCGACGGCCGGGTAGTGCGCTAACCCGGGTCAGGGTCAGTCGAATGATGGGGATGACCCAGGTCATGACTGCGGTAGGGCCCTGGGGACGGCTCACGGTGCGGTCCCCAGGGCCCTACCTCTTGCACCTCTTGCGCCGTGCCAGGCGCAGGACGCTAGACGTCGGCGCGGTAGAAGTTGAGGTAAGACCGGGAAGGAGTCGGGCCGCGCTGGTCCTGGTAGCGCGACCCGTACTGGGACGAGCCGTACGGGTACTCCGCCGGCGAGCTGGTCCGGAACAGGCACAGCTGGCCGATCTTCATCCCCGGCCAGAGCTTGATCGGGAGCGTGGCCACGTTAGACAGTTCCAGGGTCACGTGGCCGGAGAAGCCAGGGTCGATCCAGCCCGCCGTGGAGTGGGTCAGCAGGCCGAGCCGCCCCAGCGAGCTCTTGCCTTCCAGCCGCCCCGCCACGTCATCGGGCAGCGACACCACCTCGTAGGTGGACGCGAGCACGAACTCCCCGGGGTGCAGGACAAACGGATCCTTGCCTTCCGTCTCCACCAGCCGGGTCAGGTCGGGTTGCTCCACGGCCGGATCTATGTGCGGGTAGCGGTGGTTCTCGAAGACCCGGAAGTAGCGGTCCAGCCGCACGTCGATGCTGGACGGCTGGATCAGCTCGGGCGCGTACGGGTCGAGCCGGACCCGGCCGGAATCGACCTCGGCCCGTATATCACGGTCAGAGAGGAGCACCCTGGCAACCTACCGGCTGAGCGCACCCTGGCGGTCGGCGCTTCCGGTACTATGTCGGGGCGGCGTCAGCAAGCCCGGACGGGCTCTGGCGGGCGTTGCGGGTGTAGTTCAATGGTAGAACGTCAGCTTCCCAAGCTGATAGTGCGAGTTCGATTCTCGTCACCCGCTCCAGGAGCTTCTTTGCAGGTCAGCGCCGGTATCCCGGGCGCGGCCGGTTCCCTCTGCCGGGCAGTTGTTGATCTTCCGTGCCATTAGCGTGCCATTAGCCCACGGGGGCGAGCGCGCCCGCCTGGCGGTCGTCGTCCTCATCGCCGCGCTGCTCGGCCTGGACGTGGGAGTCGATCGCGTTCGTGATGGCCTGATCTGCGCCGCGTGCCTCGTGCTGGTAGATCATGGCTGCGCGCTCGCTGTCGTGCCCCATCCGGGCCATAAGGTCCCGCAGGCGCGCGCCGCTGGACGCCGCGAACGTGTTGCCGGTATGCCGCCCCGCAGCCCGCCGCCTGGTCCGTGACCTGATGACCACGGCCCCGCTCAGCGTCCAGCGCCAGGCCGAGGACTTCGCCCGCCGCATGGGGGTCACCGAATGACGCAGGACGGCCGCGTCCTGACCGTCATCGTCTGCGGCGCAGGCCCCGCTTCTGAAGTCGGCCAGCTCGTCAAGCTGGCCCAGGAACACGGCTGGACAGTCCAGGTCGTAGCCACTCCCGCCGCGCTGGACTTCATAGACGTGGCCGCCATCGAGGCCCGACCGGCAGCCCAGTCCGCAGCCAGTACCGCAAGTCCGGCGAACCCAGATCCCGCCCGGCCGACGCCATAATCGTCGCCCCGGCCACTTACAACACGATCAACAAGTGGGCCCAGGGCATCAGCGACACCTACGCGCTCGGCATCCTCGCCGAGACCACCGCCCTCGGCGTCACGATCGTCGTCCTCCCGTTCGTCAACTCAGCCCTGGCCGCACGCGCCCCTTTCCGCCGCAGCGCCGAGGATCTGCGCTGTGAAGGCATCCACATCCTGCTCGGTCCCGGTGGTGTCGAACCCCACGAGCCGCATACAGGCGGCGAACTCATCGCCGGTTACCCATGGCACTTGGCCCTCACCGAAGTTGAACGCCTCGTCACTCCTGCCAACTACAGGTGACGGGCCCTTCGAGGGCAGCGAGTCCACGTGTCTTACCCGGACCCGTGCCCTGCGTGGACCCCCGCGAGGTTGCCGAATTAAGCCGTACTAGATCAAGGCGGGCGCCTGCTGGCGCCGCTGGCCCGGCGTCAGCGCCGGGCTCTGCCTTGGAAGGCCCGCCCGGCGCACGCCGGGCCACACGCAGGCCGGACACATATAAGGATGGCTCATGCGGCACGCAGGCCGGTGCAGTACACAGCCGCCTACCTCGCTCCCGATTGTCCAGCTCGCGCTCGGCGGGTCCAGGGCTGGCTGGCGTACCCTGGACCCGCCGAGCGCGAGCTGGAGTCGGGCGGGCACTCCCATAGCCTCGCGCCCAGTTGCGCTACCACCGGCACGCTAAGACGCAGTTAGGTGACCTGGCATCACCTGCCGACAGGTTTCACCTAGGTGGAAACGGCTGGCGATCGAGAAGAACCCGATAGCGGGCGCCCGTGCCACGGATGTGCCACACACCGGGAGCTTCCACGGCCGGAAGCGGTAACTCACGGGTACAGCACCCTGTGGGGCTCGATTACTGGATCTGGCCTCGGCGAGACTTCCCAGCTGGGATCATCGCTGAGTGATCCTTTCGGTTGTCTGCCTGCTCGTACGTTGTCTGCTCGACTGTTTGATGGTGCTGACCCGGCACGCAGGTATCCAAGGACGCAGAGCTCCTGGTGCTCCGGCACGAGAACGCGGTCCTGCGCCGCCAGATCGGCCGGGTCCGCTACGAGCCGGGCGACCGGCTGTGGCTGGCGGCACTGTCGCGGTTGGTCCCCCGCCGCCGGTGGGGTGAGGCGTTCATGGTGACCCCGGGCGACGCTGCTGGCCTGGAACCGGCGGCTGGTCGCACGCAAGTGGGACGACGTCGAGCCGCCGGCGTCCCGGACGGCCGTCCACGGCAGCCGCGATCCGCAAGCTCGTGATCCGCATCGCGACGGAGAATCCCGCGTGGGGGCACCGGCGGGTGCAAGGCGAACTCGTCAGGCTCGGCCACCCGATCGCGGCCTCCACGGTCTGGCAGATCCTGCACGATGCCGGGACAGGCCGGGGGCGCCGCGCCGTCCCGCCAATCGCCCTGATTCCCGCTGTTTGGTGCGAGGCTCGGTCACCCTTCCGGCGACCGGGGCACAGAGGCGTTCGCTGCGGCGACGCCTGGTGGGGACCCGTTCGCTGGCCTCGTTCCAATACGCATCGCCGCCCCATTGCGTCGCGAACCCCTGCACAGCTGCCGGTTTCGCGGGGGGCGTCTTCCTTCGGTTCGTGCCACCTAGGTGAGATTGACCGGGTAGGTGATGACGGGTCACCTACTCGAGCACAAGACTCGGCACTGGTAGATGCACCATCACACCACGTCGGCGGCCGAACTACGTTTACGCCGGCGTGGGAGACATCAGCAAGGCACGGCCGCAATTTAGCCAGCCGTGTTCGCTCGAAGAGGGAGAGACCGGGTGCCGGCAAGTAAGCCAAATATCATTTTCATGTACTGGGACAACTTCGGCTGGGGCGAGCTCGGCTGTTACGGCGGCGGCGTGCTGCGCGGCGCTCCGACCCCCAGGATCGACAAGTTCGCGTCCGAGGGCCTGAAACTGCTGAACTTCAACGTCGAGGCGCAGTGCACCCCGGCTCGTTCCGCGCTCCTGACCGGCCGTCATGCCATCCGCTCCGGTACCGGCGCGGTCGCCGCTAGCGGCGTAGATGGGATGACCCGCTGGGAGGTGACCAGCGCTCAGGCGCTGTCGGACGTCGGCTATGCCACGGGCATGTGGGGCAAGTGGCACCTGGGCAGCGACCCCGACCAGCGCAGCCCGGTCAACTTCGGCTTCGACGAGGCGATGTGGATCCCGCGGAGCACCGACGAAGTCTTGTGGGGGATGCAGTCCTACTACCCCGACGGCTCGGCGACCGTGCGGCCGTATGCACCGGCGCCGGTCACGGAGTTCCAGCTGGAGCAGGTCTACGCCCGGAAGAAGGGCGAAAAGAGCACCGTGGTCGGTCCCTACGATGCGGAGTTCCGGCGCCTGTTCGACCGGAAGATCACCGAGCACGCGATCGACTTCATGACCCGGTCGAACAAGGCGGGCAAGCCGTTCTACATGTACCTGCCGTTCTCGCAGGTGCACAACCCGGCGTTGCCCGATCCGGAGTACGCGGGGAAGACCAAGCACGGGAACTGGGCCGACATCTTGACCCAGATGGACGACTTCACCGGCCGGATCCTCGACGCCGTTGACGAGCTCGGACTGGCTGACGACACGATCGTCGTGTGGGCATCAGACAACGGCCCCGACCCCTCCTACCGCATGCCGCAAGCGGATCCCGAGGAGCTCGGGGGGAAGTGGGACGGCTTCGCGGGGATATGGCGCGGCAGTTTGTTCACCAGCCTCGAGGGCTCCAACCGGACGCCGTGCATGGTCCGCTGGCCGGGCCACGTGCCGGCCGGGAGGGTCAGCAATGAGCTCGTCCACTGCGTTGACTGGTACACCACGCTGCTGCTCACGGTCGGGGCGACGGTCCCCGACGACCGGATCGTCGACGGCGTGGACATGCGCGATTTCCTGCTCGGCGACGCCGAGGAGTCGGGCCGTGACGCCGTCCTGTGCCTGCAGGGCAACCGGCTGCAGGCGGTCAAATGGCATCAGTGGAAAGTGCACCTGTTCACCCAGGACGACTTCTACAGTACGTTTTCGGGGAACAACATCCCGCTTGTCTTCAACCTGGAATGGGACCCCCGTGAGGAGCACCAGGTTAACTTCGGCCATCTGTGGCTGATAGAGAAAGTGGCGGCGCCGATCGCCGCCGGCTTCTTGAGGTCGCTCGTGGTCGAGCCCCCGATCAAGCCGGGGACACCCGATCCGTACACGCCTCCCGGTCCCGGTGAGATGGTGCCTGAGTCCTATCTCCAGATCGGGGCCATGGTCCAGTACGTCACGAGCCTCCACCACGTGGCCGCGACGCACGACGGCCACAACGCGGCCCACCTCCAGCACGGGTTGGGCGCGCACAGCGCATGATCGAGCAGGGGCAGGCCAGGCGCCCGTGGTCTTACAGCATCAGATCGGGCAGCCGATAGACGAGCTAACCGGGCGCCCAAAACCCGGACGTCGAAATCATCCAGCCTCCTGGGGTCGGGCCTCGGCTCGTCACTCGGCGTCAGCGCCGAGGCCCGGCTCAGGGGGCCAGGGCAACTCGGGTAAGTGCAGAGCAGTTAGTAGGGACTCACCGGGCGGGGCAGGCCGCGGTACATGAGAAACGGCAAGCTCGCCGTGATGCCGGGCGCGGCGCCGTCGGGCACCCGGGGCCTGACGGCCACCCGGTTTCACCTAGGTGAAACCGGGTGGCAGGTGATGATGGGACGCCTGGATGGACCCTAGCGTCAGCGGTAACCCGAGGACGGGGCCGCTAGAGTGCCCGGGTGCCCGCGAGGCCATCGCAAGGCGGCCACGATTCCACCTGCGTACAAACGCTGACATTTACTGGGCCGATGTCGAATGCCACGAATCAAGACCAGGAGCCCGAAATATGAACACTCCCAATCAAGCAGACCAGCCGGGCGCTCACGCGGACCAGCCGAGCGGATCGAAGTCGGCGGAGGCGGATCGCTACGAGGTGCTGATGGCGGCATATCTGTTCGTAGCGCCGGGGCGCAAGGACTACGACGCAATCATGAAGCTCGTCAAGGACCATGCGATCACAGTCGAAGGCGCCGTCCTGGTCAGCAAGGACCACGCGGGCGAGATGCACATCGAGGAAGGAGGAGAAGGACTGGTGGTCGGCCTGTTCGAACCCCGCTGGCTCGCCAAGACGGCCCTCGGCAAAGACATCGGTGCGCTGGCCGCCAAGTTCGGCAAGCACCGGGCCGACAGCGGAATCCAGAAAAAGCTGAACGAGACGCTGGGCGCCGGCGACGCCGTCTTGATGGCGATCTACGGCTACGACGACGCCGGCGCGGTCCGCAAGGCCGTCACGAATTCTCCCAAGACCTCATTCGCGGAAATCGACGGTAAGAGCGTCAAGGACCTCAAGGCCGGGCTGGCAAAGGCGCAGGCCGGGATGAAGAGCTGATCCGCCGCCGCCCGCATTGACCCAAACCAGCGACGGCGACGTGAATGACACCGCGCAATCGCGATCGCTCCGACCGGTTTCCTGATGAGGAGCAGCCACGCGTTCACAACACCGCCGACGAGCGCGAAGAAGACCGCAGGTATCACCCAGTAGAGACCGCCGCCATGACCGATCACCACCGTCAATCCTGCGATCACGGTGAGTGCCGTCGTCAGGAGGTTGGGGCTGTTGTGGTCGAGCAGCTGAGCAAGCCGCGAGTCTGCATCTGTCCCGGAACTGGAACGCTTCTTCCGGCGTTCGGCCCTCGCGATGACGATCGCGGCCAGGCCGCCGACCGCCATGAGTTCGGTCCCGACGACCCACGAGGCCTGCCCTGGCGCCGTGATCATGATCGCAATGCCCAGCGGAAGGAGGAACAGCATCAGTGTCTGAACCGCGATAGCGCTCAGGTGCGGGTTTCCAGCGATCCGATCCCGATTCAGGGAGACTGCCACGAAGATCAGACCGGTCATTGCGCCGCTGGCACCGCCAACGACCAGACTGAAATTGCCCCAATCTTGAACCGATACTGCCAACTGGAGGCCTCCAGGCGCCGAGCCGACGCTCATCCTCACGCCGGTCACAAGCGGCTGAGACCGTTGAACCGCGAGGGTCACCGGCGCACGGACGCGTCTTTCGCCACGCACGCTAAGACCCAGGAAGGGGACCCGGCATCACCCGCCAGCCGGTTTCACCTAGGTGGAAATCTGAATCACCGACAAGGGCCCTCTCCGGTGACGGCGCCACTACCTCTGACAGGCTCGCCGGGGCCCGTGGACTCCCTGGGGGAGCTCACTCACTTCCCAGCTTCAGCATCGACCCAGCAGCGATGGCCAGGCAGGGCCGTAGGTCACCCCCGACCGGCGAAAGTCCTCAGTGGTCGATAATGGGACCGGCCATCAGGTGGCCGTGCCCGCGCTGCCCGATCAGGTGGATTGGCCTCGACGAGGCCAGGATCGCCGTGCCATTAGCGTGCCATTAACCCCGGTAACGAGGGGTCTCTCACGGTCACTCACGGACGGTGCGTCCTGCAGGTCAGCGGGCATAGCAGCCTGTATCGCACAGATTCCCAAGCTGATAGTGCGAGTTCGATTCTCGTCACCCGCTCCACGAGTCCAAGCCCAGGTCAGCGCGCGGGCCTCGTGCTGGTAGATCATGGCCGCGTGCTCGCTGTCGTGGCTCATCCGAGCGATGAGATCCCGCAGGCCCGCCCCGCTGGATGCCGCGAACGTGTTGGCCGTATGGCGCAGATCGTGAAAATGCAGGCCCTCGGGACCGGTTAACCGCACCGCGTACGGCCAGGCCGACATCTTGTTGAAGTTGCCCCGCCGCAGCGGACCGCCCATGACCCCTGGGAAGGCCAGCGCCCCAGGCTCGTCCTTGACGAAGATCGACAGGTGCTCGCGCAGGACCGGAACGATCGCCTGGGGGATGCCGACCATCCGTCGCCCGGCCTCGGACTTGGGCGGGCCGCCGCACCCTCTGCGGTCGCCATGCTGCTTCGCACCCCGCCGGACAGTCCGTGTCACGGGGTCCTCCAGAATGACGGCAGCGATCGTTGCGGGCGGCTCCCCGAGCGCGGCGGCGATCCGGGCCAGAGTCCGCGTCCGGCATGCCGTCCGGTGCTGCCGTTCGAGCCTGGCCACGGTATCCAGGCTGACACCGGCCAGACCGGCCAGCTCGGCCTGGGCCAGCCCGCACTGGCGCCGCAGCTCGCGGATGCGCTGACCGTTCGCGATGGTGGTCCACCGCTGGGCCCGGTTGCTGGGCACGGTGGCCGTCACGGGCTGGGCCAGTCGAAGCGGGCCCAGACGCTCCGGCCGTCGTGATCGCCTTCGATACCCCCGTCGTCGGCCAGGGTGTGCATGATGTCGAGGCCGTGGCCGCGGTTTCAGTGCAGGACCCTCAGGCCTGGGCCGCGCGCGGCGGCTTGAAGAACGCACGGGAGGCCGGGCGCCACAGCAGCCACACCGCGGCAGCGCCGACCAGCCAGGCCGCGACGAACAGCACGGTGGCGCCGTAGTACAGCACCGTCACGCCGAACCCGGCATCGCTCACCGGCTGCGTGAAGGCGCCGCGCAGCTGCAGCGTCGCCAGGCCGAACAGCACCGTGGACAAGATGCGCGCCCAGTTCTGGCCCTGGCCGTTCGCCCGCACCATCCACAGCCACAGGGCAATCATGGCCAGGCCGAAGACAGTCCACACAGTGATGATGAGCGGTCTCATCTGGGGCGCGGTGAGGCTGTGGCCCAGGAATCGCCCGCGGGCGGCGACCTGGATGTCGGCGATGATAAGGGCCAACCCGATGATTAGCCCGGCGGCGCTGACGGCCGCGCCCGCGTACATGAGCTTGACCGCGGTTCGCACCGGCGCGGGAGCAGAGGGCCGCGGCGGCCCGGATGGCTGGCCGCTGGACGGGGAGGGCTGGTACATGGTGACCTCTTTTTAGGTGAGTGAGTCCGGTTGGGGTTCGGGCTGGCTGCCTGCGCTGTTGTGGCTGAGCAGGTCGCCGGGCTGGCAGTCGAGTGCCTGGCAGAGCCGGGTCAGGGTGCTGAACCGGATCGCTTTGGCGTGGCCGTTTTTCAGGATGGACAAGTTGACCACGCTGACGCCGACCCGCTCGGACAGCTCGGTCAGGGTGATCCCCCGGTCGGCGAGGAGCTTGTCGAGGTGGATGGCGATGGCGTGGCCATCGGGGCCGGTAGGTGGCACTACACCGTCCCTTCAAGGTCGGCGCGCATGTCGGCGCTGACCCGCATGAAGCGGGCGAAGATGATCAGGCCCAGGCCGATGAAGACGACCGGCCCCGACCCCCAGGACGAGGGCCAATGGGCCCAGCTGAGGTGCCAAGCGGTCAGCTGGCCCAGCAGGTTCAGCCGGGCGAACGCTTCGGCCACGGGGGCCACCAGTCCGCCGGCCAGCAGCCACCAGCCCAGGATCAGCACCAGCCGGGCGGCCTGGGCGGTGTAGAGGCCGTCGCGGGCGGCGGTGCGGGCCAGCCGCATCGCCAGGCAGAGCGCGCCGAGGCGGAGCAGGTCAATGGGCAGCAGGGTCAGCGTGTAGGCCAGGGCCTGCCCGCCGGTGGGATGGGCGGTGCACACGTCCGCGGCGGTCCAGGTGGCGCGCACGCCAGGGGACAGGCCCGGCCAGTGACTGAGCCCGCTGCCGCCGTGCGGCAGCAGTGGTGCCGCGGTACTCACGCAGATGTTCTCGGCTGGTGTAGGCGGGGCCGCCCACGCCGATGCTGTGTCCCTGGCCAAACAGGGCCTCTATGATCCGGAACCCGGTGGCGACCACGGCGAACCAGAACACCCAGGTGACCACGGTGGCGAGGAGTTGCAGCCGGTTGCGCGGCTTGACCGGCTTGAGGGCAGGTGCGGCCATCGGGGCCTCGCTTATCGACTATCGTTATTATCGGGGATCGTAACTAACGATAATCGTTACGTCAAGTGCTGGGCCCATCCAGCCACGCTCTCGCACCGGTGGCAGCGCACCGCCGGTCCTCGGCCATCCAAGAGGCTGGGCCTGGACCAAACGGTCGGGCCGGTCAGGTTCCGCCGGGCCGAGGCCGTGTGCCAGAGCCGGGCCTCTCACAGCCGTTTCACAAACCATAGAGACGCCACCGGACCCGGGCACCAGTGCTGGACGCCCGCTGGGAATCTGACCTGGGCGGATAGATTCCACGGCACTGCTTAGTGAAGAAGGGTATAGGTGAAGTAGGATGGGGTATGGGGTGGGGGTGGTGGTGTAGGTGGGGTAGGTGTTAGTTGTGTGGGGGTGTGTTGATTGTGGTGTGGTTGTGTTGTGGTGGTGTTAGTTGTGTAGGATAGGGTGTGTTAGGGGTAGGTTGGTGTTGGATAGTGTGGGGGTGGTGGTGAGTAGTTGTGGTGGTGATGATGTTGATATGTGTATGGTGGTAGGGTGTGAGGTTTTGGGTGTGATGGTAGTGTTGCTTAGTTGTGGTGGTGATGGGTTGTAGTAGGTTTAGGTAGTGATGTGGTAGGTGTTGGTGTTGGGTGGGTAGGTGTGGGTGAAGGAGTATGTTGTTGCGTTTAATGTGGTGAGGGTTGGTTAGTTGTGGGTGTGGGTTTGGTAGGGTGTTAGTTGGTGTGGTTGTGATGTGTGTGTGGTAGTTAGGTGGTGTGTGGGTTACGTTGTGTAGCTAGTGGATTGTGTGTGGGTAGCTGTAGCTGCGTGGTGATTTGCGGTGCTTAGGTGGTGGTTGCTAGTAGCGTGCGTGATGATATGGTGTTGTAGGATGTGTGGGAGTAGGAGGTGGGTAGCAGCATTGTGTGCGTTGGTACGCTGCGCATGGGTTGGTGGTGCATTAGGTTGGTGCGCGGGTAGTGGACGCTGCGGGGTGGGCGCTGCTAGGTGCAGCACATGCGCAGCTCTTGCAGGTAGCGTAGCAGGCTGCCACGCGGCGGTGGCAAGGGTATCTACGATAAAGATCACGATCACTCAATAGGGGCACTTGGTTAGCCTCACGTTGGGTTTGGGATGGGAAGGGGGAACTCGTGTTGTAGCTTGCTGCTTGGGATGGTGCTGCAACTTGGTTAGCGGTGTAACTTGGTTAGGCTTGGAGCGACATGTGGACACCACGTAGCTTGGCTGATCTTGCTAGCTGGGCGTGTTTAGGCTTCTTGTGCACGCTGGCGTGCACCGAACCTCGATGTCAGCAACGCGACGGTGATACACGCGCGAGCGTCGCCAGACACGAGCTAGATGATCACAGGGAACGCCGCGTGACACTGGACAAGCTTCATAGAGCTACGGATCAGGTGCAGATGCTGCTTGGCGATTGCCGGTGACCTCCATAATGAGCCATGACCTCCGAGCTCGAGGCGGAGCAGCAACGCGAGTAGCAACACCGATGTACTGAGCCGGACTGACGTTAACCGACTCGACCACGGCGGTCCTGGTCATCCGGACGGCCGGACGGCCTCACACTGTTTCGACGCCGACCGCGCCTGTCTCTTAATCCGCAGGTCCTAGCTCAGGGGCATTGGTCGCTTGTCCGGGTCCCTCAATGCCCGGGCCGGGAGCCGTGCTGGCGTCGATGATGGGGATGCCCCAAGCGACCACCGCAGTAACGGCGGCTAGGCGTTCGCGGTCCAGCCGCCAGCCGGTGACCCGCCGGGTCGCTCCGGCCGCCACGCCCGGCACCGGGCAGGAGGGGCCTGCTCGTTGCCCCGGGACAGGGCCGGGGCTCCGTCCCGGCGCTGGATGCCGACGCACTGACCCGGACATACCGGCCCTGCCCGCGGGGGTGGACCGGGTAAAGGATGATCTGCTCGATGTCCGCCCACGGCACGAACACGGCCGCACCGTGACGGGGTATCAGCCTGCCGGGCATCGCGCCCAGGGTGATGCCCGCTTGGTCGGCGCGGAAAGCGATCATCCGGCGGGCGGCGCCGACCACGCCCCCGCCCTGGGTGGCGACGGCCGCGAGGATGACAGCGGCCACGGCGAAGACCAGCGGCGTATGCCAGAGCAAGCCCAGGCCAATCGACAGCAGGCTGGCGGCCAGGCCCAGGGCGGCGCTGCCGGTCAGCCGGTAGCGTTCCTCGTAGCAGCCCTGGTCCGGCAGCATGCTGCCATGGTCCACCCAGCGGGCCCCAACCGCCAGTACCCAGCACCAGAGTGGCTGTGCCCGCCGCGTGTCCGTAAATAAGGGCGCCAGCGGTGATTCACGGTCGCTCACGGTGCAACCGGCAGTGCTCTTGATCTGTGTGGCCGCAGGTCCGCTAGCTGCGGCCACCTCCTTTCCAAGTTGGTGGTCCGTCCTCCTCGCTGCTCGATGGTCGTGGCCGAGTCCGCCGAGTCCGCCGAGTCAAGGCACTATGCGGTCGCTCGCCAGCCTGGACACGGCGGCCACGGCCAGTGCGGGCAGCTACGAGGAGGACGGGGGAGGAGCAGGGCACGCGGGAGCAGGGCACGCGGGAGCAGGGCACGCGGGAGCAGGGCACGCGGGAGCAGGCCGCACTGCCCCCGGGCAGCCGCAGGTCGGCGCATGTCGCCGGGCCATTAGCGGGCCATTAACCAGGCTGACGAGGGGTCAACCAGGGTCACTCGGGACCGCACGGGACGCCTGGTCAGCGCCCGTGGCAGCCGTAACCGTTGCGCTTCCCAAGCTGATAGTGCGAGTTCGATTCTCGTCACCCGCTCCACAAGGTCGCAGCCCAAAGTGTTGGTTGAGTCCTCGTCCGAGAACTCCTAGCTCGGATGCCTGGGCATCGTGCCATTAGATGTTCAGCGTTACGCGATCACGGCTCCTCAGCTGTTCAGGCTGACAGTCGCGCTACTTGGGCGACTCACGCACTTGCGCCGCTGAGGGTCCAGCCGAGTGGCCCTTCGTCCAGTTCCCTCCAGTCGGTGACAGGTCTTGAAGCTGCCAAGACCTCGGTCAGCCAGAATGTCTGGTCGGGGTTCCATCCGGCCAGGACTGTGCGCCCATCATTCACCGACAGGGCGCGCTCCGCGGTGATGAGGTAGCCCGCGAAGCTCAGGTGGACCGCGTCGTAGTCTGCAGCAATGGCGGCGAAGTCGGGGATCAACCACCTGCCAGCCCAGCCCGTGCTCCGCCACCAGTCATGGCGCCGGGACTTGCTGACATCGATTGGGTAGCGGCCAACTAGCTCTGTCCAGCCCTCTGCGGAGGAGATCTCGTAGATCCGCGCACCTGGTCGCGGCGCGAGGGGCCAGCAGCGCGCGTTCCTCTGACCGAACCCGTCCTCGACCAAAACCAGTCCCACCGCTCCGAGGCCGGGAATCGATCTGGTGGTTGACGGGATCCGGGACGGGACCGGCGCCGACCACCAGTGGCCGCTCCACGGGGCAGATGGGTCTTCCGGCCGCTCTTGGGCCGACCGCTCATCCTCGATAGTCGCGGCTCGCCAGGTGGCAAGTTCTGTGGCAGTATCCGTCAACGCGGGCGCTCCGCCGTGCTCGCCGGGCCATTCCACGTACTGCTGGCCAGTGGCGGCTAGGGGAGATGTCCCCATCGTGCTCCCGGAGCCGTAATCACCGCCTGGGCGACCGGTAGCAACGCGTCCTGCACCTCCTGAGCGCTCAGGGCGTAGTCATCATCGTCGAGTTTCTGCCAGTACATCGCGGTCTGTACCGGCTCCACGAGGGCGGCCAGGAGGGTCAGCTGGTCGGCATGCACCACCGTTGCATCAAGGTCTGTGCGGCCGACGCAGGCAGCGAGTTCGTCCGTGAGCCCGGTCAGATTTCCTCGATGCGCGCCGTCCCACACCAGATCCCACCCGGGAAAGTCACCAGGTTCCAGGAGCGATCAGCACAGGCGCCGCCCGCGCGGACCGGCGAGCAGATCCTGAGCCCTGGGCCACTCCATCGCCCAACCTTAGAGCCAGATGACCGGCCGCCACCAGCGGGTATCTGGGCGGTATCGTGCCCCCGACCACCCCGCACGCGGGGCGATGGCCAGAGTCCTGTCGGCCGCCGCGTGTAGTCTGGCCGTACGGATGGAGGTGCGCGATGTCAGAGCCGGAAGTACGCAAGCTGGCCTCTCAGGGTGTGACCCGCGAGCGAGACAAAGACGACGTGCTGGCTGCTGCGCGTCCCCTGCCTCCCGACGAGGACGTGCTCATTGACGGCCTCACGGAGGACGAGGATCACCTCTTCCTCGCGGCTGTGCTCGAGGCATCACCCCCCGCTCTCGCGGTCCAATCGTCATCGACACCGGAGTCTTCGCCGCACGCTTGACACCCAGTGGAAACTTACTGGCGGCGCGGTATCGCCCGGTTCTTGAGGGTCGGCCAGCTGTCATTTCGTTCGTCACCGTCGCCGAGCTTGGTTACGGCGCGAGGCTGGCCGGGTGGGGCCCGGAACGGCTCCGGCGGTTGGAGTATGAGATAGCGCGAGCGGAGATCGTCTGGCCGGGACCAAGTCTTGCCGAGGCTTATGCCTCGCTCCGCACATGGTGTGTCCGGACCGGACACGGCCTGGGCCAGAAAGACCACGAAGCGGACCGCTGGGTGGCGGCGACAGCCATCTGGCTCCAGGTGCCTCTCGTGGCGCACGATCGCATCTTCGCCAACGTGAAGGATCTTGAACTCCTGACGAAGCTCGCCGATTGAGCCAGGCTGCCGTGGTGAGGGGTCAGTCACGGCTACCAGGGGCCAGCCGACCTGGCCGGTTAGCGCCCCTGGCGGCCGTAACCGCTGCGCTTCCCAAGCTGATAGTGCGAGTTCGATTCTCGTCACCCGCTCCACGAGTCCAAACCAGCTCAAGGTGGCCAGGAGCATCAGGGGCCGGTAACGCCGGTCATGGTCGTAATCGGCCCGGCCGTTCTTGCCCATGGCCCGCAGAGGCGCTTCGGCGGCAGACCTGGTGGGGCGTTCGGATGTCATGGCAGTCATGAGGATCGAGCAGAGCAGCTGGTAGGCCTTGGCCGTCATGGGCCGGAGCGCAGCAGCTTCGCTCGCCGCTCGCGCATCATTGGCGTGGACAGCCTGCCCAGTCGCACCCCGCCGAAGTGGGGACTGATGTGCTTGCCGCACAGCCATGTGTAGAGGTCGATGGTGCGGGGACTGGTAGCGCACGGCATGTAAGTACAGTGCCGTCCGGCAATGTGAGAGCACGTGTGCCACTCGCGGCCGCACTAAATTAGGTGAACTGGCGTTCGGCCGACCCCCGCGGAGCCAGCCAGCGCAGCAGCGTGATCGCGATGAAATACAACACGGGCGCCGAGGCGTAAACGGCCAGGCTGGCCTGCGGCGAGATCCGGGCGATCACGAACGCCATCACGTAGACCACCACGGGAAAGACGGACAGGGCAAGCCCTGACCAGAATGACGCCCGGTCCAGCGGCTCATGCACCAGTGACGGCTTCTGCGCCGCGTAGGCCCAGATGACGGTCCGGGCCAGGGACGTGCCCATCAGGATCAAGCCGAACAGGCGCAGCGCGAGCGGATCTTCGTGATAGCGACCGAGCAGCGCGGACCCGAACGGCAGCAGGCACACCGTGAACAGAGTCAGCAAATTGAGCCAGATGATGCCACGGTCGGTGTACCTGATCAGTGTGAAAAGGTCTCGATGGCCAACCCATTGCATCGCTGCGACGATGAAGGCGAGCGCAAAGCTGATGAAGCTGGGCCGTATGTCCGTTATCGCGGCCCGGAGGCTCTCGTGCGAGGTGAGTTCCGGCACATGAATGTCGAGCACGAGCAGCGTGATGATTATGGCGAAAACCCCGTCGGTCAGCGCCAGAACGCGTGAGGGATCCCTGCGCCGCTCCTCACGAGTCGTGCCGCTGCCTGGAGTGACCTCGTCGTCTCCCTGCACGGAGCGCGGGCTCAATTACGTCAGTGCCTCGGTTGCTGGCCTGGGCTCCACGAGTCCGATGTGCAGATGGAACGCTGCCAGCCCGCTGGCCAGCGACTCACTCGGCCCGCGAAGCTGCTGGAGGTCGCGGGGCACCTGTTGATAGCTCAGGTTCGGGTCATCGCCACAAGCCGGGCAGATGACCTCATACTGGCCGGTGTAGCCGCCATCAACATGACCGTCGATCATGCGGGCGGGCTGCGCCCGGAGAATCGCGGTGCCGTTGTCGTGCCCAGGGACGCCATGACGGATCGCCATGAAGTCATTGTGCATTGCAAGCAGGATGCCCACCGGGGAAGGCTTATGAACTTAAAGTGGCTAAATGGTTTCGTAACGGCGAACCACAGGAAATGCGAAATTCTGCGCGCAAGATAGCATGCATCACGGAGCTGGTCCCTGGCGAGCAGTGTGCAGCTCGCGGTCCTGCCGTGCCGCCCTAAACGGGGGGCGAGTAAGTGGGCCTCGACGTCACCACGCGGGAGGTTCGTCAGCTACGACGCGTCCGCGATGTCGCCGCCTTGCTCGGTATCAGTCCCAGCGCGTCTCTCAGCTCACGGCAAGGGGAAGCTGAGCTGCCGCGACCGAGCCATACCAAGATCGCCGTGCAACTAGCGTGCAATTAACCGCGGTAACGAGGGGTCAGTCACGGACACTGGCGGTGCTCGGTCATGGCAGATCAGCGGCCCTGGCGGCGTGGATGGGTCGGATTCCCAAGCTGATAGTGCGAGTTCGATTCTCGTCACCCGCGCCAAGACGACCCAGATCGAAGGCCGATTCCCATCCGCCCTGATAGGACGTGACTCTCATCGATGCGCTGGCGTCTTGTAACCCTTGAGTAGTTGCGACACCCGCTGAGCTGAGACGCGCAGGATGGCAGCGATGTCTCGGCCGGAGAGTCCAGCATCTTTCAGATCGCGAGCGGCCTGACGGGACTGCGCCGCGGCGTCACGCACCGCACGGTCGGCTGCCGTAACAGCATCCCTGGCCGCCTGTGTGGCCTCATCCAGTCCGCCGCCAACCTCGGGATTGATCGTGACCTCGTCGTTGCTCGTGTCGCGGCCGGTAAGGGACTCGATGTAGTCGCGTACCATCTGATCGGCGCCGTCAAGGTTCCGGGATTGGGTAACTCCGAAACCATCGATGTGCAGCTCCCAGCCGTGTGCCCACCGTGTGGCACGCACGGTATAGGTGCTCATTGCAGCCATCCTTCCGGGAGGCAGGCCAGCTTCGCGATTCTGTCGCGCACGACGCCTGGCGACACTATGCGGGCCTCGGTGATCACGGCCATGTGCCCTCCGCAGGGGCAGTACCACTTGATGTGGTCGCCCTTGCCCTCCCGCGAGGTGCAGCCGTTGCTCATCAGTAACCTCGCCATGTCGCGGTACCGCATCGCCTTCACCATGATGCTAGTCTAGCCCACCTAGACGACAACCCTAAAGCCAGGCTAGATGTTTCCAGTCTTCGCTCGACACCCGGCGGACTGTCCCCACGAGGTGCCCGGCAGGGGCGGCTATCACAGCTCGCCAGGCAGCACGCTGTAGATCACGCTGTCGCGGCGGTCTCCCTTGAAAGGCATGTGGGAACGAAGAAGTCCCCTCGCGGGAAACCCGCAACGTTCGGCGACATGCTGGACGCCTCATTCGCACGATCGCATCCTCGCCAATGTGAAAGATCTCGAACTCCTGACGAAGCTTGCCGATTGAACCAGCCCGCCGTGCCATTAGCGTGCCATCAGCGAGGGTGACGAGGGGTCAATCAGGGTCACCCGGGACCGTCATCTACGCCTGGCCAGCGTCCCTGGCAGCCGTAACCGCTGTGCTTCCCAAGCTGATAGTGCGAGTTCGATTCTCGCCACCCGCTCCAGGCTACGTTCGTGCAGGTCAGCGCGGGTGTCCCGAGCGCGGCCGGTTCCCGCCACCAGACGGTTGTTGGTCGCCCGTGCCATTAACGGGCCGTTGGGTTGCCCGGCAGCGCAGGCTGCCTGCCTGGAGCGGCCTCCGCGGCTGTCCAGATTGCGTCTGGCCCGGCCTTCCCTTCCGGGTAGGTGTCTATCTGCTTGACAGTTGTAGTGTCTAGCCGCTAGATATATTCTGGTGAAGGCACGCGAGGTGAACCGGAAGATCGAGCGACTCGGCGGTGCCATGGTTCGCCAGGTCGGATCGCACCGACGTTACGTGGTGGCCTTCACCGACGACACTGGGGCGGAAGCCAAGGCGGCGACTACGGTTCCGCAGCATGCGGGCGACATCCCGTCCGGGACCCTGCGCGCCATCGAGCGAGATCTAGAGGCGGCATTAGGGAAGGGATGGCTGCGATGAGCGGCGATACGTATCGCGTAGTTGTCACCCGTGAAGACGGCCACTGGCTCGCTGACGTTCCGTCCCTGGAAGGTGCTCACACCTACGCTCGCAGCTTGCCATCCCTGGATCAGGCGGTGCGAGAGATCGTGGCCCTGGCGGCCGACCTGCCCGATGAGGCTATGCCGGTTCTCGTGCTGGACTATGAGTACCACACCGGCGATCCCAGCCTTGATGTCACCGCGCAGGAGGTTCGCCAGCTACGACGCGAGGCCGACGAACTCGCCGCTGCTGCTGCCACTCGCACCGGCCAGGCCGCCGCCGAACTGGTTGCCAGGGGACTGTCAGTCCGCGATGTCGCCGCCCTACTCGGCATCAGTCCTCAGCGCGTCTCCCAGCTCACGGCCCAGGCAAGCTGAGCTGTCGCAACTGCTTCGAGCCATACCAAGATCGCCGTGCAATTAGGGTCTGTCGATTATTAACGCGCTGGTTTGGTTTTGGGCGTGAGCGTTATGCCCTGAGATGTTGCGTATGCGGTGAGGTCGGCAAGGGTGGTGAGCTGGGCTGTCGCGGGCTCGATGGTGTGGCCGGCCCGTGCTAGCAGCGGCTTTATCTGCCGTTCGGCTGTGCCGATGGTATTGGCTGAGACGCCGAACAACCCGGCCAGCACGGGCTGGGGTACTCCCAGGCGCTGGCGCATGATGGTGACCAGGGTTTTCTCGGCGAGGGTCAGTGCTGCCGGGTGGCCGCCAGCGGGCCGGCGGGATGCCGGGCCGCCGCGGGCGATGTGCAGGGCGGCCTCGCGCTGGGCCTGGTAGGGGATGGCTAGCGCGGCGGTGAGCTGGTCCCAGCGGCCTGCTGTCATGCCGGTCAGGGCGGGGTGCGCCCAGCCGGGGCGCTCGCCGCGGCCGGGCGGTGCCCCGGCAGCTGGCGCGGGCGGCGGGGCTGGTGGCTCGGGGCGCAGAGTGTAGTTCCAGTCGCCGTGCCAGTCGTGGCGGTGCAGGGGAAGCGCCGCCATCTGCTCGTCGCTGATCTTCACGCCGGACGGGTAGGTCCCGGTGTCCAATTCTGCGTGGACGCGCAGCCCGGCGTGGGTGGTGGTCGCGGAGATGGCCGCCACGATGACCTCGTGGCTGGTCAGGGGCCGTCCGCGCCAGTTCATGGTGATACACGAGAACAGCCGGTGCTCGATCCATTCCATTTGGACGTGCCGGGCGGGAAGTGGCACGCGGTGATCTCCAGGCCGGTTCCGAGGGCGAGCGCGGCCAGCTCATGTTTCCAGGCGCGGGTGCGGGTGCTGTTGGAGCCGCCCGAGTCGGCGGTGATCAGCAGGCGCCGGGCTTGAGGGTAGGCGGTGCGGCCCGCGTCTTTCCACCAGCGGCGGATCGACTCCACAGCGAACCCGGCAGTGTCATGGTCCGTGCCGACGTTCACCCAGCCCGCGTCCGCGGCCAGGTCGTAAATGCCGTAAGGGATGGCCTTGCCCAGTTCCTGATCGGGGAAGTCGTGGTCCTTGACGTGGACGGGCTCGCCCGCGGGCCGCCATTCACGGCCGCTGTTGTGGTAGTTACCGACCAGTTCCTTCTTCTTGGTGTCCACGCTGATCACCGGCTCCCCGGCGTCGCGGAATTCCCTGACCTGCTCGTTGAGATAGCGGAACTGCGCATCCCGGTCAGGGACCTGGTTTCCCTCGATGGTCTTGGCGTTGCCCTGCAGGCTGAAGCCCTCCTCCCGCAGCAGGTCAGCCACCGTGTCAGCGCCGGCGCGGTGGCCCTGCCGGGTGAGCTCGGCCGCCAGCGCCCGCAGCGACTTCGCCGTCCACCGCAGCGGCGACATCGGATCACCGCGCTCATCAGGCTCCACCAGCGCCAGCAACGCCGGCCGCAGGCCCGGGTCCAGGTCAGCAAGCCGCTTGCGGCCCCCGCCCGGCTTGCGTGCCCGTCCCAGCGGCTCCGCGCCGCCGTCCAGCTCGTCGACCCCCAGCGACACCGTGGCTTCCCTGACCCCTGCCGCGCGAGCCACCACCCGGATCCCGCCATGACCCAGGACCCGGGCCTCAGCCCCCATCAGCAGCCGGCGCTGCCGCTCATCCAGATGCGGGAAGATCACCCCGAACTTCGCCGCCAGCATCTCCCCGGTGTCCAATGCCATGCCAATACGCCATACCACATCGCCGGGCGCAGACCAGGGAACCTACGGGTTATTAATCGACAAACCCTTAGCGTGCAATTTGCCAGGGTAGTCAGCGGTCAATCACGGACACCCCGCGGTCGCCCGGCCTGGCTGGTCGGCGGCTCCAGCAGGCCGGATTGGTCGGATTCCCAAGCTGATAGTGCGAGTTCGAATTCTCATCACTCGCTCCAGCTGGGCAAGTATTGAACGTTGGCCTTCCTGGCGCCGATGAGCGCGAATACGCGGGCGACAGTCAGCACCTGTCGGCACATGAGACGACCACTCCAGGACAGCATGGGGCAGTAAACCTGCACCTACACTGCAAGTTCTTGCTAAAAATCTACAGCGTAGGTGCAGGTTTACTCCCGGAGGGATGGCATGACCCAGTCATCCGAGCACTTGGTTCGAGTCTCCGACGTAGCCCGAGAGCTGGGACTATCGCCCACGAGTCCAGGCAGCGCCGTCGGTCTTGACGGCGCATGTCAGGAGCACCCGAAATCACCCCTGGCGGATAAATCTGAGAGTGGCACCACTTGCCTACCATTCAGCCCGATGGGCCAGAACAGCAGCGCCGCATAAGGCGGTTGATGGCCGGGCAATGACGCTCCGCCGAGAGATCAGAGGTCCTCCATGGCCACTAAGAGCAGGGATAACGCGCTCGATCGCGTGGTCGTGGTGGTGTTCGAGAACCGGTCGCTGGATAACGTGCTCGGCCGACTGTACGGGCCGGGGGACGGCAAGACGTTCGAGGGCGTGACCGGCAAGGACCTCACCAACCCGATCCCTGAGTGGGCTGAGCATGGCGCTGAGCGCAACGTGGTGCCCTATGCGGTGGCTACCGACATGGACAGCCCCAACCCCGACACCGGGGAAGAACATCAGCACACCAACACCCAGCTGTACAACATCCTCAACGACCAGAACCGGTTCAAGCTCGCCGGGGAGATGACAGCTCCGTACAACGCCCCGGCGCCGGGCCAGGTGCCGACGATGGACGGTTTTGTCACTGACTACGATCCTGGTGGTTAATTCCTGATCATGCGGCGAGGCCGAGTTCAAGGCGTGCCAGGTGGCTGGTTCGCTGCCGGTCCAGCGGCGTGCCGGTCCAATACGCTTCCAGGCGGAGCAAGTTGAGGGCAACGGCCATGTAGACGTGGTCGAGGCGGGTTTTCGGCAGGCCGCGGTAGCGGGCCCGGCGGGCGCCGTGGCTGGCGGCCTGGTGCATGGTGCCCTCCACGCCGGCGCGGCGGGCGTAGTCAGCCTGGAACGGGATGGTTGTTTCCGCGGCGCGGCCGGCGGCTTGCGCCTGGGCCAGGTCGCGGGGCAGCACGGTGAGCTGCCGCCGGTTCTTGCCGCTGGTGGTGCACAGGGCGCGGGCCGGGCAGGGGCCGCAGTCGGCGGCGGAGAAGGTGACCACGATGGCGTCCTTGCCGCGCTGAGTGCATGGCGTCCAGGACGCCGATGTCTTTCCTTGCGGGCAGGTGACGGTCTTGGTGCCGTAGTTGGCGGTGAAGTCGGCGCGGGCGTAGCCGTGGCCGGCCCGGGCCTGCGCGGAGGTGCCGGCGAGCAACGGCCCGATCAGCGCGATGCCCCAGGTCGTCAGCGCCGAGACCACGACCGCGGCGCTGAGGTAGCCGGAATCTAGGTAATGCCGTCCAGGAGCCAGCTTCTTCCCGGCCAGGCCGGCGTGGATGGCGCCGGTCATCTGGTGATCGGTCACCGTGGCATCGGTGGTGGCCACGTGGGTGATCAGGTTCGGGGATGTCAGGTGCGCGCAGTCCTTGTCATGCTCGCGGCCTTCTGCGGCGGGCTCACGCGCCGCGGCGGGGCGGCAGCTGCACGGCGGGGGATCGTCGCAGGTCTCGCTGACATGCAGCTTGCAGCCCAGCCAGAACTCCTCCCGCTTGACACCCCACCGGGCATCGAGGTCATACGGCGAGGCGATCCGGAGATGGCCGGGCGGGAGACCGCCGCCCTCAGGCTCCTTCTCCCGCCGTTTGATCACCTCCCGCCCGTCCCCGGTGATGACCCGCGTGTAGTTCTGCAGCAGCACCCGGCGCAGCACGCCGGCGGCAGGGATCTCGCGCAGCCAGGCCGGCGCGGAGGGGTCATAGACCGCCTCCAGCAGCGCGTAGCCGTCGCGGGCATAGGCGATCGCCAGCTCCTCCCGCCGGGCCTGGCTGGCCGGGGGCCGCCAGGACGTCATCGGCGTCCCGTACCGGCGGGTCCAGTCAGGCACGCAGATCCGCTGCTCCAGCCAGGCCGGGTGCGCGGCCGCCAGCGCCTCCAGCGCGGCCCGCACGCTTTCCCCGGCAAGCTCCAGCCGGTTCAGCGCCGCCACCGCGGCGACCACGTGCGTGGAATCGGTGCGCTGCTTCCCGCCCGCCTTGACCAGGCCCTCAGCTACCAGGCGTCCCAGCAGCGTATCCAGCACCACCTGCTCCAGCCCCGCTGCGGCCACCCGGTCCCGGAACTCCGGCAGCACCGTGTGATCGAACCCCGGATCATCCCAGGGCAGTCCCAGCAGGTACTGCCAGTCCAGCCGGGTCCGCGCCGCCTCGGCCGCCTGCCGGTCAGGCAGGTTCTCCGCCCGCTGCAGCACCGTCACCAGCGCCAGCCGCGACGGGGACCACCCCGGCCGGCCCCGGGTCCCGAACGCAGCCGCGAACGCCTCATCATGCAGCCACTCGCCCAGCCGGTCACGGATCAGCACCGCCAGCGGCCTCAGCCGCTTACCCCGGTACTTGGCCGCGATCGCCGCCGCGATCTGCGGATCCGGCTCCGGCCACGGGACAGGCTGCACGCACATGACATACCCGATTCCGCGGCCGGGACAGGGGGGAAGAACGACCGCAGCCAAGATCATCAACCGCAGCACAGCCCGAACCGGGCACGCTAACCAGCGTGTCGCGAATTAACCACCAGGATCGACTACATCAGCACCCTGACCACCGAGCTCGGCCGCCAGCCCACCTACGAGGAATACTCGCAGGTGATGACCGGGTTCACCCCCGAACAGATCCCCGTCCTCAGCGGCCTGGCCCGCGCCTTCGGCGTGTTCGATCACTGGTTCTGCGAGGTGCCGTCGCAGACATTCACCAACCGCTCGTTCTGGACCGCCGCGACAGCATCGGGGTTCGTGGTCAACGAGCCGGTCACCAACTGGCTGGCGCACAACACCGCCGAGACGATCTTCAACCGGCTGGAACGGCACGGCAAAACCTGGAAGGTCTACGTCGGGGAGCCGGACCGGTTCTCGGCCACCGGCCTGATCCACTACCCCCGGCTCAAGGACCGCTTCGCCACGCACTTCGTGCCGTTCGCCCAGTTCGAAGCCGACGCCGCCGCCGGGAACCTGCCCGACTTCTCCTACATCGAGCCCTGCCTGACCCTCGGCCACGGGGATTACCACCCCGCCGTCTCCCGCGCCCTGGGCCACGGCATCATCCTCCCCGGCGTGGACCCGCCGTCGTCGATCCTGGGCGGTGAGGCGTTCCTGGCCCGCATCTACAACGCCTACAAAGCCATGCAGTCCCCAGAAGGGTCCAACGTCTGGAACACCACCCTGCTCATCGGCTGGGACGAACCGGGCGGAACCTACGACCACGTCCCGCCCCCCGCGGTACCGCCGCCCGACCCGTCCGCCCCGGCAGGGCAGCTCGGGTTCACCTTCGACCGCTCCGGCTACCGGGTTCCCGCCATCGTGGTCTCACCCTGGGTCGCCGAAGGCGAGGTATTCAACGACGAGCACCGGCACACCTCCCTGATCGCCACCCTGCGCGAGCAATGGGGCCTGGGAGACCCGCTCACCGAACGCGACGCCGCCGCCCGGACGTTCTCCCACACCCTCACCCTCGACACCCCCCGCGACCCCGCCACCTGGCCCATAGCCGACGCGCGGCCGGTACCCGACTAAATCCAGGACGCGCTGGCCCTGGGCCAGACCCTGTCCACCCTCGGCAAAGCCGCCTTCAACGGGATACGGGCCTACGCCGAGCAAAACGGCATCCAGATCGAAGGACTACCCGCCGACCCCAAGGCCGAGACCCCCCCAGAGCAGGCCCTGCACATCATCCACAACTTCCTCGCGATCCAATTCCCCCTGCTGCACCCGACCGCCCCGAGCCCGGCCGCCACAACCTGATCCCGGGTGAGCAGCTATGACAGCGAGACAAGCACCACCCGTCCTCCTCGCTTGGACATGATCTTGGCCGAGCCCGCCGTCAAGGCCATGCGGCTTCGCCGTCGCTTCGCGCGGTCACTGTCTTCGAGGATTTAGACCCGGCTTACCCGGCCAGCTCGCCCGCCGCCCAGATACGTCTCAGGCATCCCTGGTCATCATCCGCCACGCGCCGAGGATCGTCCAGCCCGCCAGCCAGGCGACGATCACGCAGGCAGCCGCGGTGCCGGCTCGGGCAGCAGTAGCGTGCCATCGGAGCACACGAAGCCTCCGGCCACCCCCGGCACCCCCGCAGCCATCGGCAGCGCGGATGGTTCCAGGCGGGCTATGGCCAGCCCCGCGAACGAGCGGTGCAGGTCCTGCATGTGGGGGATTTAACCGCGGACAGGATCGGCGACAGGATCAGATGGAACCCGGTGACCAAGATCACCGCGCTGGGTTCGCTGCCCCTTCAGCGACGTGAGCCCGACTCCGATGACGAATCCGACGGCCGCTTCCAGCTCGATCCATAGCCCCGCCCCGATCATGAGGGAGGCCGGCGGGGGCGGAAAATCGCGGTGTAGCCGTTCCGGCCGGAGTAGTCCTGCCCGGTGATCCGGGCAGCCAGGGCTTCCACCGCGGCGGGCGCGGGCTGGCCGGGCGTGACCGCTGACGTTGACCATCCAGGCGGGCCGGCGCACGCGACATTCCCCGGAGTCTTTCCGTTGAAGGGGAGCGAGCAGATAACCGGGTGGCTACCGGCACTTGAGCCAGAGCCTGAATTCTGGCGTCGCGCCCGTTGCGGTCGGTCGTGCCGATGAACCCTGGCGTCGCTTGGTTGCGGTGGACACGTCTCGATGATGTCGCCGCCGACGGTGCGCCGATCGACGATCGCGGCGCACAACTTGGGACCCGCGTTCGAGGGGGCCTTCCTCGGATCAGTTGGACCAGCGTTCGCGCACGGCTGCCACGACCTTGGCGAGCTGGGCGTCGAAAGCGTCAAGCTGCTCAGCTTCGGCAGCGCTCGCGACGAAGGCGTGCCGATCGCAGGCTATGCCCCCGCGCCATATCCGCTCAATGGCGCGCGTCGCGGTGATGTCCGTCAACGGGTCACCGGACACGAGGACCAGGTCCGCGCGCTGCCCGGCGGCGACACGGCCCCGGTCGGCGAGGCCGAACACTCGTGCCGGTTCAGCCGTGGCAGCGGCCAGGGCCTGCGCCGGGCTGATGCCGCACCGGACAAGGAGCTCGAGCTCCCGGTGCAGGCTTGCCCCGAACACGGTCCCCGGGTTCGGGGCATCGGTGCCCGCCAGCAGAGTGACCCCCGCATCGGCCAGTCGCCGCACGTTGTCCTCGGCCCGGGAGTAGGGCGGCATTTGCCGGCCATGCCATCCCGGGGCATCCGAAGTCAGCCGGCGCGCCCAGGCGTCGCCGAGCGCTTCAGCGAGCCGTGGGTCCCCTGCCACTGCCGCGCCACCCGGTTCGCCGAGGGTGTTCTCGATGGTGGCCAGCGTCGGACCGACCACGATTCCGGCTTCGGCCATGCGTCCGGCCAGTGCCTTGTCCAGCCCGGCGTTCGCAGGGACGTGGGCCACCACATCGACACCGGCGGACACGACCTCCCCGGCACCGGCCGTCGAGCTCACGTGAGCGACGACGACTAAGCCGCGGGCGTGCGCGGCAATGACCAGAGCCTGGATGGTTTGGGGGTCCAGCGACGGCCATAGACCCCCGGTGCCGGAGATGATCTTCAGATAGTCCGAGCCCTCCGCGATCCGTTCCGCCACGAATTGCCCGGCCTGGCCAGCGGCGGCCAGCGTCGGGAACGGGGCGTACATCATCGACGGGTGCCCGCCGGGCGCGGTGGCACCGACACCCGAGGAACGCACGTCGGCCACGTCCGGACGGGAGCCGGCCTGCTCCTTAGCGCTGGCCACCAGGTCGGGCTTGCTGAACATGTCGAGAACGGTGGTAACGCCGAAGGTCAACGATTGCGCGAGAGCGCCGGGAACGAGGTGCACGTGCGCGTCGATCAGACCGGGGAGCACCGTCCCGCCGCCCGCGTCGATCACTTCGTCGCCTTCTTGGGCGGCCGAGGCGACCGTGCACTTGGTGATCAGGCCGTCAGCGAACCGGACCGAAGTCCAGTCCTGCGACTTCGTCCCGTCGAATACCTTCGCGTTCACGATCGTCGTTGCCGCGCCCAAGGCGTCCTCCCCAAGGGATCCTAAACAACCTGAATAGCAGAGGAAGGGAGTGGGGTGCCCCAGAACGCGCGGCTCCGAACTGCGTTGGAGAACAGTGCGAACGTTGGCTGACGCGGCACCAGCTGGGACGGCAGCCAACGTACCAGCGCTGCCGCTAGCTCGGGACGAAGCGGAGGTGGGGGAGGTATCACCCGCCGCCACGCGATCGGCCTCGGCGGTGTTACTGGCCGGATCATTCGGCCGGTAACACCGCCGGTTAAGGGGGTCCCCTTAGTTCTCCGCCTCGGCCTCGAGTTCCTCCTCCTCGAGTTCAGCTTCGGCCAGGGCGATCACGATCCCTAGTCCCTCGGCGATGTTCGCCGTCGCTGAGACGATGCGGGCTGTACCCACGACGGGCGCCACCGCGACGAGAACATCTTCTACGTCATCGACGGTGATGCCTGAGTCTGCCGCCGGTATGGCGTTGAGCGCGTAGGAAGCCGCGGATGCGTCTAGCGCGACTAGGGCGGCGATTCGGGCGATCATGAGCTCGCGAGGGCTCAAGTCGCTGTTATCTAGCGACGTGGCGGTCATCACCAGGAGCGTATCGCTGATGGGTGTACCAATTTCGGTTTCGTTTTCGGACATGGCGGTTCTCCTTTTTTTAAAGTTTGAATCTTGCAACCCTGTCAATCAGGCGGCCTTGGCTCACGCTACTCCGGCCAGGTGCGCCAAGTGCCGCAGGCCCGACCTCGCAGAGGCAGCCCAACGACCTTGGCGACGTCGCCGGTGCCGCCGGCCCCCCGCGCGGCCCGGAGGAGCAGAGCAGGCAATCACCGGCAAGGCCGTGACCAACTGTTGGTCTCGGCGATGAGCATGGTAGGTGGCCATAGCCAGATGAGCATGGTAGGTGGCCATAGCCAAGGGCGGCCAGCTACGAGGTGAGCGGGGGAAGAGCAGGCCACGGATAGCAGCCCAGACCCGCCTCGGAGAGACGGAAGCCAGCACATGATCGCCGTGCCATTAGGAGCGCCATTAGCCCTCCGGGGCGAGCGCGCCTGCCTGGCCGTCGTCGTCCTCATCGCGCGCTGCTCAGCCGTCTGTGGTGAACGCCGAGTCGTAGTGGCCCGCAACGGGAGGATGGGGGAAGATGGCATGGTGGCAGCGACGCGGACCACTAGCGCGTGGGAGCGGTATGCCTGGGTGGCGGGCATCCTTTACGTGATCGCGCTGGTGGCGGTGTCCGTGGTCGGGCTGCTCGGCGGCGGCTTGAGCCAGAACGCTTCGGCGGCGAAGATCGCGAACACGCTTCACGACCACCGCGGGCGGCTGCTGGTGATCGCCTGGCTGTCCGTCGTCTATGCCGCCATGTTTCTGATCTACCTGGCCAAGCTGTATGACCTGCTGCGCCGGGACACGGATCGGTCGCGGTTCCTTGGCTCGCTGGTGCTGGCTGGCGGAACGCTGTTTATTGCCCTGCATGCCGTCAGCGACATCGGTATCTTCGGCTTGCTCGGCGCGAAGCTCGCGTCGTTCGGGTCGCAGCACGATCAGGGCGTGTCCTACACGCTGTACCTGATGACCTATGGCCTGGACAGCGTCGGGGACGTGTTCGGCAGTCTCTTTGCTTTCGCAGCAGGCGTGCTGGTGATCGGGGGCGGCGTCCTGCCGCGCTGGCTGGGGTGGGTTTCGGTCCTCGCCGGGATCTTGTTCTTCCTCCAGGCCTTCGGCCTCGGCGGCGTCATCGCCTCGTTCGGGCTCGTTCTCGACGGCATCGCGTTCGTGCTGTTCGTGATCTTCGTCCTGGTGAGCAGCGTCATCTTGCTGACGCGCCAAAACGCGGTCCCCGACACCGCGGGTGGAATCGAGTAGACAACTGCAACCGTTCGGGCAGACCCTTGCCGTCCCGGAGAACCGGGAGTAGCCCAGAGGGTGCCCGACCGAGGAGATGACGCCCAGATGTGGCTAGGCCCTGTTTGGGCGGAACACGAGTGCGAGCACGCGCAGCGCGAGGATAGCTGAGATCACCAGCAGGCAGTAGCCGAGGAACTGGAAGAGGGATACCCGGCTGGTGATGGTTGGCCCGCCGCGCAGGCCGAGCATAAGGACCGCCATGATGCCGCTGGTCGCGGCGAGAAACGTGGTCAGGACCAGGTAGAGCAGGCCCGTGACTATCCGGCGGTCGCCTTCATCGGCGAGGAGGCGGACGTTGACGCTGAGCCGTCCGGCTTCGAGCGCTCCGCCGATCCGATCGATGCGCCGGGGGAGGTGCGGCGCAGCAGGGGCAGCAGCGCGACGAGCTCGTCGGCCGCGGTCGTGCGCAGCGTGTCCGGCCTGAACTGCCCGGCAAGCTGCTGGCCTGCGAACCGGCGGGCTTCGGCCACGATGTCGAAGCCCGGTGCGAGCTGGGTAAGCGTGCCCTCCATGGTGGCCAGCGCGCGGAATACCGCGGCTATCTCCGGTGGTACCGCCAGCCCGTGGTCGGAGACGATGCGGAACAGCTCGGTGAACATCGTCACGTCGGGGGTGATCCCGGCTGCGACGTGCCGGGCCAGGAACCGGCCCAGCATCCGTTCCAGACGTAGCTCGTCCAGCTCCTCGGGTCGCTCGACCACCTCGAGAAGCGCGTCGGCCAGCCCGGCCGGGTCGCCCCGGTCCAGGGCCAGCAGCAGGCGCTGCAGCGCGGAACGCAGCCCTTGGTCGATGCGCCCGACGGACCCGAAGTCCAGCAGCCCGAGCCTGCCGTCGGCCAGCAGCAGGACGTTGCCCGGGTGCGGGTCGGCGTGGAAAGTCCCCTCCAGCATGACCTCGCGGAGCAGGCAGTCGAGCAGGCTGCGGGCCAGCTCGGCGCGCACGTCAGCGGGCATGCCGGCGTTGATCGCGGCCAGCGGCCGCCCGTCGAAGCGCTCCATCACCAGCACCAGCCCGGTGCACAGCGGCTGGTAGGGCACCGGAATGGCTATGCCGCCGCTGCCGCGGCCGCTCGGCGCGGCGGCCGCCGCTCGGCGCGGCGGCCACCGAGGTCATGTTGCGCGCTTCTACCCGCAGGTCGAGTTCCTCGCGCAGGGCGGCGGCGAATCCGGCGGCCAGCCCAGCTGTGCCTACCGCCCGGCCCCAGCTCGTGCTGCGCTCCAGCCGGGCCGCCAGCCGACCGGCGATGTCCAGATCCCTGTCCACGATCTGGCTGACATCCGGCCGGCGCACCTTGACCACGACCCGAGCCCCCGACGGGAGCGTCGCCGCGTGCACCTGGGCGATGGACGCCGCGGCAATCGGCTCACGGTCGAAGCTGGCGAACAGCTCGCCCACCTCATCGCCCAGCTCGGACCGCAGCACCTGCTCGATCGCCGGCCAGGGGACTTCGGCCGCGTCGTCTTGCAGGCGGCTCAGCTCGCTGATGAACTCCGCCGGGAGGAGATCCCGGCGGGTGGACAGCACCTGCCCGAGCTTGACGAAGGTGACCCCGCCGTCCTCCATTGCCAGGCGCACCGAGCGGGCCAGCCTGGCCCGGCCCTCCGACGTCGACAGCTCGGACCGGCGTCCGCCCCGCACGTACGGCATCAGGCCGCGCCGCACCAAGATCCCGCTGATCTGCCAGTAGCGCCGCGCCCGGCCCATCCGCCTGCGCATCCCGCGCAGCACGTAGACCAGCCCCGGCACCGACCCGCTCGGCACCAGCGCCTCGGCCACGACCAGGAACACCATGCCGACCACCAGCGCGATCGTCACGCCCAGGATCACGAACCACAGCTCGGGCAGGACGCTCGTTCGCTTTGCGACCACCGAGCCGCTGATGGCGGTGATTATTGGCGAGGCGATCAGGAACGCCAGGACGCCTGCGATCAGCGTGCGCAGGAACGAGAACCGCAGTCCCAGCAGCCGCCGGACGCCGAACGCGAACACCAGCACGGTCAGCGCAGTGAACACGAAAATGAGTGGTAGCACCAGAACCGTCATCGTGATCGCGGGTCCCTTCCCAGCTATCCGGAGCGCCTCCCCGTCCTCTTTGCCCGATACCGCAGCCTAGAGTCACAGCCTGAGGGAACTGGCTGCACTTCCCAAGCTGAGAGTGCGAGGTCGATTCTCGTCACCCTCTCCAGGTTCGCAAACGGAGTCAGTCGGCCCGCCCCACCATTCGGTCGTCGCGGCTGCGGGGCTGGCCACCACAGCGCCGCCGCGCTAGGCTTCGCTGCACCGTGCTGGTGGGGGAGGCGCCGGTGACAGCAGAGCCGGAACACCAGATGGCGGCAGCCACGGCGCGGCGCAGCTACCTCAGGGTGTCCCATGCTGACCGCGAGCACGTAATCGACATGCTCAAGGCCGCGTTTGTGCATGGTCGGGTTACCAAAGACGAGTTTGATGCGCGGGTAGGCCAGGCATTCGCGTCGCGGACCTATGCGGAACTGGCCGCAGTCACCGCCGACATCCCCGCCAGGCAGATCGCAGACCAGCCGCCGAGCAACCCGTCCCGCGCACTGGGTTGGCCGACGATGAGCCATGCAGCCAGGGCCCGCCGATGTGTGGTCATTGCGCTAGCCATGATGACGGTGGCCACGTTCGCCCCCCATGGTCCCGCGCTCCTCCTATTCGCGCCTCTCTGTCTTACGGCTTGGATGGTTGCCGCTGCCCAGATACTCGCCTCACAGCACGAGAAGCGCTCCCGTGGTCAGCTAGCGGGGCCCAGCACCTAGCGCAGGGCGTTGAGCGTCCCAGCGCCTGCCGCCGAGGCCGAAATCCACGACGGATCAGACGAGGTCCGCGTCACGCATCTCGGTGACATGAGCAAGGGGTGACATGAGCAAGGAAGGGTTCCTCGTCGGTGTCGAAGACGCCATCCTGAGCGAGATCGTCGGCAGACCGGATGGCGCGAACGCCCTCATCTCGGGCACGGCCTGCGGACCTTCCCGAACACCAGGTAAGCAATCCCGCCGAACGGAATCGTGAGCCCTATGCCCATGCAGAGGATCGCCCATACCCACTTGGGCAGGTAGCGCACTTCCTCCGCCCGGGCAAGGTTAACCTCGCAGAACACCACGAACCCGGCTGCGAGCACGAGCACGGGAATCAATACGAGGACCTTGTTCAAGGTTGTTCTCCAGACCTGTCTGCCCGTCCCCAGTCTGTCACAGCCGGTTATGACATGGCCACGTGCAGGACAGCCGGGAGCGTCCTGCTGGTCAGCGGCCCTAGCGGCTTGGCCATGAGATCCCGAGGACCGCCACCGCTAGACGCGGCGAAGGTGTTGCCGTGTGGCGATGATGATGAAAGTGCAGGCCTTCGGCCCCCGATCGCACCGGGACCGTCGGCGGTGTGGATCAGGGCTACCGGTGTCATTCGTGCTCCCCCTCGAGGGCGCCGGTGAAGAAGTCGATGAGCCCGAACGGTGCGCGGTCGCCGAGGCAGAGCTCTAGGAGCAGGTGCGCGTCCGCGGCTTCCGACTCGCTGCGGGGAAACATGGCCTCTTCGTAGGCGGTAAGTGCCGCTTCGATGTCGTCGGGATGCGCGGCGATCGCCTTCCCGAGCTCGGCGCCGTCGAACATCGCCAGGTTTGCGCCCTCGCCGGACGGCGGCATCAGATGCGCGGCATCCCCGAGGAGCGTCACCCCTGGTACCCGGTCCCATCGGTGTCCGTCCGGGAGTGCGTAGATCATGCGCGGGATCGGCGTGGTCTCGCCGTCGGTGATCAGCGCGGTGAGCTCCGGCGCCCACCCATCGAACTCGTCCGCAATTCGGGCAGTCGCGGCGGTGGCGTCGGTGAAGTCGATGCCGGCGACCCACTCGGCGGGGCGGTTCAGCTCGACGTACGTGTGGAGGATGTCCCCCGCCTCGCGGTGCGCGACGATCCCCTTCCCTGGGGTAAGCGCGTACATGGCGCCGCCGCCGACCGCTTCAGCCGTCGCGGGGTGCCGCTCGTTGGCATCGTATAGATACGTCTCGATGAACGTGGTGCCGACGTATTCGGGCTTGGCGTCGGACAGCAGCGGGCGGATCTTCGACCAGGCGCCGTCGGCACCGACGAGGAGGCTGCTGGCCACGGTCGACCCGTCGGCGAAGGTCAGCTCATGCCGGCCCTCGCCGAGGGGCCGGACATCGGTGACCTTGCGTCCCCACCGGATCATCTCGTCGGGCAGGGAATAGAGCAGGATCCGGCGCAGGTCTCCGCGGAGCACCTCGGGACGCCCCGCCGTGCCGTCGTCGGGGTCGTCGAGCAGCACCGTGCCGTGCTGGTCGAGCGCGCGCGACGCCTCGCCGCCCTCGTGGATGATCGCGCGGAACTCGTCGGTCAGGCCGGCCGCTTCGAGCGCGAGCTGACCGTTGTGCTCATGGATGTCGAGCTGGCCGCCCTGCGTGCGGGTCTCAGCCGAGGGCTCGGCCTCGTAGATCGTCGCGGGGACGCCGTGGACGTGGAGGACGCGCGCGAGGGTGAGGCCGCCGAGGCCCGCACCGACGATCGTCACTGATGTCGTCATTGTGTTCCTTTCAAAGCTCGTTGGAACACTGTTCCATAAGAATATTTTGGAACAGTGTTCCAATCATGTCAAGATGGTGCTCATGGCGACCAGGACACAGCGGACCGAACGGCGCGCGGACGCGCTGTCGAAGGAGCGGATCGTCGAGGCCGCGATCGAGATCCTCGACACCGGCGGCGAGAGCGCTCTGACCTTCCGCGCGCTCGCGGCTCGGCTGGCCACGGGGAGCGGGGCGATCTACTGGCACGTCGCCAACAAGGACGATCTGCTCGCGGCGACCACCGACGACGTCATCGTCCGTGTCATGACCGAGGTGGCCAGCGGTGCGGAGCCGCGGGAGGCGATCCGAGCCATTGTCCTTGGGGTCTTCGACACCATCGACGCGCATCCCTGGGTGGGCACCCAGCTCTCCCGTGAGCCGTGGCAGCCTGCGGTGCTGCAAATCTTCGAAAGCGTCGGCGGGCAGCTCCAGGCGCTCGGCGTTCCCGAACGAGCGCAGTTCGACTGCGCGTCCGCGCTCGTGAACTACGTTCTCGGCCTCGCAGGTCAGTACGCCGCGGCCGCCCGCCTCCTCCCGCGCGAGACGGATCGATCGGCCTTCCTCGCGACCATCGCCACACGGTGGGCGCAACTCGACCCCGCGGAGCACCCGTTCGTGCATCAGGTGGCGGCGCAGCTGCCCGAGCACGACGACCGCGAGCAATTCCTCGCCGGCATCGACCTCATCCTGGCTGGCATCGGAGCCGTCCAGTAGGCGGTTGAGATTCCCCCGATCGCGAACACGGATCTGGTTGCGCGGCGAGTCTCGTTAAGCGGCCGATGTCGACAGCGGCCGGCAGCCAGCAGGACATCATGGCCCGGTCGCCGCCCGGGCCCATGGCGGAACACCTGCCTACGATTCTGAAGTCCACCCGGAGCAACAACATCTAGCTCAGCCTCGCAAGCGCCGCCTTGCGGGTACCCGGCGTTAGCTGCGACGCGTTGCCTCAGTCGGCCCGGCCGTAGACCGTGAAGTCGATCTCGATGCCGGGGAGCGGGGGGTGTTCCGGCCTGGCTAGGAACGCCACTACCTCACCCGGCACCTCGTACACCCTGCTGACCGATCCGCCCGGCGGGACGGTAAAGGAGTCAAGAGCCGTGATGAAGTTGGCGTTGATCGTGTTCGGCTGGTCAACGTGCGAAACACCGATGACCACCGGCGCCGGGCTGTTCACCCAATTGTTGACCGATAGCCGAATCGTGCGGTAGGCAGACAGGTCCAGCTGAGCGAGTTCTGACTCGTCCTCGTCAACTGTCATCTGATTGCCGTCAGCCAGGAGCTTCGTGTTAGGCATACGCCGAACCGTAGCCGATAGATCATCGACCCGGCCCGCCCATGGCACCAAGCGGCGCCGGGTACGCGGCTACTCACGGACTGGGCGACGGCGGCCGGGACCCTGGACGGCCGTAATCCGCGGGAGGTCGTGGCCGTGCCGAGCTCGATCCGGGAGACGGACAATTTTGCCCATGCCCGATCTCGGCGATCTATCGCCCACGTTCAGGACGGGCGAACGCGCTGGCCCAGGGTATTCACCGGCGGGAGCTGTACGCCGAACGAGACTCGGGCGCGATCATCGAATTGTCTCGCGGGGTGTTCCGGCGCGCCGATGCGGCGCCCGCCACCTACCCGGATCTTCTCGCGGTCTCCCACCGGACCCCCGGGGCAATCGTCTTCCCGCCCACCACGGGGCGCCGCTTCGACGCCGCGACCTTCGAGCTCGGACTGACGCAGATGGAAGCAGCTCCCGGAGAAGACATCCGCGTCTACCATCCGGCGCGCACGGTCGCCGATCTCATGCGGCTGCGGCACCGCACCGGTGAGCCGCTCGCCCTGGCCGCCCTCCATCGTTACCTGCGCCGCCGCGATGCCCGCCCGGGCGAATTGCTGGAGATCGCGGCAGCCCTGGATGCCTACGGACCGGTCCTGCGCGCCATTGACGTCGCGAGCGCAGGATGCTTGCGGTAGAGCCTAGCTCGGCTTCCCGCGGTGCCGGGTCAGGGCGCCAGGCTGAACGGCGGGTAACGATCGGTGACCAGGACGAACGCGTAGGCGGCGACCCGGTTGTGCCAGCGGAACACGCCTTCGACGAAGCTGAATATGCCACGTGGATAACGGCCGGTGAGCAAGATCGCGAACCAGGCCACGATCACCGCGAAGAACGCGGCGATCTCCAGGAAGAACAGCACGATGTAGTGCGGGATGGCCAGCAGCCATTTGACCAGCGGCAGCCACCGGTTGAGGTCCGTGGCGGCGTTCGGATGGGCGTAATCAAGCTGGACCCACTGGTGGTCGTCGGTGGACGGATAACTGTCGTTCATCAGGGCCAGATAGGTCCACACCCGGTTGATGAAGCGTTGCAGTTCCAGGTTCCAGTCAAACCACCACCGGGGGTACTTCCGCCTGAACAAGATCATCAGCAGCGGGCCGAAGAACAGCAGTCCGCCTGCGCCGGCGGCCCCGTAGCCCGTGCTCGCAGAGACGTGAATGTTTACCATGCTCGAGTGGACTCCAGCCAACTGCGAGGTTCCGCCGGAAACGGTGCCGAGCACGATCGCGATCGGGATGATCACGAAGATCCGGAAGAATGAGGTCAGCCGGCTGAGCGGCCGGTCCGGGTACTCGACGGCAAACTGAACGGGATACTGAGTTGGATACGGACCCTGATCTGTGGTCATAACGCCCTCCTTTTGGCCGGTCCCGGATGCATACCCGTTGTCGGGTACCCTCAATAGTCAACTCATTTGGTTCGACAGCGCCTGGAACCTCACAAAGCCGTGAGTTACCGTCCGGGGTACTAAGCTAACTGTGTCGCCGCTACGCCGACAATTGACCCGGCACCCGAGCCGGACATGCGATTGGCGCGCCATCATCCGTGATACAGAGTGGTCGGCGCGGGACGTACGCGGGATGGGAAGAAGTCGTCGATCGACCCCATAGGTGTCGCCGTGGGTCGCAGAAGGCAGGCATAACTGCGCCATGATGATCTGTAAGCCGTCGGCTCCCAGCTCAGGGGCGGAATCCTGCGCCCAGACCACACGCCGAAGCGGGACAGGGGAGCCTGGCAACCCCAGACATGCGAGTGCCCCGGCCCAAGAGGTTACCGAGGCACTCTTACTACGTGTCAAGGTTCGATCCCAGCTTCATAGGCTCTCGCCTCTCTTCGCGCGCCGACTGCGGCTACGCGTACGGCGACCAGCGGTGCCACCGCTCCAAAAGGTGGCGGACAACGTGCGGCCTGTGCGGCCGGTGCGGATGAAGGGCCATCACGACCTCCCTTCCTTCATTGCACACATACACCTCCGGACGTTCTGGCATTAGAGGCCTTGGACCCGTTTTCAGCGTGATATGGAGCACAGTCGGCCTTACGCGGAGCGGGCCGGCCAGGCGTCGGCGACTTACCGGCCGCCGAGCATTCGCCAGGTATGCACGGCAGCCGCCAACGGCGGGACCATGGAGGGCACGGTCTGCGTGCTGCCCCCCGGGGTCACCACCGCACCCAACAGCTACTCCGCGACCATCGCCGTGAGCAAGACCGGCGCCGCTGGCGCCACGGTCACCTTCGCGCTGACCGCGGGCAGCCTCCCGCCCGGCCTGGCCATGCCCGCGCAGTCCGGGTCCGGCACCGTCATCACCGGGAACATCACCGGGAACCCTGCCAAGGCCGGAACGTACGGCTTCACCGTCAAGGCGACCGACGGCAGCCTGACCGCCACGCTCGCCTACCAGATCACCGTCACCGTGCAAGGGCCGCCGGACCAGCTGCTGTGCACCGCTGCCAACGGCAGCTACCTGGTCAGCGGGGTCTGCACGCTGCCCGATGCGACTCTCGGCGTGCCCTACCAAGGGCGCCTGGTCACCAGCCACAACGCCGGCGGCACGCTCAGCATCGTTGCGGGCGCCTTGCCCGCGGGCCTGTCCCTGCCTGCCACCTTCGGGGCCTCCGGCGACGTCGTCGGCGGTACCGTCACGCAGTCGCTGGGTGACTACAACACCTACGCCTTCACCGTGCAAGGCACCGGCGACCAGGGCCAGCCCCTGTACCAGGCCTACCAGATCACCGTGGACCCGGACCAGCCGCTGACCATCAACCTGCCCGGCTCAGGATCCACGCTGTCCCCGGCGATGGCCGGCGGGGCGTATGCCCAGGGCTTCTCCCTCAGCGGCGGGGCCGCGCCCTACACCTGGTCGGTAGCATCCGGATCGCTGCCGCCAGGGCTGGCGCTCACGAGCCCCTACGCCTCCAGCGGCGATAACGACAGCCAGTTGTCCGGCACGCCTACCACCGCGGGGACCTTCTCGTTCACCATGCGGGTCAGCGACTACGACGGCCAGCAGGCAACCCAGCAATTCAGCCTCACCGTCGCTCCGCCACTGCAGATCACCCCCGCCACGCTTCCGGCCGGAACCGTTGGCGTGAAATACAGCCACGCCCTCCCCGCCCAAGGCGGCACACCCCCATACACCTGGTCCGTTGTCACCAACATCAATGAGCTCCCGGCCGGCCTCACCCTCGATACCACTGCCCCGGACTACAACAACATCCTGACGGGAACGCCGACCAAGGCTGGCACCTTCAGCTTCCCCATGCAGGTGCAGGACTCACAGGACAACACGGTGAGCGGGACGCTGACCATCACCATCAATCCGTAGAGCCGAGCGACGGCCGCGTCCCAGGAGTCGTGTAAGTCAGCGGGGGCTGTAGCCCACCAGGCGGTGATGGGTGATCGCTTGCCAGTACAGCGGTAGCCACGCGGGAGCACCCGGCCGTGACCCAAGAGAGCGGGGTCACGGCCGGGCCTGGCGTTTACCTGACCGGTGACGCCAGCGGCCACCATTTGCTGCCCCACTCGGCACAGATCGGGATAAGGCGCAGCACTACCTGCGCGGGCAGGTGCCTTTATCTGATTGCCGATAATGCTGGACACCGTGGTTCAAGAACCACTTCGCCTGTGCAAACATTTTTGCCATGGCGGGAGTGTCGATGCGAGCGCGGCGTATGCTCGCCCGCGATCATCGCCTAGGAGAACTTCCGCGACGGCCGCACAAATTCATGGGGGTCCTTTCGGCGGGATGGCGGCATTGAGGCGAAAGGAACGGGAATGGACGAATCTAATGCTGGCCCGGGCGGGAGCGGGATCACCCGCGGCGAACTGCTGAAGGCCGCTGCTGTCGCTGCGCCAGGGCTCCTGCTCGGCAGGACTGCCGCCGCCTCTGCGGCAGCCCGGACGAGCCGATCACGGCGCCCCGCGCGACCCCGCGGGATCAAGGGCATGAACGTGCTGCTCTTCCTGACCGATCAGCAGCGCGCCATCCAGCACTTCCCGCGGGGATGGGGCAGGCGCAACTTGCCGGGCATGACCCGCCTGCAGGAACACGGCATGCTGTTCGAGTATGCGTTCACGAACGCGTGCATGTGCTCGCCAGCCCGCTCGACGCTCATGTCCGGGTACTTCCCGGCTCAGCACGGCGTGAAGTACACGCTGGAACAGGACATGCCTGCGCCGCAGTATCCGCAGGTCGAGCTCTCTACCAGCTTCAAGAACCTGGCCAGCGTCTCGCTGGCGGCCGGCTACACACCGGTCTACAAGGGGAAGTTCCACTGCAACAAGCCCGCGGCCGGGTCGGACTGGGTTCCTGAAGACGTCAATAAGTACGGCTTCACCCGGTGGGATCCGCCGGACGCGGGCGCCGACCAGAGCATCCCCGAAGAGGGCGGCGGCCTCTACGACAACGACGGCCGCTTCATGAACTCAGAGGGCACGACGGAAGCGGGAACCGAGGGCGCCGTTCAGTACCTGCGCGACACCGCCGCGCAGAGTCAGCCGTTCTTCATGGTCGTCTCGCTGGTCAACCCGCACGACGTGCTGTTCTACCCGTCGAGTTACGTGGCCGGGGGATACGACGACAACTGGCTGGACGGCGAGATCGGCCTCCCGGCCACCGTCAACGAGGATCTGTCGACGAAGCCGACCGTCCAGGCGCAGTTCCTGCGGATATTCAATTTCACCGGGCCGATCCCGACTCCCCAGATGAAGCGCAACTACCTGAACTTCTACGGCAACCTGATGAAAGCCTCAGACGAGTACCTGGTCAAGATCCTGAACACGCTCGACGAGGGCGGCCTGCTCGAGAACACGCTCGTGGTCGCGACAGCCGATCACGGGGAGATGGGTACGGCCCATGGCGGCCTGCGCCAGAAGAACTTCAACTTCTACGAGGAAACGACCCGCGTCCCCCTGGTCTACTCAAACCCCCGCCTCTTCCCGCGGCCCGAGAAGAACCACTCCATCGTCTCGCACGTCGACTTCCTGCCCACCCTCGCGAGCCTCCTCGAGACGCCGGCGCATGCCCGGGCCGACTGGCAGGGTGTCGATTACTCCGACGAGATCCTGCGCCGTTCAGCCAGGCCACCCCAGAGCTACACCGTCTTTACCTACGACGACTGGCAGTCAGGGCAGGCCAGCGGTCCCTACCCGCAGCCGCCGAATCACATCGTCAGCATCCGGGAGCACCGCTACAAGATCGCGCGGTATTACGACGCCGACGGGAAGGTGCCGCCCCAGTGGGAGATGTATGACCTGAAGACCGATCCGCTCGAGCGCACGAACCTCGCCTACAAGGGTTACCGGCGTACGCCTGAGCAAGAGCGAGAGTACAAGCGCCTCCGGCGCAAGCTCGCCCGCGTCGAGCGGACGCGACTGCAGCCGCTGACCTGATTCCGGGGGATTTCCGCCCCACCGGGCTGAGGGACAGGTACGACGAGACCCGGCCCGCCGGCTACTGCGCCGACTCCACACCGCGCCCGCCGCCGAGGCGGACGCCCGGAGCACGGTCACCGTGGCCTCGTGACCATAAGGCCCGCACGGTGCGGAGGCGGTCATTGGCGGCCAGCACCTGCTCATGGTCGATCTCGAAACCGACGTACGAGCACCCCATCAGGCGAGCCGCCACCCCGGTGGTGCCCGACCCGCTGAACGGGTCGAGCACGATGACGTCCTTTCCCAGCTTCCCGTAGGCCTGGATACACCGGCGCGGCAGTTCCTCAGGAAACCGGGAAAAGTGCTTCAGCCCGGTGAGCTTTTCGTTGCTGAATTCCCAGATGGAGCCGACCGGAGGCGCCGTGCTAAACAGATGCTGCTCCCGGCGGGCGAACAGGTAGATGGTCTCGTGCTGGCGGTGCGGCCGGCGGCACTTTCCTTCCGGCATCGGGTTGCGCTTGCGCCAGATCACCTCGCCGCGCAGCAGCCAGCCCGCGTCGCACATCGCGATGACCAGGCGATAAGGGAGAGCCAGGAGGTTCCCGTACCGGAGCCACGGCTCGCCGGAGTCCAGGAACGCTTTCCGCCGGTGCCGTGGCTTGACGTACGCGGAGTTCGCCGGGTCCAGGCCGGTCCGGCCGGGCCCGAGGGTGCTGTAAGAGTAGTCCCCGGTGCGCCAGTTCACCGGGGTGTTGTACGCGTCGCCGACGTTGAGCCAGAGCAGGCCGCCGGGCTTCAGCTTGGGCAGCAGCGAGCCGAAAATTGCGGCGAGTTCGGCAAGGTACGCACGCGGATCGGCCTCCACGCCATTGCCCCCGGACATGCGCTGGCCCCAGTAAGGCGGGCTGGTCACCGTCACGTCGATGCAATTGTCCGGCAGATCGCCGATCAGTTTCCTGCAGTCGCCTTCGGTGACCTCATTCACTGGGAAGCGCCCCACTGATGAGTTGGTCACGCTTGCTCCTGCCCATTACCGGTGGCGATAGCCGGAATTCTATCTAACGGTCTGACCGGAGCCACGGGACACGCCCGCACTGCCTGGCGGCGGTCCCCCGGGACGGCAACCCCCCGCGGTGACACACGTCACCGCGGGGGGTTGCCGTGGGCAGATTCAGACCCGGCGCCAGCGGGCCGCCTGCCGGAGCAGCAGCCGGCCCGGGCGCTCGGTGTCCCCGGGCGGGCATGCGCCCGGCGCGCGTGCTGTTTGCATGTCTGGACCCGTTGTGTGCCCGGACCCGCGCACGCCCGCCAACAGCGAAGGAACTCCACCGTGACCGTGCATGACATCCCGCTCAGCACCCTGGCCGGCCAGCCCACCTCGCTCGGCGACCTGCCGGGCACCCTGCTCGTGGTCAACGTCGCGTCCAAATGCGGCCTGACGCCGCAGTACGAGGGGCTGGAGCGGCTGCACGAGAGGTACCACGACCGCGGGTTCTCGGTCGTCGGCTTCCCCTGCAACCAGTTCGGCGGCCAGGAGCCCGGCACCGCCGACGAAATCGCTGAGTTCTGCTCGGCCACTTACGGGGTCAGCTTCCCGCTGCTGCAGAAGATCGAGGTCAACGGGCCGGGTCGGCACCCGGTGTACGAGGAGCTCGCCGCGGTACCCGACGTGGACGGCGAGGCGGGCGACATCCAGTGGAACTTCGAGAAGTTCCTGGTCGGCCCGGACGGGGCGGTCATCGCCCGGTTCCGCCCTCGCACCGACCCCGAGGACCCCGCCCTGGTCGCCGCGATAGAGGCGAACCTGCCCCGCTGAGAGGGATACCTAGCGCTTGACCCAGATGTAGTAGGTGCCGAAGCCGTCGGAGTTGGGCAGGGCAGCGGCGAGCCGGTATGAGGAGTCGGCTTCCAGCATCCGGGCCAGGATCTGATCCAGCGGGACGGTGACCGTGTCATCGTAGGCGATCACGTGGAAGTACCCCTGCCGGACCGCTGCCTCGAACGCGGGGTCCCCGGTCATCGTTATCCCGTTCCTGCCGGTATAGGAGATGTAGTACGTCGTCACGAACTGAGATGCCTTGGCGTCCGGATTGCGCATGAGGTAGTAGGTCGGTACCTCGGCCGCCTCGACCAGGTAATGCGCCCCTGGCTTGAGATAGCGCGAGAGTTCGGCGACCAGCGGCCGCGAGTTGGCCCACGAATTGAAGATGTCGTCGGCCTGCACCATGCCGAGCATGAGGCACAGTCCCCAGACCGCCACGCCGAGCTGCGCCCGGCGGAAGTGGTCTCCGATGATCCGGGCCAGGCCCACCCCGGCCATGGGTGCAGCGAAGAACAGGCCGAACCCGATGTGCTTCTGGAATGACGTGGCGGTGTGCAGGTGAATCTGATCCGCTGGGGCGAGCAAGGCTGTCCCGGTGAGCACCACGCCCAGCGCTATCCTCCGCAGCCGGCTGCCGGGTGGCGCGATGCGCTCGCCTGGCTCGTTGTGCGGCCGCAGCGCATATGCCACGGTGCCGATCACGGCGAGCGCAAAGGGCAGGCTGCCCCAGAGAAGGCAGTCCTTCAGCAGCGCAATTGTCGGTGTCGTGCCCTGCGGCCGGGCCGTGGTGGTGCTCTTCACCGCGATCAGGTAGTCCGGCCCGGCAAGATAGAGGGCGCCGGCGAGCAGCCCGGCCATCGCAATGGTCAGCGCCACCGCGGGGATGAGTGCCCGTCGCCCGCGCTGCGGCCAGGCGGCGACCGCGGCCAGCACCACGACGGTGGGCACGAAGAGCAGCGCGGCGTACTTGGTGCCGACGGCGAGCGCCGCCGCCGGCGCGGCGAGCAGGTACACCGGCCAGCGGAACGACGCAGTACGGACCACGATCCACGCGGCCACCGCGAGCAGGCAGAGGGCCGGGGCATCGTAGGTGGCGAAGTTCCCGAGGAAGATCGCTGACTCGGTGACGGAGAAGATCACCGCCGCGCAGAGGCCAATCCGCTCATTGAAGAGCCTGCGGGTCAAGGAGTACAGCAGGGCCGTGGTGGTCAGCATCGCGAGCAGGCTGACGTGCCTGGCGGCGGCCAGCCCGCCCCATGTGTCCGCCAGGGCGCCCAGGATCGGGTAGAAAACGGGCGAGCCCGAGAAGAACGAGGCGTAGTCGCTCGGGAGCGGCACGTGGTAGAGCAGATATGCCAGTTCCCGGTGTCCTGCGGTGAGGTACAGTGCCTCGTCCTCGAACGCGGTGTTATGCATGCGCAGCGACAAGACTGCCTGCACGGCGAGGATCGCGAGGAGGACTGCGCGGCTCACCCACTTCCGGCGCCGGCTGGACCCGGGAGACCGGGTGGTACCCGAGCCGTGCCTGCCGCTGCGGGGGGTGGTTGCCCCGCTCCCCGAAGATGACTCGCCGCCCGCCAGGGCGTCCCCAGCGAGCGCATCATCCGGGCCGGGCCGCACCGCGGCATCAGGACGGATCTTGAACGCGGGAAGTATCACGGTCTCGGCGTCGTTGCGGGTGAACGGCCGGTTGGCCCGCCGCGGTGGCCTGGGCTGCGACGGTTCCACCGGAGTTTGCCGGGCCTGCTCGGGGGCCGGGCGGGGCTGCTGCGGGGCGTGCGGAGAGCGCTCAGCCGGGAGTTCCCAGGGCGGGCCCGCTGGCGCCGAGTTCGTCGGCCGCGGGTTCATCGCTGTTTGACGTCATCAAGGTGGAGTCGTGCGACGTCCCTGGCGACGGCAGCCCGGAGGATGGGACGTGACTCGATCCGCCAATCGACGCCATCCTTGTTGTAATCGAACCAGATCAGGCCGAGCATGTCGGCGTGATCTGCCACTGTCTTGACGATTACCTGCCGTGCGCCGGCCACCTCGCTCGGGCCCGTCTCGACCGAGGTCTCGGCAATGATGAAAGGCTTGGCGCTGAAGCTCCTGATCTCCTCGACGGTGGGAGCGTAAAGGCCGTCATAGGTGAGCGGCCCGGTGGCAGAGACGTATCCGGTGATGCCAATCCAGTTAACGTAGGCGTTACCGGGGTAGTACGGCTTCAGCTGAACCTGGGGGACGGGGTAGATGTCGTTGGGATTCCACACCCAGATCACGTTGGTGGCGCCAGCGCGGGTGAACGCGTCGTGGATACGGTGCCACGCGGCGACGAACTCGGCTGGGGTGGTCTGTTTGGTTCCCCACGGATACCAATAGCCGTTCATCTCATGCCCGAAGCTCAGCGCGACCGGGAGGTTCAGCGCCCGGACAGCTTTAGCGAATTGGGCGATGTAGGCGTCGCTATGCCCCTCGGCGATGGACTGGACGCTGACGTCGAAGGGCTCCCAGGCCAGGTAGGAGAGCGCTCCGTACGACCAGGCCCTGGCGACTGACTGTGCGGGGAACAGGCCGTTCCAGGCTACGTACTGGCCGATAATGTTCGGCTTCATCCCGACGCTGTGGGCGAACCTGGCCACGGGCGCGAGCGAGCCAGACACCCCCGGAGCTTCGACGCCCATGAACTTGCCTGAGCGTGGGTCGATGAGACTTGACACGTCGTACGGCAGTGAGTTCGCGGATGTGCCTCCGCCGGCCCGGGAACCTGAGTTAGTGCCGACGCCGGCGGCGGCGCGCAGAAACGATCCACAGCCCGCGAGTGCCGCGCTCAGGGCGAGTCCGGCCAGGAACGCCGCTGCCGGCCTCTTCGTCACGTAAGGGCTCCGGCCCTGGGCTGAATAAGGACACGCCCAACGGTCACGACATTGAAGACGCCGAGAATGAACAGCAGAAAGAAGTTGTACGGGTTCATCGTCATCATGCGCCAGAGGGCCACGCTTGCCCACAGCACCGACACGGTGGCACTCCAGCAGACGAGGCCGATCCACAGCCTCTGCTTCCCATCGTGGCGCGATGCCCCCGACGGCCGCCAGCCCTTGGGCTTGCCCCGCGCCAGGTCCCAGAAGGCGAAGATGTGCGCCCATCCGACGACCACCTTGACCGACCACGCCTCCAGGCGGAAAGGAGCGCGATGCCAGGCCGGGAAAACGATTCCAAGATAGATCAGGAAGGGGGCGAGGTATATCAGGTTCCGGTAATAGATGACATGAGGCACGAAGAACAGCAGCAGGACGGCCAGGGCTGGCCCGACAAAAGTATAGACCGACGTATAGAGGTAGTACGTGAAAGCGCTCAGCCAGCACAGCCGTTCGTATATGGGAAGCTTGGCGTGCCAGAACTTCCTGGTGCTCAGCAGGCCCAGCGTGCCGCAGCACCAGCGGTACTGCTGATTGGCGTAGGCGACGACATTGTCCGGGCAGTTGCCGGTAGACAGCGCGATGGGCAGGTACCGCAGCCGCCAGCCGAGCCGTTGGAGGTCGAACCCGGTACGCAGATCCTCCGAGTGCTCGGCAAGCGTCATGCCGCCGTTATCCTCCAGGGCCGTCCTGCGGTAGATCGCGCAACTGCCGCAGCAGATCGCGCCGCCTTTCCTGGCCCGCGCCGTCTGGATGGAGCGGTAGAACATCTCCTGGACGGCGCCAGCGCCTCGCTCGACCCAGGTCTGCCGATCGGTGATGTGAAAGTACTGCGGGGTCTGCACGATCCCGGTGTCCGGGAAAGCGTGCATGTAGGGAAGTGTCTCGTCCAGCAGGTCGTGGCGCGGTGCGAAGTCGGCATCGAGCAGAAGGATGAATTCACTCTCCGATATCTCGAAGCCGTACAGGAGATTGCCCGACTTCTTGTACCAGCCCCGGTCCGGGCGGGTGGCGTAGGCAAATCCAAAACTTCGTGCCATTGCCTTCAGTTCCGGGCTGGCCGAGTCGTCGAGGACGTAGGTGGTGATCCGTCCCCGATACTGCCGGCACAGCTTCGCAACGTGGATCCAGGTATTGCGCAGCACCTCCACCGGTTCGCCGCACACCGGGAGGAAGATGTTGACCGTTGGGTACTCCGGCGGCTGCCAGGCGGTCACGATCTGTTCGTGCTCGGCGAGGTCGAAGGAGCGCCCGAGGCGGTCGGTAAGAAGGGGCAGCAGGAAGCAGATGAAGCCCAGCAGCACGAACGGCGCACACCACCAGAACCAGGCGAAGCCCTGCATCATCCGCAACTGGCTGTAGACAAGGGGCGGGAAGCTCAGCGCTGAGCAGAGGGTGAGCACCCAGGCATGCCGTTTGACATAGGCGTATTTCTCGTGGTCCAGCGGTGGGGCCGGCAGGACGGGGGCCAGGGCGCCGCGCGGTGCCCGCTGGACAGCTTTACCAGTCTTTCGGTGCCGGGGCGCTGCTGCGGACTCCCCCCTGCGTTCGATGACACCAGCCATCGTCGACCCTTTTCTCCATCCGGAAGCCAGCGGCGTACCCGGACGTGAGGCGCGAAGGAACCAACCGGGCGGGGCTTCACAGGATTGTAATGACGGGGTGTCCGCCGGCGCGCCGAGAACGACCGAATTGGCCCGTTCTCTCCGGACAATCTATTACCGAACGGCTACCCTCCGTAGTTCTCCAGGCGGGTAACCCGCGGGCGTCACAGGGCAGGGCCCCGGACGGCGGCATATCCTGCTCCGTGGAGAGCGGCACCCTGCGGAAAGCTTTGGCGGAGGCGGTCATGGGACTCATGGACAAGGTCAGGGCGCAGAGCACGCAACTCGCCCAGATGGCCCAGGAAACGGCGCGTGAGGGCAAGGTCAAGCTGGACCAGGCCCAGGCCAAGCGCCGGGCCGATGCGATGTTCCGGGACCTGGGCGCGACGGTGTACGCCGAGCGCACCGGGCGGGGCACCCCGGACAGCAAGGACAAGATCGACCGGCTGGTGGATGCGCTGTCCCGGCAGGAGGCGTCCCAGGGGCTTGGTGACCCGGACGGCAGCGCCCCCGGGGCCACGCCGCCGGAGGACACGTCCCCAGGGAGCACCCCGCCCGAGAGTTAGCGCCCGAGAGCTAGCGCCCGAGCCCTCTAGCGGCAGACGCGGGCCGGGTCAGTGGCAGGCGAACTGGGCGGCGGTCGAGGACGCGACGCCGGAAGACGAGGCGGCCGGGTTCGGCGTGGTCGTCCCGGAGATCACCGAGTACCCGTTCGTGCCCAGCACGATCCGCACCTTGGACAGCCCCTTCACCTGCTGCAGTGACGCACCAGGCACGACCTTCTGCACCAGCTTGGCGCCGGCCAGGTCCCCGGGCGGGTACTGGATCGCGGTCTGGCTGATGTCATCGACCGGCCAGGTCAGCCCGGCCTGGACCGGGAAGCCCAGCTTGGACAGGTCCGCGCCTGTCGTGGCGGACAGGCCGCCGATCAGCGTCCCGTTCCAGATCGCGACCGGCACCTGGCTGCGGTGCAGTTTCGGGCTGGCCGTCCTGGCGTGCCCGGACGTGGGCCTCGTGGCCGGCCTGTCGTTCTTCAGCTCGCTGAACAGCGCCTGCGACTCCTTGGCGTCCCACAGCACCGCCAGCTGGCCGGTCGGGGTCTGGTAGTTGTAGTTGGACAGCGGCACGGTCATGAACCGGACGTCGTGGGGGGAGATGCCGCGCAGCTGGTCCGCGAGCGCCGCCACGTTGAGCCCCTGGTCCACCTTGATCGCGGACAGTGCGGCCCGCAGGAACTGGTCCAGCTTGACCGGGTTGGCCAGGGTTCCGGAGCTGATCGCCTCGGTGAGCATCGAGGACAGCAGGCGCTGCTGGTCCTGGATCCGGGCCAGGTCCGAGGCGGCGAACGAGTGGCGGTCCCGCGCGTACTCCAGCGCCGTGATCCCGTTCACGTGGTGCAGGCCCCTGGACAGGTGCAGCCCGCTGTAGGAGTCATCCACCGCGAACGGCAGGCAGATGTTGACGCCGCCCAGGGCGTCGATGACCTTGACGAAGCCGAGGAAGTTGACCTGGATGAAGTCGTTGATGGTCAGCCCGGTGTTCAGCTCCACGGTCTTGACGACCAGCGGCGGGCCGCCCAGCCCGTACGCCGCGTTGATCTTGTTCATGCCGTGCCCGGGGATGTACACCCAGGAGTCTCGGGGGAGGCTGACCACCGTGACCCGGCTCCGGTCGCCGGAGACGTGGATGAGCATCATCGTGTCGGAGTTGGAGCTGACCGCCCGGCCCACATGCAGCGCGAGTTGCTGGTGACGGGTCAGCCCGGAGCGCTGGTCCACCCCGGCCAGCAGCACGTTCAGCGGCCCGCTCGACGGCGTGCCCGCGGTGCCCGCGTTAACCCGGCCGATGGTGTCGTTGATGTAGCTGGTGAATCCCCAGGCGGTGCCGGCGACGAACAGCACCCCAGCGGACAGGACAGCGCTCACGGTGAGCATGATGCGGCGGTGCCTGGCCTTGCGGCCCGCTGTGATACGGGTTATCAGCCGCTGCTGCGCGGCGGACGGGGCCTGCTGCCGACGCGCCTCGCGGGGCGGGGGCAGGCCGGCCGGGTAGTACCCCGGCCGTGGTGCGGGCAGATCCCCCTGCGGGCCCGGCCCGGTTACCGGCTGAGCCCGCCCGGCTCGCGGGACGGCCCGCCCGGCCGACGCCCCGGCTTTTCGCCCGGCGCAGCACGGGAACCGGAACCGGCCATCCAGCCAGGCTCACGGTATCCACCCGACGTGCTGTCGTCGCGGTCGCTCATCGGCCCCCCAGACGCCGGCTCTCAGTAGGCTAGCGCGGGTGCCCTGGATTGCCCGGGAGGCCGGGCGTGTCCCCCCAGGATTGCCGCTCATATCCCGTATGGGGGCCCTATCCGGCCGGCGGCTCGGGGTCGCGCGGCAGCCCGAGGATCCGCTCGCCGATGATGTTCAGCTGGATGTCGGTGGTCCCCCCGCCGATGGTCAGCGCCCTGGTCAGCAGGACCTGCCGTGCCCAATGTGAGCCGGCAGAGTGCGAGCCGGCAGGATGTGAGCCGGCGGATGCCTGGGCGTTCGCAGATCCCAGGGCGTTCCCGGGTCCTAGGGCCCCGGCGGGTCCCTGCATGGACCAGCACAACTCCGCGACCTGCTGGGCGTGCCGCATGCCGAGCAGCTTGCGGACGCTGCCCGTGGCCCCCGGCTCGGTCCCGGACAGCTGCTTCAGCGTGACCCGCATGCCGAGGACGTCGAGGGCGTGCCCCTCGGCCACCAGCCGCCCGGCCGGATCGAGCTGGGCCTGCCGGGCCTGCTCGTCCAGCCCGCGCAGCACATCCAGCAGTTCCGGCGTGCCGCAGCCGAACGTCCAGGCGCGCGAAAGCGACACGCGCTCGTTGGCCAGCGTGGTCCTGGCCACCCGCCAGCCGTCGCCGACCTCGCCCACCACCAGCTCGTCCGGCACCAGCACGCCGTCCAGGAAGACCTCGTTGAACACAGCGTCGCCCGTCATCTCGCGCAGCGGGCGTACCGTCACCCCCGGTGATTTCATGTCCACCAGGAAGTAGGTGATGCCCGCGTGGCGCCGGGTGGACGGATCGGTGCGGGCCACGCAGATGGCCCAGTCCGCCTCCCTGGCCAGGGACGTCCAGATCTTCTGGCCGGTCAGCCGCCACCCGCCACCTGCCTGCCCGTTGTGCCCTCCACCGTCAGCCCGCTCCTCACCGTCAGCCCGCTCCGCCCGGGTAGTCAGCCCGGCCAGGTCGGAGCCCGCCCCGGGTTCGCTGAACAACTGGCACCAGGTGATCTCGCCGCGCAGCGTGGCAGGCAGGAAACGTTCCTGCTGCGCCGGGGTGCCGTAGCCGGCCAAGGCCGGGACCACCCAGGCGCCGATCAGCAGGGCCGGGGCGCGCAGCCCGGCCTGCTTCATTTCCTCCGCGATGACCAGCTGCTCCAGCGGCCCTGCCGCCCGGCCCCAGGGGGCGGGCAGATGCGGCACCACCCAGCCGCCGGCCGCGAGCTGCGGGGTGCGCGCCGGGGGCTCGAGCGCCGCGATGGCGGCCAGCTCCGCCCGGATCTGGGCGCGTAGCGGCTCGGCGTCCGCGGGCAGGCCGACGCGGACGGGCCGGCGGGCGCCGTCGAGGGCCAGCTCAGCGACCCGTCGGGTCCAGCCCGCGGCCGGGCCGAGCAACGCACGCAGCGACAGCGCGCGCCGGTAGTACCAGTGAGCCGGATGCTCCCAGGTGTAGCCGATCCCGCCGAGGACCTGGATGCACTCGTGGGTACAGCTGACCGCGGCGTCGAGCGCCACGACCGCGGCCACCGCGGCGGCGAACTGGCGCCCGGCTGCGGTCCCGGCCGCGCCATCTCCGGTGACATCCCCCGGAGCGTCCTGCGCGGCGACGGCGTCCTGCGCGGCCGCGGCGGCCTGCTCGGCCGCGGTGAGCATCCGGGCACATCGGTGCTTGACCGCCTGGAACTGGCCGATCGGCCGGCCGAACTGGTGCCGGATCCTGGCGTAGTCCGCCGCCGTCTGCACCGCCCAGCCGGCGATGCCGCACGCTTCCGCAGCGAACAGTGCGGCCGCCAGGCTGGTGACGTCGGTCCGGGTGAGACCGGGCAGGATCCGCCCGGCGGGCACCGGAACCCGGTCGGCGCAGAGCCTGGCCAGCGGGCGGGTCCGGTCGAGGCTGCCCAGCCCGGTGACGGTCAGGTCCGCGGTGTTAACCACGGCCCACCGCTCCTGGGTCCCGGTCAGCACCGGCAGCACCACCAGGTCAGCCAGGGCGCCCCCGAGCACCGGGGCCGATTCGCCGTCGAGGATCAGGCTGCCGTCGGCAGCCGTGCCGGTCACCCCGGCGGCCAGCGCGACGGCCCCGGACCGCGACCCGTCCGCCAGCCCGGCCAGCAGTTTGCCCGTCTCGCCGCCCGGGCGGCCGTCGGCAGGTTGCGCCAGGGCCAGCAGCGCGCTCGCCAGTACGGTAGGCAGGAACCCGCCCGGCACCAGGGCGTGCCCCAGCTCCTCCAGGGCTACCGCCAGCTCGCTGAGACCGTAGCCCTGGCCGCCGGACTCCTCCGCCAGGTGCAGGCCGAGCAGGCCCTGCGCGGCCAGGGCAGGCCGCAGCACGCCGGGGTAACTGCCCGCCCCGCCCGAATCCGCCGCGCCCGATTCCGCCCCGCCCGATTCCGCGGCCGCCCGGACCACGTCTGGTCCGCAGTGCCGCTCGGACCATCTGCGTACCGACGCGGCCAGCTCCAGATGGTCTTCGCTGACACCGAGCGCCATGGTTCACCTCGCTGTGGGAGCAGGGCCCGTGCGGAATGCAAGGGTAACGACACCAAAGCACGGCCGGACCAGGTCAACAATGGGTAGATGCAGCCAGAGCCGCCTCCGGGGACCAACGCCCCGGACGGGCCTGCCCCCGGCCCCGTCCCGAACGGCCCCGTGCCGGACGGCCCCGTGCCGGACGGCCCTGTCCCGGACCGGCCCGGCGCCCGGCCCGGGCCCGGCGCCCGGCCCGGGCCCACCGGGCCCACCGGGCCCGCCGCCGCCCAGGGTCCGCGCCGCGCCCGCGCCTACCGGATGCCCCGCCCTCCGCGCCCGGGCCGGGGCCGCAACGCCGTCTGGTACGCGCTGGTCACCCGGGCCGAGCGCGTCGAGCACCAGGCCGCGCACAACCTGCCCGCCTGGCGGCGGAGCACCCGGGGTGAGCCGCGCTGGCCGGTCACCATCAGCGTCATCGTTGCGATCGTCCTGCAGCGGCTGCTGCCCGGCCAGCTGGCCCTCCGCCCGGTGCCGGGCTACCTGGTGCCCATCCTGGAGGGCGGGGTGCTCATCGCGCTGGCCATCGCCAACCCGGTGCGCATCGAGCGGCGGGGCCCGCTCGTCCGCTGGGTCAGCATCGTGCTGATCCTCGTGATCAGCGTGGCCAACGCGGCTTCCGCGGTGCTGCTCATCCAGCACATCCTGACCGGCCAGGCGGGCGGCAAGGCAGGCCCGCTGCTGGCCTCCGGCGCGGCCATCTGGGCCACCAACGTGATCGCGTTCGCCCTCTGGTACTGGGAGTTCGACCGGGGCGGCCCGGTGCACCGGGCCCACGCCACGTTCCAGTACCTGGATTTCCTGTTCCCGCAGATGACTATCGACGAGATGTCCGCGCCGGACTGGGAGCCGCGGTTCGTGGACTACCTGTACCTGTCGTTCACCAACGCCACCGCGTTCAGCCCGACGGACGTCATGCCGCTGGCCCGCTGGGCCAAGCTGACCATGCTGGTCCAGTCGGCGGTATCCCTGTCGCTGGGCGCGCTGGTCATCGCCCGTGCGGTGAACATCCTCCCGGGCTGACCCGCCCGGCCCCCATGGCCATCCCGGTTACTAGCGGGTATCATTGCTCTTGTTACTCGCCGGTAGCAGTCGGGACCCGGTACCTGAACCAGTGCTCATAGCCGGGTGCCACCAGGGGTTGTCAGAACTGCTCTTCAGAATGGGAGCGGCCATGGGTCACTACAAGAGCAATCTTCGCGACATCGAGTTCAACCTGTTCGAGGTGCTTCGCCGCCAGGACCTGCTCGGCCGTGAGCCCTACCCGGACGTCGACGAGGAGACCGCCCGCCGCATCCTCGGCGAGGTGAACCGGCTGGCCACCGGCCCGATCGCCGAGTCCTTCGCAGACGCCGACCGGAACCCGCCGGTGTTCGACCCGGACACGGCGTCGGTGCGGATGCCGGAGAGCTTCAAGAAGGCCTTCGCCGCGTTCATGGACGCCGAGTGGTTCCGCCTCGACCTGCCCGCCGAGCTGGGCGGGATAGCCGCGCCGCGCACCCTGGCCTGGTCGGTGGCCGAGCTCATCCTGGGCGCCAACCCCGCGGTCTGGATGTACTCCGGCGGCCCGAACTTCGCCCAGGTGCTGTGGGCCATCGGCACCCCGGACCAGCAGCGGTTCGCGCGGCAGGCCATCGATCGCAAGTGGGGCAGCACCATGGTCCTGACCGAGCCGGAAGCCGGCTCGGACGTGGGGGCCGGCCGGACCCGGGCGATCGAGCAGCCCGACGGCACCTGGCACATCGAGGGTGTCAAGCGGTTCATCACCAGCGCCGAGCACGACATGGCCGAGAACATCTTCCACCTGGTGCTGGCCCGCCCCGAGGGTGCCGGGCCCGGCACCAAGGGCCTGTCCATGTTCCTGGTGCCCAAGTACCTGGTCGGCCCGGACGGCGAGCTCGGCGAGCGCAACGGCGCCTGGGTCACCGGGGTCGAGCACAAGATGGGCCTGAAGGCCTCCACCACCTGCGAGCTCACGCTCGGCGGAGACCGCCCGGCGGTCGGCACCCTGGTCGGCGGTGTGCACGACGGCATCCGGCAGATGTTCCTGATCATCGAGCACGCCCGGATGATGGTCGGCACCAAGGGCATGGCCACCCTGTCCACCGGCTACCTGAACGCGCTGGAGTACGCCCGGCAGCGGGTCCAGGGCGCGGACATGACCCAGATGGCGGACAAGTCCGCGCCGCGGGTCACGATCATCCACCACCCCGACGTCCGCCGGATGCTGATGATGCAGAAGGCGTACGCCGAGGGCATGCGGGCGCTGGTGCTGTACACCGCCTCCTGGCAGGACGCGGTGCAGCTCGCCAAGGCGGCGGGCCGGACCGGGTCGGCTAGCACGGGGCCGGGCACCGCCGGCGACCTCGCGGTGCGGGTCAACGACCTGCTGCTGCCGGTGGTCAAGGGCGTGGGCTCGGAGCGGGCTTACGAGCTGCTCACGCTGTCGCTGCAGACCTACGGCGGCTCGGGCTTCATCCAGGACTTCCCGATCGAGCAGTACGTCCGGGACGCCAAGATCGACAGCCTGTACGAGGGCACCACCGCGATCCAGGGCATGGACCTGTTCTTCCGTAAGACCCTGCGCGACCAGGGCGTAGCCCTGGGCGCCGTGCTCGGTGAGATCAAGGAGTTCGCGGCCAGCGAGGCCGGTAACGGACGGCTCAAGACCGAGCGTGCCGCGCTGACCGCCGCGATCGCCGATGTCGAGGCCATGGTCGCGGCCCTGTCCGGGTACGCGCTCGCCTCGCTGGAGCAGCCTGCGGAGGTCTACAAGGCCGGGCTGAACAGCACCCGGCTGCTGATGGCCCTGGGCGACCTGCTCATCGGCTGGCTGCTGGCCCGGCAGGCCGAGGTCGCGATCCGCGCCCTGGACGAGGGGGCCGGCCGCGACGAGGCCTTCTACCAGGGCAAGGTGGCCACCGCGCGGTTCTTCGCCGAGACGGTGCTGCCGCGGCTGGCGCTGGAGCGCCAGATCGCCGAGACCACCACGCTGGATCTCATGGAGCTTCCCGAAGACGCGTTCTAGCAGAGCTCGTACTGCACGGCGGCCCGGTCAGCGACGATCGGCCGCACGTACGTGCTGATGATGTCGCGGTGCACTGGGTGGTCCCGGTACACCAGGTAGTCATCCACGTTGTCGAAGTCCGCGACCACCGCGAACTGGTAGCTGTCCGGGTTCAGCCCGGCATCCAGGCCCACGTGGTAGTCCTTTATTTCCGGGATGGCCCCGGGCAGCGTGCGCAGCTGCCGCGCCAGTTCCTCCTGCCGCTGCCGGGTGGTCTCCGGGGTGAACTTGAATACCACAACGTGCCGGAACATCGGCGGCGTCCTTTCTGGAGAGTGGGGCCAGCTGTCTGCTTGCTGATCCAGGGCTCGTTAACCCCAGGCCAGCATGACCGTCGGGTCGTGGAGCATGGCCCCGATGTCGCGGAGTACGGCCGAGCCCAGGTCGCCGTCCACGATGCGGTGGTCGAACGACAGCGACAGGGTCGTCACCTTGCGCACGGCGAGCTGGCCGTCCACCACCCACGGCGCGTCCTTGATCTGCCCGAAGGCCAGGATGGCCGCTTCCGGCGGGGTGATGATCGGGGTCCCCGCGTCCACCCCGAACACCCCGACGTTGGTGATGGTGATCGTGCCGCCGGACAGGTCGGCCGGTGATGCCTTGCCCGCCCGCGCCGTCTCGGCCAGGCTGGCCAGCGCCCGGGCGAGCTCGGGGAGGCCCAGCCCGTGCGCGCCCTTGATGGTCGGCACGATCAGCCCCCGGTCGGTGGTGGCGGCGATGCCCAGGTTCACGTAGTGCCTGACCACGATCTCCTGCGCGTCCTCGTCCCAGGTGGAGTTGATCATCGGGTGCCGGGCCACCGCGATCAGCAGTGCCCGGGCCACCAGCACTAGCGGCGAGACCCGCACCCCGGCGAACTCCGGCAACTCTCGCAGCCGCCGGACCGCCCCGACCGTGGCGTCAACGTCAACCTGGAGGAACTCGGTGACGTGCGGGGCACGGCGGGCGCTCTCCGTCACCGCCGCCGCGGTGTGCTTGCGGATCCCCCGGATCGGGATCCGTTCCTCGCGGAGACGGGCCGGTGCCGCGGCCACCCGGAGGATCACCCCCTCCGCCGCCTGCTGCACGTCGTCCCGGGTGATGGACCCGCCCGGCCCGGTGCCCGCGAGTCCGCCCAGGTCCACGCCGAGCTCCCGGGCGAGCTTGCGCACCAGCGGCTTCGCCAGCACGCTCGCGTGGCCGCCCGCCGCACCGTTGGCTCTGCCTGGGGAAATTCCAGGATCCGCAACGGAGCCGACCCCGGCCGGTGCCTTGCGCCGGCGCCGGGTGGTCGCGGCGGCCTTGACGCCGTAGCCGACCAGCACGGCCTGCCGTTCCTCGGCGGGGGGAACCTGCGGGATCAGATCCTCCGACGAGGGACGGGGCCCGGCGGCCGCGATCGCCGCCGGATCAATACGGTCAGGGTCGGCCGGGGCAGGCGCCGGACTGGCGGCCCGGGGCGGCGCCGTCGCCGGCCCGCTTCCCGCCGGGCCGGGCACGTCCACCGCGATAATGGGCGTGCCCACGTCCACGGTCTGGCCCTCGGACACCAGCAGGCTGGCCACCACGCCCGCGTACGGGCTGGGCAGCTCGACCACGGCCTTGGCCGTCTCGATGTCCACGATGACCTGGTTCACGGTCACCGTGTCACCTGGCTTTACCCGCCAGCTGACGATGTCCGCCTCGGTGAGCCCCTCGCCCACGTCGGGGAGCCGGAACTCCCGGCGCTGCGTAGTCACAGACTCGGTCATGCCAGCCCCCTCTCAGACGGTGAAGGTGCGGTCAACGGCGTCCAGCACCCGGTCCAGGTCGGGCAGGTAGTGGTCCTCCAGCCGCGACGGCGGGTACGGGGTGGAGAAGCCGCCCACCCGCAGCACCGGCGATTCCAGCTGGTAGAAGCACTCCTGCGTGATCCGGGCCGCGATCTCCGCGCCCAGCCCGCCGGTGACCGGGGCTTCGTGGGCCACCACGCACCGGCCGGTGTGCCGTACCGACCCGCAGATGGTTTCCAGGTCCAGCGGGGACAGCGAGCGCAGGTCGATGACCTCGATCGAGCGTCCTTCGGCCCGGGCGGCCACGGCCGACTCCACGCAGGTCCGCACCATCGGCCCGTAGCACAGCAGGGTCACGTCGGTGCCGTCCAGCACGATCCTGGCCTGGTCCATCGGCAGCGCGGCGCCCAGGCCAGCGGCCGGGTCAACCTCGGCCTTGTCCCAGTAGCGGCGCTTCGGCTCGAAGAATATGACCGGGTCGTCGCAGCGGATCGACTGCTGGATCATGGCGTAGGCGTCCGTGGAGTTGGCGCAGGCCACCACCCGCAGCCCCGCGGTGTGCGCGAACAGCGCCTCGGGGGACTCGCTGTGGTGCTCCACCGCGCCGATGCCGCCGCCGCAGGGGATCCGGATCGTGACCGGCATGGTCACGTGGCCCAGCGAGCGCAGGCGCATCTTGGCCAGCTGGCTGACGATCTGGTCGAAGGCCGGGAACACGAACCCGTCGAACTGGATCTCGCAGACCGGCCGGTAGCCGCGCAGGGCCAGGCCGATCGCGGTGCCGATGATGGCGGACTCGGCCAGCGGGGTGTCAACGACCCGGGTCTCGCCGAAGTCCTTCTGCAGCCCGTCGGTAACCCGGAACACGCCGCCCAGCTTGCCGACGTCCTCGCCCATCACGAGCACCCTGGGGTCGTCCTCGAGCGCTTTGCGCAGGCCGGCGTTGAGCGCCTTGGACAGCGTCATGACCGTCATCGGGCCTCCTCCCCGGCGAACGAGTCCAGGTAGGCCGCGTACTGCTCGCGTTCGGTGTCCAGCAGGGTGTGCGGCTCGGCGTAGACGTTCTCGAAGATGGCCAGCGGCTGCGGGTCCGGCATCTCCAGGCAGGCCAGGCGGACCCGGCTGCCCAGCTCGTCCGCCTCGGCGTCCACCCCCTCCAGGAACGAGGCGTCGGCGGCGCCCGTGCGCACCAGGTACGCCTTGACCCGCTCGATCGGGTCCTTCAGCTTCCATGCCTCCAGCTCGCTGGCCAGCCGGTACCGGGTCGGGTCGTCGGTGGTGGTGTGGGCGCCCATCCGGTAGGTGAACGCCTCGATGAACGTGGGTCCCTGACCCTCCCGGGCCGCCTGCATGGCCTTCCTGGTCACCGCCAGGCAGGCGAGCACGTCGTTGCCGTCCACCCGCACGCCGGGGAAGCCGAACCCACTGGCCCGCCGGTAGAGCGGGATGCGGCTCTGCCGCTCCAGCGGCTCGGAGATGGCCCACTGGTTGTTCTGGCAGAAGAACACGACCGGCGCGTTGAACACCGACGCCCAGATGAACGCCTCGTTGACGTCACCCTGGCTGGTGGCGCCGTCCCCGAAGTAGACGATGACCGCCTCGCCGTCCTCGCCGACCGCGCCGTCCCGCTGGATGCCCATCGCGTAGCCGGTGGCGTGCAGCGTCTGCGCGCCGATCACGATCGTGTACAGGTGGAACCGGTACGCGGCGGGGTCCCAGCCACCGTGGCTGACCCCGCGGAACAGCTCCAGCAGCCGGGTTGGGTCCAGCCCGCGGCACCAGGCCACGCCGTGCTCACGGTAGGTGGGGAAGGCCATGTCGCGCGGGCCGAGCGCGCGGCCCGAGCCGACCTGCGCCGCTTCCTGCCCGAGCAGCGAGGCCCAGATCCCGAGCTCCCCCTGCCGCTGCAGCGCGATGGCCTCGGTGTCGATCCTCCGGACCAGGACCAGGTCCCGGTAGAGGTCTTTCACCTCGCCGTCGGTGAGCTCCAGCGGGTAGTCCGGATGCTCGACCCGCTCACCCTCCGGGGTGAGCAGCTGGATGGTTTCGGTGCGCTGTCCCGGCGGCCCGTCCAGGCCTCCAGAGCCTCGCGGTGCGGCGACCGCACCGTCAGCGTCAACGGTCACGTGGCACTCCCTCTGGTGGTGGGGTTCACGAGCCCCCCATGGTGGTGGGGTTCACTAGGGCCATCGTGGCAGACCGGGCTGCGGCCGGGGAAACCCTGGTATTGATCAGCGGTACAGATCGGCAACCACAGTTCACAACAGTTCACCAAGAACAGTGAGGCGGGAACCAGTGACCCGAATCGTCGTCAACGTGATGCTCCGCAAGGAGATCCATGATCCGCAGGGGGAGGCGATCGCCAGCGCGGCGCACCGGCTCGGCTTCGGCCAGGTGCTCGGGGTCCGGCAGGGCAAGCGGTTCGAGGTCGAGCTGACCGGGCCCGCGGATGAGGCCGCTCTGGCCCGGGTGGCCGAGCTGGCCGGGGAACTGCTGGCCAACCCGGTGATCGAGGAGTTCACGTTGCACCAGAGCTGACCTGAACGGGCCGCTCAGCCGGCCGGGTCGTTGAGCACAACTACATAACCCCAAGAGTTCACGATTATCCGCGCCAGGGCCGGGAAAGGACTCAAGTGGCCAGCGCCAACACGGGATGAGGGACCTGAGGGGCGGATGCGGGCTCACATGAGACGCGCCGAGGAGTCGATTGTGGACGTTGAGTTCTGCCTGGTGTTTCCGCATGAGGCACTCAGCGTGCCGGTCATGCGCAGGGTCCTGGGCGACACCCTACGCCGGCTCGGGGCCGATGAGGAAGGGGTCAGTGACCTCCTCCTCGCGGTGACCGAAGCCTGCACCAACGTGCTCAAGCACGGTGCACCCGGGCCGAGGTACGAGATCGTCGCCCGGATCGGCGAGCGTGGCTGCCTGATCCAGGTGCTGAATGACGAGCGCGGCCTCGATACGCTCCTGGTGCCGGCCCCGCGCCGGCCTATGTGGGACGCCGTGCACGGGCCAGGGCGTTTCCGCCGCCGGACGGTCGGCGCCGGGGCCCGGCGGGCACCGCGCCCAGGCGGCCGGTGGCGCCCTGCAGGGCAGCCGCTGACCGAGGACCAGATGATCGCCCTGCTGCCGGAGTCCGGCCGCGGCCTGGCCATCATGCGGGCCTGCGTCGATGACGTGACGCTGAGCAGCGGGCCCGGCCTGGGCACCGTCGTCTCCCTGCAGAAGCGGATGGCGTGGCGGGACGACGCGCCGCTGCTGGAGGGCCAGCTCCGGAACGCCGGCTGACCCCCACCGCTACCCCCGGCCACCGCCCTTATCATCCCGCCCGGCACGGTAACCTGCAGGAAGACCACCCCCGCTCTCCCCGCTGCGAGGATGCCTCATGACAGCCCGCGTGGGCGTCATCACCTTTCCCGGGTCGCTGGATGATGCCGATGCCGCGCGCGCCGTGGCCCGGGCCGGCGCCGAACCTGTACCGCTCTGGCACGGCGACCGTGATCTGCGCGGCCTGGCCGCGGTCATCCTGCCCGGCGGCTTCTCCTACGGCGATTACCTGCGCTGCGGCGCCATCGCGCGGTTCGCGCCGGTGATGGGCGAGCTCATCCCGGCGGCCCGGGGCGGGCTGCCGGTCCTGGGCATCTGCAACGGCTTCCAGATCCTCTGTGAGGCGCACCTGCTGCCGGGCGCCCTGACCCGGAACGCGGGCCTGCGGTTCATCGACCGGGTGGTCCGGGTGCGCATCGAGGAAACCCGCACCCCGTGGACCGCGGACTACGCCCAGGATCAGGAGATCAGCGTGGTGCTGAAGAGCGGTGAGGGCGCTTACGTGGCCGATCCTGCCACCCTGGCCCGGCTGACCGCGGCCGGCCAGGTCGTCGCGCGCTACGCAGGCGGCAATCCGAACGGATCCGTTGGGGATATTGCGGGCGTGCGGAACGAAGCAGGCAACGTGGTAGGGCTGATGCCGCACCCAGAGCACGCGATCGACGCGCTCACCGGGCCCGGCGCCGACGGTCTCGGGTTCTTCACCTCCGTGCTGCGGGTCATGGCGGAGGAGATGGCAGGCGGATGAGCGGCGCGACAGACACGGTGGGCCGCGCCGCGGCCACCCCAGGACAGCCGCAGCCCTACGCCGAACTGGGCCTGACCAGCGCGGAGTATGCGCGGATCGGCGAGCTGCTGGGCCGCCGGCCGACCGACGCGGAGCTGGCCATCTACTCGGTGATGTGGAGCGAGCACTGCTCCTACAAGTCCTCCAAGGTGCACCTGCGCCGGTTCGCGGAGTCCGCGCCGCCGTCGGCGGCCCTGCTCGCCGGGATCGGCCAGAACGCAGGCGTGGTCGACGTCGGCCAGGGGTACGCGGTCACGTTCAAGGTCGAGTCGCACAACCATCCCTCGTACGTGGAGCCGTTCCAGGGAGCGGCGACCGGCGTAGGCGGGATCGTGCGCGACATCCTGGCCATGGGAGCCCGCCCGGTCGCGGTGATGGACTCGCTGCGGTTCGGGCCCGCGGACGCGCACGATACCCGCCGGGTGCTGCCCGGGGTGGTGTCCGGCATCTCGTTCTACGGCAACTGCCTGGGGCTGCCCAACATCGGCGGTGAGCTGGCCTTCGATCCCTGCTACCGCGGGAATCCGCTGGTCAACGCGTTGTGTGTCGGGGTCATGCGGCATCAGGACCTCAAGCTGGCCGCGGCCCGCGGGACCGGCAACAAGGTGATCCTGTTCGGTTCGCGGACCGGCCCGGATGGCATCGGCGGCGCCTCGGTGCTGGCCAGCGCCACGTTCGGGGGGCCTGGCGGGCCTGGCGACGGGGTAGCTGGCACTGGCGGGGTGGCCAGCGCCGACTCGGCCAAGCGGCCCAGCGTCCAGGTCGGCGACCCGTTTATGGAGAAGCTGCTGATCGAGTGCTGCCTGGAGCTGTACGCCGCCGGCCTGGTGACCGGCATCCAGGATCTGGGCGCGGCCGGCGTGGCGTGCGCCACCACCGAGCTGGCCGCGGGGGGCGGCAGCGGCATGCGCGTGGATCTCGGCGCCGTGCCGCTGCGCGACCCGGCGCTCGGCCCGGCCGAGATCTTGATGAGCGAGTCGCAGGAACGCATGATGGCCGTGGTCGAGCCTGCCCACGTGGGCCGCTTCATGGAGGTCTGCGCCCGCTGGGGCGTGCTGGCCACGGTGATCGGCGAGGTCACCGGCACCGGCCGGCTGGAGATGACCTGGCACGGTGAGCAGGTGGTGGACATCCCGCCCGCCAGCGCGGCCGAGGAAGGCCCGGTGTACCACCGGCCCATCCAGCGCCCGGCCGGCCAGGACGCGATGGCGGCCGACGACCCGGCCGCGCTGCCCCGCCCGGAGGGCGGCCCCGAGCTGCGGGCCACACTGCTGTCCCTGCTGGCCTCGCCGGGGCTGGCCGACAAGAGCTGGGTCACCGAGCAGTACGACCGGCATGTCCGGGGCAACACGGTCCTGGCCACGCCCCAGGACGCCGGCGTGATCCGGATCGACGAGCAGACCGGCCTCGGGATCGCGCTGGCCACGGACGGAAACAGCCGGTTCAGCCTGCTCGACCCGTACGCGGGCGCCCAGCTCGCGCTGGCCGAGGCGTACCGCAACGTGGCCGCCACCGGCGCAGTGCCGCTCGCGGTGACCAACTGCCTGAACTTCGGCTCACCCGAGGACCCCGGGGTCATGTGGCAGTTCAGCGAGGCGGTCCGCGGGCTCGCGGACGGGTGCGCCGCCCTCGGGGTGCCGGTCACCGGCGGCAACGTCAGCTTCTACAACCAGACCGACGAGGCGCCCATCCATCCCACGCCGGTGATCGGGGTGCTCGGCGTGCACGCCGACGTGACCCGGCGGGTCCCGATCGGGCTGCGCACCGAGGGGGCCCCCATCGTGCTGCTGGGCCGGACCGAGGCCGAGTTCGGAGGGTCGGCCTGGGCCCAGGTGACCCACGGGCACTGCGGCGGACGGCCGCCTGAGGTGGACCTGGCGGCCGAGCGGGCCCTGGCCGCGGTGCTGACCGCGGCGGCCGCCGGCGGGCTGCTGGAGGCGGCACACGACCTGTCCGAGGGCGGCCTGGCCATCGCGCTGGCCGAGTGCTGCCTGGACCAGCGGGTCGGCTGCCAGGTGGCGCTCCAGGGCGACCTGTTCACCCAGCTGTTCAGCGAGTCTGCGGCGCGCGCCGTGGTCGCGGTCCGGCCCGGGTCCGAGCGGGCCTTCACCGCGCTGGCCGCCGGGCACGGCGTGCCCGTGGCTGAACTCGGGGTAGCCGGCGGGGACAGCCTGGTCGTGCAGGGCATCTTCGACATCCCCGTGGGCGAGCTCGGGGCGGCGCACCGGGGTACGCTGCCGGCGTTGTTTGGTGCGCTGAGGCTGGGGAGCTAGTCCGGGTGCCAGGCCCGGCTGCCGGGCCCTGGCAGCCAGCTCAGGCCAGCCAGGTCAGTTCAGGCCAGCCAGGTCAGTAAGCCGACCAGAACATGATCAGCTGCGGCCACGGCTTGCCTGCCGCGCACTTCTGCAGTTCGGCCACCACGGACCCGCCTGACGAGGCGTTCCCCAGCCCCAGGCACCGCCCATCGGACGCGCTGCGCAGCTCCCAGTAGTCCCGGCCCTGCGAGTCGGTGCCCTGGAACGGGTGATACCAGCGCTGGTCGAGCCCGGCGTCGCAGGGCGCCAGTTGCGCGGTGGCCTGGCCGCCGCGGCCCACCGCAGCCAGGCACCGGCCGTTCGGGGAGAACAGCAGGACGAACCCGACGCCGCTCATCTGGTCGGCCTGCCACTGCTGGTTGGACTGGACGGTCTCGCCGCCGCCGGTGCTAGGGGTGAAGAGGACACCGCCGGCCCCGGCGTAGAGCAGCGTCGCAGAGGAACTCGAGGAGCCCGCCTGGCCGGTGCGGCCTAGGTTGGCCAGGCCCACCGACTGCTCGCTTGTGATCTTGTCGGACAGCCCGAGCCCCCGCGGCTGCGCCGCGTTCGTGCTCCGGGAGTGGAGGAAGGCGACCACGCCCACCGCGACCAGCACCGCCAGTACGACCGTCGCGGTGATCAAGATAGCAGCGGTGGCCCGCGATTTGTCTTTGCTCCGTCGCCCAGGACCGCGCATCCCTGCCATAGGGATGACGATTATCTGCTCCTGGCCGGTTAGGCCAGCTAAATCCGCAAATCGCTCGAATCATGATATATGTCGTCACCCCGTCGGTCGTGGGTGTCTACGCGGTGTCCCGGATCGTGGTGATTTGGGTCACGGTACGTTAGGGAGGCTGATGCCACCCCGCCGTCCCGATCCCCAGCGACTGCGCGCCGCCCTGGACGCGCAGCGCTCGGCGCTGGGCCAGGATCCGTGGGCGGGTCCGGCCGAGCCCGCGGTACTCGGGCGGGCGCTGGCCTTCGCGGTGCTCGGGGCTCTGGACGCCGGCGTGGAGCCGCAGCGGGAGGCCACCCGGGCCGCGGTTGCGCACCTGCTTGGCCTGCTCGCGGCCGATGCGCCCGGCCGCGCGGTGGAGGTCCGGGTGCCGCCTTACGCCGCGGTCCAAGCCGTCGCCGGGCCGCGGCACACCCGGGGAACCCCGCCGAACGTGGTGGAGACTGACCCCATGACCTGGGTCAGGCTGGCCCTGGGCCGGCTGTCCTGGGCGCAGGCACGGGAGGCCGGGCTGGTCAGCGCCAGCGGGCCGCGCGCGGACCTGTCGGACTGGTTGCCGCTACTGCGCGGTACGACCAACGCCTCGCCATCATTAGACTGACCGCGTGGTCAACCCCGATGGCCGACTGACGGACGATGTGGACCCCGGAGACCGGCCTCCTCGGGACGCATGCGGAGTCTTCGGCGTGTGGTCCCCCGGTGAGGAAGTCGCCAAGCTCGCCTACTTTGGCCTGTACGCCCTGCAGCACCGGGGCCAGGAGTCGGCGGGCATCGCGGTCAGTGACGGCGACCGGATCGTGGTGTACAAGGACATGGGCCTGGTGGCCCAGGTATTCGATGAGGCTGCCCTGTCCACGCTGCGCGGCTACATCGCGGTCGGACACTGCCGGTACTCGACCAGCGGCGCCTCCACCTGGGAGAACGCCCAGCCGACGTTCCGGTCCACCCCGGTGGCCAGCCTGGCTCTGGGGCACAACGGCAACCTGATCAACACCCTGGAGCTCGCGGCCATCGCCAGCGGCGCCGACGGCGAGCGCGGCGCGGCCAGCCAGCGGGCCACCACGGACACCGACGTGCTCACCGCCCTGTTCGCCGACCCGCGGATGGCCAGCGTCGAGGAGAGCGCCCTGGCCTCGCTCCCGCTGGTGCGCGGGGCCTACTCGCTGGTGTTCATGGACGAGCACACGCTGTACGCGGCCCGCGACCCGCAGGGCTTCCGCCCCCTGGTGCTCGGCCAGCTGGCCAGCGGCTGGGTGGTGGCCAGCGAGACCGCGGCCCTGGACATCGTGGGCGCGTCGTTCGTCCGGGAGATCGACCCGGGCGAGCTGGTCACCATCGATGAGCGCGGCGTCAGATCCCGGCACTTCGCCCGGCCGCACCCGGCGGGCTGCCTGTTCGAGTACGTCTACCTGGCCCGCCCCGACACCGCCATCGCGGGGCGCAGCGTCCAGGCCACTCGGGTCCAGGTCGGCCGGATGCTGGCCGCCGAGCACCCGGTCGAGGCGGACCTGGTCATCCCGGTGCCGGAGTCGGGCACGCCGGCGGCCATCGGGTACGCCCAGGCCAGCGGCATCCCGTACGGCCAGGGGCTGGTGAAGAACTCCTACGTCGGGCGGACGTTCATCCAGCCCAGCCAGACCATCCGGCAGCGCGGCATCCGGCTCAAGCTGAACCCGTTGCGGGAGGTCATCGCGGGCCAGCGGGTGGTCGTGGTGGACGACTCGATCGTGCGCGGCAACACCCAGCAGGCCATCGTGGCCATGCTCCGCGAGGCGGGCGCGGCCGAGGTGCACGTGCGCATCTCCAGCCCGCCGGTGGCCTGGCCGTGCTTCTACGGGATCGACTTCGCCACGCGGGCCGAGCTGATCGCGGGTGGTTCCACGGTCGAGGAGATCCGCGACTCCATCGGGGCGGACTCGCTCGGCTTCATCTCACTTGAGGGCCTCACCGAGGCGACGACGATCCCGGCGGGCCGGCTGTGCCGGGCCTGCTTCGACGGCCAGTACCCGATCCCGGTCGCCGAGGCCGAGCGGGGCAAGCACCTGCTGGAAGTAATCCCCCCGGTCATGTCGTGATGCACACCTACCGGGACCGGTGATGAGTACCTACCGTGACGCGGGCGTGGACATCGCCGCGGGCGAGCGCGCCGTAGACCTGATGCGGGCGTCGATCGCCCGGACCAGCGGCCCGCAAGTGATCGGTGGCCTGGGCGGGTTCGCCGGCCTGTTCGACGCGAGCCGGCTGACCACCATGCGGCGGCCGCTGCTTGCTACCTCGACCGACGGCGTGGGCACCAAGGTGGTGCTCGCCAGCCGGCTGGGGATCTACGGCACGGTCGGCATCGACCTGGTCGGGATGGTGGTGGACGACCTGGTGGTGTGCGGGGCGGAACCGCTGTTCATGACCGACTACATGGTCTTCGGCTGCCTCCAGCCGGAGCGCGCCGCGACCATCCTGTCCGGCGTGGCCGAAGGGTGCGTGCAGGCGGGCTGCGCCCTGATCGGGGGAGAGACGGCCGAGCATCCTGGCCATTTCGGACCGGACGACTTCGACCTGGCCGGCGCGGCCACCGGCGTGGTCGACCATGACGACCTGCTGGGCCCGCACCGCGTGCAGCCCGGCGACATAGTGCTGGCGCTGGGGTCGTCAGGGCTGCACTCCAACGGCTTCTCGCTGGTCCGGCGGGTGCTGGAGCGGGCCGGGCTGGACCTGGCGGCCGAGTTCCCCGAGATCGGCAGCCCGCTGGGCACCGAGCTGCTGACCCCGACCCGCATCTACGCCCGCGACTGCCTGGCCCTGGCTGCCGACTGCGACGTGCACGCCTACGCTCACATCACCGGCGGGGGGCTGGCCGCCAACCTGGCCCGGGTCCTGCCCCCGCGGGCCGACGCGGTCCTGGACCGGGGCAGCTGGCGGCCACCGGCTGTATTCGGCCTCCTCGCGGACCGCGGCGGAGTGCCGCCAGCCGAGATGGAGCAGGTGTTCAATATGGGCGTCGGCATGGCAGCCGTGATAGGCCGCGCGGACACGGACCGGGCCCTCGGCATGCTGACGGACCGCGGCGCCCCGGCGTGGGTGGTCGGTGAGATCGTGACCGGCTCGGGGACCGCCCGGCTGACCGGGCGGCACCCCTCGGAGGGCTAGGGGCTAGGCCGTCAGGCCCGCCTGCTCATATGCGACCCGTTGCCGTAGCCGAGGTCGTCCTCGTCCTCGTCGTCGTCTTCGTCGGCATCATCGGCGTCCGCGTCATCCGCGTAACGCCCTGCGACGTAAGGGTCGCCATCCGCATCCCCTTCGTCCCTGCCGACACCCAGCTCAGTCCGCAGCCGGTCAAGGTCCGTGCCGCCGCTGTTGTACTTCAGCTGGCGTGCCACCTTTACCTGCTTGGCCTTGGCTCGGCCGCGCCCCATTGGCTCGACCCCCTCGAACATGCGGAGCCACTCTCGGGCTCCTGCTCCCTGCGCTGATGACTTGCGGCTTTACGCATGCAGGACGGCCCGTCGCCAACTCCACCGCTTGAGGTGCGACGCGCTTCCAGCTTGCGTACAGATCCAACCGTACCTGCTTTGCGCCGTAAGCGCCTCTACAGGATGCGAGCAGGACTGATTGACCCCCATCAATTCCTGCCGGGCAGGCGTCCAGTGCAACCTTCACCCACCCAGCCAGATCCCCCGGAGCCTGCCCACCTCAGACATCCGGCGCTCGGCCAGGCGGTCGGCCGCGACCGCGGGCGGCACGCCCTCGGTGTCGGCGAGGGCGAAGATCCGCCTGGTCGTGATGTAGATCTGCTCCGCCCGGGCCTGGGCCCGCTCGAAGTTGAACCCGCCCAGCTCGTCGGAGACCTGGATCACGCCGCCCGCGTTGACCACGTAGTCCGGGGCGTACAGGACGCCGCGGTCGGCGAGCAGTTTCTCGATACCGGGGTGAGCCAGTTGGTTGTTCGCCCCGCCGCAGACGATGCTGGCCCGCAGGGTCGCCGTGGTGTCATCGTCCAGCGCGCTACCCAGCGCGCACGGGGCGTAGACGTCTATGTCGTGGGCCAGGAGCTCGGCCCGGCTCGCCGCCACCCGCACGCCCGGGTGCGCCGCCACGACCCGGCTGACCGCGCCCGGGTCCACGTCACAGACCACGGCGGACGCCCCGGCCTCGGCGAGCAGGGTGACCAGCCGCCGCCCGACCTTGCCGACGCCTTCTACCCCGACCAGGCGTCCTTCGAGGCGGGGGCTGCCCCAGCGGTGCTCCGCCGCCGCCCGCATGCCCTGGAAGACCCCGAACGCGGTGAGCACGGAAGAGTCGCCCGCGCCGCCGTTCGGGACCGTCCGCCCGGTCACGTGGCCGGATTCCCGGGCGATGATGTCCATGTCCTCGCTGTAGGTGCCGATGTCGCACGCGGTGATGTAGCGGCCGCCTAGCGACTCGATGAAGCGGCCGTAGGCACGGAGCAGGGCCTCGGACTTGTCCGTGGCGGGATCGCCGATGATCACGGCCTTGCCGCCGCCATGATCCAGGCCCGCCAACGCGTTCTTGTAGGCCATCGCGCGGGACAGGTTCAGCACGTCGGCCAGGGCGGTGTCCTCGTCCGGATACGGGTAGAAGCGGGTCCCGCCGAGGGAGGGGCCGAGTGCCGTCGAGTAGATGGCGATGATGGCCCGCAGCCCGCTCTGCCGGTCCTGGCAGAAGACGACCTGCTCGTGTCCGTGGCTGGCGCTCGGGGCCAGGTCAGTACTCGGGTGGAACACGTCCGTCACGGTAGTGACACCCTTCGCGTTCTGGTGGGTGCTTGCGGCCTGCGCACACGACAGGTCGGGCGGCCTGGGGTGGGGCCGGCCCGAATCCGACACTATCGCTGCGGGAGACCAGTGACGATCTCGTTATCTGCAGGACATGTACCGCGCCTCGGGAGCGTGCCACGATGCGAACGTGCGACCCTACGCGGCCTATCTGCGCGTCTATGAGCCTCTCTCCGCGTTCAGCGACGCAGAGAGCCGGTACTGGGCCGAGTACGCGGCCTCGTCGCAGCGCCCGCGGCGCGCGGCTGCCCTGGAAGCCGAGCAGGCCGAGGCGCTGAGGAGGCTGATCGCCACGCCACCGATCGCGGCCCCGCAGCGGGAGAGCGGTCACGCGTACGTCCGCTGGGCCGACGGCGTCACCTACATCTGCCCCTGGCAGACCCGGCTGCGGTCCTGGCTTGAGCTGGGCCGGCTGACGTTCCACTGCCCGCCCGCTACAGGCCGCCGCGTTCGCGGCGGGCCAGGCGGACGAGGCGTTGCGGGAGTTCGCCTGCTGGCAGGGCCAGGCGTCATCGCTGCGGGTGTTCATCCAGTCGTGCACCTGGGCGGTACCCCCCGGGTGGTTCGTGCCGTTCGCCTCCGAGGAGCGGTGGCTCGTGCTGGGCGGGGTGACCAAGGCCGACGGCGGGGGCCCGCCCACCGCGGCCGCGGCCCGGACGCTCAGCTACGCCACGGCCATGTCGCAGGCCCGGCGGCGGATCGCCCGGGCCCTGAACGCGCTCCGGCGGACCAGCGGCGACGCCTTAACGAGCCCCCCCGGCGCGGCGGGCGGCGGAGGCGGCGACGGCGAACCCAGCCACCGGGATGGCGTGGGCCCGTGGCAGGCCACGGTGGAGATCGCCCAGATCGGCCGGTGGCTGGAGGAGTTCCACCCGCATTCGGTCGTGGAGCTGGATTACGGCGGTCTCGTGCACCTGCTCGACGACGATTCGCTGCGGGCTGATCAGTCGGTCGCGGAAGTGTCGGCGTCCATCAGCGCGAGCCGGGAAGGCCAGCAGGACCTGGCCGGCGTGCTCTATCAGCGGCTCCGCAGCAGGTGGCAGAGGCTGGAGTCGCTCGAAGCCGCCAACTGACTATCAGAGGACGACTTTCCAGATTCCACCCGTTGCAACGATACGTGTCGCTAGAATCACGCAGCGTGACGCATAACAGTGGGGCAACGGGGGCGACCTGTCACAGAATCTTTGCTCCTGGTGGTCAACTTGTCACCGCTGGTGATGGCAATATGGTCTCAGTGGGCCATATGGGACATCCACGGCAGGCTCCACATGGAGCCAGGCAAAGCAACAACCGCAGGATCGCAAACTGGTCCAAGAGGAGAGGCCGTAGACATGTCTGCACGTACACCGGAGGCCGAGCCGCTGCTGACACCGGCAGAGGTCGCGACAATGTTTCGCGTTGACCCCAAGACAGTGACTCGCTGGGCGAAGGCGGGGAAGCTGACCTCCATCCGGACGCTGGGTGGACACCGCCGCTATCGCGAGACCGAGGTCCGCGCGCTCCTCGCCGGGATCCCGCAGCAGCGCTCGGAGTAGGCCCGCAACGAAACACGACACGCACGACGGCACGACAGGCAGTACCCGAAGTACACGCAGTACCGCACAACATGAGGGGGGACAAGAGGGGGGTCGGCCCCGGCTGACAGCCGGGCCGGCGAGCGGTAGACGCGCAGGCTGCTCGCTGGGGTTCGAGAGAACTGCCGGGGTCGATCCTGGGTCATTACCCGGACGGGGAATCATAATCTTCCCGGGGGCGCAGTGACGAGACCGTGGCTACTTTGCGTAGTCACGGTCTAACTTTTTGTAACTACCCTTGCTTAGAGCCCAGGTCCGCCATACTGGTCCCTGCCGCTAGCCAGGACTGCTGCTCGCCAGCACTTCGGGTAGCGGCACGGCCGCCATCCAGGGGGGGTAGGCGGCTTGCTCGGCATCCGCGTACCCGGTGCCGCGGCGCGTGCGGGGGCACGTTCCGGGGCGGGCCGCGATGCCGCCGCCCGCCGGGGACCCGCGAGGCCCGGCGCGGCACCGTTTCTTAGGGGAGGATCGCACAATGCCTGACCCAAGGCTGGTATCTCGCGCGCAACGCGCCGCGACAATGTTGGAGCGGGCATGGGAGCGGTGGCGTGCCACGCAGGGCCTGGAGGCCGAGCCCATGCCGCCGGTCTCGAGCTATGTCGGTTACTCGATCGAGGAGCCGTGGGGGCGGCCCCGGGTCGTCTTCGGCGTGAACGCCGAGGACGCCGAGCGGCTCGCGGCGTTGCTGCAGGAGAGCGTGGGCTACGGACCGGACGGGCTGCCCCGGCCCGCTGATCCTGGCTACCGCCCGCCTGCCCGGAGTGGGTTCGCGGCGGACCGCCCGGCCGTCCCGGACCGCGGGTATCCCGACCACGGGTATCCCGACCACGGGTATCCCGACCGCGGGTACGACCAGAGCCTGCTCGACGACGTGCGGGGCCGGATTCCCGTGCAGGGCTGGCCCCCGGAGTTCAGCGAGAGCCGGGAGCAGCTGAATAGCGTCGGGCCCAGCCAGCTCGACGAGCCTGAGCTGCCTCTCGATCTGGGCCCGCTGCAGGGCGACGTGGCCTCGGGCGACCCGTTCGGGCGGACCGGGGAACTCGGGCGCCCCCACGACCTGAAGTTGCCTGGCGAACTGGGGCTTTCCGATGAGTTCCGGGGGCCGGATGATTTCCTTGATGCTGATGGGCTCTCGCTGGCTGATGGGGTTCCTGGGGCTGACGAGCACGTGCGCGACGATGAGCGCGGCCCGTTCGGCGTCGCACCGTACGGCGTGCCCTACGCCGGGGGCGCCCCGTATGCCGTCCCGTACACGGGGGAGCCCTATGACCCTGACGGGCCGTACGGCGCGTCAGGTCCGGCCGGGCCCCACGGCACGCCGGGTGAATGCGGCACGTCCAGCGGGGATGCACCGGCGCGCAGACACGACGAGGCAGGTGGGTACGGCGAGGCAGGTGGGTACGGCGAGGCTGGGCCGTACCGTGCCGAGGAGGAGTCTGCGGACACATCCAGCGACGCGCCCCACGGACCGCCCGGCATCGGCGAGCCGGGGAGCGACGGCGCCGTGGCTAGCGCCGAAGTTCTGGCCGGAGCCGCGCGTGAGGACGACGCCCAGCGCGATCTGTCCGGGCCCGATGAGTCCGGGCGGGATCAAGTTGTGTGGGGCGAGTCCGGGCCGGAAGAGTCCGGGCAGGATGAAGATCTGCGGGATGAGTCCGGGCGGGATGAGGACCTGCGGGATGAGCCCGGGCGGGATGAGGACCTGCGGGATGAGTCCGGGCGGGATCAAGTTGCGTGGGACGAGTCCCGGCCGGAAGAGTCCGGGCGGGATGAAGACCTGCGGGATGAGTCCGGGCGGGATGAAGATCTACGGGATGAGTCCGGGCGGGATGAGGACCTGCGAGACGGCGACGTCCGCCCCGGCGGCGGCACGCCGGACCGCATCGGGGGCGCAGGTAAGCACATGCTGGCGGGTGAGGCGTCCCCGCGGCTGGATGCCCATGGTGAGGATGACCTGAGCAGGGACGCCCAGCCGGGCGAGACACCACGGGCCGGCGATGGCCCGCTGCCTGGACCCCGGCACGGCTCCACGGCGGAGGGGCCGGCCTGGTCCCCGTCGGCCTCGGCCGGCCTCGCCGCGGCCGGCCCGGACGGGACCAGCGACTCCCAGCGGGGCCGCGACCCTGGTCTGGTCGACCTCGGTCCGGTTGACCTCGGTCCGGTGGCACAGGCCCCGGCCGATTCCCGGCAGGAACCCCAGGCCGACGCGGAGCCCGACGAGACCCCGGGGGCACGGGCGGAGGCCGCGGACCGCCGGGCGGATCCCGCCAGCCGGGGCAGCATCACCGACACTATGGCCGCGGAGCTAGCTGGATGGGCCGCCGGTGAGCTCCCGGGGCAGGCCGCGGCGCGCCTGGCCAGCTGGGCGAGCGCCGGTGGCGCGGTGGCCCGTGGCCGGCGGCAGGCCCGCCTCGGTGGCGGCGGAACGGCCGCGGAGCGGGTGAGCTAGCGGGGTACTCTCCGTGCCAAAGTGTTCATCGAGCGCGGCCTTGACCGCCTTCCTCGTCAGGCATTTCTAAGCACGTACTCAGCCATCGCTCAGGTCCGGGCGCTTACATGCTGCTGTGATCCACGCCGTTGACCTGTCCCGCCTCTCACGCCTCGGTCACGGGTACGTCGGCCCGGGCGGTGGCAACCAAGGACAACCCTCAGGCTGAGGGTGCAGACGTCTGGGCCCGGCCCGGCCTGCCCAGGGACCGGGCCGGGACCAGACACCAAGGAAATTCCGGAATTCCGCACCCGCCGCGCAGACTGTCGGCGGTCCGGCGGAGAATCTGGGGCGTGCGGGTTGCGGTGGCTGCCGGACCCGGGCGCACGGCCCTCCTGCAGGAACTCGCCGAGGATGGCAGCGGCTACGCCGCCCCCACCCTGGTCAACGATTTCGCGGCTGCGGTAGCGGACTACGAGCGCGCCGGGCCTGAGCGCGGGGAAACTGTGCGCTGGGTCTGGGCGGACACGTCCAGGTCTTACCCGTCCCTGCTTCGCGCCGGAGTCCGGGTGGACCGCTGTCACGACGTCGCGCTCACCGAGGCGCTGCTTTTCGCGCGCGGCGACGAGCCAGCAGGAGCCCGCCCCGTGGTTGCCGAGCGGGCCGGGGTTGCCGAGCGGGCCGGGGTTGCCGAGCGGGCCGTCGTCGCCCAGCGGACAGGCAGCGCCCAGCGGGTAGTGGTTGCGGGAACTCCCCTTGGTCCCGGGGTGACCGGGCAGACGACCCTGTTCGGGCCGGCCGAGCCAGGCATCGGCGAGGCCCGTGAGGTGCTCCGTGCCTTGGTCGTCGCCCACGCGGACCAGGTACGCCGGATCGCTGCCGATGCACACCCGGCCAGGTTCGGGTTGCTGGCCGCGGTGGAGTCGGCTGGGGGCCTGGCCGCAGCTGAGATGCGTGCCCGGGGCATGCCCTGGCGGGCCGACGTTCATGACGCACTGCTGGCCGCACTGCTCGGCCCCCGGCCCGGGCCGGGGTTCCGGCCGCCTCGGCTGGCCGAGCTGGCCGCCCAGATCTCCGCCGCGTTCGGCGGGCGCCCGGTCAACCCCGATTCGCCGGCCCAGCTACTGAAGGCGTTCGCCACCGAGGGCGTTGCGGTCTCGTCCACCCGTTCAGGCGTGCTCCGGGGCATCGACCACCCCGCGGTTCCGTTCTTGCTCGAATACAAGGAGCTGGCCCGGCTGCATGCGGCACATGGCTGGGCATGGCTGGACGAATGGGTGCGCGACGGCCGGTTCCACCCGGAGTACGTAGTCGGGGGAGTGGTGTCGGGCCGCTGGGCGAGCCGCGGCGGCGGTGCGCTGCAGATCCCGCGGGTGGTGCGCCGCGCGGTCGTGGCAGATCCGGGCTGGACGCTAGTGGTCGGGGACGCCGCACAGCTTGAGCCGCGTGTTCTCGCCGCGCTCGCTGGTGATGACGCGTTCGCGGAGGCGGCCGGATCCGGCGATCTGTACCAGGCCCTGGCCGGGACGTTCGGTGGTGACCGGGCCAAGGCCAAGGTGGCGCTGCTGTCCGCGATGTACGGCGGAGCCGGGGGCGAGGCCTCGCAGTTGCTGGCCGTTCTCCGGCGGCGTTTTCCGCGGGCCGACGCCTACGTGGAGGCGGCCGCGCGGGCGGGGGAGGAAGGCCGGGTGGTCCGGTCCCGGCTCGGCCGGTCCTGCCCGCCGCCGTCCGCCGAGTGGCGGGACCTCACCGCGTCCCCCGACGAGCCGGGCGCCGATGACCAGCGGGCCCGGCGCTCGCTGCGGGCCCGCGGCCGGTTCACCCGGAACTTCGTGGTGCAGGCCAGCGCGGCGGACTGGGCGCTGGTCCTGCTGGCCGGGCTCCGCCAGCGACTCGCGGCCATGGGCGGCCCGACGGGGTCCGGCGGCCCAGCCGGGGCGGCCGGCCCAGCCGGGGGGGCCGGTCTAGCCGGACAACTGGATGGCCCCGGGCTCGTTTTCTTCCAGCACGACGAGGTCATCGTGCACTGCCCGCGCGCCTGCGCCCCGGAGGTGGTCGCCGCCATCGGCGACGCGGCACAGGAAGCGGGGCGCCTGCTGTTCGGCGCGACCCCGGTGCGGTTCCCGGTGACCACGGCCGTGGTCGACTGCTACGCGGACGCCAAGTGACCGGGCGGGGCGGTCCTCGCTTGGCTCACGCGGCGGCAGCGGCCGGCTGGTCGGTGCCGCAGTACTTACATTGCTGGCGGCGGCGGGCAGATCGCTGGACAGGCAGGCCGGGCAGGTCTTGACCGGCGGGGGATCGCCGAAGACCTCCTCGCCGCGGCGGGCCTGGACGTGCTTGTAAGGCACCACGATGAGGAAGTAGACAACGGCGATGAAGATCACGAAATAAATGATTGCCGAGATAAAGGCGCCAAAGTCGACGAAAGTCTTAGAGTTTCCGGCCGTGCCGAGCTAAACACCCAGCCCGAGCGATTTGCCGCCCTGGAACCGGGCCACGATCGGGCTGATGATGTCGGTCGTGAAGGCCAGGATCAAGCCGCTGAAGGCCAAGGCGAGGACCAGCCCGACCGCGACAATGATCACGTCGCCACGCATAATAAAGTTCTTGAAGCCCTTCATGCCCTTTCCTCCGATTCGTGATCACGAAAGGCCCCCAGGGTGGCGGGCGCGATGCCGGGCATTGGCCGCCTCGGCCGGTGGAACCAAAAACGTCAGCGCGGCGAGGTTACTCGCACGCCAGGCATTGTGACCTCTGTAGTCCCGTGTTCGAGGCTCCTCCCGGTGTGGCGCGCGGTGGGCATGGTTTCGTATCTGGTGTGGGGTGACCAGATATGCCGTACGATCCCGGTGATCATGACGGGACGCAAGTGCTTCCGCCGTTTTTGTTTTGCGGAGTCATGGGGATCCCTTGACTGGCCTGGACGCTGCTGTGCGAGTCGCCCGTCTCCCGTGGCTGACGCGTGCGGGGCTTTCAGATCGCGATCAACCGGATGGCAGGGTCAAGCAGACGCAGATCGCCGGGATCGGAGGTGACAACTTGCTGCCCTGCGCGGCGGGCGCAGATCGCTACATGGGCATCGGCGATGTCGGCTGTTCCGCTCGCCGCGAGCAGCCTGCCAACATTTGCCGCGTCTACCCGGCCGAGGTCGACCACGTCAGTTGTCGGCTGGCGAACCAGGCGCGCCAGCCGGACCTGCTCATCCGGCCGCCGGACTGCCTGGGCCAGCGCAGTGGCCGGAACGGTGACCCGGGCACCTGTTTCACGTGCCCGGGCAAGGAGGACGACTACACGGCGGTCGTTTCGGTCGAGGGCGATCAGGCCGCCCGCGTCGAGGGTAACGCCCGGCATCAGGCCGCTGACCTGCCCCCACGCTGTGTGACACCGAGTACCTCGTCAGCCCAGGCCCGCTCGCTGTCGGAGAGCGCACCGCCGGTTTCCTGCAGCGCCTCGGCGAGCAATGCCCCCCAACCCGCCACGTCATCCAAGGAGACGCCGACGGCGTGCTGCACGAAGCCAGAAACGGGCTAGGTCCGGTGAAGCTGAAACCTGCACGTTATTTACGTTTCGGCAGGTTATAGCCCACGGTGGTACTGAGCGGTCCAGCGCTCGGCAGAGGGGGCCAGTCACATGTGGAGGATCATTCTCGCTATTGCGGGCTTGCTCATCGTCATCGCCGGAGTCGTCTGGACGCTGCAAGGCCTTGGGTTCATCAAGGGCAGCGTGATGACCGGAGTGACGTTGTGGGTCCTGGTCGGGCCGTTGGTCGCGCTCGGTGGAGTCGCCGTGACCATGATCGGCCTTCGGCGCAGTTGAGCAGGCCGCCTCGTACACGGGCCTCACTCATCCGTGGAGCGGCGGAGCCGCTTGATCCGGGACCGGCGCTGCTTGGCTGCGAGCCTGCGTTCCTGGGAACCACGTGTCCGCTTGGTCGGCCGCCGGACCGCGGGCGGCGGGCCGGTCGCGTGGGTCAGCACGCTGGCCAGGCGGCGGGAGGCCGCTTCCCGGTTGCGGAGCTGAGACCGATGCTCGGACGCGCTGACCGTCAGAACCCCGTTGACCAGCCGGTCGGCCAGCGCAGTCAGCGCGCGCTCCCTCAGCAGCGGGCCCAGCGCCGATGACGCCGCCACGTCATAGGACAGCTCCACGCGGCTGTCGCTGGTGTTGACCGACTGCCCGCCGGGACCAGATGACCTGGAGAACCGCCAGGACAGCTCGTCGGCCGGGATCACCTTGCCCCGGACCTGGATCGGATCCACCACACTCACCATGATCTACCCGGGCTGGCAGGATCGTGGTAACGGGCAGGATGAGCGGAAGGACCGCGGATGACCGATCATCAGGCTGGCTGGATCAAGCGGCTGGTCGAGCCGCTGCGGGTGAAGCCGGGCTCGGCCGTCCACCTGCCCCGGGACCTCGACCCCGGCGCGCGCTTCGGGGTCCGCAAGAAAGGAGACGGGCAGCACCTGCTCCGCCAGGGTGTGGAGTTGCTCGCCGAATACCAGGACCGGCTGAGCGCGCAGGACACCTACGGGGTGCTGGTCGTGCTGCAGGCCCTCGACGCGGCGGGCAAGGACAGCACGATCCGGCACGTGATGAGCGGGGTGAACCCGCAAGGCGTCCGGGTGTCGAGCTTCAAACAGCCGTCGGCCGAGGAACTGGGGCACGACTACCTGTGGCGGCACGCCCGCGAACTCCCTGCCCGCGGCGAGATCGGCATCTTCAACCGCTCGCACTACGAGGAAGTACTCGCCGTCCGGGTCCACAAGGAACTGCTTGACCGCGAGAAGCTCCCCCCGGAAAGCCGCACCGGCGACATCTGGAAACGCCGCTACCGGGAGATCAACGACTGGGAGCGCTACCTGGCCGACCAGGGCATCCGCGTGGTCAAGATGTTCCTCAACGTGTCCAAGGAGGAACAGCGGAGGCGTTTCCTGCGCCGGATCGACAAGCCCGAGAAGAACTGGAAGTTCTCGGCCAGTGACGTGCGCGAACGCCGGTACTGGGATGACTACCAGCGGGCGTACTCCGCGATGCTGAGCCACACCAGCACGGAATGGGCGCCGTGGCACGTGCTGCCCGCCGACCACAAGTGGTTCACCCGCGTCTGCGCGGCCGCGGTCATCGCGCACACGCTGATCGACATCGACCCGCACTATCCGGCTCCGGACCCGGCCGCGCGGCAGCAGTTGGCGGAGGCCCGCAGAGAACTCGAGGCCGAGGCGCGCTGATTCGCGAGTCTCCGTGTCATTCCTGACTGGTCAATCCGTGGCGGGCGCCGGTGTCCCCGCTGGCTGCGGCCGGGGGTGCACGGACCGGGGTGACGGACGGCCGTGCGCCACGGCCAGCGATAGCAGTCCCAGAGCCACGGCCACCACAACGCTCACGCCGTACAGGTCTGGCAGCGTGAGCCCGGCCCGCAGGAGCGGCCCTACGCCGAACGCTGCGATCCCGTATCCCACCTCGTAAAACGCGATGACCAGGCCCGCCATCGCTGCCGACATGCTGACCAGCCGCTCCTGGCCGAAGCTGATGGTCAGCGGCAGGAGTGCCGAGCAGCCGAAGCCGGCCAGCGCGAAGGCCGCCACGCCCGCCACCGGGGCCCGTGGCGGCAGCATCGAGATCGCCGCGAAGGCCGCGGCCAGCACGAACGGCAGCAGGTGGTACGCGAGCCGGCTGGGAAACCAGCGCTGGATCACCGCGAACAGCAGCCGGCCCACCGTCACCATGGCCCAGAACAGCGTGAGGCCCAGCGAGGCCACGGTCACGGACACCTTCAGCGAGGTCAGGTCGAGCTGTGACCAGTTCCCGTTCATGGTCTCGCAGAACCCGTACATCACCCCGAAGGCCGCGAACAGCCAGAACGCGGCCGGGATCCGCGCCCGCGGCGCGTCGGCCCGTGGCCGGGCGGGCCTGCCAGCATCCAGGGGCAGCCGCAGGCTGGCCAGGAACAGGGCGGTGACCGCCACCGCCGCCAGCACCGGCAGCCCCACCCAGAACCCCAGACCCACGAAGATCGCCACGAACACCGGGGCCAGCGCGGTGCCCAGCCCGAGCAGCGAGTTCAGCACCAGCACCGAGCGGTCCACCGTGTCCGGGTGGAGCGCGGCGGCGAACGTGTTGATGGACGGCACCGTAAGCCCGAACCCCACGCCCAGGCACGCGGTGGCCGCCAGCAGCAGCGGGTAGGCGACCGGCTGGCTGCCGATCACGAAACGGCTGGCGATCAGCAAGATCATGGCGGCCAGGTTGGCGCACAGGCCGGCCAGGTACACCGGCTTTGCCCCGAGCCGCCGGCTGAGGCTTCCCTGCAGCAACGAAGATCCGACCGCGGTGATCGCCTGCGGCAGGAACATGGCCCCGTACTGGCTGCTGGAGAGCCCATAGGAGTTCGCCGCCGTGAAGATGGTGCTGGCCGCGGGGAACGTGACCAGGACGATGCCCTGCACCAGCCCGGCGGCGTACACGACCTGGCTCTGCGAGCGGCTGCTCATCGGGGCCTTTCTGGGCTACTCGTCGCACGCCGGGATGGATGCCGTGGTCACCGGCATTCGCCAGGCGCCGCTTCGGCCATCGCGGCCGGCGCAGACAGCGCGATCAGGCCGCGATGGGCCAGGAATTCCCTGCCGGGCCACGATCGCGCTTCCCGCCCGATGAACGTCGTGCGGCCCCCTTGGTGTGTGTCGGGGACTACCGTGATCACAATCCTAAGAACGTTTTCAGATTCGCTTACGGGAGGGCCTGGATGCGCTTCGCGGACCGCACGGTCGTGATCACGGGAGCCGCCGGCGGGCTCGGCTCGGGCATGGCGGCCGCGTTCGCGGCCGAGGGCGCGGCCGTGGCCCTGGTGGACCTGCCGGGCAGCGCGGGGGCGGAGGTGGCGGCCCGGATCAACGCCGTCGGTGAGGCCGCAGACCACCCTGGCCGGGCCTTCTTCGCGCCGTGTGACCTCGCCGACCTGTCCGGCGCCCGGCAGCTGATCGGCGAGCTTGCCGCGCGCCAGGGCGGGCTCGACGTGCTGGTCAACAACGCCGCGATCTACCCGAGGAAGGAAGTCGGGGACTACACGACCGAGGACTGGCTGGCGGTCCAGCGGGTCAACGTGGACGCGGCCTTCGTCTGCGCCCAGACCGCGCTGCTCACGATGCGGGACGCCGGGTACGGCCGCATCATCAACGTGTCCAGCATCACTTTTTTCGGGGCCACCCCGTTCCTGGTGCCGTACGTGGCGTCCAAGGGCGCCCTGGTCGGGCTGACCCGCGCGCTGGCCCGGGAGGTCGGCGAATATGGGGTCACGGTCAACGCGATCGCCCCGGGTGCCTTCCCCACGGCCGCCGAGGCGATCCACCCCGACCTGGAGTCCTATAACGCGTTCATCCTGCGGCAGCAGGCCATCAGGAGGCGCGGGACGCCGGCCGACATCGCGAACGCGGTCCTGTTCCTGGCCGCCCCGGAGACGTCGTTCATCACGGGGCAGCTGCTCGTGGTCGATGGCGGCTGGGTGATGAATTAAAGGCGGCCCGCGTCGGTGATCCGGCGGAGGAATCGCTGGGTGCGCTCGTCCCGGGGGCTGGTGAACAGCTCGGCGGGCGGCCCCTGCTCCACGATCCGGCCGCCCGCCAGGAAGCACACCCGGTTGGCGATGTCCCGGGCGAAGCCCATCTCGTGCGTGGCGATCAGCATGGTCATGCCGCTGCTGGCCAGTTCCCGGATGACGTCGAGGACCTCGGCCACCAGTTCCGGGTCCAGGGCGCTGGTGACCTCGTCGAGCAGCATCAGCCGTGGCTGCATGGCCAGGGCACGGACGATCGCCACCCGCTGCTGCTGCCCCCCGGAGAGCCGGTCCGGGTAGTCGGCCTGCTTGTCCGCCAGCCCGAACCGTTCCAGCAGCGCCCGGGCCTCCTGCTCGGCCTGGCGGCGGGACGCGCCCAGCGCCTTGACCGGGGCGAGCGTGACGTTGCGCAGGACGGTCATGTGCGGGAACAGGTTGAAGGCCTGGAACACGATGCCCACGTTCCGGCGGACCCGGTTCTGGTCGATCCCCGGCTGGGTGATGTCCTGACCCCAGAGCAGAATCCGCCCGGCGTCGATGGGCTCCAGCAGGTTGATGCAGCGCAGCAGGGTGGACTTGCCCGAGCCGGACGCCCCGATGAGGCAGATCACCTCGTGAGAGGCCACGCTGAGGTCGATCTCATCCAGCACCAGGTTGGCCCCGAACGACTTGCGCAGGCCCTCGATCCTCACCGCGTCCGGGCCACCCGGCTCAGGGGTGCCGGTGTCCGCCCGCAGCTCGCCTGTCACGTGGTCCCCCCGGCCAGGCGGCGGCGCCGGTCCCGGGCGATCAGATGATCGGTGAACCGGGCCAGCGGGATGGTCAGGATCAGGAACAGGATGGCCGCCACGACGTAGCTGGAGTAGTTGAACACCGTGTCGCTGAAGATCTCCGCCGCCTTGTTGGCCTCGATCGCGCCGAGGACGCCGACCAGCGCGGTGTCCTTCTGGAGGCTGATGAAGTCGTTCAGCAGCGGCGGGATGATGTTGCGCACCGCCTGCGGCAGGATCACGTAACGCAGCGCCGCGGTGTGTGACAGGCCCAGCGACCGGGCCGCCGCGACCTGGCTCTGGTGCACCGAGTTGAGGCCCGCCCGGTACACCTCGGACACGTACGCGGAGTACGACAGGACCAGCGCGGCGACCCCGTAGACCGCGGCCGACTGGGTCGACACGAAGCCCAGGTTGAGCGCGGGCAGCCCGAAGCCGATGGCGAAGATGACCAGGATCAGGGGGACGCCGCGGAACACATCCACGTAGATGGTGCTGACGAGCCGCAGCGGGAACATGACCGGGCTGTCGGACTGCCGGACGACTGCGATGGCCAGGGCGGCGATGAGGATGAGGACCTCGGCGGCCAGGAACATCCGGATGTTCAGCCAGAGCGCCTCACCCACCGAGTAGTAGCCCGCCTTGGGGTCGCCGATCAGCGACTTCCACATGTCGGCAGGGTCGAAGAACGTGTGCCGGACCGCGGCGCTGCCCGGGGCCAGCAGGAACAGGGCGGCCAGCGCGCCCAGTACCACGATCGTGCTGGCCGTGGACACGGCCACCGCCCCGCGGCCGCTGCCCAGCAGCCGCGACCCGCGCCGGGCCCGGCCGAACGAGTCCGGGTCGCCGAACGAGGTCTGGGGCGGGCCGACCATCAGGGCTTGAGTGTCGGCACGCTCAGGTAGACCTGCAGGTACTTCTTTTCGAGCGCGGCCAGCGTGCCGTTGCGGTTCAGTGTGGACAGCGCCTTATCCACGCAGACCACCAGCGGGTTGCCCTTGTGGAACAGCAGCCCGAAGTGCTCGCCGCTGGACGGGAACTGGCCCACCAGGACCGAATTCGCGATCTCCGAGGAGGAGATGTACTGGGCCGTCGGCGTGTCCGCGACCAGCGCCGCGATCTGGTGCGTCTGCAGCCCCTGCTTGACGTCGTTGAGCGTCTCGTAGATCTTGGGCGTCTGCGTCGGCTGGATCTGGCTGTTGATGAAGGCCAGGCTGGTCGTCCCGATCTGGTCGCCAAACACGTACTTCTTCAGGTCGGCCGGCGTGTGCTTGGTCACGATCGGGGTGCCCTTCAGGGCGACCAGCGCCTGGTCCACGTTGTAGTAGCTGGTCGAGAACGTCACCGCCTGGGCCCGCTGGGGGGTGACCGAGATCTCATTGATGTCGAAGTCGAACTTCTTCGGGCCGGGCGCGTAAGAGTCGTTGAACGGCTCGTATGCCCACTTGACCTGTGATTTCTTGAAGCCGAGCTGCGCGGCCACCGCGTAGGCCACGGCGCTCTCGTACCCCTTGCCGTTCGCCGGGTCATTGCTGGCAAACCATGGCGGGTAGGCGGGCTTGTCGGTGGCCACGGTGAGCGCACCCTTGGCGTACAGGTCCTTCTGGAGCCCTGCGTTGGTGCAGTTGGCCGCGCTCGCGGTGGTGCTGCCGCTGCTGGCCGTGCTGCCTGAGCTTCCGCACGCGGCGAGGCCCGTGACCAGCACAGCCGCCACCGCGGTGATCATGATCCGCTGCATGGGAGCACTCTACTGTGGAGCCCGGTCGCGAAACGAGGAGGCACCCGATGCCCGCGTGGATCTGCCGCACCTGTGCGGTCCAGCAGCCCGACACGCCCGAACCGCCCGGCCGGTGCCCGATCTGCGACGACGAGCGCCAGTACGTCGGCTGGGGCGGCCAGCAGTGGACAACCATGGCCGAGATCGCCCGGGACCACGCGGTGGTGGTGCGCGAGGAGGAACTGGGCCTGACCGGCATCGGGGTGGAACCGGCCTTCGGGATCGGGCAGCGGGCCCTGCTGGTCCGCACCCCGCAGGGCAACGTCCTGTGGGACTGCGTCCCGCTGCTGGATGAGGAGGCCCGGGCCCGGATCGACGAGCTGGGCGGCATCGACGCGATCTGCATGTCGCACCCGCACTTCTACGCCGCCCACGTGGACTTCGCCGACGCCTTCGACGCCCGCATCTTCATCCCGCGGGCCGACCAGCAGTGGATCCAGCGGCCCTCGGCGCGCATCGAGCTGTTCGACGACGGCGCCGAGCCGGTCCCCGGCGTGACCCTGGCGCGGATCGGCGGTCACTTCGACGGCGCGGCGGTGCTGCACTGGCCCGCTGGGTCCGGCGGCCGCGGCGCCCTGCTGACCGGGGACACCATCACGGTGGTCCAGGACCGCGCCTGGGTCAGCTTCATGTGGAGCTACCCCAACCACATCCCGCTGGACGAGGCGACCGTGCTCGAGATCGCCCGCCGCGCGGAGCGGTTCACCTTCGACCGGGTTTACGGCGGCTGGTGGGGGCGGATCGTCCTGGCCGACGGCGCGGCTGCCGTCCGGCGCTCCGCGGACCGCTACGTGGCCCGGCTGCGGGGGGAGCGCCCCTGATTACAGCCCTCAACTACGGTGGTCACCTGCGCAGACTCGTTCACGGAGGGTATACCGATCAGATGAGCGCCTTGGGCGACCGTGGGGCCAGGGGCATCGCGGTCGAGGACTGGTACGGGCTGGACATGGCGACTCCCGGGCCGGTGGACGTGCCCGCGGAGGATTCACTGTTCCCGCCGATCGGTGAGTACGGCTTCCTGTCCGATTGCGAGACCACCGCCCTTATCGCGCCGAGCGGGAACGTGGAGTGGCTGTGCCTGCCCCGGATCGACTCGCCGAGCGTGTTCGGCTCGATCCTGGACCGCTCGGCCGGCGGTTTCCGGCTCGGCCCGGAAGGGATTACCGTCCCGGCCGCCCGCCGCTACCTGCCCGGGACCATGGTGCTGGAGACCAGCTGGGCCACGCCCACCGGATGGCTGGTGGTGCGCGACGCGCTGATCATGGGGCCCTGGCACCACGAGAGCGAGCTGTCCCACACGCACCGCCGGACCCCCACCGACTACGACTCGGACCACGTGCTGCTGCGCACCATCCGCTGTGTTACCGGCGAGGTCCAGGTCACGTTCGAGTGTGAGCCGGTCTTTGACTACGGCCGCTACCAGGGCACCTGGTCCTACACCGACCGGAGCTACTCGCAGGGGATCTGCCGCCCGTCCAGCGAGGCCCCCGGGGTCCCGCTAACCCTCACCACCGACATGCGCCTGGGCTTCGAGGGCGGCCGGGCCATGGCCCGGACCCGGATGCAGGAGGGCGAGGTGCATTTCTGCGCCCTGTCCTGGACCGATCATGCCCCGCCGTTCACCTACTCCGAGGCGCGCCAGCGGCTGCTCTGGACCGCGCACCACTGGCAGCACTGGCTGGCCCGGGGCCGCTTCCCGGACCATCCGTGGACCCGCTACCTGCAGCGCAGCGCGCTCACCTTGAAGGGCCTCACGTTCGCGCCCAGCGGGGCCATGGTGGCGGCGGCGACCACGTCGCTGCCGGAGGTGCCGCACGGCGAGCGTAACTGGGACTACCGCTACTGCTGGCTGCGCGACTCCGCGTTCACCCTGTGGAGCCTGTACGCGCTCGGCTTCGACTGGGAGGCCGACGACTTCTTCTGGTTCCTCGCCGACCTGGCCCAGCGCGACGGCGAGGTCCAGGTCGTCTACGGGGTGGACGGCGAGCGGGATCTGGGCGAGCAAATCCTTGATCATCTCAGCGGGTACGACGGGGCCCACCCGGTGCGGGTCGGCAACGAGGCCTACACCCAGCGCCAGCATGACGTGTGGGGCACGGTGCTGCAGGCCATCCACATCCGGCTGGGCAGCTGGCAGCGGCTGGATGACCGGATGTGGCGGGTGGTGCGCCGCCAGGTGGAGTGCGCGCTGAAGTACTGGCGCGAGCCCGACCTGGGCATCTGGGAGGTGCGCGGCGAGCCGAAGCACTTCACGTTCTCCAAGCTGATGTGCTGGTCCGCCGTGCAGCGCGGCGCACAGGCCGCGCTGGCCCGGGGCGAGGCCGCGCTGGCCAAGACCTGGAACGAGGCGGCCGACGAGATCCGGGACGACATCCTGGCCCACGGGGTGGACGAGCGCGGCGTCTTCACCCAGCACTACGATGCGTTGACGCTCGACGCCTCGCTCCTGCTGCTGCCGATGACCGGGTTCCTGCCCCGGGAGGACCCGCGGGTCCGGGCCACCATCCTGGCCATCGCGGACGAGCTGACCGTGGACGGCCTGGTCGTCCGTTACCGGCCCGAGGAGACCGACGACGGGCTGCCCGGGGACGAGGGCACCTTCACGATCTGCTCGTTCCTGCTGGTCTCGGCGTTCTGCGAGATCGGCGAGATGGACCGGGCCCAGCAGTTGTGCGAGCGGCTGCTCTCGCTGGCCAGCTCGCTCGACCTGTACGCGGAGGAGATCGACCCGCGGACCGGCCGTCATCTGGGCAACTTCCCCCAGGCGTTCACCCACCTGGCCCTGATCAACGCGGTCATCCACGTGGTCCGGGGCCAGCGCCAGGCGCCCGTGTCGCTGCCGCCGCCCCAGGCGTGACGCCCGGGGAAGACCCGCTGCCGACACTGTGCGGCCTGATTCGCCGCGGGCTTCCCGGTCGACCTGGCGGCGGGCATGATTGTCCCAACGTCGAGGGGAGCGCGCAGTGGCCGAGATCATCAGGGCCGGGCTGATCCAGCAGCAGTGGACGGGTGACAAGGAGTCCATGATCGGGGCCTCGGCCGACGCGATCGGCCGGGCGGCGTCCGCCGGGGCCCAGGTGGTCTGCCTGCAGGAGCTGTTCTACGGGCCGTACTTCTGCCAGGTGCAGGACGCCGATTACTACTCCTACACCGAGTCCATCCCCGGCGGCCCGACCACCGAGCTGATGTGCGAGCTGGCCCGGCTGCACTCGGTGGTCCTGGTCGTGCCCATGTACGAGGAGGAGCAGCCGGGGCTGTACTACAACACCGCGGCCGTGATCGACGCGGACGGCAGCTACCTCGGCAAGTACCGGAAGACCCACCTGCCGCAGGTCAAGGGGTTCTGGGAGAAGTTCTACTTCCGGCCCGGGAACCTGGGCTACCCGGTCTTCGACACCGCGGTCGGCCGGATCGGCGTGTACATCTGTTACGACCGGCACTTCCCGGAGGGCTGGCGGGCGCTCGGCCTGGCCGGCGCCCGGATCGTGTTCAACCCGTCCGCGACCAGCCGCGGCCTGTCGCAGTACCTGTGGCGGCTGGAGCAGCCCGCCGCCGCGGTGGCCAACGAGTACTTCATCGGCGCGATCAACCGGGTCGGCGTGGAACCCCTGGGCGACAACGAGTTCTACGGCCAGACCTACTTCGTCGACCCGCGTGGCCAGCTGGTCGGCGAGGCCGGGTCCGACACCGACGACGATGTGATCGTCCGCGACCTGAACATGGACCAGCTCGCCGAGGTGCGGGACCTGTGGCAGTTCTACCGCGACCGCCGCCCCGACCAGTATGGCCCGCTGGTGCAGCCGTGAACCGGCTGGGGCCGGAAAGGGAGTGACGCCATGAGCCTGCTCATCAGGGGCGGCACCGTGGTGTCCCCCTCGGGCGCCGCGGCGGCGGACGTGCTGGTCGAGGGCGAGAAGATCAGCGCGCTGGCCGCCCCGGGCAGCCAGACCGCGGTGGCCTGGGCCGCGGCCGCCGGCCAGGTGATCGACGCGGACGGGCTGTACGTCCTGCCCGGCGGCATCGACGTGCACACCCACATGGAGATGCCGTTCGGCGGCACGTTCTCGGCGGACACGTTCGAGACCGGGACCCGTGCCGCCGCCTGGGGCGGCACCACCACGATCGTGGACTTCGCGGTCCAGGCCAAGGGCACCTCGCTGCTCGCCACGCTGGACAAGTGGCACGCCAAGGCCGACGGCCACTGCGTGATCGACTACGGCTTCCACATGATCGTCTCCGACGTCAACGACACGTCCCTGAAGGAGATGGAGGCGTGCATCGGCGCGGGCGTGAACAGCTTCAAGATGTTCATGGCCTACCCGGGCGTGTTCTATGCGACCGACGGGGAGATCCTCCGGGCCATGACCAAGGCGGCCGACACCGGCGCGGTGATCATGATGCACGCCGAGAACGGCATCGCGATCGACCAGCTGGTAGCCCAGGCCCTCGCCGCGGGCCAGACCGACCCGGTCCAGCACGGCCTGACCCGGCCGCCGGAGCTCGAGGCCGAGGCCACCCACCGGGCCATCACCCTGGCCCGGGTCACCGGATCGCCGCTGTACATCGTGCACCTGTCGGCCGCCCAGGCCCTCCAGGCCGTCGCGGGGGCCCGGGACACGGGCCAGAACGTGTTCGCCGAGACCTGCCCCCAGTACCTGTACCTGTCCCTGGACGACCTGGCCCGGCCGGACTTCGAGGGGGCCAAGTACGTGGCGTCGCCGCCGCTGCGGCCCCGCGAGCACCAGGGCTCGCTGTGGCGGGGGCTGCGCACCAACGACCTGTCCGTGGTGTCCACCGACCACTGCCCGTTCTGCTTCAACGAGCAGAAGGAGCTGGGCCGCGGCGACTTCTCCAAGATCCCCAACGGGATCCCCGGGGTCGAGCACCGGATGGACCTGCTGCACCAGGGGGTGGTGGCGGGGGAGCTGTCGCTGGCGCGCTGGGTCGAGGTGGCCGCCACCACGCCGGCCCGGATGTTCGGGCTCTACCCGCGCAAGGGCATCATCGCGCCCGGCTCGGACGCCGACATCGTCCTGTACGACCCGCGCGCCACGCAGGTCCTGTCGGCGGACACGCACCACATGAACGTGGACTACTCGGCCTACGAGGGCTTCGGAATCACCGGGCAGGTGCGGACCGTGCTGTCCCGGGGTGAGCTGGTGATCGACGCCGGTGAGTATCACGGCCGCACCGGCCATGGCCAGTTCCTGCGCCGTGACCTGTCCCAGTACCTGATCTGAACCAGCACCTGAGCTGACCCAGTACCTGAGCTGACCTAGTACCTGATCTGACAGGGGAACCAGATGGACTTCGGGGTGGTCCTCCAGACCGACCCTCCGGCCAGCGCCGTGGTACAGACCATGCGCCGCGCCGAGGGCGAGGGTTTCCGCTACGGCTGGACGTTCGACTCGCACGTCCTGTGGCAGGAGCCCTTCGTCATCTACTCGCAGATCCTCGCGGCCACCTCGCAGCTGATGGTCGGCCCCATGGTGACCAACCCGGGTACCCGGGACTGGTCGGTCACCGCGTCCCTGTTCGCCACGCTGAACGACATGTTCGGGAACCGGACCGTGTGCGGCATCGGCCGCGGCGACTCGGCCCGGCGGGTCATCGGTCAGCGGCCGGTGACCCTGGCCACCATGTCCGAGGCCATGGGCGTGATCAAGGGCCTGGCCGAGGGCCGCGAGGTGATGCTGCACGGCGCGCCGATCAGCATCCCGTGGGTGCGCGACGGCAAGCTGGAGATCTGGATGGCCGCCTACGGGCCGAAGGCGCTGGCCCTGGCCGGAGAGCAGGCGGACGGGTTCATCCTGCAGACCGCCGACCCGGACATCGCGCGCTGGACGGTGGGGTCGGTGCGCGCCGCGGCCCGCGCGGCCGGCCGGGACCCGGACGCGCTCACGATCTGCGTGGCCGCTCCCGCCTACGTCGGCACCGACGTGGAGCACCAGCGGGACCAATTGCGCTGGTTCGGCGGAATGGTCGGCAACCACGTCGCCGACCTGGTCGCCCGCTACGGCGAGGACGGGCCGGTGCCCCACGTGCTGACCGACTACATCAAGGGCCGGCAGGGGTACGACTACGCCCATCACGGGCGGGCCGGGAACCCGTCCACGGACTTCGTGCCGGACACCATCGTGGACCGCTTCTGCCTGCTCGGGCCGGCCGCCGCGCACATCGACCGGCTGCGCGAGCTGGCCGGGATCGGCGTGGACCAGTTCGCCGTGTACCTGATGCACGACCAGCCCGGCGAGACGCTGGCCGCGTACGGCCGCGAGGTCATCCCGGCCCTGGCCTGAGGGATCGGGACGACCGGCAAAAAAGCCAGGAAATGGGGCCTTTGGCCGCAGCTTTTATTGCACAAACGGTCTTTTTAATGTGATCCTTTTCATACGGCCTGGTAGCGGGTTCTGGCCACGACAATGGCGTTTTCGGGCATCCTGGGTTGCCGCAAGCACCCCGCGTCCGCGATGACCGCCGCCTTCTGAGCGGCCTGGCGCCCTGTCCCCGTGCCGCATCCGACGCCGCTGACCCGTCCCGGCATCCCTGGGTGGCGGGTCTGTGCCCTGGGTGGAAACCGACGGCGCGCACGCGCCCGACCAAAGGCCCACTTTGTCCCGCAGTAGAAGGACGTCTCACCGCAGGACCCCCAAGATCACCCTCATCGCCGCCAGTTCAGCGTTCGCCCTGGCGGCCGTCGCCGGGGGCACCGTGGCAGCCTGGCCGGGCACCTCACCGGCCGCCTCGGCCCGCCTGGCCGGTGCGGCCAGCTTCGCCGGATCACAGAACGCGGCCGACTCCACCGTCACCGGCGCGGCCATGGCCACGGACACGGTGGCCACGGACACGGTGGCCGCCGACTCGGTTCACCAGCTCAAGGTGAGCGAGGCCGCGGCCCGGCAGGCGGCCCTGCGCCAGGCGATCGCCCATGAGCGGGCCCGGAAGGCCGCCCGGTCCCGGGCCGCCGCCGCGGCGGCACAGTCGGCGGCACGGGCAGCGGCGCGGGCAGCGGCCGTGCGGCAGCGGGTCTCCGCGACCCCGGCCGCTGCGGCCCAGCCGGTCACCGCGTCGGGCTCGCCGCAGCAGATCGCGCAGGGCATGCTCGGCTCCTACGGCTGGCCGGCGTCGCAGTTCAGCTGCTTGCAGCCGCTGTGGAACGCGGAGAGCGGGTGGAACGTCTCCGCCAGCAACGTGTCGTCCGGCGCCTACGGCATCCCGCAGGCGCTGCCCGGCAGCAAGATGGCGAGCGCCGGCGCGGACTGGCAGACCGACGCGGCCACCCAGATCCGCTGGGGACTGGGCTACATCCGGTCGGTGTATGGCTCACCGTGCGCGGCCTGGTCGCACGAAGAGGCCTACGGCTGGTACTAACGCCAGCGGCCATGGCTGCGGTGCGGGCCAGGGATCCCGGCCCGGGCCGCTCCCGATGGCGGGAAGGTTCCCGGGGGATCCTGGCCCGGGCCGCTCCCGATGGGGGGGTGGTCCCCGGGGGATCCTGGCGCGGGCCGCTCCCGATGGCGGGGTGGTCCCCGGGGATCCCGCGGGCAGCGCCGTGTGTCGTCCCGCCTGTCCCAGCTGACACTCCAGCCCCAGCCGCCCCGCCAATCCCGGATCCCGTTGATGATCAGACGATTGGTGTCGCCCCCGCGACACCAATCGTCTGATCATCAACGTGGTGCGATCAACGGTGGGGCAGCGGGGGCAGCTGGGGCAGGCGGGGGGCCCGCGGCGCTGACGCTGTGTGATCTATCTCATATAGGATTTTTTTCTAGTTTTGGTCACATTACGGACGTATTTTTGGCATGGTTGGGGCCGCAAGCACCCTGTGTGCGAGATGGCCGCCCTGAGCCGCCCGGCGCCCTGTCCCCGCGTCACGTCCGTACGCCGCTGCTCCTCCCTGCGATTCCGCCGGTAGCTGGCAAGTGCCCGGGTGACAGCCGAGCGCGTCAAGCCGCGCCGACCGAAGGTTTCCTTTGTCCAGGCTTAGTACGTCTCTCCGCACGTATCCGAAGCTCATCCTGACCTTCGCCGCCGCCGGCAGCAGCGCGGCCGTGACGGTCCTGGCCCTCAGCGGCGGTCCCGCCGCCCACCCGGCCGGCTCCGTCCCGGCCGGCTCCGTTCCGGCCGGTGCTGCAGCCGCTCATCAGCAGACGGGCCGCCCCGCCGACCCGGCCACCCGCCGGACCACCCTTGACTCGGCCGCGATCTCCCAGGTGACGGTGGCCCAGCGGACCGCCCAGAAGATGCTCGCCCGCTTCGGCTGGGGCAAGCGGCAGTGGACGCCGCTGTACAACCTGTGGAACCGGGAAAGTGGCTGGAACAAGTACGCCGAGAACCCCTACTCGGGCGCGTACGGCATCCCGCAGGCGCTCCCGGGCAGCAAGATGGCCAGCGCCGGCGCGGACTGGCGGTCCAACGCCACCACGCAGATCCGCTGGGGCCTGCGCTACATCAAGGCCGTGTACGGGCGCCCGCGGGTGGCCTGGGAGCACGAGCTCGCCTACGGCTGGTATTAGACCGCGCCGCTAAGCCCGGCCAGGAACCTGAGAAGCGGCCGCCCCTGATCCGGCGGTTGCGCTGGGACTGGCCGGGCTCGCCGGAGTCCGGAACCGGCGGCTCGGCCGCATCAATCGCCAGACCAAATCTGTCCTGACGCTTGAGTGTCAAGATCAGCTCCATGGTTTCCGATGCGGTTAGATAACTCCCGTGGGGTCGGGGCTGCTGGGCTGTCGTCTCCTGACAGTTCCAGCCCAGCACGGTGACCTGGAGGAGCGACCTCGCAGATGATCCAGTCTGAAGGTTCGCTCGTCCGCCTGGCGCTCGCTCTTGGTGCGGCAGAAGCAGGTGGCTCGCTCTTCCCTGATGAGAGCAGGCTGGCCCGTGCCTTCGCGGACCAGCCGAAACCTGACCCAAGCGAGGTCGCCAGGGCCAGGTCCGCCATCCAGGCGGGCCAAGACCCGCTGGGCGCGGCGTTCTGCAGGTTGCGTGATGCTGCGACCCGACGCACTGATGGTGCTGTTTACACGCCGAGTCAGTTGGTTGTCCCGATCGTGGACTGGACGCTTGCCCAGAAGCCAGCCCGTATCGTTGACGCTGGCGCAGGCTCGGGCCGTTTTCTTGCCGAGGTCCTGCGCCGCGAGCCCGGAGTCGAGGCCGTAGCCGTCGATAGTGATCCCATGGCCACCCTGATGACCAGGGCGATGCTTGCAGTGTCGAAGGCGTCGAAGGTGCGGGTTATCCAAGGGGACTACACGAAGCTGAAGCTGCCGGAAATGAACTGCCGTACTGCTTTTATCGGCAATCCGCCTTACGTCCGCCACCATCGGTTGAGCGCCGCATCCAAGGCTTGGGCGCAAACGACTGCTGACAGTATCGGTCACCGCATTAGCGGGCTCTCTGGCCTGCATGCATACTTCTTTCTGGCTACGGCGGTACTTGGACGGTCCGGCGACGTCGGCTGTTTCGTAACTTCTGCGGAATGGCTGGACGTCAATTACGGCGCCATCATGCGGTCTCTGGTGCTGGGCGGCCTGGGTGGGCGGTCCCTGCACATCGTAGAGCCGAAAGCGTTGCCGTTCGAAGGCGCGCAGACCACCGCCGTCATTACTACCTTCGAGATTGGCAGCCGGGAAGATCCAATCAGGCTACAGGAAGCGAAATCGCTCGACGAGCTCAAGGAGCTGGCCACCGCCGGGCGGCCTGTGACGCGCCAGCGGTTTCAGGGGTCTTCCCGATGGAGCGGGCTGCTTCGGCTCGGGACGAAAGCGCCGGCCGGCTTCATCGAGCTTGGCGAGCTATGCCAAGTCCACCGGGGTGCTGTTACTGGCGCGAACGCGTTCTGGGTGCTGCGCCACCATGCCGACCTGCCGGCCTCGGTGCTCTATCCATCCGTAACAAGGGCGCGGGAGTTGTTCGCCGCTGGATCGGTCTTGGCAGACCGGGGAGGTCTGCGGCTGGTCGTCGATATCCCGTCCGAGCTGGACCAGTTCGGCGCCCGTGATCGAGTGAGGGTGTGCCGGTTCATCGAGGCGGCCAGGAAGGCCGGGGTGGACAAGGGCTATATAGCTGCTCATCGGCGCGCATGGTGGTCAGTCGGCCTCACGGCACCAGCGCCGATCCTGGCCACGTACATGGCCCGGCGACCTCCGGCTTTCGTGATCAACGCTGCCGGGGCCCGGCACATCAACATTGCCCACGGTCTCTACCCGCGCCAGGAGTTGGACAGCCACACGCTTTCCAGGCTGGCAGAGGCTTTGCGGACCGGGACGGTTCTCGGTCAGGGGCGCGTCTACGCAGGCGGCTTGACCAAGTTTGAGCCTCGGGAAATGGAGCGGCTCATGGTGCCGGACCTGAGCACGCTGAGGAGTCAAGAACCTCTCTCCGCCGCGCTGGGCGCTTGATCAATTCGCGCAAGGTGCCGGTTTGTGCTCCGCGATGCCGCCGCTATCAACTTCCTCCGTGCTGCGCCGTGCCGTGACGAGAGCCGCGACCGTGCTAGCGCGAATCGGCCGCCCGAGCCGCTCATAAATGGCCTCGTATTCACGCTCCAGGGCTTGACGTTGGCGCGGTGAAAGCCGAGCGTAAAACGACATCGTACGAACGAGAGCATTGAGCTCGTCAGGAGTGTGCTCGATGAGCTTCGGTATGACTGCCACCTGAACATCGCCGAACAAGCGGCCGGCATAATCTTGCCCTATGTCGTAGCTGCCGAGCCAGGCCCATACCTCTGAGACGTTGCCACGGCGTTGCTCCATCCCAGCGAGCGTGGCGTCGAGATCCCTGTAGGTTGGCCAATTAGCGGCAATGTCCGGGGCGACCTTTTTCATGGCGGCGAGCGCTGCTTCCTGATCTCGCTTGCTGCGCGGCTCCTCAAGTCCGCAGTACTGCACGAGGGCGAGCGTTCCACCGGGAACAAGTACGTCAGCGGTCTTCTGCCAACTGACCTTAGGGTCAACCCAGTGAAACGCGGACGCAGAGAACACGGCCTGAAACTGCTCGCGGGGAAGCAATGCATCCTCGAACTGAGCGTTCACAAACTCCACCTCTCCAGCACCTTCCAGGTTCTGCCTGGCGAGTGCTATGAGGCTCTTGCCGGGTTCGAGTGCTGTGACGCGCAGGCGCCGGGCGAGAAGGCCGCGCGTCAGCTGGCCGCTTCCACACCCGACCTCAAGCACATGATCACCGCTCCCGATCCCTGCGACCTGGCAAGCTCGGTCGACGAGTTCGTCAGGATAAGCCGGACGCCGGCGGTCGTACTCAGCCGCGATCTCGTCAAAGACCTTGCCGTAACGACGCGCAGTAGATGCTGGTAGCCGTGTCATTCATTGGCCTCCGATCAATGCTCGTTACTGTGATCGCCGTGTCATGATCGCGGCCAAGTTCCGCCGTCTGATTTCCCGGGTCTGGGCTGAGCCCGCCGCTGACGCAGGGCCAGCGGCGCCTCAAGGCGCCGCCTCGATCCGGGTGCGGCTCAGCTTGGCATCATGGCGACCCTGACCGCTGGAATCTGCCGCCTTGGATGCGCCGGCTGCGCTGGGACTGCCCGGGCTGCCCGTAGGGGTAGTCGGGGGCAGGTGGTTCGCTCGCGTCGTCGGGTAGCTGCATGTCCTCGGGGCTGAGCTGGACGCTGGCGGCGGCCAGGTTGCCGGAGAACTGCTCCAGCGAGCGGGCGCCGAGGATCACCGAGGAGACCGCGGGCCGGGCCAGCACCCAGGCGATGGCCACCTGGGCCATGGGCATGCCGTGGCCCTCGGCGACGTTGCGGACCGCGTCGAGAACCTGCCAGGTCTGCTCTGAGCCGCCGCGCTGGTTCCAGATCCGCATCCTCTCGTCGGCGTTCTCGACCACCCGGGTGCCCGGCGCGGGCGGTTCGCCGCGCTGGTACTTGCCGGTCAGCCAGCCGCTGGCCAGCGGGGACGAGGCGAGCAGGCCCAGTCCCGCGTCCGGGCAGGCGGGCACGATTTCCGACTCGATGGCCCGGGCCAGCAGGTTGTACTGCGGCTGCAGCGGGACGGGGGCGGACAGCCCGCGGGCCTCGGCGGTGACTACCCGGCCCGTCCGCGCCCTATCCCTATCACCCAGACGCCATGAGGGTGCCGCTGTCAGCCGCGCGGGTGGCGAGTTCCGCCCCGGGCCCGCCGGGCTGGCCAGCGGTCATGGCAGCCTCACGGATTACTTCGAATGCCTCCGCGTAGAGCCCGTCGCCGTGGCGTGACCAGTAGCGGGCGGTCGACTTGATCAGGTCCGGTACCAGATAGGCCCGCACCTCTGTTTGTGAGGCGAAGGCCTTGATGGCCATGAGCTTCCGGTCAACCTGGTCGTCGATGGTCACGAAGCGGGTCGGCCGGAAATCGACCGTGGCCGACGGGGACTGGAAGCAGTAGACGCTGCCGATCGTGCGGGTGGCCACCATGGCGGCGCGATGAACGTTGCGGTGATCCTGGTGCACGTCGTGGAGCGAATGGGTGTAGATCACCGTTGGCCTGACCGTCTGGACCACGCTGCTGATCACGCTGATCGTCGGATCGCCTTCCCTGATCTGGGTGTCCTGCAGGTTCTCCAGGAACAATGTGGCGCCGAGCGCAAGCGCAGCCATCTCGGATTCCCCCGCCCTCGTGCTCTCCGTTCCGCCGCGAGCCCCGCGGCTGAGCGTCAGCACCGAGACCTCGTGGCCCATGCTGCGGTGCACCAGCAACGCGCCTGCCGCCCCGATCTCGACGTCATCCGGGTGCGCGCCGATGGCCAGGACGGACTGCCGGGCAGCCAGCCGGGCGGCGCGCCCCTTGGCGGCCAGCGCACTGACAGTGGCCAGGAGCTGATCTGGCGGCATCGCTTTCTGCAGGAACTCATCGGCGCGATCCCGCAGCGCGCCGACGGCGTTGTCGAGTGACGCGTGACTGGTCAGCACGGCGACAGGGAGATCGGGGGCGACCCGCCGCAGCGCCTGCAGGAGTTCGAGACCCGTCATGCCGGGCATCTCCACATCGGTGAGGACCAGATCCCAGGTCTCCGAGGTGGCCTGCTTCAGCGCGGCAGCCGGGTCGGTCGTGTGCGACACGTCGAATCCGCCGCGGGCGCCGAGCAGGTTCACCAGGAAACGGCCCGTCACCAGGTCGTCGTCAACCACGAGGATGCGTCCCGGTGGCTCGTCATGATCGTTGCTGGCCATGCGCTCGCTCCTGTCTGTAGCCCGGTTCGCATGCCGCGATTCTTGTTGCGGTCAGCTATCTTTCCATTACAATAGGTGATAATTACTGGTAGAGCCCGACAGGGGGGCTCCTGCGGTCAGGTTCCTTCACGGAGCCGGGCGCGGCATGCGGCGGCGATGTCACCGATATCGATCTGCTGGAGCATCTGCTCGTGCCGGTCATCCCCCGGGTCGAGTGTGCGCAGGGCCTGCCCGTATGCGCGCCGGGCAGCCTGCGTGTCGCCGAGGGCGTCATAGGCGCGGCCGAGAGTGAAGGCAGCAAGCGCGAACCGGGCGTCGTTGCAGAGCGCGCGGCGAAGCGCGACCGCTGCCGCCACCGGGTCCCCCGATTCCAGGCTGACGAGCCCCTGAATGAAGTGCGCGTCGGCGTCGAGCGGGGTGTCCGCGAGCAGCGACGCCACGAAGGCCAGGGCGCCGTCGCGGTCACCATTGTCCGCCGCGTCCAGCGCAGCCGCCAGCCGCTGTCCGCGCGGCAGCGACGGCTCCCGGCGCAGCGGGGGGCGCAGTTCGGGCCCGGATGGTCCGGCCTGCCCGGCGGGCCGGACGTCGCGCGGCGCGGACGGCCGGTGCGGCCGGTGCAGTGCGTCCGCGGCCCCGAGTATCAGCGTGCCTCCCGGCCGCAACGATCCTTCGAGCGAGTCGATCACGGTCGAGACGAGCGGCGGGCTGAAGTAGATGAGCACGTTCCGGCAGGTGATGAGGTCGAAGCAGGCTTCGCCCGGTGGGGGGCTCGGCTCGCGCGCGAGGTTGTGCGGGCGGAAGCGCACCAGCCTGCGCAGGAGGTCGCCGATCACATAGCTGCCGTCGGGCGCCCGGTGGAAGTAACGGCGGCGCAGGGCGGGCTCCAGCACCCGCACTGCGCGCTCACGGTACCGTCCGTCTGCCGCGTCGGCGAGCGCAGCCTGTGAGACATCAGTCCCCAGCACGTCAACTGGCGCCGCCTCCGGAGCGAACGCATGCGCGGCCAGCAGGGCCAGCGTGTAGGCCTCCTCCCCGGTCGCGCATCCGGCACACCAGACACGGATGGTTCCTGAGCTCGCCGCGCGGGCACGCTGGAGAAGCGCATGCCACGGAATCTCGTCCAGCTGGCCACGATCCCGGACAAAGAACGTTTCCTGGTTCGTCACCTCGTCGATCAGCCGGGCGATCAGATCGCGGCCGCCTGCCGGGTCCGACGTTGCCCGCGCGAAGGCCGCCACGCCCAGTCCGGGCGCCGTGCGCTCCACGGCGGCCCGGAGGGCCGCCTCCCGCGCCGCCGGGAGCACGATTCCGGTCTCGTGGCGGACCAGGTCCGCGATCTCGGCCAGTTCGGGGTTCATCGTGTCCCCGCGGCCGGCTGACGGCCCAGTCCCACCAGGCAGGCGGCAATCTTCTCCGGTGGCAGGACGACCGTGACCCCTAGCCCGATCGCGGACTTCGGCATCCCGAACACCGCCGAGGACTGCTCGTCCTGCGCGATAGCCAGCCCGCCGCAGCGCAGCACCGCAGCGGCGCCGACCGCACCGTCGCTGCCCATCCCCGTCAGCACGACCGCGACACCCGCCCTCCCGGCCGTCGCCGCGATGCTCGTGAGCAGGACATCACCGGACGGGCGGTGGTGCCCCGCAACCGTGTGCCTGTCCAGTGCCAGCCGCCCGGAGGCAGCGAGCGTCAGGTGCGCGCCCTCGGGTGCGAACCAGACCCCGGCGCCTGCCCGTGCGCCGGGCGCGGCGAGGGCGACGGGCACACCGACGTTCTGGTCCAGCCAGCGGACCAGCCCGTCGGTGAATCCAGCGGCGATGTGCTGTACGACAAGGATCGGGATCGGATAGTCAGCGGGCAGCGCGCCGAGCAGGCGCATCACCACCTGGGGGCCGCCAACTGACGCGCAGATGCCGATCACGGAGGCGCGGCGGGCCGGGGCCGGCCCGCCGCAGAGGCCACCGAGCCGGGGGCTCAGATGGCGGATCACGCGAGCGTGGCTGAGCACCTTTACCCTGTGCCGGAGTGCGGCCCCCGATGGGCAGGCCGGGTCGAGCAGGTCGAGGTCGTCTTTAGCGAGCACGTCGAGCGCCCCCGCGGCCAGCGCGGCCGCGGGCAGGCCGGTTCCCGGGCCGGCCTGGCCCGACAGCACGAGGATCGGCAGTGGCCGGGAGCTCATGATCGTCCCGACTGCGTCGATCCCGCCCATCCCGGGCAGCGCAACATCCATGGTCACCAGGTCCGGCGCAGCACGCGGCAGCGCGGAAATAGCCTCCTCCGCGGTGGAGCAGACGGCCACGACCATGATGTCTCCGTCGTGCTCGAGCATCCGCAGCAGGGCAGCGGCATAGGTGACCGAGTCCTCGCAAATCAGCACGCGCAGCGGCGTCACCCCGTCACCTGCCGACGAGTCGCTCGACGGTCGCGAGCAGAGCCTGCTGATCGAATCTCCCCTTGGCCATGTAGGCGTCCGCGCCCGCCTCGATCCCGCTGAGCCTGTCTTCGTCGGCGGCACGCGAAGTGACGATGACAACCGGCAGCGCCGAGCGCGCGGTGTCGGCCCGGATCGCCCGTGTGAGGCCGATTCCGTCAAGCTCGGGCATCTCCAGGTCGGTGATGACGAGCGCGACCCCCGCGTCCCGGTCGAGGACGGCCAGTGCGTCCCGCCCGTCGCGAGCCGTCAGCACGGAGTAGCCGGCCGCCTCCAGGATGCTGCGCTGAAGCTCGCGGACGGTGAACGAGTCCTCGACCACGAGGACTTTCGGTGCCTCGGCCCCGCCGTCCGCGGTTCCGGGCACGATCGGCCGGGGAACACCATGAGACCTCCGCGTGAGTATCGCGGGCTCGACGAGAAGCGCGATCCGGCCATCGCCCAGGATGGACGCACCGAGGTAGCCTTCGAGGCCGGCCAGGAGCGGGCCGAGGGGCTTGACCACGACCTCCTCCTCACCGAGGAGCGCATCGCAGGTCACGACGGCCCGGCGGCCGCCGAGGGAGATGACGAGCGCTGGCGGCCGTTCGCCCAGCGGCGGCGCTGCCGCGCCGATGAGCTCAGCGAAATCCGCGACGGGCACTGATCTCCCGCCGACCTCCAGGGCTGGCCTGCCCTCGAGTGTCAGTGTCGCCGTCACCATCAGCACCTTCTCCACCACCGCCAGCGGGACGCCGTAGACGGCAGCCCCGCGTTCGAAGAGCAGCACCTCCATGAGCGCCAGCGCCACGGGGAGCAACTGGATGACCTCCATGCCCTGACCGGGCTCGCTGTGAACATCCAGGCTGCCGCCCAGCGAGTGCACGTAGGTCCGGACGGCATCGAGGCCGACGCCGCGCCCGGCCAGGTCGGTCACCTTTTCCGCCGTCGAATACCCCGGCCTGGCGAGGACGTCCGCGAGCGATCCCTCGCGGCGGGCTTCTCTGATCACCTCCGGTGCGGCGCCCCTTCCGTCGTCCGTCACCGCGATCTCGACGAAGCTCCCGCGTGGCGTGGCGCGCAACTCCACGCGCCCGCAGGCGGGCTTGCCCGCGCGTTCCCGTTCGGCCGGCGATTCGACGCCATGGATCACCGCGTTCCGCAGCAGGTGCCCGAGCGGCTCGGAGAGGCTCTCCAGGATCACCCGGTCGAGCTCGGTGCCGGCGCCCGTGACCACAAACTCGACCTCCTTGCCCGCGGCCCGTGCGAAGTCCCGGACCATGCGCGGCAGCGGCCCCGCGATCACCGCGAGCGGCAGCGTCCGCATCCCGACCGCGGTGTCCTTGAGGTCGTCGAGCAGGCGCTCACCTGCCCCGAGCGCCTCGGCGACGTCCTGGGACTGCCCGGCCTCTCCGTCTAGCGAGTGCGCCAGCCTGGCCCGGTACTGCATGATCTCGCCGGCCACGTCGAGCAGATGGTCGATCTTCCCGGCCGGAACCCGCAGTGTCCGGACGTCGCCGGCGGTCGCAGGAGAGGCCGCGGCAGGCTTCCTGCCTGTGGCAGGCGTGCTGGCCGCGGCGGGCGTGCTGGCCGCTATGGCGCTGACCTCAGGTGCGCTCCCCGGGGACTCCTCGCCGCCCGGCCCCGCCCGGCATGCGGCAAGATCATCGAGCAGGCCGGCCACGGGTTCCGCGGTCCCGTTGATTTGCGCGCGCAACGCGGCGGTCGCACGGAGCAGCGGCGCCGCGAAATCCGGCGGGAAGGCTCCTGCCGCACGGACGCTCGCCAGGACGTCCTCGGCGGCGTGCGCCAGCGCACGGACATCGTCGAAGCCGAGCATCCCGGCCGCCCCCTTGATGGTGTGGGCGTTCCGGAACAGCGAGTCGATGGTCTCGGCGCCCGCCGTCCCGGACTCGACCGCGAGCAGCGCCGTATCCATCTCGTCGAGCCGCTTAGCTGACTCGTCGCGGAATAGCCCGGTCAGGTCAGCGTCCGGATCGCTCACCGCTGAGCCCTTCAAGCGAATCGAAGACCCTGGGCACGTCGATGACACCGACGAGGTCACCGTCGGCCAGCGTGGCGCCCGCCAGCAGGTCCGACTCGGTCTCTTCGGCCGGGTCTTCCAGTTCGCCGACCTCACTCACGTCGTCCACCGCGAAGCTTGCCTGGTGGCCCCGGGCCTCGGCGATGAGTACGCGTTCCGGCGGCCCGGTCCGCGTGACGCCGAGAAGCCGCGCGAGGTCGACGACCGGCAGGATGCGGCCGCGCTGGTTCCAGATTCCGAGCAGTTCCGGCCGGGCTTGCGGAACGGGCCTCACCTGGCCGACATCGGCCACGCCGAGCACGTGCTCGACCGGCATCGCATAGGTTTCAGACGCGATCCGCAGCCGCACGTAAACGCGCACCGGAGGCGCTCCTGTCGTTATCCCGCAGGGCGCTGTCGAGCTCGACCACCAGCGTCTCCAGCCGCTCGGCAGTTGCGGCCCACTGGGTCTGCTCCGACGCGAGCTGGTCCGCGGCCTCCCGGATCTGCTGGATCGCGCTGTCCACCTGGTCAGCAGCTGACTTCTGCTGCTGGGTGGCGAGAATGGACTCCTCCAGCATCGTCGCGGTCGCGGTCATCAGTTCGCCGACCTCCCGCGCCTGGCGGGTGCCCTGCTCGGTCGCCATGATCGTCGCGTTCGTCTCGTCCTGCACCGCGGTGATGATCACGCTGATCGAGCCGGTTGAGTGAACCGACCGCTCTGCCAGCTTGCGCACTTCGACCGCCACGACGGCGAAGCCCTTCCCGGCCTCACCGGCCCGGGCCGCCTCGATGGCGGCGTTCAGGGCCAGCAGGTTCGTCTGTCCCGCTATGTCGTTGATCAGCTCGAGGATCTCGCCGATCTTCTGCGCGCGCTCACCCAGCGAGAGCGCCCGCCCAGCGATCGCCTCAACCTTCTCCTGCATGTCACGCATGGTGTCACCGGTCCGCTCGGCCACCTTCGCGACGGCATGCGCCTTGTCCGCGATCAAGCCGGCGGTCGTGGCCAGTTCCTCGATCGTGGCGGACGTTTCCGCGACGGCCGACGACTGCTCGCTGGTGACCGCAGCCGCGTTCTTCGCCGCCAGCCGCAGTTCGCCCGTGACCTCGCCGAGGACCGTCGAGGTCGAGCGGATGCGGCTGAAGAGCTCGTTCAGCCGGCCGAGTGCTGCCGTCAGGTCCCCTTCCCGGTCGAAGGACCGGCGCAGCAGCCGGAGCGCGAAGAGCGAGAATGCGGTACCGACCAGGATGGCGAGGACGGCGGCGGCCAGCCCGATCCCGAGCGCCTGGTCGGCCGCTGAGGCGGCGGCCGCCTCGGCCGCGTCCGCGCGGCTCGCCTGAACGGGTTCAAGCCGGGTCAGGGGCCCCAGGACCAAGGGCTCGGCGGCACCTAGCCGCGCGTTAGCTGCGGTCTCGCGGGTCAGCGTCGTCCCCGCGCTCGTCCGGACCCGGCTGAAGACGTGGGCGAACATATCGTTGCCGGTTGCGGCCTGCGCTCGCAATCGCGATTCGTTGGCCCTTTCGGTCGTGCCCAGCGTGCCCGAGATGTGCGCGAAGTGCCCGGCCTGGCGATTCACCTCCTGGAGCAGCGCGGGGGAGGGAGTGGAGAGATACTCCTCCGTCGCTTCGCGCTCGTGCCAGAAGGCGCCGACGAGCGCTTCGGTGAGGCTGGCATCACTGCGAGCGTCGATCGCCACGGCCGAGCGGGACAGGGCCACCTGGTAGCGCCAGATCGTGACGCCGATCGCGGCCGCGATGACCGCGACAGCCACCACGCTCACCACAGCGACGCGTAGCGACGGCCCTTTGAGCAGCTCTTTCGGCATCCGCCTGTGCGCTTCCTGCCCGTAGTGCCAGGGGAACCCGCGGTCCCATCTGTGAGAGGACCTACCCGTTTACGGCGGAACGTATCCGAGTCACTACGTTTAGTAACTGACTCCATCAGGTGGGCGGCTGCCATCCATGATCGTGGAGCGTTTTGCGCCGCCGACGGCGCAAAACGCTCCACGATCATGGATGGTTAGAACCTGGGGGTGGAGTCCTCCACGAGGGGCTCCAGGAACGTCGCCCGGTTCCCTTCGAGCCAGTCGGTCAGCCCCCGGGGGGGATGCCGGGTCACCTCGCGCACATGCGAGGTGAGCTGGCCGGCCCCGCCCTCGCGGATCCAGGCGAACAGCTCCAGCAGTCCCTCGACGTCCCAGGGCGCCAGGCCGGAGCCCAGCAGTTCTTCCCGGGCCAGGTCATCCCGCTGGCTGGAGTAGCGCACGTGGCGGGCGAACACGGCGGAGATCCGGGCGGCCACGTTCGCGTAGGTGAGGGACTCCGGGCCGGTCAGCGTGAACATGGCGGGCTCGTCGTCGGCCGGCGGGACCGGGCCGGTCAGCACCTGCGCGGCGGCGTCGGCCACGTCCGCGGCGGCCACGAAGCCCACGTGGCCGTGACCGGCCGGGGCGTACAGCGTGGCCTCCCGGCGGATGGCCTCGGCGGTCGGCAGCAGCATCTCCATGTACGGCGCCGGGGCCAGGTAGCTGACCGGCAGGCCGGTCGCGTCCAGGTGCGTGGCGATCTCGCGGTGGCTGCGCATGAAGCGCACGTCGCAGCCGGGGTCGGTGAAGCCGTCCGCGGCCACCTTCACCACGTGCGGCCCGTGCCCGGCCGCGGCCAGCGCGTCGATGAAAGCGATTTCCAGCTCAGCCTGCGCCTCGCTCGACGGGCTCAGCAGGAAGACCCGGTCGAAGGCCTGCAGTTGCTCCGCGGCGGGCGGGTCGTCGAAGGTGCCGACCAGGTTCTCGCCCTGGCCGGGCAGGTCGAGGCCCTTAGCCTCCACCCGTACCATGGCGACGGCCTCAGCCCGCGCGTCAGCCAGCGCCTCCAGCAGGGGATAGCCGACCCGTCCGGTCCCTCCGGTCACCAGGATCACGGCCCCGCCTCCTCGTGCGCTGTCTTTATGGGCAGTCCTTAGGGGCACCTTACGGGAGGCCCGCCTCAGTGCGCCGGGCCCCCGTCCCGACGTACGTTGGACCCGTGGCAGAAGCGGCGATGCGGCGCTGCCGGTGAGGTTGCCGCCCGTGTGGGGGCAGAACCGGAGTGCGTGGCGCAGATGGTCGGTAGTGGTGGGCGGGACCGCCCTGCTCTGCGCGCTGCCGGCGGTCGTCGCGGCGCTGCCGGTGCCCGCCTCCTCGATCAGCGCGCCGGCCCTGCGAGCCCGCATCCTGGCCTCGGCCCGCGTGCCGTACGAGGGTTACGCCGAGAGCACGGCGAACCTCGGGCTGCCGGAACTCCCCGACCTGCACAACGTGAGCCTCCTGCTGGACGGCACCACCGACCAGTACGTCTGGTACCGCTCCCCGTCCTACTGGCGGGCCGACGACGTGACCGGGCCAAACCTTACGGGGATAGCGGAGAGCGACACCTATGCCGACGGCGGGGTCACCTACCTGTGGAACTACGGGACCAACCTGCTCACCCAGGTCACCGGCGCGGAGCCGGTACGGCTGCCGCGGGCCCCGGACCTGCTACCGCCCGCACTGGCCCGGCGGCTGCTGGACGCGGCGGGCCATGCGGACCGGATCTCACGGCTGCCCGCCCGCCGGATCGCCGGGGTCAACGCGGCCGGCCTGCAGTTGGTCCCCACCGGGACGGGCACCACGATCAGCGCGGTGGAGATCTGGGCCGACCCCGCCAGCGGGCTCCCCCTCGAAGTCCGGATCTCCAGCCGCGGCATGGCCCAGCCGGTTCTGACCAGCACGTTTCTCGAGCTGAGCCGGACCCAGCCGAGCCTGACCGCGGTGACCCCGCATCCGGCCCCGGACGTCGGGCTGACCACCACGAAGCTGCCGGACGTGGACGGCGTGCTGAACGGCGATGGCGACGGCGACCACGACGGCACCCCGTTCCCGTCGCAGCTGGGCGGGCTGCGCCACGTGCCCGTCCCCGGCAGCCCGCCGGGGGTGGCCATCTACGGCACCGGGTTCTCCCGGTTCGTGCTGCTCCCGCTGCCCAGGGGGGTGGGCACGGACGCGCTCAACTCCGCGATCCAGGCCGGAGCGGACAGCGTGACGCTCCCTGCGTCCGGAGGGGGCCAGGGCGGGCCGCAGGTGCCGGACGCGCTGATCCAGACGCCGCTGCTGACCGTTCTGATGGTCAGGGCCGGGTTCCACCATGCCGTCTTCCTGTTCACCGGTGCGGTGACCCCGGCCGTGCTGGAGAACTCAGCCAGCGCCCTGGTCACCGACTTGACGCACTTGAGGTTCAGGTTCCCTCGATGATCGTTACGCGCGGCCTCACCAAGCGCTATGGCCACCTGCTCGTGGTGGACCAGGTTGACCTGGACGTCCGGGAGGGCGACAGGTACGGCTTCCTCGGCCCCAACGGGTCGGGGAAGACGACCGTGGTCCGGATGCTGCTCGGCCTGGTCTACGCGACCAGCGGCGAGATCACGGTGATGGGCCAGCCAGTGCCCAAACGGGTCGCCGAGGTGCTGCCCTCGATCGGCTCGCTGGTGGAGGGGCCGTCCGCGTACGGTCACCTGTCCGGGCGGGCCAACCTGGCCCTGATCGACGCGGCGGGCAAGTCGGGCAGCCGCCGGACCCGGCGCAGCCGGATCGCCACCACCCTGGACCGGGTCGGCCTGGGCGGCATCGACAACCGCCCGGTCAAGAGGTACTCCCTCGGCATGCGTCAGCGGCTCGGCCTGGCCGCGGCGCTGCTGCGCACCCCGAAGCTGCTCATCCTCGATGAGCCGACCAACGGCCTGGATCCGCAGGGCATCCGGGAGGTCCGCGACCTGCTGATCGAGATGAACAAGGCCGGCACCACGGTCTTCCTGTCCAGCCACCAGCTCAGCGAGGTCGAGCAGCTGTGCACCCGGGTCGGCATCGTGAACCGCGGCCGGCTGGTCCGCCAGGACGACCTGGAAACGCTGCGCGCGCTCACCGGGCGCTCGATCGTCCGCACGCCGGACACCGGCCGGGCCCGTGAGGTGCTGGACGGCCAGATCGAGCTCGCGCAGGCGGGCCGGCTGGTGGTCGCGGACCCGGACACCGCGGCGCTCAACTCCCGCCTGGTCGCCCAGGGGGTGCGGGTCACCGAGATCGCCGCCGAACGGCGGTCGCTGGAGGACGTGGTGCTCTCGGTAACCGGCCCCGGCTCTGACCGCGTCGAAGCCGGGGATGGTGACCGCGGATGATCCGCGTCGAGCTGGTGAAGCTGGTGCGCCGACCGCGCAGCTGGGTAAGCCTCCTGCTGCTGTGCGGCCTGCCCGTGCTCGTGGCGGTATTCGTCGCGGTCACCCACCTCGCGCCGCCCCCGGGCCAGGGCCCGGCGCTGCTGTCCGCGGTGCTGTCCAGCGGCTCGCTCTACCCGGCCGCGGCGCTCGCCATCGTGCTGCCCATCTTCCTGCCGGTGGCGGTCGCGGTGGTGGCCGGCGACTCCATCGCGGGCGAGGCCGGGTCGGGGACGCTGCGCTACCTGCTGGCCAGGCCGGTCGGCCGGACCAGGCTGCTGGGCGCCAAGCTGGTCGCGCTCATCGCGTTCACGCTGTCCGCGGTGATCCTGGTCGCGGTGACCGCCTACGTGACCGGGATCGTGCTGTTCGGCGCGAAGCCGGTGGCCGCGACCCCCGGCGGCCTGACCACCTCCAACATCGCGGCGACCTCGCTGTCCGGCAGCGGGCTGACGCCTGCGGACATCGCGCTGCGGACCGTGGGGGCGGTCGCCTTCATCGCGGTGTCCATGCTGGGCGTGGGCGCGATCGCGCTGTTCCTGTCCACCATCACCGACTCGGCGCTGGGCGCTGCCCTGGGGGCGCTGGCCGCGCTGATCACCAGCGAGGTGCTGGTCACCCTGAACTCGGCGTCGGCGGTGAATCCCTACCTGCCCACCCGGTACTGGCTGGCCTGGATCGATTTCTTCCGCGACCCGATCGTCTGGCGGAACATCGAGCGTGGCTTCGCCGTGCAGGGCATCTACGTGGTGGTGTTCCTCGCTGCGTCCTGGGCGCACTTCGCCACCAAGGACATCACCAGCTGACCGCGCGCATCCCGCGGCTCAGCCGGGCCGGCGGCCAGCCCGGCGGCCGGGGGGGCCTAGCCGCAGTCAGACCTGGTAGGCATATTCACCGGGCCGGAACCGAGCGCCTGCAGGACCATCGCGGTGACGGCCGGGTTGGTCGGCAGCTGGGAGTGGCTGACCTGCACGGCCGGGCACACCGACTGGATGGGCACGTTGAGGGCCCCGGCCAGCCGCGCGGAGTCCGGCGGGGTGACCGTCGTGTCGTCGGTGCTCCACAAGGACAGCCAGCGCGGACGGGCAGGCACGGCGGTCGCGTCCAGCCGGGTAAGCAGGTCGCTGCCCGGCACCAGCTGCTGGCACGCGACCGGGCACGCGCCGGGCACGAACCCCTCAGCCGCGGAGGCCAGCTCGGTGCCGTGGAACGGGGAGCCCAGGGTGATCACCCGCCGGGCCTTGCGGGCGCCGCCGTCCTGCCGTGCCCACGCGAGGGTGGCGACCCCGCCCGCCGAGTAGCCGATAACGTCCACCGACGGCGCGCCGCCGCCCAGGGCCCGGTTGACCGCGGCATTCAGCACGCTGGCGTCGGCGATCAGGCTGCCGGTGCCGTTGCCAGGCAGGTGCACCACGGTCGCCTCCCGCCCGGCCGCCCGGATCCGGCGTGCCAGCACCGACAGCGACCCGGTGCTGCCGCCGTACCCCGGGACCAGCAGCACCGGCCCCGGCCGGTCCTGGGCCGGGGTGCCGGCCGGCGGGGGAGCCTGGCCGGGGCCAGCGCCGGAGACCAGCACGCCGACCACGGCCACCGCCACGATCACCGCGGCCAGGCCGGCCAGCCCGGCCACGAACAGGCGGCGGCGCGGGGAGAGCCGGCCGAGGAAGGACGTCATCCCGGGACTCCGGTCGTGAAGGAGGACAGGCTCCGCGGATCGTGGGCGGGCCAGGCGCCGCGCCGGGCGGCGGTGCCAATGGTGGTGATGCCCGCGACGATCGTGCCCGTGGTCATCGGCGGTCCGGACTCCCCATGATGTGCTGGTAGGTGCCCGCCGCCGCGGCCGCGGGATCGCCCGCCCGGAGCGCGGCCACGATCGCGTCGTGCTGGCGGGCCGACTCCGTGTGCGTGCGGGTCACCTTCGGGCCGCCGTGCAGCGACGCCCACAGCAGCCGCATCAGCGACAGCAGCAGCGGGCTCCGTGCGTACTCGTACACGGTGAAATGAAACTCCCGGTTCAGGTCGGCGTACCCCGGGTCGTCCTCGGTCATGGCCCGCATCTGGTCGTTCAGCTCCTCCAGCCGGGCCAGCCCGGCCGCGTCGATCTTGTGCGTGGCCAGCGACGCGCCGAGCGACTCCAGCGCCGCGCGGATCTGGAGGTTCTCCTCGACGGGGCCGTCGTCGGGCTCCACCACGGTGAACCCGCGGTGCGTGTCTCCGATCACCAGGCCCTCGGACTCCAGCCGCCGCATCGCCTCGCGCACCGGCGTCTGGCTGACCTGGAACCGCTGGGCCAGGTCCCGCTGCCGCAGCTGCTCGCCCGCGGACAGCTCCCCGGTGATGATCTGCGCCCGGATGAGCGCCGCCACCATGTCGGTCTTGCTCACGTAGCCGGGCCCGGGGATGACCCGGTCCGGCTGGCTGGCCTCACTCCGGCTGCCCGTGCTGGCCGTGGTCATCTGCCGCCTCCGTTAGTAGCGAGTTCCTGCACCCGGGGCGGGGTGAGCGGCAGCCGCCCGACGCTGCCCGCCAGGCCTTGCGCGGGGCTGGCCCGCGGGTACTCCAGGCACGGTATCCGGGTCACGTCCCCCGGCGCGCCTGGCCGGGCCAGCCGGGAGTTCATGATCGGGTCCAGGCTCTGCCCGCCCGCCAGGATCTTCGCCCCGTCCCCGAGCCCGGCCAGCATCACGACGGTTTCCGGCACGGAGCGGGTGCGGTAGTGGCTGAACGGGGCGGGCTTCAACTGGGCTCCTCCCGGGGGGGCTCCCCTCCCGGGGAGTCACTCGGGCTACTCCCCGGCGGGGGGGTGACTCGCGCTGCTCCTCCAGGGGGAGTCACCGGGGCTACTCCCTCCCGGGGGTACCTGATTTGGTATACCATATGTCAAGGATGTCGCTGGTGGCGCTTGCCGGGAGTTGTCTATGCCGCACCCGTCTGTCCTGGCCGAGTTCTCGCCGCCGGGCCCGCCGGGGTCTGGGCCGCCCGGGTCTGGGCCGCCCGGGTCTGGGCCGCCCGGTTGGCTTCGCGTGCGGCTGGCCCGCCCGGAGCGCCGCAACGCGCTCGACGTGGGCATGACCCGCGCCCTGCTCGACATTGTCCGCGCCGACCCTGCCATCCCGGTGCTGATCGAGAGCACTGACCCCGGCGCGTTCTGTGCGGGGGCCGACCTGAGCATCCCGGACAGCGAGCTGGTCGTGGTCTCCGATCTCCTGTATGAGTGCTACGAGGTGATGGTCACCCGGCCCGGCCCGGTCATCGCGGTGGTCGAGGGGCCGGCCGTGGGCGGTGGCGCCCAGCTGGCTGCGGCCGCTGACCTGCGCATCGCCGGGCCGGGCGCCCGGTTCTGCTGGGTCGGCCCGTCCGGCCGCGACCTGGCGGTGGGCGCCTGGGTACTCCCCTCGCTGATAGGCCGGGGCGCGGCCCTGGAGCTGAGCCTGACCGGCCGGTGGGTGGAGGCCGCCGAGGCGCTGCAGCTCGGGCTGGTGAACCGGGTCGAGGACGAGCCGGGCAAGGCCGCGGCGATGCTGGTGGGTGACCTGATGACCCGCGGCGCCGGCGGCATCGGCAACGTGAAGCTGATCGCGTCGGCAGGTGGGCTGCTGGAACGGTTGCGGGCGGAGCGCGCGGCGAACAGGGCCGCGTTGGGGCGGCGCATGACGGAGCCGGCACGTGCGCCTGAATAGGTGGAAACCGGACACCTAGGCGCACGGGCGCGCGAAAGGTGGACCGATGGGGCTGCCGGGACCGGAGGCGGGCCGTGCCGGGGATGATGGAGGCGGGGCGCGGAAGGGTGGCACCGGATGGGGGGACGAATCCGTCTTATCCGGGCAGGATTATGAGCCTTCCGCCAAACTGATATTTGGTATACCATCCTGCCAGCACGCTACCGGGAGGCGCCCCGCCAGGGCATGCGCAGCTCACCGCAGGCGTTGGACAGCCTTGACAGGGGTTACCGCGAGAGCGTTACCACTACGGCGTTACTGCATTACGGGTTGCCCGCGCCGGCCGCCCGCACGGTGGCCAGCGCACGGCAGAAGGGGTCTGCGGTGGATCTTCAGCTGGACGGAAAGGTGACCCCGGTCACCGGAGCCAGCAAAGGCATTGGTCGGCACGTCGCTGAGCATCCCGCCGCCGAAGGCGCCAATGTCGCCATTACCGCGCGGACAGCTGCGCCGCCGGAAGCCACCGCCAAGGAAATCCGGGCGCCCCGGCCCAGCTTCGTCAACGGGGCCCACATCCCGGTAGACAGGGCCCAGCGTAAAGCGATCATGGACAGGTAGGGGCGGGGCTGTGCAGCTGACCAGCGCGATCCGGATCGGCCGGCCTGCTCCCGAGGTGCTCGACGCGCTGCTCGACGCCGGGACGGTGGCCGCCTGCCTGCCGGGCAGCCGCCTCATCGGCGAGGTTGCGGACGGCACGTACGCGGGGGAACTGCAGTTGCGGATCGGGCCGATGCAGGCCGTCTACGCCGGCACCGTGCACCTCGACAACGCCGACCGGGATGCGGGCACCGCCACGCTGCGCGCGCTGGGGTGGGAGCGCGGTGGCCAGGGCCGGGCCTACGCCAGCGTGACGCTGCGGGTGGAGCCCCGTGGCGCCAGCACCCGCGTGCTGATCAGCGCCGACCTGATGATCCGGGGCAGGGTTGCCGAGTACGCCCCGGGAGCGATCGGCCACGTCGGGCAGCGGCTGGTCGAGGAGTTCGCGGGCAACATCGAGCAGTTGCTCGCGTCCCAGGCCGGCCCGGGACCTGATGCCCGCGCAACAGTCCAGGACCGTCCCCGCCGCACCCAGGCGATGGCCGGCAATCGGCTGCTGACCGACAAGCGGGTCCGCGCCGCCTGGGCGCTGCTGCTGGCCGGCGGTGCGCTGGCGGCCGGTGCGCTGGCCGCGCTGGCGGCCTGGCGCCGCTTGCACCCGGCTTCGTCCCTGCCCCCCGATACCCCCTGGTACTTCTCGCACGAAGGGGCACGCCATGGCTAACCCGCCAGCCGAAGGTGCTCAGTCTGAGCTGAAACCGCTGCAGATCGAGGCCAACGGCATCAACGTCATCACCGACGCCGAGCGCAAGGGGCACCCGCGCGACCTGTTCTGGCCCTGGTTCGCGGCCAATGTGTCCGTCCTCGGCCTCGGCTACGGCGCCTTCGTACTCGACTTCGGCGTCTCGTTCTGGCAGGCGATCGCGCTCGGGCTGATCGGGATCATCGTGTCCTTCCTGCTCTGCGGGTTCATCGCGGTGGCGGGCAAGCGGGGCTCGGCACCGACCATGGTGCTCGGCCGGGCCGCGTTCGGGGTCCGCGGCAACAAGCTCCCGTCGCTGATCTCCTGGCTGCTCACGGTGGGCTGGGAGACGGTACTGATCATCCTGGCCACGCTGGCCACCGCGACCGTGTTCGAGCGGCTGGGCTGGGGCGGCGGCACCGGGGTCAAGGTGATCGCGCTGATCGTGGTGAGCGCGCTGACCGTGGCCGGCGGAGTAATGGGCTTCGACCTGATCATGCGCATGCAGTCGGTGATCACCTGGATCACCGGGGTGCTGACGGTGGTGTTCATCGCGCTGGTGGCGGACAAGATCCACTGGCACACGGTGTCCGCCATCCCGTCCGGCTCACCGCAGAAGTTCATCGGCGCCCTGGTGTTCGTGATGACCGGGTTCGGGCTGGGCTGGGTGAACGCGGCCGCGGATTACTCCCGCTACCTGCCGCGGCGCTCCTCGGGGCGCGGCGTGATCGGCTGGACCACGTTCGGCTCCTCTATCGCCCCGATCTTCCTGCTGATCTTCGGCCTGCTGCTGGCCGGCTCCTCGGCCAAGCTGAGCAGCGCGATCGGCGCGGACCCGGTCGGGGCGCTGACCACCCTGCTGCCCACCTGGTTCCTGATCCCGTTCGCGATCGTGGCGGTGCTCGGCCTGGTCGGCGGCTCGGTGCTGGACATCTATTCCTCCGGCCTGGCCCTGCTCACCCTGGGCCTGCGCATCCCGCGGTACGCCGCCGCTCTCATCGACGGGACCGTGATGGTGCTCGGCACCATCTACGTAGTGTTCGTGGCCCACAATTTCCTCAACCAGTTCGAGGGCTTCCTGATCACGCTGGGCGTGCCGATCGCCGCCTGGTGCGGGATCATGCTGGCCGACATCATGCTGCGCCGGAAGGACTACTCCGAGCCCGAGCTGTACGACCCGCGCGGCCGCTACGGTGACGTCCGGCTCGCCCCGCTGGCCATCATCGTGATCTCGACAGTGGTGGGCTGGGGCCTGGTCACCAACACCTACGCCAGCTGGCTCACCTGGCAGGGCTACCTGCTCGGCCCGCTGGGCCTGGGCGGCAAGACCGGCGCGTGGGCCTTCGCCAACCTGGGCGTGCTGGTCGCGCTGGTCATCGGGTTCGTGGCCGCGTGGGCGTTCGACGTCGCGCCGGTGCGGGCCCAGGAGTCCCGGCCCGTGCTGGCGCCCGCGACGGCCGCATGACCAAGCCAGCGGGCTGCCTGGCAGTCATCGACATGCAGCGGGTGTTCGGTCAGCCGGGCAGTCCCTGGCTGGCCCCGCGGTTTGGTGAGATCGTCAAGCCGATCCGGGACCTGGTGACGGCCTTCCAGCCGGACGTGGTGTTCACCCGGTTCGTCGCGCCCGCCACCCCTGCGGGGTCCTGGCGGCGCTACTACGAGGCGTGGCCCTTCGCGCTCCAGCCACCGGACGCCCGGATCTGGGAGTTGGTGGACGAGTTCGCCACAGCTGCCGGTCCTACGCTGGACACCACCACGTTCAGCAAATGGGGCGCGGACCTGGCCCCGCGAGTGTGGGCGGCGGGCCGTGACGGCCTAGGGAACGAGCTCGTGCTCGTGGGGGTATCCACCGACTGCTGCGTGCTGTCCACCGCGCTGGCCGCGGCCGACGAGGGCGTCTCGGTGCGGGTCGTCGCGGACGCGTGCGCGGGCGTGGACGACGACACCCACCACAAGGCACTAGGCATCCTCCGGCTGTACGCCCCGCTGGTCGAGGTCGTGACCACGGATGATGTCCTGGACGGATGACTGCCCGCCGGGACCAGGACGCCGCCCGCCAGGACGCTGCCCGCCAGGACGCTGCCCGCCAGGACGCCGCGCGCCAGGACCGGGCGGCGGGCGCGCTGTACGGGCTGGCCGTGGGCGACGCGCTCGGCATGCCCACCGAGTCGCTGCCCCGGCCGGAGATCGTGACCCGGTACGGCCCGCTGCTGGAGGACTTCCAGCCCGGCGCGCCGGACCAGCCCCTCGCCCCGGGGCTGCCCGCCGGGACCGTCACCGACGACACCGAGCAGGCGCTGCTGCTCGCGGACCTGATCATCGAGGGGGACGGCGCGGTCGACGAGGCGGAGTTCGCCCGGCGCCTGCTCGCCTGGGAAGAGGACATGCGGGACCGTGGCTCGCTCAGCCTGCTCGGCCCGTCCACCAGACGCGCGCTGTCCGCGCTGCTCGCCGGGACCCCCCTGGACGAGACCGGCCGCGCCGGCACCACCAACGGCGCGGCCATGCGCATCACCCCGGTGGGCGTGGCCACCCCCGCCGCGGACCCGGACGAGCTGGTCGGCCGGGTGGTGACCGCCAGCCGGGTCACGCACAACACCGGGGTCGCGCTGGCCGGGGCGGCCGCGGTCGCCGCGGCGGTCAGCGCCGGAGTGGCCGGCGCCACCGTGCCCCAAGCGATCGCGGTCGCCGTGACCGCGGCCCAGCGCGCCGCAGGGCGCGGTCACTGGGTAGCTGCCGCCGACGTGGCGGCGCGGATCACCTGGGCTACTGGGCTGACCGCCGGCCGGACCGTGGGGGAGGTGCTGGACCTCGTCTACACACTGGTCGGCACCAGCCTGGTCACCCAGGAGTCGGTGCCTGCCGCGTTCGCCATGCTGGCCGCCGTCCCCGGCGACCCCTGGCTAGCCTGCCGGATGGCGGCGTCGGCAGGCGGGGACTGCGACACGATCGCGGCGATCACCGGCGCGATCGGCGGCGCCTGCCACGGGACGGCGGCCTTCCCGGAGCAGGCCCGGGTCACGGTCAGCGCGGTCAACGGCCTGAGGCTTGACGAGGTGGCGGCCAGGCTTCTCCTGGTGCGCGGCCCGTGACCATCCAGCGGCTCCTATACCTCGGCAACGTCGTCGTGGACATCGTGCTGGACGTGCCGGCGCTGCCGGGGCGCGGCGGCGATGTGCTGGCGAGCCGGTCCCAGCTCACCCCGGGCGGCGGGTTCAACGTGATGGCCGCGGCGGCCCGGCAGGGCCTGCCCGTGGCCTACGCCGGGGCGCACGGCACCGGGCCGTTCGCCGACCTGGCCCGCGCCGGGCTGGCCGCCGAGGGCATTGAGGTGCTCCAGCCGCCCACGCCGGACCTGGACACCGGCCTCGTGGTCGCCGTGGTGGACGACACGGCCGAGCGGACGTTCGTGACCAGCCCCGGCGCCGAGGCCGCGCTGACCGCCGCGGACCTGGCCCGCGTGACCGCCCGGCCCGGCGACGCGGTGGCCCTGTCCGGGTACGGGCTGGTGCACCCCAGCAACCGCGGCGCGCTGCTCGGCTGGCTGACCCGGCTGCCCGCGTCGAACACGGTCGTGTTCGATCCCGGGCCCCTGGTCGCGTCGATTCCGCCGGCCGCGCTGGACCAGGTGCTCCGCCGGGCGGACTGGCTGACCTGCAACGCGCGCGAGGCGGCGGCGCTGACCGGACGCGGCAGACCGCCCGCGGCGCTGCGCGCGCTGGCGGCCCGTCTCGCCGGTGACGGCCGCCACGGTGCGGGCGTGCTGGTCCGCACCGGATCGGACGGCTGCCTGCTGTCTTTTTCCGCAACGGAACCGCTCGCGGTGCCGGGCTTCCGGGTCACCGAACTCGACTCCAACGGGGCGGGCGACACCCACACGGGCGCCTTCATCGCGACGCTGGCATCGGGGGCGGACGCGCCGCGGGCGGCCCGGCGGGCTAATGCCGCGGCGGCGATTTCGGTGACCCGGCGCGGGCCGGCTACTGCGCCTAACGCCACTGAACTGGCGCAGTTCCTTTCCACGGTGTCTTGAACACGGTGTGATGAACACTTTCCCGGCGGTGGTGTAAGAACACGCCAATCGTGGAATAGAGCTCTGCGTAATTGATCAATTACGGGGGGAGATCAATGCCGGTGCAAACCACGGCACGAACGGCCGTTCGCCGCAAATCGGCGGCGACCGTGCGTACCGGAGCGATTCGCAGCAATGCGGCCAAGAATGCCGCCAACAGTCGGAAATCCAGGACTAGCACGAAGGTGACCGGCGCCAAGCCAATGCGCGGCGCGGCCACGGGGGCGAGGAGCATGCGGACCACAGGAGGTGCTGCGAGGACCGTGTCCTCCGCCGCCGTGAAGGTCGCCTCGTCGGCGACCCAGATGGCGGCGGCGGCTACCAGGGCCACCTCGTCGGCGAAGACCATGTCCACCGCCATGCAGGCGATGAACACCGCCACCAAGACCATGTCGACCGCCATGCAGGCCATGAACATGGCGACCAAGGCCATGTCGTCCGCGGCCAAGGCGCTGACCGGGGCGGCCGTGGCGATCTCGGCCGCGCCCGCCTCCGGCTCCGCGGGGACCCGGAGCCGGGCCACGGCGAAGCCCAGAAGCACGGCGAAGCCCAGGAGTGCCGCGAAGCCCAGGAGCCCAGGAGTGCCGCGAAGCCGAAGAGCACCGCGACGCGTAAGAGCACCGCGACGCGTAAGAGCACGGTGGGTTCGAGGACGGCCGCGAGGCCAAGGATGGCCGCGAAGCCGAAGCCGCGGGCGGCCGCGAAGCCCAAGGCGCCCGCCCGGCCGCGGACCGCGTCCAGGTCTCGCACGGTGGCCGGCACGTCGGCGGCGATGGCCAGGTCCCGGGCCACCGCCACGGTACGCAAGACCGTGACGGCGGCGAAGCCGGCCACGGCGACCCGCCGGGCGACGGCCGCCAAGCCGCGGACGACCTCGTCTCGCACGGCGTCATCGCGCACGATCGCCCCATCCAGGACGGCGTCGTCCCGGACTGCAACGGGCCGGGCGCCGGCGAAGCCCAGGATGACAGCGAAGCCGAAGATGACAGCGAAGCCGAAGCCGAAGACGGCAGCGAAGCCCCGGACGTCCGTCAAGCCGAGGACGTCCGTCTACGCCAAGTCCACGGCGACGACGCCGCGGGCCGCGATCAAGCCGAGGACGACCGCCCGGCCGGGGCTGGCCTCGAAGCCGGCGCTGGTCAAGAAGGCAGGCACGGCAATGAAGCCGGGCATGAAGCCGGGCATGAAGCCGGGCATGAAGCCGGGCATGAAGCCGGGCATGAAGCCGGCAATCGCCAGGCCGGCCGTTTCCCGGCCCACCATGGGCCGTCCGGGTACGGCCCGACCGGGGATTCCGGCCGTGACCCCTGGTGGATCCCAGCCGGGCAACGGCATGCCTGCCGCCCCGGGTACGGACCGTTACCGCGACATGCTGGCCGGTCTCATGCGCTGAGGCGGCCACGCCGTAAGTAAGCCCAGCGGCCGGCTGGCCGGGTGCAGTGCCTCACCGAGGCGCCGCGTGGACCCCGGCCATGCCGGCCGCCGGGCTGTCCTGCTCCGGGGGCCCGCATCCACCGCCTCCCTCAGCGCGGTGGATACCCTGAGGGCTGGGCCAGGCGACCGGCGGGGGGCGTGCGTGCCCGGTAAATCCAGAACGTGAGCTGGATGAGCAGGGCGGACAGGATCCAGGCCGCGGCCACATCGGTGAACCAGTGCCAGTCACACCACACCAGCGCCGTCCCTACGCCCAGCCACAGCAGCCCGAGGCCGGCCAGGGCCAGGTACCGGATCCGGGCCGGCTGCCCGGCCACCAGCATCAGCACGGCCAGCGAGAAGCACACGCACGCGGTGCTGGTGTGACCGGACGGGAAGACGCCCAGGGCGCCGGGGGAAACCGGGGGGAGGCCCGGCCCGGGACGGGCGATCAGGATCTTTGCCGGGATGACCGTGCCGAGCAGTAGCGCCACGCCGGTCAGGGCAATGAGCACGGGGCGGATCGTGTGCCGCCGGATGGCCAGGGCCAGCGCGACCGCGGCGAGGATCGGCACGGCCACGGTGGTCATGCCGAGGTCGGTGAGCAGCGGAGCTGGCCCGTGCGGGGTGTCGCTGAGCCACCGCCACGCAGGCGAGTGGGCCCGGGGCAGCACCGCGTCGCGGATCCGCTCGTCCAGGGTGACCAGCGGGCCATGAACCAGCACGTTGATGGTCAGGATGGCCAGGATCAGCAGCAGGCCGCCCGGGATGAGCCAGGAATACCGTGGGCCGGGGTGACGGCGCGGAGCGGCCGGCGCGTTGCCTGCCTCATCCACGCTGACCCGGTCTGCGCTGGCCCTATCCACTCTGAGTGAGGGTACCCGCCGTGGCGGCTGCTCAACGGGTCCAGGGGGAGTGAACCAGGATCCGTCCGGGAGAACCCCGCGAAGCCGGCAGTCGTCGTCACCCAGGCGGTGGCCGGCCCGGCGGCCAGTTGCCCTGGTGCCCCTGGATACCGTGGCGGCATGGTTGCTCCGACGGTGAGCCAGCGGTCCGCTCCGGCGAGGCCTGGCGGACCGACGAGGAGATGTTGAGCCGGCGCCGCTGACGCCCGGCCGGGGCGCCTGCCAGCGGGCGGGAGGCGCGTGACTTAGCCTGATCGAGCCACTATGGCCGCTGCAGCGATCATCATCAACCGAACCCGGGTCCGGGATCTGCCCCGGTTCCGGCGTCAGTGCTGCCTGGCGGCGCGGGTGGCGGGCTGGGAGCCCACCTTCGCCGAGACCACCCCGGGCGATCACGGCCTGGGAGCAGCGCGGGATGCGCTCGCGGCCGGGGCCGGCCTGGTCGTCGCGGCGGGCGGCGACGGCACCGTCCGGGCCTGCGCGCAGGCCCTGGCCGGCACCGGCGTCCCGCTGGTCATCGTGCCGCGCGGCACAGCCAACCTGGCCGCCCGGGCGCTGGGGATACCGGCCCGGCCGGACGCCGCCCTCGCGGCCGGGTTCGGCGGCAGGGACCACCCGATCGACCTGGCCGAGGCCGACGGGATGCTGTTCGCCGCCATGGCCGGGATCGGGCTCGACGCCGCGGTCGTCAGCAGCACTCCTGACCTGCTCAAACGCCATCTTGGCTGGCTGGCTTACGCGGCCGGCGGGGTGACCCGGCTGGCCGGGCGGCGCCGCGTGTTCACCCTGCGCCTGGACGGCGGCCCGCGACTGACCCGGCTCGCCAGGTCCGTGGTGGTGGGCAACGTCGGGCTGCTGCCGGGTGGGTTCGCGCTGCTGCCCGACGCGCGGCCCGACGACGGCCTGCTCGACGTCGGGATCCTGGCCCCGGCGGGCCCGGCAGGCTGGGGCCGGGTGGCCCGGCGCGTGCTCACCGGCAGCCGCCACGACGATCAGAACCTGGAACGGTACCGGGCCCGGCGGATCGAGATCGAGGCCGACGCGGAGCTGCCGCGGGAGGTCGACGGGGAGGTCATCACGCCGGGCCGGTCGCTCACGGTCACGCTGCGCCGCGCTGCGCTGCTGGTTCGGGTGCCTGTCCGGTAGTTAGAGATCGCCTCGGCGTAGAACTTCTCCGCCGCCTGCGGATGGCCTCCGCCGCCCGGGCCCCCGGGATAGCGGGCACCCGGCCGGTAAATTCGTTATTGGACGGGAATCTGGAGGCCAGACGACGGATTATCCCGCGGCAGAGCGACACGCCGGCGGGCTGAACAGCACCAGTGACCCGGGCGATACGGCCCCGCCGGTACCGTTTAACCCTTACCGCTTTGGGTAACCGTTGCGTGATCTGGACCGGATTCTGGCTGTGGTGAGCTGCCCCGGACCGCGCGGGCATGGTCACGCGGCGCCGAGCAGAGGAGGCTGCCGTAGCGGACAAGAAGATGGGTCATCGGGTGCCGTGGCCGCGCGCCGCCGCGGACGGCCCGCGGGAGACCCTGCCGCAGCGTACGCCGGGGGCCAGTGGCACCGGGTGGCCTGAGCCAGTCGGCCGCCCTCCCACCTCCGGGCAAGACGGCTTCCCTGAGTTCGCGCTCCCGGAGTACGTCCGCACGGACGGGCCGGAGCTGGCCGGCGAGACTGAACGCCCGCCGGCCCCTGAGGTTCTCGACCGTGTGCTGGACGCGCTCAGGAAGCTCAGCTAGCCGGAGCCTTACCCGGGCAGCCGGGCGGAGGGAACCCTACGACCCGGGCTGGGCCAGGTGGCTGGCTTTGGCGTGGCGGCGGCGCGGGGCAGGCCGGCGGATGGCCGGCCCCGGCGCCGGCAGCCGTGGATCGAACAGCCATCCGGCGTGCAATTTCTGCTCGAGCGCGTGGAACACGGGCGTGTCCATGGTGTGGGAAGCGGAGCCCCGGTACTCGTACGCGGGGTGATGGAGGGTAGCCATTCCGGCAGTACACCGCGTGCCGGCCCGCACATCGAGCATGGAACGGCTCGCGCCAGCCTTCCCGAATCCGGGGCATGCGGCTCATCGGGGACTGTGCGAGCGACCTGGGAGAATGCCGTCGTGCCTCGCCATCTTCGCGGACCGTTCCGCGCCATGCCGGCCGAGGTGGCCATCCTCAGGCCGGAGCCGACCAGGCCTGATCGGCGGCGCCTGGGGCTCGTTGGCTCTGCAGGGTCAGACGGTGGGCAGGCCGGCGGCGGTGAACTCCGCGCGGACCCGGGCGATCTGGCTAGCGTCCGGCGGGGTCACGTCGGCGCAGGGGTAGTCCAGGCCGAGCGCGGCGTACTTGGGCGCGCCGAGCGCGTGGAACGGGAGCACATCGACCCGTTCGACGTTGCCGAGGGACGCGGTGAACCGCGCGATCGCGGCGACATCGCCGGGGTTGTCGGTCCAGCCGGGGACGAGGACGAAGCGAACCCAGACCAGCTGGTGACGGGCGGCGAGACGGCGGGCGAAGGCGAGCGTCGGGGCGGCGCTGCGGCCCGTCACCCGCCGGGCGATGGCCGGGTCGAACGACTTGATGTCGAGCAGGACCAGGTCGGTGGCGTCCAGCAGCTCGTCGTCGGCGCGGGTGCCGAGGTAGCCGGAGGTGTCGAGCGCGGTGTGCAGGCCGAGCTCCTTCGCGCCCGTCAGGACGGCCCGGGTGAACGCGGGCTGCAGCAGCGGCTCGCCGCCGGAGACGGTCAGCCCGCCGCCGGCGGCGCCGATGAACTGCCGGTAGCGGCTGGCCTGGGCGAGCACGGCGGCAGCGCTCATCCGCCGCCCGTTCCGGCCAGACCAGGTGTCCGGGTTGTGGCAGTACACGCAGCGCAGCGGGCAGCCGGCGGTGAACACGACGAACCGGGTGCCGGGGCCGTCAACGCCGGTGGACAGATCCCAGGAGTGCACCGAACCCGCGATCCCGGCCGGCCCGGCCGGTGCCTGCAGCGGGCCGGCGGCAGCGGCGCTCATGGTCATACCGACTCATGGAAGGTGCGGCTGACCACGTCGAGCTGCTGCTCGCGGGTGAGCCGGACGAAGTTGACCGCGTACCCGGAGACCCGGATCGTTAGCTGCGGGTAACGCTCGGGGTGATCCATCGCGTCGAGCAACGTGGCGCGGTCGAGCACGTTGACGTTCATGTGGAACCCGCCGCAGGCCACATACCCGTCGAGGACGCCGACCAGGTTGCCGACCTGCTCAGCGGGGGTACGGCCGAGCGCGGCCGGGGTGATGGTCTCGGTGAGGGAGATGCCGTCCTCGGCGTGGCTGTACGGCAGCTTCGCGACCGACAGCGCGGCGGCGACGAGCCCATGCCGGTCGCGGCCGTTCATCGGGTTCGCCCCGGGCGCGAACGGTGCGCCCGCGCGCCGGCCGTCCGGTGTATTGCCGGTGTGCTTGCCGTAGACGACGTTGGAGGTGATGGTCAGCACCGACTGGGTGTGCAGCGCGTTGCGGTACGTCTCGTGCTGGCGGACCTTGTCCATGAACGTGCGCACGAGTCCCACCGCAATGTCGTCGGCGAGGTCGTCGTCGTTGCCGTAGGCCGGGAACTCCCCGTCGGTGCGGTAGTCGACCACCAGACCCGTGTCGTCGCGGACCGGCCGCACGGTCGCGTATTTGATCGCGGCGAGGGAGTCAGCGGTGACGGACAGGCCGGCGATGCCACAGGCCATGGTGCGCAGCACGCCGTAGTCGTGCAGCGCCATCTCCAGCCGTTCGTACGCGTACTTGTCGTGCATGTAGTGGATGACGTTAAGCGCGTCGACGTAGGTCTTCGCGAGCCAGTCCATCATCGTGTCGAAACGGGACACGACCTCGTCGTAGTCGAGCGCGTCACCGGTCAGCGGCGGCAGCCAGGGCCCGACCTGGGCGCCGCTGTTCTCGTCCCGGCCGCCATTGATCGCGTACAGCAGCGTCTTGGCCAGGTTGACCCGGGCGCCGAAGAACTGCATCTGCTTGCCGACCTCCATCGCCGAGACACAGCAGGCGATCGCGGTGTCGTCACCCCACCGGGCCCGCAGCAGGTCGTCGGACTCGTACTGGATGGAGCTGGTGTCGACGGAGACCTGTGCGCAGAACCGCTTGAACCCGTCCGGCAGCGCCGGCGACCACAGCACGGTCAGGTTCGGCTCTGGGCCGGCCCCAGGTTGTACAGCGTCTGCAGGTAACGGAAGCTGGTGCGGGTGACCAGCGGGCGGCCGTCGCGGCCGAGCCCGCCGATCGACTCGGTGACCCAGGTCGGGTCGCCGGAGAACAGCTGGTCGTATTCCGGGGTGCGCAGGAACCGGACGATCCGCAGCTTGATCACGAAGTCGTCGACAAGCTCCTGCGCCTCCTGCTCGGTGAGCCGGCCCTCGCGCAGGTCGCGCTCGAGGTAGATGTCGAGGAATGTCGAGGTGCGCCCGAGCGACATCGCGGCGCCGTTCTGCTCCTTGACCGCGGCGAGGTAGGCGAGGTACAGCCACTGGATAGCCTCCCGGGCGGTGGCCGAGGGGCGGGTGACGTCGTGGCCGTAGGAGGCGGCCATCTCGGCCAGCTCGCCCAGCGCGCGGATCTGCTCGGCGAGTTCCTCGCGGTCGCGGATGATCTCGGCGGTGGACGGGTGGGCGTCCAGGGCCGCCTTCTCGGCCTGCTTGGCGGCGATCAGCCGGTCGACTCCGTACAGCGGCACCCGCCGGTAGTCACCGATGATCCGGCCACGGCCATACGCGTCTGGCAGGCCGGTGATGACGTGGGAGCGGCGGGCGGCGAGGACGTCGGCCGGGTAGGCATCGAAGACGCCATCGTTGTGGGTCTTGCGGTACCGGGTAAAGATCTCCCGGACTGCCGGGTCCAGGGTGTAGCCGTAGGCGGCGAGGCCCCCCTCCACCATCCGCAGGCCGCCGTTGGGCATGATCGCGCGGCGGAGCGGCGCGTCGGTCTGCAGCCCGACGATCAGCTCGTGCTCCCGGTCGATGTAGCCGGGGGCGTGGCTCGTGATCGACGCGGGGGTGTGGGTGTCGGCGTCGTAGATGCCGCGGGCCTGCTCGTCAGGGAACTTCGCGGTCAGCCGCGACCACAGCGCTCGGGTGCGGTCTGTCGGGCCGGCCAGGAACTCCGCGTCACCGGTGTACGGGGTGATGTTGGCCTGGATGAAGTCCCGGACGTCGATCCGGTCCGCCCAGCGGCCGGGAGCGAAGCCCTGCCACGGGCTGGCGGGGCTGCCGCTGCCCTCGGTCCGGATCGATTCGATGGTCGCACTCACGATTCTGCCTGCCTCACTATCACTCTGACCTTGTCTCTCTTCTTATAGGTCTAGACCACTGGCCAGGATTTATCACTGGGTCTTTTGCCCCTACCTTCCGGTCCGAAGACCCAGCCCAGGCGCTGGCTGCCGCGCGCGGGGGCGGACCGCCGTGAATCACCCCGGTCAAGGATCGCGGTTCTGTCCGACAGCGAAGTGGTCTGCGACCTGCGGGAGGGGCTGGCAGACGAACGCGTCGGCTGGCCGGGACCGCGGGCCGCGGGCCGCGGGCCGCGGTGACGTGACTGTTGTCCGCTGACGCGATTGGCTGCGGTTGAAGTATTTCCGGTGTGTTCCGGCTAGCAGGTAGGTGGAGTTGGGTATGCCTGCGGCAGGGACATCAGCCGTCACAGCGGAGATCTTCGACAGAAGCCGACAAGGAGGCCAAGGCAATGGCTAGCACCTCCGGCCAGGAAGAGTTCCTGGCTATCATTCGTAAGAGCCAGGAGTCCGTGATCGCCGTGGTCAGGACCTTGGCCGAATCCATCAGGACAGCCGGTCCCAAGCCGCCATCAGTCAGTGTGCCCTTCGCGGACAAGCTGCCCAGGCCAGAGGGCGCCGTGGCCAGCGCCCACGACTTCGCCGGGCAGCTGCTTGCCAGCCAGCGGAAGTTCACTGAGGACCTGCTGAAGGCGAAGCCAGAGGGCGCCGTAGCCAGCACCTACGACTTCGCCGAGCAGCTGCTTGCCAGCCAGCAGAAGTTCGCCGAGGACCTGCTGAAGGCGGCGGCGCCGCTGATGCCTGGCCGCGCCGAGAGCGCGCCGGAAACCGAGACCTACAAGCCAGGCCAGGTCGTTCCTCGCGACGGGATCGTCGGATGCACGCGGCACCACGATATCCAAGACCACGTGAAAGCCGGTACCCGATTCGCACCGTGCAGTCATCACCATGAGCATAGCGAGGGCTGTACCTGGCAATACGTCTAGTGTCCTGCACTGGGAATCCTGGCGATATTTGGCTGGGGATTCGAGGATCTCCTCGGCGGTCTTTGTCCACCTGAACGGCCTGGGGTTCTCGTTCCAGTTCCCGATCCAGGCCTGGACGTCTTTTTCCAGGGCCTGCACGCTCTTGTGGACCCCGCGGCGGATCATCTGATTGGTCAGGAAAACGTAAATTTCCGGCGCAGGACACAAGCTCCGCTAGGGCCTGGCAGAATTCGATGCCGCGCACCGTCCCCAGTGCGCAAAGCAGTCATCTACGACGCGTTTGCTGCGCTAGCTACATCCACACCACAGCGCTGCCGTCCCTCTCGCCACCGCGGGGCCCCGGGCGGGCGACTGCACGCCGCGCACGTAACGAGGCCGCGCTGCAGCGGTCCCGGTTCGCGCAATGGTTCGGTCGGTGGGGCGCCTGGGGCTCGAACCCAGAACCGACGGATTAAAAGTCCGCTGCTCTACCATTGAGCTAACGCCCCGCGAGCCGGCCAGGCCGGCGCCGTCGGACGAAGCGTACCGACTCAGGCGGTGATCCGCGTAGTGCCGGTGGCCGGGCGCCCGGAGCCGTGGCCGGCCACCAGCACTGTCACGCCCGGGGGCGGATGGGCGGGATCGGCTTCTGCGGATGGCGCCGCGGGCCGGACCACAGCGCCGGGACCGCGTCCACGGCCCTGGCCACGGCGTAGGCGGCCTGCTCGTAGTTGACCCGCCAGCCGACGAAGTCCGGCCACGCGTCGGCGGGTGTCCGCTCGATGGGGAAGTTCACCTTCTCCAGGGTGGCGATGCCCTCCAGGAACTCCTCATAGGTGAGGCTGATGCCCTGGGCGGGATCGGCCATCTCCGGCACGGGTATGCCCATGGCCCGGGCGACCTCGGTGAAGCACTGGAACCCGCCCCGCAGGCAGAGCCGCGCCGCGACGGTCGGCGCGGCCTGCGGGGACAGGGCCAGGTACATCGCGGCGGAATCCAGCACCGCGAGCAGCGCGGTCACCCAGGAGGACAGCGGCTTGGGGGACCGGAACCGGACCAGCGGCAGGTAGGTGGTGTGGCTCTCGCCGATGTCGGCGGCCCAGCGTTCCCACTGGTCGTACAGGTCGGGCAGGGTGTTGATCGTGGACGCGCCCGAGCCCAGTGCGTAGTGCGTGCGGGCCAGCAGTTCCGGACCCCAGGACGGCACGCCGGCCTGCGCGTTCAGCAGCGCGACGTCTGTCTCCCGCCGGTTGAACGCCGAGTACAGGGTGGGCAGGTAGGCGATCTGCAGGGTGACCGTTACCAGCCCGATCAGCGCGGCGGCGTACTGGATCAGCCGCTCGACCCCGCCGTGCACAGTCGAGTCCCCGATGAACCAGAACGCTGGCCCCGCGGTGTCGAAGGACAGCGTGACCCCGCCCGCCACGAACGGCCACAGCAGCAGCCCGAACCCGATGTAGGCCACAGACAGCCAGGCCAGCAGCTGGCAGATCAGCAGCGTGGCGGCTTCCGCCGCCAGGATCCGGTCCCGCCGGTGATAGTTCCGGACGGGGGCGGTGCCCAGCTGGAAACAGGTGTGCACCAGCCGGTCCACCCACTTCATCAGCCGGCCGCCGACCGGGCGGGGCACGATCAGCGTCCCGACCAGGCTGATGCAGTCGATGACCACCAGGAACAGCCCGACCGCGGCGGCGAGGTAGCGCGCGTAGAGCGGCACCATTTTGACGGCCCTGCTAGGCCGGCATATCGATCGGGGCCAGGGCCGCGACGTCCGGATGCCCGTCCAGCCAGGCCCGCGCGAACGGGCACGCCGGCACCACGGTCAGCCCCCGGCTGGCCGCGTACCCGACCGCCGCGCGCACCAGCTGCCCGCCGACACCGTGCCCTTCCAGCGCCCCGGGCACGTCGGTATGCAGCAGGACCATCCGTTCGCCGTGCATCCGGTACACAATCTCCGCAACGGAACCGCCCGCGCGGTACTCGAACCGGGAACGGTCTGGGTCGTGGGTTACCTGAGGTGAGTTGATCACGCGGTCCATCGTCTCAGGCCGGGACTGGCCGGTGCGTCCGGGGAATGCGAAGCTGGCCTGACCAGCACGTCACCCGGGGTGGAATTGTGACCATGACCAGTACCGAGCAGCCCGATCTGGACGTCCTCGCCGAGATCCAGCAACGGGTCCTGTGGCTGGCCACCCGCATCGTGGACGCGGCCAACCACGACCGCGACACCGGGGACGGCGTCAAGGTGGGCGGTCACCAGGCCTCCAGCGCCAGCCTGGTCAGCGTGATGACCGCGCTGTACTTCGCGTACCTGGACGCCCCGGACAAGGTGAGCGTGAAGCCGCACGCCTCACCTGTGTACCACGCGGTCCAGTATCTGCTCGGCAACCTGGACCGCGGCTACCTGCCGTCGCTCCGCGCGTTCGGCGGCCTGCAGGCCTACCCGAGCCGGACCAAGGACCCGGACGGCCCGGACTTCTCCACCGGGTCGGTCGGGCTGGGTGCCGCCGCTCCGCTGTTCGCCGCGGCGGCCCGCCGGTACGTGGACGCGCACTTCGGCCCCCGGCCGCGCAGCCGGTTCGTCTCCCTGATCGGCGACGCCGAACTGGACGAGGGCAACATCTGGGAAGCGGTCGCCGACTCCGCCACCGACGGGCTCGGCAACGTGATGTGGATCGTGGACCTGAACCGGCAGTCGCTGGACCGGGTAGTGCCCGGGGTCCGGATCGCCCAGTGGGAGCAGCAGTTCACCGCGGCCGGCTGGCACGTGGTGGAGGCGAAGTACGGCGCGGCGCTCCAGCAGGCCTTCGGCCGGCCCGGCGGCGCCGCGCTGCGGGACTGGATCGACGCCCTGCCCAACGAGCACTACCAGTCGCTGTTCGGCCTGGCCCCGGCCGAGGTCCGGGCCCGTTTCCTGGAGGGCGCGCCGGAGGCCGTATCCGGCTTCTGCGCCGCCCTGGCCGACGACGAGCTGGCCGCCCTGGTCACCGACCTGGCCGGGCATGACCTGCGCTCGCTGCTCGGCGCGTTCGCCGCTTGCGACGCGGAGAAAGGCCGGCCGAGCGTGGTCTTCGCGTACACGGTCAAGGGCTGGGGCCTGCCGATCGCCGGTAACCCCCGCAACCACTCGGCGCTGCTCACCACGGGCCAGGTGGACGAGATGCGGGCCGGGCTGGGGCTGACCGCCGACACCGAATGGGACCGCTTCGACCCGATGACCCCGGCGGGCCAGTGGGCGGCCGCGCGGCGTGAGCACCTGGCCCGCCCGCCCAGGCGTTCTCCCCTCAACCATGGGGCCCTCAACCACGGGACCCTCAACCACGGGGCTGCCGATCATGGGGCGCAGGCCGTGACCGTGCCTGACTCCACCGGCCTGCGCACGACCCGGCTTCTCTCCACCCAGGAGGCCTTCGGCCGGATCCTGGTCGACCTGTCCCGCGACGAAGCCGTGGCCCCCTACCTGGTCACCGCGGCGCCCGACGTGGCCACCTCCACGAACCTGGCTGGTTACATCAACCGCACCAAGGTGTTCAGCCCGGACGCGCGCCGCTCATGGAGCGAGGACGCCGTGCTGAAGTGGGCCGAGGGGCCGGATGGTCACCACATCGAGCTGGGCATCAGCGAGATGAACCTGTTCCTCCTGCTCGGCCAGCTCGGCCTGGCCTGGGACCTGTCGGACCAGCCGTTGCTGCCGGTGGGCACGGTCTACGACCCGTTCGTGCTGCGCGGCCTGGACGCGTTCATCTACTCGGTCTATTCCGGCGCCCGGTTCGTCGTGGCCGGCACCCCGTCCGGGGTCACCCTGGCCCCGGAGGGCGGCGCGCACCAGTCCACCATCACCCCCTCGGTCGGCCTCGAACTGCCCGGCGTCACGTTCATCGAGCCCGCGTATGCGACGGCGCTGGACTGGCTCCTGTGCGGGGCGCTGCAGGGCATCGCCACGGCCAACGCGGCGGCGCTCGGCCCCACCCGGGACGGGACGCCGGTCATGGAGGATGGCTCGTACTACTTCCGGCTCACCACGCGGAGCCTCGACCAGCAGCCGTTCCAGGCGGCCCGGGACCGGCTCGGCGACGCGGTGCTGCGCCGCCAGGTCCTCGCGGGCGCCTACCGGCTGGTGGACGCCGGACCGCCTGCGGACGGCGCGCCCATGGTCCATCTCGCGGGTTCCGGCGCCGTGCTGCCCGAGGTGCTGGCCGCCGCGGCCGAGCTGGGGGAGGAGGGCATCGCCGCGAACGTGGTGGACATCACCTCGGCTGACCGGCTCTACCGCGCCTGGCAGCGGACGCTGCGCCAGGGGGTGCGCACCGCCACTGTGCCGTCCATCCCCGGCGCGCTGCGTAGTGCGTTCGGGGACCGGGCCTTCGGGGGCCAGGCGTTCGGCGACGGGGGGTCCGGCCACCGGGAGTCCGGCCACCGGGGGTCGGGCGACCGGGGGTCGGGCGACCGGGGGTCCGGCGACCGGCGGTCCGGCGACCGGGGGTCCGGCGACCGGGGGTCCGGCGACCGGGCGCCGATCGTCACCGTGCACGATGCGGCCTCGCACACGCTGAGCTGGCTCGGCTCCGCCCTGGGGGTGCCCGCGGTCAGCCTGGGCGTGGACAGTTTCGGCCAGTCCGGGGCGATCAGCGACCTGTACCGGGCGCACGACCTGGACTCTGGCTCGATCGTGAACGCCGCCCTGGCCGCCCTGTCCCTGAGCTAACCCTGTTCCCGAGCAATCCCTGTCCCTGAGCTAACCCCTGTCCCTGAGCCAGTCTCACGAGTCACACTGGCCCCTCCTGTCCACGTTTCCCGCGGAGCGTTCGGGGGGCGCGTGCCCGACGCCGGGATCAGCGGTAGGCGCTGAGGCCGGTGAGGAACTGGCCCAGGGCCAGGGCGTGGATCTCCTCGGTGCCCTCGTAGGTGAGGACCGACTCCAGGTTGTTGGCGTGGCGGATCACCGGGTACTCCAGCGTGATACCGCTGGCGCCGAGGATGGTCCGGGCCTGCCGGGCGATCTCGATGGCCGCCCGCACGTTGCTCATCTTGCCCAGGCTGACCTGCTCGGGGGTCAGCTCCCCAGCCTCCTTGAGCCGGCCCAGGTGCAGCGCGATCAGCTGGGCCCGGGACAGGTCGGCCAGCATCCAGGCCAGCTTGCCCTGGGTGAGCTGGAACCCGCCGATCGGCTTGCCGAACTGCTTCCGCGTCCGGGCATAGTCCACCGCGGTTTCCAGGCAGGACCGGGCTGCCCCGGTGACACCCCAGGTGATGCCGAACCGGGCCTCGTTCAGGCAGGACAGTGGCCCCTTCAGCCCGACCACCCCGGGCAGCATGGCCTCCGCGGGCAGCTTCACGTCGTCGAAGTGCAGCTCGGCGGTAATCGACGCGCGCAGCGACATTTTCTTGTGGATGACGCGGGAGGTGAACCCGCGCGCGCCGCGAGGGACGAGGAAGCCCCGTATCCCTTCTTGCGTCTGGGCCCACACGACCGCGATATCCGCCACCGACCCGTTGGTGATCCACATTTTCGAGCCTGACAGCACCCACTGGTTTTCGTTGCGGATGGCTTTGGTGGTCATGCCGGACGGATCGCTGCCATAGTCCGGCTCGGTCAGCCCGAAGCAGCCGATGGCCTCACCCGCCGCCATGCGGGGCAGCCATTCCTCCTTCTGTTCCGGCGAGCCGTATTTCCAGATGGGGAACATGGCCAGTGAGCCCTGGACGGAGACCAGGCTGCGCACCCCGGAATCGGCCGCTTCCAGCTCACGGCACGCCACCCCGTAGGCGACGGGGCCCATGCCCGCGCAGCCATAGCCGGTCAGGTGCATGCCGAGCAGGCCCAGCTTGCCGAGCTCGGGGGCGAGCTCGCGGGGCAGCGTGCCCGCCTCGAACCAGTCGGCGATGTGCGGCATGACCCGCTCAGCCGTGAAGGCCCGAACGGTGTCGCGGACCAGCACCTCGTCGGAGCTCAGTTGCTGGTCAACGCGCAGCAGGTCGAGGTCGTGGCCGGGCTGGCCAGCGGCGTGCGTGGGCATGGCGGGTCCTTCCGGTCACTCACTAACTCCCGCGTCCAGCGTATGCGTGCCGCGTTCGGCTGTCTGGACCCACCCTGACCGGGAATGATCGGGGCATGAATGAGGCCAATGGGAACAAGAGGCTAATCCGGACACGGAAAGGTCGGCTCGTGGCTGGCGTCTGCTCCGGGATCGGCGTGTACACCGATATCGACCCCACCGTGGTCCGGCTGATCTTCGTCGCCCTGACCCTGGTAACGGCCGGCGTCTTCGCGCTGGTGTACCTGCTGGCGTGGGTAATCATCCCAGAGGAAGGGGAGGGCCCGTCGATCGCCGAGAACCTGATCAAGAAGACGGGTGGCGGCTAGCCGGGCGCGGCCGGACAGGTCGCGGGGGGCCCGGTGGGCGGATCCGCGGCGCGCGCTCTTGGCCGGGGTGCGATCGGCCTCTGCGGGGGGTGGTGGCGATGCGGCAGGGCTGTTCTTCAGTGTGCGCGGCGGCGGTCCGGGGAGCGGAGGTTCCGAGGGCGGGGGCGCGGGTGTCGGGGGCGGGGGCGGGGGAGCAGCAGAGGGCGGGGGTGCGGACAGGCCGGCGCCCCGCTCGGCCACCGGCAGGTTGAGCACCGGCGGCTCGGCCGCCCGTGGTGGCTCCGCGGGTGGCGACTTAATGGGCTGCAGGTGCGCGGGCCGCGGCACTCCGAGGGCTGGCGGTGCGGCGGCCGGCGGTGCGGCGGCTGGCGGTGCGGCGGCGGCTGCGGCGGCCGGCGGTGCGGCGGCGGCGGTGCGGCGGCCGGCGGTGCGGCGGCCGGCGGTGCGGCGGCCGGCGGTGCGGCGGTGGTGCTGGCCCCTGTCCCGGCCAGTGCGGCGGCCACCTGCCCGCTAACCAGCATGCTGACCAGCTCGGCGTGCCGGCGGGTCCAGTCGGTGGCCAGGGCGGCGGCCGATAGCAGGCCCAGCCCCCCGGCCACGGCGACCGCTCCCGCCTGCCCGACCCGCTGCGCGACCGCCCCGCCGGTCAGGACGCCGAGGCCCTGCGCGGCCAGCAGGCCGGTCTGGGCGACCGCGAAAGCGCGCACCCGCCGATCGGCCGGCAGGGCCGTGACGAACGCGGCGGCGGCCGCCAGCTGGTAGGCGCCGCCTGCACCGGCCAAGGCCAGGAGCAGGATCAGGACCGACAGCGGGGGGTGCGCCAGACTGAAGATCAGTGGTGCGCAGGACAGCATGGCCAGCCAGCCCATCGGCCGCATCCGGTCTGAAGGTCGCAGCAGTCGGCCGATCACGAAGCCGCCGATTACCGTGCCGGCTGGCATGGCCGCCATGAGCAGCCCGATGGTTGTCGCGCCGCCGCCGAGGGCATGCGCGTACGGGGCGGCCAGGGCCTCGGGCACCACGGTGAAACCGGCCAGCCAGCCGAAAAGCACCAGGGTGCGCAGCACCGGGCTGCCGAAGACGGCGGCGACGCCGTCCCAGGTGATCTCCCAGGGGTAGGGATGGCTGGCCCTGCGGGGCGGAGCGGGCCGCGGCCGTACCCCGCGCGCCAGGATGCCGGCCGACAGGCTGAAGGACAGCGAGTCCAGGGCGACGGCCCGGTACGGCCCGAGCGCCGCGACCAGCCCGCCGCCGGCCAGGAAACCGCCGATCTGGCCGAGCTGGGCGGTGTGGCTCCCGATCACGGAGCCCAGCGGGTACTTGTCCGCGGGCAGGACGTCGGGCAGGAGCGCCGACCTGGCTGCCGAGAACGGTGTCCCCAGCAGCACGGTGCCGGAGAACAGCAGGCACAACCCGGTGAAGGGCATACCGGGCAGGGCCATCAGGGCAACCAGCCCGGCCCGGATCAGATCCAGGGTGATCATCATCTGCTGCCGCGGCATCAGGTCGGCCAGGCCGGACAGGATCGGGCCGCCGATCAGGGGCGGCAGGTAGGTCAGCGCGTACGCCGACGCGGTCAGGAACGCTGAACCGGTCCGGGCGTACACCATGAAGGCGATGGCCACCTGCGCGAACTGATCGCCTGCACAGGACAGCGCCTGGGCGGACCACAGCGCGCGGAACTCCCTGACGGCGAACACATCGCGGTAGGCAACCGGCTCGTCGCCGGGTTGACGATGCCGACCCGGCCGCGATGCGTGTGCCCGCCTCCGGGAAAGCGAGGGGTGCTCTCCGTTGTGCACGGCGGCTCTTCTCTGCTGTTCTCTGCGTCGCGCTCCGGCATCCGGGGGGGCGCCAGAGCGGACCGCAATCCTTCTTTCACGCTGTGTCAACGAATACGGGGCATGTGCTGCTCGCTTCGGTGACCGGCAGTAGTGACTGTGAGTCGTGAGTCGATTGCCTACCGTGTCGAATATTTGGTGAATGCGCAAGGGGTTCCTGCATGATCGTCTTGGTTTCGGTGCTCGTAGTTGTGGTGGCCGTGATGCCAAGTGGGCCCTGACCAGCGGGGAATCCCTGGCGAGGGTGGCGGGATGGTTTGCGGGGACAGGTGTGGATTCGTCAAGAGACAGGTCTGGGCGGGCGATTCGATAGGGCCGCGAGCCGCGGAGACGGGGCGTGCCGGGCGGGTGGTGAGACCGACGGCGGGCAGGGTCGCAGCCCGGTGGCAGGCCGGGGTCGCGGACCGGTGGCGGGTGGGGTCGCGGCCCCGTGGCGGGTGGGGTCGCGGCCCGGTGGCGGACGCGATCGCGAGGTCTAGGGGGCAACGCTTTGGCGGGAAGGCCGGTTGTCCCCTATGCTGGGGCAGTCCCCGACGGCGGGCGCCAAGGGTCACGGCGGCGGCGGCCGTCATTTGGCCCCCATCGTCTAGTGGCCTAGGACACCGCCCTTTCAAGGCGGCGGCACGGGTTCGAATCCCGTTGGGGGCACCGTCGGCCACTGGCCGGCACCGATGGTCCTGTAGAGCAGCTGGTTAGCTCGCCACCCTGTCAAGGTGGAGGTCGCGGGTTCAAGTCCCGTCAGGACCGCTTGGCTGAGACCGCCCGTCGTGATAGGTGACGGGGGTCAGTCACGGTCAGGTAGCTCAGTTGGTATGAGCGTCCGCCTGAAAAGCGGAAGGTCGGCGGTTCGACCCCGCCCCTGACCACCCGATCTACAGGCACGTTTCGCCCTCTCATCTGCGAGAACAGCAAGATAAGAGCGGGCGTGCCATGGCGTAGGCGGCGCCCGCGCAGCCCAAGATCCCCACAGTAACCCCACACGTAGCTTGCGCGGCGGCTGAGGAGAGGGCTGTAGAAGGCTTCCGTTTGGCGTGTTGTCGCCGTAACTGATCCCGAACGCCATATCGCCCCGGCGGTCTATCGCGAGCTGAACCACGACTTCCACGAGATCAGCGGCAGACTTGCAGCTGGGTGAGATCGAGCAGGTCATCCCCGTTGCGGGCTCGCCCTAGACCGCCGTGCAACGTGTCATTGTGCAAGTTGGCCTGGCGTGTGTGCCTGGCCGTGCCGTCTCGTAGAGACTGGGCTGAGGTGGCCCTTGCCTGTTGGTCAGCTCATCCCGCTCTCTGAGGCGGGTGTTGACCTTCCGCTAGAAGAGCGGAAGGTCAAATCGTTAGCCGCCTCCTCTAGGAGCTTGCATCGGGGGCTGGGTGGCGCCGGTGAGGGTTTTGATGGCCCATCCTGCTGTGGCTGCCGCCGCCGCTGGGTCCAGGCCGAGGTAGTCGTTCCAGTACAGCCAGGCCATCGGGGAGGTCAGGAGGAGGACGGCCCGTAGGAGGAGCTGTGCTGTGTCATCGTCCAGATCCTCAAGGACGTCGCGCAGCGCGGTGCGTAGCATCGCCAGGCGGGCTTGGACGTTGGGCCGTGGAACGCGCTCGGGGTCGGTGGCGGCCAGTGTCCACCGGACCACGTTCTCCATGCCGGCGGACCGCCCGAAGACGGTGCGCACGGCTTCGGCCAGGTCGTCGGAGGAAGCCGGCGCTAGCCTAGCGGCGACCGTCTGGAACTGGTGGCCGGCGAGGGCGGCGAACAGGTCCCGCTTGGTGGGGAAATGGCGGTACAGCGTCGGCTCGGACACTTCTGCCCGCTTGGCGACCGCCGTCATAGAGATCTCCAGCGGGTGCTCCTCGTCGATCAGCGCGGCCAGGGCCCCAATGATCCGCTGCTCGGTGACCGCCCGCTGGGCTTCCCGGAGCGAAGATCTTGACGTGTCACTTGCCATAGTTATGATAGTAATACTCTCATCTAGTTAGAAAGGCTGTCGCCATGTCCCAGGCGGAAGACGTTCTGCAGGGCATCTACGAGGCCATCAACACCGGCAATCTCGCCCTGCTGGAGAAATACGTTGCCCCCGACTACATCGAGCACACCGACGGCTTCCAGGGGGTCGAGCCCTTCGCCCAGCAAGTCGCCGCGTTCCGGGCCGGGTTCCCCGACCTGCACGTGACCATCGACGACCTGCTCACCGACGGCGACCGATTCGCCAGCCGGACCACCGTGACCGGCACCCACACCGGTGACCTGATGGGCATGCCCGCCACCGGCAAGCGCATCAGCGTCGAGGCCACCGACATCGGCCGCATCGAAAACGGCCAGGCGAAAGAGCGCTGGGGCGGGCTCAACATGTACTCGTTGCTGACCCAGCTCGGTGTGATCCCCGCGCCTCAGGCGGGATAGCCGCCACGGCCCGGGCCTGCCAGCTGATGCCACCCGGCTGACAGGCCGGGCCGGGCGGATTCACGTCGTCCTGCCACCGGGCCGACTGGGTGGCGTTCACCGGCCGGGCTCGGCAATTGGTGTGGTGTGTTCCAGCACGGTTTTGAGGCGTCGGTGATCGGCCTTCACCTGACGGCGGACGCCAGCGGCCATCACCGGTCTGAGCAGCCGGAACAGGCCGTGGGGTTCGACGGTGGCGGTCATCGAGACACAGGTCCCGTCTCCCGCTGATTCGAAGCGGTACCACTCACAGAACCCGAACAACGGCGAGGACATCGTTCCCTCGAAGCCGCGGCCGGGCTCAAAGCCGGTGACCAGGTAGCTGGACTCGATGGACCGGCCCAGCAGCGTGCCCACCACGCGGTAGGTGCTGCCACTGGCCGGGGGGCCCTCGGTGAGCCGGTGGGCCTGTTTCACCCCCACCGTCCAGGCCGGCAGATTCTCGTGGTCAGCCACGAACGCGAAGACCTCCGGGACCGGCTTGGCGATGACCACCGAGTCGCTGACGTTTATGGTCATCTGCGGCTCTCATTCATGCGGATTTGATGAGACAGAATGTGTCTTCAAATACTGTGACTGTCACGCCAGGGCGGCGGCGCTACACCATGGGCACCCGGGCCCAAGCGGTCGCCCGGACCCGCAAGCAGATCATCGACGCCACCGCCCGCCGGATCCGCTCCTCGCCAGAGCCACTGACGCTGGCCCACCTCGCCGTCGGCGCTGGCGTGTCCCGGGCCACCCTGTATCGGCATTTCGCCTCGGTCACCGATCTGCTTGACGGCGTGGCCGCCGACCTGCTCGCCCGCGCCCGCTTCGACCGGCTGCTGGCCGCCCTGGAACTCGACGACCCGGTCGAGGCGCTGCGCCAGGTCACCATCGCCGGAACTGGCATCTGGGCCACCGACACCACGCTGGTGCGCAACCTGTTCAGCCTGGCCCGCGCCCAGCCCGAGGCGCTGCCGGTCATCACCCAGCTCGAAAACGGGCGCCGCGACGCCATGGAACACCTGGCCACCCGCCTGAACCAGGCCGGCCGCCTGCGCGGCGGCCTTGCCCGCGACCGCGCCGTCGATCTCCTGCTGGTCATCACCGCCTTCGCCGCCTGGGACGAGCTCCTCACCACCCGCAACCGCTCCCCCCCACCGCGACCGCCACCATCAGCGACCTCGCCATCCGGGCGGTCGTCAACGACAACTGAACCCCGGGCACCCCCCGGCGCCCGCACCCTACAGCGGCCTGATGTGGCGGTTTCTGTAGGACTACCACCAGGCTGTGCTGCGGTGGGCCCGCTGGGCCCACGCCGAAGTTCAGGCCTGCCCCCCGACCTGTCCCAGCTCGACACGACCGCCGAATTCGCCAGAATCGTCGCCACAGCCAGCAGCCCCCGGGCCTGCCCCTAACGCCACACCCAACACCCCCACCGCTGTGGACGACGGACTCAGGTTCTTGGCGCGCCGAGCCGATCGGCGCCCTTGGTGGCTGTTGGCTCTGCTCGAGCGAGCAGCGTCCGAAAAATCGTTCTGTGCCGCGGAGAATTGCGGGATACCATCCGGCTCAGGAGGCCAGCGAGATGACATCGCTTCGGGTGGCTGCGGTGCAGGCGAGCTATGTGCTGATGGACCAGGCTGCGACCCTGGACCGGGTTGCTGCCCTGACGGGCCAGGCTGCGGCGCAAGGCGCGCAGCTGGTGGCCTTCCCCGAGGTGTTCGTCCCGGGCACGCCGATCTGGATCGACACCCGGCCGATCTGGGACGGTGATGAGGACTGGTTCCGGCTGCTGGCCGAAAACGCCGTCGTGGTGCCCGGCCCGGCCACCGAGCGGCTGGGCGCCATCGCCCGCGGCAACGGGCTCTGGCTGGTCATCGGGGTCGAGGAACGTGAGCAGCACGGGGGGACCATCTACAACACCGTGCTGTATTTCTCCCCCGATGGCGCGCTCGCCGGGCGGCACCGCAAGCTCGTGCCGACCGGGTCGGAGCGGACGGTGTGGGGCATGGGCGATGGGTCGACGCTGCGCGTGGTGGACACCCCGTTCGGCCGGGTCGGCGGGCTGATCTGCTGGGAGAACTACATGCCGCTGGCCCGGTTCCACATGTACGCCCAGGGGGTGGACCTGTGGATCGCCCCCACGCTGGCCATCGGCGACGGCTGGATCGCCACCTTGCAGCATCTGGCCCGCGAGAACCGGATGTTCGTGGCAGGGGTCAACCCGGTGCTGCACGCCGACCAGATCCCGGCCGCCTTCCCGCACCGCGAGCAGCTGGTCCCGCCCGGCTACCTGGCCGAAAACGGCCCCTGGCTGGAGGAAGGCAACACCGTGATCATCGCGCCGAACGGCACCATCCTCGCAGGGCCGGTACGCCAGAAAGAAGACACCCTTGTCGCCGACCTCGACTTGGGGGCCGTCCTGGCCGGGCGCCGCCACATGGACCCAGCCGGCCACTACAACCGCCCCGACATCTTCCGGCTCCACGTTGACACCTCACCGCGCCCCGCCTTCATCGAGACAGCAAGCGGCGAAATCGCTGATGCTGGCACCCCAGATGCAGGTGACGGGCAGCCAGCAACGACATAGGCGCCATCTGTCCCGCCGCCACCGCCGGGCGCGGTACTCAGTTGAAGCGCCCCGGGCGATACGCGCCGCGAGATTGGCCGCTCGTACCAGCCCCGTTGGGGCAGCCCATCATCGAGTCCGAAGTTCCGGCGGTCATGTGTGACTCTCAAGAGGCGGATCGTCACCGAACGTAGCTACCGTGGCCCAGTCAGGCTTGGATGCCGATGGCACGGGAACCGCCGATAGGTAGGTCTAGCGGCTCCTTGGCACGCGACGAGCGTTGCACGCAGAACTGGCGGTTCGGGTTCGCTGATCAGCAGCCTTGGTCTGCGGATTGCGTGCCGCTAGGCCGACGGGCCATCGGCGGCTTGGTCGATGTCAATCACGTACCCGGCGATGTGCTGGCCTCATGCCTGGGGCTGACACCGCGGGAAACCGCGGCGGTCGTCGCCGCGCGGGACCAGTTCGGCAGATTCACCAGCCCCGAAGAGCTGTCGCTGTATGCGCAGCTATCCCCCGACCGGGTAGACGCCCTCCGCGACTGGATGCTGTTCTACTGACTCCGAAGGCAACTGCGGCGGCCGCCATAGCCTTTGCGGGGGCGCAATGTGCGCCGGAACCGGACGCCCGGGGGGAGCCAGTAGATCACCTGCGGCGCATCCCGCAAGTACACATGCCATCCGGCCCTGCATGCCTGCCGGACGACAGCCTCATCCAGATGGTCGCTTTGGTCTCGACACCGAGGGCGAACCAGTCCAGATCGAAGGTCACCCGGTGACTATTGCCCCGTGACCGCGTGCCGACCAACCGCATCCTCATCTGCCGCTCCTGGTGCACAGATGGCCTGCCAGTGGGCTCCAGGGACTTGATGGTCTTCACCAGCCTGGATCGGCTCGCATCAGGCCCTGCGAGCGAGCAGGTATCCCTGCGGGGAATCCTCCTGGGCCTCGGCGGGGCGCCCGCCCCAGAACACGGCCGTAAAGCCAGCATCGGCCGCCCGGTGTTCCACCTCGCCGGGCGACAGCCAGTAGACATCGAATTCGACACCCAGGCCGGTGCTGCGGCCGCCGCGGCGGACCTGGCTGTCACCGGCCTTGAAAGCGGTCGCCAGGTAGCCTCCCGGCTTGACTACGCGAGCCAGCTCGCCGAAGGCCACTGGCCTGTCCGGCGGCGCAAGGTACATGAGGGAGTACCAGCAGACCACGCCGGCCAGTGAGGCATCGGCGAAGGGCAGTGCACATAGGTCGGCTACGCCGAAATCGAAGCCGGGCTGGTCACGGCGGGCTACCCGGATCATCTCGGGTGACAGGTCGATCCCCTGTGGGGACAGGCCCCTCGCGGCCAGGTAGGGCGCGAGCCGCCCCGTCCCGCAGCCGATATCGCCCACCGTGGCGCCCAGGCCCGCGGCCAGCGTCAGGTCGCAGAACAGGCCCAGCACCGCCTGCTCGGCGGGCATCCGGTCCATAGCGCCAGCCAGGCGCTCAGCGTAAAACTCGGCCAGGACATCGTGCGCAGCCCTCAGCTCGCCCGTCTTGGCATCCACGGAGAGACCCTAACTGGCCCCGCCGACAGAGATAGGTCCCACGACTGGGTAGACCGTACGGCGAGGTACCCGCAGTTCGCGGGTCCTTTTCCGTACGGTCCCCCGCCGAACCGGACTGGCCAGTTTCCCGGCACCCGGCTCTCCAGTGACTTACGCCGTGGCTGAGATTGCGGCTGGCGGCCGTTCCGCATGGATCTGGTCGTGGCAGGGCGGGCAGGCCACGAGGGACTTGCGTCGCTTTGCTGCCATGAGCCTGGCCCATGCTGGCTGGCCGGGGCCGGGGTATGCGAGGTCGGCGAGCCTGGCGACGTGGTGCACCTGCACCTGGCCGCTGTGTCCGCATAGCTCGCACCTGTTCCGCTGGAGCCGGGTGATGAGCTCTTTGCGGGGGTAGGGGTTCCGGCCAGGGGCGCGGTCGGCGATGACCGCGGTCTTGCACCGTTTGAGGGGGATGCCGCCGAAACGCGCGACCAGGGGTTTCTGGTTGCCTTCGCGGATGCGGACGGCCTCGAAGCAGGTGCGCGGCCCGTCCGGGGTCTCGATGGCAGCCTTGTAGCGGGCCGCCATCTTGGTCACCGTCGAGTCGTGCTTGGCCGCGAGCGTCTTGAGCAGCGAGGTCTCCATAACCCACCGCAGCCGGTTCAGTCGGTGGACGTCACCGGCGAGCGGGTAGTACTGGACGATGCCCCGGTACTTCGCCCCGTAGTCCGCGACGATGTCGTGGTCGTCGAGGTTTTGCAGGGCGGTTTGCGCGGCGGGTTTGCCGCGTTCCAGGTAGGGCGCGCATTTGGCCTTGATCACCTTGGTGGGCACGCGCAGCGCTATGCTGCCGTTGATGCGTTTCCGGCCGCTCGTGCCGCTGTGCTGGGTGGTGATCTCATAGCTGAGGAATGTCGCCGCGCCGGTGCGCGCGTGCGTGATCAGGGTCTTCTCGGCTGACAGTTCCAGGTGGAGTTCGTCCCGCAGGAACGTGGTCAGCCGCCGTTTGATCTCCTCGGCCTCGGCTTTCGGCCCGGTGAACCCGAATAGCGTGTCGTCAGCGTAACGGGCGTAATGGAGTCTGCGGTAACCCGGGTCGTTGCAGTCCACGCTCGGCAGGCATGCCTGCTTTCGGCGTAGTTCCCGCGCCTTCTCGTGGTTCCCGCTCTTCCGCGCGCGCCGGTAGGCGTGACGCAGTCGCTCGTATTCCTTATTCCGGGTTCTTGTTTCCCCTCGGGTATATTCAGGGATGAGCGTGTTCCCGACGAACTCGTCCAGCTTGTGCAGGTAAATATTGGAGAGAACTGGTGAGACGGTCCCGCCTTGCGGCGCGCCGCTTAGCGTGGCGTTCCACGCCCAGTCTTCCAGGTATCCGGCTTGGAGCATGTTACGCATCAGCCGCAGGAACCGGTTATCTTGGATTCTTTCCGCCAGGATCTTGATCATTATTTCGTGATCCAAAGACCCGAAGCAATCGGCGACGTCTCCCTCGATGAACCAGGTCGTCCCGGTCCAGGTATGGGCCACCTCCCGCAGTGCGGTGTGGCAGCCCCGGCCGGGACGGAAACCGTGGGAACGGCCGGAGAACACCGGTTCGTAGTAGGCCTCCAGCAGGAGGTGAACCACTTCGCCGAGTAGCTTGTCCGACCAGGTCGGCAGGCCGAGGGGGCGGAGTTTCCCGTTCTTTTTCGGGATGTAGACCCGCCTGGCCGGGCTGAACCGGTAGCGCTCGTGGCGCACCGCGTCGATGATGCGGTCGATCCTGCCCTGGGACATGCCGTCCACGGTTTCCCTGGTGACCCCGGGCGTCATCGCTCCGTCGTTGGAGTAGATCCGCCCGTAGGCCAGCAGATACAACTGCGGGTTGAACAACTGCCGGTATAGCTCATCCAGCGGCAGTCCCTTCCTGCCGCGCTCACGGAGGACACCGAGTACCGTGTCGGCGTTCTGCATTTCGCATACCTTTCCGTTTCCAGTGTCCAGTCACCTGTTCCCCTTCGCCCTGCAGGCGGCTTTCCCGCCTTCCCTGGCAGGTCGTTACTCCTGCGACTACTATGGGAACTCTGTCGCCCTAGGACTCGCGTCCCGTAGGCGATCCCGCGTTCGTCTTCGTCATACGTGATAGCGCGACTTAGGTGGCCCATTCATCCCCTTGAATGTCCTCACTGGACATCGCTCCGCATCCGGAGGATGCACCGATCAGCGGACGAGATCGGAGCAGGACGCGGCGCCGGCCTTGGGTATCTTTCCGGCGGGCGGGCATTTGCACCTTCTGGAGATTAGGCTTCAGGCAGTATAGCTTTCACCGTATCGCGCGGGTCCCCCGGCGCACCGTCCCTGATACCTGAACCCGGCCGCCGGTTTCCTGGCATGCTATTTTCCCCTTAACCTTTCGGCATCAGGTAAGCCATCGGACCCAAGGACATCCCTCCAATCCTTCCCGGCTATGCCGGGGATACGACGAAGCGCCTCGCGGCGCAGCCCGGACATGCCGCGTGTAGTTCGTCTTGGCCGTGCGCGCGTGAACTCGTGTTCCAGTCTTGCTACAGGGAAAGCAGTCGACGGAGTCCGCGGTCAACGTCGTCGATGAGGGAATCAGGCAGCTGGCCGGCCTGGGCGCCTAGGTCGGTCTTGTCGAGGATCACAAGGGCAGTGACGTTGACCACGGAGTCCCGCGGCAGGCCCGTGGCTGCTGCGGGGACGAAGACGTTGCCAGGTATCGTCGCGAGCCGCGTGTTCGAGGTGATCACTGCGGCCACCGTGGTGCTTAGCCGGCTGGCGTTGAAGGGCCTGGACTGGATCACCAGGACTGGTCGGCGTTTCGCCGGCTTGCTCCGGGAGGCCTCCCCGAGATCAGCCCAGTAGATGCCGCCACGGTGGATCACCAATCGTCCTTGGCGAGACGGTGCCGTCCAGCGCTCACCGCAGCTGAGCTCGACTCGTCTGCCCCGGCGGTCTGCAGCGCTTCGTCGATCTGGCGTGTTAGCGAGTGGCCTGCGAGTTCGTCCAGATAGACCTCGGCATCGCGGGCGAAGAGTGCGGCGCTTCCGAAGGCCGCGAGGTAACCGTACTGCTCGCGCACCATCGGGCGACTCGGCGCCCGTCATGTCAGTATGGCTACATGCCCGATCCGTCGCTGGCGCGGATCGAAAAATCTGACCTGCTTCGGCTGGCAGCCCTGGCCGCCGACGCCGACTCGGAGCTATTCCGGCGGAATCCGGGCAACTCCGGCCGGTATGCTGGCCGCCTTCTGGGCCGGGCCCTGTGCCAGGGTGCTGCCTTGCACTACGTGAACGGGCATAACGGCGTTAAGGACTTCGACGTCTGGTCCTTCTACGCCCAGTACGATGACTGGCCCTTCCCGGCCCGGTGGCGCGGAACGGGACTTCGGCCCCTCGAAGTTCGGCAGATACTCATGTGATCCGCCGCGTTACACCGGCAGGCGCGTAGATCTTCTCGGGCGCTCGCTCCGGGTCAAATCCGGTTCAGACCCTGCCGAAGTCGTCCGGCGCTATCTCGCCGCTCGGCGGACTCGCTCGGCGAAGGAGTTGGCCGCCAAGGCAGTAGTCCTGATTTACCCGGAGGACCGGGTTGGCGAGATCGTATGGCCTGTCACTAACCACACAAGCTAACGCGCGCTCATGCCGTGCCGCGGCGCCTGGAAAATTCGCGCGACGTCCTCACATGCCGCGATCCGGGCGTGTTCAGGCTAGCGGACGTGCTGCCGGTGGTTCCTCGGCGCGCCATGATTGGGGCCAGGCGGCGAGGCCGTGAAAGCCCTGGCTTGGCTAGGCCGGGGTGTCCTCGGGCTGGTGCTCAGCAGCCGTCGTACGGGGCCCAAGCGCTGGTGCCGGACTGCGCGTACTCCTTCGCGAAGGCGTAGTTCTGCTCAGCCACGGACGCATTCTCTGGCAACCCAGAAAAACCGAGGCCGTGCCAGGTGGACGGCAGGAAGCCGTACAGGCCTCCGGCGCCGCTGGACGGATTGACTGCCCTGGGGTTCCCGCTGCTCTCGCGCTGGATCACGCAGCTGCGGAAGCTGCCCGGTGTCGTGCCTGACGGCGTCGCGCGGTGCACGGCAGCAGGGGCCACCGTGTCCGCCACCGACGCGCCGCCGCTCACCGGGCCACCGGAAGGCGGGCGCGCCACAGCCACCAGGCGGGCATGCCGCGGTGCCGCGGTCGCCGCCTGCGCCTCCCGGACCAGCCATAGGCTGACCCGCGGCCCGCTGGGCACGATCAGCCGCTCCCCGGGCACGATCATGGACGGGTCGGGTACCTGCCGCCGGTTTGCCCACCACAGGGCGGGCCACTCTGCGGCCGTCCCGTACTCGTGCAGGCTGATCGCGCTGAGCGAGTCACCCCGCTGAACCGTGATGTCGTGACGGGCCGGCTGAGCTGCTCCAGGATGCAGCGAAATCGTGACCGCGACCAGAGACTTGGCCGCCCCGCCAGCTGCAATACTGACAAGCGTCATGGCTTGTTACCTCCGAGGTTCCGTTGCCATGCAAAGGCCCCGGCCGCGTGCTGCAACACGCTTTGGCCGGGGCCGCCTGAATGTGATTACCCGTCGCTTATTCAGATAACCTTTCGTGATCGGCGAGCGGCATCAACGACGGCGGTACGGCGACGATTATCAGCAAATATCGCCATCGGCTGAACCGGCCGTCCCGGCCAAATGGATCGCCAGACAGGTGCGCCGTGTGCTCGGCTCACAGTACGTCGAATAGTTATGCTGCGTCTTCCTCATGGGGAACGTCCGTGTTTGCCGCGCATTGTGTGGTGAGGTGGTCAGCAAGCGACGATAACGGCGCGGTTCGCGGCCGCTTCTGCGAGCAGCGCCAGATCTCCCGGATCGCTGGTCAAGATCCGGTCGCCCGCGCTGGCCAGCAATACGACGGTTGCGTCAACCGGGTCGCTGGTGCCAGTCAGGCCCAGCAGCACACCGGCTTGCCGGCCGTCCTGGGGACTGACCGCGCGGACATCCACCGCGCGGAGCAACTGGGCCAGGACGGCCTGGCGGCCTTGGCGGTCACGCCAGACCTGGGCGATGACCATGGCGTTGCTGCGCAACGGTGCGCCATGATGCTCAGCCACACGCAGCCGGGCCATCATCGCCCGATCGCCACGGCCGACGGCGACCAGTGCGCCTGCGTCCAGGATCAGTGCGCTCACGCGGGGGTGTCGGCGCCGGCCATGCCAAGTTCACGTTCGGCGCGGGCCAGTTCCTGAGCAGTCAGGACCCCGTGCCCGGCCTCCCAGCCATGACCGCCACTCCGCTCCTTTCTTCAAGATGCCGTGAGTTGCCTGAAGGCCCGGTCAGAGAGCCGACGCTTGGGCTACAGGTCGGCCGTAGGTGACGGCCTCGCGCACCTGCCGGGGCAGGGACTGGGCGAGTTGCGCGTCAGGCTGAGCGCCGAGGGAGTCGTTAATCGCAGAAAACGCCAGGCGGAGCGCCACGAAGGCGGTGATGGCGAAGATCTGCCCGTCATCGAGCCCGCAGTCACGGAGCACCTGGATGTCGGACGGCGTCGTCGCGTTCGGGTCTCTGGCGACCTTCCGGGCCCACGAGGCCATAGCCTTCTCCTGGTCCGTCAGCCCGGCGTCGCTGCCATTCAGAACCCCTGCCGCGACAGCGGCGTCCACCGTTTTGCCCAGCTTCCCGCCCCACGCCAGCGAGCAGTACGAGTCGCCGAGGGCCGAGGCGGCGGCGGTCACCAGGATCCCGCGCTGGCGGAAGGTCAAACCGCTCGGCGTGAATGCCTCAGACATCAACCCGAACAGCTGCTTCAGGGTGTCTGGCTGGTGCGCCCACAGCCGGGACACGTTCCAGATGTAGCCGCCGTCGGCGAGGTCTTCGTCGTAGAGCGCCTGCACTTGGGCGGACACCGGCGGTTCTTCCAGAAAGCTTCCGGTCATGCGCGTTCTGCTCCTTCGGGTTTGCGGGCCAGGTAGCCCACGACGTTGATGTCGGCCCGCAGAGGCAAGCCGTCCCGTAGCTGCCCTTGAGCCTGCTCAACGGCCGCGCGATGGAACTCAGCCTCGCCGACGTTCTGGATGGCCTCATAAGCTGGCCCGGTAGAGGCCAGCGCACGCGCGTACAGTTCTGGGTCCGCGAACTCCCAGGCGAACGGGACTTCCAGGCGCTCGACATCGAGGAATCCGTGTGACGTGAGGAGTTGCTCGCCCGCACCAGGCCGGCCGAGCGACACCATCGCAGCCTGGTTGCCGACCTTCTCCGCTGCCGCGAGGCGGAACGGCGCCAGCGCCCAGGCTCCAGGGGAGACCTTCAGGTGGCCCCACACCGTTATCCCGGCGCGTCCGCCGGGGCGAAGGACCCGGTATATCTCGGCCACCGCGCCGGGTGTCGTGCCCCAGATCCCCCGGAAGCTGGTGACCACGTCGAACGACGCCGGGTCCCATGGCAGGGCGTGCATATCGCCGACCCTGATGTCGCAGTCAGGGTTCCGGTCCCGGGCCACCGCCACCAGCCTGGGCGAGGCGTCGATACCGGAGCAGGATGCGCCGCGCAGGCGAGCCAGCTCGACGGCGAGCCCGGACCCGCAAGCCACGTCGAGCAGCCGGTCCCCGGCGTCGACGCCGAGCCGATGGTGCACAGTGACGTACTCCCGGCAGTTGCCCGGCTCGCTGAGGGTCGCGAAATCCACCACCTTGCGGCCCCAGCCCACGTCCACCAGCGCCCACGGGGCAGAGTCTGTGCCCGGCCTCGTCATTGCCGCTCCTCTGCGCTGCCCGGTCTCCCGCTGCGCTGTTGCCCCGTCCGCCAGGCCGGCCGGCAGGGCGCGCATGTCAGCGGCATGGCTGGCCAGGCGTGCGCGGACGGCGTGGCGGGCCCGGCTCAGGTCGGACGGACCGGCGTACCAGTAGAAGCTCCAGTTTGCGGTCAGTGGTTGTTCCCAGGCAACCCTGGGGAGGTGTCCCGCGCGCCGAAGCGGCGAACCTTCACTCGTATCGCGCCGAGCCTGCCGGACCACGCCCCTTTTCGATCGTCGATATCCGGCGGGAGCCAAACGGGGAGCCGCTGGGTCATGCGAGTCCCGGCCCGGGGAGCCTGGCGGCCGTCACATAGTCGTTACATCGCCCTCGGCGTAATGTCGTCGGCGCCCAGAGCCATATGCCCTAGGCTGGGTGCCGCACGGCAATCTGCCATATGGCAAGATCACTGGTGTGCAGAAGGATCCTGACGTGACCCGCAACCTGAGCACGGTCGTCGAACGGCGCCGCCTGCGCACCGAGCTACGCCGGGCGCGCCAAGACGCGGATCTGACCCAGGAGCAGGTCGCGAGCGAGATGGACTGGTCGCTCTCGAAGCTGATCAGGATCGAGAACGGCTCGGTGAGCATCTCCCGGAACGACCTGCTGGTGCTCCTCCCGCTGTATGGCATCACGGATGAGGCCGAGGTGCGGCGGCTCCTCGACCTGGCCCGCGCCGCCCGGCAGCCTTCGTGGTGGAGCAAGTACCGGGGAGAAGTGCCACCTGCCTTCTATTCTTACCTGGAGTACGAGGCGGCTGCATCGGCAATCAGGCATTACGAGAGTTTCCTCGTGCCAGGCTTGCTGCAGACACGGGACTACGCGCACCGCGTCATCTCGGTGTATAAGGGCAATTTCAGCAACCAGACCATTGGGACGCGACTCGAAATCCGCATGGCGCGGCAGCAGCTTCTCGAACAGGGCAAACCGCCGCGCATGCATTTCATTCTCGATGAGGCCGTGATCCGGCATCTCCTGGGGGATGAGAGGGTAAGGGAAGAGCAGATAGAGAAGCTCATCGAGATGGCTGGGAGGTCGGCCGTTACCATCGAGATAGTCCCATTTTCCGCGGGGTTGCACCGTGGGCTGGGCGAGACCTTCACCCTGCTCGAGTTCAGAGACACGTCCGACGACGACGTGCTCTATTTTGAGAATGCCCGCGACGCCCTCTTCAGCCACGACGACAGCGAAGAGGTAGTGCTCTACCAGGAGACGTTCGGAGATCTCAGGAAAATCTCCCTGGGCGTTAAGGGATCCATGGAATACCTGGACAGGATTCGGGCCGAGACGGGCTCTTAGAGCAAGGCGGCACCCCCACGGGCACCGCCTTGCCTGCGCGCTGGTCCAGGCCGATAGGAAAGGAATCGGAAAAGATGTCAGACGCCCCGCCGTCCTCGCTTGACTGGAAGATCAGCAGCGCTTCGGGCGGCACCAACTGCGTGGAAGTCGCGTTCTCGGCCGGCACCGTCTGGGTGCGCGACTCCAAGAACCGCGGCGGCGGCATGCTTCAGTTCCCCAGCACTTCCTGGCGCGACTTCGTCGCTGCCGTCAACCAGCGGCCGGGGTGCTGACAGGCCACTTTGACTGACGGTCCCGGTCGGTGGACTGTTCTCTCCCAGGTACGGGCAAACCCGATACGACGTACGATCCGTGCGGCTGGCTGGGCCGTGCCCAGCATGGGCGCCCCGGCCAGCCACGGGCAAGTTGCCTGATTTCGCCGGTGTTAATCCAGCGGCGTCACGTGCTCCAGACGGCGCCAGGTTCCGTCGGCCAGGAACACGGAGTCGATCCGGCCGTCCGGCAGTCGGTGGAACTCCACCGGCTCCCCCGATTCGCGATAGCCGGCCCCGACCGTGAAGCGGAACGGGTCGCTGGTGGGCAGCAGTTCCAGCCGCCACCGGGGTTCGTCGGGGTTCATGAAGACCAGCATGCTGTCCCGCCATTCCAGCCTGATCACCTGGCTGTGGGCGGTCCGGGAATACAGGCCGAGGAGCGGGCGGAACAGCACAGGCGTCGGTTCGGGCACGCTGATGCGGGGCACCCGTGACCGGCCCCACCGACGCATGATCGCAGCCAGGTCCATGGCCAGCTCCGCGGCGTCCGCGCTTCCGTTGATCAGGGCGACCGCGCCTACCGCGCTTTCCGGGTTGAAGCACATCGCCGTCGAAAAGCCCGGCAGCCCGCCGGAATGCTGGATCCACACCGCATCGTCGCGCCGGACCGCACACCACGACAATCCCCAGGCCCGGGTCCAGTCATCACCGTCGAGCCAGCGGGGAGCGTGCATTTCCCGCAGGCCGGCCGCTGGCAGGATCGCCGGGCCGGGCACGCCCCGCCGGTACGCGTCAAGCTGGACCTGGGCCCACTTGAGCAAATCATCGACGCACGACCACAGGCCGCCTTCGGCGCCCATCTGCGGGGCGGGTGCGGCCACCGCCAGCTCGTCGGTAAAGGCGCGGGGCGCATAGCCGGTGGCCTGGCGCCACTGCGGCCATTCGTCGGCCATGACGAAGGCCGTCGAGTTCATCCCGAGCGGGAGGAGGATCTCCTCCCGGATGTAACGGGGGTAGCTGACTCCCGAGACCCTCGTGATCACTTCCCCGAGAAGGTGGTAAGCGAGGTTGGAGTATTTCGGGTGCTGGCTCGGCGGGATCCTCGTGACCACCGCCCCCGGCTGGCCGATGTCGGTCAGCCCCTCGTAGAGCGGAACGGTCCAGTCCGTGCCCGGCGGCTCGCTCGCCAACCCGGAGGCATGGGCCAGCATGCGGCGCAGGGTGACCTGCTCGATCCTCGTCTCCGGGGGCGCGGCCTGCCGCACCTCAGGGACGTAGTTGGCCACGGCATCGTCCAGGTCCAGGCGACCGGCCTCGCGGAGCTGCATGATAGCCGTGCCGGTGAAGGTCTTGGTGATGGAAGCGACCCGGTAGAGGGTGGCCGGCCCCGCCGCGGCGCCGAGGGCTAGATCGGCAAAGCCGGTCCCGGAGCACCAAGGGGCTTCGTCCCCGCACAGCGCACCTGCCGCGGCCCCAGCCAGGCGACGGTCCCTGACGAACCAGGCCAGCGCCGCGTCAAGTTCTGAGTCCGCGGCTATCCGTTCCGCCATCCATACCTCCCGTGCTTGCGGGTGGCCCCGTCACCCTGACGGCCCCTTGCGCGCTCTTCCCGGAACCACCCTGTTCGTAGGGCTATGTGCCCACCGGGATGGCCGTTAGGACGGCGGAAGCGCCGACCATATCTGAAAATGCGCGCGAAATCGGCCTACCGCAAGCGCGGCACGGTGGGCGGCCTGTGATCAGGCCGCCCACCGTGCCGAGAGGAGTGAAGCCTGGCGGGCCCACGCCGCCCCGGATGGAACAGGCCCGCCAGGCTCAGGCCGCCGGTGGCTGGTAGCGCTCGCCGAGCGGACGGTGCCTGTCCGCCGCCCGGGTAGCCAGCACGAGATCGAGCTCGGCTTCGAGTTGCTCGAGGTGGAGCTGGATGAGCCTCAGCCGCGGACCGACGTTGGCCACCATTTCCTGGCGGAAGTAGCGCATGCATGCGACTGCGCCGATGAGAAGCCCGATAAGCGTACCGACGAGGAAGATCATTGGGACCATGTCGATCACCCCTGCTCCAAGCTCAATGCCAGTATGCGGCCTGACATGCGCAATCCGCAAGTAGTCAATCTGCCACCTGGCAGATTGATTAGGTCGTAGTGACGGGCGGCAGGATGAGACCTCGATTCGGAGAGCGGAGAACAGATTCATGATGGCCAGACAGACCAGGCGGGGCAACACGAGTGATCATGATGCAGTGCGCCGCCATGGGGAGCTCCGGGCAGGGTGACCAGCGTGGACGGCGTTTCGGCGCAACCCCACAGGGTCTGGGATGGGGACGGGGCGTGCTGCCTGGGTTAGCTGGCAACCGGCCAGGTGTGCACGGGCAGCCCGGTATCTGCGCACTGAAGGTAGTGGTCGAGCATGATGGCGAGCGCCAGCTCCCGGTCGTGACGCCGGCTGGCGGCGGCGAGCGTGGCGCGCTGCCAGGTGGCACCGGTCTGGCCGCAGGCCGCCCGGGCGGAGATCACTTCGAGCAGCCCCTCGGCCTCCGCCGCGGCCACGCCGGCCTCAACCAGTCCCTGCCGTGCCGCCGGGACCAGCTCGGCCACGAGTTTGGCGGCGGTAAGCGTGCGGATCTGGTCTGGGTGCCCGGTCGGCCAGGTGAGCCGGGCGGACAGGCCTTGCTGGGCGGCGCGGTAGAAGCCGTGGTCGGCACGCTCGAACGACAGCGCGTAGGTCCACTGCTGGTCCTGTCCAGCGAGCCATAGGGAAAGGCCGATCAGGAGGGCGGCGTTGGCCAGCATGTCGATCATGGTGGGGCCGGCGGGCAGGGCCCGCATCTCGATCCGCAGGTGGCCGCCCGAGGTGGGGTCGTAGATGGCGCGGTTCCAGCGCCACACGGTGCCCTGGTGCAGCCTGAGTTCGTCTAGCGGCGGCGCCTGCCACCCGCCGTCGTCGGCCGATAGGCCCAGGTCGCCGGGCACCGGCGGGGGCGGCTGGTGTAGTGCCGGCAGCAACGGCTGGTGCAGCCGGACGGCCTCGGTGAACAGCTCCAGCGCTCCGCCGCGCAGCCAGCCCGTTCCCAGTGCCGTGCGGGCCAGTCGGCGGCGTGGCCCGGTGCCCTGGCGGTCGTTGACCACCTGCTTGAACACAGCGATCCGTGTCTCGTCCCAGAGCCGGTGGCCCAAAAAGGTCGGCGAGTTGCCGGACACGGCCAGCGCCGGCGCCGTGGCCAGCTGGACCGCGTTGTAGGTGCGCGTGAACTTGGCCGGGTTGACCCGAAGATGGATCTGGAACGAGCTGTTCGCCCCTTCCAGCCCGATATCTGCGGTGGCGAGCTCAAGCGGGTCCGCGCCCGCGATGCGGATGCGGAACGGGTCGCGGCGGAGTCGGCGCAGGCCGCTGTTCAGCGCCCGGTACCGCGGTGTATCGGTGATCATGCCGGGACCGAGGTCGGCCAACCTCAGGGTGGGCAAGATGCCGATCAGCGCCAGCCGGCCGCCGTGGTCCCTGGCTGCGTCGGCCACCCCGTCAAGCAGCACGTTCAGTTCGCCGCCTAGCGCGGCGAACGGCCGGCCGGCCAGCTGGACCGGTGAGGCGTTGAGTTCCAGGTTGAACCGGTCCAGCTCCTCGGTGACGTGCGGGTCGGCCACCGCGGCGCGGATGGCCTGGTTGAGTGGCAGCGGCCGGGCCGCGCCGTTGACCAGGAACAGCTCGAGCTCAGCACCCACAGTCGCGGGGCCGACCCCGAAGCCGGGCCGTTCCAGCAGCTGTCCGAACGCGGACAGGCACTCCTCAAGCCGTTCAGCGAAGCGTGAGTAGTCGCGCTCGTCGAACTCATCTTGGTCGATGTCGGTTCCCATGGAATGCCTCACCGTCTTGGGCGCGCTGCGCCCCCCGGCGGTGGTTCCCTGCCCTGATACGCCATGCCGCCCGGTGTCCAGATCCGTCGGCCTGTCAGCACCGCGGGCAGGATGCGCACGTAGTGCGTCTTGGCGCCCGGTGCCCAGGGGTCCGGCCGCAGTTTGCGCAGCCGCGCCAGCTCTGCCGGGCTGGTGACCTCGATGGCCTCACCGCGGACCAGCACGCTCCAGCCGGTACGAGCCGCAGCGTCAATCCCATCGACCTCGAACGCGACCCGGCTGCCCCGGCACGCGGCGTCGAGCTTTGTTCCATCGCCGGTGCGGAACACCACCATGTGGCGGTCCATGACGAAGTTGACCGGAAACACCACCGGCCCGCGGTCGTCCACCACTGCCACCCGTCCCAGATGCTCCCGGGCCAGCAGCGCGAAGCACTCCGACCTGGTCAGCTCCTGCCAGCGGGCCTGGCGCCCCGGTTCTTCATCCATGGCTGATGCCAGTGTCTTCGCTGCCGCTTGCGGGCAAGACGTCTTCGGGCGGGCGCCGGACGCTGGCCGCAGCCTGAACGACTGCGCCCAACCGGAGCACCATCTGCGGGTAGGCGCCGTCACTGAGTCGGGCCCGGATCAACTCGCGCAGCGAGCCAAGCTCAAGCGGCTGAGTGTGCAACGCGGCCGCGACCCCAGAGATGCTAGCGGTGAGCAAGATTCGCTGCAGTGCCTGCCCAGCATTGACCCAGTCCACCGGGAGGTCACGGGCGGTGGTGAGCAGGGCGACGACACCAGCGGACCTGGGCCACGGCGCGGCGCTAAGCGGCGCCATACCCCAGCCGCGGCCGTGGGCGAAGTCCCTGCCGGGGAAGTCCGGGTCCGTATGCTCGGGCAGCGCCGGGTAGGAGGTTGACGGCACACCATCGGTCGCTGCGCTGCCTGGCGCCGGTGCCCACCGAGCCAGTTCCCGGACGCGCTCGGTGTCGTAGCGTTCCGCCCCTTCAGCTTCGGCAACGGCCGCGGCGAGTGCGGCCCGCCACCCGTCGTCGGCGACGATGCGCAGCATCGCACCATGCCGTGCGGCGCTCTCGCGGAGGGTGGCCAGCAGGCCCGGCGCCAGCGGCACCAGGTCGAACCCGCCGCGGTGCGTCCGCCGCTGCCGCACCTGGCCGAACAGCGCCTGCTCGAACTCGGTGCACTCTGCGCGCCGACCCCAGCGCAGCCGCGCGACCAGCAGCGGCTGGCCCGGATCAGGCACAACGGAAGCCTGGGGAATGTAGCCGAGCGAGCGCAGCGCCAGCCGGGCGGTGAACAGGGCCGCGCCGCAACTGATCATCATCTCCCGGCCCTCAGGGTCGGCCACCATCAGCTGCCGCCCGGCGTCGGCGTGCAGGATGATCTGCTGCCCGACGGCGGTGAAGCGCCAGGGCTGGGTGTTGTGCACCGAGGGTGCCCACACTGCCGCCGCCACCACATGCCTGGCGATCTCTCCCGCGGCCAGCGTGCCGGGGCCCGCGGGCTGGCCCTCAGGCAGCGGCCCGGCGCCCATGGCTCCCGGAGAGGGCAAGCCTGGATCACCCATGCCATCAAGCTCACCCCCGCACCCCGCCGCAGTACAGGTCCGAAGGTCCGCCTGCCGCGGGACGTTCGCCCAGCGCGGGTGGCATGGTGGTGTACGGCCACAGTTCGCCGGCCGGGCTCCCTGCCGCCAGTGTGTCCTGGCCTAGGCCAAGGCAAACCCCGGGGTCCTGGCGGTGGCACCACGCTCCGTTCGGATAAAAAAATGGGGCTACGGCGGGGTCAGGGGTTTACGGCGAGGAGGACGGCGATGGGCGCCGAGCGGGACCGGGTGGCGGAGTTCGGGAAGCTCGAGAAGGGGCTGCGGCAGGCCGGCGACTGGTACCGCTGGGGGCCGTACGTCAGCGAGCGGCAGTGGGGGACGGTCCGCGAGGACTACAGCGCCGACGGTGACGCGTGGAACTACCTGCCGCACGATCAGGCGCGGTCGCGTGCCTACCGGTGGGGCGAGGACGGGCTGGCCGGGTTCTGTGACGTCGAGCAGCGGCTGTGCCTGGCCCTGGCGCTGTGGAACGGGCGCGACCCGATCTTGAAGGAGCGGGCCTTCGGGCTGACCGGCGAGCAGGGCAACCACGGCGAGGACGTCAAGGAGTACTGGTGGTACCTGGACGCCATCCCCAGCCACGCCTGGAACAGGTGGCGTTATCACTACCCGCAGAGCCCGTTCCCGTACCAGGAGCTCATCGACGTGAACGCGGCACGGGACCGGACGCAGCCGGAGTACGAGCTGCTGGACACCGGGGCGTTCAGCGACGGGCGGTACTGGATCACCGAGGTGTGCTACGCCAAGGCGTCGCCCGACGACCTGCTGATGACGATCTCGGTGACCAACGCGGGACCGGGCACTGCGACCCTGCACGTGCTGCCGACGGCCTGGTTCCGCAACACCTGGTCCTGGGCGGACGACGGCGCGGCACGGCCGGCGCTCGCGGTCGCCGCCGGCGGGAGGGTGGCGGTTTCCCACCCGTTCTGCGGCGAGATGGAGCTGATCGCCGGTCCCGGGCCGGACGGGACGCCGCCGACCGCGCTGTTCTGCGAGAACGAGACCAACGTTGCGCGGCTGTACGGCGCGGCGCCGGTCACGCCGTACCCGAAGGACGGCATCAACGACCACGTGATCAGCGGGGCGCCCACCGTCAACCCTGAGGGCACCGGGACCAAGTGCGCCTTCTGGTACCGGGTCACGCTGGCCGGGGGCGCCTCGGCCGAGCTGCGGCTGCGGCTGCGGACGGCCGGAGCCCCGGCGGCTTCGGGGGCGCTGGGCTCAGAGTTCGACCAGGTGGTGGCGAGGCGGCGCGGCGAGGCCGACGAATTCTACGACGAGCTGACGCCCCGGGACGCGAGCGCCGACGAGGCGGTGGTCATGCGGCAGGCCTTCGCCGGGATGCTGTGGGGCAAGCAGCTGTACTACTACGACGTGGCCCGCTGGCTGGACGGCGACCCGGCGCAGCCGGCCCCGCCGCCGGACCGGCTGACCGGACGCAACTCGCACTGGCGCAACTTCGACGCCTTCGACATCATGTCGATGCCGGACAAGTGGGAGTACCCCTGGTTCGCCGCGTGGGACCTGGCCTTCCACTGCGTGGCGCTGGCGCACGTGGACCCGGCGTTCGCCAAGTACCAGCAGATCTTGCTGTGCCGGGAGTGGTTCCAGCACCCGAGCGGGACGCTGCCCGCGTACGAGTGGAACTTCTCCGACGTCAACCCGCCGGTGCAGGCCTGGGCCGCGCTGGAGGTGTTCGCGATCGACGAGGGCCGGGACACCGAGTTCCTTTCCCGGGTCTTCGACAAGCTGCTGGTGAACTTCACCTGGTGGGTGAACCTGGAGGACGCCGGCGGCAAGAACGTGTACGAGGGCGGGTTCCTCGGCCTGGACAACATCGGCCCGCTGGACCGCTCGCACCTCCCGGTCGGCGGGGTTCTGGAACAGTCCGACGCCACCGGCTGGATGGGGTTCTACGCCATCGCGATGAGCCGCATCGCCACCGTGCTGAGCCAGACCGGGCAGCGCCCGGCCTCCGATCTCGTGCTCAAGTTCCTGGAGCACTTCGCCGCCATCCGCGACGCGCTGGCCAGCCAGGGCCTGTGGGACGACACCGACGGGTTCTACTACGACCGGCTGGTGACGCCGTCCGGAGACCAGGTGCCGATCAAGGTCCGGTCGATGGTGGGCATGATCCCGGTGCTGGCCACCGCAGTCGTTACCGAGTCCGACCTGCGGCAGGCGCTCATCCTGGGCAAGCAGTTCGCCGATCTGCTCGGCCGCGAGGACCTGGTGGATATCGGTGCGCTGCGCGAGCGCGGCATGCTGCGAAAGGTGGGCGGCGAGCAGCTGCTCCTGCTGTCCCTGGACGATCCGGACCGGCTGACCCGGCTGCTGAGCCGGCTGTTCGACGAGAGCGGGTTCCTGTCCCCGCACGGCCTGCGGGCCCTGTCGGCCTACCACCGCGAGCATCCCTACGTCATCGAGGTCGAAGGCGTCACGGCCAGTATCGACTACGAGCCCGCCGAGTCCACCACGCCCCTGTTCGGCGGGAACTCCAACTGGCGCGGCCCGGTCTGGTTCCCGTTGAACTACCTTGTCATCAACGCGCTGGAGCGGTACCACCAGTTCTTCAGGGACGACTTCACCATCGAGTACCCGACCGGGTCCGGCCACCGGCTGACCCTGGACAAGGTGGCCGCCGACCTGCAGGACCGGCTCATCTCGATCTTCACCCGCGGCCCTGACGGCCGGCGGCCCTGCTTCGGCGGGAATGAGTTTCTGCAGTCCGATCCCGCGTGGCGGGACAACGTGGTGTTTGGCGAGTATTTCAACGGCGACACCGCCGCGGCGCTCGGCGCCTCGCACCAGACCGGCTGGAGCGGGGTGGTCGCCGACATCATCCGGCGGCGGTACGGCCTGGTCCGCTCGGTCAGCGAGGTCGTCATGCTCGTCGCCCAGCAGAACCGGACCTGACCGCCGCCGGCATGTCTTCCGGGGGAGCGGCCCGGGCGGCCCGGGCGCAGGGTACCGTCGTCAGCCCGGCGGGGTCTGGTCCAGGGGTTCAGGTGGGTGCATCGCCGGTGACGTGGGTGCGCAGGTCGCGGATGATGAGTTCGACGGTGTGGGCAATGACGTCCGGGATGCGCTCGAGGGGCAGACCGTAGCTGTCGTGTAGCGGCCACGAGGCGTCGGCGCCGGACAGGCGCAGCACCATCGCGGTGGCTTCCGCGGTGGCCTGGGCCGGCGCCCCGACGGCTTCCACGGCAGCCCGGATCGCTTCGAGGCGTTTCGCCCGGCGGCTCCGGCGCACCGTCTGCCAGACCTCGCCGCTGCTGGTCGCCAGCGCGCGGCTCAGGGGGCTGGCCAGCGCGTTGGCGTGGATCTCCCGGAAGTAGCGCGGCAGGTCGTCGGGGCCTGCGGCGGGCGTGATCCCGGCCGGGTTGAGATGCTGGTCGAACCACGCCGAGAGAGCGGCGACCTGGCTCTCGAGGTTCGGGAAGTATAGGTGCACAGTGCGCACCGAGACCCCGGCCCGCACCGCGGCCTCGCTCGGTGACAGCGTATTGCGCCCGGGGTCGGACAGCTGCTCCACGAACGCGTCGAGGATCGCGCTGCGGGTCGCGGCGGCCTGCGCCTCACGCTTGGGACTGACATAGCGTCTGGCCTCGCTCACATGACGAATTCAATATCATGGCTGGCCGCGACCCGGACCACCCCCGCGATGTCCGGCGGGTCCATCTCGACCTCGTTCGCGACCTCGGCGAAGAACGCCGCGGCGTCGCCCTTCGTGGTGATGGTCAGGAAGTGGACGTCGGTGACGTTGCGGTAGCTGTGCACGGTATCGGCCGGCACGTGGGCGGCGCCTCCGGGGCCGAGGACCTGCGTCGAGCCGTCAACCGTGACCTCAAGCTGGCCGGACAGGACGACGTAGACCTCTTCCCACGGGTGGCGATGCGGCGGCGGCCCCGCCTCGGCAGGGCCGCTGGTGTCGAAGACCTCGACTGCCGATCCCATCGCGTGGGTCAGCAGCGGACGCAGCGTCTCGCCCAGCACGAAGTTGTTGTCGGCGGCGTCGAGTGTGATGGTGATGATCGTCATCGGATGTCTCCGTCCAGGAGGCCGCGGGCCCGCATAAATGACTTCAGCGAGATGAAGTCAATGTCTTGGAAGGGACGATACAGTTCGCTGCAGTCAAGCGCAACTAAAACTTTCGACGAGAGGCCGCCTGTGATCACCTGACCGCAGAACGATCACCGCCGGGCACTAACCCCGGATGACGCGGTGGTGCTGGCCTCGTGCCGCCGGAGCAAACATCCGCCCAGGCTGGCGGGGAACACCATGCTCACCATGCTGCAGAACACCTGAACCGCCCTAGCGGCTTGCTTGGGCCGCGTGCGCGGGAACGTGCACGCTCACCCTGAGGGGGCCCCGGTCTTTGCGAAAGACGCCCGCAGCGTATCGGTCAGCAATGCGACCAGCGCCTCGAGCTGCACGTCGGCCGACGAGGAGACCTCTTGGTCCGACCCGTCCAGCGCCCGGGCGGCGAGCCCTGCCTTGCTGTCGATCAGCCCGGCGATCCGGGCGTCGATGGTCTGCGCGGCGATGATGCGCCACGCGGTCACAGGTTCGGCCTGCCCGATGCGGTGGCTGCGGTCGATGGCCTGGGTCTGCTCCGCGTCGGTCCAGGACATCTCGGCCAGCACGATGTTCGAGGCGACCTGCAGATTCAGGCCCACGCCAGCCGCGGTCAGCGAGCACACCGCGACCGCGACGTCCGGGTCGTTCACGAAGGCTTCGACGTTCGCCTGCCGCGCTGTGGGCGTCTGGCCGCCGCGGATCGACGAGAAGCGCACCCCCTGCCGGGCGAAGATCTCTTCGGCGGCGTCCATCACGTCGACGTGCTTGGCGAAGAAGACGACCTTGCCGGCGCTGCGGGCCAGCTGAGCCGCGTAGTCCGCGGCCAGTCCGGCCTTCGCCTGGCCGATGCGCCGCATCATGGTGAACACGTTCTCGCCGGACTGCGCGCCCGCCGCTTCCTTCAGCTCCGACCGGGCCACCCGGCGGACGAGGTCGTGGTCGATTCCCTCGACGCCGACGTCGGAGGATCGGTTCGCGAGCGCGGTCTTGTACCGGGCCACCATCCGGCCAGCGAGGTCCCGTTCTGCCTCCCGGATCGACCGGCCGGCCCGTTCGTCCAGCTCAACCGGGAGGTCAGCGATACGGCGGGCGGGGATGTCGGCGGCCACCTCGAGCTTGCGCCGGCGCACGACGCCCAGGTCGATCACGCACTGGCGCGCCGCGGCGTAGAAGCTTCGGTCGGCGGGAGTCAGGCCAGTGTCCTCAAGCGCATCCATCAGCTCGTCGAGGGGTTTGCTGTCGTCGATCCAGCCGAGGAACTGCCAGATCGCCCGGAAGTCCTCGATGTCGTTGATCAGCGGGGTGCCGGTCAGCGCCATCAGCAGGGGCCGGTCCGTACGGGACCTGATGCGGTCGGAGAGCGCGAGGACGTTCTGCGAGCGCTGCGAGGTCTTGTTCTTCACGAAGTGAGCCTCGTCCACGACCATGCCGCGGAAGCCGAAGTCGCCGAGCCAGCCCATGTGACGGTCGAGAACCTCGTAGTTGAGCACGACGATATCGGCGAATCCGTTGAACAGCCTCGCCGTCGCCCTGCACCACGGTGGCCTGGCGGTGGGGAACCCAGCGGGCCGCCTCACGGGCCCAGTTGGTCTTGACGACGTTCGGCACGACGACGACCAGCGGGTAGGCGTTCGCTGCCTCCGCGGCGAGCAGCGCCTGGGCTGTCTTGCCCAGACCCGGCTCATCGGCGAGCAGGAATGTCCGGTGACCGGCAGCAGCCGCGGCCACCAGTTTCCCCTGGTGCGGCATCAGTTCCAGGCCCGCCGGGGTGAACCGTTCCGTCGGCGCCGGGAGCGCCATGCACGCCGGGGCACCGCCGCCGGCACGTTCGAAGGAACTCAGCAGCGGGCCGAGCAGTTCCCAGCCGCCCAGGCGGCGCGGACGGGAGGTGCGCTGCGGAACGGCGGAGAAGTCGGGGGCGAGAAAGGGGTTCGCCAGTTGCCGGGAGACCACCGGCTGCGGCACGATCCGCCGCCCCGAGTCGGCGGAAGCTGCAGCGGTCTGCGTAGGCGCGAGGTCTTCGGGCGCCAGCTCGATGCCAAGATCCCGCAGCATCTCCCCCTTGAGCGACCGGGCCGCCTCGGAGACGCCGGAGCCCTCGGCGAGCAGCGCCAATAGCCCAGCGTCCTGGACGGCGGTCGTCGCGAGGATGGCCGCGACGCCGTCCAGGCGCTTGAGCTGCTCGGCCCGATGACTGTCGCTTCCGGCCGCCGCCCGGACGCGGGCACGCTCGTCTCGCAGCAGCAGGGCGACCGCCTGGAACTTCGTGCGCACGGCAGGCGTCACGCGGCCGCGCCGGGCAGCCGCCTCAACCTCACGGACGGTTCGGGCGAGGGCCGGGACGACATCGTCGCGGTGGTGAACTCGTCCCTGCTTCCGCGGGGCGGTACGGCGAGCGCCCGTCTGGCGCTGGCCTGGTCGAGCCACAGACTTCTCCTCTGGAATGCCGGGACACGGTCGCCACGGCAGCATGCAGCACAATCCCGCGGCCGGGCGGAAACGTCCCGAGCAGCGGGCCTGGTGCTTCGAACGCGAGCCGACTTGCGGATCTCCGACGATCGACGCAGGCAGGCCCCGGCAGGCCATTTACACGAACCCTGAGCCACCGATGGGTGGGCTGGTGACCACGGCGCGGGGAAAGTCGTCGCCGGACGACCGGCTCGGTTCTCGGCTACCCCTTATGTCAACGCGCGCGAGAGCGCATAATTCCCGGCAGCAGGACGAAGCCCGTAACCTGCCGCCGGCCATCTGCCCGGGCAATCGCGGATTGAAGGCATCCAGCCGGGGGATACCGCTATGCACGCACGATCAGCGGGCGTACGAGTGCCTGGGAGGGCCGATGCGCATCAGCGACGTACTTCGCGTCAAGGGCACCCAGGTCGTCACCGTCACCCCGGACACCACGGTGCGCCACCTCCTGGCGGTCCTGGCCGAGCACCGGGTCGGTGCGGTCGTCGTCTCGCACGACGGCACCGCGGTTGACGGAATCGCCAGTGAGCGGGACATCGTCAGGGCGCTGGCCCAGCGGGGCGCCGCGGTGATGTCTGAAGCGGTCACGGCCATCTACACAGCCGAGGTACACACGGTCACGCCGCGGACCCCGATCGAGGAGGTCATGCGGATGATGACCGAGCGCCGGGTGCGGCACGCGCCGGTCGTGGTTGAAGGCAGCCTGCGCGGGATCGTAAGCATCGGCGACGTGGTGAAGATCCGCATTGACGAACTCGAAACCGAGCGAACCGCGTTGACCGACTACATCACCGGTACCCGCTAAACGCGTCGGCTCAGCCCGCAGACGCCGGCTTAGCCACCTGAGACGGGTCCACAGCCAGCGCACAAGTATCAGCCGATCTGGCGGCCGATGCCACCTGGACGCCCGCTCATACAGGGTGCTCTTGCCGCGCTTGGCTCAGGCGAGCGAGGCGCTGGCCACAGGGCCCGAGGCGCACCGAACGCGTCCCTGGCCCTGACTTCCGCGTGCCTGCACGCGCCGCCAGATCCTGGGCCGCCCACGCGCAGGCCAGTCCGCCCAGGAAAGCCCATGCTGGCCATGCCGCAGTCGGCGATGCTGCCGTATCATGAGTGACAGCGGTGCGCCGCTCGGTGATGGATCCCGCCAGGATCGCGTCCACATTCGTGGATGCGATCGCCCGCCAGATGGCCGATGGGTCCTGCTGCCTGGTTTCGGAGCAGGAGGTTCGATGCCGACTTATGTGTCTCTTATCAACTGGACCGAGCAAGGCATTAAGAACGTACCCAACACCGTCAAGCGCGCGGAGGAATTCTCCCGGTCTGTCCAGAGGGCCGGCGGCACCGTCCGCGAGCTGTTGTGGACCGTTGGCGAGTACGACCTTGTCCATGTCGTCGAGTTCCCCGACGACGAGTCAGCTGTCGCGGCCCTGCTCCGGCTCGGTTCGGCCGGTAACATCCACTCCCATACGCTGCGAGCCTTTAACGCCGCAGAGATGGATGCCGTCATCGACCGTACCGGTCTCCGGCAGGAGCACGGCAGCTGGGGTTGAGCACTCTGCAGGTCCCGGCTAATCATCCGCACAGGTCACGGGCTTGATCACCGATCACCCGCGTCCCAGCCCGGGCGGTCCTTCTTGCTGATCCGGTGCTCGGCGACCTTCAGAGCCGTCACACCGCAGCGAGCCAGCGGCCGGACGCACGCTGCGTCGGTAGGCAGGATTACATTCAATGCTGCAGTAGGACAGGGAGAACGCAAGCCGAGCCGCTGTTCAGGGCGGCTGGCGGCTCCTGTCTCGGCCAGATGGGACCCGCGCTTCGCACGCGTTTACGCAAGGTAGTCGTGCGCCAGGCGAATGGCGATCGACCCGTCGCCGACGGCTGCTGCCACGCGCTTCACCGAGCCGTGCCGGACGTCGCCGACGGCGAACACGCCGGGCGCGCTGGTTTCGAGCAGGTAGGGTTCCCGTTGCAGGGTCCAGCGTTCAGCCAGGTCCGGACCGGTCAGGATGTAGCCCCACTGGTCGCGCCCGACCGCCTCTGGCAGCCATTCGGTGAATGGCTCCGCGCCGATCAGGACGAACAGCCCGTCGGCCGGCTCTGTTCCGGTATCGCCAGTGTCCCGGTGCCGGAGGCTGAGCTGCTCCAGGCGTCCATCGCCGCCGCCGCCCGCAACCTCGGTGCGGTAGCGGACTTCGATGTTGGGCGCGGTTTCGATCTCGCGGATCAGGTATTGGGACATGCTCGCTGCGAGGGACTTCGAGCGGACGAGGATGGTGACATGCTGCGCGTACTTCGACAGGTGCAGGGCCGCCTGCCCGGCCGAGTTACCGCCGCCTACCACGAATGCCTGCTTCCCGGCCAACGCCTGGGACTCCGTCGTCGCGGCCCCGTAAAACACCCCGGCACCGGCCAGCGGCTCTAGTTCGGGGACTGCAAGCCGCCGGTAGGAAACGCCGGTCGCGATGACCACGGCGCGGCTTGTGACCGCGCTTCCGTCCTGGAGCCCGACGATGCACAGGTTCCCGTCGATAGCCAGCGAGGTTGCCGGGTTGCCGTAGACGAACTGCGTTCCGAACATCCAGGCCTGCTCGTAGGCCCGCCCGGCTAGTTCTGCGCCGCTGACGCCGCGGGGGAACCCGAGATAGTTCCTGATCAGTGAGGTCGTCCCGGCCTGGCCGCCGAAAGCTTCTCGCTCGAGCAACACCGTGCGCAGACCCTCCGAAGCCCCGTACACCGCGGCGGCCAGGCCAGGCCCGGCCCCTACGACGACCACGTCATACGTCGTCTCCGCGGGCCGGATATTCATCCCGAGCGCCTCGGCCACCTCCGCGTTCGCGGGGTCGGTCAGCACCACCCCGGTGTAGAGCGTTACCACGGGCCCGGAGGACTGGTCCAGGCCGAGGCGCTGCAAGGCCGCACTGCCCTCCTCGGAGTCAGCACGGTGAAACCCGAACGGGACATTGTTACGGGCCAGCAGGTCGCGGAGCTCGTGAACCCGCGCCGATTGCTCCTTCCCGATCACGGTAACCGCCGCGAAATGCCCGCCCTGCTGGCGCCACCACTCCGCGAGCGACTCGGTGATGGCCCGGTGGAACTGCTCATCCGGCGACCACACGGGCTTGGGCAGGTAGAAGTCGATCTGCCCCAGCGCCGCCGCCTCGACGACGGCCGCAGGGGCGGACTGGTCGCCCCAGGAGATCAGCAGGACTCGGCGGGCGGTGGGATACAGCTCGCGCACCCGCGCGAGGAATTGTGCGCCGGACCTGCCTGGCATCCACTGGTCAGCCAGGACCAGCGGCACATCGGCGCCCTCGCCCCGAAGCTGCTCCAGCCCGGCTAGTGCCTCTTCAGGCGACGCGCTGGACATGATCCGGTAATGCGCCCCGTACCGGCCTTCCAGCTCCCGCGCCAGCGCCTGGCGGCTAGCGTCCTCGGCATCGACAACCACGACCACCGGTCTGGCCATGGCGGCCATCCTAAGCCAGCGCGACCCTACGTGCCGCGACCGCGGCGGCCCGCCGGCTTCGGCGGGCCTCACGGCCCGCTGGGTGGCGAGCCGGATGCCGGCCAGTTCGGCGAGCAGGTCGCCGGTCGTTACTCCGCGCGCGCCTTTAGAGCCTTTTGGGCCTACGGCGCTTGTGCGGGGATGGCGTCGATCCGGGTGGTGTCTGGGATGGTGAGGGCGAAGTCGGCGCCGAACGCCGCGGCGGGGCTGAGCGCTCCGCGCGGGGATCGGGTGAGGGTTTCCTCTACGGCGCGGATGCTGGCGGCGGCGGTGAAGGCGTAGGAGTCACCGGTTTGCAGCCACGCCTGGGTGGTGGTGCCGTCCGGGCCGGTGGCTCGTGCCCACCCGAATGACCGGTAGGTGTGGGGTCCGGCAGCCTCTTTATCTGAGGCTTGCGGTTTGCGGGCGGCGGGATCGTCTGGCACGGGGGAGTACGCGGTGACGTCCGGGGCGCCGGTGGCCTGGAAGGCTGCTTCCAGGTCGCCGGTGGGGAAGGGCATGACGCGGCAGGGCCCGTCGGGGAGGGTGATCGTTATCATTCCTGAGCCGAGCGGGCAGGACTGCAGGTGGCCTGCCTGGCGGGTCCATCCTCCGTAGGGAAGGTTCTCTCGTACCGAGGCCGCGATGCCGGGGCCTTGCTGGGCGGTGGCGGCCCGGGTGGCGACCTCCAGGTGTTCGGCGCCGCCGACGGCGTCGCTGACGTAACGGGCCAGGCAGTTGGTCGCGACGACGCCGAACCCGACGCCGGGGATGATCGCGACGCTGGCTCGCTGGGCGCGCTGGTGCAGGTCGTACAGGGTGCGGAACACCTGCAGTTCGTTGCCGATGTCGAGGTAGTGCACTCCTGCGCTGAGGCAGGCTTCGGCGAGCGGGGCCGCGGTGTGCAGGAACGGGCCGGCGGCGTTAAGGACCAGGTCCACGCCGGCCAGTGCGGCGTGCAGCGCGGCCGGGTCGTCCAAGGCCAGGGCCCGGTGCGGCAAGTCGAGGCGTTCGGCCAGTGCGGTGATGGCTGGCGCGCTCCGGCCTGCGAGCAGGGGCCGGTGACCGCGCTCGTGTGCATGCTGGGCGATCAGGGCGCCGGTGTGCCCGGCGGCACCGTAGAGCATCCACGAGCGTGACCCGCTCCTGGCGGGTGTTCCCTCGCTGCCGGAGGTGGCGTCCTCTCGCATCCCTGGCTCCTTCTGTTCAGCGTTGTGGTGATGCCGGCTCCGGCCGGTGCCGTGAGCGCAGGCTCCCGAATCCGGCGCGGTGTCATGTGCTGGCGAGCTGGCTGGCCCGGACTCCTATGACGAGGTCCCGGAACTTGCCGGGTTCCTCCAGATGCGGTGTATGCGCTGAGTTCTCGAACCACACCAGCTGTTTGCTCGGTGCCTTCAGGGCGCTGGCGTACCGCTGCGCCGTTGCGCCAGGAGCCACCTGGTCCAAGCGGCCCTGCACCATGACGACGGGCACGTCGAGGCGGGGCACGGTGGCGGCCAGGTCCATGGTCGCGAGCTCGGGCAGCAGCGCGGCCTGTGTCGCGGTGATACCGCGGACGGTTCGGATGACGTCCCCGACCGAGTAGTCGGGCGAGCGCACCAGGCTGGCGAGCAGTCCGCGCACCAGGGTGGCGTAGGTTTCGCTGGTCGTGACCCCGCCGAAGTTGGTAGCCCAGCGGACCCGGGTGGCGAACTGTTTCGAGTCCAGGTGCGGGGGCGGGCCGATGGCCTCCAGCTGCCGGGTCGCGCGCCGGTTGCCGCGCTGGCGGGCTGCGGCGAGCGCGAAGTCGTAGGCACCAGTGCCGGCGGCCGCACCGTCGATGTCCATTCCCGTCGCTATCAGCGTCGCGACAAGGTCCGGGCGCTGCGCGGCGGCGTACGCTGCCGAGCGTCGCTCCGAAAGAGAACCCGGCGACATATGCCTTCCCGCCGAACCGGTCCCGGAGGAAATCCAGGAGCGACACGGTGTCGCCCGCCATCTGTTCCAGGCTGATGCCGGCCCGGTCCTGCCGTTTCCGCAGCGAGCGGCCGCAGCCGCGCTGGTCCCAGTAGATGACCGTGAAGGCCTGTTCCAGGCCGAGGAGGTGCTCGAAGCGGCGCGCTTCGTTGATCATCGGCAGGCCGGGGCCTTGCTGGATCAGCAGGAGCACCGGGTTGGAAGCGTCCGTCCCGCGAACCCGGATCCACTGGGTGGTGCCGCCGGCCTGGATTGCCTCGAGCGAATCGATCGCCATCTTGGTGCCCGGCACGGCTACGCGCTCGCCAGCGTCGGAGCCTGGCCGGTGGCCTGGGCCAGGCGGCTGGCCGCTCCCGGGTCATGGGCGGGCAGGATCACCAGGCCCGGATACTGGTGACGCATCTGGTTGACCATGGCGGTGGCTTCCCGCAGGCGGCGGCGGCTGCCGACCCCGGGTACGTGGCCGATCTCGAGCAGGTGCGCGTCGTAGGTCAAGTCGCCGACCATCATCAGCGGCGGCCGTCCCGGCCGGCGTATCAGCAGCGACATCGAGCCGGGTGTGTGCCCGGGCGTGGGCAGCAGGACCAGGCTGCCGTCACCGAACAGGTCGTGACATGACCGGAACGGGGACAGGCCAGGGTTGCCGGTCGGCTCGGGCTCGATCCGGCGCCAGCGCAGGCCGGGCAAGTCAATGTGGCGGGTCATCAGCCCGTGCATCTCGGGCAGCGGGCTGGACAGCGTATTCCACTCGGCCTGGCTGACGACGATGTCCGCCTGGCTCAGCTCGGCGAGGCCCCCGATGTGGTCCTGGTGCAGATGAGAGACGACCGCAGTCTTTACGTCGCCCACGGCGTAGCCGATCCGGCCCAGTCCGGCGCTCAGGGTCTCCTGCGGGCCGATCTCGAACCGGGCCAGCCGGCCGTACAGGAACCCTGTCGCCCCGCCGGGGAAATAGCCGGGATCGGTGACCGAGGCCCGGTCCTGCCCAGTGTCGAACAGCACCAGGCCGTCACGGTGCTCGATCACATACGCGTTGATGGGCCGCGGCCCGGTCCAGCGCCGGGAGGCCAGGAGCCACCAGGCCATCGGCCGCCAGCTCGACGCCAGATGGTCAGGACGGATCTGCACCTGGCCTGTGCTCACCACAGACACCTGGCGGATCGGGTCGGTCACGTTCATCTCAGTATTCCTCCGGTCAGCAGGCCAGCGGCGTTCCCCCGGTCAGCAGGCCAGCGATATTCCTCCGGTCAGCAGGCCAGCGGCCCTCCATGGCGTACCAGGCCGGGCTTGGGCCACCGCCGCCGGTCAGCTCGCGGGGTAGCTCCAGCTGGTCTCAGCCAGCTGCTCAGATCCGGCTGTCCCAGCGGTTGTAGTAGGGCCGTATGCCGAAGAGTTTGGCCAGCGCCCACAGCGGCGGGAGCATGAGGTTCTGCACCACGATGGGGGGTGAGCTGATCCGGCTTTCGCGCCGGAAGTGCCAGAACGTGGCTCCGAGCTGGAGCGGGTTTTTCGGCGCGCCTCGTGGCGTGGTCTTGCCGTCGGCCACCAGGCCGGCCAGGGCCTCGTGGAATTCCTTGGTAAGCAGTGCCGGGCGGAGTTCGACGACGCCCTCGATCTCGCCCGGGCCGGGGTTTCCCTCGGAATGCGGGACGCCGGCAGGCACGACGATCGTCTCGCCCGCCGTGGCTACCCGTTGCTCGCCGCCCAGGGTGAAGTGAGCTTCGCCTGCGATGATGGTGAAGCGTTCTTCCTGGTGGGGGTGGATGTGCTCGGTTATCACGCCGCCGGGCACGCTGCGCCAGTTGAAGCGGACGAGCTGCCCGTCGCTGTCGGCGGCGATCGCGGTGTAGGTGATCCATTCGCCGGTAGCAGGGTTGAAGAAGGGCCGGAAGCCGATCATGGGGCTGTCGGTCTGGTGCATGGTCATCCGAACTTCGCGGTGAGCCCGGCCGGGCTTGACGGGCGGGCGGGCCGGAGGCGGGCTAGGTCGTGGAAACCGGCGGTCGCGGTGCCCAGGAGCACGACCCCGGCGGCGAAGCCGGTGGTCACGGCGAGCGACTTGCCGGACATCGTGGCGACCAGGATGACCGGCCCGGCGGTCAGTGCCCAGCCGACCAGGCGGTAGCGGGGTATGCGGACCAGGTGATCGAGGTAGAGCAGCAGCGGCCCGATCGTGATCACGATAGACGGCAGCACCCAGTCCGAGTGGCCAGCAGCGATGACGACAACGGGCAGCACGAACGCAGCGACCAGCTCGATGATGGTGGCGAGGGTCACCAGCCGCTCGATCCGCCTGGCTTCCGGTCCGGCCGGCCGGGGGGCGGTGCCGGCCGTGACTCGGATGGCGTAGGTGAACACGCCGGCCACCGCGATGACGGACACCGCGATCAGCACGTCTCCGGCGCGGCCGCCGACCGCCAGGCTCGCCCGGATCAGCCAGAGCGCGGCGAAAGCGGCCTGGATGAGACCGCCGATGCGCCGCACCCGCCTCGACCATGCCACGGCCGGGGTCAGATCAGCGGCGTTCACCGGCGCAGGTCTAGCCGTGCTGGCAGCTGGTTGGGTTGTCATGGCGTTGACCGCCTCCGGTTCGGTTGTCATGGCGTGCTCGGCCGGGCCCGGTACCAGGCGACGGTCGCCGCGACGGCGTCAGCCAGCGGGGTGCCGGCCGCTCCGAAGGCGGACTCATATTTACTGGTGTCCAGGACGAAGGGCTCGTCGAACTGGTAGGACAACTCGGCCAGTCCCCGCAGCATCGGGTTGACCAGTCCCAGGGCGCGCACGGCCAGCTTGGGCACCGACCGGATGGCCACGGGATGGCCGACATCGTCGGCTACCAGGTCAAGGAGTGCCCGGGTGGTGACGGTCTGCGGGCCGGGAAGGTGCCACACCTGGCCCTCGGCGCGGGCGTCGGTGCCGAGGGTGGCCAGGCCGGCGGCAATGTCGGGAACGTAGCTGTAGGTATGTGGCAGGTCAGGGTGGCCGATGAAGTCGGCACGCCGGCCGGCCAAGGCGTTGCCGAAGACCCGCTCGCCGAGCGTTGACCCCTCGGTGACGCCGGGGCCGAAGAAGTCCGAGGCCCGCCCGATGGCGATGCGGACCCGGCCGGCCCCGGCGGCGGCCAGCAGCTCGGCGGTCATCGCGGCCCGGGTCCGGCCCTTGACCGTCGTCGCGGCCAGCGGGAGGTCCTCGGTCATCGGCCTGCCCCCGGTCGGCCCGTAGCCGTACAGGTTCTCCAGGACCACCAGCAGCGCGCCGGTGCGCTCGGCAGCGGCCAGCACTCCCCGCTGCAACGGCGGAAAGAGTTCCGGCCACTGGTTGTAAGGCGCGTTCAGGCACTGGTACACAACGGCGGCGCCCTTGGCCGCATCGCTGGCCGCATCAAGGTCGGTCGCGTCCGCCGCCCGCCAGTCGATCCCGTCCGCCAGCTCGGGCGGCCGGTGCCGCGACAGCACCCGGACGCTCAGGCCTCGCCCCGCGAGGACGGCCGCGAGCACGCGACCGACCTGCCCGGCCCCGAACACCACGTGCAGCCTGTCCTCACCCGCGAGTGGATCCGGCGCGGCGGAAGCCTCGGCGGGACCCACGCCCGCGGAACCGTCAGGCATCGGTACAGCCCCCGGAATACTGCCATGCCCCGCATGGTGTACCGGCACCGCCAGCATGCCAGCGGTCGCGGTGACCTAGTGGCACTGTGTCGTGGCGCCGCTGGATGGCCCGTGAGTGGCAGATTGAGAGCGGGACCCGCTGACAGGAAGGCGATGCCATATGACACCTCGGTTAGGCTGCACGCAAGGCGCCACCGAGGTCCAGAGCAGCCGGAATCTTTATCTCGTCTACACGCGGATAGGCGAGCATGACTTCCTGTTACGGACGCTACGCGCAATCCGCCGGGCAGACAAGGAGCCGGGCAATCTGGGCCAGGAAGGCCGCTGCCAGGCGCTCGTGACCGGGCGGCCGGCGAAGCGCTTTCAGATGGACTTCAGAGATCGCCTGTGCCTGCGGCCAGCCTCTTCAGCCGCTCGGCGGTTCCCTGGCGGCGAGCCTGGAACGTCCCATACTTCGCGAAGAGCCCGTTGGAGACCAGCAGCAGTTTCTTGCGGGGCGGAGCCACAAAGCCTTTGGACGTGTGCGGCGCGTAGACGGCGGTGCCGGTGCTGCTGACGTCCAGCCATCCGGTGAAGATGCGGGTGCTGAGCCCGATCAGCTGCGGTCGGTACGCATGGGCCAGCATGCCTGCGCGGCGGCCTCCCGGCGGGAGCAGCCCGCCAGGTACCACCAGCCGCAGGCCCGCGGCATCATGCCCGGCGACCTCCACGGGGACCACGACCGGGAACTCGTCGGCGCCCCGGTAGGCCAGCACTCGGTGCGGGAGCATGGCGATCCGCCCGGCGGCCCGGTCCACATCCACCCGCGGGCCTGTCCCGTTCTTCGGCGGCTGCTGCGGGGCAGCAGCACCGGGCCAGGGCCCCCCGGTCACCTCCATCTCGCCGGCGGCGCCCAGGTCCGGCCAGGCGACCATCCGCTCGACAGCGATATCCACGAAAACCCGCTCAAAGTAATATTCACGCAGCAGCCGGTCCCACATCGGGCCGCGCATGACCTTGCCGAAGTAACGCTCCGCCTGCGGGATCAGCGCCTCCAGCCGCTGGCGCGAGGGCGTGATGTCTACCCGTGCCCGGCCTTGTGCCAGCACGAACGCCGGGCTCGCCGAAAACCCATGCTCACGCGTGTGAAAAGCGAGTGCCACGTGCGGATCACGGATGATCCGCTCAAGCTTCCGGGGGAAACCCAGCGAGGTAGTGAAACCAACTCCGCCAGCATCACGCCTGTCAATGCCCGCAGGCGCGACTGCGGTGACCACGGCTCCCCCCGCGGGAGTGAGGTAGGCGGCGGCCGCCGTCAGGTCGCCCTGATCACCTCATCGGCCTCATCAGACCAGCGGACAGGCTCGCCGATCATGCCCATTGCCCCTCCCCGTTGGCTCTGTCGAGCATGGCATCTTGCGTCAGCAAGCAACAGGGCCCCAGCCGCCAGCAGACGGAGCGGCATTCACCATGGCCAGGACCAGGGCTCAACGCTGCGAACAATCTCCAGCGGAGTGAACGTCCGATAACGCGGCAGGTTTCCGGGGGCCCGGGCGGAGCCGGCGCCACAGCCCGTGCGGCGGATTCCAGCGCTTGCACTCGCAGAGGGCGCACTCATTGCCCGGACGGTAGTGCGCGTGTGCCTCGTGGTCATGACCGCATCGGCATACGCCAGGGTGACGCTTCTGTTTCATGCCCTACCCGTCTCAGCTTGTCCAGCCACGCCCGTAGGCCCCTCCACCTGGCGGACGGTCTGCCCTGGTCCGGCCGCCATGCCCCAGGATGATCCTTCCATCCTGGTTTCAGTCGCGGCGGCGATCGCCAGCGCTGCAGCGTCTGCATGCGCGCTAGTCTGCCGGCGCTCCGGTTTCACAGCGGCGGCACGTGGCCACCGAATTGTGCGCCCCCCAGACGGCGGTATCGTGACTGGTGTACCCCCCCATCACCCTAAGTGAGGACCGCGGGCGCCGGATGACACCGAAGTACGCCAGGCTGGCCAGCTGGTCCGTGCGCGCTGCCGTGGCGGCAGGCGCAGCGGGGGTGGTGGCGGAGCTGGCTGGCGCGAGATCGCTGCTGGTGACGGTGCTGGTGCTGGTGTTCATCGCCGTGGCCCCGACCGCCGCTATCGCGGGGCTGCTGCGCGGGTTCGACGTATTCGCGCGCCTGGTCATCGCAAGCGTCACAGCGATCGCAGTAATCACTTTCATCGCGATGATCATGCTGGCGGCAGGGATCTGGTCCCCCCAGGGGGGCCTGGTTGCGGTCGCGCTGGTCAGCGGGGCGTGTTTTCTCGCGCGCCGCGCGCGCCGCGCGGGTCCTATTGCAGCCGGGATTGCCGCGCGGGCAATCAAGATCGCCGAGCGCGCCCGAACCGTGCGGATGACGCTGGTGGACTACTGGGTGGCCGGCGGGGAACGCCCCGCAGGCCAGCCGGCTGGGCCCGCGCCGGCCCTGACGGAAGCGGACTCCGCGGTGGAGCGGGACCGGGCCGCCGGCGGCCAGAACGGCCTCGCGCGGGACGCGGCTATCGTGCCGCGGGCCCTGGGGGCCGATGCCGTGGCGGGGAAGCCCTCCAGCGTCCGCCACAACGCCTGAGACCGCGGCCCAGCCCGGCCTCAGGCCCATCCTGGGCAGAGTCCGGGGGCGGAGAGTCCCGGATCATCGGTAACTAAACTATTTAGCCCTCGCGGGGTGCCATTCATCCCCCCTGCCTCCCACATTTACGCCGGAATCTCACCCATACAGATGATCCAGCGGTAGGCGGTATACGGCACTCTGACTAGCGTGTCGCAGCTGGCCCGAAAACGAGAACGTCCTATGTGCGTTATCACGGGGGACAACGGGGTTCGGGACGGCGATTGCTTCCATGGGGCCGTAACCGGACTTCATGGGTTGTAACTGAATGTAATCACTTGCGTGCAAGCGGTTAAGAAGTAGGAGACGCGCACGCTCTGCCGCCGAACATGGCGGCCGCATGGTGGGGGGGGCCCACAAACATGGGTATTGCCATGTTCCCGGACGGCGATCCAGCGATCGCAAATGGAAAGCCTTCTGCGGAACTCTCTGGCATCGTGAATGGTGCCGAACATCAACGCTCGCGGCCCGGTGAGGGCCGATACAGGCCGGTGGGCGCGGAATTCGCCATTGCCCCGACCGTCAGCGTCGTCATACCGGTCAAGAACGAAGCCCGGAATCTGCCGATCGTCTTCCGCACGGTGCCGGCCTGGGTCGACGAAGTAGTCCTCGTCGACGGGCGCTCGGTAGATGACACCCTGGCCGTCGCGCGCCGGTGCCGCCCCGATGTCAAAATCGTCAACCAAACCGGGAAGGGCAAGGGTGACGCCCTGCTGGCAGGGTTCGACGCCTGCTCAGGCGACATTATCGTGATGATCGACGGCGATGGCTCGACCGACGGTGCCGAGATAATCCGTTTCGTCGCGGTCCTCGTTGCGGGGGCGGACTACGCCAAGGGGTCACGCTTCGCCAACAGCGGCGGCAGCGACGACATCAACCTGCCCCGCCGGCTGGGCAACCGGATCCTGTGCGGCATGGTGAACCTGGCCTTCCGCACCCGGTACACCGACCTGTGTTACGGCTATAACGCATTCTGGGCCCGGCACTTGCCCGCCCTGGGTCTCGATTGCATCGGGTTCGAGATCGAGACCATGATGAATATCCGCGTCGCCAAAGCGGGTCTGCGCGTCCAGGAAGTGCCGAGCTACGAGTTCCGGCGCATCCACGGGGTGAGCAACCTGCACGTCTTCTTCGATGGCTGGCGGATTCTCAAGGTCATTACCGCAGAGGCATTCCGTCACCGCATACGGCAACGGCGGGCTAGCAAAGCGGTAAACGTGCCGGAACCAGCAGCGGTCGGCAGCCCGATTCCCACTGTGCCAGTAGCTGCCGACGGGAGCAAGGACTGACGTGCCCTCCACCGGCAGCATCTCGGTCGTAATCTGCGCTCACACCGAGAAGCGGTGGCACGAAACGTGCGCCGCCGTGGAATCAGTCAGGGCTCAAAGCATGCCCTGCCTGGAAACCATTGTCGTCGTCGATCATAACCCGGCTCTCCTGACCGCCCTGGCGGCCGAACTGCCTGACGTCACGGTGATCGAGAACCGTGAGGCCCGAGGCCTGTCGGGCGGGAAGAACACCGGCGTCGCGGCCGCGAGCGGGGACATCGTGGCCTTCCTCGACGACGACGCGATCGCCGACGAGGACTGGCTGAAGTACTTCGCCGACTCCTACGGCAATCCCGCCGTCATGGGAGTCGGCGGCCTCACCCTGCCCAACTGGCGCGCGCCCCGCCCGGCCTGGTTCCCCGAGGAGTTCGCCTGGGTGGTGGGCTGCACCTACCGCGGGATGCCGGTCGTCCGGGCCCCGGTCCGCAACTTGCTCGGCGGTAACGCGTCGTTCCGCCGGGAGGCCTTCGAGATCGCGGGCGGGTTCCAGAACGGGATCGGCCGTTCCACGGGCAAGCGGCCACTCGGCTGCGAAGAGACCGAGTTCTGCATCAGGGTCAGCCAGCAGTCCCCGGGAGCGGTCTTCCTCTTCGACCACCGCGCGACGATCTGGCACCTGGTGACCCCCGAGCGGTGCCGCTTTTCCTACTTCCGGTCCCGCTGCTACGCGGAAGGCCTGTCCAAGGCCCTGGTCACGGCCAGCGTGGGCGCCGCTGACGGGCTGTCAACCGAGCGACGGTACACGACCAGAGTGCTGCCGTCCGGCGTGGCACACGGCGTGGCCGATGCGCTGCGTGGCGACCTGCCGGGCCTGGGCCGGGCCGGGGCGATCGTGACCGGCGCCGGGGCCACGGCGGCCGGGTACGCGGCGGGCTGGGTACAGCGCCGCGTCCGCAGCCGGCGGGCTGGCCGCGGGCCGGGCCGGCCGCGCACCACGCGGAGTGCGGCATGACCGCGGGAGCCAGGATGACACCGGCCCAGCCGCCGCGCGTGCCGGTCCTCATGTACCACGAGATTGCCCCGGCCTCGGAGACCACCAGCCGGCTGGCTGTCACCCCGGAGGCCTTCACCGAGCAGATCGCCTACCTGCACAGCGCCGGTTTCGAGACGGTGACGGCGGCCCGGCTGGCGCAGATCATGGCCGGCCAGGCCGGCCGGCTTCCCGGCCGGGTAGTCGTCCTCACCTTCGACGACGGGTTCGAGGACTTCCACCGCCGGGCCATGCCCGTGCTGGACCAGTACGGCTACACCGCCACGGTGTTCGTCACCACCGGCTGGGTCCAGGACGCCGGGCCTCACGCGGCCGGGCACCGCCCCGGCCGGATGCTGAGCTGGGGCCAGATCGCGGAGATCGCGCAGGCCGGCATGGAGGTCGGCGCGCACAGCTGGCAGCATCCTCAGCTTGACCAGCTGCGCGGGAGCGTCCTCCGTGAGGAGCTGTACGCGAGCAAAGCGCACCTCGAGGACCGGCTCGGCGGCCCCGTGCCCGGCCTGGCGTATCCCTTCGGATACTCCAGCGCCAGAGTCCGCCGGGTGGCCCGCGAGGCCGACTACGGCTACGCCTGCGCGGTCAGCAACACCATGGTGACCGGGCGGGCTGACCTGCTGGCCCTGCCGCGGCTCACGGTCCGCCGGTCCACGAGCCTGCGGACCTTCCAGGACGTCGCGCACGGCCGGAACGTCCCGGCGATCTTCCTCAAGGACCGGGCTCTCACCAGGGGCTACGCGATAGCCCGCCGGGCCCGGGCCACTGTGGGCGGCGTCTCGCGTGACCAGTAGCACCGCGCCTCCCGCGGGAACGCCCGGCGGAGCGGGGCCACCGGCCGCCAGCCCGGGCCTGGCCCCGCAGGCCGGCCCGGGCCGGCCTCCTTCGTGACCCGGCACCTGGCCTCAGTGCGCCGGCATATGGCCGATCCCCTCTCCCGCAACGGGTACGCGCTGGTCGCCAACAGCGGGGTGACCGGGGTCTTCGGGCTCCTCTACTGGATCCTCGTGGCCCGCCTGTACCCGACGGGCGTGGTGGGCCGGGCTTCGGCGGCCTTCGCGGCCATGAACCTGCTGGCGGGTTTCACCGCGCTCAACTTCAACGGCGTGCTCACCCGCTTCATCCCGCAGGCCGGATCGAGCACCAAGAAGCTCGTCACCCGGGCCTACCTGGTCAGCGCCGCGGCTTCGGTCGCCGTGGCCATCCCCTTCCTCCTGACGATCCACCGGTGGGGGCCCGCGTATGCGGAACTCGCCAACCCCATCGTCGGCCTGTTCTTCATCGCCTGCGTGGTGGTCTGGGCGGTCTTCACCCTGCAGGACAGCGTGCTCACCGGGCTTCGCAACGCGGTATGGGTTCTTTTCGAAAACGGTCTTTTCAGTGTGATCAAGATCGTCTTGCTGGTGCTGTTCGCGGCGAGCCTGACGCACCTGGGCATCTACCTGTCCTGGATGCTCCCGGCGCTGGTGGCCGTGCCGCTGGTCAACGCGCTGATCTACGGGCGCCTGGTGCCGCGGCACGCCGAGGCGACCCTCGACTGCCTCCCGCCCACCAGCCGCCAGATCGGCCGCTTCCTGGCCGGTGACTACTCCGGATCGGCGTTCCTGCTCGCCACGACCAACCTGGTGCCGGTCCTGGTCGCGGTGCGGATCGCCGACGTGCGACTGACCGCGTACTTCTACATGGCCTGGATGGTCGGCGGTGTCCTGGACCTCGTCGGCGTCAACATGTCCATGTCGCTGACCGTCGAAGGGGCATTCGACGCGTCCACCCTCGCGGTGAACTGCCGTAAGGCACTCCGGAAGATAGCCTCGATCCTCCTTCCGTGCGCGGCACTGGTGGCCCTGCTCGCGCACGCGGGACTGAGCCTGTTCGGGCCGGGCTACGCGGAGCACGGTGCGCCGGTCCTGGAACTGCTTGCCGTGGCGACGCTGCCCCGCGCGGTGACCGAGGTCTACCTGGGCGCGCTGCGCGCCCAGAGCCGGACCTCCATGGTCGCGATCATCCAGGGGGCCCGCTGCGTCCTGATGCTGGGGCTCACCGTCTTCCTGGCGGGCGCCATAGGGCCAATCGGCGCGGGGCTGGCCGCGGTCATCAGCCAGGGCTCGGTGGCCCTGCTGATCATCCCGGGCCTCTGGCGCATCCTGGCTGGCGGCCGGGAGCCTGCCGCCGTGCCGGTCGCGGAGGCTGCCACCCCGGAGGTCAGCGGGCCATGACCAGCCAGACCGAGAAGACCATCGCCCTCGGGCGGCCTGGCCTGCTCTCCACGGGGCCCATCCGGTGGCCCACTCTCCCGGCCGCGGCCATCGGCGCGCTGGGCCTGGCCGGCTTCCTGTTGTTCTTCGCCTCGCTGCGCCATGTCCGCCTCAGCCATATGAACGGGCTGGGCCTGCTGTCCGTGCTGCCGCACGGCGCGATCGCCGGGGTGGTGATCCTGGCTCTCGCGTTCGTCCTCGGGATCGCCCTGCCCCGGCCCCATCCGGTGGGGCTCGCGGCCGGCCTGGCGGCCCTGGTCATCTGCCTCGACGGGGTGACCGCGTTCATCGAGCCTGAGCCGCGGTTCCCGACGGCATACCAGATCGCCGGCTTCATCCAGTACATCAGCAGTACCGGGCACGCGACCCCGGGCCTGGCCGCCTACTTCAGCTGGCCCGGCTTCTTCGCACTGGTGTCGATGGTGACCGGGGCAGCGGGCACGCACGGCCTGCTGGGGCTCATGCAGGTGTGGCCGATGTTGATCAACCTGGCCTGCCTGCCGCCGTTCTTCCTGATCATGCGCAACCTGCGGATCCCGTGGCGGGCTCAGTGGGTGGCCGGGCTCCTGTTCACGGTGGGGAACTGGGTGGGACAGGACTACCTCTCCCCGCAATCCTTCAATTACGTCCTCTACCTGGTGTTCCTCGCCATCCTGGTGAACTGGTTCACCCAGCCGAAGCTCAGTGCCGACCCGCACCTCGTCGTCTCCGGGCTGACCCGGCTGCACCGCCGCATCTTCGGGATCCTCCGGCCCGGCGAACTCGCGCCCCGGCCCGCCAGCACCGGCCAGCGTGCCTTCCTGCTGGCCGTCCTGATCGCCATCTTCGCCGTGTCCACCATGAGCCACCAGCTGACACCGTTCTACCTGGTGGGGGCCGCCACGGCGCTGGTGCTCGTGCGGCGGAGCACCCTGCCCGGGCTGCCGGTCCTGCTCGGGGTCATCCTGATCGGCTGGGTCAGCTTCGCGGCCGTGGACTACTGGTCCGGCCACATGTCCAACATCTTCGGCGGCTTCGGCAACCTCGGGGGCAACCTGACCAGCAGCGTCGGCGGCCGGCTGATGGGCAGTACGGCCGTCCACCTGGTCACGCTGCACGCCCGGGAGGGCGTGGCCGCCGTGATCGTCGGGATAGCCATCCTCGGGCTGCTCCGCCGGAGGCGGAAGGGGTTCGACGACCGCGTCCTGATCGCCCTGTTCTGCATGCCCATTCTCTCGATCGGGCTGCAGAGCTACGGCGGCGAAATGGCGCTGCGGATCTATCTCTTCCTGCTCCCGGCCGCCTGCATCCTGGCGGGCTGCTTCTTCTTCGCCGACCCGAAGTCCGGCCGGGCCAACTGGCGCGCCTTGCCCTTGCTGGTCCTGTGCGCCGCGGTCCTCCCGGTGGCCTTCATCCTCGTGCGCTACGGCAACGACGCCTTCGAGCAGATCCCGACCGGCGAAGTGGCCGCCAGCAACTGGATCTACGCCCACGACGCGCAGGGGGCACGGATCCAGTGGCTGAGTTCCTCGCCCACGATCGACAACACACCGGAGATGCCCTGGTCCTACAAGGACATCAGCAAGGTTCTCTACCTTCCCGTGCAGGCACCGCTGCACCCGGCGAGCGTCTCCGGCCTAGTGCACGGCCTGCGTAGCTCCGGGCCCGGCACGTACCTGATCGCGACCCGCACCCAGGAGACCTACCTGGAGCAGGCCGCCGGGTATCCCGCCGGGTGGGGCAGCCGCTTCAGCCGGCTGATGCGCGCGGAGCCCGGTGTGCGGGTGGCGTTCACCAACAGCGCGGCCACCGTGTACACGGTCGCGTGGCCGCCCGGCGCCCACGCGCGGCCGCTGCCGGCGAACGGGGGACGGGGCTCCCCGACCACGATCGTGAGCGTGCTCGGCCTGGTCCTGCTGTTCACGCTCATCGCCGTGCTCACGGCGCGCGAGTTCCTCCGGGTCGCCCGGCCGCAGGCCACGCGGCTCATCCGCCCGCTCACCGTGGCAGGCGTGCCGTTGCTCGTGCTCGTGCTCGCCGATGTGGTCTTGCGATTCGCGGGAGTGACATGACAACCAGGCAGCATGGCCGGGTTCCCGCGCTGATCCTCAAGGTTGGCCGGTACCCCCTGCATTCCGGCGGGGTCGCCGCGGTGCGCACGCTGGGCCGGCTCGGCGTCCCCGTCTTCGTGACGAGCGAGGACGCGCTGACCCCGGCCGCCCTGTCCCGCTACGCGGCGGGCCACTTCCGCTGGCGGACAACCGGGCTCGAGGACCCGGCCGACCTGGTGGACGGGCTGACCGTCATCGGACGGCAGATCGGCGAGCCCTCCGTCCTCGTTCCCGCCGACGACGAGGCAGCGGTGCTCATCGCCGAGCACGCCGACGAGCTGTCCGGCCAGTTCCTGTTCCCGCGGATCCGGCCGGGGCTGTCCCGTCAGCTGGCCAGCAAGCACGAGTTGCTGCGCCTGTGCCGCAGGCACGGGATGCCCGCGCCGGAGTCGGTCTACGTCTCCTCGGCGGAGGCGGCCGCGGCGTTCGCCCGGACGGCGACCTTCCCGGTGGTGGCCAAGAACGCCGAACCGTGGGTCCGCCGCCGGGCTCCCGCGGTGCCCGGCACGACCGTGCTCCGGTCCGCGGGGGAGCTGACCGCGCTGGCGGCGGCGGCCGGCGGCTCCGCGACGTTCATCCTGCAGGACTACGTCCCGCACGACCAGGCCGAGGACTGGATCGTGCACCTGTACTGCGACGCTGGGTCTAACTGCCTCGTGCTCTTCACCGGGGTCAAGCTCCGGTCCTGGCCGGCGAACACCGGCGCCACGGCCTGCGGGATCACAGTCCCCAACCCGGCGCTGGCCGAGCTGGCCGGCCGCTTCTGCAAAGCGGTGGGCTTCCACGGGGTGGCGGACCTCGACGTGCGCTACGACCGGCGGGACGGCCAGTACAAGCTCGTCGACTTCAACCCGCGAATGGGAAATCAGTTCCGCCTGTTCCAGACGGCCGCGGGCATCGATGTCCTGCGGGCCCTGTACCTCGACATGACCGGCCAGGACGTGCCCCCGGGGGACCAGGTCAACGGGCGCCGGATCGTCGTCGAGCACATCGACCTGCTCGCCCGGATCGGCCAGCGCGGCAGCGGCTACGCGCCCTCGTCGGCGCCGCGGCGGGCGAGCAGTACCGAGTTCGCGTGGCTGGCGGCCGACGACCCGCTCCCGTTCGTAGCCATGCTGCCGCGGTTCGCCAGCCTCGCCCTGTCCGAAGTCAGCCACCGCCAGCGAGGCGCCTGGCGGCGCAAGCACCCGAAAAACGGAGCACACAGTGAATGGAGCACACAGTGATTAGCAGCACCGGTACCAGCAGCACGGGGACCAGTAGCACGGGGACCAGTAGCACCCCGGCCGTGGTCATCGGGGCCGGCCCGTACGGGCTGTCCGTCGCGGCCCACCTCCGGGCCCGGGGGATCGGCACCCGCGTCTTCGGCGACGTCATGTCGAGCTGGCGCAGCAACATGCCCGCGGGCATGTGCCTCAAGTCCACGCCCGACGCCTCCAGCCTGGGTGCCCCGGCCCCGGGTTTCAGCCTGACGGACTACTGCCTCAGCGAGGGGATCCGTCCCCTGGAAGGCGACCAGGTGGTGCCGATCCAGCTGTTCACCCGGTACGGCCAGTGGTTCCAGCAGCGCCTGGTGCCGGACGTCGAGGACGAGACCATCCGCGAGCTCAGGCGCACCGGCCACGGCTTCCACCTGGTGCTCAGCTCGGGTGAGGAACTCCTGACCCCGCGCGTGGTGGTCGCGACCGGGATCACCGGCCTCGCGTACGTGCCGGGGGAACTCTCGGCCGTCGCCCCCGGCGGCCCGTCCGCCGACGGGCTCGTGTCGCACACCTCCCAGCACGACAACCTGGCGGGCTTCCGCGGGGCCCGGGTGGCCGTCATCGGGGCGGGCCAGTCGGCGCTGGAGAGCGCGGCCCTGCTGCGGGAGGCCGGCGCGGCCGCCACGGTGCTGGCCCGCGGCACCGCGCGGTTCGGAACCCCGCCCACGACACCGACCAACCCGTTCCTGGAGAAGCTGCCGCAGCCGCACTCGCCGCTCGGGCCGACGTGGCGGATCTATCCGTTCAGTCACGCCGCGGGGCTGTTCCCGTACCTGCCCGCCGAGACCCGCCTCCGCCTGGTGAAACGAGTCCTTGGACCGTTGGGGGCCTGGTGGCTGGCCGATCGCGTGGTCGGCCGGGTCCCGATCCTCAACGAGCACGCGGTGCGCGGCGCGACCCAGGACGCCAACGGGATCGCGCTGACCACGTCCTGCGCCGACGGCCAGCACTCCACGTTCCGGGTCGACCACGTCCTGGCCGCCACCGGCTACCGGGTGGACCTCGCCAAGCTGGAGTTCCTCGGGCCCGAGTTGCGCCAGCAGATCCGGCTGACCGGCACCTTCCCGCAGCTGTCCGGCTCCTTCGAGTCCTCGGTGCCCGGCCTGTACTTCGTCGGCCTGCCCGCCGCGGCCACCTTCGGGCCGCTCATGCGGTTCGTCTGCGGCGCCCAGTTCGCGGCACGCCGGGTGAGCGCGTCCACCGCCCGCGCGTAGCGGACACCGCTGACGAGCCGACCCACCACAGGAAGGGCCAAGACCGTGCAGATATCCGTGGTTCGCCCGGAAGAGCTGGGCCTAGCCGAAGTCACGGCGTGGCAGGACATGCAGCGCCGTGACCCGGCGCAGGGGAACCCGTTCCTCAGCCCGGAATTCACGGCTGCGATCGGCCGCTTCCGGCCGGGCGCGAGGGTGGCCGTCCTGTCTGACGGGCCCTCCGTCACCGGGTTCTTCCCGTTTGAGAAGCGCAGCCTGGGCGTGGGCGTGCCGATCGGCGCGGGACTCACCGACTGCCAGGGCCTCGTGCACGCGCGGGGGTTTGAGTGGAACGCGCGGGACCTGCTGCGCGGGTGCGGTATCTCCGCGTTCTACTTCGACCACCTGGCCCAGGAACAGCGCCCGTTCGGGCGCTGGGTAGCGGATACCGCCCCGTCCCCGGTGATCGACCTGACCGACGGGTTCGAGGCCTACCAGGCCAAGCTGACCACGAAGTCCCCGCAGTTCCTGAAGGACCTCGCGCGCCGGGGCCGGAAACTGGGCCGTGAGGTCGGCCCGGTCCGCCACGTGGTCAACTCGCGGGATCCGGCCGCGCTGCGTGCCCTCATGTCCTGGAAGTCGGATCAGTACCGGCGGACCGGCCGTACCGACCGCTTCTCCCGGCCGTGGATCGTCCGGCTGATCAATGATCTCTTCGAGACCAGGGGAGGTCATTTCAGCGGCCGGCTCTCGGTGCTCTACGCCGGGGATATCCCGGTCGCAGGGCACTTCGGCCTCAGGTCAGGTCACTTCCTCGCGCACTGGTTCCCGGCGTACGACCTGGAGTTCGGCAAGTACTCACCGGGCCTGATCCAGCACGTCCGCATGATCGAGGACACTGCGCCGACCGGGATCAGCCTGATCGACATGGGTAAAGGCGCCAAGCGTTACAAGGAGACACTCAAGACCAGCGACCTGTTCGTATGCGAAGGAGCCGTCACCGGGAATTCACCGCTAGCCCTGGCCCACCGGGCCCGCATCGGGCCGAGCCAGTGGGCGGTGCGCACGATCAGGGCCCACCCGCCCCTTTACGAGGCGGCCGACGAAGTGCTCAAGCGCTACGGCCAGATCCGCACGTCAGCGTCTGCCCGCGTGGCCCGGGTCATCAAGACCCCGGCGAAATCTGGACGGTACCAAAATGCTGGGTGAGCGTCCCCACGCTGGTAATCACGTTACCGGACGATGCGATCACCAGGCGATGGGCGCCCGCGTTGAAAGAAAGCCCGACATCGGTCCGGGCGGCTCCGCCGATCACGTTTCCGGTAACGGACACACGGCCAGTGCCGGAATTGGCTTTGAGGATCGCGATGTAGACGTGCCGGGCACCACCACGCTCACCCAGGTCGTTGAACACGCTGTTGCCGAAGATCGTGGAGCCGTCGCCATCCTGGACCGAGCCGGCAATGCCGTACCAGGTGCCCGAGACCTGCCTGCTGCCGAAGTCTTCGATGAAGTTGCCGCTGATGGTGGTCCCGAACATGCGCCCAGCCACGATCCCGTCGCCTGCGTCATCGTAAAGATGGTTGCCGGAAATATTCCATCCGGCCGCGTTCTCCATGGCCACGGCCGCCTTCCCGGACGAGGCAATCTGATTGTCCGTGAGGTATCCGTCAGTCACCGCGTTGCGGCTGTCGATGACCTCGAAACCGTTAACTCCGCTGCCGGTGATGGAGTTATCCGAGAACCGGCTGTTCACGCTGGTGTTCGTAATGCTGCTGCCATCGGCCGTCTGGCCGGTGTCGATAATCCCGGAACCGCCGCAGTTCGTGACGTCAGCCTGCTGCACATCAACCTGCCAGTTCAGGACGACGATCCCGTTGGTCCGGCCCTGGCCCGTGCAGGAAACGGTCAGCTGCTCGATAGTGATCGGCGCCCCCGTCGTGGAGCCATTACGCACGTAGCCCGCCGAAGCCATTACGTAGGGCATCGGCGCATTCTGCCGGAGCACAGTGGCGGTGCGGCCATCACCCGTATAGGTGCGGCCGGCCAGCAACACGATGCTGTGATCAAGGAGGCAGGTCCCGCTAATTTCGATCACCGCACGAGGCCGGCTGGCGTCGATGGCGTGCTGCAGGCGGCCGGCATCGGATGCCGTATCGGCGCAGGTGACGTGCGATCCGCCCGGCCTCGGAGCGACGCTCGCCGCCGGCGCGCTGCAGCCGGCCACCGACAGGGAAATAGCCGTCAGGAACCTCGCGGCCCGGCGCCCCCTCACCAGTGGCACCCCATGGCCCACGCCGACGGTACGAAGCGCCAACTCCCGCGGTTCGCGCCCCGCTGGATCTGGGCCACCGGCAAGTCTCCGCCGTGCCTCATCCAGACCGAGTTCACCGTTACACGATACCGGCTTTGCCGGTGGTAGGTGCCAAATGGAAATCATGGAGAATCAAAATCGGTCCAGCCTGTCCTACAAACTAGCGTTCGCGGCGCGGCATCCGGACCAGATCCCGCCGTACATACGCCGCGTCTGGGTCGATACGTGGCTGCGATCGAAAACCGATGACCACGTCAGTTACTACCGAAAGATCATGAAGTACAAGGCGGCCACACACGGCGTCGAGGTGGCGGTGGGCAGCCGGAGCTACTCCCAATGGCTCGAGTTCGGCCAGATGCAGTTCGACTACCTGGTCAAGCACGGGCTGAAGCCGGCGGACCGGATCCTGGAGATAGGCTGCGGCAATCTGCGGGCGGGCCGCCTCCTGATCGATTACCTGGACGCCGGGAATTACTACGGAATCGATATCTCGGCGGAGATCCTCGCCGAGGCCCTGAAGGTGCTCAGTGAGGCAGGGCTGCAAGACAAGCTCCCCCGGCTGACGCTGACCGAGGACCTGACCCTCAGCTTCCTGCCCTCCGGCTACTTCAACGTCGTGCACGCCAACAGCGTGTTCACGCATTGCCCGGTCGAGATTATCGACCAGTGCCTGGCGAACGTCGGCCGGGTAATGGCGCCCGGCGGGTTCTTCGACTTCACCTTCTACGCGAATGACGGCCAGGACTACCAGGTGCACCGGGAGGACTTCTATTACCGCCCGGAAACCCTGCTCGCGCTGGCTGAGCGGCATGGCCTCAATGCGCAGGTGCTCGATGACTGGCACGACCCCTGGGATCACCAGCCCAAAATGCGGCTGACCCGGCGGACCGGCCCGCCCCATAAGCCCTGATACGTCCGGATTACCAGTAAGGGGGACAAAAATGCGCGTACTCGTGACGGGCGGGGCAGGTTTCATCGGTTCACACCTTGCCGATGCGTTCCTGGCCAGGGGCGACGAGGTGAATGTGGCCGACGACCTGTCGGCCGGCCAGCCCGGGCGCCTGGACGACCAGGTGGTTCTGCACAAAGTGGGAATGGGCGACGCGGCCTCTCTGGGCGCGGTCGTGGCGCAGACCCGGCCGGAACTGATCTGCCACCTCGCGGCCCAGATCGACGTCCGGCTCTCGGTCGATTCGCCGGCCCGCGACACCGAGATCAACGTCCTGGGGACCGTCAATGTCCTCGAAGCGGCCCGTGCGGTGGACGCGCGGGTGCTGTTCGCCTCCTCCGGCGGGGCCATCTGCGGGCGGGACGCCCCCATCCCCTCGTCCGAGGACTTCCCGCCGCTGCCGGAGTCTCCATACGGTGTGGCCAAGTACTGCGCCGAGCAGTACATCGGCTTGTATAACCGGCTGCACCACACGAGGCACTCGATCATGCGGCTCGCTAACGTGTACGGCCCCCGGCAGGATCCCGGCGGCGAGGCGGGCGTGATCCCGATCTTCTGCCGGGCCGTGCTGACCGGGACGCCGCCCACGGTCTATGGCGACGGAACCCAGACCCGGGACTACGTCCACGTCCGCGACGTGGTCCGCGGCTTCCTCGCGGCCGCGGCCGTGCCCGGCCCCGGCACCTGGAACATCGGGACCGGCACGGAGGTCAGCGTGCTCGGCCTCGTGCACATCATCGCCGCGGCAGCGGGCAGGCCCGTGCGCCTGGAGTTCAGGCCACCGCGTGCGGGTGAGCTGCAGCGCAGCGTGCTGGACGTCGGCCGGGCCGCGCGGGATCTGGGCTGGACAGCGGACACCGGGCTGGCCGACGGGATCAGGGACGTCTACACCTGGATCGAGGCAGGCGCCCCGGCCCGCGCGGCACTGCCCGCGGCGGTCTGACCCGCGGGGCGCCGCACCGGGCCCGTGGGCCGTCGGAACCCGGTCACGGCCGCTGAGCGTCTCGTTCAGCGGGGCCAGGTGCGGCGACGTGACTCGATGGTGTCCCGCAGGGCGCGGGCGGCCGGCCAGTGACCAGGGCAGGAACCGGCGGACGGCGGAACCGGTAGATGAGGATGGACCCGTCCAGCACTCGCACCGGGCAGTAGCCGCGCAGCCAGGCGAGCTGGGAGCGGTCCGCGCTGGTGAGGGCCGTAGCCGACACTGCCACCCAGCCCGTGACCCGCGCGGGGGGCGCCGCCAGCAGCGGCCGTCCGCCGGGAACAGGGTCGGGCGCCAGCCCGCGCGGCCCGAAGTAGCTGACCCACGGGTGGTGCGGGGCGGCCCAGGAGCGGAGGGCGTACAGCCCCTGCCCCCAGTCCACGTTGGAGTCGGTCGCGGCCGCGTATCCCGGCCGGAACGGGGGCGCGGTCCAGGACAGCGAGTCAGGGAACGAGGCAGCCGTGGCGACCGCCGCCGCCAGCAGCAGCCCGCACATCCCGGCGAGGGCGGCCCGCCGGGTGGCCGGCCGCAGCGCCACGGCGGCCGGGACCAGGGCGCCGGAGGTGGCGGCCCACAGCGCGAGCACCGGGAGCAGGTAGCGCACGCCGATATCCCTGGGCATCGCCAGGGTGAACGACGCGAGCAGCGCCGCAGGGAGCCCGGCGGCCAGCAGCGCTCGCCGCCGCTCGGGCCGGCCCGCTGACAGCCATGCGACGGTGCCCGCGGCGTAGAGCAGCACGGCCGCGGCCGGGAGCTTGATCACGAGGCTCAGCGGCCAGAACCACCACCGCCCGCCGGTCCAGGAGATTCCGGCCAGGTAGCCGGGCGCGGGGGCAGTGTCACTGGACCACAGGTAGCGGATCCCGTCCAGATAGGGCCCGGGCAGGAGCCCCGGATGCCCGAGGACCGCGGGGTCGAGGACGGCATAGGTGATCCACACGGCGGCCAGGGCCACCAGGGCGGCCAGCCCGGCCCGGGCGAGCGCCTGGCGGGCACCGGACCGCACCGATGCCGCCTCGTGCACCGTGGCGGCCCCGACGGCGGCCAGCCCGGCCGCCACGACGAGGAGGCCGGAGATCTCGCTCAGCGCGGCGCCCGCCAGCGCCAGCCCCAGCCAGACCAGGGCCGGCCTGCTACGCAGCCGCAGCCAGCGCGCCAGCGTCCACGATGCGGCCACGGTGGTGAGCGCCAACGGAACGTCGGGTGTTCTGGTACGCCGGGGTGCCGGCCGTGCTGCTCGCCGCGCTCGGCGCCGCCGTGCTCACCGGCAGGTGCCTGCGTGGCGGGATGCCGGCCTGGGCACTGCCGCTCATAACGTTCGGGTGGATCATCGTCACGGTGCTGTACCGGCCGGCCATCATCCCCCATCAGCCGTGGGCAAGCCGCAGGCTGGTGCCCGGCGTGCTGCCCGGGCTGAGCCTGCTGGCGATCTGGGGGGCGAGCTGGCTCATTGCCTGGGCCCGCCGCCACGACTACGGCCCGGTGGCCTCCGGCGCCATCCCCCTGTGCGCCGCGGTGCTGGTGGTACCGGCCGCGATGACCACGTTCGGTCTGGGCATCAGGGATGGCGGGTCGCTGGGGATCAGGCCGGTCGCGGACGGCTGGGCACTCAAGGCTACGGAGTCGGGTGAGATCGCGGCGGTAGCCCGGATGTGCGCTGCACTACCCGGCAATTCATCGGTGGTCATGCTCGACGGCCGGGTCAGCGGCCAGTTCACCGAGGTCGTCCGCGGCATGTGCGGCTACCCGACGGCGGTCCTGCCCCACCCGGCGCGGGCCAGCGTGCAGCAGGTCGCGCGCGGCATTGCCGGGGCGGGCCGGCGTCCGGTCTTCCTGGCGACGCACCGCTCAGCGCTCGCCCCCTACGGGACCGGGATAAGGAAGATCATCCTGCAGCTGCATACGAGGCAGGATGAGGCCACCGAGTTGACAGCGCCCGAGATCACCAACCGCGTGGATTTCCAAGTCTGGATGCTGGAGCCCACGCCATGACCCTCGCCGACCAGGATCTAGCCGGGAGCGGCCAGGATCACGCACGCCGGCCAGCCGCGAGCCCGGAACGGCGGGAGGCGTCCCCGGCGGTGTCGCCGACCGGGGATGCGGCCGCGCAGCTCATTGTCCGGCCGGTCAATCGCGATATAGCTTGGTTTTATGGACGAGCGGGCGCACGAGGACGTCGTTGCAGCGGCAGCCGTGCATTCCGAACTTGGCCGAGGGTACGACGGGGCCGTGGCCGAGGGGCTGGTCGAGAGGATCAGCTCGGAGATCGACAAGCAAGTAGACGCCAGGCTGGCAGAACATGGCGTCCAGTCCGGCCGGGCTGCATGGGCAAACGTCGCTATGGGCTTGGGCTCGGTCGGGCTGGGCATCGGCGCTACCGCCGTGACGCTGCATGCCTACTCGGTCACCGGAGTCACACCCAAGGCATCAATCAATCTGGGGCCTTTGCATGGATCGGTGATGACGACTACCAGCTCGGTGAGCACTGGCCAGCTGGTCCTGGTTGCGCTGATCTGGGCCGTCATTGCGGTCATCAACGTTGCCTACGCTCGCCGCCAGCCCCGCCAGCCCCGCCGGCCCTGACCGTGGCCGTCCCGGCGTCCCGGGCCCCAAGTGCTTGGGTACATAGTGTCGGCCGCCCTGGCCAGCGGATCGCTGGACTGGTGTCGTGCGTTCGGCCAACCCCGCCGGAAACGGATGACCTTTCTCCCTATCGAGGGATTGCTGTCAGACTAGGCTGATGCCGCAGGTACTGTGCCCGGTCATGATCGGCAGGGACGCCGCGCTGGAGGCCCTCGACGCGGCGCTGACGGCTGCCATGGCCGGGCACGGCGGGTGTGTAGTGATCACGGGGGAGCCGGGGATCGGCAAGTCGCGGCTGGCCCTGGAGACGGCCAGCCGGGCGGCCAGCCGTGGCATCCGGGTCGTTACCAGCCGGGCGGTGCCGCAGTCAGCGACCGTTGCTTACCGGCCGCTAACGGACGCGCTTGTGCAGCTGCTCCGGGACCGGGCCGTTCCCGATGACGCGACGATGGATCCCTGGCTGCCCGCGCTGAGCGCGTTGCTGCCGGGGATGGCTGGGCGCGCTCCGGCGAGTGGAGAGGTCTCACCCGGGATCCGCGGTGAGGCGCTGATCCAGCTTCTCCGGCGCCTCGCGCCGCAGGGCCTCGTCATAGTGCTAGAGGACCTGCACTGGGCGGACCCGGACACGGTGGCCCTGATGGAGTACCTTGGCGAGCACCTTGACGGTGAGTCGTTGCTGTGCGTGCTTACCCTGCGCGCCAACCGGCCGTCGGCCGCACTGGAAGTGGCCCGCCGACAGCGGGGCCGGCCCGGCGTACTTCACCTCGGTCTTGACCGGCTCAGCGATGAGGACATGGCGCGCATGGTCCATGCCTGCATCCCGGGAGCAGAGGCGGAACTCCTGCGCCGGGTGCAGGCCTCCGCCGAAGGGGTACCGCTGCTGGTGGAGGATCTGCTGGCGTCGCCCGGGCTGCCAGAGTCGTTCACCGAGACGGTCCGCGAGCGCCTGGCCGGGTTCAGCGAACCGCAGCGATCGGTGATCGAGGCCGCTGCCATCCTCGGCCGCCACTTCGACTGGGAACTGCTCCCGGCCGTGAGCGGCCAGACTGCGGCCCTGGTGGCGGAGACGCTCGGGCTCGCTGTCGAGCAACTGCTGGTGAGCGCCGACGGCGCGGCCTTCCGCTTTCGGCACGCGCTGACCCGCGAAGCGGTGCTCGATACCATGCTGCCGCCCCGCCAGCGGGCCCTGGCCTCGGCGGCGCTCGCCGTTCTGGACGCCGCACCCACGCGCCTGGAAGGCGGCCTGCGCGAGCTGGCCGTCGAGCTGGCGAACCGTGCCGGGGACCGCCGCCGGGCCGGAACGCTGCTGAGCGAGGCCGGCGGCCAGGCGCTGGCCTGGGGAGCGCTGGCCACTGCGATCGGTACCCTGCGGCGTGCCGCTGACCTCCTCGAAGGCACTCCCGAGCGGGAACAGGCGGAACTTCTGCTGGTCGAAGCGCTGGCCCTGGCCGGGCGGGTTGAGGAGGCAGCGGCGGCCGGCGGCCATCTCATCACCCGGCTCGGGACCGAGGCGGCGGAACTCCGGACGGAGGTTCACCTTCGCCTCAGCCAGGGGGCGGTGGGCGCCTCGCGGTGGGAGATGGCCCGTCACCACCTCGGCGCCGCGCGGGGCCTGGCTGGGACCGCCCCACCTGCTGGCGTGCGCGCCCGCATGGGCGTCATCGATGCCGAGGTGGCCTTCGCCGCCGACGACCTCGATGGGGCCCGGCTTTTCGCCGAGGACGTCCTCGCCGCCGAGGACAGTGCTCCGGATGTCCGCTGTCATGCGCTGGAGCTCATCGGCCGGAGCCACCGGCTGCGTGATCTCAGCGCCGCCCGCGCGGCGTTCGAGAGCGCGCTGGTCACCGCGGAGGCCGTCGGCCTGCCGTTGTGGCGGCTGCGCGCCCTGCACGAGCTGGGCACGATCGACCTGCTTGATCATGCCGGAGTGGAGCGGTTGTCCGAGGCGCGGCGCGCTGCCGAGCAGATGGGTGCGCTGAGCACCGTGGCGATTCTGGATCTCCAGCTCGCCGCGGGCTTCACCTGCCGCTGGGAACTGGACACGTGTGATGCCCACGCGCAGGCCGCCGTCCGCCTCGCCGAACGGCTCGGCCTGGGCCAGGTCCGGGCCAAGGCGCTGGCGGTACTTGCAGGTAGCGCCAGCATGCGCGCCGACGCAGGGCAGACAGAGCGCTACGCCGCCCGCGCCATCGCGGCCGCTCCGGACGACCAGATGGTCGAGGGCATCTGCTGGGCCAGCCGCGGAGCAGTGGTTCTGCTCGGCGGCGAGGCCGCGGCGGCCGTGGAACCCTACGCCCGGGGGATGGCGATCCTGGCCCGCCTCCCGCATGCCGAACCCGCGGGGCTTCGGGCGCTATGGCCGCTGCTCCTGGCCTCACTTGGTGATCACCGGGCGGCACGGGCGATCGAGGAAGCCCGCCGGCTGGGCGTCGGCGCCATCCGCCACAACCGGAGCCTTATCGGCTACGCCGAGGCCGTTCTGGCCGGGCGAGCCGGGCAGCGGCAGCGGGCCAACGAACTGGCGGCGGGCTGCGACGTTGGCTTCACGAACTGCGAGGCCTGGGGTGAGCTGGCGAGGTTCTGCGCCGCCCCCGCTGCTCTCGCCGACGGATGGGGCGACCCGCTTCGCTGGCTGGCCGAGGCCGAGGCAGGATTTGATCGCCGGGACCTGCCCCGGCTGGCCGAGCGGTGCCGCGAACTGCTCAAGGAGTCGCAGCCCAATCCCTGGGTGGCGGCGGGAATCACCGCCAGGGAGGCGGACGTGCTGCGCCTCGTCGCCGGTGGTCTGGCCAACAAGCAGATCGCAGCGCGGCTGCATCTGTCGCCACGGACTGTGGAGAAGCACGTCGAGAGCCTGCTGCGCAAGACCGGCGCTCGCTCCCGAACCGGCCTGGAGGCGGCCGCATCACTGGCCGCAGCCCGAGACTCTCAGCGGGCGTTTTCTCCCTCGGCCACTACGTAGTCCCGGCTGGCATCTACGTGTTGTTCCCGATGTGACGGCAGGCGACCGGCTTGCATGCTTGCCTGGCAAGCCAGGTCAAGGGAAGGCAACACCGGATGCTCGAAGCTACGGAACAAATCGTGGCGGTCAAGAACATCGAGACACCCGATGAGCGGCACGCATTCGAGCACGCCTCCCTCAACGTGGTCAACCTGCCTGGCGTCACGATCGCCCGCACTGTGTATCAGCCCGGTTGGAAGTGGTCCACCGACGTCAAGCCGGTCGTCGGCACGGAAGCCTGCCAGGCGGCCCACACGGGCTACATCATCTCCGGCCGGCTCCACGCCCGCATGGACGACGGCCGCGAGTACGACTTCGGCCCGGGTGACGCGCACGTGGTGTCGGCCGGCCACGACGCCTGGGTGGAGGGGGACGAGCCGTGCGTCGCGCTTGACCTCGCTTTCACCGGGCGTGCACTAGCCGGGCACGTCGGCCGGTGCCCCTGCGGGGTTGAGTTCCGGGTCGCTAGCGACGACCAGTTCTGCCAGCTTGTCGCCGCCATCCACGAGCACGCGCGCAGCTCCCACGGGCAAGAGCTCACCACCCAGCAGGTGCTCGCCGAGGTGATGGCATGATCGGCGCTGACCTGGAGGGCGCGGCCCCGGAAAGCGGGGTGGCGGGCTGGGCCACCAGCGCCGTCAGTGACGACGCTGGTGCCGTGCGTGCGGTGATCGAGGCATCCACCAGCAGATGCCGGAGCAGTCAGGAGGGGGCTGCTCCGGCATCTAGCGAGTCCGCGACCCGGATTCGGGTACGTTCCGCATCCGCTCGCGGTCGCCGAGCACGACGCGGCTCCGGCCACGTCGGCGTCTACCTGCCCGTACGGGGGTCGTGCAGGTAGACGCCGGCGTAGCCGGAGCCGCGTCGTGTCCCTGCTCTGGGGGCCGGCGCTGCTGGCGGTCACGGCTCCCGCCCACCGATGCTCTGGGGGCAACGTGAACGCGGGACCTGCCATCTGACCGAACCTGCTCAGTCTCTGCGGCGGGTGAGGTGAGGGCCACAAGGCCTTCACGGCCTCACTACCGGCAACAACGATGTGACCATAGGCTCCGTCACGGTCACTGGTTACAACGCCGGTCCCGGATGGGTGCCCCTGCCCGTTGACGGGCTGGATGGTTGACGTGCAGTGGCCCACTCGTCTGTCTGTCGGACATTGGAGGACGTGGCTGCCCCGGACCGTCGGCCTGGCTGGCCTGGCCGGGCCGTCGGCCCGGCCGGGCCGTGCGGCAGCTCTCGGAGCGGTCAAGAAGCGGCCCCGCGGGCGGGTGCGGTTCCAGCCGCCCGGGCCCAGCCGGTCAGGCCGGGGAGATGTAGGGGCGGGCCGGTGTTGGGCGTGAGTGTCGTGCACCGTGTCCCCATGGCTGCTCATGGTGCCAGGCCTGCTGCTCCTGCTCCTGCTCCTGCTCCTGCTCCTGCTGCTGCCTGCCTCCCGCCCAGCCGGCGCGCACCGCGGCCAGCGTGGTCATGACCAGCGCGGTGGCCCGGTCCCACGGCACCACCGGGCGGGGGGTCCAGAAGCTCGTCGTCTGCTGGCACTGCGGGCATGCCAGCCGCCCGACGGCGTCAATGCACCAGCCAGCGCCGACGGCGCGGGCGCGGGCGTCGGCCTCGCCGAGGGCGGACGGGTCGGCATGGTAGTTGATGCACGACGCCATCTCGCACCACATGATCGGCCTCCGGAGCTCGTCGCCAATGGCGGCCCGCGCGGTAACGGGGGCCGCGGCCCCGGCGGGCGCCGGGATGCTGGTGACGGATGCCGCGGCCCCGGCGGGCGCCGGGAAGCCGATGGCGCGTGCCCCGGCGTCGGCCGGCGCCGGGGCGCTGGCCCAGGGTGCATCCGTGGCTTGTCCGAAGGCACGGCGCTGGCCAGGGATGGCGGCGTGCACCGGGAAGGCAGGCCGCACGGACGGCGCGGCCTCCCGGGCTGGCTGGGTGCCAGCAACAGGCGGTTCGGCCTGGCGGTCGTCGCGCAGTTCGGCCAACCACTCGCTCGTCTGGCGCAAGCTGACGTCATCGTCCCAGGTCGTAACGTTCATGCGCCCTCCCGCTCTGTTGGTCGGCGAACCTGTGCCGCTCCGCCCTGCGTCCCGCTGCGCGAGCGAGGGCGGTAACTTCCCCTCCGATGCGGCCGGTTCACCGTCTCTTGGTCCCAGGTTCCCACCATCTTGAGACGGAATTACATTTGGATAACCGCCGGATAAATATCCAATGTATTTCAGCGATTACTCTGGCGTGTCGTGTGGACATTTTCAATTTCTCTATTTGCACAGGCTGAGGATTATGTTCTCGCAGGTGAAGGACGCCATTCCGGTTCGTTCGTGGCGGCTTGTTCCCCAGCTTTCCCGGGTCTGTGCACAGGCTGGTGCAGGCTTTGCACAAGTCATCCACAGATGCGTGCACAGGGAGGTTGCCGTCCGCTGGCCGGGTCAGTGACCGTGAAACTCCGGGGGCCCCACCCAGGACCTTGGCCGGGGAGACAGCTGGGGAGCTTTCGGGCACTCGACCCGGTGTTCGGTGTCCGCAGCAAACGGCTCCGCGCCGGGCTCGCGATCCGCACCTGCTTTCGTGGCCACCAAGGCGGCCAACCCGCGCCAGGGACGCTAGACGGGTGCCTTTGGCGAGGTGACGGAGCACACTGGCAGAGGTCGTCACCGTCCGCGGTGCCTTCGTGCCGCATACTGGTCCGGTGGAACCGGAAGCTGATTCCGTCACGGAGCAGATCCAGCCCCCCGCGGGCCGCCGCAGGCGGGCACGCCGCCCGCGGTTAGCAGGGCCATCCGACCAGGTCCTGCACCGGCTGGCCGGCTGGTATGCGATCGCCCTGCGCCTCGGCGGCTCGGTCTTGTTCATTGCGGTAGCCGTGCTGGCCGCAAGGAAGCAGATCTCAGGCTGGTGGCTAGGCGCATCGCTGACGGCGCTGTGCTTGTGGTCAGCCTTCTTCACCTGGCGGGTTCGGCGGTCCGGGTTGACGACGGCCGTGGTACTGGCTGACGCCGCGGTTATCTCGGCGCTGGCGCTGGCGCAGCAGCACCTGGTCCCGGCCGTGCTGATCAAGGACAGCACGACCTGGATGCTCCCGCTGGCCTGCACGTCGGTGTACATCCTGCAGATCGCGCTGCGGCCGTGGCTCGGGCTGTCCGGGGCCGCGATCGTGGTCATCGCCTACGGGCTCGGCGCCGGCCACCCGGCCGATGCCTGGCTGCTGGTGGTGGAGACGATCGTCGCCGCCGGGCTGGTGGCGGTGATCCGCGGCGGCGCCCGGCAAGCGGACGCGGTCGTCACCGCCGGCCTGGAGACCGAGCGGCAGATCCGGGCCGAGGAGGCGCGGCGCGCTGACGAGCGAGAGCAGCACCGCCAGCTGCACGACACCCTCCTGGCCACGCTGACCATGGTCGCGGCCGGTGCCTTTGCTGAACCGTCCGCGGCGCTGACCGCGCAGGCGGCCCGGGACCTGCGCGTGCTGCAAGGGTTCGCGGGAGCCCCGGCCGTTCCGGGCGGGTTGGCGCCGCTGACTGACCTGAGACCGAAGCTGGAGCGGGCCGCGGCCAGCGCCGATGACCTGGCCGTGCGGCTGCAGCTCGTCCCGGTCACACTGCCGTCTCCGGTCGCGGATCAGGTCGTCGCCTGCGTCGGCGAGGCGCTGCGCAACGTCGAGCGGCACGCTGGAACTGGCCAGGCGGAAGTGACCGTCACCGGGGGTGCGGGCTGGGCGGTCGTCAAGATCATTGACCGGGGCCGCGGGTTCGACCCGGCCGCCACCGCGCTATCCCGCCGGGGCATCCGCGAATCGATCACCGGGCGGATGCTGGCGGCCGGCGGCCGGGCCGCGATCGCCAGCCGTCCCGGCGCGGGCACGACCGTCACCGTGAGCTGGCCGGCATGACCGCCGTGCAGCCGGCGGCGGTGATGTCCGGCCGCTATCAGCGGGCTTTCACCATCGCTGTGATCTTCCTGGTCGCCGGCTGGCATCTCGGCGGAGCGGGCGGGCAGCTGCTGCATAACCGGTCGGCCTACGGCTCCTTCGCCTTCCAGTGCGCCATGTGGCTGGTTATGGCGCTGGCGATCACCGCCGGCTCGGTCCTGGTGCTGCGCGGAACGCCCGGCTGGCGCCCAGCCTGGACGGTGGCCTTGATCGCGCTGGCCGCCAGCACGGCAGCGGCGGCGGCCAGCCCGGCCGGCGAGATGCTGGCGGTCAACTGGGCGTGGGGGAGTGCCGGCTGGACGGGCGTGCTCGTGCTGCACCGCCGCCGGTTCGCCGAGCTTGCCTGGTTCCTCGCCGCCGAGGCCCTGGCCATCCTGGGCGTGCAGGTGTGGGACGGGCTGAACCGCACCGATCTGGCCGGGTTCCTCGCCTTGGTGGCCTGGTCGACCGGCGCCCAGGTGGCCGTCTTCGCCGGGGTCAAGGCGATGGATGCCGCCGCTGGCCAGGCCGGCGCGGCGGCGCGGAGTGAGCACACCGCGCGCGAGCGGGCCGCCACCGCGGAGATCATCCGGGCCGCCCGGCATGCCCGCTGGCTGGCGCTGCAGGAAAGCGCCATCCCGCTGGTCACTGAGCTGGCGGCGGGGACCGCCGACCCGGGCGACGCGCAGGTGCGCATCAGGTGCGCGGTCCAGGCGGCCCGGCTGCGCAGGCTGCTGGCCGAGGGCGATGAGGTACCCGGGTCGCTGGTGCACGAACTGCACGCGAGTGCCGACGTGGCCGAGCGGCGCGGGGTTGCCGTCGAGATCGAGACGGCCGGGCCGCTGCCGCAGGTGCCCGGCCCGGCCCGGCGGGTGATCACCGACGCTGCCATCGCGATCCTGACCGCCGCGCGCAGCCAGGCGCGGATCACCCTGGCGGCGGTGGCCGGCGGAATCGCCGTCAGCTTCGTCGCCGATACCGGCGCGGTCGTCCGGCTGCCCGAGGGTGGCGAGGGGGTTGCCATCGAACAGCAGCAAGACGGCGGCATGCTCTGGGCGGAGGCGCGATGGAACAGCTGGTGACGGTGGTGATCGTCGAAGACCAGCCGGTCATCACCGGGGGGGCCACTGCAGTCGGTCAGACGAACAGCGGCTCGGCCGCCGTCCGCTCGGCTAGCGCGCTCATCGCCGCGTCGTTCGGCGCCCCGGTGAACCGGCTGGCCGCGTCAAGCACCTTCGGGAGCAGGTTGACGTCTCCCACACTGTCGAGGAACACCCCGGGGCGGCTCATCGCCCACCACGTGGCGAGATCGATGTCGTCCTGCTGCTCAAGCGGCTCGTACCAGGTCGCCCGGGTGTGCGGTCGGCCCGCCCAGGGGCGCAGCGCGACCGACTTGATCGTTTGCACCGCGACGCGCCGCTCGCGGCAGGTCTCGTACAGGGCGTTGAAGTTGCCGGCATAGTAGGAGTTCTGCATGGTGAGGAAGTTGTAGGGAAGCAGCACCGAGTCGAAGTCGAATCGCTCGAGGCTGCGGCGGTGCGTCGCGGCGATCTGGCTGCCGTGGCCGGTCACCCCGATCCAGCGGATGAGGCCCTGCTCCCGGGCTTCAACGGCGGCCTCGAGCGCCCCGCCAGGACTCAGGGCGGTGTCCCACTCGATCGGATCAGCCAGGGCGTGCAGCTGCCAGAGGTTAACGTGGTCGACGCCCATCCGGTCCAGGGATCGGTGCAGTTCCACGCGAGCCCCGGCTGCGGTGCGCTCGTCGCCCTTGGTGGCCAGGAAGAACCGGCCCGGCTCGCGCACCAGCCACGGCCGGATGCGCACTTCCGCCTCGCCGTAGGATGAGGCCACGTCCAGATGGTTCACCCCGTGGGCGAGCAGGAGGTCCAAGGTTTCGTCCGCGACCCGCTGGGAGACCTGCGCGAGAGCCGCCCCTCCAAAGATCACCCGGCTGCTCTGGTGGCCGGTGCGGCCGAACTCTGCCTGTCCGATGGGCACGAGACCTCCCGAAGTGGCGAAAGCTGAATCTGAGAGTACAGCGGGCCGCGGCGCAGGTCGGCGCAAGCGCGCCGAAGCGCATGGTCAGAATCGTATGGGCAGCTGGGCTATGACGGGCGATCGGCCAGGAATGGTATTGGCTGCCTGGAGATGGGGTAAAAACGGCAGTCGGCAATGGTGCGCCATGCGCTGGACCTGCGAGGTGACCTGGATGGCTGACCATTATCGGGCCCAGATTCCCTATGAATCGCTGGCCCTACGACGAGGTCATGCGGCGCCGCGGCTCCGGGCGGCTTTGTTTTGGTGCCGGGGCGTGACGGGTGCTGGCGGCGGGGGAGCGGGCTGGTTCCGATGGTCTGGTGACACAGCCGGCCGGGGGAGTTGCGGTCAGGGCTGGTCGATTTCGAGGTGGCGGCTGATGGCGGCGGCGATGGCCTGGAGGTCGCCGGGGTCGGAGCTGATGATCAGGTCGCGGCGGCGCAAGGCGCCCTCGACGACGCATGCGTCGGTGATGGCCGAGCGGGCGGCGAGCGCGCCGGTTGACGCCCATCAGGCGCTGCGCCGCCGGGTGGGGGTGCTGCTGCGGCTGGCTCGCCCGGTGGCCTCGGCGGCCCACTGGTCGGCGTCGGCGAGTTCGGCGGGGGTGAAGGCGCCGTGCTCGTCCTCGAACTGGGCTACGGCGGCCAGGCCGGCCCGGATGGTGAATTCCTAATCCTGGGCCGGATCCAGGGCGCCGGTGGCTGCGGTCCGGAATCTCGGTGCTGGAGTCTCCGGTCGAGGGTTTACTCTCGGGTTAGCTACTTCAGAGAAGAGGTCGCCATGTGCAGCGGAGATCGTCTAGTAGCTGACTTCGTGGCCGGTGCCGACGCCCGGCCTGGCCTGCCCGGAGGACTCGAAGAGCACCTGACCACGACCGTGAATGGGCAGTGGGTGGTGTGGGCCCACAAGCTGGCCCGGCAGGTGGGCGATCTGTTCGTTCCGCTGACGGGTGGTTCTGGCTATCCGGCTGACGCAAGGGCCAGGTGCCGGTTTCGGGATGTCCGGGGCCCTCACGACGCCCCCGATCCGGGGTGCACGTGCGGCTTTCACGCCCTCTCCAGCCCGAGATTGCCGGGGCTGCCCGTCGGTCGCGGCTTCACGGCGCTGACCGTTGCACTGTCCGGACGGGTGCTGGCCTTCGAGTGGGCCGGCGAAGGAGTGCTGTGGCGGGCGGAGCGGCAGACCGTGGTTCGCATCGAGCGGCCGGCCCGGTTCGATCGGAAAGAAGGGGTCCTGGGCAAGCGCCGCCGTCCCGGTGATCCCGACGGTCGCCCCGCCGTCGTCCCCGCTGCCACACCTCGCGATTCCGGGCCGATGCGGCTGAACCTGCCCGTCTCCTCTCCGGTGCTGCCCATGTGCCATGACGACGCCGGCTGGTGCGTGGGGTCCAGCACCTTCGAGCACTCGCCGGCATCTCTGGTTCTGGCCTAGCGCGAGCGCGCTGGGTCCATCGCGCTGCGGCCGCACGGGTTCATCGGTCGCGGTCCGGGATCCGGGTGCCCGTCGCGTTGTGCCTGGATCTTCGAGCGGCGCCGGAAGCGCTCTCCGGACTGCGGGTAGCCCAGTGCTGATCATCGGCGCCAACCCGGCCAGCGTCCCACCGCCGGTACCCGCGCCCGTCACCGGCCCGGAATTCTCGCCCGACGCGGTCTACCGGATCAATATCGTCCTGACCGCTGGCCGCTTGCGTGAGAAGGTGAGCTGATGGTGACTTCGGGGCAGCGGGCCGGCGGTCTGCTGTCGGTCAATGTGGGGATGCCGCGGGACGTGACCTGGCGCGGCAGGACGGTGCACACGGCGGTGTGGAAGAAGCCCGTCGCCGGGCCGCAGATGGTGCGGCGGCTCAACATCGAGGGTGACGGGCAGGGGGATCTGGCCGGGCACGGCGGCGAGCAGCGGGCGGTGTTCGTCTACCAGATCGAGTCCTATCGGTACTGGCAGGAGCAGCTGGGCCGGGATGACTTCGAGTACGGGCAGTTCGGGGAGAACTTCACCGTGCAGGGACTGGCCGACGATCAGGTGTGCATCGGCGACCGGTACCGGATCGGCGATGCGGTTTTCGAGGTAACCCAGCCACGGGTCACCTGCTTCCGGGTGGGTATCCGGATGGATGATCCCCAGATGCCCGCGCTGCTGGTTTCCCACCACCGGCCCGGGTTCTACTTCCGCGTGCTGACCGAGGGCGCGGTGGAGGCGGGGCAGGAGATTATCAGGCTTGCCCCGGGCCCGGAGGGCATGACGGTCGCGGAGATGGACGCCCTACTGTACTTGCCCGGGCATCCCCGGCAGCAGGTGCTGCGCGCGCTGCGCATTCCGGCGCTCAGCGGCGGATGGAAAACCTCGTTCCAGGAGATGCTCGACCAGCCCGGGGAGGCCGCTGGCAACGCGGGCCTGACCGACGCGAGCCCGCCACCGGCGTGGCCCGGGTTCCGGCCGCTGGCCGTGACCGGAATCGGCCGGGAGAGCGAGACGGTGGTTTCGCTGCACCTGGCCGATCCCGGGGGCGGGAGCGTGCCGGCCGCCCTGCCCGGACAGTTCCTGACCCTGCGCCTGCACGCTGACCCCGCCGGGCCGCCGCTGCTGCGCAGCTACTCGCTGTCGGGATCTCCGGGCGCCCGCGACTACCGCATCAGTGTCAAGCGGGAGGAACACGGCGCCGGCAGCCAGTTCCTGCACACCCGGGTGCGGGCAGGTGACCTGCTAGAGGCAGCCGCGCCGCGCGGCAACTTCACCCTGCGCCCGGGCCAGGGGCCGGTCCTGCTGATCAGCGCGGGTGTCGGCGCGACACCGGTGCTGGCCATGCTGCACGCGCTGGCCGCTGGCCGGTCCAGCCGGGACATCTGGTGGCTGCACGGCGCGCGCTGCCGCGCCGAGGAGCCGTTCGCGGCCGAGTCCCGCACCCTCCTGGCCGCGCTTCCCAGCGCGCACCGGCACATCTGCTACAGCAGCCCGGGCCCTGGTGATATCCAGGGCCGCGACTACGACACGGCGGGACGCCTGTCGGCGCCGGTCCTTGCCGCCCTGGACCTGCCCCGCGACGCCGATGCCTACCTGTGCGGACCCCCCGCCTTCATGGCGGACGTGTCCGCTGCCCTGGCCGCGGGCGGTATCGGGGCTGCCCGCATCCGCACCGAGGTCTTCGGCGCCGGGCCCGCGCTGACCCCCGGCATCGCACCCGCGGCCGCCCGCCGGCCGCACCCGCCCGCCGGCCAGCCAGGCAGCGGCCCGCTGGTCGCGTTCGCGCGCAGCGACCTGAGCGCGCGCTGGGACCCCGGCTACGCCAGCCTGCTCGAGTTCGCCGAAGCCTGCGACGTACCGGTGCGCTGGTCATGCCGCGCCGGAGTGTGCCACACCTGCGAGACAACGCTCATGTCCGGAACAGTCCGCTACGCCCCCGCACCGGTCGATGACCCCGCCGACGGCAGCGTACTGATCTGCTGCTCGCAGCCACGCGACGACCTGGTCCTCGACCTGTGACCACCCGCTAGCCACGGGCGTGCCCGGCAGGCCGGGCTGGGTCATGCACCAACCTGCGCACGCCTCGCTGGTACGGGCGCAGTCAGTTCCGTTACGCTGGTTGCCGACGTGGTGCTTCTGGGTACAACGGGATACTGTGACGCAATTGACAGTGGCACCAGGCGGGTTGGGCATTCGAGGCTGTGCGGGGCAGTCATCCGATGCGTCCTGACATCAGACCTGGCGGCACGTTCCCTGATTACGCTCTCCCGGACCACACGGGGACGGTGCGCAAGCTCAGCGAGCTTCAGGGCCCCGATCCGCTGATCCTCACCCTTGCGCGCGGCAACTACTGCCCCAAAGAGCACCAGCAGCACCTCGAGCTGGCGGCCAACTACCCGAAGATCGCGGTGGCCTACACCCAGATCGCCACTATCGCCACCGACGACCATCACTCCCTGCAAGAGTTCCGCGCGTCAGTGGGCGCCCAGTGGACCTTCCTGTCCGATCCGGGCCGGATCGTCCAGAAGGACCTCGACATCGCCGAGTACACCGACCCCGAGCACAACCCCATGATCCCGCACACGCTGGTACTCAAGCCGGGGCTGGTCATTCACAGTGTCTATAACGGCTACTGGTTCTGGGGCCGCCCGTCGTTCTACGACCTGTGGCATGACCTTCGTGCCGCCACCAGCGAGATCCGCCCGGACTGGGATCTGAGCACCCCGGGGCTCCGCGAAGCCTGGGACGCGGGCGACTTTTCGCACTTTCACGGCTGGGACCGGCGGTCCCCCGGGTTGACGCCGTCATCGTATGAGTGACACAGCAACTGTTGCCAACAAGGTGGGCCAGGTGACGCACGCTCACCAGGTTTGCTGTGCACCGCTTGGCTGAGGCGCGGCCAGATATGCAAGGCGGGTCACCGGGTGGCGAGCAATGATCGCGGAAGGAGCGAAGGCTGTGAGCACGCCGGTATGCGAGATGCTCGGGATTGAACAACCGATCGTCCAGGCACCCATGGCCGCCATTCCCGGGCTGGCCGCGGCGGTCTCGAATGCCGGGGCGCTCGGCATGGTGACGCTGACCTGGTCCGCCGACGCTGGAGCCGTCGTTCGTGAGACGGCGGCGCTGACGGCGCGGCCGTTCGGCGGCAACTTCGTTCTCACCGAAGATCACCACCGTCGCCTTGACCAGGCTCTCGACGCCGGCTTGCGGATCGTCTCGTTTATGTGGGGAGATCCCGGCGGCTACATCGAGCCTGTGCACGACGCCGGGGGGGTTGTCATGCTCACGGTCGGCAGTGCCGAGGAGGCACGGCGGGCAGTCGCGTCCGGCGTGGACGTGGTCGTCGCGCAGGGCTGGGAGGCCGGCGGGCACGTGTGGGGTACCGTCGCGACACTGCCGCTGGTCCCCGCCGTGGTGGACGCGGTGGCGCCGGTGCCGGTGATCGCGGCTGGCGGGATCGGTGACGCTCGCGGAGTCGCCGCGGTGCTCGCCCTGGGCGCCCAGGCCGCGTGGCTGGGCACGCGGTTCCTGCTGGCCGAGGAGATGCCGATCCACGACGAGTACCGGCGCCGGCTGATGGCGGCGGCCGAGACCGATCCGCAGTGGTACGCCAACCTGTACGACGTCGGGTGGCCCAACTCCCCCCACCGGGCCCTCCGCAACTCAACAGCCACCGCGTGGGAAGCCGCGGGCCGACCCCCAGACGACCAGCGGCCAGGACACGGCGACGTGATCGCGCACTTCGCCTCCGGCGAATCAATCGTTCGTTACGAGCCAGCGCCGCCCATGGCCGGGACGACCGGTGATATCGAAGCGCTCTCGATGTGGGCCGGGCAAAGCGTCGCACTCGCGAGACAGCCGCAGTCAGCGGCGGACATCGTGACCGAGCTCACCTCCCGCCTGTAACCGGGCCGCCGAGGGCTGCAGCACGACGGTTCGGACGGGCACCGTGAACGCGACGGTCTCGGAGCTGGATGGGTGATTTCATGTCGAGAAGCTCTGACCGGCTCCGCTCACCAGGTGAAGGCCACGCCAGGCGCGGCCCACGACACCAGGAGACCACCATGCCGAAGTACCTGCTCCTCAAGCACTACCGCGGCGGCCCGGAGCCGCACCGTCCCGTGCCCCCGATGGACCAGTGGGCCCCCGAGGACGTGGAGGCGCACATGGCCTTCCTCAAGCACGTCAGCGAGCTGCTCGAGGAGAACGGCGAGTACGTCGACGCGCAGGCGCTCACGCCGGCGCGCACCTGGGTGCGCTACGGCGGCCCTGACGCCGCGCCAGTCACCACCGACGGCCCGCTGCCCGAGACCAGCGATCTCGTGGCGGGCTGGTACATGATCGACGTCGAGTCGCACGAGCGCGCGGTCGAGCTCGCGGCCTACGTCTCCTCCGAGCCCGGCCCGGCCGGGGGTCCGCTGTACGAGTGGATCGATGTCCGGGAGGTCATGTCCGACGCGCCGTCGGACGGCTGACCCGGCGTGATCGACGGGCCGGCGCGACGGCTGGACGAGGGCGCGCTGCGCGCCCTCGTCCCCCGGGTGCTCGCGGGCCTGGTCCGGCGGGGCGAGAACTTCGATGCCGCCGAGGACGCGCTCCAGGAGGCGCTGCTGGAGGCGCTGCGGGTGTGGCCCGAGCATCCGCCGCGCGACCCGCGCGCGTGGCTGGCGACGGTCGCGACCCGGCGGCTCGTCGACGCCCACCGCAGCGAGGCCGCCCGTCACCGCCGCGAGGAGCAGACGTCTGCCGAGCCGCGGGCCGCCGCCACCGAGGAGGGCGACGACACCCTCTTCCTGCTCTTCTGCTGCTGCCACCCCGACCTCGCGCCCGCCTCCCAGGTGGCGCTGACCCTGCGCGCCGTCGGCGGCCTCAGCACCCGGGAGATCGCCGACGCCTTCTACGTCCCGGAGGCGACGATGGCGCAGCGGATCAGCCGGGCCAAGCGCGCCGTGCAGGGGCGCCGCCTGGACCAGCCCGGCGACCTCGCCGTCGTGCTGCGCGTGCTCTACCTCGTCTACACGGCCGGCCACGCGGGCCGGGTCGACCTGGCCGGCGAGGCGATCCGGCTCGCCCGCCAACTCGCCCTCGCCACCGAGGAACCGGAGGCGCGCGGGCTGCTCGCGCTGATGCTCCTCAACCACGCCCGCCTCCCGGCGCGACTCGACCCCGAGGGCCGGATCGTCACGCTCGACCGGCAGGACCGCGGGCTGTGGGACACCCTGGAGATCGCCGAGGGCGTGCGGGTCCTGCAGTCGGCGCTGGCCGCTGCGCGCCCCGGCCGCTATCAGGTCGAGGCCGCCATCGCCGCCCTGCACGACGACGCGGCAAGCGCCGAGGAAACCGACTGGCCGCAGATCCTCGCCTGGTACGACGACCTCGTCGCCCTCACCGACGACCCGGTGCGCCAGGACCCCGCCGCCGTGCTCGGGCGCGCGGTCGCGGTCGGCCACGTCCTCGGCGCCGCCGCCGGGCTGCGCGAGACGGACCGGCTGCGTGACGTGCTCGGCGAGCGGCACCGCTGGCACGCCGTCCGCGGCCACCTGCACGAGCTGGGCGGCGACCTCCCTGCCACCGCCACGGCCTACGCGGAGGCCGCCCGGCGGGCCACGGACGTCGCCGAGCGCGACCACCTGGTCCGCCAGGCTGCCCGCGCGCGGGCAGCCGAGCTATGCAGGGACAGTCGTCTCACTGAGCGTCCTCCTTAGAATGGGCTCGCGCACTCACGACACACCACGGTCGCTTCTCCCCTGTCAGGCGGCCCGGTCGATCGGCGTTCCTTCCGCGGCCCCCGCTTCCTGTGCCCGGGCCGGGCCGCGCAGCACGTAAGCCAGGCCGACAGCGGCCACCGCCCCCGCCGTCGGCCCGATCAGGTAGATCCACCAGGTGGACAGGTCCCCGATCGCCAGGTCGGGGCCGAAGCTCCGGGCAGGGTTCATCGAGGCGCCGTCGTAGGGTCCGCCCATCGTGCCCAAGGCCAGGATGTAGGCGCCGACGGCCAGCGGGATGAACGGCCCGTTGAGCTTGGGCCCGTTGGCCAGGTTGAGGATCATGAGAACAAGGCCGAAGGTGAGGATGGCCTCGAAGCCGGCCGCCTGCCAGGACTGGCCGGGCTTGGGCATGGTGGCGGCCAGGTTCCCGGCTGGCCCGAAGAAGGCCCGGGCGAGGCCGGACCCAGCGGCCGCCGCCACGAACTGGACGACCCAGTAGGCGGCGGCCATGATCCAGCCCATGTCGCGGCGCAGCGCGAACGCCAGGGTAGTGACCGGGTTGAAGTGCGCGGAGATGTCACCGAGGAAGTACACCGCCACCACAAGCCACAGCGCCGAGACGAGGGAGAGCACCAGCACGATCTCCCACGGTTGCAGGCCGTGCCCGCCGTAGCGGGCCAGGATGGCCGCGCCGCCGGACAGCACGAACGTCAGCCCGGCCATGCCGAGGAACTCGGCCAGCAGCCGGCGTACGCGATGGTCGGGATTCGTCCAGTCGGCGTAGCCCCGGGCGCCGCCGACCGAGGCGATCAGCGCCGCCTTCCCGATGGGCTCGAGCAGGCGCGGCGCGTGCCCTGGATCGGTGCCCGTGCTCACCTCAGGTTCCGGTGCTGCTGATGGCCAGGTCGGCGGAGCCAGGGTGGGTGAGGGCGAGCGGGTTGACAACCTTGTCGTAGAGGTCCTCGCTGACGCCCTGGGCCAGCGCGGCCTGCTTGAGGGTGAGGTCGTGGTCGATGGCGTAGTAGGAGATGGCCGCGGCCTTGTCATAGCCGATCACGGGGGATAGCGCGGTGACCATCATCACCGAGTTGTCGATGTTCTCCTTGAGCTTCGGCTCATTGAGCCTGGTGCCCTCAACCATGAACTTCCGGAAGTGGTCGCACATGTCGGCCATGATCAGCGCCGAGTGCAGGTAGTTGCTGATCAGGACCGGGCGGAAGGCGTTCAGTTCGAAGTTGCCTTCGCTGCCGCCCAGGGTGACCGCGACATCGGAGGCGATGACCTGGATCGCGACCATCAGCATCGCCTCGGCCTGGGTCGGGTTGATCTTGCCCGGCATGATCGAGCTGCCAGGCTCATTGGCGGGAAAGATCAGCTCGTGGATGCCGGTGCGTGGCCCGGAGCCGAGCCAGCGCAGGTCGTTGGCGATCTTGAACAGGGTGACGGCCGCCGCCTTGAGCCCCGCGTGCGCGCGGACCATCCGGTCCAGCGTCCCCTGGGCGGTGAACTTGTTCGTCGCGGTCACATACGCCGCCCCAGTCATCGACGCGATTTCCGCCGCCACTGCCTCACCGAACCCGGGCGGGGCGTTCAGCCCGGTTCCGACCGCCGTGCCGCCCATGGCCAGCTTCAGCAGCCCGCTCATGGCGTGCTCCAGTTCGGTGATCGCGTCGTCGAGGGCGTCGGCGTAGCCGGACCACTCCTGGCCCACCGTCAGCGGGACCGCGTCCTCCAGGTGGGTCCGGCCGATCTTCACCACCGGGGCCCACTGCTTCGATTTGGCGTCGATGGTGTCTCGGAGCCTTTTCAGCGCCGGGATCGTCTTACTGGTCGCCATGGTGTAGGCGGCGATGTGCATCGCCGTGGGGAACGTGTCGTTGGACGACTGGCCCATGTTCACGTGATCGTTGGGATGCACCGGCTCCTGCGAGCCGAGTGTGCCGCCGGCCAGCTGGATGCAACGGTTGGAGATGACCTCGTTCACGTTCATGTTCGACTGGGTGCCCGACCCGGTCTGGAACACATACAGCGGGAACTCGGTATCCAGCGCCCCGCTGATCACCTCGTCGCAGACCTGCTCGATCACCGGCCCTTCCAGGCAGGCAGCCGCCCGGCCCGGGTGTTGACGATGGCCGCGGCCTTCTTCACATACCCGTAGGCGTGGTACACCTCCTGAGGCATACGGTCATGCCCGATGTTGAAATGCTCCAGGCTGCGCTGGGTCTGCGCGCCCCAGTACCGGTCCGCGGGCACCTTGACCGTGCCCAGGCTGTCGAACTCCTGCCGCATTCCGGTGGCATCGAGCCCGATCGGAACATCCAGGATCTTCGGTTCCTGACTTCCGGTATCGGTCACGAAAGGTCACTCCCTCATCGAAGTCATGGAATCGTGCTCAGGCCACCGCGACCGCAGCGGTCGCTGAGGAGGGGCGCGCGGACCCCATCTGCCCTGCTAACCGCGCAGGAAGGCGAGCAGGTCGTTGTTGAGGGTGTCTTTGTAGGCGGTGGTGTTGGCCAGGCCGTGCGGGGCACCGGGGTAGATCTTCAGGGTGGCGTCCTTGATGATCTCGGCGGACAGCCGCCCGGAGTCGTCCAGGGGGACGATCTGGTCGTCGTCACCCTGGACGATCAGGACCGGTACGTCGATCTTCTTCAGGTCCCCGGTCATGTCGGTCTCGGAGAATGCCTTGATGCAGTCGTAGGCCCCCTTGAACCCGACCTGCATGCTGAGCAGCCAGAACCAGTCGCGCAGGGCCTGGGAGATTTCGGCGCCGGGCCGGTTGGCGCCATAGAACGGCGCGGACAGGTCCTGGTAGAACGCTGAGCGGTCCTTGAGCAGGCCCTCACGGAGGGCGTCGAAGGTCTCGATCGGCAGGCCGCCGGGGTTGGCGTCGGTCTTGAGCATCAGCGGCGGCACCGCGGACACCAGGACGGCCTTGGCCACCCGGGAGGTGCCGTGCCGGCCGATGTAGCGGGCGACCTCCCCGCCTCCGGTGGAGTGCCCGGCCAGGACCGCGTCGTGCAGGTCCAGTGCCTCGATCAGCTCCGCCAGGTCGTCGGCGTAGGTGTCCATGTCGTTGCCGCCCCACGACTGGCTGGAGCGGCCATGGCCGCGCCGGTCGTGCGCGATCGCCCGGTAGCCCCGCGAGGCCACGAAGAACAACTGGTCGTCCCACGCGTCGGCGTTCAGCGGCCAGCCGTGGCTGAAGATCACCGGCTGCCCGGCACCCCAGTCCTTGTAGAAGATGCTGGTGCCATCACGAGTCGTGATCGTTCCCATCTGTTTCTCCTTCGAGTGGTGCCCGCTGAGTATGGGTCCGGTCGCCAGCTCAGGTCGGCACGACGTAGGGGAACGTGCTGGCGCGCTGGGCCGCGGAGACGTCGGGGGTGAGCCCTGAGGGGATGGCGGTGCCGGCGACCAGGGACAGCATGGCCTCGGGGGCGTTGTCGGCCAGTGTCCGGCCGTTGAACCCGGTGAAGCTGTAGACCGCCGGGGTGCCGACCACGTACGGCAGCACATCGGGGAACAGCTCCCGGGCCACGGCCTTGCCGTAGTCGGCGGGGTCGCCGGACACCCCGCTGGCCGCCACCATCGTGGCGACCTGCTCGCCGATGTACTTGGCCGCGGCACTGACATCTTCGGACGGGTGGCGGGTGTTGGCCGGGTTAGTGAAGTCGGTGTCGGTCGGCCAGAAAATGGGCCACATCATCGGATGCCCAGCCCGGTTGATCTGCCGCCAGCCGCCCGCGTCAGTGGCCAGTTTGGTGGCGCACCACACGCCGGTGCGGGCACCGGGCCGCAGCCGCGGGTGGGAGTGCGGGACCTCCAGCACGATCGATTCGACATGGGTGCCGGCGAAGCTGTTCTTCGCCTGTCCAGGATTCCAGCCGGTCAGGTCGGGCGCCGTCCCCTTGGCCACCGCCTCGTCGATGATGGCGAGCAGCGACAGGTCGATGTAGAACGAGTCAGCCGTCCTCCCGGCCCAGATCCGGGTGCCGTCGGCGCTGGCCACCTCGCCGGTCCGGCCCTCCAGGACGAGATCGCCGGCCGCAGAGTCCTCGCGCGCCTGGGGGCCGGTGAGGGCGCGCATCTGCAGCGCCTGCCGGCCTGCGGAGTCCGGCTCGCCGAAGGACGCCCGGTACGTCAGGTCCTCGAAATCAGCCCCGTCGAAGTGCACCTTGAACTCGTAGCGTGCCTCCGGGTGGAAGCCGGGCTCGGAGTAGAGACCGTTCACATTGGAGTTGACGTCCATCACGAAGACCGTGCTCGCCTCGCCCGCGAACACGTAAAGATCGTCGATGAAAAGCTGCCCGCTGCGGGCCGCCAGCGGCGTATCGAGGTGGTGCGACATGCCTTGGGTCCTTCCTGAGGTGGGAGTGCCTGCCGATCTGCCCTGGCAGGCGTGACCGGGGTACCCCTCACATGACCCGGTCTGCCGGCCGCCGCGGCGAGCCGGGCTGGAGCCAGGCCAGCTGGCTGGTGATACCCGTCTGGTATTCACCCTGGCCGAGGGCGGCCCGGTTTCTCTTCTGTCAGATGACCAGCACGGGAACGGCCCGGCCGGGATCCGGCGGGGCATCGCGGGCACCGAACCGGCGGCAGCGTGGCTAGCGATCGATCACGATGTCCGTCAGCGGGCCGATGACAGCCAGCGGGCCGGTCAGCTCGTCGCTGAGGTGATAGCGCGCCGCCAAGGCCGCGGGGGCGGTGTAACTGAGCTTGGTCAGGTGCCCGTCGGCCCACACCAGCACCCGGAACGGCAGGTCGAGCGCTGCCAGCGGCACCGCAGCGATGACAGCTGTACCCGCCTGCGGGCCGCCGAACATGACGACCTTGGTTTCGCGCAGCTGAAGCCCGCTTCTGGCCGCCTCCCCGCTGTGGTCGATCACGGCGAAGAGCTTCATCCCGCGGGCGGCAATCACCGCCCGCAGGCGGGCCGTGGTGTCTTCGACTGACCACGGGCTCAGCTTCGTCACCACCTCATCGGCCGGACCGGCGGATGCGGCACTGTTTGCGATCACACGTACTCCACTCGGTCTGCTCTGGCGCCCGTGCGGGCGGCGGAGGTCACGGCGGGAGCGGTTGATTGTGCCAGGCCCACGCCCGGCCGCACTTCTGTCAGATGACGTGACCTGCCGCCGGCATGCCGGACGCGGCCCGAGCGGCCGGCATAGCCATCCGGTGATCAGGGCAGCCAGGCGGCCACTCACTCACCCGGGTCAGGCCGGGCCTGGGCAAGGGCATCGCGCAGGGCGGCCCGTGAGCTGATACCGAGCTTCGGGAAGACACGGTGCAGGTGAAATCCCACGGTCCGGTGCGAGAGGAACAGGCGCTCGCCAATCTGCTTGTTGGTCAGCCCGGAGGCGGCGAGGAGAGCGATTTCGCGTTCTTGCGGTGTGAGGAGGGCCCCACGGCGCTCACCGTTGTGCGGCGCGGCCTGGCCGGAGGCCCGGAGTTCGGCGGCCGCCCGCCGTGACCAGGGCACCGCCGCGAGCCGGTCGAACGTTTCCCGGGCTGCCCGCAGGTGCTCGCGCGAGCTGGTTACGGAACGTATACGGCGCAGCCTCTCACCATAGAGAAGGTGGACCCGGGCGAGGTCGAACGGCCAGCGGTCGGCGCCGGGGACCGCGAGGGCTCGCTCGAAGTGCCCGGCTGCGTCGTCGTCGGAGGCGGTGACCGCTGCGCAGGCATGGGCGAGCAAGGCCAGGTGGGGGGAAAGCCGGGCGATCCCCGCGCCCTGGATCACGGCGGCATGCGCGGCGGCCTCGCCATGGCAGCCGGCCCGTGCCGCTGCTTCAACCAGATCGAGCTGGACGAGGAGAGCGTGGGGAACGTGGAAAGCAAGCGTGCCGGCCGGGCTGATCATGCTGGCATGGCGGTGAGCCTCATCGAAATCCCCGCGGCCCAGCGCGGCGAGCGTGTGGACCTGCCATGCGTAGCACCGCACGAGCCGCACCCCCCTGGGATCGGCCCATTGCAGCATTTCCCCGGCTATGGCACTGGCGGTTTCGTGATCGCCGCGTGCCGCCGCGATCATTCCCTGCACGTGCCTGCCCGGCCAGGCCAGCAGGGCGTAACCGCGCTCCCGGCACCGCGCGGTAGCGTCGTCAGCGAGCTGCTGCGCCTGGTTCCACTGGCCGGCCCAGAAATCATCACGGCTGAGCAGCATCTGGGCGTTCAGGGCGGACGCGACGGCGCCGCCATCGCGTCCGCCCTGGACCACCTGCCACAGAGCTGCCCGGCAGCCGGGCAGCCGGTCAACGAACATGGATGCGAGCGCGATCCGGATGATCCTGGACGGGTTCAACTCTCCGGCGAGCCCCGCCACCGCCGCGTCGAGCATCTCCAGGGCGCCCGCGGCGGTGCGCGCCGGATCGGCGAGCATATTACTGCTCAGCAGCACCGTGGGAGGCACGCTGGGCCCCAGGCGGGCCATGGCCGCGCGGAACGGGTCCCACAGTTCAGGGCGGCCACCGAAGAAGCACACCAGCATCAGCGTGTACAGGGCTTCCCCGAGTGTGCCATCGCCGGCCTCGGCCGCCGCCTGGCCGGCAATGGCGCTGGTCAGCAGCCGGTGGGCCGAGTCGATATCACCGTCCCCGTTGAGCAGCAGGTGAGCGGCCGTCACCGTCGCCTGGAGCGAGCCGCGCAGCGCCTCGCCGTCAGCCCGAGAGTCGGCCAGCCAGTGCGAGGCATGACGCAGATCGCCAGTCATATCGGCGCCGATGTAAGCGGCCTGCGCGAGCCGGCGGCCCTGCTCGGCGCGGCCAGGGCTGAGTTCCGCCGCTAGGACCAGCGCCGCCACCGAGCCGACCGCGTCACCGCGCTGCAGGACCCGCTGTGCCGTCTCATCCAGCAGACTGGCGACCTGCTCATCCGGCCCGGTCGCCGCCTCGGCCAGGTGCCAGGTGCGGCGGTCGGGCTGCCCGGCGAACAGCGCGGCCAGATCCTGGTGGGCCCGTCGCCGCTCGGCGGCCGTGGCCAGTCCCACGACCGCCGAGCGGATCAGCGGATGCCGGAACGCCAGCCGGTGGGCGCTGGCATCGACGTACAGGAGGTGGGCCCGCTCCGCGGCCGCCAGTTCCTGCAGCCCATCCGAGGGATCTCCCAGCGCACCGAGGATCCGCAGATCCCCGGTCGCATCCAGCGCGGCCAGCAGCAGCAGCCGCTGAGCAGGGCCGGGAAGATCCCCGACCTGCCCAGCGAACAGGGCCTGCAGCCGCCGGCTCAATGGCACCAGGGGCGATATGCCCGGCGGTCCCGCGATTCTTAGGGCCCTCAGTACGGCCGGCAGTTCCAGGAGCGCCAGCGGATTGCCGCGCGCCTCGGCCAGTACCCGGCGCCGGGCCCCAGCCGTAAGTTCCGGGAACCGGACGCTGAGCAAGTCGCTCGCTGGCCCGTAGTCCAGCGGCCGCAGCTCGAGTTCCGGCAGCCCGGCATGCTCGAAAAATCCGCCCCGGCCCAGCCGTGCGGCGCCGAGAAACCCGGCCCGGTGGCCAGCCAGCCGCCGGGCGACGAACCCAAGGACGGTGGCACTGGCCCGGTCGAGCCACGGCAGGTCATCGACCACCAGCAGCAGCGGCCGGGTGGCGGCCGACCGGCGCAGCAGCGACAGCACGGCATTACCGACGACCATCCGGTCGGGCGCGGTGCCCGGCCCGAACCCAAGGGCCGCGTTCAGCGCATCCCGGTGCCCGGCCGGCAGCCCGGAGAATTCCTCGTGCAGCGGGAGCATGAGCTGGTGCAGTCCCGAGAACGGCAGATCTGCCTCGAATTCCACGCCTGCCGCGCGCAGCACGCGCAACCCCCCCGCGGCCGTGGCCGCGGCATCCAGCAGCGTCGTCTTACCGACGCCAGGCTCACCGAGGACGAGCAGGGCACTGCCGCCGCCGGCCGCCGCAGCGATGAAGGCGCCGATCCGGGCCAGGTCGCGGTCCCGGCCGAACAACTCACCCGCTGGGGCCAGGACGCCCCTCCTGGTGCGCTCGGCCGGGCAGCCGGACAGCGGCAGACCCGGGACGGCGTAGATGGCGTCCCGGGACGGCACCGTGCCGGTGCTGATGGCATTCATCCTGGGCCGCTCCGATTCGGGGACGGGTGGTCAGGCACCCGGGCCGGTCACACCGGACCGGGCCGCGCCCGGCGCGGTGGGCTGGCGTTCATGTCCAGGGCCAGACTCGTTCCGCTGGCCGCGGCGGCCGTGACCCCTGCAGCGAGCCTCGCGCCGATCAGTGCGCGGCGGCCACGGGATAGACCCCGGTCTGATCCCGGGGATGTGCCCGGGGACGGTGGCCCCCGGGGCCCCGGGTGGCGGCCGCGGGCAGTAAAGATCTCCGGTGATACCGCGCGGCCTCGCTTCCCCTGCCTGGCCGGCCAGGATACGCTGGGCAGCCGGGGAGGCCGCATGAACGTTAAGGGCCGTCGCGCGACCTGGGAGGGACGCCCGGGCACGAGCTCGGTCTGGCGGGTACAGCGGTCATGACCAGCACCGCAGACGCGGCCTAGCTCCGGGTAGATGGCCATCCAGCCCGACCGGCGGGGCCACGCACCTGCGCTGATTGACCGGCGCAGCGAACGCGACGCCCTCGACCGGCTCCTCGGCGCGGTACGGGCCGGGGAGAGCCGGGTGCTGGTCATCCGCGGCAATCCGGGCGTGGGCAAGACCGTGCTGCTGGACTACCTGGCCCAGGGCGCCTCGGGCTGCCGGGTGATGCGCGTGGCTGGCGTGCAGTCCGAGATGGAGCTGGCTTTCGCCGGGCTGCATCAGCTGTGTGCCCCGATGCTGGACCGGCTTGGTCGCCTGCCGGGACCGCAGCGGGAGGCGCTGCGGACTGCTTTCGGCCTCAGCGCCGGTCCGCCGCCAGACCGTTTCCTGGTCGGGCTGGCCGTCCTCAGCCTCCTGGCGGAGGTGGCCGGGAAACGGCCGCTCATCTGCGTAATCGACGACGAGCAGTGGCTTGACCACGCGTCGGCGCAGGCGCTGGGCTTCACGGCCCGGCGGCTGGCCGCCGATCCGGTCGGCCTGGTGCTGGCGGCCCGGGTTCCCGGGCCGGAACTTGCCGGGCTGCCCGAGCTCGAGGTGGGCGGGCTGCGCGAGAGCGACGCCCGGGCGCTGCTGGACTCGGCACTGGCGGGGCCGCTGGACACGCGGGTGCGCGACCTGATCGTCGCGGAGACGGAGGGTAACCCGCTGGCCCTGTTGGAGCTGCCCCGGGGGCTGACCCCCGCCGAACTGGCGGGCGGATTCGGGCTGCCCGGGGCGGTCCCGCTGGTGGGGAGGATCGAGAGCACCTTCGGGCGGCAGATGAAAACCCTGCCGGAGCAGACCCGGCGGCTGCTGCTGCTGGCGGCAGCCGATCCGTCCGGTGACCCGTCGCTGGTGTGGCGGGCGGCCGGGCGGCTAGGCATCCCGATGCAGGCACCGGCGCCGGCAGTGACGGCCGGGCTGGTGGAGTTCCAGGAGCGAGTGCGGTTCCGCCATCCGCTGGTACGCTCGGCGGCCTATCGCTCGTCCTCCGTCCAGGAGCGGCGGGCGGTCCACGCGGCACTGGCGGAGGTCACCGATCCCCAGGCTGATCCGGACCGCCGGGCCTGGCACCGGGCCCAGGCCGCGACCGGGCCTGACGAGGAGATCGCCGCGGAGCTGGAGCGCTCGGCCGCCCGGGCCCAGGCCCGCGGCGGGCTGGCCGCGGCCGCGGCATTCCTGGAGCGTTCGGCCGCGCTGACCATCGACCCGGCGCCCCGTATCGAGCGCACTCTGGCGGCGGTGCAGGCCAGCTTGCGGGCCGGGGCGTTCGGCCGCGCCCGTGAGCTGCTGGCCACCGCGGAGGCCGGGCCACTCGATGAGTTCGCCAGCGCCCGAGTGGACCTGCTGCGCGGGCAGATCGCGTTCGCCGCGGGCCTGGGCAGCGATGCTCCGCCATTGCTGCTCAAGGCGGCCAAGCGGCTCGAGCGGATCCACCGCGACCTGGCGCGGGAAACCTACCTGAGCGCCTGGATCGCCGCGATGTTCGCCGGGCGCCTGGCCGGGGCCGGTGATCTGGTCGAGGTGTCCACGGCCGCCCGGGCCCTGCCACCTCCTTCCCATCCGCCGCGCCTGGTTGACCTGCTGCTGGATGGGCTGGCCCAGCTGGTCACCAACGGCCGGGCCGCTGCGGCGCCGACGCTGCGCCAGGCCGCACACGCCTTCACCACCACGGATGTCCCGGCAGAAGAAGATCTCCAGTGGGGCTGGCTGGCCCAGGCCGCCGCCATCGTGCTGTGGGACGAGGACGGCTGGCACGCGATTGCCGCCCGGCAGACCCAGCTGGCCCGGGAGGTCGGCGCGCTTGATCAGCTGGCCATCGACCTGGCCTCCGAGGCCGCGACGGTCATCCGGAGCGGTGATTTCCCGGCGGGGGCCTCGCTGATCGCTGAGGCGGAGGTGGTCTCGGAAGCGACCGGGATCCGCTACCCGCCCTTTGCCGCCTTGTTCCTCGCCTGCCTGTCTGGCCGGGAAGGCGAGGCCGTCACGCTGATCGAGTCCACCATCGCCGACGGCACCACCGCGGGCCAGGGACACGCGGTGAGCTTCGCCCAGTGCCTGGCCGCGATCCTGTACAACAGCCTCGGCCGCTACGGCGACGCCCTGATTGCGGCACAGCATGCCAGCGAGGACACCCCCGAGCTGTATATCTCCATGTGGGCCCTGCCCGAGCTGGTCGAGGCCGCCGTGCGCTGCGGGAACATCCCGGCCGCCAGCGGCGCGCTGGAGCGGCTGGCGGAAACCGCCCAGGCGGGCGGCACCGACTACGGCCTTGGCCTCGAGGCACGCTCCCGTGCCCTGCTCAGCAGCGGGGAGGCCGCGGATCTGCTGTATCGCACGGCGATCGACCGGCTGAGCCGTACCCGCCTCCGCCCCGAACTGGCCCGTGCTCACCTGCTTTACGGCGAATGGCTGCGCCGGGAGGGCCGCCGCGGGGACGCCCGCGCGCAACTTCGGGCCGCATACGAGATGCTGGCCGCGATGGGCGCCGAGGCGTTCGCCGAACGGGCCCGGCGTGAACTGCTGGCCACCGGCGAATCGGTGCGCAAGCACGCGATGAAGACCCGCAGCGAGCTCACATCGCAGGAAGCGGCCATCGCCCGGCTGGCGCGAGACGGGCTGACCAATACCGAGATCGGAGCCCAGTTGTTCCTCAGCGCCCGCACCGTCGAATGGCATCTGGGCAACGTGTTCACCAAGCTCGGCATCAGGTCTCGCCGTGAGCTCCGCAGCCCGCTGGCGCGCTTCCCGCAGACCGAACTGCCCCGCTAGCGGTCTGAGATGGCGGCCTTGACCAGCTCGATGACTCTTTTCTCCGCCATGGGGCTCCACTTCTTGAGCGCGTACGACACCGGCCATATGTCGCCGTTGTCGAGGTTCGCCGCGTCCTGGAAGCCCAGGGTCGAGTAGCGGTAGCTGAACTTGCCCGAGTCCTGGAAGAAGACGACGATCTTGCCGTCCGCGTTCGTGTAGGCGGGCATCCCGTACCAGGTCTTCGGCGACAGCTCGGGAGCGGTCGCGGTCACCGTCACATGCACGCGCTCGGCGAGCGCGCGATCTTCCGGCGCCATCTGCTCGATCCTGTCGAGTACCGCCTGCAGGCCGTCTGCCTTCTTGGCGCCTTTCTTGCCCTCGGCGCGCAGCTCGGCGGCGCGCTCCTTCATCGCGGCACGCTCTTCGGCGCTGAAGCCGCCGGACTCGGCCTTGGCGTTCTTCGCGGGCATTCGCGGGTTTCCCTTCGTCACGCGCGGGGACTCGGCATCATGCCGGCCCTCCGTGGAAAGGCTAGGCCCGACCACACCGTGCCGCTTCTCGATTCCTGATCTGATCTGGGCCCGGCCGCCGGGCAGCCGCCCCGAATCTGCTGTGCTGGGCTGCAGTCTGGTGCCGACTTGCTCAGCCGGCCCGGGTTACGGTCCTGGGTCAGCCAGAGCGGCTCCCACCGTGTGGGGCAGGCGGCCGATCCTGCTGGCCCTTGAGCGCGGCGTCCCAGAATTCCTGGACCGGTGGGTAGATCAGTTCCTGGTCGCGGGACAGTTCTGCTTTGACGGTCCGGGTCCGCTCATCGGCGAGGACCTCGATCTGGCCGGCCTCGACGGCGTCGAAAACCTGCCGGGCGACCGATCCGGGGCTGTCTTTGGGCACGTTCGTCGCGAGGGCAGCCATGTCGGTGTCGATGAAGCTGGCGTGCACGGCGACCACCAGGGTGCCCTGGTGGTGCAGCTCCAGGCGGACGCCGTTGGTCAGCGACCACGCCGCCGCCTTCGAGGCGCCGTAGGAGGCGTCGAACGGGTTGGTGCAGAAGCTGGAGACCGAGAGCATGTTGACGATCGCGCCGCCGCCGCTGGCCGCGAGCACCGGCGCGAACGCCCGGCACATGCTCAGCGTGCCGAAGTAGTTGGTTTCCATCTCCAGCCGGGCGGCGTCCAGGCCCGGCGCGCCGATGAACGTGCTGTACTTCAGCACTCCCGCGTTGTTCACCAGCAGGCTGACGTCCGCGCAGTCCTTCGCGACCTGGGCCACCCGGTCCGGGTCGGTGATGTCGAGGGCCACCGGTGTCAGGCCCGGCCCGGTGACTGCGGCCGGATCACGCGCGGCCCCGTAGACCTTGGCCGCGCCCCGGCTGACCAGCTCCCGGGCGTACGCCCGGCCCAGCCCGCGGTTGGCCCCGGTGACCAAGGCAACTGATCCGTCGATCTTCATGGATGTCCTCCTGCCTCGCCCCTCCCGCGGCCCCGGTGCCTGAGCTGCTTGAGCGTATGTGACCATTGTGACAACGGGCGTCCTACGCGTTCGCTCCCCCGAAGCACAGCTAGCCGTGACGCCTGGCTCCAGCGTGCTCGTCGTGAGCTGCGGCGGCCGGACGGCTGTCTTCACCGGCGACCTGTCTGGCTGCCATCTCTCGCGGCCGAGGTCCGGGTGCTGGGCTGTTGCGGCGATCGTGGCCGTTGTCTGATCCCGGCCGCGAGCAGGTCCACAACCTCGGCGATGCGGGCCGCACGCAGGTTGGGCCGGCGGTCTGTTGCATCGATCCAGCGGAGGTAGGCCTTGCGGTGGAACTGCGCCAGGGTGTCGAAGAACGCGGCTGCCGCCGGGCTTGCCTCGAGCGCCGCAGAGACGTCGCTGGCAAGATCCCCGCGTTGCGGGCCTTCCGGCGCTAGTTCAGCGATCACCTCGTCGCCGGGTGCCACGCCCGTATCGCGCATCCACATCGGGGTCAGGGTGAACGCCCATCCGCTGCCGCCCGGCGCGATCGTCCCGCGGACGTGCCTGCCGTTGAGCGTGCCGCCTACGCGATGCTCAGCTTTGGCACCCCACACCTCATCCGGGTCAAACGGGACCGCGATCACTCCGTGCCCACGAGGACCGGCAGAGACGCGGGCACCGAACCGCTGAACGCGCACGGACCCATCGTGACACGGCGTAGGCCGGGCACAGTCACCCGCCGCATATCTGCATACTGCGCCAGAATGGCGGTGACTGCTATCACCCGTCGCCGGGCGGTGTGCGCCCGCCGCCATCGGCGAAACGCGAAACGGGGCCTCGATGAGCGAAGGGACACACGTCGTGCGGGCTGGGTCCCAGCCGGGCGAATCTGGTCCTGCTGCGCTGCCTGCTCTGGCCGTCAAGCCCGTGCTGGCGATCGCGGTCGTGCTCACCGGCCTGCTGATCGCTTTCTCTGATCGCTACGGCTACCACCGGGACGAGCTGTACTTCATCGAGTGCGGGAAGCATCTGGCCTGGGGTTATCCGGATCAGCCGCCGTTCGTGCCCCTGGTCGCCAGGCTGATGACCACTCTGGCACCGGGATCGCTCGTGGCGCTCCGGCTGCCGTCAGCGCTGGCGGGCGGGGTGCTGGTGCTGCTGACCGGGCTGCTCACCCGCGAGCTTGGCGGCCGGCGCGCTGCTCAGGCCCTGGCCTGTGCCGTCATTGCGCTCGCGCCGGTGGTCACCGGGGCAAGCCATCTGCTCAGCACGACCACTTTTGACCTCCCGGTGTGGGCGCTGCTGCTGTGGCTGCTGGTACGGATCCTGCGTACCGGTGATCAGCGGCTGTGGCTGGCTGCCGGGCTGGCGGCCGGCGCCGGGCTGCTCGATACCGACCTGGTCGCCTTCTTGATCGTCGCGGTCGTTGTCGCGCTGGCCATTGCCGGGCCGCGGGCGCCGCTGCGGTCTGGCTGGTTCTACGCTGGCGGCGGCATCGCACTTGGCCTGTGGGCCCCTTACCTGGCCTGGCAGGGCAGCCACGGGTGGCCTGAACTGGCCGTCGCCCATTCGATCGCGGCTGGCGGATCGGGAACATCGGCGCCTTGGTGGCTGATCCTGCCGGAGCAGTTCGTCCTGGTCGCGTGGTATTTCTCGCCGATCTGGGTCACCGGGCTGGTGCGGTTCTTCCGGGATCCGGGACTCCGCTGGTGCCGGGCGGTCGGGGTGGTCTACCCGGTGCTGGCCGTGGCGTTCATGCTGACCGGTGGCAAGCCGTACTACCTGGCTGCGTACTTCCCCGCCCTGCTGGCCGCCGGCGCCCAGCCCGCCGTGGACTGGGCCGGGCGTGCGCACCGCAGGGGCCGGGCCGGGCTGATCACGGCCGGGCTGGTGCTCGCCGTGCTGCAACTGCCGATCACCCTGCCGGTGTTGCCGGTCTCGGTGGTTCACGACACACCGATCGTGGCGCTGAACTACGACGCGGGCGAGACGATCGGCTGGCCTGCCTTCGTGCGCGAGATCGCCACGGCATACCGGTCGCTGCCGCCCGCCCAGCGCTCTGCCACGACCGTGTTGACCAGCAACTACGGTGAGGCGGGCGCGGTCGATCAGTTCGGCCCGGCCGATGGGTTGCCCGGCTGCTTACAGCGGCCACATGTCCTTCTGGTACTGGGGGCCGCCGCCCGCCCGGGCGACCACCGCGATTGTCGTCGGCTACCAGCGCAGCCAGCTCACATTCTGCGGCTCGGCCCGCCTCGCCGCGCACCTGGACAACCTCGTCGGCGTCAGCGACGACGAGCAGGGCGCCCCGGTCTGGATCTGCCAGCAGCTCACCACGACCTGGCAGGCCATCTGGCCCGGACAAAAGCACTTCAGCTGAGGCGCGCCAACAGCGGCCGCCTGACGGGGCCAGGCGCTCACAGCAGGCAGGCCAGGCCCATGAGGCCGACAAATGCGACTTCTTTCCAGTCGGTATCTTCGACAATCTCGGTGGTATAGGAACCTATCGTCGCACCGACAGCTTGCCCAGCGGCTTCTCCGACAGCGGCGCCGCCCGGCCCGGCAAGGAACATTCCCGCTCCGCCGAGAACTCCTCCGCCCAGGGTGCGACCCACGGTGGCCCCCATAAAGTTAGTGGTGGTATTCATGGCCTCGGCCGGCGTCGTGGCGTGCGCCATCTGATAGGCATAGGCGCCATAGCCGAGGAACTCCAGCATTTTTTCCGGTGATTTCGCCCATTCGAGAATAGCTGAGGGCGTGGCCGGCGACGGCGCCAGTGGCGGCGACGCTGGCACGGCGGGCGGCGTCGGTGCCTCCACGGCAGGCGGCGGGGGGTCCCGGACCGGAATCCCGGCCGCCCTGAGCCGGCCGATTTCCGCTTTGCTCAGCGCGCCCGCCTGGGAGTTTACGTTCGCGCGCTCCAGCCGGTGGGTCAGTTTCTGGCCCGGCCGCTGGGTCGCGAACGGCTGGTCCTTGGGGTGGCCGATGTCATATTGGGCGGTCTCGCCCCAGTCGCTCTTAGCTTTCTCCACCTTCCGGTAATGCTCCTTGGTGAATCCACGGCCGGTGGCTGTCGCCGTGGCGTCCATTTTATACGCCGGGCCCTCGATGAAATGCATCTGCCGGGACGGTTCCGGCCTGACGGTCGGCTTGGACTTGGGGTTCGGCGCTGACACCAGGATCAACCGCATTGCCAGGGTGCAGCCTGATCACTATTGACGGCATGACCTGTCCTCCCCGGTGCTACTCGGATCACCGCTGGCCGGAGCGCACGGCCGGGTTGTCGCTGGCGGCATGGCCCGGCCTAGGTGGGGCGCCGCCGCCGGGCCGGCCGCGGAGGCTCTGGCGCCGGGGGGGCGGCCGGAGGGCTGGCGGTCGCCGAGCGGGCCGTGGTGCGGCGGAGCGGCTTTTCAGGCGCAGTCGCAGGCCCGGCCGCAACGCGGATGGCGGGTGGCACCGGCTTGTTGGGCCGTCGCTGCTCTACACACGCACAGTGGACTGTGATCGGGCCACCGTTAATGAGCCAGCCGTAGGATGGGTCGCCGTCGTAGTCGCGGTGCATGAAGGTATGCACGGCCTGGGCCAGATCCGCATCGAGCACGATCGCCTTGCAGCGCGAGGTGCTGGCGGCACACGTGCCGGGGCACAGGACAGGCGATTTCCCGGCCGCCAGGGCCCGGATATGGTCCTCGGCAGCGGCCCGGGCGTCCTCGCGGTTCCGGTAACCGGCTACCGTCTGGGGATCCAGGTCAAGTTCGGCTGACCCACCGCAGGCGGCCACCGTTCACCATCCTGGCCCGGAATCCAGCCGACCCCCGTGGCGCCGCCCGGTAGTGTCTCGCGTCCCCCGCATCGAGATCCCCCTCCCGCCTGGGTGACCGGACCTGCCGTTCACCCCTTGCCCCGCCGTTCCACTCGCCTTGCCCCGCCGTTCCGTCCACCCCGGCCCCGCCGTTCCGTCCACCCCGGCCCCGCCGTTCCGTCCACCCCGGCCCCGCCGTTCCGTCCACCCCGGCCCCGCCGTTCCGTCCACCCCGGCCCCGCCGTTCCGTCCACCCCTGCCCCGCCGTTCCGGCCCAGGCTGCGGCGCCGCCATACGGCAGCTACATCGAGAGTTCTAGCCCAGAAGTAATGTGCCGGTCAAGGTCGGCCTCAAGGCCGGAAAAATTTCTGGTCCATTTCATCACCCAAGGCGGCCGGCCGGACTTCAGGCATGCTTCGGCCGGCCTTGATGCCGGGGCGACCAGCGTCGGGCCGGGCGGCCCTTGCTGGGGTTCCTGTCAGCTGGGGGGCGGTCAGTGCGATCGGCGCAGGCCTCAGGCGCTTGGGAGCCGTCCCATTATCCAGCCGAATTCGGAGGCGATCCGGACGCCGGGACCTTCGGTGCAGAGCGGGCGGAAGGCCTCGCTGATCGCCTCGGCGAACCGCTCGTAGCCAACCGCCTCCAGGGCCGGCCAGGACGGGCCGCCGGAGGCGAGCGCCCGGGCCGCAAGGTCTAGATCAGGCCACTCGTTGATGACCTGCGCTGTCCCCCGGTCAACGAACTCCAGGCCTGTGTCGGCGAGCATCTGCTCGGCCACGCCAGGCCGCCCGGTATCACCCTGATTGAGGGTGGCATCGATGTGGCTGGGCGGCGACAGTTCCAGCAGCGTTGCGAAGTCCGGCAGCAGGCCAAGCCGCTTAGGCGATCCCCAGAAGCTGAACCCGACCAGGCCACCCGGCCGCACCACCCGGCAGGCCTCGCGCAGCGCGTCCTCGCATCCCTTCCAGATCCCGTTGAAACTCGTCGCCACGTCGAACTGGTCATCTTCGAACGGCAGCGCGAACATGTCGCCGACCCGGAAGTCCGCGCCAGGTGTGCGCGCCCGGGCGATCGCGATCAGCGCCTCCGAGGCATCCAGCCCGGCGACCTCGGCCCCGCGGCCTGCCGCGACGCTCGCCGCGTATCCGGAACCGCAGGCGATGTCGAGCAGTCGCGTCCCCGGGCCCACGCCAGCCCGGTCAAACAGCGCGTCGTTGGCCCGCCGTGCGTAGGGCTCGACCAGATACGCCCAGTCCCTGGCCCGCGCGCCCCATGCCTGGCCCGATTCGGTCCACCCCATCGGCCTCGCCCCCCGCCGCGCGGATCCGCTCTGTTAGCCATTTGGCCCTCACAGGGTGCTCCCGAAGCCATCATCTGTGAAACCCGGCGGCCTGGTCGTGCTCGAGCGAGCCTGGTCCGCCGCTGGGGCGACCGGCGGGGCTGACTTCACCGGCGGGACTGACTTCGGCCGCGGGGCTGACTTCGGTGGCAGGGCAAACGAGGTCGCCGCATCCGCAAGGTGGGGTTGCGGCCTTGCGTCAGGTCCAGAGGTTGGCGCGCCGGTCCTCAATGCGCTTGGCCTTGTGCGTGGCCCGCGGCAGGGTGCCGGGCGGAAGCACGCTGACGTCGGCGCTGACCCCTGTCAGCGCCTGCAGCCGTCGGGCGAACCGTTCCGCGAGGTCGCCGTCGGTCTCGTTGAAGCCGTGTCTGCGCTCCAGTTCCACGGTCAGCCGGTCGAGGTGATCGACCCGGTCCACTACCAGGCGATACTCCCCTGTCTGGCCATGATCGCCTCGCACGAGCGCTTCGACGTCACTTGGGAAAATGTTGACCCCTTTGATGATGACCATGTCGTCGAGACGCCCATGCGTGCCGCGCATGCGGATCGACGTCCGCCCGCAGCGGCAAGGCGCGGAGGTGAACGAGACAATGTCGCCGGTGCGGAACCTGATCATCGGTCGCGCCGACTTGCGCAGGGTGGTCAGAACGAGCTCTCCGCGCTCGCCCTCGGCAACCGGATCATTCGTGGCGGGATCGAGAACCTCCACCAGAATGTGGTCCTCGGCCCAGTGCAGCCCGTCCTTCTCCTCGCACATGCCAGCGCAAGAGCCGAAGATATCCGACAACCCGTAGTAGTCGTAGACCGACGCGCCCCACAGATCCTCGATCCGGGTCCGTGTCTCGGGGATCGAGCCGCCGGGCTCGCCGGCGACAAAAATGCGCCGCACCGCGAGGTCTCGCCGGGGATCGATACCTTCCTTGATAGCGGTCTCGCCCAAGTACCAGGCGTAGGACGGCGTGGTCCACATCGCCGTCGCCTGGAACTGCCGGAGGATCAGCAGCAGGCGCTCGGACGGCAGGGTGCCCGCGTGAATGCTCAGGGCGCCGAGCTTCTGCGCACCAAGTACGCAAGGACCGCCGACGAACAACGAGAAGTTCAGGCAGTGGCAGTAGCGATCCGCTGGCCGCAAGCCCGATGACCAGAACTGGCGTGCCTCGTAATCGATCCAGTCATCGAAGTCGGGAGCAGTGAACGGGGAGGCCGTCGGCACCCCTGTTGACCCGCTCGATGCCGAGATGTAGACGACATCGCGCTCCGGGACGGCCACGAGGTCGCCGAGCGGCGGGACGGCGAGCTGCCGGTCGCGCACCGCCTGCTTGTCGATGAACGGGAACCGCCGCAGATCGTCGAGGCCGTTGACCTGATCGGGGTGCACGCCAGCGGCATCGAACGAGGCCCGGTAAAAAGGCGAGCGCTGATAGGCGTGCTGCAGGTGTTTCTTCAGCAGATCGAGCTTCAGGGCGTCCCAGTCCGCGCGGGTCTGAGTCTCGAGGGCTTCCTCCCAGTACGGTAGGTCAGCGGCGAGCGTGCTCTTCATCAGTGATTTCCTTCAGGCGAACGAAAGCAGGCAACGGTCCGCGCCTGTGGGCCCACGTCGGGCGGGTTCAGCGGTAGCGCCGCACCTTGCACGCGCCCAGCCTCACACAGGGCGTTTTTCATGCGGCCCAGGCAACGCCACGCCGGGCGCTGAGAAGGTTGGGTGCTGGCTATCTCGCTCCAGAAGCGTGACACCGGACCCGCAGTAAAGTCAATCAAGCCTACCGGCTTAGTCGGTTGTCCGGCCGTGAACGGTCGTCCGGGATACGGCCGGGGCCCCACCGTGCCGGGTGCCTGCAGCCGTGCAGGCCTGTCCGTGCCGATAAATGCCCGCACCTCATGCGACGTGTGGCGGGGGCCTATGCCGCGGTAAAGGCTAGTAATCCGACCTAATAGATTGACATTGTCCTGGATGCCCCAGGAAACTCATGGTTGGGTCCCGCCCTGCGTGGCTCGCCGGCTGCGCCGTACCAGAGAGTAGGTCCGCATGGCTGCTCCTGATGTCCCCACCTCAGCCCGGCCTGACGCCCGGCCCCCCGGCGGAAGCGGCCTCGCGCGGCACACGGTCGGCCTGCCCGGGGTGCTGTTCCAGTCGGTCACGTTCATGGCTCCCGGTGCTGCGGTCGCCACCTCGCTGGCCGTCGCGGCGGGATTTGCCGGCGGGGCGTTGCCGCTATCCATCGTCCTGACCATGATCGCCGCTGTCATCGTGGCCAGCTCGATCGGGCAGCTTGCCAAGCACCTGCCGTCTGCGGGCAGCATCTACACTTACCCGGCACAGGGCCTGCACCCGGTCGTGGGCTATCTGGTCGGCTGGGGCTACGCGATGATCACCGGCCTCGTCGGGCCGATCGTGAACCTGCTGATCGGATACTTCGTCGGCACCATCTTGAACACCGAGTTCGGGTGGAACTTCAAGGCCATGTGGATCACGTTCATGCTGGTATCGGCGGCCCTGACGGCGCTGCTGGGCTACCGCGGCGTCAAGCTCGGCACCCGGTTCGGCGTGGTGCTCGGTGCTTTCGAGATCGTCGTGTTCGTCGCGCTGTCGATCTGGATGATCGTGAAGGCCGGCTCCAGCGCGCAGACGCTCAGCGTGTTCACGCTGAAGTTCGCGACGGTCAAGGGCTTCACCGGGGTGTCCGGGCTGGTCGCCGGTTCGGTCTTCGTCATGCTGGCCTTCGTCGGGTTCGAGGCTGCCGCGCCGCTCGCCGAGGAGGCGCGGGAGCCGCGCCGGGCTGTGCCGAGAGCCGTGATCGGATCGTGCGTGCTGGTCGGCATCTTCTATCTGTTCACGACGTACGCGGCGGACGTCTACGTCGGGCCCGCGCATATGAGCACTCTCGGCTCACTCGGCGGCGGCAGTCCCTGGATCCTGTTCGCGAGGCAACTCTGGGGCGTCGGCTGGGTGGTCGTCTTCCTCGCGGTGGTCAACTCGTTCTTCGCCAACGGCAACTCGGCTCAGATAGCCGCGACCCGCACCTGGTACGCAATGGGGCGGATCAGGCTGCTGCCTGCCGCGTTCGAGCGGACCAGCCCCCGGCACGAGTCTCCGGTGCTGGGGATCGTGGTGCAGACCCTGGCCACGGTGGTGATCGCGTTCCCGCTCGCCCTTGGCTACGGGCCTGTGATCGCCTTCGAGTTGCTCGCGACGATCCTCACCGCCGTGATGCTCTGTATCTACATCGTGATCAATATCTCCACCATCGGCTACTACCTGCGTAAAGCCAGGGACGAGTTCAACCCGCTGCTGCATCTCGTCCTCCCGGCTATCGGCGCCGTGATACTCATCCCTGTGCTGGCCGCGGCGGTCGGCGTCGGCTCGTCGGTGCTGAAGTTCGTATCGCCGCTGCCTTATCCGATCAGCGATGCCGGGCTCGTCGTCGGCATCTGGTTCCTGATCGGCATCATCTACCTGGCGTACCTGCTGCGGCGGCATCCGGAACGGGTGCGCGACATGGATAAGGTCTTCGACTGAGGCCGCCAGAGCGGGCAGCTCCGGGTACCGGCCTGGCGGAAAGGCTGGGGCATGACGGAACTGGTGCTGCTGGGGACGGCGGGAGCGCCCCTGCCCGTCGCTGGGCGCCGCGGGATCTCGTCGGCGCTCGTCGCGGGCGAGCGGGTCTTCGTTATCGACTGTGGCCGGGGGTCACCGTCCGCGTTCGCCGACGCGGGCCTGCGCTTCTCCCGCCTGGAGGCGGTGTTCCTCACCCACCTGCACGCCGACCACATCGGTGACCTGCCCGGCATGCTCCTGTACGGGTGGGGTGTCCGCGAAGGCGACGACGGCCCGCTGCCCCCGATCCGGGTCTACGGGCCGCCGGGGCCCGGCGCGCTGCCCGCAGGTGACGCCGCCTTCCACCGCGAGACGACGATCCACCCGGAACGGCCAGCTCCCGGGACAGCTGACCTGGTCGACAGCCTGCTCGCGGCCTACGCGTACCACCTGAACGTCATGCCGCTGGACGCCCGCATGCCGGACCCGGGAGCACTCGTCCGGGCCATCGACATCCCGGTCCCCGCCGGGACGGACGGCCACCCTCCGGTTCCGGTCACCGTCGTCGAGGATGACGCGGTCCGGGTGACCGCCATCACCGTGACGCACGGCCATGCGATCCCGGCGCTCGCCTACCGTTTCGACACCGCGGACGGCTCCGTCGTGTTCTCCGGCGACACCACCGCGAACGACAGCCTGATTGCGCTCGCGCAGGGGGCCGACATCCTGGTCCACCAGGTCGCCGACCTGGGCTACCTCGAGCGGCACGGCGTCACGGGTGAGGCGCTCCAGCGGATGGCCGCGCTGCACACCGACGTCTCCGAGGTCGGGAGCGTCGCCGAGCGCGCCGGGGTCCGCGAGCTCATCCTCAGCCACTACCTCCCGGCGGACACCGGCGCGATCTCTGAGGCGGAATGGGCCGAGCGCGCCGGGCGGGGCTTCACCGGGACCGCCACAGCGGGCCGGGACGGCCTGCGCAGAACCCTTCAACGCATAACCCCGTCATGACCTTAATTTTACCTAAATATCTGATTACGCTCCGACCGGAGGCTCACCCTGCCTCGCCGAGTGGAGTTGCCCGCCGGGGGACGGAACAGTGCCGGGCCGGCTTTTTATTCGTTTCGGCCGTTGTTAGCCTGATTTCGTACGATGCGTGCCTCCCGGCCAGCGTGATCAGCCGGTTCTTGGCTGTCTCACGCTGGTATCGGACCGTGCCGGGGCTCGTCGGAGCCTGCCGGGGGCCCCGACTCAGTTCCCGGCGTGAGCACGCCCGCCGGGTGCTCGCGCACTCCATCCCCCGGCGCGGTTCGACACGGCCGCGGACAGGTCCCGCGGGCCGGGGGAGAGGAGCTGGCCGTGGCTTCCAGCGTGGCTGACGCAATGGTGGCGTTGTTGAAAGGCTCGGGGGTGCGCCGGGTCTACGGGGTTCCCGGTGACTCCCTCAACGGGTTCACCGATGCGATGCGCCGGGATGGGGGTATCACCTGGGAGCACGTGCGCCACGAGGAGGCGGCCGCGTTCGCGGCCGGCGCGGAGGCGGCGCTGACCGGCGAGCTGGCGGTGTGCGCGGGCAGCTGCGGGCCGGGCAACCTGCACCTGATCAATGGCCTGTATGACGCCAACCGGAGCCGGGTGCCGGTGCTGGCGGTCGCGGCGCACATCCCGGAGGTCGAGATCGGCCTGCAGTACTTCCAGGAGACGCATCCGCAGGAGGTGTTCCGCGAGTGCAGCGTGTACTGCGAGCTGGTCAGTATCCCCGAGCAGATCCCGCACGTGATGGAGAGCGCGATGCGCGCGGCACTGGAGCGCGGCGGGGTCGCCGTCGTCGTCATCCCGGGCGGAGTGTTTTTCGCCGATGTCCCGTCCGGCACCATGACGACCTCGGTGCGCAAGGCGGACTCGGTGATCCGGCCGGCCGACGCTCCGCTCGCGGCCGCGGCTCAGGTGCTGAACGGCGCGAGCCGGGTCACCATCCTGGCCGGGGCCGGATGCGCCGGCGCGCACGACCAGCTCATGGAGTTCGCGGGCGCCCTGCAGGCGCCGATCGTGCACGCCATGCGCGGCAAAGAATGGGTGGAGTACGACAACCGCTTTGACGTGGGGATGACCGGGCTGATCGGGTTCGGCTCGGGTTACCGGGCCATGGAGCACTGCGATGCGCTGGTCATGCTCGGCACCGACTTCCCGTACCGGCAGTTCCTTCCCGAGAATGTCCCCGTCATCCAGGTCGATGTGCGGGGAGAGAATATCGGCCGCCGGGTGCCGGTCGCTTTCCCGCTCGTGGGCACGGTCAAGGACACCATCGAGGCACTGCTGCCGCTGCTGGAGGGCAAATCCGACGCCAAGCACCTGGACCGGCTGACCGCCCATTACCGGCGCGCCCGGTCCCGGCTGGACAAGCTCGCCGACGCGCGGCCGGGCAGCTCGCCAATACATCCGCAGTTCGTGGCGGCCACGATCAACCGGCTGGCCGCGGCCGACGCGGTCTTCACCGCGGACGTGGGGACGTCGTGCATCTGGATGGCGCGTTACGTGCGGATGAACGGTGCGCGCCGGCTGATCGGCTCGTTCAATCACGGGTCGATGGCCAACGCGCTCCCGCAGGCCATCGGGGCGCAGGCCGCCCAGCCGGGCCGCCAGGTGATCTCGATGTCCGGCGACGGCGGGCTGGCCATGCTGCTCGGCGAGCTCATCACGCTGCGCCAGCAGCATCTCCCGGTGAAGGTCGTGGTGTTCAACAACGGCGCGCTGTCCTTCGTGGAGCTGGAGATGAAGGCGGCCGGTATCGTCACCTACGGCACCGACCTGGACAATCCCGACTTCGCCGGGATCGCCCAGGCCGCCGGGCTGTTCGGGGTGCGGGTGGAGAAGGCCGGCGAACTGGAGGACGCGCTTCGCGCGGCGTTTAGCCATGACGGCCCGGCCCTGGTTGACGTCCGCACCGAGCGCTACGAACTCTCGCTGCCGCCCAAGCTGACCTACGGCGAGGTCAAGGGCTTCACGCTGTACGCGACCAGGACCGTCCTGTCCGGCGAGGGCAAGGAACTGGTCGAGCTGGCCAAGTCGAACGTGCGGGACCTGGACGTCGAGTAAGGCGGGCGGCGGTAATGGGCAGTCTCGAGGAGATCCTGGCCGGCTACGACGGCCTCCAGGCCAGCCAGGAAGCGTTCTACAAGGATCTGCATCGCCATCCCGAGTTGTCGCACCAGGAGCACCGCACGGCCGAGCGCGTCGCCGGGAAGCTGCAGGAGCATGGCTGCACGGTCCAGACGGGCATCGGCGGGACCGGAGTCGTGGGTGTCCTGGCCAACGGCGCCGGGCCCACCGTGCTGCTGCGGGCCGAACTGGACGCGCTGCCGGTCAGGGAGGACACCGGCGCGGACTACGCCAGCACCGCGACCGCGAAGGATGCCCAGGGCCATGAGGTCCCGGTAGCCCACGCCTGCGGCCATGACATGCACATGTCCTGCCTGCTCGGCATGGTCAAGCTCATGTCCGATCACCGTGACCAGTGGAGCGGGACCCTGCTGCCGCTCTTCCAGCCGGCCGAGGAAACCGGCGACGGGGCGCAGGGGATGGTCGACGACGGCCTGTTCAAGCGCATTCCCGTTCCCGACGTGGCGCTGACCCAGCATCTGCTGTCCGGCGCCGCCGGGACGGTCCTGACCCGTCCCGGGCCGTTCATGGCCACGGAAGACAGCATCAACGTCACCGTTTACGGAAAGGGCGGCCACGGCGCCATACCGCAGCACACCATCGACCCGGTGGTGATCGCGGCCATGGCCATCGTCCGGCTGCAGACCATCGTGTCCCGCGAGGTCCCGCCCGGCGAGATCGCGGTGGTAACCGTCGGCAGTGTGCAGGCCGGTACCGCGACCAACCTCATTCCCGATCACGCCGTGCTGGGGCTGAACCTGCGCAGCTACTCGGAGCAGACCCACGAGCGCATGCTCGCGTCGGTCCAGCGGATCGTGCGGGCCGAGAGCCAGGCCGCCGGGTCTCCCCAGGACCCGGACTTCGACACGATCGGCAGCTTCCCGCTTACCGTCAAGGAGCCGGCCACGACAGACCGGGTGGCCAGCGCGTTCACCGCTCATTTCGGCGACCACGCCGGGGAGATCGACCGGCAGACCGTCAGCGAGGACTTCAGCAACATCCCCAACGCCGCCGGGGTGCCCTACACCTACTGGGCGCTCGGGTTCACCGAGGAGAAGACCTACCGTGCCGCGGAGAAGGCCGGGCGGCTGCAGGACCTGATCTCCAACCACTCACCGAAGTTCCTGCCGCCGCTGCAGCCCTGCCTGCGGACCGGCACCGAGGCCCTGACCACGGCCGCGCTAGCCTGGCTGGCGCGGAAATAAGGCACAAAGACGGCGATTGGACCCGGAATGGGCACTGGAAAGCACGGCATTACACCGCTCGCCGCCGTCGTGGGCGGCCTCCTGGCCGGGGCCGTGGGGACGGCCTGCCTGGACGCGGTGAATTATGCCAAGTATCGGCGCACGGGCGGTAAGGACAGCCCGCTCGCGTGGGAATTCCCGCGGGTCGGCAGCTGGGACCAGGCGCCTGACCCGGGGCAGGTCGGCAAGCGCCTGATCGAGGGTTTCACCCAGCGCGAGTTTCCGGATCGCTGGGCTGGGCCGGTCAGCACCGTCATGCACTGGTCCTACGGATCGGGATGGGGGGCGCTCTATGGGGTCCTGGCCGGGTCCCTGCGCAGGCCGAACCCCCTCTACGGCCTGCCGCTGGGCGCGGTGGTCTGGGTCTCGGGGTATGTCCTCCTGCCGGAGGGCGGGCTCTACAAGCCGATCTGGGACTACGACGCCAAGACGCTGGCCGGTGACCTGAGTGCCCACCTCGGGTACGGCGCGGGCACGGGAACCACGTTCTGGCTGATCACCAGGATCTGGCGCTAGAGGCGGCGGCTGCCACCGGGGACGGCGCGGCGGGCATGCGTAAGGACGCAGGCGGGCATACTGGGGGAGTGTTTTCCTTCGCCGTAGAGGCGCTGGCCGAGGGTTTCCGTGTGCCCGAGGGCCAGCTCAGAGCAGTTCGGTGAAAAGCTTCTCGCTCACCTACGAGGGTTTCGATCCTGCCGAGGAGGGGCTTCGCGAGGCGCTGACCTCGACGGGCAACGGCTACCTGTGCACGCGCGGCACGGCGGAGTGGGAGGACGCCGACGGCGTGCACTACCCGGGCACGTACGGGCACGGCGTCTATAACCGCGAGACGACGATTCTCGGCGGCGTGCCCGTGCTCAACGAGGATCTCGTCAACCTGCCCAACTGGCTGGTGCTCAAGCTCCGCATCGAGGGCGACGATGCTATCCGGCTCGCCGACGTCGAGCTGCTCGACTACCGGCACGAGCTCGAGATCCGTACCGCGACCGTGCTCCGCGAGCTGCGTTTCCGCGACCACGCCGGCCGCGAGACGGCACTCCGCAGCCGCCGGTTCGTGAGCATGGCCGACCTCCATCACGCCGGCATCGAGTGGACGCTCACACCCGAGAACTGGTCAGGCCGGGTGGAGGTCGTATCGGGCCTCGACGGGCGGGTGACCAACAGTGGCGTCGCGCGTTACCAGCAGCTCGAGGGCCGCCACCTCGACCCGGTGTCGCCGAGGACGTTCGGCCCCGAGGTGATCGCGCTGAAGGTGCAGACGCGCCAGTCGAACCTGTACATCAGCGAGGCGGCGCGCACGCGCATCCTGGACGGCCGCGGCGAGCCACTCGCCGTCGACCGCAGCCTCTACCAGATGGAGGACTACATCCAGCAGGTGCTCACGTTCGATGTCCGGCAGGGCGTCGCGGTGCGGGTCGAGAAGATGGTGGCCTTCTTCACCTCGCGTGACCCCGCGATCAGCGACACGCTGGCGAAGGCAGGCACGTCGGCGTCGCGCTACTCTGGCTTCGAGGAGGCGTTCGCGCGGCATTCGTCGGCCTGGGACGAGCTGTGGCGGGTGTGCGACGTCCGCGTGCCAGGCGACGACCACGTGCAGCTGTTGCTGCGGCTGTACATCTGCCACCTCCTCCAGGTCTGCTCGCATCACACCGCCGACCTGGACGCCGGGGTGCCCGCCCGCGGCCTCAACGGCGAGGCCTACCGGGGGCACGTGTTCTGGGACGAGCTTTTCGTGTACCCGTTCCTGAACTTCCGCATGCCGGAGGTCACTCGCGGGCTGCTGATGTACCGCTACCGGCGTCTGGGCGAGGCGCGCGCGGCCGCCCGCGAGGCAGGGATCCGCGGCGCGATGTTCCCGTGGCAGAGCGGCAGCGAGGGCAAGGAGGAGACCCAGCGCGTGCATCTCAACCCGCTCTCGGGGCGCTGGGAGCCCGATTTGAGCCATAACCAGCGACACGTCAACGTGGCGATCTTCTACAACATCTGGCACTACTTCCAGACCACCGATGACCTGGCCTTCCTGCGTGACTATGGCGCGGAGATGATGCTGGAGATCACGCGCTTCTGGGCCTCGATCGCCCACTTCAACCCCGAGCGTGAGCGCTACGAGATCCACGGCGTGATGGGGCCGGACGAGTTCCACGAGAAGTACCCGGATGCCGCTGAGGGCGGCCTGCGCAACAACGCCTACACCAACGTCATGGTGGCGTGGCTGTGCGCGATCGGGCATGAGGTCCTCTCGCTCCTCCCCGCGACACGGGCCGACGCGCTGCGCGGGAAGCTGGGCCTCGGCGACGAGGAGCTGCGCACGTGGGCGGACATGAGCCGCCGCATGTTCGTTCCCTTCCACGGCGACGGCATCATCAGCCAGTTCGAGGGATACGAGGATCTCGCGGAGCTCGACTGGGACGCCTACCGCGCCAAGTACGGAAACGTCCAGCGGCTCGACCGGATCCTGCGTGCCGAGGGCGATGCCCCGGACCACTACAAGCTCGCCAAGCAGGCTGACACGGTGATGCTGTTCTTCTTGTTCTCGCGCGAGGATCTGCGGCGGCTGTTCGAGCGGCTGGGCTACGACTACGGTCCGGACACCGCGCGCAAGAACATCGCCTACTACGACGAGCGCACGTCGCACGGCTCCACCCTGAGCTTCGTCGCGCACAGCAGCGTGCTCGCGCGCCTGGACATCGAGAGCTCGTGGGAGCGGTTCCTCGTCGCTCTGGAGAGCGACGTCGGTGACGTCCAGGGCGGCACCACGAAAGAGGGCATCCACATGGGCGTGATATCCGGGACGCTCGATCTCATCCAGCGCAGCTACGCCGGCACGCAGATACGCGACGGAGTCCTGTACTTCGACCCCCGGCTGCCCCCGCGGCTCGACGGGCTGTCGTTTGCGATGCAGTTCCGGGGGACGCCGCTACGCGTGACGCTCGCCGAGGGGAAACTGACGCTAGCCGCCCACCGGGATGGGGTGCGGCGGCCGATCAGCGTCGGGGTCGGCGACGAGGTCCGCGAGTTGTGCGCCGGGGAGCGGTGCACGTTCGAGCTCCGGCCGAGCCTACATGCCGGGACCCAGCAGGCCCACGGCTGACAGGAGGACGCATGCCGGCGTTCCAGGGAGCGATCTTCGATGTCGATGGCGTGCTCGTCGACTCGCCGCACCAGAAGGCGTGGCAAGAGTCGCTGCGCGAGCTGATGGAGGGGGAGTGGAGTGACATCCGCGACCAGACGACCTGGTCACCAGGAGCATTCACGCCCCAGGTCTACCAGGAGGAGGTGTCGGGCAAGCCGCGCCTGAGCGGCGCGCGCGCCGCTCTGGAGTACTTCCACGTCCCTGACCAGGCGGACCTGCGCCTCGACGAGTATGCCCAGCGCAAGCAGAAGATGGTGGTGCGGCTCATCGAGGCCGGCGACTTCACCGCGTTCCCCGACGCGCTGCGGTTCATCATCGCCGTCAAGGACGTCGGCATCCGGGTCGCGGCCGCGTCATCGTCGAAGAACGCGAAGTTGTTCCTCGGCAAGATCCGGCTCGACACATTCGCCCGGGAGCAGGGGATAACGTCGGCGTCGCTGCGGCCGGGCCTGCAGCTGCTGGACTTCTTCGACGCCGACGTCTCGGGCCGGGAGTTCGCCCGCGGAAAGCCCGACCCTGAGATGTTCCTGGCGGCGGCCCGGGAACTCGGGGTCGCGCCGGAGCGCGCGATGGTCATGGAGGACGCCGCGGCGGGCGTGGAGGCCGCCAAGGCCGGCGGCATGGCCGCGATCGGGATCGCGCGGGCCGACGACGCCGACCTGCTGGCCAAGGCGGGGGCCGACATCGTCGTCACGACGCTCGATGAGGTAGATCTGACCGCCGTGGGCCACGGGCGGCTGGAGCGGACGGCCTCCTGACAGGAGCCCCAGCATCAGCGGTCGAGGAGACCGAGGTCACGCGACCGCGACACCGTCTGGCTGCGGGTGGAGGCACCCAGCTTGCGGTAGATGGAGTTCGCCTGCGACTTGATGGTGTTGGGGGACAGGAACATCTGCGCGGCGATCTCGGGGAACGACAGGTGCGTGGAGAGCAGCGGCAGGAGGCGGAGTTCGGCACCAGTCAGGGCCGACGCTCCGGGGGTAGTCGGGGCGTGCTCCCTCGCGAGCCGGGCCCGGAGCGCCTGGGCCTCGCCGGCCAGGGTCCCAAGTCCGGGCCGGCGCCTGAGCATCTCGTCGATCTCCCGCATCAGCGTCCTGGCTCCGGCCAGGTCGGCGAGCGCGAGGTGGACGCGGGCTAGCTCGATCCGGGCCTGAACGGCGAAGTAGGGCAGGGCGTAGGTCAGCAAATGCCGCAGCCGCTGAGCACTGACAAGGTGCTGGCGCGCCGCCGGGACATCTCCGCGATGCAGCGCGGTGCGGGCCTGCACCGCGTTGACCAGGGGTGTCGCGTAGCTTTCCTCGATCCCGGCCCCGTGCAAAGCCGCGTGGGCCTGGCCGGCCAGGATCTCGGCGCGATCCCATTCGCTGCGGGCCATCGCCACCAGCGACCGCTCGCACAGCGCGAGCGCGCGATCCTCGTGCGCGCCGGTTTCTTCCCCGACGCAGATCCCATCTTCCAGCGACGCGTCGCCGCCATCGAGGTCACCACACAGGATGCGGGCGATCCCTCGCAGGAAGGCGGGTGCCGGCGTCACGAAGCTCTGCGCCGCGAACCTGCGCACCGCCTCGTCGGCGTCGGCCCGCATCTGCTGGGCCCCGCCGCGGCACAAGAAGGCCCGCAGCACCGCGGCCCACGCCTCGGTGGAAGGGTCATCGGGCCGGGCCGGATCCCCGTACTGCCAGCGATCGACCACATCAGCCCACCGCTCGGCCCCGGCCGGCTGCCCGGTCAGCGCGCAGAAGAGCGCGGCCAGCACCGCGGCCATCGGGTGTCCCTCGATCCCGCCCTCATCCTCCAGCCACCGGAACCACCGCTGGATGGTGGGGACCCGGCCCTGCCGGTGGGCCGGGATCACCAGTTTTTCCACCAGGCCAGCGGCCGCGGCGGCGTCCCCCGCTGCGATGGAGTACTCCAGCGCTGCCTCGGGCATGCCGTTGCGCAGGCACCAGCCGGCGGCGCGGCGCCGCAGCACCGGGACCATCCCGGGCTCCAGGCGCTCTAGCTCCGCCAGGAGCATGTCGCGGAACAGGTGGTGGTAGCGGTACCACTGCCCCCGGCGGTCCAGCGGCACCAGCAGCAAGTTCGACCGGGCCAGGTCGGCCAGGATCGCGGCCGCCCCAGGCGCGTCCAGCACTGCCTCGCACAGCGGCCCGGACATGCGCCCCAGCACCGCGGTGCGGGTAAGGAACACCCGCTGCGGGCGGGAGATCCGCGCCAGGAACTCCGACTCCATGTACTCACTGACCAGCCGGTCATCCCCGCCGAAGGAGACTGCCGCGGTCGCCAGCGGCCCGCCCTCCCTCAGGTACAGAGCCGCCAGGTACAGCCCGGCCGGCCATCCCTCGGTCCGCTGATGCAGCCCGGCCACCTCATCCGCGCTCAGCGTGAGGTCCACGTTGCGCAGCAGCGACGACGCCTCCGCGCGGCTCAGCGACAGATCACCGGCGCCGATCTCCAGGATCCGGCCCTCGGCCCGCAGCCGCGCGACACGCAGCGGCGGCTCGGCCCGGCCGGCCAGCGCCAGCCGCGAGCCGTCCGGCACATGATCGGCCAGCACCGACAACGCGGCCCGGCATTCGGGGTTGCGCAGCGCGTGCACGTCATCCAGGACCAGCGCGACCGGCGAGGTCATCGTCGAGAACGCCGCCCCCAGCCGCGGGACAACCGTCCCGGGCACCGAACTGCCCGGGGAGGCCAGCGCGTCGAACACCCGCCCGTCGATCGGCTGCACGGCATCGAGCGCCTCAGCGACGTAGGTGAGCAGGACCTTCGGGTCGTTGTCGCCTTCGTCAACCGACACCCACGCGAAAGACTGGCCGTTGCGCTCGGCCCACTGCGACAGCAGCGTGGTCTTCCCATAACCGGGCGGCGCGACCACCGACACGATCGGGCACCGGCCGCCGCGCGCCAGCCGCTCGATCAGCGGCAAACGGCGGACAGTCCCCGGCCGCAACACCGGACGCAGAAGCTTCGACGCGAGAAGGTCGGGCACCGGCCCGCCCGCGCGGCGCGATCGGTCGGGCCGCTGACGCACGTCCCCTTCGCTCATGCTTCCGACTGTGCCCCCCAGAAAGACCTGCCGCTCCATGATCTGCCGAAGCCTGGATCAGGTCAAGCGCGGCAATCCTGCGTCAGCTCAGGCGTACCAGGGCGCTGACCGCCAGGCAGGCGCCCAGGAGCAGGGCGGTGCAGCCTCCATCCGGCTACTTCTGGAGCCGTTATCGGGGGCATGAGGGCGTATGCTCGTGGGAGTACTTGCTCAGGCAGCCTGAACGAGTTTCCCGATCGGGTCTAGACCGTACGCCAGTCTCGAGATCGCCTCGCTGCATTTCCTAGTTCCGGACGGCGGGGACCGATGACTGCAGCCATGGTGCGAACACGTCACGACGGCGCCGGGCCTTCCCCCGCACCTGATACGTGCGTGGCTGAGGATCTGGAACTCCCCAGGCCGCTGCGGCTGCTGCTCACCGCGGGCTGGAACCTGAGCGAGTCCCTGGGTCTGCCCGTGGCGGCCTACGCCGTCGCTGCCTGGCTCGGCGGCCGCGACGCAGGCCTGGTCGCCGGGCTCGTGGCCATCTGGCTCGCCGCGGCCATCCGCAAGGTGGCGACCGGGTCCGTGCCCAGCCTGCTGACGATTTCAGCGGTGGTGCTCACGGTGCAGACCGCGCTGGTGCTCGCCACGGGCGAGCTCTGGCTCTTCCTGCTGCAGTTTCCGCTCGCGAACCTCTGCATGTGCGTCATGTTCGCCCGGACAGCAAGGGGCCCGAACCCAATCGTCGCCAGACTGGCCGCCGAGGTGGTCGCACTGCGGCAGCCGGCCCTCCATCACCCGGGCCTACACCGCTTCTTCCAGGGGGCGACCTGGTTGTGGGCCGGCATCTTCCTGCTGCTGACAGCCAGCCTGGCAGTGCTGATGGTCACCGAGCCGACCAAGATGTTCCTGATGCTCTCCACAGTCGCCACCGCCGGGCTCGTCGTCGCCGGGACCGGCGCGTGCACCTGGTGGTTCCTCTCGGTCCTGCGCAGGCTCGGGCTGAGGCTCCGGTTTGCCCCAGCCTGAACCTGGGCTGCCGCGGCCCCCTGTGGACAGCGGCCGCGCTCCCGCGCTTACATGGCAGCTAACGAAGAAGCGGGACAGGCAAGATCAGCCGATCAGGTGTCCACGCTTTCGGGGGGACCCGGAGATCTGGTGGGGAGGCTTCATGACGCGAGCAACCCCAATGACCCCTGAGTCCTTGTGGGCGATCTTCCATGAGGGCAGCTCGAATCCGGCTTTGATCTGCCCTGACGATGGCACCGTGGTGTCACATGGTGAACTGGCCAGCGCCGTGCACCGGCTCGCGGGCGTGCTCGCAGGACTCGGCGTGGCGCGCGGACAGCGCGTTGCGCTCGTGCTGCCCAACGGCCCCGAGATCGTGGAGTTGCTGCTCGCCGTGGTGCTGTGCGGCGCTACGGCGGCGCCCATGAATCCTGGCTACGCCGAAGCGGAGTACGCGTTCTATCTTGATGATCTTGATCCCAGCCTGCTGCTGGTCCCGGCGGGCCAGGGGGCGGACATCCGCCGGGCGGCTGGTGAGCTGGCGATCGCGGACGTGTCGATCCAGCGGCAGGGTCCGCCACAGTTGTCGGTGGCAGGTGCCGGGGCGGCGGTGGAACGGTCATTCGACCCGGGCTCGCCGGAGGACGTGGCCCTGCTGCTGCACACCAGCGGTACCACCAGGAAGCCGAAGCGGGTACCGCTGCTGCAGCGCAACCTGATGGCGTCACTGCGGGCGATCGGCGTGCATTACCAGCTTGATGAGGCGGACGTTTCCTACTGCGCGATGCCGCTGTTCCACGTCCACGGATTGATCGGCTCCACGCTGGCCCAGCTCGCGGTGGGCGGGGCAGTGGTCACGCCGCGGCGTCTTACCCCGCGACGGTACTGGCAGCAGGTTGCCGCGCAGGGTGTCACCTGGGTCTCCGCCGGCCCCACTATGCATCAGGTGCTGATCGAGCATGGCACGGCGCGGGTGCCGTCCTTCCGTTTCGTGCGCTCGTGCAGTTCCGCCCTGTCGCCTGGCCTGATGGAGCGGCTCGAGATGATCTACGAGGCGCCGGTCCTGGAGGCGTACGGCATGACCGAGGCGAGCCATCAGATGACCTCCAACCCGTTGCCGCCCCGGCAGCATCGGCCGGGCTCAGTGGGGATCCCGGCCGGCGCTGAGGTGCGCATCGTCAACAAGGCCGGGCGGGACGTCCCGGCCGGGCACGTGGGCGAGGTCGCGGTCCGCGGTCCGGGCCTGACGCCTGGTTACCTGAATGATGCCGAGGCGAATGCCGAGTCCTTCTTCGCCGGCGGCTGGTTCCGCACGGGTGACCTCGGCCTGCTGGACGAGGGGTATCTGCGGCTGAAGGGCCGGATCAAGGAACTGATCATCCGCGGGGGCGAGAACATCTCCCCGGCCGAAGTCGAGGCTGTTCTCAAGGCCCACCCGGCCGTCGCCGATGCTGTGTGTTTCGGAATTGACGATGAGAAATACGGCCAGGTCGTCGGCGCTGCCGTGGTGCTGAAGGGGGAAGCCGATGGGGCGGAACTGCGCGCCAGATGCGGGGAGTCGCTCGCTGACTTCAAGGTGCCGAAGGTCATCCACGTCGTGCGGGAGATCCCGCGGACTGCCACTGGCAAGGTGCAGCGAAACCGGATCGCCGACCAGCTGACGGGGCAGGGGTCATGAGGTTCACCGTCGTCGGCGCCGGGGCCATCGGCGGGTACGTGGGCGCCTGCCTCGCCCGGGCCGGCACCGAGGTCACCCTCATCGCCCGCGGAGCCCACCTGGCGGCCATCCGGGAACACGGCATCCGGGTGCTCAGCCCGGACGGTGACTTCGTGGCCTATCCGCGGGGCACTGACGACATGGGCGCGGTCGCTGATGCCGATGTCGTGTTCCTGGGGCTGAAGGCCTACAGCCTCCCGCAAGTCGCTGACTCCTTGCACCGTGCGCTCCGTCCCCGGGTCCCCGTCATCGCGGCCCAGAACGGAATCCCGTGGTGGTACTTCCAGGGGCGGCCCGGGCCTTACCGCGATCTGGTGATCGAGAGTGTCGACCCCGGCGGTGTCGTCACCAAGGCCATCGACCCGGCCAGCGTGATCGGCTGCGTCGTCTACTGCGCGACCGAGATCACCGAGCCGGGTGTCATCCGCCACGTCGAAGGGAAGCGGTTCTCGATCGGGGAGCCGGACGAAACCGTCAGCGAGCGGTGCGGTGAGATCTCCCAGGCGTTCCGGGCAGCGGGCCTCAAGGCCCCGGTAGCTGCCCAGCTGCGGAATCAGATCTGGCTCAAGGTGATCGGCAACGCGTCACTGAATCCGGTGACGGCACTGCTCGGGGCCACGCTCGGCCAGCTCGGACAGTCCCCGGCAGCCCTGCGGCTGGTGCGCGTCATGATGGCCGAAAGCGCCGATGTCGCGACGGCGCTGGGTATCAGGCTGCCGATCACGGTCGACCGCCGCCTGGAGGCCGCCATTGAGGTGGGCGAGCACCGGACCTCCATGCTGCAGGACCGGCTAGCGGGCAAGCCGCTGGAACTCGACTGCCTGACCGGCGCAGTGATCGAGATCGCCGCGCAGGTCGGGGTTGAGGTGCCCCAGACGCGGGCAGTCCATGATCTTCTCACTGCCTTCGGGGACCTGGGGGACCCGTGGACGAGCCGCCGCCATCTCGATGGCCAGGGGCGCGGTGCATAGCATCGTCGACGGTGGGCGGTGCAGGCCGCGTTGTTAGTGGCTGGTGATCAGGTGGATCACGCCGACGTCGGCCAATCCGTCGAGTGCCAGTTGCACCGCGAGCGCGGCGAGCAGGAAACCGAATACTTTCTCGGTCACCAGCATCCGGCTCGGGTCCAGCTTGCTGCCGACCAGGACGGCCCAGCGGAACACCACGACGTCGAGCGCGAGCACCACGATGAGGACGCCAACGGCGACGGCGACCACTGCGATTGAGACCGCCTCTGCTGACAGGGTGACCAGGACAACGATCCCGGCTGGGTTGAGCAGGTAGGGCACGGCCAGCGGGAAAACGGCGGCCTGCATCGGGTCCCGGCTCCTGGCCGGATCGGCGCCGCCGTTCCCGCTGTGCTGGCCGAGCACCATGGTGACCGCGATGATCAGCAGGATGATGCCGCTGGCGACGCCCAGCGCGCCCGGCGAGAAATGCAGCAGCCTGGTGAGCAGGCCGCCGAGGACCAGCAGGAGCGCGGCGACCGTGGCCGCGGTGGCCAGCATCTTGCGCAGGACGCGACGCTTGGTGGCTTCGGTCATATCCGTGGTCACGTCAAGGAATGGAACCAGCGCGATCTTGGGTCCGACGCCGATCAGGAGCAGCAGGAAGGTATCGATGACGAAGGCGACGTTGAGCGATTCGAGGTCTTTCATCCTGGCTCCGTCCAGTGAGCCTGCAGGTCTACGCGGACCCTGGTTGTGGCCGACCGCGGAAGCCACCCAAGCTGGGGGACTGCGCCCCCGGCAGTCATAGGGGTGCTGAGAACTGTAGAACATGCGATCTCCCGCCGTCCCAGGTGCTGGACAGGTCGATCGCCCGGTCGGCAGGGCTGCTTGCTATGCTCGGGGAACCGCGCAAGGATGCTGAGAAATGTTGCCTCAATGGGAGAATAGTCAGCTGGTCCTGCACGTTGCGCACGGAGCTGGCAACTGGATCGGTGCTGCCAGTGCTGTCATTCACGGTGACTATATCTACCTTGCCTATCGTGACAGGCACCCGGTAGACCAGGGCCGGGGTAACCGGGCTTACGTAGCCCGCTCCCTCATTGACGATGGTATCCATTTCGATACGTTGTGCGTCATCGATAAAAAGGACATGGACGCGGAGTCATTGGAACGTCCGGCCCTGGACGTGACGCCTGACGGTGATTGGGACCTGTACCTGAGCTGTGCCACGCCTAACTCCAAGCACTGGCGGATCGAGAGATTGCGCGCGGACCGCCCGCAAGATTTCAGTGCCAGGACTCGCGAGACCATCTTTCCTGGCAGTGCGGCGTTCGGCATCAAAGACCCGGTGCTGGTTCGCGATCAGGATCTGCGCATATGGGCAACGCTGCATCCTTTGACCGAGGGTGACGAGAATGCCGACCAGATGATTAGCGTGGATGCGAGCACCTGCGAGTCCGTCATGGTTCCGGAGCCGGGCACCTGGTACAGCCGCGGCACGCGGATAACGGCAGTCGTGGGCGAGTATGCCTATTTCGATGGCCGCGCGTCGGCGGCCCAGAACTACGAGGAACGAACCGGGATCGCCAGGTGGAACGGGTCGCGGTACATCGCGATAGCTGGCCCGGCGTCCAGTCCTTTTGGTGGTGGCGCGTTGCGTTACGTTTCAGCCATCGCGCTGCCGGATGGCCGGCTGCGTCTCTACTACGAAAGCGCGACCAAGTACGGCAGTCATGAAGTGCGCACTGAGCTGCGTGATCGGTTCTGAGCAAGGAGTTCCGGCCGTCGGCTAGGCGCTGGGGGCGCCAGCGGATATGAATCGCCTGACCTTGCCCGTCCGGGGATCACGCGTGATGGCCTGGACCCGGCTGATCGTGACGCGCGGTTCGGTGACGCCCGCGTGGCGCAGGCTCTGCTCGACGGCTGCTGCCAGGCTCGAATCATCCAGGCCAGAGTCCGCGACGACCGCGATGTCGGCGCCGCGTGGCGTCTGCCGGACCTGGTACTCGCGCACGGCGGCGGCTCGCAGCAGCGGCGTGGCCAGGGTGGATGGGTGCACGCTCGCGGTGGCGTAACGGAAGACGTCGTCGGCCCGTCCTTCGACCCTCGCGCGCAGGAAACCGCCCGCGCTGCCCCCGGCGGGGGTGAACCGGTCGGTGAGCTCGTAGCGGATCAGCGGCTGGGTGAGGTTGTGCAGGTTGGTGACCAGCACGCGCGCGGACGCCGTGCCGTCAGGGACCGGGCGGCCGGCCTCGTCTACGCACTCGGCGAGACAGGTGTCGCTGGCAAAGGTAAACACCTCCCCGCCCGGGTCAGTGTGCCCGGCGAGTCCTTCGGTGGACACGAACATGTTGATCACCGGGACGCCGAACGCCTCGCTGATGGCTTCGCGATCCTCCGTGGTGAGCATCTCGGAGATCGAGGTGACGGCCCGCAGCCGCAGGCGCAAATGTCCCGCGGTCTGCTCCCTGGCCAGCTCGGCCAGCTTGGACGCATGCCCGATCAGGGCGGGCGGCTGGGCCGCGTTCAGGCGGTGCACGATCGCTGAGGTCGGCAGCGTCGCCGGGGCGGGAACCATCCGGACCGGCGGGCTGCTGGCCGTGGCAGCCGCGAGGCCGCTGGAATGCAGCGGGGATGCCGCGCCCACGATCCCGATCACCAGGCCATCGGCCAGCTGCCCGCCGCTGGCCAGGAATGCGGCCATCGCCCTGCGCATGACGGAGGCGGCGAACTCCGCGTACTCCTCGGCTGTCTGGACGAAGACGCCGCGCAGGCCTGAGCTGCCGCCTGACACCAGGCACACGTAGTCGCCGAGGAGCAGGGCGGGGCTGGCTGCTGACGCGGTGATGTGCTGCTCTGCCAGGTCGCGCGTCAGGCGCCGGTCGGTGAGGATCTCGTCGAAGTTGTCCATCATCTGGGCCTTGGTCATGACGGGCAGCCCGGGCAGGTCAGCCAGGTCAAACTGGCCGGGGTCGATCCCGGCGAGCCGGGCTGCGTGGAAGGGTGAGCGCTCGATGGCGCGGGCCAGCAGCGCCCGCAGCCGCGCGCGCTGCAGCCCGGCCACCTGTGCGGCGCTCCAGCCCAGGCGCTCGATGTGAGCGGCCATCCGCCCGCCGATAGCGGCACCCATCCGGGCCCGGAGCATGTCCAGGTCTGTGCTGGTATCCGTGATCATGATTACCTCAATTCCGGGATCTCGCCGGACGCGGGCGCTCCGGCGAGCAGCGCGGCGAGCTGGCGCAGCCCGGCCGGCAGCTCCGGGAAGCCGGCGGCGTGCGGGCTGGCCAGCTGCTCCAGGGTGATGCCCGTCTCGATAGCTAGCAGCAGCTCAGCCAGCTGTCGCGCCGGGACCGCGAGGGCATGGCCGTTGCGCTCAGCCAGGGATGCGACCACGCTGGTGAGCCCGTCAACGGTCCTGGCATGGGCCGCCGCGTACCGGCGGCTGAGCTCGGGATCCCGGGCCGCGTGCACCCGGAACTCGGTGACCAGCAGGCGCCAGCCGGGTGCGGCGCGTTCTGCCAGCCAGGCCAGGTCAAGCAGGCCCGCAAGGTCCCCCGAACTGGCCAGCTGCCCGGCAGCCGATGCGTTCTGTATAGCCCGTTCGTCGATCCTCGCGGCCAGCAGGGCCAGGAACATGTCTGCCTTGCTGGCGAACCGCGAGTAGACCACGCCCTTGGAGAACCCCGCTTCATCTGCGATCTGCTCCAGCGTCGCAGCGTGATACCCGCGGGCCAGGAACACCCGCAGAGCGGCAGCGAGCAGCAGCGCGCGATTGCGGTCGTTCTGCTCGGCACGGGACAAGCGCGGGCTCATACCCTCAATATTTAAATACCATCGGTATCAAAGTCAAGTGCGGGCCTGGCGGTCCGGCAGGAGGCGGTTCGGGCCTGGCGGTCCGGCAGGAGGCGGTTCGCGCCGGGCGATGACGTGGACGTCGATGCCGAAGGCGCCCGCTTCCCGGATGACCCGCTGCACGTGCGACCCGCCGCTGGTGAGCTGCTGCCACCGGCTGCGGCGGCTGGACCCGATCACGATCTGGGTGACCTGATGGTTGCGGGCGAAGCTGGCGATGGCACGGGCTGGATCGTCATTCTGGATCTCGTGCCACCGGGCACCGAGGTCGGCCGCCAGTTCTTGCAGCTGGTTGGCCGACTGACGGTCCCGCACATGGCCGGTGTAGTCGGCGATGACGTGGAGCACGTCGAGGTCCCCCTTCACCCTGGCAGCCATGCGAGCGGCCCGCCGCATCAGCGCGTCGGTTCCCGGCTCCACGCTGACCGCGACCAGGATGCGCTCGGTGGTTTCCCAGAGAACATGGGATTCGTGCTGCCGGAGGTGTTCCAGAAGCTCGTCATCCGTCTCGTCGGCCAGGAACCGCAGGGCCAGCTCTCTGAGGGCGGTCAGGTTGTCGGTGCGGAAGAAATGCGAGAGGGCTTGCGGGACCCGCTCCTTCGGGTAGATGTTGCCGTGCAGCATCCGGCGGCGCAGCTGCTCCGGTGAGGAGTCGACCAGCTCGATCTGGTCGGCTTTGCGCACCACCCAGTCCGGCACCCGTTCCCGGACCTTCGCCCCGGTCATCTGCTCGACCTCGCCAGCGATGCTCTCGAGGTGCTGGATGTTGACGGTGCTGATGACGTCGATTCCCGCGGCCAGGATTTCCAGCACATCCTGCCAGCGTTTCTCGTTCCGGCCGGACCCCGGCACGTTGGTGTGCGCGAGCTCGTCGACCAGGGCGATCTTGGGCCTTCTGTGCAGCACCGCGTCGAGGTCCATCTCGCTAAGCCGGGTTCCCCGGTAGCCGGCCACCTTGCGCGGGATGACCTCGAGGCTGCCGATCAACTCCTCGGTGAGCCGCCGCCCGTGGCACTCGACGAACCCGATGACGACATCGGCACCACGCTCCTGCCGGCGATGGCCCTCGCTGAGCATGGCGTAGGTCTTGCCGACGCCGGCGGCCGCGCCTAGGTAGATACGGAAGTGACCGGCCGCTTCGACCACGTCGGTGGTATCAGTTTCCGCGGACGCGGCCATGCTCACGCCCTCGTCAGTCCACTCGGAACTGCTGTCGCTCATCTGCGCGGTAAGCCTCCCTGCGGGTGCTATGACCGTATAGCAGGAGGTAAGCGGGCTAGCGCATGGTTTCTGTTAGGGATGGGTGCATCTGTGTTAGGGATCGGTGCACCAGGGCTTCAGGGTGAGGGCCGCGACCGCACGAATGCTCGGGTAGCTGTCTTTTTCCCAGTGGCCGGGCCGGTGGCGTTCGTAGCCGCCGCTCTCCGGCCTGAATCGGGCGGTGGAGCGAGCATGACTGTCGTCGAGGGCATCCTCCTCGCCGTTTCTGTCGCGGTGTTCATCTACCTGGGCGTGGCCATGTTCAAGCCCGAGTGGTTCTAGAGGGCCGGCATGGTTGACATCATCCTGGTCGCCACCATTCTGGTGTTTTTCCTGCTGGCCGCCCTGCTGGTGCGGGCGCTGGACCGCATGATCGACGCCTCCGGTGGCGACGCCGACCTTGACGCCGACCCTGACGCTGACCCGGGCGCGGATCCCGGCACCGGGCCGGATGATGTCGGCGCCGGGCCGGATGGTGATGTGTCCGGGGCAAAGATCGGGCCGGGGCGGCCGGCGTGAGCGAGCCAGATACCGCCGCCGGGGGCACGACCGCGGCGCCGCCACAGCAGACCCGTCCGCCGAAGGTCCGCACCCGGCCCGCCACCTCGATGCTCGACGGCTCTATCTTGCGTCGCGCCCTCGGCGAGGCGTTCGTGAAGCTCGACCCCCGCGCCATGGTGCGCATCCCGGTCATGTTCGTCGTCGAGATCGGGAGCGTCATCACCGCGATCGAGTTCTTCGCCAGCCCCAGCCTGTTTGTCGGCCTGATCTCGCTGTGGCTGTGGGCGACCGTGCTGTTCGCCAACTTCGCCGAAGCGGTGGCCGAAGGCCGGGGTAAAGCCCAGGCGGACACGTTGCGGCGCAGCCGCCAGGAGACCATGGCGTTCGTGCGGCGGGCCGGCGGCACGCTGGACGAGATCCCATCGGCCAAGCTGCAGGTCGGCGACCTCTGCGTCGTCGCGGCCGGACAGGTCATCCCCGGCGACGGTGATGTCGTGGAGGGGCTGGCCACCGTCGACGAGTCGGCCATCACGGGGGAGTCGGCCCCGGTGATCCGTGAGTCGGGCGGTGACCGCTCGGCGGTGACCGGCGGCACCGTGGTCCTGTCCGACCGGATCGTGGTCGAGATCACGTCCAACCCAGGTGAGACGTTCCTGGACCGGATGATTGCCCTGGTCGAGGGGGCGAGCCGGCAGAAGACCCCGAACGAGGTCGCGCTCGACATCCTGATCGCCGGGCTGACCCTGATCCTCCTGGTGGCCGTGTTCACGCTGCAGCCGATGGCCATCTACTCCAAGGCCGTCCAGTCCACCGCGGTGCTGGTCGCGTTGTTCGTCTGCCTGGCCCCCACCACGATCGGCGGTTTGCTGTCCGCGATCGGCATCGCCGGAATGGACCGGATGGTGCAGCGGAACGTGCTGGCCATGTCGGGGCGGGCCGTCGAGGCCGCGGGGGACTGCTCGACACTGCTGCTCGACAAGACCGGGACCATCACCTACGGCAACCGGATGGCGGCGGAGTTTCTCCCCGTGGGTGGCGTGACCGAGTCTGAGCTGGCTGAGGCGGCGCTGGCGTCGAGCCTGGCCGACGAGACGCCCGAGGGCCGCTCCATCGTCGGGTTTGCCGAGAGGCGCTACGGCCTTTCCGAGCCGGATCTGGCGGGGGCCGAGCTCGTCCCGTTCTCGGCCCAGACCCGGATGAGCGGGTTCAACCTGCACGGCCGGCAGGTCCGTAAGGGCGCCGCGGATTCGGTGCGGCGCTGGGTCGGGGAGCTCGGTGGTACTGCCCCGGCCGGGCTCGCCCCCATCGTGGAGCGCATCGCCGGCGGGGGCGGTACGCCCCTGGTCGTGGCGGACGGCCCGCGGGTCCTGGGTGTCATCCACCTCAAGGACACGGTCAAGAAGGGCATGGCCGAGCGCTTCGAGGACCTGCGCGACATGGGCATCCGGACCGTGATGATCACCGGGGACAACCCGCTGACGGCGGCCGCCATCGCCCGGGAGGTGGGTGTGGACGACTTCCTGGCCGAGGCCACGCCCGAGCAGAAGGTGGCGCTGATCCGGCGCGAGCAGCGCGGCGGTCACATGGTGGCGATGACCGGCGACGGCACCAACGACGCGCCTGCGCTGGCGCAGGCCGATGTCGGCCTGGCCATGAACACGGGCACCCAGGCCGCCAAAGAGGCCGGCAACATGGTCGACCTGGACTCGAACCCGACCAAGCTCATCGAGGTCGTCGAGGTGGCCAAGCAGCTCCTCATCACCCGCGGGTCGCTGACGACCTTTTCCATCGCGAACGATGTCGCCAAATACTTCGCCATCATCCCGGCGATGTTCGTCGTGGTGTACCCGCGGCTCAATGTGCTGAACGTCATGCACCTCGACAACCCGCACACGGCGATCCTTTCCGCCGTCATCTACAACGCCCTCATCATCCCGGCGCTTATCCCCCTCGCGCTGCGGGGTGTGAAGTTCCGTCCGCTCGACGGCGCCGCCATCCTCCGGCGCAACGGCCTCATCTACGGTCTCGGCGGGATCATCGCCCCGTTCGTCTTCATCAAGCTCATCGACCTCCTGCTGACCACGCTCGGGATGCACTGACATGCGCCGCCTACTCATTACCAGCACGATCACGCTTCTCGGTCTCACGCTGGTGCTCGGATTCGGATATCCCCTCCTCGTCACCGGCCTGTCGGCGCTGTTCTTCCGGCACCAGGCGGAAGGCTCGCTGGTCTACCGCGGCGGCAGGCTGGTCGGGTCGTCGCTGCTTGGTCAGAGCTTCGCCGACAGCAAGGGCAACCCGCTGCCCCGGTACTTCCAGCCGCGTCCCTCGGACGCGGGGACCGGGTATGACGGCGCAGACTCGGGCGCCAGCAATCTCGGCCCATCGAACGCCCTGCTCATCGGGTTCGTGCCCGGCGTGAATACGGTCGGGCTCAACGGCAGGCGGTCGGCGGTGAACCCCTTCGCGACTCGGGCCGACCCAGCCTGCGTGCCGACCGACCCGGCAGGAACCCCGCTGACCAGCCCCACCCCCGGCCAGCGGTACGCGCGCACCCCGGACGGCTCCTACATCTGCGACCCCGACACGGTGCCCGAGCGGGCCATCGACTACCGGAAGTTCAACGGCCTGACGGCTGATGCGCCAGTGCCGATCGACGCGGTCACGGCCTCGGGCTCGGGCCTGGATCCCGACATCTCGGTTCAGAATGCCCTGGACCAGGCGCCACGGGTGGGCCGAGCCCGGCACCTGCAGGTGCGCCAGGTAATCGGCCTCGTGCACCGTTACACCAGCGGCGCGCAACTGGGGTTCCTGGGTGAGCCAACGGTGAACGTCCTCGACCTGAATCTCGCGCTGGACGGGCCCAGATGAGCGCCTCGGGATGGGAACAGCTCCTCTTCATCGTCGCTGTGACCGCGGTGCTAGCGCCCTTGCTGGGCCGTTACCTGGCGGCGACGTTCCGGGGCAGCAGTACCACCCCGCACAGTGCCACGCCCCACACCGCTACCCCGCACAGCGCTACCCCGCACGGGGCACCAGGTGATCGCGTGTTCCTCCCCGTCGAGCGCCTGGTGTACCGGAGTCTCAACATCGACCCCGAGAGCAGCTGGACCTGGCGGGCCTACGCGCTGGCGGTACTAGCGTTCGGGCTCGTTTCCACCCTCCTGCTCTACCTCATCCTGCGGCTACAAGGGTGGCTGCCGCTGAACCCGGGCCACGCCCCGGGGATGTCCCCGTTGCTGTCTTTCAACACCGCCATCAGCTTCATCACCGGCACTGACTGGCAGGCCTACGAGGGCGAGACGGCGGCCAGTTACTTCGCCCAGATGGGCGGGCTGGTAGTCGCGCAGTTCACCGCGGCCGCCATCGGGCTGTCCGTGGCCCTGGCTGTCGTCCGGGGCATCGCCGGATCCGCTCGCACAATCGGCAACTTCTGGGTGGATCTCACCCGCAGTCTTGTCCGGGTGTTCGTACCCCTGTCGGTCCTCGGGGCACTGGTTCTGGTGAGCCTGGGCGCGGTCCAGAACTTCAGCGGCTTCCGAACGGCCACGACGCTGGCCGGCGGGACCCAGCAGATTCCCGGTGGCCCGGTCAGCTCGATGGAGGTCATCAAGCTGCTGGGCACCAACGGCGGCAGCTTCTACGGCGCAGGGGGCGCCCACCCGTTCGAGAACCCCACCGGCTTCAGCAACATGTTCGACCTGCTGCTGGTCATCGTGCTGCCGTTTGCCATCGCCCTCATGTTTGGCCTGGCTGATCGGCCTGCCGCGGCAGGGCTACGCCATCGTGGCGGTTATGGCCCTCATCTTCCTGGGCCACACGGTGGTTTCGATGCAGGCCGAGGCCCATGGCAACCATCTGCTTCCCGCGACGGTTTCCCAGGTGGCGACCGCCGACAACCCTGGCGGATACCTGGAGGGGAAGGAGATGCGGTTCGGCGCGGCCGGGTCCGCGCTGATGACCGTCGGGACCATGGGAACGACGGCCGGCGCGACCGATTCGGCTCTGGACAGCTATACCCCGGTCGGGGGCGCGGGGGCGTTCGTCGGCATTCTGCTCGGTGAGGTCAGCCCGGGCGGTGACGGCGGCGGGCTGTACAGCATCCTCGTGTTCGCGCTGCTGGCGGTGTTCATTGCCGGGCTGATGGTCGGCCGCACCCCGGAATTCCTGGGCAAGAAGGTCCGGGCCACGCAGATGAAGCTCATCGTCGCCTACGCACTGACGATCCCGATCGTCGTCCTGGTGTTCGGCAGCGTGTCGCTGGTGCTGCGGGCCGGTACCCAGTCGATTCTCAATAACGGTTTTCACGGCCTGACCGAGGTCACCTACGCGTTCGCCTCGGTGGCCAACAATAACGGGTCCGCTTTTGCCGGACTGTCGGCCAACACGCCGTGGTACGACGTGACGCTCGGACTGGTCATGCTGGTCGGGCGGTTCGGGCCGATAGTGCTCGCCCTTGCCATCGCCGGCTCACTGGCCGGGGCGCGGGTCCACGCGAGCACCAGGGCTACCCTCGACACCTCGGGGCCGACGTTCGTCGTCTTCCTGCTCGGTGTGGTCGTGATCGTCGGCGGCCTCATCTACTTCCCGATGCTCATCCTCGGTCCGATCGGCGAGCGCATCGTCGGATGAGATCAGCGCTCCTCTCCGCTCCCGCGCCAAGACAGCGGCGCGCGCCGCATCACCGGCCGGTTGCAGGCCACCTGGCCTGACTCTCGCCGCTGCGGCGGCGCCTGGTCACGCCCACGTCACGGTAGACCGCCGGGCGGGTGGCATGATCGCCGTGCGCCGGCAGAACGTTAGGAACTTGCCAGGATGGCGTATGCATCGCGTGTGGCTGCTTTCCCGGACGCTGCGGTGGGAGTAACGCTGGTAGGGGATCCACCTGGGCCGTGCACCCGGGGAGGGATTATGAACTGTCCGCATCAGCCGCCCTGCCCGTTGTCGGACGCACCGGACCGCGAGGCCGCGCGCGTCGTGGCCGCCCACCCGGAGCAGGGCTGGAGCCTGCTGTGTAATGGCGTCGTCGCGTTCGAGGACACTGGCTACCTGCTCCCCGACGGCCGGATCATCCCACTGCCTGCCCGAAGTTGACCAGGTTAGCCGGGGTCGCGGGGAAGTTGACCTGTGACGGATAGGCCCGGGCAAGCCGGGTCAGGGCGACCAGTCCTTGCGGGCCAGGCACGGCGCGCACCAGAAAAGAACCTCCGGCGCCGACGGCCCGGAGCTGGCACGCTCTCTGTGCCGGGACCGGGGCGCACTTACTGCCCAGCAAGCCGGGAAGGGTGAATACCGCCCCCGTGCCCAGCCCCGCGGCGTCGAAGTCCGGCGCGAAGACGGCCGTCCCGGCCACCTTGTAGGACGAAGTGCGGCTCGGTGCCGCTAGTGATGCAGATGATTATGCATTCCGCGGTGGTTCGCCCCTTCTACCCTGGGGAAGGACGGCCAGGGTGACGTACGCGGTACGTACGTGTTCACCTTCGGCAGCCGCTGTCCACCCTGATGTGAACGGAGACAACCATGTACCGGACGGCGTACCGTGCCGTCGATGCCGGCGGCCTGTCCGTCTTCTATCGCGAGGCCGGCCGCAGGACGCGCCCACGATCCTGCTCCTGCATGGATTCCCCTCGTCGTCCCGCATGTGGCAGCCACTGCTGGACCGGCTCGCCGGTCCGTTCCGCCTCGTCGCACCGGACTATCCCGGGTTCGGGCACAGCGACGCACCCAGCCACACGGAGTTCGCGTACACCTTCGACCATCTGGCTGCCATCATCGCCCGATTCACCGAGGTCCTCGGTCTACGCCTCTACACCCTGGTCGTGCAGGATTACGGCGGCCCGGTGGGATTCCGGCTCGCCATCGCGCATCCCGAGCGGCTCGAAGCGCTCATCGTCCAGAACGCCGTCGCCCACGAGGACGGTCTCGGCCCGCTGTGGAAGACCCGGCGGGAGTTCTGGGCTGACCGCGAGAAACACGAGGCCGCGCTGCGGGAGAACTTCTTCTCCTTCGCGGCGACGCGGCAGCGTCACGTCGGAACCAGCCCGAACGCGGAGAACTACGACCCGGACCTGTGGACCGACGAGTTCGCCTTCCTCAGCCTGCCGGACAGCAGGACATCCAGACCGACCTGTTCTACGACTACCGCACCAACGTCGCGAGCTACCCCGCCTGGCAGGACTGGCTCCGCGAGCACCAGCCACCACTTCAGGTCGTATGGGGCCGCTACGACCCATCGTTCCAGGTCGAGGAGGCCGAGGCATTCCGGCGGGACGTGCCAGACGCTGCGGTGCACGTCCTCGACGCTGGCCACTTCGCTCTTGACGAGCAGCCCGACGTGATCGCGGGCCTAACCCGGGGATTCCTGCAACACGTGCAGGCCCGGGCTGATGGCTGACCAGCACGAGCCCAGGCGGTGTGGCCTGGGCTATCCCGTCCGGACCACCTGGTAGAGCGCAGGAGACATGGGCCAGCGCAGTCCCGACGCGGATTCCCGGAAGCCTTCGCTGCGGATCGCAGCGTTGAACTCATCCTCTGATGTCCACTGCGCGATGTTCACGAACCGGAACCGTGCGTCGTGCAGCGACTGGTGCAACGCGGTCTCGATATGTGCCGGCAGAGTCATGAGGTAGTCCCGTGTCTTTACCCAGGCGGCGATGAATTCGTCTTCGTCGCCGGCAGGCACTTCAAAGATGTTGATCAAGGTGACACTCATGGACTAACGACTCCTTCCGCGAGTCGGGCGCCTAGTTTTGAGAGTGCTGTGCTGCGGCCCGCCTTCGGCGGGCTCCGCGTATCGGTTGTCGAGCCTGTCTCGATTTTGTCCCGTCTGCCGTGCAGCTGCCAGGTCTTTACCGGGGAAGGTCACAGTCCAGGGTGGCGCACCATTTCCGGGGCGATGGCCCCGGGAGCCCAGAACATTTCGCGGTGCCTCAGCGGGCGAGCAGGGGGATGAGGACCTGGGCGTCGGGGGTGCCCCAGCCGGTGACCGGGTCCCAGCCGGGTCCGGCCTGGTAGCCGGTGACAGTGACCCCGTTGAGGACCACGGTGTTGTTGCCGGTGGTGATGTCGTGGAACGCCTTGTGGTAGAGCGGGCCGCGGGCGATCCGGTAGATGGCCGGGTTGATGAGGCCGAGCGGGTGGCCGGCCTCCTGGTCGGCCAGGGCGATCAGCCCGGCCCAGAACGGCGCGGCGGCACTGGTGCCGCCGGCCCCGATGAGCTCGTAGCCGCCTCCCGGCGCGCTGAACGCGAGCGCCATGCCGGTGGTCCCCGAGGCGTCCGCGGCGACGTCCGGCACGCCCCGGGCGGCGCCGATGCCGGGCACGCCATCCTGGTAGGCGGGCCGGGCGAACAGCCGGCTGAACCCGCCACCCGACGCGGACGGCTGGTTACCTGGGTCGCTCCAGGCGGTCTCGCTGATGTACGCGCCGGTGACCGGGTTCGCGGTCAGGCTGGTGCCGCCGGCCGCGAGTACCAGCGGGTCGGAAGTGGGCAGGATGACCTGCTTGACCGGCGCGGTCGAGCCGTTGCCGATCGCGCCCTGGTCTCCCGACGCGACCACGACGGTAACATGGCGGGCGGCGGCGTACTGCAGCGCCGAGTTCATGGTCGCCATCTCCGCGCTGGTCCAGGAGCCCTCACCCAGGTTGAAGTCCTGACCGATGCCGCTTTGGGAGATCACCTCGCCGTGGCGGGCGGCGATCCGCACCGCCGTGGCCCATGTGGCGGCGAACCTCGCCGGGGTGCTCACGTCCGCCGGGTTGACCAGAATCTCACGGATGGTGGCGTCCGGGGCGACGGCGTGCACCAGCTCGGTGTCCTCCACCTCCTCCACGCTGGCCAGCCACGGCGAAGCGGACGAACCTGCCAAGGTCGTGATGACCTGGATCCGTGCCGGGGGCAGTCCGAACCGGCGGTCGAAGTCCGCCAGGTCCTGCCGGATGCCGGTGACCGACTGCAGGAGGCCGGAGACCGGCCGGGGCCGCACCGGCCCCGATTCGGCCTGCTCGGGCAGCGCCACCGTGACGCCGCGGCCGTCGATCCCGCGATCGAGCAGCGGCTTGATGCCGTAGGCGACCCGGAACTGCCGGGGTGTGTAACACGGCACGGAGCCCGGGCAGTCCGCCGCCGCGGCGCCAGCCGGGCTGGCCGTCGCCGGCGCTGTGGCGCTGCCCGTTCCTATGCTGCCGGGGGGCAGCAGGTGCTGGCAGGTGTCGTTGGCCTGTGCTGCGGGGTTGTTGCCGGTGGGGTGTCCGGTGATGTGGAAGCGTTGCGACGGGTTTGCGGGGGTGGGGAAGTTGGGCGCGCCGTGGGTTTGCATGCAGTGCGCGTAGGCGAGTTCCGCGTGGTAGGTCGCTGGTCCTGCGGGGGCTGGGCCGGCGGCGGATGGGGGGCTGGCGCCGCAGGCCGTCAGCATGGCGGCGGCGGTGACGGCGGCGGTGACGGTGACGGCGGCCAGGGCTGCGGCGCGCCGCGGGCCGGGGTTGCCGCCGGTATGGCCGTTCATTGCGTGGCTCCTTTATGACCGGGTGGTAATCGGGTCTTCTGTCTGGGTCCCGGCATGTTTTAGTTGTACAGAATGGGAGGTGACAGGACGGGAACCGGAAATGTCACCTGGCTGTCACCTGCGGCCTGCGATCTTGGGAAGCGGGCCGCTGGCATGGCGGTGGGACGCGGGAGGTGGCGGGCAGGCGATGCAAGGTGCGCCGGACCCGGGCCTCATCGGCGGTATAGGCACGAGACAGGGAGGTCCCCAAGCAGGGGCCAGGTGACGGTCCGGATAGCCGTAAAGACCGAACGATAGTCGGAGACCTGCAAACGGCAGATTAGATCAGGTGACTCGCTGGAGGGGTTATGGAATTTTGGGCAGGTATCTTAATCGCTACTATTTCGCTGCCGGTAACCACAGGCCGGATCGGAATCATGCCAGCACATAGGTCCAGAAGGAACAGAAAACATCCGCTGACCTTCCTCGGCCCGCGCGTAGTAACGTTCAACACAAAGGTAACCGGCTTCCAGGCCCGTAAGCTCCCTCCCGAACGCCAGTTGGAAGCGCTCGCTGGCAAAATTTGCCTCGGCGAGCTCATGGCGCTGGGGGATAACTCGCTTGTCAGTGTCACCATCTACGCCTACGACAATTTTAGCGGATCACGTAACGTTTTCACGGGTGCCATCGCGAGAGCCGAGGACATACACACGGCGGCAGTTCTGTGACAATTAACTATTTTGCTTATGGTAGCAACATGGCCGCTGAGGTTATGGAAGGCTTGTGCCCCCGGAACCGCTTCTTGGGTGTGGCGCGCCTGGACGGTTACCGTCTTGCGTTCACCCGCCGGTCAATCAGAACCGGAACAGGTGTCGCCGATGTCATCCCCGCTAGCAACGAAACCGTCTGGGGGGCGTTGTATGAGATCGAGGACGAGGAGCTCACAGCGATCGACCGGAAGGAAGGATACGGCTGGGCGTACACCCGGCTCATGTGCCCTGTTCTGCTGGAAGCAGGCGGCCAAGGCCAGGCTGCAGTGGTCTACACAGTCCATGTCAAAGAGCCATCGCAGGTTCTGCCGTCCCGCCAGTACCTCGACCGTCTGATCGCGGCGGCGCACGAGCGCGGGCTGCCGAAAGCCTACGTTGAGAAGCTTGAAACGATGGTTGCCTGCTGATAGCGCGGGCTGTCAGTGCTGCTCGGCCCACGGTCCCACCCCGGCCACGCGGTCCACCGAGATGTGGGTGATGTATCCGGGTGGGGGGTTATCCATCGGCGGGAAACGGACCTCAGGACCGAGGTAGGTGTGAGCGAGTTGCTGAAGGAGCTCGGCAGCTCCTCCCTCAGTAATGCGCGCCGTGCCATATACGACGAGGTACTCGTTGAGGCCCATAGCGTTACGCGTGTCGGTTTCGATCGAGAGAGCGACGCGGCTGTCGTTGCGGATATTGCGCACCTTGCGGTGCTCGGGAAGATGGGCGGCCACGATCTCGTCGCCATGAAGACCGACCCACACCAGGGTCACCTGGGGGCTGCCGTCAGGGTTCAAGGTCACCAGGTGAGCCAAGGCTGGGGAGTCGAGCACCGCTCTGGCGCTGTCGGGCAGCGACGTCGTCATGATGTCACGCTAGCAGTGCGGCCCGATGCCGGACGGGCCCGGCATACTTGCTCCCATGAGCTGTGAGGTCTCCTGGTTTGCCGCGCTGTGCGACGACGACTACGAGTTTCTCGGCGTGCCGGACGGCAGGCTGCAGTCGAGCTGGGAACATTGCCGCGATATCGCACTCGGCGCGGAGCAGGCCGGATACGACAACCTGCTGCTTCCCTCCGGCTACGCGATGGGGATCGACTCGATAGCGTTCGCCGCCGGGATCGCCCCGCTGCTGCGCCGGATGCAGCTGCTGGTCGCTGTGCGGATGGGTGAGATGTGGCCCCCGCAGCTCGCCCGGCAGCTCGCCACGATCGATCAGATGCTCGACGGGCGCCTGACGATCAACATCATCTCCTCCGGCCTGCCCGGCCAGAACCTGGAATCGGCTCCCAGGTACCGCCGCACCCTGGAGGTCATGCACATAGTGCGTGACCTGCTCGACGGCAAGCCCGTCGACTTCCGCGGGGAGTTTATTAACATCACCCTGGACCCGCCGCGCCTGCGCCCGGTCCGGGGCGGCTGCCCCCCGCTCTATTTCGGCGGCCTTTCCGAGGCGGCACGCGAGGTCGCCGCCCAGGCCGCCGACGTGTTCTTGATGTGGCCCGACACGCTGTCCGGAGTCGAGACCGTCCTGGATGACATGCGAGCGCGCGCCGCCCGCTACGGCCGTAAGCTGAGGTTCGGCTACCGCGCACACGTCATCGTCCGCGCCACCGAGGCCGAAGCCCGGGCCGCCGCGCAGCGCCTGGTTTCCCGGCTCGATGACCGCACCGGCGACACCATCCGCCGCCGGTCCCTGGACACCCTCTCCGCGGGAACCCAGCGGCAGAACGAACTCCGCGACATCGCCGATGACGACGGCTACGCCGAACCGAACCTGTGGACCGGCATCGGCCGTGCGCGCTCTGGCGCGGGCGCGGCCATCGTCGGTGACCCCGATCAGGTGCTCGCCAAGATCCGGGCCTACGCAGACCTCGGCATGGACGCTTTTATCCTGTCCGGCTACCCGCACGCCGCCGAAGCTGATTTGTTCGCGAGGCATGTGCTACCCCACCTTGATCACGCACCGCTGCTCTCGCGCTGAACCCGCACCGCCATAGACTGCACGTCAAAGGGCGCAGCATCGTGCCGTCTGCGGTCCGCCACTCATCGACGCGCCTGAGGGCCTGGTCATCATCGATTGCACCGACTCAACCGGCTCGGCGTGCCAGGGCACGATCGCCTCGTTCGACAAGTTCGCGCTCGGCGAGTGAACGCGCACAGGGCCGAGGGCGTCCTGCTCACCGGGGTCTACGGGTCGGGCAAGAGTTCGGTCGCCGAGGAGATCGCCTACCTGCTCGAGCAGCGAGGCGAACCGTACGCGCTGCTCGACCTGGACTATCTGAGCTGGGCAGGTACAGGCGCCGATGATCGCGTGGCCGAATTCGGGTTGATGCTGCAGAACCTGACCGCGGTAGCGGCGAACTACCGGCGGGCCGGGATCGGGCTCTTCGTGCTCGCCTACTTTGTCCGCAGCCCCGGCGAGGTACAGGCTGTGCGGGACGCGCTGGGGCTGCCACTAAGGGTAGCCCGCCTGACGGTTCCGCTGCCGGTTATCGAACAGCGGCTAGCAGGTGATGTCGGCAGCGGCCGCCGCGACGATCTGCGTGAGGCGGCATCATCGATCGCGGCCTCGGCAGATGCTGGTGTCGAGGATGTGGCCATCAGCAACGACCGTCCCCTCAGAGCCGTAGCGCAGGATGTCATGACCTTCCTCAGATGGCTCTAGGCCACTGGACTGCCTGAGCCCTAACGTGCGCCCTCCACGTCCTGCAGCTCCGCCGTGTCCACGCAGGTCACCCCGGCCAAGCGCGTCGTACAAGTCCGTCATCATCTGCATATGGCTCATCGCTGACCCTCAGCCGCTCCTGCGGGGCAGTGTCTGGGGCATGGCCCCTGTGGTGCCTGGGTAGGTTGCGACCATCAGGGGACGGAACAGCCCGGGCCGCTCGTGTGCCCGTCCGAAGCAATCAACGAGCGAGAAGGAGGATGAAATGGCCCGGGTGGACGCCGACGGAGTCGGCATCGAGTACGAGGTGACAGGCCAGGGGCGTCCGGTGGTGCTGCTGCACGGCTTCCCCGACTCCGGGCGGCTCTGGCGGCATCAGGTCCCGGTGCTGGCCGGGAGCGGGTTCCAGGTCATCGTCCCGGACCTGCGCGGCTATGGGCGGTCCAGCAAGCCCGGCACTGTCGAGGCCTACTCGCTCCCGCTGCTGGCCGGGGACGTCCTGGCCGTTCTCGCCGAGCAGCAGATCAGCCGGGCTCATGTGGTCGGCCACGACTGGGGGGCCGCCCTAGCCTGGGTGCTCGCCTGCCTGGCGCCCAGCAACGTCAACCACCTGGCCGTCCTGTCCGTCGGTCACCCGGCGACGTTCCTCCGCACGCTGGAGCAGCGGCAAATGTCGTGGTACATGTTGCTGTTCCAGTTCCCTGGGATCGCCGAGCAGTGGCTGACCGGGGACAACTGGGCCGCCTTCCGTAGCTGGGCACGCCACCCCGACACCGACCAGGTGATCGCCGACCTGGAAGCCACCGGCTCGCTTACGCCGGGCTTGAACTGGTACCGGGCCAACCTGCCGCCGGAATCATGGGCCGGGCGGGTGCCGCAGCTCCCGCCAGTGCAGGCACCCACCATGGGCATCTGGAGCACCAGCGACATGGCCCTCAGCGAAGTGCAGATGACCGACTCCGCCAAGAACGTCGCGGGTCCGTGGCGGTATGAGCGCCTCGACGGTCCCGGCCACTGGATGCAGCTCGACGCCCCCGGCAAGGTCAACGCACTGCTGCTGGACTTCCTGCCCCGCTGACTCCTACCTCCTCCGGAAGGTCCGGGAATCCTCAGGAATCCTCGCGGATGCGGGCTGCATGATCGCTGTCCGAGGCATGACGGAGCGGAAGGAGGGGGCCCACGGCTTTGATCAACCTATGAACGGGCGTTCTCGCCTGAGCTCTTCGCGGGCGATCGACCGGCGGTGGACTGCGTCGGGCCCGTCGGCAATGCGCAGGCTGCGGGCCCAGGCGTAGAAATACGCGAGCGGCGTGTCGTCGCTGACGCCCATGCCGCCGAACACCTCGATCGCCCTGTCGATCACCGCGGTGGCCATCGCCGGCGCGGCTACCTTAATCGCCGCGATCTCGGTGCGCGCCCCTTTGGCGCCGTACTTGTCGATCAGCCATGCTGTCTTGAACACCAGGAGCCGGGCCTGGTCGATGTCGATGCGGGACTGGGCGATCAGCTCCCGCACCACACCCTGGTCGGACAGGTGCTGGCCGAACGCCACCCGCGACTTCGCACGATCCACCATCAGCCCGAGGGCTCGCTCGGCCATCCCGATAGCCCGCATGGCATGGTGAACCCGGCCCGGACCGAGCCGGGCCTGGGCGATCATGAACCCATCCCCCTCGCCGGCCAGCATGTTCGACGCTGGCACCCGCACGTCACGGAACACGATTTCGGAGTGCCCGTGCTGGTCCTGGTAGCCAAAGATGGGCAGCTGCCGCTCGATGGTCATCCCGGGGGCGTCCCTGGGCACGAGGATCATCGACTGCTGCCGGTGCGTGTCCGCGGCCAGGTCGGTCTTGCCCATCACGATGAAGACCTGGCACCGCGGGTCGGCGGCCCCGCTGATCCACCACTTGCGGCCGTTGATCACGTAGTCGTCGCCGTCCCGCACCATCCCGGTGGTGATGTTCGTCGCATCCGAGGACGCCACGTCCGGTTCGGTCATCGCGAACGCCGAACGGATCTCCCCGGAAAGCAACGGTTCGAGCCATTGCTGTTTCTGCTCCGGCGTCGCGAACAGGTGCAGCGTTTCCATGTTGCCGGTGTCCGGGGCCTGGCAGTTGATGGCCTCCGGGGCGATCACCGGCGACCATCCCGAGATCTCCGCGACCGCGGCGTAGTCCAGGTTCGACAATCCTGATATCTCGGGCAGGAAGAGGTTCCACAGATCCCGCTTCTTCGCCGACGCCTTCAGCCGCTCAAGCACCGGAGGGTTCGCGTGCGGGTCGTGGCTCGCCCGCCACTGCTCATACTCCTTCTCCGCGGGGAATACCTCCTCCCGCATGAACCCCCACATCCGCGCAGACACTTCCTCCGCCGCCGGCGACAGCCCGAAGTCCATTCCCTAGTCCTCCTCGAGCCTGCTGAGGCCGCCTTCGGCGATCTTCAGGACCTCTTGGTCGAGGTTGCCGAAGTCCTGCCCGGCCATCGAGCCTGCCGCCACCCGCGCGGCAATGCCCTGCGCGATCACCGCGAACTTGAAATATGCGAACGCCTCGTAGAAGGCGATGTCGTCCAGCCGGGCACCGGTCCGCTGTACGTAGCGTTCCGTGAGATGGGTCCTTCCCGGGAAGCCCGGGTTCCGCGTCACCGCGGGAGTCAGCGCCGGCTTGTCCTCCCCCGGTTCGCGCCAGTAGAACAGCAGCAGCCCGAGGTCGGTCAGCGGGTCACCCAGTGTGGACAGCTCCCAGTCCAAGACAGCAGCTACCCGCGACGGGTCAGCCAGGGCCATCAGGCAGTTGTCGAGCCGGTAGTCACCATGCACGATCGACTCCCGCTGGCTTTGTGGCAGTAGCCTCGCCAGCCGGCCGCCGAGTTCATCGACCGCCTTCACCTCGTGGGTCCTGGTCTTCTCCCACTGGCCGTTCCAGCGGCGGATCTGCCTCTCCAGGTAGCCGTGCGGCCGTCCGTAGTCAGCCAGCCCGATCGCTTCGGGGTCAACCGCATGCAGATCAGCGAGTGCGTTAACCAACGCGTCTGTCAGCGCCAGCTTCTCCGCCGGCGTCTCGGCATACCCGTTCGGCATCTGGTCACGGATGACGTGACCGGGCACCTTTTCCATCACGTAGAACGGCACGCCCAGCAGGTCCCCGCTGGGCTCCTGCAATACGATCCTGGGGACCGGTACCGACGTGCCTGCCAGCGCTCCTTGGATCCGCGCCTCACGGCCCATGTCATGGGCGCTCGGCAGCAGCTCACCCGATGGAGGCCGGCGCAGGATCACCGCGCCGGCCCCACTGGTGAGCTCGAACGTCAGGTTCGACTTACCCCCGGCGATGAGCGTGGCGTCCAGCGAACGCCACCGTCCATCACCTGTCGCTTCGGCCAGAGCCGGACCCAGCAGGTCCAGCCGCACCAGGTCGGCGGTGCTCACGAGTCCGAATCACGCAACTCGCGCCGCAGGATCTTCCCGGTCGTGGTCTTCGGCAGCTCATCGACGAACTCGATCGCACGCGGGTACTTGTACGCCGCCATCTGCTGCTTGCAGAACCCGATCAGCTCTTCCTCGGTGACCGTTGCACCGGGCTTGAGTGAGACGTAGGCCTTCACCGTCTCGCCGCGGTACTCATCCGGAACACCGACCACTGCGGCCTCACGCACCGCCGGGTGGCCGTAGAGCACGTCCTCCACCTCACGTGGCCATACCTTGTAACCAGCCGCGTTGATCATGTCCTTCTTGCGGTCCACAAGGTAGAACCAGCCGTCGGGGTCCATGAACCCGACGTCACCAGTGCGCAATTCACCGCCGGGCAGGCTTTCCGCGGTCGCCTCCGGCTTGTTCCAGTAGCCGGGGACGACCTGCGGACCCGAGGTGGCGATCTCGCCGATCTGGCCCACGGGAACTTCCTCGCCGGCCTCATCGAGGATCCGGACCACGGTGTTGAACACCGGCACACCCACCGACAGCGCCCCCGTGTTCGGGTCCACCGGCGCCTTCTTGCCCAGAGGTACCGCATGCGACGGCGAGTTAGTCTCGGTCAGACCGTAAATGTTGTGGATGTAGAGGCCGGTCTTTTCCATGAACTGGTCGGTGATCGCGGGGGCGATCGGCGCGCCTCCGGAGTAGATCATCCGGAATGAGGACCAGTCTTCCCTGGCTACTCCCTCCAGCCCCGAGAGGTTGATGAACACCGTGATCGAACCGACGGTGAACGTGGGCTGGTGCTCACGAATCGCGTCGATGACCACCGCCGCTTCGAACCGGTGATTGATCACCAGCGGGCACGCCGCGAGCAGGGCGACCCCCATGTGGCCGATCAGGCCGGTGATATGGAACAGCGGCGCGACCCCGAGCACGGAGTCCTCGGCGGTGAAGCCCATCCAGTCCCGGTACGTCTGGGAATTGAACACCATCGTGCTGTGGGTGCACATCGCACCCTTCGGCACCCCAGTGGTCCCCGAGGTGTAGCACAGCACGGCCAGGTCCTCGGAACCTGGATCGACGGGCACCGGCTTGCGACCGTCGTTCTGCCTGAAGATCGCCTCGAGGTCCAGTGTCCCCTCTGGACACAGCCGCTGCACGCCGGCGAACAGCCGCTCGTCGTTGCGGGACTGCCCGTCGAGCGGGGAGCAGGTGATCACCGTCCTGACCGCGGTCTCACCTGCCGCGATGACCTCCTTAGCCACCGACTCGTAGAGGTCGTCAAGACACAGCAGCGCACTGGCACCGGAGTCGGCGAGCAGATATTTCAGCTCGCGGCCCTTGTTCATCGGGTTGATCACCACAGCCGCACCGCCGGCCTTCCAGGCTGCCAGCAGCGCGATGACGAACGCCGGGTTGTTCTGCACATAGACCGCGAGCCTGTCCCCAGCAGCGAACCCGCGGCCGGCCAGGGCCACCGCGAGCGAGTCGGAACGGGCGTCCAGGCCGGCCATGGTGAGCACACCGTCGAAGTACTTGATCGCCGGGCTGTCCGGTGCCCGCGTCACCGACGCGCTGAATATGTCGAGCATGGTCGGGTAGTCCGGCGTGATGTCGGTCGGCAATCCCTGACTGTAAAGCTTCGTCCAGGGACGTTCGGTATACGTCATCATTTGATCACCACAGGGTTGACAGGCGAGCCGCTCGCCTCGTTCACCTTCAACGGGGCCGCCGTGTAGAGGAACGTGTACTGACGGTCCTCAGCACTGTGCGCGGCCAGTTTCTCCAGGTCGCAAATCTCGGTCAGCGCCACGCCGAGATTTCGCATCAGGGCGCAGTGCAGCGGCAGGGCGGCGCCATTGTTTGGGTCGATCGTCACCTCGTTGGCGATGGTGTCGGCGACAAGGTTCGGGATCTCCATGTCCTGGAACCACTGCACGAGCTCGGGACTGTAGACCAGGCCCGGTTCGCAGAAGCCCTCGTAGAACTTCTCGCCCTGGTCGAAGAAAAGCTTGAGGAAGTTCGTGCGGATGACCAGGATGTCACGCTTCTCGATCTTGACGCCCTGGGCTTCAGCGCACGCCACCAGGTCCTCGTGGGTGAAGGTCTCGGCCTTGCCGAGGTTCTCCTTGCCACGGAAGCGGGCTATGTCGAGCAGGATGCCCCGCCCGACGACACCGCGCTCCGCGATCGGAGCCACGCTGGCCTTGTCCAGTCCGCCGACAGTGCTGCGCGCGCCGTAACCATTCCAGAGCTGGCCGCCGTACCAGACGTGGCCCAGAGCGTCGTACTGCGTCGAGCCCTGGAGAAACGCGCTGATCTTGTCATCTGCATAGTGCAGGCCACCAGGGAACTGCGGAGCGCCGTCGCCGTCCCATGAGGATTCGTCCAAGATCATCGTCTTCTCGGCCGGCGTCCGCCCGGGCCAAACCGGGTCGCCTCTGGGGTCGCCGATCAGCCGCTGCAGAGTGAACACCGTGCCGGACTTGATGTGGCGCACACCGCGGAAGACTTCCTCTGTGGTGAGGTAATTCAGCGCGCCAACCTCATCCTCCTCCCCCCACTTGCCCCAGTTCTTCGGGGCTTCCCTGAGCAGTTCATCCATGGTCGGGACATCTGTCATCCAAGCCGATCCTTCCTAGCGGAACAAACAGAGCGCTCGCTCGGTGATCCATGGCGGATTTGAGACCACCGTCACCCCTATCGTCCGCTTTGTCAAGGTACCTGCACATATCTGCAGTTTACAAGCCATTTATGGCGTTCAGGTATTCTTCACGATCAGTGCCATCGAGAACGCCAACACGGACCTGCTGGACACGGAGATTTCAGCGGCCATTACGGCGGGTAATCGCGCCGTCAACTATCGGCGCGATGCGGGGCAGGCGATAGCGACAATGTGCACGGCGCTAGATTAGTGCAGTGGTTTCAACCCGACGGACGTACCACTCCGGAGCAGATCGCCAAGGAATACGCACAGTTTGCACTGCGCCTTCTGGGAAACAACGCTGTGCGCCAGCGGGTGGTCGCGTGGGGACGCAGGAGGACAGTGACCTGCGGGGATGGACGCGGGCGGACGTGCGGCCGACAGATGGTGCTGGGTCGCGGCGACGATGCTCCGCCGCGCTGGATATAGTGCGGGCAGGACTGGCCAGAGCACGCCCGGCGGCCGGTCAGCTGAGCTGGCGCCCATCTTCGGCGCAGGCCGTCGCTCGCGGAGAGGTGGCCCGACGTGCGGGTTCGACGCAAATGGCTGACGGCTGGAAGCCTGGCCCTCGCGCTCGCCATCACCATGCCGGCGGTGGCGGCCGCAGCGGCCAGGACGACTGGCGTGGCCGGCCGTGACGGCGGCCGGATGACTGGCGCGGCACAGCCCGGGGTCGGCCGCCGGGCGCCGGACGCCGCCCTGGCGAGGCTGTCGGCGCAGCAACTGGCAGGCCAGCGGGTGATCTACAGTTACCCGGGCCTGACCCCGCCAGCCAGCTTGATTTCGCTGATGCAGCATGGCGAGGCCGCCGGGGTGATCTTCTTCGGGCAGAACATTTCCAGCCAGGCGCAGATCGCGGGCGTCATCAGGCAGCTGAACCGGGCCAACGCCAGCTCACTGAACCCGGTACGGGCACCGCTGCTGCTGATGACTGACCAGGAGGGCGGTCAGGTCCGCCGCTTGCCGGGCCGCCCGTATCTGTCCGAGAAGCAGATCGGCGCGAATCCGCTGGCGAAGGCGGAGGTTCTGGCCACGCAAGCGGGCCAGGGCGCCGCGGCCAACCTGCGCGGCGTGGGCATGAACGTCAACCTTGCGCCCGTGCTCGACGTGTACCGGCAAGCCGGGGACTTCGATGACCAATTCGGCCGCTCCTACAGCATGAACCCCACTGTCGTGTCGCATCTGGGCGCCAACATGATCAAGGCACAGCAGGCCGGCGGGGTGGCGGCCACGGCCAAGCATTTCCCCGGCCTCGGGGACGCTACCGCGGGGCAGAACACCGACATCAGACCAGTGACGCTCAATCTGCCGCTGGCGACGATCCGCCGCGTCGACGAGGTGCCGTTCCAGGCCGCGATCAGTGCCGGAGTCAAGCTGATCATGGTGTCGTGGGCTACCTACCCGGCGATAGGAGCACGGCCCGCCGGGCTCTCGCCCAATGTCGTCCAGGGTGAGCTGCGGAACCGGCTCAAGTTCACCGGGGTCACGATCACAGACGCCCTGGAGGCCGGCGCGCTGCGCTCCTACGGCTCGACCCAGAACCGTGCGCTGTTCGCCGCGCTGGCCGGCATGGACCTGCTGCTCTGCTCCGCCCAGAACGTCACCCAGGGAGAGCAGGCGAGCGGCGAACTGGCAGCGGCCTACCGCAACGGGACCCTCAACGGCCCGGCGTTCCTGGCCAGCGTGAACCGGGTAATAACACTGCGCCAGTCACCGAAGTAAACGTCGATGGAAAAGCGCTCGCACCCGGGTCAGACCTCGAGAGTCGGGACCACGCAGGCGGCGGCCTCAACGTTCGCGTCGGCGTGGAGACGGGCCCACCTGACGGTGGATGAGCGGGTGGCCAGAGGCCGGGCCGCCCGCACGGAGGCGCCACGGTCGAGCCACGGACGGTGGGAACCCGCACCGGACCGCCCGGATCCGATCACCCTGCTCGAAGAGCAGGCGGAGAGCCGGGTCGCCGAGCTGGTCCCCATCCGGTACGGGCGGATGCTGGTCTCTCCCTTCACCTTCTACCGGGGCGCTGCGCTGATCATGGCGTCCGATCTGGCGGCGACCCCTCAGTCCGGTGTCACCGTACAACTGTGCGGTGACGCGCACCTGTCGAATTTCGGCCTGTTCGGCACGCCCGAGCGGCAGATGCTGTTCGACATCAACGATTTCGATGAAACCCTTCCGGGCCCGTGGGAGTGGGACGTCAAGCGTCTGGCGGCCAGTTTCGAGGTGATGGGACGCGACCGCGGCTTCAGCCTCGCCGACCGCCGGGACATCGTCATGGCCGGGGTCCGGGAGTACCGGGACCGGATGCGCGAAGCGGCCGGGATGCGCTCCGTGGAGGCGTGGTATGACCACCTAGAGGCCGGGATGCTGCTCAAACTGGTCCGCGAGGAAGTCCGCGTCAAACGGGTCAGCAAGAAGGAGGCCCGGGCGACCGAGGAGATGGTGGCGAAGGCGCGAACCCGCGACAGCACACGGGTGTTCGCCAAGCGGGCAGACGAGGTTGACGGTGAACCGCGGATCGTCGCCGACCCGCCGCTCATCATCCCGATCGAGGACCTGATCCAGCCTGGGTCGGAATGGGAGGACCCCGTTCCGCTGATTAAGAAACTGCTCAGCTCGTACCGGCGCACGCTCGGGCGACAGCACCACCCGGTCGAGGAGTACCGCTACGCCCACGTGGCCCACAAGGTAGTGGGCGTGGGCAGCGTGGGCACCCGCTGCTACATCATGCTCATGCTCGGCCGGGACGACAACGACCCGTTGTTCCTGCAGGTTAAGGAGGCGCAAGCATCCGTGCTCGAGCGCTTCCTTGGTGCGAGCGCATACTCCCACCATGGCGAGCGGGTGGTAGCCGGGCAGCGCCTGATGCAGGCAGCGACCGACATCTTCCTGGGCTGGCAGCGCATCAAGGGTCTGGACGGCGTGACCCGCGACTACTACGTGCGCCAATTCCAGGACTGGAAGGGCAGCGCGGACGTCGACACCATGCTCCCCCCGGGGGCCACCCTGTATTCGCGTATCTGCGGGGCGACCCTGGCCCGGGCCCACGCCCGCTGGGGCGACCGGATCGCGATTTCCTCCTACCTGGGCAAGGGGGACGCTTTCGACCGCGCGATCGCAGACTTCTCCGCCGCCTACGCCGACCAGAACGAGCGAGATTACGTCGCGTTCAGGGCAGCCGTTGACTCGGGGCGGCTGACCGCCCGCACCGGGCTGTAGCCGATGCGCACCGGAGGTGTCAAATGGTGCACAACCCTCTGCACAAGCGCTACGTTGGGCATTATCTGCAGGCTCCGGGGGGTCCCTACCGCGCTCCGGATGACGTGCTGGAACTCGCCCTTTACGATCTTGGACAGCACCTCGACGGCTGGTCCGTTGAGCAGGGCATCGGGCCGCACCCGATCGAGCGATCTGGGCGTTGTTTCCTGGCCGCTAAGGACTACAGCGGCCCCCCTCAGGACGGCATGGTAAGGCTGTATTACTCGGCGCTGGACTGCGGCTTCTCGTTGTTCGACGATGTTTACTATCGCTACATCCAGGTCGATGCCAACTTCGTGGACACCGGCGCGATGTGGCGGGCTCCGCAATCTGAGCGCATTGTGGCCGAGACCCTGGCCCAGCTGGCCAGCATCTACGAGGCCGCCGTCGACCCCCGCTACCAGGGGCGGCGCTTCTGGAACCGGGTCAGCGGCACCTGGGTGTGCGGGCAGGACCTGTACCCGTGCCCGGACGATCCGAGCGGCACATACTAGCCGCGCTCGGCCGATCCGGCGCTTTCGGCCCTGACTGCGGCGTCCAGCATCGCTGACTCGACGCTGACCGCCAGCTGGTGTTGCCCGGCTTGATCATTCCGCTGGACCAGGACGTAGGTACCTTGCGGCACGGTGACGGTGATGCTGACATCCGCTGAGTCTTCGCGGGCCGCGGTGCTGACGTGATGCACCAGCTTGCGGGCGATCTCCCCGAGTGATTGCCTGCTGGCCACGACGGCGGTGACCGCCGAAGTGACGTCGGCGGCCAGAGTGATCAGGCTGACGACGTCCGCGCCCCGCCAGACGATAGGTTCGCTGACCAGGTCGTCCGCGACGAGTTCGGCGGCGAGCGCTGCGGGCAGGCTCAGCCTGACCTCGCCCATTGCGACTCCTAATGATCCGATCGCCCATTCCTGGGGTCACTTCGGCGCAGCGCGGCTAAATGGCTGCGTGACCGACCAGAGCACTATATCCAGCCTGTCGCTGCGTACCTGGGAGCAGAGCGCCGCGAGGCTGCAAGGCCATCATGGGCCGATGTGGATGTAAGCGGCCCACAGTAGCGGCGATTCGTGACGCAGTTGCTGAATGGCGGCATGCAGCGCACGGGCCGCGCCCGCGGGGTCCGTCGTGCCGTCGCGCATCAGCCGCGGGTAGAAGTCCTGGGCTACCCGCGGCGCTATCGCGTCGGAGACGGTCCACTGGGTGGCGACGACATGGCTGAACCCGGCCAGCAGCAGGGCTCCGGCCAGGTGGGCCGCTTCGTCTGGGACGTCCAGGGCGCCCGCTGCGGTTTGGCAGGCCGACAGGAAGGCCAGCCTGCCGTCAGTCAGCCGGAGCGCTGTCAGATCCGAGATGGAGACCGGGCGGTCGTAGCCGTACAGCGCGCCGCTGGCCACGTCGAACGAGTCCTGGACGGCGTGGCCGGCGAAGTGCAGGAAGTTGTGGCGCGGCAATTCGGCCAGGAGGCTGGAGCGTGTTGCCGCGCGGCCGGTCAGCACGGTGGCCCCCTGGAGGTGGCCCGCGACCGCCAGCACCTCCGCCTCGGCCTTGGGCAGGTCAGGCCGGCCAGGGGTGGCGGGAAGGGCGACCGCCAGCATGCGGGCCGGCGTGCCACCTGTGCGGGCCGCCCGGGCTCGTGCATCGAGGAGCGCGCGCAGGGTCGGCGTGTAGGAGGAGACGACGTGGTCGGTGGCGGCCGAAGGCGGGCCCGGCCCGCGAGGTCGCCCGGCCGCGTGCAAGGGGAGGAACGCGGCCAGCCCGGTCGGGCACCACCACAGCCGCGGCAACGTCTCCCCGCGAGGGCCGCTGTCTGTGAGCGCCCTGATGACCGGGCCCGTGACCGAGTCCCACAGCCAGCCGAGCGTGCCGGCCAGCAGGGATTGCGCCTGCCGCCACCCCTGGTCCGAGCCATCGACGGCGGCGACCGCGTCTCGCACCGCCTTTACCTGGTCAAGAGCCTCTCCCAGCGTCACGTCGTCGAGCGGGACAAGCGTGAGGCCGGCCGAGGTCACGATCAGGCAGTGGCAGCCGTGCCGGGAGAAGTTGACGATCACTACCGGGCCGCCATCGGCGCAGCGCCGCAGGCTGGCGAATGGTGCAGGCCGCAGGAAGTCGCTGAGGCCGGGAATCCGCCGCGCTGCGGACAACAGCTCGTTCCATTGGCCCGCCAGTTCCTGGCGGCGCGCCGCCCGGCGTGACTCGGCGCTAGATGATGTCGGCTCGGCAGCCGGCGCCGCGAGCCGGTCGAGCTCAGCGCCGACCGTATCTAGCTGATCCGCTAGCCCGGGCGCATGCTCGCTGAGCAATCTGCGGTCCGTGCGCGCGTCGATGGCCTGGCCGAGCAGTACGCCGCGCGCCTGCTCAAGGAGCTCAACCGCGCGCTGCGGCCGTCCGGCGAGCACGGCCGCAGCGGCGGCATCTGCGGCCAGTCCCCATGACCGGGCCAGGATGTGTATCTGGTCGGCCCGGCCAAGCCCGTGCCAGGCAGACTGGGTGAGCAGATCCACCGCCTCCTGGTAACCGCGCAGCGCGTCCGGCCAGTCGCCCAGCGCGCCGGCCGACTCACCCCAGGCCTGTGCGGCCTGCAGCCGCACCGAATGGTCCGCGGTCTCGCAGCCAGCTGCCTCCCTGAACGCCTGCCGAGCCTGATCGTTCTGGGTTGTGGCACGGCGGCCATCGCCCGCGGACGGCCTGGCAGCCAGGGCGAGACCGAGGTTGAGCTGAACCCTGCCGTAGTCAGGGCGGTCTGGCGCCAGCACCGCGAGTGCCGCCCGGGAAGCGGTGATCGAGGCCTCCACGTCGGCCGGGTCACTGCTGCGCTCGTATCGCGCGGTCAGGGCGAGGCAGAGGTTGGTCAGGTACCCACCGCGGCTGAAGTGCCCGGCCGGGGTGGCCTCTACCGCGGCGCGCCCCGCGTCGATGGCCTGGTCCAGGTCGGCTGTCCGCCCCGTCAGGCTGAAGCGCTCGCGCAGCGCGGCGCCCAGGCCGGACAGGTAACCTGGCCGGTCCGGGTGCCCGTCCGGGACCGCGTCGGCGGCCGCGCGGCTGGCCGCGATCGCCTTGTCCGCGTCAGCTGCCGAGCCCGTGCGCTCGGCCAGGATCAGCTGGGCCATGCCCAGGATGCCCAGGTAAACCGCACGGCCCGGATCGCCGTCAGGTACCGCGTCCGCCGCTCTCCGGCTCGCCGCGATCGCCTCGGACAGGTCGGCCAGCACACCCGTATGGTCGTACCTGGCGCGCATCGCCGCGGCGAGGTTGCCCAGCCCTACCGCCCGCCCCGGATCACCGGCTGGCCAGCCGTCAACCGCGGCACGGCCGGACGCGATCGCCGCCGCCAGATCAGCATCCGTTCCGGCATACGCGAAACGCGTCAGCAGGAGGCCGCACAGGTTGCGCTGCGCGATGAGCCGGAATTCCTGGTCGGCATGGTCAGCGGTCAGCGCTGCTTCGAGGATTTCAATGGCCTGGTCGATATCCGCGGGCTGCCCCGAAAGCTCAAACCGGCTCTGCAGCGCGCTGGCCAGGTTGCCGAGGCAGTCCAGCTGTGCAGGGTCTCCAGCGGGGAGGGCGGCACTGGCGGCCCGTCCGGCTGCGACGGCTTCATCCAGGTCGGCCGGCACTCCCGACTGCCTGAACCGCTCCGTGAGGCACATGCCAAGGCAAGAGAGCGCATACGGTCGCTCTGCGTTACCATCATCGGTCTGCTCTGCCACAGCGGCCCGCGCGGCGCCCACCGCTCTGTCCAGGTCTGCCGGCGCATGCGCACCGCCGGATCGGGCCAGCAGTGCATTGGCCAGAGTCGTAAGATACGCGGACCGCCGCGGGTGGCCAGCGGGGGTTACCGCCACGACCTGCTGCAACATGGTCACAGCGGTATGCGCCAGATCGGGCCGGCCATCAGACTGGAACACCTCAATGAGCACGACGGCCTGGAGGTGCCATGCCTCGGCCGCAAGCTGAGCCGGCGGGCGGCCCGGCGGTGACCGGTCGATGGCCAGCAGGAGGACGTTGACGAGGGCTGCCTCAGCCGCCGAGCCAAGCGCCGAATGGCGCAGAACGTACAGCTCGGTGATCATCTGGACTGCCTCGACGTCGAGCGGGGCTGGGCCGGGCTGCCGCGGCATTACTGGCATGGCATCCCGCAGTGCGGCCGCGGCGAGCAGCGGCGTGTAAGGATCAAGAACAGCCGCCCGTTTATTCGGGCCCTGGCGTGCGGCTAGCAGCCCGCCGACCGCGGCCAGATTGGCGTTTGTTTCCGTCGGCCTTCCTCTCCGTGCTGCTGCCTATTGATACCAAAGTCCAGGGCCGGATCGAGGGGGCCGCTCCGGAGGAGGCCTGGGCCCGAGCGAGAGCGTACGTGGCAGGAGAGCAGGGGGAACGCCTACCCTGCCTGTCTGCGAGAGATGTCCGCTCCTGCCGGCCAGGCGACTGACCGATAGCAGTACCCTGATCCGGCCGACATTGGAGCAATGACGCAATGCCCAAGTACACCTGTCCCAAATGCGGTCGTGAAAACGATCGCCCGGCCTGCCGAAGCTGTGATGGAACTGCCGCGCACCTCATCTCGGGCGCGCAAGAAGGCGGCAAAGCCCACGGTGACTGCTTCATCGCGACCGAGCTGTATGGAGCCGAATCCGCCCAGGTGCTGGTGCTGCGGCAGTTCAGGGACCAGTCGCTCATGACCAACCGTCTTGGCACCTGGCTCGTGCACGCGTACTACCGGATAGGGCCGCACGCCATCCCCGTCATGCGCCGGTCAGCCGTCACCAGGGCGCTTCTGCGCGCGGTCGTGGGGTCATGCGCCGTTGCCGCCCGGCGCATACCGGCACCGCGGGCGTGACCTGGGCGAGGAAGCTGCGGATCCCTCGGAGGGATACCAGGACTGGGCTTATGGCTGCTGTGGGTAGTTGAGACCCCGAATGCAACGTGCGGCTGGGCAACCGGTTCGGGCCTGCGTCCGAACGCAAGCTTCTGCCGGGCGGCTGCGTGCGCTGGGCGTGCAAGAGATAGTGGCGGGCGACCTCGGCGAGCCGGCGGTGCTGGCCAGGGCCATCCGGGGCGTGGAGAAGGTGTACCACGTCGGGCCGACCAATCCCAGCTGTCATGGTCGCTTGAGCGGCGTCAGTCGCTGGTGGACCTGGGCGACGTGACCGATGTCGCCTGCATGGCGCTGATCGAGAGCGCGCGCCACGACTTCGTCGGCAACCCCAACGTACTCACGTGGCTGCTCGGACGCCCGCCGACGACCTTCGAGGCCTACGTACGCCACCAGCACGACGCCTTCCTCCGGAACGGAGACCTGTGAAGCTCAGCGGCATCACGGTTCTGCTCACCGGCGGGGGCTCCGGGATCGGGGCAGACCTGTTCACTTCTTGTGCGGCACGATCACGACCGGGCACGCAGAGTGCTGGACGACCTCGCTGCTCACCGATCCCACCAGCGACCGGGCAAAATGGCCGGCGCTGCGTGTGCCGACGACTACCAGATCGGCATCTTGCGAAGCATCGACCAGCTCCTTGACCACAAAGCCGCTCAGCGCGCGCACATTCACCGAAGCTGGCCCGTCACCGCCCAGCCGGCTGGCTGCCCTTTGCGTCATCTCGTCCGCGGCCCGCTGCAGTTTTTCCAGCAGGGCCTGGTCCGCTGAGCCGATCACCGGGACGCCGCCCCAGTAGCTCTTCGGGACCTCGTGCACTGCTAGCACAGTCAGCGGTGCATGCACGGCCGCTGCCTGTTTCATCGCCCAGTCAAGTGCGCGTTCCGAGTTAGGTGAGCCATCTACGCCCACAACTACTCCAGGCATTGCCTGCTCCTTCCCCTTGGGCCACCCCTCCGGTGGCGACCATGAGTTTCCTGTACTCGCGAGCTGCGGAACGGTTCACTGTGATGACCGGGAGATGAAGCGTCTGCAGCGCTCATGAGTGGCGGAAGTGGTCGCCGGGCTAAGACTAACCATGCGGCCGTCCATCCGCTCGTCACGGCGGCGATGTTCGGCCTTTTCCCGGCTACCGCTCCGAGACGATAAGGTCCCCAGCCGGCCTGGCCCGCGGCCTGCGGTACCCCTGCGGGGCACCTGAGCGCACACTTGAGAGTGGCCCTTCACCGGAAATCGAAGGAGGTGCTGACCATGGGACTGACCTGGAGGGACGCAGTTTCGTCCGGCACCATCGTAGTGATCATCATTGCGTATGTAGCGTATCTGGGCGGAACGAGCCTGCTGCTGATCTCCAGCGCGTGGGCCGCATCCGCCGTGATACTGGTCCTCGGTCTCAGCTGCGCTGTCATCGCGGGCGGCGACCTGTATACGAGACCTCAGCCACGTTTGGGCAGGGTCTTCAGGCGGATCGCTACCGGGTTCGGCACGATCGCGGTCATCACCGGCCTGCTGGGGATGATCACCGGCAGTGCCCACGCGCTGGAGATCCTCGTCGTCGTCACGATCGCCTGGCTCGGGACGGCGACCTTCTGGCACATACTAACGATTGGATCCGAGCAATGAGCCGTCGTGATGGGGCGTGCCTCCATATCCACGACGGCAAATTCCTCGCCGAGTTCCCCCTGAGTTCCCGGACATGAACTGGCCGCCCGGTGAAGGCGGCTGACCGCCGGGATACCACTGGTCCGGTCTGCACCCTGGGTCTCGACCTGGGGACCAGCTCGGCCAAAGCGGTCGTGATCGATACGAGCGGCAAGCTTCTGTCGCAGGCGTCCGCCGGTTACGCCGTGACCTCGGCGACGGCCGGGTACGCGGAGAGCGAGCCGGCCCACTGGTGGACCGCGGTGACCGCCTGTGCCCGCGAGGCCGTCCACGTGGCCGGCGCACGGCCTTCGGCGATCGGGCTGTCGGGACAGATGCACGGTTTGGTGCTGGCGTCCCGGGACGGCGCGGCCCTTCGCCCGGCCCTGCTCTGGGCCGACAGCCGGGCGACGGGGTCCCTCCGCGCCTACCAGCTCCTCGGCGCCCAGGCGCTGGCCAGGCTCGGCAATCCGCTGGCCCCCGGCATGACCGGACCGCTGCTCAAGTGGATCGCCGAGAACGAACCGCGCACCTACTCCGCAGCTCGCTGGGCGCTGCAACCCAAGGACTGGATACGGGCCCGCCTCACCGGCGAGTTCCATGCCGAGCCCAGTGATGCTTCAGCCAGCCTCCTCTACGACGTGATGGGCGACCGCTGGGACCTCAAGGTGGTCAGCGCGCTTGGTCTGGAGGCCAGCTTGCTGGCGCCCCTGCTGCCCTCGGCGGCCCTCGCCGGTCACCTCACGGCTGAGGCGGGCATCGAGCTGGGACTGCCCGCGGGCATTCCCGTCGCGGCCGGGGCGGGCGACACGGCGGCGGCGGCGCTGGGCAGCGGGATCGTCGGCACCGGCGGCATCCAGCTGACCGTCGGCACCGGCGCGCAAGTCATCCGGCCTCTGTCCGCACCGGCCAGCCGGGTGGACGCCGGGATCAACCTGTACCGCTCAGCGACTCCGAGCGGCTGGTACCAGATGGGCGCCACCGTCAGCGCCGGGCTCAGCCTCAACTGGGTGCGCGAGACCATGAACGCCGCCTGGCCCGAGCTGTACGCGAGTGCCGATCATCGCGGCCAGGCTCACGACCCGATCTTCGTCCCGCATCTCTCCGGGGAGCGGACCCCGTACTGCGATCCGGCGCTCCGCGGCTCCTGGACCGCGTTGTCGCTGGCCAGCGACCGGACCTCGCTCTTGCGGGCCGCGCTCGAAGGAACCGCCTTCGCGATCCGCGATGCCCTGGACGCCCTGCTAGGTGATTACCGCCCTGCCCATCTCCGGCTGGCCGGGGGAGGGACCCTGGCGGCTGGCTGGCGGCAGATGCTCGCGGACGTGCTGGAGTTCCCGCTGCACGCCGTCAACGTGCCCGCCGCTTCAGGCCGGGGCGCGGCCCTGCTGGGAGCCAACGCCGCCGGCCTGATCAGTTTGAGAGATATAGAAGGGCCGCTCGCTCCGGCCGCCCGGCTGGTGGCCGAACCGGATCCGGCGCTGGCCGATTTCCACCGGGAACGCCACGCGCAATTCCGGCACATAGTCTCCGCTCTCAAAATTACCCAGGAAGACCTTCACTGACCTCGACCACCACGCCACACTGTCTACGGCCAGCCGCACGGCCGGCCTGGAGAGGAAGTCGCCCTGACCAGCATGCGACGCGTCGTCGTTCACCCAGGCCGGATCGCCGTCGAGGCAGCGGACATTCCAGCCCCTGGCCCGGACGAAGCCCTGGTCCGCACGCTCGTGGCGGGCGTCTGCGGATCCGACCTGCACGCGGCCCGCGGGCGCCACCCCTTTGTCCGTCTGCCTTACCGGCCGGGTCATGAAGTCATCGGGGTGGTCGAATCTGCGGGCTCCGCCGTCGGGGCCCTCACGCCAGGGCAGCGGGTCATCGTGGAGCCCGACCTGCCCTGCTGGGCGTGCAAAATGTGCGCCTCAGGCCGCGAGAACCTATGCGAGAATCTGCAGTTCTTCGGCTGCGGCTACCCTCAAGGCGGCATGGCGGACTACTTCACCGTGGCCGCCAACCGCCTGCATCCGGTACCGGACACGCTGGACGATCACACCGCGGCGCTCATCGAGCCGTTGTCAACGCCGGTGCACGCCGTGCGTCTGGCGGGCGACGTGGCCGGCCGGTCCGTCGCCGTTCTCGGCGCGGGAACAATCGGCTTGTTCACCCTCGCGGTGCTCCGCGCACACGGGGCGGCAAGAGTCGTCAGCACTGACCCCAATGTCGCCAAGCGCGAGCGAGCCGCGGCCCTCGGCGCCCATTCGACCATCGACTCACGCACACCCGGCGTTGCCGGGCAGGTAAGACATGCGCTCGGCGGGAGCGCCGACATCGTGTTCGACTGCGTCGCCGTCCAGTCGTCGGTCAACCAGGCGATCGCCATCGCTGATAAGGGCGGGACCGTGGTTGTGGTCGGCGTCCCGGCCCAGGACATCATGGTCCCGCTGCCGATCGTGCAGGACCACCAGATCCGCATTCAGGGCAGCGCCACCTATCTCCCCGAGGACTATCAGGAATCGGCCGGCTTGCTCCACCGGGGGGCCGTCAGGACCGCGGACTTCGTCACGGCCACGCGGCCGCTCGATCAGGTCGCCGAGGCCTTCGAGCTCGCCTCGTCGGGAAATCACGTGAAAGTCCTGGTCACCGTGGGCGAGGGATGACCGTGGACCTGCACCCGCTGGGCGCGGGTCTTTCGGCCGGGCCTTAGCATGACGCCGATACCAGGCCGGCCTCGTACGCGGTGATGACGAGCTGTACCCGGTCCCTGGCGCCCAGCTTGGCCAGCAGCCGGGCCACGTGGGTCTTGACGGTGCCTACCGTGATGTACAGGGCGGCGGCGATCTCGGCGTTGGACATGCCGAGGCCCACCAGCCTGAGCACCTCGCGTTCTCGGTCGGTGATCCCGGTTATCTCCCGGGGCTTCCGGCCGGAACGGGGCTGGCCGGCGAACTCCCCGATCAGGCGGCGGGTGACGCCCGGCGCGATCATGGCGTCGCCGGCCGCGACCACGCGGATCGCGGTCAGGATGTCCTCCAGCGCCATGTCCTTGACCAGGAATCCGCTCGCCCCGGCCCGGAGCGCGCCGTAAACGTAGTCATCGTCGTCGAACGTGGTGAGGACGAGCACGCGAGCGTGCCTATCGCCGGCGGTGATCATCTGGGTTGCCTCGATGCCGTCCATTCCCGGCATGCGGATGTCCATCACGACCACGTCGGGGCCGGTGGCCCTGGCGAGCTGGACCGCCTCGGCTCCGGTTCCGGCCTCGCCGGCCACGTCGATACCGGGTGTCTGCTCGATCAGCATGCGCAGGCCCGCGCGGATCAGCGGCTGGTCGTCGGCCAGGATGACCCGGATGGTCATCGGGCCGGCGCGGGCACTGGCAGCCGGGCGGCGACGCGGAAGCCGCCGCCGGGACGCGGACCGGCCGAGAAGTCGCCGTCTAGCAGCGCGGCGCGTTCCCGCATGCCGGTGATCCCGTAGCCGGTCCCGGCCACGCTGCCGCCGCGCCCGCTGTCGGTGACCTCGATCGACAGATACCCGTCCTGCTGGTCGATCAAGACCCCGCACTGGCCCGTGCCGGCATGGCGGACCACGTTGGTGACCGCCTCCTGGATGATGCGGAACGCCGACAGGTCGATGTCAGCCGGGAGCGGCTCCCGGCTGCCGCGCCAGTCCACGTCGACCTTCACGCCGGCGTTCAGGGTCATGGCGGCCAGCCGCTCGATGTCAGCCAGGCCAGGCGCCGGGCCCAGCGGCGCCTGCCCCGGCCCGGGTTCCAGCCCGGGTCCCGGCCCGGCACGCCGCAGCCCGGTCACCATCCGCCGCAATCCGGACAGCGTCTCCCTGCTAGTGGCCTCGATGGCGGCCAGGGCGTCGCGCGCCTCGGCGGGACGGGCGTCGAACACCCTGCGGCCCGCGCCCGCCTGGATCGCGATGATGCCGATGCTGTGCGCCACGATGTCGTGCAGTTCGCGGGCGATCCGCAGCCGCTCCGCCATCACGGTCTGGGCGGCCGCCTGGGCCCGCCGCAGCTCGGCCTGGGCCTGTGCCTGCCGGATCGAATGTCCGATAAGCCAGGCAATGATCGTGACTACGGCTACGCCGCCCCGGAACGGGGCCAGATCGACACCTCCCGAAACCGGAATCAGCAGGCCGGCGCCGACCATGGCCAGGCCAGTGGCCGAGACTCTGCGTGTGCGCGTCGCCGCTATATAGCAGATCTCGATGCCCACCGCGCCGGCGATCGGGATCTGCAGGGCGCTGGCCGGCATTATCGGCTTCAGCGCTATGGTGGCCGCCGACCCGCCAAGCATCACGGCCAGAGCCGTGAGCGGCCTGCGGCGCAGCAGGACAGCGGAAGCCAGCAGCGCGCAGATAAACGCCGGGAATGCCCACACGATCTAGGCACCCCCAGTCCGCTGGGTCACGCTCATGGCAGCGATCGTAACCGCCTTGCGGCGCCGGATCGTCTGCCCGCAGGCATACGCTCCCGGGCTGCTGCGGCACCGTGCAGAGGGGTCCACAGGCCGACGCGGCGCGCCCCCGGACTGCGGCATCTTGTCGCCATGAGCATGCTGGAACTGCGTCAGGTGTCCAAGGTGTACGGCCAGGGCGCCGCCGAGGTCCACGCCCTGAGGGAGGTCAGCCTCGACGTCGACCCCGGGATGATGGTGGCGGTGATGGGCCCGAGCGGGTCGGGCAAGTCGACGCTGCTGACCATCGCCGGCAGCCTGGAGGCAACGACCAGCGGCCAGGTCCTCGTGGCCGGGCAGGACCTGGCCACGATGTCGCGCAACGACAAGGCGCGGCTGCGCCGCCGCTCGATCGGGTACGTGTTCCAGGACTTCAACCTGCTCCCGGGCCTGACCGCCGCGGAAAACGTCGCGCTGCCGCTGGAACTGGACGGCATCAGCGCGCGGAAGGCCCGGGAAGCAGGGCTGCGCGCGATGGATGGCCTGGGCCTGGCGGACCGCGCGTCGAACTACCCCGACCAGCTGTCCGGCGGCGAGCGGCAGCGCGTCGCGATCGCCCGCGCGGTCGTCGGCGACCGGCAGCTGCTGCTCGCCGACGAGCCGTCCGGCGCACTGGACTCGGCCAACGGCGAGGCGGTGATGCGCATGATCCACACCGCCTGCAAGCAAGGCGTCGCCGCCGTCGTCGTCACGCACGACGCGCAGCTCGCCTTGTGGGCGGACCGGGTGGTGCTCATCCGCGACGGCCGCATCGTTGACCAGGGAGCGCCCGCGCCTGGTCCGGAATCATTGCTGGGGCAGGACCGATGACTACCCTCAGCCGCACGCGGGCGGGGACCGGTAACGGGGGCGTCCCCGCCCGCCGTGCGGTGTTCCGCTGGGGCTGGCGGCTGTTCCGCCGTGAATGGCGCCAGCAGCTGCTCGTGCTCAGCCTGCTCACCGTGGCGGTCGCGGCGACGATCTGGGGCACCAGCGTCGTCACGAACTGGCAGCTGGCCAGCCCCGCCTATGCCACATACGGCACCGCTGCCGCGCAGGTCACGCTGCCCGGCACCGACCCGCACCTGGCCGCCGACATCGCCACCATCGCGGGCCGCTGGGGTCCGGCAGATGTCATTGAGAATCAGGACATCCCGACTGGCACCGCCCAGTCTGTGCAACTCCGGGCCGAGAATTCCCGCGGGCACTACAACTCTCCGCTGCTCAGCCTGGTCAGCGGCACCTACCCGGCCGGCCTGGTCAGGTCGCGCTGACCAGCCAGGTCGCGACCCTGGACCACACGCACGCGGGCGGCACCTGGCAGGCCGCCGGCACGACCTGGCGGGTGACCGGCATCGCGCAAGACCCGAGCAACCTGGCGGACGAGTTCGCGCTGGTCGCCCCCGGCCAGGTCCCGCACCCCAGCCAGGTGACTATGCTGCTGGGCTCCTCCCCAGCCGTCCAGCAGGCGATCAGCAACGGCAACGGAACGCTGCCCGGTATGCCAGCGGCGGCGACGTTCACGTTCCCTTCGGCTTTCATCAGCGGGCCCCCGCCGGCGACGGTCGTCCTGGTGGTAGAGGTACTCGGCCTGGTGTTCATCGGCCTGGTGTCGGTCGCCGGTTTCTCGGTGATGGCCCAGCGCAGGCTGCGTGCCCTCGGCATGCTGAGCGCGATCGGCGCGACCGAACGCAACCTCCGCCTGGTCATGATCGCGGGCGGCCTGGCCGTCGGCGTGGCCGCTGCGCTTGCCGGAGCGGTGCTTGGCTTCGCCGCCTGGTTCGCCTGCGTGCCGACGCTGCAGCAGGCTGCCGGCCACGTGGTCGACGCGGCGAACCTGCCGTGGTGGGCGTTCGCCATCGGGGTCGTGTTCGCGATCGCGACGTCGGTGCTGGCCTCCCGCCGCCCGGCTAAGACGATGGCCCGGGTGCCGGTGGTGGCGGCGCTGTCCGGCCGCCCCGCGCCGCCGAAGCCAGTGCACCGCTCTGCCCTGCCTGGCGTCATCGTGTTCGCGGCCGGCGTCGTGTGCCTGGCGTTCACCGGCGGCCTGGCCGGGGTGGCCGGCCAAGGGCACGCCGGCCAAGGGCGCGCGCTGCTCCTGCTGGGCGGCCTGGTCGCCACGATCGTCGGCATCGTCCTGCTCGCCCCGCTGGCCATCAGCGTGCTGGCAGCCGGCGCCGGACCGCGGATGCCGGTCGCGGTCCGGATCGCGGTGCGCGACCTGGTCCGCTACCGGGCCCGGTCCGGTGCCGCGCTGGCGGCGACCACGTTCGCCGTATTCCTGGCCATGGGGATCTGCATCGTGGCCAGCACCAGGTTCGACGATCCGCTTAGCTGGACCGGCCCCAACCTGTCCGGCAGCCAGTTGATCGTCTCCACGCAGCAGAGCCTGGGCGGCGGCACGATAGCGCAGCTCAGCAGCGCCCAGGCAGCCCGCCTGGGCGGGCAGGTGGACAGCCTCGCCGCCAGCCTGCACACGCGGTCGGTGCCACTGGAATCCACGGGCGCCACGCTGTACCAGGTGGGCACGCCGGAACAAAGTCCGTTCAATTTCACCGGCACCGTGTACGTGGCCACCCCGCAGTTGCTCGCCACCTACGGGATCAAGGCCAGCCAGATCGCTCCGGGCACCGGCATCCTCACCATGCGGCCAGGGCTGGCGGGCCTGCCGCACATGGAGATGATCTGGAGCAACAACCAGTCCCCGGGCGGAAGCGTGCCCGGTGGTAGCGGCAGCCCGCCCTGCACGCCGAGCAACGACTGCCTGGCCAGCCCCGGGATACAGCCGGTCAGCAACCTGCCCAGCGGAACCTCCGCGCCGAACACGGTGATCACCGAGTACGCGGTGAGCAAGTACCATCTGCAGCCCGGCCTGAACGGCTGGCTGGTCCAGGCACCGGCCCCGCTCACCGCCGCCCAGATCAACGCCGCACGGCAGCTCGCGCTCGCCTACGGCGTGACGGTCGAGACCGGGTCCAGTGCGCCGGGTCTGGGCGAGTTCGCCGGCGGCGCCACCGCGCTGGGCATCGTCATCGCGTTCGGCGTGCTGGCCGCGTCCGTCGGCCTGATCCGCAGCGAGACCGCGGGGGACCTGCGCACGCTCACCGCCGCCGGCGCCAGCGCCGGGACTCGGCGGATGATCACGGCCGCGACCGCCGCCGCGCTGGGGCTGCTCGGCGCGATCCTCGGCATGGCCGGCGCCCTGGTCGCCGGGCTGGCCTGGGCGCACAGCAGCCTGTCTGGCATGTTCGGCGACCTGCCGCTGAGTGACGTGCTGATCCTGTTGGCCGGGCTGCCGCTGGTCGCCGCGGCCGGCGGCTGGCTGCTGGCCGGCCGCGAGCCAGAGGCCATCGCGAGGCAGCCGCTGGACTGAGGCGGGCCTTGCCGGCCATTCCAGGCCCGGTTTCCTGGGCCTGGAATAAGTGTCGTAAGCGGATCGTCCAGCGGGATCGGTTAGTGACACGGCAGTCGCGTCTGTGGCAGTCTGTATGGGCCGAGCCGAGAGGAGGTGCGACACCCGTGTCGATGTTGGTTTCCGCGCCTCCTGGAGCTGACTGACCGAGCGCAGCCGCAGGTGGCGCCACCTTCGAAAGGTGGCCCGATGGCTGTCCACGTCAACAGCATCGCCTTCAACTGCGCTAATCCCGCCGGCCAGCGCCGGCCAGACGGCGGAGGATGGCTCGTTCGCCCGGACCCAGCTGACCGGGCAAGCCCGCCCAGGTCGCTTCGGCCCGGCCCAGATCGTCGCCGACCAGGCCCCTGCCACCGAGCGGCTGGTCGCCTTCCTCGGCCGCCCGGTCAGCACAGGAGCCTGAGCAGATGACCGATCCGGCGAACAAAGACCCCGTTCCCGCGCGGTTGCGCTGCGGCATCGTCGTGCGTGTCCGGGAGGATGCCTGCGAAATTGTGAGGGACCGGCAGCTCTGCTCCATCCGGTACGCGACGCCGTTTCCTTCGCCGCGGACCGAACGGGTGTCACCTGGCCACCTGGTGGCCATCGCGACCGCGCCGGACGGCACCGAGGCGGTGGTGTGGCGGTGGTATGACGCTGTCGTGCTCGGCGCGGAGGCCGGCTTGATCAGGCTGTGGGAGCCCTCGCACGGCGAAGTCCTGGCCCAGCCACGGCCCGCGCACCAGTCTCCACAGCCCGGAACTCGTGCCTACCTGTCCGCCGGCCTGCCCGGCGCCGACTGGTGGGTCGCCGGCGGCGCCGCTGCCAGCGCGGAGGACGCCGACGTCGAACTGGACGAGGTCGAGCAGCTCTACACCGAGCGCGATCTCTGGAACACCCTGGTATGAAGATCCTCCCTCATCGGCGGGAGGGCCTTGCGGTCAATGTTGCCCCGTGTGTGCTATCCGGAGTGGCCTGCCGTGGCGGGCGGGGGGTACTCCGGTGTCCAGATCGCGGCGTCCACCGCGGCCGCCGCCTGGTCGCGGCTCATCGTTGGTGCCGCGCCGGATGCGGAGGCCTCGCATGCGACCGCGATCGCGACGGCGCGCGAGATGGGCCGGAGCTCGGCGAGGCGGGGGTAGAGCGCGCCCTCGGCGAGCCGGTCTGTGTCGACCAGATCGGCCAGTGTAGTGGCCGCCACGAGGAACATCCGGTCGGTGACTTCCCGTGCCTGCGATGCGATCGCGCCGAGGCCTACTCCCGGGAAGATGAACACGTTGTTCGCCTGCCCGATCATACGGTCGCGGCCTTCGACCCGTACCGGGTCGAAGGCGCTGCCGGTTGCTACCAGCGCACGCCCGTCACTCCATGCGAGCACATCGGCTGGGGTCGCTTCGGATTTCAGCGTCGGGTTGGACAGCGGCAGCACGATCGGTGCCAGGGTGTGGGCGGCCATTTCGCGGATCACCGGCTCGGTGAAGACGCCCGGGGTCGCTGACGTGCCGATCAGGATGGTCGGGCTCATCTGCCGCACGACGGTTTCGAGGTCGTAGTGGCTGGCGGGCGCGAAGCCGCACGCGGCCAGCTCGCGCGCGGGCAGCGCGAACGGGCGCTTGTCCTCGTCCACCTGGTCGCGCCCTTCGAAGATGAGGCCGTGCGAATCAAGCATCACGACCGCGCGGCGAAGGCTGGCGCTGGGGTCCTGCTCGCGGATAACCGTCTCAGCCAGGCGCGCGATACCCGTGCCGGCCGCGCCCGCGCCTACGAAAACCAGCCGCTGAGCGGCTAGCGGCTCGCCGCGCAGCCGCAGCGCGGCCAGCAGCCCGGCCACGACAACCGCGGCGGTGCCCTGGATGTCGTCGTTGAAGCTCACTATGCGCTGCCGGTAGCGGCTGAGCAGCCTGATCGCGTTGTGCTGCTTGAAATCCTCCCACTGCAGCACGGCGGCGGGGAAGACCTCGAGGACGGCGCTGACGAAAGCCTCGACGAGCGCATCGTAGTCGGCGCCGCGCAGGCGCGGCTTCGGATAGCCGAGGTAAAGCGGGTCGCGCAGCAGATCTTCGTTGTCTGTGCCGACGTCGAGCGAGATCGGCAGGGTCACGCCGGGATGCACGCCGCTGCCTGCGGAATACAGCGCGAGCTTTCCCACCGGGATGCCCATGCCACCGGCTCCCTGGTCGCCCAGCCCCAGGATCCGCTCGTTGTCGGTGGCAACGATCAGCCGGATGCCCGGCCGGCCGGTGTTGCGGAGCAGTTCGGGGATGCGATCAATGTCGTCGGGAGTGATCCACACGCCGCGCGGGCGGCGTTGAATGTGGCTGAACGTGCGACACGCTTCGCCGACCGTCGGGGTGTAGACGATCGGGGCGAATTCCTCGATGTGGTCGATGAGCAGGCGGTAGAAGAGCGTCTCGTTGCGATCGTGCAGCGCAACGAGTCCGATGTACTTCTCCAGATCATCAGTCTTGCGGCGGACATGCTCGAGCTCAAGCTCCACCTGCTCCTCGATCGTCGCCACGCGCCAGGGCAGCAACCCGCGAAGGCCGAGCTCATCTCGTTCCGCATAGGTGAACGCGACATCCTTGTTCAGGCTCGCCTGATCAAGTATTCGCGCGCCGGGCGCCAGTGCCGGCCCGGAGGCCGTCGCGGCCTTGCTGCCGATGGAGTTCATCTGGCCTCCTGAACTGGCTACCTCGGGGACTGTCTACGAAAGCGGGACGGGCCTGCCGATCAGCTCGAGTGAGCGGCCGCTGGTCTTCGGGCCGCCCAGGGCGATCAGGCCGGCGAGCAGCCCGGTGATCCCGATGGCGGCGAACCCGAGGAAGAACGTGGTGCCGGATATCAGCGTGGGCAGCAGGAGGGCGCCCACCGCCCCGCCCAGGTGCCCGCCGCCGTCAGCCAGGGCGAACCCGCGCGACCGTAGGCGGGTCGGGAAGTTCTCGGCGGTGAAGGTGTAGGCCACCTGCAGGTAGGACCCCAATGCCAGCGACGCCAGGAATGAGCCGATGGTCACGACCGCGCCGTTGGCGAGGGTCCCGATCAGCAGCATCCCGATCAGCCAGACGACGGTGGCGGCGAAGATCAGGTGCTTGCGCTCGATCTTGTCGGCCGCCAGGATCATGATCCCCGCTCCCGCCGGGTACCCGATCGCTCCGACCGCCAGGTACAGGATCGAGCTGCCGATTCCCAGGCCGTTCGCGGACAGCAGGGTCGCGGCGTCCCCCAGGAACCCGTAGTTGCCGATGTACCACAGGAACCACATGGTGGTCATGGCCAGGACCGCTAGGCCATACCGTCCGTGCGTCAGCTCGTACACGGTGCTGACCTGATGCTGGTTGTCACCGGCCGGCCGGGTGCCCCCAGGGACGCCGGTGAGCGGACCGGGCGCCTGCCCGGCCGAGAACGCCACCGTGGACGCCGCCAGTTCCTGTGGGTCAAAGCGCCGCTCCATCGACCCGACCATAACCTCGGCCTTGTCGAGGTGGCCGTGCTGGATCAGCCACCGGGGTGATTCCGGCAGCCGCAACCCAAACAATACGCCCGCCAGCCCGATGAACGCGCCGATGGCGAACAAGATCCGCCAGCCGATATAGAAATGCGGTACCAGCGCGAGGGCCACGAACGGCGTGACGGCCTGCCCGATGATGCCGATCATGAACATCGTGACCGAGATACGGCCCCGCTGCGCGGGAGGAGAAAGCTCCCCTACATACGTCAACGCCAGGTTGAGAGCCGCTCCGACGCCCATGCCGGTCAGGAATCGCCAGATCGACAGCGAGACGATCCCTGTCGCGAACGCGGTGCCCAGGGACCCCAGGCCAGACACGAGCAGCGAGGTGAGGAAGGCAAGCCGGCGGCCCCGCCAGTCCGCGAGCGCCCCAATGAGGTTCGACCCCACGATGTAGCCGACCAGCCCGATGGCTATCGCCACGAACTTCACGTCGTTGCTGCTTAGGCCGAACTGCTTGACGATGGCCGGCAACCCGAAGCCGATGTCGGTGATGTCGTAGAAGACGAAGAAGTACGCCAGGCCCAGCACGAAAAGGTCGAAGCGGGGCAGCGGCCACCCCGGCAGTCGGTCCATACGGTCCAGCAGCGCCTGGCCCCGGGCCCTTCCGCCAGCCTGACCTTCCGGGCCGGCCGCTGTCGCGCTCATCGCGCGCCCCGGCCGGCTGCTCGCTGCCGGAAGATACCGGCAGGGACGGTCAAGCCGCGCGCATGCATCAGCACGGCCGCTGCTGAACGGACTGACAGGGCCGTCGGCTCCGAGCATCTGTTCATCACGGATATCAACCCCTACTCAAAGCGTGAGCGGGCCGTCGTTGCTGAGCAGATCGCCATAGGAGAGGTATTTCCCCCGACTGTTCTCACCGTCTTTTGATCCTTTAGCATCACTTCCGGCACAGGTCTACGTACGCACTAAAAAACCCCGGCCCTACCGCCACATGCGCAACATCGCGGATGCAGCTGCCAGGGTCCGGAGCAATACCCGTGATAGTACGCTTTCCTTACAGTCGCGCATAGGGCATTCCAGGACCCAATAACCAGCCCCTGGAGCCAATGGGCGGCGCAGGCGCCCCGGTACCCGCTATGCCGGTGCCCACATCTCGGTGTTTCACGTCGGCGCGGCGTCCCCGAACAGGACTCAGACCACTCTCAGTCACCGGCGCCTTGCCCTCAGTGCTGAGGCCGAATGGGTAGGTATTTGACGTCAGGGACCATCGTCGATGTCTCTGGAGCTAACTGGAGCCGGCCGGTGACGCGGCCCGGTCAGGATGGGGGAACGGTTCGCTGTCCGCCGCATCGGCGTCCAGGTCGCGCAACTGGCCTTTCAGGTATGCCTGCAGCCTGCTGCGGTAATCGCGCTCGAAGGCGCGTAGGTCGTCAACCCGCCGCTCGAGTTCCTCGCGCTCATGCGTCAGCGAGCCCAGGGCCTGGTGGTATCGCTCCTGCGCGTCGCGCTGCAGGCTCTCGGCCACGCCCCGGGCATCACTGGTGATCTGTTCCGCCTGACTGCGGGCCTTGCCGAGGATCTCATCGGCCGCGCGGCGCGCCCGGCCCAGCGTCTCACCGGCTTCTCGGCGGGCCTCCGCGAGGGCCTGGTCGGCGGTCTGCTGCGCCAGCATCAGCACCCGGGCCACGGTGTCCATGCTGGGCTCCTGGGCCGGCATGCCCATCAGCGCCGGCGCAGACGTGCGCTGCGGCTCGGGCAGCACCGGCTCCGCGGCCATCCTCTCCGGGTCCGGTTCGGTCAGGGCAGAGCTGAGAGCGGGCGCCGCCGGCGTGCCGCCCAGGCACTCGGCAAGCTTCGCCCGCAGTTCCTGATTCTCCTGAAGGAGCCTCTCCAGCTCGGTCTCGACCTCGTCGAGGAAGGCGTCAACCTCTTCCTCGTCATAGCCGGGCCGCAGCCGGGTGGTAGCGAACTGCTTGTTCCGCACATCCGCGGGCATCAGCGGCATCTCGCCTCCTCGGCACGGAGAGTGTCCCCTGACCGGAAAGTAGCCGACCACAGCCGCGACAGGACCCAATTCAGGGAAAATGGCCACGACGGCCGTTGGCCTGGGTGCGGAGGTGCTGGCCTTCCGGGGCGGCACTTTTACGTTGTGCTAGCACGAGGCCCAGTGCACCGGCTGACCACCTTGGGCCAGCACCTCCGGTCGGCCACACTGGGCCGAGGAGGTCGTTATGGGGGCTCTCAGGCTGCTGTTTCGCGATCGTCGCTGGTCCTGGCGAGCCTGATAGCCGTCGTCGGCGGGATAGCCCTGGCCGCCGCTGCGGCCGGCCGTCGTACCGAGATCGCGGCGTCCGTCCAGGCATCGATCCATCCACAGGCGGTCGGGTGGTGGATCCTGGCCATGTTGTCTGCCCTGATCGCACTAGCGGTGGTGGGCCAGGCCCTCGTCCGTCAAAGCATCGTCGAGAGCGAGGACTACCCGACGATGGCGGCCATAGGCGCCGATCGGCGACAGTTGCTCGCGCTCGGGCTGGCACGCAACGTTGCGGTGGGGCTGGTGGCGGCCCTGGGCGCATCGCCGAGCGCCATGATCGGTGTCCGCAACGCCCTGGAGCGCAGGAGCGGCGGAGCCACGGTTCCGGTGGGTGCCGCTCTTATCGGCACGCCGCTGGCGGTGGCAGCGCTGTGTGCGACGGGGGTTTGTCGCGGCGAATCTCCTCGCGGCATTGCCAGCACTGGCTGCGAGGCGTTCCCAGGCCGGCCAGCTCCTGCGAACGCAGTAAAGCAGGTCCGACGATAAGGGAATCACCAATTGGCCCTTGCCGACCACGGTGACGCCGCCTTCGGACACCACGAATCCGCGGGCACGGTCATGCTCCTTGTCCACCCCGACCGTGGCGCCCTCAAGTACGGTGACGTTCTTGTCCAGGATGGCGTTCTTGACCACCGCATGCTGGTTGATGCGGGTGTTGTGCATCACCACCGACCGCTCGACCCTGGCCCAGCTGTCCACCCGCGCTCCCGGCGACAGGACTGAGTTGCGCACCAGTCCGCCGGAGACGATGACGCCGTTGCTGACCAGGCTGTCGATCGCCCGTCCCGTCCGGTCGCCGTCGTTGTGCACGAATTTGGCCGGCGGCTGCCAGGGCACCTGGGTCAGGATCGGCCACCGTTCGTTGTACAGGTTGAACACCGGATGCACCGCGCACAGGTCCATGTGCGCATCGAAGTAGGAATCGAGCGTCCCCACATCTCGCCAGTAGCCCAGGTCGGCGGCCTCGCCGCCGGGAACCTTGTTCTGCAGGAAGTCATAAACGTGCGCGGCGCGCTCCCGCACCAGCATGGGAATGATGTCGCCGCCGATGGCGTGCTGGCTGCTGTCGTCGGCCGCGTCCTTCTTCACCGCATCTACGAGCACGTCCGTGTCGAATACGTAGTTCCCCATGGACGCGAATGCGTTGTCCCCCTGGCCGGGATGCCCCGGCGGATTGGCCGGCTTTTCCAGGAACGTCTCGATGCTGTGGCCGTCCGGCGCCGTCTGCGCCACGCCGAAATCCGTCGCCTCCATCCTCGGTACGGGGACCGCCGCGACCGTCGCCCCCGCGCCCCAGGCCAAGTGCCGGTCGATCATCTGCCTTGGGTCCATCCGGTACACGTGATCGGCCCCGAAGACCACCACGATGTCGGGCCGGTCGTCGTAGATGAGGTTCAGCGACTGGTAAATCGCATCCGCGGAGCCGCTTTGCCAGCGCGGGCCAAGCCGTTGCTGCGCCGGGACTGGCGTCACGTAGTTATCCACTAGGCTGCTCAGCCGCCAGGTGGTGGTCAGATGCCTATCCAGGCTGTGGCTCTTGTACTGGGTAAGGACGCAGATGCGCTGGCATCCGGCGTTGATAAGGTTGGAAAGCGTGAAATCCACGAGCCGGTAGAGGCCGCCGAAGGGAACGGCCGGTTTGGCGCGGTCGGCGGTAAGGGGCGCGAGGCGCTTGCCCGCCCCACCCGCGAGAACCAGGCCCAAGACCCGCCGTCCATTCATCTTCTACCTCCCGGCCTCGACCTCGACCTCGAGCCGCTCTGGGAGTCGTGCTGCTCCGGGGAGAGCCGTGGCCGGCCGCACGTAACCGTACCCGGGCCAGTCCGTCCGAGAACCTGATAAGGGCAGCGAGTCGCCATCCGTCGGGCTGGAGATGGCGCCGCTGCCCGCTGGCCGGAAGAGTTGACCGCCTGCTGGTGACCTGGCGAGAGGGATGTGCTGTGCTAGTGACATGATCAGTGAACCCGCCGATGAGTTTAATGCGCTGCCGGCGGACTGGGAGTCCAACCAGGGCCTCCTGGCCGGCCTGACGGTGGACGACGACGACGAGCACGACGATCCCGTCCTGCGCTGGCCGGACGGCCGGACGGTCGATACCTGGCGCGAGGACTACCCCTACCACGAGCGGATGCTGCGGCATCAGTACGAGTACGAGAAGCGCCCGCTCCAGATCGAGCTAGTCAAGCTGCAGAACTGGGTGAAGGCCACCGGGCAGCGCATCGTGATCGTGTTCGAGGGCCGCGACGCGGCGGGCAAGGGCGGGACCATCAAGCGGTTCACCGAGCACCTGAATCCACGCGGCGCGCAGGTCGTGGCGCTGGCGAAGCCGAGCGACCGGGAACAGACCCAGTGGTACCTGCAGCGCTACGTGCCGCACCTGCCCGCCGCGGGCGAGATCGTCATGTTCGACCGGTCCTGGTACAACCGCGCGGGCGTGGAGCGGGTGATGGGCTTTTGCACGCAGGCGGAATACGAGGAGTTCATGCGGGAGGCGCCGCAGTTCGAGCGCATGCTGATCCGCTCCGGCCTGAACCTGACGAAGTTCTGGTTCTCGGTGACGCGCGCCGAGCAGCGCACGCGGTTCGTCATCCGCCGGGTCGACCCGGTACGCCAGTGGAAGCTGAGCCCGATGGACATCGAGTCGCTGGACAAGTGGGAGGCCTACACCGAGGCGAAGGAAGCGATGTTCTACTACACCGACACGGCTGAGGCTCCGTGGACGGTGGTCAAGAGCAACGACAAGAAGCGAGCCAGGCTCGAGGCCATCAAGCATGTGCTGGCGAAGATCGACTACGCGGACAAGGACGACGCGGTCATCGGCAAACCGGACCGGGCCCTCATCGGGCCACCCTCAGTGCTATCTGAACACAACCCGGACCGCGTACACCCGCAGCTATGAGCCAGGCGCCCCGCCGGATTGTTCCGCGGGCCGAGGACGTCCAGGCCGGCCGGCGAGGGCCGGCCTGGACGTCATGATCAGGCGAGATCGAACCGGTCGAGGTTCATCACCTTGTTCCACGCCGCGACGAAGTCGTTCACGAACTTCTCCTTAGCGTCATCGCTCGCGTAGACCTCCGCGAGCGCGCGCAGCTCGGAGTTCGACCCGAAGACCAGATCGGCACGGCTGCCGTTCCACTTGACCGCGTCCGTAGCGGCGTCGCGGCCCTCGAACGTGTTCGCGTCCTCGGCTGCCGGCCTCCACGTCGTGCCCATGTCGAGCAGGTTGACGAAGAAGTCGTTGGTCAGCGACCCGGGGGCCGTGGTGAAGACGCCGAGGGGCGACTGCTGGTAGTTGGCGCCCAGGACGCGGAGGCCACCGACGAGGACTGTCATCTCGGGGGCGCTCAGGGTCAGCAGGTTCGCCCGGTCGAGCAGCAGGTACTCGGCCGGCAGCTGGTTGCCCTTGCCGACGTAGTTCCGGAACCCGTCCGCCTTCGGCTCGAGCGCGGCGAACGACTCCACGTCGGTCTGCTCCTGTGACGCGTCCGCGCGGCCCGGCGTGAAGGGCACCTGGACGTCGAAGCCGGCGTCCTCGGCGGCCTTCTCGACGGCCACGGCACCGGCGAGCACGATCAGGTCGGCGAGTGAGACCTGGTTGCCGCCCGTGTGGGAGGCATTGAAGGCCTGCTGGATCCCCTCCAGCGTGCGCAGCACCGTGGCCAGCTGGTCGGGGTCGTTGACCTCCCACCCGCTCTGCGGCTCGAGGCGGATGCGGCCGCCGTTGGCGCCGCCGCGCTTGTCGCTGCCCCGGAACGACGAGGCCGCCGCCCACGCGGTGGATACGAGCTGGGACACGGTCAGGCCCGACTCGAGGACCTGGCCCTTGAGGAAGGCGATGTCCTCCTCGCCGACGAGCTCGTGCGTCACGGCGGGGATGGGGTCCTGCCACAGCAGCGTCTCGGCCGGGACCTCCGGGCCGAGGTAGCGGACGACCGGGCCCATGTCACGGTGGGTCAGCTTGAACCAAGCCCGCGCGAAAGCGTCAGCGAACTCGGCCGGGTTCGCGAGGAAGCGCCGCGAGATCTGGTCGTAGACCGGGTCCAGGCGGAGCGACAGGTCCGTCGTCAGCATCGTCGGAGGGCGGCGCTTCGAGGGGTCGTGGGCGTCCGGGACGGTACCCGCCCCGGCGCCGTCCTTCGGCTGCCACTGGTATGCGTCGGCAGGGCTCTTAGTCAGCTCCCACTCGTAGCCGTAGAGCGTCTCGAGGAAGCTGTTGTCCCATGTCACCGGGGTAGATGTCCAGGTGACCTCGAGACCACTGGTGATCGCGTCGCCGCCCTTGCCGGTGCCGTAGGTGCTCTTCCAGCCGAGGCCCTGCTGCTCGAGCGGGGCGGCCTCCGGGTCGGGGCCGACGTTGTCTGCCGGGCCCGCGCCGTGGGTCTTGCCGAACGTGTGACCGCCCGCGATCAGGGCTACCGTCTCCTCGTCGTTCATCGCCATCCGGCGGAACGTCTCGCGGATGTCGCGGGCCGCGGCGAGCGGGTCCGGGTTGCCGTTCGGGCCTTCCGGGTTGACGTAGATGAGGCCCATCTGAACCGCGCCCAGGGGCTCCTCGAGCTCCCGGTCGCCGCTGTAGCGCTCGTCGTCGAGCCAGGTGGTCTCGGGACCCCAGTAGACGTCCTCGTCCGGCTCCCACACGTCCGCGCGGCCACCGCCGAAGCCGAAGGTCTTGAAGCCCATCGACTCCAGGGCGACGTTGCCGGTGAGGACGATGAGGTCGGCCCACGAGATCTTCTGGCCGTACTTCTTCTTGACCGGCCACAGCAGCCGGCGGGCCTTGTCGAGGCTGACATTGTCCGGCCAGCTGTTGAGCGGCGCGAAGCGCTGCTGGCCGGCGCCCGCGCCACCGCGGCCGTCGCTGATGCGGTACGTGCCCGCGCTGTGCCATGCCATCCGGATCATGAGCGGGCCGTAGTTGCCGAAGTCGGCCGGCCACCAGTCCTGCGAGGTCGTCAGCACCTCCGCGATGTCCCGCTTCACGGCCGCGAGGTCGAGGGTCCTGAACGCCTCGGCATAGCTGAACTCCTCCCCCAGGGGGTTGGCCACGGCCGGGTTCTTGGCCAGGACCTTCAGGTTGAGTTTGTTCGGCCACCACTCACGGTTGGCATCCCCCATGGTGGGATGCACCCGGCCTCCGTGCGCGACCGGACATTCCCCCCGCTCTCCGGGGTCGCGCCTTCGACGACTACTGGATCATGGTTCTCGGACATGGGAATCCTTCCGGGCTAGACGGATCACGTGCTCAGGAACTGCTGGCGGTGGAACAGCCGGGGCACAGGCCCCAGTAGATGACCTGGGCCTCGTCGATCGAGAAGCCGTGTTCGTCGGACGCGGTGAGGCAGGGCGCCTCGCCGACCGCGCAGTCGACGTCAGCGACGACACCGCACGACCGGCACACCACGTGGTGATGGTTGTCCCCGACGCGTCCCTCAAACCGGGCCGGGCTGCCGGCCGGCTCGATGCGGCGGACGAGTCCCGCCGCGGTGAGCGCGTGGAGGGCCTCATACACGGCTTGAAGGGAGACATGGCCCACGCGAGCGCGCACCCCGGAGGCGATCGCCTCGACACCGAGGTGGTCACCGTCCCGGACGGTCTCGAGCAGTGCCACGCGTGCGGCCGTCACCCGCAGGCCGGCACCCCGCAACTCCTCGGCTGGACCCGGAGTCAGGGATGAGGTCACGCGGCAAATCTACCCTCATAAACACGAATAGTTCAAGACAGCGAATCATCAAGGTCTAGCGCCGTGTCAGGTGAAGTGCCAGCGGGAGGGAGCGCTGAGCACCATCGAAACCAGACCGGCCGGGCCACCCTGAAGCCGGGCCACCCTGAAGCCGGGCGACCCTGAAGCCGGGCGACCCTGAAGCCGGGCGACCCTGAAGGGTGATTCCCCGGTCGGTGAGCGCCCCGGGCAGTTCGCCCGGGCAGTTCAACCGGGCCTGGCAGAAGCGCGGGCGGCCGGTGAAGCCGTTTGGCCGCCGCGCTGCTGCCAGCCTGCAACCGTGCACCGCTGGGCGTAACCGCTGAAGTCCCAGGTCTGCTGCTGGTCCTACCACACCGACCGTTCGTGCATTGAACCGCCGCGGGCGATCAGGTAGACCACCACGCCGATCAGCGGGATGAGCAGCACGAAGACGAACCATAGGGCCTTTTCCCCGCCGGACAGGTCAGGGCTGCGGAAGATGTCGATGAACACGGTGATCAGGATCCAGAACCAGACCACCCACAGGAACACCTCGAGAATCGTCCAGAAGATGTTCAGAAGCGGATAAGAAGATGACACAACCGCGAGTGTCGACATTCGTTCTCCTTCACGCCGGGGGAGTTGGCGCAAGGCGACCTAGCTTCAGGCCGCCGCGCCAGGGCGTGCCCAGCATGCGCTGGAAGTGGATCATCGACATCACCCAGCACGGGGGAGCCCACATCGCTCCACAGCGCGCTTTGCGGGGGAAATGCGGCTTTGTGCCTCGGGCCGGCGGCTGCTCGAGTCAGCCGGGATGAGAAGGTGTCCGATCTCAGCCGGTTTGGATGGCGCCAGGCCGTGCTAGCGCGGTGCTGCTCACCCATCCAGGGTGGCGCCACCCGGTACACGTTCTCCGGAGTTGCTGGCCCGGTCAGTGCTCGTGAACGTGCTCGCCGTGCTGAACGTGACGGTGGCCATCGTGGACGTGGTCAACGTGGTCGTCGTGCTGGACGGTCTCGCAGCCGTCCCCCTCAGAGTGGCTGCCCTCGTGGTCGGCATGCAGGGCCTGCTCGGGATGATGCTCGTCGCCGTGCACGTGGTCGACGTGGTCGTCGTGCTGGACCGTCTCGCACCCGTCGCCAGGATGGTGCTCGTGACTGACAGGCTCAGTGTGGGAAGTAATCATCTCAGCTCCACACTACATGTCAGTCTCGTTCGCGCCGATGCGGGGCGCGGCGGGCCACCGGCCGTACTCTGACTCAGAGCGGTCGCGGGCTGCCCACAGGATCGGCGCGTCACCTTCTGGCTGTGCTGTAGCCCAGTGCCGCCGCGAGCCCGAGCGCGCTGCGGGGGGCGTACGCGATGCGCCACAGGCCGCCATGCGCGGCGGCGTGCGCCTCGTCCTGCCAGGGATACGCGTGCGCCGGGCCGCCGCCGGTGTTCAGGTCATGGACGAGCAGTGCGGCCATGAGCACCTTGCACGTGGCCGGTTCGAAAACTTCGACGCCGAACCGGTGTGCGCCGGCGTACGCGGCCGCCAGCACGCGGTTCTTCAGGACCGACCTCGTGCGGGTCGGCGGGGCGACGTTCATCGACACGGTCGTGCCAGCTTCACGGGCGAGCGTGGCGCGCCAGCGTTGCACCCGCTTGGCGAGCGCGTAGTTGGGACCTTGCTGCGACACCAGGCTGTCGTTGATGCCCGGGTCAACACCGGGCATATAGGCGCGGCGCAGCAAGCGCCCGCCGGACAGCGTCCGCAGCGGTCGGCCAGCGAACTTCGCCGCTCGCGAACGGGTCGCATAGGCATGGACGGACTGCGCGACGGCTTCCGGCGGGACCGCGAACACGTCGGTCGGCGTGGCGAGGAACGCGAGCGCGACATCGTCGCGCCCGGCCTGGAGGCGCACCGTGAGCGCGTCAACCGCGGCGGACAGGCGCACATTGGCCGCGCCATCCGCGTAGCCGTAGTTGCCCAGGACCAGCGGCCCGTCAATGGTGGCGAGCCAGTCCGCGACGGCAGGGATCTCGCTTGTCAGGTCGAGGCCGGCGCGCTGGGTGATGGCCTCGCTCCCGCCCCCGGCCTCGCTCCCCCCGGGCTCGCTCGTGCCCCCCGGCCCGCTTCCGCCCCCGGGCTCGCGCTGGCCAGGCTGCTGGTGAGCAACGGGAATCACAAGCGTTCCCCCGTTCCGCCGCCCGGTGTCCAGGACGCGCTCCCAGACAGCGGGACGGGGCAGGTCAACGGCGATCACCCGGGCGCCCCAGCTCAGCAGGGGGGACAGAGGACCCACCTCGGCGCCCGCGCCGAGCACCGCGATCGTGCGGCCGGGCAGGGGAAGCCACTCCGGGTGCGCCGCGACCGTTCGGACCGCATCCGCGCAGGACGGCTCGATCACGCCGCTGTCCACCCAGGTGTCCAGCCTGCGCAGCAGAGCGTCGCCACGCAGCCGGTCGCCCCGGTAGGGCAGCGACAGGCCGACGTCGGCCTGCCCGGTGCCCGGCACCGTGACCGTGGTAAAACGCCGGCCTCCAGGCGCGGAGAGCAGCGTGTCGAGTCCGGTCTCCTCGCTATCGGGCTGCACGACCCGCATCCGCCGGTGCACGGAGTCCAGCCCGTCGCGGGCTACCGTTATCGCGGCGTCCCTGGACGCCAGCCCGGCTTCGACGAGCCGGCGGAAATGCACGACGTAACCGCTGCGCCAGTTCGTATCCCGCTCCGCATCGAGCGCCCCGACGGGGTCAACAGGGCGCAGCGCGTCAGCTACCACGGCGCTGCCCACTGCTGACGTGCTCCTGCGTCCGTCCGCTGCGGTGGGGAAGACAACCCCGGCCGGCTCCTCGCCGCTCATCGCGCTCCTGTCGTCGTCATGAGACAACCACGCTGAACGGCATCCCGCCACCGCTGGCCGCCGCTCGCGCAGGCTGGACTGCCGCGCTGCGCCGAGACCTTGTAGGGTCCCGCATCGGCGGCTTGCATAATCATGCATTAGACGGCATACTTTCGCGCGTGTCCAAGGTCATGACCTCCCTGCCGATCGGCGAACGGGTCGGCATTGCCTTCTCCGGAGGGCTCGACACCTCGGTCGCGGTCGCGTGGATGCGCGACAAGGGTGCGGTGCCGTGCACATACACCGCCGACATCGGGCAATACGACGAAGACGACATCGGCTCGGTCCCTGGGCGGGCCAGGTCGTACGGCGCCGAGATCGCCCGGCTGGTCGACTGCCGTGCCGCTCTCGTCGAAGAGGGCCTGGCCGCGCTGGCCTGCGGGGCGTTCCACATCCGCTCGGCCGGCCGGTCCTACTTCAACACCACCCCGCTGGGCCGGGCGGTCACGGGCACACTGCTGGTGCGGGCGATGCTCGAGGACGACGTCCAGATCTGGGGTGACGGCTCGACGTTCAAGGGCAACGACATCGAGCGGTTCTACCGCTACGGGCTGCTGGCCAACCCCAACCTGCGCATCTACAAGCCGTGGCTCGACGCGGCCTTCGTCAGTGAGCTCGGTGGCCGCCGGGAGATGAGCGCGTGGCTGCTCGCCCACGATCTGCCGTACCGCGACAGCTCCGAGAAGGCCTACTCGACCGACGCGAACATCTGGGGCGCTACCCACGAGGCCAAGACTCTCGAGCATCTCGGCAACGGGATCGAGACCGTCCTGCCGATCATGGGCGTGCGGTTCTGGGACCCGGCGGTGGAGATCGCGCCGGAGGATGTCACGATCGGCTTCGAGCGCGGCCGGCCGGTGACGATCAACGGATCGGAGTCCGCCAGCCCCGTCAACCTGGTCACGGCGGCCAACGCGATCGGGGGACGGCACGGGCTGGGCATGTCCGACCAGATCGAGAACCGGATCATCGAGGCCAAGAGCCGGGGTATCTACGAGGCGCCGGGCATGGCGCTGCTGCACGCGGCGTACGAGCGGCTGGTCAACGCGATCCACAACGAGGACACCCTCGCGAACTATCACGCCGAGGGCCGCCGGCTGGGCCGGCTGATGTACGAGGGCCGCTGGCTCGACCCGCAGGCGCTGATGCTCCGCGAATCCCTGCAGCGCTGGGTGGGCGCCGCGGTCACGGGCGAGGTCACCCTGCGGCTGCGCCGCGGCGAGGACTACTCGATCCTCGACACCACCGGCCCCGCGTTCAGCTACCACCCCGACAAGCTGTCGATGGAGCGCACCGAGGACTCGGCGTTCGGCCCCCTGGACCGGATCGGCCAGCTCACCATGCGCAACCTGGACATCGCTGACTCGCGCGCCAAGCTGGAGCAGTACGCCGGGCTCGGCATGGTGGGCGCCGCGCACGCCGCACTGATCGGGGCGGGGCCGCAAAGCGAGCTGGTCGGTGAGATGCCTGAAGGGGGAGCCGAGGCGATCGCCTCCCGCGGCGAGGTAGACGAGGACGACGAGCTCCTCGACCGCGCCGCGATGGAGGCCGGCACCGACGAGGCCGGCACCGGCTGAGGCCGGCACCGGCTGAGGCCGGCCACCCGCTCCCGGAGCGGGGGTCCCGGGCAGGGGCACGCACCGCTCGCACAGCTAGCGCAGTTCGCTGATCTGCCATTCGGCTGGGCCACAGGAATGCCGGTGAAACGTTTCCGGAAACAAGGGACGTGCCATACATCTACCACCGGTGGCGACGTTCCATACATTCACTACCGGTATTGGTTCTGAGCGGATTAGTCCGTATTGTCTGTGAGTGGTCAGCCTGGGGAGCCGTGTTAGCCACGCCGGATCCGCCCCGCGGAGCCACGACAGGAGAACCGATGAGGGAACCAGCCGCAACTGCCGTCCCGGAGACCACTCAGGTGTCACCGGCCCGACTGGAGCCCGATGCGATCGGGGTCGCCCAGGACACGGTCATAGGCATGGCCAACGCCGCCCCGTCGGTATCGGTCGGGCTGACCCTGGCCGGTCTCGCCGCGGCGACTGCCTATGCCTCCGGGCCGATCATTCTCTTAACAGCAGTTCCTATGCTCATCGTCGCTAATGCCTACCGCCGGCTGAATCTCTGGAACGCCAACTGCGGCGCTTCCTTCGAGTGGGTCGGCCGTGCGATGAACCCGTACTTAGGCTTCATCACCGGCTGGCTGATGATCGCCGGCAGCCTGGTCGGGGCGATCTCCGGCGTCGTGGTCCTGGCTCCCTCGGTCCTGGCTGTCTTCGGTGCCAGTGCCACGAGCACCTGGCCCAATATCATCATCAGTACCGCCGTCATCCTGGTCATGCTCGTCATCGCGGTCGTCGGCATCCGGATCACGGCGCGCACGCAGGTCAGCCTGGGGCTGATCGAGTACGTCATCCTGGTCGGCTTCGCGATCGCGGGCCTGGTGGCCGTGCTGGGCCACCATCACGGCACTTTCCCCATTACCAGGGGCTGGTTTAGCGTCACCGGAATCGGCGGCCACGGCAGCCTCGCGGCGGGGTTTCTGATCGCGGTGTTCATGTACACCGGCTGGGACGCCAGCGTCTACGTGAACGAGGAGGTGACGCACCGGCGCGCCAACCCGGGCCGGGCAGCGATCATGGCGGTCGCCTTCCTCGCCATTATCTTCATCGTTTCGGAAGTGGGGCTGCAGGGAGTAGTGTCGCCCGCCAGGCTCCAGGCCAACTCGGCGTCGGCCCTCGTGTATGTCGGCCAGGCGCTGGGTGGCAGCGGATGGGCCAAGGTGATTGCGCTTTCCCTGGCGCTGTCGGTGATCGCCTCGACCGGAACCGCGCTCGTGATCATCGCCCGGATGGCCTACGGGATGGCCCGCCACCGGGTGCTGCCACTGTTCCTCGGCAACGTGAGCTACCGCTTCTCCACCCCCGCCACCGCCAGTATCGTCGTCGGCGTGGTACTCATCGTGGCCACCTGGATTTACCTCCTCTCCAGTTCAATCGCTAACGTCTTCACGCAACTGATCGACGTGACCGGCTTGCTCTACGCGGCCTTCTATGTCCTCACCTCCATCGCCGCGATGGTCTATTACCGACGCCGAATCGTCAGTAACCCCTGGGACGCGGTGCTCGTTGGGATACTTCCCGTCGGTGCCGTCGCGTTTCTCGTCTGGATGGTGATCAAGTCGCTGCAAGCCGCTCCAGCGTCGCAGATCTGGTCGCTGGTCGGCATCGTCGGTGTCGGCTTCATCCTGATGTTCGTCGCGCGGTTTGTGCTGCGGTCGCCGTTCTTCGGGATTCCCCGTGAGAGCGCCCCCCGGGATCGCTGACGAAGCCAGGGCGCTATTGCGGGGAATCGTTACTGAGGGCAGCCAGCGCCGGCCCAGGTCACCGGTATGCCGAAGTCACGCGGGCGGTTCGCCGCGCGCTGGCAGTTGCCGTGGAGCCCTGACCCATCGCCACGAAGTCCCACGTCACAATCAGGTGACTTCGGTGGCGGCTTCCTGGACCGCCTTGTCAACGTCCTTCGGGCTCACGTTGAGTTCCTTGGCGATACGCTTCTCCGCCTTGAGGCCGGCCTTGTCCACCAGTTCCTGCAGCTTGCTTTCGCCGACGATGACCAGAGCGGCCTGCCCCTCGTCGATGAGGTCGCCGAACTCCTTGACGTCGGACCGGGACATGCCCTTCCACAGATGGCCGCCCACCCCGCCCACGGCCGCGCCGACCGCGGCGGTGGCGATGATCGAGGGCGGGAACAGGATGCCGACGAGTGCCCCGACGGCAGCACCGCCCCACGCCCCGTGCCGGGTGGCCGACTCATCCTTGTTGACATGCACCTTGCCTGAGCCGTCCTTGGTGATGACAGCCGCGTCGTAGGTTCCGACCGCACCCGCCGCATGGAGGTCCTTGACAACCTCGTAGTCGGCTCGCGCCGCGGCCTCGTCCGGGTAGGTGCCGATGAAGATGAATACCGCGTCGGGCTTTGCCATGTTGTCTCTCCCTTGTACTCGCACTGGATGATGCGGCGATGAGGCTGTGCCAGCCGCGCCCGACGACCGTGATCAGCGGGACGGCCCCGGTGTCCAGGGACGTTGGTCATCAGCCTGTCCGAGGTCATTGGTCGAGGTACACGCTGCCGTGTGGGGGCCGCTGGGTGTCGTCACCCATGCCGGGTGATGCGGAACGACGCGGGCACCACCGCCTGCGGCCCTGATCCGGTGATCAGACGATTGGTGTCGTGATAGCGACACCAATCGTCTGATCACCAGACGGATCCGTAGCGAGGAGTGTCTGACGGGGTCAGTGTTACTGGCGGGAACCGGCGCCTGGCGGGAACCGGCGCCTGGCGGGAACCGGCGCCCGGCGGGAACCGGCGCCCGGCGGGAACCGGCGCCCGGCGGGAACCGGCGCCTGGCGGGAACCGGCGGCTGGCGGGGTGCGGCGCCCCGGGCTGGGCTGGCGGGTCGCAGAAGCCGCACCTGCACGGCCCGGGCCGGGTTGCGATCCGCCAGCGCTGCGGGGGGAGTAGCCGTCCGAGCACGGCTACCGCTGGGCGCCCCGGCGTTGTGGACCGGGGGCCCGGCTCTGGCCACCCACTGTCCCGGTGCGGGACCAGGTGAACGATCAGGGCAGGTCGGCGCGTTCCTGGTGGTATGGGGACAAGGCTGGCCGGGGACAGCCCCCGCCGATGGGGGCGAGGGCCGTGACCGGTCCCACGGGTTGCGGGGGGATCCGCCGGGCGCTGGGTGTCTACCTCGTGGGAGCCATCGACCCAGCGGACCGCGCCTTCGTGGAAAGCCATCTCGCCTCATGCCGGGGTTGCCGGGAGGAACTGGCCGGGCTGGCGGGCCTGCCGGGCCGGCTGGGCAGTGTGCCTGCCACTGATGTCACCAAGCTCACGCTGGGTGGTCTCGCCCCAGATGACCAGGACCAGAGGTATCCGCCCGGGCCAACGCTGAGGTCGCTGCTCGAAGGGGCTGCCGCCCTGCGCCGCCACCTGATGTGGCGTCGCGTCGTGGCAGCCGCGGCGATGGCGGTGATCGCCAGCGGCGGTGCGGTCGCTGTGTCACGGGCGGTGGCTTCGCCCGCGCCGCCGCCCCCGGCCGCTGCGCAGGCGGCGATGCCCTGGGCGGCCACGGTCCACGGCAGCGACCCGCGCACCGGGGCCGCCACCACCGTCCGGTACCTGACCCGGCCCTGGGGCCTGCAGATGCAGGTGCAGGTCACCGGCATTGCCCCCGGGACCCGGTGCGAGCTGTGGGTTCTCGGGCCCGGTGGGCGCACCGCGGCGGGCGGCTGGACCGTCGCGGCTGGCCACGCCAGCGCGTGGTACCCGGCGTCAGCACCGCTGGCCGTGTCCGGCATCCGAGGGTTCACCGTCGCCGCGGCAGACGGGAATTCCCTGGTCAGCGTCCCGATCCGATGACGCCCTGGAGTCGGCGCGAGGCCGGGGAGAGCGTTCGGGCACCGAGGGCCAGGACCTGGGTCGCGGTGGTGATGCTCGTGCTGGTGCCGCTGGCCGCGGGCTGCACGCCGGCGCGTCAGGCCGGCTCCACCGGACAGCCCGCGCCGCCGGGATCCGGCGCTCCCCGCGGCGGCGTGCGGGCGCTCGCGTCCGCGTACCTGGCGATAGCGCGGCCTGCTAACCGCCGCCTCGATACCGAGGTCGATGGCTTCACCGATCACGAGCACCACGCCCTGGCCGCGGCGGAGGCGGCTTTGCGTGCGGAGGCGGCGACGGAACGCCGGTTCGACCAGCTGCTGGGTGAGATCCGGTTCCCCGCCCGGATCGCCCCCACCGCCCTGGCCCTGATCCGGGACAACCAGCGCCGCGCGGCGCTGACCGATCAGCAGGCGAGATCGTCCTCGGTGACCGGGCTGGTCTCGTTCACCGGCCGCCACCGGGCCGCTGACGCGGCGGTCGAGGCCCAGGTGCGAATCCTCCGCCGGGCCCTGGGCCTGCCCCCGCCGGAGAGCAGCTAAGCACAGCCGGTCAGTCGTGAACGGACTCACGACCAGTTACGTGCTGGAAGTGGACAGCTCATTCTTTAGCAGGGGGTAAGTGATGAATAACCGATGGTTTCTCCCGGCTGGCCTGGCCGGGGTGGCCCTGATAGCCGCGGCGTGCGGTACCTCATCGACCACCAGCACCAGTACGGCCAGCAAGGCAAGTAGCTCGCCCAGCGCGGCTTCCTCCCCGGCGGCTGCGTCCACGACGGTCCTGAAGACCACGACGATCGGCGGCGCGAAGGTGCTGACCAACGCCAAGGGCTTCACGGTGTACTGGTTTGCGCCGGACACGGCGACCAAGTCGAACTGCAACGGGTCGTGCGCGCACTACTGGCCGCCGGTGAAGGGACCCCTGACCGCGGGCCCGGGCGTCACCGGCAAACTGGCCACGATCACCCGGTCGGACGGCTCGACGCAGGCCACCTACAACGGGCATCCGCTCTACACCTACGTCAGCGACACCGCCCCGGGGCAGGACAAGGGCAACGGCCTCAACCTGTCGGGAGGGGTATGGCACGTGGTGCCGGTCTCTGGCACGGCCGTCCCCGTCGCCCACAGCAGCCCAAGCAAAAGCGGCGGCGGGTACGGGTACTGACTGACGCCGGCCACGGGCAGCCGGGGCCCACCTCTTCCCGGAGGTGCGCCCCGGTGGCCGGGCCGGACGCGTAAGTGCGGGAGATGGCCATGGACGTCATGAGCAGAACACGGCAGGACGTGCGGGGACGGCCCCAGCGGATCGGGCTCCGGGTAGCCGGGGCGGCGCTGCTGGCGGCCACCGGGGGGATCCACCTGGACCTGTACCTGACCGGCTACCGGTCGGTCCCGACCATCGGCTGGCTCTTCCTGCTCCAGGTGATCGCGGCGTTCGGCCTGGCCCTGGCCGTCCTGGTGTCCGGCAGCCGGCTGGCCGCCGCCGCGGGCGCCGGGTTCGCCCTGTCCACCCTGGGCGGCTACCTTCTGTCCGTCTGGATCGGGCTGTTCGGGTTCAAGGAGGTCCGGACCACGGCCGGGATCGTCGCCGGGGTTATCGAGATCGCGGCCTTCGCCGCGCTGGCGGTCCTGGCCCTCACCCCCGCCGCGTCCTCCCAGCCGCCGGGGCACCCGGCCGCCCCCCGGACTACGCTGCCGGGCCGGCTGCGGGACGGCATCCCGGGAGGGGGCTGGGCGGCGGCCGGCCTGTCCGTGATCGCCCTGGTGCTGCTGGGCGTGGCCGTAGCCGGAGCGGAAGCCCCGGCCACGGCCAGTGCGGGAGGCGGCCTGAAGGCCGAGCAGATCGGCGGCGTGAGCGTGCTGGCCAACGCCCGCGGCTTCACCCTGTACTCGTTCGCTCCGGACACGCCGTCCAAGTCCGTCTGCAATGGGTCCTGTGCCGCATACTGGCCGCCGGTGAAAGGACCCGTGAGCGCCGGGCCGGGCGTCACCGGCAGGCTTGGCACGATCAAGCGGTCGGACGGCTCGACCCAGGCGACCTATAACGGGCACCCGCTGTACACCTACGTCGGCGACAGCGCTCCCGGCCAGGCCCACGGCAACAACCTCAACCTCAACGGCGGACTGTGGCGCGAGATCCCTACGGCCGGGTGAATCACACTCGCTGGGCAAGAGCCTGTCCACGGCCGGGTGATCGCACTCGCTGGGCAAGGGAGCCTGTCCACAGCCGGGTGATCACACTCGCCACGGCCGGGGGAGCCCCGCCCGCGGGAGGCGTCAACTGCCCCCCAGTTCGCCGACCGCCGTCACGACCACCAGGACGATCGTCGCCGCAGCGAATATGCCATGGCCGATCACCACGGACAGCGGGAAATTGCGTTCCGGCGGGGCGGCGATCCCCCCGGCCGTGCCCCGCACCGCCGCGGCGTCGTGGGCCCGGTACACCTTGATCCAGCGCACCGCCATGGTCAGGCCGAGGGCCGCGACCAGGACCAGGGTCAGGGCGGCGGCGTACGCGAGCCTGGGGGTATCGGTGATCAGGTAGCCCGCCCAGACCACGAGCCCGGCGACGGCGAGCAGGGCGTGCGCGCTGATGACCGGGACCGGCAGGCGGGTCGCCGCGGCGGACTGGAACTCACGGTCGTACTCGATGAGCCAGATCGTCAGCAGGTAGAGACCGGCACTGGCCGTGACGATCCAGGTGAACAGAGCGGCTAGCGGCATCGGCAACCTCGTCCTCGGCCATGCCCGGACAAGCGACCGGGGGCGTCCAGGCAGGAACATCGCAGCATGCCGGACGGCATGCCGCAGCGAAATGAGGGGCGGGGCCCGCATTCACCCGTATTACGGGGCGGGCCGCCATCCAGTTCAACGCCGGCATCAGCCGGCTGATCGGGATGCGGTCAGCAGGCCAGGACCTCCGCCGGGTCAGGGTTCGTCGGCCACCTGGGCTGCCTCGGCCTGGTCGAGCGTCGCCGCCCAGTTGGCCAGGAGGTTCAGGGCGTCGCGTGAACGGGCCGACACGGTGGTGCGGTGCGTTCCTCCACGCCCACGTCGGGCCACCGGCGAAGACCAGCAAGGAGAAGACCGTTGGAGATGGTGCCGAAGAAGCCGACCGTGAAGGCCCCGGGGGAGACGTTCACTGGGGACGCGTGGTAGGACGTCATCGCGGCGGGGCAGGAACCCTCGCGGATGCGTGTCAACGTGGTGCGCCTCGCCCCGGGGGCCCGCAACGCGTGGCACCCGCACGCGCTCGGGCAGACCGTGCACGTCACCGAGGGAAATAACGAACCGCCCGCGCGGTGATCACCAGAGAGGCGCGGCTATGACTGGCTGGACGAACGACGAGCTCACCCGGATCGGGGACGCGGAAGAGCTCCAGATCGCCTCGACCCGGAGTGACGGCACGCTCAGCAGCCCCCGGACGATATGGGTCGTCCGGCACGGCGACGACCTGTACGTCCGCTCTGTGAACGGGCCCTCCGCGGCCTGGTTCCGCGGCACCCAGGCCCGGCGCGTTGGCCACATCGGAGCCGGAGGCGTCGAGAGGGACGTGACCTTCGCCGACGCTGACCACAGTCTCGACGACCAGATCGATGCGGCCTACCGGAACAAGTACCGCCGGTACGCGAAGAGCATCACCGACGCCATCAACAGTCCGGGGGCCCGGTCCACGACAACCAGGCTCGGGCCCCGCTAGCAGGCTCGAGCTCCGCTGAGGAGCAAGACCGCGCAGCAACGCCATCTGGTCCGCACGAGCGTCTCACCGGCCAGGACGGTCCGGAGGGTGGGCGCCGGGGGTGATGAGCCGGGACTCGTAGGCGAGGACGACCGCCTGGACGCGGTCCCGCAGGCCGAGCTTGGCCAGTATCCGGCCGACGTGGATCTTCACGGTGCCCTCGGACAGATGCAGGCGGGCGGCGATCTCGCCATTGGACAGGCCCGCGGCCATGCCGGAGAAGACGTCTTGCTCGCGGCCGGTGAGGGCCTGCCGTATCCGGGCGGCGGGCAGGCGGTCTGGCGGCCCGGGCTGCGGTGCGGTGGCGAACTGGCGGATGAGGCGAGCGGTGGCGGTCGGCGCGAGAACGGCGTCGCCCGCGGCGATGGTGCGGATCGCGGCGACCAGGTCGTCGGGCTGGGTGTCCTTGAGCAGGAAGCCGCTGGCGCCCGCGCGCAGTCCGGCGTACACGTAGTCGTCGAGGTCGAAGGTGGTCAGGATCAGCACCTTGGATGGCAGCCCGGCGGTCACGATGTCCCGGGTGGCCTCGATGCCGTCACGGCCGGGCATGCGGACGTCCATGAGCACGACGTCGGGACGCAGCGCGGAGCACATGGACACCGCGACCTTCCCATCGGCGGCCTCGCCGGCCACCTCGATGTCGGCTTCGGCGTCGAGGATGAGGCGGAAGCCCTTCCTCATCAGCGAGTGGTCGTCCACCAGGAGCACGGTGATCATGATGCGGCGGCCGGATCCAGGCGGAGCAGAGCGGCGACCCGCCAGCCGCGCGGGTCACGCGGGCCGCAGTCCAGCTCGCCGCCGAACGCGCTGACGCGCTCGCGCATCCCGGTCAGGCCGCCGCCGGGAGCCGAGGGCCCGCCCGTGCCCCCGGTGCCGTCGTCGTCAACTTCCACGCGGACCTCGGCCGGGGTGAGCTGGAGCCGGACCGCTGCGGTGGCGCCGGGGCCGCCGTGCTTCATGGTGTTCGTCAGCGCTTCCTGTACCAGCCGGTAAACGGCCAGCTGGATGCCGGGCGGCGTGGCTGCGGGCCCGCCCGTGCGCTCGTACCGGACCGGCAGGCCGGCCGCCCGGACCCGGGCCAGGAGATCGTCCATGTCGGCCAGGCCGGGCAGCGGCTGCCGGGGATGGTCCCCGGCATCGGCGCGCAGCACGCCGAGCAGGCGGCGGGTCTCCGACAGCGCCTCGCGGGCCGTGCTCGATACGTCCCGGATCGCGTCCGACGCCTCGCCCGGGGCGCGGGTCACCGCCCGCAGTGCGCCGTCGGACAGGGCCACGATCATGGTGAGGTGATGGGCCACGCTGTCGTGCATCTCGCGGGCGATGCGGGCCCGCTCCACGGCCGCAGCCAGCGCGCTGTTCTGGTCGCGTTCGCGTTCCAGGCGCTGAGCGCGGTCGCGCAGCGCGGCGAGGTAGGCCCGGCGGGTGCTCACGTACAGGCCCGCGAGGAGGACGGCCGCGATCGCGGCGATTTCGTAGATGGCGGGCAGCCAGCTGGTCCGCCAGCCCCCCTGGCCGGCCGCGGGGAGTACGACCGCGGCGGCGAGCACCGCCGCGGCGAGCGCCTCCGGCAGGCGCATGAGGGCGGCCACGGTGTACAGGCTGATCGCCAGCGCGACCGGATACAGCGCTCCCCGGATCGGCCACTCCGCCAGGACGGCGGCGACCAGGACGGTCCAGACGAACACCGGGCCGGGCCAGACCCGGCGCAGCGGCAGGGCCCCCGCGGTCAGGACGCCCACGACCAGGGCGGCAGCCAGCCGCAGGTGCGGGGGGTGCGCCGTCTGGGCGAAGGAAAAATGCGCGAAGGACGCCGCGAACGCGAAGAGGGCGCAGCCGACGTCGAAGACCCAGGAACGCAGCCGTCGCGTTCCCGGGTCCTCGGCCGGCTTCCAGAAGGACATACCTGCATCCTCCCCGTTCACGCCGCATCCACCTAGTTCAGGCGTCCCGGCGCCGCAGCCGCCAGGCCGCCAGCCCGATTAGCACCACCGCGTACCCGCAGAGCACGGCGAAGCCCGTCCACGGGCTGAGCGGATGCGCGGCCAGCGGCTGGCCCCACAGGGCCCCGCCGGCGCTGGACGGCAGGTAGGGCGCGATACCCGCGACCGCGTGCGGCAGGTGCGGCACGACGATCGGGCCGACGAAGAACACCGCGGCGAACGCCGACAGCCCGGCGGCGGTCTTCCTGAGCAGGGCACCCAGAGCCAGGCCGATGACCGCGGCGACCGAAAGGTACAACGAGGCGCCGACCACGGTGCGCAGCACGCCCGGATCCGCCAGCGAGATCGCCGACGCCCCCCGGGCCGACTGGATAGCCGTCGCCACGAGGAAGTCGGCCAAGGCGGCCAGGAGGGTCACCGGCAGCACCAGCCCGGCCAGCACGATCAGCTTCGCCCACAGCACCGGCAACCGCGAGGGGACCACAGCCAGCGACGCGCGGATCATCCCGGTCCCGTATTCGCCGCTGAACACCAGCACGCCGAGCGCGCCGATCACCAGCTGGGCCACCAGGATGCCGTACAGGCTGACCGACACCGCGTAGGCGGCGGGGTGGGACGCTGAGACCCGGTAGGGCGCTCCCCCCGCGAACACGGCGCCTACCCCGACGATCAGCAGGACCGCGATCAGCATGCAGGACCAGGTCGAGCGCAGCGCACGCAGCTTCACCCACTCCGACCGGACGACACGAACCTGGCTGACCGGCCCGGCCACCGCGGGGCCCGGCCTGGCCTGCGCCCGAGCCGGCGCGAGTGCGGCGTTCATCGTGCCGCTCCGGCGTGGTACTCAACGCTGTCCTGGGTGACCTGCATGAATGCCTCCTCTAGCGAAGCCCTGGCGGGCGTGAGCTCGAAAACCGGCACGTGCGCCCGCCACGCCGCCGTCCCGATCTGCTCGGCGGTGACACCGGACACCCGGAGCACGTCCGTGCCGTCGCTCGTGACGGTGACACCGGGGCCTGCGAGCACCTGGCTCAGGCCGGTGGCTTCCGGCGTGCGCACCAGCACGTCGTCCACGGCGGCGCGGCCGATGAAATCCTCGACGCTGGTCTCGGCGATGAGCTGGCCGCGCCCCACGATGACCAGCCGGGTGGCCGTCTGCGCCATCTCGCTCATCAGGTGCGAGGAAACGAAGACCGTCCGCCCCTCATCAGCGAGCGACCTGAGCAGGAGCCGGATCCAGCGCACCCCGTCCGGGTCGAGGCCGTTGACCGGCTCGTCAAGGACCACGGTCTGCGGCTGGCCCAGCAGCGCCGCGGCCACGCCGAGGCGCTGGCCCATGCCGAGGGAGAAACCGCCGGCCCGCGTGCCCGCGACCTCGGCCAGGCCGGCAAGCTCCATGACCTCGTCCACCCGGCGGCGGCCAATGCCCGCCGTCCGCGCCAGCGCAAGCAGGTTGTTGCGCGCCGAAAGCCCAGGATGGACTGACCTCGCATCCAGCAGGATGCCCAGCTCCGCCATGGGGGCGGCGCAGTCCGGGTAGTGCTTGCCGTTGACCCGGACCGTGCCGCTCGTCGGCCGGTCCAGGCCGGCGATCACCCGCATGGTCGTCAACTTCCCCGCCCCGTTCGGGCCGAGGAATCCCGTGACCACCCCGGGCTCCACCACGAAGCTCAGCCCGTCGACCGCGGTCTTGTCGCCGTAGCGTTTGGTCAAGCCGTCAATCTCGATCACGATGCGTCCTCTCATCGGCCGTCCCTGATGACCAGGACGCTACGGATCGCGCCAGCACCGGGAATCTGCCCCACGACCACACTTCGCTGGTGGCCTAGGTCCGCAGGCATAGGCACCAGAGCCGACCCGGGCGGGAGCAAACGCTTGCAGCAATCACGTCTCGTGGTTCGTCGGCCCGCCTCCGCGTTCCCGGGGGCACCAGGACGATGGGGCACGCGGTCGGCTGATGCCTCGATTCCGCTCCCCGGGAGCGTGCACGGCGCCCGCAGGCCTTCGGATCACGTCGTTTGGGGCGGCCGAGTGTGATGCTCACGACACCTTGGCCAAGCCTGCAATCCTTTGCACGGTTACGCGGTAACCTTTTTCGGCCAGAGCAACGTGACCGGCCCGGAGACCGGAACTTCCGCCCAGGGGTCACCCGGCGAGAGGGCTTATCGCATGGCATTGCTGTCACCGAAGGTAATCGCCCAGGTCAGCAGTCGCTCCGCTAGCGAGCTTGCGGTGATGTCCTGGGAGTGGGTGATGCGTGCCGACGGGCAGGTGTTCTACCGGCTCACCAGGGTTGACGGCCGGCGGGAACGGAATCCGTGGACCCTGGCCATCCGGCTGCCCGCGGCCGAACTGGAAGCCATCCGCGGGGACAAGACCAGGGCCGCCGAAGTGCTGGACATCATCGCCCGCCAGCACGGGCACCGGCGCTGAGCCAGGCACCTGGGCGGGCGCCCTGGGGGTCGCTCGCGCTGTGCCCTGTGGCCCCGTCCCACCGCGCAACGCGAGTTCGGCGCGCTGCTGCTGGCCTGCCCGGAGATCCGCCACGTGGTGCACGGCGACCTGCTCAACCGCAACGTCCTCGTGCCCGCAGACGGATCCCGGCTCACTGCGGTCTTTGACTGGGCATGCTGCGCCTACGGAGACTTCCTCTACGAGGTTGCCTGGTTCATCTTCTGGGCTCCCTGGCGTCCAGGGCTGGCCGCGATCGACTTCCGGACGGTGATCCTCCGGCATTACCATGCCACCGGCATCGAGGTTCCCCGCTTCGGCGAACGCCTGCGCTGCTACGAGCTCCATATCGGCCTGACCCACCTGGCCTACTGCGCGTTCGCCCGGGACCGGGGTGAGGACTTGCACGCTGTGGCCTGGCGCACCCGCCAGATCCTCGGACCAGGACCGGGGCTGAGCCGCCGGGGGCGTCCGGCGCGCCGTGAGGCGTTGGTCAGGTCTGCACCAGCCGGAACGCCTGGGTAACTACCAGCGTCTCGTCGTTGACGGTGAATTCCGGGTCACCCAGGGCCTGGCGTACCTCAGCCGAATGCCAGAACCGCTCGTGACCGGCCCGCCACTGCGCGACCGAGGTGTACCCCTCTCCCTCGCCGAGCGCATGACCCAGGTCCACCTCGGTCAGCCGCATCACCCGAACCGCGATCGTCTCGATCACGGCCACCGGCCGGCCGCCGGAGTCCACGACGACCTGCCGCAAGCCCGGATGGGGCAGCTCCTCCTGCTCATGCTCGTAGTCCGCCACCAGCCCGGTCGTCGTGGTCTTGGTGCCCGCCACGATCGCGGCGACGAGCTGATCCCGCAGCGGCCCCGGGAAGGCGAACTCCGCGAGAGGCAAACCCTCCGTCGACATGCCGGCCAGCCTAGCCACCTGCGCCGTTTCGGGTCAGCGCCGTTTCGGGTTAGTCCTGGTTCGGGTCAGCTCTGGTTCGGGTCAGCTCTGGTTCGGGTCAGCTCTGGTTCGGGTCAGCGCTGGTTGGGTCAGCGACCTGTGCGAGTCAGGGGCGGCGTGGGAAGCGCTCGAACTCGGGGCGGCGCTTGGCCTTAAACGCCTCCCGGCCCTCGCGGGCCTCCTCGGTGCCGTAAAACAGCAGGTTCGCGTCGTGGGCCAGCTGCTGGATCCCGGCCATGCCGTCTTCGGCGGCGTGGAAGCTCGCCTTCATCAGGCGCAGCGCAAACGGCGACATTTGCAGCATCCGACGGCTCCAGGCCACTGTCTCGGTCTCCAGTTCGCCGAGTGGCACCACGGTGTTGACCAGGCCCATGGCCAGGGCTTCCTGCGCGTCGTACTGGAAGCACAGGAACCAGATCTCCTTGGCCTTCTTCGGCCCGACTAGCTCGGCCAGCAGGGCCGCGCCGTAGCCGCCGTCGAACGAACCGACCTTGGGGCCCACCTGGCCGAACCGGGCGTTGTCCGCAGCGATGGTCAGATCACAGATCAGGTGCAGCACGTGCCCGCCGCCGATGGCGTACCCGGCGACCATGGCGATGACCGGCTTGGGCAGCCGGCGGATCTGGATGTGCAGATCGGTGACGTGGAAACGGCCGACCGCGCCCGGCTGGCCAGGATCGGTGAGGTAGCCGGTGTCCCCCCGCACGCGCTGGTCTCCACCGGAGCAGAACGCATCCGGGCCCTCACCGGTGAGGATGATCACCCCGATCTGAGGGTCTTCCCGGGCGATCACGAGAGCGTCGGAGATCTCGATCAGCGTCTGCGGCCGGAAGGCATTCCGGACCTCGGGACGGCAGATCGTCACCTTGGCGATGCCGTCCTCGCTGACGTCCAGGCGGATGTCCTCGTAGCTGCCAACCGACGACCAGGTCACCGGGCCGCGGACAGCGGTCAGCTCGGGACGGCCCGACATCTGTGGGGCGTGGGCTTCAGGGGATAGCGACATGGTCCACAGCCTAGGACGGCGGCACCCAGGCTCGTTGACCAGACAGGGACGGCAGGTAGGGAGCCCGGCGACGACGAAGGAGAACCACGATGACGGAGCCGAACGGTTACAGGCGGGCGGTGCCGGCTGGCGGTGACTGTGTCCATGCAGTTCGATGCGGGCAGGCAGCCGATCAACGGCGCTGGGCCCCGATCAGTGAGCCGCTCCTGCCTGGCTTCCCCGATCCGAGGCAGAAGACGTTTACGAGTACGGCGCGGTCGGGGGCGTACCCCGGCTGCTTGACCTCTTGGGAAGGCACGGAATCCCGATGACCTCGTTCATGATCGGCAACGCCGTCCGCCGGCACCCGGAGGTGGCGGCGGAAATCGCCTGGCGGGGGCATGAGGCGGGGTGCGACGTCGTTTTGTCGGTGGCGGGTGAGATGATTCGAATATGTGTTTACCAGAGCAGTCTGCCCGGGACGCGGCGCTGGCCGAGCTGGCCCGTCTCGACCCGGCCTCGCTGGATGCGGCCTCGCTGATGGGCCAGATCACCGATCTGGCCACCTTCATCAGCCAGGCACAAGGACAGTTGTCCCGCCTGACCGCCACCCTGGACGCCACGGGAGGCGCGGCGGAGACGGGGCACAAGTCCGCGTCGGCGTTCCTGCGGACCCAGTGCGGCCTGAGTCCGGGGCACGCGGCCGCGGTAACAGCCACGGCCCGCGGGCTGGCCGGGCTGGCGGCCACCCAGAAGGCGCTGGAGGCCGGGACGATCTCGTTCGACCAGGCGCAGATCATCACCCGCGCGGTCGACGGCCTGCAGGGTCCCCAGGCCAGCCAGGTGGAGCGGCTGCTCCTGGATCATGCCCCTGGCCTGGACACCAGCCAATTCCGCCACTTAGCGGCCGAGGCGGCCTACCGCGCCGACCCTGGCGGAGCGGAGGAGCGGGAGAAGCGGCGGTGGGATAAACGCCACCTGTCGTTCGGGCTGACGCTGGATAACACCGGGGTGCTGTCCGGCGCGTGCGGCGACGCTGTCTGCTATGAGATCGTCCGGACCGCGGCGGAGGCCTTCAGCCCGCCTGGCGGCCAGGCCGACGCCCGGACCGCGGCGCAGCGGCGGATGGACGGCCTGGTCGCCGCCTGCAAAGCCGCCCTCGATGGCGCGACCGCCCCGGAACGGCACGGCAGCGCCCCGCACATCACCGTCCTGGTCAAAGACGAAACCCTCGCCCAGGCCGCGGCTCAGGCCGGAGGTTCAGGCCAGGCCGGGGGTTCAGGCCAGGCTGCGGGGGCAGGCGACGGCGCTGCCGGCCAGGCCCCGGCCGGCCCGGTACCCGGGCAGCCGCAGACAGCCGGGGCCCGGACCGGGGGCACGGCCGCAGCGCCAGGGCCGGTGGCCGGGGCGCCGCCGGCGCAGACCGGGCACGGCACCCTGCTGACCGCCCGTCAGGTCCTGGCCCTGTGCTGCGGCGCGCAGGTTGGCGCGATCCGCTGGGACGACGGCCTGCCGCTGGGGGTCGGCCGGACCGCCCGCACCGAACCCCCCGGCCTGCGCCGCGCCCTGGAAGCCCGCGACCGCGGCTGCCGGTGGACCGGCTGCGGCGCCCTGGCCGCCTGGGCCACCGCCCACCACATCCGGCCCTGGAGCAAAGGCGGCGCCACCAGCCTGGAGGATCTGGCCCTGTTCTGCCACGTCCACCACCACTACTTCATCCACCTGCTGGGCTGGACCATCACCGGCAACCCCAACGGCACCCTCCACTTCACCCACCCCGGCGGATGGCTCACCCTCGACAGCCCACTCCCGGGACGCTGATCGCGAAGAACAAGGGACGCTGATCGCGAAGAACAGGGACGCTGATCGCCGGGAACAGCCCGGTCACGGCTGCTCACCCTGGCGGTGTGATCACCGCTGACCGGGACCGTGACTGACGGGTCCGTGGCCCGATCGGAGTTGAACCATGCCCGAGGACCCCAGCGCACCGGACCGCTGGTCGGACGGCGGCCTGCGCTCGGCGCTTTCAGCGGCCAGCTGGGTCTCCAGCGATGCCCGGGCGGCGGGGGAGCAAGCTAGTACTGTCAACTCGTGGCGGGGGCGGGCGGTACCGCCCTACCTGTTCAGTAACTACGGCCTGTCCACCCAGGCGCTCATCGAGACGATCTGGTCCGCGCTCGGCCAGCCCGGGCCGGTCCCCGCCGCTGCGGCCTCCACTGCCGAGAGCCGCGAGTACCCGCCCGCCTGACCGGCCGCGACCCAGCAACCTCGTCGAGGAGCACGCATGAACACGACCGTCCGCAGCCTCGGCTGGCTGGGCACCGGCCGGATGGGCGCGGCCATGGCGGGCCGCCTGATCGACGCCGGCGAGCGCGTCTGCGTGTGGAACCGGACGGCGTCCAAGACCGGGCCGCTGGTGGCCAGGGGAGCGCGGGCCGTCGAGCGGATCACCGACCTGGGCGGCTGCGACATCGTGTTCGTCATGGTGGCTGCCTCCGGCGACCTGGAGCAGGTGGTCTGCGGACAGGACGGGCTGCTCAGTGGGGACCGTCGGCCGGGCACGGTCGTGGACTGCTCGACCGTGTCCGCCGCCGCCTCGGCCGGCGTGCGGACGGCCGCGGACGCCGCCGGAGTGGGCTTCCTCGCCGCCCCGGTCAGCGGCAACCCGCACGTGGTCGCCGAAGGCGGCGCCTGCATCGTCGCGTCCGGCCCGGCCGAGGTGTTCCGGGAGGTCAAGCCCGTTCTCGAGGAGATCGCCAAGGTCGCCGTGTACGCGGGTGAGGACGAGCAGAGTCGGCTGGTCAAGCTCTGCGCCAACCTGTATCTCGGGATGATGGTCCAGGCCCTGGTCGAGGTGACCAGCCTGGCCGAGAAGGGCGGCACCGACCGGGCCGCGTTCCTGGAGTTCCTGGGCGGCACGGTGCTGGGTTCCGACTGGGTGCGCAAGCGTACCGGCGACCTGGTCAGGCGGGACTGGACCCCCACGTTCACCACAGGGCTGCTGCGCAAGGATTTCGACCTCGGCTTGGACGCCGCGCGGGCGCTGGAAGTGCCGATGCCCGTCGGGGCCACGGTGTACCAGCTCATTCAGGCCGCCATCGGCACCGGGCTGCGCGACGAGGACTTCCTGTCGCTCTACGACCTGCAAGCCCGCGGTGCGGCGCTGGGGGAGCAGCCCCAGCCCTGACGCCCTTCCTCCCGCCCCCGTCCCGGTACCCGCCACACGCCGAAGGAATGACCATGTCACTACAGGAACTCGTCCCCGGGTCTCACTTCGAGGAGTACCGGGAGACGTTCAAGGACTTCTACCGCGGGGAACCGCGCGCAGCAGGCCCTGGACTGGGGAATGGTCAACGAGGTGATGCCCCGCGACGAACTGGTCACGCGCGCCTACCAGATCGCCGACCACATCATGACCCAGCCGAGGACCACCCGCCGGCGCACTACCCAGATCGTCCGGCGCCCCTGGAAGCAGCGGATCGCCGGCGATCTCGACGGAGGGTTCGGGATCCAGTTGTTCGGCCACATCGCCAAGAAGCGCGCCGTCCACAGCGAGCGGCACATCAGGTCGACGGTCAACTACGCGCGCGAGGGCCGCAAGGACAACTTCGACCGACTGGTCCGGCAGCCGCTTCGTCCACGTTCGGGTGTGAGCCTGCTGAGGCCCTAAGGTACGAGGATGGCACTCGCACCTGGCCTCCTTTCCTTCGTTCAGATCGTCGTCACCGACACCGACACGGCGACGGCGCTGGGCAGTGGTGATGTGCCCGTACTCGGCACGCCCCGACTGCTCGCGCTCGCGGAGGCCGCGGCGGTGGCGGCCATCGGGCCCAGCCTGGATTCCGGCCTGACCTCGGTCGGCACGTCGGCCGCCCTGGAGCACAAGCGGCCCAGCCCGGTCGGGGCGGAGATCGTGGTCGAGGCGGAGCTGACCGAGGTGGACGGCCAGCGGCTCGGGTTCCGGTTCATCGCCAGGCAGAAGCCGCCCGCTGGATCGGCCGATGGCGAGGAGACGGTCATCGGCGCGGGCACCCTGGAGCGCGTGCTGGTGGACAGGAACCAGTTCATCCACCGGGCCCGCCGCGAGTGAGCGTGATCAGCTGGCACTGGCCGCGTAGCGCCAGAAGTCCGCATCCACCCGGACTCACCGGCCCTCACTCACCGGCCCTCACTCACCGGCCCTCACTCACCGGCCTGGCCGCCTCAGCGCCGCCCGCGGAACGTACGGCGCAGGTCGTCAACCCACTCATCAGGGATCTCCCACGGGATGAAATGCCCGCCGTGGTCGTGGGCCGTGATGTTGACGTGGCGATACCAGGCCGCGCGGTCGCTTTCGAGGAAGCTGCGTACCCGCTGCTCGTTGCTCGTCACGCCCGGCGGGTTCTCGTACCCGACGAACGTAATGCCGGTGGGTGCCTCGACCACTGGCCACCGGTCGTGCGACGGCGTCCACGGATAGCGGTTGTTGTTGGCGTAGGTGCGGATCGAGGTGTCGATCCCGCCGCCCGCCCAGTAGATCGTCGCGTGGGTGAGCAGCTCGTCCCGGGTGAACACGGTCTCGACGTCGCCGCCGCTGTCGGACCAGTTCGCCCACCGTTCCAGGATCCAGGCCAGCATGCCGACCGGGGAGTCGGCCAGTCCGTAACCCAGCGTGCCGGAGTCGAGGACGTGCGCGGCCAGGTGGACGGCGAACCGCTTTTCCCGGGCCACGACCTGCCTGCGGACCGCGGGCGTCAGGTTCTCCGGGATGGGCTGGCCGCCGGACAGGTCCCAGGCCCGGTCGCCGTTGAACAGGGTGAGCTTCAGCGCGGACCCAATGTGGATCCCGTAGAGCTCGCCGGCGTACTTGTGCCCGAGCTGGCCGGTGACCAGCGCGCCGACGTCACAGCCGGCGGCGGCGTACTTCTCGTACCCGAGTGCCTCCGTCATCAGCTCGTGCCACACGTCGGCGATCTTCCAGAAGTTCATGTCGGGCCGGCCGGCCAGCGGGGTCGAGAACCCGAAGCCGGGTAGCGACGCCGCGATCACGTCGAACGCGTCCGCCGGATCGCCCCCCGAGGCAGCCGGGTCGGCGAGCGCGTCGATGACCCGCGACCAGTGCCAGAACGTCCACGGCCAGCCGTGGCTGAGGATCAGCGGCACCGGATCCGGGCCGACGCCGGGCTTGCGCATGAAGTGGACCGGCACCCCGCCGACGTCAACGTGGTAGTGCTCGTAGGCGTTGATGGCCCGCTCGGCCGCGCGCCAGTCGAAGCCGTCCGCCCAGTACGCGACCAGCTCCTGCAGGTACGCGCGGCGCACGCCGTAGTAGCCGTCTTCATTGCCGACATCCAGTGGCCACCTGGTGGCGGCCAGCCGGCGGCGCAGGTCGTCAAGCACCTCGCCGGGCACGTGGACCGGCACCGGGTCGAGGGGGAACGCTCGTGTCGGCATGGACTCTCCTCTGATCTCCCTGGGTGCCCCGGCCGTCGCCGGCCGATGCGATCTCGGTCAGCCGGCCCAGCACGCGCGCGTAGCCGGTGAGCGCGTCACGCTCCTGGTCGTTGAGCCCGTCCGCCAGGTGGGATAGCCTCGCCATCCGGTCGGCGTGCCGGGACCGGACGATCTCCTGGCCCTCCGGGGTCAGCGAGAGCAGGACCGCCCGGCCGTCGCGCGGGTCACGGCGGCGTGTCACGAGGCCGTCCCGCTCGAGCTTGGCGACCAGGGCCGTGAGCGCGGGCTGCTTCAGCTGCTCCGTAGCGGTCAGGTCGGTCAGCCGTAGCGCCCCCCGTCGCGACAACGTGTGCAGCACGGACAGGGTCGAGAAGCTGAGCCTCCGCACCGACGGCAGCCGGATGAAGATCGTGTTGAAGTCCTCGATCGCGGTGGTCAGCTCGTCGAGGTCCAGAACGCGCTCCCCGGGCGACGATGCCACGATCAAATTTTATATCAAACTTCGATGTAATTTGCTGGCCCGGGGCCGTTCCTGCCCAGTCAGATCTGTTAGTTCGTGCTGCCCGCGGGGCCTTCCCCAGGCTCCGCGGCCACCCGCTGGTCAGCAGTGTCAGCCCTGTCCCCAGGTCGTGCTGGCGGTGTCCGTGACCGGACGCAGCGTCGCGAACTGCTCCTGGGCGGTCAGCCGGTTACGACCCTGGGCGACCGAAGCGAACCCCGCACTGCGGCTCAGCGCCAGCCGTCTCCTCGTCGAGTGATCTGCCCGGACCTTTTGAGAAATCAATCCGGGCTTACCGCACGGAGGCCCGGGGGTGCTGCAAACGTTAAGGTTGCAACCTCTGTTGCTGACGGTCAGGAGCCCGTCCTCGGGGTCGCCAGGTCATACACCGTCATTCCCCCAACGGTTTTCACGGCGAAGTGAGTCTCGACCCACGCGGTGATCTTCGACCCGGGCCCGGATCCTCCGCCCGGGCCGCCCGTTCCTCCAGACCCGCTGGTCACGAAGTAGTGGATCTCGTGAGCGGACACGAGCTTCTCGAACTGCGCGAGGGTGGGGGCCGGGTCGCTGCCGGTGAAGCCGCTGATCGCCATGACCGGGACCCCGTTGCTGTCCAGTTCCAGCGAGGCCGCGCTGCTCGAGCCGACCGTGGCCGCTGCCCAGCGGTAGCCGGACACCCCGGACTCCAGGAGCCTGGACAGGGCGCTGCTGACGGTGCCCGTGCTGCTGACGGTGCCCGTGCCGCCGGGGGAGCCTGTGCCGCCGGGGGAGCCCGTGCCGCCGGGGGAGCCTGTGCCGCCGGTGGAGGCTGAACCGCCCGGGGTGCCCGAACTGCCCCGGGAGGACTGTCCCGCCCGTGAGCTGCCCGTCGATCCCGGCAACGCGCCCGCGCCGGGCTGGCCGGTGCCGGACGCCGTCGTGCCGGGCGGCTTGGTGCTGGACCTGTCCGTGGGCGGCTTGGTGCCGGACCGGCTGGCCGCGCCGGGAAGCCCACCTCCGGATCCGGCCGCGCCGCCGGGCCTGCCCGACAAGCCCGGCACGGCCGGTCCGGCCGTCGGGATCGACCCGCCGTGGGCCGTGGCCGCGGTGTCAACGCTGTAGGCCAGCGGGCCGCCCAGCCCGGAGATCAGGGCGAGGGACAGCGGGGCGACAGCCAGGGCGGTGCGGCCCCGGGAAGTGCTGGTCCGCACCGCCGGCCGGCCAGGACCATCGCGGCCCCGGCGGCCGCGGCGATCGCGATGGCCACCCGGAGCCAGGGGAACCAGTCAGGGCTGCGGCCGAGCAGCACCCAGGCCCAGGCCGCGGTGACCAGCAGGGTGCCGGCCAGGGTGATTCGGGCAGCCCCAGTGTGCCGGATCCGCCACAACGCGACCGCGCCGATGCCGGCCAGCGCGGCGATGGCCGGCGCGAGGGCCACGGTGTAGTAGGGGTGGATGATGCCGGACATGTAGCTGAACACCGCCGCGGTCACCACCAGCCAGCCGCCCCACAGCAGGGCGGCGGCGCGAGTCCTGTCCGTCCGCGGGGACCGCCGGGACAGCCACAGCAGGGCGGCCAGGGCGATCACGGCCGCCGGGAGCAGCCAGCTGATCTGGCTGCCCATGTCGGACCGGAACAGCCGGGTGATCCCGGTCGCCCCGCCGAACAGTGACCCGCCGGCTCCACCTCCGGCGCCCCCCGTGCCCCCGCCGCTGCCGGTGAGCCTGCCGAGGCCGTTGTAGCCGAACGTGAGCTGGAGGATGTTGTTGTCCGTCGAACCGCCGACGTACGGCCGGCCGGCGGCCGGGGTGAGAAGGTCGATCGCGACCCACCAGCCCGCCGCGGCTACCAGGGCCGCCCCGCCGACCAGCAGTTGCCACAGGCGCTTGCCCAGGGCTGGCTGGCCCGCCCACAGGTAGGCCACCGCGAACGCGGGCAGGACCAGGAAGGCCTGCAGCATCTTGGTGAGGTAGCCCAGGCCCAGCAGGGCGCCGGTCAGCGCGATCCAGCGGGTCAGGCCCGATTCGATGGCCCGGGTGGTGGTGTACGCGGCCAGCGTCATGACCAGCACCAGCAGCGCGTCGGGGTTATCGAAGCGGAACATCAGGGTGGCCACCGGGGTCAGGGCCGCCGCGGCTCCGGCGATGAGCGCCGCCGCGGGGCCGAACCACCGGCGGATCGTGGCGTAGAGCACGCCGACGACGGCCACGCCCTCCAGCGCCTGGGGCATCAGCAGGCTCCAGGCGCTGAAGCCGAAGACCCGGCCGGACAGTTCCATCACCCACAACGACGCCGGGGTCTTGTCCACGGTGATGAAGTTGCTGGAGTCCAGCGAGCCGAACAGGAACGCCTTCCAGCTCTTGGTGCCGGCCTGGACGGCGGCGGCGTAGAACTCGTTGGCGTAGCCGCTGCGGCTCAGTCCGGCCAGGTAGAGCACGGCCGTGGCCAGCAGCAGGCCGAGCAGCGCGGGCCTGGCCCAGGCCGGGTCACCGGGCCGGCCGCGCACCAGGCGGGCGGCCCAGCTGGGTCGTCCCGGCTGCTGGGCGTGCCGCCGGACCGGGCGGGACTGGGTGGAGATGGCCCTCACCGGAACTCACCCCCTGCGCCGCCACGGGACACGGCCGGGGCAGCGTCCTGCCGGAAGACCCAGCTGCGGTAGAGGCCGAACCGCACCAGCGTGGCCGTGAGGTTCGCCGCCACCAGCACGGTGAGCTCGGCGGCCCGGCTCGCCCGGGGAGCGCTGGCGTGCAGGGCCGCCAGGGCACCCGACGTGAGCGCGAGGCCAATGGCGAACGCGATCAGGCCCCGGACCTGGTGCCGGGCGGCACGCGCCCGGCCCCGGATGCCGAACGTGACCCGCCGGTTGACGGCGGTGTTGGCCACGGCGGTCAGCAGCAGGCTGATTGCGTTGGCGACCTGAGCGGCCACGACGCCGCGCAGCAGCAGATACAGCAGCAGGTACGCCGCGGTGCTGGCCACCCCGACCAGCCCGAAACTGCCCAGCTCGCCGCTGAGCCGGCGCCGCGGCGGGCCTGTCGCGCCGGTATCGGTGCCAGTGCCGCGGCCGGTGCCACCGCCCCGGTCATCACCCGGCGGCAGCGGGTCCGGGCTGCGCAGCGCGGGAACCCGGATCGTGCCGCGGGCCAGGCCGGTGCCGAGCCGGACGATGCCGCGCACGTCACCCAGGGCCGTGGCCACGACGTTGACCCGCGAATCGGGGTCGTCGATCCAGTCCACCGGGACCTCGTGGATGCGCAGCCCGGCCCGTTCGGCCAGCACGAGCAGTTCGGTGTCGAAGAACCAGCCCGAATCCGTGGTCAGCGGCAGCAGCGCCCGGGCCGCGCCGGCGCGGATCGCCTTGAACCCGCACTGCGCGTCGGAGAAGCGCGTGCCGAGGGAGGCGTGCAGCAGCAGGTTGTAGCAGCGGGAGATGATCTCTCGCTTCGGGCCTCGGATCACCCGCGCGCCCCGTGCCAGCCGGGTCCCGATCGCCATGTCGCTGTGCCCGGACAGCAACGGCGCGACCAGCGGCAGCAACGCGTTCAGGTCCGTGGACAGGTCCACGTCCATGTAGGCGCAGACGTCGGCGTCGCTGCCGGCCCAGACCGAGCGCAGCGCGCCGCCGCGCCCCGGACGCTCAATGCGTTCCGCGCGGACCATGGGCAATTCTTCCGCCAGTTCCTGGGCCAGGGCCCAGGTCCCGTCGGTGCTTCCATTGTCGGCGATAGTTATCCGGGCCGCGAAAGGAAAGCTGTCATCACAATAGCCACGCAGCCTCCGGACGGCCGGCCCGAGGTCACGTTCCTCATTGCGGACCGGGATCACGATCTCGACCTGGGCTTGTCCGGGAACCAGGCCGGTCCGTGCCCCGGGCCGGGTCCGGAGTGAGGAGTCAGTGGTTTGCATGCCCCCAGGTTCGGCGAGCCTGCTTTACCGCTCCTTAACTAACTTTCTGTACCGGCCATGAATGGCTGCCCGAAAATTCTGAGCCGGTCAAGAAGGTCTGTCCAGGGAATTATCGGTCCTTTGCGAATGATCGCGTGCGGGTCTACACCTGGGCCACGCGTCCGGCACGCGGCTGGCGGCTCTGCGGCGGGGCTGGCGGGGGGAAGGTGACGTCGATGGCGAGGCCGCCGCCGGGGCGGGGCTGGGCGGTGATGGTGGCGGTGTGGGCCGTGGCGATGGCGCGGACGATGGACAGGCCAAGGCCGTGGCCGCCGTCGTGGCGGGCGGGACGGGGGCCGAGCCGCTGGAAGGGCTGGAACAGGCGGTCGATATCGGCGGGCGGGATGACCTGCCCGGAGCTGGTCACTGACAAGACGGCGGCGGCGTGGCTGGTCGTGGTGGTGGTGATCTGGATGTCCCCGCCGGGGATGTTGTGCCGGATGGCGTTGTCGATCAGGTTGGCGGCCAGCTGGTGGATCAGGAGGGGGTCACCGTCGAGGGTGGCGGGCTGGATGCCGGCCTGGACGTGCAGGCTGCGGCGGCTGATCGCGGGGCGGGCGGCGGCCAGCGCGGCGCTGGTGATGGCGGCCAGGTCGGCAGGCTCGCATTCGCCGGGGCCGGCTTCGCTGCTGGCCAGGGTGAGCAGCGCCTCGATGAGGTGTTCCTGCTCGGCGTTGGAGGCGAGCAGGTCCTGGCTCACGGCCCGCCAGGTGCTGGTGGTCGCGGCCGGATCGGCGCGGGTGACCTGGAGCAGGGTGCGTTCCCGGGTCAGCGGGGTGCGCAGCTCGTGGGAGGCGTTGGCGGCGAACCGCCGCTGCGCGCCGAAGGAGGCCTCCAGCCGCGCGAACAGGCTGTCGAGGGTGTCGGCGAGTTCCTTGAGCTCGTCGTCGGGTCCGTGCAGGGCCAGCCGCTCGTGCAGGCTGCTGGCGGAGATCCGCCGGGCGGCCGCGGTGATCGTGCGCAACGGGCGCAGCACCTGCCCGGCGATGACCCAGCCGATCGCGGCGGCCGCGACCGCGATGACCGCCAGGGCGATGGCGGCGGCGATCAGCAGCTGCGGCCTGTCCAGGGACAGCTGCCCCAGGCCCGCCATCCGGATCGTCACCGCGGGCGGCTGGACGGCGGCGAAAGGGATTACCTTGCCGCCGTTGCGGAGAAGGTGGTGGATCACCAGGTGCGGCGCGTTCCCGAGCTGGCCGTAGAGCAGGTAGGTGACGGCGAGCACGGTCGCGCCGCAGGCCACGAACACCGCGCCGCCGTACAGGACGGTCAGCCGTAGCCGGGCGGTGCGGCGGGGCAGCCGCAGCCAGCGCAGGCGGCCGGCCCGCGGGCCGCGGGTGCGCATCACGATCCCCCGATCCGGTAGCCGCTGTCCCGGACAGTCTGGATCACCGGCGGGCTGCCGAGCTTGGCCCGCAGCCGGCCGATGGTGGTCTTCACCGTGCTGGTGAACGGGTCGGCCGCCTCGTCCCACACCCGCTCCAGTAGTTCCTCAGCCGGGACCGGCCGCCCATCCGCGGCGAGCAGGCATTCCAGCACAGCCAGTTCCTTGGTCGTCAGCGGCAGCCGCCGCCCGCCGCGGACCGCGACCCGGCGGGCCGGATCCAGGCTCAGGTCACCATGCTCGAGGCTGGCGGGCAGCGGCGCGGCGGCCCGCCGCCCCAGCGCCCGGATCCGGGCCACCAGCTCCGCGAAATCAAACGGCTTGGGCAGGTAATCATCAGCGCCCAGCCCCAGGCCCTCCACCCGGTCCCGGACCGACCTCGCCGCGGTCAGCATTAGCACCCGGCTCTGCGACCCGCCCGCCGCCAGCGCCCGGCAGACATCATCGCCGGGCACGCCGGGCAGGTCCCGGTCCAGCACCACCACGTCATAACGGTTGACCGTCAGCCGCTCCAGCGCCGCGCCGCCGTCCAGCGCCACATCGACAGCCATCCCCTCCCGGCGCAGCCCGGCCGCCACCGCCCTGGCCAGCACCTCGTCGTCCTCGGTCACCAGAACCCGCATCGCCTGCCCGCCACCTCCCGCGTCCCACCGCCATGCCAGCGGCCCGCTTCCCAAGATCGCAGGCCGCAGGTGACAGCCAGGTGACATTTCCGGTTCCCGTCCTGTCACCTCCCATTCTGTACAACTAAAACATGCCGGGACCCAGACAGAAGACCCGATTAGCACCCGGTCATAAAGGAGCCACGCAATGAACGGCCATACCGGCGGCAACCCCGGCCCGCGGCGCGCCGCAGCCCTGGCCGCCGTCACCGTCACCGCCGCCGCCATCGCCGCCGCCATGCTGGCGGCCTGCGGCGCCAGCCCCCCGTCCGCCGGCCCGGCCCCCGCAGGACCAGCGACCTACCACGCGGAACTCGCCTACGCGCACTGCATGCAAACCCACGGCGCGCCCAACTTCCCCACCCCCGCAAACCCGTCGCAACGCTTCCACATCACCGGACACCCCACCGGCAACAACCCCGCAGCACAGGCTAATGACACCTGCCAGCACCTGCTGCCCCCCGGCAGCGTGACTATACGTTCGGGTGGCTGACGCGACAGGGATCGCGAGCGTCGCCCACAGGTTATGCGGGGCAGTTGCCCGCGGGCCGACCCACCTCACAGCGGCTACTTGTTGCAGGTCGTTCGGCCCGGCGCCACAGCCGGTCGCGAAGCGGCACCCGGCGGTTGGACATCGATGCCGAGCCGGACAGGCCAGACCCGGCCCTAAGATCCCCGGCAGCGCAAGGAGGAGAACCTCAGCAGAGCGCAGGCAAGCCCCTGCCAAGAAAGTGGGTATGACTCGCAAGCGGGAGTGTCGATGCTCTCACATGGTCGGCGAACGTCACGCATGGCGTCGGCGAGGCGGACGCCGGGCCAACCGGGACGAACTCGGCCTTGGTCAGCACCTTCTGGGACGCGGCATTCTCGCGGGCGGTGGCCGCCCTGAGCGTGCACAGTCCGAGCCGCGCCGCCGCCAGCCGGCACACCTTCCGGACGGTCGCGGTCGCCACGCCGCGGCCGACGACGTGCTGTGCGACCCGGGAGCCGAGTTCCGCGGTGCCGTCTTCGAAGTCGGCCAGGTTGAACCGGCCCAGGACCGTCCTCCGCGACGAGCACGTAGCAGGCGCAGATGCCGGCCTCCTGCTCAGCCAGCAGGGCGTGGTGCCTATCGGTGAACTGGTCGTAGAACTCGTCGTCGCGGTCGGAGACCGAGGCAGCGGAGTAGGCGTGGTTCGCCAGCTCGAAGGCAAGGACCGCCGGGGCATGGCCAGCATGCAGCCGCTCCAGCTCGGGCACTGCCAAACTCTACCCAGATGGTGCGCTGAGGCCACCTGAGTTTCCGCCGGGCCGTCACGGGCGGGGCGTCACCGGGATGGTTGGCGGCTTCGGCCTGCTCCTCGTCATCGTCTGGGCAGAGTCATCGTCTGGGCAGAGTCATCGTCTGGGCAGAGTCATCGTCTGGGCAGAGTCAGGGCCCTGATCGGAGTCAGGGCCTGAGCGGGCGGCGCTGCCGCCGGCCGGTCCGCCGGTCTGCCGCCCAGCGGACCGCGGCCACCACGATGGCGAGCAGTGTGGCGGCGGTCATCGCGAAGAACCCGCTGGCGATCCACTGCACCGCGCTGATCGCCATCGCGGTATGGGACGTGTCGGAGGCCCGGTCGTGGACCAGCCCGGCCAGGATGGCCGCGGCCAGATAGGCCGGCGCCGGCACCGGAATGATCAGGTATGCGGCACGCGGGCGCACGGCCAGGGCCCCGGCTGCCGTCCCGGCGAGCAGCAAGATGCCGAGCACGGCGCCAGGTTCGCTTCCGGTCAGCAGCGTGCCGAGCAGCCCGATCAGCGCCCCGCCGATCACGAGGGCGATCCCGGCCCGGCCGGGCCGCGAGCCCCACCAGCGGAGCGGAGGGCCGGGCGGTGCCTGCCGCCCGCGGGAAGGCCCGCGAGTCGGCGCGTCACGTCCGGGCGCGCCTGCCTCGCGCCCGCGGGATGCCCCACGCACGGCGGGATCGCCCCCATGCACGCCCGCATCGCGCCGCTCGCGCCCGCATCGCGCCTGCTCGCGCCCGCATCGCGCCTGCTCGCGCCCGCATCACGCCCACGCGAAGTCGCCTTAGGTCCTGGCCCGCCGGCATATTGCGGCCCAGAACCCGCCTTGTGCCCGGGTGGATCCAGCATCTTTTCCTAAAGGTTAGGCTGGGGTTGTTTTACTGAAGGAAGCGCGGGGGTAACCTTCGCCGCAATGGTAGCAAGCCAACCTCGGGGGGGCGATGCGCAGCAGGGTGTCGTCTCAGCAGAATGCAAATAGCCCAGTGCGGAACTCCAGGCTGGCGCCCGAGCGCCCAGGAGCGCGGCCGGAGATGCCGGGAAGGCGCGGCCCTGGGTCGCCGGCCGGCCCGGTGGCCAGGACCTGGTACTTCATCTCCTGCATCCTCGCGGCGCTGATCCTGCTGGCCAGTGGCTTCTCCTACATGGTCATCCGCGATGTGGGCAGCATCGGCGGATCGCACGCGATCGCCAGCGGTCCTTCGGCGGGTGCGCAGAACATACTGCTGATGGGGCTGGAAAGCCGCCGGGACTGGAACGGGAATATCCTGCCCGCCAGCATCCTGGCAAAGCTGCATGCGGGAAATGCCCAAGCGGTGGCAAACGGCACTGGGGGAAATGACACCAACACGCTAATCCTTATTCACATATTCGCGGGCGGCAAGAAGGCGGTCGGCTTTTCCATCCCGCGAGACGACTGGGTGCATTTCGCCGGTACGGTCGGACCGCAGCAGGTGGGCAAGATCGACCAGGCCTACGGCGTGAGCATGTTCTTCCAGCAGGCGAGCCTCCGGCAGCAGCACCCCTCCATGGGGCAGGACCAGCTCGCGTTCCTCGGCAACGAGGCCGGGCGCCGGGCGGCCGTGGCTACGGTGGAGCAGCTCACCGGGGTGCGCATCGACCACTTCGCCGAGGTCAACCTGGACGGGTTCTACGAGCTCGCGAAGGTCTTCGGCGGCGTGGAAGTCTGCCTCAACCATGCGGTCCACGACCCCAAGTCGGGCGCGAACTTCCACAAGGGGTACCAGCACCTGGATGCCGCGCAGGCCCTGTCGTTCGTGCGCCAGCGCGACGGCCTGCCCAACGGTGACCTGGACCGCACCCATCGTCAGCAGGCGTTCATCGACTCGGTGATGCATCAGCTGCAAACGCAGGGAGTGCTCGGTGACCTCTCCAAGGTATCGGCCCTGCTGTCGGTGGCCAAGCAGTACGTGATCACCGACGCGGGCTGGAACGTGCTGGACTTCGCGTCCCAGATGCGGAGTCTGACCAGCGGGAATCTCGTCTTCCGCACGCTGCCGATCAAGGGCTTCGCGACGATCGACGGCCAGGACGCGAACGTGGTCGATGTGCCCCAGATCCAGTCCATCGTCCACGCGGCGTTCTTCCCCCGGCCTGTTTCCCGGCACGCCCGGCACCATGTGGCCACGCCGATCAAGCCCTCAGCCGCCGCGACCACCGTGGACGTCCTTAACGGAGGCAGCACGAACGGCCTGGCCGGGGGGGTCTCGGCCGGGCTGGTGAAGGCCGGTTACCAGGCGGGGACGGTGGGGAACACGGCCGCCCGCACCCTGACCTCGGTCAGCTACGGCCGCGGCGCGACGGCGAACGCGGCCGCGATAGCCCGGCTGTTCGGCGTCACCGCCGTGCCGGACGCGTCTCTCGCGGCCGGCCACGTGCAGATCCTGCTCGGGGCGAAGGCTGTACTGCCTGGCGCCCTGTCCGCCAGCACGCCGACGGCGCCCGCGACGGTGATACCCACCATCGGCCCGCAGGGTGGTGCGGTGATCGCCAAGGACGGCATTCCCTGCGTTAACTGAGCAGAGGCTCAGATCCAGGGCTGCGCCAGTTGAAACGGACGAGCTGGCCCCCGCTGGAGTCGCCAGCCGCGATGACCGCGACGGGCAGCACGAACGCCGCGACGAGCTCCATGATGGTGGCGATGGTCACGGACCGCTCGATGCGCCTGGCTTCCGGGCCGGCCAGGCGGCCGTGCCAGCCGTCACCCTGATCACGCGTTGACGGTGATCAATGGGGTTGTCATGGTGTGACCGTGTGGCAATGTCGGGAACGTAACTGTAGGTATGGAGCAGGCCCGGGTTGCCGATGAAGTCGGCGCGGCCGGCCAGCCAGGGCGTTGCCGAAGACCCGCTCGCCGAGCACCGACCCCTCGGTGACGCCGGCCCCGAAGAAGTCGGAAGCCCGCCCGATAGCGAAACGGATCCGGCCGGCCTTCGCGGCGGCCAGCAGTTCGCCGGTCATGGCTGCCCGGGTGCGCCCCTTCCTGGTCGTCGCGGCCAGCGGATGGTCCTCGGTCATCGGGCTGCCGGCCGGGCCGTACCCGTAGAGATTCTCCAGACTCGCTGACTCTCCTCGCACTGGGGGCGCTGGCCGTCTCCTACGCGACGATCGCCACCCTGGTCAGGAACCGTGGTTCGGCTATCGCCACCGTCGCCGCGCTGATCGGCGGGATCGGTGCTTTCTGCGGAGCCCTCATCAACGTCCTCGTCGGCTACAATCTCGCCGCCGCCGCGACGGCACACATGTCCCCGGACGCGGCCGCGCGGTTCCTGACGAACACTTTCAGTTCCGGGGCCTACGACGTGTTCGCCGCTGTCTATTTCATTGGCATCTTCGCCGGGCCGGTCCTGATGGGGTTTGCCCTGTGGCGGAGCCGGAGCGTGCCGCGCTGGCTGGCGGTCCTGTTCTTCGCCGGCCTGGAACTAGCCCAGCAACTGGGGTCGATCCGCCCGGTTCCGGTCCTGCTGCTCACGCTGCCCTTCGCGGTGGCGATGGTCCTGCTGGCCGCCTGGATCTGGAAAGCGGCTGCCCGGCCGGGCAGTCCCGTCCCCGAGCCGGCTGTCGTCGCGGCTCCTGCGCCAGGCTAACCGCCGGTGACGGTAGCCGGCGTGCTCAGGCGCTTCGCCACGAACCGCTCCGAAGCGTCCACGGCATCGGTGATCTCGTGCTCCGCCGTGTGGTCGTATCCCTGAGCCGCGAACAGTCTCACGGCTGCCTGGATCAGGACGCCCCGGGTGCGCTGCTTCCTGCGCTGCCGGCCGTGTCCGGCCGGCTCAGGGGAGGCCACCGCTGGTTCACCGCCTGGCAACGGGGCGGCCGCCGGAGGCGTGATCTGTCTCACAGATACCTCCACACAGTTTGTGTTACCTGGCTGCTCATGTGCCCTCGAAAAGCGCGGCCGTCTGTTCGTAGTAATAGGACGTAGCTCGGAAGGCTGGGTGATCAGACGATCAGTGTCGCTATCACGACACCAATCGTCTGATCACGTTCGCGGAACGCCCGCCTGGTGGCACAGCGGTAACTCCGATAACACGGGACACAGGCAGGCGCCGCGCGGAGCCTTGGCAGACGGGCCGGCGGCTCCCCGGCGGCTTCCCGCGGGCTTCCCGGCGGCTCCCTGCACGATCGTGGACGGAAATGGTCGCGCGGACAGCCTTTTCCGTCCACGATCGGCACGGTGATGGGCCCCGGCCGCGTTTGCGGACGGAAATGGTCGCGGGGGCAGCGTCGCGGGGGCGCGTCGCGGGGGCGCGTGGGGGGGCAGCGTCGCCGGGGCAGCGTCGCGAGGGCGCGTCGCGGGGCAGCGTCGCGAGGGCAGCACTGTCAGATATGGGCCAGCGAATGTGCGGTCGCCCTCTCCGTCCCGCCCTTGAAAGGGCCCACGCCGGGGCTGGCTACGGGCCGCGCGTACCGCCCGGTCTGGCCGCCGGGTTTATCACCGGCGAGCAGCTGCACAAGGCCACGGGAATCGCGTGCGTCCCCGAAAACTCCAGTGCCGGCGCAGGCGCGCGGGCCGGCGGGGGTGCCACGGGAGCCGACGCAGGCGCCGGGGCCGACGCAGGCGCCGGGGCCGGGGTTGCGGCTGCCTTCCTGAGCTGGTCCAGCCGGTGCTTGGACGGCAGCAGGAGGATCGCGAGGATGACACCGAGACCGAACACGCCTGCGGACACCGTAAAGGCCGTGGTGTAGCCGTGGGTGGCCGCGATCGCTGGCGCCAGCGGTCCCGTGTCGTGAGCGGCCAGGTACGTGGCCGTCGCCGTCAGCGCGATCGTGCTCAACAGGGCCGTCCCGATCGACCCACCCACCTGCTGCATGGTGTTGACCAGTGCGGAGGCCACGCCCGAATCCTGGCGCTGGACGCCGGCCGTGGCCGTGTTGATCGCCGGGGCGAAGATCATCCCGAAGCCCAGGCCCATAACGAGCAGGGCGGGCAGGATGTCACCGAGGTAGCTGGAGGTCACGGTGAGCTGGGCCAGGTAGCTCATCGCGGCGGCGCCCAGCAGCATGCCGGTGGTGATCAGGACGCGCGGCCCGAACCGAGGCAGGGTCACAATGCTGGAGACATTGGAGCTGAGCAGGATGCAGGCGATCAGCGGCAGGAAGGCCAGCCCGCTGGTCACCGGGCTGTATCCCTTGACCTCCTGCAGGTAGTAAGTGAGGAACAGGAAGACACCGAAGATCGCGATCCCCGATAGGCCGACCGCGACATAGGAGCCGCCCCGGGTGCGGTCGAGTATCACCCGCAACGGCAGCAGCGGATGACTGGACCGCCGCTCGGCGAAGACGAACCCGGCCAGCAGGAGCAGGCCGAGAACCAGGGAGCCGATGGTCAGCGTGGCCGTCCAGCCAGCGGTCTCGGCATGGGAGAAGCCGAAGACTATGAGGAACAGGCCGGCGCAGGCCAGTATGGCCCCGGGCCAGTCCATCCGCGGTCGCGTGGCCGGCAGGCTGCTGCGCATGTACACCAGGGCTCCAACCACGGCGATCGCGGCGAACACCAGGTTGACGTAGAGGGTCCAGCGCCAGGAGAGGTACTCGGTGAGCACCCCGCCAAGGATCAGTCCCACGCCGCCGCCGCCGGCTGCTACCGAACCGAAGACACCGAAGGCCTTCCCCCGATCACGCGGGTCGGTGAAGGTGCTGACCAGGGTGCCGAGGGCGGATGGGGCCAGGATGGCGCCGAACGCTCCCTGCAGCGCGCGCGCCGCGACCAGCATCTCGAACGAGACGGCGGCGCCGCCGATGGCCGAGGCAACCGAGAATCCGACCAGCCCGGTGATGAAGACCCACTTGCGGCTGTACATGTCGCCCAGCCGGCCGCCCACCAGCAGCAGGCTGCCGAAGGCCAGGGCGTAGGCCGTGACCACCCACTGCCGGTCGCCGTTCGGGAACCCCAGCGAACGCTGGGCGGACGGCAGCGCGATGTTCACGACGGTGGAATCCAGGACCACCATCAGCTGGGCAATGGCCACCACGACCAGGATCATCCAGCGCCGGTCAACGGAGGTGGCCGACGAGGCAACTGGCTGGGCCATAGGATCTCCAACTGAGCGGCGCCCGACTGGGTAGCGATCGCTACCAGGGGCTGGAGCAACGATTTGTCCGGCAGTGCCGCTGGGACACGTCCCCACTAACATCACTGCCTCACGCCACCATAGGCACGGCGGGAAAGCCGCGTCCACCTCGGCCTGCGCCTGTCCGGATGAGCCGGTGCCTGGCCGCCTCCGATCCCGGGCCAGACCGGGATCGGAGGGCCTCGGCAAGCCCGGCCAGACCCGGGATCGGAGGGCCTCGGCAAGCCCGGCCAGACCCGGGATCGGAGGCCTCGGCAAGCCCGGCCAGACCCCGGATCGGAGGGCCTCGGCAAGAAGGTGCGCTAGCGGTCAGGCGATCTTGCGGGCCCCGGGGCCGGGCACGGGGGTGACGTCGCGCGCGGAGTCCAGGACGTGCCCGGCCTCGCAGGCCAGCTGCAACCGCACGGGCTGCCCGCAGTCGCGGTGGCGGAGCAGGACCGGGGGGCCTTCCGGCCCGGCCGCGTACTGGTCGCCCCACTGCATCAGCCCGACCAGCACCGGGTACAGGTCCAGGCCCTTCGGGGTGAGCCGGTACTCGTGCCGGCTGCGCTGGCCGCTGTCCTGGTAGGGAACCTTGCGCAGCAGTCCTTCCTGGACCAGTCGGGCCAGCCGGTCGCTGAGCACCTGCCGGGGGATGCCGGTCCGGCGCTGGATGTCGGCGAACCGGCGCACGCCGTTGAACGCCTCGCGCAGCACGAGGAACGTTGACCGCTCCCCGATGATCGCCACCGCCGCGCCGATCGCGCAGTCGGCCGGGTCGTAGTCCATGATCCAGGTCCCTTCCATGATCCCTAGGCTAAGTCTGGTTGACAGACTCAGCAACCTGGGGTCATGCTGAGTCTGTGAACCGAACCCAGGGGGATCAGGCTGCCGCCCGCGTGATGGCCACGATCCGGCGGCCGGACTCCGCAGACCTGGCCGCGCTGACCGGCTTCTTCGCCGGGCTGTCCGCGCGAACACGGGTCCAGAGGTTCTTCGCCCCGATCCGGCCGACTCCGGCCCTGGTCCGCCTCGCCTGCGGCCGGCCTGCCCGGGACGACGGCACCCACGTGGCCGCCGGCCGGGGCGACCGGGCCGGCCGCACCGATGCCCTGATCGCTACGCACGGCGGTGTCATCGTCGGTCATGCCATGGCCGTAGACAGGGCCGCCCCGCCGGAGGAGCCGGTGACCGAGATCGGAGTGGTGGTGGCGGATGCCTGGCAGGGCCAGGGCGTGGGCTCGGCCCTGGTCCGGGCGCTGATCAGCCGGGCCCAGTCCCGCGGGGTGATGTCGCTGAGCATGGACGTGCTGCCGGGAAACCACCAGGTGCTGGATATGATCACCGCTCACTGGGCCGTGGTGCGCACCCACCGTGACGCCGACTGCGTAACCCTCCAGGTCGCGCTGCTCCCAGCCCAGCACACCAGCCCGCCCCCCGTCCCCGCGCAGGCCGGACGGCAATCCCACCGGCGTGAGCCCCGGGCCCCGGCACGATGGGTGCCTGCTCACGCTCGCCCGAGCCGCGCCTAGCGGCGCACCAGCACCAGCACCGCCGCCAGGGCGAGGAGCACCCCTGACTTGAAGGCCAGCTCAATCATGGTGCGGGCCAGGGGCACCGGCCCCAGCGACAGTTCCGCGGTTCCGCTCGCTGCATGACCGTTCCTCCCTAACGAACCGTCCCACCCGGTGCTTTCCCCAGGCGTTCGTGGCCGCGAATTCCAGGCTGCCCCCGGCGCGCAGCGGGTCTGCCTGGGGGACCGGCCGCTGAGCGGTTTTCGTTGCGGGCCCTGAAAATGCGCCAGCCATGCTGCCGGGAGGAGCGGTGCGCCGGCCGCCAGGAATGGCCAGCCGGCCCTGCGGCCGCTATCTCCAGACCGCTACCGGGGTGCCCGGCGCGTAGACCCAGCCTCCTGTGTCCTGACCGGCGTGCGGATCGGCGGAGAGATGGCTGTAGTCGATGTCGAACTGGTACTCGGCGCCCGGTGACACCCGGTGCCCGGCGGGGTTGGGAGCCTGGACTTTCCCCTGGTCGGTGAAGGACCCGTCCACGTAGGAGAACTGGGCCGGGTTGACGAGGAACCCGTCCGCGCCTCCGATGACCACCCAGGCAATGATCACCCCGCCGGTGCTGTCGCCCTGCGTGTCGGTCATGGCGATGCGCGAGCCTTCCGGCGTGGTGTACCAGGACAGGGCGCTGGGGTCGGTGTTGTCCGTGGACTTGAGCACCGCCTCGGGGGGAGCGATCCCCTTGAGGGCGTCCAGCCGGGCGGTGCTCTCGCTGAGCAGGCAGCCCGCGGTGCCGATCCCGTCGATGGTCCCGCCCGAGTGGAAGGCCTTGTCGCACACCGGCTGGCGGGCTGAGAGCCAGGCGCTGTCCCCGGCCACAATGGCCGCCCGCTGGGCTTGCGACCCGCTCTGGTAGTGCGCCAGCTGCACCGCGTCGATCGCCGCGTCCGCGTTCTCGGTCCTGGCCTCGTAGCACTGCTCGATCGCGAGGGTGGACGACTGGCCGCCGCAGGTGGCCGGGGCCGGCTTACTCGCAGCCGGATGACCAGGATCGAATGGCTCGACGATGGGCGTGAACGCCGCGGCGGCGGATGCGGTTGCCGCGCCCGCTCCTGACGCCGTGGCCGCTGCGGCGGCCCTGGCCGTGCTGGCCGTGGCCTGGGCAGCCGGCGTTGAGCTTCCGCTGCCCGACCCCGCGGAGCCGCCGCAGCCGGCCAGGGCGCCGATCATTACCGCGACGCCGATCGCCGCGCCCGCCAGCCTGGCCCGGCGGGCCGCGACGCCGATCAGCGCGACGCCGATCGCCGCGCCCGCCAGCCTGGTCCGGCGGGCCGCGGTTCTCCCGCCCGTAACCGGCGTCCCTCCGCGCTGCTGGCCCATCGGGCCACCTCCCCGTCCCCGATTTCCTGATTTTCTGGGGTGACGTTAGCGGGCCGCGGGCAGGCCACGCTGGCTTTACGGTGACGATTCTGTCTCTGCCGCGATGCGGGTCAGCGCGACGCGGAGTCGATCCCGAGCTTCTCGAACGCATGGCGCAGATGGCCGCTGACCGTGTGGGGGGAGACGTAGAGCCGTTCAGCCACCTCGCGGCTGGTCAGGCCGTCCGCGAAGCCGGACCACGGCGAGCTCGGGCCCTGCGCCCTCGCCTCATCGCGGCTGTACGGGCCGCGTAGCCTGGCGGATCAGGTGGGTACTGCTGGCCGCGGTCCGCATGTGCGTCACCTATGCGGCGCTCGTCTTCATCGGCCGGTGATTTCTGGGGAGGACCGGATGGCGGAGATCCCGGCCGGGAGCCATTACGTCGCGATGGGCAGCTCGTTCGCGGCCGGGCCGGGCATCCCGGCCCGCGCGCCCGGCAGCCCCCGCCGGGCAGGCCGGTCGGCCAGCAACTACGCCCACCTGGTCGCCCGCCAACTCGGACTCGACCTGCACGACGTGACCTATTCCGGCGCGACCACCAGCGACATCCTGCGGCCCTCCGCCGCGGGCCGGCCCGCCCAGCTCGACGCGGTCACGCCGGCCACGCGGCTGGTCACCCTCACCGCGGGCGGCAACGACGTCGGCTACCTGCCCCGGCTCACCCTGGCCAGCCTGCCCTGGCCGCTGCGGGCGCTGCCGCGGCTGCGGGCCCAGGTCGATGGGTTCGGGGATGGCGCCGCCACGGACGAGCGGTTCGCCGAACTCGGGCGCAATCTCCAGGCCATCGCGCGCGGCGCGGCGGAGCGGGCCCCGGGCTGCCGGGTGCTGTTCGTCGATTACCTGACGATCCTGCCGCCGGACGGAGCCGATGCGGGCGGGCCACCACCGGCCGCGATCGCCGGGTGGGGACGCGCCATCGCGGCCCGGCTGGCCGCGACCACGCGGGAGGCGGCGGACGCCAGCGGCGCCGGATACGTGGCAGCCTCGGCTGCCTCAGCTGGTCATCACGCCTGGTCGGCGGAGCCCTGGACGCGGCGCTTCCACCTGTCGCTGCGCGGCGGGGCGCCATACCATCCCAACGCGGCCGGGATGGCGGCCGTCGCCGGGCTCGTGCTCACCACCCTCTCCCGCAGCCCGGACAGGGCGGCGTGAGCCTGGAGACAGCATGAGCGAGCCTGGAGGCAGCATGAGCCTGGAGATCAGGCGGCTGCACTTCTGTCACCGCACCGCCGTCGTGCGCGACTGACAGCTCCCCGGAGTGGAGCTGCGCTTGTCCCAGGCGTCCCATGTCACAGACGGCCGGGCTGTCTCGTCTCAGGTCTCAGAGACAGATTCTGGAATCAGGAAGGTGATGGTTGTGCGGGTTTTCGTCGCGGGCGGGACCGGGGTCGTGGGGCGGCGGTTGGTGCCGCAGCTCGTGGCCCGGGGCCACCAGGTGACAGCTACGACGACGAGCGCGGCCAAGCTGGGCTTGCTAGAGCAGCTGGGCGCCGATGGCGTCGTGATGGACGGGCTGGATGCGGTGTCGGTCGGTGAGTCGGTGGCCGCGGCCCAGCCGGACGCGATCGTGCACCAGATGACCGCGATTTCCGTGGCGCACGCCGGCCAGCCCAATCTCAAGCACATGGATCGGTGGTTCGCCACTACCAACCGGCTGCGGACCGAGGGGACGGATCACCTGCTGGCCGCGGCGGAGGCGGCCGGCGTATCCCATTTCGTCGCGCAGGGCTACGCCAGCTGGAACGGAGTCCGCAGGGGTGGCTGGGTGAAGACCGAGGAGGACCCGCTGGACCTGCAGGCGGGGACGGCGGCGCACGCGGGGATGCAGGCGATCCGCCATGTCGAGGACGTGGTTGTCAAGGCTGGTGGCGCAGTCCTGCGATACGGCGGACTCTACGGGCCGGGCGCCACCGACGACCAGGTCGAGCTCGTGCGCAAGCGGCGGTTCCCGCTCGTCGGGGGCGGCACCGGGTACAGCTCGTGGGTGCATCTCGACGACGCGGCGAGCGCTACCGTCCTGGCTGTGGAGCAAAAGGCGAGGGGCGTGTACAACATCGTCGACGACGAACCGGCCCCGGCCAGCGTGTGGCTGCCCTACCTGGCAGCGTGTGCTGGCGCGAAGCCTCCGATGCGCGTTCCCAAGTGGCTGGCCCGGCTGCTGGCCGGGGAAGTGGCGGTGACGATGATGACCGAGGGGCGCGGCTTCTCCAACGCCAAGGCCAAGCGGGAGCTCGGCTGGGAGCTGCGCTATCCGTCGTGGCGGCAGGGCTTCCGGGAGGGCCTCGGGTGACCCGGACCGAGGAGTTCGAGGAGCTGCGGCCGCTGCTGTTCGCCATCGCCTACCGGGTCCTCGGCAGCGTGGGCGAGGCCGAGGATGCGGTCCAGGAGACCTGGCTGCGCTACGAGGCCTCCCCGACACAACCCGCGTTGACCAGGGCCTTTCTCTCGGCCGTGGTGACCCGGATCTCGATCGACGTCCTGCGCTCGGCCCGTGTCCGGCGGGAGGAGTACGTCGGGCAGTGGTTCCCCGAGCCGCTGCTCACCGACCCCTATGAGGATCCGGCGCGGTCGGCGGAGCTGGCCGACTCGGTGTCTATGGCGGCCCTGTTGCTGCTCGAGCGGCTCAGCCCGCTCGAGCGGGCGGTCTTCGTGCTGCGGGAGGTGTTCGGGTTCGGCTTCCCCGAGGTCGCGTTGGCCGTGGGGCGCTCGGAGGCGGCGTGCCGCCAGCTCGCGGTGCGGGCGCGCCGCCACATGGACGCGGGCCGGCCCCGGTTCGAGGCCGACCGAGGGGAGCGCGAGGAACTCGCCGGGCGATTCTTCGACGCCTTCAGGGAAGGGGACGTCGACGGGCTGCGGGAACTGCTCGCCGCGGACGTTCACATGGTCGGCGACGGCGGCGGCAAGGCCCCGCAATGGGCCAGGGGCATCATCGGTGCCGAGAACGTGGCCCGCGTGCTCGCCGCGATCGTCTCGCCGTTCGTCCGGATCGGCGGCGTAGTCCAGCCGCAGGAGGTGAACGGCCAGCCAGGCGCGATCTTCCGCGACCGGGACGGCAAGGTGCTCAACACCTGGGCGCTCGACATACTCGACGGGCGGATCCAGACGATCCGCTCGGTGATCAACCCAGACAAGCTCGGGCATGTCGGCCCGGTGGCAGACGCCTGGGCGGTCATCCGCGAGGCGAACCAGGCTCGCCGGCCCGCGGACTGACCGGAAGAGCCGGCTGCGCTCCAGACCTTTACAAGCAGTTCAACGGCAACCAGCCGGAAACGTCGCCGCCACCGCCGGCCGCCAACCGCTCGACCGCTCGACCGCTCGACGCGGACGAGAACGCAGGCGGCGGTGGGCACCAACGCGCAGGGGGAGTTCAGACCCCGCAACTTCCTGCGACACTAACGGGACATATCGTGGTGACGTGTCCGCGCTGGAGGAGATCCGGGCCCAGGCACTGGAGGTGGCGGGCGGCTGGTCGCCGGCCGGTGCGCCAGAGTCCTGGCGGCTGACGGCCGGCCTGTTCCAGGCCATTGCCGCCCACGACGAGCTGCTCGGCCGGCTGGCAGCGCTGCCGCCCGACCGGCTGCCGGCCCTGCTGGCCAGCGCCGCCATCTCCTACCTGGTCCGCCGGGACCAGCCGGTGCCGCTGGCCGCCTATTTTCCCGAGCCCGGGGCGCCGCAGCCCCGTTTCGATGACGGGTTCCCCGGGGCCGCCCGGGCGTTCGTCTCGGCCCGGCTGGACGACATCGCCGCGGAATGCGCGGGGCGCCGCTACCAGATGAGCGAGGTGGCCCGCTGCACGCAGATCGCGCTGGGCATCGCCGCGGCCGGCGTGTCGCCCACGGCCCCGGTCGGCCTGGCCGACCTCGGTACCGGGGCCGGGCTCGGGCTGAACCTGGACCGCTACCGTTACCTGGTGGGCGGCCGGGCTTCCGGACCGCGCGACGCCGCCATGACCCTGCGCTGCGAGGTCCGCGGCTTCCGGCCGCCGCCGCGCGCCGTCCTGCCGCCCATCGCCGAGCGGGTCGGCATCGACTGCAGCCCGCTGGACCCGCAGGACCCGGCGGCGCGGTCGTGGCTGGAGGCGTGCGCGCCGCCGGAGGCATCCGGGCTGGACCGGCTAGCCGCCGCGATCGAGGTGGCCCGACGGTACCCGGCGCGGCTCATCGCGGGCGACGTGGTGACCGCGTTGCCGGCCGTGCTGGACAGCTTCCCGCCCGGCCGCCGGGTCATCGTGACCGATGCCTACCTGGCGGTGTTCCTGCCGCCGCCAGAGCGCGCGGAACTGGCCGCGATCATGGCGCACGCCGGGCGGACCCGCCCCCTCACCTGGCTGTCCCTGGACCCGCTGGTTCCCCTCGGCCCGTCCGGCCGCGACAGCGTGCAGGGCATCGCGCTGCCGTCCGCGCTGGTCCGCGAGTACCAGCGCCACGGTGTCTTTGCCGTCCTGGGGGAGCGGACGTTCGACGGTGACACCGACCGCGCGCGCCTGCTGGCCCGGGCCCACCCGTCGGGTGAGTGGATCGAATGGCTCGACCCGTGCTAGCTACGCCCCCGTGAATTTACCGGCCGTGGGCTTACCGGCGCGGCTCGTATTTCCAGATCACGTAGGTGCCCAGGCCGACGGGCTTGATCTCGGTGCCGTAGGGCACGACCTCGATGGTGTGGTAATAGGGGTTGCGGTGCAGTTCCGTGGCCAGGCCGTGGTCCAGCGCGGTGGTGTCCGTGAAGTTGAGGGCCACGTAGGAGAAGTAGCCGTGGGCGATGTACCTGGCGAAGGTAGCGGCGTCGCCCGCCGCGACGATGCCCGCCGCGGCGGCCGGGCTCCCGGTGCTGTCCCCGGACGGCAAGACGATGTTGCGGGTACTGGACCAGCGCCGCCAGTCCTGGCCGGACGGCAGGTAGTACTTGGCGACCGCGGGATCTTCCACGAGCAGCGGCCTGCTCCCCTGCGCGGCCAGCGGCCGGAAGACGCCGATGAACGCGGTCGCGTTGGGCCAGCTTGTCGCGAAACTCCACGACTGCATCGCGCCCAGGTACGCCGGGAACACCAGCGCGATCACGCAGGTCGCGCTGGTCACCGCCTGCTCCCGCCCGGCCGGCGCGGCCGCGATGAACCGGTCCGCCGCGTAGCCGGCGGCGATGGCCGCGAACCAGGCCCCCAGGCCCACGTGCTCGTTCAGCAGCGCCACGGTGTGCAGCCAGGCCTGCTCGGCCAGCCCCAGGATCGCGGCGGCGGCCAGGACGGCCAGCAGCCAGGTCTGGGCCCGTCCCTCCCGCCGCATCTCGCTGACGACGACGCCGCCCACGGCCAGGATGACCAGCAGGCCCGCCCAGTACCAGGAGCTGGAGAGCACGGACAGTGGCGAGTCCGTGTGGGCTACCGGGGTCAGGATGGTCCGCTTGAACCCGCTGAGGTAGCCGCTCCCGCCGATCAGCAGCCCGGCGGCCAGGACCGCGATCACCGTGGTCAGCAGGATCGCGACGCGCCGCAGCGCGATCCGGCCGCCCGGCGCCGGGAGCGCGGCCAGCACGGCCAGCAGGGGCACCAGCACGTCGAACAGGATCGTGGAGTACGACGTGGCGTTGGCCAGGGCCAGGGCGGCGCCCGCCGCGATCATGCGGCCCGGGACCACTCCCCGCTCCCCGGCCCCTAGCACGCACCAGGCGGCCAGGGCGACCAAGAGCAGGGATAGTGCGTCGTAGGTGGCGAACGCGCCCAGGTGCAGGGTGGGTCCCAGCACGGCGAACAGCGCCGCGGCGAAGACCGCGGCCCGCCGCCCGTAGCGCCGCCGGGCAGTGCTCCACAGCAGCGTGGTCGCCCCGAGCATGAAGACCAGCGACAGGACCCGGGCCCCGGCCAGGCCGCCCGCGCTGTCCGCGGCCGCGCCGAGGGGCGGGTAGATGACGGGCGCGCCGGAGAAGTAGTACGGGAACGGCGGGATGGCCGTGCCGTGCAGCCAGTTCGCCCACTGCAGATGCCCGGCCCACAGATCCAGGGCCTCATCCTGGTACGCCGTGTCGGCCCGGACCAGCCGGAGCGTCAGCAGCGCCTGGACGATGAGCACCGGCAGAAGCGGCCACCCGCGGGGCACATGCCACCTGGTGGGGCGGGCCGGCCGGTGCGCGGCGGTCCGCTCGGTCACGAGCGGGTCGGCCGGGGACTCGGCCGGCGCCGACGTATAAGCATTCATCACGGGTCTCCGCGTCCTTGTGCCCGGCGTGCCTCAGCAATCGCCGACCAGGCTTCCCGGCACACCTGCGTCAGGGCTCAGCGGCCCTGGGGGCAGGGCGCTGGTGCCCGTGGGTGTCTTCGATACACGCGCGGGAGGCCTGGATTAGCTGGCCTACACGCGTAGGACGCACGAGTTGAGCCGCCCGATCACCGCCGCCACGGAAAAGGTGACGCAGCCGTTAGCCCGCCGCGTTCGGCGCGCCACCCGAAGCCCGTCCATCAGCAGGCCGGGGAGGAGACGGCCCGAGCGGATCCGTCAATCGCTTTTGGGATTGATCGGTGTTCGGGCCGTGGCCGCTTCGCGATCCCGGCCCAGGTCGCGCTGGCCCGGATCGAGGCCTCCTATACCCCGCTTACCCGTGGTATGACTTCCAGGGCGTCTCCGACGGCGAACTGGCCTGCGGCTCAGCGGCTCGGCATGAGGGCAGCCGGCTCCTGATCGCGTCCGCCGGCCCGGCAGGATAGGGGGATCGGACGGCGTGGGGAGGACCCTGGATGAGTCGCGTGGTGGTCATCGGCGCTACCGGGCACGTCGGCACCTACCTCGTGCCGCGGCTGGTGCGTGGCGGCCACGAGGTCATCGCCATGAGCCGGGGCCTGCGCGACCCCTATCACGCGGCCCCGGAGTGGGCCCGGGTCACCCGGGTCGCCGTTGACCGGGACGCGGAGGACGCCGCGGGAACCTTCGGCAGCCGGGTCGCGGAGCTGCGCCCCGACGTGGTCGTCGACCTGGTCTGCTTCACCGCGGCCTCGGCCCGGCAGCTCGTGGGGGCGCTCCGCCCGTCCCGCCCGCTGCTGCTGCACTGCGGGACGATCTGGGTGCACGGTCCGGCGCTGCGGGTGCCGGTCACCGAGGATGAGCCGCGCACCGGGTACGGCGAGTACGGCACTGGCAAGGCGGAGATCGAGGCGCTGTTGCACCGCGAGACGCTGGCGGGCGGCGTCCCGGCCGTCGTGCTGCACCCCGGTCACATCAGCGGGCCGGGCTGGCCGGTGATCACGCCCGCCGGCAACCTGGACCCGTCCGTGTGGACGAGCCTGGCCACCGGCCAGCCGCTCGCGCTGCCCGATCATGGCCTGGGCGTCCTGCATCATGTGCACGCCGACGATGTGGCGCAGGCGTTCGAGCGGGCCCTGTCCCGGCCCGCGGCCATCGGGGCCAGCTTCCACGTGGTGGCCGAGCAGGCCATGACGCTGCGCGGCCTGGCCACCGGCGTCGCGCGCTGGTTCGGCCGCGAGCCGGTGCTGGACTTCGTGGACTGGGCGGAGTTCGAGCGCCGCGCGGGTTCCGGGGCCGCGGAGGCCACCCGCGAGCACACGTTCCGCAGCATCACCGCGAGCATCGCCCGGGCCCGCGAGGTGCTCGGCTACGGGCCGCGCTACAGCACGCTCGATGCCCTGCACCAGGCCGTGGCCTGGCTCGTCGCCCACGGCCAGGTGGACGTCGGCGGCCAGCCATTTCCCGTAGATGGCGGGGCCTAGCCGCACCAGCGGCGCAGCCAGCCATACGGCCGCGGCCTGCATTCCCGCCGGGGCGCGGCGGCTGCGGTGGCGGCGCGCCGCGACAGTCTCGTCCAGGCCGTCGACGTGCTGGCGCGTCGTCACCTGGAGCTCGCCCGGGACCCCTCCCGCGCCGCGCCGCGGTGCCGGGCCGACGGTCAGGAACGGCTGACCAACCGTCCAGCCGGTCTTCAGGTCTCCTGCCTACGGTGACACGAGTCGCGGGTTTACCAGGGACCCGGCGACCAGGCCAGCGGGGCCAGCAAGCCAAGCAGGGAGGCTGGGACGGTGCGGGAGAGCGTCACGATCTGGTACAGGGGAGCGGGCTACCAGCTCGGCCGGGCGGAGCGCGGTTACGCGATCTGGCCCGCCGGCGGACCGCCGGAGCAGCCCCTGGAACTGTGGCCGGAGACGCCTGCGGGGTGGACCGCGGCCTGGACCCGGTTCAACGCGGTCGAGGCGCCGGGCACCATCGCCCATCTCAGGCCGCCCGCGGGCCCCGGGCCCGGGCCGCTGACGGACCAGGTCTCCGGCCCGCCGGCCGCTCCCAGCTCCCGGCGGCCGGCGGCCGGTCCCTTCCCGCCCGCGGCCGGCCCGGCCTGGCCAGGCGTCCCCTCGGGCGCCCGGCCCGGCGCCCCCTCGGCCGAACCGGGCTTCCCCTCGGCCCGGCCGGGCTTCCCTTCGGCCTGGCCGCGCGTCCGCTCGGCCAGAGCGCTCAGCGCGGCCATCGTGCTGCTCACCGGGGTTGCCTGCGGGCTGGCCGGGCTGTTCCCCGCCTATCTCTCGGGGACGAGCCTCACCCAGGAGCCGTCCGAGCTGGTGCCGCACGTGATCTACCTGGCGGTGTGGACGGCCAGCGCGCTGCTCATCGCGTCCGGGGGCATCCGGCAGCGGATGGGCGCCCTCCTCGCGCTGGGAATGAGCATCGTCACGTTCGGCTTCTTCTTCTCCGACCTCGGCACGGTGATCTCCGGGGGCGCGCACCTGCTGGGCGCCGGCCTGGTGCTCGGGCTCGCAGGCTGGCTGGCCTGCACGGCCGGCTCGGTGCTGGCGTTCCGGCTCCGCTCGGCCGACGCGCCCCGCAAGCTGGACGGGCATCAGATGGCCTCAGTTGTGACGCTGACCATCGCGGCGCTCGCCGCGGTCGGGGCCGCGGTCTCGTTCGCCCCGTCGTGGGACAGCTACACGCTGCGGACGGCGGCTGGCCTGACGAACTCCCTGACCGCCGGGAACAGCTTCGCGAACCCGGCCCCCGTCATCGTCGGCGATGTCGCGGTCATGGTCACGCTCGTCGCGGTCGTGATCGTCGCCGCCCTCTGGCGCCCGGTCCGGCTGGGTGCGCTGCTGCTCGCGGGGGCCGCCATCCCCATGGCCGCCCAGGCGATCTCGGCCCTCGTCCAGGTCAGTGAGCCCGTGTCCGCGACCAGCTTCGGCATCTCCCCGGCACAGGCCGCGCAGGCCGGGCTCAGGATCAGCGCCGGCCTCACGCCCGCGTTCTGGATCTACTGCGCGTTCGTGGTCGCGCTGCTCATGGTGGGCGCGTGGATGGCTATGCCGCAGCGCCCGGTCAGCCGCTCCTCCGCCCGGCCCGGGAGCCTCCCGTCGACGGGAGCCGTGGCACCTGGCCGGGCGCCGCTCAGTAGCTGAGCTCGGCGGGCAGGAGGCTCCCGGACACGTCCCCGACCAGGTCCGGATCGGTCGGGTCAAAGGCCCGGACCGGGGTTCCGGCGCGCAGGTCGATTCGGGGAAGCTCGACCCAGATCAGGGCAGGGCTCGTCCGTGACCAGAAGTAATAGGTCAGGTTGGTGAGGTCGATGGCCGACATCCACCAGGTGGGATAGACCCCGAAGTCCTCATACGGGGCGCCAGGCGGGCAGGCCACTGAGCCCGCCACGCTGACCACGCCGGCCACGGCCTCCGCGGTATCACGCGGCTCGGGCAGGTAGTGCAGGAAGTATGAGGCCCGGACGAAGCGGTCGACGGACTCGATGCCGCCCGGCACCGGCTCGTCGCCCCCGAAGGGGCGATAGCGGCGCAGGTTGGCCCGCTGCTCGGCGAACAGTGGCTCGTTGGCCACCACCTGGTACTCGCTGGAATGGTGGATCCGCAGTATCCCGTCGATCGGCTCCACGATGGCGGAATCCCCGCTGGCGTCCTCGACGACCAGGTGGCAGCCGAGTTCCTGGCCTCGCATCGGAACGGACACGACAGAGACCTCACGCAGGGCCGACACGGCCTCAGCCACCGTCGCATACTGGTCGAGGACCCACTGTGCCCACAGCAGATTAGGTACCGCGCCAGGGCTGTCGGGCGGTGCGAAACCGGCTGACCCCTGGTATAGCAAGTGCGCGGCGAGCCCGGCGGAATTCACCCCATCGGTCGTCCCGGCCCCCCACATGCTCAACCCCACCACACCGAACCGTGACCGCCAGGTCAGCCCGCGCGCGCTGCGCCGCGTGCCCTCGGGCACCGCCCAGAGCACCGGCTCATCGCTGACCGCCCAGTCCATGGTGCGTGAGACGACCTTGGCGAGGCCGTTTCCCGACCAGAAGATCCTTGTGCACATTATCCTTCTCCGCAGTATTTTGATTACCTAGAGTAACAGGCTGCAGGTTGGACGTCGCGATCAGCGACAGTATGATTACATGGCGTAGCGATCGGGTGCCGGCCTGGGTCCCGGTAGTCGCATTCAGCCGCGGCGGGCGAGAGGGCCTTCCCATGACCGGCAGGCCAGTGGATTCCGGGAGACTACGCGGCAGCCCGCTGGTGCTCCGGGGCGAGCGGTGGCTGGAGCGCCAGGCGGGCGGCCGGCTCGGCAGTCTCGTGATGGGCTGTGTGCTGCGCTACGCGGCGTCGAGTGAGAACTCCGCCGAAGCGCTGGTCCTCGGCACATTCCTGTCGGTCGTGCCCGCCCTGCTGGCCATCTACGCCCTGTCAGATCTGTCGGCCGGGTCGGGGAACGGCATCGCCCAGCACCTGATCTACCGCCTGCACATCCATGAACCAGCCGCCCGGCTGCTGTCCTCAGCGTTCGGAAGCGAGGCTAGTAACGCCGCGGCTGCCACGGTGATCGGCCTGCTGGGCTTTCTCGTCTTCGGGCTCGGTCTGGGGAAGATCGTCCAGGCGGTGTACGCCCGGGCCTGGGGGATCGAGGTTCGCTCACTTGCCGACCGATGGCGCTTCGCGCTCTGGTTCGTAGTCTCCACGATCCTGCTGGGCCTGCAGGTAACCGAGGAGTCGCTGGTCTCGTCGCTGGGCTGGGTGCTGGCTAGCCCGGTCGGTCTCGCGGTCCTCGTGGCCTTCTGGCTGTGGACACCCTGGCTGCTGCTGCACCGCACGATCAGCCTGCGGCTCCTGCTTCCGGGGGCTCTGCTGGTCGCCGTGGTCTACATGCTCGCGGTGACCGTCTCGGAGTTCGTGCTCGGCTACTGGATCACCGACAACGGGCGCTTCTTCGGCTCCTTCGGCGTGGTCCTCGCGCTCGTGGCGTGGGCGCAGGTGGTCGCGGGGATCTGGCTTGCCTGCGCGGTCTTCTCCCCGGTCTACGCCGAATGGCGGGAAGGCTGGAAGCGCGACGGGATCTCCCCATTTCCATACCCGCGCCCCGGCGGGCTGAGCCAGCCCGGCCGCGGCCGGGCGTCCTAGCGGATGCTCCTGGTCAGGCGGGCGCAGGCGACTTCGTTGTCCAGGTACTGGCGGGTCGTAGCGTCGAGGGCGCCGTCCCATTTGACCAGGCGGAGGCTGGTGAAAACGTACGTTCTCGGTGCAAGAGGGCCATGCTGGGCCGGGCCCCCGCAATACGCGCATTGCGTTCTCTCAGGAACCACGGGCGCGGCGGGCCGGCAGCCGGCCGTTAGGGTCGTTAGGTGAAGTCAGCGCAGACCGCGGGCGGGACAGGCCAGGCGGGAAAGGACCGGGCTGGGGCGGGAGAGGCCAGTGCCAGCCAGGCCGGCGCCGGAGAGGCGCGTGCGGGCCGGCTGATCGAGGCGCTGAGCCGGGACCTGCCGGGCGGCCGCATCATCACCGATCCCGGCGTCCTGGCGGCCATGTCCCACGACGATGCCGAGTGGGCGCCGGCCGGGCGGGCGGCCGCCGGCGTGCGCGCCCGCTCGGAAGCCGAGGTCCAGCAGGTCGTGCGGATCTGCGCCGAGCTGGGCGCGGCTGTCGTGCCGCGCGGGGCCGGCACCGGCCTGTCCGGCGGCGCCAACGCGGTGGACGGCTGTGTCGTCCTCGACCTGGCCCGGCTGGACCAGGTGGTCGAGATCGACCGGGACAACCTCCTCTGCGTCGTGCAGCCGGGTGCGGTCAACAACGACGTCAAGGCGGCCGTGGCCGAGTACGGCCTGTGGTACCCGCCGGACCCGGCCAGCGCGCCCTGGTCCACGATCGGCGGTAACGTCGCCACCAACGCCGGGGGCCTGTGCTGCCTGAAGTACGGCGTGACCCGCGACTACGTCCTGGGCTTGCGCGCCGTGGTTGGCGGCCCCGGGGTTGATGGAGCGGTCGCCTACGGCGACGTGGTACGGCTCGGCCGCCGCACCACCAAGGGCGTGGCGGGCCTCGACATGGTCGGGCTGTTCGTCGGATCTGAGGGCACGCTCGGCGTGGTCACCGAGGTGACCCTGCGGCTGCGGCCGGCGCTGGCGGGCACGCCACGGACCATCGTCGGCGCGTTCCCCAACCTGGTCACGGCGGGCGAGGCCGTGTCGCAGATCACCCGCCGCGGGCTGGGCCCGTCCGTCCTCGAGCTCCTCGACCAGGCCTGCCTGACGGCCGTCGAGGACTGGAAGCACCTGGGCCTGGAGGCCAGCGCGGCGGCGCTGCTGCTGGCCCGGGTGGATACGCCCGGGGACTCCGGCTCGGCAGAGTCGGACGCGCTCGCCGGGGCCATGACGGACTCGGGCGCGCTGTGGGTGGCGCAGTCCACCGACGACGCCGAGGCCGAGGCGCTGTTCGAGGCCCGGCGGCTGGCCTACCCGGCGTTCGAGCGGCTCGGCCCGGTCCTCACTGAGGACGTCTGCGTCCCGCGGTCCCAAGTCCCCGTCATGCTGGCCCGGATCGAGTCGATCGCGGCCCGCCGCGGCGTGCAGATCGCGACGATCGCCCACGCCGGCGACGGGAACCTGCACCCGCTGATCGTCACGCCACCTGGCGACGAGGCCGCGCGGGTCGCGGCCCAGGCCGCGTTCGAGGAGTTCCTCGACGAGGCCATCGCGCTGGGCGGCACGGTGACCGGCGAGCACGGCGTCGGGCTCCTGAAACGCGAGGGGATGCGCCGGGAACTCGACCCGGGATCCCTCGCGCTGCAGCAGGCGGTGCGCCACGCCCTCGACCCGCGCGGGGTGTTCAACCCCGGTAAAGGGTGACCGGCCCGCCCCCCGGTGGTCTCCGCCCGCGCCCGCCCCGGGTGGTCTCCGCCCGGTACGCTGGAAGCATGGCGGGGGTTCATGGCTGAGGGCGCTGACGAGGCGCCGGACATCCTCGATCTGCCGATCGGGCTCGACGCGACCGGGACCCGGGCAGAGTTCGACAGCCTGGGCAGAGTCGAGGTGCCCGCGGACCGGTACTGGGGCGCCCAGACCCAGCGGAGCCTGGACCACTTCAGCGTCGGCCACGACAAGATGCCCGCCGAGGTCTACCACGCCTACGGTTACGTCAAGAAGGCGGCGGCCCTGGTCAATACCCGCTCCGGCCGGCTGCCGGGGTGGATGGGCCAGCTCATCCAGCGGGTCTGCGACGAGATCATCGCGGGCGAGCTGGACCGCGAGTTCCCGCTGCACGTGTTCCAGACCGGCTCGGGCACCCACTCCAACATGAACGTGAACGAGGTGATCGCCAACCGGTGCATCCAGCTCGTCGGCGGCACGCTCGGCTCGCAGCAGCCCGTCCATCCCAACGATCACGTCAACATGTCCCAGTCAAGCAACGACACGTTCCCGACCGCGATGCACATCGCCGCCTACACCATGGCCACCGAGCGGACCATCCCCGCGCTGCGCCGGCTGCGGGACGCGATCGCGGGCAACGCGGAGAAGTGGTCCGGCATCGTCAAGATCGGGCGGACGCATCTCCAGGACGCCACCCCGCTGACCGTCGGCCAGGAGTGGTCCGGGTACGCCGGGGCTCTTGATGACGCGATCGCCGAGGTCGAGCACGTCACGCACGGCCTGCTGCCGCTGGCCATGGGCGGGACGGCCGTCGGCACCGGGCTGAACGCCCCGGAAGGCTTCGGGGAGGAGGTCGCCGCGGAGATCGCCGCGATGACCCGCGCCCCGTACGAGACCGCGGGCAACAAGTTCACCGCCCAGGCCACCCTGGACCGGATGGTGCGTGCGCACGGCGGGCTCAAAGCCGCGGCCGTCACCCTGTTCAAGATCGCCAATGACCTGCGCTGGCTGGGCTCGGGCCCGCGGACCGGGCTCGGTGAGCTGATCCTCCCCTCCAACGAGCCCGGGTCGTCGATCATGCCGGGCAAGGTCAACCCGACCCAGGCTGAGGCCATGCTGATGGTCGCCATCCAGGTCATCGCCTCCGACGTGGCGGTGACCATGGGCGGCGCGGAGGGGAACTTCGAGCTGAACGCGTTCCGCCCCATTCTCATCAGCAACTACCTCCACTCGGCGCTGATCATGGCCGACATGTGCGACCACCTGCGCGAGTTCATGATCGAGGGCACCCGGCTCAACGAGGACACGCTCACCGCGAACATCGAGCGCTCGGTCATGATGGTCACGGCCCTGTCCCCGGTGATCGGCTACGACCAGGCCTCGGTCATCGCGCACTACGCCATCGAGCACGACCTGACCCTCAGGCAGGCGGCCCTGGCCAACGGGGTCAGCGAAGACCTGTTCGACCGGGTGGTCAACCCGGTGGCCCTCACCCGCGGCGGCACCGCCGGCCGGCCCGGCGCGTCGGGCGCCCCGGGCGAGCCCGGCGAGACCGGGAAGTCCTAGAACCCGGGAACCCGCGGGTCCTCGGGCGTCCTGGCGCTCGCCTCACTGGCCGGGCAGCTGAAACCCTTACGTCCCCGCAACGGCCTGTTCCCGGAACGGTCAGTCGCAGGGGACCAGGACGTCGCCGGACTGGTATGTAGGGGTCCCGTCCACGACGGTGGCCAGCACCGCGATGTCTGTGATCCGCTCCGCGGCGGCCCCGAGCGGGTTGTCCGCCAGCACCACGAAGTCGGCGAGCTTGCCCGGCTCGAGGGAGCCGATCTCGCCCTCCCGGTGCATCGCGGCGGCCGCCTGCGTGGTGTAGAGGGAGAGCGCGTCCCGGGCGGTGAGCCGCTCACCGGGGCCCAGGACCTGCCCGGCCGCGGTGCGGCGGGTCATGGCATCGCGGATACCGAGCAGGGGAGCGGCGCTGATCACCGGAGCGTCGGAGGATCCGGCGACGGTCAGGCCCGCCCGCCGCCAGGACCCGAACGCGTAGAGAAGGTCGGCCTGGCCGGGGAACGCTGCCGCGAACCCGTCCCCCAGGGCGGACAGGAACCCGGGCTGGCTGACGATCACGATGCCCAGTTCCGCGGCGCGGGCCGTGAGCGCCGGGTACATCGCCCCGGCATGCTCGATCCGGTGCCGCCGCGGGTTCCGCCGCAGGTTCTGCCACGCGCCTGATGCGCCTGATGCGCCTGGGGAGCCGGGCAGGCCCGTGCTGGCCAGGGCGTCGGCGTAGGCGTCGAGCACGGTCTCGATGGCCCGGTCCCCCTGGGCGTGCACGGCGACCTGGAATCCGCGGGTGTCGAAGTCGCGGATCATCGCGGTCAGCTCGTTCCGGGTGAAGAACAGGATGCCTGACCCGCGCGGCGGGACCGGGTAGGTGCCGTGGATGGCGGCGGTGCGGCTGCTCATCCCGCCGTCGGCCCAGATCTTCACCGCCTCGGTGGCCAGGCGCCCGGAGTGGCGGCCCTGCAGGCCCTCGCCGAGCAGCCAGTCCACTTGGTCGTGCACGACCAGGCCGTAGATCCGCTGGTGCAGCGCGCCTGCCTGGTCCGCCTCGGCGAACGCCGCGAACGTGTCGCGGCGCAGGTCCGCGTCGCAGGTCGCGGTGATGCCCAGCGCCGCGAGATGCTGACCGGCCCGCTCCATGAGGCGGGCCCGCTCGGCGGCGCTCATCCGGGTGAGGTCCTCGCGCAGGTTGCGCTCGAACAGCGCGAACATGGGGCCCTCGAAGACCACGCCGTTCAGGCGGCCGCCGCGGTCGCGGCCGAACGCGCCGCCCGGGGGATCCGGCTGCCCGTCCGCGAACCCGGCCGCCTGCAGCGCCGCGCTGTTGAGCACGCAGGCGTGCAACGACGTGTGGTAGAGCACGGCCGGGCGGTCCGGCACGGCCAGATCCAGGTCGTCCCGGGTGGGATGGCGTCCTTCGCGCAGCTGGTACTCCACGTACCCGCTCCCGGTCACCCACGAGCCCTCCGGGGTGCGGGCGCTCATCTCGCGCAGCCGCGCCTGGATGGCCGGGATGTCGGGCGCGGCCGGCTGGCTGCAGTCGGCGCCCGCCGCCAGGTACCCGACGTCGGCGACGTGGCAGTGCGCGTCGATCAGCCCGGGGACCACGGTGGCCCCGCCCAGCCGGGCCACCTGCGGGCCGGGGGCCGCAGCCGCCCGCACCTGCGCGGGGTTGCCGACCGCAGCGATCCGGCCGTCCCGGACCAGCATGGCTCCGGCCGTCCCGCCGCCCGGGCTCATGGTGACGACGACCGCATCCTCAATGACCAGTTCCACGGGTGGAACCTTACGTCGCGCCGCGGCCCGTCCGGGAGCGTGCCTCAGGCCAGGTCCGGGAGCGTGCCTCGGGCCAGGTCCGGGAGCGTGCCTCAGGCCAGGTCCGGGAGCGTGGCGTGGCCGCCAGCGCCGCAGCCCGTCCGCTCCCGGTCCCGCGAGTCACACTGGCCCCTCACGCTCACGTTTCACGCGGAACGTGCGCCGTAATCGGACAAATCACCCGCCATAACGCACGTCGCGGGTGAAATGTGGACGGAGAAGTGGGCGCCGACCATGATCAATGTGACCCATGGTGCTGGCGGTACGGTCCCGCCCCGGAAGGAGCGCCCGGATCGATGTTTCAGCCAGGTCGTTGCCGCGCACCCAGATACCCCGGGCCCCGGACCGGGCGGGTGCCGCTTAGCGGCTGGTCGCGAACTCGCCGGCGCGGACCGAGGGGGGTTCGTCCTCACCCTCGATGAGGTGGCTGTGGCTGAGCGTCGTGACGCCGCCGACGATCAGGGCCAGGGCCAGGGCCTCGACGGCCAGGTCCCCCACGCTGGTCTGGATGTGCTCGCCGAACAGGAATAGCCCGAGCAGGCTGGCCGACAGCGGGTCGAGGATGGTGAACCCGGGCTGGGACGCGGCGAGCGGGCCCGCCGCCAGCGCGTGCGAGGCCAGCAACAGGGTCGCCGCCCCGGCCCCGATCAGGACGTACAACGACCAGTTGGTCACGATGGCGTCGATCCCGTCACTCAGGTGCGAGCTGAGCTCCTTGATCACCGCGGCGACGAAACCCCAGGCGACTCCGGTGGCCGCGCCGAGCACCGCGGCGCGGCGGGACGGCGCGGCGCCGGGAAGCCGGCCCAGGCCGAAGGCCACGGCCAGGGCCACGAGCACCACGCCCAGGGACGCCAGGCCGGCCAGCCACCACAAGGTGGCGGGCGCATGCAGCCGGCCACCCGAGGGTGACGCCGCGAGCAGGAACAGGCCTAGCCCGGCGCACATGGCGATGGCAGCCAGCCAGTCGCGCCGCTTCACCGGGCGTGAGCCGATCACCGCCATGTAGCCGAACACGAAGATCAGCTCCAGCGCCAGGATGGGCTGCACCAGGGCCAGCGCGCCGAAATGCAGGGCGCTGATCTGGAGGATGAAGCCGACGATCATGCTGGCCAGGCCGAGCAGCCAGATCGGCTGGCGGACCAGCTTGAACAGGAGGTAGATGTCGAAGCCCGAGGACCCGGAGTCCCGCGCGCCGAGACGCTGGCAGACCGAGGAGCTGGCGGTACAGAAGCTGGCCGCGAGGGCCAGGACGATCGCCGCTTCCACTAGTTCTCACTCCCTGCCCGGCTCGTTTACGGCGTACCCGGAGCTTCCTCCGTTACGTACAACCGGTTCGCCAGCCGAATCTTCCCGCCAGCGGAAGTAATCTTGCCGGAGGCGGGCCGCGCGCCGCGGGGAGGTTCAGGGTAGCGGCGCCACGCGAGGTTCAGGGTGACGGCGTCACATGAGGTTCAGGGTAGCGGCGTCACGTCCGGCACTTCCTGGGCCCTGGTCCGGCGGCCCATCCACCAGAATGCCGTCCCGATGACGATGAAGACCAGCACCGGGAGGAGCTCGGTCCACAGGTAGGTGAACCGCTGGGCGTAGGTCCAGCCCGAAGGGATGAAGTCACTGCCGAACCACGAGCTGCCCAGGCCTGGGGCGATGAGCTGGATGCTGGCCACGGCCACCAGGAGCATGAGGATCACGGTCAGCGGCCGGTACCAGGGCATCTTGAACGGCCGCGGCGTGGCCGGGTGGCTGCGCCGCAGCTTCCACAGCGCGGGGTAGATGAGCAGGTAGCTGATCAGCGTGGTGGAGATCGTCACGCCGAGCACCGCGTCGAAGTACTTGGCCGCGTTGCCGCTGGTGATCTGGTGGGCGAGCACGACCACGATGGTGGCTACGATGCCGCTGAACACGTTGACCCGGACCGGGGTGCCGTACCTCGCGTTGATGACCCCCAGCACCCGCGGGCCCGCCCCGTCGTAACAGGACACGGCCAGAGCCCGGTCCGAGCCCATGATCCAGGTTACGCCCGAGGTCAGCAGGCAGAGGATGAACAGGATCGCGCACGCGTCCCCCAGGACCAGCCCGGCCCCGCTCAGCGTGGCGCTGCCGCTCGCGGTGACGTGGCCGCCGTAGACGGTGAAGACGTCCTGGATCGCGCTGACGAACCCGCTGAAGTTGGTGATGGCGGCGGACGGCAGGACGATCAGGATGCCGATCACCGGCAGCGCGTACAGCACCACGCTGGCCACCGCGGAGCGGGCGATCCCGAACGGGACGTCGCGCTGCGGGTTGGTCATCTCCTCACCGGCGCTGCTGGGGAGCTCGAAGCCGACGAAGTTGAACAGCAGCACGCCGACCAGCAGGACGAACCCGCTCTCGGACGGTTTGTAGCCGCTCGCGCCCAGGCCGTGCGCTCCGTGCTTGAACGCGAAGATGATGACGGAGAGCGTGAACACGCCGAGCACGATGAACCGGGCGAACGCCCCGGCGGTCGGCAGCCACTTGGCCTTACTGAACGACATGATGGCGGCCAGGATCGACAGCCAGACGAACGCGAGCGCGATGATGAACCACACCGGCGTGGAGACGTTCGCGCCGTGGTTGAAGAACACCTCGACCGCGGCGATGCAGGTGATGGTGAGCGACCCGCCGATCCACACCGGGTTGGTGATCCAGTACAGGAAGTTGTTCACCGCCCCGGCCAGGTGCCCGAACGCCAGCCGGGTCCAGTAGTACGGCCCGCCCTCCTCCGGGAACGCCGCGCCCAGCTCGGCGAACAGCAGCGCCTGGGGCACGAAGAACACCACCGCGAAGATCATCATCCAGGTGAAGGCCTGGCCGCCGCCCTGAGCCACGGTGGCGATGGTGTCCACTCCGACGATGGTGCAGATGAGGAAGAAGAGGATGTCGAAGCGGCCGAAGTGGCGCTGCAGTTTCTGCCGCTCGATAGTGGCCGCAACGGTCGTCGTGTCCAGGGTGTCAGTCATCCGCGGCGCTCCGGGGGGTCAGCAGAGGTATACACGGGCACATCCTGGCCGCAGCCTCACAACGGACGATTTCGGCCGTATTTCCTATTTGTGACGCGAAAGGACTAGCTGTCAACGCTGCCGCTGGACTTCCCCGGTCCTCCCGCCGAGGGCGTTCGGGTACAGGTCGGGGCCGAACGGCACTGGGGTTCTCGCCGCCCGCGCGGTTGGCTGGATTGCGCATCGGTCCCGCGGTCCGGCCGTGGGACCTGAGCCGAGGAGAGGGCCATGGCCTACGGTCACGCTGAGCGGAACCTCGCGACGCTGAGGCTCTTGCAGCAGAAGGCTGATGAGGTGCTCCAGCAGGAGTCGCAGGAAGATCCCGCGCCTGCGCACCAGCCAGGCGAATCAGCGGGGGACAGCACCCGGGGGCACCGTGCTCGGCGTGCTCGGGCCGGGGTCCCCCCGGGCGACGCCCGTCGTACCGGGTAGGGCGGGCCGGCCGGGGTCCGCCCCGGGCACCCCCGGGCTGGCCAGGCCGGCGATAGCTGTGTTAGGACGGTGGTATGCGGACTTGGCGGATGCTGGGCCGGGACCGTCTCGCTGTGCTGGCCGCGTTCGCGGCCCCGCTGGCCCTGGCGGCCATCATGGTGCCCTGGCGCGCCAGTTTCCCGAACACCGATGCCGCGCTGGTGCTGATCCTGGTGGTCGTGGCCGTGGCCGCCAACGGATACCGGCTGGCCGGGTACGTGGCGGCCCTGTCGGCGGCGATCTGGTTCGACTTCTTCCTGACCCGGCCCTACGAGCGGTTCACCATCTTGCGCCGGGCCGACATCGAGACCACCGTGCTGCTGCTGGTCATCGGGGTGGCGGTCACCGAGCTCGCGGTCTGGGCCCGGCGCCAGCACGCCGTGGCCAGCAGGCGGGCCGGCTACCTGGACGGGATCGGCGCCGCCGCGCAGGCGGTGGCGGCCGGTGGCTCCCCGTCGGACCTGATCGAGCAGGTGTGCGGGCAGCTGACCGGGTTGCTGTCGCTGCAGTCATGCCGTTTCCAGTACGGGGTGGCGGGTATTGGCCACCCCGCCCGGCTGCAGCACGACGGGACGGTGAGCGCCGGGCGCCACGACCGGGCCGCGGACCCGGCCGGGTTGCCCGGTAGCGGCGACACGGAACTGCTGGTGGAAAGCGGCGGCATCCTCGGCGGCCGGTTCCTGATGACACCGGCCCCCGGGGCAGAGCCGAGCCTGGAGCAGCGGCTCCTGGCCGTCGCGTTCGCCGACCAGGTCGGGGCGGCGCTCGCCTCAAGCCACCCGGTCAACCAGTAACGGGGCCTGCTCGGCCCAGACTCAGGAGCGCTCCCGCCAGAGTCTGACGCTGCCGACGGCCAGTGCCACCAGCGCCGGGCGAGGAAGAGGCCGGTCAGATGAAACTGAACGCGAGCCGTTCAGATATTCTGCGGGCGCTCGCCGCGCCGGGCTGCGGGTCCCCGCTCACACCCGCTACATGCCCGCAACGAAAACCAGCCGGGGCTGGTCCTCCCAGATCGCCCGTCATCCGGGCTCATCGAGGACGTTCGCCGTGGTTGGCTGGGGTGGCAGCGGGCATGGTGGAGTCGCGCCCGCCCGCGCGCCGTCCCGACCCCCGGGTCACCAGGAGCTCGTCATGACCGTGGACCGGATGCTGCCCAGCAGTGAGGCCGCTGACCTGCTGGACCAGGCCCGTCAGCTCGCCGCCCGGGAGCTCGCGCCCCGCGTCGCCGAGGCGGAGGCCAGCGAGGCTTTTCCCGCCGAGGTCTTCAAGGTCATCGGTGCGGCGGGCCTGCTCGGCCTGCCGTATCCCACGTCGCTGGGTGGCGGCGGCCAGCCGTACGAGGTGTACCTCCAGGTCCTGGAGGAGCTGGCGATGCGGTGGGCCGCGGTCGCGGTCGCGGTGAGCGTGCACGGCTTGTCGTGTTTCCCGCTGGCCACCTACGGCACCCCCGGCCAGCAGGAGCGATGGCTGCCCGACCTGCTCGGCGGCGGCATGCTCGGGGCGTACAGCTTGTCCGAGCCGCAGGCGGGCTCGGACGCGGCCGCGCTGGCCTGCCAGGCGGTGCGGGAGGACGACGGCTACGTCATTACCGGCACCAAGGCCTGGATCACCGGCGGCGGGAACGCCGACTCCTACACGCTGTTCGCCCGGACGGCTCCCGGCAGCCAGGGGGTCTCCTGTTCCTGGTGCCGGCCGCCGCGCCCGGCCTGTCGTTCGGCGAGCCGGAAAAAAAGATGGGGCTGCGGGCAGTGCCGACGACCAGCGCCCACTACGACGGCGTGCGGCTGCCCGCGGACCGCCGGATCGGGGCCGAGGGGCAGGGACTGCGGATCGCGTTCAGCGCACTGGACTCGGGACGGCTGGGCATCGCGGCCGTCGCGACCGGGCTGGCCCAGGCCGCCCTGGACTACGCGGCCGGCTACGCCAGGGAGCGGCGGACGTTCGGTCAGCGGATCATCGACCACGAGGGCCTGGCGTTCCTGCTCGCGGACATGGCGGCCGCGGTCCATTCGGCCCGGGCGACGTACCTGGACGCGGCGCGCCGCCGGGACGCCGGGCGCCCGTACAGCATGCAGGCCAGTGTGGCCAAGCTGGTCGCGACCGACGCGGCCATGAAGGTGACCACCGACGCCGTCCAGGTCCTCGGCGGTAACGGCTACAGCCAGGAGTTCCCGGTGGAGCGGTACCTGCGCGAGGCCAAGATCATGCAGATCTTCGAGGGCACGAACCAGATCCAGCGCCTGGTCATCAGCCGCCACCTGGCCTCGTGAGGGTGCGCCGCAGGCGTCCCCCGTGCTCAGTGTCCCCGTGGTGAGGCGCCCCCGTGGTCAGGCATCCCCGTGGTCAGGCATCCCAGTCGGCCAGCACGGCCCCGGTGTCGCGGCCGGGTACCGGGGGAGGGGACGGCGTGGCAGCGGGGGTCCGGGAGAACCGCGGGGCCGGCCCGGCCTGCGGTACCCCGTCCAGCGTGATCACTGTGCCCCGGCCGGTGAGGTGCGGGGCGGCGGCCGCCTCGCCGAAGGACAGCACCGGGGTCACGCATGCGTCGGTGCCCGCGAAGATTTCCGTCCACTCATCACGGGTCCGGCTGACGATCACTTCGGTGAACCGGGCACGCAGCCGCGGCCAGCCCGAGGGGTCCATCTGCTCCGGCAGGTCCTCCCCGGCGATCCCCAGCCCGGCCAGGAACTGCGCGTAGAACTGCGGCTCCAGCGCGCCCACCGCTATCCACCGGCCGTCGGCGCAGGTGTAGGTGTCGTAGAACGGGGCGCCCCCGTCGAGCAGGTTGGCCGAGCGCTCGTCGGTCCAGACGCCCGCGCCGCGGAAGGCCCAGACCATCTGCGCCAGCACGGTGGTCCCGTCCACCATGGCCGTGTCCACCACCTGCCCAGCGCCGGACCGCTGCCGCTCCCAGAGCGCGGCCAGCACCCCGGCGACCAGGAACATGGAGCCGCCGCCGAAGTCTCCGAGCAGGTTGAGCGGCACGGCGGGCCGGTCGCCGGCCCCGATCGCGTGCAGCGTGCCGGTCAGCGAGATGTAGTTGATGTCGTGGCCGGCCCGGGCGGCCATCGGCCCGTCCTGGCCCCATCCGGTCATCCGCCCGTAGACCAGCGCCGGGTTAACCGCCTGGCAGTCCTGCGGGCCGAGCCCCAGGCGCTCGGCCACGCCGGGCCGGTAACCCTCCAGGAGAACGTCGGCCTTGGCCACGAGTCGCAGCACCAGCTCCCGCCCGTCGCCGGTCTTCAGGTCGGCTGCCACCGACCGGCGGCTGCGCAGCATGTAGTCGTTCCCGCCGCCGGCCGGGTCGAACGCGGTGGGGCGCTCCACCCGCACGACGTCGGCGCCCAGGTCACCCAGGATCATCCCCGCGTGCGGCACCGGGCCGAGCCCGGCGAGTTCGACCACCCGCAGGCCGGTGAGCGGACCAGGCATGCTCAGCCCCTTACCTGTTGCGGTTCCATCAGGCTCGTGCGCCATCCGGGGCAGTATGGCATTCCAGGCTCGCCCGGCCTGATCCGGATGCTGGCCAGGGCGTGGGAAGGGCAGGCGGACGCGGCCCTGGATGCGGCTAGGATTCGTGCAGGATGTCCGGGGATATGCCGGCGGACAGCGGTCGGGCCCACAGCCCGTAGGAGGCAAGGCTGCGCACACGTGCCTCGCTCCGGTCAAAGCTGCTCATGGCCGGGCTCAGCGTGCTCATGGTCCTGGGTGGCGTCAGCTGCTCGTCCGCGTCCGGGAAGGCCGACGCTACCCCGCCGTGGAAGCTGACGTGGTCCGATGAGTTCAGCGGCCCGGCGGACTCCGGCGTCAACCCCAAGTACTGGGAGTACAACACCGGGCGTGGCGTGTTCGGCACCAACGAGATCGAGACGATGACCCCGTCGAAGTACAACGTCCATCTCGACGGGCACGGGAACCTCGACATCATCGTCCTCGGACATGGCGCGGCCGGAAATCCCCAGGCCGCGTGGACCTCGGGCCGGATAGAGACTCGGGCCAACCGGCTGTTCAACGCGCCCGCCGGCGGCGAGATGATGGTGACCGCCTCCATTAAGCAGCCGGAGGTGGCTCATGCGCTGGGGTACTGGCCCGGGTTCTGGATGCTGGGGCGGACGGCGTGGCCGGGCACCGGGGAAATCGACATCATGGAGGATGTCAACGGTCTCAGCATGGATTCCGGGACCCTGCACTGCGGCAACCTCACGCAGAAGAACCCGAACGGAACCTTCGGCCCCTGCCATGAGACCTACGGCCTGGGCAGCGGGCTGCGGCCGTGCCCAGGATGCCAGACGTCCTTCCACACGTACTCCGTGGTCATCGACCGGCGCCACCCCGGCCACGAGCAGGTGCGCTGGTACCTGGACGGGCACGAGTTCTTCAGCGTGAGCGAGACGCGGGTCGGGACCGCGGCCTGGACCAAGGCCATCGACCATGGCCACTCGATCCTGCTCGATGTGGCAGTAGGCGGCGCATTCCCCGACACCCAGTGCCGGTGCAGCAGCCCCAACAGCCAGACCTCGTCCCAGGGCACCATGGTGGTGCACTACGTGAAGGTCTTCACGAACTGAGCCTGCCGGGTCAGGGGGCGAGTTCCCTGACCTTGGTGCCGAGATCCGGGTATTTCGGGCTGGCGTGCGCGAAGACGCCGCGGGGCTCCGGCCGGTGGCCCTTGACCCAGATGAAGTAGTCGCCGGGCCCGAACACGTCGGTGATGTGGATCTCGGCGGCCAGATAATAGTCGTTGCTGGCCGACAGGGCCTGGGCCAGGACCGCGTCGGCGGCCGCCGTCACCTCGTTGTCGTAGGCCACCACGTGGAAATAGCCGGCGTCCACGGCCGCAGTGAAGCCGACCGTCCCGGACAGCACCACGTGTTTTCTGTTCACGTAGTTGATGTAGAACGTCGAGGTGAACTGTCTGGGCTGTGCGTCGGCGTGGCCGAGCAGGTAGTAGATAGGTACTTCCGGCACCTCGACCAGGTACTTGGCGTGCGGCCGGGTGTACTGCGAGAAGGCCCGGACGAACTGCGTGGAGTTGGGCCACACCTGGTACAGACGGCCGGACTGGATCAGGCCGAGCACGAGGGCCAGGCTCCAGATCCCGACGGCGATGTGCGGGCGGCGAAGGTGATCACCCAGGATGCGGGCCAGTCCCAGGCCCGCGATGGGTGCCGCGAAGAACAGGCCGAACCCGATGTGCTTCTGGAACGAGATGTCGGTGTGCAGGTGCATCTGGTAGGCGGGCGCCAGCAGGGCCGTCCCGCTGAGGAGCACTCCCAGGCACAGCCGCCGGAGACGGCCGCCCGCCGTCGCGATGAGTTCCTCCGGCTCGGTGCGGACCCGGTAAACGTAAGCGGCCGTGCCGATCAGCGCCAGCACGAAGATCACGCCGCCCCACTCTGCGGTTTCCCGCAGCAGCGTGGCCACCGGGGTCACGCCCTGCACGCGGTTCGTGGTGGTGCTCGAGATAGCCGTCATGTACGCCTTGCCGCCGAGTTTCAGCGCCCCGTAGAGCAGGGCCCCCACCGCGGCGACAAAGGCAGGAGGGTAGAGCAGGACCCTGCGGCCGCGGAGCGGCCAGCCCGCCACTGCGGGCAGCACGGCGATCGTGGGCACGAACAGCAGGCCGGCGTACTTGACCCCGACCGCGAGCGCGGCTACCGGAGCAGCCATCAGAAAAACGGGCCACCGGAATCCGGCCGTGCGGACCACGATCCACGCCGCGCTGGCCAGCAGGAACAGGCAGGTGGCGTCGTAGGTGGCGAAGTTGCCCAGGAAGATCGCCGACTCGCACACCGAGAACAGCGCGGCCGCGCACAGGGCGATCCGCTCATTGAACAGGCGGCGGGTCAGCGAGTACAGCAAGGCGGTGACGGACAGCATCTCGGCCAGGCTGAGCATCCTCGCGGCTGTGAGGCCGCCTATCCCGTTGAGGAAGCCGGCCGCCACGGGGTAGAGGACGGGGGAGCCGGAGAAGTAGGACGCGTACTGGCCCTGCAGCGCCGTGCCGTGGAGCAGGTGCTGCAGTTCCATGTGGCCTGAGTAGATGTACAGCGACTCGTCCTCGAAGGCCGTGTTGTGCAACCGCAGCGACATGACCGCTTGCAGGACCAGGATGCACAGCAGCAGGAGCCGGCTGATCCGGGTACGGCGCCGGGTGGCGTCGTAGGGCGGCTCGGCCTCGGGCTCGGCCGGACGGGTGGGCTCGGCCGAGGGAAGCGCCGCTGGTTTCCTGGCACTGGTCCGCTGCGGCACGAGGGGGAGGATGGCCGTGTCTGCTGCGGCCGGAGCCGGTGTGACCGCCACCACACTCTCGCTTCGCGGTTGGGGCACCGCGATGGTGGTCTCGGTCGCGGACGTGGTGAGCGTGACGCTCGCCGGCGGCTCGTCGATTGAGATCACGTACTGCTGGGCGACGTCTGTGCCAGGAATGGGTGAGGAGGCGGCCTCGGTGCGGTCCGGCTGGCCGCTGCCCGCGCCCTCCGGCCCGGCAGTTTCGGGCTGGGCCGCCTCCGGCGGGTCGGTTTCGGGCCGGTCGGTTTCAAGCTCGGCGAGTTCCCCGGCCACCGTGGTCGCGATTTCGGCCGCGGTGACGTCGATGGCCTCGAGCGCGTCAGCGGTCATGGCCTCGATTGCTTCCAGGGCTTCGGCTGTCTTGGCCTCGATGGCTTCGATCGCGTCGGCTGTCTCGAAGGCCTCAGCCGTCCTGGCTTCGAGGGCGTCGATGGTGCTGGCGTCCAGGACGGCGGTGGCCTCGATCGTTTCGCCCGTGCTGGACTCGCCGGTGCTGGCCTCGCCGGTGCTGGCCTCGCCCGTGCTGGCCTTAACCGTCTTGAGCTCGACCGTCTTGGCTGAGGCCGTCTTGGCTGAGGCCGTCCTAGCCTCGATGGCTGATCTCAAGTCCGCCAGGCTGAGCTTGGTGATCACCTCGGTGTCCGCACGGGTCGCGGCCGACTTGGCACGCGCGTCCGGCCCGGTGATCCCGGCGCCCGCCACTTCTGCTTCGGTCGTCCCGCCCTCAGCTTCTGTCCTGGGGCCGGCCCCAGGACCGGGCCGGGCCTGCGCGCTGGTCTCGGCCTCAGTCTGCGCGCCGGTCTCGGCCTTACTTTGCGCGGCGGCCCCAGCCTTGGTGTCGGACCCCGCGCCCGGGTTGGCCTTTGCCCCAGCCCCGGCGTCAGTCTCGGTCTTGGCGTCTGCGTTAGTCTCGGCCTTTGCGTCGGAGTCAGCCCCGGTCTCAGCCTCAGCCCCGGTCTCGACCCGGACGTCAGTCACAGCCTTCGTGTCAGCTCCGGCCTCCGTCGCGGCCTTGGCGTCGGCGGGCTGGACTGGCTCGGCTTCGTCTTGCCCGGCGTCGCCCTGTTGCCCCTCCACGGGCTGGCTGCCCGCCGGGCCGCCGGCCGTCCCGGCCTCGCCGGCCCTGGATGCCGTCTTAGCGTTGGTCGCCGGTTCTGCCCTGTTTCGGGTGCCCTTACCCGCCTGAGCCGGGACGGTAATCGACTTCAGGAAACTATCAGGCGGCGCCTTCTCCGCGGACGCCCGGCGATGCAGCCACACCGGCAGGACCACGGTCTCGGCGTCGGTAAGGATGTCGGGCCGGTCCTCGCCGGACGGGCCGAACACTGAACGGCGCGACCGCTTCCGCGCGGCTGGCGGCGGGCTGCAATTGCCGTTCTGCGCCGGTCGGCCCCGGCCACGTGGCCAGCCACGGCGTGCCTTGGACGGCTCGTCCCCCTGGGTACGCTTCACCTTATGCGTGCGCATCCTTGGTCGGCTGGAGGAGCACCCGCCCCGCGACCGCGAGCTCGAACAGCCCGAGGCCGAACAGGACGATGAAGTTGACTGGGTTCATCGTGAGCATCCGCCAGAACGCCAGGCCGGTCCATGCCAATGAACTGCCCACCGTCCACACGAGGAAGCAGGCCCAGAAACGCCTGTTCCCTTCCTGCTTCTTCTTGTCGCCGCCCGACGGCTTCCAGCCCAGGCGCTTACCGCGCATCGCATCCCAGTAAGCAAAGAAATGAGCCCACCCGGAGATCAGTTTCACGGCCCATGCCTCGAGTCGGTAGGGAGCGTGGTGCCACGCCGGGATGATCACAGCGGCGTAGAGCACCACGGGAATCATGAAAATCATGTTCTTGAATTCGAGGACGTTCGGCACCAATGCGAGGATCGCGATGGTCAGCGCCGGGACCACGAACGTGAACAAGGCCGTGTAGATGTAGTAGACGAATCCGGAGATGTAACACAGGCGCGTGTAGAGCGGAAGCTTGGCGCCCCAGAACATTTTTCCGAAGAGCAGCCCGACTGTTCCTGAGCACCAACGGTACTGCTGGTTCAGGAACGCCGGAACATTGTCCGGGCAGTTGCCGGTGGAAAGGGCGACAGGCAGGTAGCGGAGCGACCAGCCAATGCGATTCAGGTCGAACCCGGTGAGCACGTCCTCGGAGTGCTCGGCCAGCGTCATGCCGAGGTTCTGCTTCAGCGCGGCCCGCCGGTAGACGGCGCAACTGCCGACGCAGATGGCCCCGCCCTTACGCGAGCGCGCTGTCTGGATGGACCGATAGAACAGCTCCTGCACCGCGCCGGCGCCGCGTTCCACCCAGCTTTGGTCGTTGGTGATGCGGAAAAACTGGGGGGTCTGCACGATCCCGATCTCCGGGTAGGCCTCCATGTACGGCAGGGCCTCGTTCAGCAGGTCGTGGCGAGGGGCGAAGTCGGCATCCAGCAGCAGGATGTAGTCGCCATAAGAAACCTGGAAGCCGAACCAGAGGTTTCCTGACTTCTTGAACCAGCCCCGGTTGGGCCTCCTCGCGTAGGCAAAACCGAACTCACGTGCCATGGCCTTGAGCTCGGGGCTGGCCGCGTCGTCCAGCACATAGGCGGTAACCGTTCCCTGGTAGTGGCGGCTCATCTCAGCCACGTACTTCCAGGTATTGCGGACCACGTCCGCGGGTTCCCCGCAGACGGGGAGGAAGACGTCCACGGACGGATAGGTCTCCGGCCGCCAGTCGCCCACCAGCCGCTGATGCTCGGAGAAATCGAAGTCGCGGGCCAGGCCATCCGTGATCAGGGGCAGCGCCAGGAATAGAGCTCCCATAATCACGAATGGCAGGTAGAACCAGAACCAGTGGTACTCCACCATCAGCCGCGTCTGGCTGAACAGGAGCAACGGGAAGCTGGCCAGGGAGGCGAGGGTGAGTATCCACGCGCCGCGCCGGATGTAACGGTATTTCTCGTCGTCCCGCGGCGGCACGGGCATGACAGGGCCGGGTTCGGGGGCCGGGGCCGGGCCGGGCTGCCCGTCCGGAGACGTGGCAGGCTGAGGTGTTCCGGCTGGGGATGTCCGGGGCCGGGGGATTGCGATGGTGTCAGCAGGCCCGTCGAACGGGCGGCACGGCGACGTCCGCCGGCGTCGCGGCGCGGAGCGCCACCGACGCCGGCGTTTCGGTGGGCGGCGTTCCGGAGGGCAGAGTCTCAGACACGAGCCCGCCGGACGCTAGCACCCGGGACATTAGCCCCCTGGACCCCTGTGTCCGGGAGGTGACCGTCCCGGGCGTCAGATCAGGGTCCTTCTGGCCTGCGGTCTGCGCCCGTCCCGGTGCGGCAGCCGCCAGCCGCTGCCGAAGTGGAATGGCCGCAGGTGGCGCCGGCAACGGTCTGATATTGGCTGAGTCACTAGTTGGCTGCGCAGAGTCAGCGGAGCGGTCGTCACCCTGCCGTGCTGGTGCTGGAGTTGGAGCTGATACCGGAAGTTGTGCGGCTGGGAACTCATTCCCCACGGGTCGCTCGATGCCATGCGGCCCGTCGATGACGTGCGTCACCAGTCCCCCTCTCACCTCGTGCCAACACGTTCGGGCGCGAACAAGTGACGAGTTGCGCGGGGTATGAACAACAATACGTGATTGTCAGAATATCGGGAAAAATACTTCAAGATCGTCGACGGCGCTTAACCAGAAATCAACAAGGCCCCCGGGATTCCCTACTTTTCCCACCGCTTTACCCACGTTCGCCACAGATGCCCCCCACTCGTGGCCACGCCGACGTACTAGTCAGCCCATCCTCTGACATGTCGGCTTCTGTAGCTTACAGGCCATGACTTCCTGAATGCGAATAAATCTGGCACTCTATGTTCATCTGAGTGAATGCCGGGAGCCCGATCCCACCCCGCGCGGGCCGCTGGCAACGGGGGCATACGCCGTCTGGTGCGGACTTGGTCGGAGGTCATGGGGTGGAGACAGTCGGGGAGATCATCAACTGCATGCGGGCGGTCGCGCCTGCCGGGCAATCAGCCCTTGAGCAGGACGTTCTCCGGCGCTTGGGGGAGTTCACGCAGACCCTCATCGCGGTGAAGGAGGGGGCCGCCGAGGAGCACGCGCGGTTCCTCGGCATCGGCCAGCGCGGGCTCTGCCTGCCCGAGGCGGAGCTGTCCGCGTGGCTGTCCGGGGCCACGGTGCTGGTCACCGGCGGGACAGGATGTATCGGCTCCACCCTGATGGCTCAGGTGGCGCAGCGCGGGGCGGGGCGCCTGGTCAGCGTGGGCCGCGGGATCACAGATGGGTGGCCGACCCAGGCCACAGCAGAGTACCGGGAGGCCGACGTCCGGGACCGCGCCGGCCTGGAGGCACTGTTCAGCGAGGTACGGCCCGACGTGATTTTCCACGTGGCCGCGCAGCGGGAGCCCGCCCGCGCGGAGGTGGAGGTGCACCGGACCGTGTCCACCAACGTCCTGGGCACCCGAAACGTGCTCGAGGCCGCGGAGGCGGCGGGCGTGTCCCAGGTGGTCTGCGCGTCCACCGGCAAGGCGCTCCGTCCCTACTCACCCGATATCTACACCGCCTCCAAGCGGGCAGCGGAGTGGGTCGCGTCGAGCGTGGCCGGCCGTGGTGAGCTGCTGGTTTCCTCGGGCCGGTTCACTCATGTCCTCGACAACTCGGTCATCTACCGCCGGCTGCAGGACTGGGCCGAGCACGGCGTGGTCCGGCTGCACAGCCCCAACATCGCGTTCTACGTGCAGTCAGCGCTGGAGTCCGCGCAGTTGTTGCTGCTGGCGGGTCTTGGCGCGCAGCGCGGCGAGTTCCGGGTGCACGCCATCACCGACCTAGGCTGGCCGGTCAGCCTCCTGGACGTCGCCCTCGGGGTGCTCATCAGTACTGGCTCGTCGACTCCGATCTACTTCAGCGGGTACGACCCTGGGTATGAGGAGGTGCCGTTCCCCGGCCTGTATGACCCGGTGACCGCGGGGGACGTGAGCGCGCTGCTGAACGCGTTCGAGGCGGCGGCCGGGACTTCCGCACCGTGTCCCATGGTGGACGCGTTCCGGCTTGAGATGGCGGCCAACCCCCAGGCGGCCAAGCTCCTCGGGGCCCTCGATGAGATCTGCGAGCGCAGCACCGATCCGGACGTGGTGCGCGCCGGGCTGAACGAGATGTCGTGGGCGCTGCTCGACGCCACGCTGCAAGCGGTGCCGCGCCGGGTGCTGGCCCGGGCGGCGGCGCTGTCCGATCCGCACCAGGGCGTCATGTGCGCCGACCACCGGCGCGTACTGGACGCGATCAGGGACAGCGCCGGGCTCACCGCCTACGGCTGAGCAGGGCGCCCGGCGGGATGTGATGCGCGGCGCCAAGCACGGCCGCGGCGCCACGCACGACCGCGGCGCCGCCCACCGCGGCACCACGTACCGAGACGCCAGTACCGCCGCGCCGCGCAATGCACCGGCGCACCCGGATCACGCCCCCGCCGCGGCGGCGCGTGGTCCGCCGGGGCGCATCTACACGGTGCCCTGGTCAGGCGTGCCTGCCGGGTGCGGGCGGAGGACCTGGACGTCGAGGCCCCCCTCGAGGCGCCCGGCTAGCGCCTGGCTGAGCTCGGCGAGCGCGGGCCCGCGCGAGTGCTCGGCGAGCGCCTCCGCGCTGGACCACTTCCCGACCATGACCAGCCGGTCATCGCCTTCGTGCAGGGCGTACAGCAGGCAGCCGTCATCGTGGGAGTGCATGTCGGCGATGGTCTTCTCCATGGCCGCGATGACCCCCGCGCGGTGCTCCGGCAGCGGGCGGATAGTGGCTACGACGACAACGTCGGTCATGTGAGGTGATCCTCTCCTGGATGGACACCCTGCCGCGTCGCGCCGGGAGCTTTACCGAGCGGCCGCCAGGCCATGACCGGCAGCAGCGGGCTGAGCAGCTTCTCCGTCAGCACGCCGCGGTAGACGCCCGCCCCGTAGGCCGCCTCGTCGGCCAGGTAGGCGAGCGAGAACGTCGCAACCGGCAGCGGTGGCCGGGTCCGCCGCCATTCCGCGAGGGGCGGTCCGGCCAGCAGCGACGCCACGGCCAGCCGGCGCCCCAGCCGGGTCCGCGCCGTGCGGCCCCCGGGGCGGGCCAGGCTAGCGACCGCGACCGGGAGCGCGTACTGGATGGTCCAGCGGCCCGCGCCCAGCCAGGTCTGCAGCACCGAATCGGCCATCGGCCGGAAGACACCTTTGGGTGGCACGTCCCAGTCGTGCAGCAGCCGCACCAGCTGGCCGGTGCCGGCCCCGTAGGCGGCCAGCGCGGCCACCGGCCTGCGCGCCAGCAGCGCGGCGACGGCCGCTGCCGGCCAGGCCTGCAGCACCAGCGGCGGCACCTGCCCCGGGTGCCTGCGCGCGAGCGGGGCCGCCGAGCATCCATAACAGAACCGCCGTCCCAGCATCCGCGCCCAGGTGGCGGGTTCCACGTGGCTCACGGACGCGGCGGGGTCGTAACGGACCCGCCAGCCGGCTTCCGCCAGCCGCCACACCAGGTCCACGTCCTCGCCGTAGCGCAGGCCAGCGTCGAAAGGGCCAGCGCCGGACGGGGCGTCCGCCGGGAGACGGTCCGCCGGGAGACCGTCCGCCGGGAGACCGTCACTGGAGACACCGGCAGCGGACCCGTGCGTGGCCAGCGCGGCGCGGCGGACGAGCAGGGCGGCGGTCGGCACGTAGGACAGGCGGGTGAGCGGCAGCACCCGGCTCTCCTGCGGGCCCATGTCGAGCGGCGCGCGGGCCTCCAGGTAGCGGCCGGCCGAGCCGGGCCCGGTGATAGGCCGCACCCGCGGAGCCACCGCGGCGACCAGCGGGTCCCCGAAGTGGGCCGCCAGGGACGTGATCCATTCCGGCCCGGCCTCGCAGTCACTGTCCAGGAACGCCACCAGCCGGGTCGATACGTGGGCCAGCCCGTCGTTGCGGGCCGGCCCCGGCCCGCCGGAGGTGGGGCGCCGGATCAAGGTCGCGCCATGCCTGCTGCACAGTGCGGCGATCTCGCCGGCCTGCCGTGACCCGTCGTCCACCACGATCACCGGGTAGCTGCGGCCCAGGGCGGTCAGGCAGCGGTCCACGTGGGCGGGCCGGTCGCGGGCCGGGATGACCACGGTCACGTCGGGCAGTGCTAGTCCGGGGGAATGACCCCCCGCTCCGCTCTCCGGGGGGACTACCCCCGCTCCGCTTCCCCGGGGAACTACCCCCGGAGTCCCCGGCCCCGGCCCCGGTCCGGGCCCCGGCCCCGGCCTGGGCCCCGGCGAGTCGTCGGCTCGGAGAAGACCGCCTCCGGCGGGCCCCGCCTCGCCAACGAAGGGCGGCCGGGGGTGGGCCAGCCCGGTGTCGGTGAGCCGCCGGGCCAGCTTGCCCGCGGCGGCTGAGCACACCGGCCCGCGGCGCAGCTCGGCGAGCGCGCGCTGGCCGGCCGGGTTGAGCCTGAGCAGCCGCGGGGGAGACCCGCCGAACAGCACGTCCGCCCCGACGAACTGGGTCTGCGGGTCGAAGACGATGCTGAAGCCGGCCGGCAGCGGCGCCGGTCCCCGGCCCGGCCTCGCCTCGGGGCGGGTCACCGGACGGCGCTCACTGGGCTTCCCGAGACGTTCGCGCCGTCCGGCAAGAACGACCCCACCGGCCACTCGGCCGGGCCTGACGGCCCGCCCTCGCGAGCCGGTACCGGACGGCGCTCACTGGGCTTCCCGAGACGTTCGCGCCGTCCGGCAAGAACGACCCCACCGGCCACTCGGCCGGGCCTGACGGCCCGCCCTCGCGAGCCGGTACCGGACGGCGCTCACAAGGCCAGCCCCCCGTCCACCGGGACCACCGCGCCGGTCATCCCGCTGCTGCCGTCGCCAGCCAGCCAGACCAGCGCCGCGGCCACCTCCTCCGGGGCCAGCAGCCGGTCCAGGGGCTGCTGTGCCGCGAACGACCCGGCGCCGGGCAGCCCGTACAGGCGTGCGCTCTCCGCCAGAATGGGCGTATCCGTGGAGCCCGGACTGACCGCGTTGGCAGTCACGCCGGTGCCGCGCAATTCGGTGGCCAGCGCGCGGATCAGCCCGGCCACGCCGGCCTTGGCCGCGCAGTAAGCCGCCAGCATGGGCAGCCCCCGCGTCGCGGCGGCCGACGCGACGGCCAGGAACCGGCCGTGGCGCGGCTCCGGCCGGCGCAGCAGCGCCGGGATGGCCGCGCGGGCCAGCACCATCACCCCGCCGAGGTCGGTGCTCACGACGGCTTCCTCCTGCTCGGGGGTCATCTTCCAGAGCGGCATCCCGCCCGCGATCACGCCCGCCACGGCGAGAGCGGCGTCCAGGCCGCCCCACCGCCGCTCGGCCTCTGCCACCGCGGCGGCCATGGCCGCGTGGTCACGGGTGTCGGCGGCCAGGCCGTGCGCCTGACCCGGGCCGCCCGCGGCCTCGGCTACCACGGCGTCCAGGTCGGCCCGGGTGGCCAGGTGGTAGGGCAGCGCCGGGTCGTCGGCACAGCGGTTGACGGCCAGCACGGACCAGCCCTCGGCGGCGAGAGCGCGTACGGTGGCGGCGCCGATGCCCCGCGCCGCCCCCGTCACCACCGCCACCCGCGTCATTAGTCCTCCTCCGGGTACCAGGCTTCGACGGCAGCGGCCAGGTCCGCAGACAGCTGATCGAGCAGTTGCGCCCCCTCGGCCGCCGAGGCTCCTGCCGGGTCGCCGAGCACCCCGTTGCGGCTGACCGCCCGGACCCCGCCCGCCTGCAGCGTGGGCATCAGCCGGGGGAGCGGGGCCGTGTTCCCGGCCTCGGCGAGCCCGGCCCGGACCCGGCCCGGGGTGAGGGCCAGTTGTAGCGCGGTCTCGGTGCGCCCGGCGTGCGCGTCCGGCAGGGGCAGCTCCGGGCCGGGCCGCGGTCCGGGCATCCAGAGCAGCACGTCGCGTGACTCGGCGCGGAGCCGGGCGACGGCCTGCCGCGCCGGGGCGGCGTTCCCGCCGTGCGCGCACACGAACACCAGGTGGCCGAAGGTCGCGGTGGCCGAGCGGCCCAGCTCGGTCAGTACGAGTTCCACGGCGTCCTGGCCGATGGAGAGTGTCCCGGCGAACCCCGCGTGCTCGCCGCTGGAGCCGTAGCTGACCGGCGGCGCGATGACCACGCCGGACCGCCGGGCCGCGAGCCGGCCGGCCAGCGCGACCGCGATGTCGGTGTCTGTGGACAGCGGCAGGTGCGGCCCATGCTGCTCAGTAGAGCCCACCGGGACGGCCAGCAGCGCCCCCGCGGCACCTAGGCGGGCCGCCTCGGGCCAGGTGAGATCGGCGAGCAGAGTCATCAGCCCATCACCCTAGTGCCGGCTGCATTCACGGTGGCGACTGCATTCATGGTGGCGAGTGCGTTCACGGACGCTGGCTGCGTTCACGGACGCTGGCTACGTTCATAGCGCGGCTCCCACCCGCTCGCCCTCGATCATCGCGCGTGGGCCCGGCGTGGCGCCAGGCAGTCATCCACTCGGTGGACCTCGAACGGCGCGCCGCTCAGCGCGGGCCACAACTCGTCGGCGGGCCGGGGCGGCACGACCGCCAGGTCGTCGCGATCCAGCTCCGCGGCGAGCGCGCCGACCGTGGCGGCCGCGGTCCGGATCCGCTCGCCGCGCATAGACCCGGACACGTTAACCAGCAGCACCACGCTGCGCCGGGTGCGGACCCGCTCGCGGACGATGATGTCGTCCTGCTCGGGCACCGGGTGCTCGACCAGCTGCTCGACGGTCCGGTCGAGGTCGATGTCGTCGGACCCGCCCTTGTACCGGACGCTGGCCAGCTCACCCACGCCTCGCCGCGCACTGGTGTCACGCCGCGGCCGGGGCACCCCAAGCTGGGCCGCGATGTGCCGGGCCCGGCGCAGCGTCTCCGGACCGGCCTGCACCGGGCCGTCCACGGGCCGTCCACCGGGTCCTGCAGCGTGCTGCCCGGCGGTAACCGCCCGGCCCGCCGCTGCATGACCCTGGACTGCGCGACCCGGCCGGCCAGGGTGACAGGTCCGGTGAGCCGCGCAAATCCCGACGTCATGTCAGCGTGCGTCACCCGCCGCGAAGCCGGCCAGCGGGTTGACGTCGCAGGCCCGGTCTGGCGGCGCGGGGACCGGGCGGTGCCCGATCGTCACGGGGACCGGGCGGCGCCCGATCGTCACGGGGACCGGCGGCCGGGCCTGCCCGCGGCGGACTTGACCGCGCACCGGGCCGCGGTGCGAGTGGTCCAGCCCCGGCCGGGGGAGCGCGGTCCGGTCCGCCGCGGCCAGCGCCTGCTCGCCCCGCGCTCGCTCAGCCAGCGCCTGCTCGCCGAAGCCGCGGACGCACTCCGGGTCCGGGCCGTCCAGCGGCAGCCCGGTGAAGAATTTCGCGGCCATGCAGCCGCCCCGGCAGGAGTCATAGAACTGGCAGGAGCCGCAGGCGCCGCCCGCGGAGGGCCCGCGCAGCTCGGCGAACAGCGCGGAGTCCCGCCAGACCGCCTCGAAGCCCCCAGCGGTCCGGACGTTCCCGGCCAGGAAGTTCTCGTGGATCGCGAACGGGCAGGCGTAGACGTCACCGACCGGGTCGATCAGGCACACCACCCGGCCGGCGCCGCACATGTTCAGGCCCGGGAGCGCCTCGCCGTAGGCGGCGAGGTGGAAGAACGAGTCCCCGGTGAGGACCTGCTCGCCGTGCGCGCACAGCCAGTCGTAGAGCCCGCGCTGCTGCGCGGCGGTGGGGTGCAGTTCGTCCCAGACGTCGGCGCCCCGGCCGGACGGCCGCAGCCGGGTCAGCCGCAGCTGGGCGTCGTAGCGGTCGGCCAGGGCCTTGAACTCGTCCAGCTGCCCGGCATTCTGCCGGGTGACCACGACGGAGATCTTGAAGCCCTTGAACCCGGCCGCGGCCAGGTGCTCCATGGCCCGGATGGCCATCGCATGCGAGCCCTCCCCGCGCACCGCGTCGTTGACCCCGGCGGTCGCGCCGTCCAGGGAGATCTGCACGTCCACGTAATCGCTGGCGGCCAGCTTGCGGGCCACGGCCTCGTCGATGCGCACGCCGTTGGTGGAGAACTTCACCCCGACACGGTGCGCGGTAGCGTAGTTCACGAGTTCCCAGAAGTCGGGCCGGACGGTGGGCTCGCCGCCGCCGATGTTGACGTAGAACACCTGCATGCGTTCCAGCGTGTCGATGACGGCCTTGCACTCTGCGGTGCTCAGCTCTCCCGGGTCGCGCCGGCCCGAGCTGGACAGGCAGTGCACGCAGGCCAGGTTGCAGGCGTAAGTCAGCTCCCAGGTCAGGCAGATCGGCGCGTCCAGCCCGTGCTCGAACAGCTCCACCAGGGTTTCGGTGCTCACGCGGCCCCCCGTTGGCTACTCATGCGCAGAGTGATGCAGGGTGATCATGTGCGACTCGGCCAGGGTGGCCAGGCCCCGCTCGTAGGCGGCCATCCTGGCGGGCTGGATCCCGGCCGCCGCGCACGCGGCGCGGGCCGAGGGGTGCTCACCCAGCGACCGCACCACGGCCAGCATGGTGGCGTTCTTCAGGAACGACAGCCGCCGGGTGCCGAAGTGATAGAGCAGCGCACCGAACGGCTCGGGGCGGATCGCCACCCGCTCGTCCAGCCGCCAGGGCCGGTCCAGGTCGAACCCGCCGGCCGGGCTCACCGCGCCCGCCGGATTGGCCCGGCCGGCTGAGCTGCCCTCGACGGTGGGGTTCACCACGCCAGCCCTGACCAGGTCAGTAGACACCGCACATGCCGTCGATGGAGACCTCTTCGACGAGCAGTTCCTCGGCGACCAGTCTCTCGTCGGCGGCCGGGCTGGCCCCTTCGGCTGTGCTGTGCTCTGCTGGCGTGGCCGCGCTGGCGGTCTGTTCGCTCATGCCTGCCTCCGGATCCGTCGTCCGGCCCGCGCTGGCTGGTCCGCCAGCACCGCCGCTGTCGTCTGCCTTCGCCCTACGGGGCACTCAGGCTGACACTAAAGGCACTCAGTGCCAAAGGTCAAGAAAACGGGACCTTCGGGCCTTTCGCATGCCCGGCTGGGTCGTGGCATGCTCCTGTCAGGCCGACGGGCCAGGCGGGACGGAAGGGTGGTGCTGGCCGGTGAGCACTACGGGGATGCCTGCCCAGCTAGGCCGCAGGCGTATCACCTCCCGGGCCGAGCTGGAGCACGTCGCGTTCGAGCTGTTCGACCGGCGGGGCTTCGAGGGCACGACGATCGACGACATCGCGGTCGCGGCCGGGATCGGCCGCCGGACGTTCTTCCGCTACTTCCCGTCCAAGAACGACGTGCCGTGGGGGAACTTCGATGACGAGCTGGACCGGATGCGGGGCTGGCTGGCCGCCTGCCCGCCGCAGTGGCCGCTGATGGACGCGATCCGGCTGGCCATCGTCAACTTCAACAAGGTGGCGCCGGAAGACGAGCGCTGGCACCGGCGCCGGATGCAGCTGATCCTGGGCGTGCCGGTACTTCAGGCGCACTCCACCCTGCGCTACGCGGAGTGGCGGCAGGTGATCGCGGACTTCGTGGCCGTCCGCACCGGGCAGCCCGCCGGCGGCCTGCTGCCGCAGAGCATCGCCTACGCCATGCTGGGCGTGGCTACCGCCGCCTACGAGCAGTGGCTCCAGGACGACGAGAGCAACCTGAGTGAGCTGCTGGACACGGCCGTGCGCGTCCTCGCCATGGCGTTCGGCCACGGCACGCCGCTCCGGGCCGAGCCCGCCCGGTGACGCGGTGACGCCGGGCCCTGGTCCCCGGGACGACACCGGGGCCGTGGTCGGTGTCCCGGCCGGTGTCCGCCGGGTCGTGTCCCTCGTGCCGTCGCTGACCGAGAGTGTGGCCGTGACCGCCCCGGGCCTGGTCGCCGGGGCCACCGACTGGTGCACCCAGCCGGCCTCGACGTGCCCCGGGTCCGCGGGACCAAGAACCCCGACCTCGCGGCGATCCTCGCGCTGCGCCCGGACGTGGTCCTGGCCAACGAGGAGGAAAACCGGGCCGCCGACCTGGCCGCGCTCCGCGCCGCGGGGCTGCCGGTGTGGGTGACCGTGATCCGGACGCTGGACGAGGCGCTGGCGTCGTTGCGGCGGATGCTCACGGTCGCCTGCCAGCTCCCGGCGCCGGCCTGGCTGGACGCCGCGGAGCAGGCCTGGGACCTGCCGGACCCGCCGGCGCGCCGCCAGGCAGTGATCCCGATCTGGCGCCGGCCGTGGATGGTGCTGGGCCGGGACACGTTCGCGGGCGACGTGCTGGCCCGGCTCGGGGTGGTCAACGTGTTCGCGGGGCACGCCGAGCGCTACCCGAAGGTCGCGCTGGACGACCTCCTGGCCGCGGGCCCCGACCTGGTCGTGCTGCCGGACGAGCCGTACCGTTTCACTGCCGGCGACGGCCCCGAGTGCTTCCCCGGCGTGCCCGCGGCCCTGGTCAGCGGCCGCCACCTGACCTGGTACGGCCCGTCGCTGGCCGAGGCCCCCCGCATCCTCGCGGCCCAGCTGGCCGCCGCGTCCCCTTTTCTCCCCTAACGGTCTTTTCGTGGGCGCCGTGGCTTAATGATCACGCGAGCGGGACGCCCGGCACGATGGGGCATTGGTAACACCGGCCTCGCAGGCCACAAGAGTCCGGGGTGCTGGCCCTACCGGACGGTTGGCCAGCTGATGATCAGACGATTGGTGTCGCGGGAGCGACACCAATCGTCTGATCATGTAGGCGGGATTGACGACCGGAGGCCGGATCTGTAACACCAGTCACGTGGGTCACAAGAAGGCGCTGACCGGGGACCGGGGGGCGACTTGACTGGTCGCGTGGAGCGAATGGTTACGGGGAGCAGCTCTTTCCGCCTGCGAACCCAGTCAGGAGACCAGGGCCGCGCCGGGCGGAACGGTTTTCGTTGCGGAAAAAACGGGACGGGAGCCGACGGTGCGGCCGGCTGGCCGCCTCAGCCACCAGGGGCGGGCGCCGGGATTGACGGAGCGCCTGGCTCTGGCGGTCAGCTGAGGTGCTTGACCAGCTGGATCTGGTCGTGGCCGCGGGGGTAGGCGGGGATGCGCCCGCACTCCCGGTAGCCGAAGCGGGCGTAGAAGCCCGGGGCCTGGAACGAATGGGTGGATAGGGCGACCTGGTCGCAGCCACGGCTGCGGATCTCCTGCTCGGCCGCGGTCAGGAGCCTGCTGCCCAGGCCCGTCCCGCGCTGGTCCTCCCGGACCCAGAGCAGATCGATGTGACCGCAGCCGCCGCGGTGGGTGGCGCGCCGGTGATGCAGGCTGGTCACATCGAAGTCAACGGCCGCCGCCACTCACGTCCTCTCTGACGGGCGTGCTCGTGCGGACCTGCCCGGCGCCTGTGCCGGAGAGCTGCCGCCGGAGAAGTGAGTACCCGTTCACTACGGTGGTCACTGTAGGCATCGGAAGTTAACCTCAAGAAGCGCTTGGCTGGCAGGGCGTGATCGTCCTGCCAGACACGACCAAGAGGCACGACCAAAGGGGACTGCGTGCCCGTCCTGCGATCGGCGGTCGACACGGCCGGCGAGGCGTACCTGGCCAACCGGGCTGGGCAGCTGGCGGCCATCGCCGCACTGAACGAACAGCTCGGGCTGGCCCGCGCGGGCGGCGGCGCGCAGTACGCCCAGCGCCACCGCGACCGGGGCCGGCTGCTGGCCCGGGAGCGCATCGAGCTCCTGGTCGACCGGGACTCGCCGCTGCTCGAGCTGTCCTCGCTGGCCGCCTGGGGGACCGAGTTCACGGTCGGGGCGAGCACCGTCACCGCGGTCGGCGTGGTGTCCGGGGTCGAGTGCGTCCTGATCGCGTCCGACCCGACCGTGCGGGGCGGGTCGATGAACCCGTACACGCTGCGCAAGAACCTGCGGGCGCTGGAGATCGCGCGCCGCAACCGGCTGCCCGTCATCAACCTGGTCGAGTCCGGCGGGGCCGACCTGCCCACCCAGTCGGACCTGTTCGTGCCGGCCGGCCGGATCTTCCACGACCTCACCGAGCTGTCCGCGATGGGCATCCCGACGATCGCGCTGGTCTTCGGCAACTCGACGGCGGGCGGCGCGTATGTGCCGGGGATGTGTGACTACTCGGTGCTGGTCGACGGCCAGGCCAAGGTGTTCCTCGGCGGCCCGCCGCTGGTCAAGATGGCCACTGGCGAGGAAGCTGACGACGAGTCCCTCGGCGGCGCGGACATGCACTCGCGGATCTCCGGGCTGGCCGATCACTTCGCGACCGACGAGCTGGACTGCATCCGCATCGGCCGGCAGATCGTCGCGGAAGTGCACTGGCGCAAGCTCGGCCCGGCGCCCAGCGAGCCCGCCGACCCGCCGCTGTATGACCCGGACGAGCTGCTGGGCATCGTGTCGGCGGACTTCCGGGTGCCGTTCGATCCGCGGGAGGTGCTGGCCCGGATCGTGGACGGCTCGCGGTTCGGTGAATACAAGCCCCGGTACGGGACCAGCCTGGTCACCGGCTGGGCCTCGGTCCACGGCTACCCGGTCGGGGTGCTGGCCAACGCCCGCGGCGTGCTGTTCAGCGAGGAAGCCAAGAAGGCCAGCGAGTTCATCTTGCTGGCCAACCAGAGCGACACGCCGCTGATCTTCCTGCAGAACACCACCGGCTACATGGTCGGCACCCAGTATGAGCAGGGGGGCATCATCAAGGACGGCGCCAAGATGATCAACGCGGTGACCAACTCGGCTGTCCCGCACATCACGGTCAACATGGCCGCCTCGTTCGGCGCCGGGAACTACGGCATGTCCGGCCGGGCCTACGACCCCCGGTTCATGTTCGCCTGGGCCAACGCCAAGCTGGCGGTGATGGGCGCGCAGCAGCTGGCTGGGGTGCTGTCCATCGTCGGGCGTCAGTCCGCGGAAGCGGCCGGCCGCCATTTCGACGCCGGGGCCGACGAGAAACGGCGCGCCCAGATCGAAGCCCAGATCGAGCAGGAGTCCGACGCGTTCTTCGTCAGCGCGCGGCTCTACGACGACGGCGTCATCGACCCGCGCGACACGAGGCCCGTGCTCGGCATGGCGCTGTCTGCGGCGCACTCTGGCACCGTCGAGGGACGCCGCGGCTTCGGCGTCTTCCGGATGTAGGGCCCCGATGACCACGCCGGGGAGCCCGCCGATGAGTACGCCGGTGAGTACGCCGGGGGGCATCCGCAAGCTCCTGATCGCCAACCGCGGTGAGATCGCCTCCCGGATCATCCGCACGGCCCGGGCGATGGACATCGCCACCGTGGCGGTTTTCTCCGATTCCGACGCCGGGCTGCCCTACGTGCTGGAGGCCGACGAAGCCGTCCGGCTGCCCGGGTCGGCCCCGGCCGAGACCTACCTGCGCGGCGGGGCGCTGATCGCCGCGGCCGCCGCGACCCGCGCGGACGCGGTGCACCCGGGGTACGGATTCCTCTCCGAGCACGCCGGCTTCGCCCGGGCCTGCGCCGCGGCCGGCCTGACCTTCGTGGGGCCGCCGCCCGAGGCCATCGAGGCCATGGGGTCCAAGACCGCGGCGAAGGAGCTCATGGCGGCCGCGGGGGTGCCCGTGCTGCCGGGCGCGGTGTTCGACGACGGGGCCGAGCCGGATCCCGCCGAGCTCCGCAAGGCCGCGGAGGACATCGGCTTTCCCGTGCTGATCAAGGCGGCCTACGGCGGGGGCGGCCGGGGCATGCGGATCGTGGCGGGCCCCGGCGAGATCGCCGGTGCGGTGGCCAGCGCCCGCCGCGAGGCCGCGTCCGCATTCGGCAACGGCACGGTCTTCCTCGAGCGGTTCGTGGAGTCCCCGCGGCACATCGAGGTCCAGATCCTCGGCGACCAGGCCGGCACCGTGGTGCACCTGTTCGAGCGGGAGTGCTCGATCCAGCGCCGCTACCAGAAGATCATCGAGGAAGCGCCGTCCCCGGCCGTGAGCGGGGAACTGCGGGCTGAGCTGTGCCGGGCCGCCGTGGCCGCGGGCCAGGCCATCGGCTACGTGGGCGCGGGGACCGTCGAGTTCGTGCTGGACTCGTCGGGGCGCTTCTACTTCCTCGAGGTCAACACCCGGCTGCAGGTCGAGCACCCGGTCACCGAGCTGATCACCGGCCTGGACCTGGTCCGGCTCCAGCTGGAGATCGCTGCGGGCCAGCCCCTGCCGCCGGAGGTGACCGGGGCGGGATTCGCCGGCCACGCTATCGAGGCCCGGCTCTACGCCGAGGACGTGCCGGCCGGCTACCTGCCCGCGAGCGGAGACCTGCACACGCTCGAGATAGATCTCTCTAACGGTCTTCGCGTGGACGCTGGCTTCGCCTCGGGCACCCGGGTCAGCACGTTCTATGATTCGATGCTGGCCAAGGTGATCGGGTACGGCCCGACCCGCGACGACGCACGGCGGGCGCTGGCCGGGGCGCTGTCGCGGGCCCGGCTGCACGGGGTCGTGACCAACCGGGACCTGCTGGTGGGCATCCTGCGCGAGCCGGAGTTCGCCGCGGGCGCGATCGACACTGGCTACCTGGCCCGGCATCAACCCGGGGAGCTGTGCCCCCCTGATGCGGCGGCCAGGCCCGTTCACCTGCTCGCGGCGGCCCTGGCCGGCCAGGCCTGGCGCCGGGAGGAGGCCCCGGTGCTGGGCACGCTGCCCTCGGGCTGGCGGAACAACCCGAGCGCCCCGCAGCGGGCGAGCTACGAGATGGACGGCCGGCTCGTCGAAGTGAGCTACCGCTTCGGCCGGGACGGGTTGCGGGCCGAGGTCGACGGGGCCGGGCTGGGCGACGTGGCGCTGCACGGCACGCGGCCCGCTCCCGGGGCTGCGACGGCTCAGGGAGCCGTGGCCGGCGGGGGCGCGGCGTGCGGGGGCGCGGCCTGCGGGGGCGCGGCCCGCGGGGGCGAGGCCCGCGGGGGTGTGGCGTCCCGGCCCGCGGCTCAGAGGCTCAGGCGGATGCTGGTGGATCTCGAGATCGGCGGGGTGCGCCGGGCCATCCAGGTAACCCAGGCCGGCCCGGCGTTCTACGTGGACAGCGCGCTCGGGCACAGCGTGGTCACGGAGACCGGCCGTTTCCCCGACCCGGCGGCCGCGGCCCACGCCGGCTCCCTGCTCGCGCCGATGCCCGGGACCGTCGTCCGGGTGGAGGCCGCCGTGGGTGACCGCGTCCAGGCGGGCGCCCTGATCCTCGCCATCGAGGCCATGAAGATGGAGCACGCGATCCATGCGCCCGCCCCGGGCATCGTGACCGAGCTACTGATCACCGTCGGCACGCAGGTCGACAGCGGGTCGGTGCTCGCCGTCCTGGAGGAGGAACCCCGTGACTGATCCGGTCCGCTACGAGTTCGTGTGCTACGAGGTTGTGCGGGGCGTGGCCTGGCTGACCATCGACCGCCCAGAAGCTCGCAACGCCCTGAGCAGGGCCGTGCGGGAGGGCCTGTTCGCCGGGGTGCGCCGGTTCAACGCCGACGACACGGCGAAGGTGCTGGTGCTCACCGGCGCGGGGGATCGCGCCTTCTGCGCGGGCGGGGACCTCAAGGAGATGGCGGACGAGTCGCTGACCGTGCCCCCGCCGGATTTCCTGCCGCAGTTCGGCCGCAACATCGAGGTGGCCAAGCCCACGATCGCCGCGGTGAACGGGGTCGCCTACGCGGGCGGGTTCCTGCTGGCGCAGAACTGTGACCTGTGCGTGGCGGCCGAGTCGGCCCGCTTCGCCGTGACCGAGGCCAGAGTCGGGCGCGGATCACCGTGGGCGGTGCCGCTCTCCTGGTTGGTGCCACCCCGCATCGCCATGCAGATCCTGCTCACCGGCGATCCGCTGAGCGCCGCCCGGGCCTACGAGATCGGGCTGGTCAACGAGGTGGTGGCGGACGCCGACCTGGTGCCGGCCGCGCAGGCGCTCGCCGAGCGGATCGCGGCTAACGCGCCGCTGTCGGTCATGGCGGCCAAGCGGACGGTCTACCTGTCGCTGCGGGACCGGCTGGATGACGCGTTCGCGGAGGCGGAACGGATCTGGGAACCGGTGTACCGGAGCGCCGACGCACAGGAGGGCCCGGCGGCCTTCCGTGACAAGCGCACCCCGGTCTGGACCGGCCGCTGATGCCTGCCGACCTGATCGCGCTGACCGCCGACCTGGTGGCCGGACCGGACGGACCGGACGGGCCGCCGGCGGTTGCGGGCGGAACGTCGCCGGCTGCGGGCGGAACGTCGCCGGTTGCGGGCGGAATGTCGCCGGTTGCGGGCGGAACGCCGCCGGCTGCGGGCGGGCCGGGTGAACCCGCGCCGCGGAGGGGGATGCCCTAGTGACCACACCACAGCCCGGCGCGGCCTTGCCGCGCCGCCCGGTCCGGATCGCCAACTCCTCCGGCTTCTACGGCGACCGTGCCGCCGCGGCCCGTGAGATGGTCGAGGGCGGCCCGATCGACATCCTCACCGGCGACTACCTCGCCGAGCTGACCATGCTGATCCTGTGGAAGGCCCAGCAGAAGGACCCGTCCGCGGGCTATGCCCGCACCGCTTTGACCCAGCTGGAGCACGTGCTCGGCACGTGCCTCGACCGCGGCATCAAGATCGTCAACAACGCCGGGGGCCTCAACCCCGCTGGCCTGGCCCGCGAGTTCGGGGCGCTCGCCGAGCGGCTCGGGCTCTACCCGAAGATCGCCTACGTGACTGGTGATGACCTGCTGCCCCACCTGGACAGCCTGCTTGCCAGCGGGCAGGCCCTGGCCCACCTCGATACGGGCCTGCCGCTGGCCGAGGCGGCGGGCAAGCCGGTCACGGCCAACGCCTACCTCGGCGGCTGGGGCATCACGGAGGCCCTCGGCGCCGGCGCCGACATCGTGGTCTGCCCGCGGGTCACCGACGCCTCGCTGGTCACCGGGCCCGCCGCCTGGTGGCACGGCTGGCGCCGGGAGGACTTCGACCTGCTCGCCGGGGCCGTGGTTGCGGGTCACGTGATCGAGTGCGGGCCGCAGGCCACCGGGGGTAACTACTCGTTCCTGGACGAAATCACCGACCGCCGCTACCCCGGCTTCCCGATCGCCGAAGTCGCCGCGGACGGCAGCAGCGTGATCACCAAGCACCCGGACACCGGCGGGCTGGTCTCGCCCGGCACTGTCACCGCCCAGCTGCTCTACGAGATCGCCGAGCCCAGCTACGCCAACCCGGACGTCGTCGCGCACTTCGACACGGTCACGCTCGCGCAGGACGGACCGGACCGGGTACGGATCTCGGGCACCCGGGGCAGCCCGCCGCCGGCCACCGCCAAGGTTGCGATCAACTTCATTGGCGGCTACCGGAACACGATGACGCTGGTGCTAACCGGACTGGACATCGAGGACAAGGCTGCCTGGGCGGAGCAGGAACTGTTCGGCATCCTCGGCGGCCGCGAGCAGTTCGCCGGCGTCAACGTCCGGCTGCTGCGCTTCGACCGGCCCGACGCCCCCACCAACGAGCAGGCCACCGCGCACCTGCGGATCACGGTCAAGGACCCTGACCCGCGCAAGGTAGGCCGGCGTTTCTCCAACGCGACGATGGAACTGGCCCTCGGCGGGTATGCGGGGTTTCACACCACAACCCCGCCGACGCAGGAGAGCGCGTACGGCGTCTACTGGCCCGCGCTCGTGCCCGCCGCCGACGTGCCCCATGCGGTGGTGCTCCCGGACGGCACCACCGTGCCCATCGCGCCCACTACCCCGGCCCCGCCGGGAGCGTCCGGGGCCGACCAGGCGGGGAGCGCACAGTCCCCAGTCCGGGGCAGCCCAGTCCGGGGCAGCCCAGTCCGGGGCAGCCCAGTCCGGGGCAGCCCAGTCCGGGGCAGCCCAGTCCGGGGCCGCTGCGTCCCGCGCGGCGGAAGGCCCGGCGGGCCCACAGCCTGCGAACACGCCTTCCGTCGTCGCCCCGCTGGGCCGGATCTGCGCCGCCCGCTCCGGCGACAAGGGCGGGAACGCCAACATCGGGATCTGGACCCGCGATCCGGCCGCCTACCCGTGGCTGCGCCGCTATCTCAGCGTCGGCCGGCTGCGGACGCTGCTGCCCGAATGCGCCCCACTCGACGTGCGCCGCTTCGAGCTGCCCAACCTCAGCGCGCTCAACTTCGTCATCACCGGGTTGCTGGGGCAGGGCGTGGCGTCCTCGACCCGGCCCGACCCTCAGGCCAAGGGCCTGGGTGAGTACCTGCGCTCCCGTTCCGCCGAGATACCGGCCACCCTGCTCGAACGGGGCCCGGATGCCTAGCGCCGCCGGGCAGGCCCGGCCGGGCCGGCCTGGCCGGACCGTACGGGCGAGCAGCGGCCCCCAGACCAGCAGCCTCGAGACCAGCAGCCTCGAGACCAGCAGCCTCGAGACCAGCACCGCCGCGATCCGCGGCGCCGGCGACGGATCCTCCACGCGGCCGCCGAGCGGGTCGCGGAGCGCGGGTACCACGAGGTCGGCATGGCCGACATCGGCGCGGCCGCCGGCATCACCGGGCCAGCGATCTACCGGCACTTCGATGGGAAGTCCGCGGTCCTCGTGGCCATGTTCGACCACGTGATCGACGATCTGTCCCGCGAGACCAGCGAGATCGTCACCGCCGGCGGCGGCGCCCTGACCACGCTGCGGGCGCTCATCCAGACCCAGGTCGCGTTCGTGCTCCGCGACGGGACGCTCGCGCAGGTCTACCACAACGAGGTCGCCAACCTTCCCGCCGAGGACCGGCGCCGGCTGCGCCGCAAGCAGCGCCTGTACATCGAGGAAGAGGACACGCCTGCGGCGCGCCTCCCCGGGCTACCCCGGGCGGACGACCCTCCGGCTGCCCCGATTCGCCGGCCTCGGCGAGGACCCCGCCGGGCTAGCTGGAACGCCAGGACGGCCGCGTCAGGGCATCTTCCACAGGTACGCGTGACCATTCGTATCCGTGGTGGCGAGCGTTTTGCCGTCCGGGCTGAACGCCACGGAGAACACCGCGCTGCGCAGGTCCTCGGTCAGGGACCCTGCGGACGCTCCCGGCGGGTTGGTCAGGGTCTCCGCCGCCTTCGTGGCAGGCAGATGCCACAGGTAGGTCTTGCCGCTGGCGTCCCCCGTGGCCAGCCACTTACTGTCCGGGCTGAAGGCCACGCTCTCGATGGCAAAGCTGCCTGGATCGGCCAGCGTGATGCTGCGCTGCGTGGCCAGGTCCCAGACGTAGGTCACCCCGTCCGTCTCGCCGGCGGCCAGAGTCTGGCCGTCCCGGCTGTAGGCCACCGACGTGATTCCGGAGTTCCCCGGGGCGGACAGGGCGCTGATGTTGCCCGTCGCCGCATTCCACAGATACGCCTGACCATCGCTGCCGCCCATGGCGAGCGTCGTGCCCCGCGGGCTGAACGCCACGGCGTTGGAGCTCACACCCCCCTGGAGGGCCAGGACCGCAGGGATGGAGGCGGCGCCCCCGTGGGCCGTGGGTACGTCCCACACGTACACCGTGCCGCTGGCGTCGTTGACGGCGAGCATCCTGCCGTTCGCGCTGAACGCCACCGACTCGACGCTCGAATTATGGTTGTCAGTCAGAGTAGCGATCTTGCGCCGGGTGGCCACGTCCCACAGGTATATGCGGCTGTTGCTGGGACCGCCCGCGGCGGCCAGCGTCGTGCCGTCGGGGCTGAACGCCTCCGCCCCGCCCCCGCTCAAGGTAGTGATTTGCGTTCCGGTCTTCACATCCCAGAGATAGGTGATGCCGTTGTCCTGCGGCCCGGTCTGGCCGCCCTCCGCCCCCGCGGACAGCGTCTTGCCGTCCGGGCTGAACGCCACGGTCAACAAGGCCCCCGGGGGCGGCGGGACGAAGGCGAGCCGAGAGTAGGCCAAGGGCGACGCCACGCGGTGGCCGCCACGAGTCCCCACGAACTTTGAGGTCACGACCATGATCAGGATCACCGCCGCGGCCGCCGCCAGCAGGACGCCGGCTCCGGTCAGCGCTAAATAGGCGGGCCGGCGCCGTTGTGGCCGCCGCCCGCGCCGGGCCTGGCCGGGCCTTCCCGGGCCAGCTGGGGCGGCCGGCTGCTTGGGCGGGGTACCCGGATGCTTACGTGGGGCAGCCGGCCGGTTGCGGCTGCGGTTCGGCCGGCTGCGTGGGATACTCGGCCAGCTGCCGGGAGATGCGGGCCGCCTGGATGGGACGCGTGGCTGCCCGGGGGCGGCCTCGGGCTCCTGGGCCGGGGCATGGGCAAGTTCCTGGGCGGGGGGGCCGGGGAGCCCCGGGGGGGCCGGGGCACCGCTCAGTTCCGGGGCGGCCGGGGCACCGCTCAGTTCCGGGGCGGCCGGGGCGGCGCTGAGCTCCGGGGCGGCCGGGGCGGCGCTGAGTTCCGGGACCAGGGCACCGGCGGCCTCCAGCCGTGGAGGGCTGGCTTCGCGGGCCAGGTGATAGGGCGGCGGGGGCGGGGTGCTGGGCTCGTCCTCCCGGGCGCTGGGTTGGTTCTCTGGGGCGCTGGGGTGGTCCTCCGGAGCGCTGGGTTGGTTCTCTGGGGCCCTGGCCGGGTCCGGTGGGATCGCCCGGAGACCCGGGTCGGTCGCCTCGTCATCGCCTGTGCTCGCATCGTGCTCCTGCGCGAGCTGGCCGCGGTCCCGGTTCATGGCCGGCAACCGGGCCGCGTAGATCGCGCTGGCTTCCGTGTCCTCCCCGGGAGGCGGAACGCCCACGCCGGCACCCGGACCAGCGCCAGCACCGGCATCCGGGGACGGGGACACGGCTGCCGCTGGCGACAGCGGACTGCCGCGGCCTGCCTCCTGGCCCGGGCTGCTTCCGGCCCGCGACAGCCCCGGGTCGGAGACGGAACCCAGGTCGTATGGCGCCAGGCCGACGGCGTCGCGCAGCGCGTCAGCGAACTCCCAGCAGCTCTGGTAGCGCTCGACCTGGGCCTTCGCCAGGGCCTTGGCGATCACGAGATCCGCGGCCGGGGGCAGTCCCGGCCGTCGTTCCGTCAGCAACGGAGGCGGCTTGTTGAGGTGGGCCCAGATGGACGCGAAGCTCTCACTGCGGTGGAAGGGCGCCTGGCCGGTCAGCAACTCGAATGCCGCGCACGCGAGCGCGTACTGGTCCGTCCGCCCGTTCAACGGGCAGGCCCTCGATCTGCTCGGGCGCGGTGTAGTCCGGCGTGCCGAGGAATTGCCCGGCTGCGGTGAGCCCCAGCGACACTTCCGCGCTCTTGCTGAGCCCGAAGTCCGACAGGTACACGTGGTCAGGCCGCCCGGGCCGCCGGTCGAGCAAGATGTTGGCGGGCTTCACGTCCCGGTGCACCAGGCCGGCGGCGTGCGCGGCGTCCAGCGCCGACGCCACCGGGGAGATGATCGATGCGACCCGCTCCGGCGGCAGCGGCCCCTCGCGGCGCAGCAGTGATCGCGCGTCCCCGCCACGTACCAGGCGCATCGCGATGAACAGCACATGGCCGACCTCACCGGCCTCGTACACCGGGATGATGTGCGGATCGTCCACGGCGGCGGCCGCCCGGGACTCCCGGATGAAGCGCTGCCGGAACATGTCGTCGGAGCCGAGGACCGGTGTCATAATTTTCAGCGCCACCAGCCGGTCCAGGCGCTCGTCGCGCGCGCGGAATACGACGGCCATCCCGCCCGCGCCGATCTGCTCCTCGAGCCGGTATCCCCCCAGCCGTGAGCCTGCGGTGAAGCCAGCCGGCAGATCGGCGTGATGCCCCGGCGACTCCTCGTTCACCCACGCCTCCACATTCCTGTGCCCTCGGCATCCTATGCTTTCGTCCAGCAGCCAGTCAGAGCGTAAGAACGCGGATATTAAGTACATAGCAGATATAGATATCTCGTATCTCGCGTCTGACCGCCGACCGCGCCCCCTCTTCCCGTCACCGCTATGTCCTAACGTCGCCGGCCGCGCCCCTTCGCTCGCAGGAGTCCCTACCGCCACGCTCCTCCCTGTGCCACGCCGGGGCTCTCAGCCGCCGGGCGGCACGCTTCCACCGCGCTCTTCCTTTCCCTTGCCCCTGGCGCCCTGCTCCTGGCGCACTGCCCCCTGGCGCCCCGCCCCCGCTCGCCGTTCCCAGCCAATAACGCCGGGAACGGCGAACAGTACCTTCCGCCCTATTCACGGGCACGGCGTTTGCCATCACCTCCGGGCGGCGAAAAAGAGTCAGTGAACGGGGGGCAGGAAATTGATCACGAAACGTGCGGCCCGGACGGCCAGAGAAATCAGAGAAATCAGGAAAACCGGGCCATCGGTCAGGAAAACAGCCATCGAGGCTCAGGCCGGAGCCCGGGCCAGGAGACGGTCCTGGTTCGGGTGGTGCGCGGCCGCGGTGCTGGCGGCCGGGGCCACGGGCGGGTGCGGCCTGCTGAATCAGGCGGGGGCGCCCGTCGGGATGGAACGGCAGATCTCCCAGGGTGAGCGAGTCAGTGCGGCCACTCAGTCGCACCCGTCAACCTCGGCCCGATCCTCCGGGACCAGTAGCCCTGGCGCCGGCCTTCCCGGGACCAGCAACCTGGCCATGGGCACGCCCACGCCGTCAGCCACCCCCAGCGAGGTCACGGGCAAGCAGGTCACTGCGATCGGCGATTCGGTCATGGCGGCCAGCGCCATGGCTCTCGCCGCCGCCATGCCCGGCATTTACATCGACGCCAAGCCTGACCGGGAGATGCCTGCGGGCCTGGCCATCGTGCGCAGGCTCGCGGACACGGGCCGGCTGCGCCCGGTCGTGGTGATCGGCCTCGGCACCAATTACCTCGTCACGACCCGGCAGCTCAACGAGCTGATGAAACTGCTCGGCCCGGACCGCAAGCTGGTCCTTATCAACACGTATGTTCAGGATGGGTGGAGTAAGCAGGTCAACGCCACGGAGGCGGCCTTTATCCGCCAGCATCCCACTGTGACTCCCGCCGATTGGTACGACACGATCAAAAACCGGATGAACCTGCTCTGGCCGGACCATATCCATCCCATAATCCCCGGGACCTATGTGTACGCGCGCATGGTACGGCGGGCGGTCCAGGCCACCCGCGACGTCACCACGCCCTGACCCCGGAGTATTAACCCGGCCCCTGGGGCCGGGGCGGCGCGCCTGGCCCGCCGGGAGGGCTGGCCGGCTTGGGGGGCTTTCGGGTGATGATGGTGATGTCACCGGAGTTGTTGCTGGCCGTGATCACGTTCCGGGCCGCCGGGGAACGCGGCACGGAGACGGTCGTGGTGCCGAAGGTGTCGCGGGTCTGGACCCGGTAGTCGGTGGCGCCGGCCGGCAGCACGAGGGTGATGTTTCCGAAGCTGTCGGTCACGTTCACCTGGTGCGGGACCTTGGAGAACGTCAGCGAGATGTCGCCGGAGTTATTGCTGGCCACCACGTCGGCCGCGGCCAGCCCGGTCACCGAGATGGTCCCGAAGCTGTCCTGCAGCCGCGTGTCGCCCACCACGCCGGTTACCCGGATGTCGCCGGAGTTGTTGGACAGCCGGGTGCTGCCGGTGAGGCCGGAGGCGGTGATCGTGCCGAAGCTGTCCGACAGGTACACGGTCCCGGTCAGCCGGGACGCGGTCAGGTCCCCGGAGTTGTCCGACAGGGTGACCGTGCCGTGCAGGCCGCTCGCGTCCACTGCGCCGAACGTGTCGGTGACGCCGACCGGCAGCCCGGCCGGGACGGTGAGGCCGAAGTCCAGGGTGCAGTTCCCGGTCGGCACGCGGCACTGGGGATCGAGGGCCAGCCCGGCCGCGGTCAACTGGTAGCTGAACGAGGGCCGGAAGAAGCTGCTGCTCAGGTGCCCATGGACCAGGATCCGGCGGCCCGTGCCTGGCCGCACCGTGAGGTTGCTTTGCCCTCCCGACACCCGGACACGGCCACCGGCCGCCGGCACGCTGAACCGGACCGGATAGCCCACCTGGCTCTTGGTGGCCAGGTACGCAACGGACTGGTGAACCCACGCGTACGTAGCCAGCGCGATGAGGGCCAGCACTATCGGGAGGCCGGCGGCCAGGATCACCCGGCGCGCGGGGGTCAGGGGCAGGGCAGAAGCCACGGTCATCCCGCTCCCAGGTAGCGCAGGACCGCGAGGACCCGCCGGTGGTCGGAGTCGGCGGGCGGCAGCCGCAGCTTGGCGAAGATGCTGTTGATGTGCTTGGCCACCGCGCCCTCGCTGACGACGAGGGCGGCCGCGATAGCCGCGTTGGACCGGCCCTCGGCCATCAGCGCGAGCACCTCGTGTTCGCGGGCGGTCAGGCTGGCCAGCGGGTGCCGGCTGCGGGCCAGCAGCTGGGCGACGACCTCGGGGTCCAGCGCGCTGCCGCCCGCGGCCACCCGGTCCAGCGCGTCGAGGAACTCGGCCAGGTCGGCGACCCGGTCCTTGAGCAGGTAACCGACTCCGTGCGGCCGGTCGGAGAGCAGTTCGGTGGCGTAACGCTCCTCCACGTACTGGGAAAGCACCAGCACGCCGACTTCCGGCCAGCGCTGGCGGACCACCAGGGCAGCCCGCAGCCCCTCGTCGGTGAACGTGGGCGGCATCCGCACGTCGACGACCGTGACGTCCGGCTCGTGCTTGCCCACTGCCCGCAGGAACTCTTCGGCTTCGCCGGCCGCCGCCACCACGTCGTGCCCGGCCTCGGCGAGCAGCCGGGTCAGCCCCTCGCGGAGCAGGACCGAGTCCTCGGCGATTACGACCCGCATGGCAGTTCCGCCTCGATCACGGTCGGGCCCCCGGCCGGGCTACGGACCGACAGCCGCCCGTCCACCCCGGCGAGCCGGTCGGCCAGCCCGGCCAGGCCCTGCCCCTGCGGGTCGGCACCCCCGATGCCGTCGTCGCCGATCACCACGCGCAGCACGTCGCCGTGCCGGGAGACCGTGACGTTGGCCCGGGTCGCGCGGGCGTGCTTAGCCACGTTGGTGAGCGCCTCCGCAACGACGAAGTAGGCGATGGCCTCGGCCGACGCGGCCGGCCGGGGCGCCAGGCTGGCGCGCACGGTGACGGGCACGGGGCTGAGCGCGGCCAGGCCCGAGATCGCGGCGTCCAGGCCCCGGTCGGACAGCACCGGCGGGTGCACGCCGCGGACCAGGTTGCGCAGCTCGGTGAGGGCCTGCTTGGCCTCCTCGTGGGCCTGGTCGATGATGGCCCGCGCCCCCTCCGGGTCGTCGGCGAACCGGGCCCGGGCCCTGCCGAGGTTCATGGCCAGGGATACGAGCCGCTGCTGGGCGCCGTCGTGCAGGTCCCGCTCGATACGGCGGCGCTCGGCGTCCGCGGAGCCGACCGCCTGGGCCCGGCTGCGTTCGAGCTGGCCGATCCGGCGGGTCATGTCCGCCTGGCTGCCGGGGCCGATCAGGTAGCGGGCGACCGCGACGTCGGCGGCGGCCAGAGCCCGCGTCACCGGCGGCGCCACGGTGAGCAGGATGAGCCCGGCCGCCACCGCCACAGGCATCAGCCCAGCCGCCGGCAAGCCGGCGTCCAGATGCCAATTCAGCCGGATCAGCAGCCAGCCGAACAGCGGGAGCCCCAGCATGGCCACCGCGAACGACCAGACCGCGGTCACGATGAGCGCCTCCGCCAGGCTGAGCGGGAGGCGGATCAGCGCGTAGGCGGCGTGGCGCCATGCCTTACGCGACGTCAGCAGCCGCCACATCCGTCCCAGGCGGCGCGCCCCCGGGCTCAGATCGGCCGGAGGGGCCGGGATCTGCTCCCCCAGGGTGACCGCGAACCTCGCCCGCTCGGCCCGGCCGACCTGCAGGCCCAGCCAGAGCGCGGCCACCAGCACGGGCAGGCCGAGCAGGAAGAACCACAGCGTGGTGATCCCCAGTACGCCGAGTGCCACGACCACAAGGAAGGCCACCATCCCGACGACCACCCCGGCCATCAGGTGGATGACGGCCAGCCAGGTCTGCGCGGAGACCACCGGGCCGGCCACCCGCAGCGCAGCCGCGGCCAGCGCCCCCGTGCTCGTGCGCACACCGCGCCCCGGAAGGCGGCCAGCGGGCATACCGGCCGCAGGCCCGGCTCCCGCTCCGCCTTCAGTCATCGTTCCTCCGCTGTGCCCTGGTCCCAGGACTGACGCTAGAGGAATCCACGGACCGCCGCCCATCCCGCTGGACCCCGGTTCACAAGGGGCCCTAGCACCACCATGGATCGGGGCTCTTGCGGGATGTCGCCACCTGCCCAGTGTTCGCGACGCTGTCAGCGCCGGGCCGATCCGGCCCGGCCCATTCTGGCCGGCACTGCTGCGGCCAGCACCGTTACGGGAGGAACACCGATGAACGCGGACATGAGCCTGGGCTGGGCTGGCGGCAGGGACGCCGCCGAGCAGCCCGCGGAGCCGCTGATACAGCTCAGCGACGTCACCAAGAGATACGAGGACGACGGGCAGCCCGCGCTGCAGGAGGTCAGCCTGGAGGTGGCTCCGGGCGAGGCGGTCGCGGTGATGGGCCCGTCCGGAAGCGGGAAGTCCACGCTGCTCAACCTGATCGCCGGGCTGGACCGGCCCAGCAGCGGGACGGTCACCGTGGCCGGGCAGCGGATCGACCGGCTCAGCGAGACCGGGCTGGCCCGGTTCCGGCGCCAGCAGATCGGCATGATCTTCCAGTTCTTCAACCTGCTGGACGACCTGACTGTGGCCGACAACGTGCTGCTGCCCGCCCAGCTGGCCGGGATGCCGCGGCGCCACGCCCGGGCCCGCGCCGACGAACTGCTGGCCACGCTGCGCATCGAGGAGCACAAGGACGCCTACCCCGGGCGGCTGTCCGGCGGGGAGCGGCAGCGGGTGGCGATCGCCCGGGCGCTGGTCAACCGGCCCGCGCTGCTGCTGGCCGACGAGCCGACCGGCGCGCTGGACACCCTCACCGGCGAGGAGATCGGCATGCTGCTCCGCGACCTCAACGCCTCCGGGCAGACCCTGGTGCTGGTCACCCACAACCCCGACCTGGCCGGTCACTACGCCAGCCGCATCGTTCAGATCACCGACGGCCGCATTCTCCGCAACGAAAACCGCCAGGGCGCCAGTCAGCTCGCCGCGCAGGCGGGAGTGCGGCCATGAGAGGCGGGCCGGTCCGCCGGGCCGTGCGCGGCGGGGTATCGCGCCGGCGGGTGCAGACCCTCGTGATCGGCCTGGTGCTGCTGGTGTCCACCGGGGCGTCCGTGCTGGCCCTGGCGCTGGTGGTGGACTCCAGTGCCCCGTTCGACCACTCATTCGCCGCCCAGCGCGGCGCGCACCTGTCCGCGGTCGTCAACCCGGCCCGGGCCACCCCGGCCCAGCTGGCCGCGACGACCCGGCGGCCCGGGGTGACGGCCGCCGCCGGGCCGTTCGCGGAGGCGACGATCGCGCCCCAGGTGGCGCACGTGGCGGGCCCGAACGGATTCCTGCCGCCGATGACGCTGGCCGGGCGCCCCGCGCCGGGTGGCCCGGTCGATGACATCGTCCTGCAGTCCGGGCACTGGGCGCAGCGTCCCGGCCAGCTGGTGCTGGCCAGCAATCCGTCCAGCAACGAGCAGATCGGGCTCCCGCTCGGCGCGGAGATCACGGTCATGGGGGTACCGGGACGGCCCACGCTGACCGTGGTCGGCCTCGCGACCTCGGCGACCAACTCGGCGGACGGCTGGGTGGTGCCCGGCGAGGTCGCCCGGCTGCGCGCGCCGGGCGAGCCGGCCGCCGCGCAGATGCTGTACCGCTTCCGCAGCGCGGGCAGCGCCGCGCAAGTCCGCGCCGACGCGGCCGAGGTGAGCGCGGCCCTGCCTCCGGGCGCGGTCACGGCCACCCAGTCCTACCTGGCCGTGAAGATGCAGGAGACGTCCCGGATCGGGCCGTTCGTGCCGTTCCTGGTGGCGTTCGGGGTGATCGGCATCGTCATGTCGGTGCTGATCGTGGCCAACGTGGTCAGCGGCGCCGTGGTGGCCGGCTACCGGCGGATCGGGATCCTCAAGAGCATCGGCTTCACCCCCGCCCAGGTCGTCGCGGCCTACATCGGCCAGATCGCCGTGCCGGCCGTGGCCGGCGTACTGGGCGGGCTGGCGCTGGGTGCTGTCCTGGCCACGCTCCTGCTCAAGCAGGCCGCCAACGCCTACGGGGTCGGTGCCCTGAGCGTGCCGCCCTGGGTCCTGGGAGCGGTCCCCGCGGCCATGCTCGGGCTGGTCGGCGTCGCGGCCCTGCTGCCCGCGGTCCGGGCCGGGCGCCTGTCCGCGGTCCAGGCCATCGCGGCCGGGCGGGCCCCCCGACAGGGGCGTGGCTACGCCGCGCACCGGCTGCTCGGCCGGCTGCCTCTCCCGCGGCCGGTGACGGTCGGGCTGGCGGCCCCGTTCGCCCGCCCGGCGCGCACCGCGGTCACCCTGGTCGCCGTGCTGCTGGGCGCGGTCGCGGTGACGTTCGCGGTCGGCCTGAACGCGTCCCTGAACCGGGTGGTGACGGGCCTGTCCCAGGCGTCGGCCCAGCCGGTGCAGGTCGGTCTCAGCTCGCAGAACGCCTTCATCATGAGTGCCGCGCAGCAGCGGACCATCGAGGCGGCGCTGCGCGCCCAGCCAGGCACCCGCCGCTACGTGGCCGAAACTGACGGCCAGTTCGCCGTGGCCGGGCTGACCGGGCAGCATCCTCTCACCGCGTTCCGCGGGGCCGCCGCCTGGACCGGCTACCCGCTCATCAGCGGGCACTGGTACACCGGCCCGGGCCAGGCCGACGTGTCCACCGGCTTCCTGACCCTGACGGGCAAGGCGGTCGGCGACACGGTCACGCTCGTCGTAGGCACCAGGCCGATGCCGGTGCGCATCGTCGGGCAGGTCTTCGCCGGCCAGGGCCGGGGGATCTCCGTCCTTACCGACTGGCAGACGGTGCACGCCGCCAATCCTGGCCTGGCCGCGCCCGACCAGTACGACGTCGGTCTGCGCGCGGGCACGTCCCCGGGGGCGTACTCCCAGGCACTCGGCAGCGCGCTCGGGTCCCGCTACATGATTTTCAGGAACAACAGGAGTTCCGTCATCGTCACCCTGATGCTCGGCCTGATCGGCACGCTGACGCTGCTGCTGGCGGTCGTCGCCGGACTGGGCGTGCTGAACACCGTCGTCCTGAGCACCCGGGAACGCGTCCATGACCTGGGCGTGTTCAAGGCGGTCGGGATGACGCCGCGGCAGACCATCGCCATGGTGGTCTGCTGGGTCGCGGGGATCGGGCTCGTGGCCGGAGTGATCGCGGTCCCGCTGGGGATCGCGCTGCACCACGCGGTGCTGCCGGCGATGGCCTCGTCCGCGAACCTGGGCCTGCCCGCCAGTTACCTGGACGTCTACCACGGCGCGGAACTCGCCGGCCTGGCGGTGGCCGGGATGGTCATCGCCGTGGCCGGGGCGCTCCTCCCGGCGGGCTGGGCGGCCCGGATACGCACCGCCTCCGCCCTCCGCGCCGAGTAGGGCCTCGCCCCGGCCGGCCCGCGCCGAGTAGGGCCAGGCCCCGGCCGGGCCCGCACGGGGCGGGCCGGCCGGGGCCGGCGTGCTAGGCCGGCGGTCGGCCGGCCGGCGGCCGGGTGGGGCGGCCAGGTGGGGCGGCCAGTGTTAGCAGCGGTCACTGCGCAACGGATTGTCCGCAGCGGACGGCAGGAGGAGGCCCAGCCATGGCCACCGTCAGCGCGACCTGACCTCGCTCATGATCCTGTGCAGTTGATGCTGCTATTCCGCACTGATTGCCCAGGATCATGGATGGTCCGGTTCCGGGGTCCCGGGAACCTGGGCCGGCGGGGCCGGGTGGGCGGCCAGGAACTCGCGCAGGGCCCGCGTCACCCCGTCCGGGTCCTCGATGGGTGAGCTGTGTCCCGCGCCGGGCAGTTCTACCAGCTGCGAACCCGCGATGAGGGAGTGCATCTCGCGCGAGAAGCGCGGCGGCAGGGACGTGTCCGCTGCGCCCGCGATGATCAGGGTCGGGGCGTGGATGTCACCGAGCTCGTCGCGGACGTCGGGCCGCAGGACGATCCCCAGCATGATCTTGGCCAGGGCCGCGCGGTCCGCCCGCGCCCAGCGCTGGGTCCATGCTTCCCGCTGGCTGGCCCGGCCCGGGTCGCGGCGGAACGCTGGGCCGTACATTTCCGCCTCGATCCTGGACGTCAGCAGCCGGCCGGACACGCCCGCGACCCGGCCTACGGCGGTCAGCGCCAGGTGCCCGGGCACTTTGCCCCGGGGGTGGGCGGCCGCGCTGGTGTTGAGCAGGATCAGCGAGCGGACGACCGCGGGCTGGCGGGCCGCGATGCGCATCGCGGCGAACCCGCCCATGGACAGCCCGGCCAGGTGGACCGGCGCGAGCCCGAGCGCCCGGATGAACGCGAGCACGTCCGCGGTCAGCTGCTCCGTCTGGTAACCGCCGCGGGAAGCGGCTGACCGGCCCTGCCCGCGGAAATCCAGGGTCAGGCAGCGGTACTGGTCCCGCAGCGCGGCGACCTGGGCTTCGTATTGCCGTCCGTCGAACAGGAAACCGTGCAGGAACAGAACCGGTTCCCTGGAGCCGCCCGTGTCCTCGTAGTGAAGGTCCGTACCGTGCACCCGGATGACCGGCATGCCGCTCCTCTCGCTGCTGGCTCCTACTTCACCGGGGCAGGCGGCCGCGCGCAATAACCTTGCAGTCACCGAGATGGGCGGATATCTCAAGGGAGAAGGTCAGGTGCCCAAGCAGGCGGGGAACAGAGGCCGCGGCAACCCGGCCCGTAAGAACCAGGGCTCCGGGAACCAGGGCTCCGGGAACCAGGGCGCCGGGAACCAGGGCGCCGGGAACCAGGGCGCCGGGAACCAGCGCGCCGGGAACCAGCGCGGCGGGAATCCGGCCAGCGCAGGCAAGGGCCGCGGCAGCAAGGCGAACCAGGCCGCGGCCCGGGCGAAGGTCGCCGAGATGCGCGCCCGGGAGGCGGCCCGCAAACGCCGCCGTAACTGGCTCACCGGGATCGGCGCGGCCGTCGTCGTGATCATCGCCGCCGTGGCCATCACCCTGGCCGTCACCAGTCACGGCGGAGGCTCCAGTAGCGCCACCGCCAGCACGCCGAGACTCAAGCTGGCCTCGCTGAGCACGCTCGGCTCGCTGAAGCCGCTGCCCTCGCCCGGTCCCAACGGGCCCGAGGGGGTGCCGGTCCCGTCGGCGCCCGCGCTGGCCACCGTGGCCACCGTGGCCAACGGGAAGACCGTGGACGGGGTCAGCTGCAACAGCAGCGAGCAGCTCGTCTACCACATCCACGCCCACCTGACCGTGTTCGTGAACGGTGCCGCCCGTCAGGTGCCCGCGGCCATAGGCATCCCCGGCGCCTAGGCCGAGAAGACGCCGACCGGCCCGTTCATCGCCAGCGGCAGCTGCTTCTACTGGCTGCACACCCACGCCGCCGACGGGATCATCCACATCGAGTCCCCCGTGCACCGCACGTACACGCTGGGGGACTTTTTCGACATCTGGGGCCAGCCGCTCAGCGTCGGCCAGGTAGGCCCGGCCCACGGCCCGGTGACCGCGCTCTACAACGGCCGGGTCTACCAGGGCAACCCCCGCGACATCCCGCTCGAGAAGCACGCCCAGATCCAGCTGGAGGTCGGAAAGCCACTCGTCTCGCCGGCCTACATCACCTTCCCCAGCGGCCTCTGACCACAGCTTTTCACCACCGGCGCTCACCACCGGCGCTCACCACGGGCGCTCACCACGGGCGCTCACCACGGGCGCTCACCCGGCGCCGCTTACCCGGCCCGGGGATCCCAGCGGAAACGCCGGACGGCGATGAGCGTCCCGGCCGCCCCCCAGGCGAGGAGGATCCCCAGGGCCTTCCAGTTGACCCCGCTGTGCTGCGCGAACGCCCCGAGCAGGGCCTCGTTGAACGGCCGGACCGGCAGCCACCCCGAGATGCGGTCCAGCACGGCGGAATGAATCGGCAGGTAAGTCCCCGAGATGAACACCAGGGGAAACAAGACGAGCTGCACCACGGCCGGGGCGGCCTCGGCGTTGCGGATCAACGAGGCCACCGCGACGCCCAGCGCGCAGAAACTGGCCGCGCCCAGCACCAGGGCGGCCCCGATCGCGGCCCAGTGGGTGGGCAGCGGCACGCCGAACAGGTGTCCCACCCCGACGATGAGCGCGATATCCACGACGCTGACCACGATGCAGTGCGCGAGCAACCCGAGGAAGTACGTCCAGGCCGGGAGAGGGGTGGCCCGGACCCGTTTCAGCATTCCGTTCTGCCGCCGGGTGGACAGGACGATCGCGAGCTGGCTGTAACAGGCGCCCAGCACCGACACCGCCGCGATCGTCGGCACGTAGTACTGCAGGGCCGAGAGCCCGTAGAAGTACGGGCTGCGGGCCACGCCGCCGAACATCAGGCCGAACAGCGTGATGATCACCACGGGGAACACGAACGTGAAGAACGCGCTCTGCGGGTTGCGCCAGAACGACAGCTGCTCGTAACGGACCTGGTGCCACACCAGGGCGAGATCACGCCGCCGGTTCCGCCGGATCATCACCGGGCTCACCGGGCTCACCGGCATCACCGGGCTGACAGGGGTCACCGGACGCTCCTTTCCAGTGGGCCTTCCGTGGCCACGGCCCCGGTCAGCCCGAGATAAACGTCTTCCAGGCCGGGCCGGTCCACCGTGAGCCGGTCCAGCGTCAGCCCCCGGCTCAGCGCCCAGCCGGTCAGCTGGTGCAGCGTCTCCGTCGGCGTACTGGTCGCCGCGGTGACCAGCCCGTCGTCCAGCGCCGGGTCAGCCAGCGCCGCACCGGGCGGCAGGTCCGCGACCGCGTGCCCGCGGGGCAGCGCGAAACGGATCCGGGCCTGGGCGCTGGCCCGGCCGCCCAGGTCCGACGGCGTGCCCTCGGCCACGATCCGGCCGCCGGACATCACCGCCACCCGGTCGGCCAGGGCCTGGGCCTCGTCCATGTAGTGGGTGGTCAGCAGGATCGTGGTCCCGCAGCCGCGCAGGCCGCGCACGATCTGCCACGCGTCCCGCCGGGCACTCGGGTCGAACCCGGTCGTCGGCTCGTCCAGGAACAGCAGTTCCGGGTTCCCGATCAGGCCCAGGGCAAGGTCCAGGCGCCGTTTCAGGCCGCCGGAGAGGTTCCTGACCTTCTTGCGCTCCTGCCCGGTCAGGCCGGCCAGCGCGATCACCTCGCCGACGCGCCGCGGCGCGGGGTAGTAGCCGGCGTTCCGGGCGATCGTCTCGCGGACCGTCAGGTAGGGCTCGACCGCGATGTCCTGCAGTACCAGCCCGATCCGCTCGCGCAGCGCCCGGCCCGACGCCCGGTCACCGGGGTCGAGGCCCAGCACCTCGGCCTGCCCGCCGTCGCGGCGGCGGAACCCTTCCAGGATCTCCAGCGTGGTCGTCTTCCCCGCGCCGTTCGGCCCGAGCAGCGCGAAGATTTCCCCGCGGCCGACCGTGAAGCTGACCCCGCGCACCGCCTGGACCGGGCCGTAGCTCTTGCGCAGCCCCTCGACCACGACCGCGGCCGCCTGCCCGGCCGGGCCGGCGCAGGCGCCGGCAGGGCGGCGGCTCTCACTTGCGGACGCATCGGACCTCCACGGTGATGTCGAGGTAGCGCCCGGCCAGTCCGGGAGAAGCTGTGACCCCGAACTCGGCCCGGTCGATCCGCGCCGCGGCGCGCCCCGTGAATGAGCCGTCCGGCTGCGCGCTCACCTCGGCCGGCAGCCGGACGGGCCGGGTGGTCCCGCAGATGGTCAGCGCACCGCTCAGCGCGTCCCCCTCCATTTTTTCCGCAACGAAAACCAGCACGGGGTGCCGGCCCGCGTCCAGGAACCGGGATGAGCGCACGGTGTTGTCGCGTGCCCCGAGGCCGGTGCGGAAGCTCGCCGCGTCGATTTCGACCCGGATGCGCGAATCGCTCAGCGGCTCGGTCACCTCAACGGCCCCGGACCGGATGCGGAACGTGCCGCGCACCGGGGCCAGCCCGAACAGGTGGCGGGTCCGGGACGCCACGGACGACGTCTCCGGGTCGATGTCATAGCGGCCGAGACGGGGCTTCGTTGCGGAGAATTTTGGTTGTTCTGTCATGCCTCCCATGACACGCCGGCGTGGCCGGGGCGCGGCAGGGCGAGCCGGAGGGTTCCCGGCCGCAGAAGGTCGGGCCGAGACGGCCCGGATACGACTTTCGTAGGTTCCTGCCCCGCCGAAGGTGCGCGCAGTCGGGGCCTGCGGCCGCTGCTGACGTAGCGTGAAACACGTGAGTGACGAACCTTGTCTGCCCCGGGGCTGGTGGCCGTTGCGGTCCCGCTGGCCGTCCCGGCACCGGGTCGCGACCGACGTGGGGATCGCGGTCTTCTTCGCGCTGCTCGACACGGCCGCGACCCTGGTCGGGATCACCTGGTGGCCGGCTCATCCGGGCACGCTGGCCTGGGTCCTGCTGGGCATCCAGGCCGCCGCCTGCCTGTCGCTGGTGGCCCGGCGCCGCGCGCCCCTGCTGGTGATCGCCGTCCTGGGCGGGTTCACGCTGGCCGTCACGCTGCTGATCTGGCCCGCCGGCGCCCTGACCCCGGCCAACATGGACAACGTGTGGGCGCCGTTCGCCACGGTGCTGGCGGCCTACGGGCCCTTCTTCTACGGCCGGGACCGGCGGATCGCGTTCCTCACGGTCGCGCTGCTCACGGTGATCGTGGCCCGGCCCTGGCAGCCGTCGGTCGTGGTTATCACGATCGCAGTGCTGCGCACCGCCGTGGGACCGCTGCTGGCGCTGTACTTCGGGGCCCGCCACGCGCTGCTGCGGTCGCTGCGGGACCGGGCCGAACGGGCCGAGCGGGAGCAGTATCTGCTAGCCGAGCAAGCCCGGGGCGAGGAACGGGCCCGGCTGGCCGGCGAGATGCACGACGTGGTGACGCACCGGGTCAGCCTGATGGTGCTGCAGGCCGGGGCGCTGCGGATGACCGCCTCCGACGAGGCGACCCGGCAGGCCGCCGAGGACCTGCGGGTGACCGGCTGCCAGGCCCTGGACGAACTCCGGGACCTGGTCGGGATCCTGCGCGCGCACCCCGACGGCGACGAGACACCCTCCACCCCTGGTCTGGCCGCGCTGGTTGCGGAGTCGGTCAAGGTGGGCACCCCGGCCGAGCTGACGCAGGACGGCGATCCGGCCCTCGCCTCGCCGGTGGTCGGGCGGACCGCTTACCGCATCGTCCGGGAGGCCCTGACCAACGTGCGCAAGCACGCGCCCGGCGCACGGGTGACCGTGCACATCAGCTACGGCGACGCGCAGGTGCGGCTCGAGGTCCGCAACACCCCGTCGGCCCTGCCGCCCGGCAGCGCCCTGGACCTCTCCGGCCTGGCCGGAACCGGGTCCGGCCTCGGCATCGCTCATCTCCGGCAGCGCGTCGAGCTGGTGCATGGCACGTTGCGGGCCGGGCCCGCGCCAGATGGGGGATTCTGCCTGCAAGCCACGCTGCCGGCCTACGTCCCGACGGCCGAGCCGGTCGCGTGACCACGATCCGCGTCGTGGTCGTGGACGACGAGCCGATGGTGTGCGCGCACCTGCGGACGATCCTTGGCTCGGGCGGCACGATCGAGGTCGTCGCGGAGGCCCACGACGGGGCGGCCGGCGTCGAGGCGGTCGTCCGCACCCGCCCCGACGTCGTGCTCATGGACCTGCGCATGCCGGGAATGGACGGGCTGACCGCGATCGGGCGGATCGGCCAGCTGGCCGATCCGCCCGCCGTGGTCGTGCTGACCACCTTCGACGCCGACCAGTACGTGCTGCGTGCCCTGCGGGCCGGCGCGGCCGGGTTCCTGGTCAAGTCCACGCCGCCGGAGGATCTCATCGGGCTGGTGCAAGTGGCCGCGGAGGGGCACACGGTACTGTCCCCGGCGGCCGCCCGGCGGCTGATCGCCGCCTCTGCCGACAGTCAGCTGGCCCGCGACCGCGCCCGCGAGCTGGCGGCGGGGCTTACTGAGCGGGAGGCCGAGGTGCTGGCCTGCCTGGGCGAGGGCCTGTCCAACGCGCAGATCGCGGCGCGGCTCTACCTGTCGGAAGCCACGATCAAGGGATACGTGTCGCGGACCCTGGACAAGCTGGGCTGCGCCAACCGCACCCAGGCCGGCCTGCTCGCCCACGATGCGGGACTAGTCCACCCGTAACCGTCCGGCACCCGGACGGCCTAAGCTAAACCGCACCATCGGGGGATCAGGCACGGAAAGGACACTGTCGTGTCGCAATACCAGGATCACGGTGCCTCCCGCGCGGCTCACCGGCTGGTCTTCGATACCAACGTGGCCAACCCGGCCCGGATCTGGGATTACTGGCTGGGCGGGAAGGATCACTTCGAGGCCGACCGGGAGGCCGCCGAGAAGGTCATCGAGGTGATGCCGTCGATGCCGCTGCTGGCCCGGCTCGCGCGCCGGCAGCTCATCGACTCGGTGCGGCTGCTGGCCGGCACCTACGGCATACGGCAGTTCCTGGACATCGGGAGCGGCCTGCCCTCGGCCGATAACACCCACGAGATCGCGCAGCGCACCAGGCCGGAGGCGCGGATCGTCTACGTGGACAACGACCCGGTCGTGATCGCCCACGCCCGGGCCCTGCTGACCAGCGGCCCGGAGGGCACCACCGACTATGTTCAGGCTGACCTGCGGGATACGGCCACCGTTTTAACCGGGGCCGCCCGGACCCTCGATTTCCGCCAGCCGGTCGCCGTGCTGCTCATGGGCGTGCTGCACTTCATTCCCGACGAGGAAGACCCGTACGCGATCGTGGCCCGGCTGATGGACGCCACGGTGCCCGGGAGTTACCTGGCCATCGGGCACGGGGCCAGCGACATCCAGGCCGACGCGGTGCCCGAGATGACGCGGCGCTACAACGAACGGTCGTCCGCGCGCCTCACGCTGCGCAGCCGGGAGCAGGTGGCCCGTTTCTTCGACGGCCTGGAACTCATCGGCCCGGGGCTGGTCCCGCTCAGCCAGTGGTGGCCCGCGGACGAGGTCGATGCCGGGGCCGCCAGCGGGGTGATCGGCCACAGCGGGATGGCCAGGAAGAACGCTGGCCCTCGCTGACCATGTGTGCGACTGTGTGAGGACGGCGCAGTGCGGGGATGGCACTGTGCGGGGACGGCGCTATGTGGGGACGGCGCTGTGTAGGGATGGCGCCGTGTGGGGACAGTGCTTTGTGAGGAAAGCGCTGGGTGGGGACAGCGCTGTGTGAAAACAGAGCTGTGTGAGGACAGAGCCCCGCGGGGTAAGTGCTCTCCCATCTCGGCGAGCGGGGGCCTCATGGGACGCGACATTCAGGCCATCACGATCAGTGGTGAGGACCGGCGTAAGTACCGGGAAAAGGTGCAGCGTTCCCTGGACGTGTTCGCCCGGATGCTCCGCGAGCGCCGGTTCGAGGCCAGCCCGTCACGGGTGGGCGTGGAGCTAGAGCTGAACCTGGTGGACTCCGATGGGGCGCCCTCCATGCGCAACGCGGCCGTACTCGACGCGATCGCCGACCCCGCCTGGGCGACAGAACTGGGCCAGTTCAACCTTGAGATCAACGTGCCGCCCCGGCGGCTCGAGGGTCAGGCGCTCGCGGACCTGGAGCAGGAGATCCGCGCCAGCCTCAACGCCGCGGACGCCAAGGCCCGCGACACCGGCAGCCGCCTGGTCATGATCGGCATCCTGCCCACGCTGGCCGAAGAGGACATGCACGAGGGCACCATCTCCGCCAACGACCGCTACCGGGTGCTCAACGAGCAGATCTTCGCGGCCCGCGGAGAGGACCTGCGCATCGCGATCGACGGGCCCGAGCAGTTGCTGACCCACGCGGGCAGCATCACCCCCGAGGCCGCGTGCACCAGCGTGCAACTGCACGTCCAGGTGAGCCCGGACGCGTTCGCGAGCTACTGGAACGCCGCCCAGGCGATCGCGGGCGTGCAGGTGGCCCTGGCCGCCAACTCCCCGTTCCTGTTCGGCCGGCAGCTGTGGGACGAGACCCGGATCACCCTGTTCGAGCAGGCCACCGACACTCGGCCGGACGAGCTGAAGCAGCAGGGGGTGCGCCCCCGGGTGTGGTTCGGCGAACGCTGGATCACGTCCGTGTTCGACCTGTTCGAGGAGAACATCCGGTACTTCCCGGCGTTGCTGCCGCTCTGTGAGGACGAGGACCCGCTGGCCGTGCTGGACGGCGGGGGCGTCCCGCAGCTGGCCGAGATGAGCCTGCACAACGGGACCGTCTACCGCTGGAACCGGCCCGTCTACGCCGTCGTCGACGGCCGCCCCCACCTGCGGGTGGAGAACCGTGTCCTGCCGGGCGGACCATCGGTCGCGGACGTCATGGCCAACGCGGCCTTCTACTACGGAGTGATCCGGGCGCTGGCCGAGACGCAGCGGCCGATCTGGACCCAGATGTCGTTCGCGACCGCGGCCGAGAACCTGCAGGAGGCCGCGCGGCACGGCATGGATGCCCGGCTCTACTGGCCCGGCCTGGGTGAGGTGCCCGTGGCCGAACTGGTGCTGCGCCGCCTGCTGCCGCTCGCCCGGGAGGGTCTGTCCCGGTGGGGTGTCGATCCCGGCTCCGCCGGGCGGCTGCTCGGCATCATCGAGCAGCGCTGCCTGACCGGCCAGACCGGCGCGGCCTGGCAGGTCGCCGCCACCCGGGCCATCAGCGAGCGGAACGGGTCCGGCCGCGCGGAGGCACTGCGGCAGATGACCCAGCGCTATATCGAGCACATGCACGCCAACGAGCCAGTGCACACCTGGCCTAAGCCCGAATAGCGCCGTGTCCGGGCCTGGCCTGGCCGCGGCGCCGGCGGCCCGCGCTGGGCGGGCGGCGCTGGGCGGGCGGCGCTGGGCGGGCGGCGCTGGGCGGGCGGCGGGCGGCGCTGGGCGGGCGGCGGGCGGCGCTGGGCGGGCGGCGGGCGGCGCTGGGCGGGCGGCGCTGGGCGGCCCGCGCGGGCGCGACATTGTCACTATGTGAGACCTAGGACCGCCGGCCGACGTGCCAGGATCGGCGGGCAGACCACAGTGATGCCCGCGACCCGGAACGAGGAGACATGAGCGACACGAAACCCGCATCGTCCCAGCCGCCGATGCTGACCGTCGCTCTCGACCTCCCGTCCGCGCAGACCCTCGCCGACCAGGCGTCGATCGTCTCGGATCTGCAGTTCGTCGTGGAATGCTGCAAGGGGCTGCTCGGCGAGCTGGACAAGCCCGAGGAAGACCGGGATCCCGTGGTGCCGCAGGCGCTGTGGTCGGCGGCCCTGGCCTCCTACTCCCGCTGTTTCAGCAAGGGCAAGCGGTTCGGCCTGGGCCCGGACGACATCACCAGCCTGCCCCTTGAGGGGGAGGTCATGACGTTCCACAAGTGGGTTATCGAGCAGCGCACCAGGCTCACCACCCATCCGGCCGACCCCTTCGACGCGGCCAAGGTAGGGGCGGCGCTGGCGCGGCCCGGGCGGGGCCCGCGCCGGGTGGAGGGCATCGCGATCCTGACCACCAGCCGCGTGCTCGTCGACGACACGGGGGTGCGGCAGCTGGGCGCGCTCGCGTCGGCCCTGGCCAAGCAGACCGCCGAGCGGGCCCAGGAGCAGCAGGACACCGTGCTCGAAGAGGCCCAGCAGCTCGACCTGGACCGGCTCTACCGGCAGCCGCCGCTCACCAGCGCCAACCCCCTGCCCAACCTCCCCACCCTCCCCGAGTCCTCCCAGGCGCCCGCCTAACCCCCCCGCCTAACCCCCCGCGCGGGGAGGGGGTGCGCTGGCTGCGGGGAGCGGGCCTGGCTGCGGGGAGCGGGCTGGCTGCGGGGAGCGGGCTGGCTGCGGGGAGCGGTCGCCTGGCTGCGGGGAGCAGGCAGGCTGACCGCATCGACGTAACACTCACTCACTCACTCACTCACTCAGGGCTTTTGAGTTCTCGGTGGCACGGGTTTCGTGGCCCGGACGGCGTTCAGGGTCCCCCGTCCTGTGCGTGGGTCCAGGCCCCGGTCTGCCGCCGCCCTGCGTCCGGTCCCACGAGTCACATTGGCCCCTCCCGCCCACATTTCACGCGGAACGTGCGCCTTAACCGGACAAAACACCCACCATGGCGCACGGCGCGCGTGAAATGTGGGTGGAGAAGTGGGCGCTGACCATGATCAATGTGACCTATGGTGCTGGTGGTACGGGCCCCGGCCGCAACAAGTACTCAGCCGGGCGACCGGGCCCGCCCGCAGCGCATCCCGCACAGAAGGCCACGTGTGACGGAGTTCAGCGACGTCCTTGGCTGGGGCCCCACCGGCGCAAGCTGACTCTCTGGCCCCTTGGGTGGGGAGGGCCAGCAGGTCTGGCCGGCCGGGCCGAAACAGTTCCGGGGGGACTACCTGGCCAGGCAGCCGTAACGGTCCCGGGACGGTCGCAGGGGAGCGGCAACCACATTGCCCGCAACCACTTCGGGATCTTCCTTGAGGGAGTGGGGCCCGTGGTGCATGCGACGCTGCGCGGCAACCGGTTCTACAACGTGGTCAAGCCCGTGAAGCAGGTCATCGTCCACTGACCTGCGGCGGCCAAACCCGCGCCGTCCCCCGGGCCTCGAGCCTGGGGGACGGCGCGCTGGGTGGGGTGGTACGGTCCGCGGCCCGATGATCGGGTACAACGGGTTAATGCCGGAGCTTCCCGAGGTCGAGACCGCCCGCAGCCTGATCGAAGACCAGGCACTGCACCGGACGATCGCGGCCGTCGACGACGCGGACACCTACGTCACCCGTCCGCACTCACCGGGCCAGCTGCGCGACGCGCTGGCGGGCCGCAGGCTCACGGCCGCCAAACGGCGCGGCAAGACCATCTGGGTCGAGACTTCCGGGGTAGAGGGGGATCCCGCACCCGGGCCCGACCTCGGCATCCACCTGGGCATGAGCGGGCGCATCGTGGTCACCGCCCCGGGCGGGGAGGCTACCGAGGGCGGCGGGCCCTGGCGCCGGGACGCGCAGCCACGCAAACCCGAGTGGGACCGCTTCACGCTCGAGTTCGCCGACGGCGGCCGCTTGGCCCTGTTCGACAAGCGCCGGCTGGGGCGCGTCCGGCTCAACCCCGACGTCAGCGCGCTCGGGCCGGATGCCGAGGAGATCACCGCGGAGCAGTTCCGCCGCCTGCTCAGCAAGGGAACGATCGCGGTCAAGGCCCGGCTGCTGGATCAGTCCAAGATCGCCGGGGTCGGTAATCTGCTGGCTGACGAGGCGCTCTGGCAGGCCAGGATCAACCCCGCGGCGCCCGTCAACAGCCTCCGGCCCGAGGATGCCGACCGGCTCTACCGAGCCCTGCAGGCCGCGCTGAAATCGGCCGCCGCCCACGGTGGGACGCACACCGGCGAGGTGATCCCGTTCCGGCATGACGGTGCCCGCTGCCCGCGCGACGGCGCGGAGATGAGGCACGGCACCGTGGGTGGCCGCAGCACCTGGTGGTGTTCCGTGGAACAGGCCTGACGCGCAGCCGTCTCGGGCCGGGCATGCGGAAGGCGCACGTTAAGGTGCAGCCTATGGAGGCGGAGCTCAGGGACGAGATCGCGGCGAACCTGGGCCGCTTCCGCCGGGTCGAGGAGCCCGCCGGCAACCTCAAGGCCGCGGCCGTCGCCGTCTGCGTCGTGACCCAGCAGGATGTGCCCGCCCTGCTGATCACCAGAAGGGCGCCGACCCTGCGCAACCACGCGGGCCAGTGGGCCCTGCCTGGCGGGCGCCGCGACCAGGGGGAATCCGCCCGGGACGCGGCGCTGCGGGAGCTGCGCGAGGAGACGGGCGTCGAGGTCACCCCGGACGCCGTGCTCGGCATGCTCGACGACTACGTCACCCGCTCCGGGTACCTGATGACCCCGGTGGTGGTCTGGAGCGGCCCGGTCAGCCCGGACATGAAGGGCCCGGAGTCCGAGGTGGCCCAGATCCACGTCATCCCGCTGGCCGATTTCGACGTCACGCCGCGGCTGCTGCGGATCCCCCAGTCCGAGGCGCCCCTGATCCAGCTGCCGATGCTCGGGCGCTACGTGCACGCGCCCACCGCCGCGATCATCTACCAGTTCTGCCAGGCGGGCCTGCACGGGAACATGATCAGGGTGGCGCACTTCGAGCAGCCCCTGTTTGCCTGGAAATAGCCAGTCGTCTCGACGGGCCGCGGCCGCCGCGTTGGTAACCTGCATCGACACCCGTCGGCGCGCTGCCGTCGGTGCTACCCCCGGGAAGGTTGCCATGCCGGCCACGAGATCGTCGGGGGCTGCGGCATCAGCTCCCCCCGCGGCGGCCCTGTCCCGGAGGCACGCGGCGGGGGCCCCCAGCGCCCGCGGGCTGCTGTTCACGCTGCTCGGCGAGTTTGTGCTCACCACCGACGGGACCGCCTGGACGTCGGCCGTCCTGGCTGCGTTCGGGCGCCTCGGCATCGAGGAAAAGGCCACCCGCCAGGCGCTGATGCGCACTGCTGCGGCGGGCTGGCTCGACGCGGAGAAGCTGGGCCGCCGCACCCGGTGGCGGCTGACCGGCAGCGCGCGGCGGCTGCTCACCGGCGGCGCGGAGCGGATCTACTCCTTCACCGGGCCCGCCGAGGACTGGGACGGCCGCTGGCTGCTGGTCTACGCACGCGTCCCGGAGAGCGACCGCCGCGCGCGGCACGTCGTGCGGAGCAGGCTCAGCTGGGCCGGGTTCGGGTCGCTCGGCGCCGGCCTGTGGATCAGCCCGCACCCGGACCGCGAATCCGAGGCCATCGACGTGCTCCGCGCGGCCGGCCTGGACGGGGACGCCCACGTGTTCGTGGCCACCCGGTCCGGCCTCGGTGACCTCCGGACCATGGTGGCGGCCGCCTGGGACCTGGCCGCGGTCGAGGAGCAGTACGAGCAGTTCATTGAGGAGTTCCGTGACCCAGCACCGGCCGACGTGCTGGCCCGCCAGGTCGAGCTGGTGCACGCCTGGCGGCGCTTCCCGGCGATCGACCCGGCCCTGCCCCGCGAGCTGCTGCCGGCCCGCTGGAGCGGGCTGGAAGCGGCCTGGCTATTTGCCGAGCGGCATCAGCGCTGGTCCGGCGATGCGCGCCTGGAGTGGAAGCGCCTCAACGACCCCGGCTGACCCGCACCCGGGCGGGCGGGCGGCGGCCGAAAAATATGCTACGACTGATTGACGCGCCAGTCATCGAACGTAGAGCATAGAACTATCTGCGGCCCAGCGGAGGGATGATAAATGACCGGCGAGCCCAGAGTGGACTTCCGCACGCACCCCCGGCAGTACCGGCACTGGCGGCTGGCCTTCGACGGCCCGGTCGCCACGCTGACCATGGACGTGGACGAGCAGGGCGGCCTGGTGCCCGGCTACGAGCTCAAGCTGAACTCCTACGACCTGGGCGTGGACATCGAGCTGTACGACGTGGTGCAGCGGCTCCGCTTCGAGCATCCCGAGGTCCGCACGGTCGTCGTGACCAGCGGCAAGGAAAAGATCTTCTGCGCGGGCGCCAACATCCGCATGCTCGCCGCGTCACCACACCCATGGAAGGTCAACTTCTGCAAGTTCACTAACGAAACCCGCAACGGTATCGAGGACGCCAGCGCGAACTCGGGTCAGACGTACCTGGCCGCCCTGAATGGGACCGCCTCGGGTGGGGGCTACGAGCTCGCCCTGGCCTGCGAGCACATCATGCTCATCGACGACCGCTCGTCAGCGGTGTCGCTGCCGGAACTGCCCCTGCTCGGGGTGCTGCCCGGCACCGGCGGACTGACCCGCGTGGTGGACAAGCGGCATGTGCGCCGCGACCGCGCGGACTACTTCTCCACCAAGTCCGAGGGGCTCAGCGGCAAGAAGGCCGTGGCCTGGCGGCTCGTCGACGAGGCCGTGCCCCGGGCCCAGTGGGACGAGGTCGTCCGCCAGCGGGCCGAGGAACTGGCTGGCCGCTCCGGCCGCCCCGCGGGCGCGACAGGCATCGAGCTGACCCCGCTGGCCAAGACCGCCACCGGTGACGAGATCTCCTACGAATACGTGACGGCCCGGCTGGACCGCGCACAGGGGGTGGCCGAGATCACCGTGACCGGCCCGGCTCCGCTGGCCGAGGGGGGCGCGCCCCCGGCCAGCCTGGAAGGGCTGCACGAGCAGGGCGCCGGGTTCTGGACCCTCGCCGTCGCCCGGGAACTGGACGACCTCATCCTGGACCTGCGCACGAACGAGCTCGAGGTGGGCACCTGGGTGCTGCGCACCCGGGGCGACCCGGCCGCCGTGCTGGCGTATGACCAGTTCCTGCTGGACCACCACGATGACTGGCTGGCGAGCGAGATCGTGCTGTACCTGAAGCGCACCCTGAAGCGCCTGGACGTGACGAGCCGGAGCCTGCTCGCGCTGATCGAGCCGGGTAGCTGCTTCGCGGGCTCGCTACTCGAGCTGGCGCTGGCCTCGGACCGCTCGTACATGCTGTCCGGCGTGTTCGAGGAAATCGACCCCGGCGCGGCCCCGGCCACGGTCACGATCGGCCCGATGAACCTCGGCCCGCTGCCGATGAGCAACGGCCTGACCCGGCTGCAGACCCGGTTCCTCGGCGATCCCGACGCGCTGGCCGCTGCCGACAAGCGGTCCGGCGACGCGCTGGAGGCCGGCGACGCCGACGGGCTCGGCCTGATCACCTTCGCTCCCGACGACATCGACTGGGACGAGGAGGTCCGTATCGCGATCGAGGAGCGGGCCAGCTTCAGCCCCGATGCCCTGACCGGGCTGGAGGCGAACTACCGCTTCCCCGGTCCCGAGACCATGGAAACCAAGATCTTCGGCCGGCTGACCGCCTGGCAGAACTGGATCTTCTACCGCCCGAACGCCTCAGGCCCCGACGGCGCGCTGCGCAGGTACGGCACCGGGCAGCGCGCCGACTTCGACCGAAAGCGAGTCTGACCCTCATGGCCACGCCGCCCGACTACAGCGAGAAGATTCCCAACAACGTTGACCTGCGCGATGACCGGCGTCTGCAGCGGGCGCTGGAGTCGTGGCAGCCCAACTTCCTGAACTGGTGGGAGTCCATGGGCCCGACCCTGCCCACCCAGGACGTCTACCTGCGGACCGCGGTCAACGTGGGCCGCGAGGGCTGGGCGCACTTTGGCCACGTGCCGATGAAGGACTACCGATGGGGCATCTTCCTGGCCGAACGGAACGCCGAGCGCCAGATCGGGTTCGGCCAGCACAAGGGCGAGCCCGCCTGGCAGAAGGTGCCGGGGGAGTACCGCGCGGACCTGCAGCGGCTGATCGTTATCCAGGGCGACACCGAGCCGGCCTCCGTGGAGCAGCAGCGCAACCTCGGGGCCACCGCCCCCAGCCTGTATGACCTGCGCAACCTGTTCCAGGTCAACGTGGAGGAGGGCCGCCACCTGTGGGCCATGGTCTACCTGCTCCACGCGTACTTCGGTCGCGAAGGGCGGGAAGAGGCGGAAGAGCTGCTGCATCGCAATTCCGGCAGCAAGGAGTCGCCCCGCATCCTCGGCGCGTTCAACGAGGAGACCCCGGACTGGCTGTCGTTTTTCATGTTCACGTACTTCACCGACCGGGACGGCAAGTACCAGCTGGGCACGCTCAAGGAATCGGCGTTCGACCCGCTGTCGCGCACCTGCGAGTTCATGCTCAAGGAAGAGGCCCACCACATGATGGTCGGCACCACCGGGATCGACCGGGTGGTGGAGCGGACCGCGCAGCTGATGGTGGAACACGAGACCGACGACGCCGGGCCGTACGGCGCGATCGGCCTGGACGTTATCCAGAAGTACCTGAACTTCCACTACAGCGTGTCGCTGGACCTGTTCGGCGGGGAGACGTCCACGAACGTGGCCAACTACTACACCGCCGGCCTCAAGGGCCGCTGGCTGGAGGAACGCCGCAAGGACGACCACCGGCTGACCGACGACGGGTACATGGTGGACGCGCTCACCGACGGGCAGATCGGCCAGACCGAGGTGGCCGCGCTGGTCGGTCTCAACACCGACCTGCGCCGCGAGTACATCTCGGACTGCCAGAGCGGCGTCACCCGGTGGAACCGGATCCTCGACGGCGCGGGCCTGCCACACCGCGTCAAGCTGCCGCATGTGGCGTTCAACCGCCGGGTCGGCGCATTCGCTAGCGTGGAGGTGAGCCCGGACGGCGAGCTGCTGACGGCGGACGAGTGGGCGGGGCGGAAGGGGAGGTGGCTGCCCACCGACGTGGACAAGACCCACGTCCGGTCGCTGATGCAGCCGGTCCACGAGCGCGGCAAGATCGCCGCGTGGATCGCCCCGCCGCGCAACGGGATCAACGGCCAGCCGTTCGATTACGACTACGTCCACCTCGCCTAGGTCAGCTCCGTCAGATCACCTCGTTCAGGTCGCCGGCGGCACACGTCACCGCCCGACCGGAAATACCGCCCACCAGGAAACAGCCCGACCAGCAAACCGCCCGACCAGAACGGAGGGCAGCAGCAATGCCGCAGCTGTTCAACGCCTGTGAGTACCTGCTGGACCGCCGGCTGGCCGCGGGGGACGGGCCACGAACGGCGCTGACCGGCGCGGCCGGCGACGTGAGTTACGCCGCCCTGCATGACCAGGTGCGCAGGACCGCGACGTCGTTGCGGAAAATAGGGCTGCAGCCCGAGCAGCGGGTGCTGATGCTGATGGCCGACTCGCCGCAATTCGTGGTCTTGTACCTGGCCGCCATCCGGATGGGCGCGATCCCGGTGCCGGTGTCCACGATGAGCCGCGCCGGCGGCGTGGCCGAGCTGCTGCAAGATTCGCGGGCCCGCTTCCTGGCCGTGACCCGCGAGTTCGCGGCCACCGCCGTCGCGGCGGCGGCCGAGGCGCCCGAGCTCGCCGGGATGCTCGCCGACGAGCCCCTGGCCGATGAGGCACTGGCCGGCGAGGCACTGACCGGCGAGGCACTGACCGGCGAGGCACGGGCGGGCCGCCCTGTCCCGGTGCACCTGCTCGGTCAGCTGGCCACCGGGCCGGCCGACGACACGATTTACCCGACGACCGCCGACTCGCCCGCGTTCTGGCTCTATACCTCGGGGACCACCGGGCGGCCCAAGGCGGCCATGCACCGGCACGCCTCGATCCAGGCGGTGTGCGAGACGTACGGCACCCAGGTGCTCGGGATCCGCCGCGACGACCACTGCCTGTCCGCTGCTAAGGCGTTCTTCGCCTACGGCCTGGGCAACTCGCTGCTGTTCCCGTTGTCGGTCGGCGCGACCGCCGTGCTGGAACCCGCCCCCTCCCGCCCGGACCTCATGGCCGACGTGGCCCGGAAATACGGTGCCACCCTGTTCTTCGCCGGGCCGACGTTCTTCGCCGCCATGCTCCGGACCGGCCTGGCGGCCGACGCTCTGGCCGGCGTACGGCTGGCCGCCTCCGCCGGTGAAGCCCTCCCCGCGTCGCTCTACGGTCGATGGACCTCGCACTTCGGCGTGGACATCCTGGACGGTATCGGCATGACCGAGGTGCTGCACATCTTCCTGTCCAACCGCCCGGGCCAGGTCCGGGCGGGCACCACGGGGACGGCCGTGCCCGGCTACGACCTGCGCGTGCTGGACGAGACGGGGAACGAGGTCCCGGCGGGCACCCCGGGCACGCTGTTCGTCCGCGGCGACTCCACGGCCACCGGGTACTGGTCCCGGTACGACGCGTCACGCCGGGTCTTCCAGGGCGAATGGCTGCGCACCGGCGACACCTACGTGCGTGACTCCGACGGCTACTACACCTGCCTCGGGCGCACCGGCGACATGCTCAAGGCCGGTGGCATCTGGGTGTCCCCGGCCGAGGTCGAGGCCCAGCTGCTGGCCCACCCGGCGGTGGCCCAGGCCGTCGTGGTCGCGGCGCCGGACTCCGAGGGACTGGAGAAGCCGGTCGCCTACGTGATCCTCGAGTCCGGCCAGGCGGCTACCGAGGACGAGCTGATCGAGTTCTGCCGCCAGGCGCTGCCGTCGTTCAAGCGGCCGCGCAAGGTGGTGTTCGTGGTGGGCTACCCGACCACGGCCACCGGGAAGATCCGCCGGGTCGAGCTGCGGCGGATGGCGGCCACGGTGCTGGTCCCGGGCCCGGTTCCGGGTGAGGCGGTGCAGGGTAAGAAGGTGCCAGGGCCCGGGGAGCCCGTGCCTGGGGAAACCCTGCTGCCGGGGGAGAGCGCCTGATGCTGGACGGACGCCCGCTCGTCGATGTGCACCTGCATCCGGCCCGGCTGCCCACGCTCAAGCCCTCGTGGCGGGAATGGGCGCATGACTTCGGTGACCGTGAGGTGCTGGACCGGGTGTACGACGCCGAGGGCACCATCGTGCCGGCCGAATTCGCGGCCCACCTGGCCGGGCAGGGCGTGGACATCGCGTTGCTGCTATGCGAGTACAGCCCCAAGGCCACCGGCATCCAGCCGATCGAGGACCTGCTCCCGGTGACCTCGTACAGCCCGGACCGGCTCAAGATCATCGCGAACGTCAACCCGCACCTGCACTACCCGGTGGACGAGGAGCTGGAACGCCAGCTCGGCCTGGGCGCGGTCGCGCTGAAGATCCACCCGGTGCATGCGGGGGCCGCAGTCAACGACCGGGCGCTGTACCCGGCGTACGAGATCTGCCAGTCCAGCGGGATCCCGGTCGTGGTGCACTGCGGCACCAGCTCGTTCCCGGGGTCGACCAACGCGCTGGCCGACCCGGTGCTGCTCGACTCGGTCCTGCGTGACTTCCGCCGCCTCGACGTCGTGCTCGCCCACGGCGGGCGGGGCTGGTGGTACGACGTGGCGGCGTTCCTGGCCCTGTCTAACGATCATGTCTGGATCGAGCTTTCCGGGCTGCCGCCCTCACGGCTGCCGCAGTACTACGCCCAGCACAGCTGGAACCGGCTCACCAGGAAGATGATCTTCGGCACCGACTGGCCCGGAGTCCCCGGTATCGACAGGAACGCCCGGGCCGTGGCCGCGCTCTGCCCCGACGAGGAGACCGCCAGGCTGGTGCTGGCCGGCAACGCGTTGCGGGTCTACAACCTCAAGCTGCCGGCCTGACTTAGCAGGGCGCGGAAGGAGAGCGATGACGCTGCACTGGACCAAGGAAGACGATCCACGCTGGGACGCCGCCAAGCAGCGGCTGTTCGGGTCGGACGAACTGGCCGCGGTCAACCTCGACCCGCCCGCACCCGGCGCCGCGGTCGCCGACGAGTGGTGGCAGGTCACCGGCGAGGACGGGCAGATCGCCGGCTACGGATGGCTGGACTGCGAGTGGGGCGACGCCCAGATCACGTTCTGGGTGGACCCCGCGCGGCGGGGCGAGGGCATCGGCGACTTCATCGTGGACCACTTGGAGGATGAGGCCGCGGCCCGCGGACTGAACTACATCTACAACGTGGTCCCGGCCGGCCACCCGGCCCCGGACTGGATCACCGAGTGGCTGACCCGGCGTGGCTTCATCCCCGGCACGGGGGACCTGCGCCGCCACGTCCCGGCGCCCGCGCGCCGGCCCGTCTCGTAGCGCTCGCCGGGCCGCGTCCCGCCCAGGGCCAGACCGTCACGTAGCCGGCTGGTCAGGCCGGTTCGAGGTCGGTCTCCGTGAAGTCGCTAACGTCGGTCAGCAACCTGACGGTTGGAAGCTTCGTCGGTGCGGGGATAGCTGGACTAGTCCGACAGAAGCTCAAGCAGCGTGTCACCCAGAATGCTGCGGTACGGCACGGCGTGGCGCGCGGCCGCCCGTATCTGGGGCCAGCCCAGACCCAGGCGGCTGCGCAGTTCCTCGTCCTGGCGTGCGAGGTCGGGAAGCACGTCGTCGTGGCCGAGGGCTACGGACGAGATCGCCCGGGCTCGCGTCGGCCCGATGTGCGGCAGTTCCGCCACCCGCGCGATGGCCTCGTCACCGGCCAGCACCCGCAGTGTGACCTCGTCATATCTGTCCGGCCTAGCGGCGAACGCGCGGGCCAGGGCGACTACGTTCGCCGCGCGGTGCGGCGCCACTCCACGGCCGACGATCCGGCGGTCTCCAGCGGTCAGCAAATCGGAAGGGTCCGGCGGCAACCACAGGCCATCGGCAGGGCGCCCGAGCTCGGCAAAAATCCGCCGGACCGAGGGCGCGTCTGGGTCCCCGCCGCACAGGAAGACCAGGCAGTACGACCAGAGCGTGGCAGCGGCGGGCCGCCGCACCCAGCCATCCCGCTCGAACAATCTGGCGAGCGTGCTCCTTTCCAGCGCCCTGTCCACGGCGTCCTCGTCGAGGTCGAGGTGGAACCGGCGAGTCACGAACTCGCCCAGCGCTGGCGCGGGCGGCGTCACAGCCAGATGGCCTCCCCCGCCGGTGCGCCGCCCGCCGGTGCGCCGCCCGCCGGTGCGCCGCCCGCCTGGCGCCTCGGTGACGGTGACGACCAGAGGCTCTTCCGCCACCAGGCACGCCGTGGCGACCATGCCTTCGGCTGGCCGGACTTCCTCGCCGGTCACGCGGACTTCCTGATCCAGCACCCGGAGCGTCCAGGCCCAGTCAAGCCAGCCCGGGCGGTCAACCAGAAGCTGGTCCATGAGAACGCCGGGCCTGGTTACTGGCCCAGCAGCCAGCGACCCGGGGCGATGAGCTCGCGGGCCTCGGCCGGCCCCCACGATCCCGGGGCGTACGGGACGACCTTGGGCGGGCTGGCCAGCAGTGGCCCGGCGACCTCCCACGCCGCGGCCAGACCGTCCGGGCGGGTGAACAGCGAGCGGTCGCCCAGCAGCACATCATGGATGAGCCGGACGTAGGGCGGCAGTGGGTCCGCGTCCTTCAGGCCCGCAAGCGGGATCGAGGCCTGCGCCGCCTCCACGGCGAGCGCCGGGCCGGGCTTCTTGGCCATCAGGGACAGGCCGATCTCACCGCTGCCCGCGAGCGAGAACGACAGGACGTTGCTCTCAGCCGGAAGCTGCCCGGCCAGCGGCCCGGCAGGCTCACGCAGAATCAGGCTGACCTGCTGCTCCGTGGCTGCCAGCCGCTTGCCTGTGCGCAGGTAGAACGGGACACCGCGCCAGCGGTCGTTGTCGATCCACAGCCGTGCCGCCACGAACGTGTCCCGGGCCGAGTTGGCCGACACTCCCGGCACGTCGCGGTACCCGTCGAACTGGCCCAGCACCACCTCGGCCGGGTCCAGCGGCCGGAAGCATCCGATCACCTTTTCCCGGGCCGTCTGCAGGTCGGCCGGGCCCAGGCTGGCGGGCGGCTCCATGGCCACCTCGGCGGCCACCTGGAACAGGTGCGTGACGAGCATGTCCAGCACCGCGCCGGTGGCGTCGTAGAACACGGCCCGGTCGGTGATGCCGAGCTTCTCGGGGACATCGATCTGCACCGCTTCGATGTGCCTGCGGTTCCACATCGCGGCGAACAGTTCGTTGGCGAAACGCAGCACATGCAGGTCCTGGGTGGCCTCCTTGCCCAGGAAATGGTCGATCCGGTAGACCTGCCTCTCGTCGAGCACCGAGTGGACAACCTGGTCCAGTTCCTGGAAGGAGTGCTCCGAGGTGCCGAACGGCTTCTCGTACACGACCCGCGCTCCCTCGGCCAGCCCATGCTGGCCGAACCCCTTGGTCAGCTCCGTGAAGGCGACCGGGGGCACGGCCAGGTAGTGGACCAGTTGCGCGTCGCCGCCCAGCGACGTCCGGGCCTTCCCGAGCACGTCGAGCAGGCTGCCGGGATCGTCCGAACTGAACCCGCCGCCCGCGAACCAGACCCGCTCGGCGAACGACTCCCACGCGCTCCCCTCAGGCTTCGGGCCGAACTCGGTGAGCGCCTCATGAACGTGCTTGCGGAAGTCCTCGTGCGCGACGTCGCCGCGGCCGTTCCCGACCAGCCGCCACTGCCTGGGCAGCAGCCCCTCGGTGGCGAGGCGGTAGAACGCGGGCAGCACCAGGCGCTTAGCCAGGTCACCGGTGCCCCCGAAGAGCACGAAGACCGTCGGACCCGGATCGGGGCGGTGCTGGGCGGAGCGCTTCGCTGCGGGCATGCCCCAAACCTACGCCAGGTCCCTCCGGCAGGCGCCAGGCGTGCCGTCGTCAGGCACGTCCGTTATCCGGCGCGCCGGGCCGCCAGGCGCGTCCGTCGTCAGGTGTGGCCGCTGCTGACGAGGCTCCCGATGCCGTAGGTCACGGCGATGGCCATCCCACCCAGCAGGAGCTGGCGCACGCCCGAGTGCAGTACCGGCCGCCCGGTGAGCCGGCCCACCACCATCCCGCCGGTGACCAGGGCCACCGCCGTGATCACCAGCGTGGCGGCCAGGTTGGGCAGGCCGAGCAGGTACGGCAGCAGCGGGACCAGCGCGCCGAACGAGAACGCGAGCAGGGAGGAGACGCCGGCCAGGATGGGAGAGGGCAGCCCGCTGGGATCCACCCCGAGTTCCTCCCGCGTGTGCACCCGCAGCGCCTTGCCCGGGTCCTTCGACACCGCGGCGGCCATCCGGGCCGCGGTCTCTGGGTCCGCGCCGTACCCGCGGAAGTAACCGGCCAGCTCTTCCTGCTCGGCCACGGGGAACAGGGTGAGCATCTTCTGTTCCAGCGCCACCTCGGCGTGCACCAGCTCGTTCTGGTTGGTGACCGAGATGTACTCGCCGGTCCCCATCGAGAACGCCCCGGCCACCAGCGCGGCTACCCCGGTCAGCACGATCGTGTACGCGGACACCTGGCCCCCGCCCAGCCCGGCGATCAGGGAGGCGTTGGTGACCAGCCCGTCCACCGCGCCGAACACCGTGGGCCGCAGCCAGCCTCCGGATACGTCGTGGTGCCCGTGCGACCAGCCTGCCCGCAGCGCTGCCGTCCCGGTCGCCGAGGACGGGCCGCGCGTCTCCTCGTCAGCCACCTGCCCCGATCACCTCCCAGCCCCGTACCGGAACGTGTCGCGGTAACGCTGGGCTGACGTCCACGATGCGGGCGAAGGCCCGGCGGCGTGCAGGCCGGCCTGCCCGGCGAGCTTGCTGATGTCCGCCGTCTCGCTGAGGTCCTCCGGCGATGCGGCCGCCTGGATCCGGTGGCTGGACCCAAATGCCATCGTGCTCGCCAGCCACGCACGATGCTAGCCCAGGGACCGCCACGACCAGGGGTCCGACCCGGTGCCTCGCGCGCGCTAGAACTGGTGGCATGAGCACACCAGTGGCCGGCCTGGGGCTCGGCCCGGTCAGCGCCGCGCGGCAGACGGCGGCCGGGCAGGCGGGAGCAGCCCGGTCAGGATGCGGGTCATCGCCCGCTCGAACAGGGGCTCCTGCGGCCCCGCATCCGCTGGCCCGCTGTCCGCTGGCCCGCTGTCCGCTGGCCCGCTGTCGGCTGGCCCGCAATCCGCCGGCCCGGCGCCGTCGTCCGCCGGCCCGGCGTCCTGGTCCGCGTGGGCGGTCGGCTGGTCCGCCAGCGCGGCGGCCAGGTGCGGATACTGGCCAGCCGCGGCGATCCGCAGCAGGTAGCCGGCCAGCGAACCCTGCCACTGGCTGGTGTCCTGCCCGGACCGCTGCTGGGTGATCTCGGTCTGCGCGAACAGCCGCATGGCGCCGGAGAACAGGCCGACGGTCTCCAGCTTCTCGGGCCCGGTCAGGCCCACTCCGGCCAGCACGGCCAGGACCTGCTCGATGAACGCGACCGCGTTCGGCCCGGGCAGGTTCCCGGTGGCCGGCACGTCGAGCAGCCACGGGTGGGCGTGATAGATGGCGCGGCCCTGCTGGGCCAGCCGGAGCAGATCGGCGACCGGCCGGCCAGAGGGAGGCTCATACGCATACTCTCCGTAGACCTGGTCGGCCATGAGCTCCACGAGCTCGTCCCGGGTGGCCACGTAACGGTAGAGCGACGCGGGCGCGGTCCCGATGGCCGACGCGGCCGAGCGCATGGTCACCGCGCCAAGACCGTCGGCGTCGGCCAGCCTGATGCCCGCCGAGGCGATCTCCGAGCGGCTGTGCTCAGGCGACGGCCCGCGGGCCGAGCGCTCCGGGCGCGTCCAGATGCTCGGGCCTCGGCCGCTGGTCCTCAGTTCCTCCTTCATTGCGAACACTGTATTCAGTGAGTTAGGCTCCCGGTATAGCGAACATTGATCGCAGTTCCGCCGACGGCGGTGGCCCGGGCGGCGGTGGCCCGGGCGGCGGAAGGCCGGGCGGCGGAAGGGGAGCAGGGAGCAGAGATGGCTGAAGCAGCCGGGCCTGGCCAGTGGGCCAGCACGTGGACGCCGACGCAGTATGCCCACAACGGCGCGGTCACGATCGCCTACGACCAGCTGGCCGGCTCGGAGGGCGAGCCGCTGCTGCTCGTCATGGGCCTGGCCGTGTCCAGGTTCTGGTGGCCTGCCGGGCTGGCCCAGGCGTTCGCCGACCAGGGGTTCGCGGTCGCCCGTTACGATCAGCGGGACGCGGGGCAGTCCACCCGGATGCCCGACACCGGGGGCAGCAACCCATTCGCTGCGCTGGCCCGCAAGCGGGGTGCCTACTCCTCCGAGGACATGACCGACGACGCGATCGCCGTGCTGGACGCGCTCGGCTGGGAGCGGGCGCATATTTTCGGCGCCTCGCTCGGCGGGATCATCGCCCAGCGCATCGCGCTCCGCCACCCTGGCCGGGTGCTCAGCGTGACATCGGCCATGGGCATGCCCAGCGACGCGGTCGGCATCAAAGGGGGACGGTACGTGCGCTTCGGCCTGCTGGCCAGGCTGTCCCGGGTCAAGTTCCCCGAGGGCCGGGAAGGCGACATCCAGCTCTCGCTCATGCTCGCCCGCGAAATCGCCTCCCCCGCCTACCCGTTCGACGAGGACGCCGCCCGGGAGTGGATCGAACGCGAGGCCGACAGCGGCCCCCGCGACACTAAGGCGCAGAGCAGGCAGGTCGGCGCCCCCTGGCACGGCCCCAAGCTCCGCGACCTGAACAAGCCCGTCCTCGTCCTGCACGGCGACCGGGACCCGATCCTGCGCGTCAGCGCCGCCCGGGCCACCGCGAAGGCCATCGACGGCGCCCGCCTGGTGGTCCTGCCGGGAGTCGGCCACGACCTTCCCGCGCCGCTGTGGCCCGGCATCGCCCGCGAGGTCCGCCAGACCGCCGACCGGGCATCGGCCCCCTCAGCCTGAACGTTTCCGCTAACGGTTTTACCGGCGCGAGGTGGCCGCCCCGGGAACAGGTGGCCCGGCGCCGGGCCGGCCCGCCTAAGGTGTCTAGCCTGTGCGTTCGCGCAGACGCCCGGCCGCCCGCCGCGCAGCCCCGGCGAGCAGCAGATCTGGGAGGGACCCCGATGGCCGACGCCGATGACGTCCGCCGTCTCGCGCTGGCCCTGCCTGGCGTGGCGGAGATCGAGAGCGACGGGTTCGACTTCCGGGTAGGCGGCCACGGGTTCATCTGGTCCTACCCGGAGCGCCGGCCGGGCCAGCCGCGGGTCATCCGGACCGACATCGCGGTCCTGTTCGTCGGGGACGAGGCCGAGAAGCAGGCTCTGCTTCTCGGCGAGCCCGGGGTCTTCTTCACCGCGCCCGGCTACGACGGCCGGCCGCTGGTGATGCTGCGGCTGGCGCAAGTAGACGCCGGGCGCCTGGAGGAGCTCGTGACCGACGCGTGGCGTATGCGCGCACCGGACTGAACGGATGGCGGTCGCCCTAGGCTGAGGGCGTGACGCGCCGGTTCGATGTGATCCGCACGGAGCGTCTGGTCATGCGGCGCTGGCGTGAGGCCGACCGGGAGCCGTTCGCGGCGATTAACGCCGACCCCGAGGTGATGCGGTACTTCCCGGCTCCGCTCGACCGGGCGGCGAGCGACGCCATGGTGGACCGCATCGAGGATCTGTTCCGGCGGCAGGGGTTCGGGCTGTGGGCGCTGGAGACGGCCAGCACAGCGGACGCCGCGCCAGAACTTGCCAGCACAGAACTTGCCAGCACAGAACTTGCCAGCACAGAACTTGCCAACACGGGACTCGCCAGCACCGGACTCGCCAGCACCGGGGAGTTCATCGGGTTCACCGGCCTGAACCCGATGCCGGACGGCGTCCCGGGCGCGGGCGGCATGGAGGTGGGCTGGCGGCTGGCCCGCCACGCCTGGCATCAGGGCTACGCCACCGAGGCCGCCGCGGCCTCGGCCAGCGTGGCCTTCCAGGGGCCGGCCTGGCGGAGCTGTGGTCCATCACGGCGGTCCTGAACGAGCCGTCCCGGGCCGTGATGCGGCGGCTGGGGATGACCCTGGACGCCTATTTCGACCACCCGAAGGTGGAAACCGGTCATCCCCTCCGCCCGCACGTGGCCTACCGCCTCCCGCGCTCCGACCCACTCTGACGGTGCGCCGTCCCGCGCGGGTCGCCACGCTGATCGCGGGTAGGGACCTCAGTGCCGTCCGGGCACATACCGTCAGAAAACCAGGAGATATCGCGATGACCAGCGGTTTCTACGGGCCGGAGGACTTCGGGTCCAGCCCCTTCGATGACTTCCTCGCTCGCATCTACGGCGCTGGCGGCCCGCGCCAGCCTGCCCACCGGGTCGACATCACCCGGCTGATGAGCGCGCCAGCCCGAGAGCTCCTCGGCGCGGCCGCGGCCCACGTGGCCGAACGGGGTGGCGCGAACCTGGACACCGAGCAGCTCCTCTGGGCAGCGGCCCACCTGGAGCCGACCCGCGAGCTGCTGGCCCGGGCCGGTGCCGATCCCGACACGCTCATCCGCGAGATCGAGAGCCAGGAGGCGCAAGCCGGACGGGCCGGCGAGCCACCGCAACTGACGCCGGGGGCCAAGCGCGCGCTGCTGGAAGCGCACCAGATCTCCCGCGCGGTCGGCTCCACCTACATCGGCCCAGAGCACATCCTGTTCGCCCTGTCCGCCAACCCCGAGTCAGGGGCGGGCCGGATTCTGGCTGCGGCCCGGGTCAGTCCGGAGGCCCTGCAGCGTGCCCTGGCCGGCCAGGGAGCGCCGCCGGGGGCGGGCGGCGCTGGCGGCCGGTCGGCCACGCCGACGCTGGACGAGTTTGGCCGCGACCTGACCGCCATGGCCCGTGAGGGGCGCGTCGACCCGGTCATCGGCCGCGACGACGAGATCGAGCAGACCATCGAGGTGCTGTCCCGCCGGGGCAAGAACAACCCGGTCCTGATCGGCGAGGCCGGGGTGGGCAAGACCGCGATCGTGGAGGGCCTCGCGCAGCGCATCGTGGACGACGACGTGCCCCAGACGCTGGGGGGCAAGCGAGTCGTGCAGCTGGAGCTGTCCGGCGTGGTGGCCGGCACCCGGTACCGCGGCGACTTCGAGGAGCGGGTCAAGCGGATCATCGACGAGATCCGGGAGCACCGCGACGAACTGATCATCTTCATCGACGAGCTGCACACCCTGGTCGGCGCGGGCGGCAGCAGCGAGGGCGGGATGGACGCGGGCAACATGCTCAAGCCCGCGCTGGCGCGCGGCGAGCTGCACATCGTCGGCGCGACCACGCTGGACGAGTACCGCAAGAACATCGAGAAGGACGCGGCGCTGGCCCGGCGGTTCCAGCCGATCCTGGTATCCGAGCCGACCGTGGACGACACGATCACGATCCTGCGCGGCCTGCGCGACCGCTACGAAGCGCACCACCAGGTGCGTTACACCGACGAGGCGCTGGTGGCCGCCGTCGAGCTGTCCGACCGCTACGTCACCGACCGCTTCCTGCCGGACAAGGCGATCGACCTCATCGACCAGGCGGGCGCGCGGGTCCGGCTGCGGATCACCACGCCCCGCCGGGACGTCCGCGATCTGGAGCGCCGGGCCGGGGAACTGCAGCGCGACAAGGACCAGGCCATCGCCAACGAGCAGTACGAGCTCGCCTCCCAGCTGCGGGACCAGATCAGCCAGGTACGGCAGCAGCTCGAGGATCTGGGCGTCGGCTCCTCCGCGGTGCCGGAGGTCACCCCGGACGACATCGCTGAGGTGGTCTCGCGGGCCACCGGCATCCCCGTGCGCCAGCTCACCGAGGAGGAGAAGGACCGGCTGCTGCGCCTGGAACAGCACCTGCACGACCGGGTCATCGGCCAGGACGAGGCGGTCGGTGCGGTGGCCGAGGCGGTCCGCCGGTCGCGGGCCGGGCTCGGCGACCCGGACCGCCCGGTGGGCAGCTTCCTGTTCCTCGGCCCGACCGGCGTGGGCAAGACGGAGCTGGCCCGCGCGCTGACCGAGGCGCTGTTCGGGGCGGACAGCCGGATGATCCGGCTGGACATGAGCGAGTTCCAGGAGCGTCACACGGTGAGCCGGCTGGTGGGGGCGCCGCCCGGATACGTCGGCTACGACGAGGCCGGGCAGCTTACCGAGGCGGTCCGGCGACGGCCGTACTCCGTGATCCTGCTCGACGAGATCGAGAAGGCGCATCCGGACGTGTTCAACATCCTGCTCCAGGTGCTCGACGACGGCCGGCGCACCGACGGCCAGGGCCGGACCGTGGACTTCAAGAACACGGTCCTCATCATGACCAGCAACCTGGGCTCCGACCTGATCAGCCGCAGGGCCGGCCCGCTGGGCTTCGCCGGGAGCTCGTCCACCACCGGCATCGCGCAGCAGGACAACCTGCAGGAGCAGCTCATGCGGCGGCTCCGGGAGGCGTTCCGGCCGGAGTTCCTCAACCGGATCGACGAGATCATCATCTTCCGCCAGCTCGACGAAGGCGAGCTGCGGCAGATCACCGAGCTGATGCTGCAGGAGACCAAGCGCCGCCTGCACGCCCAGAACGTGACGCTCGAACTCACGCCGGCCGCGGTGGACTGGATCGCCGAGCACGGTTACCAGCCCGAGTTCGGCGCCCGGCCCATGCGCCGGGTCATCCAGCGCGAGGTGGACAACGAGCTGTCGCGGCGGCTGCTGGATGGTCAGATCAACCCGGGCCAGAAGGTCGTCGCGGACGTCCAGGACGGCCACCTGACCTTCATCCCGCATGAGCAGCAGGTGCCGGCCCAGGTGGGCTGAGCCGCCCGTTCCGCCCGGCCGGGCGGAAAAATTCACCAGCAAGACCAAAGGCACGCAACGAAAGGCACGACATGCAACGCGAGAGTTCCAAGCACGGCCCGCGACTCGACGAGGAAATGGAGGAAGAAGACCAGACCATCCTGCGGTCGGGCCAGCCGCCGCGCACCGAGGAGTGGCGCCAGACCGAGCCGTTCGACGAGCCTCACCTGGAAACGGAGCTGCCCGAGGAGGAAGAGCCCGCTGCCCCGCGCGGGATGACCCCGGCTGACGTGGAACGGCGCGCCGACATCGCCCGCTGGCTGCCGCCGCACAAGTTCCCCGCGGACCGCGACACGCTGCTGGCGTTCGTGCAGCACGAGGGCGGGCCCGACGACGTCGTTGACGCCATCGCCAGCTTGCCCGCCGGGCGGAGGTTCGCCACGATCGGCGAGGTCGTCCGGGCCCTCGGTGTTCCCTACGAGGAGGCCTGAATCACCAGCCCACGGTGAGGGGAGGACCGGCGCGGATCCCGGAATGGACCGCGGTGCGTGACAGCATGTGGGTGTGGCGGAGTTCGACGCGGAGCTGTACCTGCGGCTGACGGGGGAGCGCGTTTTGCTGGGCCCCGGCACCGACGACGGCCGGCCGTCGAACTCGGTGATGCACAGCGCCGCGCACGCGCTGGTGGCCGTGGGGGCGATCACGGCCGAGACCGCCCAGGCTGTCGTGAATGACTACCGGCTGGCGTGGTCGTACCGCTCTCGCGAGGGGCGCGACCATCACCAGGTTCTGGGGACGGCCAGGCCGCTCACGTCACGTCCTGCCCTGGGCCCGGTTCGGGCGGTGCCGTGCGGGCGGCTGATCGAACGGGCCTGGGGGCAGCTGTTCCTCGGTTACCTTGCGCTCACCGACGAGGTGACCACGCTGCATGTGTCCATGCGCCCGGCGCCGTCCCAGCCCTCACAGTCGTCGAGGCAGGTGCGCCGCCAGGGGGTCATGCGGTCCGGGGCCGGCGGCACCGTCCTGCGGGCCGGGAATGCCGGGCGGCCCGGGCCCGGGCGGCCGGGCGGTCGGTCCCGGCCTGCCCGGGCGGCTCACGGTCACCGACGACCGCGGCACGACCGCGACCGCGAATTTCTCAGGCGAGGGTGACGACTCGGGGTGGCGGGGCAAGTTCGAGGCCAGTCCGGCGCTCGCCGTGGGCACGGCGTGGATCGAGGTGCTGGGCGAGCGGGTCGAACTGCCCAGCCAGCCCGGAAGCGCTGCCCGGGTATGGGTGGAGCCACGCACGGAGGCGAGCCCGGCCCGTGGCTACCTGTGGACCAAACTGGCCAGCCTGGCCGAGTTCCCTTCTCCCGGCTCGATGGACACGCCCATCGAGACGCTCGTCGCGGCCGGGGCGCTGGCCTCGCAGGACCCGGCCATCGCCGAGATTCGCGCCGTCGTGAACGGCCTGTTCCATGGATCGGGCACCACGCCCGCTTTCCGCGCGCCGCTTCCGGAGCCGTGGCGGTCCATGCTGGCCCGGCGCGGCCAGGCCAGCGGGCCTAAGGGTCTTGTGGTGACCGGTGTCATGACCCCGCCGGTTGACGGATTCACCCTGGCTGTCCTGGCCGTGCATTCCACGGGTGAGAGGTTTGTCGCCGACGTCCAGACCGCCCCCGGCGTGCCGCACCCGCACTGGTTCCCGGGCCCGCTCGACCAGCCGGAACTGGTCTGGTGGGCGGCGGACGACCGTGGCCATCACTACGTCGGGCACATGGAGACCTGGCGTTACAGTCCGGACGGCTCCGACGGGCAGATCCATTTCTGGCCCGCGCTCGACCCGGCCGCCGTGGTCCTCGACATCATGCCGACCACGATGGCCGCGCGGGCCATCATCCGGATACCGCTGGCCTGGGGAGAGGACCAGTGAACGTGCCATGGTGGCAGGGCGTGCCCGCGGCGCAGGCCCGTTTGTCCTGCGGGGGACGGGCGCACCGGCTGCGCTGGGCGGCGGGGGAACTGCTGGCTCCGGACCACCCCGACCTGGACGGGGAGCAGATCCTCAGCGCCCTGGCCGGCCAGCGCTGTACTTGCCTCGACGCGCTGGACGCATGGGCCGCGCACAGCGGCGACCTGCGCGTCCTGGTCGTGGCCAGCCGCGGGCCGGCCGATCCGGTACTGGTCGGGCCGGGGGACTCGGCGCACGTCGCACCCCCCATGATCGGCCGGGGAGCGGCCGGGATGCGGCGCCGCCGGGCCGCCGTGACCGCGGTGCTGCACGGGGGAGGCTCTAGCGAGGCCGGCGACGCGCTGGCCACACTGCTCGCCATGGGTGGCCCGATGCAGGCCCGGCTGACGGCCACGGTCGCGGCAACCTGGCGCGAGCGGCTGCGCGACGGGGCCGCTCCCGAGGACGCCGCGGCGGCGGAGAAGGCCCGGCCCGCGCTGCACGCGGCGCTGTACGGCCGGGTCGTGGCCGCCCTGCGGGCCTGGACCGGGGAGCCGGACCTCCGGGTCACGCTGACCATGATCCCGGAACCGGGCCAGCCCGCCCTGGCCCGCGACGGGGACGGGGTCGCGGCGGAGCTTCCGTTCGGCTGGATCAACGACGTGTGGTCCCGTGGCCTGGGCACCTGCTGGGACCGCTTCTGCCTGGCCGCCAGGCCGGCCGGGGAAGGGTGGGCGCTGTCCGCGGTCGGCCGTGACCTGGGCCCGCCCGGGCAGGTCACGATCAGTGCGCGCCCGCCGGGCTGACACCGCCCGTTCAGCGCCTGCGCTCCCGCCGGGCGTACTTGCGGGCGCACCGCTGGCAGGCCGGCACCGTGCCTGCGACTGCCACCGCCGGAACGGCCAGTAACCAGTGATGGCGGTGGTAGCGGCACGGTTCCCCGGGGCCGGCCGGGGCACGGCCGGGCCGGTGCAGGATGGCCCGGCCAGCGGGTCCATGTGCACCCAGTGTGCCGCCTGGACGCCCGCGGCCCACCGCAACGGGTGACCGGCGGCCGTGCACACCACGCCGGACAGTTCGGGCACCACGGCCAGGCCCGGCGCGGATCCGGGCGGGGCGGACCGCGCGGCGCCGGCCGCCGCCTGGTACTCCCGCTGCGACACCAGGTCCATGGCCGCGGCCAGTTCCCAGCGGGCTAGGTGGGTGCCCTCACCGGGGCAGTACGCGCCCCGCGGGGCGTCGCAGGCTCCGCAGGGCATGCTGCGCACCGTCTCAGCCAGGTCGGCAGGCATCGCGCCGCTCATCGCGGTCATAACCCCCCAACCCCTATCGTGGGCTACTCATTGTAATCGAACAATGGACCCGACGTAACTTCGTGAATGTGCGCCCCCGCGTAGCGGCCAGCCGTAATGCGTACAGCCGTAGTGCGTACAGTCGGCCGTCATCCGTTACGCCGGCGGTAACAGCCGCGCTACGCCCGGCAGGTGAGCGGGGCTCCGCCGTTGTAGGCCACCATGTCGGCCAGCGCGGCAGGCACGTCGATAGGTCCGCCGCGCGGGGTCCCGGCGAGTTCGGCGCAGGCCCGGTGCAGGTTGCCGACGATCCGCTCGGGGTCGGCCCAGCCGGCGAACCGCCCCAGGCCGGTGTCCCGGGCCGCCGCGAGCGGAGTCACCCCCGCCGCCCGAGCGCGGGCCGCGACATCCAGCACGAACCGGAGGTAGTCCAGCGTCGCCTCGAGCGGCCCCGTCCCCTCGAACACCGGGCCGTGGCCCGGCACCGTGATCCGGGCCCCGAGCGGCGCCACGACCTGCTCCAGCACCTCCACCGCCCCCGTCACCGAGCCCATCAGCAGAAACGGCGTACCCCCGTTGAAAATCAGGTCCCCGCAGAACAGCACGCAGCGGTCCGGGATCCAGACGATCGAATCGTTAGTGGTATGGGCGGGTGTGCCGACGTAACGCACGGACGCGCGCAGGTCACCGGCGTGCACGGCGATCTCGTCGGTGAACGTGACGAAGGGCGGGTCGAGGGTCAGTTCGCCCCAGTCCGGGCCGTCCCAGATACCCAGGTCGCGCGGCGGGCCGAAGGCGAGGGCCTCGGTGCGCGTGCTCTCGTGGCCGACGATGGCCGCGGCGGGGAACAGGCAGTTGCCGAAGGTGTGGTCGCCGTGGTGGTGCGTGTTGACCAGCGTGCGCACCGGCGCTGGCGTGACGGCCGCGATCGCGGCCTGGTAGGCGCGGGTCCGGCGATGGGTCGCGCAGGCGTCGATGCTGATGACTCCCTGCGGCCCGGTCAGGAACCCGGTGTTGTTGATCCACCAGGTGCCGTCAGGCTGGACGTAGGCGTAGACCCCGGCCGATACCTCGTGCACCGCGGGCCGTCCCGGGACGGTGATATCGCTGGGCAGGCTGCTCATCGGGCTCTCCCTCCGGGAGCCCAACCTAACCGCGTCCCCCGGTGCGGTCCGCGCGTGACACTCTGCCTGGGTTAGACGGACTATTCAGACGGGTGGGTCACGGGGTACCGGGTCCGGCCGAGGGCCGACCGGACCCGGAACGCCATCGCGATCTCCATCACCCCGTAGATGATCAGCCAGAAGCCGAGGACCAGGGCCAGCGTCACCAGCGAGATACCCGGGTAGGCCAGCACGACGATCCCGGCCAGGATGCTGAGTACGCCGGTGAACCCTTTCCAGCCCCGGTGCGGGTTATCCCGGTGGGCGAGCGCGCTGAATATCTCCGCGAAGCCGTTGACCACCCAGAAGATGCCGAGCAGCAGCGCGAGAGCCACTACCGAGACCAGCACGTGGCGGACCGCGTACAGCCCGACCACGAACGCAAGCAGCCCCAGCACGGCGTTCATCACCCGGACCCCGCCGGTCAGGCCGGTGCCTGCGAACGCGCTCACGAACTGGAAGATGCCGACCACGATCAGCTGGATGCCGAACAGCACAGCGATCGCGATGACCGTCGGGCCGGGCCACGCCACCGCGGCCACCCCCGCGGCCACCGTGAGGATGCCGAAGGACAGGACCCAGATCCAGTGCCGGCCGAGCGAGGCGATCGAGTCGGCGATGTCGGTTCGGGGGTCAGGACTCATCCAGGGCTCCTGTGGTCGTCAGGATGGTACGGGATCAAGCATCGGGGACGAATCGGGCGCCTGTCGATATGCGGCCGCACAATGGCCACGGCCCGGGCTGGCGGCCGGGAGGCGGTCAGCGCTGGCTGGCCCCGACGCTGACCCCGCTCGGCCCGATCCGGACGGGGAGGGGTTCGGGCTCGTCGGTGCTCTTCCCGGGCCGCAGCTGCGCGGGGAACGGCCGGACCGGCAGCGAGATGGCCGCCTCCAGGGTGGCCAGGCGGCGCAGGAACGCGAAGACGAACCAGGAGGGTGAGTACAAGATGGCGCGCCAGTATCCGTACTTGACCGCGTACGGGATGCTGACGGCCAGTCCGATCCCGCCGCCGGCGATGTACAGCAACGCGAACGTGGCCACGTTCTGCCGGTACGTCGGGCTGCTCAGCACCAGTTCGAGCAGGAAGATGGGGGCGACGAGGCCGGCCTGGATGGAGAACCAGGAGAAGCCGCGGCGCAGGGTCCAGAACCAGACGCGCGGGCCTGCCGAGCCGGCCCGCAGCGGCACGTGCCGCGAGAAGACGTGGAAGCCGGCGCGGGCCCAGCGGGTGCGCTGCTCGACGAATTCGCCGGGGCTGCGGGGCACGTCCTCGTAGGAGCGGATCCGCGGGTCGACCACCACCCGGTAGCCCAGCCGCCCAATGTGCATGGTGAGGTCGGCGTCCTCGCCGTTCATCCCGACTGGGAAGCCACCCGCGGTGACCGCCGGGCCGCGCCGGAAGGCCGTGAACGTGCCGGGGATGACCACGATCCCGTCCACCATGCTCTGGCCGAGCCGTGCGAACCGGAACTGGAACAAGGTCTCCAGCTTGCGCATCTCGTGGAACCAGGTGCGCGTGTCGGTGCGCGGCTCCTCCATGGCGCCCACGCTGCCGACATCCGGGTCGCGGAACCAGGGCACGGCGTACACGAGCGCGTCCGGGCCGAGCACGCAGTCGGCGTCCACCCGGACGATGATCTCCGCGTCCGTGATCTTTATGCCCCGGTTCAGCGCGGCGGCCTGGCCGCCGTTCACGTCGTTGAGGATCTCGGCGTGCGCGTACCGGAACGTGGCGATCTCTGCCCGGGCCAGTTCCTCCGTGTCATCGACCGAGCCGTCGTTCGAGACCACCACGCGGACCGGCCCGCCGTAACGCTGGGCGGCGATGTCGATCGACCGCAGCAGCCGGGCGATGTTGTCCTGCTCGTTGTAGGCCGGGATGATGATGTCCACGGGGGGGCGGTCCGGTCCGGGGTTGGGCAGCGTCGGGTTGAACCACCAGATGAGCCACAGCGGCGCGAACATCAGCAGGAACAGCATGCTCACCGCGTACAGCGGCACGAAGACCTGCCACACCGAGCCCAGGTTGGCCTGCTGGGAGATGAACGCGTAGAGGCCCACCAGCAGCGCGATCACGGTGATCAGGGCACACCAGGTGAGGATGTTGTCCCACCGCCGGTTGCGGTGCACGAGCGGGACCGTGGTTGACCGGGGCAGGGCGAAGGCGGTGAACGTCAGGCGCATGATCACCAGGCCGCCGATGAGCAGGTTGGCCAGCGTCGCCTCGATGCCGAACGGCGCCACCAGCCAGCCGGTGGCGATCCCGATGGCGATCATGAGGGCCTGCGTGAGCAGGGTCATGGCCAGATAGAGCGGGACGTGCAGGAGCATGACCAGCCGCCGGCCCAGTCTGGCCCGCACGACGAGCGAGATAGCGATGATGTAGCCGACAGCGAAGAACGCCAGGGCTGGCCTCAGCCGGGCGACGTACCCGTTCACGCTGGCCGGATCGTGGGTGAGCGCTACCGCCACGCCGCGCACGCCCGCGGAGTACAGCAGCGGCAGCGAGGGCCGCTTCCAGCCGAGGAAGAGCAGGCCCGCCACCGCGGAAATGGCCAGGAACGCCCAGGTGCGCGGGCGGTGGGTGGGCGTGCGGACATAGCCCGGGATGAAAACCTCGGTCCGCCCGTCGCCGCGGTCATCCGCGCTGTCCGCGTACACCGGCAGCAGGCATGCGACCACGAGCGCGGTCAGCAAGGCAGCCGTTACCAAGAGCGCTGGTATATCCATCAATCCTCTGCGGTACCTCAGAAGGGGTTTTACCGGCGTATGGCGTGCGAACGTATCAGACGGTCGTGTCCGACGCGTAAATCGGGGGTGATGTGCACATGAAGTGCTTCCCCTCACCCAGCCGCTGGCCTGGCCTCTTTACGGTTGCTTTGGAATCTTCCCGGCCGCAAGGGCACAACGAATGACCAATCCGTTATAAGTCTTATACAGAGCGTGACTGAATCCTGCTCAGGGCCGTAAAGCCGGGACAGGGTTAGATCGCCACCCCCTTTCCTATATTGCAAGTCGAAAATATCAATAATGGTTGTGGTTACCCAGAATTAACGCCACAGACGCAGATATTACCAATTATTTGCGGTATCGCATAGCCTGAGTCCGGTATGCTCCACTTCGGCGGAGAATGGGCCAGGCATTCGCGGAGATAGGGAGAGTTCCATCCGGGACTGCCACGGGGACGGCCCAAATGACTAGGCGCTCGGTACAGAAATACCCGGGCGCCAGTTCGCTGCTGCCGGTATGCGGGCGCATATCGGCGTGGTCGGCCTGCCGGTCGTTGGATCTCGCCGCGCTGATGCGGGCGACGTCCGGTGGGGGGGAACTGATTCTGAGGCGGAGGACCATGGCCCTGACGGGGAGCGCGGACACAGATGCAACCGGCCCGCACATGACGCTCGGGAGCCAGGTCCTGGACTATGCCCAGGACCTGGCGCCTGAGGACCTGGCGCCTGAGGACCTGGCGCCTGAGGACCTGGCGCCTGAGGGCCCGGCGCCCGAGAACCAGGTGCGTGAGGATCGGGTGCTCGGCGACCAGGTGCGCGAGGACCGGGTGCGCGAGCAGGAGGCTCCTGCGGACGCTGTGCAAGACCGGGCCGGAGGTGGCGCAGTCGTGACGGCGCCAGCCGCCGTGGCCGCGACGCCGGCGCAGACCGCGGCCGAGGGGCCCGTCCGGCGGCCCGTGACCACCCCGCAGATCATCGGCGGCGTCCTGATCGCCGTGATCGTCGTGACCGCCGCGGTCTGGTACGTGCCGCGGATCGTGCGCGCCGACGCCCGGTCCTTCGCGGGCACGGTGAGCAGCAGCGGCGTGACCAACCTGAACTTCGCGAATTCGGGCCTGGTCGGCAAGGTCTCGGTCCTGCTGGGCCAGGCCGTGAAAGCGGGCCAGGTGCTCGCCACCGAGACGTCCCCGGCCACCACCGCCGCCATCAGTGCGGACCGCGCCGCCATCGCCGCGGACAATGCCAGCCTGGCCGAGCTCAAGGCCAGTGTCATCACTCCGAGCACGCAGGCCAGCATCGCGGCGGCCGGGGCCCAGCTGGCGAAGGACCAGGCCCAGCTGGCCTCCGACAAGGTCAAGCTGGCCGAGACCCAGATCATCGCCCCCTCGGCCGGGACGGTGATCGCGATCAACGGCCAGACCGGCGAGACGGTCACGGCAGCCGGGATCCGGAGCTACTCCTCGCAGTCGCAGTCGTCCGGCTCGCAGTCCCCGCCGTTCTCCCTGCTCCCCGAAGGACCGGCCGCCAACGTCAAGAGCAGTTCGACGCAGTCCGCGCTGCCGATGATCGCGCTGCGCACCTCGAGCAGCTGGCAGGTCACTGTGCTGGTCCCCGAGAGCGGGATCCAGCAGGTCCACCCGGGCCAGAGCGTGACGGTCGCGGTCCCGGCGGTCGGCCTGAGCGGGATCCGGGGCATCATCCAGCAGGTCTCGCCGACGCCGGTGAGCACCTCTACCGGCACGGCCTACCAGGCGATCGTGCGGATCAGCGGCCACCAGCGGATCACCCCGCTGGGCGGCATGACCGCCAACGTGCAGCTGGGTTCTTGACCTCTCGCGGGGGGTGGGTCCTCGGCCTGGTGACCGCCGCGACCTGCCTGCTGGCCGGCTGCTCCGCGCACTCCAGCGCGGGCAGCCCGGCCTCGTCCGCGCCCGCCACATCTGGCGCGGGCACCCCGGCGCCGGTCAGCACGGGGCCGGTCAGCACGGGGCCGGGGGACCGCTCGACCTGGATGCTGACCCGGGGAGCCCTCGCCCAGATGCTGTCCGACCCGTCGGTGGCGGCCCGGCTGGAGGCGGCGCGGGTCTATGAGATCCTCACCCCTGGCGAGACGCCGCTGGCGGCCGCCGGGGCTGAGCCGGTGGTGACGTTCTCGGCGGTCAGCGCGCTCCGGCAGGCGGTGGACGGCGGGCAGCTCCCGGCCGGGACCCGGGCCGTCCTCTACGATCCCGAGGTCTGGCCGTACACCCCGGTGGCCGAGCAGCGCAATCCCATCCAGGCCGCGCGGGAGGCCGCGGCCGTCACCAAGGCCCACCACCTGACGCTGATCGTGGCGCCCGCGCTGGATCTGGCCACCGCCCAGCCCCGCTCGGGCGGGCCGCTCTGGCGGCAGTACCTCCGCCTGGGGCTGGTCGGCGCGATCGCCAAGGTGGCCACTGTGGTCGAGGTCCAGGCCCAGAGCCTGGAGCGGGACCCGCACACCTACCAGGCGTTCGTCCGGGCCGCGGCGGCGCAGGCCCGCGCGGCCAGCCCGCACGTGAGCGTGCTGGCCGGGCTGTCCACGAACCCGCCCGGCCCGGTAGTCAGCAGCCAGCAGCTGGCCGCGGCCATCCGGGCCAGCAGCCCGGCCGTGGCCGGTTACTGGCTCAACATCCCGGGCCAGGGCCCGCGCTGTCCCGCGTGCAACGCCCCTCAGCCCAACCTTGCCCGCCAGATGCTCGGCGAGTTCGCTTCCTGATCGGCCGGCGGACGGCGAGCCAGCCAGGTTAGACGGCCAGCCCAGGCGGCCAGCCCAGACGGCTAGCCCAGACAGCTAGCTCAGCCGAGGTCGACCGAGGGATAGAGCGGGAACTGAGCGAGCAGCTCGGCGGCCTGCTTGGCGACCCGGTCGGCCAGCGCGGGGTCCGCCGCGCAGGAGGCCTTGGACGGCGCGCCGCTGGACGTGGTCCCCGGCCGGGTCTGGCTCAGCACCTCGTGGATGAGGCCGGCGATCACGTCCATCTCCCCGGTGCCCAGCCCCCGGGTGGTCAGCGCCGGGGTGCCGATGCGGATCCCGGACGTGTACCAGGCGCCGTTCGGGTCCCGGGGGATCGCGTTGCGGTTGGTCACGATGCCCGCGTCCAGCAGGGCCTGCTCGGCCTGCCGCCCGGTCAGCCCGTAGCCGCCGACGTCGATGAGCACCAGGTGGTTGTCGGTGCCGCCGGTGACCAGCCGGGTCCCGCGGCGGATCAGGCCATCGGACAGGGCCTGGGCGTTCGCCACGATGCGCTGGGCGTACTCCTGGAAGCTGGGCTGGCGCGCCTCGGCCAGCGCGACGGCCTTGGCCGCCATCACGTTCGGCAGCGGGCCGCCGAGGACCAGCGGGCAGCCCCGGTCCACCGCCTCAGCCAGCTCCGGCTGGCACAGCACCATGCCGCCCCGCGGCCCGCGCAGCGACTTGTGCGTGGTCGTGGTGACGATGTGCGCGTGCGGGACCGGGTCGAAGTCCCCGGTGAACACCTTGCCCGCGACCAGCCCGGCGAAGTGCGCCATGTCCACCATGAACGTCGCGCCGACCTCATCCGCGATCTCGCGCATCGCCGCGAAGTTGACCCGCCGCGGGTAGGCGGAATAGCCGGCCACCAGGATCAGCGGCCGGAACTCGCGCGCGGTCTCGCGCACGACGGCGTAGTCGATCAGGCCCGTGTCCGGGTCGGTGCCGTAGGACCGCTGATCGAACATCTTCCCGGAGATGTTCGGCCGGAAGCCGTGCGTCAGGTGCCCCCCGGCGTCCAGCGACATGCCGAGCATCCGCTGGTTGCCGAGCTCCTGGCGCAGCTGCGCCCAGTCCTGCTCGCCGAGGTCGTTGACCTGCCGCACGCCCGCCCGCTCCAGCGCCGGCGCCTCGACCCTGCGGGCCAGGATCGCCCAGTAGGCGACCAGGTTGGCGTCGATGCCCGAGTGCGGCTGCAGGTAGGCGTGCGGCGCGCCGAACAGTTCCCGCGCGTGCCCGGCGCCGATCGTCTCGATCGTGTCCACCTGGGCGCAGCCGGCGTAGAACCGGCGCCCGATGGTGCCCTCGGCATACTTGTCGCTGAGCCAGTTGCCCATGGCCAGCAGCACCGCCGGTGAGGCGTAGTTCTCGCTGGCGATCAGCTTGAGCGAGGAACGCTGGCTGGCCAGTTCCGCGGCGATCGCGTCGGCCACTCCGGGCTCGACGGACCGGACCACGTCCAGCGCGCTGCGGAAGGCGGCCGACTCAGTGCTCGGTGACGACATGGAAACCTCCAGTGCCGCAAAAAATGTGGCGCGGTTCTGTCTGCTCGCGGAGAGGCCCAGGCGCCCGGCATACGTCCCGATGACGGGGCCGCTCCCCGATGGTTACCCATCCCTGCGCGCCAGTCACGGCCCGCCCGCAGCTTACCGGGGCCAGGCTGACCCTGTCAGCGCTCACCCGTACCGTGGAACCCGTGACCACCGTGTACCTGCCCGACCATCTCAGTCCGGCGATCGTCCGGCCGCGCCCGCATGTCGAGGCGGTCCTCGCGCAGAGCCTGCACGAGATGGGCCCGCGCGGCCGCACCGCCCTGGCCTGGCAGTGGGCGCTGACCGGGACCCGGCCGTCGCCGGTAACGCTGTCCCTGCCCCCGGGCCGCCCGCCGTCTCGGGAGGAGATCCTGGCCGAGGCCGCGGCTGAGCCGGAGGGTTCCACGGCCCCGCCCGGGGTGCCGGCGGACTTCCGTGACGAGTTCCGCGAGACCCGCGCGGTCCTGGCCTGGCTCGCGGGCGGTATCGACGAGGTCCCTGTGTACGCGGACAACCGCGGGCGCTTCATCGGGGCCCGCGGCGATTACGTGCGGACCGACGACGAGATGCGCGAGGTCCGCGAGCTCACCCGGGAGGCGCTGCGGGACGGCGACCTGCCTGAGCCCATGTCCGCGGCGGCCGCCCGGCACCCCTGGCGCTGGGAGCCCGGCTGGATGAACGCCGCCTGGCTGCGCGGGGTCCGTGACCTGCTCGACTGGGTCCTGGGTGAATCACCAGCGGCGCCGCTCTGCGGGCGCTCGGTCGGCCTGCCCAGCACCTCTGACCTGCACCATGAGGACGCCGCGGCCAACGTGGTCGTGCTGCAGGGCCGTCCCGGTGGGGTCCACGTGGATCCGGCCCAGTACCCGCCCCCGCAGTACGGCGAGGGCATCCAGGCCGCGATCCGGTGGCTGCGCGGCGAAACCGCCGCCGCCCCGGTCGACTCCGGCGGCCGCGGTCCCTACCTGTACTCCAGCGACCGCCGCTGAAGCTAAGCCTGGCCGGGGAACTCAGCTGCTGCTGGGGCCGCCGGGCGCGCCGTACTCCCGCCGCGCCTCCTCGACCCGGTCCAGATGGGCATCGGACCACCGGGCCGGCGACGCGAACGGCGGGGCCCGACGGCCCCAGCTCGAGGCGGCCACACCGGAGCGGACCCGCCCGCGTGGGTGCCGCCCGGCGGCCGGCAAGGCATCCTGGTATGCGCCGGGCGGAACCATCCAGAAAGGGAGGCGCCCATGGACAGCACCGGACTGCGCGCCGTGCAGCAGCCGCTCAAGGACGCCTACCGCAAGGATCCGCAGCAGGCGGTGATCACCCTGCGGGCCCGCGGCGAGCTGGGGGACGAGGGGATCAGCTGTTCGGTGGACACCGGCCGGGCCATGGCGGTAGCCGGGCTGCACCCGGCCACCGGCGGCGACGGGTCCCTGCTGTGCTCCGGCGACATGCTGCTGGAGGCGCTGGTCGCATGCGCCGGCGTGACGCTGCGTGCGGTGGCCACATCGCTGGAGATACCGGTCACCGGCGGGACCGTGCACGCCGAGGGTGACCTGGACTTCCGGGGAACGCTCGGGGTGGCAAAGGAGGCGCCGGTCGGGTTCACCGCCATCCGGCTGGGCTTCGAACTCGACACCGAGGCTAGCGAGGAGCAGGTCGCGACGCTGCTCCGGCTGACCGAGCGCTACTGCGTCGTGTACCAGACCCTCACCCACCCCGTGCCGGTCAGCGCCTCGATGGAGAGTAAATCCGCTTGACGGTGCCACATCACCAGACCGGGCAGTAATGGGGAATGGTGATGGCCGGACTGCAACCTGGCTGCAAGCCGCCGCCCGCACCCTGGGATCACACCCGTGAGGAGGGCATGATGGCAGACACCCCGGTGATAGAGAAGTTCCTCCAGGCTATCGAGGACGCGATGATTCCTGACTGCGACGCGTGGAGCCCGGACGCCACGCTGGACGCGACCGTGCCTGGCTGGCGGCTGCACGCCGCCGGGCCGGATGCGATCCGCGCCGAGTACACACGGTGGTTCGCCGACCGGGCCCACTTCGACGAGCTGCGCCGTTTCCCGGTGGCGGACGGGCCTAGCGAGGTCATCGAGTACACGCTCAGCTGGACCGAGCACGGTGTGCCGCACGCGGCGCACCACATGCACCTGCTCACGGTGCGCGACGACCGCATTGTCGCCGACACCGTGTTCTGCGGCGGCCGCTGGCCCGCGGCCCTGCTGGCCGAGATGGAAGCGGCCGGTGCCTGATCCGGGGCCCGGCCGCTCGCCCAGCCGCGACGGCGACGTGGCCTCTGCCCCGCCGCGGCGCTACGGCGACGTGGCCTCCGCACCGCCACGGCGCTACGGCGACGTGGCCGAACTGCTCGCGGGGGTGACCGCACGGACGGCCCTGGACGGGGTCCCGGGCAAGTCCGGAGCCCGGCTGGAGCGCGTCGTCATCGGCGGCCAGGGCTACGTGCTCAAGCACCTCGACCTGGGCGAGGACTGGACCATGCGAGCGTCCGGCTCGTTGCGGGGCGCGCCGCTGGAGCTGTGGGAACGGGGCATCCTGGCCCGCCTGCCTGGCTGCTTCAATCAGCCGATCGTGGGGGCTGCCCCCGAGGCCCGGGGCTGCGCCCTGCTGATGCGCGACGTGTCCCCCTGGCTGGTCCCGGTCACGGATGAGCCCATCCCGCTGGCCCAGCACCTGAGCTTCCTGCGGCACATGGCCGCCCTGCACGCCGCGTTCTGGGCCTGCGGTCCCGAGCTCGACGTGGTCCCCGCGATGCACCGCTACCTCGAGCTGTCTCCCTGGATGGCACAAGCCGAGGCGGCCACGGAGTCGGCTAGGGGGACCGCGCACCTCGTGCCGCAACTGGTCGCCAAGGGCTGGCCGCTGCTGGAGGAGGTCGCTCCCGCCGCCGCGGCGGTGGTGACGCCGCTGGCCTACGACCCGGGCCGGCTGGTTGACGCGCTGTCCGGGACGCCGCACACGTTCGTGCACAGCAACTGGAAGCTGGACAATCTCGGCACCGACGACGATGGTCGGACCGTCGTGCTCGACTGGGAACAGCCCGGGGTGGGCGCGCCGCTCAGCGACCTGGCCTGGTATCTGGCCATCAACTGCCGCCGTCTCCCGCAGCCCAAGGAGACGGCGATCAGCGTCTACCGGGATGCGCTGGAGGACTGCGGGATCACCACCGGGCAGTGGTGGGACCGGCAGCTGGCCCTGTGTCTGCTCGGCGCCATGGTCCAGTTCGGCTGGGAGAAGGCACTCGGCGGCTACGACGAGGAGCTGGCATGGTGGGAGGCCAAGGCGTTGCAGGCCGCACCCCTGCTGAGCTGAGTGCCGCCGAGCTGGCGGGGGCTGAGCTGGCGGGGGCTGAGCCGACGGACGTTGAGCCGACTGAGGCTGAGCCGACTGAGGCTGAGCTGGCGGACGCTGAACGGGCGCGCGAGATGCGGGCCGACTACGGAAAGGCCGCCGCGGGATGGGCCGCCGGCCCCGGACAGGTTTACGCCCCGCTGGCCCGGGCCCTGCTCGGGGCCTCCCCGGTCCCGGTGGCCGGCAGCCGGGTCCTCGATCTGGGTGCGGGCACCGGAGTGGCCGGCCGGGCCGCGCTGGCCGCCGGTGCGGAGCGGGTCGTGGCCGCCGACCTGGCCGCGGCCATGCTGCGGCTGATCACCCCACCGGAGCATCCTGTGGTCGCCGACGCCGTGGCGCTGCCATTCCGCGACCAGGCGTTCGATCTCGTCGTGGCCGCTTTCTGCCTCAACCATCTGGGCCGTCCCGGGGACGCACTGCGTGAGATCCGGCGGGTCGGCCACGGCCTGGCCGCCAGCATGTTCGCGCCCGGCTGGACCCACCCAGCCAAACAGGCCGTGAAGGAGGCGCTCCGCCCGTTCGGTTATCAGCCCCCCGCCTGGTACGAGTCCATGACAGGAGAGAGCGGATCCCTGGCAGAAGACAGCGGGCCGGCGTCGCGGGATCCGGCGCGGCTCGCCGACCAGGCGGTTGGCGCCGGGTTCAGCGACGTACGGGTCCGCACCATCAGCGTCCGGACGGGCCTGTCGGCCCCGGCGGAGCTGGCGTCGTGGCGGCTGGGCCTGGCGCACGTCGCCCCGTTCCTCCAGTCGCTGGACGCTCCGCGGCGGGCCGCGGCGCGCCGCGCCGCGGAGCAGGCCGTGGCCGGCACGGGGCCGCTGGTCGCCTCGATGTTCGTCCTCACCGCGCGCTGAACGGACGGGCGGCTCAGCCGGCCAGGGCGCGCCAGCCACGCAGGCGCTGGTCCGCGCGCCGCCGCAGCCCGTCCGCGTACCCTTCCGCGTTCCGGGCCAGCCGATCGGCGCGGTCCGCCGCCCGGTCCAGCCACGCGGGATTGGCGAAGTCGGCGGCCACCTCCCCGGTCCACCACCACGCTTCCACCGCCACCGCGCTGTCGAGCAGATCCAGGTCAGCCTGGACACGATCCAGGTCCACCGGCCGTCCCAGGGCCCGGTCCGCCCGGTGCCGGAGCAGCCGGGCCACGCTGATGTAGCGGGGAACGCCGAGCGCTGCCGCCCGTGACTCCAGCTCGGCGGCCGCGACCGCGGCCTTCCCGGGGTCACCGCACAGCATCGCCAGGCGCCCCGTGATCAGCTGGTACTTCAGGCCCAGCCGCCAACCGAAGACCAGGTCGCCCTGCAGCAGCGCAGCTGCCTGCGCCAGCCGGGCCTGCGCGCTGTCCGGGTCGCCGGCCTCCAGGCACTGCTCGGCCAGGTCTTCCAGGGCGGCGATGGTGACCTCGGCCGTGCCCTGACGCTGGGCGATCTCCAGCGCGGCGATGTGCTGGTCGGCCGCTTCCCCGGCCGCCCCCACGTTGCGCAGCACCCAGCCCGCGAAGTTCACCGCGCGCCCCGCGAAGCGTGGCACCTGGCGCCGCTCCACCTCCTCGGTGTAGCGCGCGAACGAGGCCAGGGCCAGGGCCGGGCGGCCCGCGAGCGCGTGCGCGTGCCCGGTGAACAGGAGCGCGTGCAGCGTGGCCGAGGTGTGTTCCACCCCGACGTGCCCGCGGGCGGCCGGCCGCAGCAGTGACAGGGCCTCGGCGGCCCGGCTCTGATGTGCCCGGAGCACGCCCAGCCACGCGGCCGCGGTCACCCGGGCCGTGCCCTCGGCGAGCGAGAAAGCCTCGCCGAGCAGCAACTCGGCCTGGGCCAGGTCACCCGCGGCGTGGTGGGTGCGGCCCCCGGCGGCCAGGCACCGGGCGCGGCTGGCCGGATCTTCCGCGGCCAGCGCGCCGTCCTCGGCGAACTGGGCGGCCTGCCCGAAGCGGCGGCCGAAGTACGAGGCCCAGGCGCCCACCTCCAGGGCGGCCGGGCTCGCCTCCCCGGCGCGCTCCACATCCTCCAGGGCCTGGGTGTAGCGGCCGCGGCGGGTCCGGACCCGGGCCCGCGCCAGCCATCCCTCCTGATCGGGGTGCAGCAGCAGCGCGTCGTCCAGCAGCGCCTCGGCCGCCGCATGGTCGAAGCGCTCCCCGGCCCGCGCCGACGCGTCCCGCAGCGCGCGCGAGGCGAGCGTCAGGTCACCGCCCAGGCGAGCCTGATGGGCCACCATCACCGGGTCCGCGTCTGGCCGCCGGGCGAGCACGCGGCCGGCCTGCCGGTGCAGCAGCGCGGCCCGGCCGGCGGTCGCACTCGCCGCCAGGGCCTCCCGCAGCAGCTCGTGCCGGAACCGGAGAGTTCCGTTGTCGTCGGCCAGGAACTGCCCGGCGACAGCGCGCTCGGCGTCATCCAGCAGGTCCACCACGCCCCGGCCCAGCACCGCCGCGAGCAGGTCGATGTCCAGCTCGGGGCCGATCACCGCGGCGGTGCGCAGCAGCACGCCGGCCGGGCCTAGATCGTCGCAGCGCGTGGACACCGACTCCACGAGCGAGGCCGGCAGCGGGCCGCCGGCTGCCTGCTGCGCCAGCTCGGTGAGGAAGAGCGGGTGGCCCTTGGACCGCTCGTACAGCTCGTCGACCCGCGCCAGCCCCACCAGTTCCGCGGCGGCGTCGCGGCCGAGCACGCCGAGGTGGATCAAGCTGGTGGCCGGCATCGGCTCGCCCGCGCCCGGGCGCACCGCCGCCACCACGGCCAGCGGTACCGCCGCGCGGCCCACGAACCGCAGCCAGTCCGGGAGCGCGCGGCCCCCCAGATGCGCATCGTCGATCGCCACGACCACCGGCCCCCGGCCGGTGAGCCTGCCGAGCACCCGGACCAGGGCCGCGTACAGGACGGCGGGGCCGAGCATGCTGTCGGCCAGGCTGGACCGCGCCGGTACGGCAGGGCCCGGTGCGAGGAGGGGACCGAGCACCGGCTCGTCGCCGCCCAGCAGGTCCGCGGTCGCCTCAGGCCCGAGCTGGCGCAGCAGCGCAGCCAGCCCGGTGAGCAGAGCGTCCAGCGGGAGGGCCTGGTCGAGCTGTCCGCACGTGGCCATCAGCACCGTGTCACCGGCGGCCGCCCGCCGGTCGGCCCAGCTGCGCAGCAGGGTGGTCTTGCCGATGCCGGCCTCCCCGTCGATGACCACCACCTCGACGGCACCGGCGCGGGCGCGCATGGCCACGGCGTCCAGGTAGCCCAGTTCGTCCTTCCGGCCGACCAGCCCCAGGGACGCCGGGGCCGGGACGGGCCCGGCCGGGGCCAGCTCACCGCGCAGGATGGCCAGCTGCAGCGACTGCGTCTCCGGTGACGGGTCGGTCCCGAGCTCGTCGGCCAGGCGTTCCCGGGTACTGGCGTAGGCAGCCAGCGCCGCGGCCACCCGGCCGCCCATCACCTGGGCGCGCAGCAGAACCCGGAGCGCCGCCTCGTCGTAGGGGTCATGCTCCAGCGCGGTCGCGGCGGCGTCGGCGGCTGCCATCCAGTCCCCGGCGTCCAGCAGCGCGGTGGCCGCCACCTGGCGGGCGCGGCGGATCAGGCGCTCCAGGTCAGCGCGTTTCAGCTCGGCCCACTCGCCCGGCAGCGGGGCCGGGCCGTCGCCGCGGATCAGGGAGAGCGCGACGCGAGCCGCGGCGGCCGCCCCCACCACGTGGCCCGCCCGGCGCCGGCGGTCCATCTCCTCGGTGAGCCCGGTCAGTTCGGCGGCGTCCAGCCAGTCGCAGTGCAGCAGGTACCCGTGGTCACGGTGCTCGATCCGGTCGCGGCCCAGCACCGACCGCAGGCGGCTGACCAGCACGGCGATCTGCTCGTCGGGCTTCGCGGGCGGCGCGTCGCCCCACAGGGCGTCCTCGAGCGCGGCCGAGGTCACCACCTGCCCCCCGGCCAGGGCGAGCAGGTGCAGCGCCAGGCGCGCCTTCCGGCTGCCCAGCGACTGCGGCTCCATCCCATCGACACCGAAGTCGTTGAGCACCCGCACCGCGAGCGATCTCATGCCGGTATCAAACCCCGGCGGGGCGCCAACCGCCAGGACAGCGGCTGACAGGCCTGTGCTTACAAGCTCAGCGGTTACATGTGCAGCGGCTGAAGGTGCAGTGGTTGCAAGTTCAGTGCAACCCCGGCCGGCCATTCTCGGCGGAAAGAAACCCACGAGCCCTACGGGCAAGCCCACAAGCCCTGCAGGCAAAGGAGAAGTGAGTCCCATGACCGGAAAAGCGGAGCAGAAGAGCTTCGAAACCCCCGACGAGGTCCGCCCGTTCGACCACGGGGCCCTGCACCTGCTCCGGATCGGCGGCGGGGAGGTCGGCCGGCTCACCCTGCAGCCGGGCTGGCGCTGGTCCCAGGACGTCAAGCCGCTCGCCGGAACCGAACTCTGCGAGGCGCCGCATTTCCAGTACCACGTGCAGGGCACGCTGCACATCGTGATGTCCGACGGCGTGGAATTCGACGCCCGGCCGGGAGACGTCACCGCGCTGCCCCAGGGGCACGACGCCTGGGTGGTGGGGGACGAGCCGGTTGTCATCGTCGACTGGTACGGGGCCAGCAACTACGCCCGCGCCTGATCGTGGCCGTGCGCCGGGCCGGCCCCTGTCTCGATCTGGGCCGGCCGGCAGGCCGTGAGGCATAGCCAGCGGCGTCGGGCCGGGATACTTTGCCTCCAGATAACCAAATATGGGGGGTTGCAATGGCCGATGCGCCGTTTGTGTGGGAAAACCTGGGAAGGTACAAGGCCGAGGGCAGGTTCCTCGACGGCTATCCGGACGACCAGAGGACGTTCTTCTCCCCGCGCGACAACATGCACGGCTTGCTGGTCGCGCTGCTCGGGACGGCGCAGCACTCCATCGTGGTCAACATGTTCGGCTACGACGACGACGAGCTGAACGCGATCATCCAGGGCAAGCTGGCCGACGAGCAGGTCTACGTCCAGATGAGCCTGGACCGCAGCCAGGCCGCCGGCGTCCACGAAAAGGCGATCCTGGCCAAGTGGGCCAACAATGCCTTCGGTAACAGCATCGCCATTGGCACCAGTTCGGTGCACAACGCCATCTCCCACCTGAAGATCGTGATCATCGACGGCGTGTACACGGTCAAGGGCTCTACCAACTGGTCGCTCTCGGGGGAGCAGGAGCAGGACAACGAGCTGACCCTGAGCCGTAACGCGGTGATCGCCGCCGAGACCCGCGCCATCCTCGACCTCAACCACGACTTCATGCTCAAGCAGATGGTCGGCTCGGGTCTCGACGTGTCCAAGTTCCTGGTCCCCGCGACCCCGGGCGCCACGCCCCCGCTGCCGCCTGAGCCCGCCAGCCTGTCCGCCAGCGAGATGGCGGTTCCGGCCTCCTGACCGGCGCGGGGTCTCAGGGACAGGCCGGATCCCAGGACCAGGCCGGTCTCAGGACGCCGGGGGGCGGGGCTGGCTGGCCAGGGTGGTGTACGTTGCCACCTCGTCCGGCCGGATGAGCCCGTCCTCGATGGCCCGGGCCAGCAGGGCGTCCTTGGTGTGCGCGGGCCGCCCACCGTGGCGTACTTCACCCGGGCCCGGTCGATGTACTGGCGGACGGTGTTCTCGGAGATCGACATCCGCCGCGCCACCGAGGCCTTGGACATGCCCTGGAACCACAGCAGCACCGCCTGCCGCTCCTTGCCGGACAGGGCGGGACGGCCCGGGCGGGGATCGGCGAGGATCGCCTTGGCCTGCGAACGGGTCACGCAGGGCCGGTCGGCCGCGGCCGCCAGCACCGCCTCGATGAGGTGATCACGGCCCTCGTCCTTGCTCACGTACGCGTAAGCGCCGGCATCCAGGACATCGAGGATCAAGGCCGGCTCGACATGCGCCGAGAAGACGACGATCCGGTGGCCGCTGGCCGTGAGCCGGGCCACCTCGTCCGCGATCATGCGCCCGCCGAGTTCAAGGTCCAGGATGAGCACGCCTCCCGCACGGGGCGCGTCCAGCCCGCTGATATCGCTGACGACCTGCGTCACCGCGATGCGCTGCTCCGGGTCTGCGCTGATCCACGAGATGACCCCTTCGACCACGACCGGGTGATCGTCCACGATCGCGACCGTCACGTGGTTTTCCAACGCGCCTCCACCCACAGGCCCCGCTGGTCCCGCTGACTGCCTACGACCAGCCAGACCGGGCTGCTAGGCAGGTCCGGCTGGGCGGACGAGTCAGAGACCAGGCTGACGATCACGCCGTCGACCGTCCCTGTTTCAGTGACGCGCACCCGGGAGATTCCGTTGACAAGGACCGCAATGGCCAGGTCCGTGATGGCCCGGCGGCCTTCGGGCGCGGTCCGGCGGCCCTCCCGGGCCACGCGAGTACCCCGCCCCAGCGGCTGGCCGCGCCGGTCCTGCTCATCGCTTCTCCCACAGCCCTTATCGACGTCAGAGAGCAGTATGCAGTCGTGAATCACAACTTGCGACAAGAATCCTAAATAAATACCCTACGCGGTGAAAGAGCCAGGCCGCTGGCCCGTTCGCTAGTCGAGCAGTTCCACCGTGGTGAACCGGATCGGCGTGTCACCGGCGTTCTCGAAATCGTGGATCATCGGTTCATCCGGCGAGTGGTCGGAGTAATTGGTGTCGCCGACGTGATACTCGCGGGTGATCATCGTGCCGTCCGCCGTGCGCTGGCGGCCGATCCCGCCGTCCACCACGGTCCAGAAATAGCGGCGGGTGTGCGCGTGGAACGGCCCGCGCTCACCGGGCATGAGCCGTACTTCCCAGACCCGGATGTGCTCGTTCTCGAACCAGAGCCGGGTGCCCACGTTCTCGTTTTCCGGAGCCGCGTTGAGTTCTCCCCGGTAGTCGGCGGGATCGAAACTCTCCTCGCGGATGATCGTGGCGGCCATCCCGTTCTCTCCTTCGTGGTAGGTGCCGGTCGTATTAATTGCCCGGGCCGTACAGCCCGAAGATGAGCCGCGGATCCCCGGCCGGAAAGTGCCCAGGAACTGAGAGCTGTCGCCGATCTCCCGGCAGCGGGCGAGCAGGTCGCGGCCGAGCGCCAGCTGCCGGTGCTCCCAGGCCGCCAGCGCGGCGGGGACATCGCCGCCTGCCGCCGTGAGTTCCTCGGCCAGGGCCCACCCGTCCGCGGCGGCCTTGGCCGTCCCGGCCGCGGCGTGCGGCCGTACCGCGAACGCCGCGTCGCCGATGAGGCAGATCCGCCCGAACGCCATCCGGGAACCTCGATGTCGGTCACCACCTGCACGAACGGCTCGGGTGCGCTCACCACCGCCTCGGCGATGGGCGCGGCGAGCTGATCCCGGGCCGCCTGCCGCATGCTCGCCACCGCCGGTTCGCTCGCCGCGCCGGGCGGCAGTGAGACCGGCCGCCGAATCCCGTCCCGGCCGGTCATCAGGATGTCCAGCGGTGCTCCCTGGGCGACGTTGACGTACCAGACGATGTTGATGAGGCGGTCGCCCTCGGTCAGCGAGCCGTCCAGGGCGGGGATGGGGTAGACGAGGATGTGGCTGTCCGGCAGCACCTGGTAGGTGAGGGCGTCGCCGAGGATTCTGCGGGCGCCGGGGGAGAGGTCCCGCTCTGGCACGGTGCCGCGCCAGGCCACGTACCCGGAGTAGGCCGGGCGGACCGCGGGCAGCAGCCTGGCCCGGGCGGCCGAGCCGACCCCGTCGGCACAGACCACCAGATCAGACTCGGCGCGCTGGCTGGGCTGGCCTGGTCCGAGGGTGACCGTGACCGTGCCATGCTGCTCAGCGAAACCGGTCACCTCGGTAGCCAGCTGATAACGGCCGGCGTCGAGCAGGCTGAGCAGTGAGCGGTAGATCGTGTTCCAGGACGAGAAGCGGTAACGGTGCCGCCGCTCGTCCTGGACACTGCCGTCGCGGTTCAGGAACCGGATCCACCCGGTGGACGAGCACACATCCGTGACCTGGAAGCCGCCCCGCTTGAGCAGGTAGTCCAGGGTCGTGTCGAGCGCGGCGATACCCGCGCCCCGGGCCTGCAGCGCGGTCGAGGACCGCTCGAAGACCCGGACGTCACAGCCGGCGTCCCGGAGCACCAGGGCCGCGGTGAGGCCGCCTAGCGACCCGCCGGCGATGCTGACCCGGGGCATCCTGGACACCGGCTGTGCTCCTCCCGCGCCCGGTCGCTGGTCAGGGGCGGCCGAAGGTCGCGACGCTGACGACTTCCATCTCGAACAGCACGCGCCGCTCCTCGAAGGAGGGATCACGCAGCCCGTAGGGCGGCTCGTTGCCGGTGTACTTCACCCAGATCCGGTCCAGCTGGTGGGTGACCCGCTGCCCCTCGGCCGGGTCGTCCTCAGAGATCTCCCGCTTCACCACGGTCTTGATGCTGATCCAGTGGTAGGCGTTCTCCGGGTTCATCAGCAGGAAGGTCGCGTACGGGGCCTTGCGCAGCCAGTCCACCTTCTTGCGGTGCGTGGCCAGATTGAGCAGTACCGTGTCACCCTCGTAGTCGAACCACACCGGGGTCAGGTTCGGCTGGTCGGCCCGGCCCATCACGGCCACGACCGCGGTCACCGGCTCATCCAGCAGCCGTTTGAAGCTCGGCTCCAGGTCAGCCAGGCTCGTCACCGGCTCGCGGTCGCCGATGGTGAACTGGCCGGGCTGGGTCCCCTCGGCCACGTCCTTGAACTTCGCAACGGTAATGCTCACTGCGCACGCTCCTTTGCTGTATCGCATTGCCCCGTGGGGGCGGGGTGCCCGGTGGGGGCGGGGTGCCCGGTGCGGGCGGGGGTATCCGATCGAGCGGGTGGCTGGTGCGGGCGGGGGTGCCCCGTGGGGTTGGGAGCCCGGTGGGGCGGGGGACCCCCGCCCGATCGGGGGTCCCCGATCGGGCGGAGAGTGCCCGGTGGGGCGGGACCCGCGCCGGGTGGTCAACGGTCGCGTGCTCCCCCTGCCTCGGTCAGGCCGGGCACAGCCCGGCGGCCGGCGTCACCGCGGCTCAGCTCCATGACCGCGGGGTAGGAGGCCGGGTCCACGGCGGCATCGATCACCGTCGGGCCGTCCCGGCGCAACGCCTCGCCCAGCGCCGTGACCAGCTCCGCCTCGGATCCGGCGGCGGCCGCCGCGGCCCCCATCGCGGTGGCCACCCCGGCAAAGGACACCGGGCCGTAGTCCACGGCCTCGGCTCCGCCCTGGCCGGCCGGGCGTTGCTTGATCTTGATGAGGCTGAGCGTGGCGTCGTTGAACACGATGACCACGATCCGCAGCCTGAGCCGGACGGCGGTCTCGATTTCGGCCAGTGTCATGCCCAGGCCACCGTCCCCGGTGAACGCGACCACCGGCTGGCCGGGGGCGCACAGCGCGGCGGCGATGGCGGCGGGCAGCGCGAAGCCCATGGTGGCCAGGCCGCTGGAGATGAGCAGCCGGCCGGGCTGGTCCACCTCCCACAGCGGCATCACCGCCAGCATGTGCGCGCCCGCGTCCACGGTCGCGATGGTGTCCGCCGGGGTGTGCGCCCGGACCACGGCGGCGACCTGCTGCGGGGCAAGCGCCGCGGCGGAGGTGATGGCGGTGGCTGCCTCGGCCAGGCAGCGTGCGGCGTCGGCCCGGGCCGCCCGCCCGGCCGCCGGTGCCCAGCCTGGGCCGGCTGGTGGTGTCCAGCCCGTCAGCACATCGATCGCGGCCGGCAGCGGTGCGGTCAGGGCGGTGGCGCCGGTGAAGTAGCCCGTGGCTCCGGTGTACCTGGCCGGCCACTCGCCGACCAGGACCGTGGGCGCGGCGTAGTCCCAGGCGGCCGGGATCATCTCCGCCTCGTCCACGCCCAGCCCGATGATGAGGTCAGCCTGGGCCAGCAACGGCCACTCCATCGTGCCGCCCGTCGCCAGCCCGGCTGCTTGGGCGGCAGAATCCGGGACTATGCCCCTCGCCCGGTAGGTGTGCAGCGCCGGGATGCGGCGGCCGGCCACCGCCGCCCGGATGGCGGCGGTGTGCGCGATGGCGTGGGCGCCGAGCAAGAGCACCGGCCGCCGGGAGGTGCGCAGGGCCGAGGCCAGCGGTGCGAGATCGGACAGCGAGGCGACGCCGGCCGGAGGAGCCGGGCGGGCGGAGGCCGCGCCGGACCCGGGGTCATCGACGGTGGCCGCCGAACCGGCCGTGGCGCTGTCGTCCATCAGCGCGATTACCGGCCCGGGTGGTGCGGCGAGGGCCCGGCTGACCAGCCGCGAGCTCGCCTGGCCGGCCCGGTCCGCGCCGATCGTCAGCGCCGCCTTGGCCACCGGCCGGCCCAGCGCGCCCTGGTCCAGCCGCTGGTGGCTGACCCGGCCGGCCTCGGCGGCCCGCACCGTGTCGGAGATGACCACGAGGGGAAGCCGGTCCAGCGCCGCGTGGGCGATCCCGTTGACCGCGCTGGCGAGTCCCGGTCCCCGGGTGACCAGCACCGCCCCCGGTGTTCCGGTCAGGTCAGCGCTGGTCGCGGCCATGATGGCCGCGGCGGTCTCGGTGTGGGTGAGCACGAAGCACAGCCCGGCCGCGGTAGCTGCTCCGACCACGTCCAGGTTCGGGCCGCCGCCCGGCACGCCGAACATCACGCGGGTGCCCGCCGCGGCCAGCGCGGTGACCATCGCCGTGGCCCCGGACGGGGCGGTGGCTGGCCTGCGTGGGCCGCTCAGCGTGGCAGGCTGGCCGCTCACCGTGCGCTCCCGCGCGTGCCGGAGTGATCGACCCGGCCCCGCATCTGCAGCCGGTAGGAGTAACGGTCCGGGTGGAAATGGTTGATCGCCAGCTCCAGCGGCACCAGGTCCCGGTCAGAGTAGAGCCGCTCAATGCGCAGCACCGGCACGCCCGCCGGGCAGCCCAGCCTGCGGGCCGTGTCCGGGTCGGCGGCCACTGCGGTCGCGTTCTGCACCGCGTTGTGGATCTGCCGGTCGCTGACCCGGTCCACCAGGCTGATCACCGTGAACCGGGCGCGGTCGCCCGGTTCGGTGAGCGCCCCGAGCTCGGGCAGGTCCCGCAGCCTGCGCCCGATCTCCAGGGGCACATGCACCTTCGTGCAGCAGAAGGGCACCCCGTCGTGCAGCCGCAGGAACGACATGGCCATCACGGTGTCGTCGGGCACCCGCAGCGTGTCCGCGACCGCCACGCTGGCCAGCACATGCAGCGGCTCGACCACACGAAGCTCGGTGTCCAGCGAGAGTGCCATCAGGTCATCGATGCTGTCGAACGAGCGCAGGTACTTGCCCTCTCCCGGAACCGCGAACGTGCCCCGGCCGCGGACCCGGTAAATGACGCCTTCCGAGACGAGATCCTGGAAGGCGCGGCGCACTGTCTGGCGGCTCAGCCCGGTGGAGGCGACCAGCTCGGCTTCCGTCGGCAGCCGCTGTGCCGGTGGGTAGCGCCCGTCCATGACCGCCTGCCGCAGGTCCGCAGCCAGCTGCCGGTACGCGGTGGCCTCGCCCGCGCCGGCCGTGGCGCCAGCTGCGGGGCGGACCGCGGAGCCGGCCGGACCAGGGCCGCCGGCTGCTCCCGGTGACGCTGCCTCGTGCCGGATGGGCGGCACGATCCGCAGCGCGGCCCGGGCGGCCCGGGCGGGTTTGGCTGACAACGCGACTCCTGCTCGGTGGCCGGGTGGCCTGACGATCCGCGGCGAAGAGGCGCGCATCGCGACCTTTAGACGGCCATATTGTGGCGCGCGCGGCGACCACGTCAAGAGCCGGCGGTGCCTTTCCTGACTGGGATAACGCACCCTGCGCGGCTGTCCAATAAGGAGGGGTGGCCGCCGGGCTTTCCTTGTGAACGCAGTAACACGCAGATTTGGCCGGTCTAATCTGCGGCGGCCCGGAACCCCGGGCCGCCGCGCGCACTGAGTTAGCTGGCACTGGGTTAGCTGGCACTGGGTTGGCTGGCACTGGGTTGGCTGGCACTGGGTTGGCTGGGCACTGGGTTAGCTGGCACTGGGTTGGCTTCGCCAGCTGGATCGCCTGGTCGGCGCTGAGCCATGAGTCCGGCACGCCACGGCCGACGATCAGCGCGCCGTCGGCCGGCCGTCGCCTCGTCGTTGAGGTCATGGCTCCTCCGCTGTCCTGCCACCGGTCTCCGGGCCGACCACGGCGATGCCCGATAGCCGGCAGGCAGGTACCCCGGCACCGACGAGCCTCACGCCGCGGAAGGCGGGCGTTGGATCTCGCCCGGACCACCTGAGCCGCCGCGGGGAGGTGACTACAGATCGCTGCGGGAGCGGACGATGAGGTCGGCGAGGAGGGCCAGGGTGGCAATGATGAGGCCGCTGACGAAGATCAGGACGGTGTCGTCGGCGATGTGCAGGGGGTGGACGACCACGTCGTAGATGCCTTTGAGCACGCCGAGGCCGAGCAGGGCCAGGGCGATAGGCATCAGGACCTTGAGCGGGTTGAAGTACATGACCATCCGCAGCACCTGGAGGATGTAGCGGTAGGCGTCCTTGACGAAGTGGAATTTGGAGGTGCCAGCCCGTTTGGCGTAGCCGATGGGCACGTAGCGGACGTCGTGCTGGTTGGACAGGAACGCGATCGTGATCGTGGTGACGCAGGAGAACCCGGGGGGCAGCAGCCGGAGGTAGGGCAGCGCAACCTCGCGGCGGAAGGCGCGCAGGCCGGAGTTCAGGTCGGGGATCTCGTAGTTGGTCAGCCGTTCGGCGAGCTTGCGGATGAACCACTTCGCCGGGACCCGCAGCAGCTTGTGGCTGCCTTCCTCGCTGGTCCGCGCGCCGACGACCTGGTCGGTGTCGGGGTCCTGCTCCAGCATCGCGACCAGTTCGGGGATCCGCTCGTTGGGGTAGGTCATGTCGGCGTCGGTCCAGACCACGATCTGGCCCCGGGCTTCCTGGGTGCCGATCCGGCGGACCGTGCCCGAGCCGCCGTTGCGGCGGAACGCCACGATCTTCAGGTGGGGGAACCCCGGCGCGGCCTCCTGCAGCCGGGCCAGCGTCCCGTCGGTCGAGGCGTCGTCGTAGGCGACCAGCTCATAGGTGTACCCGCTGGCATCCATGGCCGCGCAGATCCGCGTCACCTCGGTGACGACGTGTCCCTCCTCATTGTGGCAGGGCAGGATGATGGAGACGTACGGGTTCTGCCCGGCCAGATCGGGATCGGGATCGGGTGCCGGGGTGGCGGCGGGCGCAGTTCCGGGGGTGGTGGCCATGCGGTCGTCGGTGAGCGATTTCATCGTGAGGGCTCCGACATCCAGACGTTGACGGTGAGTTTCCAGGTGGTTGTGGGTGGGTTGATCAGCGTGTGGCTGTCCTGGGTCGTGCGCAGGGCCATGATCAGCCGGGGCGTGGCGCCGTAGCGCTTGAGCGCTCTCCTCCTGATCCCGAGCAGTACGGGCTGGCGGCCGGCGTGCCGGATGCCGCGAATGACACCGCTGACTGCACGGGGACTCGGATCGCGGGTCCGCGCGGCCGGGACGCCGCACATGCCCCGGACCAGCTGCAGGAACGTGTCGGCCAGCGAGCTGCTGACGATCAGGACTGACGAGTCACGCGGGATGGCGGCGCACAACCCGTCAACCGCCTGGACCTCCCCCCGGTAGGTGGGGGTGAAGGCCAGCCCGGTCGCGACAGGGCGCAGGCCGAGCGGGCCCCCGTCCCGGACCCCGAGTCCCAGGGTGGTCTGCGCGGCCGGGAGGACCAGGGCGGCTGAGCAGACGGCCACGGCGATCACCCGGCCGGGCCGGCCGTAGCCCTGCTCACGCAGCCATCCATGGATCCACCGCACGGCCCAGACGGCGAGCACGATGAAACCTGGAAGCACCGCCGGGACCAGCCTGCGGCTCGCCCAGGGCTGGTCGGGCACGATGGCCGGCCGGTACAGCGTCGTCACGATGGCCCAGCCGAAGGTGACCAGGGGCAGGATCCATAGCGGCGCGCGGCCCTGCAGGCAGCGGCGCGCGAGCAGTGCCGCGCCGAGCGTGCCGAGCAGCACGGCAGGCACGCCGAGGTACCAGAACACCCAGTGCAGGCTGATCTCGTAATACAGGCGGGTGGGCTGAATGGGCAGGCCGTCAGCCCGCTGCCAGTCGATCATGGCCGGCACTGAGGACGCGGTCGCGGGCCCGTGGACAGTCTGGAGATACGGGCGCACGGCGAAGGCGATCAGGATCAGGAACGCGAGCACGAAAGCCGCATTGGGCAGGAGGTTCCCGCGCAGGGTTGGCAGGCCCCGGCGGCGCAGCAGCAGGACCGCCGCCCCGGTGCCGATCAGGATCACGACGACCAGCAAGGCCAGCGGGATCAGTGAGCTCTTGATGGTGGCCAGGTAAGGGCGCGACAGCACCAGGCCGTCCACGGCGCCATAGATCGCGCCAGTGGCCAGGCCACCGAGCAGCGGCAGCGCCTGGGGCCGGCGGGCGATGAGGAGCAGCCCGATGTAGGGGAGGACCGGGAGAATGTCGCTGGCTCCATCGATGCGGACCAGCAGGGTCATGCCCAGGGCCAGCCCACCCAGCGCGGCGGTGACCCGGCCGCCCAGCCCTTCGGTCCGCAGCGAGTCGATGACCAGGCACAGGCCTCCCAGGAAGAGGATGGCCGCGGCGGGCTCGCTGTAGGTGGACCGGGCCGTGAACTGCATCGGCAGCGCGATCGCCAGGGTGAGGGCGGCCAGCGGAGCCCACCGTGGCCCGACGAGCCGGGCGGCCAGCCCGCCGAAGGTGAGGACGGCAAGTGCGCCCAGGACTGGCGCCATCGCCGTGGCGGCTGTAGCCCCGCCGATCCAGAACCCGCCGGCCAGGATCATCGGCAGCCCGGCCATGAACTGCGGCACCACCGCGCTGCCGACCGGGTAAGAGGCGAAGCTGTCGAAGCTCAGGCCGGGATGGGTGCCGCCGAAGGCCGCGCGGTCCTGGGGGATCGGCAGTGAGCCATGGCCGGCTATCCAGTTCCCGAACTGGATGTAGGCCGCGGGGTCGCGCATCACGATGAGCTGCTGCGCGTGATAGATCATCTGGTCCAGGCCGAACGCGGCCGCGATCGCGATTACCGCGACCACGGCCCACCAGGGCGTGCGCGGGGCGGTGTCGCTGTCTTCCCGGTCCGGCGTCTGGCCGGGCCCGGCTGCGGCCGCCGTCCCAGGTGCGGGGGTGCGGCCGGTCACCTGGGCCGCCTCGGATTCCTGCCTCAGGCCGGGGATCCAGCGGAGTCCCGCCAGCATCAGCACGGCGGCCAGCGGTACCGAGATCACCAGCGTGAGCACCGGGGTGAACACGCCCAGGAGCAGGAGCGGCAGCCCGGCCAGCAACCAGGCCATCACCAGAAAGGCGGGCAGCACCGACAGCCGTCCGAGCAGCTGCCCGGCCGGGTCGGCCGGTCCGGCCGGGCCGGGAATCAGGCCGGTGGCGGCGCGGCGGGCGGAGCCTGCCAACGAGGTCCGGGCCAGGGCGATCACCGCCCGGTCCGCGGGGCGTGCAGGACGAGGTACCCGTCCTGCCGGAAGGTGACCTGATAGCCGTGCTTCTCCAATAGCCTGACCCGCCGCCGTTCGGCCCGCACGGAGTGCCAGGTGAACTCCCGGCGTCTCACGTCGGCGACCACCCATGGGGAGAACCGTGGCGTTGTCCCGTCGCCGTCCCACAGCAGGACGGTGTCCCGGCCCGACAGATGCGGGCCAACGTTGTTGACCGCCTCGACCGTGACCCCCCGCGGCACTGCGGCGGCGGCCGCGGCCTCCGCGCGCACCTGGGCGTTCCGGTGGTAGAAGGACGAGTGCAGGGCCGCTCCGAACGCGAAGCGCGGGACCAGGCCTATGGCCACGACGATCAGCGCGACCGAGCAGGCCAGCGCGACCGTTCCGGTCCGCCGCTGGTCGGCGCCGGGCGGGGACCAGGCGGCGCCGGGGCGGCTGCGCCGGGCTGCGAAGTAGTCGCCGACCTCGACCGACCATCGGTCCAGCCGGGCGGCCCCGTCCACGGCGGCGAAGAGCAGGATGATCACGAGGTAGGCGTTGTAGTGGAACGGGGTAACCCACCAGTTGGGGAACTTGCTGTTCAGCATCCGCTCGAGCAGCAGCGGGACCGCGGCGAGCGTGAGGGGGGAGCGCAGCGGCAGGAAGCAGAACGCTCCGAACAGCCAGAGCATGGTGTCGAGCTTGACCCGCGGGGTGATCAGTAGCCGCGCCGAACTGGCCGGATGCATGATGATGTGCCCGATGACCTGCGGCACGTTGCCGCCCAGCGCACCATACGCCCAGTAGTAGCCGGAACGTCCGCCGAAGGCGGGGATCAGCACGTAGATGGACACCACGCTGGCCACCAGCCCCACCACTGCGAGGATCAGGCCGGTCAGCGCAGGCCGCCTGAGCGTCTTCGGGCGGTCCACGGCCAGGTAGATGCCGATCCCGAAGATCAGGAAGCCCATGTCCTCCTTGACCAGCAGCAGGGCCCCCAGCGCGATCAGCGCGGTCCGCAGCCGTCCGGCCTGGAGACGCTCGAGGGCCACTGCGGTCAGCAGCGGCGCGAACGCGACCTCGTGGAAGTCGAAGGCCAGGGCCGCGGCGATCGGCCAGCTCAGCGCGTACGCGGCGGACACGAGGTAGGCCGCCGCGGTCGCCTTGGTGCCGCCGCCGAAGGCCCGCCGGGTGAACAGCCACACCGGCGGGATCGCCAGCGCGAACAGGACCGCCTGCGCGACCAGGAGGTTGACCGGGCTGTTGCTGACCCAGTACAGCGGGGCCAGCACGGCCAGGATCGGTGACCAGTGATCGCCGAGCACCGAGAAATGAGGGCCGAATCCGTTGTGCAATCCCTTTATGAGGGAGATCCCGGGGTGCAGGTGGGCGTAGGAACGCACGGCCTGGTCGAAGATCACCAGGTCGTAGGAGGCAGTCTGATAGGTGTGGTACCGGACGAGCGCGAAGCCCGAGTAGGCGGCCGCGGCCAGCGCGGTCAGCAGGCCGACCCCCAGCCGGTGCGCGCCACGGCGCGAGGCAGCCAGCGGTGGCCCGGCCGGCCCGGCGCCTGCCTGCAACGGCTCGGCCGGCGCGGCGCTCGCCTCCAGTGGTCCGGTCTCCCCTGCACCGGCCTCCTGCGGGGCATCACCGTCCGGCGGACCCTGATGGCTCGCGGCCTGCCGGGCAGCCTTCACCTCGTTGCGCGCCGCCACCCGAAAATCCACGATTAAGCACGATATCTGGGCAGAGTTTCGGTACGGGTCATAACCCCTCAATAACCTCTGAAGACGTTCAGATTACCTCGTCAACAGAATCAATGGCGGGTACTTTTGGGAGCAAGATCACTCACGTGATTCCGCGGCGGGACTGCTGATCCGTTCGGGGCTACCCGGGGCTCGGGGCTACCCGGGCTCGGGGCTACCCGGGCTCGGGACTGCCGGGCTCGGGACCGCCGGGCTCGGGACCGCCGGGCTCGGGACCGCCGGGCTCGGGACCGCCGGGCTCGGGACCGCCGGGCTCGGGACCGCCAGGCTCGGGACTGCCAGGCCTGCGGCCGAGGAGGCTCGGGGGCCGGCTGGACGCGGCGGCCAGGGCAGCGGTGAGCAGATCCCCGGCGGTCATCAGGGCGCGGGACATCAGCGCCACCGCGGTGGCCCGGCTTGTTCCGAGGACCGGGCTCAGGGTGGCGATGAGGAGGACGTCCCGCACCCCCGCCCCGGCCGGGGCCAGCACGACCAGGAAACCCACGCTCCAGGCGAAGGCGAATCCGCCGACGGCGAGCAGCACGGTGCGGCCGGGCGGGGCCCCGAGCCGGGTCGCGAGGAGCCATATCTGCAGGCCATACAGGACCCACGAGGACCAGGACCAGGCTAGGGCGGCGGCCATCGCGCGCCCGGTGAGCGGCAGGTCCAGCGGAGGTCTGCGGGTCAGCCGGAGGAGCCGGCCCACGACGGCGTTCAGCACCCGCGGGTGCAGGCAGGCCAGCAGCACGGGGGTAATGGCGAAGGCCCAGAGGTACGCGGTCGCCCCCGCCACGAAGGGCAGCGTGGCCAGTGCCGCCAGCAGCCCGGTGAGCAGGGACACCACCATGGTGAGAACCGACGCGGCTGCCGATCGGTGCCGCGGCACCCGGTAGGCGTTCCCCAGTTCCATCTGCGCCAGCACCGGCCACACCGACCCGGGCAGGTACTTGCCCAACTGGCCGATGAACATGATCCGGGACGCGGCCCGGGCCGGTAGCGGAGAGCCCAGCCCGGCCAGCAGGAGCCGCCAGACCTGCATCGTCATGACCAGGGCGGCCAGCACGCAGAGCAGCGCCTCGATGGTGGTGCCGACGCCTATGCTGGCCAGCGCCGAGCGCACGCCCGGCCACTCGCGGGCCACGGCGTAGCCGCCGAGGCCGACGGTGACCGCCACGAAGCCCCAGCGGACCGGCCGGCCGGAAAGCAGCCGCCCAGCCGCGGCCCAGCGGCTGCGGTGCCCGCTGGCGGCGGTCCCCTGGCCGTTCTGGAGCGGGTCGGCCGAGGCGGCGACCTGACGGTCTTGCATACGCAGGAGCGTAAACGCTCCGCCGCCAGGTCGGGCGGAATCCGGCTCTATGGAACCGAGCGGAGGTTAAGGTGTCGAAATCATGCGCGCTCTACTATTCGGGACCTATGACGCCTCGGCGCACCCGCGAATCGCTGTTCTCGGCGCTGGCCTGCGGGACAGCGGGATAGCGGTCAGTGAGTGCAACGCGCCGCTGGGTCTGGACACCGCGGCCCGGGTGGCTATGCTGGCCCACCCGTGGCGTGCGCCCGCGCTGCTGGCCCGGCTGGGCCGCCGGTGGCTGACGCTGTCCCGCGCGGCCCGCCGGCTGCCCGCGCCGGACGTGGTCCTGGTCGGCTATCTGGGCCACTTCGATGTCCACCTGGCCAGGCTGCTGTTCCCGCGGGTACCCGTGGTGCTTGACCATCTGGTCGGCGCCAGTGACACGGCCCGGGACCGGCGGCTGGATGGCGGCCCGCGCCAGGCCGTGCTCAGGCTGATCGACGCGGCGGCGCTGCGGGCCGCCGACGTGGTGCTGGTGGACACCGAGGAGCATCGCCTGGCGCTGCCCGCCCGGCATCAGGCCCGGGCCGTGGTGGTCCCGGTCGGTGCGCCCGCCGCGTGGTATGCCGCGGCGCCGCAGGCCGCGGGGGAACGGCCTGACGGGCAGCCGCTAGCCGGCGAGGCGGCCCCCGGGCCGCTCCGGGTGGTGTTCTACGGCCTGTACACCCCGCTGCAGGGAGCCCCGGTCATCGGCGCCGCGCTGAGCCTGCTCGCCCGGGCGCCCATCGAGGTCACCATGATCGGTGATGGCCAGGACGCGCCTGCGGCCAAGGCCGCCGCGGCGGCCAGCGACGCGGTCCGCTGGGTTGACTGGGTACCCGCGGCGGATCTGCCCGCCGTGGTCGCCAGCCACCACGTCTGCCTCGGCATCTTCGGCACCGGGGACAAGGCGCGGCGGGTGGTGCCGAACAAGGTGTTCCAGGGGGCCGCCGCCGGCTGCGCGATCCTGACCTCCGACACCCCGCCCCAGCGCCGGGCGCTGGGTGACGCTGCCGTCCTGGTGCCGCCCGGCGACCCCGAGGCGCTTGCCGCCGCCCTGCGCCGGCTGGCCGCCGACCCCGCGGAGCTGGCCCGGCTGCGCCGGGCCGCGACCCGGCTGGCCGAAGGCCAGTTCGCGCCGGCCCAGGTCGTGGCCCCGCTGCTGCGCCGGCTGCAGCTCGCGCCCCAGCTCGCCAAGGCGCCCGCTGAGCCGACAGCGCCCGCCAAGGCGCCCGCTGAGCCGGCGGCGCCCGCCACGGCGCCTGCCGAGCCGGGGCCGGCGGGCGGATCGGTGGCGCCCCTCGCCCCGAACGCCTGGCTGCGCTACGACGCCGTCACCCGGATGCTGCCCGCCGGCGTCCGCGACGTGCTCGAGGTCGGCTGCGGCCAGGGTGCCCTGGGCGTCCGGCTCGCCCAGCGCTATCAGTACCTGGGGCTCGAGCCCGACCCGGCGTCGTGGGCCGTAGCCCAGCGGCGGATCAGCGCCGCCGGGCGCGGGGAGGTCCGCAACATCCCGGTGGAGGAGCTGGGCCCGGAGCAGTTCGACCTGGTGTGCGCCTTCGAGGTGCTCGAGCATATCGAGGACGACGCGGCCGCAGTGCGACGGTGGATCTCCCGGCTGCGGCCGGGCGGATGGCTCATGATGTCCGTGCCCGCGCACCAGGGGCGGTACGGTCCGTGGGACGAGCTGGTCGGTCATTTCCGCCGCTACGATCCCGCGGCCATGACCGCCATGCTGGCCAGCTGCGGGCTCACCGACATCGAGATACGCCAGTACGGGTTCCCGCTCGGATACCCGCTGGAGGCGGCCCGCAACCTGATCGGCCGCCGTCGGCTCGCCGCGGCGGCCACCCGGTCCGTGGCCGAGCGCACCGCGGCGTCCGGCCGCCTGCTCCAGCCCGACAGCGGGGCGCGGGGCGCGGCAGCCCAGTACGGCACGGCCCCGTTCCGGGTGCTGCAGCGGGGCTTCCCCGACACCGGCACCGGCCTGGTCGTACTGGCCCGGCTCGCGGGCTGACCGACTCCGGTGCACCCGGGGCACCCGCGGCCCCCCGGGTCCTGCCTACTTCAGCGCCTGGGCGGCGCTGGCCTGCGGCCTGCGCACGCTGGCCTGGTGTCCCAGAGGCAGGAAGAGGGTGAGGGCCGTGACGAAAGCCAGGATCTTCGACACCACGTTCAGCGTGATGGGGACCGGGGCGGACGGGTAGCCGAACCCGAACAGGGCCCAGACGGCGAACACCGCCAGCATCAGCGCGAAGCAGAAGAAGGTGGCCCTGGACAGTCTCACCATGGGGGAGAGCGTCAGGAGTGCCAGCGTGGTGAGCTCGACGGCGAACAGGGGCAGGAAGAACAGTGCCCGGTACCCGGCCGGATCGGGAGGGATCGGATAGGTCCGGGTCATGACGATGAGGTCGAACGGGAGCTCGAAGATCATCGGGGCGGCCAGGGCGCCGATGGCGGCGCTCCCGAGCCTGGCCACGGGCCCGTGCGTGCTGGTGGTGAGGACGATGAAGAAGACGATGCCAACCCCGATGATGGTGACGGGCGTGATGGGATCCGTGGGTGCGGTCCGGCCCGGGTAATCCTGGCGTGCCTGGTGGACGTAGAGGGAGACGCAGACCAGGAACGTGGCTATAGCCAGGATCCAGGCCGCGATCATGAGATTCGCGACGGCCGGGCGCGGTTTGCGGGCCTGGAAGGGCCCCGGCCACCGAATTCCCGCGTAGGCGAGGCCTCCCGCGATAGCCAGCAGGACGACGGCGAGCCCTATCCGGGCGGTGCCGCTGTAGCCGATCCACGTCCCCTCGGTGGTCATGGTCGCGTGTCCCCGCTCTGAGGGGCCGCGACTCGCGCGCGCCAGGCCCGCGGGTACAGCGCGACCAGTCGCCGCACAGGCCAGCCGTTCATGGCGTGACCGCCGAGATGCGCCGCAGGCCGATCTCGGCGATGCGGGATGCCTGCAGCAGGCGGGCCCGCAGTTCCTCCCGGCCCGCTGCCGTGATCTGGTACGGATGGCGGCGGTCGCCGGCGGGCAGCGCCTCCACCAGGCCGGCCCGCTCGAGCTTGGCCAGGGCCCCGTAGAGGGTGCCCGCGCCGAGCGTGATCCCGGCGAAGCCCTCGATGTCCTTGATCAGCGCGTAGCCGTGCTTCGGCCCGTCGGCCAGGCTGGTCAGGATCAGGATGCTGCGGTCAGACGACCCGCGGATGGTGTCCCTGGTCATTGCGCCGCCCTCGCTGGCTACCTCCAATAGGATTACATTGGAAAGTGTAATAGCGCAATGAGGGAGCCCCGCCGGGCCGGAGCGGGCCGGCCCGGCGGGCGGGGTTAGAGGCCCTCGTTGATGAGGCGGCCTGCCTGCTCGTACTTGGCCGGCTTGCGCTTCTTGAAGTAGAACGCGGCGCCCACGCCGATCAGCACGATGGCCAGGTCGATCGGGCCGAACCACTTGGCGTAGCTGTAGCCGCTGCCCAGGAAGCTGATGTTGTCGAACAGCAGGTAGACCACGAAGGCCTGGGACACCAGCGCCAGGAGGGGAGCCACCCGGGTCTTCCACCAGTGCGTCTCGTCCTGGTGGTGCCGCTGGTAGTAGACCAGGATGGCCAGCGAGACCAGGGCCTGCACCGACAGGATGATGATCACGCCCATCACCGCCATCAGCCCGTACAGCTGCAGGTAGGCCTGGGAGTTCGGGTCGTTGGTGCCGGTGAACACGGCGAACAGGATGATGATGACCGCGGCCACCACCGACTGGACGATCGACGCGATGTGCGGGCTCTTGAACTTGGGGTGGGTGCGGCCCAGCGGGGCGGGCAGCAGCCCCTCCCGGCCGAGGGAGTACATGTAACGGGCGGTGGTGTTGTGGAACGCCATCCCGCAGGCGAACGAGCCGGTGATGATCAGGTAGCTCATGATCGACGACACCCAGTGGCCCGCGTACTGGCTGGCCGGGGTGAGGTAGAAGTTCGCCGCGTTGCCCTGGGCCGCCGCGATGGCCGCGTGCGTGCTCGGGTAGCCGAACAGCGGCGCCCACGACGTCAGCGTGTAGAAGACGCCCAGGCCGATCACCGAGATGTACAGCGCGCGGGGGACGATCCGCTTCGGCTCGCGGGACTCCTCGGCGTAGTTGGGGGCCATCTCGAACCCGACCCAGGACCAGAATGCGAAGAACAGCCCGATGCCGACGGAGCCGGCGGCCAGCTTCCCGGAGGCCGGGAAGCTCCTGAACGCGTTGGCCGGGTTGAGCGAGGCCCAGGAGGCGTGGCCCTTGCTGAACATGAAGATGTCGAAGATGATCAAGATCGCGATCTCACTCAGCAGCCCGATGGCCAGCAGCGTGGAAGACAGCCTGACGTCGAAGAAGGTGAGCAGGGAGATCAGCACGACCATGCCGAGGGCCAGCCAGGGCCAGCCGATATTGACCCCGAACGCGTTCACCTTGAGGTTGGCGAAGTACGCGAACCCGCCGGCCAGTGAGGCTTCGAACACCGAGTACGCCACCACGGCCCCGTAGCCGGTGCCGATGCCGAGTTCCCGGCCCAGCCCGTGGCTGATGTAGGAGTAGAAGCCGCCCGCGCTGGTCTTCTTCCTGGTCATGGCCACGTAGCCGACGGAGAACACGACCAGCACGATCGCGCCGAAGATGAACGCGGCGGGCGCGCCGACGCCCTGGCCGTACCCGACCATGATCGGGGTGTTGAACAGCATCGCCGAGATCGGCGCGGATCCGGTGACGGTCAGGAAGAGCACACCGCCCAGGCCGACCGCGCCCTTGCGTAGCTTGGGGACCTCGGCGCGCCGGGAGACGTCGAGGGATTCCTCCATCCCCTCGAATCCGCCGACCCGTGGAAGTTCCGACTGTGCCATGAGTGCCCTCCCCAGAGGATCGCCCAGTACTGCGAGGTGGCCGCGCCCGCGGCGCGGGTGATCGAACGGCAGTGTCCAACAGCGGGTGGTCAGACAGCGGTGGTCAAGCCGAGGTCAAACGGTTGAGGAACGCCTTGTGGTACAGATCACAGCGCGGACGGTATCAGCAGGTCGGAATCATGACAAGAGTTATGGTTCGTGAAATATGGACTTAACCTTGACCTCTTGACAGGTAAAGGTTAGAAGCGTACGTATTTGGTCAGACCAAAGCAGACCGGACGGCCACCCGGAACCCGGAGGCGACATGGCCGAGGAGCTGATCGCCTTCCCGTCCAAGGCCGAGATGCTCGACCGGTCCAGGCAGTTCTGGAACCCGGACAAGACCCAGTTCTGGTCCGACTCCGGCATCCCGCTGGTCATCGACCGGCGTGAGGGCTACTTCATCTACGACGTCGGGGGCAAGCGCCTGATCGATGTCCACCTCAACGGCGGCACCTACAACCTGGGGCACCGTAATCCCGAGGTCACCGCGGCCGTCACCGCCGCCATGCAGCGGTTCGACATCGGTAACCACCACTTTCCGTCGCTGGCCCGCACGGCCCTGGCCGAGGCGCTGGTGAAGACCGCGCCGCCCGGCCTCACCAAGGTGGTGTTCGGCAGCGGCGGCAGCGAGGCCATCGACATCGCCCTGAAGACCGCCCGGCACGCCACGAAGAAGCGCAAGATCGTCTCGGTGGCCAAGGCCTACCACGGTCACACCGGCCTGGCCGTCGCGACCGGCGACGACCGGTTCTCGACCCTGTTCCTGGCCGACCGGCCGGACGAGTTCACCCATGTCCCGTTCAACGACCTGGCCGCGATGGAGGACGCGCTGCGCGGCCGGGACGTCGCCGCCGTGATCATGGAGACGATCCCCGCCACCTACGGGTTCCCGCTGCCCGCCCCGGGCTACCTGGAGGGCACCAAGCAGCTCTGCGAGCGGTACGGCGTCCTCTACATCGCCGACGAGGTGCAGACCGGGCTGATGCGTACCGGCGAGCTGTGGGCGATCACCAAGCACGGCATCGCCCCGGACCTCCTGGTCACCGGCAAAGGCATCTCCGGCGGCATGTACCCGGTCAGCGCGGTCATGGTCAGCGAGGCGGCGGCGGGCTGGCTCCGCGAGGACGGGTTCGCGCACATGTCCACGTTCGGCGGCGCCGAGCTGGGCTGCATCGCCGCGCTGAAGACCCTGGAGATCACCTGCCGGCCCGAGGTCAGGTCGATGGTCTTCTACATCGCCGACCTGCTCGGCCGGGCACTGCGCCGGATGCAGTCGGCCTACCCGGACTGGTTCACCGGCATCCGCCAGGACGGCCTGGTCATGGGCCTGGAGTTCGACCATCCGCAGGGTGCCAAGTTCGTCATGAGGCGCCTGTACGAGCACGGGGTGTGGGCGATCTTCTCCACCCTCGACCCCCGGGTCCTGCAGTTCAAGCCGGGCCTGCTGCTCACCCCGGACCTGTGCGCCGAGCTGCTCGACCGGGTCGAGGTGGCCATCGCCGAGGCCCGGAACGACGCGGCCAGCGGGAGGCGGGTCCGATGACCGAGCCCGCAGCCACGGACATGGATCACCCCATCTCCGTCAACCTGCTCACCGACCCGGCCGGGGTGCCGAGGGCGCGGGCCATGCTGCAGCGGGCCCAGTGGGCCGCGTCCGCGTTCGCCCGCTACGACCAGGCCGCGGTGAACCGGATTGTCCACGCGGCCGCGGCCGCGGGCGCCGCCCGGGCCCGCGAGTACGCCGACTGGGCCGTGCGCGAGACCGGGTTCGGCGTCGCCGAGCACAAGGTCATCAAGAACCTGGCCGGCAGCACCGGACTGGCCGAGGCCTACGCCGGCCACGACTATGTGACCCCCCGGGTCAACCCGGCCGCCCGGATCGTGGAGATCCCGCGCCCGGCCGGGGTGGTGCTCGCGCTCACCCCGTTGACCAACCCGATCGCCACCGTGTTCGTCAAGTCCCTGCTCGCCCTGATGACCCGCAACGCGGTCGTGGTCAGCCCGCACCCGCTGGCCCGGGAATGCTCCGCGGACGCGGCCCGCACGCTGGCGCAGGCCGCGGTGGCGGCGGGCGCGCCGGACGGCGTGATCCAGGTCGTGGACGACCCGTCGGTGCCGCTGATCAACGCGCTGATGGCCGACGAGCGGACCAGCGTGATCGTGGCCACCGGCGGCACCGCCGTGGTCCGCGCCGCGTACAGCTCGGGCACGCCGGCCATCGGGGTGGGGCCCGGCAATGTGCCGGTTTTCGTTGCGGAGAATGCGGACCTGCCGGAAGCCGCGCGCCGGATCGTGGACAGCAAGAGCTTCGATAATTCGATCCTGTGCACCAACGAGTCGGTGCTGATCGTGACCGAGGCGGCCGCCGGGAGGCTGCTGCGGCACCTGCAGCGTGCGGGCGCGTACCTGCTGCCGGCGCAGGACCGGGACAAGGTCCGTGACCTGCTGTTCCCCGGCGGCCACTTCGACACCCGGTTCCTCGGGAAGGCCGCGACCTGGATCGCCGCCCAGGCGGGCCTGCGGGTGCCAGGCACGACCCGGGTGCTGCTGGCCCCGTTCCCCCTGGTCGTCCCCGAGGAGCCGCTGGCCCGCGAGAAGCTCTGCCCGGTCCTCGGCCTGACCCGGGTGGGGAGCGTTCGGCACGGCATCGACGCCGCGCGAGCCGTGCTCAGGCTGGGCGGCAAGGGCCACTCGGCCGCGATCCATTCCACCGACCCGGCGACGATCATGGAGTACGGGGCCGCGCTCGAGGTGCTCCGGGTCGCGGTCAACGTCGGGTCTAGCCTGGGCAGCGCCGGCACCGGGACCGGGCTCGCCCCGTCGATGACGATCGGGACCGGGTTCTTCGGGCGCTCCTCAGTCGGTGAGAACCTGCAGCCCCGCCACCTCGTCCAGTGGACACGCCTGGCCTATAACGAAGACCCGTCCGTGGGATTCGGGGACTTCACCGGACTCGTGCCGTGGGAGGCGCCGGCGGGGGCCGTTCCGCCCTACCCGGTGGCCTCGAACCTGCGCGATGACGGGACGGCCGCCGCGGCCGCTCACCAGGGGGGCGGCCTGGACGGCGCAGACCCGGACATGGCGGCACTGCGGGCGGAGATCAGGCGGGTCGTGCTGGAAGAGCTCAAGGGGATCGTGGGGGATGGCCGTGGGTGAGCTGCGGTCGTTCATCTTCCTCGATCGGCTGCAGGCGCAGACGATGTGCTACCTGGGATCGTGGATCAGGGGGAGCCTGCCACGGAGCAACGACGCGGCGATCGTGGTCGAGGTGGCGCCAGGGCTGGATGTGGAGCCGCTCACCGACGTCGCGCTCAAGTACGCGGGCGTGCGGGCCGGGATTCTCGTGGTCGAACGCCACTTCGGATACCTGGAAGTGCACGGGAGCACCGACGAGGTCCGGGCGGCCGGCTCCGCGGTGCTCGGCGCGCTGCGCGCCTGCGAGGCGGACGCTTCGGCGCCGGAGGTGCTGGCGTCGAAGATCGTCACGATGATCGACCCGCAGCATGCATTCCTGATCAACCGGAACAAGATCGGCTCTATGGTGCTGGCCGGGGAGTCGCTGTTCGTGCTGGAGATGCAGCCCGCCTCGTACGCGATCCTCGCGGTCAACGAGGCCGAGAAGGCGGCTCGGATCAAGGTCGTGGACTACCGCATGATCGGCGCGACCGGCCGGGTGTACCTGTCCGGGTCCGAGGCGGACGTGCGCCAGGCCGCCGACGCGGCCGAGCATGCCTTGAAGGGTCCGGCATGAGCTCCGGCCTGGACCCGGAGATGCTGCGCGCCCTGGTCCGCGAGGCGCTCGCCGACCTGCTGCCCCCGCCAGCGGGGCGAGGCCGGGAGAGCAGCGTGCCGGCGGGGCCGGGCCTGGAGAGCAGGGCGGGGCCGGGCCTGGAGAGTACCGCGCCGGCGCAGGATGGCGCGGCGTACACGGTGCGGGACCGGGTCGGAACGGTGGAGGCCGTGAGCGTGCGGACGGACCAGGAACTGGCGGCGTTCGTGACGCGGCTGCTGCACCTGTTCGAGAACCCGCGGCGGCGCGACGACCTGCGCACCGGCCGGCTCCGGTTCCGCCTGGCACCCGGCGCGGTGCTGGCCGGGCCGGGCGGCTCCGGGCGGCCGGTGCACCGTATCGACAAGGGCGCGGTCACCGAGGCCGCGGTCCGCGATGCGGCCCGGGCCGGGGCGCGTCTGGTGCTGGGGCGGCGCGCAGTGCTCACGCCGCTGGCCCGCGACCGGGCCCGGGCCGCCGGGGTCGAGATCGAGAAGGAGCGCTGATGGTAACCGCGACCGTGGTGGGAAACGTCTGGGCCACCCGCCGGCTGGCCGAGATCCCGAAGGGTGCGTTCCTGGAGGTGGAGGCGGAAGGCAGCGGCCAGCGGTTCGTCGCCTTCGACGTCCTGGGCAGCGGCGTCGGCGAACGGGTGCTGGTCGCCCAGGGCTCGGTCGCCGCGGCCTGGTTCCCGGGCCAGCCGCCGCCGGTTGACGCGCTGATCATCGGCTCCATAGACCCAGCGGGCAACACGTCGTGATCATGACGTGGGTGTCGTCGGGAAGACGCCCACGTCATGATCATGACAGGCACGAGAGGAGAGAAACGTGGCAGACAACGCGATCGGGATGATCGAGACGAAGGGGTACGTGGCCGCGCTGGCGGCCGCGGACGCCATGGTCAAGGCGGCCAATGTGGCCATTGTCGGCCGGGAGGAAGTCGGTGACGGCCTGGTGGCTGTCACCATCGTCGGCGACGTCGGGGCGGTGAAGGCCGCCACCGAGGCGGGCGCGGAAACGGCCAGCACCGTGGGCGAGCTGATCTCGGTGCACGTGATCCCGCGGCCGCACGCCGAACTCGGCAGGCACTTCACCATCCGCGGCGAGTGAGCGCGCCGCCTGCCGCGCGGCCGGGTGCGCCGCCCCTCGCCGAACTGCGGGTTCACCTGCTGGTCCGGGACCTGCAACGGCAGTTCGCGGCGTACCTGGGTACCCCCACCCGGGCCCGGGGCTACCCGCCGATGCAGGGCGAGCACTCGCTGATCGTCGAGGTCGCGCCCGCGCTGGCCATCGAGCGGGTGACCGACCTGGCGCTGCGCACGGTGCCGACGGTCGAGCCCGGCATCCTGTTCGTCGAGCGCCAGTTCGGCGTGCTCGAGGTGCACGGGCCGGACCTGGCCGACGTCCGGCAGGCCGGGCAGGCGATCCTGGACGGGCTGAACGCCAGCGCGTCTGACCAGTTGCGGCCGCGGATTCTGTTCTGTGACGTGATCGAGGACATCACTGACCGGCAGGCCATCATCATCAACCGCAACCGGGGCGGCTCCATGATCATCCCGGGGGAGACGCTCCTGGTCTGTGAGGTCACCCCGGCGCTGTTCGCCGCGCTCGCGGCCAACGAGGCGGAGCGGGCCGCGCCCGGGGTGACCCTGATCGACGTGTCCATGATCGGCGTGGCCGGGCGGATTTACCTGAGCGGGCCAGCGGGCCAGATCACCGCGGCACGGGACAAGATCATGGAGGTTCTCGGCGAAGTCGAGGGCCGGGGTCACGAGGATGGGCCGGGCCGTCAGGGCGGGCCGGGCCATGTGCACGGCGGGCCGGGCCATGTGCGCGGGCCGGGCGGTAAGGGCGGGCCGGGCCGTGAGGGCGGGAGTCATGACTGATACCGGGACGGGCGCGCACGACCTGTCCGGCGGCGGGGACGTGCTGGCCCAGATCACGCGGTTCGCCGGGCGGGCGGCGCGCGCCGGCGGGTGCGGTCCCGGCACCACCGTGCGGCTGCACAACGTGTCGGAGAACGCGACCTACCTGGTGCAAGATCCGGGCGAGGGACCGTCGATCCTGCGGGTGCACCGGCTCGGGTACCACTCCGCGGCTGAGATCGAGTCCGAGCTGGCCTGGATGGACGCGCTGCGAGCCGAGGCCGGCGTGCGCACCCCGCGGGTCTTGCCGGCCCCTGGCGGCGGGCGCGTCATGACCCTGGCCGACGAGACCGGGCAGGAGCGGCACTGCGTCCGCTTCGAGTACCTGGCGGGCACTGAGCCCGCCGGTGACGACGCCGCGCACTTCGCCGAGCTGGGCGAGATCACCGCGCGGATGCACCAGCACGCCCGGCAGTGGCAGCGGCCGCCCTGGTTCACCCGGTTCCACTGGAACCACGACGCCGCGTTCGGGGCCCGGGCCCGGTGGGGGCGCTGGCAGGATGGGATCGGGGTCGGCCCGGCCGAGCACGCGGTCCTGGGGCGGCTGGACGGCGTGCTCCGTGACCGGCTGGCCGCGTTCGGGACGGGGCCGCAGCGGTACGGGCTGGTGCACGCGGACACCCGGCTGGCCAACCTGCTGGTGGACGACGGCCGGGTCAGCGTCATCGACTTCGACGACTCGGGGTTCAGCTGGTACCTCTACGACGTGGGCACCGCGGTGAGCTTCTTCGAGCACCAGCCGCACGTGCCGGAGCTGGTGGACAGCTGGCTGTCCGGCTACCGGCGGGTGACCAGCCTGCCGCCGCAGGACGAGGCGGAGATCTGGACCTTCATCATGTTCCGCCGGCTGCTGCTGGTCGCGTGGATCGGCTCGCACCAGGCGGCCGACATTGCCCGGGAGCTGGGCGCTGGCTACACCCAGGACAGCTGCGCCCTGGCTGAGCGCTACCTCAGCGCCGTGCCCGCGCGGGTGCGGCGGCCTCAACCGGGGCGTTGGGGATTCCGGGGGCTCGGGCCCTCGGACTAGCAGAGAAAGGAATCACACGTGTTCACATCAATCGCGGGGCGCGCCGTCGTGGTCACCGGTGCCACCCGGGGCATCGGCAAGGGCATCGCCCGGGTGTTCGCGGGCAGCGGGGCCAGGGTCCTCATCGTCGGCAGGGACAAGGACGCGGCCACCGGGGCCGTGGCGGAGATGACCGCGGACGGGGCCGAGGTCTCCTACGTGCTGGCCGACGTCAGCGTCCGGGCCGACTGCCAGCGGATCGCCGACACCGCTGCCGAGCGGCTCGGCGGGATCGACGTGCTCTGCGCCAACGCGGGCATCTTCCCGGACACGCGGCTCGCGGACATGACCGACGAGGACCTGGACGCCGTGCTCGGCACCAACCTGCGCGGCTGCATCCTGTCGGTCCAGGCCTGCCTGCCCGCGCTGCAGCAGTCCGCGCACGGCCGGGTCATCCTGACCTCCTCCATCACCGGGCCCATCACCGGGTTCCCGGGCTGGTCGCACTATGGCGCCAGCAAGGCAGGCCAGCTCGGTTTCATGCGCACGGCCGCCATCGAGCTGGCGCCCCACGGCATCACGGTCAACGCGGTGCTGCCCGGCAACGTCATCACCGAGGGCCTGGTGGACCTGGGCGAGGAGTACATCCAGGAGATGACGGCCAGCGTGCCGCTGCGCCGCCTCGGCACGGTGGACGAGATCGGCTACGCGGCACTGTTCCTGGCCACTGACGAGGCCGCCTACATCACCGGGCAGACGATCGTGGTCGACGGCGGCCAGGTTCTGCCCGAATCCGCGGGTGCGCTGGATGTGTAGTGGCGGGGACGTCCGCCGATGACCGCATCGGCGGGCGGGCACGAGGCTGGTGGGGGGGTGGCGGGCGGACGCGAGGCGGGCGGACGTACCCCGGAGGACGTGCGGCGGGTGCTGGCGGAGCGGATCTCGGCCGGCCATCTCCGGCCCGGCCAGCGGCTCGGCGCCGAGCGGGCGCTCGCGGCCGATCTCGGGGTCAGCCGCGCCACGCTGCGCCAGGCCCTGGCCGTGCTGGCCGACAGCGGGGTGGTCCGCCGGGTGCCCGGCCGCGGCGGCGGGACGTTCGTGAGCCAAGACAAGATCGAGCGGGACACCTCCCGGGTCGTCGGGGTGCCTGCGCTGCTGCGCAGCCAGGGCGTCGTGGCCGGGACCCGGGTGATCAGCGCCGGGCTGTCCGGGGCCGAGGAGCCGGCCGTCCGGGCCCTCGGGATCCAGCGCGGCGACCTCGTCATCGACCTGGTCCGGATCCGGCTCGCGGACGGCAGCCCGATCTCGGTGGAGCGCGTCATGCTGCCCGCTGACCGCTTTCCGGGGTTGCTGGAACTGCCGCTGGGCGGCTCGGTGTACGAGCTGCTCGACCAGCACTTCGGCACCCGGCCGGGGGAGGCGGTCGAGCGGATCGAGGTGGTCGCCGCGTCCGGTCACGAGGCGCTGGTCCTGGACGTACCGCCCGGCTCGCCGCTGCTGGCCATCAGCCGGACCACGACCGACACCGGCGGGGTGCCGTTCGAGTTCTCCTACGACCTGTTCCGCGGCGACCGGATCCGCATCGTGGTGCGCACCCCGGGCGAGCGCGCCCCCGGGGAGAGCACAGTCACCCCGGCCGAGCCGGCCTCCGGCCGGGTCATCGAACTGCGTCCGCAGACCACGGTCTGATCCCCCGCCCAGGAGCGCGCCCAGGAGATCCGCCCAGGAGATCCGCCCAGGAGATCCGCCCAGGAGATCCGCGCAGGAAAGGAGTCCGTCATGACGGTGCCAGGACCCGAGCGGCCGGTGGGCCGGATCCGGTTCATGGACCAGCAGCGGGTCAACCTCGATGGGTTCGCCGTCGAGGACCCCGACCTCGGCCTGATCGCGCTGCGCTCCCCGCACGACCCCGAGCCGGGGCTGCTGATCTCCGGCGGCCGGGTGGTGGAGATGGACGGGGTCGCGGAGGAGGATTTCGACTCACTCGACGCCTACATCGCGCGGCACGGCCTGGACCTGGACGTCGCCGCGGAGGTCATGGCCCTGACCGACGTGGAGCTGGCCCGGCGTGCGGTCCGCCCGGACGTGCCCCGGGCCGAGGTCATCCGGCTGTGCGCGGGAGCGACGCCCGCCAAGCTCGCCCGGGTGCTGGCGCTGCTGCGGCCGGCCGAGCTCGGGCTGGCCATGACCAAGCTGCGCGGCCGGCGCACCCCCAGCAACCAGGCGCACGTCACCAACCGGCTCGACGACCCGCTGCTGCTCGCCGCCGACTCGGCCACGGCGGCCGCGTTCGGGTTCCGGGAGATCGAGACCACCGTCCCGGTCCTCGCCGACGCGCCCAGCAACGCGGTGGCCTGCCTCATCGGTGCCGCGGTGGGGTCGCAGGGCGTGCTCATCCAGTGCTCGGTCGAGGAGGCCCTGGAACTCGAGCTCGGCATGCGCGGGCTGACCTCCTACGCGGAGACGGTCTCGCTCTACGGCACCGAGCCAGTGTTCACCGACGGTGACGACACCCCCTGGTCCAAGGCGTTCCTGACCTCCGCGTACGCGTCGCGCGGAATGAAGATGCGGGTCTCCTCGGGAGCCGGGGCCGAGGTGCTGATGGCCGGCGCCGAGGGCAAGTCCATGCTCTACCTGGAGGCCCGCTGCATCGCACTGGCCCGTGCGATCGGCGCCCAGGGCGTGCAGAACGGCGGCATCGACGGGGCCAGCGTCGCCGGGTCGGTGCCCCGCGGGCTGCGCGAGCTGATGGCCGAGAACGTCATGGTCATGATGCGGAACCTGGAGTCCTGCTCCGGCAACGACGCGCTGATGAGCGAGTCGGACATGCGCCGCACCTCCCGGACGCTGCCCATCGTGCTGGCCGGGTCAGACTTTGTGTTCAGCGGCTTCGGCAGCATCCAGCGCTACGACAACATGTTCGGCCCCAGCAACTTCAACGCCGAGGACATCGACGATTTCCTGGCCATGCAGCGGGACTGGGGCATCGACGGCGGGCTGCGCACCGTGCCGGCCGACGAGATCGGCGAGCTGCGCCGCTATGCCGCCCAGGCCTGCCGGGCCGTGTACCAGCACCTCGGGCTGGCCGACTTCACCGACGACCACGTGGAGCGGGCGGTCAACGCGGCCGGGTCCAAGGACCTGGGGGAGACCGACACGCTGGCCGTGCTCAGCGCGGCGCACGCGATCCGCGAGGGCGGTCTCACCGTGGTGGACATCGTCGCGGCGCTCGACGAGACCGGGTACGAGGCCGAGGCGGAGGCCATCATGGAGATGACCCGGGCCCGGCTCTCGGGCGACTACCTGCAGACCGCCGCGATCTTCGATGAGGAACTCCGGGTCCTGTCGCTGGTCACCGACCCCAACGACTACGCCGGCCCGGGCACCGGCTACGAGCCGTCGCCGCCCCGCCAAGCCGAGATCGACGAGATCCGGCAGGCCCGCGGGGTCGAGGACCTGCGCGCCGAGCAGGCCGCGGCCGCGCAGCTGCGACTCGCCCCCGTGGGCGCGGCCTTTCCCGGGCAGGACCCGCGGGACGTCGTGATCGGCGTGTCCCCCGCGGTCGGCCGGGACGTCTGGCGTTCGCTGTCCGGGCTCACCGTGCCTGAGGTGCTCGGCGAGCTGCTGGCCGGGCTGGAAGAAGAAGGCTGCGCCGGCCGGGTCGTCCGGTTCAACGACACGGTGGACCTGGGCCGGATCGGCCTGGCCGCGGCCCGGCTGGCCGGCTCGGGCATCGGCATCGGCCTGCAGGGCAAGGGCACCGCGCTCATCCACCGCCGGGACCTGGCCCCGCTGGCCAACCTGGAGCTGTACTCGGTCGCCCCGGCTGTCACCCGCGAGCTGTACCGGCTGCTCGGCGCCAACGCCGCCCGGCACGCCAAGGGCGGGACCCCCGACCCGGCCCGCAACCCGTACACCGACGAGGCCATCGAGGCCCGCTACCACACCACGGTGATCGCGCTGATGGCGCTGGAACGGGCCTGGGTCCGGCCCGGGGAACCCGCTGAGGAGCTGTCGAGGGAGGGGTTGCAGTGACCGGGCCGGCGAGCAGGTGGGCGGCGAGCGGGTAGGTGGGACCGGGCAGCCGGGCGGCGCGGGGCAGCCGGGCGGCGCCGGGCAGGCGGGCGGGGCCGGGCAGGCGGGCGCGCTGGCGCTGTCGGGCCGGCCGGTCGGCGAGCTGACCCTGGAGGCCGTCCGCCGCGGCGAGATTACCGTGCCCGACCTGCGGATCCATCCTGAGTCCCTGGAGCGTCAGGCGGCCGTGGCCGAGGCGCACGGGAACCCTCAGCTGGCCGGGAACCTGCGCCGGGCCGCGGAGCTGACCGCGCTGGGCGACGACGAGGTGCTGGCCATCTACGAGGCGCTGCGGCCCGGCCGGTCCACCGCGGCCCAGCTGACTACGCTGGCCGCCTCTCTCGCCGGGCGCGGGCTGCCCCGCTGCGCCGGCCTGCTCACCGAGGCCGCCGAGGTCTACGCCGGCCGCGGCCTCACGGCATGACTTCCCGGCCAGTCCCGCCGCTCGCCGCGCGCCGGCCTGAACCCGGCCCTGCTCGCCCAGATAACGGGTCTTATCGGGCACGCCCACCGAGGTCACGCCGGTGACAGTGGTGGCGGGCGTCGATATCGGGAACGCGACGACCGAGGTCGTCCTGCTGGACGGGGAGCGGCTGCTGGGCGCGGACCGGCTGCCCACCCGGGGGCGCAAGGGATCGGCGGACTCGCTACGCGGCGCCGCCGCGCTGGTCCGCCGGATCGAGCGGCGGCTGGGCACGACGATCGCCGAGGCAAGAATCGCGCCGCTGCGAGCCGTCGCCACCGCAACGCTGACCGTCCCGGCCGTCGTCCCGGACACCGGGCGCCTGCGGGTGCTCGCCGCTGGGGTAGCCACTCCCGGCGGTGCTGGCACCTGCGTGGGCGCGCCCCTGTGGTTGGACGGGCAGTGGCCGGACGGGGTGTCGCCGGACGAGCAGTGGCCGGACGGGCAGCGGCTGGAGGGCGAGCCGCTGGACCGGGAGCGGTTGGAGCGAGAGCGGGGGGACGGGGACGGGCCGGGCGGCGCGACCCCCGTTGGGGCAGGGCCGGATACCGCGCGGGTCGCGCTGGTGCCTGCCACCCTCGGTTACGTGGCGGCGGCGCGGCGGCTCCGCCAGCTGTTCGCGGCGGGGATTCCGGTCGGGGCAGTCCTCGCCGGAAGTGACGAGGGCGTGCTCATCGCCAACCGTCTCGACGCCCCGGTCCCCATCATCGACCAGGTCGACGTGGCCGCGGCCGCCGCGTGCGCCCTACTGGCCGTCGAGGTCCGGCGGCCGGGTCAGCCGCTCACCCTGCTGACCGACCCGGTCGCCCTGGCCGCCGCGCTGGGGCTCGGCGGCGGTCAGGCCGGGGATGCGGCCACGGTGGGCCGCGGGCTGCTGGACTACGGCAACGGGGTGATCGGGCTGGCCCCCGAGGTGGCCCCGGGCCCGGCCGCCCGGGGCCCGGCCGCCCGGGGTCTGGCCGCCGGGGGTCTGGCCGCCCCGGGCCCGGGCGAGCCGTGGGTCGTGGCGCACGGCCGCCGGATCGGCCTGCGAGCCGCCTGCGCCGAGCTGGCGGGCTGGCCGGTCGGCGCCGTCACCGCGCTCGGCACCCCGGACGGCGAGACCAGCCTGGACGACCTGTTCGCGGTGGACCTGGCCGCCGCGGCCGACACCGCCACCGCCCGGCGGGGCAGCGTGGGCCGGGCCGCGCTGGTCTCCTCGCTGCACCAGCTCACTCCCGGCACCGACCACAGGGCAGTCCTCGCTGACCTGCTGGACTGCCCGGTCCGCTGCGTGCTCACCGAACCCGCCGCAGCCCGGCTGGGCGCCGGCACCACACCGGGCGCCCGGCCCGACGCCGTCGTCGTCAACGTGGGCGCGGGCACCATCGACGTCATCGCCCCGGACGGGGAGGTCGTCGCCGCGGGAGCCGGTGACCTGCTCACCGCCGCGGTCGCCGAGACCCTGGGCGTGCCCCGCGCCGCTGCCGACTGGGTGAAGCGGGGCCCGTGCGTCCGGCTCGACGGAAGTCAGCGGTTCGAGGCGGAAGACGGGACCCGCGGGTTCCTGGACGGGCCCGCCGACCCGGCCGCGGCCGGCATGCTCGCCGCCGCCGGCCCCGCCGGATGGCTGCCGTTCGACCGGCGGCACAGCCCGGCCGAATGGCGCGCGATCCGGCTCCGCCTGAAGGAAGCCGTGTTCGCGGCCAACCTGGCCCGCGCGCTGCGCACGCTCGGCCGCGACCTGGGCCAGGTCCTCATCGTCGGCGGGCCGGCCGGAGACGACGAGCTGCTCGGCGTGCTGCTGCGCATGCTCCCCGAGGGCGTCACCGCCGGGCGGGGAAACGTCGGCGGCACCTTGGCCGGCCCCGCCGGCCACCGGCACGCCGCCGCCCTGGGCCTGGCCCTGGCGCCGGCCGAGTCAGCCGGATAGTGCGGATCTTGTGCGGCCAGCGGCCGGAAACCGCTCTCAGGAGAGCACGCGCCGCCGGAAGTTACGCAGCCCGATGGCCAGGAACACGACCGCGAACCCGACCACCACCGGGTAGATCACGTACAGGTGCATGTGCGGCGCCAGCGTGAACGCGGCCCGCATCCCCTCGTTCACATAGATCAGCGGGTTGATCAGCACGATGGTCTGCAGCCAGTGCCAGCCGCCCACCGAGACCGGGGCCAGCCTGGTCCACGAGTAGTACGTGCCACCCAGGAACGTGATGGGCAGGATGATGAAGCCGAACATCAGCCCGATGTTGCGCGGCTCGAAGCTGGTGCCGAGGACTAGGCCCAGGCCGGCCATGGCGATGCAGGCCAGCGGCACGAACGTGAGGATGATCCACCAGTGCAGCGAGAGGTGCGCGTGCACTCCGGGCGCGTGCACGACCGAGGCCATTGGCAGCACGATGATCGCCGAGATCACGCCCTGGGCCGCGCCCGAGAGCACCTTGGCCACCGCCACCAGCCAGATCGGGCACGGCGCCTGCACCCGGTCCTCGATCTCCCGGGTGAAACCGAACTCCTGGGCCATGTTCAGGGCGATGGACTGCACGCCCTGGAACATGATCGAGATGCCGACAACCCCGGGGACCAGGATGGTCGCGAAGGCGGACTCGGCCGCCGTGCCGTGCCCGCCGCCGATCCCCTGGCCGATCTTCGGGAACACGAACAGGAACACGAAGCACAGCAGGAATGGCTGGATAATGGTGCGCAGCACGAACTCCCACCAGTGCTTGCGCAGCACCACGAGGTCACGCAGCATGAGCGCGCCCAGCGCGGTCCAGCTCGCGGCGGCCACCGAGCGGGTCGGGCCGCCGCCGATCCGCTGCGTCGGGGCCTGCGGGGTCAGCGAGGCGGTCATCAGTCCCGGAGCTCCTTGCCGGTCAGGTTGATGAACACGGTCTCCAGGCTCGGCTCGGAGATCGACAGATCGACGAGGTCGAACCCGCCGCGTTCCGCGGCCAGCACGATCCTTGGCACCAGCCGGTCGCTGCCCTGCATGTGCAGCTGCACGCCGCCGTCCACCAGGCGGGTCCGGGTCACGCCGTCCACGTCGTGGCTGAGTAGCTCGGCCAGCCGGGCGGTGTCGCCCGCCGTCTTGACCGTGACCACCGTGTCGGCGCCGACGCTCTGCTTGAGCGCGGCCGGCGTGTCCAGGGCCAGGATCCGGCCGTGGTCCATGATCGCGACCCGGTCGCAGAGCTGGTCGGCTTCCTCCATGTAGTGCGTGGTGAGCAGGATCGTCTGGCCCTCGCTGTGCAGCTCGCGGAGCAGGTCCCACAGCGCGAGCCGGCTCTGCGGGTCCAGGCCCGCGGTGGGCTCGTCCAGGAACAGGACTGACGGGCGGTGGAAGATGGCCCGGGCCACCATCAGCCGCTGGGCCATGCCGCCGGACAGCGCGTACACCGAAGCCTTCGCCCACTTGGACAGCTGGAACTGCTCGAGCAGGTCGTCGGCGGTCCGCCGGGACGCCTTGGCCCCCATGCCGAACAGCCGGCCGTGGAAGTAGAGGTTCTCCCACACGGTAAGCTGCCGGTCCAGCGTGTTCTGCTGGGACACGATCCCGCTCAGCTGCTTGGCCAGCGCCGGGTGCGCCGCGACGTCCACCCCGGCCAGGAAGGCCCGCCCGGAGGTCGGCACCACCCGGGTGGTGAGGATGCCCGCGGTCGTGGTCTTCCCGGCGCCGTTCGGCCCCAGCAAGCCGAAGATCTCCCCGGCCTCGACGCCCAGGTTCAGCCGGTCCACGGCGGCGAAGTCCGTCCCCGGGTAGACCTTGGTCAGCTCCTCGGTGCGGATCACCGCGGCGGGCACGCCGTCCGGCTGACCGGCGCTCCTCGCTGCTGCTGCTGGTGCGCTACTCATGGCCTGCACATCCTAGCGAGTGAACCATAGGGCAACCTGGGTAAGGGATCGCCGCGCCGGGCATGCCGCCCCTGGCGGGATGCAGACCCCCGGAAAGGAACCGCGCATGGCTCGGGTACTGATCACCGGCTCGTCCGACGGTCTCGGCCTGATGGCCGGCGAGCTGCTGGCCCGTGACGGGCACGAGGTCACCCTGCACGCCCGGAACGAGGCCCGGGCCGGCGACGCCCGCGCCGCGCTGCCCGCCGCCGCGCATGTGGTCGTAGGTGACCTGGCCGACCTCCGGGGCATGCACCAGGTCGCCGAGCAGGCCAGCAAGCTGGGCCGGTACGACGCCGTGATCCACAACGCCGGGGTCGGCTACCGGGAAGTGCGCCGGACCCAGACCCCGGACGGCCTCAGCCACGTGTTCGCCATCAACGTGCTGGCCCCCTACCTGCTCACCGCCCTGATGACCCGGCCGGGCCGGCTCGTGTACCTGAGTTCCGGCATGCACCGCGGCGGGAACCCGGACCTGGCCGACCTGCAGTGGGTCGGGCGGCCGTGGAACGGCTCCCAGGCCTACGCGGACTCCAAGCTGTTCGACGTGGTGCTGGCGTTCGCGGTGGCCCGCCGCTGGCCGGACGTCCTCAGCAACGCGCTGGAACCGGGTTGGGTGGCGACCAGGATGGGCGGCCCGGGCGCCCCGGACGACATGTCCCAGGCCCCGGTCACCCAGGCGTGGCTGGCGGTCAGCGACGACCCCGCGGCCATGGTGACCGGCCAGTACTTCTACCACCAGCGGCCGCGCCCGTCCCACCCGGCCGCGTCCAGCCCGGCCGTGCAGGACCAGCTGCTCGCGGCCTGCGCCGAGCTGACGGGCGCCGGGCTGCCCCTGGAATCCTGATGAACAAAATCCACAGTCTCACCGGACCGTGAGCACGGTCTTGCCCGGCGGCCGGGGCCGGCTCCTGCTCTCGAACGCACGGCGGCCCTCGCTCAGCGGGAACACCTGGCTGACCACCGGTCGCAGCCGGCCCTGGTCCACCAGGGCAGCGAGGCGGGCCAGCTCGGACGGGTCAGGCGTGACCACGAAGAACATGGCGTGCACCCCCCGTGCGCGGGCCGTCTGCTCGTCGGGCGGGGCGCTGAGCGTCACCAGACGGCCGGCCGCCCGCAGCACCGCGTAGGAGCGCTCGGTGACCGCGCCGCCGACGGTGTCGATGACCACGTCCACCCCATTAATCGCGTCCTCGAACCGGCCGGCCTCGGCGCTGAGGAAATCCGTGGCGCCGAGGCCGCGGACGAAGTCGGCATCCCGCGCGGACCCGGTGGCCGTGACCTGCCCGCCGAGCACGGCCGCGAGCTGGACCGCGTACACGCCGACGCCGCCCGCGCCGCCGTGCACGAGGACCCGCTCGCCGGGTTCGAGGGCCGCGCAGTCCACCAGCGCCTGCCAGGCGGTGAGCGCGGCCAGCGGCAGGGTGGCCGCCGCCACGTGGGGGACCGAGAGCGGACGGGCGGCCAGGTCGGCAGCCGGGAGCGTGACGAACTCCGCCGCGGCCCCGTCCCGGTCGAACGCGATCAGCGCGTACACCTCATCGCCGCCGGCCACGCCAGTGACGCCCGCCCCCACCCTGGCGACCGTGCCGGACATCTCGTGCGCGGGGATGACCGGCGTCCGGTCCCGCCCATCCCGGGTGGTCCAGGACAGGTCCCAGCCCAGCTCGGCAAAGGTGATCGCCGCCGCGTGCACGGCCACCAGCGCCTCCCCGGGCGCAGGCACCGGGACAGGCGCCTGCTCATAGACGAGCTGCCCCGGCCCGCCCCGGGCCCGGGCCCGCAGCGCCATCATCATGTCCATGGGGGACCTGCCCTCACTTCTTTCCGCAACGAAAACCATCACGGGCGCGGCCCGTGAGGTTCCCCCCGGACCGGCCGGCGGGGCCGCGATGGCTTAAAGTCCCTGCTTGCCGAGCCAGCCTAGGCACTCGTCGGCGACCGTGCTGCCGCAGCCCCGTGCTCCCGTGCCCCATACTTCTCTGGTCCGTACTCCTGTGGTCCACACTCCTGTGGCCTGTGTGCCTTGGTAGTACCAGTGTGCCGCCGGGCCAGGGCCCGGCGAACATGATCAGACGATCGGTGTCGTCCCAGCGACACCAATCGTCTGATCATCAGCCAGCCGGCTCATCCGCACCGCGAACGTGACCGGGGCCGACTTCGCCATCGACGGCGGCCTGATAACGACCTTGTGACCCGGGCCGCCGTCTCGGCGTCAGGTGAGGTCCTGCCAGGTCCGGCCGGTGCGCACGCTGGCCGGCTCCTCGGCCGCGACGTCCGAGCCGGGCCGGGCCCCGTCGTCGCGGGTCTTGACCAGGATCCAGCGCCGCGGGCCGGTGCGGGTCAGCCCGAAACCACCGGCGAGCTTGCGGCCGTGCAGCACGAAGGACAGGTGGCCCGGCTCCTCGCGGAGGATGTCGGCCGGGCCCTCATCCCAGATGATCACCGCGCCGCTGCCCCGCGCCTGGCCCTGGTGCACGCCCTCGAACTCGCCCGCGTCCAGGGAGTGGTCCTCGACCGGGACGGCCAGCCGCCGGACGGCGGGGTCGAGGGACGGGCCCCGGGGGACCGCCCAGGAGCGGAGCACGTCGCCGAACCGGAGCCGCAGGTCGAAGTGCAGCGTGGTCGCGTCGTGCAGCTGCACAACGAAACGGGAGGCGCTCACCCCGCGACCGTACCCGCCCGCCAGGGCGCGCAGCTCGGATCCCGTGAGGGCTTGTGCGGGCCGTGCGGGCTTGTGCGGGGCGTGTGGGCTCAGGCGGGCTGGGAGGGCCGGGCGGTCACGAGCGCCGCCCCGGCTCGAGCCCGCGTTGCATCAGCAGCGTGTCAACCCAGCGGCCGTGCTTGTACCCGACCCGGGTCAGCCGGCCCGCATCGGCGAACCCGCAGGCCCGGTGCAGCGCCACCGAGGCGGGGTCCCCGGCGTCGGCGATTACCGCGATGACCTGCCGGACACCCGCGTCCGCGCACCCGGTGAGCACCGCCTCCAGCAGCAGCCTTCCCAGCCCCCGGCCACGCTGCCCGGGCGCCAGGTACACCGAGTCCTCCGCCGTGCGCCGGTATGCGGGCTTGGGCCGCCACGGGCTCGCGTACGCGTAGCCGGCGACCGCGCCGCCGGCCTCGGCGACCAGGAACGGCAGCCCCCGCCCGGCCAGGCTGTCCAGCCGCTGCTGCCAGTGCGGCAGGCCCGGCGGGTCCTCCTCGAACGTGGCGACGCTGTTCGTGACGTAGAACGCGAGGATCCCGGCCACGGCGGCAAGGTCGTCCCGGCCGGCCGGCCGGATCTGGGCCCGCTCCGACTCCATCAGCACCCCTCGCCTCCCCGGCACTCCGCGGCTCTCCGGGGGTGCCCGGTGCTGCGCGCTCCGATAAAATTCGTTATAGTAAAAATAACGATTATTATAGCGAAATGATCGATCTCACGGACCTCGGGGCTCGTGTCCAGTCGCTGCGGCGGGACCGCGGGCTGACCCTTCAGGAACTCGCCGTAGCCGCCGCGGTCAGCACCAGCATGCTGTCCTCGGTGGAACGCGGCCGGAAGGCGCCCACCATCGTGGTGCTGGCCCGGATCGCCGATGGCCTTGGCGTCCCGCTGAGCGAACTGGTCGCTCCCGGCGGCGGACGCGTCATCGTCCGCCGCGCCGGGGCCCAGGACGTGGTCGACGAGCCCGGCGGGTGGCGCCGCGAGATCCTCACCCCGGTCGTGCCCGGGGTGAACTTCGAGTGGATCCGCACCACCCTGCCGTCCGGCGCTGACCCGGGCCCATTCCCTGCCTACGCCCCCGGCTCCCATGAGTACGTCCTGGCCGAATCGGGGACGCTGCAGCTCACGATCGGCGGCGACGAGGTCACGCTGCAGCCCGGCGACTCGGTTTACTTCCCCGCGGACCGCAGCCACCGGTACGCCAACCCGGGCCCCGTCCCGTGCACGTACTACGTGGCCGCACTCATCATGCGTCCCCGCGGCAACCGCTAGTTCCAGGCCGGCGGGCCTGCCGAGGGGTGACGCCCGGCCCCATGAGCTGGCCGGAAGCAGCCCGGTAGATTTGGTACCTGAGCGACAGGGGGAGCGGTGCGCGATGACTGAGCAGCCGGCGCGTCCGGGCGAGATCAGCATCGAGGCCGCTGCCCTGACCCTGGCGGAACGTGACCCAGTCCTGGCCCGGCTGGTCAACCAGGTGGGCCTGCCCAGCTTGCCGGCTCCCACCGAGACGCTTTTCGCCACGCTGGTCCGCTCCATCGTTTACCAGCAGCTGGCCGGCGCCGCGGCCGGGGCCATCCACGGCCGGCTGATCCTGGCCCTGGAGGGCGAGGTCACGCCCGAACGGATGCTGACCCTCACCCCCGAGACGCTGCGCTCCGCCGGGCTGTCGGGCCGGAAGGCCGCCACGCTGCTGGACCTGTCCAGCAAGATCCTGGACGGCACCGTGTCGCTCGACCCGCAGACGCTCGCCCGGGAGAGCAATGACGAGATCGTGGCCCGGCTGACCACGGTCCGCGGGATCGGCAAGTGGTCCGCGGAGATCTTCCTGATCTTCCAGCTCGGCCGCCTGGACGTGTGGCCCACCGGCGACCTCGCCATCCGCAGGGGATACGGGCTGGCCTGGGGGATTCCCACGCCGACCCCCAGGCAGCTCGACCTCCTGGGCGAGCAGTACCGCCCGTACCGGACCGTCCTGGCCTGGTACAGCTGGCGGGCCGCCCGGCTCTACGGGGGCACCGCGGCGACCGCCGTGAACAGCTGACTGACCGCGGTTCCGGCGAGGAGAGGCCCGGTCAGGGGAGGCCCGGTCAGGCCAGGCCGAGGATCCGCTCCGCGTTGTCGCGCAGGACGGTGTTCAGGGTGCCCGGGGGCAGCTCCAGGCCGGACAGCTCGGTCAGGCAGCGCTCCGGCGTGAAGAACGGGAAGTCGCTGCCCCACAGGAACTGCCCGGACAGCCGGCCGCGCATCTCCCGGATCACCTCGGGCGGGATCCGGCGCGGCGACCAGCCCGAGATGTCGATGTAAACGTTGGTCTTGTGCAGCGCGATGGCGGTCAGGTCGAGGTGCCAAGGCCAGCCGAAGTGCGCGGCCACGATGGTCAGCCCGGGATGGGCGGCGGCCACCGGGTCCAGTTTGAGCGGGTGGGCGTAGTCCAGCCGGATGCCCTGCCCGCCCGGCTGGCCGGCGCCGATCCCACTGGTCCCGGTGTGGAACAGGGCGAGCAGGCCGTGCTGCTCGCATGCGGCGAAGATCGGCCAGTACTGCGGGTCGCTGGGCGAGAAGGCCTGCAGCGAGGGGTGGAACTTCACCCCGCGCAGCCCCAGGGCGGCGATGTTCGCCACCTCGGCCACGGCCGCCTCGCCCTTGTGCGGGTCGACCGAGCCCAGCCCGGTGAAGGCGTCCGGGTAGTCGTGGCAGGCCTGCGCCACGGTCTCGTTGGGGACCCGGGGCCGGCCGGTGGCCGTCTCGGCGTCCCAGGCCAGCAGGACCGCCTTGACCTGCAGATCGCGGTACCGGGCGGCCAGTTCCTCCAGCGACTGCCGCTGCACCGGCGACCGGAAGTAGGCCTCGGCCGCCTCCACATACCCCGCCATGCTGACGTCGAGCCAGTCCGGGGTGGGCAGATGCACGTGAAAATCGACGGCACGCAGCGGCACTGGATCATCGTAACGGCCGGCCCGGTGCTGCGGCCCCGTCGCGCCGGCCCGCGCTGACCCGCTCCGTCCCGTTTGTGCGGCTGGCTGGCTCGCGCTGGTCTGTCCGGCTGCCCCGGTCCGGTTCGCTCGCCCGGTCCGGTTCGCCCCGGTCCGGTTCGCTCCGGTCCGGCTCGCGGGCGTTGGCCGGCTCGCGGGCTATGGCCCGCAGGACTGGCAGCGCGAAGGCCGCGGTGGCCGCCAGCCCGCCCAGGCCGGCCGCGGCGATGGCGCCGCGCACCGGCACCACCGCGAGCAGCGCGCCGCCCAGCAGGAGACCGGCCACGTTGGCCCCGTTGGCGACCGCCCCGAACACCGCGAACGCGCGGCCGCGCATCGCGGGGGGCACCCGCCGGCCGAGCAGCACGGCGGCGGCGACGTTCACCCCGCCATTGCCCAGGCCGCCGAGCACGCTCACCGCCGCCAGCCAGCCCACCGCGGGCACCGTGGCCATCAGTGCCACGCCCAGGCAGGTGAGCGCCAGCGAACCGAGGAGGAGCCGGGCCACGCCCGGGTCGGACGGGCGGCGGCGCGCCACCCACCAGCCGCCCGCCACCGAGGCGCTGACCCAGACGCTCTCCATCACGCCATACACGCCGGCCGTCGAATGCAGCGTGCCCCGGATGAAGAACACCTCGGCCACGTTCACCAGGCTGGCCGCGGCTATCACCGCTCCGACCAGTACCACCGCCGCCCTGACCAGCGGATCCCGCCGCACCCCCCACCCGCCCCGCGCTCGGCGGGCCGCGCCGTCCCCGGTCCCGTCCCCTACCGCTGCGTTGCCACAGCCGCGCTGTCCTGGCGCCCGCGTTGTCACGGCCCCGCGGTCGGGGGCGCGCTTGAGGGGGCTGGGGGTGGAGCCGCGGCGGGTGCGGATCAGGCGGCCGGCGGCCGCGATGGCCAGGTAGCTCCCCGCGTCGGCGAGGAGCGGGACCCGCAACCCGAAGCGGCCCATCAGCAGGCCGCCCACTGCGGGCGCGAGCATCATGCCCAGGGAGCCGGCGGTCTGGCTGAGCGCCATGGCCTTGGGCAGGTCATCGGCCGGCACCATGGAGGGCAGCAGGGCGGACAGGCACGGCTGGGTCACGGCCAGCCCGGCGGCCAGCACCGCCACCAGCGTGATGATCTCCGCGGGCCCGGACGCGAACGCCAGCGCCACGCAGGCGGCAGCCTGGGCCAGCCCGGTCGCGACCAGCAGGAGCCGGCTGTCAGCCCGGTCGGCCAGCCGCCCGGTCCAGCGGACCAGCAGCACGGGGGGAGCCGCCGCGGCGATCAGCACCGCCGCCACCGCGAACCCGCCGGCCCCGCGCTGCTGCAGTTCCAGCACCAGCGCGGTCGCGGCCAGGAAGTCACCGCACGAGGACACCGCCCGCGCCCCGCTGGCGAGGTACACGTCCCTCCACCGGCTCCCGGGGCGCCCGTGTCCCGCCTGCGCGGGCCCCGCCTGCGCGGGCCCCGCCTGCGCGGGCCCCGCCTGCGTTCCGCCCGCTCGCTCGGTTACTCGTCGCATCGATGTGAAAGACATGCTTCGAAGTATGTCCTTCATGTCTGCGCCTGGCAAGCCGGGCTGCTGATTGCGGCCCACGGACGCGGTAACGGGTACACCCCTGATCGCATCAGTCACATGGGTGATGCAAAGCCCTGGCATTTCCCGCGCCTGACGTGCGCGATGCCGGGCAAATCGTCCGGTTCGGGTGCACGTTGCGCGGGAAAGGTCGCCCCCACGCGGCGGTGATGGTGGGGCTGCACGGGGGACGTGGCGGTAGCCGTGCGGCGACGATGGTGGTGCGGCGCGGCGGGATGACGAGGGCGGGCGGGGGTCAGCTCGGGAGGGCGCGGACGGCCAGGGACACCGGGCGGGTCCCGGGGGGCCGGTCCGGGCGGCGGTCGTTGCGGTAGGGGGCGATCAGTGCCTCCACGGCCTGGCCCAGCCTGGTTAGCTCCTCCGCGGTGACCAGGAGCGTCGAGTCCATGAAAAACGCCGCGTCCTGCCACTCCCCGGGCTCGGCGTCCAGCCGGGACAGGTACCGGCGGACCCGGATGTCGTCCCAGGCCAGCAGCGACTCCAGCAGCGCGCGCAGCGCCTCGCGTCCCTCGGGGGCCAGGTCCGCGACCCCACTGACCTCGTAGCGCCCAGCAGTGATGCGCCACAGCCGTTCCCGGCCGTCGCCGCGCCCGGGCGCGGCTTCCACCAGTCCCGCCCGGGCCAGTGCGCGCAGGTGGTAGCTGGTCGCGCTCGGCGACAGGCCCACGACCCCGGCGCACTCCGTCGCGGTGGCCGGCCCGCCGTTGCGGAGGTGCTCCAGCAGGGCCAGCCGGGCGGGGTGGGCCATGGCCCGCATGACCGTGGCATCCAGGGTGGACTTCGGCTGCTCCACGCCCGGCTCCGCATTCGCGCTCACCCGGCCAAGATAGCCGGGCGGGCCGGCCCTGGGCATGTCAGGCCCAGGGGCATGTCACACCCTGGGCGGCTGCGTCGTCACCGGGGCATGAGAATCGCCATTGCAGGAGGAACGGGAACGCTTGGCCGCCAGCTCACGGCCGAGCTGAGCTCGCGCGGGCACCCAGGTCGTCCCGGCCGTGCGGGCGGAACTGGCGGCCCGGCCGGGCACCGAGCAGCGCGGGCTAGACGTTCGTGCCCTGGACAACTCCATCGCCAGGGCCTCCGGTGGCAGCATCATTACCGTTCGCCACCTGGTCGGCCGTGTCCTGTCTCGGCCGCCTGTACGGCAGGAGTGGCAGCCAGACAACCACCCACAGGATGGACGCCGCGACCAGGAAGCAGATCCCGAGGCCGAACAGCAGGTCGAGCCGCGTCAGGCCGGGAATCGTGTTCGGCACGAGGACCTGGTGCAGGGGAAGTATGGCCACCAGGGCGGCGGCCAAACCGAAGGCTGCGTCAGAGGGCTCGAGAGGCTTCCGCTGGACGATGCGCTTGAACCAAAGTAGTGCTATCAGCAGCACGAATGGCATCGCTGCGACCCAGTAGGTATAGGTGATCAGCCATGGCGGTCGGTGCACGGTAAAGAATAGCTGATGCTTGCCGGGCAGATTCTGGTAAGGCACATGCTGATAAGACGCCTGATCAATCTGGACACCCACCCGCAGATCCTCGTCGCGTGACATGATGACGAGCGACGACGGGAGCGCTCGTCCGTTCTGGCTTCCCCCGGCGATCACGCCCACCGAGTCGTCCAGTTCATACCAGTCTTGCGGGAACGCCCGTGGCTGCCCGAGCAGGGATAGCGTCCAGGTGGAGCGGTACGCCGCATTCTGGTCCAGGTTGTTCTGGCGCGGATGGGTGCCGCAGCGGGTGACCGGCGCTGCAGCCAGGACCGACACGGAGACAGGAATCTCGAAGTTGCTGAGCCCGCTGTCACTCTTGACCACGACTGACACGTCTTTGAAGCCGTGCCTGGACAGGCTGCTCAGAGCCGCCTTCCCCTGGCCGGTCACGCCGACCAGGACGCCCAGGGAAACATCCGGGGCACTTGGATTGAGGCCGAGGAATTCGAAGGTTACGCACAGGTCGGCCGGTGTGCCGTCGCCATTTGCCGAGTAGACTTCTGTGGGAACGCCGTAGTAATCATCCTTCGGTGCGGCGAGAGTAGTGGCCGGATTTCCTAGCGGCTTGAACCCGTTAGAATCAAAGTTATTCTGGATAAGCAGGATGACGGGTACCACGGGAATCGCGCAGACGAGTACGGTGATAATGACTCTGACGGATGTCCGGCTCAGGAATACTAATGTCCGGCTTTGGGGTGTAATGTACCTGCTGTGATGCATTGTTCCCCCCTCATGGCGGCTCGCCTGCTTCTGTATGTAGCGCACAGCTCTCGCGGCGCACAACCCTGGCGGGAACGGATTTTGCCTGACTCAGGCTGAGATTGTGGTCAACATGTGTGTTGACCACGCATATAGGGCCCGGGCCGTCCAGCACACCTGCGCGAGAGTGCTGGACGACATCGAGGCTGCGAAGTCGGCCCGCCTACTGCGGCTTGCACACCGCGGCCGCGCAACCGCCCGGAATGGCGGGCGCGCGGGGCAGCTGAAGCCGGGGAGGCCGAGCTGGCCGCGATGGCCAGCCTGGCCGAGGCGTTCTGCTCAGAGACCTACCCGGGACGCTGCCGGCGCGGCCATGCAGCTTTTCGGCGGGATCGGCCTCACCTGGGAACAGCCGATCCAGCTCTACTTCAAGCGGGGGCCGCTCCTCCGAGGTCCTGCTCTGCGCCCCGCCTACCACCGCGAGCTCCTAGCCCGCGGCCCTCGCCCTCTGATCACGTCAGCGCGGTTCAATGCGCCCGGGCACGCCGGGCGCACACTGTGCACCGCACTGACAGGGGAAGCGGCTTACCTGCCGTCCGCTTCGACCAGGCGCTCGATGAGCTCGGGGACGTTGCCGGACTTGTGCAGGCCCCGCTTGGCCAGCATGTCGCTCAGCTCGGCCTTGGTCAGGCCCTCGTAGCGCTCGCGGGCCTGCTGGTGAGCCTGCCTGGCCTGCTCGCGCTCGACCCTGCGGGCCTCAAGGGCCATTTCCTTCTCGGCCTGCTCCGCCTTGGCTGCCTGCTCGGCGGCGGCCCGCTCCATCTTCGCGGCCTGCTCGGCGGCGGCCCGCTCCACCTTCGCGGCCTGCTCGGCGGCGGCCCGCTCCACCTTCGCTGCTTGCGCCGCGGCGGCCTGATCCGCCTTGGCGGCCTGCTCGGCGGCGGCGGCCTCGAACGACTCGGCCCGCTCGCGCATGATCTCTCCCGCCGACTCGGCCCGCTCGCGCACGACCTGGCCGGCGGACTCCGCCTGCTCCCGGACCGCGCCCGTCAGCGTGCCCGCCGCCTGCGCCCACCGGACGGTGATATCGCGGTTGATGTCCACGGCCCGCTGCACCAGGTCGTAGTACCGCTCTACGGCCGGCACGAGATCAACCACCGGCAGCGCGGGGAACAAGCCGCTTACCCTGCGCACACCCTCGCTCCAGGAATCAGCAGCCTTCTCCACCGCCTCGCTCGCCTGACTCGCCACAGCGCTGTACTGCCTGGTCATCATCGTCATTTTATGCCTCCGTAAGATACGAATGTCGTGCTCAGTATATCAAGCAAAAAGTGCTTGCTAGAGAATGCAATGGTGACCTTGCGCACTACCGGGGAACCGCCCGAGGGCACAGCCTGCCGAGGCGGCGAGTGATCTGACCCGCTCGCGCCTGCCGTTGACGGCCGCGGGTGCGGGCGGCCAGTACGACGAGGGCGAGGTGCGCGCCAGGTGGCGGCGTATCGGCCAGCCCAGGCTCTGGATCATGGGCGGCAGCCAGCAGCAGCGCCGGCCCTACTCCAAGTACCTGCCCCTGCGGATCAACGGGCGCCAGGAGGGCCTGATGCCGCTGGCGCCGGACCTGTCGGCTACTGATCGCCCGGCTGCCGGCCGGCCGGGGGAGCGAGGGTGCCGGGGCTGAGGCCGTTCAGCACCATCTCGGTAAACGACTGGCCGATCTCGGCCGCCGACGGCATGCCGCTGGCTCCCTCGCGGTACCAGCGGTGCGTCCAGTTGACCATCCCGATGATGCCGTAGGCGATCACCCGGGCGGCCCCGGCCCGGCGGATCGAGCCGTCCTCGAAACCGGACTCGACGATCCCGATGACCGCGTCGTCGTACCGCTTGTTGATCACCGTCATCTGTCGTGCCCAGGCGGACCGGCCGTCGGCGACCTTGCTCAGGTCCTCCTGGATGTACACGAACAGGTAGGGGTAGTGGGTCGAGTACGACGACATCAGCGCGGTGATCAGGTGGCCCAGCTTCTCCGGAGCGGTCCCCCCGCCGCCGCGGATCGCCTCGGCCTGCTGGGCGTTGGCCTCGGCGGCGTCCCGGACGATCTCGTGGAACAGCTCTTCCTTGCTGCCGATGTAGTAGTAGAGCGACGCGCGGTCGGTGCCCAGGCTTTCCGCCACGTCGGCGAGGCTGGCGCCCCGGAACCCCTTGTCGCGGAAGATCCTGGCCGCCGTCGCGATGATCTCGGCGCGGCGCTCAGCGTAGGCGGCACCCCCTTCGGCGAGGGCGGCAGCTCGTCGGCGGCTGATACCGCTCTGCATTCGCACATCCCATTCTTGTGCTGCGCAGCGCCCCGGCGCGGCCGGAGGCACGGGTCCTAGCCCAGTAGGGCTGACGGCCATGGTCTCATGCCCGGGGCGCCGCAGTCGCCGTCCCGCGGCACTGCTCGTGTCGTGCCATCCGGCAGCTGCTTGGTGCCTTGCGCACGGCACCTGCCAGGTGACGGGCCGCTCGGACGCCATCCTGAACCGCGCGGCGTGCGCCTGGGTATAGGGCCCCCCACCCACAGCGGCCAGCCACCCAGTCGCCGTGATCAGGCCTTCTTGGCCCGGCTGGGCGCCACCCGTGGCGGCTCGCCCGGCTGCTTCGGGTACACCGGCGGCCAGGGTGCGTCCAGCAACCCGGAGGCGAGATCCCGTTCGCTCATGGCCAGCAACGGCTCCAGCGACTGGGGTGCGTCGTTCATCCCCTGCCATGGGTCGCCGGCGTCGGCCAGCCGGGCGGCCATGGCCGCCACCGTGAACTGATCCGGGTGGATCTCGTCGAGCTCGTCCCAGGCCAGCGGCGTGGACACCTGGGCGCCGGGCCGCGCCCGCACGGACCAGGCGCCGAACACCGTCTTGTGCGGCGCGTTCTGGTTGTAGTCCACGAACACCCGCTGGCCTCGTTCCTCTTTCCACCAGGCGGCGGTGATGAGGTCGGGCCGCCGCCGTTCCAGCTCACGGGCGACGGCCACGGCGGCCGCGCGGACCTGGTAGGAGTCCCAGCGCGGCTGAAGCCGGACGTACACGTGCAGGCCGCGGTTCCCGGTCGTCTTGATATAACCGGCGATGCCCACCTCGGTGAGCAGCCGCCCGAGCTCGCGGGCAGCCTCCCGGATCTGCGGGAAGGCCACGCCAGGGGTCGGGTCCAGGTCGATCCGCAGCTCGTCGGTATGCCCCGGGTCGCTGGCCAGGTAGGGCCAGACGTGGAACCCCAGGCAGCCGAGGTTGACCGCCCACAGCACGTGATCGGTGTCCGCGGCGACGAGGGCCTGCGACGTGGTGCCGTTGGGGGTGGACACCGTCGTGGTCTGCAGCCAGTCCGGCGCGTTCTTGGGCACCCTCTTCTGGAAGAAGGACGGGCCGCCGGCTCCCTCAGGGAAACGCTGGAGCAGCACCGGGCGCCCGCCCATGGTCCGCATCAGCGGCTCGGCGACCCGCAGGTAGTGCTCGGCCAGATCGGCCTTGGTCTCACCGCGCTCGGGGAAGAGCATCTTGTCCGGGTGGGTGATGAGGCCGCTGCGCATGATGTCTCATTCCTGGGCGGGAACCGTCTGACCAGGCTACTCACCGGGTGTCTGCCGCCCGGGGAGGCCTTACCGGCGGTCGGCGCCGCCTGGCCGGGCGGCCGGGGACGCCTCGCCAGGCGGCCAGGACAGCTGGCCCTGCGATGAGTTCCGCGTCCCGGCGGCGTCTTAGTCAGCATGAGCGGCAAGACGGTAGATCTCGCGCCTGCGGCGCAGCGGCTGGCCGACCTGGTCGCGCGGGTCGGCGACGACGAGCTGGGCGGCCCGACGCCCTGCCCGGCGTACAGCCTCGGGGACCTGATCGAGCACGTCGGCGGCCTGGCGCTGGCCTTCCGGGCCGCGGCGGAGAAGGACACCGCCAGCCCCTACGTGAACCACACGCCCTCCGGTGACGCGTCCCGTCTGGGGGAGGGATGGCGGGCACGGATCCCGGCCGATCTCGCCGCGCTGGCGCGTGCCTGGGCCGAGCCGGGCGCGTGGACCGGGATGACCAGGATCGCCAGCCCGGATGCGCCCGCGGGCCCGGAGGTCGCGTTCGGGCCGTCCCGGGAGGTGCCGGGCGACGCGCCGGCCCTGGACCAGGTGCTCGCGCTGGCGGGCCGTGATCCCGCCTGGGTGGGCGGATGACCCCGGAGAACGTCACAGTCGCCCGGCCCGGGGGCCCGGGCGGCTGTGCGAAGAACGCCCGGGGAATCACGTTGGGGTGTGCCGGACTCCTTCTGCGGCACGCCCGGAGTCTCAGCTCCCGGCGGGAATGGGCGGGCCGACCACGCTGAGCCCGTACCTCGGGCCCGTCTCGATCCAGCGCATGATCTCTTCCTCCGCGGGCAGGCCGTCCGAGCCGGGCAGCCTGCGCTCGCGCGCCGGGATGCCCACCTCGTTGTACAGGCTCATCAGGCCACCGGGAGCCACGAGGCCGAGGAACTGCACCGGAGTGGTGCCGGTGACGCGGAACGCGTGCGGCACGCCGGGCGGGAGGTAAATGAACGACCCGGCAGCCAGGTGGTGCAGTTCTTCGCCCGCCTGGTAGGTGAGCGTCCCGTCCAGCAGGTAGAAAGCCTCAGCCTCCCGGGAGTGAACATGCAGCGGCGTGGCGACGCCAGGCGGCTGGGTGATCAGCGACATGCCGAACGTGCCACCGGTCTCCTCGCCCGATGCCAGCCGCTCGAACAGCGACCCCATCGCCCAGGTGGCCGGACCTTCTCCTGGTCCGCGCACTAGCACGCTAGTCGCGAGCTGACTGTCCACGCGGGTCCCCCTCACGCCCGGAGTGATCGGGCAAATTTGATCCGAAGATCTCTCGGATGAATACTGGTAACCTAGGACTCATGTCAGGGGAAGTCAAGGGGCGGGGCTACCGCTCGCCGATGCGGGCGGAACAGGCCGCCCGGACCCGGCGGGAAATCCTGGACGCAGCCCGCGCGTTGTTCGGTGCGCAGGGCTACGCGGCAACCACGGTGGCTCAGATCGCCGCGGCGGCCGGCGTAGCCGTGGACACCGTGTACGCGGCGGTGGGCACGAAGCCCGTCCTCTTCCGGCTTCTGCTCGAGACGGCGATCTCTGGCACGGACGAGCCGGTGCCCGCCGAGGAACGCGACTACGTCCGGCGCATCAGGGCCGCGGCCGGCGCCCGGCAGAAAATTGAGATATACGCTGCCGCGATGCGCGCCATCTCCGGGCGGATGGCCCCGTTGCACCTGGTGCTCCGGGACGCCGCCGCGCAAGCCCCGGAGCTGGCCCGCATTCGCGACGAGATCGCGCTGCGCCGGGCGGCGAACATGCGGCTCTTCGCGCAGGACCTCATCGACACAGGCGAAGTGCGACCCGAGCTCGATGTCGGCGAGATCGCCGACATCGTCTGGAGCATGAACTCCGCGGAGTTCTACTCCCTCCTGGTCCAGGAACGCGCCTGGGTCCCGCAGCGATACGAGCAATGGCTCGCCGACGCCTGGTGCCGGCTCTTCCTCCTCGAACCCACGTGATCACGAGGCCACGCTCATCGGCGGCCCGCGGCACGTTCAGCTCCGGGGCCAGGCCGCCAGCCGGTCCCGCAGCCGGGCCACGTCCTGAGGGGTGAGCCCGTAGCGGGTGAACACCCCGTCGGGCATCCGGTCCAGTTGCGTGCCCGCGTCGGCGAAGTCGCGGTCCTCGAGGCCGGGATCCAGCCGCCGGGCGAAGCTGATCAGCTGATCGACGTTGTAGCGCTGGAGGGCGGCCGCCGTGTCGATGTAGTCGCGCGGCTCCACCCGGCTGGCCAGCGCGCAGACCTTCGACCCGGCCAGGTCCTCCAGGTCGAGGACGGGGCCGACGTCCATGGTCACCGGTCCGCGCGTCCGGTCGAAGTACGCCATCTGCAGCATCGTCTGCTGCCCGCCGGGAGCGGTGATGATCCACTCGGCCAGGCCCTCGCCCATCCCGTAGAAGATGTCCTCCAGGCCGCCGGTCTGGTCGCGGCGCTCGGCCTGGAAGCCCGCGTCGCGCAGCGCGGCTTCCACGGCCTCAGCAGCCGCGGTCACGGCGGTTTCCTGGTCGCTGAACAAGTTGACGTCGTCGGTGGGGCGGTTGACGATCCCGTGCGCGATGAGGGCGTTGCCGCCGGCCAGCGCGAACCCGTGCCGGGCGGCCGCGCGCAAGGCAATGGTCGCCACCTCACGCTGGAGTTCGTCGATCGGCATCAGGGGAGTGCGTGGACCGGCATCAGGCGGCGGGGACCGCGGCGGCCCGCAGGGCCGCGTGCTGCTCCTCCCACGCCTGGCGCACGCCCTTGGGCAGGAACAGGGTCGGCCAGAGGGCGATCAGCGTGTCCTCGTCGAGGTAGGCCAGGTCCTCGGCGCGGGCGGCCTCGCGGAGCACGATCTGGTACATCCAGGGCAGCATGCCCGGCTCGTCCAGGTCGAAGGTCCGGTCCGGGTACCAGAACAGCCAGATCGGCAGTTCGACGGCGCCGTGCACGGGCCCCCGGAGCTCAGCCAGGCTGTCCGCGACCAGCACCTCGCGCCCAGGACGCGACACGTGTCGGCGCCTGGGTGTGGTGGCTCGCGCGGTGGCCATGGTCATAAGAGTACCCGTTCCGCTACCCATGTGCCCTGGCTCACGCCCGCGTTTTCTCAAACACACTTATTATGCCTGATCCAGGTCCACGATCAAATCGTTATTGTATTCTAATTCTAGCGGTGAGCTGAGTCAGCGCCCGGAACACGCCAGCCGAGGAATGATCCATCATGCGCGGGCGGTTGCCGCCAGTATGACAACTGTAGGTTTTATCGGCAGCGGCATGATCGGTGGCACCGTGGCCCGGCTGAGCGTGGCGGCCGGGCACCAGGTGGTGCTGAGCAACTCCCGCGGGCCGGAGACGCTGAAGGATCTCGTGGACGGGCTCGGCCCGCTGGCCAGCGCGGCGACCAGCGCGCAGGCGGCGACCGCGGGTGATCTGGTGGTGGTCAGCGTCCCGCTGCACGCCTGCCCCAACCTTCCGGCCGCCCAGCTCGCGGGCCGGACCGTCCTCGATACCGGCAACTACTATCCGCAACGGGACAACCAGATCCCCGAGCTGGACAGCGGCAAGCTGACCAGCAGCGAGTGGCTGCAGCAGCAGCTGCCCGGCGCTTCGGTCGTGAAGGTGTTCAACAACATCTTCTTCAGGCACCTGGGATCGCTGGCCCGCCCGGCGGGCGCCGCGGACCGCACCTACCTTCCCATCGCCGGCGACGACGCGGCGGCCAAGGCCGCGGTGACGGAGTTCCTGGACTCGATCGGGTACGGCGCGGTTGACGCCGGGACGCTGGCCGACAGCTGGCGCCAGGAGCCCGGGTCGCCGGCCTACGGCGCCCCCTATGGGCCGTTCGAGAACGAGACCGGCACCCCGGCCGGCGCCGACGCGGTCCGCGCCGCTCTCGCCGCGGCCACCCGGTGACAGCCGGCCAGTAGGGCCAGCCCCGGGGGCGGTCCGGTTTCGAGACCGGCCAGGCGTAGTCCGGTCAGGCGGCTCAGGGCCGGTCCCGCCGAAGGCCGGTCCCGCCGAAGGCCGGTCCCGCCGAGGGCCGGTCCCGCCAGGGCAGGATTCCGGCCCCAGCCACCTGACATGACTGTGCGCGGAAACCGCTGCCGGAACAGCGGTTTCCGCGCACTTTTGACGATGAAGATCAATCCGGGGGCCCGGCGCCCCCGCGGCCGGGCCGGCGGGCTGGGCTGGGCTGGCAGGCCGGGCTGGGCCGGCAGGCCGGGCCCGCCCAGCCGTCGCCGCGCACGGGTCGCGGTCAGTGGGCGCTCGGGGCCAGCTCGCGGCGCCGCGCGGTCCGCGTCCTGTCCAGCAGCACCGCGACCACGGCGGCCAGCACGGCGGCCGCCGCGATGAACAGGGCGATCTGCCAGCCCGGGGTGCCGCCGACCGTGACCGTGTGCACGGTCACCGGGACGGCCGTCGTGCCCGTGTCCCCGGTCCCCGGCGGCGGGACCTCGGTGGCGAAGGCGGCGGGTGCGGCGATGATCCCGCCCAGCAGGGCGGCAGCGGCGATGGCGATACGGGTGGCGGAACGGAACATCCGGCGGATGGCGGTCATGACTGTCTCCTTGTAGGTCGTGCATCGAAGTGTTGTAGGTCGTGCATCGAAGCTGTGGTCGAAGGCCGGGGAATGACGGCCGGGCGAGCCTCAGGTGCCTTCCTGCACCTGGAAGATCTCGTCGGCGAGCAGGCCGTGAGCCTCCTTGTGGACGGTCGCCGCCGCGTCGGCGGACGGTGCCTCGACCAGGCAGAAGATCTTGCCCTCCTGCTCGTCCACCCAGTAGCGGAGGTAACGCACGTCGTGGCGGCCCTGGGCCTGCAGGTCGGCCTTGTGGGCTTCGGCCACGTCACTGCAGGCGACGCCGCCGGAGATGTTGTGGATGTCCATGTAGAGCGGCATCGCGTTTCTCCTGGATCTCGTGGACCGGGTCTCGGTGACCAGGTCCGGTTGTTTGAGCCACAACGAACGTATGGCGGCACCCCGGGCCGGGGGATCGGGAGCGGTTCCCTAGATTCCGCTGCGGCGTTCCCCACTTTTCGCGCGGACGGCCCCAATCACGTTCTGCCTGCTAGCGCTGGGCGCAGCCGTCATGGACACTGAGGACGTGCCACTGTTGGAACGGGAAGCGCAGCTGGCCTCACTGGGGGAGTACGCAGGGGAGGCTCGTCACGGCGATGGCCGGATGGTGCTCGTCGCCGGCGAGGCGGGCGTCGGCAAGTCGGCGCTAGTCGAGCAGCTGCAGCGGGACCTGCGCGGTGCGAGCTGGTACTGGGGGGCGTGCGACGGGCTGTTCACCCCGCGGCCGCTGGGCCCGCTGTTCGACATCGCCGCGAAGCTCGGCGGGGAGCTGCTGGAGCTGTGCCGGGCGGACGCGCCCCGGGAGGACCTGTTCGGCGCCCTGCTGCGCCAGGTCAGTGAGCCAGGCGAGCTGAAGGTCATGGTCGTGGAGGACATCCACTGGGCCGACGACGCCACCATCGACCTGCTGCGCTTCCTGGGCCGGCGCATCCGGGACGCCAACGTGCTGCTCATCGTCACCTACCGGGACGAGAGCCTGGGCGCCACCGATCCACTCCGCGTCGCCCTCGGCGATCTCGCCACCCAACGGTCGGTCCGGCGGATCGGCCTCGCCCCGCTCTCGGCGGACGGGGTGCGGGTGCTGGCGGGCGAGGCCGGCCTGGACAGCGCCGCGCTCTACCGGCTGACCGGCGGGAACCCCTTTTACGTAACCGAAGTAGTGCAGTCCGGCATGGGCGCAGTTCCCGTGTCGGCCCGCGACGCGGTCCTGGCCCGGGTGGCCCGGCTGAGCACCGGCGCCCGCGACGTGCTGGACGCCGCCGCGCTGATCGGTACCCGGGTGGAGGTCCCGCTGCTGGCGTCGGTCACGGCCGGCCCGCCGTCGGCGGCGGATGAACTCCTCGCCTCGGGGCTGCTGATCGGGGATGGCGCGGCGGTGAGCTTTCGGCACGAGATCGTCCGGATGGCGGTGGCCGGAGGCATCCCGCCGCTGCGCTGCGTTTTCACCCACGCCCGCATCCTCGGCGCCCTCCGCGACCGCGGCTGTGACGACGAGGCCCGGCTGGCCTTCCACGCGGAGGCGGCCGGGGACGGCCCTGAAGTGCTGCGTTACGCGCCCGCCGCCGCCCGGCGGGCGGCCGCGCTGGGCGCCCACCGCGAGGCCGCCGCCCAGTTCGAGCGAGCCCTCCGGTACTCCGGCGGGCTGGATCCCGCGACGGTGGCCGGGCTGTACGACGGGCTGGCCGCGGAGCTGGGGCTGCTGGACCGCTGGCAGGATGCGCCCGACGCCCTGGAGCAGGCGCTCGGCCGGTGGCGTCAGGCCGGCGACCGGCGCCGTGAGGGCGCCACCCTGCGCACGCTGTCGCGCACCCTGTGGCGGCTGTGCCGTGGCCAGGAAGCCCTCGCTGCGGCCGAGGCGGCCGTGTCGCTGCTCGAGCCGCTGGGCCCGAGTGCCGAGCTGGCCTGGGCGTACGTGAACCTCGGCAGCCGGCGGATGGATGGCAGCCAGTATGAGGTGGCCGCCGGCCTGACCCGGCGGGCCGTGGCCATCGCCGAGTCGCTGGGCGTGCCTACGGTGCTCAGCGAGGCACTCAACACCCGGGGCTGTGCCCTGGCGTGCCTGGGTGGGGACTGGGCCGGGCCGCTGGAGCGCGCCCTGGACATCGCGGTGGCCGAGGGCCTGCAGGAACAGGCGGGCCGGGCGTTCGCCAACCTGCACGTCCTGTACTGCAGCGAGCTGCGGTTCACCGAGGCCGAACCGTACTTTTCCCGCGGCGTGGCGTACTGCGACGAGCACGACATCGGGACGTTCGGCATCTGCCTGCGCGGCGAGCACACCGGCACGCTGGAGATGCTGGGCCGGTGGGACGAGTCGGCCGCGCTGAGCCGGGAGCTGCTCACCCAGAGCGGGGCTTCCCCGGTCAACCGGATCAACCCGCTGACCAGCCTGGGCAAGATCCTGGCCCGCCGCGGCCAGCCCGGCGCGCAAGAACACCTCGACGAGGCGATGCGGTCTGCGGACGGGACTGCCAACCCGTCGCACATCCTGCGCGTCCGGCTGGCCCGGGCCGAGGCCTGCTGGCTCCAGGGCCGGGACGCCGACGCGCGGCGCGAAGCCGAGCTGGCCGATGACGTGTCTGCGGGCGCCGACGGCTGGGAACGCGGCATGATCGCCGTCTGGCTCCGGCGCACCGGTTCGGCTCGCCTGCCGCGAGGTGAGCTGGCCGAGCCTTATCGTCAGCAGGTTGACGGTGACTGGGAGCAGGCCGCGCGCCTCTGGGCCCAGCTGGGCTGCCGGTACGAAGCGGCCCTGGCCCTGCTCGGGTCCGGGCAGGAAGCTGCGCTGCGCGACGCGCTGGGTATCTTCACCGACCTCGGCGCTAAGGCCACCGCCGGGGTCACCCGGCAGGCGATGCGCGAGCGCGGTGTCCGCTCGATTCCGGCCGGGCCGCGCGCCGCGACGCGGGCTCATCCGCTGGGCCTGACCCGGCGTGAGCATGAGGTGCTGGACCTGATCGTGGACGGCCGGACCAACGCGGAGATCGCCGGGCAGCTGTTCATCTCCGCGAAGACTGTCGACCATCATGTGTCGGCCGTGCTGGCCAAGCTGGGGGTGCCGGACCGCAACGCCGCGGCCACGCAGGCGGCCCGGCTCGGCGTGGCCGGCGCGGTGGGGGGATGACGGGGATGCTGCTGGAACGGGAGGCGCAGCTGGCCGCGCTGGCCGGCTACGCGGGGGAGGCCCGCAAAGCCCAGGGCCGCATGGTGCTCGTCGCCGGCGAGGCCGGCGTGGGCAAGTCAGCCCTGGTCGAGCAGCTGCAGCGGAACCTGCCTGGTGCGAGCTGGTACTGGGGGGCTTGTGACGGGCTGTTCACCCCCCGGCCGCTCGGGCCTTTGTTCGACATCGCGGCCAAGCTCGGTGGCGAGCTGCTCGAGCTCTGCCGTGCGGACGCCGCCCGCGAAGCCCTGTTCGGCGCGCTGCTGAGCCAGGTCAGCGAGCCGGACGCGCTGCACGTGGTCGTGGTGGAGGACATCCACTGGGCCGACGAGGCCACCATCGACCTGCTGCGCTTCCTGGGCCGCCGGATCCGGGACGCGACAGTCCTGCTCGTCGCCACCTACCGGGACGACGGGCTGGCCGCCGGTGACCCCCTCCTGATCGCCCTGGGCGACCTGGCCACCCAGCGCTCCCTGCGGAGGGTCAGCCTCCCCCCGCTGTCGGCGGGCGCGGTGCAGGTCATGGCGGGCGGCAGCGAACGGGAAGCGGCCGCGCTGCGCGAGCTGACCGGCGGGAACCCGTTCTACCTGAGCCAGGTGATCGCGGCCGGGATGGACGAGATCCCGGCCTCGGCCCGGGACGCGGTCCTGGCCCGCACCGCCCGCCTGGACGCGAGCGCCCGCGCGGTGCTGGACGCGGCCGCGCTGATCGGCACCCGGCTGGAGTACTCGCTGCTGGAGTCGGTCACCGACTGCCCGCCGTCCGCCGTCGATGAGCTGCTCGCCGCCGGGCTGGTTACCGGGGACGGGGCGGGCCTGAAGTTCCGGCACGAGATCGCCCGGCTGGCGGTGCAGGACGCCGTTCCTGCTCACCGCCGGGGGGCCATCCACGCTCGTATCCTGGACGCCCTGCGCCGGGCCGGCGATGACGACGACGCCCGGATGGCGTTCCATGCGGAAGGCGCGGGCGACGGCCCGGCGGTCCTGCACTACGCGCCCGCCGCCGCCCGGCGCGCCGCGCAGCTGGGCGCGCACCGCGAGGCGGCCGCCCAGTACGAGCGGGCGCTGCGGTTCGCGGACGAGACCGACGTCGCCGCGGCTGCCCGCCTGTACGACGCGTTCGGCTACGAGGCCTCGCTGCTGGACCGCTCGCAGGACGCGGTGGACGCCCGCGAGCACGCGCTCGCCCTGTGGCGCCAGGAGGGTGACCGGCTCCGGGAAGGCGAGACGCTGCGCTGGCTCGCGTGCGCGCTGAACGCGGCGAGCCGGGGCAGCGAGGGCCAGGTCGCGGCGATGGCCGCGATAGCGCTGCTCGAACCGCTGGGACCAAGCCCGGAGCTGGCCTCGGCCTACGGCAGCCTCGCCTCGCTGCGGATGGTCAACTACGAGCATGAGGAGGCCATCGAGCTGGCCCACCGGGCCCAGGCTATCGCCGGGCCGCTGGGCCGCGCCGACATAGTCAGCGACTCGCTCAACACCGAAGCCTGTTCCCTCCAGGGGATCGGCGGTGACTGGGCCGCCACGATGCGCCGGGCCCTGGACGTCGCGGTGAGCGGCGGGCATGAAGCTGAGGTGGGCCGGGCGTACGTCAATACCTACGCCATGTACGTCGACGAGAAGGCCTTCGCCGACGGGGAAGCGTACTACACCGACGGCGTGGCCTACTGCGACGAGCACGACCTCACGTCCTACTCGATCTTCCTGCGCAGCCAGCGGACCAACATGCTGGAGAAGACCGGGCGCTGGGACGAGGCCGTGGCCATAGCCGGGGAACTCCTGCTCCGGGGTGGCCCGTCGCCAGGTATCCGGCTGTGCCCGCTGAACCGGCTCGGCACGATCCGGGCCCGCCGGGGTGAGCCGGGGGTCTGGGAGTGCCTGGACGAAGCCATCGGGTACGCCGACGGCGCGGGAGAGGCCCAGAACATCGTGCCCGTCCGGCTGGAGCGGGCCGAGGCCCGCTGGCTCGAAGGCGATCAGGCCGCCGCGGTCCGCGAAGCCGAACTGGCCCACGACTCAGGCGCCGGCTGTGACCAGTGGGGACGGGGCGCGCTCGCGGTCTGGCTGAGGCGCACCGGTTCAAGCCGGGAACTGCCCCGCGGCCTCGCCGAGCCCTACCAGCGACAACTCGACGGCGACTGGGCCGGCGCGGCGCGTTTCTGGCGGGACCTGGACTGCCCGTACGAGGCCGCGCTGGCCCTCCTGGACGCCGCGGAGGAGGGCGCCCTGCGCGAGGCCCTGGAGATCCTGACCGGCCTCCGCGCCGCCGCCGTCATCCGGGTCGCCCGCAAGAAGATGCGCGACCTCGGCTTCCGGTCCATCCCGGCTGGCCCGCGGGCGGCGACCCGCGAGCACCCGCTGGGCCTGACCCGCCGCGAGCACGAGGTGCTCGACCTGATCGTGGACGGGCGGACCAACGCGGAGATCGCCGGGCAGCTGTACATCTCGGCGAAGACCGTTGACCATCACGTGTCGGCCGTGCTGGCCAAGCTGGGCGCCCCGTCCCGCACCGTGGCCGCGTCCGAGGCGGTCCGGCTGGGGCTGGCCCGCGCGGCCCGCTAACCCCAGACGTTGACGCGGACCGGCCTGATCGTCACGACGACCCTGGATACCCCCGGCTTGTCGTGCTCCCGCAGGTCCGAGCCATACCTGGCGCCCACCTTGTCGGCGAACACATAGTCGTCATCCGGGGTGATCTCCGCGTCGCCGCGCAGCTCCAGGTAGCGGTACGGGTTGGCCAGGTCCAGGATGAGGAAGCTGACGGCCGGGTTGGCCCTCAGGTTCTTGGTCTTCTGCCGCGACGTGTTCAGCGAGATGGACACCGAGTCGCCCTCGGCCAGGAACCACACCTCGGAGAGCTGCGGCCGCCCGTCGGGCCCGATGGTGCCCAGGGTGCCGACCTGCGCGGACAGCAGATCGCGATGGGAATCAGGAACAGTGCTCATCACAGCATCCTCATCGTTTGTCGTTGGCGGTGGAGACGTCAGGTCAGGTCGAGATGTCCGGGTAGGGCACGGTCCAGTGGCTGAGCCTGGCCGCGTACTCGCGCTGGAAGGCCAGCGGTTCGTCGTAATCCCGCTCGAACAGCGCGATGAACAGGGTCAGCGTGAGGAAGTTGTGCGCCCCCAGCTCGAACAGGCCCACATAGTCGTGGGTGGCCAGGGCCTCCCGCTCGGCGCCGGTGAACTCCAGCCAGGTGCTCCGCTCCCCGCCTGGGCAGCTGAGGATCAGGTTGGCCCGCTCCGTCTCCCACCAGGTGACCGTCCCCCGCGGGTCCTCCCGGTAGCGCTCGACCAGTTCGGGGTCCCGGTCGATGGTGTACAGGAACTTGTTGACCAGGTACTTGCTCACCGCGCTGCCGCCCCCTCCGGGTACCAGGTGAAGTACGCCTCCATGGTGTGGAACAGGTCCAGGGAGTCGGTGTAGTCCGCCTTCACACCCGCCCCGGCCGCGCCCATCATGAGCATGAAGTCCATGAACCCGTGCGTGGCGTTGCCGGGCTGCCACAGGCTGTCCAGGCTGACCTGGGCCAGCGCCGAGTCCAGGTCGCCGGAGGAGATCCACTCGACCGCCTTGCGGTCGAACTCCGGGTCCGGCCCCTGCGGCCCGAACTGCCGCGGGCCGCCGAGCTCCAGGGACAGGTGGCCGGTGCCGATGATCGCCACCCGCTGGTCGGACGGCCAGGACTCCACCAGCCGGCGGATGGCCCGGCCCAGTTCCACGAACCGGCGGGGCTGCGGCATGGGCGGGGCGAAGATGTTGGTGTAGATGGGCACGATGGGCAGGTCCGCCTCGGGCCGCAGCGTGATCAGCGGGCACGTGATGCTGTGGTCGATCCGCAGCTCGTTACTGAACGCGAGGTCGAAGCCCGCGTCCATGCCCTCGCGGAGCAGGTAGCCGGACAGCTCCTCGTGCCCCTGCAGGAACATCCGGGGCAGCCCGAACTCGCGTTCCTCGTTGTACCAATTCGCGTCGTAGCAGGGCGCCTTGCCGATCAGGAACTGCGGCATGTTGTCCAGCCACAGCTGGTGGAAGTGGTCCGAGCCCACCATGACCAGCACGTCGGGGCGGGCCCGGGTCAGGGTTTCCCGGAACGCCTCGATCTTGGCTACCCACTCGTCGGCGAACGGGGGCCGGTCCGCGCCGGCCGACGTGCTCGCCCGGTAGTAGAACGGGTGGTGGGTGGAGGCGATGACCGCGGCGACGGTGGCCATGGCTGCTCCTCGGGTGTCGGGACCGCGCGCTGCTAGCACCACTGGGCGGCTCCAGCGGTGCTGGCCCTAGGCGGGGTCGGGGGGAAGGTACTCGGTGTTGCGGTCCACGGTCATGTACATGTCCATGCCGACCGGCCGGCGCTGTTCCTCGGCCAGGTGGCCGAGCAGCCCCGCGGTCCGGGCCAGCAGCGCGAAACCGCGTAGCAGCGCGGGCGGGAGGCCGAGGTCGGCGAGCGCGGCCCCGCAGGTTCCCGCGCCGTTCAGCGGCAGGGCGCGGCCGAGGATCTGGGGATGGACCCGGCCGATGGCCTCAAACAGCCGCAGGTGCGGGCCGCGCAGCCCTTCCTCCTCGGCGATCCGGAGCAGCACCGGGGTGCGCGGGTCGGTGACCTTGTGCACGGGGTGGCCGAGGCCGGGGATGAACTTCCCCGCCGCCCGGGCCTGGGTTACCGCGCCGGCCGCCAGCGCGTCCCACCCGGCGTCGTCGGCCGGGAGGGGCTGTCCGGCCGCCGCCAGCGCCGCGGAAAGGAACTGGCCGGCGTCCTCGGTGACGCCCAGGAAGCGGGAGCCCCCGCCGAGCAGGCCGGCCGCCAGCGCGCCCTGCACGGAATCGGGGGCGCTCAGGTAGGTGAGCCGGGCCGCCATGGCGGTGGGCGTGAACCCGTGGTCGGCCAGGGCGACCAGCACGGCCTCGAACACGCGGACCTGGGCGGCGGTCGGCCGCCGCTGGGTGACCAGCCACAGGGCCAGCTCACCGAAGCCCACCTGGCCCATCAGGTCCGCGGCCAGGTCCTGGCCGAGCAGGGTGATGGTCTTCTCGCTGGAGGTGCCCAGCGAGGTGGGGAAGCGGGGGACCGAGTCGGGCTGCGTCATGCGGTGCTGTCCTCCCGGGTATCAGGGGCGGCGAGCCAGGCCCGGACCTCCGCGCCATGCTCGTCGAGCTTAGGCGGGGGGAGGTCATAGCGCGGCGGGGTGCGCGAGAAGGTCAGCGGGTTCCGGACGCCGGGCATGCTGTTGCCTGGCGGTCCGGCCACCACGACCGGCTCCAGGCCGACCTCGGCCGCGAAGGCCACGCCCCCGTCCACGGTGTTGATCGGCCCGCACGGCACGCCCGCGGCGATCAGCTCGTCGAACCATTCCTTGGCCGTCTTCCTAGCCAGCTGCGCGGCCAGCAGCGGCCTGAGCTCGTCCCGGTTCGCGGTCCGGCCCTCGTTGCGGGCGAACTTCGGGTCCTGGGCCAGTTCCGGGGCCCCGATCACCTGGCACAGCCGGACGAACTGGGTGTCGTTCCCGGCGGTGACGATCAGCTCCCCGTCCCCGGTGGGCAGCGGTTCGTAGGGGAACAGGCTGGGGTGCGCGTTGCCCATCCGGAACGGGACCACCCCGCCGGTCACCCAGGCGCTGCTCTGGTTGACCATCCCGGACAGCGCCGAGGACAGCAGGTTGGCCTCCACGTGCTGTCCGGTGCCGGTGGCGGCGCGGTGATGCAGCGCGGCCACGATGCCAATCGCGGTGTGCAGCCCGGCGATCACGTCGAACACCGAGATCCCGGCGCGGAACGGCGGCCCCGCGGGGTCGCCGGTCAGGCTCATCAGCCCCGACATGGCCTGCACCATGAGGTCGTAGCCCGGCAGGTCCCTGCCGCCGCCCGAGCCGAACCCGCTGATCGAGGCGTAGACGATGCCCGGGTTCGCCGCGCTGACCGACTCGTAGTCCAGCCCGTAGCGGTCCAGCCCGCCGGGCTTGAAGTTCTGCACGAACACGTCCGCGCGGCGGGCCAGTTCCCGCGCGGCGGCCAGGTCGGCCTGGTCTTTCAGGTTCAGCACGACCGAGCGCTTGTTCCGGTTGATGGCCAGGAAGTACGTGGATACGCCGTCCGCGGTCACCGGTGGCACCCACTGCCGGGTGTCGTCGCCGCCCGGGCTCTCCACCTTGATCACGTTGGCGCCGAGGTCGGCCAGCAGCATGGTGCAGTACGGGCCGGCCAGCACCCGGGAGAAGTCGGCGACCAGCACGCCGGACAGCGGTCCGGCGGGCGCGTCGGGGATCGGGTCTGGCTGGGTCATCGGCGCTGGCTCCGCTCCTGTCCGCTCATCCGGTCTGCCCCGGACGGTCCGTTATTGTTGCTGGTCGTTGACCTGCGATTATCCGGCTGTCCGCTGAACGGACACTTGTCCGGCGACCTGCAGTCTGCTGGCGGCCGTGCCGGCTGTCAAGGCACCCGGCGGCGGCACGGTGACGTGCGGCGCCGACTAGTACGTGCCCAGTCTGCGCCCGCCGCGGGCCGCGGGCTGCAGTAGGGACCGGTATCCGGCGGGCGGGTCTGCGAGTATCCGGCGGGCGGGTCTGCGAGCTGGTGGCCCGGCGGGCCATGCGGATCTCCCTGGGCGGGCCGGTAGCGGCGCCCGGTAGCGGGCGCCGGCGCCGGGCTGGGGGTGTAGGCGGGGTCCGCCGGGAACGACTGTAGCGTGCCCTGGCCAGGCATTCCGTATCCCGGACAGCGGCACATCCTGCGCATCCGCCGCGCCCGTCATCCGAGCCTTGACATCGGTCCGGGAACCAGCCACGCTTCCGGACTAGCCCCTGCAGCCGTTCTGCGGACAGCTGTCCGTGACCTGCCCAGATCTGCCGAGAGCCTGCCCGCCTCGAAGTGGAGGTCCGCGATGACCCTGGTGTTCCGGAACGCGACGGTGCTGACCATGGACGACGCGCACACCGTGCACCACGGCGGCGACGTGCTGGTCGCCGGGGAGCGGATCGAGGCCGTGGGGCCGCACCTGGAGGTGCCCGAAGGCACCACCGAGATCGACGCGTCCGGCGGCATCGTGATGCCCGGCATGATCGACACCCACCGGCACATGTGGCAGACCGCGATGCGCGGGTACGGCGCGGACTGGACCCTCACCCAGTACTTCGTCTGGTACTACCTTCAGTGGGGCAAGACGTTCCGGCCGCAGGACATCTACGCGGGCAACCTGCTGTCCGGCCTGGAGGCCCTCGACGCGGGCGTCACCACCACGGTCGACTGGTCGCACGGGCTGCAGACCGTGGATCACGCCGAGGCCGCCGTGGCGGCCCTCACCGAGGTGCCCGGCCGGTTCGTGCTGGCCTACGGCAACATCCAGCAGGGCCCCTGGGAGTGGTCCGCCGCCCCCGAATTCCGCGACTTCGTCAGCCACCACTTCTCCTCCGCCAGCGACATGCTCGGCTTCCAGATGGCCTTCGACGTGACCGGCGATCCGGCGTTCCCGGAGAAGGCCGCGTTCGAGGTGGCCCGGGAGCTGGGCGTGCCCGTCACCACCCACGCCGGGGTCTGGGGCGCGACCAACGACGACGGGATCCGGCTCATGCACGAGCACGGGTTCATGACCCCGTCCACCATCTACGTGCACGCGGCCACCCTGACCCGGGACTCCTACCACCGGATCGCCGCCACCGGCGGCACCGCCTCGGTGTCCACCGAGAGCGAGCAGAGCGCGGGCCAGGGCTACCCGCCCACCTGGCAGCTGCGCGAGCACGACATCCCGGTCTCGCTGTCCATGGACACCAGCGTGTGGTGGAGCGGCGACCTGTTCTCGGCCATGCGGGCCACGCTGGGCGCGGACCGCTCCCGCGAGCACCTGGAAGCACACGGCCGCCAGGAGACCGTCACCCACTGCCACCTGCGCGCCGAGGACGTGGTCGACTGGGCCACCCGCGGCGGGGCCAGGGCCCTCGGCCTGGATTCGGTCGTGGGCAGCCTGGAGCGCGGCAAGAAGGCCGACATCGTGCTGATCAAGAACGACGCCTCACCCGTCATGTTCCCCGTGCTCAACCCCTACGGTCACGTGGCCTTCCAGGCTCAGCGCGGCGACGTGCACACGGTGCTGGTGAACGGCCAGGTGGTCAAGTCCGCGCACCGGCTGGCCGGCGGCGGCCTCGCCAGGGCCCGCCAGGTGGTGGACGAGACCGTCGGGTACCTGCAGGGCCAGCTGGGGCCGGAAGCGTGGGCCGAGGGCATGCACCCGGAGATCCCCGAGACCAAGGTGCTCGACAACCCCTACACCTACACCAAGTGGGACGCGGGCTCCGCGCAGTGGAAGGGCGGCGCCGGCCCCGACCGGGACAGCTAACGGTCTTGGCAGATGGCATCTAAACCGTCGGTGGCCCACCCTTCTGTCCGCCCACCCTTCTCTGTCCGGCCCACCCTTCGCGGGTGAGGTAACGGGGTAGAACGTGGGGAGGAATGCCGTGGCGTCTGGCCAGCAGGACGTCACGCTGAAGGGCCGTGGCACATGATGGCAGATCGGGGCAAGGACCACGCGCTTGACCACGTGGTCGTGATCATGTTCGAGAACCGCTCGTTCGACAATCTGCTCGGCCGCCTGTATCAGCCGGGCGAGGTCGGGTTCTTCGAGGGCGTGATCGGCAAGGAACTCAGTAACCCGATCCCGGAATGGGCCGAGGACGGGGCAGACCGGAAAGTCGTGCCCTACGGGGTGGCGACGCACATGGACACCCCGAACCCCGATCCGGGCGAGGAGTACCCGCACACCAACACCCAGGTGTTCGGGACCATCGACCCGCCCGGCAATCGCGGCGTGCTGAGCGAGAAGATGAGCGCTCCTTACAACGCGCCCGCGTCCGGGCAGCAGCCGACGATGGACGGGTTCGTCGCCGACTACATCAGCGCGTTCACCGCAGAGATGGGCCGCCAGCCCAAATACGACGAGTACGCCCAGATCATGACGGGGTACACGCCCGAGCAGATGCCCGTCCTGTCGGCGCTCGCCAGGGGCTTCGCCACCTTCGACCACTGGTTCTGTGAAGTGCCGTCGCAGACCTTCACCAACAGGTCCTTCTTCCACGCCGCCAGCTCATCGGGTTACGTCATCAACACGTCTCCGCCCGAGTCGTTCCCGGTGCACAACACCGCCGAGACCATCTTCGAGCGGCTCGAAGCGGCAGGCCAGACCTGGCGGGTCTATTGCGATCAGCCCAGCGGCATCTCCTTCACCGGCCTGATCCACGCCTCCCGGCTCCGCGGCCGGTTCGCCACCAATTTCCTGACCACCGACCAGTTCCTCGAAGACGCCGCGAACGGGGACCTGCCCGCCTACTCGTTCATCGAGCCAAACTTCACCCACGGTCACAACGACATGCACCCGGCGTTCAACGCCCTGGCACCCGGTCTGGCCTTCGACGGGCCATCGTCCCTGATCGGCGGCGAAGCCCTGCTGGCCAAGATCTACAACGCCATCCGGTCCTCGTCGTCCCCTACCGGGTCGAACGCCTACAACACGCTGCTCATGGTCAACTTCGACGAGGCAGGCGGCACCTACGACCACGTCCCGCCGCCACCAGCACCGCCCCCCGACCCGTCCGCCCCGCGCGGCCAGATGGGCTTTGCCTTCGACCGTTCCGGCGTCCGCGTGCCTGCCATCGCCATCTCGCCATGGATCCCGGAACAGGCCGTCATCAATGACGAGTACCGCCACACCTCGGTCATTGCCACCATCTGCAAACGCTGGTCCCTCCCGCCGCTCACCGCCCGCGATGCCGCCGCCCGCGACATCTCGCCGGTCCTCAGCCTCGCCAATCCCCGAGCACCTGAAGACTGGCCCGAACTCAAGGTGCGGCCCGTGCCCGCGTTCGACACAGCAGTGCTGCCCCTGGATGCCCCACTCCGTCCCCTGCCCAGGTCGGCCCTTTTCGCGCTCCTGGCGCTCGGGAAAGGACTCGGCTTCGCCGTCCCCGACATCAGCCAGGACGACGACATCAGCGGCCGCCATGGTCTCGCCATAGTCGGGGAAGTGTTCGGTGATATGTTCCCCCGTCTCCGCCCACCGCTGCCAGGCACGTAGTTGCCGGGACGGGCTCAGCTTGGTTGACTCTTTACCTGTGGGGGTTTCGCTCTTCCGAGGACAAGTGTTTGCGCCGCGGTCACTGAGGCGGATGTATCTCGTGGCCCGGAGTTGCTGAATCATGGCCGGGGGCACGGTCGATGACGGCGAGGGGGACGCGGCCTTTACAGGCGCGGAATCGCCAGCAGCCCGGACTGAGCCGGGCGCTATGGTGGGTCGCGCCGCTGATTGCCGGGCGCTGGAAGGCCTGGTGCAGGCGGTCAGCCGGGGGCTGAGCCGATCAATGGTCATCGTCGGCGAGCCCGGCATCGGGAAGACCAGTCTGTTGCAGTACGCGGCGCGCGCCGCCGGCGGCCTGCGGGCGGTGAGCATTGCCGGGGTGGAATCAGAGCTGCGGCTGGGCTTCGCCGCGGTTCACCGCATGCTGGTTCCGTACTCCGACCGGATCGGCACGCTGCCTGCCCCGCAGCGCGATGCGCTGTGTTCGGCGTTCGGCCTCGCCGCCGGGCCGCCGGCGGACCTGTTCCTGGTCGGCCTCGGTGCGCTGACACTGTTCGCGGAGGTTGCGGCTGAGCAGCCGCTGATCTGGCTGGTTGACGACGCGCAATGGCTCGACCGGGAGTCGCTTGAAGTGCTCGGCTTCGTCGGGCGGCGCCTCTATGCGGACAGCATCGGCCTGTTGTTCGGGGCCCGGGAGCCCTCGCCGGGGCTGACGGCGCTCGACGGACTGCCTGCCCGCCACCTCGGTGGGCTCGAACCTGCCGCAGCCCGCGCCTTGCTTGCCACGACCGTCTCGGGGCCGCTCAACGCCCGGGTGGCCGCACGGATCATCACCGAGACGGGCGGTAACCCGCTTGCGTTGCTGGAGGTCGCCAGGCTGCTCAGGCCAGACCAGCTGGCAGGCCGGTCTCCGCTGCCGCAGCGGTTGCCGGTCGGCCGCCGCATGCAGGGGCACTTCCTGCGCCAGGTGAAGATGCTGCCGGCCGACACAGGTTCATTGCTGCTGCTCGCCTCCGCGGCGTCGAACGGGGATCCCGGAGCGCTGTGGCGGGCAGCGGCCCGGCTCGGCCTGGGACCAGACGCCGCCGAACCCGCGGTGGCGCAGGACATCGTCTCGCTCGAGCCACGGGTGGCGTTCCGGCATCCGCTGATCCGCTCCGCCGTCTACGAGGGCGCCCGCCCAGGTGACCGGCGTAAGATCCACGACGCCCTGGCGAGCATCGCAGAACGCGACGGCTACCCGGACCAGGCGGCATGGCATCGCGCCGCGGCCGCCGTCGTCCCGGACGCAGACGTCGCCGCCGACCTCGAGCGCTCCGCCGCGCGAGCGGAACGCCGCGGCGGGTACGTGGCCCAGGCTGCGTTCCTGGCCCGGGCAGCAGAGCTGACCCCCGGCGCGCGCGACCGTGCCGTGCGGCTCTTCGCCGCTGCCCAGGCCCATCTGGTGGCCGGGGATGGCCCTCTCGCCGAGGCCTCGCTGGACCAGGCGGCGCCCCTGCTGGACGAAGCGGGAATGCACGTGGCGGCGCAGCGACTGCGGGCCTCGATCGCCGTGTTCTTCTCCCGGCACAAGGACGCGCCCGCCCTTCTGCTGGGCACCGTGGGTGCCGTTGACCCGCCCGATGGACCGTTGATCCGCGGGATGCTCTTCGAGGCCATGCAGGCGGCGCTGGTCGCCCGCCAGTACACCTCGGGCACCACACCCGTGGATGTGGCTAAGGCGGCGCTGCAAGCACCGCGGGACCCGGCCTTGCCGCCGACAGTGACCGACTTGCTGCTCGACGGTTTCGCCACCCGGACCGCCGTCGGCTACGCGCCGGCGGTCCCGTGGCTGCGCTCCGCGGTCGCGGCTCTCTCTGTGGCTGAACAGACCGCACAGGTCGGCATACCAGCCACCATCCTCGGCTGGTTCGCGGCCGATGACCTGTGGGATGACCAGGGACGGCAAGCAGCACTCGAGCGCGCCGAGGCCATCCAGCGCCGCCACGGGGCACTGGGCGCGCTGCGGATCACGCTGGCCGGGCTGACCATGGGCGAGGCCTGGGCTGGGAGACCGGGCGAGGCTGAGGCCCGTTACCTCGAAGCGGCGGAGATCTCGTCGCTGATCGGGGTGCCGGCACCGGCGACAACCGGGGTGCTGCTGGAGTTGCGGGCCTGGCAGGGTCGTGAGCAGGAGAGCCGGGCCCTCGCCGAGATGACCGCACAATGGGGCCAGGACCGCGGAGCCGCCATACTCGAGGTCTTCGCCCTGATGGGGCTGACCATACTGGAGCTCGGCCTGGGCCGGTACGCCGAGGCGCTCAGCTGGGGCGTGCGCATCTACGACGACGACCCGCCCGGCTTCGGCAGCCGCATCCTCCCCGAGATCGTCGAAGCCGCCGCGCGCAGCGGCGAGCACCGGGCCGCACGCGCCGCCCTCGGCCGCCTGACGGACCGCGCGACGGCCAGCGGGACTCCCTGGGCGCTGGGCATGCTGGCCCGCTCGCGTGCGCTGCTGGCTCACAAAAGTGACGCGGAGAACTTCTACCGCCAGTCCTTGGCGCACCTGTCCGACACATCGGTTCGCACGGAACTCGCCCGCGCGCATCTGCTCTACGGTGAATGGCTGCGCCGGCAGAAACGCCGAAGGGATGCCCGGTCGCAGCTGCGGACCGCGTGCGACATGTTTGACGCCATGGGGGCTTCGGCGTTCGCCAGCCGCACCCGAGGCGAGCTGCTTGCGGCGGGTGACCACCCCCATCAGCCTGCGGAGCGGCCCGGCCCGGACCTGACGCCGCAGGAGGCGCAAGTCGCCCGGCTCGCCGCAGCCGGGGCGACTAACGCGGAGATCGCAACCCACCTTTTCGTAACCGCCTCCACCGTCGAATACCACCTCAGCAAGGTGTTCCGGAAACTCGGCATCACCTCCCGGCGCCAGCTCGCCACGGCCGACCCCAGCGTTGACCCCAGCGTGCTCCACACCAAAGAGCCAGCTCACTAGGGACTTTCCCGGATTCCGGGGCTGAACGCGCGGTGGTGTGCTTACCGAGTCCGGGAAACTGCATCGCCTCGCCCCGCGAGGCTCAGCCCCCGTCGCACCTCTTGCGCCGCGCGCAGGGAGGACATCGCCATGCCGTTCGTTACCGTCGGGCAGGAGAACGCCTCCGACATCAGCCTCTACTACGAGGACCATGGGACCGGGCCGCCTGTCGTGCTGCTGAGCGGCTGGCCGCTCGACAGCCGTTCCTGGGAGCCCCAGATCCACCCGCTGCTGGAGGCTGGCTATCGCGTCATCAGCTACGACCGGCGCGGGTTCGGGCAGTCCAGCCGGCCGACCGAAGGGTATGACTTCGGCACCCTCGCCGGCGACCTGGACAAGCTGCTGACCAAGCTCGATCTGCGCGAGGCCACCCTGATCGGCTTCTCGCTGGGCACCGGGGAGCTGGCCCGTTATATCGGTACCTACGGGACCGGCCGGCTGAAAGGCTGCGTCTTCATCGAGAGCCTCGCGCCATCGTTCGCCAAGTCCGGTGATAACCCGGACGGGGTTGACCGGGCTGCCGTCGACACGGTCCGGCAGGCCATCCTCGACGACAGGTTCGCATGGCTCACCGGGTTGCTCGGGGACTTCCTCAACCTCGACGACCTTCTCGGCAAGCGGGTCAGTGAGGAGACGGTGCGCAATGCCTGGAACGCCGGCGCCGCAGCGTCGCCGTGGGCAACGTGGGCGTGCGTGCTCACCTGGCTGGACGACTTCTCTGAGGACATCAAGCGGATCGACGTCCCGACGCTGATCCTGCACGGAACGGCCGACCGGATCCTGTCCGTGCAGGGCCAGGGCCGCCGGATGCACGCCGCCCTGCCGGCCGCGCATTACGTCGAGATCGACGGAGGCCCCCACGTCCTGTGCGTTACCCATGCCCGGGAAGTCAACCGGGAGCTGCTGACCTTCCTGCGCAGCGGCACTCCCGCCGCCCCGCACGCCGCATAACGCGCTGCACGAGGAAAGGAACCAGGCAATGAGCACGATCATCACCAAGGACGGCACCGAGATCTACTACAAGGACTGGGGTGAAGGCCCGGTCGTGACGTTCTCGCACGGCTGGCCGCTGAGTGCCGACGCGTGGGACGCGCAGCTGTTCTTCCTCTCCCAGAACGGCTTCCGCGTGGTGGCGCACGACCGGCGTGGCCACGGCCGCTCCAGCCAGCCCTCGTCGGGGAATGACATGAACGGGTACGCCGACGATCTCGCGGCCGTGATCGAGGCCCTCGACCTCCACGATGCGACGCTGGTGGGCCACTCGACGGGCGGTGGAGAGGTCGCGCGCTACATCGGGCGGCACGGGACCGCGCGCGTTGCCAAGGCGGTCCTGGTGTCAGCGGTGCCACCCATCATGGTCCAGTCCGCGGCGAATCCGGAGGGCCTGCCGATTGAGGTATTCGACGGCCTGCGCGACGGTCTCACCAAGGACCGCTCACAGTTCTATAAGGAGCTGGCCACGCCGTTTTACGGCGCCAACCGGCCGGGGGCAAAGGTCTCGCAGGGCGTGCTGGATCAGTTCTGGCTGTGGAGCATGCAGTCCGGGCTCAAGAATGCCTACCAGAGCATCAAAGCGTTCTCCGAGACCGACTTCACCGGGGACCTCAAGAAGTTCGACATCCCGACCCTGGTTTTGCACGGCGAGGACGACCAGATCGTTCCCGTCAAGGACGCCGGGAAGAAATCGGCCAGGCTCATTGAGGGCGCGACGGAAATCTACTATCCGGGCGCGCCACACGGCCTCATGGACACACATCAAGATCGGCTTAACGCTGACCTGCTCGCCTTCCTGAGCAGCTGATCCGACCTCCGCCGAATCATCTTCCAGGTCTGATCAGGACTCCAGATAGCGCAGCACGGCCAGTACCCGTCGGTGATCGGCGTCCGAGGGCGCCAGGCCGAGCTTGCTGAAGATGTTCCCGACGTGCTTCTCCACGGCCCGCTCCGAGATCACCAGAATTCCCGCGATCGCGCCGTTGGAGCGGCCCTCGGCCATCAGGGCCAGCACATCGCGCTCCCGGGCCGTGAGGGAGCCGAGCCCGTCGGTGCGGCGGCTGGCGCCGACCAGTTGCGTAATGACCTCCGGGTCGAGAGCGGTCCCGCCAGCCGCGACCCGGCTCAGCGCTTCGACGAACTCGCCGACGTCGGCGACCCGGTCCTTGAGCAGGTACCCGACGCCGGCGGCACCCCCGCCGGACGCCGCACCGAGCAGGTCAGCCGCGTACCGGGTCTCGATGTACTGGGAGAACACCAGCACGCCGGTCTTGGGGTGGTCACGCCGGATGGCGATCGCGGCGCGCAGGCCCTCGTCGGTGTAACCGGGGGGCATCCGCACGTCGACCACGGTCACGTCCGGCTGGTGCTCGTCCACCGCAGCCCGCAGATCCTCGGCGTTGCCGACGGCGGCGACCACTTCGTGGCCGCGGTCGGCCAGGATCTCGACCAGGCCCGCCCGGACCACTGCCGAGTCCTCGGCGATCACAATCCGCATCGGGGCTCCGGTTCGCTCAGGCGTGGGACGGCATCTCGACGGTAACCACGGTAGGACCGTGCCGCGGGCTGCTGACGTGCAGGCGGCCATCCACGGTCCGGACCCGCTCGGCGAGCCCGGCCAGGCCGCCGCGGGCCTCGATGCGGGCGCCGCCGGAGCCGTCGTCGCTGACCCGCATCCGCAGCAGCCCGGGCACGTGCACGACCTCCAGCGTCGCATGCCGGGCGCCACTGTGCTTGGCCACGTTGGTCAGCAGCTCGGCCGCGCAGAAGTAGGCGATGGTCTCGATCGCCGCCGACGGGCGCACGGGCAGGTCGATGACCAGTTCCACCGGCACGTCGCTGCGGGCGGCCAGGGTGGTCAGCGCGGTGCCGAGGCCCTGGTCCAGGACCGGCGGGTGGATGCCGCGGGCCAGGTCGCGCAGCTCGATGATGGCTTCCTTGGCGCTTCGGTGAGCCGCATCCACCAGCTCCAGGGCCCGCTCCAGGTCCGCTTGCGCGGTCCCGCTGGTCGTGCCGCCGAGCTTCTCCCGGGCCAGGCCCAGCTTCATGGCGACGGCGACCATCTGGGCCTGGGCCCCGTCGTGCAGGTCCCGCTCGATCCGGCGCAGCCGCGCCGCCGAGTCATCCACCGCGTGGGCCCGGGTCTGCTCCAGTTCACGCACCCGGTGTCCCAGCGGCGGCCCGAGCAGCCTGGCGATCAGCTTCCCGTCCTGGGCGTTGCAGTTCCGCAACCACCACGGGCAATAGAGCAGCGCGGCCACGCCTGCCGGAACCAGCGCGAAGGAGACAGCCAGGGAATGCACCGACTGGACCACCAGCAGGGGATCTGGCTTCCACCACGTCAGCCATCCAGGCACATGGATCACCACGCCGTTGGCGTGCAGGATCTCCCACCAGATCGGAAAGGTCAGATAAGGGAGCCCCCAGGCCAGCAGGTAGATCACGATGATCGCGCTGAGCACCGAGAGCAGCAGCTTGAGCAGCAGGTAGGCACAGGCCCGCCAGCCGACCGGATCGGCCAGGACCGCCCGGACCCGGCCGAAGGCGCCAGGCTGCCAACGCGGCGCCGGCGGCGCTTCGACCTGCACTCCCAGCAGCAGGCCGGCCAGGTGACGGTGGACCGCAGCGAGCCGGCGGGCACCCAGCAGCGTCACCATCAGCAGCGGCAGCCCGACCAGCATGCCGGCGAAACTGAGCGACATCCCGAAGCCGACGGTGACAGCGACCACGATGAACACGAAGCCCGGAATCGCGAGCAGCAGCCCGATAACCGCGTACTCGATCTGCCGCCCGGTTTCCCGGGTAAACGGAGCCCGCAGCAGCTTCGCCGCGGTCTGCCGGAACCAGGCCCGGTCGCGGCGGATCTTGGGCCGGCGCACGGAAGGTCCGGCGGGAATCGCGAAGGTGCCGCGCCACGCATTGTCGGGCGCAGCTGGCACTGCTGGGCGGGCCTGCTGGCCGGTCACCGGGTTTGCGCTGTCCATGGCGGAACTCCCCGCTTCTGCGCTCCAGTATCCGCGTGAACCGCGCGCACCGCGAGCGGTCATATCCCGATGCTGGCGGCAGGACGGCCCACGATCGATGGTGCGGGCACCCGAACCTGGGACCGTGCCAGCCGTACCTCAGGTTCGGGTGGCCGCACGGTGGATCTGCTGCCCGGGCGCGGCGAGCATCGAGGTGCAGGTGACCGGAGTGGCCGGCACCGCAAGGTCACAGGAGGCATCCCGATGCATGACAGCGTCTATTCCTCGCAGCCCTTGCTCATGAGGTTTCTGGTCAGGTCATGGGAATTCCGCCACCCCAGTGCCTGGGTAACGGTGCGCATGGTCTGCGGTATTTTCAACGTCGGCCTGGCCCTGCTGCTGTTCTCTTACGGCTACTGGCTGGGAGCGGTACCGCTTGCGGGGTCGGCGCTGATCTTTTGGACCGTCTACCGGCTGCAGCTGAGCACCCGGAGGCAGCCTGCCGTCTGACGTTCAGCGGCGCTGACCGCGGCCCCCGCGGCGGAGCGAACCGCCCGCATCTAGGGTAGGGACCACTGAGATCATGAAGGAGATCGCCGGCCGCGACCTCGGCGTGCAGGGGAGGCGCGAGCCCGGCCCCGGAGGAGGAACATGAACGGCGCGGTGCTGGTCACAGGGGCGGCGGGAGCGCTCGGGCACGCGGTGGTCGCCGAGCTGCGCAGCCGGGACCTGACGGTGGTGGCCCTGGACCGCCCGTCGGCGGCGCTGGACAAGCTCGGGGCGGACGACGGGGTGCACCCGGTCCCGGTCGAGCTGGCCGACCGGACGGCGGTCCGCGCGGCGTTCGGTGAGGTCAACGCGCTGGCCACGCCGTCGGCGCTCATCGCGCTGGCTGGCGGGTTCGTCCCCGGCAAGCTCGCGGATCTCGACGAGGACTCGCTCGAGAGCCTGTGGCGGTCCAACGTGGTCTCGCTGCTGTGGTGCAGCCAGGAAGCGGCGCCGCGGATGGCCGCGGCCGGGGGAGGCGCCATCGTGACCGTGGGCTCCAAGACCGCGGTCGGCGGCCCGGCCCCGCTGGCCCACGCGCTCAGCAAGTCCGCGGTGGTGCGGGCCACTGAGCTGCTGGCCGACGAGCTCCGGCCGCAAGGGATCCGGGTGAACTGCGTGCTGCCCTCCGTTATCGACACGCCCGCCAACCGGTCCTGGATGTCGCCGGACCTTGCGGCCCGCGCGGTCGCCCCGGCCGCGATCGCGAAGGTGATCGCCTTCCTGATCGGCCCCGACTCTGCTCCGATCAGCGGCGCCCGCGTCCCCGTGTACGGCGACTCCTGACGTCAGGGCCGCCCTGGCCGCAGCGCGACGAACAGGCCTTCCGCGTCGGCGCACAGTGTGTCGCCATCGCGCAGTTCCCCGGACAGGAACCGTTTGCGGCCTTCCTCGCGCTCGAACCGCGCGGTCAGCTGAAGTTCCCGTTCGATGGGCGTGATGTTGCGGTAATTGACGTGCAGGTATGCGGTCCGTGCCGGTGGCCGCCCGCCGGTGTTCGACAGCCGGCCCATGACCTCGTCGAAGACCAGCGGGATCGCCCCGCCGTGCACGGCCCCGTTGCGGCCAAGGTGGAGCCGGCCGAACGTCACCCGGCCCACGGCGTGCCGCTCGTCCTGCTCGCTGAGGTGGACCACTGGCACCAGGGCCTGGGCCCGGCCAGGCAGGTCGACACGCCCGGCGATCTGGCCTTCCTCGTCCACGGCGTGCGCGCCGAGCCGGACGGCCAGGTCGATGAGGGTGCGTGACACCTCTGCGGCCAGTTCCTCGCTGGGCAGCGAGCCGGTGATCCGGTTCTGCAGCACGCGCAGCGCGTCGATCATCCCCGGGAAGCTGGCCGGCACCGGGGCCAGGTCGGGAGAGAGCAGCCCACCGGAACCCAGCCCGTCGGGGAGCGGACCGAACGGCGCGAGTTCGGCCTCTACCGGCAGGCCGGGGCGGGGCTGGCCGGGGCGGGCCCGGCCGGGCCGGGCGGCGTCGCGGACGTCACAGCTGTCCCTGGTAGTCCATGCTGGTGACCCTACCGGCCGGGGCATCGCGGCCCGCGACGGCGGAAAGGTGGCCGGCCGCACCCCAAGGCAGACAGCGCCGCCGCCGCGAGGCTCCTGGCTGGCGCCCGGGAACTACTGGTTCGCGGTCAGGCAGGCGGCAGGAGGGCCGCCAGGGCAGAGCGGACGGGCTCAGGAACCGGGACCGGCCTGCGGCTGTGCGCATCCACGTACACGTGCACGAACCGCCCGACCGCGCGGGGCCGGGGATCCAGTTCGCCGGCTTCGCAGCCGAACACGCCGAGCTGGTACACCACGCTGGAGGTGCCCAGCCGGGCTACCGCGAGCCCGACTGACACGTCGCCGGGAAACGAGATCCCGCGCAGGTAGCGGCAGGAGGTCTCGGCGACCACGCCGATCGCCGGCAGTTCCCTGATGTCCACGCCGGTCGCGTCGATCAGCCAGCCGTTCACGGCCGAGTCGAAGAACTCGTAGTAGACGACGTTGTTGAGGTGCCCGTACACGTCGTTGTCGGCCCACCGGGTGGTGAAGCGGCGGTGCACCGGGAAGTCACTCGCGACCGGCTCCTCGCCGGGCCGTTCATCGGCCGACCGCATGGGGACCTCCCTGCCGGGGATGCCTAGTGCTGGTACGCAAGCACACGATGCTGCTCCCTGCTTCGTCTGCCGGAACCATGGCGACCCTAGCCTGATGCCCGGCGGGCCCGTCGGGGCGGACGATCTGGTGGTCGTCTCGCATCTGTCACCGCAGGCGCCCGGCCGTGCTGGGAACCCTGTCTACCTGGGACACCTCTTCGTGGAGCCGCGCAGGCACGTGGCCGGGCTCGCGGATCTCACCGAGCGGAAGCCCAGGCTGCCGGGTCGTGGCGGGCCCGGGTCAGCCGCGCGCTGCGCGACGTGCCGGGTGCCGACCAGGTATACGCGGCGGTCCTCGGCAACGGGGTGCCGCACCTGCATGTTCACCTGGCTGGCCCGCTATCCCGGTACGCCACCGGGGTTCTGGGGATTGAACGCCGACGAATGGCCCGGTGCGGAAAGGCCGCCGTCGCTGAACTCCTCGCTGTCCAGCGGCACCACCCCGCAGATCGCCGGCCTCGTCACCCGCCTTCGCGCACCTCTCCCAGCCTCCGGTTCCCAGCCTCCGGCCTGAGGTACCCGCCTCCGCGCGTACCTCCCAGCCTCCGGCCTGAGGCATCCTCCCCAGCGATCACCACCAAACGCTCGTGATCAGACGATCGGTGTCGCTCCAGCGACACCGATCGTCTGATCACGAGACCGGGCGTGGGGTGCACGGTGCGTGTGAGGCCCCTGTGGCAGGAGGTGCTGTCGTGGCCTCGGATCCGGGCCTCAGGCATGGGTCTCCGGGCCGGGGGGTCTGCGGCCCGGGTCTCCGCGTCTGGGCCCGGGGTCTGGGTCTCAGGTCAGGGTCGGGGTCTCAGGGTGCGGCCCGGGTCTCCGCGTCTGGGCCCGGGGTGTGGGCCTCAGGTCTGGGCCTGAGGTCTGGGTGTCAGGTCTGGGTCTCGGCGAGGTGCGCCTGGATGATCGAGGTGAAATCGGGGTCGGGAGCCAGGCCCAGGCGGGCCGCCCGGTCTGAGTGGAAGCGCGCGGCCCAGCCCGACACCATTCCGGCCACTGCCGGGTCCGGGACCCAGTCGATCAGGCTGGTCACCGCGGGCCCGGCCACCTGCTCCAGCGCGGCGACCATGTCCCCGACGGTCACCGTGAGTCCGGGCATGGTCACCGCGGTACGGCCGCCCCAGGCATCGTCCGCAGACACGGCGGCGCACCTAAGCGCCTCGATGGCCCTTGTGGGCGAGGCCAGCGCCACCTCGGTGGCGGGATCGACGGGGCAGGCCGCGCGCTGGCCGGCCAATGGCTCGCGGATGATGCCCGACATGAAGCCAGAGGCTGCGGCGTTGGGGCGGCCAGGGCGCACGCTGACCGTCATCAGCCGGATACTCCGTCCGCGCAGGAACCCTTTGCGGGTGTAGTCGGCCACGAGTTGCTCGCCGATGAACTTCTGGATCCCGTAGCTGGTCTGCGGATTCGGCAGCGTGCGGTCCTCCACCACGGCCGGGAGCGGGTGCTCGGGGGAGCCGCCGAAGACCGCGATCGAGCTCGAGAAGATCACCGGCGGGCTGGTGCCCACCGCGCGGCAGGCGGCGAGCAGGGCCTCGGTGGCGCGCAGGTTCGCCCGGATACCCAGGTCGAAGTTCGCCTCGCACTCCCCGCTGACCGCCGCGGCCAGGTGGAAGACCATGTCGGCGCCGGCCAGCGCTTCGCGGCCGGCCTGCCCGGGGGCCATCACCGCGGTCAGATCGCCCTGGACCACGGCGACTCGCGCGTGGGCCGCCAGGTCCGGTGGCGCCGGGACCTGGTCGATGAGCGTCACCTGGGACAGCGGGCGCTCGCCGGCACCCGCCACGTCCAGCGAGCCGGCCGCCAGCAGGTCCCGGGCGAGGCGGCTGCCCAGGAAGCCGGCGCCGCCGGTAATAACCACATTTGCCACGGCATCTCCATCCTGGGCCGGGGGCGTGGAATACAGTGCGATCTTAGGCAGTGGTGGCCGCCGTGCCCGGATCCCGGGTGGCGGATCTGCCGTACCCCGGCCGCAGGGCCGGCGCACGACCACATGAATCCGGGGGACCACGGGCGCGGGGAAGGGGCCAGGGTGGTGGGGGACATGCGGCCGGATGCGGCCGAGGTGTTCGCCGGGCTACCCCCGGCCCGCCCTGACGACGAGAGCCTCCGCGACTCGATCCGCGCCGTCCGGGCGGCCGGTGACCTGCTCCTGGGCGTCCTCGACGATGACCCGACCGGGTCGCAGGCCGTGCACGACGTCCAGGTCGTGACCGTGCTGGACCAGGACGCCTATGCGGCGGCGCTGGCCGGTCCGGCCGCCACCTGCTTCGTGCTGACCAACTCCCGCAGCCTGGACGGGCCGGCCGCTGCGGAGGTGACCACCCGGGCCGCCCGCGGCCTGATCACCGTGGCGGGACGGCGCGGCACCCGGATCCAGCTGATCAGCCGGAGCGACTCGACGCTTCGCGGGCACGTGATGGCGGAGGTGGCCGCGCTGCAGGCGGTCCGCCGCGACATGGTCGGCCGCGGCTACGATGGCGTGCTCCTGGTTCCCGCGTTCCTGGAAGCAGGCCGGGTGACCGCGGCCGACATCCACTGGGCCGCGACGCCGGCCGGGCTGGTCCCGGTGGGTGAGACCGAGTTCGCCAGGGACAGTGTGTTCGGGTACGGCGCGTCGGACCTGACGGTTTTCGTTGCGGAAAAAAGCGGGGGGACGATCCGGCCGGAAGAGGTGCGCAGCATCAGCCTGGCGGATATCCGGCTCGGCGGGCCGGCCCGGGTCCGCGAGGTGCTGGCCGGCGCGGCGGGCGGGGCGTGGGTGGTGGTCAACGCCACCGAGTACTCCGACCTGGAGACGGTGGCCCGCAGCGTGCTGGACGCCGAGGGTGAGGGCCAGACGTTCCTGTTCCGCACCGGGCCGTCGTTCGTCCGGGCGCTCAGCGGGCTGGGGCCCAAGCGGCCGCTGCGTGGGGCGCAGATCTGGGGGGAGCGGCGGCGTGAGGGGCACGGCCTGGTCGTGGTCGGCTCGCACGTCGGGCAGACCAGCCGGCAGGTCGCCGCGCTGCGGGCCCGGCGCGCCACCGCCGACATGGAACTGGACGTGCAGGCGGTGCTGGGCGGCGGGCCGGACGTGGCCGCCGCGGTCGCGCGGCGGGTCACAGGGGCGCTGGCCCACTCCGACGTCCTGCTGTACACCAGCCGCGACGTGGTCGCCGGCCGGGACGCGGCGGACAGCCTCGCGATCGCCCGCACAGTGTCCGCGGCGCTTTCCCGGATCGTCCGCGGCGCGCTGGCCGCCCGGCCGGCCTGGGTGGTGGCCAAGGGTGGCATCACCTCGCACGACGTGATGCTCCACGGGCTGGGCATCCGCCGTGCCGAGGTCGCCGGCCAGCTGTTCCCGGGGACGATCTCGGTGTTCCGGCCGCTCGACGCGGCGCCGGAGGCGGTCGGGATGCCGTACGTGGTCTTCGCCGGGAACGTCGGCGGCGACGGCACGCTGGCGCAGGTGGTCGCGATCCTCAACGGCGACCAGGAGGTCCCCTGATGCGAGTCGGCTGGCTCGGGCTGGGCGCAATGGGTGCGCCGATGGCGGGCTGCCTGGCCCGCGCGGGGCACACGGTCGTGGCGTACGACGTCGTCCCGGGGCGGGCCTCTGCGCTGGACGCCGTCGGGGTCGGGGCCGCGGACAGCATCGCCGGGGCGGTCCGGGACGCCGAGATCGTCGTGATCATGGTCGCCACGCCGGACCAGGTGGACGAGGTGCTGTTCGGGCCGGGCGGCGCGGCCGGCGTCCTGGCGCCCACCACGGTCGTGGTCATCATGGCAACGGTCGGCCCGGAGGTCGTGGCGGAGGTCGCCTGCCGTCTCGGCGGCAGCGGGGTCACCGTGGTCAACGCCCCGGTCTCCGGCGGGGCGCAGCGCGCGGCCCGCGGCGACCTGCTGATCATGGTGTCGGGTGCGGACGGCGCGGTCGGCCAGGCCCGGCCGCTGCTCGGCGCGCTGGCCCGGAGCGCCCCGGTGGTCGGCCGGGCCCCAGGTGACGGCCAGCGGATGAAGCTGGTCAACCAGTTGCTGTGCGGGGTGCATATCGCGGCCGCGGCCGAGGCGCTCGCGTTCGCGGAGTCGCTGGGGCTGGATCCGGGGGAGTGCTGGCGGGTGCTGCGCGACGGCGCCGCCGCGTCGTTCATGTTCGAGGACCGGGGCGCCCGGATGATCGCCGGGGAGTTCAGTTCGCCGCGCAGCGCCCTGGACATCTTCGTGAAGGACATGGGGCTGGTCAGCGCGGCGGCGGAACACGCCGGCGCATCCGCGCCGCTGACCGAGGCCGCGCGGCGGCTGTACGAGCAGGGTCACGAGCGGGGCCTGGGCCGCCACGACGACTCCGCGCTGATCGAGGTGCTGCGCCAGGACCGGCCCCCGGGCCCGGGCACCTTGCCGCGCTGAATTATCTGACTAAAGTCAGATAATGGACTCTTCCCTGATCAGCCAGGTCCGCCGGTTCAACCGGACCGTCACCCAGCGGGTCGGCGCGCTCGACGACGAGTTCCTGGCCCGTGACCGCCCGCTCGGGCAGGCCCGCCTGCTGTGGGAGATCGGCCTGGACGGCGCCGACGTCCGGACGCTGCGGGGCCGTCTGGACCTGGACTCGGGGTACCTGAGCCGGCTGCTCCGCGCGCTGGAGGCGGACAGGCTGGTCGCCGTGGACGGCAGCGGGACGGACGGCCGGGTGCGCACGGCCCGGCTCACCCGCCGCGGCCTGGCCGAGCGAGCCGAACTTGACCGGCGCGCGGATGAGGCGGCCGCATCGATCCTCCGCCCGCTCAGCGCGTCCCAGCGGAACCGGCTGGCCGGCGCGATGGCCGAGGTCGAGCGGCTCCTGATCGCGTCGGCGGTCAAGGTAGACGTGCGCCATCCAGCCGACCCGGCCGCCCGCGCCTGCGTCCGGGCTTATGTCGGTGAGCTGGGGCGCCGGTTCGACACCGGCTTCGACCCGGCCCGGAGCCTCCCGGCCGCGGACCAGGACATGATCCCGCCCGCGGGGCTCTTCCTGGTCGCGACCCTCCATTCCGAGGCGGTCGGCTGTGGCGGGCTCAAATTTCACGGCGACGCACCCGCCGAGGTCAAGCGGATGTGGGTCAACCCGGGCGTGCGGGGGCTCGGGCTCGGCCGGCGGCTGCTGGCCGAGCTGGAGACGCGCGCCGCCGACTGCGGGGTCACCGTGCTGCGGCTGGAGACCAACGCCACCCTGGCCGAGGCGATCAGCCTGTACCGCGCGTCCGGCTACCGCGAGGTGGACGCGTTCAGCGCCGAGCCCTACGCCCACCACTGGTTCGAGAAGACCCTGGATCAGAACGCGCCTTGACGTATTCCTATATAGGAATATGATCCTGTCATGGCACGGGCCGCAACCACAGCAGATGCATTCAACGCGGTGGCCGAACCCCGGCGGCGGGAGATTCTCGACCTGCTGGCCGGCGGGGAGCGGCCGGTGAACGACCTCGCGGCGCTGCTCGGGCTGGCCCAGCCGCTGGTGTCCAAGCACCTGCGGGTCCTGCGGGAGGTCCGTCTGGTGGAGGTGCGCGGGGACGGGCGCCAGCGGATGTACCGGCTCAACGCCGGGCCGCTGAAGCCGATCTACGACTGGGTGAGGTCTTACGAGCAGGCCTGGTCGCGGCGCTTCGACCAGCTGGACACGGTGCTGGAAGAACTCAAGGCAGAGGAGGACGGGGAGAATGACCATGACGAGTAGCCGCCGGGCAGTGGTGACGCTGCCGGAGGACACGCAGATCCTGATCACCCGGGAGTTCGATGCTCCCGCACGCCTGGTCTACCGGGCCTGGACCACACCTGAGCTGGTCCGGCGCTGGTGGAGCGGGGACCGCGGCGAGATGACGAGCGCCGAGATCGACCTGCGGGTCGGCGGCACCTGGCGCTTCGTGATGAAGGCGAACGCCGGCTTCGAGGTCGCCTTCCACGGCGAGTACCGGGAGATCGTGCCAGCCGAGCGGATCGTCTCGACCGAGGTTTTCGAGGGCATGCCGGACGCCGAGGCGCTGGACACCATCACGTTCACCGAGGCGGACGGGCGCACGACGATGTCGATACTCGTGCAGCACTCCAGCCAGGAGCATCGCGACGCGCACATCAACTCCGGCATGGAAGACGGCATGCAGGAAGCCCTGGACCGCCTGGAGGAGGTCGCGCGCTCACTTCGCTGAGCAGCGCGCTGTGCATGTGCACGGGGGAGGGAGCGCTCACGGCCGGGCCGCGTTCAGGTCAACTGGGCGCGGCCTGGTCATGCTGGGAGGCCGCCGCCGCCGGGTCGAGGTCGGAGGCCCGGAGCAGGTGCGCGGGTTCCGGCGGGAAGGGCGCCGTGCTGTCGATCTCCAGCGTGGTACTGACGTGCAGCAGTTCGCCTGGGTCCAGCAGGCGCCAGCCAGGGTCGTCATCCATCCGCTCACTGGCGATGATCACTGACGGCTGATGCGCCAGGTGCTCGGACCGGGCGTGGATCCGTTTGCTGGCCGCGTCGAGGGCCTGGCCGATAGAGCCTCCGCCGGGTGGGCGGTCCAGCACGTACAGCTCATGGGTCGCCGGGTAGCGCAGCGCCCACAAGTCCGTCGCGGTGATCAGCACCAGGTTGAGCGCGTACACGGGCAGCCGCGCGCTGATCCAGCCGACCGCCTCGGTCAGGCCGGCGCTGACGTCACCACCGTGGCGCCGGGTCCCCGCGGTGATCAGCGCGAAGACCCGCTCGCTGTCCGTCTCCCCGGCCACCAGCCCCGAAGCGCCCAGGTCCGCCAGCCGCCGGTCCATCTCGGCGAGGCCCTGCACCACGCCGTTGTGCGCGAAGAGCCGGCCGTCCTGCAGGAACGGGTGGGTGTTGGCCACGGTGTGCGCGCCGGTGCTGGCGTACCGGACGTGCGCCACGAACGTGGTGCCGCGCAGGTCCTGGGCCGCGGTCGCGAACTGCGCGTCCTCCCAGGCCGCGATGGGCTGCTTGCTGACCTCCGGTTCACCCGCGGGCCCGAACGTCCCAACTCCCGCGCCGTCGGGGTTGTGGTGGCTCTGCGCGTCCAGGCTGTCCGGCGCGTCGATGAGCCAGAACGTGGCCGCCACGTCCTGCCTGCCGGCGTGCAGCCCGAACAATCGGCACATGGTCCGTGCCTACCGGGTTGCGGCGGATCGGGAAAGCGGCGTCATGGTTCCACGGTATGCGCCGATCCGCGGTTTCACCTGCGTCTATCTCGAACAGACCGTCCAGCCGCGCTCGCTGTCGCCTCAGTGGTGGCCGAGGCCCCCCGCGCCTGCGTGACCGCCTCCCACGTGACCGCCTCCCCTGTGACTGCCGTCCCCCGGGTCGGCCGCGCGGTGGATGCCGAGGAAGTGGGTACCCACGACCTCGGAACCGACAATCGCGCTGCTGTCGATCACGGCCGTCAGGGCGTGGACAGCAACCGCAATGACATCGTCCATGGCGGGGAGCAAGGCCGGGTCCGGACTTCCCGCGGCGGCGCCCTCTCGGACCAATTCCCCGGCCGTCTCCCCGGCCAGCGGGTCAGCGGCCAGCGGGTCAGCGGCCAGCGGGTCAGCGGCCAGGCGGGTCAGCGGCCGGCGGGTCAGCGGCCGGCGGGTCAGCGGCCGGCCCGGCGGGAGGTACCCGTTCTCGGGCGGCGCCCCTTGCCGCCGCGGTCTGCGCGATGACTTGCTGCCGCGCGATCTGGGCCATCCGTGCCCGGCGGGCCTTGCCGTCCCGACCCGGGTACAGCACGTCGCCCAGCCCGATCGCGCTGGCCAGGCCGGCTAGGGCCACCGGGGCGAAGTCGGCCGGATCCCGGTCGGCAGGCCGCCGGCGGCCGCCCGGCAGCGTGCGCCCCGGAGGATTGCGTGACCGCATCCAGCTGTGACCGGGCCGCAGCCACCCGGGACGCGTTAGTCACCTGATAGCGCGGGCCACCAAGGACCCGGCTGGGCTCCAGGCGAAGCACGCCAGCCGAGAGCAGCCGGGCGGCATAAGCGGCCCGGATCCCGCGCCGGGGAAGGCCCACCCATGTCTCCGGCCGTGGCGGGAAGGCGGCCCCGGCGAGACTGAGCAGCGCGGCGTCCAGTTCCGCGTCGCCGTTGGCGGTCCGATCCCGGGCGACGATCCGGCCCCCAGCGATCCAGGCCCGACCGGCCGCCGCCAGCCTGATCAGCTCGGTCGCCAGCAGCGCCGAGTCGATCCGTCCCCCGGTCATGAGCTTCCCGTCCCGCGCCCGGATCGACAGCAAGAACAGGTCCTCGCCCAGGGTGGCGAGCGCGGAGCCGGACACCGACGGGTCCATGACGCTGACCCTAACCTCCGCCTTGACGCCCGGCCATGCCCGCGGAATCCCGGAGTACAGACCGTCCCGGCGCCGGCCGCGGCCTGGGCGCCGTCCCATCCATGCTGGACGCTATACGCCGATTTGTGGCCATGTTCACCGCCCGCCCGGTCCGGGTAGCTGCCAAGATATGGCCGTCGATTTCCCTTTCCGAGCTCCCGCGGCGTTCGCCGCGGATCGGGAGCAGCTGTTGTGATCGCTCCGTCTGAGGAGTCGCAGGACGGCCGCCCCTCCGGCACCTCCGCCGGCCCCCCGGCGGCTGACCCCCCGGCGCCCGGCGCCCCGGCGCCCGGCGCCCCGCCGGCCGGGCTACCGGCGGCCGGCGCCCCGGCGGGCGGGGCCGGGACCGACGACCCCCAGGTCGAAGCCAACGCGGCCGAGCGGGTCATCTTCTTCTCCGACGCCGTGGTCGCGATCGCGATAACGCTGCTGGCGCTGGCCCTCCCGGTGCCGCGCGGCTTTGACAGCATGACCAACAGCCAGCTCCTGCACGCGCTGGCCCGCGACTGGAACGATTACTACCCCTTCCTGATCAGCTTCGTGGTCATCGGGAACCACTGGGTTGTGCACCGCCAGATCTTCCGGTACGTCAACAGGGTCAACCGCACGGTCAGCGTGCTGAACATGGGCTGGCTCCTGATGATGATCCTGACCCCCTTCGCGACCCGGATGCTCTCGGGCAACGGCGCGTTCGGCGTCCGCTTCACCGTGTACGCCCTGATCCAGGCCATCGCCTCGACCTGCCTCCTGCTGATGAGCCGGGAGATCGCCCGCGGGAACCTGCTGCGCCCGGGCGCACCCGAGTCGGCCAGGCACCCGGATCACGCGGCCAGCCTCAGCGTCATCATCGCCTTCGCGGTATCCATTCCCGTTGTCTTCGTCGCGGGAGACTGGGCGTTTGCCCTGTGGGCTGCCATTCCCCTGCTCGCCCGGGTGCTGCGCCGGCTCCTGGGCAGCGGCCCGCGCACCACGAGTTCGCCGGGCCGGCGCCGCCCAGCCACCAGGCATGGCGGTTAGGGCCGGCCCGGCGCGTCACGGCGGCCGGGCTGAGCTGCCTTCTTTTGCTTCAGGCAGCTGGGATACCTTCTTGACAGAGGGCATAGGTGCGACCAAGCGCGGAGCATGGGCGCGACCGGCGAGGGCGGCGGAGACCCGGTGCCGCCACGAGCGGGCCGGGCGAGGAGGAGTGCAGCGTGCATGATGCGGTGATCGTGGAGGCCGTCCGGACGCCGATCGGGAAGCGGAACGGCGGGCTGTCCGGGGTGCACCCGGTTTCGCTGTCGGCCCACGTGCTGAAGGCCCTGGCCAGCCGGTCCGGGATCGACCCCGCCCTGGTGGACGACGTGATCTGGGGCTGCGTCAGCCAGGTGGGCGAGCAGACCTTCGACATCGCACGGAACGCGGCGCTGGCCGCGGGCTGGCCGGAAACCGTGACCGGGGTGACGGTGGACCGCCAGTGCGGCTCGTCCCAGCAGTCTGTGCACTTCGCGGCGGCCGGCCTGATCGCGGGCCAGTACGACATGGTCGTGGCCGGCGGGGTCGAGTCCATGTCCCGGGTGCCGATGGGCTCCTCCATCCAGGGCGCCAACCCGTTCGGCCCGGAGTTCATGGAGCGCTACGGCGGCGTGATCCCCAACCAGGGCGTGGGCGCCGAGATGGTTGCCGAGCGCTGGGGCTTCTCCCGGACTCAGGTTGACGAGTACTCGGTCGGCTCGCACGAGAAGGCGGCCGCCGCCCAGGACGCCGGCCGGTTCGACGGCCAGATCGCGCCGGTGACCAACGACAAGGGCGAACTGATCAGCGCGGACGAGGGGATCCGGCGCGGCACTACGGTGGACGTGCTCGCCGGGCTGAAGACGGTGTTCAAGCCGGAGGGCGGCGTGATCACCGCCGGTAACTCCTCGCAGATCTCGGACGGCTCGGCCGCGCTGCTGATGACGACCTCCGACAAGGCGCGCGAGCTGGGGCTGACCCCGATCGCCCGGGTACATACGGCTGTGGTGGCCGGCGCCGACCCGGTGATCATGCTGACCGCGGTCATCCCGGCCACCCGGAAGGCCCTGGCCCGCAGCGGGCTGAGCCTGGACGAGATCGGCGCCCTCGAGGTCAGCGAGGCGTTCGCGTCAGTGCCGCTGGCCTGGCTGGCCGACCTGGGGGCCGACCCTAAGGCGGTGAACTACAACGGAGGGGCGATCGCCCTGGGCCACCCGCTGGGCGGGTCGGGCGCGCGGGTGATGACCACGCTCGTGCACCACATGCGCGACAACGGGATCCGCTACGGCCTGCAGGCCATATGCGAGGGCGGCGGCCAGGCGAACGGCACCATCCTCGAGCTCCTCTGACCAGGTAGCCCCGACTCCGGGGCTCTCTCGGCAAAAGTCAAAAGCCAACTTCTCCGCAACGAAGACCGATCGGTGCCGGTGCCGCATCACTGTCCCGGGCAGCCTGCCTGCCCGGGACAGTGCGCGTTCCGGGGTCGGCGGGTGTTCCGGGGCGGGTGTTCCGGGGCCGGTGCGTGTTCCGGGCCGGCGGGTGTTCCGGGGCCGGTGCGTGTTCCGGGGCCGGCGGCAGGAGTCGCGCACCCGATCCTCGCGTTGACAGATACATAAGCGAGTGATATAAATATCTTATGAATTCAGCCGGGGACCGGCCATCGCACGACCTGGCGGAGCGGGCCCTGGCTGCCGGGGTGGCCGCTGGCCTGGAGCGGCTGATCGGGCTGTTCCGCTGGCTCAGCCCGCCGAGCGGGCTGTCGCTCACCGCGGCGGCGACGCTGGCCACCCTGGAGCGGGGCGGGCCCCGCCGGCTGACCGCGCTCGCGGCCCGGGAAGGGGTCACCCAGCCGGCCATGACCCAGCTGGTGGCCCGGCTGCACGACGCAGGTCTGGCGGAACGCGTCGCTGATCCCGCTGACGGGCGGGTGGTGCAGGTCCGGATCACGGCCGAGGGCCGGGCGATGCTGGCCGGCCGCCGGGCGGTGCGGGCAGAGCGGGTCGCCGGGTTGCTGGCCCGGCTGAGCCCGGATGATCAGGCCGCGCTGGCCGCCGCCCTGCCGGCCATGGACGCCCTGGTCAACGCCCAGCGTGATGACCCCCTCGTGGCGTAGCCCGGATGAGCACAGCCAGCCTCTTGACAACCACAGCAACCCGGGACGGGCGGGCCCCGGCGACTGGCATCTTCCGGAACGGAGTACTGGGATGAGTGGGAGACCCGCGGCCAGCGCTGCGAGCCCGTTCAGGCAGCCGAAGGCGGTCTTCGCCGTCGCGTTCGCCTGCGTCGTGTCGTTCATGGGCATCGGCCTGGTCGATCCGATCCTTCCGTCCATCTCGCACGAGCTGCATGCTTCGCCCAGCCAGGTAACGCTGCTGTTCACCAGCTACCTGGTCGTGACCGCGGTCGCCATGCTGATCACCAACTGGGTGTCCAGCCGGATCGGGGCCAAGAAGACGCTGATCCTGGGGCTGGCCCTGATCGTGGTGTTCAGCGCGGCGGCCGGGGCGTCCCCCACCATCGGCGCCATCATCGGCTTCCGGGCCGGCTGGGGCGTCGGCAACGCGCTGTTCATCGCCACCTCGCTGGCCGTCATCGTGGCCTCGGCGAGCGGCGGGTTCGCGGGTGCCATCGTGCTGTACGAGACGGCGCTAGGCGTGGGCATCGCGATGGGCCCGCTGCTGGGCGGGATCCTGGGCGAGATCAGCTGGCGGGGCCCGTTCTTCGGTGTCTCCGCCCTGATGGCCATCGCGCTGATCGCGACCGTCGTGCTGGTCGAGAAGACACCGAAGCCACCCCGCAAGACCAGCCTGTCGGAGCCGCTGCGCGCGCTGCGTCACCGCGGGCTGCTCACGATGGCGCTGACCGCGCTCTGCTACAACTGGGGCTTCTTCACGGTGCTCGGGTACGCGCCGTTCCCGATGAACCTGAGCCCCATCAAGCTCGGGCTGGTCTTCACCGGCTGGGGAATCCTGGTCGCCCTCTTCGCGGTGTTCGGCGCGCCCACGCTGCAGGGGCGGCTGGGTATCGCCCGGACCATGTACCTGAACCTCGCCGCGTTCGCTGCAGTCGTCCTGGTCATCGCGATCTGGACCACGGACAACGCGGTGCTCATCCCGGCCGTGATCGCGTCCGGCATCTTCATCGGCATCAACAACACGGTCACCACCCAGGCGGTGATGACCGTCTCCCCGGTCGAGCGGCCGGTCGCCTCGGCCGCGTACAGCTTCGTCCGCTTCATCGGTGGCGGCCTGGCGCCCTACGTTGCCGGCCGCTGGTCATCGCGCTCAACATCCACGTGCCGTTCTACATCGCCTCCGGCGCGATCCTGCTCGGCATCGTCATCCTGGCCACCGCCCACCGCCTGCTCGCCGACGCCGAGCGGGTGCAGGCCGAGCAGGTCGCGGCCCACGCGACTGCCAGCACGGGTGCCCCGGCTGAAGCCCCCGGCCCGGCCACCCTGATCCCGGTGGAGGCGACGGCGCCGCAGCCTGAGTGCCGTCCCAGCCAGGGCGTGATCCTGGCCGCCATCGACCAGTCCCCGGTCGCCGCGCTGGTCACCGAGGCCGCCGCCCGGCTGGCCCTGGCCGAGGGGCAGATCGTTCACGTGGTGCACGCCCAGGAAGGGGCCACCGCGGGAGATGTCGGCATCGAGGCCGAGGATCTGGACGCCGCGCGTGATCTGGTCAGCGCGCACCTGGACCGGCTGGCCGCGCATCACGTGCCGGCCGAGGGCCAGGTGCTGCTGCGCGCGGCGGATCACGGCGGCGCCGGGCGGCTCCTCGCGGAGTATGCGACCAGCATCCGGGCGACCACCATCGTGGTGGGCGCGCCGACCCACGGCGGCCTGCCGGCGCTGCTGGACGCCAGCGCCAGCCAGGAACTGTGGCGGCACGCCCGCAGCAACATCCTCATCGTCAACCCGGCCGCCCCGCCCGCCCCCGTCACCGCCAACGGATCGGGCGCGGCGGCCATGGCCCTGGGCGGCGGATCCCGCCGCGAAGCTGGCCCAGGAAGCTAGCCGCGAAGCTGGGTCGGGCGGTTAGCCGCGGAGCTGGCTCAGGAAGCTGGCCGCGCGGTGATCAGAGCGGGAACACCAGGCAGTTGCTGCTGGCCGTGGCGACGAGCCGCCCGGCGCGGTCGTGGATCTCGGCGGTGGCCAGTGCGACCCGTCGGCCGGGCTTGGTCACCCGGCCGACGGCCACCAGGGTGCCGCCGTCCGCAGTGACCGGGCGCACGTAGTTCACGGTGATGTCGATCGAGGTGTAGCCGATCCCGGCGTCGAGGGTGGTCTGCACGGCGCAGCCCGCCACCGAGTCGGCGAGCGTGCAGACCAGACCGCCGTGGATGACGCCGATCGGATTGTAGGCGGACTCATCCGGCACGCACTCGAACTGCGCCAGGCCGCGCTCGACCCGGGTAGGGACCATGCCGAACAACATGGCGATGGGGGGCGGCGGGATCTTCCCGTCCGCGAGGGCCTGCACGAACTCCAGGCCGGACCGCCCGGCGGCCTGGGCCGCCGTCAGCGACGGGTCCCACCACTGCACAGTCTTGCTGCGCGGCGGCCCCCATTCCGGCCGCGGGTCTGGGCTAGGCACAGGCTCCTCCGTAGGTCCGGAATCTGGACCCACTATAGGGGTCACGGGCGCCGCTGCTCAAGGGCGTGGATTCCGCCGGCGCCTTTCGCGGAATCGGTGGTCCCGGACGATCAGCCACTCAAGCTCCGCGTGCTCGGCGGTGGTGATTGCTACGGGGGAGGCGTTCAGCAGGTTGAGGATCTGCTGGATGGACGTGAAGATGTGCACGGTCGGGCGAGTGCAGCTGTGCGCGCGGGTGGATGAGCACGACGATGCGCCCGTCGGCCCTCATGACTGCGGGCTGGCAGCGGTGCCGCCGGACTGCGCTGCGGGGGCGTTCACGCCCAGGCGGTTCAGCCGGGAGCGGATAGCCGAGGGCTGGCGGCCGAAGGTGCCGGCCAGCGCGGCAACGTCATGACCGGACTGGTAGGCGGCGAGTAGCGCCGCGTCGGACTCGACGGTCCAGGGCAGATAGGCGTTCGGGTACTGGCGGCGTACCTCGGCGACCTGGTAGGCCTGACCTTGTGCCGGTGACGGCTGGGGTGTGTCACGGCCGCTGAGTGCCCCCGTGAGTCGGTCGATCGCTGTCGCTACGGCTAATAGGGCCTCTGTTTGAGCCAGGCTGGCCAGCACGGCTGGGTCGTTCCCACCGCTTCCGCTCATCGCCTTGTCCGCGTAACGGCGTGCAGCGAGCGCGTGCTCGGATTCCTCCATAACGCCAGGGTATGCCGTGGCTGGGTGTCCGGCGGGTGCCGCTTGATGAGCATCCCACGACAGGCCGAGCACCGCCATGGACCGCCCCTCAGCCTGCGCCAGCGCTGCCTCTGGCCTGATCACCAAGGTCGCGGAGTATGCCCCTCTGATATCAGGTGAGACTGCCGCGTGGCGCGATCCAGGTGTGGGGCTGGCCGGTGACGGCGGCAATGTGCTCGAAGTCGGCGTCGTAGTGCAGGATGGCCGCCCCGTGGTGCTCCGCGACCGCTGCGGTGAGAAGGTCGATAACGCCCGCTGCCCGGTGATGCCCACGAGCGGCCATCCGGATCTGGACATCCCTGGCCCGCTCCGCAATCACCTCGGTGAAGGGCAGCACGATGTAGAGACTCTTGCGCCGCTCGGCAATGACACGGAGATCGGCCAGGTCACGACCGGAATAACCAGCCTCCAAGTCAACCGTTACGCACGTAGCGGCGGCGCGGTCCACGATGAGCCCTGCTATGACTGCGCGCACAGCAGGGTGCCGGATCCTGGCCTGTGCGGAGGTGTCGATCAAGTAGAGCTGGCCTGGGCCGGCAGGCAATGTCACCGGCGAGCCTGTCGCATGACCTCCGTATCCGCGATGTCAGGGCCCACCCCGAGGGCGTACGGGTCATCGAGCAGTTGTTCTATGCGTCGGCGCCTGCCAGCCACGAATTCCAGCGCGGCGTTCACGGTGTCCTTCTTCGTCGTGGTTCCAAGCTCCTTGGCCGCCAGATCCAGCGCCTCGTCGTTCAGGTCGATCATCGTCTTCATATACACAATCATACAGCTGAGTAAACATCGACAGCAACACTACGTGGCCGCCAAGGAGGTCCCGGCCGCTGGCTGAGTGCTCGCCGGCTGAACCGCTCATCGCCCGCTGGGGTGCTCATCGCCCCCTGACCCCGATAACCGTGTTAGCGGGCGATGCCGATGTGGTGGTGGATGGTGGCCGGATCCCCGAGGACGGCGAGCATGCAGGCGGCCAGGTCGGCGCGGGACACCGTAGTCCCGTGGGGCAGGTTGCGGTCGATCGCGGTGCGGTAGGCCCGGGAGGCCGGCTGGCTGGTGAGCCGGGGTGGCCGCATGATCGTCCAGTCCAGCCCGCTCCGCCTGATCTCGTCCTCGGCGCCACGCATGTCGGCGTTCGCGTGCCGCAGCAGCGTGCCGCGGAACAGGGGCTTGAGCAGGTACCGCATGGCCGGGCCCTCGCCCTCGTCGGTCACGATGGACCCGCTGACCGAGACGAGCCGGTGCGTGCCCTCCTTATGCATGGCCTCGATCATGCTCCGGGTCCCCTCGCGCAGCACGGTGGTGGGCCCGGTGCCGCGCGGCCCGAACGCGGCGAGCACGGCGTCCGCGCCCGCCACGGCCGGGCTTATCGCGGCCGGATCCATCAGGTCGGCGGTGATGACCCGCAGCCGGGGGGAGCCGGGCACGGACAGCCGCGCCGGGTCGCGGACCACGGCCGTGACCTCGTGCCCGGCCACGAGGGCCTGCTCGGTGAGGCAGGTCCCGGTGGCACCGCTCGCGCCGAAGATGGTGAGTTCCATGAGGTACCTTATCTCTTGTAGTCCGTACGATATGGAGCTCATACTATATGAAGTCAGTAGAACCTGACCACCGGGGGGCAGTGCGGCGCCGGCGACGGCTGGACCAGGAAGTCCGGGCGTCGCTGCGCGACGTGAGCGTCCAGCTCTCCCTGCTCAACCATCAGGTCCGGGACCACCTGGAGCTCAAGGGCACCGACCTGGAGTGCCTCGACCTGATCAGCCGGGACGGGCCGCTCAGCCCGAGCGCGCTGGCCCGCCGGGCCGGGCTGCACCCGGCCACCATCACCGGGATCCTGGACCGGCTGGAACGCGGCGGCTGGATCGTCCGCGAGCGCGACCCCGCCGACCGGCGCGCGGTCCTGATCCGGGCCGAGCGGAGCCGCGGCGCGGAGGTGCTCGGCCTCTACTCCGGGATGAACAGCGCGATGGACCAGATCATCGGCGAATACGACGAGGCGCAGCTGGAGCTCCTGGCCGGCTTCCTGCGCCGGACCGCCGAGGCGGGCCGGGCCGCGGCCCAGGAACTCGCCGGCGGCCCGGGGGAGAGCCGGTGACGCCCGCGGCGGAGCTGCGGATCGCCCACACCGCCGACCTCGATGACGCCACGCGCCACGCGGCCCGGGCCCTGCTGGACGACGTGTTCGACGACATGGCCGACGAGGACTGGGACCACGCGCTGGGCGGGATGCACGCCCTGCTGTGGGAGGGACCCGAGCTGATCGGCCACGCGTCGGTGATCCAGCGCCAGCTGCTGTACGGGGGGCGGGCCTGGCGCACCGGCTACGTGGAGGCGGTCGCGGTCCGTGCGGACCGCCGCCGGAACGGCCACGGCGGGACCCTGATGGACGCGGTGGAGCGCATCATCGGCGGGGCCTACGAGGTGGGCGCCCTGGGATCCACCGATGCCGGGGCCGCCCTCTATGCGGCACGGGGCTGGCTGCGCTGGCTCGGCCCCTGCTCGGCGCTCACCCCGGAAGGCATCATCCGCACCCCCGACGAGGAAGGGAGCATCTACGTCCTCCCCGTGAAGGTCGCGCTGGACGTCGACCGCGAGCTCACCTGCGACTGGCGCGCGGGTGATGTCTGGTAAGACCGGAGCGGCCGAAGCCCGGGGCGGGCGGAATCGGCCCGCATAGGGTGGTGGGCATGGACTATCGCACCCTGGGACGTAGTGGCTGCTCGGTGTCGAGCTTCTGTCTGGGGGCCATGACTTTCGGCCTGGAGACGGACGAAGCCGGGGCGCACCGGCAGCTGGACCGGTTCGTGGAGGCCGGCGGCACGCTAGTAGACACGGCCGACGTGTATAACGGCGGGACCTCCGAGGAAATCATCGGCCGCTGGTTCGCCGCCCGCCCGGCCGACGTGACCGGCCGGGTGGTGCTGGCCACCAAGGGCCGCTTCGCCACGGACGCCTCACCCAACGGTGTCGGCCTGTCCGCTCGGCACCTGACCCGGGCGCTGGACGCGTCGCTGGGCCGGCTCGGGCTGGACGTGGTCAACCTGTACCAGGTCCACGCGTTCGACCCGATCACCCCGATGGAGGAGACCCTGCGCACGCTGGACGGGTTCGTCCGGGCCGGCAAGATCCGCTATTACGGGCTGTCCAACTTCACCGGGTGGCAGCTGACCAAGGCCGTGCACCTGGCCCACGAGCTGAACCTGTCCGCGCCGGTCACCCTGCAGCCGCAGTACAGCCTGCTGGTGCGGGAGATCGAGTGGGAGATCGTGCCCGCCGCGATCGACGGGGGCCTAGGGCTGCTGCCCTGGAGCCCGCTCGGCGGCGGCTGGCTGTCCGGCAAGTACCGGCGGGACGAGCGCCCGTCCGGCGCCACCCGGCTCGGTGACGACCCGGACCGCGGCATGGAGGCTTACGACCGCCGCGGCGCGGGCCGGACCTGGGACGTTATCGACGCGGTGCAGGACATCGCCAAGGCGCGCGGCGTCTCCATGGCCGAGGTGGCCCTGGCCTGGGTGACCGGGCGGCCCGGGGTGACCTCGACCATCCTCGGGGCCCGCACCACTGAGCAGCTCGAGGCCAACCTGCGGGCCGCGGACCTGCGGCTGTCCACCGAGGAACTGGTCGCGCTGGACGTGGCCAGCGACCCGCGTCCCGCGGACTATCCCTACGGGGAGATGGGCGTGGAGCAGCGCGCCCGCCGCATCGGCGGCTGAGGCGTCAGCCGCGCTGCAAAAGACCGATCCGGCGGGCGGCTGCGTCCCAGTCGGCCTGGCCGGACCGGGACGGCTCGAAACGCTGCAGGGGCTGGGTGGCGCGCAGCAGGGCGCGCATCCCGGGCAGGTCGCCGGGGGCGGCGCCGAGGCTGCGGGCCTGGACCAGGATGTTGCCCAGCGCGGCGGCCTCGGCGGGGCCGGCGACCACGGGCAGCCCGCAGGCGTCGGCGGTGAGCTGGAGCAGCAGGGCGTTGTGCACCCCGCCGCCGACCACGTGCACGGTGCCCACCGCCCGGCCGGACAGCTCCTGGACCTCACGCAGGCGGGTCCGGTAGGCCAGGGCCAGGCTGTCCAGGATGCAGCGGACCACGGCCGGGGGATCGGCCGGCGGGCGCTGCCCGGTCCGCTGGGCCGCCTCGGCGATCCGCGCGGGCATGTCCCCCGGGGGCAGGAACAGCGGGTCGTCGGGGTCGACCACGACCCGCAGCGGCGGGACCCGCGCGGCCTCGTCCAGCAGCGTGGCCAGGCCGGCGGGCTGGCCCGCGGCTGACCAGGTGCGGACCGACTCCTGGAGCAGCCAGAGGCCCATCACGTTGCGCAGGTAGCGGATGGTGCCGTCCACGCCGGTCTCGTTGGTGAAGTTGGCGGTCCGGCTCGCCTCCGTCAGCACCGGCTGGTCCAGCTCCACGCCCACCAGGGACCAGGTGCCGCAGGAGATGTACGCGAAGTCGAGACCCTGGGCGGGCACCGCGGCCACGGCGGACGCGGTGTCGTGCGAGCCCACCGCGATCACCGGCAGCGGCCCGCCCGGCCGGTCCGGGGCTGGGCCCAGGTCGGCGAGCCCAGGCTCCGCGGCGGCCCCGGGCCGCAGCGCCCCGATGACGCTTCCGGGCTGGCGCAGCGCCGGGAACAGCCGGGCGGGCAGGCCGGCCCGGCCGATCAGGTCCCACGCCCAGTCCTGGGCCCGGGCGTCGTACAGCTGCGTGGTGGACGCGTTGGTCACCTCGGCGCCTAGCTCCCCGGTCAGCCAGTAGGCGAGCAGGTCGGGGATCAGCAGCAGGGTCCGGGCCGCGGCCAGCTGCGGCGTCCCCGCCGCGGCGGCGAGCTGGTAGATCGTGTTGATGGGCATCTGCTGGACCCCGGTGACCGCGTACAGGTCTGCCGCGGGGACCTTGGCCAGCACCTCCTCGACGACGTGGTCGGTCCGGGTGTCCCGGTAGTGCACCGGGTTGCCGAGCAGCTCACCCCCGGAGTCGAGCAGGCCGTAGTCCACGCCCCACGAGTCGATCCCCACGCTGGCCAGGTCGAACGAGCGGGCCGCCGCGCCCAGCCCGTCCAGCATCCCCCGGTACAGCCGCAGGATGTCCCAGTACAGCGTGCCCAGCACCCGGACCGGCGTGTTCGGGAACCGGTGCACCTCGCGCAGCTCCAGCTGGCCGCCACCGACCTGCCCGACCATGACCCGGCCGCCGGACGCGCCCAGGTCTACGGCGGCGACTGACGCCGCCCCTACCGGCGCTGCGGTCATCGCCAGTGCCCTCAGCGCAGGAACGCGGCGGCCACGCCGGCGTCCACCGGGATGTGCAGGCCGGTGGTCAGGGCCAGGTCGCCGGCGGCCAGCGCGAACACGGCGGCGGCCACGTGCTCGGGCAGCACCTCCCGCTTCAGCAGCGTCCGCTGCGCGTAGTACGCGCCCAGCTCCTCCTCGGGCACGCCGTACACCGCGGCCCGCTGGGCGCCCCACCCGCCCGCGAAGATCCCCGAGCCGCGGACCACACCGTCGGGGTTGATCCCGTTCACCCGGATGCCGAGGCCGCCCAGCTCGGCGGCCAGCAGCCGGACCTGGTGCTCCTGGTCGGCCTTGGCCGCGCCGTAGGCCACGTTGTTCGGCCCGGCGAACACCGCGTTCTTGCTGCAGATGTAGATGATGTCGCCGCCCATGCCCTGGGCCGCCATGACGCGGGCCGCCTCCCGGGCGACCAGGAACGAGCCCCGGGCCATGACGTCGTGCTGGATGTCCCAGTCGTCCAGGCTGGTCTCCAGCAGCGGCCGGGAAATGGACAGGCCGGCGTTGCTGACCACCAGGTTGACCCCGCCGAAGGCCAGCGCCGCCTGCAGGTAGGCACCGGCCACGCTGTCCTCGTCGGTGACATCCGACGTGACCGCGATCGCAACATCGGCCGCCCGGGAGGCCCCGGCCCCGATCGCCTCGGCGACCTTCTGGGCGGCCGCGCCGTCCCGGTCGGCCACCACCACGCAGGCCCCCTCGGCGGCCAGCCGCTCCGCGATGGCCCGGCCGATCCCGGAACCGCCCCCAGTGACCAGGGCGACGCGGGTGGCCAGCGCTTTCGGCTTGGGGCGCCGGCGCAGCTTGGCCTCTTCCAGGGCCCAGTACTCGATGCGGAACTTCTCGTGCTCCGGGATCGGAGAGTAGGCCGAGACCGCCTCGGCGCCGCGCATCACGTTGATGGCGTTGACGTAGAACTCGCCGGCGACCCGGGCGGTCTGCTTGTCGGCCCCGAAGCTGAACATCCCCACGCCGGGGACCAGCACGATCGCCGGGTCGGCGCCGCGCATCGGCGGCGAGTCCGGGTCCGCGTTCCGCTCGTAGTAGGCCCGGTAGTCCTCCCGGTAGGCGGCGTGCAGCTCTCGGAGGCGGGCTATCACGTCTTCCAGCGGCGCCGTCGGCGGCAGGTCCGCCACCATCGGGCTGACCTTGGTGCGCAGGAAGTGATCCGGGCAGGACGTGCCCAGCGCCGCCAGCGCCGGGTGCTTCTCCCGGGACACGAAGTCCAGCACGGCCGGGCCGTCGCTGAAGTGCCCGACCTGCGGCCGGTCGGTCGAGGCCAGGCCGCGCAGCACCGGCGCCAGCGCGGCGGCCCGGGTCCTTCGCTCCGCCTCCGGCAGCGGCTCGTAGCCCGGGATCACCGGGCCGAACGGCTCCGCCGCGCCGTGGTCATCCAGGTACCGCTGCGCCGCGGCGATGATGCTCAGCGAGTTGGCCTCGCACTCTTCGCTGGTCGCGCCCCAGGCCGTGATGCCGTGACCGCCGAGAATGACCCCGATCGACTCCGGATGCTCCCGGGCCACCGCGGCGATATCCAGGCCGAGCTGGAACCCGGGCCGCCGCCACGGCACCCACCGCACCCGGTCCCCGAAACACGCCCGGGTCAGCGCCTCGCCGTCGGCCGCCGTGGCGAACGCGATCCCCGAGTCCGGGTGCAGGTGATCCACGTGCGGGGCGTCCACCAGCGCGTGCATCGCGGTGTCGATCGACGGGGCCGCGCCACGCTGTCCTGGTTCTGACCCCACCACCCCGCCCAGGCCGTGCAGGCAGTAGTCGAACGCCGCGACCATCTCGTCCTCGTGCTCCACCCCGGGGTACACCCCGGTCAGCGCCCGGAGCCGGTCCAGCCGCAGCACGGCCAGCCCGCCGGAGGTCAGCGTGCCCAGGTCCCCGCCGGATCCCTTGACCCACAGCAAGCCGGCCGGCTCGCCGGTCACTGGGTCGGTGACCTCGCCCTTGGCCGAGGTGTTCCCGCCGGCGTAGTTGGTGTTGCGGGGATCCGAGCCGAGCCGGTTGCTGCGCTCCAGCAGCACGGTGACTTCGGGCGCTACCTGCGCGGCCATGTCATGACTCCTTTTCGGCGGGAGGTGCCAGCGGCGGTTTTCGTTGCGTGCCTTTGATTGTGGCCCGCCATGCGGGCGGGCCAGGGGCGCGGTCAGCTGCCCCAGCTGGCCGGGGTGCCGCCCACGCGGTCGGCGATGATCTTGCCGGCGTAGCCAGAGCGCCGGTAGGCGGCGACCGGGTCGGGGTCCAGGCCCATGTCCTCGCGGAGTTCGGCCAGCAGGGGCCGGACGTCGGTGTTGTAGGCGTCCATGAACGCGGCGTTGGCGCCGAGTACGTCGCCGGCCTGCTGTGCGGCGGCCAGCGCCGTGGTGTCGATGAGCAGTGCCTTGGCCGTGGCTTCCTGGACGTTCATCACCGAGCGGATCTGCGCTGGGATCTTGGGCTCGATGTTGTGGCACTGGTCGAGCATGAACGCGATGCCGGCCTCGGGGCGCAGCGCGCCCGCGACTGCCACCTCGTGCAGGATGCGGAACAGCTGGAACGGGTCGGCGGCCCCGACCATCAGGTCGTCGTCGGCGTAGAAGCGGCTGTTGAAGTCGAACCCGCCGAGCCGCCCGGCCCGCAGCAGCACGGCCACGATGAACTCGATGTTCGTGCCGGGTGCGTGGTGGCCGGTGTCCACGCAGACCCCGGCCTGCGGCCCGAGCGCCAGGCAGTGCAGCAGCGAGGTGCCCCAGTCGGGCACGTCAGTGGTGTAGAACGACGGCTCGAACAGCTTGTACTCCAGCAGCATCCGCTGCGCCGGGCCGAGCCGCTGGTACACCTCGGCCAGGCTCTCGGCCAGGCGGTCCTGGCGGCCGCGGATGTCGTCCTGGCCCGGGTAGTTGGTGCCGTCGGCGAACCATAGCTTGAGGTCACGGGACCCGGTGGCGTCCATGATGTTGACACATTCCATCAGGTGGGCCACGGCCTTGCGGCGCACCCGGGGGTCGGGGTTGCAGACGCTGCCCAGCCGGTAGTCGTCGTCCTGGAACACGTTGGCGTTGATCGTGCCGAGCGCCACACCGGCGGCGGAGGCGTGCTCGGCCAGCGCGGCGTAGTCGTCCACCTTGTCCCACGGGATGTGCAGCGCGACGGACGGGGCCACCCCGGTGAACTTGTGGACCTGCGCCGCGTCGTCGATCTTCTCCTGCGGGGTGCGGGGCACGCCCGGCTGGGCGAACACCTTGAACCGGGTCCCGGTGTTCCCGAAGGCCCAGGACGGGAGTTCGATCCGCTGCGACCTCAGGGCGGTCCTCACGGCGGTCAGGTCAGGCATCTCGGGTCATCTCCAGGCAGCAGATCTCGTCCAGCTCGCGGTGCCCGCGGGCGCGCACCCGGGCGCGGTCCCCGGCCGGGGCGCGCGGTCCCCGGCCGGGGCGCGCGGCCCCCGGCCGGGGCGCGCGGCCCCCGGCCGGGGCGCGCGGCCCCCGGCCGGGGCGCGGCCCCCGGCTGGGGGGCGCGGTCCGGCCGGGGCGCGGTCCGGCCGGCTCAGTTCAGGTGAAATATCTCGCCGATCCGGCCGGCGGCGGCGTGATCATGGGATCGGTGTCGTTCTGGCGACACCAATCCCATGATCACGCACGCCCGGGCTGGCCAGAAGGGTCAAAAGGGTCAGAAGTTGAAGTTGTTGATGTTGGCCTTGGTGAAGACGAACGGTGGGCCGAGCAGGATGCTGTCGTCCGAGCCGACCGTGAACTTGCCGAGCTTGCCCGCGGTGAAGGACTGTCCCGGGGCGTTGGTGATCTTCTTGGAGGCGTAGTTGACCGCGGCATAGGCGGCCAGGTAGCCGAGGTCGGCCGGGTTCCACAGCTCGAACGCCGGTGCGACCCCGTTGGCCACGTACTTCTTCATCGAGTCCGGCGTGCCCAGCCCGGTCACGATGACCTTGCCCTTGTACTTGGACGAGGAGACCACCTGGGCGGCGGCCAGGATGCCGACCGTGGTCGGGGAGATGATGCCCTTGAGGTTCGGGTAGTGCTGCAGCAGGCCCTGGGTCACCTGGGTGGCGGTGGTCGGGTCGTCGTTGCCGTAGACGGTCGAGACCAGCTTTATCTTCGGGTACTTCTTCAGTTCCTGCTTCATGTAGCTGATCCACTGGTTCTGGTTCGTGGCCGACGCGGCGGCGGACACGATCCCGATCTGGCCGCTGTCGTGGATCTCCTTGGCCAGCAGGTCCACCTCACTGGTCCCGATCTGGGCGGTGGACGCCTGGTTCACGAACAGGTCCCGGCAGGCCGGGGCGTCGGAGTCGTAGGTGACCACGGTGATGCCCTTGGCCATGGCCGACTTCAGGGTCGGGCACAGCGCGTTCGGGTCGGTGGCCGACACGATGAGCGCGTTGGCGCCCTTGGTGATCGCGGCCTGGATGGCCGGGATCTGGGAGGAGGGCGTGGCTGCCGTCCCGCTGGTCTCGGTCGCGGTCTCGCCCAGGGTGGCCAGGGCGGCCATGGCCCCGCCCGACTTCACGCTGTCGGCGGTGGTGAAGTAGGGGTTACCGAGGTTCTTCGGGATGATGAAGACCTTCAGGCCGGTCTTCAGCGTGCCGGAGGCCCCGGAACTGGACGAGGCGGACGCGGACGAGGACGAGGCAGTGGAACCGCTCCCGGACGAGCCGCAGGCGGCGAGGGTCGCGGAGGCCACCAGGAGCACTGCGGGTGCCCAGAAGGCTCTCCTCATTGAGCGTCTCATGCGTGAATCCTTTCAATCGGGGGGCGTGCTTGGTGCTGCGGACCTTGAGGGGAGAGGGGCCGGTGCCGCGGCGACCGGCCCTCGTGTCGCGCGGCCGGGCCGGGATGTGGCCCGGGCCGGGCCTGGTCATGTCCCGCTCCCGACGGCGGGGGACTGGCGGCCGCCCCGGCCGCTCCGCCCGCTCCGGCCGCGGGCCCACGGGGGAAGACCCTGCCGGAGCCGCCCGGCGTTCGGGGCGAACACGCTGACGAGCAGGAGGGCGCCGATCACGATACCGGTGGCCTCCTGGTTGAAGTTGGTGAGCAGCAGGGCGTTCTGCAGCCCCGCGAACGCGATCACCGCCAGCACCACGCCGGCCAGCGTGCCCTTGCCGCCGAAGATGGACACCCCGCCGAGCAGCACGATCGCGACCACGTCCAGTTCGAGGCCAAGCCCGTTGTTCTGCACCGCGGTGGCGAGGCGGAACGTCCACAGCACCCCGGCCATGGCGCAGACCAGGCCGGACACCACGTACAGCGTGGTCTTGACCCGCTTGACCCGGATCCCAGCGAACAGCGCGGCCTCCGGGCTGGCCCCCATCGCGTAGATGGACCGGCCGGTCGCGGTGGCGTGCAGCACGACCCCGAAGATCACGGCCAGCACCACGAAGATCGCGACGTTGTAGGGGATCTGGGTGTGCGGCAGAGGCAGCACTCCGATGTTGGTGTAGGTCGCGGGGAAGTTGGAGACCGTGTTGGCCCCGAGCAGAATGAGGGCCACCCCCCGGTACAGCGCGAGGGTGCCGATCGTGACCGCCAGCGAGGGCAGGCCGACCCGGGTCACCAGCAGCCCGTTGATCAGCCCGGCCACGATCCCGAGCAGCGCGACCATCACGAAGATGGCCGGCATCGGCCAGTGGTGGCTCCACAGGACGCCGAGCAGGGCGCTGGACATCCCCAGGATCGAGGCCACGGACAGGTCGATCTCGCCGCTGATGATGATCAGCGTCATCGGCAGGGCCATGATCGCGATCTCGCCCGAGGTGACGCCGGTGTTGAAGAAGTTGCCGCTGGTCAGGAACTGGGGCGAGGTGACAGCCCCGAAGATCACGATGGCCACGACCAGGAGGAACAGGCCGGTTTCCCAGCGCACCGAGCCGCGCGCGGCGGCCCGGAGCAGCCCCGTCGGCCCGGTGGCGGGGGCGGGGGGTGACCCGGTGGCCGGGCCGGGCGCGGCGCGCGCGTTCAGGTCAGGTTCCAACGCCGGGGCTCCTTCGCCGCAGTGCGATCATGAGGCGCACAGAGATGATCCGGTCGAGTGTGATGGCCAGCAGGAGCAGGAAGCCGGAGATGGCCTCGAGCCACAACTGCGGGAACCCCAGCACGTTCAGCGCGGAGTTGATGCTGGACAGCAGCAGCGCGCCGACTGCCGCGCCCACCGCGCTCCCGCTCCCGCCGAAGATGGCCACCCCGCCGACGACCACCGCAGAGATAACGGTCAGTTCGTAGCCGGTCCCCGCGGTCGAGTCGATCGTCTGGTACTGCGCGGCCCAGAGCACCCCGGCCACCCCGGCGATGGCCCCGCTCATGGCGAAGGCGGTGAAGATCCGCTTGCCGACCGGGATGCCGGCCAGCCGGGCCGCCTCCGGGTTCGAGCCGATCGCGTACAGCTCGCGGCCCGAGCGGAACGCGCGCAGGTAGTAGGCGCCGATGCCGATCACCACGGCGATCGCGATGGCCAGGTAGGGGATGCCCGCCACGGTGGCCCTGGGAATGTTGGTGAAGGAGTTCGGCAGAGTCTGGGCGGTCACCTCGTTGCCGCCCACGATGAGGATGTCGATGCCCCGGATGATGTACAGGGTGGCCAGCGTGACCACCAGGCTGGGCACCCGCCCGACGGCGACCATGAGCCCGTTGCCCATCCCGCACACGAGCCCGATGCCCAGGCCGATGAGGAAGACCAGCGGGATCGGGATGCCCGGGTGGTGGCCGAACATCCCGGCCGACACGTAGGCCGACAGGCCCAGCACCGAGCCGATCGACAGGTCCACGTTCCGGCTGACCACGACCATGGTCTCGCCCAGCGCGAGCAGCGCGTAGACCGTGGTGTTGATGAGCAGGAACTGGAGGTTCTGCTGGTTCAGGAACGACGGCTGGATGCTGGTCGTGATGGCCACGAATACCAGCAGCACGGCGATGATGCCGGACTCCCGGACCCGGAAGACCCGCTCGGTGAGCCTGCGGGAGCCGCTGCCGGCCGGGGCGCCCGCGGGTTCCCGGCGCTCGGTCACGGTGCTCGTCATGCGGCCCGCTCCCGGTGCCCCATCATGGCCATGACGGGTGCTCCTGTCGTCATGAGGCCTCCCGCAGCTGGCCCGTCGCGGCGGCCATGATCTTCTCCTCCGAGGCGTCCGCATGCCCGAACTCCGCGGTCAGCCGGCCCTCGCGCATGACCAGGATCCGGTCCCCGACGTGCAGCACCTCGGGGAGTTCTGAGGAGATCATCAAGATGGCGACCCCGTCCCGGGCCAGCCGCACCAGGAGCCTGTGGACCTCCGCCTTGGTGGCGATGTCGATGCCCCGCGTCGGCTCGTCCACGATCAGTAGCGCGGGCTGGCGGCCCAGCCACTTGGCCAGGACGACCTTCTGCTGGTTGCCGCCGGACAGCCGGGACACCGGGTCGACCAGGCGGCCGTACTTGAGGTTGAGCCGGACCGCCCAGTCGGCCGCGAATGCCCGCTCGGCCGCGGCCCGGACCAGGCCGGCCTTGCGGAGCCGGCCGAGCGACGCGAGCGCCACGTTCTGCTGCACCGACATGTCCATGACCAGGCCCTGCTGCCGCCGGTCCTCGGGAACGAAGCCGATCCCGGCGGCCATCGCGGCGGTCGGGGAGGCCCGCCGCAGCTCGCGGCCGCGCATCACGACCCGGCCCGCGTCGTAGCGGTCGATGCCGAACACGCCCCGGGCCACCTCGCTGCGCCCCGACCCGACCAGGCCGGACAGGGCGACGATCTCGCCGGCCCGCACGTCCAGCGAGATGTCGGTGAACACGCCTTCCCTGGTCAGGTGCTCCACCCGGAGCACCAGCTCGCCGGGCACACCGCGCTCGCCGGCCACCCGCTCCTCCACCTGCCGCCCCACCATGGCGCGGACCAGGTCGTCGGCGGTCATCCCGGCCAGTTCGCTAGTGAGGACGTGCCGGCCGTCTCGCATGACCGTCACCCGCTGGCAGATCTCGAAGACCTCTTCCAGCCGGTGGGAGATGAACAGGACCGCGGCGCCGGCGGAGCGGAGCGCGGCGACCGCGTCGAACAGCCGGGCGACCTCGGTCGCGGACAAGGCCGCGGTGGGCTCGTCCATCACGATCACCCGGGCGTCCAGCGACAGGGCCTTGGCGATCTCAACGATCTGCTGGTCCGCAATGGACAGCCCGCGGCTGATGCGGCCCGGATCGAGCTTGACTCCCAGCCGGGCGAACAGGGCCGCGGAATCCGCGTGCATCCGGCGCCGGTCGATCCGCCGCCCGGCCAGCAGCGGCTGGCGTCCCATGAAGATGTTCTCCGCGACGCTCAGGTCGGGGAACAGGGTGGGCTCCTGATAGATGACCGCGATCCCGGCGTTCTGGGCGTCGGCCGGGTTGTGCAGGCCGACCATTGCCCCGTCGACCAGCAGCTCACCGGAGTCCGGCTGGTACACCCCGGCGAGGATCTTGACCATGGTGGACTTGCCGGCGCCGTTCTCGCCGACCAGGGCGTGCGCTTCGCCGGGGTAGAGGTCGATCGTGCCGTCGGTGACCGCGCGCACCGCGCCGAACGATTTGGTGGCACTGTGAAGGGCCAGCACGGGAACCACGTCCGGGACCGGCTCCGTTGCTGGGGCCTGGCTGGCTGAGGTTGCTGGTGGCGTCGGGCCGGGGGCGCTGGCCGGCGGCGGGGCTGAGTCCGCGGGGTCAGCGGGTGGTGCCGGGGCTGCGGCCTGCGGGGCTGAGTCCGCGGGGTCAGCGGGTGGTGCCGGGGCTGCGGCCTGCGGGGCTGGGCTGGCGGGGTCAGCGGGTGGTGTGGGGGCCGCGCCGGCGGGGCCTCGCAGGCGGGGTCTCGGCCGGCGACGGCGTCTCGGGACCCGGGATGCCGGACGAGGGGATCCCGCCGTCGTGGGCGTCGCCAGCTGTCACAGCCCGGCCCCCTCTCGTCTCTGGGTGGGTCGCCCCAGTCCGGCAGCAGGCCAGCGGGGGGTGCCTGAAGGAGCATGTGCTATAACGTTTCAAGGATGTGGAAGCAGTGTCGAGCGAAGTCACGACCCTGTCAATAAGAGGTCCGCGCCGATGCCCGAATCGTTACAGACAGGTTTCATGGCCGCTATTGTCCTGACCAATCCCGGGTGGGGGCTGGCCCGTCAGCCCCCGGTCGCGGTATGGCTGGGGGGCTGCTGGTCGTGGCTAACGGGCGGCTGCCGGTCCTGCGGGGGCGCGTGTGGTTGACGCCTTCCAGCGCTCCGCACGACACTGACCGCACAGGAGGAGCCGTGGCGGACACGCCGGTCAGTATCAGGGAGGTCGCCGCCCTTGCCGGCGTCTCGCTCGGCACTGTCTCCAACGTGCTCAACCGCCCCGGAGTGGTGGCCGAACCGACCCGCGCCCGGGTCCAGGCGGCGATCAAGGATCTGGGCTTCATCCGCAACGAGTCGGCCCGCCAGCTCCGGGCCGGCCGGAGCCGCACGATCGGGCTGGTCGTCCTCGATGTCGCTAACCCGTTCTTCACCGACGTCGCGCGCGGCGTCGAGGACGAGGCCAGCGAGGCCGGGCTGGCCGTCATCCTCTGCAACAGCGACGACCAGAAGGCCAAGGAATCGCGCTACCTCGAGGTGCTGGAGGAGCACCGGGTCCAGGGCATCCTGATCACACCGGTGTCCGGGGCCGACAAGCGGCTGGCCAGCGTGCAGCGCCGCGGCACCCCGGTGGTGCTCGTGGACAGCCGGTCACCGTCGCGCGGCCAGTGCTCGGTGTCGGTGGACGACGTGCTCGGCGGCGACCTGGCCGTATCCCACCTGCTGCACGGCGGCCACGCGCAGATCGCGTTTGTGGGCGGCCCGATGAGCGTCCGCCAGGTCAGCGACCGCCGGGACGGGGCGGTCCGTGCCCTGGAACGGGCCGGGCGGGGCGCCGCTGATCTCTTCGTGATCGAGACCCTCGCGCTGAACGTGACCGCGGGGCAGCGGGCGGGCGCCGCGCTCGCCGCGCTGCCCGCGACGGCCCGGCCCACTGCGGTGTTCTGCGCGAACGACCTGCTCGCGCTGGGTGTTCTGCAGGAGATGACCACCCACCGGATCGGCGTGCCCGACGATGTGGCGATCGTGGGCTACGACGACGTGGACTTCGCCGCCGCGGCCGCGGTGCCGTTGTCCTCGGTCCGCCAGCCCCGTCATCAGCTGGGCCGGGCCGCGGCCCAGCTGCTGATCGAGGAGGCCCTCGGCGACGGCACGCACCGGCACCGTCAGGTCGTTTTCGAGCCGGACCTGGTGGTACGCGCGTCGAGCCAGGGCCGGGCCGGTGTGTCACGAGTAGCCAGAGAGGCGGCAGGCTGACCCCATGCGTATTGCCTTGTTCGTTACCTGCGTGGCCGACACGCTGTTCCCCGAGGCGGGCCGGGCCACGGTCCGGTTGCTGGAGCGGCTTGGCCACCAGGTCGAGTTCCCGGCCGCGCAGACCTGCTGCGGCCAGATGCACGTCAACACGGGCTACCTCCACGACGCGCTGCCGCTGGTCCGCCGCTACGTCGAGGTGTTCGAGAACTGCGAGGCGATCGTGGTTCCCTCGGGGTCGTGCACGGGGTCGGTCCGTCACCAGCACGCGATGGTGGCCCGGCGGTACGGCGACGAGGCGCTGGCCCGCCGCTCGGAGGCGGTCGCCGCCCGTACCTACGAACTGTCCCAGCTGCTGGTGGACGTGCTAGGGGTAGAGGACGTCGGCGCCTACTACCCGCACCGGGTCACCTACCATCCGACCTGCCATTCGCTGCGGATGCTCCGCGTCGGTGACCGCCCGCTACGGCTGCTCCGCAACGTGGCCGGGATCGACCTGGTCGAGCTGCCGGACGCCGAGACATGCTGCGGATTCGGCGGCACGTTCGCGGTCAAGAACGCGGACACCTCCACAGCCATGCTGGCCGACAAGATGCGGAGCGTGCTGGACACCCAGGCCGAGGTGTGCACGGCCGGGGACAGTTCCTGCCTGATGCACATCGGCGGCGGCCTGTCCAGGCTGCGCGCGGGCACCCGGACCGTGCACCTCGCCGAGATCCTGGCCTCGGTGCCGCAAACTTCGGTGCCGCAAACCTCGGAGCCGCACGCTGGGGAGCCGCAAACTCCGCTGCCGCACGCTGGGGACCAGGCAGGTGCCCGGTGAGCGAGCGCACCTTCCTCGGCCTGCCCACCGCGCCGCGTGGCGTCGGTCACCTGCGCGGCGCCGAGCCGTTCCCGGTCGCGGCCCGCCGCGCGCTGGCCAACACCCAGCTGCGCCGCAACCTCGGCAAGGCCACCCGGACGATCCGGGCCAAGCGCGCCGCGGTGGTGGGCGAGCTGCCGGACTGGGAAGAACTGCGCGACGCCGGCCAGGCCATCAAGGCCCGGACCATGGCACACCTGGACCGCTATCTGGTGCAGCTGGAGGAGCAGGTCACCGCCCATGGCGGGGTGGTGCACTGGGCCCGCGACGCCAACGAGGCCAACCGCATCGTGGTCGATCTGGTCCGCGCGACCGGGGCCACCGAGGCGGTCAAGGTCAAGTCGATCGTCACCGACGAGATCGGCCTCAACGACGCGCTGGCCGCCGCGGGCATCACCGCGCACGAGACTGACCTGGCCGAGCTCATCGTCCAGCTCGGCCACGACCGGCCGTCGCACATCCTGGTCCCGGCCATCCACCGGAACCGGGCCGAGATCCGGGAGATCTTCCTGCGCGAGATGGACGACGTGGACCCCGGGCTGACCGACTCCCCGGCCGCGCTGACCGAGGCGGCGCGGACGCACCTGCGCCGCCGGTTCCTGTCCGCGAAGGTCGGGATCAGCGGGGTCAACTTCGCGATCGCCGAGACCGGCACGCTGTGCGTGGTCGAGTCCGAGGGCAACGGCCGGATGTGCCTGACCCTGCCGGACACGCTGATCACCGTGATGGGCATCGAGAAGATCCTGCCCAGCTGGGACGATCTTGGCGTGTTCATGCAGCTGCTGCCCCGAAGCTCCACCGGGGAGCGGATGAACCCCTACACCACGATGTGGACCGGGGTGACCCCCGGCGACGGCCCCCAGCAGTTCCACCTCGTCCTGCTGGACAACGGGCGCACCGCGGCGCTGGCCGACCAGACCGGCCGCCAGGCGCTGCACTGCATCCGGTGCTCGGCCTGCCTCAACGTCTGCCCTGTATACGAGCGGGTCGGCGGGCACGCCTATGGCTCGGTCTACCCGGGCCCGATCGGCGCGGTGCTGTCCCCGATGCTGACCGGGGTGGAGGACAACGCCTCGCTGCCGTACGCGTCCTCGCTATGCGGCGCGTGCTATGACGCCTGCCCGGTGAAGATCGACATCCCGTCGCTGCTGGTCCACCTGCGGGCCCGGCACGTTAACGAAGTGGCGGAGACGCACCGCGTGCCCAGCCCGGAGGCGGTGACCATGGCGGCCGCCTCGTGGGTGATGGCCACCCCTGCCCGGTACGAGGCCGCGCAGCGGGCCGGCCGCGCGGGCCGGCTGCTGGGCCGCCGCGGGCGGATCCGGCGGCTGCCCCCGCCCCTGTCGGCGTGGACGTCGGCCCGTGACGCGCCCGCACCCCCGGCCCAGACGTTCCGTGCGTGGTGGCGGGACGAGCACGGCGACACTAAGCACGGGGACACTAAGCGCGGGGAAACTCAGCACGGGGACACGCCGTGACCGCCCGGGACGAGGTGCTCGCCCGGATCCGCACCGCGCTGGCCGCCGACCCGCCGGGGAGCAGCGCGCCCTCGCCCGGTGATGCGCCCCCGCCCGGTTACCGCACCCGTGGCGAGCTGGACCCTCCTGCCCTCCTCGACCTGCTCGCCGAGCGCCTCATCGACTACCGCAGCCACGTACGGCGCACCGGCCCCGCGCAGGTCCTGGATACCGTCCGCGCGGCGCTGGCTGAGCGCGGCACCCGCCGGGTCGTGCTGCCACCCGGCCTGGACCTGCCCGGGCTCGACCAGCCGGCACCCGGCCAGGTGGGCACCCTCGACGGCGTCGACCTCATCACCGACGGCGGCCTGTCCGCCCAGGAACTCGATCAGATGGACGGCGTCATCACCCGCGCCGCGGTCGCCGTCGCCGAGACCGGCACCATCGTCCTCGACGCCGGTCCCGGCCAGGGCCGCCGCGCGCTCAGCCTCATTCCCGACTATCACCTGTGCCTGATCGACGCGGAGCAGGTGGTCGCGCTCGTCCCCGAGGCCGTAGCCCGGCTTCGCCCGGACCGCCCGCTGACCTGGATCAGCGGCCCGTCCGCTACCAGCGATATCGAACTCGACCGGGTCGAAGGCGTCCACGGCCCCCGCACTCTCGAAGTCATCCTGATCAGCTAGCCGCCGCCCGCCACTGCGACTCCGTCCCACGAGCCCTACAGCTCTCGCTGAACCCCACCCGCCCCGCGCGGCTCGCTGTCCCCTAGCCCCGCGAGTCACACTGGCCCCTCCTGCCCACATTTCACGCTGAACGTGCGCCTCAATCGGACAAATCACCCGCCATAACGCACGTCGCGGGTGAAATGTGGGCGGAGAAGTGGGCGCCGACCATGATCAATGTGATCCGTGATGCTGGTGCTGCGGGTCCGGCTCCGGAAGGGGGTGGTCGGCCCGCCGGTCCGAGCGTGATACCCGGGGACGGCTGCGCCCCGGCCGGGCCGTCATCGAGCTACTGGCAAGTCAGTCGCGGTCCCGGCTCGCGGGGCCGGCGTCGGCGTTAGCCTCAGAGCTACCTTTACGCACGTGGGAGACCGCTATGCGGGCCGTCAGCTATCTGGGCTACTGCGTCATGCCGGAGGTGGCCGAGGTTGCCGAGCCGGCCTGCCCGGAGGATGGCGTGGTCATCAGCGTCGGCGCGACCGGGGTGTGCCGGTCGGACTGGCACGCATGGAAGGGGCACGACCCGGTCGCGCTCCCGCACATCCCCGGGCACGAACTGGCCGGGACCGTCGCCCGGGCCGGGCCGGCCGTGACCCGCTGGCGGCCCGGCGACCGGGTCACGGTGCCGTTTGCCTGCGGCTGCGGCCGGTGCGAGTACTGCCGGGCGGGCGAGGCGCAGGTCTGCCCGGACCAGACCCAGCCGGGGTTCAGCGGGCCCGGGTCGTTCGCCGAGCGGGTGGCCATCCACGCCGCGGACACGAACCTGGTGGCGCTGCCGGACACGGTGGACGACGTCACCGCGGCCAGCCTGGGCTGCCGGTTCGCCACCGCCTACCGGGCCCTCACCGGGCACGCCCGGCTGGCCCCGGGGGAGTGGCTCGCGGTGCACGGTTGCGGCGGGGTCGGGCTGTCGGCCGTGCACATCGGCGTGGCCCTCGGTGCCCGGGTGATCGCGGTGGACGTGGCGGGCCCGGCTCTCGACCGGGCCCGCGACCTGGGCGCCGAGCACACAATTCTTTCCGCAACGAACACCGATCCGGCCCCGGTCATCCGAGACGTGACGGGGGGCGGGGCGCAGGTGTCCCTCGACGCGCTCGGCTCGGCTGGCACGCTGGCCGGTTCGGTGCGAAGCCTTCGCCGCCGCGGGCGGCACGTCCAGGTCGGCCTGCTCCTCGGCGCGGCCGCCGCGCCGCCGGTCCCGATGGACCTGGTCATAGCCCGGGAGCTGGAGATCTACGGCTCCCACGGCATGGCGGCCCGGGACTACCCGGCCATGCTGGCCCAGGTCGCGGACGGCACGCTCCGGCCCGGGCTGCTCGTCGGCGACGTGATCGGCCTGGAACAGGCCGGCGCTGCTCTGGCGGCCATGGACGGCCCGCCGTCCGGCGCCGGGATGACGGTGATCGATCTAGCCCGGTGATGCGAGAGGGCGGCTGCGTCACGCGCGCCTAAGCACGTTTTTCGTCGTGAAGCCAGGGGGCGTAGGAGATGCCGACGATCAGGCCGTCCTCAGTGAGAAGCCGGGCCACCGTCTGTCCCCACGGCTCGGTACGCGCTGGGTGCAGCAACTCGAAGCCCGCGCCCTGAAGCTCGCGCCCCGCCGCGGCGACAGCGTCCGCGTCCTCGACCTCGAACTCGATTGATGCCTGGGGGACCACCCGGCCGGCGGGCCAGGCCGGCGTGCCGAAGCAGGCCTCGGCGGCCTGCGAGAGCGGCCACACGCCGAAGTGCTTGCTGCCGGGGATGTGCTCACTGGAGTAGTACTCATCGGCGTCGTACTTCTCCAGCGGCAGGCCGAGGGCGTCAACGAACAGCTTGCGGCTCCGCGGCGGGTCAGCGGCGACGACCGCCGTGCTCGTGATGAAGAGAACGTTCATACGGGACAGGGTACGAGCCACCCGATGAGGCGGACGGGTGGCTGACGGGCGCCCGGTCACGCGGGTGCGGGGATGACGGCGGTCATCCCCGCACCGGACGGGTCTGGTGGGCCCTGGTCTGGTGGGCCCTGGTCTGGTGGGCCCTGGTCTGGTGGGACTGGGCCTGGTTACCTGGCCGGGTGAGCTGCCGCTGGGTGGCCAGCCTGGCGGTAGAAGGCATTGGACTGCCTGGTGAAGAGGAGGACCATCGTGCCCAGGGTGACCACCCAGACCGTGGCACCCGCGATCACGTCGGCCGGGGCGTAGACCGCGCCCTGCTGGGCCAGCGCTATGAGCATGCTCAGCGTGATGAGGGCGAAGAAGCCTGCGAAGGCGAGCCGGGCGACATCACGCCGCTGGCTGACCGCCCAGGCCAGGAACAGCCACAAGCCGACGGCTATCGCCCCGCTGACCTCCTTGAAGGTCAGCAGGCTGGTCACCGTGTGCCATTGCGCCGCGGTGAGCCTCGGATCCTTCGCCAGGGCCGCCTTCACGCTGGCCGCGGTCACCAGCATGGTGACCACCGCGGCCAGTTCCACCACCGCTCCGGCGCACATCAGCCGGACCGCACCCCGCACGGTGCGCGGCGGCCGGGCCGCTGGGCGCAGCCGCATCCGCAGCCCGCCCCTGACCAGGGCTGCGCACTCGGCCGTCCCGACGCGCCGCTGGCCCTCCCCGGCGGTGTCCAGCAGCACCGCGAGGATCTCCTCCCCGCTTTCCTTCCGGAACGCCTTCGGGTAGGAGGCCAGCACCCGCCGGTACCCCCGCTCCAGCCTTGCTGTCTCGTTCATGTGACCAGTCCTCCCGCCGGGCGCAGCCGCGTCAGCGCGGCCGTGGCGTTGGCGTGCAGCCGGGCCGCCTCGGCGGCCAGCCGCCTCCCGCCTTCAGGGGTGAGCCGGTAGTAACGGCGCAGCCGGCCGTCCACGATCTCTTCCCGGTCCATCCCGATGAGCTCATCGGACCGCAGCCGGTCCAGAGCCGTGTACAAGGTCCCGGCCCGCAGCCGCACCCGGCCGTCCGAGATCTGCCCGACCTCCGTGATGATCCCGTATCCGTGCTGGCTGCCATCGGCCAGTGCGGTCAGGATCAGGAAGGTCGCCTCCTGCATCGCACGCTCTGCCATACCAACGTTATATATCGTTGAACTATCAGTGGCAAGACCCAGGCGGCCCCCGGTTCAGGCCCGGGTTCAGGCCCGGGTTCAGGCCCGGGTTCAGGCCCGGGTTCAGGCCCGGGTTCAGGCCCGGGCGCGGCCGACGTCCGGCCTGGCGCGAGTGATGCACGCGCCGGCGTTATAGGCCTTCAAGGGCGCCGGCGGCGACTTCGCTAGCGGAGCGGGTATTGATCACCCGGTCCGGCGTGATGCCGTAGCGCTCCGCCCGCACGCAGCCGTTCTCCAGCCAGTCGAGCTGGCCGGGTGCGTGAGCGTCGGTGTCGATGGAGAACAGGCAGCCCACCTCGGCCGCCAGCCTCAGGAGCCGGCCGGGCGGGTCGCGGCGTTCCGGCCGGCAGTTGATCTCGACCGCGACGCCGTGCTCGCGGCAGGCCCCGAACACGGCCTCCGGATCGAACTCCGATTCCGGGCGCCCCCGCCCGCCCCGCCCGGTCAGCAGCCGGCCCGTGCAGTGGCCGAGCACGTCGACGTGCGGGTTGCGGACCGCGGTCACCATCCGCTCGGTCATCGGGCTGGCGGGCATCCGCAACTTGGAGTGCACGCTGGCCACCACCACGTCGAGCCGGGCGAGCAGGTCCTCCCGCTGGTCCAGCGAACCGTCGTCGAGGATGTTGACCTCGATGCCGGTCAGGATCCGGAACGGGGCGAGTTCGGAGTTGAGCCGGCTGACCAGGGCGAGCTGCGCCTCCAGGCGCTCGGGGGAGAGGCCGTTGGCCACGGTGAGCCGGGGCGAGTGGTCGGTCAGCGCGATCCATTCGTGGCCCAGCGCCCGGGCTGCCTCGGCCATCTCGCCGCGGCGGGCTGCCGCCGTCGGACCAGTCCGAGTGCGTGTGGCAGTCGCCCCGCAGCGCCGCGCGCATGCCCGAGGCGGCGAGCGGGCCGCCCTGCTCCTGGAGCAGCCGGGCCAGGTAGTCCGGCTGCTGGCCCGCCGCTGCCTGGGTGATGACCCCGGCCGTGGCCTCACCGATCCCGTTCAGCGCGCGCAGCGTGCCGTCGCCCAGCCGGCGCTCCAGCTCGCCCGCGGGCAGGTCGCCCACTACCTGCGCGGCCCGCCGGAAGGCCCGGACGCGGTAGGTGGGCGCCCCGGCCCGCTCGAGCTGGAAGGCGATTTCGCGCAGCGCGGTCACGGGGCCGGGCGGGGGATTGGCGGACACGGCATCAGCAGGCACAGGAACCAGTATCCGTACGTGAGTCTCCGGACGGACCGTTAGAGGGATGAAGCGCCGGCCAGCGGGCAGGGACGAACGGTATGGAGAGCGAGCGATCAGATATCGCCGGAGGAGAAACCCGTGGTGAACCCAGTACCTGACGTCATGCTGAACAACGGCAGGAGCATCCCCCAGTTCGGCTTCGGTGTGTTCCAGGTCAAGCCGGAGGACACCGCGGGGGCGGTGAGCACTGCCCTGCAGACCGGCTACCGGCACATCGACACGGCCGAGATGTACGGCAACGAGAAGGAGGTCGGCGAGGCCGTCGCCAAGTCGGGCCTCGCCCGCGCGGACGTGTTCGTCACCAGCAAGCTGAACAACGACGCGCACCTCCCCGATGACGCCCGGAAGGCGTTCGGCGCGTCGCTGGACGCCCTCGGCTTCGACTACCTCGACCTGTTCCTGATCCACTGGCCGCTGCCCACCCGGTATGACGGGGACTTCGTGTCCACCTGGCGCACGCTGGAGGAGTTCTACCGGGACGGGCGGGCCCGCTCGATCGGCGTGTCGAACTTCCAGCCGCATCACATCCGGCGGCTGCATGCGGAGGCCGAGATCCCCCCGGCCATCAACCAGATCGAGGTCCACCCGTACCTGACCCAGGATGACGTGCGCGGGTTCTGCGCGGAGCACCAGATCGCGGTCGAAGGCTGGTCGCCGATCGCCCAGGGCGAGGTCCTCGAGGACCCCACGATCAGCGACATCGCCGAGCGGGCCGGCAAGACCCCTGCCCAGGTGGTGCTCCGGTGGCACATCGAGCGGGGCGACATCATCTTCCCGAAGTCCGTCACGGCGTCCCGGATCAAGGAGAACTTCGCCATCTTCGACTTCGAGCTGTCCGGCGAGGACGTCGAGGCGATCAGCGCCCTGAACAAGGACCAGCGGACCGGCCCGGACCCCGACACGTTCGCTGGCTGACGCAGCCCGCCACGGCGGTTGCCGATGCGGCGGGGCCCCGCCATCGAGAAGTGCGACGGTGAGACTTTGGCGCGCGCCACCAGCGCGGCGGTCAAGTCGATCATGGCCAGCGCCCACATTTCACGCCGGACGTGCGTTTTTCCGGGGTGTTTTGTCCGGTTCGGCGCACGATCCGCGTGAAACGTGGACGGAAGGGGCCTGTGTGACTGGAGGGGCTGGGGCCCGTGCGACTGGAGGGGCCCGTGTGACAGGAGCGAGACCGGCCGGGCTCACCGGGCTTCGCGGGCCGACGGGAGCATGACCACGCCGCGAACAGCCCGGTTTCGCACCAGGGGCCGGCCGCGCCAGACTCGGACGATGACGGACTGGCGGAGCGAGGTCGGCGCGTGGTGGGCGGGACGGCTAGGCCTGCCCCCCACCGCGTTACGCGAGGGCGGCACCTACGTGGCTCCCATTTCGGGGCACGTGGGGATGATGGCGGTGAGCGGTGCCGACCGGCCCCTGGTGTACGGGCCCGCCTGGGCGCTTCCCGCGCTGCGCCGCGTCCTGTCCGATCCCCCGGGTGGCTGGCTCCTGGCGGAAGGTGATCTCCTGCCCGGCGGCCCCTTGACAGCCGTGGCGGCGAGTGTGAGCGCCGCGTTGGGAGCGCCGCCCGCGGCGATGATCGGGCCCGCCTGGTACGGCTACGTCACCGCGGCCACCCTCACGCCGGTGCGCAGCCCGCTCGTGCGGCCGCTGTCCCCGGCTGACCTTTCCCTGCTCACGCGCCTGCACGAGCACACACCACCCGCGGAACGGGAGGAGAGCGGCACAACTGGGCTGCCCGCGTTCGGCTACCTCGACGGAGACGACCTGCTCGCGGTCGCCTGCCTGGGCGTGTGGCACGAGATGCCGACCTTAGGCGTGCTCACGCACCCCCGGCACCGGGGGCGGGGCCTGGCCCGGGCCGTCGTCGTCGCCGCCGCCCAGGCGGGACTGGATCGCCGGGCTGTCGTCCAGTACCGCGCCTGGCGGGCCAACGCGGCCTCGATCGCGGTGGCCAGGCGGACCGGGTTCACGCACTTTTGCGACGGCCTGGTCATCGACGTCGAAGATCAGCGTGCCCGCTGACGGGCCCGCCGCTCCCATGGCTACGCCTGTGGGCTGAGTTCGGGCTGGTCGAGGACGCGGAGCCAGGTCCCGTCGGGCTGACGTCGGGCTACCTGCACCCGGACCCCGGTGCCGTCCCGGGCCACGGTGGCGGTGAGCGCGATGTCCCCGCTGACCAGGGTAGGCAGCGGCGGTTCTGGCTCGAACCGCGGCGGGTTGGCCAGGACCTTCTCCCACAGGGCGCGGATCGCCTCGCGGCCGGTCGTCTGGCCGCCCGGCGGGTAGGCCATCACTGCGCCGGGCTCGTAGAGCGCGGCGATCCCGGCTGCGTCGCCGGCGTTGGCGCACGCTACGAACAGGCGAGTGAGATCCTCCGGCTGGCTGGCTTGCTCGTGGGCAGCCATGGTCCTCCGTTCCCGCGGCCAGCGTGGCCGCGTGGTCGCCGTGGTGACCGCGCGGGGTCCGCGCGGTCCATCCGGTCCTGCACCACCCAGCCTGGCCCGGGCCACATGAGAAGTCCAACAGATAGTTCTTCTTATAACTAGAATCACTGGTTATGGAGCTGAGGCAGCTGGAGTACTTCGTCGCGGTCGCCGAGGAGGCGAACTTCACCCGCGCCGCGCAGCGCGTGCACGTCAGCCAGTCCGGGGTGAGCGCTCAAATCCGCCAGCTCGAGCGGGATCTCGGCGCGTCCTTGATCGACAGGTCGGGCAGAGTGGCCACGCTGACGGGGGCCGGGCTGGCGGCGTTGCCGCACGCCCGGGCCGCGCTCGCGTCCGCGGCTGCCGTCCGGCAGGCGGTGGACGACGTGACCGGGCTGCTCTCCGGCCGGATCGTCGTCGGGATGGTGACGGCCTGCACGGTCACCCCGCTGTTCGACGCCCTTGCCGCGTTCCACCTGGCCCATCCCGGCGTCGAGATCGCGCTGGCAGAAGGCAACTCCGACTGGCTGATCGAGAGCGTCCGGGGCGGTGCGGCCGACCTGGCGCTCATCGCGGCGGCTGGCGCCCCGCCCCCGGGACTGGAGGCGCTCACCATTGTCAGCGAGGGGCTCGTGGCCGCGGTGCCCCCGGGCCATCCGCTCGCGGGCAGGGGCGCCGTCACCTTGGGCGAGGTCACCGGCTACCCGATCGTGAGCCTGCCGGGGGGAAGCGGGGTGCGCGCCGTGTTCGATCAGGCCTGCGCCGCGCAGGGGCTGCGGGCGGACATCGCGCTCCAGGCCAGCGCGCCCGGCGCCGTCGCCGACCTGGCCGACCGCGGGCTCGGCGTGGCCATTCTCTCCCAGAGCATGGCGGCCGGATTCTCCACCCGGCTGACTGCGGTGGGCATCAAGGACGTCGAGTCCCCGGCCGTGCTTGCCCTGGTCTGGGCGCCGGGCAAGAGCCCGGCCCTGCGCGAACTCCTTGTCCACTGCCATCAGGCGTTCGCCGGCCCGCCGCCCGGATAGGCCGGGGTAGCCGGTGGGCGGGGGCGCCAGTGGCGGGGTTGCCGGTGGGCGGGGTCGCTGGGCGGGGTCCGTGGTGGCGGGGTTGCTGCGGGCTGCGCCGGGGTCAGCGCCCGATGGCCGGGCGGGGGCGCGGCTGGCGGGTTAGCCACTGCCAGAACGTCCGCCGGGGTGGCCGCGGAGGGCGCGGCGGCCGCCGCGGCCGCGCGGTGATGAGGCCGCTGCCGACCTTGCCGGACACCTGGATTCGCAGCACGGACGCGTCATGGCCCCAGGGTGCCCTGACCTCGAGCTTGCCGCTGCGGACCGTCACGTCGTCCATGTTGACCACGATGCCGGGCTTGATCACCAGCGTGAGTGCCCCGGCGCCCACCTCGGCCTCGATAGGCAGCACCGCCTGCGTGATCACCGCCTCGGTAAAGTCCAGGGTCACGGCGCCGCTCTTCACCCGGACCTCCATCCGGCGCGGGACCAGCCAGGGCCCCGTGCGTTCCACGCTGGAGGACTGGCAGTCGATGCGGACGATGTCCTTGGGGGCGGGGGCGCCCAGCAGGGTCCCGGCGGCGGACGGCAGGTCTCTGGTGACCGAGGCGAGTTCGGAATAGGTTCGCGCGGTCAGCGCGACGTCCAGCCGCTCGTCGAGTTCTTCCGCGGTCAGCCGGCCGTCACCGGCGGCCACCCGCAGCTCCTCGGCGACGCGGTCCCGGTCCTCGTAGGAGACGCGCTGCTCGCCTCGGGGTACCGGGTTCTCGCTGTGGTCGGCCGGCCGCAATTCGCCCGTCATGCGCATACTCTACGGCGCGCTCTACGGCGCGGCGGATACGGGAAGGGCATGGTGTTTCAGCCGGCCCCGATGGGTGCGGCCCACGGCGGACGCGGGATCAGGCAGAACGGGTGGCCGGCCGGGTCCGCGTACACGGGTGAGTGGCTGTCTCCTCCGGGCAGGCACCGGGCTCCCAGCGCCTGGACGCGCGGCCCGGCGGCTTCGACGTCATCGACCATGACGTCGAAGTGCATCTGCTGCGGCCGGGCCGGATCCGGCCACTGCGGCGGCTGGAAGTCCGGTGCCAGCTGGAATCCGATCCCCGAGGTGGTGTCGTTGAGCGAGACGACCGCGAAGTCGTCCTCCTGCCAGGTGATGGGCAGCCCGAGCAGCTCAGAGTAGAACCCCGCCAGCGCGGCCGGGTCGGGGCAGTCCACGATGACGTGGTGGAGACGTCCGATCACGATCCCATGATGGCAGGAACGGCGGCGGTCCCGGCACGGCGGCGGAACCGGCAGGCAGCTCCGCGGCGGTCTGGTCAGGACAGGGCTCTCCGGGGTGCCGGGATGCCACCACGCCGGCACGGGTGGGGGTAGCCCCCGCAGGCCGATCGTCCCGGCACCCTTGCGGCCGCCCCGGACAGGGCCTTGACTCCTAGCCATGGACTACCGGGGGGCTAGCCGCGCCGTGGATGTCGGGGGATAGCCGGGTCATGCGGATCACGGCGACCTGGCTGCGGCTGGACGGGCGCCAGCGGTGGCGGTCGCTGGCCGTCCTGGCCCTGCTCATCGCGCTGGCCACCGCGACCATTCTGACCTCCATCGCGGGCGCCCGACGGGGCGAGAGCGCATACAACCGGCTGTGGGCCCGCACGCTGCCCGCGACCGCCACCGTCCTGCCCAACCAGCCGGGGTTCAACTGGGCCAGGATCGCGGCCCTGCCCGAGGTCAGCGCGCTGACCAAGTTCCCCGTCGCGTTCGGGTTCGAGGTCCAGGGCTACCCGGCTGCCAGCAGCGGATTTCCCCTCGGCGACGACCAGATGACCAGGACCATAGAACGGCCGGTCATCCTGGCCGGGAGACTGTTCAACCCGCACCGCGTCGATGAGGTCGTCATCACGCCCAAGTTCGCCGCGACCTCCGGCAAGCACGTGGGGGACACGCTGACCCTGGAACTGTCCAGTGTGCAGCAGGCCAATGAGGGCTACGACGGGTCCACCGGACCACCGCGCGGGCCGAAGATCCGGGCGCGCATCGAGGGAGTAATCCGCAGCCCCTGGGATCTTGACGCAGACGCGCCAGGCTCGCCGGGCGGAGTCCTCTCGACACCCGCCCTGTTCACCCGGTACCGCGCCAACATTCTGGGCACGACCGGGCAGACCTACATAAACGCGCTGGTCCGGCTCAACGGCGGCGAGGCCGCCATTCCCGCGTTCCGTCGCGACCTGGAGCGGGTAACCGGGCGCTCCGACATCGACGTGTGGGACAACAGCGTGAACTTCGGCGATCCCGTCCGCAGGGTCACCGCGTACGAGGCGGCCTGCCTGCTGGCTTTCGGCCTGGCCGCGCTGATGGCGGCGATGTTCCTGATCGGCCAGTCCGTCGCCCGGTACACCTCCGCCACCGTCGCGGATCTGCAGGTGCTGCAGGCGGTCGGGATGACCCGGCGGCAGGCCATCGCGGCCGCCTCGGCCGGGCCCTTCCTGGCCGGGGTAGCCGGGGGCACGCTGGGGGTGGCCGCTGCCATCGTGGCCTCGCGGTGGATGCCGATCGGCCTGGCTTCGATCACCGAGCCGCACCCCGGGATCGACGTGGACTGGGTGGTCCTGGGCCTCGGGTGGGTGATCGTCCCGCTGCTGGTCCTGGCCGGCTCGGCCACCGCCGCGGCGGCTGCGCTGACCACGGGGCGCCGGCAGGCGCCTGCGCGCCGGTCCGCGATCGCGGCCGCGGCCGCCGGCGCGAGCTTCCCGGTTCCGCTGGTGGTGGGGACACGGTTCGCGTTCGAGTCCGGCCAGGGGCGGTCCACCGTTCCGGTTCGGTCTGCCCTGCTGGGCGCGGTGATCGGCGTGCTGGGCGTGCTGGCCGCCTTCACCTTCGCCGCCGGTGTCTCCGATGCCGCCAGCCATCCGGCGCGGTTCGGGCAGACCTGGCAGCTGACCACGTTCCTCGGCTACAACGGGCAGGATTTCGGGCCGGCCGGGCGGGTGCTGCGGGCCGTGGCCGCCGATCGTGACGTGACCGGGGTCGATGACGCGCGCATCGGCGGCGCGCAGTCCGGCCAGGTCTCCGTCGAGAGCTTCACCTACGACCCGGTGGGCGGCAGGCGGCCGTCCGTCGTGCTCACGGCCGGGCGGATGCCTTCCAGCCAGGACGAGATCGTGCTGGCTCCCACGACCGCCCAGGAGGTGCACGCGGGGACGGGCTCCGTGGTGCGGCTTACCGGCGGTACCACCACCGCGAAGGCCGTGCGGGTCACCGGCATCGGCTTCGTCCCCCCCGGGCCGCACAACGGGTACGCGGACGGGGCCTGGCTCACCCCCGCCGGGTTCAACCGGATCTTCCACGGCGCGCACTATGCGTTCAAGTTTCACGCCGCGACCGTGGCGCTGCGGCCGGGGGCGGACGTCCGGGCGGTGGCGCGCCGCCTGGACGCCGTGGCCGCGGCGATCTCCGGCGGCAAATCTTTCACGTTCACTCCGCCGGCGCCGCTGTCGGAAATCCAGGAGGTCAAGGACCTGGAACTGCTGCCCCTGGCACTGAGCGCCTTCCTGGCCCTGCTGGCCGTCAGCGCGGTCGGTCACACCCTGTCCACGGCGGTCCGCCGCCGGCGCCACGACCTGGCCGTGCTCCGTGCGCTCGGGATGACCCCGCGGCAGGCGCGGCTGGTGATCACGACCCAGGCCAGCCTGCTGGCCGTGGTCGGCCTGCTGTTCGGCGTGCCGCTGGGCATCGCGCTGGGCCGGGTCATCTGGCGCACCGTGGCTGGCTTCACCCCGCTGGCCTACCATCCTCCCCTCGCCCTGCTGGCCCTGCTCCTGGTCGCCCCCGTCGCCCTGCTGGCCGCGAACGTGCTGGCCGCCTGGCCGCAGCGGCGCGCCGCGCGGCTGCACGCCGGGCAGGTGCTGCGCAGCGAGTGAGCAGGCCGGCGGAGGCCTGACCTCCGGGGCGGGGCGGCCAGCCTTAGAACGCTGGATCGACGATCTTTTTTCCGTTACGATCTTTATCGAAACTATATTCGACAACCGGGCGAAGAACTGCTAGCGTCGCCGTCACGCTGAGCGTCCAGGCGGAGGTGTCATGATGAGCAGCACGAGCGGCGCTAGGCACGCTCAGGGGCCGGCCGAACGGGACCCCGAGCGTGATCTCACCCCGCGCCAGCGCGACGTGCTCGGTGCCATTGAGGGATTCCGGCGCAAGCACCAGTACGGGCCGAGCGTGCGGGAAATTGGCCAGGTAATCGGGCTGGGCCCGTCCGGTGTGCAGCACCACCTCCAGGTGCTGCGGCAGAAGGGCTGGCTACGCGAATCCGCCGGACAGGCGCGGACCTCGGTGGTCCTGGCGCCGGGTAACCCGGTCGTCGAGGTCATCGAAGCCCGCCAGGCGACCGGCGCGATCCGGGCGGCCAAGCCCCGGGAGAGCAGGAAGGCCCGCCACCCCCGTCTGACCGCCGGGTCGGCTGAGACGCTGCCCACGGTCGGGGTGCAGAACGCGGCCTACGTGCCGCTGGTCGGCGAGATCGCCGCGGGTTACCCGAAAGACGCCAGGCAGTCCGTCGAGGACGTGTTCCCGCTGCCCAAGCAGTTGGTGGGCGAGGGGGACCTGTTCCTGCTTAAGGTGGTCGGCGATTCCATGATCGATGCGGCCATCGCCGACGGCGACTGGGTGGTCGTCCGCGAGCAGCAGGTGGCCGAGAACGGCGAGATCGTCGCGGCCATGATCGAGGGCGAGGCCACGGTCAAGAGTTACCGGGTGTCCGATGACCACATCTGGCTGATCCCGCACAACCCGGCGTTCGCTGCCATCCCGGGGGATGGGGCCACCATCCTCGGCAAGGTGGTCAGCGTCTTGCGCCGGGTCCGGTGACCATCAGGAGCTGAGCACCCGGCGTGACCACTGCGGGTTGAGGCTCGAGCCGGAGAGGGGCACAGTGGTGAGGGGGCGGCAGGCGGGGGCGCTGCCGCCACTGTCCCCCGGAGGGCACCCGATGGGCACGAGGGGGCTGACCAGCCCGGCCAGGCCGCGGGCGGATGGGGGAGTCGCGATGACCATTCAGCCTGGATGGGACGCCGTGTACGTGGCGGACCAGCCGCCACCGTGGGATATCGGCCGCCCGCAGCCGGTCTTCACCCGCCTGGCCGAGCAGGGACTGCTCCGCGGTGCGCTCCTCGATGCGGGCTGCGGAACCGGGGAGAACACCATGATGGCGGCGGAGCGCGGCGCCGACGCCCTAGGGGTGGACGTCGCGCCGCACGCCATCGAGCGGGCCCGCGGGAAGGCCGCGGAGCGCGGCAGCACGGCCAGGTTCGAGGTGGCGGACGTGCTGGACCTCGGCCAGCTCGGCCTGACCTTCGACACGGTCGTCAACAGCGGCGTGTTCCACGTATTTGATGACGAGGACCGGGCCCGTTACGTGGTCAGCCTGGCGTCGGTCATGCGGCCCGGGGCCACGTGCTACCTGATGTGCTTCAGCGACCGGCAACCGGGCACGATGGGCCCGCGCCGGATCAGCCAGGACGAGCTGGTCACCGGGTTCCGCGACGGCTGGGCCATCGCCAGCATCACCGCCGAGACGTTCGCGATCCACAACTTCGAGGGCGCTTCGGAAGCCCAGGCCTGGCTGGCCGTCATAGAGCGTTGCGGGCCGGGATCAGGCGCCTAGAGCCGGCGTATGCCGCCGCGCATGGTGGCGATCGTGAAGATCGCCACCGATCGCCCGGCCAGCGCCCCTACGCCGAAGGTCACCGCCACGACCTGCAGGTACACGCCGATCTGGCCGCCGGCGGCGGTGCCGACTCCCGCCGCCCGGCCGAGCATCAGGGAGCGGCTGATCACGAACAGGACGTTAGGTCCGGGCACGATGATCGGCGCGAACGCTGGCCGAGCACCCCGTCGCGCTCGCCGCCCGGGCCCCACCGACTCTTTCAGCGACCGTCTCGGCCCGTTCACCGGCGGCCTGGGCCTGCTGTCTTACAGTGACGGCGTGCATGACGATTTTCCCTGGCCAGCCACGCCGCGAGGTGTACCGGGCCAGGGAAACCCGTGGTTCACAGAGCCCGTGGTTCACAGAGCCCGTGGTTCACAGAGCCCTTGGTTAAAAGAGCCCGTGATCCAAAAGAGAGAGGGGAGAAGCGGCGGATGCGCATCGCGCTGGCTACCGACCCCGGCACGCCGGGCTGGCCCAACGAGGATTTCGTGGCGGTCGCGCCCGGCGCGGCGGTGCTGCTCGACGGCTGTACCACCACTCCGCGCGGAGCCGACACCGGATGCCTGCACGGGGTCGCGTGGTACGCCCGGACCCTGGGCACCGAGTTCCTGGCTGCGATCACCGCTGATCCGTCCCCGCCTGGCCTGGCCCCACCGCTCGGCGAGGCGCTGGCCGGGGCGATCACCGAGGTCCGGGCCCGCCACGAGAAAACGTGTGATCTGGCCAGCCCGCACACCCCGGCGGCCACCGTGATCGCTGTCCGGGCCGCCCAGGGTGGGTTCGAGCTGCTCGCGCTGTCGGACTCGAGCATCGTGGCCGATTACGGCGAGGGCCGTGATCCGGTAGTGGTCACCGACACGCACCGGGCCGCCAGTACCGACCCGGACGCCGCCCGGCAGGCTCTCACCACGGTCCTGGCCCTGGACGGCCTGCGCGGGATCGCCCTGCTCAGCGACGGTGCCGCGCGGATTACCGAGGTATACCACCTGATCGGCTGGGCTGACCTGGTGACTGTTCTTCGTGGCGAGGGTCCGGCCGGGCTCCTCCGCCGGGTCCGTGCCGCCGAGGACAGCGACCCGGACGGGGCCCGCTGGCCCCGGCCCAAGAAACGCGACGACGCCACCGCCCTCTACTGGCCACAGCCAGGCCAGTGACCAACAGCCAGGAGAGTGACCAACAGCCAGGAGAGTGATCACATGAAGGTGGGGGCCTCCGATTCTGGCCATGGAGCCTCCACTCGCGGCGCGCCAGTAGGTGTGCGGTCCCCTGGCGCCGGGAATCGTGGCAGATTAGGGGGTCGTCACTACTGTGACAGAAGACGATCAGCACTGTGACAGAAGACGATCAGCCGATTTACCAGCCGTCCCGCCTGGCTGGGGCCAGGCCGGCCGCCGCCGGGCGGCCCGGGCGGCCCGGTAAGGCAGGCCGGACCGGATACTTCGGTGACCGGTCAAATAGTAGAATTCGGGACTTCCAACCCGGCGGCCGGGGGAAGATCGTGCCGTCCCCTGGCTGAAGGCCACCTGAACAAGGAGCCAGCAATGCCGCCCTGCGTACCCCGGCGCACTAACCTGCTCCGGTTGGGCGCCCGTTCCGGTTGGGCGCCGCTGACCCCGCGCCCGGCAGCGTCGCGACGTGCGTCACGGGCATGACCGGACCGCACCTCGAGACACGGGCCGGCGCGGCGATCGGCCGCCGCCGGAACGCCACGTGCGGGGAGCCGGGTGCGCCGGGCGCCGCCAGGGAGTCCTGGGGTACCCGGGCCGCCCGGCTGCTGGGACGGCACTGGCTGCTGATGGCGCTGCTGGCCGCCGGGCTGGCGCTGCGGATCGCAGCACAGATCGCCTACCGGCCCGCGCTGATCTATGTGGACACGCTGAAGTACCTGTACGGCGCGTCACCTGGGGCTGACCCGCTCGGGTACACGGTGGTGCTCCGGGCCATCATGGTCTTCGGCGGCCTGGGCCTCGTCGCGCTGGTCCAGCACCTGCTTGGCCTGGCGCTGGCGGTGGCACTGTACGCGGTCCTGCTGCGCCGCGGGGCCAGCCGGTGGCTGGCCGCCGTGGCGGTGGCGCCGGTGCTGCTGGACGCCTACCAGGTCCAGATCGAGCAGACGATCATGCCGGACGTGTGGTTCGAGGCCATGATCGTGGCCGGCCTGAGCCTGCTGCTCTGGCGGCCGGTGGTGACCGTCCGGCTGGCCGCGGTGGCGGGCCTGGTCCTCGGGCTCTCGGCCACGGTGCACCAGGTCGGCGAGCTGCTGATCATCCCCGCCGTGCTCTACGTGCTGATCGCCGCCGGGAGTGTGCGCCGCGCGGCCACCACCGCGGCGGCGCTGGCCGTGGCCTTCGCGCTGCCGATCGCCCTCTACTGCACCGGTTCCTACCTGCACTTCGGTCACTTCCGGCTGGCGATCGGCCAGACCACGGTCGGCCGGGTGGTGGGCGCGGCCGACTGTGCCACCCTTACCCTGCCCCTGGCGGTGCGGCCACTCTGCCCTACCCCGCGCGAGCAGGCCCACGGCCCGGACTGGCTCGAGCACTCCAAGTACTCGCCGCTCATCATCGCCCCCATCCCGGCCGGAACGAACCGGACCACACTGGTCTCCGAGCTGACCTCGGCGATCAGCAGCCAGCAACCGTTGCGGATCCTGGGTGGCGTCGTCCGCGACTCCGTGCGCCTGTTCGCGGTGACCCGCACGCCCAACCCCTGGGTCACGCCCCTGTCACGCTGGCAGTTCCAGACCCGGTACCCGACCTATCCCCAGTGGGTCACCCTCGGCCGGGGGAACGTCATCGTCGTCGGGATCCAGCACCAGGCGTTCGGGCAGTTCTTCTACAGCAACCTGAAGCCCGCTTACGGCGGGAAGGCGCAGGTGAACCGGCCGGTCGCCGTGTTCCTGCGGTCCTACCAGCTGAACGGCGGATTCACCCCGGGCCCGTTCCTGGCCCTGTGCGCCGCGCTGGGAGTCATCGGGACGCTGCTCGCGATCGTCCTCCGGGCGCGCCAGGCCCGCCGCCTCGACAGCGGGGCCCGCGCGGCCCGCGCCCGGCAGCTGGCCCTGGCCTGCCTGCTGTTCACCGTCACGGCGGTGGTGCTGCTGGTGGCGCAGGACGTCGTGGAGTTCTCCTGGCGGTACCAGCTGCCTGCCGTGATCACCTTCCCGCCCGCCGGGATCCTCGGCCTGTCCGCCCTGCTGGCCCTGCGCCGCGGCGGCGCGGGGCCGGCACCGGCGAGCGCAACGCCTCTCTCGGCAGGCGCGGACCCGGCAGGCGCGGGCCCGGCAGGCACGGGCCCGGGAGGCACGGGGGCACCCACGGTGAACGGAGCGCGGGCGTCGGCGGGGGAGAGGCCTGGTCAGGCAGGCGGGAACCCCGGCAAGGCAGGCGCCTGAGCTCCGTCAACCGTGAGGCCAGGCTGACGCCAGCACCTCCTCGGTGGGCCGCGGGCTGGTCCGCGCCCCGGCGGCCAGGCCTGAGAGCAGGCAGGACCGGAGCGTGCCGCGATCGGAGGACTTCGCGAACGTGCGGGCCCAGCGGCGCAGCGTGGCCCCGGCGTACAGCATCCGCTCGGCCGGGGCCAGCGACGAGCCGGCCCGCAGCATCCAGACCTTGTTCCGCACCTCGTAGAAGAACCGCTGCCCGGGGTCCGCGTCGGTCGAGCCGAACGCGGCTGTCTTATGCACCACGACGCTGGCCGGGCAGAGCAGGCCCGGCCGCGGAGCAGCCGGGTGGTGAACTCGAAGTCGTCATTCCACAGGAAGTAGTCGGCCTGGGGCAGGCCCCGGGCCCGGCAGACGCCGGCGTCCACGAGGATCGACACGAACGACGCCGAGCGGATGGGCAGGCACCCCGCGGCGGCCGCCGCCAGGCGCTCCTCTTTGCTCACAAACGGCTTTACCCGGGGAGTGTTCATCGGATGGGGACGGCCGTCCGTCCACTCCACCCGGCTGGCGATCAGCGCCGGGCGGGCCGCCGGGGTGCAGGGCGCGGGCGCCGAGCATGGCCCGCAGCGCGCCCGGCTCGGGCACTGTGTCGTCGTCCATCAGCCAGACCAGGTCGGCCGCCTCGGCCAGGGCCAGCGCCAGGCCGTAGGCGAAGCCGCCCGCGCCGCCGGTGTTGCGCCGCGCCACGGCCAGCCGCACGGACGGGAAGCGCGCGGCGACCATTTCCGCCGTGCCGTCGGTCGAGGCGTTGTCCATCACGATCACGGCGTCCGGGGCCCGGCTCTGCGCCAGCACCGCGGACAGTGACTCGGCCAGGAGGTCCCGCCGGTTGTAGGTGACGACGACGGCGATGACCCGGGGCTGATCGCCCCCGGTGGTGGAGGTGCCTGTGATGGAGGTGCTAGCGGGCGCCATGCTAGGAGTGCCTCCGGGCCCGGGTACGCTCCATGGCCTGCCAGGTGAGGATGCGCAGCCGCCGCACCGCCGGGTAACGGCTGCTCATGTCGCGCACCGCCCGCTTGAGCCGGGGCGAGGACGCGATGGCCGCCTCCACCCTGCTGGCGAGACCGATGCCACCCGTCCGGGCCTGGCCCGCCCGTTTGGGGTCGGGCCGGCCTCCGGATACTCCTTGCGGTACTGGTTGGCCACCAGCGCCGCGGCCGCGTCCACGGCGGCGTCCAGGATCGGGTCCGGGAGCTGGTCCGCGGGACCGGCCACCCCGGGTTCCCGTGACGGCCGGGGCCGCAGCTCATCCAGGTCACCGATGACGTCGTAGCCCGAGGACGCCAGCCCGCTGACCAGGATCTCCGCCTGCTCCTTGGCCCAGGCCTCCCGGTCGGCGGGCAGCAGCAGGCGCCCCGTGCGCGGACGGGCGGCCAGGGCCCGGTGCGCGACCCCCTCCTTCACCGTCCACATGTAGAACCAGTCCGGGATCTCAGCGGGCAGCGCCTGGTTCAGCCGGCGCAGGAACTCGATCTCCGGCAGGCCCAGGGAGGTGTTCGCCCGGGCCCGGGACAGGTCCACCGCGCCAGGGTCAACGCCCAGCAGCGCCGCGAAACGCTCCCAGAGGACCGAGTTGCCCGACCCCTGCGGCGGGGTCATGATCACGTGGATCCGGTCCGCTGGCACGTGGCGGGCCCACAGATCCAGGATGGCCAGGGTGTCGTGGACCCGCCAGAACCACCACTGGCGCCGGTCCGGATCGACCGATTCGCGGTCGATCACGTCCGCCAGCCAGTCCTCCCAGCCCCGGTCGTTGCGGTGCTTGACCGTCTCCTGCCACTCCGCGGGCAGCAGCGACGCCATGTCCCGCACGGTCACCGCGACGTGCACCTCAGCGGGCTCGAGGGAGCGGACGGCCCGTGCGGCCTGCTCCCCGTCCACGGCCGAGAACAGCTCGTGCGAGATGACCGCGGCCCGCGGGGCCTGCCGGGCCTGGTGGGCCAGGATCTCCCACTCGCCGGTCCAGGATCCCGCCGGGTCGTCGGCCCGCTTCTCGATGCCCCGCAGGTCCTGGCTGGCGCGGAAGTGGTCCTGGGGATGGTGGCCTGGCAGCACCACACCCTGGGCCGCCAGTTCGGCCCGGTTGCTCCACATCACCTGCTGCAGGAACGTGGTGCCGGTCTTCGGCTCGCCGATGTGCACCAGGACCCGGGGACGCGGCCGGCCGTCAGCGGGCGGGGCGGGAGACTGGTCGGCGGCGCGCGGGGCCATCGGTACACCTCTACAGGTCAGGGCGTGGGCGGGTAAGGTCAGGCTTGGGTGGATGGCATCTGGCTGCCAGGGTAGACCAGGTGCGCTGGGGGACTCGCCGGATGACGGTAACCCAGCAATCCGCCGCATGGCTGCCGTAAAGTGGCGTCCGCCCACCGCAGTTGCTGACGTTACAACCCATATGTCTACACGAACGCGCGCCGGCCAGGGCTGCTCGCTCCCTGGTCCTCGAGCTCGCCGCAGTGTGCCCCTTCACCGGCATGAAAGGCGAACCCGGCATATGCACGAGCCCTTCACGCTCCTGCTCTCGGTATACGACGGTGACCGTCCCGACTTCCTGCAGCGGGCGTTCCGGAGCGCGGTAGACGACCAGACCGTGCCCCCGGGCCAGGTGGTCATCGTCCGTGACGGGCCCGTCCGTGAGGAACTCGGCGGGTGCCTCGACCGGCTGCAGGCCGGCAGCCCGGTCCCGGTGACCATGGTCCCGCTCGAGCACAACCGGGGCCTCGGTCCCGCTCTGGACAGCGGGCTGGCCGCGAGCTGGCATGACGTGATCGCCCGGATGGACGCCGACGACGTGGCCATGCCGCACCGCTTCGAGGTGCAGATCCCGCTCATGGCCGAGGCCGACATCGTCGGGGCGGGGCTGCTGGAGTTCGTGGGGGACATCGATCACATCGTGGGCCAGCGGGTCCCGCCGACCGACCCGGAGCAGATTCACCGCTACGCCCGGATGCACGACCCGTTCAACCACCCGACGGTCGTCTACCGGCGGGCCGCGGTCCTGGCCGCGGGCGGGTACGGCGACCTGCCGCTCATGGAGGACTACGCGCTCTTCGCCCGGATGCTGCAGAACGGCGCGCGGCCGGTCAACGTGGCCGAGCCGCTGGTCTACTACCGCGTCGGCGCAACCTCGTTCAAGCGCCGCGGCGGCACCGACCTGCTGCGCTCCGAACTGCGGCTGCAGCGCGAGTTCCGGCGCCAGGGTTTCACCTCATCGCCTGAATACGTCCGTAACGTCGTGGTCCGCGGCGGCTACCGCATGATCCCGTGGCGGTTCCGCCGGGCGGTGTACCGCCCGATCGTCGCCCACTACACCGATCGTGGCGAGCACGGCGAGCACCAGGCCGGCGGCGATGCCGCCGGGGGCGGGCCGGAACCCTCCGACCACCACCTGCCGGAGCACCCCGGGCACGAGCAGCCGGGGCCCTCGGGGCCTCATGGACCGGGATCAACGACCAAGCCGTATGAGCCGGGATCGCAGACCAAGCCATTGCCGGTGCGCTGGTGAACATCGACCTCGTCATCGTCGGGTCCGGCTTCTTCGGCCTGACCATCGCCGAACGCTGCACCCGTGACCTCGGCCTGCGCGTGCTCGTCCTGGAACGGCGCGGGCACATCGGCGGGAACGCCTACAGCGAGCGGGAACCGGACACCGGGATCGAGATTCACCGCTACGGCGCGCACCTGTTCCACACCTCGAACGCGCGGGTGTGGGAGTACGCCAACCAGTACACGGCCTTCACCGGGTACCAGCACCGGGTGTTCTCGGTGTACAAGGGCCGGGTCTACCCGATGCCGATTAACCTGGGCACGATCTGTGAGTACTTCGGGGCGGTGATGTCCCCGGACGAGGCGCGCGCGCTGATCGCCGGGCAGTCGGCCGAGGTGGACGCCGGGCGCGCCGCCAACCTCGAGGAGAAGGCCGTGTCGCTGGTCGGCCGGCCGCTGTACGAGGCCTTCTTCCGTGGGTACACCGCCAAGCAGTGGCAGACGGACCCGGTCAACCTGCCGCCGGAGATCATCACGCGGCTGCCGGTGCGCTACACGTTCGACAACCGCTACTTCAGCGACACCTACGAGGGCCTGCCCGTGGACGGCTACACCGCGTGGCTGGAGCGGATGGCCGATCACCCGAACATCGAGGTGCGGCTGAACACCGACTTCGCGCAGCTGCGCGGGGACCTGGCCGGGAACGTGCCGGTTGTCTACACCGGGCCCCTCGACGCGTACTTCCAATACGCCGCCGGCGACCTTGGCTGGCGTACCCTCGACTTCGACATGGAGATTCTGCCCACAGGGGACTTCCAGGGCACGCCCGTCATGAACTACGCGGACGAGGACGTTCCATTCACCCGCATTCACGAGTTCCGCCATTTCCATCCCGAGCGCGACTGGTACCCGAAGGACAAGACAGTGATCATGCGTGAGTACTCGCGCTTCGCCGACCGCGGCGATGAGCCGTACTACCCGATCAATACGGCGGAGGACCGGGCCCGCCTGCTGGCCTACCGGGAAATGGCCGCGCGTGAGCCGGGCGTCCTCTTCGGCGGCCGCCTGGGCACCTATAAGTACCTCGACATGCACATGGCGATCGGGTCCGCGCTGAGCATGTACGACAACCGGCTCCGGCCGTTCTTCACCGAGGGTGCGGCGTTCACCGGGCCGGAGGCGGCCGAATGACGGGCGAGGTCTTGGGGCAGCAGAGCGCCACCCGGGAGCGCAGCCTGCGGATTCTGCAACGGGTAGTCTTTCCCGACGGCGATCTGGACGTCGTCCCGCTGTATGTGGAGACGCACATGGACCGCGGGGCTGCCGAGCTGGCCGCGGAGATGGCGACCGAGCAGCTGACCGGGCGCAGGGCACCTGGCGCGGGCAGCGTGCCGGTGGCCAACGCCGCAGTCGGGGAGGCCCAGTCGATCATCCGCTTCGGCGCCGACATCCCCGTGTACCCGGGCGAGGACGCCGGGCCACGGCGCAGCGCGGTGATCAGCGAGGGCCGCCGGGTCTCGTTCGCCACCTACTTCAACGCGTTCCCGGCCAGCTACTGGCGCCGGTGGACCAGCGTGGACTCGGTGACGCTGCGCATCCGGGTGGCGGGCGAGTCCACGATCGTCCTGTACCGGTCCACGGCCAAGGGTTTCAGTCACCCGGTCGAGACGATCACCGTCCAGTCCGACGAGCCGGAGACCGTCGAGCGCACGCTGCCGCTGGCCCCGTTCATCGACGGCGGCTGGTACTGGTTCGACATCGTGGCCGGCCCACGGCCGACGACGCTGATCGAGGCGGAGTGGCTGGCGCTGACTGAGCCCGCTCCGGCCGGCCGGGTCAGCATCGGGATCACCACCTTCAACCGGCCCGAGTACATGCTGGATGGTTTGCGCACGCTGGGTGAGGCGGCCGAGGTGCACGATCTGCTCGACAGGGTTTACGTGGTCAACCAGGGCACGAACCGGGTGCGCAACGAGCCGGGCTTCGCCGATGCCGCCAAGAAGCTCGGTGACTTGCTGCAGATCATCGAGCAGGGGAACATCGGCGGCTCTGGTGGATTTGCCCGGTCGATGGATGAGACGGTCCAGGCCGGCCAGAGCGACTACGTGCTGCTGATGGACGACGACGTCAAGCTCGACCCCGAGGGCATCCTGCGCGCAGCCACCTTCGCCGACCTGGCGCGCCGCCCGACCATCGTCGGCGGCCACATGTTCAGCATGTACGACCGTTCCCTGCTGCACGCGTTCGCCGAGGCCATCGCTCCCTACAAGTGGTGGTGGGGGATCGCGCCGAACACCAAGGGCCGGCACGATTTCGCCCGGCGGAACCTGCGGAACACGCCCTGGCTGCACCGCCGGGCCGACTCCGATTACAACGGCTGGTGGATGTGCCTGATCCCGACGCAGATCATCCGGGAGATCGGCTTGGCGCTGCCGGTGTTCATCAAGTGGGACGACGCCGAGTACGGGGTACGGGCCCGTGAGCACGGCTATCCCACGGTGTCGCTGCCGGGCGTGGGCTCCTGGCAGGTGCCCTGGGATGACAAGGATGACGCCCGGGACTGGCAGGCTTACTATCACCTGCGCAACCGGCTGGTCACCGCCCTCCTGCACTCCCCGGAGCCGCACGGCGGGAAGCTCCTCTCGGAGAGCATGGAAAGGCAGCTCCAGAGCCTGCTGTCCATGCAGTACTCGACCGCCGCGCTGCGCCTGCTCGCGATCGAGGACGTGCTGACCGGGCCAGACCACCTGCACCGGGACATCGGCACCAAGCTGAAGCAACTGCGGGAGTACCAGCTCGAGTTCCCGGACGCCCAGGGCGCCGCGGACATCGAGAGCTTCCCGCCAGCCCGCAGAAGGGCGCCGGAGGCGGTGAAGGACTCGACCACGCCAACCAACAGGGTCAACCTGCTGACCAAGGCTGCATCCGGGACCGCACGCCAGTTCAGGCCGGTCCGTGCGGGAGCCAGGAAACGGCCGCAGATGGCCCTGCCGTTCCAGGATGCGTCCTGGTGGGTGCTGGTCAAGCTGGACAGCGCCCTGGTGTCCACGGCCGAGGGCACCACCGCCGCGTGGTACCAGCGGGATCCGAAGCTGTTCCGCTCGCTCGGGCTGCGCAGCGTGATCGCCCACCGGAAGCTGCGCCGCCAGTGGCCGCGGCTGGCCGCGGAGTACCGGTCCGCGGCGGCCGGCTTCAACTCGCCCGAGAAGTGGCGGGAGACCTTCGCGGCCTCCGCCGACGACCACCCCAGCGGGCCGTGAGCTCAGCGCCCATCGGCCAGCGCGGCCAGGAGTCCGGGGCCGCCCCGGCGGTGGACGGCGGGTCTGCGCCGCCCGCCGGGGGCATCGGCGCACGCCGGGCCGGATGGGCGCTGACCGCCGAACGGTACGCGCCAGCCGTCCTGGCCGCCGCCGTGATGGCCGTTCTCGGAGTGTGGAGGCTGGCCCGCGACTCGGCCATGGGCAACGACGAGGTGGCCACCAGATGGGCCGCGTTGCTCCCGCTGCATCTGCTGGCCCACCTGCTCCGGCATGTGGACGCCGTGCACGGGCTGTATTACCTGCTCATGCACGGCTGGATGGCGGTGGGCACCAGCCCGGCGGTCATGCGGATCCCCTCGGTGATCAGCATGGTCGTGGCCGTGGCCCTGACGGTGATCATCGGCAGGCGGCTCACCGGGTCGGGCTGGGCGGGCCTGTTCGCCGGCCTGATCGTCGCGCTGACCCCCACGATCAGCTACTACGCCCAGACCGCCCGCTCCTACGCGCTGGTCTTCGCCTGCGTCGTCGGCTCGACGCTGGCGCTGCTGCACGCCCTGGCCGCCGAGGCCCGCCCCGGCGCCAGCGGCACTGGTGACCACGGAGCCCGCGCCGCCGGGACCCGCGGGGCGGCCGAGCGGGCCCGCGGGGCGCGCTTCCCCGCGGGATGCTGGCTGGTCTACGCCGTGCTGCTGGTCGTGGGTGGCTACCTGAACGAGCTGTCCCTGCTCGTCGTGGCGGCGCACGGGGTCACCGTGCTGCTGGCCCGGTATGGGCGCCGGGTGATCCTGCACTGGGCTGCCACGGCTGCCGTTTCGGTGATCCTGGTCCTGCCGCTCGCCGCGCTGAGCGCCCGGGAGGACGCCGCCGTCGCCTGGATCCCGCGGCCGGGGCTGTGGAGCCTGCGGATCCTCTTCCACGACTACTTCGGCGCGACGACCGCGGTCGCGGTGCTGCTTTTCTGCTGCGCGGTGGCCGCCGTGCTGCCGCCCCTGAAGCGGGGGCGCCGCGCGCCCGGGCCCGCGTGGTGGAGCCAGGGCGGCGTCTGCCTGCCGTCAGTCGCGGCGCCGCTGGTGGTGGCCCCCGGCGCGCTGCTGATCCTCGAATCGCTGGTCGCCCACCCGCTGTACGTGGACCGCTATGTCCTGTACGGCGAGGCCGGGGCCGCTCTGCTAGCCGGGGCCGGGGCGCTGCGGATCGGGCGGTGGCTGGCCGGGGCGACCGAGCGGCGGATGCTGGTCTGGGTCCCCGGGGTGATCGTCTGCGCGGCGGCCCTGGTCCTCCAGCTTGCGCCGCAGCAGCGGGTCCGCACGCCGCAGAGCCGGCTGTTCGACTTCGGCGGCCCGTCGCGGTACCTGGCCGCCCACGCCCAGCCGGGCGACGGCCTCCTGTTCTTCAGCAACTTCTTCCGCAAGGCCCGGCTCGGCTACCCGGCGGACTACCGGAAGGTCAGCGACTTCGCTTTGGCCGAGTCGCCCGCCGCGGCCGGGAACTTCCAGGGGCGCGACAAGCCGGTGGCCACCGTCCAGTCCCTCATGCTGGGCTACCAGCGGATCTGGGTGCTGGGCCGGTCCCCGTTCGCGCACCTCGCGGCCGGGCCGGTCCGCGCCGAGGACGCCGCGCTCAGGAGCGACTTTTCCCTGGCCGCCAAGCGGCACTTCCGCGGCGTCACCGTCACGCTCTGGGTGCACCGTTGAACTGGGTGCACCGTTGATCATCACGCCCGCGCGGACGGGCCACCCCGCCTGGCTCAGGACGATTCGGCGATCTTCTTGATCGCGGCGAGGGTGAGCGGGATGCCCCGGTGCGCGGCCTCCGTGCGGGCGGTGATCTCCGCCTCCGCGTCGTCTCCATATCGCTCATGGAACCGGGCGATGCCCGCGGGGAGAAACTCCCACGACTCAGTAACCTCGGTGCCCCCGGCAACCGGGGCGAACGAGTAACCCCAGTGCACCCACGCCCCGCCCACGGCGAACGCGAACTCCCGGCCGGGCTCTGCGGTCACGACCTGGGAACGGGTCTCCCAGGTTCGCTCGGGCAGCTCATTGCGGCCGGTGAACCAGGCGCCCGCCCAGGGCCCGGCGCCCTCATCCCACCAGCAGCCGGTGCAGATGGGACTCCACTCCCCCATCCGGGTCACGTCGGAGATCATGTCGTAGAGGAATTCCGCGGGGCGGGCGATGACGATCGACTCGGCGTACCGCAGGCTGCTCATCCGTCCAGTATTGCCCGTGGCCGACGTTGCCGGCGCCGGTGTCCTCCCGCGGCTCGATCTCCCCTGGCCGGCAAGCCGGGCCCCCTGGAGCCCGGTCCGGCGGTGAGTTCCCGTAGCCGTGCTCGTCATAGCCACCGAATGCGAAGTGGGGCAGCGTTATAGGTTCGCGGTCGGGGTCGCGCTGCCGATAGGTTCGGGACGCTGGGCGATAACGACCGGGGGCCCGCACAGGAGGAAGCAGTGACAGAGACGAGCACGGGGCCGGCCATTCTGGTGGAGGGCCTGACCAAGTCGTTCGGGGATGTGCACGCGCTGCGCGGCATCGACCTGTCCGTGCCCCGCGGCACGGTGCTCGGAGTGCTCGGACCGAACGGCGCGGGCAAGACTACTGCGGTCCGGATCCTCACCACCTTGCTCCAGCCGGATGGCGGGCGGGCCCTGGTCGAGGGGCGCGACGTGGTGCGGGACGCCGCCGCGGTCCGCCGGTCGATCGGGCTGTCCGGGCAGTCCGCGGCCATCCAGGAAGAGCTCACCGGGCGGGAGAACCTCGAGCTGATCGGGCGGCTCTATCACCTCAGCTGGCCGGATGCCCGCAGCCGGGCGACCGAGCTGCTGCAGCAGTTCGATCTGACCGATGCTGCTGACCGGGCGGCCAAGAACTATTCCGGGGGCATGCAGCGCCGCCTGGACCTGGCGGCCAGCCTGGTTGGGCGGCCGCAGGTGCTGTTTCTCGACGAGCCGACCACGGGCCTGGACCCGCGGTCCCGGCTGGGCATGTGGGACATCATCCGCTCGCTGGTGGCCGGTGGCTCGACGCTGCTGCTCACCACGCAGTACCTGGACGAGGCTGATGAGCTGGCGGACGAGATCGTAGTCATCGACCACGGGCTGGTCATCGCGGCGGGCACGTCCGAAGAGCTGAAGAGCCGGGTCGGCGGTGACGTACTTGAGTTCTCGGTGCCCGACCGGGCCAGGATCGGCGACGCGGCGGCAGTGGTCGCCAAGCTCGGCGAGAGCGAGCCGCACGTGGACGAGGAGACGGGAGTGATCAACATGGGGGTCGGGGGGCGCGGTTCCGAGGCGCTCATCGAGGCCGTGCGCGGGCTGGACAGCGCAGGCGTTCCGATCCAGGGGCTGGCTCTGCGCCGGCCCTCGCTGGACGACGTCTTCCTGGCGCTGACCGGGCACGCCGCCGAAGAGGACGGGCAACCCGCGTCCGGCCGCCGCGGCCGCCGCCGGTCCGGCAAGAAAGACACCGCGAGGGCCGCCTCATGACCAGCATCACCGTTCCCGCCGCCCAGCCCCCGGCCGGGGACCCGGGCCTGCTCACCCGGGTTCGCTGGGGGGTGAGCGACACGCTGACCATCGCCCGCCGGAACCTGCTGGTCTGGATGCGCGTGCCCGCCTACATCGTGTTCACCGTGATCCAGCCGGTCATGTTCGTGCTGTTGTTCGCCTTCGTGTTCGGTGGCGCGATCCCGGTCAAGGGCACGACCTACGTCAACTACCTGATGCCCGGGATCATCGGGCAGACCGCGGCGTTCGCCAGCTTCGGCACGGCCATAGCCCTGGCTCAGGAGCTGAAGAAGGGCGTGATCGACCGGCTGCGGTCGATGCCGATGGCCCGCTCTGCGGTGCTGGCCGGCGCTGGTCGCCGACACCGGGCGGATGCTGCTGACCATCCTGATCATCGTCGCCGTGGGCTACGCGGTTGGTTTCCGCTTCCATAACGGCTTCGGGCCGGCTGTCGCCATGGTCGTGCTGGCCACCGTGTTCGGCCTGTCTATCTGCGTGATCGCGGCGTTCACGGGGCTGGCCATCGGGGATGAGGAGTCGGTGCAGGCGTTCGGCCTGATCTGGCTGTTCCCGCTCACCTTCGTGAGCTCGGCTTTCGTGCCGATCCAGAGCATGCCGGGCTGGCTGCAGGCCTTCGCCAAACACCAGCCGGTCACCGCAGTGGTCAACACCATGCGTGCCCTCGCCCTGGGCGAGCCCTTCTCAGCCAACCTCACGGCTGACCTGTTGCGGAGCATCGCCTGGCTGGCCGGCATCTTCATCGTGTTCGTGCCCCTCGCGATCCGCGCCTACCGCCGGGCCGGCTGAGTTCCCTGCCCGGCTGGGGCCGAGCAGGCTGGGGATCCTTTCCGCCCGGCCACGCCAACCAGGCCGGGTGGCCGATCAGGCCAGGTGCTATTAGGCAGCGAGGCGGGCGGCCAGGATGCGGCGGATGTCCGCCGTCTCCTCCTCACTGTGCCGGTCGAGGATCGCGCCCAGGTCGTTCAGGTCGGCCTGCGAGGTGTAGCCGGACAGGTCGTGCTCGAGGGCCTTGCGTGCGGCGCGTGCCGCGCGGGCGTCCCGAAGCTCGTCCCGGACGGTGGCCCACAGCTGGGTGACGGGCGAACTGTTGGTGTCCATGTTCCTTCCCTAAGGGCTGAGGTCTTCGATATCTAGTGTCACTGACAAGCATTCATGCGTCCAATGAGAAGAAATCAACTAATCCATGAGAGCTTGTCATGTATGGCCGTCAGCTGGCACAACGTGCTGCGACCCCCAGCTGGGGCCCATGAACTCGGGGCCGAGCCGCGCTAACTTAGTTCATCGGAGCATGCGGCCGGGCCTCCGCTGCTGGCCACGGGATGGCCCGCCCGGCCACGCTAGGGGGGATCATGGATAAGGACCTGGTCGACCGCGTCATCGACACCGCCCAGCGGGTCGTGGCCAGCGGGGCGATCTCCGCGAACGGGCACGGGAACGTCAGCCTGCGCGTGCCCGGGGCCGCGGAGATGTACTTCACCGCGGGCCCCTCGCTGCGCAACCACGCGGCCGACGCGGTGGTGCGGGTCGCGCTGGATGGAACGTTGCTGGAAGGTGCGCTACCGCCCATCCAGGGTGCGGTCGTGGCCATGCACACGGCCATGTACGCCGACCAGCCTGGGGTCGGCTGCGTGGTGCACACCCACTCCCCGTACGCGACGGCCTACGCCGTGGCCCGGCGGCCGATCGGCTGCTGGGTCGAGGCCCTGGCGATGTTCGGACTGGCCGCCGGGGTTCCCGTCGCGGAATACGGGCCCCGCGGGTCGGAGCAGGCGATCGCGGGTATCCGGGCGGCGGTCATCCCGGGGGTGCCCGCGGTGCTCCTGGCCAACCATGGCGTGCTGGTCTTCCACCGTTCCCCGGAACTGGCAATCACGGTCGGCGGCGTGGTCGAAGAGGCCGCACAGGCTGGCATCAATGCGGCCGCGCTGGGCGGCCCGGTCGAGATCGCGGAGAACCTGCGGGTTGCGGCGCTTCAGCGCAGCATGACCTTTGCTGACCGGGGCACAGTGCGCGCTTAGGGACCCGCGCGCTCAGCGACCCGTGCGCTCAGGGATCCGCGCGCGTTAGACCGACGGGTCGGGGATCACCCCATGCACCCAGCGCCTGAGCCTCGTCGAGGCCGGGGCGGCGGGGGCCGTCTCCGGTTCGCCGTCCGTCTCTGGCGGCCTTGGCAAGCCGTTGATCAGCAGTTCGGCCTCGGCTGCGGCCACGCCCAGTACGACGATCGGGTCACCGCACTCCACCCGGAGCCGAACCGGGGCGCCCGTCCCGTACGGGCACTCGCGCCGGGTGAACTCACCAAGCTTCGCCCTGGCCATGGCGGATGCCGCCTCGCCCATGCCCGGCGGCACGACGCGGACGATCTCGAGCAGGGCATTACGCTGTCTGGCCTGGGACGCGGCCTGCCGGAGGGCGTCGCCCGAGTCCGGGGAGCCGTCCACCACGACCACGACCACGCGGCGAGGAGAAGGCGGCTGCGCCGACTGCGCTGGTGCCTGCCCGGGATGAGGCCACCCTGGATTCGGCCATCCAGGATGAGGTCGCCGGCCAGCGACTTCAGGGGAACTGCTTACCCCATGCCTGCCTGACTCGCTCATCGGGGCCATCCTCGTCTCCTCTGCCCGCCACGTGCTGCCTTCTGTCTTCAGGCTGCCGCACGGCGGGCACCCTGGGGCAGAGGTCGTAGGCCCTGGCGAACCAGGACCTCGGACACCGTAGGAGTGGCGGCTCAGGCGGGTGGACCGGCGGCCGGAGCCAGCCCGGCGCCGCCCGGTACCGCGTGCTCCGGTCCGGGAGAATCCCTCACGTTCCAGCGTCCGGTCACGCAGAGCGCTACCAGCGCAATCGCCGCGGCAACCATGACCGCCGGGGCGGCGATCCGCACCGCGAAGTGGTCGGCGACCCGGAGCAGATGGCTGTGCTGGAGGTACGGGTTGCCTGGCATGTTGGAGATCGTCCCGGCGGTCAGCCGGGCCAGCACCAGCCAGTCCAGCCGCGAAGCGGGGTAGAGGACCAGCACGCAGATGAGCATCGCGTCGTACCACGGCAGCTGGTAGGGCCACAGGAACAGCCAGGCCGCACACACGGCCACGGTGGGCCGGATAGCAGGACGCGCGGCCGCGCCCGGGGGCAGCCGCCGCAAGGCCAGGATGGCCACGGCGACGACCAGGACAGTGGCAATCGTCCCGAAGTGGGAATGCCAGCTGTGGGGGAGGAACACCCGGTAGAAGTTGTCGGCACTGCTCTGGTTACGCCGGCTGAGCAGCGCCCGGACCGCGGGCATCCCGAAGTAGGCGTAGCTGGGCACGAGCACCGCGAGCGCGGCGCCGCCCGCCAGGGCCAGGGCCGGCAGGGACCGGCGCAGGGCCCAGGCCGCGCCCACGCCAAACAGCACGTAGTCGATCTTGATGTCGGCGGCGATGCCGAGGAGAGCGCCCGCCGCCGCGACCCGCCATAGGCCAGGCCGGGCCGCGTCATGCTGCTCACCGAGCACCAGCAGCCCGAGCAGGCCCGCCATGACCGCCAGCACGTCCAGGTGCCCGGCCGCGACCAGGTCCCACAGCAGCAGGGGGTTGACCGTCCAGAGCAGGTGGGCGCGCAGGCGCTGGGCCGGCTTGTGCCGCAGCAGGCGGTCCAGGACCAGGGCGACGACCGCGAACGCGGCCGAGTTGCACAGCTTGAGCCAGAACGTGATCCGGGCCGCGGAGGCGCCCCCCAGCTTGGCCGCCACGAACTGCTCCATGGTGGCCAGCGGGCCGTAGACGCTCACGTAGTGGTCCCAGATGCGGGGGATCGAGTGGGCGAACGCGTTGTGCAAATCACGCAGGTGCGCCGGGGTGGTCACGTACGGGCTGTGGCCGAGGACCATGAGCCGCCCGTAAGTCGCGTAGTCCAGTGCGTCCGTTGAGCCGGCGGGCGGCAGGACGGTCAGCACCGCCACGGTGATCAGGCCGGCGATGAGCAGAACCCGGGCACTCAGCCGGGCCCCGTGGTGGATGGCGAGCAGGCCCGCCGCCACACCGCCGGCGCCAAGCAGGGCGGCCAGCCACAGCCCGTAGGTGACCAGGTCCGCCGACACATGCCTGACCGCTATCTCCCACGGCGGCCCAGCGGCCGGCATCACCACGGGTGGCAGCATCCAGCCGCCGCGCACCAGGGAGACGGCGACCATGATCAGGATGGCGATGCCGATCCCGGCCGCGGCCAGAATCGTGAGCTCGCGGCCCTGGCGCGAGGGGATGTTGACGGCGGGTTTGTGAGCAGTGGGCTCGTGAGCAGTGGGTTCGTGGGCGGCCGGTTCGTGAGCGGCGGGTTCGTGGGCGGCCGGTTCGTGGGCGGCCGGTTCGTGAGCCAGACCGGGGGCCAGGGCCGCGAAACCGGAGCCCTGGCGGGCCGCCGGGGTCTCCGGATCGGCCTGCGGCTCCGGGGCAGGAATCTCCCCGGTGGCGCTGGTGTCGCTGCTCATTGTCCCCTGGCGGTCGGTGCGCGGCTGATCAGTGAGTGCCAGACGCAGATGACGACCGGCAGAGGCGAGAATAGCCGGAACTCCCGCATGAATAGGACAGAAACTAAAGATCCGTGCCCAGGCTAACTATTGTTCTGTATCCGCAATGCATTGCCTCATGACTTGGCAAGAACTGGCACGGTTACCAAAATCCGGGTTCCTCATTACCCTCAGGCGGGGATCGGCGGGTGGGATAAAAGTGACTCGTGAGGCCAGAGGGGCAGGCGCAGCAGGAGCAAGCGGCCCGGGCAACCCGGCTACCGGCGGACCGCTCCGGTGACCAGCCACTGCGACGACCGCGCGCGCAGGGTGAGCGTGACGAAGCGGGCCACCAGCCAGAGGCTGAACGCCAGCCACAACGCGACCCGCATGGTGGGCGATCACCAGCGTCGCGCCGACCGCGAACACTCCGGCCGCCGCCAGCCCGGCCAGCGCCAGGTAGTCCTGGTCGCCGGCGCCGATCAGCACGCCGTCGAGCACGAACACGACCCCGGCCACCGGCTGCTGAGCCGCGGCCACCAGCAGCACGGCGGGCAGCAGCCGCCGCACGTCCGGTGCGGCCGAGAAGACGGCGGGCAGCAGCGGGATGGCCGCGACCAGCACGATCCCGAACATCACCCCGTAGACCACGCCCCAGCCGATCATCCGGTTGGTCGCGGCCCGGGCACCCGTCACATCCCCTGCCCCCAGGCACCGCCCCGTGATGGCCTGGCCCGCGATCGCGATGGCGTCCAGCGCGAAGGCGAGCAGGGTCCAGGCCCGGAACGCGATCTGGTGCGCGGCGATGGCCGCGTTCCCCTGCCGGGCGGCGACCGCGGTGACCACGATCAGCACTGCCTGCAACGCGATCGTGCGCACCACCAGGGACACCCCGGTGACGGCGGCCGTCCGCAGGCCGGTGAGATCGGGGGCGAGCCCCACCCCGGCCCGCCGGGCGCCCCGGGCGACCATGGCCAGGTATGCGGCGGCCGCCGCGGTCTGCGCGCAGACCGTGCCCCAGGCTGAGCCTGCGATGCCCCAGTGCATGCCGAGCACCAGGAACGCGTTCAGGGCCACGTTGACGACGTTGGCCGCCACCGCGACGGTCAGCGGCGTCCGGGTGTCCTGCAATCCGCGCAGCACCCCGGTACCGGCCAGTACCACGAGCATGGAGGGCGCGCCGAGCAGGCTTATGTGCAGGTACGTGGCGGCCTCCCCGGTCACGCCGGGCGAGCCACCGAACCCGTGCACGATCTGCGGCGCCAGCGGCCAGCCGACGGCCAGGACCACCACGCCGATGATGCCCGCCAGCCAGAGGCCCTCGATGCCCTGGCGGATCGCGGCTTCCGGATGGCCCGCGCCGAGCTGGCGTGCCACCGCGGCCGTGGTCCCGTAGGCCAGGAAGATCGAGATGCCGACCAGGGTGGTGAGGGCCTGGCTGGCCACGCCGAGCCCGCCGAGCGGGGTGGTGCCGAGCCGCCCGACGATCGCCGAGTCCGCGAACAGGAAAAGCGGCTCCGCGACCAGCGCACCGAAGGCCGGCACAGCGAGCCGCAGTATTTCCGCGTCGTGCGGGCTCTGTCGCGCAGGCAGGAGCCGGCGCCGGCGGAGCTGGCCGGGCGAAGGACTGGGCGCGGGGAACGGCGGCGCCGGTGCGGGCATGGCCCGCATGGTAATTGCGACAATTATCTACTTGCAAACTTTTTGCAGCTCGCCGCCGGGGGCCCGAAAGCCCCGGTCTGCGGCTAAACCCGGATGCCCGGCTGGCGAGGCCCGGTGCCCGGCAAGCCGGGCAATTGGCGGGGTCTGCTGCCCGGCGAGCGGGGGTCGCAGCCAGGCGGGCGTCCACCCGGTCCGGCCCCGCTCGCCGCGCTGCCTCCGGCGTTAACGAACACTGGCCCGGCCGGCGAGGCCCGGCCCGCGAGAGGCCCGGCCGGCGAGGCCCGGCCCGGCCCGCGAGAGGCCCGGCCGGCGAGCCGGCCGGCAAAACGCCGAAACGGCCGCCCAGGATATCCGGGCCGCCGTTTCGGCCGGGTGTGATTACTTCGCCGGCGTATTTATCGTTTCTGGCCGCATCAGCCGCGGTCTGCGACCGCAATGAGTCCTTTCCGCCGAGGCGGAAAGGACATTGCGTTCCGCTGACGCGGCCCGAGCCGGGCCCGTGCCGCACGGCGTCGGCGCGGGCTGAGTGCGGCGGGGGTCAGGCGACAGCCTCATACGCCGCCGCCTGGAGCGCCTCGTGAACCGGCGGCGGCTGGGAAGTGTCGAACATGCGCTGGGTCAGCACGATGACAGTCAGGTCCCGCCTCGGATCGGCCAGCCAGGTGGTGCCGGACCCGCCGGCCCACCCGAACGCGCCGGCCCGCGGCCCGGCGGTGACTACCGAAGTGCAGAAGCCCCAGCTGACACCGGCGAAAAAATCCGGGCCGAGGCCCCCACACGCCTTCTGGGCCGGGGTTAGCTGGTCCTGGGTCATAGCGGCGACCAGGTCCGCCTGCAGGACCGGATCCCCGCCGCGCAGCAGCATCCGGGAGAAGGCGAGCAGGTCGTCGGCGGTCGAGACCAGGCCAGCCGCCCCGTCGCCGAACGCGGGAGGCCGGCTCCAGTCGCCGTCTGGCTTGTCCCAGACCTCCAGGCCGCCGCCGGGCGAGGACCGGAACGCGGACGCGAGGCGGCCGGTGTGCGGGGTCCAGAACCCAGTGTCGTGCATGCCCAGCGGCTCGAAGATACGGGTCCGCAGCACGTCCGCGAACGGCTGGCCCGCGGCTCGGGCGAGCAGGACGCCGAGTACCGACGCACCGGTGTTGTAGAACCACCGTTCGCCGGGCTGGGCCAGCAGCGGCAGTGAGCCCAGGCCCGCGATCCAGGTATCGGGATCGGGCTGCCCGGCCTGGTCAGGGGGCCCGATCGTGGACAGGTGCAGCTCGTCTGACGCCGCCACGACCGGCCACGGCGGCTCCGCGCCGAACATCTCGACTGCGAAACCGAAGCCGAACGTGAACGTCAGCAGGTCGCGCACGGTGATCGGGCGCCTGGCCGTCACGGTGTCGTCCAGCGGCCCGTCCATCCGGCGGAGTACCTGCGGGTCGGCCAGCTCCGGGAGCAGCCTGGCCACCGGCTCGTGCAGATCCAGCAGGCCCTCCTGGATCAGGGCCAGCGTGGCCGCGCCGGTCATCGGCTTGGTGATGGACGCGATGCGGAACAGCGAGGCACGCTGGACCGGCGGGCCGCCGGTCGAACAGTGAGCCGAGCGCCTCGGCGCGCACCTGATCACCCCGGGCGGCCAGCGCCACGAGGCCGGGCACCGTCTCGTCCCCCACGTGCGCGGCCGCGATCGCGCCAAAGCGGGCCAGGCCGTCCGCGGTTAGCAGGTCAGGCATGATCGGTCAGCCCCCTCGGATCGCCGATGCGCTGCCCCTATTGACGCACGGGCGGCGGGAAATAACCGCCGCAGGGCGGCCCGCCCAGCGACCAGGCTAGCCGTGCAGCTGATCCAGGGCGCGCTCGATCCGCCGCTCCGACACCGGGCCGGAGGTGCCCAGCGTCTGCGCGAACAGGCTGACCCGCAGCTCCTCGATCATCCAGCGCACCGCACGGACGTCGGGATCGTCCCGCCGCGCGGGTGGGAGGTCGGCCAGCGTCTGCTGGTAGTCCTCGGTCACCCGCTGGACCACGGCCATCCGCTCGGCGTCGGCGCCCGGCGCCTCGGCCATCTTCTCCAGCCGCCGGCTCATGGCCCGCAGGTAGCGGATCAGGTCCGGCAGCCGCCGGGCCCCGGTCTCCGCGACGAACCCCGGATAGACCAGCCCGGAAAGCTGTTCGCGCAGGTCGGCGACCGCAGCCCGGACCGGGGGGCTGGGGGTCGCGGGCAGGGCCGCCTCGACCTGGTGCGCCTCGCCAAGGGCCCGGGCGACCTGCGCCACCACGTCCGCGGTGCTGGCAGCCAGCCCCGCGCGCGCCGCCTCCAGCAGCCGGGCGAAGCCCCCCTCGTCCCAGGCCGCGCCGCCCGCCTCGGTGATCACCTGGTCGGCCGCGGCGGCCGCGCAGTCCTCCAGCAGTGCATCGGTGCCGGGGTACGGGTGACGGCTCATGGCCAGCTTGGCGCTGACCGGCAGGCGGCTGGCCACGGCCCGGGCCCCGGAGGGCACCTGGAGCAGCAGCAGGCGCCTGGTTCCGCGCAGCATGGCCGCGTCGGCCTGGGCACGCGTCTCGAACAGCCGGACGTCAACCGCGTCGCCGGTGTCGGCCAGCGCCGGGTAGGCGCGGATCTCACCCTGGCTGAACACGCGGGGCAGGGTCCCGATGTCCCAGCTGCGCAGACCGGTCCGGGTGATCCGGGCGGCCGCCTCACTCAGCGTGGCCTGCAGACGGGGCCGCAGCTGGCGGCGCAGCTCGTCCAGGTCCTTGCCCTCCGCGAGTACCCGGCCGTCCTCCACCACGCGGAAGGTGATCCGCAGGTACGCGGGCAGCCGGGACTCATCCCACGCGGAGCGGGGGATGTGCACGCCGCCCAGCCTGGACAGCTCGGTGCCCAGCGCGTCGAGCAGGTCCCCGCGGGCCGGGTCCAGCGTCGGCAGCACAGCCCGGGCGGTGTCCGGGACCGGCACGAACGTGGTCCGCAGCTGCTTGGGCAGCGACCGGATCAGCTCGGTCACCACTTCCTGCCGCAGCCCGGGCACCTGCCAGCGGAACTCGTCGGTGCTCACCTGGTTGAGCCGGGCCAGCGGGACGTCCACGGTCACCCCGTCGTCCGGCTCACCCGGCGCGAACTCATACGACACCGGGAGGTCGGCCCAGCGGGCGGGATAGTCGTCGGCGCTGATGTCCTCGGCCGCGGGCCGGATCAGGTCGGCGGGGGAGAGGTCCAGCAGGCCGGGGTCGTCGGCGCGGGCTTTCTTCCACCAGGTGTCGAAGTGCCGGGCAGAGGTCACCCCGGCGGGGATCCGCCGGTCATAGAACTCGAACACGACCGAGTCGTCCGCGACGATCCCGCGCCGCCTGGCCTTCCGTTCCAGGTCCTCGGCGTCGGCGAGGACCTGCTGGTTGTGGGCGTAGAACTTGTGGTGGGTCCGCCAGTCGCCCTCGACCAGGGCATGCGTGATGAACAGGTCCCGGGCCGGCGCCGGGTCGATCCTGCCGTACATGACCGTCCGGGCGGCCACGATAGGCAGCCCGTACAGGCTGACCTTCTCGGTGGCCACCGCGGCCCCGCGCCGTGCGTCCCAGCGCGGCTCGCTGTAGCTGCGCCGGACCAGGTGCGCCGCCAGAGACTCGGCCCATTCGGGTTCGATGCGGGCCGTGACCCGGGCCCACAGCCGGGACGTCTCCACCAGCTCGGCCGCGACCACCCACTGCGGCGGCTTCCTGGCCAGCGCCGAGTCGGGGAAGATGGCGAACCGGGCGCCACGGGCCCCGGCGAACTCGGTCAGTGGCCGCCGCTTGCCGCGCGGCCGGCTGTCCGTGTCCTGCATGCCGATGTGCGACAGCAGCCCGGCCAGCAGCGACATGTGCACCCGGTCGGCCAGGCCGGCCGGGAACCGGCTGCCCGGTTCGGCGTCCCCGGCCGGAGCCTGGGCTACGGCGGCCGGGATGGTCCGCCCGGCCCGCGGCCGGATCTGCCCGGCCCGCCGCCGGCCCTGGCCGTTCTGCTGCACGGGTGGCTGCCCGGCTGGCTGCACGGCAGGCTGCACGGGCGCCACCCCGGCCGGGTGGCTGGCGCCGCGGCGCTCACGGCCCGCCTGGATGCCGAGATCCGCGGCGGCCTGCCGGAGCTGGCCGTACACGTCCTGCCATTCGCGCACCCGCAGGTAGTGCAGGTATTCACGGCGGCACAGCCGCCGGAACGCGGACGCGGACAGCTGGCTCTGCTGCTCGCGCAGGTAGTCCCAGAGGTTGAGCAGGGTCAGGAAGTCCGACCCGGGCTCGGCGAACCTCGCGTGCATCTCGTCCGCCGCCTGCCGCGCGTCGGCAGGCCGCTCCCGCGGGTCGATGATGGACAGCGCCGCGGTGATGATTAGTACCTCGCGGACACAGCCGTTCCGGCCGGCCTCCAGGATCATCCGCCCGAGCCGCGGGTCCACCGGCAGCCGGGACAGCTTCCGGCCGACCTCGGTCAGCCGGGTCCGGCCCCCGGTGGGCTCGTGGCCCGGCGAGAAGGCGCCGAGTTCCTCCAGCAGGCGCACGCCGTCCGCGATGTTCCTCGACTCGGGCGGCTCGACGAACGGGAAATCGGCCATGTCGCCCAGGTCCAGCGCGGCCATCTGCAGGATGACCGAGGCCAGGTTGGTGCGCAGGATCTCCGGGTCGGTGAACTCGGGGCGGCTCTCGAAGTCCTCCTCGCTGTAGAGCCGGATGCACACGCCGTCCGACGTCCGCCCGCAACGGCCTTTCCGCTGGTTCGCCGAGGCCTGCGAAACCGGCTCGATGGGCAGCCGCTGGACCTTGGTCCGCTGGCTGTACCGGGAGATCCGCGCGGTGCCCGGGTCGATCACGTACTTGATGCCCGGAACGGTCAGCGAGGTCTCCGCGACGTTGGTGGCCAGCACCACCCGCCGGGCCGGGCCGTGCGACGAGAAGACACGGTGCTGCTCCGCGGAAGAGAGCCGCGCGTACAGCGGAAGCACTTCCAGGCCCTCCCGGCCGTCCAGAGCGTCGGCGGTGTCCCGGATCTCCCGTTCGCCGCTGAGGAAGACGAGGATGTCGCCGGGGCCGTCGGCGCTCAGCTCCGTGACCGCGTCCAGGATGCCCTGGAGCTGGTCGCGCGGTTCCTCGTCCGGGTTGTCCGGGTTGGCCAGCGGCCGGTAGCGCACCTCGACCGGGTAAGTGCGCCCGGACACCTCGATGACCGGCGCTCCGGCGCTAGGCCCGCCCGATTCGCCTCCGGCACTGTGCTTGCCTGATTCGCCTCCGGCGCTACCTGCTTGCCTGATTCGCCTCCGGCAAAATGATCACTGAAGCGCTGCGGGTCGATCGTGGCCGAGGTGATGATGACCTTGAGGTCCGGGCGGCGCGGCAGCAGCCGCTTGAGGTAGCCCAGGATGAAGTCGACGTTCAGGCTGCGCTCGTGGGCCTCGTCGATGATGAGCGTGTCGTAGCGGAGCAGCTGCCGGTCGCGGCGCATCTCGTTGAGCAGGATGCCGTCGGTCATCACCTTGACCGGCGTGCTGTCGCTGGAGGTGTCGGTGAAGCGCACCTTGTAGCCGACGGTGGTGCCCAGCTCCGTGCCGAGCTCGCTGGCGATCCGCTCGGCGACGGTGCGGGCCGCGATCCGGCGCGGCTGGGTGTGCCCGATCTGCCCGGCCACACCGCGACCGAGCTCGAGGCAGATCTTGGGCAGCTGGGTGGTCTTCCCTGAGCCGGTCTCCCCGGCGATGATCACGACCTGGTGGTCCCGGATGGCCGCCGCGATCTCATCCTTCCGCTGGCTGACCGGGAGCTCCGCCGGGTAGCGCAGCTCGGGCACGCTGGCGCGCCGGGCCTGGGCCCGGGTCTGCTCGGCGAGCGAGGGTGTCACGGCGGAATTCTCCATGGCGGAACGGGGAAGCGGATGGGGAGGGCGGGACGGCCGTACGACAGGGTGCCAGTCCAGGCCCTGCTTACCTAACGCTTTTGCGCCGCGACAACTTCCATGGGGCTCAGCCGACCTGGTGCACGTTGAATGAGGTGATGACGCCGTAGTGGACCAGGTAGCTGCCCGCGAACTTCCTGACCGTGCCGTCGGTCTGGAACGCGGCGATGCTGGCCGTCACCTGATCGCCGGTCCACGTCAGGATGATCACCGCATCCCGCCGGGTGCCCTGGAAACCCCTCAGGAACTGCTGGTGGGTGACCCCGGTGTGATCACCGCCCAGTTCCCAGGCCCGCTGGTAGGCGTGGCGGCTGATAGCCGCGTAGTAACTCTTCACCACGGTGGGCGGGGTGGCAGCCGCCGACAGGCCGGCCGGGGTGGACGCGGGGGCGCTGGACGCGCCGGTTCCGGGCGTTCCGCTGTGCAGCAGGGAACTGTGTTTCACCAGTGCCAGCACGGCGGCGACCACGGCCAGCACGGCCACAGCGGTGGCGACCACGGCCAGCCCGCCGCGGTGCTTGCGGGGCGGATGCGGCCGGGTGGGCGCGGCTGGTCCGGGTGACCGCGGCGGCCCGCCTGCCGGCCAGGGGCCGGACGTGCTCACCTTGGCCGCCGGGGCCGGGCCAGCGCTCGCGGCCCAGTCCGGGGCGGCGCTGGCTGGCAGTAGGCCGGCCGGGCTGACGTCGGCGGCCGGGTCCGGGCGGACGCTGACCGGCGGGGCCGGGCGGGACACGTTGGCGCCCGCCGGCAGGACCGGGACCGAGTAGGGCGGATCGGCGCTGGTGGGCGCGGCTGGCCGCGGCGCGGGGAAGCCGACCGGCGGGCTGACCGGGGTCGCCGGGGGCCTTCCCTGGCCTGCCGCCGGCGGCCCGGCCCGGTCGAGTCCGGAGGCCGCCAGGTCCACTGCCGGCCAGGCCGTGCCCGATGGGGGAACGCCGGCGAGCGCCTGCTGCACAGCCGACCGGGCGGGCAGGTCGGCGGTGCTGACCCCGCAGGCCTCCTGCAGTGCCGCCGCGAACGCCCGGCAGTTCGGATAGCGATCCTCGGGGGCCTTGGCCAGGGCCCGGAACATGACCTGGTCCACCGCGGCGGGCAGGTCGGGTCGCAGGCTGGTCAGCCGGGGCGGGGGCGCGGACAGCTGGGCCCACAAGACCGCCAGGCTCTGATCCCGCCGGAACGGCGGCGCGCCCGACAGCATCTCGAAGGCCGCGCACGCCAGCGAGTAGGCGTCCGCGCGGCCGTCCACGGTGCGCCCCTCGATCTGCTCGGGGGCCAGGTAGTTCAGGGTGCCGAGGACCTGCCCCGTCAGCGTGAGGTTGCTAGTCGCCTGCGAGGTCTTGCTGATACCGAAATCCGACAGGTAGACGTGATCCTCGGAGCCGTCCTCGGCCAGCCCGCCGAGCAGCATGTTGGCCGGTTTGACGTCCCGGTGCACCAGCCCGCACGCGTGCGCCGCGTCCAGCGCGGAGGCCACCTGGGTCACGATGCCGGCGGCGCGGGCCGCCGGCAGCGGGCCAGCCCGGTTCAGCAGGCTGTGCACGTCCTGGCCGCCGACGTAGCGCATGGCGATGAACAGCACGCCGCCGGCTTCCCCGGCGTCGAAGATCGGGATGATGTTCGGGTGATCCACCGCGGCCGCGGCCCGGGATTCCCGGATGAAACGACGCCGGAAGCCGTCGTCCCGGGCCAGGTCCTCGGTCAGGACCTTCAGCGCCACCCAGCGGCCCAGCCGGACGTCGCGGGCACGGTACACCACGGCCATACCACCGCGGCCGATCTCCTCGGCCATCTGGTAGCTGGCGATCTGCCCTGGACTACCGGGCACAGGGGAGCCGGAATCAGTTAATCCCGCGGGGAAGTCCTCAGCCACCCGTTGCCTCCAGCGTTCGACCCCTGGCGCGCCCCAGGCCCCGTAATCGGTCACGCCGCCCATAACCGGCGGCGCTTACGCTAGCAGCCACCCTAAGCCAGGCGCCGCTCGGTAGCCCAGCGCGTGAGCTGATGCCGGGTGGAGAGCTGGAGTTTGTGCAGCACCGAGGACACATGACTCTCCACGGTCTTCACGGAGATGTACAGATCGCGGGCGATCTCCTTGTAGGTGTAGCCCCGCGCGATCAGGCGCAGCACCTCCCGCTCCCGGGGAGTCAGCTGATCCAGTTCCGGGTCAAGCGACGGGACGCCCGGGCCGTCGGCGGGCAGGGCCGCGAACGCGTCCAGCACGAACCCGGCCAGGCGGGGGAGAACACGGTGTCCCCGCCCGCGACGCGGCGGACCGCGTCCACCAGATCCGGGCCGGAGATCGTTTTCGTCACGTAGCCCCGCGCGCCGGCCCGGATGACCGCGATCACGTCTTCCGGCGCGTCCGACGCGGACAGGGCCAGGAAACGAACCTGGGGCTGGACCGCCCGCAACGCGGTGAGCACGGCCTGACCGCCCCCGCCTGGCAGGTGCACGTCGAGCAGTACCACGTCGGGCAGGCACGAGGAGATCAGCGCGATCGCAGGCTCCACGTCGTCCGCCTCACCCACCACTTCCACCTCGTCGCCCAGCTCGGAGCGGACGCCGGAGCGGAACAGCCCGTGATCATCGACGATGACCACGCGCGGGCGCCGGGCCTGGCCCGGCCCGGGGGCGGGCGGGGTGGTCACGGTCGCCCCGGCAGGTGTTCCGCGGCGCGGCGGGGCATGGTCAGCGACACCTCGGTGCCGGCGCCGGGCGCGGTGCGCACGGCCGCGGTACCGCCCCGGCGGGCCATCCGGGCGTGGATCGACTGGGCCACGCCCTTCCGGTCCGCGGGGACGGCCGCCGGGTCGAAGCCCCGGCCGCGGTCCCGGACGAACAGCGTCACCTCGGCCGGCTCCACCTCGGCGAAGATGGAGACCACCGGGGCGCCGGACCACTTCACCGCGTTGACCGTCGCCTCGCGGGCCGCGGCCAGCAGCGCGCGCAGGTCGTCATCCAGTTCGCAATCGCCGACGGTAACGGCTTCAACCGGGACCTCGTGCTGGGCCTCGACCTCCTGCTGGATGAGCCGGACCCCGCCCGCGAGCGTCATGCCCTGGCCGTCCAGCGAGCCGGGGGCCGGGCCGTCGAACAGCCAGGCGCGCAGCTCGCGTTCCTGTGCCCGGGCCAGCTGGATCACCTGCTGCGGGTGCTCCGCGCGGCGCTGGATCAGGGCTAGCGTCTGCAGTACCGAGTCGTGGACCCGGGCTGCCATGTCGGCGCGTTCCTCGGCCCGGATCCGGGCCTGCCGCTCGACCACGAGGTCACGGGCGATACGCACCCACCAGGGACCCAGCAGGATGGCGATGGCCGCCACCAGCAGGATCACCCCCGCGATCTCGCGCAGGGCGCCCTGGTCCGTATGCCCGGTCAGCAGCCAGTCAAGGCCGAGGCCGAGGGCCACGGCGGCGACCGCCACCCGCGCCACCATCCGGCGCCGGCTGGTGTGGCCGTCGGCCAGGCCCAGCAGCGGATCCGCCAGGCGCCGCAGCACCGCCTGCTCGTCCGGCGGTGCGTTCCGCCAGATCAGGGTGAGGCCCGCGACGCTGATGACCAGCGGCCAGGCCAGGGAGCCAACCCAGGCCGCCTGCAGCGCGGACACGACGACCAGCAGCACGATCAGGAGGGAAGCGAGCCCGGCCACGAGGGCCATGCCGCGCCGGTCGGTGACCGCCTTGGCGGCAATGTTGCTGTCCGCCCCCTCCGCGGGGATCAGCAGCCAGGCCACGACATACACCCCCGCGCCGATGAGGCTGAACACGGTGGCGACCACGAACCCGGTCCGCACCACGGTCACGTCCAGGCCCGTGCGCGCGGCCAGCCCGGCCGCGACCCCGCCTGCCAGGCGGTCCTCGCGGCTGCGCCGCAGCGGCCCGCTGCCCGGCGGGTGGTGTATCCAGGAATGCCCGCCGGACCGGCGGAACCCGCGTCCCCGGCGGCCCGGGCTCTGGGGGTCGGTGCCCCGGGGGTCGGTGCCCCGGGGGTCGGTGCCCCGCGGATCAGTGCTCAGGGGATCGCTCCCTGCTGGACCCATGCCCCGCGGGCCCGCGGCCCCAGGATCAGTGCGCGCGGTCGGCCCCGGATCAGTGCTCGCCGCCATCCCCCCATCATCGTCCTCTCCGCCCCCGGTCGGCTATCAGGGATAACCCTGATCCTGGCCGGCCGGGATTCAGGGACAGGTCGGGGCTGTTCCCAATGGTGCCGTGCGGCGCCCGGCCGCAGGCTGGAGCCATGAACACAACGACCAGCCCCACCGCAGGCGACGAGGCCTCACACACACCCTACGAACCCGCGCCGCCCCGGACACTCAGCCGTCCGGTCCACGGCCGGATGCTCGGCGGGGTCGCCGCCGGCATCGCCCGTTACCTCGACGTGGACGTGACCGTCGTCCGCATCCTGTTCGCCGTGCTCACCGTGATCGGCGGGGCCGCCGTGCTCGTCTACCTGGCGGCCTGGCTGCTCATCCCGGAAGACGGCGCCGACCAGTCCATCGCGGCAGGCCTGTTTCAGCCCCGGGCCGGCTGAGCTGAGAGGCCCTATCCACATGCCACTGAAAACACGGGGATACGGCACGCGCCAGCGCGCCGCCGATGCCACCATGCGAGTCTCTGACGCCGAACGAGCCGAGGTCGCCGACCAACTGGCCCAGCACTACGGGGACGGGCGCCTCGACCAGGCCGAGCTCGACGAGCGCCTCGGCCGGGCGATGAGCGCTAAGACCCACGCCGACCTGGCTGGGCTCACCGCCGATCTGCCCCACCTGGACGCCCGGCCGGGGAGTGCCCGGCAGCCCAGCGCAAGCGCCGGCAACGCCCGCGCGCTCGCGCCGCACTCCCGGACCGGGCGGCCACGGCCCGGGCTCCTGCCGATCGGGCTGCTCATCCTGGTCGCCGCCGTCCTGGTGCACGGCTCCTGGGCGCCGTTCTGGCACTGGCCATGGCTGTGGTTCGGGCCGACGTGGTGGCTCTGGGTCGCGCTGCTGGTCTTCTGCTGGGTGCGCTTTGGTCCCCGGCGCCACCGCCGGTAGGCGGACCGCTGGCTGGTCCGCTGGCACTCCTAACTGTCCGCCTCCGGCGGGCCCGTGCTCCCGGCGCGGCGGGCACGGGCCCGCCGCTTGCCTTCGTGCATGGCCTGGACCCGGGCCACCGGGATCGTATGGCCCTCCGCGATGAGACCGGCCGGGAGGTGCTGGGGCGGGGGCAGCTGGCTCGCCCAGCGGGGTCCGGGGGTGATCAGGCGGGCCGCGGTGCGCACCGTGAAGTCGGCCGGGGTCACCCGGTCCAGCTCGTCCCAGGGCAGCGGGAAGGACACCGGGACGCCCGGCCGGACCCGCGGGCTGTAGGCCGCCACCACGGTGGCCCCGCCCGCCCGGGTCGAGTCGAGGAAGACCTTGCCGTCCCGGTCCGCCCGGATGAACGCGGTGGTGGTGAGGGCCGGGTCAAGCCGCTCGGCCCTGGCCGCCACCGCGCGGGTGGCGGCCGCGGCGTCCTCGGCCGCGGCCCCGGTGATCGGCACGAACACGTGCACCCCCTTGGCGCCGCTGGTCTTGACCGCGGCCGCCAGGCCGTAGCCGGCCAGTGCCTCCCGGACCAGCTGGGCGGCGAGGACCGCGAGCCGGAACTCCTCGCCGGACGGCGGATCGATATCGAGAACGAGGTAATCGGGATGGTTTCCCTGGCCGGCGATGCCCAGCGTGGGGTGATACTCCACGGCCCGCTGGTTGGCGAACCACAGCAGCGTGCGGCGGTCGTCGCAGAGCGCGTAGGACACCTCCCGCCGGGAGCTGTCCGCCCACAGCCGGACCGTCCGCACCCACGGCGGGGTGTACTTGGGCACGTTCTTCTGCATGAACGGTGCCTGGCCGCGCAGGACCCGGACCACCGACAGCGGCCGGCCGTGCAGTTCACCGATGAGCTGCCCGCGGACGGCATCCAGGTAGTCCACCAGGTCCCGCTTGGTCGCGTCGGCCCCGCTGAACAGCGGCTCGTCGAGATTGGTCAGCGATACGCCGTCGCGCTCCTCATCGACGCTGATGACGTCACCGTCCCTTCCTGACGCTTCCGGGGCTGGTTCCATCGTCCCCCATCCGGACGGCGTTGTGAGAACGTGGGCGGGTGAGGGATCAGTACAGGGACGGGCCCGACGTGCTGCTGGTCGCGGTGGACGGCTCGGATACCTCGCTCCGCGCGGGCGCGTACGCGGCGGGCATGGCCCGGCGGCAGCGGGCCAGCCTGGTCTGCCTGTACGTGCGGCCGTTCAGCGCGGTAGCGGGGATCGGCGCGGGCGCGGTCGTCTCCATGCAGGAGGCGCACGACTCGGTCGCAGCGGAGCTGCGCCAGACCGCCGAGGAGCAGAGAGCGCGGCTCGGGATCGACATCGTGTTCGTCGAGCGCGACGGCAGCCCGTTCGCCGAGATCGTCCGGCTCGCCGACGAGATCCAGGCCGACGCGGTGATCGTGGGCGCCTCGACCAAGGCCGGCCATCGTTTCGTGGGTTCCCTGGCCGTGCACCTGGTCCGGGCCAGCCGCTGGCCCGTCACCGTCGTTCCCTGAGGAGGGCTTCCTGACGACCTGTGCCCGAGGACTCTGGGTCCCGGGTGGTCAGCGGCCATCGGCGAGCGCCGCCGCCACGTCGTAGCGCAGCGGGCGCGGGTGCACCAGCAGGGCCCGGGCCACCTCGCGGATCTGCAGCCGCAGCGGGACCAGCACCTCCTCGCTGCGCCGCCAGGCGCGCAGCTCGTCGCGGCCGTAGCGGGGGGCGATGGCCTGGCGGAAGTGCCGCGCGTCGCCACCGTCGCTCTTCCACCCGGGCAGCCAGGTACGCAGGTCGTCGTCGTGCTCCAGCATTGTCCAGTCCCTCAGCCGCTGCGCGATCTGCCCGGCCGCGTCCACCACGAAGGCCAGCTCACCTCCGCCGCGGATGCCGTGCACCCGGCCTTCACTGCGCGGGCTGTGGTGGATGCTGGCCGAGCTGAAGCGGGCCCCCACCGTGAGCGCGGCGACCGCATGCCCGGCCTCGTGCCAGGCGGTCTCGACGGTGGCCTTCCGGGCCGGCCGCAGGCCCGGGTAGCAGCCGCAGTCGTAGCGCTGCCTGATCCAGGTGTCATGCACGAGCGACTCGTCGTCGTACCGGGCGAGGCGGCTCAGCTCGGCCCGGATCGCGGCATGCGCGCGCAGGTCCGCAGGCTTCATGGTGTTGACTTACGGTATGCCTATCGAGGGTGAATACGAGCCAAGCACGAGCGCCTGGGTCCGTGACCAGGTGGAGGAGTATGAGCGCTCGGGTGGCACCAGCGCGACGACGCTCGGTGACACCGGCCTGCCCGTGGTGATCATCACCAACCGCGGGGCGCGCTCCGGCAAGCTGCGCAAGACCCCGGTGATGCGGGTCGAGCACGACGGGCGGTATGCGGCGGTAGCGTCCCAGGGCGGCGCCCCGACGCACCCGTTCTGGTACTACAACTTCCGCGCTTACCCGCAGGTGGAGTTGCAGGACGGGCCAGCCAAGGGAGAGTTCGTGGCCCGCGAGGCGACCGGGGACGAGCGCGCCGAGTGGTGGAAGCGCGCGGTCGCGGCCTACCCGCCCTACGCCGAGTACCAGGAGAAGACCTCCCGGGAGATCCCGGTGTTCGTGCTCGAGCCCGCCGGCCGGGCCTGACCGGTCCGCGCACACTCCCCCGGCCGCCTGCCCCGCGGCCGAGCCGCCCGCCGCGCTCTCCCCGCGCGTCCGGGCGCTCCCCGCGCGTCCGGGGGCGGGCCTGGGCCGCCCGTCGCTGCCGGGCGCCCAGGGTGCCGGGGCGTTTACCGCGGACCAGTCCCACGGGCCGGTTCTCGTTATTTCATATATAACCTACTGGAATACTTGACATTAGCGGGGAGCGGGCGCAGATTGCTGGTAAGAGACCCGGGACGGCCGCCCGTGCTGCGGTGCGGTGCTGTGTTGCGGTGCTGTGTTATGTGTTGCGGTGCTGTGCGGTGGCGCCGCCGGCCGCCGGGGACCAGCCATCCGAAAGGTGCCCGCGCATGACCAGCGTCCAGGACCATCCGGCGGCTCCCCGCAGTCATGGCTCGTACCGGCACGTCGACGTCACCCAGGTGGGCGGCGTGATCGGTGCCGTAGTCGGCGGCATCCGCATCGGCGGTGACGTCAGCCCTGCCGCCGTCGCCGAGTTGCGCGCCGCGCTGCTCAGGCACAGGGTCATCTTCCTGCGCGACCAGCAGCACGCCACCGACGCCGACCAGCGGGCCTTCGCCCGGCTGCTGGGCACCCTCACCAAGCCGCACCCCACCGTCGCGGGGGACGGCGGCGCGGTGCTGCCGATCGACGCCGAGCAGGGCAAGGCCAACAGCTGGCACACGGACGTGACGTTCGTGGACCGGGTCCCCGCGATCAGCGTGCTGCGCGCCATCACGCTGCCGCCCTACGGGGGGACGACCGTGTGGGCGAACACCACCCAGGCCTACCGGCAGCTGCACCCGGCGCTGCAGGCGCTGGCTGGCAGTTTGCGGGCGGTGCACACCAACCTGTACGACTACGCGGCCGAGCGCCCTCAGATTGGCGGCATCGACGTCAAGGAAGCGGAGTACCGGGAGGAGTTCCGCCACCTGGAGTTCGAGACCGAGCACCCGGTCGTCCGTATCCACCCGGAGACGGGCGAGCCGGCGCTGCTGCTCGGCCACTTCGTCCGGTCGTTCCCCGGGCTGGGCACGGCCGACTTCAACGACCTGTTCGGCCTGCTGCAGCGGCACATCACCCGGCTGGAGAACACCGTCCGCTGGACCTGGCGGACCGGTGACATCGCGATCTGGGACAACCGGGCCACCCAGCACTACGCGGTCGCCGACTTCGACGACCAGCCCCGGCTGCTGCACCGGATAACGATCGCCGGCGACATCCCGGTCGGGATCAACGGCGACACCAGCATCGTCCGCAAGGGCGACGCCAGCCATTACTCCGGCCTCGCGGCCTGAGCGGGCTGCTGACCCCCGGGCGGGCCCTCACTGCCTCGGGGCGGGTCCTCTAGCATCGTCGGATGCCGTCTGCGCCAGTCCGTTACCGGTCCCCCGAGGAGGACAGCGCCCGGTGGTCCGGGTTCCCGTTCCGCGACGGTGACATCGTGATCAGCACCCGGTCCAAGAGCGGGACCACCTGGATGCAGATGATCTGCGCGCTGCTGGTGTTCCAGACCCCGCAGCTGCCCGGGCCGCTGGGCGACCTGTCACCCTGGCTGGACCGGCTGACGGTGCCGCGCGAGGAGCTGCTCGCCCGGCTCGCCGCCCAGCCGCACCGCCGGTTCATCAAGTCGCACACGCCGCTGGACGGCCTTCCGATCGACCCGCGCGCCACCTACATCGTGGTGGCCAGGCATCCGCTCGACATGGCCGTATCCCTGTACCACCAGGGCAGCAACATCGACCGGGAGCGGTTGCGGAAGCTCACCGGCCAGCCCGGGCCCAGCGGGCCGCCGCCACGGCCGCCGCTGCCGCGGCCGCCGCTGCACGACTGGCTGATCAGCTGGATTCAGGAGGACGTCACCCCGCAGCAGCAGATGGACTCGCTGCCCGGCGTGATGTGGCACCTCACGGACGCCTGGGCGCGGCGCGGCCAGCCGAACATCGTGCTCGCGCACTACGACGACCTGTCGGCCGACCTGGCCGGGGAGATGCGCCGCCTGGCGGACCGGCTCGCGATCACCGTGCCCGCCGGGGCCTGGCCGGAGCTGGCCCGGGCGGCCAGCTTCGGGGAGATGCGGGCCGGCGCCGAAAGCATCATCGGGCCGCCCGGCGTCCTGAAGAGCAGCGCCGCCTTCTTCCGGCGGGGCACCTCGGGGGCCGGCCGGGAGGAGCTTAGCGTGCCTGAGCAGGCTGACTACCGGAAACGGGCCGCCCAGCTCGCCCCGCCGGACCTGCTCGGGTGGCTGCACCGGGAGGTCTGGCAGAGTTGACCGCATGACGACTGACTCGGCGCACCGCGGGGTATCCATCGAGCGGGTCGCGGCCGGCCGTTTCACCGCCCGCAACGAACGGGGCGGCCGGATCGCCGTCGGCACCGGCGGCGGGCAGGACTTCACCCCGGTCGAGCTGCTGCTGGCCGCGATCGGCGGGTGTACCGCGATCGACGTGGACATCCTGACCACGCGGCGGGCGGAGCCGGAGTCGTTCGGTGTGGAGGTGGGAGCGGAAAAGGTCCGTGACCCGGCGGGCAATCACCTGGAGGATATCGAGGTGACCTTCCGGGTGGTGTTCCCGGCGGGGGAGGGCGGCGATGCGGCCCGCGCGCTGCTGCCCGACGCGGTCCGGCGGTCGCACGACCGGCTCTGCACGGTCAGCCGCACCGTCGAGCTCGGCATACCCGTCACCACCCGGGTCCAGGCAGGGTAATCCTAGGAAGACTTCGTGCTCGGCCCAGCGACCAGGATTGGAAGGTCAGCGGATGGCGCACGGTACCCGGATCGGCTCGGCTGTCATGTTCGTGCAGCAGCTCGACCGCTCGGTCAGCTTCTACACCGAGCTCCTCGCCATGCAGGTCGCGGACCAGAGCGCGACCGCCGCGCTGCTGGTCAGCCCGGGCGGATCGCAATTGATCCTGCGCGCGATGGGCGCCAATGCGGGTCACCCGCTGGGCGGCGTCGGCCTGCAGTACGTCATCTGGACCGCTGACGGGAAAGAGGACTTCGAGCGGTGCGAGCGGGTGCTCAAGGCGCACTCCGCGCACCGCGACACGCGCAGCAGCGGCGCGATCATGGCGGTGGAAGGCCACGACCCGGACGACACGGTCGTGATGATCACCTATCCCGGCCCCGACGAGGTACCGGCCCGCGAGCTTCCGCTGCGCATCTACGGCTGGTAGCCACGCCGTCGGCCCCAGGGTGAGCCGGTCATCGTGGCTGCGGCCGTTATTGTCCCCGATCCGGGGCGTACCGGAATGAGTCGGTCACGCTGGGGTACGGGGTCCACAGCGCTGCCCGCGCCCGGGTCGCCGGCAGTGGTCGAACCGGTAGCTTGGAGGGGCCATGGCCCGCATCACGACGACTGAGGATCGAGACACGGCGCCGCGCGTCACGCAGGGTCATGGGGCCATCGGGAAGCTGCTGGCGGTCGCGGCCGTCATCGTCGCCGTTGCGGTGCTGATCGTCGCGCTCGCCGCCGTGAATTTGCTGCCCCGGCTGCGTAACCCGTTCGGCGAGACCACGTCCGCGCGCAGCGGGCCCGTCCTGCTCAAGTCGATCACCGCGCTGAGCCGTTACCAGGCCGCCAGCGGGTCGTTCCAGGTCGTCGTGGACCTGACCCAGAAGGCGAACCTGCTGCCGGCCTTCCTGGAAGGCAGCCAGACCCTGTTCGTCGGCCAGGGCAGCGAGATCGCGTACGTCAACTTCGGGCAGCTCAAGAGCCCGGCCATCCAGGTCTCGGCGAACCGGACGGCGGTCACGATCCGGCTGCCCCAGGCCCAGCTCGAGCCGGCCGTGCTCAACGTCAGGCAGTCCTACGTGTTCGCCCAGCAGCAAGGGCTGCTGAACCGGATCGGGAACTTCTTCTCGGGCAACCCGAACAGCCAGCAGCAGGTGTACATCCTGGCCCAGCAGAAGATCCAGACTGCGGCCCGGCAGAGCTCGCTGATCGCTCAGGCCCAGCGGAACACGGCCAGCATGCTCACGGGGATGATGCGATCGCTGGGCTTCCAGCGGGTCACCGTGACCTTCGCCGCGTCCCCCGCGAAGAAGGGCTGACCGGCCCCCGGGAGTTGCCCGGCGCCGGGGTTGGTGGCCGGGGGTCAGAGCTTGCGCAGGAACGCGTTGGCCACCGGGCCCGCGCTGTCCGCCCCGAAACCACCGCCCTCGACCAGCACCGCGAAGGCCAGGTCCCCGCGGTAGCCGATGAACCAGCCGTGCGAGTGCGTGCCGGTGCCGTACTGCGCGGTGCCGGTCTTGCCGTAGACACCCGCCGGGAAGCCGACCCCGGCCGCGGTGCCGCTGGTGACCACGGCGCGCATCATCGGCCGCAGCGTGCCCAGGATGGCCGGGCTGAGCGGGTGCGACGGGCCCGGCTGCCGCGGCTGCGGGCTGGTGACCAGGATCGGGGGCCGCCAGGTGCCGTCCTCGATAGCCGCGGCCACGCTGGCCTGGCTGAGCGGGTTGACCAGGTCGGTGCCCTGGCCGAAGGCGTCGGCAGCCACATCCACCGGCTCGCGGGGCGTGGTGAACCTGCCGAGCGTGGCGGGGATGCCCAGGTTGGGGCTGGTGTTGAAGCCGAACGTGGCGGCCATCGACGCCAGTGCGGCGCCCCCCAGCCGCTGGTAGGCCAGCATGGCGAAGGTGGAGTTGCACGACACCGCGAAGGCCGTCTGCAGGCTGGTCGTGCCCAGTTGCTCGTTGTCGTCGTTATGGAAGGTCCGGCCGCCGATGGTCACCTGGCTGGGGCACTGCACCGTGCTGGACGGGCGCATCCCCTTCTCGGCCAGGGCCGAGGCGGTGACCACCTTGAAGGTCGAGCCGGGCGGGAAGATGCCCGCCAGGGCCCGGTCGAACCCGCCCGGGCGCTCCACCACGGCCAGCACCTTGCCGGTAGACGGCTGGATGGCCACCATGTCGATCGGTTTCGACGTCGAGGCGCCGGACACGGCCGCCGACGCGGCCATCTGATCTTGCATGTCGAGGCTGGTCTGGACCGGCTTTCCCGGGGTGGCCGCGAAGCGGGCGGCCGTGGCGTCCACCTGCGTGCCAGGACCCTCGAGGCGGATGGTCAGCGCCAGGCCCGCCAGCCGAGCCTGGTACGCCTGCTCGATGCCGCCCTCGCCGATCAGGTCACCCGCCTGGTAGGGCGCACCGAGGGCCTTGGCCTGAGCCGCCGTGGCGGCTACGACCGTGCCGGTGAGCAGCGCGATGGACCCCGACTGGGCGATCACCGAGGGAGAGCTCAGCGCGGTGCCGTCGGAGGCCAGAACCGCGGCCCGGGCCGGCCAGACGGCGCTCTGCACGAACCGCTCGCCCGCCCGGAGCCGGGGATAGATGGCAGCCGGGCTCCAGTCCACCCGCCAGTGCCGGTTCCGGGTGACCAGCTGGAGCTGGCCCGGGTAGGTCCAGGTGTGCCCGCTGGCCAGCTCGTCGGTGGCCGTGAAATGGGCCCGGGCCGATCCGCCGTTATCGCTGACCTGTCCAAGCCTGAGGTGAATGCTCCGCAGGCCGAGCTCCGCCGCGGTCCGCCGCAGCGGGCTGGCCAGGCCGCCCGACGGCACGTTCACGCTGACCTTGCCCATCGCGGCGTAGCTGCCCTGCTGCCAGTCAGCCAGGTAGCTGGCGGCCGTCTGCTGAGGGCTGCCCTGGGTCCGCGTCAGCAGGACGTAGCCCCCCGCCGCGCCCGTCGCCACCACTACCACCGCGATCACGGCCACCACGATGACGAGGGTCCGCCGCTTCGTCCGGCGCATGCTGCCGTGGCTCATGGGCCGGCCTTTCCCGCTGGGCTGCCGCGGACACCGGGTCCGCGGGCCGGGCACAACGATAGCCGCGCCGGCCGTGGCCTCAGTGGCGAACCGGGTTGAGGCCGCCGGGCCCCCAGGCTGCGCGGCAGGCCCAAAGCGCGGGCCGGCCTGCAGGGATGCACCCCGGTCGGGCAGGCTGGTGTCATGGCGGACAACCTCACCCTGATGGCAGTGCACGCGCATCCCGACGACGAGGCCTCGAGCACCGGGGGAGTGCTCGCCCGTTACGGCGCCGAGGGCATCCGCACGGTGGTCGTCACCTGCACCAACGGCGAGTTCGGGGACTCCCCGGGCGGGATCAAGCCTGGCGATGACGGCCATCACGAGGAGGAAGTGGCCGAGCTCAGGCTGGCTGAGCTCAGGGAATCCGCCAAGCACCTGGGAGTCACGGACCTCGAGCTGCTCGGCTACCACGACTCCGGGATGGTGGAGTGGGACTACAAGAGCCGGCCCGACGCCTTCTGCAACGTGCCGCTGGACGACGTGGCGGCCCGCATCGGCGAGCTGATCGAACGGTACCGGCCGCAGGTCGTGATCACCTACGACCCTGACGGCGGGTACCAGCACCCCGACCACGTGCACGCCAGCCTGGCCGCGGCGGAGGCGGTCAGGCGCACCGGCATCCCGGCGAAGCTGTACCTGACCGCGATGCCGATCAGCAAGTGGCGGGAACTGTGGTCCGCGCTGAAGGAGGCAGGCGCGGACGTGCCTGACGGGGGCAGCATCAGCCCCGAGACGCAGCAGCAGATGGAGGCCTCCGAGCAGCGCATCACGACCACCATCGACATCCGCCCGGTGCTGGCCCGCAAGCAGGCCGCGCTGATGGCGCACGCCAGCCAGATCAGTGAGTCGTGGTTCAGCAAGATCCCGCCCGAGCTCGGCGAGCGGGTGTTCGGCGAGGAGAGCTTCATCCGGGCGATGGACACCACCGGCGCCCCGGTGCCCGAGGACGACCTGTTCGCGGGACTTCGGTGACTAGCTGACCGGGGGAAGCACCTGGCCGTCGTCCAGCACGGTGCGGAACGGGTCGCCGAGCCGGGCCACCCGTGCCGGGATGTCGCGGATCGTGAACGCGTCGGGCCGCGGCGCCGGATCGTCCAGCTCGTCCCACTCCAGGGGGGTGGACACCGGCGCCCCGGCCGCGGCCCGCGGGCTATAGGGCGCGACCAGGGTCTTGTTGCTGGCGTTCTGGGTGTAGTCGAGGCGGGCCAGCCCGCCCCGGTCATGCACGTCCCACTTCCAGCTCACCAGCTGGGGCACGACCGCGCCGATGGCCCGCGAAAGCTGCTCCACCCACGCCCGGGTCTCGCTGAAGCTGGGCCCCGGGGCGACGGGGATCCAGATCTGGATGCCGCGCCTGCCGGTGAGCTTCGGCTGGCCCCGCACGCCCAGATGCTCCAGGGCGGTGCGGTGCAGCCGGGCCAGCACCAGCACCTCGTCCCACGACGTGGCCGGGCCGGGGTCGATGTCGATGAGCGCGTAGCTGGGCCGGTCCGGCTGGCCGGCCCGCGCGGTCCAGGCGTGCCACTCCAGGGCGCCGAAGTTAGCCGCCCACACCAGCGCGCCCGGCTCGTCGGCGACCAGGTAGGTGGTGGTCTTGCCGGGCTCGGCGGCAGGGTCGTGCCAGCGCGGCAGCCAGTCCGGTGCGTGGTCAGGCAGCTGCTTGTGCCAGAACCCGGCGGACTGCGCCCCACCCGGGAAACGGTGCATGTTGAGCGGGTGGCCGGCCAGGTAAGGCAGCACGACCGGGGCGATCTGCGCCGAGTACCTGATGAGCTCGCGCTTGGTCACCGCGGGCTCCCCAGGGCGGCCGGGGAACAGTTCCTTGCCGAGGTTGGTCAGCCGCAGTGAGCGGCCGAACACCTCCCAGGTACCGCGGTCGCCGAGCGCGTCCAGTGCGGCCAGCTCGCCCGGACTGGGCCCGCTGACGGCTGGGGGGCGCAGCCGGACCGACGCGGACGCGGCCGGCAGGTCCGGCCGCCACATGCGCTCCGGATCGGCCTTGACCTCCTCGTTGGTACGCCCGCTGAGCACCGATGCCGGGTGGTCCTCCGGATCCCAGCCCGCGACGGCGTACTCGTCGTGCTTGTGCACCAGCAGCCACTGCTCCGAGCCCGGGCCGGTGGCGCCGTCCCGGCCGCGGCGCACCAGGATCAGCCGGCCGCGCAGCTTATCGCCGTGCACATCCACGTGCAGCTCGCCGGCGGCCACGGCGGCGGCCGGGTCGTCGGTCGCGTGCGGCTCCCAGGTGCCGCGGTCCCACACGATCACGTCACCCGCCCCGTACTCACCACGCGGGATCACCCCCTCGAAGTCGAGGTACTCCAGTGGATGGTCCTCGACGTGCACCGCGGTGCGCTTCACGTCCGCGTCCATCGTGGGACCCCGAGGGACCGCCCAGCTGGCCAGCACGCCGCCGATCTCGAAGCGGAGGTCATAGTGCAGCCGCCGCGCCCGGTGCCGCTGCACGACGAACCGCCGCGCCCCGGTGGCCGCCTCACCGGCGGGCTGGCCGGCTGTCCCGCGCGCCTGGCTGGCCGTCTGGGCGGCGGGCTCGCCGGAAGGCTCGGGCGTGCGCGTGAAATCCCGCTTGTGCTGGTACGGAGTGAGCTTCCCGGGCACTGCCACCTCCCTGCCACCCGCCTGCGTGCGACCCGCCTGCCTGCCTGCGACCCGCCTGCCTGCGACCCGCCTGCCTGCCACCCGCCTGCCTGCCACCCGCTCCTGCCATGCCCGCATACGGCGGGGTCACACCCGGGGTAGATACGGGCGGCCGGGTCGCCCGGTAAAGTGTTTGCTATACAGCAAGTAATTACGACGAGGGGTGCAGCCTGTGACAGATGCCGGCGGCCAGGCCGGGGCCCCTGGCCAGGCCGGGGCCCCCGGCCACGCCGGGGCGGCGGGCGGCGCCGGGGCCCCGAGCGGCGGCGGGGCGGCGGGCGGGAGCCGCCAGGGGTTCTGGCGCAGCACTTTCTCCTCACTGCGGATCCCGAACTACCGGCTGTACTTCACCGGCCAGTCGGTCTCGCTCGCCGGGACCTGGATGCAGATGACCGCGCAATCCTGGCTGGTGCTCACGCTCACCCACTCCAGCACCGACCTGGGCTTCGTGCTGGCCCTGCAGACCCTGCCCATCCTGCTCCTCGCGCCCTACGGCGGGGTGGTGGCCGACCGGGTGGACAAGCGCCGGCTCATGGTCGTGCTGCAGATCGCGATGGGCCTGCAGGCCCTGGTACTAGGGCTGCTGACCGTCGCCGGCGTGGTCCGCTTCTGGGAGGTCGGCCTGCTGGCCGTCATCCTGGGCCTGAACAACGCGTTCGAGAACTCCGCCCGGCAGGCGTTCGTCCGGGAGATGGTCGGGCCGGACGAGCTGCGCAACGCGGTCACGCTGAACTCGGTGACGGTCAACGCGGCCCGCGCGGTCGGGCCCGCGATCGGCGGCGTGCTGATCGCCACCGTGGGCATCGGCACGTGCTTCCTGCTCAACGCGGCGAGTTTCGCGGCCGTGGTCACCTCGCTGCTGGTGATGGACCGCGCCGCCCTGCAGCCTTCCCGTCCGGCCCCGCGGGCCCCGGGGCAGCTGCGCGAGGGCCTGCGCTACGCACGCCGCATCCCCACGATCGCGATCCCGCTGGCCATGATGAGCCTGGTCGGCCTGTTCGCCTACGAATTCCCGGTCTCGCTTCCGCTGCTGGCCCAGCGCACGTTCCACGGCGGCGCGGAGGCCTACGGCTTCATGACCGCGGCGATGGGCATCGGCGCGGTCATCGGTGGCCTGTTCACGGCGGCCCGGGGCCGGACCGGACTGCGGCCGATGATCATCGCTTCGGTGGGGTTCGGCGTGGCCATCCTGGTCACGGCGTTCGCCCCGGTGATCGCCCTGGCCTACGCGGCGCTCCTGTTCGTGGGCTGGGCCAGCGTCTCGTTCATCGCGATCGGGAACTCGACGATCCAGCTCAGCGCGGAGCCGCAGATGCGCGGCCGGGTTATCGCGCTTTGGCAGGTCGCCTTCCAGGGGACGACGCCGGTCGGCGGCCCCGCGATCGGCGGGATCATCGCCCTGGCCGGCCCGCGCGGGGGCCTCGCGGTCGGCGGTGCGGCCTGCCTGCTGGCAGGCGGCGGGGGAGCGCTGCTCGCCCGCCGCGCGGGCCGCGCGGGCCGCGCTGGCCGCGCTGGCCGCGCGGCCCGCGGCGAGGAGACTGGCCGCCCGCAGACGCAGGGCAGCCGGGCCGCCTGACCGCGGCCGCACGGCCGGTCAGCCGCCCTCGCGCAGGGCCGGCAGCAGCTCATCCTCGGCCCAGGCGATGAACTGGCCCTGCTGCTCCCCACCCACCTGGATCAGGGCCAGGTGGGTAAAGCCCGCCTCGGTGAACTTCCTGGCCGCCCTGACATGCACCGCCGGATCGGGCCCGCAGGGCACCAGCTGGGTGATGTCCTCCTCGCGGACGTGCGCGGACGCGGCGTCGAACGAGCGGGGCTCGGGGAGCTCGGACATCACGGGCCAGCCCGGGGCGGCCCAGCGCCACAGCCGCCGGGCGCGGGCCCGGGCGGCCTGCTCGTCGGGGTCATAGCAGATCGGCAGCTGCCCGTACTTCGGCTTGGCTTCGCCGCCGGCCTGGTTGAAGTCCCGGATGAGCGCCGGGTCCGGCTCGGTGGCGATCAGGCACTCGCCCTCGTCGGCGGCCAGCTGCGCCGACTCCGTGCTGGAGGCCGCGACGCCGATCGGCACCGGGGTGTCCGGCAGGTCGTACAGCCTGGCCCGCTCCACCCGGAAGTGCCGGCCGCTGAAGTTCATGTAGTCGCCGGTGAACAGGTGGCGGATGATCCGGATGGCCTCGCCCAGCCGCTCGTGACGGACCCGCGGGCTGGGCCACCCGCCGCCGACCACATGCTCGTTGAGGTTTTCCCCGGACCCGAGTCCCAGGGTGAACCGGCCACCGGACAGCACGCCGATGGTCGCGGCCTTCTGGGCGACGACGGCGGGGTGGTAGCGGAACGTCGGGCAGGTCACCATCGTCATCAGGGGAAGCCGGTGGGTGGCCTGCGCGGCGGCGCCGAGCACCGCCCAGGCGTAGCCGGAATGTCCCTGGTCCTCGAGCCAGGGAAAGTAGTGATCGGTCATGACCGAGAAATCGAACCCGGCCTGCTCGGCGGCCTGCAGGTCGCTCACCAGCTGCCGGACCGGGGTCTGCTCGCACATGGCCGTGTAGCCGTACTGTGTCATGGCAAGGTCCCTACCCGGCCATGACACCGTCCCCACCCGGTCATGGCACAGGTCCCCACCCTCCCGGGTGCGGTGCGGCCCTACCGGGCCCGGGCGTAACCCAGGGTGACCAGAACCTCGGCGATCTTCCGCGTAGCCTGCCCAGCCCGGGGTAGCTGGATGAACGTGGACAAGACCACTGGGGGCGCCGGACGCGCCGCCGAACCGGCCGAGCAGCCCGAGCAGCCCGCGCTGTCCAGCGAGGCAGCCGAGCTGGTCGGCGAGATCAGCGAGGGCAGCAGCCTGACCCGGCGCCGCCGCGTGATGGCGGCCACGTCCCGGGTCGCCCGCCGGGGAAGCCGGTCCGGCTGGTCGGGAGTGGCCTCGGGAGGCCGCTGGCTGACCTCCCAGGTGCTGGCGATGGCGCCCCGGCTGCCCGTGCGGGACCAGCAGAAGCTCCGGGCCCAGTTTCCCGGCCTCGGCCCGGAGGAGATCGCGGACCAGCTGATCAAGGGCGCATCCCGGGCTGCCGCGTCCGTGGGCGCGGCGGTGGGCGCATCCATGCTGCTGCCGCTGCCGTCCGCCCCGGTCGAGGTGGCGTTCGAGACCCTGGCGGTCGTCGGGATCGAGCTGAAGCTCGTGGCCGAGCTGCACGAGCTCTACGGGATGCGGGCCCCGGGGTCGGCCCCCGAACGCATGCTGGCCTACGTCGTGGCCTGGGCACATCGGCGCGGTGTGGCCCTAGTGCCGGGAGGCCTGGCCCTGGCCGTGGGGTCGCCGCTGCGCAGGCAGCTGGAGCGGCGGCTCCTTGCCCGCGCAGGCCGGAGTGCCGTGTCCCTGGGACCGCTGCTGACCGGAGCCGCCGCCGGGGCGATGCTCAACCGGCGCGAGACCCGCCGGCTCGGCGAGGACGTGCGCAGAGACCTGCGGCGCCGCTCGTCGCGGGGATCAGGCTGGCCTGGCTGATCCCCGCGACGGCCCGGCGGCCCGGGGCGGTCCCGGCCGTCGCTCCAGGCCGCCGGCGGCCCTGGCCTGCTAGTCCACCGCCAGTCCGGGGAGCGCGTCCCAGCCGGTGATGGCGAGCACGGCGCGGATGTGCCGGGGCAGGTTGTGCAGCACCACCTGCCGGGGGTGATCTGCGGCGTCCTCGATGGCCAGCCGCACGATGGCCCGCAGCCCGGCCAGGTCGCAGTAGCTCAACCCGCTGAGGTCGAGGTGCACCACCCGGTGCCCCTCGGCGAACTCGTGCAGGGAGGTCACGAGGGCGGGGTATGTCGCCTCATCGATCTCCCCGTCGATGGCCAGCCCGGGCGGGGATGAGATCCGGGTGATCCGCAATATCCCGTTGTCATAAGCGGGATGACGCTCGGCCCTCACGGATCTACCTCCCTGCGCGGGTATTGAGGCACCTGCTGCCAGGTGGGGCGGGATGAAGAATACGCTGACCAGCGCCTGCCCGGTGGACTCTGCGGGCCGGGGTCAGGGTCAGGGACACCGGGGGTGCCCAGCCGGGCTGGACAGCGCTCTACCCGATGAATACGTGACCGGCGGCGGTGGCGGTTGCCGCGTTCGCCAGCGGTCAGCGGGCGTCCCAGGGGCGGGCCAGCCGGGCCGCCGATTCGAACATTGCCGCGTGCACGAACGCCTGCGGCAGGTTGCCGCGCAACTGATGCTGGTGAGTGTCGAATTCCTCGGTGAACAGCGCGGGCGGGCCGCAGGCGGCGCGGTTGCGCTCGAACCAGCCGATGGCCTCGCTGGTCCGGCCCAGCTGGTGCGTGGCCAGCGCCATGAGGAACCCGCAGAGCACGAACGCGCCTTCGGCCTCCTGCAGCGGGCGCTGGTCGTGCCGGTACCGGTACAGGTAGCCCTCGCTGGACAGGTCGGCCGCGATCGCGTCGAGGGTGGCCAGGCTGCGCGGGTCGGTCGCGGGCACGGCCCCGCGGACCGGGGCCAGCAGCAGGGCAGCGTCCACGCGGCTGTCATCGGGCGCGCGCTGCCACCGGCCGCTCGCGTGCACGCTGTCGTCGGCCACGTCAGCCAGGATGGTGTCGGCCAGCGTCTGCCAGGCCGCCGCCTGGCCGGGAGCCGCCCCGGCCGAGGCGATGGCCCGCAGCCCCGCGACGCACATGAGCCGGGAATGGGCCCAGCGATGGTTGTCGAGCTCCCACACGCCGGCGTCCGGATCGCCCCACCGTGACTCGATGGCCTTCACCGCGGCCTCGGCGGCCTGCCAGTGCACGGTTTCCAGGTGATCGTGGCCGGCCGCGGCCGCGAAGAGCTGGAGCGCCTCACCCAGCGCGTCGAGCTGGAACTGGCGGTTGACCCAGTTCCCGACCTTGTCCGCGCCGCCCGGGTAACCGGACAGGTGGGTGAGTGACTGCTCCCCGGGCACCGGCCCGCGGGCCGCGGTGTAGGCCGGCTTCAGGTCAGGGCCGTCAGCCAGGATGCGCTCCGCCACGAAGGAGACGGCGTCGTCCAGCAGGCGGTGCGGACCGTCCGCGGCTACCGCCTGCCCGGCGTAGCACTGGTCCCGGATCCACACGTAGCGGTAGTCGTAGTTCCGGCCCGCCATGGAACGCTCAGGCAGCGACATGGTGGCCGCGGCGACCATGCCGCCGCTGCTGCTGGTCAGGCCGGCCAGGACCGCGTAGCTGTGCTTGCTGTCCGCGGTGGCCAGGCTCGCGCCGGGTTCCGGCACGGCCGCCGCCCAGGACGACTCGGTGGCCTGCCACGCCTCGCGGGCCTGCACCGGGACCCGGGGGAGGGCCTGGTCCGAGATCTCCAGGACCAGGTCGTGATGGTGACCTGCGTCCAGGGCCAGGTGCAGCTCCAGGGCACCGTCCGCCCGCACCGTGGCGTCGGCGCCACCCGACCACCGCAGCCGGAGCGGGCCGCTGCGGGCTGTCCACACCCCGCCGGCCTGCTTGAGCTGGGTCATCCGGTACCGCCCGAAGCCGGCCCGCAGGTCCAGCGCCACCCTGACCCGCGCGGGACCGTCGAGGGCCATGACCCGGCGCAGCACCACCGCGGTGTGCGGGTCACCCGGGTAGGCCAGGGCCTCCCGGCACTCGGTGAAACCGCTGCTGGTGATCCAGCGGCTGCGCCAGATGAGCGTGCCGCCCTCGTAGTACCCGCCCCACGCGAAGCGTGGCTCCTCCGGGGTCACGGCGTAGACGCCGCGCCCGCCGATCAGGCAGGAGAACACGGCGTCGGAGTCCCACCGGGGCGCGCACAGCCAGGCGAAGTCACCGCGGGGGCCGATCAGCGCGCCCCGTTCCCCGTCCGCCACCATCGCGTACTCGCGGAGCACGTGCGGGGGGAACTCCTCGGCCGCGCCGAGACCGTGACTCGCCATGCTCTCCTCATCCGCCGGCTGGTGCATCGGCTACCCCAGCCCGGACGGCCCAAACGGTCTTACCGGCGGCCCGGCTCAGAAAGGGACGGCGGGCTCGGCGGCCAGGCCGTACCCTTCCCCGGCCGCCGTGACCAGCTGGCCCAGCATGCTGGTGAGTTCCGCCCGGGTGGCCGGCGGGAGCGCGGCGACGATCCGGCTCAGCTCACGCTGCCGCCACCCAGATACCGCGGTGACCAGGTTCTGCCCGCTCGGCGTGAGCTCCAGCGTTACCACGCTGCGGTGCCGGGGGTCGCTGCCCCGGGCCACGTGGCCCGCCGCGACCAGACGGTCGGCCAGCCTGGTCACCGTGGAGGCGTCCAGGCCGAGGGCCCGGGCCACCCGCGCCGACCGGGCCCGGCCGAGTTCAGCCAGGACGGCCAGCATCCGGAACTGGGGCAGGGTGATCAGGCCGTCGAGGACATCCAGGCTGCGCAGCGCCACCCCGGCCAGCACGCGGGTCGCGGCCTGCAGCGCTTCCACCTGCTCCCCGAATTCCGGTCCGGCAGCCAGGGACCCGGCAGGCAGGGAGGCCATGGGCCCGCGGGGTGCTTTCACAACAAAGCATTGTACTGAGAAACACTTGCCATCTGCCAGCATCAGCGCCGGGGCCGGCCCACGTCGGCCGTGGCGGCGCGGGCGGTCTGGCCGGCGAGTGGTGTAGCCCTCCGGCGCACGGGTAGTGCCGGCCTCAAGGCTTTCCCAGCGAGCGCGGCGCGGCGAGCAACTGGGCCGGGAAGGATGGCGGTGATGACGATGCGATCCCGGGTGAGGCCCTCCAGTTGCTTCCCCTGCCGCGGCTGCGGGAGGGGTGAGCGCGCGCGGTCCGAAGCAGGCGACGTCAGCGCTGATAGGCTCTCCGCCGGTATCACAGGCGGGCACGGGTGCTGGCCCGGTGGTGATCCTGATGGGATACGACATGGTCCGGGGTTCCAGGAATGAGCATCTCGAGGTGAGTACCGCCGAGCGGGGACTGGCTGCCTTGATCGAGGTGGCGGAGCGGGCCGTTGAGAAGATCGGCTCGTCCGTGCCCCCTGCCCAGCTGCGCGCGCTGCTGATCATCGACCGGGCCGGGAGCCTCAACCTCAACCGGCTGGCGACCCAGGTGGGTGCCTCCGCGTCGGCCACCAGCAGGCTGTGCGACCGGATGGAAGTCGCCGGACTGCTCACCCGGGACCGCGCGGAAGAAAGCCGCCGGGAAATCGTGCTGCTGCTGACCGAGTCCGGCCGGCGCCTGGCCGGATGGGTGCGGGACCAGCGGCGGGCGGCCCTGGCCGAGATGCTCCAGGCCATGACGCCGGGCGGCCGCGACGCCCTGGTGCGCGGGCTCGGCGAGGTGGCCGCCGACGCCGGCTGAGTTATTCCACATGTAAACATTTGCGTTACGCGACATGGTCGTGAGAAGCTTGCACCATGGAAATACTTGCCGCAGGTGAGGCAGCTGCGGCGTATCCGCCCCGGACCATGGGCGGCCCGCTGACGCTGCTGCGAGCGAGCTTGAACAGCTCGACGACGAGGAACTGCTGCACGAGATCCGGTCCTACCCGCCTACCAGCCCGCGCCGGGAAGGGGCGTGTGAGGTGCTGGTGGCCCGGTACCGGGGACTGGTCCGGGCCTGCGCGAACCGCTACCGGCGCAGCCCGGAGCCGACCGAGGACCTGATCCAGGTGGGCTACGTGGGCCTGCTCAAGGCGATCAACAACTTCGACCCCGGCGTCGGCCGGAACCTGGCCGCCTACGCCCAGCCGTGCATCACCGGGGAGATCAAGCGCTACTTCCGGGACAAGCGGTGGCAGGTGCATATCGAGCGCCCGGTCCAGGAGCGGCTGCTGGCGCTGCGCGAGACGGCCCGCGAGCTTACCCAGCAGCTGGGCCGCGCGCCCAGCGACGCCGAACTCGCCGGCGACCTGGGTGTCACCGAAGCCGAGGTGCGGGAGGCGCGTGGCGCCGACATGATCCTGCAGCCGGCCTCGCTCGACGCGCCGCTGTCCGGGCAGCCCGACACGGCCAGCCTGGCCGACCTGCTCGGTGGCGACGATCCGCAGATGGAGCACACGCTGTCCATGGAGGCGCTCGCCGTGCACTGGGACGAGCTGCCCCGGCGGGAGCAGCGGATCCTGCTGATGCGCTTCTACGGGGATATGACCCAGGCGGAGATCGGCCGGACCCTGGGCATCTCGCAGATGCATGTGTCGCGGCTGCTCGCCCACGCGCTCACGTTCCTCCGGCTGCGCATCGCGGGCGCGCCGGACGCCGTGGAAGGCGCGCTCGCCCCGACCTGAGACACGGCACCACGGACCCCGGACCGCGGACCGATTGCCCGTGTCACGGCTTCCCTGCCGCGGGGCGCCGCACGCTGTGAAAACGGAGGATTCCCGCGTCAGGCGCCACTATCGTGTCGCGGAACAGGGAGCCAAGAAGCCGCTAGCCTCGGATACGAGGCTAGCGGTCTGTCATTAAGAGGCTGGCGGTCTGTCATTAAGGAGCGTTGGTTGAGGTTTCGTCCCGCAGGCGCGCGGTGAGCATGCCGACCCGGACCGGCGGGCCCGCTTCGCGCGGGCCGGCCAGCCCCCCGCCGGCCAGCCCCCCGCAGGAGAGCAGCGGCCTGGATCGCGCGCGCCTGGCATGGCTGGGCGACCCGGACACGATCCTCCTGGTGGAGGACGACGCCGGCGACGTCCTGCTGGTGGAGGAGATGCTCGCCGACAGCGGGATGCAGGCCTCGCTGACCGCGGTGCGCTCGCTCGCCGAGGCCACGGGCCTGCTCAGCGCGGGGACGGTGCCCGGCTGCGTCCTGCTCGACCTCCACCTGCCCGATGTGCAGGGGCTGGAGGCGGTCACCCAGATACTCGCCGCCGCCCCGGGCGCACCGGTGGTGGTGCTGACCGGCCTGGCCGAGGAGAGCGCCGGGCTCGCCGCGGTTGCCGCAGGTGCCCAGGACTACCTGATCAAGGGCCAGGCGCCCCCGGACGTCTTCGGCCGGGCGATCCGTTACGCCACCCAGCGCAAGCACGTGGAACAGGCCTCGGCGGCACTGCAGCGCAGCGCGCTGCGGGCGGCGGAGAACGCCCGGCTGGAGCGAGCGCTGCTGCCCACCCCGCTGCTCCGCACCGGGGCGTTCGAGATGGTCGCCCGCTACCGGCCCGGCCGGGCTAATGCGCTGCTCGGAGGCGACTTCTACGACGTGGTCGAGACGTCGGACGGCATCGTGCACGCGGTCATCGGGGACGTCTGCGGGCACGGTGCGGCGGAGGCCGCGATCGGGGTCTGCCTGCGGGTGGCCTGGCGGTCCCTGGTCCTGGCGGGCGCGACCCCGGCGGCGCTGATAGGCCTGCTCGAGCAGCTGCTGATGGCCGAGCGGGAGGACGATCACCTCTTCGCCACCCTTACCCATCTCGTCTTCGGACTGGACCAGCGCAGCGTCCGCGTGCTGCGGGCGGGCCATCCGGGGCTGCTGCTGCGCACGCCGGGACACGTGGAGCTCGTCGAGGGGCCGGCCGGGCCCGCGGTGGGCCTGGAGTCCGGCGTGTCCTGGCCGGAGCAGGACCTGCCGCTGCCCCCGGACGCGGGCCTGGTGCTGTTCACCGACGGGCTGTTCGAGGGCCGGGTGGGCCCGGGCAGCCAGCGGCTGGGCGAGGAAGGGCTGCTGGCCATGGCCCGCGACCTGGCTGGGCTGTCCCCGTCAGGTTTCGTGGATAACCTGCTGGACACGACCGAGGCCGCAGCCACCCCCTACGGCGGACTGGCCGACGACGTCGCCATCGTTCATCTCGGCTGGAAGGCAACGCAGTGAGCGCATCCGGAATGGCGGAGCGGTCGCCCCGGATCCGCGAGCTCACCGTCCAGGGCTGGTTCCGGCTGGTGTTCGCGGTGCTTGGGCTGCTGGTCGTGGTGGCGGCCCTCGCCGTGGTGGCGCTGACCGCCCGGACCCGGAACATCTCCAACGAGCTCTCCGGCTCGATCCTGCCAGCACAAGCCCAGGCGTACCGGCTGCAGGGAGGCCTGGTTGACCAGGAAACCGGCGTGCGCGGCTATGGCATCACCGGTGACCCGCGGTTCCTCCAGCCGTACACGGCCGGGCGAGCCACCGAGCGGGCCGCCGCCGCCGAGCTGCGCACCGAAATCGGCCGCACCCAGCCCCTCGGGGGGGACCTGGCCCGCCTCGAGCGGGCCGCGGACGGCTGGCGGGCCGCCTACGCCCTTCCGCTGATCAGCCGGGCCCGGAGCGGCCCGCTGAACGGCAAGGACCTGACGCTCCTGAATCACAGCAAGAGCGCCTTCGATCACCTCCGGGCGCTATTCGCGGCCCAGAACACGCATCTGGCCTCGGTCTCGGCCGCTGACCGGGCCTCCCTCGCCCGGGCCCGCAACTTCCAGGACGGGGTCTACGGGGTCATCCTGGGCACGTTCCTGCTCGCCGCGGCCGCCCTGGCCGTCCTGCTCGACCGGGCCGTGATCCGCCCGCTGCACCGGCTCCGCGCCGCCTCCGACCTGGTGGCCGAGGGTGACTACAGCCACCACATCCGGCCCAGCGGCCCGGCGGACCTGTGGGCCATGTCCGCGGCCGTCGAGAGGATGCGCAGCGAGCTGGTCACCGCGCTGGAGACAAGCCGCGCCGCGCAGGCCGTCGCGGCCCGCCAGGCGGCCGACCTGGATGCCCAGGCCGCTGAGCTGCTGCGGTCCAACGGCGAGCTGGAGCAGTTCGCCTACGTGGCCTCACACGACCTGCAGGAACCGCTGCGCAAGGTCGCGTCCTTCTGCCAGCTGCTGGAGAAGCGCTACAGCGACAAGCTCGACGAGCGGGGCCTGAAGTACATCGAGTTCGCCGTGGACGGCGCGAAGCGGATGCAGATCCTGATCAACGATCTGCTGACCTTCTCACGGGTCGGCCGGGCCGGCGACGTGCGCGTGCTGGTGCCGCTGGACCAGCCGCTGGACGCGGCCACCACCGCCCTGTCGGCCGCGATCGAGGAGACCGGGGCGGTCATCGAGCGCTCCGGGCCGCTCCCGGAGGTGATGGGCGATCCGACCCTGCTCGGCATGCTGTGGCAGAACCTCATCGGCAACGCCATCAAGTTCCGGGCGGCGGACCGCTCCCCGGAGATCCGGATCACCGCGGACGAGCAACGGGACGGGGGATGGCAGATCGGCGTGGCCGACAACGGCATCGGTGTCCCGGCCGAGTTCGCCGAGAAGATCTTCATCATCTTCCAGCGGCTGCACGGGCGGGACTCGTACCCGGGCACCGGGATCGGCCTCGCCCTGTGCAAGCGGATCGTCGAGCAGCACGGCGGCCAGATGTTCCTGGACACCAGCTATTCAGGCGGGACGCGCATCTACTTCACGCTGCCCGCGCCCCCCACCCCCGCCGGGCTGGCGGGCCGCCCCGGAGTCATCGCCACGCTCACCCTGCCCCCCTCCGGCGCCAGCGCCCCGGCAGAACCGGGCGACGAGAACCCCGGCATCACCCCCGAAGGGACACCGCATGTGCGACCTGGAACAGATCGAAGTCCTGCTCGTCGAGGATGACGCCGGCGACGAGCTGATGACCCGGGAAGCTTTCGAGGACAACAAGATCCGCAACCGGCTCCACGTGGCGCGGGACGGGGAAGAAGCGCTCGACTTCCTCTACCGCCGCGGCGCGCACGCCGACGCGCCGTCCGCCGACCTGATCCTGCTCGACCTCAACCTGCCCAAATACGACGGGCGGCAGGTCCTGGAGAAGATCAAGTCCGACCCTGAGCTCTCCCACGTGCCGGTGGTCGTCCTGACCACCTCCTCCTCAGAGGAGGACATCCTGCGCAGTTACAGGCTGCACGCCAACGCCTACGTCACCAAGCCGGTGGACGTGGAGCAGTTCATCGCGGCGGTACGGCAGATCGACGAGTTCTTCGTGTCGGTGGTCAAGCTTCCCCGGCGGTGATCTCCCGCTTGGCGTTCTCGCCGTCCGCGGTCCCGGCCCGGCCCGCGGCCCCGGCCCCCAGCTCGGCCTGGTCCTCGCCGTTGGAGCGGTTGTGGCCGAACATGTCGGCCAGCGCCCGGCGCCTCTGCGCCCAGTCGGAGCCCCGCGGCACCTTGAGCGAGATGTAGGCCGCTATCCCGGTCGGGATGGGCAGCCAGAAGTTGACCAGCCGCCAGGCCAGCACGCCCAGCGTGGCGACGTTGCGGGTCAGGCCGAAGCTGACCAGCAGTACGGGGGTCACCGAATCGATGACGCCCAGCCCGGCCGGGGTGATCGGGATGGCGCCGAGCACGTTCGCGATGCCGTACGCGGCGAACAGCCCGACCGGGCTGGCGAAGGCGCCGAATGCGGCGATGAAGCACCACAGTGACGCCGCGTCGAGCAGCCAGTTCAGCGACGCCCAGGTCAGCGAGCCGATCATGACCCGCCGGTTGCCGGCCAGGCGGCGCAGCGATTCGTCCGCCTGGAGCACGATCCTCTCCAGCCGGTCCCCCCCGACGCCGGGGATCTTGTCGCCGACCGTGTGCAGGATGCGCCCCGCCCGCGGTGCGCCGCGGGTAAGCCCGATGATCAGGACAGCTATCAGGGCCAGCAACACCGCGCCGACGATGGCCACCGTCGCGTAGATGGCCCGGAACCCGGACAGCGGGATGGAGATCACCAGCGACAGCCAGAGCAGGACGTTGAGCACGATGGTGGAACCCATGCCTTTGGTGGCCATCATCACGCCGACGTCGGTGCCGTCCAGACCCTCCGAAGTGAAGAGCGAGTAGCCGACGCCCGCGCTGCCGATGGTGCCCGCGGGGATCATGTGTGCCACCGCGGCCGCGGCCAGGTCGATCCGGAACAGCCGGGAGATGCCCGGCCGGCCCTCAGGGGGCAGCAGTTCGCGGGTCAGCAGCGCATAGCAGAACAGCGAGAGCCCTTCGAGCACCAGCCCGGCGATCATCCAGGGAATGCTCACCCGCCCGAGCAGGTACAGGTTCTTGCTCGCCCCGACCAGTTCCGGGATGACCAGGTACTCGATGATCAGGGCCAGGATGAACAGGATCACGATCCGCCGGATCGGCCGCTTGGCGGCCCGCAGCCAGCTCGCGTGCAGCCAGCGCGGCACCGGGGGAGCGCCCCCGCCCGGCGGCTCGTCCCCCTGTCCCTGGGGCTGCGGCCCAGTCAGCTACGGTCCAGTCTGCGGAAGGTGACTTCGTTCAGCAGGAGGCGGAGCGCCGCCGCGGCGGGGATGGCGACCAGGGCCCCGATGAGGCCCATCAGCGCCCCGCCGAGCAGGACCGCCACCACCGTCACCACCGCCGGCACCTCCACCGTCCGCCCCATGATCCTTGGCACTATGAGGTAATCCTCCGCCAGGCGGTACGCGATGTAAAAAGCGAGCGTAGCGACGGCCACCGGGAGTGACACGGTCAGGGCCACCAGAGAGACGATGGCGCCGCCGACGGTGGACCCGATCACCGGGACCAGGTCGAGCAGGGCCACCAGCAGGGCCAGCAGCAGCGGATAGGGGACCCCGAAGATCTGCAGCCACGCCCAGGTGCCCGCCCCGGCGATCAGCGAGGTCAGGAAGTTGCCCAGCATGTAACCGCCGACCTTGACGAAGATCTCGTCGCCGATCAGGATCACCCGGGACCGCCGCGACTGCGGGGCCAGCCGGTAGAGGAACAGCTTGATCCGCGGCATCGCGGCCAGGAAGTAGACCACCAGCACGATGACGACCAGCATCGAGCTGGCCGCGCTGAGCACAAGGGCGCCGGCCCCCAGCACGCCGCCGACCAGCGCGGTGCCCTTGGTGGACAGCAGCCTGGTCAGCCGCTGCTGAATCTGGAACCGCGAGTTCAGCTTTCCGAGCTCGGAGTTGTGGTCCTTGAGCGTGGTCAGGTAGCGCGGCAGTTCGTGGACCAGGGCGGTGACCTGTGCGGTGAGCGGCGGGATGGCCGAGGCCGCGAACCCGGCCACGACAGCCGCCACGATGAGCAGGATCACGATCACGGCGGTCCAGCGGGGCAGGCGGCGGCGGGTCAGCCAGTTCACCGCGGGGTCGAGCCCGGCCGCGATGAACAAGGCCAGGCCGATGAGGACGAGCACGGAGCGGGCCCTGATCAGCAGCTCCACCAGTCCGTAGGTGACCGCCACACCGGCCGCGGCCGCCATGCCGACGAAGAAAGGCGACCGCCGGTTCATGGGGCGGCCGAGCCGGCCCAGGCCGCCGGTCTCCTCGGCGATCGCGGCGGCTGCCGCCACCGCCCGCTCCATATGGTCCGGCGGCTCGGCCGGGCGCCCGTCCCCCGCGGGCCTGCCGCCCGCCGCGCTCCCATGGCCCGGATGGCCGGCCGCGAGGTCAGAAGCCGTGCTGGCCGTGCCTGCGCCGCCCCCGCCGTAGCCGCCGTAGCCGCCGTAGCCGCCGTTGCCGCCGGGGCTGCTCCCGGCCCGGCTGGTCCCGGCCCGGCTGCTCCCGGCTGTGCTCTGCTGACGCAGCGCGTCGTCGGTGGCGAGGGCCGTCGCTGCGGCCGCTCCCCGGCTGGTCCGGGTCGCCGGCGGGGGCGCTGGTGCGTGGCTGGCCCAGGTCGCCGCGCTTCACGTCGCGCATCCTCCTGAAGGCGCTGCCGGGCTGACCGGAGGCCGGCGGGGGCGGCAGGGCCGTGACGCTCCAAGCTGCCCTGCTGTGGCCGCTTCACACATACACGGCCGGGGGCAGATACGCGCCGTCCTCTGCCCGGACCAGTCCGCACCAGGCGGTCCAGTGCCCCGGTCTGTCCGACCTAGGGGGATGGGACGCGTGGGGCGGGTGTTTCCCGTGGAACCCGAGGTCAGACGGGTATGAAGCAGGTTGCCGTGGGTAGAGGCGGGGGCCCGCGACCGGAGAAGGAGAACCGCACACACTATGACGAGCATCGAGACAGCGCGGGGAGAAGTGGACATGGACGGCCCGCCCCCGTGGCGTGCCACGGCCGCTGCCTTCGCCGCGGCGGTGGAGTCGGGGCGGCTGGATCTGCCCCTGCCGGGCGGCGGGCGGACCCGGGAGCGCTGGGCCCGGCTGGCCGGCCTGGCCGCCGAGGATCTGTCCCTGGTCCGGCTGGGCGAGGGGCACGCCGACGCCGTGGCCATCCTGGCCGAGCTGGGCGGGCCGGGGCCCGAGCCGGGCAGCCGGTGGGGGGTCTGGGCCGCGCAGCCCCCGGGCGGCGGCCTGACCGCGACCCGCGCGGGCCGGGGCTGGCGGCTCACCGGCCTCAAGCAGTACTGCTCGGGCGCGCGGGCCTGCACCTGCGCGCTGGTCACCGCAGCCGCGCCGGACGGCATCCGGCTGTTCGCGGTGGAAACCGGCGATCTCACGCCGGTGCCAGGCAGCTGGCCGGCCACCGGGATGGCCGGCAGCGACACCCTCAACGTTGACTTCGACGACGTTCTCGCCGAGGCGGCGGGGCCGCCTGGTGGCTACACCGGCCGGCCGGGCTTCGCGCACGGCGGCGTGGGCGTGGCGGCGTGCTGGTACGGCGGGGCCCGCGCCGTCGCCGGCACCCTGCTGGGCGCGGCGCGCCGCCGTGACGTGGGCCCGCACGCCCTGGCTCACCTAGGCGCGGCCGACATCGCGCTGACCAGCGCCCGGGCGGCGCTGGACCAGGCGGCGGACGAGATCGACGCCGACCCCTGCGATCTGGGCGGCGGCGGGCCAGTCCGCGCCCTGCGCGTCCGGGCCCAGGTCGAGGCGGCCGCGGCCGAGGTGATGGGGCGCGTCGGCCGGGCGCTGGGGCCGGCCCCTGGCCCACGACGAGGCGCACGGCCGCCGGGTCGCCGACCTGACCGTGTACCTGCGCCAGCATCACGCCGAACGGGACCTGGCCCAGCTGGGCGCCGAAGTCGCGGAGCGGGGCGCCGCGTGGTGAACGCGATTGAGCAGCCCGGCACCGACGAGGCGGACTGGCGGGCCTGGGCGGGCCTGCACCGCCTCCCGGTGGCCGACCTGACCGGCTGGGCGCGCGTGCTGGTGCTCGCGGCCCATCCTGACGACGAGGTGCTCGGCGTGGGCGGCACCATGGCCCAGCTGGCCGCGGCCGGGACCCGGCTCCTGCTGGTCTCGGTCACCGACGGCGAGGCCTCCCATCCCGGCCACCCCGACCCGGCCGCGCTGGCCGCCCGCCGGGCCGCCGAGACCGCCGGCGCGCTTGGGATGCTGGGCGCCCAGGCCACCGAGGTGATCCGGCTCGGGTTCCCCGACACGGGCGTGGCGGCCCGCGAAGACGACCTCGCCACACGGGTGCGCGATCTCGCCGCGGGCTGCGACGCGGTCCTGGCCCCCTGGGACCAGGACGTGCACGCCGACCATGAGGCGGTGGGCCGGGCCGCCCGCCGCGCCAGCCCGCTCACCTACTGCTACCCGGTGTGGACGTGGCACTGGGCCCACCCCGGTGACTCGCGGGTGCCGTGGGAGCACGCCGTGCGCGTTTCGTTGCGGCCCTCGGTTGCCGCCCGCAAACGCGCCGCCATCCGCTGCTTCGCCAGCCAGCTGGAGCCCCGGGGTTCCGGTGCCGGCCCGGTACTCACCCCGGGCACGGTGGCGCACTTTACCCGCGATCACGAGGTGCTGCTCCGGGCGGCGAGCCGATGAGCCTGGACCTGGGGTACTTCGACCGGATGTACGCGGCCAAGCGCGACCCGTGGGGGCTGGCCAGCCGCTGGTACGAGGCGCGCAAGTACGCGCTCACCCTGGCGCTGCTGCCCGACCCGCACTACGAGGACGTATTCGAGCCGGGCTGCTCGGTGGGCGTGCTGACCGGGATGCTGGCCGCGCGCAGTGGCCACGTGCTGGCCTGGGACGCCTCCGGTGCGGCCGTGCGGGCGGCCGCCGCGCGGACCGCCGCGCTGCCGAACGTCCGCGTGCGCCGCGGCGCGATCCCCGGCGACTGGCCGCCCGGCCGGTTCGACCTCATCGTGTTCTCCGAGGTGCTCTACTACTTCGCCGGGGAGGAGCTGGACCGGGTCCTGGACCGCGGCGCCGCGTCGCTGCGGCCCGGCGGCTCCCTGCTCGCGGTGCACTGGCGGCACCCGGTGGCGGACTACCCGCGCGGCGGCGATGACGTGCACCGGGTGCTGGCCGCGCGCCGCGACCTGGCCCGCCGGGTCGGGCACACCGAGACGGACTTCACCGCCGAGGTCTACCAGCGGGCCGGCCGCGAGCTGGTCTCGGTGGCCCAGGCCGAGGGCCTCGTGTGAAATCTCCCATGATCGCCGCCGTCGGCGTGGTCATCCCGGCGCACGACGAGCAGGACCTGCTGCCGTCCTGCCTGGCCGCGGTGCGGCTGGCCGCCGCGCCGCTGGCCGGCATCCCCGTCCACGTGGTGGTGGTGGCGGACGCCTGCACCGATCAGACCGCCGGACTGGCCCGGGCCGGCGGAGCGGCGGTGCTGGCCATCAAGGCGCGGAACGTGGGCGCCGCCCGGGCCGCCGGGGTAGCGGAGGTGTTCCGCCGGACCGGGCCGCTCGACCCGGCCTCGGTCTGGCTGGCCACGACGGACGCGGACACGCTGGTGCCGCCGTGCTGGCTGACCCGGCAGGTCCGCTACGCCGAGGGCGGCTGGGATGCGGTCGTCGGCACGATCACCGTGAACGACTGGCGGCAGTACCCGGGCGAGGTACCCCCGCTATTCCAGCAGCTTTACCGGACGGGCGGCGCGGCCCATTCGCACGTGCACGGCGCCAACCTGGGCTTCAGCGCGGCCGCGTACCTGGCCGCGGGCGGTTTCGGGCCGGCCAGGACCGCCGAGGACCACGCGCTCGTCAACGCGCTCGCCGCCTCGGGCAGACGGGTGCTGCGCACCAGCACGGTGAGCGTGGTCACCTCGGCCCGGCGCCGCGCCCGGGCCCCGGACGGCTTCAGTCACCTGCTGGCCGCGCTGGCCGCCCGGTGACCGATGGCTGAACCGCCGGCTCAGCCTCGGTGCTGCAGGGTGTAGCGGACCGTCTGAACCTGGATCAGCCCGTCGCGGAACACGAACGTGTCGATGCCGTCGTCCGCGTACGTGGCCCCCGCGTCCGCGGCCCACTCCAGGAACAGGACGTCACCCTCGTAGATCTGGGTCTTCAGGGTCCAGTCGGCGTCCGGCACGTCCGCGAGCAGCTGGGTGAACGCGGCCCGGATCCCGCCCTTTCCGTGCAGCGCGCCTGCGGGCGTGATGAGCACCCCATCCTCGGCGTAGTCGGCGACGATCTCGTCCAGGTCGCCGGCGCCGAGCGCCTCGACATGGTGGCCGAAAACTTCCTGTGGTGTCCGTGTCATCGCCATCTCCCGTGGTAGCCAGCCCGTACCGCCTACCCTATGGTGCGCACCCCCGACCCGGAAGGCAGAGACCCTTCGTGACCGCAACCGCTTCCGCCGACCCGCAGCCGCCCGCCGACGCCGGAGTTCAGCGCCGGATCGCCGAGGAACTGGGGGTGCGCGAGAGGCAGGTCAGCGCGGCGGTCGAGCTGCTCGACGGCGGGGCCACGGTGCCGTTCGTCGCCCGCTACCGCAAGGAGGCAACCGGCGCCCTGGACGACGCGCAGCTGCGCACGCTCGAGGAGCGGCTGCGCTACCTCCGCGAGCTGGAGGACCGGCGGGCGGCCATCCTGGAGTCCGTCCGGGCCCTGGGCAAGCTCGACGACGAGCTCAGCGCGCGGATCATGGCCGCCGACTCCAAGGCGCGGCTGGAGGACATCTACCTGCCCTACAAGCCGAAGCGGCGCACCAAGGCGCAGATCGCCCGCGAGGCCGGGCTGGAACCGCTCGCTCTCCAGCTGCTGGCCCACCCGGAAACCGTCCCGGAGCGGGCCGCCGCGCAGTACGTGGACGCGGAGCGGGGCGTGGCTGACGCGGCCGCGGCGCTGGACGGCGCGCGGGCCATCCTGGTCGAGCGGTTCGCCGAGGACGCCGACCTGATCGGCGAGCTGCGTGAGCAGATGTGGTCCCGGGGCCGGCTGGTGTCCCGGGTCCGCGAGGGCCGGGAGGAGGCGGGTGCCAAGTTCGCCGGCTACTTCGAGTTCGCGGAGCCGTTCACGGCGCTGCCCTCGCACCGGATCCTGGCCATGATGCGCGGGGAGAAGGAAGAAATCCTCGACCTGACCATGGATGCGGGTGAGCCCGCGGCTGACGGCCTGGCTCCTTCCGCCCCGTCCGATTACGCAACGAAAATCGCCCGGCGCTATGACGTCGCCGACCAGGGCCGTCCGGCGGACCGCTGGCTGGGGGACACGGTGCAATGGGCCTGGCGCACCCGGATCGCCGTGCACCTCGGGGTCGATCTGAGGATGCGGCTGTGGCAGCGTGCCGAGGACGAGGCGGTCGTGGTGTTCGCGGCCAACCTTCGCGACCTGCTGCTGGCCGCCCCGGCCGGGACGCGCTCCACGATGGGCCTGGATCCGGGGTTCCGCACCGGGGTCAAGGTCGCGGTGGTGGACGGCACGGGCAAGGCGGTCGCCACCGACACGATCTTCCCGCATGAGCTCAAGCGAGGCGGGGCAGGCGGGGCCGGGTCGCCCCGGTGGGAGGAGTCCATCACGACGCTGGCCCGGCTGGCCGCCGCTCACCGGGTCGAGCTGATCGCGATCGGCAACGGCACGGCCTCGCGCGAGACGGACCGGCTGGCCGCGGATCTGATCAAGGCACACCCGGAGCTGAAGCTCACCAAGGTGATGGTCTCCGAGGCGGGGGCGTCGGTGTACTCGGCGTCCGCGTACGCCTCCCGTGAGCTGCCCGGCATGGACGTGTCGCTGCGCGGCGCGGTCTCGATCGCCCGGCGGCTCCAGGATCCGCTAGCCGAGCTGGTCAAGATCGACCCGAAGTCCATCGGGGTCGGCCAGTACCAGCACGACCTGGCCGAGATCAAGCTGTCCCGGTCGCTGGACGCGGTCGTCGAGGACTGCGTGAACGGCGTCGGCGTGGACGTGAACACCGCGTCGGTCCCGTTGCTGGCCCGCGTGTCGGGGATCAGCGAAGGCCTGGCTGCCGCGGTCGTGGCCCGGCGGGACGAGGCTGGCCCGTTCCGCAGCCGGCAGGCCCTCAAGGACGTGCCGCGGCTGGGACCGAAGGCATTCGAGCAGTGCGCGGGGTTCCTGCGCATCCCCGGCGGGGACGACCCGCTGGACGCGTCCAGCGTCCACCCGGAGGCCTATCCGGTGGTCCGGCGCATCCTGCGGGCGGCCGGGACGGGCATGCCCGGGCTGATCGGCAACACGTCCGTGCTGCGCTCGCTGCGGCCCCAGGACTTCACCGACGACCGCTTCGGCCTGCCGACCGTGACCGACATCCTCAGCGAGCTGGAGAAGCCCGGCCGTGACCCGCGGCCGGCGTTCACCACGGCCAGCTTCGCCGAGGGCGTGGAGACGCTGGAGGACCTCGCCCCTGGCATGGTGCTGGAAGGCGTGGTGACCAACGTGGCCGCGTTCGGGGCTTTCGTGGACATTGGCGTGCATCAGGACGGCCTGGTGCATGTGTCCGCGATGTCGCGGACATTCGTGTCTGACCCCCGCCAGGTCGTGAAGCCGGGTGACGTGGTCCGGGTCCGGGTGCTGGGCGTGGACATCCCCCGCAAGCGGATCTCGCTCACGCTGCGGCTGGAGGACGAGGCGGCGGAGCGGGGCGGACGGCCCCGCCGTGAGGCCGGGCGCGAGGCAGTGGGCCAGGGCGGGACCAGCGGGGCAGCCCGCGGCCGCAGCGGCGCCCGGGAAGGCGGCGGTGCGGGCCGTGGCGCCCGGGAAGGCGGCGGTGCGGGCCGTGGCGCCCGGGAAGGCGGCGGTGCGGGCCGCGGTGCCCGGGATGGCGGCGGTGCGGGCCACGGCGGCGAACGGACCGGCCGGGAGCGCGGGCGCCCTGACCGGGGGAGCACAGGCCAGGGCAGCACAGGCCAGGGCAGCACAGGCCAGGGCAGCACAGGCCAGGGCGACGGGGCCATGGCCGACGCCCTCCGGCGGGCTGGCCTGCTGGGCGACCAGCCTGACCGGCGTCCCGGCAAGCAGGGCTGACCGGGGCCCTGACCGGCCCGGCCGCGCGGCGGAACCGCCATATCGCCGGCGCGGGTCAAGACTCCTGATCACGCTCTGTCTAAAGTGTCGTTACTGATTGTTGAACTTTGAGTCTACTGTGGCAGACGTGGCCCGACGATGCGGGCTCGCGAGATTTTCCTGAGGAGGGCGGGACCGCCCTCCTCAGGGCGAGGACAGGGGAGGTCACAGCCAGGAAGGTTCTCGTTCGCCGAGGTTCAGGCCTGGGCGAAACCCCGGGCGGGGGCCTGGGCGGGGCGGGGGTGGTGCGCGTTGGCGTGGCGACGGGGGATCATGGCGGCGTACGCCGCCTGGATGACGCTGCTCGTCGTCGCCTACTACGCGCTGCCGGCGCTCCGGGTGGGCGTGTGGGGAGTCCTGGCGCTCTCCGGGGTCGCGGCCATCGCGGCCGGCGTGATCCTCAACCGTCCCGCCCGCCGGGCGCCGTGGCTGCTGCTGGCCGCGGCGAACCTGAGCTTCGCGGTGGGCCAGCAGAGCTTCCTGGTCCTGACCCAGGTCAGGCACGAGACCGTCCCGTTCCCCTCCTTCGTGGACCTCTTCTACCTGGCTTCGTATCCCCTGTACGCGATCGGCCTGCTGATCTTCATCCGGCGCCGTTCGGCCGGGCAAGACCGGCGCAGCCTGCTGGACGCGCTGACCCTGACCGTGGGCCTGGCCCTGCTGTCTTGGGTGTTCCTCATCCTGCCCTACGTGAACAACGCCACCTTGACGTGGCAGCAGAAGGCGGTCGCGATCGCCTACCCGCTGGGCGACGTGCTCGTGCTCGCCATGCTGGCCCGGCTGCTGGCCCCCGGCACCTGGCGGGCCCGCTCCCTGCAGCTGCTCACCCTGGGCAGCCTGGGGCTGCTCGCCTCGGACGTGGCTTTCGGCCTGGCCCAGCTGCACGGCTCGTTCCCCCTGGGCACCCTCATCGATTCCGGCTGGGCCGTGTTCTACGCGGCCTGGGGTGCTGCCGCGCTGCATCCGAGCATGACGGAACTGACCCAGCCGGCGGCCAGCCAGCGGGCCCCGAGCTCGGCGGCCCGGCTGATCCTGATCATGGTGGCCTCGCTGATCGCCCCGGCGCTGCTGCTGGGCGAGGCCGTCACGCACCGGGTCCGGGACGCCGGGGTGATCGCGGTCTGTTCCGCCCTGCTGTATGTCCTGGTCTTGTCCCGGCTCGCTGACGTGGCCGCCGCGCTCCGCCGGAGCCTGGCCCGGGCCCAGGTCCTGCGGCTGGCCGGGGCGGCCCTGGCCGCGGCGGCCACGGTGGAGCAGGCTGCCAGCGCCGTCCGGGCCGGGGTGGCCTCGCTGATGGAGAACCGCCAGAGCGGGCCGGTCCTGCTCGCCGTACGCGAGGGCGGCACCCTGCGGGTGGTGGGCTCCCCGCCGGACGAGCCGCCCGTGACCATGGACCTGCCTGCCGCGGCGGCGGATGGCTGGCTGTCGCTGCTCACCGGGCCTGGTCCGCAGCTGCTGAGCGGCGCGGACGGCGACGAACCGAGCGTCCTGCTCTGCGCGCTGGCCCTGCAGGACCGGCCGGCCGGTGATCCGCTGATCGGGGTGCTGGCCGTGTCCGGCGACCGCCGGGACCTGGCCGAGCTGGCCGGGACGTTCGAGGTGCTGGCCCGGCAGGCGGCCCTGGTGGTCGAGCGGGTAGTGCTCAGCCGCGAGGTGATCCGGCGCAACAGCGAAGCGTACTTCCGGACCCTGATCCACGACACGTCCGACGTGATCCTGATCGTGGACGACTCCGGCCGGATCCGGTACGCCACGCCGTCGGCCCGGAGCATCTTCGGCCACGTCCCGGTGGACGGGGAGTACCTGTGGGACCTCGTCCAGCCGGATGAGCGGGGGGACGTCACCCGGGCCCTGGCCGAGATGCGCGCCGGGCAGGGCCCGGACGCCGACGAGGACTGGCGGATTACCGCCCGCGACGGTTCCTACGTCGAGGTGGAGGTCCGCTGCAGCGACCTGCGTGACGAGCCCACCGTCGGCGGCCTGGTGCTGACCCTGCGGGACGTCACCGACCAGCGCCAGCTCGAGCGGGAGCTCAAGTACCGGGCCTTCCACGATTCGCTCACCGGGCTGCCCAACCGGATTCTGTTCCAGGAGCGGGTAATGCGCGCGATGGCCCGCGCCCGGCGCACCGAGACGGTGGTCGGCGTGCTCTTCATCGACCTGGACGACTTCACGGTGACCAACGACACCTTGGGGCACAGCGTCGGTGACGAGCTGCTGGCCGCCGCGGGGATGCGGCTCGCCGCGCTCACCACGGGTCACGACACCGCGGCCCGGCTGAGCGGGGACGAGTTCGGGCTGCTGATCGAGGACGCGATGGACGGCGCGGCGGTGGAGAACCTGGCCGAGGCCATCGTCCTGGCCTTCCAGGAGCCGTTCACGCTCGCCATCGGCTCGGCGATCGTCACCGCCACCGTGGGCGTCGCCACCAGCGAGGACGCCACCAGCACCAGCGACCTGATCCGGCAAGCCGACCTGGCACTGTACGCGGCCAAGGCGGCGGGTAAGCGGCAATGGCGCCGCTACCAGCCGGTGTTCAGCGCCGGCATGATGCGGCGCCGGGAGCTGCAGGCGGCTCTGGACAGCGCGGTGGCGGAGTCGGCCTTCACGCTGGTCTACCAGCCCATCGTCGAGCTCAGCACCGGCGCGGTGGCCGGGTTCGAGGCGCTGCTGCGCTGGCCGCACGCGGAGTGGGGCATGGTGCAGCCGGACCAGTTCATCGCCCTGGCCGAGGAGACCGGCCACATCGTCCCGCTCGGCGCCTGGGTTCTCCAGCAGGCCACGACCGACCTGGCCCGCTGGCTGCAGCGCGTCCGCGGTCACCCGGCGGTGTATGTGAGCGTGAACGTGGCCGCCCGCCAGCTGCGGGATCCGGGCTTTGTCCGGGGAGTCCGGCGGCGACTGACCGAATCCGGCCTGGCCCCGTCGTCCCTGGTGCTGGAGCTGACCGAGAGCGGCCTGCTCCGCCCGGACCAGCGGCTCCGGGCCGACCTGGAGGAGCTGAAGGGGATGGGGGTGCGGCTGGCCATCGATGACTTCGGTACCGGCTACTCCTCCCTGAGCTACCTGCGCGAGCTGCCGATCGACCTGCTCAAGATCGACAAGTCCTTCGTGGACGGGATCGCCGTGTCCACCCAGCGGCTGGCCCTCGTCGAAGTGATCGTCCGGATCTCCAGGACGCTGGAGCTGACCGTGATCGCCGAGGGGATCGAGAGCGAGGTGCAGCGGGACATGCTGGTCTCCATGGGCTGCCGTTACGGGCAGGGCTACCTGCTGGCCGCCCCGATGCCCGCGGACGAGGCCGAGGCCCTGCTGCGGGCCGGCCGCAGCATGGTGCCGCAGTTGCCCGGCGCCCGCCGTTGACTCGAGTGCCGCTGCCGTGAATTGACCAGTCCACCCCCCCAATGATCTGATTGAGCAGAGGAATCAGACGATATGGGAGCAGTCATGGCGGACAGGCACGCGGACGGCCATCACTACCAGCCTGGTTTCGGGAACGAGTTCGTCAGCGAAGCCGTCCCGGGCGCCCTGCCCGAGGGCCGCAACTCGCCGCAGCGCGCCCCGCTGGGCCTGTACGCGGAGCAGCTGAGCGGGACCGCCTTCACCGAGCCGCGCGCGGTCAACCGGCGGACCTGGGCCTACCGGATCATGCCGTCCGCGGCTCACCCCCGCTTCGACCGGATCGGCAACGGAGCACTGCGCGGCACGCCGTTCGACGAGATCGAGCCGGACCCCAACCGGCTGCGCTGGGATCCGCTGCCGCTGCCCGCCGGACCGGCGGACTTCGTTGACGGCCTCTACACCGTGGGCGGCAACGGCGACCTGCGGACGCGCAGCGGCATGGCCGTGCACCTGTACGCTGCCACGTCGGCGATGACCGACCGATATTTCGTGGACGCCGACGGGGAACTGCTGTTCGTACCGCAAGAAGGCACCCTCCTCCTGCACACGGAGCTGGGCCCGCTGCAGCTGAGCCCCGGCGAGATCGCCGTGGTTCCCCGGGGCCTCAGGTTCCGGGTGGACCTGCCCGGCGGCCCGGCGCGCGGCTACCTGTGCGAGAACTACGGTGCCCCGTTCACGCTGCCGGAGCGCGGCGTGATCGGCGCCAACGGGCTCGCGAACGAGCGTGACTTCCTGGCGCCCACGGCCGCCTATGAGGAGCGCGGCGGCCCGGTGCAGGTGGTGCAGAAGTTCGGCGGCAACCTGTGGGCGGCCGGGTACGATCACTCGCCACTGGACGTAGTGGCCTGGCACGGCAGCTACGTCCCGGTCAAGTACGACACCGCGAACTTCATGGTGCTGGGCACGGTCAGCTTCGACCATCCGGACCCGTCGATCTACACGGTGCTCACCTCGCCGTCTGACACGCTGGGGCTGGCCAACGTGGACTTCGCCATCTTCCCGCCGCGCTGGCTGGTCGCCGACGACACCTTCCGGCCGCCCTGGTTCCACCGCAACGTGATGTCGGAGTTCATGGGCCTGGTCCAGGGTGCCTACGACGCCAAGGCCGAGGGATTCCTGCCCGGCGGGGCGAGCCTGCACAACACGTTCACCTCGCACGGCCCGGACGCCGAGACGTTCGCCCGGGCCAGCAGCGTCGAACTAGCGCCGCAGAAGGTCGCGGACACGCTGGCGTTCATGTTCGAGAGCCGCTGGATGATCGTCCCGACCCGGCAGGCCATGGAGGCGGCGCACCGTCAGCCCGACTATGACTCGGTCTGGGCCGGGCTGACCCGCTCCTTCGCGGCGCCCCGTGTTGCCCAGTGAGCAAGGCGGTCCCGCAGCCCCGGGCGACGCGCTGCTCGCGGGGCTGCCGCCGCGCTTCACCGGTGTGCTGCCGCTGTGGTACCAGCTGGCCCAGAGCCTGCGCGCGGTCATCCTGGGGTTCGACCGGGACGGCGCGCTCCGGCTGCCGACCGAGGCGCAGCTTGCCCGGCACTACGGGGTGAGTCTGGCCACCGTGCGCCAGGCGCTGGGTTCCCTGGCCGGCGAGGGCCTGATCAGCAGGCACCGGCGGCGCGGCACGTTCGTCAACGCCGACGCGCTGCGGACCCGGGCGCTGCGCGTGCTGGGCTCGGCGGACGCGGTCATGGCCCAGCAGTCCAGTGACGAGGTCCAGGTCCTCGGCCGGACCCGGGTGCCGGCCGGCGCGCTGCCCGCGCGGCTGGGCGCGGCGCGTGAGGCCGTGCTTATCCGCCGGCTGCGCCTCGACGACGGCGTGCCGGTCAGCTACGCCGAGAACTACCTGCGCCCGGAGCACGCGGCCCGGGTCAGCGACGCGGCGCTGGCCCGGTCCCCGGTCACCAGGATCCTCCGCGACGAGCTGTCGCTGCCGCTCACCAGGATCGACAACGAGGTCTCAGCTCGCGCCGCGCCGGCCGAGGTGGCCGCGCTGCTGCAGATCGACGCGCTGAGCCCCGTGCTGGTTTCCGAAAACGTGACCTACGCGGCTGGCGCTACCCCGGTGGACGTGGCCCGGATCCACTACCGTAGCGACCTCTTCACATTCGCGATCTCCCTGGACATTCCTTGACCCTGCCGACTTTCACCGAGCACACCCTGCCGTACTGCGTGTTCTCCCGCGGCTCGGACAGCCCCCGGGTGGGGGCTGCCCTCGGCACGTACCTCGTTGACCTGTACCGGACCTTCGGCGACCCGATCTTCGCCGCGCCCTCGCTCAACGCCTTCATGAGCCGCGGGCCGCGGGCCTGGCAGCGGACCCGGGAACGGCTGCTCGGGTCCGTCCAGGGCGGCCAGATCAGCGAGCTCGTGCCGGTCGCCGAGGCCACCCTGCACCTTCCGTTCGAGGTGGCGGACTTCGCCGACTTCTACTCCTCGCTCGAGCACGCGACCAACGCCGCGCGGGTCCTGCGGCCCGGTGATCCGCAGCTGCACCGCAACTGGCGGGAGATGCCGGTCGGCTACCACGGCCGGGCAGGCACCGTGGTGGTCAGCGGCACGCCGGTGCCGCGCCCGCGCGGGCAGCTGGCCCCCAGCCACGCGCGGCCCGAGCTGGCCCCGACCCGCCGGCTGGACTTCGAGGCGGAGATCGGCTTCGTGGTGGGAGTGGGGTCGGCGCCGGGCCAGCCCGTGCCGGCCGGGGCGTTCGCCGAGCACGTGTTCGGCGTGGTGCTGCTGATCGACTGGAGCGCGCGCGATATCCAGGCGTTCGAGTCCCGGCCGCTCGGGCCGTTCCTGGGCAAGTCTTTCGCCACCACGATCTCACCGTGGGTCATCCCGCTGGCCGCGCTGGAGCAGGCCCGGGTGCCGTCCCCCGCCCAGGACCCCGAGCCCCTGGGCTACCTGCGGGACGGCCAGCACTGGGGCCTGGACATCGACCTCGCGGTGAGCATCAACGGCCAGGTCATCTCCCGGCCGCGCTTCGCCAGCATGTACTGGACCGGGGCCCAGCAGCTCGCGCACCTGACCGTGAACGGTGCCGCGCTGCGTACCGGCGACCTGTACGGCTCGGGCACTGTGTCCAGCTTCCGCCGGGACGAGATGGGCTCGCTGCTGGAGATGACGGCCGGCGGCCGGGACCCGATCAGGCTGCCGGACGGCCAGACGCGCGGCTACCTGGCCGACGGAGACACGGTCACGTTGTCCGGGTCGGCGCCCGGCCCGGGTGGCTCGCGGATCGACTTCGGCTGTGCGACCGGCCTGGTCGTCCCCGGGGCGGGCTGACCGCGGTCACGGGCCAGCCGGGTCACGGGCCAGAGTACCGGGCCAGCAACGGCTACCGGGCCAGGAGAGGCGCCTGCCCGATCAGCCGTCCGCCCTGCCGGATGAGGCCGGCGGCAGGGCGGCCTGGAACGCCTCGAGGGCCTCACCCGCCGTGTCGAAGTACGCGTCCGGGCCGGCGGTGCCGGTGATCCCGTAGTGCTCGAGCTGCTTGCGCACCGGTGTCAACAGGCTGGTCACCACGAACTGGATGTGCCGTTGATGCAGCTGCGCGATGATGCCGCTGAGGATCGCGGAGGCGGTGTAGTCCACGTCGCCGATGGCCACGCCGTCGAGGACGAACCAGCGGAGCGGGCCGCCCTGGGAGCTGATCGCGATGAGGTCTTCCAGCAGCCGGGACCCGTTCGCGAAGTACAGGCTGGTGCCGAACCGGTAAATGACCAGCCCCGGCTCGGTCCGGGCGCCGGGCGCCACCGGCGTGGTCTGCCAGTGCCCGGCCGCCGACTTCACCAGCACGCTGTTGCGCGGCCGGTAGCTGTGCCGCAGGTGGTCGATGATCGAGGCGATCACGGCCACCACGATCCCGTCGGTGACGCCGAGGCCTACCACCGCCGCCGCGGTGATCACGGCGACCACGAACTCGTGCCGGCGGACCCGCAGGAGCCGCCGGATGCCGCGTACATCCACCAGCTCGACGCCGATCAGGAACACCACCGCGGCCAGCGCGGCGTTCGGCAGGTAACTGAGCGGCCCGGTCGCGACGAGAAGTACCAGGAGGGCCACCGCGCTGGTGGTCAGCGTGGCCAGCTGGCTGCGCCCGCCCGCGTCGTCCACGATCTGGGTCTTGGTGGGGCTGCCGTTTACCACGAAGGTGCCGGTGAACGCGGCGGCGATGTTGCCGGCGCCCAGCCCGATCAGGTCGGTGTCCGTGCTGAACGGCTCCGCGTACTTGGCTGCGTAGGCGCGGGCCGTGGCCGCGCTCTGGGCCAGGATGACGATGAAGATGGATGCCGCGGTGCCCAGCAGCGAGATGGCGTCGTGCAGGCCCAGGGCCGGGAGCTCGAAGGCGGGCAGCCCGCGGGGAACGTAGCCGACGACGCTGACCCCGTGGGCGGCCAGGTCGGCGGCCTTGCTGGCGATGATCGCGCCGACCACGGCGATCAGCGCGCCCGGGATCCGGCGGGTGATCCGGCGGGCCACCATCATCACCGCCACCACGCTCAACGAGACGGCGACGGTGACGCCCTGGGCGCGCGGCAGGGCCTCGACGGTCTGCGCGAGCTTGATCACGGTGCGCGGGCTGGGCGCGCTGACCCCGAGCATGTCCGGCAGCTGCCCGATCGCGACCTGGATCCCGACGCCGGCGAGGAAGCCGAGCAGCACCGTGCGGGACAGGAAACTCGCCAGGAAGCCAAGCCGGGCCAGCCGGGCGAGCAGCAGCAGGCCCCCGGTGAGCAGGGCCGCGAGCCCGGCCAGCCGGACGTACTGCGCGGAGCCCGGCTCGGCCAGCCGGAGCAGGGCGGCGGCCAGGATGGCTGCGGTCGCCGAGTCCGCCGCGACGACCAGGTGGCGCGAGGCGCCCAGCACGGCGAACAGGGCCATCGGGAGCAGCAGCGTATACAGCCCGGTGACTACCGGCATTCCGGCGATCCGGGCGTAGCCGAGCACCTCGGGGATGCCCAGTGCGGCCAGCGTGACGCCGGCAAGCAGGTCCGCAGGCACCTGGGCGCGGCGGATCGGCAGCAGCCCCTGCAGCATCGGCCACTCCCGCGGCCGCCCTGGTGCCCGCCGGACCCACCCGCTCACCGCCCGCACCACCCCCACCCCCATCCGCGCACTCGATCCCGCCATCATGCCCGCCGCCGCGCCCTGGCCGGGCGGCTGCTCCCGCGGGCCCGCGACCTTTCACGCGGAGCGTGCGCGCGACGGGGTGATTTGCCCGATTAGGACGCACGCTCCGCGTGAAACGTGGGCCGATGGTCCAGAAGGGGCGCGTGGGTTCAAGGACCGATGGGGTGGTCGGGGATGGAGGGGCTGGCGGGATGGGAAGGGCTGGCGGGACGGGGAGGGCTGGCGGGACGGGGAGGGCTGGCGGGACGGGAAGGGCTGGCGGGACGGGAAGGGCCAGCGGGACGGGACGGGAAGGGCCAGCGGGACGGGACGGGAAGGGCCAGCGGGACGGGAAGGGCCAGCGGTGACCGGCGGCGGGGTCACAACCCCCGGACTCTGGCGCCGGAAGGGTCGAAGGGCGGGCGGAGGGACACGGTGGCCGGGTACAGGTCGCCGCCCGCGTTGACCTGGTAGCGGCCGGTGCGGAGGAACTCGGGCGTGATGACGTCGCCGGCCGGGTGCCGGAGGTAGCCGAGGCCGACCGCCTGGCCGACCGCCTCGCCCCAGGCCGCCGAGGTCAGCTGGCCCACCGGCATCCCGTCGCGCAGCACGAGCTCACCGCCCCAGAGCATGGGCTGGCGCACCTCGCTGGCCCGCTCGCGCGCCGGGTCACCGACGACGACCGAGACCAGCCGCCGCCGGATCCCCTCGGCCCGTGCCTTCTCGACCGATTCCCGGCCGAGGAAGGGAACCTCGCCGCGCAGCTTGCAGGCGAACAGCAGCCCCGCCTCCGCCGGCCCGTACTCGGGGGTCAGCTCGCGGCCGAAGGCCCGGTACCCCTTTTCCAGCCGCATCGACTCGATCGTGTAGTAGCCGGCCTGGACCAGCCCGAACTCCGGGCCAGCCCCGGTGAGCAGCTCGAATACGCCGACCGTGCACTCGGCAGGCACGTACAGCTCCCAGCCCAGCTCACCCACGTAGGTGATCCGGGTCGCGCGCAGGCGGAAGTAGCCCAGGTCGATCTCGCGGCTGGTCCCGAACGGGAACGCCCGATCGCTCAGGTCGGCCGTGGACAGCCCGGCCAGCAGATCCCGTGACCTCGGGCCCATCACGCCGAGCACCCCGTACGCCGAGGTCATGTCGACCAGCCGCGCGCCGGCGCCCCCCGGTATCCGCCGCCGGATGTGGTCCTGATCCCGCTCGGTCGTGGCGGAGCTGCTGACCAGCAAGTACTCCTCCGCGGACAGGCGGGTCACGGTCAGGTCGGACTCGTAGCGGCCCCGCTCGTTCAGCATCCCGGTGTACACGGTGCGGCCCGGCGGCACGGCCACGTCTGCGGTGCAGAGCCACTGCAGCACGCGTTCGCTGTCCGGCCCGCTCAGCAGGTACTTGGAGAACGACGTCTGGTCGAACAGGGCCACGTCCCGCCGGGCAGCCCGCTGCTCCGCGGCCGACCAGGGCAGCCACTCCGGCTCGTCCCAGCTGTACTCGATGACGGGCGGTCTTCCCGGTGGTGTGAGATCAGGCGGGGCGAATACGTTGGGCCGCTCCCAGCCCATCCGGCTGCCGAAGACCGCGCCGCCCGCCGCCGTCAGGTGGTGCATGGGGGAGCGGCGCAGCGGCCGGGCCGTGGCCAGCTCCCGGTTCGGCCACGGCACGGCGTAGTGCAGGCCGAGCACCTCGCCGACCCGGTCGCGCAGGAACTGGTTATTGCCATGGAACGGCGCGAAGCGCCGGATGTCGGCCGCGGTCAGGTCCAGGCCCGGGTCGCCGCTGAGGATCCACTCCGCCAGGGCCCGCCCGGCTCCTCCCGCGGACGCGATGCCGACCGAGTTGAAGCCCGCGCCGACGAAGAAGTTCCGCAGCCCGGGCGCCTCTCCCGCGATGAACTGGTTGTCCGGGGTAAAGCTCTCCGGGCCGTTGTAGAACTTCTTGATGCCCACGTCGCGGAGCGCCGGGATGCGCCGCTGCGCCTGCTCCATCAGCGGCGCGAAGTGCTCCCAGTCCTCGCCCAGCAGCTGGAACTCGAACGGGTAGGGGATCGCGTCCGGGGACACCCACGGCTTGGCGTCCGGCTCGAACCCCCCGACGACCAGGCCGCCCACCTCTTCCTTGAAGTAGGTGTAGCCGTCCGGGTCGCGGAGCACCGGCAGGTCCCGGCCGATCCCGTCGATCTGGTCGGTCACCACGTAAAAGTGCTCGCAGGAGTGCAGCGGGACGGTCACCCCGCACCAGGCCGCGACCTGCTTGGCCCACTGCCCGGCGCAGTTGACCACGATCTCGGCCTCGACGTCGCCGTCGGGCGTCTGCACCCCGGTCACCACGCGGCCGCCCGGCGCGTCCGCGGTCGCGATCCCGGTGACCCGGGTCCGCTCCCGGATCGTCACCCCCCGGGCCCTGGCGCCCTTGGCCAGCGCGTAGGTCAGGTCGGCCGGGTTGGCCTTGCCGTCGTCGGGCAGCCAGATCGCACCGGCCAGGTCGCCGGTCTCCATGACCGGGTACCGCTCCCGGGCCTGCCCGGGGGTGAGGATCTCGGCCTGCAGGCCGAAGGCCTCGGCCGCGGCCGCGGTCCGGCGGAGCTGGGTCAGCCGCTGCGGGGTGCGGGCCACGATCAGCCCGCCGCAGCGGCGGAACCCGGCGGTCAGCCCGGTCTCGTCCTCCAGCCGCGCGTAGAGGTCCGTGGAGTACTGGACCAGCCGCGTGCCGCTCTCGGTGGCGCGCAGCAGGCCGACCAGCCCGGCCGCGTGCCAGGTCGTCCCGCAGGACAGCTGCCCCTGCTCCAGCAGCAGCACGTCTGCGCACCCGCGCTCGGCCAGGTGATAAGCCACGCTGGTGCCGATGACCCCGCCCCCGATGATGACGACGCGGTAGCGGCCGGCGCTGCCGCCCTCGTTAATCATCGCGGGCCGCCTCGTCGAGCAGCCGCCCCCAGGCCGGGCTGGTCATCGCGGCCGCGGCCGCCTCGAACCGCTCCATGGCCCAGCCCCAGAAGTCGAACTCGATCGGGCTGCTGGCGTGCTGAATCGCCCCCCACAGGGTCCATCCGTACCTGCCTATCAGCCCCAGGATCCGGGCGCGCGCGATCTTATTCCGCAACGAACCGCCGTAGTACTCACTCACGAGGGCCGCAAGCGCGTCCGGGGACAGTCCGCATTCGGCCCCGATGTTGCCGAGCTCGAAACAGGGATCGTTGTTGCCCGAGTACTCGTAGTCGATGAGCCAGATCTTCTCGCCGTCGTCGATGAAGTTCGCGGCGAGCAGGTCGTTGTTGCAGGGCACGGTGGCCGGCTGGCGGACGGCGAGGGCCCGGCGGGCCGCGGTGACCCGCGGCATCAGCTCCGCATACCCCGGCGGGACCGTGAACCCGTGCGCGGTGGCCACGTCCAGGTAGCGCCGCTGGACCTCGAACATGTCGAAGTCACCGGCGAACCGGGGCCCTGCGTGCAGCCGGCGGCACGCCTCCGCGACCCTGGGGATGGTGACCGGGTCGGCGAGGTCTTCGTTGCGGAAAGTTCTTCCGTTGATATAGCCCAGCACCAGCAGGCCGTGCTCGGGGCGGTAGGCGACGACGGGTGCCCCCACCCCGGCGGCCGCGGCGGCGACCGAGTTGCGGTGCTCGTGGTCCCGGTTGATCGCGAGCAGGTCCCCCGGGGACCAGACCCGGGCCACGAACGTGCCCGCCGGCGTGGTCACCTTGTAGTTCCGGTTGGTCAGGCCGCCGGGCAGCGGCTCCACCGTGCGCGGCGTGGCGGCCAGGCAGGGCACCTGGTCCAGCAGATCGTCCATTGCACCGCAGGGTAGAGGCCCGCGCCGGGAAAGGTCTAGACGCAATCACGGGAATGTCTCAGTCGTGACCCACTGCGGCAATTGGGTCTAGACAGTAACTCAACCCGGAATTTACGCTACGCGTCAACCTGCGGCCCCGTCGCAGTGCCCCACAACCAGGGGAGGATCCGCCGATGACCAGCAGCTCCCAGTCCGCCGCGCACGAACGGGATTCCGCCGACCTGGCCCGGTTCGGGTACAAGCAGGAGCTGAAGCGCTCGCTGGGCCTGGGCAGCTCGTTCGCGGTCGCGTTCAGCTACATCTCGCCGTCGACCGGCATCTTCACCCTGTTCGCGCTGGGCCTGACCACGATCGGCGGGGTGTTCATCTGGACCTGGCCGGTGGTGGCGGCGGGCCAGTTCCTGGTCGCGCTGAACTTCGCGGAGGTGTCCAGCCACTACCCGGTGGCGGGGTCGGTGTTCCAGTGGACCAAGTACCTGGCCAGCAGGACCTACTCCTGGTTCACCGGCTGGATCTACCTGTTCGCCGGGATCCTGACCGTGACCGCGGTGGTGGCGACCATCCCGATCGCGCTCATCCCGGCGCTGAACGGGCTGGGCTGGCACAGCCTGAACGCGGCCAGCCTGCACACCCAGCTGGTGGTGGCGCTGATCATCCTGGTCATCATCACCGTGCTGAACATCTACGGCGTGCGGCTGGTCGCGGTGATCAACAACACCGGGGTGGTGTTCGAGATCCTGGGCATGTTCGTGTTCGCGATCGTGCTGCTGATCTTCCACAACCACCAGGGCTTCCACGTGGTCACCAACAGCGGCGGCCTGCACGTCGGGCCCAGCTCGTTCCTGGCCGCGATGTTCATGAGCCTGTTCGTCATCTACGGGTTCGACACCGCCTCGACCCTGTCTGAGGAGACCCGGGATCCCCGCCGGGCCGCGCCCAAGGCCGTGCTCTACTCGGTGATCGGCGCGTTCATCATCGGCGGGGTGTTCCTGCTCGGCACGCTGATGGCCATCCCGAACCTGCACACCGCGATCACCGGGAACGGCGGGCTGGGCTGGAACCCGGCCAACGTCATCGAGGCCAACTTCCCGTCCGGGCTGGCCACCGTCTACCTGCTGGTGGTGTCGGCGGCCATCTTCGTGTGCTGCCTGTCCATCCTGGCCGCCACGATCCGGCTGTGCTTCGGCATGGCCCGCGACAACCAGCTGCCATTCTCCAGGCCACTGTCGAAGGTCTCGCCCACCCTGCACACCCCGGTCTGGGCCTGCATCGTGATCGCGGTGCTGGCCGCGGTGCCGTTCCTGAAGTACTCCGGGGCCGGGATCATCGCCATCGCCGCGACCGGCATGATCTACCTCAGCTACTTCCTGGGCAACCTGGTGATCATGCGGGCCCGGCTGCGCGGCTGGCCGAAGATCAGCGCGCCGTTCAGCCTGCGCCGCTGGGGCCCGGTGGTCAACGTCCTCGCGCTGCTGTACGGCGGGGCCATGCTGGTCAACTTCGCCTGGCCGCGGGTGGCCAGCAACCCCGAGCCCCGGCAGACTGGCGGGCTGCTGAGCTTCGGCATCGGCTTCGTGAACCGGATCCCGATCCTGTGGACCGTGGCCGTGGTCATTACGCTGATCGGCGTGATCTACTACCTGGCCGTCGGGCGGCGCAAGCGCTTTGCCCCGGTGATCGCGCCGGCCGGGGACGACGAGCCGCTGGTGGCCGGGGCGCCCGCTGCTGGGCCACGTGCCCAGCCGGAGAGCTGAGCCCTTGGAACGTGGGGAGGGGCTGCTCGCGCTCACGCCCCCGGTGATCGTCCGGGAGCCGGGGACGACCGCGCACGGGCAGATCGAGGAGTGGCTGGCCGAGGCGATCGAGGCGGGCGCTCGCCCCGGGCGACCGGATGCCCACCGAGCAGGACCTGGCCGCCTGGCTCGGGGTCAGCCGGATGACGCTCCGGCACGCGCTGGCCACGCTGGCCCGCCGCGGCCTGGTTGACCGGGCTGTGGGCCGCAACGGCGGCACGTTCGTGGCCCAGGGCAAGCTGGAGCAGGACCGTACCACGCTGGCCGGGTTCTCCGAGCAGTTGCGGCGCCACGGGATGGTCGCCGGCGCGCGGGTGCTGTCCGCGGCGGAGCGGCCGGCCCGGCCGGGCGTGGCCGGCGCCCTGGAGATCACCGCGGGCGACCCGGTCTGCGAGATCCGGCGGGTCCGGCTCGGCGACGGCCGCCCCATCGCGGTCGAGTGCTCGGTCTTCCCGGCCGCGCGGTTCCCCGGGCTGCTTCAGTGCCGGCTGGACGGGTCGCTGTATGACCTGCTCGACGAGAAGTACGAGCAGCGCCCCTGCCGGGCGCGGGAGAGCCTGGAGCCGGTGACCGCCGGGGTCCGCGAGGCCGAGGCGCTGGAGGTCCGCGAGGGCGCCCCGCTGATGCTGGTCGAGCGGATCGCCTACGCGCGGGCGGGCCACCCGGTCGAGTTCGCCCGGGACCTGTTCCGCGGCGACCGGACCCGGATCGTCATGTGGACCAGCGAGCTCACGCATGTCAGCTGAGGCCGGGCCCGCAGGCCCGGGCCCGGCGGTGGAGGCTGGGCCCGCAGGCCCGGGCCCGGCGGTGGAGGCTGGGCCCGCAGGCCCGGGCCCGGCGGCGGACCCCCGGCTGCTCGCGGTCAGCGACCTGCACGTGGGATACCCGCAGAACCGGCAGCTGGTCGAGGAGCTGCGGCCGCGCTCCGCGGCGGACTGGCTGCTGGTGGCCGGGGACGTGGGGGAGCGGATGCCGGACATCGAGTGGGCGCTGCGCACGCTCAGCGAGCGCTTCGCCCGGGTCATCTGGGTGCCCGGCAACCACGACCTGTGGACGCACCGCACCGACCCGGTCCGGCTTCGCGGGGAGGACCGCTACCGGCGCCTGGTGGAGTTCTGCCGGCGGCTGGGGGTGCTCACCCCGGAGGACCCCTACCCGGTGTGGGACGGGCCCGGCGGCCCGGTCCGCATCGTGCCGCTGTTCCTGCTGTACGACTACTCGTTCCGGCCCGACGGCGCGCGGACCAAGGCCGAGGGCCTGGCCCGCGCCTACGAGACCGGCGTGGTGTGCACCGACGAGCGGTGGCTGCACCCTGACCCGTATCCGAATGCGGAGGAGTGGTGCTGGGCCCGGGTCAGGGCGACCGGGGCGCGGCTGGCAGCCCTGCCACCCGGCCCACCCGCGGTCCTGGTGAATCACTTCCCGCTGATCAGGGAGCCCACCCGGGTACTGCGCTACCCCGAGTTCGCGCAGTGGTGCGGCACCACCCGCACCGACGACTGGCACGTCCGGTTCAACGCCGCGGCCGTGGTCTATGGTCATCTGCACATCCCGCGGACGATCTGGCGGGACGGGGTGCCGTTCGTGGAGGTGTCGCTGGGCTACCCGCGGGAGTGGCAGCGCCGGCCCGCCCCGCCGGATCTCCCCCGCCAGGTCCTGCCCGGGGCTGAGCGGCGACCGTGGGGCCGCCCACGGAGCGCATTACAGTAACTGGGCAATCAGTACCAGCTGAACATTCGGTGTCAACTGAGCAATCGATGTGAGAGCGCTCACACTACGCTGCGTGCCTGATCCAGCCGGCGTGCGGCAAACCAGCCCCAGTCCGGTGGCTGCTGGTCGAGGCCGACCGAGAACAGGGCCCACACGACCTTGCCCGTCTCGGTCGGGACGGTGTATCCCCACCTGTCGCTGAGGGCGCTGATCACGTGCAGGCCGCGACCGCTTTCGGCGAGGTAGTCAGGGTCTTTCGGCTCCGGCGGCCGGGGACTCGGGTCGGCCACCGCGCACATCACGAACTGGCCCGGCTGGACCAGCCCGAGACGGACCGGCAAGCGGCCAGCGCCGCCCGCGGTCCCGCCGGGGGGACCGGCCTGTGGCAGCGCGTGCCGCAGGGCGTTGGTCAGCAGTTCCGACACCACGACCGCCACATCGTCCCCGCGGTCCGTCACGCCCCAGCGCCGCATGGTGGACAGGCAGAAGTCGCGAGCGGTGCCGACCGACCTGGTGTCGGTGCCTGGCGTCCGTATCGCGATCCGCGGAAAGCAGGTCCAGTCGGTGGGGGCCAGCCCGGGGGTCCGCTGGCGGGCGCCGCTCGCCGCAGCCGCCATGGCCACGGCGGGCGCCAGCCAGTCCCAGCCCACGTGGCTTACTACATGACCTGCCTGGCCTAATGGCTGTGCCGTCATTGCCTTCCGAGCGATCTGTCGTTACCGGGAACGGCCAATAGGGGTCATCTTGCCCCATGCACGTAACGTTTGCAACGTCCGCTGCACCACCGCCTGCACGTGCATCTGATCTGTTAGGCTGCACAGTGCAGGGGAGCTTTCGCCCCATCCGCCCGTTATCTGTATTCCGTGCGCTTCCCTGGTCTCCCCTCGCTCCCGGGAGGAAAAGGTGCAGGTCAAGAACGGTATGCCGGCGCGAGAACTCGATGCCCGCTGGCGGAAGTCCACCGCCAGCAACCCCAACGGCAGTTGCGTGGAGCTGGCCCGGCTCGCGGGAGGCTCGATCGCGATGCGCAACTCACGGTTTCCGGCTGGCCCGGCCCTCATCTACACGCGGGCCGAGATCGCTGCCTTCCTGGCCGCGCTGAAGAACGGCGAGTTCGACGATCTGTGAGAGCGGGCCGTCCGGGGTGAAACAACGCGAAATTGGCCCCGGGACAGCGGGCGGATGCGGTGATATCGTGCTCTGTGTGTTCCGCTTAGTAGTGGTTCACGATGCCGCTGGCAGACGCCACGCGCCCGCAATGGGACTACTGGGGCTGAGTGTCTGGACATCGGCTGGGGGCTGGGGAGTGGCAGGTCATCCATTGGGTCGGGAGTGGCATGGAGCCGGAAGCTGAGACGGGATCTGCCTATCCGGTCGGCAACACGGCGAACGGGTCATTGACCGGGCCGCGGGCCGGCGCCACGGTAGTCCGGATGGTGCTCGGCGCCCAGCTGCGCCGCCTCCGGGAGGCGGCCGGGCTCAGCCCGGAGCAGGCCGGCTACGACATCCGCGCGTCACGGTCCAAGATGAGCCGCCTGGAACACGGCCGGGTGGGCTTCAAGATCCGCGACGTCGAGGACCTGCTGACCCTGTACGGGGTCACCGACGAGAAGCTGCGCCTGGGCCTGCTCGCGCTGGCCGAGAAGGCTAACGAGCACGGCTGGTGGACCCAGTACGGCGACATCCTGGCGGACTGGTTCGAGACCTACCTGGGCCTGGAGGCCGCGGCCTCGCTGATCCGGACCTTCGAGCTGCAGTTCGTCCACGGCCTGTTCCAGACCCCGGACTACGCCCGGGCGGTCACCCTGCTCGGTAACCGGGCCGCCCCCGAGGCGGAGATCGACCGCCGGGTCAGCCTCCGGATGGCCCGCAAGGACCTGCTCACCGGGCCGCAGCCGCCCCGGGTCTGGTCCGTGATGGACGAGGCGGCGCTGCGCCGCCCGATCGGTGGCCGGGACGTGATGCGCGCCCAGCTGGCCTACCTCCTCGAGGTGGCGGCCTCGATGCCCGCGGTCACCCTGCAGGTGGTGCCGTTCCGCCGGGGCGGGCACGCAGCCGCGGGCGGGTCGTTCACCGTGCTGCGCTTCGACGAGCCGGACCTGCCGGACGTGGTCTACATCGAGCAGCTGACCAGCGCCCTGTACCTGGAACGGCGCTCCGACGTGGACCACTACATGGAGATCATGAACCGGCTCAGCGCCGAGGCCCTCACCCCCTCCGGGACCATCCGGCTGATCAGGGACATCATCAAGGACACGTAGGCAGGCAGCCCGCCGTCTTCGCTGCACCCAGTTCGCTGCACCCAGTTCGCCGCGCGGCAACGTGCAGTAGCGGAAGGCGTTATGGTCGCATGGTCAACGCGGTGAACACGCCCGGCTACGGAGCATGGCCGGGCGGTGCGGGTGCGGCCGCGGCGGAACTGTACATCGACCAGGGACGGACATGGTGGCGCAGGAGGCTTTGATCTGGCCGGGCAACAGCTATCCGCTCGGGGCGACCTTCGACGGGGTGGGCACGAACTTCGCCCTGTTCTCCGAGGTGGCCGAGCGGGTGGAGCTGTGCCTGTTCGATGAGGACGGAGCCGAGACCCGGGCCGCGCTGCACGAGGTGGACGGGTTCGTCTGGCATGGCTACCTGCCCGGCGTGAGCCCGGGCCAGCGCTACGGCTACCGGGTACACGGCCCCTATAACCCCGGCGCCGGGCAGCGCTGCAACCCGGCCAAGCTGCTGGTTAACCCGTACGCGAAGGCCGTCGAGGGCAGCGTCCGCTGGGACCAGGCGGTGTTCGCCTACCCCTTTGACCACCCTGACCAGCGCAACGACGAGGACTCCGCGCCCTACGTGCCGCGCTCCGTGGTGGTCAACCCGTTCTTCAGCTGGGATTCCGACCGGCACCCGCGGACCCCGTACCACGAGACGGTGATCTACGAGACCCACGTCCGCGGCCTGACCAAGCTGCATCCGGAGGTACCCGAGGGGCAGCGGGGCACCTACCAGGGGCTGGCCCATCCTGCGGTCATCGACCACCTGCAGCGGCTGGGCGTCACCGCGGTCGAGCTGATGCCGGTGCACCAGTTCGTCAGCGACGCGATCCTGGCCGAGCGCGGGCTGGCCAACTACTGGGGCTACAACACGCTCGGGTTCTTCGCGCCGCATAACGCCTACGCCGCCAGCGGCACCCGCGGTGAGCAGGTGCAGGAGTTCAAGTCCATGGTCCGGACGCTGCACCAGGCCGGGATCGAGGTCATCCTCGACGTGGTCTACAACCACACGGCCGAGGGCAACCACCTGGGGCCGACGCTGTCCTTCCGGGGCATCGACAATGCCTCCTACTACCGGCTGGTCGGGGACGCCCCGGAGTTCTACATGGACACCACCGGCACCGGCAACAGCCTGCTCATGCGGCACCCGCACGTGCTTCAGATGATCATGGACTCGCTCAGGTACTGGGTGATCGAGATGCACGTGGACGGCTTCCGCTTCGACCTGGCCGCGGCGCTGGCCCGGCAGTTCCACGAGGTGGACCGGCTGTCCGCGTTCTTCGACATGGTCCAGCAGGACCCGGTCGTCTCCCAGGTCAAGCTCATCGCCGAGCCGTGGGACGTGGGTGAGGGCGGCTATCAGGTCGGGAACTTCCCGCCGCTGTGGACGGAATGGAACGGCAAGTACCGGGATACGGTGCGCGATTTCTGGCGCGGCGAGCACGCCACGCTCCCCGAGTTCGCCTCCCGGCTGACCGGCTCCAGCGACCTGTACCTCAGCGACGGCCGCCGTCCGGTCGCGTCGGTCAACTTCGCCACCGCGCACGACGGGTTCACGCTCGCGGACCTGGTCTCCTACAACCACAAGCACAACGAGGCCAACGGCGAGGACGGCCGGGACGGCAGCGACGACAACCGGTCGTGGAACTGCGGCGCCGAGGGGCCCACCGATGACCCGGCCGTGACCGTCCTGCGCGACCGGCAGAAGCGCAATTTCCTGTCCACCATCCTGTTGTCCCAGGGCATCCCGATGCTGCTGGGCGGGGACGAGATGAGCCGCACCCAGCACGGCAACAACAACGCCTACTGCCAGGACACCGAGATCTCCTGGGTGCACTGGCCGCCGTCGCCGGAGGCGCCAATGCCCGACGGCTACGAGGGCGACCAGGACCTGCTCGACTTCACGGCGCGGCTGATCCGGCTGCGCGCCGAGCATCCCGTGTTCCGCCGCCGGCGGTTCTTCAGCGGCCAGGCGGTTCGCGGCAAGAGCGGCGGGCAGGACCAGTTGGGCGACATCGCCTGGTTCACCCCGGCGGGCGAGGAGATGACCGATGACGACTGGGCCGTGGGCTTCGCCAAGTCCCTCACCGTGTTCCTGAACGGCGACGCGATCACCGAGCCTGACCCGCGCGGTGAGCGGACGAAGGACGAGTCGTTCCTGCTCCTGTTCAACGCCAGCGAGCTGGACCTGGAGTTCGCCATCCCGCCGCAGCGCTACGGGGAGCAGTGGGTGAAAGTGCTCGACACGGCGCTCCCGCTGGGCGCGCTGGCGGACGCGCCCGCCGCCAAGCCCGGTGACGCGGTCGCCATCCCCAGCCGGTCCATGCAGGTTCTCGGGCGTGTCTAGTGCTGGCCCGGGGGGGCACTCTGCCTCCCGGGGGACACCCCCGGACCCCCGATGGCCCAGCCCCCCCGATTCGCCGGCTCGGCGGGACACGCCTGCGGCGCGCCCCGCCTCGCCGGGATCAGTGCCGGTTTCCACGTACCGGCTGCAGCTCCAGCCGGGGTTCGGATTCGCCGACGCCGCTGCCATCGCGGGCTACCTGGCCGACCTGGGCGTGACCCACGTGTACCTGTCGCCGATCCTGCAGGCCACCCCGGGCTCGACGCACGGGTACGACGTGGTGGATCACTCCCGGGTGTCGGTGGACCTGGGCGGCGAGGCCGCGTTCCGGGACATGGCCGCCCGGTTCCGCGCCCTCGGGCTGGGCCTGATCGTGGACATCGTGCCCAACCACATGGCCGTCCCGGTGCCCGAGTCGCTCAACCGGCCACTCTGGTCGGTGCTCCGGGACGGCACCGGGTCGCCGTTCGCCGGCTGGTTCGACGTGGACTGGGACGCCCAGGACGGCACGCTGCTCATGCCGGTCCTGGGCGGGCCGGTCAGCGACTGCCTCGGTGACCTGAAACTGGGTGACCTGAATGTGGGCACTGGCGGGGCGGAGCCGGTCCTCCGGTACTTCGACCACGTGCTGCCGGTCCGCCCCGGTACTGAGGGCCTGCCGTTGCCCGGGCTGCTGGCTGCCCAGCATTACCGGCTGGCCGACTGGCGCCTGGCGGCGACGGAGCTCAACTGGCGGCGGTTCTTCGACGTCAGCTCGCTGATCGCGGTCCGGGTCGAGAACCCCGCCGTGTTCGAGGCCACCCACGAGGTGATCCTCCGGCTGGTCGCCGAGGGCCTCATCGACGGGCTGCGGGTGGACCACCCGGACGGGCTCGCCGAGCCGCGCGGCTACCTGCGGCGGCTCGCGGAACGCACCGGCGGCCTGTGGGTGTCCACCGAGAAGATCCTGTCCGGGCCGGAACGGCTGCCCGGGGACTGGCCGTGCGCCGGGACCACCGGCTATGACGCGCTGGCCGCGGTCGGCGGACTGTTCCTGGACCCGGCCGGCGCCGCGCCGCTGACCGCGGCTTACGAGCGCCTCACCGGCGGGCCCGCCCGCTTCGCCGGGGTGGCCGAGGCCGCCAAGCGCGAGGAGGCCGTACAGGCCCTCGCGGCCGAGGTGGCCCGGCTGGCCCGGCTGGCCGGCCACGCGGGGCACCCGGACCTGGACGGGCTCAGCGTGGGCGACCGGTCCGCCGTGCTGGCCGAACTGCTCACCGCGATGCCGGTATACCGGGCGTACGTGGTGCCCGGCGAGCCGGCGCCCCCGGTCTCGGCCGCGATCGTGGCCCGGGCCGCCGGCATGGCCCGGCCGCGCCTGCCGGAGCGGCTGCACGCCGCCCTGGACGCCACCGTGGACCTCGCCCTCGGCCGCGGCGCTGCTGGCCAGCACCCTCGCTTCATCGTCGCGTTCCAGCAGGTGTGCGGGCCGGTGATGGCCAAGGGCGTGGAGGACACCGCGTTCTACCGCTGGTCCCGGCTGGCCGCCCTGAACGAGGTCGGCGGCGACCCGGACTCCTTCGGGACCAGCCCGGGGGAGTTCCACGAGTTCGCGGCCCGGCTGGCCCGGGACTGGCCGGCCAGCATGACCACCCTGTCCACGCACGACACCAAGCGCCAGGAGGATGTCCGGGCCCGGCTGGCCGTTCTGGCCGAGGTGCCGGAGGCCTGGGCGGCGGAGGTGAGCCGCTGGCAGGAGCGGGCCGTGGCGCTGGCCAGCGGGGCGGCGCCGGAGCCGGACACCGCGTACCTGATGTGGCAGACCCTGGCCGGGGCGTGGCCGCTGGACCGCGAGCGGCTGACCGGGTATCTGCGCAAGGCGATGCGCGAGGCCAAGAGCCGCACCTCCTGGGCCGAGCCGGACACCGAGTACGAGTCGCAGGTGCTGACCTTCGCCGAGCTGGTGCTGGACGACGACGAGGTCACCGGGCAGATCGGCCGGTTCGTGTCAGGGCTGGACGGTGACGCGCGGGCGAACGCCCTCGGCGCCAAGCTCGTGCAGCTCACCATGCCCGGCGTGGCCGACACCTACCAGGGCTGCGAGCTGGCCGGCCTGCGCCTGGTCGACCCGGACAACCGCGCCCCGGCCGACTTCGCCCGCCCCCGGGACCTGCTCGCCGCGCTGGACGCCGGTGAACTGGCCGGCGGCCCGGGCGCCGGCCAGGTGCCCGGCGGCCCGGGCACGGCGCGACTGGACATGGGCAAGCTGCTGGTCACGGCGACCGCGCTGCGGCTGCGCCGGGAGCACCCGGACTGGTTCGCGGGGGAATACACCCCGCTGACCGCCGAGGGCCCCGCGGCGCGGCACGCGGTGAGCTTCGCCCGCGGCGGGCACGCGGTCACCGTGGCCACCCGGCTGCCCGCCCTGCGCCAGCGTGGCGGCTGGGCCGGTACCGCGCTGCCCCTGCCGCACGCGGGCCCCTGGCGGGACCTGCTGACCGGTGCCTCCCATGCGGGTGCCCGCCCGCTGCTGTCCGATCTTCTGCAACGAAACCCCGTGGCCCTGCTCGCCGGGGCGCGCACACTGCCCCCTGAGGGCCACGAGTGAGCGTGTTCCGGGTCTGGGCCCCCACGGCCGAGCGGGTCGAGGTGCAGCTGGGGGAGGAGGCCATGGGCGGCGCCCCGCCGCAGCCCATGCACCCGGCCGCCACCCCGGGCTGGTGGGAGGCGGAGGTGGCGGAGGCGGCCGCCTCCGGCACCGACTACGCGTTCCGGGTGGACGGCGGGGAGCCGCTGCCGGATCCCCGGTCCCCGTGGCAGCCGCTGGGCAGCGAGGGGCCGAGCCGCACCTACGATCACAGCGCCTTCACGTGGACGGACTGGGGCTGGCGGGGCGGCCCGCTGCGCGGCGCGGTGATCTACGAGATGCACGTGGGCACGTTCACCCCCGAGGGGACGTTCGACGCGGCCATCGGGCGGCTCCATCATCTGCGTGGCCTCGGCGTGGACATGATCGAGCTGATGCCGGTGGCAGCGTTCCCGGGCCAGCACGGCTGGGGCTATGACGGCATTCACCTGTGGGCCGTGCACCAGCCCTACGGCGGCCCGGACGGGCTGAAGCGGTTCGTGGACGCCTGCCACGCGATGCGGGTGGGCGTCCTGCTGGACGTCGTCTACAACCACGTCGGCATCGGAAATCGGCTGGCCGACTTCGGGCCGTACTTCACCGAGGCGCATGTGACCCCCTGGGGTCCGGCGGTGAACCTGGACCAGCCGGGCTCCGACGAGGTGCGCGGCTTCCTGATCAGCAACGCGCTGATGTGGCTGCGCGATTATCACCTGGACGGGCTGCGGCTCGACGCGGTGCACGCCTTCGAGGACCACCGCGCGCTGCACCTTCTCGAGGAACTGGCCGTCGAGGCGCAGGCCCTCGGCACCCTGCTGAACCATGACCTGGTCATCATCGCCGAATCCGACCTGAACGACCCGCGGCTGGTCAGCTCCCGGGAGGCCGGCGGGTTCGGGCTCGCCGCCCAGTGGAGCGACGACTTCCACCACGCCGTGCACTCAGCCGTCACCGGGGAACGGCAGGGCTACTACGCGGAGTTCGGCTCGATGGGGGCTGTGGTTAAGACGCTGACCAGGGTGTTCTTCCACGACGGCAACTACTCATCGTTCCGCGGCCGCAGCCACGGGCGGCCGGTGGACCTGCTCCGCATCCCCGGCTTCCGCTTCCTCGGCTATCTCCAGGATCATGACCAGGTCGGCAACCGGGCCACCGGCGACCGGATCTCCAGCGGGCTGTCCGCCGACCTGGTCAAGGTGGGCGCGGGGCTGGTGCTGACCGCGCCGTTCACGCCGATGCTGTTCATGGGGGAGGAATGGGCCGCGTCCACCCCGTGGCAGTACTTCACCGACCACACTGATCCGGGGCTGGCCCACGCGGTCGCCGAAGGCCGCCGGGCCGAGTTCGGCGCTCACGGCTGGGGCCCCGCCGAGGTGCCGAACCCGCAGGACAAGAAGACGTTCCTCCGGTCCAAGCTGGACTGGGGAGAGGTGGACACGCCGCGGCATCAGGAGATGCTGGCCTGGTACACCGAGCTGATCGCGCTGCGCCGCGCCTACCCGGAGCTGACCGACCCGCGGCTGGACCGGATGAAGGCGGACTACGACGAGGCGCAGCGCTGGCTGGTGCTGCACCGCGGCAGGCTGCGGGTCGCGGCCAGCCTGGGCGAGCAGCCCCTGCTGCTTCCGCTCGGCGCGCCCGGGACCGCGGTGCTGGCCGCCACCAGTCCCGGGGTCAGCATCGAGGGGGAGCAGCTCAGCATGCCGCCCGCGTCCTTCGCGGTCGTGGCCACCTGAAGCGTCTTCCGTGGATCTAGGATCATGCCCATGCAGCAGCGCGTGGACTCGGTCCATACCGCCGATGGGTCCTTCGACCTGACCGTGTGGGCTCCGGATAGCGGCAGCGGCCCCGGCCTGCTGCTGATTCAGGAGATCTACGGGGTGAGCGACTACATCCGGGCCGTGGGCGAGGACCTGGCCGGCCTGGGGTACGTGGTGGCGACGCCGGACCTGTTCTGGCGCCTCCAGCGTGGTTACCAGGCCGCCCACGACGACGCGGGCCTGGCCTCGTCGCTGGAGATAGGGTCCCGGTTCGACCTGGCCCGGGGCGTCGCGGACTCCATCGCCGCGCTGGGCGTGCTGGCCGCACTGCCCGAGGTGGACGGCGGCATCGGCATCATCGGGTTCTGCCTCGGCGGGTCCATCGCCTACCTGGTCGCCGTGCAGACGCCGCTGGACGCGGTGATCTCGTTCTACGGCTCGGCCGTGCCGGAGCAGCTGGGCATGCTGGACCAGATCACCGCGCCGCTGCTGCTCCACTTCGGCGGCAGCGACCCGTACATCCCGCGTGAGCAGGTCCAGGCCGTGCAGGACGCGGCGGCCGGGCAGCCCAACGTGGTCATCTACGTGGAAGAAGAGGCCGGGCACGCCTTCCACAACCGGAAGGCGCCGATGTTCCATCAGCCCGAGCCTGCCGCCCGGGCCTGGCGGCGGACCGAGGAATTCCTCCGCCGTCACCTGCCCGCCCACAAGAATGTCGGCTAGGCCTGGCCAGAGGGTTCCCCGGCCTCCCCTGACCCACCGGGTGCGTCTGCGTACAGGCGGGTGACGATCCGGCGGAGCTGCTCGGTGTAGCGCGCCCGGAATTCCTCGCTGGACGGGTCCACGCCGAACAGTTCCCGGGCGACCTGCGGCATCACTATCGGCGCGGCGACCATGCCCATCCCGGCTAGCAGCACCGCTGCCGGATCCAGGTCGGCGGCCACCTCCCCGGCCTTCTGCCTGCGGGTGACCCGGTCCAGGTCCCCCTGGCGGCCCGGCCCGCCGTCGGGCGCGGAGTCGTCCGCCAGGCCGCGCCACAGCAGCAGGCGCAGTGAACGCGGATCGGCGAGGGCGTCGGCGAGGTAACGGACGACCAGGTCGGCCAGGGGAAGGTCAGGCGGGGCGAAACCCTCCTCCCGCTCCAGCCAGTCCCGCTGCAGGGCCAGGTACAGCCCTTCCTTGGAGCCGAAGTAGTAGTTGATCAGCTGCTTGTTCACCCCGGCCCGGCGGGCGATGTCGGCCACCCGGGCGCCCGCGAAGCCATGGACCGAGAACTCATCCAGGGCGGCGGCCAGCAGGGCCTGGCGTGAGCGCTCCGCGTCACGCTGGCGGCTGGCGCCGGCCGGGGCGCGCCGTGGCCGGCGGGGGACGGTGGCCTCCGACGTTCCCGGCCTGGCCCCGTCGGGGCCCGCGCTCCCGCGGGCGGCCACCTCGGGGCCCGCGCTCCCGCGGGCGGCCACGTCCGGCTCACCGACCCGGCGCCGCCCGCCGTTCGTGCTGGTCGCGCTCATGTTTCCACGCTATCAGCCAATGACCTGACACAGCTAGTCATCCATTTGGTTGACAAAACTCGACGAGCGTTTGATAGTGGCTCCTGGATGTCGGCCTGCCGGGGCCGGCCGGGAAAGGAGCATCATGACCGCGGTCATCGACGCCCGGGAGCTGCGCAAGCGCTTCCCGGGAGGCCGGGGCCAGGCGATCGAGGCGGTCCGCGGCGTCAGCCTGCAGGTCGCCCAGGGGGAGATCGTCGGGTTCCTGGGCCCGAACGGGGCCGGTAAGACCACCACGCTGCGGATGCTGACCACGTTGCTGCCGATCGACGGGGGCAGCGCCACGATCGCCGGGCTGGACGTCCGGCGCCAGCCCGCGCAGGTCCGCGCGCGCATCGGCTACGTCAGCCAGCTGGGCGGGGCGGACGAGCTGGCCACCGGCCGGGAGAACCTGACCCTGCAGGGCAGGCTCTACGGCCGGAGCCGCGCGGGCGTCGCCCGGCGGGTGGGGGAGGTGCTGGAGCGGTTCGACCTGGCCGGGTTCGCGGATCGCCGGGTCCGGACCTACTCCGGCGGCCAGCGACGCCGCCTCGACGTGGCGCTCGGTGTCGTGCACGAGCCCGCGATCCTGTTCCTGGACGAGCCGAGCACGGGACTCGACCCGCAGAACCGGGCCAGCCTCTGGGACCATGTCCGCGGCCTGCGGGACCGGGGCACCACGGTCTTCCTGACCACGCACTACCTGGACGAGGCCGACGTGCTCTGCGACCGGATCATGATCATTGACCACGGGACAGTGGTCGCGGAAGGCACCCCGCGGGCGCTCAAGCAGCAGGTGGCCGGGGACGCGATCGTGCTTGTCACCCGCGACGCGGACGCCGGCCGGCGGGCCGCCGCGGTGCTGGCCGGCACCGGGCTGGCCGGCACCGGGCTGGCCGGCACCGGGCTGCGCCAGGCACCGGGCTGGCCGGCACCGGGCTGGCCGGCACCGGGCCGGCTGGCACTGGGCTGGCCGGGCTGGCCCGCGTGCACGACCTCACCGTGGAGGGGGACACGGTGCGGCTGTACGCCAGCGACGGCGCGGCCGCGCTGCCCGGGCTGCTCCGGCTGCTCGACCGGGCGGGCCTGCCGGTGCGCTCTCTCCGGCTCTCCGAGCCGAGCCTGGACGACGTGTTCCTGCGCCAGACCGGCCGGTCGCTGCGGGACGCCGGCGACCGGGCCGTCCGGGGCCCGGACCGCGAGGCCGAGGAGGCAGCGGTATGAAGACCGCCACCGACATCGGCCTGCTGTTTCGCCGCTACCTCATCCAGTTGCTGCGCAACCCGGTCTGGCTGGTGGTCGGCTTCTCCACGCCGGTCCTGTACCTGGCCCTGTTCACCCCCCTGCTCCGGAACCTCGTCGGCGCCTCTGGCCTGCCCGCCGGCCACGTGCTCGACCTGTTCCTGCCGGGCATCCTGGCCCTGCTCGCCTTCGCCAGCGGTTCCGGGCCCGGCTTCAGCACGATCTTCGAATTGCGCGCCGGCGTCATCGAGCGGTTCCGGGTCACCCCGGCCAGCCGGCTCGCGATCCTGACCGGCCCGATCCTGGCCTCGATGCTGCTGATGTTCGCATTCGACGCGGTCGTCGTCGCGATCGGGGCCGGGTTCGGCTTCGGGGTGCACGCCAGCGGCCTGCTGCTGCTCTGCCCCCTGCTCGCGCTGCTCATGGCGACCGTGGCCGCCTTCTCCATCGCCATGGCCCTCGCCACCGCGGACATCAGCGGCTTCGCCGCCGTCATCAACGGGCTGAACCTGCCGGTGCTGCTGCTCGGCGGGGTGCTGCTGCCCATCTCACTCGGGCCGGAGTGGATCCGGGTGCTCGCCCATCTCGACCCGCTCTACTACACGGTCAGCGCTGCCCGGGTGCTGGCGGCCGGTACCCTGGCCGGCTCCGCCGTGTGGCAGGCCTTCGCCGTGCTCACGCCGCTGTGCGTGGTGGTGCTGTGCTGGGCCACGGCCGTGGTCCGCCGGGCGGTGGCCTGACGCGGCCTCCTGGCCGGCCACTGTGCCCGGTGACGCGGCCTCCTGGTCGGCCACTGCGCCCGGTGACGCGGCCCCCCGGCCGGCCACTGCGGCGAGGACCAGCGCCACGCCGAGGATGACGGCGCCCGCGATCCCGCCCGTCCCGAGCCGGTCCCCGAGGATCAGCGCCGCGAGGACGGTGCCGGTCAGCGGCTCGAGGAGGGACAGCAGCGCGGCCGTACCCGCCGGGGCGGTTCGCAGGCCGCGGAAGTACAGCGTGTACGCCACGGCCGTCGGGCCGGTGCCGAGCGCGGCCAGCAGGCCGAGCGTGACCGGATCCGGGGTGAAGCCGACCCCGCCGGTCGCCGCGGCCACCGGCAGCAGGACCAGGCCGCCGAGGGTGAACCCGAAACCGGCCGCGGTCAGGTCATCCAGGCCGGCCACCGGCCGGGCACTGACCAGCGTGAGCGTGGCGAACCCGGCACCCGCGAGGACCGCCATGCCCGCGCTGGCCAGCACCGCGGTCTCGGGGAAACCGCCGGAAGGCAGGCCGGCCAGCAGGCCGAGGCCGGCGAGCGCCAGTCCGGTGGCGGCGCCCGCGAGCCGACCGGCCCGCCGCCCCCGCACCCGCTCGGCCGCCAGCACGAGGACCGGGGCGCTCCCGATGGTGACGAGCGTGGCCAGGCTGACCGAGGTCAGCGACACGGCCGTGAAATAGCAGCTCTGGAATACCACGGCCAGCCCGGCGATGGCGGCGATGCGCATCCAGGCGGCCCGCCCCGCAGGCCAGCGCCTGCGGGTCGCCGCGAGGAAGACGATGATCAGCGCACCGCCGCAGGCGAGCCGGTAGGCGGCCACCGACAGGTCGGGCAGACCGGAGTCCCGGCCCAGCAGGCTGCCGGTCAGGCCGCCCGTTCCCCACAGCAGCCCGGCCGCCATCAGGCAGGCCAGTCCGGTTCCGGGCCAGCGGCGGGGCGCCGCGGGCCCCGTGGTGTGAGCAGGCCCCGTGGTGTGAGCAGGCGTTGTGGCAGCAGTCATGGAAGATCGCTCCTGCGACGAGAAGGGGGAAAGGGTCGCGGAAGCGGGGTGGGGACACCAGTGGGAGAAAGTAGCCAGCCTGGCGATAAGCGAGCGTCAGCTAGATGGCTGGACGCGCGTGCGCGGCACCCCGCTCAGAAGCGGGGCGGCGGGGTGATGGGAAAGAGCCGGTGCACGGGCCCATCGTAGCGGTCAGCTGGCCGGGGTGACGATCCCGTATTCGTGGATCTTCCGGTAGATGGTCGCGCGTGACATCCCCAGCGACTTGGCCGCCTTGACCTTGTTGCCCTGGTAGTCAAGCAGGCCCTGGACGATCGCGTCGCGTTCCATGGACTCCAGCGGGGACAGCAGCCGCCTGCTCACCGTCCAGCATTCCGGCGGAAGGTCGGCCGGCTGGATGGACCCGGTGCGCCGCTTCTGCATGACCCGCTTGAGCACCTGCCACAGCTGCTCGGTGTTGCCCGGCCACTTCGACCGGAGCAGCAGCTGCATGGCCTCGGCCGAGCAGGTCAGCCGGCCGTGCTGGCCCAGCTTGGCCACGAAGAAGGGGACCAGCACGTGCAGGTCCTCGATGTGGTGGCGCAGCGGTGGCAGCTCTACCGTGCTGGGGAAGAAGCGCAGCAGCTTGGTCAGGTCGCCGTGCGTGCGCGTGCGGTCCAGGGTGACCGCCACCCACAGGTCGTCCTGCCGGGAGGCCGTCCTGGCCTCCTGGAGCGCGGAGGTCAGCGCGTTCAGCTGCCGGGCGTTGAGCACGTCCACGTGCCGGATCACCAGCGAGCCCTCGCCGTCGAGCAACTCGCGGCGGGCCCGCAGCAGCCAGTCCGTGTCGCTGGCCTCGGCCGCCTCGAGGACGTAGAAGCGCTCTGCCGGGTTGCGGCGCTGGTGCACCGCCCGGACCACGGTCAGCTTGCCCACCCCGGGCTCGCCCTCCAGGGCGAGCCAGTCCCCCGAGTCGTACACGGACTCGACCTGCCGGCAGCCGCGTAGCCAGAGCGCCCCGCTGCCGACCAGGCCGGGCAGGGACATGGGGGGCTTGACGGCCGAGTCCGTGGCCGGGCGCTGGCTGGCCGGCTCGATGAGCTTCACGTGTACCACGCCGCCCGCGACGTGATCGTCGCCCCGGACCGGCCGGCAGTACATCCGGGCCTGGATCCCGCTGGGCAGCTCGACGGACACCGCGCCCGCCTGCTGGGTGGCCAGCATCTCGGCGGCCTGGCCGAGCAGCACGCCCTGGTCACCTGGGTCGAGTACCTGGCGGGCGTACTCGTTCATCATGACGATGTCGTTGTTCAGCGCCAGCACTATCCCGCTCGTGCGCCGGCAGGCCCGCATGTACTCCTGCATCAGCTGCAGTTCCCGCGCGCTGCTGTCCGCCAGCATGGCCTGGGTGATCTGGTCCGCGGTGGTCTTGGCCAGCGCGATCAGCAGCGGGTCGGCGTCCTTGCGCCAGCAGGTCAGGTTGACCGCGCCCACGGCCTTCCCGGAGATCGGGTCGTGGATCGGGACCCCGGCGCAGGCCAGGTCCTCAAGGTCCTCGGCGTAGTGCTCGTGGCCGAACACGCACGCGGGCTGGCCGCCTTCCAGGGCGGTGCCGATCCCGTTGGTGCCGACATACTCTTCGGCGTAGCTGAAGCCGGGGGCGAGCTGGACCCCGTCCAGGTGACGTTCCAGGTCATGGTCGGCGGTCATCCTGGTGAGCACGACGCCCGCGGCGTCGGTGAGGATGACGCTGATGGGCTGCCCGTCCAGGTGCTCGCGCAGGTTGCGCAGCACGGGCATGGCGTTGCGCGTCAGGGGCGTATCAAGATCAGGATCACGGACGTACGGCAGCATCACCCGGTCGGCGGCCACCTTCCACTGCCGCGAGCGCCACCAGGAAGCCAGGATCGGCTCGCGGACTTCATTCGGCCGGACCGACTCCGCCGTCAGAAACCGCTCCCGGTTGTCCGCCAGCGCCTTGCTGTCGGCCAACTGTGGCAGGTGCACTGCTGTGGGCACCATCGCGCCTCCGTACCTCCCGGTACCGCTCGCGCAAGCTGGTCGTTCAGCTCGCGGTCGGGCATCCCGAGTTCGCGTCGTACTTACCCAAAATAAGTGTGGCGTTACCGATACCTGTCTCAAGTTGAGACCAGCGCCCCCAAGTGTGCAGCGTTTTGATCGAGGGACGTCGGCTGTCTCGCGCTTGCCAGCTGAAGAATCCGGAGCCGCCTCATGGATCACCCAGGTATGCACCCCGGTGAGACCTTCAACCCTTGGAGTGTAGTCAACCTGGTCTTTCACCATCTGGCTGACCAGGGACTGCATCCGGTCCTGGGTGAATCGGGCGACCCCGGCGCCCCGGCCGCCGAGTTGCTCCGCGCCCTGGGGATCGAGCCGGCCGCCGAGGGGAACCCGCGGCAGTCCCGGGACATCCAGGATCAGCTCGCCGAGCTCCGCGACATCTTCTTCGGTGAGCGCTGAGTTCGCGGGTCCCGGACGCCCGGCGCGCAGGTCGGGCCGGACGGGCCTGTCTCATGTTGAGAGCCCGGCCCCCGCTTTTACAGGTTGTTATTCGGCACAGAGGGACTTTCGAGCGTCAGGGACTCGTGCATCCGCCCGCCGGTGAGGCGCTGGCGGCGGAAACAAGAGCCAGACCGCAGGTACGAGGCCTAGCGGGAACCCACAAAAGGGGAAGGGGTGACCATGAGTCGCCAGAGTGTGGCCAAGGCCCACCAGAAGATCCAGGAACTGTCCTGGGAACCCATGTATCACGAACCGGTGTCGCAGTACGGAACGGACTACTCGTTCCGTAAGGCAGACAAGAAGGACCCCCTGAAGCAGGTCCTGCGCTCCTACTTCCCGATGCAGGAAGAGAAGGACCACCGGGTCTACGGTGCCCAGGACGGCGCCATCCGGGGCAACATGTTCCGCCAGGTGCAGGAGCGCTGGCTGGAGTGGCAGAAGCTGTTCCTGTCCATCATCCCGCTCCCGGAGATCTCGGCCGCGCGGGCCATGCCGCTGCTCTTCCGCACCGTGCCCAACCCGGAACTGCACAACGGCCAGGCGATCCAGATGATCGACGAGGTACGGCACTCGACGATCCAGCAGAACCTCAAGCGCCTGTACATGAACAACTACATCGACCCGGCGGGCTTCAACAACAGCCTCCGCAACTTCCAGAACGACTACTGCGGGACGATCGGCCGGCAGTTCGCCGAAGGCTTCATTACCGGTGACGCGATCACCGCGGCGAGCATCTACCTGACGATCGTGGCCGAGACCGCGTTCACCAACACGCTGTTCGTGGCCATGCCCGCCGAAGCCGCCGCCAACGGCGACTACCTGCTGCCGACGGTGTTCCACTCGGTCCAGTCGGACGAGTCGCGGCACATCAGCAACGGGTACGCCACCCTCCTCATGGCCCTGGCCGACGAGGAGAACCACCAGCTGCTCGAGCGCGACCTGCGCTACGCGTGGTGGAACAACCACCGCGTGGTGGACGCCGCCATCGGCACGTTCATCGAGTACGGCACCAAGGACCGGCGCAAGGACCGTGAGTCCTACGCCGAGATGTGGCGCCGGTGGATATACGACGACTACTACCGCAGCTACCTGGTACCGCTCGAGAAGTACGGGCTGGTCATCCCGCACGACCTCATCGAAGAGGCGTGGAACCAGATCTGGAACAAGGGCTACGTGCACGAGGTAGCCCAGTTCTTCGCCACCGGCTGGCTGGCGAACTACTGGCGGATCGACCCGATGACCGACGCGGACTTCGAGTGGTTCGAGTACAAGTACCCGGGCTGGTACGACAAGTACGGCAAGTGGTGGGAGAACTACAACCGGCTGTCGCGGCCGAACGGGCACCACCCGATCGTGGCCGAGAGCGTCGACTACGTGTACCCGCACCGGTGCTGGACCTGCATGGTCCCCTGCCTCGTCCGCGAGGACATGGTCATCGACGAGGTCGACGGCCAGGTCCGCACCTACTGCCACGAGGAATGCCGGTGGACCGACGCCGAAGCGTTCCGGCCTACCTACCAGGGCCGTTCCACGCCCAACATGGGCCAGCTCATCGGCAAGCGGGAATGGGAGACCCTGTACCACGGCTGGAACTGGGCCGACGTGGTATCCGACATGGGATATGTGCGGGACGACGGCAAGACCCTGGTCGCCCAGCCGCACCTGGACCTGGACCCGAGCAAGATGTGGACGCTCGACCACCTGCGCCGGATGGGGCCGGTGCTGAGCCCGAACGTCCTGCTCAACGAGATGACGCCGGAAGAGCGGGAGGCCTTCAAGACTGACTACAACAAGCAGGGCCCGGCCGGCCGTCCCGCACCTGCGGACGCCTGACCGACCCCAGCAAGACCGGGAGGTGGGCCGCAGGCCAGGCCCTGCGGCCCCCTCCCAACCACTTCTCCGAGGCGATTTCCACGATTCGTGAGGGACCATGGCCGAGAAGCATGTCGTGCGGTTCGAGCCGGTCGGCATCGAGATCGAGGTCAGCGAGGACCAGAACATCCTCCGCGGCGCGGCCGAGCAGGGAATCATGCTCATGCACGGCTGCAAGGAGGGGCAGTGCTCCTCCTGCAAGTCGTTCGTGCTCGAGGGCGAGGACATCGAGCTCGACAAGTACTCCACGTTCGCGCTTCCCGACTACGAGCTCGAAGAGGGCTACACGCTGCTGTGCCGGGCACATGCCTACGAGGACGTCACGATCGAGCTGCTCAACTACGACGAGGAGATGATCCGCTCCGGCCTGCCCATCCAGCAGGGCGTGGCGGAGGTGGTGTCGAAGGACTCGGTCACCCACGACATGCGCCACCTGGTCCTTCGGCTGACCGAGCCAGAGGAGATCAAGTTCTTTCCCGGCCAGTACATGGACATCATCATTCCCGGGACTGAGGCCAGCCGGTCGTTCTCGATGGCGAATACCTCGAGCCGCGAATCCGGCCTGCTGGAGTTCATCATCAAGGTCTACCCGGACGGGTTGTTCTCCAAGTTCCTGGCCGAGAAGCTGGCTGAGGGTGACCGGCTGGACCTGAGCGGCCCGTTCGGCGTCTTCACGCTCCGCGAGGGCGAGAACGACCTGGTCTTCGTGGGCGGGGGGGCCGGCATGGCGCCGATCTTGTCGCTGCTGCGGACGCTGGGGGAGCGCGGCATCCAGCGCAAGGCCACCTTCTTCTACGGCGCGCGGGCCAAGCGGGACCTCTGCTTCGAAGCCGAGCTGCACGAGCTCGAGGAGAAGCTGCCGAATTTCCGTTACATCCCGGCCCTGTCCGACGCGGACATAGACGACGAGTGGGACGGCGAGACCGGCTTTGTCACCGACGTGGTCAAGCGGCATGCCAGCGACCTGTCTGGAGCCCACGCCTACGTCTGCGGTCCCCCGCCGATGGTGGAGGCAGCCCTGCCGCTGCTCGCGCAGCTAGGGGTGGAGGAGAAGCGGATCTATTACGACAAGTTCACGACGACCGGCGAACCGGAGGACTGAGACAGGTGCCCGGAGCCATGGCGGCCCGGCAGGCAGCGAAGCCAGCGGGAACGACGAAAGAAGGACCTCATGACTGACACCACTCAAGAGCGCAGTGTTCCGAAGCCCGTCTTCACCGACGCGGAAGCCGGGGCGAAAACATTCCCGGACTCGACCGCCCGCCGGTTCAACTACTACACGCCGGCCAAGCGCAAGCAGTCCCACTATGAGGACGTGACCGTCGAGGTCCAGCCCGATCCGCGGCATTACCTGGCGCAAGGGTGGCTCTACGGGTTCTCCGACGGCCGCGGCGGGTACCCGCTGGACTGGACGTCCCTCAAGGCGTGGGGATCGGACCGGCCGGAGCCGGAGCGCTACCCAGGCTCGGGCGGCAAGGGCTACGACTGGCCCGCGCTCGGCTGGCACGAGTTCCGCGATCCCAACGAGGAGTGGGAGCTCACCTTCTACCGCTACAACTCCAACGTCGTGCGGCAGCTGAACCAGAACATCGACGCGGCCCGCCAGTCGAAGGCGTTCGAGCAGTGGAACCGGAGCTGGGTCACGTTCGTGGAGCGCAACGTCGGAGCCTGGATGCACGTGGACCACGGGCTGGGGCTGTACCTCTTCGCCAACGCCAACCGGCGGGCGCCGACCAACATGCACAACAACGCGATCTCGGTCAACAGCATGCACCGGATCCGGGCCGCCCAGGACCTCGCGCTGTACAACCTGAGCCTGACCGAGGAAATCGAGGGCTTCGACGGCACCGCGCACCTGGAGACCTGGAACAGCGACCCCGCCTGGCAGGGCGTCCGTGAGCTCGCCGAGCAGCTGACCGGCATCGACGACTGGTGCGAGGCGATCTTCGCGGCCAACGTGGTGTTCGAGCCGCTGGTCGGGGAGCTGTTCCGCAGCCAGCTCGTGCAGCACGCGGCCCCGCGCAACGGCGACTTCGTGACGCCCACGGTGGTCGGCGCCGAAGAGTACGACTACGCCGAGCGCGACCTGCGCTACACCCGGCCGATGTTCGAGCTGCTGACCAGCGACCGCGAGTTCGGCGACCTGAACAAGGCGAAGCTCCAGGAGTGGCTGGCGGTCTGGGTGCCCCGGGCCATCGCCGCCTCCCGGACCCTGCAGCCGCTGTGGTCCCAGCCCGAGTCGAAGCCCCCCCGGTTCGAGGACGGCCTGGACGCGCAGAAGCACCGGTTCAGGGGCATCCTGTCCGATCTGAGTCTGGAAGCACCGAAGGAGCTGGCCCAGTGACCAAGTTCAAGACGGCGGAAAGCCCGTACAAGGTAGACAGCACGGCGTCCAACATGTGCGGATTCACCCTGATGAACAATCAGGTCGGTGCGGTCGTGGCCCAGGTCATGGGCACCGAATCCAATGTGACGGTAACCCCCCTGCCGTCCATGATCCGGGTTAACGCGGTCCGGCGCATGGACGTCGTCTACGACGAGGTCTCCGAGGCGCTGGGCGAGGAGCCCGGTTACTTCGATGCCGCGGAGTTCGAGGAGAACATGTTGACCCACTACGGCCGGATGATCCATCTGGATGACCGGACGATCATGTTCGCCAACCCGGAGGACGCCGCCGAGTACATCGGCTTCGACCTCACCGCGTCCAGCTAGCCTGGCGTCCACCGCGCTCCATATCCGGACCCCCACGAGGAGGAACCGTGTACGAAAAGGACGGCGAGAAGTACTTCGTTGTCGATAGCCACATGCACTACTGGAACGCTGCCCCGGACAACTGGGTGAAGGGGGCCGAGCAGTACGCCAAGGGCTGGATCGAGTGCTTCCACGCCTACCAGGGCCTGGGGCCGCCCGAGACACACTGGTCCATCGAGCACTTCCAGAAGTACTCGGAAGACGACCTGATGAAGGACGTCTTCGAGGACGGCTACGTGGACGTGGCGGTGTTCCAGCCGACGTACCTGAAGGAGTGGTACAAGGAGGGCTTCAACACCACCGAGCGCAACGCCGAAATGGGGAAGCGGCACCCGGGCAAGTTCATCTACAACACCCGGTTCGACCCCCGCGACGGCGACCCAGGGCTGGAAGCGCTGAAGAAGAACGTCGACACCTACGGCTCGAAGGGCGTCAAGCTCTACACCGCCGAGTGGAACAACGGCTCCCGCGGCTACAAGCTGTCCGACCCCGGCGCCTACCGGTTCCTCGAGGCCGCCCAGAACCTGGGTATCAAGAACATCCACGTGCACAAGGGACCGACGATCTGGCCTCTGGACAAGGACGCCTTCGACGTCTCCGACATCGATCACGCGGCGACCGACTTCCCGGACCTGAACTTCATCGTCGAGCACGTGGGCCTGCCCCGGATCGAGGACTTCTGCTTCATGGCGACGCAGGAGCCCAACGTCTACGCTGGCCTGTCCGTGGTCATCGGCGGCCTGATGTACGCACGGCCGAAGTTCTTCGCCAAGGTTATGGGTGAGCTGTTGTTCTGGGTCGGCGAGGACAAGATGACCTTCGGCAGCGACTACGGCATCTGGGAGCCGAAGTGGCAGATCGAGGGCTTCGTGGACTGGGACTACCCCAGCGACGAGTTCTCGGACTTCCCCAGGGTGAACACCGCGACCAAGAAGAAGATCCTCGGGCTGAACGCGGCCAAGCTGTACGACATCGAGGTCCCGGCGGAATTCCAGCTCAAAGACGGCGGCACGCCCGGCGCCCAGGAGGTGCTCGGCCAACCCGCTGACGCGCACGTGGCTACGGGAGCATGACTGTTTCCGCCACCAGCGGATCCGGTGTTGGTCCGGGGGGGCAACCCCCCGGATCCCCCGCGTCGCTAGCTCGGCGGGACACGCCTTTGGCGCGCCCCGCCTCGCTAGCGAGTGGTCCAGGTGAGGCCGTTGGCCCGCCTGGGCCAGCGCGCATCCTCGCCGCCCTGGAGACGGTGCGCGACCCGGAGCTGGACGAGCCGGTAACCTCGCTCGGCTTCGTGGCCTCGTGCACCGTCTCCCCGGACGGGGACGCGCAGGTCCGGCTGCGGCTGCCCACGTACTTCTGCGCGCCCAATTTCGCGTTCCTGATGGTGGCCGATGCTTACGACGCGGTGTCGGCCACCCCTGGCGTGCGCCGGGCGGAGATCGTGCTCGAGGACCACTTCGCCTCGGACGCGATCAACGGCGGGGTGGCCGCGCGGGCGGGATTCGCCCAGTCGTTCGACGGCGAGGCGGTCGGCGAGCTGCATGAGCTGCGCGCCGACTTCCTTCGTAAGGCGGTGCTGGCCGGTACCGACCAGGTCTGCCGCCCACTGCTGGCCGCCGGGACCGATCCGGCCAGCCTGCCCGGGATGACCCTGGGCGAGGTACCGCCCTCGGACGCGCTCCAGCGGCTGCGCGAGCGCCGGGCCGAGCTCGGCCTGCCCGCCGGTGATGACGGGTGGCTGCTGATCGACCCGAAGACCGGGGAGCCGGTCAGCCCGGACTCCCTGCGGATGCATCTCGGGCGCGCCCGGCTGACCCGGACCAGCATCGAGGCCAACGGAAGCATGTGCCGCGGGATGCTGGGGCACCGCTACAACGACACGGCAGGGCTAGGCCAGCAACCCCAGGCCAAGGAGGACCAATGAAGGCCGTCCGCTTGCACGCTTTCCACCAGCAGCCGGTGATCGACGAGGTACCGGAGCCGACCATCAGCGGCCCGCTCGACGTCATCGTGAAGATCGGCGGGGCCGGCGTCTGCCGCACCGACCTGCACATCATCGAGGGCCAGTGGGACGCGGCGATGGGCACCCCGCTGCCCTACATCCTGGGGCACGAGAACGCCGGGTGGGTCCACCAGATCGGCTCGGCGGTCACCAACGTCGCCCTGGGCGACACCGTGATCCTGCACCCCACCCCGACCTGCGGGCTCTGCCGGGCCTGCCGGGCCGGCGACGACATGCACTGCACCGGGGACAGCTCGTTCCCCGGCCTGTCCCGCGACGGCGGGATGGCCGAGTACCTGCTCACCTCGGCCCGGGCCTGCGTGAAGCTGGACCCGGCGACTCGGCCGCAGGATGTGGCGGCGCTGGCCGACGCGGGCATTACCGCCTACCACGCGGTCCGCAAGGCCCTTCCGCTGCTCTACCCCGGCACCACCGCCGTGGTGATCGGCGCGGGCGGGCTGGGCCACATCGGCATCCAGTGCCTGGCCGCGCTGAGCGGCACCACCATCGTCGTGGTGGACCGGAACCCGGACGCGCTCAAGCTGGCCGAGCAGCTCGGGGCGCAGCACACCGTGGTCGCCGACGGCAGCCATGTGGACGCCGTGAAGGACCTGACCGGCGGCGCCGGCGCCCACGTGGTGCTGGACTTCGTGGCCGAGCAGGGCGCTGAGATGGACGGCTGGAACATGACCGCCCCGGCCGGCTCCTACTTCGTCATTGGCTACGGCGGCACGCTGGAGATTCCCACGCTCGACATCATCTCCACCGAGCGCAACATCATCGGGAACATCGTCGGCACCTACAACGACCTGGCCGAGCTGATGTCCCTGGCCGAGGCGGGCAAGGTCACCCTGCACACCCGGACCTACCCGCTGACCAGCGCCGTGGAGGCGTTCGCGGATCTCGACGCGGGCCGGGTGCGCGGCCGCGCCATCCTCGTTCCCTGATTACCGCCACTGACTGAAATCCCGTCCTAGGAGGACCGATGGCTAAGGAACTGCGTTTCGGCGCGGAAGCGCGCAGCCTGCTGCTGGCCGGTGTGGACAAGCTGGCCGAAGCCGTGAAGTCAACACTGGGGCCCAAGGGACGCAACGTCATCCTGGAGAAAATCACCGGAACCCCGGTGGTGACCAATGACGGCGTAACCATCGCCCGCGAGATCCATCTGGCCAACCAGTTCGAGAACATGGGCGCCCAGCTGGTCAAGGAAGCGGCCATCAAGACCAACGATGTGGTCGGGGACGGCACCACCACGGCGACGGTGCTGGCCCAGGCCATCATCACCGAGGGCATGCAGGCGATCGGCGCCGGCGCCAACCCGGTGCTGGTCAAGCGGGGCATCGACGTGGCCGTGGACCGGCTGGTCAGCCATCTGCAGGAGGTGGCGCACCCGGTGGCCACGGAGGAGGACTACGGGCGGGTGGCGGCGATCTCCGCGAACGATGACGAGGTCGTGGGTGCGGTGATCGCGAAGGCGCTGCACACGGTGGGCGACGACGGCATCGTCACCGTCGAGGAGTCCAGTGCGAACGGGATGGGCGTCAACTTCGTCGAGGGCTTCCAGTTCGACAACGGGTACCTGTCGCCGTACCTGGTCACCAACCCGGCCAGCCTCGAGGCGGTCCTCGACGACCCCTACGTGCTGCTGTGCAGCGAGAAGATCACCAAGGTGCAGCAGCTCATGCCGCTGCTGGACAAGATCATGCGCGCTCCCCGGCCGCTGGTCATCCTGGCCGAGAACGTCGAGGGCACCGCGCTGTCCATGCTGGTGCACAACCACGTCAACGGGATCTTCCAGTGCGTGGCCGTCCGCGCGCCCGGCTTCGGTGACCGGCGGCTGCGCAAGCTGGAGGACATCGCCACGGTGACCGGCGGCGCGGTCTGCAGCAAGACCTCGAGCTTCTCGCTGGAGACGATGACCATCGAGCACCTGGGCCGGGCCCGCCAGGTCCGGGTCACCGCCGACAACACCGCCATCATCGGCGGCGACGGCTCGGCCGAGGACATCGAGTTCCGGCTCGGCCAGCTGCGTGCCGAGCTGGAGCGGGCCACGTTCGGGATCGACGGGGACGTGCTGAGTGAGCGGATCGGCGCGCTGTCCGGCAAGGTCGCGGTGATCCGGGTGGGCGCGCCGACCCCCGCGGAGCTGAAAGAACTCCAGCACCGGGTCGAGGACGCGCTGGCCGCGACCCGGGCGGCGATGGCCGAGGGCATCGTGGCCGGCGGTGGTGCCGCGCTGCTGCACGCCGAGGGCGCGCTGGATGACCTCCAGGTCAAGGACGACTACGCGACCGGCGTGGAGATCGTGCGCCGGGTCCTGACCGCCCCGGCCTACCTCATCGCCGCCAACGCGGGCTACTCCGGTGAGGAAGTCGTGGCCCAGCTGTCCCGGCTCGGCCCGGACGAGGGCTTTGACGCCCTCCAGGGCCGGTATGGCAACATGATAGAGATGGGAATCATCGACCCGCTGCGCGTCGCGCGCTCCGCGCTGCAGAACGGCGCGTCCGTCGCTGGCCTGCTGCTCACCACCAACACGCTGGTCGCGGAGGAGCAGACGCCGTGGGGCGGCAGCGCCGCGCTGATGACCCAGTTCGGGCCGCTGGATGAGGGCCTGAACCAGCCGTCACCCGATTCCAGCACCCCGCAGTCGCTCGGCCTCGGCCCGTCGGTCGGCTAGGGCAGCTGGTCCATGGCGGCAGATCCCGCGCTGCGGTCGCCTCCGCCCCAGGACCCGCCCTCCGGCTCATCTCTGGGCCCATCCCCGGGCCCGCCCGCATCGCTCTCGCGGGCAGGCCCGGGGCCGGCCCCGCAGGAGCAGCTGAGCCCGCTACGCCTGATGCGCTCGCGCGGGCGGCTGCGCGGGGCGCTGGCGCTGCTCGGGCCGGCCTTCGTGGCCTCGGTGGCCTACATCGACCCCGGCAACTTCGCGACCAACTTCGCCGCCGGGGCGAGGTTCGGCTACGCCCTGGCCTGGGTCATCGTGGTCGCCAACCTGATGGCCATGCTGGTGCAGTACCTCTCCGCGAAGGCCGGGGTGGCTACCGGGCGGGACCTGCCCGAGCTGTGCCGTGCCTACCTGCCGCGGCCGGTGACCCTCGGCCTGTGGGCCCAGGCCGAGCTCATCGCCATGGCCACCGACCTGGCCGAGTTCGTCGGTGCCGCGCTGGGCCTGAACCTGCTGTTCCATGTGCCGCTGCGCGCCGCAGGACCGATGACGGCAGTGGTCGCCTTCGCGATTCTGGCCCTCGACCAGCGCGGTTACCGCCGGTTCGAGCTGGCCGTGTGCGGCCTCCTCGGCATCATCTTCCTGGGCTTCACCTACGATCTCGCGGCGGTGCACATCGACCCCTCCGCGCTGGCCAGCGGCCTGGTGCCGGGCTTCGCCGGGCCGGGCGGCCCGCTGCTGGTGGCCGGCATCATCGGGGCCACCGTCATGCCGCACGTGGTCTACCTGCACTCCGCGCTGACCAAGTCCCGGGTGGTCTGTGCCGACGACGCGGAGCGCCGCGAGCTGCTGCGCTTCCAGCGGCTCGACGTGGTCATCGCGCTTGGCGCGGCCGGGCTCGTCAACCTGGCCATGCTGGTGGTGGCGGCCGCGATGGCCAGCCAGGCCGGCGGGGTCCATGTGGGCTCGCTCACGGCCGCGCACGCCGGGCTGGCCCGGCTGGTCGGCGGCGGGGCCGCGCTGGCGTTCGCGGCGGCGCTGCTCGCCTCCGGCCTTTCCTCCTCCAGCGTGGGGACCTACGCGGGCCAGGTGGTCATGCAGGGCTTCATCGACCGCCGCATCCCGCTGTTCCTGCGCCGCGGGCTCACGATGCTGCCTGCCCTGCTGGTGCTGGAGCTCGGCCTGCCCACCACCGGCAGCCTGGTCATCTCCCAGGTGGTGCTGTCGTTCGGCATCCCGTTCGCGCTGGTCCCGCTGGTGGCGCTGACGCGGCGCGCGGACGTGATGGGCCCGCTGGTGAACCGCGGGCGGACCACCGCATCGGCCACCCTGGTCACCGCGATGATCATCGCGCTGAACGTTTACCTGTTGTACGCCACGTTCTCCGGCTGACCCCGGGGAAGGTGAGACCCAGTACCGCTGTATCAGGCCGGGTGCTCCCCTCCGATCGCGGAGCCGGGTACCCTCCTGCGCATGACGACCGGACCGGATGAGCTGGACCAGAAGATGATGGCGGCCGCGCTGGCTCAGGCCCAGGCCAGCCTGGCCGCCGGGGGTGTCCCGGTCGGTGCGGTCCTGGCCGCGGGCGCCGAGATCGTGGCCATGGGCCACAACGAGCGCGTGCAACTCGGCGACCCGGTCGCGCACGGTGAGATCGCCTGCCTGCGTAACGCCGGCCGCCGATCCTCCTACCAGGGGATGACCCTGTACACGACCCTTTCCCCGTGCCAGATGTGCACCGGCGCGATCCTGCTGTTCCAGATCCCGCGCGTGGTGGTGGGTGAGGCCGGGACTTTCGCCGGTGATCTGGGCTTCCTCGCCGACCACGGCGTCTCGGTGACGCTGCTCAACGACGAGGGCTGCATGGCTGTTATGCGGGAATTCCAGGATCGGTACCCGGCCGTTTGGAGCGAGGATATCGGCGGCCGGTAGCCGCGGCCGCGCGCTCGCCGGGCCGCCCATCCGGCCGGTTCACTTCCGCCATTTCGGGGAAAATTCAGACACAGATTGCCGATCCGCTGCGGATCGGTGCACTTGGTGCCGATACTCGGCATCGTGATCGGCGAGACGTTCGGGCGCCTGCTCGCGGTCGCGCGGGGCGGCACCGGCGGGGCCGACGGGGCCTTCGCCGAACTCTGGCGCGACGCGAACCCCGCCCTGGTGCGGTACCTGCGGGTGATCGCGCCCGAAGCCGCCGAAGACATCGCCGCTGATACATGGGTGCAGGTGGTCCGTGGGCTGGACGCCTTCCGCGGTGACGAAGCCGCCTGGCGGGCCTGGCTGTTCACCACCGCCCGCCGTCGAGCGATCGACGAAGGCCGCCGCCGCTCCCGCCGGCCGGCCGTCCTGGTGCCCGACCTGCCGGACGGAGCCGGGCCAGGCAGCGCGGACCCGGCCGATCTGGTGCTCGAAAAACTGAGCACCGAGGCGGCGATCGCGATCATCTCCTCGCTGCCCCGGTTCCAGGCCGAGGTGATCCTGCTCCGGGTGGTCGCCGGGCTGGACACCCAGGCCGTGGCGCAGCTGGTGGGCCGCAGCCCGGGGGCGGTCCGGGTCGCCGCGCACCGGGGTTTACGGCGGCTGGCCGGCACCCTCCGGGAGGTCGGCATCACGCGAAACTCCGTGGGCACCCTGTAACGGATCGGGCCGGCTCGCCGTTTCGCAGACGGTATGACGAAACGCGAGCGGAGCAGCCGGGCGGAGCGCCTCAGCCTGGAGCGGTCCCCTGACGTGCTGCTGGACTCGCTCCTTGAGGGTGGCCCGCTGCCGGACGACGCCCCGGCCCGGTGGCAGCCGGTCACCGAGGTGCTCACCGCGCTGACGTCGGCACCCGGCAGCCGCGAGCTGAGCGGGGAGACCCGGGCCCTGGCGCAGTTCCGGACCCGGCCGCGCCCCGTTCCGCGGCCGGGTCCGGCCCACCGCCTCCGCCCGGGCTGGGTGACCTGGCGGCACGGCCCCCGGCCCGCAGTGGCAGCGGCCGCCGGAGCCGTCCTGATGGGCGGGCTCCTCGCGGTCGCTTACGCCGGGGACCTGCCGGCCGCAGCCCAGCGGCTGGCTCACGACACCATCGACGCGCCCGCGGCAGTCCGGGCCGGCTTCGCCGTCCCGGCCCCGGCCGGCTCGGCGCGGCCGGCCTCGCGCCTGCCGACCGCAGCCGGCGGGGCCAGTTCCCCGTCCGGTCACGGGTCGGCCCAGCCGGACCGCCGGATGTCCCACGGTCCCCCGTCCGGCTCCCCGCACGACCGCCACTGGCGATCCAGTTCCGCGCCGCGCACGCCGGGCGGCACATCCGGCCGCCAGGAGCAGGGCATCTCGGGCCAGCCCGCCAGTCCCGGCCAGGGCAGTCCCGGCCAGGGCAGTCCCAGCCAGGGCAACCCTGGCCAGGGCGGTCCCGGCCAGGGCAACCCTGGCGGTTCGCCCGCGTCTGCTCCCACCCAGCAGCCGGCGCCCTCGGCGAGCACCGCCCCCTCCGCTGGCGGCACCCAGAGCCCTTCCCCCTGACCACCCGCCGCCTCCGGTCGCCGCGGCGGGTGCCGTGCGGCGGGCCGGGTCCCAGCCCCCCGGGGACTCGGTCCGCCACCCTCGCCGGGTGCGGCGGCGTCCTGGTCAGCGGCGGAAATCGACCGCGGTGGTGTTCGCCCCGCTGATCACCACTGCGACCGTCTCGTCGGGGCCGGGCGAGTACCGGCCCGAGAGCAGCGCGGCCAGCGCGGTGCAGCCACCCGGCTCGGCGACCAGGCGGAGCCGGTCCCACAGCAGTTCCTGAGCACGGAGGATGTCCTCGTCGCTGACCAGCACCACCTGCCGCACGTGCTCGCGGATCACCGCGAACGTATGCTCGCCGACCCGGCGCGGGGCCAGGGAGTCAATGGCCACGCTGCCCGCTTCCGCGTCCACGGGGCGGCCCGCCCGCAGGGCCCGGGTCAGGGTCGGCGCGCCGTCGGGTTCCACCCCGACCACCCGGGCCTGGCCCGCATAGGCCGCGCAGATCCCGGCCAGCAGCCCGCCGCCGCCCACGCTGGCCAGCACCGTGCCGGCCCCTGGGGCCTGGCTCCTCAGCTCGCCGCCCAGCGATCCGGCGCCCAGGATCGTCTCGATCTGGTCGAACGCGGGCACCGGCAGCGCACCCGACGCCGCCGCCCACTCCTCGCTCGCGGCCAGCGCCTCGGCATAGTTGGCGCCCCCGACGACCAGCTCCGCGCCGTATCCGCGGATGCGCTCGATCTTGGCCGGGGACGAGACCTCCGGGACGAACACGCGGGCGCTGACGCCCAGCGCCTGGGCCGCGTACGCCACCGCCGCGCCATGATTGCCACCCGACGCGGCCACCACCCCGGCGCCGGGCAGCGGGCGGAGCAGCAGGTTGGCGAACGCCCCCCGGGCCTTGAACGACCCGGAATGCTGGAGCTGCTCCAGCTTCAGGACCAGCGGGCCGGGCGTCAGCCCGAAGGCGGCCCGGTCCAGGAAGGCCACCGGGGTGCACAGCACGTAGGGCCGGATCAGCGTGGTCACGGACGAGATCGCATGCGAGGTGATGTCGCCGACCATGGCAATCGGGATGCCGGTGTCGCTCACTGCGCTCCCTTCCGTGCCCTCATGCTATGCACTTGGTCGGCGGCCGTGAGGGTTGTACCGTTTGGCCCATGCCTGGCTCCGCGCCGAAGTCCCCGTCTCCCCGGCTGTGGCGGATGCGCCGTTGGCAGGTAGCCGGGACGGCGGCCGTAGCGGCCCTGGTCGCGGGCACGGCCGCCGCATTAGCCGTGGGCGCCCCAGCCGCCGCCATCGCGGTCGCCGTCGTCCTGGTGGCCGCGCTGGCCGCTTTCTGGTTCGTCCGTAACCGGGTCCGGGCCTGGACCTACACCGAGCGCGAGGATGACCTCATCGTCGCGCGGGGCGTCCTGGTCCGCCGTCTGTCCGTGGTGCCCTACGGCCGGATGCAGTTCGTCGACGTGACCGCGGGCCCCGTGGAACGTGCGTTCCGGCTGGCCACCGTCAAGCTGCACACCGCGGCGGCGGCGAGCGACGCGCGGATCCCGGGCCTCGAACGCGAGGAGGCCGCCCGGCTGCGGGACCGGCTCGCCGCCCTGGGTGAGGCGAAGGCCGCGGGCCTGTGACGGGCCAGCCCGTGGACTGGCACCGGCTGCACCCGCTCTCGCCGCTGGTCCGTTCCGGGCGCGCCGCCGTCGGCGTGCTGGCCATCGTCGGCATCTCGGCGTCCGGGCAGTTCGGCCACGACGGGTCCCACCTGCTCGACTGGGCGCTGGCCGCGGCCGTGGTGATCGGAGCCGTGGTCAACTGGCTGGTCACCCGCTGGAAGCTGGACGGGGCCACGTTGCGGATCGAGACCGGCCTGCTGCGCCGGGACTCCCGGCAGCTGCCGGTGGCCCGGATCCAGGCGGTGGACGTGGTGCGGCCGTTCCTGGCCCGCGCGCTCGGCCTGGCCGAGCTGCGCGTCCGGCTGGCCGGGTCCAGCCACGCCGACGGCCGGCTCGCCTACCTGCCCGAGCAGGCCGCGCTCGACCTGCGGGCCCGGCTGCTCGCCGCGCACCACGGACTCGACCCGGCCACCCCGGAACCCGGCGAGCAGATCCTGGCCAGTGTCCCCACCGGCCGCCTGGTCGGGTCGGTGCTGGCCTCCGGGGCGAGCCTGCTCATCGCGCTACTGGTGGCCGAGCTCGTCGTGATCCTGGTGGCGCCCGCCGTGCTGGCAGCCTCTGGAAGCACGTTCCTGATCTTCCTGCTCACCCTGGTGCCGATGGTGTGGCGGCGGCTCGCGACCGAGTACGGGTTCACCCTCGCGCAGTCGCCGGACGGCATCCGGATCCGCCGGGGGCTGCTCGGCACGGTGGCGGAGACCATCCCGCTGCGCCGGGTGCAGGCCGTTCGGATGGTCGAGCCGGTGCTGTGGCGGCCGCTGGGCTGGTGCCGCCTGGAGATCGACGTGGCCGGCTCCCCGGGACGAGACCACGCCGACGGGTCGGGCCGGCTGCGCAAGACCCTGCTCCCGGTGGGTCATCGCGAGCCGGCCTGGCGGCTGATGTTGCTGGTGATGGCCGCTGACCCGCCCCGGCTGGTCCGGCCGCCCGGGCAGGCGCGACGTAAGGCTCCGCTGAGCTATCACTTCCTGGCCTCAGGGCACGACGCGGCCACCGCGATGGGGGTCACCGGCCGGCTCCGCAAGGTCACCACCTGGGTTCCGCTGGAGAAGGTGCAGAGCGTCCGGATGGTCACCGGGCCGGTCCAGCGCATCCTGTCCCTGGCCACCGTGCACGTGGACGCGGCCGGCCTGCGGGTCCGGGCCGAGTTCCGGGACCGGTCCCGGGAGGAGGCGGCCCAGCTGGTCGAGGACCTGGCCGCGCTATGCCGGGTCGCCCGCCGCCGGGCACCCGGGACCGCTGTCCCGGCGGGCGCTGTCCCGCCTGCTCGTCCCGCCGGCCTCCGTCCCGCCGCCCTCCGTCCCGCCGCCCTCCGTCCCGCCGGCGCCGGCCATCCATGCCCAGCCGGGGCTGCCTCTCGCCGGCCCTGCTACCCCACCAGGGCAGCGCCGGTGAACGCCGTCCAGAGCGTGGCGTAGGCACCGCCGGCGGCGAGCAGCTCGTCGTGCGTGCCCTGCTCCACGATCTGGCCGTGGTCCACCACGGCGATCCGGTCCGCGCGGGCCGCGGTGGTCAGCCGGTGCGCCACCACCATCGTGGTCCGCCGGGCGGTGAGCCGCTCGGTGGCCGACACCACGGCCGCCTCCGCGGCCAGATCGAGTGCGGCGGTCGCCTCATCCAGCAGCAGGATGTCCGGATCGACCAGGTAGGCCCGGGCCAGCGCGATCAGCTGGCGCTGGCCCGCGGACAGGTTCCGGCCCCGCTCGGCGACCTCGTGATAGAAGCCCTCGGGCAGCTCGGCGATCATGTCGAGCGCGCCGACCGCGCGGGCGGCTGCCTCCACCTCGGCGTCGCTGGCCGCCTGGTTGCCGTACGCGATCGCGTCGCGCACCGTGCCCGCGAACAGGTGAGACTCCTGCGGCACCACGCCGAGCCGCCGCCGGTAGCTGCCGAGGTCGTAGTCGCGCACGTCCACGCCGTCCACCAGCAGCGCGCCGCCGGTCACGTCGTAGAACCGGGCCACCAGCTTGACCAGCGTGGACTTGCCGGCCCCGGTCTGCCCCACCAGGGCCACGGTCTCGCCCGGCGCCACCGTGAGGTTCACCCCGCCCAGCGCTTCCTGGTCACCGCCGCCGTAGTTGAAGCGCACGTCGCGGAACTCGATCCGGGCGCGGCCCCGGGTCACCGGGTGTGGCGCCCCGGCCTCCGGCGTGCTGGTCTTGGTGCGCAGCAGCCCGCTGATCCGGCGCAGCCCGACGGCGGCCTGCTGGTAGCCGTCGAACACCTGGGACAGCTGCTGCACGGGTGAGAACAGCATGTCGATGTAGAGCAGGTAGGCGACCAGCGCGCCGGCGCTGAGCAGCCCGGCGCGCATCTGGCCCGCCGCCACCAGCAGCACGAGCGCGGTCGCCGCGGTGGACAGGGACTGCACGAACGGGAAGTACACCGCGATATAGCGCTGGGCCCGGAGCCGGGACCGCCGGTAGGAGGCGCTGAGCCCGGTGAACCGGGCCAGGTTGACCTGCACCCGCCGGTACGCCTGGGAGACCCGCAGGCCGGCCACGTTCTCCTGGAGGTCCGCGTTCACGGCGGCGACCTTCTCCCGCGCCTCGCCATAGGCCCTCGAGGACTTGACCCGGAACACCAGCGTGGCCACCACGACCAGCGGGACCAGGGTCAGCACGGTCAGGCCCAGCCGGAGATTGATGATCAGCAACGCGATCATGACGCCGGCGAAGGACAGAACCGAGTTGACCATGGTGATCAGCCCGGTCTGCAGGAACGACGACAGCGCGTCCACGTCGGTGGTCATCCGGGTCATGATGCGCCCGGACATCTCGTGCTCGTAGAAGTCCAGGCCGAGTCGCTGCAGCTGGGCGAAGATCTTCACCCGCAGCGAGTACAGGACCCGTTCGCCGTTGCGCCCGACGACCACGGTCTGGACCGCGTTGACGACCCAGTCCGCGAGAACCACGGCCAGCGCGAAGCCCGCGATCAGCAGCACGGCGCCGGTGACCTTGGTCTCCACACCATGATCGATGCCGCCGCGGACCAGCGCCGGCATGGCCAGGCTGGCCAGCGCGTCGAGGGCGTCAAGCACCAGGCCGATGATGAGTCCCACCGCGAACGGGCGCAGAACCTGCCGCAGCCTGAACCGGGGCGCGGGGGCTTGGGCCCACCCGACATCCACGCCGGGTACGTCCCGGGCCGGTGGCAGCGCGTCGACCCTGGCCAGCAGTTCCGGTGACGCGGGAATGCCCGCCATCATGCTGCTCACCCCGCCGCCGCCGCCGCGGCCACCGGCCCGCCCGCCACGGACCCCGACCCGGCCGGCCGGGGCCGCCGCGCCGGGCAGCGCGCCCAGGCCGGCCAGCTGGGTGGGAACCGCCGGGACCAGCCCGTCCGCCGGCTTGCCCACCACGGGGGTCCGCCCTGCCCCCGCGATGTCAGCAACCGCCTCACGGGGCCACAAATGTGGCGTGATGGCGCTCCCGGCTGTCGTGGCGGCCGGCTCGTGCGGGCCGTCGGCCTGCTCGTAGTCGCGAGCCATCGCTGCGTCGGTGCCCTCGGCGTCGTCGTCGGGCCCGGTGATCAGCTCGCGGTACAGCGGGCAGCGGGCCTCCAGCTCGGCGTGGGTGCCTGCGTCGACGAGACGGCCCTGGTCGAGGACGGCGATCCGGTCGGCGAGTTGGAGCGTGGACCTCCGGTGCGCGATGAGCAGCGTGGTCCGCCCGGCCATGATCTGCTTGAGCCGGCCGTGGATGCCGGCTTCGATCCGCGGGTCGACCGCCGAGGTCGCGTCGTCGAGGATCAGGATGCGGGGATCGGTCAGCAGTGCCCGGGCGAGGGCCACCCGCTGGCGCTGCCCGCCGGACAGGGTCAGCCCCTGCTCCCCGACGACCGTGTCGTAGCCCTTCGGCAGCCCGGTGATGAACTCGTCCGCCTCGGCGGCCTGGGACGCGGCCAGGACGTCCTCCCAGCTGGCGTCCGGGCGCCCGTAGGCGATGTTGGCCCGGACCGTGTCGGAGAAGAGGAACGAGTCCTCGCTGACCAGCCCGATCGTGCCCCGCAGCGAGTCCAGGGTGAGGTCACGGACGTCGTGCCCGCCGACCCGCAACGCCCCCCCGGTCACGTCGTAGAAGCGGGGGAGCAGCTGCGCGATGGTCGATTTCCCCGACCCGGAAGTGCCGACCAGCGCGACGGTCTCGCCCACCGCCACGTGCAGCGACAGTCCGCGCAGCACGGGCTGGCCCGGCACGTAGCCGAACCTCACGTCGTCGAGGTCCACGGCGGCCGGTGCCGGTCCGAGCGGCACCGCGCCGGGCCGGTCGGTGACGCCAGGCTCGGTGTCGATGACCTCGAACACCCGGATCACGCTGGCCCGCGCTTCCTGGCCGGTGGTCACCAGCGCTGCCAGCGCCCGGACCGGGCCGACCAGCTGAAGCAGGTAGGAGGAGAACGCCACGAACGTGCCCAGGGTGATGGAGCCCTCGATGGCCAGCCACCCGCCCAGCGCGAGCACCCCAACCTGGCCGAGCGCGGGCACGGCCTGCAGGGCCGGGTTGTACCGGGCCATCAGCCGCACCGCGCGCACCCGCGAGGCGTAGAGCAGGCGGCTGGCCCATTCCAGGCGCCCGGTCTCCTGGTCTTCCTGGCCGAAGCCCTTGACCACCCGGACGCCGGTCACCGCGCCGTCCACCACCCCGGCCACGGCGGCCGCCTGCTGCTGAGCGTCCCAGCTGGCCGGGAACAGCGTGCGGCGCGAGGCGACCGAGATGAGCCACAGCGCGGGGCCGACGGCCAGGGCGATCAAGGTCAGCAGCGGGGAGAGGAACAGCATGATGGCCAGGGAGGCGACGAACAGCACGGCGTTGCCGAGCAGCATGGGGATCATGCTGAGCAGGGCCTGAACCATGGACAGGTCAGAAATGGAGCGGCTGACGATCTGGCCGGTGTGCAGCTGATCCTGGCGCGTGCCATCCAGCCGGGACAGAGCACCGAGCATCTGGGTCCGCAGGTCGTGCTGGACATCGAGGGAGACCTGGCCGCCGCGGTAGCGGCGGAGATAGAGGCCGCCGAAGCTGGCCAGCGCGGCGCCCAGCAGCAGGACCGCGAGGGGCCAGACCGCAGGGTGCCCCGGGCCGACCAGGTCGTCGACGATCTGCCGCTGGATCAGCGGGATGACCGCCGCGACCGCGGTCACGACCAGCGTGCCGCCCAGCGCGAGCACCACATGGCGCGGGTAGCGCCAGCAGTAACCGGCGAGCCGCCGCAGCCAGCCCTCACCCGTACCACTACCGTCCCGGCCGGCTCTGCGCGCCTTACCCACCGCCTTCCTGCTGGGCAGCGTGTTCGTGGTGTGCCGTTCGGTGTCCGTGTGCCCGTTCCTTTCCGTCCCCGTCTGCGTCCCCGTCGTCCTGAGCGGCGAGGCCCACCCTCGCCCGCCTCGCCTCGGTCATCGCCGAGCCGAGCAGCCCGAGCGCATCCAGCACGCTCCCCGGGGCGTCCGTGGCGTCCAGCAGCTGGCCGAGCCAGGCCGAATACGCCGCGTCAGCGCGGTCCAGCGCGGCGCGGCCGGCCGGGGTCAGCGACAGCCGCACGACCCTCCGGTCGCCCGGCTCGGGGGCCCGGCTGGCGTATCCGGCGGCCACCAGGCCATCCGCGGTCGCGGTGAGGGTCGGCTTGGCCACGGCCAGCCGCTGCGCGAGCCGGGTGGAGCGCTCACCCCCGGCGCCGGCCAGCTTCATGATCCGGTACTGGGAGGGGGTCAGCCCTGCGTCCACGCACTCCAGGCCGCGGAACAGCCGGAGAATGACCATGATGGCCGGGGACATGTCGGCCTCACCCGGCATGTTGTGCGCCTCGCTCACAGTTAGGCAGTCTAACGATTTTCAGTTAGCAGAACTAACAATGGCCTGGGGCCGGCGATTCCCGTGGAGGCCGTTCGCGCGATCGTGTGATACTCAGCGTAATCTGACGACTACCGGACTCGGGCAGCCCGTGCTCGTAGCCGAAGACCACCGCATGGACCCCGTCGCGCAGGCCCCGGTCAGTTAGGAGTAGTCCCGCTCCTGGAGGCCGTATCCGGCGGCGACACCGCCGACGACCAAGACGAACAGCAGGAACGTCAGCACGTGCACGCTGGTGCACCACAGGCAGATCGCGTCCAGCGTGAACAGCTCGGTGTAGACCAGGTACAGCACGAACCCGATGCCGACGATCACCGATGCCACCCGGATCCAGGTCAGCTGCGGGAACTTCAGCCGCCAGGCCCAGGGCGAGACGGCCGCGGTCATGACCACGAAGAAGACCAGCCCGAGCACGGCCACCGGGAAGACCCCGAACACCATGGACTCCGCGCTGCTGGTGACCAGGGCACAGTTGATCACGCCCTTGTCCGAGCAGGCCAGCGGGACCGAGGAGTCGTAGTGGGTGATGGTCAGGTAGGTCGAGACGCCGAGGCCGGCGATGGCCAGCGCCCAGGTGGCCACCTGGTACCAGAGCGGCGGGATCTTGATCCCAGGCTCGGCCGGGACAGCGACGGCGGCGGCCGCCTTGCGTTCGCGCGCGCGTTGTGCCTGGCTGGGGCGCTGGCCCTGGCCCGGCCGCTGCGCCTGGCTCCCCGCCCGGCGGGCTTGCGCCGCGATGGGCTGGGGTTCCGGGCGGCCGCCACGGGTGCCCTTGTTCTTCTTGGCACCCGCGCCCGCAGCCTGCCTGGGAGCGGCCATCAGATCTGGCCCTCAATGGTCTTGATCGTCGGGGAGGTGCAGACGTTGGACGGCTGGTTGTTCGTCGTCTTGCAGATCGCTGCGGTGATCATGTTGGCCGAGCCGTCTGCGCCCTTGGCGATCGCGCTCGACGGGTCCTTGAGTGCGGCGGCCACCTGAGCCCAGGTCTGGCCGGATAGCACCTGCGGGTCGTACTGGGCCCCGTGCACGAAGTACTTACCGCCGAAGTCGATGAACGGGATGGCGCCCTGCTCACTGGCGGACACGTAGGGCGGGCTGTCGTACTTGGTGAGCAGGGCGTTCTCCGCCGTGGTGGTGTTCTCCAGCGGCTTCTCGCTGACGGTCTCCTGCTCGACCGGCGTGAAGGTCAGGTACTTGCTGGCGTAGCTGGCCTTGTAGAAGTTCAGCGTGGCCGTATGTGGGTACACCTCCTGGCCGCCGGCCGAGTGGATGCCGCTGAGGCCGTTGAAGGTGCCGAACCGGCTGAGCGCCACGGCCATGGCCCACCGCTCGGTCGCGCAGTACGGGCAGTACTGGGCGCCGATGTAGAGCACCTCAGGCTTGCCGCCGGAGGTCAGCTTCTTGGCCGAGGACACCACGGCCACGCTCTTGGTGTCGGCGGTGCCGGTGCCCACGGACGTGAGCGTCGAGGACGGGACGCTGGTGATGTCCTTGACCACGCTGGCCGGGAGGGCGGTGCCGGCCGGGGAGGCGGAGTTCGCGGTGCTGGCGGTCGGGCTCTGCGTGGTCTTGAACACGATAAAAGCCACCACGATGACCACGACCCCGAGGATGCTCCCCCCGGTGATGAACATCAGGCGGCGCCTCTCCGCCCGCCGCTGCGCCGCCCGCTGCGCGGCGATTCTCTCGCGGGCGCTCTCCCGCTTGTTCCTGCTCGCCTTGCCCATTACCCGTCCTATGAATGGTGCCAATGGTGGCCCGGCCAGGGTCCATCGTAGGCGGCATCAGGGGGTGAGGCTGCCCCGTTGGTGGGCCGCGGACGGCTGGATTGACCCGTTCCCCGCAGCCCAGGCAGCGATCTGGGCCCGCGAGGTAAAGCCCAGCTTGGACAGGATATTCGCAACGTGGCGTGCCGCGGTAGCCGGACTGATAACTAGCTCGTCCGCGATACCCTTGTTGCTGTAGCCCTGCGCGATAAGCGCGCTGATCTCGCGCTCGCGCGGGGTCAGCGGGGTCAGCGGGGACTGGCCGGCGCACGACGCAGCGGGGCCGGCGTGCGGCGTCGTGGGCCCGGGGTGCGGCGCCGCCTGGACCAGCGGCACTCCCGCTGTAGGCCAGGGAGCCTCAGGCCCCGATCCGAGCGCCAGCGTCACCGCGGCGTCGAGAGTCAGGCTCCGGCCCTGTTCCCACAGTTCGGCGACTGCCTCCTGGCCCAGGCTGCGGGCCGCGTCCAGGCACTGCTGGGTCCGCCCGGCGGGTGGCGCGGGCAGGCCGGCCGCCTCGCGCAGCGCGGCCGCTGCCGCGGAGAGCTGGACCGCCAGGCCGTACCCTCCCCGGACGTCCCGATTCTCCCGGGAACGCTGATCTTCCCGGGAACACTGATCTTCCCGGGAACACAGGTCTTCCCGGGAACACAGGGCCGCGAACGCCTCCAGGCCGCGGGCCACGCCGATCCGGGCCCCCGTCAGGCGGCTCAGGCGCAGGCTCTCCGCCAGGTGCATCCGGGCCACGGTGAGCTGCCCCTGGTCCAGGGCGACCCGCCCGATGCCGGCCAGGCAGCGGGCAATGCCCGGCCGGGCCTCGACCTCGCGCAGGATAGGCAGGGCCGCCTGATAGCAGCCCATGGCCCCGGCCGGATCGCGGCGCAGCCGGGCCAGCGCGCCCAGGCCGAGCAGCGTGCGGGCCACCCCCCAGCGCTGGTCGACGCCGCGCATCACCTCGAGTGCGGCCTCGCCGAGTTGCTGGGCCTGGCGCAGCTGGCCCTCGGCCGCGGCCAGAGCGGCCTGCGTTCCGAGCGCGTACCCCTCGTTCCAGGCGTTCCCCGCCTCTCGCGCGGTGGCCAGGGCCTTGGCCGCCCACTGCGCCGACTCACCCAGCTGGCCGGTCTGCAGGGCGCTCTCGGCCAGCACGTTCTGCGCGGTGGCAGCCCAGATGAGCAGGCCCGCGGCCTGGCACAGCTCCAGCCCGGCCCGGGCCCACTCCTTGGCCCTTGCCGGGTCATCGGGCAGGGCGAGCTGGGCCCGCCCGATGAGCGCGGTGCCCAGCACCCGGTCGGACACCTCCTGGCGGCCGAGACCGAGGAAGCGGGCGAACCAGCTCTCGCCCTCGGCGAACGAGCCCCGGACGATCCACGACGGCCGGACCGCGGCGCAGATACGCAGCCCGGCCTCGGCGTCACCAGTGGCCAGGCAGCTGCTGAGGACCTGGCGCAGGTTGCCGACGTCCACGTCGTAGCGGCGGAACACGGCCACCACCGCCGGCCAGCCGGACGGGATCGTGGCCATCCCGATCGCCTCGTTGTGCTCGCAGACCTCCAGCGTGTAGTCGCGCAGCCGCAGCTGGATCGAGGCGGACTCGCCCGCCTCGGCGAGACGCTGCGCAGCGTAGGCGCGGATGCTGTCCAGCATCCGGTAGCGGGCCTGGCCGAGCACCTCCGGCTCCACCACCAGCAGCGACTTGTCCACCAGCCCCGAGAGCAGGCCGACCACATCCTCGGTGAGCAGGCGGTCATCCGCACAGATCCGCTCGGCCATCTCCAGGGACCACCCGGAGAACACGGACAGGCGGCGCAGCAGGGTCTGCTCCGCGGCGGACAGGAGGTCGTGGCTCCAGTCGATGGTGGCCCGCAGGGTCCGCTGCCGCGGCGGCGCGGTCCGGTCGCCCGCGCCGAGCAGCGTGAAGCGGTCGCCGAGCCGGGCGGCGATCTGCTCGGCGGACAGCACGGTCACCCGGGCGGCGGCCAGCTCGATGGCCAGCGGTACGCCGTCCAGGGCACGGCAGATGGCCGCCACCGCCACCGCGTTCCGCTCGGTGATCGCGAACCCGGGCCGGGCCGCCGCCGCCCGGTCCGCGAACAGCTGGGCCGCCTCGAAGCTCGCCAGTTCCGCGGCGTCCCGGGGCCCGTCCGGGGGCGGCACGGCGAGCGGCGCGACCTGCCACACGGCTTCCTGCGGGATCCGCAGCGGCTCCTGGCTGGTCGCCACGATGCGCAGCTCCGGGCAGGCCGCCAGAAGGCGCTGGCAGAGCGCGGCGCAGGCGGCGACCAGGTGCTCGCAGTTGTCGATCATGATCAGCACCTGGCGCGACTCCAGCGCGTCAGCCAGCGTTTCCGGCAGCGGGCGCCCGGGTTCGCCGTCGATGCCGATAACAGCGGCCACCCGGGAGACGATCAGGTCCGCCTCCCACAGATCACCCAGCTCGACCACGTAGACGCCGTCGGCAAAGTCCCCTGCCGTCGTGGCCAGCAGCCGCAGCGCCAGCCGGGTCTTCCCGATGCCGCCCGCGCCGCACAGGGTCAGGGCCCGGGTGCGGTGCAGCGCATCGCTCAGGTAGCCGAGTTCGAGTTCGCGCCCGATGAACCGGTTTGGCTCCTCAGGCAGCTGAGCCGTCAGTCCCTGTGATTCCAGTGCCTCTGGTTCCATTTTCCCTTTAGACGGGATTGCCCGCTCACGGTCGGTGTCGCATCATCCGGCGCTACCCCGCCCCCAGTAGGGTCTGGCCTGCGAGTATAGGCACCTGATGCAGGTAAAAGCACCTTTGAGGCGGTAGTTCGTAACTGCCTGAACAGTCAGTTATGCCGAGTGTTGGCGGGCTATCCGATTGTGTACCGCTGATGCTGCCGAGACGGATGACCTCCGCTTGCGGTACCACAGTGCCGGTCGCCTTCGAATTGGGCTAGCCCCCGAATCGGGGGGCCCGCCGCCCGTTACCCGGGACTCCTGTGCGCGCCTGCGTGCCCCGCACCCCGGCCCCGGGCGCCGTGCGGGCCGCGGCCCGCGGCCCGGCGGGGATCAGCGGTGCGGGCGGTCTTCGTTGCGGGATCTTGATGTTAGATCTTCTTGCGCCGCGCAACCACAGGTAGCTAGTTTCGGGAACATGGTCGCTATCCCGCGCCGGAGCGCGCGCATGAGCATGGATTCGCAGGCCGGTCCGGGCGCCAGAGGGCGGGGCAGGCGGCCCTGGCGGCTCCCCGTGCTGATGATCGTCTGCGCCGGCCTGGTGGCCGCGGGATGCAGTTCCTCCTCGGGTTCCTCGGGGAGTTCCGCCTCCCCGAGCGCTGCCGCCAAGGGCACCGCGAGCGTGGCCTACGCCTCGTCGCTCGAATTCCTCAACGAGAAGGTGGCCGGCCCGGCCTTCACCAAGGCCACGGGGTACAAGTACACCGGCCGCGGGGATTCCTCCGGCGCGCTGGAGGCTGACATCGCCAGCAAGGAGATCAGCCCGAACGTGTTCGAGGCGGTCGGCGGCGACAACATCATGCCGCTGCAGCCCAAGTTCACCAAGTGGTACATCCCGTATGCGGGGACCCAGATGGTGGTGGCCTACAACCCCAAGAGCAAGTACGCCAGCGACTTCAAGGCCTACGCGGACGGCTCCAAGCCGCTGCAGGGCCTGTTCACGCTCATGCAGACGCCCGGCTTCAAGCTCGGCCGGACCGACCCGAACATCGACCCGCAGGGCCGGGACTTCATCTACATGCTGGAGCTGGCCCAGATGTACTACCACCTGCCGGCGGACACGGTCAGCAAGATCCTCGGCACCTCGGACTACGGCACGTCCAACTCGTCGCAGATCTACGCCGAGTCATCGCTGGACGCGACGCTCCAGTCCGGCCAGCTCGACGCGTCGAGCGCGTTCATCACCCAGGCGGTCGAGCTGCACCTGCCCTACATCAAGCTGCCCAGCGCTATTAACCTGGGCGATGCCGCGCTGGCGGACCAGTACGCCAAGGCCACCGTGACGATCAAGCCGCCCGGCATGCCGAAGACGACCAAGTCAGGCTCGCCGCAGGTGATCGACATCACCATCATCGGCAAGCCCACCCCGGCCGGTACCGCGTTCGTCAAGTACACGCTGTCCCCGGCGGGCCTGGCCCAGTACAAGCAGGGAGGGTTCACGCTGATCACCCCGACGATCAACGGTGACGCCAGCGCGGTTCCCTCAGCCGTGAAGAGTGAGCTGGGCGGCTAGCCCTCCGGCCCAGGCCGGCGGGTCGGCCCTGCGCCGGACCGCGCGCTCGGTCAGCGGGGTCGCCTCGCTGGCCGGCGCGGCGGTCATCTGGGTCGCGTTGCTGGGCCCGGTGATCACGCTGCTGGCTCACCTGTCCTGGTCTCAGATCAGCGCCGCGCTGTCCGCCCCTGGAGCGCTCGACCCGCTGGTCGTGTCGGTCGAGTCGGGCGCGATCACGCTGGGCGTGCTGGTGCTCCTGGGCACCCCGCTGGCCTGGAAGCTGGCCCGCGGGTCACTCCCGTTCCCCCGGTTCTGGGAGGCCGGCGTCCTGTGCAGCCTGCTGCTGCCGCCCCTGGTCATCGGCCTGCTGCTGATCTTCATGGTGGGTCCGTACACGCCGATCGGTGAGCTGCTCGGCCGCGTCCACCTGTCCGCGACCAACACGTTCCTGGCCCTGGTCATCGCGGAGGTGTACGAGTCGGCCCCGTACTACGTGCTGGGCGCGCAGGCCGCGTTCGCCGCGGTCGAGCCGGCCATCGAGGAGCAGGCGGCGCTGCTCGGCGACCGGCCGTCCCGGGTGGCCCGCCGGGTCACGCTCCCGCTCGCCGCGCCCGGCCTGGCCATGGCGCTGGCCGTGGCCTGGGCGAGGGCGATGGGCGCGTTCGGCGCCGTGGTGATCATCGCGTACCACCCGTTCGGGATACCGTTGCAGATCTGGACGACCCTGCAGGAGACCGGGCTGCCTACGGCGCTCCCGTTCGCCCTGGTGCTGCTCGTGGTCGCCCTGCCGCTGCCCCTGGCCGCCTACATCTGGAGCGCGCGTGCTCGAGGCCGACGTCGAGGTTGACCGGCGCGAGTTCCGGCTGTCGGCCGCCTTCGGCGTGGCCGCGGGCGAGCGGCTCGCCCTGTTCGGCCCCTCCGGCGCCGGGAAGACCACGATCCTCGAGGCCGTCGCCGGGCTGCTGGAGCCCCGCCGCGGCACCGTGGTGCTGAACGGCCGGGTGCTGACCCGGACCGCGGCGCCGCGGCGCGACGTGCCCCCTTGGCAGCGCCGGGTCGGGCTGCTGCGCCAGGATCCGGCGCTGTTCCCGCACCTGTCGGTACGGCAGAACCTGGCCTACGCGCCCGCTCCGGGCACCGGCCGGGAGGAGATCGCCCAGATCGCGGACCGGCTCGGCGTCGGCGGGATGCTGGACGACCGCCCGGCCCGGCTGTCCGGCGGGCAGGCGCACCGGGTCGCGCTCGGCCGGCTGCTGGCCAGCCGCTGTGACACGCTGCTGCTCGACGAGCCCTACACCGGCCTGGACGCGAGTCTCCGGCGCGACCTCACCGATCTGGTCCGCGAACTGGTCGCGGCCCGGCAGGTGCCGTCGGTGCTGGTGGCCCACGAGCTCGAGGCCGCGCAGGCCTTCGCGGACCGGATGGCGGTCCTGGACCGCGGCCGGATCCTGCAGCTCGGCCCGCCGGCCGACGTGGTGGCGGCGCCCGCGTCCCGCCGGGTTGCGGAGCTGGTCGGCTACCGGAGCTTCGTGCCCGTGGCCGCCGGCGTGCCGCTGCCGCGAGGCGGCCCCCCGGGGGTGGTGGCGGGCGTGCACCCGGACCGGGTGGTCGCAGGCCGGCAGCCTGGGCGGGGCGTGGTGCTGGCCGGCCCGGTGCGGTCCTGCCGCCCTTCCGGGGCCGGCTGGGAGGCCGGCGTCGAGACGGCCGGGACGCTGGTGGCGGTGCGGCTGCGTGAGCAGCCCGCCGCCGGGCGGGACTTCGAGTTCACGGTGCTGGACCCGCCGTGCTTCGGCCCCGACGGGACGCGGGTCAGCCGCTCCGAGGAGGTGCCCACATGACCGGTGCGCACGTGACCGGGCTGACTGGGGCGGGCGGAGAGCCGGCGGGACCTGGGCCGGCCGGACCTGGGCCGGCCGGACCTGGGCGGGCCGGACCCGAGCCGGGAGGCGCCCGGCTCCGTGTGCTGCGCCAGGCCCGCGGCTACTCCCAGCAGCAGCTGGCCGGGATGGCGGGCGTGTCGCGGCAGGCCGTGTCGGCGGTCGAGGCCGGCCATTCCGACCCGTCGCTACGGGTGGCCCTGGCCCTGGCCAGCGCGCTGGGCGTGACCGTCGAGGAGCTGTTCGGGCCGGGCGTCCCCGCCCCCGTGGTCGGGGCCCGGCCGGTGGCGCCCCTCGGCGAGGAAGGGGCCCGGGTCACCCTGGCCCAGGTGGGGGACTCATTCGTGGCGCTGCCGCTGGTCGCGGACTCCGCCATCCGGGCCGGCTTCCTCCCGGCGGGCGGGCTCGTCGCGATACCGTCCGGGCCTGCCCCGGCGACCCCGGTGCGGCCCCTGGGCCCGCCGCGGCTAACGCTGGTGGTGGCGGGCTGTGACCCGGCCCTGCCGTTGCTGGAGACCCCGCTCGCGCTGCTCGACCCCCCTATCGCGTTCAGCTGGTGGCCGTGCAGCAGCGGCGAGGCGCTCCGGCTGGCCGCCGCCGGGCTGGTCCACGCGGCCGGTGCGCACCTGCTCGGCCCTTCCGGCGAATACAACACCGGGCCGGCCCGTGAGCTGCTAGCTGCTGGACAACTGGGCGCCGGGCAGCTGACCCGCGGCGGGGCCGAGGTAGTCGGGTTCGCGTCCTGGCGGGAGGGCCTGGTGCTCCGGCCGGAGCTTGACGGCAGCGTGCGCGGGGTCGCGGACCTGGCCGAGCGCGGGCTCAGGCTGGTGAACCGCGAAAAGGGATCCGAAGCGCGCCGCGTCCTGGACCGCGAACTGGACCGGGCCGGGGTCAAGGCCGCCGCGCTGCGGGGCTACGGCACCTGCGCCACCGGGCATCTGCAGGTGGCGTCGGCCACGGCGGCGGGCCTGGCCGACGCCGGGGTGGCCAGCGAGCCGGCCGCGCTGGCCTACGGGCTGGGCTTCGTGCCGCTCGCCGAGGAACATTTCGACCTGGTCATCCCGGCGGCGCAGCTCGGCTCGCGCGAGGTGGACGGGCTGCTGCGGGTGCTCTCCTCGCCCTGGCTGGCCGCCCAGCTGGGCAGCCTGCCCGGCTACGACCCGGGCCGCTGCGGCGAGCACGTGGCCACGCTGGCTGGCCGGTTAAGGTAAGCGCGTGTATGACCACGATCAGGGTGAGCTCGCCGACCTCGGCTGGGAGGAGTTCATCCGCCGCCAGTGGGACGCCGTGTACACCGCCTACCGGACCGGCCGGGGGCGGCGGACGCTCTGCCGCGGCTGGGCCGACCTGCTCGAAGCGGGCCTGGACTGCTCCCAGGAGCTGGCTGACCTGCTGGTCCGCGCGGAGATCCTGGACCGGGCCGACCGCGACCTGGAGGGCACCACGAACCCGCGGGCGCTGGTGGCCGGGATGTCGCGGGTGATCACGGACGTACGGACCGACCTGCTCGAGCTCGGCCCCGAGGAGCTCCGCTTGCTGGAACCCTGTTCGCGGGAAGAGGGCCCGGCCCTGCCCGGGCTGCTGGACCGGCACGCCGCGCTGCGGGATTTCCTCGGTGACTACGCAGCCGTCGATGATGCGGCTGTCGAAGATACGGGCTGAGGCCCCGGCCGGGCGTCCGGATGAGGTCAGCGCCGCCGGGCCAGCCACATCCGGGTCCGGTAGGGAACGATCATCGGGATCTCGGGGAAGTGGGTGCCCAGCAGCTCCTCGATCCGGCCCAGCAGCCCGGCCCGGATAGGCGCCGCGAGCTGGGCGATGTAGGACTTGCTGCGCTCCTCGGCCATCCACGTGGCCGAATCCACCTGCCGGGTCCACGGCACCACGATCCGGACTCCCGGCTCGAACAGCCCGCTGCTGGCGATCCCTTCCTCGCTCCAGTCCGGGTCGCGGTGATGCCGGCGGTATCCCGGGCAGGCCGCCTCCATCAGGTCCTGGTAGGTGTCGAACCAGTCCTCCCCGTCCGCCCAGGCATGACTCCACCAGGCCGCCCAGCAGCCGCCCGGGCGCAGCACCCGGGCTACCTCGCGGCTGGCCCGGTGCTGGTCGAACCAGTGCCAGGACTGGGCGAAGCAGGTGAGATCTACTGACAAGGACCTGATCGGCAGCATGTTTCCGTCCGCCTGGAGGCAGGTCAGGCCGGGGTCGCGGGCCCGGGCGCGGCGCAGCATGAGCTCGCCGAAGTCGATCGCGACCGTCCGCGCGCCGCGGGCGGCCAGCTGCCGGGTGGCGATGCCGGTGCCGGCGCCGACGTCGAGCACCACCGCGCCGCGAAGCTGGCAGGCGGTGCGCTCGATGGCGGTGAACACGCCGTCGGGGTAGGACGGGCGCCCGGCGTCGTAATCGGCCGCGACGGGATCGAACGGGGACCGGCTCACCGGCGTGCCCGCCCCCGGCCGGCCCGGGTGACCGTCACCGCATCACCCGGGCGCCCGGTGTCTTTTTCAGGGCCCGCAACGGAACTTTTCGTGGTCAGTGCCCATACACCGGGACCAGCAGCCCGCGGGCGATGGTGTGGAAGCGCAGGTTGAAGCCGGCCACCGCGGGAGTGATGTCGGAGTTGACACCGAGGGTGTCAACATCGAGGGCGTGCACCGCGAACACGTAGCGGTGCGGCGGGTCGCCCTGGGGCGGGGCGGCGCCGCCGAAGTCCTTGGTCCCGTAGTCGTTGCGCACCGAGAACGCCCCCCCAGGCAGCTCGGCTCCGGCTGCGCCCGCGCCCGCCGGCAGCTCGGTCACCGAAGCAGGGATGTCGAGCACGATCCAGTGCCAGAACCCCGAGCCGGTCGGGGCGTCCGGGTCGTAGGCGGTGATGGCGAAGCTCTTGGTCTCGGGCGGAAAACCGGACCAGCGCAGGCTCGGGGAGACGTTGTCCCCGGACATGCCGAAGCTGTTATAGACGTGAGCGTTATCCATCTGCTCGCCATCGGCCACGTGGTCGCTCTCGACCGTGAACGCCGGCACCGGCGGGAGGAAGTCGTACGGAAGCGGCGCGCGATCGGCCATGATTTCCCTACCTTCTTTTCAGGACTTCTTTTCAGGACTTCTGGTAAGCGGCACCCCGGGGAAACCTTACTGGCCCGAACGGAGACATTGATGTGACGCCCGGCTCGCTGATGCGGCTGCGTCGCGGTTCGCTGGTGTGGCCGCGCCGCGGTTCGTTCATGTGGCCGCGTCGCGGTTCGCTGGTGTGGCCGCGTCGCGGTTCGCTGATGTGGCTGCGTCGCGGCTCGTTCATCGCGATCCTCGTGGCGATTGCGGTCGTGCCTGGGCCGGCGTCCGCGGCCAGGCCCTGCACCAGCAGGGCCTGCCAGTCCGCGGGCGTGGTGCGGTGGGCCCGGCCGTTGCCTGGCGCCTGGGTCGCCCAGCCCGGGCTGGCCGGTACGACACCGGCGCAAGGCGATGCGTACGCGGCCATGGGCGCGCGGGTCGCCGCGATCGGCATCGGCACCACCGTGTTCGCTTACCGGTCCCGCTCGGGCGCGCCGGCCTGGGAGAGTTCGCTCGCCGGTTTCCGGGCCGGGTCCCGGATCGTGTCGGTACGCGTCTGGCCAGGCGTCGTCACCGCCGGCGTTGACGTGCCGGGCAGGCGGGCCGGGGACGCCGGCGCGCGGCACGAGGTGGTGCTGGACAGCGCGACCGGGCGGCTGATCCGCTCCTACCCGGCCGCCCCGTTCGGCGGGGCCGTCACGGCGGACTCCGCCCGCACGGTGATCGTCGGCAGCACCGGGGTGACCAGCTACAGCAACCGCACCGGGGCCGTGCAGTGGAGCCGCCCGACCGGACCCGCGGCCCAGGCCTGGAAGGTCAGCGGCAACGATCTCTACCTGACCGTGTCCGCCGGCGGTTACCTCAGCAACGGCCCGGTCCGGCAGCTGCGCAAGATATTCCTGCGGTCTGGCGGGCAGCGGCTGATCCGCCCGCCCGGCAGGTCCTTCCGCGGGGTGCTGAGCCGCGTGTTCGACGGTGTGGTGGTGTTTGCTGACGCCAAGGGCACTATTGCCTACAGCGCCACGACAGGCCGCAGACTCTGGCGGCGGCTGGGCGCGGTGCCGGAGAACGCGGATGCCCTCGGCGGGCTGCTCTACCTCACCGACGGCAGCAGCCTTGCGGGTGTGGACCCGGAGACGGGCCGGACCGAGGCCCAGGTGTCCGGCGGATCGACCACCGGGACGTCCGGCTTTTATGCTGTCCGGGATGGCGTGGTGCTCGGTCTCGACCAGGGGGCCCAGGGGGATGCGTGGGGCTATGACGTGGCCGTTGGCCGGGTGCTGTGGACCAATCCCCACCTGCCGTGGCCGCACTACTTCGTGGATCTGTCCGGCATCGGCGGCAGTACCGGCCCGAGGTCAGGCGGGATCCTGCTGGCGACCTGCGGGCAGGCCGGAGCCGTGCCGCGCGGCAGCACCAGCCCGGTCTGCGACCGCCCCGAACTGGTCGCCCTGAACTGGTGAATTACCGGTCTCAACCTCCGGATTGTGGCTCCGTGCCGTGGCTGATTGTGAGTAGTGTGCCATCCTGCAATAGTTAGGCAGTCTCACGCTCGCCGCTTGGCATGGCCCTGGTAGGTAGCAGCCCGCAGGCAGCAGGACAGGAGGCGGCGTGGCGACGGAGGACCTGGCCCGCCGGGCCCGCGAGCTGCTCAGCCTGACCGGCGGGTCGCCCCCCCGGTCGCTGAACCAGCTGGTGGGACTCGTGTCGCGGCAGGTCCCGGGTTGCTCGGGGGCCACCTCGGCCGTATGGCACGACGCCGAGCCAGTGGTCCGGGCGGCCAGCCATCCTGACCTCGCCCAGCTGTTCGAGCTGCAGCTCACAGCCGGCTCCGCGCCCTGGCTCGACGCCCTGGCCAGTAACGGTACGGTCAGTTGCCTGGACACCCTCGAAGAGGAACGCTGGCCGGGGTTCGCGGCCGCGGCGCTGGCCCGTGGCGTCCGGTGCTGCGTTTCGCTGGCCCAGCGGTCCGGGGAACGGGCGCTCACCCTGACCATGTTCGGGGCCAGGCCACGATCGCTGGATCCGGATCAGCTCCCGCTCGCCGAGCTGCTCGTCGCGTTCGGGGGAGCGCTCATGGGCAATGCGGCCGCCTATGACGGGGTGCAGCGGACGGTGCTGGGGCTGCGCGATTCCGTCGAGTCCTCGGCCGTGCTCGATCAGGCCCGGGGCGTGCTGATGCACGCGCGTGGCTGCACCGCGGAAGAGGCCTGGCAGCAGATGCGCGACATGTCCGCGGCGCAGCACATCACGATGACTGAGGTGGCCCAGCAGGTCATCGCGTCGCGGGGAGCGGACGCACCGGAGGCTGGGGCGGGCTAACTCCGGGCCCGTCCCGGGGAGCGGACAGGCCGGAGGCCGGGCGGGCTGAGCCCGTCCCGGGAGCGGACAGGACGGAGGCCGGGCGGGCTGAGCCCGTCCCGGCCTCCGGGTCCGCTCACGCCGCGGAGGGGTGCGGGGCAAGCGGGGTGCGGGGTGCGGATCTAGGCGGCGGCCGCGGAGCGCTCGTACATGGCCATCGTCTCCTGGCCGATCCGGTCCCAGGAGTAGCGTGCCCGGGCCCGGTCCACGGCGGCGATGCCGAAGCCCTCCAGCAGCATCGGGCTGGCCAGCAGGGTCCGGATCCGCTGGGCGATCAGCCCGGGACGTCCCGGCGGGACCAGCAGGCCGGTGGTGCCGTCGATGATGGTGTCCAGGTGACTGCCGATCGCCGAGGCCACGACCGGGGTGCCACAGGCCATGGCCTCCAGCGCGACGGTTGCGAACGGCTCGCCGGTCGGAGCGTCCACCAGCAGATCCGCGGAGCGCAGCAGCGCGGGCAGGTCACCGTCGCTGACGCCGCCGTGGAAGATGACCCGGTCCCGCACGTTAAGCTCGCCGGCCAGCCTTAGCAGCGCCCGGTACGCCTTGTCCCCGCGCAGCTTGCCGTGCTCAGGGCCACCCGCGATGACCAGTTCGGCCTCGGGGATATCGGCGAGCGCGCGGACCGCGACGTCCACGCCCTGGTTCGGGGCGAGCGGGGCCACGCACAGTAGCCGGGGCCGGCTGCCGCGCTGCGCCACGGGACCCTCCGGGGAGAACGTCCCGGTGTCCACGCCCCGCGGTATGAGCCGGACCGAGTCCCGCCGCACGCCCAGCCGGGCGAGCGTGGACATCTCGCTGGAAGAACTGGCGAGCACCGCGCGCACGCTGCGGGCGATGACCGGCTCCAGGCGGAGCCGGGCCGCACCCCCTGCGGCGGCCCGGGCCTGGGCCCGGGCCGACTGGGCCGCCGGGGCGGGGGCTGGGGCCGGGTCGCCGGCCTGGAGTGACAGGAAGGTCTGCACGACCGGCACGCCCAGATCGCGGGCGCCGGCCAGGGCCGCGAGCCCGCTGGTCCAGAAGTACGCGTGCGCCACGTCCGGCGCGTTGTCCTGCCAGTGCTGCGCCAGGTAGTGGCCGAACTCCGCGGCGTGCGAGGTCAGGCTGTCCGCCGGAAGTTCCTTGGCGGGCCCGGCGGGCACGTGCTCGACGGTGACGCCCGGTGCGGGCTGCGACCTCTCAGGCTGAGCGTCGGAGTCGCGGCGTGCGTAGACGGTGACCTCGTTGTCGTGTTCGGCCAGCGCGGACACCAGGGAAGCCAGCCGACGGTCCTGCCTATCCGGTCCGGCCTCCGGGGTCCGGCCGAACGGGTTCCCCTGCAGTGTGACCAGGGCAATTTTCATGGGAGGTGCCTCCTCTTTGGGGGTCGCCCACGCAGGTACGCCACGAGTCGCCGAAGAGGCAGTGAAAAGTGCGGACTACGAAAGTCCAGGCTAAGCCGGAGGAAAAAATTCCATGGCAAGCACGCCTCTCCAGCCACGCCAGACGGCGTGGGGGCGTGCCTGCGTCGTAGACACTGCAAGCAATATAACCCCCGAAACCGGCCCCTGCCAACCTGATGCGCGCACGGCGCGCCGGCGTCACGCCGCGGGAGGAACTTCAGGCGCGCCCGCGATCAGCCGCGACGCGGGGAAGCCTCAGGCTTTGCGATCAGCGGCAAGGCGGTCAGCGGTGAGGCGGTCAGCGGCAAGGTGGTCAGCGGCAAGGTGGTGACGATCAGGTACCTCCGGGATCGGCTACCGTAATGACGGGTTAGCTTGGTTCGTCAGCCGTCCGCTACCCCGGGAGTCGCGGCCTAGGCTCTGCGACATCCTTACCATCGTCCCTGTCGTCCCCCCGCCGCGATTGGACCTCGATGCCGCAACCCTCCGGCCCACCGGAACTTGACCTGGAGGTGGCTGCGCTCAAGGAGCGTTACGCCGGACTCCGGCAGGCCGCCGGACTGCCGGGTGCGGACGCCGCGGCCGTGCTGGAGGCCGCGTTCGCAGAGCTGGACGCCGCCCTGGATGTGCTCGGCGCGATGCGGGCCGGCCCCGCCAAGGGCACGGCCCAGGCCGGCGGCCCAGGCCCGGAGGCCCTGCTCGTGGAGCAGCGGCTGCTGCGCGCGGTGTTCCAGGACGCGCCGGTGCCGATGTTCCTGCTCGGCCCGGACGCTACCGTGCAGCGGGTCAACACCAGGGCCAGCGAGCTGCTCGGTTCCGGGCCCGGTTATGCGGTCGGCAAGCTCTTCACGGTTTTCGTGGACCTGCCCTCCCGGGCCGCGGTGCAAAGCCAGCTCGCGGCGGTCGCGCGGACCGGCCGGATGCGGCGGATCCAGTGTCGGCTGCTCCGCGGGGAGGGACCGTCGGGCGCCGAGCTGACCGCCGGGCTGGCCCGGCTGCGGGGGGACGCCGACCAGCTCGTGGTGGTGGCCAGCTCGCCTGGCGGGGGAGCGGGCCAGGACGCCGGAATCGCTCCCAACGTGGCCGACGGCCCAGACGTGACGCCCGGCCAGGGAACGGGACCGGACAGCCCGGCCCGCCTCATGGAGGCGATGATCCACCGCTACGACCTGGTCACGTCCGCGACCCGGCTGTTCCTGGAGAACGCCACCTTCAGCGAGTCGGTGACCCTGCAGCGCTGTGCCCGGCTGCTGGCCGGCGAGCTCGCCGCGTGGGTGATCGTGGACGTGGAGCGGCGTCAGCGGCTGCGCCGGCAGTTCGTCATGGGGCCCGAGAACCAGCCCTCTGACCTGGCCAACGCGGTCGCCGGCGTGGATCCGGCGCCGGGCACGACGCCGCGGCAGGTACACGAGTCGGGCAGCTCGCTGCTGATCGCGCACGCGGAGGACGCCGGGATCCTGGGCGCCGGGCCGCAGGGCGTGCCGGTCATGATGATGCTCGATGCCACCTCCGTGCTCTGCGTGCCGCTGTCCGACGGAGAGCACACCTACGGCACGCTGACCCTGGCCCGCAACGCCAGCGAGGGTCACTTCGAGATGGCCGACCTCGGCGTGGTGGAGGAACTCGGCGAGCAGCTGGCCCTGGCGATCAGGGTGGACCGGATGTTCCGGCGGCATACCGAGATCGCTGACGCGCTCCAGTCGAGCCTTCTGCCCCGCGAGCTGCCGCGGGTCCCCGGGGTGGAGATCGCGGCGGCCTACGTCGCGGCCACCGAGGGCCTCGAGGTGGGCGGCGACTTTTATGACGTCTACCGGACCCCCGGCGGCTGGGGCGTGGCGATCGGCGACGTCTGCGGCAAAGGTGAGGAGGCCGCGGCGGTCACCGCGGCCGCGCGGCACGCCATCCGCGTGCTGGCGCACTGGTCCGCTGATCCTGCCGAGGTCCTAGGCAAGGCCAACGAGGTGATGCTGGCCGAGGAGTTCGGCGACCGCTTCGTGACCGCGAAGAATGCCCATCTGCACTGGCGGGACGGGCGGCTCCACGTGGTGCTGGGAAGCGCCGGCCATCCCGGCCCGGTGCTGGTGCGCCCGGATGGCCGGACCACGATCATGGGCCCGGGCGGGCTGCCGCTGGGCCTGTTCCCCACGGCGCGGGCAGGTCGTGAGGAGATCGACCTGGAGCCGGGGGATGTGCTGTTCTTCTTCACCGACGGGGTGACCGAGGCCCGCAGCCCGGAGCTGACCTACTTCGAGGACCGGCTCACCGATGAGCTGGCCGGGCTGGCCGGGCAGGCGCCGCGGGACATCGTGGCCGGGCTGCAATCGCTGGTGGTTGAGTTCTGCCGCAACGAGCTGCGCGACGACATGACCATGCTGGTGCTGCGGGTGGCCGAGCCGCCGGACCAGTGAAGCCACGCACCGGCCCGGCGGCCCGGTTACTGGGGAAAGTGACCGGGTGGGGAGACCCTGCGCCCCGACTGCGGCCCGGTGCTGCGCCCGGCTGCCGTGGGACGCCGGCCCGGCCGCTACTCCTCCAGGTATTCCTCGATGGTCTCTGACGTGGAGTTCAGCGAGCTGGCTGACGTCACCTGCGCCTCCTCCACTTCGGCCTTGCTCAGCTGCCGACCGGGGAAGACCTCGGGCTCGGTCTCCAGGAGGGCGCCGGCCTGGACCGCCTCGGCCTGTTCCGGGGTGAGCACGATTGCGCCGGGCGGCAGCGCAGTGCCGTTGCTGGCCACCACGTTGCTGTCGTCCACGCTCCTGGCCACCACGGCCCGCCGCGCGGCGGGGCGCGCCGCAGGCCGCCGCACGACCATGCGTCGCCGCAGCCAGCCGAAACCGCGCCGCGGGATGAACAGCCCAGCCAGGCCGACCAGCATCAGCACCCAGCCCACGGCCTGCACGTTCAGCCAGCCCGGGTGGCCGGTGACGGCGAAGGCGAGAATGGCCCCGATGGCGACAAGGGCGAGACCCGTGGCGGCCTTCATGCCGTTCTCCTTGTTTCGCTTAATGACGCGCCGCTGAGGCGAGCAGGCGCGATGTCGTCGTCTGAGTCCCCGCCGAGCAGGCACCCTCGCAGGTAGCGGAGGGCAGCGGCCTGGAGACGGGACACATGCATCTGGGAGATGCCGAGCCGCTCGCCGATCTCGGCCTGGGTCAGGTTCCCGTAGAACCGCATGAGCAGGATCAGCCGCTCCCGCGACGGCAGCTCGTTCCAGTGCGCGCCGACCGCGTCCATGTCCACGGCTCGCTCCAGATCGGGGTCGTCCGCCCCGATCAGGTCGGCGAGCTTGGCCGGGCCGTCCGCCTGGCTGAGCGGGGCGTCCAGCGAGGACGTGTGGAAGAACATGTCGGCCTGGCGGGCCTCGTGCAGTTCCTCGTCGGTGACCCCCAGGTGCCGGGCCAGCTCCGCGTCGGCGGGGGCGTGGCCCAGTTCCTGCGCGAGGTCACCAGTAGCCTTCCTCATCTCGAGCAGCAGTTCCTGGGCCGAGCGCTTCACCCGGACCTGCCACCTCTTGTCGCGGAAATGCCTCTTGATCTCCCCGCTGATGCACGGCTGCGCGTAGGCGGCTAGGGCGCCGCCGAACGCGGGATCGAAGTTATTGATCGCCTTGAGCAGGCCGACGTATCCGACCTGCATCAGTTCCTCGATTGATTCGGGGCTGTCCCGGTAACGGAGCACGCATGAGCGGACCAGCGCCTCGTAGCGGGTTACCAGGATCTCGCACGCCGCGCTGCGCACGGCACTCCCGATCGGTTCCGATTTCACGAGCTCCAGGAGCTCGCTGTCGCTGCGGCTGGGCAAGTCCGCACGCGACCACGGCGGCGGCAGGCCCAGATCTCCGCCTTCTCCGGACGGGCCAGGGAAGGGCTGAGTATCAACGCCAGCCGGGCGACCGCGAAGGGCCGTCCTCGTCATGATCACCTCCGGCGCCTGTGCTCCGGGGGGAAGCGCAGGCGCCCCATTCGTGCCCGCTGAGCGGAAGCTAAACATGGCGTCGGCCATTGATTCCAAGCCATGATCCATTCCTGGCCCCGGTGCGGAAATCCGCCCAGGTCAGCAACCGGCTCGGGGGATAGTACCTGCCGGTCACGCCGGGGCATGTTCGGGGCGTCGGCGCTGTTGTAACGGGCAGTGAGCAGGAAATCGGGGATTGAGGTGGCGGGAATGTGGCGGCGCACGCACCGGCAGGCAGCCGGTGACGCACCGCGGGTGATCGTGGTGGGAGCAGGGTTCGCGGGGCTGGCTGCGGTGGAGGAGCTGGACCGGGCAGGAGCCCAGGTGCTGCTGATCGACCGCAACGTGTACAGCACGTTCCAGCCGCTGCTCTACCAGGTGGCCACGGGCGGACTGAATCCTGGTGACGTGTCCTACCCGGCCCGGGCGTTCACCCGTCGGCATGGCGCGCGGTTCCGGCTGGGCGAGGTCACCGGGGTGGACCCGGACCGCCGGGCGGTCACGCTCGCGGACGGCGGCCATTTCGACTACGACTACCTGATCCTCTCCACCGGGGTGTCCGCGGCCTACTACGGGGTCAGCGGGGCCGCCGAGCACAGCCTCGGTCTGTACACCCGCCGCGACGCGGTGGAGCTGCGCGACCACATCATGGCCCGGCTGGAACGGCTGGACATTGCCGGTCCTGGAAAGAGCGTGAACTTCACCGTGGTGGGCGGCGGCGCGACCGGGGTCGAGCTGGCCGGCGCCCTGGCCGAACTGCGCGCCACGGCGCTGGACGCCGCGTTCCCCGAGGTGGACCTGGCGTCGGTGCACATCCGCCTGGTCGAGCAGGCGGGCGCCCTGCTGCTGCCCTTCGAACCGGACCTGCGCGAGTACGCGCGCCGTCAGCTGGAAGATCGCGGCGTGGAGGTCCGGATGAACAGCGCCATCCGGGAAGTGCGCAGCGACCGGGTCGTCCTGGCCGACGGGGAGGATCTGCCCAGCGATGTCACCGTGTGGGCCGCTGGGGTGTCAGCTCCGTCCGAGGTGGGCGGCTGGCAACTGCCGCAGGGCCGTGGCGGGCGCATCCTGACCGGCCTGGACCTGCGGGTGCTCGGCCAGGACCGCATCTTTGCCCTGGGTGACGTCGCGGTGATCGAGGATCAGCCGCTGCCGCAGCTGGCGCAGCCCGCGCTGCAGGCCGGACGGCACGCGGGCCGGCAGATCCGGCGGCTCACCGCGGGCCAGCCTGCCCTGCCGTTCGAGTACCGCGACAAGGGCATCATGGCCACCATCGGGCGCCGGTCGGCGGTAGTGGAACTGCCGCACCGGGTGAAGATCCGGGGGACGCTCGCCTGGCTGGCGTGGCTGGCCCTGCACCTGCTCACGCTTCTGGGCAATCGCAACCGCCTCTCTGCCATGCTCAACTTGTCGTGGCGCTACCTGACCTGGGGCCACGGCGGCGGTGTGATCATCGGCGACGACCCAGCCCCGTTCCTGGTGGACGGGGCGCCTCCAGTGGGTAGTGATCACGCTCGCGAGATAGGCCCTTCCGCGGCCTAGCCATCCCGGGCTGCTTACTATGAAGCATGCCCCCAGCGACCGAGCGATCAGTGGGTCACGTAGGGATCCCTGCCGAAGAGGTGCTGTCGCCGCGGCTGGTGTTGCGCCGGCTGCACCCGGATCACGCCGAGGGCATCGCGCTGGCCGTTGGCGCCAGCCTGGACCACTTGAAGCCCTGGATGGCCTGGGCCACCCGGGAAGCCGCCCAGCCGCAGACCCAGCTCATCCGCATAGCCGAGGCTGACGAGCTGTGGGAGACCGGTTCCGACTTCATCTACTCCATCCTGCTGCCGCCCGGGCGGACCGTCATCGGGGAGATCGGCATGCACTGCCGGGTGGGAGAGGGCGGGATCGAGATCGGCTATTGGGTCGACGCCCGGTACGCCGGCCGCGGCCTGGGCACGGAAGCGGCGCGGATGCTGACCGAGGTCTCTCTCGCCCTGCCCGGCGTGACCAGGGCCGAGATCCACTGTGACGAGGCGAACCAGGCCAGCGCGGCCATCCCCCACAAACTCGGCTACCGCCTTGACCGGATCGACCCGCACCAGCCGGAGGCGCCAGGGGAGCGGGGCCGCCGGATGGTCTGGGTGATGGAAGCTCGGTGAGCGCGGGTGACGGAAGCCCGGTGAGCGCGGGGCGGGATTGGGTCGCCTGGCATGACTCCTACGACGACCCGCAGTCGCCGCTCGCCCAGCGGCTCATCGCGGTGCAAGGCCGGATCGCGGAGGCGCTCGATCAGGCTCCGCCGGGGCCGTTGCGGGCGGTCAGCATCTGCGCGGGCCAGGGCCGGGACCTGATCGGTGTGCTTGGCAAGCACCCGCGCGCGGGTGACGTGGCCGCGCGGCTGGTGGAGCTGGATCCCCACAATGCGGACACCGCCCGCCAGCTCGCCACGGACGCCGGGCTGCCCCAGGTCGAGGTGGTCACCGGGGACGCGGCGCAGGCTAGCGTGTACGCCGGGCTGGTTCCCGCCGACCTGGTGCTGGCCTGTGGCGTGTTCGGCAACATCACGGACGAGGACATCGCCCGGACCATCCGGTGCTGTGCCGGGCTGTGCGCCACGGGCGGCACGGCGGTGTGGACCCGCGGGCGCGGTGAACCGGACCTGATCCCGCAAATCTGCGACTGGTTCGCGGCGGAAGGCTTCGAACTGGTCGGCCTATCAGAGCCGGGGACCCGCTGGGGGGTCGGCGCCCACCGATTCGCGGGGACACCCAGGCCGCTGCCCGCCAGCGAGCGGATGTTCAGCTTCGTCGGGCATGACGTGCTGAACCGGGACCGCGGTAGGTACTAGCGTGGCGCGAGCGGGATAGCACCGACTGGGTAAGCCGTGGACCGGCTAGTGCGCGAAGATCGGGGCTGGGTTCCGCACTATCGTGAGCCGACACTGCCGGGCTTTGACGATGAGTTCGCTGGCCGGAGCCCGGACCGTGGCCGCACACCGTTGCACGGCCGGACCGTTGCTCCCAAAGAGCAGGGCGCAGGCCACCGCGGCAAGCGCCGCAGGAAAGAACAGGATCGCCTTCACCCGGTCGGACGGGCGGGGGATGCGGCGGCGGACCGGCTCCGTACGCCGCGCGATCCAGCCGCCGAGCCGGGTCAGCCTGGCCTGCACTTCTTCGATCCGGGGTATTTCCTCGTCCCAGGTGAGCCTGGTGAAGATGGAGAACAGCGCGGCTAGGCGGGGATCTGAATCCCTCAGCATCCGGTCGATCCGGTCCAGCATCCTCTGCTGACTCGCCGGCAGGCTCACGGCTGATCTCCCATCTGGGGCTTTCCCAGGTCCGCTTCCAGAGCCAAGCACTCCCAACCGGCCCGCGGCCGGGGGCGTGGCTTTCGTGCCCAGGCTACCGGCCGCCGTCGGCCGTCCGCCGGGCACCCGCCTGGTCCGTAATCACAGCGTCAGATACTGGCTGCCCTCTGTATCCGGTGATGCGAGAGTTGCCGCTGATGCCTCATCTGGTATCGCTAGTTCAGGCGACGTGTGGTTCCGGCTCGACCGTCCAGGACAACCCGGACGGCGCGGTCCAGATCAAGGTGCCCGGCCGGGGTTGCTGCAGACGCCAGTCGGTTGAACCCTTCATCCGGTGATCGTGGCGGCATCCACCGGAAATGTTGCAGGGGCAAGTGAGACCGCCCTGATCGTAGGGGACCGTGTGATCAAGGTCGCACCGGGACGCTGGTCGGCGGCAGATCGGGAACCCGCAGTCCTGATCGCGGACCTCGATGAGGTCCCGCATCCGGTCGGGGATCCGGTATCCGGGGGCAGCGTTGGCGTGTGCGCAGGGGGCAACGTGATCGCCCTCCACGTGGTCCTCGTCCAGATGACCAACCTCGCCGGCCGCCGCTGCGGCGGCCATCAGGATGGCCCGCAGGGCGGCAACCAGCCCCGGAGACATGCCTGATCCTGCGCTCGCGTTCAGTCCAGCCAAGGCTGCAGGCGGTGGCTCGCCCAGGAGCATGACCGGCACGGTCACCGTGATCCGCCCGAGCACCCCAGGTCCCGGCACGCCAGACTCGACGGCAGGTCCGGGTGGATGAGCATCTGCGCCCGGTGGACGAGTACCTGACCCCGGCGGATGACCTGATTTCCGGTGGGGCCGGCCTTTCCAGCGGACCCGGGTCACCGCCATCACCTGACCGTTGGCGTCGGTCACGACGACCCGCCACACACAGGTTGGATCGGCCGCCGCGACCCGGGCTAGTTCCCGTGCCACTGCCGCCGTGATCGGACCCATCCGTGTGAGCTGGCCCGGCTCGTCCCACCAGCCGGCCAGCGTCCGCCAGGATACGTTGAGCTCGGGGCGCCGGATCTTCGTCGTCCCGGTGCCTGCGCCCGGACATGGAACCTCGTCCGGAATCGGGATCGGTGGCCAGGACCACCATGGCGGCTCATCCGGCGGGCCAGGGGGCTGGCTTGTGCCGGCCTCGTCATTCCAGGGCGGCGGACATTCGTCGTGAGAGTTGACGCCACCACGAGTGCTGTCGCTGGTCCCGGTCTCAGAACCAGACCCGCTCCCGGGCGAGGTCCCGCTCCCGGGCGAGGTCCCAGACCCGCTCCCGGTCCCGGACGAGGTCCCGGTCCCGGAGCTGCGGCCGGTCTTTCGCTGCGGTCCGCTCCCCGGATCCTCACCGTGGTCGCCTCCGGGTGCGTTGTTGCTCCCGTCTCCGGGTCGCGCACCACTGCCGTCCGGGGACGCGCCGGGCGGGTCCGAGTTCCCAGGGGCCGGCTGGTCGGGTGGCTGCGAGGAAGTGCCCAGCAGCAGGCCGATGAACACCTGCGCGCGCAGCAGGTCGATGCCGCCGCCAGCTCCGTTAAGCTTCATCGCCTCGGCCAGGCCACTGATGCGGGCCCACGCGGCGGAAGCCTGCGCAGCCGGGAGGAAATGCCCGGATAGGGCGGCGGTCCCGCTATCCTCGCCGCTGAGTTCTACGCGGGCGTTCTTTTCCGCCTCCGCACGCCGCCGCTCTGCAGCAGCAGGGTCCACGGAAATGACGGCGCGCTGCAAGGACGCGCGAAGCTGGCCGGTAGTCTGCTGCCCCGCCCGCACGAGAACCTTCCGCTCCACCGCCTGGGCTAGGTCGTCATCGAGCGGAGTGGTCCACATGTCGATGAGCTTGGCCCGCCCCAGGTCGATCGTTCCCTCGCTCAGCGCGGACCACGTCGCGGGCAGCCTGCAGGACATGCTGGCTGCCAGGTTCATCCACCACTGAGCGGCGCAGTGAGTCAGGGTGAGCGCGAGCGCGACCTCGTTAGGTGCGAACTCCGCGGAAAGCTCCCGGGCCGGGTCACGCTCAAGCTCGGGATCATCCATGACACCCCGGCGGCGTCCGAGCTCGGCGACCGCGGCCAGTTCCTGCGCCTGGGCCCAGGAGGTGAGCTTGCGCCAACCGGTGATGCTGTTGACCAAGGCCGCCTCGTCCATCTGGCCTGGCCGGGCCTGACCCAGGCAGGCGGCCAGAGCCGGACCGGGCAGCATGCGAACGTGGCCCGCTACCTCCGAAGCAGGCATTGGCGGGCATACGCCCGCCTCCGTGGCCCGCAACTCGTCCTCGGCCAGCGGGTCCTCGTTAGCCGCGTCCTCGACTAGCGGATCCCGGGCTGGCAGGCCGCCGGAGGCTGCCGGATCTTTGGGGCGCGCCCCGGCGGCGGCCGGATCCTGGGACGGTCGCCCGTCTGGCGGCTGGGAGGCGTTGGGGCTCCGTGAATCCAAATCCCCGGCTGGCTGGTCCACGGTCGGGCGGGACTTGGCTAAGCGGTCGGGAGCGCCTTTGGCAGGCCGCTCAGGCTCACCCCACGCCGGCAGATCCTGGCCCGCACGCGTGCGCCTTAGGCGCTCACCAGCGGCCAGGACCTCCTCTATCGCGATGTCCCCGGTCCAGCACATGCCCATTCCGGGGTCGGCCAGCGTGGCCGCGCGGTCGGAGCCGAAGTCCGGCGGGTCAGACACAGGTTCTTTTCCTGCGGGTCCAGCTGGCGTGGGACTCACCTCCCGGTACGGGTGACGGCGAATCATGAAGGCTTAGGGTGCTCAGCTATGGGAACATAGTATCGAATATTATGGCAATCTGAGTATGAATCACATATATATTCGATAACGCTCTGTGGCATGTGATGATGAGCTCCCGGGACGCCGGGAGCTGAGGTGGCATGCCGCGAGGCGGTGTACGCCCCATGCGCTAGAGGCAGTTGAGTGCACCGGACGCCCCACGTAAAGCGCCCTCCGCACCAAAGGAAATTCCGGTGCGGAGGGTGCTCAGGTGCCTGGTGCTGAGGCCCAGCCATGCCGGGATTCGGCGGCACTGTAGTCCAGCGGCCGCCCAGACAAAGCAGGCGCTCAGCGAACCTCGCCTACCTGCTAGCGGGTGCGAACAGCATGCCCTGCGGGGCCAGTGCCGCCCCGTGGACCGGCACCCGGGTGATGTGCCCGGTCCACGGGTTCAGCACGCCGAGGTAGTTCGCCGGATAGCCGGGCGCCGGGCATGTGGCCGGGGCGCCGTTGGCGTCGCACGGGGTGACCGCCACGAACACCGAGCCGGGACTGAAGTGCCCGCTGATCTCGTCCACGGTACCCGCGCCGTTGTTGGTCGTGTACAGATGTCCAGCCTGGCTGGTGGCCCACGCGGTGTCATCGACGGACTGGCTCAGCCGCAACACGGACAGGGCCGGCCGCCGCACAACGACGTGGCGGAGGAAGATCTGCTCCTTGTCGCCCTGGCTGGTCAGCATGAAGTCGCCGGCGAACCGGACAGCGCTCGCCGGGACCACCTCATTGGAGTCCGGGTCGGTGAGCGCCAGACGGACCTGGCCGCCAGCTCCAGCATTGGCCGCGGTCGCGCGCGCCTCGTCGTAGAACACCGGCCGGATCTGTGCGATCAGGCGGCGCGGGTGGAAGGTGACCTGGTAAGCGGCCGGGTAGGAGGGCTGGGGTGCGGCCGTTCCGGTGGTACCCGGCGCGGACGCGCTGATCAGCACCATCCCGTGGAACACCGAGATGGCGTCGGTGCCGCCCTTGCTGGGCAGCGGCGTGCTGTACGCGTAGTGGCGCACCTGGTCCGCGGAGGGCGCCCACGGGTCGATGGTGTAGACGCTGGAGTGCGCGTCCTCGTTCACGGTGGCGATGACCTGGTGGCTGACCAGGTCGGCGGTCAGGCCGTCGCACTTGCCACGGACGTCCCACTGGCGGACTGGGCGGCCGCTGCGGGTGAACTCCACCACCGTGCTGTCCCGGTTGCCGTCCGTGGCCGCCTGCCCCTGGGGGCCGACCCCGTTCTGGAACGCGGTGAACAGGTATGGGCCGGCGGCGGTGATGTCGTCGGGCAGGGTGAGCGGGTCCGTGTGGCGCTTGGCCGAGCCGGCCTTGACGAAGGTGTGCCGCAGGCTGGCTCCGGACAGGATCACCCGCGCGGAAAACCCTGGGTGGCTCCCGGAGGCGGTGGCACTGGCCGTGCCCGCGCTGAGCGCAGTGGCGGCGATGGCCATGGCGCCCAGGCTGATCGCGCTCAGGGTGATGGTTTTCTTAGCGGCTCGTCGCGCCTTCGGTTTGCTCGCAGTACGGCGGGCGATGGGAAGCATGCGGTCTCTTTCCGGTAACGGAGCTGGCCGGCGGAGACGGGGCAGCCTCCGCGGCGGCATCGTGCCCTGAGCAGCTATGCGCGGTGAATGGATCACCAGGCCTACCGGGCTGACGTGGCACGGCCGCGACCGCAAGCTTGCATTGGGGTGAACGCTGAGCAATGCCATCGCAAGGTCCGCCCCCCAAGCCCCTGAGCCCCAAGCCCCTGAGCCTCAAGCCCCTGAGCCCCAAGCCCCTGAGCCCCAAGCCCCTGAGCCCCAAGCCCCTGAGCCCCAAGCCCACGGCGTCCCTAGGCCCGCGCGGGCAGCCTGCGGGACATGCTGACCGCCAGGTTCATCCACATTCAGCGGCGCGGTGCGTCAAGGTCAGGACGAGCGCTACCTCATTAGGTGCGAACTCCGCGTAAAGCTCCAGGGCCGGGTCACCTCAAGCTCGGGATCATCCATGACACCCCGGCGGTGTCCGAGCTCGGCGAACCGCGGCCAGTTCGGCCCGTCGATGGGTTCGTCCTGGCAGTGCCATCGCGCGGTCAGTGACAGGGCGCCGGCCGGTCACAGCACGAGCAGGCCGAGCCGAGCAGTGGCAACCCCATGCCGCCCCGAAGGCCGCGCGCGACGGTGAGGCCCGACGTCGCCGATGGTTATCCACGGGAGCCGGGAGTTTACATTCCACCGGCCTGAGGGATGATTCCTGACGACCTCCCGGGCCTCGGAATAGCGGCGACTCAGATAGTGGGGGCTGGGTATAAATGTGCGACAAGAACCTCGTTAAGAGTCAGATCAGGAGGCTGTGGCGCCCGGTTTCCGGCGGGCTCGCACTGGCCATGGCAAGCAGCCTCCTGCTCGGCGCCTCAACGGTTAGTGCGGCTGATGCCCGCGCGAAACAGGCTAAAGGTATTTATGCCATAACGTTTTCTGCTAATAGCGCCCTCTACCGGCTGAACCTGAGGAGGCACAGAGCGACCCTGGAGGGCCGCACCGGGGTGCCGCTCACCGACGTGGCGGTGCGGGGCAGGGTCCTGTACGCGATCAGTTTTACCGACTTGTACTGGCTCAACACGAGGACGGGTGCCCGGCACAAGATTGGGCGCCTCGGCATCAGCAGCGCCAACGCCCTCGCGACTAGGCCGGAAACGAATACCCTCTATGGCGCGGACCGCTCCGGCGACTTGTTCACCATCAATGCCCGGACCGGCCGGGCCGCTATCATTGGCAGATTCGGCCGGCGGCTCAGTTCCGCGGGAGACCTTACCTTCGCGGACGGTCACCTGTATGCGACCGTGGACCGGCATGGCTCGAAGTGGTCATTTCTCGCCACGGTCAATATTCGGACGGGTGCCGCGAACGTTATCGGGCCAACGGGCTACCGCGATGTCTACGGACTCGTCACCGAAAATGGCGCCATCTACGGTGCGACCTACAGCGGAAAGTTCCTCGCCATTTGCCGTATCACGGGACGGGGCAGGGTTATCTGGAACGAGGGCATCGCCGTCGGCGGGCTGGCGGTACCTTCATCATCGGGAACCTGGCAGGCCGCCCCGGCCATCTGCTGAGCCGGGCTGCATAGCCCACCCGTGCTGGCCCGGATGCCCAACCCGGACGCCCCGGCCCGGATGCCCCATCCGGGATGCCCCATCCGGGATGCCCCAGCCAGGATGCCCCATCCGGGATGCCCCAGCCTGGACGCCCCAGCCCGGGCCGGGTAGCGATCACTGTCCCCACCCCGCCTGGAGCGTTTGGCAGGGCAGTGATTAAGTGGTATCAGGCAAGCCCGGCCGCTGCGCGAGAGGATATGAGCATGGGCGCGCGTACCTGGATCGGGTCCTGGCCCGTCTACCGGCAGCTGACCGGAACGGACCCGCTGGGCCTCGGCGCGGCCACCAAGAGCGCCCGCACCGAAGCCCTCCGGCCCCGGACTGCCACCGCCGACAAGGTCGTGAGGTCGGTCTGCCCGTACTGCGCGGTCGGCTGCGGCCAGAACGTGTTCGTCAAAGACGAGAAGGTCGTCCAGATCGAGGGGGATCCCGACTCGCCGGTCAGTCGCGGCCACCTGTGCCCCAAGGGCTCGGCCAGCCTGCAGCTCACTACCGGTGACGCCCGGCAGTACCAGATGCTGTACCGCCGTCCGGGCGGCACCGAGTGGGAGGCGCTGGACCTGGACACGGCGATGGACATGATCGCCGACCGGGTCATCGACGCCCGGCGCAAGGGCTGGCAGTCCACCTACGAGGGCCGGCGAACAAGGCGCACCATGGGTTTCGCCAGCCTGGGCGGGGCCACCCTGGACAACGAAGAGAACTACCTGATCAAAAAGCTCTTCACCGCGCTGGGCGCGATCCAGATCGAGAACCAGGCGCGGATATGACACTCCTCCACAGTTCCCGGTCTGGGAACTAGCTTTGGCCGCGGCGGCGCGACCACTTTCCAGCAGGACCTGGCTAACGCGGACTGCATCCTGATCGAGGGCTCGAACATGGCCGAAGCCCACCCGGTCGGGTTCCAGTGGGTCATGGAGGCCAAGAAGCGCGGCGCGAAGATCATCCACGTCAACCCGCGGTTCAGCCGGACCAGTGCCGTCGCCAACCTGCACGTGCCGATCCGGGCCGGGGCGGACATCGCGTTCGTCGGCGGCCTGATCAACTATGTGCTGCAGAACGAGAAGTACTTCGACGAGTACGTGCGTGCGTACACGAACGCCCCGGTGATCATCACTGACGACTTCGAGGACACCGAGGACCTCGACGGGCTGTTCTCGGGGTTCGACGCCGAGAACCGGGTCTACGACCAGGAGAGCTGGCGCTACCAGGGCGGCGAGGTGGCGCCGGCCAGCGGCGCCCGGGGCATGGAGCCGGGCCGCAAGCGGCAGGTGCGGCAGGCGGCCCGCGGCGAGGCGCACGGCTCGGGCGGGGCCTCCGCCCACCCCGACCCGGACCGGGACGACACGCTGCAGCACCCGCGCTGCGTGTTCCAGATCCTCAAGCGGCACTTCGCCCGCTATACGCCGGACGTGGTCGCCGAAGTCGCCGGCGTCCCGGAGGAGCAGTTCCTCCAGGTGGCGCGGCTGATCACGGAGAACTCCGGCCGGCACCGGACCACCGCGTTCGTCTATAGCCTGGGCTGGACCCAGCACACCGTGGGCGTGCAGTACATCCGCACCGCGGCGATCCTGCAGACGCTGCTGGGCAACATGGGCCGCCCCGGCGGCGGCATCATGGCCCTGCGCGGGCACGCCTCCATCCAGGGCTCGACCGACATCCCGACCCTGTTCGACCTGCTGCCCGGCTACCTGCCGATGCCGTTCGCGCACGGCGACGACGACCTGGACAGCTACGTGCAGGACGAGAGCGTACAGAACGGGTTCTGGGCCAACACCCGCGACTACATGGTCAGCCTGCTGAAGGCCTGGTGGGGCGACGCCGCCACCGCGGACAACGACTTCTGCTACGACTACCTGCCCCGGCTGACCGGCAGCCACAGCACTTACGAGACGGTGCTGGCCCAGATAGAGGGAACCTGCACGGGGTACTTCCTGTTCGGCCAGAACCCCGCGGTCGGCTCGGCCAACGCGCGGATGCAGCGGATGGGCCTGGCCAACCTGGACTGGCTGGTGGTCCGCGACCTGGTGATGATCGAGAGCGCCACGTTCTGGCAGAACGGCCCGGAGCTCGAGACCGGGGAGATGCGCACCGAGGACATCAAGACCGAGGTGTTCTTCATGCCCGCGGCGGCGCACACCGAGAAGAGCGGCAGCTTCACCAACACCCAGCGGATGCTGCAGTGGCACCACACCGCGGTCGAGCCGGCCGGTGATGCCCGAAGCGACCTGTGGTTCGCCTATCACCTGGGCCGGCGTATCCGGGAGAAGCTGCAGGCCTCCACTACACAGATGGACCGGCCGATCCTGGATCTCACCTGGGACTACCCGACCGTGGGGCCGCAGGACGACCCGGACGCCGACGCGGTCCTGGCCGAGATCAACGGCTGGGACGGCGAGGGGAAGCCGGTCTCGTCGTATACCCAGCTCAAATCCGACGGCTCGACCGCGGCCGGCTGCTGGATCTACTGCGGCGTCCGGGCCGGCGGGGTGAACCAGGCCGACCGGCGCAAGCCTGGCCGGGAGCAGAACTGGGTCGCTAACGAGTGGGGCTGGGCCTGGCCGGCCAACCGACGGGTGCTCTACAACCGGGCCTCGGCCGACCCGGACGGCAAGCCGTGGAGCGAACGCAAGGCGCTCGTCTGGTGGGACGAGGAGAACGGCAAGTGGACCGGGCACGACATCCCGGACTTCGTCGGCGACCGCCCGCCGTCCTACCGCCCACCGGAAGGCGCCACCGGGGTGGCGGCGATCTCCGGCATCGACCCGTTCATCATGCAGGCCGACGGCAAGGCCTGGCTGTTCACCCCGGCCGGCCTGGTGGACGGGCCGATGCCCGCGCACTACGAGCCCCAGGAATCCCCGCTGCCCAACCTGCTCTACCGCCAGCAGCACAACCCGGTCCGCGAGATCCTCGTGCACCCGCAGGACCGGTTCCAGCCCAGCGGCACCGAGCCGGGGTCGGAGATCTTCCCGTACGTCAGCACCACCTACCGGCTCACCGAGCATCACACGGCGGGCGGGATGTCGCGCTTCCTGCCGTACCTGGCCGAGCTGCAGCCCGCGTTCTTCTGCGAGGTGTCACCGGAACTGGCCGCCGAGCGGCACCTGGAGCACATGGGCTGGGCGACGATCATCACCGCGCGGAACGCGATCGAGGCCCGGGTGATGGTCACCCGCCGGATGAAACCGCTGCGCGCGGGCGGCCGGACCATGCATCAGGTTGGCCTGCCCTGGCACTGGGGCCCTAACGGCCTGACCACCGGGGACGCGGCCAACGAGCTGTCCCACCTGTCACTGGACCCGAACGTGCACATTCAGGAGGTCAAGGCGCTGGCCGTCAACATCCAGCCTGGCCGCCGGCCGCACGGGCCGGCGCTGCGCGACCTGATCCGTTCCTACCAGCAGCGGGCCGGCATCACCGATGAGACTGGGACGCAGGCATGACCGCACAGGGAAATTCACAGTCAAATTCTCCGCAACGAAAACCATCCGCCCTGGCTCCCCTCGCCCCGCTGAATGATCCGGCGGCGCACGCGGGTTTCGGGGAGCACCCGCCCCGGATGGGCTTCTTCACCGACACCTCGGTATGCATCGGCTGTAAGGCCTGCGAAGTGGCCTGCAAGACCTGGAACGAGGTCCCCGAGGACGGGATCAACCTGCTGGGCATGTCCTACGACAACACCGGCGGGCTCGGTGCCTCCACCTGGCGGCACGTCGCTTTCATCGAGCAGATCAAGCGCCCGGGTGACGCGGTGCCCGGGCTCCCGGCTGGTTCCGGCCCCCCGGTGCTCAGCGACCCCGGACTCGGCGGTTCCGTGCTCACCGAGTCGGTACTGGGTGAGTTCCAGGCGGACGGCTCCCGCTGGCTGATGTCCAGCAACGTGTGCAAGCACTGCACCGAGTCCGCGTGCCTGGATGTCTGCCCGACGGGCGCGCTGATGCGCACCGAGTTCGGCACGGTCGTGGTCCAGTCGGACGTCTGCAACGGCTGCGGGTACTGCGTCCCCGCCTGCCCGTTCGGTGTCATCGACCGGCGCGAGGGCGACGGGCGGGCCTGGAAGTGCACGCTGTGCTACGACCGGATCGGCGACGGGCTCGAGCCCGCCTGCGCCAAGGCCTGCCCCACCCAGTCGATCCAGTTCGGCCCGGTGGACGAGCTGCGGGAGCGGGCCCAGCTGCGGGTCGCCGAGCTGCACGAGGCCGGGGAGCCAGGGGCGCGGCTCTACCTTGAGGACCCCGACGACGGCATCGGCGGCGGCGGTGCGTTCTTCCTGCTGCTGGACGAGCCGGAAGTGTACGGGCTGCCGCCGGACCCGGTGGTTACCACGCGGGACCTGCCCCGGATGTGGCGGCATGTGGCCGCCGCCGCAGGCGCTCTTCTCGCGGGCGGGCTGATCGCGGCGCTGCGAAGGGATCTGCGCCCATGAGCCGGGCCAGGGGACCCGGGGTCGGCGGGAACCGGCCGGCCGAGGGGAAGGGTGTCCCGGCCGGCACGGTCCGGGGTGGCACGGTCCGGGGTGGCTCGGTGCCGGGTGGCTCGGTGCCGGGCGGCAGGGTGCCGGGTGGCACGGTCCCGGCCCTGGCGGCACGCATGCGTGAGCGGTTCGGCGTGCACGGCCGCGGCCAGCATGAGCGGGCCCGGGCCGATAGCCGGCCCGTGGACGTGCAGGACGCGGCACCGCACCCCGGTGCCGGCCAGGGCGGCCATGACCGCGGGGGCCGCACTGGGCGCGAGGGACGCGGCGAGCAGTTCGTGGTGCCGCGGGCACGGCCGGACTCCTACTACGGCAAACCGATCATCAAGCAGCCGGTCTGGCGGTCCCCGGAGGTGCCTGGTTATCTCTTCCTCGGCGGGCTGGCCGGCGCCTCCTCGGTGCTGGCCGGGTTCGCGCAGGCGTCCGGCAACCACAAGCAGGCCAAGGCGTCGAAGATCGCCGCGGCCGGGGCCATCGGGCTGTCCGGGGTGGCCCTGGTGGCCGACCTCGGCCGCCCGGAGCGGTTCGTGAACATGCTGCGCGTGGTCAAGATCACCTCCCCGATGAGCATCGGCTCCTGGCTGATCTCCGCGTTCGGCGGTGCGTCGGCGTCGGCGGCCGCCTGCGCGGTGACCGGCCGGCTGCCGAAGGCCGGCGCGGCCGCCACCGCCGGCGCGGCTCTCATCGGCCCGACCATCTGCACGTACACCGCCGCGCTGATCTGCGACACGGCGGTGCCCGCCTGGCACGACGCGCACCGGGAGATGCCGTACCTGTTCGCCGGGTCCGCCGCCAGCGCCGCGGGCGGCCTGGGCATGATGATGGTGCCCATCGAGGACGCGGGGCAGGCCGTCCGCTTCGCGGTCCTGGGCGCGGCCACCGAACTGACCGCGAAGAGCCTGCTGCTCAGGCGCCTGGGGGAGATCGCCGAGCCCTACCAGAGTGGTCGGCCCGGACGGCTGATGGAGGTGGCCGAGGTCCTCACCGCTGCGGGGCTGGCCGGGGCGGTGCTGGCCGGCCGGAGCCGGACGGCCATCATGCTGTCCGGCGCGGCGCTGGTGGCTTCCTCTGCGCTGACCAGGTTCGGCATCTTCGAAGCGGGCATGGCCTCGGCCCGCGACCCGAAGTACACCGTCAGCCCCCAGCGTGAGCGCCTGGCCGCTAAGGAGCGGGAGCAGGTCCCTTAGGCGCACGATCTCCGGCGGGCTGTACTGGCTCAGGGTCGCTGACGTCCCGGACGGGCGCCCCCGCGATCCGGGTCTCGATCTCCTGCTCGGGGCGGCGCGCCTGGATGCGTACGTACATGTCAAAGGCGCGGACATCCTGCGGGGTGAACGGGGGTGGCGCCAGGCTGCGCGGCCACAGCCGCCGCACGCTGACCACGTTGGCCTCCACTGCGTAGAGGGTGAACTGGGCCTGCAGATAGAGCCAGGCGAGCAGGCCGAGGACCACGGCGAACACGCCATACGTTGACGAGCTCTTGGACACTGTGTGGGACACCAGGTAGGTGCCGAGCAGCTGGAGGATCTGCCACACGATCGCGGACAGCACCGCCCCGGGCAGCATCTGCCGGGCCTTGATCTCGGGTTGCACGGCCAGCCGGAACCCGAGCCAGAACACTCCCACGTTCAGCACCAGAGAGACCAGCACGGTGCCGACCTGGGCCGCGGCCCCGCCGAGCACGCTGGCGCTCGCGCCCGCCAGCCCGGACAGCAAGGTGGTAGTCAGCAGGCCGATGCCCACGGCCAGGATCATGCCGATCTGCTTGAGCGTCGACCACGGGAAGCCCGCGCGACGGGAGAACGGCACACCCCACACCGTGTTCAGCGCGTTCTGCGCGGCCGCGGCCACGCCAAGGGCGCCGAAGAAGGTCAGCACGATCCCGATCACCAGGGCCACGCCGGTGCCAGTCAGCGCGTGCCCCTGGGTCTGGTGCTTGAGCTGGTCCCCGATCACCGGGAAATGGACGAAGGCCGAGTCGAGCACCCTGGCCTTGAGCGCCGGATTGTGGGCCAGGACGATGTCCAGCACGGTCACGAAGACCAGCAGGAGAGGGAACAGGGAGGCGAACCCGTAGTAGGCGATGAGCGCGGCGAGGTTGCCGGCCTGGTCGTCCCCGAACTTCTTCCAGACGGCGATGGGGAAGGCCAGCCATGGCCTGCTCTGCTGCAGCCGGTCGAGCGCGGCGATCAGCTTTTTCACGGCATTCATCGAGCTTGACTACTACCCCGCCGCCAGCGATTTAACAGGAACGCCAATGAACAGGAACGCCAATGAACAGGAACACCAGTCACGATGGCCGGAGCGTGGCCACCAGGTAGGCCACCCCGAATGGGTCGCCCGCGTACAGCACCTCCACAGACAGGCCCGTGCACCCCTCCAGCGCGCCGGCCAGGACCTGCCAGGCGGGCCGTCCGGTGGCCATCAGCTCGCGGGCCAGGCCGGGATCGAGGTCCAGCAGGGCGCGGGTGTCGCAGGCCCGCACGGCCCGCTCCACCTCAGCGTCGAAGGCGTGGGAGCGCTCGTCGAAATGCCCGGGCGCCCGGGGTCCGCGCCGGGCGCTGCCGTCGCCGATCGCCAGCAGCCCAACGCGGGCGTCGCATCCCGCCAGGTCCGCGCCCAGCTTCCGGCAGCCGGCCACCGGCTCGTCCCCGCTGACCGACCAGATGAGCCGCGCCCCGGCGTAGCCCGCCTGGTCAAGCAGATAGGCCCCGATCCCCGGGGCGGGCGGCAGCACCGGACGCCCCGCGCCCTCCGTGCCTGGGCCGCCGGGATACGGGGCGGCCACCCGCGGGCCGCCGAACGCAGCCACGTTCAGCCGGCCGTCAGCCGGCCACGGGGCGGTTCCGGTCCCGGGGCCGACCACGGCCACCACCTCGGGCCGGTCTCGCAGCAGCGCAGCGACCGCACCGGCGCACGCGGCGCGCAGCTCGGGCAGCACCGGGTCGGCGCCGGTCAGCTCGCGGACGAGCAGCGGCGGCCAGGGGCAGAGCGCCGCACTGGTAATCACGGTCGCATCAGGCCAGCCCGCGGACGGTCCGGGCGGGAGGCCGCTCACCCTGGATCGCCGACACCATGGCCAGCACTTCCCGGGTCTGGAGGACCTGGTGCACCCGGAATACCCGGGCGCCCAGCCAGGCGCAGATGGCCGTGGTGGCCAGCGTCCCGGTCAGCCGCCGGTCCGGGGGCGCGTCCAGCGTCTCCCCGATGAAGTCCTTGTTGGACAGCGACACCAGCACCGGCCAGCCGGTCGCCACCATCTCCCCCAGCCGCCGGGTGACCTCCAACGACTGCCAGGTGTTCTTGCCGAAGTCGTGCGCCGCGTCGATCAGGATCCGGGCCGGATCCACGCCGGCCGCCGTAGCGCGGGACGCCTGGGCCAGCGTGCGGTCCAGGACATCGGCCATCACGTCCTCGTAAGCGACCCGGAACGGCCGGGTCCGGGGGGCCTGGTCACCCGCGTGCGCGCAGATCAGGCCGGCGCCGAACTCGGCGGCCACCGCGGGCAGCTCCGGGTCCTGGCCGCCCCAGGTGTCGTTCAGCAGGTCCGCGCCGGCCCGGCAGGCTTCCCGGCCGACCTGGTGCCGCCAGGTGTCCACGCTGATGACCAGGTCCGGGTAGGCGGCGCGGACCGCGGCCACGAACGGCACGGTCCGGCGGATCTCCTCGGCCACGTCAACCGGGGCGCCGGGGGCGGCGGCCACCCCGCCGATGTCGAGGATGTCGGCGCCCTCGGCGACCACGGCGTGCACCCGGGCCATGGCCGCGTTCTCGTTCCAGGTCGCGCCCCGGTCGTAGAAGGAGTCGGGGGTGCGGTTGACGATGCCCATGACCAGCCGCTGGTCGGGACTGAAGGAGTGCCTGCCGAGCCGGAGGGCCTGCTGGGCGGTCCCGGCCGTCACCTCACGCCGCCCTTACTGTCGCCCTGCCCTTTCACCATGACCGCGGCTTCCCCGTGCCCACGGCCTGACGGTCGCCGGGGCCTCACCGTGACCACGGCCTGACCGTGACCACGGGGGGCCGCTCGTGGCTTGGGATGGCCCGGGACCGCGGCCGTACCTCGCCGGCCTCCCGGACGAACTGGTGCAGCTCCTGGCCGGGCGGTTCCGGGTGGTCCCGCCGGGCTTCCGCGACGACCAGCAATTCCGCGGCCATCAGGGCCAGGTCGTGGTCGGCCTGGTGGCGGTGCGCCCGGGAGCCCAGATCCACCTGGGCCAGCGCGCCCAGGCCGTACCGGGTGAAGGTGTCCAGCAGCGTGGATAGCTCGACGCCGTAGCCGACCGGGATGCTCAGCGACTCCATCAGCCCGCGCCGGGCCGCCCACTCCCCGGCCAGCGGCTGGACCACCCCGGCCAGCTGCGGCCACCACAGGCTGAGCAGCGGGCGGGCCACCAGCTCGGTCACCCGGCCGCCCTCGGTCGAGGTCGATCCGTCCCGCTCGGTCCGGACCCGCTCGTAGAACCCCTTGACCAGCTGCACCTGTGGGTCAGCCAGCAGCGGCCCGACCAGCCCGGAGACGAAGTGAGGCCCCCAGCGGGTCAGGTCGGCGTCCACGAAGACCAGCAGATCACCGTCGGTGACCAGCAAGGACTTCCACAGCGCCTCACCCTTGCCGGGGTAGGAGCCGAGCGCGGGGGCGATGTCACGGGCCCGGTGCACGGTGGCGCCGGCACGCTCCGCGGCCCGGGCCGTCCCGTCGGTGGAATCGGAGTCAACTACGACGATCTCGTCAACCAGCGGCGTGTCCGCCAGCGGCGTTCCTACGAGCAGGGCCTGCCGGAGCGTGCCCACCACGCGGCCCACCGTGCGTTCCTCGTTCCGGGCCGGGATCACCACGCTGATCCGCGTGCCAGTGCGGCGCTTGGCCTCGACCAGCCGCTCGGGCGGCCAGTCCTGCCAGCGCGTGGTCTGCCGCTGCAGCCACGTCCTGGCCTGGTCCTGCATCCCCGGGACGATTCCCGGCACGCTACCTGGCGGCACGATCGGCATGCTACCCGCGGGTCACCAGTGGCGTGCCGCCCGCGGGTCACCAGTGGCGTGCCGCCCGCGGCCTCCTGTGAGCGGCCTGGTGTGCGCGGCGCGTCTGGTCGCCGGTCGCCCGCACGGACCGGTACTCTCCTGCGGTCGCGTTTTCCAGTGGTGTCAGGCCGGTGGCGTCAAGGGAGGCATTCCGGCGTAAGTGGGCATGATTACCCCTGTGGTCCACGGGGCAACCGTGACCGACGGTGGGACGTCTAGGAAAGTGGTCGGAAATCGTACTGAGGGTCGCGCTGTCGGCGTCGGCATTCCGCGTGCGCGCGGCATGGTCGGCGGCCAGCCATCGAGCATGGACAAGCGAGGAATCGCCATGAGGCGAAGAGTGGCAGGATGGCTGAGCACCGCGGGGGTGGTCGCCGTGGTGGGCGCGTCAGTGGCCAGCCAGAGCGGCACGGCTGGCGCGGCGGTGACGTCGCCGGCGGCCCGCAGCACCCCGGCGAGGGCCTCGGGGTACGTGCCGCCGAAGGGTCCCCTGGACTACGGCATGCGCGGTCCGGCGGTGCGGCAACTGCAGGAGCGGCTGGCCTACCTGCACTATTACCCGGGCAAGATCGACGGGCAGTTCGGCCAGGACACGCTGGAGGCCGTGTGGGCGTTCAAGGAGGTCCAGGGCATCCAGACTGCCATCGCCCCCAATGACGTCACCGGGAAGATGAAGCGGGCGCTGGTCCACCCCCGGCAGCCGATGGTGCTCGTGCCCAAGGGCGGCAGCTGGCGCATCGAGGTCCACCAGAGTCTGGGCTACCTGGTGCTGTACCGGCACAACGTGCCCGAGCTGATCAGTCACATCTCCCCGGGTGGCGGGTACTACTATCCCTGCGGCGGCGATCCGAGTGCCACCTGCGGTCCCGCGATCACCCCGGACGGGAACTTCCGGGCGCACTGGTTCGCCAGCGGCTGGGTGCAGGTGCCGCTGGGCACCATGTACAACCCGGTGTTCTTCATCGGCGGGTCGTATGCCATCCACGGTGACATCCCGGTTCCGCTTGCGGCGGTCTCGCACGGCTGCGTCCGCATCCCCATGGACATTGCCGCCTTCTTCCACCGGCTGGTGCACGTCAACGAGACCAACGGCACGCCCATCTACATCCGGGGTCACGTCCCCGGGACCTGATCCGCGCCATGGCTCGCGCGACCACCCACGGCCCCCGCCCTGGTACCAGGGCGGGGGCCGTTTGGCGGTGCTGGTGCTGGCGATGCCAGTTGGCGAAGCAGGCCAGCGGATGGTGTGCTACTGGTAAAGGGCAGGTAGGGCGCTCAGGCCCGTATGGCATCCTGACGGCGTGGCATCACCTGAGCTCCGCGGGACCGGGGTCAGCGTCTCCGTTCAGCACGCGGCCAGCAAGGTCCCGCAGATCACCGTGTACTTCTGGATCATCAAGATCCTGACCACCGCGATGGGTGAGGCCCTCTCCGACTTCCTGGCCTTCCGGTACGGCCCGGTGGTGGCCGGGACGGTGGGCACGGCGGCGATCGTGGCCGCGCTGGCGCTCCAGTTCCGCGTCCGCCGCTATATAGCCTGGGTGTACTGGTTCGCGGTGGCCATGGTCGCGGTGTTCGGCACGATGGCCGCCGACGGCATGCATATCGAGCTCGGCGTGCCCTACACCGTGTCCACCGCGTTCTTCGCCGTCTGCCTGGCCGTGGTCTTCGCGGTCTGGTACGCGGTGGAGGGGACGCTGTCCATCCACAGCATCTACACCCCGCGCCGGGAACTCTTTTACTGGGCCACGGTCATAGCCACGTTCGCGCTCGGCACGGCGCTCGGCGACCTGACCGCGACGACCCTGGGGCTGGGCTACCTGGCCTCGGGGATCATGTTCACCGTGTTCATCCTCATCCCGGCGGTCGCGTACTGGAAGCTCCGGATGAACTCGATCTTCGCCTTCTGGTTCGCCTACGTGCTGACCCGCCCGCTCGGCGCGTCGTACGCCGACTGGCTGGGGGTCGGGCCCGCGCACGGCGGAGTGGGGCTGGGCCGCGGAGTGGTCGCGCTGATCCTGAGCGTCGTGATCGTCGGGTTCGTCGCCTACCTGGCCGTGACCAGGAAGGACGTGGACCCCGACGAGGTCGGCCAGGCTCCGCAGGCTGTCCACGCCCGGCACCGCCGGTAGGTGCCCTAGGCTGCGAGGATGAGCGACGGGCTGGCCCGGGCAGTGCTGGACGCGCTGCCGGACGCGACGGCCTTCCTGGATCCCGCCGGGACCATCGTGGACGTCAACCGGGCCTGGCTGATGTTCGCGGTGGACAATGGCGGCCAGCCGGACATGACCGGGGTGGGCGTGAACTACCTCGACCTGTGTGACAGGTCCGCCACGGCGGGCTGCGAGGACGCGCGCCGGGCGGCGGACGGCCTGCGGGCCGTCCTGGCCGGGCGCACGGTGCACAGGGAGCTCGAGTACCCGTGCCCATCTCCGGCCGTCAACCGCTGGTTCCTGCTGCGGATCACCCCCATCGGCCGCGAGCGGCGCGGCGCGGTAACCTCCCACGTCAACATCACCCGCCGGAAGATGGCCGAGCAGGAGCTGGCGCATCGGGCCGCCCATGACTCACTCACCGGCCTGGCCAACCGGAGCCTGTTCGCGGACCGGCTGAAGGCCGCCCTGACCAGCCGCCGGGGCCCGGCCACCGACACCCAGGTGGGCCTGATGTACCTCGACGCGGACAGGTTCAAGCAGATCAACGACACCTATGGCCACGACGCGGGCGACGAGGTACTGCTCACCATCGGGCACCGGCTCCGCTCGCATGTCCGGCCGCAGGATACGGTCGCGCGGCTGAGCGGGGACGAGTTCGCGGTCACCGCCCCCCGGATCAGCCGCGCCGGGCTGGACGGCCTGTCAGCCCGGGTCGCCGCCGTGCTGAGCCAGCCGCACCTGATCCACGGGAACCTGGTTGCGGTGCCGGTCAGCATCGGCATCTACCTCGCCGCGCCCGGCGAGTCCGCGGACACCGCACTGCGCCAGGCCGACCAGGCTATGTACGTGGCCAAGCGGCGCACCCGGTAGCTTGCTAGGCGTGCGTGAACCGTTGCTGAGCACCGCCGACTGGTTCGCCAGCCTGCCCACCGTCTACCTGTCGGCCAGCATGCTGATTACCGATTCCGACGACCGGATCCTGCTGGTCAAGCCCAACTACCGGCCGGACTGGGCAATCCCCGGCGGCATCGTCGAGGCCGGCGAGGCGCCGGATCAGTGCGTCACCCGGGAGATCGCCGAGGAACTCGCGCTGGACATCCCGGCCGGCGATCTGCTCGTCGTGGACTGGATGGCCGCCGCGGGGGAACGGCCGCAGGCGATCATGAACTTCATCTTCGACGGCGGGGTGCTCACCGACCCGGGCGCCATCCGGCTGCAGGAGGAAGAGCTGGATGACGCCCAGTTCCTCGGCTGGGCCGAGGCCGAGGCCCGGATGCCCGCCAACAGTGCGGCCCGGGTGCCCGCGGCCCGCCAGGCCAGGCGGAACCGCCGCACCGTGTACCTGCCCGGCTGGCCTGGGTCCCGTTAACGGAATCACAGTCACGCGCCAGAGCGCCGGGCGCGCAAGTCACAGTCACGCGGCGTAGCGCCGGGCGCGCAAGTCACAACCACGCGGCGGCGATCAGGCCGGAGCCGACCTGCCGCGGCCGGGCGCCCTTCTCCGAGACGTACAGCCCTGTCCCGGCCAGGTACAGCAGCCAGTTCCCGGTGCGGTTCGCCGCCAGGCTGGTGTGATCCAGCCCCGGGAACCCGATCGCCACCCGGTGCGTGAACAGCCCGGCCGGGGTGACCTCCCACATCAGCTTGGAGACTTTGCGGACCGGTTCCCCGGCACAGCACACGCGGCTGACGAACAGGTTCCCGTCAGGCAGGTACACCCCCTCGCGCCAGTAGCTGCGCCCACGCTCCGGGCCGGTCACCGGCACCGGCGTGTCCCCGGTCCCGCCCAGGTAGTTCTGGGCGGTCGCGGTGTCCATCAGCATGATCTGCCAGCCCTCGTTGTCCTGGATCGCGGCGATGGACACGGCCAGCTCCGTCCCGTCCGGGGCCCAGGACAGGTGCGAGATGGGGGCGGGCAGCCCGCCCGACTGGCCGGCCGGCAGCATCGGGTAGACCCGCTCCACCCCGGTGCTCAGCGTCCGGGTGACCAGGCTGTACTGCGCGGAGAGGCCGCCCTGGCCCGCCGTGCAGTGCCGGCTCAGCGTCGGCTGCCGGGCGAACGCGAGGGTGTTCCCGTCCGGGCTGATCGCGGGCAGGCTCCCGGTGCTGAGCAGCGTCGGGGCGCCCCCGGACGCCGCGACCGATTCCACGTCGTCCACACACCCGTGCCGCCGGCTGAAGTAGATGGTCTGGCCGCCCGCGGACACCGAGATCTCGTCGCCGATGACGCCGTTGGGTACCAGGGTCCGGACCGGCGCCCCGGTCGCCGAGCTCAGCAGGACCAGGGCGCCACCGGCGGTCACCCCGGCCATCGCGGGCGGCCGGGCTGTGGTCTGGCTGACGGGGTGGGCGCCCTTGGTGGCCGGCGGCGCCGGGCTCGCGGCCGTGCTGTGCGGGGCACCCGAAGTTCCGCCGCCCCCGCAGGCCGCCACCAGGGTCAGCGCGGCTGGCACGGCCAGCACCCGGAGCAGCTTCACGTCGCCTCCATGCAGGTCACCCCTCGGCTGGATGAAACTACCGGGATGTGCGGTGCGGCCGTGGCGGAATACCGGAGTGTGAGCCTTGCCAGGTACCCTGGGTGACGATGCCGACATATCGGGGGAGTCCGGCATGACATCCCCCAGGCGTTGCCCGGGGGGGCAGGTTGAGTTCAGGTCCGGTTTCGCGGAGGCACAGCTCCAGTCACCGTCAGGCGGTGCTGCACGAGCTGTTCGCGGGTCTTCCGGTCCCGGTGGCCTACCTGGCCGGGCGGGACCTCGTGTTCGAGTTCGCCAACGACGCCTACCGGCAACTGGTCGGCCGTCAGGACCTCCCCGGCCGGACGGTCAGGGAGGCACTGCCGGAACTCGCTGCCCAGGGCCGCGCGGAGCACATCACCGGCGTCCTGGAATCCGGGAAGCCGTTCCAGGGGTATGAAACGGAGCTGCTCATCCGCCGGGGCGGGGGGGCTGCGCCGGAACAGGTCTTCGTTGAGTGCCTTTACCAGCCGGTGCGCGGCGCGGACGGGAGGGTAGAAGGGGTGCTGCTGCTGGTGAACGACGTGACCGAGCAGGCCCGCGACCGGCGGCGGCAGGAGGCACTGGCCGCGCAGCTGGCCGCGACCCAGGAGCGTTACCAGACCCTGTTCGAGACCCTGCCGCAGGGCGTCATCTACTACGACACGAACGGCCTGATCCTGGGGGCCAACCCGGCCGCCTGCGAGATCCTCGGCCTCGACGAGGACGAAATGATCACCTGGCCGCTGTCCGGGATAGGCCAGGCGGTGCTCGACGACGGCTCCCCGCTGAAGCCCGCCGACTTCCCCGTCACGGTCGCGCTGCGCACTGGTGAGGTGGTCACGGACGTGGTGGTGGGAGTCCCGCACGGCCGCACGGGGGAGACGCGCTGGCTGCAGATCACCGCGGTGCCCGATGCGCGCGATAAGGACGGCCGCCCGCAGCGGGCCTACGCCATGTTCCGCGACCTGACCAACGAGCGCCGGGCCGCGGCGGCGCTGCGCGAAGGCACCGAGGTGCTGGGCCGGCTGCGCGAGGCCAACGTGATCGGTGTGGTGGTCAACGGCGAGGACCACGTGCACGAAGCCAACGACGCCTTCCTGGACATCATCGGTTACACGCGGGAGGACGTGGAGGCCGGCCGCATTTCCCGCGAGCTGATCACGGCCCCCGAGTGGTTCGATGCCGACGCCGACGCCCACAGTCAGCTGAAGCGCAGCGGGGCCTTCCGGCCCTACGAGAAGGAGTACCTGCACCGGGACGGGCACCGGGTGCCCGTCCTGGTCGGCGCCGCGGTGATCAGTTACCAGCCGCTGCGCTGGGTGACCTACATCGTGGACCTGAGCGCACGGCAGCGCGCGGAGCAGGAACGCGCCGTACTGCTGGCCCGGGAGCGGACCGCCCGGGCCGAGGCGGCCGGCGCCCAGGAGCGGGTTGCCTTCCTGCTGCAGGCCGGCGAAATGGTCGCCGCGGCGCAGGACCGCCACGAACTGCTCCAGCACGCCGCCCAGCTGGTCGTGCACAGCCTGGCCGATTTCTGCCTGGTCTTCCTGCCCGGTCGCGACGATGTGCTGCAGGCCGTCTCGATCGCCCACCGCGAGCCGGGCGGGGCCGTCGGGTTCACCGACCTGCGCGACGAGCCGGTTCCCGCCCTCGGCGAGGGGATGATCAAGAACGCTTACGTTACCGGGACGACCCGGCTGGTCCGGGGCGCCGGGCCCCAGGTGGCCCGGCGGATCGCGCGCACCCCCCGGCTGCGTCAAATTGTGGCCCGGATGCAACCCGAGAACGTGCTGATCACACCGCTCACCGCCGGCTCGGGCCCGCTAGGCGTCCTCTCTGTCGGCCGTACCGCTGCCCACCCTTGCTTCACGGACACAGACATCGCGGTGGTTGAGGCGCTGGCCCGGCAGACCGCCGTGGGGATGGTCAACGCGGCCACTTCGGCCCGGGACCACACCGTGGCGGAGACTCTGCAGCGCTCCGTGCTGCCTGACACGCTGCCCGACATCCCCGGGCTGGATCTCGCGGTGCGCTACCTGCCCAGGACGGCCGGGGTGGACGTCGGCGGTGACTGGTACGACGCGTTCCCGCTGGACGGCGACCGGGTCGGGCTGGTCATCGGTGACGTGGTCGGCCACAACATCGCCTCCGCGTCGATCATGGGCCAGATGCGGCACCTGCTCCGGGCGTACGCGGTGGACACCGTGCACCCGGGCGAGGTGCTGTGGCGAACCGCACGGGCCCAGGCCAGGCTGCTGCCGGACACGCTGGCCACGGTGGTCTACGCCCTGCTCGACCCGGCCACCCGCGAGCTCAGCTACGCCAACGCCGGACATCCGCCCCCGATATTGGCCACCGCCTCCGGCCAGGTCAGCTACCTGGACGACGCGCCCGGGGTGATGCTCGGCGTCCCGGTCGAGCCGTCCTTCACCGTAGGCCACCGGACGCTGGAGCCCGGCACCAGCCTGATGTTCTACACCGACGGGCTGATCGAGGACCGGCGCCGGGACATCACCGACGGGCTGAGCGTCCTGGCCAGCGTGATGGCCGGGGTGATGGACGGCCCCGCGCCGCTGACCGCCGAGCGGACCTGCGCGACTGTGCAGGCCGCGTTGCTGGGCGATACCCCGCGGGCCGACGACGTGTGCCTGCTGGCGGTGCGGCTCACCGGCTGACCCGGCTGAGCGGCGGTTGCATTGATCGCGTCAGGGATGACCGGATAGCCGCCCCGGCGTCCCTAGCTCGAAGGCTACATCCAGGCTAACGAAGCGTAAGAAACAGCACGAGACGAGGACGGGACGGTCCGGTCACAGATAAGACGGTTACGGGATAGCGACGCAACGTAACCGGCAGTCAGGATCTCAGTCATGACCTCACCCGCCCCGGCCCGTCCCTTGCTGAGTCGCCTCTACGAATGGGGCGTCGTCGCGGACGTCAGGGGCCGTCCCCGGTTGCTGCCGGCCGGCGTGACCAACTACGCGCTCCAGGCCAGGGCCCTGATGCTGGAAGCCCTGGGCGCCGTGCCCGGCGGTGTGCCCGCGACCGGCTGGGTCACCGAGCTGGATGTCGTCCGGAACGGCTTCGACCGTCAGCAGACCTCGGTCCTGGTCATGCGGGACGCGTCAGGGGCAGTGCTCTGGCTGACGGGCTGCGCTGATGAGTGAGCGCCGGTCCGCGCCCGGCCGCCTCGTGGTTTCCCAGATTACCCGGCCCACCTCCTCCCGGACCTTGTCCTTCGGAGGCGGGCCGAGTCCCCGCGCCGGTGCGGCAGCACGTCCGAGCTCCCGATCTCGCGTGCTGCCGCACCTTCCAACGGTCGCGGACGCGGCCCGGGCAAGCGGCGGGCTCGATGATGCGCGCCAGTCACTCATAGGCGGGCCGCGGCCTGGGGGAATAGCTACCTGAGCATGATGCGCTCGCCGCCGATGTCGGCAACGATCTCCAGCCGGCCGCCGAGGGCGCGCACGTAGGCCGCGAGCGTCCGTACCTCGGTGGCCCCCGGCTCGGCGCGCTCGATGGCGGACACTCGTTCCTGGCGGACGTTCATCCTGCCGGCCACCTGGGCCTGGGTCAGCCTCATCCGCTGCCGGGCCTCAGCGAGGGTGTGGGCACGATTGCGTGCTACCAGCGCGCCGGCCCCGATTTCGACCTCGGTTTCCTCACCGGGGAAGAACTCATCCAGGAACGTTTCCGCGTCATAGGAGACGAAGGCGGCATGAGAAGCCATATCCCCCGACTCCCCCGACGGCCCGCCAGACTGAGCCACCGCCAGGCGGCTGGTCGCGATCTGCAGCACTTCCCGGTAGTCCTCGGGTGATCCGCCCGGATCCCCGGCCAGCCCCACCAGGGCCGCTGTATCCGGGGGCGCGACGACGAACAGCAAGCCGGCCCTCACCTCGTCGGGAGAACCTGGCCGCAGCTGCATCATGCCTGCCGGTGGCTGGATGTCATCGCCATCCGAGAGCCCGGGGCGGCCTGCGGAGGATGCTGTGAGCTGCCGGATCTCGTGCAGAAGATCCTCTGCTGCGGCTGCGGCTGCGGCTGCGGCGCGGCTGCAGGCTGAGGCTGAGGCTGAGGCTGAGGCTGAGGCGCTTGTGGCGTCGGCCGCCGCGTTCGGCACCTCCAGCTCGCTCGCGTCCGCGCCCATGCTGATGAATGCCTCGCGGACCCTCTGGGTTCCTTCGGTGGCCGTGTAGCTGGCCTTGAACGTCTCCTTCTGGACGCGGAACGCTTCGACCTTGGCCTGCAGGCGCTGGCTCGCCCTGGTCAGCCTCTCCTCATCGCCCGTCACGGTGTCAAGCTGGCGGCGCAGCTGGGAGAGCTGCGCCTGGATTTCCCCTTCGCGGGTTTCCGCCTCGCGGGCCAGGTCCTCGTTTCCGGCGTCGAGCGCGTGCCCGCGCTGGCTGGCCAGCTTGGCCGACTGCTGCTCCAGCGCGCTGACCTGCAACTCGATGCGCTTGCGCGAAGTCGCCACGTCGGCCACGCCCCGGCGTACCTGCGTCAGCATCTCCAGCTGGCGCTGGTAGGCCAAATCGAGGGTCTCCCGGGGATCCTCTGGGAGGAGCACGGATTCCAGCGGGACGACCAGCGGCGGGCCGAGGGTCTCGCCGGCCTCGATCAGCGCCAGCACGGCCTCGCCGACGAGGCGGGCCAGTTCTGGCCCGGAGCCCCGGAGGCCGGTGAGCCAGTCACGGATCTCGTGGTGCATCCGGAGCCGGTAGCCCATGACCACACCCCCTCAGGTGTAGTACATGAGTGTACTGCGCGATGCCTGTCAGTGGTGGTCAGTGCGTGCGACGTTCGTTCCGGCGGTGTCGGTAGGCGTGCCTACCGTGGGAGGACACGGCAGTCCTCCGTAGGTAAGGGGAGACGATGACCAGAGCGCGACGCGGTCGTCGCGAACGTCGGCAGCCTCGTCGAGAGGGCGCGGCGGGAACAGGTCCCCGTCGTCTGGGTCCAGCACTGTGATGACGGGCTCGAGAGGGGGAGTGACGACTGGCAGATCGTCCCGGAACTGACTCCGGCCGACGTCGAGCCGCTGGTGGAGAAGAGCTACGGCGACTCCTTCGACGACACCACCCTGGAGACCGTGCTGGCGGCCCTCGGTGTCGGGCGGCTCGTCGTGGTAGGCGCAGAGACCGATGCCTGCATCCGGTCGACCCTCCATGGCGCGCTCGTCAGGGGGTACGACGCGACTCTGGTCAGCGACGCCCACACGACCGGCGACCGGACAGCCTGGGGGGCGCCGCCCGCGGACCAGGTCATCGCGCATACGAACCTGTACTGGACCTTCCAGGCGGCGCCCGGCCGGACAGCCGGGACGGTCGAGACCAAGGCCGTCGACTTTGGGGCACCGCCGGAAGCCGTTTAGCTGTCGTCCTGCGAACGAAGGTCACCGCCCGGCACACATTTACGAGCCCTAGCGTTGCTGGCCCTGCGGTCGGCCCAGTGCGGCGCTCGGGATCCTCCGGTGGACCACGTCGCTAGCGACCTCGGAGAGCTTGCGGTTGTTGTAGTGAGCGTAGTTCCTCAGCAACTGGAATGCGTCGTCCACGGTGATGGTCAGGTACTCGGCGAGCATCCCCTTGGCCTGCTCGATGATCACCCGGCTGTTCAGCGCCGCCTGGAGTTGCGCGGCCAGCAGGTTGCGTTCCCTGAGCGCTCGTTCCTGGATCAGCCCGATCGCCGCCATCTCCGCCATGGCCTGCGCGATCTCCATCTCGATCCCGGTGAACAGCTCGTCGCTGCGACGGAACAGGTTCAGGGCGCCGATCACGTCCGTACGTACTCGCAGCGGGACGGCGCACATGACCTGGAAGCCCGCGACGGAGGCACGCGGCGCGAAGACCGGCCAGCGGACGTGGCTGTCGGCGGCGGAGGCCTGCACGGCCCGGCCGGATGAGAACGCGTCCGGGCACGGGCCCTGCGCACCCTGGATCTCGAAGAGCTCGAGCAGCCGCATCCGCTCGTCCGAAGAGGCGATCAGCCGCAGCCCGCCGCGGGCGTCGACCAGCATCACCCCAGCTGCCGAAGCGCGGAGAATCTCGACCGAGTCCTCGGCCAGGCCGTGCAGGAAATCAACGATGTCAAAGTCGCTGGCCAGTGTGTCCGCCAAGCGCACAAAGGCCCGGGCCAGCACGGCCTCGCGGGCAACGTCATCCCTCCGGCCACCCTGACCGGGATCTCCGGTCCAGACGGGGTGCCCGGCGCCGGTCTCACTCATCGAAACCGCACCTGCCGTCCAGCCACGTCCTGGGGAACATCGTACATCGAGCACCGGCTAACGCCGAGGCGCGCGGCGTCGCCAACAGCTCCGGCAGATCCGGCCAGCCTGATGCGTACTGCGCCACGGTCGACGGCAGGGAAAACTCGGCCTGCACCGCAACCGCCAGGGCAGCGGCCGCGAAAGATGGCCAGAGGTTGGCGTTCACCGCTGACGGGGCCATCTCCTCCACGGCGAACCGGCAGAGCCGCTGTACCCGCTTGCCCGCACCGGCCGCGGTGCCATGTTCGGTGACTGCCGCCATGATGCGGGCCCGCCGTCGGTCGTCCCGCACGTCACCTCACCGCCTGCCATGCCACAGCCTTGGGGGTGTCTTTCCTTAACGTTGCCCCTCTAAACTCGAATCCGGCGCACGGTGGAAGGCCCCACGTGGCGCGGTTCGGCGATCGTCCCCGTCATCCGGTCGCATCTGAGCTGTTCGCCGGGCCCCGGTGAGGAAGGGCTCGTGTTCACCAGTCCGCGTCAGCCCTGAAGATCAACTGCTCGGGGTCTGAGCATGCGCTGCGCTGCGACCTGGGCGGGAAGTCTGTTTCTGGCCGAGCGAGCGAGGAGCGCAGATCAACCCGATCTGCGCGGCACGCGCCGCAGCTGCCGGGGTCCACCGGATCTTCACCGGTTGCTGCCGAGCAGCTCGGCCATGACCTCCTCGTGTGACAGCGCGCCAGGGCATCCGGCGGCGACCCACTCGTCGTGGGCGGCGAGCGTGGCCTCGATCTCTGCCTCTTCCAGCGCTTCCGGGGAGGCATGCCGCTCGAGGGCACGCAGCCGCCGCAGTTCCGCCAGCGGGACGATAGCGGCGGCTTCTCCACCGAGGTGGATCACTTCATACGCGCCGGTCAGGTCCCGGCCGCGGTCAGGCTGCGCGGTCATAACAGCACAGTACTGGTCACCGGCCACCAACGCAGGCCCGCCACGCACGCGCGTTCTCGCCAGGCGACGCCCTGCACAGGTACGCCGAGGTAGTGACGCGCATGAGCATGTCGCGCAGATCGGACCAGGCGTGCTGACTCCCGGAACGTGTCACTGTCCGTGGTGACCAGGCTGGCGATGACTGTCTGTGGATGACGGGCCGGTGAGCTCCTTGTGTCACAAAACACGGGACACCTCGTTTGGCGGCAGTCGAGGGTTGTCGGCGAGATTGTCTGCCGCTGGTGAATCGGTGCCCTGGCCCGGGAGAAGGAGCGCTGATCGCATGGCTGCCGGTAGGTTGCCGTCTATGGCCAAGCGCGGACGGCACCCGCACAACCGCAGGCGCCAGGGCAAGGACAAACGGCAGACGAGTGCCGTGGCAGGGCACCGGCGCGGCCCGGGCGATTTGCTGGCGGATGTTCGCCGGCAGTTGGCCAGCGGTGAGCCGCTGGACTTCCTCGCCTATGTGAGCACCCTGCTGGCGGCCGTTGACCCGTGCGGGGAGAACCCGTTCGAGCGCGATCGCGCCGATGGACCAGAGCGCGCCACATTGCCGACGCTCACCGAGTCCTTCGCCGAGGTCGTGCTGCCAGAAACGACCGCGCTGCTGGCCGCGCTGGCTGAGCTCGGCCCGGATGAGCTGACTCGTGCCCGTGCCCGGCGGGCGCTCTCGGCCCGGCCGCATCCGCTGCCGGATTGGCTGGCCCGGCTGGGTGAGGCCTCGGTGTACCGGGCGGTAGCGAGCACGCATGTGCTCGGCGACGGGGACAGTGTGCTGCTAGGCACGCGGCTGCCAGGCTATGAGCTGACCGCGGTCATCTACATCGACCACAACCTGGGCACGGTCGTCAAGGACGCCTTCCCGGCGCCAAGCCCCATCGCCGACGTGGTGGGGCGCCTGCGGGAGGCGGCTGGCGACCTGGATGTGACGTTCCGCGATATCGGTCTTGCTGATGCGCGGGCCAGGGTTGCCCAGGCGATCGAGGTGGGCGCGATCACGTTCCCGCCGTTTGAGACGGAGACCTGGCCGGCCTCGCGGCCGCTGACCGAGTGGCTGCTGCGGCGGATGCCCGAGGGCGGGACCGGCTACGCCCGGCCGGCGTGGAGCGAGGCTAGGAAGAAGAAGCTGGCGAACCGGTTTTTCGGTTCACAGTTCGGCAGGCCGCTCGACGACGCCGACCACCGGGACCTGCTGGACCAGGTCCTGTGGTTTGGCACCGACTACGGGCCGGGTGACCCCCTGCGGTGGAGCCCGGTGGCGGTAGAAATCTTGCTGGCCGACTGGATCCCTCGCAAGATCGTCGCCGACGTTTCCTACCTCAGCAAAGCCCCCGAACTGCTGCGCGCGTTCATCCGGTTCTGCCACGCGGAGCGCAAGATCCGGCCGGGGCTGACCGACCAGACGCTGGCGGCGGTAGGCAAGCACGAGCCGGAGTACCAGCGGGTGATCCGCTCCCCGCGGCCCCAGGGGCCTGCGGCGCTGCTCGCGAAACTTGGCGTGCTCGGCGATGGCCGGTCCTGGGAAGACGAGCCGTTCGATTCCCACCAGTACTTTCTTGACCAGCTCGCGGAGGAGGTTGGCGGGCAGGGCGCGTTTGACTCGCTGGACGACACTCCGCTGCCGGAGGAGGAATTCGCCTGGGACCAGGTATCCGCAGATCTGCGCGACCGGGTCGCAGACGTGCTGGCTGCCTGCGACCGGTGCTGCGACAACCTACTCGGCGCCGAGTACAAGACGGCCTGCCGGCGCCTGCTGGCCCGGGCCGCGCCGGGCCTATCCAGCATGCTGCGCGGGACAAGCAAGCCCGAGGTGATCGCGGCTGCGGGGTGCTGGGTGATCGGCAAGGGCAACCAGCGCTTGGGTCAAGGTCCCGGCGAGCTGCGGGTCAAGGACCTGATGAGCTACTTCGGCCTGAGCCAATCGAGCGTCTCAGAACGCGGCTACCAGATCATGAGGGCGGCCGGAATCCCGCCCGCCAGCGCCTACCCAGCAGTTCGCCTGGGCTCACCCAGCCTGCTGGTCTCGGCCCGCAGGCGGCGGATCATCGAACTGCGCGACCGGCACCGCGGCGCCATCAGCGATCACACATGAAGGCCTGATCGGTGCCCCCGTTCCTGGCGGCCCGGGGGCGGTGACAGGCTTCCTGGGCCACCAGCCGACCGTAGCGCGCCTGAATTTATCGCGTTTCCCCAGCTCAGAGTGCGCCTGGAGGGACTCGAACCCCCGGCCCGCTGCTTAGAAGGCAGCCGCTCTATCCAACTGAGCTACAGGCGCCGAACACATCATTGTGCATGGTCGAGGTCACGCCTCGGACACAGAGCGGAGCCGGGTTGGTGGCTCCGGGAGGTCGGCTGGAGAGCCAAGACCAGCTTAGGGCCGCGGAGGGCCTGGCGCTGCGCAGCTTGGTGGGCTGGGGCCGGGTTGCCTAAGGTCGTGGGGTGACCGCCGCTAGAAGGACTCCCGCCCCGATGACTGTGTCCCTGAGGACCTCCGCCCGGAGAACTGCCGCCCGGGGTGTCGCTGGCCTGGTGACGGCCGGACGGACCCGCCCGTGAAGGGCGGGCTGCTCGTAGCCGGGACCACGTCCGACGCCGGGAAGAGCGTGCTCACCGCTGGGTTGTGCCGCTGGCTGGCCCGGCAGGGGGTCCGGGTCGCGCCGTTCAAGGCCCAGAACATGTCACTCAACTCCTTCGTCACCCCGGATGGCGCCGAGATCGGGCGGGCCCAGGCCATGCAGGCCGCGGCGGCGGGCATCGAGCCGGACGCACGGATGAACCCTGTGCTGCTCAAGCCGGGAAGCGACACGCGCACCCACGTCATCGTGCTGGGCCAGCCCCGCGACGAGGTCAGCGCCGCCGAGTACCGCAGGCACTCCCAGGACCTGCTCAAGATCGCCCTGGACAGCCTGGACAACCTGCGCGCCGACTACGACGTGGTCATCTGCGAGGGGGCGGGCAGCCCAGCGGAGATCAACCTCCGGGACACCGACATCGCCAACATGGGGCTGGCCCGGGCGGCAGGGCTGCCGGTCGTCGTGGTCGGCGACATCGACCGGGGCGGCGTGTTCGCGGCCCTGTACGGGACCCTCGCGTTGCTGGAACCAGCGGACCAGGCCCTGGTCAGCGGCTTCATCATCAACAAGTTCCGCGGCGATCCCGGATTGCTGGCTCCCGGGCTGGGGATGCTCACGGGCCTGACCGGGCGGCCCGTGCTCGGCGTGCTGCCCTGGCGCGGGGGACTGGGCCTCGACATGGAGGACTCGCTAGCCCTCGACTCCGCCGCCTGGGGCGCCGCCGGGCCGGCCCTTCCGCTGGGGAAGGAAATCCTCCGGGTCAGCGTCATCCGCACCCCGCGGATCAGCAACTTCACCGACGTGGACGCGCTGGCCGCGGAGCCGGGCGTGCTGGTGCGCTTCGCAACGAGCCCCGCCGAGCTGGCCGACGCCGACCTCGTGGTGCTGCCCGGAACCCGGGCCACCGTGGCCGACCTGGGGTGGCTGCGGGAGCGGGGGCTCGCCGCGGCGGTCACCGAGCGGGCCCGGCGCGGGCACCCGGTACTAGGCATCTGCGGCGGCTACCAGATGCTCGCCGCGGAGATCGACGACCCGGTCGAATCTGGCGAGGGCGTGGTGGCCGGCCTGGGGCTGCTGCCGGTGCGGGTGACGTTCGGCGCGGACAAGGTGCTGGCCCGGCCGAGCGGCATCGGTTACGGCGCCGAGGTGCGCGGATACGAGATTCACCACGGCGTGGCCGAGGTCGCAGAGGGGCGCGCCGACCCATTCCCAGGCGGCTGCCGGACGGTGGCCGTGTGGGGCACGACCTGGCACGGGACGCTGGAGTGCGACCAGTTCCGGCGGGCCTTCCTGACCGAAGTTGCGGCGCTGGCCGGGCGGGATTTCACGGTCGCGCCCGACACCAGCTTCGCGGCGGCACGGCAGGCGAGGCTGGACACTCTGGCCGACCTGGTCGCTGAGCACCTCGACACGGCGGCGGTGAGCCGGCTCATCGAGGACGGGGCGCCGGCCGGGCTGCCCGTGATCCCCCCGGCGGGGATCGTGTGAATCCCGGTCCCGCCAACGCGAGCAGGCTGCCGCCTGTCCAGGGATTCGCGGCACCGGGATACGAGGCGGTGCGGGACGCGTTCGCGGGCAATTTCGCGGCCCGCGGCGAACTCGGCGCTGGTGTCGCGGTCGTCGCCCACGGGAAGCCGGTCGTCAGCCTGTGGGCGGGCTGGGCCGACGAGGCCCGCACCCGGCCCTGGCAGCGCGACACCCTGGTCCACGTGTGGTCCACCACCAAGGCGATGACTGCGCTCTGCGTGCACATCCTGATGGACCGCGGCGAGCTCGACCCGGACGCCCCGGTCGCCCGGTACTGGCCGGAGTTCGCGGCCGCCGGGAAGGCGGGCATCCCGCTGCGCTGGGTGCTGAGCCACCGGGCCGGCCTGGCCGGGCTCGATATCCCGGTCAGCGTCTCGGACCTGCTGGACTGGGAGAAGATGACGAGCCTGCTGGCCGCCCAGAAGCCGCTGTGGGAACCGGGCACGGCCAGCGGGTATCACGCGATCACGTTCGGGTACCTGGTCGGCGAGGTGGTGCGCCGGGTCACCGGGCAGAGCCTGGGGCAGTTCTTCGCCGCGGAGGTGGCCGGCCCGCTCAGCGCCGACTTCCATATCGGGCTCGGCCGCCGCGACCTGCCCCGCTGCGCCGATCTGGCCGGCCCCTCGCCGTCCGAGCGGCAGCTCGCCGGGTTCGCCCGGGCCTTCGGCGACGGCAACCTGGCCGCTCGGGCCCAACTCATCGGCCGGCCGCTGGGCGTCCGGGACGTCAACGACCCGGACTGGCGGAGGGCCGAGATCCCGGCCGCGAACGGGCACGGCACCGCGCTCGCGCTGGCCACCATCGCCGGGGCGCTGGCCACCGTGCCGGAGAACACGGGGCCGGAGAACACGGGGCTGGAGAACACGGGGCTGGAGAACACGGGGCTGGAGAACACGGGGCCGGAGAACACGGGGCCGCCGCGCCTGATCAGCCCGGCCACCCTGGCCGCCGCCCGCACCGGGCAGGGCCGCGGTCAGGACTTGGTCCTCCAGGTACCGATGGAGTTCGGTCTCGGGGTCGCGCTGTCCGGGCCGGAAGGATGGTTCGGTCCCAACCCGGCCGCGTTCGGGCACAACGGCGCGGGCGGGTCGGCGGTCAGCGTGGACCCCGAGGCGGGCATCGGGTTCGCGTATGTGATGAACCGTATGGGCACCGGCCTGGTCGACGACCCGCGCAAGACGGCGGTGCTGGGCGCGGTCTACGCGAGCCTGGACGGCGTACGCTGACTGTCAACCGGCCGTCCTGACCGGATCTGCCGCGGGAGGCATCAGCCGTGATCCCGGTCCTGACCAGCGCCCTGCAAGGGTTGCATGGGCCTGGGCTGGTGCTGCCTGGGCTGGTGCTGCCTGGGGTGGCACCGTCCGGGCTGCTGGTGCTGGCCGCGATCACCCTGACCGGCATGCTGATCGCGCTGCTCGCCCACAGTGCGCGGGTGGCCGCGGCGGTCACCGCGATCCCGCAGGGACGGCGCGCGGCCGCCCTGCGCGAGAAGTCCTGGCGCGCCGGGTTCCTCCCGCAGCGTGACCCCGATGCGGCGGGCCGGGCCCGGCCCCGGGCACCCACGGCCGCCCCGGCGGCCGCCTGAGCATCGGCTCCTCCCGAGCCTAGCCTGACCCTTCCTGAGCCAGCGCCCCTGGCGCTGGCCGGTGGTCTGACGACCCTGGCGGCCGTCTCCAGCTGTCATCCGGTTCCGCGACCCGCTGGAGGGTTCTCCGTCATGTCCCTGGTTTTTGGCAACACTGTCTTTGGCATTCCTGTCGATCTCTCATATCACCTCGTCGGCTGGATCGCCGCGATCCTGGCCCCGCTGCCGGGCGGCCTGGCTACCGCGGCGGCGATCATCGCCTTCACCATGCTGATCCGGATGCTCCTGCTGCCGCTGAGCTACTTCGCGGTCCGCGGCTCGATCCGGGGTGAGGGGGCCCGGGCCCGACTCCAGCCAAAGATCGCCGAACTGCAGCGGCGCCACGCCAGCGACCCTCGGCGTCTCCAGGATGAACTGGGCGCGCTGTACCGGGCCGAGGGTTCCGGGATGTTCGGTGGCTGCCTGCCGCTGCTGATCCAGCTGCCGTTCCTCAGCGTGATGTACCGCCTGTTCACCGGCCACTCGGTTGGCGGCGCGCCGAACACGCTGCTCACGCACCACCTGCTTGCCGCGCCGCTGGGCAGTCACTGGCTGGGCGGGGCGGGCCCGCTCAGCGCGCAGGGGGCGGTGTTCGCGGGCCTGTTCGTGCTGCTGGCGGCCGTCGCGGCGCTGGCGGTCCGGGCCGCGCGCCGCGCCACCCCCGCCGTCCTGCCTTCCCTGGCGCCGGGGAAGGCAGGCGCGGAGACGACCCCCGCCGGGAACGCGCCGGCCGGCCGCGCGGTCGGCGTGATGGCCTGGATCGTCCCGTTCGCCTCCCTGGTGACGGCCGCGATCGTGCCGCTGGCCGCCGGTCTCTACCTGCTGACCACGACGGCCTGGACGCTCGCCGAGCGGATCCTGCTGCGCCGCCGTTTCCTGCCGGCCACGCCACCTCCGGCCGCGCCACCGGCGGCCGCCGCGCCACCTCCGGCCGCCGCGCTACCTCCGGCCGCCGCGCCACCTCCGGCCGCCGCGCTACCTCCGGCCGCCGCGCTACCTCCGGGCGCCGCGCTACCTCCGGCCGCCGGCCCCTCGTCCCGGTGATCCCTGGCCGCCCCGGCCCGGCCGGAAAAACCGTTAGGGCTGGGCTGGGGGCTGGCCGGTATGATGGTGGGCATGCAGGTCATCACGCAGCGCACCATGACACGCTGCCTGGGCGCGGCCGCGCGAGCTATCAGCTCGCCGGTTGCCGCTGCCTGACCTTCCTCACTGTCCCTGGCGACCGGAAACGAGTCGCCGGGCTCCAGTTCCCCCGCGTTGTCTGCGACGCGGATCCTGACACGCCACACCGCATGGCCGTGCCCGCGGCGGATTTCCGGTACCCACATCCGGAAAGGCACCACCATGAATTCCCAGCAGGCTGTCGAGACGTTCCTCGAGTTCTTCCGCGAACGCGGGCACCACCCGATCCCGGGCAGCTCACTGGTGCCCCGGCCCGGTGACCCGGTCCTGTTCACCACCTCCGGCATGCACCCGCTGACTCCGTACCTGGAAGGCCAGCCGCACCCGGACGGGCCGCGGCTCGCCGGCGTGCAGCGCTGCCTGCGCACCACCGACCTGGACGAGGTCGGCGACCGTACCCACCTGACCGTGTTCGAGATGCTCGGCTCCTGGTCGCTCGGGGACTACCCCGGCCCGCAGAGCGTGCGGTGGGGGTACGAGCTGGTCACCGGCGGGTTCGGGATCGATCCCGGCCGGCTGCACGCCACGGTATTTGGCGGCTCGGCGTTCAGCGGTTCCGGTTCCGGCGGCGACGGCCAGGTCGGGCCGGACACCGACCTGCAGGAGGTCTGGGGGGAGCTGGGCGTCCCGGTCGAGCTGACCGGGGCCGGCAACTGGTGGTCGAACGGCCCGACTGGGCTGTGCGGCACGGACAGCGAACTGTTCGTGTGGACCGGCGACAGCGGCCTGCCGCAGGGGACGCCAGGTACCGACGGGCGGTGGGTCGAGCTGTGGAACCATGTGATGCTGCGCTACCGGCGGCTGGAGGACGGCACCCTGGTCCCGCTGCCCCGGCCGTGCGTGGACACCGGCATGGGCCTGGAACGGCTGGTCACGATCCTCCAAGGGCAGGACTCGGTGTTCGGCTGCGACCTGCTCCGGCCCTGGACCCACACCGTCGGCCGGCTGTGGCCCGTGGAGGAGACATCGCTGCGGCTGATCACCGACCACCTGCGGTCCAGCGTGGTCGTGATCGGGGACGGGGTGGCGCCGTCCAGCACCGGCCGCGGTTACGTGCTGCGCCGGCTGGTTCGCCGGACGCTGACCTCGTTGTGGCGCGACGACCCGTCCCGCACGCTGGGCGACCTCCCGCCAGAACTGCTGACCGGGACGCTGGATCACTTCGGGCAGCTCAGCGAGTCCGGGCTGGTCATGGGCGTGCTGCTCGACGAGGAACGCCGGTTCCGTGACCTGCTCAGCCGCGGCCGCAAGGTCCTGGCCCGGCGGAGCGGCGGGCCGCTCACCGAGGACGAGCTGCGGTACCTGCACGAGACGCACGGCCTGCCCCGCGAGTTCGTCCCCGCGATGCTGTCCGGAGAGAGCTAACGAATGGCGGCTGCCTTAACTGGCCGGATAGCGCCCGCGCAATATGCGTACAAACTGCGACAATTTGCGGATGTCGTGAACTAAACGGCAGCCCCGGTGTGGACGCGGGGCATCCGCTGAGCCACGCAGTCGCGGACTCGTGCCGGAGCGCTGCCCAAAGTCCGTCTCCGCGGAGCAGCACACGGAAAATGATCACCTGAATTCCTATCTGATCAAGTTTTAGCATAATGAACCCGCAAGTAGGGTTCAGGAACCCATTCCAGTACCGGCAGCCTCAGGATAAAATCTGGCGGCGGGCGGGCGCCGCCCTGGAGCTGGGGGCGGGCGGGCGCCGCCCTGGAGGGGGGAATGATGCGGTGCGACAATTGCGGTACTTTACTGGGGCCAGCCGACGCGTTCTGTGACAACTGCGGGACCCCTTCGGGGACGGCTGGGAACGGGAACGAAATCCGGGATGCCCGCGCGGCGGGCATCCCGCCGGCGGCGTACCAAACGGTGCCGCCGCAGCGGGACATGGGCTGGCCGAGAACCTTCTTCGCGCACGGGGAGGCCCGCCGGCCCGGCAGGACGAGTAGTGCGACGCGGTACCTGTCCGCGGCCGCCTACCTCAATCCCGGTTACGCGGGCCTGGTCATCAGAGAGCTGATCAATTCCCATCGGGCGGTTGCCCCGTCGGTCGGGATGGACCTCGGCCCTATCGTGCGGCATTGCCTGCGTGCCCGCCGAATCCAGCTGACCCGCGACATCGTGCTCTCCGTCCTGCTTCTCGCCGAGCTGATCCTGAGCCCGGTACTGACGGTGTGCATCATCATCGCCGGGTTCTTCCTCGGCTACCTGCCCAGCGCCAACTGGGCCCGCCGGTCACGGGGCACCAAGATCCTGACGGGCATCGGGGCGGGGCTCCTGCTGCTCGGCCTCCTGGCCGTCGTGATTTTCATCGCGATCATCGGCGCGGTCGTGTCCTACCTGCATGGGCTCGGCTCAGCGTCCAGCCCGGGGCTGGGCACTATCGGCCAGTCGGCGCCGTCCGGGGGAATAACCCCGAGGGGCGTGGTCGAGCTACTTCTGCTGGCGGCCATGTTCGCGACCCAAGTCGCCTACCTGCACGTCCGGAGCCGGACGCTGATCGAAGAGCTGGCCCCCGATGCGCATCCGCGGCGTTCCGGGCCGGGCATGTCCCTGATGGAGTCGCGGATCGCGGACGTTGAGGCGGCTCAGCACGGCAACCTGGTCCTGTACTCAGGCCCGGACCCCTTCGTCGGGACCGGGACGCGCACCAGGGCCTGGTCCATCGCCATCGAGTTGCAGCGGGCGTCCGATTCCGGTCATCCGACCCGGCAGTCGGCCAGGTCCGGGAGCTATGTTCCGGTGGACCCGGTGGAGTTGCACAACGTCGTCCGCGAACGCCTCCTCAGGCTCAAGGACGAGGAGTTGCCGCCTAACGAGCGGCTAAACGCGATGACCGTTCATGATCATATTGTCGGGCCGGGCCAGCAGCGGTGGGATTCTCCCCTCATAGACCCAGAACGCAGCGCGCCGTTCTCCCAGGCGAGCCCGGAGGCTGTCGCCGCGATCATCCGTCATCCGCAGGCCCAGGTGCGCTACTACCAGCGGGTATCGGTGTGCGATGAAGGCCAGAGCGTCTCGTCCGGCCCGGACAGGATCCTGGACGGCGCCGACCAGGACATCGCCGCATCCGCCTTCGTGTATGTCGCGGTCGAGGGCCGCATGCTCTACCTGGAGTTCGTCTCCACCGTCCTGCCCCCGGTACATCCGAGTTACCGGGTGGTGGACTTGCTGCCCAAGCTCTCGCGGGGGAGCTTCTGGGCCAAAGTGCTACTGGACACGGTCAAATCCGTGCTCCGTGACCTGGCCTTCGCGCCCTTCCGGATGCTGCGCTCACTGCGCAGCATGCTGCAGGAAAGCCGCCTGTACCAGGCGGAGGCCGATGCGTCGAAGGAGTACCTGTACGGCGATATCGGTGCCCGGATCAGCGTGCGGGAGCTTGGCGCGGAAAAGAGGCTCGCTACCTACATCCAGAAGCTGGACGCGGAGAAGTACACGAAATTCACAGAGCGCCTGGTCATCGATACGGTCCTGGATTTTCTGCGGGCCAAGGGCGTGGACGTATCGGCATATGTCAGCAGTGCCGGGACCGTGATCAACAGTAACACCGTCATCGAGGGCGGCTCGTTCAGCGGGAACATCGCGCTGGGCGTGGTCGGCCCGGTACAGCAACAAACTCGTGCGCCGTCTGTGCCGGGGTAGCGCACCGTGGTCACCACGCCGGTGAGGCTTTCGGGAGGATGCATGGCCGAGGAAGACAGCGGGCCCAGATCGCAGACCGGCGGTCCGGGGGATCAGGACAAGAGCGATTCCAGCGTGCGCATAAGCGGCGGCTCGTTCAGCGGGAATATCGCGCTGGGCAACATCGGGCCGGTCACCCAGCTCAGCCAGGCGGCCGAGCCTGGCCGCCTGGCGCAGATCGAGGATCTGCTCAGCCAGCTGGAACAGGGCTTGCGCGGGATCGGCGGCAGTGCGGCCGAGGATGCGCTGGACGACGTGGACGGGGTCCGGAACGAGCTGGCCCGCAGGAGGCCCGAGCGGGCCCGGCTCAGCCAACTGCTCGCGCGCATCGGTGAGGTCGTTGCGCCGGTCAGCAGTCTCCTGGAACTGGCGGACCGCGCCAAGGACCTGATCATGGCGGTCGTCCACTGAAGCTGTCCCCGGGGAAATGACAATTGATGTCTGGAGACGCTGTGGAGGCATCCGGCCAGTCCTGTGCTCACTGTGGTCGTGATCTGAGACAGGAAGCACGCTTCTGCCCAGGCTGCGGCCATTCCACCGCTGACGCCCGGCAGCAGCGTCGGCCCGGCGGCCGGGACGGTGCGGGTACCAGCCCGCCCCCTGCGACAGTGCCGATAGACGCGACAGTGGACGTAGAGCCCGTAGAAAGGCCCGCTCCGCATGGCACTGGCCGCGTGGGCCCGGCCGGGGGCCGGCCTGGCCGGACGGGGGCGGGTACGGGGTGGTCGAGGGCGGGTACGGGGTGGTCGGAGACAGCGGCGCCAGCGGGTACGGCTCAGTCCCCGGCGGGCCAGTCCCCGGCGGCCCAGTCCCCGGCGGCCCAGTCTCCGGCGGCCCAGTCCCCGGCCAGTACCCGGCCGGGGACGCTCCACCGGATGAGCCTGGCCCGCCGCTGCACACTGGTCCGCTGCACACCGGTCCGGTGCGCGATCCGGCGTCCTGGCCTGCCGACGGCCGACGCCGCCGGCGACCACTCCTGCTCGGCCTCGTGGTGCTGATCCTCGCCGGGATAGTGGCCGGAGTTCTGTTCATCCTCAGGCCATCGCACCCCGGCCGGACGGCGGCCGTGGCTCACTCCAGCGCAGTGGGCGGGCAGTCGGCCAAGGCTGTGGCCTCAGCGAGCGCGACGTCCACCCTGCCTCCGCAGCAGCAGGCGGCGAAGGCCCTGGCCGTGCTCCTGGCCCAGAGCGTCACCGACCGCAGCGCCATCACAGGCTCGGTCAGCGATGTCAACGACTGCGGGCCCACTCTCAACCAGGATGCCCAGACGTTTAACAACGCCGCCACGTCACGCCACAACCTCCTGAGCCAGCTGGCTGGCCTCCCGGCGCGCACGGCCCTGCCGGCCTCGATGCTGCAGGACCTGACCCATGCCTGGCAGGCCTCGGCAGCTGCCGACCAGGATCTTGCCCAGTGGGCACAGGACGAAAGCTCCGGGGCATGCACCCCGAACGATCACGCGGACCCGCACTTCCAGGCGGCGGTCGGCCCCGACGATCAAGCGACCTCCGCCAAGCAGGCGTTCGTCAGCCAGTGGAACCCCATCGCCTCGCAGTACGGGCTAGCCAGCTATCAGTGGAACCAGCTGTAGGCGCCCGGCGGGCGGGACTCAGGACATGCCTGCCCACACCATGGCCGACACGCCCTCGATGGTCCCAATGCCGTATTGCTCAGCCGGATTTCCAGTGGTGAGCACAGCTATCAGGTAGTCCCGGCCAGAGCCTGAGATCCAGCCCACGCTGTTGATCTGCCAGTCGGTTCCGGCCGGGTTCAGCGGGAGCCAGCCATTCTTCAGGGCCACGGTGGCGTGCGCGGGCACTCCGCCTGAAACCCCCCAGCGCTGAGCGGGGGTCACGTTCTCCATGAGCCGCAAGACCCCGGCGCGCTGTGCGTCGCTAAGCAGCCGGCCCGGCCTCACCAGCTGGCGGAGCAGCATGATCTGGTCGGTGGGTATCGTGGTTGTCAGCCCCCAGCCCGGCCACGGGAACCCGGGGCATTCCACACAGGCGGACGGCGTGGTGCGGCGCATGCCCGCTTCAGCGTTGAAAGACCGTATCGCGCCCGGGCCGCCGACGGTGTCCCACAGGCTGGTCGCGGCCGCGTTGTCACTGTCTTCGATCATGCTCTGGGCCAGCAGTTGATCCGTCCCGGGGACGGCGGACCCGCGACCATGGTGTTGCGCGTCAAGGGTCTCGATGATATCCAGCTTGACGATGCTCGCCTCTGGCTGCGGCGGCCCGTGCCCTAACGTCCAGAGTTGGCCGGTCCGCAGATCATAGACCGCCGCCAATATCCGGCCCGCCCGGCTGCCGGCATAGGACGCCACAGCCCGGCCCAGCGGATCACGATGCCGCGCTGGCTCACGGTCTGGCGGGCGACTGGCCCGGCGTCCGGGGTGCGGGTGCGGACGGGACGTGGCCGCGGATGCGCGGGCGATACCGTGGAGCCCCGTGTGGTCAAGTTTGACGGCGGCAACTATGCCGATGACGGCCAGGAGGCTGGCGCACAGCAATGCGGCCCGGAGCCTGGCCCGGTAACGGGAAGGCGGCCGCGAATGCTTTCCCGTCGCCCCCGGTGTGTTTCTCATGGTGCAGGAAGACCCGATCACTCCGGCGCTTTCGGTCAATCGAGGTTAGCAACTCGGTGCTTACCAAGGCACGGGGCTTACCAAGGCACGGGACCGGCAGCGGAGAAGTAACCGCCGGTCGGGCCGCCGGGGCCGATGCTGGCCATCCGGACGATGATCTCCGCGCCTTCCGCGACGGTCTGCGTGCCGCGGTGCTGGTTGAAGTCGGTCGCCGTGTATCCGGGGTCCACGACGTTGATCCGCATGGCCGGGAAGGCTTTCGCGTACTGAACGGTGAGCATGTTCAGCGCCGCCTTGGACGACTGATACTCCAGGTTCACGAACGTCGACTCGAACCGGGCCGGGTCGCTGGTCACCGCCAGCGACCCCAGGCCACTGCTCACGTTCACGATGACCGGGGCGCTGCTGGCCGCCAGCAACGGCAGGAACGCCTGCGTAACCCGCACGACGCCGAACACATTCGTGTCGTAGGTCGCCTGCAGGTCGGCGGCAGTGACCTCGCCGGCGGGCTTGCGGCTCCCGACGATGCCGGCGTTGTTGACCAGGACATCGAGGTGGCCGGCCTCGTCACGGATGACGGCCACCGCAGCCTGCACCGAGTCGTCACTGGTCACGTCGATCTGAACCAGCCGGGCGCCGATGCGGTCGGCCGCCTCCTTGCCGCGTTGCTCATCACGGGAGCCCAGGTAGATGGTGTGCCCGGCCTCGGCCAGGCGGCGGGCGGTCTCGAACCCCAGGCTCTTGTTGGCTCCGGTAATCAGCGTTGTCGTCATGCCCCCAGCGTGCCCGGCGCCCTGCGGGGCAGCCAGCGGCCCCTTCTTCCTGGGAATGCCGGTACCAGGCTGCGGCGGGCTGGGCCCCGCATACTGGACAGATGAGCCAGCACACCGAGCTGGGCACGGCGCTGCGGGCCTGGCGGGACCGCCTCACCCCGGCCGACGCCGGCCTGCCCGCCCACGCCCCGCGCCGGGCGCCCGGCCTGCGCCGTGAGGAACTGGCGCTGCTGGCCGGGATGTCGGCCGACTACGTCACCCGCCTCGAGCAGGGCCGGGCCAGCGCGCCGTCGGTCCAGGTCCTCACCGCGCTGGCCCGGGCGCTCCGGCTGACCGGCGCGGAACGGGAGCACCTGTTCGTGCTGGCCGGGCAGCCGGTCCCGGGCCCGGGCCTCATGCCGGCGCATCTGACTCCCGGCTTGCAGCGGCTGCTCGACCAGCTCAGCGCAACCCCGGTCAGTGTCTACGACGCGGGCTGGACGCTGCTGGCCTGCAACCCGCTGTGGGCCGCCCTGGTCGGCGATCCCGCCGGGCTCCGCGGCCGGGACCGCAACGTGCTGTGGCGGCACTTCACCGGCGCCCCCGGGCGGGTCACGCACACCGCGGACGACGAGCCCCGCTTCGAGGCGTCCGCGGTGGCCGACCTCCGCACGGCGGCCGCCCGCTACCCTCATGACGCCGGCCTGCAGGACCTGGTGGCTGACCTGCGCGCCGCCAGCCACCGGTTCGCGCAGTTGTGGGACGGCCGCGGCGTCGGCGCCCACGAACGGGACCGCAAGACCGTGCACCATCCGGAACTCGGGCCGGTCACCGTGGATTGCGACGTGCTCACAGCCGCAGGCAGCGACCTGCGCGTGGTGGTGTTCACCGCGGCACCCGGCAGCGAGGACGCGGACAAGCTCCGGTTGCTGGGTGTACTGGGAACTCAGGATTTCGCCCAGCGTGTGTAGCGTGGTGACGACGAGGAGGTCGCCATGCACCAGCCGCCCATCCCGCACGTCGCCAGCACCGACCCGGAGATCGCCGGGCTGATCGAAGGAGAAGCCCGCCGCCAGTTCGAGAAGGTGCGGCTGATCCCGTCCGAGAACTACGCCTCGGTGGCCGTCCTCGAGGCGACCGGCTCGGTCCTGACCAACAAATACTCCGAGGGCTACCCGGGCCGCCGCTACTACGAGGGCCAGCAGTTCATCGACCCGATCGAGACCCTGGCCCGGCAGCGGGCGGAAGCGCTGTTCGGCATGGATCACGCCAACGTCCAGCCCTACTCTGGATCCCCCGCCAACCTCGCCGTCTACCTGGCGTTCCTCCAGCCGGGGGACACGGTCATGGGGATGGCGCTGCCGGCGGGCGGGCACCTCACCCACGGCTGGCGGGTCTCGGTGACCGGCAAGTGGTTCCGCGCGGTCCAGTACGGGGTCCGGGCCGACACCGGCCGCCTCGACCTGGACCAGGTCCGGGATCTGGCCCGCGCGGAGCGGCCCAAGGTGATCTTCTGCGGAGGCACCGCGATCCCGCGGACCATCGACTTCCCGGCGTTCGCGGAGATCGCGGCCGAGACCGGGGCGATCCTGGTCGCCGACATCGCGCACATCGCCGGGCTGATCGCGGGCGGGGCGCACCCCTCACCGGCCGGGCACGCGCCGGTGATCACCACGACCACGCACAAGACTCTCCGCGGCCCGCGCGGCGCCATGATCATGTCCACCGCCGAGTACGCCTCCCCGCTGGACAAGGCGGTGTTCCCGGGCCTGCAGGGCGGCCCGCACAACCACACCACGGCGGCCATCGCGGTCGCGCTGCACGAGGCGGCCCAGCCGTCATTCCGGGAGTACGCGCTCCAGGTGGTCGCGAACGCTCAGGCACTCGCCGCGGCGCTGACCGAGCGCGGCTACGACCTGGTCTCCGGCGGCACCGACAACCACCTGATCCTCATCGACCTCACCCGGCAGGAGATCGGCGGCAAGCCCGCCGCCCGGGCCCTGGACCGGCCGGCATCGAGACGAACTACAACACGGTGCCGTTCGACCCGCGCAAGCCCTTCGACCCGTCCGGCCTGCGGATCGGCACCCCCGCCATCACCACCCGCGGCCTGCGCGAGGAGCATATGCCGCGGATCGCGGCCTGGATGGACGAGGCGATCACCGCCGCGGTCAAGGAGGATGAGGCGGCCTTCGGGCGGATCGCCGCGGAGGTCCGCGACCTGATGGCCGGCTTCGCGATGCCCGGCTGGGCGCCCGCCCCTTAATTCTTTCCGCAACGAAAACCGCCACGGCCGGCCCGCCCGCCTCACGCGTGGCGTGCGGGGTGGCTGGGGCACGGGCCGCCCCGGCGGCCGGCCGGGTGCGCGCGGCTGGCGAGGGACGTCTGGCGCTAGTGGCAGGACGGCGTGGGGGACGCGGCAGCCGGGCGCGCGGACGCCTCGGCAACGCTGCTGGCCCCGCTGCCGGGCGGCCTGGCTACTGATCCACCGCCTTGTAGCCGAGGAACCGGCCGGACCAGGTCACCTCGCGGCCGCCACAGCGAAGGGTGGATCGACGAAACTCCAAGAGCAATGCTCTCCTTTCGTGTCGCTGCTCTGTTAAGATGACGGCGTGAACGCGAGCCGTACCGCCCGGGAGCGGGTCCGCGCCGAGCTCACCCGGGAGATCACCGACGTGGCGCGCAGCCAGCTGGCCACCGAGGGGCCGGCGGGTTGTCGCTGCGGGCGGTGGCCCGGCAGATGGGGATGGTCTCCTCGGCCATCTACCGCTACTTCCCGAGCCGGGATGACCTGCTGACCGCCCTGATCGTGGATGGCTACAACGCGATAGGCGAGGCGGCCGAGCAGGCCGACGCGGCGTGCCCCGCCGGCGAGTACACCGGGCGCTGGCTCGCCGTCTGCCGGGCGATCCGGGACTGGGCGCTGGCCCGTCCGCACGAGTACGCGCTGGTCTATGGGTCGCCGATACCGGGGTACCAGGCGCCGCAGCAGACCGTCGGGCCCGCGGCCAGGGCGGCCACGGTTTTCGGGAAGATCATCAGCGACGCCTGGCGGGCGGGCGCGCTCCAGCCCGCCGGGATCTGCCCGCCGCCCCCGGAGTCGTTCGCCGCGGACGCGGCCGTGCTGCGCGAGTCGGTGCTGCCTGGGGTGCCCGATGAGGTGATCGCCGCCGCCCTGGCCACCTGGACCGCCCTGTTCGGCATGATCAGCTTCGAGCTGTTCGGCCAGTTCGAGAACGTGATCACCGACCGGGCCGCGTTCTTCGGGCATGTCATGGCCTGCCAGGGCCGCCTGACCGGGCTGCCCGGCTGAGGAATCGCCGCCCGCGTCCCGCCGGGCCTATGACCTGCTCCTCCGGGAGCCCGTGACCTGGCTCCTCCGGGAGCCCGTGACCCGCTCCTCCGGGTGGCCGACGCCCGCTCGTCAGGGGACCCCGGTTGCTTGCATCGAACCTATATTCGATGTAATAGTGACTGCCTGCCTTCCCCGGGGTGCCGATGGAGTTACAGGGAAGCGGGCAGCCAGGTGAGCAGGACGTACGCGGAGCCGGTGGACGTCGGGGTCTCCGGCGGCAGGCCGACCAGATTCGTGTGGCGGGGAAGGCTTTACACGGTGCTTGGGGTACTGGATCACTGGATGGCCAGCCGCGAGTGGTGGAAGCAGCAGAACCCGGATCTGGACACCCCGGCCGAGCGCGAGTTCTGGCGGATCGAGGCGTCGCCCGGGCGCAGCACCCGGGCGGGCACCTATGAGCTGCGCCATGACCTCGCGACCGGCCAGTGGATGTTGGCCCGGGTATGGGATTTAACGGGGTGAGCTGGGCGGCTGACTTCGTGCACTTGCACGTGGCGTCGGCGTACTCGCTGCGGTACGGAGTCGCTTCCCCGGCCGCCCTGGCCGGCCGGGCCGCCCAGCACGGGATGCGCGCGCTCGCGCTGACCGACCGGGACGGGCTGTACGGGGCGGTCAAGCACGCCGTCGCGTGCGCCGAGGCAGGTATCGCCACGATCCTCGGCGCTGATCTCGCGCTGGCACGCCCGGGGGGACCGGCCGGGGCGGGCCCGGGTGGTGCCGCGGTGGCGGGCCCGGGTGGTGCCGCGGTGACGGGCCGGTCCGGGGATGCGCCCGCCCGGATACTGAACTCAGCGGCCCCGGCCCGGCTTCGCAGCGAGGATGCCGCCCGGGTGACCCTGCTGGCCTCGGGCCGCCGGGGGTGGGCATCGCTGTGCCGGCTGGTCAGCGCGGCGCATCAGGCGGGCGCGCGCGGGGCCCCGGTGATCACGCCGGGCCTGGTCGCCGAGCACGCCGAGGGCCTCATCATCCTGCTCGGCCCCGGCAGCGACGTCGGCCGGGCGGTCACGGCCCGGCGGCCCGACCTCGCCGCGGCCGCCCTGGCCCGGTGGCGGGAGCAGGGCGAGGTGGTTATCGAGATCACTGACCACCGCACCCGGGGCAGCACCCATCGTGCCGCCCGGATGCTGCGGCTCGCCCGCGAGGCGGGGGTCACCGCGGTGCTCACCAACGCGGTCCGCTACCTCGACCCGCCCGACGCCGCCGTGGCCCAGGTGCTCGACGCGGCCCGGCAGCTGGCCCCGCTGAGCGAGCGTCACCTGGCCCGGCGCAACGCCCGGGCCTACCTCGCCAGCGGTGAGGAGATGGCCGCGATCGCGGCGCGGGTCTGCGGCGAACCGGGTGATGGTGCCCCGGGTGACGGGGTCCCCGGGGACTCCGCGATGACGCAGCTGCTCCACGCGACCGCGGTGCTGGCCGAGCGGTGCACCCTCGACCCTGAGCGTGATCTGGGGCTGGGCGGCAGGTTCATGCCAGAGACCACCGGCGGCGCGCCGCTGGTGACGCTGCGGATGAGGTGCGCCGAGGGACTGCGGCGCCGGTACCCGGGGGTGGGCCGGATCCGCGGCCAGCGCCGGGTGCGGCGCCGCGCGGCCCAGCGGCTGGACCACGAGCTCTCCATCATCGCCAAGACCGGGCTGGCGTCGTACTTCCTGACCGTGGCCGACGTCGCCAGCCTGATCAGGAGCCGGGGGATCCGCTGCTCGATCCGCGGTTCGGGGGCTGGGTCCCTGGTCAACTACCTGATCGGCATCTCCAACATCGATCCCCTCGACTATGACCTGATCATGGAGCGGTTCCTGTCCGAGAGCCGTAAGGGCCTGCCAGACATCGACATGGACGTGGAGTCGGCGCGCCGGATCGAGGCTTACCGGGCGATCGTGGACGCCTACAGTGACCAGCGGGTCGCCTGCGTGTCGATGATGGAGACGTACCGGGCGCGCAGCGCGATCAGGGACGTCGCGGCCTCGCTCGGGCTGCCGCCGCACGAGATCGACGCAGTGGCCAAAGCCTTCCCGCACATCCGGGCGGGCCGGATCCGCAGCGCACTCACCGAGCTGCCTGAGCTACGGGGCAGTGGTCTGGCCATCCCTCAGCTCACCGCGGTGTTCCAGCTGGCCGAACGGCTCGACGGGCTGCCCCGGCACGTGGCGATGCACCCGTGCGGGGTGGTGCTCTCCGACACCTCCCTGCTGGACCGGACCCCCGTGGAGCGGAGCTTCGAGGGGCTGCCGCTGAGCCAGTTCGACAAGGATGACGTCGAGGTCGCGGGCATGATCAAGCTGGATGTGCTCGGCGTGCGCATGCAGTCAGCGATGGCGTACACGCTCACCGAGATCGGCCGGACCCGCGGCGAGCAGGTGGACCTCGACACCATCGGCCGCGCCGACGAGCCCACGTTCGACATGATCCGCAGCGCCCGGACCCTCGGCTGCTTCCAGATCGAGTCACCGGGCCAGCGCGAGCTCGTGGCCAAGCTCCTGCCCCGCACCATCGACGACCTGATCGTGGACATCTCGCTGTTCCGCCCCGGCCCGGTCAACTCCGACATGGTCACGCCCTACCTGGAGACGCGGCACGGGCGGCGGGTGCCTTCCTTCCCGCACGAGGATCTGGCCGCCACGCTCGCCGAGACCGGCGGGGTGGTCATCTTCCACGAGCAGGTGCTGCGCATCATCCACGCGATGACCGGCTGCGGGCTCTCCGAGGCCGAGCGGGTCCGGCGCATGCTCTCCGACGACCGGTCCCGGGCCAGCGCGGGGGAGTGGTTCCGTGAAGCCGCCCGCGACCGGGGTTACGGCGCCGCAACCGTGGTGCGGGTCTGGGAGGTGCTCGAGTCGTTCGGCGGATTCGGCTTCTGCAAGGCGCACGCGGCGGCGTTCGCGATACCGACGTACCAATCGGCCTGGCTGAAACAGCACTATCCGGCCGCGTTCTACGCGGGGGTGCTCACCCACGACCCGGGGATGTATCCCAAGCGGGTGATCGTCGGGGACGCCAGGCTGGCCGGCATCCCGATCCTGCCGGTGGACGTGAACGACTCCGCCGGGGACTGGTGCGTGGAACGGGTCGCCCAGCTGCCCGGGGAGGGGCTGCGGCCCGGACTGCGCGAGATCAAGGGGATCAGCGACGCCGAGGTGGCCAGGATCGTCGCGGGCCAGCCCTACACGTCGCTGCGCGATCTGTGGGAGCGGGCGGCTGTATCCCGCCCGGTCGCCGAGCGGCTGGTCCTGGTAGGCGCCCTGGACTCGCTCTACGGCATCCCCCCGCCAGCAGGGGGCCCGCCAGCGGCGCCAGCGGTGCCGGGGGGACCGGAGATGCCAGAGGGACCGGGAATGCCGAAAGGACCGGGGGTGCCGGAGGGACCGGGGATGCCGGGAGGACCGGAGGTGTCAGCGGTGTCAGAGGTACTAGAGAGCTCGTGGGTGCCGGGGAGTCCGGTGCCGGAGGGACCGGGGATGCTAGAGGGACCGGGGGTGTCGGAGAGATCGGGGGTGCCGGAGAGATCGGAGGCGCCGGGGGGACCGGGGGTGCCGGGGGTGCCGGGGGGCCCGGGACGAGAGACGCCAGGGGCGCGCCCCCCGTCCCGGCGAGACCTCCTGGCCCGGGTCGGGGTCCTCGATCGCCGCGCGGCCTCGTCCCGCCGTCCGTCCTCGCGACTTTTCACGCGCACCGTGCCCGCAAAACAACATAAATCGGACACTGATGTGAACGTTACGCGTGAAAGGTCGGCTGAACGACCGGCAGAGGGCGGCCAGCCAGCGGGGGATGGGGCCCCCGCGAGGGATGGGGCCCCCACGAGGGATGAGGGGGGCATGGGGGTTCAACGGGGTGTGGGGGATGAGAGGGGCGTGGGGGTTCAGCGGGGTGTGGAGGATGAGGGGGTTGCGGAGGGCGGGGACTCCGCGAGAGGAGGGCAGGCCCTGCTGGATGTCGACGGCGACAGCGATGGCTTCGCGGAACTCGTCCCCGCCGGTGAGCTGCGGGAATTGACTCCGGCCGAGCGGGTCGAGGCCGAGCTGGAGATCCTCGGCATCGACCTGAGCCAGCACGTGGTGAGCTTCTACGAGGACCTGCTCGGCCAGCTGGGCGTGGTGCGCTCCGCCGACCTGCACCGCTGCCGGGCCGGGGCGCGGATCCTGGTGGCCGGGGTGAAGATCGCCACCCAGACCCCGGCCATCCGGTCCGGGATGAGGATCATCTTCGCCACCCTCGACGATGCAACCGGCCCGGTGGACCTGGCGTTCTTCGAGTCCGTCCAGCCGCGGTGCGCGGCCCGGGTGTTCGGGTCCTGGCTGCTCGTGGTCCGCGGCCGGGTGCGCCGGACCGGCGGGTCGGTGTCCATCAACGGGGAGGAGTGCTGGGACCTGGCCGCGCTGGAGGAGATCCGGGTGGCCAGCGGCATCGGGGCGGTGCGTGCCGCCATGGCGGCCGGTGACGTCCCGGCCCAGGGCGGGGGCGCGAGCAGACCGGGCAAGATGCCGGCCCTCCAGGAGACCGGCGAGAAGATCGTTTACCCCAGCGGCTTCGTGCTGTCCCCGTACGCCGAGACCGGATCGCCCGGCCCGGGACTGAAAGGGCCGCCCCGCAAGCTGTGGCACGCCAGCCCGGGCAGTTCCGGCGGGCTGTCTACTCGTATCACCAATTCTGACCAGTTGTCCGGCTGAAACATTTCTTGCTTCTATCTCCTCGATTGTTTTAGCACGAGGCCCTTGCGGAATATGGCCGGCTCACACTGGGCACTCTAGTCAGTGGGAGACCTCAGTCTTTAAGCTCCATCCTGTAGATGATGAGTGGCCGTGTTCCACCATCCGGCGCCCGCGGGGGCAAGAAATTGCGGTCCGCCGGAAATAGGGGTGAATGCGGCTGCCCGGGGGGGATTCATCATGCATTTTTATAGGTATGCCCGAAAGGGCGGGCGCCGCCGTGTGCTAGTTCCGGCCTGGTGGGCCTGCGGCCTCCTGCTCGCCACCGCGGGGGTACCCGCGGTGAGCGCCGCCGCGAGCGTCACGCACGCTCCGGCCCACCTCAGATCCCAGTCGAGGTCCCAGCGTGTGACGTATCGCGGCTACACGTTCACCATCCCGCGCACCTGGCGGGTGATCCGCCTGGCCGCGGTCCCGCACAGCTGCGTCCGCTTCGACCGCCACGTGCTCTACCTGGGCGCGCCCGGGCATAGCCAGCGCTGCCCGAGCACGCTCATCGGGACCACGGAAGCGCTGCTCGTCCAGCCGGCTACCGGACGCGCCACCGCGGCCGCGGTCATGTACCCGGTGGATCGCCTGATCACGGTGACCACCAGGCGGATCATGGTCACCGCGACCTACTCCACCGACCGCGCCCTGGTCAGCCGCATCCTGGCCGGCGCGTCGCTCCGGGTCCCGGTGCAGGGCACGCGCAGCGGCACGTCGCCGCCGGATGTCCCCGGCAACGCGCCCGCCCGGATCGCGGGGGCTCCCGCGATGCTGCCGGCCGGGGCGACCGACTTCACCGGCCAGGGCTTCGACGCCTGCACCGCCCCCAGCGCCGCCGTGATGCAGAACTGGCTGCAGGCCTCCCCGTACCGGGCGGTGGGCATCTACATCGGGGGCTCGGACCGGGCCTGCGCCCAGCCCAACCTGACCGCCTCCTGGGTGGGCCAGCAGCAGGCGGCCGGGTGGCACTTCATCCCCATCTACGTGGGCCCGCAGGCGAGTTTCGGGGAGATCCACTCCGCGGCCAGCCAGGCGGCCAGTGCGGCCGAGGACGCGGTAAGCCAGGCCCGGCTGCTGGGCTTCGGCCCGGGGACACCGCTGTACTACGACATGGAGGCCTACCCGGCCACGCTGAATGGCCGGGTGCTGCGCTTCCTGACGTCGTGGACCAGGGAGCTGCACACGCTCGGGTATTCGTCCGGCGTCTACAGCAACTCGCTATCCGGCGTCCAGGACCTGGTCAACAACTACGCCAATCCCGCCGATGCCATGCCAGACGTGATCTACGACGCCCTGTGGAACGGGGAGGCGAACACCAGCGATCCCATTCTGCCGAGTACCGATTGGGCCAGGCACCAGCGCATCCACCAGTACCAGGGCGGCCAGAACGTCACCTACGGCGGTGACACGATCAACATCGACGAGGATTACCTCGACGTCCAGCAGGGCGTGACCGGCGGGTCGCCGCAGGCTTCCCGGGCGGCCGCCCAGTCCTCCGGGGACGTGGATGCCTTCTTCAGGGGGGCGGACGGCGGGCTGTGGCACGACTGGTACGCGCCGGGCAGCGGCTGGCACGGCCCGGTCAGCATGGGCGGCAGGCTGGCGACCCAGCCGACCGCGGTCGCATCGGTCCCGGGCGGCGTGGCGGTCTTCGCCAAGGGCAGGGACGGCCGTCTGCAGGAGGCCTCCTTCGTCCCCGGGACGAACTGGTCCGGGCTGCGGCAGCTGGAGATGGGTGTGCTGGGCAGCCGGCCTGCCGCCGTGGGCCAGGCCAATGGCCAGATCGACGTGTTCTGGCGCGGGTCCTCGGACAAGCACCTGTGGTACGCCGAGTACCGTCCCGGCACGGGCTGGAGCAAACCGCAGGACCTGGGGGGCTACCTGTCCTCCGTCCCGGCCCCGGCTGTTTCCGGCGACGGCGCGCTGACCGTGGCCTGGAGGGGCAGCGACGGTCACCTGTGGGAGATCCGCCGCTCGGGCTCGTCCTGGGGCAAGGCGGTCGACAAGGGTATGGGCAAGCTGGGGAGTGCCCCCACGGTGACCGGGCTGACGAGCGGGGCCGTCAACGTGTTCTGGGCCTCAAGCTCCCGCAACGGCGTGTGGCACATCACGTACACGCCCGGCTCGGGCTGGGGCAAGGCCACCGAGCTGGCCGGGGGCCTGTCCGCGGGCCCGGTCGCGGTCAGCGCGCCCGGCAAGGGAGCGGACGTGTTCTGGAAGGGCACCGACGGCAGGCTCTGGTGGTCGGCCAGCTCCGGCAGCCGCTGGCAGAAGGCAGCCGCGCTGCGGATGGGGGTGCTCGGCAGCGCGCCATTCGCCGCTGGCCAGCCCAGCGGCGTGATCGATGTGTTCTGGAAGGGCGCCGGCAATCACCTGTGGCGCGCCCGGTACAGCGGGGGCTCCTGGGCCGGGCCGGCCAGCCTGGGCGGCGCGGTCAGCTAGGGCACGGCTGGGGCTCAGCGGCGGGCGCGGGGGCGGAGGTGTCAGGCGGTGCATGGTGGGCAACTAAGGAGATCATGCGCCGCGCACGCGGCGGGACCAGGCTTAGGGAATGCTGAGAGTAGGGCGTGTACCTGGGACATCGGGGGGGTCCCGTACTGTATACCTATCTGGATGACCCGTCGGTCTCCGAAAGAGCTAGGACGCTGATGACTCTTCTTCCGCCCAGGATTACTGACGCCCTGTGGCGAGTTGTTCCCGCACCGTTGCAGGCCAGGTTGCGCAGCACGGTCGTGAAGCGTTTCATCCGTTTTGCTCCAGCTGCGTTCTGCGCCGTGGCCGCAACCCAGATCACGTACATCATCTGCCTCGGCAGGCCGGCCTGACCGCAGGCGTCGCCGGGTTCGCGGGCTGGTTCGCGGGGGCGGCCGTCAGCTACGTGATCAGCCGCTGGGCGTGGGAACGCAAGGGCCGTCCGCATCTGCTGAAGGAGACCCTGCCGTTCGTGGCCGTCTCCATCGGCGCCGGGGTCATCCTGACCCTGGCCAGCAAGTTCGGGAACCACGTGGCCATGGAGATGGGCCTGTCCGGGGCGTCCCGGGTCCTCGTGGCCGACATCTTCTACTTCGCGGCCAACTGCCTGACGTTCGCGCTCCGGTTCGTCATCTTCCACTTCATCCTGTTCGCCGACCGGAAGGCCAAGGTTGACACCCTGGCGGTCGTCGAGGGCCGGGCGCCAGTCACCGACGAGCCGGTCGAGTCCCTCATGACCCACGAGCCCGGCCGCGTGCAGGAGCCCCCGGCCGACCCCGCCCGGTCCGACGCTGCCCGGTCCGACGCGCCTGCTGACGCTGCCCGGTCCGACGCTGCCCGGGCCGACGCTGCCCGGGCCGACGCTGCCCGGTTCGCCGAGGCGGTGGCCGCGTCCCGGGTCAACGGCGTGTCCGCCTGGGCCAACGGCTCGGCCGGGCCATCCGCCGCGCGTCACGACGAGACCGGCGGCTCGCCGACCCAGGAGCACGGCACCCGCCGCTGAACAGCACAGACGCAAGCACCCGGGGCCGGTGGAAATCCACCGGCCCCGGGTGCTTTTCGTTGCGGATCAGGAATTTGACCGTGACCCGGCTCAGGGGGTCAGTTGCGCTGGGCGGATCCGGGGTCGAGCGCCACGTCCGCCGCCGCGCCCGGGTTCGCCGGCGCGGCGCCGTTGGCTGACGGCTCCGGGCTCGCCGCCTGCGCGGCGGGCAGGCCCGGCGCCCGGTGCCGCCGTTCCCGCCACCAGGTGCCGCCGACCACGCCCGCATAGTGCAGGCCGTAGATCGCGTTGTGGCCCTTCTTGCTCTCGCCGACCTGGCGCTTGTGGATCGTGGCCGGCACCTCCACGACCCGGAACCCGCGCGCGAGGACCGCGATCAACAGCTCGGCCGACTGGTACTGCGGCTGTTCCAGCCGGACGACCCCGGTTACCTCGGAGCGCATCGCGCGGAGGCCGAAGGAGGAGTCGGTGATGTGGGTTCCGGTCAGCAGGCTGATCGTGGTGGCGAAGACCCAGGTCCCCAGCCGGCGCACCGGGTCCTTGGTTTCCTGGCTGCCCAGCTTGCGGGAGCCGGTCACGAAGTCAGCCTCCCCGGACACCACCGGGGTCAGCACACGCTCCATCTCGTCGGGGTTGTACTGGCCATCCGCGTCAGTGGTCACGATGTAGCGGGCGCCGCCTTCGCGCGCCAGCCGGTAACCGAGGCGCAGCGCGGCACCCTGGCCGCGGTTGACCGGCGCGTCCGCCACCAGTGCGCCGTGCTCGCGGCCCTCGGCCACGGTCCCGTCCGCGGAGCCGTCCGAGACCACCACGGCCACGGTGCCGAGCCCGCAGATGGAGGGGGGCAGGGCATCCACGACCGAGCCGATCACGCCCTGCTCGTTGTAGGCGGCAATCACGATGGCAACTGGCGGCATATGCTCGGCTGGCTCGCCGAACTCGGCGAAGAACGCCTTGGCGGCCGCGTCGTCGATCGCCGCGTCCGCCGCCCAGGTGCCGGTCACAGTGCCGCCTCCCGCAGTGCCGCCTCCATTGGGCCCATCAATTCTCCATTCGCGACGCACGTCGGTAAGTGGCGTCCCGGTTGTACCGGGTGCCGCCGTATTCTGCCACCCGGGCAACCTGGGAGTTACCTGAGGACAGGCCGAGCGATTCAGCCAGGCCCGGGACCTTGCTTTGGTCTGCCTGCCATCACTGGTGCAAACCTGTCTGACTCATCCCGGCTTTTATGCGCGGTTATCGCGTGGCTGACGACACTGTGGAGCCGCCGGGTGCGGAACGCGACCACGGATACGCCTGGCCAGTGTAGCGGCGTAGTACGGTCCCGCATGCGGATGGCCCGCGACTGGTCGGCACATTGTGCCATGCTGATGACGACAGGGCAGGTGAGGGATTTACCTATTCAATTGATCTGGAAACAATGAATTACGGGTCGATGGCCAGCGGGAAGGATTCATGGTGACCGGGCGCCCAGGGTCGGCGAAAGGAGCGCCGCCGGACGCGATGTCCGGGGACGAGGCTTACCGGATTGTCCGATCCCGTATCGATCTGACCCGGCTCGCCCCGCTGAGCCGCGGCGTGACCGAGCGGGTCATCGTGGCCAGCGCCGACTTCGACTACGCGACCGACCTGGTCTGCGACGAGCCGGTACTGGCCGCGGGGGTCGCGGAACTGGCCGCCGGCGTGCCGGTGATCGCCGATGGGGTGACGGTCGCCGCCGGGATCCCCGGATATCCGGTCATCTGCAGGAGCGAGGAGTCGCTGACCGAGCGGCTGTCGCGGACGGCCGGGATCAGCAAGCCCGCCGCCGCCGTCCGGCTGGCTTTCGGGCAGGCCGGGCCGGGTGCTATCTGGGTGGTCGGCTGCGCCGCCGAGGCCCTGGCGGAGATCATGAGCCGGAACGTGCAGCCCGCCCTGGTCATCGCGCTTCCGGTGGGCCTGGCCGGTGCGGCGGAAGCCAAGGACGCGCTGCGGGCCAGCGGCCTCCCAGCCCTGACCAACGTGTCGGAGAAGGGTGGCGCGGCGGTGGCCGCGGCCGCGTTCTGCGCCCTCGCCGACGCTGCCCGGGCCTCAGCGGGTGCCGCTCCCGGCACAGAGGCCGCGCCGTAGCGGGGCCTTGGGAGCACAGAGGCCGCGCCGTAGCGGGCCCTGGGAACCACTATTGTCTGTGACCTGGGGAATGAATCGCTGGGTGCGGGCCCAGCCGTGAGCTGAAGGAGGGCGGACCGCCATGGTCGCCGGCACGGCTGCGCCCTACCTCCTGGCCCTCCGCCTCGACGGCCGCCGGGTGCTGGTGGCCGGGGGCGGCGCGGTGGCCGCCCGGCGCGTTCCCGGCCTGCTCGACGCGGGCGCGGAGGTGCTGCTCGTCTCGCCTCAGATCACCGCGTCGCTGCACGACCTCGCAGTGGCGGGCCGGATCCGGTGGGAGTCCCGGGAGTACGCGCCAGGTGACTGCGCCGGGGCGTGGCTGGTCTGCGCCTGCACCGACGACCCGGCCGTGAACGCGGCCGTGGTGCAGGAGGCCGAGGCAGCCAGGATCTGGTCTGTCCGGGCCGATGACGCGGCCGCCTCCGCCGCCTGGACGCCCGCGTCCGGGCAGGCGGGCGACGTGCGGTTCGGTGTGGTGAGCGGCGATCCGCTGCGCAGCGCGGGCATCCGGGACGAGGTCCTGACCGGCCTGCAGTCCGGCCAGCTGAGCGCGCGGCGCCGGCGCCGCCCGGGCGGCCGGGTCGCGCTGGTCGGCGGGGGCCCGGGCGACCCGGGGCTGATCACCGTCCGGGGGCGGCAACTGCTGGCCGAGGCGGACGTCGTGGTGGCCGACCGGCTCGCGCCCCGTTCCCTGCTTGATGAGCTCGCCCCGGACGTGGAACTGGTTGACGCGGCCAAGATTCCGCGCGGCCGGGCGATGGCCCAGGAGCAGATCAATTCGGTGCTGGCGGAGCGGGCCCAGCGGGGATTGTTTGTGGTCCGGCTCAAAGGCGGTGACCCATTCGTGTTCGGCCGGGGCGGTGAGGAGATTCTCGCCTGCCTCAAGGCCGGTATCCCGGTCACGGTGGTACCGGGGGTGACGAGCGCGATCGCAGTGCCTACCGCGGCCGGTATCCCGCTCACTCACCGGGGTATCACCCAGGAATTCCGGGTGATCTCGGCACATATCCCGCCCGGCGACGAGCGATCCACGGTGGACTGGGCTGAGCTGGGCGGCTCGCAGGCCACGCTGGTTCTCCTGATGGCTCTGGAGAACCTGGAGCCGATCACCCGGACGCTGATGGGTCACGGCCGGGATTCGCGGACCCCAGTTTCGGTCATTGTGGACGGTACCCTGCCGACGCAGCACATAATTACCACAGGGCTCGCCACTGTTGCCGAGGAGGTCGGCGCGGCTGGATTGCGTCCGCCAGCGATTATCGTCATCGGTCAGGTAGTGAATGTCGGGGCACAGATTGCCGAACTCTCGCGAGAGGTACTGAGGGTAGCGCAGAGTGTAGTGGTGCCCGCGTCACCCGGGCCCGCCGGAGTCGTCCCGACGCGCGAAGGGCAGTGACAGGAGAGCAATGACGGAAGGGCAGGACCTAGCTGCCGCATCGACACGTGCCCCGGGCACGGATGCGGTGACTGCGGCCGACCCCGTCCAGCCCGGGGCGCCGCCAGCGTCGCAGCCGGGCCAAGGACCCGCTGTGGCGGGGCCGGTGATTCCGGGGGACGGCGAAGCGGGGCGGCATCGGAGGGTCGATGCCCGGCAGCTTGAGGCGGCCCTGCTCGCGCTGCGCCACCGCATCGTTGACGTGAACCTCGTCTTCGAGACCGAGGGCGCGGAAGCTGCCCGGGCGGAGCGCCGCAAACTGCTCAGCCAGATCGATGACTACCTCCTGCCCCGGATCCGGCAGTCCGAGGCGCCCATCCTGGTCGCCCTGGTGGGGTTGACCGGCGCAGGCAAGTTGACGCTGGTCAACAGCATCGTCGGGGCCCAGGTCAGCGCGACCGGGATCCGACGGCCCACCACGAACAGCCCGGTGCTGGCCTGCCATCCCGACGAGGCCGACTGGTTCGCGGAGAACGTGTTCCTGCCCACGGTGCCCCGTGTCCGCCAGGAGGGGCTGGCCCGGTCAGGGCGCGACGGCCTTCTCGTTCTCGCCGCTAGCGAGGGCATGCCGAAGGGCGTGGCCCTGCTCGACACACCGGACATCGATTCGGTGGTATCGGCGCACCGGGACTTCGCGCACCAGTTCCTGGATGCCTCGGATCTCTGGCTGTTCATGACCACGGCCAGCCGGTACGCCGACGCAGCGGTCTGGGAGCTGCTGGGGTACGCCAAGGAACGCGGCGCCGCCCTGGGCATCGTGCTGTCCCGGGTCCCGCCATCCAGCGGTGCCGAGCTCACCACGCATTTCGGGGCCATGCTCGAGGCTAACGGACTCGGCGAAAACGACCGTTTCGTGATCAACGAGACCGTCATCACCGACGGGCGGCTGCCCGCCGAGGCGTCCGCGCCGGTCCGGGGGTGGCTGCAGGACACCGCGGTGCGGGCGGACCGCCGGGTTGCCGTGCTAACCCAGACCATGGCGGGCGCCCTGGACACGTTCCGCAGCCGGGTGCCGGCGCTGGCCGCCGAGGTGGAAGCCCAGCTGGTCATCCGCTCCGACATGAAGGCCGCGGTCGAGGGCGCCTACGCGGCCGGGCTGGCCGAGGCGGACGAGGCGCTGGCGGACGGCTCGCTGCTCCGCGGCGACATCCTGGCCCGCTGGCAAGACTTCGCCGGCACCGGCGAGCTGCTACGCGGCCTCCAGGCGCCGCGGGGCAGGCAGGCCAGCCGGCAGCGCAAGCGCGGCGTCCCGGCCCGGGCCCGGTCGCTGAAGAGCGCCCTGCGGGCCGGGATCGAGTCCCTGACCCTCTCGGTCGGCGACCGGGCCGCCGAGGAGTCCGTCCGCCGCTGGCGCAACCACCCAGCCGGGATGGCCCTGCTGGAGGCGTTCGCCGCCGCGGAAGCCAGCCAGAGCTGGACCGGCTCGCAGTTCGCCGCGGACGCCGGGCTGATCTTCGGCACCACGGTCAACGCCATGGCGGACGTCCCGGACGGCGACGGGGCCAGCCCGGCGGGCCCGCTCCGCCAGGCGATCCTGCCGCTGGCCCGCTCCTCGGCGGACCTGCCGACCCGCGTGGCGCGGGCGGTCAGCGCCTGGCAGGACCACGTCATGCGGCTGGTCAAGGCGGAGAGCGTGACCAAGCGGTCCATCGCCCGGGTGATGTCCTTCGATGACGATTCGCTCGCGACTGTGCTCATCGTGGCGATGCTTGGGCAACGTGACGTCGATGGCGGGCCGGCCGAGGGCACCGGGACCGTGCCGCAGCTCCTGCTGACCTCGCTGTTCGGCGCAGGCCCACTGCGCGAGATCGGCACCAAGGCCCGGGTGGACCTGCATGAGCGGATGGGCCTGCTCTTCGACGAGGAGATGCTGAGGTTCGTCGAGGTGATTGACTCGGCCGGGACGCTGGACGACGCTGCGGCCGTCCGGCTGTACCAGGCCACCTACTCACTTGAGATGGCGAGATGAGCATCGGGGAATACCCGTCCACCTGGCTCACCGGGGCCGGGCAGGCGGGCAACGGGGGACAGGCAGGCAACGGGCAGGCCGAGACGGGGCTGGCAGGCAACGGGCAGGCCGAGACGGGACTGGCCGGCAACGGGCCGGCCGAGACGGGGCCGGCCGAGACGGGGCCGGCACAGGTACGGGCGGCACAGGTACGGGCGGCACAGGTACGGGCGGCACGGGTACGGCTGCGGACCTGTCCGGACGGCTGACCGCGCTCGCGCGCGTCATCCAGATCGGCGCGGCCCGCGGTGGCCCGGAAGGATTCAGCCAGCCGCTGCTCACCGACGCCGAGCAACTGGTCGCCCGGGCGGGTGAGCGGCTGCGGCTGTCGCCCAACCACACGGTGGCCGTGCTGGCCGGCGGGACCGGCAGCGGTAAGTCATCGTTGTTCAACCAGATGGCCGGGGCTGACTTCTCGGCCGTCGGCGTGACCCGGCCGTTCACCAAGGACCCGCACGCCTGCGTGTGGGGCGTGGACGGTGCCGGCCCGCTGCTGGAGTGGCTGGGTATCCCGCACCGCAACCGCTACGCCCGGTCCAGCGCGCTCAGCGAGGGTGAGTCGTCGCTGGGCGGGCTGATCCTCATCGACCTGCCCGATCACGACTCGGTGGCCGCGGGAGCGGCGGAGGAAACGAACCGGCTCGTCGGCCTGGCTGACCTGATGCTGTGGGTCCTCGACCCGCAGAAGTACGCGGACGCGTCCGTGCACCGCCGCTACCTCACCCCGCTTGCGGGCCACTCGTCGGTGATCGCGGTCGTGCTGAACCAGTCCGACCTGCTCAGCCCGGAGCAGGCCGAGGACTGCGTGAGCGACCTGACCCGGCTGCTCGACACCGAAGGGCTGCACGATGCCCGCGTCCTGGTCACCTCGGCCCGGACCGGCGCGGGCCTGGACGAGCTGCGCAAGGTGCTGACTGAGACCGTCGCGCAGCAGCGCGCCGCGACCGACCGGATCGCCGCCGACCTGGACGCGATGGCCGAGCGGTTCATGCTCTACGCCGGCGAGGCGCGCGGCGCGGGCCTGGACACCGGCACCGAGGACTTCGCCGAGGTCCCCCCGGGCAGCGCCGTGGTCCTGGGGGAGTCATTCAGCAAGGCTGCCGGGGCGGCCGGGGTCGGCCAGGCCCTGCAGAGCGCCCGCGAACTGCGGGCCGTGGACTACGTCGGATGGCCCGTGTCCTGGCTGGTGGACCGCGCGCTCGGCCACGACCCCGTGCGCAAGCTCCGGCTCGGCAACCTGTGGGAAGAACTGCGCGGGATCTCCGGCGGGCCGGCCGGGCGCAGCAGGCGGAGATCGACAACGCGCTCACCGCCATCGGCGAGCAGATCGGCCCCACGCTCCCGCTGCCCTGGTCGAACACGGTCCGGGTGGCCGCGAGGTCGAAGCGGGATGAGATCCCGGGCGCGCTGGGCGCGGCGATCGGCGAGTCGCTGCCCGAGGAGAACAGCGTGGAGCCCTGGTGGCGGCTGGTGGCGGCCTGGCAGGGCCTGCTGCTGGGCTGCGTCGTGGCCGGGCTGGCGTGGATGGTCGCGCTGCTGGTAATCGGGGTCTTCCACGCGGTGCACCGGGCCGCCGCCGTCTTCAGCGACGCCGCGCTGCTGCCCTGGGTCGCGATCCTGATCGCGGCGATCCTCGCGCTGGGCTGGCTGACCGCGTCCGGGTGCATGAGCATGGTCAGCGCCGCGGCGTTTCGGGAACGCGGCCGTGTCGAGGCGCAGATGCGGTCCCGGATGCAGGACGTCGCCGAGCAGATGGTGCTGATGCCCATCAAGCAGGAGCTGTCCGAGTACGCCCGGTTCTGCACCGTGCTCCGGGCGGCCCGGCACTAGCCGTCTTCCCTGACTATCACCCGGGGCCATCACCGGGCGATTCCGCCCACGGCTTAACGCGCCGGGAAGCCCCGCCCGCGGGCTGGCGTTAGCAGTCTCCACAAGTTGTAATTATGTAATCCCCGCAAGGCCCGCATTCTCCGGACCCGCCGGGATAGGAGGCAGCGTGCCAGAGAGCGAACCACTGGACAGCTACTCGCAGATCGTCGCCGGGGTCGCGGCCGAGCTCACCGGCAAGGTGGCCAGTCTGCGGGTGCCGCAGGCTGGCCGGGGCAATGCCAGCCGGGGCGGGGGCGGCCGGGGCGGGGAGAGCCTCGGCTCGGGCGTGGTGTTCACCGGGGACGGCTTCATCCTCACCAACGCGCACGTGGTCGGCGGCGCCCCGGCCGGCACGGCCGCGTTCGCGGACGGCTCCACGACCCCGTTCCGGGTCGTCGGCGCCGACCCGCTGTCCGACCTGGCCGTGCTGCGGACGTCCGGGACCACCCCGCCGCCGGCCGAGCTGGGCGAGGCAGACGAGCTCGTGGTCGGCCAGCTGGTGGTGGCTGTGGGCAACCCGCTCGGCCTGGCGGGGTCGGTCACCGCCGGGGTGATCAGCGCCCTGGGCCGGTCCCTGCCCACCCGCAGCGCGGGCGCCGCCCGGCTGATCGAGGACGTGATCCAGACCGACGCGGCGCTGAACCCCGGCAACTCCGGCGGGGCCCTCGCGGACAGCCACTCCCGGGTGGTCGGTATCAACACCGCTGTGGCCGGTGTGGGCCTGGGCCTGGCCGTCCCGGTCAACGCGACCACGCGGCGCATCATCGCCGCACTCATGCGGCACGGCAAGGTCCGGCGGGCCTACCTCGGGCTGGTCAGCGTGCCGGCGCCGCTCCCGGCCGTGCTGGCCGAGCGCGTCGGCCGGCCCACGGGCCTGCGCGTGGCCGAGGTGGTCACAGGCGGCCCGGCCGACCGGGCGGGGCTGCGGACCGGGGACCTGCTGGTGAGCGCGGGCGGGAGCCCGGTCGCCGCGGCGCAGGATCTGCAGCGGCTGATGTTCGCCGAGGCGATCGGGCAGCCGATGGCGATCACCGTGATGCGCAACGGTGCCCTGGTCAACGTGATCGCCGAGCCTTCGGAACTGGTCTCCGCCTGATCCGCCTAGCCGGATCTTCCGGGGCTTGATCTTCCAGGGGCCTGATCTTCATGGGCTGAGTGGTCTCGCGGCAGCGGGCAGCCGGATTGTCGCACGCGGTACCCCCGTTTCCCGCCTCCCTGTCCACAACCGTCCAGAGATGGCGTGGCTATCCACAGAACCCGGTTCGGCGTGGCCGCTCCCTCCCCCGGCGGTGATCGTGGATCCCAGCGGGCGGCACCGCGCCCCCGCGGGCGGTACCGCTCACCGGGCCGCCGGGCCGAGCCAGGAGGATGGCAATGATCAACGAGGCACAGGTGTTCCTGTCCGGGTACGTGGCCCGCGACCCACGGTTCCGCATCACGGCCAGTGGTATCTCCAGCGTCTCGATGCGGGTCGCCTACACCCCGCGGCGGGTGGACCGGGAGACGGGTGAGTGGACGGACGGGACGACGTCGTTCGTCAGCGTGGTCTGCTGGCGGACGCTGGCCGACAACGTCGCGAAGTGCCTGCACAAGGGCGAGCCGGTGCTGGTGAAGGGCCGGCTTCAGGTCCGGCCGTACGAGAAGGACGGGGTCTCGCGGATAGCGGTTGAGATCGAGGCGACCTCGGTCGGGCATGACCTGGCCCGCGGCGTGGCCAGCTTCCAGCGGCCCCGGCGGCAAGTGGTGCAGGCGGCGGGCGGGAACGGGGCGGAGCCCGGGCCCGGCGGCGGGCCCGTGGCTGAGGTCAGCCTGGACGCTGGCGCCGAGGCAGTGGCCGCGCTCGAGGGCCGCAACGGAACCGCGCCGGGGCCTGCCGTGCCGGACGGGTCTGGCGAGCCCGCGGGACTGTCCGCACCGTTCTGAGGTCCCGACTCGCTGGATCCACGGAATTGCCCGCCGGGCAGGCCCCTTGGCCCTACGCTGTTACCCAGCGTCATAGTTCGGCCGCTTCGTGAATACGGAATGTGACCGAAATGCCGGAGGGGCCTGCCTGCGGCAGTGATGGACAGGTGGCATGTCGGCAGTCCAGCGCACGATGCACCGTGAGAACCGCGGCGGATCAGGGCGCCGTCCCGACGCCCCATGGGCGTTCGATCGGCTGCCTAAGCGGCGGCGGTTGCGGGCGTACCTGATCGCGGTGACCGCCCTCGAGTTCATCCTGGCGGCCTGGCAGCTGACCCGTCTCCAGCCGCACACCGGCCAGCTCGAGCTCTTCGCTGTGGTCCTCGGCTGTGGGGCGATCTGTGTCGAGGCGACCCGGCGTGGCGGCACGCCGCCGCCGGGCACGCATGATCTGCTCACGGCCTGGTGGCTCCCGGCCGCGCTGCTGCTGCCGCCGGAGTACGCGCTGCTCGGCCCCGTGTTGATCGGCGCCTACACGCACTGGCGGGCCCGGCAGGGTCCGCTGTACTGGCGGGCGTTCACCGCCGCCGCGCTGGGCCTGGCCGGGGCGGCCAGCTCGCTGCTGTTCCAGAGCCTCTTCAGCCTGGCCCACCCGCACGGCCCGTGGCTGCACGACCCGGTGATGATGGTCGGGGCCGCGTGCTGCGCCGCGCTGTTCGTGCTCGTCAACGCGGTCCTGGTCGCCCTGGCCGGACGGGCCGCGCGTCCTGGTGTGTCGCGTCCTGGTGTGTCGCGTCCTGGTGTGTCGCGTCCTGGTGTGTCGTGGCCCGGTGGTTCCTGGCCCGGCGTGTGGCCCGGTGGTTCCTGGCCCGGTGGTTCCTGGCCCGGTGGTTCCTGGCCCACTGTTCCCCGGACCAGCGCCACCCGGGACTTTGAGAGCCTGCTGGTCGACGCGGCGGGGCTGTGCGCCGGAGTGCTGGTTACCATCGCCTGCACGCTGAGCTGGGTCATGCTGGTGGTCGCGCTGCCGCCGGTCATCCTGCTCCAGCGCAGCCTGCTGCACCAGCAGCTGCGCGCCGCCGCCCAGTCTGACCCGAAGACCGGCCTGCTCAACGCCGTCGCCTGGCAGCGCGAGGCGGAGCAGCGGATCGGGTGGGCCCGGCGGCTCGGCGTGGCCGCCGGGATCCTGCTGGTGGACATCGACCACTTCAAGCGGGTCAACGACACCTACGGACACCTGGCCGGGGACGATCTGCTGGCCGCGACGGCCAGCACGCTGGGCCAGCACGTGCGGGCGTGCGACGTGCTGGGCCGGTTCGGCGGCGAGGAGTTCGTGGCCGTGCTGCCGGGGGCCGGGCAGCAGGAGGCCTGTCACATCGCCGAGCGGCTGCGGGGCCGGGTCCGGGAGATCGCGGTGCCAGCCCGCGGCGCCACGGTGACCGTCACCGTCTCGATCGGGGTGGCGGCGCTGGGCCTGGACGGCGAAGACCTGTTCGAGCTGCTCGCCGCGGCCGACGCCGCGCTGTACCGGGCCAAGAAGTCCGGCCGGGACCGGGTGTGCACGCTACCTCCGGGGGCCGGGCCGTGCGAGCCGCTGCGCTGATACCCCTAACCTTGATGCATGCCTGAATTTATCTATCAGATGCATGCCGCCCGGTTGGTGAAGGGCGACAAGGTCCTCCTTGATGACGTAACGCTGGCTTTCTTCCCCGGGGCGAAGATCGGCGTAGTCGGACCCAACGGCGCGGGCAAGTCAACCCTGCTGAAGATGATGGCGGGCCTGGAGCAGCCGTCCAACGGCGACGCGCGGCTTTTTCCCGGCTTCACGGTGGGGTTGCTCAGCCAGGAGCCGCGGCTTGACGAGACCAAGACCGTGCTGGGCAACGTCCAGGACGGGGTGGCGGAGACCAAGGCCCTGCTGGACCACTACAACGAGATCGCCGAGAAGATGGCGACCGATTACTCCGACGAGTTGCTGGAACAGATGGGCCAGCTCCAGGAGCAGCTTGATCACCGCGACGCCTGGGATCTGGACAGCCAGCTTGAGCAGGCCATGGACGCGCTGCGCTGCCCGCCGCCGGATTCCGATGTGACGGTGCTGTCCGGGGGAGAGCGCCGCCGGGTCGCGTTGTGCAAGTTGCTGCTGTCGCAGCCGGACCTGCTGCTGCTGGACGAGCCCACCAACCACCTGGACGCGGAGAGCGTGCAGTGGCTGGAGCAGCACTTGGAGAAGTATCCCGGGACCGTCGTGGCGGTCACCCACGACCGGTACTTCCTGGACAACGTGGCGCAGTGGATCCTCGAGCTGGACCGGGGCCACGCCTACCCGTACGAAGGCAACTACTCCATCTATCTGGAGACCAAGGCGTCCCGGATCAAGGTCGAGGGCGCGAAGGACGCCAAGCGGCGCAAGCGGCTGGAAGACGAGCTGGAGTGGGTGCGGTCCAGCCCCCGGGCCCGACAGTCCAAGAGCCGGGCCCGGCTGGAGCGCTACGAGGAGATGGCGGCCGAGGCGGACAAGCACCGCAAGCTGGACTTCGAGGAGATCCAGATCCCGCCGGGCCCCCGGCTGGGCAACCAGGTGGTCGAGGTCTCGGACCTGACCAAGAGCTTCGGCGACCGGGTGCTGATCGACGGGCTGGGCTTCTCGCTGCCGCGCAACGGGCTCGTCGGCGTCATTGGCCCGAACGGGGTCGGCAAGACCACGTTGTTCAAGATGATCGTGGGCGATGAGAAGCCCGACTCGGGCACGATCCGGGTCGGCGACACCGTCAAGATCGCCTACGTGGACCAGCTGAGGTCCGGGATCGATCCGGCCAAGAATGTCTGGGAGGCCATCTCCGGGGGAGAATCCACGATCCGGGTGGGCAACGTGGAGATCCCCAGCCGCGCCTACGTGGCCGCGTTCGGCTTCAAGGGCCCCGACCAGCAGAAGCCGGCCGGGATGATGTCCGGCGGCGAGCGGGGCCGCGTCAATCTGGCGCTCACCCTGCGCCAGGGCGGCAACCTGCTGCTGCTCGACGAGCCCGCTAACGACCTGGACGTGGAGACACTCGGCTCGCTGGAGCGGGCGCTGCTGGAGTTCCCGGGCTGCGCCGTGATCACCAGCCACGACCGCTGGTTCCTGGACCGCATCGCCACGCACATCCTGGCCTGGGAAGGCGGCTCGAACTGGTTCTGGTTCGAGGGCAACTTCGAGTCCTACGAGAAGAACAAGATCGAGCGGCTCGGCGCCGAGGCCGCGCGGCCGCACGCGGTCACCTACCGCAAGCTGACCCGGGGGTAATCCATGGGCTGACCCAGTTCTACGCTGGGCTCAGCCCCAGGTCCGGCCGGCCTGTCCCGGCGGGCGCGTTCACCAGGCTCTGCGCGGCCATCACCAGGTAATCCCAGAGCTGGGCGTCGAGCGCGGGTTCCAGCCCGATCTGGTCGAGCGCGGCGCGCATGTGCCGCAGCCAGGCGTCGCGCTCGGCCTCGCCGATGACGAAGTGCCGGTGCCGCATCCGCAGCCGGGGGTGCCCGCGCAGCTCGTTGTAGGTGGCCGGGCCGCCCCAGTACTGGATGAGGAACAGCCGCAGGTGCTCCTCGGCGGGCCCAAGGTCCTTGCTCGGGTACACGGCGCGGAGCGCCGGGTCCGCGGCCACACCCTCATAGAACAGGCGGGTCAGGCGGCGGAACGTCTCCTCGCCGCCGACAGCCTGGTAGAAGTTCTGCGGGTTGGTGGCGGTTTCCCTGGTCTCGTTCATGGCGCCTTCCAGGCTAGCCCCGCCCGCCGGCCCGCGATGACCCGCATCACGGCTCACCCGGTTCCCGGCGGGGGCTGCTGCGCGGCAGGCTTTGGCAACGCGGGCGCGTGAGCCTGGGCCTCGGCCGTGGCGGCGCTGCCCGCGCTGATCGCGGTGGCCAACACCTCCCCGTCCACCGGCACAGACGCCATCGCGTTCTTCAGCCGTTCCCGGAGCTCGCGGGCCACCTCCCACTGCCGCAGCGGCAGCGTCCGGGCCACCAGGCGCATCACGATGGCGTCACTGTAGACCGCCTCGACCCCCCAGACCTCCGGTTCCTCGGTGATGACGTCATGCCAGCGCTCCTCCTGCCACATCGCGACCGCCGTTTCCTTCATGATGCGGCGGACCTCCGGCAGATCCTGGCCGTAGGCCACCGGGAAATCGATCACCGCCCGGGCCCAGCCCTGTGATTCGTTCCCGATCCGGTTGATGGTCCCGTTCCGGACGTACCAGACCACGCCGTTGACGTCGCGAAGGGTGGTGACGCGGAGGCTGACCGCCTCGACCGTCCCGGTGGCGTACCCCGAGTCGATGACATCGCCCACCCCGTACTGGTCTTCGAGCAGCATGAAGATCCCGGCCAGGAAGTCGCGCACCAGGCTCTGCGCGCCGAAGCCGATGGCCAGGCCCAGGACTCCCGCGCTGGCCAGAACCGGGGCCAGGTTCAGGCCGAGGTCGCCGGCGATGGTCACCGCCGCGATGCCGAAAATGAGCACCGACGCCGCGTTGCGCAGGATCGAGCCGAGGGCCTTGGCCCGCTGCCGGCGCCGCTCGCCGAGCAGCATGTGCGCCGCGTCGGTCCTGCCGTTGGCTCCCACCTGCGCAGCCCTGGCGGTGATCCGGTTGATCAGCCGGTGGGCCACGATCCGGATGAGTACCGCGACCAGCAGTACGAAGACGATCCGCAGCACCACGCTGACCGGCTGGGCCAGCCACACCTTGACCAGTTCGGCGGCCGTCCGGTTGTGCGTGAGGTTCCAGGTCAGCCGGCAGGCGATCCCGGGCTGCTGACCGTGGTCGCTGCAGACGTTTTCAAGGGTGTCCTGGGATGCCGTGGCGAGGACGCGCGCCGCGAGGAGCGCTGGCGAGATCACGGGGGATTCCTTTCGCCGCTCGGGGGAGGAGCCGGCGGCTGGGCGGGGAACGCCAGCGGCGGGCCGGAGGCCGCTCCCCATAGTGGCCGGCGATTCTGGCTGACCTGGCCACCTTGGGCCCGTCCAGGGCCACCTTGGGCCCGTCCCGGGCCACCTTGGGCCCGTCCCGGCGGTCACTCCGAAGCAGTTTGGTATCAGTCCGTGTGATTGTGATGACGCGGGGCAGCGGAGCGTGCAAGATGCAACGTGTAGAGAGAGAATTGCACGACTCATTTCCGGTCCGCGGGCAGCGAAGTATTTCCTAGATTTGGGCGGCGGAGAGCGCTTTAGATGTAACAGTGAGTTAGCACGCTTGGGGGCGGCGGACGCGGGACGGGGCCCAGAGGAGGAACGGGACATGGGAGCACGGCGCGCCCGGTCAGGTGCGGGCTTGGCGGTACCACGACTGCTGCTCAGCGAGGTCGGCCAGGGCGGTGCGGCCAGTCCGGCCCGGGTCGAGGCCGGCCAGGCGCCCGGCGGCCTGGAAGCACGCCAGGAGATCTCGATGGCCCGGGCCATCCGGGCCCACTGCCTGGCGTCTGGGCAGTCCCCCTCGGAGATCGCGCTCATCATCCACAGCCAGTGCGGCCCCGCCTTCGGCACCACCCCGGTCCGCGCCCACCGGCTCGCGCTGGGAATCGCGCTCGCGGACGTAGTTGCGCAGGTCAGAGCCCGGTATGTGAGCGAGGGCCGGACCCCGCCCCGGTTCAGCGAGACCCTGCTGTCCTCCTACGAAGGCGGCCAGAAGCGGCCTGGACCCGAGTACCTCCACTACTTGTGCCGCGTCTACCAGGCCGAGCCGGCCGATCTCGGATACGAGGGTCCTTGCCTGTGTGGCCAGCGGCACCGCGCCCCGGTGTTAATGCTGTCCGGGCTGGCGCACACCTCCCCGCAGGAACCGGGCAGACCCGGCGGTCCCGGGCAGCGCGGCCACGACCTGCCCGGGACCGGAAGGAGTACACCGCCGATACTCACCGCAGTCCCTTCCCCGGGCGAGAGCGGCCCGGCAGAGCCCGGGCAGCGCAGCCTCGGAGGGGACATCGCGGGCCGCGCCGGGCTCGCCCCCACGCAATTGCCTGCGCTGGAGCCGGGCCTCGCCGCCCTGGCATCACCGGGCCCGGCCGCTCGGCCCCGGCCGGCCCCCCCGGCATCGGCCGTTGCCCCACCGGCTCTGGCCCCACCGGCTCTGGCCCCATCAGCACTCTCCCCATCAGCGCTGGCCCCATCAGCGGTGGCCCCATCAGCGGTGGCGGACCCGCCCCGGCCCGCATCGCCCGGGGCGGGTCCCGGGCTTGCCGGTGCGGGCCTGACCGGGCCCGGCCTGACCGGGCCCGGCCTGACCGGGCCCGGCCTGACCGGGCCTGGCCTGGCTGCTGCTGGTGGCGCCGGGGCTGCCGCCGAGGTCGCCGCCGACCCCGCCGGGCTGAGTGTGGGCGAGGTAGATGACGACGTGGTGCGGCGCACCCTGCTGCGCCTGATGGCGGACCCCGGGGCTCCGCCCGACGGCCGGTTCTTCGGTGCCATCGAACGGATCCGCCGCCGCCTGGACGAGGCGCTGCTTGGCGCCACGGTCTCGGTGGCGATGCTCGACCACTGGGAGGGCATGACCGGCGAGTACGGCCGGCAGTACATGACGGTGCCGGCCATGCGGCTACTCTGCGACGTGCTCCTTGATCTCGGTGACGTCCGGCGGATGTGTGAGCGGCGCCAGCCGCTGGAGTTCGTCGAGCGGCTCTGCCGCCTGGCGGCACGGCTGGCCGGGCTGGCCGGCATGACCATGATCGATGTCAGTGACCACCGCCTGGCCCGGTCTTTCTTCAGTACCGCGCGGACCGCCGCGGACGAGACCGGGGACAGGCACCTCCGCGCCTGGGTCGCCGTCCGCGAATCGCTCGTGCCGCTGCATTACGGGGATCCGGCGCAGGCCGCGGCGGGCGCCCGGGCCAGCGCCGACCTGGCCGGGTCGCAGCCCTGTGTGGCCGGCGTGATGGCCCCCGTGATTGAGGCGCGGGCGCTGGCCCGGCTGGCCCGGGCCCGGGCCGACAGGGGCATGCCGGGCACCGTGGGCGCCCGTGGCGGTGCGGCCGGCGCCGAGGTGCGCCGGGCCAGCGCGGCCCTGGACCGGGCGCACGAGGCCCTCGACCGGCTGCCGGACGAGGAACGGCGGGACACCGCGTTCGGGTACACCGAGCGGCAGCTGCTGTTCCATCAGGGCGACGTGCTGGTCACCCTGGGCGATTACCGTGGCGCGGACGACGCGTTCGGGCAGGCCCTGCGACTGTACTCGCCGGCCGAGTTCCTCGACCGCTCGCTGGTCAGGCTCGGCCAGGCCCGCTGCCGGCTGCAGGCCGGCGAGCCTGAGGAGGCGCTGCGGCTGAGCCGGGACACCCTGCTCGCCCTGCCCAGCCAGCACCGCCCGGGCATCGTGCTGCGCGCGGCCAGGTCGCTGGGCGAGGCTGTGGCCGCGAAGCACGGCGAGTTCGCGGCTGTGCGGGACTATCGGGAAGTGCTCGTCAACGGCTGAGCCCTGCGGGAGCTGACCTGCCTAGAGTTCCAGGCCGGTGTGGGCGGCGAGGAACGCCAGCGTGTCCGCGGACAGCGTGACCGACCGGCTGACCGCGCGGGCCCCGTGGCCCACCTCCCGCTCCCGGCGGAGCAGGACCGGGCGCTCCGGGTACGGCCCCCCGGTGTCGTGCTGCAGGGCCGCGCACATCTTCCTCGCGTGTACCGGGTCGACGCGGGTGTCGTTGTCGAACACGGTGAACAGCGTGGCCGGGTACCTGGTGCCGGGCCGCACCCGGTGGTACGGGGAGTAGCCGAGCAGCCAGCCCAGCTCCACCGGGTCTTCGGCGGTGCCGTACTCGTCGTTCCAGGTCAGGCCCAGCCCGAACCGCTCGTAGCGCACCATGTCCAGCAGCGGGGCCGAGCACACCACGGCCCGGTACAGGTCCGGGCGCTGGGTGAGGGCCGCCCCGACCAGCAGCCCGCCGTTCGAGCCGCCGGAGATGCCCAGCTGGCCCGGGGTGGTCCAGCCGCCGGCGACGAGCGCCTCCGCCGCCGCGTGGAAGTCGTCGAACACGGCCTGCTTGTGCTCGCGCATGCCGACGCGGTGCCAGTCCTCGCCCTCCTCGCCGCCGCCGCGCAGCGCCGCGATCGCGTACACGCCGCCCGCCTCGACCCAGGCCAGGACGGACGCGGAGTAAGCCGGCGCCATGCTGATGCCGAACCCGCCGTAGCCGTACAGGATGGTCGGCCGGGGCTGGTCCGGAAGGTCGCCCCCCGGGCTAGCACTCGCTGGCGAGGCGGGCCGCGCCGCAGGCGTGTTCCCTCCGAGCCTGCGACTGGCGGGGGGTTCCGGGGGGTCGCCCCCCGGGCTAGCACTGATGACCAGCATCCGGACCTCGGTGCCGTCCTGGGAGGCGAATGTCACCTGGCGGGTGCGCACGTCCGGCACCCGGACCGCGCCGGGCGCCTGGGCCCAGGGGGTGACCTCCCCGCTGCGCGCGTCATAGCGGTAGACGACCGCGGGGGTGGTGTTGTCGGTGTAGTCGAACCAGGCCTCGTGGCCGCCTTCCGGCCTCGCGATGATGCCCCCGGTGGTCCCCAGCCGGGCGGCGCCCCCGGCGTGGCCGGTGCCGGGCAGGGCAAGCGTGCCGGTCCGCTCGCCGGTGGCCAGGTCATGCATGGTGATTTCGCTGATCGCGTGCCTGGTCCAGGAGGCGACCAGCACAGGCCGGGCGAGCTCCGCGCCGTCCAGGATGGCGTAGTCGTTCAGGATCGCGGTCGGATCCTGGCCGATGAGGTCGCGCCAGCTGGCCGGCTCCGGATGGGCTGGATCCGTCACCGCCAGCCTGCCCCGCGGCGCGCCGGCGTCGGTGAAGACGTACAGCCGTCCGTCCCGGCCCACGTGCAGCCCGGTCCGGGCGTCCACGCCCTCCTGCACCACCTGGAGGTCCGGCCCGGCCGGCCCGAGGCGGTCAGGTCGGCCAGCCACACGTCGTTGCGGGGGGCGGTGCCCTGGGCGGCCGAGATCACCAGCCAGCGGCCGTCCCGGCTGACCGAGGCACCGTAGTAGTTCGTCTTGTCGCGGCCCTCGCCGAAGACCAGCACGTCCTCGTCGGCGGGCGCGCCGACCGTGTGCAGGTACACCCGTCGGTGAAACTGCTCCTCACCCGGCGGGACCTGGCCCGGCGGGAGCTTGCGGACGTAATAGAACGCCTTGCCGCCCGGCAGCCAGGCCACCGGGGAGTAGCGGCAGCGGCCGATCGGGCCGTCCACCTGCTCGCCGGACACGACGTCCAGCACCCGGAGCTGCGACTCCTCGTCCCCGCCGGAAGACAGCTGGTAGGCGAGGAGCCGGCCCTCCTTGTCCGGCTGCCAGGAATCGAGCGTGGTCAGCCCGGCGGGGTCCAGAGCCCCCGGGTCAATGAGCACCCGCTCCGGCTCCCCGGGGACGGCCGTCAGCAGCACCCCGTGTTCCTGCCCGGGCAGGCGGCGCATGAAGAACTGCCGCGGCCCGCGCCAGACCGGGGAGCTGACGTATCCGGCGGCCATCAGCTCCTGGAGCCTGGCCGCGAACCGGGACCTCCCGGGCAGCCCGGCCTCGGCACCGGCCCACAGCGTGTCCTGAGCGTGCAGCCACTCCTGGGTTTCCCGGCTGGCCGCGTCCTCCAGCCAGCGGTACGGGTCGGGCACGCGGTGGCCATGCAGATTCTCGACGAGATCGGCGCGGCGGGCCGCAGGATACCCGGGAGCCGGCGCGGCAGCAGGGGTCGCAGGGGAGCTGGAGGCAGTCATGGTCGCACCCTAAGCGAGCACGCCACCCGCCGCGTCCGGCGAGGCGGCCGTGGACAATTCGCGGTCCCGCCACGCCGGCGTTATGTGTCCGCGGGCATGGCCAGCTACGCTGTCATTGGCTCGCACACTGTGCTTCCCTGGAACCCTGTGGTTGGAGGGAACCAGGGGGCCTACCTGGACTACCAGGGGCTGGCCCGGCACAGTGGTGCTTGCCCACCGCACCAGGCAGGAGGCGGGCTTGCGACGGGTACTGCTGCTCAACGTGACGTATGAGCCGTTGACCACGGTCGGCCTGCGGCGTGCGGTGTGCCTGGTCCTGGGTGAGAAGGCCGAAGTGGTGCACGACGATGCGGAGGGTGCCTTGCTGCGCTCCTCCTCGCTGATCATCGTCACGCCTTCGGTGATCAGATTGCGCCGGTACGTCCGGATTCCGCATCGCAGCCGGGTCCCGCTGACCCGGGGCGCGCTGATGCGCCGGGACAACTATCTGTGCGCGTACTGCGGCCGCAAGGCCGAGACCATCGACCACGTCGTCCCGCGCAGCCGCGGCGGCCCGCACGCCTGGGAGAACTGCGTGGCCTCGTGCATGCGCTGCAACCACAGCAAGGCCGACCGGCTGATCGAGGAACTCGGCTGGACCATGAACCGGATCCCGGCCGCTCCACGGGGTGCGCACTGGCGGCTGATCGGTGCGGCGAACGACGGCGACCCCCAGTGGGCCGCCTACCTGCCGGAATCCACCGCCGCCTGATCCGGGCAGACCGGGCGGCGCGAACAAGCGAGGCGGCGGCATGAACCGCGACATCTTCACCCCCGAGCACGACGCGTTCCGGGAGATGGTGCGGGAGTTTATCGCCCGCGAGGTGACCCCGCACCATGGCCAGTGGGAACGGGACGGGATGGTGTCCCGCGATGTCTGGCTGGCCGCTGGGCGGGCGGCCTGCTCGGCATCGACGTGGACGAGAAGTACGGCGGCGGAGGCAATCCGGACTACCGCTTCTACCTGATCCTCGACGAGGAGTTCGCCCGGGCCGGGGCCACAGGGCCCGGCTTCGCCGTGCACAACGACATCAACGGGCAGTACTTCCTCCGGCTGTGCACGCCGGAGCAGCGGGACCGCTGGCTGCCCGGGTACTGCTCGGGCGAGCTCATCACGGCCATCGCGATGAGTGAGCCCGGCGCGGGCAGTGACCTGCAGGGCATCCGGACCACCGCGGTGCGGGTGGAGGGGGACGGCGAAGGGGGAACGGGGAGGCGGGCGGGGGGTGGGTCCTACGTCCTCAACGGCCAGAAGACGTTCATCTCCAACGGGCAGCTGGCCGACCTGGTCATCGTGGTGGCCCGGACTAGCCCGGAGGCCGGGCACCGCGGGATCAGCCTGCTCGTGGTGGAGCGTGGCATGGCCGGCTTCACGCGGGGCCGAAACCTGGAGAAGGTCGGCATGCACGCGCAGGACACCTCGGAGCTGTTCTTCTCCGACGTGACCGTGCCCGCCCGCAACCTGCTCGGCGAGGAGGGCGGCGGGTTCGTCGCGCTGATGCAGAACCTGCCCCGGGAGCGGGTGGCGATCGGCGCGACCGCGCTGGCGGCCGCCGAGAAGGTGTTCGAGGATACGCTGGCGTACTGCAAGGAGCGGCAGGCCTTCGGCCGGCCCATCGGCAGCTTCCAGCACAACCGCTTCGTGCTGGCCGAAATGGCCACCGAGCTGGCCGTGGCCCGCGCGTTCACCGACCGCGCCGTGCTACAGCACACCGATGGTGAGCTGTCCAACACCGACGCCTCCATGGTCAAGTGGTGGGACACCGAGCTGTGCAACCGGGTCGTGGACCGGTGCCTCCAGATGTACGGCGGCTACGGCTACATGGCCGAGTACCCGGTGGCCCGGGCGTTCGCCGACAGCCGGGTTCAAACGATCTTCGGCGGGACCACCGAGATCATGAAAGAGATCATCGGCCGGGACCTGGGGGTGTGAGCTTTCCGGGCCGGGCCGCACCGGGTTTGACTGCACCGGGTTTGACCGCACTGGGTTTGACCGCACTGGGTTTGACTGCACTGCGCGAGCTCACCACCACCCGTTCCCCCTCCGGGGTGGTCAGCACGTGCAGGCCCGCGCCGAAATGACGGGCCAGCACGTCGTCGCGCAGGACGCTGGCCGGGTCCCCGGTAACCACGACGCGGCCGTCGTCCAGCAGCAGGAGCCGGTCGGCGAACTGCCCGGCCAGCGTGAGGTCGTGCACCACCGACAGCACGGTCAGCGATCGTTCCCGGCGCAGCTCGTCCACCAGTTCCAGGGCCGCCACCCGGCGGCCCAGGTCCAGCGCGCTGGTCGGCTCGTCGAGCAGCAGCACCGGCGCGTCCTGGGCCAGGGCGCGGGCCAGCACCGCCCGCTGAAGCTCGCCGCCGGACAGGGTGCCGAGCGTGCGGCCGGCCATCGGGCTGAGCTCCATCCGGTCCAGCAGCCCGGCGCAGATGTCCCGGTCGGCCTGTGTCTCGGTGCGCAGGTAGCCGATGTGCGGGGTCCGGCCCAGCAACACGTAGTCCAGGGTGGTCATGTCCGGGGGCAGTTCGGGCATCTGGGGTACGTACGCGACGAGCCGGGCCAGCGCACGCCGGCCCATCCCGGCGGTCGGCCGCCCGCCGATGGTTATCGTCCCCTCATGCCCCACGAGTCTCGCGGCGGCGCGAAGGAGAGTCGACTTGCCGGTTCCGTTGCGGCCAATGATGCCCAGCCAGCGCCCGGCCGGGACCTGCTCGCTGACCTCAGCCAGCGCCTGCGCGCTGCCGTACCTGACGCCGACGCGGTCGAAGCAGATCACGCGAGCTCCTGCCGGGCGCGGCGCGAGTGGAGGATGAAAAGGAAGAAGGGCGCGCCGGCCAGGGCGGTGATCACGCCGATCGGCACCTCGTCCGGGGACTGCACGGTGCGGGCCAGCACGTCGGCCAGGACCAGGAACGCGGCGCCGCCGATCATCGACACCGGGAGCACGATCCGGTAGCTCGCCCCGGCCGTCAGACGCACCGTGTGCGGGACGATGATGCCGACGAAACCGATCAGCCCGCTCACCGAGACCGCCGCCGCGGTGCCGAGCGTGGCCGCCATGACCACGGTCAGCCGCAGCCGGGCCACGTCCACCCCGAGGCTGCCCGCCTCGGTCTCGCCGATCCGCAGCACGTCGAGCAGCCGCCGGTGCGCCAGCAGGATCCCCGCCGCCACGATCACATACGGCAGGATCAGCGTGACGTCCGACCAGGTGGCCAGGGACAGGCCACCAAGTATCCACGAGTACACGGCCTGCAGGGTCTGGGAATGCGCCTGCTGCAGGTACGTCTGCACCGCGGTGAGCATCGCGGCCACGGCCACCCCGGCCAGCAGGATCGACCCGGTCCCGCGACCCATTCCCGGGCCAGCGCCCGAAGGGCCGCGGGCCGCCCCGGCGCCCAGCAGGTAGGTCAGCGAGACGGCGCCCGCCGCCCCGAGGAACGCGGCCGGGGGCAGCAGTGCCGGGCTGCCTCCCGCGACGATCACGATGGTGGCGCCCAGCCCGCCGCCGGCCGCCACGCCGAGCAGGTAGGGGTCGGCCAGCGGGTTGCGGAACACGCCCTGGTACGCGGCGCCGCCGCCGGCCAGCATGGCCCCCACCAGCGCGCCGAGCACCACCCGGGGCAGCCGGATCTGCCAGACGATGGCCGTGTCGATCGCGGGCACGCTGACGGCCGGGTGCCAGGGCAGCCTGGTCGCCAGGGCCCCGGCGATGTCGGGGAGGGACAGCCCGGCCGGGCCGACCGACACGCCCACGGCCAGCGCGATCACGAGCAGGACGGCAGCTACCAGGGTTGCGCGCAGGGCGCGGCCGGTGGTGGTGCGGCCGGTGGGGGCGGGGCCGGTGGGGGCGGGGCCGGTAGGGGCGGGGCCGGTGGGGGCGGGGCCGATGGACCTCGCCGGTCCTGGCGGTGTGATGCCCGCCGGGGCCTGGCTAGCCGGGCCATTAGTGGCCGGCGACTTGCCGGCCGGTGCTCCGGTCCCGCCGCGCTCGGCCGACTTCACCCGCTGCCGCCCTTGGCGATCGCGGTCTCGACCGTGCGCAGCAGGTCAGTCACCCGCGGCCCCCACCGGGACGCTATGTCGTCGTTGAGCCCGATGATGTGGCCGTCCTTGACCGCGGCCAGCCCGGACCAGCCGGGCCGTTTGGCCACGGCGGCAGCATCCTGATGGCAGCACAGGGTGTCGGCCAGGATGATGTAGTCCGGGTTGGCCTTGAGGATGTACTCGGCGGACAGCTGCGGATAGCCGCCCGACTTGGCCGCCCCGGACGCCTGATCCGCGATGCTCTTCATGCCGAGCAGGGCGAGCAGTTGGCCCACGAACGTGGACGAGGTCACCGAGTAGTAGGTCTGGTCCAGCTCGTAATAGTAGGTCAGCGGCCGGGCGTGATGCGGCGCGGCGGCGGCGATCTGGTGCAGCTGGGCACGCAGCCTGGTGACTTCCTGCTGGGCCTGGGCGAGATGCCCGGTCGCCCGGCCGAGCTGGTCGAACTCCGCGTACTCGCCGGCGAGCTTGGCCGGCGCGGGCAGCTCGAGGACCGGGATGGAGAACGCGGCGAGGCGCTTGGTCAGCTGCCCGGTGTCGCCCGCCTCCACCACAAGGTCCGGCTTTTCCGCGACGATCGCCTCCACGTTGGGCTGGTAGGCGGACAGCTTGGTCCGCGGCGCCTGCGGCGGGTAGTCCGACAGCGAGTCCACCGCCTTGACCTGGCTTCCGGCGCCGATCGCGTACAGCATCTCGGTCGCGGTGGGGGAGAGGGACAGGATCGCGGTCGGCCGGGACGCGACCTTCACCGTGCCGTTGGCCGCAGCCACGGATGCCGGGAAACCCTGGCTGGCCGGGCGGCTGGACGCGCCGGTGCCGGACGAGGTGCTGGTGTTGCTGGCCTGGGTGCTGCAGGCGGCAGCGAACACGGTGAGCGCGGCAGACGCCGCGAGGACCGGGACGCGCCGGGCGAGAGACCGCATGGTCATCCTCCGAGGGCCCGGAGAAGGCGAGGGCCGCCGCGAGACCCCGGCCGGGGTATCGGACGAACCGTCCTTCCGCCGAGGACAGTACGTCGGCGCGGGCCAGGCGTCCGGGCTCATCCCCGGCCGGTATCACCGTCCGGGGTATCACCGTTGCGGGACAGCGCCGGGATCGCACCGGCTTCGCTGGGCTCCACACCGTCCCGGGCCACCCGGGACAGGCGTACCTTACCGCAGACCGCCAGGATGTCCGCGGTCGCCGTATGAATCATCCCCGTGTTCTAGAGGGTCTTCTGACGCGCTGGGCAGATCTTCTGACCCGCGGGGCAGATCGGCAGGGCTGCAGGTGGTCTTGAACCCCGGGAAGTGGCTGTTGAGCACCTGCCCGACCTTGGCCAGCAGGTCGGCCTCGGAGAACGGCTTCTCCACGAGGGCCACCCCCGGTTCGAGCCTGCCCTGGGAGGCGAGGACGGGCCGGGCATAGCCGGACATGTAGAGCACCTCGGTCCCAGGCTTGATCGCCAGTACCTTCTCGGCGACTTCCTTGCCGAGCATGTGCGGCATGACGACGTCCGTGACGAGCAGGTGGATCTCGCCTGGGTAGTCGCGGGCGATCTCGAGAGCTTCCGGGCCGCTCGCCGCAGTGATCACGTGATAGCCGTTGCGGGCCAGGATCCGCCTGGTGACCTCGCGCAGGGCGGCCTCATCCTCCACGACCAGGACGGTCTCTCCACTGGGCGTCCGGTGGTAGGCGATCTCCGATGCCTCCGGACCGGCGGCCTGCGTGGTGGCGGGCATCATGATGCTGAAGGTCGTGCCCCCGCCGGGTTCGGAGTAGATGTGGATGTGACCGTCGGCCTGCTTGATGATTCCGTAGACGGTGGCCAGGCCGAGCCCGGTGCCCCCGCCGTCTGTCTTGGTGGTGAAGAACGGCTCGAACGCGTGCTCGATGACCTCCGGGGGCATCCCGGTGCCGGTATCGCTGACCTGCAGCCGCACGTGCTTTCCCGGCGGTGACTGCGATCCGCCCGCGATGGACTCCGCGTCTACGGTGACGTTGCTGGCCTCGATGGTCAGCGTGCCGCCGCCGGGCATGGCGTCGCGGGCGTTGACGGCGAGATTCACCAGCACCTGCTCCACCCGCCCCGGGTCGGCCAGGACGGGGTGCAGGTCACCGGCGAGCGAGGTAGCCAGCTCGACGTGCTCGCCGAGGGTGCGGCGCAGCATTTCCTCCACCGCGGTGATGACGGTGCCCAGATCGAGCACCTGTGGCTGCACCACCTCCCGCCGGGCGAAGGCGAGCAGCTGGCGGGTGAGGCTGGCCGCCCGTTCGCCGGCCCGGCTGATCTGCCCGAGGTCCTCGCAGGCCGATTCGCAGCGCCCGGCCCAGTCCGCTCCGGTCGCCGCGGAGAGTTCCTCGGCGGCGAAGTCCGCGTAGTTGAGGATTACCGCGAGGAGGTTGTTGAAGTCGTGCGCGACCCCGCCGGCCAGCTGGCCCAGGCTCTCCAGGCGCTCGGCCTGCGCCAGCTGCTCCTGCGACTTGTCCTCCCGCCTGTCCTTCGGGGCGTGCCGCCTGTCCTTCATGGCCTGTCCTCCGCGTCGAGGGTGAAGTAGAAGGTGGCGCCGCGGTCCACGGCACCCTCCGCCCAGGCGCGGCCGCCGTGCCGTTCGATGATCCGCTGGACGCTGGCCAGGCCGATGCCGGTGCCGGGGAAGTCGGCGGCCTCGTGCAGCCGCTCGAATGGCTGGAAGAGCTTGCTCGGCATAGGCGGGATCGAAGCCGGCCCCGTTGTCGCGCACGTAGCAGCAGATCCTGGCGTCATCGGCAGGCGTGGTGCCGAACTCGATGGTGGCCGCGTCGCGCCGGGCGGTGAACTTCCAGGCGTTTTCGAGCAGGTTCTGGACCACGGTACGGATGAGACCGCGATCCGCGGTGACCCAGACGCCGTCCTGGACGGCGAACCGGACCCGGCGGCCGGGTTCACTGGCCTGCAATTCGCCGGTGATGGCGTCGACCTCCGCGCTGAGGTCGACCGGCTCGAGGTTCATGTCGGCGCGCGACACCCGCGACAGCTGCAGCAGGTCATCGATGAGCATGGCCATCCGCTCGCTCGCCGCCTGGATGCGCTCGGCGTAGCCGCGGCCGGTCTCGTCGAGACGGTCGCTGTAGTCCTCTATCAGCGCGGCGCTGAACCCGCTCAGCCCGCGCAACGGTGCGCGCAGGTCATGGGAGACCGAGTAGGTGAACGCCTCCAGATTCTTGTTGGCCCGCTCCAGGTCAGCCGTGCGCTCCTGGACCCGGGCTTCCAGGCCGGCGTGCAGCGCCTGGATCTCGGCTTCGGCTTCGCGCTGCGCGGTGAGGTCGCGCATGGTGCCGACGTACAGCAGCGGGCTGCCGTCCGTGTCGCGGACCAGGGTGTTGCTGACCTCGGCCCACACGACATTGCCGCCCTTTTGCAGGAAGCGTTGCTCGATCGAGTAATTATCGATTTCTCCGGAGATGAGGCGTTGCCTGACAGCGAGATCGGCATTGCGATCGCCGGGATGGGTCAGGTCCTCGCGTCGTAGGGATGGGGACAGCAGCTCGTCGGCGGTGTAACCGATGAACTGGCAGAAGCGTGCGTTGACCCGGACGAATTCGTTGCTGAGTGTCAGCTCGCCCATGCCGACCGGGGCGTTGTCGAACAGGACCCGGAGCCGTTCTTCGGACTCGCGCAGCGCCGCCTGGATGCGGTTGGCCTCGGTGACGTCGCGCGCCACGGCTATGACCCCGAGCACCCGCCCGGACGGGTCGCGGTAGACCGCGGCGTTGTAGAGCACCGATGTGAGGTGCCCGCCGCGGTGACGCAGCTCCAGCGGGTAGTCTCGCGCACTGCCATCCCGGAAGACCTGTTCATAGCCGGCCCTGGCCAGGTCCGGTTCGGTGAAGTAGCCGCTGAATTCGGTGCCGAGCAGCTCGGCCCGCCCGTACCCGGTCGCCTGCTCGGTGGCGGCGTTGAGGTCGGTAATCGTTCCATCCGGCCCGATGGTGACCATCGGGTTCAGGTTGGCTTCGATCAGGCTCCGGTTGTAAGCGGCCGAGGCGCGGATCTCGTCCTCGATCCGCTTCCGGTCGGTGATGTCCTGGCAGATTCCCAGCATCCGTTTCGGGCCGTCCGTGTCGTCGTGCTGCACGACCGCTGCCATCAGGATCCACCGCAGCTCGCCGTCGGGCCGGACGATCCGATGCTCGGCCTGGTAGGGAGGGCCGCCCGCCAGGGCCGCGCGGTACGCCTCGTTGATCCTCGGCAGGTCGTCCGGGTGGACAAGGCTTGAGAGTGTCCCTAGCTTCCTGTCGAACTCTGCCGGGATAAGGCCGAAGATCCGGCAGGCCGCCGGCGAAAAGGTGAGCATCTCCTCTCGCTCCGGGGCATAGTTCCACCAGCCGAGCCCCAGGGACTCCTGGGCCTGCTCAAGGACGGAGGTCTGCTCGCGCAGCGCCTCATGCGCTTCGGCCGCCTGACGCTCCGCGGCCCGCTGCGCGGTCAGATCGGTCAGCACCAGGCACCGTAGGAACATGCCGTCGAGGTCGAAACCGCTGACCGCCAGCAGGACCGGAACTGTCGTGCCACCCGGTCCGGTCAGGTCCACTTCGCCGCGTGAGCTGCCGCCGGTACCGATATCGAGCAGCTCTGCGAACGCGGAGCGGTGCACGTCGGGGATCAGGTCGAGCGCCGCGGTGCCGACCAGATGCGCGGCGCTGCGGCCGGTCATCGCGGCAAGCCGCGCGTTGGCGTTGAGGATCACTCCCCGGGGCGAGACGGTGGCGGCGCCTTCGTTCATCGCCTCGACGATGAGCCGGTAGGGGCGGTCGGCGCTCACCAGAGCGTAGACCTGCTCCTGCCCGGGCGGGCCGATCATCAGTGAGTCGATTCCACCGCCCCGGATCGCCTCGATCGTCTGCTGCGCCTCGCGCAGCTGGGCCCGCACCTCGGCCAGCTCGGCCTGCTCTGCCGTCAGGCTTTCCCCGGTCGGCTCGAGGCCGAGGGGGCTTGGACGCATGGCCTTGGCAGCCGGAGACCGGGCCATGGCCTTACTCGTCCGGGCCTGGTTGGGCGCTTAGCTCGGCCGGGCCGAGGTCGAGCCCGAGCCGTATCCAGGCGGAGTCGCTCAGGTCGCCGACGATGCGGCGCGGCGGCCCGGGAAGGCGCCTCACCAGCGTCGGCACGGCGAAGATCTGGTCACGCTCGACCAGGGCAGGCTGCTGGTGCACGTCGATGACCTCCAGCTCAACACGACCGCCGAGCTGTTCGTCGCAGACGCGGCGCACAATCTCGATCGCGTGCATAGAGCTCGTGGATGCGCCATCGACATAAAGGGCAAGCGCCCAGCGATCACCAGGTGCGTAATCGGTCATGTCGCGGTGCTCCCCGGTGGCCGAAGCTGGAGGCCGACGAGCAGACGGTCGTTGTCGGAGAGGTCGCCGACGAGCTTGCGGATTGGCGACGGGAATCTCCGGACCACCGTGGGCACGGCCAGAATCTGGTCCTCGGCGGCGAGGCGCGGATTCTCCAGCAGGTCCACGACTTCGATGTGGTAGTGACCGGCCAGGTTCTCCTCGCAGGCGCGCCGCAGATTGTCGATTGCCCGCAGGCACTTGGGTGACCTGTCGGTCACGTACAGGCACAGATCCCACTGGTCACCGGAGTCGGCGCTGGTCTCGTCGTTCGCGGTGCGCGGCTCGCTCATCACTGCCCTCCGTTGCTCGGCGCCGCATCGGCCCAGCGCCGCGTCGCCATCGCTGAGCGGTCCGCCTCGGTGGCGGCTGCCTGGTGGCCCTCGCGAAGGTCGATCCGGTCGATCTCCGCCCGGTCGGCGTCGAGCTCGTCTTGGACCGCGACGAGGTGGGCCTCGCGCTCCACGACGCTGCGCCGCAGCTCACGCAGGCGCCGGGCCAGATCGCTGGCCTGGCGCACGTCCGCGTCACGCTCGGTGGCTTGCTGAGCCAGCCGGGCGGAGCCGACCAGCACCCCTGCGGCGCCGACGTACACATCCATCAGTTCGACCCCGTGGCTGGTGAGCACGAACTCCCGGACCTGATTCGAATGGGCGGTGCCCCGCGACTTCAGCACGAACAGCAGCCGGTTGCGTTCACCGTTGGCCTCGACGTTGCGCACCAGCAGCCAGGTGTCCACCAATGACGACAAAGTCTCTTTGCTCGTCTCGTCCCCAGGACCAAGCGCCGTAACCAGGGTGGTGACCTCCCGCGACTTGAGCAGGTCAATCTTGCGGGCCACCAGCGAGGCCTCCTCCGTGGCCAAGACCCCGTTGCCGATGTTGGCGATCCCGTCGAGAACCGCCACCGACGGCGTCTCATCCTCGATCAGCTCGGCCAGGATCGCGAGATGGGTCTCCAGCCCGACCGCGGACGGCCGTGCCGCCCAGATGCGCAGCAACCCCGCGTCGATCCACTGCTGCAGGTTGAGCCCCAGCGACCGCATATTACGCAGGAACTGGGCGGGTGACTCCTCGAACAGGACCAGCAGCGTCCGCTCACCCTGGGCGCAGGCCGAATTCACCATGTGCGCGCCGAGTGAGGTCTTTCCGGTGCCTGCCGTCCCGCTCACCAGGAGGGTCGAACCCCGGAACACGCCGCCGCCCAGCATGTGATCCAGCCGGGGGATCCCGGTTGAGATCCGCTCTTCGGAGGCTGCGTAGTTGAGTGCGATCGACGTAATTGGCAATACGACAAAACCACGGGCGGAAATCAGGAACGGGTACTCGTTGGTGCCGTGCACCGACCCGCGGTACTTGACGACCCGCAGCCGCCGGGTGGAGATCTCCTCGGTCACCCGATGGTCGAGCACGATCACGCAGTCGGTGACATACTCCTCGATCCCGTTACGGGTGAGATTCTTGTCGCCCCGCTCGCCGGTGACGATGACGGTGACGCCCCGCTCATCGAGCCAGCGCGCCAGCCGGCTCAGCTCCGACCGCACGATCGAGTCGTCGCCGAAGGCACCGAACAGCACTTCTATGGTGTCCAGCACGACCCGCTTCGCGCCAACACGCTCGATCGCGTCGTCGAGGATCGCAAAGAGCGGTTCGAGGTCGAACTCCCCCGTAGCGACGAAATCGGTGGGTTCCACCCGGAACGAGAGCATCACGAGCAGGCCGTCCTCCTGGAGCTGGTCCAGGTCGAAGCCCAGCGATCGCACGTTGCGGGTGACCTTGGCCGCCGACTCCTCGAAGCTCACCAGCACCCCGGGCTCACCGTACTGGCGGGCGCCGGTGACCAGGAATTCCAGCCCCAGCAGCGACTTGCCCGCTCCCGCACTGCCTGCCACCAGCGTTACCCTGCCCCTGGGTAGCCCGCCCCCGGTGATCTCGTCCAGTCCGCGGATCCCGGTCGGGGCCTTTTCAAGCTCCAGACCCGCGGCACCGTCCGTCAAGGCCGTCAGCAGTTTGTTGTCCATGGACTTGCCCCCCGAACAGGTATCACCGGCGATTGCTTCGTGCCGATGGAAATATATAGTTGCACAGATATATAGTTACAAGGAAAATTGTCGCGCATGAACCCGATCCGGGAAATGCCAATTGTCGCGAGAGAGAGTGAGAAATGAGGCGGGCGGGAAACTCATATCGCCTCAACGGCGCGTTTATCATCATAAGCTGGTGAACCGGCCCTTGTTTATGGTGAGCGGTGGAGTCCGCGGTCGCAAGTCTTTGTCGTGCCGCGCGCAGCGGGGCATAGTTCCTGGCTTTCGCGTTCCAGCGGCCTGATCTCCCGGGCCGCACCCGTCTCGGTGGAGGCGGTGGCGGCCCTGCCGGTTGATTACATGAAGTTACTGGTAGATTACTAGATGTGAGCGATGTGGCGCTACCCCACGATGGCAGGTTCGTCGCGCTCCTGGACGCGGCTCCGGACGCGATGGTCTGCGTGGATGCCGATGGCCGGATCGTCCTGGTCAATACCCGGCTGGTGCGGTTGTTCGGGTACCCGCGGGAGGAGCTGGAGGGCCAGCTCGTCGAGATCCTGGTTCCCGACGCGGCCCGCGCGGTGCACCCCCAGCGCCGGACCGGATACACGGCCGATCCGGTGCCCCGGCCGATGGGCGCCGGGATGCAGCTGGCCGGGCGCCGCCGCGACGGCAGCACCTTCCCGGCGGAGATCTCGCTGTCGGCCATCGACACCGATGAGGGGACCCTGGTCACGGCGGCCGTCCGCGACGTGACCGAGCGGCAGAAGAAGCAGGAGGACCTCGAGCGGGCCGTCCGGAACCTGGAGACGTTCACTTATTCGGTCGCTCACGACCTTCGCGCTCCGCTGCGGGCGCTGGGCGGTTTCACCTCGGCCCTGCTGGAAGATTGCTGGGACGGCCTCGGCGAGGTCGGCCAGGGCTATGCCGAGCGGATCAAAGCCGCCAGCGAGCAGATGGCGACGCTCATCGACGACCTGCTGCACCTGTCCCGCCTCTCGCGGGCTGAGATGAACCCCCACGCGGTAGATCTCGGTGCCGAGGCCAGTCGAATTGCCGAGGAACTCCAGCGCGGCGGGCTGGACCGACGTGTCCGTTTCATCATCCAGCGCCCCGTCTGGGTGCTGGCGGACACCCCCTTGATCCGCATGGTCCTGCAAAGCCTGCTGGATAACGCCTGGAAGTTCACTTCCCGCCGGGACGATGCGCTGATTGAGTTCGGGACCACACCAGTGGGGGACGCCCGGGTGTGCTGTTACGTGCGCGACAACGGCGCCGGCTTTGACCCTGCCTATGTGGGCAGGTTGTTCAATCCGTTCCAGCGGCTGCACACGACCCGCGAGTTCCCTGGTGCCGGCGTCGGCCTCGCCAGCGTGCGGCTGATCGTCGAGCGCCACGCTGGCCGTGTGTGGGCCGAGGGTGCCGTCGGTGAAGGCGCGACCTTTTATTTCACCCTGAACGCGAAGGAAAGCGCATGAAGAGCAGAAATATACTGCTGGTCGAGGACAATCCCGACGACGAGGCGCTGACGCTCCGGGCCCTGCGGAAAAACAAGATCCTCAACAGAGTCACCGTGGCCCACGACGGTGCCGAGGCCCTGGAGGTTCTCTTCGCCGACGGCAGCGGCGACGCGCCGCCTCCTGGCCTCATCCTGCTCGACCTGAAGCTCCCCAAGATCGACGGACTGGAGGTGCTGCGCAGGCTACGGGCCAACGAGCGGACCCAGTTCATCCCCGTGGTCGTCCTCACCAGCTCCAAACTGGATGAAGACATCATCGCGAGCTATCGCAACGGCGCGAATGGCTATGTGCGAAAGCCAGTCAAGTTCGCTGAATTCGCCGAGGCGGTCAGTACGCTCGGCATGTTCTGGCTGCTCCTGAACGAGGCCGCGCCTCAGTTCGTGCAGCATCAGGTTTGAGGGGGACATCCGTGAGCGGCGGGCATCCACGCGACGAGCCGGAGACTCGTGAGCCGGAGAATGGTGAGCCGGCGTCAGCCACCGGTCCAGATCCAGGGCAGGAGAACACCCCGCCCGGGGACGGGGCCGACTCAGCGGGACGCAAGGCACGCCTCCTCATCGTGGAGGACGAAGCCTGGGATGCTGAGCTTGCGCAGCGCCTGCTGACCAGCGCGGGCCTCGGTTTCACTGCCGTGGTCGTGGCCACCAGGGAGCCCTTCGTGGAACAGTTGGCCGCCTTCCGCCCGGACGTGATCCTCTCCGATTACCACCTGCCGGGCTTTTCCGGCGAGGCCGCTCTCGAAATCGCCCAGCACCAGTGCCCGGACGTGCCGTTTGTTTTCTGGTCCGGGGTGCTCGGGGACGAGGAAGCGGTCGCTCTCATCAAACAGGGGGCCACGGACTACGTGCTGAAGGACCGGCCTGCCCGGCTGCCCTCGGTCATCGGCCGCGCTATCGCCGAGGCCGAGCAGCGGGCGCGGCTGGCTCATCTCGATGATCAGCTGCGCGAGGCGCAGCGCCTGGCCAGCCTCGGGCAGCTGGGAGCGGCCGAACAGGCCATGAGCGTGACCCGCCAGCTCCTCGCCGCCGCCCGCGAGGAAGCGACTACCGCGGAATCTCGTTCTTGATCAGGTCAGCCGGCCTGGCCATGCCCGCATGTCTCACTTATAGTGGTAACATGATTACTGTCCGTTAGATAAGTAGATACACGAGGTGTGACTAGGCGCAGGTTGACGATGTTCGCCCGGTTGCTGAGGGAAGTTGAGTGCCATGACGGGCAATCAGTCTCTGCACCACCATCCGCGGCGGGCCGGTTCAGTGGATGGAGGTCGCCACCACCGCCTTCGCAGCCGCCAGCGCGGGACCGATACTCCTGATCTGGCCGCGGCTGCGAGAGAGGCTGTGATCGGCTTCCTCCACGACTCGTCGATGGGCTCGCCGGCGCAAGGGGCGACCCAGCCGGCCGGAGCCATGATCACCCCGGAGGGCGCTGGGACCGGCGTGGCGGTGAAGGTGGCCACGGACCATGCCGACGTCGGCATCCCCGCCGCGATGCGAGTGAGAATCCCCGCCAGCATGACGCCGGGGGCGACTGGCGCGGCCGCCGAGTCGGTCGCAGTGCGGGCGGCGGCTGCAGGCGTCGCCACGCTGGACCGGATCGAGGCGGCTGCCGCCAAGGTGGAGGCGGACATCCGGGCGGCCCTCCGCGCGCAAGCCGAGCTCCAGGCCGGCGCCGGAGTCGCGGCCGAAGCCGCGGTCCGGGCGGCCCAGGAAGCCTGGATCGCGGCACGTGCGTCCGAGGCGGCTGAGGGACGGGCCAGGGTCATCCTGGGCGTGATGACGCGTTACCTGGCGGTCACCATCGCGCTCGTGGTGGTCACGGTCATCTTCCTTGTCATCACCGCGGGTGTCGTCCACTAGCTCAACCCGAGGACGTTATCCCGGTGTTCTAATGGCCTGAGTGCCGTCCCCCGGAGGCCGTTCATGGGCCTGTTGGCTGAGCCAGCCGATGTGCGCGAGCTGATTCCCCAGATGTACCGCGCCAACTGGGCGGCGCACGGCCTGTCCGCCACGCTGACCTCATGGACGGACCACGCGCTGCAGACCCGGATGCTGCACGCCGGGCGGCGCCGGCCGCCCCCGGAGCCGGAATCCGGGGCGCCGGTCACCGAGGTTAGCTATCAGGTCTTGCTCGGCCTGGGCGGGAAGTACCGGATCAGCCATGTGCGGGACGGTGCCCGCGTGGTCGAGGGCTGCGATGGCGGCACGGCCTGGACGGTGTTCCAGGGATCGCCCGGCGGCGCCGGCCTGGCCCGGGTGATGCGGGAGAAGGCCTGCCCCTGCCACGTCCTGGACGATCTCCAGTCCCCGGCCTGGCTGCTCCGCCGGTCCAGCCTGCGGGTGGCCGGCGCTGGGGAGTCCGGAGGCCTGGCCTGGCGGCTGGTAGCGTGGCCGCGGCCGCCGCTGGCCCCGGGCGGGCGCTCGGGGGCCGCGCGGTCCGCGGGCGAGCTGCGGGTCCTGGTGGACGCCGGCACCGGCCTGCTGCTCCGGTACGAGGAGCTGTTCGAGGGGCAGCCGGTGCGCCGCTCGGAGCTGTGCGATGTCCGGCTGGACCCGGACGAGGCCCGGGACGGCGAACGATTCCGGGCGCCCCCGGGCATTGATGTGCCCGAACATCAGCCCACGGGCCCCACGGCGGCCATGCCCGGCCTGCCAGGGGACGCGGTGCGTGCGGTCGCAGGCGTGGCGGCCAGCGCGCTGGGTTTCACGGTCCGGCACTGGCCAGGATCGCCCGAGCCGCCTGGCCGTGCGGGAAACCGCGCCCACGACCGGCCGCCCAGCGGCAGCGCCGGGGTAAGCGGCGGCTGGGCCGGGCCGGCTGCTGGCGGGAGCGGCGGCGGCTGGACCGGGCCGGGCGCCGGCGGGCCGCTGGCCCCCGAGCCGCTCGGGCCGGCCAGCGACGACGTGATCAACCTGCTGCACCGCACCGGCCTGGCCGCGCCGCATATTACCGCGGAGGTCCGCGAATGGGTCGATGGCCGCCTGCTCACGGCGGCCATCTCACGGGCTCGCGAAGCACTGCCTGCGGCGCTGGCCGGCATCCTCGGCCCGGACGCGGTGTGGGACGCGTCAGCGCGCGGGACAACGGCACCGACCGCACCGTGCGGCTGCGGCTGGCAGCACCGGACCGGTACCGGATCGACAAGGCAGACGGCGGCCACCCATCGGCTCCCGGCACCGTCGGCTGTGACGGCGTGCGGCACTGGCAGGTCAACGGGACGAGGGTGACCGCCCGGCCCGCCCGTCCGGTGCCGCACGAGTTCGCGGGCCTGGCCGACCCCGCCTGGCTGCTGGCCGGCCACCGGCTGTGGGCGGGCGGGGAGACCGAGGTGGGCGGGCGCCGGGGGTTCCTCGTGGTCGCGCGCAGGAACTCGGGCGAGGTCTTGCCCGGCCTGGGGTACGTGTGGCAGGGCAGCCTGGCCGACCAGGTCGAGGCAGTGGTGGACGCGGAACTCGCAGTGCTGCTCCGGCTGACCGGCTTCATCGGGGACCAGCCGGCCATCGGCTACGAGATGCGCGGCCTCACCGCAGGGGTGGCGGACACCAGCGCGTTCGACGTGCCGCCCGGAGCACACAGCAGGGGCCCGCTGGATGGCCTGGGGCTCACCCCGGCCACCGCGGCCAAGACGGCGGCGGGGGTGGGCATGGCCGGCGCGGCTGCCCTGGTCGGCTGACTGCAGAAGCGCCCGCGCAGCCCAGGCTCCCCGCCTTCCTGATCCCGGTCCCGCCTTGCCGGTCCCGCCTTTGTGATCCCGGTCCCGCGCCCGGCCGCCCCGTGAGTCCCACCAGCCTCTCTGTCCTCGGGCCGCTTCGTGATCAGACGATCGGTGTTGCGATAGCGACACCATTCGTCTGATCACGAGTCTCTGATCACGAGTCCGGCGTTAGGGCAACTGGAGGGCTGTCGCTGGGGCTGGCAGGACCGCGGCGCGCGGCGGCGCACAGAACCGCGGCCTGCGGCGGCGCAGGACCGCGGCCCGCAGCCATGATGATCACGCAGAAAAGAATCTTCATCACCCTGCGTAACGCGTGGGCCGCCCAGGCCGATACCTAGATAGACGCGGTTGACGTGGGTACCCCCGAGCTCACGTCACCGCGTCTTCAGCATGACCGGAAGCGGGGCACGGTGGCCCCGGCGCGCCGCGGCCCGGTAGCGTTCAGTCCATGACAGCCACCCAGCCCGCCGCGGAGGCCCCTTTCGGCCGGATGCTCACCGCGATGATCACGCCGATGACCGCCGACGGCGCGGTCAACTACGACGGGGCGGCCCGTCTGGCCACGTATCTGGTCAACGAGATGCGCAACGACGGCCTGGTCATCAGCGGGACCACCGGCGAAGCGCCGACCACGACGGACGCCGAGAAGGAACGCCTGCTCCGTGCCGTGATCGAGGCCGTCGGCGACCGGGCCGCCGTCGTGGCCGGGGTCGGCACCAACGACACCGCCCATACGTGCGAACTGGCCCGTCAGGCCGAGCGCGCCGGGGCGTCGGGACTGCTCCTGGTCACGCCGTACTACAACAAGCCGCCGCAGAGCGGGCTCGTGGCCCACTTCACCAGGGCCGCCGATGCCACCGGCCTGCCGGTCATCCTGTACGACATACCCGGCCGGACGGCGACCGCCATCGCGACGGAGACCCTGCTCCAGCTGGCCGATCATCCGCGCATCGTGGCTGTCAAGGACGCCAAGGGTGATCTGGGGGCGGGTTCGCTGGTCATGCTGGCCACCGACCTGGTTTTCTACTGCGGGGACGACATGCTGAACCTGCCCTGGCTCTCGGTCGGGGCGGCCGGCGTCGTGAGCGTGGTCGGCCACGTGGCGGGAGACCGGCTGCATGAGATGATCGACGCGTACCGGGCGGGACGGGTCGAGGAGGCCCGGCGGATCCACTACGACCTGCTCCCGCTCTACACCGGCATCATGACCCGCACCCAGGGCGTGATCACGACCAAGGCGGCGCTCGGCTTGCTGGGGCTGCCCGGCGGGCCGGTCCGCGGCCCGCTGATCGACGCGACGCCGGCACAGATCGAACAACTGCGATCCGACCTGGTCGCTGGAGGCGTGAAGATCAAGTGAGTCACCCCCATCCGGAGCTCGGCACACCGCCGGCCCTTCCGTCCGGCACGCTGCGCATCGTGGGCCTCGGTGGCCTGGGCGAAATCGGCCGGAACATGACCGTGTTCGAGTACCAGGGTCGCCTGCTGATCGTGGACTGCGGGGTGCTGTTCCCGGAGCCGGACCAGCCCGGCGTGGACCTGATCCTGCCCGACTTCACCTCGCTGGACGGCCGGCTCGACGACATCGAGGCGATGGTCCTCACCCACGCGCACGAGGACCACATCGGTGCGGTGCCCTACCTGCTGCGGCGGCGGGACAACATCCCCCTGATCGGCTCGCGGTTGACGCTGGCCCTGATCCGCAGCAAACTCACCGAGCATCGGATTTCGCCGGCCGGGGTGGAGGTCGCCGAGGGCGGGCGCCAGTCGTTCGGCCCCTTCGACCTGGAGTTCTTCGCGGTCAACCACTCCATCCCGGATGCGCTCGCGGTGGCCATCACCACCCCGGCCGGGGTGGTGCTGCACACTGGCGACTTCAAGATGGACCAGCTGCCGCTGGACGGCCGCCTGACCGACCTGGGCGGATTCGCGCGGCGCGGCGCCGAGGGCGTCAACCTGCTCATGTCCGACTCCACCAACGCCGAGGTCCCCGGCATCGTCACCAGCGAGCGGGCCATCTCGCCGGTCCTCAACGAGATCTTCGCGAGCACGCAGCAGCGGATCATCGTGGCCTGCTTCGCCAGCCATGTGCACCGGGTCCAGCAGGTGCTCGACGCGGCCGCCGCGCACGGCCGCAGGGTGGCGTTCGTCGGCCGGTCCATGGTGCGGAACATGGGGGTGGCGCGCGATCTCGGCTATCTGCGGGTCCCCTCGGTCCGCGGCGGCCTGCTGGTGGACCCGCGCGACGCCGAGGGCATGCCCCCCGGCGAGGTCGTGCTGGTCTGCACCGGATCGCAGGGCGAGCCCATGTCGGCGCTGTCCCGGATGGCAGCCCGGGACCACCCGATCCGGATCGCCGAGGGAGACACGGTCATCCTGGCCTCCTCGCTGATCCCGGGCAACGAGTCCGCCGTGTACCGGGTGATCAACGAGCTGACCCGGTGGGGCGCCCGGGTGGTGCACAAGGGCAACGCGCTGGTCCACGTGTCCGGTCACGCGCCCGCCGGTGAGCTGCTGTACGTGCTGAATCAGGTGAAACCGCGCAACTTCATGCCGGTGCACGGCGAGTGGCGGCACCTGCGGGCGCATGCCCAGCTGGCCGAGCTCACCGGCGTCCCGGCCGGCAACATCGTGATCGCCGAGGACGGTGTGGTGGTCAACCTGGCCCAGGGCAAGGCCAAGGTCGTGGGCAAGGTGCCGTGCGGCTACGTCTATGTGGACGGCCTGTCCGTCGGCGAGGTGACCGAGACCTCGCTGAAAGACCGCCGGATCCTGGGCGAGGAAGGGTTCCTCTCGGTGGTCATCGTGGTCAACTCGACCACCGGCAAGCTGGTGGCCGGCCCGGAGATCCACGCCCGCGGGTCAGGCATCGACGACTCCGCGCTCAGCGAGGTCCGGCCGAAGATCGAGGAAGCGCTGGCGCGCGCGGCCGCCGACGGGATCAACGACGCCCATCAGCTGGGCCAGCTGGTCCGCCGCACCGTCGGGCGCTGGGTCAACGACAGTTACCGGCGGCGCCCCATGATCATCCCGGTGGTCATCGAAGTCTGAGGGGGACTACCGGGTGGCGCGGGCCTCGTGCTGGCGGACCAGCTGCCGGAGCAGCCGCTGGTAGTAGCCGAACGCGGGCACTACCGCGCTCGGGTCCTTGGCCCCGTCGTCCCAGCGGCGCAGCCGCAGCGCGGCCTGGCACCACGGGCTGGCCTCGAACTCCGCGCTCTCGGCCGGGGTCATCGGGCCGCCCTGGATGCGCAGCGTGTGCACGGAAGCCGCGGACAGGCGGCCGAAGTACCCCGGTTCCACGGCGCACAGGTACCGCTTGGCCGCGACATGCAGCCGGACCGGCTCGGTCACCCCGGGCCCGAACCACTGCGCCAGCCAGTCCGCGCCCCGGTCGCCGTGCCGGTTGTCGGTGTCGCTCCTGCGCTGCTGTCCGCTGACCGCCCCGGTGAAGTGACCCACGTCGTGCAGCAGGGCCGCGGCGACCAGCTCAGGTGCCGCGCCAGCCCGCTCGGCCAGGGCCGCGGCCTGGAGCAGGTGCTGGGCCTGGGTCACCGCCTCGCCCAGATACTCGCGGGCGCCCTCGGCGGTGAAGAGGTCCGCGATGACCCGTACCGGGTCGGCTGCTGGCATGTCCGGTCCTTCCGCTCCGTTCATGATCGTGCTGCGGAGATTCTCTCCAGAGTGGCCTGCGAGAACGCGTCTGCCAACCGGAGGCGGCGAGTGTTCGCGGACCCGCCAGACCAGCGATAACCGCCGTTCACCCGGGCCCGAAGATCATGGCGACACGCCGCACGCTTCCGGCCGCGCCGGGCGGATCGTGGGTACTTTGGGGATCATGGCTACTCGTGTCTCTAAGGGCACCCCCCGCCCAGGCGCGGACGCACCGGGCGGGCAGCCGCGCCCGGCGGCCGGGCAGGGCCGCGCCGGGGTCGGGCAGACGCGCACCTCCGGTGCCGGGCGGCCGGCAGCGGGCGGGCAGTCAGCGGGCGGGCGGCCAGCAGCAAGAACGCGATGCCCCCGCGGCCCCGCCAGGGTCAGAGCAGGAACGGCCCGTCCCGTACCGGGCGGAAGCGGCCGAACCGCTCAGGGCAGAACCGCTCCGGCCAGAAATGGCCGGGACGGGGCAGGAAGCGGACGGCTGGCCGGGGCCGCACCCGCGGAGCCGGGGCGCGGACGTCTCACCGGACGGCTGACCCGATCCTGATCCTGGCCGGCTGGCTGGTCCGGCTGGTGGCCGGGCTGTGGATGGTCGCCGCCCACGCGGCCGGGTTCGTCGCGCGGCGGTTCGGGAAGAGCGCACGGGACCTCGACCCGCTGCACCAGCGGGACGGTGTGGGCCTGGCCTTCCTGGCGGCGGCCTGCATCGTCGCCGCCACCAGCTGGTTCCACATGCACAACTTCGCCGGGCGGCTGCTGGCCGGCCTGTTCCTCGGCGCCTTCGGCTCGGCCGCCTGGACCGTGCCCCTGCTTCTCGGCCTGCTCGCCTGGCGGTTCCTGCGTCATCCCGACCGCAACGCGCAGACCGGGCGGATGGTGATCGGCTGGAGTTGCCTGCTGCTGGGCGGGCTCGGGCTGGTGCACATCGCGGCGGGCACGCCGCAGCCGTCTGCCGGCGAGAACGCCATGCGGTCCGGCGCCGGGCTGATTGGTTTCTTCGTCTCGGCCCCGCTGGTGGCCGCGCTGACGCCGTGGATCGCCGCGCCTCTGCTCGCGCTGGTCAGCGGGTTCGGGCTGCTCGTGATCACCGGAACGCCGGTGCACCGGGTGCCCGACCGGCTGGCCGAGCTGCGGGGCTTCGCCCAGCGGGGTGACCTAGGCCCCGGGGACGCCGGGGACGATCCCGCCGCGGAGATCGAGGGCTCGGCGACTACCGGCCCGCCGGGGCGGGGCGGCCGCAAGCGGCCCCCAGCCATCGAGGCCGGCGAGCACCACCGGCCCTACGACACGCCCATCCTCGGCGACGGCCCCGGAGGGAAGGCGGCGGGTACCGGGCGCCTGCGGCGCGAAGCCGCGGCGCCTCAGCCCGCGGACGCCGCCGCGCCGCCCGCCGAGGATCCCGACGAGTCCCTGCTCGACGCGCTGGGCTTCGGGCCGGCCGGGGCAGTCGCCCCGGCGCCGCACGAGACGGTGGCGGGACCAGAGGGTGCCGCCCGCCCTGACGCGGGCCTCCGCGACGCCCCCCCGGGCCGGCCCGTGGCGAGCAGCTGACCCTGTCCGGGTCGGCTGAGTCCAGCTACATCCTGCCGCCGATGGCGCTGCTCAAGCCGGGCAGTGCGCCCAAGGAGCGAACCCGGGCCAACGACATGGTGGTCCGGGCGCTGTCGGAGGTGCTGGAGCAGTTCGAGGTGGACGCCCGGGTCACCGGGTTCAAGCGCGGGCCCACGGTGACCAGGTACGAGATCGAGCTGGGTCCCGCGGTGAAGGTGGAGCGGGTCACGGCGCTGACCAGGAACATCGCCTACGCGGTGAAGAGCGCGGACGTGCGGATCATCTCCCCGATCCCGGGCAAGTCCGCCATCGGGGTGGAGATCCCGAACGCGGACAAGGAAATCGTCAGCCTGGGGGATGTGCTGCGCTCCCAGGTGGCGGTGAATGATCACCATCCGATGGTGGTTGGCCTGGGCAAGGACGTCGAAGGCCGGACCGTGGTGGCGAACCTGGCCAAGATGCCGCACATGCTGATCGCGGGGGCCACCGGGGCCGGAAAGGCCCTCGCCCTTGACACCCCGATCCCTACCCCCGGCGGCTGGACAACGATGGGGGATGTCCAGCCAGGCGATCAGGTCTTTGACGACCATGGTCAACCGTGCATGGTGGTGGGCGCGACCCCGGTTATGCACGGGCGTCCGTGCTACGAGGTCGAGTTCTCTGATGGCACAGTCATCGTGGCCGACGCGGAGCATCTGTGGCAGACAGACTCGGCGGCAGGGCGCCAGCAACAAGCCCGACCTGCGCGCGGGCCACAATACTGGCCGTTGGCCGATGTGGCTCGCGTGGCCGAGCGGGCGGCTGAGGCCCTGGGTGAACCTGACCGCCTGACCGGGACCAGTGAGGTTCTGGGCGATGTGGGTACTCAGTTCCGCAACGTGCTCTACCGGGTCGTCATGGACCTGCCCAAGGAAGGCCGGGTGATCCGGCCAACCTACCGGCGAGGCGGACGCCAGGTCGGGTTCTGGGCCCAGGCGTACTCCCGCCATCTCGTCTACAAGGCGCTCGCGGAACGCATCAGTGCCGGTGACGGTCGCGCTCGGCAAGCCGACGCCGAACCAGTCACGACCAGGCAGATTGCCGGGTCGCTTCGGCATTGGGGGCGGTTCAACCATTCGGTCGCGGTATGCGGGCCGCTTCGCTACCCCGAGCGAGATCTGCCGGTGGCGCCCTATACGTTCGGCTGCTGGCTGGGTGACGGGACGACGATGAGCGCGGGCTTCACCTGTGCTGACGAGGAGATTCTTGATCAGATCCGTGAGGACGGATACATGGTCACCCGCTATGCCAGCGCCCCGATGCAGTACACGATCTCGAACCGCCCTGAGCGTGCGCGGCGCATCGCCGAGGCGCTTGAGTTCGCAGGTCAGGGGCTGAGCGTTGACCAAGCCGCACGCCAGGCTGGCGCCGGTCTTTCCGCGGTGCTCCAGGCAGCCGGAGGCCGCTTCCCGCAGGGCAGCAAGGGCTGTGCTGCTCCGTCCGCACCTCCCCGCGAGCGTTACCGGACGCTTCGTGAGATATTCCGCGAGGTTGGGGCCAAGCACATCCCCGAGGCGTATCTGCATGCGTCGGTCTCGCAGCGCCGTGCTTTGCTCGCCGGACTGCTGGACACAGACGGCTATTGCTACCCGAGTGGAACGGTAGAGCTCGCGGTCACTAGTCGTGATCTCGCGTATGGGGTCCTGGAGTTGACGCTTGGCCTGGGGTATAAGGCCACGCTCCGGACCAAGCCCTGCAAAGGCCGTCGCGTGGACGCCTCGACCGTCTATGCGGTCGCCTTCACCCCGGGTGAGCCGGTGTTCCGGCTCACCCGTAAGCTGGCCCGGCAGCGCCAGGTCAGGCCAGTCAGCCCGGCCCGGCGGCGCTACATAGTGGATGTTCGCCCGGTCGAATCCGTACCGGTCCGCTGCATTCAAGTCGATAGCCGTAGCCGTCTGTACCTGGCCAGCCGTTCATGCATCCCTACGCACAATTCGACCTGCATTAACGGCCTCATAACGTCCGTGCTGCTGCGGGCCACACCGGAATACGTCCGGATGATCCTGGTTGACCCCAAGCGAGTCGAGCTGGCCATTTATCAGGGAATACCTCATCTTTACACGCCTATCATCACCAATCCGAAAAAGGCGGCCGAGGCGCTGCAATGGGTGGTCGGCGAAATGGACCGCCGCTATGACGACCTGGCAGCATTCGGCTTCCGGCACGTTGACGACTTCAACAAGGCGGTGCGGGCGGGGAAGCTGACGGCGCCGCCCGGTAGCGAACGCGTGTTCACGCCCTATCCGTACCTGGTGGTCATCGTGGACGAGCTCGCCGACCTCATGATGGTCGCTCCGCGTGACGTCGAGGACTCGGTGGTGCGCATCACCCAGCTGGCCCGGGCCGCCGGAATACACCTCGTGCTGGCGACCCAGCGCCCGAGCGTGGACGTGGTGACCGGGCTTATCAAGGCGAACGTGCCGTCGCGGCTGGCCTTCGCCACCTCCAGCCTGACCGACAGCCGGGTGATCCTGGACCAGCCGGGCGCGGAGAAGCTGGTCGGGCAGGGGGACTGCCTGTTCCTGCCGATGGGCGCCAGCAAGCCACTGCGCCTGCAGAACGCCTTCGTCACCGAGAAGGAAATCCGTGAGGTGGTCAGCCACTGCACCCGGCAGGCGCAGCCCACCTACCGTGAGGACGTCGCCGCGCCGGAGGGCAAGCAGCGGGAGATCGACGCCGACATCGGCGACGACCTGGAGCTGCTGATGCAGGCCGCGGAGCTGGTCATCCGGACCCAGTTTGGCTCCACCTCCATGCTGCAGCGCAAGCTGCGGGTGGGGTTCGCCAAGGCAGGCCGCCTGATGGACCTGCTGGAAAGCCGCAACATCGTCGGGCCGAGCGAGGGCTCCAAGGCCAGGGATGTCCTGGTGCGGCCAGATGACGTGGACAGCGTGATTGATTCGCTGCGGGGCGGGCAGGACTGAGCTAGGCCACGGCATCTGCCGCGGCCCCGGGGATGTCTACACTTGTTGGCGGCCCGCATACTTGGCGGGTTGCCGCATCCGGTTACTGCTTCCGCACCCGGGGCGGTGCGCAGTGCGATATGGCAGTGGAGGCGTGGCGTGAGCATTGGTGACGCCCTGGCAGATGCGCGCCGCCAGGCGGGTCTCACCATTACGCAGGTTAGCCAGAGAACCTGCATTAGAGAGACGATCATCCGGGGGATCGAGCATGATGATTTTTCCGCCTGTGGCGGAGATTTCTACGCCCGGGGTCATATCCGCAGCGTCGCACGGGCCGTGGGGGCCGACGACGAGGAGCTGATCCGCGAGTACGACGCCGTGCACGGCGCGCCGCAGGCGATCAGGGCCGCGGACGTGTTCGAGCCGGCCACGCCGATCAAGATCAGGGAACGGCGGCGGCCCAACTGGAGCCTGGCCATGGTCCTGGTCCTGGCGGTGATCGCCGGGTACGGGATCTACCGCGTGGTGAACTCGACCACGGCGCCGTCCCCGCGGGCCCAGGCCAGCTCGGGCCAGCTGGCACCGCGGCATCACACGCATCCCGCCACGGCCTCGCCCACGCACTCGGCCGCGCCGGCCTCGCCGGCGGTGAGCCAGAACGTGACGATCAGCCTCACCGCGATCCAGGACTGCTGGGTCGAGTTCACCAAGCCCGACGGGCGCTTCCTCCTGCAGGCCTACGTGGTCGGGGGGAGCTCGAAGACCTGGACTTTCTTCCGGACGGTGAACATGGACATCGGCAATCCCGGGGGGATCCTGCTCACCGTCAACGGCAAGAAGGTGGGCTCGCCCGGCACCGCGGGCCAGCCCGTCACGCTCAGCCTGGGGCCCGGGAAGCCGGTCACCAGCTAACTGCAGCACCAGAGCGCTTACCGTAGGCTTCCCGGTGTGTCGTCGAGTCAGCAAAGCTCCCAGTCCCCGCAGCGCACGGTCAGCCTCGTGACGCTGGGCTGTGCGCGCAACGAGGTGGATTCCGAGGAGCTCGCGGCCCGCCTGGAGGCCGCGGGGTGGACCCTGGCCGACAGCGATGAGGCGAGCGTCGTGCTGGTGAACACCTGCGGGTTCATCGAGGCGGCCAAGCAGGAATCGGTGAGCGAGCTGCTCGACGCCGCCGGGACCGGCGCGAAGGTGGTGGCCGCGGGCTGCCTGGCCGAGCGGTACGGCCGCGACCTGGCGGCCGAGCTGCCCGAGGCGCAGGTGCTCAGTTTCGACGATTACGGAGACATCGGGGCCCGGCTTGATGCCGTCCTGGCCGGGGAACGGCGTCCCGCTCATGAGCCGAGGGACCGGCGCAAGCTGCTGCCGATCGCGCCGGCGGCCCGGTCCGCGGGCCCGGGCAGCCAGCCGCCGGGGCACGGCGCGGCGGGGATCCCGGACCTCCCGCCCGGGCTGGCCCCCGCGTCCGGGCCGCGCACGCTCCGGCGCCGGCTGTCCGGTGGTCCGGTGGCCCCGCTCAAGATCGCGTCTGGATGCGACCGGCGGTGCAGCTTCTGCGCGATCCCGGCGTTCCGCGGCGCGTTCCTGTCCCGTCCCCCCGAAGACCTGGTCGCCGAGGCGGGGTGGCTGGCCGGCCACGGGGTCCGGGAGCTGGTGCTGGTCAGCGAGAACTCCACGTCGTACGGCAAGGACCTGGGCAACCCCCGGCTGCTGGATGAGCTGCTGCCCCAGCTCGCCGCGGTGCCGGGCATCGACCGGATCAGGGTCAGCTACCTCCAGCCGGCGGAGGTGCGCCCCGCGCTCATCGAGGTGTTGACCTCCACCCCTGGCGTGGCCCCCTACTTCGACCTCTCCTTCCAGCACGCCAGCGGGAAGGTGCTCCGCGCGATGCGGCGCTTCGGCGACCGTGAGCGGTTCGGGGCCCTGCTCGCCCAGGTCAGGCAGGCCTGCCCAGAGGCCGGCGTCCGGTCCAACTTCATCGTCGGCTTCCCGGGGGAGACCGCCGCCGACGTCGATGAGCTGCAGCGCTTCCTGTCCGAGGCGCGCCTGGATGCGATCGGCGTCTTCGGCTACTCCGACGAGGACGGCACCGAGGCGGCCACCCTGGCGGGCCAGCTGGATCGCGCCGAGATCGCCCGGCGGGTGGATGAGCTGGCGGGCCTGGCCGACGAGCTGATGGCCCAGCGGGCCGCGGACCGCGTAGGCGAGGTGGTGGAGGTGCTCCTGGAGGAGGATCTGGGGGACGGGACCTACCTCGGCCGGGCGGCTCATCAGGCGCCGGAGGTGGACGGGACCACGACCGTGCGCGGCGTGGCCGGGGCGGCCATCGGTGAGCTGATCTCCGCCCGGGTCGCCGAGGGCGACGGTGTGGACCTGGTGGCCGACTGGCTCGCCGTGCCCGCCACGGCCGCCGGGCGCGGGTGACCGCATTGAGCCAGCCCGCCGCGGAGACGGGCGGGGGAGCGCGGCCGGCCCCGCCCGCGCCGCAGGCTGGCGTCCCACAGCCGGGAGTGCTGAACGTGGCCAACGCGCTCACCGTGCTCCGGCTGCTGCTCGTCCCGGTGTTCGTCGTGCTCCTGCTGGCCGGCGGGACCGGCTGGCGGGCAGGGGCGCTGGCCGTGTTCCTGATCGCGTCGGTGACCGACCTGCTGGACGGGCGGATCGCACGGCAGCGCGGCCTGATCACGGATTTCGGGAAGATCGCGGACCCCATCGCGGACAAGGCACTGACCGGGGCGGCACTGGTCACGCTGTCCGCCCAGGGCGAGCTGGCCTGGTGGGTGACCGCGGTGATCCTGGCCCGTGAGCTCGGGGTGACCGCGCTGCGGTTCTGGGTCATCCGGCACGGGGTGATCGCGGCCAGCCGGGGCGGCAAGATCAAGACCCTGCTCCAGGTGCTCGCCATCGCCCTGTACATCGTGCCCGGGCCGCCCGGTATCGTGCGGGGGGTGGTGATGGGGCTGGCCGTCGTGGTGACCGTGGTCACGGGGGCCGATTACGCCGTCCGGGCCATGCGCCTGCGCCGCAGCACGTCTGCGGCGGCCAGGTGAACCGTGGCGGCCCCGGCGGGCGGCGGCCAGGTGAACCCGTGGCGGCCCCGGCACGGAGCTGGGAGGTAGGCGGGTGGCATCTGGCGACGCCGCGGCGGAGCTGATCGCGCTGCTGACGGCCCGGCGGCTGAGCATCGCCGTGGCCGAGTCGCTGACCGGCGGTTTGCTCGCGGCGGCGCTCACCGGCATCCCGGGCGCCTCAGCGGTCTTCCGGGGCGGCGTGGTCGCCTACGCGACCGAGCTCAAGGCCGCGCTGCTCGGGGTGGACCAGGGCGTGCTGGACACCCACGGGGCCGTGTCTGCCGAGGTGGCCGGGGCCATGGCCGAGGGGGTGCGGGGCCGGCTCGGGGCCTGCGTCGGCGCGGCCACCACCGGTGTGGCCGGCCCTGACCCGGCCGAGGAAAAACCCGCAGGCACGGTCTACATCGCGGCCAGCGCCGGGGATCAGACCCGGGTGCGCCGGCTGGCCCTGTCCGGCGGCCGGGAGGCTATCCGCGCCGCGACCGTGGGCGAAGCGCTGGGGTTGGTTCTTGTCCTCGTGCGGGAAGAGACCCGATGATTACAGTGTTACGTTAGCAGCGAACACGGCTACAGGTGCTTTCCCTACTGTCGGTGAGGGCGGGTACGGTGGAGCTATCGAATGACACACTTCGCGAAGGGAGTGCCGCGATGGTCCTGCTTCGTCACTTGCTGGGTGACGTGCTGCGGCGGCTACGTCTGCGGCAGGGTCGAACCCTGCGCGAGGTGTCGGCCGCGGCCCGGGTCTCCCTGGGATACCTGTCCGAGGTCGAGCGCGGGCAGAAGGAAGCATCCTCTGAGCTGCTCGCCGCCATCTGCACGGCGCTGAACACCCCGCTGTCCCACGTGCTCGGCGAGGTTTCGGACAGCTTCGCCCTGGCCGAGCTGCAGAACGACTCGGAGCTCGCCCCCGTCGGCGCCCCGTCCGAGGACAGCCGGACCTCGGTAGACGCCCGCTCGATCAACCGGGCCGGGCGCGAGCTGTCCCGGGCGTTCTCCGCCGAGCTGCAGCCTGAGAAGCTGCGCGTGCCCGCCGGGCATATCCGGGGCATGGATTCCGAGCGGGTGCTGGATTCGGTGGGCGTCAACGGGGATCACCCGGCCTTCGACGAGGTCAGCCGCCGGGTACGCGGCGACTTCAACGACATGGTCCCGGTGTAACCCGCGACTGGACGACCCGGCGGGCGGGGGCTGCGAGAGCGGCACCCGCCCGCTTTTACCTAACGAACCGTCCGGGCGGCTCACGACCGCAGGCCGGGCGGGTACGGGGGGAAGCCCGGGAATCAGGCCCAGGCGCGCGGGTCGTCGGTCAGCTCGACGATCCGCTGTGGCAGCCGCCCGGTGGCGATGTGCTCGAGGGTGACCTCTTCCAGGATGGCCCGCTCGTTGGCACGCAGCGCGATCCAGACGCTCTGCAGCGGTTCGGCGACACCGATGTAGCCGATGTTCTCCGGCCGCTCGCCGCGCACGCCGACCAGCTGGCCGTCGATGGCCCGGATGATGTCCGCGAGCGCGATCTCCGCGGCCGGCTTGGCCAGCCAGAAGCCACCCTCGGGGCCACGCTGGCTGCGGACCAGGCCCGCCCGGCGCAGCTGGGTGAGGATGGCCTCCAGGAATTTACCCGGGATGTGCTGGGCGCGCGCCAGTTGCTCGGCGGTGATGTGGCCACCATCCGCCGCGGCCAGTTCGACCGCGGCACGCAGCGCATAGTCGGCGCGGGCAGAGAGCCTCATGTCCAGCATTATGCAGGTTGCCGGCCACTGGACGAGCCGTCTGGGCCTGTTGCGGGACCGTTTTAGTAGGAATTAGCCCTCGTCTGGCCCGGATGGATGGTATCTGTCACGCGCGCCGCCCGCTCACCGGGCCAGCCTCAGAACCTCAGCCGCCGCCTGCGCATTCGCCCGCGCCGCGCCGTAGGTGGCGAGATGCACGCCCCCGGTGGGACCCAGAGCGGCAGCCCCACCTAGTCAGCTTCACGAGAGATCTCCCTTCCCGGCTTGATCCTTGGCACTTCACGTAATTCCTCGTGGTCCCAGGGCGCTCCGGTGCCGTCGGCCGTCTAGGCTGTCGCTGCCTGCCTAGCCAGAGCCGCCCAGTCCGCCCAGTCAGAGCCGCCCAGTCGGCCGCGGCGGTCACGGAGACAGGATTCAGCCCAGGTGTCTCGTCCGTCCGCCGCTGGTGCCGGTCCGGCGTGACCCTGGCCAGCCGGATCCTCGCCGTGTGCGAGCAAGTGCTGGGGGACGTCATGCGACGGAGGGAAGGCATGGAACAACGGCCTGGGACACCCCGGCTGCTGCGGGAGCTGAACGACCGGGCCGCCCTTGAGCTGCTGCTCGGCGGCGGACCGATGACCAGGGCTCAGGTGGGCGAGCGGACCGGGCTGTCCAAGGTGACCGCGTCACAGATGCTCTCCCGGCTGGAGGAACGCGGGCTGGTGACGACGGTGGGGGAGCAGGCGGGCGGCCGCGGGCCGAACGCGGCTCTCTACGCGGTCGTGCCGTCCAGCGTGTATGCCGCCGGGCTGCACGTCCAGCACGATGAGGTCAGCGCCGGGGTGGCCGACATCACCGGCGAGGTGATCACCCAGGTCAGCGTGGACCCCAACGGCGCCGCCAACCCGGTCGAGCTGGTCCGCGGCGCGGTGGCGGCCGCCTGCCGCTCGGCGGGCATGGAGATGTCACAGCTCAACGCCCTGGTCATCGGAACGCCCGGCGTGCTGGACCCGAGCACCGGGGATCCGCGGCTGGCCGTGAACCCGCCCGCCTGGCACAAAGAGGGCCTGATGGCGCTGCGCAGCGACCTGCGCCAGCCGGTGACGATCGAGAACGACGTCAACCTGGCGGCCATGGCCGAGCGTGCGGTAGGCGTCGCCCAGGGCGCCGATGACTTCGTGCTGATGTGGATCGGGGCGGGCCTCGGGCTCGCCACCATCATCGGCGGGCGGCTGCACCGGGGCGTGGGAGGCGCCGCAGGCGAGATCGGGTACCTCCCGGTCCCCGGGGTGCCGCTCCCGCAGGACGTGAGCCACCCGGTCACCGGCGCGTTCCAGTCCCTGGTGGGCGCCCGGGCGGTGCAGCGGCTGGCGGACAGCTACGGCTTCCCGGCGCCCACGGCGGCGGTGGCCGTGCAGGCCGCGGTGGCCGCCGCCCAGGCCGGTGACCAGCGCGGCAGCGCCCTGCTCGACCAGCTGGCCGCCCGGGTGGCGACCGGGGCGGCGGCGGTCAGCGTGGTGCTCGGCCCCGGCCTCGTCGTCCTCAGCGGCGAGGTGGGGCTGGCCGGCGGGACCGCGCTCGCCGACCGGGTGGCCGCGGAGGTGGGCCGGATCTGCCCGGTCCACCCCCAGGTGGTGCCGACCGGGGTGACCGGCCAGCCGGTGCTGCACGGCGCCATCCTGGCCGCGGTGGAGCAGGCCCGCGGTAACCTGCTCGCCTCCGTGGCCGGTCCCTGAGCCCCGGTCACTTCCCAAGGCCTGAGCTGGCCGGGTGGCACCATCCGCCACGGGTGATCCCGGGAGTCCGGCGGGATGACAGGCTGGACATGCCTGAGCCGGCGGCAGTTCCCGTCTCGGGCGCAGCGAAAGGGCCCTGGTCATGAACATGCCACCCGAGACCGCCGCCGGCCCGGTGAACCCGGCTGCGGCCGCAGGGCGGGGTGAGCACTGGTGGCCAGTGGCCCTGGCGATCCTGGCCGTGGCCGGCCTGCATGTGGCGCTGCCCGCGCAGTACCGGGTGAATCCGAGGTGGGTGGTCCCCGTTGTGCTGCTCGTCTTGCTGGCCGTCCTGATCATCGGGGACCCGGGGCGCATCGACCGGCAGAAGGCCTGGCTGAGGGTGGTCACCGCCATCGTCATCGCCTTCATCACGGTGGCGAACATGGTCTCCGCCGGCCGGCTCGTCGCCGAGATCCTGACCGCTAACAAGACGTTCGCCAACAACCCCATCGGGCTGCTGGCTAGCGGCGCGGTGATCTGGGCCACGAATGTGATCGCCTTCGGGCTCTGGTACTGGGATCTCGACCAGGGCGGCGCCGCCGCCCGCGCGCACCACCCCCGCGTGAGCCCGGCGTTCGTCTTCCCGGAGATGCTGCACACCGACTACGCGCCGGCCGCCTGGGTGCCGCGGTTTGTGGACTACCTGTCGCTGGCCTTCTGGACCGCCACCGCATTCAGTCCCACGGACACGTCCGCGATCAAGCCGTGGGCGAAGCTCCTCATGATCCTGGAGGCATGCGTATCGCTGGGCCTGGGCGCCCTCGTGATCGCCCGCGCGGTCAACATCTTGAAGACCTAGCGCATACCCGCCTGAAGACCCGGGCTGGCCTGGGAGCAGTCCTCAGGCGCGACCCCCGGGGCCCGGACGCTGGGCCAGCCACTCCGCGTAGGACCTGGATTCCTGCGGGCCGGGCCGGAGCCCGCCGGGCAGGGCGTGGGCGAACACGAGTGCGGCGGTGGCTTCGAGTGTGCTCCGGTGCAGATCGGCGGGGCCGGTCGCCTCGAATCCCAGGGACCACCAGTCCTGGCCGGCCGTGCGGATCTCGGTGAGTTCCACCTCGCACCGCGGTTCCTGGCCCCGTTCCGGGGCAGGCGCCACGATCTGCCCTGCGGCCAGGCAGAACTGGGTAAGGCGCCGCGTCTTGCCTACCGGCGTCCAGCGGGCCGGCTCACCGCTGTCCTGGCTGAGCGGGCCGCATGGAGAGGACCACTTCTGCCAGGACTCCAGGCGCCCGCGGGCGCGGCCTGCCAGATCGAGGCTTCCCGGGCTGCCGTGGTATGCCTTCAGCTCCAGCGCCCTGCCCCCGCGGATCTTCACCGAGAGCCCGCGCAACTGCGGGGACAGGAGGTAGGTGTCCTCGCGTGATTCCACCCTGGCCGGGAACCGCCCGAACCATCCGGCCACGGCGGCGTCCAGTCGCCCCGGGTAGATCCAGCGCACTTCGAGGCTGCGGACTCCTTCGGTGACCAGGCTGTCCGGCTGCCTCGTGGCGATCGTCACCTGCTCCTGTCCCGGTCCCGCCGGCCGGCCCAGTGCGTCCTGGCCGGGACACCGACCAGGACCCGCCAGGCGGCCGCCTGCCGCGCGGTGCCCGCGTCCCTTCCGGGTGGTGGCGTTGCTGCCGACCTCATGTGGCCCCCCAAGCTGGTAGCGCCGGAACCATGACTTCAGTCCCCCTATGCCCGTTACGCCACCGATCCCACCTCGCGTGCTAGCCGCCAGCATCCTCCCATGTGCTAGCAGGCAGCATCCTCCCAACTGGGTGAGGGTGGCCCAAGCCCGCAAGCGTTGCCGTAATCCGCCGTCACTGCGGCGGCTGCCAGGAATCCGCAGCCCGTGGTGAGGCCCCTTTACGGCCCGGCATATTTAGAATTATCACGATTTTCCTTAGGCCTGACATTTATTTGGCTGGATAACTGTACAGGCGCTCAGAACGATTCTGTTACACTGAATTCAGTATTAAGAGTCAGCGAATCCGCTACGGTAACTAAGGCCGGATTTTTCCGGATATCTACCTTGCCGGGTTGCCTGCGTGTTGCGCCTGAGCTGACGGGCATTCGTCGGGGGACGTGGTTGGATTGCGAATTCTGATATTTCATGGCTATCTCCTGCGGGGCACCGGAAGTAATATCTACAATGCGGAACTAGCACGATGGCTGGTGAATGCCGGCCATGAGGTCCACCTGCTGTGCCAGGAAAAGAATGCGGCTGAATTCGATTTCGTGGATGCCGTCGGCCGTTGGCGCAACGGGCGCCTGGGTGTCGAGGTTTCGCGTGAGCCAGTCCGGTGCACGGCCTACGTGCCGGACATCGGGGGCTTGCTCCCCGTCTATGTCGCCGATCGCTATGAAGGGTTCGAGGCCCGCACTTTCCCGCAGCTGACGGACGGTGAGCTCGAGTACTACATCGAGGCTAACGTCGCCGCCGTCCGCGATGTCGTCGCCGAGGTGGAGCCAGACGAGGCGCTCGCGAACCATGTCGTGATGGGCCCGGTGATCCTGGCCCGCGCGCTAGGCGGCCGGATTCCCTATGCGGTAAAGATCCACGGCTCGGCGCTCGAGTACACGGTCCGGCCGAACGCCGCAAGATTCGGGCCCTACGCCCGCGAGGGCCTCGCGGGGGCGGCCGCCGTGCTCGTGGGCTCCAGGCACACCGCCGAGAGCCTGTGGGAGGTCGTCCGCATGCCGGACCTTCCCGCGCGCACCAGGCTGCTCGGGCCAGGCGTTGATACCCAGAGGTTCCACCCGCGCCCGCCCCGGGAAGCCAAGAGCCGGCTGCGCGCGCTGGCGGCACGCCTGGAAGCAGACCCGCCAAGCTGGGGCGGAGAAGGCGACGCGGCGCAGGCTCTCCGGGCCGCCGACCCGATCCGTGACCGGATCGTCAGCTACGTCGGGAAGCTCATCGTCTCGAAAGGGGTGGACTTGCTCCTCGCGGCCTGGCCACTGGTCATCGAGCGCGTACCGGACGCCCGCCTCATGATCGCCGGCTTTGGCGCGTATCGTCACACGCTCCTCGGACTGACCGGCGCACTGGGCGAGGGTGACCTTCGGGCCGCCCGCGTCATCGCTCACCGCGGGCGGGAACTGGAGGGAGGGCCGCCCGGTGAGCTTCATTTCCTGGCCGCCTTCCTCGACGGGCTCACCGGGCCTGAGCGGGAACGCTACTTGAACGCTTCGCGGGCCGCCATGCAGCGCGTGCATTTCGCCGGGCGGATCGAGCACGATGATGTTTCCGAATTGATGTGCGTCTCCCAGGCCGTAGTCATTCCCAGCACGTTCCCCGAAGCGTTCGGCATGGTACTCGCGGAAGCCGCGTGCTGCGGTTCGGTGCCGCTGGCGGCGGCCCACTCCGGGCTCGCGGAAGTGACAGAATTGCTGTCCCCCGCTGTGCGCCAGGATCTGCGCCCGCAACTGTCCTTCCGGCTGGGCCCGGGTGCCGTGCAGGAGATCGGCGACAAACTGGCCGGCTGGCTGCTGTTCACCGCGAATACGCCGGATTCCTCAAGGCAGGCCCGCAAGGCCCTGACAGCACTTGCCACCGCCGAATTCGGTTGGCAGGAAGTGGCGGAGGGCGTCGCGTCGGCCGCGCGGGGAAGGCTCGTCGGCTTGCCGATGGTGCCGACCGGCTTAAGCGGGTGGCATCGGGGGTGCCAGCGCCGCCGGGCAGCCCGGCGGCCGTGTGAGCCCGCGGGGCGAGCGAGCGCGGGTGGTTCGCGTCGTGATCAACTGATTGGTGTCGCTAACACGACACCAATCAGTTGATCACGAACCAGAGCCTGCGCACGGTGGGGCTCAGGGGCCTGGTTAAGGGCTGGGGGGTTGGAGTGGCTGGTGGGATCTCACCGTCGAGGACCCTGCGGGCTCGCGAGTATCCGCTGGGCGCGGCCGTCAGGCTGGCGGACCTTGACGATGACCCGCACCCCAGCCTGGCCCGGCTGCGCGCGGCTGAGCCGGTCTCCTGGGTGCCGGTCCTGGGCGGCTGGCTGGTGACACGGCGCGACCTGGCCCTGGCGGTCATGCGGGACAGCGCGGCCTTCACCGTGGACGACCCGCGCTTCTCGACGGCCCGGATCGTGGGACCGAGCATGCTCTCGCTGGACGGCGACCAGCACGACCGGCACCGGCGGCCGTTCACCGGCCCGTTCAGCCAGGCCGCCGTGCACGAGCAACTGGAAGCGTTCGTGACCGGTGAAGCGGACCGGCTGGTCAGCGTGATGCGCCCGGCCGGGCGGGGCGACCTGAGCCGGGGCCTGGCCGCACCGCTCGCCGTGGCCGTCGTGGCCCGGGTGCTCGGGCTTGGCCAGGTGCCCCGGGGCACCATCCTGTCCTGGTACGACGCTATCGTCGGCGCGGTCTCGCAGCTGGCCGCGGACGACCCGGAGGCGACGCTCGCGCCGTCGTCGGGAATGACCGCGGGGATGGCGGCGTTCGGGCAGCTCAGCGACGATCTGCGGGCGGTCATCGAGAACGGCGCCGGGCCCTCACTGCTCGCGGACGCGGCCCGGCCGGCCCTGCGGGCCACCCGCGGGCGCCGCGCGGCCGACGCCGGGGGTGCCGGTCTCAGCCCGGCACAGATCGTCTCCAACGCGGGGGTACTCATGTTCGGCGGGATCGAGACCACCGAAGGGATGATCGCTAACGCGGCGTGGCATCTGCTCGGCCACCGCGACCAGCTGGACCTGGTCCGCGCCGATCCCGGGCTGCTGCCGCAGGCCATCGAGGAGTCGCTTCGCCTGGAACCCGCGGCCGCCGTCGTGGACCGCTACGCTACCCGCGACGTCGAGCTCGGCGGGGCCGCCGTCAGTCAGGGGGACCTCGTCAGGGTCTCGGTAGCCGGGGCCGGGCGGGACCCGGCCGCTTTCACTGACCCGGACCGCTTCGACGTCCGCCGCGGCAACGCCGGGCAGAACCTGGCCTTCGCCCGCGGCCCGCACTTCTGCCTGGGCGTGCACCTGGCCCGGCTGGAAGCCCGTGCGGCGCTCGCCGCCGCCCTCCGCCTGCTGCCCGGCCTGCGGCTCGACCCGGACCATCCGGCCGCCCCCCGGGGCCTGGTGTTCCGCAAGCCCCCGTCGCTGCCCGTGCTCTGGGACACCGCGCTCTAGGACACCGCGCTCTGGACACCGGGGCCTGCTAGCAGCCGCAGCTTTCCCGGCGGATCAGGCGGGTGGGCAGGACAACATCCCGCGGTTCCGGCTGGCCGTTGCGGACCAGCGACTCCAGCAGCTCGAACGCGGTGGCCCCGAGTTCCTGGATGGGCTGGCGGACGGTGGTCAGCCCCGGATGGAGCCGCCGCGCGACCGGGATGTCGTCGAAACCGGTGACCGCCACCTCGCCCGGCACGTCCACGCCGTGGCGGGCCAGCGTGTGCAGGGCCCCGAGTGCGGCCAGATCGTTGGCGCACACGATGGCCCGTGGCAGCGGCAGGCCCGCGCCGAGCAGCCCCTCGATGACCTGGGCCCCGCCGTCCGCGTAGTAGCTGCCCTGCCACTGCGGGCCCGTGGCGAGTTCCACGCCTGCGGCGCCGGCCTCGGCCGTCACTACCGCCCGGCGGGTCACATTGTCCGGGCTGTCCGCGACCCCGGCCAGGTACCCGATCGCGGTGTACCCGTGATCCCGGATCAGGTGCCGCATCAGGTCACGCATGCCCGCCTCGCTGTCGCCGCGCACGCTGGCCGTGTGCGGCGTGGTGATCCCGGCCAGGTTGACCACCGGGATCTGGCGGCCCAGCCGGTCCAGCTGCCCTTCGTCCAGGACCAGGTCGTGCACGATCAGCCCGTCGCACTTGCGGGCCAGGGCCAGCATCCGCCGGCCCGCGTCGGCGTCCGCGGCCGCTACCGAGCTGATCAGCAGGCTGAACCCGCTGCGCTGCGCCGCCACCTCGATGCCCCGGTTGATGATGTCGGCGAACTGGAGGTTCTCATCTTCCTCGGCGAACACCCCGCCAGGCGTCGCCTTGGGCACGCGCCGGTAGACGACCCCCACCGTCTCCTTGAGCTTGACGCTCAGCGCCCGGGCCGCGCCGTCGGGCACGAAGCCGAGCTCGGCTACCGCCCGGAGCACGCGGTCCCGGGTATCCGCACGGGGGCTGCCGGTTCCGTTGAGCACCCGGGACACCGACGCGATGGACAAGCCCGCGGCCGCGGCAACGTCGTAGATCGTGGGCGGGGCGCCGTTCACACCCGAAGCTTAGGAGACCTGGTACCCGACGCTGACGTCGCCCGCATCCAGACGCTCGACCGACACCACCGACGTCCTGGACGCGTCGCTGAACTTGAGCACCGTCTGGCCGGCGCTGCTGTCCACCACCACCGGGTTGTGCACCTGCCAGCTGCCATCCCAGACCGCCACCCGCAGCTGGGCGGACGGCAGGCCCTGTATCCCGTTGTCGCAGGCGAAACCGATCTCCTTGGCACTGCCGAACGGGATGGCGATCGTGGTGACGGCGCTGGCGCCGTTGTTCAGGGACCCGCTCTGCACTTCGGCTTCCTCCTTGGCTGACGCTGGGTTGGCGAACGCTTTCAGGGCGGCGGTGTCCCCGTTGAACACATCCACGTCAACCGTGTTGCTGCCCACCCGGGTCGTTCCGTACTGGTGGAACGCCCAGGTTGACCAGGGCTGCGGCACCACCGGCTTACCCGCCGGGGCGGACGGCTCCGCGATCCACAGCGGGTAGTGGCCCAGCCCCGCGCAGTTCCCCTGCTGGGCGAAGTCCAGGAACGTGTAGACGACCGGGGTGTGCCCGGTGGCCTGCTGCACGTCCGCGCACCAGTTCCGGGCGTACTCCGACACGCTCGCCGGGCTGAGGTTGTCCGACGTCTCCAGGTCGAGGGCGAGCAGGTCACCGGCCTTCAAGCCGCGGGCCTCGACCACGGCCAGGAACGCCTGGGCCTCGGTGGCCGCCCCGTTCGACGGGTGAGCGAAGTGGTAGGCGCCGCGGACCATGCCGAGGTCCTTGGCCTGCTGCCAGTTGACGCCGAAATCGGGGTCCCGGATCGTCGTGCCTTCGGTCGCCTTGATGAACGCGAACGAAATTCGCCCCTTCACGGCGGACCAGTCGAACGCAGGCTGGTAGCTCGAGAGGTCGATGCCCTCCGCGTTGGCCACGGCGCCCTCCTGTCCTCGCACTCGCGGCGGCCGAAGCCGCCCACGGCCCACTCGCAGGTGGAGGCCAGGCGGTACTGCGTTGTCCCCGGTGCCCCCCTTGAGAAAGGTGCCCTATGGGGACGCCGGGTGCAGCCGGAATGCCATTATCCGGGGAGTGAGGCCGCGCCACCATCATGCCCCTCCAGAGTCAGGCCACTCCGCCGTCAGGCCCCTCCAGAGTCAGGCCACCTGGGCCCGGAGCCTCAGGCCGCGGGGTGTGGGCCGGAACCCGGCCTCCTCCAGGGCCCGGGCCAGCGGCGAATCCTGGACGGCCGAGCCGTCGGCCCGCTCGATCGTGAGCCGGCCCAGCGCCCCGCCGCGGGCCGCGCCGGCCAGGGCGGCCGCGGCCGGCCCGAGCACGGCCGGATCGCTGGTCCAGGACAGCAGGGTCTTGCCGCCCCGCTCGACGTAGAGCACCAGCTCGCCCCCGGCCAGGACGACCAGGGCACCGGCCTTGCGGCCCGGCCGGTGGCCGCCCGGGGCCTCCCCGGGTCGCTCTGGCCAGGGCAGAGCCGCCCCGAACGGGTTGGCTGGGTCAGCTGCGGCGAGCACGGTCACGCTGGGGGCTGGCCCGGACGGGTTTTCGTTGCGGAAAAAGCTGGGGGCGGGCGGGCCCGCACCCGGATCGCCAGCGCGCGCCCACGGATCGCCGGGGGTTTCGCGCTCGCCGGTCTCCGTGGCCAGCGCGCGCATCCGGTCCACCGCGCCGGGGAGCGCGAACTGCGCGGCACCGAGGCCCTCGACGAAGTAGCCGCGGCGGCACTGGCCCGCGTCCTCCATGGCCCGCAGCACCGGGTAGATCGCCGCGAAGCCGCCGGGCACCCGTTCCGTGGCGGCCGCGCCGCGGATCAGGATCCCGTGCCGGTCCAGCAGGGTCAGGGCCAGCGCGTGCATCCGCAGGGTCGGGTCCGGGTCGGCGGGTGGCGCCAGGGACCAGCGCCCGCTGACCGTGGGCGGCCCGGTCCGGGACGGCATGGCCGGCCGGCCGAAACCGCCACGGCCCCGCCCCCGGGCTCCAGGCCGCACCGCGGCACGCCGCCGGGCCGGGACCATGCCGGCTGAACCCGGGCCGGCTGGAACCCGTGCCCGCCGGGCCGGTGTCGGCTACCGGGCGGCCCGTGCCCAGCACCGTGCGCAGCGCGGCCAGCGTGTCGTTGGTGAGCCGGCCCGCCCAGACCAGGTCCCAGATGGCCGCGGCGACCGCCGTGTCGGTGGCCCCCCTGCGCTCACCCTCGGGCAGCAGCGCGGCCGTCCGGCCGGCGAGCATCCGGAAGAACATCCCGCCGCCGCCGTCCAGCGCGGCCAGGACCGCCTCGTGCAACGGGGTCATGGTGATCTCACCCGGCCCGGGCAGCAGCAGCGGCGCGCTGTCCGCGGGGGCCAGCGTCACCCAGCCGTCACCGCCGGGCAGCCCGCCCGCACCGGACCAGACCACCTCGCCGGCCGCGGTCAGCTCGTCGAGCATGGCGGGCTGGTAGCCGGGCACCCGGGCGGGCAGGATCAGGGTCTCCACCGCCGACGCGGGCATGGCCGCCCCGGCCAGCTGGTCGATGGCCTCGTACACGGTGTCCGCGCTGGCCCGCGGCCCGCGCGTGCGCCCCCGGCCCTCGCCCGCCGCGACCTGGGCCACGTTCTGCCAGGCAGGCAGGAACCGGGCCAGCGCCGACGGCGGCACCGGCTCGGCCTCCTTGCGCAGCCTGGCCAGGCAGCGGCGGCGCAACGTGCGCAGCACCGAGGTGTCGCACCATTGCGTCCCGCGCCGCCCGGGCACGAACTCGCCCTCGGCGATCCGGCCCTCGGCGGCCAGCCGCCGCAGCGCACCGCTGACCACCGCCACCCCGAGCCCGTAGCGCTGGGCCAGGTCCACGGCGGCGAACGGCCCGTGCCCGCGCGCGTAGCGCGCCACCAGATCACTGAGCGGGTCGGGGACCGGCTCGGTGAACGCCGCGGGCACGCCCGGGGGCAGCGGCACGCCCAGCGCATCGCGCAGCCGGCCGGCGTCCTCGATCGCGGCCCACCGGGTTTCGCCGGCGATCCGGAACTCCAGCGCCCGCCGCTGCCGCGCCAGCCCGGCCAGCCAGCCGGCGACCGCAGCCGGGTCCTGGCTGCGCTCAGCCACCTCGGCGGCGGACACCGGGCCGATGGCGCGCAGCAGGTCCGCCACGCCTTCGAGGTCCCGGCAGGCCCGCTCCGGGGTGAGCCGCTGCAGCTCCCGCTCGGTCTGCTCGACCACCAGCGGGTCCAGCAGCTCACGCAGGTCAGCCTGGCCGAGCAGCTCGGCCAGCAGCGAGGAGTCCAGGGCCAGCGCCTGGGCGCGGCGCTCGGCGACCGGCGCATCCCCCTCGTACATGAACGCGCCCACGTAGCGGAACAGCAGCGAGCGCCCGAACGGCGACGGCGCCGGGGTCTCCACCTCGATCAGGCGGATCTTCCGGCTGGCCAGTTCCTTCATCAGGCTGATCAGCCCCGGCACGTCGAACACGTCCTGCAGGCACTCGCGCACCGTCTCCAGCACGATCGGGAACGTGCCGTACTTGCGGGCCACCGACAGCAGCTGGGCGGACCGCTGCCGCTGCTGCCAGAGCGGGCTGCGCCGGCCCGGCTGACGCCTGGGCAGCAGCAGCGCCCGGGCCGCGCACTCGCGGAACCGGGACGCGAACAGCGCCGAGTTGCCCAGCTCGTCGGTGACCAGCTGCTCGATCTCCCCGGGCTGCAGCTCCGCGATCCCGGTGGGCGGCGGCTCCTCGGTGTCCGGGACGCGGATCACGATCCCGTCGTCGGTGTGCATGGCCTGCACGTCCATGCCCGGGTAGCGCTCGCGCAGCCGGGCCGCGATGGCCAGCGCCCACGGGGCGTGCACCGGCGCGCCGAACGGGCTGTGCAGCACCAGCCGCCAGTCGCCCAGCTCGTCGCGGAACCGTTCCATGACCAGCGTCCGGTCATCGGGCACGTACCCCGTGGCCTCCCGCTGCGCGGACAGGTAGCGGACCAGGTTGGCCGCGGCCAGCTCGTCCAGGCCGTCAGCGCGCAGCCGCGTGGTGGCCTCCTGCTCGCCCGCCTCGGACAGCTCGCGGCAGTATGCGCCGAGCGCCCGGCCCAGCTCCGCGGGCAGGCCCGGCGCGTCGCCGTGCCAGAACGGCAGCTTGCCCGGCTGGCCCGGGGCGGGGGAGACCAGCACCTGGTCGGCGGTGATCTCCTCGATCCGCCAGGAGCTCGCGCCGAGCACGAACACGTCACCGACCCGGGACTCGTAGACCATCTCCTCGTCGAGCTCGCCGACCCGGTGGGAGTTCCGGCCGTCGCCGCGCTGCGAGGCGGCCAGGAACACGCCGAACAGGCCGCGGTCGGGGATGGTGCCGCCGCTGGTCACCGCCAGCCGCTGGCCGCCCGGCCGGCCGTGCAGCAGCCCTGAGGTGCGGTCCCAGACCAGCCGGGGCCGCAGCTCCGCGAACTCCTCGCTCGGGTACCGCCCGGCCAGCATGTCCAGCACCGCCTCCAGCACCGGCCGGGTCAGGCTGGCGAACGGCGCGGCCCGGCGCACCACCTGGTGCAGGTCATCCACGGACCAGTCGTCGAGCGCGGTCATCGCCACGATCTGCTGGGCGAGCACGTCCAGGGGGTTGCGGGGGATGGCGAGCGACTCGATCTGGCCGCCGCGCATCCGCCGGGCCACCACCGCCGCCTGCACCAGGTCGCCCTGGTACTTGGGGAAGATGACGCCGCGGCTTACATCCCCGACGTTGTGCCCGGCCCGGCCGGTGCGCTGCAGGCCGCTGGCCACCGACGGCGGCGACTCGACCTGGATAACCAGATCGACCGCGCCCATGTCGATGCCCAGCTCCAGGCTGGACGTGGCGACCACGGCCGGGAGCCGGCCCGCCTTGAGTGCCTCCTCGATCTGCGCCCGCTCCTGCCGGGACACCGAGCCGTGGTGGGCCCGGGCGACCTCGGGGAGTGCGCCGCCGGTCGCTCCCGCCTGGGCCATGATCCCGGCGGGCGGCCCGGCGGAGGGTGCGGTGCCCGCGGTGCCGGCCCGGAGTTCGGCGCGCTCGGCGGCCAGCTCGTTGAGGCGGGCACAGAGCCGCTCGGCCAGCCGGCGGGAGTTGGCGAACACGATCGTGGAGCGATGCCGCTCGATCAGGTCGAGCACCTGCTCCTCCACGTGCGGCCAGATGGACCGGCGGGCGGCCTGGCCGTCGGGGCTGCCTGCCGCGGCGCCCGCAGGCTGGTCCAGGTCGGTCATGTCCTCGACCGGCACCACGATGCTCACGTCGAGCTGCTTGCTGCTGGGCGGGTCGGCGATGGTCACCGGGCGGGCGCCGCCCAGGAACGACGCCACATCCGCGGCCGGCCGGACCGTGGCCGACAGGCCGATCCGCTGGGCCGGGCGCCGGTCCGCGGGCCCGTCCGCGGTCAGCGCGTCCAGCCGTTCCAGGGACAGGGCCAGGTGCGCGCCGCGCTTGTTGCCGGCCAGCGCGTGGACCTCGTCCACGATCACGGTGTCCACCCCGCGCAGCGCTTCCCGCGCCCTGGAGGTGAGCAGGAGGAACAGCGATTCGGGCGTGGTGATGAGGATGTCCGGCGGGCTGGTGGCCAGCCGGCGGCGTTCTTCGGCGGCGGTGTCCCCGGTGCGCACCGCGACCCGGATGTCGGGCTCGGGCGTGCCCATGGCCTGCGCGGTGTGCCGGATCCCGGTCAGCGGCGCGCGCAGGTTCCGCTCGATGTCAACCGCGAGGGCCTTCAGCGGGGAGATGTACAGCACCCGGCAGCGTTGCTTCGGGTCCTCGGGGGCAGGTGCCGCGGCCAGGCGGTCCAGCGCCCACAGGAACGCGGCCAGCGTCTTGCCCGACCCGGTCGGGGCGATGACCAGGGTGTTCTCGCCCTTACCGATGGCCGCCCAGGCCTGTGCCTGGGCCTGGGTGGGCGCGGCGAACGCGGAGGTGAACCAGTCGCGGGTAACCGCGCTGAACCTCTCGAGCGGGTCCCTGCTCCCGGCGGTCTGGAGGGTGTTGTCAGGCTCGGCGGGCGTGGTGTTCTGAGGCTTGGTGATACGTCGTGACATTACCTCTAGCGTAACTAAGAATCCCTGCTCCTTATGCCTGATTGGAACACGTTGCCGAAGTGGCGGAAGCTGCCTGGTCAGGCCTGGTCAGGGGCCGGTTCCTCAGGATGCGGCCCGGACCGAGCCGACCAGCGGGCCGGAGGTGCTGCGGACGGTGCAGACCACGGTGCGCTCACCCGCCGACCAGGCCCCGGCGTCGGGGTAGACGTAGGACTGCGCCAGCGTGGCCGCGGACAGCTGGGGGTTCAGGTAGCCGCTGAGCCGGCTGACGCAGCCCTGCCGGGCGCGTTGCTGCAGGACCGCCGCACCGGGGTAGCGCGAACCGCTCACCCGGAACGTGGCGAACACCTCGGCGTCGTGCGCCTGCGCACAGCCGAGGACCCGGACGCCGGTGATGCCGTTGGTGCCCGAGTCGAGGCACTGGCCGGCCCGCAGGCTGAACACGTGCGGCAGCGCGGCGGGCGCAGGCGGCGGGGGGCGGGCGATGATGGCGGCAGCCACGATCGCGGCGGCCACGGTCCACAGGCCCGCCAGGACCAGGCCGGTGATGGCCAGGGCGCGGCCGCGGGCGCCGGACCGGCCGACCCGGATGAGGGCCAGCGGCCCGAGCACCAGGGTGACCGGGATCGCCGCGACGATGCCCGAGACCAGGGCGGCCACCGCGACGCCGTCGGTGCGCCGGCGCGGCGCTGACGTGAGCGCGGGCCCAGGCGGCGGGTTCGCGGGAGACGGCCCGGCCGGGGATGCCCCGGCTGGGGATACGCCGGCCGGGCCCGCGCCGGCCGGGGATGGGCCGGAGGAGGAGTTGCGCTGCTGGGGGACGGCTGCGCGGGGCGGGGTCGCTGCGTCTTGCGCCAGCGCCGTCGGAGGTCCGCCGCCGTCCTCGGCCGATGGGTCCATGTGCTCTCCCAGACGAACGTCCATGCCTGCCCGCGGAGCCGGCAGGCCGTGCCGAATTGGATGCGCCCAGGAACCACCAATTCTGTCGTGCCATTGCGGGCGCCCCGTGGAGACCCTTCCCCAGCAGAACTAATTACATTCCTCAACGTTTGTTACGAACATGGGCCGCCGGTCCGGGCTGCTGGCCCGTGGCTGATCCGAGGCGGGTTCCTGGCTGGCCGGCGGCGGCACCGATCGGCGGGGCCGGGGGGGCGGGCCGGGACGGCGCGCGAGGGGTGGGGGGGTTGGGATGCTGCCGGGGCGCCGGTACTCTCGCCCGCAGGATGGACCGGGGGTCCTGGGTGTAGCTATCGGGGAGGGCCGTGCGGCTCAGCGAGTTCTGGACGCGGATGCGCGCGCAGTTCGGTGACGCGTACGCGGGCAGCGTGGCCAAGGACCATGTCCTGGCCGCGCTGGGGGAGCGGACCGTCAACCAGGCCCTAGCGGACGGCGTGGACGCCAAGACCGTGTGGCGGGCGGTCTGCCAGGAGTTCGACGTCCCCCCGTCGTTGCGCTGAGAGCGCGAACGGGCAGGGGGCGCGGCGCGCCGGGGTCGCGGTGCGCGGGGGTCGCGGTGCGCGGGGTCGCGGCGCGCGGGGTCGCGGCGCGCCGGGGGTCGCGTTCCCAGCCCGCACCCGGGCCGGGTGCGGGCGAATTTTCTCCGGGGAAGCGGCGTGTTGGCGTCATGGTCGAACAGTTGTTCGCTTAAGGTAGTGGCCTGGGGCGGCCATTCGAGGCCTCCTTTCCGTGGCCCGCGGCCCGCGGCACGGCGACGTCAGGACGGCAGCACAGACGGCAGCACAGCACCAGCGCGCGGAAAATGTCGGTGGCGGCACGTAGCTTCTGGACCGGCAACTGAACCAGCAAGCAAGCTCTTGATTCCAACGGGAGTTCCCATGGCAGGCAGCGACAGGGCAGTCAACCGGACCGGCGGTGACAGGGACAAGTCCCTGGAGACTGCGCTCGCCCAGATCGAACGGCAATTCGGCCGGGGCTCGATCATGCGGCTCGGCGACGAGGGCCGCGCCCCGATGGAAGTGATCCCCACCGGCGCGATCGCGCTGGACGTCGCGCTGGGCATCGGCGGCCTGCCCCGGGGCCGGGTCGTCGAGGTGTACGGACCCGAAGGCAGCGGCAAGGCGCTCGCTCTGGACACGCCGATCCCGACGCCCAAGGGCTGGACCACGATGGGCGATCTGTCACCAGGCCAGGAGGTGTTCGCTGGGGATGGCTCGACCACCCGGGTAACCTTTGCCACGCCCGTCATGACGGATCGTGAGTGCTTCCGGGTGAGGTTCTCCGACGGCACGCAGATCGTCGCGGACGCGGACCATCAATGGGTGACGACCACACTGTGGGGCCGCACTGAGCGGTGGTCTCCGGCGGTCGTGACCACGCGGGACATGAGGGCGACCCTATGGGCGCGAGACGGCCACACGCTCAACCATGCGGTCCAGACCTGCGGCCCGCTGGAATATCCGGCCCAGGAACTCCCGGTAGCGCCGTACACGCTGGGGGCGTGGCTGGGTGACGGAAGTACGGACGAGGGCAGGATTACCTGCGTGGATCCGGAGATCCTGGACGAGATCAAGCGTGACGGTGATGCAGTGTCGCTGCGGGCTCAGTTGCGCGAGCTAGGGATCCTTGGGGGCAAGCGCATCCCGGAACGCTACTTGCACGGCTCCGTTGCCCAGCGACTTGCGCTCCTGCAAGGACTCATGGACACAGATGGAACCGTGAGCGTCGGCGGATCGGGTGCCGACCAGGGATTTGGCAGTGCCGCATGCGAGTTCAGTGTGGCGAACGAGCGACTGGCCAGTGACGTGCATGAGTTGCTGCTTGGTCTTGGCGCCAAGGTCACGATGCGCGAGGCCCCTTCGGTGCTCGATGGGCGGGTGGTCGGCACCCGGTATCGCCTGGGTTTCCAGACAGACCTGCCCGTGTTCAGGCTGCCCCGGAAGGCCGCCCGGGTCACGCCGCTGCGCACACGCAGGGCGAAGCTCAGGTACGTGACGGCTGTCGAGCCGGCTTCCTCGGTGCCCGTCCGCTGCATTCAGGTTGACCACCCGAGCCACACGTACCTGGCGGGACGCGAATGCGTGCCGACACACAACACCACGATCGCGCTGCATGCGGTGGCTAGCGCGCAGAAGGCCGGCGGCATCGCTGCGTTCATCGACGCCGAGCACGCGCTGGACCCGGACTACGCGAAGAAGCTCGGCGTGGACACCGACGCGCTGCTCGTCTCCCAGCCGGACACCGGGGAGCAGGCCCTGGAGATCGCGGACATGCTGATCCGCTCCGGGGCGATCGACGTTGTGGTCATCGACTCGGTGGCCGCGCTAGTGCCCCGGGCCGAGATCGAGGGCGAGATGGGCGACAGCCACGTGGGTCTCCAGGCCCGGCTGATGTCCCAGGCCCTGCGGAAGATCACCGGCGCGCTGAGCCAGACCAAGACCACCGCGATCTTCATCAACCAGCTGCGCGAGAAGGTCGGGGTGATGTTCGGCTGCATGTCGTACGCGACCCGGGTGACCCTGGCGGACGGCACGCAGGAGAAGATCGGCAAGATCGTTAACCAGCGCCAAGACGTCGAGGTCCTCTCCTACGACCCGGAGTCTGGGCGCATAGTCCCGCGCCGCATCGTCAACTGGTTCAACAACGGCCGCACCGAGCGGTTCCTCCAGTTCACCGTGGCCAAGTCAGGCGGGAACGGCAAGGCCCAGTTCGCAGCGACGGAAAACCACCTGGTCCGCACGCCCGGAGGCTGGCGCGAAGCAGGAGAGCTGATCCCTGGTGACCGGGTTGCCCTCGCCGAGCCCTGGCGGCTGAGCGGGCAGCAGATGGAGCTCATCCTGGGTGCGCTGATGGGGGATGGGAGCCTCTCGCCGAACCCGCGGGGCAGGTCAGGTACCCCGTTCCGGATGGGCCACGGAGCCAAGCAGGCCGCGTACCTGGACTGGAAGGTCAGTCTCCTCGGCAACATCGGGTGCACGCTGTCTTCCAATGCCAAGGGCGCGGTTTTCGCTGACCTGACCCCGCTTCCCGAACTGGCCGAGCTGCGTGAGGCGGTGTACTTCGGGGATGGCAAGAAGCACCTCAGCTGGGAATACCTGAAGGCGCTCACGCCATTCGCCCTCGCGGTCTGGTACATGGACGATGGCTGCTTCACGGTCAGGTCGAAGGGTGTTCAGGAGAGGACGCAGGGCGGCACCGGCCGGATAGAGATCTGCATGCAGGCGATGAGCCCAGGCTCCCGCGAGCGGCTTGCCGACCACCTGCGGGCTACCCACCGGCTCGACGTCAGGGTCGTCACCCGTGGTTCCCGGAGCCAGGCCATCCTGCAGTTCACCACTGCGGCGTCAGAGAAATTCCAGAAGCTTGTCGCGCCGTACATTCATCCGTCGATGGAGTACAAGCTCTTGCCACGATTCCGCGGGCAGTTCCGGGTGGAGCCGGAGTTCGTCCCGGCTGAGATGCGCCTGGTGCCAGCCAGGATCCTGGATATCCACGTCAAGCCGCCGACGAGGTCGATGAACCGGTTCGACATCGAGGTGGAGGGGTCGCACAACTACTTCGTCAACGGGGTCATGGTGCACAACAGCCCCGAGACCACCAGCGGCGGCCGGGCGCTCAAGTTCTACGCGTCGGTGCGGCTCGACGTGCGCCGGATCGAGACCCTGAAGGACGGCACCGAGGCCGTGGGCAGCCGGACCCGGATCAAGGTGGTCAAGAACAAGTGCCTCGCGGAAGGAACTCGTGTCTTCGATCCTTCCGCTGGTGTCACCCGCCGCATTGAGGAGATTGTGGACGGGCGGCTTCCGGTTCATGTGGTGTCGACTGACAAGAGAGGCGTGCTGCAGGCAGGCGAAGTCGTCTCGTGGTTCGACCAGGGGGAGCAGGACGTCATCGGTGTCAAGCTTCGCGATGGCACTGAGCTCTGGGTAACTCCTGATCACAAGGTGCTCACCGAGCATGGCTGGCGTGCGGCCGGGGAACTCGTTCGCGGAGACCGGCTGGCCCGGCCCCGCGCCTACTCGGCGTTTGGCTCGCAGGAACCGGTTCCGCCAGATCACGCCAGGCTGCTCGGCTACCTCATCGGCGATGGCTACGTAGGCGGGAAGAAGCCGGTTCAGTTCACCAATGTCTCGGAATACCTGCACCAGGACGCTGCCCGGATCGCCGGCACCCTCGGCTGCGTGGCTAAGCCGGCTGGTCGGCTAACGGCCGCTTTTTCGCACCGGCCTGGCGAAAAGAACGGAGTTATCGAACTCTGCCGGTGGGCGGGAATCTATGGTGACCTGGCACCGGTCAAGAAACTCCCGGCCGCTTTCTTCGCGCCCGATGTGTCAGCCGAGGTCATTGGCAACTTGATCTTCGGGCTCTTCGAGTCGGACGGTTACGTCTCCCGGGAGCAGACGGGTGGCATCCGGACCGGCTTCTCGACCACGTCGGAGCAGCTCGCCTATCAGATTCACTGGCTGCTGCTCCGCTGGGGCATCGGAAGCAGCGTCCAGCGCCGTGCCCGCGTTCAGCGTGGTGGGCTGATCAACGGGCGCAGAATCTCGGGCAAGCATCCCTCTTGGGAGGTCCGGGTCTCAGGCGTGGACAACGTATCCGCGTTCGCGGCCGCGATCCCCATGTGGGGGCCACGCGGCCAGGTGGTAACGCGCGAACTCGCCGAGCGGGACGGGCGCTACCGGGGGTCGCAGCGCATCTACCTCAGCGATGAGGTGGTCCAGCCGATCCTGGCCCACCTCGAGCGCATCGGGGCGACCGCCCAGCTGGCGGCCCAGCTGGTCGGTGAGGGCGCGGGAGACCCGCGGGGAGGCATGAAGGTGGTGCTGGGTGTCCCCCGGCTGCGCCGGGATCGGGTTCAGCGGCTGGCCGACGGGCTCGACGACCCCTTCCTGCAGGACATCCTGGCGGACCAGCTCTGGTTCTCCAGAGTCGCCGAGATCCTGCCTGCCCGCCGGTGCCGCACGTTCGATGTCGAGGTGGCGGACCTGCACAACCTGGTCGCCGAGGACGTGGTCGTCCATAACTGCGCCCCGCCTTTCAAAACCGCGGAGTGCGACATCATTTTCGGTACCGGAATTAGCCGGGAGGGCGGGCTGATCGACCTGGGGGTCGAGCAGGCCATCGTCCGCAAGTCGGGAGCCTGGTACACCTACGAGGGCGATCAGCTCGGCCAGGGCAAGGAGAACTCCCGCAACTTCCTGCGGGACAACCCGGACCTCGCGAACGAGATCGAGAAGAAGATCAAGGAGAAGCTCGGCGTCGGGCCGCGCATCGACGCGGAAGCCGCTCCGGCCGCCACCAACGGATCGGCGCCCGGTGCCGCCGCGGCCGGTGCCCCCGCGGCGGGTGCCCCTGCGGGTGGCGCCCCGGTGGGCCGGGGGACGGCAGGCCGGACGGCTCCGGGCCGGCCGCGGGCGGCGCGCCGACTGGTGTGGGCGGCGGTGCCTGACCGGCCGGCGACCAGGCGTACGCCGTCCCAGCCCGTAGCTCAGGCTGGGACGGCCGGCGCGGGGGCTGACCCGGTCGGGGACCCTGTGGAGCAGGCCCGGCAGCTCTGCCTGCGGCTCCTGACCGGGCGGCCGCGGACCCGGGTCCAGCTCGCGGAAGCCATGAGCCGCCGCGGCATCCCCGATGACGCAGCCGCTGCTGTCCTGGCCCGCTTCACCGAAGTGGGCCTGATCGACGACGCCGCGTTCGCCCGTGCCTGGGTCGAGTCCAGGCATCATGGCCGGGGTCTGGCCCGCCGGGCACTCTCCGCCGAGCTGAAGCAGCGCGGCGTAGACGGCCAGGACATCAGCGCGGCCGTGAGCGCCCTCGATCCCGCCGACGAGATCGCCACCGCCCGGCGGCTCGTGGCGAAAGGCCTCGCCGCCAGCCGGGGCAAACCGCTGCCCAACCGTGTCCGCCGGCTGGTCGGGCTGCTGGCCCGGAAAGGCTATCCGGCGCCGATCGCCTACCGCGTGGTCCGCGAGGCCCTCGATCAGGAAGGCGTCAACGCCGCGGCGGCCGGGATCGATCTCGACGACGTAGCTCTGACCATTGCCGATAGTGACGCTGATCCGGCCTAGGGCCCCAGTGGCCCAGTGCAACCGCGATGCGGATTCTAGGTAGCTGGCACGTTACACAGGGTAAGAATTAAGAAGATCGCAACGGATTGCTTGCCCAAAACGTTATCTCCGCTTAACCTCACGGCAGCGAGGTGTTACTCCGTGCCATACGGATGAAAATATGTACATACAGGCCGTGACCGCCTGAAGGTCACGGACTTTGACTGGTTCTGGCCCGGGCGGGGACGCTCATCCGGGCCGATAGGCCCGGCAGGGCCCCCGCCCGGGGACTCAGCCGGGTCATTGCAGGACGGCCGGGTCATGGCCCGGCCGGGACTTAGGTCCGCGCGCTTTCCACGAAAGGCCGCGAACGATTCGGCCGGTGCTGGCCGCCTGGTGCTCTACCCCGGTGACCAGCCGGGGCCGGATCTGGGCGTGCTGATCCTGGCTGGGCTTGATCTGGCTGGGGTGGATCGGGCCGGGCTGGACGGCCGGGCTCGATCTGGCTGGCCGACCGGGCTAGCGCTCCCGGGCCAGGCTGGCCGGGGCGGTTCGCCCGCGTCGGCTGGCTTAGCCGACCTGGGCAGGCGCCGGGGCCGCCTGGGCTAACCGGGCTCGGGCATCCGGCCGGTCCGGGCCGACTGGAGGCGCGCGCCAGGCCCTGAGTCTGTTGTGCGGCCGGCCGCCACGCCGCGGCAGGCCGATGGCGGGCATGACCCCTCGCTGCAGGGTTTCCCCCTGGCACCACACCCTGGTGCCGGGGCCGGCGAGCAGGATTGGGGTGTGCCATGAGCAGCGCAATCTCTCTCGTTATCGGGGCTGTCGGGCTGCTGGCGGCCGTGTTCGCGCTGATCGTCGTGCTGCGCAGGCTGCCGCGTCGCGACCAGCCCGCCGTACTGGCGCCGCCCGCGGCCGAGCGAGCCCATATGGAGCCAGCCCGTGTGGAGCCAGCCGGTATGGAGGCTGGCCGTATGGAGGCTGGCCGCATGGAGGCTGGCCGCACCGGGTCAGCCGATGCGCAGGCAGCCCGGGCGGAACCAGCCGGCGCCGAGGTAGCCAGCGTGGAGGCCGCAGCCGCCGCGGCGGCGGCCACGGCTGCGGCCCAGCGAACGCTGGAAGAGGCCAGCCGGGAGGCCAGTCAGGTCCAGGCCCGGGCGCAGACCGATGCCGCCGCCATCATGCGCGAAGCGGGGCTGGCCGCCGACAAGGCCGCCCAGGCCAGCCGGGACGCCGAAGAGGAACTGCGGGCGGCCCGGGCCGAGGCCCGCGAGTTGCGTGCCGATCTTGAGCGCCGCGAAGCACGGCTGGCGGAACGGGAGACCCGCCTGGATGCTGAGTTCGGCAAGCTGGAGGAACGCTCCGCGAGCCTGGACCAGGTGCGTGGTGACCTGGAAACCCGGCGGGCTGACCTGGACCGGCTGGACGAGGAACGCCGCCAGGTCCTGGAGCGGGCCGCCGGCCTGACCGCCGATCAGGCTAAGGCGGAATTGGTCGCGGGTATCCAGAACCAGGCCAAGCGAGAGGCGGCGCTGCTGGTCCGGGAGACCGAGAACGCGGCCCGCCGGGACGGCGAGGAACGGGCCCGGCGGATCGTGACCCTGGCCATCCAGCGGGTGGCCAGCGAGCAGACCAGCGAGTCGGTCGTCTCCGTGCTGCACCTTCCGGGCGATGAGATGAAGGGCCGGATCATCGGCCGGGAAGGCCGGAACATCCGTGCCTTCGAGTCCGTCACCGGGGTCAACCTCATCATCGACGACACGCCCGAAGCGGTGCTGCTGTCCTGCTTCGACCCGGTGCGGCGTGAGGTCGGGCGGCTCACCCTGGAACGGCTCGTCCTCGACGGCCGGATCCACCCGCAGCGGATCGAGGAAGCGTACGAGCGCAGCAAGGGGGAGGTGGAACAGTTGTGCGTGCGCGCGGGTGAGGACGCGCTGGTGGAGCTGTCCATCACCGACCTGCACCCTGAGCTGGTCACCCTGCTCGGCCGGCTGCGTTACCGCACCTCCTACGGCCAGAACGTGCTCCGCCACCTGGTCGAATCCGCGCACATCGCCGGCATGATGGCCAGCGAGCTCGGGATGGACCCCGTGCTGCTGAAACGTTGCACGGTGCTGCACGACGTGGGCAAGGCCCTGACCCACGAGGTCGAGGGCAGTCACGCCCTGATAGGCGCGGAAATCGCACGGCGCTACGGCGAGTCTGCGGATGTGGTGCACGCGATCGAGGCCCACCACAACGAGGTCGAGGTCCGCACGGTCGAGGCCGTGCTCACGCAGGCCGCGGACGCGATCAGCGGCGGCCGCCCAGGCGCCCGGCGCGAGTCGCTGGAGGCCTACGTGAAGCGGCTGGAGCGCCTGGAGCAGATCGCCACCGCCCAGCCTGGGGTGGAGAAGGTTTTCGCCATGCAGGCGGGCCGGGAGATCCGGGTCATGGTCAAGCCGGAGCGGGTGGACGATATCCAGGCCCAGGTGATCGCGCGGGACGTGGCCAAGCAGGTGGAAGAGGAACTCACCTACCCCGGGCAGATCCGGGTCACGGTCGTCCGGGAATCACGCGCCACCGAGTTCGCGCGCTAACTAACGGGCGGTCAGCTCGCGGAGTTGGCCACCTGGGCTGGCTGGCCGGGGCCCACGGGCGAGTCGCCGTGCTGCCCTGCCCCGGCCTCCTGCTGTCCCGCCCGGGCTCCCTGCCCGCCCACTGCCGCCCCGGCCCCCTGGGCCCCGGCTCCCTGGCTGGCTCCGTCGCCTCCCGCGCCAGCAGGCCCCGCCGCCAGCAGGCCCCCGGACCGCGCCCTCCTGACCCGCGCCCTCCTGGGCCGCCATCGCCTCCGCCGCCTTCGGGGGCTCGGTCAGGGGCAGCTGGGGGATCCCCGGCGGGGTGAAGCCGAGCACCTGCCCGTAGAACGACAGTTCTGCCTCCAGCGCCGCGATAACCGTCTCCGCGCGCCGGAAGCCGTGCGACTCGCCCTCGAACGTGAGCAGGGCATGCCGGATGCCGTGGGCGGACAGCTCGGCGGCGATGCTCTCGGCCTGCCGGGGCGGCACGATCGGGTCGTCGAGCCCCTGGAGCAGCAGGACCGGGCAGGTGGCGCCGGTCACGTGGCCGGCCGGGGACCTTTCCGCGTACACGTACTCGAACCCGGGCAGCGGGCCGATCAGGCCGTCCAGGTAATGCGACTCGAAGTCGTGGGTCTCGGCCGCGAACGTGCGCAGATCAGCCACCCCGAAGTAGGACGCCGCCGCGCTGAACACCCGGTGCTTGGCCGCGTGCGTGGTGACCGCGGCCAGCGCCGTCCAGCCGCCCGCCGACGCGCCCCGGATCCCGAGGCGCTCCGGGTCGGCCTCATCCTTGTCGGCCAGGGCAAGTGCGGCGGCCACCGCGTCCTCCACGTCCACCACGCCCCACTGCATCCGCAGCCGCTCCCGGTAACTGCGGCCGTACCCGGTGGAACCCCCGTAGTTCACGTCGATAACGCCGATACCCCGGCTGGTGAAGTAGGCCTTTTCCAGGTCGAGCAGGCCGGTCGCGTGCGAGGTCGGGCCGCCGTGCGCCCACACGATGTACGGCGGCCGTTCCCCGTCCGGGGCCACCGCCTGCGGGTGCGTCGGCGGGTACACCAGCGCGTGCACGTTGCGGCCGTACTGGCCCTCCAGCCGGACCTGGCCCGGCACCGGCAGGTACCCGGCCTCGGGGATCTCCTCGGTCTCCCGGCGCAGCACCTGCGACTTGCCGGTGGCCGCGTCGATCCGGACCACCGACAGCGGGATCTGCGGTCCGCCGGCCACCGCGACGATCGTGTTGCCGTCCGCGGAGACGCCCGACACGAACTCCTGGAACGGGAGGTCGAGGTCGGTAAGGTCGCCGGTCTCCGGGTCGAGCAGGCCCAGCCGCATCCCGCCCTGGCCGTGCAGCACGGCCAGCCGCCCGTCGCCCAGCACGGCGTAGGGCCGCCCGCCCAGTTGCCACAACGGCTCGGCGAACTCCTCCTCGGCCGGATACAGCGCCTGGGCCGGCTCGCCGACCAGGCCGACCTGGTAGACGTTCCACCAGCCGGGCCAGTCCGAGACCACGTACAGGCTGGTCTCGTCGCGCCACACCGGCGCCAGTACGGACTCTCTCATCCCGCCCTTAACCAGCCGCCCGCGCCCGAGCATCCCATCGGAAATCTGGGCCACCCGCAATTCGGTCCCATCCCAGGGCATCCGGGGGTGGTTCCAGGAAATCCAGGCCAGGCTGCTCCCATCCGGTGACAACGTCGGAAAGGCAAAAAAATCCGAGCCGCTGACCAGCTCACGGATAGCCGCGGGGTCGTCGGCCGCACTCCCGTCCAGCGGCACGGCCACGAGGCTGCGGGTGATCTTCCCGCCCTCATGCCGCTCCTGGACGCCCCACACCTCCCGGCCATCCGCCGACAAGGTCAAATCCGCGAAGCGCAGCAAGACCGGGCCGCGGTCCGCAGTCCGCCCGCCGCCGGCGGCCCCCCCGCCGCCGGCAGCCGCCCCGCCGCCGGCGACCGCCCCGCCGTCAGCAGTCGCCCCGCCGTCAGCCGCAGGCGGCTCACGTGGCGTCAGCGGGGTCGGCGCGGCGGCCTCCGCGGCTGACGCCGCGTTCTTCCGCTTGGCACTCACCGGCTCGGCCGCCAAGTACAGCCGCTGGTCCTCATAATTCGCAAAAACCACCGCCCGGCCCGTGGCCTCACTTTTCCCGTCCCCGGCCCGCCCGGGCACCGGCAGGTAAGCCCGCCCGCCGTATTCATGCACCCGGCTGCGCGCGTTCCACGGCGCGGGCAGCATGGCCCGCTGCTGGCCATCAGCGTCACAGCAGACAACCGTCACCCGGCCGCCCTCGTCCGGCCGTCCCTCCTGCCACCACACGTCGGTCCCGGAGACCATGGGGAAGGAGATCAGCACCTGTCCCTTGGCCACGTCGGCCGCGGTGATGGGGGAGGGCCAGGCACCGTACGGGATCCGGGGAGCTGGAACGCTGTCTGTCATAGGGGATATCGTCTACCATTCGCGGGTCTGCCACGGTTGATTCCGGACATGCCAGGGACTCGGCGGGCCGATTCCGGACATGCCCAGCTCTCCCCGGGGAGATTCCGGACATGCCGTCCAGTGCGCGTACCCTCGGATGCGAAATGAGCGCCTCCCGCACGTACCAGATACGCACCTACGGGTGCCAGATGAACATGCACGACTCCGAGCGGCTAGCTGGCCTGCTCGAAGACGCTGGTTACCAGCGTGCCCCCAGCGGGGAACCTGCCGACGTGGTCGTATTCAACACCTGCGCGGTCCGCGAGAACGCCGATAACCGGCTCTACGGCAACCTGGGTCATCTGCTGCCGGTCAAGCAGTCCCGGCCCGGGATGCAGATCGCCGTGGGCGGCTGCCTGGCCCAGAAGGACCGGGCCGGAATCGCGGAGCGGGCGCCCTGGGTTGACGTCGTGTTCGGCACGCACAACATCGGCTCGCTGCCCGCCCTGCTCGAACGGGCGCGGGTCCAGGAAGCCGCGCAGGTGGAGATCGCCGAGTCGCTGGAGCGGTTCCCCTCGGTCCTGCCCGCCCGCCGGGAGTCGAGCTACTCCGCCTGGGTGGCCATCTCGGTGGGCTGCAACAACACCTGCACCTTCTGCATCGTGCCCAGCCTGCGCGGACGGGAGGAGGACCGGCGGCCGGGCGACGTGCTGGCCGAGGTCCGGGCGCTCGCGGAAGACGGCGTCGTCGAGGTCACCCTGCTCGGGCAGAACGTGAACTCCTACGGCGTGGGCTTCGGCGACCGTCTGGCGTTCGGCAAGCTGCTGCGCGCGTGCGGCGGGATCGACGGCCTGGAGCGGGTCCGCTTCACCTCGCCGCACCCGCGGGACTTCACCGACGACGTGATCGCGGCCATGGCCGAAACGCCGAACGTGATGCCCCAGCTGCACATGCCGCTGCAGTCAGGTTCCGACACCGTGCTGCGGGCCATGCGCCGCGCCTACCGGCGGGAGAAGTACCTGGCCATCCTGGACCGGGTCCGGGCGGCCATGCCGGAGGCGGCCATCACCACCGACATCATCGTGGGCTTCCCCGGCGAGACCGACCGTGACTTCGAGGACACCCTCGACCTGGTCCGCCGGGCCCGTTTCGCCGGGGCGTTCACGTTCCAGTACTCGCCGCGCCCGGGCACCCCGGCGGCCGGGATGGACGGGCAGGTGCCCCCCGGGGTGGTCGCCGAGCGTTACCAGCGGCTCGCCACGCTGGTCGAGGACGTGTCGCTGGCCGAGAACGAGGTGTTCACCGGCCGCGGGGTCGAGGTACTGGTCGCCGAGGGCGAGGGCCGCAAGGACGGCGCCACGCACCGGCTGTCCGGCCGGGCCCGGGACAACCGGCTGGTGCACTTCGCCCCTGGTGACACCGCCCCGCGCCCCGGCGACGTGGTGACCACCGTGGTCACCCGGGGCGCCCCGCATTACCTGATCGCGGACGCCCCGCCGCGGTCGCTGCGGCGTACCCGGGGTGGCGATGCCTGGCAGGCCCGCCAGGACGGCCTGGCCGGCCCGGTGATGGCCGGCCCAGTGCCCGCGGTCTCGCTCGGCATGCCCGCTATCGGCCGCCCGGCCTGACCGCGCGCCACCCCCGCGGCCCAGCCTGACCCGGACCCGATCAACCCTGCCCCCCGGACCTGCGTCTTCACAGGTGGGCGGCCTACAGGGCCGCCATCACCAAGGGGGGATATTCATGCTTTTTTCCGTGAGTACCGTCCGCCGGGCCGCCGTGGCCCTGGCGGTTGGCTGTACCACCGCGCTGACCGCGACGGCTGCCTCGGCGGCCCCGACCACCCCCGCGCACTCGGCGCGGCCGGCAGTCATCCCGGCGTGCGCCCGGGCCGACCTGAGGTTCGGGGTGAGCCAGGGCAGTGGCGCCGCGGGCTCCTTCACCTACCTGCTGAGGTTCACCAACACCTCGCGCCGCACCTGCTACCTGGCCGGGTTCCCGGGCGTCTCGGCGGTCAACCGGCACGGGCGGCAGCTGGGCAGCCCGGCGGCCTGGGTCGCGGGGGCCCCGCTGCGGGTGGTGGTCCTGCGGCGTGGCTGGACCGCGCACGCGGCGCTGGAGATCACCGACGTCACGGACTTCACGCGCCGGCTGTGCCGGCCGGCGGTGGCTCGCGGCCTGAACGTCATCGCGCCGAACCGGGCTTTCCCGGCTTTTGTCCGGCTGCGCTTCCTGGCCTGCTCCCGCCCGGGCCTGGTCTACCTGCGGGTCAGGCGGGTCCAGCCGGGCCGCGGCCACCTCTAGCCGAGTCCTGAGCCCGGCCGCCCCCGGGGGCTGGCCGGCGGCGAAGCTAGCCAGCACGGGGCGGGCAGGCCGGGACTGGTCCCGGCCTGCCCGCCCGGTGACACACTGGGCACATGGCAGATCCGGTGATCGCGGTCCTGGGCCCGACCGCGGCCGGCAAGTCCGATCTCGCCCTGCGGCTGGCCCGTGACCTCGGCGGCGAGGTCATCAACGCCGACTCCATGCAGCTGTACCGGGGCATGGACATCGGCACCGCCAAGCTCACGGTGGCGCAGCGGCAGGGCATCCCGCACCATCTGCTCGACGTGTGGGACGTGCGGTATCCCGCGAACGTGGCCGAATACCAGCGGATGGCACGGGACGCCATCGCCGCGGTAACGGCCCGCGGCCGGGTGCCGATCCTGGCCGGCGGCTCCGGGCTGTACCTGCGGGCCGCCCTGGACGACCTGAATTTCCCGGGTACCGACCCGGCGGTGCGCGAGCGCCTGGAGGCCGAGCTGGCCGCGGCGGGCCCGGCCGCACTGCACTCCAGGCTGGCCACGCTCGACCCGGGCGCGGCCGTGGGCATCCTGCCCAGCAACGGCCGCCGGATCGTGCGCGCGCTGGAGGTCATCGAGCTGTCCGGGCAGCCGTTCACCGCGACGCTGCCGCGCTACGACTCGCTGTACCCGGCGGTGCAGATCGGGCTGCGGGTCAGCCGCGGTGAGCTGGACCGCCGGATCGCGGTCCGGGTCGCGTCGATGTGGCGGGACGGCCTGGTCGAGGAGGTGCGCGGCCTGGAGCAGGCGGGGCTGCGCGAGGGCCGGACCGCCAGCCAGGCGCTGGGCTACGCCCAGGTGCTGCGGTTCCTGGCCGGGGAGTGGGGCGAGGACGAGGCCCGCGAGCAGACGGTCAAGGCGACCCGGCGGTTCGCCCGCCGCCAGGAGTCGTGGTTCCGCCGCGACCCGCGGGTGATCTGGCTCGACGCCGGTCCCGGGGCGGACCTGCCGGCCCAGGCTGTGGCTACGATCGGCAGATGGGTGAGTTCGCCAGGGGACAGTTCGCCAAGGGACATGGCACCGAGAACGACTTCGTGATCCTGCCCGATCCCGGGGGCCGGTGGGACCCCACCCCGGCGCTCACCGCGCGGCTTTGCGACCGGCGGGCCGGGATCGGGGCGGACGGGGTGCTGCGCGCGGTCCGCACTGCCTGCCTGCCCGCCGCTGAACGGGCCGCCGCTGCAGCCGTCCAAGCCGGGCAGCCCGGCGCGGATCACGCCGAGTGGTTCATGGATTACCGGAACGCGGACGGCGGCATCGCCGAGATGTGCGGCAACGGCATCCGCGTGTTCGCCCGCTACCTGCTGGAGCACGGGCTGGCCACGGGCCCGTCGTTCGCGGTGGCGACCCGGTCCGGCGCCCGCCAGGTCCGCGCCGAACCGGACGGCCGGATCACGGTGGACATGGGCCCGGTCAGCGTGCTCGGCCCCGGTCGGACCGTTATTGGTGGGGCGGTTCGTGACGGCCTGCGGGTGAGCGTCGGGAACCCGCACCTGGCCTGCCTGGTGGACGACGCGCTGGACAAGTTCGACCTGGCCGCGCCGCCGGGCCTGGACCCGGCGGACTTCCCGGACGGCGGCAACGTGGAACTGGTCCGGGTGACCGGGCCGGGCGCGCTCAGCATGCGGGTTCACGAGCGGGGCTCGGGCGAAACGCGTTCCTGTGGTACCGGCGCCGTCGCGGCCGCGGCGGCAGCGGCTTCCGCTACTTCTCCCGCAACGAGCACCGTCCCCGCCCAGTGGCACGTCACGGTGCCGGGCGGCGTGCTGACGGTGACCCTGGACGCCGGGTCCAGCTGGCTGACCGGTCCCGCGGTGATCGTGGCCGAGGGGCACCTGGACCCCGGCTGGCTGGCCTCAGCCAGCTGACTCGCAGCCAGCTCAACCCGGCCAGCTGAACCCGGCCAGCTGAACCCGGCCAGCTGAACCCGGCCAGCGGAGCCCGGCCAGCGGAGCCCGGCCAGCGGACCAGGGCCGCAGGCTCATGAGCCGGTGCACGCCGGGCTGGCCTGGATCAGCCCAAGGCTCCATCCGTACCCGCTGCCGTTCGTCTGCACGGTCAGGTTCAGGCCGATGCCCCGCGGGATCTCCGCGGTATGAACGACGAGCGCGATGACACGCGGGTTGGCGGTCAGGCCAGGACCGATGATCCTGCCCTGCAGCTCAGCGTTCGCCTGGTCGGACATGTGTACGTTCCGGCAGGCCCGGGGCAGCGGCGGCGTGTCGGACAGCATGCCGCCCTGGAAGGCGACGGCCGCGGGAATCCCGTCGTTGCGCAGTGTGCGCTGGAGCCCGGCCGGGTCACGCAGCTGGCGGACCATGATGGTCACGGTGCTACCGGGCCCTTTCGTCACCGTCCACGCCGCCAGCGTGGTCTCCGGCGCCTGGCTGGCCCGGGCGGTCTGTGTTGCCCCCGTGGCCCGTGGTGCCTGGGTGGACCCCGGCGCCGGCCGGCGCCGCCAGAGACCAGCCCGGCTGTGGTGAACCCGGCCGCGGTCAGGCCGGCTGCGACGGCAACGGCAGCGGCCGCGCCACCCATCCGGCGCCGGGTACGCAGCTTCCGGCCACGGCGAACGGTCGCATCGAGCGGCGTACTCAGGCGGGCTGCGGCGAAGGACTCCCTGACCGCGGTCAGCAGTTCGTCATCGGTTATCACTGGGTCTCCTGCTCTCGGGTCAGTGCGGCGTCCTCGCGGAGCGCGGCGGTGGCGCGGGCCATATGCGCGGTAACGGTGCCGGGGGCGATGCCGAGTACCTGGGCCGTCTGGGCCGTGTCCAGGTCGAGGAAGATCCTCAGCGCGACGACCTGCCGCTGGCGGAGCGGGAGCCGCAGCAGCGCGGCCATTAGTTCCTCACCGACACGGCCGTTATCGTGTCCGTCGTCCCGGGGGTCGCTCACCTCAGTCTGGGGGAACGGCACCTCGTGGCGGCGTCTGCGCCACCAGGACACCCTGGTGTTGAGCGCGGTCCGGACCACCCAGGCACGCGGCGCGGGATGCCTGCTCACCGTGGGCCAGGCGGCCCAGGCGCGGGCGAGGGCCTCGGCGACCAGCTCTTCCGCCGCCTGCATGTCGCCCGTGCTGGCCAGCACGGTGCGGAGGCAGTCGTCCTTGGCGGACGCGTAGAACTCCGCGAAATCCATCGGTTCCCGGACCATGACTCTTCTACGTTTCAGGCCCAGGATCCGCTTACCGCGGAGGGTCCGGGTGGCCGGTCAGGTCGGTGACCGGCAGGCCGCGCAGCGACGCGTCGAGCACTTCCGCGATGTGCGCCATGACGGGCGGGGTGCCCGTCCCGGCCGCGGCCATCGCGGCGGAGATCTGCAGGCTGCAGCCCGGGTTGGCCGAGATGACCAGCGGCGCCCCGGTGGCCAGCACCGAGGCCGCCTTGCGGGCACCCAGCTCGCCCGCGGCCTCGGGCTGGAGCAGGTTGTACACGCCCGCCGAGCCGCAGCAGGTCCCCGGGTCGGCCGGCTCCACGAGTTCCAGCCCGGGGATGGCGCCGAGCAGCTCACGGGGCTGGCGCCGGATGCCCTGCGCGTGCCCCAGGTGACAGGCCTCGTGGTAGACCGCGGTGACCGGAAGCGGGTGCCGTTCGGCCCGCGGGCCGCCGTCGGCGGCTAGCTCGGCGAGGAACTCGCTGAGGTCGCGGACGCTGCGGGTGAAGCGGGCAGCCCGCCTGGCCCAGTCTGCCGTGCCCGGGTCCGGGCCGCCGGACGCGCCCGCCGGGAACAGGTGGGTGTACTCCTTCATGGCCGAGCCGCAGCCCGCCGAGTTGACCACGACGGTGTCCACGCCCGCGTTCTCGAAGGTGGCGATCGTCTGCCGGGCGAACCCGGCGGCCTCGGCGGCCCGGCCGCTGTGCAGCGACAGGGCGCCGCAGCAGCCCTGCCTGCGCGGGATGACGACGTCGCAGCCCTCGGCCGCCAGCACCCGCGCGGTGGCCTCGTTCACGCCCGGGAAAAACACCCGCTGCACGCAGCCGGTGAGCAGGCCGACCACCGCCCGGCGCGGGCCCTGCGCGGGCACCCGGCGGGCCAGCGTGGTGCGGCGCCCCCGGGGCGGCGAGGGCGCCACCCGCAGGGACGCGATCAGCTCGGGGGCGAACCGGGCGGCCAGCTGGCTGTTCTCGATCCGCCGGATCGCCCCCGTGCGCTGTGCGGCCCGCAGCGGCCGGGTGAGCATGCGGAGCCGGGCCGGGTACGGGAACGTCGCGAAGATCGCCGCGCGCGCCGCCCGGTCGCGCAGCGAGCGGGGCGGCAGCGGGGCCGGCGCCGCGCCGGCCGCAGGCTCCTCGGCCCAGCCGCGCGCCGCCTCGATGAGCCGGTCGTACTGCACCCCGGACGGGCAGGCCGGGACGCAGGCCATGCAGCCCAGACAGCGGTCCAGGTGGCTGGCCGCGGCCTCGCTGGCCACTGTCTCGCCGGCCACCGCCCCGTCCAGGATCTGGGTCATCAGGTGGATCCGCCCCCGCGGCGAGTCCATCTCCTCGCCCCACAGCTGGTATGTGGGGCACGCAGGCAGGCAGAAGCCGCAGTGCACGCAATCGGACGCCAGCGCGCGCAGCTCGCCGGACGGGTCGATGGGCGACGCGGTCATTCGGGTCCCTCCCGCACTCAGATCCCTCCGGCGAACCGGCCGGGTGCCATCAGGTGCCCCGGGTCGAACTGATCCTTCAGCGCCCGCATCAGCCCGAGCGCGGGCACCGGCCCCCACATGTCCACCAGGTCCTGCACCGCGGCCGGGGCGCGGACCACGACGGCGCTGGACCGGGCCGGGGGTCCTTCCCCGCCGGCCAATCCCGGTTCCAGATCCCGGGCGAGGCGCTCGCGCAGCCCGGCGAGGAACCCGGCGACGTCCTCCGGCGCGGCGCTCCCGGGCACGGCGGCGTGCAGCACGCCCGCGGCGGCCGAGCCGGCCACCGCCGGGTCCATCCCGGCCGCCCGGCCCGCGGCGTCCACCGCGTCCAGCACGCCGGGCAGGGCCGCGGCCCAGAAGCCGATCTGGATCACCGTGCCGGCGGCCCGGCCCGCGGAGCCGGGTCCGCGGGCGCCCGGGGCCGCGCCCCACCAGGACGGCGCGGCGTCCAGGGTCGCCGTCCCCGCGCCGAGTACCCCGCGCATCAGCGAGGCCCGCTGGGACACCCCCGCGGGGTCGCCTTCCAGCAGCACCGCCACCCGGACCAGGCCATGGCCGGCCGGTCGAGCTCGATGGCCACCGGGGCGAGCTCGGACCCGGCGGCCGCCGCGACGCCCCGCGCGGCGGCGGCCGGGTCGGCATAGCCGGCGGTGACGAACGCGGTCGCGGCGGGCAGCGGATGCAGCCGGAAGATGGCCTCGGTGATCAGGCCCAGCGTTCCGCGCGAGCCGGTGTACAGCTTGCCGAGGTCGTAGCCGGCCACGTTCTTGACGACCTTGCCGCCGGACTTGGTCACGGTCCCGTCCGGCCGGATGACGGTGATCCCGATCAGCAGGTCGCGGGGGGTGCCGTAGCGCAGGCGGCGGGGGCCGGCGGAGCCCGTGGCGAGTACGCCGCCGACCGTGGGCGAGCCGGCCTGGCCGCCGTTGCCGGACCCGGGCGGGACGTCCAGGGCAAGCTGCTGCCGCGCGGCGGCCAGGACCCCGGCCAGCTGGCGCATGGTCACGCCGGCCTGCGCCCGGACCACCAGGTCGCCCGCGGCGTGCTCCAGCACCTGGTCCAGCCGGAGGGTGTCGATGACCAGGTCGAGGTGGCGCGGCGGGACACCCCAGGACACGCTGGTCCCGCTGCCCCGCGGCACCACCGCGAGGCCGTGCTCGGTCGCCGCCGCCAGCAGGGCGCTGGCCTCGGCGGTGTCGGCCGGCGATGCGACCCAGGGCGGCGTCAGCCCGGCCACTGCGTCCCGCGGACCGCCCGGCCGCACCACGCGGCAGGCCCGGGCCAGCGACCCGGGCACTGAGGCAGGGCTCAAGACTGCTCGCCGGCGCTAGTCAAAATTGCTCCGCAGTGCTAGTCAAAATTGCTCCGCAGTGCTAGTCAAAATTGCTCCGCAAGGCCTGCGGCGACCGCGGGATGCACGCCGCGGCGGAGCCCGGGGACCTCGCCGCACAGCCGCGGGGTGGGGAAGATCTTGCCCGGGTTGCACAGCCCCGCCGGGTCGAACGCGCAGCGGAGCAGTTGCATGGTGTCCAGGTCCTCCCGGGTGAACATCTTCGTCATGTACTTGGACTTGTCCGTGCCCACGCCGTGCTCGCCGGTGATGGAGCCGCCGTGCTCGATGCACAGGTCCAGGATCGCCCCGGACACCTCCTCGGCCCGCGCTTCCTCCCCGGGTATGGCGTCGTTGTACAGGACCAGCGGGTGCAGGTTCCCGTCGCCCGCGTGGAACACGTTGGCCACCCGGATCCCTGACCCGGCCGCCAGCGCCGCGATCTTGTCCAGGACCTCGCCGAGCGCGGTCCGCGGCACGACCCCGTCCTGGACCAGGTAGGACGGGGAGATCCGGCCCACCGCGGCGAACGCGGACTTGCGCCCGGCCCAGATCGCGGCGCGCTCCGCCGGGTCATCCGCCTCCCGGATCTCGCTGCAGCCGGCGTGGCGGCACAGCTCCCGCACCGCGGCGCTGTCCCGGCGCACGTCGGCCTCGGGCCCGTCCAGCTCCACGACCAGGACCGCCCCGGCGCCGGCCGGGTAGTTGCAGGCCACCGCGGCCTCGGCCGCCTCGATGGCCAGCGCGTCCATCATCTCGATGGCGGCGGGCAGGATCCCGGCCCCGATGATCGCGGAGACCGCGGCGCCGCCCGCGCCAGTGGTCTCGAAGGCGGCCAGCAGGGTGGTGATGACCTGCGGGATCCTGGTCAGCTTGACCACGATCTTGGTCACGATGCCCAGCGTGCCCTCGGAGCCGGTGAACATGCCGACCAGGTCGTAGCCGGGCGCGGCGCCGGTGCCGTCACCCAGCCAGGTCAGCTCGCCCTCGGGCGTGACGATCTGCAGGCCGGTCACGTGGTGCACGGTGAAGCCGTGCTTGAGGCAGTGCGCGCCGCCCGAGTTCTCGGCCACGTTGCCGCCCACCGAGCAGATCACCTGGCTGGACGGATCCGGGGCGTAGAAGTAGCCGTACGGCCGGGCCGCGGTGCTGACCGCCAGGTTGGTGACGCCCGGTTCCACGATGGCCCGCTGGCTGACCGGGTCGATCGCGATGATCCGGCGCATCCGCGACATGACGATCAGCACGCCGTCGGTGCGCGGCAGGGCGCCCCCGGACAGGCCGGTACCCGATCCCCGGGCCACGAACGGCACCCCGGCCCGGGCGCAGTCCGCGACCACGGCGGCGACCTGCTCCGCCGTCTCCGGCAGCACGACCAGGCCGGGCGCGGCGCGATGCGAGGTAAGCCCGTCGCATTCGTAGGTACGCAGCTCGGCAGGATCCGACACCACCCCGCCTGGCCCGCAGATCTCGGTCATCCGGGGCACCATCGCCTGGACCGTCATCCTGCCTCCACCATGCCGCTTACCCTCCAGGGTGCCTCCTGGCGGCCCGGTAGTCCACGAGGGAGCGCGGGGTTATGGCATCTGCTCCGTTCTCCCGAGAGCCTGCTACGGCATCTTCCTCTGTTCTCCTGAGGACCTGCTACGGCATCTCCTCTGGTTCTCCCGAGGACCTGCTACGGCATCTCCTCGTAGGCGGGCAGGGTGAGGAATTCCGTGTAGTCGTCGGCCAGGGCGACCGCGCTGAACAGGCCGGCCGCCTGCTCGAACCGCGGCGCGTCGAAAGCCGCCCCGGCCGCCTCCCGGATGGACGCCGACTCCTCGGCGATGATCCGCTCGGCGAGCTCCCGGGTCACCAGGGGGCCGTCGTCCAGCCGCACGCTGTTGTGGATCCACTGCCAGACCTGGGACCGGGAGATCTCCGCGGTGGCCGCGTCCTCCATCAGGTTGAAGATGGCCACCGCCCCGTTCCCGCCCAGCCAGGACGAGAGGTACTGCAGCCCGACGCTGATGTTGTTGCGCAGCCCCGCCTCGGTGATGGTGCCTGGGGTCTTGCTCACCGCGAGCAGGTCCCCGGCGGACACGCTCACGTCGTCGCGCTGCCGGGCGAGCTGGTTGGGACGGTCTCCCAGGGCGGCGTCGAACACCTCGCGGCACAGCGGCACCAGGTCCGGGTGGGCCACCCAGGAGCCGTCGAAGCCGTCCGCCGACTCGCGGGTCTTGTCCTCGCGCACCTTGGCCATGGCCACGTCGTTCACCTCGGGGTCACGCGGCTGGGGATGAACGCCGCCATCCCGCCCATCGCGTGCGCCCCCCGCGCGTGGCAGGTCTTCACCAGCAATTCGGTGTAGGCGCGCATGAACGGGGCGGTCATGGTCACCGAGTTGCGCTCGGGCAGCACGAATTCCTGGCCCCGGTTGCGGAACTTCTTGATCATGCTGAACAGGTAGTCCCAGCGGCCCGCGTTCAGCCCGGCGCTGTGGTCACGCAGCTCGTAGAGGATCTCCTCCATCTCGAACGCGGCCGGGATGGTCTCGATCAGCACGGTGGCCCGGATCGTGCCGCGGGGGATACCCAGCGCGTCCTGTGCGATGTTGAACGCGTCGTTCCAGAGCCGGGCCTCCAGGTGGCTCTCGATCTTGGGCAGGTAGAAGTAGGGCCCGGATCCCTTCTCCAGCTGGCGCCGCGCGCAGTGGAAGAAGTACAGGGCGAAGTCGAACAGGCTGCCCGAGACCCGCTGGCCGTCCACCAGCAGGTGCTTCTCGTCCAGGTGCCAGCCGCGCGGCCGGACCACGATGGTGGCCAGGTCGGTGTCCGGCCCCAGCTGGTAGGACTTGCCTTCCTCGCTGGTGAAGTCGAGGGTCCGGTCCAGCGCGCTGATCAGGTTCAGCTGCCCGGTGACCATGTTCTCCCAGAGCGGGGTGTTGGCGTCCTCGAAGTCGGCGAGCCACACCCTGGCGCCCGAGTTCAGCGCGTTGATGGTCATCTTCGGGTCAGTCGGGCCGGTGATCTCTACCCGCCGGTCCACCAGGCCCGGCGCGGGGGCGGCCACCCGCCAGTCGGGGTCGTCCCGGATGGCCTGGGTCGCGGCCAGGAAGTCCAGCGTCCCCCCGGCCGACAGCTCCACCTGCCGCGTCGCGCGCGCGGCCAGCAGCTCCCTGCGCCGGCTGCCCAGCTCCCGCTGCAGCGCAGCGACGAGGCTGACCGCTTCCGGGGTGAGAACCTCGTCGAAACGGTCCCCCATCGGACCGGTGATCTCCACACCCTCGCTGGTCATGCCGCGCTCCTCCCGGGTTGCCCCGCATTGTTGCTAACACCTCGCGCCGGCGCCGGTCAAAGTGTTCCCGGCCACATCCCGGGCACAACCTGCGCTCCGCCGGTGTTTATTGAGGTGAGCGTATCTCGGAGGCGTGAAAGCATTGGCAAACCAGAACACCGCAGTCCACGTGACCGACCCAGATGAGCAGGCGATGACCCTTCCCAGCGAGCTACCTCCGCAGGTCCCTGCCGACTTCAGCGAGCGGCATCGGGACTCGGGCGCGCTCGACCTGTCGGACCGGCACGCGCTGCGGCGGGTCTCCGGGCTGTCCACCGAGCTCGAGGACGTCACCGAGGTCGAGTACCGCGCCCTGCGGCTGGAGCGGGTCATCCTGGTCGGCGTCTGGACCGAGGGGACCCTGGCTGACGCGGAGAACTCGCTGCGCGAGCTGTCCCGGCTGGCCGAGACGGCCGGCTCGGTGATCCTGGACGGCCTGATCCAGCGCCGCGGCCGGCCCGATGCGGCGACCTACATCGGCGCCGGCAAGGCCACCGAGGTCGCGGCCCTGGTCGCCGCGACTGGCGCGGACACCGTCATCTGCGACGGTGAGCTGACCCCCAGCCAGCTGCGCCGGCTGGAAGGCGTGGTGAAGGCGAAGGTCATCGACCGGACCGCGCTGATCCTGGACATCTTCGCCCAGCACGCCCGGAGCAAGGAGGGCAAGGCCCAGGTCGAGCTGGCCCAGCTCGAGTACCTGCTGCCCCGGCTGCGCGGCTGGGGCGAGTCGCTGTCCCGGCAGGCGGGTGGCCGGGTGGCCGGCGGCGGCGGCATCGGCACCAGGGGCCCGGGTGAGACCAAGATCGAGACGGACCGGCGGCGGATCAGGACCCGCACGGCCCGGCTGCGCCGCCAGATCGCCGAGATGTCGGTCGGCCGGCAGGTGCAGCGGCACCAGCGACGTGGCCACGCCGTCCCAGCGGTGGCCATCGCGGGCTACACGAACGCGGGCAAGTCCAGCCTGCTCAACCGGATGACCGGGGCCGGGGTGCTGGTAGATGACTCCTTGTTCGCCACCCTGGACCCATCGGTCCGCCGGGCCCGGACACCATCCGGCCGGTGGTTCACGCTGACCGACACTGTCGGGTTTGTCCGCCACCTGCCGCACCAGCTGATCGAGGCGTTCCGGTCCACCCTGGAAGAGGTCGCCGAGGCTGACCTGATCCTGCACGTGGTGGACGGCAGCGACGCTGATCCGCAGGCGCAGATCTCCGCTGTCCGTGAGGTGCTCGCCGAGATCGGGGCCCGCGACGTGCCGGAGCTGATCGTGATCAACAAGGCGGACGCCGCCGATCCGATCGACGTGGACGCGCTGCGGCGGCACGAGCGCCGCAGCGTGATCGTGTCCGCACGCACCGGTGAGGGGCTGGCCGCGCTGGCGCAGGCGGTCGAGGCCGCGCTCCCGCAGTGGGACCGTGAGGTCAGCGCCGTGGTGCCGTACGTGCGCGGTGACCTGGTAGCTCGGGCGCACCAGGAGGGTGAGGTGCTCGCGTTGCGGCACTGCGCCACGGGTACCGAGCTGACCGCCCGGGTTCCGCCGGGCCTCGCTGCCGAGATCGACCGTATTGCCGTTCCCGCGGGAAGCTGACTAGGGCGCGGGAACTGCCCCTATGTGGGAAGCTGACCGCAGCAGGAGACAACGTCGCATTGAACGGGCGGTCAATTCCGCCGGTGCCTTATCCGGTAAAGCAGAATCCACCTCCCGGCGGACACGCAGCGCAGCTAAGAGGGCTCCGACCAGCACAGACGGTGAGATCGGCGGAAAGGACGGTAATTTCCGTCCCGCCTTCTTCGTGAAGTGCCTGTACAGGGATCCTCTGGTGCAATAGCGTATCTGAACCGATATGTTGGTTGCCGCATCCCGCAGCGCCGCGGTCGGTCGCTCTGGAACCCGCATTGCTGGGTGCCTGGCGGGGGGCCATCAGTGGTACGGACGAGCTATGGCAGGTGACCGCGCATGACGCAGGTACGCCCGGTCTGGCGCGCTTCCCCCCGGCCCCTCCCGCGTGCGCGGCCGGGGGCATGCCGGTGACCGTCCGCCTGCTGACCAACATTGGCCGTCTCTGGACCGGGTCCGAGGTCTGGAGCAATGCGGCCATCCTCACCTACAACGACCGCATCGCCTGGGTGGGCCGCGCCTCGGAGCTCCCGGAGAGCCTGCCCGGCGTGGTAGAGGACATTGTCGATGTCAACTCGGTGGAGAACCTGGGCGGCGGCCTGGTCACCCCGGGCCTGATCGACGCGCACACCCACCCGGTCTACGCGGGCAACCGCTGGGCGGAAGTGGCCATGCGGGCAGGTGGCTCCTCAACCGGGGAGATCACCGCGGCCGGCGGGGGGATGGCCTCGACAGTCACGGTGACCCGCGGCACGGATCCCTGGACCCTGTGCAACGGCGTCCGGGAGCGGCTCGGCGAGTGGCTCCGGTGCGGGACCACCACGATCGAGGCCAAGACGGGCTATCACCTGACCCGCGACGGCGAGCTCGCCGACGTGCGCATGCTCCGCTCGCTGGAAGGCGAGCCCGGCATGCCGCGGGTGCACGTGACGTTCCTGGCCGCGCACGCGGTGCCGCCGGAGTACTTCGGCCGCCGGCACGACTACATCGACGCCGTGGGCACCTGGTGCTCGGACGCGGCCTCGGTCGGCGCGGACAGCGTGGACGTCTACTGCGAGGAAGGCCGCTTCACCGAGCGGGAGGCCCGCTGGATTCTCAGCGCGGGCCGGGCGGCCGGGCTGCTGCCGCGGGTGCACGCCTGCGGGGAGAGCCGCACTGGCGCCGCCCGGCTGGCCGCCGAACTCGGCTGCGCGTCCGCGGACATCCTGCACGAGGCGAGTGACGAGGACGTGGCGGCCCTGGCCCAGGCCGGGGTGGCCGCGGTGGTCTGCCCGGGAACGGCCCTCCAGACCGGCAAGAACCCGCCGGTGCGCGCCCTGCTGGACAAGGGCGTGGCGGTAGCGCTCGGCTCGGACCACACTCCGGGCGGCAACGGGATCACCTCGATGCCCCTGGTCATCTCGCTGGCCGTGTCGCAGTTCGGGCTGAGCGTGACCGAGGCCCTGCGGGCCGCCACGCTGGGTGGTGCCCAGGCGCTGCGGGCCCCGGACCGGGGCGCGATGGTCCGCGGCCGCCTGGCCGACATCGTGCTGTGGGACGCCGACCACGAGGGCGCGTTCGCCTGGTCCTACGGGCTCAAGCCGAGCCGGGTGTGGCTCGGCGGCGCTCCCGTGGTCAGCTAGCCGGGCTGAGCACCGGGGCCTGGCCTGGGAGGGCCGGAATCGCCGGGCCGCTGTGGCCCGCCCACCGCCCGCCATATGGCATGCTGCCGCTATGCCTTCCGCGTCCCTCTCATCCGCCGGCATCGCCGGCGTCAGCGTGGTCGTGGGGGAGGAGGACCTGCTGGTCGAGCGGGCCGTGGCGCGCCTGGTCGAGGCCGCGCGGCCGGTCGATGATGTGCGCCACGTGCAGGCCGCGGGGCTGCGGTCCGGCGAGCTGGCCGCCATGACCGCGCCCTCGCTGTTCGGCGGCGGGTGCGTCGTCGTGCTGCACGGCGCCGCCGACGCGGCCAAGAACGTGGCCGACGAGATCGCCAGCCTCGCGGGCGACCCGCCGCCCGACACCGTGCTGGTCCTCACCCATGCCGGCGGGGCCAAGGGGAAGGCGCTGCTCGCCGCGCTGGGCAAGCGGGGCGCCCGGATCATCGAGTGCCCGAAGATCACCCGGATGGGCGAGCGGATGCAGTTCATCCGGGGAGAGTTCCGCCACGCGGGACGCACGATCGAGGAAAGCGGCGTGCGGGCCCTGCTCGACGCCCTGGGCAACGACCTGCGTGAACTCGCCGCCGCCTGCGCGCAGCTGGCCGCGGACACCACCGGGGTCGTCAACCAGGCCGTGGTGGCCCGTTATTACCGGGGCCGGGCCGAGGCGAGCGGCTTCACCGTGGCGGACCGGGCCGTCGAGGGGCGCCTGGGAGAGGCGCTGGAGCTGCTGCGCTGGGCGCTGGCGGTCGGGGTGTCCCCGGTACTCATCACCAGCGGCCTGGCCCAGGGGGTGCGCCTGCTGGGCCGCGTCGGCAGTGCCCCGAGGGGCCAGCCGGACGCGGCGGTCGCCGCCGAGGCCGGCATGCCCCCGTGGAAGGTGGACCGGGTCCGGCAGCAGCTCCGGGGCTGGACCCCCGAGGGGGTGGCCCGCGCCCTGGCCGTGGTGGCCCGGGCCGACGCCCAGGTCAAAGGGGAAGGGACGAGCGCGGGCTACGCCCTGGAAGTAGCCATCCGCGAGGTGGTCGCCTGCCGGGCCCGCTGAGAGCTGGGCCTCCCGTGCCCCCGGGCCACCGGGGGAGAAGCGCCGCAAGCGAGGCGGGGGGAGTTCCAGGGCTCGTTCCCCGGGTTAGCCCGCCGGGGAGGGGAGGCGCGCCGGAGGCGTGTCCTCGCCGAGCCCGGCGACTAACCCGGCAGCCGCAGCAGCCGAAGTGCCTACGGGAGCGGGCAAGTGGGGGGTTCCGGGGGCTCGGGCCCCCGGGCTAGCAGAGCGTCGCCCCCCGGGCTAACTCAATTCGGCGCAGCGGTGGGCGATGGCCGACTTGCGGTTGGCCGCCTGGTTCTTGTGGATCACGCCCTTGCTGGCCGCCTTGTCCAGGCGCCGGCAGGCGTCGCGCATGGCGACGTTGGCCGCGTCGGCGTCGCCGGAGTCGGCCGCCTCGCGGAACTTGCGCACCGAGGTCTTCAGGGAAGACTTGACGGCCTTGTTGCGCTGGCGGTGCTTCTCGTTCTGCTTGTTGCGCTTGATCTGGGACTTAATATTCGCCACGCGGGAGCCTCACTTGGGTCTGGTCTGGGTGCCGGGGCGTACCGTCGCGCCCGGCAACGCCGCGCGGCGGCCGCATGATGCGGCAGCAGCAGGTGCAGCGGCAGCGCTTACGCTCCGACGACGCAGGATAGCCTATCGGGCAGCACGGCTCAAAACTGGTGCCACGCCAGGTGAGCCAGGGCCAGGGCACCCGCTCCCGCATGCGACCATGAAAGCACCCACCCCGAACACGAACCAGGCGGATTCCTGTGCCAGCAGTGCCCGAGCAGGTCCTCCCGGATGGCGCGCAGCCCGCGACCAGCCCCGGCCATACTGACATGGGCATTATCAGGAACTTCTGCATCATCGCGCACATCGACCACGGCAAGTCCACGCTCGCGGACCGCATGCTGCAGTTCACCGGGGTGGTGACGGACCGCCAGATGCGGGCCCAGTACCTGGACCGGATGGACATCGAGCGCGAGCGCGGGATCACCATCAAGAGCCAGGCCGTCCGGCTTCCCTGGACCGGCTCGGACGGCCGTCCCTACGTGCTCAACCTCATTGACACCCCGGGCCACGTGGACTTCACCTACGAGGTGTCCCGGTCGCTGGCCGCGTGCGAGGGCGCCATCCTGCTGGTGGACGCGGCCCAGGGCATCGAGGCCCAGACGCTGGCCAACCTGTACCTGGCCCTCGAGGCGGACCTGCACCTCATCCCGGTGCTGAACAAGATCGACCTGCCCGCGGCCCAGCCGGACCTGTACGCGGACGAACTGGCCAGCATCCTCGGCTGTTCCCCCGGCGACGTGCTGCGCGTCTCGGCCAAGACCGGGGAGGGCGTCGAGGAACTCCTCAACGCCGTGGTGCGGCAGGTCCCGCCGCCGTCTGGCCAGCCGGACGGGCCGGCCCGGGCCCTCATCTTCGATTCGGTCTATGACTCCTACCGGGGCGTGGTCACCTACGTGCGGGTGATGGACGGCCGCCTGACCCGGCGGGAGAAGAGCCTCATGATGTCAACCGGGTCGGCGCACGACACCCTCGAGGTGGGCGTCATCTCGCCCGAGCCGGTGCCGTCGGACAGCCTGGGCGCGGGCGAGGTGGGCTACCTCATCACCGGGGTCAAGGACGTCCGGCAGGCCCGGGTCGGCGACACTGTGACCAGCGCCGCCCGCCCCGCCACCGAGCCGCTGCCCGGATACGACACCCCCCGCCCGATGGTGTTCTCCGGCCTGTACCCGATGGACGGCGACGACTACCCGGAACTGCGCGACGCTCTCGACAAGCTGCGGCTCAACGATGCGGCGCTGGTCTATGAGCCGGAGACGTCCACCGCGCTCGGCTTCGGCTTCCGGTGCGGGTTCCTGGGGCTGCTGCACATGGAGATCGTCCGCGAGCGGCTGGAGCGGGAATTCGATCTGTCCCTCATCTCCACCGCGCCCAACGTGGTCTACCGCGTGGTCATGGAATCCGGTGCGGAGCTCCAGGTCACCAACCCCAGCGACTTCCCCGGCGGCACCCCCGGGTCGGCCACGCCGTCCGGGGGCAAGATCGCCAAGGTTTTCGAGCCCGTGGTCCGGGCCACGGTGCTGGCCCCGTCCGAGTACATCGGCACGATCATGGAGCTGTGCCAGGGCCGGCGGGGCGCGCTGCTGGGGATGGAGTACCTGTCCGCCGACCGGGTCGAGATCCGCTATACGATGCCGCTCGCCGAGATCATCTTCGACTTCTTCGACCAGCTGAAGTCGCGGACCCGCGGATACGCGTCGCTGGACTACGAGCCGGACGGCGAGCAGGAGGCCGACCTGGTCAAGGTGGACATCCTGCTCCAGGGGCAGCCGGTTGACGCGTTCAGCCAGATCGTGCACGACGACAAGGCGCGGGAGTACGGCCTGGCCATGACCTCGCGGCTGCGCGAGCTGATCCCGCGGCAGCAGTTCGAGGTGCCGATCCAGGCCGCCATCGGTGCCAAGATCATCGCCCGGGAGAACATCCGCGCGCTGCGCAAGGACGTCCTGGCCAAGTGCTACGGCGGTGACATCACCCGCAAGCGCAAGCTGCTGGAACGGCAGAAGGAGGGCAAGAAGCGGATGAAGACCATCGGGAGGGTGGAAGTCCCCCAGGAAGCCTTCGTGGCCGCGCTGTCCACCACACCGGAGCGGGCGCGCTGATCCAGCTCGCTTATCCCTCAGCCGGGGCGGCCCGGGCCTTCAGCCCGGTCCGGCGAACCCTCAGCCGGGCCGCCCAGGCCTTCAGTCCGGTCCGGCGAACCCTCAGCCGGGGCCGCTGATGTGCTGGTAGACGGGGGACGAGTGGATCATCCCGCCGTGGGTGAAGCTCATGGCCGCGAACGCACCGACCGCGATGAACAGCACCCACATCGTGATGGCCAGCCAGCCCAGGATCAGCCCGGTCATGGCCAGGCCCGAGCCCGCCTCGCCGGTCCGCCGGATCTGGCTGCGGGCCACATGGCCGAGCACGACCGCGGGCAGCGCGGTCAGGCCCAGGGTGAGGAACTCAGCGATCCCGCAGATGAGCGCGGCGACCGCCAGCGGGTTGGTCCGCGCGGGAACCGGCGCCGCGAACAGGGCCACGCCGCCACCAGGGAGCTGGCCCGTCACCTGAACCAGTTCACCGTAGGTGCGGGCGGTGTAGAGCCGGTGCAGGTGGTCGTCGTACTCGTCCTTGGTCAGCCCGGCCGGTGGCGAACCCCGACTTCAGCACCTCGGCCGCGCGGTCCCGGTCCGCGTCCGAGGCCAGCATCGCTGCGTGCCCATGCACCGGGGCCCCGTATCCGGGCCAGCTTGTCATCGACGCCTCCCACCCGAGTGGCTCAGTTCCAGGATAACCGCGCACCGCGGGTCGCGAGCCCCCGGAAGGCCGCCGGGCGGCCAGAAACCGGTTCGCCCGGCACCGGGACGCCGGATACCGTGCTGGGGTGGCGAGCGCGCAGGTGATCTCAGTGAACGTAGGCCGGGGCCGGCCCGCCGGGTGGGCCGGCCGGGTCGGGCGCACCGCGATCGACAAGCGGCCCTGCCCCGGGCCGGTGACCATCGGGCGGCTCGGCGCCGGTGACGACGAGCAGGCCGACACGAAGCACCACGGGGGGCCCTACCAGGCCCTGTACGCCTACGCGCGCGAGGACCTGGACTGGTGGACCGAGCAGCTCGGCCGGGAGCTGGCCGGCGGCGTTTTCGGCGAGAACATCACCACGGCCGGGCTGGACGTGTCCGGGGCGCTGATCGGCGAGACGTGGGGGCTCGGCACCGCGGTGGTGCAGGTCGCCTCGGCCCGCATCCCGTGCGCCACCTTCGCGGGCTGGATGGACGAGCGGCACTGGGTGAAGCGGTTCGCCCGGGCGGGCCGCCCGGGCGCTTACCTGCGCGTCCTCGAGGAAGGGGTGGCCGGGACGGGCGATCCCATCGAGGTGCTCTCACGGCCGCCGGCCGGCGTGACCGTGACCGTGGCCGAGGCGATGCGCGCCTACTACGGGGACGCGGACCTGATGCGGCGGCTCCTGGGCGCGCCGGGACTCGATCCTCAGTGGCAGGAAACGGCGGTCTCGGTGCTGGGTCGGCCCGGGCGGCAGGAACCATCTGTGCCGCGAGAACTAGCAGCGGGCTGACCGTGCCCGGAGTGCTTCCCCCCGGCTCGCCGGTCCCCGCTGACGGTGCGCTGCCCGCCAGCGCGGCCGCCGAACTGGGCCACCGCCCGTTCGGGTTCTACGTCCACGTGCCGTTCTGCCAGCGGCGCTGCGGCTACTGCGACTTCAACACCTACACCGCCGCCGAGCTCGGGCCCGGGGTCTCCAGGGACACCTACCCCGCGCTGGCCGCTGGAGAGGTCCGGCTGGCCCGCCGGGTGCTGGGTGCCGCGGGCGGCCCGGTGGCCACCGTGTTCTTCGGTGGCGGCACCCCGACCCTGCTGGCCGCTGACCAGCTTGCGGAGATCCTACGGGTCATCGACGGCGAATTCGGCCTGGCACAGGACGCCGAGGTCACGGTCGAGGCCAACCCGGAGAGCGTGGACGAGAAGTCCCTGGTCGCGCTCCGCGAGGCTGGGTTCACCCGGATCTCCCTGGGCATGCAGAGCGCGGCGCCGCATGTGCTGGCCGTGCTGGACCGGGTGCACGAGCCCGGCCGGCCAGCCCGCTGTGCCCGGTGGGCCCGGGCGGCGGGCTTCGAGCATGTCAGCCTGGATCTCATCTACGGCACACCGGGGGAGACCGACGCGGACTGGCGCGAGTCACTCGATGCGGCCCTGGCGGCGGGCCCGGATCACATCTCCGCGTACGCCCTGATCGTCGAGGACGGCACCCGGCTCGCGGCCCGGGTCCGGCGCGGGGAGGTGGCCGTCCCGGACGACGAGGCGATGGCCGATCGTTACCTGGCCGCGGACGGGCTCCTCTCGGCCCGGGGACTGGGCTGGTACGAGGTGTCCAACTGGGCTGCCGGGCCGGGGGCCCGCTGCCAGCACAATGAGCTGTACTGGACCGGTGGCCACTGGTGGGGCGTGGGACCGGGCGCGCACAGCCACGTGGGCGGGGTCCGCTGGTGGAACGTGAAGCACCCGGCCGCCTACGCGGCGCGGCTCACCGCGGGCACCAGCCCGGGCCTGGCCCGCGAGGTGCTGACCGGGCCGGAGCGCAAGCTGGAGGAGATCATGCTGCTGACCCGGCTGTCCTCCGGGTGCCCGGTCGACGTGCTCGCCCCGGCCGGGCGGGCCGCCGCGGCCACCGCGGTGGCAGACGGGCTGGCCGAGGAGAGCGCTTACGCCGCGGGCCGGGTCGTGCTGACTACCCGCGGGCGGCTGCTCGCCGACGCGGTGATCCGCGGCCTCACCGACTGACGCAACGCGGCCCGGAGTCAGCGGGGCGGGCCCGAGGTCATCCGCAGCCACCGGGGCAGGTGGTACATCTCACCGCGGCTGGCCGCCCCTGCCGCGCGGATCACCACGACCAGCACGCCGGCCCACAGCAGCACCAGCAACGGCGTGGCGACCAGCGCGCCCACCAGGGCGGAGTCCAGGGCCAGCACGCCGCCCACGATCAGGATGCTGAACATGTACAGGATGGTGGCCAGGGACAGGCTCAGCGCCACCGCCGCGTGCGCCCGTGCGAACCTGCGGGTCCCCAGGCTGGTCAGGTAGACAGCCAGCGGCACCAGGCACAGCGTGAACGGCACGCCCAGGTAGGCGAGCATGGCCCGGCGCATCTCATCGCGGTCCGCCGGGACCGCGGCGGCTGGCCTGCCGTCGCCGGGGTCCGTGTCCTCGCCGCCCGCCGGGCCGCCGTCCTGCTGGCCGAACACGCTGAGGCCGGAATCCATCGGGTACTGCGGGCGGCTCGTCATGGGCTCCTCGCGGGGTGCGTTGCTACCTCACGTTAGCTAGTACCCGGTGCAGTGACGAAATCAATCAGTTCCTCGACCCGGCCGAGGAGTTCTGATTCCAGGTCGGCGTAGCTGCGGGCCCCGGCCAGGATCCGTTTCCAGCCGGCCGCCGTGTCCGTGCCCCAGCCGAGGGCGCTCAGCACGCCCTCCTTCCACGGCTGGCCGCGCGGCACCACGGGCCAGGCGGGAATGCCCAGCGCCGCGGGCTTGACCGCCTGCCAGATGTCCACGTAGGGATGGCCCACCACCAGCACGTGGGAGGAGGTCACCGTGGCGGCGATGCGCTGTTCCTTGGACCCGGGCACCAGGTGGTCGACCAGGACCCCGAGCCGCCGCTGGGGACCGGGCGAGAACGCCTGCAGGACGGCCGGGAGGTGATCCACCCCCTCCAGGTACTCCACCACGATGCCCACGTCACGCAGGTCGTCGCCCCAGATCTGCTCGATGAGCTCGGCGTCGTGGCGGCCTTCGACGTAGATCCGGCTGGCCTTGGCGACCCGGGCCCGGCTGGCCTGGCCGGGCGGCTCCGCAGGCCGGGCCACCGAGCCCGAGACGCTCGGGGCCAGGCCGCGGGCCGGCCCGGCTGGCTGCGGCCGGGTCAGCGTAACCGGCCTGCCCTCCAGCAGGAACGCGCCAGGGTGCAGCAGGAAGGCCCGCTGCCGCCCGAACCGGTCCTCCAGCGTCACCGCGTTCTTCTCGCACGCCACGACGGCGCCGCAGAAACCGCCGCCCGCCTCCTCCACGACCAGCCCGCAGACCGCTTCCACCTGGGGCGGCTCCGGCCGTGCGCGGCGCTGCCAGCCCGGTGCGAGGACATCCGTACCGTAATAGGGGTCCACCACACCGGACGCTACCGGACAAGTGCGGCGCCCAGGCGGCGGCACGCCGGACGCGGATTTCCCCGGGCGGTGGGGGCGGCGTTTTCCGGGGCGTGCGCGTGGTGATCCGCCGGTGAGGCGGGGCCCGCCGCAGGCGGGTGCCCTGTGGGCGGGAGATCGGGGTTTTCCGGGGCGTGCGCGTGGTGATCCGCCGGTGAGGCGGGGCCCGCCGCAGGCGGGTGCTCGCCGAGCCGGCGGATTCCGGGGGGTCCAGGGGGGTCGCCCCCCCGGAATAAAGCAGCGCTTGGGTGTCACGGCGCCAGGACCGCCTTAAACTTGGCACTCAGGGCTGTGGAGTGCCAGGGGAGGTGGGGACACATGCTCGATGAGCGCAAGCTCGCGGTACTGCGGGCGATCGTGGAAGATTATGTGTCCACCACGGAGCCCGTGGGCTCGAAGTCGCTGGTCGACCGGCATAACCTCGATGTCTCACCGGCGACCATCCGCAACGACATGGCGGTGCTCGAGGAGCAGGGCTTCATCGTGCAGCCGCATACCAGCGCAGGCCGGATACCGACGGATAAGGGCTACCGGCTGTTCGTGGACCGGCTGTCCGGCGTCAAGCCGCTCTCCTCGGCCGAACGGCGGGCGATCGAGACGTTCCTGGCCGGCGCCTACGATCTCGACGACGTGGTGATGCGGACGGTCCGGCTGCTCGCGCAGCTGACCCGCCAGGTGGCGGTCGTGCAGTACCCCTCGCTCACCCGGTCCTCGGTCCGGCACGTGGAGCTGGTCCCGCTGGCCGCGAAGCGGGTCATGCTGGTGATCATCACTGACACCGGGCGGGTCGAGCAGCGCTCGGTGGAACTGCCGGACGCGGCCGAGGAAGACTCCATCATGCACCTGCGGGCGGTACTGAACGCCTGCCTGGACGGGATGCGGCTGACCGAGGTGACGTCGGTGGTCGCGGAACTGCCCGAGCTGGTCGACCCGACGGAACGGCCGAACGCGGCGGCGGTGTTCTCGGTCATCCTGGAGACCCTGGTGGAGCGGACCGACGAGCGGGTCGTGGTCGGGGGCGCGGCGAACCTGACCGCGACCGACTTCTCCAAGGGACTCCGGGAAGTCCTCGAATCTCTCGAAGAGCAGGTCGTGCTCATGCGGTTGCTGGGCGAGTCTGGTGATCACCCCTCGCTGACCGTCCGGATCGGCGCGGAGAACCCGGTCGAGGGCCTGCGGAGCACGTCCGTGGTGGCGGCCGGCTACGGAACCGGGGATCAGGTGCTGGCCAGGCTCGGGGTGCTCGGCCCGACACGGATGGATTACCCGACAGCGATGGGAGCAGTACGCGCGGTGGCACGATACGTGGGCCAGATCCTGGCGGGGTCCTAGTGGCCAACGACTACTACGGCGCGCTCGGCGTCCGCCGGGACGCACCGCCTGATGAGATCAAGAAGGCCTACCGGCGGCTCGCCCGTGAGCTGCACCCGGACGTGAACCCGGACCCGGAGACCCAGGAACGGTTCAAGGAGATCACCCAGGCGTACGAGGTGCTCTCCGACCCGGGGAAGCGGCAGATGTACGACCAGGGCGCGGACCCGTTCGCGCCCAACGGCGGGCCCGGGGCGGGCGGCTTCGGTCCCGGCTTCCCGTTCAGCGACATCATGGACGCGTTCTTCGGCGCCGGGGCGACCACCCGGGGCCCGCGCAGCCGGGCCCGGCGCGGCCGGAACGCGACAATCCGGGTCGAGCTGGACCTGTCCGAGTGCGCCTTCGGGACCACCCGGGAACTGGTCGTGGACACGGCCGTGGTCTGCCCGACCTGCTCGGGTGAGGGCACGGCCCCGGGCACCCACCCGGAGACCTGTGAAGTCTGCGGCGGCCGCGGCGAGGTCAGCCAGGTCACCCGCTCGTTCCTGGGCCAGGTGATGACCTCACGGCCGTGCCCGCACTGCGGCGGGTTCGGCACCGTCATCCGCCGGCCGTGCCCCGAGTGTGACGGCGACGGCCGGGTCAGGACCCGGCGCACGATGAAGGTCCGCATCCCCGCCGGGGTCGAGGACGGCACGCACATCCAGCTGGCGGGCGAGGGCGAGATCGGGTCCGGCGGCGGCCCGCCCGGGGACCTCTTCCTGGAGATCCTGCAGCGGCCGCACCCCATCTTCGAGCGCCAGGGCGACGATCTGCACTGCACGGTGACCATCCCGATGGTGGCCGCGGCGCTGGGAGCCACCCTGTCGGTCGAAACCCTGGACGGCCCCCGCGAGCTGGACATCCGCCCGGGCACCCAGTCGGGGCAGGTCGTCCCCATGTACGCGCTCGGCATCCAGCACCTGAACGACTCGGGCCGGGGCGACCTGGTCATCCACATCTCGGTCGAGACGCCATCAAAGCTGGACGAGGCCCAGGAATCACTGCTCAAGCAGCTGGCGGCCCTGCGCGGCGAGGAGACCCCGCCCGGCCGCTTCGCCCCGGGGCAGCAGGGATTCTTCTCCCGGTTGCGTGACGCGTTCAACGGCCGGTGATCCGGCGCCCGCGCCCGGCTCCCAGCCGCCGGTCTTCTTCGCCGACCCCCGGGACCTGGCCCGCGACCTGATCGTGCTGGCCGGGCCGGAGGGACGGCACGCGGCTGATGTGCGCAGGCTGGGTGCGGGCGAGCGGGTGGTCCTGACCGACGGCGACGGCCAGGTGGCCGACTGCGTGGTGACGCGGGCTCAGCGCGGCCAGCTGGAGCTAGCGGTGCGTCAGCGCAGTGTGCTGCCTGCCCCGGATCCGGCCCTGGCCGTGGTCCAGGCGATCCCGAAGGGCGAGCGGGGTCAGCTGGCCGTCGAGCTGATGACCGAGGCCGGGGTGGATGTGATCGTCCCGTGGGCGGCGGAGCGGTGCGTGGCCAGATGGCAGGGGGAGCGCGGCGACCGGGCCGTCGCGCGCTGGCGGTCCACCGCGCGGGAAGCGGCCAAGCAGGCCCGGCGGGGCCGGGTCCCCGAAGTGACCGGGCCCGCGGATCTCGGCGAGGTGACCGCGCGGGCCGCCCGGGCCGTCCGGGCCTTCATCCTGGATCCGCAGGCCAGGGAGCAGCTCAGCGAGACGCCGCTGCCCCGGTCGGGGGAAATGCTGGTGATCGTCGGCCCGGAGGGGGGCATCGCCCCCGCTGAGGCCGACGCGCTGACCCGGGCGGGAGCTACCGCGGTGCGGCTGGGGCCGACCGTGCTGCGCACCTCATCCGCGGGTATGGCGGCGGCCACGATCCTGCTCAGCCGGGCTGGCCGCTGGGCCTGAGCCGGGGGACCCCGGAGGCCCTCCCCGGGCTTCACGGGGCAGCGGGCCCCCAGGAGCCCGGCCGCCGGGCGATCAGGGCGTGCTGGAGGGCTGCGGGCTGGCCCCGCACTCGACGACCGCGGGGGCCCCGGCATCGTACGGGAGGACCATGGCCGCGGCGGTCGCGGTGGCCGTGCTGCCGGTGGCGGGACTGGCCGTCGGGGTGGAGGTCGGCAGGCTGGTCTCGGTCGGCTGGGGGGTCGGCGTGCCGGTCTCGCTGGCGCTCGCCGTCGGCGTCGGTGTCGGTGTGCCGTCCCCGGCCGGGGACGTCGTGGTCGCCGCGGGCGACGGGGTCGGGGTGCAGGCCACCGCGGGCAGCACGCTCGTGACCGTCGGGTTCTGCGCCGGGCCGGTGATCTGCTGGGTGGGCTTAACCCCGATCGGCAGCTTCCACCGCTTCGAGTTCGCCGTCGTCCCGCCGCGGCCGTGGCTGGCGCCCTGGCCGGGCGTGCTGTAGGAGTTGGCCGGGTTGATCAGGGTCTGCGTCTCGTGGTTGAGGATGACCACCCCGACCGCCACGATGGCCACCGCGGCCGAGACCGCGAACACGGGCTTGAGCCAGGGCCCCGCGGGTCCCAGGCGGCCCGGCGGAGTGGCCGGCCCGCGGTGGCCGCCGGCCCGGCGGCGTCCGCGCGGGCTGAACAGCCCGCCGAGGAAGCCGGCCAGGGCGAGCAGGGACCCCGGCAGCGGCCCGGTACGCCTCAGCGCGGCCCGGCCCGCCTCGATGGCGGGGTCGAGCCGGACGAGCAAACGGGTCCCGTGCAGCTCCAGCCACTTGACGCACCCGGAGAGAACGGACCGCGGAGACCGAGGCGAGTCCAGCCGGTGGCGGATGCGCTGCAGTCCGTCGCCGATCGGCTCGATGGACTCCGCCGCCGCGCTCAGTGCGCGCCGGAGGATGTCCTCGTAGTCCCGATCCTGTGTCATCATGCCTGCCGCCCGGGGCTCTCCGCGTCCCCGAAGGCCCTCCTCACGAGTCCCGCTCCAGCACGGCCCGCAGGGCTGCCATGGCCCGGGCCGTATGACTCTTGACCGCTCCCCTGCTGATACCCATGACCGAGGCTATCTGCGCCTCGGAGAGGTCCCCGTAGTAGCGGAGCACCAGTGCCTCCCGCTGCCGTTCGGGGAGCGCGCGCAGCGCGGATACCACCGCTGAGCGCTCCAGTTGGACGATGGCACCATGCTCTGCGCTCGGCATGTCCGGCGGTGGCTTCGGCGTGTTCCTGTCGACGACCATCCGGTGCCGCAGGACCGACCGCGACCGGTTGACGACGGACTGGCGGAGGTAGGACAGCGCCTTATCCGTATCCCGTAGCCGGCGCCACGCCCCGTGCATGGCCACGAACGAGTCCTGCACGACTTCTTCCGCGGTCGCGGTATCCCGGACCAGGAAGGCCGCGAGGCGAACCAGGGAGCGGTAGTGCTCGCTGTAGATGGCGGTGACCGCCCGGTCAGCGTCCCACTCAACAGCGGCGCGGGTCATCGCCGTGTCAGCTACTAGGGCCTCGGTCACGTCAATGGGACGCGTCACCATGCCGTCAGGTTCACCTGGCATGTCGAATACGTGCACGCGACCCGTCCCAGCCCTTCGGCCTCACGGAAGCATTCCCCTCACCAGGATGTCGAGTGTGGAGTACCTGCCCGTGCGCACAGCGGACGTCCTGGCGCTGCCCCGGCGGGAGCCCGGGGGGACGCGCAATTGCCGCCCCCGGCACCTGGGGGAGCGCGACGGGCGGGCGCAGGGAACTAGCACCTTGGGCAACCATATATGTCGTGGGCGTTACCAGAGAGGGACAAGCTAGGATCCCTCTGTGCCTGTGTGCCTATTCTGCAGGATCGCGTCCGGCGGTGTCCCGGCATCACGGGTGCTTGAGTCGCCGCGGACCCTTTCCTTTCGCGACATCAGTCCCCAGGCGCCGGCCCATGTCCTGGTGATCCCGAAGGACCGCTATCCGGACCTGGACACGCTGGCGTCCGCCGACGGCGGCGGCCTGCTCACCGAGCTGGCCGGCCAGGCACGCGAGGTGGCCGGGGCGGAGGGAATCTCCGGCCGTGGGTACCGGGTTGTTCCAAATACGGGGGCCGACGCTGGCCAGGCTGTGCCGCACGGGCATGCGCACGTTCTAGGCGGCCACGGACTGGGCTGGCCTCCGGGCTGAACGCTCTGCTGGCCCCGGGCTGACGCCCGCGCGGATAGCATGACGGTAGGGGCGCAGGCCGCGCCTGCGCCCAGGCGGAGAGAGGGAATTGACAGACAGATCAGGAGATTCTGCAGGCCGTAAGCCGTCCGGCGGCACCGGCGCTCAGGTCAAGATCGTTATCCCGGATGACCACTCAATGGTCAGCCTGCTGGGATCGCGCGATGAACTCCTGCACGTGATCGAGAAGGCGTTCGACGCCGATATTCACGTCCGCGGGAATGAGATCACCATTACCGGGGCGGCCGAGGAGAGCGAGCGTGTCGCTGGCCTCTTCGAGGAACTCACCGAGTTGCTGGCCGGCGGGGCTGAGCTCACCGCGGATTCGGTGGAGCGGGTCGTGGCCATGCTCCGCCGGAAGTCGGGGGTACGCCCGGCCGACGTGCTCACCCTGGACATCCTGTCGGCGCGCGGACGGACAATCCGGCCGAAAACGCTGAACCAGAAGCGCTACGTGGACGCCATCGACGCGCACACGATCGTGTTCTGCATCGGCCCGGCGGGCACCGGGAAGACCTACCTGGCCATGGCCAAGGCGGTGAAGGCGCTCCAGGCCAAGGAGGTCAACCGGATCATCCTGACCCGGCCGGCCGTCGAGGCGGGAGAGCGGCTGGGCTTCCTGCCCGGCACCCTGTACGAGAAGATCGACCCGTACCTGCGGCCGCTGTACGACGCGCTGCACGACATGCTTGACCCGGAATCGATCCCCCGGCTCATCGCGGCGGGCACGATCGAGGTGGCGCCGCTGGCGTACATGCGCGGCCGGACGCTGAACGACTCGTTCATCATCCTGGACGAGGCGCAGAACACCTCCGCGGAACAGATGAAGATGTTCCTTACCCGGCTCGGCTTCGGCTCGCAGATCGTCGTGACTGGCGACGTCACCCAGGTGGACCTGCCGGCCGGCCAGGCCAGCGGGCTGCGGATCGTCCAGGACATTCTCGAGGGCCTGGACGACGTGCACTTCTCGCGGCTGACCAGCCAGGACGTGGTGCGGCACCGGCTGGTGGGGGACATCGTGGACGCTTACGACCGCTACGACGCCCGGGTGCGCGGGACGTCCCCACCGCAGCGGCGCAAGCGCGCGCAGTGAGCCGGAACCCGCGGTGAGCATCGAGATCGCCAACGAGTCCGGGGTCGGCGTGGACGAGGCCGACCTCGCGTCGCTGGCCCGGCATGTCCTGGACGGCATGCGGATCCACCCGCTGGCCGAGCTTTCCGTCCTGCTGGTGGACCGCGGCACCATGTCCGACCTGCACGAGCGCTGGATGGGAGAGCCGGGCCCGACCGACGTGCTGGCTTTCCCGATGGATGAGCTGAGGCCGCCGCCCCCGGGCAGCGCCCGCGGGGACCACAGCGCCGGCAGTGAGGTGACCTCGCCGCCTGGCCTGCTCGGCGACGTCGTGCTCTGCCCCGAGGTCGCCGCGGACCAGGCCGGCCAGGCGCACCACCCGCTGCGCGACGAGCTTGAGCTGCTCTGCACCCACGGCATCCTGCACCTGCTCGGTTATGACCACGCCGAGGCGGACGAGCGCACCGCCATGTTCGGCCTCCAGGATGTGCTGCTCGCCACCTGGCGTTCCGCCCGGGATCAGCCATCCGGCCAGGGCGGTGCCCCGGAAGGGCAGGAAGGGACGGGGTGAGGCCACCATGGTGTGGCTGATCGTCGCCGCCGCGGCGCTGGCGCTGGGGGCCGGACTGTGCGCGAGCGCCGAGGTGGCGCTCATGCGGGTCTCGCGGTCCGGCGCGGGGGAACTCGCCCGAGGCCGCAAGGGCAGCCGTAACCGTGCCGCCACCCGGCTCCAGGCGGTCCTGGCCGAGCCGGCCCGGTACCTGGCCGTGCTGCTGCTGGCCCGGGTCTGCGGCGAGACGGCGTCCATCGTGCTGGTCGCCGCCGCGCTGCTGCACTGGCTCGGCACCGGCTGGCACGTGTTCCTGCTGGTCTGGGTCATCATGGCCGCGGTGCTGTACGTGCTGACCGGCATCGGGCCGAGGATCCTCGGGCGGCAGTACGAGCGCACGGTGGCCCTGGCCGCAGCCGGTGTGCTGTACCCGGTGACCCGCATCCTCGGTCCCATCCCGCGCCTGCTGCTGGCCCTGGGCAGCGTGCTGACCCCGGGCCGGGGGGCGCGGGACGGGTTCGGCACCGAGGAGGAGCTGCGCGGCCTGGTCGACCTGCTGGAGCAGCGCCAGGTGATCGAGCCCGGCGCACGGGCCATGATCCACTCCGTCTTCGAGCTGGGTGACACGATCGTCCGCGAGGTGATGGTCCCGCGCACCGACATGGTCTTCGTGCAGCGGGACAAGACCCTGCTCCAGGCGCTCTCGCTTGCCCTGCGCAGCGGTTTTTCCCGGATCCCGGTGGTCGGGGAGAACCAGGATGACGTCATCGGGATCGCCTACCTGAAGGACCTGGTGACGATCAGCCAGGAGCATCCTGAGCAGGAGTCCGTGGCCACCGTGACCTCGGTGATGCGGCCCGCCACCTTCGTGCCCGAGAGCAAGCCGGTGGATGAGCTGCTCCGGGAGATGCAGCAGCTCCGGATCCACCTGGCCATCGTGATCGACGAGTACGGCGGGACCGCCGGCCTGGTCACCATCGAGGACATCCTGGAGGAGATCGTCGGGGAGATCACCGACGAGTACGACCAGGAGCAGCCGACCGTCGAATGGCTGTCCCAGGACCGGGCCCGGGTCACCGCGCGGCTGCCCGTCACCGACCTGGAGGAGCTGTTCGGTACCACGATCGAGGCGGAAGACGTGGAGACCGTCGGCGGCCTGCTGGCCCACGCCCTGGGCCGGGTGCCGATCGCCGGTTCGGTGGCCACGGTGGCGGGGCTGAAGCTGACCGCCGAGAGCCTGGCCGGACGGCGCAACCGGATCGGCACGGTCACCGTGGAACGGGCCGGGGTGGGTGCCCAGCAGGCCGCCGGCCCGCCCGGTGACGGTGCGGAACCGGCCAGCGGGCGGGGCTGAATGAAGGGGCTGGGACATACGAGACGGGCCGGGACTGATGTGACGGGCGGTCGCGCCATTACACTCGGGCAGGTGAGCGCGGTGGAGCCTGGCCCGGAAGACCTGAAGATCATCACGCTGGCCCGGTCAGCGCGGGCCCGGGTGGCCGCGGCCGAGGGCGCGGCAGTGCGGGACGAGACCGGCCGTACCTACGCGGCTGCAGCCGTCTCGCTGCCGTCCCTGAAACTGTCCGCGCTGCGCCTGGCCGTGGCCATGGCGGTGTCCAGCGGGGCGTCCAGCCTGGAGGCCGCGGCGCTGGTCAGCGACGCTGACCGGGTCGACCCGGCGGACCTCGCCGTGGTGCGCGAGGCCGGTCCCTCGGCCGTGCTGTTCCGGGCGGGCTCGAACGGGATGCTCCGCGCTACCGTCCGGCCCTGACGCCACCTGCTCGCCGGCGGGAGGAGAATCACAGGGTGGGAGCTACGCGTGCCGCTGCGTCCGGGCCTGATGCCGGAGCGGGCCAGCCTGAGTTCCGGTCGGGCTTCGCCTGCTTCGTCGGACGGCCGAATGTCGGCAAGTTGACTCTGATGAACGCCCTGGTCGGCTCCAAGGTGGCGATCACCAGCAGCCGGCCGCAGACCACCAGGCGGGCGATCCGCGGGATCGTGCACCGCCCGGATGCCCAGCTGATCATCGTGGACACCCCCGGCCTGCACCGGCCGCGGACCCTGCTCGGGGAACGGCTGGACAGCCTGGTCCGCTCGACGCTGACCGAAGTGGACGTGATCGGGTTCTGCATTCCCGCCACGGACCCGATCGGCCCCGGTGACAAGTACCTGGCCGCAGAGCTCACCGGGCTCGCCGCGCGGACGCCGGTGGTGGCGATCGTCACCAAGACCGACCAGGCCACCCCGGCCCAGGTCGCGGCGCAGCTGGCGGCGGTGGCGGAACTCGGTGACTGGGCGGACATCGTGCCTGTGTCCGCGGTCGCTCGCTTCCAGCTCGACGTGCTCGCGGACGTGCTGGTCTCCCATCTGCCGGCGGGCCGGCCGCTCTACCCGGACGGCGAGCTGACCGACGAGCCCGAGCAGCTGCTGGTGGCAGAGCTAATCCGGGAGGCAGTCCTGGAGGGGGTCCGGGACGAGCTGCCACACTCGATCGCCGTGGTGGTGGAGGAGATGAAGCCCCGGGAAGGCCGCGGCGACCTGATCGACGTGTACGCGTTCATGTACGTGGAACGGCCGAGCCAGAAGTCGATCGTGATCGGGCCCAAGGGCGCGCGGCTGAAAGACGTGGGCACGCAGGCGCGGCGCCAGATCGAGGCCCTGCTCGGCAGCCAGGTCTACCTGGATCTGCGCATTAAGGTGGCCAAGAACTGGCAGCGGGACCCGAAACAGCTCCGCCGCCTGGGCTTCTACGACTGAGCCGCGGGCCCGCCTCGCCCTGCGCCTCGCCCTCTCGCCCTGCGCCCCGTCCTGATGTCTTGCTCTGCTGTCTTACCGGGCGGACCGGATCTGCGGTCCGCCCGGATCGTCTGCTACTGTCGAAGCGCCATGATGCACGGAATGCTGCTGCTTACCTGCCGCGGCGGGGGCCGATAGGCCGGCTCCCTCGCCGCGGAGTTCTGGCGTGACGGCTGGCCGCCGCCCGATCCGCAAGGGAGCAGATGCACCAATGCATTCCTACTCTGAGCAGTCCCAGGAGTCCCAGCCCGAGCAATCCCAGCCCGAGCAATCCCGGGCCGAGCAGTCCCGGCCCGGCCGTGTACCCGGCGGGCATCCCCCGGTCCGGCAGCAGCCCAGCGGCATGCCCTGCCGGCGATATACCCCGTTCCGGCCGGTCAACCTGCCTGACCGGACCTGGCCCGGCCGGAGCATCACCCAGGCCCCGCGGTGGCTGTCCACCGACCTCCGCGACGGCAACCAGGCCCTGATTGACCCCATGAGCCCGGCCCGTAAGCGGACCATGTTCGACCTGCTGGTCCGGATGGGCTACAAGGAGATCGAAGTCGGCTTCCCGTCGGCCAGCCAGACGGACTTCGACTTCGTCCGGAGCCTGATCGAAGAGGGCCGGATCCCCGACGACGTGCAGATCTCCGTCCTCACCCAGGCCCGCGACGAGCTGATCGAGCGGACTGTGCAGTCCCTCGCCGGCGCGCCCCGCGCCTCGGTGCACATGTACAACGCGACGGCGCCGGTGTTCCGCCGGGTGGTGTTCGGCAACGACCGGGAGGAGACCAGGGCCCTGGCCATCGAGGGCACCCAGTCGGTGGTGAAGTACGCCGAGCAGTACCTGGCCGGCTGTGACTTCGGCTACGAGTACTCTCCCGAGATCTTCATGGACACCGAGCTCGACTACGCCGCGGAGGTCTGCGCGGCGGTCATGGACGTCTGGCAGCCGGGGCCCGGCCGGGAGATCATCCTCAACCTGCCCTGTACCGTCGAGCGTTCCACCCCCAACGTGTACGCCGACCAGATCGAGTGGATGAGCCGGAACCTGCCGCACCGCGAGCACGTGTGCGTGTCCGTGCACACCCACAACGACCGGGGGACCGCGGTCGCGGACGCCGAGCTGGCCGTGCTGGCGGGCGCGGACCGGATCGAGGGCTGCCTGTTCGGCAACGGCGAGCGGACCGGGAACGTCTGCCTGGTTACCCTGGGCATGAACCTATTCAGCCAGGGCATCGACCCGATGATCGATTTCTCCGACATCGACGAGATCCGGCGCACCGCCGAGTACTGCAACCAGCTTCCGGTGCACCCCCGGCACCCGTACGCGGGCGACCTGGTTTACACGGCGTTCTCCGGCTCACACCAGGACGCGATCAAGAAGGGCTTGGAGGCGGTGGAGCGGGACGCGGCCGCCGCCGGGACCCCGGTCCGCGACTTCACCTGGGCGGTCCCGTACCTGGCCATCGACCCGCAGGATGTGGGACGCACCTACGAGGCCGTGATCCGGGTCAACTCCCAGTCCGGCAAGGGCGGCGTCGCCTACATCATGAAGGCCGAGCACCAGCTCGACCTGCCCCGCCGGCTTCAGATCGAGTTCTCCCGGGTGGTCCAGGCACACACCGACGCCGAGGGCGGCGAGGTGTCCCCGGCCCAGATGTGGCAGTCGTTCTCCGAGGAGTACCTTGCCCGGGGAGGGGTGGCGCTGCTCGCGCACCACACGTCCTCGGTGGTCGACGCCAAGGACGCGCTCACCGTGGATATCCAGGTCGACGGCGAGAAGCACCAGGTCGAGGGGACCGGAAACGGGCCGATCTCGGCGTTCTGCGACGCGCTGGGCACCATCGGGATCGACGTCCGGGTGCTCGACTACGCGGAGCACGCGCTGTCCGCGGGCAGCGACGCGCACGCGGCCGCCTACGTGGAATGCGAGATAGACGGCCGGCCCTGGTGGGGCGTGGGCGTGGACGCCAACACGGTGACCGCATCCCTGCGCGCCCTGCTCTCGGCCGTGAACAGGTCGCGCCGCGCCTGACTGTGCCTGCTCGCTGGCGAGGGGAGGCGCGCCGAAGGCGTGTTCTCGCCGAGCCGGCGATTGCCGGGGGGGCTCTGGGGGGGCGTCCCCCCGGATTAGCTCCGCGCGCGGGAACCCGGGGCCAGAACCCGGGTTCCCGGCGCGCGCCTGCATCGTGGCAGGACCCGCGGTGCGCGACAATAGCGGGGTGAGCCTGTACCGGGATGACGGGATTGTGCTGCGCACCCAGAAGCTGGGGGAGGCAGACCGGATCGTCACGATCCTGACCAGGCGCAACGGCCGTGTCCGGGCGGTCGGCAAGGGCGTGCGCCGGACGAAGTCACGGTTCGGTGCCCGGCTGGAGCCGTTCACCCACGTGGATCTCCTGCTCTACACCGGCCGCTCGCTGGACGTGATCACCCAGGCGGAGACGGTGCGGGCGTACGGCGAGCCGCTGGGCGCGGACTACCCGCGGTACACCAGCGGCACGGCCATGCTGGAGACCGCCGAGCGGTTCACCCCGATGGAAAAGGAGCCCCTCATCCGCCAGTTCCTGCTGCTGGTCGGCGGCCTGCGGGCACTCGGCGAGCGGGTTCATGACCCGCGGCTCGTCCTCGACGCCTACCTGCTGCGGACCCTGGCCGTGGCGGGTTACGCGCCGGCCCTGGACGAATGCGCGGTATGCGGCACCCCCGACTCTGCCGGCCTGGGGGGCCCGCCCCGGCTAGCAGAGCCCCCCGCTCCGCCCGCGAGTGCCAGCCCGGACACCGCGGAGACCACCGGATCACGGTCGTTCGCGGTCCCGGCCGGCGGGCTGACCTGCCGGTCCTGCCGGCCACCGGGCGCCGCGAGCCCCGCGGTGGCGACCATCGCCCTGATGCGGGCGCTGCTGCGCGGCGACTGGGCCCAGGCCGACGCCAGCCAGGCCCGCCACCAGGCGGAGTGCAGCGGCCTGGTCGCCGCCTACGTACAGTGGCACCTCGAGCACTCCATCCGCTCCCTCCGCCACGTGGAACACGTGTGAGCGGCACACCAGTCCGCCCGCCGTACCCGCATCCGGACGGCGCCCGGCCCCCCGCCATCCCGGCCGACCTGGTGCCAAGGCACGTCGCCCTGGTCATGGACGGCAACGGGCGCTGGGCCATGGAACGCGGGCTGCCGCGCACCGAGGGCCACAAGCGGGGGGAGGCCGCCCTCTTCGACGTGATCATGGGCGCGATCGAGCTCGGCATCCCCTACCTGTCGGCCTACGCGTTCTCCACCGAGAACTGGCGGCGCTCCCCAGACGAGGTCCGCTTCCTGATGGGGTTCAACCGGGACGTGATCCGCCGCCGCCGCGACCAGCTGAACGAGGTGGGCGTCCGGGTTCGCTGGGCCGGCCGGCGCCCCCGGCTATGGCGCAGCGTCATCACGGAGCTCGAGGACGCCGAGCGCATGACCGAGGGCAATTCGGTGCTCACGCTGCAATTCTGCGTGAACTATGGCGGCCGGGCCGAAATTGCCGACGCGGCGGCGGCGATAGCCCGGGAAGTGGCGGCGGGACGCCTGCGCCCGGACAAAATCGATGAGAAGGTCGTGGCCCGCTACCTGGATGAGCCGGACATTCCTGATGTCGATCTGTTCGTGCGGTCCTCAGGCGAGCAGCGCATCTCGAATTTCCTGCTCTGGCAGTCCGCCTATGCCGAACTCGTCTTCCTGGACACGCTTTTCCCTGATTTCGACCGGCGGCATCTGTGGCAGGCCTGCGAGATCTACGCGAGCCGGGACCGGCGTTACGGCGGGGCCCAGCCCAACCTGCGGCCCGTCAGGACCCCGTAGACCCAGCCGGCCAGCACAAGCCGGCCCCAGCCCAAGCCGGCCAGCACAGCCGGCGCCAGCCCAAGCCGGCCAGCACAGCCGGCTACCGCAGGGCCTGCCAGGCACACAAGGCGAGCAGTGCCGCGAGGGCCACGACCCGCAGCACCCGCGTCTGCGGCTGGAGCCGAGGCCACGACAGGACGGCCAGCCAGGCCAGGAACGCCGTGACGACGAGCAGCATGACCGCCCCGCCCCAGCCTCGTACCGCCAGGCCGCCCACGAACAGTGCGGTGATGACCACCGGCGGCAGCCACCGCGGCAGGTGCCGGAGATAGGCGGCCGGCCGCACGCTCAGCCGCTCGATGGATTGACGGATCTGCGGGGATTGCTGGCGCACAGTCACTAAGTATCCCCCCGCGGGCGGCTGGCCTGATTTCGGATCAAGATTTCACATCTCCCTGGCAAAGGTACCCCCTTATCGTCTCCGCCCCGGCGGGCGATACGCATGCCGTCCGAATGGCCAGGGAACGGGACAGGCGCAAGGCCTGACGTCGTCCCCGGCGGTTGCGGGCGCTATCGCATTCGGGGGATGCAGATGCGTCGGGTAATCACCTTTGCGTTGGTCGTGGCGCTTACGTACACAGGACTGGGGGTATTTGCCCCGGCCCAGCCTATGCCCGGCCCGGGGACCGCCGCGGTTCGGCTCACGGCGCAGGCCAGCCAGCCCGGGTTCAAGGTTGTCCGGTACGCCGGGTACACCATCAGGGTCCCGGCGAGCTGGCCAGTTTACCGGCTGGACCGCGACCCCAGCCGGTGCGTCCGCTACGACCGGCACGCGGTCTACCTGGGCCGCCCCGGGCCCAACGAGCAGTGCCCCGCCCACCTGGTCGGCCGCACCGCCACGATCAGCATCCAGGCGGCCGGCCCAGCCGGCACGGGGTCAGCCAGCCCGGCGGCACCGGGCTCGGCCTTGCCAGGCCCGGCGTCGCCAGGCACGGCGTCGCCAGGCACGGGGGCAGCGCCGTCCGGGCCCGTGGACGCCGGCCCGGCCATCGGGACCCTGCCCCAGGTCAGCGCCGCAGTGACCCGCGACGCCCAGGAGCAGGAGATGCATGCCTCGCTCGCGGATCCGGGCGTGTCGGTCACCGGCACCTACACGGGGGACACGGGCGGGGTGCTGTCCATCCTCCGCAGCCTGCGACGGGTGGCCGGCCACCGCACGCCCGCCGGCGCGGGGGCGGGGGCGGGGGCGGGCAGGGGCCGGCGCGCGGCCAGGCGCGGGTGCTGACGCGCAGCGCGGCCGCCTTGTACTCCGGCCCCGCGGCAACCGCGTCAGTCCTGCGCGGTGCCGTGACCCTCCTGTCCACGCACCCCTCCCAGCACCGGCACCTCCGCGACCACCGTGGCCGGCGGCACCGCCACGCCCGCAGGCACCGGGCTAGCCGGCACCGGGCCGGCCTGCACAAGACCAGCCGGCACAAGACCAGCCGGCACAAGACCAGCCGGCACAAGACCAGCCGGCACAAGACCAGCCGGCACCGGGCCAGCCGGCACAAGACCGCGAAGCGCCACAGGACCAAACGCCACGCCCGCAAGCACCGGGCCGCCAAGCACCAGGCCCGTAAGCACGCCGCCCGCAAGCATCACGCCCGCAAGCATCACGCCCGCAAGCGCGGGACCCGCAAGCATCACTCCCGCAGGCACAAACGGGGCCGCCGCCGGGCCCACCCGCGTACTCCCCGCCTCCGCCAGGGCCTGCGCGGCTTCGACAGCTGCACGACCCCCTCGCTGGCCGCGATGCAGGTGTGGCGCCGGGCGTTCTCGGCCATGGCGGTGTACATCGGCGGCGTGGAAGCAGGCTGCGCGTCCCCGAACCTTTCGGCGGACTGGGTCCACACGGTGACCGGGATGGGCTGGGCGCTCATCCCCACCTACGTCGGCCCGCAGGCGTCCTGCTCCTCGTTCTCGGTCCGGATCCGGCCGGCCAGCGCCGTGGCCCAGGGGCAGGCCGCGGCCCTCGACGCGATCCAGCAGGCTGCCGCCCTGGGGATGGGCCGCGGCACGCCGGTCTACTACGACATGGAGGCCTATAACGGGCACCGGCGCCGGTGCCGGGATTCCACCCTGGCCTTCCTGGACGCCTGGACCAGGACGCTGCACGCGCACGGCTACTCCTCGGGCGTGTACGCCAGCGCCTCGTCCGGGGCTGAGAACCTCGGCGCGGCCCGCACCGTGGACGGGCACCGGATGGCCGAGCCGGACTCGCTGTGGTTCGGCTTGTGGGACAACGAGCGCAACGTGCGGGGCCTCCCGTACCTGCTGCAAAGCTGGTGGCGGGGACCGCGCCGGATCAAGCAGTACGAGGGCCCGCACAAGCGCACCGTGGGAGGGTTCACCCTTGACATCGACTCCGACTGGGTCTTCGGCGCCGTGTTCCGGTAATAAGCTGGGCCGATGCGCCCGGCCGAGGAGCCGTGGCGCGCCCGCCCGCCGACCGCCAGCCGGATGGAGTCCCGATGGCCCGCCGTAACGACCGCATCGAAGCGATTGTCAGCCTCAGCAAGCGCCGTGGCTTCGTCTTCCCCTCCAGCGACATCTACGGGGGCCTGCGTGCCTCCTGGGACTATGGCCCGCTGGGCGTGGAGATGAAGAACAACATCAAGGGTCAGTGGTGGCACGCGATGATCACCGGCCGGGAGGATATCGTCGGGCTGGATTCCTCCGTCATCCTGGCCCGGGAGGTCTGGGAGGCCAGCGGCCACATCACCGAGTTCGTGGACCCGCTCACCGAATGCCAGTCGTGCCACCGCCGCTTCCGCGCCGACCACCTGATCGAGGGGTACGAGGAGAAGCACGGCCACCCGCCGGAGAACGGCCTGAAGGACATCGCCTGCCCGCACTGCGGGACCCGCGGCGCGTTCACCGAGCCGCGCATGTTCAACGGGCTGCTGCGGACGTTCCTGGGCGCCACCGAGGATGAGTCGGGGCTGGCCTACCTGCGCCCTGAAACCGCGCAGGGCATCTTCATCAACTTCCGCAACGTCCTGCAGACCTCGCGGAAGAAGGTGCCGTTTGGCATCGGCCAGATCGGCAAGTCGTTCCGCAACGAGATCACCCCGGGCAACTTCATCTTCCGGACGCGCGAGTTCGAGCAGATGGAGATGGAGTTCTTCGTCAAGCCCGGGACCGACGAGGAATGGCACCGGTACTGGATCGATAACCGCCTCGGCTGGTACACCGACCTCGGTGTGCGGCGGGAGAACCTGCGCCTGTACGAGCACCCGGCAGCCAAGCGATCGCACTACTCCAAGGCGACCACGGACATCGAGTACCGCTACGAGTTCCCCGGCACGGAGTGGGGCGAGCTCGAGGGTATCGCCAACCGGACCGACTACGACCTGACCGTCCACGCCAAGCACTCCGGGCAGGACCTGTCCTACCTGGACCAGGACTCCGGCGAGCGGTACGTGCCGTACGTGATCGAGCCCGCGGCCGGGGTCGACCGGTCCATGCTCATGTTCCTGATGGACGCCTACGCCGAGGACGAGGCGCCGGACGCCAAGGGCAAGCTGGAGAAGCGCACCGTGCTCCGGCTGGACCCGCGGCTCGCCCCGGTCAAGGCCGCGGTGCTGCCGCTGTCCCGTAACGCCGACCTGTCCCCGAAGGCCCGCGACCTCGCCGCGCGGCTGCGCAAGCGGTGGAACACGGATTTCGACGACGCCAGCGCCATCGGCCGGCGCTACCGGCGGCAGGACGAGATCGGCACCCCGTTCTGCGTGACGGTGGACTTCGACACCCTCACCGACCAGGCCGTGACCGTCCGGGAACGCGACTCCATGAAGCAGGAGCGGATCAGCATCGACGGCATCGAGGCCTACCTGGCCGACCGCCTGAACGGCTGCTGACCCCAGACGCCGCGCCGCGCGGCCAGTTGCTCGCGGCGGGCGGCAAAATTCTCCGCAACGAAAACCCGCTGGCGTCAGGCACCCCCATCCAGCAGCGCCGCCAGCACGGCGCCGACGAGGACGTCGGCCGGGCTGGGAGCCACGCCGTCCCGGTCGCCGCCGGCCCCGGCATGCTGCGACCCGGCGCCGTCCGCATCAGCGTCGTGTGCGGCGCCGCGGCGGAAGACCTCCGCGGCGGCCTGGTGGAACCCCCCGGGCAGGCCGTCCGCGGTCATCGCCGCGCTGATCTCCTCCATCTCGCCGACCCAGCGCCAGCCCTTGCCTGCGGCGGACCGGGCCGCGGCCCGCGACCGGCGGTCCAGCCCCGGCTGGGATAGCGCCCACTCGCCCAGCAGGCTGTCCTCCACCCCCTCGGCCCGGGCCAGCGCGCGGGCCGCCAGGAGCAGCGCGGCGCTGCCCTTGGTCCAGGCGGCGTAGGCCATCTTGAGGGCCGACGCCCCGGCCGGGTTGTCGTTGCGGAGAATTTCGGGGTTCAGGGCGGTGCCCTCGAAGAGCGCCGCCACCTGTGCGGCGGGCCCGGCCGCGTCCCCGCCGCCGGGGCCGCCCGCCAGGTAGAGCCGGGTGCCGCCCCGGCCGGCCTGCTCGTCGCCGGGCGCCACGGGTTCCGGCGGCGGGCCGATAATCCCGCCGTCCACGTAGCGGCCGCCGGCCGCCTCGACGGCCGCCCGCACCTCGCGGGCGGTGCCGGGGGAGATGGCGTTGGCGTCCACGTAGAGGCCGGTGAACCCGGCGGCGGCCACCGCGCGGGCGGTGTCCAGCGCGGCGTGCGGGGGGCAGACCGACAGGATGATCGTGGCCTGCCCGGCCAGCGCGGTGACGGTCCCGGCGTCGGCCAGCCCGGCCCGCGCGGCGCGGGCCGCGGTCGCCGGGCCGCGGCCCGCGGACACCCAGCGGACCAGGTGCCCCCGGGCGGTCAGGCAGGAGGCCACCGCCGCGCCCATCTCGCCCGGGTGCAGCAGCCCGACCACCGTCTCAGCCATCTACGTCACTCATCCGGCACCTCCGGCCCTTCAGCCCCCGCCCGGGTACGACAGTACGGCGCGCGGGACCTCTGGCGGATGGGACGGGACTTCTAGCGGGTGCGCCGGCGCTCGGTGCTCGGTAGAGTCGGATGACCGGGCCGAAGAGGCCGTCATCATCCAGGCTGCCGTGCATTCACGCTGCGGCTCGCACCGGCGGCACCCGAGGAGAGCGTTCAGTGCCGAAGCTCGTATATGACTTCACCGAGGGCAATAAAGACCTTAAAGACCTGCTGGGCGGCAAAGGGGCAAACCTGGCTGAGATGACGAATCTTGGCCTGCCTGTTCCGCCCGGTTTCATCATCACTACCGATGCGTGCCGCCAGTACCTCAAGGACGGCACGGTACCCGACAGCCTGGACGGAGAGGTCAGCGAGCACCTGGCCCAGCTGGAGAAGGCCATGGGCCGCAAGCTGGGCGACCCTGCCGACCCGCTGCTGGTCAGCGTGCGGTCCGGGGGCAAGTTCTCGATGCCCGGGATGATGGAGACAGTGCTGAACATCGGCCTGTCCGACGAGTCCGTGCACGGCCTGGCCAAGCAGGCCGGCAACGACCGGTTCGCGTGGGACGCCTACCGCCGCCTGATCCAGATGTTCGGCAAGACCGTGCTCGACATCGAGGGCGACGCCTTCGAGCACGTCATGGAACAGGCCAAGCAGGCCAAGGGCACCAAGAACGACCTGGACCTGGACGCCAGCGACCTGCACAAGATCGTCGACCGCTTCAAGGAGATCGTCCGGGAGCACACCGGCCGCGACTTCCCGCAGCAGCCGCGGGAGCAGATGGACATGGCCGTCAAGGCCGTGTTCAGCTCCTGGAACGCCGACCGGGCGATCCTGTACCGCCGCCAGGAGCGCATCCCCGCCGACCTCGGCACCGCGGTGAACATCGTGGCCATGGTGTTCGGCAACCTCGGCATGGACTCCGGCACCGGCGTCGCGTTCACCCGCGACCCGGGCAGCGGCCAGCCGGGCACCTACGGCGATTACCTGCAGAACGCGCAGGGCGAGGACGTGGTGGCCGGCATCCGGAACACCGTCCCGCTGCAGGACCTGGAGAAGATCAACTCCGCGTGCTACGCGCAGCTGATGGACATCATGCAGACCCTGGAGAACCACTACCGGGACCTGTGTGACATCGAGTTCACGATCGAGCGCGGCAAGCTGTGGATGCTGCAGACCCGGGTGGGCAAGCGCACCGCGGGCGCGGCCTTCCGCATCGCCACCCAGCTCGTGGACCAGGGCCTGATCGACATGGACGAGGCCGTGACCCGGGTCACTGGCGAGCAGCTCGTCCAGCTGATGTTCCCCCGGTTTGACCTCACCAGTAACCCGAAGCGGATCACCAAGGGGGTCAGCGCGTCCCCGGGCGCCGCGGTCGGCAAGGCCGTGTTCGACTCGGCCAAGGCCGTGGAGGCCGCCGCCGCCGGTGAGGCCGTCATCCTGGTCCGCCGCGAGACCAACCCCGACGACCTGCACGGCATGATCGCCGCCAAGGGCATCCTGACCAGCCGGGGCGGCAAGACCAGCCACGCCGCCGTGGTCGCCCGCGGGATGGGCAAGACCTGCGTCTGCGGCGCCGAGGACCTCGAGGTGGACACCAAGGCCGGGACGATCACTGCGCCCGGCGGCGTCGTCATCAGCGAGGGTGACGTGCTCTCCATCGACGGCACCAGCGGCAACGTGTACCTCGGTCAGGTGCCGGTCGCCTCGTCCCCGGTCGTGCAGTACTTCGAGGGCGGCCTGGCCACCGACGCCGACGACCTGGTCAAGGCCGTGGACCGGATCATGAAGCACGCCGACAAGCGACGCCGCCTCGGCGTGCACGCCAACGCCGACACCGGCGAGGACTGCGCCCGGGCCCGGCGGTTCGGCGCGAGCGGAGTGGGCCTGGTCCGGACCGAGCACATGTTCCTCGGCGAGCGCCGCCAGCTGGTCGAGGACCTCATCCTGGCCGAGGACGAGGCGGGCCGGCAGGCCGCGCTCGACGCGCTGGAGCCGCTGCAGCGCGGCGACTTCGTGGAGATCCTCGACGCCATGGACGGGCTGCCGGTCACCATCCGGCTGATCGACCCGCCGCTGCACGAGTTCCTGCCCGACCTCACCGACCTGACCGTCAAGATCGCGCTGGCCGGTGACAAGGCCACTGCGAAGGACCGCAAGCTGCTGGAGGCGGTCCGCCGGCTGCACGAGCAGAACCCCATGCTGGGCCTGCGCGGCGTCCGGCTGACGCTGGTCATCCCCGGCCTGCTGGACATGCAGGTCCGCGCGATCGCGCACGCGGCGGCCGAGCTGAAGAAGGCGGGCAAGGACCCGAAGCCCGAGGTCATGATCCCGCTGACCGCGGCGGTGCAGGAGATGGAGATCGCCCGGGACGCCACCGCCAAGGCGCTGGCCGAGGTCGAGGAGGAGACCGGCGTCCACGTGCACACCGAGATCGGCACGATGATCGAGGTGCCGCGGGCGGCGGTGATCGCCGGCGAGATCGCCAAGTCGGCCGAGTTCTTCTCGTTCGGCACCAACGACCTGACCCAGATGACCTGGGGGTTCTCCCGCGACGACGTGGAAGGGGCGTTCTTCAGCCGCTACATCGAGCTGGGCATCTTCGGTGTCTCCCCGTTCGAGACCATCGACCGGGACGGGGTCGGCAGGCTGGTGCGGATCGCCACCGAAGCGGGCCGCGCCGCCCGCCCGGAGCTGCACCTGGGGGTCTGCGGTGAGCACGGCGGGGACCCCGACTCGGTGCACTTCTTCCATGAGGTCGGGCTGGACTACGTGTCCTGCTCGCCGTTCCGGGTGCCTGTCGCCCGGCTGAAGGCCGGCCGCGCCGTGATCCTTGAGTCCGGCGGTGGCAGCGACAGCAGGTGATGACGGCAGGGCCCGGTTACGATCACGACGCCGCGGCCCGCTGGGTGGCTGAGCCGCCCAAGCGGGCCGCGGTGCCCGGGTTTGACCCGGACAGGTTCGGCCGCGGGCCGTTCGAGCGGGACCGGGCCCGGGTGCTGCACACTTCCGCGCTGCGCAGGCTGGCGGCCAAGACCCAGGTCGTCGAGGTGGACGCGGGGGACTTCCCGCGGACCAGGCTCACCCACTCGCTGGAGTGCGCGCAGATCGGCCGGGAACTGGGCGGCGCCCTGGGCTGTGACCCGGACCTGGTCGACACCGCGTGCCTGGCGCACGACCTCGGCCACCCGCCGTTCGGGCACAACGGTGAGTCGGCCCTGGCCGAGGTGGCCGCAGCGTGCGGCGGGTTCGAGGGCAACGCGCAGAGCCTCCGGCTGCTGACCCGGCTCGAGGCCAAGGTGGCCGGTGCCGGGCTGAACCTGACCCGGGCCACGCTGGACGCCACGCTCAAATACCCCTGGCTGGCCGCCCCGGACCTGCCCAAGTACGGCGCGTACACCGACGACGCGGAGGTTTTCGCGTGGATCCGCCGCGGCGCGCCGCCCGGCCGTCCCTGCCTGGAAGCGCAGGTCATGGACTGGGCCGACGACGTGGCCTACTCGGTGCACGACCTGGAGGACGGCCTGCACGCCGGGCTGACCAGGCTGTCGGCGCTGGCCGATCCGGGGGAGCGGAAGGCCATCAGCGAGCTCACCGCCGACCAGTACTGCGCTCCGGGGTCGGTGACGCCGGACGAGCTGGCCGAGGTGTTCGGCGACCTGCTCGCGCTGCCCTGCTGGCCGGACGGGTTCGACGGCGGGCCTGCGTCCCTCGCCGCGCTGAAGAACCTGACCAGCGAGCTGATCGGCCGGCTGTGCGGGGCGGCCCACCAGGCCACCGTCGCGGCCTCCGCCGGCCAGCCGCTCACCCGGTACGCGGCCGACCTTCAGGTCCCGCGGCGGCAGCGCTTGGAATGCGCGCTGCTCAAGGGGGTTACCGCGTACTACGTGATGAGCCGGGCGGGTGCCGCGGCCACCCAGGCCCGCGAGCGGGAACTGATCATGGAGCTGGCGGCCGCGGTGCGGATCGGCGCGCCGGGCACCCTGGATCGCGCGCTCCGGCCCGCGTACGAGGCGGCGGAGAGTGACAGCGCGCGGCTGCGGGTCGTGGTAGATCAGGTGGCTACGCTGACCGACACGTCCGCGGTCGCGTGGCACGCCCGCCTGTGCCCTGGATAGTGGTGTTCCGTTGGAGGCATTGTGCTGAGGAAGGCACTGTGCTCAGGAAAGTGCTGTGCTGAGGAAGGCACTGTGCTCAGGTAAGGGCTGTGCTGAGGAAAGTCCGTGCCGAGAACTTAACCTGCGAGGGAGCAGCCATGCCTGAAGGTCCGGCTTACGTGATCATCGGCGCCAGCCTGGCGGGCGCCAAGGCCGCCGAGACGCTGCGTGAGGACGGGTTCGGCGGAACCATCGTCCTGCTCGGCACGGAGCCTGAGCGGCCGTACGAGCGGCCGCCCCTGTCTAAGGGCTACCTGCTCGGCAAGGCGGACAAGTCTTCGCTCTACGTGCACGACGAGCACTGGTACGCAGCGAACCAGGTGGACCTGCGGCCCAGCGTGGCCGCGATCGGGATCGACCGCGGGGCCCGCCGGGTCAACCTGGACAACGGCGACGCGGTCAGCTACGACCGGCTGCTGCTCACCACCGGCGCGTACCCCCGGGTGCTCCAGGTGCCCGGCGGTGACCTGGACGGGGTGCACTACCTGCGCACCACGGCCGACTCAGAGGCGCTGGCCACCGCGCTGGTCCCCATCCCCGGCGAGGAGACCCGGGTCGTCATCGTCGGCGGCGGCTGGATCGGCCTCGAGGTCGCCGCCGCGGCCCGCGAGAAGGGCTGCGCGGTCACGGTGCTGGAGCCCGAGCCCACCCCGCTGCACCGGCAGATCGGCCCTGAGCTGGGGGAGCGGTTCGCGGACCTGCACCGGGCGCACGGGGTGGAGTTCCGTCTCGGCGACAGCGCCCGCGAGCTGCGCGGCCAGGAGGGCCGGGTCATCGCGGTGCTGACCGCGGAGGGGGCCGAGCTGCCCACTGACGTCGTGGTGGTCGCCATCGGCGCGGCGCCCAACGTGGCCCTGGCCGAGGCGGCCGGCCTGGAGGTGGCCGCCCCGGAGGCCGGGGGAGGCGTGCTCGTGGACGCGGCGCTGCGGACCAGCGACCCGGACATCTTCGCGGCCGGTGACGTGGCCAACGTGGACCACCCATTGCTGGGCCGCCGGGTCCGGGTGGAGCACTGGGCCAACGCGCTGCATGGCGGCCCGGCCGCGGCCCGCTCCATGATCGGCCAGCAGGTGTCCTACGACCGGGTGCCGTACTTCTTCAGCGACCAGTACGACCTGGGCATGGAGACGTCCGGGCTGCCCGAGCCCGGGCACTACGACGAGGTGGTGTACCGGGGCGACCCGGCCACGCTGGAGTTCATCGCGTTCTGGCTGTCCGGCGGAGCGGTCGTGGCCGGCATGAACGTCAACGTGTGGGACGTGACCGGCGAGATCCAGGCGCTGATCCGGGCCGGGTACGCGGGCGCCCGGGTGGACACCGCCCGGCTGGCCGACCCGGACGTGCCCCTCGCCGCGCTGCTGGGCTGAGCGGCCGCCGGGCCCGGCGGCTACGCGCCGGGGTCGGCGGGGGCGCCGGTGGTGCCGGGGTCGGCCTGCGCGCCGGGGTCGGCGGGGGCGCCGGGGTCGGCGGGCGGGAACGGGATGAGCACCGCGGTGATGTTGTCCCGCCCGCCGGCGTTGACTGCGAACTTCACCAGCGCCCTGGCGGAGCCGAGCGGGTCGGTCTGCGCCGCGGGCATGGCCAGCCCGGCCAGGCCCGCCGCTTCCGGCTGGTAATTCCACAGTCCGTCGGAGCAGAGCAGCACGACGCCAGTCCCCGGCGGCTCAAAGCGCGTGACGTGCGGCTTGGCTTCGGCCGGGTCCGCGCCCACCCAGCGGGTGACCACGTGGGCCTGCGGGGATTCGAGGGCCTCCTCCTCCGGCAGCAGGCCGAGCGAGACCATCTCTTGCGCCAGGGAATCGTCCCGGGTGAGCCGCTGGGCGTCGGCGGGCTCGGCGGCCAGCCAGTAGGCCCGGCTGTCGCCTACCCAGCACAGCGTGACCCCGTCGGCGGTCGCCGTGGCGGAGATGAACGTGGCCGACCCCACCTCACCGGGCGACTCGGCCAGGCCGGACACCGCCTCCACCGCGGACTTGACCGCGTCCGCGGACGCCTCGCTGAGGTCCGTACCCGCCTCGGCCGCCGAGCGGAGCACCCGCGCGGCCGCCTGAGCCGCCGCCAGCGACGCGTCCTGGGGGTGGGCAGAGGTGGACACGCCGTCGCAGACCACCGCGACCAGCACCGGGCCGCCCGGCGTCGGCACGACGGCGAGTTCCATCGCGTCTTCGTTCTGCTTGTGCCGCAGGCCGCGGTCGGTCACGCCGGCCATCAGGCTGAGATCGAGCTCCTGGTGATCATGCGACATCACGGCACCACCCCAGGGTCACCCAGATTCGGCTCGACTAGTTTCCGCTCGGCTGGCTGCGCTTGACTAGTTCAGCTCGACCGGGTTGGCAGTCATTGTATGCCGGCCGGACCGGGCGCCAGACCGACTGACGGAACACGTCCGCAGGCCCGCAGGAGATGCTCGGCCCAGGCACGGGCAGCCGGCTCCGCGGGGCGCTCACGCAGCCGGACCAGGCCGATCGGCGGATGGGCCAGCGGGGGCTGGAGCGGGTGGACATCGATGCCCTGGCCCGCGGCCCCGGCGGACGATCCGGCCAGCAGCGCGACCCCGAGCCCGGCCCCGACCAGCTCGCAGATGCTGGCCGGGCTGTGTGTCTCGAACGCGATGCGGGGCTCGAAGCCCGCGGCGGCGGCCGCGTCCAGCAGGATGCCACGCAGCCCGCTGCCGGCCGGCAGGCACACGAACGGCTGGTCACGGACGTCGGCCAGCCTCGCGACACCGCCTGCGAACGCGTGCCAGGCCCGGCGGGGTGGCCAGTACCACGCTCTCGGCGGCCAGCGGCTGGCTGAGGTAGGAGGTGGGCAGGTCGTCATGGATGGGGCACAGTGCCACGTCGATGCGGCCCGCGTCCAGGTCCGCCAGGAGGTCCGCGATCAGGCCCGAGCGAAGGGCGATGGTCACCGCGGGATACCGGCGGTGGAACCCGGCCAGGGCCCGGGGCAGGTCGATCGAGGCCAGCAGCTGCGTCGCGCCGATCCGCAGCTGCCCCCGGGTCACCGTGGCCAGCTCGGCCAGATCGGCCCGGGCTCCCTCGACCTGGGCGAGCGCGCTGCGCGCCCGGGCCAGCACCAGCTCGCCCGCGGGCGTGAGCGTGACCCGGCGCGTGGTGCGCTCGAGCAGGGCGGTGCCGAGCTCCCGCTCCAGCCGCCTGATCTGGGCGGATACTGCGGGCTGGGCGATGTGCAGTTGCTCGGCGGCCCGGGAGAACCCGCCGTGCCGGACGACGGCCTCGAAGTAGGCCAGCTGCCGCAGCTCCATCTATTAATAATGACTGCTTATAACTGATAGCACAAAGTTCTCTTGGACTTATGAAACCTGGTCCAGCACGCTGTCAGATATGCAGCAACCACCTATGCAGCGACGAAACCTCGGCGGCCTGGTCACCTCGGCGATCGGCCTGGGATGCATGGGGCTGTCCCAGGGCTATGGGCCGGCCGATGACGCGGACTCGGTCCGGGCCATCCACGCCGCCCTCGACCTCGGCGTGAACCTGCTGGACACCGCGATGAGCTACGGCCAGGGCCATAACGAACGGCTGATCGCCCGGGCCCTGCACGGCCGGGCGGAGCCGGTGGCGATCGCCACCAAGTTCGGCATCGTCCGCGACTCGCGCGGGGTGCGCGTGGACGGCCGGCCCGAGCACGTCCGCAGTTACTGCGAGGCGTCGCTGCGGCGCCTGGGGCGCGACGTCATCGACCTGTACTACCTGCACCGGGTCAACCCGGACGTGCCGGTCGCGGACACCGTGGGCGCGATGGCCGGGCTGGTCGCCGAGGGCAAGGTCCGCCACCTCGGGCTGCCCGAGGCCACCCCGGCCCAGCTGGAGCAGGCCGCGGCGGTGCATCCGGTCAGCGCGGTGGAGTTCGAGTGGTCGCTGCTGTGGCGCGACCCGGAGGACGACGTGGTGCCGGCCGCCCGGCGGCTGGGCATCGGCCTGGTGCCCTACAGCCCGCTCGGCCGCGGCCTGCTCACCGCCGCCCTGGCCGGGGCGGACATCGACACCAGTGACTTCCGCCGTCCTGACCCGCGCTTCCACGGCCCGGCCCTGGACCGCAACCTCCAGCAGGTGGCCGTGCTGCGCGACCTGGCTGACGGGCTCGGGCTCACGCCGGGCCAGCTCGCCCTAGCCTGGCTGCTGGCCCAGGGACCTGACGTCGTCCCCATCCCCGGCAGCCGCCGCCCGGACCGGATCGCCGAGAACGCCGCCGCGGCAGGGGCCCGGCTCAGCCCGGATGATGTGGACCGGCTGGCCCGCGCGCTGCCCCGCTCGGCCTGGGCCGGGGACCGCCACTCGTTCGCCGTCCCGGTGACGGCCCTGGGGAGCGGTGGCTAGATCCCGCAGGCCGATGCGCTCGCCGCCCCTGGGCACATGGGCCGCGTTGCGGGTCACCCGGATTTGCGGGGCTCGCCGCGGTAGGTGCCGAAGGACCAGCGGTTGCCTTCCGGGTCGCGCGCCGCGAAGTCCCGCGAGCCGTAGTCGGTCTCGTGCAGCCCCTGGATGATCTCCGCGCCGGCCGCGGTGGCGCGGGCGAACAGGGCGTCCGGGTCGTCGGTGACCACGTAGGCGCCGAACGTCCCGGGCGGTACCGGCCAGCTGTCTTCCTCGTGGTTCTCGCGGACCGAGCCGAGCATGACGCCGCCGCCGGGTGGCCAGGACAGCTGGGCGTGGTGGACGACGTCGCCGTCGCCGTAGGCCACGGTCTCCTCGAAACCGAACGCGTCGACGAGGAAGCGGATCAGGGCCCGCGCGTCGCGTGCCCGCAGGGTGGGCCACACCTGAGGTGGCGGGGTGTTGTCGCTCATGATCACCAGTCTCCGTCCAGGGTGTCTTGGCCGGATTGGACGTTTCGGAACTCCTCGGCCAGCCAGGCACTCGGCGGGCAGCCGGCCAGCTCGCGGAACTCGCGGGCCAGGTGGGCCTGGTCGTAGTAGCCGCACCCGGCGGCCACCTCGGCCAGGGTAAGCCCGTCGGCCGGGGTGGCGGCCTGGCGCTGGAGCGTGCGCCGGGCCCGGTCGAAGCGGGTCACCCGGGCGGCGGCCTTCGGGGTCAGGCCTGTCTCGGCCAGCAGCCGGCGTTGCAGGTAGCGGGGGCTCCAGCCGACCCGCCGGGCCAGTTCCCCGGCCTGGATCGTGCCCCCGCTGCGGGTCAGCAGCCGCCAGGCCTCGGCGATGTCCGGGGCGACCTGCTGATGCGGGTCGGCGTGGGCCAGCAGGATCTGGTCGAGCAGCGTGAAGCGGGCCGCCCAGCTTCCTGCCTCCCGGAGCCGCTCGTGCAGTTCCCGGGCCAGGTCCCCGAGCACCTCGGACCCGTCCACATCGATCCCGGCCAGCTCGCCCGCGGGCCGGCCGAGCAGGGCCCGGGCCCCCAGCGGGCTGAGGGCGAGCTGGATGCCGGACTGGCGACCGGGGTGGGTGATCAGGGCGGGCGTGGTGTGCAGCCCGCCGGCCAGGGTCAAGTAGTCACCCGGCGCGTCGGCGGGATCGGGGTGGCGGGCCACGGTCAGCGGGTCGTCGAGGGTGATGATGACCGTCAGGTAGGGCGAGGGCAGGCCCCGGTGGCGGGCGGGAGCCACGCCCTCCTGGCGGTAGCCCGAATACCAGGAGAGCAGCCCGCGCAGCGGAGCCGCGGGCGCCGCCCGCACCGACTCCGACACCGTCGCGGCCTGCCCCGTGCCGGACACGTTTCCAGTGTGCCCTACCGCTCCGGACCTGGTCAGCCGGGGCGCAGCACGATGACGGCCCCGGCCGAGCCGGCCAGGCTGCCGATCCCTTTCCGGTCGGTGACCGTGCTCAGTGGTGAAGCCGGCTGATCGGGCCACGGTGGCCGGGCGCGGCCGCCGGTGCGAGGGCGAGATCGGTGTGCGCCACCTTCAGCGGGGCGGGCGCGGTGAGGACAGGCAGGCAGCTGAGCCGGATGACCCGCTCGCGCACTCCGCGGCTGGCGATCCGCCGCAGCCCGCGCCGCCGGGCCGAGCCGAGCACGATCGCGTCCGCGGACCAGCGGTCCGCCTCGGTGATGATGCACTCTGCCAAGGCGGAGCAGGCCGCGGTGGCCACTACCCCGGTCGCCACCACCCCGGTCGCCGTCACCCCGCAGCAGCGCAGCTGGAGCACGGCGTCGTCGAGCAGGAAACGGGCCTCGGTGGGGGTCTCTGCGGTCAGGGCACGGCCGGCCAGCAACAACTCGTTGATGTGCAGGATGCGGACCTCGGTGTCGCTGCCGGCCAACGCGATGGTGAAGCTGATCGCGACCTGACCGGACTCCGAGCTGTCCAGCGCAAGAAGGATCCGCTTGAGCATGACGCGCCTCATGACTACGTGGGCGACCTGAGGAAACTGGCCGTACACGGGTGACGTTACCGGCGCGTGGCACGGCTGGCCGGAGTCCAACGTCACCTGCGGGGATGGCCAAGGGCCCGTGGTCGGCCAGCCCGGCCGGGGGCGTCCGGCCGGGGGCGTCCGGCCGGGGCGTCCGGCCGGGCCGCCAGCGGAGCTGGTGGCTGACCCGGATCCGCTCAGTCTGCCTGCCGGGCGGCCCGCTCAGGTGGAGAGGATCGCGGCCAGCACGGCGGCGGTGTCGGTCAGGTCGGGCAGGACGGCGTCGGCCCCGGCGGCCTCGAGATCAGCCACCGAGAACTCCCCGGACGCGACGGCCACCGCCCGGGCCCCGGCCACCCGGGCCGCCTCGATGTCCAGGGGCGTGTCGCCCACCAGCACGGTCGCAGGACCGCTGAAGTCCGCCCCGTACGCCGCCGTGGCGTTGGCGCGGGCAAGCGGCACAAGGTCAGCGCGGGTCTCGTGGACGTCACCGTAGGCGCCAACCCGCAGGTCCAAGACGCGGTCGAGCCCCAGGGTCCCCAGCTTCACCTGCGCCATCACCCGCATGTTGCCGGTCAGCACCGACTGGACGAGCGGGTCGCCGATCCCGGGGCCGCCTCCGGCGGCGGCGGACCCTGCGCCGGCCAGCGCCCTGACCGCCTCGGCTGCCCCAGGCAGCACCCGCCCGTGCTCGCGGACCACGTCTGCGACGGACGGGGCCACCTGCGCGAGGACTCGCTGGAAGGCGTCCACCTGCGTGCGCGGGTCCGGCACGCCCGCCAGGGCAAGCGTCTCGAGCGCGATAGCCCGGTCGGTACGGCCGGCCATGGACGGGGACGCGGGCACGTCGCGGCCGAACATCTGGCCGAAAGCCAGCTGGTAGGCCCGCCAGCCTGCGCGGCCCGCGTTGATCAGGGTGTGGTCCACATCCCACAGGACCAGCAGGCCGGGCACGTCGCGACGGTACCGCATGGCGGGCGATCGGCGGCATCCGGCACCCGGTCCAGATCAGCGCGCGTCACCACGCGTCACCACGCGTCACCACGCGTGGCCGCGCGTGGCCGGGCGTGGCCGGGCTGCGGCGCACGGCTGTACCGCTCTCACGCCTGCGTCCGCTTTGTCCCGTCCCGCCTCGCGCGGCGGGAAGCGGCTGTCGGCCACCAGGACTAGACTCCCCGCGACGGGGAGCAGCGGCGAGCGGCGGAGGGTGCCAGTGGCGGGCCGGATCCGCGATGAGGACATCGCACTCGTCCGCGAGAAGTCGGCCATCGACGAGGTGGTCGGGGAGTACCTGCAGCTGCGCAACGCGGGCGGTGGCTCGCTGAAGGGACTCTGCCCCTTCCACGACGAGAAGACACCCTCGTTTAACGTCACCCCCGCCCGTGGCCTCTGGTACTGCTTCTCCTGCGCCGAAGGCGGCGACGTCATCAAGTTCGTGGAGAAGATCGACAACCTGGCGTTCGTGGAGGCGGTGGAGCGGCTCGCCGCCCGGGTCGGCATCGACCTGCGGTACGAGCAGGGCGGTCAGGTGCCGGGCCGGGAGCACAGCCAGCGCCGCAGGCTCCTGGAGGCGCACAAGGCGGCGGCCGAGTTCTACGCCGGGCGGCTGCACGCGCCGGACGCCGCACCCGGCCGGGCGTTCCTGGCCGAGCGCGGCTTCGCGCTGGCGGACGCGGAGCACTTCGGGGTCGGGTATGCGCCCGCCGAGTGGGAGGCGCTCACCCGGCACCTGCGTGGCCGCGGGTTCACCGAGCAGGAACTGCTGACCGGCGGGCTGGCCAGCCAGGGCCGCCGCGGCGCCATGGACCGGTTCCGCGGCCGGCTGATGTGGCCCATCCGCGACCTTACCGGCGATGTGATCGCTTTCGGCGCCCGCAAGCTCAACCCGGACGAGGACGGCCCGAAGTACCTGAACACGCCGGAGACACCCCTGTTCCGGAAAAGCACCGTGCTGTACGGGGCGGACCTGGCCAAGCGCGAGATCGCGGCGCGCCGCCAGGCGGTCATCGTCGAGGGCTACACCGACGTGATGGCCTGCCACCTGGCCGGGGTCAAGACCGCGGTAGCCACCTCCGGCACCTCGTTCGGCGACGGTCACATCAAGATCCTCCGCCGGCTGCTGATGGACGCCGACCAGTTCCGCGGCGAGGTCATCTTCACCTTCGACGGCGACGCCGCCGGGCAGCGCGCCGCGCTGCGCGCGTTCGACCTCGAGGAGCACTTCGTCACCCAGACCTTCGTCGCGGTACAGCGGGACGGCCTGGACCCGTGCGACCTGCGGCTGAAGCAGGGCGAGGAGGCTGTGCGGGACCTGGTCGCACAGCGGCTCCCGGTGTTCGAGTTCGCTATCCGCAGCGAGCTGGCCAAGCACAACCTGGACACCAACAAGGGCCGGCTGGCAGCCCTGGACGCGGCGGCCGGGATCATCGCCCGGATCAAGGACCGCGGGCTGCGTGATCGTTACGCGGTCAGCCTGGACCGCTGGCTCGGCATGCTGAACGAGGAGTTCGTGCTGGCCCGGGTCCGTAAGCACGGCGCGAGTCACGACGCCCGGCGGGGCAGCGGGGCGGCGGCCCGTGCCCTGGGTCCTGGCGGCTCTGGTCCTGGCGGCTCTGGTCAGGGCGGCTCAGGTCAGGGCGGTCAGAGGGGTCCGGGTGGGCCGGCCCGCGGCCGGGGCTCTGGGGCGGGTGCGGGCTCTGATCCGGGCGGTCCGGGCTCGCGGTCGGTGTCCGGACGGAGCGCTCCGGACGGGTCCCCCTACGACGCCACCGACCCGGTCGTCAACCTGGAACGCCAGGCGCTCAAGCTGGCCATCCAGCGCCCGGCCCTGTGCGGCCCGGTCTTCGACACGCTGCAGAAGGACGATTTCAGCGTGCCGGTGCACGGGTCGGTCCGCGAGCTCATCGCGGGCTGCGGGGGAATGGCGGCAGCCGGGACGGCCCGGGAGTGGGCGGCCCGGCTGATCGACGCCGCCCCCAACGACCGTGCCCGGGAGTTCGTCACCAGGCTGGCCGTGGAGCCGGTCGAGACCCCTCGGGCCGACGGGGAGGCCGACGCACGGTATGCCGAGGAGGTGCTGGCCCGGGTGGCCGAACTGGCGGTGAGCCGCCAGATCGCGAGGCTGAAATCGCGCCTGCAGCGCCTCAACCCGACCGACGGCCAGAATGACTACAACCGGACGTTCGGCGATCTGGTGGCGCTGGAGCAGCGCCGGAAAGCCCTCCTGGAACGGGCCTCCGGCGCCCTGTAATCGGCGTCGGCGCTGCACGCGCACAGGTCTGCGACGTGGGGCGGGTGGCGCCCGATTGGATCGTTGTGGCTGGTGAGGCACTAGGGCCGCGCTACGTATCGGTCGAACGCCGCCCGCGTTACTTACCGCAAGGTGACAAAATTAACCCCACCGTTACCTGGGGTTCGTGGCGCACACTGGTCTGCGTGACCCTTACGTTACTTCCCAGTGGCGGTCTGTCAGCGGAACAGGTGGCGGAGCTGGTCGCACGGGCCAGGGAACGCGGCACCGTTACCGCAGCTGACATCACGTCCGCTCTCGATGCCTCAGACCTCCCGCCCGATGCCTTCGACAACGTCGTGCGCCTGCTCACGGACGAGGGCGTCGAGATCATCGACCCCCCGGCCGAGGAACCGGCGGACACCCCCCGGGGCGGCCCCGCAGAAACCGGCCAGCGGGCGGGCACTGGCGACCTCGTCCGTATCTACCTGCGTGAGATCGGCCGCGTGCCGCTGCTCACCGCGCAGGACGAGGTAGATCTGGCGAAATCCATCGAGGCCGGGCTGTTCGCCGAGGAGAAGCTGCAGGGCGGGTTCCCGGTGCTGGATGCGCAGCGCGCGGAACTCGGCGAGCTGGCGGCGGACGGGCTCCGCGCCAAGCAGCGCCTTATCGAGGCGAACCTCCGCCTTGTCGTGTCCATCGCCAAGCGGTATATCGGCCGCGGCCTGGTCTTCCTGGACCTGATCCAGGAGGGCAATCTCGGCCTGATCCGCGCGGTCGAGAAGTTCGACTACACCAAAGGCTACAAGTTCTCCACCTACGCCACCTGGTGGATCCGCCAGGCCATCACCCGCGCCATCGCGGACCAGGCCCGGACCATCCGGATCCCCGTGCACATGGTGGAGACCATCAACAAGATGGTCCGCGTGCAGCGCCAGCTGCACCAGGACCTGGGCCGCGAGGCCACGCCGGACGAGATCGCCGCGGAGATGGGCCTGAGCCCGGACCGGGTGGCCGAGATCCAGCGGATCGCCCAGGAGCCCGTCTCATTGCAGTCGCCGATCGGCGAGGAAGACTCTGACCTGGGCGACTTCATCGAGGACGCGGACGCCGTGGTGCCGATCGAGGCGGCGGCCTTCATCATGCTCCAGGATCAGCTGGAGCAGATCCTGGACACGCTCTCCCCCCGGGAGCAGAAGATCATCCAGCTCCGGTTCGGCCTGATGGACGGGCATCCCCGGACGCTGGAGGAGGTGGGCCGGGAGTTCGGCGTCACCCGTGAGCGCATCCGCCAGATCGAGTCCAAGACGCTGGCCAAGCTCCGGCACCCTAGCCGGGCGCAGATGCTGCGCGAGTACCTGGGCTGACCCTCAGCCTGCTGGCTTCCCGCCTGGTGGTCGCCTGCTGGCCCTCGCTCTTGCTGGCCCCCGCCCTGCCCGGGTTCCGTATCCCGGGAAGACGGGGGCCGCTGATGTTCGGCGGGCTGCCCGGTCAGGCAGGCGGGACGCCCGGCCCGGCGGAGCCCGGCCCCGGTCCGGCGGGCGGTACGTCCTGCCCCGGATAGACGCCGTCCGGCCCGGTCGGCTGGGCACCCGGCCCCGGGTAGGTGGGCTCCGGCCCCGGGGAGGCAGGGTCCGGCCCGCGATACGCGGCATCCGGTCCGGACGGCGGCCGCGCGGTTTCGCCAGCCCCGGCCCGTCCCTCGTGCGCCGCGGTGAGCCGGTAGTACATCAGCGTCACCACGAGGGCCAGGAAGGGCGCGACCAGGGTGCCGGAGATGACATTGCTGATCAAGTTCCTGGCTACCAGCGGCAGCGCCAGCAGGATCAGGCCCAGCACGATGTTGAACACGATCAGGATCAGGAACACCAGCACGTAGGTGCCGAACACATGCCACGCGTAGCCGCGGACGGTCCGCCAGCTCTTGCCGAACGAGCTGAAGACGCCTTCCCCGCCGATCACGATGCTGGGCACGATCAGTGACCAGAAGGTCAGCAGGACCAGCCCCGGGATGATGATCAGGACGAAACCGATAGAGATCCCGATACCGGCCAGGATAGACGCGGCTATCACCGTGAACAGGTAGGGCAAGACGGCGGAGACCGTTTCCCCGAGGCTCAGGTCCACCCGGCCGTCCCGGACATCCTGCACGGCCTTGACCAGCGCGGCCTGCACCAGGAAGGCGGCAATCACGGTGATGATCCAGCCGAGGAACAAGCCGACCCCTCCGGCGAGGCCGAGCAAAGCAGCGAGGATGGCGGCGCCCAGGTAGATAACGAAGGCGATCAGCAGGAAGTGGGCGGCAAAGCGCCTGTAGTAACCCCAGGCCTCGCCAAGTACTCCGGATAGTGGACTCATGCGCTGGTTATACCGTTACCAATAGTGATCAAAACAATCAACGACGGGGCAGTCTGGATGCGATGTTTGCCCAGGTCAGATGCCTTATTGCGGACCAGCCCGCACGGCGCCGACAGCCCGCCTGGCCGACGCAAGCCGGCCCGGCGGGCCGTGTGGCCGCCCTGGCGGCTACCCCGAGCGCGTCGCGAAGGTGGCTAGCTGTCCGCTCCCGGGGAGCCCGGCGCGGCGGTGTATGAGCCGCCCTGCGAGTGGCCGTTGGCGTCCCGCGCCCGCAGGCCCGGGATGTGATTGCCGATCGGCCCGCTCACCGTGCTCTTGGCCTTCTCAGTCAGCCGGGGTACGCGCTGCATTGCCTTGTCCTTGGCCGACCTGGCCATGCTCGCCGCCTGGGCCTGGGCGGCCCCCGCCGCCTGCTGCATCGCGGGGCTGTCCGCCGCCTTGCGGGCCAGCTTCTTCATCTGCTCGTAACGCTCCCGGCCCGCACGCGCGCCGACGATGAAACCGACGGCGAGGCCGGCGAAGAACGTGAACCGGTACCGCATCTGGCAACCTCTTCTCAACAGTGTCAACTGCGCCAGGGTTGACCTTCCCCTGTTGTTCAGCCGTATTCCAGGTTACGCGCCGGCAATAGCCCGCCCCGTGCCAGTGCCGCAGTGCCCGGTACCCCAGACGCCGAAGAGCCGCGGTCGCCGAAGAGCCGCGGTCGCCGAAGAGAAGTGCCGGAACGGCGTCACCGGCCGCAGCCCGCCGCGGGTACCGTCTCAGGTGCGCTACCCTTGTGCGCGCGGCGAAAAGCAGGCCCGGATCCACGATCTGGCCCGCGTTGCCGCCCGTTTGATCCCGCGTAGCTCAATCGGCAGAGCGTCCGGCTGTTAACCGGCAGGTTATAGGTTCGAGTCCTATCGCGGGAGCCACGTGATCTCGTGAGACGCTGCTCTCGGGCAGGGTGGGCACTACCGCGGGAGCCAGTGCCCGGGGAACCTAGCGCAGCAGCCCCGCACCCCAGGCGCGGGCCCGCTCCAGCTCACCAGGCCGTAGCGGCCCTTCTATATCCTCCACGATGAACCCGGTCGGCGGGGTCACCAGCTCGTATCCACGGTGGCGCAGCCGCCGTGCGATCCTGTTCGCGGCGCCGCCCGCCATCCGGGCCTCGCCCCGGGTGTCGAACGCCGCGCCGAGGCTGCCCGCCGGCGCGTGGGGGAGCCCGTGGAACCACTCCCTGACTCCCGGCCCGGTGGCGCCCGGCTCGACCGGACGGCTGGGCACCATGGCCGGGACCCGCGACTCGGCCTTCAGGCCCATCTTCCGTGTGACCGCGGAGGTCATCCCGTGGGCGTGGGTTGGGCCCCCGATGACCAGCAGATCCGCGCCGAGCGCGGCATCCCGGTTGGCCTCGGCCGCCCGCAGGCAGGACACCTGCGCATGCGGCATGGCCGAGCGGAGTCCGTCCTGGATGGCGTCAGCTACCTCATGGGTGTTGCCGAACAAGCTCTCGTACACGATGACGACGCGCATCGGCCTACCTCCTGGACATGACCTGCTGGAGTGCGCTGCCTTCTGGAGTGCACTGCCACGCCCAGCATGGGGAGCCCCGGTGCGCCGTGTCAGGGGCGTTGGTCCCGGCAGAGGTCCGCCGCCTGTGCCGCACAACGCACGGTGGCCGGCGGGAGGATCCCGCCGGCCACCGCTCTGCGTCCGGATACGGTTAGTTACTCGACCTCGACCGTTTCCCGGGTCACCGCGTCGCCAGCCGGGCTGTCCAGCTGGGTCTGGGCGCCGGCCAGGTCCGCGCGCGTCACCCGGATGACCGCGAGCACCACGATCAGGGCGATCACCATGATCCCGGCCGAGACCTCGAACCCGCGGGAGAACCCGACCGCCAGCGCGTGGTGGTAGATGGCCAGGGTGGCCGCCTTGGCCTCGGAGGTGCTGACGTGCACCGGATGGCCAGCCTTGGCCGCGGTCGCGGCGGCCGCCTTCGCGGCCTCGGCCGAGTGCCGCGCGGTGTTGGACACCACGGTCCAGGCCACCGTGCCGAGCAGGGCCAGCCCGATCGAGCCGCCGACCTGCTGGCCGACGTTGGGCAAGCTGGCCGCCAGCCCGGCGTCCCGGTCCGGGACCTTCGACAGGGCGATCAGGGTCACGGGCATGAACAGCATGCCCAGCCCGGCCGCGGTCACGATCAGCGGCCCGAGCAGCCCCGTGGTATAGGTGCTGTGCTCGGTGATCCGCGACAGCCAGAACATCCCGCCCGAAGCGATCGCCGACCCGGCGATCAGCAGCGGCCGGGCCCCGATCCGGGGCACCAGCTGGGCGCTGACCCCGGCCATCACCATGATGGTGGCGACCATCGGCAGGAAGGCGATGCCGGACTTCAGGGCGCTGTACCCCCAGACCGTCTGCACGAAGATGGTCAGGAAGAAGAACATCCCGAACATCGCGGTACCGATGCACAGCATGATCAGGTTGGCCCCCGACCGGTTCCGGTTGCGGAAGATCCGCAGCGGCATCAGCGCGTGCGGGCTGCGCGACTCGATGAAGACGAACGACACCAGCAGCACCACCGCGGCCGTGAGCGAGGCGATGACCTTGGTGTCTCCCCAGTGCGAGACGCCGTTCGGGGTGGTGGCCGCGCTGGTCAGGCCGTAGACCAGGGCCGCCAGGCCCAGCGTGCTGGTGATCGCGCCCGGGAAGTCGAACCGGCCCGGATGCCGCTCCGTCTCGGCGAAAGCCCGCGGCGCGAGGATGGCGACCACGGCCCCGATCGGGACGTTGACGAACAGCACCCAGCGCCACGACAGGTAGGTGGTGAGCAGGCCGCCGGCGATCAGGCCGACCGCGGCGCCGCCGATGCTCATCGCGGCGTAGACGCCCATCGCGCGGTTGCGCGGGGGCCCCTCCGGGAACGTGGTGGTGATCAGGGACAGGGCCGTAGGCGCGATGATGGCGCCGCCGACCCCCTGGGCGGCGCGGCACGCCAGCAGCCACTCCTGGGTAGTGGCGAAGCCGCCGAGCAGGGACGCCACCGAGAACAGGATGATGCCCGCGATGAACACGCGCCGCCGGCCGAGGATGTCACCGGCCCGGCCGCCCAGCAGCAGCAAGCCGCCGAAGGTCAGCGCGTAGGCGTTGACGACCCATTCCAGGCCGGTCCCGGAGAATCCGAGGGCGTGCTGGACGTGGGGCAGCGCGACGTTGACGATCGTCGCGTCGAGCACCACCATGAGCTGTGCGGTGGCGATAACCACCAGGGCCAGGCCGAGATGTCGTTGGACAGGGCCGGCGGCCGCGCCACGTGCGGTGGCGCCTCCAGCCGCGGGCTGTGTGGAGCTCATGCCGTCTCCTTGTCAGGGCATAGTGAACCAAGGCTGCGGCTGCTGCGCCGCGTGCGTATGGATTTGGGACGAAGAGCGAGGCCGCCACTCATCGGCGTATGCTCCGGCCGCTGCGCCACGGCCGGGGATCAGGTCGGTGCGGCCCGTCAGCCGACCGGGGGAGTAGCAGCAGCTGCCAGGAGGCTGGTCACCTCCTCCACCGGGCAATCGGCGGCGGGAGTGGCGCTCAGTGGCGGCGCCATCTTATGAACAAGGGAGATCAGGGTGGCGCGCTCCTCGGTGGTGAGCGCCTGGCGCCACGGCGAGCGGTCCAGCATCGCCTGCTCCATCTGGTGCTTCATCTCCAGGCCCGCGCTGGTCAGGACGAGCCGCTTGACCCGCCGGTCGGCCGGGCAGCTTTCCCGGACGGCCAGGCCCCGCTTTTCCAGCATGTCCGCGATGTTGGTCACGAACGAAGGGTCGCAGTGCATCCGCTGGCCCAGTTCCTTCATGGCCAGCGGGCCGTCGATCAGGTGCAGCGCCTTGATGAAGAAGGCCGGGACCCCGAACTCCTTGGCCAGCCGCTCTCCCTCGGCCAGCAGCCGGGTGAACAGCCCGGCGAGAGCGTCCAGGAACTCCAGGTCAAGCTGGTTCTCATCGGAGCGCTGAGTCACGGTGTCTCCTGCCTCCCCCGGATGGTCTCGGCGGCAACCTCTGAGCCGCTCAATATTTGACTAGCTCAAACATAGACGGATTGCTTGAGTAGGTCAAATTCTTAATTCTCCGCAACGAAGATCCGGCCGGCATTCTGTGACTTCGTACAACCTGGGAGTGATATCCGGCGTCTGTATAAGTATCGGCGCAGCTCGTTGCGCCCGGTGGCGAGCCTGCCCGGGATGCGACGAGAGCGAGCAGGCGGGGAAACTGGGGGCATCCATGGACCGCGAAGTCCGGCCGTACGACGACGAGACGGGCCTGCGCCCCTGGACCGGGGAGGACCCAGGGTGGGTTCCAGGGGGCCCGGAGTCGGGGCCGGGCCGGCGCCGCTTCCTCACGCTGGCCGGCGCCGCGGCCGGTGCCGTCCCGCTGTCCGGGACTCTCCGCCGCGGGCACCGGGCGGCCGTGTCGCCGCAGGCCGTCCCGGGGGGCAGTGACTGGATGGCGCTGCGCAGCGCCCTGTCCACGCACAAGCTCATCCGCCCGGGGATGCGGGTCTACCCGACCGCGAAGGAACTCTTCGACCCGCGGTTCGACTACAAGCGGCCGGCCGGCATCGCGTACTGCGCCAGCCCCCGCGACGTGAGCGCCTGCCTGGCCTTCGTCCGCAAGTTCGGGCTGCCGGTCGCGGCCCGTTCCGGGGGGCACAGCTACGCGGGCTGGTCCAGCACGCCCGGCACGACCGGGCTCATGGTGGACGTGACCGCGATGAACTCGTTCCAGGTCGGGAGCGGGCAGACGGTCCGGGTCGGCACCGGCCTGCATCTGATCGACCTATACAACCGGCTGGCCGCGCGCGGCCTGGCCGTGCCGGGCGGCTCGTGCCCCACGGTGGGCGTGGCCGGCCTCGCCCTCGGCGGCGGGGTCGGGGTGCTGGGCCGGGCCTTCGGGCTGACCAGCGACGCCCTCGAGTCGGTGCAGATCGTCACGGCCGACGGCACGGTCCGCGCCTGCAGCGCGTCTGGCAACAGCGACCTGTTCTGGGCCTGCCGCGGCGGCGGTGGCGGCAACTTCGGCATCGCCACCGCGTTCACGTTCCGCACCCACCGCCTGTCCCGGCTGGTGGTGTTCTTCCTGTCCTGGCCCTGGTCACAGGCGGCCAAGGTGGTGGCTGGCTGGCAATCCTGGGCTCCCTACCAGCCCGATGCCCTGTGGTCCAACCTGCACATGTCGGCGGCGCAGCGCGGCGGGACGCCAGTCATCCAGGTCGGCGGTACGTACCTGGGCAGCGTGGCGGGTTGCCAGCGGCTGCTGCGCGTCCTGTACGCGCGGGTCGGCTCCGCGCCGTCCGGGACGCCTTTCGTGGCCGAGAAGACCTACCAGCAAGCGATGATGCTCGAGGCGGGCTGCGCGAACCTGTCCGTGTCCGAGTGCCATCTGCCGTCCCAGACGCCCAACGGCAAGCTGGTCCGCGTCCCGTCCTACGCCAAGTCCGACTTCTTCACCCGGGAGATCCCGCCTGCGGGCATCCGCGCGCTGGTGGCCGGCATCGACCGGATGCTCGGCGTGCGCGGCGCGGCGGGCGGCGTCGGCGCCATCGCCTTCGACGCGTTCGGCGGTGCTCTCAACCGGCCGGGCGCGGCCTCGACCGCGTTCGTGCACCGCGACTCGCTGTTCCTGGCCCAGTACTCGACCAGCTGGAATGAGGGCGGCTCGGCGGCCGGCGTGGGCCGCCAGCACGCCTGGCTGCGGTCCTACTACGCGTCGATGCGGCCGTGGGCGAGCGGCCAGTGCTACCAGAACTACGTGGACCCGGACCTGACGAACTGGCGGCAGGCGTACTACGGCGCCAACTATGCGCGGCTGGCCAGGATCAAGAAGGCCTACGACCCGAACCAGGTGTTCAAGTTCCCCCAGGGGATCACGCCTGCCTGACGGGCGTCGGGAGGCCGCGTCACCGTCCCCGGCCACCGAGCCAGAGATGGATCACCACGTAGACGGCGACCCCGACCAGGAGGATCACCCCCCGAGCCTTCCACGCCTGCCTCGCGGCCGCGTCGGCCAGCGCCCGGGACGCCTTGGCAGAACCCTCCGCGCGCCGCCACCGGGCCCAGTAGTACCCGAGCATCAAGGAGACGACGACGGCCACTACAGCCGCGGTCTGTGTCATGTTCCTAAGTTTGCTCCCTATCCGCGCGACCCGCGGGTAACGGCGGGCATTAGAGGCAGGATCCCGCTGAGGCTGGGACCCCGGGCAAGGTGACAGCCAGGCTGATCATTGCGCTTCACCCTGGATTGTTCCACTGTGCTGCCAGCGGCCTGTCCGGGGCGCGGTCTGTCCGGCGCGCGGTCTGTCCGGGGCGCGGGGTCAGTTCTGGGCGCGGGGTCAGTTCTGGCTCGACGCGGCCCAGATGTTGATCCCGGCCTCCACCGCGTGCCGGTCGATCGCGGCCAGTTCCCCCGCGGTGAACGACGCTCGGCCCGCGGCCGCGAGGTTTTCCTCGAGCTGCGCGACGCTGCTCGCGCCGATCAGCGCCGAGGTGACCCGCTCGTCGCGCAATGTCCAGCTGATGGCCATCTGGGCCAGGGTCTGACCGCGCTCGCGGGCGATCTCGTTGAGGGCACGGACGTGGGCCAGGTTCTGCTCGGTGATCTGGTCACGGCCGAGCGAACCAGCGCGCGACGCCCGGGAATCGTCCGGCACGCCATTCAGGTACTTCGTGGTGAGCAGACCCTGAGCCAGTGGCGAGAACGCGATGCAGCCGATCCCTTCCTGGCCGAGCGTGTCCAGCAGTTCTTCCTCGATCCAGCGGTTGAGCATGGAGTAGGAGGGCTGGTGGATGAGCACGGGCACGCCCAGGTCGCGCAGGATCGCGGCCGCCTCGCGGGTCCGCTCCGCGGAGTAGGAGGAGATGCCGGCGTACAGGGCGCGGCCCGATGTGACCGCGGTGGCCAGCGCCCCCATGGTCTCCTCGAGCGGGGTGTCCGGGTCGGCGCGGTGGCTGTAGAAGATGTCCACGTACTCCAGGCCCATCCGGGCCAGCGACTGGTCCAGGCTGGCCAGCAGGTACTTGCGGGAGCCGCGATCGCCGTACGGGCCGGGCCACATGTCGTAGCCGGCCTTGGTCGAGATGATGAGCTCGTCGCGGTATGGCCGCAGGTCCTCGCGGAGGATCCGGCCGAAGTTGATCTCGGCGGAGCCGTAAGGTGCCCCGTAGTCGCCTAGCAGCGGGGAACCGGCAGGCGCTATGCCGCCGTAGTTGTTCGCGAGATCGAAGTGGGTAACGCCCAGGTCAAAGGCCCTGCGAAGGATCGCGCGCTGGGTCGTCAGGGGCCGGTCATCCCCGAAGTTCTGCCAGAGGCCGAGCGACACCGCAGGGAGCTCAATCCCGCTGCGCCCGCAGCGGCGGTAGGGCGTGTGCTCGTAACGGTCCGGTGCGGCGAGAAAAGTCATGAGAGGGAGTCTCTCATTCCCCCGAGCTACGTGGCTGAGCGGTGCGCAGGAGCCTGAAGCGGGCTGGCAGGATGTGAACGTTGCTTGGCACGGGAAGTGCGCACGCGGACGCAGAGAAACACAGGAAGAGGCGCTCCATGTATGACGCCATTCAGGCGGAGACCATCAGCCTGGCCGGGGCCGGAGGGGACCAGATCGAGGCGTATCTGGCCCGGCCGCTGAGGCCGGGGCCGTTCGGCGGTGTCGTAGTCATCCATCACATGCCCGGGTACGACGAGCAGACCAAGGAGATCACCAGGACGTTCGCGGCGCACGGCTACAACGCCGTATGCCCCAACCTGTACTGGCGGGAGGCTCCGGGCGCCAGCCCGGACGACGCGGCGGCCACCGCGCGGGCCGCGGGCGGCGTGCCGGACGAGCGGCTGGTCGGTGACGTGGGCGGCGCGGTCGCGTACCTGCGGGCGATGCCGAACTCCAACGGCAAGGCCGGCACGATCGGCTACTGCTCCGGCGGCCGCCAGTCGTTCCTGGCCGCCTGCAGCCTGCCGCTCGACGCGGCGGTGGATTGCTACGGCGCGTTCGTGGTCGGCACGCCCCCCGAGGGCATGCCCCTCAAGGTCGGCCCGATCGTGCACCTGGCCCCGAATCTGTCCTGCCCGCTGCTCGGGCTGTTCGGCGCCGAGGACTCCTATCCCTCGCCGGAACAGGTCGCCGAGTTGGAGAAGGCCCTGGTCGAGGCGGGCAAGACCTTTGAGTTCCACAGCTACGAGGGCGCTGGGCACGCGTTCTTCGCGGTGAACCGGACCGCGTACCGGCCCGAGGCCGCCAACGATGGCTGGCAGAAGATCTGGGACTTCTACGGCCGCTACCTGGCCAGCCGCACCCCGGCCAGCCGCACCCCGGCCAGCCCCAGTCCCGCCAGCCCCAGCCCGGCCAACTGAGGGGAGACCGCTCATGTGCACGTATCTCACCGAGAAGGTCGACGTTACTGGCAGTGGCAAGGGCTCGGCGGGGTGGTTCAAGCTCAGCGAGGCGAGCGTGTATTTCGATCACCCGGTGCACGCGCCCGCCGAGCACACGCTGAACATCGACTTCCTCAATCCCGGGCAGGGGCCGTCGGCCCGGGTCGCCGTCGAGCTGACCGCCGAGTCGGCCCGGGCGCTCGCCGAGGCCATCCAGGCCACGCTGGCGTCCGCCCCGCCGGAACTCGTCGAGTCGGCCTCAGTTGGCCGGCCTAACTCGCCGGTCTCGCCGGGCCGGCCTCATCGGGGCTGCCCGCCCCGCCGCCCCGCCGCCCCGCCGGCCGGACGGCCCGGATTGTCGGTGTTCCGTGCCAGTATCGGACTGGCGGCACCCCGGCAACCCCGGGCCGCCCGGGCGGGAACGCCCTCGTGACGGTGGCGGAAGGCGCGACATGAAAATCAGGGTCGATCGGGACGTGCTGGCTGAGGCGCTGGCCTGGGTGGCCCGTGCCCTGCCTACCCGGCCGGTGGTTCCGGTGCTGTCCGGCCTGCGCCTGGACGCAGGCACCAGACTCACCCTGTCCTGCTTCGACTACGAGGTCTCCGCGACCGCGCAGATCGAGGCCGAGGTCGGGGAACCCGGCGCCGTGATCGTCCCGGGACGGCTGCTCGCCGAGATCACCCGCAGCCTGCCGGCGCTGGCCGTCGAGATCGTCACGGACGCCGACGCGGTCAACCTGACCTGCGGCAGCGCGGAATTCTCCCTGGTCGCGCTGCCCGCTGACGAATACCCGGAGCTTCCCGCGCCGCCGCCGCTGGCTGGGACCGTGGACGGCGGTGTCCTGGGCGCGGCCATCAGCCAGGTCGTGGCGGCAGCGAGCCGGGACGACACTCTGCCCATGCTGACGGGGGTCTGCCTGGACATCGACGGCGCGACCTTGACGCTGGCCGCGACCGACCGTTACCGCCTCGCGGTGCGGGAGATGCCGTGGGAGCCGGTGCAGCCGGGGGTGCGCGCGGTCGCCCTGGTCCCGGCGAGGACGCTGGCGGACGCCGCGCGGGCGATGACCCCGGGGGTGCCTGCCTCGATCGCCTTCGGGCCTGGGGCGCCCGCCGCGAAGCCGGCCGGTGAGCCCAGGCCCGCCGAAGGCATGATCAGCTTCGGGATCGGCGGCCGCCAGCTGACCACGCGGCTGATCGGGGGCGAGTTCATCCGGTACCGGTCCCGTTTCCCGACTGAGTTCGGCTGCCGTGCCGACGTGGCTGCCGGGCCGTTCACCGAGGCGGTCCGCCGTGTCTCCCTGGTCGCCGACCGGGCCAGCCCGGTGCGGCTCAGGTTCGGCCCCGGCCGGGTCTTGATCGAGGCGCAGACCGAGGGACGGGCACGGGCGGTCGAGACGGTCTCCGCCGACTTCCGCGGTGACGAGCCCGTGATCGCGTTCAACCCGCACTACCTGCTCGATGGCCTCGTCGCCGCCGCGGTGCCACCCCCGTCCCGGCCGCACGCCGGTGATACGGGCGACGCCGGAGCCGGGGCGGGCGAGGGAAACGCGGAGCCGGCCAGCCCAGGGTCGGCCAGCCCAGGGTCGGCCAGCCCAGGGTCGGCTAGCCCAGGGTCGGCTAGCCCAGGGTCGGCCAGCCCAGGGTCGGCCAGCCCAGGGTCGGCCAGCCCAGGGTCGGCCAGCCCAGGGTCGGCCGATCCCGGGTTGCTCAGGATCGAGTTCACCAGCCCCGCCAAGCCTGCTCTGATTACCCGGGTGAGCTCTCAGGCTGCCTCCGGGGACCCCGGCTCGGCACTGGGGGAGTCCGGGGTCGCGGAGTTCCGCTACCTGGTCGTTCCGCTGCGGGCCGCCGCCCGCGCCTGACCGCTCAGCTGGGCTGGGAGAGCCCTTTCCGCAGATACTCACCATTCACCGCGGGCCAACTGCACAGCGGCGTTCCGTTCCGGAAGAATGGTTCCACGCATGAGTAATGTGCCTGATATCTCATCCTTCCGGTACGGATTAACGGCTCGTCGGCCATGCTTGCCGGGCCCGAAGTGCCCTTCGGTGCCGGTCCGGCCAGCGGCGCGGGCTGGTCTTCACCCACGGCGGGTGAAGCGCCGCGGCAGGCCCAGGCCCACCATGGGTAACCCCTGACGACTTCGCGTCCGCAGTCCAGGAGTAATGCGCCGGCCGTGGCGGTGGTGCCAGCTGGCGGCTGCCTTACGGCGCGCTGATCGCTGGATTCGCCGCAGGTGAGGAGCGCCCGGATGACTGACCTGCCATTTGAAGATCGGGCGGATTTCGCGGACGCCGACCGGGGGCTCATCGGCTCGCTGGACCCGTGCGTGGTCAAGGACGCCAGCGGTCGGGTTGTCTGGGATAACGACGCGTTTTCGTTCCTGGTCGGCGATTGCCCGGACTCGGCTAACCCCAGCTTGTGGCGGCAATCCCAGCTGTGCGCACGGCAGGGCCTGTTCGAGGTGACCGACGGCATCTACCAGGTCCGCGGCCTGGACCTCTCGAACATGACGATCGTGGAAGGCGACAGCGGTGTGATCGTGATCGACCCGCTGATCTCCACCGAGACTGCGGCGGCCGCGCTCGCCCTGTACCGCCGCCACCGAGGTGACCGGCCGGTGACGGGGGTGATCTACACCCATAGCCACGGCGATCATTTCGGCGGGGTCCGCGGCGTGGTCACAGGGGATGTGCCGATCCTGGCCCCGGCCGGGTTCCTGGAGCACGCGGTCGAGGAGAACGTGTACGCAGGCGGCGCGATGAACCGCCGCGCGGTCTATATGTACGGCGCCGAACTCGATAAGGCGCCGGGCGGCCAGATAGGCGCGGGGCTTGGCATGACGACCTCGACCGGGACAGTGTCGCTGATCCCGCCGACCGTTGATATCACCCGGACCGGCCAGCAGGAGACGGTAGACGGGGTGCTGATCGAGTTCCAGCTCACCCCCGGCACCGAGGCACCCGCGGAGATGAACTTCTTCTTTCCCGAGCGGCACGCCCTGTGCATGGCCGAGAACGCCACACATAACCTGCACAACCTGCTGACGCTGCGCGGCGCCCTGGTGCGCGACCCGCGGATCTGGGCCCGGTACCTGACCGAGGCGATCCTCCTGTTCGGTGACCGCACCGATGTCGCCTTCGCCTCGCACCACTGGCCGACCTGGGGTCACGACCAGGTCATCCGCTTCCTGTCCGAGCAGCGGGACTTGTACGGCTACCTGCACGACCAGTCCCTGCGGCTGCTGAACCAGGGATACACCGGCACCGAGATCGCCGAGCTGATGGAATTGCCGCCCGCGCTCGATCGGGCCTGGCACGCCCGCGGCTACTACGGCTCGGTCAGCCATGACGTCAAGGCGATCTACCAGCGGTACATGGGCTGGTTCGACGGCAACCCGGCCAACCTCTGGAAGCATCCGCCCGAGGACGCGGCCCGGCGCTACGTTGACTGCCTCGGCGGCACCGATGCGGTCGTGGCCAAGGCCCGGCAGTACGCCGACGCGGGCGACCTGAGGTTCGCCGCCGAACTGCTCAACCACGCGGTCTTCGCCGACCCGGCGCACACTGAGGCCCGGCAGTCCCTAGCCGCGGTCTACGACCAGCTCGGATACGGCGCGGAGAACGGCACCTGGCGCAATTTCTACCTGATGGGCGCGCTGGAACTGCGCCACGGCGCTGTACCGCCGTCCCTGAGCCTGCTCTCGCCGGACATGATCCAGGCCCTGACCGTAGAGCAGCTGTTCGACTCGATCGCAATCCGGGTCAACGGGCCCAAGGCCTGGTCCGAGACCCTGACGATCGACTGGGACTTCACTGACGACAGCAGCCAGCACCGCACCGCATTGTCGAATGGGGTCCTCGTGCACTGGTCTGGTGCCCGGCCGGGCGATGCCGACCTCACGGTAACCCTCACCAAGCCGGAGCTGCTGGCCTTGCTCGCGGGCCAGGACCCCGCCAGCCTGGCCAGCACCGGCGACGTGGGAGCGCTGCAACGGCTGCTCGGCCTGCTCGACACCCCGGACCCGGGATTCCGCATCGTCACCCCGTGACCGCGGTGCACCGGGACAGCTCGGGAGGCCTCAGCAGGAGGTGTGATGGGCCAGGCCATCGGAGGGTCGCTCGCGCTGGCGATCGGGATCGCCATCAGCCCGATCCCCATCATCGCGGTCGTGCTCATACTCACCACCCCCAGGGCCAAAGCCAACGGCCCGGCGTTCCTTGCCGGCTGGCTGCTCGGCCTGGGCGTCATCGGGGCCATCGTCCTGGTGCTCGCCAACCCGGCGGGCGCGAGCCAGGCGGGCGGGCCTGCCACCTGGGTGAGCTGGGTCAAGATCGTCCTCGGTGCCCTGCTTCTGCTGGTAGCCCTGCGTCAATTCCGCGGCCGCCCGAGGGACGGCGAGGATGCGCCGATGCCGAAGTGGATGGGTCGCATCGACGACGTGCGGCCGCTGACCGCACTCGGGTTCGCCGTGGTCCTGGCGGGAGCGAATCCGAAAAACCTGCTGCTGGCGGTGGCGGGGGCAGCGGCTATCGCGCAGACGGGCATCTCCGGGGTTCAGCAGGCCATCGCTTACCTGGTCTTCGCGCTCATCGGCAGTATCGGGGTAGGCGCGCCGGTCGTGGTCTACTTCGCGATGGGCGACCGCTCCCAGGACGTGCTGGCCAGGCTGAAGGACTGGATGGGCCGCAACAACGCCGTGATCATGTCCATCCTGTGCCTCGTCATCGGAGTCAAGCTCATCGGCGACGCTATCAGCGGGCTCACGGGGTAAGCGGGCTCACGGGGTGAGCGGGCTCAGTACCGGGGCATGGGGCGCACGCGGGCGCGGAGCCGCCAGAGCGTGTGACCCGTCCACATCAGGCGGGCGGCCCATACCACGCGGCTGAGCCACGGCTGCCCCGCCAGCAGGGGCAGAGCTTCCAGCCAGGCACCCCGGCGCCACATCCGGCGGGCGATCCAGACGAGGCCCGCGGCGGCGGCCACGCCGATCGCGCCGACGGCCAGCAACACGAGGAGTGCGATGCCCAGCCACCCACCGTGGAACAGGGCCAGGGTGATCAGCAGGCACACGATCGCGATGCCGCTCACCGTGACCATGGTCATGGCCAGCAGAAAGCGGCGGCGCAAGCGAACCCACCCCTGGCGGGTCTGGTACATGCTGAAGGATCGGCCCTCACGCTGCGGATCGGCAGCTAGCCAGGGGTCGCGGTAGGCAGCCGTGTACCCGTCCGCGTCGCCGGCCCGAACGTCGCCTTGCACCACCACGTGATCCCCCGCATCGCTCGCCGCGTTCCGGCTCACAAGATATGTCGCGAATCGATCGACGGCAAATGTGCTCACTTCGCCGCGATCAGGATGCCCCTGTCCCGCCCGGGCCGGGAGACGGTTCAGCCTCCGGCGGCGTGCGCGATCCTGGCTTCGAGGGCGTCGAGGGTAGCGGACCAGGGGAACGTGGCCAGCTCACTGCCGCCGGCCCCGGGCTCGGGCAGCGCCCGGAGGTCCGGGCTGAACAGCACCGAGACGCCCCACGAGCGCAGTTTGCCGATGTTCTCGGTGAACGCGGGATGTGCGGCGTGCGCCTGGTTGGTGGACGGCAGGGCCACGAGGGGCAGTCGCTTCCCGATCGCCTCGACGAGGATGCCGAGCGCGAGCGTGTCACAGATCCCCGCCGCCCACTTGTTGACCGTGTTGACCGTGGCCGGGGCGACGATCACCGCGTCCGGGCCGGGCAGCACGTCAGGCTCGCCCGGGTTCTTGTACTCGCTGCGGACCGGGTGCCCGGTCTGCCGTTCGAGGGCCGCCACGTCGGTGAACCGCCGGGCCGACGGGGTGGTCAGCGCGCACACGTCCCAGCCGCGCTGCTGGGCCAGGCTGACCAGCCGGCTCACCTCGGCCGCGGGCGGGGCGGCGCATGCGATCACGTAGAGCACCCGCGGGCCGCCCGTGAGTGTGCCGTGTGCGGGTATGCCGTGTGCGGGCGTGTCCTCGGCAGGCGTGCCTGCGGTCACCGGCGTTCCAGCCCGGGCGGCCAGCGGAAACTCCCGGCCGCGTCGCGGTCCAGCGGCAGTGCCTGGACCACCGCCGTGGCATCCAGCGCCCCGTAGATGTGCGGGAAGGGATCCGCCCATCCCGGTACCGGCTCGTGGCGGATCTCGGCGCCGATCCGGCCGGTGTCGAGCACCAGCAGAACCAGATCCCGCGGCTCTTCGCGGTAGAGGGCGTTGGCGACCGGCAGCACCTGGGCCGCGGTGCTCGCGTGGATGAATCCTTCCTCGCTGAGCGACCGGCCACGGGTTGACGTCCGGTACTCCCCGTCCCGCTGAGCCTGCTCCCAATCCGGCACGGTCGCGATGTGGTACAGCCACTCCATCGGGCGGGTTCCTCTCCCGGTGAGGACGCTGGGTTCAGGAATTCAGGAAGTAGCTGCTGCCGCCGGTCTCCGGGTTGGTGACCTGGGCGATCACGGACATGGCGCCGGCGTGGGCGAAGACGAGCGTCAGGGTGATCTCTTTGGCGCCGCGCATCGGCCTGGCCCCGGTGATCAGCAGGTGCACGCTGTTCGGCACCAGCCGGATGATGTTGTGGCCGGGGATGCTGATCGACGAGACCGTGTGCATGGCCTGGCTGCTGAGTCCGTCGGGCGCCCGGAACGTGACCCGGCCACCCATGCTGGTGCGGACGCGGATCAGCCGGTCCGGGCCACTGTTGTTCCGGATGACCAGGTACGCGGTGGTCTCGCCGGGAACCGAAGGCTGCGGCACCACGGCCGTCGACAGCTCGATCGCCGGTGCGGCGCTGGCCTTCGCGTAGCAGCCGGTAAGGCCGGCCGCGGCCAGCACGACCAGGCACGCGGCGGCGGACGCGCGGGCAGCCCGCCTGGCAGGCACACGCCCGGGCCTGCCCAGTCCGCGGGTGCCCTTTCCTGGCCTACTCCGTGCTGGCCTACTTTGTGCTGGCCTGCCCGTCTCGGGCGGCTGGTCCGGTCCCGGCATCGTCCTTGTCCTTGCGTCTGAAGCGCCATGACGATGCTAGTCGCGCTGCCACCCCCGCGGGCCCTGCGGGGGTGGCAGCGGGCTGGTATCCCCGGATCAGGAATAGTTGCGGAACGCGGGCCAGGCCCGGGCCCACGATTCCCGCAGTCCGGTGGCCAGGTAGACCGCTGCGCCCTGCTCATCGTCACTGACCCCCAGGCCGTTGTAGAACGTGGCGATCTGGTGCACGTGAAGGAATTCGCGGCGCAGGAAGGACGGGTTGAGGTTGATCACGATCGCGGAGCGGTCTGCGGCCGGCGGTGGCCCCCACAGCCAGAAGTTGTTGGCGCCGCTGTAGGCCGCGGGGAGGCCGAGGTCCGGGCCGTACCGATCGACCGCCCCCGCCTCGCCGTAGTTGCCAGTCAGGATCGTGGTCCGGTCCCGCTGCGCGGCGGGCAGCGCGTGGTACTCGCGGGCGATCAGCGCCACCTCGCGCGGCCACGCGATGGTCTCGGCCAGGTCGTAGTTGATCGTCTGCAACGGCACCGTGTGCAGCGTGACCGCCGGCAGCACCGGGATGGCGATGGGCACGGCTGCGAGGGTCACGACCGCGCCGGCGGCCAGGAGGCCCCAGCGCCCCCAGCGCCCCCAGCGCCCCCAGCGCCGCCCCGGACCCGGCCCGGGGAACAGCCACCGCCCGGCCGGCACTGAGCCGGCCGCGAGCAGGACCGTATAGGCGCCCCCCGAGTAATACGCCTTCCCGCCCAGGAAGAACTGCGCCGCGATCGCCAGCGCGGCCCCGATCACGGCCGGCCGGAACCGGCGGGCAGAGTCGCTGCGCAGGCCCCAGACCAGCCCGGCTACCCAGATGGGGGTGAGGGCGAGGCCGGTGAAGACCACCTGAGCCTGCCAGTAGGCCGCCCGGTTATGGCCAGCGGCGGACTGCAGCGCGCGGAACACCTCCAGGTTCGGCCATCCGTGCGCGGCCTGCCAGATCAGGTCCGGGGCGGCCAGTACCGCCGCGATGGCCGCGCCCAACAGCAGGTACCGGCTGTGCAGCAAACGCCGCTGGGGTGTGACGGCAAACCCGGCTACCAGCGCCCCGGCCAGGAACCAGATCGTCCACTTTGCCTCGGCCGCAATCCCGGTGCACAGCCCGATGGCCAGCCACCAGCGGGGCTCGCCGCTGTCCAGCAACCGGAGCACCAGGTACAGCAGCACGCCCCAGGCCACGAAGTCGGGCGTGGTCGTGCTCATCAGGTGCATGGCCCCCAGGAACTCGGCGCAGCCGGCCACGCACACCGCGGCGAGCACCTGCCCGGCGCGTCCCGCACCGAGGATGCGGCTCATGCCCGCGGTGAGCAGCACCAGGGCACTGAGCCCCAGGGCGGGCAGCACCCGTAGCCCGGCCAGCGAGTTGGCGAACAGCACCGAGGCGAGCCGGGCGGCCAGCGGGGTGAGCGGCGGCTGGTCCACGTAGCCAAAGGCCGGATGCCGTCCGGCTTCCAGGAAGTACAGCTCGTCGCGGTGATAGCCGTACCGGGCGCTCACCGCCATCTCGACCGCGAAGGCCGCGGCCGCGACGAGGATGACGCCCAGCCGGGGGGAGCGGCGGGCGCGTGCCAGCAAGCTGGCGTTTTCTGGTCCGGTATCCGGCCCGCTGGGGCGCGGCCGGGACGGGAGTGCGCTTCCCGTGAGCGAGTTCTGCGGCATGCCAGCATCGTGGGCCCCGGGAAGGCCGGCCACATCAGGCGGCGGGGCGATTTCCCCCGCTCCCCAGCGCGGCGGAGCCGCGGCGCGGGGACCGGCCTTCCTCCCCCCGCGGAGGGAGCCGCCCAGCTCCACCGGGGGGAGGATGCCGCCGGGCCCCCTGCGCCATACGATCAGGTCGTGCAGAGCCAGGTCGTGACGAGGCTGATGGCCCGGGCCGCCGCGCTGCCGCCGGGGATCCAGGACCTCGCCCTGGCGCTGGCCCTGGTCTTCGTCAACGTCGCGTCGGTGCTGCCCTACCGCAGCCAGCTGCACCCGTTCTGGGCCGCGCTGGTGCTGGTCATCGCCCAGTGCGTGCCGCTCGCGTGGCGCCGGAGATGGCCGCTGGCGGTGCTAATCGTGGCCGGGATCCCGCGCATCCTGTACGACCAGCTCGCCTTCGCGTACGCCCCGTTCCCGCTGGCTAACACCATCGCGTTCTATACCGCGATGGTCTACTGCCGCCCCGCGGTCCGCCGCGTGGTCATTCTCCTGGTGGTGATCGGCAGCATCGAGTCCCAGGTGTCGCCCGGCCACACCCAGCCGTACGACGCGGTCGTGTCGGCCCTGACCACCCTGGGTGCCTGGGGGGCGGCGGTGGTCGTCCGGAACCGCCAGGCAGGAGTCCAGGAGGCGGAAAGCCGGGCCGAGCGGGCGGAATCGGAGCGGGACAGCGATGTGGCCCGCGCCGCGGCGGCAGAGCGCACCCGGATCGCCCGCGAGCTCCATGACGTGGTGGCGCACCACGTCAGCCTGATGGCGGTGCAGGCGGAGGCGGCCTGCTCGCTGCTGCCCGGGCGGCCGGACGACGCCGCGCAGTCGGTGGAGGTGATCGGGGCCACCGCCCGCCAGGCCCTGACCGAGCTGCGTCGGCTGCTCGGGGTGCTGCGCGGGCCGGCCGATCAGCTGGAGACCACCCCGGCGATGTCCCTCGCGGACCTGGGAGCCGTGCTCGACCAGGTGCGCAGATCCGGGCTCGCGGTGGACCTGACGGTCGAGGGCACGCCAGGCCCGCTGGCCCCCAGCGTCGATCTCACCGCGTACCGGATCATCCAGGAGGCGCTGACGAACACGGTCCGGCACGCTAACGCGGCCCGGGCGGCCGTCACCTTGTCCTATGAGCCCGGCTTCGTCACGGTGAGCGTGACCGATAGGGGGCCGGAAGGGAGTACCGTCCCGGTCGTGAGCGGGAGACCGAACCGTTCGCTGAACGGGCCAGTTAACGGAACCCCCGTGCACGAGACCCGCATGCACGAGACCCCGGTGCACGGAGCCCGCGTGCACGAGACCCCGGTGCACGGGACCCGCGCGCAGGACACCCGCGCGCAGGACACCCGCGCGCAGGACGCCCCCGCGCAGTACACCCCCGCGCACGGCACCCCCGCGCACGGGGCGGCGGACTCGGGCCCGGCCCGGGACGCGGCGCCGGTCCAGTCCGGCGGCTTCGGCCTGGCCGGTATCGCGGAACGGGTCGCCTCCTGCGGCGGCACCCTCACGGTGGGCCCCGCCGGCGCCGGGGGATTCGCGGTCACCGCCCGGCTCCCGGCCCAGTGAACGCAGTAAACAGCGGGAACACGGCGGACGGGACCGGCCGCCCTTCCCCCATCCGGGTGCTGGTGGCCGACGACCAGGAACTCGTCCGCGCCGGGTTCTGCGTCATCCTCGAGGCCGCCGAGGGCATCAGCGTGGTGGGGGAGGCGGCCAACGGCGCCGACGCGGTGGCCGCGGTCGAGGCGCACCACCCGGACGTGGTGCTGATGGACATCCGGATGCCGGGGATGGACGGGCTCGAGGCGACCCGGCTGATCACCCAGGGGGGCCCGGACGCGAGGCCGAGGGTGGTCATGCTCACCACGTTCGATCTCGACGACTACGTCTACGAGGCGCTGCGCTCGGGGGCGAGCGGGTTCCTGCTCAAGGACGCGCCGCGCGCCGATCTGATCGCCGCGGTCCAGGCCGCGGCGGCGGGTAACGGGCTGCTCGCCCCCTCGGTGACCCGGATGCTCATCGAATCCTTCGCGCGCCGCCCGGTGGCGGCCGTGCCCGCGCCCTCCCGCCTAGCCTCCCTGACTGCCCGGGAAAACGACATCCTGCTCCTCGTCGCGCGCGGCCATAGCAACGCCGAGATCGCCCGCGAGCTTTTCGTTGGGGAAGCGACGGTCAAGACCCACATCGGGCACCTGCTCGCCAAGCTGGGGCTGCGCGACCGGGTGCAGGCGGTGATCCTGGCCTACGAGACCGGGCTGGTGGTCCCTGGCGACCTGGCGGACTGACCTCCCGTCCCTGTTCCGTGCACCCGGCGGCGGCCCCACCCGAGCGGGCGGCATCAGCGCAGGCTCAGCCGCCAGTTCTGGCCGACCAGGTCATGGCCGAAACTGTGATGCGGCTCCGAATCCACCAGCTCGAAGCCGAATCGCTGGTAAATGCGCCGCGCCGCGGTGAGGATGTCGTTGGTCCACAGCATGATCTCCGGGTAGCCGGCCCGGCGGGCAAAGGTGAGGCACTCGGCCACCAGGCGCTCGCCGATCCCCAGCCCCCGGGCGGCCGGCTCGACCAGCAGCAGCCGCAGCTGGGCGGTGCTGTCATCCTTGCGCATGCAGAACACGGAGCCGACCGGTGCGCCGTCCAGCTCGGCGATCCAGCCCGCTTCCCGTGGGTCGGCGCGTCCTGCGTAGTCCGCCACGAGCCGCGCGACCAACGCCTCGTAGCTGGAGTCCCAGCCGTACTCCTGCGCGTAGATCGCGCCGTTGCGCTGCACCACCCAGCCCAGATCGCCCGGCTGCGGGGAGCGCAGCACGAACGCCGCCGGCCGGTCTCGCGGCCCGGTGATCTCCTGGATCGTGGCCATCGCCCCGGTCAGCCGCTGCTGCTCAGCCTCGGTGAGGTGGTCGAGCAGCTCACCGATCTGCGCCGCGGACCGCTGGTCGAGGCCGCGGAAGGCATGCTCACCAGCGCTGGTCAGCGTGATGACCCGGCGCCGCGCGTCGCTGTCCGAGCGCCGCCGGGTTACCAGGCCGTCCGCCTCGAACCGGGCCAGGATCCGGCTCAGGTAGCCGGCGTCGATGTCGACCGAGCGGCGCAGCGCGCTGATCTCGGTCTCGCCGCGCTTGGTCTCCCCGCCTTGGGCCAGCTCGAAAAGCAGGCGCGCCTCGGTGAGCGAGTACGGCGAATCGAGGTAGTCCCCGCGAAGCAGGCCGATCACGTTCGTGTACACGCGGTTGAACTGGCGCACCGCCCGGACCCGCCCCTCGCGCACCGTCCCGGCGTCCGAGGTACCTGACGGAGGCAAGAAAGTCTTTGACATAGTCAAATAATTGCGCAGCCCCCGCCCCCGATCAACCCCTGGCGCGTCCGGAAACCACCCCGCCCCGGCGAACCACCCCGCCCCGGCGAACCACCCCTGCCTGCACAAACACAGCCGCAGTCGTAGCAATAACCCGTCACACGCCCGCTTGACAATGATCCTTTTACGCTGGTGATCAGACGATTGGTGTCGTGGGGGCGACACCAATCGTCTGATCACGGGGGCCGGGCCAGCCCGTAGGCGCACCATGGGCATCATGTGTCCCGTGGGCACCAGCCGTGCTTGGCGCGGAGCGGTTAGCCGCGGTCGAGGGCCGTGCTCAGAAGGCCGAGCGGCGGGGAGCCGAGCTCCATCAGGGCGGTATGGAAGCGCAGCAGCGTGAAGCCGTTGCCCCACTGCTTGCGGGCCTGCTCCCGCAGGTCCATGATCTCGAGCTTGCCCCACGTGTAGCGCCCGTACGTCGGGTCGAACGTGGCCCGCCGGGCCTCCGACAGGGCGGCGGGACCGGACAGGTGCGTGTCCGCCTCGAACCGGCGGGCGCCTTCCTCGACGCTCATGCCCGCGGTGTGCACGCCGATCGCGCAGGCCAGCCGGGTCACGCGGACCAGGGCTTCTAGCCATACTCCCACCGCGAATCGGGGATCGTCGCCGCGCAACCCCTCCTCCACGCACAGCTCCTCGGCGTAATGCGCCCACCCCTCCAGGAACGCCGCGGAATGCAGGGTCCGGCGCACTGGCCCCTCCACCCGGCGCAGCGCGCGGCCGTGCGAGAAGTGTCCCGGGGCGACCTCGTGCACGACAATGCCGGGCAGCGTGGTGTCGCTGAACACCTCCAGCCATTCATCCTGCTGGCGCTGCGGCCACTCGTGGTCCGGCGGGGTCACGTAGAACCAGGACGGCCCGTCCGGCTCCCCGGGCGCGTTCGTGGAGATCATGGCCATAGCCCAGCGGCGGGATTCTGGCGCGGGCCCGACCAGGCAGACGCCGTCGTGGTACGGCATCAGGTTCCGGTCCCGGGTGAACGCGATCGCCTCCTCGGTGCCACGCTGGGCCGCGTCGATCACCCCGTCCGGTCCCGGATGCTCGCGGACCAGGTCCCGGCACAGCTCCAGCGGCGGCCGGCTGGCGTCGATCCGGGCGCAGTCCTCGGCCAGCCGGTTCAGTAGCCGGTCCCGCTCGGCGTCGGCCCGGCTGGCCAGTACGCCGAGATCGACGTCGATGCCCTCGGCGGTGCTCATCAGGCTGCGCAGGGCGGCTGCGCCCAGCGCCGGATCGGGGTCCCCCTCCGCGATCGCCATCTCGACGTGCGTGACGAAGCTGGCGTGCGCGGAGATGGCCCGCGCGGCCACGTCCGGTCGGGCGGTCAGCGGGATGCCCGCGGCCAGGCCCCGGACTCCGGAGACCAGCGCGCTCGCGACCGGGGCGCTCACCTGGTCCAGCGAGGCCAGGGCCGCTTCTACGGCCTGGGGCCACAGGGCCAGGTGCGCCATCTTGGCCCGCTCGCGATCCTCCGCCGGCGCGTATTCCCGGTCGTAGCAGGCCAGGTCCATCTCGGCGAGATGCGCCAGCGGGTTGCGCCGGTGCAGCTCTACGTCGCCGTACACGACCTGGGCCCGCCGCTCGAAAGCGGTCAGGTGGGCCTCGTCGTGCGGGTCGTCGAGGCGGTCGCGCGATGCCCCGGCCGCCTCCAGCCGGGCCAGTCCCTCGCGCACCCCACCGGGGGAGAGGTCCTGGATCTTGCCGTCGTACTCGTGACGTCCGCTGTACTCGCGCGTCTCGGCGACGTCGAGATCGCAGACAGCCCGGATCCGTGGCGGAAGGTCATCCATGACCCGAACGCTACCGGGCCGGGCCGCCCGGCGGGCGGCGGGGCCAGTGGTTCACAGACCCTGGCCGGGCTGGCCCTGACCGCCCTTCACCGCGTCCACGCTGAGCGGGCTGCCGAGCTTCGCGGGGAGCTGCGCGGAGCAGGTCAGCGCGGAAAACTTGACGTACAGCGCGGTGAACTGGCCGGGCGGGAACACCTTCAGCCAGTGCGCGGTGACCGGCTTGCAGTCGGATTTGCTGTAGTTCAGCGCGTTGACGACCTGGATCGTCACGTGCGCGGTCCCGCCCGGGGGCAGGATGACCGTGCTCGGCCCGACCGCCGGGTTACGGGAGGCGGGTTTGCCGATCTGGCTGCCGGACGGGCCGGTCACGAACGAGACGCCCGGGTACCCGTACAGGTAGCACGAGCTCTTGGACGTGTTGGTGAAGTTCAGCGGGTAGTAGGTGCTGCCGGCGGCCGCGCCGCCGGGGCTGGTGTTCACGGTCGCGGACAGGTCGGCAGGTGAGCACGCGGGGGCCGAGGGCGTGCTGGGCGGGGTCGCGGGGACCGTGCTGGCCGGGGCGCTCGACGGCGTCGAGGCCGCCGAGGCGGCCGTGGAGGCCGTGGACGGCTGGCTTCCCGCGGAGTTGTTGCTGCTGGTCGATCCGCAAGCCGCCGCGAGGGCCCCGGTGCACAGCAGGGCGGCTGCGGCGCTGATTCGCCGGGCGGCGTGGGCGGATGGCGTCATGGCGGTTCCCTACTCGTGGCGGGGACGCTGGGCGAACCCCTGGGGTGTCCTGACTCTTACGACGCGCTGCGCGGCGTGCCGGTTGCGCCAGATGGATGCGGGCCGCTGGTTGCCCAGGCTAGGGAGCCAGGCGATTATGGCAGCTGAATCCCGTCGTCCCCGGCCCGGGCCGGCGTACGCCGTCAGGAGTGCCGATGCTGCCGCAGGGTTCCTCGTTCACGACCCGGCCGCAGCTCGCAGGCACCTTCGGAATGGTCGCCTCCACCCACTGGCTGGCCACCGCGTCCGGGATGGCCGTGCTGGAGGCCGGCGGCACCGCGTTCGACGCGGCTGTCGCCGCGGGCCTGGTGCTGCAGGTCGTCGAGCCGCACATGAACGGGCTGGGCGGCGAGGCCCCGATCATCGGCTACGACGCCGGGAGGGCGGGTCTTGCGGGCGCCGATCCCTCGAGCACGGATCCCTCGAGCATGGGCGTGTTCGTCCTGGACGGCCAGGGACCCGCGCCGGGGACCGCCACGCTGGACGTGTTCGGCGCCCTGGACCTTGACCTGGTCCCGGGTAACGGCCTGCTCCCCGCCTGCGTGCCCGCCGCCTTCGGCACCTGGATGCTGCTGCTCCAGCGGCACGGCCGGATGCGGCTGCGCGATGTCATGCAGTACGCGATCGGGTACGCACGGGACGGCTACCCGATGACGGCCGGGGTCCTCGTGGGCATCGCCTCGGCGGAGCCGATCTTCCGCGAGCACTGGCCCAGCTCGGCCGAGATCTACCTGGCTGGCGGCGTGCCCGCCGCCGGGTCCCGCTTCGCCAACCCGGACCTGGCCGCGACCTACCAGCGGATCCTCGACAACGCCGAGGCGGCCGGCGGCGACCGCGACGTGCAGATCGAGGCTGCCCGGCGCGTGTTCTACGAGGGGTTCGTCGCCGAGACGATCGGCTCCTACCTGGCCGCGGCCGAGGTCATGGACATGACCGGGGAGCGGCACCGGGCCCTGCTCAGCGCGGCCGACCTCGCGGCCTGGCGGGCCCGCACGGAAGCGCCGGTGACCCTGGACTTTGCGGGCCTCACCGTGTGCAAGACAGGCCCATGGGGCCAGGGCCCGGTGTTCCTGCAGCAGCTGGCCCTGCTCGACCGGCTGGGCGTGGCGGACATGGACCCGGCCGGGCCCGACTTCACCCACACCGTGGTCGAGAGCGCGAAACTGGCCTTCGCTGATCGCGAGGCCTGGTACGGCGACCCGAGGCTCGCCAGCGTCCCGCTCGCTGAGCTGCTGTCCCATTCCTACGCAACGAAACGCAGCTCCCTCGTCGGTCCCTCAGCCTCCCCGGATCTGCGTCCAGGTGCTCCCGGCGGCGCCCAGCCGCGGCTGCCCGGGTACGTCACCGGGGAGGTACGCGTCCCGGCCGGGATCGCCTCGGCGGAGCCGACGGCGGAGGAATCCGGGGCCGCGGCCCGCCCGGCCTGGGAGATTACCGGCCAGGGCACCCGCACGGACACGAGGCCGGCCCGGGGGGACACCTGTCACCTGGACGTCGCCGACCGGTTCGGGAACATGGTGTCGGCCACGCCGAGCGGGGGCTGGCTGCAGAGCTCGCCGGTGATCCCCGGCCTCGGTTTCTGCCTGGGTACCCGGGCTCAGATGTTCTCGCTCACCCCAGGCCTGCCCAACAGCCTCGCCCCCGGCAAGCGCCCGCGGACCACGCTGACCCCGAGCCTGGCGCTGCGCGACGGGGAGCCGTACCTGGCCTTCGGGACCCCCGGCGGGGACCAGCAGGACCAGTGGACGCTGGTCTTCTTCCTGAGGCACGTGCTGTTCGGGATGAACCTGCAGGAGGCGATCGACGCGCCCGCGTTTCACACCCGGCACTTCCCGTCGTCGTTCTACCCGCGTGAATCGTCGCCGCTGGCGGTCGACGTGGAAGAGCGGGCCGGAGCCCTGGTGGTAGAGGAGCTTCGCCGCCGCGGACACGAGGTCACGGTCAGGCCGCCGTGGTCGCTGGGCCGGGTCAGCGCCGTGGCCAGGGATGGGAGGATGCTCTACGCGGCCGCTAACCCCCGCGGCATGCAGGGGTACGCCGCCGGCCGCTGAACGCGGGCGGCGCTGGAGGCCAGCCGGCCGCTGAACGCGGGCGGGGCGGGAGGCCAGCCGGCCGCTGAACCCCACCGGGCCGCAACACACATCAGCGCGGTGCATTGTGCGCGTTATGACGCGCCCGCACAATGTACCGTGCTGATGTGCGGGGAGTGCCAGGGGATTAGAGGGGGAGGGCCAGGGCGCAGGCGAGCACCGCGGCGACCGCGGCAGCGGCCCGGAGCCAGCCTGCGGCCAGCCCGGTCCCGGCCGAGGGCAGCAGTGCCGATGCTGCCGCCAGCACCAGCAACCCCAGCCCTGCGGCCAGCACCGGCATTTGGCCGCGCAGCACCGCCGCGGCCTCGCCGGGGCCGCCGGCCGACTCGGCCAGGTGCGTGGCCAGCAGGTACGCGATCAGCGCCACGCCGAGCACCGCGGTATGCCACGGCGGGGCCGGGTGGAAGGTCTCCAGGGCCAGCGCGCCGAGCAGCACCCCCTCAGCCCAGGGCAGCCGGCGCAGCCAGTGCAGGCCCTGCATGCCCACCCGCCGCACGGGCCCGGGATAGGCGCCAGGCCCGGGCGGCCGCACGGCCGCCGTGGCCAGCTGCCCGAGGCTGCCGGCCACGCAGCATGCCGCGAGCACGGTCAGGGCGGGCGCGGCCTGGCCCCCCGCCCTGGTGGGCACCGCCGCCCACGCCACGCACGCCGCGCCGAGCAGGCCGGACACGGTGGCCAGGCGGACGGTGCTGCGCCGCCACCAGGCCCGCAGGTCCGGCCACGTTCCCGTCCAGGTGGGGAGGCCGCCCGCCGGCCGCCACCTGCTCCGGTGCAGTCCAGACACTGGGCGGCCCGTCAGGGCTGCCCGTCGCTGGGCGGCCCGTCGCCGGGCTGGTTCGCCCGGAGGCCGCCCACGGCGCCTGCCAGCCGCTCACCGGCGCGTCACCATGACCCGGCGGGTGAACGGCGCCAGCGAGAGGTCCAGGGCCTGTTCCCCGTCCCAGTGCACCACCGGGATGTCCAGCTCACGCAGGGAGAACCGGATCGCCTGCTGCTCCATCCGCCAGATCCGCTGGGCCAGCCGGGCCTCCCGGCCCCGGCCCGCGCTGGGTTCGCCGTTGAGAATGTCGATGATCAGCACCGGGAACCCGCGCTGGCGCAGGTCGCGAAGGGTCTCTACGAGCCGCGGATCCACCAGCGGGGTGAAGACCAGGATCAGCGCGCCCGGCGGCAGCGCCTGCCGGGGGAGCCGGGAAAACCCGGTGTCCTGGGTCCACTCGCGATCCTGGGTGAGCATGGCCTCGGCGATCCGGTAGTAGTGCCGCTGGCCGTGCGCCGGCGCCAGCCACCGGGCCCGGTAGCGGTAGGTGATGAACCCGACCCGGTCCCTGGCGTCCAGGTAGGCCCGGGCCGCGGCGCTCGCGCCGCGCAGCGCGATGTCCACCACGTGCCGCTCGGCGTCGTCCCCATCCCAGGCCGTGTCGACCAGGATTACCACGTCCTGCGAGCGTTCGGCCTGGAACGTGTTCACCTGGAGCCGGCCGCGCCGGGTGGTGGCCGGCCAGTTGATGCTGCGCTGCCGGTCGCCAGGCACGTACTCGCGTACGCCCGCGAACTCCGAACCCTCACCGGGTGCCCGCGCGGAGTGCTCACCGAGGCGCTGGGGCAGGCGGCTCAGCACCACCCGGGTGCGCTGGGTGGCCGGGCGCGGGTAGCACTCCAGCGACGGCAGCCCGACCTGCGCCCGGCCCTCGGCCAGCCGCCAGCGGTCGCGGAGCACGATCTCGGCGGTGCCCACCCGCCGCCGTCCCCAGCGGTTCACCAGGAACGGCAGGGTGACCCGGTGCCCGGTGGCGTACCCGGGCCGCTGCCCGGCCGCGGCCCGCAGCAGCACGATCTCGTGCGCCGGGTGCAACTGCACCGCTGCGGTGTATTCGGCGAGGCCTGCGATCGACGTGGCGACCGCAGCCCGCTCACCTTCGATGATCCGGCCCGTCGTCAGCCCGGCCGTCACCTGGGCGTGCGACGGGCGGACCGGCCGCCAGCCCGACAGCAGCAGCAACGCCGGGGCGGCCGCGCCGGCGAACTCGGGCCGCCGGGTTACGAGCGCGATCGCCAGGCCCGCCACCGCGAGCGTCAGCAGGCGGCGCGCATGCCGGGACAGACTCCACCGCACCGGGACCGTCACCGTGGACCCGTGGCCCGGGCCGCCTGGCTCGGCCGGGCCATCGGGCGGGGGCGGGCCTTCGGGCGCGGGCGGCTGGTCAGGCACGGGCGGCAGACGGGTCGGTCCGCGGCGTCGGCACGTTGGCGAGCAGCCCGGCGACCACATCGTCCGGCCTGACCTGGCGGACCCACAGCTCGGGCCGCAGCGTGATCCGGTGGGCCAGGGCCGGCACCGCCACGCTCTTGATGTCGTCCGGGATCACGTAGTCCCGCAACCGCAGCAGCGCCTGGCCGCGGGCCAGCTGGATGATGGCCAGCCCGCCGCGCGGGCTGGCCCCGACCTGGATCTGCCGGTGCTCCCGGGTCGACCGGACCAGGGCGACCACGTAGTCGATCAGGTCGGCCGACACCTCCACGTCCTCCAGTGCGGCCCGCATGGCGAGCAGTTCCGCGGCGTCGGTGACCTGGGCCAGCGTGGCGTTCTCGGCCCGCCGGTCCATCCGCCGCTGCAGCATCGCCGCCTCGTCCGAGCTGTCCAGGTAGCCCAGCCGCAGCCGCATCAGGAAGCGGTCGAGCTGCGCCTCGGGCAGCTCGTAGGTGCCCTCGTACTCGATCGGGTTGTCGGTGGCCAGCACCACGAAGGGCTGTGGCAGCTGGCGCGTCTGCCCGTCCATGCTCACCTGCCCCTCGCCCATGGCCTCCAGCAGGGCGGCCTGGGTCTTCGGCGGGGTCCGGTTGATCTCGTCGGCCAGCAGCAGCTGGGTGAACACCGGACCCGGCCGGAACTGCATCTCCGCGGTCCGCTGGTCGTACATGGGCGCGCCGATAACGTCGGACGGCAGCATGTCCGGGGTGAACTGGATGCGCGCGAAGTCCAGGCCGAGTACCTGCGCGAACGACCGGGCGATCAGCGTCTTGCCCAGCCCGGGGAGGTCTTCCAGCAAGATGTGGCCGCCGGCCAGGATCCCGATCAGCACCAGCTCCAGAGCGCGCTGGTGACCCACAACCGCCCGCTGGACCTCCGCAAGCACCCGGGTGGATCGCTGCGCGGTCTCCTCGGGGGTCAGGGTCTTGTCCGTCACAGGTGCTCCAGTCGGTCGACGAGGCGGGCCAGCGTCCGGTACGGGATGCCCGGCTGGGCACCGGGCTTCGCTGAGTCAGCTTTCCGGGCGGGGTCGATCCACCTCCACAGACTGTCGTAGCCGGGACCGTCCCCGGCAAACACGCGCCGCGCGGTGGCCGGGTCGTCGTAGAGGCTGATCCCGTGCCGCTCGGCCAGGCGCGAGGCGAGCAGGTGCTCCAGCTGGCCCCGCAGGCCCGCCTCGTAGGCCGTCATCGAGGCCTGGGCGTCTTGCAGGCGGGAGCGCCGTCGCCACTGGCGGGAGAAGGACGACAGCACCGGCGCAGGTACCGCCGGGTCCGGACCGCTGACGTCCTCGGGTGGGGACGTGAGCGGCAGCGGGCGCACCAGGCTGCGCAGCACGGCCAGGCTGATCACCCCGGCCGCCACCGCGACTACGGCGATCGCACCGGGGCCGGCCACGGCGTAGCCGGCTGCGGCCACCGCGGCCACCACGACAGCGGCCATGACGATCTCGGGCAGCGCTGGCCGCCAGCCGGCCCCGGTCCCGGGGCCGGGCTCGGCGGTGACCGGGGCAGCGCCGGGAGTGCGGGAGCCGGGTGCGCCGGGGCCCGGAGTGCGGGGGCCCGGAGTGCGGGAGCCGGGTGCGCCGGGGGCGGTCATGGCGAGCCCCGCAGGTCGGCGGCCAGCTGCTCTAGTGCCCTCCGGGCGGCGTCGCGCTGGGCCGCGACCAGCTCGTGCCCCGAGTAACGGGCCTCGTAGAACAGCGCGGTCAGCTCCCCGGCGGCGGCCCCGCGGACCAGGCCGGCCTCCGCCGCCCGGCTCAGGAACTCATCCGGCGTGTCCGCGGTCTCGTGGTCCGCGCCCGCAGCGGCCAGGCTCCGCTCCATGGCCACGTAGCAGGCGATGATCGCCGCCCGGGCGTCGTCCAGCCCGGTCAGCGCCCGCCGGCCGGAGCTGACCGCGTCCTGCAGGTCGCTCCGCCGGCCCTCAGCCAGTGACGCCTCATCGGGCGGCAGGTCCTCATGACCGGGCTGGCGGCGCCGCAGCCACATGACACACACCACGATCGCGCCGATGAGGGCCAGGATGAGCAGCGCGTAGAGGACGTCAGGGAGCGACACATGGAACGCGGGGCCCGGGCGCGGGACCCGGGTCACCGCAGGCGTACGCGCTCGACCTTGGGACAGGCTGCGGCCGCGGCGACGGCAGCGGATGGCCGTGCAGCGGCTTGGCCAGCAGCAGAACCGACGGGATGATGACCAGCGCGGCGACCAGCGTGTAGCGCAGCGCGCCGCGCAGCCGCAGGACCCGGAAGTCGTCGCTGTGGTGGCGGCCCCGGATCAGCAACGCGATGAGCAGCGCGGCCAGGACGGCCTCCAGGGCGATCCCGACCGCGATCCCGTCCCGCCGGTACGGGCCGCGCCAGCCGTGCAGCGTGAAACCGCCCCGCAGGCCGATCAGGACGGCGGCGATCAGCAGCGCGATCATCAGCAGCCGGGCCAGGGCCTGCCCGTACAGGGCACCCCCCAGGCCAGGCTGGCCCGCCGCACCGGGAGGAGGGTCACCCGTCCCGCTCCCGAGGCCGCGGGCTCCGCTCCCGGGGGCAGGCTCGCGGGCCGGGACTGCTGTGTGCCTGCTGGTCATGATCTCCTACGCGGGAGTGGCGAGGCCCGCCTGGTAGGCCAGTATGACCAGGTGCACGCGATCCCGCGCGCCGAGCTTGGTGAGCAGGTGCCCGACGTGCGTCTTCGTGGTGGCCGGGGTGATGTCCAGGCGGTTGGCGATCTCCGTGTTCGACAGGCCGCCGGCCACCAGGGCCAGCACCTCCCGCTCCCGGGCGGTGATCACATCCAGCGCGCCGCCGGCGGCCGGGACGGCGGGGGTGAGCGGCGGCGTGCGGGCGAACTCCTCGACCAGGCGGCGGGTCACGCTGGGCGCGAGCAGGGAATCGCCGGCCGCGATCACCTGGATCGCGTTCAGCAGCTCGGCCGGCGAAATGCTCTTGAGCAGGAACCCGCTGGCCCCGGCGCGGAGCGCGGTGAACACGTACTCGTCCAGGTCGAAGGTGGTCAGGATCAGCACCCGCACCTGGCTCGTGGCGGCCGAGCGGGTGATCTGGCGGGTGGCCTCGATGCCGTCCATGCCTGGCATCCGGACGTCCATCAGCACCACATCGGGCTGATGCCGGCGGGCCTGCTCGACCGCTTCTGTTCCGGTGCCGGCCTCGCCGACCACGGTGAACCCGGGGGTGGCCGCGACGATGCCGCGGAAGCCGGCCCGGACCAGGGCCTGATCGTCGGCGACCAGCACGCGCAGGGTCATGGCCGTCCGCTGCGCAGCGGCAGCCGCGCCCGCACCACGAATCCGCCGTCCGGCCGGGGCAGCGCATACAGTTCGCCGCCGCACAGGCTGACCCGCTCCCGCATGCCGATGATCCCGTGCCCGGCCCGCTCCGGGCCGCCGCCCACGCGGACGGGCGGGCGCGCCGGGACGGCCGCCCGCCCCCGTCCGGCGGGGACGCCGGCTCCGGCCGGGACCCGGGCTCCGATCTGGACCCCGGCGACCATCGGGACGTTCTCGCGGACACCGGCACCCGCCCGGGCCGGAGCGCCCGCCTCGGCTGGCAGCCCGGCCCCGGGGTCGGTGACCTCGATGAGCAGGCTGTCCGCGCTGTATTCCAGCACGACGTGGCAGCGGTCCGCGCCGGAGTGCTTGACCACGTTGGTCAGCGACTCCTGCACGATGCGGAACGCGGACAGGTCGAGGCTGGCGGGCAGGCTGAGCGGCCCGCCGATCCGCTCGACGGTCACCGTGACCCCGGCGCCCGCAGTCCGCTCCACCAGGCGCTCTAGGTTGGCCAGCCCGGGCGCGGGGGCGAGCGGCGCGGTCGGCTGGGACCGCGCGGCCCTCAGCCGGTCCGCCGCAGCGGCAGCCTCGGCCGGGGCGGACCCGTTCACGGTGCCAGTTCCGGCTGGGCCAGTTCCGGCTGGGCCAGTTCCGGCTGGGCCAGTTCCGGCTGGGCCAGTTCCGGCTGGGCCAGTTCCGGCTGGGCCAGTTCCGGCTGGGCCAGTTCCGGCCGGGTCAGTTCCGGCCGGGCCAGTGCCCGCCGGGCCAGTTCCGGCCGGGCCAGTGCCCGCCGGGCCAGTGCCCGCCGTGGCGGCTCCCGCCGCGGGTGACCCAGCCACGGCCAGGTCGTGCCCGGCCAGTTCCGTGTCGGCCGGCGCGATGTCCCCATCGGTCTGGCGGAGCACGCACAGCATCCGCTGCATCTCGCCCAGCGCCTCGCGGCTCACCGCCTGGATCGCGCCCAGTGCGGCCCGGGCCTCCCCGGGCTGGGTGTCGAACACGTACTCGCCGAACCCGGCCTGCACCGTGACCACGGTCATGCTGTGCGCCACCACGTCATGCAGTTCCCGGGCGATCCGCAGCCGCTCCCGGGTCACCGCGTCGCTGGCCGCCCGGTCCCGGACCGCCGCCATGTGGGTTCGCCGCTGCTGCACCAGGTACCCGACCATCCACAAGATGGTCAGCACCAGGCCGACGGCGATGGCGTCGCCGGGTCCCTGCCCGTCGAAGTCCAGTACCACGCCCTGCACGACCAGCAGGGTCAGCGCGGCGCCGAGGCCGGCCAGCGCGATACCCCGGCGGCAGGTAGACGCGACCAGGAACAGCACCAGCGCCATCGGGAGGAACGGGCCACGGGTGATCTCCCCGCCGGCAGCCAGGGTCACCATGCAGGCGGCCAGCACGATGACCAGGGCCCGGACCGGGACCCGGCGCCGGATGGCGACCGGCACGGCCAGGGCGATCGCCAGCACGGCGGCGAGCGGGGCGTCCCGCGGGGACAGCACCCCGAACAGGGACCGGCTGCCCACGGTGGCGTGGAAGAAGGACGCGAAGACCAGCACGCCGCAGATGACCGCCGTGGCGCAGTCCAGCGCCATCCACAACCGCCGCCTCAGCCGCGCGCCCCGCGGTGGTCCGGTTGTTCCGCTCACCTGCTAACGGTAACGCCGCAGGGTGCCCGGGGCGTCCGCCCGCGGTCGTAGGCTGCTGGGCTGACCCGGAAGACGGTTGGGGCCTGGTCAGGCCGGGGCCTGACAGCGGAAGCCATTCCCCGGGATGATGACGCGAACCCGGCCGGCCGCCAGGCTGGGAACCCAACACGACGACCCGATGAGGGGAGCGCGAGACACGTGACCGCGCCAGTGCCTTCAGGACCAGTGCCTTCAGGACCCGGGCCTTCGGGACCCGGGCCGTGGGGACCTGGGCCTGTGGGATCCGGGCCACCGCCGCCCGGGCCACCGCCGCCCGGGTCCCAGCAGGCCGGGTCCCAGCAGGCCGGGCCGCTGCCCGGCGGGACCGGCCCCGGGCCGGGTTTCGTTGCGGCGGTTATTGAAACCGCAGCCCTCACCAAGCGGTACCCGGGTGCGGTGACCGCCCTGGACCAGCTGACCGTGCGGGTCGGGCCGGGGATCACCGGGCTGGTCGGGGCCAATGGCGCGGGCAAGTCCACCCTGATCAAGATCCTGCTCGGGCTGCTCACCCCGACCAGTGGCCGCGTGGCCGTCCTCGGCCTGGACTGCGACCGGGACGGGGAGCGGATCCGGGCACGCTGCGGCTACATGCCAGAGCACGACTGCCTGCCGCCCGACGTCACCGCGACCGAGTTCGTCACCCACCTGGGCCGGATGTCCGGGCTGCCGCCGACCGCGGCCAAGGAACGGGCCGCCGAATCGCTGCGCCACGTCGGCCTGTATGAGGAGCGCTACCGGCAGATCGGCACCTACTCCACCGGCATGAAGCAGCGGGTGAAGCTGGCCCAGGCGCTGGTCGGGGACCCGCAGCTGATGCTGCTGGACGAGCCGACCATCGGCCTGGACCCGGCGGGCCGGGCCGCGATGCTGGACCTGGTCAGCCGGATCGGGGCCGAGTTCGGCATCTCGATCCTGGTGTCCTCGCACCTGCTCGGCGAGATCGAGCAGATCTGCGACCACTTGGTGGCCATCGACGGCGGCCGGCTGCTCCGCTCCGACTCGATGGCCAGCTTCACGCAGGTCAGCCAGGTGCTGCTGGTGGAGGTGGACGAGGGCACGGCACTGCTGGAAACGGAGCTGGCCGCCCGGGGGCTGCGGCCGTTGCGGGAGGAGCGGGCGCTGCTGGTCCAGATCGGCTCGGGCGAGACCTACGATGCCGTCCGCGACGCCGTGGCCGACCTGGGGCTGCCGCTGAACCGGCTGGAGCAGCGCCGGCGCCGGGTCGAGGAACTGTTCCGGGACCGTGGTGACCAAGAAGGCCCGGACCGGGAAGGAGCAGCGTGACCACGCAGAGCGGGCCGCCCGCAGGCCGGGCCGGCGTCATCCATGACATCGGCTACCGGCACTACGAGGGGCCGCGGCTGGGCCGGCCCGCCATCATCCGGGCGCTGGGCTGGCACAGCCTGCGGTCCGCGTTCGGCGTCGGCCGCGGCGCCAAAGCCAAGATCATCCCGGTCATCGCGTTCGTGCTCATGTGCGTGCCCGCGGTGGTCAACGCCATCTCGCTGGCCACGCACGGCGGCCAGGTGGTCAAGTACGACACCTACGTTTTCCAGCTCCGCGTCCTCGTCATGATCATCTTCGTCGCGGCCCAGGCTCCCGAGCTGGTGTCCCGGGACCTGCGCAGCCACGTGCTGCCGCTGTACTTCTCCCGGCCGCTGCACCGGCTCGACTACCCGGCGGCCAAGCTCGTGGCGTTCATCCTGGCCTGCCTGGCCCTGCTGGAGATCCCACTGCTGCTGCTCTACCTGGGTGCCATCACCCAGGCGCACAGCGGCGCGGCGGTCTGGGGCCAGACCCGGGCGCTGATCCCCGGCCTGCTGGTCGGGCTGGCCTGGGCCGTGTTGCTGGCCTCGATCGGGCTCGCGCTGGCCTCGCTGAGCGGGCGCCGGGCCTACGCGACCGGCAGCATCGCGATCTGCTTCCTCCTCAGCTGGGCCCTGGCCGGGCTGCTCAGCGGGGTGACGTCGGAGAACGGGGCAAGGGCCGGCGCGGGGGCGCGGCTCTCCGGCCTGGTCAGCCCGTTCACCGTGCTGGACGGGCTGCGCCAGTGGCTCGGCGGCACCTCGCCGGGGCCGAACCCGCCGCCGGGGAACCTCGGGCCGCTGTACGGCGTGATGTTCCTGCTGATGCTGGCGGCCGCGGTGGGCGGGCTGGCCGCCCGGTACCGGAAGGCGGGCGTGGCATGAGCACGATCGAGCTGCGCAACGTGTCCCGCTGGTACGGCAACGTAGTCGCGATCAACGACATCACGATGAGCGTCGGCCCGGGTGTCACCGGGTTGCTGGGCCCGAACGGCGCCGGCAAGTCCACGCTGCTGCACCTGATCTCCGGGTTCCTGGAGCCGTCCCGGGGCGAGCTGACCGTCGGCGGCACGCCGAGCTGGCGCAACCCTGGTATCTACCGGACCCTCGGGCTGGTGCCCGAGCGTCCCGCGCTCTACCCGTTCCTCACCGGGCTGGAGTTCGTCCGGGCCACTGCCCGGCTGCACAAGCTGGCCGACCCGGACCGTTCCGCTGGGCGCGCCATCGCCATCGTGGAGATGGCGGACGCGCAGGACCGGAAGATCTCGACCTACTCCAAGGGCATGCGGCAGCGGATCAAGGTGGCGGCGGCGCTGGTGCACGACCCGGAGACGCTGCTGCTGGACGAGCCGTTCAACGGGATGGACCCGCGGCAGCGGCTGCACATGATGGACCTGCTGGAGACCCTCGGCGAGGAGGGCCGCACCATCCTGTTCAGCTCGCACATCCTGGAGGAAGTGGAACGGCTGTCCGGCACGATCCAGGTCATCGTGGCCGGGCGGCTGGCCGCGTCCGGGGACTTCCGGGCCATCCGCCGGCTGATGACCAGCCGGCCACACATGTTCCTGGTCCGGACCTCCGACGACCGGCGGCTGGGCGCGGCACTGATCGGCCGGCCCTCGGTGACCGGGGTGGAGATGAGCGGGCGCGGGCTGCAGGTCAAGGCCTCGGACTACGGCGCGTTCAGCCGGGAGATCGCCGGGCTCACCCGGGAGCAGGGCATCCAGCTCCGCGAGTTGCTGCCCGAGGATGAGTCGCTGGAGAGCGTGTTCGCCTACCTGGTGGAACAGTGAGCGCGCCGCGCGCAGCAGAAGGGACCAGCTGAGATGCTTTCTGTCCAGGCCAGGACCGTGGCCTCGATCACCCTGCGCGCCACCATGGGCCGCCGGCGGGCCCTGGTGTTCGCCATCCCGCCGGTGATCCTGGTCCTGGTCAGTGTGTTGCTGAAGGCAGCGAATCCTCCGCATGCCGACTGGCCGAGCCACATCCTGGGCGGCTTCGGGCTGGCCGTGGTGCTGCCGCTGACCGCGCTGATCATCGGGACCAGTGTGCTCGGCGCGGAGATCGACGACGGCAGCGTGGTGCACCTGCTGGCCACCCCGGTACCGCGGTCCACGGTCGTGCTGACCAAGTTCGCGGTGGGCGCCGGGCTGACCATGATCTTCGCGGCGGTTCCGGAGTTGCTGGCCGGCCTGATCGCCACCGGCGGGGTGACCAGGCTGGCGATCGGGGTGTTCGCCGGGGCGCTGGTGGGCTCGGTCATCTACAACGCGGTGTTCGTGATGATCTCCGTGCTCACCACCCGGGCCATCGCCGTGGGCCTGCTGTACCTGCTGGTCTGGGAGTCGCTGCTGGGCAACGTGGTCAGCGGGGTGCGGGTCCTCTCGGTGGAGCAGTACTCGCTGGGCGTCGCCAACTCGATCGCGCGGGACGGGAACCTGAACGCGCACCTGGGGCTGGCCGCCGCGGTGATTTTGGGCGCGCTGGTCACCGCGGTCACGCTGGGGCTGGCCGTCCGCCGGCTGGCGGCGTTCTCGCTGAAGGGCGACGCCGTCTGAGCTCTCGCGGGCGTGCCGTCCGTTCTGTCGGCGTCCCACCACCTTCTCCCTGCCGCTCCCCTCCCCCCTGACCGCTCGCCCCTGACCGCTCGCCCCTGACCGCTCGCCCCTGACCGCTCGCCCCTGACCGCTCGCCCCGAAGGCTTGGGCCCACCATCGATCCCGGGGTTCCGTGCTGGCTCCATCCCGCCGCCGCTGGCCACCTGACTTTGCGCCATAAAGTTTCCAGGCCTGAGCCCTTGACTTTGCGCCACAAAGCAGCATCTACTTTATGGCATAGAGTCGGAGAAGGGGGACACCATGAACCACACACCCGACACCACCGCCGCCGGCGGCAACTTCGGCCCCCAGCAGGCCGCCGCCCTGCTGGACCAGACCACCCAGCAGGCACGCCGCAAGCTGGCGCCCTCCCCGCCGTGGCTCCTGGCGACCAGGGCGGTCGCGGTCCTGGTCGCCCTCGGCGCGATCTGGCTCTCCGTACGCGGACAGCACCCCTACAAGGGCCCGACTGGCGCGGACATCCCCATCCTGGTCGGGTTCGTCATCCTCAACTTCGCCGCCACCGTCGGGGTCCGTGAGCACGCCATGACCGGGGTCCGCGGCAAGACCCGGCTGCACCCGGCGGAGATCATCGTCCTTACCCTGGCCTGGGCCGTCGTGCCCGTGATCATGTGGGCACTCGACGCCGCCGGGGCCAGCTTCGCCCTGTACCCCACCACGGTGCTGGTCGTCCCCGGCCTGGCCTGGGCGGCCGTCATGGCGCGACGGGAAGGCTGGCGCGGGTCCGTCATGGGGCTCGCGATCGCCGCGACCGGCGTCGCAGGCGCGTTCGCCGGACCAGCCGGGTCGTGGGCGGTGGCCGGCGTGGGCCTGTGCGCCGTGCTCCTGGGCAAGGCCGCCGCCGTCGCCCGGCGGCAGCGCCGGATGACGGCCTGACATGAACGACGACGCCCTGGACCCGCTGATCCACGTGCCCACCCGGCTGAAGATCGTCGCGACGCTGGCGGCACTGCCCGACGGCGACACGCTCTCCTTCACCCGGCTGCAGGACATGATCGGGCTCACCCCCGGCAACCTGATCATCCACCTGCGCAAGCTCGAAGAAGCCGACTACATCAGCAGCGAGAAGACCAGGAACGGGACCGTGTCCATCACCACGGTCGCTCTCACCGGCCACGGCCGCAAGGCGCTCGACGCCTACACTCAGGCCCTGCGCGACCTGCTCGGCGGTCTGTAAGTGGCCCGCCAGCCCGGTCTTCCCGGACAGCCCCCGGTGAGGGGCTGTCCGCCGTGCCAAGGGATACCTGCCATCACTAAAGCCCCCAAACGGGCCTTCCCGGCTGTGCTGTTCGACGGTGCGAAATCTCGAAGCAAGCGCCCAGGACCATGCACGCGCGGTGGGCTAACGCGGGGTGTCCGGGCCGGGGCGGAAGGCGGGGCCGTGGCCGGGCACGATCACCGTGGCCACCTCGAGGATGCGCGCCCGGCTCCGCCGCAGCGCGGCCTGGTCGGTCGCGAGCGGGTCCTCGTCCGGGCCGTCCGGCCCCCACCAGGCGTGTGTGCAGGCGTACACGTCCTGCTGGGTGGCCGCCAGCGTAGTGATGTCCTCCGCGGTGTGCCCCGGCGTGGCGATCAGCCGGACCGATGGGGTGAGGTCGAAGTCCCCGGGCTCGCGGCTGATCCAGCGGTCGCCGTCGTAGCTGGCCCAGTGGTCGTGGATGACCGCCGCCGGGAACAGGGCCGCGTTGACCGTGTGATCGGGATGGTGGTGGCTGAACACCACGTCGGTCACCGCGGCCGGGGCCGCCCCCCGGGCGGCCAGCGCGCCGAGCAGGGCGTCCCGCCCGGACACCATGCCGGGATCGACCACGATCACCCGGCCGCCGTCCACGATCAGGGTGACCGTGCTGCCCACCCGGTCCGCGTCGTCTTCTTCGCGGGCGTACCCCTCGTGCAGGACGAACACCTGCGCGGTCCCGGCCATCAGCGGGCGGCTTTCGCGGCGGCTTTGCGCTGCTGCTTGTAGGCGCGGACCTCGGCGAGGGATTGGCGGTCGGTGATGTCGGCCACCGAGACCCGGGAGCCTTCCTGGCCGAACGGGCCGGTGGCCTCCTGCCAGCCGGGCGGCCGGACCCCAAGCTGCTTGGCCAGCAGGGCCGCGAAGATCTGCGCCTTGGCCGCGCCGAACCCGGGTAGCCCGGCGATCCGGCGGACCAGTTCCTGGCCGGTGTCCGCGGTGGTCCACAGCCGCGCCGGCTCGCCGTCGTAGCGGTCCACGATCAGCCGGGCGAGGTCCTGGGTCCGGGCCGCCATGGCCCGTGGATAGCGGTGCAGGGCGGGCCTCTCACTGAACACGGCGGCCAGCGCGTCCGGGTCGTAGTCGGCCAGTTCCTGGGCGGTGGGCTCGTGGCCCAACCGCCGCACCAGGTCACGCGGCCCGCTGAACGCCTTTTCCAACGGCACCTGCTGGTCCAGCAGCATGCCGATGAGCAGCGCGAGCGGGTCGCGGGAAAGCAACTCGTTGGCATCGGGATCGATCGGCAGCGATATGGTCATGGGAGCCTCCTGGTCGCTGTGGCCATCCTGGCCGGCCGCGGCAGCGCCCGCGAAACCGGGAGTCTGCAAGAAGCGGGAGGCCGGGAAGCTGGGCGCGGCCTGGAAACATGCGCAGAACCGGCTGGTGCGGAACTATGTGCGGGCCGGCTGGTGTTTTACTTACAGGCGCGGATGTGCCGCGGCTGGCCGGCCCCGGATTCGCCCGGGGCGGGCCAGCCTCGGAGTCGCATCCACGCCGCCTGAGGAGGCAGACGTTGTCAGGTCGGATGAAGTTCGCCATTGCCGGGATCATCCTCGGCCTCATCTTGTTCTACTTCAGCCCGTGGCTCGCGATCGGTGTGATCGTCCTGGCGGTCGGCATCCCGACGGGCATGTACCTGATGCTCGACCCGTCGCAGCGGCGGCGGCTGAAGGAGATCCGCCGCCGGCGCCAGATCGGCGGCTGACCTCGGCCAGCCCGGCAAGTCAGCCCAGCAAGCCCGGGAACAGCAGCGCGAGCTGGCGGGGGTACCTCCCGATGAGGCGGAGCTCGTCGTCGGTCAGCGGCTTGCCGCTGGCCGACGCGCAGATCTGCACCAGCGAGAACGCCAGATCTTCGTCCCCGTCGGCGACCTCGATGCCGAGTCCTTCGGTTACGTGCCGGAAGCCGGCTTTTCCCCCGTACTCGCCGGTCAGCACCACCCGGCCCGCCCTGGTGAACCAGTCGTCCGGGAACGGCCCCAGGGTGTCGTCGTCATACAGCTCGTAGTTCGCCCGGTCCTTGAGCGCGCCGTCGGCGTGGATGCCGGACTCGTGCGCGAACGCGTTGCGGCCCACGCCCGGCTGATTCTGCGGGAGCGGCTGGCCGAACGCGTAGCTCGCCCACAAGCCGAACCGCCGGGCCCACGACAGGTCGAGCGGATCGCCGATCGTGGCCTTTCCCGCCACCCCGAAGCCGTGGCTGAACGCGAGGATGCAGGACAGCAGGTCGGCGTTGCCGGCCCGTTCACCGATGCCATTGATGCAGGTGTTGACCCAGGCGTCCTGGCCCGCGTCTAGATCCCCCAGTGCGCCGGAGACCGAGTTGGCGACCGCCATGCCCAGGTCGTTATGGCAGTGCGTCTCGACCGGGATCCGGATCGCCGCGGCCAGCTTGGCGAAGCGCTCGCGGATCCGGTCCGGGGTGTCGCCGCCGATCGTGTCGCAGTAGCGCACCCGGTCCGCCCCGGCCTCCCGGGCCGCGGTCGCGAAGTCCAGCAGGAACCCATCGTCGGTGCGCGATCCGTCCTCGGCGTTCACGCCGATGGTCTGCGCCCCTCCTTCCCGCGCGGCCCGCACCGACGCCACCATCTCCGAGATGACGGAATCCCGGTCCAGCTTGCCGCGGAACTTGTGCGCGATCATCTGGTCCGAGGTGGAGATGGACAGGTTGTAGTGCCGCAGCCCCAGCGGGACGGCCGCCTCCACGTCACCCGGCACGGCGCGGCACCAGCCAGACAGCCGCAGCCCGCCGAACGCGCCCGCCTCGGCCAGCGCCACGCTGGCCCGGATGTAGGGCACCTCGTGGAACAGGAACGGGAAGCCCAGCTCGGACTGGGCCACACCGAGTTTGCCCAGGTAGAAGTTGACCATGATCTTGCCGAACTTGGACAGGCCGGTGCGGGCGGTCTGCACGCCGTCCCGGTTGGTCACGTCAAGGAAATGGATCGCAGGCATCGTCGTCCTCCGGGAGTAGGCGGTGCGCGGATCGGCCGGCGGCCCCCAGGGCCAGCTGGCCGATCCGCGGCGCGGGCTCTTGGTTGACACCATGGCATTTCTATCGACTGGCATCAACATTGATTAAAATCAACTAAGTTGAAGTTGCGGGGCCGCGGCGGGGCGCAGCGCAGTCCCGGCGGAGGTACGGACGGTCAACTGTTCGGATTACCCCCAGTTTTCGGGAGGTGATCCGAACAGATAACGAATGTGGTCCTGCAGCCGGGGTGGTTGCGGGCAACCGTGACCCGCTGAGGGTGGCCGCCGGATGGCCGGAGCGGGCCGGTACGGAGGAGCGGGATGGCGGAGAGGGACTGGATCAGCGCAGCCGAAGCGGCCAGACGACTGGGGATCAAGCAGGCCACGCTGTACTCGTACGTCAGCAGGGGTGTCCTGACCCGCCGCCGGGCCGCCAGCGGCCGCGGTGCCGCCGGTGGGGGCGGCGCCGCCGGCGGCCGCGGTGCCGCCGGTGGGGGCGGTGCCGGCGGGGCTGCCGGCTGAGATGGTTCCAGCGGTGCTGCTGGTGCTGCCGGTGCTGCCGGCGGTGGCCGCGGTGGCGGCAAGGGCAGCTTGTTCGACCCCGGCGAAGTCGAGGAGCTGGCCCGGCGCGGGCGGCCCCGGCGGCCGCCGGGCCTGGCCCGGCTGGTGATCGAGTCGGGCGTGACCGAGATCGCCGGGGACAGGCTGTGGTTCCGCGGGCTGGACGCGCTGGACCTGGCCCGGGACTGGGAATTCGAGAACGTCTGTGAGTTGCTGTGGCTCGGGCAGCCGCGCCCGGCGTCCCAGGCGGGCACGGCTGGGGAGGGCGCAGCTAGCTGGCAGGCGGCTGCGGGCGAGTGGCGGGCGACACCCGCCGCGGTCGCGGCCGGCACGGCGGCACAGGCTGCGCTCCCGCCGGGCACCTTCCCGCTGGAACGGCTGCAGGTGATCGTCCCGGCGCTGGCCGCGGCGGATCCGCTGCGGCTCCAGTTCGATCCGCCGGCCGTGGCCGCCGCGGGCAGGGGCATCATCGCGGGCCTGGTGGAGTGCCTGCCCCCCGCAGGGCCCGGTGGGCCCCCCGCAGGGCCCGGTGGGCCCCCCGCAGGGCCCGGCTGGCCTTCCGCCGGGCCCGGCGGCCCGGCCGCCGCGATCACGGCCCGGCGCGGGCAAGCAGCCGCCGCCGCGATCACGGCCCGGCGCGGGGAAGCAGCCGCCGGCGGGATCCCGGCCCGGCTCTGGCCCAGGCTCTGCCCGGACGACCCTCCGCCTGGCCTGCTGGACGCGCTGCGGGCCGCGCTGGTCCTGCTCGCGGACCACGAGCTGGCCGCGTCCACCCTGGCCGCGCGGGTCGCCGCGTCGGTCCGGGCCGACCCGTACGCCGTGGTGGCCACCGGGCTAGGCGCGGTCGGGGGGGCCCTCCACGGCGGCGCGTCCCTGGGCGCGGAGACCATGCTGGCCGCGGCCCAGGACGCGGTGGCCGCGCCCCGCGTGGTGGGCGAACTGCTCCGCCGCGGTGAGCGGGTTCCCGGCTTTGGCCACTTCGTCTACCGCGGCGGTGATCCGCGGGCCGGCCTGCTGCTGGCCATGGTCAGGAGGGCGGTCCCGGCGTCCCCCCGGCTGGCCGTGGTGGACGCCGTGCTGGCCGAGATGCACCGGCGGGCTCTGCCGGAGCCGAACATCGACTTCGCACTGGCCGTGCTGGCCAGCTGCGCGGGGATGATCCGGGGCGCGGGCGAAGCCATCTTCGCGGTGGCCAGGACGGCGGGCTGGCTGGCCCACGCGATGGAGGAGTACACCGCGAGCACGCCCCTGCGCCCCCGGGCTGTTTACACTGGCCCTGCCCGCCAGCAGGCCGATTCCGGCCAGCGCGAAGAACCTGGGAGCCCCCATGACTGACGACCTGTGGCACGCGCCGCTCGTGCACATCCGCGGCAGCGACGTGCGCGGTGATACCGGCCAGACCAGCGGGATGACCCGCCTGGAAGCCATCTCCGGCAAATCCTCCGGCTCGTCCAAGCTCTGGATGGGCCAGACCCACGTAGCCCCGGTGACCAAGTCCGGTGACCATCATCACGGGCACGCGGAGACCGCGATCTACGTGGTGTCCGGGCATCCCGCGTTCGTGTTCGCGGACGGGGACCGCGAGGTGAGGCTGGAGACCGAGCCCGGGGACTATGTCTTCGTGCCGCCGTACGTGCCGCACCGGGAAGAGAACCCGGGCGACGACGAGGCGCTCGTGATCATCGCCCGGAGCAGCCAGGAGGGCATCGTGGTCAACCTGGAAAGCCTGTGGTCGCCGGTGGACCGGACCGGGGACGCGGCCCCGGACGCAGGGTAATCCCGGCGAGAAACCGGGTAAGGGGAGCCGTTGCTGCCTAATTCCTATAAAAACGATAGGAGTTATTGACATAGCGGCGGCCGGTGTGCTTGCATCCGAGGCATGCCCCCTCGCTCTGCTGCTGCCCTCCCGGGCCGCCCGACCGCGCCCCGGGAGGGACGATGACCATCGAATTCATCGGCATCGCCGCCACCGCCCCGCACAGCGAAACCGAGATCGCTCCCGACTATGCCGACCCGGAGCGGACCGGCCCGGTCCAGCCCCGCTACCTGGAAGAACTGGCACGCGCGCACGAGGAGGCGGGCTTCGACCGGGTGCTGATCGCGCACTCGTCCTCGTCACCGGACGGCTTCACGGTGGCCGACCAGGTGCTGGCCCGCACGCAGCGGCTCGGGGTGCTGCTGGCGCACCGGCCCGGATTCGTCGCCCCCACCTACGCGGCCCGGAAGTTCGCCACGCTGGACGCCTTTCACCCCGGCCGGGTCGCGCTGCACGTCATCACCGGCGGCGACGACTCGGACCAGGCCCGGGACGGGGACCTGGCCGACAAAGTGACCCGCTACCGGCGGACCGACGAGTTCCTCGACGTCCTCCGCCTGGAATGGACCTCCGCCAACCCGTTCGACTACGCCGGGGAGTTCTACCACGTGAAGGGCGGCCTGTCGGGAGTGCGGCCGCCCCTCGGCCGGATCCCGGTGTATTTTGGCGGCGCGTCGGCGGACGCGATCCGGGTGGGCGGCAAGCACGCGGACGTGTACGCGTTCTGGGGCGAGCCGCTGGCCGGCATCCAGGAGCGGATCGACCAGGTGCGGGCGGCAGCCGCCCCGTTCGGGCGGGACCCCCGGTTCAGCGTGAGCCTGCGGCCCATCCCGGCCGCGACCGAGACGCAGGCGTGGCAGCGGGCCGCGGACATCCTGGAACTCACCAAGGAACGGGCCCGCGGCGCACGCAAGTTCTTCAACCTCGATCACTCCCAGCAGCACGGCTCGCAGCGGCTGCTGGAATTCGCGGCCCAGGGTGACGTGCACGACGAGCGGCTGTGGACCCCTATCGCGAAGGTGACCGGGGCGGCCGGCAACTCCACCGCCCTGGTCGGCAGCTACGAGCAGGTGGCCCAGGCGCTGCTGCGGTACGTCGATCTCGGCGTGAGCACCCTGCTGATCCGCGGCTTCACCCCGCTCGCCGACGCGCTGGACTACGGCACGCTCGTCAGCCTCGTGCGCGAGCAGGCCGATCCTGCCCCGCTCGCGAGCGCCCGCTAACTCTCATGAGGAGCTGTCCCTTGACCACGGAAATCATCGGCATGGTGGGCACGAAGGAAGTCTCCGAGTCCCGGGGGTCCTTCGACGGCCCGCCGATCGATCCCGGCTACCTGGCCCGCTTCGCCCAGGCCCATGAGGCCGCCGGGTTCGACCGGGTGCTGATCGGCTACCACGCCACCGGCCCGGACGGGTTCGCGGTCGCGGCTCACGTGCTGAACGCCACGACCCTGCTCAAGGTACTCATCGCCCACCGGCCCGGCTTCGTCGCCCCGACGCTGGTAGCCCGGAAACTGGCCACGCTGGACCAGCTGACCGGCGGCGGCCGGGTGGCCATCCACCACATCACCGGCGGTGACGAGCTGGACCAGAAGCGGGACGGCGACTTCGCCGGCCATGACCGGCGTTACGCCCGGACCGCCGAGTTCATGGGCCTGCTGCGCCGTGAGCTCACCGCCACCGAGCCGTTCGATCACGACGGCGAGTTCTACCGGGTCCGCGGCGCATTCAGCTACGTCAAGCCGGCCACCGCGGACGGGATCCCGCTCTACTTCGGTGGCGCGTCACCGGCCGCTGTCAGCGTGGGTGCCGAGCACGCGGACGTGTACATGCTGTGGGGCGAGCCGGTGGCCCAGATAGCCGAGCGGATCGCGGGGATCCGCGCGGAAGCGGCCCGGCACGGCCGGGAAGTCAGGTTCAGCCTGTCGGTCCGGCCGATCGTGGCCAGCACCGAGGAGGCGGCCTGGCAGCGCGCCGAGCAGATCAGGGCGGCCACCGAGCAGCGGGTCGCCGGAGCCCCGGGCCAGCAGCAAGTGCACGCCGTCCAGGCGCCGGAGATCCCGGGGCCCGCCCGCCGTATCTTCGGCTTCCGGGAATCCTCCTCGGTCGGCTCGGAGCGGCTCCAGCAGCAGGCGGCCGAGCGGGAGGTGTATGACGACCGGCTCTGGTACGGGGTGACCCGGCTGACCGGGCCGGGCGGCAACTCGACCGCGCTGGTCGGTACCGCGCGGCAGGTCGCGGACGCGCTGATGGCTTACCGCCGGGTGGGCGTGGATACCGTGCTCATCCGGGGGTTCGACCCGCTGGCTGATGTGGTGGAGTGGGGCCGGGAACTGGTCCCGCTGCTGCGCGAGGAAGCGGCCCGCACCCCGGTGGGCGCGCCCGGCGCGTCCGAGAGTGCCCTGTCGGCGTGACCGTGACCGGCATGACCTGCCAGCCGCCGCTGACCCAGGTCCGGCCGTCGCAGCTGGGCGCCCTGCCGGAGGTCACCGCCGCCCTGGCCGCACGGGCCGCCGAGCACGACCGGGACGGTTCCTTCCCGGCCGACGGCATCAGCCGGGTGCACGCCGCCGGGCTGCTCACGGCCAGCGTCGCCGAGCGTTACGGTGGCGCGGGCGCCGGCCTGGCCACCACCGTGGGCATCCTGCGGGCCCTGGGCCGAGGTGACCCGTCTGTGGCCCTGATTACGGCCATGACGTTGCTCACCCACGCGATGCAGGCGCGCCAACCGACGTGGCCGCAACGGATTTACGAGGAAGTCCTGGACGAATCCGCGGCCCGTCCGGTGCTGATCAACGCACTGCGGGTGGAGCCGGAACTCGGCACTCCCGCGCGTGGCGGGCTGCCGGCCACCGTGGCCCGGTGGGACTCCGGCACCTGGCTGCTGAGCGGCCGGAAGATCTTCTCGACCGGGGCGTCGGGGCTGCGCTGGATGGTGGTCTGGGCCCGCACCGACGACGAGCCTGCCCGGGTCGGCAGCTTCCTGGTGCGGACGGACTCCCCGGGCATCCGCATCGAGCGGACCTGGGATCATCTGGGCCTGCGGGCCAGCCGCAGCGACGATGTGATCTTCACGGATACGCCCGTGCCGCCCGGCGCCACGGCCGGGCTGCACGATCCGGCGTTCCCCGTGCCGATGGACCCCGCGTTCCTGGCCTGGAACTCGCTCGGGCTGGCTGCCCTGTACCTGGGCGTGGCGGCGGCGGCCCGCGACTGGCTGGTCGGCTTCCTGGGGGAGCGGACGCCCAGCGCGCTGGGCAGGCCGCTGGCCACGCTGCCGCGCTTCCAGACCGCGGTCGGGGAGATCGAGGCCGCCCTGACCGGGGCGGACGATCTGGTCGACGCGCTGGCGCTCCGGGTCGACGCGGGCGACGAGTCGGTGGCCGGCCATCCCGCGATCGCCAAGCTCATCGCGACCAGGGCCGCCATCGGCGCGGTCGCGCAAGCGGTCGAGCTGGTCGGAAACAACGCCCTGACCAGGAAGAACCCGCTGGAACGGCACTACAGGGACGTGCTTTGCGCCCGGGTGCACACCCCGCAGGACGACTCCATCCTCAGCGCGGCGGGCCGGTCGGCCCTGGCCGCAGCCCTCAGCGACACCACGACGACCACCACAATCACGGGAGCCAGTTAATGCCGGTCGAGTTCATCGGGATGATCCACACCAACGACGGGTCGGAGTCGCGGCCGCAGACCACGCCGCTGCTGGATCCGGACTTCACCCGCCGGCACGCCCAGGCGCACGAGGACGCGGGCTTCGACCGGGTGCTCATCGGCTACGGCTCATCCTGGCCCGAGGGCACCCAGGTGGCGGCCCACGTCGCGGCGCACACGCAGCGGCTCGGCCTGCTGATCGCCCACCGGCCCGGGTTCGTGTTCCCCACCCTGGCGGCCCGGCAGTTCGCCACCCTGGACCAGTTCTCCGGCGGCCGGGTGGCCGTGCACGTGATCACCGGCGGCAACGACGAGGAGCAGCGCCGTGACGGTGACTACCTGGCCAAGGACGAGCGGTACGCGCGGACGGACGAGTATCTGCAGATTCTCCGGCGGTCCTGGACGCCGGCGGAGGCGATCAGCTTCGACGGCCGGTTCTACCGCTTCGAGGGCTACCGTCCCGGGGTGCGGCCGGCGCGCCCGGCCGGCATCCCGCTGTTCTTCGGCGGCTCCTCCGCCGCCGCCTACCAGGTCGGCGGGAGGCACGCGGACACCTTCGCGCTGTGGGGCGAACCGCTTAAGGAGACCGCGGAGCAGATCGCCTCGGTCCGGGCCGCGGCGGCCGCCGCGGGCCGTCCCGCACCCGGGATCAGCGTGTCGTTCCGGCCGATCCTGGGGGCCACCGAGGACCTCGCCTGGGCGCGGGCGCACCGAATCCTGGACGCCATCGAGAACCCCCCGTCGCACGCGGCCCAGCGCCGGGGCTGGCCCGGCACGAAGGGGCAGCCCGAGAACACCGGCTCGCAGCGGCTGCTGGCCGCCGCGGCCCGGGGCGACCTGCACGACCGGGCGCTGTGGACGGCCACGGCCCGGGCCAGCGGAGCGGCCGGCAACTCCACCGCCCTGGTCGGGACGCCGGACACAGTCGCCCAGGCGTTGCTCGATTATGTGGACCTCGGCGTGACCACGCTGCTCATCCGCGGGTATGACCCGCTTGAGGACGCCACTGACTACGGCCGGGAGCTGATCCCGCTGGTCCGGGCCGAAGTGGCTCGCCGGGACGCGGCCCGGGCAGGGGTGGCGGAGCCGGGCGCGGAAGCGGAGCTAGCCGGGCGGTCCTGAGCAGACGGGAGCGGCATGATCGAGATACATCGGGTCGAGACCCCGTCCCTGGGGGACCGCAGTTACCTGGCCACCGACGGCACCGTAGCGCTGGTGGTCGATCCGCAACGGGACATCGACCGGGTCCTGGCCCTGGCCGGCGACCGTGGGGTCCAGATCACCCACGTGTTCGAGACCCACCTGCACAACGACTATCTGAGCGGGGGACTGGCCCTGGCCCGGGAGACGGGGGCCGCGTACCACGTCAGCGCCGCGGACCAGGTCGCCTTCGACCGGGTCCCGGTGTCGGACGGAGACATGCTCGAGATCACGCCCGACGCCCGGGTCCGGGTGCTGGCCACTCCGGGGCACACGTTCACGCATGTGGCGTACGTGCTGGCCAATGGCGCCGGGGATCCTGTCGCGGTCTTCACCGGCGGGTCGCTGCTGTTCGGCGCGACCGGGCGCACCGACCTGCTGGGCGCGGCGCACGCGGCGGAGCTGGCCCGGGCCCAGTACGCGTCGGCGGCCCGGCTGGCCGCTGCCCTGCCCGACCAGGTGGCAGTACTGCCCACGCACGGGTTCGGCAGCTTCTGCGCGGCCAGCCAGGCGGCCAGTGAAGGCTCGTCGACGATCGGCCAGGAGAAGGCGCGCAACCCGGCGCTGACCCTCAGCGAGGATCGCTTCGTCGCGGGCCTGCTGGCCGGCCTGGACGCCTACCCGGCGTACTACGCGCGGATGGGCCCGGGCAACGCCGCTGGCCCGGCCGCGCCGGACCTGTCGCTGCCCGACCAGGCCGGCCCCGCGGAGCTGCGCCGCCGGCTGGCCGCCGGGGAGTGGCTGGTGGACCTGCGCTCGCGGCGCATCTTCGCGGCCGGGCACCTGGCCGGCTCGCTCGGCTTCGAGCTGGCTGACACGCTGGCGGCCCAGCTGGGCTGGCTCCTCCCGGCGGGCACCCCGGTGACGCTGCTCGGGGAGACGGCCGAGCAGGTCGCCGCGGCCCAACGGCAGCTGGCCCGGATCGGCATTGACCGGCCCGTCGCCATCGCCACCGGCCAGCCGGAGGACTGGGCGGCGGGGGAGCCGCTGGCCAGCTTCCCGGTCGCCGACTTCGCCGCGCTGGCCGCGGCCCGGCGCGCGCGCCCGGTGACGGTGCTGGACGTCCGGCGGCGCCTGGAATGGGCGGCCGGCCACGTGGACGGCGCCCTGCACATCCCGCTGCATGAGCTGGCCGGGCGGCTGGGCGAGATCCCCGGCGGGGAGCTGTGGGTGCACTGCCAGGCCGGCTACCGGTCGGCGGTGGCCGCTTCACTGCTGCAGGCGGCGCATCGCGAGGTGACCGCCATCGACGACGACTTCGGCCACGCCGCGGAGGCGGGCCTGCCCGTGGTTGAGGAACCCGTGGTTGTGGAACCCGTGGTTGAGGAACCCGTGGTTGAGGAACCCGTGACGGGGAAGCCCATGGTGCCGGAGCGTGCGGTGCCGGAGCCGGCCGTGCCGGGCAGGGCACGCAGAGGGTTAGCGGCCGGTCAGTCGCCGGGCGCAGCCCCCGCGGCGCTGGCCTGGATGCCGGGTCAGTAGCGCCGGCCGGGCCTGCGGGTCACCCGGATCTTGGACTGGGGGTGCGGCAGTTCCTCCCAGTCCTGCATCAGCTCCGCGTCGAGCCCCCTCGTGTCCGCCAGCGCGAGCAGGGTCTCGGTCCGGTAGTAGAAGTCCTCGCGCAGCACCTGGTGTTCCGCGCCGCCGGTGCGGCAGAAGGTGAAGTCGAACACCCCTTCGGGCCGCATCACCCGGCCCACGTTGGCCAGGCACTCGCCGATCACCTCGATCGGCGAGTGGCTGAACACGCTGTGCGCGTGTACCACCGTGAACTGCTCCGTGGGCAGGAACCGGAACTTAAGGTCATCGACCAGCTCGAGGTGGGGGAGCTTGGCCTGCAGGTCGTCCCGGGCGATGGTCTGCTGTGCGGCCAGCAGGATGTCCGGCGAGATGTCGATGCCGTAGTAGTTGCCGGGGTTGAGGTAGCCGATGAACAACCGTCCCGCCCGCAGGTCACCGCAACCGATCTCCAGCATCCGGTCGCCCGGCTGCAGCCCGTGCCCGAGCAGGTAGTCGAACTGGAGCTGGCCCACCTTGAGCCAGGAGTCGTGGGTCAGGCTGCCTATGGCGGCCTCGGGATTGCGGGCGGTCTCGGCCTTCATGACCGCCCGGTAGTAGCTGATGTGATCGGAGGCTTTCATCCCGATCACCGCATCCCGGCTGCGGCGCCGGGCGTAAGGCAGGACCCGGCCAGGATTGCGCAGCGCGAAGCTGAGCTTGTAGGACAGGCGGGAACGGTCAGGTGCGGACACGGCACAGAGTCTGGCACGCCTCCGGACCTGCCCGGACATCGTTAGCTAACGGTGTGGATGCCAGGATCGGGGCATGCTTTCGGAAAACGAGGCCCGGGCGGCCGTGCTGGCTGCCGCGCGGGGCATGCTCGAGCGCGGGCTCACATCAGGGACCAGCGGCAACGTGTCCGCCCGGCTGGACGGCCAGATCCTGGTCATCACCCCGTCGGGGCTGCCCTACCAGGACATGGGCCCGGCGGACCTGGTCGTGATCACGATGGCCGGGAACCCGGTCACCCCGGGCGCGGGCGGCCTGGCGCCGTCGTCTGAGCACCAGCTGCATACAGCCTGTTACCAGGCGTTTCCCGAAATCGGGGCGGTCCTGCACAGTCATCCGCCGTGGGCAAGCATGTTCGCGGCCGCCCGCGAGCCGGTGCCCGCGGTCATCGACGAGGCCGTGATCTTCCTGGGCGGTGAGATCCCGGTGGCGTCGTACGCGATCAGCGGCTCGGCCGGGGTCGGCGCGAACGCCGTGGCCATGCTGGCCGCGCGGGCCAGCGCGCTGCTGGCCAGCCACGGCCTGGTCACGGTCGCCGCCACCCCGGCGCAGGCGCTGCACCGCGCGGTGGTGTCGGAGCACTGCGCTCAGGTGGCCTGGGGCGCGCGGGCGCTAGGCGGGCACGTCCCGCTACCCGCGGCCACTCTCGAGACGTTCGGCGAGGCCTACCGGCGCGCCCGCGGCCGGCTCAGCTCAGCGGCCGGCCCAGCCAGCGGCAGGCCCAGCTCAGCAGCCGGCCCAGCTCAGCAGCCGGCCCAGGCCGTGGTCGGCTCAGCCAGCCGCCGTGTCCCGGGCGGTGCGGCGGGACTTGCTGGTCGCCGCCCGGACGGCAAGCACCCGGACTGCTCCGACCACTACGCCCATGGCGATGGCCCAGCCGAGCGCCTCGGCCATGCCCACCGCGGGGTCCTCCGGGTCGGCCGGCGGCTCCTTGCCGGTGACCTTGGTCCAGCCCACAGTGATCACCTTGCGGGCGACGAAGGCAGCCCCAAAGGCCGACAACGTGCTCAGCGCCTTGCTGGCGCCGTCCCCGCGCTTGTCTGACATGCATCCTCCCTGATGCCCGCCCTGGTCTTGCCCGGCGCGCCGTTTTGCTGCGTGCTGATCATCCCACGGGAGTGCCGCCGGCCCGCGCAGCGGGACGGGCTGCCTCGATCGCGGCGGCCAGTTCCCCGGGCAGGCGCGTGCCGATCAGCCAGTACGGCCCGTGCGCGGCCGGGCCGTGGACGGCGATGTAGACCGCCCGGGACAGGTAGGGCCGGGTCATCAGGTAGGCCGCCGGATCGGCCCGCGGGCCGCGCAGCGCCCGGGTCTGCTCGGGGTCCAGCGCGGTCACCTCGCCCGCCTGTGCGAGCGGCAGCCGGTCCCGGCCCACCCGGAGCTCCCCGTCGGCCACCTCGGTGCGCAGCCGGCCCCAGCCGATCAGGATCGTGGCGAGGCCTGCGGTGAGGATTCCGTACACGGCCAGGGCCGGCTCCCAGTCGAAGCCGGCCAGGAAACCGGCGCCCAGCATGAAGACCGAAATCATCCCGAGAACCCACCAGCTGACCGGGACACGCAGACGTTCGTGGTAAACACGCATGGGTCCACCGTAGTTGGTTACATGAAGCCATGATTGGGCGACGCATGCGGCACGGTCTTCGCTCGGGGGCGGGCCAGGCTGCTGACCCCATTCCGCCAGAAAACGGGACGGGGGCCATCACCCGGGCAGGCGAGGGGGCCGGCCAGCCGGTGCAGAAAAAGCAGGAAAGCCAGGAAAACCAGGGCCGCAACGAAAACCCTGCCGCGGCCGAGGCCACGGCGCCCGACGGGACGGCGGGGCCAGCGGAGGGGACCGCGCGGCCTGGGGACGGGCCGGCGGAGGGGACCGCGCGGCCTGGGGACGGGCCGGCGGAGGCGGATGAGCCCACGGTGCCGGCGGGCGGCTCAGGGGTGCCCCGCTGGCTGCAGCGCGCCGCGGGCTGGTCGTGGCGGCTGCTCCTCGTCGGCCTCGTCATCTACCTGGCGTTCCGGGTGGCCAGCGTGCTCCGCCTGGTGGTTCTTCCGTGCGTGGCCGCGCTGCTGCTCACCGCGCTGCTTCACCCCGTGCTGTCCCGGTTCCGGCGGCTCGGCATGCCCGCCCTGGCCGCCACCTGGTGCACGCTGCTGATCGCGGTGGCCGTCCTCGCCGGGGCGGGCACCCTGGCCGTGACGCGGACCACGGCCAATTACCCTCAGCTGGTCAGCGAGCTCAGGCACACGGTGACCACGCTGCAGACGTCGCTGGCCGGGCCGCCGTTCCATGTCCGGCACGCAGACCTGCAGAGCCTGTCCAACCGGGCGCTGAAGTACCTGCAACAGCATCAGTCGCTGGTCGCGGGCACCGTGGTCTCCGGGGGGAAGATCTTCCTGGAGATCCTGGCTGGCCTGGTGCTGATGCTGTTCGTGACGTTCTTCCTGCTGAAGGACGGTGAGCGGATCTGGGCCTGGCTGGTCGGGTTCCTCAGCCCGGACAGCCGCAAGCGAGTCCACCTGGCAGGCTCGGCGGCCTGGCAGGCCCTGACGTATTACGTGCGCGGCACGATCGCGGTGGCGGCCATCCACGCGGTCGTCATCGGGTTCTCGCTGTGGGTCCTCGGCGTGCCCCTGCTGGTGCCGCTGGTGATCCTGGTCTTCCTGGCCGCGTTCGTCCCGCTGGTCGGCATCCTGGTCGCCGGGGCGCTGGCCGTCGCCGTGACTCTCGGCACCAAGGGCTGGATCGCCGCGGTCGTGCTGGTGGTCATCTTCATCCTGGAAAACCAGCTGGAGAGCCATCTGCTGCAGCCGCTCGTGGTCGGCCGGATGGTCCGGCTGCACCCGCTGGCCATCATCCTGGTGCTGGCTATTGGCGGGATAGTGGCGGGTATCCCGGGGGCGATCGTGGCGGTCCCCAGCGCGGCGGCCCTGGTCAGGGCCGCGCCGTATCTGCGGGGCAGCCGGCCGGCGGTAAGGTCGCGGGAGTGAGCCGGCATCAGCACACCCTGTGTCCGCGAACCGGCAGCAGCGCATCCGGCATCTGACACATGGGGAGTAGGTATGGCAACGGTGATCCCGGGCACGGACCCGGTGGACGTGCTCATCAAGCGGCTGGACCCGGAACTGCCGCTGCCCGCCCGGTCGCATCCGGGGGACGCCGGCACTGACCTGGTCACCGCGGTGGACGTAGAGCTCGGGCCGGGCGAGCGGGCGGTGGTGCCGACCGGCGTGGCCATCGCGCTGCCGGACGGGTACGCCGCGTTCGTGCATCCCCGCTCGGGGCTGGCCGCCAAGCACGGGATCACGATCGTGAATGCGCCGGGAACCGTGGATGCGGGGTACCGTGGCGAGATCAGGGTGACGCTGCTGAACACGGACGCGGCGGAGGCCGTGAAGTTCCAGCGCGGCGACCGGATCGCGCAGCTCGTCATCCAGCGCGTGGCCCGCCCGGTGTTCCACGAGGTGGGCACCCTGCCGGGGTCGGCGCGCGCCGACGGTGGCTTCGGGTCCACCGGGGGGCACGCCGGCGCGCAGCCACCGGCCTAGCCGCACCCCGACAGCGCCGGGCCCGCAGACCACGGAGAGCAGGGAGAAACACAGTGTTCCGTCGGCGTCGCCGCGAGGAAGTGGCCGAACCTGAGGTCAGCGAGGACGAGGTCAGCGAGGAGCTCGGACCGGACGACGAGGAGAGCTGGGACGAGCCCGGGGATGACGGGGATGAGGAGTACGCCGGCGACGCCGGGGACGGGACGGCCGCGCCCGGCGAGGCCGGTGAACCGGCCTGGGGGCCGTGGGACGCGCAGGACGATGTCCCGGCGCTCAACAGGGTCGATTTCGGCAGCCTCCTGGTTCCGGTGGCGGACGGGTTCGAGATCCAGCTCAACATCGCCGACGATCAGGGTCCGCTGATCGCGGTGGTGCAGGGCGACAGCTCACTCCAGGTCCAGGCCTTCGCCGCCCCCAAGACCGACGGGCTCTGGGAGGACGTGCGGCAGGAGATCACCACGGCGGTGGCCGAGGCGGGCGGCCAGGCCGAGGAGGCCGATGGCCCGTTCGGCCCGGAACTGCACGTCCGGGTGCCGGGGGAGCAGCCGCTGATCGGGCTCCAGCCGATCCGTTTCCTGGGCGTGGACGGGCCGCGCTGGTTCCTGCGCGGGGTGATCACCGGTCCGGCCGCGGAGCGCCCGCAGCTGGCCGCCCCGTTCGAGGCGATCTTCGCCGGCCTGGTCGTGGTCCGCGGTGACCATCCGGTGCCGCCCCGCGACCTGCTGGAGGTCACGCTGCCCGAGGAGGCCCGCAAGGCCATGGAGGAGCAGATGGCCGCCGCCGGGGAAGAAGGATTCGGCGAGCCGATCAACCCCTTCGACCGCGGCCCGGAGATCACCGAAACGAGATAGCTCTGTGCAGCCCCCGGGGAGCGCCCTCCCGGGGGCTACACAGCGTCGTGGTGGTGGCCGCCTGAGAGCAGCGTGGCCAGCTCGTCCTCGACGTCCTCGGTCGTCACGAACAGCAGCTCGTCGCCCGTCTCCAGCGGGTCATCCTTGGCCGGCACGAGCACCCGGCCGTCCCGCAGGATCGCGACGAGCGCGGTATCCGCGGGCCAGCTGATGTTCCCGATCCGCTGGCCGACCAGCGGCGCGTCATCCGGCATGGTGAGCTCGACCAGGCTGGCGTCGCTCTGCCGGAAGGTCATGAGCCGGACCAGGTCACCGACGCTGACCGCCTCCTCGACCAGAGCCGACATGATCCGCGGGGTGGACACGGCCACGTCAACCCCCCACGATTCGTTGAACAGCCACTCGTTGTTCGGGTGATTGATCCGGGCGACCACCCTGGGTACCCCGTACTCGGTCTTGGCCAGCAGCGAGACCACCAGGTTGGCCTTGTCATCCCCGGTCGCCGCGATGACCACGTTGCACCTTTCCAGGGACGCCTCGTCGAGCGAGACGATCTCGCACGCGTCGGCGAGCAGCCATTCGGCCCGGGGCACGCTCTCCACGGCGATGGACCGCGGGTTCTTGTCGATCAGCAGTACCTCGTGCCCGTTGTCGAGCAATTCGGAGGCGATGGAGCGGCCCACCGATCCCGCTCCCGCGATCGCGACTCGCATCAGCGGCCTGCCTTGCCGCCGGGCGCCCGCGCGGACAGTGCGGCCGAGATCCGTTCCAGGTCTTCCTCCAGCGCGATCACGTGCAGCACGTCGCCCTCCTGCAGCACGGTGCCCGGCAAGGGCAGCACCACCTCGCCGAGCCGGGACAGGAACGCGACCCGGACCCGGGCCGCCTCCTCCAGCGCAGTGGTCTTCTCGCCCACCCAGTCCGGCGCGTACGCGACCTCGGCGAGCACCACGGCGCCGGTCGGATCCCGCCACAGCGGCTCGCCGCCCTCCGGCAGCAGGCGGCGCAGCATCTGATCCGCGGTCCACCGGACGGTCGCGACGGTCGGGATACCGAGCCGCTGGTAGACCTCGGCCCGCCGCGGGTCGTAGATCCGCGCCGCGACACGCTTCACCCCGAACGACTCCCGGGCGACCCGGGCGGCGATCACGTTGGAGTTGTCGCCGCTGCTCACCGCCGCGAACGCGTCGGCCTGCTCGATACCCGCCTCGATCAGGACATTCTGGTCGAAGCCGATGCCCGTCACCTTCTTGCCCTTGAACGGCGAGCCCAGCTTGCGGAACGCGTCCCGGTCCTGGTCGATGACGGCCACCGAGTGGCCCTGGTCTTGGAGGATGTGGGCCAGTGTTGAACCGACCCGCCCGCATCCCATGATCACAATGTGCACGACGGCCCCTTGCATGAGTACAGTGCCTCTCCAGAGCTCGCGTTATTCAAGCAAACCGCGCTGCCGCTGCGCGCCACCAGCGGCGCCGGCCGCTCGCCCAGGCCTGGTGGCCTGCGCCCGCTAGCCGGCTGAAAAACGCTCACAGTGGCCCGCCAACGGTATTCCCTGTCCTGAGTTGGTGAGACGGCCGGCCAGGATACTCGACCCGACTGAACGTGAGGTGCGGCGTGGAACCTGCCCGGCAGACCGGCGGGGAATCGCTGGAACTCGAGGTCGGCGACGTGGCGCAGGGCGGCTGGTGCGTGGCCCGTGAGCCGGGCGGCCGGGTCGTCCTGGTCCGGCACACGCTGCCCGGCGAGCGGGTGCTGGCCCGGCTGACCGAGGTCACGGCCAAATTCGCCCGGGCCGAGGCGACCACGATCCTGGAGGCCTCGCCCGACCGGGTCGAGCCCCCGTGCCCGCACGCCCACCCCGGCGGCTGCGGCGGATGCGACTGGCAGCACGCCAGCCTGGCCGCGCAGCGCCGGTTCAAGGCCTCGGTCATCGCCCAGCAGTTGCGCCGGATCGCGGGCCTGGACCGCGAGGTGACCGTGGAGCCGCTGCCCGGGGACGAGGACGGCCTGGGCTGGCGGACCCGCGTGCGCTTCGCGGTCCGCGCCGACGGCCTGGCCGGCCTGCGCGCGCACCGGTCCCACGAGATCATCGACGTCGGGACCTGCCCGATCGCGCACCCCCTGGTCAACGAGGTGGGGGTCACCGGGGGCCGCTGGCCCGGAGCGGAGTCGGTGGCCGCGGTGACCTCACCGGGCACTGGCGAGCAGGATGTCGTGATCACCCCGGGGCGGCCTCCGCACCGCCGCAGGCCCGGCGGGCGGCCGGCGGGCCGGGCCGGCGGCCAGGACCTGGGCGGCCGGAAGTCCGGCGGCAGGGACTCCCGCGGCCGGGCGGGCGCCCAGGCGGCCTGGGCCGCTCAGGTGGAGGGCTCGGTCCTGGTGGACGGGGGTGCCGGCGGGCTGACCGCGCTGCGCGGCGGCCCGTTCCTGCACCAGACCGCGGCCGGCCGGAAGTGGCGGACCAGCGCGGGCGTGTTCTGGCAGGTGCATCCGGCCGCGGCGGATGTGCTGGCGTCCGGAGTCCGTGAGGTGCTGCGCCCGCGGCCCGGGGATGTGGCGCTGGACCTGTACTGCGGTGCCGGGCTGTTCGCGGGGGTGCTGGCTGCCGACGTCGGCCCGTCCGGCGCGGTGATCGGCATCGACTCGGACCGGGCCGCGGTCCGCGATGCCCGGCACAACCTGCGGGACACCCCCTGGGCCCGGATTCACCGGGGAGACGTCGCCGAGGTGCTGGGCCACGCCGAGTGGGGCCAGGCCAGCCTGGCGGTGCTCGACCCGCCCCGGGCCGGGGCGGCCCGCCCGGTGCTGGACCAGCTGCTGCGGCCAGGCACGGCCCTGCGCCGGGTCGCCTACGTGTCCTGCGACCCGGCGACGCTGGCCCGCGATATCGCGGTGTTCGCCGAGGCCGGCTGGGAACTCGGCGCGCTCCGCGCCTTCGACGCGTTCCCCATGACCCACCACGTGGAATGCGTCGCGACGCTGACCAGGACGCCGGGCTAAGGGTGCCGGGCTAAGCCCAGGCCATGGCGGCGGCCCGGCGGGTCCCTCCCGGGACCCGCCGGGCCTGGCCGGCCTCTCGGTGGGGTCAGGGAACAGGCTGGGGCGCTGGCCGCGCCGGCGCCGGGACGTGCTTGAAGCCGGCCGGGACCGTCACCTTCAGCTGGGCCAGGTTGGCCGGGGTGGGGGGCAGCCAGTGGAAGTCGGTCTGGCGCTGCCCGAAGATCGCCTGCACGGGCAGGTACGTGGCCGGGTCCACCCAGAACGTGAACCCGCCGGAGGCGCCGGTGATCTTGATGGTGTTCACCCCGTCGATCACCTGCCTGCCTGCCACGGTGTACGCGCCGCAGGCCAGCTGGGACCGGATGAAGGCCGGCCAGCCGTTGCCCGCACCTCCGCCGAGGGCAATCTCGTGGCCCTGGATGCACCCTGGCCCGGGCCCGCTCCCGCCCTGGCTGCCCGCAGGCGGAGCGGTCCACCAGGTGTCGTTGCCGTAGATCACGGCGGTGGTTCCGTGCGCCGGGGTGATTTCCCAGTCGAAGACACGCTGCCCGCTGGCCGTGAACGAGGAAAACCTGGCGGAGCCGTGATAGATCCAGCGAAGCGTGGAGCCGGTACTCCACGGCGAGCTCGCGCCGCCCTGGGTGCCCATCAGCTCGTCCGGGAACGGCTGGAGGGTGCTGCCGGGCGGAAATACCGTGCGGTCCGCCTCGACCAGGTTGCCGACGCGTGAGGCGGCCAGGGCGTGCTCAACGTGGCTGACCACGTAGGCGGTGTAGGCGGTCTGCACTGGACGGGTCGCCGAGCCGAAGGCACCTGCCGCTCCGGCTATGGCCAGCGCCGCCGCCACCGCGGTCGCGGTCCCGGCCGCCGCCACGGCCCGGGTCGTCATCCGCCGCTTCTGCTGGTGCCGGTAGGCCTTGACCGCGAGACCCGGCGGGACCCGCACGCCGTCGGTGAACCGCTCCATCGCCCCGTGCAGCTGCTGCTCGAGTTCCGTGCTCATCGTGCCTTCTCCTCCGCTAGGTCGTTCTCCGCGCCGGGCGCGGTCCCGCTGAGCTCGCGCAGCCTGTGCAGCCCCCGTGAGGCGGACGCCTTGACCGAACCGACCGAGCAGCCCAGCACCCCGGCCGTCTCCGCCTCGGTCAGCTGCTCCCAGTACCGGGCCACGATGACGGCCCGCTGCTGTGGCGGCAGCTGGACCAGCAGCCGGATCAGCGCGTCCCGCGTATCCACCTCGGTGGTGCCGTCCGTGACCGCGGTCGCGGTCTCGTTCTGCAGCAGCCGCAGCCGCCCGCGCCAGGCCCGCTGGCGCCGCCAGCCGTCGGTGGCCAGGTTGTACAGCGTGCGGCGCAGGTAGCCCTCGGGATCGCCCACGATCGCGGACCAGTGCCGCAACATCCGCTCCAGCCCGGCCTGAAGCAGGTCCTCACCCGCCTCCCTGGTGCCGGCGAGGAGCACCGCGGTGCGCAGCAGCGGCTCACCCCGCTCGGCCAGGAACGACTCAAGGTCGGCGACGGCCCGGTCGTTTGCCATGCCCTCAGCTCCTTCTGTCGTTAACCAAGTACGAGGCAGCCGTCTCTCAGGTTGACAGCGAGGGCGTGCCGGAGGCTCGCGGAAAGCCACAGGGCCGGCGGCCGCCGGCCCCCGGCGCCGTCTCCGAGCCTGTGCGCGAGGATGGATCCATGCAACTGCGGATCATGACGGAACCACAGCAGGGCGCGGACTACGGCCGTCAGCTGGCCGTGGCCCGGGCCACCGAGCAGCTGGGCTTCGACGCCTTCTTCCGGTCTGATCACTACCTGAGCATGGGGGAGGGCGACGGGCTGCCCGGCCCGACCGACGCCTGGCTGACCCTGGCCGGCCTGGCCATGCAGACCTCGCGCATCAAGCTGGGCACGCTGGTAAGCCCCATCACGTTCCGCTACCCCGGGCCGCTCGCGATCTCGGTGGCCCAGGTGGACGAGATGAGCGGGGGCCGGGTGGAGCTGGGCATCGGGACGGGCTGGTTCCAGGCGGAGCACGCCGCCTACGGCATCCCGTTCCCGGACACGGCCGGGCGGTTCGACCGGCTCGAAGAGCAGCTCGCGATCATCACCGGGCTGTGGGACACACCTATCGGCGAGCGGTTTTCGTTCGCGGGGAAGTTCTACCAGGTCACCGACTCACCCGGGCTGCCCAAGCCAGTCCAGCGCCCGCACCCGCCGATCCTCCTCGGCGGCAAAGGACCCCGGCAGACTCCGCGGCTGGCCGCCCGGTTCGCCGACGAGTTCAACGTGCCGTTCTCTACTGTCGAGGAGACCCGGGCCGCGTTCGGCCGGGCCCGCGAGGCATGCCAGGCAGCCGGACGGGATCCGGACTCCCTCGTCTGCTCGGCGGCGCAGACGGTGTGCTGCGGGCGGGACGAGGCCGAGCTGGCCCGCCGCGCCCGGGTGATCGGCTGGGATCTGGCCACCCAGCGCGCCGATGGGCTGGTCGGCACCCCCGAGGAGATCGTGGACCGGATCGGGACGTTCGCCGGGCTGGGCGCGACGCGGATCTACCTCCAGGTGATGGACTTGCACGACCTGGACCATCTGGAGCTGATCGCCTCCGAGGTCATGCCCCAGGTCCGCTGACCCGCCCCGGCCCCGGGACGCGCTGTTGCCCACCCGGAGGCCGGACGCCTGGTCTAGCCGGTAGGGACCCAGAAACGCAGCTCGCTGCCGCGCTTGTCCTCCAGCACGCCGCCGTTCGTCTCGATCACCCGGCGCGATCCGGCGTTGGACTCATCGCAGGTGACCAGGGCCGGGCCGATGCCGAGTGCACGGGCCAGCGGCAGCGCGGCGCCCAGCATGGCCGTGGCGTGCCCGTGCCGCCGGGCCGAGGGTTTCACGTCGTAGCCGATGTGCCCGCCGAGGTCGTTGAGGCGGGGCGTGAGCCTGTGCCTGATGGCGAGCCGGCCGAGGTACTCGTCCCCCTCCACCCACCAGAGGGTGGTCGACGGGACGTACCCCGGACGGCGGGGTGCGTCGACCCGCGCCTGGTCCCGCAGGTAGCCCGCGTAGGCCTCGAAGCGTCCCGGGTCCTGCCAGTCCAGCCCGAACTCGCGGATCTCCCGGCCGAGCATGGTGTCGTCCGTGGCCGAGCCGCGCCCCTCGGCCCGGAATTCCTCCATGGCGCCGATGAACGACAGCCGGACGCGGGACGTCGGCGGGCTGAAGCCTGGCATGGGCTCACTCATACCGGGTCCCGGGCTCGGGTGCAGCCGGTTTCCGCGTCGCCCGGACGTGGAGGTGACGGTCATCGCCCATTCAGAGTCCGTTCAGAAAGAAACCCCAGCGCGGCGGCAGGCTGCGGGAGGATCGTCACGTCGGCTGGGGCGACGTGCGCCCCGATGGTCGTTCGCGTCAGCGCTATCCCAGCGTAAACAGGAGGCATCCATGGTGTCGTCACGTGGCCGGCGGCGCTGGCTGAGATGGGTGATCGCTGCCGTCGTCGTGGTCGTGGTGCTCGCCGTGGCCGGGCCGTTCGTCTTCTTCCACTTCATCGAGGGGAACGGTCCCGCGCCGCTCAGCCTGAAGGCGAGCCCCGGCACCAGCGCGTCGGACACCCAGAGCGCCAGCCCCGTGTCCAGCCAGGGCAGCCCCGGGTCGGTGGCCGGAATCTGGGCGGTGGGCTCCGGCTCGCGGGTCGGCTACCGGGTCAACGAAATCCTGGCCGGCCAGTCGCACACGGCCGTCGGCCGGAGCAGCGCGGTGACCGGGCAGATGGTGGTCAAGGGCAGCACGGTGAAAACGGCGAGCTTTACCGTCAAGATGGCCACGATCCACACCGACTCGGCGCAGCGTGACTCGCAGTTCGACGGCCGGATCATGGACGTGGCCACGTACCCGGACGGCACCTTCGCGCTCACCAAGCCGATCGACCTGGCGCCGCTGCCCGCCGCGGGGACGATAAAGACCTACAGCGCCACCGGCGACCTCACGCTGCACGGCCACACCCGGCTGGTGACCTTCCCGGTCAAGGCGGAGCTGACCGCGAGCGCGATCGAGGTCCAGGGCTCGATCCCGGTGCTGTTCTCGAAGTGGGGCATCCCGAACCCGTCCTTCACCGGGTTCGTCACCACGCAGAACCACGGAATCATGGAGTTCCTCCTCGACTTCCGGCACGCCTGACGGCCCGGGCTCCGCACTGGCCTCTGGTACGGCAGGATGGGGCGATGCTGACCCTGTTCCTGCGCCTGGTCAGCGGGCGGCAGTCCCGCCACGTGGCCACGCTGCTCGGCCTGGCCGTAGCTTGTGTCCTGGTGGGCGGCGCGTTGTTCGCGATGACCCAGCACATTGCCTTCACGACCGGCCTGTACTGGGCCATCACGACCGCGACAACGGTCGGCTACGGCGACGTGACCGCGCACACCCCGGCGGGCCGGCTGGTCGCGTCCGCGGTCATGCTCACGACCATTCCCCTGCTCGCCTCGGTGTTCGCGCTGGTGACCGGGGCGGCGGCCGCGGCTGGAGTTAGGAGGGTCCTCGCCTTGGTACGAGAATTCCCGGGGGGCACGTACCGCGTCGTCATCGGCATGCACCCGGCCGTCCCGGCCATCCTGGAGGAGCTGGTCCGGGCCGGCGATGCCGTCGTCCTGGTCGCCGACGTCGATCCGGGCACCGTCCCGGACCGGGTGCACCTCATCCGCCGCGATCCGACCCAGCCGGAGGCCCTGCGGGCGGCCCGGCCGGCGGGCGCCCAGCACGTGTTGATCACCGGGCCCACTGACGGCGACGTGCTGGTCAGCGCGGTACTCCTGCGCAAGGAGGCTCCCGACGTGCCCGTGTCGGCGCTGGTGCGCTCCCGCTCGGTGGGCGAGGCCCTCCGGGACCTCGGCATCCAGCAGGCCGTCTCGGCTGACGAGCTGGTGGCGCACACCCTGGCCAAGAGCCTGGAGGCTCCGCATGCGGGGGACCTCATCCTTCAGCTCGTCGACTCCGAGCAGCACAGTCTGCGGGAGATCAGCGCGGACCCCGCGATTGTGGGCCGGCCGCTGAGCTCGGTTCGCAGCGAACGGTCCGGCCTGGTCCTCGGCCTGGTTCAGCAGGGCCGCGTGATTATGGGTATCGGCGAGGATCCCGTGATCGCCGCTGGAGACAGCCTTCTGGTGGCCGAGCCCGGCCACACCCGGGCTGCCCCGGCCTCCTGAACCACCCTTGACATCGCATCCCTGGGCGGGATGCCGTGGGTCGATTCCGATTGGGCTCGTTGCACGCTGTGGCCCGCTGGCGCACTGGTGCCCCGGCAGGGGCGGAGTAACGTGATGTCATGGACGGTGCTGTGGTTGGCAGTGAGTACGCGTCGCACCTGACCGACACCGACCTGACGCTGCTGGCGTCGGCGGCGGGAGCCCCCGCTCCCGGCGGCCCGCCTGGCGTGATTCCCATCCTCCCGGCGGACGCGGACGCTGGCTGGCTGCGCCAGGATCCGGCCGCGATCCCGGGCCTGCTCGGCGACCCCCGGGTGTTCGAGGCCGTGTTCGGCTGGGGCGAGGGCACGGCGCCGGGCCGGCCAGGCGAGGCTGTCCCGGTGTCGCCATTTCTCGCGTTCGCGGTCGCGGTGCACCGCTCCGCTACGGAGCTGGAGTCCATGGGGCATGTCGCCGAGCGGACCGGGCCCCGGCAGCGGGTGCCGCTGTTCGACGCGCCCGCGCTGCGGGAGTTCCTCGGCTCGCCGGCGCGGAAGCTGTTCCTGGCCGAGCTGCTGGCCTCGTTCACCCGGGTGGCGAGCGGCCGTTACCGGGTCCGCGGCGGCGGCCGGACCCGCACCCGGCGGTTCAGCGAGCTGGACCCGGTCCGGCTGGCCGGGCTGCTGGACGGGGTCCCCGACGCCGAGCGGCCCGGGGTCTATCGCCGGCTCGGTGACGTGTCCCTGTTCGTGGCCGGTGTCTTCCCCGACTACGCCACCCTGTACGGGGTCGGGCCGTCCAGCGTCGCCCGGCTGCTCCGCGCGGCCCAGGTGCCGGCCGCCGAGCAGGAGCGGCTGGCCACCGTGCCCGCCATCGAGCTCCTCGAGCATCTCGGGGCCCGGTGGTACCGGGCCGCGTACGGCCTCGCGCCGGTGCGCACCGCCCGGCTGGACGTGGTGGCGGACGTGGCGGGCCGCTTCCAGCAGGCCCGGCGGGTTCTCAACCATGTCGCCGACCGCTACCTGTTCGCGACCGACCACCCGTGGTTCGCGCCGCCCACCCCCTGACCCGGCATTGCCCGCTTATCACGCCGGACCCACGGGCTGCCATGATGTGGCGCGTGCCCCGTAACCCCGTGGCCCGGGCCAGCTGACCGTGGCCGCCTTCGCCGTCGCCTGCCTCATCGCCGTGCTGCGCTGGCTGATGCTCGCCGGGCTGGCCGGTGCGCTGGGCGGCCTGGCTGGCCGGGGCCTGGCCCGCCAGTACAAAGGGACGGTTCCCGCGCCGTTGCCGCCGCCATGGGCGCTCCGCTCGTCGCTGCTGGGCATGGCCGCGACGGCCGGGCTGACCGCCGTCATCTTCGGCGCCCACGCGCTGCTGACGGCGCCGGCTCATCCGGCGGTGGCGGCGCTGATCACCATCGGCCAGGGCGGGCTCACCGGCCTGGAGTGCGTCGCGTTCGCGCTGGCGGCGGGGGCGCTGCGGCTGCGCCAGCCGGGGCTGAGCGTGCTGCCGCTGCTCGGGGTGGTCCTCGCCGAAGCGATCCGGGCGCACCCGGAGGGCATCATCCCGGTCGGCGGTGCCCTGCTCAGCATGGTGCACGTGCTTCCCGCGGTGATGTGGGCGGGGATGCTGGTCTACACACTGCGCGCGGCGCTCGCGTGGCGACAGGATCCCGTGGCCATGCGCGGCCTGGTCCGGCTCTACGCCAACGCGGCCGTGTGGCTGTTTGCCGTGGTGGTGCTGACCGGCGTAGTCAGCGCGCTGGTGCTGGTCCCGCTGGGCTCGTTTCTCAGCACGGCCTACGGGATCATGATCATCGTGAAGGCGGTCCTCGTCGCGGTCGTGGCCGGCGCGGCGATCGCGGGCCGCGCCTGGCTGAGTCGGGCAGCGCCAGTCCGGGAGGCCCGCCCTGGCCAGCAGAGCCTCCCGCCCCGCGTTCCCGGGGGACTGCCCCCAGAGCCCCCGCCGACCGCCTTTCGCCGGCTCGGAGCGAACGCGCCTGCGGCGCGCCCCGTCTCGCCGGCGAAACCGGAGGCGGTCGAAGGACCGGCCCGGGCGACCCGGCTGGAGTGCTACGGGCTGGCCGCGGTGCTGGCCGCTACCGCCGTGCTCACCGTGCTGACCCCGCCCGCGGCCCCCGCCCGGGCCGCGGCCGCTCCGGTGCGGGCCGGGGCCGCGGGCGCTCCGGTGCGGGCCGCGCACGCGGGCGCTCCGGTGCGGGCCGCGCACGCGGGCGCTCCGGTACGGGCCGCGCACGCGGGCGCTCCAGTACGGGCCGCGCACGCGGCGGCCGGAAACGCGCGGCGCACGCCCCCCCGGTAGCAGCGGCCAGGGGGAGCGTCAGGCGGTCGCAGAGGGCACCCGGACGGCCCGGGCCCAGTCCGGCCCGTCCGGCGCCTGGTCGCCGAGCAGGGCCACGACCACCCGGATGCCGCGCGGCGGCCGGTCCGGCCACGGGGTGAACCCGTCGGTGAGCACCACGGTCACGGCGGGCCGCGGCCGCAGCGCCGCCGCGGCCACGATCCCGGCGCCCATATCGGTCCCGCCCCCGCCGACGAGTTCCACCTGGCGGGCCGAGGTGACCCGGCGGGCTGTCCCCACCGCGGTGTCGCAGGCCAGCACCCGGACCTGCCGGGCCATGCCCAGCGACCGCAGCAGCCCCTCCACCTCGGCCAGCGCCGCAGCGAGCAGGTCCTCGGTCATGCTGCCGGAAGTGTCACAGACCACCGCCACCTCGGGCACGGGCCGCCGCAGTGCGGGCAGCACGACCGGGCCGGCCACCGAGGCGCGGCGTGAGGGCCGCCGGTAGGAGTAGTCCACCGCACCGGCCGTGTCCGCCACGGCCCGGCGCAGTTCCGCGGCCAGCACCCGCCGCCAGTCCACCGCGGGCCGCAAGGTCTGCTCCGCCCAGCGCAGCAGCCCGGCGGGCACGTTCCCGGCTTCCCGCGCGTGCCGGACGCAGTCCTGGGCCACCTGGCGGCACAGCAGTTGCGCCTGCCAGGCCGACAGCGAGGGCGGCCCGGACGTGTCCCAGCCCCGCGCCCAGCCGTCGGCGCCGCTGCCGCAGTCCAGGTCCCAATCCCCCGCCGCCGAGTCTCCGCCGCCTGGCCCGCCTCCCGGCCCGCCGCCTGGCCTGCCGTCCGGCCCGCCGCCTGGCCCACCGCCTGGCCTGCCGTCCGGTCCGCCACCATCCGGGCCCGCCTCCGTGTGGCCGCCGGTGCGGCCTGTCACGAAGTACTGCTCGGCGAGCAGGCCCTCGGCGGCGCCCAGGTGCCTGGGCAGCACAGGCCGGCCAGGCAGCTCCAGGCCGGCCGGGACCAGGTCATCGTTGATCTCCGCGTCGGCGCCGTGGACCCACGCGCGGGAGTCGTCCGGGGTGATCCCCGCGGCCCGGGCCCGCTCCCCGTGCGCCCGTAGCAGGTGCGACACGTGGTGCACGAGCACGCTGCCCAGCTGGGCCGGGGTCCAGGCCGTGGTCAGCTCCGGGTCCGCATGCAGCCGCCACCCCTCGTCCACCGCTACGGTGGCGATCCCCGGCTTGGCGAGCACCTGCGCGCCGAACAGGCCGGTGGCCAGGTAGGGGAAGTGTGACGCGGCCCAGAGCCGCCCGGCGGCCAGGCCCGGCACCTCACCCCCGCCGTGACTGGTCATCCGCGCAGCAGCCCCGCGTCCCGTAGCACGGGCGCGAACAGCTGGAGCTCCGCGGGCGCTGCGGCCCCCTCGGGACGGCACCGGGCCAGCGTGCGGGCGGCCACCGCCGCGACATCGGGTGCGGTCTCCGCGGCCCGGCCGAGAACCTGCCACCCGGCGGCCCAGCGTTGCGGGGTGGGGTTGGCGGCCACCACGGCGGCGACTGCCGCTACCGCCGCGTAGGCCCGGTCGCCGCGGGCAGGCAGCAAGAACCCGGCCGGGTCCGCGAGGACGGCCTCGGGGTCGGGCAGGTCCATCTCGGCCACCCACGCCAGGAACTCCACCCCGGCGCCCTCGCCCACCGCGCCGCTGACCAGGGCGGCCCGCGATTCCTCGCTGGACCCGGCGGCGCCGCTCGCGGCCCAGAGCCGGGCGGCCATCTCCCACGTCCGCGGGCTCGGCCAGCCCCGTCCGGCCGCGTTGGCGTCGGACGGCGGGGCGCAGGCCAGGGCCGGCCGGACGCGCAGGAAAGCGGCCACCAGCGCCAGGGCCAGGCCGAGCTCGGCGCCCCAGTCGTCCGGCAGCTGGGGGACCTGGGGTGGCGCCCAGCCACCGGCCAGGCCGTCTGCCACCGCTCGGGGGTCAACGTCCCACGACAGGTGGCAGAGCCGGTTGGCCAGCGGAGCGGACAGGTCCCAGCCGTCGGCCGCCTGCTCGGGCGGGTTGGCCGCCGCGACCACGGCCACCTCGGGCGGCAGCTCGAGGTCGCCGACCACGCGCTCCAGCACCACCCGGAGCAGGGCCGCCTGCACGGCGGGCGGTGCGGTGGACAGCTCATCGAGGAACAGCAGGCCGCGCCCGGCCTCCGCCAGGCGGCGGGCCCAGGCCGGGGGCGCGAACCGGACCCCGTCCCCGACCACGACGGGCAGCCCGGCGAAGTCCGAGGGCTCGCGGATCGAGGCGATCACGGTCTCGCACGGCCATCCCAGGGCGCCGGCCATGGCCCGGATGACCGACGTCTTGCCGGTCCCCGGGGCACCCCAGAGCAGCACCGGGACCCGCGCGGCAACCGCCACGCCCAGGGCTTCGACCGCGGCGGCCTGGCGCTCGCTGCCCATCCCGGCGAACCGCCGGCCATCGTTAGCCATCTGCCGCTCCCAGCTGTCGGTTCAGCCTGCCCCGGGTGCTCGTGACCAGTGTTCCCCGTCGGGCTGGATGCTCAGGACAGCGGCCTCCGTCCCCGGGTCGGCCAGCCCGAGCACCCGCACCTGCGGCCAGCTCACCTCCAGGACGTCCACGATCAGGTGACCGTCGACGAGGGGGAAACCCGGCGCCCAGACCCGGGCCAGCCAGCTGAGCGGGAGCGCGGCCCGGAGCCCGGGTCCGTCCCGCTCGACGCTGCCCCAGCCGGGACCCTCGTGCAGGGTGGCGTGGACCGCGTCCGGGTCGAGGCCCAGCCACGGCCCGGCCGCCGGGGCCAGCCGCCCGGCCAGCGCGGCGGCCAGCGCCGGCCGTGCGCGGCCCAGCTCGCGGGGAAGTCCCGCGGGCGATTCGGCGGACCAGGCCCATGCGACCTGGCCGGCCAGCCGCTGCTGAAAGTCCCGGCCCAGGGCGAACAGGGATAGCGTTTCCGTGCGCCGGGCGCGGGCCCGCTCCTGCTCGGGAGACAGCCGTCGTGTCGGCATGCCCCGGATCGGCCGCGCTCTTGGCCGCGGGCCACCCCGCAGCGACCCGAATGCCGGGGCCGCGTAGGCCGCCGGCCCTGGCCCTGACCCTGACCCCGGCCCTGGCCCTGACCCCGGCCCCGGCGAAGCGATGGCTGGCGCACCTGTGCCGGTACCGTGCCCGCCAGCTGCCGGGCCGCCCGCCGGGCCGGGCCTCATCGGCACGGACCGGGGGGACGGGCCGAACGAGGCCCGCAGCTGGTTGACTAGCTCCCAGGTCACCACCAGCTTGTCTGCGGGGGACCGGGGGCCGAGTGCCAGCACATCCAGGTCGTCGGCGTGTGCTCCCCAGGCCTCGAGCATCGCCACACACTCGGCCTTGTCGCCGCCCAGCGCGGCCAGCACGAGCTCACCCTCGGTGTCGTCATGGGCGGCGCTGCTCAGCCGGCCGTCGGCCCAGCGCAGCAGGTGCTCTTCGGCTCCGCACCGGATCCGGGCCTCGGCCGGCGGGAACGCCGCCCACCACGGGGAGCTCACTGGCCCGGCCCCGTCGCCGGCGGGATCGGCGGGGCGGGGCGCGGGGCGCCCGCGGCCCAGCCGAGCGGCACGGTCGCGCGGATCTGGCGGTCCGGCCCGGTGACGATCACGTCGAGGGCGGTGGCTGCCGGGTGTAGCGGGGGAGTCAGGCACATCTTGATCATCCCTGTGGTCTGGGCCGCTGAGCCCCAGACCATGCCGGTGACCAGGTGCCAGCGCCCGGTGGAGTCGCGAGCCCGCCAGGATAGTGAGAGGTCCGCCGGGCGCCCGGCCGGCCCGATGCCGCGCACCAGCCATCGGTGGCTCGCAGGCTCCCAGCCGCTCACCATCACGTGCAGTGTCGCCCCGCCGGCCGCCGACCGCAATCCGGCCAGGGCGAAGCGGGCCCCGCCAATCGCGGGCAGGTCGGCCGCGAACGGCGCGACCGCCTCCGGCCCGTCGTGCGCGTGCCCGTCGGCGAGCAGGCTGATCCAGGCGGCCGGGAGCGCGCGGGCCGGGACCGGGCCGCCGGAACCGAGGTCGAGGCCGAGCCGCCAGCCCAGCCCGGACAGCCGCAGCACGGCGGGGTCGTCGGCCCGCAGCGTGCCCGATCCGATCAGGTCCCGGATGACCTGCCGGACCCGGCCTTCCAGCTGGGCGCTGGTCCCGGTCCCGGCGGATTCGAGGCCGAGGAGGTCGTCGCCGGCCTGATCGAGCAGCCGGGTGGCCGCGCTGGCCGGCGGGACCGGCTCGGTCACCACCCGCACCGTCCCGGGCGGTGCGGCCAGGTCAATCCGTACGCGCTGACCCTGGGCGCCCGGCCCGACGTCCAGCCACTGGGCGTCCGGCGGGGGCGCCGGGTCCAGGCTCAGGTGGCAGTCCCACCAGTCCCGCCCGTCCTCGACGCCGAGGCCCCACAGGTCGGCCTGGTAGCTGACCCCCCGGTCGTCGACGGCGCCCACCTGGTAGAAGGGAGCATGCTCCGGGCGGGCGCCCGCCGCGCGCCGTGTCTGCCCGGCCCACCGGGCGGCCACCGCCAGCGCCGCATGCGAGTCGGTGCGGGCCAGGCTGAGCAGGCAGAACTCGCCGTACCAGCCTTCACGCTCGGCGGGCAGCGGCAGCGTGGCGCCGACCGGGACCGCCGTGGGCCGGGCGGCGCGCTGCCGGCCTGCTCCCGCCTCGGCCCGGTACGGCCGGCGCACGCTGCCGAGGACCGGCACGAGGTCCCCGCTGCGCAGGCCAGCCGCGCTTTCGAACTCGCTCACGACCTGCCACGCCACGTCCGGGTCGACCGCGCCCACCGCGGCCAGTGTGGCCGCGGCCAGCCACACCCGGTGCGGGTGCGGCCCGGGGCCGGACAGGAGCGGCCGCTGGCGCAGCTCGGACTCGGCGATCAGCCGCAGGTAGGTCTCGGCGGCCACCGGGCCGCCGGTACCCGCGCCCGGCCCGGTCCGGCCCGGTTCGGGGGCGCCTGGCTCGGGGCCGTCTGGCTCGGCATGCGATCCTGCGGCCTGCGCGCTGCTCACCGTAACGCCAGCCAGCGCAGCGCCAGGGTCACCGCGGCCTGGCTCGCCGGGCCACGCACGATGACCTCCAGCGCCCGGGTGCCCGGAGCCAGCGCCGGGGCGAACTCAACGAACAGGTCCACCTGACCGCCTCCGAAGCGCGCGCCGTCTCCCCGGGCGAGGTGCCAGCGGCCCCGGTCGTCGCGCGCCCACCAGGAGAAGCGGTTACTAAGGCCGGTCAGCGGGGTGGGCTGCCAGCCCCATGCCACCACCCGGAGAGTAGCCGAATCGGCTGTCGAGTCCAGGCCGGCGAGGGCGAACCGCGCGCCGTCCACTTCCGGCAGCACCGCCGCCCCCGCGGCGGCGCCGTCCGGTCCGTCCGTGGCCCCGCGGTGCTGGAGCACGTTCAGCCACGCGTCCGGGAGCGCGGCCGGAGCAGCAAGGGGGCGCAGGGACGGCGGGAACCCGATACCGAGCCGGTCGGCCAGGGCGGCGAGCCGTCCCAGCGCGGCGGAGCCAGCCTCCAGGCCGGCTGCGGCCTGGAGCGCTCCGACCATCTCAGTCAGGCCGGCCAGCGGCGCGTCATGGGTCCCATATCCGTGTGTCACCTCGGCCAGCAGGCGCTCCGCGAGGGCGTCCAGCGGCCAGCCGGCCCGGCTGGCCCGGATCGGCAGGCCGGCCCAGCGGCCCCGGCCCGGCTGAGCGGGATCCGGTTCGGCCGGATCGGATCCGGGTGAGTCACCCGGACCCGCGGCGGGGGTCACGTCCACCCGGATCGGGTCACGGATAGTGTCCGCAGTGATGTCCAGCCACCGCGTTCCGGGGGGTGGGACCGGGGTCAGGTCGAAGCCCAGGGACCACCGGCCGTTGACCGGCCGGTGGTCGGCGTCGGCCTGGTACCGCACGCCGTGGTTGTCGACGGCGGTCAGCTGGCCGGACGACAGTGGCGGCACGGGTCTCCGTCCCGGGCGGCCGGGATATGGCCCGCGCCGGGACGAGCGCCAGGCGGCCGTGAGCACGGCCCGGTCCGGCGCCAGGACCAGGGCGAGCAGGCCGGCCTCGCCAAGATCCCCTGCCCACAGGGGGAGTGCCGTCCCGACCGGCATCGCCTGCACCGGGGCCGCCGGCAGCGGCGGCGGCGGTTCCCCCGGCCGCCAAGGGGAGCCCGGCCCCCACCACCGCGGGCTCGGAGGCTGATGCAGCCGCCGCACGGCGAGCTTGCCGCGGACGGCCAGCGCGTCGGTCAGGCTCTCGATCACCGTCTGGGCCGCGGGCTCGCTGATCGCGTCCGCCGCCACCAGAGCGCTGGCGACTCGGCGCACCCGGTTCAGGCCCGTCTCGGCCGGCGGGGGGCCTGCGGCCTGGCCGCGGCCGGGCCGCAGCGGCGGCACGGCGCGCCGGACCCGCAGCGTCCGCCACAGCACCGGCTCGGCGGCCCGGACGGCCGGCGTCCGCCGGGCGGCCCAGACCGCGGTACGCGCGGTCGGCCAGAGGGACGCGAGCAGCGGCGCGGACACCCGGGCCGCGGACCGCAGCGGCGGGAGGAGCGGGGCGAGCACCGGGCGGGAGAGATGGACCGCCGAGCGCACGGCCGGGGGCAGCCCGGACGGCTCCGGCGGCTCGTACCGTGGGTAGGCCAGCGCGCGGCGCAGCTCGGCCTCGGCCATCAACCGCAGGTAGGTCTCGGCTCGCTCCGGTGCTGCGGTCACGCCCACCTCCGCCGGCGCATTATGAGCAGGTCAATACGATATGTCTTGACCAGGGGGTCCGGCCATACGCCCCGCCCAGAGAAGCGGCAGCGTAGCGGTGACCCGGCCGGACCGGCCGTTGAGGATGATGTCCAGCGATCTCGCGGCCCGGTGCAGCGGCGGGGTCAGCTCCAGCAGGAATGTTCCCGCTGGCGCGCCATCGGCCGTCGCCCGGCCCACGTGCCAGCGGCCCGCGTCGTCCCGGGCCCACCACGAAAAGGGCTGCTGCGGGCGGAAGTCGCGCGGATGCGGCTCCCAGCCCCAGACGAACACGAGCAGGGTGGCCTGGCGTTCCCACGACGACAGGCCGGCCAGGACGAACCGGGCCCCGTCGATCTCCGGGAAGGCGACCGCGACCGGGGCCGCGCCTCGCGGGCCGTCCTGGCTGCGGCTGCCGCCGAGCACGCTGGCCCACGGCCCGGGAAGCTCAGCGGCCTCGGCCCGGGCGGCCCAGGGCCCGCGGACCTCGATGGCCCGTCGCTGGCAGAGCAGGGCCAGGTGGGTGACGGTCAGGCTGTCCGGGGCCAGCGCGCCGACGGCGGTCAGGGCCTCGGCCACTTCGGCCAGGCCGGTGGCCAGGAGCCTGGCGTTCATCCCGACGAGCTGACCGCCCCCGAGCAGCGTGTCGGCGACCGCGCCGAGCAGCAGCTCGCCAGGCGGCTGAGGGGAGCGGGCCTCCCAGCGGACCGGGATGGCCGGTGAGCCGGTCAGGTCGATATGGATGCTCCGGCCCGGGCTGACCGGCATGTCCAGCCACCGGGTGCCGGGGGGCGGGACCTCGGACAGGCTGAGGACGCCGCTCTCGTACCAGCCGCCCTCCCCGGCCTCCAGGGTCAGCCGGTAGGACCGGCCCTGGTCGTCGGTCAGCCCGGAGCCGCCGAACGGCGGGAAGCTGGGCTGCGCCGCCGGGATATCCCCGGCCGTGCCGGCAGGCTCCCGCCACGTGCTGGCGAAGCTGGTCACGACGGCGGCGCGGTCGGGCGCGAGCACCAGAGCCTGGACGTGCACCTCGCCCTGGTGGCCTTCGCGCTCCGCCGGGATCACCACGCCGATCGGTATGGCCTCATACCGGCCGCTGGGCGCTGCGGCGCCTGGCCCGGCGGGCACGTCCGGCGCGGTGGCGGGAAGCGTGATGAGCAGCGTCCCGGGTTCATGCAGACCGCGGGCGGCCAGCGCGTCGGTCAGCTCCGCGGCCAGCTGGCCTGCCGTGGCCTGGCTGAGCGCGCCGAGCTGGCGCAGGGCGCTCAGCACCGCCCGGACCCGGAGCAGGCCGGCTTCCGGCGGCGGCCTGCCGCCCTCCTTGAAGTCCTCGTCCAGCCACCAGTGGCGGGGTGACGCCACCGCACGGCGCAGCTCCCTCTCGGCCAGCAGCCGGACGTGAGTCTCGACGGCCGTGCTATCCATCCGGGCCCCCGTGCAATGGCCGTCCGGGCTAGTCACCCTGGGCGGCCGCCGCTGGCCCAGGGGTCATAGTCGACTTCAAGCTCCTCCTGGGGCGGCCGCTCCGCTTCGGGCACGTGGCGCAGGTTCAGCCGGATCCGGGTCCAGGTCGAGCTGCGCCCGCGCATCGAGTCCACGAGCACGTCGGCCGGCTCCAGGTAGGGCCACACCGCGGCATGCCGTTCCTGCCAGCGCTCCAGCCCGGCCATGGCCTCGTCCTTGGTGGCGGCGCGGGCCACCTCGATGAGCGGCATGGTAGACCGGCGGCGGCCGGTGGGCTGGATATCCGCGACCGGCTTACGGGCTGGCTGCTGGTTCCCGGTGGCCGGCTACGGGCCGGTTGCTGGTTCCCGGCGGGCGGCTTGCGGGCTGGCTGCTGGTTCCCGGCGGGCGTCCCGGGCCGCGCCGCCGGCCCCCCGGCTCTGGCCGGTGCCGCTGCCCGGCGCTTCGACGGCTGGACCCGCGGCGGCTCGCCGGCCTGCTTGTCGTAGTGCGGCGGCCACGGAGCATCCGGAAGGCCGGCCGCCTCGTCCTGCCCGGCCAGGCCGAGCAGCGGCTCCAGCGAGCCGGCCGCCTCGTCCATGCCCTCCCACGGGTCACCCAGCCGGGCATAACGCTCCGGCACGGTGTCGATGGTGAAGGCCTCCGGCCGGCAGTCGGGGACCTCGTCCCAGTTCAGCGGTGTCGATACCCGGGCGTCCGGAGTGGGGCGCACCGAGTACGCCGAGGCCACGGTCCGGTCCTTGGCGTTCTGGTTGTAGTCCACGAACACGCCGTGCCGTTCTTCCTTCCACCACTTGGCGGTGGCCAGGTCCGGAGCCCGGCGCTCCACCTCGCGGGCCAGGGCCACGGCCGCCCGCCGGACCTGGCTGAAATCCCAGCGGCGCTCGATCCTCGCGTAAACGTGGAAGCCGCGCGACCCGGATGTCTTGGGCCAGCCGGCCAGCCCGAAGTCGGCCAGCACCGCCCGGGCGACCAGCGCCACCTGGAGGATCTGCGGCCATTCCACGCCCGGCACCGGGTCCAGGTCGACCCGGAGCTCGTCGGGATGCTCCAGGTCGTCAGCCCGGACCGGGTGCGGGTTGAGGTCGATGCAGCCCAGGTTGACCGCCCAGACCAGGGTGGCGGCGTCCCGGGGGACGACCTCCACCGCGCTCCGCCCGGACGGGAAGCGCAGCTCGACGGTGTCGATCCACGGCGGACGGGAATCCGGCGCACGCTTCTGAAAGAACGCCTCACCCTCGGCGCCGTTCACGAAGCGCTTGAGCACCATGGGCCGCCCCGCGACGCCGCGCAGGGCCCCGTCCTCGACGCCGAGGTAGTACCGCACCAGATCGAGCTTGGTGTGCCCGGTCCGCGGGAAAAAGAGCTTGCCCGGGTTGGAGATGGCCACCTCGTGACCCGCCACCTCGAGGATCTCCTTGCGATCGGCCATGGCGCCACCATAACCGCCCCCGCGGCCGGGTCGCGGTGCGCGCCGCCGGCCCGGTGCAGGTCAGCTGCGGATACCCTCGATCACCAGCGATGAGGTCGCGCATGGTGCTGCGCAGCAGCCGGATCCGGCACAGCGCCACCAGCCGGGCGGCGCGAGGCGGATCCGCCTGCCACACCGAGGGAGAGCCGGACCCGGCAGGATGGGCCCGTGAAGGTGATCGTGATGTCCGACACGCACGCACCGCGCCGCTGGCGACGCTGTCCGCCGGCGGTCGCGGCGCAGCTGCACGGCGCGGACCTCATTCTGCACGCGGGCGACGTGTGCACCGCGGGCGTCCTGGACGAGCTGGCCGGCTACGCCCCGGTCCGGGCTGTCCGGGGCAACAACGACGGCCCCGACGTCGCCGCCTGGGGCGCCCCGGACACGCAGGAACTGGACCTGGACGGCCTCCGCGTGGCCATGATCCACGACTCCGGCCCGGCCCCGGGGCGCCCGGCCCGGATGCGCCGCCGGTTCCCCGGCGCGCAGCTGGTCGTCTTCGGCCACTCGCACATCCCGCTCGACCACGCGGAAGGTGGTCAGCGGATCTTCAACCCGGGCTCGCCTACCGACCGCCGCCGGCAGCCTCAGGGCACGCTCGGTGTCCTGGACGTCCGGGGCGGCCAGCTCGTCTCCGCCCAGATCGTCCCCGTCACCCCCGCACCGTGACGGGCCGTTCAGCACGGTCAGTGCCCCGGCGGCTCGGCGGGCAGCATGCCGTTCGTGAGGATCCCCCAGCCGCTGCTGGTGGCGAGCCTGGCCGTGCCCGCCGGGGTCAGGCGCCGGCGCGGTCCAGGGGGCGCAGCAGGGGGAAGATCTGGCACTCCCGGACGCTCTTGTCCATGAAGAACGCAAACACCCGCTCGCTCAGCCCGAAACCGCAGGCCGGCGGCATGCCGTACTCGAGCGCCTCGACGAACTCGGGATCGGGCATCTGCGCTTCCGCGTCGCCTGCCTCGCGCATCCGCTGCTGCTCCTCGAACCGCCGGGCCTGCTCCAGCGGGTCGTTCAGCTCGCTGTAGCCGTTGCCCAGCTCGCTGCCGGCCACGATGACGTGGAACCGCTCCACGATGCCGGGCCGGTCGGGCCGGCCCTTGGCCAGCGGCGAGACCTCCAGCGGCTCGTTGATCAGGAAACCTGGCCCGGACAGGCTGCGGCGGCAGTGCTTCCACAGCGTGTCCATGGCCCGGGCCCGGTTCAGGCCGTCGCGGTCCACCACGAGGCCCAGGTCGTCGATGGTGGCGACCAGCTTGTCCGTGGCCGCGGACTGGACGTCGAAGCCGAGGATCTGGCTGATGGCCTCGTAGTAGTCGTAGCGCGCCCAGTCCCCGCCCAGGTCGACCCGGTACTCCCGGCCGTTGCGGTGCAGGGTGAAGGACAGGGTGCCGAAGGTTTCGGTGATCACGTGCCGGAACAGCTCCTCGACCAGGCGCATCCCGGTCTCGTAGTTGGCGTACGCCCAGTAGAACTCCATCTGGTCGTAGTCGTTGAGGTGCTCGCGGCTCTGGTTTTCGTTGCGGAACTGGCGGCCGATCTCGAACGTGCGCTCCAGCCCGCCGACCAGTAGCCGCTTCTGCCACAGCTCGCCCATGGAAATGCGCAGGCAGACGTCGGTGTCCAGGTAGTTGTGATGCGCCACGAAGGGGTGCGCGTCCGCGCCGCCGGTGGTCAGCTCCAGAGCCGGGGTCTGTACCTCGGTGAAGCCGTGATCCTCCAGGAACCGGCGCATGGACCGCCAGAACCGGGCCTTGGCGTAGATCATGTCCTGGACCTCGCGGTGCAGCAGGATGTCCAGGTACCGCCTGCGGAGCAGGACCTCCTCATTGGTCAGCCCGGAGTGCTTGTCGGGCAGCGGCCGCAGTGTCTTGGTCAGGATCGTCACCTTGCGGGCGCCGACCGACAGCTCGCCGGTCTTGGTCTGCAGCCGGTAGCCCTCGATCGCCACGAAGTCACCGATGTCGAGCAGCTTCGTCAGCGCCTTGTAGCCCGGGGCGTGCTCCTCGGGCAGGTCCCGCCGGGAGATCATGAACTGCATCTCGCCGGTCTCGTCGTGCAGCTGGCCGAAGGTGAGGTTGCCCATCGGGCGCAGCAGCATGATCCGCCCGGCGATCGTGGCGGGCTCACCGTCGGCAATCTCACGGGCACGGGCGATGCTGACCCGGTCTACCGCGTCGGGCGGGTACGGGTCGATGCCCTGCTCACGGAGCTGGTGAACCTTGTCGATCCGCTGCCGCCGGATCTCGCCCAGCACGTCGGCCCGGCTGGCCGGGGCGCCCGGTTCCGCAAACTCAGCGCCGGCCGCCGGGCTGCTGGCCGGGCTGCTCGTGCTGTCCTCGCCTGACCTCATGCTGTCCTCGCCTGACACTGCGTGCTGGCCCCTCAAACGTCGTGGATGGCCGATTGCCCCCTGGCGGGCGTGACGCCCGACGGACCAGTATCCCGTATCGGGGCAGCCCGCTGGCGCCCGGTCGCCCGGGGCACACGGCCGCCCGGGACACCCTGCCTGGCGCCCGGCCGCCCGGGGCACCCTGCCTGGCACACAGCCGTGCCAGGCAGGATGGGGATATGAGGCTGGACGCAGCGGACGCCCGGCGGAGGTTCGCCAGTGTGCCGGTGGCCCGGCTGGCCACGGCAGGCCCGGATGGCCGCCCGCACCTCGTGCCGTTCACGTTCGCCCTCGGCGCCGCTGGCGGCGGGGAACCCGGCTGGGGGGACCGCATCTACAGCGCGGTGGACGCCAAGCCCAAGAGCAGCAGGGATCTGCGGCGGTTGCGGAACATCAGGGACAATCCCCAGGTCGCCGTCCTGGCTGATCACTACGAGGACGACTGGGACAGCCTGTGGTGGGTCCGGGCCGATGGCCGGGCCATCCTCCTGGACGAGCCGGCCGCGATGGCCCCCGCCCTTGCGTTGCTGGCGGATCGCTACCCGCAGTACCGGGAGCAGCCTCCCGCCGGGCCGGTGATCAGCATCGACGTCGCTCGCTGGACAGGCTGGGCCGCTGGACCGGCTGACCGCCCGCTCAGGTCTGCGCCTGCGTGACCCGCTCCGGATAGCTCTTACTGAACCTGAACATGTACACGATGATCACGACCGGAACGGCCGCGCCCAGCACCAGCTCGGGAAGCTTGCTGCTGGTGTGCTGGTCGATGATCGCGGCCAGCACCCGGGAGACGCCGAGCCCGACGATGGCCGCGCCCCAGGCCAGGCTGAGCACCCGGTTGATCTGCTTGAACGTCGGTGATCCCCAGTACGCCTGCGGGGTGCTTTCCCTCGCGTACTGCTCGGTGAACGGCATGACCGGGACCAGGGCCAGGACCACCAGCCCGAGGACGATGCCCACCCCGGCGCCCGCCCACGTGGCCAGCCACGAGTCGGTGCCCCGGCCCGCGGTGAACCCGAGTACCGCCAGGACGGCGAACAGCACGAACGAGCAGGCGTTGATTATCTTCGGGGGCCAGAGGGGGCGGATCGTGATCAGGGCGAGGCTGGCGATGACCGCCGAAATGAGCGCGGCGATGCCGATATGCCCGGCCCCAAGCCATCGGGACAGCACCGAGAACGCGATCAGCGGGAGGAACGCGACGATGAGCGGCAATGGCTTCATAACCCGGGACACTAGGAGCGCGGGGTCCCCGATACATCAGCCGTTTAGCGGATCTTGGCCCCGCCTGCGCGCGCGATCTCGACCCTCGACCGCAGGCCCGTCTTCTGGAGAATGTGCGAGACGTGGGTCTGGACCGTTCGAGGCGATACGAACAGCCGCGCGCCGATCTCGCGGTTGGTCAGGCCATCGCGCACGAGCCCCGCGATCCTGACCTCGGTTCCGGTCAGGCTCGCCCAGCCGAGGCCGCTACTGCGGTGTGCCTTCCGCGGCCCCCGGCGCAGGCCCAGCGCCCGGACGCGGCCCAGCGCCCGGTCCCGGTCGGAGACGGCGCCCATGCGCTGGTAGCCAGCCAGAGCCGCCTCGAGTGCCCCGGCGGCCCGGGCCCGGTCCCCGGCGGCGGCCGCCGCGCACGCCAGTTCCTCCCGGGCCAGGGACTCTTCCGCCAGCCGCCCGGCTCGGGCGAGTTCCGCCGCGGCCGCCTCGATCGCGTCCGGCTCAGCGGTGATCATGCCGTTGACCAGTCCGGACACCATAGGAGAGCACCGCGCGGCCACGTCGCTGCCGATCTGGTCCGCGAGCCGCCCCTTCCACCTCGAGCACGGCGAGCTCCGCGAGACCGGGCCGGTCGTGACCGAACTGAAGGGGCAGGCCACGGTGCCGGAACGCTTCGATCCGCGCCCGGGCCTGGGCCGTGCGGCCGCGGTGCGCATCGATGTAGGACCGGATCCCGACCGGGTTCGATATCCACCCCGTGCCGGTTTCCTCGGCTCGCTCGAGGGCTGAGTCGAGTTCCGCTACCGCGTCGTCCCATTCACCGGCCACGAACGCGATGCCGCCCGCCGCGAATCCGAGGAACGGCTCGACCCACTCCGCATGCAGGTCCGCGCTCCGCCGCCGTGCCCGGTCCACGGCGGCCTGAGCGGCTCGCGGTCCGGACGCGGCCAGCTCGAACAGCGCGGGCAGGTACAGCCCGGATGACCGGCTGCGGAAACTGCCCGGACCGGCGATCAGGTCCTCCCGGGCCCGCATATGTTCAAGCGCCAGGTCCGGATGGCCGGCCAGGAAGGCGGTCACGGCGATCGTCGAGAGGAGAGCGGCCCGGGCGTCGTGATCGCCTGTGGCGGCGAAACGGGCCATCATCGCATCCAGCTCGGCGGCGGGCGGGGCCTGCCCGGCCAGCGACCGCAGCCAGGCCTGCAGCGCCTCCAGCTGGCGCAGGGTCGCGCCGGGTAGCCCGGCGATGGCGGTGGTCCGCTCGATCGCCGCCAGGGCGGCCGTCGTGTCCGCCCGGTTCACCAGGGACCGGATGAACATCAGCTGCATCTGGGCGGCCACAGGGGGATCGGTCACCGCCCCGATGCGGTCGCGGATGAGGATTTCCGCCGACTGGCCGCGACCCCGCAGGAACAGCGCCTCGACCCGGTCGAGGAGGAGGGGATCAGGCGTGACCGGGCCGTAGGCTTCGGCGGCATCGTCGAGCAGGTCGGCCGCGACCTCAGGGGCGTGCGCACGGGTCACCACGAGGGCTTCCTGCAGGGCCTCGACCAGGGCCGGATCGGTACCGCTTCCCGCCGCCCGCAGGAGATGGTCCGCGACGAGGGCCGGCCGGTAGCCTGCCGCGGCGAGCACCCGCGCGGCCTGACGGTGGGCTGCTCGCCTCCCGGGTTCCGGCAGTTCGCCGTAGGCTACCTCGCGGAACAGATCGTGGGTGAAGCCGACCGTGCCGTCGGGGGCGCGGCGGGCCAGCCCGGACACAAGGGCCCGGTCCAGCGGCCCGGCCAGGGCGCCAGGTGAGCTGAACATCATGCTGGCCAGCTCATCGACGCCGATATCCGTGCCCCAGGCCGCCATGGCCGCCAGGACGTCGCGGGCCGGCTCGTCCAGCTGACGCAGGTGAGTCCGGACGATCTGGTCCAGCCCGGTGATCTCGGCCCCGAGTTCGAACCTGGCCTCGACCAACTCTGGCCCCGCGTCCGCCAGGGCCCCGGCGTCCCGGTAGGCCCGCAGCAGTTCGTGCACGAACAGCGGGTTGCCGGCGGCCAGGCCGAGAGCCCGGCGCAGCAACGGGCCGGGCCACCGGCCCGTCCGGTCGAACACCAGCCGTTCGACCATCATCCGGCCCATCGGTGGCAGCCAGAGCCGCATCTGCGCCTGCTGCGCCAGCGCGCCCGGCTGCTCCCGGGAGGTGCTGGGCCGCATGCTGATCAGCACGGCCAGGGGAAGGTTCCGGCTCGCCCAGACCAGCCGCCGGAGCACGGTGAGCGAGGCTCCGTCGAGCTGGTGGGCATCGTCCACGCCCAGCACCACCGGACCGGAGGAACTGAGCTCGTCCACGAAGTCGAATGCCGCGTCACCGGGGTCCTGCCCCCCAGGCACAGTGCCGAGGATCTGCTCGACTAGAACGAACGGATCGTTGCGGCGGCCTTCCTCCCCCGCGGCCCGCAGCACCTGCGCGCGGTGCGGAGCGATGGAATCGAGGATCTGCCCGGCCAGGAAGGTCTTGCCGATCCCCGGCGCGCCCTCGACGACGACGCTCACCCCGACCGGGGTGCGCCGCTCGACCACACCGAGCACCAGATCACGGATGGTCCGGGCCACGGTGGCACGATCAGGCGATGGTGGCCGGCTGCTGGCCACGTAGGTCATCGGTCAAGCATAGGCAATGTCAGACTCGCGGGACGGTATCCCCACGTCCGTGACCTGGGACCTGCTCCGCGAGCCCAGTCGAGCCCAGTCGAGCCGGGGGCGGGCCGTCAGGCGGCCGCGGCACCGGGGCGCTTCCTGGCCCGCAGCCTGTGGACGCCCCGCACCACAAGGGGCATCACGACCCATAGCGCCCAGGCGTAGCTCGTGGCGAAGAAGACCGGGACCGACAGCCCGAAGCCGAGCGCCAGGGCGTAGGAGCGCCAGGCCATGGGGGTGGACCCTGGCGCCGGTCCATCGGGGGCCAGCCGGCGGGAGGCCATGTGCCGCAGGATGAGGATCATGATCACGGATGTCAGCGACTGCACCAGGGCGTAAAACGCGAAGCGCACGGCGTGCACGCCGGGGCCCTCGTGCCCGCCCACGGTCAGCAGTTTGGTCGCGAACGGGGTGACCACGATCATCAGCAGCCAGGCCATGTTGAGGGTCCGCAGCCGCGGGTCCATCCGCCTGATGTAGCGGAAGGCGTCGTGGTGATCGCTCCACGCCGCGGCGATCGCCCAGAAGCTGACCAGGAAGGCCAGGTAGCGGTCAGCGTTGTCGTGGACCGACGACCAGAACGCGGGCAGGGTGCTCCCGTGCGGCACGGGCAGGTCGATGGCGAGCAACGTGATCGCGATGGCGACCACGGCGTCGGAGAAGAAGATGAGCCGGTCAACCGCGCGTGACTCGATTTCCCCGGCGCGCTCGGCCACGAGCCCTTCATCTCCGGCCGGGGGGCCGGTCGCCCGTGATTCCCCAGACCCGCGCATCCCCTCTCCCCCGCTAGATTACCGGCCTTTGATCATCTCGTGACTGCTGGCCGACGTTACTAGACCCAGCCACTCCGGGTCACGCCGCCCTTTGCCGAAGGCCTGATCCGCCCGGCCCAGGTAATCGGGTGGCTGGGGCAGGTCAATTTCTGGTCGAAAGTCGGCCGCAGGACCGCCCGGGCGGAACTCCCGCCCGCCACCTCGGCGTTCGGGGGAACGGAGGAGGCGGTAGCCGTCCCGATCCATCTGGTGAGGCCGGCCTGAGGGCGGAGGACCAGGCCAGCGGCTGCGCCAGGGCTGGCCGTCTCGCCCGACCGGGAGGTCCGAGTGCTGGAACCGCAGAGCAATGTCCTCTTCCTCATCCTGATGGTGATCTTCATCGGGTTCACCTGGTGGATGGTGGCCACGAAGTACCTGGTCTTCCGCCTGCTGGCCGGCTGCCTGGCCTTCCTCCCGGCGGTGGCCTTCGGGGTGCTGGCCGTCAACAAGTACTACGACTACTACCCGACCTGGAGCGCAGCGGTCGCCGACTTCACCAACCAGGGAGTCACCGCGCCATCCCAGGTGCCGCTGACGAAACTGGCTCCCGGCCGGGGCCCCGCCACGCTGGACGGGAGCAGCGCCTACCTCCAGGAGGCGCAGCAGATCGGCTACACCATCCGGCTCAAGGTGACCGGCCCGCGCAGTCACATCACCCGGATGGTGTACGTGTACCTGCCGCCGCAGTACTTCCAGCCGGCCTTCAGCAGCTACCGCTTCCCGGTGATCGAGCTCATCCACGGCCAGCCCGGCGAGCCGCAGGACTGGATCAACGTGGTGGGCGTGACCAACACGCTCGACGAGCTGATGGCCAGGAAACTGGCGCAGCCGGCCGTGCTGGTGATGCCCGACGCCAACGGCAGCGAGCGGTTCTCGCTGCAATGCCTCAACCAGGTGCACGGCCCGCAGGACCTGACCTACCTCGGCGTTGACCTGCCGCACGCGATCACGCATATGCTGCGGGTGCAGCCGCCCGGGCCGGCCTGGGGGATCGCGGGGTATTCCGAGGGCGGCTACTGTGCCGCGAACATGGCCCTGCGCCTCCGCTCCCGGTACGGGTTCGCCGGGGTGCTCAGCGGCTACTTCACGCCGTATAACAACCAGTGGGGGCACCCGGTCCGCCAGGTCAACCCGTTCGGCGGCAGCGTCAGGCTCCGGGAACAGAACTCCCCGCTGGCCGCATTGCACAAGCTCCCCGCGGGTGCGGTCCTCCCGCAGTTCTGGCTGGGCGCGGGCGCGGACAATCCCGAGGACGTCATCAACGCCGAGCGATTCTGGCACGAGCTCGTGGTCCTGCAGCCGCACGTGCCGATTACGCTCACCCCGGGCGGAGGGCACGACATGATCACCTGGCGGGCGGAGGTCCCGCTGATGCTCCGGTGGATGACGCCGCGGCTGGCCCACGCCGCCCGGCTCGCGGCGGCTGCGCAGTCGCGGCCGCTGGCCCTGACCGCGCAGCCGCCGCCCGCCAGGCGCACCTGACCCTGGCTCCGCCCCGGCGGCCCCGCCGCGCCGGCGGGGCCGCACCAGCGGGGCTGCGGGGCCGCACCCGGGCGGCCCACCCGGTCAGACGCTGGCCGGGAGGCCGTTCAGCGCGTCCTGCAGGGCCCGGGCCGGCAGATCGAAGTCAGTGACCCGCCCGGCCAGGAAGCTCTCGTAGGCGGTCAGGTCAAGCAGTCCGTGCCCGCACAGGGCAGTCAGGATGACCTTCTCCTCGCCGGTCTCCTTGCAGCGCAGCGCCTCCTCGATGCACGAGGCGAGCGCGTGGGTGGGCTCGGGCGCGGGCACGATGCCCTCGGCCCGGGCGAAGCGAAGGCCCGCCGCGAAGCATTCCGCCTGGGGCTTGGCCACGGCCTCGAACATCCCCAGCTCGTACAGGTGCGACAGCAGCGGCGACATGCCGTGGTAGCGCAGCCCGCCGGCATGGATCGGGTCCGGCACGAAATCGTGCCCCAGCGTGTGCATCTTCAGCAGCGGCGTGAACCCGGCGGTGTCCCCGAAGTCGTAGGCGTACACGCCGCGGGTGAACGAGGGGCAGGCGGCCGGCTCGACCGCGCGCAGGACCGGGTTCATCCGGCCGGCCAGCTTCTCCCGCAGGAACGGGAAGACCAGCCCGGAGAAGTTGGAGCCGCCCCCGGTGCAGCCGATGATCAGGTCGGGCACGTCCCCGGCCTGCTCCAGCTGCTTGATGGCCTCCTCGCCGATCACCGTCTGGTGCAGCAGCACGTGGTTAAGCACGCTGCCCAGGGCGTACCGGGCGGACGGATCCCCGGCGGCGACCTCCACCGCCTCGCTGATCGCGATGCCGAGGCTGCCCGGCGACTGCGGGTCGGCGGCCAGCACCGCCTTGCCCGACTGGGTGATGTCCGAGGGGCTCGGGTGCACGGTTGCCCCGTAGGTCTCCATGAGCAGCCTGCGGTACGGCTTCTGGTCGTAGGAGGCCCGGACCTGCCAGACCTCGCACTGCAGGCCGAACACGGCCGACGCGAAGGCCAGCGCGCTGCCCCACTGGCCGGCCCCGGTCTCGGTGGTGAGCCGGGATACCCCCTCGGCCGCGTTGTAATAGGCCTGCGGGACCGCGGTGTTGGGCTTGTGCGAGCCCGCCGGGCTGCCGCCCTCGTACTTGTAGTAGATCCGGGCCGGGGTGCCCAGCTCCCTCTCCAGCCGCCGGGCGCGCAGCAGCGGGGTCGGCCGCCACAGCCGGTACACGTCGCGGACATCCTCGGGGATCGGGATGTAGCGTTCCGCGGACACCTCCTGGCCGATCAGCGCGGCCGGGAACAGCGGGGCGAGATCGTCCGGCCCGACCGGCAGGCGGGTACCCGGGTGCAGCGGCGGCGGCGGGGGAGAGGGCAGGTCGGCCACCACGTTGTACCACTGCTGGGGCAGTTCGGACTCATCGAGCAGATATTTGACCTGACGGTCCATGGGTCCCTCCCGTTCGGCTGGAGCCGGTCCGCGGCGCGGCCCGGCTCATCGCGGACCCGGTGGCAGGCCGCGCTGACGTGCCTAGTATGGCTGTGCCGGGCAAAAACTGACAGAAGATCATCAAGCCCCGCACGGATCATGGTCCCGCCCGACGGGCGGCCCGATGACCGGCGGCCCCCCCGACACACCTGCGGCTCCGCTGGCGCCGCGCACTGGAAGGCCCTCCGATGAACCGCCCCCAGTTCACACCTCGTCACCTGTCACGCCGGTCCGCGCTGGTGCCTGCCCTGACGCTGGCCGCGGCGCTGGCGCTGGCGCTGGGCCTGGCCGGCCCCGCCGCGCAGGCAAACACCGCGCAGTCCAGCCGGCCGCGGGCGGCGGCCACGCCCGACAAGGACAGCCCGGCGGGCTTCTATTACGGCACCGACAGCTGGCCCATCGCGATCAACAGCCCGCCGGCGTACCGGGAGCCGGACGTCAGCGGCAACCCGGTCTACGGCGGGTACATCGGCATGGCCGGAAACTGGGCCCGGTGGCAGGGCTGCGGCGGCAACATTGCCTGGTCGTCCGCGAACAGCGCGGCGGCCAACACCAACTACACGACGTACGGCAAGGGCATCGGCACGGGCGTCTACTGGTTCATGGGTGGCCCGGGCGTCGACCCGCACTACAACGGGACCACCACCGAGGCGAGCTCCTGGGGAGCCGCGCAGGCGGCCAAGACGCTGCGCGCGATGGGCAGCCTGCACGTCACCTACAAAATCGTGTGGCTGGACATCGAGCTGCCCGGCATCAAGCCCGCGCTGGACAACGGCTGGAACAACGTCTACACCACCCCGTGCAGCGGCAAGATCAAGTCCGCCGGGGTGGCGGCGTCCGTGGACCGCGCCGAGGTCAACGGGTACGAGGCCTACCTCACCGCGCACTCCTCCTACGTCCCCGGCGTGTACTCCTCCCCGCTGATCTGGAACGACATCTTCGGGACCGGTAGCGCCTCGGACATCTCGGGCACCTACGAGTGGACCTACACCGACGGGACCAGCAGGGTGAACCCCGCTCCGGTCAAGTGGTGCATCCCGGGCACGACGACCTGCGCCAATTTCTTCGGCGGGGTGAAACGACGGTCAGCGCAGGCGGTGATGTGGCAGTGGTCCGGCGGCGGCGGGATCACCAACGGCATCGGCGATTTCGACCAGATCAACGCCAACACGGTGAAGTAACCCGGTAGCCGCGGGCCGTAGGGTCCGTTTATCCCGCTCGCCCGCTATGTCCTCCTGTCCTCGCGGAGAGCTCTCGCCGCGCCGCCCTCGCCCCGGGCCGGCCGTCCCATAAAGTGTCGCGCGTGAGCTCCGCGGAGATGGACCGCCGCGCGGTGCGGCTCGCCTCGGGCCTCGCCATCGCCGGGGCGTCCATGCTGACCACCGGGGTGGTCACCTGGGTGATCACCGCGGTGGAAGGATTCGCGTCCGGGCTGGCCACGCGAGATCTGCGGCTGGCCGCCCTGGCCTTGCTGGCCGGCGGTACCGGGTGCGGGCTGGCGATGGGCTTTGCGCTGGGCGCCGCGGGCCGCGGCCAGGCGGGCAGGCTGCGGGTCCCGGCCGAAGCTGGCAGGCTTACCCCCGAGGTCCCGGGATCCGTGCCGGTCCCCTCCCTGGCCGAGCCCCGGTCCCTGATGAATCCGCCGCCCCCCAGCCCTCCGCCTCTGCCCCCGCCGCGGCTCGTCCCGCCCTCACCCTTCGAGACCCAGCCGACCGTGGGGCTGTCATCGGGGGATGTCCCGTCCGGGGATGTCCCGTCCGGGGATGCGTTGTCTGGGGACGCGCGGTCCGGGGACGCGCGGTCCGGGGATCCGCCGTCCGGGGACGCGCGCCCCGCGCCCCGGGTCTGGTGGCGGGCCGCGCACAGCCCGGCCGGCAACTGGGACGACACCTCCGAGGAGTGGCTGCGCTCGCTGCGTGGCCCGGCCGTCCAGCAGCCGCCCCCGCACAGCACCGAGTGATCAGCGCCGGGTGGCCTGAGCAGCTACTGGTTCGGGCGGCCGCCTGCATCCCCAGGCGACGCCGCTTCGGCGACGGATGCTCGGGGCGATGCAGCCGCAGGCGGTCTGGGCCCAGATGGGCACGATCGGCGTGACGGCCACGGAGGAGGTGGCCGCCCGGGTCAGCAAGGAGCGGCCCGACGTGTACTTCGCGGGCGCGCTGGTGTCCGGTACCCGCCAGCCCGCCGAAAATGGCCAGCTGCTGATCCTGGCGTCGGGGCTGGCCAATATCAGGTGCGCCCAGTTTGTGATCAGACGATCGGTGTCGCCCTGGCGACACCGATCGTCTGATCACGCTCGCAGGAGGTCCGACATGGCGGCACACCCGTAACACCAGCCACGCAGGCCCCTGAGGGCAGGCGGCGCGGAGGTAGGGGGCGCTTTTGGCCGCGAGAGCGGTCGTTCACGTTCACGATCGGGCACGCCGCAGCCAGCCAGGTCTTCGGCGTCGCCTGGGATCCCTTACCGCCGCCGCCGGGCCCGGCGGCACGCTGCCGGGTTAGAGTGCTGGTCGTGGACAGCCGGCGGCGGATACCGCGCACGGACACGCTGCTGGCGCAGCCCCCGTTCACCGAGGCGGTCGGCCGGCTGGGTGCCGCCCGGGTCAAGGAGGCGATCACCGCCGCCCAGGACCAGGCCCGCTGTGGCGAGATCGCGCCGGAGGACGTGCCGGACCTGGCCGCCGGGTTGCTGCCCGCGAGCGCCACGACGCTGCGCACGGTCATCAACGCCACCGGGGTGCTGCTGCACACCAACCTCGGCCGCGCCCCGCTGTCCGAGGCGGCCCGGGCCGCCCTGGCCGTCAGTGCCGGGTCCACCGACGTGGAGTACGACCTGGCCACCGGCCAGCGGGCCCGGCGCGGCCGTGGCGCCCTGGACGCGCTGCGCGCAGCCTGCCCCCGCGCGGAGGACGTGCACGTCGTCAACAACAACGCGGCCGCGCTGGTGCTGGCGGCGACCGCGCTGGCCCGCGGCGGCGAGATCATCGTCAGCCGCGGCGAGATGGTGGAGATCGGCGACGGCTTCCGCCTGCCCGACCTGCTCACCTCCACGGGAGCCCGGCTGCGGGAGGTCGGCACCACGAACCGCACCACGGTCGCCGATTACGCCGCGGCGATCGGGCCGGACACCGGCTTCATCCTGAAGGTGCACCCGGCGAATTTCCGCATCCTGGGCTTCACCAGCGAGGCGACGATCGCGGAACTGGCCGCCATGGCCGCGCGGACCGGTGTCCCCGGCCGGGAGCCCGGTCCGGTTCCCGTGGTGGCGGACATCGGCTCCGGGCTGCTGGCCCCGGAGCCAGTGCTGCCCGATGAGCCTGACGCGGCGAGCGCGCTGGCCAGCGGCGCGGCCCTGGTCACCGCCAGCGGGGACAAGCTGCTCGGGGGACCTCAGGCCGGGCTGCTGCTCGGCCGGGCCGGGCTGGTCGCGGTATTGCGGCGGCACCCGCTGGCCCGGGCACTCCGGGTGGACAAGCTGACCCTGGCCGCGCTGGAGGCCACCCTGCGCGGCCCGGCCACGCCGACCGCCGCGGCCCTGCACGAGCCGGTCCAGCGGCTCCGGGATCGCGCCGGACGGCTGGCCGCCGACCTGGCCCAGGCCGGAGTCGATGCCCGGGCCACCGAGAGTGACGCGGTGGTGGGGGGCGGCGGCGCACCGGGGGTCCGGCTGCCCAGCGCCGCGGTGAGTCTCCCGGCCACGGTCGGGGCCTCGTTGCGGAAAAATAACCCACCGGTGGCCGGGCGGGTCGAGGACGGCCGGCTGCTGCTGGACCTGCGGACCGTCGATCCCGCCGATGACGCCGCACTGCGTGCGGCCGTGCTCGCCGTGACCCGGGACCAGGACGCGGCCAGTCTGTAGGCGGGCCGCCGGATCGGCGCGGCCGCCCTCAGCTGGGCCGCGGGATCGAGGCGGCGCAGCCGGAGCCTGGGCCGCGGGATCACGGCCCGGCCCGGCCGCGGGCGGACCGCTGGCTACGCCCCGACGCGGCCGTAATCGTCTTCGAGCCGGACGATGTCGTCCTCACCGAAGTAGTCGCCGTGCTGAACCTCCACGAACACCAGCGGGTCGGTGCCGGTGTTGCGGATCCGGTGCGCGACGCCCAGCCCGACGTCCACGGTGTCGCCCCGGCGGACGCCGATATCCGCGCCGTCCAGGGTGACCACACCCTCGCCGCGGACCACGAACCAGTGCTCGGCCCGGCGGGAGTGCCGCTGGTAGGACAGCCGCTGCCCGGGATGTACCTCGATGGTCTTGACCTTGAAGTCCCCGGCGGCGGTAAGGACTGTGTAACCGCCCCAGGGGCGCTCGGTGTGCTCTGTCACCACCCCATAGTCGCGGATCGGTGCCGTGGCCGGGGCGCATCCGCCCCTGCAACGATTGACTGGTGGCAATGTTGTCGTAGAGGCCCGGGAATCACGCCGGGCGGGTGTCCATCGTCCTGGTTCCCGGAGCGGTGGCCTCGCACGGCGGATACCTTGACGTCGAGATAAACTCGTTCTAGCGTGGAAACGTGCTTATTTAACTTGATATCGAGATACTTCACTGGTGCAGGAGGCGGACCCTGATGACCGCGAACAGCTTCGGCAGCATGAGCTCGCTGCGGGTCGGCGAGGCCGGGTACGAGATATACCGGCTCGACGCGGTGGACGGGGCGACGGACCTGCCGTTCAGCCTGAAGATCCTGCTCGAGAACCTGCTGCGCACCGAGGACGGCCGCAACGTCACCCCGGAGCACATCACCGCGCTCGCGCAGTGGGACGCGGCCGCAGACCCCTCGACCGAGATCCAGTTCACCCCGGCCCGGGTCATCCTGCAGGACCTGACCGGCGTCCCCGCCGTCGTCGACCTGGCCACCATGCGCGAGGCCATGCGGCACCTGGGCGGTGACCCGGGGAAGATCAACCCCCTGGTCCCGGCCGAGCTGGTCATCGACCACTCGGTGGTGGCCGACATCTTCGGCCGCCCGGACGCGTTCGACCGGAACGTCGAGCTGGAGTTCGGCCGCAACCTCGAGCGGTTCCAGTTCCTGCGCTGGGGCCAGGACGCGTTCAGCCAGTTCAAGGTGGTGCCGCCCGGCACCGGGATCGTGCACCAGGTCAACATCGAGCACCTGGCCCGGGTGGTCATGGCCCGCGACGGGGCCGCGTACCCGGATACCTGCGTGGGCACCGACTCGCACACCACCATGCAGAACGGGCTCGGCGTGCTCGGCTGGGGCGTCGGCGGGATCGAGGCCGAGGCCGCCATGCTCGGCCAGCCGATCAGCATGCTGATCCCGCGGGTGGTCGGCTTCCGGCTCACCGGCGAGCTGCCGGCCGGCGCGACCGCCACCGACCTGGTCCTGACTATCACCGAGCTGCTGCGTCGGCACGGAGTGGTCGGCAAGTTCGTGGAGTTCTACGGCGACGGGGTGGGCTCGGTGCCGCTGGCCAACCGGGCCACGATCGGCAACATGAGCCCCGAGTTCGGCTCCACGTGCGCGATCTTCCCGATCGACGAGCAGACGATGGAGTACCTGCGGCTGACCGGCCGGTCAGCGGAGCGGGTGGCGCTGGTCGAGGCGTACGCCAAGGAGCAGGGCCTGTGGCACGACCCGGCCGCGGAACCGCGCTACTCCGAGCAACTGACGCTCGACCTGTCCACCATCGTCCCGTCCCTGGCCGGCCCGAAGCGGCCGCAGGACCGGGTGGCCCTGACCGACGCCAAGGAGTCGTTCCGCCAGGCGCTCGGCAACTACGTGCAGCTCGACCGGCTGGACGAGGACGTGGCCGAGACCTTCCCGGCGTCCGACCCGTTCACGGCGGACCGGGAGAACGGCGAGGCCGATCTGCCGGCCGGCGGCCGGCGCCGGCCGCCAGCGGCGGCCGCCCGTCCAGCCCGGCCGCCGTGACCCTGGAGGACGGGACCAAGACCTCGGTGGACCACGGCTCGGTGGTGATCGCCGCCATCACCTCGTGCACCAACACCTCGAACCCGTCGGTCATGGTCGGCGCGGCGTTGCTGGCCAAGAAGGCGGTCGAAGCCGGGCTGGCCACGAAGCCGTGGGTCAAGACCACGCTGGCGCCCGGCTCCAAGGTGGTCATGGACTACTACGAGCGTGCCGGGCTGGTGCCCTACCTGGACAAACTCGGCTTCAACCTGGTCGGCTACGGGTGTACCACCTGCATCGGGAACTCCGGGCCGCTGCCCGAGGCGATCAGCGCCGCGGTGGAGCAGAACGACCTGGCCGTGGTGTCGGTGCTGTCCGGCAACCGGAACTTCGAGGGCCGGATCAACCCCGACGTGAAGATGAACTACCTGGCCTCACCGCCGCTCGTGGTCGCCTACGCGCTCGCCGGGACCATGGACTTCGACATGGAGAACGAGCCGCTGGGCAGCCGTCCCGACGGCAGCCCGGTGTACCTGCGTGACATCTGGCCCACGTCCGCCGAGATCGACGACGTGGTCCAGCACGCGGTGGCGGCGGAGATGTTCACCAGGGACTACGCGGACGTGTTCGTGGGCGACGAGCGCTGGCGCAGCCTGGACGTGCCTGCCGGGGACACGTTCGACTGGCAGCCGGACTCGACCTACGTCCGCAGGCCGCCCTACTTCGAGGGCATGACGGACAAACCCGCGCCGGTCAGCGACATTCACGGCGCCCGGGTGCTGGCCAGGCTGGGTGACTCGGTGACCACCGACCACATCTCGCCCGCCGGCGCGATCAAGACCGACAGCCCGGCCGGCCAGTACCTGACTGGGCACGGGGTGGAGCGCAAGGACTTCAACTCTTACGGTTCGCGGCGCGGCAATCACGAGGTTATGATCCGCGGCACGTTCGCCAACATCCGGCTGCGCAACCAGCTCGCCCCCGGCACCGAGGGCGGGGTTACCGTGCACGTGCCCGACGGCGAGCAGATGTCCATCTACGACGCCTCCCGGAAGTACGCGGACGAGGGCACCCCGCTGGTCGTGCTGGGCGGCAAGGAGTACGGGTCCGGCTCGTCCCGGGACTGGGCAGCCAAGGGCACCCTGCTGCTGGGTGTGCGGGCCGTGCTGGTCGAGTCCTTCGAACGGATCCACCGCTCCAACCTGATCGGCATGGGCGTGCTGCCGCTGCAGTACCGGCCGGGGGAGTCGGCCGAGTCGCTCGGCCTCACCGGGCAGGAGGTCTTCGAGATCACCGGCATCGAGGAGATGAACTCCGGCACGGTCCCGCGTGAGGTGACCGTCCGCGCGGACGGCAAGCGGTTCCAGGCTGTGGTGCGGATCGACACCCCCGGGGAGGCGGAGTACTACCGGCACGGCGGGATCATGCAGTATGTGCTGCGCTCGCTGCTGCCGGCCTAGCTCGCTGAGCTGTGTCTGACTTGAGCTGCGTCCGGCCTGAGCTGTGCCTGACCTGAGCTGTGTCTGACTTGAGCTGTGCCTGAGCCGGCCGCTGCCGGGGCAGCGGCCGCGTCCCGGCGGGCCCGCGGCCGGGCCGGGGGCGCCGCGCTGCTGCTGGCGGGCGTCATCGCGCTCGCATTCAACCTGCGGGCCGCGATTACCAGCCTGCCGCCGCTGTTCCCGGAACTGTCCGCAAGCCTGCACCTGTCGCAGGCCGCGGTGTCCGTGCTCGCGTCCCTTCCGGTGCTGGCCTTCGGCGTGTTCTCCGGGGTGGCCGCCCCGCTGAGCCGCCGGTTCGGTGAGGAGCAGGTGCTTGGCGGAGCCGTGGGCCTGCTGGCCGTGGGGCTGATCCTGCGCGGCGCGGCGCCCGGCGTGCTGCTGTTCCCGGGCACGGCACTGGCCGCGGCGGCCATCGCGCTGCTGAACGTGCTGCTGCCCAGCCTGGTCAAGCGGCGGGCACCGGAGCGGGCCGGGCTGCTCATCGGGCTCTACCTGCTCAGCCTGTCCGCCGGGTCCATTCTCGCGTCACTCATCGCGGTTCCGGTGTACAACCTGTCCGGCGGCTCGGTCCCGCTGTCCCTGTCCGTCTGGGCGCTCCCCGCGCTGGCCGCGGCGGTGGCGTGGCTGCCGCAGCGCCGGTACCGGACGGTGCCCGGGACCGCGCCGGGGGAGCCCGAGGGGCCGTCCCAGGAAACACAGGAGTCCCGGGGAACACAGGGGCGCGGGGGAACACAGGAGTCCCAGGAGCGTCCTGCTGGGCGGGCCGTTCCGCTGAAACTTTCCCGGTACGCACTGACCTGGCAGGTCACCGCGTTTATGGGCTTGCAGAGCCTGACCTTCTACGCGGCGCTGTCCTGGCTGCCGACGATGTTCCGTGACCGAGGGGTGAGCGCCGGCGGCGCCGGGACGCTGCTCGCCCTGATGAACCTGGGCGGAGCGGCTAGTTCGCTGATGATCCCCGTCTTCGCGCACCGGGCGCGGAACCAGCGGGCGCTCCTCGCCGGCAGCGTGACCGCCAGCGCGGCTGGCCTGGCCGGGGCGTGGTTCGCCCCGCTGGGTGGCGCCCCGGCCTGGGTGCTGGTGCTGGGCCTGGGACAGGGCGCCGCGCTCGGCCTGGCGATCTTCTTCACCATGGCCCGGGCCCCGGATCCGCGGGTGGCCGCGTCGCTCTCGGGGTTTGCGCAGAGCGTGGGCTACCTGGTCGCCACCACCGGCCCGCTGGCGATCGGCTTCCTGCACTCCGCGATCGGCGGCTGGACCGTCCCGGTCGTGGTCCTGCTGGTGATCACCGGGCTGCAGCTGACCCCCGGCTGGCAGGCCGCCCGGTCTGTCACCCTGCCGGGCGCCGGCTGAGCCGCTGGGCCGTCACTGGGACTGGGACCTCGACTGGGACTGGGATTGGAACTGGAACTGGAACTGCATCTCGCTGTGGGATCCGCCTGGAGACGGGGCGCCCGCCCGGCCGTTCCCGGACCCGATCTCTGTGGCCGGCTGGCCCTGCTCCCGCCTGCCCGGCCCGCGGGAGTAGGTTCGGTCCCGTCGTAGCGAAGGGGTGAGCGATGCTCGTGGCTGGGGTGGATTCGTCCACGCAGTCGACCAAGGTGCTGCTCTGCCGGGCAGAGGACGGCACGATCGTGGCCCGGGGGAGTGCCCCGCACCCGCCGGGCACCGAGTGTGACCCGGCGGCCTGGTGGTCGGCCCTGGAACAGGCCGGGCAGGGGCTGCTTGACCGGGCCGACGCGATCGGGGTGGCGGCCCAGCAGCACGGCATGGTCGTGGTGGACGAGGCCGGCGAGGTGATCAGGCCCGCACTGCTCTGGAACGACCTGCGCTCCGCCCAGGCTGCCCAGGAGCTGATCGCCGAGCTGGGCGGCCCAGGCTGGTGGGCGGAGCAGACCGGGAGCGTGCCCAGCGCCTCGTTCACCGTGACCAAGCTGCGCTGGCTGGCTGAACACGAGCCCGGCCACGCGGCCCGGGTGGACCGCGTCATGCTGCCGCACGACTGGCTGACCTGGCGGCTCGGGGCGGGCGTGACCGAGCCGGCCACGGACCGCGGCGACGCCTCGGGCACCGGCTACTTCTCGCCCTCATCCGGCCGCTGGCTGCCCGAGGTCGCCGCCGCGGCGCTCGGCCACGAGCCCGGCCTGCCCCGGATCGCCAAGCCCAGCGAGGTTGTCGGGGAGACCTCGGGCGGGGCCTTGCTGGCCCCCGGGACCGGTGACAACATGGGCGCCGCCCTCGGGCTCAGCCTGGCCCCCGGCGAGCTGGTCACCTCGATCGGCACCTCGGGGACCGCCTACGCAGTCACGGAGCGGCCCGCGGCGGACGAGTCCGGCATGGTCGCCGGGTTCGCCGACGCCACGGGCCGGTTCCTGCCGCTGATCGCCACGGTCAACGCGGGCCTGGTGCTGTCCACGGTCGCCAGCCTGATCGGCACGGACCTGGACGGGCTGTCAGCCCGGGCGCTGACCGCGGAGCCGGGCGCGGGCGGCATCGCGCTGCTGCCCTACCTGGACGGGGAGCGCTCCCCGAACCGTCCGCACGCCACCGGCGTGCTCCGGGGTCTGACCACCCAGAACGCGACGGGGGCCAACTTCGCCCGGGCCGCGATCGAGGCCGTGCTGGCCACCCTGGCTGAGGCAGCGGATCTGATCGCGGCGCAGGGCGCCTCCCGCGAGCGGGTGCTGCTGATCGGCGGTGGGGCCCGGTCTGAGGCGGCGCGCCGCCTGGCTCCGGGCATCCTCGGGGTTCCCGTTCTGGTGCCCGCGCCCGAGGAGTACGTCGCGCTGGGCGCGGCGCGGCAGGCCGCCTGGACGCTGGCGGGCACGCCGGAGCCACCCGAATGGCCGCGTCAGCTGGCCGAGGAGTACACCGGGCCAGCCGAGCCGGTGGTCCGACGGCGGCTCGCCTGGCTCCGCCAGGCCACCGCCGACTGGGACGCCGCGGGCTGGGAGACACCGGTGTGGGATCGGTGATCGCCGGGGCCGATGCGGGAAGGGCTCAGGCTGGAAGGGCTGAGATGAAGAGGCGTGCGATGGAGAGGACTTGCTGGTGACCGCAGACGCTTATGTGCCGACTCGTGAGGACAAGTTTTCGTTCGGTATCTGGACGGTGGGGTGGCAGGGGGTGGATGTGTTCGGCGGGGCGGTCCGGCCGCCGATGGCCGCTGACCGGGCGGTGCGCAAGCTCGCCGAGCTGGGCGCCTACGGGGTGAACTTCCACGACAACGACGTGTTCGGCTTCGGGGACAGTGAGGCTGAGCGGGCGCGGAAGATCGCTGATTTCCGCCGGGCGCTGGAGGAGACGGGCGTGGTCGTGACCACGGCGACGACGAACCTGTTCGGCCACCCCATCTTCAAGGATGGGGCGTTCACCGCCAGCGACCGGGATGTGCGGCGGTTCGCGCTGGCCAAGACGATGCGGAACCTGGACCTGGCCGCCGAGCTGGGGGCGAGGGTGTACGTGTTCTGGGGTGGCCGGGAAGGCGCGGAGTCGGGGGCGTCGAAGGACATCCGTGCGGCGCTCTCGCGGTACAAGGAGGCCCTGGACCTGCTGGCGGGCTATGTGCTGGAGCAGGGGTATGACGTGCGGTTCGCGATCGAGCCGAAGCCCAACGAGCCGCGCGGCGACATCTTGCTGCCCACCGCCGGGCACGCGCTGGCGTTCATCGGCGAGCTGGAGCATCCGGAGATGGTGGGGATCAACCCCGAGGTCGGCCATGAGGAGATGGCCAGCCTGAACTACGCCCATGGGATCAGCCAGGCGCTGTGGCACGGGAAGTTGTTCCATATCGACCTGAATGGGCAGAACGGGCCGCGGTATGACCAGGACCTGCGGTTCGGGAACGGTAACGCCCGGGGAGCGTTCTGGGTGGTCGATGCGCTGGTGTCGGGGGGGTACGACGGGCCGGTGCATTTTGATTACAAGCCGCCGCGGACCGAGGACGATGCGGGGGTGTGGGTGTCAGCGGCAGCCTGCATGCGTAATTACCTGATCTTGCGGGATAAGGTGGCCGCGTTCCGGGCCGACCCGGAGGTGAAGGCGGCGCTGGCCGCCTCCGGGGTGGGGGACCTGGCTGTCCCCACCCTGGCCGCCGGGGAGACCTGGCGTGACGTGGCAGGCTTCACCCCGGACATCGAGGCGCTGGGGGCCCGCGGCCTGGCGTATGAGCACCTCGACCAGCTCGCCCTCGAACACCTCTACGGCATCCGGTAGCCAATGGTGCCGGGCACGGTGGCCGGCCGCCGAAGATCGGCCTTCCGTGCCCGGCACGACCCGGGCGAAATAGACTCGCCCACAGATTCGCGCTTCTCAGAGAGGGAGCAGCCAAGGTGACCTTGCTGGAATCCATCTCCGGCCCGCGACAGCTCAAGGAGCTGGCGCCGGACCAGCTGCCCGTCCTGGCCAGCGAGATCCGTGACCTGCTGATCGAGACGGTCTCGCGGACGAGCGGTCACCTCGGGCCCAACCTCGGCGTGGTCGAGCTGACCATCGCGATGCATCGCGTGTTCGACTCGCCGGTGGACAAGATCGTGTTCGATACCGGCCATCAGTCCTACGTGCACAAACTCCTGACCGGGCGCGTCCCCGAGTTCGGCACCCTGCGCCAGCGCGGCGGGCTGTCCGGCTACCCCAGCCGCGCCGAGTCCGAGCATGACCTGGTGGAAAACTCGCACGCGTCCACGAGCCTGTCCTACGCTGACGGGCTGGCCAAGGCGTACCGGCTGCGCGGAGAGACCGACCGGACCGTGGTGGCGGTCATCGGCGACGGTGCGCTGACCGGCGGCATGGCCTGGGAGGCGCTGAACAACATCGCGGTGGCCAAGGACAGCCGGCTGGTCATCGTGGTCAACGACAATGGCCGCTCCTACCAGCCGACCATCGGCGGGCTGGCCCATCACCTGGCCACGGTCCGGATCAACCAGCACTATGAGAACGTGCTCGACTACATCAAGACCACGCTGACCCGCACGCCTGTGGTCGGGCCGCCGCTGTACGGCACGCTGCACGGGATGAAGAAGGGCCTCAAGGACGTCCTGCAGCCGCAGGTCTTGTTCGAGGACCTTGGCCTGAAGTACCTGGGCCCCATCGACGGGCATGACGAGCAGGCCATGGAGATCGCGCTGCGCCGGGCCCGCGACTTCGGCGGCCCGGTGATCGTGCACGCGATCACCCGGAAAGGGTTCGGGTACCAGCTCGCCGAGGACAACGAGGAAGACCGGCTGCACCAGGTCCCGGCGGCGGCCCCGGCCGGCCAGGCCCCGGGCGTGCCCAGGCGGACCTGGTCAGAGGTGTTCGGCGACGCGCTCGTGTCGATCGGCGCGCGGCGTCCCGACGTGGTGGCGATCACCGCCGCGATGCTGCACCCGACCGGCCTGGCCCCGTTCGCCGAGGCCTACCCGGACCGGGTCTTCGACGTGGGCATCGCCGAGCAGCACGCCGTGACCAGCGCGGCCGGGCTGGCCATGGGCGGCCTGCACCCGGTGGTCGCGATTTACGCAACGTTCCTCAACCGGGCCTTCGACCAGGTGCTGATGGACGTGGCGATGCACCGGCTGCCGGTCACGTTCGTGCTGGACCGGGCCGGGGTGACCGGCCCGGACGGGGCCAGCCATAACGGCATGTGGGACGGCTCCATCCTGCAGGTCGTGCCGGGCCTGAGGATCGCGGCCCCGCGGGACGCGACCCGGATCGCCGAGCTGCTGGACGAGGCGGTGGCGGTCAGCGACGGACCCACCGTGGTCCGCTTCCCCAAGGGGAGCGTCGGCAGCGAGGTTGACGCGATCGGGCAGCTCGGCGGGATGGACGTGCTGCGCCGCCCGGACGGCGGTGCCGCCCCCGATGTGCTCCTGGCCGGGGCCGGCCCGATGGCCCTGACCTGCCTGGTCACCGCAGACCGGCTGGCCGATCAGGGCATCGGGGTGACTGTGGTTGACCCGCGCTGGGTCAAGCCGGTTGACCCGGCCCTGGCCGACGAGGCCCGGCGCGTCCGGCTGGTGGTCACGGTCGAGGACAACGGCGTGGCCGGCGGGTTCGGTGACGCGGTATGCCGGCTGCTCCGGGACGCGGGCGTGCCGACCCCGGCCCGAACCTTCGGCCTGCCCCAGCGCTTCCTGGCGCACGGCTCGCGGGACGAGATCCTCGACGAGGTCGGCCTGGTCCCGCAGCACCTGGCCCGGCAGATCACCGAAGCCGTGGCGCAACTGGACCCGGTGCTGGCGGATAACCCCCAGGGATAAGGCCTGGGGGAAGAGATTCCAGGGAGAACGGTGGGGTTGCGTCCGTGACGACACTCGAGGTCGCCGTGGTGGGCTCCGGCCCGGCCGGCATCTACACGGCTGAGGCGCTCATCAAGCAGGTCGGCGCCCTCGCGCCGCCGGGCACCGTGCGGGTGGACGTGCTGGACCGGCTGCCCACGCCCTACGGCCTGGTCCGCTACGGCGTAGCCCCTGACCACCCGTCCATCCGGTCCATCGCCGGCTACCTCCGCGGCGTGCTCGAGCATCCGGACGTGCGGTTCCTCGGCGGGGTGCACCTCGGCGACGACGTCACCCGGGAAGACCTGCTGGCCAGCTACGACGCGGTCGTGTACGCGACCGGCGCGATGCGGGACCGGCACATGGGCATCCCCGGCGAGGACCTGGCCGGCAGCTACGCGGCCACCGACTTCGTCAACTGGTACTGCGGCCATCCCGACTCCTCGGCCGAGGCGTTCACCCTGGACGCTGAGGCCGTGGCCGTGGTCGGGGTCGGCAACGTGGCCGTGGACGTCGCCCGCATCCTGGTCAAGGACCCAGCCGCGCTGCACTCCACCGACATCCCCCACCCGGTCCTCGAGGCCCTCATGGCCAGCAAGGTCCGTGAGGTGCACGTGATCGGGCGCCGGGGGCCCGCACAGGCCAAATTCACCACCAAGGAACTGCGGGAGCTGGGCGAGCTGGCTGACGTGGACATCGAGGTCCGGCCGGACGAGCTCGACCTGGACGCGTTCGACCCGGCCGGGCAGAGCACCCGGCTCGCGGAGAGCGACCGCCGGGTCCGCGGCAACCTCGCGGTCCTCAGAGACTGGGCCACGCGTCCCCCCGCGGGCAGCGGACGCAGGCTGATAGTCCGGTTCTGGCTCCGCCCGGTCGAGGTCACGGGCACAGAGCGGGTGTCCGGGCTGACCGTGGAGCGCACCCGGCTGGACGAGCAGGGCCGGTTCACCGGGACCGGCGAGTACGAGACAATCCCGGCGCAGATGGTCTTCCGCAGCGTCGGCTACCAGAGCGTGCCGCTGGCCGGGGTGCCCTTCGACGAGAACACCGCCACGGTGCCCAACGCCGAGGGCCGGGTGCTCAGCCCGGACGGCACGGCGCTTCCGGGGGAGTACGTCGCGGGCTGGCTCAAACGAGGCCCCACTGGGGTGGTGGGCACGAACAAGTCCGACGCGGCCGGGACCGTCCGGTCCCTGCTCGCCGACCTGTCTGACCTGTCTGACCTGTCTGACCTGTCGGGCCCGTCGGGCCGTGAGACCGGGGACCGGCCCTCCCGCAGGCCGTTCACGGAGGTGCTGGCCGCCCGCGGGGTGCGCCCGGTGAGCTACGCGGACTGGCTCCGGGTGGAGGCCGCCGAGGCGGAGCTGGCCGGCGCGCTCGGTCGCGGCGAACGGGTAAAGATCGGTGACCGGGAGGCCATCGAGGCGCTGTGCCGGCCCTCTGCGGACTAACCCGGGCCGCGCTGCGCGGGTTCACCCGGGCTGGCCACCCCCAAAGTGGCCCTGGTCACAAGGCCGCCGTTGCCGGTGCGCTGCGCCGAACTGGCCGCCGGGGGCGACGCGTGTCAATGACGCGGTACTGAACTGGGTAAATACGTCGCTTGGTGATATTGAAAACAGCGGGCCCGGAAGTCTTGGCGCGCGGGGCACTGGGGGACAATGACGACATGAGTGTCGGTGAGGTCAGCTTCCAGCAGAGTAGGGACGAGACGGACGTGGACGGAGCGCCTGATCAGGCGGGCGCGAAACCGTCTGACGACCTGCCTGCGGACCGCTACATCGAACGCGAGGGAAGCTGGCTGCGATTCAACCAGCGAGTCCTCGAGCTGGCCCAGGACGACACCGTTCCATTGCTGGAGCGGGTGCGCTTCATGGCCATCTTCGCCAGCAACCTGGACGAGTTCTTCATGGTCCGCGTGGCGGGCCGGATGCGCCGGATGGCCACGGGGCTGCCGGTGGAGGGCGTGACCACGGAGATGGCCCCGGACCAGGTGCTGGAGAACACGCTGGAGACGGCGCGTGAGCTGAGCCTGGAGCACGCGGAGTACTTCAACTCCACCATCCGCCCGCTGCTGGCGGGCGAAGGCATCGAGATCCTGCACTGGAAAGAGCTCTCCGAAGACGAGCAGCATCAGCTGCAGCAGCTGTTCCGCGACCGGATCTACCCGGTGCTGACCCCGCTCGTGGTGGACCCCGCCCACCCATGGCCGTACATATCGGGCTTGTCCCTCAGCCTCGCGGTCATGATCGCGGACCCTGAAACGGGCGCGACCTCGTTCGCCCGGGTCAAGGTGCCGCCACTGCTGCCGCGCTTCCTCACCGTGGGCAGGCACCGGTTCGTCCCGCTGGAAGACGTGATCGCCGCGCACCTGCCTGAGCTGTTCACCGGGCTGGACATCCTGGAACACCACGTGTTCCGGGTCACCAGGACGCGGGAGCTGGAGGTGGACGAGGACGTCACCGAGGACCTGATGCAGTCGCTGGAGCGCGAGCTGCTGCGGCGCCGTTTCGAGCCCGCGGTCCGCCTCGAGGTAGAGGAAAGCATCTCCCCCGAGGTGCTCGAGAGGCTGGTCACTGAGCTGGATGTGGACCGCCGGGCGGTCTACCACCTGCCCGGGCCGCTCGACCTGACCGGCCTGAACGCCATCGCCGACCTCGACATACGGCGGCTCAAGTACCCGGCCTTCGTCCCGTCGGAGTCGGCCTTCCCGCACGACGCGGACGTCTTCGCCACCCTGGACCGGCGGGATGTTCTCGTTCATCACCCCTACGACTCGTTCACCGCCACGGTGGAGCGGCTGACGGTGGAAGCGGCTGCCGACCCCCGAGTGCTGGCCATCAAGCAGACTCTGTACCGGACCAGCGACTCCTCGCCGATCGTGGAGGCGCTGATCGACGCGGCCGAGGCGGGTAAGCAGGTCGTGGTGGTGGTGGAGCTCAAGGCCCGCTTCGATGAGCGCGCGAACATCCTCTGGGCCCGTAAGCTGGAAGAAGCGGGCTGCCACGTGGTGTACGGGTTCGTGGACCTCAAGACGCACTGCAAGATGGCGCTCGTGGTCCGGGAGGAGCTCGACGGGTCGTTGCGGCGTTACTGCCATATCGGCACGGGCAACTACAACTCCTCTACTGCACGGCTCTACGAGGATTACGGCCTGCTCACGTCCGACCCCGAGGTCGGCGGGGACGCCACGGACCTGTTCAACGTGCTGACGGGGTACAGCCGCAAGACCGACTACCACCGTTTCCTGGTGGCCCCGCTTGCCCTCCGGACCGGGTTGCTGGAACGGATCAACCGGCAGATCGCCTGGCAGCGGGCGGGCCTCGCGCGGATCCAGCTGAAGTGCAACGCGATCGTGGACGAGGCCGTCATCGATGCGCTCTACCGGGCGTCCATCGCGGGTGTGCCGATCGACCTGTGGGTCCGCGGCATCTGCTCGCTTCGGCCGGAGCTGCCCGGCCTGTCCGAGACCATCCGCGTGCGCAGCATCCTCGGGCGTTTCCTGGAGCACTCGCGAATTTACGCGTTCGGCACGGCCGACGACGACGAGGGTGAAGTCTGGATTGGAAGCGCCGACCTGATGCACCGCAACCTCGACCGCCGGGTGGAGGCCCTCTGCCGGGTCAAGACCGCGGCGCATCAGCAGGAGCTTCGCACGCTGATCGACCTGGCGATGGACGACGTCACCAGTTCCTGGTGGCTGGCGGGGGACGGCACGTGGACCAGGCATCATCTGGACGCTGAAGGGAAGCCCTTGCGAGACCTGCAGCAGTACCTCCTTGAACGACGTGGTCACCCCACCGACGGCTGATGGCATTGGGAGGGGGAGCTGGGGAGACCGAGATCCGGGCCGCGGGCGCGATGCTGTGGCGGCCCGGGGCCGATGGCCCTGAGGTAGCGCTGGTTCACCGCCAACGCTACGACGACTGGAGCCTGCCCAAGGGCAAGTCCCTGCCTGGCGAGCATGTCCTGCTGACCGCGGTCCGCGAGGTGGCCGAGGAGACCGGGATCCGGGTGATCCTGGGACGGCGCCTCCCGTCCACCCACTACCAGCAGCACGGCAACCAGCCGAAGACGGTGGACTACTGGGCGGCGAAAGCAGCGGACGGGCCTCAGCCTGGCTTCATCCCGAACGACGAAGTGGACGAGGTGGGCTGGCTGGGCATACCCGCTGCCCGGGAGCGGCTGAGCTACCCGCATGACGTGAGCGTGCTCGACGAGTTCACGGCCGGCCCGCCCGAAACAGACCCTTTGATCCTGGTTCGTCATGCGTCGGCGGCTAGCAAAGAGGAGTGGCGGGCGGCCGGGCACGACGATGACCTGAAGCGTCCGCTCGACGCGGCGGGCCGCCAGCAGAAACAAGAGCTCGCGACACTGCTCCGGTGCTACGGGACCGCCCGGGTACTCAGCTCGGCTGCCGAGCGCTGCGTCGCCACCGTCCAGCTCTACGCGGACGTGACCAGGCAGCTCGTGCAGGCTGACCCCGCGCTCACCGTGGGGCTGGCCAGCGCCGGGGAGGCACGCCGCCGGGTGGACGAGGTCCTGGGCGGCGGCCTGCCCGCGGTGATCTGCGGGCACCGGGAGAACCTCTCCGTGATCCTGGAGGAGGCATGTGCGGCCCTCGGCGCGAAAGTCCACGAGACACAGCCGCTGCCGCTGGGCGGGTTCTGGGTGCTGCAGGTCGGCTGGAACGCGCTGGCGTCCGTGGAGGAGCATCACCTGATGGGCAGCTGAGGCGGCCCGCCCATCCGGCAGGGTCAGGCGCCTGCGGGGCTCCAGTCCAGGGTGGCCGGCAGGGCCCCCTCGAAGATCAGCAGCCACCGCTTGATTTCGATGCCGGTGCCGCCGCTGTAGCCGCCAAGCCCGTTGCCCGCGACCACCCGGTGGCAGGGCACGATCAGCGGGAGCGGGTTCGAGCCCATGATCCGCCCGATGGCCCGGGCCGGGAGCGAGATCCCGTCTGGCCCGGCCACCGCGCGCTGCGCCAGTTCCCCGTAGGTGACCGTCTCCCCGTAGCCGACTGAGTCGTAGAGCACCGACAGCACCTGGAGCTGGGCCCGGGAACAGCCGGACCAGTCCACCGGCAGGTCGAACACCTGGCGCTGGCCGGCGAAGTACTCAGCCAGCTGATCACGCGCCGCACTCAAGAGGGTGGGGTTGGCCTGGGCGGGGCTGGCCTGGGTGGGGCTGGCCTGGGTGGGGCTGGCCTGATCCGCGCTGGCCTGTCCGGGCCGCCTCCGCCCGGTGCCGCCGGGTGCCCTGAAGTCCAGCCGAGCCACCCCCGCAGGGCTGCAGCCCACCGCGAGGGGTCCGACCGGCGAGCTCAGCGTCACCCAGGCCAGTTCGGTCATCGTCTCATCCGCCTTCTGTCCCGCTCCGCCGACTCCGCTGGGCCCCGCCCCGCGGGCCAGGGACCCGGGGCCTCGGGCGGCCGTGCTCGCCCCGCTCACGCCTGTCTGAGGTTACGCACCCCCGCCGACATTTTCGTCAGGACCCGGTGGCCGGGGCTGGTCCTGGCCGGAGCGTTCGAGGGCATCGATGAGCGTGCCGATCCGCGCGGCCTCCGCCGCGACCCGGGCCAGCAGGCGGCCGAAGCCGGCGGCGCTGAGCTGGTTGCGATGCCGGTAGTACTCGGCCAGGCCATCCAGGACGCTGAGCGGCGCGCGCAGCTCACGGCTGGTGTCCGCGATGACCTGCCGCTGGCGCTCAGTGGCCCGCAGAGTCGCCGGCCGGGGCCCGGTGGACGGGGCGCCGGCCTGCTCGAGCCGGGCCAGCGTGGCGCTGAGCGCCGGGGCCACCTGGTCCGGCGTGCCGCGCGGACTTTCCGGTAGCCCTCCAGACCACGGTCGGCCGGCGGCGACGGCCTCGGCCCGGCGCGTCAGTTCTGTGAGCGGCTGGAGCATGGCACGGATCATCCCGGCGGCCAGGCACCCGGCGGCCAGCACCACCAGGCCGCTCACGGCCAGCATCATGGCGGTCAGGCGGCCGGTGGCCTGGCTGATGCGGGCCAGGCTGAGGCTCACCACGAGGGTGCCGGGGGATCCGGTGCCGCCGGGGCTGGTGACGTCGAGGGTGAAGTCCTCCGCGCTATAGGTGTAGGGGATGCGGTGCGCCCGGTAGTGGATCGGCTCGGTGACAGCCAGCCGCCGGCCTGGCCCGGCCGGGCGTCCTTGCCCCACCCGCATGATCAGCTGGCCACTGGCGCCACGCACCTGGATGCTCAGCGCGCCGGCCTCGGCGCCGGCGAGGTCACTGAGCCCTGGGGCACCGGGCAGAGTCCGGGAGAGCGGGGTGAGCAGGAACGGATGCCGGGCGAGCTGCCCCGCGTAGCCGCGCAGTTGCTGCCCCCCCTGCCGCATCAGGTCGTCCCGGGTCACCAGGCCACCGGCCACGACGATGATCGCGGCCCCGGCGGCCAGCAGGCACACGGCCGCGGCGGCCAGCCGCACCGTGAGGGAGAGGCGGCCCGGCCGCCAGGCGAGGAACTTCCGCCGAAGCAAGCCGCCCTGGCTCATCCCACCAGTCTGCGCTCCCGGCCCGCGTTTCGGCGCCTGGGACGGACGGCAATGGTGCTATTCGTCGCCCTTCTCGGCCAGCCGCAGCAGCGCGCCCGCGATCGGCGCCGAGGTGAGCTCGACCTGCCACCGCCGGGCCCCGTAGCCCGACAGATCGGCAGCCACCGCCCCGGCGGTCGCGGGATCCGGGGGCTGCCAGGCGAGCCTGCGTACCGAATCGGGCTGCAGCAGGTTCTCGGCGGGCAGCGAATGCTCGTCGGCGAGCGCCGCGACGACCGTCCGCACGGCGGCCAGCCTCCGGGCCGCCTCGGGATCCCGCTCGTGCCAGCGGTGCGCAGGCGGGGGACCTTCCGACACCTGGGCCGAGGGACGGGGGAGGGCCTGGTCAGCCTCGGTGTGTGCGCGGCGGATGGCGGCGAACCACTCCTGCGCGTGTCGTTTGGCCCCGCGGCCCTTGAATCCCGGCACCTCGGCCAGGGCGGCGGCCGTAACCGGGGCCGCGCGCGCCGCCTCCACGATGGCAGAGTCCGGCAGCACCCGGCCGGGAGACAGGTCACGCCTCTGGGCGATCCGGTCGCGTTCCAGCCACAGTTCCCGCACGATGGCCAGGCCGCGGCGGGTGCGCACGCGATGGATTCCGGACGTGCGGCGCCAGGGCTCGGCCCGCGGCGCGGGCGGCCCGGCGTTGAGCACGGCCGTGAACTCCTGCCGGGCCCACTCGTCCTTGCCCTGGGCCACGAGCTGTTCGGCCAGCGCGTCGCGCAGGTCCACTAGGACCTCCACGTCGAGCGCGGCGTACCGCAGCCAGTCCTGGGGCAGGGGGCGGGTTAACCAGTCCGCGGCGGCGTAACCCTTCTCCAGGCCCAGGCCGAGCACGTTCTCGACAAGCGGGCCGAGCCCCACCCGCGGGTAGCCGAGCAGCCGGCCTGCGAGCTCGGTGTCGAACAGCTGGTGCGGCCGGTAGCCCAGGTCCGCCAGGCACGGCAGGTCCTGGGACGCCGCGTGCAGGACCGCTTCCGTGCCGGCCAGCATCGCATCCAGGTCAGACAGGTCCGGGCAGGCCACCGGGTCGATCAGCACGGTCCCGGCACCACGACGGCGCAGCTGGACCAGGAAGGCCCGGTGACCGTAACGGAAACCGGACGCCCGCTCCGCATCCACGGCCACCGGCCCCTCGCCCTCGCCCAGCACGCGGACGGCTTCGCGCAGCGCGTCGGCGGACGTGACCAGCGCGGGCAAGCCGTCCCGGGGCTCCAGCAGCGGGACGGTCGGCGGCCGTTCGGGCTCAGCCGGAGCCGGAACCAGCTCGGCGCCCGTGGCGGCTCCTGCCGGGGGACTGGTTTCCTTTCCCGGGTGACTGGTGTCGTGCGCCGGGTGACCGGCGTCCTCGCCACCCGGTGCGGGCGCCTCGTTTTCCTGCTGCATTACCGGAGCCGCCGGCTACTCGGCGGCAGCGCCGTGACGCCCTCTGCCAGTGGCGGCAGTCCTGCCGCCGCGCAGAGCGCATCGCACCATGCGGTCAGATGCCCATCCAGGCTCTCCGGGCCCGGTGCGGAGTCAGTCTGCGGAGGAACGGGAGACCAGGACGCGCGCAGTTCGAACCCGGTGAGTGCGGGCTCGGACTCCTTGGCCCCGAACCCCTCGGTGACCTCTGTGGTCACTGTGCCGCTGGGTTCGGCGTAGCCGGCGGTGCGGTTGTCCAGTGCCTCGGTCAGCCAGGTCCAGCCCACCTGCCCGATGAGCGGGTCCTCGGCGATGTCCGGGTCGAGGTCGGCGCGGATGAACGCGATGACCCGCAGCGGCCCGGCCCAGCCGGTCTGGCCCGCGGGGTCATAGAGCAGGACCAGCCTGCCGCTGGCGATGTCGTCGTCCTCCACCCATACGGTGGCCGCTATCGCGCTGGCGTACGGGGCGAGCGTGCGCGGGGCCGGGACGTCCTCGAAGACCAGCTCGGGGCGCACCCCGCCGACCTGATCGCGCTGGGCCTGCAGGACGGCCACGATGACGCCGAAGCGGGCCGCGGCCTCGTCACCAGCTGGCATCGAAGGCTGGGCCACTGTTCCCTCCACCCCGGAGCCCGCCAACGCTGCCCCGCTGACCTCCCTCATAAGCTGAGCGTACGTCGTCGCCATCGCCTGTCACGCGGCGCGCCCGGTCAACTGCGCCATGCTGAGGGGCTGCTGATGGGCGGGAAGGATGCCGAGGAGGACGGCGGCGCCACAGGCGATGCCGTACCATTCCGGGCAAATACCGTCGAATGCGTCATAGCAGCTTCCCGGATCGGGATGCACCCGAGCGAAAGCTCCGGCTTCACGGCCGTCGGGGCAACAGTCATCGATCTGGTTCACGGCCTCGTGACCTCCTCACCCATGGGTGCCGCAAGCGTCCTCATCTGGGGGTTATGGGCTGCGGCGCCAGGCAGGTGTTGATCGTGGCACGCGGAGCACGCGGATCGGTGGATGTCGGGCGGCGTGTCCCGATGTCACCTGGGCAGATGCTCCGGCTCGCGTCCCTTACTGTGAGAGCATCGCAGATGTGAACGTGCAGCCCACGCCCCTCAACGAGTCCCCATTCCTGCTGGCTTGCCGCCGTCAGCCAGTGCCGCACACGCCGGTCTGGTACATGCGCCAGGCGGGCCGCTCGCTGCCCGAATACCGCCGGGCCCGAGGCGGAATGCCGATGCTCAAGGCGTGTTCCCAGCCCGATGTGATCACCGAGATCACGCTGCAGCCGATGCGCCGGTATCCGGTGGACGCGGCCATCCTGTTCAGCGACATCGTGGTCCCGCTGCGGGCGGCGGGGCTGGACATCGACATCAAGCCGGGTGTCGGCCCGGTGATCGCGGAGCCGATCCGGGACGAACGCGATCTGGCCCGGCTGCGACCGCTGGAGCCCGATGACGTGGAGTTCATCACCGAGGCGATTGCCGCGCTCGTGGCCGAGTTGGGGCCCAAGCCGCTGATCGGCTTCGCGGGCGGCCCCTTCACGCTGGCCTCCTACCTGATCGAGGGCGGGCCGTCCAAGAGCCACGACCTGACCAAGTCACTCATGTACGGCAACCCGGGGCTGTGGAACGCGCTACTCGGCACGCTGGCCGACATCACGATCAGCTGGCTGCGGGTCCAGGTGGCCGCGGGGGCTTCCGCGATCCAGTTGTTCGACTCGTGGGCCGGCGCGGTCAGCCCGGAGGACTACCGGACCGGGGTGCTGCCGCACAGCAAGCGGATCTTTGACGCGCTCGCCGACACGGGCGTGCCGCGGATCCACTTCGGCGTCGCCACCGGAGAACTGCTGGGCATGATGGGCGAGGCGGACGCGGACGTGGTTGGGGTGGACTGGCGGGTACCGCTGGACGAGGCGGTCCGCCGGGTGGAGCCCGGCAAGGCGCTGCAGGGCAACCTGGACCCGGCGATCCTGCTCGCCCCGTGGGAGGTGATCGAGCGGCGCGCCAAGGACATCATCGGCCGGGGCCGGGCCGCCGAGGGGCACATCTTCAACCTCGGGCACGGCGTGCTGCCAGCCACCAACCCGGACGTCCTGGCCCGGCTGACCGACCTCGTCCACGAGGCGTCTGTGCGTGAGCCCGCCGGGCCTTGAGGGCCTGCGGGAGGCAGCCGCTATGACTCCCGTCTAGGCCTGGCCTGCGGGGTCGGGTGGGCTTGTGCTGCTGGTTACCGAGCGGTGGCGCAGGATCCAGCGGCGGGTGCGGTAGGCGGGGTAACCGAGTACAGCCAGGATGACGGCGAACGGCAGCGCGGCGCCGGCCCCGGTGAGGATCAGGGACACCACGCGGACCAGGGCGCGCCAGCCGGCGGTCAGTCCGCCCACGAAACCGCCCGCCTTGTGCGTGCCCTTGTGCTGGGCCTGGGCGGAGGGGGCCACCAGGAGCATGTCCACGGTGCCGAACGAGGTCTCGTGGTTCAGGGCGCGCTGGCGGGCGAGCAGCGATTCCAGGCCGGACTCCTCGTCGTTGATCTGGTTCTGCACGGTGAGCAGGCTGCTGACCGAGCCCGCGTGGCGCAGCAGGGTGCGCAGCTGGCTGATCGCGGCCTGCGCCGACGTCACCCGGCTGGTCACGTCGGCCACGGTCTGGGTGACGTCCTGGGCGTGCTGTGACATCGCCAGCCGGGTGCCGAGCTGGGTAGACAGCGCGCCGAGGGTGGCGGGGTAGCCGCTGACCGGGATCTTCAGCTGGAGGCTGACCGTGGACCGGTCCGGGTGGGCCCGGTTCAGCGCGGTGTTCTCGCTGGACACGTACCCGCCTGCGGCACGGGCCAGCTGGGTGGCCCGCGCCGTGGCCCGGGTGAGGTTGGCGGTGCGCACAGTCAGGCTGGCCGAGTAGATGATCGACGTCGCGGCCGGCTGCGAGGTCAGTGAGGCACCCGCCTGCCCCGTCAACCCCTGCCCGGCCAACCCCTGGATGGCCGATCCTTGCCCGGCCGACCCCCGGGCGACCGCGCCGTGTACGCCCCCCTCGGCGACGGGCGCGGGTGCGGCCATCCCGCTGGACGATGATGTGGAGGAGCCTCCGGCCGAGCATCCGGCGGCGAGCAGGCAGGCTCCGGCGAGCAGCGCACTGGATGCGCCGGCCCGGAACAGCAAGGACGATGTCATGCCGCTCGGACGCGCGGTCAGCTCAGCCTGGTTCCGGCGCCGGGGTCACAGGTTCGCAACGTACTTGTCCCGGTCGGGGACGGGGGGCCCTGGTCCACGGCCGGAGCGCGAGCGCGGCCGCCGGGAACAGCAGCACCGACAGCAGCGACGCGCCGATCAAGGCGGCGGCGCTGGCCGCGCTGAGCAGGCCGAGCTCGCTGCCCACGTCCGCCACCACCACCGGAAACGTGAGCGTGGTGGCCTGGAGCAGGCCTGCGGCCACTGCGGGCACGGTGCCGAGCCTCCTCCGGTACAGCAGGGCCGGCCCGCCGCGGACCACGGCGATCGCCAGGACCAGCAGCGGGACCAGCGCGAGCGACGAGGCGTGCGTCGCGAGTGCCCGCACGTTGAACTGCACCCCGGTCATGACGAAGAACACCGGCACCAGGAACCCATAGCCGATCGCGCGGAGCTTGGCCCAGTACCGCTCCTGGTTGGGCCGCTCGTCCCCGTCGGAGATGCCGACCACCATGCCGGCGATGAACGCGCCGAGCAGCGCGTCCACGCCGAACTGGTGCGCCAGCGCGGTGAACAGCAGCAGGGCCACGAAGGCGCCCCGCACCCGCAGCTGGGAGGTGTCGTCGTCGGAGTCGGCGAAGATCCGGGCCATCAGCGGGGTCCGCCACAGCCTCTTCAGCACCAGGGCCAGGACCAGCGCCGCGGCCCCCATGGCCAGCACGTAGATCACCTGGACCACGGTGGACTTGGGTTGGGCAGAGAACAGGATGGTCAACAGGAGGAGCGAGCCGAACTCGCCGACCGAGCCGGCCACCACGAGGAGCTGCCCGAACTCGGTGGTGATCTCCTCGGCGTCGCGCAGGACCGGGACGAGCACCCCGAGCGTGCTGGCCACCAGGCAGAGGGCCAGCAGCCGCACGTCCGCGCCCGGGGAGATCGCGTGCAGCCCGAAGGCGACCGGGACGGCCAGCGCCGCGGACACCAGGAAGGCGGTCCCGGCCAGCCGGAAGGTCGGCCCGCGGAACCGCTCCGGCCGCACATCCTGCCCGGCCAGGAAGAGCAGGAAGCCCAGGCCCAGCAGGTACAGCACCTCGGCCGCGCCCTGGGCCCGGACCAGGCCAAGGACCTGCGGGCCGACGACGATCCCAACCAGGACTTCGACCACCACGGCCGGCACCAGGCGGCGAGGCACCAGCCGGGCGATGAGCGGTGCCACGAAGGCGGCCACCGCCACCACGAGCAGCCCGCCGTACTGGATCGTCACCTGACCTGTCCTCCTGCGGATGATCTACCCGCACGGCGCAGCCGCACCCATAAGGTGAACGGGTGAAGCGGTCTGAGGAGGGGCAGCCGGTCGTCGCGATCATCGGGGCCGGGATCGCCGGGCTGGCCGCGGCGTTCTTCCTTCGTGACGAGCCGGTGGCGGTCGTCGTGCTGGAGGGATCCCCGCATCTCGGCGGCAAGCTGTCCGTGGCCGAGGTCGCGGGCTGCCGCGTGGACGTGGGAGCCGAGGCGCTGCTGACCCGCCGTCCCGAGGGCACGGGCCTGGTCCGGGCGGCCGGCCTGGACGGCGAGCTTATGTCGCCGGGGACGACCGCGGCCCGGATCTGGAGCCGCGGGGTGATGCACCGGCTGCCCGCCCGGCAATTCATGGGCGTGCCCGCGGATATCGGGGAGCTGGGCCAGACCGGGCTGCTCTCGGCCGAGGGGCTGGCCCGGGCCACCCGCGAGCCGGATCTGCCGGCCACCCCCCGGGATGGCGACGTGGCGGTGGCCAGCTACGTGGCGGCCCGGTTCGGCCAGGACGTCGTGGACCGGCTCGTCGACCCGCTGCTCGGCGGGGTGTACGCGGGGCGGTCCGAGGAATTGTCGTTCGAGGCGACGCTGCCCGGCCTGGCCCAGGCGTCCCGGACCCACGCCTCACTGGCCGGCGCGGCCGCATCGCTGCTGCCACCTCCGCCCCCTGACCCGGCACATCCCAACCCGGCCAACCCGGCACCTCCCGACCCGGTGCCCGCCAGCCAGGAGGCCCCCAGCCCGCCGCCGACACGGCCGGCCGTGTTCACCACCCTGCGCGGCGGTCTGGGCACCCTGCCGCCGGCCCTGGCGGCGGCCTCCGGCGCGGAGGTGCGGATCAGGGCCATGGTCCGCGAACTCGTGCGCGGGCCGCGAGGCTGGCGGCTGACCATCGGCTCCGCACACGCCCCCGGGTACCTGGACGCCGACGCGGTCATCCTGGCCCTGCCGGGGCGGCCCGCCAGCAGGCTGCTCGGCGGGGTACCGGCGGCGGCCGGGGCGGCCACGGCGCTCGCGGAGATCAGCTACGCGAGCATGGCCATCGTCACCCTGGCCTACCTGGACACGGCGTTCCCGCAGCTCCCAGACGGGAGCGGGTACCTGGTCCCGGCGGTGGACGGGCGGCCCGTGAAGGCGGTCACGTTCTCCTCGATGAAGTGGCCGCACCTGCGCGACCGCGCGGACGGGCTGGTGTTCGTCCGCTGCTCGGTCGGCCGGATCGGGGAGGAGGCCATCCTGCACCACGATGACGAGGACCTGGCCGCGATCGCCGCTGCCGACCTGGCCGCAGCGACCGGGGTCCGTGGCACGCCGGCCGATGCGATGGTCACCCGGTGGGGCGGTGCCCTGCCCCAGTACACGGTCGGGCACCTGGACCGGGTCGCCCGGATCCAGGCCAGCCTCGCGGCCCAGCCCGGCCTGGCGGCGTGCGGCGCCGCATTCGCCGGAGTCGGCATCCCCGCGTGCATCGGCACGGCGCGGGCCGCGGTGGATCAGGTGATGGCCGGGCTCCGGGTCGGCAGCAGGCAGGCCGGCAGCACCTAGGCCGGCGGCACACCGGCCAGCGGCACACCGGCCGGCAGCACACCGGGGCAAGGCGGAGAATAGGAGCCATGGGAACGACTGAAGGCGTGGCAGAAGGCGGCATCCCCGAGGCGAGCACGGGCGAGACGGCTGGCGCCGCCGTGCTCCCGGCCGACCCGGCCCCGGAGCCGGAGCCGGAGCCGGAGCCGCGGAGGCTCCGCGCGCGGGACCTGAACGAGCTCATCCGCTACACGATGTGGTCCGTGTTCCGGATCACCGGCTCGGGCGCGCTCGAAGCGGCCGGGTCGGTCGCGGGTGTCGGGCGCGACGGGCTGGCCGACGAGGTCGCCGGGCTGACCCAGCAGGCGGCGGGCAAGGACGTGGTCACCCGCGGCTGCTACGACCTGCAGGGCCTGCGGGCCGACGCTGACTACATGTTCTGGTGGCACGCGCCAACCGCCGATGACCTTCAGGAGATGTACGCCCGGTTCCGGCGGACCGCCCTGGGCAGGGCCAGCGAGCCGGTCTGGTCGGCGATGGCGCTGCACCGGCCCGCGGAGTTCAACAAGAGCCACGTGCCCGCGTTCCTGGCCGAGGAGGAACCCCGCGCTTACGTGTCGGTATACCCGTTCGTCCGGTCCTACGAGTGGTACCTGATGGACCCGGGGCAGCGGCGTGAGCTGCTCGCCGAGCACGGGAAGATGGCCCGCGAGTACCCCGACGTGCGGGCCAACACCGTCGCTTGCTTCTCTCTCAACGACTACGAGTGGATGCTCGCGTTCGAGGCGGATGAGCTGCACCGGATCGTCAACCTGATGCGGCACCTGCGGGGCGCGCGGGCCCGGTTGCATACCCGGGTCGAGATCCCCTTCTACACCGGCCGCCGCAAGCCGGTACACGAACTCGTGGCCGCGCTGCCCTAACTCCGCCCTAACGGTCCGCCCGCGGCTCATGCCGCTCGCCGGGGTGCTCGGCCCTCAGCCCTCGGCCACGGCCGCCTGCTGGCGCCGGTCATCCACGGTCAGCTGGGCGTCGCGCCGGGCCAGGCGCGACGGCCACCAGTTCCACCGGCGGCACAGCACCACGATGGCCGGGACCATCAGCGTGCGGACCAGGAAGGTGTCGATCAGCACGCCGAGCGCGATGGCCACGCCCAGCTGCTTGATCTGGCTGGTGGCGCCGGTGACGCCTGCCACGCCGAACGTCGCGGCGAGGATCAGCCCGGCCGAGGTCACCGTGGTTCCGGTGTGGTGCGCCGCGGTCCGGACCGCGGCGGTCAGCGGCGCATGGTGCGCTTCTTCCCGGATCCGGCTCATGACCAGGATGTTGTAGTCCTCGCCGAGTGCCATCAAGAAGATGAACAGCAGGAACGGCAGCACGAAGTTCAGCCCGGAGTCGCCCACCCCGATCTGGAAGATCAGCACCGCGATGCCCAGCGCCGCGAAGTAGCTCAGCAGGACGGTCGCGACCAGGTAGAGCGGGGCCACCACGCTGCGCAGCAGCAGGCCGAGCAGCAGCGCGAGCAGGACGATCACCACAGGCACGATTTCCTTCAGGTCGCTCTGCGACACGGTGCTCACGTCGTAGGAGGATGGCGCCAGTCCGGCCACGCCGCTGTCCGTGGCGCCGACGCTGTGCTGCACGCTGGTGGTGGCGGTCCGCACGGAGGGGACCGCGTTGATGGCCGCGGTGCTCGACGGCGAGCCCGCCGTGAGTGCCGTGTAGAACTGCACCGTCTTGCCGTCCGCGCTGATGAACTGGGACAGCGAGCGGTACAGGTCGTACTGATCCGCAGGCACGGGCGTACCCGCGGGCTCAGTGGCCGGCAGCTTTCCGGGTGGCCCCAGCTCCTGGTAAAGGCTCTCAAGCTGGCTGGTGGTGAGCTTCGTGCCGTTGGGGTCGAAAGGGCCGGCGACGGAGGAGAAGACCGATTTCCTGCCGAGGTCAGTCTCCGCCTGGCTGACCGGGGTCAGGTCCTTCCACACCGACGACTTGTAGACCATGAGCACCTCGGTCGGGTTGGCTACCGCGGCCGGGTAATGGTTGTTGATCACATTGGTGCCGTTGGCTGACTGGCTTCCGGGCGGCCCAGTGGTCTGCCCGCCGAAACCGCTCGAGGTGTACCCGAACGCGAACAGGCCCAGCACGCCCAGGAACACCACGCCGCAGACCAGCGTGACCACCGGGTGCGCGATGACATGGTCGGCGAGCCGGGCGTAGAGGCCCTCCTGCTTGGCGGGCCTGACCGGGCGCGGCCAGAACACTGCCCGGCCGAACACCCCCAGCAGTGCGGGAAGCAGGGTGAGCGCGGCCAGCAGCATGAGGAACACACCGAGCGCCAGCGCCGGCCCAAGCCCGGAGTACAAGCCGAACGTCGCCAGCAGCAGGCAGAGCAGGGCCACGATGACCGTGCCCGCCGAGAACGTGATCGACTCGCCCACGTAACGGCCCGCGCGCTCGATGGCCTGGTGCGGCGTCGCGCCCGCGGCGATTTCCTCGCGCACCCGCATGATGAAGAACAGCCCGTAGTCGGTGCCCGCGCCGAGCAGCAGCACGGTGAGCATGGTCTCAGTGATGGTGGACACCTGGAGGCCGACCTTGGACACCTCGGCGATGATGGCGCCGGACATGAGCAGCACCCAGATCGCGGGCAGCAGGGTGACCAGCGGCGCGCCCACCGCACGGAACACGATGATCAGCATGACCAGGATGACCAGGATCGACAGGTCCTCGGTGAGCTTCTGGGCGTGGGCCTGGGAGTTCTGGTTATCCACCGCGCTGGGCAGCTGCCCGGTGAGGTACGAGGACAACCCGGCCGGGAGCGCGAAGCTGCTCATCGTGGAGCGGATGGCCGCGACGGTGGGGGATGCCTTGGTGCTGGACGTCAGTACGTTGATGACGAGCTGCGCCTTGTCTACCTTGCCGTCCTTGGACAGGCCCTGGTCGGAGACCGAGACGACGTGATCGTCCTTGGCGATCTTGTTCTCTAGCTTGGTGATGGACTGCTGGTCGCTGGAACTCAGCGCGGACTTCCCCGCCACGACCAGGGTCCCGGTGGTGTCGCTGGTGGGCTGGAACGGCGCGGCCAGGTTCATCGCGTGCACGCTGGGCGAGCTGGCCGGGAGGAACGAGCTGTTGTCAGTGTTCACCGCGCTGGACAGCGAGGGGAACAAGGCGATGCACAAGGCGCCCGCGATTATCCAGAGGGCGATGATGGCGTACCGGAACCGGATGGCGAACCGTGCCAGCCCAGCCATGAAGTTCCCCATCGTGCGCCCCCCGGGCAGCGTCCGCACCTATGCGCCACCGGGACAAGTACCCACCCAGGGCATTACCTAATGCAAGTAACTGATCGCGTCCATGCCGCTCATGACGACAATGAATGAAACTGTCAGTCACTCGGGATTCTTGAGTTCCGGGTGGCATGTTCCGTCCCCCCGTCTGCCGCCGCACTGCTCCCGGTCCCACGAGTCCCGGTCCCACGAGTCACACTGGCCCCTCCCGCCCACTTTTCACGCGAAACATGCGCCGAAACGGACAAAACACCCCGGAAAAACGCACGTTCCGCATGAAAAGTCGGCACACCGGCCATGATCGATGTGACCCATGGTGCTGGTGGTGCGGGTCCCCTGGACGAAGCGGTCAGCCCGGCGGCCCGGCTGGGGCCCCGCGGCGAGTGGGCCTGGTTGGCCCGCCACGAGCCGGGACGGGCCCGGGGACGACTGCGCCGGATCCGGGGGGGCTGCGGGCGGCCCTCGGGGCGAGTCAGCTCTCGGCGGGTTCCAGGCTCAGTGAGACGGAGTTGATGCACCACCGCTGGTCCGTGGGGACCTCGTAGCCCTCGCCCTCGAACACGTGACCCAGGTGGGACTCGCAGTTGGCGCAGCGGGCCTCGACCCGCCGCATGCCCAGCGAGTTGTCCTCGATCAGGATGACCGCGTCGTCCTCGGTCGGCTGGTAGAAGCTGGGCCATCCGCAGTGCGAGTCGAATTTCGCCTCTGACCGGAACAGCTCGGCCCCGCACGCGCGGCAGCGGTAGACACCCTCGGTCTTGGTGTCCGTGTATTCCCCGGTGAACGGCGCTTCGGTACCCGCCTGGCGGAGGACCCGGTACTCCTCGGGGCTTAGCACTTCCCGCCATTCGGTCTCTGTTCGGTTCACCTTGTCCATGCCCGTGAGACTACCCGGCGCCCATACCGCTACCCTCGTCTCGGCGAGATCAGAGAGGCGTTGATTCATGGAGTGGCTGAATGAGCCGGCAAGCTGGCAGCGGACCGACGACATCCTCCAGGTGAACGTCAACCCGGGTACCGACTTCTGGCGGGTCACCGGCTACGGCTACATCCGGGACAGCGGCCACGTGTACGGCGAGGTGCTGGGGGGCGACCTGGACGTGGCCGTGCGGATCCGCGGAACCTGGTCTGCGCAGTACGACCAGGCAGGGGTCATGCTCCGGGCAGACGAGCGGACCTGGCTGAAGACAGGGATCGAGTTCTTCGAGGGCCGCCCCCGGCTGAGCACCGTGCTCACCCTGGGCATGTCCAGCTGGTCGGTGGCGAACCTGCCCGAGGACTCCGACGACGTGGCACTGCGGGTCTCGCGCCGCGGCGACGCGGTCGAGATCCGGTACAGCACCGGCGATGGCCCTCCCGACCTGGCCGCCCTGGTCTACCTCCCCCCAGACAGCGGGCTGCTGGCCGGCGTGATGTGTGCCGCCCCCGAAGGATCCGGCTTCAGCGTGTCCTTCCACGAACTGCGCATCGCCGGCCGCGACCAGGCCGCCCGCCCGGCCTAGGCGCCGGCCACCGCGTATCCGCGGCCCGAGGCCGTGGGGTCCACAGGGGCGAGGCGTAGCTAGAGCGCCGGCCACCGCGTATCCGCGGCCCGAGGCCGGGCCCGCCGCAGGCGGGTTCCGGCCGAGGCCGCGGATGGCGGGGGGTCCAGGGGGGTCGCCCCCCCGGACATAACAGCGTGACGTGATGCACCGGCTCGGGGCTGGCCGACGGGCGGACCACCACCTGATCCACCTTGCCCGCCGCCTGCACGTCGCCGAGCACCGCCCGGATCCGGGCCAGGTCCTCCTCGCCGGCCGAGACCACGAGCCGCCGGACCGGGGCCCGCATGGACAGCCGGGCGGCCGACTTGGCCCCGCGGACCGCGCCGATCGCGTCCGAGGCCGCGCCGAGCAGCCCGAGGTCCACCACCCCGGCCACGGCCCGGAGCCCGCCGGGGTCCGGCCAGCTGGCCCGGTGAATGGACCCCTCGTGCCACCACGACCAGGCCTCCTCGGTCACGAACGGGAGGACCGGCGCGAACAGCCGGAGCAGCACCGACAGCGCCACCCGGAGCGCCGCGACCGCCGAAGCGGCCGCCCGCGGGCCGCGCTCACCGTAGGCCCGGGACTTGACCAGCTCCAGGTAGTCGTCGCAGAAGAACCAGAAGAACGACTCGGTCTCGTGCAGGGCCCGCGCGTGATCGTAGGACTCGAACGCCGCGGTGGCCTGGGCCACCACGTCCGCTCAGCCGGCCCAGCATGGCCCGGTCCAGCGCCTCGCTGATCTCGGCCGCCTCGCCGGCCTGGCTGATCTCGCTGATCTCGGCCACCTCGCCGGCCTCGCTGATCTCGCCGGGCCCGGGGGCCGCGGCGCTGATCCCAGCCGCCTCTCTCGTCCCGCCTGCGCCGTGGCCCTCCCCGTTGCCGGCCGCCCCGTCCCCGTCCGGGGTGAGGGACAACACGAACCGGGCTGCGTTGAGGAGCTTGATGGCCAGCCGCCGGCCCACCCGCAGCTGGGCCGGATCGAAGACCATGTCGGTGCCGAGCCGGCCACTGGCCGCCCAGTACCGCATCGCGTCCGAGCCGTGCCTGCGCAGCGAGTCCGCCGGGGTCACCACGTTCCCCCGGGACTTCGACATCTTCTTGCGGCCGGCGTCCAGGATCCAGCCGGAGATCGCCGCGTGCCGCCAGGGCGCCACGCCGTACTCGTCGTGCGCGCGGAGCACCGTGTAGAACAGCCAGGTCCGGATGATCTCGTGGGCCTGCGGCCGCATGTCCATCGGGAAGATCCGGTCCAGGTCCGGCCCGCTGGCCGCGCGCGCCGCGATCTGCGGGGTGAGCGACGACGTGGCCCAGGTGTCGAGCACGTCCGGGTCGGCCGCGAACCCGCCGGGCCGCCCGCGCTGCTCCTCGGCGTACCCGGGCGGCGGCTCGGCGGCCGGGTCCACCGGCAGCCGGCCGGTGTCCGGCGTCAGCGGCGCGTCGTAGCGCGCCGCGCCGCCGTCATCCAGCGGGTACCAGACCGGGATCGGCACGCCCGAGAACCGCTGCCGGCTGACCGGCCAGTCGCCGGACAGCCCGTTCACCCAGTTCTCATACCGGGTCCGCATGTGCGCCGGATGCCAGGTGATCTCCCGGCCCCGGGCCAGCAGCGCCTCCCGCAGCCGCGGGTCGCGACCGCCGCTGCGCAGGTACCACTGCCGGGTGGTGATGATCTCCAGCGGCGTGTCGCCCTTCTCGTAGAACTTGACCGGGTGCACCACCGGCTCCGGCTCGCCGAGCAGGTCACCGGCCGCGCGGGCCAGGGCCGTGACCCGGGTCCGCGCCTCGGCGAGGGTGGCTCCCGCCAGCTGCTGGTAAGCCGAGCGGCCCGCCCGGCTGGTGATCCCCGGCGGCGGGGACGCCAGGAGCCGGCCGTCCGGCCCGAGCAGCGGCCGGGTGCCCAGGTCGAGGTCCCGCCACCAGGTCACGTCGGCGGTGTCGCCGAACGTGCAGACCATCGCGATGCCGGTGCCCTTGCCCGGGTCGGCCAGCGGGTGGGTCAGCACCGGCACCTCCACGCCGAACAGCGGGGTGGTCACGGTCGTGCCGGCCAGCGCCGCGTACCGCCCGTCGCCGGTGGGCGCGACCAGCGCCACGCAGGCGGGCAGCAGCTCCGGCCGGGTGGTGGCCACGGCCACGGTGCTGCCGTCCGGGCGGCGGAACCCGAGCCGGACGTAGCTGCCGGCCACCTCCCGGTCTTCCAGCTCGGCCTGGGCCACCGCGGTCTGGAAGGTCACGTCCCACAGAGTCGGGCCCTCGGCCAGGTAGGCCTCCCCGCGGGCCAGGTTGCGCAGGAACGCGCGCTGCGACAGGGCCCGGGCGTTCTCGCCGATGGTCTGGTACTGGGTCGACCAGTCCACCGACAGGCCCAGCCGCCGCCAGACCTGCTCGAACGCCTGCTCATCCAGGCTGGTCAGCCGCTCGCAGAGGGTCACGAAGTTACGCCGCGAGATGCGGACCGGCTCGCCTGCCGGGCGGTCCGGCGGCACGAACGACGGGTCGTAGTGCAGCGCGGGGTCACACCGCACGTGGAAGTAGTTCTGCACCCGGCGCTCGGTGGGCAGGCCGTTGTCGTCCCAGCCGATCGGGTAGAACACCGCCTTGCCGCGCATCCGCTGGAACCGCGCGATCGTGTCGGTGTGCGTGAACGAGCAGACGTGCCCGATGTGCAGCGCCCCGCTGACCGTCAGCGGGGGAGTGTCGATCGAGAAGACCGCCTCACGGGGGGCGGAAGAGTCAAACTTGTACTACGCACGCTTCTTCCCACCGGCGCGACCACTTCTCCTCGATGCCATCAAGCGAGGGCTTGACCGGCATCGGGCTGGCTTGCCGCAGTTGCGCGGCAGCGGGGCGGGAATCCGTACTCATGGCGGCCAGGGTAGCGCATCCCGTGGCCCGGCCGCGATGAGGATCCGCCCGGGCCGCCCCTGGCCGCTCAGGCCCGGCCGGCCCGGATGCCGGCGGTCAGGGCGTCCAGGGCGGCCGCCTGCCGCGCGGTGCCCGCCCGGTCGAACGGGCCGGACCAGCTCAGCCCGAACTCGTCGGCCCGCCGGTCCCTGTCCCACACCGAACGGGCGTTGTGGCGCAGGAAGGCCCGGTAGGGAGCGCCGTTGACACGGCTGTCGAGCTTGCTGAGGTTCCGGATGAAGATCCCCTTGAACAGCGTCTCGTCCGCGTCACAGGACGACGCCGTCTCGCAGGGTTCCCGCAGTACGCCGTGCGGGCTCAGCGCCGGGCTGCGGATCACCGCGCCAGCGACCCGCCGCGCGGTGGCCAGCAGCCCGCGGTCGTGGGTGATCCCGTTCAGCGCGATCAGCCCGCCGATGAGCACGCCCTGGTTGTACGTCCAGGTCGGCGAGCTGAGCACCGGCCGGCACTGGTTCAGCCCGTCGATGACCAGGCCGGACCGGGTGAGCATGCCGGTGCCGGAGAACCAGGCCCACTCGCGCCGCGCCCAGCCCGCGTACCGGGTGTCTCCTTGGGTGCGGTTGTGCAGTTCCGCGGCCACGGTCAGGAACAGTTCGTTGGCGATGGCGTTCTTGTACGTCCGGCCGGTGCTCCACCACAGCCCGCCGCCACAGGTGCTATCCCAGCCGCCGGTCATGGCCCCGAAAATGGTCCGGGCCTGCCCCAGATAGCGCCGGTCCCCGGTCAGGTCGTAGGCCTTGATCCAGGCCAGGGCCCACCAGCCGTCGTCGTCGTAGTAGCTGTCGGTGAACCGGTCGCCACGGTGATAGGCCAGGTAGGTGCGGTTCAGGTCGCCGACATAGGCCCGCGACCCGGTGGCCTGCATGTAGTCGATGGTGGCTTCCAGCGCGTTCGCGGACTGCCACCACTGGGCCGAGCGGTACGTGGTGCCCCCGTACCATCGCTGCAACCCGGCCGCGGCGGACGCCGCCTCCGCCATGATGACTGCGTTCGGCGGCAGCGTGTCGCTGGCGCAGACCAGGCTGAGCGTGGCCGTCACCGAGAGGACGAGTGCGAGGAGACGGGCGAGCGGGGACCGGAAAAGAGAAATCATCAAGGCGTGGGTTGATCCAGTCGGCGGACAGGGCAGGTCGTCCACGGTGGGTCAGCGAACACTCATCGATTCACCAAGAGCGAGTATAGTCATCACGAACGATGCGGCCTTCACCTGGGCAAATAGGGTGCCTGGCGCCACAGGGCCGGTGGTCGCTCCCGGGCCAGCGCCGACGGCGGGACGCCCGGCAGAGACGGTTCGCCCTGCGCGCCCGGCCACTCCGGGCCGGGGCGCAAAAATCCCGAAGGGCAGCAAGAACGGCTCACTACGGGATCAAGCCGACGGTTACTGGGATACTTAGGGAATGCTGCGGGCGTCGAGCGGACGGCTGGTCGGCAGGGACGGTGAACTGACTCGCCTGCTCGGCCTGCTTGACGACGCCAGCGCCGGCCGCCCGTCCCACGCCCTGATCAGCGGCGACGCGGGGGTGGGCAAGACGCGGCTGGTCACCGAGCTCGCCGCCCGGGCCGCGGACCGCGGCTTCCTGGTCCTGTCCGGGCGCTGCGCGGAACTGGGCGACAGCATTCCTTACCTGCCGCTCGCCGACGCGCTGCGGGAAGGCACCACTACTCCAGGCGCCGCAACGGAACCGCTCGCGGCCGCACTGGCCGCCCGGCCGGTCCTGGGGCGTCTGCTGCCGGACCGGGACGAGGTAGCGCCACCGGGCGGTGAGGTCTCGGGGCTCGCCCAGCAGCAACTGTTCGGGGCGGTGCTCGGGCTGCTCGCTGAGCTGGCCGACGGGCATCCGGTGCTGCTGATCCTGGAGGACCTGCACTGGGCCGACCGCTCCACCCGCGACCTGATTACCTTCCTGAGCCGGGTGCTGCACCGGGAACGGGTGGCCGTGGTGGCCACCTATCGCACGGACGACCTGCACCGGCGCCACCCGCTCCGGCCAGTGGTCGCGGAGCTGCTACGGCTGCCCAGCGTGGCCTCGATCGAGCTGGGGCCGCTGGGGTACGCGGAGATGGCCAGTCACCTGACCGCCCTGGCGGACAGCCCGCTGGACCCGGCCGTCCTGCACCGGATGGTGGCCCGGGCCGAGGGCAACCCCTACTACGCCGAGGAACTCCTGGCCGCCGTGGTGCCAGGCCAGCCCGGCGGCGCTGTCGGCGGACTGGGCGGCGGCGCGGCGGGCGCTGGCCTGGGTGCCGGTGGCCGCGGCGCACCGGGTGGCGAGGTGCTGCCCAGCGGCCTGGCCGCACTGCTGCTGGCCCGGGTGGAGCGGCTGCCCGCCGCGGCCCAGCAGGTGCTGCGGGCCGCGGCCGTCGGCGGCCGCCGGGTCGAGGACGACATCGTCCAGGCCGCGTCCGGGCTGGACGGGCCGGAGTACGAGGACGCGATCCGGGACTGCGTGGCCCAGCAGTTGCTGGTGCCGGGCGGCACGGACGGCTACGTGTTCCGGCACGCGCTGATCCGGGAGGCGCTCTACACCGATTTGCTGCCCGGCGAGCGGACCCGGTTGCACGCCCGGTTCGCCGAGCTGCTGGCCGACCCGGGCCGGCTCGCCGCCGTGCCCGGGTCCGCCGCCGAGCTGGCCCACCACTGCCTGGCCAGCCACGACATCGCGGGGGCGTTCGCCGCGTCGGTCCGGGCCGGGCAAGAGTCCGAGCGGCTGGCCGCCCCGGCCGAGGCGCACCGGCACTACGACGCCGCGCTCGCGCTGTGGGAGCGGGTCGGCGAGCCGGAGGAGCTGGCCGGGCAGGACCGGGACCACCTGGCTTTCTGCTCCGCGAACTGCGCCGCGTCCAGCGGCGACATCGCCCGGGCCGTGCAGCAGCTGCGCCGCATCCGCGGCTTCCTGCGTGAGGACACCGACCCGGTGCTGGCCAGCCGGGTGCACGAGCGCCTCGCCTACTACCTGCTCGAGCTGGAAGCGCCGGCCGACGCCGAGACGGCCGCGCGGGCTGCGGTGCACCTGCTGCCGGGTGACCCGCCGCGCCCGGGACGCGCCCGGGCCCTGGCCACCCACGCGCAGACGCTGATGCATATGGGTGACGAGGCGGCGGCCGCGGACCGGGCGCAGCAGGCCCGGGTGGCCGCCCGCGCCGCGGATGCCCCCTGGGTCGAGGCCGATGCCCTGGTGACGCTGGGCCTGCTGGCCGAGCGCCAGGGCGAGCCCGCGGCGGCCCTGGACCTGTTCACCCAGGCCTACGAGCAAGCCCGGGACCTCTCCATGCTCGGCGTCGAGCTCCGGGCGGCGTTCCAGGTGGCCCGGTCCCAGCTGGAGAGCGGGGACCTGGCCGGGTCGGCCGCGACCGCGCACCAGGGCACGGAACGGGCGGACACCGCCGGACTCGGCCTCGCCCCGTACGGCCTGGACCTGCAGTACCTGCATTACCTGGCGCATTACGCGGACGGCTGCTGGCAGCACGCGCAGGAGCTCGCGGACGGGTTCGGCGTCCGGGTCACGACCTTGGCCGAGGCCCGGCTGTCGGCCATGGCCCTGTTCCTGGACGTGGCCCGGGGCAGCCCCAGGGTCGCGGAGCGACGGGCCTGGCTGGAACCGTTCTGGCCGGGCGACAGTTTCGGCGCCTACATCGCCCGCGGCCTGCTGGCCGAGCACGCGCTGTGGCGCGGTGACGCCGCCACCGCGCTGGCCGAGGTGGCGGCCACCCTGGCCGAGCTGGACGTCGAGGGCGGCTACGGGCCGCCCGCCATCCGGGTCGCCGCCGTGGGCCTGGCCGCCCGCGGCGAGCGGGCCCGGCGGGCCCGGGCCGCCGGGGACGAGGAGGCCGCCGCGGCCGAGGTGGCCGTGGCCCAGGTGCTCATCGACGCCGCCCGGGAGGGGGCGCAGTTCCCGCGCCGGCCGAAGTTTGTGCTGGGCGTGGACGGTCGCGGCTGGCTGGCCCGGGCGGAGGCGGAATGGGCCAGGGTCCAGGGCCGCAACGACCCGCAGGCCTGGCAGGCCGTGGTGGACGAGTTCGGGCCCGCGTTCAGCTACGAGACGGCCCGGTCCCGCTGGCGGCTCGCAGAGGCCCTGGCCGAGGCGGGACGGCGGGCCGACGCGGAGCGAGAATGGTCGCTCGCGCTGACCGCGGCCGACGAGCTGGGCGCCGGCCCGCTGGCGTCCGCGCTTCGCGATCTGGGGCGCCGGGCCCGGTTCGCCCGGCCAGCGGGAAGTGGCGGGCCGGGCCACGGCGTGGGCGGCGGCCCGGGGAGCCGCTCAGGCACTGGCCCGGGGGGCGGTGCCGGCGACGTGCTGGCCGGGCTGACCAGCCGGGAACGCGAGGTGCTGCGCCTGCTGGTGGCGGGCCGGAGCAACCGGGAGATCGCGGCCTCGCTGTTCATTGCGCCCAAGACAGCCAGCGTGCACGTGTCCAACATCCTGACCAAGCTGAGCGCAGCCAGCCGGGGCGAGGCCGCGGCCATCGCCGCGGCAGCCGGGCTGGAGTCGGCTGACCGGTAGCTGGGCCCCGATGCGGGCCGGCTGCGGCCACAGTCGGCTCACGGGTGCGGGCCGCTGCGGCCACAGTCGGCTCACGGGTGCGGGCCGGTGACACCTGGACCGGCTGCGGCTACGCCTGGGCCCCGATGGGCTTGGGCACGCGTGCGGCTGGGCTGACACCAAGATCACAGGTCGGGCTGGCCGCCGGGAGCGAGCTCGGTGAGGATCTCCTCCGCCCGCGCGACCGCCCCCACCGGGTCCGCGTCCGGCGCCCCGATCAGCGGATCCCAGTTCAGGTCGTAAAAGATCTCGGTCACCCCGCGCTCGGCGAGCCACTCCACGTCGCGGCGGATGTCGGCGTACCTGCCGGACAGCAGCACCCGCCCGCCGCCCTCGGGCACGGTCCCCGGCGCGCCCACGCGGAGCACGCCGCGGCAGACGATCCTGATCGAGTCCGGGTCACGGCCCGCTTCCTCGGCTGCCCCCCGGACCACGCTGATCCCCTCGCTGATCCGGGACAGGTCGGTCCGGCTGGAGGTGACCCAGCCGTCCGCCAGCCGCCCGGCCCGCTCCAGGGCGGCCCGGGCGATCCCCCCGAGCAGGATCGGCGGCCCCGGCCGCTGCACCGGCCTGGGCGCGAACCAGCCCGCGGGCAGGTCGTAGTCCCGCCCGTGGAACTCGGCCGGCCCTTCAGCCCAGATCCGCCGCATGACCTCGATGTACTCGTCGGTGCGCACCCCGCGGCGGGCCATGATGCCCCCCGCCACGACGAACTCCTCCGGCAGCCAGCCGATGCCGAGCCCCAGGTCGAGCCGGCCGTGGGACAGCACGTCGGCGGTGGCGGCCATCTTGGCCAGGTAGCCCGGGGCGAGGTACGGCATGTTCACCACCGCGACGCCGAGCCGGATCCGCCGCGTCACCGCGGACAGGTACCCGAGGGCCACCATCGGGTCGAGCACGCTGTGGTACACGGGGTCCATGGCCGAGCCTTCGGGCACCATCAGCCGCTGGAACGTCCAGAGTGAGGCGTAGCCGGCGGCTTCCGCGCTGGCCGCGAACGAGGCGAGGTTCTCCGGGGTAGCCCACACTCCCGAGACCGGGGCACCGAAACCAATCTTCATTCCGCTCAGCCTAGGACCTGCGGGCCGCAGTGGTGAGCCCGCCAGGCCAGTGAGGTTGGCCGGGCCGCGCGGGCCGGGCCGCGGGCCGCCCGGTAGGCTGTGCCGTCCGGTAGACCCCATTCGCACGGGAGCTAGCCATGCCCACTGACCCTCGCGCACTGATCGCCGTGTTGCGCAACTCGCATGAGCGGCTGGACGGGCTGGTGCGGCCGCTCACCCCGGACCACCTGCGTGCCCAGTCCTACGACACGGACTGGACCATCGCCCAGGTCCTCTCCCACCTCGGCAGCGGCGCGGAGATCGCCACCGTCAGCCTGGCCGCCGCGCTGGGCGGGCGCGGCCAGCTGGACCAGAGCGCGTTCCCGGCGATCTGGGACGCTTGGAACAATCGCGCCCCGGAGCTGCAGGCCGCCGACAGCCTGACCTGGGACGCCGAGTACGTCCGCCGGCTCGAGGCGCTCAGCGACGACGAGCTCGCTTCCATCGGGCTCGACTTCTTCGGCCGCCAGCTTGACGCGGCCGGGCTGGTCCGGCTGCGCCTCAGCGAGCACGCCATCCACGTCTGGGACGTGGCCGTGAGCGTCAACCCGGGTGCGACCGTGGCGGCGGACGCGATCCTCCCGGTCATGGAGCAGGTCACCCAGCTGTTCCAGTTCGTCGCGAAGCCGGCCGGTGATTCCTTCCGCGTCCGGCTGCGCACCACCGAGCCCGACGGTGACTACCTGCTCGACGTGGGTGAGTCGGTGACGTTGTCGCCGTGGGCGGACGGCTCAGCCGCCGACGGTGAGATCACGCTGCCGGCTGAGGCGCTGTTGCGGCTGTTCTACGGGCGGCTCGACCCCGACCACACCCCGGAGTACACGGCCGAGGGAATCGAGCTGGACCGGCTTCGCGCCGTCTTCCCCGGCTTCTAGCGGCCCGTGACCAGCCGGCTCATCGTCAGACGGTGACCCGGCGGATGGTGGTGAGTCCGCCGAGCCCCATGGCCACGGCCACCGCGGCCAGCACGCCGGTCAGCGCCAGCGCCGTCACCGTGGTGAAGAAGTGCCCGACCCCGGACCAGCTGTGGGTCGCGGACACGGCCACCACGACCAGGAGCGCCACGACTATCTGGGCGGCGATGAACGCGACCAGCCCGGGCACGCTCCAGCGCCGGAACACCAGCCCGTACCACATGCCGTACAGGAAGAACAGCACCAGCAGCACGAACGACGTCAGCCACGTCTCGTACCACGGGCCGTCCATGATCCACGGGATCCTGAAGAAGTGCAGCCGGAGACCCCACCCGCCGGTGGCACGCTCCACCGCCTGCAGGACGGTCAGCCCTAGGCCGTAAACCACGCCCAGGACCGCCACGAGCAGCGCGGTGCCGAGGTAGTAGGTGCGGCGGCTGACGCCGAGCATCAGCCCAAACGGCAGCGCCCGCGTCATGCTCAGCGCACCGCAGATGAGCAGGAAGACGTAGATCGTCACCAGCCCTCCGGTGTAGTAACCATGAGGGGTAGGCGGTACCAGCGAGTCGATAACGACGTTCACCAGGAAGCTGAACGTCATGATCCCCCACGGCAGCGCCAGGTAGGTCAGCCGGTCCACCAGGTGGTAGCGGGCCACGTTCACCAGCGTTTTCATGCGCTCACCTTCTCCTCAGCGGAGATACCAGAGGCGTGGACCAGCAGCTGCTGCAGGGACAGGGGTTCCAGGGTCAGGTGCAGCGCGCGGGCCCGGGACTGCGCGGCGAAGTCGAACGGGTCGGCGATCGTGACGGAGGCCCGCGCGCCGAGCCGCTGCCGATGCCAGACCGTGTGCCCGGCCACGAACTCCTCTACGGCCGTGGCCGGGCCGCTCACGGTCATGCCAGTGCCGCGGACATCATCGGCGGGCGCATCCAGCACCACCCGCCCGTGGTCGAGCATCACCACGTGCTCGAGCAGGTCCGCCACCTCGTCGATGAGGTGGGTGGACAGCACCACGGTCCTCGGATACTCGGCGAACTCCGCCAGCAGCCGGTCGTAGAAGAGCTGGCGCGCGACCGCGTCAAGGCCGGCGTACGGCTCGTCGAACAGGGTCAGCTCGGCGCGGGCCGCCAGCCCGATGACGATCCCGACCGCGGACCGCATCCCGCGCGACAGCCGCCTGATCCGCCGCCGCGGCGGCAGGTCGAAGTCCTCGATCAGCTGCCGGGCCAGGTCCGCGTTCCAGTTCGGGTAGAACCACGAGGCGACCCGGATGACGTGCTCCACGCGGAGGTCCGGGTAGGCCTGGTCCTCGCGCACGAACGCCATCCGGCGCAGCACCTCGTCGTTCTCGGCCGGGACCTGCCCGAACACCCGGAGGTCACCGGCGGTGGGGAACTCCAGCCCGGTGATGATGCGCATCAGGGTGGTCTTTCCCGCCCCGTTGCGCATCCTGTGCCGCCTGACCAGCGGAAACAGGTAACCGTGCCACCCGGTAGGCGACAGGCGGGTGACGACTGGCCACCTTGCCGGGCAGATAACTGACAGGAGGGAACGTCAGGGGTCGCGCCCGCCAGGCAAGCCTCCGCCTCCTGCGGCATACGGATGGCACGCTGCTGGTGCCCTCGCCGGTCCTGGGCGAGATCGGGTACCTTCTCCAGTCGCGGGCGGTCTGCCTGGGTCGGTTGCGGCAATCGCGTTGGCCTCATCTGGCAGCGCCTGCGCGTAGTCTCTGTGTTCTCGCGCTGCGGCGGTGCAGGCCAGCCCGATCATGATCGTGGCCGCTGCCGGCAAAGAGCCTGTTCCGGCGGCGCAGTCGCGCGCTCAGCCCGGGTGGGTCGCAGGGTCCTGTGAAGACGGAACCGCAGCGGTCAGCCGGGTAACGTCTGGGATGGCCGGCGGGCACTAATGAGTGTGAAGACCGTTTATTGCGTAGGGGCTGTGTGGTGATCACCGTCCGCATTGCCCACGCCGTGCCCTGGTCCCAGAGGCCGGGCAAGGGCGGACAGTCCGCCGGTCCGCGTGTGCTTGCCAGCCAGCCTGGCGGGGCCCAGCTCGGCTTGCTCGTGGTGCTCGCCGATGACGCCGGCCACCGGGCATTGCCGACCTGGCTGGCTGATGATGCTGACGGTGCGTCGCTGGCGGTTCTTCTTGACGAGCACGGCGAGGGCATGGGGACGGTGGCTGGCGTTCCGGAAGAACTGGCTGCCAGGCTGGTGAGCGCGGTCGGCGCCCGCGTGAGCGGGGTGGAGCTCCACCCGGTCGTGGCAGACGCGCGGGAGGTGACCGCGGAGACGTTCGCGGCCCGGATCGAGCTGGGCGGGCTGCCGGACGCACGGCACGTCACGACGCGCCTGGATGCGGGCCTGGCGCTGGCCGTGGTCACGGGTGCCCGGGTCCGGGTCCCCGGCCCGGTGATGGACCGGCTGGCCGTGCCGGTGCCGGACGGCGACCTGCTTGCCCCGTTCCTGGACCGCGGGCTGGAGGTGGCCGGTAGCGAGCGTGTCATCGGTGACCGCCGCGCCGGCCGCGTCCTGCATGTCCCGGGTGATGGTCCCGGCAGGCGGCCCCGGTTCGAGCCGCGCAACATGGCCTTCGGCGACGGGCTGGACTGGTGGGTCCTGGACGCCGGTCCGGGTACCGAGGCCGGATCTGGTCCGCTGGAGTATTCCGCCGCCGCCGAGGGCCAGTGCGCCGTGCTGTCCTCGGCAGCCGCCGGGCCTGCTGATTCCGCGGTCCTGGTGCAGGCGGTCTTCGCCGATGATTTCCGCGGCGCGGTCGTGTTCAGCGGTGAGTTCCGCACCGAGGATGCCGTCGGCCGGGCCGGGCTGTGCCTGGAGATCCTCAGAGGAGAAAAAGGCGGGCCGGGTCGGCGGGAGAACCATGCCGTCACCGTGACCGGCAGCCAGGACTGGTCCCGGCAGGAGATCACCGTGCCGGTTCCCGAGGACGCCGACCTCATCCGGTTCGGCATCATCCTGGTCGGCCGCGGCCGGGTCTGGCTGCGGAACCCCGCGCTGCGACGGGCACCGGATGAGACGGGACCGGCCTGCGGTGGGTGACAGCGCGCAGATATGCGAGGGGGACCTGGTACGGCTGGCCCGCGACGGCGACCCGGTGGCGTTCCGGCTGCTGGTGGAGCGGCACCGGCCGGCGGTCCGTGCACGCGCGGCCGGCCTGGGCGCCGATCCCGGCGACGTGGACGACATCATGCAGGAGACGTTCCTGCGCGCATTCCTCGGATTGGACCGGCTGCGGGATCCGGACCGGTTCGCCGCCTGGCTGGCCGGGATCACCGCGAACGTCTGCCGCGGCCTGCGGCGCCGCGACCAGGCCATGCTGCTGCCTGACTGGCCCGAGCCGCTGCACCCGGCCACCGCCGACGGCCTGCCCTCGGCTGAGGACCTGGACCGCGCCGACGCGCTGCGGGCGGCCGTGGCCAGCCTGCCCGCCGGCCAGCGGCGGGCCGTCGCCGTGCACTACTACGCCGACCTGCCCGCCGCGCAGATCCCCGGGCCCGAAGGCGCGGCCAGGGTGAGCCTGCACAAGGCCCGGCGCCGGCTGCGCGCCTACCTCACCCAGCACCGCCCCGACCTAGTCCCCGCCGTGCCGAGGAGGCCGCAGATGACGACCGTCCGCATCGGCCGCGCCGAGCACTATGACCGGGGCGGCCCGCTGGGCCCCGCCGCCCCCGAGCACACCGGGGCAAGGCGCGCCCTCACCCATGTCGTCGTGCTCGAAGATGACACCGCAGGGCGCGAGGTGCCGCTGTGGCTGCCGCCCTTCGACGGGAACCGCCTGGGACGGCTGCTCGGCAGCGAGCACGAGCGAATCTGGCGCGCGTCGGCACCCCACGGCCGATGACCTTGCCGGCCAGCTGCTGCACGCGATCGGCGCCGCTGTGACCAGGGTGGACATCGACGAGCTGGGTCCGGAGGTGATCGCGGCACGGATCACGGTGACCGGCCCGGCCGGAGCCCGGCAGGTCACCGCCCGGCTCGCCGACGGCCTGGCGGTCGCGATCACCGCCGCAGCGCCGGTCCGGGTAGCGGACGCGGTGATGGACCGGCTCGCGGTCCCGGCCGGGACCGCGACCATCCCCGGCCTCGCGCAGCCCGGCAGGCTCGGTCCGGCGCGTCCGCACGGGGCCGCCCGAGCCGGGCGGCCCCGCTATGAGCCACGCAACCTGGCATTCGCCGGCGGGCTGGACGGCTGGCGGTTCGGCGGCAGCTTCACCGAGCACGCCAGCCAGTCGCACTGGCACGACTACACCTGCGCCACCGGGCACGGGACAGCGGTGATCTCCTCGGCCGTTCCCGAGCCGGCCGGATTCGCTTTCCTGGGCCAGGAAGTGTACGCCGATGACTATCGCGGCTCCTCGGTGATCTTCCGCGGCGAGGTCCGCCTCACCGCAGACGGCCCGGGCCGCGCGAGACTGTTCCTGCGGGCCAGTCAGGAGCGCGCCCGGCCGTACCTGCGGGAACCACTCACCGAGCAGGCCGTCCTCGCCGGCCCCGGCACCACGTTCGCCCAGGTCCCCGCCAGCAGCGAATGGGCCAGGCACGAAATGGCCGCCGAGATTCCCGGTGGCTGCGACATCTTCCTGTTCGGCGTCTCCCTGGCCGGTCCAGGCCGGATCGAGCTGCGGAACCCGGAACTGGTCCGCCGCACATGAACGATCAGCCAGATTCTGCCACCGCCCGGCCGGTAATCGAGGCGGCCCGGCCACGGCAGCGAACGGCCAGGCCGCGAAGGTCACGACCCGCAGACCATCCCGCTGCACTCCCTGCTCGCCCAACGCGGCCTGCCCGACCCAGCCGCAGCTCACAAGATCCTGGCCTGGCCGGCGAGGCACGAAGCGGCCCCGCAACCGGTTGCGAGGGTTTTCCATCGAGACCGGCTGGGGGTGGCTGGTGGCGCCCGATCGTCGTCACCGTGCTGGCTGGAGATATCACCGTGCGCGCTGGAGATAGTTCGTGCCCGGCTTCGAGAGGGCGACGGCCCGCCATGAAAGGAAAGACCCATGCGCACCAGGATCATCGCTGCGCTGCTCGTGGCGGCCGGGCTGGCCACCACCCTCGGGGGGTGCGTGGCATCGGCCGCAACGCGACAGGCGAGCCAGGCGACGTCGGGCACCGAGCGCTTCTGGGTGTCGGACTTCAACCCCAAGACCACCAGCAGCCCGACGGAGGTCGTTATGACCGGTCTCTTCACCGGCGCCGGCAAGATCGTCGGGAAGGGCCCGATCGACAAGGGCGCGATCTTCGATATCGACCTCTCGAACGGCACCATCGTGGCGAACAAGTGGCACAGGGCCCACCTCCGCTACACGCTGAACGCCAGCACGTGCCTCGCCACCGGACGCCAGAGCGGGAGCATCATCCTCGAGAGCGGAACGGGCGCCTACAAGGGCATCTCCGGGACCCTCTCGATCGGTGGCGACGCCTACGCCGTCCTTCCCCGCCTGAAGAGCGGGAAGTGCAACGAGTCCTCCAGCGCTGTGCCGCTCGGGGTCGTCGGCATGCTCACGGGAAACGGGAAGGTCACCATCAGCGGATGACGCCGTGGTCGCAGGACCGCGCACCGGGCCGCCCACGCGGGTGGCCCCGTGCCGCCTACCAGATCGCCCGAGGCCCGCTATACCACAAGGCGTTCCGCGACGTAACCACCGGTGCCAACTCCGTGATCGACAACGGGCCACGACCACCGGTCACCAGGCCGGACCCGGCTGGGACCCGGCCACCGGCTGGGGCCACCCCGACGCCCAGGTCCTCTTCCCTGTCACGCTACGTCATGTCCGTATCTGACGGCGGCAGCTGGGCGGCGCACCGGCGGCGACCGATGACGGCAGGTCCTGCGGGCAGGCACGCCAGGCAGTCTCCGGGAGCAGCACACCGCAGCGCTGGCCAAGGGCCAATCTCCTGCCGGTCCAGCGACCGCACCCGGGCAGCAATGAATGTCTCAATTCCGTAACGGGCTTGCCCGCACCGTTGCGGCCCAGCAGGCCAGTCACGGTGCCTGGCTCGACCGTGAGCGAGACGTCGTCGAGCGCGATCTGATCGCGGTAGCGGCGGCCGAGCGCCGTCGCGGAGATCGTCGGGATCATGGCCTGCTGCCTCCGTTGTGCCAGCCGGGTCCCCGGATCAGGGAGACCAGCGTGTCGGTGTCGATGCCCAGCCGGTTGGCCTCGGCCAGCATCGGGTCCACGTACTGCTCGGCGAACTGCTTCCGGCGGCCGGCCCGCAGCTGTTCTTGCGCGCCCGCGGCGACGAACATCCCGATGCCGCGGCGCTTTTCCAGTACCCCCTCGTCCACCAGCAGGTTGATCCCCTTCGCTGCGGTGGCCGGGTTGATGCGGTAGAACGCGGCCAGCTCGTTGGTGGACGGTACCCGGGCACCCTCGGCCAGCACGCCGTCGACGATGTCGTCGGCCAGCTGCTCGGCGATCTGCACGAACAGCGGCGTCCCATCGTCCAGCGCCGGCACCACGCCTCCGGTCGGTCAGTAACTCAGTTCAGTGGTTCATTACTTGAGTAATGTACCCATGGGGTCCGACGCCGGTCAAACCGTTATTGAAGTGGCGGGTGCGGCCGCGGGCGTGCCAGCCTGTAGCCGTGCTCAGCGAGGACGAGATCGGCGGGTTTCTTGCCGACGGGTACGTTGCCATCCGCGGCGCGGTCCCGGCCCCGGTCATCGCGGCATGCCAGGACATGATCTGGGCCGGCCTGGACGGCCACGGTGTCCGGCGCGATGACCCCACGACGTGGACCGCCCCGGTGGTCCGGATCCCATGCCCAGAGGGCGGCCCGTTCGCCGAGGCGGGAACCAGGCCGGTCGTTCAGGAGGCCTGTGACCAGCTGATCGGGCCCGGCCGCTGGTGGCGGCGGGAAGGACTGGGCGGCACCATCCCGGTCCGGTTCCCCAGCGAGGCTGACCCGGGTGACGCGGGCTGGCACATTGAGGCCAGCTACGAGGCGGCCGGGCAGTGGCGGGTCAGCGCCGGCTCCCGTGCCCGCGGGCTGCTCGCGCTCTACCTGCTGACCGACGTGGAGCCGGTCGGCGCACCGACCCGGCTGCGGCCGGGCTCGCACCGTGACGTCCCGCCGATCCTCGCCCCGGCCGGGGACGAGGGCATGGAGTGGCTGCCCGCCGCGCAGCAGGCCGCGCGGGCCAGCGCCGGTCGGCCCACGGTGCTGGCTGACGGCCGGGCCGGTGATGTGTTCCTGTGCCACCCGTTCCTGGTCCACGCGGCGTCCTGGCCGCACCGGGGCCGGTTCCCGCGGATGATCGCCCAGCCCGGCGTGGCGCTGCACGGGCAGTACGCGCTGGTGGCCGCACCGGGGGAGACGCCGCCCCCGGTGCAGCAGGCGATCCTCGACAGCCTGCCCGCGGCCGGTCAGCGGGCGGCCGGTCAGCGGACGGCCGGTCAGCGGGCGGGCGGTCAGCGGGCGGGCGGTCGGCGGGCTGGTCAGAGAGGGGCCGGTCAGAGGGGGCCGTCAGAGGGGGGCCGGTGAGCGGAAGGACATGACGAGCCGCGCGGCCTCGCGGGCGCAGCCCCAGGACAGGGTCACGCCGGCGCCTCCGTGGCCGTAGTTGTGGACCAGGAGCCGCCCGTCGCCGTCGCCCGGGGCGGTCTCGGCCTCCAGCCGCACCTGCGGCCGGGCCGGCCGCAGGCCCACCCGGTGCTCCAGGATCCGGGCGGTGCCCAGCCGCGGATCGACGGCCGCGCAGTCGGCCAGGATCCGCTGCGCGGTTGCGGGCCGGGGGTCCAGCGACCAGTCACCCGGGATCTCGTCGCCGCCCAGCACCACCCGGCTGGCGTGCGGGAACACGTAGGTCAGCTCGTGGGTCTCGTCGCCGCCCCCGATGAAGAACTCGGTGATGCCTGGGTTCTCGGCGACCACGACCTGGCCGCGGACCGGGCTCACCGACGGGTCGGGCACGAAGTCGCGAGCCCCGGCCCCCGTGCAGTTCACGATCACCGGCGTGGTGGTCTGCCGGACGGCCTGGGATAGCGAGTCCAGCGGCGCGGCCGTGAGCTGCCCGCCTGCCCGGCGCAGCCGCCCGGCCAGGTAGTCCAGGTAGAGGGGCATGGACACCACCGGCGCGGTGTACCGCCAGCCCGCCGAGAAGCCGGCCGGGAGCGCCGCCGGGTCGCACGGTCTCAGGCCGGGCAGCGGCGCGGCCCAGTCCGGGCGGGGGTATGCGGTCCGCGCAGCGTCCATCCCCGCGACCAAGCGGATTCCGGTGCCGGGCTCGGCGGCCAGCGCGGTGAGCACGTCCAGGGCCTCGGCGCACCAGCGGGTGACCCGGTCGCTGTCTTCGACCAGGTGCCGTCCCCAGATGGCGCCGGCCACGGCCGACGTGGTCTGCTGCGGCAGCCGGTCGGCCTTGATGGTCACGGCCAACCCCGCTTCCGCCAGGCACACCGCGGTGGTCAGCCCCGCGACGCCCGCCCCGATCACCAGCACCTCAACCGCGCGATCTGCCACCCCCCGACGGTAGCGCGCGCCTGGGCCGGCCGGCGGGGGCTCTGGCCGGGAAGCGGGTGGCCGTGGTAGAAGCGGCGCGAAGGGCGGCCGGGAACGCGCGGGCCGGGAGAGGTCCGGCCGGCCGCGGCCGGACCTCTCCGGGATCACGTCGTTCTGTCTTGTCCCGGCCGCAGCGCGCGGCGTGTCTCAGCTATCGAGACATGAGCCAGAAAAGTCTCACCCGATCGGCTGGTCCCCGGCGTCGGCGGTTCCTGGTCCCGGCGCGGTCCGGCGATGACTTCCACGCTCGGGTAAAGCTTCCAGGTCACGCGCGGCCGTCGGGCGCGAGCGATCCGGCCAGGCTGCTGCGGGGCGCCGCGCCGGATCGGCCCGTGGCGCCTGCCGGGGGTGACGTAGCACACCCCAGTTCCACGCCGACCTGCGCCGAGCGGACGTGCCGCACCGGGTGTCCCGCATAAGCTCGAAGAGTCAAGGAACCGTCTGCATCCCCCCATGCCGTGAGTTCCGCGCTGGCTGCGGGGGTCTCACGTGCAAAGGGGGACAGTTCATGAGCGGGCCGCGCGGATTCGGGCTGAGCGGCGCTCAAGTCATCGCCAGTGTCCTGGCCACCCTGACCGGCGCCCTCGCTGCCTCTTACCTCGGCGTGGGCGGCACGCTGCTTGGCGCGGCCGTGGGCAGTGTGGCCAGCACTCTGGGCACGGCGATCTACAAGCACTATCTCGAGCGTTCCCAGGAGCGACTGCGGACCGCGGGGCAGGTGCTTTATCACTCTGGCGCCCGGCCCCGGAACCGGGACACCGTGAGCGGGACCGGGACGGGAACCGCCTCCGGCGGGCGGCACACTGCGTCATCGGGCACGGCCTCCCAGCAGGGGGCGGCCCGGGAACAGGCGGCCCGTGAGACGGCTGTCTGGGATAGTCGGCAGTACGGCGCCCCGCGGGACCCCCACGAAACGCAGATGATCCCGGGCCTGGCCACCACCCAGTGGGACGGCACGCCCAACGTCGGGCCGGCGAACGGCGGCGCAGCCAACGGCGGCGGCCCGGGCGACACGGCCAGCCAGCACGCGCACGGGAACCTCACCGAGGAAGGCCCCACCGAGGGTCGCGGCAGTATCTGGGCCGCGGTCACCAGCTTCTTCCGCGAGCTGACCCGGCGGCAGTGGCTGACCTACGGCGCCATAGCTGGAACCTTCTTCCTCATCGTCGTGATGGGTATCACGATATTCGAGCTAGCCGTGGGCAAGCCGCCGCTGAGTAGCGCGTGGCAGAGCCCTCGGCACCAAGGGACCACGCATACCACGAGCACGCCGTCCGCCAAGCCGTCCGCCACGCCGACCGGGTCCACGTCCGCCACCCCGACGCCCTCGGTGGGGTCGTCGTCGGGGACACCGACCCCGGGTGCCACCGGCGCGTCGTCCTCACCCTCGACGGTGCCGTCGCCGACCCCGAGTAGCGCATCCGGGTCCAGCACGACCGTCACACCAACCCCCTGAGCCCCACGGGCCCCTCCCGCCCGGGCGGGCCGTCCGGGCCGCCATCGTGATCAGACGATCGGTGTCGCGCCAGCGACACCGATCGTCTGATCACTAACGGTCTGCAGTGCGGGCGGCTTGGTGCGGCGGCTCGGTGCGGGCGGCTCGGGCGGCGGCTTGGTGGGGGCGGCTCCAAGCGGGTGGCTCCAAGCGGGCGGCGCCTGTTGGCGCACGCCCCGGGGGGCACTGCCCTCCCGGGCCCGGGGCACTGCTCGAGGCTTGCTGAGCGGCGTGGGCCGCGTGAAATCCTGGCGGCATGACGAAGCGAATCTGCGTCACGGGCGCGAGCGGCCGCGCCGGCCGGGTCACCCTCCGGGAACTGCTGGCCCACGGATACCGGGCGGTCGCCACCGACCGGGTCATGCCCGCCCGGGACCTGGGGGCCAGCCCCCTGCTGACCGACCTGACCGACTACGGCCAGGCAACCGAGGTGCTGCGGGGCGTGGACGCGGTGGTGCACCTGGCCAACATCCCGGCCCCCGAGATCCGCACGCCGGCCACCACGTTCACCAGAACATGACCATGAGCTTCAACGTGTTCACGGCCGCGGCGGCCCAAGCAGAGCTGGAGCGGGTGGTGTGGGCGTCCAGCGAGACCACGCTGGGACTGCCGTTCGACGTGCCGCCCCGCCACGCCCCGGCGGACGAGGTCTTCCCGGACGTGACGGTGACCCGCGAGGTGGGGGAGTTCGGCACGCTGCTGGCTGTCGATCGGGCCCGCGCGGCGCTGGACTTCGTCCCCCGGCACTCCTGGCGCGACCACGTGGCTCCCGGGGCATCCTGACCGTGTCCGAGCTGGCGGACGCCGCGGCGAGCCGGACCATCCCGCAGGTTCTGGCCGACGCCGCGGCCCGCGACCCCGACGGCATCTGGGTCCGCAGCGACGAGGGGACCCTGAGCTTCGCCGGGGCCCTGGTCCAGGTCGCGGAGGCGGCCCGCCGCCTGCGCGACGCCGGGGTCGGGCACGGGGACCTGGTCATGGTCACTGTGCGGACCACGCCGGGATACCTGATCTGCTGGCTGGCCCTGACCGCGCTGGGCGCGGTGGTGGTGTCGGTCAACCCGCGCAGCGCCCCGGCCGAGCTCGCCGGACTGGCCCAGCAGACCCGGCCCCGCGCGCTGATCACCGATGCGGGCCTGACCGCGCTGGTCACCCAGGCGAGGGCGGCCGCCCAGATCCACATCGGGGTGCTGGACGCCGGAGAACTGGCCGGTGACTGGGCTCATGCCTGCGCCGGCGGGCCGCCCCGTGGTGATCGGGACCTGCTGGGTTCCGCGGTCAGCCCCGGCGATCTCGCAGTGCTGATCCCCACGTCGGGGACGACGGGCCGGTCCAAGCTGGTCATGCAGACCCACCGGGCCTACGTCCTGGCCGGGGAGGGGTTCCCGTACTGGATGGAGCTGACCGCCCAGGACCGGCTGATGACCTCGCTGCCGCTCTTCCACATCAACGCCCCGGCCTACTCGGTGATGGGCTCGCTGGCCTGCGGGGCCGGCCTGATCCTGCTGCCCCGCTTTTCCGCACACGGCTTCCTGGACGCGGCCCGCCGCCACGGCGCGACCGAGTTCAACGCGATCGGCGCGATGCTGGAGATCCTGATGCGCCAGCCGTTGCGGGCGGGAGACGCGGATACGCCGCTGCGTCTCTGCTACACCGGCCCGGCGCCGGCCCGGGAGCGGCAGGAGGAGATGGAGCGCCGGTTCGGCCTGCGCATCGTGGTCGGGTACGCGATGTCGGAGAGCCCCTACGGGCTCATCTGGGCGCACGGGACCCGCCCGTTCGGCACCCTCGGCGCGGTCCGCCAGCACCCGGTGCTCGGCGTGATCAACCACGCCCGTGTGGTGGACGACACGGGCCGGGAGGTCGGCCCGGGCGGCACGGGCGAGCTGCTGCTCCGCAACCCGGTGCTGACCCGCGGCTATTACGGCATGCTGTCCGAGACGGCCCGGGCGTTCACCGGGGACGGGTGGCTGCGCACCGGCGACCTGGTCACTGTGGACCCCGGCGGTATCTACACGTTCGTGGCGCGCAAGAAGGAGGTGCTCCGCCGCCGCGGCGAGAACCTGTCCCCGGCCGAGGTCGAGGAGGTCCTCGCGGACCACCCTGATGTGCTCGAATGTGCGGTTGTCGGGGTGGCGTCGGAGCTGTCGGAGGAGGAGGTGAAGGCGTTCGTGGTGCCGGCGCCGGGCCGTCAGCCCGACTTCGCCGCGCTTCGCGCGCACATCGCCGCCAGGCTGGCCGCCTTCAAGGTGCCCCGCTACTGGCAGCTCATCGATGAGCTGCCGCGCACCCCCACGGCGCGGGTGGCTAAACACCGCCTCCCCGGGGGCCACCCGGCGGGAGAGTACGACGCGGAACCCGCATCGGGCCAGACGGGACAGTTCCCTTCAGGACAGCAGACAACGGCGGCCGACCCCGCGTCCAGTGGGGAGTAGCACCCCGCTGTGCGGGCTGGTCAGCGACCACATGCCCCAGCCTCCGCCTGGTGGACGGGGCGGCCACGGCCCAGTTGGCGAGGGGCGGCTGCCACCTGCACCTCCACGGTGTGCCCGGGGCGGAGGTCGCCGCACTCCTGCGAGGATGCCGCACTCCTGCGGGGAGACGGTGACCCTGCGGTGCTGCGCCGCGAGGACGTGGCCGCCGTGCCGGCGGCTGAGGACCGCACCCTGGCGTGACCTGTGCGAGCGAGCGCCCGGCCCAGAGTGCGCCTTCGGCTGCCGGCTTGCGCCCGGAAGGCCCGCAGGCTGGTATCTTTAATATAGTGGATGGCCATCCCGGGCATTCATGCATTTCTCCCTGTGGTCGACTAATTCCGCAGAATTCCTGCGGATAACCGCGGGGTTCCAGGCAGTTCCCGGGGTTTTCAGCGCAGGGACAAGAAGCGAGGACTGTATCCGCAGAGCCTTCCCAGCAAGGTGTTCTCACCTGGACTTCTTGCCTGGGCTTCTCGCCGCGCAGAGGCCAGCACAGTGCGAACTCCGGTCCGCACTGCGAACTCCGGCGCAGGGTCCGCCGCGTTTTAATGCCCGCCGAATTGAGTGACTGTCGCGTTGTCTATTCCTGCCCGCATCATCCGGGCCCCGAAAAGAGGTGTGATCCGCTCTCTGGCGGGCAGACTGCTTGCCGTGCGCTCCCCGCGCAACGAGGCCGGGGGGCGTCCGGTCAGAGTGACCAGGGTCACGTATCACGGTCCGTATAGTGACGGTTACCTAGCATTGACCGGTAACCGGGCATCCCCTAGCCTACAAAATTGATCGGGATAATTCTCCCTTGCTTCAAGTGCCCCGAGGGGGTGCGTAGGAGCATATTCACGCAAAGGAGGCCCCCCCATGCCTCTGCCGGACTTCCTGATCATCGGTGCCCCTAAAGCCGGCACCACGGCACTGCACGCGGCTCTGGCCGCGCATCCCGCGCTCTACATGTCGCCTGTCAAGGAGCCCAAGTTCTTCCTCACCGACGGGCCGCCCCCGACCCGTGGCGGCGGTCCCGGGGACATCCCGACCTGGCGTGAGCACGTGTGGCGCCGGGAGGACTACGAGGCCCTGTTCGCGGCGGCCGCGGCGGGCCAGCTGCGCGCTGAGTCCACCCCGTTCTACCTGTACGACGAAGCGGCCCAGCGCCGGATCCGGGACCTGATCCCGGACGTCAGGATGATCGCGATGCTCCGTGACCCGGTGGAGCGGGCCCACTCCAACTGGACGCATCTGTGGTCGGCCGGCCTCGATCCGATCGGGGATTTCGTCAAGGCCTGTGCTGACGAGGACCGCCGGGTAGCGGCGGGCTGGGCGCAATTCTGGCACTACACGCGGCTGGGACGGTACGGCGAGCAGCTCGAGCACCTGTACCAGGTGTTCCCGAAGGACCAGGTGCTCGTGCTCCGCTACCGGGACCTGGTGGACGCCCCCGTGCGGACGCTGGACCAGATCTGCGGGTTCCTGGGGGTCGAGCAGGGGATCATCACCGAGGTGCCCAGGGAGAACGTGACCGCGCACCCGGCCGGGTCGCTGGGCCACCGGGCCGTGTCCTCCGTGATCCGGACGGCCGCGGCGGCGAGCCGGCACCTGCCCGGGACGACCGGGACCGCGCTGACCAGCCCACTGGAGCGGATGCTACAGCGCGGGGCCCGGCCTCGCCAGCCTCTGACCTGGGAGCAGCGGCAGGCGGTGCTGCCGTACTTCGAGTCCGACATCCGTCTGCTGGAGAAGGTCACTGAAGAAGACTTCAGCGACTGGCTGCAGCCCCGGGAGAGGTCCGGCGGGCTGGTCGGCGACCGCCCGGTCGGGCAACGCCAGGCCCGTAACGGCCAGCCCCGCTCGGACTAGCCGTTACGGGGGCTATGCAGGGGCATAGCCAGGTGAGAGGGGCTAAGCGCCCAGCCCGGCCCGGAGTTCGGTGCGCAGCTCGTGCGAGCCGTCGGGCCGGGTCATCTCGTAGTACAGCCGGTAGCTGCCGTCGCCGAGCGGCAGGATGTCCAGGTAGCGCAGGCCCCGGCCGCCGTGGGGCGACTCGGCCGAGGGAGCGTTCCCGACCGGGGTGAGCGCGGCGGGCTCGGTCCCGGTGGCGATGCCGGTGCGCTCCTCATAGTTCTCGGCGGCGCTGGCCCGGCCGTCGTAGTAGGCGGTGATCGTGGCGCCGCTGTACATCACCGCGGTCACCCGGGTGCCCCGGGAGTCCCAGTAGCCCGGCCGGCCATTCAGCGCGGTTCCCTGCCAGGTCCATTCCTTGCCGTCGCCACTTGTGGCGTAGTCGGTGACCATCTGGTCGGCCTCGTCGGGATCGGCCAGCGGGTGGCACGACGCCCATAGCTGCCAGAGCCCATCGCGGTGGGTGATCACCGGGTCCTTGACACCGGTCTTGGCGTCTCCGGGCAGAACAACCTGGCTGTTCAGCGCGTCGAACTCGCTGGGATGGGTGGCCTCGACCAGTTCCACCCGCCAGTGCTTGGTGCCGGGCGTGGCACAGCTCAGGTACAGCCGCCAGGTGCCCGTCTCAGTGCGTACGAGGGAAGGCCGCTCGAGCGACTCGGTTCCGACCAGTTCGCGTCCGATGGTCAGCAGCGGCTCGAAATGCACGCCGTCCTCGGACCGGGCCACGCTGACGCCGTAACCGCGACCGCGGCCTACCGGACGGCGCATCCGGTAGGCGAGGTAGATCGCGTCGTCGCCTATGACTGCACTCGACGCGCCGGCCCAGTACCCGGGTTCGGCGACAGGCGGTGCGATGGCCAGTTCTGACTCTTCCGGGCGCGGCAGCAGCTCAGGCAAACGAGATTCCCCAATTACCATATAGGAATTATAGACATGGCCGACTCCCTGTGCTCGCCGGAGAGCAAGATGCGGGTAACTTCTTGGTCACGCCGACGGCACTAAAAGCGACGATGCGCTCGATTTGGTGTCACTGCTGGCGGACGCCGCGACAGCACCTAATCTCACCGCAGCATACTCCGGTACACGGTAATCAGGGCGCTCTTCTGATCATCGGTGAGCCGCTGATCAGCGAGGATAGCCGCTTCGGCGTCAGCCCCGGCCGCGGCTGAGCGGTCGGCGCCGGCCTGGCCCAGTCCAGCCGCAGTGCCAGAGCGGTCGCCATCCAGCAGCCCGGCCTGGGCGAGCAGGGTTTCCGCCGACACGTTCAGCGCCTCGGAAATGAGCTTAAGCACCCGGACCGAGGGCTGATGTAGCCCGCGCTCGACCTGGCTCAGGTAAGGATTCGAGAGGCTGGTCATCTCCGCGAGCTGGCGCAGGGACAGGTTGGCCAGCTTGCGCTGGGTCCGGATGAAGGCGCCGAGGGCTTCGCGCTGGGTGTCCCAAGGTTCTGGCATGAGGACCTCCAGGGCCTGAGACGGTGCGGCCGGGCAGCCCGGCCAGCCTGCTTACTTCTGCTAACTATAGTATGCATAAAATCCGCGCGGTGCCCCCGGATATCCGGGGGCACCGCGCGGGTCAGCCGAGGTCAGGTTACTTGGCCGCGGTCTTCGGCGGGGTCGTCCCGTTCCTGCCGGCGGTCAGCGGCTTGGTCGCGTTGAGCACGCTCTCGGCGAAGGTGCGCTGGCTGGCGAGCAGCTGCTCGCAGAAGTCGTAGGCGTTGGCCACGAACTCCTCTGGCTTGGGCAGCTTGTCGGCGTAGGGCAGGTTGGGAACGGGGATGGACGGGGTGATCGACTGGATCGTCTCGGCCCAGCGCTTGATCGCGTCCACCATGGCTTCCTGGCTCTTGCGGACGGCATCCAGAATCTCAGTCTGGACTTCCTGGCTGGTGCTGCGGGTGTCTGCCATGGTGCTCTCCTAGATGTCTGTCGCTCCGGAACGCTTCGCTCCGGGTTCCTTGCTCCGAGGTCTTCTCTGGGGTCTCGATGCTTACTATACCATGCAGAATGCATGATTTGTCAAGCAATATAATGTCTGCTGGCTCACACTCCACTCGCCCCCGCTTTGCTGGCTCGGGCCCGCTGGCTCGGGCCCGCTGGCCCAGGCCAGGTGGCCCAGACGCGCTGGCCCCGGCCGGCCGTCAGCCGCGGACGTACTCGCCGGGTGCGTCGCCCAGCGGGGGGTGGTGCCGGCTGCCCATCCCAGGCGGCTTGACCAGCTCACCAGCCCGCGACTCCATCCAGTCGGCCCAGTCCTCCCACCAGGAGCCGTCTTTGCGCTCTGCGCTGGACCGCCACGCCTCGGCGGTGGGCGGGTAGTGCTCGCCGGCTGATGTACCAGGCCTTCGGCCCGGGCGGGTTGACGATCCCGGCTATGTGCCCGCCGCTGGTCAGTACGTAGCGCACGTGGCCGCCGAGCAGCCCGGTCGCCTTGTAGGAGGTCGTCCAGGGCACGATGTGGTCGTTCACCGCCCCCACCACGTAGGTGTCGCTCTTCACATCTGCCAGCGACAACCGCTGGCCAGCCAGTTCCAGTACTCCGGTGGCCAGTTCGTTGTTGACGTAGAGCGAGCGAAGGTAGAAGGAGTGCATGGCGGCCGGCATCCGGGTGTTGTCCCCGTTCCAGGCGAGGATGTCAAACGCCGGCGGCTGCTTGCCCATCAGCCAGTTGGACACCACGTAGTTGAAGATCAGGTCGTTCGCCCGGAGCATGTCGAAGGTGCCCGCCATGGACGACCCTTCCAGCACGCCCTTCGCCTGCATCTGCCGTTCGAGCTTGGCAATCGTCGGTACGTCGGTGAACGAGCCGAGCACGCCCGGCTCGCTGTAGTCAAGCATCGTGTTCAGCAGGGAGATGGAGTTGATCCGGTCGTCTCCGGTACGGACGAGGTAGGAGGCAAGCATGGCGGTCAGCGCGCCGCCCAGGCAGAGCCCGGTTATGTTGATCTTGGGCGACCCGGTGATGTCCGTGATCACGTCCATCGCCGTCTTCGGGCCCTCGATGAGGTAGTCGTCCAGCGTGATTCCCCCCATCTCCTCGCTAGGGTTGCGGTAGGAAATCGCGAAGACCGTGTGCCCGTGCTGGACGGCCCACTCGATGAAGCTGCGGCCCGGCGCCAGGTCCATGATGTAGTACTTGTTGATCCATGGCGGGCTGGCCAGCATCGGGATGGACCGGACCTGCGGGGTCTGCGGCTCGTACTGGATGAGTTCCATCAGCTCGCTGGAGTACACGACCTTGCCTGGGGTGGCGGCCATGTTCTCGCCCAGGTGGAACGGGCTCGTGTCAACTTGCCTGGGCTTGCCGTTGTTGTGTGCCAGGTCGTCGAGGAAGTTCCGCGCGCCGGCGGCCAGGCTGCTGCCGCCGGTCTCGAACGCCAGCTTCAGCGCTGCCGGGTTGGTCATGAGGAAGTTGGTCGGGCTGAGCGCGTCGAGCAGGAACCCCGTGGCCAGCGCGGCCTTGCCGTCGCTGACCGGGTCCCCCCGGCCAGCGGCGAGCATCTCGTCGGAGAACTGCTTGCTGGCCAGGTAATACTGGCGCAGGGCGGCGAATGCCGGGTTGTCCTCCCAGGCCGGATCGGCGAACCGCTTGTCACGGTCCGGCTCGATGGGCGGGGTCGCCTGCAGTCCCATCGATTTGGCCGCCGCGAACTGGGTCGCCAGGGCCAGGTTGGTCGTCAGCCGCAGACTGGCCCCGGCCACGGTGTACGGACGTTCCATGGCCCGGTTGAGCACCGCGAGCAGCGACTTACCGAAGCCCGCGCTATCAAGATCGCCGACCAGGTCGGCTTCGGGTGCGAGGGCCTGGGCCGCGTCCTGCGCCGCCTGCCACGCGATGTCGCTTTCGGACATTGGGCACCTCCTGGGAGATTGCTACCGCGAACCGGCCCTTGTATAGGGCTATACCCGCTCGAAGATTGCGGCGATGCCCCGGCCGCCGCCGGTGCACGTGGTGATGAGGGCGGTACTGGCCGCCGAATTTGCCGATGCCGGTCTGCGCGTTGGACAAGACCGCGACCTCTGGCTGCTCATTCATGGTTGTCGTCTCAACATGTCCGGGCCGCCGTTGGCCCGCCAGGCCTGACCCGTCACGCGCAGACGCGTCGCCCGCCAGGAAGGGGCTGACCAGGATGTCGAGTCGCCCGCGCTGATCGACGACCTCGCGTACCACCCGTCGGCAGTCGTCGGCCACACCGATGCTGCCCTCGTGCAGAGCGGTCCGCCGGTCAGGGAACTCGGCGGACCCCGCGGCCCGGGACTTCCGGGGCCACTCCGGGCTGTGCCAGTAACCGTCCGCGATAGCCGCGCCGTCCTCGGCCAGGCCCTGCCCGATAGCGCCCTCGATTCCGGCAGTGCCGCCGGTACCCAGGGCAACCCGGCCGGAGAGCCCACCCGCCCGGGTCTCATGGGACTGGCGGTGCGTGACTGTCACGACGGTGTCCTTGAGTCGGGGTACGCGCGGCAGGCTCGCGGTACGGGCCATCCGCCGCCAAGCCGGGTCCAGGGCCGGATCGTGGCGGCCGGGGTGTATGGAAGTGAGACACAATTCCTGGAACGCCTGGATATAGCGAGGGCCGGAGACTGAATGATCATCCGGCTGATTCCAGTAGCATCGACGTCTCCCGCGACCCAGCGCGCGATCGGTTCCTGCCCGTGATCGCTGCGGTTTTCCCTCTTTCGTATCATTATGTAACCTCTGCGAAAACTAAACAAAAGGGAATAATTGGTTGCGGCGCGAAAGTGGGGACGGAGGTCCGCCCCACTGCTGACCTATGGCCTGCGCCAGAGCGCCCTCAGGCCCTGGACAGGGAGTCCTGGCGTGCAAGCCCAGCGCCGGCGGATCCGCGCGCCAGCGGCTACCGGGTCTGGGCGGCCGGACCGTGTCGTCGGCGCCGTGCCACCTGATTTGTGTCGGCCGGCCGCTCAGCCCGGTTGCCTGGTTGGTGCCCTCCAGGCGCCCGGCCCGGCTGCCTGGTTTGTACCGGCCGGCTGGCCCGGTCCGTGCCCACCCAGTTGCCAGGTTCCTGCCAGGCACAGCAGGTGAGCACGGCCCGGTTACCGCAGGTGAGCTGATCAACTTCTGCGGTGAGAGCCGTGCTGGCCGGTCATGCCCATGTAATCCTGGTTTCGGGCAATATGCCGTATTGGTGAGAACGGGACACGTGGCCGTACCGAGGCGGGCCACAGACGCGCTCTGGGGAAGTGATGCTGTGCCGATCTACGCACTCGACTACGCCGCGCCCGCGATCGATCCGCAGGCTTTTGTTCATCCGGACGCCGTAGTGATCGGTGCGGTAGAACTCGCCGCCGGGTCGTCGGTGTGGCCGGGAGCGGTACTGCGCGGGGATCACGGCCTGATCAAGGTGGGGGAGCGGACGTCGATCCAAGACGGCACGATCGTCCACACGACCGAGGAGCTGCCCACGGTGATCGGCGCGGACTGCGTCGTCGGGCACCGCGCGCACCTGGAGGGATGCGTGGTGGAGGACGGCTGCCTGATCGGTTCGGGGTCCCTGGTCCTCAACCGTGCCCGGGTGGCCGCCGGAGCAGTGGTCGCGGCCGGGGCACTGGTCCTCGAGGACATGACCGTCCCGGCAGGCGCTCTTGCTATCGGGGTGCCCGCTTCCATCCGGGCCGACGCGGGCCTGCGCCAGCAGTCTTGGATCAAGCACGCGGTGCAGGCCTACCTGGACCTGGCTGAGCGGCACCGTACGGGCCTGCGCCTGGCTGGACCGGCCCGCCGTCATCGGGTCCGGTACCCCGGAGTCATCTGCCCGTCCGTCTCCGCCGGAGTAGCAGCCAGTGCGGGCACGCTGGAGACTCAGGCCTCCCGGGCTGACGACCTAATCAGGCCGTCCGTTCCGACGGGTGGTCTGCCCAGCCGGACCCGGCCCGCTGTCAGCGTCCGGGGAGTGGGCTGTCGAGGGTGAGCCATCCGCCGGGGTGGGTGAAGTGGAGGGTGCCGTTGGGGTTGCCGGTGATGGTCCAGCCCAGCAGGTGGATGAAGTAGTGGTGGTGGACGTGGCAGAACAGGGCCAGATCCTCCAGGCTGGTGGCGCCGCCTCTGCTCCAGGGGCGGATGTGGTGGGCGGTGGCCCAGGCGGCCAGGGCGCCGCAGCCGGTCCACCGGCAGCCGCGGTCGCGGGCTTCCAGGGCGCGGCGCAGGCCGGGTGGTTCGGTGCGGGCGGTGCGGCCGACGTCGAGGGGCAGGCCGTCGTCCCAGCGGATCGCGCCAACCTGCGCGCCGCAGCACAGGGCCAGGACCTGGCGGGCGGTCAGCATCGTGCCGTGCCCGGTCCGGCCTGGCGCCGCCCCGGTGACCAGGCCCGAAGACGCCCCGGCTGCAGTGCCGGGTGCCGCGGGATCAGCCTGGCTGGATGCCGGGCCTGCGCCGGGCGCCTGGTCCGCGCCCGCTGTCTGGGCCGCGGCCTGGGCAAGAGTCTCATCCTTGACCAGCACGGTGATGTGCGGCGCGCTGCCGTGCCGCTCCGGCGCGGACCCGCCGTCGAGGGCGGCTTTGCAGGCGGCGACCAGGCCGTCCATCCGCCGCTGCGCCGCGGTCCGGGTATCTGCCTGGCCGCCTGGCGGGCTGAACGCCTCGGCCGCGGTCCGCACGATCTCATATGACACCGCGTCGCCGCACGTGCCCGACAGCATCCCCGTGTTGTCCAGCGTGAGGCCGAACGACAGGTGACGTTTCTCCCAGCGGCGTTGTTCACGCTCTTCAGCCGCCTCGGGGTTCGCGCGATAGGCCACCTCGTCGGCGAACTGCCGGAACAGGGCGGTGTCCAGCCCGGGCGCGTGATCAAGGAGCACCTGTTCGGCCTGGCCCGCAGCGTCACCGAGCCCGGTGGTGGTCTGGACGATGATCTGCGCCTGGTCGAAGGACACCGTCCCGGCGTGCAGCGCCTTCTCCGTGGCCTCCAGATCCCGCAGCCCCCGGGCCGTGCCCACCACCGCGGCGGCCCGCCCGGGGGCCAGGCCGCACCGGGTGCGCAGGAACGCCGAAGCGGACTTGTGCCCCGCCTCCGCCGCCCCGCCCGTTATATCCAGGGTGGCGGTCAGGCGGGACAGTTGCCCCTGTGCCTGGCTAATGAAGGTAGCCAGATCGGTGATCTGGCCCATGAGCGAGGCCGCATCCAGCGAGGCCGGGTCGAGGCGGGCCAGCTCGGCCAGCGCCGCGTCCCGGGCAGACTGCTCTGGTAAACACATATTCGAATCATCCCACCCGCCACCGACAAAACCGATGCAGGCGGCCATAGGGACCATAGCGCGTAGGGGTTTGATGCCGGCCACTATGCGCGGAGCCTTGAGGCCCTTGCGGCGGGTGCTGAGCACGTGGGGATGGTGAAGCCACCGCCATCCATCGCGCATGGCCGGCGGCGGCGGTGCGGGCTGCGGGGGCGGTGGCCGGGCTGCGGGGGCGGTGCCGGCTGCGGGGGCGGTGCCGGCTGCGGGGGCGGTGCGGGCTGCGGGGGCGGTGCGGGCTGCGGGGGCGGTGGCCGGGCTGCGCGGGCGGTGGCCGGGCTGCGGCGGCGGTGCGGGCTGCGCGGGCGCTGGCCGGGCAGCGCGGGCGGTGGCCGGGCTGCCCCGGGCGGCGGTGAAAACGACGTCGCCCGCACGGCCCGGCAACTGTGCGCTGCTTGCCGGGCCATGCGGGCAACCATTCACCATGCGCCCCAGGTGGGAAGAGGCACCTCCTTAGACGTGCGGTGCCGTCATCGCGGTTCCACTCATTCCGGAAAAACTTCCGGCAGAGATCTGGGGTGGTCTCCCCGGAGCTATGCGGCAGTCAGGGTGGCTACCGGCCGCCGAGGGATGAGGGGATCCGCTCGTCAGGCTTGCCCCACGACGGAGCCGGGGTGGACGGCGGGCGGATCGCGGTCGCGGTGGGGTTGAGCTGACGGTGAATGGCCTCGGCTGCCTGCTCGATCGTCGTGATCCCGTACTCCATGGTCGGGTTGTCCTCGGTGAGGACGACGATGCTGTAGCCGCGGTGGTGGCCGGTGAAGCAGCCGATGCTGTGGATACGCCAGCCATGGGTGGCCAGGGGCAGCCAGCCGTCCTTCACGTGCACGGTCAGGTCGGCGGGTGCGCCTGCCGGGACTCCCCAGCGCTGGGACGGGATGACCTGGGCCATCAGGTTGAGCGCGATGCTCCGCGAGCCCGCGTTCAGCACCGTGTTCCCGTACGTGAGCAGGTTCAGCAGCAGCAACTCGTCGTGCGCGGTGATCTGGGTGAGGCCCCAGTAGCCACCCGGCCCGAGGTGGGTCTGCTTCATCCCGGCGCGGCCGAGGAAGTACTGCAACCGGCCGCGGCCCACGTGCGCCCACAGGGCCGAAGCGGCGCTGTTGTCTGACTTGGTGATCATCAGCCGGGCCAGGTGCGCCTCGCTCGGGGTGAGGTGCCGGTGCCGCGTCTCAGCCTCGCGCAGCAGGGCGCCGAGGATGATCACCTTCACGACGCTGGCCGAGTCGAAGCGCATCGTGGCGTTCAGCCAGCAGTTCAGGTCATCGCTCTTGTCGTAGACCCGCAGCGCAACCGCGGACAAACGCCCGCTCAGCGCTCGATGGATGTCCCGCGACAGCCGGGCCGCCAGCTTCGGGCGCGCGGCGGAGTGGCAACTGACCGCGATCGAGCCCGCCTCAGCACGCCGGCTGGCCGAGGCAGCCGCCAGCGCCGGGGTGCCGGCCCCGGTAAACCCGGCGCACAGCACGGCGGCCGTAGTCGCCAGGCCGACCCAGTCCCACAAGGGTCGGTACCTTCTCATGTCCCCTCCATCCATCTGGTAAGCGGGCCAGGCCGCCGACATGCGGGGGCTGCCGACATGGGGGCTACCGCCGGGACGTCCGCGCCTGGTGCTGGTACCTGAGCAGACGCTCGGAGGCGGCCCGAGGGTTGCTTGGTGTTACCGGAGCTCGTGGGCCACGTCAGGCCGCCGGGCAGATGCGCGGGTCAGAGGCGGCCGGTCAGGTCAGGCGCGCGGGTCGGAGGCGGCCGCGCAGCCGAACACGCAGCGAGCGGCCATCGGGGTCGTATAAGAACAGCCGGTATACCAGCCGGTACACCAGCCGGTACACCAGCCGGTACAGCGGCCGGGAAACCCATCACCTGCCGGTCGCCGTGGTGCTGCGAGTCGTCGCCCCGGCTGTGGCCCAGGTCGACCCCGCCCACGAACGCGACGTCGCGGCCGGGGGCACCCGGATACCGGATCACCACCAGCTTCTGGTGATGGCTGCCGGCCCGGCGGGTGCGGGCGTCGAGCAGGACCTGGCCGCCGTCCTCGTCGATCTCGCGGACGAACTCCGCGTTGGCTTCCTCGGACCGCCGAAGCGCCGTGGGCTGCGAGCGCCAGAGCAGGCCGAAGACCTTGACCCCCGGCGCGCGGCGCGGCGGAGCACGTCACCGACCGCCGATCCGGGGCTATCGAGCAGTTCTGCGCCCGTCCACCAGCGGCCGGGCCGGCCAGGGAGCCAGTATCGGAATGGTCAAGAAAAGCCATCAGGCTCATGCTTATCGGCCCCGCTACCCACGTCGCCGCGGACGCGGGTTCATCATGGACCGCATGGGACTGCCCTCTCACTATGCGCACTATTCGCGGCGGGCGTTCTTCGGTGTGGCCGCCGCGGTCATGGCCGCGGGCGCGGCCGCGTGCGATGCGGCGGCCAGGACCGTCGGCCGGAGCGGAAGCCCGGGAAAGACCCAGGACCAGGCCATGCGCGCGAAGGCGCGGGGACCGGTCGCCGAGAACGATCTGCCGGGCGACCCGCACTGGAACATCAGGCACCTCGGCGCCCCGGACGCCATCGTGGGCTACGCCGGCCAGGCCAGCGTGCTGCCCGGCGAGCCGATCACCCTGTACGTATCCACGACGGCCCGCTCCTTCCGGGTCAGCGCGTTCCGGATGGGCTGGTACAAGGGAGACGAGGCGCGGCTGCTGTGGACGTCGGCCACGGTGAAGGGGCACCGGCAGCGCCAGCCGGACCTGATCCAGCCGACCAACACGGTGGAAGCCAAGTGGGGGCCGTCCCTGACCGTGCCCACCCATGACTGGCCGGAGGGCTCCTACCTGCTCCGGCTGGACGCGGAGAACGGCGCTCAGCGGTTCGTGCCGGTCACGGTCAGGTCGGCGAGTACAGCCGGTAAGACCGTTATCAAGAACGGTACCGAGACCTGGCAGGCGTACAACACGTGGGGCGGCTACGACCTGTACAACGGGCCCGGCGGTATCGGCGACTACGACAACAGGTCGCTCGCGGTGAGCCTCGACCGGCCGTACGACGCCAACGGCGCCTACATGTTCTGCTACCACGAGCGGAAGACGATCGAGCTGGCCGAGCGGGCCGGCCTGCCGCTGGCCTACATCACCAGCATGGACCTCGACGCCGATCCGCACCTGCTAGACGGGGCCCACGCGGTGTTCACCGGGGGCCACGACGAATACTGGACCCCGCAGGAGCGGGCGCACCTCACGGCGGCCCGGAACGCGGGCGTGAATATCGCCTTCATGGGCGCGAACACGATGTTCCGGCGGACCCGGATGGCCAGCACCCGGCTGGGGGAGCGGCGGCTGGTCATCTGCTACAAGACCAGCTACCTGCAGGACCCGATGTACGGGAAGAACAACGCCCTGGTGACCAGCGACTGGCGGGAGCCGCCCGTCCCGGACCCGGAGTCGTCGCTGACCGGGACGCTGTACGAGTCGAACCCGGTCACCGCCGACTTCGTCGTCGCGTCGCCGGACAGCTGGATCTTTGCCGGCACCGGGGTGCACAAGGGCACCAAGCTCACCGGCCTGGTCGGCATCGAATATGACCGGGTCAACCCGGTCTATCCCGTCCAGCGGCCAATCCAGGTGCTCTCCCATTCGCCGCTGCAATGCCGGGGCATCAACAGCTACTCGGACTCGGCTTACTACACGCACCGCGGCGGTGCGGGAGTGTTCAACACCGGCACCATGCGGTGGGTGGCGTGCAGCAACGGGCTGCGCCTGTTCGGCCTGAACAAGCAGGCGCACCAGTTCACCAGGCAGGTGACCACCAACCTGCTGCGCGGGTTCGCCGACGGCCCGGCCGCGGGAAAATACCCGGCCCACGACAACCTCGGCTCGATGCAGGAATGGCCCGGCGATCCCATCGCGGGCCAGCACAATCTCTGGCCGCCCGTGGTCCTGTAAGCCGCGTGGTCTTGTGAGCCCCGTCGTCCTGTGAGCCGCGTGGTCTTGTGAGCCCCGTGCCCGTCCCGCCAGAACAACGGCCGGGCCGGGGGAACCGCGGCTACAACGTGATCCAGGTGGTCAGCACGCTGACGCCGGCCGCGGTGTGGCAGTGCAGCCGGAAGGGCGAGGACGGCAGCGGCCGGATGATGAAGCATCCGATCTCGTCGATCTCCGCGGTCGCGGCCGCCCCGGTGGCCGGGCAGGAGTCCACGTGCCCGGGCTGGGGCGGGACGATCTGGCCCACGATCGAGTCCGGGCCGATCTCTAGCTCGATGGTGAGCTGGGACCCCGCGAACGTGAGGAACCGGGGGCTGGCTTCCTCCGCCCGGACAGCCGCGATGGCGGCCGCCTGGGCGGCCGAGTCGAACGTGAGGGCGGCCAGCTCGGCGTCGACGTTGCGCCAGGTATACGCTGACTTGCCCGCCTCGGTGAACTCGGGCGGCACGGCCCGTGCGGCGCGGACGGCCTCGCCCAGCGCTACCATCAGGCGGTCATCGGCCCACTGCTGGCTCGTCACTGGGGCCACCTCCGGCGGGGGTTTCGTTGCTGATGAGGGCGGCCACCGCCGGGTACCGACGGAGCCGGTCCAGGCATCGGCCCCGGCTCGGGCCGATGCTCCCGACCGGGATGCCGAGCTTGGCGCTGATGTCAGCGTAGGGGACCGGCGGATCCTCCAGGAGCAGGCCGACCAGTTCCTGGCAGCGCGGCGGCAGGTGCGCGAACGCCTCCCGGAGCGCCGCGTTGCGCTCGGCGGCGAGCACCTCCCGCTCGGCTATCTCCGGGTCATCGCTGGAGATGTCCGCGGCGTCCACCGCGTCGCCCAGAGCCTCCTGTCTGCGCGCCGCGCTGAGCACCCGGCCGCACTCCCGGCGGGTGGTCGTGGCCAGCCAGCCCGGCAGCGCCGCCGGCTCGCGGATAAACGCTAACTGGTCCACCAGCCGGAGCCAGACGCTCTGTCCGACGTCGTCCGCGTCGGCCCGGTCCAGCCGGTACCGGCGGCAGATGGACCAGATCAGCGGCGCGTACCGGTCCACGATCGCGTCCCAGGCCTGCTTGTCACCGTCCCGGGCCCGGGCCACCAGCACGGCGACCGGCGAGTCATCGCGCACTGCGGGCCCCTCTCGCCGGGTAGGCCGCCGCAGCGCCGCGGGAGGCCCGTGAATGCCCTGCATTGTACGAGGTCGGCCCGGTCCGGGCGCTATCTCCATGAGCACCTGATCTCCTGGCGGTGCCGCGCCGGATGACCGCCGCGCCGCACGAGCCGGCTTGAGAACGCGCTTTCACTGAGACGGAGTCCGCCACGCCTCGGGTGATACCGCCGGCCGGGCCATAATTTTTTCGCTCAAATTTTTCCCGGTGACGTATCACGCGCCCGCCGGTCCGTTCCGTGTAGGAGAAAGCCCGCGAGCGGGTGAGGGGGATGCGGGGTCCTGGCCCGGGGCGGGGGAAAAGGCCCGGCTCGGCTGTACCGGCGCGAGCGGGTGCGGCCGGGCCAGGGCCGGCTAGCCTGCACACCTCGCCGCGAGTGACCACTGCCCCGTCAGCCCGCGCCTAGCGTCACGAGGGACGCCGCAGTGGCTTGCTGGATCTGATCGCCGCTGAGGTTGAGCCGGACATTGCACATCGACTCGGCCAGGTTATGGCCTGCTCGCAGGTATCGGTGAAGGCCGACCATGAGGGGCACGACCGCGTAGTCGTTCACGGGGACAACGCTGGCGACAATCCCGGCCGTTCCCAGCGGCAGCAGGCTGCTGACCAAGCCGAGAAGTTCGTCGGCCCCGGCAGGGGCCAGAACACCGGAGTCGCAGCTCGAGAGAACCAGCCGGTAAGGCGCGCGGTCCAGCTGCTCGAAGTCATAGACGGTCAGCGGTCCGTCACACATTCGCAAGGAAGAGAACATCGGGCTGTCGGCGCGGAAGTTTCCGTGCGCGGCAATGTGGCCCAGCCAGGCTCCGTCAAGCGCGGACAGCACCCGCCCCGTGGTCGCCTCGGCCCCTTCCAGCACTGTGAAGTCGTCATACAGGTGCGCAATCAGTGGAACCTCAGCGCCTTCGGTGACCAGGCCAGGTCCGCGGGCCAGCGTGACACGCGGGCGGCTCGGCGGCGAGGCTGAATGCGCACGCAGCCAGGCGCCAGCGGACGGGGCTACGCTGAACACGCGGCCACTCAGCGCCGGAATCAGTGCCCATGGAATCGCGTGAAGCCTGCCGGGCGGTACGACCACGACTGACCTGTCGCCCAGGTCAGCGGCGGCCGGGCCGAGGAGCGCGTCCTGGAGCTGCGGGCCGACCGCCTTCAGGATGCCGAGCGCACCGTCCAGGTTGTCTCCGGGGCGGCTGCGGGCCAGACGGCGCAGGGCAAAGCGGGCGAAATCAGAAGCGCGGATAGCCTGCTCGGTGCGGCCTGCCGTGAATTGCCGTACTCGCCCGGCTCTACAGGACAGCACATGCAGGACGCCGTCGAGGTCGATGATCTCGATCAGTTGGGCGGTGCCGAGCTGGTCGAGCAGTTCCGGGATGTTGACCACGCTGTGGCCGGAGTTGGGCGCCCCCCGGGCCCTCAGCGATGTGGCACGTACCGACCTTTCGAGCCGCTGTTGCTGCCGCTGGAGCGCGGCGGAGGGCCTGCCCTGGCGGCGAGCGTCCTCCAGCCGGCCGGTGATCTCGCGCAGCGCCGCGAGGCTGTCAGCGAATCCCGCGTCGGCCGGGGGCCTTACCGGCGGGACTGCCAGCGCTGTGGCCCGCCAGCGTTCACTCCAGGTCAGCAAGAGCCGGGGCCGGTGAGCCCGCGCAGCATGACGCTGCGCGAGTACAGCCAGTTCGGCCCCGTGGGCTGTGGCCTGTGCCCGCAGTTCCGAGGCACCCAGGGTGAACTGGAACTCATCCAGGACCGCCAGCCCGCGGCGGCAGGCGGCGAGCAGGCGGCGCGGGTCGGCGGCCGCCTCGGCCCGCAGTGCCTCGCTGAGCCAGCCGCTGGCCCGTGACAGCGCGGGGCCGCGCCGCCGGCTGCGCGCGGCAGCGATGAGGTGACGATCGGCGTCAGGCCCGCGACCAAGGTCCAGTGCCACCCGGCCAGCGACCAGATGCGCCTGGGTGGCCTCGGCCGACCCGAGCGCCGTCAGCCCGCAGGCAGCCCGGTCCGCGGCGTTAAGCAACTGGGCCGAGACCTGGCCGGCCGCATAACGTGCCCGGACCAGCACGAGCCCGGCGTGGGCTTCCCACCAGGCGCTCTGCTGGGACCGGAAGAGGCGGTAGGCAGCCTGGGCCCGGTCCAGGGCCACCTGCGGCTGCGCTGCGGCCAGCGCGCAGTTGGCCGCCATCAGCAGCAATTCGGCCTTCTTGGTGGACCAGCCATGGGCTTGCTCGATATCTCGTATTGCCGCATCCGCCTCGGCCAGGGCATCGCTGGCCAGCCCCGCCGCCAGCAATACGTCGCACCGGTCGAAGCTGAGGAATGGCGTCGGCACGTTCAGCGGCCGGTAGCGGGCGGCGGCCTCATCGAGGAAAGAAAGCGCAGCCGGAAGGTCTCCCGACCGGAAGGCCGCTACCCCGCGGTTCAAGACCGTCTGGATCGCTTCCATCTTCTGGCTGGTTTTGGCGAACAGGTGTCCGGCGGCCACAAAATCTGCATCCGCACGGGCTGTAGAGCCGATGGCCAGGTAGACCAGCCCGCGGCCGCTCAGCGCGCGCGCCGTCCAGAGCGGATCGTCCGCGCGCTCCAGGGCGCTGACCGCGCGGCGGAAGTCGTCAAGGGCCGCCGTGTGCCGGCCCAGGTTCCAGAGCATGATGCCGCGCCGGTGCAGTACGCGTCCCGTCAGTACGCCGGAGGCCAGTTGGATGCCGCGATCGAAGGCGGCGAGTCCGCCCGCCGTCTGGCCCGCGTAGATGAGCGCGGTCCCCAGGGACCCCAGCACATCGGCCTCGCGTTCCGCCGCACCGCTCTGGCGGGCCAGTTGCAGCGCGCGACGCAGCTCACGTACCCCGGCGTTGACGTCACCGGTATCACGCAGGACGATCCCGGCGGCCTGACGAGCGACAGAGGCCTCATGCGGGTCAGGCCGGCCGCGCAGAACCAGCCGCGCCTGTGCCAATGCCTCATGCGGACGGGACAGGGCCAGCAGCAGCAAATCGTCCGCATCGCGCCGACTGGTTCCGGCGGCAAGTGCGCCTTCGGCCACGACGCCAATGCTAGTTCCTCGCTTTCTGACTGGTCTACACCATTTTTTACGAAAATATGTTCTATCTAGCGCCGATGATTCGCCCGCAAGCTGGTGACTTTAAGCGATATTCCCGATACTAAGAGTAACCAGACCTGGCGGCACCGGCTTGCAAAAGAGGCTGGGCAGATGTATCACCGCCTGAGGCGATAGCTCCCTATATGCAGCAGACCGGTTGGCGCATCGTGTGTGCGGCCGGGTGCCACCGGCCTGCGTTGAGGTCTGGCGCCGCGAATCCAGGTTCGTCTCAACCTACGGAGGGGCAGCATGACCGAGAGAGATAATTGGAGAAATGGGCTGCAGCCCAGAGTCGCCGATGAGGTTGACCTCATAAAGGCGGCCTTTCGCAACCCGCCCCGCAGAAAAGGTGCCGACCAGCCGCGGGAAAGGGAAATCGTAACCATCGCCGCCCCGGATGGCGGGATCGACTATATGTTCGCCGAAGGTGAGATCCTGGTCCGCGAAGAGTATCTCGACCGGGTCCTGGAGATCCTCGAGCGACCCTCCCGGCGCGACCTTGAGCGTGACGAGCCGAACGCGCTCCGGCCTGTCATCGCGGGCGTTGCCCTGCTCACCACCCTGGGCAGCCGCTATTCGCGCCTGGTTCGACGCGGTGGGTGTTATTGACGAGCGGCTCGGCCCGGGAATCGCCACCCCGAACCATGTCATGACCGTCGCAGGCGGCGTGGGCAGTTCCTGCCCGGCCACAGAACCCGAGGAAGTGTACGACGATATCGAGCCGTTTCCCTCGGTATGCCCGGCCGGCGGGGGCGCGGGGGTGCTGATTTACATGGCCGATACCGGGTTGCTACGGGACGCGGCGACCCATTCGTGGCTGGCCGGGGTCCAGATGGGGGATCCGGCGGAGGATGCGGACCCTCCTTCCCCGCTCGTGGGCGACCCGCCGGTGATCCCGCCCTACACCGGGCACGGCACGTTCGTCGCGGGCGTGACGCGGTGCATGGCGCCCTCCGCGGAGATCATCGTGACCAATGCTTTCTCGGTCGCGGGCAGTGTGCTGGAATCGGATCTGGTCCCGAGGCTCGAAGCGGCGCTCAGCCTCGGCGTGGACATCTTCCATCTGACCGTTGCCTGCCTGTCCAGGCATGATCTCCCGCTCATCTCCTTCCTGGAGTGGCTCAGCCGGCTGCGCCAGTACGGGGGCGTGGTGTGCGTTGCCGCCGCGGGTAACAGCGGCTTCCGCAGGCCCACCTGGCCGGCCGCCTTCTCCGAGGTCATTGCCGTCGGCGCGCTCGGCGGCGACTGGCGTGGCCGGGCCTCGTTCAGCAATTTCGGCGGATGGGTGGACGTGTACGCGCCCGGGAGAGACCTCGTCAACGCCTACGCGACCGGCGCGTATCGGTGCTACGCCAGTCCGTATGCCGAACAGGTTCGACGCTTCTACGGCATGGCCAAGTGGAGCGGCACCTCCTTCTCGACGCCGATCGTCACCGGGCTGATCGCCGCCCGGATGTCTCGTACCGGCGAAAACAGCCCGCACGCGGCCTCTGCTCTGCTCGCCGAGGCGCGCCACCAGGCGATCCCGGGCGTTGGTGCAGTGCTGCTGCCCTGCTGCCCTGATGGAACCGCGGACTGCACCCACCGCCCCGGTGCCAGCTGATCCAGCGGGGGCGTCGGTGCGCGAGCACCGGGGCGGGGTTCAGCCGGGGGGCGGGACCAGGCGCAGGCCGTGCCGGGGCGGGCTGGTCCCGGCCTGGCCCTCGCCGGGCACCGCGGTCAGGGTGAGGCCGAACACGTGCGACTGAAGTTCGTTTGTGCTGATCCCGATCGACGAAGCGATCGAGGCGGGCGTCTCGCCCCCGGACCGGATGGCCCGGAAGACCTTGGCCAGCAGCTGTGAGGACTCGCGCTCGATGCCCTGCGGCTCGCTGTGCCGGTAGCCGAGCCGGGAGAGCTGCACGCACGCGGTCCGGTATCCCCACTCGGTCAGCAGGCCCAGCTCGTGCAGCCGGTGGGTCAGCGCCATGGCCGACACCTTCCAGGTCCGCTTGGCCTCCAGGATCAGGTCCGGGGTAGCGTCGGCCAGGCCCTGGGCCAGGACGCTGGCCCGGGGCATCAGGAACGCGGCGGCGAACCGGTTGGCCTCGGCCTCGGCCGCGGGGCGGCTGGGCACCTGGTGCTCCCCGTGCAGGACGAGATGGCCGAGCTCATGGGCGACGTCGAACCGGCCGCGCTCGCCGGTCTTGCCGGTGGCCAGGAAGATGAACGGCCGCCCGTGCCAGTACAGCGAGTAGGCGTCTAGCTCGGCGTTCTCCGGGGTCAGCGAGTAGATCCGGGCCCCGCGGGACTCCAGGAGATGCAGCACGTTGCTGACCGGGCGCTCGCCGAGGCCCCAGTGGGCCCGGACCACTTCCGCGGCCACTTCGGGATCGTGGCCGGTGAGGGTAGGAATGTCGGTCTCCGGCAGCCGGAACCGCGCGTCGATCCAGTCGTTGATCAGCAGCGCGACCCGGCCCGCGCTCAGCGCGCGGTCCCGCTGCCGGGCGGTCATCTTGCTGAGGGCCCGGAAGCTCACCGAGTCCTCGGGAATCTCGTCCACGTCGGGTGCGCCGAGGAACCCGGGGGACACGTCGAGCGCCCCGGCCAGCTCCCGCAGCGTGTCGGCGGACGGCTCCTGGTGGCCGTTCTCGTACAGGGAGATGCTGCGGGTGCTCAGCCCGGTCAGCACGGCCAGCTGGGTCAGGGTGAGACCCCGCCGCTTGCGGGCGATCACCAGCCGGGACGGGGTCAGGACCGCCGTCTGTCCGCGCGGCATCAGAGCCGGCTCACCTCGACGACGATGCCCCGGTCCCCGGCAGAGTCAGGCGAGGCTAGCGCGTCCGCGAGGCGTGTCTCGCTCCGGGGGAAGACGGGCAGGATGATCCGCTCTGCCCAGCGGGTGATGCGGCCGTCGTCGATGCGGTCCGGAAGCGACAGCTCGACGTGGAAGCCGTCGTCGCCGGTGTGGAACAGCAGCAGCCAGGTCAGCAGGTGATCACGCGGCGGCAGCCCGCCGGGGTCGAAGTCGCCGAAGTCCAGGGTCAGCTGCTCGTTCACCTCCACCGCGCGGGCCGTGGCGTCCCCCTTGGCGTACTTGGGCGCGGGAAGCAGGGCGGCCAGGCCGGTGACGTCGTCCCCGGTGGTCGCGACGATCGCGAACTGCCCGCCGGGATGGATCGTGCGGGGCAGGTTCCGCGGGTTGTCGAACCGCCAGCCGAGGGGGACGAGTTCCTCGCGCAGGAAGCGGTTCGTCCTGGCCCAGCGGATCAGGCCCTCAATGATCGGCGGGTCGAACGCGGTGCAGAACGCCGCCTCCGCGTCGGCCCGGCGCACCACCCGCCCGACGAGGTCGATGCTCAAGCCGAGTTCGGCCAGCCTGCTGGCCGCGTCGTCTGCCTCGAGGGCCCGTGCCGTCACCGCGACCTCCCTGCCGATGCTGAGCCAACCCTACTTCACGAAACCTTACCTCAGCTGAGGAGCCGAAACATGAAGACCGGGCCGTCCGCCTCGGTGGGCGCGCGAGCGCCGCGGGCCCGGGATAAGGCAATTGATTGCCGTCCGCAGGACGCTTAACGTAAAGCTGGCTGCTTAGCGGCCAGCGCCCCGGTAGTCGCGGAGTGGCCCGGTTAATAACCGCCGGCACAGCATAAGACGGCCGGGTATCAGCAGCTGTGCGCCTAATGCGATAAAACTCCTGGCGGGCTTTACCTGCACTATCCTTGCGCTGCTTTACCGCGCGTGATCAACTTGGAGTCTGGCACGGGGCGCTGACCTGCCCGGTTGCGGGCGCTCGCGGTCGCTATTGATGCGCGTCCCACGAAAAGGGGCGCGTCCAGGCACCTGCAGCGTTGAGCGGAGGGGAAACGCGTGCTGGCAAAAATAACGGGCTGGACCGTGGGAATCCTGATTATCGTATGGATTGTCTCCACACCGAGCGGGGCCGGTAATGACGTGCATTCGTGGGTCTCGGGCGTCATGTCCTTTTTCCAGCATCTGGCCAGGGGCTGAGTTAAAGGCCCAGAATTTCCGGATAAGCCTTAGGCTTCGCGGCTGCCGGCCTCGGCGTGCCGGGCCGGGCGCAGCGTCGCCACCAGGGCCACGCAGAGCAGTACCGCGAACGGCAGGACGGTCAGCGTGATCCGCAGCGGCCCGACCCATCCTGAGGTGAACTCGTAGGGGCCGCCGATCGACGAGGGCGGCACGACCAACTCCACGATCAGGTAGTAGACCGGCAGGACCAGGAGGGTCGCCACGCGCTTGCTCAGCGCGGAGGCCAGCACCATCCCGGCCAGGGTTGCGCCACATGCTGTGATCATGATCGTGTCTGAGACAGCAGGATGGTCCAGCCAGACCCAGTTGAGGACGGCCGCCAGGCCCAGCGGGATCGCCAGGGCGAGCGCGTAGTGCCTCCAGTTCATGATCTTCATCGCCCGGGCCGGCCCGGCGATGCCACCAGGGCAACTACCTCCAGCCCGGCGGCGGTCAGGGCGAGCATGGACGGGGCGTCGATGTATGACCAGTTGAGGACGTCCGAGGTCAAATAAGCCATCCAGATGAGGAGCGCCGTGGTCGCGGCCGCGGCGCTGCGCCGCAGTCGCAGCAGGACCAGGATGGCCACGATCAGCCAGCCGCCGAGGGTCTCGGCGTCGGAGCGCGCCAGCGCGTCGAACAGCGGGCTCCCTGCCCGGAGCGTCGCCAGCAACGCCACGTTCAGCAGCGTGAAGTAGGCCAGCACGATCAGCGGCAGGAGGAGGCTGACCGCGGCCAGCGCGTCACGCCAGAGCGGCCACGCGGTGCCGCGCCGGGCCGGGCGGAGCCTGATCAGCAACGCACCCCAGATCAGGTTGGCGGTGTCGGCCAGCCCCGGCCGGCGCTGCCCGGCGTTCGCCCCTGTCATCAGCACGGCGAGCATCTCGTCCTGGTGCTTGCGCCGGTGCCCGGCCGGATACATGGCCAGCAGCCGGCGGTAGCGGTCCTCCAGTGTGGTGTTCACGCCAGGCCCCCGAGCAGATCGAGCCGCCGGGCCGCGACCGCGGTGTGCGCGCGCATCCGTTCGACCTCGGCCGCCAGCCGCTGCGCGCCAGGCGGGGTAAGCCGGTAGTAGCGGCGCAGCCTCGTGTCCACGATCTCCTCGCGGTCCACTTCGATCAGTTGCTCGCTGGCCAGCCGGTCGAGGGCGGCGTACAGCGTCCCGGCGCGCAGCTTCACCCGGCCGCCGGAGATGTTCGTGACATCGGTCATGATCCCGTAGCCGTGCTGGGCGCCGGCCGCGAGCGCCGTGAGGATCAGGAACGTGGGCTCCTGCAGCGGACGCTGGCTCATAGAATCGTTATATACCGGCCATGGGAGTATGGCAAGCGCCGGACCGGCCGTTAGGAGCGAGGCGGGTGAGCGTGCGCGGAGGCCCAGCGGCTAGGCGACGACCGGGGGAGATGGCGTTCGGCGTGCTACCCCGGCTCAGTAGTGGATGGCGCCCGGTGCCCCGCCCCCGGCCACGACGGCATCGCCGTTGATGGCCACGCTGCGCGGCGAGGCCAGGAACGCGACGACATCAGCCACCTCCGCCGCGGTGATGATGCGGCGGATGCTGTTGCCCGCGGCCAGGCTCGCCTCGGCCTCGGCCTCGGCCTCGGTGCTGCCGCGGGCGGCGGCGTAGCCGGCGATCATGGCCGGGGTCCGCTCGGTCGCGGTCAGGCCCGGGTGCACCACCGTGACGTTGATGCCGGCCGGGCCGAGCTCGTCCGCGAGGGTCTTGGTCAGCGCCGCGACGGCGACGTTGCGGATCGAGCCGGAGGGCCTGCCCACGCTGCGCGCGGCCAGGCCGCTGATGTTGATGATCCGGCCCCAGCCCTGGGCGATCATGTACGGCGCGGCGGCGCGGGCACAGCGCAGGTAGCCGAGCACCTTGGTGTCGATCGCCGCGAGGAGATCGGCGTCAACCAGGTCGGCCAGGGCCCGGGGCGAGCCCGGCGCGGCGGGCTCGGCGGCGTTGTTGACCAGGATGTCGATCCCGCCTAGCTCGCCGGCGGCGCGGCCGATGGCGGCGCGGACCGCCGCGTCATCGGTGGTGTCGGCGGGCACGGCCAGTACCCGGCGGTCGTGCTCCGCCGCGAGCTCCTTGGCGGCCGCGTCGAGCCGGGCCGCGTCGCGGGCCAGCAAGGCGAGGTCCGCTCCTTCGGCGGCGAGCGCGCCGGCGATCGCGTAGCCGATGCCGCGGCTCCCCCCGGTGACGACGGCCCGCTTGCCGGCCAGTTGCAGGTCCATGCTGATCCCCTCCTGCGCGTTGATGAGCCCCGTGGATACCGTCGGCTCCCGGTCCGGCGGGACCGGGAGCCGGCGGGACCCGGAGCCGGCCCTACAGGTCGGCGTACTGCGGTTCGTCGGCGATCAGGATCCGTTCCAGCAGCCGGGGGAAGTCGCCGTAGTTGCGCACGGCGTAGTGCACGGCGGCCCGGTTGTCCCAGAACGCGATCGAGCCCGGCCGCCAGCTGAAGCGCACCTGGAACTCCGGCTTGCGGTACTGGTCGTGCGCGATGGACAGGATTTCCTGGCTCTCGGCCCGGTCGAGGCCGACGATCCAGGGGTGCTGGGAGAAGTTGACCCAGAGGATCTTCCGGCCGGTCTCGCGATGGGTGCGGACGACCGGGTGGGCCACGATCGGGTAGTCATGGCCGGAGCTGGCCAGCGCCGCCCGGTAGTCGTGGGTCACGTGGAGGCCGTCGAGGCGCTGCTTGGCGTCATCGGGGAGTGCCTCGTAGGCCAGCCCGGCGTCGACCCAGATCGTGTCGCCGCCGACCTCGGGCAGGGTGACCGCGCAGAGCACGGCGCCCCAGGTCGGGACCAGCCGCCAGCTGGTGTCGCTGTGGTAGGGATCCCAGTTCTCGGCCCCGGCCTGATCGCTGGCCTTGACGCTCTTCTCGTGTGCCTTGGCGTCGGCGGCGGAGATCCGGTGCACCGCCGGCGTCTTGCCCGCGTCGGGTTTGCTCACGCTCGGATGCGTGTACAGCGGGCCGAACCGCCGCGCGAACGCGGCGTGCTGGTCACGGTCGGCTTCCTGGTCGCGGAAGAACACGACCTTGTACTCCAGGATGGCGGCCTTGATCTGGTCCCGGGTGGCGTCGCTGAGCGGGTACCGGAGATCCACGCCCTCGATCTCGGCTCCGATCGTGGGCTGGAGCGGGCGGATGGCGAGGGCATCCTGCTGGACGTCTGACTCGATGACTGCGGACATGCCGGGGTCCTTCCCGGGCGCGGCGCGCGGGGGGCGCTGGCCTAAAACCTATAAAAACGATCGATTAACTATAAAATTAACCGGCGCGGCCCGGATGTCAACGGGTCTGGGGCTTCCAGCCGAGGGCCGGCGCCACCTGGGTGGCCAGCAGTTCCAGGGCGGCGATCGCCTCGTCCAGGGCCGGGGCGGCCGGGCTGAACTGGAGGATCAGCTCGCTCGCCAGCGGCAGGACCCGGTCTGTGGCCAGCCGCTCGGCCACCTGGTCCGGGTGGCCGTAGGCGATGTGCATCCGCTCGAAGTACTCCTCGGTACTGAGACCGGCCGGGAACCGGCCCGCCCGGATCATCCGGTCCGCCATGGCCAGTACCGGCGCCTCGATCGCGGCCTTCGCCGCGCGCCGGCTGGCGGCCGGGTAGACCCCCCGGGACAGCCCGATCCGCGCCTGCTCGGCGGGCCCGGGGTACGCGGCCAGGTAGGCCTCGGCCCAGGGCGCCTGGACCTCGTCGGTCCGTCCCTCGCTGCCGAAGGTCGCCCGGTTCAGCAGCAGCCGGGAGCCGGCCGCCCCGACGTACCGGGCGCCGTCCCGGCTGAACGCCGCCTGCCAGAGCCGCCCGGCCAGGCCCGGTGCGGCCGGCGGCAGGCGGAACTCCGTGCCGCCGGCCTGCTCGCCCGCGAACGCGGCGGCCAGGGTGGCCACGCCCGCGGAGTTGTCCTCCCGGCGGCGGCCGACATCCTTGCCGAAAGCGGCGAACACGGCCGGGTCGGCGCCGCTCCCCACGCCGAGTTCCACCCGGCCGCCGCTCAGCGCGTCGAGGACGGCCGCATCCTCGGCGACCCGCAGCGGGTCTTCCAGCGGGAGGGTCACCACCGCCGTCCCCAGGCGGATCCGGCTGGTCCGCTCGGCGACCGCGGCCAGGAAGGTGAACGGGGACGGGAGCCGCCCCGCCGAGGCGTCGAAGTGGTGCTGCGCGACCCAGGCGGAGTCGAAGCCCAGCTCCTCGGCGGCCACGAAGAGCTCGACGTAGTCGCGGTAGAGCTGGCGGGGTTCCTGGGACCCGTGCAGGTGGGACAGGAAGCCGAGACGGAACTGCGCGGGCACGGGGATCCTCCCGGGTACTCAGGCCGGGACCGCGACCAGCGGGCGGACGGCGTCGATGACCGCCTGCGCCTCGGTCCGCACCAGCCAGTCGGGGTGGACGTCGGCGAACCGGACCACCCGGTCCTGGCCGATCACGACGATGGTGGGCATGGGCAGTTCCCACTGGCCGGTCCCCAGCACTTCCCCGAGGTTGACGCCGCCGGCCCGGGCGTGGGCCTGGGACGCCGCGCTGGACGTGAACGTGATGCCGAACCGGCGGGCCAGCCCGTTGCCGGTGTCAGACACCACCGGGAAGCCGAAACCGTACCGGTTCTTGATCGCGGCCAGCCGGCCGGGAACCTGCGGGCTGACCGCGACCAGCGCAGCCCCCAGTCCGGCGAGCGCGGGGTACAGCTCCAGCTGGTAGTGGCGCAGCGCAATATTGCAGGCCGGGCACCCCTCGTAGCGGAAGAACACGAGGACCACCGGGCCGTCGGCCAGCTGCCGGTCCAGCCCGATGGTGCCCCCGAGTACCTCCGGCAGCGAGAACGGCGGCACCGGGTCACCCGCCTTCACGAACGCGGCGCGGTCGGCGGTGTCCTCCAGGAGCCGCCGCTGGTCGATGTTCACCTGAAGGTCAGCGGGGGCCATCGTGCGCTGCCGGTAGGCATGCAGGTCGGCGAGAAGCTGGCAGACGGATGGTGCGGGCTGGTCTGTCATGGCAGGCGCCTGCTCTCGTTGCTATTACCTAGCATGTCCATCTATAAAGTCGAGTATTACGGCGGCGGCGGCCCCGATCAAGGGCCAGCTGCCGGTCACGTGAGCACGGTGAATCACGTCAGCACGGTGAATCACGTGAGCACCGTGAAATCACGTCAGCACGGTGAAGCCGTGCGTGCCGTCCCGCTCCAGCTGGGCCACGAGCCCGTACTCCCAGTCCAGATAGGCCTGCATGGCGGCGGGATCAACGCCGGTGCCCTCGTAGGGCCGGCGGTAGACGTTGACCGGCGGGGACAGCATTTCGGCGGGCCCGGAGTCCAGCGGCCGCCCCGACCGGGCCCATCCGGCGGTCCCGCCGTCCAGCACCAGCACCCGGGTCCCGGGGCGCGCGGGCACGTCGGCGGCGGCGAAGCGGGCCAGCGTCCCGTCCGCGCTGGTCAGCACCAGCCGGCCCGGCCACCCGGCCCGGGAGAAGCCCCGCCACCCGGTCCGGGACAGGTCGGTGCGCAGCGCCCAGGCCGAGCCGCGCACGTGGCCGGCCAGGTACTGGCGGCTGGAGTCGACGTTGACCACCGCCGCCTGGCCATCCCGCAGCCAGCCGTCCACCTGGGCCGGATCGGCCAGCGGCAGCTCCGGCAGGGCCGGCCAGGCCGGCGCCCACGGCCCGGTCTCGACCGCGTCGCCGGCCGGGTCCGCGCCCGGGTCCGCGCCCGGATCCACCCCCGGATCCGCGCCGGCTGCGCTCCCGCCCCGGCCCGGCTGCAGGACCGCGACCTCCCAGCCCATCTGGGCCAGCCACGACGCGGTCATGGCCGCCCGGCCGCCGCCGTCGTCGGCGAGCACCACGAGCGCCCCCCGGACCGGGGCGAACCAGTCGGTCTCCTGCACCAGCTGCCCGCCCGGAGCAGACCGGAACCCGGCCCGGTGGCCCTCGGCGTACTCCTCGGGGGAGCGGACATCGAAGCGGTAAACGGTCCGGTCCCCGCGCCCCAGCAGGGACCGGAGCGCGGCGGCGGTGATCCGCCCCGCCCCCGCCTTCCGGGCCACGGTCCACGCCGCCGTGTCCGCCCGCCGGGCGGCCTCCGGCGGCACCTCGGGGGCGCGGCGGTCCTGGCCGTGGTCCAGCTCCAGCCCGGCCAGGGCCCAGCCGATGGTTCCGTTGCGCAGAGCCATCACCCGGTTGGGCAGCCCGGCGTTGATCAGTGACTGTGTCCCGATGATGCTCCGGGTACGGCCGGCGCAGTTCACCACGATCAGGGTGGCCGGGTCGGGCGCGAGCTCGGCGGCCCGCATCACGAGCTCCGCGCCGGGCACGCTGGTCGCGGTCGGGATGCTCATCGTGTGGTACTCCTCGAACCGCCGGGCGTCCACGACGACCACGTCCGCGCCGCGGCTGAGCAGGGCGCGCAGCTCCGCAGCGGCTACGGCCGGGGTGCCCGCGGTGGCCTCGACCAGTTCCCCGAACGCCTTGCTGGGGGCGTTGACGTCCCGGAAGAGCTCGCCGCCCCCGGCCACCCAGCCGGCCAGGCCGTCCTCCAGCACGCAGACGTCGCGGTAGCCCAGGCTCCGGAGGCGTCCCGCCGCGGCCGCGGCGTCCTGCTCGCCGTCCCCGTAGACCATCAGGGGCACCGAGCGCCGGGGCAGCCGGTCGAGTACCTCGGCTTCCAGGCGGCCGGCCGGGAACGACGCCGCGAACAGGGGATGCCCCTCGGCGAAGGGTCCCTCCGGGCGCACGTCGAGCAGCCCGATCTCGGTCCGCGCCCGGAGCGCGCGGCGCACCGCTGCGCCCGGAGTCACACCGGAGCCATGCGGCTCCGCAGGACCTGTGACCATGCGCGATACCCCTATCTAGCCGGCAGTCTACGAAAAGCCTACTTGACCCATCGATTTTATATGTTTTACAGTTACGCCGCTGGATGCATCGGGCCACAAGGGCGTGGCTGGGCCCCCGTCACCCCCCAGGAGTTCTCCATGCCAATCCCCCGGCGCGCGGTTCGCCGCGGTCCCTCCCGGCACACCACGGCCCGCCGCGGAGCCCTCGCGGGCGCTGCCGTTCTCGCTCTCTCGCTGGTCGCCGCCGCCTGCGGCAGCAGTGCCGGCTCGTCGGCAGGCTCGGCCTCGTCCACTGCGGCCGGGGCGACCGGCACCGTCAACTGGGAGTGGGAACTCCCCACCTCCTGGGACCCCGTCACCTCCAGCGCCGGGTGGGACGTGCATGCGCTCGGCCTCGTCTACGCCTCGCTCACCACGCTCGACCCGCACGGCACCGCCGAACCCGGTCTCGCCACGTCCTGGAAGTACGCCGCGGACGGCAAGAGCGTCACGTTCACGCTGCGGCCGGGCCTCAAGTTCACCGATGGCACGCCGCTCAACGCGCAGGCCGTGAAGGAGAACATCGAGCGGGGCCAGAAGCAGTCGAACTCCAACATCGCCTCGGAACTCGCGGTCATCTCCAAGGTCGTGGTGAACAGCCCGACCAGCTTCACGCTCGACCTGGCCGGGGTCGACTACCAGATACCTGACCTGCTGGCCGGCAAGGACGGGATGATGGTGAGCCCGGCCGCCTTCACCAAGGACCCGGGCGCCCTGCCCACCCACCCGGTCGGCGCGGGGCCGTTCAAGCTGACCAGCTACGTGCCGGACTCCCACGCGGACCTGGTCCGCAACCCCGGATACTGGGACGCGAGCCAGATCCACCTGGCCAACTTCACGGTGCAGTCCATCACGCAGCCCGAGCAGATCCTGGCCGCCCTGGAATCCGGCCAGGTCAACGTGGCCTACATCGCGGGCAACCAGGTCGCCTCGGCCAAGGCCGCCGGGTTCAAGATCGCCGTGATCCCGTCCGAGGTGGTCAACGAGCTCGACATCCAGACCACCACCGCGCCGTTCAACAAGCCGGACGTGGTCAAGGCCATCAACTACGCGATCAACCGCCAGGCCATCCTCAAGGTCCAGGCCTCTGGCTATGGCGCCGTCTCCTACCAGCCGTTCCCCAAGGGCTTCGTCGGCTACGACCCGGCGCTGGCCAACCTGTACCCCTACGACCCGGCCAAGGCCAGGCAGCTGCTGGCCCAGGCGGGATACTCCCACGGCCTGAAGATCACCCTGAGCACCGTCAGCACCAGCGACTCCCTGGCCGAGCAGCTGCAGAGCCAGCTCAAGCAGGTCGGCATCGCGGTCACCATCAAGGACATCCCTGCCGACACCGAGACCCAGTACCTCTACCTGGACAAGACGATCCCGCTGGCCATCGACGGCACCGCGGGCCGCAACTCCCCGGTGGAGATGCTGGACGTGCTCTACAGCCAGCAGGGCCTGATGAACGTCGATGGCAAGTCCTCGACCACGTCGCCGACCGTGGCCCAGGCGCTCAACCAGGCTCTGGCCGTCCCGCTCAGCTCCGGGGCGTACCCGAGCACGCTGCAGAAGGCCGTCAGCACCGCGGTGACCAACGACCCCATCCACATCTGGCTCTACACCAACCCGCGCATCTTCGCCTACAGCACCAAGGTCACCGGCATCCCGTTCGACCTGGTGCAGCAGCGCTGGGAAGGCGTCCGGGTAGGGAGCTGACCCGATGACCGTCATCGGCTTGCCCCGCACCGCGAGCCGGGCCGGCGCCGCCGGGGCCATCGCGCCCCGGCGGCGCCGGAGCCGGATCGCCGCGGCCCGGCTCGGCGCCGGCCTCGCCGTCCTGGTGCCGATCGTGCTCCTCAGCACGTTCATCACCTACAGCCTGGGGGCGCTGTCCAACAGCGACCCGGCGGCCACGATCCTGGGCCAGGACGCGGCCACCCCGGCCGCGGTCGCCCGGCTGAACGCGGCCCTCGGCCTGAACCATCCGCTGATCGTGCAGTACTGGAACTGGCTGACCCAGGCCGCCCAGGGCAACCTCGGCCGGTCCTACTTCACCCAGATCCCGGTTTCCCAGAGCATCGCCCAGCGGCTGCCGGTCGACTTGTCGATCGCGGTGCTCGCCGTCATCCTGGCCGTCATCATCGGCGGCGGCGCGGGGACGATCGCGGCCGTCCGCCGCGGCGGCTGGTTCGACCGCACCGTCACCGCGGCGTGCTCGGCGGCGTCCACGCTCCCCGCGTTCGTCGTCGGCATCATCCTGGTCGTGCTGTTCGCGGTCACGGTTCACCTGCTGCCCGCCAACGGCTACGTCGGGCCGAGCACCAGCATCCCGCAGTGGCTTGAGCACATCATCCTGCCCAGCCTGGCGCTCAGCCTGGCGGTTTCCGCGGACGTCGCGCGGCAGCTGCGCACCTCCCTGGTCGAGGTGCTCGAGCAGAACTACATCGTCGGCGCCCGCGTCCGCGGCCTGCCCTACCGGCGCATCCTGGTCCGGCATGCGCTCCGCAACGCCTCGGGCCCGGCCCTCACCATCCTCGGCAACGACTTCCCGCTCATGCTTGCCGGGGCGGTGGCCGCCGAGGCGGTGTTCTCCCTGCCGGGGCTGGGCCAGCTGCTCCTGGAGAGCGCGGAGACCCGGGACATCCCGGTGGTCCAGGGCCTGCTGCTGGTCGTCAGCTGCTTCGTGATCGTGGTCAACCTGATCGTGAACACCACGCTCAACTGGCTGTACCGGACGAGCGACGGGATCGGCACGTGAGCGAGAAGCCACCCAGGAAGCTCACGAGAAGATCCTTCCTGCGGCTGCCGTCGGCGCGGATCGCGATCGTCGTGCTGCTCGGCGTCGCCATCCTGACCGTGTTCGGGTCCATGCTGGCCCCGCAGAACCCGCTCACGGTCAACGCCAACGCGCTGTTCCAGGGGCCCAGCGCGCAGCACTGGCTGGGCACCGACTACCTGGGCCGGGACGTGCTGAGCCGGCTGATGGCCGGCACCCGGCTATCGGTGCTCACCGCGCTCGAGGCGGTGGGGATCGGCCTGTTCCTGGGCGTCGGCCCGGGCATCGCCACCGTGTTCCTGGGCCGCGGGTTCGACTTCGCCGCGAACCGGCTCACCGACGCGCTGATGACGCTGCCGTACGTCTTCTTCGCGGTCGCGGTGACCGCCGCGCTCGGTAACGGCCTGGTCCAGGCCATGGTCCCGGTGGGGATCCTGCTCGCCCCGTTCTTCTTCCGGATCACCCGGGCCGCGACCCTGGAGCACTCCCGGGCTCAGTACGTGGAGGCCGCCGAGCTGATGGGCGCCTCGAAGCTGCACGTCGTCCGGGTGCACGTGCTGCGCAAGGTGCTGCCCACGATCGCGGTGACCACGGCGTCGATGACGGCCGCGGCGCTGCTCGCGGTGTCGTTCCTGACCTTCCTCGGTATCGGGGTGCAGCCGCCCGCGCCCACCTGGGGCGGGGTGCTCTCCTCCGACCTCGACTACCTGAACCAGGCGCCGTGGGCGCCGTTCATCCCCGCCGCGCTCATCGCCATCACCGTCGCCGCGCTGAACGCCCTGGCCGATGCCTTCCGTGACCGCCGCGGCGCGGGAGCGCTGGCCGCCCAGCCGGATCCGATCATCCGAACCCACTCGACGCTGGAGCCTGCCGATGACGATCGACAATCTCAAGTCGCCTGATCTCGCCGCGGCGGGCCTGCCTCCCACGACGGGCGCGGCCCCGGATACTGCCTCGCGCCCGGCGCCGGGCACCAGCGATCTGCTCAGCGTGGACGACCTGCACATCAGCGTGCACCACGGGGCGGCCACCGCGATCCGCGGCGTCTCGCTGGGCATCCGGCCCGGGGAGATCGTCGGTCTGGTGGGGGAGTCGGGCAGCGGCAAGACGCTCACCTGCCGGGCCGCGCTCGGCGTGCTGCCCGCCGGCTGCACCATCGACCACGGCTCGATGACGTTCGACGGGCACGACCTGACCACCCTGTCCCGGCGCGGCTGGGAGGGCGTGCACGGCAGTCACATGGGCGCGGTGTTCCAGGACCCGGCCTCCTACCTGAACCCGTCGATCACCGTGGGCCACCAGCTGGCCGAGGTGCTGCGGGTGAAGCTGGGCATGTCCCGCCGGGCCGCCCATCAGCGCTCCATCGAGCTGTTCACCGCGGTCGGCCTGCATCAGCCGGAGCACGTGTTCCACCAGATCCCGGCCGAGCTGTCCGGCGGCATGCTGCAGCGGGTCATGATCGCCATCGCGATCTCCTGCGACCCCGAGCTCCTCGTGGCCGACGAGGCGACCACGGCCCTGGACGTCACCATCCAGGCCGAGATCATCGACCTGCTGCGCCGGCTGCGTGACGAACGCGGCCTGGCCGTCCTGTTCGTGTCGCACGACCTGGCCGTGATCGCCGAGCTCTGCGACCGCGTCGTGGTGTTCTACGCCGGGGAGGTGGTGGAGTCCGGCCCGGCCGTGGAGATCATCGAACGCCCACGGCACCCCTACACCCAGGCGCTCCTGGAGGTGGCCTCGGTCGGCGACTTCCGCCGCCGCGAGCTGCGCGTCATCGCGGGCCAGCCGCCGCCGGTGGGGGCGGACATCGCCGGCTGCCGGTTCGCCGGGCGCTGCCCGGTCGCGGCCGACGCCTGCCGCACCGGCCCGATCGCTCCGGTCACGGTCGGCGACCAGCACGAGGTGCGCTGCGTCCGGGCCCGGCAGGCCTGGTCCACCGGCGAACTGGCGGCCCGGTGACCGCCGCCGCCCCCGGCCTCCCGGAAACGAGCCCGCCGGGCGCCGCGCCGCTGCTCGCGGTCGAGTCGCTCGACGTGGTCCTGGGCCGCGGCTGGCGGGCCACGCAGGTGCTCAGCGGGGTCGGCCTGGCCATCGGGCCCGGCGAGATCGTCGGCCTGGTCGGCGAGACCGGCTCGGGCAAGACGACCCTGGCCCGGACCGTGGCCGGCCTGGTCAGCCCGGCGGCGGGCCAGGTCGTGTTCGAGGGCACCACCATCTCCGCCCTGCGGCGCGGCGCCCGGCGGGCCGAGCGCCGCCGCGGTCATCTGCAGCTGGTCTTCCAGGACCCGCTCCGCTCGCTCGACCCCGAGATGACCGTGGACGACATCGTCGCCGAGGGGGTCACGCTGCAGGGCCAGGCCGACCGGGCCGAGATCCGCCGGCGGGTCGTCACGGCGCTGGGCCAGGTCGGCCTGGACGACTCCGTGCTGCTGCGCACCCCGGGCCAGATCTCCGGCGGCCAGCGCCAGCGCGTGTCGATCGCCCGGGCCCTGGCCACCGAGCCCCGGCTGCTCATCTGCGACGAGCCGGTCAGCGCCCTGGACGCCAGCAACCGCAACTACATCCTGCGCCTGCTGGAGCAGCTCCGGACCTCGCTGGGGCTGTCCATCGTGATCATCTCCCACGACCTCAGCTCGCTGGCGGGCATCGCCGACCGCGTCGTGGTGCTCTACCGGGGCCGGATCGTCGAGGACGGCCCGGTGGACCAGGTATTCGCCGCCCCCGAGCACCCGTACACGGCCCTGCTGATGGCGTCCGCCCCGAGCGTCCGGCATGACCGGGAACTGTCGCCGCGCCAGCTCACCCGCACCGTCGCCGAGGCGGGCGAGCTGCCGGAGGCCCTGCTGGCCGGCCTCGGCGGCCCGGACGCCTGCGTGTTCGCCCCGCGCTGCGCGTTCGCGGCTGCCGCCTGCACGGTCCAGCCCCCGCTCGCCGCGGCCGGTGAGCGCCGCCGCGTCGCCTGCTACCGGCACAGCGAATGGCTGACCCTGGCCCGCGGCCGCGCGGCGCGTGTGCGGCTCACGCACCACCAGCTCACCACGGACGGGCAGCTCACCACGGACGGGCAGCACACCACGGAAGGACAGCTCAGATGAGCAACCGGCAGATCAAGCTCGGCGCCGTCACCATGGGGGCAGGCGGCCCCGGCCAGCACTTCCAGTGGCTGGACCCGGAGATCCCCGGCGACGCCAGCGTGAACATCGGCTGGTACTCCGAGCAGGTCCAGGCGGCCGAGGCGGCCAAGTTCGACCTGGTCTTCATCGTGGACAGCCAGTTCATCACCCCCGATTCCCCGCCGCACTACCTGAACCGGCTCGAGCCGATGACGCTGCTGTCCGCGCTGGCCATGGTGACCCGGCACATCGGCCTGGTCGCCACCATGACCACGTCCTACAACGACCCGTTCAACCTGGCCCGGCGGCTGGCCTCGCTGGAGCTGATCAGCGGCGGCCGGTCCGGGTGGAACGTGGTGACCAGCGGCGACGCGGGCGCGGCCGGCAACTTCAGCCGGGACGAGCACTACGACTACGACACGCGGTACGGCCGCGGGCTGGAGTTCGTCCAGGTCGCCCAGGGCCTGTGGGACTCCTACGAGGCGGACGCGTTCCCCCGCGACCGGCAGGCCCGCCGGTTCCTGGACGTGACCCGGCAGCACGCGCTGAACCACAAGGGCGAGCACTTCGGTGTCGCCGGCCCGCTCAACATCTCCCGCTCGCCGCAGGGGCAGCCGGTCATCTTCCAGGCCGGCGACTCCGAGCAGGGTCGTGACCTGGGCGCCACCATCGGCGAGGGCATCTTCACCCACGCCGCGTCGATCGAGCAGGGCCAGGCCTTCTACACCGACATCAAGTCCCGCGCGGCCGCCAGGGGCCGCAACCCCGACCATCTCATCGTGATGCCCGGCGTCCGGGTATTCGTCGGCGACACCGATACCGAAGCCCGCGAGATCGAGCACGACCTGCAGGTGGCCGACCAGGACTTCGATACGGCGCTCGGCGAGCTGGGCCGCCCGTTCGCCTGGCACGACTTCCGGCAGTACGACCTGGACGCGCCGTTCCCCGACGTGCTGCACGTGGCCGAGCGGGGCTTCCGGACCCAGGCCGAGAAGATCGTCCGGCTGGCCCGGGACCACGGCTACACGCTGCGGGAGACCGTGCAGGCGATCTCCGGCCCGAAGCCCACCCCGTTCGCGGGCTCGCCCCAGACCGTGGCGGACGAGATGCAACGCTGGTTCGAGGGCCGCGCGCTGGACGGCTACAACATCCACATCGGGCACCCGTCCCAGTTCCGCCGGTTCACCGGCGAGGTGGTGCCCATCCTGCGCGAGCGGGGCCTGGTCCGCGCCGAGTACGAGTCCAGCACCCTGCGCGGCAACCTTGGCCTCCCGGTCCCGGAGAACCGCTACACCGCTGCCCGCCTGGCGCGGGAGCAGGCCGGCCCGCAGCCCAGCAGCAGCACCGGCGAGCTGTCTGCCGCCCGCTTCTAGCGAAGATTTCTGGCCGCAACGGGCGGGCGCCGGGAAGTCAGCGCGAGCCGGGAAGCCCGGGATGAGTAGTCTGTTCTGATACGGGAAGTTCCGCAGCCGCGCGACGGTATGAATTCGCCGGAAGGATTCAGTAAAGCTGGCGTGGCGCATTCGGTGCTCACCCTACGCTCAGACTAGGCATGTAGACAGGGTTAGCTAACAGCCGCCCCAGATGGTCCATGGAGGTGTGGCGCGGAGTGACCCAGGTGTCCACTCACTCTGCTGGCGCGCCCGGGCTGACCCCGCCGGCCGAGCAGCCGGTGGCGCCTGATCCGCTGGAAGGCCGCAACGGTCCCATCGAGCGGCTGATGAGCACCCTCATCCGCAAGCTCGCCTGGAGCAGGCTGTCGCACCCCAAGGTCGCCATTTCCCTGTCGCTGGCCGGCTTGCTGGTGGGCATGCTCCTCGGGGCCACCGCCCCCAACGCGGAGACGCTGCCCGTCCTGCTGCCGCTGTCCCGGCTGCTGCCGTCGCTGAGCTCGCAGCACGTGCTGGCCAGCCTCATGCTGTACCTCAGCGACATCCTCGCCTGCCTCGGGCTGGCCGGCATGCTGTGGGCGCACAGCCAGGGCTGGCGGCCCAACCCGCGGATCCTGCTGCTGGTCAGCACGGGCATCGTCGGGCTCATGGTCTGCCTTACCCCGGTGGGGTCCTCGGACACCGCGAGCTACGCGGCCTACGGCCGGATCGCCTCGTTGGGCGGCAACCCGTACACCACCAACCCGCTGGCCTTCCTGGGCGCCCACTCCGCCTACACCCAGGTGGTCGGGACCATGTGGAAGGCGCAGCCGTCCGTCTACGGCCCGTTCGCCACCACGGTCCAGTGGTTCGCGGCCTCGATCGGCCACACGAACGTCGCGACCACCATCTGGGTCCTGATGGTCCTCAACGGGATCGTCTTCATCGGCGTGGGCTTGCTGCTCCTGCTGACCTCGGACGACCCGGTGCGGGCCACGCTGTTCTGGACCGCCAACCCGGTCCTCATCCTGGAACTGGTCAGCGGCGGCCACCTCGACACGCTGGTGGCGGCCGCCGCGATCGGCGCCATCCAGGTCGCCCGCCGGTTCACCGGGATCTGGGGCGACGTCGTGGTCGGGGTGCTGATCGGGCTGGCCTGCGGGGTGAAGATCTACGCGGTGCTGATCGGCCTGGGACTGGCCTTTCCCCTGCTGCGCAACCGTGAATGGCTGCGCCTCACCCGGATGACCGTGGTCGCCGTGGCCACGCTCGTGCTCAGCTACAGCTACTACGGGCTCGGCGCGATAAAACCGGTGTTCGGCGGGCTCAAGCTGGTCACGCTGCCCTCACCCTGGCGGGTGTTCGAGCTTACCGGGCAGGCGTTCGGCGTCCCGCAGAACACGATGGCCACCATCATCACCTGCCTCTGGCCGTTCGCGCTGTTCATCGTGGCCTGGCTCGTCTACCGGCGGATCTCCTCTGACCAGCCCGCGGAGGTCGTGGCGCCGTTCGCGCTGACGTTCGCCTGGATCCTCGTCGCCCCCTGGGTCTTCGCCTGGTACACCGCGGTGGCCTGGGCTGCGCTGACCCAGGTGCCGCGCAACCGGATGACCCGGTGGCTGACGATCGTCACGGTGCTGCTCGCCCTCTGCCTGTCCAGCGGCGGCCACGCCGTCCCGACCACGTGACACCGGCACCACCTTGCGAGCAGAGCCGGTCACGGAAGGTAACCGTCCGGTGACCCGCGTGCTGGGCAGCGGCCAGGCCGGGGTGGCCGGCAGACAGGGCACCCCGGCGGAGGGCGGGCACCCGGCCCGGCGGCGCGCCGCCGGGACCGGCCTGGTCCGGCGGCACTGGCTGGCGCTCCTCCTGCTCGCGGCCGGCCTGGTACTCCGCGTGCTCGTGCAGTTCGCCTACCGGCCGGCCTTGTTCTACATCGACACCAGCCGGTATCTCTACAACGCCGAGGGGATGGACCCCGTCGGCTACAAGGGGCCGTTGCGGGCGATCCTGTTCGTGGCCGACTTCGCCGCGGTCGCCGCGGTCCAGCACCTGCTGGGCCTGGCCATGGCCGTGGTCATCTACCTGCTGCTGGTGCGCCGCGGCGTGTCCCGGTGGCTGGCCGCGCTGGCCATCGCGCCGGTCCTGCTGGACGCCTACCAGCTGCAGAACGAGCAGGCCATCATGCCGGGCACGTGGTTCGAGGCCCTGATCGTGGCCGGCCTGGCCATCCTGCTCTGGCGGCCGGGGCCCGGGTGGCGTGCGGCCGTGGCGGCGGGCCTGGTCCTGGGCACCTCGGCCACGTTCGCCCAGGTCGGCGAGGCCTTGATCCTGCCCGGGGTGATCTACCTGCTGGCGGCGGGCGGCGGCTGGCGGCGCGCCGCCGGGCGGGCCGCCGCGTTCTGCGCCGCGTTCGCCCTGCCGATCGCGGCCTACTGCACCGTCTCCTACGCGGTGGCCGGGGACTTCAGCCTGTCCCACACCGGCGTCACCTCTTTGTACGGGAGGACCGCGGCCGCCGCGGACTGCGCCACGATCAGGCTCCCGGCGGCCGAGCGGGCCATGTGCCCGACTCCGGCTCAGCAGGCCAGGGGCGCGGACTGGCTGGAGTACGAGCCAGGCTCCCCGGTCCGGCCGTACTACGCGAAGCTGCCGCGGGCCGAGACCGACAGCCTGCTCTCCGGCTTCAACCACCAGGTGCTGACCCAGCAGCCGCAGCGGCTGCTCGGCGCTTACGCCCGTGACGTGGTCAAGCTGTTCGCGCTGACCCGCGACACCAGCCCCGGCGACACGCCCATCTCCCGCTGGCAGTTCCAGGCGACGTTCCCGTACTTCTCCTCGCACTCGACCAGGCACGAGGTGACGGCCGAGATCGCCCAGTTCGGCGGGGGCAGCCCGGCCGTCTGGCGGCCGGTCGCCGGGTTCCTGCGCTCCTACCAGCTGGATGGCGGCTTCACCCCGGGACCGTTGCTGGCCCTGTGCGTGGTCACCGGGCTGGCCGGGTCCGCGGTGCTGGTGCGCCGCCGCTGGCGGGCCGACCCGGCCACCCGGTCGCTGGCCCTGGCCTGCCTGCTGTGTTTCGGCTCGGGTGCGTGCGTGCTGCTGGCGTCCGACCTGTTCGAGTTCTCGTGGCGGTACCAGCTGCCAGCCCTCGTCACGCTCGTGCCGGCCGGCGCCCTGGGGATCGCCGCCCTGAAACGGGCCGTGCCCGGGCCGGAGTAGAACGCGCGGCGGGCCCGCCGCGGTCAGGGCGGCGGGCTGCCGCGCCGCCGCCAGCGGCCGAGCAGGGCCATCTGCCCGAAGCGGCGGAACGGGATGACGTAGTACAGCGCGATGGCCAGGTACCCGATCACGGCGATGACCGGGACGAAGAGCCCGGCGACGATCAGGATCAGGTAGCCGGCCAGGCCGGGGGTGAGGCGCTTGGTCAGGAACTGGATGTCCTCGTCCGCCGCGTCGGGCCGGACGAGCCGGGCGTGCAGCGCGTACCGCCACAGCACCCAGAGCAGCGTGGACGACAGGAGCAGGCTGACCCCGTAGATCGTGGCCGCGACACGCTCGGGCTGATCCTTCCCGATGTAGTCGGCGAACAGCCGGGTCGGGAACGGCAGGAACGCGATGAGCAGGAGCAGCAGCAGGTTCAGCCGCACGAACACGGAGTTCGCGCGCTCCAGGTACTCGGTGATCGCGCTGTGCCCCAGCCAGGAGGCCCCGATGGTCGAGAAGCTGACCGCGTAAGCCAGATAGGACGGCCACAGCTGGGCCAGGGATCTCAGCAGATGGTGCTCCGCGGTGACGGGAACCGCGATGTCGAGCACCAGCAGGGTGACGGCGATCGCGAACACCCCGTCGCTGAGCGCCTCCAGCCGGTCGGTCTGCAGCCCACGCCGCAGCGGTCCGGTCGACGGGTCACCGTTGGTCACCGCCCGACTGTAACGCCCGCCCCGCTGGCCCGCCCGGCTGGCCCGCCCGGGCTACCGCGGAGTGAGCGTGAGCTGGTCCGCGATCCCCTCGGCCCAGCGCTGGATCTCGGCCCAGTCGCGGAAGTCCCCGTCCAGCCCGCGGAACACCAGGAGGGACAGCCGCTGGGCCGGGTTCAGCTTCTTACGGTCCAGCTTGCCGCCGAACATCCGGTGATCCCGCGCGCCGAGCGTCGCGCGGATGCGGGGAACCTCGACCGGGATCTGGGCCATGCCCTGGGCCATCTTGCCGGACGGATCACCCACCGGGCCGCTGGAGAACAGCCACACCGGGCGGGCCGCGAGCGTGTCGCGGCACCTGTTCGCCAGGTCCTTGGCGGGCCCCAGCCAGTGGCCGGTGTAGACGGCGCTGCCGAGGACGATCCCGTGGTAGTCCTCGACGGAACGGACCTGGTCGGGCGGCAGCACGGTGACGGCGTAACCCTCACCGGCGAGCGCCCGGCCGATCGCCTCGGCGATCTCGGCGGTCGCCCCGTGCTTCGAGGCTGCTGAGACCAGCACCTTCACTCCGCACCCGGGCGGGGTCATCGGTGACACGTTCATGTTCATCACTTCTTCGCGGTGTCGAGACCCCCGGGGAGCGGCTTGCGCAGGTACACGTCCCAGCCGCCTGCGGCGACCAGCAGCAGCCACGCGACGGCCGGGTAGACGATCCAGAGACTCCACACGCCGTGAATGCCCGAGGTCAGGCTGAACCCGTGAACCGGCCATCCGCCCGCGTTGTGGTACTCCGAGACGGCCCAGATGAGGACGAGCAGCATCATGCCTAGTCCCGACACGGCGGCACTGCTGCGATAAAGCCGTTTGCGCTCGATCTGCCTGACCGCCTGCTGGCGCGCGCGGTCGTCCTGGATGGCGGGGTCCGCGGGGCGGGCCGCGGGCCTGTCGTGGATGAGGTCCGGCATCTCAACCCCTCCTTCGCAGGAAGTCTCTGAGGTTGCCTGGCTAGATCGCTCCACGAAACACGATGCCGCGCTCACGCCGGGGCAGGCAGAGACCTCCGTCCCGGGCCAGCCGGGCGAACGTCCCCGGGGCGGCCCAGTGGCGGCTCGCCCCGGTGAATCACCGGGTCTGTGGGTTAGAAGGAGCGGATAGCGCCGCCGTCTACCGGGATCATGCTGCCGGTGATGTAGGAGGCGGCGGGGGAGAGCACGAACGCCGCGGTCCGCGCGAACTCGCCGGGTTCGCCGTACCGGCGCAGCGGGATGTTCTGGGACACCCGGGCACGTACCTCGTCGGGGTCGCCGAGGAGGGCATCCAGCTGGCGGACCCGGTCGGTGGCGATCCTGACCGGCAGCAGCCCGTTGACCCGGATCCCGGCCGGGCCGTGCTCGTCGGCGAGGGTCTTCACCACCCCGGCCAGGCCGGGGAAAAGCCCGTTGGAGATGGCGAGGTCGGGCAGCGGAGCGCGGACGGAGGCGGCCAGTACGAAGAGGATGGAACCACCCGTCCCGCTGAGGGGACTGCTCCCGCCGCCCTCAGGGCTCTGCCCGTCCAGGTTCTCCGTGAGCACACGGGCCAGCCGGACGGCGCCCAGGAAAACGCTCTCGAACGCGGACCGCCACGCGTCGTCCCCCGTGTCCGCGATGGTCCCGGCTGGTGATCCGCCCACGCTGATGAGAGCGCCGTCCAGGCGGCCGAAGCGCTCCCGCGCGGCGGCGATCAGCAGGCCGGGGGTGTCGGTATCGGCATTGTCGGCAACGGCCCACGCGGCGCTGCCCGCCGGGCCGTCCTGGGTCCGCAGGGCCGCAGCGGCCTGGGTGAGACGGTCCGCGGCGGCAGAGGCCGTGGACTTATGAGGCGCGCTCAGCATGACGTGGGCGCCGTCCGCGACGAGCGCCAGGGCCGCGGCGAACCCCAGCCCCCGGCTTCCCCCGGTCACCAGGTAGACCCGGTCCCGCAATCGGAGATCCATGCGGGTCATTCTGCCCTGGCGGCTGCGCGGCCGGCGATCCGCCGCCACGGCCGCGGTCACCGCCGGGTGGGCGGACCGCAGGCCGGGGTAGGTGATCCAGGGTCTCTCCGGCGCAAAGGCGGTTTCACGCCGGGCCGTCGGGTGAACAGTGCATGCGGCGGCTGGGGGGCCGCAGGGCCCAGGACAGTACGGTCAGCGCCGTCATGACGGCCAGCAGCCCCACCTCGCCGACGTCGTAGCCCTTGGTCAGGTGGGAGACGATGGCCCCGGTGTAGACGAAAAAGGCGCCCGCATAGGCCCACTCCTTGAGCAGCGGGCGGCCCGGGATGAGCAGCGCGATCGCGCCCAGCACTTTCCAGGTTCCCAGCAGCACCAGGAAGTAAGACGGGTAGCCGAGGTGGGTCACGAGGTCGCGGACGTAGGGAATGCGCGTGATGTCCCAGATCCCGCCGAGTCCCAGTTCGGCCACCACCGGGAGGGTGGCCAGCCAGTAGCCAGCCGGCCGCCAGCGCACGGCTCCGTACCGGCCCGCGAGGCTCGGTGCCCGGGTCGAGGTATCCATGGCTGGTCTCCTCTCGTCGCCCTGCCTGATGTCGCCCTGCCCCATGTCGCCCTGCCTGGCATCGCCCTGCCTGGCATCGCCGGCGATGGGCAGGAACGCTATGTGTAGCAACGCTACTTATCAAAGCAAAGAGTAGCATGGCTACCTATGAGAGCGGAAACGCTGAAGGGCCACCTGGACGGCATCCTGCTCGCGGTGCTCGAGCCGGAGCCGCGTCATGGTTACGCAATCATGGAAGCCCTGCGGGTGCGCAGCGGCGGCCACGTTAACCTGCCGACCGGCACGGTGTACCCGGCCTTGCACCGCCTGGAGCGGGCAGGCCTGGTTCAGGCGAGCTGGTCAGCGGCGGCCTGGCGCCGCCGCGTGTACCAGCTGACGCCGGCGGGGCGGCGGGCGCTTGATACCGAGCGCAGCACCTGGCAGGACTTCTCTGCGGCCGTCACCGCCCTGCTGCAACCTGCGCCACCGCTGATGAGTTCACCGTGACCAGGCCATGCCCGCCGGATACGGGTGCCGGCCCGGCCGTGGAGCGCTACCTGGCCGAGGTCACGGCCCGGCTGCCCGGCCCGGCCCGGGCCCGGGCCGGCATCGTAGCCGAGCTGCGGTCCGGGCTCATGGACGCGGCGGACGCCTACCGGGCCGCCGGAGTGCCTCCGGCCCGGGCCGCCGGGACGGCGATCCGTGAATTCGGCGCCCCGGCCCAGATCGCCGACGCTTTCCGGGCCGAGATCGCCGCCAGCCAGGCACGCCGCGTGGCGGTCATCCTGCTGGCGACCGGCCCGCTGGTCGGCCTGCTGTGGGTCGCCGCGGCCGCCGCGAGCCACCTGGGCATCCGCCTCAGCCAGCCCTGGCACTGGACGGGCCTGTCGCCCGTCCTCCACCTCGTGGCCGTGGCCATCGCCGTCACGGCCTGCGCCGCCTTGGTCGGTATCGCCACCACCGGCCTGGCTCACCCGCTGGCTGCCGGCCTGGCCGCGCGGTGCCCCCATGGCGGCAGCGGTCGCCGGGTTCGGCGCGATGGGCGCGGACGGGCTCGGCCTTGCCCTGCTGGCGGGCCAGCTGGCCACGGCGCCAGGAAGGCTCTCCCCGGCCCTGGCCTCCGCGGCGGCGGCGGCCAGTCTCGCCCGGCTGATGCTCGCCGGGCGCGCCACCCGCCGCTGCCTGGCCATCCGCGCCAGCCTGGCCTGACGGCTGACGCCTGCCTCCACGGGCATGAACCAGCAGGCTCCCGGCTGTGGCGCGGGGTGCCCGGCAGCCGGCCACAGTACGTTGTGGGGATGACAGCGGATGAGCCGGGGACGACGGCGGACCGGGGAAAGCAGATCCTCGCGGCTGGCGTGATCGGCGGCGTGGCCGGGGCCGCCCTGGCCGCTCATCGCGGCATGCGGGCGGCTGGCCTGGGAGCGGTCGCCGGAGCCGCGGTGCTGGCCGCGTCGGAGGCGGTGGCCCGGGCCCGGCAACGTCCGGGGGAGATCCCGCCGCTGTGGCAGCGGATAGCGACCAGCGCCGCGCTCGTCGCCCCGCTGGGATGGGCGGCCGGCCGGCTGACCCCCGCCCGGCCCGTCACGGTGGGCGCGGCGACCGGGACCCTCGGCGGCCTGCTCGGGGTCCGCCCCCAGAAGGTGCTGCTCGGGCCGCTGTTCGGGGCCGCGGTGGGCGGGGTGCTCGGCGGGCGGCGGGGGACGGCGCCGCCGGCGGTCGTCGCCAGCGCCACGATGCTGGCCTACCGGGTGACATCGGCGCTGGTGTTCCGGGACGCGCAGGTGACCCTGCTCGCGGAACGGGTCCGGGCGGAGGATCTGCCCTTCGTGGTGCCCCGGGAAGCCCGCTCCCGGTACGTCGGCACCGGCTACGTCCGCGAGCTCGCCGGGGTACTCGGCGGCCGCTATGTCGCCGGCGCGCCCGATGTCGGGATCGTCGCGTCGGTGGACGAGCTGGCTGGCCCGGATTTCGACCCGGCGGGCATCGACCCTCTGGTCCGCGAGTTCTACGAGCACACCACCCGGTTCGCGCTCGACATCGTTCCGCAGTGGCGGCTGTGGGTGCGCCCCGGCTATCTGCTCTACCGGACGCTGATCGCCCGGCCGCTGGGGCAGGCGAACGTGCCCATGAACCAGCGCGAGACCCAGCGGGGCATCCGCAGCCGGATCGACACGATCACGCTGCCCGGCACCGATGACAGCGCCCCGACGATCCGCGGCTGGATCCGGTCGTTCACCGATACCGACGAGCCGATCTATGTCGGCATCTACACCACGTACCGCCGCGCCGGCCGCGGGTACGTCAGTGTCGGCTTCCCGCTGCCGCAGGCCAGTTTCACCGCGACGCTGCTGCCGCGGGCCCGCCCGGGCGGGGGCCTGATCCTGACCAGCCGCAGTGACCTGGATCAGCCGGGTCATTACCTCGCCTACGTCGACCCGGACAGCCGGGACCTCACGGTGCTGGCGGTCCGCGGTTTCGCCGAGCAGCTCGATGTCTTTCTGGAGGACGGCGAGCTGCGGGCCGATCACGCCTTCTCCGTCTTCGGCTTCCCGTTCCTCGTCCTGCATTACCGGATGTACCGCAAGCCTGCCGGGGCGCCCGGTGACACCGCCCGGTGACACCGCGGCGTGCGTCGCCGGCAACGGTGCGGGCCGCCGCTCCGGCCCGAGAGCAGGTTGCGAGAGTTCGTTACCCCTGGTGCGGGGGGCCCCGGGGTGGGCAAGATGACCTTGCTGCGGACCGGCCCGGTCCCTCGCCGGAAAGGAAGGACCGTTCCATGTCCCATCACCTTGATACGCCTCTGGCCAGCCAGAACGGCCAGCTCTTCATCGATGACCTGTACGTCTTCCTGGGCAACGACAGCACAGTGTTCGTGATGGACGTCAACTCCAACATCACCGGGGTCTACGCCCAGCCGGGGTTCCACCCGGAGGCGCGCTATGAGTTCAAGGTGCACTTCGACGGCGCCGACTCCGAGGGGCTGACGTACCGGGTGTCTTTCGCTGAACCGGACTCAGACGGGCGCCAGGCCTTGCAGTTGCATGCCGTCAGTGACGGCGAGGCACGTGAGGACTCCGCCGCCGGCACACTTGTGCTGGAAGGCCGGACAGGCGAGACGGCCAGCGAGGGCGACACCCGGATCTGGGCCGGGCGCATCGCCGATTCGTTCTATATCGACCTGTCGCTGCTCGGAATCGTCAATGCGGCGGTCAAAAACGGGACTGCGCCGGACCTGTCGGCGTGGCGCCCGGAAAACGCGAAGAACAGCTTCGCCGGCACGACCGTCGAGTCGATCGTGCTGGAGGTCTCCCACCAGCACTCGCAGCTCCACGCCGGTGCCCGCATCGGCGTCTGGTGTGCGACGAAACTCGCCACAGACGCGGGCGGCTGGCGGCAGATCAACCGCGCCGGTCATCCCATGATGTGGCCGATCTTCTGGCCTGACGACACTGACTTCTCCAACCCCGCCAACGCCCGGCACCCGTCCGCTGACTTCGCTGCCGCGGGCAGGTACATCGGCGAGCAGGTCGCTGCCGTCGTGTCGGCTAGTGGGACCTCAGACGACCCGCAGGGCTACGGCGAGATCGTAGCCAGGGAACTGTTCCCCGACGTCTTGTCCTACGTGGTGGGGATGCCCGCGGCATACGGGTTCGCCACCCGGAACGGCCGGACCATGGCCGACAACGCACCCGAAGTCATGCTGTCCCTCGTCCTCGGCACGGCTGTGCCGTCAGGGCTGGCTCCGTCTGTCTCCAAGAACGCCCGGGGCAAGAGCTTCCCCTACGTCGTGCCGGCCTGACCCCCGCATCTGTACCGCTCCCGTCCCAGTGATCGTCCGCGATCAGAGCTGGAAGACGACACGGGCCAGGATCCGGCCCGCGAGGACGTCGTCGATGGACTGGTTGACCTCGTCGATCTTGCGGTCAACCGAGATCACCTTGGTGCGGCCGGCGGCGTGCAGGGCGTACACGTCGCGGAGGTCGTTACGGGTGCCGACGATCGAGCCGATGACAGTCTTGCCGTTGATCACGGTGTCGAAGATCGGCACAGTCAGTGTCGCGTTGTCTGGGGGAAGCGCGACGCACACCAGGCGGCCGCCGCGGCGCAGCGACCGGTAGGCCTGATCGAACGCCGCGGGCGACACCGTGAGTGCGACGGCCACATCGGCACCGCCGAGAGCCTGGATCGCCTCGACCGGATCGCTGGTCAGCGCGTTGACGACATGGTCGGCGCCTAGCTCCGAGGCCATCGTGAGCTTGTGATCTTCGATGTCCACGGCGATGACGAACCCGCCGGCGATGCGGGCGTACTGCAGCGCTAGATGCCCTAGCCCTCCGACGCCGAAGATGGCGACCGTCTCGGCGGGCGCGACCCGGGCAACCTTGATCGCCTTGTAGGTCGTCACTCCCGCGCACGCCAGCGGCGCGGCGTCCCGGGAGGACACGCCCTCCGGTACCGGCGAGGCGAACGCCGCGGAGACGACGGCGTACTCGGCGAAGGCGCCGTTGATGGAGTAGCCGGAGGTCTCCTGACTCTCACACAGCGTCTCCCACCCGCTGTTGCAGTAGCGGCACTCACCGCACGCGTAACCGAGCCACGCGATCGCGACCCGGTCGCCGATCGCACGGGTGGTCACGCCGGCGCCGAGCTTCTCGATACGGCCGACGCCCTCGTGCCCGGGGATGAACGGCGGTGTCGGTTTTACCGGCCAGTCGCCGTGCGCGGCGTGGATATCGGTGTGGCACAGCCCGCTCGTCTCGATCCGGACGAGAACCTCACCTGCGCCCGGCACTGGGACCGGAACCTCCTTCACCTGCAGGGGGGAGTGGAAATCGGTGACAACTGCTGCTCTCATGGTGTGCTCTCTTCAGGGGCGGGGGGAAAGACGTTGTCGTGCGGTGCGCTCGGCGGGCCTGGTGCGCCCGCCGGGCCTGGTGCGCTCGCCGGGCCAGGTGCGCCCGGCGGGACGCAGGCGGGGGCGCGGGTGACGAAGTGAAGGTTGTCCCCGGCTGCTAGTGAGAAGTCTTCGGGTTCGCCGCGGGCGACATCGAGCAGGAACTGTTCCTGGTGCCAGGCTTGATCCAGGCGCTTGTCGATGTAGAACGGGCATCCGTCGATGTCCCCGAGCAGCACGTCGATGTCGCCGATGAGGAATTCCCCGACGGGATAGCACATCGGTGTGCTGCCGGCACAGCAGCCGCCGGATTGGATGAACATCACCGGGCCGCCCCGGGCCGCGCGGAGGAGACGGATCGCCTCGCGCGCGGCCGGGGTGGCGGTGATGCGGGCCAGGGCGATCGGCTCCGGCATCACGGGCTCCTTAGAACAGCCCGAGCGGTTTGCTGCTGTAGCTGACGAGGAGGTTCTTCGTCTGGCTGTAGTGGTCCAGCATCATGCGGTGGTTCTCCCGGCCGATGCCGGAGATCTTGTAACCACCGAACGCGGCACCTGCCGGGTACTGGTGGTAGCAGTTCGTCCAGACGCGACCGGCCTTGATGCCGCGGCCCATCTTGTACGCCCGGCTGCCGTCCCGGGTCCAGACACCGGCGCCCAGCCCGTACAGGCTGTCATTCGCGATCGCCAGCGCGTCCGCGTCGTCGGTGAACGTGGTGACCGCAAGCACGGGGCCGAAGATCTCCTCCTGGAACACCCGCATCTTGTTGTCGCCTTTCAGCACCGTCGGCTCGAAGTAATAGCCGTCCGCGAACTCCGCCCCGTCCACGCGGGCCCGTTCGCCGCCGATGAGCACCTGCGCGCCCTCGTTGCGGCCGATGTCAACGTAGGAGGCAATCTTCTCGATCTGCTGCGCGGAGACCTGCGGCCCAAGCTGGGTATCAGTGTCCAGCGGATTCCCCTGCCTGATGGCGGCGATGCGTTCCAGGCAGCGGGCCATGAACTCGTCGTAGATGTCGGCCTGTATCAGGGCCCGCGACGGGCAGGTGCATACTTCGCCCTTGTTGAACGCGTACAGCACCAGGCCCTCGACCGCCTTGTCCAGGAAGTCATCGTCATGAGCCATCACGTCGTTGAAGAAGATGTTCGGCGACTTGCCGCCCAATTCCACGGTAGAAGGGATCAGGTTCTGCGCGGCGTACTGCATAATCAGCCGGCCGGTGACGGTCTCCCCGGTAAAGGACACCTTGGCGATGCGCGGGTTGGCGGCCAGCGCCTTGCCGATCTCCGCACCGGGACCGGTCACGACATTGATCACGCCATGCGGAAGGACGTCTTCGATGGTCTCCATCAGTTTGAGGATCGACCACGGCGTCGGCGAGGCGGGCTTGATCACCGAGCAGTTACCTGCCGCCAGCGCGGGCGCGAGCTTCCACGCCGCCATCAGCATCGGGAAGTTGAAGGGGATGATCTGACCCACTACACCCAGGGGCTCGCGGAAGTGGTAGGCGATCAGGTCCTTCTCGATCTCTGTCGAGCGCCCCTCCTCGGCACGTGCCGCGGCGGCGAAGTACCGGAAGTGATCGACAACCAGGGGAATGTCGGCGGCCAGCGTCTCGCGGACCGGCTTGCCGTTCTCCCAGCTCTCCGCGACCGCGAGCATGTCCTTGTTATTCTCGACCGCATCGGCGATCGCGTTGAGTACCTCCGCCCGCTCCGCGGCTGACGCCTCGCCCCAGGCGTCCTTGGCCGCGTGCGCAGCGTCCAGCGCGAGCTCGACATCCTCGGGCGTGGAGTCGGCCACTTCGGTGATCGGGCCCGCAGTCGCGGGGGCCAGGTTCACCCGGTACTTACCGTGCGTCGGCGCCAGCCACTTGCCGCCGATGAAGTTCTCATACCTAGGCTCGACGGAGACAATGCTGCCGGGCAGGCCTGGTGGGACGTATTTCATGTCGTCGCTCCCTTGGGGAAATTGTGACGACCGGCAATGCAAGCCGCCGGTACTGGACCGGGCTGTCGGCGCAGGTACCTGGCACTGACTTAACTCCGTGCACCGGGCCCTCGGCAGAGGCGAAGGTCCTGCCGAACGATTTATATTGGACGGGAAAATGTGTGCCAGCCTTTGCCGGCGGCCGGGTAATGTCCGGGTAATGCACGTGCGGATTTGGCACACGCGGATTTTGGCACACGCGGTCAGTGATCGTTTTGATGATGCCGGAGAGCCCGCGGAAGGCGGCTGGATTTAGCGGGCCCGGGACTGGATCGCGGTAAGCGCCAGCGTGTAGACGATGTCGTCCACCGAGGCACCGCGGCTGAGGTCGTTCACGGGCTTGGACAGGCCCTGCAGCATCGGGCCCATGCTCACCACCTGTGCGCTGCGCTGGACAGCCTTGTATGTCGTGTTGCCTGTGTTGAGGTCCGGGAAGATGAAGACGTTGGCACGTCCGGCCACTGCGCTGCCGGGCCGCTTGGCTTGCCCTACCGAGGTGATGGCGGCGGCGTCGTACTGCAGCGGGCCGTCCACGGCCAGACCGGGTTCACGTTCGCGCACGACCCGGGTCGCCTCGGCGACCTTGTCCACATCGGTGCCCGAGCCGGAAGTGCCCGTGCTGAAGCTGATCATGGCCACCCGGGGTTCGATGCCAAATGCCCGCGCCGACGCCGCGCTCTGGATGGCAATGTCGGCCAGGTCCTCGGCGCTGGGTTGAGGGTTGATGGCGCAGTCGCCGTAGACGACCACCTCGTCGGGCAGACACATGAAAAACACCGACGAGACCAGGCGGCTACCTGGCCTGGTGCCCAGGATCTGCAGCGCCGGGCGGACGGTGGCCGCGGTGGTGTGGACCGCGCCTGCGACCAGACCGTCCACCTCGCCCTGCTGCAGCATCATGGTGCCGACCATGATCGGGTCGGCGAGATGATCGCACGCAATTTCCTCGGTCCAGCCGCGGTCTTTCCGCAGCTCGACTAGCGGGGCGACGTAGCGCTCGGCGACAGCCTGGGGGTCAACCACGGTGACGCCGTCGGGCAGGTGCAGCCCCAGGCCGCGCGCCAGCTCCGCCACCTGGTCCGGCGGTCCCAGCAGCACGCTGCGGGCGATGCCGCGCTCGGCGCACACGACCGCGGCCTGCACGATCCGGGGCTCGGTGCCTTCGGGCAGGACCAGGCAGGCGCCGGCGGCGCAGGCTTGCTCGACCAGGTGGTAGCGGAAAGCGGCGGGGCTGAGCCGCCGGAACCGGGCGGAGCTGTGCAGCGACTCGAGCCAGGACGCGTCCAGCGCATCGGCGATATTGTCGGTAACGGCCTCGATCCGTTCGAGGTCGTCGACCGGCAATCCCTGGTCGAGATCACGCACGCGGGTCGCGGTCTCGTAGCTGTTGTCGTCGACGACCAGGATCGGCAGGCCGGTGGCTCGGGTGGCCCGGGTGAGTGCCAGGACCCGTGGGTCCGGCTCGGTCCCGACGCTGAGGAGCAGGGCGGCTAGCCGGGTTCCGCTGAGCTCGGCGAGGCAGGCGGCCATGACCACGTCGTGGCGGTCCCCGGGAACGACGACGAGCCGGCCTTCAGTGAGCACGCGGAGGCCGCCCGGGATGCCCTGGGCGAACACCGCCACCTCTTTGATACGCCGGGATTGGTCGCCCTCGCTGAGTACCCGCGGGTGCAGCTCACGGACGAGGTCGCGCACCCGCAACCAGGTCAGCTCCGGGCGGTGCGGCACCGCGGCGATGAGCCTGAGCCCGTGCTGGACCAGCGCCTCGCGCAGCTGCACTGCCCCGGACGTATCCTTCGCCGGCACGCCGTTGACCACACAGCCGACCACGCGTGCCTGCTCACCCGATGAGTACCCGTCGGCTGTGATGGCGAGCCTCTCGGCCAGGCTCTCGGCAGTGCTCGCGTCCGGATCTGGCCCGGGCTTGGTCATGGACTCTTCGTGGTGCCCGCCAGCCACCGTGTCGGCCGCCGGCCAGCTCGCGGCCAGCAGGACCTCGGCGTCGAGCGCTCTGGCCAGTGCCTGGTTGAGTTCGCTGGCGTACAGATCGTCCGGACCGGGGCTGAGCCCCTCGACCACCACGACATCGTATTGATCATGGACGGGCTGCCAGGCAGCGACGGCCTCCTCGAGCACCACGTCCAGCCTCCCCGATCCGAGCTGCTGCTCCAGCTGGTCGGTGGATAGTGGCTCCGGAGGGCACAGCGCGGTTGTGGCCCTGACCAGTGCGACCGAGCGGTCGGGGCCACCGTCCTCACGCGGCTGGGCCACCGGCTTGACAAAGCCGACGTTCACGCGCCGCCGCTCGAGGGCCCGCACCACCCCGAGGCAGGTCCTGGCCAGGCTAGCGCCAGCCGTGGTCGGCACGACCAGCAAGGTCCGGGCCATGATTGTCACCCTTTTCGCGTGGTCGGTAGCGCGCGGCTGCCAGCGATGTCGCGGGCTGTGTCGGGGTCGATGTCGCGGGCGGTGCCGGTGTCGGTGATGCGGGCTGTGCCGGGGTCGATGACGCGGGCCGTGTCGCGGGCGATCTGGAGTTCCTCGTCCGTCGGCACGACGAGCGCCAGGACCGGGCCGGCGAGGCTGATGCGCCCTCCGGTTCCCCGCCCATGGCCGGCATTGGCCTGGGGGTCCTCAGCCAGTCCGAGGAAGCCCAGCCTGCTGAGGACCAGGCTACGGACCACGGCGCTGTTTTCGCCGATGCCGCCGGTGAAGACTAGCGCGTCGAGCCGTTGCAGCCCGACTACCAGCCCGGCGATCGCCTTGGACAGCCGGTGCACGAAAACGTCGAGCGCAAGCTGGGCGCGCTCGTTTCCGTCAGCAGCGGCGCCGGCGACGGTGCGCATGTCGTTGCTCAGGCAGGACAGCCCCTGAAGCCCGCTGTCGACGTTCAGCGCGCGGGTGAGCTCGCCGACATTCATGCCGGTCCGGCCGGCGAGATAGCTGAGAAGACCCGGATCGACATCGCCGGAGCGGGTCCCCATCACCAGCCCATCCAGCGGGGTTAGTCCCATGGTGGTGTCCACCGACACCCCGTCGCGCACCGCGGTCGCGCTGCACCCGTTGCCGAGGTGGGCGGTGACCAGCCGGAGCTCGCCGGGTGGCCGGCCCAGCATGGAGGCCGCCTGCTCGCTGACGAAGCGGTGACTGATGCCGTGGAAGCCGTAGCGCCGCACCCCGTGGCGGGTGTACCACTCCTCGGGCACCGCGTAGCGGAAAGCGTGGGGCGGCATCGTCTGGTGGAACGCCGTGTCGAACACGGCGACTTGCGGCAAGTCGGGCAGGAGGTCACGCACAGCCTCGATGCCAGCCAGATTCGCCGGGTTGTGCAGTGGCGCCAGGTGACTAAACGAGCGCACTGCGCCGATAACCGCTTCGTCCACCCGGATGGAAGAGGTGAACCGTTCCCCGCCATGCACCACCCGGTGACCGGCACCGAGCAGGTCAGAGCCGACGTACCCGGCCTGGGCCAGCTGATCCAGCACCCGGGCCACCACCGCCCGGTGGGTACCTCCGGGCAGTCCCTCCTCGACTGCTGCCGCCGGAAACCACTGGATCCGCAGCAACGCCTCAGGCGTGCCAAGCCGCTCGCCGATTCCCGCCATGAGACGCTCGCCGCTCCGGGGGAGCACCAGCGCGAACTTGACTGAAGAACTGCCCGAGTTGAGCACTAGCACGAGGCCGCCGGCAGTGTCGCGCCCTGAAATCGCGGCCGTCATGGGCGCCGGGCGCCGCTGCGGGGGAGCAGTTGATTGCCGTTGCTCCCCTAGCGGGCCTCCTCGGGGCCGAGACGATGCCCGTCACTGATGATGGTCAATCCTTTCGAGACCTCGGCTTCCCGGCGGCCGACTCTTCGACGCTGAAGTTCCAGCACAGCCACGCGCCAGCCTAATCGCCACGGTGTCGAAGCTCAATGCTTCCCGTTGCCGCGGGTTGCAGCACCGGCCGGGCATACGTGCCGTGAGGAACGAAGGTGACCGCGTCCACGAAACCGCCCGGCTCCCCCCAGCAGAGCAGATGGCCTAGCTGCGGGACCTACGCGGGGCGAATCATGCTCTGGTAGACCGTGATCAAGGCGGCCTTCTGGTCATCGTCCAGCCGCCGATCGGCGCGGATGGCGCCCTCCACGTCCGGCCGTGACGGCCCGGGACCAGGGTCCGCGGCCTTGGCGGCGCGTGCGGAACTGTCGGCATCCAGCAGCCCGGCTTCGGCGAGCAACGTTTCCGCGGAAACGTTGAGAGCGTCTGACAGGAGTTTGAGGACGCGGACTGACGGCTGGTGCAGCCCGCGCTCGATCTGGCTCAGGTACGGGTTGGACAGGCTGGTCAGCTCCGCTAGCTGGCGCAGTGAGAGGTTGGCGAGCCTGCGCCGGCTGCGGATGTAGGCGCCAAGGGCGTCCCTCGGCGCGACTCTAGGATCTGACATCGGACCCCCCCCGGGGGTGCGTGGAGCAGAAGACGATTGCTAGGTATAGTACGCACCGGGGCGTCGCGGCCCCGAGTGCGCGAACGCGGCGAACCCGGGAGACCCCTGGTCCGCCGCGCGGCTACTTGGTCACTTGGCCTGGGAGCCGGACTTTCCGGCCGAGGTGCCGTTCTTAGGGGCAAGCATCGGCGTGGTCGCGTGGAGCACGCTCACGGCGAACTCCCGCTGGCTGGCGAGCAGTTGCTCGGCGAAGTCGTAGGCGTTGGACACGAATTCCTCAGGCTTGGGCAGCTGGGAGGTGTAGGGGAGGATCGGCATCGACGGGGTAATCGACTGGACCGTCTCGGCCCAGCGCTTGATGGCATCGACAACAGCGTCCTGGCTCTTGCGGACCGTGTTCAGGATCTCGCCCTGAAGTTCCTGGCCAGCGTTACGGCTCTCAGTCATTTTCTTCTCCTTCTTAGTGCCTGTTGCTAGTTATACTACGCAGTCTGATTGATTTGTCAAGCACCGGGCTCCCCGTGGATCCTGGCCAGGGTTGCCCAGGGCGGAGGCCGGCCCGGGCGTGACCACCGCCGACGCCGCGAGCACCGCCGCCGGTAGCCCGGCTGTGGCACGGGATTTCCTGGCCCTGAACCGGTCGCCGGGCCGCGGTCGTACCTCCTACGAGCCGCCGCAGACGCCGGCCGGGCGCCAATCAGTGCGCCCGGGCGGGTCCTGGGCTTTTAATCCGGGCCATTTCCTCTCGCGATAACGCCGTGCCGTGCGCTCTGCCCGATGACGCTCTTCAAGCCAACCCGTGAATCCCGATTCTTCTCGCAAACTTTTCGTGCCGCGAGTGAACCGCACTCGCCAATGGGTTCGTAACTCTCCAACAGAAGCAGCAAGGGCCACCGGGCCCCGGAGGAGGAGAAATGAGTACCTACTTCCCGCAGGAGAAGCCGAACACGTCGTATGTTACCCAGCTGAGGCTGGTCCGGGCGTCCAATGGCCAGGCTGTGGCCGGAATGGTCCTCGGAATTCTGGCCGTCGTTATCGAGTGGGGCGGCCTGCTCACCCTGGGCCTAGCCGTAAGCGCCATCATCTTCGGTGCGATCGGCCTGAGCCGGAGCCGTGAGGTCGGGCTTGGCCACGGGCAGGCCGTGACCGGGGTGACCCTCGGGATCATCGGTGGCGTCCTGTACCTGGTCTGGGGCCTCCTGTCGCTGGGGCTGTTCCTCCTGGTCTAGGAGAACGCCGGCCTCATCGGGACTCCCGCCTCACGCGGTGCTGGCGAGTCTGCCAGCCCGGGAGGAACCCCCGCTCGCAGATGAGGCAGCAGAAGGATCGGCCGGCCCCGGCATGCTGGAACCACAGCATCGGCCGGGGCCACCGGCATCAGCGGGCCCACTGCCCGCCCCGCACCCCACGCGGCAGGCGGGCGGAGGCCCGTCCCGTCCGAAGTAGGAACTCGCGGCCCGCCATGCGGTTTGGTCAAGGCCCGGTTTTGGCTGCCTCAAGCCGGGCAGGCTCGCATCGACATAATGAGACAAGTCGGCCTGCTGCTGGTACCCGCGCCAACCCAGTGAGCCCGACGTGACCAGGCCCTTGCCTCGGCCGGAAAAGACCGGGGCGTGTTGTGAACCGTTCGGCGGGTGAACGTCGTAAGAACCTGGTTGGGGGGGCGCCACGGTGTCGGTAACCGATGCTGAGGACCGCAGCGCTGCTGAGGAGGCAGAGCTGGTGGCACAGATAGCCACCGGGGACGTGGACGGCCCGGTAGCCGAGCTTTACCGGAGGTATGGAAGGCGGCTGTACCGCTTCGGAATGCAGGCGCTCGGGAACAACGGGCTGGCTGAGGAGATGGTTCAGGAATGCTTCGTCAGGCTATGGCGGACAGCAGGGCGATTCGACCCTGCGCGGGCCGGTGTCGGCACGTACCTGTTCGTGATGGCTCGCAGTGTCGCCCTGGACATCCGCAAGCGTCCTTCGTCCCGGGAACTGCTTCCGCTCGAGGAGGTCTACTCCCCGCCCCAGTTCGACACGGTCGAACAGGTTCTGGACAGCCTCATCACGCGGGAAGCGCTCGACACGCTCAGCCAGGCGCACCGGCAGGTGATCCGTCTGGCCTATGACCGGGATCTGACGCAGTCCCAGATCGCTGAGCGGCTCGGCCTGCCGTTAGGCACGGTGAAAACACGGATGTTCCACGCGATGCGCGCGTTGCGTGCCGCTCTCGACGAGCGAGGTTTCCATGCCGCCTGACGCTGGTCACCCTGAACTGGCTCATTCCGATGCGGCCGGCTGGGCCCTGGGTGCCCTCGACCCGGCCGACGCCGAAGCGTTCCAAATCCATCTGCGGGACTGCGCTGAGTGCCAGGCGACCATGACCGGGTTCGAGGCAGTGACCCGGGCGCTGAAGTGCCCGGCACCGGCCGTCGAGCCCCCTCCTGACCTCGCGGCCAAGACGCTGGCCAGCGTCCAGCACGCCGTCCTGACCGCTGGTCAGCCCGGCGCATTCCAGCCGGTCGTCATGATGGCCGGGCAGGCCCCGCAACCCGCAACCGCCGCGACTGTCCAGCAGGCCGTTCAGGAGGCCAAGAACCCCGGCAATGCGCCCAGCACGGCTTCGGCGAGGATGTCGAGGTGGTGGCACTGGCACTGGAACTTTCCCGTCTTCTCCCTAGCCGCCGCACTGGGGGCCGCCGCTGCCGCCGCCATCGTGGTTGTAGCTCAGATCGGCCAGAGCGCAGCGCCCGCCGTGGCCACAGCGGCGACGCAAATACCGCTCCACGCCACAGCGGTGCGGACATCGGCGCGGGTGCAGCCGTCGGGCCATGCGACTGCCCGGCACACCGCCGGTGGCTGGCAAGTCCACCTCACGGTCAAGAACCTGCCGCGGCTCGGTGCCGGAGAGTTCTATGAGTGCTGGTACGCCGGGCCTGGCAACCGCCCGGGTCATCCGAGGTTGATCACAGCGGGGACGTTCAGGGCCAGGACCGGCAGTTTCACGATGTGGAGCGCCGCTGATCCGCTCAGGTTCACGCACATGCAGATCACCGCGGAAAGCCCCCGCGATCCTGGCCAGCCCGGCCTGATCGTTCTCGAAGGCACTGCACGAGTCTGAGCCGCGCGGCCCGGGCTGCACAGCGCGGCATCCCTGACGATGAACCGATTCGATGACGGTAGTCGTACTTAAAACGAGCATCTGGCGAGTCGGGAAGTCCCGTCAGAGGTTCAGAAAGAGAAATGGGCCTGTTCGGTCCCTTCTGGTGGTGGCTGCCATTCGACAGCCATGACGATTTTCGTGTGCATAGGACGAACTGGACGGAAAGAGCATAGTCATGCCCGAGGGTCCTTACATCAAAGTCGGCACCATTATCGGACTGGTCGCCCTGGTCGTTTCCTATCTCACTCTGGCCGACTCGACCCGCTGGCCGCCGTTCAGTGCAGCGGGATGGAAGAAGAGCAGTGGATTAAGCAGTGACAATGGCCACGTCGCCGAAAACGCACGCCGGCCCTGGTGTGGGTCCCGCCGGTGGGGGTAGCGGAATTTGCGCCCAAAGTGCCAGATGGTACTCATAAGACCGATATCGACACGGGGGCCCGCGTGACAACGATTAAAAGCGAAAGAGTAATAGTGGGCTACTAGGCATCCTGGTCAATGCTCTACCTCTGTCGTCTTTCCCCCGTTACCCTCGGCGGTCAGGATCTCGCAGAAACCAGGCAAGCCGGGGGAGTGTCGGCCTGGCATAATCCCCTGGGCCGCACCCTGGGCGGATCGCAAAGTCTCGGCAGCCCTGGGCATTCAGGAGTCGGGCTCACCTTGCCGCCACCCCGGCAGCCAGCGCCGCACCACATCCTGCTCATCCGCGTCGGGCGGCACGGGGACGGTGATCTCCGTGGGCGCACGGCGTACAGGGCCAAGCGTCGTGGTCGAGATCGGGGCAATTAAGGGCTCGGCACGTACATGATCACGTCTGACTACGGAACCCACTTCGGGTGCCTGTCCTACGCGGTCGAACAGGATCGGGCCGATCCTGTGCACGGGCGATCCAACGACAAGAACGCCGGTGGCCAGCGGTCACCGCCAAGGGGGCACCGTGGAGGGGCCCAGGATCAACGCTGCGCTGCTCGGCACCGTCAAGCGGGTTTCGGACGCAGGTCATGTCGCCGGGCACCCGCTGTGCCGTTCAACCGCCGCCGGGAGCGGTCACGGGATGGGCTGGGACGAGCGTCCTGCCACCGTGGATGGCGAGTGGAGCCTGCTGAGCCTCCGGCCGCGCGCTGTGGTGGGAGGGCCACTTACGTCCATCCAGGTGGCCGGGCACACCGCGCTGGCCGCGCGGATGATGACCGGGGTGGGCGGGATCAAGTTCCCGGTCTACACCCGCGCGGCAGCCTGCACCGGAGCCTGCGCGGTGGCCGGCCGCAGACGTCACGGACCGGCACCCCCGGCGCGGGACCTGGGTCAGCGCCGGGCAGAATGGCGCGGCGTGGTCGCCGCAGGGCCGCCAGGTCACCTACCGGGGGCAGCGGCTGTACTACTTCTCCAATGAGGGCCTGGACCCGGCCACGCTCAGCGCGACCGGCAACGGCAATGGTGTGGGTGGATTCCACTTCGTCACCCCGTAGCGGAAAAGGCAAAGCCGCACTCCCCTGGAAATGGCGAGTGCGGCTTTGCCGCGCCGCGCTGCCCGGGCAACCTCGAGCAGCCTGCTGGCCCAGGCAGGAGAAAGGCCGTGCGGGGCTGTGAGGGTGAGTTCCGGGCCGGAGTCAGCCTGACTGGGCGAAGTCTTGCTGGTTAGAGTCTCAGGGTCCGCAGGCCTACGTGCACGATACGGGCACCGAGCGCGCCAGCAGCGCCCGTAACCACGCCTTTGGTGATGGTCGGGCCGTGCTCGGCGCCGAAATTTTTCCCGGCCCTGATAATCGGGGTCGCAGCCCCAGTGAACCCTGCGATGAAAGCTCCGTGGTCGGTCGAAGCGTCGTAGGTGCCCTTGGCCAGCCCGGCGGCAACCGCAACTGGCGTTACGGCAACCGTGCTGACATTCGCCCAGAATTCATTTTTATTTTCATTGTCCATTTGACATTCCCTCTCCCGCAATATATTGTGAACTCTTTGGTAGAGGCCGCCAATTATACGACACTTCTGGTAAATCGGCGTCAGACCGCGGGTGGACTTATAGCTTCCTGGCATCATCCTGCCCGGCGATGCGGTGGCGCGCCAGGGGGCTGGCACCCGCATCCGTGGGGGACCTAGGTCTACCCGGGGCACCTGCGGAAGTCGGGGTGCCGGCGTGCAAGCCGCCGGAGCCAGCTAGCCCTGAGACGGCTCGGCGTCGCCGTACGCGTCGTGCCACCTCCACCATCCGTAGGGCGGGGTCTGGGGGTAGCCCTCGGGCGAGTCCTCCCACTCCTCCTGCCGTCCGAGCGCGGTCAGGTCGAGGTAACTCCAGGTGCCTCCCATGGGTTCGTCGCCGCGATTATTGACGAAGTAGGTGCGGAACACCCTGTCCCCATCGCGGATGAACGCGTTCGTGCCATGCCATTCGTCGACACCGAAGTCGGCGTCGAACTCGTCGGTCATGGTGTACCAGGGGATGTTCCAGCCCATCCGCGCCTTCACGCGCTCGATATCTGGCTGCGCCGCGCGCGAGGCGAACACGAGCGTGGTATCGCGGGCGTTCAGGTGGGCAACGTGGGCGACCTGGTCAGCGACCAGGGAGCAGCCGGGGCAGGCATGGTCGGGCCAGCCGTACACGCCGGGCTCGAAGAAGGCGCGGTAGACGATCAGCTGACGGCGTCCTTCGAACAGGCCGGGCAGGCTCGCTGTGCCGTGAGGCCCGTCGAACTCATAGCCCTTCTCCACCGCCAGCCACGGCATCCGCCTGCGCTCAGCGGCCAAGGCGTCACGGGCGCGGGTCAAAGCCTTCTCCTTCACGAGGAGCTGCTGGCGCGCTGCCTCCCATTCCTGCTGCGTGACGATCGGGGGAGTCTTCATGGTGATCTCCGCCTTCCCAGTTGAGGTCCGCACCGCACGTTGGTGGCGAATTCGTGACTAGCCATGCTGTGCCCGGGTTTCGTGGAGGTGGGGTTGCGGCGGGCCCGCGCGCACCCCGGTCGAGGTGGTCCTGCAGCGCGCCGAGCGGACCGTCCCAGTCGCGGGCCAGCGCGGCCAGGAATTGCTGAGCCACCTGCATCGGGGCCGAGCGCAGCCGGTAGCGTACCCGGCGCCGCTCTCCAGGCTCGGCCGTCACCAGCCCCGCCTCGGCGAGCAGGGCAAGGTGCTTGGCGATCGCCTGCCGCGTGATCGGCAGGCGCCCGGCCAGGTCAGTGGCCGTGGCGGGACCACCCGACGCCAATTCGGCCAGGATGGCGCGGCGGCTCGGGTCGGCCAGCGCGGCAAAGACCTGCTCGGCGATCGCCTCGATGTCAGGCGGCATCGAGGTAGTGACCAGGTCACCCAGCTCGCTCGCCCAGCCCTGGGTGTTACCGTCGAATGCCTTGCGGTGGGCGTCCTCCGGCAGCTGACTGAAGCCGGATTCCACCACGGTCAGCCGCGTGCCCGCACCGGCCGGTTCGAGCGTGAACTCGACATAGGTCCGGCGCGGATCATCATCGGGCAGGCCGTAGATGTGCCAGGTGAAGCCGAACACCGTCGGCTCCTCGACCCGTTCGACTCGCATGTCGGCGGTGTGGCCGCCGTCCCACGTCATGCTGGCCGACCCGCCCGGACGCAGGTCAATCGTCGCCTGCTGGCCGAACCAGCTGGCCAGGCCCTCGGCCGTGGTGAGCGCCGCCCACACCCGGCCTGGCGGGTGGGCGAGCTCGACGGTCCGCTCGATGTGATCAGGAAAACCCATGACGCCCTCCAGCAAGTGGCAATCGAAGAGTTGCCATAATATGGCAACCGGCTGGTTGCGTCAACGGTTTTGCTCGAGCCGGGCGAGATGCCGACGTTGGCGCAGGTGGGTACCGAGTATGCACCCTCCGGTGCCCCTCCGGAAGGCGAGCTCGAACTCACCCAGGAAATCTGTGACTCCCTCCCTCAGGCCGGATAGCCGGCGTCCGCCCACCTGCGGAAGAGCTCGACCCGCTCCTCGGGCCAAGGACCGTCGCACGGCATCGACCCATCCGCGAGCTTCGCGAGGATTTTGCCGGCGTTGGCACGCACGTCGTCGTAGGACGCGAGATCGAACGCCTTTGACATCGAACTGACGTCCTTCTCGCGGAACAGCGGACGGATATCGTGCTCGTACCCGACTGCTTCTTGGTTCATCCCGACCTCTTTTCAGTGCCGCGTGTTACGAGGGGAATTGCTGGCCGCTGGTGACATCACGGCTCCGGTCGGCCCGCATGCGCCGCGGCGCGGTATCCGCCCGCGACCCAGTCCGCGATACGGGAGGCGTACTCATCGGCTCGCTCCTCCCACACGAAATGCCCGGCCTCGACGACCACGAGCTTGCTGTTCGGTAGGCGCTTATCGAGAAACTCGGCGTTACTCAGCGGCACCACTCGGTCCCGGCGGCCCTCGATGATCAGGACGGGCGTGTTGATCTCGGGGAGACGCTCGGCCAGCTGGGGAAGCTCGCCGGGGTAGGCGCGTGCGTAGCGCATCGACTCCACGAACCGATCGCCTTCGTATGACTTGAGGTAGTCCTCGCGGATCTCCGGCGGCGGCCGGTAGCCTTCGATCGTCTCGAGTGTCGCGCCGACGATCGCCCGCGAATCGATCGCACGGAAAGCATCCAGGTCCGGAGCGAGCACCCACTCCGCCAGCGGACCGGTGAGCTGAATCGGGACGGCTGCCCCGCCGCTTCCCACCACCACGCTCGACAGAAGGCCAGGGCGGGACGCGGCCGCGAACAGGGCGGCAGAAGTCCCGATGTCCGGCGCGACGAGATGCGGTTGCTCCAGCCCCCACTCGGCGATGAACCGGACGAGGAACTCGCCCATCGCGCGAGGCGACAGGAGGTCGTCCCGGCGCTCGGATCGACCGAAGCCCGGAAGATCCACGGCCACTAGTCGAGCGACGGGTGCGAGCGAAGGCCAGATCGGCGCGAAGGCATACACGCTCTCGGGCCAGGGGTTCGTCAGCAGGATCGAAGGCTCGGAAGGAGCGGTGCTCTCGGCGCAGCGAACCCGGACTCCGTCGATGATCCGGAACCCGACTCGCATGTCAGCGCACATGACCTGCTTCTCTTCTGTTCGAGGGGCCGACCTCGGCGAGCCCGCAGCCGTCGTCGCCCTGCGCGGAGCGGTGAATGTGTCAGTCAAGGGGGTCTCCATCGAGGACCGGGTCCGGCTTCAAAGGCGGTGACAGCGCCGCTGCCCCAGGCCGGGAAGGCCACGGCCCGGCCGCGATCAGCCCAGCATCGGCCGGGACGGACACACTGCAATCCTTTTCTTCATGACGTCACACGCTTGTGCAGCCAGGCCCGGGCGCAGGGCCCGCCCGGCCCGCGAACATGATTCCCGGTATCAGCCAGCAGATAACCACTGATCTGTAGGAATAACGAGGCAGCCGCTGTCCTCCGAGCGCGAACGCGATCGAGCCGTCACGAGTGGAGCGCAGCCGATAACGGTGGGTCAGCACGACAAGCTGCCTCAAGCTCATTACCACGGGCAAAATCCGCTCTTTTGCGTGCGGGCCGCAGGCGAGCACGGCACCTAGGTGCGAGCGGTGCGCTGCTGGGCCTGGGTGATGGCCCAGGCGGCGTTGATCAGGCCGATGTGGCTGAACGCCTGCGGGAAGTTGCCGATCATCTCGCCGTTGCGCGGGTCGACCTCCTCTGCGAGCAGGCCGACATCGTTGATGGCGGCCACGGCACGCTCGAAGGTCGCGGTGGCTGCCTCGACCTCGCCCTGCGAGTGCCTGCGCCTGCGCCAGCCAGAACGTGCACAGCAGGAAGGTGCCCTCCTCGCCGGCCAGGCCGTCGTCGGGCCAGTAGCGGTACACCAGCCCGCGCTCGTCGGTCAGCCGCTGCGGCGGTGGCGTCGATGGTCGCCTTCATCCGCGGGTCATCGCCGGCAGGAACCCGGTGATGGCCAGCATGAGGTTCGACGCGTCGAGGTCCTCGCTGCCGAACGCCTGGGTGAACGCGCCGGCCTGCTCATTCCAGCCGTGCGCCAGGATGGTCGGCGGATCTCGTCACGGGCGGCCGCCCAGCCGGTCGACCCGGTCGTCGGCGCCGAGAGGCTGCGGCCAGGGCGATCGCGCGGTCGAGCGCCACCCAGCACATCAGCTTCGAGTACAGGAAGTCCTGCGGCTCGCCGCGGATCTCCCAGATGCCCCTGGTCCTTCTCGGCCAGCGGGCGGCGGCGGTGTCCGCGCCGCGACCAGGAAGCGCCGGGTCGACCGGGTCCAGGTCGCCGAGCTGGTCGCAGCGCTGCGCGGCGCCGAGCAGCTCGCCGTAGACGTCGAGTGCCGCTGAGTCCACGCGCCGTTGCCGACCCGGACCGGGCGGCGGTCCGCCAGCCGGCAGATGCGGCAGCTCCCGCTCGGTCAGGTCCCGCTCCCGCCGATCCCGAACATGATCTGCAGGTCCGCGCCGCGCTGCCAGCCGCGAGGCGGCGGCCATCGGCCAGGAAGTCAAGAACTGGTTCGCCTCCCGGGCAGGCCGCCACCCCAGGGCCTCCATGGTGAGGCTGGCGTCGCGCACCCAGGTGTAGCGGTAGTCCCAGTTCCGGCTCGCCGCCGCGGTCTCCGGCAGCGACGCGTCGGCGCGGCAACGATCGCGCCCGGCGGCACGAAGGTCAGCGCCTGCAGCACCCGGCCGGAATGGCGCACCAGCTCCGCCAGGCCCCCTAGTCCTGGGACGCCACCAGGACCGTCAGCCTCCACCGGTCGCCAGCCTGGGTGATCTCCTCGCGGCCACGGGGCCAGTGGCGGGCCGGCCATCGGCCCGAGCGCGAGCCGCACAGCGGCCTGCCCGGCGGCAGCCGGACCCGGGCGGTCGCGGTGGCGCCGTCCGGAAGCGACGGGTGGAGGAGACCAGGCGATCCAGGCCGGTGAGGCTGAGCCCGCCGGGGACGAACCAGGCGGGTGACCAGGCCGCAACTCCGGCCGGGGGCTGACGGCGGCCCGATGTCGCCGCGGAGTGCAGGCGCAGCCGGCGCGCCGCATGCCCGGGGACGCGCCCCGGTCGGGGCCGCGATCAGCGGCCGAGCGCGAGGGGTCGGTGACCACGGCGGTGCCCCGCGGTATGAAGATGGTCTCCAGCGACATCGCAGGTCCACGTCCGGGGCTGGCCCGGAACTCGCCCGCGGGCCGGATCGGAACTGCCCGGCGGCAGGGTCAAGCAGGCGGCAGAACACCGACGGCGCGTAGAGCGCCGGAAGCACAGCAGCCAGAGCGGCCCGCTGAAGCGCCGCGGAGCGGAGCCGCAAGCGCTTTATCACGGCGGCAGGCTGTCATCGTGTTCCTTTCCCGGCCGGCCAAGGATCGCAGGCATCGAGCAGATGCAGCCAGACCTCGCTGACCCTGGGGAAGGGCCGTCACTGCGAACTCCGCGGTTCAGCATCCGCGCACAGAGGCGTCTGATGTAAAGGTGCATCGCTGCGGCACCCGGGCCATTGATACCCAGGCCATTGATAGCCAGGCACGGGGCGTGGTCAGTCGGCCTCGCCGGCCGCGATCGGCGGCAGGCGTTGCACGCTCGACGCCGGACCGGAGCGCAAGATAGTCCAGGCAGGACATGACGAGAGGACCCCACCTCCGCTTCTCGCGGATCTCGATTGCGCGGTGCGCGGATATGATCCGTTCCCCCGCGTCGTCTGGGGTCCTCTGCCACAGTCAGTCCAGGACGTAACGGGAGCCCGCACCAGGGACCAAAGTCACAGGCGCACAGGACCTCCTGGCCTGCGGCGTAACGCGGCGGATCGTGTCATCAGGTACAGGAGGGCGTCTGCGATTCGCTCGTTGTCATCTGGCAGAGGAGGTCCGCGCAGCTGCAGGCATCCGCCAGGCGCAGCGCCGTACCCGCGGCGGATCACCGGCAGACTTCCGGCCCAACGGCGGGACCTAGGTCCATGGCTTGGCGAGAACCTATGCGGTCTACTGCTGAGTGTCCCCGACGATGTCCGCACTTGGGCCGCCCACGCGCCGCGTGGCCGCTGCTCAGGCGCGGGCTGAGCCCCGGACGCAGCGAAAAGGAGAAACGCCGGATGTTTGTGGTTAAGGAAGCGGCGGTGCCGTGTACGCAGGTGGTAGAACTACCCGGCCGTGGGATGACGCGGGTGTGGGAGTGCGACGGCCCGCCGGGCGCGGAAACCCTGATGCTGATCCACGGGGTGGCGGGCACGGCCGAGCTCAACTGGGGGAAGGTTCTCGCGCCGCTCGGGCGGCATTTCCGGGTCGTCGCCGCCGACCTGCGTGGCCATGGTGACGGGATCCCGCTGAGTTCCCGGTTCCGGCTCGAGGATTGCGCGGACGATATCGCCGCGCTGGCTGGCGTCCTGGATATCCCCCGGTTTGCTGCGGTGGGCTATTCCATGGGCGGCATGGTCGCCCAGCTGCTGTACCGGCGGCACGCGCCGCTGGTGTCGGGTCTGGTGCTGTGCTCCACCGCGGGCAACGTCGGCGGATCACCGGCGGAGCAGATGTCCGCTCTCGCGATGCCGGCGATGGCCGCCGCGCTGCGCTGGAACCCGATGCTGCATCTGATGGGTGCGGACCTCGTCGGCATGGCGCTGCTGGGCCGCATTGACGACCCGGCCACGCGCCGGTGGGCCCGCGCGCAGCTGAGCCGGACCACTCTGGCCACCGTCGTCTCGGCGACCAGCGCCGTCTGCGGGTTCAGCTCCGACAGCTGGATCGGCCAGGTTGATGTGCCGGCCGCCGTGGTCATCACGACCCGGGACCAGGTCGTGCCGCCAGCCCGCCAGCTTGCCCTGGCCCGGGCGATCCCGGGCGCATCGGTCCACTACGTGGACGCCGATCACGGGGCCTGCGTCAACGCGCCGCAGTTGTTCGCCCACGCGTTGCTCGAGGCCTGCTGGTCAGCAGAACCAGCCCACACCAGCACACTGCGCACACCAGCCTGACACGATAGCTCGCCATTCCTTATGCCTATGGCCATAGGCCATAGGCATAAGCCATTTGGTGATCACGGGCAAGACGACACGTCAGATTGCCGCCCTGAACTCTGCCACAAACGTCTCTCCCGCCTCTCAGCCCTCCGCCCGGCTCTGCAGTGTGCCCGTGCAGGCCCAGCGCCGCCGGGTAGCTCACTACGGAGTGACTATGCTCACTTGACGGACTGTCACATGACGGGCACTGTGGCAGATGCATCTACCGCCCAGACCTTCGCGGGAGAGACAATCATGAGTAGCGTCACACGTGCCGCCGTTTATACCGCCCGCATAGCCGCCGTGACCGCCGCAGCCCCGGTACTGGTCGGCGCTGCCGGTTCAGCAGCGACCGCGGAGCTGGTCGGCTGGGAACTCCGCCAGCTCGCCAGCTCACCGCTGTCCGCCGAGGCCAGACGGCTGAAGGCCGAATACCGCGAGCGGGGTGCCGCCCGGGACAGCGGCGCATACACGCCAGGGCAGCATGGATACGCCAGGGACGACCGCAAGAGGCACGACTTCGATAGCACGACTTCGCGCTCGGGTAAGGCCCGCGCCCAGTTGGCTGCCTCGAACTCGTCGCGCTAGTAGGCACGCCGGCATACCGCGTGCTGATGGAGATCATCCCTTGATCCACGGGCCAGGGACCTTCGCCGGCCCGACCCACATGATCACGAAGTCCGGCTGGATCGCTAGGCGCTGTGGAAGGTGGCGGTGGCCAGGACGGTGCCGCCCGGCCCGACCAGCCGCGCGCCGGTGAGCGGCCCCTGGGTCGCAGGGACCGGACTGCCCCAGTAGCCGTGGCCGTCGGTCAGCCGGAACGAGCCGACGGTGGTGATGTGGCCGTCGCGGCTTTGCACCTCGCAGATCACGGTACCGTTCCCCGCGGGCAGGTACACGGACATGTACAGCCAGCGTGAACTGCTCTCGTAGAGATAGATTTTTCCCGCTCCCTGGTGGCTGGCGGAGAGCAGGGTGGCGGAGCTCAGCGGGGTCCCGGCTGGAGCCGAGGTGCCGGAACGCAGGCCCCACCCTCCCAGGCCTGCCGCGACGACTGCCAGCGCGACGGCCGCGAGGGCCAGCACCCGCTGAGTTCGCCTGGCCGGCCTGGCCTGGCCGGTGGCGGACCGGCGCGCAGGTTTCCGCCCCGGGTGGGATATCCGGCTGATCCAGCTGGCCTGGCTGGCCGGGCTCGGGCTCGGGGCGGGCGCGGCGAGGCCAAGCCGGTCCATCACCCGCGCCTCGAATCCAGCCGGAGGCTCCACGCTGGGCAGCAGTCCCAGCAACCCCTCGCCGGTCGCCGTCAGCTGGCGGACTTTCTCGCGGCACGACGCACAGTGATCCAGGTGCGCGAGAGCCTGCGCACGCTCACGCCCGGTCAGGACACCGAGCGCCAGTTCGGCGGCGGCGTCTGAGAACTCGCGGCATCCCATGTCGTTCAGCTCACTCATTACTGGCCCCCTCCGGCAGGTAGGCGGCCCGCAGTTTCTGCATCCCGTCCCTGATCCGGGTTTTCGCCGTGCCCAGGGGGATGTGCTCGCGGTCAGCGATCTGCTGCGCCGTCATGCCGTAGATGCCGGCCATGGCCACGGCCCGGGCCTGCGGCTCTGGCAGCCTGGCCAGCGTGCGGCGCAGTTCCGCGGCGTTGTCGTGGGCTTCGGCGACCCGTTCCGGTGTGTCGGTCACCGCGGTGAGGATAGCGGGAAGATCGTCCAGGTCGACGGGCGCCGATGTCCGCACACGGACCACGTTGACGGCGAGGTTATGGGTGATGGTCCGCAGCCAGGCACGGACGGAGCCGCGGCGCGAGTCAAACACCTGGGCGTGCCGCCACGCCTGCTCAAAAGCCTGCTGGGCGATATCCTCCGCCGTCGTGATATCGCTGACTACGGCCATCGCTACGCCGAAGACGAGCCCCTGGAAGCGGCGCACGAACGCGAGCGACAGCTCCGCATCGCCGGCGCCCAGGCCGGCGAGCAGCGTCTCGTCTGGTAGCTGGTCAGTCGGGGTTCCCACTATCCGCACACACTACATACGGGTGAACGCCTGAAAGAGATTGGACCACGGCGCATGAACCGGGGAAATTCCTCGGCCGCGACCTGGGGCAGCCGTCCAGGCCAGCGGGACAGGGGTCCCCGCTGGCCTGGACGGGCCTGCCGTGGGGCGCTAGCGCCGTACTGGCCGGGACCCCGGGCCGGCGGCCAGGAGGATGGCGGATGCGGCGGCGAGCACGGCCGCGCCGGCGAACTCCACCACCAGGGAGGTCATGGCGTAGGGGACGGCCAGGCTTTCCTGGAAGCCGAACAGGCCGATACCGGCACTGAGCAGCAGCCCGGTAGCCGTCGCGGCCATCGTGACAGCACCGGCAGCCATGAGGACCACGCGGCGGAAGACGGCTAGGACCACTGCCAGCGCGATGCCCGCGACGCCCTGGATCAGGAACAGCGGCCCGATCACGGCGATGCTCCGGTAGCCATCAGACCACAGCTGAAGGTGGATCACGCCGGACCACACCAACAGGCCAGCCCCGATGACGGCCAGGGCATTGACCGCCCAGCGCGCGGCTGGTGATTTCACCCTGGCTGGCCCCCGGGCCATCAGCTGGGCAACCCGGCCGGGGACACTGTCCCGGTAGCCGGAACCGTGTTCCCGGGGCAGGGTGCCCGCGTGACTGGAGTTCATCAGTTTCTCTCCTCCTTATGAGTGGTGGTTCCGGCCGGCGAGGTGTCACGGCCGGCCGCTCCCGTGTCAGGTCGCGGAAGGCTGGATCGTGGCCCAGAGGCCGTGGACATGGGAGGGGTCAGCCCCAGCCGCCACCGGCGCTGGAGCCATTGGATGAGGCCGGCGCCGTGGGGGAGGGGCTGCCCGCGCTGGCTGCCGCATCGGCAACCGTGATCTTCGTCCCGGCCGGGGTGACCAGCCACCACTTCGCGCCGAAGCTAGTGCTGCCCTGGCCGTTGGTCTGGCCTGGGCCGGAGTCGCCGGCGAAGAAATACAGCGGGTGACCGTTGTAGGTCACCTGCTTGCTTCCGTCCGACCGGGTGATCGTGCCCAGGTCAGCGGCCTTCGCGCCGTCGGCTGCGGTCACGCTGCCTTTGGTCGTCACCGGAGGCCACGCCCCGGCGCACGCCCCCGAGCAGGTGGATTTGTTCATGCTGTCCGCGGCCCACAGGTACACGGCACGTCCGGACCCATTGGTCAGGAACGATCCCGCAGAACCAGCGTGAGACTCGATCACTGTCGCCGTGGTTGACGCGCTGCTCGCCGGCGTCCCGGCGGCCGTTGACCCGGCCGCGCTGCCGCACGCCGCGGCCAGCAGCCCGGCGGCCACCGGAACGCTCAGCTTGACCGGCATCGGCACCCGTCCCAGCAGGGACATGCTCATCTTGATCATCTCCTGTTCCGGGCGGTGGACGCTCGTGCGTCAAGCGCCGCCTCTGCATCACTTGCTTGACGGAACCGAGTACGGGCGGGATGCCTGGAGAGATTGGAGTATCAAGGTGACGTGCGTCACTCACGCTTCGGGACGTGGACCCGCCTGTCCCGCGGCGGGATCCGCGGTGGCCTGCGGGGGTGACGGGTGGCTTCGATATCGGAGCCGGAACAGGCCGTAGGCGATCGGCCCGGCACACAGCGGCGCCCAGTAAGAAGCGAGCCGGTAGGTGAGCGTGGCCAGTACGGCCTGGCTGGAGTTGACTTCGGCCAGTACCAGCAGCCCGGTCAGGCTCGCTTCGACCAGCCCGAGGCCGCCCGGGGTGGCCGGGATCATCCCGACGACGCCGGCGACCGCGTAGGCCACGAGGATCAGCGACGGGCGCGGGCGGGCCCCAGTGGCCCGCAAGGCGGCCAGCAGGCACAGGTAGTCGAGCGCCAGGCGGCCGGCGGAGAGCAGGAGCGCCTGCCACCACTGCTCGCCCAGCGCCGCCCGGATCTCGTTGCGCTGGAAGAGCAGGGTTTCATCCAGCCCGGTGAGCGGGGGCCGCTTGCGCAGGACCCAGTTCCTGGCCCGTTGCGCCGCCCGGCCGCACCAGCGCAGCGGTGCGTCGTAGGCCAGGACGACCGCGCCGAGCGCGGCGAAGGCCACGAACCCCACGGCCCCGAGGATGGCTGCGTTGACCAGGCCCCGGTTGGTGGGTGCTCCCACCAGGATGACCGGGAGGGCGAAGACCGGGAGGGCCAGCAGCCCGCCCACGCCGAGGAGGGAGAAGGCCGTCAGCCCGCCCACGGTCGAGCTCGTGTCCTTCCCGCTGGTCGCCAGCATCCGGAACTGCACGGCGGCGCCCACTGCCGCGCCACCCGGCATGATCAGGGTGATCGCGTTGCCGGCCAGCTGGGAAGTGACGACCGGGAACCATGCTTTGGTCCGCAGGGCCAGGCGTTGGAGTGCGAACGTGCAGCAGAAGTGGCCGACCTCGGCCCCGATGGCCAGGGCGAACCACCGCGGATCCAAGGTGAACAGACGCGGCCAGGATGCGAGCACCTCGGTAATCGCCGGGAACACGAGGTAGATGGAGATGCCGGCGATGGCGACCACCGCAGCGCGCTTGACCACCGCCTGCCACGTCAGGGGGTGTGCCTTCTGGTGATCGATCCTGGCGGCGAGGGACGGCTCAGCCGTGGCCGCAGACGGATCACTCACAGTATCGGCCTGCGCCTCTCGTCCCTGCCTGGAGTCATTCCTACTTGTTCTACCGTCGCGCCCGTGTGCCTGACAAGCGGGGGGCTAGCGGATCCGGCGCCGACGCGGGGCCAGGTATCCGGTGATCTCGCCGAGCGCGGCTTCGGCGGAGGTGCCGTCAGTGCCGAACACAGCCAGGCCGAATTCCGATCTAGCCGTCAGGACGCTCATGGAGTACGGCAGGATCACCATGCCCTTGGACTCCCGGCCGAAGAAGCCCTTACGCAGCAGGGAATCCCGCAGCTGGGCATATGTCGTTATCGTGTTGCTCACCGGGAGGGAGTGCACCGCCACCGCCGACACAGCCTTCTCGTATCCCTGGCCGAACTGGCAGATGCACATGTCCGCCAGGATTCCGCCCAGGCCGCGCCTCGGGTTTATCTCCAGCGGGAACAGCGCGCCGTCGGATTCACGGTAGAGGAAATCGACATTCAGCGGGCCGCGATACCCGCCGGCCGCGGTGGCCTCACCGATGGCCTCGCCCGCTTTCCGGACCTTCGCGGCGCAGTCATCGGGCATCGCCCCGACGCCCAGGGATGAGCCCAGGTAGAACTTCCCGGCGTGCAGGAAATGCCGCCCGGCGCAGAGCGTGTAAGTCTTGCCGTCGTCCTGGACCATCCCGTTGTATGAGACCGAAAGGATATCCCGGGGCGATCCAAGGAACTCCTCGACGAGCAGTTCGCCATCGTAGCCATCCGGGAGAATCCTGCCGACCGGCTTCTGCAGTCGGCGGCTGCCCTTGATGACCCCCATCGAGTTGCCGCCGGCGCCGAACTCAGTCTTCATGATGGCCGGGCCGAACCCCCGCAGCGCGTCGTGCACCTGCTGCAGCAGGCCGGGCCCGCTGCGTACGACGGCAGCCCGGGTGAGCCGCAGGCCCGGGCTGTGCGGGAGTGCGGCCTGGAAGTAATCCCTGGCCCGTACCTTCGAGTCGAGGCTGCGAGCACAGTCCAGGTGATCTTCCGCGGTCATCAGGTCAATGACCGCGCGCTTGGCGCGCTTGCCGATGGCTGTGACCAGGCGGGCGTACTCCGGGGTGGCCCCGAAGCTCTCGACCGCCACCGGCCCGTCAGCGGAGCCGTCGTCCAGCAGCTCGACCACCTGCGCCAGGGTCCGCTCGTCGGCGGCCAGGTCAGTGCAGATGGAAGTGCCGGGCTGCGCCGACGCCAATGCCCGGTAGGCCAGGCTCTCGTAACCAAGGATCGCGCTGAGATCCGCGGCCAGCAGTTCGTCCACCGGATGCCGGGTGAGTACGAGCTTCCTGTCGCCCGACCAGGCCAGCGCCGCATCTTCCGCCGGGAACCGTTCGCCGCGGGGGGGCGGGGTGAATTCAGGGAGGCTCTGCCGCTCGGGCTGCAGTCCCCACTCAAGGATGTTGCTGACGACAAGCCGGTCGAGCTGCGACCGGGATGGAACAGCTTGCCCAGGGATCATTAGGGCATGGTACGGACATTACCCAAATGTGCGCCGTCATGTCACATAACTATCGGCCCGCGGCCGGGGACATCCTGGCCGTGGTTCACTCCAGGCCATCGTGCCAGCGCTGAACGTAGCATTCCCGGGTGTGTTTGCGCCTTTAGCTAACGGAATGTAACCAGCGCGGGCATCGTGCTAGGCAGTGACGGCGGACGGCCACCCGGGCCAGATGCACCGAACCGTACGCGTACGACGGGGGTGCACGGCAGGCCGTCCGTGTTGCCCGGCACGGCGTTCGTCATCGTGGAGAGGCTGTACCACAACGGCCGGAAAGAAAGGCTTCCAGCATTTCCACGAGACCTGTCCGGAAACGGCTGGGGCGGCTCAGGCCCGGTAATACCGGTGCAGCGCCAGTCCGGAATGCGGACGGAATCATAACGATGCCCGCCGCTGGAGGATTACCACCTAGACGGCCGTGCCACGCGCGTTGCCGGCCGAGGATATTTCCGCCTTACGTTATGCCGGCCTGATCGACGTTCCGCAACGTCTTACACCAGTACGGAACGGATCGGTTGACGCGTCCCGCCTGCCCGGTGATGATGTAAATAAGTGTGGCACTGGGGAGCGCTGATGCACCTGCGGCGATTGCTGGCGGTACCGCTCGCGGTCCCCGTCGCCCTGGTAACGCTCGCTAGTTTCACCCAGACGTCCGACGCGAGTGTCGGGGTTGGCGTGCAGGCCAGTCCCGTGTCTCTCGGGAGCATGGCGCACCGTGGGCAGAGGTATGCGCTTCCGCTCGACGTCGTTAATACCGGGACGGAAGCGGAAGCGGTCAGCGTGCGGGTCGAGCGGCTCACCCGGGGCCCTGGCCGGACTGTTCCGCCGTCCTGGATCCAGTTCGCCGGGCCTGCCATGCAGCTCGCACCGGGCAAAGCGGCCCGCGTTTCCCTTGAACTTGTCGTACCGGGCGGCGCCACGCCGGGCGAGTACCTGAGTGACATCGTGGTGAGCGGTGCCGCAGCGGGCCAACCGGGGATGGGCAATCTGGGTGTTGCCGCCGCGACCAAGCTCGAGTTCAGCGTCAGTTCCGCACCAGCGCAGGGTGCGCCTTCATTCGCGGTCTGGATGTGGTGGGCGATAACAGGGCTGCTGCTGTTGACCCTCGCGGTCTTCGGCGTCCGCAGATCCGGTCTTCGGATCCGGGTCGAACGGGGTAGCGGCCACCGGGACGCCGTCGATCACCAGGGGGAACCGCATGGCTGATTATGACGTTAGAGTGCGGCGCAGGAGGACCTGGGGGTTCGCCTTGGTCGGCCTGGCCCTGCTAATCGCTGTGCTCGTGTTCATCAACAAGCCGGCGCCAGCCGCCACCAACGGCGGAAGCATCTCAGTCTCGCTGAAGGCCGTTCCGACGATACGTTCGGTCACTGTCTCACCGGGTACTGCGAGTTTCAGTAACTGCACCGGCGGGAGCGCGGGCGCTGACACCGCATCGACGTCGGATGCCCTTGGCTACCCGAACGGCCATTGCTGGCTGGGAGCGCCCGGGGCTAATGGAAGTTTTCCCATCAAGATCACGTACCAGGGTCCTCCGGGACAGGTGTTCGTGGTCGGCGCGAACGCGAGCCCCTCCGGAGGCGGTCCCGACTGGGCCCTGTGTAACCCGTCTGCTGCCTGCACCGGGCCCGGCGGCGCTCCGGGGGTGGATCAGTACATGGTGAAAAACTTCGGCACCGACACGAACAGCTCCACTGGGCTGACCGGCAGCCTCACGTGTGACCCGGAGTTCAGTTCGCGAGGCTGCTCAGCAACGCCGGGGCAGTCCGAAAAGGAGGGCATCGAACTCATCGGCCCGGAATCCAGCGGAAGCACGTCATCGTCCTGGACCGTCACGGTCACCTGGGCGGCGGCGCCACCCTCATCGTGACGGAATGCGTCCCTTGACGCTAATCGGGCTGGAGGGCTCCAGGTCGCGCACGAGCCCCTGCGGCGCCGCGATTCGCCCGGCCCTGCGGCGGGGCCGGCGGCGTCCCGCGGCTGGGTGAGCAGGTCAGGCTTCTTCGCCGGGCGCCGGGCCAACCGTTATCAGGCGGCGGGCGACATGGTGATCGTTACTGCGGCTGCTGGTACATGAGCGAGCCGGGTGTGGTCAGCGTCTCCCCGGTCTCGAGCCACGTCTTCAGGCCGGACAAGATCATCGGCCACCCGCCGTAGAGCTCGGCCGGTGCGTCCGCTGGCAGCTGATCGTGGACCACCGTCAGGCGGCAGGAGTCGCCGACCGGCTCGATCTCCCACGTCACCCGGGAGGTGCCGGCCCGCTCGGCGTCCGGACCCCACAGTGCGCGCATCGTCTGCACGAGCCGGACCGGCCGTTCGACGACCAGGTTCTCGCCCTCGATCAGCGATCGCTCCGCGGCCGGATGACCGAGCCGGTAGGGCGAACCTGCTGTCCAGTCCGACTCGATGGAGGCGCCGAACTGGTACTTCGCCCTGATCGCCGGATCGGTAATCGCCTCCCACAGGCGCTCGGGCGTGGTGCGGATATAGATCTCGAAGACCTTCCCCATCTGCTCCTCCAGCTCGTGCTTCAGGCCGACGAGCCCGGCAGCCCACGGCTCGGTGTATTTGCTGACCCACCGGTCGTGGACCAGGCGGATCGCGACCGGGTTGAGGTAGTGCAGCTTCTCGCGGCCCCGCCGCCTGCTCACGATGAGACCGGCGTCCTCCAGGATCTTCAGGTGCTTCGCCACGGCGACGCGCGTCATGTCGTGCCGCGCCGCGAGGGCCACGAGTGTCTGGCCATCGCGGGCGAACAGCTCGTCAAGGAGCGCCCGTCGGGTCGGGTCGCCGAGTGCCCTGAACACGAGATCCACGTCAACCACGATAGGAAACCATTTGGTTTCCTGTCAAGTCGAGCCACCCGGCCGGCCCCCGCGATGGGCCGCACCACGGCCTGCACCACTCCGCCACCGTCAGGCGGCCCTGGCCTGCGCGGTGCGGATCCCGGCTACGCGATCACCAACCCGGCAGCGGCTGGGCGGGCTGAATGTCAATTACGATGGCCCGGTGCACCCCGGATTGCGCAGCCGGCAGCCCCAGGTTGACGTGCTGCGGGGGCAGCTGAACGCGCTCGGCGCCGGGCGTGGCAGCGTGGTGCTCGTCACCGGGCCTGCGGGCTCGGGGAAGACCACGCTGCTGGCCGAGGCCGCAAGCCTGGCCGCGGACGGCGGGATCCTGGTGTTCTGCGGCGGCGGGGATCCCGCGGCTCGGGCGGTGCCGCTCGGGGCGATCCTGGACGCCCTCGTCTCCACGGACGACCCGCCCGTCGATCCGGCGCGGCTCCACGAACTCAGCCAGTCTCCTGACCAGCGGTTCTGGCTGCTGCGTGAGGTGCAGGAATCACTCGAGAAGGCCGCGCACCGCGCCCCGCTGCTTGTGGTCGTCGATGACCTGCAATGGGCCGACGCCGCTACCGCCAGCGCCCTGGTCACGCTGTCCAGGCGGCTGGCCACACACCGGATCGGCTGGCTGCTGGCGCTGCGCCGCGGGGAGCTGCTGGCAGACGCTGCGCAGGACGCGGTCAACCGGCTGGAGGCGGCGGGTGCGTCCGAGATCCGGCTGGGCCCCCTGGACAAGGCCGCGGTCGCGCAGGTCGCGCGTGACATGCTCGGCGGCGAGCCCGATGAGGCGCTGCGGGAGGTACTCAGCCGGGCGGACGGCCAGCCGTTCCTGCTGACCGAGCTGCTGCGCGGGCTGCGCACGGAAAACCTTGTGACCGTCAACGGCGGCACCGCCAAACTGGCCGTGGGCGCGCGCCTGCCGCGCCGGCTCGTCAACTCGGTGGCCAGCCAGCTCGCACGGCTGACCGTGCCTGCCAGGGACGCCGTGGAGATGGCCTCGGTGCTCGGGCACAGCTTCTCCCTGGATGAGCTGGCCGGGCTGCTCGGCCGGCCGCCGCTGGATCTGCGGAGCGAGATCAGGGAGGCGATCGCCGCGGGGCTCCTGACCGAGGAGGGGGACCGTCTCGGGTTCCGGCATGACCTGGTGCGCGAGGCCGTCGATGCCAGCCTGCCTAAAGCGGTGCGGCGGAGCATGCGCCGCACCGCGGTCGAAGTGATGCTTCAGCACGGGGCCTCGGCCGCTGACGTCGCGCAGCTGGTCATGGATATCGCCGAGCCCGGCGACGTAGCCTCCGCCAGCCTGCTGCGGCGGGCAGCGGCGCAGATCGGGCAGAGGTCCCCGGCGGTGGCAGCCCCCTTGGCGCGGCGTGCCCTGGACCTCACGCCGCACGGTGGGCCCGGGCGCGGCCAGGCAGTCGTAGAGGCCATCGACCTGCTCGTGCAGGCCGGGAGGGCCGCCGAGGCGGCCAGGCTCCTTACCGCGTCAGAGAGCGACCTGGCCGATCCCGTTGCGGAGGCGCAGGCGCGGCTGGGCATCGGCATGCTGATGGCCCAGTATGCCCCGGCAGCGGTCGCTGAGCAGTGCCAGGCGGCCCTGCGGTTGCCCCACGTCCCGCCGGCGCTGCGCGTCCAGCTGCTGTCGCTGCTGGCCTGCGGCCTGGACATTAGCGGCGAGGCAGACGCGGCTGCCGGGCCAGTCGCGCACGCGATCGCGGAGGCGAAAGCTAGCGGCGACCCCGCTGCCGAGATCGTCACGTTCGTGCCGCGCGCCCTGCTCGCCTTCGCCCAGGGCGACTGGCGGGGAGCCATCGGCTTGGCGGGCGAGGCGACCAGGCGCCAGCACGAGGCGAAGGAGCTCCGGATGTGGCTCCCGGAGACGTGGAAGTCGCTGCTGCTGATTTCGGAGTTGCGGGTGGAGGAGGCGGACGCGATCATCAAGGCCGGCACCCGCGAGGCTGAGAACGTCTCCAGGAACATCCGGGTCTGGTCCATGCTGAGGTGCCGGGCACGGCTGGCCGCCGGGCAGCTCGCCGACGCCCGCGCCGAAGCCGAGGCGATCCTGGACATGTCCGACGAGATGGGTGACGGGAGCTTCGGCTACCTCAACAACCTCGCCAGCTACGTCCTCGGTGACATCGCACTGCGCACCGGCGACCCCGCCGCGCTGCAGACCGCCCGGCGCGATGCGGCGGCGCTTTACGGCACGGCCAGCGGCTGCGCGACCACCAGACGCCTCGGCGCGTGGCTCACTGTCCGCCTGGACGGCGGTCCTATCGGCCCTGACCTGCTCGACGTCCTTGCGCCCGGGTACGTGCACGCCTGCAGCCCGGTCGGCCATTGCGACGCGGTCGAACTGGTGCGGCTGCTGCTGGCGGCGGGGCAGCGGCCGGACGCCGCCTCCGTTACCGCGCGGCTGGAGAACGGCGCGGACGCGAATCCGGGCTTTCCTGGGCTGCGCGCCGCCGCGCTGCTTGCCCGCGCGCTCCTTGACAGTGATCCCGAACGGGCCCTGGCCGCTGTCCAGGCATACCGGGGCGACCCTCGGTCCCTGGTCCGCGCGGCGGCGTTTGAGGATGCCGGCCGGCTGCTCCTGCAACGGGCGAAGGACGAGGCGGTCGGCTACCTGGACGAGGCGCTTAGGCTGCAGTCCGCCGCGGGCGCCGAACGAGACGCGGCACGTGTCCGCCGCCTGCTCCGCGACTGCGGCGCGCAGCGGGCAGGCGGGCGCCCGGACCCGGCCGCGGCGCACTGGCCGGAGCTATCCGCCTCGGAGCTCGCGGTCGTCCGGCTGGTTGTCCGCGGCGCGACCGATCGTGAGGTCGCCCAGCGGCTTTACATCTCCGCGCACACGGTGAACTCGCACCTGCGCCACGTTTTCGCCAAGCTCGGTATCCGGTCCCGGGTCGAGCTGGCGCGCCGGGCAGGCGAGCGCCAGGCAGCGGAGCTGTGGATGTAGTTCGCGAACTTCATGGTCTCGTCTCCATCACTGCGCGGTGAATGCCAGTCTCAGCGTCCGCCGGGGTGCGGCGCATCACTCATCCCGGCCATCCCCGCCACAGCGAGTCCAGGCAGCGGTTAATCACTTGATCTAGTCATGCGCCGCGTACGCGCCACGCCGCACGCTTGGCGGCATGCCCCATGTCACCGTCGGGTCGGAGAACACGGGTCTTGTCGAGATCTACTACAGGACCACGGCCCGGGCATGTCTGGCAACGCCTGGAGGAGCACATGACCGCACCGCCCATCCCCGTGGTCTTCATCCACGGCCTATGGATCCACTCCGACGCCTGGCAGCCGTGGGTCGAGCTGTATCGCTCGGCCGGCTATAACGCGATCGCGCCCGGCTGGCCCGGCGACTCGGCCGGCGTGGACAAGACACGGAAGAACGCGGCAGCCGTCGCGGACAAGGGCATCGACGACATCACCGGCGGCTACCTCGACGTCATCAGCCGCTTGCCGGCCAAGCCGATCGTGATCGGTCATTCGTTCGGCGGCCTCATCGCGCAAAAGCTGCTGTCCGGGGGCGCGGCCGCGGCGGCGATCGCGATCGACCCCGGTCAGATCAAGGGGGTCAAGCCGCTGCCGTTCGCCCAGATCCGCTCCGGGTTCCCGGTGCTGTCCAAGCCCGGCAACAAGAAGCGGGCGGTAACGCTCACGAAAAAGCAGTTCCGCTACGGCTTCGGCAACATGCTCACCGAGAGGGAATCCGGCGAGCTGTTCGACAAGTGGGCGATCCCCGGGCCGGGCAAGCCGCTCTTTGAAGCCTCGGCCGCGAACTTCAAGAAGTCGTCTCCGGCTGCCGTCGATACCAGAAAGCGGGACCGCGGACCTCTGCTGATCGTCGCCGGCGGCAAGGACCACACCGTGCCGGAGGTGGTGGCCCGGGCCGCCTACAAGCTCTACTCCGGCTCGGGTGCGGTCACCGGTTATCACGCATTCCCTGACCGCGGCCACTCGCTCGTCCTCGATCACGGATGGCGCGAAGTCGCCGATCTCACCCTGTCCTGGCTCGCCAGCCAGGGCCTGTGACAACTCCCCCCAACGAAAGGACACTTCTCATGCGCATGCCACTGAAGTCCGAAAGACGAAAGGGGCGACTCGCGCTGATCGGGCTAGCCGTCGCTGGCCTGGTCGCAATCCCCAGCACGGTCGCTGCCGCCTCGACGAGCAGCCACTCGGACGCGATGGGGGACCACTCGCAGTCAGCGGTCAAGCCGACCATCGTGCTGGAGCACGGCGCCTGGGCTGACGGGTCAAGCTGGAGCGGCGTCGTCATGCGGCTGCAGAAGGACGGGTACACCGTTGACGTCCCGCCGAACCCGCTGCGCGGACCCGACAGCGATTCGGCCTACCTGGCCAGTTACCTCGCGACCGTGACGGGGCCGGTCGTGCTGGTCGGCCACTCCTACGGCGGCTTCGTCACCACCAACGCGGCCACCGGCGACAAGAACGTCAAGGCCCTCGTCTACGTCAACGCCTACATCCCCGCCCAAGGCGACACCCTGAACAGCCTCACCGCGCAGTTCCCGGGTAGCCAGATCACGCCGGCCGCCCTGAACTTCGTCTCGTCCCCCGGCGGCGTTACCGACGTGTACATCAAGCCCTCGCTGTTCCGCAGCATTCTCGCCAACGACCTGCCGGCCAGCCAGGCGGCCGAGCTCGCTGCTACCCAGCGGCCGATCGCAGCAAGCGCGCTGACCGAGGTGTCAGGGCCGCCGGCCTGGACCAGCATCCCGAGCTGGGACGTAATCGGAACGGCCGACCACGCGATCCCGCCGGCGGCGCAGGAGTTCATGGCCGCCCGCGCGCACGCCACGGTGACGAAGATCAACGCTTCCCACCTGTCGCTGATCTCCCACCCCGGCACCGTCGCGAACGTGATCGAAGAGGCCGCACGCGCCACTTCATAGGACACCAGGCCAGCGAACGCCGGAACGTCGGACGACGAGCTATACGCGAAGTCGTCCGGCGTTCCTCGCGCGTGCTGCTCGGCGTCGGCTCGGCGTCAGGCCGCCCTGTTGCCGGAACGACCCTCCGGCTCTCGACCGTCCTCTCGGTCGTGACGCTCCCAGTTCTCATCGCACTCTTTCGAGCCTTTGACTGCATGAAGAAAGCGAGGTCATCATGACTGGATCCCAGCCCGGCGCGGCGGGCCATGACGGCTCGGCAGGCGAACCACCGAGCGCTAGCCCCGATTACCAGCACGCCCTCGATAGCGCACGGAGGCTGCTCGGCCAGCCTCTGGCCCTCCCACTGGGACCTGGTGAACCGGCGTCGGGTGCGGACTTCCGGCGCCTGGCCACCGTGCACACGTTCGGTGACTCGTGGAATCGCGGCGGCCTGGACGATCGCGGCCGGGCACTGGTCTCAGTGGCCATCGCGGCCACCCTGGGCACTACCATCAGCCAGCGGCGTGGTCCCGGCGGTCCCGCGAGCCGGGTAGGCGCAGGCCTACTACGGGTGTGGGCCCCGGCCCATGGCGCCCCCGGCCCCGTCCAGGCCAGGATGGTCGGGCAGGAGACACGACGAGCGGATCGATGACGCAGTGGATCGGCCGGAATGATCAGCCCGCCCGCCGCCCCGGCCGCCGGCCGACGGCGGAGGATCACGGCGCGCACCCGGCTGGACTTCTGGTTCGACGCGGTCCTGTTCCTCGGCTTCACGCTGGCCTACAGCTACGGCTTCACCGGCATCGCGATCCACGAGTGGCTGGGCATCGGGCTGGGAGCCGCCCTGCTGCTGCACCTGACGCTGCACTGGGACTGGGTTATCCGCACGACCCGGAAGCTGCTCAGCCCCCGCGGTCATGACAAGGTCATCTGGCTGGTCAACCTCGCGCTGCTGGTCGCCATGACGTTCTGCGTGGCATCCGGCGTGCTCATTTCCCGGGTGGCCCTGCCCTCCCTCGGGCTCTACCCGCTGACCGGGCCGTTCTGGACCCAGCTCCACTTCCGGGCGGCGGACGTCACGCTGGCCCTGGTGCCGGTGCACGCTGCCCTGCGCTGGAGGTGGATCGCCAGCGTCGGGCGCAGGCTGCTGACCCGGCCGTCGATCCGGCGGCCGGAGTGAGGTTCCTGCGGCAACTGGCCGCGGTGCTGCTGGTCGTGGCTGCGGTCGTCCTTCTCGCGATGGCCTGGAACCACCTCGCCGGCGGCACCCTGGGCGCAGCCCGCCACTATGCGCGTCTTATGGTGCCCGGCCAGCACGGCTGGAGCGCCCTAGCGGCGGGTCACGTCGTCCGTCCCGGTGGGCCGCACGGACCGGTGATCGCCGGCCCCCGCCCGATGGATCTCGGCCTGACCTCGATGTTCGACCCGGTGAACCTGCCCTCCCTGCGGCACGCCGTGGTCATCGAGGCAGGAGTGGGAGCGGCCGTGGTGATCATCGATTTCGTCCGCCGCAGGTGGCGCCGGGCCCGGCGCGCAGGCCGCTGAAAACCGGCACCTTACGCGGGCGATAGCCCCGGCCCGCGAAAGGCGATCACGACCATCGAACGGAACTGCAGTGTCACCGGGGCGATAATCCTTTACCGTCTCGCGAGCTACTTAAATACGCATCACTAGGTGATTCGGCACGATGTCTTCTCCAAGCGGAGGAGCGCTCCCGAACCAGACGGAGATGCGCTATGTCATCGCAGGCCAGCAGTGACCCGGCCCCGGCCGGAGCGCAGTCTCCTGGCCATCCGGGCCGCAGTCTGAGGGCGGGCGCCCTGCGCATCGGCGACGTCGTGGTCATGGCCATGGCCAGCTCCGGCCCCACGCAGAGCATCGCAGTGACGCTGGCCGCCCTGCTGGCCGCCGTCCACTATGCTTCCTTCCTGCCCATTGTGATCTGCTTCGTCCCGATGCTCGGCATCGCAATCGGTTACCAGCGGCTCAACGCCTGGCAGCCCAGCGCCGGCGCGACGTACTCCTGGGTCGGCCGGGCGGTGAGCCCGCACGCTGGGTTCTTCGCCGGCTGGATCATGCTGATGTACTACTCGGTCGGCACGACCAGCCTGACCATCCCGCTCGGCACCTACATGCTGAGCTTCTTCAGCAACTCCGCAGCCAACAACACCCACGCCGTCGCCGCCGTCGGCACTGCGTTCGACCTCATCGTCCTGGTCGTCGCGGCACTTGGGATCAAGCTGACGGCCCGGTTCTCGTGGGGCTGGGCTATCTTCGAGTACGGCCTGCTGGTCGGCTTCTCCATCGCGGCCGTCATCGGCATTTACGGCCACCACCTGCACCACACGGTGCACGTGTCCAGTTCATGGTTCACGATCAGCGGTGCGGGTGGCTTCAGTGCGCTGGTCACCGGCATGCTACTGGCCATCTTTCTGTACTCCGGCTGGGACACCGCCGCCTACGTGGGCGAGGAGGCCAAGGGCAAACAGGCCGGTCCGGCCGGGGTGACCAGCGTGGTGCTGCTGTTCGTCATTTACGCAGGGGTCATCTTCTGCCTGCAAGGCGTCGCGCCCAACGGCGCGATGCAAGCCAACGCGGCCAACATCCTGGCCTACGTTGGCAACCTGATTGGCGGCAGCGCCTGGAAGCAGGTCATGATCGTGGCTGTGCTCGGCGGCACGCTGGCCTCGCTCCTGGCCGCCATCGTGAGCGCGTCGCGAATCTCGTTCGCCATGGGCCGCGACCGTGTGTTCCCGGGCTGGTTCGGCGGGGTCAGCGCCAAGTACCGGACCCCATGGAACGCTACGATCCTGTTCGGCCTGCTGAACGTGATATTCCTGTGGGGCTCCACGCTGATCGGCTCGATCGGCAAGGCCCTCGCCGACATCACCGCTGCGCTCGGCTTGATAGCGGCGATGTTCTACCTGCTTAGCGCCGGCACGGCGGTCTGGTATTACCGGCGGGTCATCATGCGCAGCGCGTCGAACTTTGTCCTCGGCGGGGTGCTGCCAGGACTAGGCGCAGCGTTCATGGCTTTCGTGATCATCTACACGCTGGCCAAGGGGTTGCTCAACGGAGTGCAAATCGGGTTCGGCTTCGGGCTCGCGGCGATCGGCCTGCTGCTCTCGTTCGTCGCCCAGCGCGTCGGCAAGTTGACCTTTTACTCCGACCCGACGACCAGCCTCGGCGGCCGGGTTGACGAGGAGCTCGCCAAGCCGCCGCCCTCATGATCGCAGGCCGCCCGGCCAGATCGCGGAGCTGGATGGCGAGCTGGCTGATCTGCGCGCGAGGGTGGCGGAGTGTGCTTATGTATACTGACTTCATCTGACAGCATTTCGGAGCCGGGCGGTTACACTCCGGGTGTAGTGTTCACGGTAGGGCCATTGTCGTCCCGATTGCATGGGCAGAGCGACCGCCGATGAGCCATGAGGATCGCCGATGGCCCCAGCTAATTATGCCCAGGACCAGGGCCTTTATGACAGCCGGTTCGAGCACGACGCCTGTGCGGTGGGGGTCGTTGCGGATATCCGGGGGCGCCGTAGTCACAGCATCGTGACCCAGGCGTTCACGGTGCTGCGGAACCTGGACCACCGAGGCGCCAGGGGCAGCGATCCGGGGACGGGCGATGGGGCTGGTGTCCTGACCCAGATCCCGGATGCCTTCTTCCGGTCTGTGTGCGGCTTCCCCCTGCCAGCTCCCGGGTGTTACGCGGCCGGCCTGATCTTCTTGCCCGCTGAAGCTGCCTCCGCCGCGGCGCGGATGGCGGCGGTGGAGCGCCTCGCCGGCCAGGAACGCCTGGCCGTACTGGGCTGGCGCGATGTTCCCCATGACCCAGCGTGCTGTGGGCAGGATGCGCTCGCGGTCATGCCACGGTTGGTGCAGCTATTCGTGACGAGTACCGACAGCCGGGAAAGCGGACTGGACCTGGACCGGCGGGCGTTTTGCCTTCGCAAACGGATGGAGCATGAGGTCGGCGTCTATGCGGCCAGCCTTTCCTCGCGGACCACCGTGTACAAGGGGATGCTCAGCGGGTTCCAGCTCGAGTCTTTCTACCCCGACTTGTCCGATCCTGCCTACGCGTCCGCGCTGGCCTTGGTTCATTCCCGGTTCTCGACCAATACCTTCCCGTCCTGGTCGCTGGCCCATCCATTCCGGTACATCGTGCACAACGGTGAGATCAACACGATCCGCGGCAATCGCAACTGGATGCGGGCCCGCGAGGCGATGCTGGCCAGTGAACTCATCCCTCGCTCGGTCGACGGCAGGGGGATCGAGCGGCTGCTGCCGATCCTGACGGAGTCCGCGAGCGACTCGGCCAGCCTGGACGAGTGCCTGGAACTGCTTCATCTCGGCGGGCGATCACTGCCGCACGCGATCCTCATGATGATCCCGGAGCCGTGGGAAAAGCATCAGGAGATGGGCGCCGCCCAGCGGGCGTTCTACCGTTTCCACAGCGCGTTGATGGAGCCGTGGGACGGGCCGGCTTGTGTTGGGTTCACCGACGGCACTGTGATCGGCATGGTGCTGGACCGCAACGGGCTGCGCCCTGGCCGGTACTGGGTGACCAGCGAAGGTCTGCTGATCCTGGCCAGCGAGGTAGGTGTGCTCGGCATCGACCCGGCCAGCGTTGTCCGCAAGGGCCGCCTGCAGCCAGGCCAGATCTTCCTGGCGGACACAGGCAGGGGGTGCCTGGTCGGGGACCCTGAGGTGAAGGCGGCGCTCGCCGCCGAGCAGCCATATGGGGACTGGCTGCAGGGCGGCTTGCTGTACCTGGACGATCTGCCAGATTGCGACCGCCAGTTGCTGCCTGGCGAGGAGCTTACGATCAGGCAGCAACTGTCCGGTTACACCGAGGAAGAACTCAGGGTGCTGCTCGCCCCCATGGCCCGCTCCGGTGCCGAACCGGTCGGCTCGATGGGCACCGACACGCCCATCGCGATCCTGTCGGACCGGCCACGGCTGATCTTTGACTACTTCACCCAGATGTTCGCCCAGGTCACCAACCCGCCGCTGGACGCGATCAGGGAAGATCTGGTGACCTCGCTCAAGTCGTCCATCGGCTCGAAGCAGAACCTGCTGGCAGCCGGCCCGGCCTCGTGCCGGCAGATCGTGCTGTCCTGCCCGGTGATCAGCGATAGCGAGCTTGCGAAAATCATCGACGTCAACCGTGATGGGAGCCTTCCCTGGTTCGCGGCCCACGTGGTGGATGGCCGTTACCGGGTGGCTGGCGGGGGTGCCGCCCTGCGGGCGAGGCTTGCCGACATCGGCGCTGAGGTGTCGGAGGCGATCCGGGCAGGTGCCCGGATCATCGTCCTCTCCGACCGAGGCGGCGGGGCAGTCGATCCGAGCCTCGCCCCGATCCCGTCTTTGCTGCTTACCGGTGCCGTGCACCATCACCTGATCAGAGAGGGGACACGGACACTGGCCGGGCTGGTGGTGGAGTCGGCGGACGCCCGTGAGTCGCATCACATCGCGCTGCTGATCGGTTACGGTGCTGCCGCCGTCAATCCATACCTGGCGCTGGAGTCCGTCCGCGACATGGTGCAGTGCAGCGTGCTGGGCAGCATCCCGCCCTCCAGGGCAACGGCAAATCTGAGCGACGCGCTGGGCAAGGGACTACTCAAGATCATGTCAAAGATGGGTGTGTCCACCGTTGCGTCCTACACCGGCGCCCAGATTTTCGAGGCGGTCGGCCTCGGCCCGGAGGTCATCGATACCTGCTTCACGGGCACCGCGTCTCGGCTGGGCGGGGCTGGTTTTGACGTGCTCGCCGACGAGGTGGCGCGCCGCCACGCACGGGCCTTCGACCCCAGGAAGAACGCCCTTGCCCACCAGCGGCTGGAGACTGGCGGTGAGTACCAGTGGCGGCGTGACGGCGAGCCGCATCTGTTCAACCCCGAAACGGTATTTAAACTCCAGCACGCTGCGCGAACTCGCCGGTATGAGATCTTCAAGGAGTACACCCGCCTGGTGGACGACCAGTCTTGCAAGCTGATGACGCTGCGCGGGCTGCTGCGGATGCACGGGGTGGACGTTCCCGGCACCCGATCGCCGGTCCCGGCCGAAGAGGTCGAGCCGATCGCGTCCATCATGCGCAGGTTCGCTACCGGTGCCATGTCTTATGGTTCCATCTCCGCCGAGGCGCACGAGACCCTGGCGATCGCGATGAACCGGATCGGCGCAAAGTCCAACACCGGCGAAGGCGGTGAGGATTCGGCGAGGTTCGTTCCCGACGCTAACGGCGACCTGCGCCGGTCCGCCGTGAAACAGGTGGCCAGTGGCCGGTTCGGCGTCACCAGCGAATACCTGGTGAACGCCGATGACCTGCAGATCAAGATGGCCCAGGGTGCCAAGCCAGGTGAGGGCGGCCAGTTGCCGGGCCGCAAGGTCTACCCGTGGATCGCCAAGACCCGCCATTCCACGCCGGGCGTCGGCCTGATCTCCCCTCCACCGCATCACGACATCTATTCCATCGAGGACCTCAAACAACTGATCGGTGACCTGAAGAACGCCAACCCTGCGGCCCGCGTGGAGGTCAAGCTGGCCGCCGAGGTGGGGGTGGGCACGATAGCGGCTGGAGTGGCCAAGGCCCACGCCGACGCGGTCCTGATCTCTGGCCACGACGGCGGCACCGGCGCGGCGCTGCTGTCCAGCATCAAGCACGTCGGCGCGCTGTGGGAGGTCGGGCTGGCCGAGACCCAGCAGACGCTGCTCCGCAATGGGCTGCGGGACCGGATCGTGCTGCAGGTCGATGGCCAGCTGAAGACCGGGCGCGATGTCATCATCGCTGCCCTGCTCGGTGCGGAGGAGTTCGGCTTCGGCAGCGCGCCCCTGGTCGTCTCTGGCTGCGTGCAGATGCGTGTCTGTCACCTGGATACTTGCCCAGTGGGGGTGGCGACCCAGAATCCCGAGCTCCGCAAGCGGTTCTCTGGCAAGCCAGAGTTCGTGGTCAACTTCTTCGAGTTCATCGCCGAAGAGGTACGCGAGTACCTGGCCGCGCTCGGGTTCCGCACCCTCGATGAGGCCATCGGCAGGGTCGATATGCTGGAGGCAGTCCAGGCGGTGGGGCACTGGAAGGCTGCGGGACTGGATCTCAGTCCAATGCTGCACGCGCCCGACGTGCCCCCGGGAACCGCCCTGCACTGCACGACAGCACAGGATCACGGGCTCGACCGGGCACTCGACAATACCCTGATCCAGCTCTCCGAAGAAGCGCTGGCTAGCGGCACACCTGTCGCCATGGAATTTCCCGTTCGGAACGTCAACAGGACGGTCGGGACGATGCTCGGGTACGAGGTGACTAGGCGCTGGGGTGGCGAGGGGCTGCCCGCGGACACCATCTGCGTCCGCTTCACCGGATCCGCCGGGCAGTCGTTCGGCGCGTTCCTGCCCCCGGGTATCACGTTGCGGCTGACTGGGGACGCCAATGATTACCTGGGTAAGGGCCTGTCTGGCGGACGCATCATCGTCGCGCCCGATCCCGCGGCACCATTCGCCGCCGAGGAGCAGGTCATCGCGGGCAACGTAATCGGCTACGGTGCGACCGGCGGCGAGATATTCCTCCGCGGGATGGTGGGCGAAAGGTTCTGCGTGCGCAACTCCGGCGCCACCGCGCTCGTCGAGGGCACCGGCGACCATGGCTGTGAGTACATGACCGGCGGGACCGTTGTCGTCCTGGGCCAGACCGGACGCAACTTCGGTGCCGGCATGTCCGGCGGGACCGCTTACCTGCTCGACGCGGATCCACTCCGCGTCAGCACCCGTGACGTCAGCCTAGAGCCGCTGGACGGCCGTGACACCGCGCTGCTGCGCGCGTTGATCGAGCGGCACCGCGTGGAGACTGGCTCGGCGGTGGCCAGTCGGTTGCTGGCCGACTGGGACGCCAGCTTGACGCGGTTCACCAAGGTGATGCCGCATGAGTACAAGCGGGCACTGGAGGCGGTCCGGCGTGCCGAGACGGAAGGAACCGACGTGAACGAGGCGGTCATGGCTGCCGCGCACGGGTAACGGACCGGCCCGTCCCCCAGTGCAGGAATCCCAGGTCAGGTGCTCACGCGCGACGTCACCGACCGACACGGTGCGGGGCTTGCTCACGGACCACACCGGACAGCGCGCTCACCGCCTCTGCCCACTTGATGGTGAGGTCGCGGTTTATCTCGGTCATCCGCTGAGTGAACTCGAGGTAGCGTTCAACCGCCGGGATCAGGTCGGCCTGTGGCAGCCAGGGGAACAAGTAGGTCTGGTCAATGAACTTCCGCGCGCCCTGCGCCCACAGGCCGGCCGCCCTCTCCGTCGCAGTGCGCGGCTGGCTCGCCGGAAAGAGTTCAACTGTAACGTCCAGGACGCCCCGTTCGGGCAGGCCCGACGACACATGCCCGGTCCTGGCGAGTAGCGCCAGCGGCGCGCGGTTCTCGGCGTCGACGAGTGTGCGCAGCCGCGTGAGCGCTGCCGGGCGCCGTGCCATCAGTGCCGAGACGAGCGCGGTGCCGGCGCCGCGTCGCTGCCAGTCGTTGACGACGGTGACGGCGATGTCGGCGGTGGCCGGATCATCGGAGTACTGCAGCAGGTGTGCGACCCCGGCCGGCTCCTCCTTGCCCTCTGGCGGCAGCACGGTAAGCAAGAGTGCAATGTGATGCACCCCGTCAACGCTGTTGACGAGCCGCCGGATCATCGGGTCATCGAGTTGATCGAGTATCTGGAGGAAGCGGTGGCGGCGCGAATCGGGCGACAGGCGGCGGAACACGTCGCGCAGCGTCTCGGCGTCCGTGGGCAGCAGCGGCCAGATCAGCGCGGGCGTGCCGTCCCGCAGAACGAACTCCCCGGGCAGGGGGACGCCTGGCGCGCCATGCCCGGTGTCTGCCTGATCGGGCTGTGCGCTGCCGCACCGCTGCGGTCAGCACCAAACAGCAAAATCTGGGAGACCGTAGCCTCCGGGCCGGCCTGCTTACTAATGATACGAAATCTCCTTGATTGTTTGGGTGCACGCAGTGGCGCACCGAATCAGGGTAGCGTCCTTTCCCGAGTCCCATTCCCTGAGATCCAGAGTTACCCCCGTTTCTTTACCTGCAGGTTCCGGCAACGTCATCAATTTGTAAACACCTCGCCAGCGTCCCCGGATTGCCCCCAGGTAGCCCCTTCTTTATCTTCTGCATACTGAACTACCAGGCAAGCAGAGGCTCAAGAGCTTTGCCGGCCCACTGACCCGAGGGCGCAGCGAGCCCGACGGTTCGTGATCGCCAAACACGGGCGCCCGACGACTCGGCGACCCCGGGCCACTATTGCGCCTGAGTATACACTCAGCGTATGCTCGCGGGTATGAGTGTTCCCATGGCCCTCCTCGGGCTCCTTGAACGCGAACCGAGCCACGGCTACGACCTGAAGCGCGATTACGACGCTTACTTCGGCCGGGGCAGACCCCTTCCCTTCGGGCAGGTGTACGCCACCCTCGCCCGTCTCGCGCGGGACGGGAAGGCGGTTGCCGGAGACGCGGAGCCGGGAGGCGGACCGGACCGCAAGCGCTACACCATTACCCAGATCGGGAAGCACGAGGTCGAGGCGTGGCTGGGCGAGCCGATCCCGGCCGAGCCCTACCTCCAGACGGACCTCTTCGTGAAGGTCGTTCTCTCCCTCATGCTCGGTCGTCCGGCGGAGGAGTTCCTCGACGCGCAACGGGCCGCACACCTCCGGCGGATGCGCGAGCTTACCGGCCTCAAACACCAGGGCAACCTCGTCGACGCGCTACTCGCCGACCATGGGCTCTTCCACCTGGAGGCCGATCTGCGTTGGATCGACCTCACCGCGGCGCGGCTCACGGCACTCGCCGAGGAGGTGGCGTCGTGAGCGGCACAAACAGTTCCTCCGCGGTCCAGTTCGGCAGCGTGATCATCGAGGCACGCGGCCTCGTGCTCTCCTTCGGAGAGACGCCAGCGCTTCGCGGTGCCGATCTGTCCGTGCAACGCGGCGAGGTCCTCGCCGTTATGGGCCCGAGTGGCTCGGGCAAGTTAACCTTGCTTTACTGCCTGGCGGGCATCCTCGTTCCGGACTCCGGTGAGGTCTCCTTCGACGGTCAGCGCCTGGACACGATGCGCGAGGAGCAGCGTAGCCGCCTCCGCCGGGACCGTTTCGGCTTCGTCTTCCAGTCCGGCCAGCTCGTCCCGGAGCTCACCGCGGAGGAGAACGTCGCGCTGCCGCTCCTTCTCGGCGGAACCCGCCGTAAGGAGGCCTTGAGCGGCGCGCGGGCCTGGTTCGAACGGCTCGAACTCGATGGCCTGGAACGTCACCGCGCCGGTGAGATGTCCGGCGGGCAGGCACAGCGGGTCGCGCTGGCGCGCGGTCTCGTCGCCCATCCGGACGTGCTGTTTGCGGACGAGCCAACCGGCTCGCTCGACTCGCTGACCGGCGAGCTCGTGATGGGCTTGATGACTGGGGCGGCGCGCGAGGAAGGGACCACCGTCGTCTTGGTCACCCACGAACCCCGCGTCGCCGCCTACGCCGACCGCGAGGTCATCGTGCGCGACGGACGAGTGACCACCACCGCGACGGTGGCCGGATGATTCGCCTCGGCCTGCGCCTGACGCTCGGAAGTGGGCGTGAAGCCGCGCTGCGCGTCCTCGTCACCGCGGCCGCCGTCGCCTTCGGCGTCGCCCTGCTGCTGGCCTCGCTGGCTGGAGTCAATGGGCTGCATGCCCAGACCGACCGTGGTGCGTGGCTCGACACCTCGGCGCAGACGTCACGGCCGACCCCGGCATCCGGTCGGCTGTGGTGGCTGTCGGGCACCGACCAGCTCGGCAACCAGGCGATTGACCGGGTTGACGTGGCCGCCGCCGGGCCGGACGCTCCGGTCCCGCCGGGGATGGCGCACCTACCCGGACCGGGTGAGTACGACGCCTCGCCTGCGCTGTCGGCGCTCTTGAAGTCCGAACCGGCGAACGAGCTTCGTGACCGGTATCCGGGGCACCAAATCGGGACCATCGGCGCCGCGGCACTGCCGTCCCCGAACTCGCTGATCATCGTCATCGGCCACACCGCGCGCCAGCTCTCGCAGGCACCTGGTGCGGTTGAGGTCGGAGCCATCCAGCGCACGCCGGCCAGCTGCTACGCCTGCCAGAACAGCGTCGGGAGCGGACCCGTCCTGCAGTTCATCCTGGCCGGCGGAGCCGTCGCGCTCTTGCTGCCAGTGCTGATCCTGATCGCGACCGCGAGCCGGCTGTCGGCCGCGCGGCGCGAGGAGCGCTTCGCCGCGATGCGCCTCGTCGGCGCCACGCCACGTCAGGTTTCCGTGGTCGCCGGAGTGGAGGCAGTGGTCGCGGCGGTCGCGGGCGTCGCAGTCGGCTTCGCACTCTTCTTCGCCTTCCGGCCGCTGCTCTACCATGTGCCGTTCACCGGGGCGCCCCTCGCTGCAGGCGACCTCTCGCTGCACGGGACCGACATCGTGCTCGCCGTGATCGGCGTCCCGGTCGCCGCGGTCGTGTCCGCGCGCCTCGCGCTTCGCCGGGTCCGGATATCGCCGCTCGGCGTGCAGCGGCGAGCGTCGTCCCGCCCACCACGGATCGTACGGATCATCCCGCTGCTCGCCGGTATCGCCGTGCTCGCGTACTTCGACGCCGCTGGCAAGCCGGGCGCCGTCGGTGGCCAGCTTCTCGAGCTGCTCGCGGGCTTCGTGCTTCTCGTGGCGGGGCTCGTGCTCGCCGGACCGTGGTTCACGACTGCGGGTGCGCGGCTCATGGCCAACCGGGCCAGCCGTCCTTCTGCCCTGATCGCCGGCCGCCGGCTTCTCGACAATCCCAAGGCAGCCTTCCGGTTCATCACCGGGCTCGTAGTCGCCCTCTTCGTGGCCAGCGCCGCGTTCGGGGCGCTCAGCTCCATCGCCGCCGCCAGCAGTTCCAGCAGTTCCAGCGGAGGAAGCGCGGGGAGGGGCACCCTCGCCGAACCGTTCTGCAGCTTCTCGACGTCTAATTGTCCCGCTTCCGCACAGGTTCCTTCCGTCCCAGGCCAGGTGCTGGCCGGGCTCCGCACGACGCCCGGAGTGCGCAGTGTGACGATGGTCCACCAGAGCCCATCCCAAACTCCGCTGAGGCAGTCGTTCGGGGTCGTCGCGTGCGACCAGCTGGCGAGGACACCCGCGATCGGCAAGTGCGCTCCGGGGGAGACGGCGGCGAGCATCGGCTACTTCTTTTCGCACCTCCTTGGGCACAACTCGCATGCGTCGTCGACGATCTGGCCGTCCGCGAACATGTCGGTGGCGAGCGCCGCGCGTCTGCCCGTTGATGCAGTCGTCGTGGCCACGGACGGGTCACCCGGCTCACTGGAACGGGCCCGGACCACCCTCGAACGGGACTTTCCCTTCCAGGGCACCCCGGTCGCAGTCGATGCCTTCGATCCGTTGACCGCGCGCCTCCTGACCATGATCCAGGACATGACCGACGTGATCATCGTGGCGAGCCTCATCATCGCCGCCTGCAGCCTCGCCGTGAACATCGCCGCCGGGCTGGGCGAGCGGAAGCGCCCTTTCAGCTTGCTCAGGCTCACGGGTGTCCCCACCGCGCTCCTGCACCGGGTTGTCGCGCTGGAGAGCGCACTGCCACTTTTCCTGGTCGCCGCAGTGTCGATCCTGGTCGGCCTCGTGTCGGCTGCCCTCTACCTGCACTCCCAGGTCGGCATCGCGTTCAGCATCCCGGGAATCACGTACTGGGCCACTGTCGCCGGCGGACTCGCGGCTTCGCTCGCGATCATCGCCTCGACGTTCCCGCTCCTCAACCGGATCACGGGACCCGAGGCCGCCCGGAATGAGTGAGGGCGCCGTCTTATATCGGCTGCGGCGGCTCAAGTGGGATCGGCGGTGGCTGCGGCGCCCCGAACGCTGCCTCGGCCGCTGACATGGCGCCGTAGTCGGTCGCAAGGTTGGCGTAGATCGAGTAGATCAGCGTGATGAAGATGCCGAGCTTGAGCCACAGCGTGGGCGTGAAGAAGAACAGGCAGCAGATCAGCGGGAAGTTGATCAGCCAGTAGACCGCACCCCACATGTGAACCTTGTACTGGGTGTATGGGTTGGTGGACAGGTCTTTGACGAACAGATTCATCCAGCCGTGCCGGATGTGCACGGGCGTGTGCGCGGCGTGCAACCGGGCGACGTCGGCGCGCAGTTGGCGGACCTCGGCGATCAGGGTCTCGGTCTCAGTCATAGGGCCAGTATCAGCAGACGACCATGGTGTGACACACCGCGAATTAACTGAATTAGTGACGCCATCTTGCTTGACTCGACCGCGCCACCGGAAACGGTGCGGGCGCTACGCCTGAACCCCTGCAGAGCCGATGGGAGCACGATGACTGCCCGATTCCAGCTCGTCATTGACTGCAAGGACCCCGAGCTGCTTGCCCGCTTCTGGGCGGCTGCTCTGGGATACGTGCTTGAACCACCCCCCGCAGGGTTCGCTACCTGGGACGACTGGCGGCGCGACATCGGGCTTCCCGAGAGTGAGCTGGGAATCGGCGCGGACAGCATCGTCGATCCCAGCGGTGACGGTCCCCGCATCTGGTTCCATGTGATGCCGGACGCCAAGGTGGTCAAGAACCGCCTCCACCTCGACATCCACGCCAGCGGCTTCCCCAGCCGTTCGGACCCGCTCGCCATCCGCAGGCAGCGAGTTGACGCCGAGGCCAGGCGGCTGACCGATCTCGGGGCCACGCTCACCGTAGTCATCAGCGAGGACGGCCTCGATCACTACGCGGTGGGGATGAAGGACCCCGAGGGCAACGAGTTCGATATCAACTGACGCCTTCGCCCGCCGCGGCTCCTCGTGCCGGCGGCGGGCCGCGGGACAGAGGGTCAGCCCTGGGGCGCGTGCGCTGAGCACGGGCTCAGCACGCGACGGCTGGCAGACTGCAGAGCGCGCGGCACGCGCGACGCCCCGGGGTCGAGATCGGAGCCAATGATGAAGGCAGCCCGTTTCAGCCAGTTCGGGGGTCCAGAGGTCCTCGAGATCGTGGATCTCCCCGATCCGCATCCGGGTCCCGGCCAGATCCGGGTTGCGGTCCACGCGGCCGGCGTCAACCCGAGCGACTGGAAGAAGCGTATGGGCCTGATGGATGGGGAGCTCCCGCAGACCATGGGCCACGAGGCGGCGGGCGTCGTCGACGAGCTCGGCGAGGGTGTTGCGGACGTGGCCGTCGGCGATCGCGTGTTCGGCTTCTCCGCCGAGGGGGCGGCCCAGGCCGAGCTGGCGGTGCTGTCCTACTACGCGCCTATCCCGCCGTCGCTCGACTTCCCCGGCGCTGCCGCGCTGCCGGCCGCCATCGAGACGGCCACCCGCGCGCTGGACCAGCTCGGCGTCGGGAGCGGCAGCACGCTGCTCATCAACGGCGCCTCCGGAAGCGTCGGCAGCGCCGCGGTCCAGCTCGCCGTGGTGCGCGGCGCGCGCGTGATCGGCACCGCCAGCCCGGCCAACCACGAGTACCTACGCTCGCTGGGGGCCGAACCCGTCGCCTACGGCGACGGCCTCGCCGAGCGGGTTCGCGCGCTCGCGCCCGACGGCGTCAACGCCGCGCTCGACGTCGCCGGGAGCGGCGTCCTTCCCGAGCTCATCGAGCTCGCGGGCGGCCCGGAGCACGTCGTGACGATCGCCGACTTCGGAGGCGCGCGGGAGCACGGGGTGACGTTCAGCAGCGGGGACACCGGCCGCGCGGTCCACGCGGTCGCCGGGATTGGCGAACTGATCGAGTCCGGGCGCTTCTCGCTCCCGGTCGCGCAGACCTTCCCGCTCGCCGAGATCGCGGAGGCGCACCGCGTCAGCGAGGACGGCCGCGTGCGCGGGAAGCTCGTACTGCTGGTCGGCTAGATGCGGCCACCGCGACCGGGCGTGACCCGGCCGACGGCGCGGTTAGCGCCTGGCCGGCCGTGACGGGCCAGGGTACCGGCCAGGGTGGTTCACGGGCGCGATCGCGCGGCCCCGGGGGCGAGTGTGGATTGCGGCACAATGTTAGCCAGCGATCCCACAGTGCAGGAGGTTTCTTGTGAATGCCACTGATGAGCAAACTGGCGTCAGGCCGACGATCGTGCTGGTGCACGGCGCCTTCGCCGATGCGTCCAGCTGGAACGGCGTCATCGAGCGGCTGCAACAGCAGGGCTACACCGTCATCGCCCTGGCCAATCCGCTGCGCGGCCTGGCAGCCGATTCCGCCTACACCGCCAGCCTGCTCAACCAGATCGACGGCCCGATACTGCTGGCCGGGCACTCCTACGCCGGCGCGGTCATCACCAACGCCGCGACCAGCGCCCCGAACGTCGTCGGCCTGGTCTACATAGCCGCCTTCGCCACCGATGACGGCGAAAACCTGAACGATGTCGAGAGCGGCTCCAAGGACAGCATCCTGGGCACGGCCCTGGTGCAGTACCACTATCCGTCCCGACCGGATGGGGAGACCTCGGTCGAGCTCGCGGTCAACCCCGCGCTGTTCCGTGAGGCCTTCGCTGCCGACCTGCCCCCGGAGACCACCGCGCTGATGGCCGCCACCCAGCGCCCTACCGCCACGGCGGCGTTCAGCGAAGCCTCCGGACCGCCCGCATGGCGGAAGCTGCCGTCCTGGACGGTGGTCGCCACCGGCGACAAGGCCGCCGGCGCCGACGTCATTCGGTCTCAGGCTCAGCGGGCGGGCGCCGACATCACTGAGGTCGAGGGCTCGCACGTGATCATGATCTCGCAGCCGCAGGCGGTCACCGACGTCATCCTGACCGCGGCCCGGGCCGTCGCTGACGCACACCGGTAGACGACGATGAACACCGCACCGAAGATGAGCGCGACGGATACGTCAACGATGAAGCCAGGGACGAGCACGCCGTTCGGCGCGCTGAAGCAGGTCGACGCAGGCCTGCTGAGCGTCGGATACGCCGAAGCCGGCCCTGCTGATGGCCCGGCGGTACTTCTCCTGCACGGCTGGCCCTACGACATTCACAGCTTTGCCGATGTCACCCCAGTGCTGGCCTCGGCGGGCTACCGCGTCGTCGTCCCGTTCGTCCGCGGCTACGGGACCACCAGCTTCCTGTCCGACAACACGCTCCGGAACGGCCAGCAAGCAGCCCTGGCGGCCGATGTCATCGCGCTGATGGATGCGCTCGGGATCGAAAAGGCCATCCTGGCCGGCTTCGATTGGGGGGCCCGGTCGGCTGACGTCGTCGCGGCGCTGTGGCCGGACCGCTGCAAGGCCCTGGTCTCGGTGAGCGGGTACCTGATCGGCAGCCAGGCCGCCGGCCAGGCGCCGCTGCCGCCGCAGGCCGAGCTCGCCTGGTGGTACCAGTTCTACTTCGCCACCGACCGCGGCCAGGCCGGCTACGGGAAGTACCGGCGCGAGTTCAGCAAGCTCATCTGGCGGCTCGCCTCGCCTAAATGGGCTTTCGACGACGCTACGTTCGCGCGCAGTGCGGCCGCCTTCGATAACCCGGATCACGTCGCGATCGTGATCCACAACTACCGCTGGCGGCTCGGCCTGGGCGCAGGTGAATCGCGATACGACGACCTGGAGCGCCAGCTCGCCGGCTTTCCGGCCATCACCGTGCCCACCATCACCCTGGAGGGAGACGCCAACGGCGCGCCGCACCCGGACGCCAGCGCCTACGCCAGCAAATTCACCGGCAAGTACGAGCACCGGGTCATCGAGGGCGGCATCGGACACAACCTGCCGCAAGAGGCTCCGCAGGCTTTCGCCGAAGCCATCATCGACGCCGACAGCTACTGACCGGTGAAGATCACGCCGCCACGCCCGAGCACGGTTCCGGATGTGCACGCAGTCTGAACGAGCGCTGTATGGCGAAGATCATGGAAGGGATCCCAGGCAGGCCAGCCCTGGCCTGCCTGGGACACAGGCGCCGCCGCAGTATGCGAAACGACAGCCGTCCCGTCGTACTGTGCGAACACCCAGTAGTACGACTCAAGTCCGCCCCAGACCAACTCCGCCAGTTGCCGTTCCACCGCCGGCGAAAGGGTGAGCTTTCTCATCCGACCGGGGTAGGGCCACCAGCCGCGGGGCGGCTCGTTCGGATAGTGTCGCCGCGATGTCAGGGGGTACCGGCACGTTCGAGCCCTGGAAACCATGAAACGGCCGGAACGACCCGAGCGTCGCGTCGTCGAGCAGTTCGGACCTGAGCAGGGGCGGCCTGATGCAGTAGTTGACCCGGATGTCCGTCCGCCACCGGGCATACGGCGGTTCGCCCGGCTGGAGGGGGTGCTCATACGTGGCGGACACGATCGTCGCGACGTAGTAGATGCCCGGGTGATGCGGCCCCGTCTCCTGCATCCAGACGCGATCGCCGACCGCCATCCGGTCCCGGTACCGGGGCGTGCCCCACCACCGCTCTGGCGAGGCAGCGATGCTGGCGTCGAGGTCGTGCTCCCGCGCGCTGGCCTGAAAGATCCAGTCAGCCATCTGTCCCCCTTCCACTGAGGCTGTCAGACTGCTCCCGTCCCGTAATTGTCCCGAATGGCGGTGGTTCTACGGAAGCCTCGGCTGGAGACTCAACGCCGACCGCTCCGCCGGTGACAGCTTCCGCCTGGTTAGTGGACCCGGGCCCGCAGGAACGTCCCGATTTGGTCGGTGGCCTGGGCTGCCTCGGGGGTGCCGAGCATGATCGGGTAGACGTGGGGCAGGCCCTCGCCGATGTGCAGGGTGACGTCGACCCCGGCTTCGGCTGCTGCGGCGGCGAGGCGCTCGGAATCGCTGAGCAGCAGGTCGGCCGTGCCTACCTGGATAAGCAGCGGCGGGAGCCCGGACAGTGAGGCGAACAGCGGCGACGCCAGGGGCGTCTTAGGGTCCGCCCCGGCCAGGTAGCCCGAGGCGAGCTGGCGGAGCATGGCGGGGGTGGAGAAAGGATCCTGATCGGCGCGCTCGGTCATCGAGGCCCCCGAGCTGGTCAGATCCACCGTCGGGGACATCAGCGCGGCGGCCGCCGGCAATGCCTCCCCGGCATCACGCGTGGCCAGGAGCAGGGCGACGGCGAGCCCTCCGCCGGCCGAGTCGCCGGCCACCGCTATTGATGGTGCGCTCAGGTCCTGGCCGGTGCGGAGCCAGCGCCATGCGGCCAGGACGTCGTCGATGGCGGCGGGGAAGGGATGCTCGGGGGCCAGCCGGTACTCAGGGAACAGCACCCGCATCCCGCTGGCCCGCCCCAGCCGGGCGGCCAGCTCGCCGTCGCTGCGTAGCGACCCGAGCTCATAACCCCCGCCGTGCAGGAACAGCAGCACCCGGCCGGTGTCGGTTCCCGGGGCGGTGAGCCAGTGGGCGGGCACCCCGCCCGCGGTCACCTCCCTCACCAGCACGTCATCAGGCAGCGGATGAAGGCGGCCGGCGGGCGCGAAGGCGGCGCGGCGCTCTTCCAGCGTCGGCGGGGCCTGGCTGGCACTGGCCTTCTGCCGGTCCCTCAAGGCGTGGATCAGGTCCTGCATGGCCTGGCTTGGCATGTCGGCGTCTCCTCTGGCCTGGGCTGCCCGGCTGATTCCGCGTGGATGGCGCTTCGGCGGCCGGTCAGGCTGCCGGCGCTTCGGCCGATTGCTCCTGACAATCACCCGTGCCATCCCTGACGACCGCGTTGCGGCACCTCTGCCGCCGCGAGCTACGCCGAGGCGGCGGCGCCCTGACTAGCCAGTGACGGTCTCCTCGTCCGCGAACACCTCGCTGAGCCGCCCGGTGCTGACGTCATAGACAAACCCCCTGACGGGGACCTCCGGCGAGATCCACGGATGTGACCTGGCCTTCTGGATCTGCTCCCTGGTGTTCGCCTCGGCATCGGTGAAGCTGTAGAACCTGGCCGGCGCAATCGGCGACCGCCCGGTCTCCTTGCGGAGCCGGTCCTCAAACTCGCTGTCGGTGAACCTGAGCATGCCGCAGTCGGTGTGATTGATGATCATTATCTCCCGGCTGCCCAGCAGCCTGGTCGAGAGAACCAGCGACCGGACCGCGTCGTCGTCGATCACGGTGCCGAAGTTCCTGATCATGTCGACATCGGCAGCGGCGAGACCCAGCATCTGCTCGATGCTGGTTAGCCGGGGATCCGCACAGGTGACGATCGCGATCTTGGGCGCCGGCGGCCCCCCGCGGCTGGGATCGTAGTCGTTGGCGATGGTCGCGTTGGCGCTCAGCGCCTCGTCGATCAAACTCATGACCTTTCTCCTTCTCCTCGGGCGTGCCATCTCCCAGTCCCGTCACGACCAGCCTAGTGAGCTTCCCGTCGGCACGTTCAGGCTGAGCCCGTCCATGGCCACGCTGCCCTCCGGGCACTCCCTCGTTACCTGCTCGAAAGTGGTCGCAGCCGGGCCCCTCTGGTTATCGGCAGGCCGGCATTGGTCTCAGGGTCACGCTCGGGGTCGGGCCGTCGCGCCCGTGTATGTCCCTGGCCGCTACCCTGGCCTGCCGGCCAGAACGCCGCGGCCAGCTCTTTACGATCCGCGCCACGAAGCCGGACAAGGACCCGCCCAGCACAGCCGCCGCGCTGATCAGGACCACTCGGCGGGCTAGGCCCGCCGCCGCGGCGCGTGCCCGGCGCGCGATGATCATGACATGAAGGCTGGCCGCCTGTCGCTGATCCCCCGGCCGGTCGCGGTCGCCGAGGTGATCATCAAGGCTGCCTGGGCGACCAGCTAGCCCGGGGCCGGGTCCCTCGCTGCCGGCCCGGGTGGCGCCGCCCGGGCCGGCGGGTATGAACACCGTGACTCCGGGGAAAGGCGGATGATCACCATGCGGGCAGCCGGAGTGCGCGAGCTCAACGGCGACATACGGTCCCTGGACCTGCCCGAGCCCCGCGCGCCGCGGGCCGGCGAGGTACTGATCGAGGTCCGCGCGGCCGGGGTCGGGAACTGGGACGAGTACGTGCGGACCGGGGGGTGGGACACCGGCACCCAGCCGCCCATGGCGCTGGGCGTGGAGGCCGCCGGAGTCATCACGGCGACAGGCCCGGACGGCGGCGGCTTTACGCCCGGCGACCGCGTGACCACCCACTCGCTGCCGCTGCGGGGCCAGGGCACCTGGGCTGAGTGCCTGCTGGCCGCGGCGGCAGACACCGCGCCGCTGCCGCAGGGAGCGGCCTGGGCCGACGCCGCGGCCCTGCCGGTCCCGGCGCTGGCCGCCGACCAGGCCCTGCGCGCGGCCGGCGTAGCGGCCGGGCAGACTGTGCTCGTGCACGGAGCGGGCGGAGTGACCGGCGGCCTGCTGGTCCAGCTCGGGGCGCGGGCCGGCGCGGAGGTTATCGCGACCGGCAGCCCGGCTGGCGCGGCGCGGATCGCCGCACTGGGCGCCCGCCATGTCCTGGACTATCACGATCCCTCGTGGCCAGAACAGGCCTGGTCGCTGACTCACGGCGGCGTGGACGCGGCCGTTAATGCCGCACGTGACGGCGCCGCCGCTGCGCTGCGGGCGGTCGGGCACGGCGGCGCGCTGGCCACGATCACCGGCGACCCGCCGGGCGCGCAGCGCGGGATCAGCGTGACAGCGGTCCAGGTGGTCCCGGACGGTCCGCGGCTGGCCGGGCTGGCCCGGCTGCTGGCCGCAGGCGCGATCAGCCTGACGGCGCAGGTCCGGTACCCGCTGGACCAGGGCGCCGCAGCGCTGGCCCGGGTCCAGGCGGGCACGCACGGCATGGCCGTGGTGATCGAGCCCGGCGGGTAGCCCAGCAGGATGCGCTAGCGCATCAGGTCGCTCGACTCAAGCCCGGGGCCGCGCGGCGGGTGATTGCCCGCGCGGTGCTTCGGGGCCGGGTCACCGAGGTGGCGAGCAGGTCCGGGATGAGGCCGGGTTCGAGAGCGGTGTGCTGGTGCGGCTGACAGTGCATCTGATCACGATCCGCGACAGCGGTCTCATGCTCCTCGCACGACAGAACGTTCTCAGCAGGGCGCTTCAGCGAGAAGACATGCCGCCCGTCAACGGTACGCAGGCGGCAAAAGGCACCCCGCACCTTGGGACTGTCCGCGGATTCCGTTGGCCTGCGGCGATCCGTCAGGCGCTCAGTTGTGCTAACCGGCGGCTAGCCACCAGGCTCATCAGCAGCAGCGGAGCGCAACATTGCGGCCGTGGCCAGCACGAAGCTGACCGCATCAGAAGCCGGTGGCTGGTCCGGTTCGATGCCGCGCTGCTGGGCCAGTGCGCGCTCTATTACATCCGCTGGGCCAGTGCCGCGGCTGAGCGCAGCCTTCCCGCCCGCGATCTTCGACACGATCTGCTGGTCGGTCAGGTAGATCAGCGCCCGGCAGGCGTTGAGCACCGCATAGGCCTCCGGCGCATGCTCGATTCCCCAGCCAAGCTCCCCGGCGAGATAGTCAAGGATCGCGCGGCATGGCACGACGCCGATCAGGTCCTGCGGCGGAGGGCCGCACACCGGCCATCCAGCGGCCCGGCAGACCGCGTAATGCATCAGCAGGTCAGGATCTCCCACTGACGGGCTGTCTGGCCGAACCGTCCGGCCAGGCGTGCCCGGACGGGCCGCGACATGCAGCACGAACGGCCACGGGGGCGCGGGCTGCCGGGCCTGCGCCACGGTGACCACGCTGCACTCCAGTTCCCGGCCCGGGCATCGGCCTGCGCCCTCACAGAGAACCTCGCCCATCCGAGTCACGGCCGCGCTGCTGACGCCATCCGCAGCCACGAACAGCATGTCCACGTCACTGCGGCCTGGCACCCAGCCGCCCAGCGCAGCCGACCCGTGCAGGTATGCCGCCTGGAGCACGCCATCAGGCATCACCATCAGCTGGCCGGTCAGCGCCCGGGCATAGGCAACCACCCTGCCTGGAGGCTGTGCGCTGCTGTCCATGGACGGGGTCCCTTCGGCCACGCCGAGCCTACGCCGGGCCTGGCAGGCCTCAACCTCGTTCATCCTCGCGCTGGCGTGCTCCGGGCGCTGACCAGGTTGCCCCCCGCGGCGGCACCGGCGTTGACTGGCACCTGCCGGGGAACCCCCTGGAAACCGCCCTTCCCCGGGGGGCCAGGGCGGTGCAAAACATCTAGGGCGTGTCAAGCATCATCCGAGGCCCATCCGTCAACGATCACCTGGCCTTGCGCACAATGGGCAAAATCGGCTCGGCCCGGGCCAGCTCGTGTGCTGTCCGGCTTGATGCCTGACACTTTGCTTCGCTTGACGCCTGACGTTGACGGATCGCTTTGACGATGAGGGCTGATCGCGGACCGTCAGGCGGCTCGTGACATGTCGTCCCACCTCTCGCCAGCGATCTTCTCTAGCATTGGGACGTCCTGGACAAGGAGGCGCCGTCGGCCGGTCTCCACCACCCCCCGCCAAACCCACCCCCTTAGCACGCGCGCGACCGTTTCCCGCGAAACGCCGATCCATTCAGCTAGTTCGGCCTGGCTCAACTCTAGTGGGACCCACTGCGGTTGGTCATGGCGTGCCTTGGGCGGTTGGTTGTAGGAGAGTAGCTGCAGGAGGAATACCGCTAGACGCCGACCGGCGGTCTCGGTGGCCATCAGCCAGATCCGCTCCCTATCGGCGGCGGCCCGATCGTGTTGGTGCCGGGCCACTATCTCCCACCCTTGCGGGTGGTCATGCACGATCTGGCGGAAGCGGCCTGGGTGCACTGACAAGGCACTTCCTTTGGTCATTCCCGTCATAACCAGCCCGTGGGCTTGGTGTGGGTTACCGAACAGGACGTGGTCACCGGCAAGGTCACCAGGGCCGTGGATCGACAGCAGCATGCGCCGTCGAACTCGGTGCGGTCGCGGCCGTTGATATGAACCCGCTCTCGATCGCTAGGATCAGCCCATCGGGATTCAATGTGTCAGCGGACTTGATCTGCTGTCCCTGGTCAAATTGCATCTCGCGCCCTATGGTGCGAATGGCGTGTAGGAGTTCACGACCTGCTATGGCGGCGAAGCGTCCTTGGTTGCCAGCCATGGCTCGTCAGCTGCTCGGCGTAGCAGTGGCGACAGCGGCTGCCGTTGTCAGCAAAGCGCTGGCCGCCGCGATCACCTCGGCTATCTTGACCGGGGCTCCCGATGGCCCTGCTACCGGGCAGACCAGATGTACCATCTGCGCCAGCCGTCTCAGGGCAAACGGGCTCAAGCTGCCATCGGCTTCCGCGTCGTGGGTGCGGCGTGATGGGCCGTGACCTTCCCTGCTGATCCCGCGAACACTGATGGTCGCCGCCCTAGCCTGTTCGGCTGTCATTGGGGTGCTCCTGGATGTTTCGCCTACTCTGATGGTTATTTGGAGGCCAGGGCCTCCGCCGCCGCGGCCGAGTTGACGGCCGACGGCGCGGATCGTTCGTGTCCTGGCCGGGGTCGGTGTCGGTGTCGCCCCGGGCCGATGAATCCTCGTTGAGATACGCCAGTAGCAGTCCGTCGAGCCTGTGTGGTGGTCGATGGCTGTGGACAGCAGACTGAGAGCTTGCCGAGGTGCCGGGCGACGTGTCCGGAACAACCGATGTCCCAGCCGCCCCCAGGCAGAGAATCACCCCCAGTCCGGCGAGAATCGACCGGATCGATCTCCTTCCTGGCCGCCCCGATCTTGCGCGCTGTTGTAGGTCGTCGTGTTCCCTAGCGTTCTCAGGCATGACACGCTCCGGTTCCTTGGCCGATCTCCTCGAACGTACATTCGATAGTCGGTCAAAGTCAACAAAGCTCCTCGAACAGTTCGTCAGAGTCTGTCGCTGCGTGGATGACCTGAAGGCCTGCCAGACTGCAGAGAGGCCCCCGGGCTACTACTCCCGGAGGCCTCCATCTGCGACAACGTCCTGGAATCGGCCAAGAAACCGGACGTGTCTTGATCCACAGTATTCGCCGCCAACTGATGGACAACCCAAACCGGGCAGATGCCACACAGAGGCCACACAAACGGTTGCACGGCCCGTGGCGCGCGGCTTCGGGGAACTCCTCCGGCGTCGGTCATGGGATCCAGGCCCGACAGCCCGGTCACGCGTCCTCGGATCCGGCCGTCGGCAGAGCAAGCGCCCGTCCGTGCTGTGCACCTTGGAGGTGTGCTGTGGCGGGCCGCGTGGCCATGACGTTGTCTTGTGCCTATCCAAGGAGACCCGGGGCTGCGAAGCGCCACGGATGCGGCGCAAACATTCGGCTCGGGGGGAGCTTCGGCCAAGCACCGCTAGGCGCCGGCCTGATCAGCGTGGCCGGCACGCAGGTCAACGTCAACTACGAACTGGCTGGCCAGCGCGTCAGACTACGGATGGACGGCACCCAGCTGGCCGTCATCAGCCACGACGGCCAGCTTGTGCGCACCCTGTCCTGCCCAGTACCGGCCGCTGACCGGAACCGGCTGCGCGGAGCCCGCCGCGCCAGGCCCATGCCACCGTAACCCGGTGCCGCATCACGGTGCAGCGGCGGGTGTCGTGCCGGGGTTCGCTCATGGCCGCCCGCCAGAAGATCCACGCCAGGGTGATCCACGCGGGCAAGACCGCCATAGTGATCTGCGAGAACCACCACTTCCAGGTCATCATCGGCGGCGAGACCGCCGTCGTCGTGCACCGCACCAGCACCAAGCGAAATCCACCGCTGCAGAGCCAACGCCAGCCAGCACTCGCAGGCCGGGCCTACCAGGAAGGACGGTGACGTCAGTGCCTGACGCAGGGTCAGCAGGGTCGAATACGCGCTGACCCTGCGTCTGATTGCCTCATACTCGGAGCTAAGCAGGGCGCTCACCCGCGAGGTGCCGATGGATGACCCGAACGACCCGTATAGCCGGGATAACTTGTCCTGGAACTGGCGGTTTGGGGGGCCGAAGTGGCGGCCGTTCAGCGGCCGAAGCGGGCGCGGGCCGCGCGTTCCACCGCCGCCATGGGCCAGGGAGCCGCCGAAGCCGAGTAAGGCCGAGCGCGAACAGGCAAAGCGCGCCGAAGCGCGAGCAGAGCGGCTGCACCTGGTTGGCCTGACCAACGCCGCGGTGATCATCATGGGCCTGGTCCTCGGCGCGGTGGTGGTCATGGTCGTATTGGTGCTGGTCAGCCATCATTAATGGCTATCCGGGTGTTTCCGGTTTTTCCATGCCAGCCTTGCCCGGACAATCGCACGACCGCCAGGCATCAGTAACAGCAGCCGAACGTACTTGGCGCAACTTCAACTAGGGCGTGTGCTCTGGGCGGCGCCGAACCCGCCGAATACGAAGCCGCCGCCAGGCAAAAGGACCCTCAGGCCGTAGCCTGAGACAGGAGGGCAGGACTGTGACATCGGCTGCGACCCAGTACACGACGCGTCTGCTCACGCCCGATACCTGGGATGACTTCGCCGCACTGGTTGAGGCGAACAACGGTGTCTGGGGTGGCTGCTGGTGTATCGGCTTTCATCCCGGGGGAATCAGCAAGGACAGCACCGCGGCAGGCAACCGCGAGGCCAAACTAACTCATGTGAACAACGGCACCATCCACCAGATGCTCGTCTATCGTGATGGTCGCTGCGTGGGCTGGTGTCAGTACGGGCCACCGGCCGAGGTGGCTAGCATCAAGAACTCCAAGGCCTATGAGAAGGGCCTAGCCGAGTTGCCCGACTGGCGGATCGGCTGCTTGTTCACCGGCTCCAGATCCCGCCGCGAAGGCGTGGCCCGGGCCGGAGTTGCCGCGGTGCTGGCCGCGATAGCCCATGCTGGCGGAGGCTTGGTCGAGGCCTATCCTGAGCAGGTGGCCGGACGCGACCCGCAACGTGGCGCCTACCTGCATACCGGGCCAGAAAGCCTGTTCGAAGAGTTCGGGTTCGTCCGCGACCGTCGCATCGCCAAGTGGCGCTGGGTCATGCGTCTGCGCATCTCCGCCTAGAAGTTCCTCCTGATCAAGCCATCAGCCCTGTCCGTCAAAGCGCGGCAACCGGACGTGGGTGGCGTCCAGGGCGCGCCTACCGCTGGTCATCCAGCCCTTCCAGCCAGTCCCGGACGATGCCGCATAAGCGGGCACTAGGCGTCAGGACGCGCGTCAGCGAAATTGACGTCCTTGGTTTCGACCGTCCCGGCCGTCCGCCCCGGCGCCGTCTCGTAGGTCCAGTACAGGTTCGTGTGCGCGATAACCTGGTCCGGCGGGGGCGCGCCCCACTCGGTCTGGTCCTCCGTGGTGTGCGCGTCGCTGACCAGTGTCGCGTCATAGCCTCTGGCGAAGGCGCCGTGGAGGGTCGAGCGGATGCAGGCGTCGGTTTGCGCGCCGACGACCACCAGTCGCCCGACGCCGAGCCCGGACAGCACGTTCTCCAGGGTGGTGTCCTCGAAGGAGTCGCCGTAGTGTTTCTCAACCAGCGGCTCTGAGCCATCCGGATTCAGCTCTGGGACGATCTGCCAGTCGCCGCTTCCTCTCTCGAGCTCTTCGTCGGAATGCTGGACCCAGATGACCGGGACATGTTCCCGCCGCGCCTTCTCGACAAGGCTGCCGATGTTCGCCACGACCACATCGCGCTGGTAACTCCCGTCCACGGCGGCGTTCTGGACATCGATGACGAGCAGCGCGGTGGCTGGCCGGTTGCCAAGAGTTGTCATGGCCTGCCTTTCTCGCGGCGGTGCGTTAGTTACGTCGGCCAGCCTAGACCGGACCTCTGACAGCGTGTGCTCGTGCTTCGGTACGAAGAGGGCACCGCGCCTGCTATGTCCGATGGATGGGGCAAGGGCATTCACGGTCACTTGCGGAGCACTTCGTGATCGGCACCACCGAGATCCCTCCGGATGAAGCGTGATCATGTTGGGCTCGGCTCTCGCCAGCGGAAACGCTGCCATGACGATCAGCGCGCACATCCCGCGCTCAGCCGGTCGAGGGCGGGCGCCGCTGCGCTGGGCATCCCTGCCCAGGCGCGGCCGGCCCAGACCATCCGTAAGCCCGGAGGCGCAGCACGGCTTGATTTTCCGGTCCCGCTCCAGCCTGGGCCACTCGCGCCTCACAGCAGCGGTCACGTCGCTCCGCAGCCATCTCCGAGGCCAAGGCCTACGCCGAACGCTCCCACACCTGCGGGTCCTGGCCGGTGAGCCGTCCCAGAGCGGTCACGACCCGCCTCACAGGGCGACGGCCTCATGGAGCACGCGGTCGCGGATCCGGAGTTTCAGGCCACGGGGGGTCGCCACCTGGGTCATGACGCCAAGCTCGTCCTCCACGCCCAGGGCGAACCCGGCCATGTCGAAGTAGCCATGGCCCCGTTCGGAATCGACCAGCAGATCCAGGTCGCTGTCCGGGGTCGCCTCGCCGCGTGCCACTGATCCGAAGACCCGGATGTTGCGCACGCCGAAGTGCTCGCCGAGCCGTTTGATCGCGTCCCGGTGCGCGCGTACCTCGTCCATCGTGACGGCACGACGCGGAGTCTCAACCTTCACCTGGTACCTCCGCTGTCACCTCAAAGGATAGAGGCTGAGTAACGGCACAGTCACATATCAGGACTGTCCGAATGCCTGCTGCCGACACGCGCGAATCGGGCGATCGGGACGTGTCATGCGTCGCTTGCGCCGGGCGGCCAGCCGTTCGCCGTGCTCGGGTGTCTAGGGTGCTCAGATGTCGAGGAAGCGATCCTGGCTGCGACCACACCACGAGCGCCGATGAACTCGGCTTCGACCAGAGAGGTCTGCCCGTCATGTCACTTGTTCGTGTTCACAACATGTCCGTCTCGCTCGATGGCTTCGGCGCCGGTGCTGACCAGAGTCTGGAGGCACCCTTCGGGCATGCCGGCCACCGGCTGGTGGGCTGGTTCACCGGCACCCGCTCGTTTCACGTCATGCAGGGCCAGCCAGGCGGGAGCACCGGAATCGACGACGCCTTCGCGAGCAGCTGGGGGCCGGGCATCGGCGTGGAGATCATGGGGCGCAATAAGTTCGGCCCGCAACGCGGACCGTGGACTGATGAGGAGTGGAAGGGCTGGTGGGGTGAGGAGCCGCCGTTCCATACCCCTGTTTTCGTGCTCACCCATCACGTCAGGCCCCCGATTGAGATGAAGGGCGGCACCACCTTCTCCTTCATCGATGCCAGCCCGGCGCAGGCGCTCGCGGCGGCCAGGGAGGCCGCGGGTGGCCTCGACGTCCGCATCGGCGGCGGCCCGGCCACCGTCCGCCAGTTCCTCGCCGCCGGCCTGATCGACCACATGCACGTCGCGCTCGTGCCGATCCTCCTCGGCCGCGGCGAGTCCCTCTGGGACGGACTGGAGGGCCTGGAGGAGCGCTTCGCCATCGAGTCGGTGAGCTCTCCCAGCGGCGTCACCCACGTCACGTTCACCCGTCGTTAGCCGCGCTTGACAGCCTGCCTCCCCGAACAGGGGCGAGGTCTGGGGCGCTCCATCTGGCGCGCGGCGTTTCGTGACGGGTCGTGGCGGTGTGTCACTTCTCATCCGATGTGAAGCACGGCGTGAGGACCGACCTGCGGTGTTGCAGTTCGGGTGAGACGCCGCGCGCCTGGTTGTCTCATTCGAAGTGGTGTGAGCGGTGTTTTCGCGTGGTCGGATGCTTCAGGTTGGCTGGGACGATCCCGTGGGCCTGCTGTGCGCGGGCTCGCGGGTGCTGGCGCGGTCTTCGCCGGGCGGGCATCCGGCTGAGCACGTCGGGTTATTCCTGCTGGTGCTGAGCTCGCTGGTAGATACCGGCCGCGAATGCCTGGGCTCGTGGTGCCGCTGGGATGCCGGCAGTGCCGGTGGATGTGCGGCCACGGCGGCTATCAGCAGTGGCAGCCGTTGCCGTGCCAGGATTCGATGCCTTCCCGGACGGCGGCCGCCGCAACGGCCAGGCCGGCGATCGGGTCGAGCCACCACCAGCCAAACGCCGCGTTGGCTGCCAGGCTGATCAGCACGGCCGCGCCGAGGTATGCGCACAGGAGGTTCTGGGTTCCTTCGCCTGCGGTGGCGCCGGAGCCGAGATGGCGGCCGAGCCGCCGCTTGGCGATGCCGAGCACCGGCATGATCACCACGGCCAGCGCGGTCACCGCGATGCCGGCCACGCTGGTCCCGGGCTTCTGGCCGGTGAGCAGGTTGTGCATGGCCTCGATGGTGACGTAGGGGGCGAGCAGCCAGAAGGAGACTGCGACCCCTTTTTGCGCCCGGGCTTCGGCGGTCTCGGACAGGGTGCGCGTGCCGGTGAACCGCCAGATCACGATGACGCTGGCCAGGCCCTCGACCGCGCTGGACAGGGCCCAGCCGGTCAGCGCGATGGAGGCAGCGGCCACGCCAGCGCTGATGCCAGCGGCAGCTTCGATGGTCATCCAGGCGAGGCTGGCCCATGACAGGGCTCTGGCCTGCCGGGCGGCCCGCAGCCAGCCCGCATCCTGCGCAGCCGGATGGGCAGGGGAGCCGGCGGCGCAATGACCGCCGGTGCCGGCTGCCTGCCGGGTGGTCTCGCGTTCGGTCACCGTGCCGCCCCGTAGTTCGGGCAGAGCGCGACCGCGTTCCCGGTCGCGTCCAGGACCAGTTCAGCGGCGGCGAGCACGTCGATCAGCGCGGGCTGGGTGAGGGTGAACATCGAGGCCCGCCCCGCCGGGCGGGAATCGACCAGGCCGCAGTCACGCAGGCAGGCCAAGTGCCTGGACACGGTGGACTGGGCCAGGCCGAGTTCTGCCACCAGATCGACGACCCTGGCCTGGCCGAGGGCCAGGCGGCGCACGATCGCCAGCCGGGCAGGATCGCCCAGCGACCGGAACAGGGCGGCGGCAGGCGCGAGGCCCTGCCGCGTCAGCCTTCCCTCAGCCCGGAGCATCGTCATCCAGCGATGCTATCGGGAGATCTGCATGCCTTAAAGCGACGCGAGCGCGCAGGCCGCTATCGGGGATGTTCGCTACGTTGCCGTGGCGGGGGATGATTTCGGACTCTCTCGTCCTCGTGACCAATAACTCGCATACGTGCCGGGAGTGATTCAGGATCACCGATTCCAGGGCGTCATAGGCCATCATCGCCCGCTCGATCTCCCGGGCCGCCGCGTACTGTGACGCCCGCGGATCGCCCGGCTCATCCCCGGTCAGCTCGCCGACATCGACGCGGAGAATCTCCGCCAGCGACACCAGGACGCTGTGACTATCCACCTGGCGGAGGCCACGCTCGACCTGAGACAGCCAGCTTTCCGACGGCCAGTAATCCGGCCAGCGTCGCCTGGGACAGGCCGCGGCGGCGGCGCGCTCGCGCGATCTGGTGTCCGCGTGCCGAAGCATCCACCGTCAGTCCTTTCCCTCCGGGCCATCCCTGGTAACAGTGTGCAGCTCTTTCAGCACCCTAGGCCAGCCTGGCATACGAGAATGCGGTGGCGCCTGCGGGTCGAACATGACACGCACCCCCATCCCGCGCAGCACCTCCAGGCTCCGCGCGAACGCCACGTGCCGGGCGAGGGCATCCTTGACCAGCGGGACCGCGACGATCGGCACGCCGAGGCCGGTCAGCTCACACAGCAGGCCGGTCGCGAATGTGTCGGTGATTCCGGCCGCCCACTTGTTCACGGTGTTGAACGTGGCCGGGGCCACCACAACCGCGTCGGCGGCAGGGAGTTCATCCGGCTCATCCGGCATCCGGAACCTGGTCCGCACCCGGTCCCCAATGAGCGCAGTCAGCTGGGCGGCGTCGATGAACCGCTCGCCCATCGGCGTGGCGATGACCCGGACCAACCAGCCCGTGTCCTGGGCGAGCCGGATGAACTCGTCCACGCTTGTCGCAGCGGGGGCACCGCACACGATCATATACAAAACGCCCGGTGATCCATTGCGCACACTCATGAACCGGGAGCGTAGCTCTCCGGCCCCTGCCTTTGGCTATGTCTGCCCGTAGGCACCCCGCGGCTATCGCGGACGTAGGCATCAAAGGCGTTCCAGAGGAGGTTCAGGGGATGGGCGGCGTCATATAGTTCGCGTTCACCTTTACGGGCGAAGATCCCCGCGAGTAGCTGCAGCGGCGGGTCGTAGTCGGTGGTAAGCGGTACGACGCGGATGCCTGAGCCGCCTGGGAGCCGCCCGTCGATGACGGCCTGGGCAGCAGCCTCGGCGCAGATCATCGCTCCGCGGACCATGCCGGTGCGCAGAACGGCCAGGCCGTAATAGATGCTGTTGACTTCGGCGACTACGTGGAGCTGGCTGCGGTAACCGGGACCGTACCAGCGGCGTAGGAAGTCAGCGATCAGTCCGGCGGCCGGGGCGAGCAGCGGAATGGCAGGCAGGCGTTCCTGGCTGACAGCGCTGACGGGCAGCTCGCGTTCGGGGAGGTTCGTGATCAGGGCCAGGTTCTCGCGGTGCCATTCGATGATGTCGTAGGCACCCAGGGCGGGGTCAGGTCCGGGGGCGGCGGCGATGCTGCCGCAGACCAGGTCGACGTCCTTGGCGTCCAGTTGAGCCCGGAAGTCGCGGGTGCGGACGTGGACGATGTTCAGCTCGATCTCGCGGCGGGTGAATTCGGCGGTGACTGATGGCCAGACCTGAGCCAGGAAGTTGACGGTGAACTCGGTGGTGGCGACGGTGACGGTCGCGCCGAGACGGCGGCGCCGCTCGGTGATCCCGGTCAGCCAGCGGGCGAACATTCCGGCCGCGATCTGGGTCATGGCCTCGCCGGTCGGCGTGAACAGGTAGTCCTGCCCGCGGCCCTGCTTGACCACCAGCGTTTCTCCGCAAATCTGCTGGAAGGCGTGATTGAGGGTGTCGACCTGCTTGCGAACCGACGAGTGCTCGCGACCCAGGATCCGCGCCGCTGCGAGCGGAGATCCGGCTTCGCGTACGGCCAGCAGGGTGCGCAGCTGGTCCAGCGTGACATCGAGCAGCGGCGGCGGACAGGCCAGTAAGTCAGCCAGCGCTCCTGTGGGGGGGACGCGCAGCGAACCAATGGTCATATGGAGGCTCCTTCAAATGTCCCGGCAGACCGGGAGCCGGGAACTGCGGACACTTCCCCCTGAAACTACTCCCAGATGTTTCTCATGACATCTAGACGCGAGTAAAAGGAAGGAGGAACACTAACGTTCAGTAGTAAGTAGGTGACCCTATCGAAGGAGGCGGGGACTGATGACGGCACACAGCGTTGCGACAGGTAGTCAGGCAACCTCGTGCTATTTCCGCACGACCACCGACGGGCACCACCGGAAAGCCCTGGTGCAGATTGACGAACGGTGCAACCTGCACTGCGCGCACTGTTTCGTCTCCGCGACCCGGCGCGGCACCACGATGCCCTACCAGCAGATCACTGACATGCTGATCCCGCGGCTAGCCGAGTGCCGGGTGGAGCGGGTAACGCTCACCGGCGGTGAGCCGACGATCCACCCGCAGTTCCTTGATGTGGTGCGGGCATTCCGCGATGCCGGAATGGCGGTCGGGGTGTGCACCAACGCCACCACGTTAGATGACCAGCAGATCAGCGCCCTGGCGCGGATCGGCGGAGTGCACTGCAATGTGTCCATGGACGGGTTCCGGCCAGAGTCGCACGGGCGGTTCCGCGGCGACCGGGACAGCTTCGCCACCACGGTCGCCACAGCCCGGGCCCTGGCCGCCGCCGGGCTGCTGCAAGGGCTTCTGTGCACCCCGAACTCACTTGCTGAGGACAGCGAGTACGGCGAACTATGCGAATTCGCCGCCGAGAATGGCGCGGATTACGTCCTGATGAATCCGCTGTCGTCGATGGGCCGGGGTGTGAAAGCCCGTGGCCGGTTAGCCGCCACCGAGGAGCGAATGCAGCACATTTACGAGCTGACCGCCCCGTTCCAGGACGACGGCCTGGACATGGTCCATATCCGGTTCCCCGGCACTGGCGCCAGGCCCCTGGCGGGCTGCCAGGCGGGCACCATCATCTACGTCTTCACCCCGGGCGAGGTCACAGTCTGCCCCTACCTGGTGTTCGCCGCGCGTACCCCACAGTCCCGGCACGACCCGTCCGAGTTCATCGTCGGCAACATCTTCGCCGACGCTGACATCGCTGACCGCCTGAACAACTTCAACTTCGCGCGCCGCTACCCGATGGGCGCCAATCCCACTTGCGGCTCATGCGGCATGTCGGATTCATGCGGCAAGGGCTGCCCGGCCGCGGTCATCTCCGCTGGGGAGCGCATCGGCGCTGTCAACGCCGAGGTCTGCCCGGTTACCTCCGGGGAGCGCCGGCTCCTGCCGCTGATGCCCGCGTGAGCGCCCGGGGGATCTTCGTCAGCATCGACGGCCCGGGCGGCGTCGGAAAGTCCACCACCGCGCGGCTCGTCCGCGAGGAGCTTGCCGCCCGGGGAATCCAGGTCCACGCGACGGCTGAGCCATCGCGGACCCCGCTCGGGGAGATGATCCGCGCCAGCACGGACACCTACCGTGGGATGGCGCTCGCCTGCCTGGTCGCGGGCGACCGCCACCACCATCTCGCTACGGAGATCCGCCCGCGGCTCCAGGCCGGATTTACTGTCATCTCCGACCGCTACTTGCCCTCCAGCCTTGTCCTGCAGCGCATGGACGACGTCGATCAGGAAACGATCTGGCAGCTCAACAAGAGTGCGGAGCCTCCGGACCTGGCCGTCATCCTGAACGCTACGCCTGCGGTTCTCGGCGGCCGGCTAGCCCGGCGCGGCGGCACCCACAGCCGATTCGAGCGCCAGCCAGACGGTCCCGCCACTGAATCTGCTCTGTATCAGGACACCGCCAGCGAGCTCACTACCCTCGGCTGGCCAGTCTGCAGCATCGACGTAACTGGCCGGACGCCCGGTGAGGTCGCGGCTATAGTCACCGACCGGGTCCTAACTCTGCACGCTGAGCGGAGCGCTCATGGTGATTAGCGGTCTGTCCTTCCTGACCTTCAACATCGGCAACCCCTCGGAGCAGCGAGCACAGCGCCAGCTGGAATGGCTCGCCGGGCGCCCCGAGCACGTCCTGATCCTCACCGAGACCAAGGCCAGCGCGGGCTGCCGGCTGCTGGCCGATGCATTCACCACTGCCGGCTGGCACGTCAACTTCCCGGTCCCCGGTCCTGGCGAATACGGCACGATGATCCTCAGCCGGGTACACACTGAGCCCGGCGACTTCACCGCCGCACTGGGATACCTGCCCGCCCGCGCCGCGTCCGTCACCCTCCCGGCCCCGGCCGGGGAAGTCCAGGTCATCGGCGCCTACGCTCCTTCCCGTGACGCAGGGCTGGAAAAGACCGAACGCAAGCGGAAATGGCTAGCCGCCTGCCTGGACGCCCTCACCGCCCGCGATCCTTCCATCCCGGCAGTACTCCTCGGCGATCTGAACATCCTCGAACCCGGGCACCAGCCCCACTACCCGTTCTTCGTCCCGTTCGAGTACGACTTCTACCGTGCCCTCACCGCCGAGCAGGGCCTGACCGATGCGTTCCGGCACCTGCATCTCGACGCGTCCGAGCACAGCTGGGTCGGGCGGACCGGCGACGGGTACCGCTACGATCACGCCTTCTGCTCCGCCAGCCTGGCCGCAGCCATCAGTACTTGCGAATACCTGCACGAGCCCCGCCTTGACCGGCTTTCCGACCACTCCGCACTCACGGCGGGCTTCACGCTGCAGCCACCAACCGGGCTGGCTGTGACCAGTCCCGTCACGGCAACCGAGCCCGCCACACTCTTCTGATCCGCTCTGATCCGCAGCGGCAGCGAAGCGCCCGGACGGTGCATTCTCTGGGCCGGTGGTCCAGCGCCTTCAGAGACTGCCCGGGAAGATGCGACCAGCGGAAGCTGCAGGTGAGGCCCCCGTGGACGTCCCGGCGCGGGATATTCGGCGCTGGGTCAGGCGGATGTCAGCAGGCCGCGCACCAGGACATCGTAGGTCTGGCCGGTCTGCTCGGCATCGATGCTTAGTGACGCTACGAAGCGGGACAGCTCGGCCTGCACGGCCTCACCAGGCACGCCATCCGGCACCATCCGCTCGACCTCCAGGAACACGCCCAGGCCGTCTAGTTCATCCACGCACAATGCCATGTCGCCGACGCTGCCGGTACGCCGCATCTTGACGATCCGGACGGTCGGGCGGAAACCCATCGCGACTACCGCACAATGCATCTGATCACGGTCCGCGACCGCCGTCTCATGCTCCTCGCACGACAGGACGTTCTCAGCCGGGCGCTTCAGCGTGAAGACATGCCGGTCGTCAACGGTACGCAGGCGGGCAAAGGGAACCCCGCGCCGGTCGTCGCCGTAAGCCCAGCCGTCAGGCGCGTACGCCTGGTCGTCCTGGCAGAAGGGCTCTCCCAACTCGATGCCACGCATGTGCAGTGCCGCGAGAAGCGCCCCGGGATCCCGGACCCGATACTTGACCTCAACCTCGCGCACCGTGCCTCCTGTGGACCCTGAACCATCTCAGCCCGCCGGCTGCCACCCTGCCACACCCGCCTACCTCCATCCGGGTGACTCGCCGGAGCCAATCGAAGCGGAGCGCAGGGCCGTGCGGGCAGGGCCGCCGCTGGTACACGGCCACGACCCAGCCTGGCCTCGAAGCCGACCTGCGCGCAGATCACCCCGAGCACTTCATCAACCACCCCGTGGGCGGCGGCATGCTCGAGGCGACCGAGAACATTGGCGAGACCGAGCCACCTGGCGTGTGTTCTACGGGAACCTTTCCGAGGACGCCCCGTTCCCGCACGCTGCGGTCGGCCTGTGCTGCGGCGTGCGGGAACGACTCAGGGCACTAGCTCGACGAATGCAGGAGTACGTGCCGCAAACGCAGACCCTGTATATGTTCGACTAGTCCGGCCTGGTAGACCCCCGCGATCAGCCGTTCACGAAGAGTTCACGGAGGATATGAGGATTCTCGCGCAGCGCACGCACTCCGAGCCGTTCTTGTGGGACACGCTCATGATTGCGTAGTAGCTCGATCGTGGCTTCCCGCAGGCCGATGGGCATCCACTGACATGCGGCCCAGCAGTCAGGTGTGGCGACGCGATTGCTGCCGTCCGGGCATCTCCAGTTCTGTGGTCCAGCAAGGAGAAAGCGATAACAGGATGTCGCGGCAATTAATGGTGGAAGTTCAGCCATTTCCGCTTGTCTGGCGGCGATGGTAGCGGTGTTCAGTCCCGCCAGATCGATATCACCGAAATACAAAGTGCGTGACGGGGCAGGGCGGAGAGTGGGAATGCTCAGTACGCTTTGGGTGAAGGAGTTGCCGGCACCCCATGCCACGTGAAGATCAGGCCATTCGCTGTGGTGGCCCTCTTTGAGGCCGGCGAGGAAGGAGGTGTAGGTGGCGAGATTCTCGATAACGAGGAGCTGGGTGGGGCCTATCCCCGAAAGATGCTCGGAAACAAATGGCACGGGCGGGATGAAGCAGGCCAACAAGTCGAGGGTGAGCGCTCCCGTCGTGAACAGCCTGGTCTTCAGGAAGCCGTAGAGAGCCTTCTCTTCATCGAACAGCTCGAGTGACCGCTCTTGAATGGGAGCGCGACCGGGCGCTGGATTGTCACGCATCCATCGGGCCACCCGCGCCAGAAGCTCATATTCGTCAGAACGACTAGCGATCCGGGCGGCGGGTTCCAGTGCGCTGGGCCAGACTTGCGGAGGACGCGGCGGGCGAGGCGACAGGCGGGGCTCCGCGCGCGTGACCCACACCGGAAGCGCTGGTGTGACCCGTGTGTCCCAGCCGGTGCGCGATCGGGGCGACGGGAGCGTGATCTTTCCGGCGGCCTGCAGTTCGTCAATCGATTCCCGGAACCGGCGCCGCGCGTCGGGGTTGCCCACCAGGCCAGGTTCGAACCGGTTGACACCACGGAGAAGTTCTTCACCCAGCACCCGCTTGCCGGGTGAGCTAGCGACCAGCCTGGCGATCTCGGCCGTCAGCGGGGACAGCGCGGAGCCTTCGTAGGTTGTCATCCGGCCTGCCGTTCCGGGCTATCACCGGTTTGCCACAGGTGGTCGGTGTGAGCGGTACGGATTCCGGTGATCCTGGCTGCCGTGGCGCCCTCGTCAGCGTCGGCGATGATGTAGCGGCGGTTGCGGGTGCGGCCTTCTCTGTTGTCCAGCCGGATGATGTTCGGAAACTGGATGACCGCGGCCGGGTCTTTCACACCGGTGGTGTAAATGAGCTGGACTCCGTGAGATGCGGCGACGTCACGCTGCAGCCGTACCAGTGACGCGGCTGACGCCCGGCCGATGGGGTTGTCGAGTAGCAGCACGCCACCGGATCTTCCGCTGTGGCCGGTCTCGGCGGCACGCAGTGAGGCGAGGATGCAATAGAGCGCGACGCATACGGTGAGTTTCTCACCGCCGCTCCACTTGGCGAGGCGGCTGATGTCTTCGGTGGTGCCGGTTTCGTCGTCGGTGGGCTTGAGCACCTTGACGGTGAATCCCCGTGGCCCGGCGGCCTCGTGGACGGCAGCCTTGAGTAGCGGCATGCCCTCAGGCTTAAGTCCGTCCTGGATGGTCTTCTCGATCACCCGGTCCGCGTAGGTAACGAGGTCAGCGTCGCTGGGCCGGTCGAAGCTGATCCGCAGGATCTTCTTGCCGGCCCACGACCCCGAGGTGGTGTTCATCTGGGAGCCGCGTTCGGCCTTTCCCAGCATGTCGAAGCTATCTCGTACCAGGTACCCGAGCGCCTCGCTCAGGATGACTTGGTCCTTGGCGATCGATTCCAGTTCGCCGTCGAGTGTCTGGGCGCGCAGCCGCAGCTTGCTGCCGAGATCGCGAGCGTGCAGCCCGAGCAGTTCAGGCGGGTCGTTGATCGTCCGCTCCTTCATGGGCCCGCTGATCCCAGCGAACTGACCAGCTGTGCGGTGAAGCCGATTCACCGCCGCGAGCAGTTCGCCCTGTGTCGCGTGGGCTTTCTTCTCGGCGTCAGCGATAGAGTCCCGGGCACCCTTCGCCTGATCCCGTGCGGCCTGGTCAGTGTCCGTGAACAGTTCATCCCCTTGGCCTCCGCCCGAGGCGTAGGGCAGCGAGTCGAGCAGGGCGCTGAGCAGCTGCTCACGAGCCTTGACATGTGCCGATTGTTTTTCGGCGCCCGCCATGAGGTCTTCCGCCTCGAGGACACGGTCCTTGGCGCGCTGGCTGAGTTCCTCCTGCTCGCTGGCCAGCTCATCTGCTTCGCCGGATGTCGCCGGGATAATGGGTAGGGGACGCCGGGGTGGCTTGGCGTTGCGCTGCTCTATCTCCTGTGCCTCTTTCTGCCGCTGCTCGACCTGGCTCTGAGCGGCCCCGCGGGCGCCAGCGGCGGTCTTCTCAGCGAGACGGGCTTGGGCCAGGGCGGCCGCCCGCAGATGCGGCTCCTGCCCGTCCGGTGTGGCCAGAAGCAGCTCCCCCGCACTGCGGTCCTCGATCGGCCGCAGCGCCAGTGTCTGCTCCGCGTCTGCCAGGCGCCGGGATAGCGTCTGGACCCGGTCAGCCAGGACGGACTGCGATGCGCGGACTTCCAGTGCCTTGAGGGCCTGCCGCTGACCGCGGCGCAGCGAGTCGAGCGGAAGCGCTGCGTCATCAGCGAGGTCACCTTCGACCGACTCTGCGGCTTCTGGGATCTCTGCGCTCTCAGCGCGGTACGCCTGCGCCTTGCGCTGCTCGGCCTTCACCTTCTCTTCAAGTCGGGTCGCGCGAATTGAAGCATTCTTGCTGAGTTTCGTGTGACCTGCGGCGCGTTTGCCGGCAGCCTCAGCACGCCTTTGCGCGCTGGACAGCTGCGCGCTCAGGGTGTTTTCCGCCGCAACCGCGGAGATCAGGTCTTCCAGCCAGGTGATACGGCTGTGCAGTGACCGCAGTTCCTTCTCAGTTGTACCCCTGGCGGTCATGCCGAGCCGGTCAGCCTCATCGAGCCTTTGCAGGGCGGCCTTGTTGGCTTTCAGTTCCTCCTCGATAGCCGTGAGCTTGCTGTCCAGCGTTTCGATCTTGGTGTCCAAACCGGTCAGGCGCCCCGCCGGGCAGTCGTTAACGAACCGGCTGATCTCCCGGCGGAGTTCGTCGTCGCTGTCGCGCTGGCGTTTGAGTTCCTGGTTCTTCAACTGGTGGGCGAGCGCGCGTTCTTTCAGCAGCCGCACTGTCGCTTCCGCCGCGCCGGGATCGACCAGTCCTGAGTGCAGTGCCGTCCAGGCGGGAGCCCCTTCATTCGTTTCGCTGTAGTCTCCGCCGCGAACTACCTCGTCAGCCGCCTGCGCGGAATAGAGCCCAACCAAGGCGGTGGTGGTGATCCCGCGGATGTCCAGCAGCCGCACTGCATCGGCCACCGTGCCTGTTGGAACGACCGCGCCGCATCCCAGCCGCGCGATGGACGGGTTATCGAGGGAGGTAACAAGATGATCTGCGGGGATGAGCGAGCGGAGGTAGACCCAGCCTGTCTGGGCCGCAAACCCGGCGTTGGTGAGTTCATGCACCACTCGCTCAGCATCCAGGCTGGTCGGCAGGATCTGGGTTCGTTCCTGGGCAGCGATGGTGCGCTGGTCAGCGTGTTGTTCGGCCCGGCGGAGGACTCGCTCATCATCGGCGGCCATGAGCGCATCGCTGAGCCGGCGATCCAGCATGCTCGCCTCGGTCCAAAGATCAATAGGATCCTCGGGTGCCGCTTCGGCGAGATCCCGCAACCGCGCTGTCGCCCTGAGCTTGTCGAGTCGGTCGGCTAGCTCAACCTTCAGCTTGGCGGCGGCGCCGCGCTCAGCGTCAGCGGTGCTGTGCTTGCCCGCCAAGTTGGTGTTCCGGTTGGCGAGCTCGCTGCGGCGGGTGCGTCGCCGCTCCGCTTCCTGGTCCATTCCGGCCAGCGTCTGCTGGAGCTTGTCCCGTTCTGCCTTGACCATGGCGACGTGTTCCGCGGGTGGGGTGGTCTCGGCGGGCAGGTGGCCGCGTTTGACGCCTTCACGGCGCCGCTCACCCAGAGCCTCCAGCTTGGCGCGTGCCGCGGCATACTCAGCGGTGGCTTCTGTCTGTTCCACGAACGCCGCGTCAGCCAACTCCTGCTCAGCCTGTGCCGTTTCTTCGACCGCCTGCTGCTGTTCGTCCGCGTCCTTAGCATCCCGGTCCGCCGCGTCAGCCAGTGCCGTCAGCCGACGTCGCAGCCGGGTGGAATGCCGTGCATGTTCTTCGCGGAGAGGAGCAAGCTCCCTCTCTTCTGCAGCTGCTTCCTTCTCAGCCTGGGACAGGGCATTTTTCAGGTCCGCGCGGGCTGCTAGCTGCTCCACGAGTTCCGATGCGCGTGCATGAGCGCTGGCCTTTTCGGCTAGGCCAGCAGCGCTGCCCTCTTCAATCTTCGCCTCGGCGACACGCAGCCGGGCAGCTTCCCGGCGGTACAGATACAGCAGGTCGTTAACCTGTGCCCGTTCGCTGTTGGCGGTGGTCCTGGCTTGGCTGAACGCGACGTGCTGTTCCTGCAGAGTCCGCTGCTCGGCTTGCGCGGCCTGGATCGTCGCGGCGAAAGATGCCGCCAAGACCGCGGCGCTCAGGTTGGCCTGGTCCAGGTCTCCGGCGGCGGCGCGTTCCTGGTCGTGGCGCGCCGCGACCTCATCTAGGTTATTCGCGGCGGCGGTGCAAAAGTCCCGCTCCATGATCTTGTCGGGTTTGGCCGCCAGGGTCTTCGTGACACTGGCTAGTCGCTTGGCCACGCTACTGGGTGCATCGGGCTGGGTGGTCAGGTCGAGCAGGAAGTTAATGAAGTCCTTGGCGGCCGGGAACTTGAAAAGATCCTCCACACCTCCCTCAACGTGGTTCATCTGCTTCTGGGTGCGGAAGAGAGCGGGATCCAGATGACGGTCAACCAGCGCGGTTGCCCACTTGTGCATGGTGTCGGCCACTGCCAGGTCTGCGCGGGGGAACGGGCGCGCTATCTCACGCAATACCTGCATGAAAGTCGCGAGGCGACGTGGCCGACCCGACTCGTCGGTGAACGGCAGCGACGCCAGGTCGAGTTCGCCCGAGACTGCGTGAAAGGCATAGAAGAGCGTGTTGAGCCGGTCCCGTGACTGCGCCGCCTGGACGGGGCGGCGCAAGTCATCCCATTCATGGACCACACCTGTGATGAGCAGGTCTTCGGTCTCACCTTGCAGGGTGCGGGCCGCCTGCGTGGGCAGCCAGGCAGCCACGACGTGGGCAGTATCGCCGGAGTCGATGTAGTCGGTCAGGCTGCGCTGAACCGAGCGGCCCATGAAGTCGCTGGCCCGTGGCAGCAGCAGCGCGTACAGCAGTGACAAGATGCTGGACTTGCCTCCGCCGTTGCGCAGCCAGATCACCGAGTCCTGCGGCGCCGGCCCGTCGCCATCGGGTGCGGTGAGATTGAGTGTGAGGTCGGTGAACCGCGCGGACCGCTCCCCGATGGACCGGAATCGCAAGGCGGCGAGTTGGTAGGTCATAAGCGGCTCTCCTCGCTCTGACTGCTGGCGGGTTCTGCGGCCGGTTGCGCGGAATGGCGGCGGATCGTGGCGATGAAGGTATAGGCGTGCTCCAAGGCAACCTCTTTGGCATGCACCCGGAACCGCTCGGTAAGAGTCCACGCGCTCTCCGAAGCAGGGTCGGGGCGCGCCATCCCCTGCCCGGTGAGCCAGGTGAGGACGGAATGGATCCAGAAACGGGTGCACTGGCTGGTGAGCTTGCCGGCCGCGCGGCCTTTCTCGCCGTAGACTACTGAAGGCATGTTCACGTAGACCCGCCAGGCTGCGTCCAGTCCTTCTTCAGGGATGATCTCTCCGGCCGCGTCGTGGGACCGCAGTCGCTCGCACAAGTCACGGAGCCAGGTGTCAAAATCGTGAGCCGTGACATGGCGGACCCGGTCATCCGCGAGTTCTCCCGCGCTGGGAAAGGCGTAGGCGACAAGGCCGGTTAGAATCAGGCCGGCGAGTACTTTGTGCTCAGTCTTTCCGATGCTCGGCATGTCGGAAAGACGGAATGACAACGGCGACTCGGGGGTCACGCCGAGGATGAGCCCGAAATCGCTGTCGGATAGAACCTCGGCCCCTAGTCCGTGCAGCACAGCGTTTGCTGCCGTCTTGAAAGAGAGCTCGGTGCGGTACCGGCTCAGCACCCGCTGATATTCGGGATTGCGGCCAGGTCGCTGCGCGGGCCGCAGTGCCCACCCCACGAGCGTTCCAATGTCAGTGTGATCACTGTCAACGAGAGTCACGGCAGATCCTGTCTCACGGGAGCATGGATGATATAGGCGGTGGTCGGGCAAGGATCCGCGGTCGCGAGGGAATCGGAGTCAGGTGCGACGATCACGTCATCGCCGTCCCAGCCGGGCAGGAGCAGGGGAGTGCCATCGGAGTCGGCGGCGGTGCGCTGCCCCAAGATCCGGGCCATCAGGTCATCCGCGATCCGGCCGTCGTCGTCGTCGGCCTCCTCGGGGGAGAACGCCCACAGCACGGCAAGATTGAGCGCCTCAGCACCCTGTTCGCGGATGCTCCGCGAGGGTCCCCGTGGGTCCTCATAGCAGGCGGCCAGCAAGGTTGACAGCCGCGCAGGAAGGCCTACCTGTGCCACCGCGCGGGCCGCTAGGTCGATAATTTCTGGGCGCAGCAGTGGTGGGGGTGGATCGGCGAGTTCCGGTTCATCCTCTTCGCGTTTGCTGTCACCCGCAGGAGAATGCCTGGACCACAGATCGTTGATAAGACGGTAAAGCCGCGGTAGCCGGGGTGCCCGCGGTCCTAGCATGTCCGTGGCGAACCGCTCCGCCAGGGCATGCGAATCGGCTAGGGGGAGTCCGAGTGCTGGCAGCAGCACCTCTTGCTGTGGGTCTGGAATCGTGATCGGCGCGGGAGGGCGGAATGACTGGCGCTCCTGCTCATCCAGGAAGACGCCCCGGACTGCCATCACTCGCTGATGAAGTGATTCGTGTCGCCGTTGACACTCGTCCAGCAGCTGGGCGATGCGCCGTGCCACCGTCAAAACCTTTGTTCAGCACTGGACATGGCCTCCCGGACCTTGCCGAGCAGGTGACGTTCGGTGTTAAGGCGCTCCCGTATGTGCTCTCGAGCTGCAGTGAGCTGCTGGGGCACTGCGGTTGCCCATTCCTCCTCCACCACCCGCAGGTCGCGGCGGGTTTGCTTGATTAGCCGATCCAGCTGCTCGGCCAGCCCGACCGAGAGCAGCCGCGCGCGCTCGGCCGACTTTAGCGCCGCGTCGAAGGCATGACGGGCGAGCTGCCGTTCCAGCACCAGCTCGGTCGCCACCTGCTCATCCTCGACATCGAAATCCAGGCCGCCGATCAGCGCGTTGATCGCGTCCTTCGTGGCCCGCAGCACGTTCTCGTTCCGGGCTGGGTGATCGTGCTCAACGAGTAGGGAGAACGGAACCTCCCGCTGGCGGTGCCCGCTCTCCGGGCTCGAGTAATCGCTCGCCACATAGCGGAATGGAGCCTGGCGTCCCGGCCGGTTCAGGAGGCTGTCGACTACAAACGCCGCAACTTCCGCGTATTCGTCGTCCGGCCGGTCTCGCCCCGCCTGTGCCGCTAGGGCAGTCAACACGGCCACGACGTCGGAGCGGGTGGCCTCGCTATCGAAGCCCTGGCGGGAAACCACCAGGTCGATCGCGGTCAGCGCGAGCGTGATGATGTCATATGTGCTGTCCGGCCACTCTTGCCGCCGGGCCGCCTGTGCCGCCTCAATAACTGGGCTGAACCGCAGAAAGGCGGCGACCCGCGCGGGAAAGGACGGCTCGTGCGCGCTGACGCTCGTCTCAGCCGCGGCGTAGGAACCTAGCTGATCGGAGCCAAACTCGTCTCCCACCAGATCATCGCCGTACTCGCCCACCGGGCGGCGCGTGTGCTCCATACGTGTGCCTTCCGCTATCACAGCGACCACGGAGATGGTAGGCGTCGGCACTGACAGTTTTCCTGTGCGCCATAGCTCCGGATGAGGCAGCGATCGCTACTGCGGTGGGCAGCCGGGCAACTGGCTGTGGCGGACCGTGAAATGCTTGCGGGCGAGGAGCTGGCTGGCCGCGTCCCCGCAGGTGAAGGTGCTGATAGTTGGCTTGCACGAATGCTGTACATAACTGTCCGCGGTTTCAGTTGGTTGACCGGGCGAAGCGTACGGACATATGGAGAACAGAACTGGGCGCGAAGACCTGTGTCAGCTTGGAAACCGCAGGTCAGATGGCGTATCGCCACGTCGGGTCAAGCGGGCTGTAAACCGTCGGCCCAGCCCGCCATTGGATCTGCGGACGTACCGCAGGATGTCTACATGGCCCGCGGCGCGGATCTTGTCGGAGAGCCGGAGATCGATAAGGCCGAGGCGGTGCGCTGGGTGCTCGTCGCGGAGGCACAGGACATGATCCGGCGTGGTGAGAGCCTGGGAGCAGCGACGATATCGGCGTGCTGGACGCTGCCGCAGAGATGGCAACGCCGCTTCGGCATAAGACCTGACTGTTAGCCTGCTCCGGTTGGCCAAGGCGGTGGGCAAGTTTGCGCCAGAGCGAGCAGAACACCGCGCAGGCCGCAGCGGCGCGGCAGGCCCTGCAGCACTTCTACGCGAGCCTCAGTCAGGCGAGGGTGGGCGCCCGGCGCCAAGCGGGTCACAGCGGCCAGAGCAGCCCCGCTCAGCCGCGCCGGACCGGGCCGCTGACAGCACAATGCTCCCGGTTTCGGCAGACCGAAACCCAGGCCGCTCAGTGCCGCCCTGGTTCAATACATGCCGCCTGACCGTGGCACGTCCTGTTGACAAATCGTTGACAAATGATCAAGAAAGCCGATCCCCGCACCCGGGAGCCGGCCTCTGACCTGCGCAAACTGGTGGGCGATACTGGGATTGAACCAGTGACCTCTTCGGTGTCAACGAAGCGCTCTCCCACTGAGCTAACCGCCCTCGAGGCGGAGACGGGAATCGAACCCGTGTACAGGGCTTTGCAGGCCCTTGCCTAAACCACTCGGCCACTCCGCCAGCGCCAACGTTCCCTGCTGGGGGAAGCATGGCTTTGGACATCCGAAGAACCGTGCGGGCCAGGGCCTGCGGGACGGAATCCGGCGCCTCCGAGCGGACGACGGGATTCGAACCCGCGACCCTCACCTTGGCAAGGTGATGCTCTACCAACTGAGCCACGTCCGCATACCCGCTCTGGGCGGGTTTGCTGCACCTCCGCGCTGGGCGGGAGTGCGTTCAGAACTGTAGCCGATCCTAGCCTGTGAGCAAACTCGGAACGACGGCGAGGCCCGCCTGTGACGTCCCAGCGGCACCTCCCTCACCGCTGACCAGTCGCCGGCAGCCCGGCGATCAGGGGCTGCTGGGCAAGGGCCTCGCGGGCCGCTAGCCGATAACCTCTCCTCGTGGTAGTCACCTGGCTGGTCGGGGCCGGAGTCGGCCCGGCGGCCGTCGGCCTGCCGGTGACCATGGCGGGCGACGCACTGGCCGGAGCTGCCCTGCAATGGTTCAAGCGGATCCGCCACACGGACGACCTGAGCCGCCTCGTGCGGGCGGCGACCGGGAGCTCGGTGGAGCTCAGCCGCTCCGAGTTCAATGACGTGCGGAAACTGCTGCAGGACCCGCAGACCTGGCGGTTGCTGGGGGACGGCACGGAGGCGGACCTGGCCGCGCTGATCATCCCGTGGCTGCCGGCGCGTGATGGCCGGACGGTGCAGGACTCACAGGCCGCCGCGGACACCATCGCGCACGGCCTGCTCGAGTTCGCGGTCGCCGATCTCGAGCCCAAGCTCTTCCAGAAGCTGCTCCTCTCCCGCCTGTCCCGGCTGGAGAAGAACCAGTCGGACGGGTTCGATGAGGCCCTGCTCCAGCTGCACGCCGACCTGGTGGCCCGCCTCGCCGCGCAGGGCGAGCTCGACGCCGGGCACTTCGCCGAACTCCTCGGGTACCTCAAGCGGATGCTGGAGCGGTCGCCGCCCGGCCCCGCCGACCGGGGCGAGATCGTGATCTACCTGAACACGCTGATCAGCTGGCTGAGTACCGACCCGTGGCCGCACTGGTTCGACCAGATGTCGCTCACCCCCGCCGCCATCGAACGCAGAATGCGGCTCACCAGCTCCGGGGACCCCGGTGAGGAGCTGGACGCCGACGACCTCGCCGGGCGATGCCAGCGTCTGGTGATCCTGGGCGGCCCAGGTTCCGGCAAGACCTGGCTGGCCAGGCGGGCCGCCCGGACCTGCGCCGAGGAAGCCCTCCAGGCCATGGTGACGGGCCTGCCTCTCGATGAGGTGGAACTGCCCCTCTACACCACCTGCTCACGCCTGGCCAGCGCGGGCGGCGATATCCGCCAGGCCGCGGTCTCCAGCGCGCTGGAACGGATCGGGGACCTGGGCGGTTCCCGGATCACCGCGTCCCTGAAGGAGTTCTTCGCCGAGCGGAACGCGCCCACCCTGCTGGTCTTCGACTCGCTGGACGAGGCTCCGGACGCGGACGCCCGGCTGCTTGAAGCCGATTCCCTCGGGCCGCCGTGGCGGATCATCCTCACCAGCCGGCCAGGTTCCTGGCACCGCCAGCTAACCATCGACACCGGCAACCCCGCGCACCGCATCGGCCATATCCAGCCGCTGCGGTATCCGGACGATGTGGAGCCCTTCATCCAGGCCTGGTTCGCGGAGCGGCCCGAATGGGGCGCGGATCTCACCGCCCAGATCGCCCGGCGCCCCGATCTCCAGCAAGCCGCCACTATTCCCCTCATCCTGGCCTTCTACTGCATCGTCGGCGGCACCCAGCCGCTGCCGGAGTTCCGGGCCCAGCTGTACGCGAAGGTGCTGGCCCGCCTGCTCACCAGCCGCTGGCGGCGGACCGGCCCCCAGCCGGACCCCGGCGCCTGCCTGGACACCCTCCGCTCCTGGGCCTGGTCCGGAGCGGCCAGCGACGCCGTCTCCGCCCTCGGGACGTGGGCCGACGACATCCTGACCGGCCCCACCCGGCTGAACGAGGCGGACGCCGCCGCGCTCGACAACCTCGCTCCTCCTGCCGGGCTCGCCGACATCGACACCGGGAAGGTCACCCGGCGGTTCATCCACCGCTCCCTGCGCGAGTACCTGGTGGCGCAGTACGTGGCCACCCTCAGCGTGGACGACGCCGCCGCGGCCCTGCTCCCGCACCTGTGGTACGACGCCGACTGGGAGGTTGCTGCCCCGGCGGCGATCGCCCTGCACCCCGAGCGGGAGGCGCTCCTGCAGGCCCTGGCCGGCCAGGCGGCGGGTTCCGCCCAGGCGCCCGCGGACCTGGCCGTCATCGACGGCGGGGGAGAGTTCCGGGTCCTGCTCGCCCGGGTGGCCCGCGAGTCGGGCGAGGCCGACTGGTCGCCTGCGGCGGCGCGGATGATCGGCCAGGCCCGCGTGGACCTCGCCCGGTCCGGCCGGGTCGATGACCTCGGCGGAGCCACGGCCTGGCCCACGTCGTCCGGCCACGGCCGCGATTACCTGTTCGGCCTGCTGCAGGCCGAGCCCCGGGGCTGGATAGCGGCGGGGCTGGTGGATGACCTGGTCAAGCTCGCTCTTACCGCCGAGGACCAGCGGCAGGCCCGCCGCAGGCTGTTCGGGCTGGCTGACGAGGCAGCCAACCCTGGCCTCGCCGCGAGCCTGCTCGGCGGGGTTCTCCGGCTGGGCCCGGACGTGGCTGAGCGGCCCCGGCTGCGGGCGGCCCTGCTCCCGCTGCTGGCCGGCGGGACCGACACCGCCGTGGCGCGGCGGCTGCCCGGCCAGCTGGCCTCCCTCGGCCCGACAGCGCGGGAGCGGCAGCAGGCCCGCGTGAACCTGCTCCGCCAGGTCGCCACCGAATACCAGGGCTGGGAATGCGGCCTCCTCGTGGACCAGGTGATCCGCTTCGCTCCCACCGCCGCCGAGAGGCGGCAGGCCAGCACCCTCCTGCTGGGCCTCCTGGCCCGACGGGCGGGCTCTGACCTGGCCGGGGAACTCCTCGGCGTCGTCCCGGCAGGAGACTGGCCCGGCCCCCTGGACTACTACAACGAGCTCACCAGGCTGCAGCCTGGTGAGCTCGCTGGCACGCCAGAGGGGGCGATGGTGAGCGGGATCGTCCAGCTCGCCCCGACCGCAGCGACGAAACGGCAGGCTTACGCCACGCTCCTGCGGCTGCTGCCCGGTGAAATCACCAGCCCGGCCGATCTGGCGGTACTGAACGCCCTGGCCCGGCTGGCCCGCACGGCGGCGGACAAGCGCTTCCTGTGCAGCGTGCTGTTCGGGCTGCTGCCGGCCGAGCCGCTCAGCACGGCCCCCATGAACGTCGCGGCCTGCCTGGCGCTCCAGGTCCTGGAGCTCTCACCGGGTCCGGAAGACCTCCGGCGGGCCCGGGCCACGCTGCTCGGGCTGCTCGACTTGGCCCGCGGCGGGTACACCGTCGGGCTCCTGCTGCCCGCCGTGGTGCCGCTGGCCCGGACGCGCCTGGGCCAGCAGGAGACCCGGGCCGCGCTGCTCAGGGCGCTGCCCCGGCAGGACGACATCGGCGGGGCCAAGGCGGTGCTGAAGGCGGCCATGCAACTCGGCCTCACGGCGGCCGGCCGGCGGCAGGCCCGCGCCGCCCTTCTCGGGCTGCTGGCCAGCCAAACCTACAGTCCCCATGCGGTCGAACTGGCGCAAGAGCTCGATCGGCTGGGCCCGACGGCCGCGGACCGCCGCCAGGCCCGCGCCATCCTGCTCGGGCTGCTGGCCAGTGAGGTCAGCGGCGGTTCCGCGGCCGGCCTGGCGGGCCAGGTGGCCCAGATGGAGCCGACGGCGGCGGATCAGCGGCAGGCCCGCGCCGCCCTGCTCCGGGTCTGGCCCGCTACGACCGCCTACTGGGAGCTGGAGCAGCTGATCGGCGCGCTGGCTGACCTCGACCCGGCCGATGAGGACAAGCGCCAGGTACTCTCCGGGCTGCCGGACAAGCTGACGGCGGAGACGGATGGCTGGGAGGCCGCCGACGTGGCCCGCCAGAGCATGAAGCTGAATCCGGCGGCGGCTGACAAGCGCCGGATCCGCGCGGCGCTGCTCGGCCTGATGGCCCGGCAGACCGAGAGCCACCTGGCCGAAGCCCTGCTCGGCGGCTTGATCGAGCTCGATCCGACCGCCGGCGGCCAGCGGCTCATCCGCGCGGAGTTGCTCCGGGTCCTGGACAGTCAGGCCGACGGCTGGATGGCCGCGTGGCTGATGCGGGGGATCCTGCAGCTTGATCCGGCCGAAGGCGAGCGACGGCGGGCCTGCGCCGCGCTCCTTCGGCTGGCCGCGACTGTGACCGACCCCCGGACGGTCAGCGACGCGCTCATCGGCGCTGTCGTCGCCTCCGGCCCTGCCGCTGACGACAAGCAGCGGGCCCGGGAGGTCGTGCTGGCGCGGCTGGGCCGCGAGACCGATCCCGAGGGCGGCGGCTACCTGATGAGCGCCCTGGCCCAGCTCGACCCCACCGCCGGCGACCTCAGCAGCTGGCCCGGCTGGGCTGTCACGCCCGGCGGGTACCTGCTCGCGGCCGTGCGCCGGAACTCGGCACCAGCCGGGTGGCTGACCCTGCTGCGGTCGTTGGCCCCGCCCCCGCCCTGACCCAGGACGTACCGGCCCTAGAATTCGGTCTTGAGCCGCTCGATCTCCCGGGCCCGCTCGCGCAGTTGCGCGTAGGCCGGGCGCTCCCGGATGCGGGCCAGGGCCCAGCGGACCGCCTCCGCGCGGCTGCCCGCGATGCCCGCGGTGATCAGCGCGTCGAGGGTCTCCAGGTCCACCGGGCCGAGCCTGGTCATCACGGCGGTCAGTTCACCGCCGCCCTCCATCGCGCGGGCCTCCAGCGAGCCGCGCGGCCTGCCGCCCAGCACCATCCGGGGGCCGTGGCCGCTATCGCTGCTGGTCCGGAACTCCAGCCGTCCCACCTCGGGAAGCTGGGCGGACAGATCGCGGCGGAATTTCTTGACCGCCGCGCCATGCGCCGCCTCGAACGCCTGAAGAGCCTGCTCCTGGCCCTCGGTTCCGTCTGCCGCCTCGATGGTCAGCCGGACCAGCAGTTCTCCGGGCTCGATCACGGGATCATCCCCGTACTGGAGGACCTCGACCCGCTGCACGGCGTCCGGGAAGCGCTCCCTGACTTCGTCGTGGATCTGCCCGGCGAGCCGGTTGATCGCTGCCTCGTCCATGTCCGCCTCCAGGAGTTACACCAGAAACTCACTGTAACACGAAGTTTCGCGGACAACCCGGACTGGACACCGGCATGGCCGGCTGGTGGCCGCAGTGGGAAGCTGTCAGCCATGCGAACTGTGATCGTCACCGGCGACGGCCTCAAAGTCCAGGATGTTATCGACGTAGCCCGCGGCGGGGCCCGCGCCGAACTCGGCCCGGACGTGCCCGCCGTCATGGAGTTCAGCCGGTCGGTCGTGGAGGCCGCGACCGCCGGGGACACCCCCGTCTACGGGGTGAACACCGGCTTCGGCGCGCTGGCCGACACGCCGGTCGGGGTGAACGACCTGGCCCGGCTGCAACGTGCCATCGTCCGCTCGCACGCCGCGGGCACCGGGGCGCCTCTCGACGACGCAACCGTCCGCGCGATCCTCCTGCTGCGCGCCCGGACGCTGGCCGCCGGGTACTCGGGCGTCCGCCCTGACCTGCCGCGCCGCCTCCTGGAACTGCTCAGCCTCGGCCTGCTCCCGGTGGTCCCCAGCAAGGGCTCAGTCGGCGCCTCCGGCGACCTGGCCCAGCTCGCCCACCTGGCCCAGCCGCTGATCGGCGAAGGGCGGCTGCGCGGCCCCGGCGACCCGACCGGGGGCCGGCCCAGCGCCGAGGTGCTCGCCGAGCACGGGCTCGTCCCGCTCGAGCTGGCCCCCAAGGAAGGCCTGTCCCTGGTCAACGGAACCGAGCCGATGCAGGCCCTGCTGGCCTTCTCCGTGCACGACGCCCAGATGCTGGTCCAGGTGGCCGACATCGCCTGTGCCCTGTCCATCGAGGCGCTGCTCGGCACCGACCGGCCCTACGACGAGCGGGTCCAGGCCCTGCGCCCGCATCCGGGGCAGCTGGACAGCGCGGCCAATCTGCGCGCCCTGCTGAGCGGATCGCCGCTGCTGGCCAGCCACCGGCACAGCCGGCACGCCGTGCAGGACGCGTACTGCCTGCGCTGCGCCCCGCAGGTGCACGGCGCGGTCCGGGACGTGCTGGCCCACGCCAGCCGGGTGATCGACATCGAGCTGGGCGCGGTGGTGGACAACCCGATCGTCACCCTCGACGGCGAGGTGATGACCTCCGGCAACTTCCACGGCGAGCCGCTCGCCTTCGCCGCGGACATGCTGGCCATGGCCCTGTCCGAGCTGGCCAGCATCAGCGAGCGCCGGGTGGACCGGATGCTGGACCCGGCGTTCTCCCGGGGCCTGCCGCCGTTCCTGGCCCCGGAGGCGGGCACCAACTCCGGCTTCATGCTCTCCCAGTACACCGCCGCGTCGCTGGTCAGCGAGAACAAGGTGCTCTCCCATCCGGCCAGCGTGGACACCATCCCGACGTCGGGCAAGCAGGAAGACCACGTGTCCATGGGCTGGACCTCGGTGCGCAAGCTGCGCGAGGTCGTGGCGAACGTCCGTACCTGCCTGGCCGTCGAGGTCTGCTGCGCGGCCCAGGGCATCGACCTGCGGGCCGAGATCGCCGCCCCCAGCGAGCCGCTGCGCGCCGTGCATGCGGCCATCCGGGCGGGGGTGCCGATGATGCCCGTGGACCGTGAAGTCGCCGGGCAGATCGAAGCAGTTGACGCCTTGCTGCCCTCACTCTCCGCAACGGCTGGCACGTACGCGGGTGACCTGCGCTAGCGTCGTCGTGTGACGGTGTGGATGAACGGCACCCTCGTGCCGGACGACCGGGCCCGGGTACCCGTGACCGATCACGGGCTGACCACGGGGGACGGGGTGTTCGAGGCGCTCAAGGTCACTGGGGGCGTGCCGTTCGCGCTGACCCGGCACCTGGCCCGGCTCTGTGCCTCAGCCAAGGGGCTGGGCCTGCCCGAGCCGGACCTGGACCAGATCCGGGCCGGGGTGACCGCGGTGCTGGACGCGGCCCGGCGCCCGGACCGGGCCCGGATCCGGATCACGGTCACGGCGGGGGAGTCGGCGCTGGGCTCCCAGCGGACTGCCGCGGCTCCGGCCACGATCATCCAGCTCGCCGAGCTGAACGACGCGGCGCCTACCTGCGACGTGATCATGTTTCCCTGGCCCCGGAACGAGCGGGGCGCCCTGGCCGGGGTCAAGACGACCTCCTACGCCGAGAACGTGTTCGCGCTGTCCTATGCGCGGCAGCAGGGCGGCGCCGAGGCGATCTTCGGCAACCTGGCCGGGAACCTGTGCGAGGGATCGGGGACCAACGTGTTCGTGGTGGCCGGCGGCTGGCTGGTCACGCCGCCGCTGTCGGCGGGCTGCCTGGCCGGGGTGACCCGGGGGCTGGTCATCGACTGGGCCGGCGCGGTGGAGGAAGACCTGCCGCTGAGCGCGCTGGCCGGGGCGGGCGAGGCGTTCCTGACCGGCACGACCCGGGACGTGCAGCCGATCCGAAGCGTGGACGGGGTGCTGCTGCCCGCGGTGCCCGGTCCCGTGACCCGCAAGGCCGCAGACATCTTCGCCGCGCGCTCAGCCGAAGACCTCGACCCCTAGATTCTGGGGCATGTCAGCCCCTCGATACGTCCGTTAGCGTGCCTGTTAGCCAGTCAGCTCCGGCCCCCGCGCGGAGCCTGGGTGCCTCAGCTCCGGCGCAGCAGCTGGTTCAGCTCGCCATCGAGGTTGATGTACTCCCCTTCCCGCCCGGCCGGGATCACCTGGAACGTGCGGAGCAGGAAGCCGGCCAGGGCGGTCAGCGGGGCCTCGAAGTGGGCCTGGCCGAACGGCGAGGACAAGGAGATGTTCAGCACCCGCTGCCCGGTCGCCGTGTCGGCGGGCCACACCCGGACGTCACCGTCACCCGCCGGCTCGGTCATCCCGCCCGCCAGCAGGTCCCGGGCGAAGATCCACTCGACCGGCTCGTCCATGCCAACATGAAACGCCATGCGGATGGCGTATGGATCCTCGGCCCGGTAGTGAAGACTCGCTGTGAGGGGAACGCCATCGTGCTCTGGAACCACGAGTCTGAGGCCGAGCTCGGCTGCGACGGTGTTGATGCTGTTCATTGCCTCGCCAAACCTTTGCCTTGTCTCATCCCGGAACGCCGGGCTTCATCCTTCCAGCGATGCCGTCTCACGGGGCGACGAGGCACGCAGGCACGAAAGTCTTCAGTAGGAGGATTCCGCGAACGCTGCCGCTACTAACCTCGGTCACCATGCACCATATCAGCCGTGACCTGGGCAAACGCTTCTCGCGTCTCAACGCAATCATGACCTAGCACTGTCCCTGTGACCAGGAACAACACGCCGTGATCTAGCTCTCAGCAGCCTTGGGGCCGAATAATTTTCGCTTCGCATCCCGTGCGCACCTCCGGTTTGCGTTCAGATAGCGAACAGTCGTGCTTTGTCCGATGCGGCAGCATACAGCCTTACGGGTTGGGCGCACTACCCGATGCCGCGACTTTCCCGCAGCCTCGTCCGCAATCACGACATTCCGCGACTTAATTCCCGCGTGGCGATTATTCGTATTCAACGGGACAAGGGCCTGGCCCCGCCCGGCCGGGGTTTCCGGACGGTGCCCCGGCAAGGGCGTCACCGCCGTTATGCGCGATCTAACTGATCTTCCTGGGTCCCCCGGGAACAGGTACGCCTCCCCGGCGTCTGTCCAGGCCGCTGAGGGCCGTCTGCGCACCTCGGGGGGCAGGCGGCGGCCGTCCTCGGCGGCCCGGGGCGCCCGGCCGGGTGTCGCACCGGGCACGGCGACGCGGCCGCGGGGTTCCTCGCCGCGCCGCCGCCCGGCGAAGATCCCCGCCCATCGGCCAATGGGACCCGCGCGGCCGTGCCGGACGGCGGGGAATCGGACACGTCCGGCGGCGCCGCGGCGGCCCGGATAGGCTAGTCTGTGTGGGCCCGCGAACGTTCCGGCCGTCAGGAGCCGGGTCGTTTGAGGGCACCAGGGCGATTGGCTCAGTGGAAGAGCGCTGCGTTCACACCGCAGAGGTCGCTGGTTCGAACCCAGCATCGCCCACAAACGAAAGCATGTCAGCCAGCGTCCAGCCTACGGGTCAGGATCTGTGCGGCAAGTGGATGCCGCGCAAACAGACGCACTGTGCGCGCGGTACCGGGCACCCCCCGGCCTGCTCGACCCCCGAGGCAATGGCACGCCAGCGGCAGCGAGCAGCGGATCGCGTTCTCATCCACGGAAGAAGCGTCAACCCGGTTGTCAAGGCCCGGTGGCGTCAGGCGTACAAGCTCCAGCGCTGCGGACTGGTGTGATGGACCATCCCCAGGCGGGTAAGCACGTGTTTATCGTGACCTACGCCTGCCAGCTCAAGCCCGGGCAGGCGGCCCAGGATCCGGTGCTCTCGGATGAGCATCAGCGGATCGGCCTGTTCACCCCCGACGAGATCGCTGGCCTGGTCATGCCGCAGGGCTACAAGGACTCGATCGCTACCTGGCTCACCCAGTACGCCCGCGCAGCCGCGGGTAGCCGGCAGGAAGGTGACAGGATGGGCCGTCGCTGCCAGTAGTGCGGAGCGCCATTGCCCGGCGCGGGGTGTGCTGCTCGGTGCTGACCCGCCGGTGGCCCTGACCCGGCGAATTGACGCAACGGGCGGTGGCCAAATGACCGACGTACTGAAGATCTGCCAGACTGGAGGCATGGAGGAAGCCCGGGCGGCGGCGGTGATGGCGGAGTCCGTTGCCGTGCTCCGAAGGGCGGGGGCGCGGTTTGCTTATCTGCACGGCAGTCGCGCTCGGGGGCAGCATCGTCCAGACTCGGACATCGATATCGCGGCGTACTTCGGCGACCAGCCGCCGAACGCGTTCGACATCCTGATGCCGCCGGGAGCGGATCTCCTGGTGCTCGACCATGCTCCGCTGGAGCTGGCTGGGCGGGTAGCAGTGGGTGGCAAGCTGCTCTTCGATGATGATCCCGTCGGCCGTGTCCGGTGGGAGGCGACCACTCGGAAGATCTATTTCGACGAGCTCCCGCGGATTACCCGCGCGCACCGGGAGTTCGCGGCCAGCGTCACCGGCAGGCACCGCTAGGCCGTGTTGCTCAGCACATCTGTGCGACTGCACGACTACATCGAGGTCAATGACGAGATAGTCATCGCCAGGCTGAAAGGCCTGAGCGACCTTGACGAGTTCGTGCGTCAGGTAGCGGCCTACGTCACTAGCGAGCCATGATTTCAGGGCGCTGATGATCTCGCTGACGTCGCTGGCGCCCATCTTCCACCGGATGGCGGTGCCGCCGCAGTCGGTGAAGGCGGCGCAGTTGTCGGCGCGATCGTCGATCAGCACGGCGTCGGGGGCCTAGTCTTCGGCCATGCAGATCATCGAGGGTGCGGGGCAGTGGGCGGCGCCGGCGGCCGGCGCGGCCAACGACTGGGCCGAGCACTTCACCGTGCCGGCCCTGTCCGTGGGGACCTACTGCATACCGGCGGGCGGGGCGGACGACCAGACTCCCCATGACGAGGACGAGATCTACGTGGTGACCGCCGGCCGGGCCCGGATCACGACGCCTCAAGGCGTGGCCGGGGTGAACCCCGGTTCGGTGATCTTCGTGCCTGCGGGCGAGGAGCATCGCTTCATCGACGTCACCGAAGACCTGGCACTGCTGGTCGTGTTTGGCCCGGCGTACACGGGTGGATGACCGCAATAGCTGAGGACCCCCGGGTCTGATGCAGAGCGCGGCGATCTGCACCAGAGCCGGGAGATCTCTCATTGCCGGCGGTAATGCCCGGCTGATCAGGCGGATGGGTTCTCGAAGTAGTGGCCCTTGTCGAGGTCCTCGATCAGCCCGGGATGCGTGGGCTGCCACCCCATCAGCTCGCGGGTCAGCGCGCTGGACGCCGGAGCGTCCAGCCCGATGAAGCCGCCCAGCCAGGTGAAGTGCTCGACGGCCTGCTCGGCGGGGATCGAGACCACCGGCACGTCCAGGTGGCGCCCGATCACCTCGGCGATGTCGCGGATGGGCACGCCCTCGTCGGCCACCGCGTGCAGCGTCGATCCGGCCGGGGCCTTCTCCACCGCCAGGCGGAAGAGGTGCGCGGAATCGAGCCGGTGCACGGCGGGCCAGCGGTTGGACCCGTCGCCGATGTACGCGGAGGTGCCCTTGTCGCGGGCGATGGCGACCAGGGTCGCCATGAAGCCGTTATCCCCGTCGCCGTGATTCGTCGGAGGAAGCCGCATGACCGACGAGCGGATGCCGCGGGAGGCGAAGGAGAGCGTCAACTCGGCCGTGGCCAGCCGAGTCGCCGGACCGCTGCCGTGCGCGGCGGCCAGCGACGGGTCGAGCTCATGCCCGTCCCGTTCGGTCGCCACCCGCCCCGGTGCGACACCGAGGGTCCCGGAGGCGATGACGAACGGCCGGTCAGAACCCGCCAGCACCTCGCCGAAGGCCTCGACGGCGCGGCGGTCCGCATCGGCAGCGCCCTGGAAGTCGCCCGTGAAGGCGAGGTCGTGCTTGAACGCGAGGTGGATCACACCATCCGAGGCGGCCGCCGCGTTCCGCAGGGCGTCGAGGTCATCAAGGGTGCCGTGCTGAACCTGCACCCCGGCCGCGGTCAGGGCGGCGGCCGAAGCCTCCGAGCGGGCGAGCCCGGTGACCTGATGGCCCGCGCCGATGAGCTCGGGGACGACGGCGGAGCCGATCCAGCCGGACGCGCCGGTGACGAATACACGCATGAAGAAACCTCCAGGTCGTGGTCTGTCCCACCGCGGGGTGGCGTTTGAGGCAGATCGATGTCAGCTACTGTCATCACAGTAGCACGTGATGTCAGCGGCTGCCGTCAGATAGGATCGGGCTATGAGCCGGTGGGAGCCAGACGCGCGCGGCCGGCTTGAGCGGGCCGCCCTGGAGCTCTACAGCGAGCGCGGGTTCGAGCAGACCACGGTGGCCGAGATCGCCGCGCGGGCCGGATTGACGGAGCGGACGTTCTTCCGGCACTTCGCCGACAAGCGCGAGGTGCTGTTCAGGGGGGCGGGCTCACTGCAGGACTTCCTCGTGACCACCCTGGCCGGCACCCCTGAGTCCGTCGCCCCGATCGACGCGATAGGCGCGGCCTTCGAGGCTGTCGGCTTCCTGCTGCAGGACCGCGAGTACTCCCGGCTGCGCCAGGCCGCCATTGCCGGGAATGCTGAGCTGCAGGAACGCGAGCTGGTCAAGCTGGCCACGTTGTCCGCGGCGCTCGCCGAGACGTTGCGCCAGCGCGGAGTCGCAGACCCGGCCGCGAGCCTGACGGCCGAGGCCGGGGTCGCTGTCTTCAAGATCGCGTTCGGGCGCTGGATCAGCGATACCGGCCAGCAAGACCTGGCCCAGCACATCCGGGAGTCACTAGACGAGCTCAAAGCCGTGACCGCGGGCAGATCCTGAGGGCCTGAGCCGTGCGGTTCCGGCCTGGCGGTTCCAGCCCTGGCGGTTCCAGCCCTGGCGGTTCCGGCCGGGTGCTTCCCTGCCTGCTAACGAGGCGCGTTCCGGACCGCGATCTGGCTGAGCCAGGGGAGCTGGACGCCAAGGCCCTGGACCTGCTGGGTGCTGGCGTTCACGGCGGCCAGCCCGCCGTGGGCGGTGATCACGAAGAGCCACCGGCTGTCGGGTGACCACGCCAGGGTGCCCGCATTGGCCGCCTGCATCAGCGGGACCGCGATCCTCTGATCGGCCCCGGTCGCCAGGCTGAGCAGATGCAGGGTGACCTGGCCGCTGGTGCTGACCCGGAACACCGCGGCCGTGGCCCCATCCGGCGCGATTACGCCAGGGGCTGAGGCCGAGACCGAGACCACGGGCGGGCCGCCCAGCTGCCGCTGCGCCCCGGTGCGCGGGTTAACGACCACATCCGCGCAGCGGTGCGGCCGGTAGCAGTTCACGGTCAGCCAGCGGGTCGGCCCGACCGCAGCCAGCATCCCGCCGAGGTGCCGCGAGCCGCCCGGCCACACGGCGTATATCTCGCCGACGCCGGACAGCAGCACATCGCCCTGCCCGTCCGGGGTGGCCAGCCACCAGCCCCCGGAGGGCAGCCGCATGGACACCCCGGTCTCGCTGCCGTTCAGCCGGACCAGCGACAGGGACGTGGCGCCGAGGGAGGGCCGCACCCACACCTCACCCGGTCGCGGTCCCGGGAGCACCTGCCCGCCGTGCTCGAGCACACCGGGCAGGTTGCGGGCGGGTTTGCCGTCCGGCACCACGTAACCGGGCACGAAATCCCACGGGCGGATGATGACCTGGCTGGGGCCGGCCACGAACGAGACCGGGCTGCCGCTGACCAGCGGCGGGACGACCGTCTGGGTGACCCGGCCGGCGGCGAGCTGGATCCGGACCGCGCGGCCCGGGCCGTACCCGAGCAGGTCCCAGCCGGCCCGCACCCCGAGCAGGCGGTGCCGGGCCTCTGTGACCCTCACAGACGACTGGCTGGCAGCAGCCGGCTTGGCGGCGGTCCGTGTAGCGCGGGTCGGCTTGGCGGCGGTCCGTGTGGCGCGGGCAGGCTTGGCGGCTATCGGCTTGGCGGCGGGCCGGCCGAGGAGCAGTATCGCAGCTACCACGATCACCACAGCCCCGGCGAGGATCAGCGGCCAGCGGGGCCAGCGGCGGCGCGGTGGCCGCGGCGAGCCGAAACCGATCTCATCCGGTTCGCCCAGGGTCCCAGGAGCGGACCAGCTCATGACGGCGTGCCGCCGTTGCGGCGGGCCATCAGGCCGACGGGGTACCCGCAGGCGGCCGGCTGTAGCTCACGCTGCACACGCGCGCCTCGGCGAGAACCGACGCTGGTGGGTCGCTCAGGAACATGAGCCCAGCATCCCCTATCCGGGGCGGGCTGCAATAGCACACCCAGCGCGACAACCGGGGGTTGAGAGCAACGACGAGCCCTGGCCGTGCTGGCGCAGTGACCGGCCACGATCAGGTTTTCGTTGCGGGCCTTGGAAGGTACGGGGACCAGGGCCGGCCGCCTCGCTGCCGACGGCCTGGACCCAGTGGGTGATCAGACGATCGGTGTCGTTATTGCGACACCGATCGTCTGATCACGACGCGGGGGCATGACTCATGGGGCTGGTGGGGCTGGAGTGCTGCGGGTCAGCGGGAACTGAGCTGGTCGGCCTTCGCCTTGACCCGGCCCGCCTGGTACCCGGCCCGGCCGACGGTCTTCCCGGCCTTGAGTCCGGCCTTGCCCGCCGCCTTCCCGGCTTTGACGCTGGCCTTGGCGCCCGCCTTGTGCGCGGCCCTCCCGGCCTTCGCACGCGACGTGGCCGCCTTCTCGGCGCGGACCCGGCCGGCCCTGGCCCGCGCGGTGCCCGCCCTGGCCCGGGCGAGATCCGCCCTGGCCAGCGCGAGGTCGGCTGCATCCTGGGCCTTGACGACCGTGGCCCCGACCTTGGCGCCCGCCTTCCCGGACGCCTTGGCCGTCCGGGTGGCCAGCGACACGTCGTGCCGGGCAGCCTGGATCGCGTGGCGGCTCTGCCAGGCCAGCGATGGCTTCCCCTCCGTGTCCGCCGCGGCGATCAGCAGCCCGCCGAGCATGGTGAGGTTCTTGAGGAAGTGGATGCGCTGCTGCGCTCGCTCCTGGTCGTCCTTGGCCTCCCAGTACGGGTGCCCGGCCAGCGTGGTGGGCACCAGCGTGGCCGCCAAAGCCAGGGCGGACAGCCGGGGGAAGCGGCCGATCGCCAGCAGCGAGCCCGCGACCAGCTGGACCCCGCCGTTGATGCGGACCAGATGCTCGGTGTTGTCCGGCAGGGCGTCGATGCGCTCCTTGAGCGGACCCACTACCTTCTCCGCACGCGGGGCGACCCTCTCCGGCCAGCGCAGGGTCTCGTAGCCCTGGACAATGAAGATCGAGGCCAGCATGGGACGGGCGAGAGCTCTCAGTACAGCCATGGCCGCCCTCTGCCCGCTCAGCCCGATTTCTAACCCGGTGGGCCGCCCGTGCGGCCCGGTTCCTGGTGCGGCGAGGCCGGGGCTTTGCCGCCCGGTTACTAACGCCTTCGCGGCAACGCCACCGGGTGAGTGCCGTCCACTCGGCCGCTGTGGTGGACTCTGACCGTGCCGCCCGAGAACCCGCCTGTGCCGCCCGGGAACCCGCCTGTGCCGCCCGCGGACCCGCCTGTGCCGCCCGGGAACCCGCCTGTGCCGCCCGTGGACCCGCCTGTCCCATCGGCGGACCTGCCCGCGCCCGAGACCACGCCCGAGACCACGCCCATGCCCGCCCAGGCCGGCCCGCTCCGGGCCCGGCCCGGGCGCCGCTGCTCACGGTGACCGGGGTGAGCCGCCGGTACGGGGACCGGGTCGCGCTGGAGCCGCTCGATCTCGAGCTGGCGGCCGGGCAGTGCGTGGCCGTGCTCGGCGCGAACGGATCGGGTAAGTCGACCCTGCTCCGCATCGCGGCCGGGCGTGACACGCCGAGCACCGGCCACGTCAGCTACGGCGGCCGGGTGATGTCCGAGGACGACCCGGTGGTGCGGACCGAGATCGCGGTGGTCGGTGACCTGGTCAGCGCCTATCCGGACCTGACCGTCCGGGAGCACCTCCAGCTCGTCGCGGTGGCGCACGGCGAGGGCCGCCTGGCGGCAGGCCTGGTTAACCGGGCGCTGGCCGAATGCCGCCTCGCGGACCACGCCGCCGCCCTGCCGGGTTCCCTGTCCAGTGGCCAGCTCCAGGCCCTGCAACTGGCCACCGTGCTGGTCCGGCCTCTCCGGCTGATGGTGCTCGACGAGCCCGAGCAGCGCCTGGACCCCGCCGCGCGGCGCTGGCTGGGTGGCCTGCTGCGCGACGAGAAGGAGGCCGGTGCGGCGATCCTGCTGGCCACGCACCATACCGAGCTCGCGGCCGCGGTGGCTGAGCACGTCATCGTGCTCAGCGACGGCGCGGTCATCGCCGAGGGGCCCCCGGACGTGACGCTGGCGGCCCAGTGATGACGGTGCTGCGGTGACCGTGACCAGTGAGCCCATCGCCGTCCCGGACAGCACCGGGGCGACGTTCGCGCTGCTGCGCCAGCTGCGCCGGGGCCGTGGCCGCAAGCAGGCGACGAACGTGGCCTACTGGGCCTACCTGGCCGCGATCATCGTCATCAGCTACGGCGGCTCGCTGATCGTCACGGCCTACCGGGCGCTGCGCCACCCGCCGCCCGTGACCGCGGCGGCCCCGCGGCTGCTGCACGCGGGGCCGGCCGCGCTGACCGCGGTGATGCTGCTGGTGTTCCTGGTGCTGGTGCGGGACGCGCTGTGGCGCGGCCCGGTGACCGTGCCGCAGGCCACCGCGGACTGGCTGCTCGGCACGCCGGTGGACCGGCGGCGGCTGCTCCGGCCCCGGTTCCGCGGGTCCGCCGCCGGCGGCATGCTGGTCGGGGCGGTGGCCGGGATCGTGCCCGCCGCGGCCCTGGTCGCCCTGGGCCTGGGCGGCCGCTCGGGCGGTGAGGTGCTCCGCCTGGCCGGGGCCTCGATGGTGTCGATGGGCCTGCTCTTCGCGCTCGGCACCGGGCTGGCCGCCCTGATCGAGCGGTACCCCGGGACCCGGCGGCCAGTGCGGGTGGCCAGCCCGGTGACGCTGGCCGCCGCCATCCTGCTCGGCGGCCTGGCCGTCTGGGCTGGATTCGGGCGGCTGCCATCCGCCGTGGCCGCCGTCGTGCTCTGGTCCGGCCCTTGGGGGTGGGCGGCCCAGCCGGTGATGGCCCTGGCCGGGCAGGCCGTGGCCGGGCAGGCCGTGGCCGCCTGGCGGGGCCGGGAACCCGGCGCCCTGGTGGCCGCTGGCCCTGGGCCTGCTGGCCGGGACGGCGCTGGCCGCGCTGGCCTGGGCGGACCGTGCCGCGGCCGGGGTGCCCGCCGCCGCGCTCCGCGCCCGGGCCCGCACCCTCGGCGCGATGTCCGCCGCCGCGCTGAGCATGAACACCCGCGGCGTGGCCACCGCGTACGGCGAGGCGGGTGGCACCCGCCGCGCCCGGATCCGCCTCCCGCCGCCACGGCGCCGGGAGCTGGTTCTGCTCTGGCGGGACCTCCTCGCGCTGCTCCGGTCGCCGGCCCGGCTGGTGTCCGCCGTGCTGCTGGCGCTGCTGGCCGCCGCGCTCATCGCCCTGGCCGGCCACGGCCGGCCGGTGTCACTCGTGCTGGTCGCCTGCGGGCTCAGCCTTGGCTACCTCGCCGCCGCCTGGCTCTGCGAGGGGGCCAGGCTGGACGCGGACGACCCGCGCCGGTCGGCGAACCTGCCCATGACGTTCGAGTCACTGGCCTGGTGGCACGCGGCGGTGCCGTGCCTGGTGCTCCTCACGGCCGTGGGGGTCCCCGCCGCCGTGGCGTGCGTCGTCGCGGGCGATCTGCGTCTCCTCGCCCTGCTCGTGGTGACCATCGCGGTGCTGGTCGGCGGGGCGCTGGTCAACGTGTTCCGGGGCAGCTTCTCCCCGGCCCTGCTGGTGGGGGCCGACACGCCAGTGGGCAACACAGCCGCGATCAGCGTCGTGTTCTGGTACGCGTGGGGCACGGTGCTCGCCGTGCTGCCGATGACCGTGCTGGTATCCAGCGCGCTCCGCTCACCCGGCCCGGCCCCGCTCGTCCGCGCCGTGGTGATCGGCGCCGGGCTCGCGGCCGGGCTTGGCGCCTACGCCGCACGCCGCGCCAAGCGCCTGCGAGCCGGCTGACCACAGGCCGGCAACGGCCCGTCCACCTGCGGGTTCGGTGGAGATGACCTTGGTTTCCGCCTGTCAGGACCTACGTCTCTGTGATCATGCTGCCCCTGTGGAGCACGCTGGCAGAAGAGCAGGTGCCGACCTCCCTGCGGCTGCCTGCCAGGAGGTCAAGGGGGTTGCTATGTCAACTGCGACTCGAAGCCATATGCGGTGGCCAACCCATCACGAATCGGCACCGCCATCGTCTCTCCCGCCCCGTAACCAGGAGAACCAGCTATCGCCCCGCAACCAGGAGAAGGCGCGGGCCCTCGGGCTCACGTCGGCGACCGGGCTGGTGATCGGCAGCATCATCGGGACCGGGGTGTTCACCATGCCGGCCGTGCTGGCCGGGGCCGGGACCAGCTCGCTGCTCGTGCTGGCCGTGATCGCTGTCGGGGCCACGGTGCTGGCCATCCTGTTCGGCCAGCTGACGAAGCGGGTGCCCAACTCCGACGGCGGCCTGTACGCCTACGCCCGGTATGAGTTCGGCGACTTCGCCGGCTATCTGACCGGCTGGTGCTACTGGGTCCAGTGCTGGGCCGGCAACGCGGCCATCGTGGCGTCCTGGGTCTTCTACGTGGACGCCCTGTTCGGCATCACCCACCCGTCGGGCATGACCAACTGGGGCATCGCCCTGCTGGGCCTGTGGGTGCCCGCCGCGGTGAACCTGGCCGGCGTGCGGCAGATGGCCTGGTTCCAGAACCTCACCGTGGTGCTCAAGTTCGTCCCGCTGCTGTTCGTCGGCGTCGTGGGCTGGTTCTTCGTGTCCAAGGCCCACTTCGGCGCGTTCAACGCCTCGGGCGGCAGCCTGTACTCGGCGATCGGCATCGCTGCCGGCGTGGCGCTGTTCTCCTTCATCGGCGTCGAGGTCGCGGCGATCACCGCCAAGCGGGTGAAGGACCCGCGCCGGAACGTGGGCCGCGCCTCCCTGCTCGGCACCGCAGCCAGCGCGATCGTGTACCTGGCCGTGTCGGCCGCCGTGATGGGCCTGGTCTCGCACCACGCCCTGGTGAACAACGGCGCGCCGTTCGTCACCGCGTTCCAGTCGATCTTCAGCGGTGGCGCGTGGGCCGGGAAGCTGGTCGCCGCGCTGGCCGTCGTGTCCGGTATCGGGGCGCTGAACGGCTGGACCCTGGTGACCACCGAGGTGGCCCGGGCCGCCGCGAGCGACGGGCTGTTCCCGAAGCCGTTCGCCTGGACCGACCGCAAGGGCACCGCATGGTTCGGCATCATCACCGCGGCCCTGCTGCCGTCGCTGCTCATGCTGTGGAGTTACACCACCGCGACCGGGCTGACCGTGTTCACCGAGCTGGTCGCCCTTACCGTGGTCACCGTGGCCATCCCGTACCTGTTCTCGGCCTGCGCCCAGCTCACCTACCTGGTGTCCAGGCGCCGCCGGGTGCAGGGCTGGGCCCTGTTCAGGGATCTGGTGATCAGCGGCGTGAGCGTCCTGTTCTCGATGTGGGTCACGTTCGCGGCTGGCTACGCCGCCGTATACCAGGCGCTGGTGGTCGTGCTGATCGGCGTTGTCCTCTACGCGTTCCTCAAGTCCTGGCGGGAGCGTGACGGCCAGGTCGCGGAGCCCATGGACGGCGAGAGCGGCACCACTCAGATCGAGGGGGCAGCGCGATGAACGTGGGTGTGTACTCAGAGGTAGGCCGGCTGCGGCAGGTCATCGTGCACCGGCCTGGGCTGGAACTGGCCCGGCTCACCCCGCAGAACATCCGCGGGCTGCTGTTCGACGATGTCATGTGGGCGCGGAAGGCCAAGGAAGAGCACGACGTGTTCACCGAGGTCCTGCGCGACAAGGGCGTGCGGGTCCACTACTTCGGGCAGCTGCTCGCCGATGTGCTCGAAGACCCCGAGGGGCGCGGCTTCGTGCTCGACCGGGTCTGCACCCCGGAGATCCTGGGCCCCGCGCTGGTGGACCCGGTCCGCCGCCTGTTCGAGGACCTGGACGGGCCTGGCCTGGCCGGGTACCTGGTCGGCGGCGTGCTCAAGGCTGACCTGGGCCCGCTGCGGGCCACCAGCCTGCGGTGGGACATGCTCCGCACCGACGACTTCGTGCTGCCGCCGCTGCCGAACCACTTGTTCCCGCGGGACAACTCCTGCTGGGTGTACGGGGGTGTGTCCATCAACCCGATGGCCAAGCCCGCCCGCCAGCGGGAGACCGTGCACGTCCAGGCCATCTACCGCTATCACCCGCTGTTCAAGACGGCCGACTTCGTCACCTACTACGGTGACGACGACGCCAGCCGCCTGCCGGCCACCATCGAGGGCGGCGACGTCCACGTGATCGGTAACCGTTCCGTGCTGATCGGCATGGGGGAGCGGACCACGCCGATGGCGGTGGAGATCCTGGCCCGGGCGCTGTTCACCAGCGGGCAGGCGGACCGGGTGATCGCCGTGGAACTCCCGCAGTCGCACGCGATGATGCATCTCGACACCGTGATGACCATGGTCGAGCCGGGCACGTTCGTGCTCTACCCGTACTTCGACCGCGCAATGCGGTCCTGGACGGTCAGGCCCGGCGATGACCTCATGGCGCTGCGGGTGACCCGGAACGACGACTTCTGGGCCGCGCTGGCCGGGGCGCTGAAGGTCGACGAGGTGACCGTGCTGACCACGGACGAGGACGTCCGGGCCGCGGAGCGCGAGCAGTGGGACGATGGCACCAACTACCTGGCCGTGGCCCCCGGCGTGATCGTCGGCTACGACCGCAACGTCGCCACCAACACCATGCTGCGCAAGCACGGCATCGAGGTGGTGACCGTGCCCGGCGAGGAACTCGGCCGGGGCCGGGGCGGGCCGCGGTGCATGACCTGCCCGATCGAGCGCGACCCTGCCTAGCCGAGGAGCCGATATGGACCTGCACGGGCAGATCGACCTCCACGGCCGGAATCTGCTGAAGGAGATCGACTTCACGCCGGAGGAGTTCCTCTACCTCGTCGACCTGGGCGGTCGGCTGCGCGCTGAGAAGCGTGCCGCCCGGCTGCCCGGCCGCCCCGGCGCCAGCCGGCCCGGCGCCAGCCTGCCGGCCCGGACGGCCTGCAGGCCGGGCCCGGCGGCCGGTGGCTGGCCTCAACATCGCGCTGATCTTCGAGAAGGCCTCTACCAGGACCCGGTCGGCCTTCGAGGTGGCCGCGTACGACGAAGGCGCGCACGTCACCTACCTCGGGCCGGAGGGGTCGCAGATCGGCTACAAGGAATCGATGAAGGACACGGCCCGGGTGCTGGGCCGTATGTACGACGGCATCGAGTACCGCGGGTTCGCCCAGGAATCCATCGAGATCCTCGGTGCGTTCGCCGGGGTGCCGGTGTGGAACGGGCTGACCAACGAATGGCATCCCACCCAGATGCTGGCGGACGTGCTGACCGTCCGTGATCACACCGGCCGGCCGCTCACCGGCGTCTCCTGGTGCTACCTGGGTGACGCCCGGAACAACACCGCGAACTCGCTGCTGGTGACCGGGGCCCTGCTGGGCATGGACACCCGGATCTGCGCCCCGGCGCAGCTGCAGCCGTCCGCCGAGGTGCAGCGGATCGCCCGCGGGCTGGCCGCCCGCTCCGGTGCGGCGCTGACCGTGACCGAGGACGTGAAGGCCGCGGTGGCAGGCGCCGACTTCCTCTACACCGACGTGTGGCTGTCCATGGGAGAGCCGCCGGGGGAGTGGGACAAGCGGATCGACCTGCTGCTGGACTACCAGGTCAACGCCGGCGTGCTGGCGGCGACCGGGAACCCGGCGGTCAAGTTCATGCACTGCCTGCCCGCTTTGCACAACCGGGACACGAGGGTCGGCGAGGAGATCTACCAGCGGCGCGGCCTGACCGCGCTGGAGGTCACCGAGGAGGTCTTCGAGTCCCCGGCTTCCGTGGTGTTCGACCAGGCCGAGAACCGGATGCACACGATCAAGGCGGTCATGGTCGCGACCCTGGGGAGGCAGCCATGAAGGTGGTCGCCGCGCTGGGCGGCAACGCGCTCCTGGAACGCGGCGAGGCGCCCGACTCCGACATCCAGGAATCGCATGTCGCCAGCGCGGCCGCCGCGCTCAGCCCCCTCCTGCGCGACCACGACCTGATCATCACCCACGGGAACGGCCCGCAGGTCGGCGTGCTCGCGGTGGAGAGCGCCGGTGACCCGTCGCTGTCGCACCCCTACCCGTTCGATGTGCTCGGGGCGCAGACCCAGGGGATGATCGGCTACTGGCTGGTGCAGGCCCTGGACAGGGCCGCGACCCGCGATGCCGCGCGGCGCGGCGTGGCGGAACACGGCTCCGCGCACGGGGGCCGGTGGGCCAAGCCCGCGGCCTGCCTTATCTGCCGGACCCTGGTCAAGGCGGATGATCCCGCGTTCGCCGAGCCGACCAAGTTCGTCGGCCCGGTCTACGACCAGGCCACCGCGTCGCGGCTGGCCGCCGGGCACGGCTGGGAGATGCGCCTGGACGGGCAGGCCTGGCGGCGGGTCGTGCCCTCACCCGAGCCGGCCGCCCTGATCGAGCTGGACATGATCAGGCTGCTGGCCAGCCGCGGCATTACCGTCATCTGCGCCGGCGGTGGAGGTGTCCCGGTGGTGACCGACGGCGAGGGCGGGCTGCGCGGGGTCGAGGCCGTCGTGGACAAGGACCTGACCGCGGCGCTGCTCGCCACGGAGGTCGGCGCGGACGCGCTGCTGCTGCTCACCGACGTCCCGGCGGTGCTGGACGGCTACGGGACGGAGCACGCCCGGCCCATCCGCAGGGTGACCCCGGCCGAGCTGAGGCACCGCCTGGCAGCCGGCTCGTTCCCGGCCGGCTCGATGGGTCCCAAGGTCGAAGCGGCCTGCCGGTTCGCCGCCGCGACCGGAGGGATGGCGGCCATCGGCCGGCTTGACGATGCCCAGGCCCTGCTGGACGGGCAGGCCGGGACGATAGTGCGGACAGGAGCATCATGAGTGACACCGGCAGCGGGCGGCGCGCCCGCATCGTGGTCGGGGTGGATGGGTCGCCCGGTTCGGCGCATGCGCTGCGGTGGGCGGCCCGGCAGGCCGGATACAGCGGGGCGACCCTGGAGGCCGTCACCGCCTGGCAGTACCCCGCGTTCTTCGGCTGGGCCCCGGTCGGGGCGGACAGCGCCGACTTCGGCTCGATCGCCGAGAAGACGCTCCACGAGGCGCTGAACGAGGTGTTCGGCGCGCAATGGCCGGACTGGGTGCAGGCCCGCGTGGCCGAGGGATACCCGGCACAGGTCCTGGTTGACGCCTCCGAGGGGGCCGACCTGCTGGTCGTGGGCAGCCGCGGGCACGCCGGGTTCGCCGACGCCCTGCTCGGCTCGGTCAGCACCTACTGCGTGCACCACGCGCACGTGCCGGTCACCGTCATCCGGCGCGGCTGAGTCCGCCGGGGCCATCCCGGGCCATCCCGGGCCGTCCGGGAGCGGGCCGGGGGGCAGGGTCATACCGTCAACTGCCGGGGTAGTGACACGATGACACCACCTGCGAGGAGCGGAGAGTCCGGGCAATGGCGCTCACCCGTGAAACCATGACCGACGAACAGCGGAAGTCGGTCGCCATCGAGTACCTGAAGGCCTTCGACAATGGCGGCGTAACCTCAGCTGGCGGAAGCATCTTGGACCTGTTCGCAGAAGACGCGCAGGTGTACTTCCCCAAATGGGGACTCGCAAATGGCAAGGACGAGATCGGCAAGCTCTTCTCTGACGTCGGGGCGACCCTCAAGTCGATCACCCACCATTACTCGCACTTCAACTGGATCTTCTCCGGCGGCGACACCGTCGTCTGCGAGGGCACCAGCCATGGCGAGCATCAGGACGGGCCGTGGCGGGCTGGCGTGCCCGAATGGGCGGCGGGCCGTTGGTGCGACGTCTTCGAGATCCGCGACTGGAGAATCCAGCGCTGCTTCATCTACCTCGACCCCGACTACGCGGCCAAGGACACCACGCGATATCCGTGGCTGGCAGCCACGCAGGAAGGCGCGTAGCCCGCCGCGGGCCCGAGCGTTAGAGGCCTGAGCGTTAGAGGCCTGAGCGTTAGAGGCCCGAGCGCAGGGAGTCCGTGCGCAGGGAGTAGTGCACGTCCAGCCGGTCGGCGGAGCGGTTGGCCGTGATCGCGACACTGTCGCCGGGCAGCACCGCGTGGTCGTCCACCACGGCCAGGCCGGCCGCGGTGAAGCTGACCCGGTGGCTGAGCAGCGCCGGGCTGCCGGGCGGGCGGCCGAGGTAACGGGCCTCGAGCGGTCCGAGCACGCACGGCGTGATGGTCTCCGCGGCGCGGGTGACCGCCAGCCCATGGTCAGCCAGCACCGTGTACAGGCCGCGCTCGGCGAGGTCAGCCGGGTCGAGGCCGCCGGCCAGCGGCAGTGGCAGGTAGGAGGTCTGCACGATGAGGGGCCGGTCGCCTGCCAGCCGCAGACGCCGCAGTTGCAGCACCTGGCCGGGACCGCCGAGCCGGGCGCCGACCTCCCCGGGCGGGGTGCGGACCTCCGTGGCGAGCAGCCGGGTGCTGATCTCCGCGCCCTGGGCGGCCAGGTCGGCGGCGAAGCTGCGCAGGTGGCCCAGGTCGTACTCATACCGCGCCGCCACGTAGGTGCCGCTGCCGTGCCGGGCCGCGACCAGCCCGTCGTCGGTGAGCAGCTGGAGGGCCTGCCGCAGCGTCATGATGCTGACCCCGAACTCGCCGGCCAGGTCCCGCTGGGCCGGCAGGGAGCTGCCCGCAGGCCACCGCCCGCTGGTGATCCGGTCCCGCAGCTCGGCGTAGATCCGCAGGTACTTCGGCTGCCGGTCCTCCGCGGCCCGCCGCACTGAGACGCTCCCCGTGCCGCTCATCGTGCCGCGTCGATCGCGGCGCGCAGGCCGCCGACTGCGCGCGCGACGTCCGCGCTGGCCGCGCCGTCCAGGACCCGCCGCATGAGCGCGGACGCCACGATGACCCCGTCGGCGTGCCGGACGGCCGCGGCCGCCCGCGCTGGCGTGTCGATGCCGAAGCCGATCAGCACCGGCCGCAGACTGTCCTTTTTTTCCCTAACGGTCTTTTCCCTGGCGTCCTCCGACCCAGCGTCGAGCGCCCGCGCGGCCAGCGCCCACCGGCGCTCGTCGTCGTGCTCGTTCGTGCTTCCCGTGGTGGCCATCACGCTCATCACGTAGAGGAAACCACGAGTGCGCCGGGCAATGGCGCGCATCTGCCCGGGGGGCGTGGCCGGGGTGACCATGAGGGTGGCGTCCAGGCCTGCCCTCGCCGCCGCGCTGAGGTACTCGCCCGCTTCCCCGGCCGGGAGGTCGGGGATGATCGTCCCGCTGAAGCCCGCCTCGGCGAGCTCCTCGCAGTACCGCGTGACGCCGCGGCCGTAGGCGTGGTTGGCGTAGGTCATCGCGATCAGCGGCACCTCGCCGTCCTGGCCGGCCCGCGGCCGGGCGCGGCGCAACTCGGCGAGGATCGTGGTGGTGTTCGCGCCGCGGCCGATCGCGGTGGCCGACGCCTGCTGGATGACCGGCCCGTCGAGCATCGGGTCGGAGAACGGCAGCCCGACCTCGACCGCGTCCGCGCCGGCGTCGATCATCGCCGCCAGCAGGCTGGTCCAGTCCCGCCGCACCCCGCCGGTGACGTAGCTGACCAGGCTGGGCCGCCCCGCCGCGCGGGCCCCGCTCAGGACCGTCTCAACCCTGCCCATGGCCTGCCGCACGGCTGATCTCCTTCAGGGTGGCGGCGTCCTTGTCGCCGCGGCCGGACATGGTGACCAGGACGCTCGCCGCGGCGGGCAGGTCCCCGCGGCGCGCGGCCCGGGCCACCCAGGCCACCGCGTGCGCCGACTCCAGCGCGGCCAGGATGCCCTCGGCGCGGGCGCACAGCTCCACGGCCGCGACCGCCTCCTCGTCGGTCACCGTGTGATATTCCGCGCGGCCGCTGGCGGCCAGGTGGGCGTGCTCGGGCCCGACGCCCGGGTAGTCCAGCCCCGCCGAGACCGATTTCGCGTCGATGACCTGGCCGTTCTCGTCCTGGAGGACCGAGGACAGGAAGCCGTGCAGCACGCCGGGGCGCCCGTGGCTGATCGCGGCCCCGCCCGCCGCCTCCACGCCTACCAGCCGGGCCGGGGTGTCCGCGAAGCCCGCGAACGTCCCCGCGGCGTTCGACCCGCCGCCCACGCAGGCCACCACCACGTCCGGCCGCCCGGACGGCAGGAGTTCCGGCCGGGCGGCGCACTGGGCCCGGGCCTCGTCGCCGATGACCCGCTGGAACTCACGCACCAGCCACGGGTACGGGTGCGGTCCCATCACCGAGCCGATGCAGTAGTGGGTGTTCCCCACGGTGGTGACCCAGTGCCGCAGGGCCTCGCTGGTGGCGTCCTTGAGCGTGCGCGACCCCGAGCGCACCGGCGTCACCGTGGCGCCCAGCAGTTCCATCCGGAACACGTTGAGTTCCTGGCGGGCCATGTCCCGCTCGCCCATGTAGACCGTGCAGCCCAGGCCCAGGTGCGCCGCGACCGTGGCCGCGGCCACCCCGTGCTGGCCCGCGCCGGTCTCGGCCACCAGTGCGGTCTTGCCAAGCCGCCGGGCCAGGAGCGCCTGGCCGAGCACGTTGTTGATCTTGTGGCTGCCGGTGTGGGCCAGGTCTTCCCGCTTGAACAGCACGCGCACGCCTAGTTCTGCCGAGAGCCGGGGCGCGCTGCTGACCGGGGTGGGCCGGCCCGCGTAGTCGCGCAGCAGACCGTCCAGTTCGGCCCGGAACGCCTGGTCCGCCCAGGCGGCGCGGAACTCCCGCTCCAACTCCTCGCAGGCCGGCACCAGGGCCTCGGGCACGAACCGCCCGCCGAACTCACCGAACCGGCCCGCCGGTCCTGGGTCCCCCATGATGACCCGTTCCGCGACCTTCATCACGACACCACCTTCGCCGGGTGAGCATCCGCCCGCCTAAGTTCTAGAGTTCTAGAAGTCTAGCACGGAGCGCGGCAATGGACCCAGGCCGGCCGGAAAACTCGCAAATAGGATCTTGTGCGCGTGCCGGACCCTGGCGCATCATGCAGACGAGCCCCCGCGCAGGGGCCGCACAGCGAGCAGAGCACAGCGAGCAGATCCCAACGATCCGGAGCCCTACCGAGCCAGGCCGCGAGACGGCCATCCGTGGGAGGTGCTGAGAAATGGCCGCCAGCAACGAGACCGGACCAGCGAGCGAGACCGCGCCCGCGAGCGGGCCGGGCGGGACCGGGCAGCCGAAGCTGCACCGCAACCTGAGCGTCTGGGAGGCAATCGGCATCTCGCTGGCCCTGATGGCCCCCTCCATGGCGGCGAGCATCAACCCGCAGGGGACCGCGACGACGGTGGGGCGGGCGGTCCCGATCGCGTTCGCGCTCGCGTTCGTCGGGGTGCTGCTGGTGGCCTACACATTCGTCCGGCTGACCCAGCGCTTCCACCACTCCGGGTCGGTGTACGGGTTCGTCGGCGCCACGCTCGGCCCGCGCGCCGGGGTAATCTCCGGCTGGGCGCTGACCGGCACCTACACGTTCTACGCTGTGGTCACCTCGATGGCCGGCGGCCGGTTTGCGGCCAATTTCCTGAACGCGCTGGGGGTCTGGAAGAACCCGCCGACCTGGTCGGGATTCCTGCTCGGCGCCATCGGGATGCTGCTGGTCTGGTTCCTCGCGATCACCCCGGCCCGCGGCGGTACCCGCCTGCTGCTGGCCGCCGAGGCCATCACCGTGCTGCTGATCGTCATCGTGATCGTGATCGTGTTCGCCAAGCTCGCCGGGCACAGCGCCCCGCACGGGCTCGGCGTGGACTGGTCGGTGTTCAGCCTCCCGTCCGGGACGCCGATATCCGCGATCTTCCTCGGCGTGGTGTTCGGCTTCCTGTCCTTCGCCGGGTTCGAGGCCGCGTCCACGCTCGGGGAGGAGACCCGGCGGCCCAGGCGGGACATCCCGCGGGCCATCCTCGGCGTGGCCATCTTCGGCGGCATCTACTTCTTCGTGGTCACCGCGGTGGAGGTGATGGGCTTCGGGACCTCGGCCAAGGGCGTCACGGCCTTCATCAACTCGACCTCCCTGATAGGCGACCTGGGCACGACCTACGTCGCGTCCTGGCTGGGCACGGTCATCACGGCCGGCGCGATGATCTCGGCCTTCGGCTGCGCCCTGGCGTCCACCGTCGGAGCCTCCCGGCTCGCGTTCGCGATGGGCCGGGATGGCATCCTTCCCGCGCGTTTCAGTCACGTGTCGCCCCGGCGCCGGACCCCGACCGTGTCGGCCGGGGCCGTGGTCCTGACCGTCTACGTGATCATCGCCTTCACCTGGTTCGTCCTGGGCGGCGACCCGTTCACGCTGTTCCTGGAGAGCGGGGTGATCGGGACCCTGATCCTGCTGGTGGTCTACATCCTGGCCACGATCGGGATGGTCCGTCTGGTGTTCTTTTCCGGAGACTCCAGCATCGGCCGCTGGCAGCTCGTGATCCCGGTGCTAGGCATCATCGTCCTTGGCTACACCCTGTTCCGGAACGTCTGGCCGCTGCCCACCGGCGTCAACTGGTGGGGTCCGTCGGTGGCCATCGCCTGGTTCGTGGTCGGGATCGCCGGGGTGCTGGCCCGGCCGGCCGCGACCCGGCGCGCCGGCGAGCAGCTCACCCGGGCCGAGGGGCTGTCCGGCACGGCCGCCTCCCAGGAGGAGCGGCTGACCCGCCAAGGTGCCTAGATGCGGGCGCCCCAAGCAGGGTCGCCTGGGGGAGGACAGGGTCAGGCTTGCTGGCCAGGCAGCCGGCCGAGAATCTCCTGCAGCATCCGGCCGTTCCCATCCAGGGTCTGGCGGATGGCACGGGTTTCTTCGTGCACCACGCTGAGCAAGTAGGCCACGGCGTCGATCTTCGCTGGGAGCGCGTGCTCGACCTGGTCTTCTAGCAGCTCGACGCGGCGCTCCAGTTCCTCGAGGGTGACCATGGGCTCACCCTAGCCTTTGCCGCTTTTCCCCGGTCAGCGATCTACTAGCTGTTGCGGCCCCGGGCGTCCACTGGCCACCGCTCCGCGACCTGGCCGTCCCGCACCACGTGGAGCTCGTCGACCAGGTTGACGACGGTGCAGACGTGGTTGGGGACCACGACGATCCGGTCGCCCACGGCTGGCCGCGGCCCGGCCCCGGTGACGGCCACCGCGTGGTGCTCCCACAGCCCGGTCACCGTGGCCGCGGGAAACGCGGGCAGCAGCCCGTGCCCCGGCACCCACGCCGGGCGGTCATAGCCGAGCACCTTGGCCCCGGCGTCCAGCACGAACCGGTCCGGAGCTGGGGTGCTGACCACGGTGGCCAGCACGGACAGGGCCACCTCGTCCAGCGTGCAGCTGCCCAGGATGACCTGCTGCGCGTCGTTGAACGCGTACACCCCGGGCCGCAGCTCGGTGACTGGGCCGCCGTCGGCTGGGCCGGCCGCCTGGGCGGCACTGGGCGTGGACCCGCCGCTGCGCACCGGGCAGGGCAGCCCCGCGGCGGCCAGGCCGTCCGCGGCGGCCGCCAGCGCGGCCGCCTCGTCGGCCGCGGCCCGGGCGGGCATGCCCGGCGCGTAGCTGTGCCCGGGGAAGGTGAAGACGCCGTCCACCGCCAGGCCCGCTCGGGCCGCCGCGACCGCGACCCGGCCCGCGTCCGCGGGGGCGACCCCGCTGCGCCGCAGCCCGCAGTCCACCTCGACCAGGACCCGCACGGGCACCTCCGGCCAGGCGTGCCCCCGGACGGCCGGGGCCAGCTGATGCACCGAGTCCAGTGAATCCACCCCGGCCGTCAGCCGCACCTGGCCGGCGAGGGCGCGCAGCCGCGGCGCCCGCTCCTGGTCGATCCACAGGGGATACGCAACGAAGATCTCACCGAGGCCAGCCTCAGCGAACGTCTCGGCCTCGCCCAGGGTGGCCACCGAAATCCCGGTCGCCCCGTGCCGGAGCTGGCGCCGGGCGATCTCGATGGACTTGTGCGTCTTGACATGCGGCCGCAACGCGAGGCCGCGGCGCGCGGTACTGGCGGCCATGGCCTGCAGGTTCCGGTCCAGGCGGCCGGTATCCACCAGGACGGCCGGGGTCGCCACCGGCCCGCCGGGCGGCGCCCAGCTGCTCACCGGGCTCAGCCGGAGTGCGCCGCGGAACCGCCCGCGGGCTCGTAGGACCACAGCTCGCTGGACACCCCGACCGGCGGCGGGGCCTGGCCGCCCTCCCGTTCGGCCTGCGAGCGGTGCCCGTGCCCGAACGCGGGGGAGCTCACCCACGCGGCGAACGACTCCTCGTCCCGCCACCGGGTCACGACCAGCCAGGTGGTCCGCTCGTCGGTGGGCTTGAGCAGCTCGAATCCCTCGAACCCGTCCTGATTGTCCACGGCGCGGGCCCGGGCCGCGAAGCGGCGGGCCAGCTCGTCCCCGCTGTCCGCAGGCACGGTGATGGCGTTGATCTTGATAACCGTCATAAGCCCGATCATGCCAGCCCGGGCCTGGCCACGGCCGGGCTGGCCGCAGCCGCCGGGCCGCACGGGGTTACCGTGGTGCCCTTATGTTGGCCACCATGCCGCGTACCCGCATGTACCGCAACGGGATCCTGGAGGACGAGGGCTTCCCCGTCGCCAAGGTGTCCGACTATCTCGCCGACCCGACTGCGCTCGTGTGGTTCGACCTGTGCGAGCCGACCGCGGAGGACCTGTCCTCGATCAGCGAGGAACTGGGCCTGCACCCGCTGGCGGTCGAGGACGCTGTGGCCGAACACCAGCGCGCCAAGCTGGACCGCTACCAGAGCCATATCTTCGTCACGTCGTACGGGGTGAAGCTGAACGACAAGACCGGCGAGCTGAAGACCGACGAGATCGACGCGTTCGTCACCGACCGCGCACTGGTCACGGTGCGGCGCAGCAAGGGGTTCGACATCGACGAGGTGGTCCGCCGCTGGGACGACTCGCCGGACCTGGCCACCTGCGGGGTGGGGTTCCTGCTCTACGGCCTGCTCGACTACGTGGTGGACACCCACTTCGAGGCGGTCCAGTCGCTTGACACCCAGATCGAGACGCTCGAGGGCCAGCTGTTCGACGACAACCCGCGGGACAAGGAGATGCAGCGCCGTACCTTCGAGCTGCGCAAGTCCCTGGTCCTGCTGCGGCGCGTGGTGCTGCCCATGCGCGAGGTGCTCAACTCGCTGCTGCGCCGGGACCTGCACGTGGTGGACGGGGAGATCCTGCCGTACTTCCACGACGTCTACGATCACGTGCTCCGTGCGACCGAATGGACGGAGTCCCTCCGCGACCTGGTCACGACCATCCTGGAAACCCACCTCACGGTGCGCGGCAACCGGCTCAACGTAATCATGAAGCAGGTCACCAGCTGGGCCGCGATCATCGCGGTGCCGACCGCGGTCACCGGCTTTTACGGGCAGAATGTCCCCTATCCCGGTTTCGGGAAGGTTGAAGGCTTCTGGACGTCCACGGTGGTCATGGTTGGTATCTCTGTATGCCTGTACGTCATCTTCCGCAGGAGAGACTGGCTCTAGGGGGTATTTGCGCAGCTCGGGCGGCATGCTCCGGGTGCGGATATCACCCCCGGAGGACGGTCCGGGTGCGTGATCGGTGACGTAGGACAGGCGGAGGCGCGCGACACGCCGGCGGATTTGGAACCGGGCATGTCGGGAATGCGTTACAGCGGGCAGGCCAGGCGGGCGAGGGGCCCCGCGGGTCTTGGGCGGGCATAGGTAACACGAGGGAGCGGAACGTGCAGACTCCAGGATGGATGCGGCGGCCTGCGGCGTCCCCGTCATCCGGGGCCAAGGGCGATGCCGCCGCGAGCGCGGCCGCCCAGGAGGCAGATGGCCAGGGCGCGGCCGGCCAGGACAGTGCGGCGCCGGGTCAGCGGGCCCAGACTGCCAGTGCGGAGACTGCGGGCACCGAGGCCGCGGGCACCGAGGCTGCGGGCACCGAGGCCGCGGGCACCGAGGCCGGGAGCGACGGCGCCCGGTCCCGGCGGACCAAGATTGCAGTGATCGCCATGGCCGGGGTCGGCGTCCTGGTAGTGGCGGGCGTGACCATCGGGACGCTCGGCGCGGCCGGCCCCGCTGGGCACGCCACCACCGTCTCGGACCGCCATGATGCCGGCGGCGCGGGGACGGCTCCGCCGGTGCGGGTCGAATCCGTGACCCAGGGCGGCGCCGTGACCGGCACCAACGGCGCTAACCCGATCCGGGTGACGCTGTCCGCCGCGCTGGCCAGCAATTCCCCGCTGCCGACTGTCCAGCCCGCCACCCCCGGTACCTGGACGAAGGCAGGCACCACGCTGACCTTCACCCCGTCCACCCCGTTCTGGCCGGGCAGCCTGGTCCGGGTCACCATCCCCGCCGGAGGGTCCGGCCTCCGGTCCGCCGCGGGCGGTGTGCTGGCCAAGACTGTGACCGCGCAGCTGACCACCCAGCACTGGTCCGGGCTGCGGCTCAAGCAGATGCTGGCCCAGCTGGGCTACCTGCCGCTCAAGTGGGCGCCGCAGGACCCCACCGCGTTCCAGCCGGACAACGTCGCCACCGAGCTCTCCGCCATGTACTCGCCGCCGGCCGGGACCTTCATCTGGAAGAAGGGTTACCCGTCCATCCTGACCAGCTTCTGGGGCGGCCAGTCCAGCCTGATCATGCAGGGGGCGATCCGGGCCTTCCAGTCCAACGCCGGCCTGACCATGACCGGCGTGATGACCCCCGCCGTATGGCGGGACGTGGTCCAGGCCGCCGCGGCCGGCAAGGACAACCCCAACGGCTACACCTACGCGCTGGCCAGCAAGGCCATCCCGGAAACACTGACCGTGTGGCACGACGGGCGGGTCATCATGCGCACGCTGGCCAACACCGGCATCCCGGAGGCGCCCACCGCGGACGGCACCTTCCCGGTGTACCTGCGCTACTCGTTCCAGATCATGCAGGGCACCAACCCGGATGGGTCGCACTACGCCGACCCCGTCTCCTGGGTGTCCTACTTCGACGGCGGCGACGCGGTGCACTACTTCCCGCGGGGCTACTACGGCGCCCCGCAGAGCCTGGGCTGCGTCGAGCTTCCCTACGCCCAGGCTGACTTCGTGTGGCCCTACATGACCTACGGCACCCTGGTCACCGTCCAGTGACGGCTGCCTGAGGCGGACAGGGCGCTATCGAGGCGCGGCTACGGCCGCGCCTCGATAGCATCGGAGGCTGGGGCAATGGCCCCACTCGACGACTATCCAGGGAGCCCGCCGTGTCGGCCCAGCAGCTTCACATCACCCTCGCCGGTCGCGAGCACGTGGTGGACGCGGGCACTACGGCCGGCGATGCGCTCCGGCCCGGCCAGCCGGCCGGCGGCCCCGCGGCCGGGCCTGGATCCACCATCATCGCGGCCCGGGTCAACGGCGGGCTGCGCGACCTGGCCGCGCCGCTGGCCGACGGTGACGCCGTCGAGCCGGTCGAGATCGGCAGCGACGACGGCCGGGCGATCATGCGGCACTCCACCGCGCACGTGATGGCCCAGGCGGTCCAGGAGCTGTTCCCCGAGGCCAAGCTGGGCATCGGCCCGCCGGTGGAGAACGGCTTCTACTACGACTTCGACGTGGCCGCGCCGTTCAGCCCGGAGGACCTCAAGGCCATCGAGCAGCGGATGCGCCAGATCGTCAAGCAAGGCCAGCGCTTTTCCCGGCGCGAGGTCAGCGACGAGCAGGCCCGCAAGGAACTGGCTGGTGAGCCTTACAAACTGGAGCTGATCGGGCTCAAGGGCGGCGCAGCCGCGCCCGATGCCGGCTCCCCGACCGCACCCTCCGAGGTCAGCGTCGAGGAAGCCGTCGAGGTCGGCGGCAGCCAGCTCACCATCTACGACAACCTCGACCCGGCCACCGGCCAGGAATGCTGGAAGGATCTGTGCCGCGGCCCGCACGTGCCCACCACCCGGCAGATCCCGGCGTTCAAGCTGATGCGCTCGAGCGGCGCATACTGGCGGGGCAGTGAGAAGAACCCGCAGTTGCAGCGGATCTACGGCACAGCCTGGGAGTCCCGGGAGGCGCAGGACGAGTACCTGAAGCTGCTCGCCGAGGCAGAGCGCCGCGATCACCGGCGGCTGGGCGCCGAGCTGGACCTGTTCTCCTTCCCGACCGAGATCGGCTCCGGGCTGCCGGTCTTCCACCCCAAGGGCGCGATCATCCGCCACGTGATGGAGGACTACGCACGCCGCCGCCACGAGGAAGCGGGTTACCAGTACGTCAACACCCCGCACCTCACCAAGGAAGAGCTGTTCCAGACCTCCGGGCACCTCGGCTTCTACGCCGAGGGCATGTTCCCGCCCATGGAACTGGACGGCGCCCGGTACTACATGAAGCCGATGAACTGCCCGATGCACGTGCTCATCTTCCAGTCGCGCGGCCGGTCCTACCGGGAGCTGCCGCTCCGGCTGTTCGAGTTCGGCACCGTGTACCGCTACGAGAAGTCCGGCGTCGTGCACGGCCTGACCCGGGCCCGCGGCTTCACCCAGGACGACTCGCACATCTTCTGCACCCCCGATCAGCTCGGCCCCGAGCTGGCCTCGCTGCTGGACTTCGTGGTCGGCCTGCTCCGCGACTTCGGCCTGACGGAGTTCGAGGCCGAGCTGTCCACCCGCCCCGAAAAGTACGTTGGAGAGCCTGCGGAGTGGGACGCGGCCGAGGCGGCGCTGAAGCACGCCCTGGACGCCTCGGGCCTGCCGTACGTGATCGCCGAGGGCGAGGGTGCCTTCTACGCCCCCAAGATCGACGTGCACGTCAAGGACGCGATCGGGCGACGGTGGCAGCTGTCCACCCTGCAGGTGGACTTCCAGGAGCCGGGCCGGTTCGGCATCGAGTACCAGGCCCCTGACGGTTCCCGGCAGCGCCCCTACATGATCCACCGCGCGCTGTTCGGGTCGATCGAGCGGTTCTTCGGGATCCTGCTCGAGCACTACGCGGGGGCCTTCCCGCCGTGGCTCGCGCCGGTCCAGGTGGCCGGCATCCCCATCACCGACGCGCACGTGCCCTACCTGGAGAAGATCGCGGCCGAGCTGCGCGAGCAGGGCATCCGGGTCGAGGTGGACACGAGCGACGACCGGATGCAGAAGAAGATCAGGAACGCGCAGCGGCAGAAGGTGCCGTTCATGCTGCTGGCCGGGGACGAGGACGTGGCCAAGGGCGCGGTCTCGTTCCGGTTCCGCGACGGCGGGCAGCGCAACGGGATCCCGGTCGCCGGGGCCATTGCCGAGATCGTCAGCGCCGTCCGGCAGCGCATCCAGGTCTGAGCACCGGGCCAGAGATCAGAGCCGAACCGATCAGAGCCGAACCGATCAGAGACCGAGCAGCTAGATGACCGAGCCAACCGCGCCCGAGACGTCCGAGCAGGACGGGGCCGGGATCCCGGACGGCTTCGCCCGGCTGTGGATGCCGCACCGGATGGCCTACATCAAGGGCGAGAACAAGCCGGCCGGCACCGCGGAGGGTGACGGTTGCCCGTTCTGCCGGATCCCCGCGCTCAGCGACGAGGACGGCCTGATCGTGGCCCGGGGCGAGCTGGTCTACAGCGTCCTCAACCTCTACCCGTATAACGCGGGCCACCTGATGGTGCTCCCGTACCGGCACGTGGCTGACTACACCGAGCTGGACGACGCGGAGACCGCGGAGCTGGCCGCGTTCACCAAGCGGGCCATGACCGCCCTGCGGGCCGCCTCGGGCGCGCAGGGGTTCAACATCGGCATGAACATGGGGTCGGTCGCGGGTGCGGGCATCGCGGCGCACCTGCACCAGCACGTAGTGCCCCGGTGGGGCGGGGACACCAACTTCATGCCCGTGGTCGGGCACACCCGGGTACTCCCGCAGCTGCTCCGCGACACAAGAAAGCTGATCGCGGACGCCTGGGGGTGCTAGCCGGGGGCCCTGCGAACCCGGGGGATGTCCCCGGGACCCGGATCGCCGCTGCCAGCGAGCGCTGCCCAGCGAGCGCCGCAGCGAGCCCGGCACGGCCGCATGGTCAGCCCGGCACGGCCGCGTAGGTGAGCCCGGCCCCGCATCGCCCGGCTCGGGGGGACACGCGTGCGGCGCGCCCCCCCTCGCCGGGCGATCGAGCTTCAGCCGGCGTTCGCCGACGCGGCTACCTTGTCGGCGAGGTGTGACGGGAGCGGCTCGTACCGCAGGTAGCTGCGGCTGAACGAGCCGGTGCCGTGCGACATCGAGCGCAGGTCGATCGCGTACCGGGTGATCTCCAGCTGCGGCACCTCGGCCTTCACCAGGGTCCGCCCGCCGGCCACCGGCTCGGTGCCCAGCACCCGGCCGCGCCGCGAGGACAGGTCGGACATGACCGCGCCGACGTAGTCGTCCGCGACCAGCACGGACAGCTCGTCCACCGGCTCCAGCAGCAGCACCTTCGCCTTGTCCGCGGCGTCACGCAGGGCGAGCCTGCCCGCCTTCTGGAAGGCCATGTCGGAGGAGTCCACCGAGTGCGCCTTGCCGTCGAACAAGGTGACCCGGACGTCCACCATCGGGTAGCCGGCCAGTACTCCCTGCTCCAGCTGCGCCCGCACGCCCTTCTCCACCGACGGGATGAACTGGCGGGGCACCACGCCGCCGACGACCTTGTCCACGAACTCGAACCCGGTGCCCGACGGCGTCGGCTCCACCTCGATGTGGCACACGCCGAACTCGCCGTGCCCGCCGGTCTGCTTGACGTTGCGGCCCAGCCCCCGGGCTTTCCCGCCCACCGTCTCGCGTAGCGGAACTCGCAGATCCTTGGTCTCCACGCCCACCCCGTAGCGCGAGGACAGCCGGTCCAGAAGCAGGTCGGAATGGGCCTCGCCCATGCACCACAGCACCAGCTGGCGGGTCTCGGAGTTGTTCTCCATCCGCAGCGTCGGGTCCTCGGCCACCAGGCGGCCGATCGCCTGGGACATCTTGTCCTCGTCGGCCTTGGACTTGGCCGCGATGGCCACCGGGAGCAGCGGGTCGGGCATCGACCACGGCTCCATGAGCAGCGGGTGTTCCTTGTCCGACAGCGTGTCGCCGGTCTCGGCGCTGGTCAGCTTGGCCACGGCGCAGATGTCCCCGGCCACGCACTGCGGCACGGGGCGCTGCTGCTTGCCCAGCGGCGAGGTCAGCGCGCCGATCCGCTCGTCCATGTCGTGGTCGGCATGGCCCCGCTCGGCCAGGCCATGCCCGGACACGTGTACCGGCGCGTCCGGCCGCATCGTCCCTGAGAACACCCGGACCAGGCTGATCCGGCCGACATACGGATCGGACGTGGTCTTGACCACCTCGGCCAGCAGACGACCGGCCGGGTCGCAGGACAGCCCGGTGACCGCCTTGCCGTCCAGGGTGGTCACGCCCGGCAGCGGATGCTCCCCCGGGGAGGGGAAAGCCTGGGTCATGATCTCCAGCAGCTCGGTCAGCCCGATGCCGTGCAGGGCCGAGGTGGTGAGCACCGGGTAGAAGCTGCCCCGGGCGACCGCCTTCTCCAGGTCCTCGATCAGCACCTTGGGATCGATGCTCTCCCCGGACAGGTACCGCTCCATGAGGGTTTCGTCTTCGCTCTCCTGGATGACGCCCTCGATCAGCGAGCTGCGCAGTTCGTCGAGCCGGTCCGCCTGATCGGGGTCGGGGTCACGCTCGGTGCGCGTTCCGCCGGTGTAGTCGTAGAACCGCCCGGACAGCAGGCCGATGAGCCCGGCTACGGCGCCGGGACCCGAGGTCACCGGCAGGTAGAGGGGGGCGACGGAATCGCCGAAGGCGTCCCGGCAGGCCTGCAGGACCTCGTCGAAGTCGGCCCGCTGGTGATCCAGCTTGGTGATGACCACGGCCCGCGGCATGCCGACGGAGGCACACTCGTCCCAGAGGATCCGGGTCAGCCCGTCCACGCCGTCGGTGGCCGGCACGGTGAACAGCGCGGCGTCCGCGGCCCGCAGTCCCGCCCGCAGGTCGCCGGTGAAGTCGGCGTACCCTGGCGTATCGAGGAGGTTGACCTTGATCCCGGCGTGCACCACGGGCGCCAGGGTGAGGTTCACGGAACGTTGCTGCCGGACTTCCACTTCATCGAAATCGCTTACGGTGGTGCCGTCCTCCACCCGTCCCGGGCGCGGGATCGCGCCCGTGCTGACGAGGAGAGCCTCCACGAGAGTTGTCTTCCCTGACCCGGAGTGGCCGACCAGCGCGACATTCCGCACGCTGCCGGGCTGATCGGCCCCTGCTGTACCGCCTGTAGCGCTCGATCCTCTCCTGTCGGTCATGAGTACTCGCCTCCTACGACGCTGTTTGGCTGGCTCACGACCAGCCTTAACCTGCCGGACACCCGACCACAAGCCCCCAGCCGGAATCGTCCCTCCTGTCCACTCCGCCAGTAGGATCGGACGGCCATGCTGAACGCCCTCAGACCCCTGTTCGCCCGCCTGCTGCGGCCGGTCGGCGAGGCGCTGGCGCGCACCCCCATCACGCCGAACATGATCACGGCGGCCGGGACGATCGGCGTGGCCATCGGGGCGCTCTGGCTGTTCCCCACCGGCCACCTGTTCGCCGGGACCCTGGTGTGCTGGGGCTTCGCCATGTTCGACATGCTGGATGGCCTGCTGGCCAGGGTGAAAGGCACCACCGGGCCCTGGGGGGCCTTCCTCGACTCGACCCTGGACCGGATCGGAGACGGGGCGGTCTTCAGCGGGCTGGCCATCTACCTGGCCCGGGACCATCAGCCCGTGCTGGCCTGCGTGGCCCTGTACTGCCTGGTCGCCGGCGGCCTGGTGTCGTACGCCCGGGCCCGGGCCGAGGGAATAGGCGTGCGGGCCGACGTCGGCGTGGCCGAGCGATCCGAGCGGCTGCTGGTGGTGCTGGTCGCGGCCGGCCTGACCGGGCTGGGCCTGCCGTTCGTCCTGGCCATCGGGCTCTGGCTGGTCGCGGCGGGCAGCACGGTCACGTTCGGGCAGCGCGTCCTGGTGGTACGGAAGGCGGTCGGCCCGGGTGCCACACCCCAGTCGGGCCCGCAGCCCGCCGCCGGGGCGGGTGGTGCGGCTGGCACGGCGGGTGGTGCGGCTGGCCCGGCGCGTGGCCCGGGCCCGGACGGGACGGGTAACGGCGTCCCCGGTGCCGGCTCCGCGACCGCGGTTCGCGACCCTGGTGATAGCGGCACGCGAAAGGATAAGGCGTGACCTCGCTACGGGACCGGCTGACCGACGCCGGGTACGCCCTGGGCTGGTCCCTGGTGTGCCGGGTACCGGAATCCTGGGCCCGCGGCGCCTTCCGGTTCGGCGCGGACATCGCCTGGCGCCGCCAGGGACCCCGGGTCCAGGTGCTCGAGGCGAACCTGCGCCGGGTGACCGGCCCGTCCGCGACCGGCAAGGAACTGCGGGCGCTGTCCCGGCAGACGATGCGCTCCTACGCCCGCTACTGGCTGGAGTCGTTCCGGCTGCCCACGATCGGGCAGGACCGGATCCAGGCGGACATGCACGCGACCGGCGAGGAGAACATCCAGCGGAACCTGGCCGCGGGCCGCGGGGTGATCGTCGCCCTGCCGCATACCGGCAACTACGAGCTGGCCGGGGCCTGGATCATCGGCCGCGGCGTGGGCAAGTTCACCACGGTCGCCGAGCGGCTCAAGCCGGAGTCCCTGTTCCAGCGGTTCCTGGAGTTCCGTGAGGGGCTCGGCATGGAGGTGCTCCCGGCCAGCGGCGGGGACAGCCGGTTTGGCGTGCTGGCCCAGCGGCTGCGGGCCGGGGGCCTGGTCTGCCTGGTCTCGGACCGGGACGTCACCGGCCGCGGCATCGAGGTGGAGTTCTTCGGGGAGAAGGCGCGGATGATGGCCGGCCCGGCCGCGCTGGCCGTGCAGACCGGGGCGGCGCTGCTGCCCGCAACCCTCTGGTTCGATGGCGATGGCTGGGGGGCGCGCATCAACGATGAGGTCCCGGTGCCGGAGGCCGGCACCCGCCGGGAGAAGGTCGCGATCATGACCCAGGAGGTCGCCCGCGAGTACGAGGACGGAATCCGCGCCCATCCGCAGGACTGGCACATGCTCCAGAAGGTCTTCACCGCGGATCTTGACCCGGATCGGCTCGCCGCGGCGGAGCGCGGCGAGAGCGAGACGGCCAGCGCGGCCCCCAGTGTCGGCAGGCCCAGTGCCGGCACGCCCAGTGCGGTCACGCCCATTGCCGTCACACCCAGCGCGGCTCCCGGCGCAGGCGGCAAGGGCGCAGGCAGCAGGGACGCGGGCCCGGGCGGCGGCCCGTGAGAGTCGGCATCGTCTGCCCCTACACCTGGGCTGTGCCCGGCGGGGTGCAGCAGCACATCCGGGACCTGGCCGAGGCGCTGATCGGGCTGGGGCACCAGGTGTCGGTGATCTCGCCCGCCGACGACGACACCCCGCTGCCGGCCTACGTGGTGCCCGCAGGCCGCGCCGTCCCGGTGCCCTACAACGGCGCGGTGGCCCGGCTGGCGTTCGGGTTCCTGTCCGCCAGCCGGGTCAGGCGCTGGGTCAAGGAGGGCGGGTTCGACGTGCTGCACGTCCACGAGCCGGCCGCGCCCAGCCTGTCCCTGCTGGCCTGCTGGGTGGCGGACGGCCCGATCGTGGCGACCATGCACACAGCCACCCCGCGCTCCCGCATCATGCACGCCGCCTACCCGGCCCTGCAGACCGCGCTGGAGAAGATCACCGGGCGGATCGCGGTCTCCGAGGCGGCCCGGACCACGCTGGTCGAGCACATGGGCGGAGATGCGGTGCTCATCCCGAACGGCGTGACCGTGAGCCGGTACGAGAAGGCCGTCCCGCTGCCCGGCTGGCCGGGGGAGGGCGGCGCGCTCGGGTTCCTGGGCCGGATGGACGAGTCACGCAAGGGTCTGGACGTGCTGCTGCGCGCGTTCGCCGAGCTGGGCGCCGAGCGGCCCGGGCTCCGGCTGCTGATCGCCGGGCCCGGCGACACCGAGGACGTGCTGGCCAAGGTACCCGCGCCGCTGCGCCCGCGGGTGATCCTTCTTGGCCAGGTCAGCGAGGAAGACAAGGCCCGCGTCTACCACTCCGTCGATGTCTTCTGCGCGCCGAACACCGGCGGTGAGAGCTTCGGCATCGTGCTCGCCGAGGCCATGGCGGCCGGGGCGCCGATCGTGGCCAGCGACCTTGACGCGTTCCGGAAGGTGCTGCGCGGCGGCCGGGCCGGTGAGCTGTTCGAGACGGGTGACCCGGCGGCGCTGGCCGCCGCCGCGGCGCGGCTGCTCGACGACCCGCAGCGGCGGGCCACCCTGTCCGAGGCCGCAGCCGAGGCGGTCCGGGCCTACGACTGGCCCGTGGTGGCCCGGGACGTGGTGCGCGTCTACGAGGCCGTCGTGGCCGCGTACGGGCAGGTCGGGGTGGTCCGGTGACCGGAACGGCGGTGACTGAGGTGATCATGACGGCGGGGAGCGGCCAGTGCTGATCGACGTCATCCTCATCGCCGTGGCCGCGGTGCTGATCGGCGTGTACGTGTCCTGGCGGGCCGGCCGGCTCGACCGGATGCACGCGCGGGTGGACAAGGCCCGCGCCGCGCTCGATGCGGCCCTGGTCCGGCGCAGCTCGGTAGCGCAGGAACTGGCCGCGTGCGGCCTGCTCGACCCGGCCACCAGCCTGCTCCTGGCCGGGGCCGCGCACGACGCGCGGGCGGCCGGGGAACCCAACGAGCTAGCCGAGAGCGACCTGACCCGGGCCCTGCGTGCGGTGCTCAGCCAGCCCGGTTTCCGTACCTCGCTGGACAGCCAGGGCAACGCCGACGAGCTGCTCGACGAGCTGGAGTCCGCCGCCCACCAGGTGTTCCTGGCCCGCAAGTTCTACAACGACGCGGTCGCGGCCACCCAGGCCGCACGGCGCCGCTGGCTGGCCCGGGCCCTGGGGCTGGCCGGGGGAGCGCCGATGCCGGGGTTCTTCGAGATCGACGATTCGCTGGTCGTCGCGACGGGTGAGACCGGCGGCTCTGACATGCCGCATTTGACCAGCTGACCGAGCGCCTACCATGGACCTAACACAACTCTGCCGATCCGAATGAGGTTCACCGTGTCACGCAGTACCGCATCCAGGCCCGCGAGCCCTGCCGCGCCGGCCGGCGCAGTCAACTCTGGCGCGGGCCACTCGAGCGCGGGCCACGCGAGCGCGGGAGGCCCGGCCGCGCAGACCGGCACCGCGCGGGTCAAGCGGGGCATGGCGGACATGCTCAAGGGCGGCGTGATCATGGATGTGGTGACGCCGGACCAGGCCAAGATCGCCGAGGATGCCGGGGCGGTCGCGGTGATGGCGCTGGAGCGGGTCCCGGCCGACATCCGCGCCCAGGGTGGCGTGGCCCGGATGAGCGACCCCGACATGATCGACGGGATCATCCGGGCGGTGTCCATCCCGGTCATGGCCAAGTGCCGGATCGGGCACTTTGCCGAGGCGCAGGTCCTGCAGGCCATCGGGGTGGACTACGTCGACGAGTCCGAGGTGCTGACCCCCGCCGACGAGGCCCACCACGTGGACAAGTGGGACTTCACCGTGCCGTTCGTCTGCGGCGCCACCAACCTTGGCGAGGCGCTCCGGCGGCTGGCCGAGGGCGCGGCCATGATCAGGTCGAAGGGGGAGGCGGGCACCGGCAACGTGGTGGAGGCCACCCGGCACATGCGCTCGATCTCCTCTGCCATCCGCGGCCTGGGCACCCTGCGCGATGAGGAGCTCTTCGCGGCGGCCAAGGACCTGCAGGCCCCGTACGAGCTGGTGGCCGAGGTCGCCAGGCTCGGCAAGCTGCCGGTGGTGCTGTTCACCGCGGGCGGCATCGCCACCCCGGCGGACGCGGCGATGATGATGCAGCTGGGCGCGGAAGGCGTCTTCGTTGGTTCCGGGATCTTCAAGTCCGGTGACCCGGCCGCCCGCGCCGCCGCGATCGTGAAGGCCACCACGTTCCACGACGATCCGGACGTCGTGGCCAAGGTCTCCCGCGGGCTCGGTGAGGCCATGGTCGGGATCAGCACCGACACCCTGCCCCCCGCCGACCGTTACGCCAGCCGCGGCTGGTGACCCCGGGCGGCTGCCCGCCCGGTCCCTGGTGACACGCCAGCCTCCTGACGCCGCGGGCCTCCCGGCTCCACGCACCGTTGTCACGCACTCCGCTGGGGAGCGGCAGATGTTCGAGAGGTTCACCGACCGGGCCCGCCGGGTCGTCGTCCTGGCCCAGCAAGAGGCCAGGGAACTTAACCACAACTACATCGGCACCGAGCACATCCTGCTCGGCCTGATCCGCGAGGGTGAGGGCGTGGCGGCCAAAGTGCTCGAATCCCTGGAGATCAGCCTGGAAACCGTGCGCCAGCAGGTTGAGGAGATGATCGGCCGGGGTCAGGACGCGCCGTCCGGGCACATCCCGTTCACCCCGCGGGCCAAGAAGGTGCTCGAGCTGTCCCTCCGGGAGTCTCAGCATCTCGGGCACCACTACATCGGCACCGAGCACATCCTGCTCGGCCTCATCAGCGAGGGCGAGGGCGTGGCGGCCCAGGTCCTGGTCAGGCTGGGTGCGGACCTGGACCGGGTCCGCGAGCAGGTGCTCCAGCTTCTCGCCGGCCGCGTCCGTGAGGCCGGCGCCGAGGGTGGGGCCGGCGGGACGAGGGAGGCCAGCGGCGGCCTGACCGGGCTGGAGCCTGAGGTGCGCATCGTGGGCTCGCCCGCCCAGCTGGCGGAGATGATCACCCGGCTGCGCTCGATCGACGGCCGGCTGGCCGCCGTGGAACGGCATCTGGGCCTCGCGCCGCGCCGGCCCGGGCCGCCGGAAGAGCCAGCGCGCGAGCTGCCCGGCGACGCGCCGCTCCCCAGTCCGCCTGGGGAGGCTGGCCGCGGCGGGGAGCCTGGCCGCGGCGGGGGGTCCGGCCGCGGCGGGGGGTCCGGCCCGCAGGCGGGCTGACCGCCGCGCCGAGCAGCGCGCGGGAAGATCCGCCCGGTTCCTGGTGTTGCGCCCAGACCGCTACCCTCAAAGTAGCCCCCAAGCCCGGAAGGACCCGCCATGCCCGACCACGTCCCCGCGACTGCGGGAGGACCGGCCGTGGGCGTGCTCTCCCTGCAGGGCGACGTGATCGAGCACTTCAGGGCGCTGGAAGCGGCCGGGGCCCGGCCGCTGCGGGTGCGCAGGCCGGGGGAGCTCGACCAGGTCGACGGGCTGATCATCCCCGGCGGGGAGTCCACCACGATGTGGAAGCTTGCGGAGATCTTCGAGCTGACTGAGCCGCTGCGCAAGCGGATCAGCGGGGGGATGCCGGTCTTCGGGTCCTGCGCTGGCATGATCATGCTGGCCGACCGGCTGCTGGACGGGATCGCGGGGCAGGAGACGTTCGGCGGTATCGACATGACCGTGCGGCGCAACGCGTTCGGGCGGCAGGTGGACTCGTTCGAGGCGGACATCCCACTCGCCGGGGTGCCCGGGCCGGCGCTGCGGGCGGTGTTCATCCGGGCGCCGTGGGTGGAGGAAACCGGCCCCGACGTCGAGATACTCGGGGCTGACCCGGGCACCGGTAGGATCGTCGCGGTCCGGCAGGGCCCGGCGCTGGCCACCGCGTTCCACCCCGAGCTGACCGGCGACCTGCGGGTGCACAAGCTGTTTGTTGACATGGTGAGGGATCGGATATGAGCGGCCACTCCAAGTGGGCCACGACCAAGCACAAGAAGGCGGTCATCGACGCCCGGCGGGGCAAGCTCTTCGCCAAGCTGATCAAGAACGTCGAGGTGGCGGCCCGGACCGGGGGCGCGGACCCGGCAGGCAACCCCACCCTCTATGACGCCGTGCAGAAGGCCAAGAAGAACTCGGTGCCGAACGAGAACATCGACCGGGCCATCCGGCGCGGGGCGGGCCTGGAAGCAGGCGGCGCCGCCTACGAGAACATCGCTTACGAGGGGTACGCGCCTGGCGGGGTCGCGGTCCTCGTCGAGTGCCTGACCGACAACCGGAACCGGGCCGCCGCCGACGTGCGGACCGCGCTAACCCGCAACGGCGGGTCCATGGCTGACCCCGGCTCGGTGTCCTACCTGTTCCACCGTAAGGGCGTGGTGATCGTCCCCAAGGCCGATGGGGCCAGCGAGGATGACGTGCTCACCGCGGTGCTCGACGCGGGCGCCGAGGAGGTCAACGACCTGGGCGAGTCGCTCGAGGTGATCAGTGAGCCGCACGACCTGCTCGCGGTCCGCAACGCGCTGCAGCAGGCCGGGATCGAGTACGACTCCGCCGAGGCGGCGTTCCTCCCCACCGTCGAGGTGGAACTGGACGAGGAGCAGGCCAAGCGGGTGTTCCGGCTGATCGAGGCGATCGAGGACTCCGACGACGTCCAGGACGTGTACGCGAACTACTCAGTGTCCGACGAGGTCATGGAGAAGCTCGGCTGACACGTGGACATCAGGGAACCGGGTCCCGGTGACGCCCCGGTGCGCCGCTCGACCTGAGTGTCCGGGCCTTCGGGCCGCTGGCCACGCTGCGGCGGGGCGGGCCAGCGGCCGGCGGGGACCCCGACGGCGATGCCGCCCTGGACGCCGCGTTCGGGGCGGACGCGTTCATGCTCGAATTCTTCTGAGTAATCCCGGGGGAGTCCCGGAACGGTTTTCGTTATCTGCCTTCGGGCGACCGGACCACGCGCCGGCCCGCAGCCGCCGGGAATGCCGACACGCCGGGCATGCTGGGCGCGCCGGGCAGCCTGGCCCGGTAGGGTCAGACCGACCGAACACGTGTTCGTCATAGCCCGGATCGGCCGGGCCAGGCCGGGATGGAGCAGAAATGCGGGTGCTCGGCGTTGATCCGGGACTGACCCGGTGCGGGCTTGGCGTGGTGGACGGCGCCCCCGGCCGCCCCCGGCCTGGTCGCCGCGGGCGTGGCGCGGACCCCGCCCTCGGCCGATATCGCCGCCCGGCTGCTGGCCCTGGAAGAGGAGATCGACTGCTGGCTGACCGAGCACCATCCGGACGCGGTCGCCGTGGAGCGCGTGTTCAGCCAGCACAACGTGCGTACCGTGATGGGCACCGCGCAGGCCGGCGCGGTGGCCGTGCTGTGCGCGGCGCGGCGTGGCCTGCCGGTCACGCTGCACACGCCGAGCGAGGTGAAGGCCGCGGTGACCGGGAGCGGGCGCGCCGACAAGGCGCAGGTGACCGCTATGGTGATGCGGCTGCTCCGGCTGGCTGACCCGCCGAGGCCCGCGGACACGGCGGACGCCCTGGCCCTGGCCATCTGCCACCTCTGGCGCGGCCCGCAGACCCGGCTCGGCGCCGCGGCGCTGCTAGCCCGGGGGGGCGACCCCCCGGCCCCCGCGAGCCGGCCGGCCCGGCGAGGACACGCCTCCGGCGCGCCTCCCCTCCCCGAGCCAGCGGGGGGCGACCCCCCGGCCCCCGGGATCGCCGCTGCGCGCCGAGCGGCGGCGGGCCGCCGCGGCAACACCACCACCGGGCGCCTCGGTAACACCCCCACGTGGACGGACCCAGGAGTACGACGGTGATTTCGCATCTGGATGGGATCGTGTGCGCGATTGCGCCGGAAGGCGCGGTGATCGAGGTGGGCGGGGTCGGCCTGCTGGTCCAGGCCACGCCCGGCACGCTGGCCGCGCTGCGCACCGGCGAGCGGGCCCGGGTCGCCACCTCCCTGGTGGTCCGCGAGGATGCGCTGACCCTGTACGGGTTCGCCAGCGATGACGAGCGGGACGTGTTCGAGCTGGTGCAAACGGCCAGCGGGGTGGGCCCGCGGCTGGCGCTGGCCATGCTGGCCTCGTTCAGCCCGGACGGGCTGCGGCAGGCCATCGCGGCGGAAGACGTGGCCTCGCTGACCCGGGTGCCAGGCATCGGCCGCAAGGGCGCGCAGCGGATCGTGCTGGAACTGGCCAGGCTCGGGTCGCCCGCCGCCCCGGCCGGGGTCATAGGCCCGCCGCCCGGCGCCGGGGGGGCCGCCGGCCCCGGCGGCCTCTGGCGTGATCAGGTCCGCGCCGGGCTGGTCAACCTGGGCTGGCCCGCCCGCGACGCCGAGCAGGCCATCGCCGCGGTCGCCGCCGAACTAGGCACCAGCCCAGCCGGGGACATGGACGTATCTGTCGCGCTGCGGGCCGCGCTGCGCAAGCTGAGCCGCGCATGACCAGCCCGGGCCTGCCGCCCGGCCGGGGCGCCCACTCCGCTGCCGAGGATGCGGAGCGGGAAGCCCCGGGGCTGTCCGCCCTGGAAGAGCAGGCGCTCTCCGCAGCGCAGCGGGCAGCACCGGCCTCCGCGGAGCGGGATGAACTGTCGGCAGCGGAGCGTGACCGGCTCGTCTCACCGCTGGCCGACGCGGACGAGCGGGTCATCGAGGGGGCGCTGCGGCCCAAGCGGCTCGCCGAGGTCATCGGCCAGTCCCGGGTCCGCGAGCAGTTGTCGCTCGTGCTGGAGGGAGCCCTGCGGCGTGGCCGGGCCCCCGACCACGTGCTGCTGTCCGGGCCGCCCGGGCTGGGCAAGACCACGTTCGCGATGATCATCGCGGCGGAGCTGGGCGCGCCGCTGCGGATTACCAGCGGGCCGGCCATCGAGCGGGCCGGTGACCTGGCCGCGATCCTGTCCACGCTGGCCGAGCGGGACGTGGTGTTCATCGACGAGATCCACCGGCTGGCCCGGCCTGCCGAGGAAATGCTGTACCTGGCCATGGAGGACTTCCGGGTCAACGTGGTCGTCGGGAAGGGACCGGGCGCGACCGCCATCCCGCTAGAGATCGCCCCCTTTACCCTGGTCGGCGCGACTACCCGGGCCGGGCTGCTGCCCGCGCCGCTGCGGGACCGGTTCGGTTTCACCGCGCACCTGGACTTCTACGAGCCCGCGGAGCTGGAGGTCATCGTCCGCCGGTCGGCCGACCTGCTCGGGGTGGCACTGCGCGACGACGGTGCGGACGAGATCGCCGGGCGTTCCCGGGGAACCCCGCGGATCGCCAACCGGCTGCTGCGGCGGGTCCGTGACTACGCGGAGGTGCGGGCCGACGGCGTGGTGACCCGGGAGCTGGCGCGTGCGGCGCTGGAGCTGTACGAAGTGGATGAGGAAGGCCTGGACCGGCTGGACCGCGCGGTGCTCAGCGCGCTGGTGACCCGGTTCGGCGGCGGCCCGGTCGGGTTGTCCACCCTCGCCGTGGCGGTGGGCGAGGAAGCCGAGACCGTCGAGGTGGTGGCCGAGCCGTTCCTGGTCCGCCGGGGCCTCATGGCCCGGACCCCGCGCGGCCGGGTGGCCACCCCGGCGGCCTGGCAGCACCTGGGGCTCAAGCCGCCCGAGCCGTCCGGCCTGGCCCTCCCGGGCAGCTTGTTCGAGTGACGAGGGCGAGGGCTGCGGCGACACGCCGCTGACCCGTGCCCGGCTGTACCCGAATTGGTCGCGGGGATGTCACGATCAGTCGCCGGAAGCCGTAGCCTGTTGGTGCGCTGCCCGCGCGCCGCTACACTTCGGCAGTTGGTCAACCGCTGCCCGGGTGGCCACGGATTTCCGGCCCTGCCGGCCATATGGCCCGGCGCGCGGCCAGGCAGAGCTCATCAACTGGAAGGAAGCCCCCGCGATGGGGAATATGCATTATCTCGCGGCCAGCAGTTCCGGCAAAGGGAGCTACACGTTCCTGATCGTCATCGTGGTGCTGTTCGGGCTGCTCTACTTCGTCATGATCAGGCCGCAGCGCAACCGCCAGCGGCAGGCTCAGCAGATGCAGAGCACGGTCCGGCCTGGACAGCGCGTACGCACCACGGCGGGCATGTACGCCACGGTGGTCGACGCCGATGACCAGGACGTGGTGCTTGAGGTGGCGCCCGGGGTGCAGATGAGGTTCCTGCGCCGGGCGGTGATGGAAACCCTGCCGGACGATGACGGCATGGCTGGAACCGAGGCGGCGGGCTCGTCGTTTGACGAGACGGACGGTCCGGAGGACACGCCCGCCGAGGGAAGCACGGATGGCCCGGCGGCCACCGAGCACCTCAACGGCTCCGGCCCGGGCAGCACTGGGCCCGGCAGCACCGGCCTGGGCAGCACCGCGGCGGACCACACCGCTCAGGACGAGCGCACCGCGGACTGACCGCCTGCCTCGCGCCCAGCGTCGGGCCGGGGGACACGCGAACCGAAGGACAGACGAGAATTGGCTCCCCCAAGCGGTAACGTCTCCCGGCCAGGCCGGGCGCTGGCCGTCCTGGCCGCGCTGATCGTGGTGCTGTTCCTGGCCATCGTGGGCAGTAACATCGCCTCGCCCGGGCAGTGGGGCAAGGACTTCAAGGTCCACCTGGGCCTGGACCTGACCAGCGGCACCACGGTGGCGCTGAAGGCCCAGGCGCCCAGGGGCGTGTCCAGCGCGCAGTTCGCGTCGGACATGACCCAGGCCAAGAACATCATGGCCAACCGGGTGAACGGCGCGGGGTTCACCGAGGCCCAGGTCCAGCAGCAGGGCAGCGACATCATCAACGTGGCGGTCCCCGGGGCCGGCACGCAGAAGGTCGTGAACCTGGTCGGGACGACCGCGCAGCTGCTGTTCCGCCAGGTGCTCCTCCAGGCGAGGAACACCGGCAGCACCAGCGCCGCCACGACGCCCACGCCGACCCCGTCGGCCAGCGGGTCATCGTCGGCCACCCCGTCGTCCGGCGCCTCGGCCAAGCCCAGCGCGTCACCCACGGCGTCCGCATCGGCGAGTTCGTCCGCCAAGAACGGGGCGCTGGGCAGCGGGGCCGGGGCGAAGGAGATGGCGAGCCGATCTCACAGCCTCACCGCCGCGCGCGCCAAGGCGGCGGCCAGCCGATCGGCCACCGCGAGTGCCTCGGCATCCCCGAGCACGTCGGCTTCGCCGGTGGCGACCAACGGCTCCGGCGTTTCCACCGTGGCCGGGGCCAGCGGTGACGCCAGCCTGGTCAGCGCGCCGGTGAAGGCCCAGTTCAACAAGCTCAACTGCGCGGACAGGAACTGGAAGCAGCAGGTCGGCTACACCAGCCAGCAGTACAACGACCCCAACATCCAGACCGTCTCGTGCGGCTCAGAGGGCGGGGTGCTGTACAAGTTCGTCCTGGACAAGGCGAAGGTGCTGGGCAAGGAGATCACGTCGGCCAGCGCCACCCAGGCGACCTCCAGCGTCTACTGGCAGACCAACCTGAACTTCAACTCCGCGGGCGGCGCGGCGTTCGGCACGCTGACCGAGCAGATGAACAGCAAGTACGCCTCCGGGGGCCAGCCCACCTCGCCGCTGGACTACCTGGCCGTGGTGCTGGACGGCAGCGTGATCTCGTTCCCGGCCATCGACCAGGGCGCGATCACCGGCGGGTCCGCGCAGATCACCGGCAACTTCAGTCAGGACCAGGCCACCTACCTGGCTAACGTGCTGAACTACGGTGCGCTGCCGCTCACGTTCACCAAGGAGTCCGTCCAGTCGATCTCACCGTCGCTGGGCAGCGACCAGCTCCACGCGGGGCTGATCGCCGGGGCCATCGGCCTGTTGCTGGTCGTGCTGTACTGCCTGCTGTACTACCGGGGCCTGGCCGTGGTGGCGGTGTCCAGCCTGATCATCGCGGGCGTGCTGGTGTTCGAGCTGGTGGTCCTGCTCGGCAAGTACCAGGGCCTGGCGCTGGAGCTGTCTGGCGTGGCCGGCCTCATCGTGGCCATCGGCATCACGGCGGACTCGTTCGTGGTGTTCTTCGAGCGGCTCCGTGACGAGGTACGCGACGGCCGGACCCTGCGGACCGCGGTGGAACGGGGCTGGAAACGGGCCCGGCGCACGGTGCTGGTCTCCGACACCGTGTCGTTCCTGGCCGCGGCGCTGCTGTGGTACTTCTCCATCGGCGAGGTGAAGGGCTTCGCCTTCACCCTCGGGCTGACCACGATCATCGACGTGGTGGTGGTCTTCCTGTTCACCAAGCCGATGATTACCCTGCTGGCCCGGACGAAGTTCTTCGGCCAGGGGCACCGCTTCTCCGGTCTCGATCCCGCCCGGCTGGGCGCGCGGACACCGTGGCGATCCACCCGGACTGCCCGCGTGCGGGCTGGTGCCCCGGCGAAGGAGGCATGATGTCGCGGCTCGGCAACGTCGGCGGCCGTCTCTACCGCGGCGAGGTCTCCTTCGACTTCGTGGGCCGCCAGAAACTCTGGTACTCGATCTCCGGCCTGATCCTGTTGCTCGCCCTGGTCGGCCTGTTCGGCCGCGGGCTGAACTTCAGCGTGGACTTCAAGGGCGGGTCGGTCATCCAGTTCCCGGCCTCCTCCGCGGCCTCGCTCACCCGGGTGCAGAGCGCCGTCAGCGCGACTGGCGACGGTCAGGGTGCCATCGTCCAGCAGGTGGGCTCCGGGAGCAGCGCCACCTGGCAGGTGCAGACCGGCAAGCTGACGTACACCCAGCAGAACCAGGTCCAGTCCTCGCTGGCCCGGGAACTGGGCATCCCGCAGAGCGAGATCAGCGTGAGCTTCGTGGGAGCCAGCTGGGGATCCCAGATCTCCCAGAAGGCCCTGCAGGCGCTGATCGCCTTCCTCGTCGTGATCGTCATCTACCTGTCGATCGCGTTCGAGTGGCGGATGGCCCTGGCCGCGCTCATCGCACTGGTGCACGACATCGTGATTACCGTGGGCATCTACGCGCTGGCCGGGTTCCAGGTCAGCCCGGCCACCGTGATCGGGTTGCTGACCATCCTGGGCTACTCGCTCTACGACACGGTGGTCGTCTTCGACAAGGTCCGGGAGAATACCGCCGGCCTGCTCGGGTCGGCCCGCAGCACCTACAGCCAGGCCGCCAACCTGGCCCTCAACCAGACCCTGGTCCGGTCCATCAACACCTCGGTGATCGCGCTGCTGCCGGTGGCCGCGATCCTGTTCATCGGGGGCGGGCTGCTGGGCGCCGGCGAGCTGAACGACCTGGCCCTGGTGCTGTTCGTCGGCATGCTGTCCGGCACCTACTCCTCCATCTTCATCGCTACCCCGGTGCTGGCGGACCTCAAGGAACGCGACCCGCAGTACAAGGCGCTGGCCAAGCGGGTGGCCCAGCGGAACGCGGGCACCCGCGCCGCCAGGCGCGCCGCCGCGAAGGCACCGAGCGCCTCCGTGGCGGGTGCGGGCGCCGCGGCGGGTGCGGCCGCGACTGCGGCCGTGCTGGATAACGACGCTGCGGACATCCCCGACGCCGATGTTCCCGAGCAGGACGAGGACGCCGCTGACGGCACGCCGGGCGGCGCGGACAAGGTCGCGGCGGGGCGGGCGCCACGCCCGGCCCCGGGCGGGCGCCCCGGGCCGAGGCAGCAGCCGCGCCGGAACACATCCTCGGCCAAGCGCCGGCCCGGCGGCAAGAAAAAGCGGCGCTAGATGGCGGCCAGTGAGGGCGTGGCCGGTGCGAGCACCGCGGACATCGCGGAGCTGATCAGGGCCCGGGTCCGGGACATCGCCGACTATCCCCAGCCGGGGGTGATTTTCAAGGACATCACCCCGTTGCTGGCCGACGGCGCCGCGCTAGCCGCGGTGGTGACCGCGCTGTCCACCGGCCACTCCGGGGTGGACAAGGTGGCCGGGATCGAGGCGCGTGGGTTCATCCTGGCCGCGTCCGTCGCCATCCAGCTGGGCGCGGGCTTCGTGCCGGTCCGCAAACAGGGGAAACTGCCCGGCCCCACCTACGCGCAGAGCTATGACCTGGAGTACGGCAGCGCCACCATCGAGGTGCACCAGGACGCGTTCGCCCCGGGCGAGCGGGTGCTCATCGTGGACGACGTGCTGGCCACCGGAGGCACCGGCGCGGCCACCGTTGAACTGGTCCGCAAGGCGGGCGCCGAGGTGACCGGGATCGCGGTGATTCTGGAACTGAGCTTGCTCGACGGGCAGACCCGGCTGCCCGGTGTCCCGATCCGCTCACTGCTGGTTGTGTGACGGGGCGCTGAGCTCGGCACTTTCCGGATCTTCCGCCGATAGAATGGGGCCTTGGCGGACGTTAGGAGTGCCTGTGGCCGGTGACGTGGCAACGACCGGCGGTGCCGGAGCCGGTGCCACTCATGCCCTCCCGGACCAGCCCGCCGGGGCCGGGGAGGACAGAGTGGACTCCCCTCCTGGCCACGTAGAGCCTGCTCAGGATGAGCCTGGGCCTGGCGACGTGGGGCCTGGCCAGGATGAGCCTGGGCCTGGCCACGTGGGATCTGCCCAGGATGAGCCTGCCGAGGATGAGACGGCCCAGGATGAGACGGCCGCCACGGTATACGCTGACCCGGCCAGCCCTGACCCGGCTGAGCCCGGCGCGGCTCCCTCCCGGGGGCGCTCAGGGTCCCGGTCGGCCGATGGCCGGAGCTCGGGGACCACCCGAGGTACGGGGACCGGGCGTGGCGCAGGCGCTGGTCGCGGCACAGCCGGTGGGCGCGGCGCGGGAGCGGGACGGGCCGCGGGCGGGGCAGCGGGAAGCCCCTCCGGGAGCGGTGGGACCGCCAGCGGCACCACCGTCCGGCGCCGGCTGGCCAGGCTCGGCGCCGCCCGCGGCGGCGGGATCAACCCCGTCCTCGAGCCGATGATCAAGACGGTGCGTGCGACCCATCCCAAGGCCGATGTCCGGCTCATCGAGCACGCCTATGACGTGGCCGCGTACTGGCATACCGGGCAGAAGCGCAAGAGCGGCGACCCCTACATCACCCACCCGCTCGCCGTGGCCACCATCCTCGCCGAGCTGGGCATGAACCACGAGACGCTGTGCGCGGCCCTGCTCCACGACACGGTGGAGGACACGGACTACGCCCTCGACGAGCTGCGGGCCGACTTCGGTGACGAGATCGCGGCCCTGGTGGACGGGGTCACCAAGCTCGACAAGGTCAAGTATGGCGAGGTCGCCGAGGCCGAAACCGTGCGCAAGATGGTCGTCGCCATGTCCCGGGACATCCGGGTCCTGGTCATCAAGCTCGCCGACCGGCTGCACAACATGCGCACGCTGCGCTACTTGCCGAGGGAGAAGCAGGAGCGCAAGTCGCGCGAGACGCTGGAGATCTTCGCGCCGCTGGCCCACCGGCTCGGCATGAACACCATCAAGTGGGAACTTGAGGACCTGGCCTTCGCGACGCTGTACCCCAAGCGATACGACGAGATTGCCCGGCTGGTCTCCGAGCGCGCCCCGCGCCGCGACGTCTTCCTCCAGGAAGTCATCGAGGACGTCTCCACTGACCTGCGCGAGGCCAAGGTCAAGGCGCGGGTAACCGGCCGACCCAAGCACTACTACTCCGTCTACCAGAAGATGATCGCCCGCAACATGGGCTTCGACGACATCTACGACCTGGTGGGCATCCGGGTCCTGGTGGACTCGGTGCGTGACTGCTACGCGGCGCTCGGTACCGTGCACGCCCGGTGGAACCCCGTTCCCGGGCGATTCAAGGACTACATCGCGATGCCGAAGTTCAACATGTACCAGTCGCTGCACACGACCGTAATCGGCCCGGGCGGCAAGCCGGTCGAACTGCAGATCAGGACGTGGGGGATGCACCGGCGTGCGGAGTACGGCGTGGCCGCGCACTGGAAGTACAAGGAGGAGGTGGCCGGTGGCGGCCGGGGGGGCCGGGATGGCGCCGGCGACATGGCCTGGCTGCGCCAGCTCGTGGACTGGCAGCGGGAGACGGCCGACCCGGCCGAGTTCCTGGAGTCGCTCCGGTTCGACCTCGGGGCCGCCGAGGTCTACGTGTTCACCCCTCGCGGCGAGGTCATTGCGCTGCCACAGGGGGCCACGCCGGTGGACTTCGCTTACGCCATCCACACGGAGGTGGGGCACCGCACCATCGGGGCCAGGGTCAACGGCCGCCTGGTGGCGCTGGAGAGCGCCCTGGACAACGGCGACACCGTCGAGATCTTCACCTCCAAGGCCCAGGACGCCGGGCCGAGCCGCGACTGGCTGGGGTTCGTCAAGAGTGCCCGGGCCCGCAATAAGATCCGGCACTGGTTCTCCAAGGAGCGCCGGGAAGCGGCGACCGAGACCGGCAAGACCGCCATCGCCCGGGCCATGCGCAAGCACAACCTCCCGCTCCAGCGACTGGCCACCGGGGACGCGCTGCTCCACATCGCCACCGAGCTGCACTACCCTGACCTGTCCGCGCTGTACGCGGCGGTGGGAGAGGGCCACGTCAGCGCCCAGTCGGTGGCGTCCAAGCTGGTCCAGTCGGCCGGCGGGATGGTGGGTGCCCAGGAGGACCTGGCCGAGGCGACGCTGCTGACCCGCCCGCCGCGGCCGCGGCCGATGGGTGACTCAGGCGTCGTGGTTGAGGGCTCCTCCGACGTGTGGGCACGGCTGTCCAAGTGCTGCACCCCGGTGCCGGGCGACGAGATCACCGGCTTTATCACCCGGGGCCACGGCGTCTCGGTGCACCGGGCCGACTGCCTGAACCTGCGCCACCTGCTCGACTCCCAGCCTGAGCGGCTGGTCGCGGTGCGCTGGTCGCCCACCGAAGACTCGCTGTTCCTGGTGGCCATCCAGGTGGAGGCGCTGGACCGGACCGGCCTGCTCTCCGACGTGACCCGGACCATCTCCGACCAGCATGTGAATATCCTGTCCGCGTCGGTCACCACGACCAGGGACCGGGTCGCGGTCAGCCGGTTCACGTTCGAGATGGGCGACCCGAAGCACCTCGGTCACGTGCTCCGCGCAGTCCGGGCCATCGACGGCGTTTATGACGTCTACCGGATAACGAGCTAGGCCAGCCCGGGGGAGACTCCCCGGGCGCCGTCCCCTTTCTCCGTGATCAGACGATCGGTGTCGCTATAGCGACACCGATCGTCTGATCACGACGCCGACCTTGGGGCCGGAGTGGCTGCATAGGTCAAAGTGACTGGTGTGAATCAAGGGGGGTGTCTGCGGGGGCCGGGAACCTGCGGGGGCCGGGAACCTGCGGGGCCGGGAACCTGCGGGGCCGGGAACCTGCGGGGCCGGGAACCTGCGGGGCCGGGAACCTGCGGGGCCGGGAACCTGCGGGGCCGGGAACCTGCGGGGCCGGGAACCTGCGGGGCCGGGAACCTGCGGGGGCCGGGAACCTGCGGGGGCCGGGAACCTGCGGGGCCGGGAATCCCGGCGCGTCCCTGGTGAGGGCGCGGCACTCCTGCGGCGCGCCCTGCCTCAACTCGGGGGTGAACGCGTAGACCTCGGCGGTCCCGAAGTCGAACTGGAGCGGCGACTCCAGGAACTCGGCCAGCGAGACTCAGCCGGACAGTTCCGCGAGAGTGCGCTCGGCTTCTTCCAGCCAGGACTGGCGGGCCGCGATGGCCTCCTCAGCCTGGGCGACCGCGCGGGTGTCTCCGCCCTGCTGCGCCTTGGCCAGCTGCGCTTCCAGGCTGGCGATGGCGGTACGGATCTGCTCGACCGTCCCCTGCGCCCGGGCCAGTGCCTCGGGGTTGGAGCGCCGCCACTGCGCGTCCTCGGCCTTGCGGACCGCGTCCTCGACCCGGCGCAGCCCCTGCTCCAGGCGGTCGTGCGCCTCCCGCGGCACCGACCCGGCCTGCTCCCAGCGTTCCTGGATGGAGCGCAGCGAGGCCCTGGCGGCGCGCACGTTGGTTACGGGCACCAGCTGGCCGGCCTCCTCCAGCAGCGCGGACTTCACCGCGGCGTGCTCGCGCAGCTCGTTCTCCTTGGCCGAGAACACGTTGGACCGCGCCGCGAAGAACTGGTCCTGGGCGGCCTTGAACCGGCCCCACAGCTCCTCTTCCTCGCTGCGCCCCGCCCGGCCCGCGGCCTTCCAGGACCGCATCAGGTCGCGGTACGCCGCCGCGGTGGGCCCCCAGTCAGTGGACGCAGCCAGCGCCTCCGCCTCGACGACCAGCTTCTCTTTGCGGGACTTAGCTTCCTCGCGCTCTTCCTCCAGCCCGGCGAAGTAGGCCTTGCGCCGCTTGGCGAACGCGTTGCGGGCCGCCGACAGCCGCTTCCACAGCGCGGTCTCCACTGCCCGGTCGGCCCGCGGGGCAGCCTTCCACTCCTCGAGCAGCTGGCGCATCCGCTCCCCGCTGATCTTCCAGTGGGTGGCCTCGGCCGCGATCTGCTCGGCCTCCTCGACGATGCGCTCCTTGTACGTCCTGGCCTCGACCCGGGCCTGCTCGCGGGCCGCCCGGACTTCCTCGCGGCGGCTGTCCACCTGGCCGGTCAGGGCCTCCAGCCGGGCCTTCAGCGAGTCGAGGTCACCGACCGCGTTCGCCGTCGCCACCGCCTCCAGCAGCCGGTCGATGGTCGCCCGGGCGCTGCCGGGGGACAGGTCGGTGGCGGAGATACGCTGCTCAAGCAGGGCGACCTCGGTCTCCAGCGCCTCGTACTTGCGGCGGAAGAAGGCGAGCGCCTCGTCGGGGCTGCCCGCCTGCCATGAGCCAACCACCCGCTCGCTCCCGGCGGCACGCACGTAGACCGTACCGTCGTCAGCTACCCTGCCCCACGGATCGTTGGCGGTGCTCACCGCTAACCTCCTGCTCAGCCCTGGGTCCTGGCGGCGTTGCCAGGCTCAGGTCTTCTTGATGGTGACGCTGTCTATAACGACTTTCTCCTTCGGGTGACCATCCCCGGCCCCGTTGGCGTTGTCACTGCCCCCCTTCGCCACATTCTGGATGATCCCGAGTCCTTTGACGACCTTGCCGAACGGGGTGTAGCTGGCGGCCAGCTTCGAGTTCCTATAGACGATGAAGAACTGGCTGCCGTTGCTATCGGGGGCGCCGGTGTTCGCCATCGCGACCGTGCCCTGGGTGTATTTCGCGCCCGCCAGATTCTCGCTGGCGAACTTGTAGCCCGGCCCGCCGCTGCCGGTGCCGGTCGGGTCCCCGCACTGCAGCACGAACGGGTCGATCGTGGTCAGCCGTTGGCAGTGAGTGCTGTTGAAGTACTTCTTAGCCGCCAGGTACACGAACGAGTTGACCGTGCAGGTCGCCCTGCTGTTCAGCAGGTCGATGACCACATCGCCGCGGTTGGTGTGGATCGTGGCCTGGTAGGTCGCCTTGCCGTCAGGCTTCGCCGGCGGCAGGCCTACCTTCCGGGCGGCTGTCCCACTGGCCTGGTAGCTGCACGTGCTGGCGGGCTTCGCCTGCGCCGAGGCCGAGCTGGACGCGGACGACGTCGCGGACGCGGCCGCGGCCTTGGTGCCGCCCGAGCCGGAGAACAGGAAATAACCGCCCACGCCCAGCCCGACGACCACGCAGCAGACCACGGCAACTATCGTGACCTGGCGTGCCTTGTGGGCCTGCTGGGCGCGCCGCGTCTGCTGGCGCAGCATGCGCTCACGGGCCAGCTTGCGCTGCCGCTCCTTCTTCCCCGTCACCGATCCGTTCCTCCTGGCTGCCTCTTGCCTGCTTACCAGCGAAACTTCGCGAATGGTACCGGCACCCGGGAGGTCGTGACGTCGCTGTTATCGGTTCGCGGCTGGGCTGAGTAGATCGGTAACCTGTTACTGGGGGAAGTTGACCACGAGTCCGCCCTCTGTCCCGAACGCCGCAAGGAGGTCGCCCCGTGCTGATTGCCGGGTTTCCGGCCGGTTCCTTCGCCGCCAATTGCTATCTGGTGGCGCCAGAGCCGGGCGCGGAGTGCGTGATCATCGATCCCGGGGAAGACGCGGAGGGCGGGATCGCGGAGATCATCGCCGAGCACCGGCTGAAGCCGGTCGCGGTGCTGCTCACGCACGGCCATATCGACCATGTGTGGTCTGTAGCACCGGTCTGCGGGGCGCGCGGGATCCCGGCGTATATCCATCCGGACGACCGCGGGCTGCTCTCCGATCCGGCCCGCGGACTGCCTCTGGGGCCGGGCCAGCAGCTGTTCGGCGGCCTGAAGTTCACCGAGCCTGACGACGTCAGGGAGCTCACTGACGGGACCGTGCTCAGCCTGGCCGGGCTGGAGATGACGGTGAATCACGCGCCCGGGCACACCCCCGGGTCGGTGGTGTTCCGTTCCGGCCCGGCCTTCATGTTCTCCGGCGACCTGCTGTTCGCAGGGTCGATCGGGCGGACCGACCTGCCCGGTGGCGATACCGCCGTCATGATGGACAGCCTGGCCCGGGTATGCCTGACGCTGCCGGACGAGACGCAGGTGCTGCCCGGCCACGGGCCGCCCACGACCATCGGCATCGAGCGGGCCAGCAATCCGTTCCTGGCCGGGCTGAACCCGGAGCCCGGGCTGAATCCCGGTACCGGGCCAGCCAGGCCAGGACGCTCTACGGGGCTGTGATGGCGGCCAAGCAGGGCAGCAGGCCGCGCGGGGATGTGGCACAAGACTTTAAGAGCGGCCGGGAAGGCCGCGGGGGGCTGTGATGGAGAGGCTGAGCAGGAAATGATCCGAACGCACGAGGCGGGCACGCTGCGCGCTGAGCAGGACGGCGAGACGGTCACGCTGGCGGGCTGGGTAGCCCGCCGCCGGGATCACGGCGGCGTCACCTTCATCGACCTGCGCGACGCTAGCGGCGTTGTCCAGGTCGTGTTCCGGGGCGAAGGCGAGGACGGTCCCGCCCACGCGCTGCGGGCCGAGTTCTGCGTGAAGGTCACCGGCCAGGTGCGCTGCAGGCCGGCGGGCAACGAGAACCCCGAGCTGCCCACCGGAGAGATCGAGGTGGCCGCGGACGAGCTGGAGATCCTCAGCGAGGCGGACCCGCTGCCGTTCCCGATCGAAGGGGCCGCCGAGATCAACGAGGAGACCCGCCTCCGCTACCGCTACCTGGACATGAGGCGCGCCGAGACGGCCGCCGCGCTGCGCATCCGCGCGGAAGCTACCTATCTGGTTACCGACGTCCTGCGCGGCCATCGCTTCGTGAACGTGGAGACGCCTTACCTGACCAGGTCCACGCCCGAGGGGGCCCGGGACTTCCTGGTCCCGGTGCGGCTGAAGCCCGGTTACTGGTACGCGCTGCCCCAGTCCCCGCAGCTGTTCAAGCAGCTGCTGATGGTCGGCGGCCTGGAGCGGTACTGGCAGCTGGCCCGCTGTTTCCGTGACGAGGACTTCCGGGCCGACCGGCAGCCCGAGTTCACCCAGGTGGACATCGAGATGAGCTTCATCACCCGGGAGGACGTGGTCGAGGTCGCCGAGGACCTGATCGCCCGGCTGTGGTCCGAGGTCGCCGGGTACGAGCTGCGCCGGCCGGTCCCGCAGATCACCTACGCCGACGCCATGGCCCGGTTCGGATCCGACAAGCCCGACCTGCGCTTCGGCTGTGAGCTGGTCAACGTGACCGGGTTTTTCGCGCAGACCTCGTTCCGTGTCTTCCAGGCCCCCCACGTCGGGGCGGTGGTCATGCCTGGCGGGGCCCGGCAGTCGCGCCGGGAGCTGGACGCCTGGCAGGACTGGGCCAAGGCCCGGGGCGCCCGCGGGCTGGCCTACGTGCTCATCGACGACGCGGGGCAAGTCTCCGATTCCGGGCCCGTGGCCAGGCACCTGTCGGCCGAGGAACGGGCCGGGCTGCCCGCCGCCGTGGGAGCCGGGCCCGGCGACGCGGTTTTCTTCGCGGCCGGGCCGCCACAGCAGGCCCGGTCCCTGCTCGGTGCCGCGCGGCTGGAGATCGGCCAGCGGCTCGGGCTCATCGACCCCGACGCGTGGGCGTTCACCTGGGTGGTGGACGCCCCGATGTTCGAGGAGGACGGGGCAGGCGGCTGGACCGCGGTGCACCACCCGTTCACCGCGCCGCTGCCGGAGTGGGCGGACAAGTTCACTGACGAGCCGGGCGGTGCCCTCGCCGACGCCTACGACCTGGTCTGCAACGGCAACGAGATCGGCGGTGGCTCGATCCGTATCCACCGGCCCGATATGCAGCAGAAAGTGTTCGACGTCATCGGGCTGTCCCGCGAGGAAGCCCGCTCCCAGTTCGGCTTCCTGCTGGACGCGCTCCACTACGGGCCGCCCCCGCACGGCGGCATCGCGTTCGGCTGGGACCGCCTGATCATGCTGCTGGCGAAGCGGGACACGATCCGGGACGTGATCGCCTTCCCCAAGGCGGCGTCCGGTTCCGATCCGCTGACCGGTGCGCCCACGCCGATCACGCCCGAGCAGCGGCGGGAGGCGGGCATCGACGTCGCCGTCCCGCCGGGCGAAGGCACCGCCGGATCCTGACGGGGCCACCACCGGGGCCGCGGCAGGCCCGCCCCGGGCGTCCGCTCCGGGCGGAAATCTGGTAGCCAGCCCGGCCCGGCGGCGATGCCGGGTCAGGCGGCGTGGGCGGATAGTGTCGGAGTGTGGTAAGGGCAGGCACTGCTGACGGCGGTCAGGCGGACAGCCTCTTCGACGCGGCCGGGGAAGAGGCGGCACGGGCGGCGGCACCACTCGCGGTGCGGATGCGCCCGCGCACCCTGGACGAGGTGGTCGGCCAGCGGCACCTGACCGGAGAGGGGACGCCGCTGCGCAAGCTGGCCGAGAACGATGCCGGCATGTCCGTGGTGCTGTGGGGCCCGCCGGGCACCGGGAAGACCACGCTGGCCCACGTCATCAGCCAGGTCACGAGCCGGCGCTTCACCGAGCTGTCCGCGGTCACCGCGGGCGTGAAGGACGTGCGCGCGGCGATCGAGGCCGCCCGCCGTGAACTCGGCCTGACTGGCGCCCAGACGGTGCTGTTCATCGACGAGGTGCACCGCTTCAACAAGGCCCAGCAGGACGCCCTGCTGCCCGCCGTGGAGAACCGCTGGGTCTCGTTCATCGGTGCTACCACCGAGAACCCCTCGTTCTCGGTGGTCGGTCCGCTGCTGTCCCGGTCCCTGCTGCTCACCCTGGAGCCGCTCGGCGACGACGACATGCGTGAGGTGATCGGCCGCGCGCTGGCCGACGAGCGTGGCCTGGCGGGCGCGGTCAGCCTCGACAGCAAGGCGCTGGACCACCTGGTCAGGCTGGCCAGCGGGGACGCCCGGCGGGCCCTGACCTACCTGGAGTCGGCCGCACTCGGGCTGCGCCGCGGCGCCACCATCGACGTCGCCGTGCTGGAGCGCGCGATTGACCGCGCCGCGGTCCGCTACGACCGTGCCGGTGACCAGCACTACGACGTGATCAGCGCGTTCATCAAGAGCATCCGGGGCAGTGACGCCGACGCCGCGGTGCACTACCTGGCCCGGATGATCGAGGCCGGCGAGGACCCGCGGTTCATCGCCCGGCGGCTCATCGTGCACGCCAGCGAGGATGTCGGGATGGCTGACCCCTCGGCGCTGGGCGTGGCGATCGCCGCGGCCCAGGCCGTCGAGTTCGTCGGCCTGCCCGAGGCCCGGATCAACCTGACTCAGGCCACCATCCACCTGGCGCTGGCCCCGAAGTCCAATTCCGTGATCAAGGCGATCGGCGCGGCCTCCGCGGACGTCCGCGCCGGGCTGGCCGGGCCGGTGCCCGTCCACCTGCGGGACGCGCACTACCCGGGGGCGGCGCGGCTCGGCCATGGCAACGGATACGCCTACCCGCATGACTACGCCGAAGGCGTGGTCACCCAGCAGTACGCGCCGGATTCGCTGGCCGGGCGGACCTACTATGAACCGTCGCGGCACGGCGCCGAGGCGCGCTACGCCGAGCGCTCCGTGCGGATCAAGGAGATCCTGGGCCGGGATGCTGATTCAGATTCCACCCGCCAGGACGGTTCCTGACCTGGCCGCCTGACGGGCCTGAGCGGTCGCGCGATGGCAGGGCCGCCTGCGAGATAAGGTCGGGCAGATGAGGGAGCAGGCATGCTGAACGCGGTATGGGTGGCGGTCATCATCGCCGCCGCGTGCTGGGCGGCCCTGGTGGTCGCCGCGGTGCTCGTGCTGATCAAGCTGTCCAGGCTGATCACCCAGACGTCCGCGGCCGTGTCCGGGCTGCGGGAGAACAGCGACGCGGTGATCGCCCGGGCGCACGCCACGATCGACGCCACCGCGGGCCAGCTGGACCGCACCGATGAGATCACCGCGAGCATGGACCAGGTCGCTGCGGGCATGGCGGAACTCACCGGCCGGGTGACAGCGCTCGCCCCGCTGGCCAGGCTCGCCGCGGCCACGTCCGGTACCAAGCTTGCCCGCGTCTCGGCGTTCGTGTACGGCGTGCGGCACGCCGCGGAGCTGAGGGCCACAGCTAGCGAGGCGAGGCGCGCCGCAGGCGTGTCCCCGCCGAGCCAGCTGTCGCGGGGGCCGGGGGCTCCGGGGGTAGTCCCCCGGGGAGGCGGAGCGGGGGGTCGTCCCCCCGGGCCAGCGCAGCCTGCCGGAGATCCCTCGGGGGTCCGGTCATGATCCGCCGGCTGTTCTGGCTGACCCTCGGGGCGGCGCTCGGGATCTCCGGGTACCGCCGGATAACCGCGGTGGCGCGGGCCATCATGCCGGCCCCGCGGACCCGGGAGCTGGCCCGGTTCGCCGGGGATGTCCGTGAGGGCATGGACATCTACCGCCAGCGCCAGGTCCAGACGTCACGTCCCGCCCTCGAAGGGCGCACCGATCACGAAGAGGATGGCCGCTGATGGAGTCGGCAGAGATCGCCCGCCGTTTCCTTACCTATTTCTCCGAGCGCGGGCACACCGTGGTCCCGTCGGCGTCGCTGATCGCCGAGGACCCTACGCTGCTCCTGGTGAACGCGGGGATGCAGCCGTTCAAGCCGTACTTCCTCGGCCAGGCCAACCCGCCCTTCAAGCGGGCCACCAGCGCCCAGAAGTGCGTGCGCACACCGGATATCGAAGAGGTCGGCAAGACCACCCGGCACGGCACCTTCTTCCAGATGCTGGGCAACTTCTCGTTCGGCGACTACTTCAAGGAGCAGGCCATCCCGTTCGCCTGGGAGCTGCTCACCACGCCGGAGCGGGACGGCGGCTTCGGGTTCCCCGAGGACCGGCTGTGGGCCACCGTCTACCACGACGACGATGAGGCGTTCCGGATCTGGCGGGACCTGGTGGGCGTGCCGGAGAGCCGCATCCAGCGCCGGGGGATGGCCGACAACTACTGGTCCATGGGCGTGCCCGGCCCGTGCGGGCCCTGCTCGGAGATCTACTACGACCGGGGGGCCGACTACGGCCGTGACGGCGGCCCGGAGTCCGACGAGGACCGCTACCTGGAGGTGTGGAACCTCGTCTTCATGCAGTTCCTGCGGGGCGAGGGTGCGGGCAAGGAGGGCTGGCCCATCCTGGGCGAGCTGCCCTCCCGCAACATCGACACCGGCATGGGCCTGGAGCGGATGGCCGCCATCCTGCAGGGTGTCAACAACATTTACGAGATCGATACGTTGTGGAAGATCCTCGACCGGGCGGCGGAGCTGACCGAGCAGAAGTACGGCCGCGACCATCGCGTCAACGTGGCCCTGCGGGTGGTCGCCGACCATGTGCGCACGGCCGTGATGCTGGTGTCCGACGGTGTGCTGCCGAGCAACGAGGGACGCGGCTACGTGCTGCGCCGGATCCTGCGCCGCAGCATCTACAACCTGCGGCTGCTGGCCGGCGGCCAGCGGGGCGGCGGCAGCGACGGCCGCTACCTGCACGAGCTGGGCGACACCGCGATCAGCGCGATGGCCGACCAGTTCCCGGAGCTGCGCATCGAGGCGCCGCGGATCCTCGGGGTGATCGACGCCGAGGAGTCCACCTTCCTGTCCACGCTGCGCACCGGCTCCGCGATCTTCGACGCCGCAGTGGGCGAGACCAAGCGGCGCGGCACCACGTCGCTGTCCGGTGAGCAGGCCTTCCAGCTGCACGACACCTACGGGTTCCCCATCGACCTCACCCTGGAGATGGCTGGCGAGCAGGGGCTCGCGGTCGATGAGCAGGGGTTCCGGCGGCTCATGGCCGCGCAGCGCCAGCGGGCCAAGCAGGACGCCCAGGACAAGAAGACCGGGAACGCGGACATTTCCGTGTTCGCCAGCCTGCTGGCCCGGTCAGGCCCGGTCGAGTTCACCGGGTACTACGAGGTCAGCGGCGAGGCCATGGTGGCCGGGCTGCTGGCCGGCGGGGTGAGTGTGCCCGCGGCCGGCGCGGGCACCGAGGTCGAGGTCATCCTGGACCGGACCCCGTTCTACGCCGAAGGCGGTGGCCAGCTCGCGGACACCGGCGTGATCCGGGTGGCCAGCGCTCCCGGGGCGGCCGGCGGCGAGGTGGAGGTCCGCGACGTCCAGGCTCCCGTGCCCGGGCTCATCGTGCACCGTGGCGTCATCACCTCCGGGGAGGTCGTGGTGGGCGCGCTGGCCGAAGCCGACGTGGACACCGGACGCCGCCGGGCCATCTCCCGCTCGCACACTGCGACGCACATGGTGCACCGCGCGATCCGCGGGGCCCTGGGGGATTCCGCTGCCCAGGCCGGGTCGGAGAACGCCCCTGGCCGGCTGCGTTTCGACTTCACGGCCGCCGGGGCCGTCCCTCAGTCCGTGCTCCGCGACGTGGAGGACGAGGTCAACCAGGTCCTCATCGACGACCTCGAAGTCCGGGCCTTCGTCACCCCCATCGACGAGGCCCGGTCCATGGGCGCCATCGCCCTGTTCGGCGAGAAGTACGGCGACGAGGTCCGCGTGGTCGAGGTCGGTACCTACTCCCGGGAACTGTGCGGCGGCACTCACGTGGCCCACTCCGGGCAGCTCGGGCTGATCAAGATCCTCGGCGAGTCGTCCATCGGCTCCGGCGTGCGCCGGGTCGAGGCCCTGGTCGGCACGGATGCCTTCCGCTACCTCGCCCGGGAGAGCGTCCTGGTCGGCCAGCTGACCGAGCAGCTCAAGAGCCGGCGGGAGGAACTGCCGGACCGCGTCGCGTCGCTGGTCAGCCGGCTCCGGGACGCCGAGCGTGACCTGGACCGGCTGCGCAGCGCCCAGATCCTGGGCGGCGCGGCCGAGCTGGCCAGCCGCGCCGAGGACGCCGGGCCGGCCGCGCTCGTCGCCCACCAGGTCCCGGACGGCACCTCCGCGGACGATATCCGCAAGCTCGCCCTGGATGTCCGTGGCCGGCTCGCGCAGCAGCGCCCCGCCGTCGTGGTGGTCGCCGGCGTGCCGGCCGACCGGCCCGCGGTCGTGGTCGCGGTCAACGAGGCGGCCCGGGCGCTGGGCCTGGCCGCCGGGACGCTGGTCCGCAGCGCGGCCCAGGCGCTGGGCGGGGGCGGCGGCGGCCGCGATGACATCGCCCAGGGCGGCGGCACGCCGCAGGGCGACCGGGCCAGCCAGGCGATCACGGCGGCCTTTGATGCGGTTCGTGCGGTTGTGAGGGACACGACGTGATCCTGTGGCGTACGGTTAAACCGTGCTGCAGCCAACCCGTTGCGCGAATGAGACCGCAGGGCTGCGGAGTTCGCGATTGAGGACTGGCGTGCGGCTTGGCGTCGACCCTGGATCAGTCCGCATCGGCGTGGCCCGCAGTGACCCGGACGGCCTGCTCGCCACCCCGCTGGACACCGTCCCGCGCGGCCCCGGCGACGTGGACCGCCTGGTCCGCCTCGCGCTGGAGCACGACGCGGTCGAGGTGATCGTGGGCCTGCCGACCAGCCTGTCCGGGCGCGAGGGTCCCGCAGCCGCGGCCGCCCGGTCGTTCGCGGGTACCCTGGCCGGCCGCCTGGCGCCAGTCCCGGTCCGGCTGGTGGACGAGCGGTTCACCACCGTGCTGGCCCACGACGCGCTGCGCCAGGGCGGCAAGGGCGGCCGGGCCCGGCGGCAGGTTGTAGACCAGGCGGCCGCCGCCCTGCTGCTGCAGGGCGCCCTGGACGCTGAGCGCGCGGGTGGCCGGCCCCCCGGCGAGATCGTTCCGGCTGACCACGGGGAAGCAGGGTGAGCCGGCACGGACGGCCGGGGACTCAGGGAGAGCAGGACGACCAGTGGGGTCCAGGGGATTACCCCCCACCGGACGGCAGCGAGCCCTACGCCCCCGGCGATTACGGCCAGGCCCGCGGCGGCTGGGCACCCAACCCCATCGCGACCGCCGATGCCGGCGACTTCCCGGTCGCGGACTCCAGCCTCCCCGCGGCGTCGTACCCGCGGGACCCGGGCGGACGCCCCGGCGACGCCTACGACTGGGGTCCAGACCCGCTTGACCTCGGCACACGGGGCTCCGGCACACGGGGGTCCGGCGCGCGGGGGTCCGGCACACGGGGCCCCGAACCGCTGGGCGGCGGCTGGGCTGGCGGCCAGCCCAGCCCTGAGCCCATGGCGCCCGACCGCTGGGCCCCACCGTCCTGGGAGCCCCCGGCCTGGGAACGGACGTCGTGGGATTCGCAGCCGGACGGCCCGTCCGGCTGGGTCAGCCCGCCCCCCGGCGGCGCGGACTGGGCGGAGCACGGCGACCCGCTCGGCGCGGCGCCAGCAGGCTTCGACGACCTGCAGGCGGGAGAACTCCCACCGCTGCCCCCGGGTCCGCTGCCGGGATCCGGGCACCCCTCCGGACCCCTCCCGCCGCTGCCGGAGCCGGACAACCTGTGGGGTCAACCACCCCCCGGCCCGCTGCCCCCGGCGGCCCTGCGGTCACGGCCGCCCGGGCCTGACCAGGACCAGCCCCGCCGCCAGTCCCGCCACGCGGCGCGCCCCGCCGGGAGCGGCCCTGACCCGTCCGGCTACCCGCCGGACTCCGGCGGCTACCCGCAGGGCCCGGGCGGCTACCAGCAGGGCCCGGCAGGCTACCTGGACAATCCGGCTGCCTACCCGCCTGAGCAGGACGAACCGGCAGACTATCCCGGCCCGCGCGGGCGGGGCCGCCGCCGCCGGAGTGCCGTGCCGGATGTCGGCGGGGGTCATCCGGGGTATGAGGGCTACGTGGACGACCCACGTGACCTGGACATGGCCCCGGATCAGGGGCAGGATCCGCGCGATTACGCTCCGTCCGGAAGCCAGTATCCGGCTGACGAGGAGCAGCACGCCTGGGCTGAGGACAGCCACGATGGCCACCTGCTGCCCGGGCTGGACCAGAAGCAGGGATCCCGGCCCGGGAACGGCGGGGGACCCGCCGGGCCGGCCCGCAAGCGGCGCAGGCGCGGCCGGACCGTCCTGCTCGTGCTGCTGGCGGTCTTCGTCCTGATCGTCGCGGTCGTCGGGGGCGTCGGTTACCACTACTACCGGGTGTACATCAACCCGCCGGACTTCTCCGGTGCGGGCACCGCCAGCACCGTCGTCGTGCAGATCCAGCCGGGCCAGAGCGCCAGCGCGATCGGGGCCACCCTGGCCGGCAAGGGCGTGGTGGCCAGCGCACGCGCGTTCTCCAACGCGGCCAAGTCCAGCCCGCAGGGCAACGCGCTCGAACCGGGCTATTACCGGGTACATCTGCACATGAAGGCTTCGCTGGCCCTGGCTCTGCTGCTCAAGCCGTCCGCACGGCTGCAGTCCAGGATCACGATTCCGGAGGGCTTCCGGCTCGCGCAGATCATCGCACTGCTGGGCAAGCAGACCGGGAACCTCAAGGGGTACGAGCAGGCCATCGCGCATCCCGCCGATCTCGGCCTGCCGGCTTTCGCCAACGGCAAGCCCGAGGGCTACCTGTTCCCGGCCACCTATGACGTCCAGCCGCACAGTTCACCGGCCGCGGTGCTGAAGGGCATGGTCACGCAGTTCAAGGCGAACGCGCAGAGCATCGGGCTGCAGGCCCACGCGGCCCAGGCCCAGGAGACGCAGAACGCGGTCATCACGGTGGCGAGCCTTATCGAGGCCGAGGGCAAGCGGCCCCAGGACTTCCCCAAGATCGCCGAGGTGATCTACAACCGCCTCAACGCGAAGCCCCAGATCAAGCTGCAACTCGACACCACCGTCCTGTACGCGATGTCGCTGGCGCACAAGAGGGGGTTCAGCACCAACTTCGCGTCCCCGTACAACACCTATGTGCACGCGGGCCTGCCGCCCGGGCCGATCGACAACCCGGGGAACATGGCGATCCAGGCCGCGCTGCACCCGGCTCACGGCGACTTCCTGTTCTTCCTGACCATCAACTCAAGGACCGGGGCCACCCTGTTCTTCAGCAGCAGCGCGGCCTTTAACAACGCGGTCGCCAAGTACGGCAGCACCGGCGGGGGCACGGGTTCACGCACGGGCTCGGGCTGAGCGCAGGCATCAGGAGAGCCGCGGTTCCCGGCACCCGCATCGCTCACCCGGATCTTTATTCTCGACGGATCGAGGCCGGCCGGCTGCGCCCGCGCTGCGTTCTTGACCCCTTGCCGGCCGATTGGCTGGCTTTCGCCGAGAACGGCCTCTACCGTGAGCACATGCGCGACGGGGCAATAGTTGCCGGGATTGTCGGCCATGACCTCGCAAGCATGGCCACCGCCTACGACCAGTATGCCCCCGCCCTGTACGGCTACTGCTGGTCGCTGCTGAGCGACCCGTCCAACGTCGCGGGTGCGGTCCGGGACACGTTCGTGGTCGCCGGGGCGAGCCTGCCCGGACTGCGGGATCCAAGCCGGCTGCGGCCCTGGCTGTACGCGGTGGCCCGGAACGAATGCCGCCGCCGGCGCGCTTACGACCCGGCCTCAGCCGGTGTCCGTTCCTCCCTGACCACCGGCGAGGACACCGCCGATTTCGGCATGACTCTCGAGCAGGCGGAACTGCGCGAGCTGGTCTGGTCGGCGCTGGGCGGGCTGGACCCGGCGGACCGGGAGATCGTCGAGCTGAGCCTGCGGCACGAGTTCTACGGCGCCGATCTGGCGGACGTGCTGGGGGTGCCGCACAATCAGGTGCACGCGCTGACCACCCGGGCCCGGACCCGGTTCAAGGCCGCGCTGGGCGCGCGCATGGTAGGCAGGCCCGGCGCTCGCTCCTGTCCGTCCCTGGCCGCGATCGTGGGGGAGGGGAACAGCGACGACGAACTGAGCCTGGCGCTGCGCCTCCAGGTGCGCCGGCACATCGCCGGATGCCCGCAATGCGGCCAGCACGGGCGCGGTGAGATCAGCCCGACCGCCCTGCTGAGCCTGCTGCCGGTGCCGGTCCTGCCGGCCAGCCTCCGGCATCGGGTGCTCGGCATTCTGGCGGATGACTCCCCGGACGCGGCCCAGGAGCGCGCCGAGGTCACAGAGCGGGCAGAGCCGTTCGCCCGGTCCGGGTTCCCTGTCGCGCTGGACCCGCTGGCCAGGGCGCGCGGCCCGGCGGCGTTCGTGCCGGCCGCCGGGGTGCTGGTCGCGGTGTTCGCCATGTTCGGCGGCGGGGCCATGCTCGCGGCGACCACCATGCATCACGCGACGCCCCCCATCGCGTCAGCGCTGGCCCCCGCTGTCCCGTCCGTCACGGCGGCCCCAGCCGCCAGCCCGCCCGTGGCCGCCCAGGCACAATCCGGGCGCAGGCACGCCTCGGACCGGACGCGGCACGGGGGGACCCGGGCCACGGTGCCCGGCCCGGCGACGATGCGGAGCTCCGCGGCGACAGTGCCGTCACTGTCACCGTCACCGTCACCGGACCGCAGCCCGGGCCAGTCGCCGCGCCCTGGCCAGGACCCGTCCCCGACGCCGACGCCCACCCCGACGTCACCCACTCCCACTCCCACTCCCACCCCGACCCCCACGCCGACATCGACGCCTACCCCGACTCCCACCCCGACCCCGACCGGCTCGTCCACCCCGCCGCCTACCACCGGCACCTCAGGCTGAGCGGCTCCCGGGGACGGCATGCCCGGACGGTTCGTTAGGGAACGAGAATGGCCGCGGGAGCAGCCTGGCGTCCGCGGCAGGGGCCGGCCGGCACGGGTGCGCACGTGCCCCGGGGCCGCGGGAACTCCTGCGGGGCCGGGGGAAACGTGCTTGCGCTCCGCGTGGCCCGGAATACCCAGAGGGCCTGAATTGCTGTTAGTCTTACCAGGCGACCAGCCTGGCACTCGCGTGCCGGGCGTGTAAGCGGAGGACCACCTCCCACCTGGCCGGCCTCAGGCTGGCGGGTAAGGCTGCAGGCTTCCGGGCCGGGCAGCCAGGCCGGGCGAGCAGCCCCGATTCCCTGACGGAGCGGGGCCGCTGCCAGTCCGGTCCGCTGCGTCTCCGGCGAGGACTGCGTTCTCGGTTCTCGCCGGTCGGTGTGGCTTTGGTGGGCTCCGCACGCACCGGTGCGGGGCCCTTTTTACTTGTGGCGGCGGATCTGCCACAAGGCTGAAGCCCGCGGGATGGTCGCAGCGCACCCGCCCGGGCACCCGGCTCAGGCGGTGGACTAGACCCATGGAGGTCACATCAGCGCCGAACCCCGTATCAACGATCGGATTCGCGTACCCGAGGTGCGGCTCGTCGGTCCCAACGGCGAGCAGGTCGGGATCGTTGCCCTGAACGACGCGCTCCGGCTGGCCCAGGAAGCGGACCTCGACTTGGTGGAAGTCGCGCCCACGGCGCGTCCGCCGGTCTGCAAGCTGATGGACTACGGCAAGTTCAAGTACGAGTCCGCGCTCAAGGCCAGGGAATCGCGCAAGAATCAGGCGCAGACGGTCATCAAGGAGATCAAGCTCCGGCCGAAGATCGACCCGCACGACTACGGGACCAAGAAGGGTCACGTTGAGCGGTTCCTCAAGCAGGGCGACAAGGTCAAGGTCACGATTATGTTCAGGGGGCGTGAGCAGTCCCGGCCCGAACTCGGGTTCCGGTTGCTGCAGCGCCTGGCCGGCGATGTGGAAGAGCTCGGCTTCGTGGAAGCCCAGCCCAAGCAGGACGGCCGGAACATGATCATGGTGATCGGACCGCACCGGAAGAAGAGCGAGTCCAGGGCGGAACGCTCGTCGCGGGAGGCAGAGGCAGAGGCAGAGGCGGCGGCAGCGCGCCCGGTGCCCCGCCAGCGCCGCCCCGCGGCCGCACCGGCCTCGCAGGCTCACTCCACCGGCCCAGCGGCCGGCGACGACGGCGCGGACCAGGCAGGAGCCTGATCCGGGGCACCGCAAACTCGCATAGCGTTGAGCGGCACGGGCACGGCCGGGTGACGGCGTGCCCCGGCTGCGGACGACCACCGTGCCCTCAGGCACACATGAAGATGGAGACGACGGCCACCATGCCGAAGATGAAGACGCACAGCGGCACCGCCAGGCGGTTCCGGATCACCGCGGGCGGCAAGGTGATGCGCCGCCGTGCCAACAAGAACCACCTGCTCGAGCACAAGCCGAGCAAGCGGACCCGGCGGCTGGGCAAGGACGTGGTGCTCGCGCCGTCAGACGCTAAGAAGATCAAGAAGTTGCTGGGAAAGTAGCCCGGCCCGCCTCCAGGGAGATATGAAATGGCACGCGTGAAGCGGGCAGTCAACGCCCACAAGAAGCGCAGGGTCGTCCTTGAGCGGGCGAGCGGCTACCGTGGCCAGCGGTCACGGCTGTACCGCAAGGCCAAGGAGCAGGTCCTCCACTCGATGACGTACGCCTACCGGGACCGCAAGGACCGGAAGGGCAATTTCCGCCGCCTGTGGATCCAGCGGATCAACGCCGCCGCCCGCGCGGACGGCATCACCTACAACCGATTCGTCCAGGGGCTCCGGCTCGCGGAGGTGGAAGTAGACCGCCGCATGCTCGCCGAGCTCGCGGTCCATGACGCGGCGGCATTTTCCGCGCTCGTCGAGGTGGCCAAGGCCGCGCTGGCTGAGGCGGGTACCGACGCCGACTCGGCCGGCACCGCGGCGGCCTGACGCCCTCGTGGCCTGGGGCAGAGCGGCCTGCGCCTCGCTGCAGACCGGCGCCGCCTGATGCCGCCCGCCGGCGCCGAGCTCACCAGCATCCGTTCGCCGCGCGTGAAGGCCGCCCGCCAGCTGGCCAAGCGTGCGCTGCGGCAGCGGGCCAGGTCGTTCCTGGCGGAGGGGCCGCAGGCGGTAGGCGAGGCGCTGGCCGCCGGCGGCGTGGTGACCCAGCTATTCGTGACGTCCGCCGTGCGGTCCCGCTACGCCGAGCTGATCCGGCTCGCCGCCGCGCAGGACGTGGACGTGCAGGCGGTGAGCGGTGAGCTCATGACCGAGCTGGCGCAGACCATCACCCCGCAGGGGGTGCTGGCCGTGTGCCGGTTCGTCGACGTGCCGCTGGCCCAGGTATCCGCTGCGACACCCCGGCTCGCGGTGATCCTGGCCAACGTCCGGGACCCGGGCAACGCGGGTACCGTGCTGCGCACCGCCGACGCGGCCGGTGCGGGCGGGGTCATCTTCGCCGGGTCCTCGGTGGATCCGTACAACAGCAAGGCCGTCCGCGCCTCCGCGGGAAGCCTGTTCCACCTTCCGGTGGTCACGGGGGCACCAGTGGAGGACGCGGTGCGGGCCATGCGCGAGCGGGGCCTGCGGGTACTCGCGGCGGACGGGGGTGCCTCCGCCACGCTGGACGACCTGCAGGCGGCCGGGCAGCTTGGCCGGCCGTCCGCCTGGCTGTTCGGCAACGAGGCCTGGGGACTGCCCGCCGATGTCCTGGACCTGGCCGACCAGGCGGTCGCCGTGCCCATCTACGGCCGGGCGGAGAGCCTGAACCTGGCCGCCGCGGCCGCGGTATGCCTGTACGCCTCGGCCCGCGCTCAGGTGCCGCCGGTGCCCCCGGCGCGTTCTGGCGGCCCGGCGGGAAACCTGCCGGAGCCGGCCGTCCCCCGAACGGCCGGGCTGGGGGACTGCCGTTTCCCGCAGCGCAGGCGCTAGAGTCTGATCACGTTGCGTCATTCGAGGGGAACTTCAGCTCAGCAGCCGGACGGAGGCGGCGGTCTAGTGGACAGGTCCAGGCCCGACCCGGCGGTGGCTGCCCTGGCGAAGGTGCCCGCCGGCCAGGTGGTGGCCTCGGGCGGCCTGGTCTGCGCCGACGACCTGCCCGACGGGCTCGTGATGGCCGATCACGTCGGCCGGATCGTGGTGTTCAACCAGGCGGCCACCCGGCTCACCGGTGTCGCGGCGCTCAACGCGCTGGGCCGGGATGTCCGGCAGGTCCTGCCGCTGCGCGACGCGGAGGGCCGCGGCTGGTGGGCGTGCGTCAACCCGTACCGCGGGCTGTCCACCCGCACGCGGCATCCGGAACTGCCGCTCTACCTGCCGGACGGCAGCGAGTTCCTGGTCACCATGGGCTACGTGCGGGTGCCCCGGTGCACCCCGGCCGCGGGGCAGGACTGGCCCGGGCCGGTCAGGCCGGGTGACGTCCAGCGCCTGGCGATCAGCCTGCGCGGCACCCAGCAGCGGATGCGCCTGGAACGCAGCCGCGCCGACCTGGTCTCCACCGTCGCCCACGAGTTGCGGTCCCCGCTGACCAGCGTGAAGGGCTTCACCGCCACGCTGCTGGCCAAGTGGACCCGGTTCACCGACGATCAGAAGCGGGTGATGCTCGAGACGGTCAATGCCGACGCGGACCGGGTGACCCGGCTCATCACCGAGTTGCTGGACGTCTCGCGGATCGAGGCCGGCCGGATCGAGGTGCACCGCCAGCTGGTGGACGTCCCGCAGCGCGCGGAGAAGATCGTCGCGGGCCGGGTCGCCGCCGGTGACCCGCCGGGCCGCTTCCGGATCGTGGCCCCCGAGGAGCTGCCGGAGACCTGGCTGGACGCGGATAAGGTTGACCAGATCCTCGGCAACCTGGTGGAGAACGCGGTCCGGCACGGGGCTGGTACCGTGACGATTGTGATACAGCCGGTGGACGACCTTCCCGCCCGGGCGATGACCCATCTGGGTGGCACCGGTGCGGTCAATGGTTCCGTTGCGGCTTATGGGTCTGCTGATGCATCTGCGGTGGCGGTCTCGGTGCGTGACGAGGGTGACGGGGTGCCGCCTGAGATGGTGCCGCGGATCTTCCGGCAGTTCTGGCGCGCCAAGCGCCGTGGTGGTGCCGGGCTCGGCCTGTACATCGTGAAGGGCCTGGTTGAAGCGCATGGGGGGACGATCACCGTGCAGCGTGCGCCCGGTGGCGGCGCCGAATTCCGATTTACCATGCCCGCCGGGCTGCCCGACTTCGGGTAGGCGGGGGGCGGAGCGGCGGCCCGGGGCGTGCCCCGGCAGCGGGCCCTGGGGGCCTGCGGCCGTTGCCCTGCGACTCGCCCCGGTGGGCCCCGCAGGCTGAGCATCCCGGTGGCGGCAGCGCCGCGCCCCATGCCGCCGGCCCGATGATGGGCCGTAACCCGCAAAGACTTTCCCCCTTTCCTATCCGGCCGCAGGAAGCAGGACGATGTCCGCACCGAACAAGCAGTACGACCCCGTGGAGGTGGCGAGCCTGTCTCCCGGGGAGGTAACCCGCATGCGGGACGAGGCGCTGGCCGCCATCGCCGCGGCGGGGACGCTCGATGAGCTCAAGGCCGCCCGGCTGGCGCACGCCGGGGACCGCTCGCCGCTGCGCCTGGCCAACGCCGAGATCGGCGCCCTGCCCCCGGAGGCGCGCGCCGAGGCCGGCAAGCGGCTCGGCGCCACGATGCGCGAGGTCAGCCAGGCCCTCGCGACCCGCCAGCAGGACCTGGAGGAAGAACGCGATCAGCACGTCCTGATCGCGGAGGCCGTCGACGTCACGCTGCCCTGGGACCACCACCCCCAGGGGGCCAGGCACCCGGTCACCACGGTCGGCGAGCGGCTGGCCGACGTCTTCGTCTCCATGGGCTACGAGATCGCCGAGGGCCCGGAGATCGAGGCCGAGTGGTACAACTTCGACGCGCTCAACATCCCGCCCGACCATCCCGCCCGGGAGATGCAGGACACGCTGTTCGTGGCCGGGCCGGACGGCGGCCGGTCCGGGATGGTGCTGCGGACCCACACCTCGCCGGTCCAGATCCGCGCCATGCTCACCCGGCCGCTCCCGCTGTATGTGGTCAGCCCCGGCCGGTGCTACCGCAACGAGGCCCAGGACGCTACCCACAGCCCGGTCTTCCACCAGATCGAGTGCCTGGCCGTGGACGTGGGCCTGACCATGGCTGACCTGCGCGGGGCGGTCCAGGCTTTCGTTGACGCGATGTTCGGCGAGGGGCTGCGCACCAGGCTGCGGCCGGACTACTTCCCGTTCACCGAGCCGTCCGCGGACGTGTCCATGGAATGCCATGTCTGCCGGGGCGCCTCGACCAGGCCCGGCGGCCGGGCCTGCCGGGTATGCCGGTCCCAGGGCTGGATCGAGCTGGCCGGCTGCGGCATGGTGAACCCGCGGGTGCTGATCGCCTGCGGCATCGACCCGGACCGCTACAGCGGCTTCGCGTTCGGCCTCGGCATCGAGCGGGCCCTGATGGTGCGGCACGGGGTGACCGACATCAGGGACACCCTCGAAGGGGACGTCCGGTTCAGCCGGGCATTCGGGGTGGAGGCCTGATGCGCGTCTCACTGAACTGGGTGCTCGAGGTCAGCCGGCCTGGACCCGGACACCGATCCGGCCGAGGTTGGCCGGCGCCTCACCGCGGCGGGCCTGGAAGTCGAGTCAGTCGATCAGGTCGGGCACGACATCGAGGGAGTCGTGGTCGCGGAGGTCACGGCGATCGAGGATCTGACCGGGTTCAAGAAGCCGGTCAGGTACTGCCAGGTCGCCGCCGGCGACGGCGAGCCACACGGGGTCATCTGCGGGGCGGTCAACTTCTCGGTCGGGGACCGGGTGCCACTGGCGCTGCCGGGGGCGCGGCTGCCCGGCGGATTCGAGATCGGTGCCCGCAAGACCTACGGGCACCTGTCGGAGGGGATGATCTGCTCCGCCGCCGAGCTCGGCCTCGGCGACGATCATTCCGGCATCCTGGTGCTGCCCCCGGACGCGCCGCTGGGCACGGACTTCGCCGAGTACGGGGGGCTGGCCGACCATGTGCTCGACATCGCGGTCACCCCGGACCGGGGCTACGCGCTCTCGGTCCGCGGCGTGTCCCGGGAGCTGGCCACGTCCTACGGGGTCCGTTTCACCGACCCGGCCTACGCCGACCTGCCCGCCGACGTCGCGGCGATGTCCGGCCAGGCGCATCTGGCCAGCATCGAGGATCCCACCGCGTGCGACCGCTTCGTGCTCCGCGAGGTGCGCGGCTTCAACCCGGACGCGCCCACGCCGCTGCGCATGCGGGTCCGGCTCGCCCGGTCCAGCCTGCGCAGCGTTTCCCTGGCCGTGGACATCACCAACTACCTCATGCTGCTGCTGGGCCAGCCGCTGCACGCGTTCGACGCCGACCGGCTCAGCGGGCCGCTCGTGGTCCGCCGGGCCCGGCCGGGCGAGAAGCTGGAGACCCTCGATCACGTGGTGCGCGAGCTCGACCCGGATGACGTCGTCATCGCGGACTCCTCCGGGGCCATCTCGATGGCCGGCACCATGGGCGGCCTGTCCACCGAGATCTCCGGCAGCTCGACCAATCTGGTGATCGAGGCCGCGCACTTCGACGCGCGGGCCATCGCCCGGGAGAGCCGGCGGCACCGGCTGCCCAGCGAGGCGTCCTACCGCTTCGAGCGAGGCGTGGACCGCGAGCTGCCACTGCCGGTCACGGCCAGGGCGGTGGCGCTGCTGGCCGAACTCGGCGGCGGGACGGCCCTGCCCGGCTGCACCCATGCCCAGGTGGACGTGCCGCAGGTAACGATTACCATGCCCGTGGACTACCCGGACAAGGTGGCGGGCACCGTGTACGGCCGCGACGCGGTCCTGCGCCGGCTCCACGACGTGGGCTGCGAGGTGTCCGAGCCGGCCAGCCGGGCGCAGGAGCCTGACACCGCCGGCGGGACGGCCCCGTCCCGCCGGTCTGCGGGCTCCGGCGCGAGCCGCTACCAGCGCCCGGACCACGGTAAGCATGACCGCAGCAAGCAGATGCTGGCGGTCGAGCCCCCGTCCTGGCGGCCGGACCTGCGGCACCCGTGGGATCTGGCCGAAGAGGTCATCCGGCTGGAAGGCTACGAGAACGTCCCGGTGCGCACGCCGCGGGCCGCGGCAGGCCGCGGGCTCACCGAGCGCCAGCGGCTCCGCCGCTCCACCGGCCGCTCGCTGGCCTGGTCCGGCTACGTCGAGGTGCTCAGCATGCCCTTCGGCTCCGCCGCCGACTTCGACCGGCTGCTGCTGCCCGCGGACGACCCGCGGCGCCGTGCCCCGGTGATCGCCAACCCGCTCAACGACGACGAGCCGCTGATGCGCACCATGGTGCTGCCCGGGCTGCTGCGGGTCCTGCTCCGCAACATTGGCCGGGGCTTCACCGACGTGGGGCTGTTCGAGACCGGGCGTGTTTTCCTGCAGCACCGAAACGGCCCGCGCGCGGCGCCCATCCTGCGCACGGACCGCGGGCCGACGGTGCAGGAGGTGGCCACCCTGGAAGCCGCGCTGCCCGAGCAGCCGCTGCATATCGCGGCGGTGGTCACCGGCGAGCGTGAACTGGACGGCTGGTGGGGCACGGGGCGCCCGGCGGGCTGGCAGGACGCCATCGAGGCGGCCCGCCAGGTACTGCGCGACAACCGGGTCCCGTTCCACATCCGGGCGGAGCAGACGCCGCCGTGGCACCCGGGCCGCTGCGCCGCGCTGTTCGTCCAGGTCGGGGAGGGGCAGGAGTGGCTGGCCGGGTACGCGGGTGAGCTGCACCCGCGGGTCATCTCCGCGTTCGGGCTGCCGCCCAGGACCTCCGCGATGGAGATGGACTTGTCGGTGATCGAGACCGCCGCGGCGGCACTCGGCCCCGTCGAGGCGCCGTCGATCTCGCCGTATCCGGTGGCCACCCAGGATGTCGCGCTGCTGGTGCCGGACAGCGTGCCCGCCGCCGAGGTGGAAGCCGCCCTGGTCGACGGCGTCCAGCACAGCGAGTACCAGGGACTCCTGGAGGAGGTCCGGCTGTTCGACGTCTACACGGGCGAGCAGGCCGGGCCTGGACGCAAGTCCCTGGCCTACACGCTGCGGTTCCGCGCGCCGGACCGGACGCTGACGGTGGAGGAGACCACCGCGGCGCGGGACGCCGCTGTCGAGGAGGCCGCCCGCAGGCTGGGCGCTGCGCTCCGCGGGGCGCCGTAAGCGCTGCGATCCTTTCCTGATCGCAGCGGCGGTACGTCTGGCGTGCCCTTTTCTCGACAGGAACAAGGATGAGCGTTTCTCGACAGGAACAACGATGCGCGCTCGTATGTCGGTACCGTTCCCACTAGAGGTTGGCAGGCGACCACGGATCGTAGCCAAAACGGCGGACGTGGCCTGCACGCAGTGACTGATGCCGTCGCGCGGCGGCCGGGGGGCGGACCGGCCTGAAGGAGGAGGAGATCGCAAGCGGGGAACCCAGGATCCCGTTGAACGACCACACCCCGCCCGGCAGGGTCGCTGCGCCGCAGAGCCCATCGACCTTCCGCCAGGTCTTCGGGGTCTCGGAGTTCCGGGCGCTGTGGACGGCCCAGGTGCTGTCCGTCGTCGGGGATCAGCTGGCCAGGGTCGCGCTCACCCTGCTGGTCTTCCAGCGCACAGGCTCGGCGCTGCTGGCCGCGATCACCTTTGCTGTCAGCATCGTGCCGGCTTTCGTCGGCGGCCTGACCCTGTCTGGCCTGGCCGACCGGCTGCCGCGCAGGCTGGTGATGATCGCCAGTGACCTCAGCCGCGCGGTGCTCGTGGCCATCATGGCCATACCCGGGATGCCGGTGGTGCTGATGATCTGCATCTTCGGCACCGTGACCCTGATCGGCGCGCCATTTAACGCGGCGCGCGCCGCGCTGTACCCCGACATCCTCACCGGGGACCTCTACGTGCTTGGTACCGCAGTCACGCTGACGACCCTCCAGTTCGCCCAGGTCATCGGGTTCGCCGCGGGTGGCGCGATCGTTGGACTCTTCGGCGTCCGGACCTCACTGCTGGCGGACTCGGCTACCTTCCTCATCTCGGCCCTCATCACTCGAGCCCTGGTGCGGGCCAGGCCCACTGCCCGCACCGTGCCGCGGATCCGGCCCCTGTCACTGTCGGATCTCAGCGCGGGAATCCGGCTGGTGTTCGGTAATCCTGCGCTGCGCACGCCCATGCTGCTCGGCTGGCTCGTAGCGTTCTACGACGCACCGGAGGGCGTGGTGGCTCCGCTTTCCCAGTCACTCGGTGGCGGGGACCTGGCGGCGGGCCTGATCCTGGCTGCGGCCGCGCTGGGCGCCTCCCTCGGCGCGGTGGGGTTCAGCCGCCTGGTGGGCCCGGAGCGACGGCTGCGGTGGATGACCCGCATCGCCCCGCTGGCGCCTGGCGTGCTGATCCTCTTCGCCTTCCGTCCTTCCTTGGCGGCCGCTCTGGCCATCCTCACGGCCAGCGGAATCTTCGACTGCTATCAGGTCGCCGCCAACGCCACGTTCGTCCAGGCCACCCCGCCGTCCCAGCGGAGCCAGGCGTTCGGAATCGTCCAGGGTGGAATGAGCCTGGGCCAAGGTGCGGCCATGATTCTGGCCGGTGCGGCCGCAGAACGGTTCGCGCCCAGCCTGGTCATCGCCGTCGGCGGCGCCATCGGCGCGATGGCAGCCATCGTGGTCGCGTTGACGCGCCCGCGGGCGAGCTGACTGGCGAGTCGCGCGACTCCTGCGCAATCTAGTCGCGATCCGGGCCAGGCAGATGTGGTGGCGGGTGTGCGGGTCAGCCCCATCCCTTGGTCATCGGGTTCTCCTTCCTGCGGGTGGCGGTGGTGGCGGGTGTGCGGGTCAGCCCCATCCCTTGGTCATCGGGTTCTCCTTCCTGCGGGTGGCGGTGGTGGCGGGGTGTGCGGGTCAGCCCCATCCCTTGGTCATCGGGATCTCCTTTCTGCGCTTTGCATGGCCAGGTTGTAGGTGTGGTATCGCAACATTGCGCGAAAAGTACTGCTTTGCGTGACGATGATGCCTGACTTGACTCAGCAGGTAACGTAGGGTCATTGTCCGACGACTCAGGCACGGCAACCTGACGCCGATGCGTAACGGAGGATTGACAGAAGGCATACTGGCCCTGTGACAATACGGGGCGATGCTCCTACCCCGTGCAAGGAACACCACCACCTGCCCGCCAGGGAGGCATTGATGCAGCTTGGAGTGTGCAAACGAATGCACGCGCCACTCAGAGCTGCCCGTGCCTGGCCACTGTGGGAGTTGCCACGCTGGCTGACGGGTTACATCGTCGCCATGGTCGTGGTCTACCTGGCGGTGCTCTCGGTAGTCGGCCAGTTCTACACCCTGTCCCCGCGCCAGATCGTGATATTCGGGGCCCTGCTCCTGTGCGGCGCCGCCACCGTCGAGCTGACCAAACGCTCTGGTGAGAACGCCGGACTGATCAACGACATCTACGGCGTCTGGGAACTTCCCATCGCAATTCTGCTGCCCCTGGGCTACGCGATGCTGGTGCCGGTCATCCGGCTTAGCCTCACCCAGTGGCGGGTCCGACAGATCCCTCTGCACCGCCGTGTCTTCACAGCGGCGATCATCGGGCTGTCTTACGCGGCCGGCGGGGCGCTGTTCCACGCGCTCTCCCATACTGGGTTCGAGTCGGTACCCAGCCCGCTGGACCATCCGACCGTATGGGTCCTGGCCATAGCCGCAGCCGCCCTGATGCAGTGGCTGGTGAACACCGCGCTGCTGCTGCCGGCCCTCAAGGGTGCCGACCCTGGGGTCCGGATCCGCGACCTGCTGCTGACCCGGGAGAGCGTCCAGAACGACGCGGCTGAGTTGTGTGTCGCGGTACTCGTCACCCTTGGCATTGCGGTCAGCCCTCTCGCGCTCGTTTTCGCGCTCCCGTTCGTCACGCTTCTTCAGCGCTCGGTCAGGCATTCCCAGCTGATGGCCGCGTCTCGCATCGATTCCAAGACGGGCCTGCTCAACGCCGGAACCTGGGAACGCGAGGCAGCCTCCGAGGTTGCGCGGGCTGTACGTACTCGTACCCCGCTGGCACTGGTCCTGATCGACGTTGATCATTTTAAGCTGGTTAACGACCTTCATGGTCACCTGGTTGGAGATAAAGCCCTTCGGGCTATTGCGCGCACCTTCAAGATTTTCTTGCGTGACTACGACCTCGCAGGCCGGTTCGGTGGCGAGGAGTTCGCGCTGTTGTTGCCGCAGACGAGCGCGGCTGACGCACGTCGAATTGCTGAACGTGTGCGCGTCCACATCGCCGAGATGCCGATCACCGTCAGTGATGAACCGATGGCCGATACACTTCAGGTTACTGTGTCAATCGGGGTGGCGGCCCTCGGTACGACCTGGGACAGGACAACAGGCAGTCAGTTGACTGACTTGCTCGCGGGTGCCGACCGGGCCCTGTACCAGGCCAAGAACGCCGGGCGGAACCACGTGTGGATGTTCACCGACACCGAGACCGTGGGAGATAGGGCTATCCGGGAGCAGCAGCCCATCTGATCCTGCTTGGTGTCGGCAATTCCCAGGCTCGCTCCCGGGTTCGGCTATCCCGCCACCGTGCCTGAAGTCGATGCAGGTTAGGCGGCTCCCACGGGATGCATTTGGCTGGCGTCATGATTTGCCTAAATTGTCCGCCACTATGCACTTGCTAAGAAACGGTTAAGTCGGTCCTCCCCCCTCTCCGATTCGGGCGTGCGGCCCAGGGGCATCAGCGCTGGGCAAGGTGCGGCCAGGCGCTAGCCGGGCCCTGGTAAGCGCTGTCAGCGGCGTTGTGTGGCGATGGCCACTGCGGCAACGGTGCCGCGGTCCCACGCGAACTGACCGGCGCACCGCCCAACCTCCTGCGCGGTCGGGTTGAGCAGTGCCGTCGGGTCAGTTTCTGTGGGTGGTGGGTTCAGCCCCACTGGGTGCCGGCGGTCATCGGGTGCTCCTTCCTGAGGGTGGGTGGGTGCGGTCGGGTGGGTTCAGCCCCACTGGGTGCCGGCGGTCATCGGGTGCTCCTTCCTGAGGGTGGGTGGGTGCGGTCGGGTGGGTTCAGCCCCACTGGGTGCCGGCGGTCATCGGGTGCTCCTTCCTGAGGGTGGGTGGGTGCGGTCGGGTGGGTTCAGCCCCACTGGGTGCCGGCGGTCATCGGGTGCTCCTTCCTGAGGGTGGGTGGGTGCGGTCGGGTGGGTTCAGCCCCACTGGGTGCCGGCGGTCATCGCGGGTCCTCCTTCCGGGCGCCTTACACACACATACGGCTACAAGGGGATCGAAAACTCTAACTCCACGGTGACGGAGAGGCATATAACGCGCATTACGGTCTCACGCCAGGAGCCTTCGGGGCAGGTGGCCGGCCAGGTGCCTCTGTCAAGAATCCGGAGTCAGCTGGTGACGATAAGTCACGAAAGGTCCCAATGTTACTGAGGGTGGTATCGGTGCGTAATGGGGTCTTGACAGCGGGCATGCTCGCTCTGTGACAATACGGGGCAACGCTCTATCGTCCGCCGTATGAAGTGCTGTGCAAGCGAAGGAGGCTTGGATGCGTTCCGGCGTGCGCAAACGTATGCACGTCGCCGCAGGGACCTTCCGGGCGTGGCCGGTGTGGGCTCTTCCCCACGGGCTGGCGGTCTTCATCGTCCTGCTGACGGCGGTATACGCGGCGGCCCTCGGCGTGACCGTCAGCATGGCGCACGTCCAGCCGTGGGACCTGTTCGTGTTCGCCGCGCTCATGCTGTGCATCGCGACCACGGTCGAGCTCACCAAACGCGCGGGGGAGAACGCGGGAGTCATCAAGGATGTGTGGGGGGTCTGGGAACTCCCGATCGCGATTCTGCTGCCGCCCGTCTTCGCTCTGGTCGCGCCCCTTATCCAGGTCTGCCTGGCCCAGTACAGGATCAGGCGGATTCCAGTGCACCGGCGGGTGTTCTCGGCAGCCGCCGTCGGCCTTTCCTACGGCCTTGCCTCGGTTGGTTTCCACGCAGTCGCTCCCTTCGTGCTCGGGCCGGGGGTTCTCGTCGATCCGGGTCGCTACTCCCACGCCGAGGCGGCCGGATGGCTGCTAACGGTCGCGGCCGCCGGAGTTCTCCAGTGGGCGGCCAACCTGGCCCTGGTGCTGCCCGCGATCAAGTCTTCCGATCCCAGCTTGCGGATCCGGGACATGATCTTCGACCGGGAGCGCATCCAGAACGATGTCGCCGAGTTGTCTGTGGCTGTCCTGGTCACGTTCGGCGTCGCGACTAGCCTGGTCACCCTCGTGTTCGCGCTGCCGTTCGCGACCCTGCTCCAGCGCTCAATGCGGCATGCCCAGCTGCTGAATGCCTCCCGTATGGATTCCAAGACCGGACTGCTCAACGCGGGGACCTGGGAACGTGAAGCCGCCTCCGAGGTAGCCCGGGCGGTGCGCACGCGCAGCCCCCTGGCTCTCGTCCTGATCGACATCGATCATTTCAAGGTGGTCAATGACCTGCATGGTCACCTCGCGGGCGACAAGGCGCTCCGGGCTATCGCGCACGTTTTCCGGATCTTCCTGCGTGACTACGATCTCGCCGGCCGGTTCGGGGGCGAGGAGTTCGCGGTGCTGCTGCCGCAGACCAGCGCGGCTGACGCGCGGCAGATCGCGGAGCGAGTGCGCCTGCACATCGCGGAAACCCCGGTCAGGATCAGCGACGACCCGGCCGCGGTGCCTGTCCAGATCACGGTGTCCATGGGCGTGGCGGCGCTCGGCCAGACCTGGGAACGGACCACCGGCAGCCAGCTCACCGACCTGCTAGCCGGGGCAGACCGGGCTCTCTACCAGGCCAAGAACGCGGGCCGGAACCATGTGGTTATGGTGACGGACACGGAAACCGTGGGGACAGTGACAGACCCGGGCAGGCTGCCCCGCTTATCAGGGCAGCTGTCCTGGCCGCCCACCCCGCCGCGGTCCGTCACCTGCCACGCGCCGGAGATTACGGCCGACCGTTCCTGGTCAGGCTGAGCGTCCTGGTCAGGCTGAGGGTCCTGGTCAGGCTGAGGGAGACGCCGACGCGGACCCCGAGGGCATGGCCAGCACGGCGAGGATTTCCGATGGTCCCTTCGAGCACTTGGACGTGTCGCCCGTGCGGAGAATCTGGGGCGTGTTGAATCCCACGCACACCCAGCCCTTGACGGAGACCGGCCCGCCCCCGCCGTTGCCTGGCGCCTGGCCCGACGCGAGCGCGGCTGCATAGTCCCGCTCGATCTTCATGGCCGCGGCACACCCCACCGGACCCTTACCGATCTCGACCAGGATCGGGACGTCGGCGGAGGTTTTCCCCGTGCCGCACTTATGACCCGTTGCGGCGGGGACGGGCAACGGCGCGGCCGATGTCGCAGCCGCGGGCTTGGCCGAGCCGCCTGCGCCGCACCCCATCAGCGCGCACCCGGTGAGCACAGCCAGGGCGGCGAAGGCGGGGAAAGCGCCAGCGGGCCGCAAGGGGGAACGGCGCATGGGGTCTCCTAATGAGAGTTAGCGCCCCTCATCATGTCGTGATCCGGGACGGTGTTCGAGGCCGGCTCTCCGTGTCGCGAGCTCTCATCGCCGCCCTTCGCCTTTCGCGCGACCCTCCGTCCGCCACCGCGCCCCCCGTGCCCTGTGTCGGGTGCCCGCCACACCGCCCCGTCTCCTTGCGCCACCCCGTGCGGACGGGTTCGCTTGCATAACTAGTCATGATCATGAATAATTTTGCGAGAGGGGCCGGAATCCCGAGCCTCTGGATGCCCGCCGGGTGCGCCCGTCCCAGGTTGCGATGCCGTGTCGCGATCAGCCGTCGTGGACCGCGTGCCTGGCCAGAGAGCCCCGGGAGAACACATGGGTGTCCGCGTGGCGGTCGCTGGAGCCAGCGGCTACGCCGGCGGTGAACTGCTCCGCCTGATCGCCGGGCATCCCGACCTCGAACTGGGCCCGGTCACCGCGGGAACCAACGCCGGGGCGGCGGTCACCGCACTGCACCCTCACCTGGCCGGGCTGACGGGGAGGACCTTCGAGGAAACCGATCCGGACCGGCTTGCCTCAGCCGACCTCGTCTTCCTTGCCCTGCATCACGAAGAGTCTGCGGCCATGGCGGCCCGCCTGCCCGCGGAGATCGCGGTCATCGACCTGAGCGCCAGCTTCCGCCTCTCCGATCCGGGGAACTGGGTCTCCTTCTACCGGACCGAGCACGCTGGCCGCTGGGTCTACGGGCTGCCCGAGCTCCCCGGAGCCCGCGAGCAGATCTCGGCCGCCCGGCGGGTCGCGGCACCGGGCTGCTACGCCACCGCGACCATCCTGGCCCTTACCCCCCTTCTGGTCAGCGGGGTGGCGGAGCCGGCCGACATCGTGGTCGTCGCGGCATCCGGCACCTCGGGGGCGGGCCGGACCCCGGCGCACTCACTGCTGGCCACCGAGGTGATGGGCTCCGTGTCGGGCTACCAGGTGGGCGGCGTGCACCGGCACACCCCGGAGATCGAGCAGGCCCTCACGGAGGCGGCCGGCGTGCCGGCCACCGTCTCGTTCACCCCGCTGCTGGCCCCCATGCCCCGCGGCATCCTGGCCACCTGCACCGCCCGGCTGGCCCAGCCCTCCGGGACCGCGGCTCCGCGCGGCACGGCCGACCCGGGCGCCCCGCATCAGGCCCTGGCCAGCGCGTATGCGCAGGAGCCGTTCATCCAGGTGCTGCCCGAAGGCCGGTGGCCCAGCACCGCGTCCACTGTGGGGTCCAACGCGGTGCACCTGCAGGCGGTGGCTGATGCCCACGCCGGGCGGGCCGTGGTCGTGGCCGCCCTGGACAACCTGGTCAAGGGGGCGGCCGGTCAGGCGGTCCAGATCGCCAACCTCATGCTCGGCCTGCCAGAAGCGGCCGGCCTTACCGCCAACGGAGTCGCACCATGAACCCTGCCGGGCCCACTTCGGCTGCCGGTACCACTGGGGGAGCCAGGCCAGGAGCCAGGCCATGAGCGTCACCGCGCCGCTGGGTTTCCGCGCGGCAGGCGTGGCGGCCGGCCTGAAGACGTCGGGTGAGCGTGACGTCGCGGTGGTGATCAACGATGGCCCCTCGCGGGCCGCCGCGGCCGTGTTCACCAGCAACCGGGTCAAGGCCGCCCCGGTGCTCTGGACCCAGCAGGTTGCGGCGGGCGGCCGGATCCGGGCGGTCGCGCTCAACTCCGGCGGCGCCAACGCCTGCACCGGGCCGCTCGGCTTCCAGGACACCCACGCCACCGCCGAGCGGCTGGCGCAAGGCCTGACCACGGGGGCCCTCGCCGCGACGGATGGGACTGAGGGGGAGTCCGCGGGCGAGATCGCGGTCTGCTCCACCGGCCTGATCGGCGAGCGGCTGCCCATGGACCTGCTGCTGGATGGGCTCGACGCCGCCCTCAGCGACGCCTCCCGCAGTGGCGGCACCACCGCTGCCGACGCGATCAGGACCACCGACACGGTCAGCAAGATCGCGTTCCACCGGGCGGCCGGCTACACCGTCGGCGGGATGGCCAAGGGGGCGGGCATGCTCGCCCCGGCCCTGGCCACCATGCTCTGCGTGCTCACCACCGACGCCGCCCTCGGCCCGGCCGAGCTGGACCAGGCGCTGCGCGAGGCGACCCGGGTCACCTTCGACCGGCTGGACACCGACGGCTGCATGTCCACCAATGACACCGTGCTGCTGCTGGCCAGCGGGGCCGCCGGAACCTCCCCCGGCGCAGGTGAGTTCGCCGCGGTGCTGACCGAGGTCTGCGCCGACCTGGCGCGCCAGCTGCAGGCGGACGCCGAGGGAGCCAGCAAGCTGATCGCGGTGGAGGTGGTCGGCGCGGCCAGCGAGCCGGATGCGGTCGTGGCCGGCCGGGCCGTGGCCCGCTCGAACCTGCTCAAGTGCGCGATCGCTGGGGAGGACCCGAACTGGGGGCGGGTGCTCTCCGCGGTCGGCACCACGGACGCGGCCTTCGAGCCAGAGCGCCTGAGCGTCGCGATCAACGGCGTCTGGGTCTGCCGCAACGGCTGCGCCGGCGACGACCGGTCCAAGGTGGACCTGCACCCGCGGAACGTGACGATCACGGTGGACCTGTCCGCCGGGCCGCACGCCGCCACAATCAGCACCACCGACCTGACCGCCGCGTACGTGCACGAGAACTCGGCGTACTCGACGTGACCGCCACGGCGCTGGCCAAGGCGGAGACCCTCATCGAGGCGCTGCCCTGGCTCAGCCGGTTCCACGGCCAGACCGTCGTGATCAAGTACGGCGGCCACGCCATGACCGACGACGGCCTGCGCGCCGCGTTCGCGCAGGACGTGGTGTTCCTGCGGCACGCCGGCATCCGCCCGGTCGTGGTGCACGGCGGCGGTCCCCAGATCTCCGCCCATCTCGACCGGCTCGGCGTGCCGAGCACGTTCAAGGCCGGCCTGCGGGTCACGTCGCCGGAGGCCATGGACGTGGTCCGCATGGTGCTTACCGGCCAGGTGAACCGGGACCTGGTCGGGCTGATCAACCGGAACGGCCCGTTCGCGATCGGGATGTCCGGCGAGGACGCCAACCTGTTCACCGCGAGCCGCCGCGGCGCCGTGGTGGACGGTGAGCCGGTGGACCTCGGCCTGGTCGGCGAGATCGACACCGTGGACCCCGGAGCGGTGCTCGCGCTGCTGCGGGACGGCCGGGTGCCGGTGGTCTCGAGCGTGGCGCGCGGCGAGGACGGCGAGGTCTACAACGTCAACGCGGACACCGCGGCCGCCGCGCTGGCCGTCGCGCTGGACGCGGCCAAGCTGGTCGTGCTCACTGACGTGGAGGGGCTGTACGCGAACTGGCAGGGCGCCGGGCAGAACTCAGCCGCCGACGTGATCAGCCTGCTCAACGCCACCGAGCTGGAGACGCTGCTGCCCGGCCTGAGCGCCGGCATGATCCCGAAGATGGAAGGGTGCCTGCGGGCGGTGCGCGGCGGGGTGCCACAGGCGCATGTACTGGACGGGCGCCTGCCGCATTCGGTGCTGCTGGAGATCTTCACCGACTCCGGCATCGGCACCATGGTCGTCCCCGATCCCGCGCCTGGTACCGAAGCGGCCGCTGGAACAGGAAGGCAGGCATGAACGCGACAGAGCGTCTCCGGGCGCGGTACGAGGCAGCCCTCATGCCCAACTACGGCATCCCGCCGCTGGCGCTGGCCCGCGGCGATGGATGCCGGGTCTGGGACGCGGACGGCCGCGAGTACACCGACATGTTCGCGGGGATCGCGGTCAGCTCGCTGGGACACTCCCATCCCGCGATCATCGAGGCGGTGAGCAGGCAGGTCCGCGACCTGGCCCACACCTCCAACCTGTTCATGCACGAGGGGGAGGTGGCGCTGGCCGAGCGGCTGCTCAGCCTGCTCGGCGCCGGCATCCCTGACAGCACGGGCGCCAGCACGGGCCGCAGCACGGGTGCCAGCACGGGCCGCGGCCGGGTGTTCTTCGCCAACTCGGGGACCGAGGCCAACGAGGCCGCCATCAAGCTGGTCCGCCGCTACCAGGGCCCGGACCGGCCCGTGTTCGTGGCCGCCGAGGACGGGTTCCACGGACGGACCATGGGCGCGCTGGCGCTGACCGGCAAGAGCTCCATCCGCGAGCCGTTCGCGCCGTTCGGGCTCACGGTGCGGTTCGTGCCCTACGGCGACGTCGCCGCGCTACAGGCAGCGACCAGGGACGACACGGCGGCCGTGTTCCTGGAGCCCGCCCTCGGCGAGGGCGGCGTGGTCCCGCCGCCCCCCGGCTACCTGCAGGCCGCGCGGGAGGTCTGTGACGCGGCGGGCGCGCTGCTGGTCGCGGACGAGATCCAGAGCGGCATCGGCCGGACCGGCGCGTGGTTCGCCTGCCAGGCGGACGGGTTCACGCCTGACGTGCTCACCCTGGCCAAGGGCCTGGGCGGCGGGCTGCCGATCGGCGCCTGCATCGGGCTGGGCGACGCGGGCACCGCGCTGCGCAAGGGCGACCACGGCAGCACGTTCGGCGGCAACCCGGTGGCGTGCGCCGCGGCACTCGCCGTGCTGGACACGATCGAGGCCGACGGCCTGCTGGAGCACGCGGCGGAGGTGGGCCGCCAGCTCGCGGACGGCCTGGCCAAACTCAGCCACCCGCTGCTGCGCGGGGTGCGCGGCCGCGGCCTCTGGCTGGCCGCGGTGCTGACCCAGCCCCTCGCGGCCCAGGCGGAGGCGGCCGCCAGGGACGCCGGTTTCCTGGTGAACGCCGTCCAGCCGGACGCGATCCGGCTCGCACCCCCGCTGATCCTCAGCCAGGACGAGGCCGCCGCGTTCCTCGCCGCCTGGCCCGGCATCCTCGACGCGGTCTCCGTTCCAGGCGGGCCAGTCCCGGCCGGGCGGGAGGCCTGACATGCCCCGGCACTTCCTGCGCGATGACGACCTGAGCCCCGCGGAGCAGGCCGAGGTGCTCGACCGGGCCGCCGCGATGAAGGCCGACCGGTTCGGCGGGCGACCGCTCGCCGGGCCCCGCACCGTGGCCGTGCTCTTCGATAAGCCGTCCACCCGGACCAGGATTTCGCTTTCGGTCGGAATTGCGGAGCTGGGCGGGCACCCGCTCACCATCGACGCGCAGTCGTCGCAGCTCGGCCGCGGTGAGCCGACCGCCGACACGGCCCGGGCGCTGAGCCGCCAGGTGGCCGCGAAGCTCGAGCGGTCCTGATGGCGTCCGTGAGCCCGCTCACCAAGACCGCGCGGCAGGCCCAGATCGCCGGCATCCTGACCCAGGCCGCGGTCCGGTCCCAGGACGAGCTGTCGCAGCTGCTCACCGAGCGCGGGGTGCGGGTGACCCAGGCCACCCTGTCCCGCGACCTGGACGAGCTCGGGGCGGTGCGGCTGCGCGGGCCGGATGGGGCGCTGGTGTACGCGCTGCCGGAGGAGCCGGGTGGCCCCGGCTCCCGGCCCGGCGGACTGCCTGGGGGCCTGTCCACCCTGCTCGGGACCCAGGGCGGGGCACCGGGAACGGCGCGGCTGGCCGCAGCGGGGGCCCGGGCTGGCGAGAGCGGCGGCGCGGACCGGGATCCCTCTGGGCGGCTGGCCCGCATCGCGGCCGAGTTCCTGCTCAGCGCGGAGGCCAGCGCGAACCTGGTCGTGCTGCGCACCCCCGCGGGCGCGGCCCAGTTCCTCGCCTCGGCCGTCGACCACGCGGCCTGGTCCTCGATCCTCGGCACCGTGGCCGGTGACGACACGGTGCTGGTCATCACCCGCGAGCCGGACGGCGGCAGCGAGGTCGCCGGCGCCCTGCTGCGCCTCGCGGAGCGGAGGAACTAGCCATGCGGACCCAGACGCGGACCCGGGCCTGCCTGGGCCGCTTCCGGCCTGACCCACACCTTCCGGCGGCACCGGACCACATCGACGCAAGGACGGACCCACGATGACGCAGCGCCTCGTACTGGCATACTCCGGCGGCCTGGACACCTCCGTGGCCATCGGGTGGATCGCGGAGCAGACCGGGGCCGAGGTCATCGCCCTGGCGGTGGACGTCGGCCAGGGCGGCGAGGACCTCGAGGCCATCCGCCGGCGGGCCCTGGCCTGCGGCGCGGCCGCCGCCGAGGTGGCCGACGTGCGGGCCGAGTACGCGGCGGACTTCTGCATGCCCGCGCTCAGGGCGAACGCGCTCTACATGGACCGCTACCCGCTGGTGTCCGCGCTGTCGCGGCCGCTGATCGTGCAGCACCTGGCCCGGGTCGCCCGCGAGCACGGTGCCGACGTGGTCGCGCACGGCTGCACCGGCAAGGGCAACGACCAGGTGCGGTTCGAGGTCGGGCTGGCCGCGGTGGCCCCCGGGGTGCGCGTGCTGGCCCCGGTCCGCGACTCGGGCATGACCCGGGACAAGGCGATCAGGTTCGCCGAGGAGAAAGGGCTGCCGATCGACGTGTCCTCGCGCTCGCCGTACTCCATCGACCAGAACCTGTGGGGCCGCGCGGTGGAGACCGGGTTCCTGGAGGACATCTGGAACGCCCCCATCGAGGAGGTTTATGACTACACCAGCGACCCGGCCGTGCCCCGCGAGCCGGACGAGCTGGTGCTGACCTTCGCCGAGGGGGTCCCGGTCGCGATCGACGGCCGTGAGCTGTCCCCGCTGGAGCTGATCACCGAGCTGAACGCCAGGGCCGGGGCCCAGGGGGTCGGCCGGCTGGACATGGTGGAGGACCGGCTGGTCGGGATCAAGAGCCGGGAGATCTACGAGGCACCCGCGGCCATCGCGCTGATCGCCGCGCACCAGGAGCTCGAGAACGTCTGCGTCGAGCGGGACCTGGCCCGGTTCAAGCGCCAGGCCGAGCAGCGCTGGACCGAGCTGGTCTACGACGGCCTGTGGTTCTCCCCGCTCAGGCGCGCGCTCGACACGTTCCTGCACGACGCGTCCCGGCACGTGACCGGGGACGTCCGGCTGAAGCTGCACGGCGGCCGCGCGGTGGTCACCGGCCGGCGCAGCCCGGTCTCGCTCTACGACTACAAGCTCGCGACCTACGACAGCGGTGACACGTTTGATCAGTCGATGGCCAAGGGCTTTGTGGAACTATGGGGCCTGCCCAGCAAGGTCGCGGCACTGCGGGACGCCGGGGCCGCGGGCTAAACCGCCGCACTGGCCGGCCCGCTACGGCGTGCCGGCTGGGGCACTGGCCGGCCCGCTACGGCGTGCCGGCTGGGGCACTGGCCGGCCCGCCACGGCGTGCCGGCTGGCGCCGGACCGCCACGGCGCTCCGGCGGAGGTTGCCGCCCGGCCTCCCGCCGCGCCTGGGCTGAGGTAGGAAGAAGGCAGATAACGAACACCGGGCCGTGGTGCCCGGCCCGGGAGAGGACCGTGGTGGCCGCCGACGAGCAGACGCCAGAGGAGCAGGCATCAGCGGAACGCACGCCGACCAGGCTGTGGGGGGGCCGGTTCGGGTCCAGCCCTGCCGAGGCGCTGGCCCGACTGTCGGTCAGTGTCCAGTTCGACTGGCGGCTGGCCCCCTACGACCTGCTCGCCTCGCGGGCCCACACCAGGGTGCTGCACCGGGCCGGGCTGCTGGACGACGGCGAGGCCAGCCCGCTGCTCGCCGCCCTGGATGATCTCGACGAGGCGTGCCGGGAGGGCCGGTTCCGGCCCACGGTCGCGGATGAGGACGTGCACACCGCGCTCGAGCGGGGCCTGCTAGAGCGGGTCGGCTCGCTCGGCGGCAAGCTCCGGGCCGGCCGGAGCCGCAACGATCAGGTCGCCACCGACCTGCGGATGTACCTGCGGGATCACACCCGGCGGGTGGTCTCGCGGCTGGCCGAGCTGGAGACCGCCCTGCTCGGCCTGTCCGCTGAGCACCTGGGCACGCCCGCCCCCGGGATGACGCACCTGCAGCACGCCCAGCCGGTCGTGTTCGCCCATCAGCTGCTCGCCCACGCCCAGGCGTTTGCCCGGGACGTGAGCCGGCTGCGGGACTGGGACAAGCGGGCCGCGGTGTCCCCGCTGGGCGCGGGCGCGCTGGCCGGCTCGTCGCTGCCGCTGGATCCCGAGGCGGTCGCGGCCGAGCTGGGCTTCGACCGCGCCGCGGAGAACTCCATGGACGCGGTCAGCGACCGGGACTTCGCCGCCGAGTTCTGCTTCGACGCGGCGCTGCTCGGCGTGCACCTGTCCCGGCTCGGCGAGGAGATCGTGCTCTGGTCCACGTCCGAGTTCGGCTGGGTCGAGATCGACGACGCCTACGCGACCGGCTCGTCGATCATGCCGCAGAAGAAGAACCCCGACGTGGCCGAGCTGGCCCGGGGCAAGGCGGGCCGGCTGATCGGCGGCCTTACCGGCCTGCTCACCACGCTGAAGGGCCTGCCTCTCAGCTACAACCGCGACCTGCAGGAGGACAAGGAACCTGTCTTCGACGCGGTGGACACGCTGCTGCTGGTGCTGCCCGCGCTGGCCGGCCTGATCAGCACGCTGCGTATTCACCCGGAGCGGCTGGCCGCCGGGGCGAGCACCGGGTTCGCGCTGGCTACCGACCTGGCTGAGCTGCTGGTCCGCCGGGGTGTGCCGTTCCGTGACGCGCACGAGGTGGTCGGGCACCTGGTGGTGTGGTGCCAGGTGCACGACTGCGACCTGCCTGACGTGAGCGACGAGGACCTGGCCAAGATCTCGGAGTACCTCACCCCGGACATCCGCGAGGTGCTGTCGGTCCAGGGCGCGCTGGCCGCCCGCCGGGCGCCGGGCGGAACCGCGCCGGAGCGGGTGGCGGAACAGCTCACGGCGCTGCGCGCGGTGGTGGACGAGCACGCCGCGTGGGCAGCCCGCTGACCGCCCGGCGGCCGGCCGCGGTGCCGGGTTCCCAGGGGCCGGGCTCCCCGGAGGCAGGTTCGCCGGGGATGGGCTCGGAGCTGCTGCCGCGCGAATTCTTCGCAGGCTCCTCACTGCAGGTGGCGCCCCGGCTGCTGGGCTGCGTGCTGGAGCACGAGACCGCCGAGGGGCTGGTGGCCGTGGTGCTCACCGAGGTCGAGGCGTACGAGGGGAGCGCGGACCCCGCCTCGCACGCCTACCGGGGGCGCACCGCCCGCAACGGGGTGATGTTCGGGCCTCCCGGGCATGCCTATGTGTACTTCACCTACGGCATGCACTTCTGCGTCAACCTGGTCTGCTCGCCGGAGGGCACGGCCTTCGCGGTGCTGCTGCGGGCGGGCCGGGTCATCGAGGGAGCCTCGCTGGCGGCCGCGCGCCGGCTCGCAGGCCGCCGCGCCGCGGCCCCGGCCGCCGGGAGCCTGCCACGGCGGAAACTGGCCGACCGGAAACTGGCCGACCGGGACCTGGCCCGTGGCCCTGCCCGGCTGTGCCAGGCCCTCGACATCGGGCGGGTCCTGGACGGCGCGGACGTGTGCGACCCTGACTCGCCGCTGCGGGTCCGGGCCGGGACTCGCGGCCCTGGAGACGCGGCGGGTTCCGGGCCGGCCGCAAGCCCCAGGTCAGGCTCCGCGCCTGGTCCCGGACCCATCAGCCGCGGGCCGCGGGTCGGCGTGAGCAGCGCCGCCGACCGGCCCTGGCGGTTCTGGCTGACCGGGGACCCCACGGTCTCGGTGTACCGGCCGCACGTGTCCCGGACCAGGCCGAAACCAGTTTCACCCCCGGCCGCGGAAGGTGGCACCATGGGCCGGTGAACGACATCATCGACGAGCTGGCCTGGCGTGACCTGATTGCCCAATCCACCGACCTCGGGGATCTTCGCAAGGCTCTCGATGCTGGCCCGGTCACGCTGTACGGCGGTTTCGACCCGACCGCGCCCGGGCTGCACATCGGTAACCTCGTCCTGCTGCTCACCATGCGCCGTTTCCAGCTGGCCGGGCACCGGCCGATCGCCCTGGTCGGCGGGGCTACCGGGCTGATCGGGGATCCCAGCGGCAAGTCGGCCGAGCGGGTGCTCAATCCCCGCGAGGTCGTCGCCGGGTGGGTGGAGCGGATCCGCGGCGAGGTATCCCGGTTCCTGGACTTCTCGGCCGGGGCTACCTGTGCCCTGGTCGTGAGCAACCTGGACTGGACCGAGCCGCTGTCGGCGCTGGAGTTCCTCCGCGACATCGGCAAGCACTTCCCGGTCAACCAGATGCTGAGCCGGGAGTCGGTCCGGGCCCGGCTGGAAGCGGGCGGGATCAGCTACACCGAGTTCAGCTACCAGATCCTTCAGGCCAACGACTTCCTCGAGCTGTACCGCCGCCAGGGCACCACGCTGCAACTCGGCGGCAGCGACCAGTGGGGCAATCTGGTGTCCGGTGTCGACCTGATCCGCCGGGTGGAGGGCGCGACCGCGCATGCCCTGTCCACCCCCCTGATCACCAAGCCCGACGGGACCAAGTACGGCAAGACCGAGGGCGGGGCCATCTGGATCAGCCCCGACCTGATGAGCCCCTACGCGTTCTACCAGTTCTGGCTGAACCGGGCCGACGAGGAGGTGCCCGGCCTGCTCCGGGTGTTCAGCTTCCGGTCCCGCGAGGAGATCGAGGCCCTGGAGCAGGAGAGCCGGGACAAGCCCGCGGCCCGGGCCGGGCAGCGGGCCCTGGCCGAGGAGATGACCACCGTCGTCCACGGAGCGGACGAGGCCGCGAAGGCGATCGAGGCCAGCCGCGCCCTGTTCGGCCAGGGTGACCTCGCCGGGCTGGACGAGAAAACCCTGGCCGCGGCCCTGGCCGAGGTCCCGTCCACCACGGTGCGGGTGCCCGGGGGGAGCGGTGCTGGTCAACTGCCGGCTGTCGCCGACCTGATGGCGGAGGCCGCGCTCGTGCCCAGCAAATCCGCCGGGCGGCGCGCCATCGCCGAAGGCGGCGCCTACCTGAACAACCGCAAGATCACCGAGCCGGACGCCCGGCCAGACCCGGCGGACCTGCTGCACGGCCGGTTCCTGGTGCTCCGCCGCGGCAAGCGCACGGTGGGTGGCGTCATCATCGAGCACGCCTGATCCGGCCGGAAGCCTGCCAAAGCCGGCCTCCCCGCTGACTCGGGCCGCCTGCCCTGAACTTTCCGTGCGGGGCAGCGTCCCGCGGGCTTCAGCCTCCTGAAGTCTCGCGTGCGCCGCGGAATTTTCCCCGCCGGGGCGTGGTTGCAAACCTCACCGAGCGGCGTCCAGGGGCGCACTGAGAGCTTCTCAGCGTGTCTCGCCGGGTGCCGCACGGGACGGCGGATCCCTGCGGTGCAGGTCAGCGCGGGAGAGCCGGACAGGGCGGGCTCCGATTTGACGGGGACTGCTTTGCTGCTTAGTGTTCTACCTGCCCCAGGGGAAACCGGAACGCCGCTGGCAGACGGTCCCGGGGGACAGCAAGGCCGGAACCTAGTGGTCATCAGCTGATGGCCAACTCGAACCGGCCGACCGCGAGAGGGAGCCCGGACACGGGTGGTCCCGAACCGCAGTATGCTGAAGATGAACGCACGTTGCAGGGTCCCGAGCCTCCAAGCTCAAGTCAAAAAACCTGGTGACAGGCCTTGACGGCCCTTAAATGTGCTAGTAAGTTAGATGGGTTGCCCCGGAGTCAGGTGTGAGCCTGGTGGTGGTGTGCGTCCGTTCCTTGAGAACTCAACAGCGTGCTAAAAGCCAGTGCACATGCACTAAAACCCCCGTTGGCAGGGTCTGGCCGGTGACGGTTCAGTTTCCTGTTTGCGGGTTTAGCCAGATCGCTTCGATGGGTGGCGTGAGCTGTCCGGTTGGGGCACTCTTTTGGCCTGCTTCTGCTCGTTTCGGCGGGTGGTTGCGTGTAGGCATCAACGGAGAGTTTGATCCTGGCTCAGGACGAACGCTGGCGGCGTGCTTAACACATGCAAGTCGAGCGGAAAGGCCCTTCGGGGTACTCGAGCGGCGAACGGGTGAGTAACACGTGAGCAACCTGCCCTTAGCTCTGGGATAGCTCCGGGAAACCGGAATTAATACCGGATATGACTCTGGCCGGCATTGGCCGGGGTGGAAAGTTTTTCGGCTGGGGATGGACTCGCGGCCTATCAGCTTGTTGGTGGGGTAATGGCCTACCAAGGCGACGACGGGTAGCCGGCCTGAGAGGGCGACCGGCCACACTGGGACTGAGACACGGCCCAGACTCCTACGGGAGGCAGCAGTGGGGAATCTTGCGCAATGGGCGGAAGCCTGACGCAGCGACGCCGCGTGGGGGATGAAGGCCTTCGGGTTGTAAACCCCTTTCAGCAGGGACGAAGCGAGAGTGACGGTACCTGCAGAAGAAGCGCCGGCTAACTACGTGCCAGCAGCCGCGGTAACACGTAGGGCGCAAGCGTTGTCCGGAATTATTGGGCGTAAAGAGCTCGTAGGCGGACTGTTGCGTCTGCTGTGAAAAGCTGGGGCTTAACCCTGGCCTTGCAGTGGATACGGGCAGACTAGAGGTAGGTAGGGGAGAATGGAATTCCCGGTGTAGCGGTGAAATGCGCAGATATCGGGAGGAACACCGGTGGCGAAGGCGGTTCTCTGGGCCTTACCTGACGCTGAGGAGCGAAAGCGTGGGGAGCGAACAGGATTAGATACCCTGGTAGTCCACGCTGTAAACGTTGGGCGCTAGGTGTGGGGTCCTTCCACGGATTCCGTGCCGCAGCTAACGCATTAAGCGCCCCGCCTGGGGAGTACGGCCGCAAGGCTAAAACTCAAAGGAATTGACGGGGGCCCGCACAAGCGGCGGAGCATGTTGCTTAATTCGACGCAACGCGAAGAACCTTACCAAGGTTTGACATGCAGGGAAAAGCCGTGGAGACATGGTGTCCGTAAGGGCCCTGCACAGGTGGTGCATGGCTGTCGTCAGCTCGTGTCGTGAGATGTTGGGTTAAGTCCCGCAACGAGCGCAACCCTCGTTCTATGTTGCCAGCGGGTAATGCCGGGGACTCATAGGAGACTGCCGGGGTCAACTCGGAGGAAGGTGGGGATGACGTCAAGTCATCATGCCCCTTATGTCTTGGGCTGCAAACATGCTACAATGGCCGGTACAGAGGGCTGCGAAACCGCAAGGTGGAGCGAATCTCAAAAAGCCGGTCTCAGTTCGGATTGGGGTCTGCAACTCGACCCCATGAAGTCGGAGTCGCTAGTAATCGCAGATCAGCAACGCTGCGGTGAATACGTTCCCGGGCCTTGTACACACCGCCCGTCACGTCACGAAAGTCGGCAACACCCGAAGCCGGTGGCCTAACCCGTCAGGGGAGGAGCCGTCGAAGGTGGGGCCGGCGATTGGGACGAAGTCGTAACAAGGTAGCCGTACCGGAAGGTGCGGCTGGATCACCTCCTTTCTAAGGAGCACTAGGCGCCTGCCAGCTGCGGCTGGCGGCGTCCAGGGTCATGTCCCGGGGCGGGTGCCCCGGGGTGGCTAGCTCACTAGTGGAGCGCTGGCTATTCGGCCTGGGTGTCTTGCCTGGTCTGGTCTAGTACGTCCGCTGTGGGAGCGCGTGAGCGCTGTCGCGGCGGGGGGAACGGCGGGCGGGGGGCGGCCGGGCCGGGCACGCTGTTGGGTCCTGAGGGTGCGGCCGCTGCGGCGGGTGTCCTTCTTTGCGGGCCGGTGGCCGCGCCTGGTGACGGGCGGGGGTGCCGGGGCCGCCCGTATCTTGAGAACTGCACAGTGGACGCGAGCATCACATCAGTAGTGCCAAGTTATTAAGGGCGCACGGTGGATGCCTTGGCACCAGGAGCCGATGAAGGACGCAGGAGCCTGCGATAAGCCCCGGGGAGTCGGCAACCAGACTTCGATCCGGGGATTTCCGAATGGGGAAACCTGGCGGGTGTAATGGCCCGTCGCCCCTGCCTGAACACATAGGGCAGGTGGAGGTAACGTGGGGAAGTGAAACATCTCAGTACCCACAGGAAGAGAAAGCAACCGCGATTCCCTGAGTAGTGGTGAGCGAAAGGGGAACAGGCCAAACCGGTCACGTGTGATAGCCAGCAGGCGTTGCGTGACCGGGGTAGCGGGACCGCCCGGCCGGGGCTGCTGAACCCGGCGGGAAGTGAGAAATCGCTCTGGTAATCGAAGGTTCTGGAAAGGGCCGGCACAGAGGGTGACACCCCCGTAGGTGAAACCTGGGCGACTTCCGGGCGGGATCCCAAGTAGCACGGGGCCCGAGAAATCCCGTGTGAATCTGGGGGGACCACCCCCTAAGCCTAAATACTCCCTGGTGACCGATAGTGCACAAGTACCGTGAGGGAAAGGTGAAAAGTGCCCCGGTGAGGGGTCGTGAAATAGTACCTGAAACCGTGCGCCTACAAGCCGTGGGAGCGTGCTGGCCTCCGGGCTGGCGTGAAGTGACCGCGTGCCTTTTGAAGAATGAGCCTGCGAGTCATGGTATGTGGCAAGGTTAACCCGTGTGGGGGAGCCGTAGCGAAAGCGAGTCTTAAGAGGGCGTTCCAGTCGCATGTCATGGACCCGAAGCGGAGTGATCTACCCATGGGCAGGTTGAAGCGCGGGTAAGACCGCGTGGAGGACCGAACCCACCAGGGTTGAAAACCTGGGGGATGACCTGTGGGTAGGGGTGAAAGGCCAATCAAACTCCGTGATAGCTGGTTCTCCCCGAAATGCATTTAGGTGCAGCGTTGCGTGTTTCTTGCCGGAGGTAGAGCTACTGGATGGCCTAGGGGGCCTACAAGCTTACCGAAGTCAGCCAAACTCCGAATGCCGGTAAGTGAGAGCGCGGCAGTGAGACTGCGGGCGATAAGGTTCGTAGTCGAGAGGGAAACAACCCAGATCACCAGCTAAGGCCCCTAAGCGTGTGCTAAGTGGGAAAGGATGTAGAGTTGCCCAGACAACCAGGAGGTTGGCTTAGAAGCAGCCACCCTTGAAAGAGTGCGTAATAGCTCACTGGTCAAGTGATTCTGCGCCGACAATTTAGCGGGGCTCAAGCACACCGCCGAAGCTGTGGCATTCGCGTGTTAACCCGGCCCTTTTGCGGCGAGGGTGGATGGCGGTCCTGGCCGCTGCGGTTTCGGCCGTGGCTGCCGTGGCTGCGGCTGCCTGAGTCTTTCAGGGTCCAGGTGCGCGGATGGGTAGGGGAGCGTCGGGTGGCGGGAGAAGCGGCGGAGTGATCCAGCCGTGGACGCCACTCGAGTGAGAATGCAGGCATGAGTAGCGAAAGAGGGGTGAGAAACCCCTCCGCCGAATGACCAAGGGTTCCTGGGGCAGGCTAATCCGCCCAGGGTAAGTCGGGACCTAAGGCGAGGCCGACAGGCGTAGTCGATGGATAACGGGTTGATATTCCCGTACCCGCTGGCATGCGCCCATGCTGAATCCGGCGATGCTAAGCAGCCAACGCCGGCGATCCTTCGGGATGACCCGGCTGCGGATGCGGCCCGGACTGGTAGTAGGCAAGCCGTAGGGGTGACGCAGGAAGGCAGCTCTACCGGGCGATGGTTGTCCCGGGGTAAGGGTGTAGGGCGGTGCGCAGGCAAATCCGCGTGCCATGTGCCTGAGACCTGATGCCGAGCCGATTTAGGCGAAGTGAGTGATCCTATGCTGCCAAGAAAAACCTCGCGGCGAGCGTGTCAGCGGCCCGTACCCCAAACCGACTCAGGTGGTCAGGTAGAGAATACCAAGGCGATCGGGTGAACTGTGGTTAAGGAACTAGGCAAATTGTCCCCGTAACTTCGGGAGAAGGGGAGCCGCGGCCGGTGATGAGGCGTGCCCTCTGAGCTGGGTGCGGTCGCAGATAGCAGGGGAAAGCGACTGTTTACTAAAAACACAGGTCCGTGCTAAGTCGCAAGACGACGTATACGGACTGACGCCTGCCCGGTGCTGGAACGTTAAGGGGAAGGGTTAGCGGCTTGCCGCGAGGCTCTGAACTTAAGCGCCAGTAAACGGCGGTGGTAACTATAACCATCCTAAGGTAGCGAAATTCCTTGTCGGGTAAGTTCCGACCTGCACGAATGGCGTAACGACTTTCCCGCTGTCTCAACCACAGGCCCGGCGAAATTGCACTACGAGTAAAGATGCTCGTTACGCGCAGCAGGACGGAAAGACCCCGGGACCTTCACTGCAGCTTGACATTGGTGTTTGGGACGTCTTGTGTAGGATAGGTGGGAGACTGTGAAGCAGGGACGCCAGTCCTTGCGGAGTCATCGGTGAAATACCACTCTGGTCGTTCTGGATGTCTAACCTGGGCCCGTGATCCGGGTCAGGGACAGTGTCTGGTGGGTAGTTTAACTGGGGCGGTTGCCTCCTAAAAGGTAACGGAGGCGCCCAAAGGTACCCTCAGCCTGGTTGGCAATCAGGTGTCGAGTGTAAGTGCACAAGGGTGCTTGACTGTGAGACAGACATGTCGAGCAGGAGCGAAAGCTGGGACTAGTGATCCGGCGGTGGCATGTGGAAGCGCCGTCGCTTAACGGCTAAAAGGTACCCCGGGGATAACAGGCTGATCTTCCCCAAGAGTCCATATCGACGGGATGGTTTGGCACCTCGATGTCGGCTCGTCGCATCCTGGGGCTGGAGCAGGTCCCAAGGGTTGGGCTGTTCGCCCATTAAAGCGGTACGCGAGCTGGGTTTAGAACGTCGTGAGACAGTTCGGTCCCTATCCGCTGCGCGCGCAGGAGATTTGAAAGGGGCTGTCCCTAGTACGAGAGGACCGGGACGGACGAACCTCTGGTGTGCCAGTTGTCCTGCCAAGGGCACGGCTGGTTGGCTACGTTCGGAAGGGATAACCGCTGAAAGCATCTAAGCGGGAAGCTCGCCTTAAGATGAGATCTCCCTCGGGGTTAACCCGGTAAGGCCCCCAGCCAGACGACTGGGTTGATAGGCCGGAGGTGGAAGCGCTGCAAGGCGTGGAGCTGACCGGTACTAATAGGCCGAGTGGCTTGGCTTCTACATTCCCATGTCATGTTTGCGTCCACTGTGCGGTTCCCGGGATGCGGCCGGCGCCGCACCCGCCCAGAACCCTGGGCAGGGTACGGCCTGCACATCTCCATAGTGTTTCGGTGGCCATGGCGAAGGGGAAACACCCGGTTCCATTCCGAACCCGGAAGTTAAGCCCTTCAGCGCCGATGGTACTGCGCGGGGGACCGCGTGGGAGAGTAGGACGCCGCCGGACATCACCAGTTGAGGCCGCCCCCAGCACGGGAGCGGCCTCAACTGCGTTGTCCGGCCTGCGGCTACCGGGGACGGAATCTGGGTCCCCGGTAGGGGCGAGCCATGATGGCCATCTGGAAGAGCGGAGAAAGAGCGTGGCAGGCGAGCAGGGCCAAGGTGGCGGACGCCCGGGCGGCGCAGGGCGCGGCCGGGGCCGGTCCACCGGCGCGGCGCGGGGCCAGGGCCGGTCTGGTGGTGCTGGTCGCGGCCGCACGGGCGGCCAGGACCGGGGCCCGGGTGCTGCCCGCGGCCGGGCCGGCAGCAGTAGCCAGGGCCGCGCTGGTGGTCCTGATCGCGGCCGGGATGGCGCTGGCGGGCAGGGGTGGTCCAGCGGAAGCGGGACGGGCCGGGCCGGTGGGGCCGGCAGCACCGCGCGCCGCGCCAGCACGTCCGGCGCCCCGCGAGGCAGCGCATCCCCGCGGCGCGGCCCGGGCGCAGGAAGTTCGGGCGCGGCCGGTTCGCGGGCCCGGGGCGGTCCCGGTGGTGCGCGCTCCGGCGGCCCGGATGGACGTGGCTCCGACCGCAACTCTCCGGCTGGTTCCGCACGCGGGGCCGGTGCTCCGCGCGGGGCCGGTGCTCCGCGCGGATCTGGTGCTCCCCGCCGATCTGCTGCCCCACGAGAATCCGATGCCCCACGGAGCGCGGGAGCCTCTCGCAGCGCGAGAGCGCCTCAGGGCACAAGCGCTCCCCGCGGGACGGCTGCCTACCGCGGCACCAGTGCCTCTGGCGTCACACGAGCCCCTGGCAGAACAGGAGCCTCACGGGGAACGACTGACCCACGTGGAGCAGGCGCCCCTCGGGCCACCGGTGGTTCCCGGGGAACAGGTACCCCCCGTGAGACGCCGGCCTGGCTCGTCCCGCAGCGACTCTTTCCCGGCCGGCCGGAGCACATCACGCGGGTCAGCTGCAGGTGGGACCGACCGGACCGGCGGGTACGGCGACCGGACCGGCCGCGATCGTCGCCCCGGCGACAGCCCGGGCGCCAGCGGTGCGCGGGCCAGCAGCCCGCGCGGCGCCGCGCCCCAGCGTCGTTCTGGCGGCTTCGGCGGTACCCGGCCGACGGGCCCTGGCGGGCGGAGTGCCGCCTACACCGCAGGACGGGACACCGCAGGACGGGACGGTGGCACCGAGCGTGCTGAGCGGGCGGACGGCCGCGCCCCGTACCGCCCCGGCCGTCCCGCGTCCGGACGTCCAGCCACTGGGCGCCCTGCCCCGGGACGCACCAGCTACGGCCGGCCTGCGTCGGGGCGACCGGCGTCGGGTCGGCCCGCCGGCCGCCAGGGTGCCAGGCGTGACGAGGCTGAGCAGCCCCCCAGCACGGGTCCCCGGTCCGGGCAGGCCCGGACCGGGAGCCTGCCTGACATCCCGGCCGGCCTCACCGAGAGCCAGCTTGACCCGGCGGCCGCAGCCGAACTGCGGACCCTGCCGGGCGACCTGGCCTCGGTCGTGGCCCGCCGGCTGCTCGCCGCCAGCCTGGCCGACGACGCCGAGACCGGGTACCAGCACGCGCTGGAGGCCCGGCGCCTGGCCGCCCGGGTGGGCATCGTCCGCGAGACCGCGGGCATTGCCGCCTACCGTGCCGGGCACTGGGCTGAGGCGCTCGCCGAGCTGCGGGCCGCCCGCCGGCTGACGGGCCGGACCAGCTACCTGCCGCTGATGGCGGACTCGGAGCGGGCCCTCGGCCGGATAGACCGGGCCCTGGGGGTGATCGCCGAGTCCACGAGAGTCAATCTCGACCGGGCGACCGAGGTTGAGCTGCGCATCGTGGAGTCGGGCATCCGCCGGGATCAAGGGCTGGCCGAGGCCGCCGTGGTGGTCCTCCAGTTGCCCGAACTCAAAGAGCGCCGGGTGCGGCCCTGGTCGGCCCGCCTCTTCTACGCCTACGCGGACGCCCTGCTCGACGCGGGCCGTACCGAGGCCGCGCGGGAGTGGTTCGCCCGGGCCGCGGCCGCGGACCTAGACGAGATGACCGATGCCGCAGAGCGTTTCGACGCGCTGGACGACGTCGTCATCGACGACCTCGCCGACGAAGACCAGGACGACGAAGACAAGGACAGCGACGATCTAGCTGACGAGGACCGCGGCGACGAGGATGACGGGCATGAGGGCAGTGACGGCCAGGACGGCTGATAGCCAGGGTGCCTGACGCTCAGCTGGCCGGGCCCGAGGTGTCGAGCCAGTGCACGATGCCGGCCACGCTCGAGGCGGTGCTGCTCAGCGTCTCGAACTTGGCCGCCAGCGCCGGGTCGGCGTCCGGGCCCAGGGCCGCGTAACGTTCCCGCGTCCGCTCGTGCACCATGGCGACGGCATGGTCGAAGTCCAGCCCGGCGCCCCGCGCCGCCCTGGTCTCCTCCACCCACAGCCGGATTTCCTCGGCCGAGCGGGCCAGCGTCTCCTCTACATCCGGCACCGGCCCGTAGTGGCTGAACAGCAGCCGCTGCGGGCGCAGCGAGGCGAACATGCGCAGCGACCCCAGCGCGGTCTCCAGGTCGAAATCGGGCGGTGGGGTAGCCGGCCGCAGGTCCGCGGTTTCCGGGATGTACACCCCGGCCGCGTCGCCCACGTACAGGTCGCCACTCACCGAGTCGATCAGCCCGACGTGATGCTTCGCGTGCCCGGGCGAGTAGTGGCTGTCCAGCCGCCGCCCGCCGCCCAGGTCCACGGTCCCGCGCTCCGCGACGGCCCTGATCCGCTCGGCCGGCGTCGGGTTCATCGCGCCGAACAGGGTGTCCAGCGCGTCCCCGTACACCATCCGCGCGCTGCTCATGAGCCGGGCCGGGTCGGCCAGGTGCCGGGCGCCGCGTTCGTGCACCACGACCTCCGCGTCCGGGAACATGGCGGCGACGTCTCCGGCTCCACCCGCGTGGTCCAGGTGGATATGGGTCACCACGATCGTGGCCAGGTCGTGCGGCCCGACGCCCAGCGCGGCCAGCGCGTCCCGCACGACCGGGGCCGAGGGCGCGGTGCCCGTTTCCACCAGGCACGGGCGCTCACCGAGGATCAGGTAGCCGGCGGTGATGCCCGCGTATCCAGCCATCCGGGTATCGATCTCGTACACGTCGTGCCCGAGATCGGTAATGCCCGGGGTTTGCACCCTGCCCTCAGCGGTGTCCATGCCACCATGGTCCCAGAAGCCTGGCTCGCTGCCGATGCCCGCACCGGCAGCCTTCAGGCGGCATGGGGCGGGCCGCGTGCGGTGCGCACCGGATGAGAACGCCCGCTGCTTCCGGCCGGGTAAGCGGTGGCTGCGCTCTGCCCGCGAGTAGTATCGGAACGCGGTCGGATCGTGCCCCTATGCGACCTGGGTGGGGCGTCGGCCGGGGGGATGGGTTTGTCGTTAGCGGCCTGAGTTCTGTGGCTACAGTCGTTGTCGTCACGGGCTCACGGCCGCCCCGTGCCGGGTTTGTCAGGGAACGTGCGTTGCCACCAATTGTGAGCGGATTACCTGTGAGAATGCCAGCCGCCAGGTCGCAAGTGCCGTCGGCGGAGTCGAGCCAGCCGGCCCGCTGGACGCGTCCCGACCCGGTGACGGCGGCCATCGTGGTCATGACCGCGCTCGCCCTAGCGCTCCGGCTCTACCAGCTGAGCCGTCCCGACTACCTGATCGGCGTCACCGAGTACGACGACGGGACGGACTTCGGCAGCGCGATCCTGCTGGTTCACGGCCACCTGCCGTACCGGGACTTCATCATGGTCCAGCCGCCCGGCATCACGCTGCTGATGGCCCCGGTCGCGCTGGTGACCAAGGGGGTAGGCACCGCCTGGGGGATGGGCGTGGGCCGGATCCTCACCGCGCTGGCCGGGACGGCCGCGGTGACCATGGGCGGCCTGCTGGTCCGCCACCGGGGCCTCCTGGCCGCGATCCTGACCTGCGGGATCCTGGCCGTGTACCCGGCGGCAGTGCAGGCCGCGCACACCGTGCTGCTGGAGCCCTGGCTGGTGCTGTTCTGCCTGGCCGGGATGCTGGCCGTGTTCGACGGCGACGCGCTGGCCAGTACCCGCCGGCTGGTCTGGGGCGGGGTTGCCTTCGGCTTCGCGGGCGCCATCAAGGTGTGGGCCATCCTGCCCGTGCTGGTCGTCCTGGTGCTGATCCTGGCCGCCCGGCAGCCCCGGCGGGTGCTGGCGTACACCGCCGGGGTGGTGGCGGGCTTCGCCGTCCCGGTGGTGCCCTTTGCCGCGCTGGCCCCGGGGACCTTCTACCGCAGCGTGGTGGTGGCGCAGCTGGTCCGGGTGGACACGGTGCGGATCCCGCTCGGCTACCGGCTGCACGAGATGACCGGCCTGACCGACTTCACCGGCCTCACCTCGACGCTGGTCCTGTCCCTGATCTTGCTGCTCATCCTGGCCCTGATCGTGGGCTGCAGCGTGGCTGCCTCGCGGATCACGGGGGAGCGGCCGCCGCTGCTGGAGCAGTTCGCGCTGGCGTCCAGCGCCCTGACCATCATCGCGTTCCTGTGGCCGGCCGACTTCTACTACCACTACGCGGGCTTCCTGGCACCCTTCCTGGCCCTGGCGATCGCGCTGCCCGTGGCCCGCTTCGTGGACGCCCTGCGTGCGTGCGGTACGGAGCGCGCGGTCCGGGCCTGCGCGGCCCGGAGCGGTGACGCGGCCGCCCCGCGCCGGCCGGTCGGCGGTCTCGTCCTGCGCTACGGGACGCTCGTAGCCATCGTGGCCGTCGCCGCCATGGCCGTCGCCCAGTTCGTGTTCGAGAGCAGCCTGCAGCCGCCACTCGCGCCGACCACCCCCGGCCTGACCTCGGACGTCGTGTCCGCGGCCAGCGACGTCATCCCGCCGGGCGCGTGCGTCCTGACCGACCAGGCTTCCTACACCATCGCGGCGAACCGGTTCGTGTCCGCGCGGCCGGGCTGCGTGCCCATGGTGGACGGCGTGGGCAGCGACTACTCACTGTCCCGGGGCCGGAGCGCGGCCACCGGCGCGGGGCGGGTCCGCGCGGTCCGCGCGCTGTGGATGTCGGCGCTGCGCGGCGCCCAGTACGTGTGGCTGTCACCGCTGTCCTACAAACGCATTCCCTGGGGTGCCCGGGAGATCTCGGTCTACTTCGACCAGAACTTCGTGCCCGTCCCGCACGGCCCGTTCGGCCTGTACATGCGCAAGGGGCAGCACCCCCGCTGAGCCCCAGGCCCACAGGCCCACAGGCCCGGACCAGGCCCGTAGGCCCAGAGGCCCGGACCAGGCCCGGGGCCACAAGCAGAGCCTCAGCCCGCGGCGAAGGACCGCAGGATGAGCCCGGTCCTCGGCTTGGGCGCGAACGAGGTGGACTTGCGGGGCAGCCGTTCCCCGCCTGCCGCGACCGCATACACGTCCGCGGCCCGCAGCGGGTTGCCGATGACCGCCGTGCCGCCCGGCGACGCGTCGGCCTGCGCGATGGCCCGGTCCGCATCGTGGTGCACGACATGGACCCCCTGCTCGTCGTCCTGGATGCCCCACAACGCCGCCAGCAGGTACTGCTGCAGAACCGCGGTCGAGAGCCGGCGCCAGGCCGCGGACCGGTCCGCGGGCATGGCCGCCTCGAGCTGCACCGGATCGGGGTCGGTGAGCAGGTGGACCTGGCCCTGCCCCGCCACCAGGAAGGCCGGCCCGTCCTGGCCGGCCACGGCCAGCGCCTCCAGCGCCGCGGGCAGCGCGGCGGCGCCGCCGGGGATGGCGCGTACCGAGAATCCCGCCTTGGCCCGCTCCACGGCCGCGGCCGGGGGCAGCCCGGGCAGCACCCGGTGGATTGCCCCGATCTCCGGCGGGAACGCGTCCCCGTTCGACGAGCAGCGCGAGCCCGTAGTCCCAGGGGCCAGGGCCCTCGCCGGCGGCGTGGCGGTCGGCCTGCATCTCCAGGTACGCGGCGTACCTGTGGTTCCCGTCCGCGATCAGGGCCTGCCGGGGCGCGAGGTCGGCCGCGATCTCGGCCAGCGCGGCGGGATCGGTCACCGCCCACAGGGTGTGCCGGATGCCGTCGCCGGTATCGGCGCTCAGCACCGGCCGATCGGCCGCCGCGACCTGGCCGGCCACCCGGGTGGCGCCGCTGGACCGGCCTTCCCCGGACTGGCCTTCCCCGGACTGGGCGCCCTCGTACAGCAGGAAGATCGGCTCCAGGTTGGCCTGGGTGGCCTCCATCAGCTGCCGGCGGCCCCGCACCGGGCCGGGCATGACGTCCTCGTGCGGCAGCACGATCCGGGCGCCGGGCGGAGCCAGCCGCACCGCGCCGATCAGCCCCCGCTGCAGCACGCGCTCCCGGCAGGCCGGCCCGGCCAGCCGCTGCTCGTACACGTACAGGGCCGGCCCGTCCCCGGCAACCAGGATGCCCTCGCACTGCCAGTCACCCAGCAGGCGGGCGGCATCGTGGTACTCCTCGCCCGGCCGCCCCGGGTCCTGGCGTGGCAGGATCAGCCGGACCACGTTGTGCGGGTCGGCGTCCCGCAACTGCTGGGCGGTGTCCTGGCCGATGACGTCATACGGTGGAGAAGTGACCTGCGCGAGTCCGCTCACCCGTTCCGGGGCATAACGGACTCCACGGAACGGCGCGAGCTCGAGCCCGGCTGGCCGCGGTGGCACCTGTTCCCCGCCGGACGGAAGGATCTTCACATATGACAGAAGCACCATGGGGCGGCCAGGATTCCCGCCCGGCGGAAAATCCGCCGCCGGACGACGGCACTCCCGGCGTTCCGGCTCCGCATGGTGACGTGTACACGTGGTACCAGCGGGGGCTGGAGTTGCTCGGCCGGGGCAGCCCGGCAGCCGCCGCCCAGCTGCTGGAACGGGCCGCCGAGGCCGAGCCGGGGTCCCGCAGCGTGCTGGAGGCGCTCGGCCGCGCCCAGTTCGACACCCGCAGGTACGCCGCCGCCGCGGCGACATTCCGCCAGATCGTCGAAGCCAGCCCGAGCGACGATTACGCCCATTTCGGGCTGGGCCTGGCGCTGGCCCGGGGCGGGGACCCGCGGACCGCCGCCGTGCACCTGGCGCTGGCGGCGGCGATGCGCCCCGAGCTGAGGCACTACACCGACGCGCTGCGGGGCGTGCGGGCCACCCTGAAGGCCCGCTCCGAGGCGGCCGGCGAGCCGCCCGGTGCCCCGGCCTGATGGCCCGCGATCGAGCCGCCCGGCGAGCCGACAGGTGCCCCGGCCTGATGGCCCGCGATCGAGCCGGCGGTCCGGGCGGGGCGGGCCGGATGGTTCGTTAGTGCTAATTTGAAGGACTTTCCCTGGGAACCAGGAACTGAGGACGGCATGCCTGCTGAGCACGATCGTGACACCGGACTGGCCGGCTTCCTGCGTGGCTGCCCGGATCCGCTCAGCCAGGTGTACGACGTCGCCCTGCTGGACCTGGACGGGGTGGTCTACCTGGGCGACGCCGCGGTGCCCAGCGCGCCGCAGGCGCTGGCCAAGGCGGCGGACGCTGGCATGCGGCTGGCGTTCGTGACCAATAACTCCTCCCGCACGCCTTCGGCGGTCGCCGCCCAGGTCGCCGGCTTCGGGGTGCCGGCCACGGCCGGCGACGTGGTCACCTCGGCCCAGGCGGTGGCGACGCTGCTGGCCGCCCGGCTGGCCCCAGGCTCGGCGGTGCTCGTAGTGGGCGGGAACGGGCTGCGCGCCGCGGTCCGGGAACGGGGTTTCCGGCCCGTCACCACGGCGCTGGAGCGGCCCGCGGCCGTCGTCCAGGGGTTCGCGCCGGGCATCGGCTACCCGCTGCTCTGCGAGGCCGCCCTGGCGGTCCAGGCCGGGGCCTGGTACGTGGCCTCGAACGGGGACGCGACCATGCCCACCGGGCGCGGGCGGCAGCCCGGCAACGGCGCACTGTGCCAGGTGGTGGTGTACTCGACCGGGCAGCAGCCGGTGGTCGCGGGCAAGCCCGAACCGCCGCTGCACGCGGAGGCGGTGGCCCGGACCGGCGCCCGGCACCCGCTGGTGGTCGGGGACCGGCTGGACACCGACATCGAGGGCGCAGTCCGGGCGGGGGCGCCCAGCCTGCTGGTGCTCACCGGGGTCACCCGCCCGGAGGATGTGGTGCTGGCCCGGCCGGTCCAGCGCCCCACCTACCTGGCGGCCGACCTGTCCGGCCTGCTCGCCCCGCACCCTCCCATCGCCGCCGGGCACGGGGACTTCCGCTGCGGCGGGTGGACCACGCGGCGCCCGGACGGGGATTTCCCCCTGGTCCTGGACGGCTCCGGGGACCCCATCGACGGGCTGCGCGCGCTCTGCGCCGCGGCCTGGTCCGCCGATCACGTCACCCCGGAGATGATCCGGCCCGCGCTGGCTGCCCTGCAGGGGTGACTCCAGGCATCCACCCGTAGGGGGATGCGGGCCGGCCGTGCGGGCGATGCGCGGACGGTCCCGGACCCGGGAGACTGTCCTTGCGCGGACGGCGGGCACCCGGCCCGGGGGGCGCGGAAAGGACACAACAAAATGATCGAGGCGCGAAGCCTCACGAAACGCTACGGGGACAAGGTCGCGGTGGACGACCTGTCATTCAGCGTGGAGCCAGGCAAGATCACCGGCTTCCTCGGCCCGAACGGGGCGGGCAAGACCACCACCATGCGACTCATCCTGGGGCTGGACCACCCCACCAAGGGCACCGTCACCGTGCACGGCAAGGACTTCCGCCAGCTGGCCCAGCCGATGCGGGAGGTGGGCGCCCTGCTGGACGCCAAGGCGGTGCACGGCGGCCGCAGTGCCTACAGCCACCTGCTCTGCCTGGCCCAGACCAACAACCTGCCCGCTCGCCGGGTCGGCGAGGTGCTCGAGCTGGTCGGGCTCAGCGAGGTGGCCAGGAAACGGTCCAAGGGCTTCTCCCTGGGCATGGGGCAGCGCCTCGGCATCGCCGGCGCGCTGCTCGGCGACCCGGCCATACTCATGTTCGACGAGCCGGTCAACGGGCTGGACCCTGAGGGCATCCTGTGGATCAGGAACCTCATGAAGGCGCTCGCCGCCGAGGGCCGGACCGTCTTCGTGTCCAGCCATCTCATGTCGGAAATGGAGAACACGGCGGACCATCTCCTGGTCATCGGCCGGGGGCGGCTCATCGCCGACTGCACCGTGGCCGAGTTCATCGCCCGCAACTCGGTGCAGACGGTCCGGGTCCGCACGCCCCAGGGCGACGCCCTGCGCAGCGCGGTCGCGCTGGCCGGCGGCCACCTGGCCGCCGTCCCGGACGGCGCGTTCGTGGTCCAGGGCCTGGCCCCGGACCAGATCGGGGACCTGGCCTTCGAGCGGGGCATCCGGCTGCACGAGCTGGCCCAGGCGCACGCCTCGCTGGAAGAGGCATTCATGGAGCTGACCGCGTCCAGCGTGGAGTTCCACGCCAGCGCAGGCGTCAACGGATCCGGGACCGGCGCCGTCGCGACCGGCGCTGGCGAGCCGGGTCCTGAGGGTACTGCCCAGCCCGTGACCACAGGAGAGGTGCTCTGACATGGCTGCGACGACACAGCTGCCGGGCAGTTCCGCGCCGGCCCTGCGGGCCGCGGCGTCCGGCCGGGCCGGGTTCGCGGGCGCGTTCCGCTCGGAGTTCACCAAGATCCGCTCGGTCCGGTCCACCTACTGGACGCTCATCGCCCTGGTCGTGGTCACGATCGGGATCGGCACGCTGGCCTGCGTGGGCGCGGTCTCGCACGGGGGTGCAGTCCGCGGGCCGGGCTTCGACGCGACCCAGCGGAGCCTGGCGGGCCTGATCCTCGGCCAGCTGATCATCACGGTGCTCGGGGCGCTGACCATCACGTCGGAGTACTCGACCGGGATGATCCGCAGCTCACTGACCGTGCAGCCGCGGCGGGGCACCCTGCTCGCCGCCAAGGGCGCGGTCTTCGCCCTGGTCAGCCTCATCACCGGTCTGGTCGCGACGTTCGTGTCGTTCTTCATCGGCCAGGCCATCCTGTCCTCCAAGCACCTGAACGTCAGCCTGGGCGATCCCAACGTGCTGCGCGCAGTCATCGGCGGGGCGCTGTTCCTGGCCGTCTGCGGCATGCTGGCCTTCGGCCTGGGCACGCTGCTGCGGCACACCGCGGGGGCGATCACCGCGTCCATCGGGCTGCTGTTCGTGCTGTTCGTGCTGATCAACTTCCTGCCGTCCAGCTGGCAGAACCACGTGGACAAGTGGATCCCGTTCAACGCGGGCAGCCAGATCTGGGCCACCGCCCGCCCGATTGGCAACCCGCCGATGTTCTCGCCCTGGACCGGGTTCGCGGTGTTCACCGCCTACGCGGTGATCGCGATCATCGGGGGGGCGTTCGTCTTCCTGAAGCGGGACGCGTAAGACCGCACCGGAAGCGGGATGCGCACGGGACCGCGTATCCCCAGGACACTCGCCTGGCGGCCGGGGGCTGCCGCCAGGCGAGTGTTCTTTGTGCCGCGGGCGATGCCCCAGGCTGGCGGTTGCGGGACGAGCCATTTGGGGGCGGGCCGTTGCGCGGGCTGGCCGTTAGCGGGGCTGGCAGTGCGGGCACCAGAACGTGATCCGCGCCTCCGGGTCGCTGCCCTGGCCGGCCCGCTGGATGAGCGTCCCGCACCGGCGGCAGCGGCGGCCGCCCCGCCCGTAGACCCAGTGCTCCTCGCCGCGCTGCCGCGACCCGGTGGTGATGTGCCCGATCCGGTCCTTGTTCGCGTCCAGCATCCGGTGAGCCAGCCGCACCATCCCGGCCGGGTCGCTGATCTCGCCGACTGGCCGCCACGGGTAGACGCCCCGCAAGAACAGCAGCTCGCACTTGTACACGTTGCCGATACCCGCCAGGTTGCCCTGATCCAGCAGCGCCTCGGCCGCTGGCCGCCCGGGGTCGGCCAGGAGGCGGCGCACCGCCTCGTCCACGTCGGCTGCGTCCCAGCCCGGGCCGAGCAGGTCCGGGCCGAGGTGGCCGACCACGTCCTCTTCCTGGCCGGTGGCCAGCACCTCGACCACCCCGAGCTGGTAGCCGACCGCCTGCCAGGTGTCGTTGGCGAGGATGAGCCTCGCCCGGTGGCCCTCCGGCTGCCGGGCGGCGGCCGGGCGCACCCGCCACGCACCCTCCATCTTCAGGTGGGTGTGCACGGTCAGGCCACCCTCGACCCGGGTGAGCAGGTGCTTGCCCCGCGACAATGACTCCGTCACCCGGCGGCCGGTCAGGTCGGTCGTCGCGTACCGGGGGACCCGGAAGTCGCTGCGGGTCAGCACCCGCCCGGCCAGCGCCTCCCGCAGCCGCTTCGCCGCGTGCCAGACCGTGTCCCCCTCAGGCACCGCTCAGCCCGGCCCGCCGCGTGCGGCCCGGTCCCGCGCGCCCCGGTCCCGCGCGCCCCGGTCCCGCGCCGCCCGGTCCCGCGCGCCCCGGTCCCGCGCCGCCCGGAGGATGAGTGCCGCCACCGCCCCAGTATGCCCGCCGCCCCGCGGCCGTGATCCAGCCCATCGTCCGGCCAGCCCCGCCTGCCGGCCAGCCCCGCCTGCCGGCCAGCTCCGCCAGCCGGATCAGCCCGCCAGCCGGCCAGCCCCGCCAGCCGGATCAGCTGGTCAGCCCCGCCTGCCGTCAGCTGGTCAGCTGGTCAGCCCCGCCTGCCGTCAGCTGGATCACGCCCGTCCCAGGGATCCCAAGTATCGCTCCAGCCTCACAAGTGAGCCGCCCGGCCGCCGCTTCCCGCGCGGCGGCCCGCTCTGGCGGCTCAGTTCAAGTCTGATCCGCACCACCAGCACCACAGATCGCATCGATCATGGGGCCCCAGCGCACATTTCACGCGGGACGTGCGCCGTGATGGGTGTTTTGTCCGATTGAGGCGCACGTTCTGCGTGAAACGTGGGCGGGAGGGGTCCGTGTGACTTATGGGACCCGGAGCCGTGCGGGTGGATGGACGCACGCGGACGCGGTCCGGTGGGCGAGGGACTGTCACGGCCAAAGGGAGTCTCGGCTACGTGTCACCGCCCGCCCTGTCCGGTGACCGCCGGCTGGCGCGGCGCGCGCCGGCCGGACCCGCTTCATTCTCCGCAACGAAGACCGTCCCGGGCTGGTCATGTCATGCCGGTAAAGCCGTTAGGGCTGATGAAGGCGATGCGCGGCCGACGGCTTTAGCCAGTCAGGTGGCAGGGGATCCGGCCCGCCGGCCGGCCGGGGCGGGCGGTCAGAGCAGCTTGCGCAGGCGGAGCAGGTCGCCGAGGCTGGCGTGGACCTTCACCCGGCCGGTCAGCCAGGACCGGACAAAACGCCCCGGATCCCCCGAGATCGTCACCAGCTCATCGCTCGCGGCCGAGAACCGGACCTGGGACGGTGGGTCACCCGGCCCGGCCTCGCTGACCGCCGAGGCCCCGTCCGCGCCGAGCTTGGTGACAAACGTGACGCCAAGGTCGGTGACCGTGCAGCTGAGGGTGCGGTCGGCTAGGTGAGTGGCCCGCGCCTCCGCGTCCATCTCAGAAATCCGGGCTGTCAGCGCCTCCAGCGCCGTCCGGCACTCCTCAGCAGTCGCCATGTCTCCTCGCTTCCCAGAGACGTCTATTGTGCAACTCCTTACCCATTGACGACGCCATAGGCGTGGCGCCAGCCGTTGGTGGCGCCTCCGGCGGCCTGCGGACGGTAGCGTTTCGTCAGGGGACCGCCCCGCAGCCCGCAACCCTGCCGAGGAGCGCGACGTGACGCAGAACGATCCGGTGGCGCCCGGCGCGATCGCCCCCGGGAGTACCCCGGCGGGCGCCGCCAGCACTGGCGACCCACGGGTGGATCAGGCCCTGGGGCGGCTCGGCGAGCTGGCCGGCCTGCCGCTGCCCGAGCACGCGGCAGTCTTCGAGCACATCCACGCGGAGCTGACCGGGGCACTGGGTACCCTTGATCCAGGAAACGACCATTTTCCGCAGGCCCCCATCGCGTCCGCCCAGATCCCGCCCGCAGCGGCTGCTCATGGAACTCATCCGGCCCCGGACAGCTGAACGGCGAGGCAGTCACTGCATGAGTAACCGGAGACGTCTCGACGCCGAACTGGTGCGCCGTGGGCTGGCCCGGTCCCGCGAGCACGCCGCGGAGCTGGTCACCGCCGGACGGGTAGTGGTGGCGGGCCAGTCGGCGGGCAAGACCGCGACCCAGGTCACCGCCGATGACCCGATCGCGGTCCAGGACGCCGGCGCTGGCCCCGAGTACGCGTCCCGGGGCGGCCGTAAGCTCGCGGGCGCGCTGGCCGCCTTCCCCGGGCTGTCGGTGGCGGGCCGGCGCTGCCTGGACGCGGGCGCATCCACGGGCGGCTTCACCGACGTGCTGCTGCGCGCCGGGGCGGCCCAGGTGGTGGCGGTGGACGTCGGCTACGGCCAGCTCGCCTGGGCGCTGCGCAGCGACGACCGGGTCACCGTGCTCGACCGGGTGAACGTGCGGCACCTGGAGCCTGGGCAGGTGGCCCCGGCGCCGTCCCTGGTCACCGCGGACCTCTCGTTCATCTCACTCGGCCTGGTGCTGCCCGCCCTGGTCCGCTGCGCGGCCCCGGACGCTGACTTCCTGCTCCTGGTGAAGCCCCAGTTCGAGGTGGGCAAGGGGCGCGTCGGCGCGGGCGGGGTGGTGCGTGATCCGGAGTTGCGGGCCGCGGCGGTGGCCGCGGTGGCCACGGCCGCCGCGGACAGCGGCCTGGGCGTGGCGGGGACCAGCGCCAGCCCGCTGCCCGGCCCGGCCGGGAACGTGGAGTACTTCCTCTGGCTGCGCCGCGGTGCGCCGCCGCTCGAAGCCGCCAGGCTCGCGCAGGTCATCGCGGAAGGACCGCAGTGAACCCCACCCGGACGGTACTCGTTACCGTGCACACGGGCCGGGCCGCGGCGGTGACCAGCGCCCGGCTCGTGGTGGAGATGCTGCTCGCCGCAGGGATCACGGTGCGCATCGTCGACACCGAGGCGGCCGACCTCCAGTGCCCGGGGGCCGAGGTGCTCCCGGCCACCCCCGACGCCGCCCGGGGCACCGAGATGGTCCTGGTCCTCGGCGGCGACGGGACGCTGCTGCGGGTGGCCGAGATGACCCGGCCGGCCGGTGTCCCGCTGCTGGGCGTGAACCTCGGGCACGTCGGCTTCCTCGCCGAGGCCGAATACGACGACCTGCCCAACGTGATCGACCGGGTGATCACCCGCCAGTACACCGTGGAGCAGCGGATGACCGTCGACGTGACCGTGCGGCAGAACAGCACGGTCATCGCCCGGACCTGGGCCCTGAACGAAGCCACCGTGGAGAAGGTCGCCCGGGAACGGATGATCGAGGTGATCACCGAGATCGACGGCCGGCCGCTGTCCCGGTGGGGCTGCGACGGCGTGGTCTGTGCCACGCCGACCGGCTCCACGGCGTACGCGTTCTCGGCGGGCGGCCCAGTCGTGTGGCCGGAGGTCGAGGCGCTGCTGATGGTGCCGATCAGCGCGCACGCGCTGTTCGGCAGCCCGCTGGTCATCTCACCCAGCTCCCTGCTCGCGGTCGAGGTCCTCGGTGGTCCCGCTGTCGGCCAGTCGTTCGCGGCCGTGCTCTGGTGCGACGGGCGGCGCCGGGTGGACCTGCCGGCCGGTGCGCGGATCGAGGTCCGCCGCGGCGCCACCCCGGTGCTGCTGGCCCGGCTGCGCGGCGGGGATGACGCCGCGGCCGGCGGCGCGCCGTTCACCGACCGGCTGGTCGCCAAGTTCGGCCTGCCCGTCGCCGGATGGCGGGGGCGCCCGGGCGCCCGCCACATCGAACAGGAGCCGCGCGCTCATGCTTGAGGAAGTCCGCATCAACGCGCTCGGCGTGATCGAGGACGCCGTGCTGGAGCTGTCGCCGGGGTTCACGGTGGTCACGGGCGAGACCGGGGCGGGCAAGACGATGGTGGTCACCGGCCTCAGCCTCCTGTTCGGCGGCCGGGCCGACCCGGCCCGGGTGCGGCCCGGGTCCGACCGGGCCACGGTCGAGGGCCGGCTGCGGATCGACCCCGCGGGGCGGGTGGCCGGGCAGGTGGCCGAGGCGGGCGGCGAGCTCGACGACGACGGGGCCACACTGATCGTCAGCCGCTCGGTGTCCGCGGAGGGACGCTCACGCGCCTACGCCGGCGGCCACTCCGTGCCCGTGTCGCTGCTCACCTACCTGGCCGATGACCTGGTCGCGGTGCACGGTCAGGCCGACCAGCAGCAACTGCTGCGGCCGGGCCGGCAGCGGGAGTCGCTCGATCGCTTCGGCGGTCCCGCGCTGGCCGCGGTCGCCGCCGACTACCACCGCGCCTACCAGCGGCACCGCGAAGTCCGGGCCGAACTCGAGGAACTGACCGGGCAGGCCCGCGAGCGTGCCCAGGAAGCCGAGGACCTGCGGCGCGGGCTGGCCGAGATCGAGCGGCTGGAGCCGGTCGCGGGGGAGGACGGGGAGCTGCGGGCCGAGGAGGAGCGGCTGGCCAATGCCGACGGGCTGCACACCGCGGCCAGCGCGGCCCACGACGCGCTGCTCGGCGACCCGTCCAGCGGATCCTACGACCGGCCCGACGCGGTCGGCCTGCTGGCCAACGCGACCGCGGCACTGGAGGCGGTCGCCGCCCACGACCTGGCGCTCGGCGGGCTGGCGGCCCGGCTGTCTGAGGCGGCCTACCTGGTCTCGGACATCGGCGCGGAACTCGCCTCCTACGTGGAGTCGGTCGAGGCGGACCCGGCCCGGCTGGCCGCCGTGCAGCAGCGGCGCGCCGACCTGACCCGGCTGATCCGCGGCTACGCGGCTGGCGGCGCACCCGCGGGCGGCGAGGGCGGGGACGTGGCCGCGGTGCTGGACTGGGCCAGGCAGGCGGGCAGCCGGCTGGGCGAGCTGGACAGCGACGACGACCGGATCGCCGGGCTGGCCGGGGACGCCGAGCGGCTGGGCGCGGCCGTCGCCGAGCTGGCGGACCAGCTCACCGCGCTGCGCAAGGAGGCCGCCGCGCGCTTCGCCGGCGAGGTCACCGCCGAGCTGGCCGCCCTGGCCATGCCGCACGCGTCGCTCACGGTCGCGGTCACGCCGCAGGAAGAATTCGGCCCGCACGGCGCTGACGACGTGGAGATCCGGCTGGCCGCGCACCCAGGAGCGCCCGCGCTGCCGCTGGCCAAGGGCGCCTCGGGCGGTGAGCTGTCCCGGGTCATGCTCGCGATCGAGGTGGTGTTCGCCGGCGCCGACCCCGTGCCGACCTTCGTGTTCGACGAGGTCGACGCCGGGGTGGGCGGCAAGGCCGCGGTGGAGATCGGGCGGCGGCTGGCCCGGCTGGCCCGGCTGGCGCAGGTCATCGTGGTCACCCACCTGCCCCAGGTCGCCGCGTTCGCGGACACTCACCTGGTGGTCGAGAAAGCAGGCGACGGCAGCGTGACGCGCAGCGGCGTGACCCGGCTCGACGACGCCGGGCGGGTCACCGAGCTGTCCCGGATGCTGGCCGGGCTCGAGGACTCCGAGTACGGCCGCGCCCACGCCGGCGAGCTGCTCACCGCCGCCGCGGCGGAACGGGCGACGGCCGCCGAGAACCGGGCCGGCTGAGCGGCGCCTGCTGAGCGGCGCCGGCTGGGCAGAGGCTGAACGGAAGCTGAGCGTCCTGCGTGGGCCCAGTAACCTGGGGTGTTCGCTGATACGGCTCGTGGCCTCGTCCGGTCGTGCGGTCTGGCAGGATGGACTGCGATGATGGCCCCGTTCCTGAAACTCCCGATACGGCACCGGAGCAGGCCAGAAGACCTCCCCGGTGTGATCGGCGCTGCCCGGCTGGACCGCCGGACGAAGAACCTCACCAAGCGGCTGCGCACGGGCGAGATCGCCATCATCGACCACGCGGACCTGGACCGGCTCGGCGCGGAAGCGCTGTTGCGCCAGCAGGTCGCGGCGGTGGTGAACGTTGCCCCCAGCATCAGCGGCCGGTACCCGAACCTCGGCCCCCAGCTGCTGGTGGAGGCCGGGGTGCCGCTGGTGGACGACGTCGGCCCGGACGTATTCACGAAGGTCAGCGAGGGCACCCTGGTCCGGCTGCAGGGCGACACACTGTACGTCGGCGACGAGGTCGTGGCCAAGGGACGGGTGCAGACGGCCGGGATGGTGGCCGAGGCGATGACCGCGGCCAAGGAAGGCATCGCGGCCCAGCTCCAGGACTTCGTGACAAACACGCTTGAGTACGTGAAAGGCGAGGGCGGGCTGCTGGTCGACGGCATCGCCGCGCCGGACCTGCGGACCAGGATCGAGGGGCGGCACGTGCTGGTCGTGGTGCGCGGCAACCGGTTCCGCGAAGACCTTGCGGTGCTGCGCCCCTACATCCGCGAGTTCAAGCCGGTCATGGTCGGGGTGGACGGCGGTGCTGACGCGCTGCTGGAGGCGGGCTACCTTCCTGACATCATCGTCGGTGACATGGACTCGGTCACCGACGATGGGCTGCACTGCGGCGCGGAGCTGGTGGTGCACGCCTATCCGCTCGACGGACGGGCGCCCGGCCAGGAGCGGGTCGAACGGCTCGGGCTGCCCTCGGTGGTGTGTGCCGCCGGCGGCACCAGTGAGGATGTGGCCCTGCTGATGGCGGACACCAAGGGCGCCACCCTGATCGTCGCCGTGGGTACCCACAACACCCTGGACGAGTTCCTGGACAAGGGCCGTGCCGGGTACGCGAGCACCTGGCTGACCAGGCTCCGGGTCGGGAGCAAGCTGGTGGACGCCAAGGGCGTCAGCCGGCTCTACCGCCAGCGCATCTCCGGCTGGGCCCTGATGCTGCTGGTGCTCGCCGCCTGCGTCACCATCCTGGTCGTCATGCTCGCGTCCCCCGCGGGCCAGATCTTCTTCACATACCTCGGCGCCCAGTGGGACGGCGTGAAGTACTGGCTCGGCGGATTGTTCTAGGCCGGCCTCCCGTGATCGATTTCCGCTACCACCTGGTGTCTATCGTCGCCGTCTTCCTGGCGCTCGCGATCGGGATCGTGGTCGGGTCCACCGCGCTGAAGCCGGCCGTGCTCAGCGGGCTGCAGAAGACCGCGTCCGCGGAGAAGAAACGGATCGACGCGCTGTACGCGCAGAACCGCCTGTCCCAGAACGAGCTGAACGCCGCGCAGGCATACGCCCAGGCGGGAGAGCACGCGGCGCTGAACGGCCTGCTGGACGGCCAGCGGGTGGTCCTGGTCACCGCCCCCGGCTTCAACGGCGCGGTGGCCACCGGGGTCACGTCGGCGCTCACCGAAGCGGGCGCGACGGTAAGCGGCCAGGTGCAGCTGCAGAGCCAGTTCTTCGCCACCGGCACCCAGTCGGACCTGGACACCCTGAACCGGCAGCTGACCCCGCCCGGTATCACCCTGCGCGCCGGCACGCAGCAGTCCCAGGCCGGCCAGCTGATCGCCAGCGCGATCCTGACCAAGAACGGACCCACCGACCCCCCGCCCGGGGTGGCCGACGCCAGCGGTAAAGCGATCCTCAACGGCTACGCGGACGGAGGTTTCCTGAGTACCAGCGGGGACCCGGCTGCTCGTGCCACCCTGGCTGTCGTGATAATCCCGGGCACCCCGCCCGCGGTCACCGGCCCCAACACCGCGAGCCAGACCCTGGTGACCGTGGCGCAGCAACTGAACCTGGCTGACAATGGCACCGTGATGGCCGGGCCGGTCGCCGGCTCCGGGATGGGCAGTGCCATCGACCTGCTGCGGTCGGGCGGCCGCCCCGACCACTTCAGCACCGTGGACAACGCGGACTACACGACCGGCCAGATCGTCGTCGCGCAGGCCCTCTACGAGCAGATGACCGCGGGCCGGTCCGGCAACTACGGATCGCTGGCCACCGCGACCGCGGCCGCCCCGAGCCCGGCCCCCACCCCCTCGCCGTCCTCGACGGCGACGTCAACCGCGAAGCAGTCCCCGAGCCCGCGGCGCGGCGCACGGGGGTCCGCGCATCCGGACGCCACCGCCCCGGCGAGCGCGCGGTGAGCCGGCGGGGACGCGCGCGGCGTGTCACCGCAGGCGTAATCGGCCCGGCCCTGGCGGCCGGTGCGGCCCGGGGTGCGTACGCGCTACTCCGGGCGCGCCCGCCGGGCGGGGCCGCGACCTGGACCAGGACCAACCACCGCGGCGAGCCGGTCACCCTGCTGGAAGGACCCGCGGCCGCCGCCGGGGCCGCGCTCGCCGCCGCCCTCACCCCGGGCCTGCCGGGCCGGGCCCGGGCTGCGCTGGTGACCGCCGTGGCCGGGGCCGGCGGCTTCGGCGGCTACGACGACCTCGCGGGCAGCGGCGACCGGCGGGGTTTCCGCGGTCACCTGGGCGCCCTGGGCCACGGTGAGGTGACCACCGGCGCGGTCAAGATCGGCGGCATCGGTGCCACCGGGCTGGCCGCGAGCGCGCTGCTGGGCGGCGGCGCGCTGGACGTCGCGGTGAACGCGGGCCTCATCGCGGGAGGCGCCAACCTGCTCAACCTGTTCGACCTGCGGCCCGGGCGAGCCATCAAGGTCGCGGCGCTGGCGGGCGGCCTGCTGGCCGCCGCGGGCAGGCCGGGCGCGGACGGGGAGGGCCCCGTGCTGGCTAGTCCCGGGCTGGCTAGTCCCGGGCTGGCTAGTCCTGCGGTGGCTAGTCCTGCGGTGGCTAGTCCTGCGGTGGCTAGTCCTGCGCTGGCTAGTCCGGTGCTGGCTAAACCCGAGCCCGTGGCGGCGGTCACGCTGGCCGGGCTCCCGCTGGGCGCGGCCCTCGCCCTGGTGGGCGAGGATCTCGGGGAGCGGGCCATGCTGGGCGACGCGGGGGCCAACGCCCTCGGGGCCATGCTCGGCGCCGCGGCCGCCGCGACCCTGCCCCGGTCCGGCCGGGTGGCCGTGCTGGCCGGGATCGTCGCGCTGACCGCGGCCAGCGAGAAGGTCAGCTTCACCAAGCTCATCCAGCGGACCCCGCCGCTGCACTGGATAGACATGCTCGGCCGGCGGCCCGGGCCGGCCGGGGTGGCGGGGTCACCGGCGGCCAGCACAGACGACCCGGGCCCAGACGGCCCGGGCCCAGACGGCCCGGGCCCAGACGGCCCGGGCCAGACGGCCCGGGGCCAGACGGCCCGGGGCCAGACGGCCCGGGGCCGGGCCGCACGGCCGATCGCACCGCCCCGCATCAGCCTGTCGCGCCGAGGACGACTCCCAGCCCCCCGTGACCGAGGCGCAGGAAGCGGCGATCAAGGCCGGCCGGGCGCAGCACACAGACGGGGGGCCGCAGGCAGGTGCCGCCATCGGCCGGGCCGCCGTGCTCATCGGCGCGATCACCATCGTGTCGAACATCGTGGGCTTCGGCCGCCAGCTGGTCTTCGCGCATACCGTATCCGCGACCTGCCTGGGCACCGCGTACGCCACCGCCAACCAGGTGCCGAACATCATCTACGACATCGTCCTGGGCGGTGCCCTCACCAGCGTCCTGATCCCGGTGCTGGCCGGCCCGGCGGCCCGGCGGCTGGCCCTGGTCCCCGCCACCGGCCCCGCGGCGACCGCACCCGACAGCGCTGAAACCCAGGCCAGCCAGATCGCGTCCGCGATGCTGTCCTGGACGGTTCTGCTGCTCGCCCCGGTGAGCGTGATCATCGCCGTGACAGCCGGCCCGCTGGCCTCGCTGCTGCTCGCGGGCGCACCGCGCTGTGCGCACGCGGCCATCGTCGGGGTCAGCACCCGGATGCTGGTGATATTCGCCCCCCAGGTCCTGCTGTACGGGCTGGCCGTGGTGCTGTACGGGATCTTGCAGGCGCACCGGCGGTTCACCGCCCCCGCCATCGCCCCCGTGCTGTCCAGCCTGGTCGTCATCTCCGCGTATCTCGCCTTCGTCCCGCTCAGCCACGGGTACGGGCGGCTGGCCTCGCTACCCCGCCCGGCGGAGCTGATGCTGTCCGTCGGCACCACGGCGGGGGTGGCGGCGCTGGTCCTGGTCGCGCTGCTCCCGGCGCTCCGGCTGCGCCTGCGGCTGCGGCCCACGCTGCGTTTCCCGTCGGGCGTGGCCCCCCGGATCCGCGGCCTGGCCGCGGTGGGCCTGATCGCCCTGGTCGCCCAGGACGCGTCGGTGGTTGCGGTGATGGTGCTCGCCAACGGCCACGAAGGCCAGGGTGCGCTGGTCCTGTACAACTACGGCTGGCAGATGTTCTTCGTGCCGTACGCGGTGCTGGCGGTGCCCATCGCCACGACCGCGTTCCCGGTCCTGGCGGCCGCCGAGGGCGCCCGCTTCGATGAAACGGCCGCAGCCTCCACCCGTGCGGTCATGCTCGTGTCCTGGCTGGGTGCGGCGCTGCTGGCCGGCGCGGCGGTGCCCGCTTCCCGGCTGTTCACGCACCACCCGGGGGACGCCCGGCAGCTGGCCTACACGTTCGCCGCCTTCGCGCCCGGCCTGATCGGGTACGGCCTGTCCACCAACCTGTCCCGGGTGCTGTTCGCCGACGCGCGAACCCGGGTCGCGGCCGCGGCCCTGGCGGCCGGCTGGCTGCTGGTGATCATCGTGGACGTGATCGCGGTAGCCCTGGTGCCGGACTGGTGGGTGGTTCCCGTCCTGGGCCTGGGCAACACGCTCGGCCTGACCGCGGGCGCCCTCGCGCTGCTCGGCGCGGTACGCCGGGCCCGGGGCCAGCCGGCGCTGCGCGGCGCGGCCCGCGCCGCCCTGGCCGGGCTGGCCGGGGCCCTGGCCGGGGCGGCCGCCGGCGCCGCGCTGTCCTCCGCCGTGCCGGCCCGCGGCTTCATCCCCAACGCCGGGGTCGCGATCCTGGCCTGCGTATGCGTGACGCTCGTGTTCGGGGGAGCCGGGCTGGCCCTGGACGGAGGGAATCTGCGCGCGGTGCTGGCCAGCGGCCGGGACATGCTCCCAGGGTCCTGGCGGGCCGGGCGGAAGGCACCGTCGTGACCGGGGCCGTGAACCCGGCCGGAACCGGGGGCAACGCCGGGACTGGGGCCGGGGCCCAGGCCGGGGTCCAGGCCGGGCTGTGCGTCAGCTACCTGCTCGGCACGACGGCCGGCGGGACCGGGCGGCACGTGGCCATGCTGGCCCGCGGGTGCGCCGCCCGGGGCGCCATGGTCCGCGTCTACGGCCCGGCCGCGGCCGGGCCGTGGCTGGCCCTCGACGGCGGCCCGCCGCCATCGCGGGGCGGCGCGGCGGATCCTGCGGCCGGCGGCGTCCAGGCCCACCCCGGGCGGGCCGGCCCGGGTGGCTCAGCCACGCCGGGCTCAGCCATGCCGGGGCCGGGCTGGGACTTCAGCACGGTGGCCATCGCCGGCCGTCCCCGGCCCGCCCGGGACGCCGCCGCCGTGCTGCGGCTCCGGCGGTTGCTGGCCCGTGACACCCCCGACGTGCTGCACGCGCACGGCCTGCGGGCGGGCGCGCTGGCCGCCCTGGCCCTGGCCGTGCCGGGCACGCCGCGTACCGCACTGGTGGTCACGGTGCACAACGCCCCGCCCGCTCGCGGGCCGGCCGCCGCCCTCTACGCCGGGCTGGAAGTGATCGTCGCCCGCCGGGCCGATGCGGTGCTCACGGTGTCCGGTGATCTGGACGCCCGGATGCGCCGTAAAGGGGCCCGGCTGGCCGGGAGGGCGCTCGTGCCCGCGCCGGCCCCGGCCGAGGTCTCACCCGCCGAGGTGGCGGTCCTGCGCCGTGAACTCGGGGGGAGTGAGACCGGGGAGCGTGAATGGGCAGGCGGTGAGGTACAGGGCCGGGAGCCCGGTGGCCGGCAGATCGTGCTCGCGGTCGGCCGGCTGGCCGCCCAGAAGGGATTTGGCACGCTCATCCGCGCCGCCGCGTGGTGGCAGCCGCGCGGAGCGGTTCCGCTGCTGCTTATCGCGGGAGAAGGGCCGCTGGATGCGGAGCTTCGCCGCCAGGCCGGCCTGGCGGGGGTGGCGGTCCGGTTCCTCGGCCAGCGCCGCGATGTGCCCGTGCTGCTGGCCGCCGCGGACGTGGTCGTCGTGCCCAGCATCTGGGAAGGCCAGCCTCTCATCGTGCAGGAGGCGCTGCGTGCGGGGCGGCCGCTGGTGGCCACGAGGGTCGGCGGGATTGCCGAGCTGACCGGCGACGACGGTGCCCTGCTCGTCCAGCCCGGCGACCCGGCGGGGCTGGGCGCCGCGGTGACGCTGCTCCTGGACGACCCGGAGGCCGCGGCCCGGCTGGCCGCGGCGGCGCGAGCCCGGGCGGCCCTGCTGCCCACCGAGACCGCCGCGGTGGACCAGGCTCTCGGCCTCTACCACCGCGTCCGGTAACAGGTAACGGATGCCCGTAACTATGCGCGGCGAAATCCCGGTGTGAGCGGGGGACAGGTTATACGGACCGTGATCAAATCGAGTCCTACCCGACGGTACGTATTCCCTTAGTAGCATCGTGTTATTCCGGTTGAAATGGTCTTGGAAGGTGTGCTCGTCTGGTCTCCTGGGCTTGGTCTTACTCCTCGCCGGCCCGGTGGGGGACGTGCGTGCAACCGCAAATCCGACGGCTGAAGTCACCCGGGCCAATGCCCGGGAATTCTGAGGTGGGCAGCCGGCCGGATGGTCTCCCGTCACGGACCAGCAGCCGCCCCGCGCGTGACTTCAGCGCGGACGCCGCCCAGGACGCGGTCGTCCTGTCGGTTCAGGACCTCGCCGCCGCGCAGGAGGCCGTCACGCTGGCCCGTCAGGACCAGGAGGACGAGCGCCGCGCCGCGTCAGCATCTGGCGCCGGGGACAGCCCGGAACCCGGGCCGGGCTCTGCTGGCCCTGGGACACCCGCCGCTGGGACACCTCCGCCCGCGCCGCCCTCCGGGCCCCGGGGTGGCCGTCCCCCCGCTGACGGCTCTGCGGCTCCGCGCCCGGCGCCCGGCGGTGCTCAGGCCGGCGGCCAGGCCCCAGGCGGCGCCGCCCCGGCTGGCCCGTCCGGGCAGGCCACTTCGTCCCCACCGGCCTGGGGCAGGGTGCTGCTCACCACCGTGCAGCTGTGGGCACAGCGCCGCCTGCACCTGCGCTGGCCCGCCCAGGCCCGGTGGCGGCTACTCACCCTGCTCGCCGTGGCCGCGCTGCTGTTCGGGGCGGGTGCGATCAGCATCGCACTGACCAGCAGCCCGGCTCCGGCCGGGCACACCCGCGGCGCTACCCGGGCCAGTGCCGGCGGCGCGCCCACCCCGGCGGCCATCCGGGCGGCTGCAGCGGCCCGGACGGCCGCGGCCCGCTGGATCGCCGGGCAGGCTTCCCCGGACGCCATCGTGTCCTGCGACCCGCAGATGTGCGCGCTGCTGCAGGCGCACGGGATCCCGGGGGGGCAGCTGCTCGCGCTGGGCGGGAGCAATCCCGCCCCGCTGGGCAGCGACCTGATCGTGTCCACCGCCGCCGTCCGCAGCGAGTTCGGCGCCCGGCTGAGCAGCGTGTACGCGCCGGCCGTGCTGGCCAGCTTCGGAACCGGCAGCGCGCAGACCGCGGTCCGGGTGGTGGCGGCCGACGGGGCCGCGGCCTACCTGCGCAGCCTGCGGGCCGACGTGGCGGCGCGGGCCTCCGCGGGCCGCCAGCTGCTGCAGAACCCCAGGCTCCATCCGTCCGCCACCGCCCGCCGGGCCCTGGCCGCCGGCCAGGTCGACTCCCGCCTGCTGACCGTGTTCGCCGCCCTGGCCACCATGCACACGGTGGATGTGGCCGGTTTCCCGGCGCCCGCCGCCGGGGCGAGTGCGGGCATGCCGCTGCGGGCCGCAGACATCGCGCCGGCCAGTCCGGGGACCCGGCTCCGGCCCAACACGATCGGCTCGCTGGCCGATTTCCTCCGCGGCCAGCTGAGCCCGTACCGGCCCGCGCACATCAGCGTCATACGGCTGGCCAGCGGCCAGCCGGTGCTGCGCGTCGAGTTCGGCGCGCCCAGCCCCCTCGGTCTGCTCGGGAGGGGCTGACCGGAGCAAGAACACACGTCAAGACACGCATCGTCAACACTGGATGATTCATCCTGGGAGTGGGAGTACACGATGGTACGGAGTTCATTGTGATCCGGGCGCGGCGCCTCTTGCGCCCGCGCGCGGCGCTTCGCCGCCGGATGACCGGGCTGGCCCTGCTGGCCAGCGGGGCCCTGGTCGCGCTCACCGCGGCGGCCGGGCCGGCGGCCGCGGCCACCGCTCACGCCCCGGCCTCCTCGGGATACGGCTGGGTCAGGCTCGCGCACCTGTCCCCGAACACCCCGCCCGTGGACGTCTACCTGTACAGCTACGGCATGCCCAGCGCGATGATCGTGCTCAAGCACGTCGCCTACGGCACCGTGTCGCCCTACGAGCGCGTCCCCCATGGTGAGTACACGGTGGCCATGCGCGGGGCGGGCGCCTCACCGGCGTCTGCCCCGGTGCTGTCCACCAACCTGATGGTCCACCCGGGCCACGCCTACACCGTGGCCGGGGTCGGGCCGGCCAAGGCGCTCCACCTCCAGGTACTTGACGACCAGCTGACCACGCCCAAGGGCAAGTCGCTCGTCCGGGTGATCCAGGCGTCGCTCAAAGAGCATGACGTCACGGTGACCGCCGGCAGCGCCACGCTGGCCCGTAACCTCGCGTTCGGTAGCGTCACCCAGTACGGGACGAATTCGCCCGGCACCTGGATGGTCCACGCCAAAGGCGGCAGTGAGACGTGGTCTGGTCAGGTCAAGCTGACCGCGGGCACGATCCACACCCTGGTCGTGCTGGATTCATCCAGCGGCCTGGAGGTCACCGACCTGATGGACGCCGCGGGCAGCTCGGTCATGCCCAACGGCGGTGCGGCGACCGGTCTCGGCGGCACGGCCCCGAAGCCTGCATCCTCGCCGCTGCCCTGGCTGGCGGCGGTAGCCGCGGGCGCGTTCCTTACCCTGGCCGGTGGCTACCGGCTCCGCCGGGTCAGGGCCGTGGCCCGGCACGCCCGTTGACGGAGGCGGGCCGCGCCGCACCCGCGAACCCGGCCGGGCGCCCCCGGCACGGGCACCGCGGTCCGTCCCGGCGCGGCCTCGCACCCCGGGAGTCGTCCCGGTCCGCGCCGCCGCCACGCATCTCGCCAGCCGGCGGGCCGCCCCCAGGCGGCCCGCCGGGACGGCGCCGGCGCCGTCCGCTGGCCGTGGCCGTCCTGGCCTGCGGGCTGGCCGTGCTGGCGCTCGGCGTGGCCGGCCTGGTCATGCTGACCGGCCACCCGGGGCTGGCCGCCGACAGGGCGCCACGCGAGACCGTCCCGGTGCCGTCCGGATCGGCCGCCCCGGCCCCGGACCCGTCACCGGCGCAGGCCGCCCCGGCCCCGGTGTCCCTGACCATCCCGGCCATCGGCGTGCACACCAGGCTGATCAGGCTGGGCATCACCGCGCAGGGCACCCTGCAGGTGCCTGCCTCCACCGCGGTGGCCGGCTGGTACACCGGCAGCCCCCGGCCGGGAGAGGTCGGGTCCTCCGTCATCGCCGGGCACATCGACTCCTACCTCGGCCCGGGCATCTTCTACCGGCTCAGCGACATCCGGCCCGGTGAGCGCATCTACGTGCGCCGCGCGAACGGCAGCCTGGCCGTGTTCAGCGTCTACGCGGTGCGGCAGTACCCGAAGGACCATTTCCCCACCGGGAAGGTGTACGGCCCCGCACCCGACGCCGAGCTGCACCTCATCACCTGCGGTGGCACGTTCGACTACGCCACCCGCAGTTATCTCAGCAACGTGGTGGTCTACAGCACCCAGGTCCGCTGACCTGGCCGCCGCCGCGGCCCGGCGCTACCAGCCGCGGGCCCGCCACTCGCCGAGATGCGGCCGCTCGGCGCCGAGCACGGTGTCCTTCCCGTGCCCCGGGTACACCCAGGTGGGGTCGGGCAGCGGGGCGAAGACCCGCTCCTCCAGATCGTCCATCAGCTGGCCGAACCGCTTCGCGTCGCCCTGCGTGTTGCCCGGGCCGCCGGGAAACAGCGAGTCCCCGGTAAACAGGTGCGGCTCGCCGGCCAGCTGCCCGGCGGCGTCGTAGCTCAGCGCGATGCTGCCCGGGGTATGCCCGCGCAGGTGGATGACGGACAGAGTGGCCGCCCCGACCGCTATGGCGCCGCCGTGCTCCACCAGCGTGGTCACCGCGACCGGCAGCTCCACCGCGTCGTCCGGGTGGGCGATCACGTCCGCGCCGGTGGCTTCCTGGACCTCGGCGAGCGCCTGCCAGTGGTCAAAGTGCCGGTGGGTGGTGATGATCCGGCGCACCGGCCGGTCCCCGATCAGCTCGAGCAGGCGGCTGGCCTCGTTCGCCGCGTCGATCAGCACGGCCTCGCCGGTCTCGGTGCAGGTGAGCAGGTAGGCGTTGTTGTCCATCGGCCCGACCGCGAGCTTGGTCACGGTCAGCCCCGGCAATTGCCGCGTGTCGGGCGGGCCGCCCACGGTCACGTCCCCGGTGTAGGCCACCGCTGCCTCCTTGCGTTGCTGGCGAGGTTCGGGACCCATCATCCCCCTGCGGGATGACACTGCGGAATGGCACCCTGGAAGGCAGCGGGACGGGTGGTGCCCCCAGGGGGGCGCCTGGCCCGGTCCGGTGATGCGGCGGCCGCAGGCCCGGCGGTGTCCGGCAGTGCAGCCGGCGGTGCGCGGCCCGGGGCGGCATGGCCCCGGCGGTGCACAGGCCGGGAAGCTCTTCGGCCGCGGCGATGTTTTGTCAGTGGTCCCGAATATCATGGCGTGGCCCGTGTCGGCGTAGCATCCTTACCCGTCCTGAGCTGGAGATCCGTCCATCATGAGCCGGAGAACCCGTCCTGACCCGGAGAATTGAGCACAGTGGCTGATCGTCTCGTTGTCCGCGGCGCCCGTGAGCACAACCTGAAGGATGTGTCGCTGGAGCTGCCGCGGGATTCCATGATCGTGTTTACCGGGCTGTCGGGGTCGGGGAAGTCGAGCCTGGCGTTTGACACGATTTTCGCGGAGGGGCAGCGGCGGTATGTCGAGTCCTTGTCGGCGTATGCGCGGCAGTTCCTGGGCCAGATGGATAAGCCGGATGTCGATTTCATCGACGGGCTGTCCCCGGCGGTGTCGATCGACCAGAAGGCGGCGTCCCGCAATCCGCGGTCAACGGTGGGCACGGTCACGGAGGTGTATGACTACCTGCGGCTGCTGTATGCGCGGGTGGGTAAGCCGCATTGCCCGGTGTGCGGGCGGCCGATCGCGCGGCAGACTCCGCAGCAGATCGTGGACCGGGTGCTGGAACTGGAGGAGGGGGCCCGGTTCCAGGTGCTCGCGCCGGTGATCCGGGAGCGGAAGGGCGAGTACACCGAACTGCTGCGCGAGTTGCAGGTGAAGGGGTATTCCCGGGCCCGGGTGGACGGCACGGTGGTCCGGCTGGACACGGTGGCCGGCGGGGAGGCCGGGGAGCTTCCGGCGCTGAAGAAGTACGAGAAGCACACCATCGAGGTGGTGGTGGACCGGCTGGCGGTCAAGGCTGATGCCCGGCGGCGGCTGACGGATTCGGTGGAGACGGCGCTGGGGCTGTCGGGTGGGGTGGTGCTGCTGGATTTCGTGGACCTTGGTGAGGATGACCCGCACCGGGAGCGGATGTTTTCTGAGCATCTGGCGTGCCTGGATGATGACCTGTCGTTTGATGAGCTGGAGCCGCGGTCGTTCTCGTTCAACTCCCCGTGGGGTGCGTGCCCGGACTGCACCGGGCTGGGGACCCGGATGGAGGTCGATCCGGAGCTGGTCGTCTCTGACCCGGACAAGACGCTGGCCGAGGGCGCGATCGGGCCCTGGAGCGGCGGCCATGTCAGCGATTACTTCCTCCGGCTGATCGAGGCGCTGGGCGCCTCCCTCGGGTTCAGCGTAGACACGCCGTGGTCCAGGCTCTCCGCGGCCGCGCGGAAGGCCCTGCTCAACGGCTACGACAAGCAGGTGCATGTCCGGTACAAGAACCGTTACGGCCGGGAACGCTCGTACTACACCTCGTTCGAGGGCGCGATCCCCTATATCGAGCGACGGCACTCGGAGGCGGAATCGGACTCCAGCCGGGAGCGGTTCGCCGGGTTCATGCGTGAGGTGCCGTGCCCGACCTGCCACGGGTCGCGGCTCAAGCCCATCGCGCTCGCGGTCAGCGTGGACGGCCGGTCCATCGCCGAGATCTGCGCCCAGCCCATCGGGGAGCTGGCCAAGCTGCTGCGCGGCCTGGAGCTGTCGGGGCGGGACATGCAGATCGCCGGGCGGATCCTCAAGGAAGTCAACGCCCGGCTGGGGTTCCTGCTCGACGTGGGCCTGGACTACCTGTCCCTGGACCGGGCGTCGGCCACGCTGGCTGGCGGGGAGGCGCAGCGGATCCGGCTGGCCACCCAGATCGGCTCGGGGCTGGTGGGTGTGCTGTATGTGCTGGATGAGCCGTCGATCGGGTTGCATCAGCGGGATAACCACCGGCTGCTGGAGACGCTGATCCGGCTGCGGGATCTGGGTAACACGCTGATTGTGGTGGAGCACGACGAGGACACGATCCGGGCCGCGGACTGGGTGGTGGACATCGGCCCTGGCGCCGGCGAGCACGGCGGCAGTGTCGTGGTCTCCGGGCCGGTGGAGCAGTTGCTGGCCAGCAAAGAGTCGCTGACCGGCGCTTACCTGACCGGGCGGCAGCAGATCCCGCTGCCGGCGGCGCGGCGCAAGCGGTCGAAGTCCCGGGAGGTGGTGGTTAAGGGGGCGAGTGAGCACAATCTGAAGGATGTGGATGTTGCGTTCCCGCTGGGCACGTTCATCGCGGTGACCGGGGTGTCGGGGTCGGGGAAGTTGACGCTGGTGAACGACATTTTGTATCACGCGCTGGCGCGGGAGCTGCATGGGGCGCGGACGGTGCCGGGCCGGCATGTGCGGGTGACCGGGATGAGCCAGCTGGACAAGGTGGTGCATGTCGATCAGGGGCCGATCGGGCGGACCCCGCGGTCGAACCCGGCCACTTACACCGGGCGTGTTTGATCATGTGCGGAAGCTGTTCGCGGCGACCACGGAGGCGAAGGTCCGGGGGTACCTGCCGGGCCGGTTTTCCTTCAACGTCAAGGGCGGCCGGTGCGAGGCCTGCTCGGGGGATGGCACGATCAAGATCGAGATGCAGTTCCTGCCGGACGTGTACGTGCCGTGTGAGGTGTGCCACGGGGCCCGGTACAACACTGACACGCTGGCCGTGCACTACAAGGGCAAGACGATCGCTGACGTGCTGGACATGCCGATCGAGGAGGCCGCGGAGTTTTTCGCGGCGATCCCGGCGATCCACCGCCATCTGAAGACCCTCACCGACGTCGGCCTGGGCTATGTCCGGCTCGGCCAGCCCGCCCCGACCCTGTCGGGGGGGGAGGCGCAGCGGGTCAAGCTGGCCGCCGAACTGCAGCGCCGCTCGACCGGCCGGACTATCTATGTCCTGGACGAGCCCACCACCGGGCTGCATTTCGAGGACATCCGCAAACTCCTGGGCGTGCTCGGCCGGCTGGTGGACGGCGGGAACACCGTCATCGTCATCGAGCACAACCTCGACGTCATCAAGACCGCGGACTGGGTCATCGACCTCGGCCCCGACGGCGGATCCCGCGGCGGTTACATCATCGCCACCGGCACCCCCGAGCAGATCGCCACCGTCGAGGCCAGCCACACCGGCCGCTACCTCCGCAAGCTCCTCAACGTCTGAAGCGCCGGCCACTCCGGACGGCCCCCGCGCCAGGCTCCCGGCTGGCCCGGACCGGGCAGCGGGCGGACCCGCAGGTCGGGACGCTCCCGCACGCGGGGCGCAGGCTACGCTTCGCGGCGTGGAGATCATGACCACCGAGGGTGCCGCGCAGGCCGGCATCACCTGGCCGCCTGGAGACGGGCAGCGGCCGGGGGACCCCGCGTTCCTGCTGGTGCTGACGCACGGCTCCGGAGGCGGGCCGGACTCCGCCGACCTGCTGGCGGTGCGGGACGCGGCGCTGCGGCTTGGCGCCGCTGTCGCACTGGTCACCCAGCCCTACCGGGTCAAGGGCCGCCGGGCGCCCGGTCCACCGGGGCGGCAGGACGCCGCCTGGATCGAGATCATCGACGCGCTGCGGGCCGCGGCCGGCGCCGGCCTGCCGCTAGTCCAGGGCGGGCGGAGCAACGGCGCCCGCGTGGCGTGCAGGACCGCCCCCGCCACCGGGGCCCGGGCGGTTCTCGCGCTGGCCTTCCCGCTCCATCCGCCCGGCCATCCGGAGAAGTCGCGGGCGGGTGAGCTGTCCCTGGCAGGCACGGACATCCTCGTCATCAACGGGAGGCGGGATCCGTTCGGCATCCCGGATCAGGCGCCCCGGACCCGGGTCGTGGTGCTGGACGGCGAAACGCACGCCTTGTCGAGGAAGCCCGGGACGGTCGGCGCGACCGCTGGGGCTTGGCTGGCAGGCCTGCCGGGGCTCGTCCATCACTGACCCGGGCGCCCGGTGGGCGCCGAGCGCAGTTCACAGCAGCGGCGGGGGCGCTAGGAGCCCGCGCTGAGCAGCGGGGGACTGCTGCGCTCAGCGGCTGGTGCCGCGGCGCGGGGGCGCTGGCTAAGCCGCGGGCTCGGCGGGCGCGGCTAGGCGGGCCGCCGCGTGCGGGGCCGCCGGGATGGTGCTGCTGGTTGCGCTCACATCTGTGGGCCTATGCGGCGCGACCGTATCCCCCCCGGGGAGCAGTTCGCCAGTGTCCTCGAACACGACGATGCCGTTGCAGAGCAGGCTCCAGCCCTGCTCGGGGTGACTGACGAGAGTCCGGGCCGCCTCTCGGTCCAGCGCTCGCGCGTCTGGACATGGCGGCGTGTGCGGGCACATACGTGCCTCCTGGTCAATGTATGGCTGTGGTGTTGATCACAAGCTAGTGTGCCGGTCTTCCCCCAGCGGACGACATGGTCCGTTGTGACGATTTATCGGGTCACTCTTTGTTACTAGTAGCCACAAGCGTACGTGACCCGGATCACCTAACTGCGTATCCCCGCCGGGTGGCGGCGTTACATATTCGCATCGGACGGCGACTTCTGTTACCGGGCCGTAACTGGGCCGGGGTCGGCCGGCTGAAATCCTGGCGCGAGCTCGTCCGACCCGCCCATAGCCGGGCTGGGCGGTACGCGCGGAATGCCGGTCAGCTGGTGGCTCTCGCGCAGGGTGAGCAGGCGTTCCGCCTCGGCGGACCAGGCCCGGACCGGGGGAGTCGCCTTGGCCTTGCGCCGGTAGATGCGGTCCTCGTAGCCCTGCGGGCCGATAGCCACGCGCTCGGCCGCGAACGCGGCCCGCATCGCAGCCGTGAGCGCCGCGTCCAGCCGCTTGGCGAGCCGGTAGCGCTCGATGAGCGGTACGTTGGCCGCCTCCCCATCACGCAGGTCCCGCTCGGCGGCCCGGGCCTCGGCGAGCAGCTCGTCGAAGCGGGCCGCGAACACCTGGTCGGCGGCGAACTTCTGCCCGGCCTCCTGGCTGACCGGCTTGCGTCTCGGGATCACGGTGCGCTCCTACGTCATGCTGGAACCTCTGGCCTGTGCGGGCCAACGGCGAGCCTAGCGGATGGCGCACCGCCGCCGGGGAGCGCCGCCTGGCCTGCGGCGGTGCGCGGCGGCGCGGTCCCCGGGAGGGAGGGCGATCCCCGGCCCTACGCGAGGCAGGGCCGGTCCCGGCCCACGCGAGGCAGGGCGGGTCCCCGGCCCTACGCGAGGCTGTCCCGCCAGTCAGCGTGCAGCGCGGAGTACTGCCCGTCCGATCCGAGGAGCTGGGCAGGGGCACCGTCCTCGACGACGCGCCCGGCGCTGAGCACCAGCACCCGGTCCGCGATCTCCACCGTAGACAGCCGGTGCGCGATGATCATCGCTGTCCGCCCGGCCAGGATGGTCCGCAGCGCGGCCTGGACCAGTTGCTCGCTGGGGATGTCCAGCAGCGAGGTGGCCTCGTCGAGCACCAGGACCGAGGGGGCGGCGAGGAACGCGCGGGCGAACGCGATCAGCTGGCGCTGCCCGGCCGACAGCCGCCCGCCGCGCTTGCCCACGTCAGCGTGGTAGCCACCCGGCAGCGCGGAGACGAAAGCGTCCGCCCCGATGGCCCGGGCCGCGGCCTGCACCTCGGCCTGGGTTGCGTCCGGCCGGCCGAGCCGGATGTTGTCGGCCACCGACCCGGAGAACACGAAGTTCTCCTGGGTGACGAGGACGACCTCCCGCCGCAGCACCCGGTCCGGCACGTCCCGCAGGTCGACGCCGTCCAGCCGGACGCTGCCCTGGCCCGGGTCATAGAAGCGGGCCAGCAGCCGGGCCACGGTGGTCTTCCCGGCCCCGGTGGCCCCTACCAGGGCCACGGTCTGGCCGGCCGGGATCGTCAGGTCCAGCCCGGGCAGCACCGCCGTGTCCCGGTAGCCGAACCTCACCGCCTCGAACCGGACCTCCCGGCCCGCGGCGTAGGCGGAGGGCCCGTGGCGCGGCGGCAGGGGGACGGGGTGGGTCGGCTCGGGCACCGCAGGCGGTTCCTCGAGCACGCCGGAGATCTTCTCCAGCGAGGCGGCCGCGGACTGGAATGAGTTGTAGAACTGGGACAGGTCCTGCAGCGGGTCGAAGAACCGGCCCAGGTAGAGCAGGAAGGTGGCCAGCACGCCGACCTTGATGTCGCCGTCTATCACCCGCAGCCCGCCGTAGCACAGCACGATTCCGGTGGCCACGTTGCCAACCAGGGTGATCCCCGGCGCGTACACCGCGAGCACCCGCGACGAGCGCAGGCTGGCTGCCGTGTACTGACCGTTGGAGCTGCCGAAGATCTCCTCGTTGCGCTGCTCCCTGCGGAACGCCTGCACGGCGCGGATACCACCGAAGGTTTCCACGAACTGGACGATGACCTGGGCGATCGTTTCCCGGGTCCGCCGGTAGGCGGCCGCGGACTCGCGCCGGAACCAGATCGTCAGCCAGGCCAGCGGGACGAAGCCGGCCAGCACCACCAGCGCCAGCGGCCAGTCCAGCAGCAGCATCCCGGCCCCCACGAGGATCAGGGAGAGCACCGCGGACACCAGGGCGTCCAGGCCGTCGTCGAACAGGTCGGAGATCGAGTCGATGTCGGATACCTGCCGGGAGATGACCCGCCCCGAGGTGTAGTGCTCGTGGAACGACACCGGCAGCTCCTGGAAGTGCAGGAACAGCCGCTGGCGCAGATCCAGGACCACTGTCTCGCCTAGCTTGCCCATCGAGTAGATGAACCCCCGGCTGGCCACGGCCTGGATGGCCACGGCCGCCGCGAAGCCAGCCACGTACAGCGCCAGCGGCACCAGGTCGCCGCCGTGCAGCAGCGGCGGGATGCCACGGTCGATGGCCACCCCCACCAGCCAGGGGCCAGCCAGCGCGGCCAGGTTCGCGGTCACGATGAGCACGAAGGTGGCGATCACCCGGGCCCGCTGCGGGCGCAGCAGGCTGAACAGGAGCCGCCGGGCGCGGCGGCGCAGCAGCGCGGCCAGGCCGCCGGTGATCTTGTCGGCGTCCTCGGCGGCGATCCCCCGCCACGTGTCGGAGGTCATGATGCCGCCTGCTCGCCGGCGTCCGGCGCGTCCAGGCCGCTCATCAGCTCCCGGTACCGGGGCTGGCTGGCCAGCAGGCGCGCGTGCGTGCCGGTGGCGGCGATGACCCCGTCGCGGAGCAGGGCCACCTTGTCCGCGAGCATCACCGTGGACGGACGGTGGGCCACCACGAGCGCGGTGGTCTCCGCCAGCAGCCCCCTCAGGGCCTGGGTCACCCTGGCCTCGGTGTGCACGTCCAGCGCGGACAGCGGGTCGTCCATGATCAGCAGCGAGGGCCGGGCCAGGATGGCGCGGGCCAGTGCCACCCGCTGCCGCTGGCCGCCTGACAGGGCCATGCCCTGCTCGCCGATCCGGGTGTCCAGGCCCCAGGGCAGGTCATGCACGAAGCCGGCCTGGGCCATCGCCAGTGCGGCCTCGACCGCCGCGTCATCGGCGTCCGGGGCGCCGTAGGCGACGTTCTCCCGGACACTGGCCGAGAACAGGGTCGGGTCCTCGAACGCGCAGCCGACCCGCGCCCGCAGCACCGGCAGCGGCAGCCGCCGCACGTCGGTGCCATCGAGCAGGACCGCACCCTTGGTCGCGTCGGCCAGGCGGGGCACCAGCTGCAGCAGGGTCGTCTTGCCGGCGCCGGTCGCCCCGGCCAGCACCATGGTCTGGCCAGGTTCGACAGCCAGGCTCACGTCGCGCAGTAACGCGTGCTCCGCCCCCGGGTAGGTGAACCCGACGTGGTCGAACACCAGCCGCGCAGGCCGGCGGCCAGCCGGGCGGCCCGCGGCGCGGGCCCGGGGCCTGGCCGGGCTGGTGATGGCGGGCGGCGTGTCGAGGATCTCGAACACGCGCTGGGCCGCGGTGGCCGCTTCCTGACCGCCGGCCAGGATGTAGCCCATCGACTCGATGGGCCAGACCAGCTGGAGGGTCAGCGTGATGAACGCGACCAGGCCGCCCAGGGTCAGCTCGTGGCGGCTGGTGGCGATGGCGCCGAGCAGCAGCAGGACGCCGATGAGCGCGTTCGGGATGAGGTCCAGGCCGGCCCAGAACGTGCTGCGCAGCCGGGCCTTTTGCAGTTCGGTGCCGAACACCTCGAGCGCCTGGCCGCGGTGCTGCCCGGCGGCCTCGTCACCCCGGCCGAGCGCCTTGAGCACGCGGATCCCGGTCGCGGCCTCCTCCACGTAGGTGGCCAGGTCGCCCTGCTGGTCCTGGGCACGCCGGGACAGTCCCCGGTAGGTCTGCTGGAACCGGGTGCTGGCCGCCACGACGGGCAGGAACACGGTGGCGGTGAGCAGGCCGAGCCACCAGTTCAGGCGGATGAGCAACAGCACCACCGCGATGAACGTGACCACGTTGGTGACCAGGAAGATCGTGCCGAAGCCCGCGAAGCGCCGGATCGCCGACAGGTCCGTGGTCGCCCGGGACAGCAGCTGGCCGGACTGCCACTCGTCGTGGAAGGCGGGCGGCAGCCGCTGCAGGTGCGCGTAGACGTCCGCCCGAAGGGACTGCTCCATCCCGGCGACCGCGCTCGCCTGGATCCAGCGGCGCAGGAAGTTCAGCAGGGCCTGGACGGCTCCCAGGCCGACCGCGGCCGCGCCGATCGGCAGCAGCAGCCCGCGCTCCCCGTGGCCGATCGCCCCATCGATCATGGATTTCGTCAGCAGCGGGATCGCGATCTCGCTGCCGACGGCCACGATGGCGCACGCGAGCATGAACGCCAGCTGCCAGCGGTAGGGGTGCAGGTAGACCCGGATCCGCCAGAGTGACGCGAGGGGGGTCGCCCCACGGTCGGCAGGCGCGCTTCGGCCAGGTTCATGGGGGGGCATTAGTCGAACGCTAGTTGGGGTCTGCCGCGATGTCACCTGGATTTTCCCTGGCTGCGCGCTGCCCCGCGCTGCCCCGCGGTGCACCTGGCCCGCCCGCCGGGCGGGGGCCGCAGTGAGCCCGCAGGCGGAAGAAATGGGTCGATCGCGATATGAGTCCCGATGTAACAGCTGTGTCAACTCATCGCCGCTATGCGGTAGCCGGGTAGCGGTGGCCGGGCAACTCTGGCACCCTGGCTAGCCCCGGGGGGGTCGCGCAGCGGTGCCGTTTGCCGGCAAGGAGGGACCGTGAAGCGCACGGATTCGGGGGGCAGGCGACTGGTGCGGGGGTGGCCGCCTGGCCCGGCGCTCGCCGCCTTCTACGACGGCGTGACGGTCATCTGCCAGCTCTCCGCGCAGTTCTCTGACCGCGGCTGGCTCGCGCCGTCGCCCTGCCCGGAATGGCGGGTCGTTGACCTGGCCGGCCACCTGCGGTGCGTCGCCGACGACTATCACGAGTACCTCGACGACGCCCCGGCTAGCCGGCTGGCCCGGCTGATGGCCACCGGGGCGCATCCAGACACGCTGGCCCGCAAGCTGGGCCGGCAGAACGCCGCAGAACTCGCCGCCCTCCCGGATGCGTCCGGACCGGAGCATGTCGAGGCGTTCGCAGGCTCGGCCCGGTCGTACGCGCAGCGTCTCCTGCCGATCTGGGATCTGCCGCATCACCAGTACCGCGATGCGCTGGTCACGGTGGGCGCGATGGCGGGCGCGGCCAGCGCCGAGTGGCATCTGCACGCCTGGGACCTCGCCCGGGCCGCGGGCCAGGACTACCGCCCCGCCGACCCGGACATCCTGCTCCGCGGGTGGAAGGCGGGGATGCCGCACCTGCTGGCCGGGGGCGGGCTGGGGCACGCCGGCGCGGAGGAGGCCGCGACCGCCCGCGGGCGCGGCGGCCGGCTGGCCGGGGCGGCGGTCCGCGAGGACCCGTGGCACGTCATGCTCCGCGCATCGGGCAGGATTCCGGTGGGCAGGAGTTCTCCCCGCCCCGTGCTGTAGCCTCGCGGGCGCACCCGGTGGCCCGACGGCCCTGCCTCCGGGACCGCGTGGCGGGCAGGCTAGCTGAAGGGATGGCGCTGATGGCGTTCGATGTCGTTTCAGTGCGGGAGGCGTACCCGGCCCTCGCCGACGGGTACGCCTACCTGGACGGTGCCGCGGGCACCCAGGTCCCGGCCAGCGTGATCGAGGCCATCGGGGCGGCCTACCGGTCCGGCCTCGGCAACGCGGGCGGCGAGTTCCCGGCCAGCCTCCGCTCGGCCGCGCTGACCGCCGAATGCCGCCAGGCCGTCGCCGACCTGGTGGGCGGGAATGCCGGCGGGGTGATCCTCGGGCCGAACATGACCACGCTCACCTACCGGCTGGCCTACACGCTGGCCAGCCGCTGGAACGCGGGGGACGAGGTGGTCCTCTCCCAGCTCGATCACGACGCGAACGTGCGGCCCTGGATCCATGCCGCCCAGCGGGCCGGCGCCACCGTCCGCTGGGCAGAAGTTGACATATCGACGGGAGAGCTTCCCGCGGCCCAGTACGCGGACCTGGTCTCCGAGCGGACCCGGCTGGTCGCCGTCACCGCGGCCAGTAACGTCCTGGGCACGCGGCCGGACGTTGCCGCGATCACCGCCCAGGCCCGCGCCGCGGGAGCGCTCAGCTATGTGGATGGCGTGCACGCCACGCCGCACGGGCCGGTCGACGTGGCCGCGCTCGGCGCGGATTTCTACGCGACCAGCGCGTACAAGTGGTCGGGGCCGCACGTCGGGGCGGTAATCGCCGACCCGGCCCTGCTGGAGACATTGCATCCGGACAAGCTGAAGCCCTCGCCCGACTCGGTGCCCGAGCGGTTCGAGCAGGGCACCCCTCCCTTCGCCGACCTGGCCGGGGTCACCGCGGCCGTGGAGCACCTGGCCCAGCTCGATGGCGGCGGGCCCGGCCCGCGCCGCCAGCGGCTGCTCGCCTCGATGGCGGCCGTGGAAGACCATGAGCAGAGCCTGTTCCAGGTCCTGCTGGGCGGCCTGGCCGCGATGGGCCAGGTCACCACCTACGGCAAAGCGGCACACCGCGCGCCGACCGCCTACTTCACCGTCGGCGGGCGCCCGCCCGGTGATGTTGCACGCTACCTCGCTGGCCGCGGAGTCAACGTATGGAGCGGGCACAACTACGCGTGGGAACTCACCGGCGCGCTCGGTATCCGCGACTCGGGGGGAGCGGTGCGGGCGGGCCTGGTGCACTACAACGACCGGTCCGACGTGGACCGGCTGCTGGAGGCCGTCGCCGAGTTCGCCGGGTAACCCGACGGCGGAGGGTTAGGAAGCGGCTTCGTGGTCGGCGAAGGCGTAGCGGTACAGGCGGGTGGAACGGGACTTGAAGCCCGCCCGCTCGTAGAGCCGGCCAGCCGCCTCCCGGGAGGGCCGCGAGGTAAGGTCCACGGTCCTGGCGCCCGCTTCCTCCGCGATACGCAGCGCCTCGATGGTCAGGACCTGGCCAATGCCCTGGCCCCGCGCGGCCTCGTCCACGATCACGTCCTCGATCCAGGCCCGCAGCCCCGTGGGGATGGGGAACATCACCAGCGACAGGGTCCCGGTGATCTTCCCATCGGAGCGGGCGATGAGCAGCGTGGTTGCGGCCGAGCCAGTCACCCGCTCCAGCACCGCCCGGTCAGCCGGGGGAGAACTCCTGGACAGCTGGGGCAGCAGGACACCGAACGCCTCGACTACCTCATCAGTTACTTCACGCAGCACCTCGACGCTCACAGTCACGCGGGCACTTTATCGCGCGCGCCGCCTGCCGCGGAGGGCGCGCGGCCTGCCGCGGCGGGACAGCCGCCCGCCGCGCAGGGACAGCCGCCCGCCGCGGAGGGACAGCCGCCCGCGTCGTCAGGCCACGCCGAGGGCACGCAACGCGGCGGCGGTGCCGGCCGCGGCCAGGATGACCACGAGGAACGGGGCGCGGAGCAGGAGCGCGGCGGCCGCCGCGCCCAGGCCGGCCAGCCGGGCCGGGTCGATGGCCAGGGACTCGCCCCGGCCCACGGCCTGCACGGTGATCAGCGCGGCAAGCAGCGCGACCGGGACCAGGGTGGCAAACCGCTGGGCCCGGGGATGAGCCAGCCACTGCGGTGGCACGGTCAGGCCCGCCAGCTTGAGCGCGTAGCAGCACACCGCGGTGACCAGCACGGCGATCCAGGTCCCGCTCACCGGCACGGCCTCTCGTCAGCCGTCCGCGTGGCCGGGGCCGGGCCAGGCGCCTCAGCCGCGTCGGCAGTCGCGGCGGCGCCGCCGGGCAGCAGGGCCGCGCCGAGCGCGGCCGCCGCGGCCAGGACCACCGGCAGCCCGGGCGGGCAGAAGGGCGTGGCGGCGAGCGCGATCACGGCCCCTGCCAGCGCGACCGCCCGCTCGGTCCGGCCGTCCCGCAGCCGGGGCCACAGCAGCGCGAGGAAGGCTGCGGGCCCCACCACGTCCAGGCCGAACGTGTTGGGGGAGCCCAGCCGGCCGGCGCCGAGCGCGCCCGCCAGCGTCCCCGCGTTCCAGGTCAGGTACAGGCTGGCGAAGGTGGCCAGGAAGCCGGCCCGGGCCGCGGCGCGCCCCGGCTGAGCCAGGGCAACCGCGGTCGACTCATCCGTGACGCCCAGCGCAGCCAGCAGCCGGAACGGGCCGCGGAAGTCCAGCAGGCTGGCCAGACGCAGCCCGTACAGGCCGTTGCGGCTGCCCAGCAGGACCGCGCTGGCGGTCCCGGCGATCAGGTTGCCGCCACCGGCCACCGCCGCGGCCAGCGCGAACTGCGACGCGCCGGTGTAGGCGACCAGGCTGAGCACGCAGGCCTGCGCCACGCTCAGCCCCGACGCCACGGCGGCCGCCCCGAACGCCAGCCCCGAGGTGCCCACCGCCAGCCCGAGGGCGATCCCGTCCCGCGCAGCCTGCTTCACCGGCTCTGCTGAAGTGTCTGCCATAGCAGGAGGCTAGGGCCGGGCGCGGCCCGCTGACTTGAACGTTATTGCGCCCGCGTGCGGCGCGCCCGGCCCTGGCGGGCCTGCTGATAGGCCCCGGGCGGCACCCCCACGATGCGCTTGAAGTGCCGGGTCAGGTGCGCCTGGTCGGCGAAGCCCGCTTCCGCCGCGGCCTGCGCGGGCGGCACGCCGCGGTCCAGCAGCCCCCGGGCCTGCCGGACCCGGAACTGGTTGAGATACGCGTGCGGAGGTAGCCCCGTCTCCGCCCGGAAGGCACGCATCAGCGCGTACGGCCCGACGCCGGTGGCCAGGGCCAGCTCCTCGAGCGTAGGCGGATCGATCACCCGTTCCCGCAGCAACGACACCGCGGTGCGCACCGCGGGCCGGCCCTGGCGGGGGCGGGAGCGCCGCCCGGTCCGGGCGTGCTCGCGCAGCAGCCCGGCCAGGGCGTCATGCAGCAGGCTGGTTGAGGCCAGGGGGTCACCGTGCTCGGCGGCCAGATGGGCGGCGCGGACCAGCCGGGCGCCGCGCGGGTCGTCCACGACCGTGTCCGGGAAGAACGGGGTGCCCGGGGATCCTGTCAGTTCCGCGCTGACCTCGCGGACGAGACTGACCGCGGGGTAGAGCACCCGGTAGGACCAGCCTCCGGGGACACCGGCCTGGCCGGTGTGCACCATCTCCGGGTTGAGCAGGGCGACCGCCCCGCGGCCGGCCCGCAGCAGGCTGCCGACGTAGCGGAACTCCTCCACCCCGTCCTCGATCAGCGCGAGCGTGTAGGTCTCGTGCGCGTGCCGCGCGTAGCGGTGCGTGACGTACCTGGCCCGCAGCAGGTCCACGCCCGGCACGGCCGCGTGCCGCCAGTAACGGGCCACCTCGCCGGCGGGCACGTCGTGACCGCCGTGGTCACGCTGCGGCGGGGCGCCCAGCGGTGCGTCACGCGAGGGGTCCACGGCTCCAGTACAGCATCCCCCGTCACCGGCCCGCGCCATGGCCGCCGCCATGCCCCCGGCCGCGGCCGGGGGCATGGCGGTTAGCTGGCGTAGTCGAGCAGCGGCTGGGCCCGGCTGGGGTGGCGCAGCTTGGACAGCGACTGCTTCTCCAGCTGCCTGATCCGCTCCCGGGTCAGGCCGAGCGCCCGGCCGATCTCATCCAGCGTGTGCGGGTTGCCGTCGTACAGGCCGAACCGCATCGCCATGATGGTGGCTTCACGCTGGGTCAGCCCGTCCAGGGCGTGCCGCAGCTGGTCTGCCATCAGCTGCCGGTCCACCAGCTCGGAGGCCTCCGGCGCGTCCACGTCCTCGATGAGGTCACCGATGCTGGTCTCGCCGTCCTCGCCGATGGTCGAGTCCAGGCTGATGGGCTGGCGGCTGGTACGCAGCAGCTCCTCGATCTGGTCCGGGGTCCGGTCCAGCTCGACGGCGAGCTCCTCGGGTGTTGGCTCGCGGCCCAGCCGCTGGTGCATGTCCCGCTCGACCCGGCTGAGCTTGCTCAGCATCTCGAGCACGTGCACCGGAAGCCGGATCGTCCGCGCGGAGTCGGCGAAGCCACGCTGGATGGCCTGCCGGATCCACCACATCGCGTAGGTCGAGAACTTGTAGCCCTTGGTGTAGTCGAACTTCTCGACCGCCCGGATCAGGCCCAGGTTGCCCTCCTGGACCACGTCCAGCAGGGACAGGCCCCGGTCGCTGTACTTCTTGGCCACCGAGACCACGAGGCGCAGGTTGGCCTCCAGCATGTGGGCCTTGGCGCGCCGCCCGTCCTCGGCCACTTCCTCGAGGTCACGGCGGTAGCTCGCGTCCAGGTCGGGCTCGGTCGCCAGCTTGTGCTCGGCGAACAGGCCCGCCTCGATCCGCTTGGCCAGGTTGACCTCCTGCTCCGCGGTGAGCAGGCTGGTCCGCCCGATGGACTTCAGGTAGGTGTGCACCGAGTCGCCCATGGCGGACGTCTGGTCGTCCAGGTCCACCTCAGCCTGCGCCGGCTGGGCAGTGCCCGAGGCGACCTCCTCGGCCGGCTCCTCGGCACGAGCCGGCTCGGCCAGCGCGACTGCCTCCGCCTCAGCGGCGTCCAGGCTGTCCAGCGCGGGCTGCCTCGGCGGCGTCAGGCGATGCGGTGAGTTGTGCTGTAGTCATGTCCTCCGTGCCCGTCCGTGCTCGCTTTGGGGCAGTGCCCTTTGAGGTGGGGCCTTTAGAGATGGGGCCCTTTGGGGTGGGGCCCGTTGAGGTCTTCGGGGGAGCGCCCTGCGGGGCAGCGCCCCCGCCCGGCTCATCACCAAGCCGCACGCCGGCGTCCGCCAGCTCGCGGATGATGGACCGGCCTTCCGCGGGGGAGACGCCCGCCTCACCGAACGCCGCGCGCAGCTCAGTCAGGGACAGGTACCCCTGCCCGCGGCCAAGCTGGATCAGCTCGTCCACCCGCGTGGTGGCCGCCTCGCCGGCGACCTCGGGCTCCCGCCTGGCGGTGGCATTCCTTGGCATCGAGGCACCTCCTCCCTTCGTGGGCGCGCAGTGCGCACATACGTCAGCACGTATCCGCGATATCGGTGTGCTCCAGCGGTCCGCAGCACTTGCTACTGTGAAGCGCGGGCACTATGTAATAACGCTGCAAGGAGCCAATTGTTCCCGTGCAGCGCCGTCGTGCCTGCGCCGCGCTAGTCCACGCATGCCCCTCCCTGCGTCAGCCCTCGCGCCTGAACTCCCACGGAGTGTGAACGCCGCAGCGCCGCCGGTTAATCCTGGGCGGGCCCGTCAGCCCCGTTCCGCCGCGTCCCGGCCGGTCCGGTCAGCCCTGCTGCGCCAGCGACCGCAGCGCCTGCAGATCGGGCTTGCCCGAGGACAGCAACGGCACGGCGGGCACCACGACGACCGCCCGCGGCGCCGCGTAGTCCGGCAGCCTGCCGCGGGCGAACCCGCGCAGGACCTCCAGCCCGGGGGGCGCCGCCGGGTCCGCGGGCACCACGATCGCCGTGACCAGCTCGCCCCACTCAGGGTCGGCCCGGCCGACCACGACGGCCTCCCGGACCCCCGGGCAGTCTTCCAGCACCGACGCGACCTCGTCGGCCGAGACCTTCTCGCCGCCGGTGTTGATCATGCCGTCGGCGCGGCCGCGGACGGTCAGCCGCCCCCGGGCGTCCACCTCGCCGACGTCGGAGGTGACGAACCAGCCACCGTCCAGGGCGGCCGCCGTCAGGTCCGGCCGGCCCCGGTACCCCGAGAACAGCACCGGGCCCGGCCAGCTGGATCCGGCTGCCGGGCCCGATCCGGGCCGACACCCCGTCCAGCGGCTCACCGTCGTAGACGCAGCCGCCGCACGTCTCGGACATCCCGTAGGTGGTGATCACCCGGGCCCCCGCGGCAGCCGCCTCGGCGCGCAGCCCGGCCGGCACCGCGGCCCCGCCGAGCAGGATCGCGCGGAACCCGGCCAGGGCCTCCCGCCCCCCGGGCTCGTCCAGCAGGCGGCGCACCTGGGTCGGGACCAGGGACACGTAGTGCGCGAGGTCGTCCCCCCGGGCCAGCAGAGGGTGATCCGCCGGCGAGGCGGGGCGCGCCGGAGGCGTGTCCCCTCCGAGCCGGCGGATGGCGGGGGGTCCAGGGGGGTCGTCCCCCCGGACTAGCAGGGCTCCGGGCCGCTCCAGGACCACCGGCGCGACACCGGACAGCAGCGACCGGACGAAGACCTGCAGGCCCGAGATGTGACTCGGCGGCAGGCAGGACAGCCAGGCCTCGCCGGGCCGGGCACCGATCCGGTCCAGGCTGGCCCGCGCCGAATGGCGCAGCGCCGCCGCGCTCAGCTCCACGCCCTTGGGCTCCCCGGTGGACCCGGAGGTGGCGATGACCACCGCGGTACCCGGGGCCAGGGCCGGGAGAGTCACCAGGGCCGAGCCGTTGCGTGCCTTCAAGGGTTTCCAGGGTGGCGGGGCGGAGCGCCTGGAGCAGGGCCGGACCCGCTCGGCGGGCAGCCTGGGATCGACCGGCAGCAGGGCCGGCCCGGTGCCGTCCAGGGCCGCGCCCAGCGCCTCCATCAGCCGCTCGGTGCCCGCGGCCGCGGGGAGCAGCACTGCGTGCAAGGGGCTGGGGATCATCGACGTAAGGTTATCCGGCAAGATCAGGGATGAAGCGGGAGGGTCTTTCAGTGGTCGACGCCGGCCCGCAGGTACGGGACCGGGTCGCGGCCGCGCTGCCGAGCCTGCGCGCGTTCGCGATCCCGATGCGTACCCGCTTCCGCGGCATCGCGGTCCGGGAAGGGGCGCTGATCGAGGGCCCCGCCGGGTGGGCGGAGTTCTCCCCGTTCGCCGAGTACGGGCCGCGGGAGTGCGCGCGCTGGCTGGCCTGCGCCCTGGAGGCGGCCTAGGACGGCTGGCCCGCGCCCCGTCCGTGACCGGGTGGCGGTCAACGTGACCGTGCCCGCGGTGGGCCCGGAGCAGGCGCACCGCATCGTCTCCGGTTCCGGCTGCCGGACCGCGAAGGTCAAGGTGGCCGAGCGCGGCCAGGCCGGCCGGCGACGACGTCGCCCGGGTCGAGGCGGTCCGCGACGCGCTGGGCCCGGAAGGCCGGATCCGGGTGGACGCCAACGGCGGGTGGGACGTGGACACCGCCGTCCGGATGCTCGGCGCGCTGGGCCGGTTCGGGCTCGAGTACGCCGAGCAGCCCTGCGCCACGCTGGACGAGCTGGCCGCGCTGCGCCGGCGGGTGGAGGTCCCGGTCTGCGCGGACGAGTCGATCCGCAAGGCCGAGGACCCGCTGGCCGTGCGGGCCGCGGGCGCGGCGGACATCGTGATGCTGAAGGCCCAGCCGCTGGGCGGGGTGCGCGGCCGCGCTGCGGGTCGCGGAGGCCTGCGGGCTGCCGGTCGTGGTGTCCAGCGCGGTGGAGTCCTCGGTGGGGCTGGCCGCGGGGGTGGCCCTCGCGGCGGCGCTGCCCGAGCCTGCCGTACGCCTGCGGCCTGGCCACGATGAGCCTGCTGACCGGCGACGTGACCGCCGATCCGCTGGCTGAGCAGGCCGGCCACCTGCCGGTTCGCCGGCCTCCCGTTTCTCCGCAACGGCTTTCACGGTGGCAGTCGGACCCCGCCCCGTGGCGCGCCCGGGTGGTGGCCGCGGCGGGATTCCTCGGCGCGGCGGTCGCCGCCGGGCCGGCCTGACCGGGCCGGTGCGCACATCGTGAACCCCTCGACTGCCTTCGCCGCCACCCTGGTCGACGAGCTGGTGCGCTGCGGCCTGCGGGAGGCGGTGCTGGCCCCCGGGTCACGGAGCGCGCCGCTGGCTCTCGCGCTGTTTGACCGGGCCGGCGAGGCGGGGACCGCGCTCCGCCTGCACGTGCGCATCGACGAGCGGTCCGCGGCGTTCCTGGCCCTGGGGCTGGCCAAGGCCAGCGGGCGGCCGGTCGCGGCGATCTGCACCTCGGGAACGGCGGCGGCCAACTTCCTCCCGGCGGTGATCGAGGCGGACGAGTCCGGCGTCCCGCTGCTGGTGCTGACCGCCGACCGGCCGCCCGAGCTGCGCGGCACCGGCGCCAACCAGGCCATTGACCAGCTCAAGCTCTACGGCGGGGCGGTCCGCTGGTTCGCCGAGGCGGGGGTGCCGGAGGCCCGCCCCGGGATGAACGCCTACTGGCGGTCGCTGGCCTGCCGCGCCTGGGCGGCGGGGTCCGGGGCGGACGGCGGCTTTCCCGGGCCGGTGCACCTGAACCTGCCGCTGCGCGATCCGCTGGTGCCGGGCCTGCCGGACGCGGCGGCCGGCACCGGGAGCAGTGCCGGGAGCGGCGCCGGTGCGGAAGGCTGGCCGGAGCCGCTGGCCGGGCGGCCAGGCGGCGGCCCGTGGACCCGGTGGGCCGGCGGGGACCGGCCGGGACCGCCCGGCTCCGGCGGGCCCGGGACGCTGGACCTGCCCTGGACCGAGCGGGGAGTCATCGTGGCCGGGGACGGCGCCGCTGACCCCGCGGGGCTGCTCCGGCTGGCCGCCGCGGCGGGCTGGCCGGTGCTGGCCGAGCCCTCGTCCGGGGTGCGGCAGGGCCGGCACGCGCTCGGTGCCTACCAGTACCTGCTCGAGCACCCGGCGTTCCTCGCCGCGCACCGTCCTGAGCTGGTCCTCTGCGCCGGGCGCCCGGGGCTGTCCCGGGGCCAGACGGCGTTCGCCCGCCAGGCGGCGGCGGACGGCGCCCGGCAGGTGGTCCTGGCCCAGGGTCCGGGCCGCTGGGCGGACCCGGCGCGCACCGCCACCGACGTGGCCGCGGCGGTGCGGCTGGCCGGCGCCCCTGCTGTGCCCGCCGGTGGCTGGCTGGGTGGCTGGCTGGGCCGCTGGCAGGAGGCGGACGAGGCCGCCCGCGGCGCCGTGGACGCGGTCCTGGACGCCGATGGCGAGCTGACCGAGCCGCGGCTGGCCCGCGACCTCGCCGCGGTCCTGCCGGACGGGGCGCTGCTGTGGGCTGCGTCCAGCCTGCCGATCCGCGACCTGGACCGGCACCTGGCTCCCCGGGACGGCCTGCGGCTGATGGCCAGCCGGGGGGCGAGCGGCATCGACGGGCTGATCTCGTCAGCGGCTGGTGCCGCGCTCGCGCACCAGGCGGTCGGCGGCGGCCCGGCCGCCGCGCTGCTGGGCGATCTCGCGTTCCTGCACGATGCGCCGGGGCTGTTCGCGGGCCCGGAGGAAGACCGCCCGGACCTGGTCCTGGTCGTCGCCAACAACGACGGCGGCGGCATCTTCTCCACCCTGGAACAGGCGGCGGTGCCGGCCCCGTTCGAGCGCGTTTTCGGCACACCGCACGGGGCCCGCCTGGCGGGCCTGGCCTCCGCGGCCGGAATCGGGCACACGGTGCTGGTGCGGGCGGCGGACCTGCCGGGCGCGCTGAAGGGCGAGGGGATCCGCATCGTCGAGGTGCCCGCGGACCGGGCCGCCGGGACCGCGCTGCGGGGGCGGCTCGCGGATGCCGCGGCGGCGGCCGTCACCGCCCTGCTCTAGCCCGCTCTAGCCCGCGGGACGACCCCTGAGGCCGGACGGGCGTCAAGGAAAATCTCCCCGGAACGACGGCTCCCGCAGTGATCCTTTTCGCCGCGACGGCCGGGAAGCCGTGGTTGTGCGGGATGGCGGGGGAGATTCGCCGGATGGGAGAGGGCATCGACTTTATACCTTGCCGCACTGATATGCGGCATCGGGAGGCTTCCGGTAGCGGTCTGATAAGGGTCAGATTACCGTCGGGTCACGATTCGGAGCGGTGGCATCCTGCCTGTTCACCACGGCGGCTAGCCGGTCCTAGCATGATCGGGTCGGACGCCGCTCTCGGCGTGCCGCCTGCCGTGGGACGGATCGGCCCCATGGGTCCTTTGCTCCGCGGACGAACTTCGCGGCGGAACACTTGAAGGAGGAATGTGTCGATGCGCATACGCACGCGGGGCTATGCGGTCGCCGTGATTGCGGCTGCCCTCGCGCTCGTGGCCACCGCCTGTGGCGGCAGCAGCGGCTCGACGTCAACCGGCACGGGAACGAGCGCGGGCTCGGAAACCTTCGGCCTGCAGGGTGTCAACCCCGGGACCGGGACGCCCAAAAAGGGCGGCACGCTCAACATGCTCGGCCAGGGCGACGTTGACTTCATGGACTACAACGTCTCCTACTACACGATCGGTGCGCTGGGCCAGCGGCCCTGGCTCCGGCTCCTGTACGCCTACCCCGCCACCCCGGGCAAGACGACCACGGTCGCACCGGACCTCGCCACGGCGCTGCCGACCGTCTCCAACGGCGGCAAGACGTACACGGTGACGATCCGGACCGGCGCGGATTGGGACACCAGCCCGCCGCGTCAGGTCACGGCGGCTGACGCGCTGCTCGGCCTCAAGCGGGACTGCAACCCGACCCAGCCGTTCGGCGGCCTGCCGGACTTCGAGGCGCTGATCGTCGGCTACTCGCAGTTCTGCGCCGGGTTCGCCAAGGTCTCGTCCACCTCGGTGTCGGCCATCAAGAACTACATCGACACCCACCAGATCTCGGGTGTGAAGGCCTCGGGGCAGACGATCACCTACAACCTGGTCCACCCGGCCAGCTACTTCCCGGACATGCTGCAGCTGGACGCCTTCGCGCCCGCACCGGTGGAAAGCCTGAACTACCTGCCGGCGAGCGGGGCCGAAGGGCAGCACATCATCGCGGACGGGCCGTACAAGATCCAGAGCTACGTGCCCACGCGGAGCATCGTCTACGTCCGCAACCCGGCGTGGAAGGCCAGCACGGACCCGATCCGCAAGGCCTACGTCAACGAGATCAAGGTCTCGGAGACCGGCAACGAGCCCGCGATCCAGCAGCAGCTGCAGACCGACACGGCCGCGGCGAGCATGGAATTCGACGCGTTCCCGCCCGTCGGCGCGGACCCGGGCCTGTACGCCCAGATGAAGGCGGGGTCAACGCACAGCTTCAACCTCGGCTCCACCTACTCCACCAACCCGTACCTGGTCTTCAACACCGTGTCGCCCAACAACAACAACGCGCTGAAGAAGGTCCAGGTCCGGCAGGCCCTCAGCTACGGCATCGACCGGTCCCCCCTGCTCGTCGACAACGGCGGGCCGACCCAGGGGGTGGCACTGACCCATGTGCTGCCGGCCGGGATCAACGGATCGCAGGACGTGCCGGCCAACTACGACCCGTACCCCTACAACCCGACCAAGGCCAAGCAGCTGCTGGCCGCCGCCGGGTACAAGAACGGGCTGAGCCTCACCCTGCTGTACCGCCCGTCCAGCACGGTCGCGACCAAGATGGCGCAGACGCTGCAGAGTGAGCTGACCAAGATCAACGTGAAGGTCAAGCTGCTGAGCGCCACCCCCTCGGACTTCTACGTGAAGTACCTGGAGGTGCCGAGCGTGGCCAAGGCGGGCCGCTGGGACGTAGCCCTCGCCGGATGGGGCCCGGACTGGTACGGGGACGCCGCGGTGTCGTTCTTCAACCCGCTGTTCTCCGGCCCGGCGGCCTTCCCGCCGGTCGGCAGCAACTTCGGGTTCTACAGCGACCCCTCGGTGACGTCCCTGATCGCCAAGGGCGCCAGCGCGGGGACGGCCAGCGCGGCCGCGACGATCTGGGGCCAGGCGGACGAGGCGGTCATGAAGGACGCCCCGTTCTACCCGATCGTCAACCCGAACCAGCCGCTGTTCCACGCCAGCTACGTGCACAACGCGGTGTACGTGCCGGCGATCCAGCAGTTCGACCCGACGAATGTGTGGCTCAGCTCGCCAGGATGATCCCTGACGCGAACGTTCTGTGACGGTTCGTGCGATTCGTCACCGAACGTAAGCTGATCGAGTCAACCGGCCGCCCCGCTGTATCTACCGCGGGGCGGCCGGCCGGGATTACAGTCATGGCAGGGTCCGGGCTGCGCAAACATGCCGAGCCCGGGCCCTTAAGTGGGAGAAGGGTAGGAAACGTGGCCCTGCTCGAGGTTGACGACCTGCACGTGTCCTTCAAGACCGATGACGGCGTCGTGCAGGCGGTGCGCGGGGTCTCCTTCCAGGTCGATGCCGGGCAGACCCTCGGCATCGTCGGGGAGTCAGGCTCCGGCAAGAGCGTTTCGACACAGACGATCATGGGCCTCACCCGCGGGGCCCGGATTTCCGGCCAGGCGATGTTCGAGGGCAGGGACCTGCTCACCCTCCCCCTGTCGGAGATGCGGAAGATCCGCGGCGCCGAGATCGGCATGATCTTCCAGGACCCGCTGTCCAGCCTGCATCCGTACTACAAGGTGGGCTGGCAGATCGTGGAGATGATCCGCCAGCACGACAAGGCCAAGTCCAAGCAGCAGGCCCGGGCCCGGGCCGTCGAGCTGCTCAAGCTGGTCGGGATCCCGCAGGCGGACCGCCGGGTGGACGACTACCCGCACCAGTTCTCCGGCGGCATGCGGCAGCGCGCCATGATCGCGATGGCGATGTCGCTCAACCCCAAGCTGCTGATCGCCGACGAGCCGACGACCGCGCTCGACGTCACCGTGCAGGCCCAGGTCCTGGCGGTCATCAAGACCCTGCAGGAAGAGTTCGGCACGGCGGTGATCCTCATCACCCACGACCTGGGCGTCGTGGCCGACGTGGCCGACAACGTGCAGGTCATGTACGCCGGGGCGGTCATGGAAAAGGCCGACCTGCGCACGACCTTCTTCGCCCATCACCACCCTTATACCGAGGGGCTGCTGCTGTCGCTGCCGGCCTACGGAGGTGAGCGGGAGCGGCTCCGGCCCATCCACGGTCAGCCGCCCAGCCTGATCAGTCTCCCGCCGGGCTGCCCGTTCGCCCCTCGCTGCGACTACGTGATGGATAGGTGCCACACCGAGACCCCGGCGCTGGCGTCGGTGGGGAACGATGCGACCCACCTGTCGGCGTGCTGGCTGCCGCACGACGTGGCGGCGCGCAACGAGATACGGCGCAAAGTCACGGGCGAGCCACTTCCGGCACAGGCTGAGGCGTAAGGGGACAGTGTGATGAACGCGGAGACCACGGCCACGGCGCCGGAGCCCGCGGCGGGCGTTGATGTCCTGCTGCGGATCGAGAACCTGGTCAAGTACTTTCCTGTGCAGTCGGCGGCACTCTTCCGGCGCGACCAGGAGTTCGTGCACGCGGTGGACGGGGTCAGCCTGGAGGTGCGCCAGGGCCAGACCCTCGGCCTCGTCGGCGAGACCGGCTGCGGTAAATCCACGCTGGCCCGCTGCGTCCTGCGGCTGTTCAACATCACCTCAGGCCGTATCACCTTCGACGGCCAGGACATCAGCAAGCTCAAGCCACGGCAGATGCGGCCGTTCCGGCGTGAGATGCAGATGATCTTCCAGGACCCGTACGGGTCGCTGAACCCCCGGCGCCGGGTCGGATCGATCATCGGGGACCCGTTCGCGATCCATAAGACGGCCACCGGCCAGGAGCGCAAGCGCAAGGTCCAGGAAGTCATGGAACTGGTCGGGCTGAACCCGGAGCACTTCAACCGGTTCCCGGCCGAATTCTCCGGCGGGCAGCGGCAGCGCATCGGGGTCGCCCGGGCACTGGCCTTCCGGCCCAAGCTGATCGTCTGCGACGAGCCGGTGTCGGCCCTCGACGTGTCCATCCAGGCGCAGATCATCAACCTGCTGGCCGACCTGCAGAAAGAGCTGGGCCTGACCTACGTCTTCATCGCCCACGACCTGTCCGTGGTCCGGCACGTGAGCAACACCGTGGCGGTCATGTACCTGGGGAAGGTGACGGAGCTCGCGCCGGTCAACGACCTCTGGGCCCACCCGCGGCACCCCTATACCGACGCGCTGCTGTCGGCCGTGCCGGTCCCGGATCCGGACAAGGCGGGGCAGCGGGAGCGGATCATCCTGGCCGGGGACGTGCCCTCACCCATCAGCCCGCCCTCAGGGTGCCGGTTCCACCCGCGGTGCCCGAAGGCGGCCCCGACGTGCGTGGAGAAGGATCCCGTGCTCGAGCCGCGCCTCGGCGACGAGGCCAACCACCTGGCCGCCTGCCACTTCCCGGTTGAAGACGGGGAAGACATCTCCAAGGCCCGGCCAACCATTGCCGCGGAAGACCGCGTGATCGAGTCCGGGCTGCTCGGCAGCGCCTGAGCTGCACGAAGGAAGTGACATCATGGCTTTGAACACTCCGCAAGCTTCCGAGCAGGCCCCCGCTGGATCGGCGCCCGAATCGGGCGCAGACCTGGCGGTCGTCGCAAAGAAGATCGAGGGACGCAGTCCCTGGCGGCTGGCCATGCACCGGCTGCTGCACGACAAGGCGTCGATGATCTCCCTCGGCGTGATCATCTTTATCGTCCTGGTGGCTATCTTCGCGCCGGTCGTGGCCTCGATCACCGGGCACGGGCCTAACCAGCAGTTCTATGCCCCGGTCGGGCTCAACGACAGCGGCCAGCCACTCGCCCCGTCCAGCCACGTTCTGGCTGGGCACCGACACGCTGGGCCGTGACATCCTGGTCCGGATCGCCTACGGTGCCCGGATCTCGCTGATCGTCGGCGTGCTGGCCTCGGTGATCTCGGTCGCGACCGGGGCGATCGTCGGCCTGGCCGCCGGGTACTTCGGCGGCCTCACCGACACGCTGCTGGCCCGGCTCATGGACTGGCTGCTCGCCATCCCGTTCCTGCTGCTGGCCATCTCCCTGGTCACGGTGATCGGCCCGGGGCTCGTCGTGCTGCTCATCGTCATCGGGTTCCTCGGCTGGGCGTCCGTCGGCCGGATCATCCGCGGCCAGGTGCTGTCGATCCGGGAGAAGGAGTACATCGAGGCCGCCCGGTCCCTGGGCGCGGGGCCCTGGCGGATCATGTTCATCGACATCCTGCCCAACGTGATCGCCCCGATCATCGTCTACATGAGCCTGCTGATCCCGGTGTCGATCGTGGCCGAGGCGTCCCTGTCCTTCCTCGGCGTCGGCATCCCCCCGCCCACCCCGGACTGGGGGTCGATGATCGCCGATTCGCAGAGCGTCTTCGAGTACGGGGCGTGGTGGTACCTGGTCTTCCCCAGCCTGGCGCTGCTGATCACCACGCTCGCGTTCAACATCTTCGGTGACGGCGTGCGGGACGCGTTCGACCCGCGCGGCGGCCAGCTGTTCGTCTAGGGAGTCCTCGTGGCCCGCTTTCTGATCCGCCGCATCTTCCAGGGCATCATCGTGCTCTGGCTCATCACCGTCGGCGTCTTCGCGATCTTCTTCATCGGCCCCGGCGCCAAGCAGGTCCCCCGGGTCCTGGCCGGCAAGGACGCCACGCCCCAGGTCGTCGCCGAGGTAACCAATCGCCTGCAGCTCAACCGGCCCATCTACGTCCAGTACTGGCACTTCGTGTGGCAGCTGCTGCACGGCAACCTGGGCTACTCCTTCTACCACGGCCAGTCGGTGAACTCGGTGCTGAAGGCCGCGTTCCCGATCACGCTGTCCCTGGTCATCGGGGCCGCCATCATCTGGATCGTGCTGGGCGTGCTGAGCGGCGTGCTGTCCGCGGTCAGGTCGCGATCGGCTGCGGACCGCGTCGTCACCGGCGTGGCCCTGTTCTTCTACTCCATGCCGACGTTCGTGCTGGGACTGCTGCTCCTCCTGATCTTCTACTACGAGTTCACCATCCACGGCATCCACGCATTCCCGGCCACCTACATCCCGTTCAGCCAGAGCCCGACCGGCTGGTTCCGCTCGCTGATCCTGCCCTGGTTCACCCTGGCCCTGGTCTCGGCCGCGACCTATACCCGGCTGACCCGCGGCTCGATGCTGGACGTGATGAACGAGGACTACATCCGCACCGCCCGGGCCAAGGGCCTGTCCGAGCGGCGGGTGATCTTCCGGCACTCGCTGCGGGCGGCGCTCACGCCGATCGTCACCCAGTTCGGCCTCGACGTGGGCATCCTGCTCGGCGGCGCGGTCATCACCGAGGTCGTCTTCTCGATGCCGGGCCTCGGGTATACCGCGGTTGCGTCCATCGAACAGCAGGACCTGCCGGTGATCATCGGCGTGGTGATCCTGGCCTCCGCCGCCGTGGTGGTGGCGAACATCGTCGTGGACGCGTTCTACGCCGTGCTGGATCCCCGGGTCCGCCTGCACTGAATTTCCGGCCCAAACCGCCCACGGGCGGTACGGGCTGTGCGCCCGTCGATGGTCAGCCTTCGAGGGCGGACTGCATGGGGCGGAACTTGGCTTGCGCCTCGGCCAGTTCGGCGGCGGGGTCGGAGTCGGCCACGATGCCGCCGCCCGCGAACAGCCGGGCCCGCTTGCCGTCCACCTCCGCGCAGCGCAGCGCGATGCACCATTCCCCGTTCCCCGCGCTGTCCACCCAGCCGACCGGGCCGGCGTAACGGCCCCGGTCCATGCCCTCGAGCTCGCGGATCAGCTCCATCGCGGTCTCGGTCGGCGTGCCGCACACGGCCGCGGTGGGATGCAGCGCGTCGGCGAGCGCGAGCACGGACGGGATCGTGCCGTCGCCGCGCACCGCCAGCCGGCCGCTGATCGCAGTGGCCAGGTGCTGCACGTTGGCCAGCCGGAGCAGCGCCGGGCGCGGGGCCACGGTCAGCTGGTCGCACAGCGGCGCCAGCGACTGCCGTACCCCGGCCGCCGCGTACCCGTGCTCCTCGGTGTCTTTGGCCGAGGCGAGCAGCCCGGCGCCGAGCGCCGCGTCGTGGGCCGGATCGTCGCCGCGGGGCGCCGTGCCCGCCAGCACGAGCGAGCTGATCTGCCCGCCCTGCCGCTTGATCAGCAGCTCTGGGGTCGCCCCGACCAGGCCGCCGCAGGAGAACGTGTAACAGTCCGGATAGCGGGCCGCCAGGCGGTCCAGCAGCAGCCGCTCCTCGATCAGGCCCGCGGCCGAGGCGTACAGGTCGCGGGACAGCACAACCTTCTGCAGCCGGCCCGCCTTGATCCGGCCCACCGCCGCCGCGACCGCCCGCTCCCATTGCGGCGCGGTCAGGCTGCCGTCGTGCCAGCGGACCAGGCCGGGACCGTCAGGCGGTGCCGCCGGGGGCCGGCCCAGCACGGATTCGGGCAGCAGGGACTCGGGCAGCAGGGACTCGGGCAGCAGGGACTCAGGCGACCTGGACGGGACTGGCTGGGCGGGCAGCTGGCCGGTGGTCGTGGTGAGCCACGCCTGTCCCGCCCGCCGGCCCAGCACCACCTGGGGCAGGATGAGGACCGATCCTTCGGAGGTGGGATCGAAGGTGAAGCTGCCGAAGGCCACCGGCCCGCAGCCGGGCTCGCCCACGTGGTCCTCGACCCGTGCGCCGTCCAGCAGGGCCCGCAGCCACTTGTCGGCCGCGGTGAAGCGGTCCTGGCCCGCCGGTACTGTGACCCGGGCTACCTCACCCCAGCCTGCGAGTCCCTCGCCGCGGCGGATCCAGGCCAGCGGCCCGGGCCCGCGGAGCTGGTGCACCAGGTCACCCGGATCGGCGACCGGGACGGTGCGGACCACGAGCCCATCCGGCTCCGGAGAGCCTGCGCGGCCCGAACCTGATTCCACGGCAGCTAACTGTACGTGCCAGTATGACCCGTCTCGCCCGCGGGGAGCCCTGCTGCGCGCGAGGGCGCCCGCGTCGCCGGGCCGCTCACCGGGTGCCGGACAGCTGCCCGGCCGGCTCGGCTGCGTCGTCGTCGCGCCGGGCCGCGAGGCGGCTGGGCCACCACATGTGCCGGCCGATGTCCAGGGTCAGCGCGGTCACCAGGACCGACCGCACCACCAGGGTGTCGAGCAGGACCCCCAGCGCGACCGTGAACCCGATCTCGGTGAGGATGACCAGGGGCAGCGTGGCAAGCGTGGCGAACGTGCCCGCCAGCACCAGGCCCGCGGCGGTGATCACGCCGCCGGTCGCGGCCAGGCCCACGAGCATCCCGCGGTGTGTCCCGGACTTGATCGACTCTTCGCGCACCCGGGTCATCAGGAAGATGTTGTAGTCGATGCCGAGGGCCACCAGGAACACGAAGGCGAACAGCGGCATGGAGTTGTCCGCCCCGGCGAACCCGAAGATGTGCCCGAACGCGAGCGCGGACAAGCCAAGCGCGGCGCCGAAGGACAGGATGACGGTAGCGATGAGGACCAGCGGCGCGACTGCCGCGCGCAGCAGCAGGGCCAGGATGACCATGACGACGAGGAGGACTAGCGGGATGATGATGTTCCGGTCCCGGATGGCGTAGTGCTGCACGTCGGCGTTGATCGCGGTGGCCCCGCCGACCTTCGCGTCCGCGCCGGGAATCGCGTGCACCGCGGCCCGCACCCGGCTGACGATCATGTACGCCGACTGGCCGTCCGGCGGCACGGCCAGCGTGCCCTGCAGCAGCACCAGCCCATCCCGCACGTCCGGCGGGCTCACCGCGGCGATGCCAGCGGTGTGGGCCAGCGCGGCGTGCAATGGCGCCGCGTCCCCGGCCCTGCCGATCACGTAGATAGGCTCTCCGGCGCCCGCCGGGAAGTGCTGGGCCAGGACCCTTTCGCCAGCGACCGCGCTGGGCGTGCCCCGGTAGGACTGGGCCTGGGTGAGCGCGCCGAACCGGAAGCCGATCAGGCCGAGCGAGGCCACGGCGAGGAGCAGGGCGGTGACGATCCAGACCGGCCGGGGATGGCGCGCGATCCGGACGCCGATGCGGGCCCACGGCCCTCGTGTGGTGGGGTCCTCCGAGCCGTACCGGGGCTTGAGCGGCCAGAACACCCACCGTCCCGTGATCACCAGAAGGGCGGGCAGCAGCGTGATCATGGACAGCAGGCCCACCGCGATGCCGATGGCGGCGACCGGGCCCAGGCCGGAGATGTCGGCCGAGTCCGCGACCAGGAGGCAGAGCATCGCGGCGATCACGGTCAGCCCGCTGGCGAAGATGGCGGGGCCGGCCCGCCGCAGGGCCACGGCCATGGCCTCGTGCCGGTCCTCGTGCCTGCGCAGTTCCTCGCGGTACCGGGCGATCAGCAGCAGCGCGTAGTCGGTCGAGGCGCCCAGGACCAGCACCACCAGGATGCCTGCGGTCTGCCCGTTGACGACGAGGCCCTCGTGCACGACGAGCAGGTAGACCACGGCCTCGGCGGCGATCAGCGAGACGCCCGCGGACAGGATGGGCAGCAGCCAGAGGATGGGACTGCGGTAGGTCAGCAGCAGCAGCACGATGACCACCCCGAGGGTGGCGTAGAGCAGGGTGGAATCGATGCCCTTGAAGATCTTCACCGAGTCGGCCGCGCTGGCGGCGGGGCCGGCCACATAGGCATGCAGTCCCGGATCACCCGACGACGCGATGCTGTGCACGCGATTGACGAAGTTGGTGATCCCGCTGCTGAACCCGAGATGGGCCTCGATGACGACCTCGGCCGCCTTGTGGTCCCGCGACGGGATCGGGCCGATGACCTGCCCTGCGTGCTGGAGCGTGGCGAACTGCTTCGCGTCGGAGGCGATCTTGGCCAGGTCGGCGGGGGTCAGCCCGGAAGGGCGCACGTAGACTACGACCGCCGGGTTGAGGTTCGGCGCGGTGAAGCGGTCCTGCAGCTTGAGCGCCTGCGTTGACTCGGCCGAGGCGGGCAGGTACGCGGAGGCGTCGTTCTTCTCGACGCCCATCAGCTTGCCGGCCAGGGACCCCGTCAGGGCGATCACGATGATCCAGAAGGCCACCACGGCCCACTTGGTGCGCCGGCCGCTGGGCAGGCCCGCGAGGCGGTGCGCCCAGCGGTGACCGGCGCCGGATGACCCCGTGCGGGCTGGTTCAGTGGTCACGGTTTCCCCTTGGGACGCGGGCCGCTGGGTCGTCAGACACGTTTCGCGATACACGATGTATCGCGTTTGCTGGGCTGTCAAGTCATATCGCGAGATGTGCGTACCCGCCTGAGAACCCCGTGGCGCGGCCATGCGCCGTCCAGGCGTCCCCCGGCGCCGTTATCCGCCAGTCTGGCAGCCGGTCGCGGCCCGGGGCAAACGTGTTTTACCGGGCCGCGAGCCGCTGGCCTCTTGGCGTGTACCCCGGAACCAACGGACAGGACGTGCTACCCTCTGAGAACTTCATATTCCTATCGTAACGATCGGATAACTAGGATGCTTCTCGCGAACACTGAAGTCCGCCAGCGGCTGGACCGGACCCGGCTCACTGATCTTGTGTGCCGGGCCGCCTCCACGGGTCAGTGGGCCGGCCTGGTCCGCTACCGCGAGGGGGAACGCTGGTACCAGCGGCTGGAGCGCGGCGAGAATCATGAGGTGTGGCTGCTCAGCTGGCTGCCGGGGCAGCGCACCGGTTTCCATGACCACTGCGGCTCCTCCGGCGCGTTCACCGTGGTTCAGGGTGAGCTTCAGGAGTGGAGGCCCGCCGCCGGCCGCCCGGCGCCGGCCGCCACCGCCTTCCGGGCGGGCCGGGCTAGGTCGTTCGGGCCGCGTCACGTGCACGAGGTCGTGAACGAATCGACCGCGCCTGCGGTGAGTATCCACGCGTACTCCCCGCCGCTGGCCGGGATGCGCCGTTACGAACTGACCCCGGGCGGCCTGGTGCTGGCCGCCGTGGAGACCGCAGGGGGGCGCTGGTGATCCGCATGTCACCGCCGGGGGCCCGGCCGATCAGCGAGGTGCTCGAGCAGGCCCGGACCCGGCTCGACCGGCTGGAGCCGGGCCAGGCCTGGGCGGCGATGCAGGACGGGGCGCTGCTGGTGGATATCCGGCCGCAGGCCCAGCGGGCCGGCGAGGGCCAGGTGCCCGGTGCCCTCGTGATCGAGCGCAACGTCCTGGAGTGGCGGCTCGACCCAGCGTCGGACGCCCGCCTGCCCGAGGCAGGCTCCTACGACCTTCGCGTCATCGTCATGTGCTCGGAAGGCTATACCTCCAGCCTGGCTGCGGCCTCGCTGCAGGATCTCGGCCTGTCCGCGGCGACTGACCTGGCGGGCGGGTTCCAGGCCTGGGCCCGGTCCGGGCTGCCGGTCGAGCCCTGACCGGGCCATGAACGCTCGCGGACGGTGAATGGAGCCGGGCCATGACAGATGTCATGGCCCGGGCATGACGTGCGGCAGCGGGGTTCCCGGGCCCAGGACGCCATGATGGGATCATGGCGGACGCGTGGCTGGACCCGGGCCTGCCGGCGAGCCCGGCGGCGCCGAATCAGGTGCTGACCCCGGTGCTGGACCAGGCGGGTGGCTCTCCGGCCGATGAGCGAGCAGACTCGGGGTATGCAGTCCCCCCAGTTCCGGCTGGCCAGCCCGGGTACCACGGCATGGCCCAGGCCCGGCGGGTCAGCGTCATGACCGAAGCACCAGCCCAGCCCCGCGACCGGACCGGATCCGCGGACACCCTCCCTGGCCGCGCTGACGCCGACGCCCTCGGTCCTCTGCCCGCGCCGGGCGCGATGGACTTGTCTGGCTTCCGGCACCGGATGCGCTGGATATTCGCCGCCATCTGGCTGGTGTACCTGACCCAGCCGGCCGGGAAGCTCTGGTCAGACCCGGAGCTGGTGCGCCGCTATCTCGGGCTGGCCGACCTGATCGTTTTCTCGCTGGTGTTCGTGGCCGCGTTTGCTGCCGCCCGCTATCTGCGGGACTGGCGGAACCGCCAGGTGGCCCGCCGGATCGGCGTGACCGTCGTGGTTGCTCAGGCCACGCTGGTGGCCATCGGGTACCTGACCTTCGGGCCGCTCGCCAGCGTCCTGCTGATCTACCTGGCCGTGATGGCCGTGTTCCTGCTGCCCACCCGGGTGGGCTGGATCATGGTCGCGGCCTGCATCGCGACCTCGCTCATCGTCCCCTGGCAGGTACACGGCTGGACGGTCGACGGGAGCATGGCCTTCCAGATCTTCATTTCCGCCCTGGCCGCCTGGGGTGTGGGCCAGGTGATCCAGCGCAACGCGCAGCTGGCCGAGGCCCGGAACGAGATCACCAGGCTGGCCCTGGCCGACCAGCGCAACGAGTTCGCCCGCGACCTGCACGACATCCTCGGTCACTCGCTGACGGTGGTCGCGGTGAAGGCGGAACTAGCCGGGCGGCTCACCAGCCTGGACCCGGAGCGGGCCGAGACCGAGATCGCGGACGTGGAACAGATCGCCCGGCAGGCGCTGGCCGACGTCCGGGCCGCGGCGGCCGGATACCACGAGGTCACCCTGGGCGGGGAACTGGCCAGCGCCCGGACCGCACTGGCGGCCGCCGGGATCGAGGCCGACCTGCCCGATCGGGGGATAGCCAGCATCCCGCGGCGGCGGCAGGAGCTGTTCGGCTGGGCGGTACGCGAAGGTGTGACCAACGTGGTCCGGCACAGTGGCGCCACCCGCTGCCGCATCCGGGTCAGCCTCAGCGAGGTCGAGATCAGCGACGACGGCAGCGGGCCACCGGCTCTGGCCACCGGCACGGCGAACGGGGCAGACGGATACGAAAACCGGCCAGCGGAGCAGCTGGAGCGCCTGGCCAGCGGGTACGGGCCGGGCTGCGGACATGGCCTGGCCGGCCTGCGGGAGCGGGCCGAGGCCGCCGGGGCGACGGTCAGCGTCGCCCGCTCCGCTGCGGGCGGCTTCGCGCTGCGGGTCCACGTGCCATGATCACCCCGTGAGCACCCCGATCCGACTGCTGCTCGCCGACGACCAGGCGCTGGTCCGGGGGGCGCTGGCCGCGCTGCTCGCCCTCGAGCCCGACCTGGAGGTGGTGGCTGAGGTCGGCCGCGGCGATGAGGTGGTCCCCGAGGCCCGCCGCGTCCGGCCCGACGTGGCCCTGCTGGACGTCGAGATGCCCGGCCTGGACGGCATCAGCGCCACCCAGGAACTGCGCGCGGCGCTGCCGTCGTGCCGGGTGCTGGTCGTGACCACGTTCGGCCGGCCAGGCTACCTGCGCCGCGCGATGGCCGCCGGGGCCAGCGGGTTCGTGGTCAAGGACACGCCCGCCCGCCAGCTGGCCGACGCGGTCCGCCGGGTCGCCTCCGGACTGCGGGTGGTCGACCCCAGCCTGGCCGCGGAGACGCTCGCCGCCGGCGACAGCCCGCTCACCCCCCGGGAGACCGATGTGCTGCGCACCGCCCGGGACGGGGGGACGGTGGCGGACATCGCGGCGTCACTGCACCTGTCCGAGGGGACGGTCCGCAATCACCTGTCCGCCGCGATCGGCAAGACCGGCGCCCGCACCCGCGCCGAGGCCGTCCACCTGGCCAGCGTGAACGGCTGGCTCCTCGGCAGCTAACCCGCCGTCACGGCCGTCTGGTCACCCAGACGGTCCTGGTCGTGCGGACGGTGAGGTCGTCGCGCCGCAGGATGCTGCCGGGACCGTCGCGGTCGAGGAGCACGTCGAGGGTCGCCAGGTCGGCGGCGCCGATCTGGCCATCCACCCCGGACCGGATCCGCTGGAGGGAGAGCTGGGCGTAGCGGCCGGCCGCAGCCGGCAGCGGGGGCGCCAGGTCGATGGCGAAGGTCCGCTCGGCTTCGCTCAGGAAACCGGCCTGGCGCAGGCGCGGTCCCCAGTCCGAGCCGAGCTGCGGGAGCCGGTCAGCCAGACCCTCCGCCAGGGCGGCATGGCAGCGTTCTTCGAGACCGGGACCGATGTCCGGGGGCAGGAAACGCGGGAAGGAGCCCATCTCGGCCACGGCCAGCAGCCCGCCGGGCGGCAGCGCGGCGAAGACCCCGGCCAGGACGCGATCGGGATCGGCCATGTGGTGCAGGGAGTTGGATGCCCACACCAGGTCCATGGGCCCGGTGGCTGGCCACCCGCCGTCCAGGTCGGCCTGGACGGTGCGGATCCGGCGGTCCACGCCCAGCTCGCGGGCCCTGGCCCGGAGGCGGTCCAGCCGTGGCGCGGACACGTCCACGGCGATCACGTCCGCCTCGTCGAACTGCCGGACCAGGGCCAGGGCGCCGGTGCCGGTCCCGCTGCCCAGGTCGAGGATCCGGCGCGGCGGCGGATCGCCGGCCAGCTCACGGACCCAGGCGATCACCTCGGACAGATAGGCGTGCAGCACCTCCGCGTCCAGGTCCAGGAGCTCGGTCAGGGCCGCCTCGTCGGCCCCGCCCTCGGGATCGTGCTGGTGCTGGTGCCGGGCGCGATGGTGCGGATGGCTTTCCATGGGCTCACGCTACGTTTTTCTTGCGCCGTTGACATAGATTCTTGCCTATGACGCAAGACGGGGATCTCGACGGGCTAGTCCGCCAGCGGATCAGGGGGCTGCGGGCCGCTCGCGGCTGGTCCCTCGACGACCTGGCGGCCCGCTGCTACCTGAGTCCCTCCACCCTGAGCCGGATCGAGACCGGCCACCGGCGGATCGCTCTCGACCAGCTGGCCCCGATCGCCCGCGCGCTGGGGACCACGGTTGACCAGCTGGTGGAACCCGCCGGCGACGAGGACGTGGTTATCCGGCCGCGGCGCGACGATGGGCGAGGGGTGACCACCTGGATGCTGACCCGAGAACCCGGGCCGCACGGCGTCACCGTGGCCAAGATGCGCATCACCAGGCCGGAACCTCAGCGCGGTGTGGATGAGCTGCGTGTCCATCCGGGCAAGGACTGGTTCACGGTCCTGGCCGGCATCATCGTCCTGGTGCTGGGGGAGCGGACCATCGTGGTCGAGCCCGGCCAGGCCGCGGAGTTCTCCACGATGATTCCGCACGCGTTCGGCGCCCGCGGCGGCCCTGCGGAGGTCCTGTGCATCTTCGACCACGACGGGCAGCGCTCCCATCTCCGCCCTGCCTAGCGATCCTAATGGGCATGTGAGCAGGTCACCGCCTTAGCGATCCAGGGCTTGGAGCCCTCGACCAAGACAGCGGGGCCTGCTTGCCAGATCCATGCCTGATAGGGACAGAGCGCGTGGATGCTCAAGCGCAGACTGGCAGGGGCTGGTGGCGGCGGCGGCTGGTGCCGGGTGATCCGTACCGTAGACCGGGGGACTTGATCCTCATGACGAGATCCGGGCTCTGGCATCAGCCGCTGTCACTGTGATCGAGTGCGACACGCGGGCCGCCTGCCAGGGATCGGGTGCGCGGGCAGGCAGGGTGGTCGTGGCCTTTGCCACCCGCAGGATGGACCCCTCACGCTGACGGGAGCCTTCGAGCTCTGGCCAGGACCGGGGCCCTGCGGGCTGCTGGGGTCACGAACGGCTAATCGGATGGCGGGCCGTGAGCCCTTCCATTAGGGAGCGTGCGTGACCTGCACGGCTTAGCGCCAGCACACCAAGGACATCAACCGGGGGGAATGAAGATCATGGACGTGTTCTGCGGCATCGACTGGGCCGAAGACCACCACGACATCGCTTTAACGGACCGGGACGGGCAGCTGCTGGCCCGCCGGCGCATCAGCGACGACGCCGCCGGGCTCGCCGCGCTGCTGGCCTTGCTCGCCGAGCACGGCGACAGCGCCGCTGACCCGGTCCCGGTGGCGATCGAGACACCACGCGGCCTGCTGACTGCCTGCTTGCGCGCCACCGGGCGCGGCGTCTATCCCATCAACCCGATGGCCGTGGCCCGCTACCGGGACCGGCACTCCATCGCGGGCCGCAAATCCGACCACGGCGACGCGGTCGTGCTCGCAGGCATCCTGCGCACTGACATGCACGCGCACCGGCCGCTGCCGGCCGACTCCGAGCTGGCCCAGGCTATCGCGGTGCTGGCCCGCGCCCAGCAGGACGCCGTCTGGGACCGCACCTGCGCGCACAACAAGCTCCGCTCGCACCTGCGCGAGTACTTCCCCGGCTTCCTCGCCGCCTTCGCCGAGGCCCGCAGCGGCATCATGCGCCCCGAAGCCCGCACCATCCTGGCCGCCGCCCCGGACCCGGCTGCCGCCGCCAGGCTCACCCTGGCCCAGCTGCGGGCGCTGCTGCGCAAGGCCGGGCGTTCCCGCGGCATCGACGGCGAGGCCGCCCGGCTGCGCGAGGCGTTCCGCGCCGTGCAGATGCGCCAGCCGCCATTGGTGGAGGAGGCGATGGGCCGCCAGGCCCAGGCCCTGCTGCGTCATCTGGACGCTGCCTGCGCCAGCGCCGTGGACCTTGAGCAGGCTGCCGTGTCGTCTTTTAACCAGCACCCGGACGCCGGGATCATCACCAGCTTCCCAGGGCTCGGCCCGCTCACCGGCGCCCGGGTGCTCGCCGAGACCGGCGATGACCGGTCCCGCTTCGCCGACGCCAGGGGCCTTAAGGCCTACGCCGGAGCCGCCCCTGTTACCCGCGCCAGCGGCAAAACCCTCGCCGTCCTGCACCGGCGTGTCAAGAACCAGCGCCTCGCCGCCGCCGGCTACATCTGGGCGTTCTCCGCCCTCACCGCCTCACCCGGCGCCCGCGCCCACTATGACCGCCGCAAGACTGCCGGTGACCGGCACGCCGCCGCCCAGCGCAACCTCTTCGGGCGCCTCCTCGGCTGCCTCCACCACTGCCTGGCCACCGGCCAGCACTACGACGAGCGCACCGCCTTCCCGGCACCATCCGAGGTGACACGCAGCGAAGCTGCTTGACGACTAAACGCATCGGATGTCTTGGTCGCTAGGAAGTGGAGGTTTGTGTCAAGTTTTCACGCAGCTGAGCTGAGCCGGGCGCAGGTTATGTAGCTGCTGATGTGCTGGTCGATGGTGCGCAGGGCGGCGCGGAGTTCGGGTGGTGCCTGGGTCTGGTCGGCGGCGAGGAGGGGGCGCAGCAGCCGGTTGTGCAGCTTGGTGTAGAAGACAGCGACCTTGATCCCGTCAGGGGTCAGGACGTAGTGGTTGGTGTGCTCGATCCGGCGGATGAGCCCGGTGAGACGAGCCGGCGCAGGTCGTAGGTCATCTGGCCGAGGGCTGTAGGGGGCGTGCAGCAATCCGGTCATCGAGGCGCGCAGGCTCTTGTTGGTGATGCCGGTCGCGGCGAGCAGGGTGGTGCACAGGGCGCCGGCCAGGGCCATGACCCGAGGATCGCCGAATCTGAGAGCCGGGGTCCTCCGCCCGTCCGCATCAGCGGAGGGGTGCGCGATCCGCTCAAAGGCTGGGCTCGCGAGGACGGTGCCCTGGCCGGCACATTCAGCTTCCAGTATGCGGCGGTTGCAGGCACGCGCCCTGTCCTGGAGTTCGGCCAGGTTGGGCAGCCGGGCATTGCAGCGCGAGGTCGCGGGGGGCGTTGATGACAGTCTCGATCCGCATCGCCCGGCCGTCTTTGAGGTACTGCTTGACCCGCGAATGCTTGTAGAAGACGTTGAGCACGACACCGCCCGTGTCCGGGCCGACCGCAGGGCGGTCGATGGCAGTGCGGAAGACACCGGGGGTGTCACGGCGGATGTGGCGCTTGAAGATGATCTCGACGTTGGCGGGCCGGCCGATGTCGAGGTTGTCAGCGATCAGCGCCTCGAAGAACGCCCGGGCCCGGCGAGGCGCATCCAGCACCAGGGTGCGGGAGACCTCGACCTGGCGCATGGAGATCTCCCACCAGTACCCGGCCCGCTGGTCGGCAGGGCCGAAGGGCAGCGGGAGGCAGTGCAGCCACCGCTGGGCGAACACCTCGATGGTGCCCGGCTGCAGCCGGTCGCAGATCTCCTGCAGTGCACCGGGGTCCTCGCAGGAGGCGAATCCATTCGATAGTTCGGTGAAGGCAATCCCGGCTCTGGCCGCCTGCCGCTTGGCCCACTCGTGGCCGTTGACCCAGATCTTGGCGGGATAGGGGAAGTAGGCGCAGACCTTGATGAACACCGGGCCGAAATCCAGCGTCCCACAGGTAGAAGTAGTAGCAGGTCACCCGCCGGTCAGTCTTGGCGAAGGTGAACTGCGGCGCCGCTGTGCGTCTCCCGCCGGTACGCGGTCCAGACCCGCTGGAACTCCTGCGCCACCCCGATCGCCGCCACCCGTGAGCGGCCGGTCAGCGGCTGCCCGCTTCAAGTACGGGGCCATCACATCGGCCTTGCGGTCGTCCCTGGCGAATCTGACCCAGGGGATGTCATTGGCCTCGGCGAAGGAGGCCACCGCCGCGGCGGAACCGCTGGCCCATCTTGTCGAAGATCGCCGGGGAGGGAATCGGCAGGCCCAGGTGCTGGGTCATGAACGCGACCACCTGCCCGCTGGATTGCAGGATGGGCACGTAGGCGTTGAGGTAGATCCGGTCCAGGCACTCGATGTCCAGCTGCACATGCCCGCCGAGGACCTCTTCACCGTCACCACACGTGCGCCCATGACACCCCTCCGCAACCACCCCTATGCAAGACGAGGATGAACCAAGGCACGCGACTGACCAGCGCAACCACGGGTAGACGGTCGAGGCGGAGCTCATGGTAAGTCAGCCAAGGGCGAGCCGCCCGGCCCCGATGGTCTGGATGAGCCGGGTCTCCGCCGGTATCAGCGGGCGGCGGCCGGTGAGCGCGGCGATCAGGGTTACCCGGTCCCAGCCGGTTCCCTCGCGCAGCGCAGCCGCGGCCGCGGCCGGCAGCAGGACTTCCTCGGTGACGTCCGCGGCCTCGCTGGTCATCCATGGCTCGTGCGCCAGGGCCGCGGCCAGGTCCAGGCCGTGCACGGCGAGTTCCAGGACCCGTGTGCGCAGGAACTCCGTGAGCAGCATCAAGTCGCCGTGGCGGGTCTGCACCACCCGCCCCGGTGGCGCGGCCCGCAGCGCCGCCCAGGCCTGCTGCCGGGCCTCGCCGAAGTCGCGGGCCCATGCCCGCGCGCCGGACAGGGCGGCCGCCCCGCGCTGCGCGGACTCGATCCGGTCGGCGTTCGTGGCAGCGGAGAACCGCGGATCGGCCCGGTAGTAGCCCGCCGCGGGCACCAGCGCCGCCCCGGCTGGCTCTGGCGGGGCGAGCATGCCGGGCAGCCGCCGCATCGTCATCGCGACGTGGCAGACCAGCTCCGCCACGGTCCAGGGATCACACGGAGTAGGGCGGGCAAAGGCTGCGTCGTCGAGGCTGCCGACAACCTCCGACAGCCGGCGCGACTCGCCGCCGAACGCATCAAGGATGATTTCCGGCACCATGACAGGCAGCCTAGGCAGCGGGCGGAACGAAATCGCCGTTCACCCGACCTCCAACAGATCCGCCCCGCTGGCTCATATCCTGTCCAGCATGCACCGCCACGCGTGGATGGCCGCCGCGTCCTGCTGCCTGGCAGCCAGCCTCAGCCTCGCCGGATGCAGCATGTTCACTCCGGCCAGCCAGCACACCGCCGCGCAGTCCGCTGCCACCAGCCGGTCTCCATCCCCGGGCCCGAGCCCTAGTCCCACCCCGACGGTCTGTGCCAAAGTCGCGCCCGGATTCCCGTGCATCATGCGGGACCGCATCCGCCAGGTACGGCGCTCCCTCCGGCGCCTGCCCGGCTCCATCGGCATCGTCATCCACGACCGGGCCACTGGCGCCACCTGGGCCAACGCCAACGCCGACGTCCAGTACCCGGCCGCCTCCACCATCAAGCTGGCCATGATGACCGACCTGCTGCTCCGCAACCGCGCCGGCAGCATCCATCTCACCCCCGCCGACCGCAGGGTCATGTACGGCGCGCTCTACACCAGCAACGATAACGACGCCGACGATCTATGGGACCGCTACGAAGACGCCAGCTTCATCAGCCGCATCCGCGGCTTCGGCATGGCCAGCACCAACTTCACCACATCGGCGTACTGGGGCTACATAGACACGACCCCGCAAGACCTCGACAACCTGGTCAACTACGTCCTCACCCGGACACCCCCCGGCGTCCGCGGCTACCTGGTCTACCGGCTTCAGCACGTCAGCGCCATCGACCAGCAGTGGGGGGTCTGGGGCGCAGGACCGCAAAACCACCCCGGCAACAAAGACGGCTGGGAGCAAGACCCCGGCCCCTCGCACGGCATCTGGATCACCAACACCGTCGGATTCGCTGGCCCGCACCAGCAGTACACCCTCGCCATCATGTACAACCTGCAGAGCTACGGCGAAGACGGCAACACCGGCTTCAGGTACGGCACGAACGAACTCACCCAGATCGCCGCCACTCTTTTCCAGGGCCACCACACGACCGCCCCCCATCCGCAACCCTCCGCCGTCCCCTGATGGCCACGGCCTGGCGGGTCCGCATGGCCCTGCTCCCCGACGGGGGCCCGGTGGAGGCGGGAATCACCGGAACGGGCGGGGAATCCTCCGGGACGGCGCCCGATCCTGGGACCACCCGGACGGGCCAGTGCGGCAGTAAGGTTCCGGGGTGCGGGTTCTCCTCAGCGACGGATCCGGCCTCACCGCCCGGCAGACCGCGGGCCAGCTGGCTGACGCTGGCCACCGCGTGGAGGTGCTCTCGCCCGATCCGCTGTGCCTGGCCCGGTTCACCCGCCGGGTGCACCGGGTCTGGGGTGTTCCCGCTTACGGCGCCGATCCGCTGCGCTGGCTGGACGCCGCGCTGCGGATATACCGGGACGCGGCCATGGACGTGCTGTTTCCCACCCAGGAACAGGTGGCAGTGCTGTCCGCCTGCCCCAGCCCGCTCCGCGACGCGGGCGTGCGTACCGCCGCCCCCCCGTTCGCGGCGCTGGCCCAGGTGCAAGACAAGATCTCCGCGAACGGCACGCTCGCGGCCCTGGGGTTGCCCCAGCCGGAGGGGACGGTCCTGGCCACGCCGGACGAGGTCACGGGCTGGGACCGGTTCCCGGTGTTCATGAAGCTGCCGATCGCGACCGCGTCCACCGGGGTGCTCCGCATCACCGGGCGCCAGCAGCTCAGCGGGTTCGCGGCCGGGGCCGAGGCGGCCGGCGCCTTCGCCGACGGCGGCATCCTGGCCCAGCTGCCGGCGGACGGGCCGCTGGTGATGGCGCAGGCCGTATTCGCAGCCGGGGAACTCGTCGCCTCCCACACCTGCCTGCGGGTAGCGGAGGGAGCGGGCGGCGGGGCCAGCCACAAGCGCAGCGCGGACCTGCCCGCTGTCCGTGAGCACCTGGAGCGGCTCGGCCAGCGGCTGGCATGGCACGGGGCCTTGTCCGCCGATGCGATCCTCACCCGGGACGGCCCCCGCTACATCGACATCAACCCGCGCCTGGTCGAGCCGGGCAACGCGCGCCGGGCCGGAGTCGACCTGGTCATGCCGATGCTCGAACTGGCGGCGGGCGGCACGCCGCCGGCCCAGCCGCCCGGCCGCGCCGGGGTGGCCACCCATCAGCTGCTGATCGCCGTCCTCGGCGCAGCCCAGCAGGCCGGCAGGCGGGGGCCGGTCCTCGCTGAACTGCTGGCCGCGGCCCGGCGCCGGGGAGCGTACCGCGACAGCACCGAGGAGCTGACCCCGCTCCGCGGTGACCTGCGGGCCGTCACCCCGCTCGCCCTGGCGGGAGTGGCGACCGTGATCCGGCCCGCCAGCTGGCACTGGTTCGTCGCGGACAGCGTGCGGAACTACGCGCTGGCCCCGGCGGGCTGGCGCCAGCTACTGGCCACGCGGGAACCGGGCTAGCCCGTCTGCGGGGTCCCTCATACATGGCGGCGTGCCATCACCGAACTCGGCGCGGACTGCCCCTGGCCGTAGCCATAGGAGTCCTGGGCCAGCTCGGCGGGCAGCCCGGCTACCCGTGCTGCGGGTGATCGCCGCCGGGTGACGCGTGCTCGCCCTCGTCCGGCTGGCTGGCTTCCGGTCCCGGGTCGCTGGCCAGCAGGTCGCGGCACTTCTGGATGCGGGCGTCCAGGTCGGCCAGGAAGCCCTGGAGCGCGGCCCGCTTGGCCTCGACGGTGTCCCGCAGGCTTTCCTGCAGGGTCAGGCACTCCCGGGCCAGCCTGCGGCGTTCGTCGTCGCTGGTGCGCTCGTCGTGGTAGCTGAGGCGGATCTCCGCCAGCCGGTCCTCGTTGCGCAGCACGACCGCGATCTCGTCCAGGTTGAGGCCGAGCAGGGTCTGCAGCTCGCGGATGCGGGCCACCCGGGCCAGGTCCTCCTCGGAGTAGCGGCGCAGCCCGCCCGGCGTGGTGCAGGCCGGGACGAGGAGGCCCAGCTGCTGGTAGTAGCGCAGCGCCCGCTCGGACACGGCGGCCCGGGCTGCCGCGGCGCCGATGCCGAGGAGGGGCTCAGCCGCCGCCGGAGGCGATCCGGCGCCGGGGGCGGTGCCTGCGGCGTCACGCTGCGCGGTCGTGGCCATCAGGTCAGCTGCTTCCTGATGGGGAGTCGGATCCCCGGTTACCGCCGCCGCCCCCGGACTGGTCGGCCGCGGCCAGCCGGCCGTTGCCGTTGCCGTTGACCGGCTGGTCGGCGTCCGAGGAGGCGAGCGGCTCGACGAAGCCCGTGATCCCGCCGATCTCGGCGGCGCCGTCCGCCAGTTCGGCCGCGGACGGCTCGGTCGCGTGCAGGTACCGCTTGCCGCGCAGGGCGGAGGCGATGATGGCCACGGCCGTTGCGATGGCCGCGAAGGTGAACGCCAGGTGCAGGCCGCTGGCGAAGGGCTGCTCGATCAGCTTGGGGAAGAACGTCCGACCGGTGACGTAAGCCTGCTGGCTGGGGCTCAGGTGCTGCAGGGCCCCGGTCGGGCCGAGCAGTTCCTTGATCGGGTTGTAGCCGAGGAACGCCGAGAACAGGCTCCCGATCGGCGGCTCGTTCGCGACCACGTGCGCTGCGGACGGCGCGACGCCCGCGTTGACCAGGCCCTTGTAGAGGTGCGAGGGCAGGTTGGCGGCCAGTCCGAGCGTCACGATGGTGAAGAACAGGCCCATGGACAGCACAGTGGCCGAGTTCTGGAAGGTGTTGACCATTCCGGCGCCGGCGCCGCGCTGGTCGGGCGGCAGGCTGTTCATGACCGCGGCCTGGTTGGGCGAGAAGAACAGGCCCATGCCCACCGCGAACAGGAAGATCAGCACCGCGAACCAGATGTAGCTGAAGTTGATCGGCAGCAGTTCCAGCAGCAGGAACGCGACGCCGGAGACGATCAGGCCGGCCGTGGCGAACAGCCGGGCCCCGAAGCGGTCGGACAGGATGCCGGCCAGCGGCCCGACGATGAGGAAGCCGAGCGTCAGCGGGACCATGGCGATGCCCGCCCACAGCGGGGTCTGGCTGAAGCTGTAGCCGTGCTGCGGCAGCCAGATGCCCTGCAGCCAGATGATCAGCATGAACTGGATACCGCCGCGGCCGAGGGCAGCGAGCAGGCCGGCGACGTTCCCGGCGCTGAACGCGCGGATCCTGAACAGGTTCAGCCGGAACATGGGCTGCTCGACCTTGGTCTCCACCCAGGCGAACAGGATCAGCACCGCGATCCCGCCGAAGATGGCGGCCAGCACGTAGGGGTTGCTCCATCCGGTGGGGTGCCCGCCGTAGGGCAGCAGCGAGTACACGATGCCGACCAGCACCGAGATCAGGCCGATCGCGAACAGGGCGTTGCCCAGCCAGTCGATCTTGGCTGGGATGCGGATCCCGTTGTCACGCAGCATGAGGTAGGCCCAGACCGTGCCGAACAGGCCGAACGGGACCGAGACCAGGAAGACCAGGTGCCACTCGATCGGGGCGAGCACGCCGCCCAGCAGCAGCCCGAGGAATGAGCCGCTCACCGCGGCGATGCCGTTGATCCCCATCGCCTTGCCCCGCTCATTCTGCGGGAACGCGTCGGTCAGGATCGCGGTCGAGTTGGCGAACAGGAAGGCGCCGCCGACCCCCTGGAAGACTCGCATGATGATGATCCACAACGCGCCGGGGACCCCGGTAAGCCAGGTCACCGACAGCAGGATCGAGAAGAGCGTGAATACGGCAAAGCCCAGGTTGTACATCTTGACCCGGCCGTAGATATCCCCGATCCGGCCGAAGCTGACCACCAGCACCGCCGTGACCAGCAGGAAGCCCATGAACACCCAGAGGAAGTACGAGGTGTTCGAGGGGACCAGCGGGTTCAGCTTGATGCCCCGGAACAGGGCCGGCAACGAGATCAGCAAGATCGACTGGTTGATCGTGACCATCAAGATCCCGAGCGTGGTGTTCGACAGCGCGATCCACTTGTAGTGGACGCCCCGCTCGTCTGCGGCTGAGGGCGCGGCCTGCGCTTGTCCTGCCACCGGCATTAATTCTCCTTGCTGAGGGGGCGGTGACCCGAAGCCTGCTGAGGTGCTGAGCCGCCGGGGCTGAGGACCCTGGGTTACGGCCGGGCCGCCCGGCATCTCTACGAGCATACCGCGCCTTGACGTTAACGTCAGAGTCGGTTCCGCCCGGGGGGTTCCGGCCCGGGGGTTCCGGCCCGGCTGGGCCGGGGTTCGGGCCCGGCCGCGTCGGGGCTTCGGGCCCGGGCCGCGCCGGGCGGCTGTGGTGTCGCCGGAATGACATCTGTGCCGCATCCACGTGGTCCGGGCCGGGCCGGCGGGCTGGTCAGAGGAGGGTGAGCTGTTCTTGTGCGGGCTCGGCGGGCGCCGCCGGCGAGGCGGTGCGCCAGGTGCGCTGGTTGGGCGGCGGGCTGCCGCGGCCCACCTGGTAGCGCGCCGCGAGCTCGCGGACCTGCTCGGCGATCCGCTGCTGGTAGTCCGTGGGCGCATAGGCCCCGCGACCGTACAGTCCCCGGTAGCGGGGGACCAGGTCGGGATGGTGCTCGCCCAGCCAGGCCAGGAACCACTCGCGCGCCCCGGGCCGCAGGTGCAGCACGATCGGGCTGACGTGGGTGGCACCGGACTCGGCGATCTGCCGGACGGTGGACTCCAGCTGGGCGGGGGAGTCGGACAGGAACGGCACGACCGGGCCCATCAGCACGCCGCAGCGCAGCCCGTGCTCGCTGAGCGTGCTGCACACGCCCAGCCGGCGCCGGGGGCTGGGCGTGCCCGGCTCCAGGGCCCGCCACAGTCCCTCGTCCGCGCAGCCGACCGACACGCTGAGCCCGACATCGGTGACCTCAGCGGACGCGAGCAGCAGGTCGAGGTCGCGGAGGATCAGCGTGCCCTTGGTCAGGATGGAGTACGGGTTGCGGGCGTCCAGCAGGGCCTGGAGGATCCCCGGCATCAGCCGGTACTTGCCCTCGGCCCGCTGGTAGACGTCCACGTTGGTGCCCATGGCGATGTGCTCGCCCTGCCACTTGCGCGCGCTGAGTTCCTTGCGGACCAGGGCCGGGGCGTTGACCTTGACCACGATCTTCGAGTCGAAGTCATGCCCGGCGTCCAGGTCCAGGTAGGTGTGCGAGTTGCGCGCGAAGCAATAACGGCACGCATGGCTACATCCTCGATAGGGATTAATGGTCCACCGGAACGGGACGCGGGACGAGTCGGGCACCCGGTTGATCACGCTGCGGGCATGTACCTCGAAGAACGTCATGCCGCGGAAGCCCGGGGTGTCAAAGGACCTGGTGATGGCGCCCCGCTCGAACAGCGCGGGCGCGGCCGGGCCCGCGCTGCCGCCGGGGGCGTGCGGGGAGCCGGGGCCGCCGGGGGCGTCGGGGGCGTGCGGGGAGCCGGGGCCGCCGGGGGCGTCCGGCTGAATCCGCAGCTCGTTCCATCGCATGAACGCCATTCTAGAATTTTAGTTCGACACTGGCAAACCTGATCGATCATCTCTTCGATTGCCGTCTGCTGCGCCGGGCGCGAAGCTGGGACCAGCGTCTCCCGCCGAGCAGCAGTCAGGAAGTTCGCAAAGCCGGTACAGCACCGGGAACTACGGCTAACGATCTTGCGGTGGGGGATAGTAAGAGAAAGTTCCCACCGGCCCGGCGGGGTGGAGGTAGCCCTTATGGCGCTATCCATGGATGAGCAACGCATCCTGGATCAGATTGAGCGCGGCCTCGCCAGCGCCGACCCGGCGCTCGCCACGAGGATGTCCTCGTTCGGCGCGCCGCGCCGGATCACGGCCTTGCGCATGCGCCGGCTGCGGCTGGTGGCCTCGCTGATGACACTCCTGGTCGTGGCCTCAGTATCGGTGGTGGTGTACGCGCTGGTTCCCTTTCGCACCGTGGCGGACCGGCACGCAGGCATCAAGGCCAGCACGTCGCCCGTGCACCCGGCGATGACCACGCCGTCCCATCCGGCGGCCCAGTCCCAGCAGGCCCAGTCCCAGCCGACACGCTCGTCAGCGGCGGCCAGTGTCGCCCCGGCGATCGCGTCTCCCGCGAGTACAGCCCTTGGCAGCTCAGTGCCCGCGAACGCCACGGCCAGCCAGGAGCCCAGCACCCACGCGGGCAGTTCGGCCAGCCCGGCCGGGCATCAGCAGGCCCGGGGCACCCCCGCCCAGTAAGCCCTGCGATCCGCCAGGCCGGTCAGTTCTCGCGCCAGAACTGCAACAGGTACTGCTCCAGCCCTTCGAGGTTCTTCCTGGCCTGCTGGAACTCGTCGCTGAGCGGATCGACGCCGCGGTCGAACATCTCCTCGTAGAGCCGCATGACCTCGCGCCGGTTGCGGGCATAGACGCGGACCACGTAATCGCCGACACCGCCCGCCAGGGTCAGGCCATCCACCGCGCGGCCCGCCGACCCCATGTCCACGGTGAGCTGGCCGCGCAGGTAGAGGCTGCCCTTCGCCTCGTCCTCCCAGGCGTCTCCGAACGCCGGGGGAGCGGTGTCCCACTCCTCAAGCGTGAGCCGGACGCCGATGTGCTCCTGCATGCTGCCCACCCACAGCTGCTCCCGGTTCACGCTCACCAGCGTGCCGACCGGAGCCAGCGGGCCGCCCGGAGCGTCCGGGTCCACGGTCGAGTCGTGCACCCGGAACATCCGGCGGTCCGGGAAGACAGGCATTTCCAGCCGGATCAAGCGTCGGCTCATGTGTCCCCCCTTTTTTTTGGCCCGGAGCGGCTCCCAAATGAATAGCATGCCCGAGCAAGGGCGGCTTGGCCTGCTTTCGCTAACAAACTTAGCGAAAGTAGCGCTCCGTGATCACGGGGCGGGGCGGGCCGGGCGAAGGGCCGCGGGGCGGGCCGGCGACAAAGCCGCAGGCCGGGCCAGGACAAAGCCGGGGCCGGGCCGGGCGTAAAGGCCGCGGGGCGGGCCGGGGCCGGGCAATAGGGCCGCGGGCCGGGCCGGGCGTAAAGGCCGCGGGGCGGGCCGGGGCCGGGCCGGGCGTAAAGGCGCGGGGTAGGCCGGGGCCGGGCGTAAAGGCCGCGGGGCGGGCCGGGGCCGGGCCGGGCGTAAAGGCGCGGGGTAGGCCGGGGCCGGGCGTAAAGGCCGCGGGGTAGGCCGGGGACGGGCAATGGGCCGCGGGCCGGGCAATGGGGCCGCGGGCCGGATCAGAGCAGGCGGTCCCGCACTTCCGCCCACAGCGCCTGATAGGACTGGGCGGCCCGGCTGTGCGGCGCGAACGCCCCCACCGGGGCGCGTTCCACGGACATCCGCTCGATCTGCGACAGCGCCGGGATGGTGGCGGTGGCCACGTCGCCGCGCTCGGCCGGCAGCCGCTCGGCGATCTCACGGTGCAGCCGCTTCCGCTGGTCGATCATGGAGAAGAACGCGAGCACCTCGGGCCGCTGCCCGTCCAGGCCGCCGATGAAGTCAGTGAGCTGGTCGAGGGTGCGCAGCGACAAGACCGTTGGGATAAGCGGGACCAGCAGGCTGTCGGCGGCCTGCAGGACGCTCTCCGACAGGAGCGAGATCCCCGGCGGGCAGTCGAGGAAGATCACGTCGTACTCGTCGCTCAGCGGGGCGAGGAGCCGGGCGATCCGCCGGGTCGGCCTCTTGGTCGCCCCCAGGACCAGATCCAGGTTCCGGTAGGTGAAGTCGGCCGGGAGCAGGTCGAGATCGGCGAAGTCGGTGCCCTTGATCGAGTCGTCGATCTCCCGGCTGCCCCTGATCAGCGCCTTGCCGCCGCCCTTGACCCGGGGCCGGATCCGGAACAGGAAGCTGGCGGCCGCCTGCGGGTCCAGGTCCCAGAGCAGCACGCGCAGCCCATCCTGGGCGGCCAGGTAGCTGAGGTTGACCGCGGTGGACGTCTTCCCGACGCCACCCTTGATGTTGTACGTGGCCAGTATCTTCATTGGCCCGCCCCGCCGGTCTCGGCGGCGCTCTCGGTCAGTTCCTGGAACCTGCCCTCGCTGGCCGGGCTGGCGAATTCGCCGAAGCGCTCGGCGAACTCGGCGCGGGCCTGGAGCTGGGCACGGCCGATCCCCCCGGCCAGTTCGCCCATCGCCAGCAGGGCGGTGGCGGGCACGGGGTTGGCGGACAGGGCACGGTCGGCCATCATCTGGTCGGCGAACTCCCGAATCTCCTCCTGCTGCACCTGGCGATCCTGGAACTCCCCGAGGCAATCCTGCAAGCCCTTGAGGTCCTTCAGCGCGCGCTGGTACGCCTGCGGGTCGAACAGCGAGGCGAAGATCTCCAGCAGGTAGCGCAGCTCCTTGCATCGCTTCCGCAAGTCATGCAGCTGCTCCGCGGGCGAGTCCGTGCTGATCGCCCGGCCCTGGCGCAGCACCCGCCGGTGGGCACGGCGAAGCCGCCTGGTAGCCAGGCCCGCGGCACGCTCGCCGGCCTTCGGCACGGCGAGCGCGGTGAGTGCGCCGCGCCATTCGCAGGCCAGCCGCGAGAAGCGCGCGGACCGCAGCCCGCGCGCCAGCGCGCGCTGCTCGATGACCCGGCGCCGGGCCAGGTACGCGTGGAAGGGCTCGAGCTCGGCTGGCGTGGCAGACACCAGGGCTTCGGCCATCTCGTCGTAGCTCAGCAGGTAAACGTCGAGATCCCGGGTGGGCGTGGTCAGGTCACCCAGCCACTTGAACTCGGTGCGGAACCCGGCGGGCAGGCCGGCGGGCAGCACGTCGCCGGCGAGCTTGAGCGCGGACCGGGTCCGCCGGACCGAGACCCGCAGATCATGCAGGAACTCGGTATCGATGTCCCGGATGGTGCCGGCCACGTTGGCCTCGAGGGTGTCCAGCAGCTGCAGCAAGACGGCCTGGAGGGCGGCCCGGGCGGGCATGCCGGGGCTGAGGCGGACACTGACCTTGTTGCTGTACGCCTCGGCGCGCTGGCCTGCGGCGGCGAGGGCCGCGTCCAGCGGGCGCCCCGGGTGGCCATCGAACCCGGCCCCGGCGGCGAGCAGCTCGCCGACCCGCTGGGCCTGGGCCTGGTATCCGCGGACCGGGGTCACCCGGAGCCGGGCCGGCAGCTCGGCTGCCGCCGGCTGGTTCACCGTGGTCCGGTCGATCCTGATCCAGGCGATCGTCTTCGTGTCGGGGTTGAGCACCCGGAGATCCTCGACGGCGCTGGTGGCCCGGGCGGCGGCCAGCAGGGCCCGGATCCCGGCTATCGGGCGGATCACCGCGGTCACGGGGCCGGGCGGCAGGTCCTGGACCATGGCCGGCCAGCTCAGCCGCCCGGCGGGCTGGGTGACCTGGTCCCCGGCCGCGGTGGCCAGCACCAGCTCGGCCGGGCGCGGGCCGGTCACGTACTCCAGGGTGAACCCGGCCCGGTGCAGCCGCCAGTCGAACGTATCCAGCCAGGTCCGGTGCACGGTGCGCGGCCGCCCGTTGGGGCTCAGCGTGAACCGGGGCGCCAGCGCGGCCAGCACGTCACCTTCGCTGGGCAGCGCAGCACCGCTGGCCGCCAGCTCGGCAACATGCGAAAACGTTTGCACCGGGAACCTCTGCTCGGTCAGAGAGATAAGGACGCGGCGCGGGGCGAGCCGACGATCTTCCCGGGATCAGTCTAGCTAGCGGCGGTCAGTCCGCTCCTGGTAAGCGGCGGCGTATCCCGCATCGTGTCCGGAGCCAGCCGGGCCCCGCTCCGCATCGTGTCCGGAGCCAGCCGGGCCCCGCCCGGCGGGCACCGCCCCCCGGGCCGGCACCGAGGGGATGATCAGCGTCCCCTCGGAGGTCACGCGGGTCTTCGGATCAGGCAGGCCGTCCGCTGCGCCGCTGGCGGGCATGCTCAGCGTGCTCTCGGCCGGGCGCGCCGGCTCCGCGGCTGCTCGCTCGGCTCCGTCGGCTGGAACCGGGGCGGGATCCGCCTCGGCCACAGCCTGGCCGGCTGGCGCGGCCGGGATGGCGTCGTCCGTCTCCTCCGCCGCCGGGCCCTCCTTCGCGTGGGCCGCTTCCGGCGCCGCTTCGGGGGACGCTTCATTCTCTGCCGCGTTCCCCGGCCCCGGCATGCCGGGCAGCGTCAGCGGGGGCCGCTTGATCGCGGGCATGACGGAGGTCAGCTCCGCGCTGGCCCGCACCCTGGCCCGCTTCCGCTGCTGTTCTTTATCGATCTTCGCGGCGGCCGCGTCCAGCCGCTCGTTCATCCCGGCCATCTGGCGGGCCCGGACCCGGAGCTTGCGGGCCCGGTCTGCCGCGTAAAGCAGCACGACAACCACGGCAACGACGACAATGAACAGCTCAGCCATGTATCACGCCATCACTGGAAGGGCTTGCGGGGTTACCACCCAGCCTATGCCAGGGGCGCCCCTGCCCTCGTGGCTCCCGGCCCTGGTGTCGGCGTAGATCAGGCATAGTCACGGTAAAGCGGAATCACGCCACCCGGGTCACCTCGACGGTCACGTCCATCGCCACGCTCGGGGCACCGTGATAAATACCTTTCAGCGGGGGCACGTCGGCGTAGTCCCGGCCCCGGGCGACGACCACGTGACCCTCACCGACCGAGGCCTGGTTCGTCGGGTCCGCCGCCACCCAGTCACCGGCCCAGTACTCGACCCAGGCGTGGCTCTGCCCGGCGACGGCCTGGCCGATCCCCGCCTCCGGCCGCGGGTGCAGGTACCCGGACACGTACCGGGCGGGCAGGCCCGTCTCACGCAGCAGGGCGACGGTCAGGTGGGCGATGTCCTGGCAGACACCCTGGCCCTTATCCCAGGCCTCCTGGGCACTCGTCTGCACCTCGGTCGCCCCCGGCACATACGCCACCCGCTCCCGCACCCAGGCCGCGATGGCCGAGGCCGTCTCCAGCGGGTCAGCGCCCCGGGTCCGCTCCCGGGCCGCCGCGGCCAGCGCGGTGTCCACGGTGGTCCTGGGGGTGGCGGCGAGGTACTCGGCGCCGATTCCGGTGTCCGCCTGGGCCCGTAGCTCGACCCAGGCCAGCTGGTCGGGGGGAGCGGGAGCCGGGCTGGTCTCGACCACCGCGTGCGACCGGACGGTGAGCTCGTGATGCGGGGCCTGGATGTCGAACGAGCTGACCACCGTGCCCCAGTAGTCCTGATACGACCAGACCTGCGTGCCATTCCCCACGGACACCCGGGTCTGCAGCGCGGTCTGGCTCGGCAGGGTGAGCGGGGTCATCCGCGCCTCGTTGTAGGAGGCGCGGGCGGCGCCCTGGTAGTGCATCCGGGTCTCGTGAACGATCTCCAGCAGCCAGCCCACCGATCAGCACTCCTGAGCCCAGACCACGGGCTGCTCGTAGATGAAATAGCGGCCGGTAATCGCCTCGCTGGCCTCGCGGCAGGTGCGCTGCAGCGTGGTGAGCATGTCCGGCAGCAGGCCCGCGAGCTGCTGGGGATCCGCGTATTCCAGCCGGGTGCGCAGCTGCCCGATCGACCGCCGCGCCGGGTCGGTGAGGGCGCCGCCGGCGCCGGGGTCGAGCGCCGCGAGCGCCTCCTCCGCGGTGGCCAGCGCGTGCACCACCGACCGGGGGAACAGCCGGTCCATCAGCAGGAACTCGACGACCTGCTGCGGGTCGCCGTCCCAGGTCCGGGTGCGGATGAACGACTCGTAGGCACCGCAGGAGCGGAGCAGCATCGGCCAGCCGACCTCGTACGGCGTGGCCGGCATGCGGGCCAGCAGCAGCCGGGCGGTCATGTCGACCCGTTCCAGGCTGCGGCCCAGCACCAGGAATCGCCAGGCCTCGTCGTGGCTCATCGTCGACTCGGTGAGGCCGAAGAACAGGGCGGACCGCTCCCGGATGAACTCCAGGTAGACGTGCGGCCCGAGCCGGTCCGCGGACTTGCGGCGCGACGCCAGCCCGTGGCTGGTGACGTTGAGGCACTCCCACATCTCGCTGGAGATCACCTCCCGGACGCTGCGCGCGCCGCGCCGCGCCGCCAGCACCGCCCCGGCGATCGCGCTCGGGTTGTCCCGGTCGTAGGCCGACTGGTACAGCGTCATCCCGATGTCCAGCTGGGCGCCCTCCGCGGCCGGGAGGCCGAGCACCGCGAGCAGGGCCCGGCAGTCGGCCTCCTGGTTCGCGTGCGGCTCCTCGAGCATCCGGTGCACGTACACGTCAACCATCCGGGCGGTGTCGTCCGCGCGCTCGACGTACCTGCCTGTCCAGAACAGGGTCTCGGCGATCCGGCTGAGCAGCCCGGTGGTCACTGCTGGTCTTCCATGGGCGGCCCGCTCTGCCTGCTGACCTGCGCGTCGCGCGGAAGCGGGGGAGGAGTCATCACCCCCGGGCCGGGCTGGGCGGCCGCGGCCGGGGCGCCCTGGCCCGCGGCCGGGACGGCGGATTCCCCGCCGCCGGGGGATTCCGGCCCGCCGGGCGGGACGAGCACCCAGGTGTCCTTGGACCCGCCGCCGCGGCTCGAGTTGACCACCAGCTCGCCTTCGGGCAGCGCGACCCGGGTCAGCCCGCCGGGCAGCAGCCAGACGTCGGTCCCGTCGTTGACCGCGAACGGCCGCAGGTCGATGTGGCGGGGTGCCAGGGTCTCCCCGATGAGCACCGGCGAGGTGGACAGCGCCACCGGCTGCTGCGCGATCCAGTTTCGCGGCCGGGCGCTGACCTGCGCGCGGAGCCTGCCGAGGGTGGCCTCGTCCGCCCGCGGGCCGATGACGATCCCGCTCCCGCCGGCCCCGTCCACCGGCTTGAGGACCAGCTGGTCGAGGTTCCCGAGCACCCAGTGCAGCACCTCCGGGTCGTCGAGCCGGTAGGACTCAACGTTCTCCAGCAGGGGTTCCTCCCTCAGGTAGTAGCGGATCAGGTCGGGGACCCAGGTGTAGAGCAGCTTGTCGTCGGCGACCCCGTTGCCGACCGCGTTCGCGATGGTCACGTTTCCGGCCCGGGCGGCGTTCACGATGCCGGGGCAGCCGATCACCGAGTCGGGGCGGAACTGCAGCGGGTCCAGGAAGTCGTCGTCCACCCGGCGGTAGATGACGTCAACCGGGCGCAGCCCCTGGGTGGTGTGCACGTACACGCGGTTGCCCGCGCAGGTCAGGTCGCCGCCCTCGACCAGTTCCACGCCCATCAGGCGGGCCAGCAGGGCATGCTCGAAGTAGGCGGCGTTCGCGGTGCCCGGGGTGAGCACCACCACGACCGGGTCGGGGGTGCCCGCGGGAGCCGCCGCGCCCAGCGCGGCCAGCAGCTCGGCGGGGTAGCCGTACACCGGGTGCACGTGCTGCTCAGAGAACAGCGCGGGGAAGGTCCGGGTCATCGCGAGCCGGTTCTCGATGACGTAGCTGACCCCGGACGGGATGCGGACGTTGTCCTCCAGCACCCGCACCTTCCCGGCCCCGTCCCGGACCAGGTCGATGCCGGCCACGTGGACCCGGACCCCGTTCGGCGGGTTCAGCCCGGCCACCTCGCGGTGGAAGCGGGCGGACGTGCAGACCACCCGCCAGGGCAGCACCCCGTCGGCGAACGCGTGCCGGGGCCCGTAGACGTCGGCGAGGAAGGCCTCGAGCGCGAGGACCCGCTGCTTGACCCCGCGCGCGATCAGGTCCCACTCCACGGCATCGATCACCCGCGGGATGAGGTCCAGCGGGAAGGGCCGTTCCTCGCCCGCGTAGTCGTAGGTGACCCCGCGGTCGGTGAACATCCTGGCCAGCTGGTCGGACCGGAAGCGCAGCTCCCCGGGATCCAGCGGCTGCAGCGCGGCGAGCAGTCCGGCGTACGGCGCCCGCGGCCGGCCCGGCTGTTCGAACATCTCATCCCAGGCCCCGGCTAGCTGGTATGAGTCGAAAATGTCCGCCACGTGCGCAGCGTAAGCGGGATGTGTTCCGCCGTCATTACCGCCGATGACGAATACGTTTCGGCTGCGTTTCGCCGCCGCCGGCTGGCCGGCCGCCGCCCGTCGGCTGGCCGCCTCCGGGGGCAGAACGAGTCGCTCCAGAAGATTCCTCAGGGAAGCCGGGTAGAACGCGCCCGGCTTCCTGGCGCAGACTGGGTTCGTGTCCTGCCAGGCTGATGCCGGCGTGAACTGAGGAGGGCCTGCCGTGCTCTACGTCTTCGGCTTCGAGCGGACTGCTGTCGTGCTGAGCGACCTCTACTTCGTGGACCCCAACCCGCGCAAGGGCCAGGAAGGCCCGGAGCACGGCGTCCGCCTCGAGATCCGGAAGATCACCGCCGGCCCGCTGAAGGGCTCGATCTACTCGGCGCAGCCCATCGAGATCGGCGACCTGATCTGGCGCGTCGACCTCCTCGAATCGGTGGACGGCCCGCCGGGCAGCTTCGACCGGACGCACCACCACCCCGGTGTCTCCAGAGGCCTGGAACCCGGTAAGAGGGTGTTCGACCGGGGACTGTCGGCCGCGCCCGTCGAGTGGGTCGGGAGCCAGCTGGCTGACCTTGCGGGAATCCTGCAGCGGGCGGGCGTGGGCGGCGATCCGGCCGACGGGGACGACGCGCAGAGCCTGCGCGACTGCCTCCCCGAGGTCCTCGAGGCGCTGGGCCGGCTCATCGACCGGGTCCAGGCCGGCGAGCTCGGCCGGCCTCCCGCCGGCGGCCCTCTGGTCAGCGCCCGCGCCGGCTGGCTGTAGCCAGGGCTGCTCCTGCGTCGGCTGGCTGTAGCCAGGGCTGCTCCTGCGTCGGCTGGCTGTAGCCAGAGGCTGCTCCTGCGCCCCGGCCATGATCCTGGGCCATTTCCCGCCGTTGTTATTTCGCGCTAAGTGCCGCAGCATCATTTACGCCCCGCGCCCGCGACCGCACACTGGAGGCGTGCATGACTTCGATCTGCTGGTCATCGGGTCCGGGCCGGGCGGGCAGAAAGCCGCCATCGCCGCCGCGAAGCTGGAACGCCGGGTGGCCATCGTCGAGCGGCCGGACATGCTCGGCGGGGTCTGCGTCAACACCGGCACGATCCCGTCCAAGACCATGCGTGAGGCCGTGCTGTACCTGACCGGCCTCGACCAGCGCGAGATGTACGGCCAGAGCTACCGGGTCAAGGATGAGATCACGATCGCGGACCTGGCCAACCGGACGCGGCACGTGGTCACCCGCGAGAACGACGTGGTGCGCAGCCAGCTGACCCGCAACCGGGTCACGGTGCTCAGCGGGACCGCGTCCTTCCTCGGCCCGCACGAGGTCGAGATCGATGACGGCGCGGGCCGGGCGCGGAAGGTCACCGCCGATGCGGTGGTCATCGCGACCGGCACCAGGCCCGCCCGCCCGTCCAGCGTCGAGTTCGACGAGAAGACGATCATCGACTCCGACGGCATCCAGCACCTCCAGCAGGTCCCGCGGACCTTGGTGGTGGCCGGCGCCGGCGTGATCGGCATCGAGTACGTGTCGATGTTCGCCGCCCTGGGCTGCAAGGTGACCGTGGTCGAGCAGCGGGACCGGATGCTGGAGTTCTGTGACCTCGAAGTGGTCGAGGCGCTCAAATTCCACCTGCGCGACCTGGCCGTGACGTTCCGCTTCGGCGAGATCGTCGACTCGGTGGAGGCCAGGGGCGACGGCGCGATCGCCACGCTGCGCAGCGGGAAGCGGATCCCGGCCGACACCGTGATGTACTCGGCGGGCCGCCAGGGCGTGACCGACGAGCTGAACCTGCCCGCGGCGGGGCTGGAGGCCGACACCCGCGGCCGGATCAAGGTCGACGAGTTCTACCGTACCGAGGTGCCGCACATCTACGCGGTCGGTGACGTGATCGGCTTCCCGGCCCTGGCCGCGACCTCGATGGAGCAGGGCCGGCTGGCCGCGCATCACGCGATGGGCGAGCCGGTGCACGCCGCGCACCTGCTCCAGCCGATCGGCATCTACAGCATCCCGGAGATCAGCTTCATCGGCCGGACCGAGGACCAGCTCACCGCGGACTGCGTCCCGTTCGAGGTCGGCGTGTCCCGGTACCGCGAGCTGGCCCGCGGGCAGATCATCGGTGACTCCTACGGCGTGCTGAAGCTGCTCATCTCACCCGAGGACCGCACGCTGCTCGGGGTGCACGTGTTCGGTACCCAGGCCACCGAGCTGGTGCACATCGGCCAGGCGGTGATGGGCTGCGGCGGGACCGTGGACTACCTGGTGGACGCGGTGTTCAACTACCCCACCCTGGCCGAGTCCTACAAGGTCGCGGCGCTGGACGCCACCAACAAGATGCGCCAGGTCGCGCGCTTCGACTGATCACCCGGCACTGGTTATCCGGCGGTGGTTATCCGGAACTGGGCGTTCGCCCCGCGAACATGGCCGCGTGTGCTCCCCGCATAGGATCGTGGAATGCCTGAATCTGTTACCGCCGCCACCGCGGCGCAGCTGGATGACCCGTTCGCCGAGCTGAAGGGGCCGCTGGAGGGCACCGTCCGGATGCGGCTCGAGGTAGTGGATAACACCCGGCTCACCCCGCACATGCAGCGGCTGGTGCTGACCACGCCGGAGCTCGCGGATCTCACCTACCGGCCCGGCCAGGACGTGATGCTCCTGGTGGCGGTGGACGGCAACCGCCCGGTCCGCCGCCGGTACACGATCCGGGACCTGGACACCACCCGGCGGCTGCTCACCCTGGACATCGTGCGGCACGGGGACGGCCCGGGCGAGCGGTGGGTCCGGTCGGCCCAGCCCGGGGACACGATCGAGGGCATCGCTCCCCGCGGCAAGATCTTCGCGGCCGGCGAGGCGGACTGGCACCTGTTCGCGGCGGATGAGTCCGGGCTGGCGGCGGTCTTCGCGATGACCCGGTCGCTGCCGCCGGGCCGCCCCGCGACCGCGTTGCTGGAGGTCCCCGAGCCCGCCGACGAGCAGCAGCCGAACCTCCCGGCCGGGACCAGCCTGAGCTGGCTGCCGCGCGATGGCCGGCCGGCCGGTGACCCGGCCGTCCTGGCCGCGGCGCTGCAGAAGGCCGAGCTTCCCCCCGGCACCGGCCACTTCTACCTGTTCGGCGAGGCCCGGGTGGTGCTGGCGCTGCGTGAGGTGCTCGCCGCCCGCGGCGTCCCCGGCGAGCAGGTCTCGGCCAAGGCCTACTGGGGCCGGGGCAAGGCCAACGCCCAGCACGGCGAGCCGGCCCGCGACAGCTGACCGCCGCGCACCTTCTCCGCCCGCCGCAACGAAAACCTCGCCCGGCCAGGCTCACCCGGCCCGGCCGCGTCATCCGGGTGCCGCGCGGAAAAATCTGGCGCCCGGGACTGGTCATGTCCCGCCGGGCCTTCGCGGGCCCTAGAACCGGGTCGCCGCCAGCCAGCGGCGCAGCAGGGCGGGGTCGCCGTGGACTCCGATCGCCGGGTCGTCCGGCGGGAACCGCTCGACCAGCACCAGCAGCAGGTCCGACGCGCCGCCACGCAGCGCGAGGGTGGCCTTCTCGTGGGCCCGGCGCACCGTGATCCCCTCCGGATCGTGGCTGACCACCCACTCGCCCGTGCCGTCCGGCACATCCGCCGCGTGCACGTGCAGTGACTCGCCGGCGGCGAGCCCGGCAGCCCGCGGGTCAGGTTCCCCGTCGGACCGTCCGGACATTACCGTCAGCCATTCGTCGATCCCGTCGGCCGCGACGTCCGCCGCGATGGCGGGCCGCTCTGCCCCGCCCGGCCGCTCCTGCCCGCGCGGCGGCCCGTTCACGGCCGCCCGCTCCTGCCCGTGCGGCGGCCCGTTCACGGCCGCCGCCGCGAGCTGTGCGTCCACGCCGTGCACCGTGGTCTCGTGGGTCATCCGCCGCGTCCAGAACCCGGCGGGCCGCTGCTCACCGAACGCCCAGACCTCGGCGTCCCCGGCCTGCCCGAGCACGGTGATCAGCCGGTCCGCGCCCGCGCGCAGCCAGCCAGCGTGCCCGGCCGGGTCGTCGGGGAGCCGCCCGTCGGGGACGTCTGCGGAACGCGACGGCCCGCGGCGACCTGGTGCTGACGATCTCGGCCGCCCAGCGCTGGGCCCGGCCGACATGGGTGGCAAGCTGCCGCAGCGTCCAGTCCGGGCAGGTCGGCACCGGCAGGGTCAGGTCTGCGCCGTCGACCAGCCCGGCCAGCGCCCCGGTGCTGGCGGTGATCTCCGCGTAGTAGCGCTCGGCGGTGAGCACGCGGGACGGCCCGGTCTCAGCCGCAGCCGCAGGCGCCGCCGCAGCAGCCACCGCCGCCGCCTGCGGGGCGCGGCCCGGCCGCGCTGGCCCGTCCGCCGACCGAGACAGTGGACAGCAGCTTCACGGTGTCGTCGTGCCCCTCGGGGCACAGGCACGGTTCGGACGCTTCGCTCATCGGCCGGGTCCGCTCGAACGTGGATCCGCACGCCCGGCACCGGTACTCGTAACGTGGCACAGAGGCAAGAGTACGCGTCCGGGTGGTTCCGGGCGAGGGCCCGGGGGCCGGAGCGCGCGCAGGCCCGGGCCAGGGGAGGCGGGGTCAACGACCGGCGCCGCGGACGCGGCGGATGTATGGTCAGCGGGGCCGTGATGGCGGGGCCCGGGGGAGGGCGCCAGCCGCGATGCCCGCGATGGCCAGGGCCGGACGCCGGGCCAGCAGGGTACAGACGGCAGGGGAGGAAACCGCGATGCCCGTGATGAGGGAGTATCCGCCCGGCACGCCGTGCTGGGTGGACCTGTCCGCACGCGAGCCAGCCGCGGCCGTCGCCTTCTACAGCGGCCTGTTCGGCTGGGAGGCGCAGGCACCGCCGCGGGAGGCGGGGAGGCGTCGTACACCTTCTTCGCCCCGGCCGGCACGGCCCTGCGGAACTTCCCTGGCCGGGTGGTGGCCGGGCTGATGCCGGCCCGGACCCGGAGCGGCCCGCCGCCTGGAACACCTACATCAGCGTGACCGACATCGAGGCCACCGCCGCCCTGGTGATCGAGGCGGGCGGGCACGTGGTCGTCCCGCCGCTGGACGTGGACAGCCAGGGCCGGATGGCCATGTTCGCCGATGACCAGGAGGCGGTCTTCGCCGCCTGGCAGCCCGGCGACTTCCCCGGCTGCGGGCTGGTGAACGAGCCTGGCTGCTTCTGCTGGAGCGAGCTGGCCTGCCGGGACACCGGGGCGGCGGCCCGGTTCTACGGCTGCGTGTTCGGCTGGGAGGCCGAGACGAGCCAGATGGGGCCGATGACCTACACCGAGTGGCGGCTCGGCGGCCGCGCGGTCGGCGGCATGGTGCACATGGACGAGGACTGGCCGGAGGGGGTCGCGCCGCGCTGGGTGGTGTACTTCGCGGTCGACCGACTGCGACGCGGCCGCGGCGCTGGCCGCCGACCTGGGCGGCCAGGTGGCGGTGCCGCCCGTGGACGCCCCGCCCGGGCGGCTCGCGGTGCATCGCCGACCCGCAGGGGGCCGCCTTCACCACCATCAAGCTGGTCACCGATCCCGCGAGCCACTAACTCCCGCGGTGATCCTCCGGGCGCCTCAGGCGACCGTGTCCTGGTCCTGCTCGGCCGGCATGATCTGGGCCAGCGGCGGTCGCTCGTGCAGCTCGTTGACGTGCTCATCGAGCCGCAGCCCGGAGTCGGTGGCCACCGCGTGCAGGTACACCTCCGGGCGGCGCAGCGCCCGCACCCCGGGGCTGCCCGGGGCGCAGATGCCCCGCGGGGGCAGCGACGCCCGGCTGGCCATCGCGCGCAGCACGGCCGAGCTCATCAGGCTGAGGTCCCACAGCGACTGGTGCCGGTTCTGCCGGGCCCCGAGATCGACCTGCGCCATCGCGCCGAGGCCCGCGTCCTCCAGGACATCGACCATGATCCCCAGCTCGACCCCGTACCCGGTGAGGAACGGGATGGTGCAGGAACAGGTCACGGTACGCAGCGAACTCACCGGCCAGCGGCTGCACGAATCCGGTGAGTTCCGGGCAGAAGAAATTGAACAGCGGCTTGGCCATGAGCTCGGTGACACGCCCGCCGCCGTCCGCCACTGATTGGCTTGAGCCGGTATAGGGCCGGCGGTAAGCGGCCTTCGTGAACTGCACCTCAGGGATCGTGATCAGCGGACCCAGCGTGCCGTAAATGAATTGCTCCAGGAAGTTGCTGGTGTCCGCGTCCGCGAACATGACAATGTCGCCGCGGGCCACGGACAGGCTGCGCCACATGGCGTCGCCCTTGCCCTGGGCCGGACCGTAGTCCGGCAGCAGTTCGTTCTCCGAGTACACCTCGGCGCCCCAGGCCCGGCCGATGTCCGCGGTCCCGTCGGGCGAATCCGCGTCGACGAGCATGACCTGGTCAATCAGCCCGGTCCGGTCGTTCAGCCGGGCTACCTCGGCAAGGATAGGGCCGATCGTCCCGGCGACGTTGCGGGTGGGGAAGATGAGGGTGGTGCTGACCTCGCGGGGTGCCTGGCCCGGGGTGCCCAGGGCGGCGAAGTCCTCGTGGCTAAATGATCGCTGCTGGAACCAATCCCGGACATTTGTCATCATGTATCGTGCCCTTTCGCTCAGGTCGCCGCTACATCAGCCCGGGGCGCGGTGGCGGCCTTACTGACCGGGTGCATGCCCCCTGCACCAGATCGCCGCAAGCAGAGGGAAAAGGCTAGCCGCGGAATGTTGATGCGAGGTAAAAGCGTGTTGCGGCCCGGTTAACCCGCAGGCGATCCGGCGGGCGGTAACGCCGCGTGGCCAGCCGCAGTCCGCGGCTGGGAGTCCGCCGCGGTGCTAGTCGGGGCGAGCCGCGCCGCTGGTGCCCGGCACCGGGGCCGGGGTACCCGGGGCGAGGCGGGGCACCGGAGCGGTTCCGTTAGTGCCGTTGATGGTCTTGACCTGCGAGGGAGCAGGGGAGGGGGCCCCGCAGGGCTGGGGCAGACCGCCGTTGGCCGACGCGTCGTCATAGAAGAACTGGCGGCCGCGCAGCAGCGAGACCATGCGCCCCGAGAAGCGACATGAGGGCCGCCGCGGTGAACACGATGACGAGGCCGTGGTGGAACGCGCCGGCGATCAGCGTGGGGAAGAAATGCCGCCCGGTCAGCGCGGCCACGTTGCGGGCCGGGAGCCTGCTGAGCACCCCGGACGGCTTGAGCAGGTGCTGCACCGGGTTGTAGCCGAGCAGGGCGGCGAACACGGTGCTCACCGGGGGCAGGTGGCCTACCTTGGTGGCGACGGACAGCGGCACGCCCTGGGCGGTCAGCCCGCGGATCAGCGCGGGCGGCAGGGTAGCTGGCCAGCCCGGCGATCAACAGCGAGAAGAAGATGCCGATGGACAGGGACATGCCGGCGTTCTGGAACGTGGACCGCATGCCGGACGCGCTGCCCCGCTGGCTGGCGGGCACGCTGCTCATGATGGCGGAGGTGTTGGGCGAGGCGAACAGGCCAGAGCCCACCCCGTTGAAAAAGATGATCGTCGCGAACAGCCAGTACGGGAAGACCAGCGGCAGCGCGATCAGGCCGATGAACGCGCAGGTCGCGACCAGCAGGCCGGCGGTGGCGAACGGGCGGGGGCCGTACTTGTCCGACAGCGTGCCGGAGATCGGGCCGGCGATCAGGAACCCGGCGGTCAGTGGCAGCATGTAGATGCCCGCCCACAGCGGCGTGTCGATGAAGTTGTAGCCATGCAGCGGCAGCCAGATACCAGCCAGCCAGAGCACCAGCATGAACTGCAGCCCGCCGCGGGCGATCGAGCCGAGCAGGCTGGCCAGGTTCCCTGCCGCGAAGGCCCGGATCCTGAACAGGCCGAGCTGGAACATGGGCTCGGCGATGTGGGTCTCGATCAGGCAGAACACCACGAGCATGGCCGCGCCGCCGAACAGGCCGGTGAGCACCCACGGGTTCATCCACCCGGTGGGGTGCCCGCCGTACGGCTGGATCCCGTAGGTGATCGCGACCAGCAGTGCGGTGGCGCCCAGGCCGAACGTCACGTTGCCCCACCAGTCGATCTTGGCGCGCCGGGTGGTGGCGATCTCGCGCAGGCTCCGGTAGGACCAGAAGGTCCCGACGATCCCGATCGGGACGTTCACCCAGAACACCAGCCGCCAGTCCACCGCGGCCAGCAGCCCGCCCAGCAGCAGCCCCACGAACTGCCCGGAGATCCCGGCAATCTGATTCACGCCCAGCGCCATGCCGCGCTTGCCCGCCGGGAACGCGTCGGTCAGGATCGCGGCCGAGTTCGCCATCAGCATGGCCCCGCCGAGGGCCTGGACCAGCCGCCAGCAGATCAGCCACATCGCGCCGCTGCTGCCGGTCAGCGGGTCCAGCGACAGCGCGATCGAGGTCAGGGTGAAGACCACGAAGCCCAGGTTGTAGATGCGCACCCGGCCGTACATGTCGCCGAGCCGGCCCAGGGTGACCACGGCCACCGCGGTGACCAGCAGGTAGCCGATGATCATCCACAGCAGGTAGCTGACATTGCCGGGCGCGAGCGGGTCGAGCTTGATGCCGCGGAAGATGGCGGGCATCGCGATGATCACGATCGAGGCGTCGATCGTGGCCATCGTCATGCTGAGCGTGGTGTTCGAGAGCGCGATCCACTTGTAGCGGCCGCCGTCGGCGCCGTCTGCGGACGCCTGGCCGTGGCCGTTCAGCGTCGACATAGCGCCCGGGGCGCCGCTGGGATCAGTGTTTCTCGGCACGTTGATACATGCTACCTCGCATCAGTTGCTTGATCGCAACTACTTATCCGGCCGGAATTTCCCCTGGCGGTGCCGTCCGGCGGCGGCGGCTCAGGCGGTGCCGTCCGGCGGCGGCGTTCAGGCGGTGGCGTTCAGGCGGAGCTGCCCGGCGGCGGCGTTCAGGCGGAGCTGCCCGGCGGCGGCGTTCAGGCGGTGCCGCGGGCCAGCGCGATGACCCGGTCCAGCACGGTCCCGTTGCTGACCCCCAGCCCGTCGTGCTGGTACTCGTTCGTCACCCAGGGCCGCAGGCCGCGGATCGCGGCGGCGGTGGGCAGCGAGAGCTGCCGCGGCACGTACATGTCGTCGAAGTACACCGCGGCGGCGGCGGGCACGTTGTTGGCCGCGAGCCGGTCCCCGTCGTAGAGCCGCGGCCAGGAATCACGCGCGGCGAGTTCCTCCGCCGCGTCCCGCAGCGGGCGCAGCACCGGGTCGGTCTCGAACATCCAGGGGTAGATCATCTCGCCGGTGAACAGCAGCGTGATGTCGCCGTCCACGGCCGCGGCGGGGTCGAACTCACCGAACTCGCCCATGATCCGGTCCGCGGCCCAGCGCGTCGCGGCCCCCTGGGCGTAGCACGCCTCGTGGACCAGGGCGTACAGCGGCGCCTCGGCGAACGACAGCTCGGCTGCGGCGCGGGCCAGGAACGCGTCGGAGAGCACGCCCCCGGCGAACGCGTCTTCCAGCAGGTAGTGCAGGGTGTCGCTGCCCCCGGAGGAGCCGAGCATCCGGCCCAGGCTCTGGAAGGCCGGCACGGTGAGCCGCCCGCCGTTCGGCATGATCACCTCATGGCTGGCCAGGTGGCGGGCCACGGCGCGGGCCCGGTCCGCGTCCATCGGGAACCGCTCGTAGTGCCGCCGGTTGCGTTCGGCCACGATCGGATACGTGACCCGGTACACGTCGTCGGCCGTGGCGTCCAGGCCCGGCAGGCCGCCGGTGATCAGCGCCTCCCGGACCCCCTCCGGGGCCAGCGACAGGTAGCTGACCGTGCAGAAGCCGCCGAAGCTCTGGCCCAGCACGCTCCACGGCTCGTCGCCGATCAGCCGCCGCCGGATCAGCTCCGCGTCCCGGACGATCGAGTCGGCCCGGAAATGGCTCAGGTAGCCGGCCTGCGCCGCGGGGCTGCCGCCGGCCCAGCGTGTGCCGGGACGCCGGGGTGGACCGGCCGGTGCCGCGCTGGTCGAGGAGCACCACCCGGAAGTCGTCCAGCGCCCGGGTCAGCCAGGACTCCCGGCCGAACGGCCGGGGGCTGCCGAACCCGGGACCGCCCTGGAGGTAGACGAGCCACGGCAGGGCGGGGTCGCTGTCGCGGCGCCCGGCCGGGGCGACCTCGCGGGCGAACACCTCGATCTGCTCGCCGTCCGGCTGCCCGTGGTCCAGAGGCACCGTGAACGTGTGGTCGGTGAGCACCGTGCCTGGCTGACGGAACACCGGGCCGGTCCGTACGTCTGCAGTCATGCCCGGTAACGTACGCGAGTCTGCCCGGGGGCCCCGGGACTGCCCGGGGCAGAGTAGCGTGTCGCCACCGCGCCGGGCCGGGCGACCCGCCGATACTCCGACCTGCGTGAGGGGCTCTAGGAACTTCCACTACCGTTGCAGCATGCTGAATCAGCTCGCGTCCCTGGCGCGCCTGGACTTCTCTCCGCGGCACCGCCAGCCGTCCGCGGTGCGGGTCGTGCTGGCCTCGATCGCCTCGATCGCCGGATCCCTGGCGGCCGACGCCATCCTGGTCATCATCGGCGAGGCCGTCTTCCCCAGCACCAGGGGATTCGCGCACTTCCAGTTCTCCGACTACGCCAAGCTGACCGTGGTTGGCGTGATCATCGCCTGCGTGTCCTGGCCGATCGTGACGAGGATCAGCTCGGCGCCGCGGTGGCTGTTCTTCCGCCTGGCCATCCTGGTCACGCTGGTCCTGTGGCTCCCGGACCTCTACATCCTGTACAAGGGCGAATCGGCCAAGGCGGTGGCGGTGCTCATGGTCATGCACCTGGCCATCGCCGTGGTCACCTACAACCTGCTCGTGCACATCGCCCCGGTTCGCCCTGCGTCCCCGGGTTCAGCGGACGGCCGGCCCCTGGTCAGCGGTTCATCGGACGGCCGGCCCCTGGTCAGCGGTTCATCGGACGGCCGGCCCCTGGTCAGCGGTTCATCGGCCAGGGAGTCAGAGGCCGGACAGCGGGGCACCCCGCTGTCCGCGGAACAACCCCCCCGAGGCCACCACCGGCACGCTCGCTGACGCGGGTCGTCCGGAAGGACCTCTCGCCTCAGCCACACCAGCTCTCCCCTCAGTCACACCAGCCGCTGGCCCGGCCCGATGATGAGTTCGTGATCTAACGATCGGTGTTGTCCCAGCGACACCGATCGTTAGATCACGAAGAGGACGCCCCGCCAGGTGGTCCCAGGAAACTCCTGAGTCACAACAGTCCCGCCGGTTGATCCCGCCGGGCCGTGGTCAGGGCTTGCATCCGCCCAGGACAAGGAGCGCGGCGGCCGCGGCCGCCGCGGTCTTCGTGAGGGCGTGGGTACTGGGGCGGATCATGGCAGGCTCCGTTCCTTCCGCGCTTCATGGCGGGCCGGGCGCGTCGCGTTTCGCCCGTGCAGTACCCAGGTATCGGCAGCTAAGCGTCCTGTCCCTGAACCGATGGCACGTGCTTCGCGGTCACGCTGGCCTTCGCCGGTCCGGGCGGTGGGCTACTGTCGGGCCCGTGGAGAGCGCCGCCGACGGCGACATCGCCGCTGCCTTCCAGAAGGGCCGGGCTGACGCCCTGTCCCTGGTCTATCAGCGCTATGCGCCGATGGTGTACACGGTCGCGCGACGCTCGCTGAGCCGGCCCAGCGACGCCGAGGATGTCACCCAGCAGGTCTTCGTGGCCGCCTGGCGCGGGCGGGACTCCTTCGACCCAGGCCGGGGCGGTCTGTCCACCTGGCTGATGGCCATCACCCGGAACAAGGTGGCGGACGCGCTTCGGGCACGCGAGCGGGAGGCGGGCCGGGTACGCGCGGCAGGAGCTAGCGTGGTGACCGGGCAGCCGGGCGCGGCGGACCGACCCGGCCAGCCCGACCAGATCATCGACCGGATCGTCCTCACCGACGAGATCGTCCGCCTGGGAGAGCCGCAGCGACGGATCATGATGCTCGCCTTCTACAGCGACCTCACGCACGAGCAGATCGCTGCCACGCTCCGGCTCCCGCTCGGGACCGTGAAGAGCCACATCCGCCGCAGCCTGCAACGGCTCCGGACCAGGCTGGAGGGTGATGGTGCGGCACATTGACCCCGATCTCCTGGCGTTGCTAGCGCTGGGGGAGGACACCGGCGAGGACGCGCCCGCGCACCTGGCCAGCTGCCCGGACTGCCGCACTGAGCTGCGGCAGCTGACCGAGGTGGTCACCGCCGCGCGCAGCGGGCCGGACATCGTTCAGCTGGACGCGCCACCCCCCGGGCTCTGGTCCCGGGTGGCGGCCGCGGCGGGCGTCGAGGCGGTGCCGGTCCCGGCCAATGGCGTGGCCAGCCGTCCGGACGCGGCCGCCGACCGGGGGGCCGGCCGGGTCCCGGGCGCGGGGACCGGAAGGCCCGGGGATGGGGCACCAGCCGTTGCGCCAGGCGCGGATGCGGGAGCAGTCCGGGGCGGCACAGCCGGCCGGAGCGGCCCGCGAGGGCAGGCGGGCCGCCTGCCCTGGTGGCGCCGCCGCCCGCTCGTCACCGCGATTGCAGCCCTGGTCGCGGGCCTCATCATCGGGGCCGGAGCCGCGGCCGGCATCGGCCAGCTCACGGCCGGCCCGGCTGCGCACGTCGTGGCGAGTATCCCGCTCCGGCCGCTCCCGCAGTTCCGCGAGTGGCACGCGGCCAGCGGGACCGCGGTCATGGCCCAGGGCCCGCACGGGGAGCAGCAGCTCACGGTGTCGCTCAGCGCGCCGCGCAAGCCGGGCTTCTACGAGGTGTGGCTCCTGGCCCGCAACGGGGTCAGCATGATCTCCCTGGGTGACCTTGGCCCTGGGCACACCGGGAAATTCACCATGCCGCCCGGTGTGGACCTGGCCAACTACTCGCGGATCGACGTCTCGTTGCAAGCGTTCAACGGCAGCCCCCTGCACTCCCGGACCAGCGTGGTCCGCGGCTCGCTGCCGTAGCCGTCAGCTCCGCGGATCAGGTTGCCCCGCCGCAGCTGCATCTGACACGTGTCCCTCGTCGGTATCCCTACCTGACATGACCGCGCCAGCTCGGCACGGTCGGGAAGGGAGACACCATGCGAATGTTCCGGCGTCTGGCGGTGATCGCCGCATCCGCGGGCCTGCTGCTCGGGCCCGCGGCGGGCATCGCGTCAGCGGGGGCACGCCCCGCAGCCTCGGTACATCTCACCGGCGGGACCACGAAGGTGACCACCGCCAATGGCATTGCCGTAGCCCTGTTCAAGAACGGGATCGTGCCCGTCGCCACCTTGCCCGGGCGTGAGGTGGTCAAGTACGGGGGCGGGCAGGTGGGCGTGAAGTTCACGTTCCCGGTGACCGGCGGGAAGGTGAGCCTGAGCCCGCTCGGCGGGTCTATCACGCACAGCGGCGGGATCCTGTTCATCGACCTCAAGACCGGCAAGCAGATCAGCGTCAGCGATTTCGTGATCAGCCTGACCCACGGCAATCTGACCGGGATTGTCAACGGGAACCCGAAGGAGCGCGTGGCCCTGTTCAACCTCAGCCTCGCGCACGCGACCCTCAAAGCCGGCAAGCACTCCGTGCAGGCCAGCGGGATCGTCGTGACCCTGACCAAGACCGCGGCGAGCGCGCTGGACGCCACGCTCGGCACCTCCCTGTTCACTCCAGGACTGAATCTGGGCACCGCCGCGACGGTTCTCCGCTTCTGAACCGTCCGCGGGGCGCCGTCGCCGGCGATCCGGTGACGGCGCCCCGGGCATGCCGCCTGGGCCCGGCCCGAGGGGCTCGGGGCGCGGAGGTCAGCCCCCAGGCCATCGGCTGCGCCTGGGTTGCCGCCGGGCGGCGTCGCGCACCCGGTGCGAGATCTGCTTCTCCACCCGGCCGGTCCCTGCGGCCGTACCCCATCTTGTCGTTATCCGGGCGGCCGCGGCCGGGCGCGACGTTCCGCGCGCTGACCGCGACCGCGTGCCGCAGTTCGGCGAGCTCCTCCTGCTCCCGGCGAAGCGCTGTTCCCAGAATCAGCCGGGGGATTGTGCCTGCGGGTATCCTGTGGCCGGGGCCGAGAGGCGCTGCAACGGGCTTCGGCCCGCCACGCTCGGCCCCGGCGGTGAACCAAGGGCGCCTCCCAGGACGGGAGGTTGCCGGTGGGCACATTCGGCGCGTCAGGCGGCACGGAGGCACTGCGCGGGCTTCTGGACCAGCGCATTCTGGTACTCGACGGGGCCTGGGGCACGCTGTTCCAGGGCACCGGGCTGACCCCGGCTGACTACCGCGGGGAGCGGCTGGGTGACCACCCGCAGGACGTGACCGGTGACCCGGACCTCCTGAACCTGACCCGGCCGGACGTCGTCCTGGACGCGCACCGGCGCTACCTCGCGGCCGGCGCGGACATCACGACGACCAACACCTTCACCGCCACGAGCGTCGGCCAGTCCGACTACGGCCTGCAGCCGCTGGTCCGGGAGATGAACCTGCGTGGCGCCCAGCTGGCCCGCCAGGCCGCCGACGAGTCGGGCGGCCGCCTCGTGGCTGGCTCGGTGGGGCCGATGAACGTCACGCTGTCCCTGTCCCCGAGGGTGGAGGACCCCGCCTACCGGGCCGTCTCCTTCGACCAGGTACGGGACGCTTACACGGAGCAGATCGAGGCGCTGGCCGACGGCGGGGTAGACCTGCTGCTGATCGAGACGATCTTCGACACGCTGAACGCCAAGGCCGCGATCGCGGCCGCCCGCACGGCGGCTCCCCACCTGCCGTTGTGGATCTCGGTGACGATCGTGGACCGCAGCGGCCGGACGCTGTCCGGGCAGACCGTCGAGGCGTTCTGGACCGCGATCGAGCACGCCAGCCCGCTGGTGGTCGGCGTCAACTGCTCGCTGGGTGCCGAGGAGATGCGCCCGTACGTCGCCGAGCTGTCCAGGCTGGCGGGCACCTACACCGCCTGCCACCCGAACGCCGGGCTGCCCAACGCGTTCGGCGGCTACGACCAGACGGCGCCGGAGACCTCCCGGCTGCTCGCCGACTTCGCCGGCGCGGGACTGGTCAACATCGTCGGCGGCTGCTGCGGGACCACGCCGGACCACATCGCGCAGATCGCCGCGGCCGTGTCCGGGACGCCGCCGCGCCCGCTGCCCGGAGCGTCACCGCGGCCGCGTTTCAGCGGCCTGGAGACCTTCGCGATCGGCCCGGACACCGGCTTCGTGATGATCGGCGAGCGGACCAACGTCACCGGGTCCCGGCGGTTCCGCAGGCTGATCGAGGGGGGCGACCATCAGGGTGCGGTCAACGTCGCGCTGGAGCAGGTGCGCGGGGGAGCGAACCTGCTCGACGTGAACATGGACGCCGACCTGCTCGACAGCCAGGAGGCCATGACGACCTTCCTGAACCTCATCGCGACCGAGCCCGAGGTGGCCCGTCTCCCGGTGATGATCGACAGTTCCCGCTGGTCCGTGCTGGAGGCCGGGCTGAAATGCGTCCAGGGCAAGGGCGTGGTCAACTCGATCAGCCTGAAGGAGGGCGAGGGCCCGTTCCTGGACCAGGCCCGCCGCATCCGCGACTACGGCGCGGGCGTGGTGGTCATGGCCTTCGACCAGCAGGGCCAGGCCGACACCGTCGAGCGCAAGGTGTCGATCTGCGGCCGCGCCTATGACCTGCTGACCCGCCAGGCCGGCTTCGCCCCCGAAGACATCGTATTCGACCCCAACGTGCTGGCCGTGGCCACCGGGATCAGCGAGCACAACGGATACGCGAAGGCGTTCCTCGAGGCGCTGCCGCTGATCAAGCAACGCTGTCCCGGCGCCCGCACCAGCGGCGGGATCTCCAACCTCTCCTTCTCGTTCCGCGGCAACGACGTGGTGCGGGAGGCCATGCACTCGGCGTTCCTGTTCCACGCGGTGCGGGCCGGACTGGATATGGGCATCGTGAACGCCGGGCAGCTGGCCGTCTACCAGGACATCCCCGCGGACCTGCTCGACCTGGTCGAGGACGTGCTGTTCGACCGCCGCGCCGACGCCACCGACCGCCTCGTCGCCTTCGCCGAGACGGTCACCGGCTCCGCCACCCGCCGCACGGTGGACCTGGCCTGGCGGGACGCGCCTGTGGCGGAGCGGCTGAGGCATGCGCTGGTCCACGGCATCGTGGACTTCATCGAGGCCGATACCGAGGAGGCCCGGCTCCAGCAGGCACGTCCCCTGGACGTGATCGAGGGCCCGCTGATGGACGGCATGAAGACCGTCGGCGACCTCTTCGGCGCCGGGAAGATGTTCCTGCCGCAGGTGGTGAAGAGCGCACGGGCGATGAAAAGGTCCGTCGCCTACCTCGAGCCGTTCATGGAAGCCGAGAAAGAGCAGGCGCGGCTGGACGGGCGCGCGGCCGACGAGCGCGGCCAGGGCACCATCGTCCTGGCCACCGTCAAGGGCGATGTGCACGACATCGGCAAGAACATCGTGGGCGTGGTGCTGGGATGCAACAACTACCGGGTCATCGACCTCGGGGTGATGGTCCCGGCCGCCACGATCCTGGACACCGCGGCCGCGCAGGGCGCGGACGCGGTGGGGCTGTCCGGCCTGATCACCCCGTCACTCGACGAGATGGTCGCGACCGCGGCCGAGATGCAGCGCCGCGGCCTCACGCTCCCGCTGCTGATCGGGGGCGCGACGACCTCCCGCCAGCACACCGCCGTGCGGATCGCGCCCGCCTACGAGGGCCCGGTGATCCACGTGCTCGACGCGTCCCGCGTGGCCGGCGTCATGTCCAGCCTGCTGGCCCCCGGGCGCGCCGGCCAGCTCGACTCCGCGAACCGTGCCGAGCAGGAGCGGCTGCGCGAGCAGCACGCGGGCCAGCGGCACCAGCGGCTGCTCACGCTCGGGGAATCGCGGGCCAACCGGGAAGAGGTCGGCTTCGGCGACCTGCCGGTGCCCGCCTTCACCGGCGCCCGCACCGTCACCCCGGAGATCAAGGACCTCCGCGCGATGATCGACTGGCAGTTCCTGTTCCTGGCCTGGGAACTCAAGGGCAAGTACCCGGCCATCCTGGACCAGCCGGTGGCGCGCGAGCTCTACGACGATGCCAACGAGCTGCTGGACGAGATCATCGCCTCAGGCTCGTTCGGGGCCCGGGGCAGCTACGGCTTCTGGCCCGCTCACGCGGAGGACGACGATATCGTGCTCGACGCCGCGCAGGCCGCCGTGCGCTTCCCCATGCTCCGCCAGCAGACGCAGAAGCCGCCGGCCGTGCCAACCGCTCCCTGGCGGACTACATCGCGCCCGCCGGTGACCACCTGGGCGGGTTCGCCGTGACGATCCACGGGGCAGAGGCCCTCGCCGCGGCGTACGAGGCCGGCCAGGACGACTACCGGGCCATCATGGTCAAGGCGCTCGCCGACCGCCTCGCCGAGGCGTTCGCGGAACACGTGCACCTGCAGGCCCGGCGGGACTGGTTCGAGCCGGACGCCGAGCCAGCCCTCGAGGACCTGCACGCGGAACGGTTCCGTGGCATCCGCCCGGCCCTCGGTTACCCGGCGAGCCCGGACCACAGCCTGAAGCGGGAGCTGTTCAGCCTGCTCGGCGCGGCGGAGCTCGGGATGTCGCTCACCGAGTCGTTCGCCATGTCCCCGGCGGCGAGCGTCAGCGGGCTGATCTTCGCCCACCCGGCGTCGCGGTACTTCACCGTGGGCCGGATCGGCCAGGACCAGGCCCGGGACTACGCGCACCGGCGTGGCCACAGCCTCGCCGAGGCCGAGCGCTGGCTGCGGCCCAACCTGTCCTACGACCCCGATAACGGCTGACCCGTGGCGGCTGACTCACGGCAGGTGCCTGGCTCCGCTTCCCGGGGTCCCGGCCGGACCGGGTAGCCGGCGTGGCCGCGGGCCCCGCCGCGGTAGTGAGTGGCCCGGTCGCTGGCGATCAGCGGGCCGCCGGACAGCTTGCGGTACCGGGCGGCCTCGTCGGAGCCGGGGACGGCGCCCGGTGCGGCAGTAGAGCTGGAGCCGGCCGATGTCGCGGATGCGGGGTGAGAAACACCCCGGCGCGTCGTGCTTCCGGTGGGCAGCCAGCGAGATCATCCGGTATCCAGCCCAGCCACGGCAATGAACACAGGTGGGCTGCGGCACCGAGTCGGTTCTCGAGACCGCCCTTAAAGGGGATCGCTAGCCGGGCGTCCCGTCGCGCTCGCTTCTTCGGGCGAGGCGCTGGAGTTGCCGTGCGTGCACGCCAGGCAGCCAATCCTTGCCGTATGTGGCCGATGGGCCGACCCGCGGGTCGCTGGGAACATGGGCGTCACGCAAGGCGTGCACGTACGCCCGATCCTGGTCGATCCGTGCGTGTACCTGATCAGCTCCGCCGATGGACCCGTGGCCGGGGACGAGGACATCGACGTCGCCCGCCACGCCCTCGAGCAGCCGCAGCGCGGCGAGGTAGTCCTCGATCGGGTCAGCGGTGTCGTTCAGGTCGAGCATCGGAATCAAGACATCAGAAAGCATGTCGCCGGCGACGAGAACCCCGCGTTCCTCAATCAACAGCGCCGCATGGCCCGGGGCATGTGCTTGATGCTCGACAATCCGGACTTGAGGGCCATCCCAGGGAATCTGCGCCATCTCGGTGGGCAGGCCGGTAATGAGGCCGAGCAGGTCCAGCGGTACCTGCTCGGGGATGCCGAGCCGGCGTGAATCGAGCCCGTCCGACAGCCGATCCCGGGCAGTGGCCGCGCAGCGCGCCGTGCCGTAACGGGGCGCCGCGCCGAGCCTGGCGTGCCAGAGCAGGTGATCCCAATGAGGATGCGTCGAGAAGCCCGCCACAACGGTCTGGCCCGAATCGGAGAGGTCGTCCGCGAGGGCGGCCATTTCGTAGCCGTGCACCCCGGGGTCGATGAGCAACGCGCCAGCCCGGCCCTGCACGACAACGGCGTTGCTCTGGCAGAACTCGCTCTCGTGGATCAGCACACCCTCCGCGACCGGCCTCAGCACGGGTGCAAGGCTACCCCGCCGGGGCCTCATTCAGGCGGCAGGTGCGACGGAGGCGCCCTCGATGTGATGCCGGGCCAGCGCGCCGGCCACGAAGCCGCTGGCCTTCATCCGCTCGACGAATCCGGCCAGGGCCTGCGCCGCAGCGTCGCCCCGCCCGGCCGGCAGGCCCATCGCCTGCTGGATCACCATGAAACGGCCGGGCAGCACCCGCAGCGACGGATCCTCTCCGGCCCATCGCTCCAGGACCTGGCGGATGCCGGCGGCCACGTCCGCCTGGCCGGCCGTCAGGGCCCGCAGCACCGCGGGCGCACCGTCCACGCGCTCGACCTGCGCGGCCCGCAGCTCACGGGACAGGAAAAGGTCGTAGGCGCTGCCCTGGCCCACCGCCACCCGGTTCCCGGCGCGGTCCACCTCGGCGTTGTCCCGCAGGGCGGAATCCGCGGGGGTGAGATAGCTGCCCTCGATCAGCACGTACGGCGCGGTGAAGCGCAGGCCCTGGCTGCGCGCCGGGTCGATGGCGAAGAATCCGACGTCGGCCTGCTCGCTGCGCACCGCGTCCACCGACTGGGCGGCCTTGCCGAACAGGATGAGCTCGACATCGAGGTCCAGTTCGCGGCCTAGCGCCCGGGCCAGATCGACCGAGACCCCGCCCGCCTCGCCGGTCACCGGATCCCGGTGCGCCAGGACCGGGTTGCCCAGATTGATGGAGGCACGCAGTTGCCCACCGGGCGCGAACGCGCGGATGAGGGCTTCGGCAGGGGAGGCCACGGCGGCGATCGTAGCCGAGGGCGGCGGCCGGAGACACGCAAAGCCCGGGAGGCGTGCGGACACCGGGGAGGAGCGGTCAGCCGTGTCCGTGGTCGCCGGTCACTGACTGCCGTACTCGTCGTGACGGCGCCACCAGAAGCCCGCCTCGTTCCGGCCGAGCGGCGCGCGATCGAGCCACTGGTACATGCCCCACAGGCCGTCCAGCCCCCGCTCGTACGCCGAGTAGGTGTGGTATACGACGCCGTCCTCGAGGGCGAAGGCGCTTACGCCGGGCCCTTCCTGCCGGTACGTCGCCCAGTCTGTTCCGACGATGCCCGAGGCGAACTCGTCGAGCCCGGAACTGTCCTGCCCGGCTGACGGCCGGAAGTCCGTCTGGCGGAAGTTGTACTCGGCGGCTCCTGACTCCCACTCCTCCTTGGTGACCGCCGCCTGGAAGTCGTGGTTGAAGTCGCTGCCGGACGACGACGCCCAGGGGAAGCTCCAGCCCATCCGCCGCTTGTACGCCTGCAGTTTCGCCAGCGGAGCCCGTGACACCGCGCAGAGGGTGACGTCGTGATTCGCGAGGTGGACGACGGAGCCGTCGAAGCCGTCCGCGATCGCGGAGCAGGACGGGCACCCTGCCGTGTAGTCGGTCCCGAACATGAAGTGATAGGTGAGCAGCTGCGAGCGTCCTGCGAAGAGGTCGGCGAGGGAGGCTGCGCCCTCGTCGGTCTCGAAGCGGTACTCCTTGTCGATCCGGACCCAGGGCAGCTCCTGCCGCCTGCGCGCCAGCTCGTCGCTGCGCCGGGTCAGCGCCTTCTCGTCCTGGAGCAGCTCCAGCCGGGCGGCCAGCCACTCTTCACGTGTTCCGGTCTGGTGAGCGGTCATTGTTTTCTCTCCTTGATGTCGTTAACAACAGGCTGGGTGAGGGCCCGGGGCGGTGAGGTCTCACATCGGCGGCATGAGCCCGGGAACTGACGAGGGCGCGAGGACGATGAGGACTCCGAGCCCGATGATCGCCAGAGCCAGCGGCACATCGACGGCGGCCTTCGCGGGCAGGAGCTTCTGGGCCAGGGCGAGGACGGCGATCACGACCATCCAGGTGATGCTCATGACGCCCAGCGCCACCAGCATCAGCATCAGCCCGATGCTTGAGCCGACACAGCAGAGCCCGAACCCGAATCCGGACCGGACGCTCTCCTGGCAGCGCCGACGGAAATGCCGCTTGAGCGGCGTCAGCTCGTAGGCACCGGCCGTGATCACCACCACGCCTGCCGCCAGAGTCCCGTGTGGCCGGTACAGCCCGTACACCGCGACGCCCACGAGGGCCCAGACGGCCAGGTAGGACGAGACGAAGAGCGGCATGGCGCGCGCACGGCCGCTGGCCTGGACGCGCCTGATCACGGTCGGCGCCGCGCCCGGCAGCATCATCGCTGCCATCATCGCCACCCATACGGCGACGAAGGACGCGAACGTACCGAGCCGGGTCGCGACGCCCATGTCCATTCCGCTCATCTGCCGGACCGCGACCACCCAGCAGGCGGCGGCGAGCCCGAGTGTCGCCGTCAGCGTGGCCGCCGTCGCCGCTGCCTGGCCGGGCCGGACCTGCACCGTGTCCCTCCCGGTGCTCATGATGGGACAGGTTCCGCGTCGGCGGACGCCGCGAGCTGGCGCTCGAACGCCTTGACCGGACCGCCGCGCCAGCCCTCGGCCAGCGACTGCGACATGGGATCGGGGAAGATGTCCTCCTCGCCGAGCTCCACCCCGTCGAGGATGGCCCGGGCCACGGACTCCGCCGGGGCCTTCGGGATATCGAGGCCCCGGTTCATATCGGTGTCCGTGGGGCCGGTCAGGACGGCATGGACGCTCACGCCCTGCCCGGCCAGAAGGGCGCGCAGCGATTGCGTGAGCGAGAACGCGGCAGCCTTGGAGACCGAGTAGGCCGGGATGACCGGCAGGGGTGCGAAGGCATTCAGCGACAGGTTGTTCACGACGGCTCCCCGCGAAGCGATCAGCAGCGGCAGGAAAGCCTGGGTCACGCCATAGGTGCCGAACAGGTTGACGGCGAGGTGGCGTTCGAGTGCGGCACGATCGCTGAGGTCGTCGTAAAGCGCCAGGCCGGCGTTGTTGATGAGGAGATCGAGAGACCCGACTCTCCCGGCCGCTGCCTGTATCTGTGCCGTGCTGGTCACGTCCAGGGTCAGCGGCGTGACACGCGCATCCTGGTCGGCCAGGGGCCGGCGGGTGCCGGCGTACACCCGCCTCGCGCCTCTGCCCAGGGCTTCCCTGACCAGCGCCTGCCCGATGCCCCGGTTGGCCCCGGTCACCAGGACTGCCTTGCCTTCGATTGTCATGACATCCTCCTGATCGATGCGGACCTGCGGACGTCCGCAGACTGCGGAAGCCCGGCAGTGCGCTCGATGCGGTCCGGGATGGGCATGAGAAACCTCCGCGTGTAGCAACCAGTCAATTGCGATAAATCTATAGCAACCTCCTGGTTGCGTCAACCTCCCGCCTCCGCGCGTCGGTGTCCCGTCGGCCCTTTGACGAAATCCGCTCGCGGCAACCCGCCAGCGACCCGCCGCTGTGCGCGGCGCTCGGCCTGGACCAGCGGGGGATCGGCTCCGGTACGGGCGTCGCCACCGGCGGCTTAATGCCCGGCCGGCTACCCGTCACGGACATCTCCGCTCGCCGGGTGCCCGGGGATCGCGTCGCGGGTGACGGCACGCGAGGGGCTGGCCAGGGACGCTGGCATCGTCAGCTTGCCGGCGCTGCTGGTCCCGGGCTGGGCGTGGCAGATCACGAGCATCTGCCCCTCGCCACCGCCGATGGTGAGCTTCCGCGGCTGAGCGTGAGGTCCCCGACCTGAGGATGATGGCTGCGGATGGGCATGCCCTCGCGGGCCTGAACGTCGTGCCGGGCCTGCAGTTGCCGGAACCTGTCGCTGGACAGGGACAGTTCGCCGGCAAGCTGCACGGAGCGTGGGTCGTCAGCGCCGGTTCCGGCCCGCACGCCCCAGGCGGTTACCGTGAACGATAAGAATATGCTCGGCGACTGCCTGCGGGCGCGCCGGGAGGCTGCCTGGCCCTGTCACTCCCAGGATCGACGGGATCCTGCTGTTGTCGCGCTGTTGGGGGAGTGTGGGGTTATCACGTGCCGACCGCGTCGCGGGCGGGCCGCATCGGCCGGCCGCCCGTGGGCTGCGGACAACGAGAAGCGGGGTTCCATTGGCAACGAAGACGCTTCCCGGCGGGACGTTCACCATGGGCGGCGATCTGACGGTCACCCGCATGGGGTACGGCGCAATGCAGCTGGCCGGGCCGCACGTGTTCGGGCCCCCGGCCGACCGCGACGCGGCCGTGGCCGTCCTGCGTGAGGCGGTGGCGCTGGGGATCACGCACATCGACACCAGCGACTACTACGGCCCGTATGTCACCAACGAGATCATCAGGGAAGCCCTCCACCCCTACCCGGACGGGCTGCACATCGTGACCAAGGTCGGGGCGCTGAGGGACGCCGAGGGCGGCTGGCCCCAGGCGCTCGCTCCCGAGCAGCTGCGCCAGGCCGTGCACGACAACCTGTACCGCCTCGGACTCGACGCCATGGATGTCGTCAACCTGCGCGTCGGGGGGTTCGACCGCCCGGTTCACGGCTCGATCGCCGGGCCGTTCACGGTGCTCGCGCAGCTGCAGCAGGAAGGACTGATCAGGCATCTCGGCATCAGTACCGTCTCGGCCGAGCAGATCGCCGAGGCGCAGTCCATCGCGCCGGTGGTATGCGTGCAGAACTTCTACAACCTGGCCCACCGGGACGACGACGGCCTGATCGACTCCCTGGCCGCCCAGGGCATCGCCTACGTGCCCTATTTCCCGCTCGGCGGGTTCACCCCTCTGCAGTCCGGGGAACTGGACGCAGTCGCCACGCGTCTCGGCGCCACGCCGATGGCCGTTGCGCTGGCGTGGCTGCTGCGGCGCTCACCGAACATCCTGCTGATCCCCGGCACCTCGTCCGTGGCTCACCTGCGTGAGAACGTCGCCGGTGCCGCGCTGACCCTGTCCGGGGACGACCTGGCCGAACTGGACCGCATTGCCTGACGGGTTCCAGGGCCGGGCACGATGCCGGGGGTTCCACGGTCCCGGGCTCCGGGTTCCAGGGCGGCGGACCGTGGTCCGGGTCCGGGCATGGGGTCCGGGTCCGCGGTTCGGGGGCGGCTGTCCCGGGCGTGTTCAGGGCTGCGGGGTAAGAACGATGCGCTGCGTCGTGTGGGCGGCATCAGCCCAGGCTCGCTCGACGTCGCTCAGTGGCACGGGGCGAGCGTCGATGTCCAGCTTCCCGTTGGTGATCTCCCGCGCGAGTGCGGGCAGTTCGGCGAGGATTTCCCGGGCGCCGACGGACCCTTGCCCGCTGCCGACGATCTGGAGGCGGGCGGCACGGAGCGCGGCTGAAGGGATCGGAGCCGCAGGCGCGGCGACAGAGCCGATTTCGATCCAGGTGAGCGGCTGGCTGCGATCGGCGCGGCCAGTGACCAGGGTGGTCATCGCGGCGGCGGTGGGCTGGCCCCAGAGGTAGTCGATCACGACATCGACATCGGCGGCGGCCTGGCCAAGCCGGTGGGCAACCGCGCCGGCGTCCTCATCGAGTAGCACGGTAGCGGTGGCACCGAGTGGGCCCAGGACAGCCAGCCGGTCAGCGCTACGCCCGGCGGCGATGATCTGGTCTGCGCCGAAAAGCTTCGCGATCTGGACGGCCATCTGGCCAGCGTTACCGGTGGCCCCGAGGACGAGGACGTTCTGCCCGGCCCGGAACTGCATCCGCTGGCTCAGCGCCACCCAGGAAGACATGGCCGGGTTCATGGCCGCGGCCACGGCGATGGGATCGCTGTCCTCGGGCAGGGCGATGCTGCGGCGGGTGTCGATGACGGTCTGCTCAGCCATCGCGCCCATGGTGGTATCCGGGAGGATGAAGTAGCGCAAGAGCCCGTCCGGGCCACGCCCGACACCGTCGATGCCCGGCACCAGCGGCAGTTCGCCGGTGCTGGTGTAGTGCGACCCGCCGGCCTGCGACCGGACACGCGGGTGGAGCCCGGCCGCGATCACGCTGATGACCATGTCGTCGTCACCGGCCGCGGTGGGGGCCGGGAACTCCTCATAGCGCGGAGCGGTATCGAACGACGAGACAACAGCGGCTTTCATGATGACCTCCGCGACGTGGGGAGCTTTACGGGTAGCGACCTTCATGGAGCCGCGACCCTGATGATGTAGTTGGTAACACGAACTAAAATTAGTTGGCAGTACGAACGAAGTCAACTAGGCTTCGTGTGTGGCGACATCGCGCCCCGCAGTGACATCGCAGCCGGCCGGACAGGCCCGCGCGATCGGGCAGGACGGAGTAGTCGATGCCCTCGTGCAGGCCGCGTTCATGACGATGGCGGTGCTGAACAAGGTGGGCGCCGACAACGACCTGTCCCTCACCCAGCTGCGGGTGCTGGCCATCCTGCGGGACCGGCGGCTCAGGATGACCACGCTCGCGGACTACCTCGGGCTGGAGAAATCAACCATGTCCGGGCTCGTTGACCGCGCGGAGAAGAAAGGGCTTCTCGAACGGGCCCCCAACGCCGGCGACGGCCGCGCCGTGGACGTGTTCCTCAGCCCAGGCGGGGCGGAACTTGCCGAGCGTCTCTACGCCCAGGTCGGCCGGGCGCTGTCACCCATGACCAGCGAGCTCGATCCGGCCCGGCAATGCCAGCTGCAAGAGCTCCTGGAACAGATGCTCGGCCCGCATGAGCCCGCCTCAGATGGAAGGCGAGAAAAGGGACCTGACCACGGGAATCTCCGGGTCGGGAAAGATGACGCTGCCGCGATCGTCACGGTCGATGGTGTCAGAACTCGGTTTTGAGCCGTTCGGTCTCGCGTGCCCGCTCGCGCAGCTGCGCATACGCCGGCCGTTCACGGATCCGGGCCAGGGCCCAGCGCACCGCCTCGGCCCGGCTGGAGGCGATCCCCGCCGTAATCAGCGCATCGAGGGTTTCCAGGCCCACCCGGCCAAGCCGGGCCATGCCGGGCCATCACCGGGGTCAGATCACCGGCCCGGCCTCGCCCCGCGGCCGTCCGCGCTTGGGCGCGCCGCGCCGCACCTTCCTCAGCCGCATGCTCGGCACTCCGCTCCGCCCCGGTGCCCTCCGCTCGGCGGGCCAACGTTCTAACGCCGATTTCCGCGTAGGTGGTTGAGCGCAACTCTCGTCGTCTGGGCTTGCCAGGCTGCCGGGTCGTGTCCTGGCGCTGGCCTGGTGAAACCTTGTCGCGCCGCCGCTCCTCCCCGGACAGGCTGTTGTGGTGATCAGGCTGCCGTATTGCATCAGTGTAAGTTGTTATCGTGTCGTGACCAATGTCGCCCCGGAAGGGAAACGGCTGGAAAACGTGCTGCTACCAGGCACCGCGCTGGCTTCCGGGCCGGCCACCGGTCAGATGGCTGGTGTGGCAGTCTTGCTGTGTGACAGCCGGATCGCCGCAACGCGAGGGTGCGGAGTGGTTCAGCGCCCCGGCGCAGCTGAATCACCGCCGCTATGAGGCGCTCCGCGCCTGGTTCACCGAGGGCCTGACCTATGAGCAGGCCGCCCAGCGGTTCGGCTACACCCGCTGGGCGATGGTCAGCCTGGTGCGCGAGTTCCGGGCCGGGAAGCTGGACCTGTTCGCCGCGCCCCGCAGGCCGGGCCCGCCGCCCGGGACGGCCCCGGCCAAGGACCGGGCCCGCGGCCGGGTCATCGAGCTGCGGCGGCAGGGCCTGTCCACCTATGAGATCTCGGCCCGGCTGGCCGGCGAGGGCATGCCGCTGAACCGCACCAGTGTCGGGGAGATCCTCGCCGGGGAGGGGTTCGGCCGGCTGGTGCGCGGCCCGCAGCCCGCCGAGAGCATCTCGCCGGCCACCCCGGGCCGCGACACGCGGCTGCCCCGGGCGTCGGTCACCGACTTCGGCACCTGGCCGGCCCAGCTGGAGTCCACCCGGGCCGGGCTGCTGCTGGTGCTCCCTGACCTGGCGAACCTGGACCTGCCAGACCTGGCCCGCCGCGCCGGCTACCCCGGCACCCGCATCATCCCCGCGGTCTCCTGGCTGCTGTCACTGCTGGCGCTCAAGCTCACCCGCACCCGGCGGGTCTCCCACGTCGATGACCTGCTCGCCGACCCCGCCGCCGCCCTGCTGGCCGGGCTGGCCGTGCTGCCCAAGAAGTCCGCGCTCACCGATTACTCCTACCGGCTCTCCCACGATCACCAGCGGGACTTCCTCGCCGCCCTGGACAAGCAGATGATCACTGCCGGGCTCGCCAGCGGCGAGGAAGCGATCTTCGACCTGGACTTCCACGCCGTCATGCACTGGGGACACGACCCCGTCCTGGAAAAGCACTACGTGCCCAAGCGCTCCCAGCGCGCCCGCAGCGTGCTCACCTTCTTCGCGCAAGACTCCGGCACCCACAACCTCGTCTACGCCAGCGCGGACCTGTCAAAAGCCACCCAGGCCCGCGAGGCGATCGTGTTCTGCGACCACTGGAAACAGCTCTCCGGAGCCGAGCCGGCGATGCTGGTCATGGACCAGAAAGTCACCACCCAGCACATCCTCGGCGAACTCGACGCCCGGGGCGTCAAGTTCCTCACCCTGCGGATGCGCTCACCCGCCCTGACCCGCTACATCAGCGGCCTGGCCAGCAAAGACTTCAAGGCCGTGGCCATCGAACGAGCTGGCAACTTCGGCCAGCCCGCCCGGCCCAGGGTCTGCGAGGACCCCGCGGTCAGGCTCACCAGCTACCCCGGCACTGTCCGCCAGCTGATCGTCACCGGCCTCGGCCGCGACACCCCCACCGTGATCATCACCAACGACCACGACATGACCACCCGCAACCTCATCCGGCAATACGCCCGGCGGATGACCATCGAACAGCGCCTCGCCGAGATCATCCGCGCCTTCAGCGCCGACGCGCTGTCCTCCACCGTCAACCTCAACGCCGACCTCGACATCATGCTCGCCGTCCTCGCCCAGGCCCTCCTCGCCGCCCTGCGCGCCCGCCTCCCCGGCTACCACACCGCAACCCCCGACACCATCCAGCGCCGCTTCCTCGAAACCCCCGGGAAGATCATCACCACCAGCGACCAGATCACCGTCCGCCTCGAACGCCGCGCCTACTCACCCGTGCTGCGCAAGGCCGGGCTGCCCGAGGCCACCACCGTTCCCTGGTGGGGCAACCGGACCATCCGCTACGAGTTCACCTGACCTTGCCCCGAACAGGTTGCGTGGCGCACGGTTCAACGACGCGACCCTGGACGTCCGCGTCAACGGCTTCACTATCTCTGATGTTCTCGGCCTGACCGTGCACGACGCACTGGGCCGGTTCGCGGAGCAGGCGCCGATCGCCGCGGCGTTGCGGCCCGTCGATGAGGTGGGCCTGGGCTACCTGCGGCTTGGCGAACCCACGCCGTCCCTGTCCGGCGGCGAGGCCCAGCGGCTGCGGATCGCATCGCGCCTGCGCAGCAGCCAGCGCGGCGTGCTGTACGTCTTCGACGAGCCCTCAACGGGACTGCACCCGCTCGATGTGGGCACACTCGTCGGTGTCTTCGACCGGCTGCTCGATGCCGGGGCCACCATCATCGTCATCGACCATGATCTCGACCTGCTCGCCACGGCCGACTACCTCATCGACATGGGACCCGGGGGAGGGCCCGACGGGGGCCGTATCGTCGCCCAGGGCACACCGCGGGACGTCGCGCGCGATCCGGGCAGTGTCACCGCGCCCTGGCTGGCCGCTCAGCTGGGCGTGCCGGCCGCGGGGGATCCGGTCGCCGGGCGGTAGTTACCGTTACGGCGGCGCCCCGGCCAGTCCCGCAACGCGTTCTGCATGCCGTTATTGCGGAAGGCGAGCGGCCGCCCGGACGCGAGCGCCTGCGTGAAGACGCGGTCAGGCGGGCTGCCACAGCTCGACCCGGTTGCCCTCGGGATCGGTGACCCAGCCGAATCGGCCGACGCCCTCCATGTCCTGCGTCTCTTCAGCCACGTCCGCTCCCTTGGCGCGCAATTGCGCGAGCATCGCATCCAGGTCCCGGACACGGAAGTTGAGCATGGTCTGCTGGGCGCGGGACCCGAAGTAGCCGGTCTCGGACTCGAACGTCGCGAACACCGTCGGCCCGGCTTCCTGACGCCACAGGCCGTTCTCATCGGCGTCCAAGCCCAGGCAATCGCGATACCACGCGCCCAGGGCCGCCGGGTCGGCGGCCCGCATGAAGCATCCCCCGATGCCAATCACACGTTCCATGCCGCTATCTTGCCAGGACGGCGATCGGGCAGGCTGGCACCACACCATCGCCGCTTCACACCCCCGTCTCAATCGCGGTAGATCGAGACAGCGTTAGACTCCCTGGCATGCAGTGGCGGACAACCCCTGCAGGCTGCAGAGCTGTCGCAAGCGGGGTGTGAGACCCAACCAGTGGAGGTGCCAGATGGCCGAGCTCCCACCGCCCCCAGAGGGAATTGTGCTGGCCCACTTCATCGTCTCGGACGATGTCGAGCGGTCCCGGCGCTTCTACACCGAGGTCCTCGGCGGCCGGCTGGCCTTTTCCGGCCCCGGAGGGCTGACCTATGTCGCGCTATCCAACAGCTGGATCATCATCAACGCCGGCGGCGGCCCGACCGACGACAAGCCGACGGTCACCCTGGAGACGCCACGCGATCCCGACCGGGTCAGCAGCTTCCTCAATATCCGGGTCAAAGACATCAAGGCCGTGTACGCCGAATGGAGCGCCAGGGGTGCTCATTTCCTGACGCCGCCCAAACAGCACCAGTACGAGATCCGCTGCTACATCCGCGATCCCGACGGTTACCTGATCGAAGTGGGGCAGACCACGGACCCGGACGGGGACTGGTCGCCCGCTCACTGGCCGTCGAGTACGCCCGCCGGGGAGCCCGGGTGAATGCCGGGATCACCGGCGAGATCCTTCACACCGGCGGTGGCCAGTCCCCCGGACACTGAGATCCCGGCCAGCCATTTCCGCCAAGGCCGCACCTCCCCGCCGTTCCCCCCTCTCAGCGAGACGCTGCGAGACCGCTCGGGCAGGCGATGCTCCGGGCCCGCCGTTGTTCGTACTGTGACGCTGAGGAGGCTTCGGTCATGACCACCGCGGTCATCGGCACTGGAGGGATCGGATCGGTCATCGCCCGCGGGCTCGCCTCCGGCGGGGAGACCCTGCGGCTCTCGAGCGCCGACAATGAGTCGGCACGAATGCTGGCTGCAGGGATCGGTCGAGCTGCGGTCGCCGCCGTCGACAACCGCGACGCGTTGCGGGGCGCCGATGCCGTCGTCCTCGCGCTGCGGTTTGCCGTGCTGAAGGGCGTCATAGGCGAGATCGCCGACCCGCTAACCGGCAAGCTCGTGGTCGTTCCGAGCAACCCGGTCGGGATCGATGCGCAAGGTAACGTCTCACGTCTCCTGCCGGAAGGGCAATCCTCTGGCGAGGTTGTAGCCGGGTGGCTGCCGGCGGGGGCGCGCTTGGCCATGGCGTTTGGAACCATGTCGGCCGATCTCTTCGAGTCCTCTAGCAATAGGTCACCGGAGCCGGCGGTCCTCTTCTACGTGACCGACGACGACCGTGCTGGCGAGGAAGTCGAGCGGTTGATCCGAACGGCCGGCTTCGAGCCGGTGAAGGTCGGCGGGGTCGAACAGTCGGGTCGAACTCGAGGTGGGCGGCGATCTTCACGATCTCGTAGTCGGCCCCGCAGAGGCGCGGTCATTGATCGGTGGGGCCTGATCGCTTCGCCGCCCTGGCCGGCGCTGCCCGCAGGGTCGGCCTTGAAATCATTTCGCCCGTGCTCGCCTCGTCCGGTACGATCGCGGGATTGTTTTCACTGCTGGGAGCCCATGAGGTTCGCGTGTGGTCTCCCCGGCAGTGCCCAGGCTGAGAGCAGGTTTCGTTAATGGCATGTCGGATCAGTGAGCTCGTGCTCGGTTGCCGCGACCCTGAGGTGCTGGCGCGGTTCTGGTGCGAGGTCCTGGACTTCGTCGTGCTCGGTCGCGAGGATGACGGCTCGGTGGAAATCGGGCCGCGCGAAGGGTTCGGCGGTCCGCAGCCGACGATCATCCTCAGCGGCAGGGATGAGCCGGAGCAGGGGAAATCCCGGCTGCACATCGACGTCAACGCCACCGACCGCGATCAGGACGCCGAGCTCGAACGCCTTCTGAAGCTCGGTGCGCGCCCGGCCGACATCGGCCAGACAGGGCAGGAGCAGTGGCATGTCCTGGCCGACCCCGAAGGCAATGAGTTCTGCCTGCTCAAGGCCCGCCTCAACCCGCTCTGATGCTTATCGGTCCCGCCCCGGCACCGGCTACCCAGGGTCTGCCCCGAGGTCCGGTGTGACGGGCGTGTCGTGATCGTGAAGTAAGTGGTCTTCGTCTCGGGATCGGTCACTAGCTGTGGCAGAGCAGCGTGCAGGAGGAAGGAGAGCCCGATGTCGAGCTCAAGGGTGAACTTCATCGCGATCATCGTCCGTCGCTCCGGTGCGATGAGCCTGAAGCCATGCTGATCTACTCGATGAGCGTCTCGGTGGACGGCTTTATCGCCGACCGCGCGGGCGCGTTCGGGTGGACGGTCCCTAACGAGGAGCAGTTTCGTTTCCACATCGCGCAGACACGCGAGCTCGGCGGCTATCTGTGCGGCCGCAGGCTTTACGAGACCATGCTGCTGTGGGAGACGGATCCGTCGATGCGCGACAGCGAGCTCGGGGCCGCGTTCGCCGACGTCTGGTGCGCTATCCCGAAGGTCGTCTTCAGCCGCACGCTCGACAGCGTTCAGGGCAACGCCCGGCTCGCCGAGGCGTCGGTGGCCGAGGAGGCCGCTGCGGCGCTCGACGCGACCGACAAGGACGTCTCGATCGGCGGCGCCGCCCTGGCCGCGGCAGCGATCGGGCTCGGCCTCGTCGACGAGCTGCGCATGTTCCGCAATCCGGTCGTCGTCGGTGGCGGCACACCCTTCCTGCCGCCGGTCTCCGAAGACGTTCGGCTAGTCCTGGTCGAGACCAGGACGTTCGGCTCGCGCGTGATCTACGAGCGCTACGGCCGCACCCGCGATAAGTCGGACTGACACCGCCGATGGAAACAAGACACATCGCGAAATGGCGCACCACCACGGCGTCATGTGGTGGCTGAAGATGGAACTGCAGCTCGGCTAGCGCTGGATCGGACTGGTATCGCTGGGTTGCGGCCCGTTCAGGCAGGCAGCAGTGCCGCCGCGAGGCTGTCGGACAGCCATCGGTTGAAGTCGGCGGTGCTCCAGCTGCGCTGAGCGACCAGCAGCCGGTAGAGGTGGCCGTCCGTGAGCGCCCAGCAGAGTTCTGCGGCACGTTGCTCGGTTATGCCGACGGCCAGTCGGTCCAGGGACGCGAGATACCGGATGAATACGGTAGCGCCCAACATCCGGTTGCGGCTCGCCTCGGCGAGCAGCTGTGCGGCCGCGGGGTCGATATCGGCCGCGGCGATGAGAACTTCGCCGAGCGGTGTGGTGCGGGCGGCGACGTCGGTCACGGTCTGCACCCAGAGCATGAGTGCCTTCCGCGGGTCGGACTCGGCCAGGATCTCCTTGATCGCCGGGCGGTCGGCCAGGGCTATCGGCTGGTCGTCGCCGACGATGGCCCAATCCAAGGCCAGCTTGAGCAGGGCCACCTTGCCGCCCACCGAGTTGAACACGGTACGCCGGCTCACGTGCGCGGCCTCCGCGATCCCGTCGATCGTCGTGGCCGCATAACCCTGGGCCAAGAAGAGGTCGTGAGCCGCGGTGACGATCGCCCGCCGGGTACGGCGGGCCTGCTCGTCGCGCACCTGCGACGCGTACCGCTTCGGCGGCTGGCTCGTTGGGTCAGGCGGCTGGGTCGTCGCATCGGGCGGGCTCGTTGCGTCGGGTGGGGGGCTCATCGTGACCCGCCCGGAGCCTTGACGCTCCCGCAAGTTCGTTGCACTATAAGTACAGTAATCACATCGTCAGGATACCAAACTTCCGCGCGTAGGCCGTAACGACAGGGAAAGAAGTGGTGAATCTCATGTCTGGTGCCAGGTCCACCGACAGCGCCTGGGACCGGCGGCGGTGGCTCATCCTGGGCGTGATCGGCCTGGCACAGCTCATGGTGGTGCTGGATCTGACGGTGATGAACGTCGCGCTGCCGTCCGCGCAGCGGGCGCTGCACTTCACTACCGTGGACCGGCAGTGGGTGGTCACCGCCTACACCCTGGCGTTCGGCAGCCTGCTGCTGCTCGGCGGCCGGCTGGCCGACCTGCTGGGCCGCAAGGTCACGTTCCTGGCCGGCCTGGCCGGGTTCGCCGGCGTGTCGGCCATCGGCGGCGCCTCGGTCAACTTCGCCATGCTGATCACCGCGCGGGCCTGCCAGGGCGCGTTCGCGGCGCTGCTGGTGCCGTCGGCGCTGTCACTGCTGACCACCACGTTCACCGAGCAGAAGGACCGCGGCAGGGCGTTCGCCGTCTACGGGGCGATCGCCGGGCCGGCGGCGCGGTGGGCCTGCTGCTGGGCGGCGCGCTGACCGAGTACCTGTCCTGGCGGTGGACGCTGTATGTGAACCTGATCTTCGCCACGGTGGCCTTTGCGGGGGGAGCGCTGCTACTGAAGCGCCAGCCGTCCCCGGTTAAGCCCAGGCTGGACATCCCCGGCGTGCTGCTGGTCTCCGGCGCACTGTTCTGCTTGGTCTACGGCTTCTCCAACGCGGCCACGCACAGCTGGCATGCGCCGTCCGCCTGGGGGTTCCTGGCCGCCGGCGTGGCGCTTGGCGCAGGGTTCGCCGTGTGGCAGGGCCGGGCGGCGCACCCGCTGCTGCCGCCCCGGGTGGTGCTCGACCGCAACCGGGGCGGCGCCTACCTGTCGATGCTCATCGCCTCGGCCGGGCTGTTCGGGATCTTCTTGTTCCTGACTTACTACTTGCAGCAGACGCTCGGGTACTCGCCGCTGGTCACCGGCGTGGCGTTCCTGCCGATCAGCGCCGGCCTCATCCTCGCGTCCAATCTGTCCACGATCGTGCTGATGCCCAGATTCGGGCCCAAGCCGCTGGTTGCGTCCGGGATGCTGGCCGCGGCAGGCGCGATGGCATGGCTGGCTCAGCTGGGCCCGCACACCGGCTACGCCGGAGGCGTGCTCGGCCCGATCATCCTGGCCGCCGTCGGCGTGGGCATGGTGATCGCGCCGGTGATCAACACCGGCACCTTCGGCGTGGCCCCGCAGGACGCGGGCGTCGCCTCCGCCACCGTCACCGTCGGCCAGCAACTCGGCGCCTCGGTTGGCACGTCGCTGCTGAACACCATCTTCACCGCCGCCGTCACCTCCTACCTCGCCGCGCACCTCGCCGCAGCCCGGCTCATCGGCCGCCCGGCCCTGACCGGGCTGGCGCTGGCGCACGGCTACGACACCGCGTTCTGGTGGACCGCCGGCATATTCGCCGCCGGTGCGGTCACCGGCGGCGCCCTGCTCCGCCCCGGGCCACTGCGCCCGGCGAGCACGCCGCCCCCGGCACACGCCGAAGTGACAACTGCACAAGCCAAGGCCGGCCCCGCTCTTCCCGGCTGATGTCGCTGGCGCAGATTCTCGGTGTCCGCGAAGGAGGTGACCGACGGACGTATGAGGGATATTCACGTGAACCGCCAAGTCGGCGACCATAGGGACCCTTACCGCGCATTCAAGAAAGGAGGACGGCAATGACAAACTCCGCTCGGCCCGATGGCCCCGCCGTCGATCCACGCCACCTGCTGGTCATCGGAGCGGGCCCCGGCCTCGGCGGTGCTATCGCGCACCGGTTCGCACAAGGCGGCTACCACCTCACGCTCCTGGCCCGGGGCGCGGACGGGCTGGCCAAACTGGCCAGCGATCTAGCCGATGCCGGCGCCGCCGTTGACACCCTGGCCGCGGATGCCAGCGATCCTGAGGGCCTGCGCGCCACCCTCACCTCGCTGTATGCGAGCACTGGCGCGCCGGGGGTCCTGGTCTACAACGCATCGATGCTGACGCCGGACTCGCTGCTGAGCAGCGACGTCGCCCACCTGCACCAGGCCTACGACGTCGATGTCGCCGGGGCCATCGTGGCCACGCAGGTCGCTGCGCCAACGATGCGGGCCGCCGGAGGCGGGACCATCCTGTTCACCGGCGGCGGCTGGGCTGACCACCCGGCCCCGGCCTGGGGCACCGTCTCGCTCGGCAAGGCCGCGTTGCGGTCGGCGGCGACCGTGCTCGGTGCCGACCTGGCGGGCGACGGCATACGCGTTGCCAGCATCACCATCGCCGGGCAGATCCGGCCCGGCACACCGTTCAGCCCGGACCAGATTGCAGAGAAGTACTGGTCGGTCGTGAAATCAGACGGCACCTGGCAAAGCGAATTCCGCTTCGACGGAACATGATGTTCCGTCTCAGTGAATCTGGTCCATGCCGACCGGAAGCCCAGCCGGTGTCTCAGTGAATCTGGTCTGTGATCTTGGAATGGCCAGGCTGTCCGGTTCGGCGGTGCTGGCGCCGGGATGACATACAGACGCCTGGGGCCCGGGTGGCGTCGGTGCCATCCGAGCCCCAGGCTGGCCGCTCCAGGCGTCAGGCGCGGGGCTGGCCGCTCCGGGCGGCGGCCTCCGCGCTGCGCGGCTCGAGGGCCCGGGCCGGCAGCTGGGACGCGCGCACGCCGAGGGCGACCGTGCGCACCAGGATCATGGCGATGGCCATGAAGATCAGCCCGTCGGTGAGGGCCGCGACGCTGACCTGGTGTGCGATGCCCCAGCTCACCAGCGGGGCGGTGAACCAGTGCACGGAGCCGTAGGAGAAGGCCGCGCGGGCGCCGATGATGGCGGTCCAGAGGATCGCGTACGGCAGCCCGGCCCGGCTGACCGGCTTGCCGGTCGCCGGGCTCCGGTAGACGCCCATCAGGGCGCTGGCGGCCAGCCCGCACAGCAGGCCGGCGGCGACGCCCGCGATCTCCACCGCCAGGGCCGTCCCGCGGGTGGCCGGCCAGTCAACAAAGAACGGGATGATCACCGCAGCGGCGATCACGGGACGCAACAGCCGTATCTTGCTGATCTTGCGCGCGGGGCCGAGGTCGGTGGCCAGCACGGTGGCGAGCACGACGCCGTTGACGATCATTGCTTCGGTCAGTTCGGAAAGCATCTCGCGCTCCTTCGAGTGGTTTCGTTAACGACTCCACATTCGCCAATTGCGCTGGTGAGCGCGTCAGAGGACGGGCTGGTCCCCGGCATGAGAATGACGGGCGCGGCCTGGTACCAGGCGGTACCAGGCCGCGCCCCGGCGGGTCAGCCCGCGGGCTGACGCGCCGCTGCCGCGCCCCGGCCGATACTGGAGGCATGCTGCGCACGGTCAACGCGCTGGCCCGCGCCCTCGGCTTCGTGTGGCTCGGCCTGCTGGCGTTCCTCATCGCTCCGCCGAGCGCGCCGTACGCCTTGCCGGTTCAGATCGCGTGCTACGCCGTGCTTGGCCTGGCCCTGCTGGCCTGGACCGTGCTGGAGGCGTCCCCCGCCGCCGCGGCGCGATATCCCGCCTGGGCGCTGCTCGTGCTCCGCGGGGTGATCGCCGGTGCCTCGGGGGTCGCGGCTGGCGCTGGCGGCGGCGGTTCGGCCATGGTGGTCTTCGCGTTCGTGGCGGCGATGGCCGCGGGCGTTAACAGCGACCTCGCGGCGGCGGTGGCCGTGACCGCGGTGGGCATACTCGCGATTGAGGTCAGCGGGCTGGCTTTCGGCCAGAGCTACGGCACGCTGCTCGGGCTCCCGGCGATCGTGCTCACCGGGCTGGTGATCGGGCACAACTGGGGCGCGTACCGGGTCCAGGCGGAGCAAGCGGCGGCGCTGCTGGCCCAGCGCGAGCAACTGCAGGCCGAGCAGCGCCGGGCCGACCTCCTCGACGAGCGCGCCCGCATCGCCCGGGAGATCCACGACGTGCTCGCCCACTCGCTCGGCGCGCTCGGGATCCAGATCCAGGCGGCGCGGTCGGTGCTGCACAAGGACGCCGACCAGGCCAGTGACCTGCTGGCCGCAGCCCAGCAGATGGCCGCCGAGGGCCTGGTGGAGACCCGCCGCGCGGTTCAGGCCCTGCGCACCGACACCCTGCCGCTCGATGAGGAACTCGCCCTGGTCACCGACACCCACGCGCAGAGGTATCACGTCCCCGTCAGCTACGACACCGGCGGCGTCCCCGCGGCCCTGCCCCCGGACGCCACGCTCGCGCTGCTACGCATCACCCAGGAGGCCCTGGTCAACGCGGCCAAGCACGCCGCGGGGCAGCCCGTGGCGGTCCGTCTCGACTACGGCGGCGCCGATGTCCGGCTCACCGTCCGCAACGACCTGCCCCCGGGCGCGGACACCCGCCAGCCGGCGGACATGAGCACCGTCAACGGCGGCTACGGGCTGACCGGCATGCACGAACGGCTCCGGCTGCTGAACGGAACCCTCGAGGCGGGTCGCCGCGACGGCCAGTGGATCGTGACCGCCGAACTACCGCGCCGCCAGCCTGAGACCATGGCTTCATGACCACCCCGCCGGCGGGGGAGCCGCTGCGCCTCGTCATCGCCGACGATCAGGCCAGCGTGCGCCAGGGCCTCGTCCTGCTGCTCGACGCGGTACCCGACATCGAGGTGGTCGGCGCCGCCGCGGACGGGGAGCAGGCCCTGGACCTCGTGGCCGAGCACCACCCCGACGCGATCCTGCTCGACCTGCACATGCCCGTCCTGGACGGCATCGGCGCCATCCGCCGGCTGACCGCCGAGCACCCCGAGGTCGCGATTGTCGTGCTCACCACGTACGCGGACGACAGCTCGGTCCTGGACGCGCTCCGGGCCGGCGCGCGCAGCTACCTCACCAAGGACGCCGACTACACCGAGATCGCCCGGGCGCTGCGCGCGGCGGTAAGCGGGCTGACGGTCTTCGACCCCCGCGTGCACGCGACGCTGCTCGCCGCCACGGAAGCCCCCCCGAAGCCCGAGCCCGCCCGGAGCGCGCCGCCCCCCGACGGCCTGACGCAGCGCGAGGCGGAGATCCTGGGCATGATCGCCCGCGGGATGACCAACCCGGAGATCGCCGCGCAGCTGTTCCTGAGCAACCACACGGTCAAGACCCACATCAGCCGGATCTTCGCCAAGACCGGGTCGCGGGACCGCGCCGCCGCGATCGGCTACGCGCACCGCCACAACATCGGCTGACCGCGGCAGGGGTACCGGATGCACCGGATGGAGTAAGCGCTACTTAACATAATGCTCATTATCGGCACTTGAGCTGAGGGGCCTGGCTGGCAGAGGGGCTGTTGTCCCGCCTCATGGAAGATGTCGAATCTCAGCCATCGTGTCGGTTTCCAGGTCGCCGTGACGGACATCATGTCGTCTGTGCTGACCGTGCCGGGCCAGCCGGAGCTCGGATCGGCTCTGGAGGCACATCGGTCACTCGTATCTATGATCGATCAGATCATGCTTCTCGTTCGGTACGTCACGTAAGGTTTCGACTACCCCGCGAGATCATGGAAGTTGTGCTACCCATCAACTGGATGCTCCGAAGCGCGATCGTCATGCGCCGGTTCTCCCCTGCGAGTTGCCAGATCTGATCCAGCGCCGCCGCTCTGGCCCCGGCTGTCCTGAGAGTCGGACGTCACGGCCACCAAGCAAATCTAGGGACCCCCGCCTGAAATATGGGGGGCCGACCCCCATTCGCGCTGAGCACCACCCTGCTTACGGTCGCATCGATCAATTCTGCGAGCGGGGGCGTCGTGGTGTTTCGGAAGGCCGTTCCATCCCCAGTGCCGTGGCTGCGCCGTCCGGCCGCCGCGCTGGCCGTGGCCGCCGGGCTGTGGGGGGTGGCGGTCAGCGGGACGAAATATGCCCTCGGCGGCTTCGATCCAGTGACCCTCTTGAGCATCGAACTCCTGGCGGGTGCGGGCGTTCTGTGGGTTGCCCTGCTGGTACGCGGCTACCGTCCGCCGAGGTCGTGGTGGCTCCCTGTTGTGCTGGGGTTGCTCGAGCCGGCGCTGGCGTATCTGGGTGACACGTTCGGCCTTTCTCTCACCAGCGCGGTGCACGGGGCGGTGATCAACGGCCTCGAATCAGGGCTGGTGGTCCTGCTGGCTGCCGTGCTGCTCCGCGAGACCATCACCCGGCCCGCCATCCTCGCGATCGTGGTCGCACTGGGGGGACTGGCCGTGCTCGCGGGCGTGGGGACAGGCGGGGGCGGCGGCACGGCTGCCGGTGACCTCCTGGTAGCCGGGGGCGTGCTGAGCGCGAGCCTCTACACGATTGTGGCCAAGTGTTTCGATGACGGCTCGGATGCTCTTTCGCTGACGGCATGGCAGTTCACGGTGGCCGCGCTCGCGTCGCTGCTGGTGACTATCGCGCGCTGGACCGCGGGCCGGCAGACCGTGACCATGTCGGCGGCGCCCCGGTTCTGGCTGGTCGTCGTGCTCGTGGGCGCGGGCGGATTCGGGCTCAGTTTCCTGCTGTTCAACATGGTGATCGTGCAAGTCGACGCCGGGCGGGCGGCGGTGGTCCTCAACCTCATCCCCGTGTTCGGTGTCGCCAGCGCGGTGCTCTTTCTCGGAGAGGGCATGAGTGGTCGGGATGCCCTCGGGGCCGTCCTCATCGGCTCATCGGTGGTCTACTTCGCGATCGCGGATCATCGCGAGGCCACGGCCCAGGCCCTGTGCGCCGATCAGGATGCGGCAAGGCTCCTGCCCGCCACCGTCGGGGCAGTTCACGCTCGGCCAGAGACACCAACCAGCTCAGCCCGGCCAGGCTGATCCCCCGCGGGGCGGTCACTGCACTCAGGTGCTCTCCCCAGGCGCGGGCCCGCCCCAGTTCGCCCTCGGCCAAAGCCCCGGTCAGGCCCTCGACGAGGAAGCTCTCGGGTGAGGCCGTGGTGCGCGAGGAGCCGGCGACCTCCAGCCGGCCGAGCGATGCGACTCAGCCGCGCACTCCCGGGCCGCTGACCGCGCCCCGTACCAGCTCAGCCTCATCACCGCCAGCAAGGTCAGCGGCCCGGGTCGCGGAGCACTGCGCTCCCCCACAGTCACCTCCCAAGCTGGACCAGCACACGGCTGCCCATGGCCGGATCAAGAGCGTGATGGGCCTGACGCGCGGAGGGCGCCGGGGCGGAGCGGGGTGCCGAGCACCTGGCTGACGAGGGTGCGGTGGGCAGCGTGAAGGGTGCGGACGGCCGCTGGCGTGAGGCCGGGCCGGACGGGCGCCCGGCCGCCCCGGGGCCGCCCCGGCTTGGTCGGGATCCACAGGTAGCCAGGATCGCTGCCCTCGAGTTCGGCGATGATCGCCGCCCGGGCACCGAGCCACCGGGTAAGGATCTGCACCGTCGGGCCGCCGAGCGGGCAAGGACCGTCGGCGAGTTCGACGTGGGCCTCGCCGTCCATATGCAGGGCCGTGACGTTGAGACGGGCAAGCTCGGGGACAGACCTGTCGGTGTCTGCGACAAGCGCGGCAAGGGCAGCGGTGCGCAGGCATGTCGCGGCGTTGGCATGGATCGGCCTGCGCACAGCCAGGTCGTGGAGAAGACGATCGGTATCGGCGGGGGTCAGGCGGTAGCCGGCGGTGGGCGGCTGGCTGTCACGGCGGTCCGGCCGGCGGACGAATTCGACGAACGAGTTGTACGAGTCGATCCGCACACGCATCGAGTTCGGGTAGGCAGCGGCATCGCGGCCGCGCAGGGTGTTCCGGGTGCGGGTCTTGCCGGCCGCCGCATCGCGGAGCCATGCGTCGGCACGCTCAGGGTCCAGGAGTTCGGCCACCGTGATCTCGATCCTGCCGGTGGCCTGCTGGGCATGCTGCAGGTACTCGTCGAGGAAGTGCCTGCGGATCCGCTGGGTGGCCGCAGCGAACTGGCAGCCGGCCAGATGACGGATGAACCCATCAAGAGCGTCACGTGCCGATGTGCGGGCATCCGGAGCTGGCATATGCCCGCACAATACCTCTCCACGCTGATAACAGCAAGATGCCCCGATCTCCCTGTGCCTCCCCCAGCTCCGCGGCGCCGTGAGGTCCGGGCCGGAACGATACGAACCGCGTTGTACCGAACCGTTCCGGCCCGGACCTCACTCCGCACCAGGGTGAGCAGGGCCTGGCTGTGGCTGCACGCTTCTTGCTGTTATCTGCGTTCCCCCAGGACACCGGGGGGATGAGGAACCAGTATCGCGTCAGCTGTTAGCCGCTTCCCGCGCCACCGCGCGTGCCTGTTCCAGCTGCTCGGCGCTGACCGGGCCGCTTCCCGGCAGGCCAGCGGCCTGCCACGCCTCCTGCGCCCGCGCCACGTCGCCGCCGGCCTCGTGCAGCACCATCTTCTTCGCGGTGGTGTTCGGCACGGCCCCGTCAGCCCCGAGATCCATCAGGTGGGCCAGCATCCGGACCGACTGGTTCCGCTGCCCCGCTTTCTGCTCGTTGTAGCGGTAGACCAGCACCCACCGTCCTTGCAGGGAACGGGCCCGCTCGATCAGCGCCCGTCCGCGGTCGGTGTCCGCGTGCTCGGTGCGGATGGGCTCACTCTCGCCCGACGGCAAGCGCAACGTGACCAGGCCGCGACGGCTCGTTTCCTCGATCTCTACCTTCTCCAGGAACGCGATGAAAGTCCGCGCTGACTCCAGCCGCTCGATGTCCTGCCTGGCCTGCTGGGCGATCAGGTGCAGGTCCACGGTGAGGCCGTGCACCCGGCGGCCCCATGCCGCCTCCTCACCGGGAGGGCACGGCCCCGCGGCCTGCGCGGCCGCGATGACAAGGCTGTAGTGGCTGGTGTCCACGCCGCTCATTATCGCCCCCGGTGCTGCGGCAGCGCCGCAGCTCAAGGCGGGGCGGCGGGCAGGAACTGATAGACGCTCGGCTGCGTGTCCCGCCCGCCTGTGGCGGCCGCCGGCGAAGCCGGAGGTCCAGCCCGTGGCCGATCAGGCGCCAGACCATCAGGCCCGCGAGTTCGCCGAGGCGTTCCGCGGTTTCCCGGACCGGGTCCAGCCTCCGCCGGTGAGGAGAATGAGGTTTCCGCGCTGGTCCGCGGCGACCTGATCGGGGGCAGCACCTAGACTCACCGCCTATGACCAACCTGCCCATGACCGGCCCGGACGAGACCGGCCCGGACGAGGCCGGCCTGGACGAGCACGGGCGCCCGGAACCGCCCATCGCGGCCGGCGAGACCGCCACGTTGCTCGGTTTCCTGGACTACCAGCGTGCCACCCTGGCGTGGAAGTGGACGGGACTGGACCCGGCCGGCCTGGCGGCGACGGTCGCCGTCTCGTCGATGACCCTCGGCGGGATGCTCAAGCACCTGGCCTTTGTCGAGGAGTGGTGGTTCTCGGAAGTGCTGCACGGCCAGGCCCAGGAGCCCCCGTGGAACACGGTGGACTGGGACGCCGACCCGGACTGGGACTGGCACTCGGCCGCCGCGGACACCCCCGCGCAGATCTACGCGCTCTGGGAGGACAGCGTGGCCCGCTCCCGCGCCCTGGTCGCGGAGGCGCTGGCCGAGGGGGGCCTGGAGCGGCTGGCACGGCGCACATGGCCCGACGGCCGGTCGCCCAGCCTGCGGTGGATCATTGTGCACATGATCGAGGAGTACGCCCGGCACGTTGGCCACGCCGACCTCATCCGGGAATCGCTGGACGGCCTCACCGGGGAGTAACGCCCCGTCAGCCGCAGCCGGGGCGGAGCTGGGCGGAAAAACCGGTCCAGCGCAGCTGGTCCGGCAGGTGGGCGGCGTCGTTGAAGCTGACCAGTGACGGTGGCAGGCCGGGACGGTACAAGATCACCGTCAGCGCGCAGTTCTGCTGGTTCAGGCCGATCCAGCGCCAGTCCGGGGCGTGCAGCGCGTGCCGGATGAACCAGCCGATCAGGAAGTTGTGCGTGACGATCAGCTCGTGCACGTCGGTGGCCGTATCCGGCCCCGCCCGGGTGTCCGGCCCGCTGTCTGGCCCCGGCTCCCCTGGCGGCCCGGCGAACTGCTGGATCGCCGCCTCCGCCAGTGCCGTACCCATGTTACGTTCCGTAACCGTGCAGCTGCCGACCAGCCGGGCGTAGGCCGGCGGCAGCCGGGCTGGATCCGGGTCGGACGGGATGTAGTCGCCGACGACAGCGGACTCGACCAGCGGCACCCCGGGCAGCCAGCCCGCGATCAGCCGGGCCGTCTGCACGGCCCGCGGCAGCGGGCTGTGATAGATCCGGGCCAGCGGCAGGTTCTTCAGCCGCTCGCCGGTGCGCCGTGCCTGTTCCTCGCCCGCGTCACTCAGGCCGCCCTGCTCCCCCGTGGCCTCGCCGTGGCGTACCAGGTACAGGAAGCGGCTGGCCATGGCATCCCCTTTGCGGTGACGGACCGGGCAGAACTGCGCTGGCTGGGCAGGACATCACCCCGTTGACCAGTGAGCAGGGCGAGCCTAGTGTGCCGGGCGGGCCGAGGCACGGCGCCGGGCTCCTGCCCATCCTGCCCCGGACCTGGGCGCGCCTCCAGACACCAACCGGAGGCAGAGTGATCATCCGCCCCACTCGGGCAGGCAAGGGTCCGGTCACGGTCAGCGTCAGTGGTGGCGGGCCAGCGCATCGCGGTAACGGTCAGGCGGGATCAGGCCGCCGGAGGCCAGCTGGCCGGGATGATCCTGCCCACCCGGAACACCGATGGCGCGGTGGTCGGCTACCTGGGCGTGGTTCCGGGGCTGCGCGGCCGCGGCTGCATCAACGACCTGGTCGCGCAGACCACCCGGTTTCACGCCGGCCGCGGCGAGGCGCGCATCGCGGCCACGACCGACATCGCGAACCGGCCGATGGCCGCCGCCTTCGGGCACGCGGGATACCGGGCCTACGGGATTCGTTACGTGCTTTCCGGGCCGCCCGGATGAGGCGGCTGCGGGATCACGCGCAGCGCGATCGTGGCGGCCGCCACGCCGACCACGACGCCGAGGAGGGTGTCGGCGAACCGGAAAATAGGCTGCTGCCAGGCGTCGTGCGGGCTGACGGCGGCCAGGACCATGACCACCGTGGTGGTGATCGCGGCCGTGATCGAGTCGCCGGGCCGCCCGGCCAGCGTGGTGGCCAGGGAACTGAGGCCGATCAGGAGGGCCAGGGCCCAGATGTGGAACGGCAGGAAGATCAGGTAGATCAGGCACAGCACGAAGCTGACCGAGGTGGCCGCCATGCGGGATACCGCGGCGCTCCTGCTCCCCGCGTAACTCTCACGGAAGACGAAGATGGTCGCGATGACGGCCCACATCCCGCCCAGGAGCGGGTCAGGCCGGGGGACGACGTACAGGTGGGCCAGGATGGTGCCGGCGAGCCAGAAGGTGGCCAGGCAGGCCAGGCCCAGGGCGGCGCTGTTCAGGGCGGCTTCCCGGATCTCGGCCCGGCCGGGGCGTCTGAGGTGAGAGATCACGGACCCATCGTCCCGCCGTCGCGGGGCAGCGCTCCCAGTGGGTTCATCCGGTCGCTCCTCCCAGCATGTCCGTATACCCGCCCCGCGCCGGAGGCCCTTACCCGTGCCACCCTCTGCTGACGGCCAGCCCAGCCGCCTGCGCTTCGCCGCGCTCGGCTACGCCCTGACCGTCCTGCTGACCGGGACGAACCTGGCCACCCCGCTGTACGCCACGTACGAGCGTGTGTTCCGGCTCTCGCCGCTGGACGTGACGCTGCTGGTGGCCGTCTACGCGGCGGCGGTCGTCGTGGCCCTGCTGATCTGCGGCCCGCTCAGCGACACGGCCGGCTACCGGCCGGTGCTGGTGACCGGGCTGGCCGCGGCGGCGTGCGGCTCGGCGCTGCTGGCCGCGGCGTCGGGACCAGGCTGGCTGTTCGCGGGCCGCGCGGTGCAGGGGCTCGCGGTCGGCACCTGCTCCGGGGCGCTCACCGCCGGGCTGGTGCTGACCGAGCCGCGCGGGCGGCGGGCCCGCGCGTCGTTCCTGGCCGCCACGGCCACCACCGCGGCCTGCGGGTTCGGCCCCGTGCTGGCCGGGGCGCTCGCCCAGTACGCCCCGGCGCCGCGGGCCCTCAGCTACCTGGTGGAGATCGGCCTGCTGGTCCCGGCAGTGGCCGCGGCGGCCACCCTGCCCGGGTCGCTGGGCGTGACGGGCCAGCGGTGGCAGCCCCGCTGGCCGAGCCTCCCCGCCCCGATCCGCGCCGCGTTCCTGGCCCCGGCCCTGGTCAGCCTGCTGGCCTGGGCGGTCGCGTACGTGGTCCTGGCCCTGGTCCCTTCCTACGCGGCCGCGGCGCTGGGCGGCCGCAACCTGCTGGTCGACGGGGCCGCGGCGGGCTCGCTGCTGCTGGTCGCGGCGCTCGCGCAGGCCGCGTGCCGGTCGTGGGATCCGGCCCGGGCCCAGGAAACCGGCCTGATCGGCCTGGCCGGCGGACTGCTCGGGCTCATCGCCGCCGGGCTGGCCGGCAGCGTGGCCGTGCTGTTCGCGGCGATGGCGGTGGCGGGCGCCGGGCAGGGGCTCGCGTTCATGGGCGGCATCCGGCGGATCAACGAGATCGCCCCGCCGGGCGCCCGCGCCGGGACCGTCTCCATGTTCTACGTGGTGACCTACGCGGGCAGCGGCCTGGTCACGGTGGGCGTGGGCCTGCTGGCCACGCTGCTCGGGCTGGCCGCGTCGGTCCGCTGGTTCGGGGCGGTGCTCGCGGCCGCGTGCCTTCTCATGCTCCTGGCCCTGCGCGTGGTGCCCGCCCTCTCCCCCGCCGCAGCCACCCCGGCCGCCCCGGCCCCGCTACCGCCACGGGCGCCGCCGGAGGTCAGGCGCGGGCCCGGACCCGGGCCAGGGCCCCGCGGGCCTGTGCGCTGATCCGCTCGCTGTCCAGGCTGACCAGGGTCCCGCCGCGCTTGAGGATCCGGCCGTCGGCCAGCACGGTGTCCACGTTGCCGGGCTGGGCCGCGGCGACCAGCAACCCGGCCGGGTCGGTGAGCACGCCCAGGTTCGGGTGGCCGGTGTGAACGAGGATGATGTCGGCGCGCTTGCCGGGCGTGAGCGACCCGGTCACCGCGTCCAGGCTCAGTGACCGGGCCCCGTCGATGGTGCCGAGTGCCAGCGCCTGCCGGGCGGTGCAGGCGAATTCCTGCTGGGCCGCGGCGTTCATCAGCCCCCGGGTCAGTTTCATGATCGCGAACATGTCGGCGTTGCCGGTCAGCGCGGTGGTGTCCACGGACAGGCCGACGCGGATCCCGGCCGCCAGGAGCTCGGCCGTTTTCGGCAGCCCGTAGCCGATCAGCAGCTCGCTGAACGGGGACAGGCTCACCGCGCACCCGGCCTCGGCGAGCCGGCCGATCTCCTCAGGGGTCGCGCAGTTCGCGTGCACGACCTGCAGGTCCGGCCCGAGCAGGCCGGCGGCGGCCAGCGCGGCGATCTGCCCGGCCGCGGCCGGCGGGCCGGACGCGTGCACGCTGACCGGAAGGCCCAGCTCACGGGCGGCCGCGATCTCCCGCCGGTAGATCTCCGGCGCGACCCGCATCGCGGGGTCGCTGCCACCGCTCCCGCGCCACGCCATCCCCAGGCTGAGCCGTCCCCCGCCGCCCCACGCACCGTCCCAGTCCTGGTGCAGCGCCCGCAGCCCGCCGGTGTCCATCGGCTGGTCGTTGGGCTGCCCGGCGGCGTAGCCGTAGGAGAACCGGGCCCGCAGCCCGGCCTCGGCCAGCGCCCGCAGCCCGGCCTGCGCGTGGGCGGGCCCGCGGACGTTGTGGCACCAGTCGTGCACCGTGGTGATACCGGAGTTGACGGCCTCCGCGCAGGCCAGCAGCGTGCCCTGGTAGATGTCGTCTTCGGTGAACGCGCGGCCGAGCCGGACCGTCACCGGGAAGTAGCCGGCCGGGCCATCCTCCCCCGGCATGCCTGCGGACATGCAGCGCAGCAGCGTGTTCCACATATGCCAGTGGGTGTCCACCAGCCCGGGCGCCACGATCATCGCGCGGGCGTCCAGCTCCCGGGCCCGGGGGGCGTCCAGGCCGGTCCCGACGGCGGCGATGCGGCCGCCGGTCACCAGGACGTCGCCGTCCGGGATGTCGCCGAGCTCCGGGTCCATGGTCACCACGAGCCCGGACCGGATGATGAGATCGTCCCCGCTCACGCGTGCCTAATCACGGCACGGGCCGGGGGGCGTCTCAGCACGCGGCGATAGTACTGCGGACTGCGGCGCGCATGGTAGGCATGGCCCATGGCTGAACTCATCCCGCGGCGGGTTCTGTTCGGGAACCCGGAACGCGTTAGTCCGCACCTGTCCCCCGACGGAACCCGGCTGGCCTGGATCGCCCCGCACGAGGGGGTGCTGAACGTCTGGGTCGCCCCGATCGGCAGTGCCGGCGTGGACTGGTCCGCGGCCCGGGTGGTCACCAACGACAGCGACCGCGGCATCCGGATGTTCGCCTGGGCCCACGACGGGCAGCACCTGCTGTACCTGCAGGACACGGGCGGGGATGAGAACTGGCGGCTGCACGATGTGGACACCGAGACAATGCAGCGGCGGGACCTGACCCCGTTCGACGACGTGCAGACCGAGCTGATCGCCGGGGACAAGAAGTTCCCGGCCGAGATCCTGGTCGGCCTGAACCGCGACAACCCGCAGCTGCACGACGTCTACCGGCTCAACCTCACCACCGGGGAGCTGGTCAAGGAGGTCGAGAACCCCGGCTTCATCGGCTGGGTCGCGGACAGCGAACTGGTGGTCCGGGCCGGGATCGCCCCGCAACCCGACGGCGGCATGGTCGTCATGGTGCGCGGCAGCGCCACGGAGGACTGGCGGCCGCTGCTGGCCATCTCCGCCGAGGACGCGCTGACCAGCGGCCCGGTCGCGTTCAGCGGGGACGGCCGGTCCCTGCTGGCGATCAGCTCGGTCGGCGCGGACACCGGCCGGCTGGTGCGCTTCGACCTCGCGTCCGGCGAACAGCAGGTGCTGGCCGAGGACCCGGAGGCCGACGTGGCCGGGATCCGGCTGCACCCGGACACCCGCGAACCAGAGGTCGTCACCTTCCTCAAGGACCGGATGGAGTACCGGGTGCTGGACCCGGCACTCGGGCCCGACCTGGCCGCGATCCGCGCGCTGCATCCCGGCGACCCCTCGTTCAGCGACCACGATGACGCGGACGAGACGTGGCTGGTGGCGTTCAACACCGACGCCGGGCCGGTCTCCTACTTCAGCTACGACCGGCAGACGCGCACCGGCGAGTTCCTGTTCGACAGCCGCCCGGAACTGGCCCAGTATGAGCTGGCCCCGATGCAGCCGTTCTCGTTCACCGCCCGCGACGGCCTGACCATCCACGGGTACGCCACGTTCCCGCCGGGCGCCGACCGCCGGAACCTGCCCATGGTCCTCGACGTGCACGGCGGCCCGTGGGCCCGGGACGCGTGGGGGTTCGACCCTGAGGCGCAGTGGCTGGCCAACCGCGGCTACCTCTGCGTGCAGGTCAACTTCCGCGGCTCGACCGGGTACGGCAAGGCGTTCGTGAACGCCGGCGACCGCGAGTGGGGCGGCCGGATGCACGACGACCTGGTGGACGCGGTCGCCTACGTGAGCGGTCAGGGCCGAGCACTCGGTTACACTTAGCCAGCACTCGGGTAGCCAGCACTCGGGTAGCCAGCACTCGGGTAGCCAGCACTGGGCCGACCCGGGCCGGGTGGCGATCTACGGCGGTTCCTACGGTGGTTATGCGGCGCTGGCCGGCGCGGCGTTCACCCCGGACCTGTTCGCCTGCGCGGTGGACATCGTCGGGCCGTCCAACCTCAAGACGCTGATCGAGACCATCCCGCCCTACTGGGCGCCGATGATCGCGCAATTCCACAACCGGGTCGGCGACCCGGACAAGGACGCCGATTTCCTGTGGTCGCGCTCCCCGCTGTCGCGGGCGGCCGACATCGCGATCCCGCTGCTCATCGCCCAGGGCGCCAACGACCCGAGGGTGAAGCAGGCGGAGTCGGAGCAGATCGTGGCGGCCCTGGAGAAGGCGGGAATCGACCACGAGTACCTGCTGTTCCCTGATGAGGGGCACGGGTTCGCCAAGCCAGAGAACCGGCTGCGGTTCTACGCCGCGGCAGAGCGGTTCCTGGCGCGCCATCTCGGCGGCCGGGCTGAGGATTAGCTCACCGGCTCCCGCGAGGCTGTGGTTCGCGTTATTTCTCCGCAACGAAGACCGCTGCGGAGAACTGCCTGCCCCCGCGCAGGCCAGGATGGCTGCCAGGGCCGGGCGCGCGGGCCGGGTGATCCGGGCTGGCGCGGGGACTAGCCGCGGCATGGGCGCCGGGAACGGCGGATGGGACTACGGAGGAGCACGGCAGGACATGGTGGAGATCAAGAACGATGAGGCGCTGGACGCGATGCGGGAAGCGGGCCGGGTCGTCGCCCGGTGCCTGGCCGCGGCCCGCGAGGCGGCCGCGCCCGGCGTCAGCCTGACCGAGCTCGACAAGGCGGCGCACTCTGTAATCCGCAAGGCCGGCGCCACCTCGCCGTTCCTGAACTACCACCCGTCCTTCGCGCCGACTCCCTTCCCCGCGGTGATCTGCGCGTCGGTGAACGACACGATCGTGCACGGCATCCCGGACGACTATGTGCTCCGGGACGGCGACCTGGTCAGCATCGACTGCGGCGCGACGCTGGACGGCTGGACCGGGGACGCCGCGACCAGCTTCATCGTGGGCACGCCGCGCCCGGCGGACCTGCTGCTCATCGAGACCGCGGAGAAGGCTCTCGCGGCCGGCATCGCCGCGGCGGTCCCCGGGGCCCGGATCGGCGACATCTCGAACGCGATCGGCAGCATCGGCCGGTCGGCGCGCTACGGCATCCCGTCGGGGTTCGGCGGGCACGGCATCGGCCGCCAGATGCATGAGGACCCGCACGTCCCTAACGAGGGCCGGCCGGGCCGTGGCCTGCGGCTGCGGCCGGGCCTGGCGCTGGCCATCGAGCCGATGCTGATGGCCGGGGGCGGCGACGAGTTCGGGGTCGCGCCGGACGGCTGGGCGCTGCGCACGACCGATGGCAGCCGGGCCGCGCACGTGGAGCACAGCGTGGCGATTACTGATTCCGGCCCGCGCATCCTCACCCTCCAGTAACCACAGCCCCTGACCACGGGGCCCCAACTCAAGGGTCCTGTGCGACTCAAGGCCCGTGCGCGCGCGGCCGTGGCGCCTGGCCGGTTCAGCACGCCGGGCCGAGTTCGTCGAGGTGGACGATATGCAGCGCGAGGTCGGCGAACCGGTCCAGCAGGCCGTAGAACTCCGACTCGTCTCGCACTGATGCAGTGACGCACGTCTGCCCGGAACCACACTCCACCTGGGCGCCTTCCAGGATCCCGGCGAGCAGGGTCCGGCACTCGCCACGGAGCACGATCCGGTAAAGGAAGCCGGTGCGGTTCGGCGTGGTCATGGTGCGCCTCCGGTGACGGGCCGTTGTCAGCCCGCCGCTCAGGCCTTTATCTCCTATTGCGGCCGGGACGTCATCACCCGCCGCAGTCCCGGCGGGCGGCAGCGCCGGCCCGGGGTCACCCGTAGCGGGTGGGGCGCAGGCTCAGCCGGGCTGGTGGACTGGCCGGAATCACGGAAAAGGAGATATGAAAAGCCATGTCTGACCTGATTGCGATCGGATACCCCGACCAGGCGACCGCGGAGGCAGCCGCCGACGAGGCCCGGCGGCTGGCCAAGGACCTCATCATCGAGCCTGACGCGATCGCCGTAATCGTGCGCGACGACGAGGGCAAGTACCACGTGCACACCAGCCATAACCCGGTTGGTGCCGGGGCGAGCTGGGGCATGTTCTGGGGACTGCTGTTCGGCCTGCTGTTCTTCGTCCCGGTCTTCGGGATCGCCATCGGTGCCGGGCTCGGCGCCCTGATGGGCAAGGTGACCAAGTCCGGCATCGACAAGCAGTTCCAGGAGCAGGTCCGCGGCATGCTCAAGCCCGGCACCTCGGCGCTGTTCCTGATGGTGGAGAAGGTCACCCCGGACAAGGCCGTCGAGGCCATGAGCAAGTACGGCGGCACTGTGCTGAAGACCTCTCTGTCCAAGGAAGGCGAGCAGCAGCTCCAGGAAGCCTTGCACGGTCAGACCGCCTCATAACCCTCACCCGGGCAGCCGGCCGCTTCCCGAGGCGGTTCCGGCGGCATGTCTCCCGGCGCAGGCCCCGCTCGCGAGCGGGGCCTGCGCCCGCTCTGGTGAAGTGACGGGGCGGTCGGGCTCCTGCCCGGGAGGCGCCGCGCCGCGTGGTGGCCCCCCAGGCGGCCGTGCTGTATCCCCCGCCCTGGGTGATGTGTCCCGTGCTCATCGGCTGGATGCTCCCCCTATGGAGGGTGGCGATCACCATCGGGGCTGCCCTATAAGCTAGCTGATCAGCGGAAAGAGGCGTCGCAATGGCCATCGGGCCGGTACAGCTCATCGTGTTGGGATTCAGCGAGCCCAACTTCCACGGCGAGATCATCGCCGAACTCGAACGGCTCCGTGAGAGCGACTTGGTCCGGGTCATCGACTCGCTGGCCGTCTACAAGGATGAGGCGGGCGAGCTCGAAGTCGAGCACCTCAGCAACCTGTCTGAAGATGAGGCGATCGAGCTCGGAACCAAGATCGGCGCCCTGATCGGCCTCGGCATCGAGGGCGAGGAGGGCATGGAGGCGGGCGCGATCGCCGGGGCCGAGCAGGTCGAGGCCGACGGTGGCGTGCACGTGTTCACCGAGGAAGAGGGCTGGGACGTCCTGGAGGACATCCCGAACGGTTCCGCCGCCGCGCTCATCCTGCTGGAGCATCACTGGGCGGTGCCGCTGCGCGATGCGATCGCCCGCGCCGGGGGTTTCCGTATCAGCGACGGCTTCATCAGCCCGCTCGACCTGGTGGAGATCGGGCTGGTCTCGGCGGAGGAAGCGGCGGAACTGCACGCGATGGAGACCTCAGCCGCAGCAGGCTGAGTGTAGTTTCCCACTCGTTACGAGAACCTGGAGGCAGACATGATCGGTGCCCGCAGAGTAGCCCGGCGTACGGGCCGGCGGACCGCCCGGCGCGTAAGCAGGCGTTAGGAGGGCCGCCGGGCGCAGGCTCATCCGCCGCCCTCGGGCCGCGTGACGAGCCACGCCTCGGCGTCGAGAGAGGCCGCCCTGGTCGATTCACCGACGACCGGGGTGGCCTCGAACGTGCGTACCGGCCCGTCGAGGTGCCCGGTCCGGCGCAGCCGCTCGGTGAGGCTCGGGTCGAGGCCGCTGAGGTACAGGCGGCCGTTGACCTCTGCCAGGCGGTCGGCGTAGTCGGCCACCACCTTGACGAAGGTCGCTCCCAGCGAGGTGCGCCGGCGCAGCCGCAGCACCACCGCCGCAGACCGGGATGGGCCCGGATCAGGCAGGTGCGCCTGCAGGGTGCGCGCGCCCGCGTACATCAGGCTGCCGTACACGTCGAGGATCGTCACGTGGTGACTGGTCAGCGCGGGCGGCGCCTGCCGCTCCTCGAACCGCCCGTCGTCGCGGGGGATGAGCTCGACCACGGCCAGGTCCATCGCTTCCTGGTTCAGCTGCAGCAGCAGTGACAAGGCCACCCCGATGCCGACCGCGGCGGCGACGGGCAGGAACAGCGTGGCGCCGAACGTGGTGATGACCGCGACCTGCGAGCCGCGCCCGGTGCGCATGATGCTGCGGACTTCTCCCAGCTGCAGCGAGCCGATGGCCGCGAAGAGCCGATGGCCGCGAAGATGAGTATCGCCCCGAGCGTGGGCACCGCGATCTTGGCCACCAGCCCGGAAAACAGGGCCAGGATCACGAGCAGCCAGATGCCGGACCAGATCGCCGCCCACCGGGTGCGGGCGCCGACCGACACGTTGAGCGCGGTCTGGCCGACCGACCCGCCCACCGGGATGCCGCGGAACAGCCCTGAGGCCAGGTTGCCTGCCCCCTGGGCGATGATGTCCTGGTCCGGGTCAGGCCGGGCGTCGCCGGGGTTCGGCGCGGCCTCGGCGACGCCGGCCCCCTGGACGAGGACGATGGCCGCGACCGCTAGGGCGCCGGTCACCAGGCTGAACGAGAAGAGCCGGAAGTCGGGCAGGTGCGGAAGCGGGATGCCGCGCGGGATATCGCCCGCGTCCCCGACCCGGGCGACGCTGTCCGCGCCCGCGAGAACGATCACGACGGTCGGGATCACCAGGGCGAACAGTGAGCTCACCACGGCCAGGCGGGTGCGGGCCAGGATCGCCAGGATAGCCAGCGCGCCCAGCCCGGCGAGCAGCGAGGCCAGGTTGATCCGGGCGGGATGGGTGAGCACATCGACGGCTTTGGCTAACGGGAAGTCCCCCTTCGCCGGGGCGCCGGTCAGGTCGGCGATCTGGCCGCACACGATGTTGACCGAGATCCCGGTCAGGAAGCCGATCATCACGGAGTACGAGACGAACCGGGTGTACCGGCCCAGGCGGACGATGCCCGCGGCGACCAGCGCGATGCCGGCGAGGATCACCAGCAGCGCGACGGCGCCGGGCCGCTGGTCCGGAGGCACGCCCTGCAGGGCGGAGCCCGCGGCCAGCGCGGCCGCCGACGTCGTGGTGATGACCATGAGCCGGGTGTGCGAGCTGAGCCCGCCGGCGATCGGCCCCGCGAAGCCCGCGTACAGTCCCTGCACCGGGTTGACCCCCCGCGAGGACCGCCGCGGCCATCCCGTCCGGCACGCTGCTGATGGCACGCGGCAGCCCGGCCACGATGTCCGCGCGCAGGTGCGCCCGCTCCGGGCCTATGGTGCGTACCCACCGGCCGGCAGCGGCCAGGGACGAGCGAATGTGGTGCCCCACCGTGTGGTCCTCCCGCCGCACCGTGGCCCTGATCGGGGGGAGATTTGCCACGGGATGCCCCAGATCATCCGGGCTGGCGGCCGTCACCGGCTCACCCTCCCCGGGTGGTGGCGGCAGGCACGGCCGCGCTTAGTGTTCAGCCGTGGCAGAAGCAGCGGGCCAGGATGTGTTGCGGGCCGGGAGCCCGCTGAGGACGCCGCGTTCGGCCGCGGTCGCCGGGATCCTCTTCTCCGTGCTCCTGATCACGGCGCTCACCCTGCTCAAGCTCTCGGTGCCGGATCATCCCGGGGCCGCCGGCACCTGGCTCACTGACTCACGGCGGCGAACCGCGGTGGCGGTCGCGCTGAACCTCGTCCCGTTCGCCGGGATCGCGTTCCTGTGGTTCGTGGGGGTGCTCAGGGACCGGATCGGCGACCGCGAGGACCGCTTCTTCGCGACCGTGTTCCTGGGCAGCGGCCTGCTGTTCGTCGGCATGATGTTCGTGGCCGCGGCGGTCGGCGGGGGGATCATCGCGGCCGCAGCGTCTGGACTGCCGGGCGCGGGCACCCTGGCGCTGGGCCGCAGCGTCACGTCGCTGCTGCTGAACGTCTATGCGATGCGGATGGCGGCCGTGTTCACGCTGACCGCCGTAACCATCGCGCGGCGCACCGCGATCGTGTCCCGGTGGCTCACCGTGGCCGGTCTGGTCACCGCGGTGCTGCTGCTGGTCGGCGTCGGTATCTCAGCCTGGGTCGAGCTGCTGTTCCCGGTCTGGATCCTGGCCCTGAGCGTCAACGTCCTCGTCGCCGGCCGGAAGGCTGAACGCCTGGTCCCAGGGAAAGGCTGAACGCCTGGCCTAGGGAACTGGTGCCGGCGGGGCCCCGTGGCAGTGTTTCCATTTGCGGCCGCCGCCGCAGGGGCAGGGCTCGTTGCGGCCGCGGCGGGAGTCCTGCCTGGCATAGATGCCCATGAGCTCGGCGGGTGCCCGGCCGGCGTGCAGCAGCGTCACCATCTGCCGCATGGGCTCGCCGATGTGGCAGAAGAAGTCCTTGTAGCCGGGGCACAGGTAATGCTGGCCGGGCTCGCCGTAGGGCGAGGTGGCGAACCGGTCCTTGGGGCAGCCGCCGTGGCAGGCGGGACGGACATCGCAGTCGCGGCAGTACCTGGTCAGGGTGTCGCGCTTGTCCTGCCCGAACTTGCGCTGGGCAGGCGAGGCCACCAGTTCCAGCAGGTGCCGGTCGCCGATGTTGCCGAGCAGGTAACCGGGCTCGACGTAGTGGTCGCAGGAGTACAGGTCACCGGTGTGCTCCAGGGCGAGCTGGCTGCCGCAGGTCTCGGCGTGCACGCACATCCCGCCGCTCTCGCCGTACCAGTTCGCCAGCGCGGTGTCGAACATCTGCACGTACACCGTGCCGATGTCGCGGCGGACCCATTCCTCGAACACGTCGATGAGGAACCGCCCATACTGCTGTGGGCCGACCGACCGGCGGGTGACCAGGTTGCCGTCCTGGATGTACAGCGGGCGTCCCTTCACCCCGGCGCCCCAGCCCGCGTCGGCGGCCGGCAGGGTCGCCTCGGTGGCCCGCTCGATGATCGGGATGAACTGGATGAACGTGGCCCCGAGCCCGTCGCGCAGGAACGTGTACACCTGGCGGCCGTGATCGCCGTTGACCGCGTGGATGGTGGTCAGCACGTTCCAGTCCACCCCATGGCGCCGCAGCACGTCCAGGCCGCGCATCACCCGGTCGAAGGTGGGCTTGCCGCCCTTGTCGACCCGGTAGGCGTCATGCATGTCCCGCGGCCCGTCGATCGAGATCCCGGCCAGGAACTCATGCTCGGCCAGGAACTGGCCCCACTCATCGTCCAGCAGGGTGCCGTTGGTCTGGATCGTGTTCAGGATCTTCTGGCCCGGCCGGGCGTACTGCCGTTCCAGCTCGATGGCGCGGCGGAAGAAATCCAGCCCCATCATGGTCGGCTCACCGCCCTGCCAGGCGACGACCACCTCCGGGACACGGCTATGCGCCTCCAGCAGCTGCCGGATATAAGCCTCCTGCAGGCCGGCGGCCATCCGGAACCGGCTGCCCGGGTACAGCATCTCCTTGGACAGGAAGAAGCAGTACTCACAATCCAGGTTGCACACCGCCCCGGTGGGCTTGGACATCACATGAAACGCCAGCGGAGCGCCCGGCACGGTCATCACGTGCGGGCGCTCCGTGCCAGTCTGGGTGGGGCCGGCCTGGTCGGTGATCGCGTCCTCCCCTATTCCCGCATCAGCATGGCCTGCGCCTCGCGCTCGAGATCGACGTAGGGATCACCGCTGACATCGACCGCAACCCGCTTGATGGTGCCGCCGGTAAACGCGTGCGGGTGCTCGCCGGGGTAGTCGCCGGTGACCGGTTCGCCGCCGTCCCGGCCGACGCACAGGCCCTCGCCCGCGATGGAGAACAGCCCGGGCTGGGTCTTGATCCGGCCCTCGCCGACCTTCTTGCCCCCGTGGTAGAGGGACAGGATCCCGGTGGACACGTGCGGCGGGTCCTCCCCGTCCTTGTCGAACGATGCGGAAAGGATCATGTTCTCCCCGGTGGGGATGTCCTGCGTTCCGTCGATCTTCTGCTCCACCATGCCGACGAAGTTGTTGACGTAGTGCAGCCGGTTGTCCTTGACGTACAGGGCGTGCCCGCCGAACCGGGACCCGTGCGCGAACAGCACTCCCTGCGCGCCGGGGGCAGGGATGTCGACCAGCGCGCCGATCGTGAAGGACCGGTTGCGGACGTTGACCGCCTGCGTCTCGGGCACCTCGGCGGTACCGGGGAAGTAAGCGTACCGGTCCCGCGGCGCGGCCAGCTGCGGCCGCGGCGTGATCATGATCTCCAGCGCGGACCGGTCGTCGAGCGGGAAGGCGTCGTTGGCGCCCGCTTCGGCGAACCACAGGTTGACCAGCTCGCGGAGCTTGTCCGGGTGCTCAGCGGCCAGGTCGTGCAGTTCGGCCCGGTCGGTGTCGGTGTGGTACAGCTCCCAGGTGTCGTCGTTGAAGTGGCTCCAGCCGCTGATCGTCGGGTGAGTGGTCACCGCCTTCCAGCCGTCGTGCCAGATACCGCGGGAGCCGAGCATGGAGTAGAACTGGGTCTTGCGCGCCGACGGTGCCGACGCGTCATCCACGCTGTAGCGCATGCTCACGCCGTCGAACCGGCTCTGCACGTGGCCCTTGATCGTCTCGGGCGGCTCGACGCCCAGCGCGTCCAGGATGCTGGGCACGATGTCGATCGCGTGGTGGTACTGGTGCCGCAGCCCGCCCTTGGCCCCGGCCGCGCCGGCGGTGGTTGCGGGCCAGGAGATGAGGCACGGGTCGGCGGTGCCGCCGTTGAACTCGTACCGCTTCCACATCTTGAACGGCGTGTTGAACGCCATCGCCCAGCCGTTCGGGTAGTGGTTGTAGGTCTTGGTCCCGCCCAGCTCGTCGATCATCGCGAGGTTGGCCTGGATGTTGTCGGGGATGCCGTTGGCGAACAGCATCTCGTTGACCGACCCGTCGGGGCCGCCTTCTCCCGAGGCGCCGTTGTCCGACACCAGGACGATCATCGTGTTCTCCCGCTGCCCGGACTCTTCCAGGTAGTCGAGCAGCCGGCCGATGTGATGGTCGGCGTGGGCCAGGAACCCCGCGTACACCTCGGCCATCCGCGCGAAGAGCCGCTTCTCCTCGGGCGACAGGGAATCCCACGGCCGGGTGACGTCGAGCGGCGGGAACGGCAGGCCGCCAGGCCCGGTGCGGGTCTCGGGGGTGCCGATCGGGTTGACCGGCGGCAGCTCGGTGTCGGCCGGGACGATGCCCATCTCCTTCTGCCGGGCCAGCGTCTGCTCGCGCATCGCCTCGTACCCCATGTCGAACCGGCCCTTGAACTTGTCGGCCCATTCCTTGGAGACATGGTGCGGCGCGTGGGCCGCGCCGGGCGCGTAGTACAGGAAGAAGGGCTTGTCCGGCGCGACCGTCTTGGCGTCCAGGATGAACTCGAGCGCCTTGTCGGTGATGTCGTCGGTGAGGTGGTAGCCCTCAGAAGGCAGCTTGGGCTGGTCGACCGGGTGGTTGTCGTAGACCAGGTCCGGGTACCACTGGTTGGTCTCGGCGCCCAGGAACCCGTACCAGCGCTCGAATCCGCGGCCCGATGGCCAGTTCCGCCGGGTGGAGGCGACGTTCATCTCCACGGTCGGGCACAGATGCCACTTGCCGACCATGTAGGTGTTCCAGCCCCGCTCAGCCAGGATCTCCGGCAGCATGCCGTTCTCCGGCGGGATGGTCCCGCTGGCGTTCGGGAACCCGACCGCGGCCTCGGTGATACAGGCCATCGAGTTGCGCGTGTGGTTGCGGCCGGTCAGCAGGCAGGACCGGGTCGGCGAGCACAGCGCGGTCGTGTGCCACTGCGTGTAGCGGATCCCGTCCGCCGCGATCCGTTCGATATTCGGCGTCTCGATCGGCCCGCCGTAACAGGACATGGCCGAGAAGCCGACGTCGTCCAGCACGATGTAGACCACGTTCGGCGCCCCGTCCGGGGCCTTCGGCGGCTCGAACGGGGACCAGTCCGGGACCGAGTCACGGATATCAACGTTGATGGTTCCCTTGAACGGCTCGCTCACTTACGCACTTCCTTTGCTGAGGTTCCCGATCCGCCTGTCCTGGAGCCCGATGCGCTAGACCATCCCGGGAGGGCCCTCGGGCAGCGCCAGCCCCAGGGCCACCATGAGCTCCGGGGCCGCCTCCACGATCCTGGGCAAGCCAACCTGCGGCGCGACCGCCCGCAGCACGCCGACGAGTTCTTCCGGCGTGGCGCCGGCATCGATCGCGTTCCCTACCTGCCACAGGTACGAGGCCGGCGGTGCGTCCAGGGCGATCAGGGCTGCGATCTTGACCAGGGCGAAGGTGCGAGGATCCAGGCCGCTTCTCTCCTGGAGTTCCTGGCGCAGCTGCAGGCTCTCGCCCAGGAGTTCGGGATCGCCGAGAGCCAGGCTGGCCAGCGCCGCGCTGGTGGCGTCGTCCACGGCCGCCTTGCTGGGCATGCTCATGATCAGAGTCCCTTCGGTACCCTCCGGGAGCGGATCTTCCGGGGGTCGACGACGTTAACGGTCGCATCTTCCGTGGCTCATGGGCTCACCCGTAAGGGATGGTGCGGGCGGTGGTGCGAAACTTCGGGCGCGCAGCGGCCAGCCTCCTCACAGCCGGGTTCCTCCCTCGCGCCGGGTGATCCGGCTTTCCCGCCGGTGGCGAAGGATGGATGGGTCACGCCTGGAGCGCCCAGCTGACCTGGAAGGCAGGTGCGGAGATGGCGAGTGCCGTCGACGGTCAGGAGGCGCAGCACGCCGATCTCGCGAGCCGGCGCTACCTCCTGCAGTGGGAACGGGACACGCTCAAGGAGCGGCCTCTGTGGATCCGGGTGATCATCGAGTTTCTCGGCACATTCCTGCTGGTGACCGTGGCCGCGGGGGCCGGCGTGATCAATCATTACGCCGGGGGCGGCCCGATCAGCCGGACCGCCGCGGTGATCACGCCGGGCGCCCTGGTGATGGCCCTGATCTACGCCTGGGGCCCGCTGTCGGGGTTGCACATCAATCCCGCCGTCACCTTCGCCTTCACGGCCCGCAGGGTGTTCCCGCCCCGCTGGGGTCCTGCCCTACTGGGTGGCCCAGTTCGCCGGCGCGGTCGCAGCGGCCCTGTTCCTGCAGGCGATGTTCGGCGATGTCACGGCCGGCGGGAACTACCCGATCTCCAAGCCGGGCGGGGACTGGAGAGCGTTCGTGATGGAAATCGTGCTGACGACCATCCTCGTGAGCGTGATCCTGCACACGGCGACGGGAGCCCGCAGCATCGGCCACAACGCCGCGATCGCGGTGGGCTCGACGGTGGCGCTGCTCGGCCTGTTCGCCAGCCCGATCAGCGGCGCGTCGATGAACCCGGCCCGCACGCTGGGTCCTGACATCGTGGGCGCCAACTTCACCGGCTGGTGGGTGTACGTCGGCGGCGACATCATCGGCGCGGCCATCGCCGTGGGGATCATCATCCTGGTCCGCGGGTTGCCCGACAAAGCAGAAACCGAGGCTGCCGAGGGCGACGCACTGCCCTCGTGACCGGGCTGTCGTGACGAGGGGCGCGGTCCGCCGTTCAGCTGCCCGCGGATGCCCCGCCTTCGCCGTCGTCCGGCTCCCGGTCGTGCAGACGGCGTATCTCCACGATCTGCGCGCCGAAGGTCTCCAGCCGGGCGAGAAGGCCGTGGAGGGCCGCCGCGTCGGGCAGCGGGCCGTGGACCACGGTCTCCACCGGTTCCACGGACGCGGTCAACCGCTCGAAGTCCAGCAGGGCTTCGGGTGGGAGGACACCCACGACCCGGATCTCGTAGTACGAGGGTGTCAAGGCTGCTCCCCGTGTTCGTGACCCATTCCAGTAACCACAGTGCCGCCCCCAGGCGCGACTGCACCCCACTCCAATCGGGTGAGTCACCCTGGTGAGATTGGGGCCTAGGTGATGACAAATCACCCGGATAGCGCGGAGTGTGAGAGAGGTACACGAGCTGGGCCGTCGCCAGGCCTGGCTCGACGCTGCCGGATGTCCGTGGGGTGCGGCCAGCGGCCAACGGGCACCCGTCACGGAGAGGGTGGTACCGATGGTCACCAGTTCCCCCGCAAGCGCCGGAACCCGTCCCGGTGGCCCCCCGGCCAGTGCGGGCGATCCCGTCCTCATATCCAAGATCACCACACCGTGCCTGCCTGGCTGGGCTGTGCCCCGCCCGAGGATCGCGGCCATCATGGCCGGGAGCGGCAGCGCCCCGCTGACCACCGTCACGGGCCCGCCCGGGGCGGGCAAGACGATGTCCCTCGCGCTGTGGGCGGCCACCCGGAGTAGCCCCGGCCCGTGCGCCTGGATGACGGTGGACGATTACGACAACCGGCCCCGGGTGTTCTGGTCCTACGTGACGGCCGCCCTGCGGGCCGCCGGTGTCCCGGTTACCCCGCTCTCCCCCGCCCTGGCCAGCGGGAACGAGGCCAGTGGGGACGAGGCCGGCCACAGTTTCCTGTTGCGGCTCGCGTCCGAGCTGGCCGGGCAGGACCCGCCCGTGGCCCTGGTCCTGGATGATCTTCACCTGCTGACCGCGCCGGCCGCCCTGGAGGGCCTGGCGTATGTCCTGCGGAATGCCGCGCCGGGCCTGCGGCTCATCGCCGCGTCACGGATGGACCCGCTCCTCCCCCTGCATCGCTACCGGGCGGCCGGCGAACTCGCGGAGATCCGGGCCGGGGACCTGGCGTTCAGCGTGGCCGAAACCACGCTGCTACTGGCCCAGCATGGTCTGGACCTGCCGGATTCGGTCGTTGAATCGCTGACCCGGCGAGCTGAGGGCTGGGCGGCCGGCCTGCGGCTGGCCGCGATCTCGCTGGAGGGGCATCCCGACCCTGCGCAGTTCGTCAAGGAGTTCGCGGCTGAGGACAGCTCCATCACCGGCTACCTGGTGGAAGAGGTTCTCGATGCCCAGCCCGCGCCGGTCCGGGACCTTCTGCTGCGCACCAGCATCCTGTCCCGGGTCAGCGCGGATGTCGCCGACGAGCTCATGGACGGCGGGGACGCCGCGAGCGTGCTGCCGGAACTGGCCCGGACGAACTCCTTCGTCCAGTGTCTCGGGCAGGGCTACTACCGCTACCACGCGCTGTTCGGCTCGGTCTTGCGCCTGAAGCTCCGCCGCGAGTACCCGGGCCAGGTCCCGGCCCTGCACCGGCGGGCGGCCCTGTGGTACTGGCGCCACGGATCACTCGGTGAAGCGATCCGCCATGCCGCCGATTCGGGTGACTGGCAGCTCGCGGCCCGGATAGTCGTCGAGGAACTGGCCATCGGCCAGCTCATCGACCCCCGGGGAGCGCAGCCGCTCGCGGACGAGTTCCGGCGCCTGCCGGCCGCGCTGCCCGGAGCAGAGCCAGAGCTCCTGATCGTCGCGGCCGCGATGGAACTGGCCAGCGCCGGTGCTCGTCCCGAGGGCACCGGGCTCAGCGCGGCGGAGGCCATCCTGGAGCGCCTGCCCGCGGGCGAGGACATCCCGGCCCGGCTGGCCGCGGCGCTGGCCCGCATCGCCCTGTCCCGCCGCACCGGGGATTATGCTGCCGCGGCGGGCGCTGCGGCCAGGGCGGAACAGCTGCTGCAGGACATCCCCGAGGCTGAGCTCGCCCGCCATCCAGGGCTGCGGGTCGAGGTGCTGTCCGCACGCGGAACAGCGGAACTCTGGGCCGGCGACTTCGGCCGGGCCGCCGAGATCTTCGGGACGGCTCGCGCGGACACGGCCCCGGAGGATACCCATGAGCGGCACGGCTGCCTCGGGAATCTCGCCCTCGCGGAGGCTTTGCGCGGGCACCTGACCCGCGCGGCCGGGCTCGCTGACCAGGCACTGGCCTGCCTGCCGGGAGACCCGGCGGCCACGGTCGCCCTGGCCTGCGTCCATCTGGACCGCGGTGAGCTGAAGGAGGCACGTTCCCAGCTCAAGCTGGCGGACGAAGCCCTGCGGCTGCGGCCGGACCCGCTGATGGATGCGCTGGCCCGTGCGGTCACCGTGCGCCACGCGCTGGCTGAAGGTCATGCCGGGCCGGCCCGGGGAATGCTCGGCCGGGCCCGCGCCTGCCTCCCGCTTCCCTCCTGGCTCGGCCACTGGATGGCCCTCCTCGAGTCGGGCGCCTGCGCGGCGGACGGGGCAACCCAGGCCGCGGTGGACGCGGCGCAGAGCGCCGCTCCCCAGTCGCATCTCGACGCGGCGGTGGCGCTGGCCCAGGCCTGGCTGGCCGCGGGCAATCCCCAGGCGGCCAGGCGCGCCCTGGCGAGGCCGCGCGCTGCCGTGGCTGCGGCCTCCGATTACGCGCAGGTGGAAGCCTGGCTCGTCGAAGCCAGGCTGAGCTACCGGGCTGAGGATACCGTTCGGGGCCACCTGTCTCTGGAGCAGGCGCTGCGGCTGGCCACCACCGAGCAGCTGCGGCTGCCCTTCGTCATGGAGCGGGCCTGGATCCGGCCGGCGCTCCGGCGCGAGCCGGGCCTGGCCCGCGCCTACCGGCACCTGCTGGAACCGGATGTGATCAGTTCCCGCCTGGTCGCGGCGCCGACGCCGGACGATGCGGCACCGCTGATCGTGGAGCAGCTCAGCCAGCGTGAGCGTGAAGTGATCCGGTACATGTCCGACATGATGAGCACGGCGGAGATCGCAGCCGAGATGTACATCTCGGTGAACACCGTCAAGACACATCTCAAGAGCATCTACCGCAAGCTGGCGGCGGCCCACCGGAGAGAGGCTGTCCGGCGCGCCCGGCAGCTCCACCTGGTCTAGGTCTCCCCGTGGTCTAGGTCTAACAGCACCCCGGCCTCGCGCCCGCGCGCCACCGCGTCATGCCGGGTGGACACGCCGAGCTTGCGGTAGATCGCCTGGGCGTGGGTCTTGACCGTGTTCGGTGACACGTAGAGTTCCGCGCTAATCTCCCGCAGGGACAGCGTGCCCCGGAGCAGGCGCAGGACCGCCACCTCACGCTCGGTGAGCTCGGTCCCCCGGCCTGCCACCCGGGGCGGGGCCGCGAGCTGCCGCCGGAGCCTCTCCAGCCGGGCCTGGAGAACCCCGACGCCCTCCGGGAACCCGGCCAGCACGTCCTGGGCTTCCTCGATGAGCCCCCTGGCCTCCGTGCGCTCCCCCAGGTCGAGCAGGACCTGCGCCAGCCTCAGCATGCCTTCCAGCGTGGCCCAGGGGCTCATCCCCGGCTTCCGCCGCCGCGACCAGACCGCGTGCTCGAATTCGGCCCGGGCCTCGTGGAACCGGCCCTGGGCGGCCCGCACGGTGCCCGTCGCGGTATAAGCGAGCGCCCCCTGCGGCGCCTCACTCAGATCGTCCCGGGTGGCCAGGCCGCGGGCCGTGTCGGCCAGGCCTTCCGCCCGGGGGATGTCGCCTCGCTCGACCGCGATCAGGGACAGGGTGGACAGGGCCAGGATGCCGATCAGAGTGGCGCACCACTCGCTGCGCGCCGCATCCTCCAGCTCTGCCTCCGCCGCCTCAAGGTCTCCGGACAGGTAGAGGCTGAAGCCATAAGCCGCCCGGGCCAGGGCGTACCAGGGGGATCGGGGGTCGGTCTCCAGCCCTGCGGCCTGCCGGGCTGACTCCCGCATCACCCGGAGGCCCTCGAACCCGTACACGCCGCGGAGGAGGGCGGCGGAGGCCTCCAGCGACACCAGCCCGTCAGGCAGCTGCCCCGGGAGATGCGAGGCCTCGATGACCGGGAGCCACCGGCGCAGGGGTTCCGGCTCGCCGGACAGGGCCGCCGCCCAGGCCGCGCAGTGCGCGGCCAGCGGGTGAGCGGCGATCTGGTCGTCGGTGAACAGGCGCATCCAGGCCCGGACCGTGCCCGCCCGGCCCACGCTCACGTAGGCGTGCCAGTTCCGCGCGATGAGATCCACCGAGCCCGGGATGTCACCGGCGGCGAGGGCATGGCTGATCGCCTCTTCCACCCATCCGGACGCCAGGTACCAGGCGCTCGCCCGCTGGTGCAGCGCGGGCACCGTGCCCGGCTCGGTTCTCGCGAGCTCGCTGCGGAGCACCTGCGCGAAAAGGTGGTGGTAGCGGTACCATCCCCGGGTCTCGTCCAGCGGGACGACGAAGAGATTCTCCCGCTCCAGGACGTCGAGGATGTCTGCCCCGTTGCCGGAGCCGGCCACGGCGTCGCACAGCGGCGCGCAGAACCGGCCGAGGATCGAGGTCCGCGCGAGGAATTGCCGGATCTCGGCCGTCTGGCGGGCGAGCACCTCCTCGGCCAGGAAATCGACGATGAAGCGGTTGTTGCCGGTGAACTGGCGGACGAACGCACCCGGTGCGGGGTGCCCGCGCAGCGACAGCGCCGCCAGGTACAGGCCGGCCGGCCATCCCTCGGTCCGCTCGACCAGGTCGGCGAGGTCCGCCGCGGTCAGCTCAGCGCCGGAGACGGCGTGGACCAGCGCGGCCGCCTGCAGCGGCGTGAAGCGCAGCTCGGGCATCCTGATCTCGACCATCCCGCCGACGGTCCGCAGTCGCGCGAGCGGCAGCCTGGGGTCGGCCCGGGTGATGAGCACCAGCTGGACGGCGGGCGGCAAATGAAGCAGCAGGGATGCCACCTGATCATGGCAGCTGCGTTCCTTGATGACGTGATAGTCGTCCAGTACCAGGACGACCGGGGCCCGGAGCCTGGCCAGCCGGTTGGCCAGGCCCGGGATCACGTCGTCGCCGATCTCCGGGGCCTGGGTGCGCAGCGCCCGCAGCAGATCCTGGGCGTCCAGCTCGGGGCAGGCCCGCTCGAGCGCGGACACGACATGCCACCACAGGCGGCCGGGATCGTCGTCACCACTGTCGAGCGAGACCCACGCGAATCTCCTGCGCTCGAGCGCGCTGGTCCGCCACTGCGCCACGAGGGTGGTCTTGCCGAAGCCAGCCGGCGCGTTCGACCAGGATCAGCTTGGCCGAGACCGCGCGGGCCAGCTCCTCCAGCAGCCTGGGCCGCTGGACCCATTCCCTCCGCATGCTGGGTGCGTGCAGCTTGGATTCGAGGGGTGCGTCGATACCAGGGTGCGTCAGCGCCGCCCTGCCGACCGCACGCAAGGCGCGCTCAGGGGGCCAGTCTGGCTGGCTTCGCCCACCTCCGGACACTAGCTCACAATGCCCACGGACATGCCCCTGCCCGTTAGGGCCGAAGGTCCCTGGGTTTATTGCGCCGGCCGTGACCGCCGTGACCGCGGCGGCCGGCCCTCGCCTCTCCTGCAAACGAATGCATACTCTGTGCCCATGGCGACAGTCAATATCCGGGCCACGGTGAACGGCGCGGAGCGGGTCATCGAGTGCGAGCCTGACGCCCCCCTCCTCGACGTGCTCCGGCAGGACGTCGGGCTGTCCGGGCCGAGGTTCGGCTGCGGCGCCGGGCTGTGCGGGGCGTGCTTCGTGCTCATCGGCGGCCGGGCGCGGTCCTCCTGCGACTTCCCGGCCTGGGCGGCCGAGGGCCAGGACATCATCACGGTGGAAGGCCTGCTGTACGAGGGCGCCATGCACCCGGTCCAGCAGGCGGTGGTGGACGAGCAGGCGGCCCAGTGCGGCTACTGCACCTCAGGAATGATCATGAGCGCGGTGGCCCTGCTGCACGCCAACCCCGCGCCGACCGCGGCCGAGGTGCGCTCCGCACTGGACGGCAACCTGTGCCGGTGCGGCTCGCACCAGCGGATCGTTGGGGCCGTGCTCCGCGCGGCGGCGCAGGGCACAGACGTTCAGGGCACGAGTGCCCAGGACACAGACGCCCAGGACACGGACACCCAGGACACGGACACCCAGGAGCCTGCGGCCCGCGGCACGGCAGCACGGGGCACGGGCGATGCGGCACGAGGACGCGCGTTGAGCGGTTCCCCCCCACCCTCGCCGAGCCTGGCTGCCAACCCGCGGCTGGGCGGATGGCTGGATTTCAGTGTGGACGCCGTCGTCACGATCCGGCCCGGGAAGGTCGAGTACGGCCAGGGCGTGTGGACGGCGCTGGCCCAGATCGCGGCCGAGGAACTCGATGTGGGGCTGGACCAGGTCCTGGTGGCCGGGGTGAGCACCAGCAGCAGCCCTGACGAGGGGGTCACGTCGGGGAGCCGGTCCATCGAGGACTGCGGCGGGGCGCTGCGCCAGGTGTGCGCGCAGGTCCGCGCGGCGTTCCTGGCCGAGACGGCGGAGAAACTCGGGGTGGATGCGGCCGGGCTGGCCGTCGAGCGCGGGGCGGTCCGCACTCCGGCCAGCCAGGCCGGGCTGAGCTACTGGTCGCTGGACGAGGCGGCCCTGCTGGACCGGGCCGCACAGCTCACCGCCGCGGCCAAGTCCCCGGCGCGGTGGTCGGTGGCCGGCCGCAGCGCGCCCCGGATCGACCTGCCGGACAAGGCGGCCGGGCGGCCCCGTTTCCTGCACGACCTGGTGCTGCCGGGCATGCTGTTCGGCCGGGTGATCCGGCCGCCCGCCCCGGCGGCCAGGCTGGACGGCGTGGGCGAGGCGGACCTGCCCGCCGGGGTGGTGGCGCAGGTACGCGACGGCTCGTTCCTCGGCGTGATCGCCGAGTCCGACCGGGACGCGGTGACCGCGGCGGAGCGGCTGGCGCGCGCCGCCCGGTGGGCCGTGCGGGAGTCGCTGCCTGACGAGGACGACCTGAGGGGCTTCCTGCTGTCCCAGCCCACCGACGACCAGCCGGTGGTGCAGCGCCCGGACACGGAGGCGGCGGCGCGGGTCGAGCGCACCTGCGCCGCCGAGTACACCCGGCCGTTCATCGCGCACGGCTCGATGGCGCCCAGCTGCGCGATCGCCCGCTGGGACGGCGATCAGGTCAGCGTGTGGACGCACAGCCAGGGCGTGTTCCCGCTGCGCCGCGCGCTGGCCCACGGGCTGGGACTGGACCCCGCCCAGGTAACCGTGCGTCACGTGGAAGGGGCCGGGGTTTACGGGCATAACGCCTCCGACGATGCGGCGGCCGACGCGGTGCTGCTGGCCCGGGCCGTTCCCGGGCGGCCGGTGCGGGTGATGTGGTCCCGCCCGGACGAGCTCAGCTGGGGCCCGCTCGGGCCCGCCATGCTGGCCCGCCTGTCGGCGGGCCTGGACTCCGGCGGCCGGATCCAGACCTGGCGGCAGGACGTGTGGAGCAACGGGTTCGTGGGGCGCCCCGGCATCGGCGGCGAGCCGCGGCTGCTCGCGCTGTCCCACATCGCGGGGGGCACGCCGATCAGCGCGGCCCCGGACGGGGTGCCCAGCGGGGCGATGGGGGCCACCCGGAACGCGGTTCCCGCGTACGACATCCCCGATCTGGAGGTGACCCGGCACCGGCTGCTCACCATGCCGCTGCGCACCTCGTCGCTGCGGTCCCTGGGCGCGTTCCTCAACGTGTTCGCGATCGAGTCGCTCATGGACGAGCTGGCCCTGGCCGCGGGCGCCGACCCGGCCGGGTTCCGGCTCGCGCACCTGAGCGACCCGCGGGCCCGGCGGGTCATCGAAGAGGCCGCAGCCATGTCCGGCTGGGCGGCCCGGCCGCGTGAAGGAGACCGCGCCGGGGGGACCGGGTTCGGGCTGGCCTTCGCCCGCTACAAGGGCACCTCCGGATACTGCGCGGCGGTGGCGGAGGTGGCCGCGGGCACCAGCATCAGCCTGCGTCGGCTGTGGCTGGCCGTGGACGTGGGCCGGGTGATCAACCCCGACGGCGTGATGAACCAGGTCGAGGGCGGGGCGATCCAGAGCGCGAGCTGGGCGCTGCGCGAGCGGGTCCGCTTCGACCGGACCCGGATCACGTCGCTGACCTGGGAGAGTTACCCGATCCTGCGCTTCACCGAGGTGCCCGAGGTGGCTGTGCGGATCGTGGCCGCGCCCGGCGAGCCGGAGACCGGCGCCGGGGAGCTGGCCCAGGGCCCGGTCGCGGGCGCGATCGGCAACGCCGTGGCGGACGCGGTCGGTGTCCGGGTCCGGGACCTGCCGCTGACTACCGAGCAGGTCTCCCGGGCGATCGAGCAGAGCTGACCAGACTCGCCTGACCGCGCGGCTCCCGGCATTTTCCCAGCGGCCGGGGATTGGTCTTCAGGCGCCGCACTCTGCCCGGTACAGTTGACGAGTACCTGCGCTGTCCCTGCCTTTCCGGACGGATTTCCAGGTCGCGTTGACCGAATCGCCCCAGACCCCGGTACATATCCTGATGACAGCCTGGGGGCGCGTGTGGCCACATCCACTTCCGACGTCGATGTCGTTGTCATCGGAGCGGGCAACGCCGGGCTCACCGCGGCGGTGCGGCTCGCCCAGTCCGGCGCCGCGACGCTGCTGCTCGAGCAGCACAACATCCCCGGCGGGTGCGCCACGTCGTTCCGCCGGGGCCGGTTCGAGTTCGAGGTCGCGCTGCACCAGCTGAGCGGGCTGGGCACTGAGAACCACCCGTTCCAGATCCGCCAGCTGCTCGGTGAGCTCGGCGTGCTGGACCGCCTGGAGTTCGTCTACGAGCCGGACCTGTACCGGGTGACCATTTCAGATCTCCTGGATGTGACCGTGCCCGCCGACAGGACGGGTGTCGTTGACGTGCTCGCTGCTTTGCAACCCGCGGAACGGCAGGCCGTCGGGCGATTCCTGGATCTGGTCCACGACGTCTTCGAGGAGTGGATTGCCTTCACCTACCTGGGTGGTTCGCAGCTCGGGCCTGATGAGGCGAAGAAGAAGTACCCGCTGTTCACGCATTATGCGTTGCGGACATTGCGAGAGGTCCTCGATGAGCTGTTCGTGAGCCAGACCCTCAAGACCGTCCTCGCGGCCTACTGGGACTATCTCGGCCAGACCCCTGCCAACCTCGCTTTCGTCGACTACGCGGTCGTCTTCGAGGTGTACCTCGAGTACAAGCCGGCGCACATCAAGGGCGGCTCGCAGGCCATGTCGAATGCCCTGCTGGACCAGTTCCAGCGGCTCGGCGGCGAGGTGCGCTTCAGCTGCGGGGCGGACGCCATCCTCACCGAGGACGGCCAGGTCAAGGCGGTCCGCACCGTCGGAGGTGACACCATCTCGTGCCGGGCGGTCGTGTCCAACGCGAGCACGCCGGTGACCTACGGACGGCTGCTGGATACCGGGGCACCCGCGGCGGTGCGGCAGGATCTGGCTTCCCGCCCGATCGGCGTGTCGGGCTGCATGGTCTACCTCGGCCTCGACGCGACCCCGCACGAGCTGGGCATGACCACAAGCACCAACTTCTCCTTTGCCGGCTTCGACCATGACTTGCTGGGACCCAGACGCGACGAGATCGGGGATCCCCGGGCCATCGTGGTCACCTGCTACTCGCTGGCGGACCCGTCGTTCTCCCCTCCCGGCACGACCCATCTCGTGATCATGGACCTGCAGTACAGCGAGCCCTGGACCCGGCTGTCACCATCGGAGTACCTGGACGTGAAGTTTGCCTACGGCAACAAGCTCATCGACTTCGCCGAGCGGACCTTCCCCGGGCTGCGCGACACGATCGCCGAGGCAGACGTCGCCACTCCCATTACCGTGATGCGCTATCTGCGCCACCCTGGGGGTGCCATTTACGGGTTCGACCAGACACCGTCTGACTCGGCGCTGCTGCGCAGCGGCGGCGTCGTCGTGCCGGGTCTTTACCTCGCCGGAGCGTGGACGGGGACCGGAGGCTTCCAGCCGACCCTCACGGCCGGGGCAGCGGCCGCGGACGCGGTGCTCGCCGCGATCGGGCGGAATCACCTGAGCCCACCAGGGGCGGCACGATGAGCGAGCGGACCGCCTACGACGCGATCGACCGCTACACCAGCATCGCCGCATCGATCGCCGGGGCTGAGCCGTCCGAGGCCAGCGAGCTTCGGGCCAGCGAGCCAGCCACTGTCATCGAGCGTCTCCATCCCCACCGGCTCTCACTCGAGGTCACCGAGGTCATCTCCGAGACGCCGACCACCACGACCCTGCGCATGGCCTCGACCGGCCCGGACCTCCCGCCTTTCCTGGCCGGCCAGTACGTCAACCTTTTCGTCGAGCTTGACGGCACCCGGACCAGCCGCCCCTACGCCATCTCGTCCGCTCCCGCTGAGCGCGGCCACTACGACCTGACCGTGCGGGAGGTCACCGGCGGATTCGTGTCCCCGCACCTGGTCCGTCGCGTCGGACGGGGCGACAGGTTCCACAGCACCGGGCCGATGGGCGAGTTCTTCCGCAACCCGCTGTTCCACGGCGACCGGCTCATGTTCCTCGCGGGCGGCTCAGGCGTGGCACCTGCGCGGAGCATGATCCGGGACATCGCCGCCCGCGGCGGAACCAGCCGCCTCCATCTTGTCTACGGCTCGAAGGACCACAGCGACATCATCTTCCGCGAGGAACTGGACGAACTGGCCCGGGCACATGACACCATCGAGGTCGCCCACGTCATCTCCGAACCCGATCCCGGCTGGGACGGGCGAACCGGCTTCATCACCGGCGATCTCATCGCCGAGCTCGCCGGTCCCCACCTCCATCGGACCACCTACTACCTGTGCGGTCCGCCGGCGATGTACGACTTCTGCCTCGGCGCGCTGCAGCGACTCGGCATCGCCCGGCGCCGGGTCCGGTACGAGGCGAACGGGCCACCAGCAGAACCCGGGCGGCTGCGCGGCTGGCCCGGCCAGCTCGACCCGGCGACTACCGTCGTGGTGAACGTTGACGGCCGGGGCAAGTTCGAGGCGGCGTGCGGTGAGCCCCTCCTCAACAGCCTTGAACGGGCCGGCTACCAGCTCGAAGCCGGCTGCCGGTCCGGGCACTGCAGCCTCTGCCGGGTGAAGATCCTCTCCGGCGCCGTCGTCAGCGGACCCGAGGCCCGCATCCGGCGATCCGACGAATGGACCGGCCACACCCACGCCTGCACCGCGTTCCCGGTCTCCGACATCGAGGTCCAGCTGTGATCGCCGCCGTGGGCGCGGGGATCAGTCCGGGCCGAACAGGACGCTGACCGACTCACCCTCGTGGATCCGGCGGATGGCCTCGGCCAGCGCGGGGGCCAGGGAGATGACCTGGAGCTTCCCGCCGAGCAGGTGGGTGGGGATGGGGACCGTGTTGGTGGTGACCACCTCGGTGACCTCGGGTGCCGACTCGATCCGCTTCAGCGCGTCCCCGGCGAACAGGCCGTGCGTGCAGGCGACCCGGACCGACCGGACGTCGCGCTCGCGCAGCCGGTCGAGCAGTTCGAGGACCGTGGTGCCGCGCGCGATCTCGTCGTCCAGCACGATCACGTCCCGGCCGGTCACGTCACCGATGATGGACGTGATCGTGACCTCCTGGTCGCTGAACCGCTGCTTCGCGCCGGCTGCGACCGGCAGGCCGAGGCGGCGGGCGAAGGACGCGGCCTGCTTGGCGTTGCCCAGGTCAGGTGAGACCACGACCGTGTTCGAGAGGTCCTGGCCGCGGAAGTGGCCAGCCAGTTCACGGTGAGCGTGCAGATGATCGACCGGGACCGAGAAGAAGCCGTGCACCTGCGGGGAATGCAGGGTCATGGTCAGTACCCGGTTGGCGCCCGCCGTGACCAGCAGGTCCGCGACCATGCGCGCGCCGATCGACACCCGGGGCATGTCCTTCTTGTCCGACCGGGCGTATGCATAGTGCGGGATGACCGCGGTGACGCGGGCCGCGGAGGCGCCACGGGCGGCGTCCAGCATGAGCAGCAGCTCGACCAGGTTCTCCTGGACCGGGGGGCACAGCGGCTGGATGAGGAACACGTCACGTTCCCGGCAGTTGGACTGGAGCTGTACCTCCATGCAGTCGTTGGCGAACCGGCGCAGCCGGACCGGGCGCAGTTGCTCGCCCAGGTCCGCGCAGATCTCGGCCGCCAGCTCGGGGTGGGCGCTGCCGCTGAACACCGCGATGTCCCGCACGCGGACCAGGGTAGTTGGCAGGCCACCCGGCTGGCCCGCCGACCCGTCAGCCGGTGACCTGGGCGGCCAGTTCCCGCCCGGCCTGCCGGAGCCACCGGCCTGGATCGGCCAGCGCCGGGCCCGGGCCGCCCGCCAGGCCGGCCAGGCCCACGGCCCACGCCACGGCGGGCGGCGGGGCCACCGCGACCTGGCCGGCCACCAGCGCGGCGGGTACCCCGGCCGTGGCGGCGGCGGCGAACACCGTCCCGGCCACTTTCCCGGTTCCCGAGGTCTCGTCGTAGCGCCCTTCCCCGGTGATGACCAGCCCGGCCCCCGCCAGCGCCTGGTCCAGGCCGGCCAGCCGGCTGAGCTGCACCGCCCCCGGGCCGATCTGTGCGCCCCAGGCGGCGGCGAACCCGTAGCCGGTGCCGCCCGCCGCCCCGGCGCCGGGCGCGCCCGGGTCGCCGCCGAGGCAGGCGGCCAGCTGGGTCAGGCCGTTGTCGAGCAGGGCCACCTGTGCCGGGCTGGCTCCCTTCTGCGGGCCGAATACGGCCGCTGCCCCGGCCGGGCCGAGCAGCGGGGCGCGCACGTCGGACAGGCAGCTGACCCCGGCCTCGGGGGGCGGCCGCAGCCCGGCCAGGTCCACCGCGGCCAGGCCGCCCAGGGCCCCGCCGCCGGGCGGCAGCGGGGTGGCGGCGGCGTCGAGGAACCGGGCGCCGAGCGCCGCCAGCGCGCCGGTGCCGCCGTCGGTGGACGCCGAGCCACCCAGCGCGATGATCACCTGGCGGGCCCCGGCGTCCAGCGCGCGGCCGATGACCTCGCCCAGCCCGGTCGTGTGCGCGCCCAGGGGGTCGGGCCTGGCCAGCAGCGGCAGCCCGCTGGCCCGGGCGAGTTCCACGGCCGCGACGCCGCCGGGCAGCTCCAGCCACGCGCAGTCCACCGGCTGGCCCGCCGGGCCGGTAACCCGGGTGGCGTGCCAGCGGGCGCCGCTCACCGCCGCGGCGAGCACGTCCAGGGTGCCCTCGCCTCCGTCCGCCAGCGGCACGCAGACCACGTCGTCCGCGGGCCGGACGGACCGCCACCCGTCGGCCAGCGCGGCCGCTGCCCCGGCCGCGCCGATGCTGCCCTTGAAGGAGTCGGGGGCGATCACGACCCGCACGGGGCCTCCCTGGCGGATCCCCGGCGTGCGGGCGCCCCGTTCACCAGAGCGCGGTTCACCGGAGCTCTGGGGCTCCCTGCCGGGCGGCGGGCTCCGGCTCGAAGGCGGGCAGCCCGAGCGCCTCCCGGATCGCCTTCTGGACCTCCTCCTTGTCCTGGGTGGCGTCGATGTGCACGACGTATTCCTTGCGCGCGAAGATGGCGAGCACCGGGTCGGTCTTCTCGTGATAGTCACGCAGCCGGACCGCGAGGGCTTCCTCGGTATCGTCCTCCCGGGTCACCAGCGTGCCCCCGCACACGTCGCACTTGCCCTCGACCCGGGGCCGGCCCTCGATCAGGTTGTAGTCCATGCCGCAGCCCGAGCACAGGCGCCGGCCCAGGACCCGGCGGCGGACCTCGGCGTCGGGCAGATCGAGGTGGATTACCGCGTCGATGTCGTAACTCTCCAGGAAGAACTCCGCCTGCCGGGCGTTGCGGGGGAACCCGTCGATGATGAACCCGTAGTTCCAGTCGTGCTCGGCCAGCCGCTGCGCGGTCACCATCTCGGCCAGATCGTCCCCGACCAGCTCACCGGCGGCCATGGTCCGCCGTACCTGGGCCCCCATCTTGGTGTGCTGCTGCACGTTCCAGCGGAAGATGTCACCCACGCTGATGTGCACCAGATCCAGGTCCCTGGCGAGCCACGACGCCTGCGAGCTCTTGCCGCTGCCGGGCACGCCCATGATCACGTACTTGCGCATGCAGTAAACCCTGACACACCCGGGAACCCTGACACACCCGGGGCGGCCGCGGGAGTGGCAGCCTGGCCCTTCGCCCCCGGCCTGGTCAGGGCTTGTCCGGCACGCACGGGTTGACGCACTCGCCGATGCCCTCGATCACGGTGCGCAGCGTCTGGCCCGGCTGCAGGTAGACCGGCGGCTTGCGGGCGTCACCCACGCCGCCCGGCGTGCCGGTGAGCAGCAGGTCACCCGGCAGCAGGGTGATGGCCTGGCTGGCGTAGGCCGCGATCTCGGCCGGGCCGAAGAGGAGGTCGGAGGTGCGGGACTGCTGCATCACGGTCTCGTCCACCTCACAGCGGACCTCCAGGTCTGCGGCGTCGCCAACCTCGTCCCCCGTGACCAGGTACGGCCCGGCCGGGGTGCTCCGCTCGAACATCTTGCCCTGCAGCCACTGCAGGGTGCGGCGCTGCCAGTCGCGCATGCTCACGTCGTTGGTCACGGTGTAGCCGGCGATGGCCGCCGCCGCCTCGTCCCGGCTGGCCCGGTAGAGTGGCCGGCCGATGACCACACCCAGCTCGACCTCCCAGTCGACCCGGTCGCTGACCGCGGGCAGGACCAGCTCGTCGTGGCTGCCCAGCAGGGTCTGGGCGAACTTGGCGAACAGCGTCGGGTACTGCGGCAGGTCCCGCCCGGTCTCCAGGATGTGCGCCCGGTAGTTCAGCCCCACGCACAGCACCTTGGACGGGCGCGGGATGAGAGGGGCGAAGCTGGCCTCGCTGGCCGGCACCGGCGCGGCGCCGGCCCGCTCCGCGGCCGTGGGGCCCTCGCCACCGGCCAGCAGCGCGCCGACGTCGGAAGCGGCCAGCGGTGTCAGTACATCCCCGTCCAGCCGCGCGGCCGTGGTCCCGTCAGGGGTGCGGATCGTGGCAAATCGCATGCGGCCGACTGTAGAGGATTCGTGCCAGGCTGACCGGGCGGGGCCGGGGAGCCTGCCGCCTGAACCGCGCCGGGCTCATGATCACGCCCCCGTTGCGGGCCGGGTCAGGCCAGCTCGGACTGGAGGATGGCGGCGGCGGGCCGGCGGGCCCCGATGCGGGCCGGGATCGCCGTCAGCCCGGCCACGGCGACCAGGGTGCCGAGCAGCGCGGTGGCCAGCCACCACGCCGGCGGGATAGTCAGCACCCGGGTCCCCGCGCCGTTCGCCGCCGCGAACAGCGCGATGCCCAGCGGGATGCCGAGGAGGGCGCCGGGCAGCGCAGGCAGCGCCTGCGCCGCGGACATCCCGGCACTGACCTGCTGCGGGGTCGCGCCGAGAGCCCGGGCCAGCGCGGAGGGGTGCCTGGCGTCCAGGACCGTGGCCCAGGCGGTGACGATCGCGTTGAGGACGGCCAGGGCGACCAGCACGACCGTGAGCACGGCCAGCATCTGCTCATCCCGGCTGTACACCGGATTGCCCAGCCCATCAGACCCGCCGAAGGCTTTCCGGTCGGCACTGGCGTGGAAGGTGAGCACGGCCACGATCCCGGTCATGGTGACCGCGATGCTGGCCGCGCTGAGCACGGCGCGGCGCGGCCGGCGGGCGGTCAGCCGCAGCCCGAGCAGCAGCGGCACCGGCAGCCGGGTGGACAGCGCGATCAGCCGGGCCCGGCGCCGGGGCGGGCGGGCCGCGTCGGCCAGCGCGCTGACCGTGCTGGTGCGCGCGGCCCGGACGGCCGGCACGAACGTCGCGGCCAGGGCCACCGCGAGGGCCACGGCCACCACCAGCCCGGCGGTCGGCAGCGTGAGCGAAGGCGCGCCGGGGGTACCCACCAGACCCGCCCCGGGGCTGGTGATCAGCGGGGCGGCCAGGAACCCGATGGCCAGCCCGGCCGCCGCCGCGGCCAGGGCCAGGATCAGGTTCTCGGCCAGCAGGACGGCCGCGACCAGTCCCGGCGTGCTGCCGACCGCCTTGAGCAGCCCCACCCGGCGGGTCTGTTCCGCCATCCGGCCCCCGGCCAGCACGGCCACGCTGGCCACCGCGAGCAGGCAGGCCAGCCAGGCACCGGGCGACAAGACCTGCTGCTCGTCCCGCACGAGCAGGCCGTCGGCGGCCTGGATGCCCGCCCAGGAGTTCAGGAGCGATGCGCCAGGGGCCTGATGCGCCTGGTCGTAGCCGCTGGCGAAGGCCTGCGCACGGGCCGGGTCCTTCAGCTTCAGGTTCAGCACGTAGGCCGGCGGTCCCGGGTCGGACGAGGCGAGGACGCGCGCATCCGGCTGGGTGGCCCAGGCCAGGCCGATGGCGCCCGGGCCCAGTGACGGCTGCGTGTCCGGGAAGGGAGCGTCGCAGCCACCGCCGGGCGAATAGCACAGGTTCGGATACGGCGGCATGGCGGCGGTGACCGCGATCCCGGTGACCCGGAAGGGCCGGCCGTTCAGGGTGATCCGGTCCCCGACGCCGACGCCGAGCGCTTCAGCGAAAGTCCGCTCGAGCACCACGCCGCCGCCGCGCACCCAGCCGCCCGCGGTCACCTTGGGCTGGTCCAGCGAGGCGGGCGCCTGGCTGCGGCCTTCCACTTCTACCTGCGCGGTCAGGCCGCGGGCCGCCACGATGGCCCCCGCCAGCGGATATGGCCCGCTGTGGCCGGTGACCCCGGACCCGTGCACCAGCGCGTTGACCTGGGCCAGAATCTGCGGACCGGGGTTCGCCTGCCCCGGCTGGTGCCGCACGGCCGCGCTGCTGAGCTGGGCCACCACGTCCGGCCCGTTGGTCGCCGCCCGGGTCTGCTGGTACGGCTGGCTGGTCACCCCGTGCAAGGCCAGCCCCAGGGTGAGCGTGGCGGTCGCGGCGGTGATCGCGAGCAGCAGCAGCACCGCCTGCGCCGGGCGGTGCCGCAGGTCCCGGCCGGCCAGGCGCCCTACCAGGAGGGTTCTGCTCAGCACGATCCTGCTCCGCGGGACCTGGCCCACGGCTCAGCCCTCCAGCCCGGCGAGGGCGCCGAGGTTGCCGGTGCTGCCGCCGGTAAGCCGGGTCTGGTCGATGAACGCCCCGTCGCGCATGGAGATGAGCCGGTCGGCGGTGGCCGCGATCCGTGCGTCGTGGGTCACGATGACCAGCGTCTGCCCGGCCGTATGCAGGCTGTCGAAGAGCCGGAGCACGTCCAGGGTGGCCTCGCTGTCGAGGTTGCCGGTGGGCTCGTCCGCCAGCACGATCAGCGGCTCGTTGGCCAGGGCGCGGGCGACCGCGACCCGCTGCCGCTGGCCGCCGGACAGCGCGGTGGGCAGGAACCGGGCCCGGTCGGCCAGCCCCACCTGCTCCAGCAGGTCCGCCGCCCGCCGCCGGGCCCTGCGGGGTGAGACGCCGGCCAGCAGCGCGGGCAGTTCGACGTTCTCGGCGGCGGTGAGCTCGTCCATCAGGTGGAAGGCCTGGAACACGAAGCCGACCGCCTCGCGCCGGAGCCGGGCCAGCCCCCGCTCGCCCATCGCGTCGATGCGCTGCCCGGCCAGCGAGAGTTCGCCGCTAGTGGGCCGGTCCAGCCCGCCCAGCAGGTGCAGCAGCGTGGATTTCCCGCAGCCACTCGGTCCCATCACGGCAACCGTCTCGCCCGCGGCCACGTCCAGGTTGACTCCGTCGACCGCCCGGACCAGCCCGGCTTCCCGGCCGTATTCCTTGCGCAGGGCGCGGGCTCCCAGGATGGGGGCACCCCCGGTCTCGTTCATGATTCCCTCCGGGTGGCCCAGGTCCGCTCGCACGCCTCCAGCCAGCGCAGGTCCGCCTGGAGCCGGAGCACGATTCCTTCCAGCAGCAGCCCGGCCGCGGAGCGCTCGGGCTCGGCCATCGCCGCCCGCTGCGCGTCGCGCAGCCGGCGGAGAAGCTCGCGACGCTGGGTGTCCACGATGGCGATCGGGTCCGCCAGTCCAGCCGCTGCGGCGGCGACCAGCTTGAGATGGAACTCGGCCAGGTCAGGCCGGGGCCAGCTGACTTCGGTGAGCCAGTCGGCCACCCGCTGCTGCCCGGCCGGGGTCAGCGCGTACACCTTCCGGTCTGGCCGGTCGGCCAGCCCGGCCGACTGCTCGGAGGCCACCAGCCCCGCTTTTTCCAGCCGGGTGAGGGTGACGTAGATCTGCCCGGCGTTCATCGCGTCGCCCACCGGGCCGAGCGCCTCGCGCAGCCGGGTCCGCAGCTCGTACCCGTGCGACGGTTCCTTCGCCAGCAGCGCCAGCACCACTTCCTGCTGCACGGTGTCTGTCCCTTCCGGGCCCGGCCTGCATAGATAACGGTTATCCGATAGATAGCGGTTATCCGTAACCCTGTCAAGAGGCAGGCGTTCTCGCGGTGGCTACCCTGACCGCCATCCCGGCTCCGGATCGGCACCCGCCGCCCCCAGTCGTCCGGCCTGGTCGGCGCGGGTGCGGTCAGCCGCCGCCTGCTCGATGCCCGGCGCCTGGCCGCCTGGGACGCCGACTGGCAGGCCACGGATCCGCGGGCCGGCGCCAATCCCGGGCCCTAGCCGCTGAAGTAAGAACATCGCGCAGGTGATGGGCGGCGCGGCCAGCCGGGGCGGTTACGGGCGAGAGCCACGGCGACCGCCGCCGGACCGGCTTTCGTCAGTGAGCGCAGCCAGGGGCAGATGATGTCGGCGATCTGCCGGGGCCGGCGCTGGCGAGATAGCCGAGCTTGATCAGGGAGCGCCCTGCTCGAAATAGACGGCGACCGGGCTCACGCGTAGAAGCGGTAGATGGCCTGGGCGACGCAGGCTGGCTTCGCACCCCCGTCCACCTCGACGGTGAAGTCGGCGGTCAGCTGGACGGCCTGGCCATCGCCGATGGATTCCACGGCGTTAATGACCGCGGCCAGCCTGATCTTCGATCCGACCGGGACCGGCGCGGGGAAACGGGCCTTGTTCAGCCCGTAGTTGATGCCCATGCTGATCCCGGTGACCTGGAGCAGCTCGGCGAACAGCGGGATGACCATGGACAGGGTGAGATAGCCGTGCGCGATGGTGCCGCCGAACGGCCCGGCCGCGGCCCGGGCCTCGTCCACGTGGATCCACTGGTGGTCGCCGGTCGCGTCGGCGAAGGTGTTCACCCGCTCCTGGGTCACCTCGATCCAGCCTGTGCGCCCCAGGTCGGCGCCTGCCACGGCGGTGATCTCCTCCAGGCCGTTCACGACGGTGCTCATGCGGTGGTTCCTCCAGGGGTCTCGCGGAGCTGCTTCTTCAGGATCCTGCCCGTGGCCGCGCGCGGCAAGCCACCGGTGAGCTGAACCGATTTAGGAACCCCGTGGGCTTGATCGGCAGCGCCTCGAGGTCGCCAGCCATCGGCCCGGGGTGAGCCCCGGGTAAATCCGGGCCGGGCATCGGCGAAGCGGCCCCGCGGGTCTTATTCTGCCCGCCCCGTGTCCGCGCCCCCGGGGGACAGGCCGCGCAGCGCCAGCCGCCGCTCGCACCAGCGCCGCAGCTTCGGGTCCAGCGAGGAGCGCAGCAGCGGCCAGTCCTGCGTCAGCAGCCGCGGGTTGACGAACCGGGCCAGGTCGTTACGGCGGCCCTGGGTCAGCACGATCCCGTACATGCTGCGCCGGAGCCGGTCATCGGTCACGTCGAACTCCCGCATCCCCGGCCAGGACAGGTGGCGCGGCAGGACGATGACACCCCGCTCGGGCCCGTGCAGGTCTTCCAGGCGTGCTGGCAGGCGTCCCGCCAGCCCGATCCGCCCCGGCCGCAGTAGATCCGTCAAGGACATGGACCGATTATCACTGACCTGCCGGGATGTCCTGGCATTGACTCGCGGGGAAGCGTGTCTGGCCTTCCCGGACAGCGCTGGCCCGCGGAGCCCTGCGACCTGCTGGCGGCCGGGTGCGGGCGCCGCGGCTAGACTCTTCGCATGTCCAGCGATACCCCGGCCCCGAGCTGGCGGTTCTTGTTCCGGCCCAAGTGGCTGGGCTGGCATGCACTGATGGTCCTGTCTGTGCTGGGCATGCTCGCCCTGGGTGACTGGCAGTTCCACCGCGCCGAGTCCGGGAACTCCCTGAGCTGGGCGTACACCTTTGAGTGGCCTATTTTCGCCGGCTTCGTGATCGTATTCTGGGCCAAGACGATCAAGGACGAGTTCCGTCCGCCGGCCCCGCCGAGGGTCTGGACAGCGTCGCGCTGCCTGCAGGGCGGGACGGGACGGCTGGCGCCGACCCCGCCGCCGGTACCGCCGAAGCCGGCGTGGCTGGCGTGGCCGGCGTGGCCAGCGTGGCCAGCGTGGCCGCGGCCGCGTGGCCGACGATGAGGACGACGAGGAACTGGCCGCCTACAACGCCTACCTGGCCCGGCTGACCGACGAGGCGAGTAGGCACGGCAAGTGGCACGGGCTCCGCTGAGCGGGCCCGGACAACTGAGGAGGCAGGCCGGTGCGCGCAGCCGTGCTCCGCTACCGGGTGATGGCCTACGTGACCGGCGTGGTGCTGATCATCTTGTGCTTCGTCGGGATCCCGCTGCAGATCGCCGGGTATCCCGCGGTCGCCAACAACGTCGGCGTGCTGCATGGGATTCTCTACATCATCTACCTCGTTTTCGCCTGGCTGCTGGCCCGGCGGCTGCGCCTGACGCTCGGGCCGACGGTGCTGATGCTGCTGGCCGGCACCATCCCGATCCTGACCTTCGTCGTGGAGCGCTGGGTGACCCACCGCTACATCGAGCCGGCCCTGGCCGGTCAGGAGACAGCCCAGCCGGAGATGGCGAAGCCCCGGAACCGGTGAGCAAGGATCAGGCGCCCCCAGAACAGGCGGGCCCAGAACAGGCGGGCCCAGAACAGGCAGGCCCAGAACAGGCGGGCCAGCATTACTTCACGGCGAGCCCGGCGGCCGCGCACCGCCCGGGCCTGGTCCAGGTTGTCCTCCCCGACCTGGACTTCGAGTGCGCCACGGACGCCGGGGTGTTCTCCGCGGGCCGGCTGGACCCCGGCAGCCGGGTGCTGCTGGAAACCGTCCCGCCTCCCCCCGGCGGCGACCTGCTCGACCTCGGCACCGGATACGGCCCCATCGCGCTGGCCATGGCGTCCCGCGCGCCGGAGGCCACGATCTGGGCGGTGGACGTCAACGAGCGCGCGCTGGACCTGTGCGCGGCCAACGCGGCCCGCGCGGGGCTGGGCAACGTGCGCTGCGTGCTCCCGGCCGCCACGGAACTGCCCGGCCAGTTCGCTGCGATCTGGTCCAATCCGCCGATCCGGATCGGCAAGGAGGCGCTGCACGCGATGCTGGCCAGCTGGCTGGGACGGCTGGCTCCCGGCGGCCAGGCCCACCTCGTGGTCCAGCGGAACCTGGGCGCAGACTCGCTGCAGCGCTGGCTGCAGGCCGAGGGGTGGCCCGCCACCCGGATCGCGTCCCGCAGCGGCTACCGGGTGCTGCAGGTGAGGCCCAGATGAGCCGGGCCCGGCCCGCTGCGTCCGCCCGGCCCGCTGCATCCGCCCGGCCAGGTGAGCCCAGGCAGCCAGATGGGGCCAGGCAGCCAGATGGGGCCGGGCAGCCAGGCGCGGCTTCCCCGGCGGGCGGCCAGTACAAGCAGCTGCGCCCCACGGACGTGAAGCGGCTGAACCGCTCGTGGCGCCGCGCTACGGAGGCCCGGCTGGCCCTGCTGCTCGACTCGGTCACGCAGCCGTTCAACGTCGGGATGATCGTGCGGTCGGCGGCCGCGTTCGGCGTCGAGCAGATCTGGCTGTGCGGGAACTCGGCCGCGCTCGATCACCCATCCGCGGCCAAGACCGCGCTGGGCACCCAGCGGCTGCTGAGCTGGGAACGTGAGCCGGACCCGGTGGCCGCGGCCAAGGCGGCCCGGGCCGCGGGGCTGCGGGTGGTCGCGATCGAGCAGGCGGCCGGGGCGTACCCGCTGCACGAGGCCCCGCTGCACGGCGACGTCTGCCTGGTGCTCGGCAACGAGGACCACGGCTGCTCCCCCGCCCTGCTGGCGGTCGCCGACGCGGTCGCGTACATCCCGCTGGTGGGCCGGGTCGGATCACTGAACGTGTCCGCCGCCGCCGCTATCGCGCTGGCCGAGGCACGCCGCCGGGAGTGGTCAGGAGGCCAGCCAGACCTCGTTGATCAGGGCGGATGAGAACCCGCGCGCTCCTGCGGTTCCAGGATTCTGTCATGATCCGTTTACAGCCTGCTCCGCCTGGTAGCGCATACTCGGGTACATGCCGACCGCATTCCTTGACTACCCCAGGCCGGTTGCGTTCGCGCACCGCGGCGGGGCAGCGCACGCCCCGGAGAACTCGTGGCGGGCCTTCGAGCACGCCGTCGGGCTGGGCTACTGGGTACCTGGAGACGGACGTCCAGGCGACGCTGGACGGGGTGCTCATCGCGTTCCACGACCGGACCCTGGACCGGGTGACCGGCCAGCCGGGCCGGATCGCCAGGATGAACCACCGGGAGGTCGCCGCCGCGCTGATCGACGGCACCGAGCCGATCCCGTTGCTGGAAGACCTGCTGGGAGCCTGGCCGGACGTGCGGTTCAATATCGACCTGAAGGACGCTCCCGCGGTGGGGCCGCTCGCTGCGGTGCTGCGCCGGACCGGGGCCTGGGACCGGGTGTGCGTGACCTCGTTCTCGGCGAGCAGGCTGCGGGCTGCGCGGCGGGCGTTCGACCGGCAGGTCTGCATGGCCGCCTCCCCGATCGGCACCGCGGTGGTCCGGTTCGGCGTACCGCGCGGACCGCGCGACCTCACCCGGCCGGGCCGGGTCACGGCGGGCCGGATCAGCCGCAGCGGGCCCGGGTATGGCCGGCTGGCCGGGGAACGAGCCCGCGACGCACGGCGAGGGGCCGGGCGCGGCGCCTATCTGGCCCTGGCCGAGCGGCTGGCCCGGACCGGGGTGCGGTGCGCCCAGGTCCCGGCCCAGGTGGCCACGCCCGCGTTCGTCGGCCGGGCGCACGCCCTGGGCCTGCATGTGCACGCCTGGACCATCAACTCCCCCGAGGTGATGCGGAACCTGCTGGATATCGGGGTGGACGGGATCATGACCGACGAGACCGTGGCGCTGCGGGACGTGCTGATCAGCCGGGGCCAGTGGCACCCCCGGGTGGCCGGCTGAGCGGGCCCGGAACGGCCCGGGCGGTAGAACCGGAAGCGGGCCGGGCAGGAGAGCCTGGGCTCGCTGGCGGGTGAGGCAGCCGGGACTCCCGGTGGGAATGCCGGCACCAAAGGGCCCGGGGCACGCCGGGGGGGTTGGAATCGGGCACAGCGGGAATCTTGACCGGGTACTCGGCGTTAACTAATTCACAAGGCTGAGCGCCTGGGAGGCAGTGACTAATGGCCGAACGCGCACTTCGCGGCACCCGGCTCGGGGCGACGAGCTATGAGAACGACCGTAACACCGATCTGGCCCCACGCCAGGAGATAGCTTTCGACTGCCCCAAGGGTCACCACTTTACCGTCCCGTTTGCCGCCGAGGCTGAGGTTCCGGCTACCTGGGAGTGCCGGGTGTGCGGGGTGACCGCTTTCACCGCCACCAGCGACCTGTCCGCACCGCGCAAGGCCAAGCCGCCGCGGAGTCACTGGGACATGCTGCGCGAGCGCCGGTCCATCGCCGACCTGGAGGAAGTGCTCGCGGAGCGGCTGGCCCTGATCAGGAGCCAGCGTGGTGAGGAAACGCCGCGCAAGCAGAACACGAGGCATCGTAAGAGCGCCTGAGTCCGCAAGCTGACGGCCCGGGTCCGCCCGGGCCGTTTTTACTGTCCCCGCCCGGGGCGGGACTTTGCCGTCCCGGGCCGGGCCGCGCGGGTTTCAGCGCGCTGGCGCCGCCCGGGCCGGGACAGCGCGCGACGGCCGGCGACCGGGCGGTGGCGCCCGCCCCGCGCAGGGTCGCCCAGCGGGATGCCAGCCCCCAGCGCCCGATCCGCCAGAACGCCTCCACCATGATGGATTTGCTCATCTTGCTGGAGCCGTGGATCCGCTCCACGAACGTGATCGGTACCTCCACCACCCGCAAGCCCGCGTTCAGCGCGCGGAGGGCCAGGTCGACCTGAAAGCAGTAGCCCTGCGATTCGATCTCTTCCAGCCGCACAGCCCGCAGCGTGCCGGCCCGGTAGACCCGGTACCCGCCGGTGGCGTCCCTGAGCGGGATACCGAGCACCAGCCGGGCGTAGATGTTGGCCCCACGGGACAGCACCTCCCGTGATTTCGGCCAGTTGAGCACCCGCCCCCCTGGCACCCACCGGGAGCCGAGCACGAGATCGGCCTGGCGCAGCGCGTCCAGCAGGATAGGCAGCTGCTCGGGCTGGTGGGAGCCGTCCGCGTCCATCTCCACGACCGCGCCGTAGTCCTGCTCCAGCGCCCAGCTGAACCCGGCCAGGTACGCCGCGCCGAGGCCGCCCTTGCCGGGCCGGTGCAGGACGCGGACGTGGGAGTCCTCGGCCGCCAGCTTGTCAGCTAGCTCGCCGGTGCCGTCCGGGCTGTTGTCGTCGACCACCAGCAGATCGGCGTCGGGGACCGCGGACCTGACCCGCGCGCGATGGTCTCCAGGTTCTCACGCTCGTTGTACGTGGGCATGATGACGGCGACCCGGCCAACTGGAGTCCCGGCTTCGTTGTTGCCAGCCAACCTCTCCTGCCTTCCCCTGACGCCGCGTGAGGTCGCGGCCTCTCGGGCACGTGATCCATGCAGGTTACCGTCACGTGGCGTCATCGGAGCCCGGGCACCAATGGGCATGGCCAAAATTGCACGAATGTTGACGCTGGGCAGGCTGGCGGCGTGCCCACTCACAGGCACCCGCCGGGCAGCCCAGGGAAGAGGGCCCGGGCTTCCCTTCGGACCGGAGACCGTCCCGCCGGCAACGAGCTCGTCCTCCGTTGTCTACTGGGCTCCCCAGGCCCTTCCCCGTTTCCAACCCCCCGGCCCAGCGGGCTGCCGGGCACGCCCCGGCGCGCTGCGCCTGGCATCAGGGCCGGTCAAACGGCCCGCGCGCAGCCTGGCCCCGGACGGCCAGCTCACCCTGACGGCTAGCCAAGTGCTGGACTGTCCCAGCAACTTACCGCTGCCACGCCTGGTGTCAACCAGGGCCTTCCGGGCGGGACTATGGGCCCTAGTTCCGCCGCAAGGACGGGGTTAGCATAAAGCCGTTTCCCCAGCGCGTGAGGGCGTTATGACACCGTGGTCAGCGGACGGTCCAGCCAGGGGGCGGCGGCGGGAACCGCGTCAGCCCTGGCGGCACGCTGCTGGCTGGCCTCCGCGGCGGGGGCGGACAGCCGGGCGGGGAGGATGATCCGGCGCCGTCTGACGGGAACCATGCGTGCCCGCGCGGGCCGCCGGTGCCTGCTATTCCGTGCCCCCTGTACCAGGACGGCCAGGGCGCCGTGAGCGGGTTCCCGGCCCGACCGCCTAGAGATCATCCATTCATGGGAGGACCAGCAGATGACGCAGAGTCAGCAGGACCCCGTTTCCGAGTCGCAGATTGCGGTGCACTGGCGCGAGGAAGAGTACATCTACCCGCTGGAGTCGTTCGTCCAGCAGGCCAACGCGGCTGATCCGGCCATCTTCGAGCGTTTCGACGAGAAGAACTTCCCGGACTGCTTCGTCGAGTATGCGGAGATGCTGAGCTGGGACAAGAAGTGGGACACGGTCCTGGACGCGAGCAATCCGCCGTTCTGGAAGTGGTTCACCGGTGGCCGGCTGAACGCGTCCTACAACTGCGTCGACCGCCACCTGGCGGACAAGGCGAACAAGGCCGCCATTATCTGGGTGCCGGAACCGGAGGCTGCTGAGCCGGTGGCCATCACCTACCGCGAGCTTTATCACCGGGTGAACGAGTTTGCCGCGCTGCTGCGGGACTTCGCCGGGCTGAAGGCCGGCGACCGGGTCACCGCTGCACATGCCGATGGTGGCGGAACTGCCGATCGTGATGCTCGCCTGCGCCCGGCTGGGCGTGGTGCACTCGGAGGTCTTCGGCGGTTTCAGCGGCAACGCGTGCGGGACCAGGATCGCCGACTCCGGCAGCCGGGTCCTGATCACGATCGACGGGTACTACCGCAGCGGCACGCTGGTGGACCACAAGGTCAAGGCCGACGAGGCGCTGGCCGAGGCGGCCAAGCAGGGCCAGGAGGTCGACAAGGTCCTGGTCTGGCGGCGTCACGCGGGCGAGTACGCCTCCCAGACGCCGATGGTGACCGGCCGCGACTTCTTCGTGGACGAGGTGCTCACCCCGTACGTCGGCCAGATCGTGGAGCCGGTCTCGATGCCGGCCGAGGCGCCGCTGTTCCTGATGTACACCAGCGGCACCACCGGCCGCCCCAAGGGCGCGCAGCACAGCACCGGCGGGTACCTGTCCTACGTGACCGGGACGTCCAGGTATTACCAGGACATCCACCCCGAGGACACGTACTGGTGCATGGCCGACATCGGGTGGATCACCGGGCACTCCTACATCGTGTACGGCCCGCTCTCCCTCGGCACCACCACCGTCATCTATGAGGGCACGCCCAACTACCCGGACGCGGGCCGGCCGTGGCGGATCGCCGAGCGGCTCGGGGTGAACATCTTCCACACCTCGCCGACCGCCATCCGGATGCTGCGCAAGGTCGGTCCCGACGAGCCGGCCAAGTACAACTATCACTTCAAGCACATGACCACGGTCGGCGAGCCGATCGAGCCCGAGGTCTGGCGCTGGTACCACAAGGCGGTCGGCAAGGATGAGGCCGTCATCGTGGACACCTGGTGGCAGACCGAGACCGGCGGTTTCCTGGGCAGCTCGCTGCCCGCGCTCAAGCCGATGAAGCCGGGCAGCTGCGGTCCCGCGGTGATCGGCATCTACCCCGCCATCTACGACGAGGATGGCACCGAGGTCCCGGATGGCAAGGCGGGCAACATCGTCATCCGCAACCCGTGGCCCGGCATCATGAGACCGTCTGGGGACAGCCGGAGCGGTTCATCTCGGTCTACTACGAGAAGTACAACAAGGACCCGGGCAGCAAGGACTGGCGCGACTGGCCGTACTTCGCCGGTGACGGCGCCGTCCGCGCCCCGGACGGCTACTACCGGATCCTCGGCCGGGTGGACGACGTGATCAACGTGGCCGGCCACCGGCTGGGCACCAAGGAGATCGAGTCGGCCGCGCTGACCGTCCCCGAGGTGGCCGAGGCGGCCGCCGTCCCGGTGATCGACGACATCCGGGGCCGCGCGGTCGAGGTGTACGTGTCGCTCAAGCCCGGGTACACGGCCGATCAGGAGATGGTCGACAAGGTCAGCCGGGCCGTCGAGACGGAGATCGGCAAGATCGCCCGGCCGAAGAATGTCTGGATCGTCGCGGACATGCCGAAGACCCGGTCCGGGAAGATCATGCGCCGGGTGATCGCGGCGGTGTCCAACTTCGCCGACACCGGCGACGTCACGACGCTCGCCAATCCCGAGATCGTGGAGGAAATCCGCCACGAGGTTCAGGCGGCCAAGGTGGCGCGCGGTGACGTGCCGAGGGAACTCACCGAGACGGAGAAGGCCGAGATCCAGTCCTTCGGCCAGGAGTAAGCCCGCGGCCTCGGGGGCGGGAAGTGCTGATTGCCCGCAACGAACTTCCCGCCCCCCGGCTGTGCCTGGTCAGGGCACGACAACGGTGCCGGTGGCAGTGACCACCACCAGCGGCTGGTCCAGCACCCGGGCGGCCGACGGCCCGCGGCCCGGCTCGGCCCGGCACACCACGCGGGCCTCGAAGGCCAGCCCGCGGCTGCGGCGGCCGGTGCGCACCACGGTCGCGGTCGCCTCGATCACGTCGCCCGCCAGCACCGGCTCCCGGAACTGCACGTCGGAGTAGGACGCGAACAAGCCCTCGTCGCCGTCCATCCGGATGGCGGCCTCGGTGGCCACGTCCCCGAACAGGCCGAGCACGTACGCCCCGTCCACCAGGTTCCCGCCGTAGTGGGCGTGGCTCGCGGGCACGTAACGCCGGTGGGTGACGGTCAGCCCGTCGTGTTTGCCCGCGGAGGGCTGGCCGGTCACGCTGCACCTGCCCCGGCCGGCTCCGGCGCTGCCACGTGCACCAGATAGCTGGCCACCTCACGGGGTGTGGTGCCGCGGCCGAAGATCTTGTTCACGCCGAGCTCCCCGGCCATCGCCGGGTCGAACCGCGGGCCGCCGACGACCAGCAGCGGCCGGTCGCCGGCGTAGGCGGCGCGGAACGCGGCGGAGAGCTGCCGCGCCCCGGCGAGATGGGCCTCACGCTGGGTCACCACCTGGCTGACCAGGACCGCGTCGGCCCGCTCGGCCTGCGCCCGGGAGACCAGGTCGGCCACCTCGACCTGCGCGCCCAGGTTCACCACCCGGATCTCCCGGTAGTACTCCAGGCCCTTCTCCCCCGCGTGCCCCTTGACGTTGAGGATCGCGTCGATGCCCACGGTGTGCGCGTCGGTGCCGATGCAGGCGCCGAGCACGACCAGCTTGCGGCCCAGGCCGCTGCGCAGCCGCAGGTTGATCTCGGCCGGGGAGAGCAGCGGGAACTCACGGGGGGTGATGGTCACCGCGGACAGGTCTACCAGGTGCCCGGTGCGGCCGTAGACGATGAAGAAGGTGAAGTCCGGCCCCATGCCCTTGGCGTGCACCACCATGGCCGGGTCCAGGCCCATCTTGCCGGCCAGCTGGAGCGCCGCACCCTCGGCGCGGGCGCGCTCTTCCTCGTTCCCGAACGGGACTGGCAGGGTGAAGGACACCTGGACCTGGCCATCGCCCGTGGTGTCACCATAGGGACGTACGACCGGCCCGCTCATGCGCCACTCTCCAGGAACTCACTCGCCGGATTGACGTAGCCGGGGGCGCGGGTGATGACGCCGTCGAGGCCGCGGCCGCCGTCGGCGGGGCGGCGGGTGACGCCGAACGTGCCGTCCGCGATCGCGGTCAGCAGCCCCTCCCGGCTGATCCGCCGGAGCAGGTCCACCGCCTCGCCCAGCACCTCGTGGGCCCGCCGCTCGACGAATCCCGCCCGGCGGCGGCCGGAAGTTCTCGCCCAGCCGGGCCGCGGCCCGGGCTACGTAACGGGCGTTCTCCAGGGCCAGGTCGCGGTCGGACAGGAACGGGGTGTGGATCCCCTCGGTCATCATCCCGATCAGCAGGATGGACTGGTCCGTCATGACCCCGGCCAGGTTGAAGAAGGCATCCAGCAGGTAACCGGCGAACACGTTGCCGGTCATGTGCTTGGTCGGTGGCATGTATTTCAGCGGCGCGTCCGGGAACAGCTCCCGGACCAGCTGGGCGTGCGCCAGCTCGAGCACGAACGAGTCGGGCACCTCGGGGTTGATCTCGAACGCGTGGCCCAGGCCCAGCTGCCCGTCGGCCAGCCCCGCTTCCTTGCCGAAGAACTCGTTCATCAGCTGGCTGACGACCACGGTGTGCGCGGCGTCCACCGCGTCGGCGGTGGTGAGGTAGTTGTCCTCGCCGGTGTTGATGATGATCCCGGCCCGGGCATGGATCTGCCGGGCGAACCGCTGGTCGATGAACGTCCGCTGCGGGTTGATGTCCCGGAAGATGATCCCGTACATGCAGTCGTTGAGCATCATGTCCAGCCGTTCCAGCCCGGCCAGCGCGGCGATCTCCGGCATGCACAGCCCGGAGGCGTAGTTGGTCAGCCGCACGTACCGGCCCAGCTCACGCGAGACGTCGTCCAGCGCGGCCCGCATCAGCCGGAAGTTCTCCTGGGTGGCGTACGTCCCCGCGTAGCCTTCCCGGGTCGCCCCTTCCGGCACGTAGTCGAGCAGGGACTGGCCGGTGGACCGGATCACCGCGACGATGTCCGCGCCCTCCCTGGCCGCGGCCTGCGCCTGGGGGATGTCCTCGTAGATGTCGCCGGTGGCCACGATCAGGTAGATCCACGGCTTGGCCGGCTCCGCGGTCGCCTTGATCATGGCAGACCGCTCGTCCCGCCTGCGGTCGATGACCGCGAAACCCTGTGCGAGCGCGGCCCGCGCCGCGTCCTGGGCGGCGGTGGCGTCTGCGCCCTCCGGGAGCCGGAACTTCACCGTCCCGGCCGCGGCGTCAGCGGCCAGCGCGCGCAGCGTCGGGTACCCGCCCGCGAGCAGCGCGTCCCAGACCGGCAGGGCCACGCCGTGCTCCAGCCCGGTGCTCTCCCGGACCGCATCGACGAGCCGGTTCACCCATGGCATGCCGTCGGCGTCCGCGCCTTCCAGCCCGGCGAGCCGCAGCACGGCCCGTTCCACCGACACGGTGGTATGCCGCGTGGCCAGATCCACGATCGGCTGCCCGGCCACCCGGGCCAGTTCGCGGGCCTCCGCCACCATGGCGGGGTCCAGCCGGAGCCTAGATTCCACCCGCAGAACCTCCTCTGCTCATCCGGCCTCGGTCAGCCGGGCCTCGAACAGCGCACGGACCCCGGGCTCGGACCGGATCAGGTCCAGCGCGAGTTCCGCATGCCCAGGCACATACCCGTTGCCGATCAGCATGGTCACATCAGCGGCCACGCCCTCGGCACCCAGCGCGGCCGCGCTGAACGAGGTGGCCATCGAGAAGAAGATCACCGTGCCGCCCGGCGCGGTGGCCAGCACCGCGCCGCCCTCACAGCCGGGCACGTCCACGCAGACCACGGTCACCGCCGCCGGGCCGCCGGCCGACCGCGACGGCGCCGGCCAGGGCCACCGGGTCCCGGGCGTCGGCGATCACCACCTGGTCGGCGAGGCCCGCCTGATCGACCGCGGCGGCCTCGGCCTCGGCCGGAACCACCCCGATGATCGTCCCCGCGCCCGCCCGGCGGGCGGCCGCCGCGGACAGGGAGCCGCTCTTGCCGCCAGCGCCGAGGATGGCCACGACCGGGCCGCCGCGGCGGGCACCGTCGGCCCCGCCGTCCGGGCTGCCGCCCGTCCCGGCATTGCCCAGCCCGGCACCGTCTGGTCCAGTTCGGGCCAGTTGGGCGCGCACCACCCGCTCGGTGAGGGCGGGCGCGCCGCACACGTCCAGGACGGCGAGAGCGAGGGAGGCCGGCAGATCGGCGGGCAGCACCGCGGCGATGGACCGGCCGAACAGGATCGCGTGCCCAGTGCACGGGACCTGCTCAGACTGGCCGTCCCAGCGGCTCAGCCCGTCGGTCACGGCCAGCGGCGTCAGGCTCAGCGACACCAGCGTCGCGATCCGGTCCCCGGCCGTCAGCCCCAGCGGTGACGCCGGGCCCGCCTCGTCCACCACGCCGGTGAGCATCCCGCCGGACCCGGTCACCGGATTCTGCATCTTCCCGCGCCCGGCGATGATGTCCAGCACCGCGCCGCGCATGGCGGCGGCCGAACCACCCGTCGATTCGCGGAGCTGCCGGTAGGAGGCGGCATCCAGGTTCAGCCGGTCCACCGCGACCCGCACCTCATCCGGCCAGATCGCCGGGCGGGCGTCGAGACGCCAGGCCGCCTGCGGCAGTACCCCGGCCGGTTCCAGCACCCGGTGCAGGCCGAGTGGTGACCCCGGGCCGTGCCCGGTGCGCGGCGGGTCCTGGATCAGCGAATTATCCATAGGTAACAGTAAGTCTTCCTGAGTTAGAGTGCTTCTACACTATCTTCTTCTGTTCTAAGTGCAGATGGAAGGCTATCCTTCAATAAAGCACGCACGAGAGCGGAAGGTGATGGGCCTTGGTCAGCCAGCCGTATGCGTACCGCCGGTCGGAGCTCGCCGAGCCGGACTGGCGCCGGTTCCCGGGGTGGTCGCAGGTGACCACCGAGGAGTGGGAGTCGGTGCAGTGGCAGCGTGCCCATTGCGTGAAGAACCTGCGCCAGCTGCGTGAGGTGGCCGGGCCCGGGCTGGAGGAGTCCTTCCTCGCCGACCTGGAGCGTGACCAGCGGGAACGGGCCACCATGTCGATGCTGGTACCGCCGCAGATGCTGAACACCATGGTCCCCGCGGTCGCCCCGGACGAGCCGGGCTTCACTGCTGCCCTCTACGCCGACCCCGTTCGCCGGTACATGATCCCGGTCTTCAGCGACCGGCGGACCGACTGGACATCGCATCCTTACTCGTCGCGCGACTCTCTGCATGAGGCGGAGATGTGGGCGGTCGAGGGGCTCACCCACCGGTACCCGACCAAGGTGCTGGCCGAGGTGCTGCCCACCTGCCCCCAGTACTGCGGCCACTGCACCCGGATGGACCTGGTCGGCAACCCGACCGCGAGCACCGGCAAGCACAAGTTCGGGCTGCCGCCCGCAGACCGGCTCACGGCCATGATCGACTACCTGCGGACCACCCCCGGCGTACGGGACGTGGTGGTGTCCGGCGGCGACGTGGCCAACCTGCCCTGGCCCCGGCTGGAGAGCTTCGTCAGCGCGCTGCTGGATATCGACAGCATCCGCGACGTCCGGCTGGCCAGCAAGGCCCTGATGGGCCTGCCGCAGCACTGGCTGGCAGACCAGGTCCGGGCGGGCATGGAGCGGCTGGCGGCCAAGGCCCGCGAGCGCGGGGCCAGCATCGCGATCCACACCCACGTGAACGCGGCCCAGTCGCTCACCCCGCTGGTGGCCCGGGCCACGCAGGCCATGCTGGACACCGGCATCCGCGACGTGCGTAACCAGGGCGTGCTGCTGCACGGGGTCAACGACAGCGCGGACGCGCTGCTCGATCTCTGCTTCACGCTCCTCGATGAGGCCGGGATCATGCCGTACTACTTCTACATGTGCGACATGATCCCCGGTAGCGAGCACTGGCGGCTGTCGCTGGCCCAGGCCCAGGACCTGCAGCACCAGATCATGGGCTATCTGCCGGGCTTCGCGACACCCCGGGTGGTCTGCGATGTGCCCTATGTCGGCAAGCGCTGGGTGCACCAGGTCTCGCGGTATGACACCGACCTCGGCATCTCGTACTGGACGAAGAACTACCGGACCGCGGTGGAGGCCGCCGACCCGCTCGCGCTGAACCGCGAGTACCCCTACTACGACCCGATCCACCTGCTGCCGGAGCGCGGCCAGGAGTGGTGGCGCAACCGGGTCCGGGAGGGCGTGCCCGAGCCAGCCGCGGTATGAGCGGTTGACGACCGGCAAGGCGTGGTTGCGCCGCTGATCGACGCCAGCCCCCGGTCCTCGTCCACAGCGGGGACCCCGCGAGCCTGCGCGAGAAGATCGGCGAGCCGAAGCGGGCCTCTGAACACGGGTCATTGTTGATGCTGCCGCCGTGCGGCTGCTGCGGGCGGGATCAGCGCCCGGCCGGGACGTCCGCTGCCGTGGCCCCCGCGGCCAGTGCGGTGGCCTGGCGTTCCCCGCCTACCGGCACCAGGGCCACCGCAGTCAGCGGGAACAGGGCGACGAGCCCGAACGCGGCGGGGTACCCGACGGCGCCGATCACCGCGGCCAGGACCGGCGGCGTGGCCGCTGCGAAAGCGTTCTGGCCGGTGTTCTGGATGCCGAGCGCCCGTCCGGCCCACGACGATCCGGCGTGCTCGGCCACGGCGGTGAAGGCGAGCCCGTTGGTGCTGACCGAGACGATGACCGCCGCGAGCAGGGCGGCGGTCGCCCATGGCGCGCGGACGGCGGCCCCGGCCGCGAGTGCGCCCAGGACCAGCGCGGTGGCCAGCGCGAGCACCCGCATCGGGCGCATCCGGCTGCCCACCCGGTCCGACCAGACGCCCGCCCCGAGCCGGGAGAAAGCCCCGCAGGCCTGGGCGATGGCCAGCACCCGGCCAGCCGTGACGGGCTCGAGGCCGTGCGCCTCGACCAGGAACACCAGGGCGAACGTGGCCACCGCGAACTGGGGCACGACCAGCAGGGCGCTGGCCGCGTGGATGCGCCACAGCACGGGCCCCATCCGGCCGGGGCCCGCCCGGTACGGCGAGCCGCCCCGCGGCTGCGCGTGGCGCGGTGGCCGCGCCGGGTCCCGCACGGCCACCGCCACCAGGAGCGCCGCGGCCAGGCAGAACGTACCCAGGAACCCGAGCGCGGCCGGACGGCCATGGGCGCCGATCGAGGGCAGCGCGAGCGCGGCGACGGCCACACCCAGCGGCTGCGCGCTCTGCCTGATGCCCATGGCCAGGCCACGCTGGCGGGCGGGAAACCAGCCCAGGATGAGCCGCCCGCTGGCGGCGTACACCGACGCCCCGGCGGCCCCGGCCGCGGCCAGGCAGGCGCCCAGCGCGGCTGTCCCGTGCACGGTCGTCCCCACCAGCAGGATCACGCCGGCGAGGGCCAGGCCGACGCCGAGCACCAGCCGCTCACCCCAGCGGTCCGCGGCCGCCCCCCAGGCCACGAGCGTGAGGAGCAGGCCCGCGGTGGGGCAGGCGACCAGGATGCCCGCCTGCTCCAGGGACAGGCCCTCAGCCCGGAAAGTGGGGATCAGGTAGGCCAGGCCGTACTGAAAGGTGCAGCCCGCGGTCATCGCGACCATACCCGCGAACAGCACCACCCAGCGCCGGCCACCCGGAGCCGGCTCACCGGAACTGGCTCACCCGGAGCTCACCCGCCGGGCCCGCGGCTCCTGAGCGTTCAGAATCGCTCATATGCCGATCATATTATGCCCAGCATATGAGACGACGGCAGCCAGCCCCGGTGCCGCCCAGCCGCGCTAGCCGGCCTGCGCGGCCTGGGCCGCGGCCAGGCCAGCCAGGCCGTACCGTGCGGCGTGCTCGGGGTCCCCCGGGTCGATGGTCCGCACCCCCTGCGCGGCGAGCCGCTCGTTGATGGCGTCCAGGTGGTCCCTGACCAGCTCCCGCTCGGCGTCGGTGATCCGGCCCTTGTGGGGCTCGCCGGCATGCTCCAGGGTGTCGTAGCTGATGCCGCGGGGCGGTGCCGCCTTGGCCCGCCGGGCCGTCCGGGCGGGCCGGGCGGTCAGCAGCAGTTCACTCATCGGCCTGTCGGAGGCCAGCTCGTCGAACGCGGCCGCCTCCATGGTCACCCGGCGGGGCTCATCCTCGCCTGGCAGGTAGAGGTCTACCACGGCCACCCGGAGAGCCGCTTTCTCGATGGCAGCGGCCTCGTCGGCCATGGCCTCGATCTCGACCGGACTGTCCCCGAGTTCGGGGTGCTCGTGGATCACGATGCGGGCGAGCGTGTCGTCCCTGGTGATCAGCTCGCCGCTGAGGTCGCTGAACCTGACCGTCTTCTGGCCCACGGGGGTTGCCTCCTGCACATCGGTGGAACGGCTGATGAGATGTCAGGGGTCAATCATGCCAGAAGGGCAAACATAAGTTCGATGGACGCGCCGGAGAGACCTATTTATCGAACCAAGCATCGACTAAGCCTGTGCAGCCCGTGCCGTGTATCGGCTGCCGTGCGGCTAGCCTCCGGGCCGCCCGCTCCCGCGAGGACGGCTAGCTTCCGGGCCGCCCGCTCCCGCGAGGACGGCTAGGCCGTGTCGGTAGCGCGCGCCGCCTCGCTGGACCCGGCTGGCGTGGACTCCGCCGGATCAGGCCCCGCCGGGCCAGGCTCCGCCGGATCGCCGGCCGGAGAGGCACTGCCCGCGTCCTCACTGTCCAGCGGCCGGGCCCGCAATTCCGAGGCCGGCCGGCCGTGCCGCTGCGAGTAGATGAACCATACGATGCCGACGACGGTCAGCACGCTGGCCACGTACATGTTCAGCCGCAAGCCCAGGAAGTGCTCGGACGGGTCCACCCGGAGCGACTCCTCGAAGATCCGGAACCCCGAGTACCCGGCCACGTAGAGGGCGAACAGGCCCGGCGGCTTGATGCTGCGGTGATGGCCCAGCCAGACCAGCACGGCGGCCCAGAGCAGGTCGAAGATGAACTCGTACAGAAAGGTCGGGTGGAACGTCTGGTACTGCGTGTAGCCGGCCGGCCGGAATCCGGGCGCGATGTGCAGGGCCCAGGGCAGCGTGGTGGGGCCGCCGAAGAGTTCCTGGTTGAAGTAGTTGCCTACCCGGCCGACGGCCTGCGCCACCAGCAGCGCCGGGGCCACGGCGTTCATGAACAGCGTCACGCTGGCCCCGGACCGGCGCACCCGCCAGGACCCGACCACCGCGGCCAGCGCGATCCCGCCCCAGATGCCCAGACCGCCGTCCCAGACGGCGAAGACCCCGTACCAGTGGTGCGGGATGTACTTCGGGGTGGTCAGGTCGAAGTAGATGCGCCCCCCGACGATGCCGGCCGGCACCGCCCACAGTGCGACGTCCCCGACCAGCCCGGGGTCACCGCCGACGGCCTTCCAGCGGCGCTGCGTGATCAGGATCGCCAGGGTGATCCCGACCACGTACATCAGCCCGTAGAAGTGAATGTAAGCCGGGCCCAGATGAAACCCGTTCACTGGCGGGCTCGGGATGAAGAAACGCAACGCCATGCGCCCGAGCGTACCGTGACGGCACGGGGCCGCTGGCCGGCTGGCGATTACGGGCCCAGGCCCGCGGCACCTCCCCGGCCGCTGCAGCCAGAGGGCGGCGCCGGGCGCACCGCGGCGGTTCAGCCCTCTTCGGCCAGGAGCGCCGCCGGGTCCGCGGCAAAGGCCACCATCCAGTGCGGCCGGACCCGGTAGGCCACGATGTCTCCCCAGCTCAGCGGCGAACTGCCGTAATGCTGCGTGAGGTGGTCCAGGATCGCGGGCCACTGCGGGTCCGGCGGCGCGGCCCGGGGATTCAGCTCCTCCACCTGGCCGTGCGTGAACACGCCCAGCTCATCACCGCGCAGGTGGGCCAGGCTGACCGCGGGCCGGGCCGCGAAGTGCCGCGCCTTGGCCGAGGACCGCTCGGTGCTGAACACCCAGCGGCCATGCAGGAAGTGACCGTCCGCGCCGCTGACCCGGGGCTCCCCGGCCGCGGTGACGCTGCTGACCGCGAGCGTGCACATGCCCGGGATGACCCGGACCAGCTGGCCGGCGGTGAGGGTCCGCCCCGGCCGCACGATGGACCTCAGATGCCCCGTGGCCCGCTCCAGGGAGACGTCCAGCAGGGCCTGAAGCTCGGTAAGTTCCGCGTCGCTCTCCCGCATGCCACCAGCCTGCCTCAACCGGTTACCGTGGGGCGCGTGGCTACCGGAACCGAGCACGTCAGTCCTGAGATCTATGACTACGTCATCTCGCACTCCACTCCCCCGGACGGCGTCCTGAACCAGCTGAGGGAAGAGACGGCGCGGCGTTTCCCCGACTGGAGGCACCTGCAGATCGGCCCGGAGCAGGGCACGTTCATGACGCTCCTGAGCCAGCTCACCGCTCCCCGCCGGGCGGTCGAGGTCGGCACCTTCACCGGGTACTCCTCCATCTGCCTGGCCCGCGGCCTGGCCCCGGGCGGCAGCCTGCTGTGCTGCGACGTGAACGCGGGCTGGACCTCCCTGGCCCAGGAGTACTGGCAGAAGGCCGGCCTGGCCGGCATGATCGAGCTCCGGCTCGGGCCGGGCGCCGACACGCTCCGGTCGCTGCCCGCTGACGCCTCCCTGGACCTCGCGTTCATCGACGCGGACAAGACCGGCTACGCCACCTACTGGGACGAGATCGTGCCGCGCACTCGCGCGGGCGGGATCATCCTGGTCGACAACACCTTCCTGCATGGGCGGATCTTCGACGGCGACCCTGATCCCGACGCCCGCGCGATCAGGGACTTCAACGAGCAGGCCCTGGCCGACGACCGGGTGGAGCTGGCGATGCTCTCGGTAGGAGACGGCCTGATCATCGCCCGGAAGAAGTAGCGTCCCGGGCCGGGCGGCACAGCAAAGCTATGGTCACAGCATCTCTATAGGGCCACAGCTTCACGGGCAGGTGGGCCACAATGGCGGCTTGGCCGGCCTAGCCGGGCACTGTCGTCAGGAAGATCGAAGTCTGATGGGCGCCTCGAACGACCCGGTGTACCTGCGCGTGCTGGAGGATCTCCGCGACCAGATCCGGGGCGGGACACTCGCCCCGGGGGCCCGGGTCCCCTCGCGCAACGGGATCATCGCCCGGTACGGCGTCGGGGAAACGGCGGCCAAGCATGCCCTCCAGGTCCTCGCGGCCGAGGGCCTCATCGAGGCCCGGGCTGGGTCGGGGTCCTACGTGCGCAGGCTTCCCGTGGCCGCCCCCCTGGAACATGACCGGCTGCACTTCCCCGGCTCGCCGTTCGGGCTGCACTTCCCCGCCTCGCCGTTCGGGCTGGACGGCGGGGACCCGGCGGCGGGCGGGCGGGACGACGCGAACCATGGCGGGCATGCCCCCCGGCTCTCCTGGGAGTACCAGTCGGAACGCGTGCCCGCGCCTGCGCACGTAGCCCGGCGGCTCCGGCTCCCCGACGGCGACCAGCTGGTGACCCGCACCCGGTACCTCATGAGCGCGGACGGTTCCCCCGTGCAGCTGGCCACGAGCTTCGAGCCCGCCGCGACGACCGCGCAGACCCCGGTGCCCTTCCCCGAGCAGGGCACCTTCGCGGGCCGCGGGGTAGCGGAGCGCATGCAGGCGATCGGTATCGGCGTGGACCAGGTTGTGGAGGAGATCTCGGTCCGCCCGGCCCTGTCGGCTGAGGCGGCGGTGCTGAACATCCCGCCGGGCTCCCCCGTGCTGCTCATCGAGAGGTCGCACCGCACGGGCGAGCGGACCGTGGAAACGGGGGAGATCGTGATCGCCGCCGACCGCTTCCGACTCCGGTACCGCTTCCCGGTAGCCGCGCAGGCCGACCCGGCACCTCCCGCCGCTTCCCCGGCGGGCCCGCCCCTGGCCGACGCTCCCCCGGCAGGCGACGGCCAGCCCGCCGGGGCGGCGGCCGCACCGGAAGGCGCCGGGATGAGCGCGTGATCCGGCCGGCCGAGGCGGCCGACATCCCGGCCATCCACCAGCTCATCCGGGACCTGGCGGAGTACGAGAAAGCGCTGCCCGAGGTCACCGCCACCGACGAGGACCTGCGCCGCGCCCTGCTGGGCGAGCGGCCCGCCGTGTTCGCGCACGTGGCAGAGCACGACGGCGAGGTCGTGGGCTTCGCGCTGTGGTTCCTGAACTTCTCCACCTGGACCGGCCAGCACGGCATCTACCTGGAAGACCTCTACGTGCGGCCGGACCAGCGGCGATCCGGGCTGGGCCGGGCCCTGCTGGCCGAGCTGGCCCGCATCTGCGTGGCCCGCGGCTACGCCCGGCTGGAGTGGTCGGTCCTGGACTGGAACTCCCCCGCCCGCACGTTCTACGCCTCGCTCGGCGCGGCGGAGATGAACGAATGGACCGTGCACCGGCTCGCCGGGGCCGCCCTGCGCGCCCTCGCCGAGCCCTCACATCTGCCGGGCCCGCCGGCTTAGCGTCTGCGCGCTCGCTCGCACGGCGGTCGCGCCGGCGGCGGCGCCATTGATCTACCGGCCGCTACGCCCGGGAAAGCTCGACAACCGGCATCGGCCCCGAAACAGTGCCGCTATCAATGCCGCTGAACCGGACGACAACCAGATCTTCATCACTCAGATCCGCCATCTGACTGGCCGGCGCGATGAATCTCATCGGCTCCTCGCCACTCAGCTTTGCATAAGCAGACTGCAAGCCGAAGGTTATCTTGCCGCTGATCTCCGGGCCGAGCCCGGTTATGCGACCAGCCTCGGCCAATATCTCGCTCATTGATCTCCCTTCCTTGGCGACAGGCCTGGTGATAGTTGCCCAGCTCCAGGCCAGGTAGCTGGGCCCGCCTAGATCCCGGACCGGCTCAGCAATATTTTCGCTGGACTCAGATTTCAACGTAGCCAGGATCGGCAAATTACGCAATTTCGTGATGACCCCATCTACCGCTTCGAGGCGCTGAAGCCACAGAGAACACAATTGGCGCCCCAAAATTATGGGTAACTTTAAGTCAACGGAACTGGTCAGGTGCCTGAAATCGGTGTGGTGTAGATCAGGCAGCGGCGGGCATCCAGGGCTGGCCCGCGGGGCCTGACGACCGCGAAGGCCTGGGCGAACCGAAGGCAGTCATCTGCCCGCACGCCGCCGGCGGTCAGTGGCCGGCCGCGGCCGCCTCGTCCGCCTGCTTCATGTCCGACGCGAGCTGGTCGCCTGCCATGTCGGTGGCCCTGGAGATGAGCTTGCTGGCCGCCTTGATGTTGGCCGTGACCTGCTCGGCCAGGTTGGCCTCGTAGACCACGATGAGCCCGGCCGTGCCCGCGTCGAGCGTCTCACCCAGCTCCTTCAGGTCGGTCCGGTTCATCCCGCCGTGCGCATGCCCGGTCACGGCCCCGATGGCGGCGCCGCCTCCGGCGCCGACCGCGAGCGCGCCCAGGATGCCGACCGGCGGGAACAGGGCCGCGGCCACGCCGGCGGCCAGGCCCCAGCCGAGCCCCACCGCGGCGCCGTGCCGGGTCGGCTGCTCATGCTTCTTGAGGATGCTGACCTTGCCCGCGTCGTTCTTGGCGATGACGGCCGCGTCGAACTCGTGCGAGGTCTTCACCGCGTAGTACAGCGCCTTCACGGCCTCGTAGTCTTCGACTGCGTCGGCTGGCTCGTCATAGGCCGCCGCCAGCACGTACAGGGTGTCCGGATGCGCCATGAGTGCCCCTCCTCGGTTTCAGCCCGGACGGTATGCCGCCGGGCCGGCGGGTGCGTCACCCGGCGGGAGTGAGATGGCCTGACCGGAGCACCACGGGCAGCCTGCCGCGCTGCCCGCGCGGGCCCACCCGCTGCCCGCCGCCGGGTTCCCCGCCGCAGCGCTTGCCGCCGGGGCGCCCGGGATGCCAGGATCACGGCCCTGTGCAATGGTTTGCAGACGGCGGCCTGGATGAGGCCCGATGCGGAGGGCTTGTGCGGACAGGCCGTTGGAGAAAGGCAGGCCGAGGATGACTTACGACGCCGACATCGTAGTGGCGGGAGCCGGTCACAACAGCCTGCTCACCGCCTGCTACCTGGCCAAGGCCGGCTACCGCTGCCTGGTCCTTGACGCGCGGCCGGTCCCCGGCGGCGGGGCGGCCACCGAGGAGCTGCTGCTGCCCGGGTTCGGCATCGACACCTGCGCCACCGGGCACACGATGATCCGGGTCAACCCGGCGCTGAGCCGGGATGAGTTCGGGCTGACCGCCGGTTACGGCTTGCGCTACGCCGAGCCCGACCCGGTGGAGCACGTCGCGTTCCCGGACGGCGAGCAGTTCACCATGTGGCTGGACCGGGACCGGACGGCCGAGGAGGTGGCCCGGTTCTCCAAGGCGGACGCGATCGCCTACCTCCGCCTGCTCGACGACTACGACCAGGTCAAGCACATCTTCAGCCAGTCCCAGTTCACCCCGGTGGGGTTCGGGCCGTCGCTGGAGCAGATGCTGGCCGGGCACCCGCAGGGGCAGATCTGGGCGCGGCGGCGGCAGCTGTCCGCGGTGCAGGTGGTACAGCATGAGTTCGGGAGCCGGCACATCCAGGCGTTCCTGCTCTGGATGGCCTTCCAGGTCTTCCAGCCAGCCGATGAGCCCGGCTCGGGAGTGCTGCCCTACGCGCAGACGTTCGGCCGGCAGCAGCGTAGCTGGTCCATCCCGATCGGCGGGTCGGGGCAGCTGACCGCCGCTCTCACCGGGTACCTGGCCGACCACGGTGGCACCGTGCTCTGCAGCCAGCGGGTGACCCGGCTGCTGCTGGAGGATGGCCGCTGCGCCGGGGTGGAGACCGAGGACGGCACGGAGTACCGGGCGGGCACCGCGGTGGTGTCCACCATCCATATCAAGCACCTGCGCGACATGGCCCCCGCAGACGCGTGGCCCGCCGAATTCCACTATGGCGTGGACACCTACGACGTGGGCGTGCCCGGCTTCGCCACGTATTACGCCACGACCGCGCCGCCGGAATTCCAGACTCCGCAGGGACCGCGCACCGCCGTGTCGGCCGGCCTCGCGGGCTGGCCCGAGGACGTCATCCAGATGGGCGCCGACCTGCGCTCCGGGCGGTTCATGACGGAGCCGCCGTGGTTGCTGGTGGCCACCCCCACGCTGGTCGATCCGGGTCGTGCGCCGACCGGCCAGCACACGGTGAAGCTGCTCAGCCCGCAGGTCTACGAGATCGCGGGGAACATGGGCGGCTGGGAGACGGTCAAGCACGAGCACAGCCGCCGGACGCTGGAACGGCTGCGCCAGGCCGCGCCCGGTTTTACCGACGACGTGATCCTGGCCAGCCTGGTCAAGTCCCCCGCCGACATCGAGGAACTCAACCCGCACATGATCCACGGCGCGTTCCACGGCGGCAACCGGGGGCCGGCCTTCAGCGGGGCGCTGCGGCCGGTCCCGGGATGGGCCTCCCACCGGATGCCGATCCCGGGGCTGTACCAGACCGGCGGGACCACGCACCCCGGCGGATCCATCACCGGGGCTCCCGGCCGTAACGCCGCGATCGTGCTGCTGCAGGACCTCGGCCACGACCCGGCCGCGATCATGAGTGCCCCGTCAGGAGACGGCCGGGCGGTGGCCGTTGCTGGAGACCCGCCGTGAGCGGCCGGTCCCGGGCCGCAGCCCGACCGCGGCCAGGTCAGCCGCGAGCTCGTCCCGCTCGGCCTGGGTGTGCGTGAGCAGCGGCGGCCGGACCGGCCCGCCGGACATCCCGACCAGGCTGGCCCATGCCTTGATGGAGGCGATGGTGTCGAAGCGGCGGGCCTTGCCGTGCAGCCACTTCGCGGCCAGCGCGCGCACCGGGTCGAGCGTGGCCGCCACCTGGGCCGCCCCGGCGAAGTCGCCGCGCAGCGCGAGCCTGGTGTACGCGCGCATCGGCTGCCAGTCCGGCGTCTGGTACAGGTATGGCGCGGCGGAGGACATGAACACCCGCTGGCCCTGATCGCGCATGTTCTCCAGCCAGGTGCCCTCGTTGGGCTCGCAGACCAGGATCTGGCCGCCCACCCGGTCCAGGACCTCCAGGTAGCGGCGGTGCTCCCGGCCGACCTTGATCCCGCAGACATTCTCGATCGCGGCCAGCCGCTCGATCAGCTCCAGCGACAGCGACACTCCCGAGTAGGCGGTGTCGAACAGCCAGACGCCGATGTCCACGCTCGCGCAGACCGTCTCGAACCACTGGTAGAGGCCCTCATCCGAGGCGGGCGGGTAATAGGGGTTGATCAGGGCCGCGAAATCGGCCCCGGCCTTCTGCGCGTGCTGGGTCAGCTCGATGGCCTGGGGCGCGGAACTGTGGCCGGTGTGCGCGATCACCGGGCACCGGCCCCGGGTGCTGTCCACCGTGATCTCGACCAGGCGCCGCCGCTCGCTGCCGCTCAGGGACCAGAACTCGCCCATGACCCCGCCGCAGAAGATGCCGTCGACCCCCAGGTCGCCGGTCAGCCGGCCGAGGTCGCGGCGCAGCTCGTCAGTGTCCAGCGCCCCGCTGCTGTCGAATGGCGTGGTGGTCGCGGCCCACAGCCCGGTGAAGCGCTCCCGGGCCGCCTGCTTGGCCTCCGCCTTGGTGTAGTCCATGCCGTCCCTCCGGGTAGATAATCCCAGATTTAGCAAGCGTCTGGCGTTCCCGCCGAGGATGAGGTCTTCCCCGGCGGCGAGCCGGAGCGCCCGCACCTCGTCCACGGGGTGGCCGGTGCCCATGTCGAAGGGCCGGTCGGAGCCGAGCAGGACCTGCTCCAGGCCGGCGTACTGGACCAGGTCGGCCAGCAGGCCCTCGTCATGGGTCACCGTGTCGTAGTGGAACCGGCGCAGCGACAGATCGGGACCCAGGGCGAGTCGCTCGGCCGCCTCGGCGCGGATGGCGTGGGCGCGGCGCAGCCGGCCGCGCAGCACGGGCAGCGCGCCACCGCCGTGCGCGAGCAGGATCCGCAGGTCCGGGAATCGCTCCAGCACACCCGCCACGGCGATGTGGGCCGCGGTCACCGCGGTCTCCAGCGGGTTCCCGACCGAGTTCCACAGGTAGTAGCCGTCCAGGGCAGGGATTCCGAGGCCCCGGGTGGAAGGGTGAATGAACACCACCGCGCCGGTCCCGGCGGCCGCCGCCCAGAACGGCAGGAAGAAGTCGTCGCCGAGGTACCGGCCGCCCACGCTGGACGGGATCTCCACGCCGTGCAGGCCCGGCACGGTCATCAGGTCGGCCAGTTCCCTGGCGGCCAGGCCCGGGTCCTGCACCGGGACCGCCCCCAGCGCGCTGAGCCGCCCGGGGTGGTCAGCCACCAGCCGGGCCAGCGCCTCATTCTGGATGCGGCAGATCAGCTGGGCCTCGTCCGGCCCGGCGTCCACGGGCACCAGGTTGATCCACGGGGACAGCAGCAGGTGGTCAACCCCGGTGGCGGCCGCGTCGCCGAGCATGACCGCGACGTCGCTGAACTCGCCGATCGCCGAGGTCAGTTCCCGGCCCCGGAACCCGACGATGCGGTGGCCGTCCCCGGTACGCAGCGCCGGCCGCCAGGCCTCGGGCACGCCGCGCGCCGTCATCTCCGCGACGATGACGTGGCAGTGCGAGTCGATGATCAACGGGCGGCGGTGCCGTCGGGCGAGGCGGCGGTCGTGCCGCCCGGCGAGGCGGCGGAGCCGGACGCGGCGGGCGTTCCGGGATCGTCCGGGGGGGTGACCGCGCCGCCCAGGTACAGGGCGCCGATCTCCGGGTGGTGCAGGACCTCGTGCCCCGAGCCGGCCAGCCGGACCCGCCCGTTCTCCAGGACGACCCCGTGCGTAGACAGCCGCAGCCCGGCCCGCGCGTTCTGCTCTACCAGCAGGATGGTCTTGCCCTGGTTGTGCATCAGCCGGACCGCGTCGAACACCGACTTCAGCACCTTGGGCGACAGGCCCATGGACGGCTCGTCCAGGATGACGAGGCTCGGGTCGAGCATCAGGCACCGGGCGAACTCCACCAGGCGCTGCTGGCCACCGGACAGGCTGCCGGCCTTCTTGCTGAGCCAGTCGCTGACCTGGGGGAACATCTCCATTACGTTATCCAGCCTGCGGTCGGCGAGCCCGCGCTGGCGCAGGATGTAGCCGCCGAGCAGGATGTTCTCGCGGACGGTCATGTCGCGGAACAGGCTGTGGTTCTGGGGCACGAGGACCACGCCCATGTCCAGGACCTGGCGGGGAGACTTCCCGGACAGCCGCTCACCGCGCAGGCTGACCTGGCCGAGTCGCGGGTTCAGCAGCCCGCTGATGGTGCCGAGCAGGGTTGACTTGCCGGCCCCGTTGGGTCCCACGACGCAGGTGATGCCGCCCTCGTAGACCTGCATGGTGACGCCGTGCAGGACGTCGCCACCGCCGTAGCCGGCCACGACGTCCTGGACCTCGAGGGCGGGAGCGCCGGTGGTCACGGGCTCAGCTGACCGCGATGTCATCGTCATCCTCCGCAGTGCCGAGGTAGGCGTCGAGGACCCGTGGATCGGTCCGGATCACGTCCGGCGGCCCGCTCACGACGGCCGTGCCGTAGTCCAGGACCGTGACCCGGTCGCACAGCCCCATCACGAAATCCATGTTGTGCTCCACGATGAGGAACGTGGTGCCCCGCTGGTTCAGCTCCCGGATCCGGTCCGCGATCGTCGTGATCAGGGTGAGGTTGACGCCGCCGGCCGGCTCGTCGAGCAGCACGATGGCCGGGTCCGCCATGAGCACATAGGACAGCTCCAGCAGCTTGCGCTGGCCGTAGGACAGCGTCTCGGCGAGCGCGCCGGCGTGCCGGTCGATGCCGGTGAACTCCAGCAGCTCCCGGGCCCGTTGGCGGGTGGCCGGGCCGCCGGCCCGGGCCAGCGGGTTGCGCAGCCGCCTCCCGCCCCTGTCCGCGTGCTGCGCCGCCACGATCATGTTCTCCATGACCGTGAGCCGGGAGAACACCCGGGTCAGCTGGAACGTCCGGCCGATGCCGGCCAGGAACACCTTGTCGGGCGCCGCGTTGGTGATCCTCTGGTCGCCCAGGTAGACGTCGCCGGCGTCCACCCTCTCGTAGCCGGTGATCACGTTGAACAGCGTGGTCTTGCCCGAGCCATTCGGCCCGATCAGCCCGGCGATGGTGCCCTCTTCGACCTCGAGCGTGGCCCCGTCCAGGGCCTGGACGCCGCCGAAGGACTTCGTCACCGCGTCGGTGCGCAGCAGCGCGGTCATCGCACGCCTCCCGTGCTCGGTGCGCCCGTGCTCGGTGCGCCCGTGCCCGGTGCGCCCGCGCCCGGCGCACTGGCGCCCGGCGTGCCGGTCATGCCCAGCGTGGGACTCCCCGGCGGGGCGGATCCGCCGGACGCGGATCCGCCGGACGCGGATCCCTCGGGCGCGGATCCCCCGGCTGCTGATCCCCCGGGGGCGGCCTCGCGCCGGCGGGCCTGCGCGACCCGCCACTTGGTGACGAACTCGGCCCCGGTCGGGACGAGGCCGCGCGGCATGAACAGGATGACGGCCAGGAAGAGCCCGCCGAGGACGATGTCGCTGGTGTAACCGTTGGTGAAGGTGATCCCGATCCACTGCTGGAGTGGCTCCAGGATCAGCGCGCCGAGCACCGGGCCGGCCAGCGTGCCGAACCCGCCCAGGAAGGCCATCAGCGCCACGGTCAGGTCGAACAGCGGATCGAACGCGGTCTCGGGCAGCGCCTGGCCGATGAAGAACCACCACAGGCCGCCGATCATGCCGGTGATCCCGGCCGAGATGACGAACGCGGTGAGCTTCGTCCGCATGGTCCGCACGCCCAGTCCGCGGGCCCGGTCCTCGTCGTCGCGGATGGCCAGCAGCTGAAGGCCGAACCGGGAGTTCCGGATCAGCCAGGACAGCGAGATGGTGGCCACCGCGATGATCAGGCCGACATAGTAGAAGGGGTTGTTGTAATCGGCCGCGGACCACAGGAAGAAGGGCGAGCTCACGCCCTGGTTCCCGCCGGTGAAGCTGAGGTTGAACGCCAGCAGCTGGAAGATGAAGAAGAACGCGATAGTGATCACGACGAACGTGTGCCGCCGGACCCGCAGCGCGATCAGCCCGAGCGGCACCGCGACCAGCGCGGCCACCAGGCCGCCCAGCGGCAGCAGCGCGAAAATGTCCCCGCCCGGGAGCTTCCACTGCTTGGTGAGCAGGCCTACGGTGTAAGCCCCGGTGCCGAAGAACACCGCGTTGCCCAGCGAGATGTAGCCGGTATAGCCGGAGAACAGGTTCCAGGCCGCCACGGCCCCCACGTAGATCATGGTGTCCACGGCGAACTGGGTGTACAGCGCGTTGGTGATAACCAGGGGGAAAATCGCCGCGATCACGAGCAGGACTGCGAGGCACCCCAGCCGGAGCACGGTCGCCTGACGGTCCCGTCGGGCCGGCAGCTGGGCGCCGCCTGCCTGGGCCGGGCCCACATTCACCGGGCCCACATTCGCCGGGCCCACATTCACCGGCTCTCGGTTCACTGGGCCCTCGCAGCCTTGCGGCCGAGCAGGCCCTGCGGGCGGAAGGCCAGCACGAGCACGAGGGCGCCGTAGAACACCACCACGGACCAGCTGGGTGACCACACCACGTCTACCACCCCCTCTAGCGTAATCATGAAGATGGCCGCGATCATGGCCCCGCCGATGCTGCCCAGGCCACCGAGGATGATGATCGCGAGCAGCCTGGAAATCAGGTCATATCCGGTGTTCGGGTTGAAGCCGCCGCCGGTGGCGCCGAATACCATCCCGCCCGCGGCGGTGACGGCCACCCCGATGCCGAACGTGAGCGCCTGCACCCGGTTCACGCTGATGCCCACGATCCGGGCTGCGGTCTGGTCCTGCATGGTGGCCCGGACGCTCCGGCCGAACGGGGTCCGGTACAGGGTGAAGTAGATGGCCAGGACGAGCACCAGGGCCATCAGGAACCCGTAGATGTAGATGTAGTCCAGGTAGAACCCGAAGATCTCCGGACCCTCTGTAACGTACGAGGCGTTCAGGCTCACGTAGTTCGAGCCGAAGATGATGTACAGAATGCCCTCGATGATGATCGCCACCGCATAGGTGGCGAGCAGGGACATCGAGGTCCGTTCCCGGCCGCGCAGCGGCCTGATGAAGGCCCACTGGATCGCGACCCCGATGATGAACATCGCCGGGACGGTCACCAGCAGGCCCACGAACAGGTCGATGTGCAGGTGAACGGAGAGCACGTAGCTGAGATAGGCGCCGAGCACGACCAGGATGCCCTGGGCGATGTTGATGATGTCCAGCACCCCGAAGATCAGCGTCAGCCCGACCGCCATGAGGGCATAGACACTGCCGCCCAGGATGCCGTCGACGATCGCCTCGCTGAGTTCGCGTCCCATCTCCGCTTCATGCCCTCCATCCTGCTTGCTGGTTGCGGTGAAGGCCGGCCGCGTACTCGGCGGACCGTCAGCTCAGCCGCTCTGCCCCCATGGCGGCTTGGACGCCAGCACCTGGGTGTCACCTGTGGCTGAGCCAAGAACCGGGAGAAACTGGCCGTTCTGCCACTGGAAGATAAGACCGTGCTGTGCGGTGTTCTCGCCGCTCGCCGTGAACTTCACCGGTCCCTGCACCGTCTGCAGCTCGACGTTGCCGTGCAGGTACTTGATGATCTTGCGAGTTATCCGTGCCATGCGTCTCGCGGACCGCGTCGGCCAGGACTTCGCCGGCCGAGTACGCCTCGGCCACGTCGGCGTTGATGTCGGAGGACGTGCCGCCGAACTTGGCGATGTAGTCCTGTACCATGACGTGGCTCAGCGCGTTCGAATCCTGGCCGTACCAGCCGTCCGGGACCATGATCCCCTGGGCGTTGATCGGGTTGAGCGTGTCGATGAAGGCCTGCCCCTGGTCCGGCCCCGACGCGGCGATCATGATCTTCGGCGTGTACCCGTGGGCCTGGAACGTGTGGATGAAGATCAGCAGGCTGGGCAGGTCGACCGAGCCGATGACCACGATCTGCGGGTCATGATGGACCACCTGCAGCGCGGCCCCCTCGATCGCCTTGTTCGAGGCCGGATTGGCTGGATGGGCCGAGTTGGTGAACACCGTGTGGACGTTGTTCATCTCCAGGGTCGTCTCGGTCGCCTGGACCGGCGGGTCGGCGAACGGGTCGTTGACCTGCGGGTACGCGGCGGTCTGCCGCTGGCCAGGCGGGAGCGTGAGCACCCATTTGGCGAACGGCACCATCTCGCCCGCGTCCGGCACGCTGACGCTGAAGAAGTTGCGGAAATTGTTATTCGGCGGGAACACCAGTCCGCCGGTGGCCGAGCCGGCCGTCAGCGCGTAGCCGTACTTCTCGGTCACCTGTGCGGCGTTGACGGTCAGTAGCGTGGAGAACGGGGCCATCGTGAGGTCCACGTGGTCCTGCCCGATCAGTTGTGTTGTACTGGGTGGACACCAGGTTCGGGTTGCTCTTGTCGTCGAGGATCTTCAGGCGCACCGGGCGGCCGAGCAGCCCGCCGTCGGTGTTCACGTCACTGGCCCACAGCTCGTACCCATTGCGGGTGGCCTGGCCATCCGCGGCGAAGGACCCGGTGAGCGGGAGCGAGATGCCGACCGTGATGGGCTTGGCCGAACTGGTGCTGGCGGTGGTACTGGCACTGGTACTGCCGCAGGCGGCGACGGCGAGCGCGGTCACCGCGCTGGCGGCGGTAAGCGGCAGGTACCTGGCGCGGAGGGGGCGCCTCATCAGCCTTCTCCTTCCCTGCGACCGCGCCGAAGCACCCGTCGTGCCCCGGTGCGCGGAGCGCACTGGCACCGTATGCCCTTACTGGCCGGGGAAAGCCTGCTTTGCCCCGATCCAGGGCCCGGTGGCCCGTGCCGCTCCGCGCACCGCATTGGCTTGCTAATCCATTCCTGCTGACGTGCTCAGCTCGACCAGTTGGGCTTGGGGTTGACGATGGGCACCGAGCCGGTCGCGCCGGTCGGCAGGACCTGGACGAAGTTGCCGCCCTTCTGCCACTGGAAGATGAACTTCTGCGCGACCGTGTTCTCGCCCGAGCTGTTGAACTTCACCGGACCCTGGACGGTCTGCAGCGTGACGCCGCTGTGCAGGTAGGCGGTGATCTTCTTGTTGTCCAGGCTCTTGGTCGCGGTGGCCGCGGATGCCGCGACCTCGCCTACAGAGTAGGCCTCGGCCACGTCCGCGTTGATGTCCGCCGCGGTGCCGCCGTACTTGGCGATGTACGCCTTGACCATCGCCTCGCTCAGCGGGTTCTTGATCCCGCCGTACCAGCCGCCGGGGACCATGATCCCCGTGGCGTTGCTGGCTCCGCCGATCGCCTTGGTGAAGGCAGCGCCCTGGTCGGGCCCGGACGTGGCGGCGAAGATCTTCGGGTTGTAGTGCTGCTGCTCGAAGGCCTGGATGAACGCCGCGGAGGTGGGCACGTCCACCGCGCCGAGCACGACCATCTGGGCCCCGGTCGCGGCCACCGCGTCGGCGCCCGCCTTGTAGTCGGGGTTCTCGGCCGGATAGACCTTCGAGTAGACCGTCTTGATGCCGGCCTTCTGCAGGATGGCCTGCGCGGTCTCCGTCATCGGGTCCGCGAACGGGTCGTTCACCTGCGGGTACGCCGCCGTCTTCGGGCGCTCGCTAGCCGGCAGCGAGGCCACCCAGTCGGCGAACGGCACCAGCTGGTCTGCGATCGCCGGGCTGGGGTTGAAGACATTCGGCAGCTTCAGCGCGTAGACCGAGGGGCCGCCGCCCGCGCCCTCCGGGAAGGCGTACCCGTACCGGGCCGCCACCTTCGCGGCGGGCACGGTGAGCAGCGTCGAGAATGGACCGAAAACCAGCGACACGTGCTGCTGGGCGATGAGCTTGGTGTAGTTGGTCGCCACCGTGGTGGGATCGCTCTGGTCATTCAGGAACACCATTTGGACCTTGCGGCCGAGCAGGCCGCCGTGGCTGTTCACGTAGCTTTCCCACAGCTCGTAGCCGCGCTGGAAAGCCTGGCCGTCCGCGGAGAAGTCACCCGTCAGGGACAGCGACGTGCCGATCAAGATCGGCGACTTGCTGCCCCCAGATGAACCGTTTCCGCTGCTGCTGCTACTGCAGGCAGCCAGGACCATCGCCGCCGCGGCTGCGACGGCTGTGAGAGACAAGAACCGGGTGCGGTGAGGTTTCATCCGGTCCTCCTTCCAGATCAGGAATCTCCTGTGGTTAAAGCCAGCCGCAGCCCGCGCGATGAGGCGCGTCCGCGGGGGCCGGATGGCTGCGTGGGGGCTGGCCGGGGACAGTCGCTCACGGTACTGCATTGCCCCCATTCCCATGACCTTGATCGAGTCCGTCCGCGATGTCGGAGTTTTCGCTCTCCAGCTCCAGGCCTGCCGACTGTGCTTCCAGTTCGACAAGGGCCGCGAAATCCTGCTCGCCGTAACCATGGCCGATAAGGCTCTGCACGATCTGGTGCACCAGCGAGGCGACCGGCATCGGGACTTCGTGTTCCCTGGCCGCGGCCAGACCCAGGTCAAAGTCCTTCCGGAGCAAGGAAGCCGTAAACGTCGGGCGAAAGTCCAGGTTGACGTAAGCAGGTGCTTTATAACGAGTGAACTGCGAACCCATCACGCTTTCATTAAGGCAGGTGAGGAACGAGGTCCGGCTGACGCCACTCTTCTGGGCCAAGATCGTCACTTCTGCCAGGGACTGGCTGACGACACCCAGGAACAAGTTATGGCAAAGCTTTACGGTGCGCGCGAGTTCGCCGTCGCCGACATATGTGGCCCCGGCGCCGAGCAGGCCCAGGTATGGCCGGGCGGCATCGAAAGCGGCCCGCGGTCCGGACACCGCGAGCGTGAGCTTCCCGACGCTCGCAACCTTCGGATTGCCCATCACCGGCGCGGCCAGCAATTCGGTGCCGCGCGCGGCGAGCTGCTCCCGGATCTGCATCGAGACGTCCGCCGAGATCGTCGAGCAGTCCACCAGGATGCCGGGCACCGTCTCCCCGCTGGCCAGGCCGTCCGCACCGAGCACCGCGTCGATCAGGTCCTGGGACGTGCCCACCGTGGCGAAGACGATGTCCCGCCCGCTGAGCTCGGCGGGCGAGCCGACGACCTTGGCACCCACCGCGGCGAGCGGCTCGGCCTTGGCCCGGGTCCGGTTGTAGACGGCAACGTCACATCCGGCCTCGAGCAGGCGCCGGACCAGCTCGAAACCCATCCGCCCGGTCCCCAGCCAGCCCAGACGGAGTTCGTTACCGTGCCCTGCCATCAGGTCACCCCCTGCGCACAATCGTTTGCACGGATCCTGACGCAGAGGTCAGGCCGCTGTCAACAGACATGATTAGTTCAACACCGGCAAATTGCCGGGCGCCAGGGATTCTCCCCGCGCCGGGGGCGGGCCCGCAGGGCTCAGCGGTCCGTCCCGGAAGGCTGGACCGCCAGGCCGGGAGCACTGGCGGGCGGCAGGCCCGCGGCGCCGCCCGGTGGCCCGGTCGAGCCGCGCACGACCAGCTCGGGGGCCAGGAACAGGACCTTGACCGGCCCGGCATGACCGGCGATCCGCTCCAGCAGCAACTGGGCGGCCTCGGTGCCCACCTGGTAGTGCGGGAAGCGGATCGTGGTCAGCGGCGGGCGCAGCCGGTCGATGAACGGCATGTCGTTGAAGCCGACCACGGACAGGTCGGCCGGGCAGGACAAGCCCGCCTCGTCCAGGGCCGCGTAGCAGCCGATCGCCAGCATGTCGTTGCCTGCCGCCACCGCGGTGCAGCCCGTATCCCGCTGGAGCAGGAGCTGGGCGCAGCGCATCCCCTCGTCGATGGAGAACGACTTCGAGGTCACGATCAGCTCCGGATCGGCGGCCAGGCCGTGCGCCTCCATGGCGGCGATGAAGCCCCGGTACCGGGCAAGGCCGGTCGAGACCTCCTGCGGGCCGGCCAGGTGCGCGATCCGGGTGTGCCCGAGCCCGGCCAGATGGGAGACGGCCATCCGGATGCCGCGCTCGTTGTCCACCGAGACCGACGGCAGGCTGTAGTCGTGCGCGAGCCGGTTCATCAGCACCACCGGCAGGTCCGCGCGGGCCGACTCGGCGAGCAGCGGGTCGCCGAGATGCACGGTGGCCAGCACCAGGCCGTCCACGTGCCGGGCGCGCATCTGCTCGAAGAGCATGCGCTCCCGCTCGGGATCCCCGTCGGTGTTCCCGATCAGCGCGACATAGCCAGCAGCCGCGAGGCGGTCCTCGATGCCGCGCACGATCGGCGGGAACAGCGGGTTGTTCAGGTCCGGGATGAGCACCCCTACGCTGTGCGAGCGGCGGGTGCGCAGGCTGCGCGCCACGGTGTTCGGGCGGTAGCCCAGAGCGGCTGCCGCCTCGAGCACCCGCTGGGCCGTGTCCTCACGGACCAGCAGCCGCGTCTCGGGGTTCAGCGCCCGGGACGCGGTGGCGGGGTGCACGCGCGCCCGCGCGGCAACATCCTTCAAGGTCACCGGCGGATCAGCCACTGACAGCCACCCCGATTCCGCGTGCGCGCGCGCGGTGGGGCGCGCCCGTCGATCTGCGCCTGGCCGGGACGCCGGGACATTCCCGGGTGGCCGCGGGCCAGCGACGTCAGACCTGAATGGTATCCACCAATGCAGACGATTGCCTGCCGCTACGGTACCGGGCTACCGCCGCGCTACCGCCCCGGCCGCCCCGCGGGCCAGTGCCGGGTCACCGCACGCGTGTCACGATGGGGCCATGCGTATCACCAGCGTGGCCGGCACGGACCTGTTCGGCGGCACCGCGCGGCACCCGCTGCAGATCGTCCGCGTCGCGGTGCTCGATGACCGCCCGGCCCAGTCCGCCCCGGCCAGCGTGCCGGTCACGGTCCGGGTCGAGGGGCCCGGGGTGAGCACGCCGGCCCCGGTGCGGCTGGACCTGACGCAGCCGGGCGCGGAGCAGGTGGCCGAGGTAGGCGTGGACATCGCCGCGCCGCGCGCCGCGGGCAGCCCGCGGCAGGTCACGGCGATCGCCGAGGGCGCCTCGCTCACCGGCACCACCCCGCTCACTGGGAACACCCGCCTCACCGGGACCACGGGCAGCCGGGCGGAGCAGGCGGCCGAGATCAGGGTGGCCGAGACCGGCTGGACCATGTGGATGGTCAGCCATTTCCACTACGACCCGGTCTGGTGGGACACGCAGGGCGACTTCACCGAGGCCCGTCTGCTGCTGCCCGGCGAAGACGGCAGCCTGCCCGAGGTGCGTACCGCGTTCGAGCTCGTGGCGCTGCACCTGGACGAGGCCCGCCGGGACCCGGACTACAAGTTTGTCCTGGCCGAGATCGACTACCTCAAGCCCTACCTGGACACTCATCCCGAAGACCGCGCCGACCTGCGCCGGTTCCTGGACGAGGGCCGGGTCGAGATCGTGGGCGGCAACTACAACGAGCCCAACACCAACCTGACCGGCGCGGAGTCGACGATCCGGAACGCGGTGTACGGGCTCGCCTACCAGCGGAACGTGGCCGGGGGCGACCCGCGGACCGCGTGGATGCTGGACGCCTTCGGCCACGACCCGGGCTACCCCGGGCTGATGGCCGCGGCCGGGCTGGCCGAGTCGTCCTGGGCCCGGGGCCCCTATCACCAGTGGGGCCCGCAGCGCACCGTCGGGGACAACACCCGGATGCAGATGCGCAGCGAGTTCGAGTGGGTCTCCCCCAACGGGCAGGGCCTGCTCACCAGCTACATGCCCAACCATTACGGGGCCGGCTGGGGCACCCACCGGGCCGCCGACCTGGCCGCGGCCGAGGCAGACGCGCTGGGCCAATTCCGGGGACTCGCCCCGGTCGCCGCGACCAGGAACGTGCTGCTACCGGTCGGGGCCGACCACGTCATCCCGAGCCGCTGGGTGACCGCGATCCACCGGGACTGGAACGCCAGGTACGTCTGGCCGCGCTTCGTGACCGCGCTGCCCCGCGAATTCTTCGCCGCCGTCCGCGCGGACGCCGCCGAACGCGGCGTCTGGCTGGTGCCGCAGACCAGGGACATGAACCCGGTCTACCCGGGCAAGGACGTGTCCTACATCGACACCAAGCAGGGCCAGCGCGCGGCCGAGATCGCGGTCGGCGACGCCGAGCGTGCTGGCCACCCTGGCCTGGCTGGACGGGGCGCCCTACCCGGCCGAGTCGCTGGACAAGGCATGGCGCCAGCTCGTCTTCGGTGCGCACCACGACGCGATCACGGGGACCGAGTCGGACCAGGTCTACCTGGACCTGCTCGGCGGGTGGCGGGAAGCGTGGCAGCGCGGCGACGAGGCCCGCCATGACGCGGCGGCCTACCTGGCCGGGCGGGCCGACACCCGGCCGCCCGGGAGCGAGCCCGGCTCGCGTGCCCTGACCGTGTTCAACACGCTGTCCTGGGCACGGTCCGGCGTGGCCCGCGCCGATCTGGAGTTCACCGCCCCCGGCCCCGGCTGGATCACTCTGCGGGATCACACGGGTGAGGTGCCGTTCCTCGCCGAGGCGGCCCAGCGTCATCCGGACGGCACACTCGCCGCGGTCACCCTGGCCTTCCGCGCGGCGGACGTGCCCGCGCTGGGCTACCGGACCTACTGGGCCACGCCGGCACCAACCGGACCGGCCCCGGGCGGCCCGGCCCGCAGCGACTGGGAGCCGCAGCCCGGCACGGTGATCGAGAACGAGAACTTCCTGGTCGAGGCCGACCCGGCCCGCGGCGGCACGCTGACCCGCATCGTGGACAAGCGGTCCGGCGCCAGGCTTCTCCGCGGCGGCGCCGAGGCGGACCAGCCCGGCGGCAACGAGCTTCTGCTCCAGGAGGAATACGCCGCCCACCCGCGCTGGGGTGAGGGGCCGTGGCTGCTGTCCCCCAAGGGTCCCGGCACCGGCTCGGGCGCCGCCAGTGCCAAGGTCACCGCGCAGCGCTGCCCGCTGGGGGCCCGGCTGCTTGCCGAGCTGGCCCTGGGCGACCTGCGGGTCACCCAGGAGACGCTGCTGTGGGATGGCGCCGAGCGGATCGAGTTCCGCACCCACGTGGACGGCTCGATCGGGCAGGACCGGCTGCTGCGGGTGCGGTTCCCCGCGGACGTGCCAGGCGGGCTGCCCATCTACCAGGGCGCCACCGCCGTGGTGGGCCGGTCGTTCGGCAGCGCCGTGGCCGACGTCGCCGAGCATCCCTTCACGCTGGACAACCCGGCCCACGAATGGTTCGGGGTGGGCTCCACGGCGCGGGCCGGCTGGCGCGGGCCGGGCGGCGCCCGGCAGGAGCACGCGCTGGGGGTGGCTGAGGTGATCCTGCCGGCTTCCCCGGCAGCGCAGCACCCCGCCTTTTCCCGCAACGGCCTGTCCGTGGCCCTCCGTGACCTGGTCGCGGCCCTCGCGGGGCAGGGAGTCACGGCCACCTGCTCGTGGCCGGACGGGCCGCGGTATGGCTCCATCGACCTGGACTCCAACCTGCCTGATGTGCGGATCGCGCTGGGCGGCCCGGAGCAGAACCCGTGGACCGCCCGGCTCCTCGAGGCCGCCGGGCCGGACGCGGCCCGCGAGCTCGGCCGCCTGCTCGCCGAAAGCGGGAGCGCCCGGCTGTGGATCCCGGCCGCGGCGTCCCGTGCGGCGGCGTTCGCGCCCGGGGCCGACGTCCGCGGGCTGCGCGACCTGCCGGTGCTCGTCGTGGCCGACCCGGACCTGAGCGCCGCGGCGGCCGCGGTCACCGCCGACCTGGCCGACTCGGTGATCGAGGTCACGCGGCTGGGCGGTGCTGACCTCAAGGGGGCTGATCCAGGTGGTGCCGATGACGCGAGCGGGGGGAAGGCCGACGCGGCGCTGGCGCCGCGCTCGGTGGCGCTGCTGAACCGGGGCACGCCGGGCAGCCTGGTCTCGCCGGATGGCACGCTGCACATCGCGCTGATGCGCTCGTGCAGCGCGTGGCCGTCGGGGGTGTGGATCGACGGCGACAAGCGGACCGCGCCGGACGGGAGCAGCTTCGCCTGGCAGCACTGGAGCCACACGTTCGAGTACGCGCTCGCCGCCGGCCCGGGGACTGGCGGGACGCGGGCTTCGCCGTGGCCGGCCAGGACTACAACCATGACCTGCTGGCCTGCGAGACCGGCCTGCACCCTGGCCCGCGCCCGGCGGCGGCCAGCCTCTGCGCCGCGGATCTTCCCGTGATGGTGTCCGCCCTGAAGCCGCACGGGAACCCGCTCGCGGCAGGCCGGGCCGGGTGGCCGCGACGCGAGGACGGGGTCACGGCCCGGCTGCGTGATCTCGGCGGCCGGTCCGCGACCGGGGCCCGGCTGAGCCTGTTCACCGGGATTACCGCGGCGCGGCCGATCAGCCTGGTCGAGGACGCACGGGACGGGGACGCCCGGGACGGGGACGCCCGGGACGGGGACGCCCGGGACGGGGACGGCGCCGCGGCCGGGCCCCGGCTGCCGGTACGGGCGGGGCACGCCGAGACGTCGGTGGCGCCCGCCGGGACCGTCACGCTGGCGCTGGCCGTGCCGGCCGCCGGGCCGGACTCCCGGCCCGGGAACGCCGGGCCCCCCACGGCGCCTCACGCCGTACCCGCTCCCCCCGAACCCGCCCAGCCCGTCTTCACCCGCTACTGGCTGCACGGCAAGGGCCCGGCCCCGGCCGGCAATCTCCCGGTCGCGGTGCACGTGTACCCACCCGGGTCGCGCTCCCCCAGGCGGCCGGAGTCCCGGACGCGGCGACGATACGGCTCAGCGTGGCCTGCGGGCCGGAGCCGGCGGCCGGGGTCGTGGACCTCGACGTCCCGGCGGGCCTGGCCGCCACGCCGGCCGGCCCGCTGCGCTACGACCTGCCCGCGCTCGGCCACGCGCACTGGGACCTGGCCGTCCGCGGCGCGGCAGGCGCGGCCCCCGGCCACTACTTCCTCGCGGCCAGGATCCGCGACCAGCTGGGCCAGGTCCTGGAGGACGCCACGGCCGTGATGCTGGGCGAGCCCCCGGCCCCCGATCTCAACCTGCCACTCGACACCCTGCTGCCCGCGCTGGATGCCGATCAGCAGGCCATCGCGGCCGAAGTGGAGGTCACCGTGCTTACGCCCGCCATCCAGGTCCGGCCCGGGGGCGCCGGGGAACTGGCCGTGCGGCTGGCCAACCGGGCCGCCTCTGCGGTCCGGGGCGAGGCGCAGCTGATCTCCCCCTATGGGACCTGGCAGGCGTTGCATCCCTGGACGCGAGGTTTTTCCGTGTCCCCCGGAAAAGAAGTAACTCTCCGTTATCATGTCCAGGTACCGACTACTACCCGGCGCGGCACGCAGTGGTGGACAATGGTCAAACTGACGTATTTCGGTCGACTTCGCTACACCACCAGCGTTCCCGTACTCATCTGTGAATAGAACACACTCTGCAGAGCGCTGGCCCCCGCCATCAACCAGACGGTCCTCGATGCCATGACTTCCGCAGCTCCCCCTGCCCCGGGCAACCTTCCTACGGAGCCGAACAGCTTCATAGGCAGGGAGCGCGACCTGAGCGAGCTCGCGCTCTTGCTCAGTGATGTCCGCGCGCTGACCCTGTGCGGCCCCGGGGGCATCGGCAAAACGCGCCTCGCGCTGCGCCTGGCCTGCGATCTCGTCCCGGAATTCCCTGACGGCGCCTGGCTGGTGGAACTGGCCGACACGGCCGACGCGGACCTCCTCCCGCGGCGGGTCGCGGCCACCTTCGGGATCCGCGAGGAGCAGGACCGGCCCCTGATGGCGACCCTCGCCGAGGCGCTGCGGGCCCGGCGGCTGCTGCTCGTGCTGGATAACTGTGAGCACATCGTGGACGGGTGCGCGGAACTGGTCCAGCAGCTGCTGGCCGGCTGCCCGTCGCTGCGGGTGATCGCGACCAGCCGGGAGCCGCTGCGGGTGCGCGGCGAGACGGTCTGGCGGGTCCCGCCGCTCTCCGTGCCGGCCAGCCTGGATCCGGATTCCCTGGCCGACGTGGCCCGGCACGAGGCACTGCAGCTGTTCGCCGAGCGGGCCTCGGCAGCCCGGTCCGGGTTCGCCCTGGGCATCGACAATGCCGAGGCGGTGGCGCGGCTGTGCCTGACCCTGGACGGCATGCCGCTGGCTATCGAGCTGGCTGCGGCGAGAGTCCGCGCGCTGTCCGTGGAGCAGATCGCCAGCCGGCTCGATGACCGCTTCCGGCTGCTGGCCTCGGGTGACCGGACCGCCCCGCCGCGGCAGCAGACGCTGCGGGCCGCCGTGGACTGGAGTTATGAGCTGCTGAGCGAGCCGGAGCAGATCCTGCTGCGGCGGCTGTCGGTGTTCGCGGGCTGGAACCTGGACATGGCCGAGGAAGTCTGCGCGGACGAGCGGATCCCGGGCGGCACCGTGCTCGACCTGATGGCCGCGCTCATCGACAAATCGCTGGTCACCTTCGACCACGAGCTGCGCGGGGAGTCCCGCTACCGGCTGCTGGACACGATCAAGGAGTACGCGGCCAGCAGGCTCGCCGCCTCGGGTGAGGAGGACGTTCTCTGGCTGCGTCACCGCGACTACCTGCTCCGCTACGGAGAGTACGTCGTGTCCCGGGCGTTCGTCCGCGGCGCGCCGTTCTGGCCGGAACGGGTGGCCATGTACCGGTCCATTACCGTGGACCTGGCGAACTACCGGCTGGCGCTGGCCACCTCGCTGCGCCGCGGCGACACCGCCGAGGGGCTGCGCATGTGCGGGGCGATGCGCAACCCCTGGGTGACCCACGGCGACGTGACCGAAGGCGCGGAGTGGTTCGACCGGTTCCTGGTCAGCGCGGCGGGCGTGCCGCCCGGGGTACGCGGGCCGGCCCTGGTGTTCCGCGGCGACCTGGCCTTCGAGCAGCAGGACTACCCCACCGTGGAACGGTGCGCCCGCGAGGGCCTGGAGCTGTGCCGGGAGGTGGGTGACCCGCACGAGGCTGGTGCGCTGCGGCTGCTCGCGGTGGCCAGCCTGCGCGCGGGCAACCCGGCTGAAGCGGTATCCCGGATCGACGAGGCGGCAGCCACCGCTCACAAGCTCGGCAACGACTGGGAAGAAGGGCTGGCGCTGAGCATCAAGGCGGCCGGCATGGCCCGGCTGGGCAGCCTGCGGGAGGCCCAGCGCACCTACGAGGCGGCCCTGGACGTGCTCCGGGACAACAACGGGTGGGGGGTGGCCCAGGTCCAGGTAGGGCTGGGCGGCGTGGCCCGGGCCCGCGGCGACCACCAGGCCGCGATCAGCCATTACCAGGGAGCGCTGAGCCTGTACCAGGAGATCGACGCCCGGCCGGAGATCGCGCGGTGCCTGGCGGGCATCGCCTCGGTGGCGCTCATCCAGGGTGACCTCACCCTGTGCCGGGCCAGCCTGACCGAGAGCCTGGCACTGAGCCTGGCCACCGGCCAGCGCCTCCCGGTCGCCCGCGGGCTAGAGGCCTTCGCGGCCCTGGAGGCCCGGGCCGGGGAAGCGGTGCGGGCCGCGAAGCTCGCCGGAGCGGCCCTCGAACTGCGCTCCGCGACCGGGCACCCGCCCTCGGCCGGGCCGGCGCGCGGCTGGAAGACCTGCTCGGCCCCGCCCGCCGGTCAGTGGGTGAGCTGCGCGCCGCCGCCTTGCTGGATGAAGGCCGCGCCATGGGCGCGGATGAGGCGGTCCGCTACGCGATCGGCACCCGGCCGGCGAGCCCGCCCGCGGCGGACGGCGCCGCGGGCGGCTGGCTGCCCCGGCCGAGGTCCGGGGGCGATGGCCCGCCGGGCCCGGCAGCCGCGGCCCGCTCCGGCGGGCCGGCCAGCCCGGCCGGCGGCAGCGCGGCCGTGCCGTCCACGCTGACCCCGCGCGAGCGCGAGCTCGCCGGGCTGATCTCCCGGGGCCTGAGCAACCGGGCCATCGCCGACGAGCTGGTGATCAGCCAGGCCACGGTGGCCCGGCACGTGGCCAACATGCTGACCAAGCTGGGCTTCAGCTCCCGGGCGCAGATCGCCGCCTGGGTAGCCCGCCAGCCCGGGCCAGATGCCTGAAAAGTCGCCTACATACCAATCCGCCCCCGCTGCAGCGCCGAACTACACACGGCACTGCATAGTTCGGCGCATGTGGACCCCACCCGTGCATACGTAAGGTCATCCGCAGAGTCCCGTTGAGTCCTGTGCGGCATGGGGGCCCGCACAAGGGCTCAGCCGGGCTGCCGGACGCAGAGCCAAGGCTCCTCCGGCCGTCAGGAGGGGGATGGCCGGAGGAGCCTGGGGAGAAGGGCACGGATGACGGTGACGGACAGGCCAGCCCCTCACACCACCGTGACCCAGCGGCTGGTGGGACTGTCATCGGCCCGGGGAGACCATCCCGCGCTGGTGGGCGGGATGGCTGCGTGGCCGGGGGGACTCTCAGTCACGCCGAGCTGGCGGTGACGCTGCAGACCGCGGCGGCCGGGCTGGCCTGGCGCGGGCTGCGCTCCCAGGACGTCGTCGGGGTGCACGTTCCCGACGCGGTGAGCTACGTGCTGGCCGTGCACGCGATCCGGGCGGCCGGTGGGGTGCCGTCCCCGATCGGAGCGGCCAGCACGATAGCCATGATGGCCACCCAGCTCACCGACTGCGGCGCCCGGCTGCTCGTCACCGCTGACCCGCTGGTGCCCGCCGCGCTGAGCGCGGCGGACGGCTCGTGGGTCCGGCAGGTCATCTCCTTCGACGAGGCGCCGGGCACCGTGCCGTTCCGGTCGCTGCTGACCCGGGGACTGCAGCCGCCGGTCGCCGCCGGGCCGGCGGACCTGGACCTGGTGCCGTATCGTTTCCCGGCCGGGCGGCGGGCTGGGGGCGACCCCGGTGACTCACGCCCAGCTCGCCCGGGAGCTCAGCCGGCTGGCCACTCCCGCGCCGGTGACCGCGCAGGATGTGGTGCTGGCCGCGCCGCCGGACGGCTGTGCCCGTGAGTACACGCTGCTCCTCGACCTGGCCCTGCTCGAGGGCGCGACGGTGGTGGCCACGCCCGCCGAGGCCCTGCCCGACGCGGCCCGCCGGTACGGCGGTACCGCCGCGATCGTGCCCGCGGGCGCGGTGTTCCCCGCCGGGCTCCCGGTCCGCCCGGTCACCGCTGCGTGCTGACCGGCCTGGTCACGGCGAGCGTGCGGCCTTCGGCCTGAGCCTGGGGCGCGGGCCTGGCCCGGCTGGTCAGCAGGATGACCAGCAGGACGCACACGTCGAAGACGGCAGCCACGGTGAAGGCCGCGGACATTCCGTGAATGAGCAGCTGGCGGGCCGCGCTCGCGTGGCTAACGCCGGGGGCGAGCTGCCGCGCCGCGTCCCGGTAGGCGGTCCCGAACACGGTGACCAGGATGGCCAGGCCAAGTGATCCGCCGACCTGCTGCATGACGTTCACCATGCTGGAGGCGGCGCCGGAGTCCGCGGGCGCCACCCCGGCCAGCGACACCATCGTGAGCGGGACGAACACGATGCCCATCCCGGTGCCGATGAGCAGCATCGGCCCCAGGACGCCTCCCAGGTAGGTGGTCTGCCCCGAGACCTGGGCCAGCCACGCCATCCCGCCGATCACCGGCAGCATGCCCGCCAGCATCAGCCGGGTAGGGCCGAAGCGGGGCAGCAGCCGCGGCGCCGCCCGGGACACCCCGAACACGGTGAGGGTCATGGGCAGGAACGCGAACCCGGCGGCCAGCGGGCTGAACCCGAGGATGTCCTGGACGAACTGGGTCAGGAAGAAGAACATCCCGAACATCCCCGCGACCAGCAGCAGGCGGGCCAGGTAGGAGCCGGCCCGGGCGGGGCTGGTGAACAGCCGCAGCGGCGTGATTGGCTGACGGGCCCGGGATTCGGTGAGCAGGAAGGCGCCCAGCATCACCGCGGCCACCGCGAAGGCGGCCAGGGTGAGGCGGTCAGTCCAGCCGTCCGATGCGGCCCGGATGAACGCGTAGACGAGCGCGGTCATCCCGGCGATGGAGGTGAGCGCCCCGGTCACGTCGAACCGGCCTGGCTGGCGCGGCGACTCGGTGATGAACATCGGGGTGACCGCGATCACGGCGATCCCGACCGGCACGTTGACGAACAGCACCCAGCGCCAGGACGCCCACTCGGTGATGACGCCGCCCAGCACCAGGCCGAGTGAGGCGCCGCCCATGGCCACGGCCGAGTAGATGCCGAGCGCCCGGGTCCGCTCGCGGCCCTCCGGGAAGCTCCCCACCACCAGGGCCAGCACCGCGGGCGAGGCCAGCGCGCCGCCGACTCCCTGCAGGGCACGGGCCGCCAGCAGCCACCAGGCCGTGGTGGCCAGGCCGCCGGCCAGCGAGGCGGCTGTGAACAGGGCGATCCCGGCCAGGAACATCCGGCGCCAGGCCCAGGATGTCACCGGCCCGGCCGCCGAGCAGCAGCAGGCCGCCGAACGTAAGCGTGTAGGCGTTCAGCACCCAGGACAGGCTGGCCGCGGAGAAGTGCAGGCCGGCCTGGATGTGCGGGAGAGCGATGTTCACCACGGTCAGGTCGAGGATGATCATGAGCTGGGCAGAGAGCATGATGATCAAGGCGACGCCGGGACGGCCGCGGGTGCGGGACGCGCCCGGGCGGCGCAGCGCCGCCGCCGGCGATGCGGAGGGGGAAGAAGGCACAGTTGTCTCCTGGAAGTGGAGTCCTGGGACGATGCACGGTAGTCTGCGGATTATTCGGAGACCGACTCCGATTACTATACGGAGGCAGTCTCCGGTTAGCAAGCTGATTTACGGCCTGGCAGCGCGCCGGGGTGAGGCAGAGTGGTTCGGATGAGCGCGACCAGCCCTCCTGAGGGGGCGATGCGGGCCGATGCGCGGCGCAACCGGCAGCGGCTGATCGAGGCGGCTCTCGCGGCGTTCACCGAGCACGGCGCCGACGACGCATCCCTCGACGAGATAGCCCGCCGCGCCGGGGTCGGGATCGGGACCCTGTACCGCCACTTCCCGACCCGCCAGGCGCTGCTCGAGGCGGTCTACCGCAGCCAGGTCGAGGCGCTGTGCGCCCGGGCCCGGGAATACTCGGGCGAGGCGGGGGACGTCCCGGCCAGCCAGGCGCTGGCCCGGTGGCTGGAGGCGCTGGTCGCCTTCGCCTCGACCAAGCGGAACCTGACCATCTCGATGATGTCCTCCCTCGGCGGGAAGAATGCCGAGGTGGTCAGCTCGTGCAGCGCGATGGTCCGGGAGGCCGTGGTCCCGCTGCTGGCCGGGGCCCAGCAGGCGGGAGAGATACGGCCGGACGTGGACGTGGCGGACCTGCTGAAGATGTCGCACGCGATCTCGGTCGCCTGCGATTACCCGTCCGCCCATTCCGACCAGGCCCAGCGGCTGCTCACCGTGATGCTCGACGGGCTGCGCCACGGTGCAGCGCCGTCCGCCGGCTGATCAGCCGACGCCCTCGGCGTCCGGCTCAGGAGCCTCGGAGTCGCTGCCATCCGCGCCGGTGATGCCCTCCCCGGAGTGCTCCAGGTCCGGAGGGCGGTTCTCGTAGGGCGTGCTCAGCACGATGGTGGTCCGGGTCGAGACCCCCGCGCAGGCCCGGATCTGCTGCAGCAGGTCCTCCAGGGCGGATGGCGAGGCCACCCGGACCTTGAGGATGTAGTTCTCGTCGCCCGCCACGCTGTGGCAGGCCTCGATGCCCGGCAGGTGAGCGAGCCGTTCGGGGGCGTCATCCGGGGCAGCCGGGTCGAAAGGCTTGATGGAGATGAACGCGGTCAGCGGCAGGCCTGCCGCGGCCGGGTCGATCATGGCGGCATACCCCTTGATCACCCCGCGCCGCTCCAGCCGGCGGACCCGCTGGTGCGTGGCTGATACCGAGAGCCCGGTTTGCCGGGACAGCTCGGTGAAGCTGATCCGGCCGTCGCGGCACAGCAGCGAGACGATCTTGAGGTCGATGTCTTCCACCCCGTTACGGTAAACCGCAAGCGGCCACCCGCGCCTGCTTGATGGTAACGGCCTGATAACGGGCTTTACGCTCAGGTAACAGCATGTGACGCCAGTCTTAACCCGGGCGGATAAGCCGGATACGCTGCGCCAGAAGGGGAGCCAGGCGAAAGGCGGAACCGCGTTCACCGCGGCCCCGGCAGTCACGGGAGCCCCTGGAGCGGCGCCGCAACGGAGCGGTGCCCCCGGAGAGCGATGGAGCGTCGATGGCCGGAATCCTCCTTGACCAGGTGAACAAGGTCTACCCAGGCGGGGTCAAGGGGGTGGACGACCTGAACCTTGAGATCAAGGACGGGGAGTTCATGGTCCTGGTCGGCCCGTCCGGCTGCGGGAAGACCACCGCGCTGCGATCGATCGCCGGCCTGGAGGAGATCAGCTCGGGCACGATCACGATCGGCGGCCGGGTGGTGAACGACCTGCCGCCGAAGGACCGGGACATCGCGATGGTCTTCCAGAACTACGCGCTGTACCCGCACATGACGGTGGAGCAGAACCTGGCCTTCGGGCTCCAGCAGCGCAAGACCCCGAAGGACGAGATCAAGCGCCGGGTCACCGAGGTGGCCAAGATGCTCGGCCTCGAGCAGTACCTCAAGCGCAAGCCCGCCGCGCTGTCCGGCGGCCAGCGCCAGCGGGTCGCCATGGGCCGCGCCATCGTCCGCGAGCCGCAGGCGTTCCTGATGGACGAGCCGCTGTCCAACCTGGACGCCAAGCTCCGGGTGTCGATGCGCGCCTCCCTGACCCAGCTGCACGAGCGGCTCGGCGTCACCACCGTGTACGTGACCCACGACCAGGTCGAGGCCATGACGCTCGGGCACCGGGTGTGCGTGCTGCGGGATGGCCGGCTGCAGCAGGTGGACACCCCGCAGACCCTGTTCGACACCCCGGTGAACCTGTTCGTGGCCGGCTTCATCGGCTCACCCGCGATGAATATCATCAGCGCCCAGCTGGTCCGCGACGATGGGCCCGCGGTCACCTTCGCCGGGCACCGGCTGCCGCTGCCCGCCGGGCTGATCGACGCCAAGCCCGGCCTGGACAGCTACTTCGGCCGCGAGGTCATCCTGGGTATCCGGCCGTCGGACTTCGAGGACGCGCAGCTGGCCGAGAGCGGCTGGGCCCGGATGTCGGTGCGGGCCAACGTCACCGAGGAGCTGGGCAGCGAGATCCACGTGATCTTCTCCGTGGACGCCGCGCCGGTCAGGCACGAGAGCATCAGCGAGATCACCGGCGACGCGGACGACGAGGAGGCCGCGGCGGTGCTGGCCGAGGGCAAGTCGCTGTGGACGGCCCGGGTGGCAGCCCGCAGCCACGTCCGGCCCGGGCAGCAGTGCGAACTGGCCGTGGACACCTCGAACCTGCAGTTCTTCGACCCGGTGAGCGCGCTGTCCATCGGGCACCCCGCGGCCAGGGAGGTGGTCACCGCGGGCGAGACGGCGAGCGCCTAGGCGCGGCTGAACACCCGGGCCAGGCGCTCAGCCGCCGCCGACCACGACCAGGTCACGGGTGACGTGGTTCAGCCGTTCGTATCCCTGGTCGGTGCATACCACGATGTCCTCGATCCTCGCCCCGTGCGGGCCGGGGTAGATCCCCGGTTCGACGGAAAAGGCCATGCCCGGCTCCAGCGGCTCGGCGTTGCCGGCCACGATGTACGGGTCCTCGTGGGTCTCCAGCCCGATCCCATGCCCGGTCCGGTGCACGAACTCGGGCCCGTATCCCGCCTCGGTGATCGGCACCCGGGCGGCGGCGTCAACTGCCTCGGCAGTGACGCCGGGGCGCACCGCCGCGCACGCGGCCTCCTGGGCGCCGCGCAGCACCTCGTAGTAGGCGGTGAACTCGGCGGGCGGGCTGCCGACCGCGTAGACGCGGGTGCAGTCGGAGCAGTACCCGCTGGGCATGGTGCCGCCGATGTCCACCACGACGGCGTCGCCGGGCTGAAGGACCCGGCCGGACGGCTCGTGGTGCGGGCTCGCCGCGTTCGGGCCGGACCCGATGATCACGAAGTCCGCCCGGACGTGGCCTTCGCTGATGATCGCGGCGGCGACGTCCACGGCGACTTGGGACTCGGTCCGGCCCGGCCGCAGCCAGCCCGGCACGGCGGCGTGCACCCGGTCGATGGCCGCCCCGGCCTCACGGAGCGCGGCCACCTCGGCGGGGCTCTTCCGCGACCGGAGGCTCCGCAGGGCCGTGCTGGCCAGGCCCAGCTGGGCCGCAGGCAGCGCGGCCCGGAAACGGAGCACCATCATGGCCCACATGCGGTCGGCGAGACCCACCGAGGAGACCGGGCCGAGCCTGGTGGCGACCAGCGCATACGGGTCATCCGTCTCGTCCCAGGGAACCAGCTCCAGGCCCGAACCCCCGGCGGGCGAGGCCTGCGCGGCGGGTAGTTCGAGCCGCGGCACCACCAGGAACGGGTCTCCGGTCGAGGGCAGCACGAGGCAGGTCAGCCGCTCCAGCTGCTGTGCGTCGTAGCCCGTCACGTAGCGCAGGTCGGGACCCGGGGTGAGCAGCAACGCGCCCAGCCCGGCCGCCCCGGCGGCGCCCGCCGCCATCCGCAGCCGCTCTACTGGATATAGTTCTGTCGAGGCGGCGACGGCGTGCCCGCTACCCACGGAACCCGCCTGGTCCATACGGGGAACGTGCATGCCAGGTCTGCATGGGGGCCATCTAACCACGGGGTGTTCCTTGCCGTTGACGGTGCTCCACCGCCTGGTCCGGGCGGCCCCCGGTTCCCTATCTAGACAGGAGCGCCCCCGATGCCTCACTCTTGGTGTACCTAAGCTCACGATATGAACGGCGATGACTCCTGAAATCGTTAGTTCCCCGGCTCCTCTCGAGCCGGGCGCCCCGGCTGGACCGGACCGGGCCGCGGCCCGGTCCGCGTTCGCGGCTGCGTCCGGCCCCTTCACGCTGCGCCCGCGTAACAGCGAGCGAGCACCCGGTGACCCCACCGCGCTGGCCGCGGCATTACTGCAGGAACGCCACGTCACCCTTGAGCTGCAGCGCGCCATCCTGCCCTTGCATGAGGCCCCGTTCGACCTGCCCGGCCTGCGCGCGGTAGTTCGCTACCTGCCCGCGTCCGCGGACAGCCGGGTCGGCGGAGACTGGTATATCACGGCCGAGATGCCGCCGGGCGATGTCCTGCTCGCGATCGGCGACGTGGCCGGCCACGGCCTGGAAGCGGCCGCGGGCATGGCCCGGCTGCGCGGCGCGCTCGCCGGGCTGGCCATCACCGGGGCGCCGCCGGAGCGCCTGGTGGGCTGGCTGAATGACCTGGTGCACCACGTCGCCCCGGAGCACACCGCCTCGGTGGTGGCCGGCTACTTCGACCCGCCCAGCCGCCGGCTCACCTGGGCCCAGGCTGGTCACCCGCCGCCGCTGCTGGTCCGCGGGGCGACCGCGCGGCCTCTGGGGCAGCCCGCCGGGATCCTGCTCGGCGCCGGCCGTGGCGGGTATGACGCGATGACGGTGACCCTCGAGACCGGCGACGTCCTGCTGCTCTACAGCGATGGCCTGGTGGAGCGGCGGGACCGCCCCCTGGACGAGGGGCTCGCCACGCTGGCCCGGGCGGCCGCGGGCATCGGTGACCCGGAGCAGCTGATCACATCCGTGCTGGAGGCCCTCGGCTCGACCCACTCGGAGGACGACACCTGCCTGGTAGCACTCCGGGTGCTCTAGCCAGCCGGCGCGCCGCTACGCTTGGGCCAGCTTGGCCCGGGAACTCAGGTGGCCTCAGCGCACCCTCTGGGTATAGTCAGGCGGTGCCCGAGCTGCAGCTGCTGCATGCTGGTCATGCCCCGGCGGTCCGAGCCTTTGAGCTGGCGAACCGTACCTACTTCGCTGCCTCGGTGTCCGACCGTGGCGACGAGTTCTTCGACGAGTTCACCGAACGGCACAGCGCACTGCTTGCTGAGCAGGAGACCGGTATCGGAGCTTTCTACGTGCTCCTCGCCGAGGATGGTTCGGTCCTGGGCCGGTTCAACCTGTACCGCTTCCAGGACGGCACCGCAGAACTGGGCTACCGGGTCGCGCAGCACGTTGCCGGCCGCGGCGTGGCGACCGCCGCCGTGCAGGAGGTGTGCCGGCTGGCGGCGGCGCGGCACGGGCTGCGCACACTCCGGGCGGCTACCACCCGCGAGAACGCCGCGTCCCAGAAGGTCCTGGCCAAGGCCGGTTTTGTCCCGGCAGGCCCAGCCGACCCGGCCCACCTTGGCGGCAAGCCCGGCACCTGGTATCAGCGCGAGCTAACCGTCGGCTGACCCCATGTGTGACATCGCCGCCTGTGTGGGCGATAACCACACACATCGCTGCCGCTCGTTTACAGACGCCCGGATGTGTGCTGGTCTTGGTCTCCGCCAAGTAGGACGTCGTGGAGCTAGCGGGTGCTCCGGGCCGGGGGTCTATCGGACCTGAGCAGGTGCCTGTTCCGTGCCAGGGCAGGGGAGGCCTATCCGGACAGGGTCGCTTCCAGGGGATCGGTAGATGGAAGCCAGCCGGATTAAGCCCTGTCGGGACGAAGGTGAACGGCCGCGTCTGGCTTCTCCCGGCTGACCGCATCCTTCTTGATTCCCGCCGTGACATGAGCGTTCCGCGATTGCCCGGTGCTCACCGTTTCCCGCTGGGGATCTGGTGAGTCCCGCGAAACCCGCGACGGCAGGCGTGCGAGCGCCAGGACAACGCCGGCGAGGGCGACCGCGGCGCCGACCGCCAGTGCTATCTCGTTGCCGCTCATGAACGCGGCGCGGGCGGTGTGCGCCAGCAGGGCGCCGGCGGCGCCCCCGGCATGAGCGGCCACGGCGAGGGCACCGCCGAGTGAGCCAAGGATGGTCTGCGTGGCCGGGGCGGGCAGGTGCCGGCCTGCCAGCGCCGTGGTCAGGTGATCCTGGTAACGAGTCGACAGCACACTGCCGATCACGGCGACCCCGAGCGCGCCGCCAACCTGCAGCGCAACGGCGTTGGAGGCCGATCCCATCCCGGAGTCGCCCTGAGGGACGGATCCTACGACGGAGTTCGTCGCTGTCGGGAGCAGAAGGCCGGCCCCAAGCCCGATCAGCAGGAGGCCGGGCACCACGTCTGCGTAGGTTGTGGTGACCGCGGACACTGCCGAGATCTGCCACAGACCGCCCGCGATCGCGGCCAGGGCGGCGGCAACGGTGACCTTGAGCCCGATGACGCGGGCGAGGAGTGGGGACAACGGCGCGGCCACGGCGAGCACGGCAGCCATGGGCAGGATGCGCAGCCCGGCCTGGAAGGGGGACAGCCCCAGGTCGAACTGCAGGAACTGGGTCTGCACGAACAGCGCGCCCAGCAGCCCGAAGACCCCGAGGATTTCAGCCGCCGCAGCCACCGAGAACCGGCGATCTGAAAAGAACCCCAGCTTCAGCATCGGGTGGCTGCTGCGGGCCTCCCAGGTGACAAAGGTGCCGAGGACGGCCAGGCTGGCCAGCCCGGCTCCGATTACCTTCCAGGAGCCCCAGCCGCTGGCCGGAGCTTCGATGATGGCCCACAGCAGCAGGCCAAGGCCGCCGATCGACAGCGCCGCCCCCCAGGGATCGGGCCGGTCGGCGGCCGGGTTCTTCGAGTCGGGTACCAGCAGCAGGGCGCCTGCGAACCCGGCGACCACGATCGGGACGTTGACGAGGAATATGGAGCCCCACCAGAACCGGGCCAGCAGCAGGCCGCCGGCGATCGGGCCGATGGCGATGCCAAGCCCGATGGTCGCGGCCCAGGCACCAATGGCGCGGGCCCGCTCCGCCGGGTCACGGAACACGTCATTGATGATCGACAGCGAGGCGGGGATCGTCAGCGCCGCGCCGGCCCCCATCACGGCCCGCCACCCAATCAGCAGGTCCACCGACCCGGAGAACGCGGCACCGATGGATCCTGCCGCGAAAACGCCCAGGCCGATGAGGAAGAACCGCTTGCGCCCGAACCTGTCGGCCAGGCTGCCGCCGACGAGCAGCAGGCCCGCGAAAACCATCGCGTAGGAGTCGACGATCCACTGCAGTTGGCTGGAGGTAGCGTGCAGTGTCCGGACGAGGGTAGGCAGCGCCACATTGAGGATGGTGTTGTCCACATTGACGATCAGCGCAGCGGCGCACAGCACCACCAAAACAGCATGCCTATGCCCGCGCGACACTGCAGAAAGCCCGAGCGCGGGGGCCGCAGCGCCGGAAGATCGCACCACCAGAACTCCCTGAAGACCCATCGTGACGGTAGACGTTGAACCGCCAGGGTCCAGGGCAGCTGCCAGGTAAGCCGGTCGCGCGACGAGCGCGCGCCCGTCCGGGCTACGAGCGCTTTAACCGTACCCCGCGGTCTGCCTGCGGCGAAATAAGGCGTTGCCGTTTCCCTCAACGTTCACCGGCAGGACCCGCAATGTCCAACCGGATCAGCCCAGGCACCGCGGGATCTTCCGCGTGCAGGAGCACCCGGCGGGCATCACCCGCAGCCACCACCAGATCAGCCCCGCCCGCCAGGCCCCGGTACAGCCGTCCCGCGAACAATGTCGTGGCCCGGTCACCGACCGAGCCGTCCCAGCCGATCACCGCGGGCATCCCCGCCGTACCGTCGCTGAGGAGTACTTCGCCGTCAGCGAGAAAGCCGAAGCGCTCTACGGCCCGCCCGCCCAGCTCTCCGCCGACGCCGCCGGCCCGAAGTTGACCCGGCTGCGCCGCGAGCACCACCGTCTGCTGGGCAACGGCCACTGCACCCGCCCGCCCCAGCTGGACTGCGTCTTCGAGTCCATCTGCGAAACCTGCAGCTACTTCCAGACCAGCATCGAGTTCCGGCCCGCCCAGCACGACCACGCCCCCACCTATGGCCAGACTGGCCGCCAGGAACTTTTTGCCCGGCTCATCCACCAGATCGACGACAACCAAGCATCATGATCGCTTGACAACGATCACCCGCATAATGCCGCGATGGGTGCGTTCGCGCGAAGGCGGTCTCCGTGAGTCGCCGGGTCGGGCTGGCTCATCTGCCGGTGCCACGTGGACGTGCGGAGACCCGCGCTCGTGTGTTCACGGCGGAGACGCCTGCGCCGCTGCTGCGCGACGCCGGCCGCCCGGATGGCCGCCGGTAGCAATGAGCCGGCCGGGGCGGGAGCCTACCTGCAAGTGCACCCACATTCCCGCCAGCAAGTCATAGCCCACACACTTAGGGCCCCAATGCCTTGTCTGACCTCCTCTGAGGTTCCTCCGGGTTTTTTGCGGGGGCCGCCACAGGCCTACGGGCCGCCACGTGTCGTGGTTTCGGTAGACCAGCCCGAGGTCGGGGTGCTTTGGGTAGTGGCAGCTACCGGGCATGGGGACACCCAGATCACCCGTGCCCCACCGCGCCGTCTCCCTGGCGTCGTAGACTTACACTGCGAGATGGGGCCTTCGCGCCGAAGGAGCACCGATCATGGACACAGGCGCCAGAGGTTTTCCGCCGGGAGACCTCCGGGTATCTGACGCCGAGCGTGACCGGGCGCTGTCCGAGCTGAGCGAGGCCTACCAGGCCGGCCGGATCACAGCCGACGAGTTCGACCGGCGATCCACGCTGGCACTAACCGCCCGCACCGGGGAAGAACTGACCGCCCCGCTTGCAGACCTGCCCGTCAACCGTGGCCCCGTAGACGCTGCTCCCGCGGACACCGCCACCCCGCGACGAGCCGATAGCTACCTCGTCCCCCGGCTCACCATCGGGGCGTCCCTCACCGCCATCTGCTTCGGCGGCGTCGCCGTAGCGACCGCCCTGCGCCCCGGCGTCGACTGGACCGTGGCGCTGACACCCGCAGCGGTCGCAGTGCTCTGCGTCATGCTGGTCACCGTCTTGCGTGTCCGCGCCCGCCGCAGCCCGCTCTTGGGCAGGCCGGGTCAGCCGGGACACTGACCCGGCGCAGCCAAGATCGCCGTACCGTTTTGGCGTGCCATTAATCAGGGTCAGCCGGGGTGCGTAGCGGTATCTCCAATGCGCTGGCAACCCGAGGTCAGCGGTTTTGCGGCACGATGAGAATGCGATTTGCAAGCAGGTGATCAGACCGGCCGGGTCAGTAGCGAAGTACAGCAACGGACCCTACAGCGACCGCCTTGCACGAAGAGGCCAACCTGAGTCAGCGAGCACGGGACATGCGTGGGATGACGCTCGGCCGGATACCCGAGGCAGCGTCATCACAGCAGGTCAGGGCAGGCGGCGATGGCCCGTAAAGCCCATCGGCCCCAGAGTGGCGCGAGCCCGGCTTCCGTAACCATGCTGGGGTGTTCCCCGGCGTTGTTACTCAGCTTCCCGCAGGTGCGAGTGGCGCCATGCTCCGCCCAGGGTGCGATAACCACTCAGGTTGTCCGGACGGCCCTGGACAGGCGCCGTCCGGTGGACGAGGACAACGACGGCAGGTTCCCGGATGACAGTCTGGTAAGGGGAGCGGCGCGCGGGGCGGCGGCTGGCGGGCGGCGTTGGAACGGGGCAGGCGCTCCGGACAATACATAGGTGTGAGAGGTGACGGGGTGCCGGCCGATGGCGGGCGCATTGTTGACCCGGTGGATTTCGAGGCGGTCTTCGAGCAGTATTTCCCGCTGGTGTACCGGTTTGCCGCCCGGCGGGTGGGCTCGGCGATCGCTGAGGATCTGGCGGCTGAGACGTTCGCGACGGCGTACCGCCGCCGCGCCTCCTTCGACCCCGCGCGGGGCTCGCTGCGGGCCTGGCTGTTCGGGATCGTGGCGAATCTGGTGCGCAGTCACTGGCGCGCCGAGCAACATCTGCTCGCCCTGGACGCGCGGCTGGTTCCTGAGGCCGACGCCCTAGACGGCTGGGACGGGGTGGACCAGCGGCTGGCCGCGGCGTGGCTGGCTCCGCAGCTGGCGGCGGCGCTAGCCCTGCTGACCCGCGATCAGATCGATGTGCTGCTGCTGCACGCCTGGGCGGGGCTGAGCCATGAGGAGATCGCGGCGGCGCTGGGCATCGCGCCGGGCACGGCGCGGTCCCGGCTGTCGCGGGCGCGCGCGGCGCTGCGCGAGCAGCTCGGTGACTTTGACATGGACTTGTGGGTACTCCGGCCGGGCACCGACCCGGCTCAAGGAGGAGGGCTGGACTGTGGCTGACGAGATCGACTTGTTGCGAGGATTCCGGGACGAGACGCCAGGGCCCTCAGCCGGCGCGTGGGCCCGCGCCCGGGCCGCGGTCGCCGCGGCCCGGCTGGAAGAAGGCCAGCCGGGACCGCGGCAACGCCGCCGCAGACCTGGCCTGCCCCGGCCGGTGTGGATTGCGGCGGCGGCGGCTGCAGTCCTGGTCGCGGCCGGGGGCGCGGCGGCCGGGCTGGCCGCCGGGGGCAGGACCGCGGGCCCACCGGGCCGGGGGCACACTGCAGCCGGCGCCGGGCTCATGGCGGTGGAGGGCTGCCCGGGCCTGGACGCGGTCTCGGGCACCCTGGTCCAGGCCGATGGCGCCAGCCTGGTGCTGAAGATCCCCGGCGGCCACCGGATGACGGTGACGACACGGGCTTCGTCCACGATCAGCCGCCAGGTGCCCGGCTCCGTGGGCGAGGTCACCGACGGGGCGTACGTCATCGTGTTCGGCACCACCTCCGGCGGCCGGCTGGCCGCCAAGGACGTGAACATCGGCGCCAACCCGCTCCCGGTGCCGGCGGCTCGTGATGGCCAGCCCCGGTCCCGGCCGGGGCACCGGCACGGCATCCCGCGCGGTTTGGCGATCGGGACAGTCAGCGGCGTACGTGCAGGCGGGTTCACGGTGGTCATGGGCAGCTCCATTGACGTCCCGGTGACCACGTCCGGCTCGACGGCGGTGCTCAGGCTGACCGGGGCCAGCGTGAGCCAGCTCAGGATCGGCGAGCTCACCGACGCGTTCGGCAGCGCGGGACCGCACGGGACGCTCGCGGCCACCACAGTGGAGCAGGGAAGCCAACTCCCGCATCTCGATCACGGCGGCACCATCGCCCGCCTGCACAGCCGAGGCTGCTCGCCCGCCGCCATCACCACGGCGGCCCTGTTCACAGGCGGCTGGCGTGGCCGGTGAGGTGAACGCCGGCGGGCGTGAGGGCCTACCGGCGTCTCAGGCCCTAGTGCAGCTCATCGACGTGACGAAGCGATATCCGGGCAGCGGCCAGCCCGCGCTGGACCGGGTGAGCCTGCGGATCGCAGCGGGCGAGGCGGTCGCGGTGATGGGGCCTTCGGGCAGCGGGAAGTCCACGCTGCTGAACCTGATCGCCGGGCTGGACAAACCGGCCAGCGGCACGGTGACCGTGGCCGGGCAGCGGGTTGACTCTCTGAGCGAGACCGGGACGGCCAGGTTCCGGCGGCAGCAGCTAGGGATGATCTTCCAGTTCTTCAACCTGCTCGACGACCTGACCGTGACCGACAACGTACTGCTCCCGGCCCAGTTGGCCGGCATCCGCCGGGCGGCGGCCCGGTCCAGGGCATCCTGGCTGCTGACCGAGCTCGGGATCAGCCAGCACCGCGACGCCTATCCCGGGCGGCTGTCCGGGGGTGAGCGGCAGCGGGTGGCGATCGCGCGGGCCCTGGTCAACGAGCCCGCGCTGCTGCTCGCCGACGAGCCAACCGGCGCGCTGGACACAGCGAACGGCGAGGCGATCGGCAGGCTCCTGGTCAGCCTCAACCAGTCAGGACAGACCCTGATCATCGTGACCCACAGCCCTGACCTGGCTGCACGGTACGCCACGCGGGTGGTGCAGCTCATCGACGGCAGGATCATCAGCGACACCCCCGCCGGGGTGCTGGCATGAGCACCGGCCCGGCGCTGCGGGCAGCGTCGGGGGGCCTGGTCCGGCACCCGGTGCAGACCATCGTCGTCTTCGTCGTCGTGGCCGCGGCGAGCGCCGCGGCTACGCTCGGCCTGACCCTGTACACCAGCGCCAACGAAGGGTTCCTCAACGCCTTCGCCGCCTACCACGGCCCGGATCTGGCGGTGACCATCGATCCTGCCCGGGTGACGCGGGCGCAGCTCGCCCGCACCTCCTCGCTCAGCGGCGTGACCCAGACCGCCGGGCCTTACCCGGAGACCGCGATCACCCTGCAGGGCGCGGCGCTACCGCAGACGCGGGCAGGGAAACCTTCAGGCGGCCCCGCGGTGTCCTACTCCGTGGTGGGCCGCGCATCGCGGGGCGGCCCGCTCGATGACCTCACGCTGAACAGGGGACGCTGGCCGGACGGCCCGGGCCAGATCGCGATCGGCGTCTACATTCCGCTCCGCGCTCAAATCGGGGGCGCGGTCACCGCGACCAGCCTGGCGGGCCACCCGCGGCTGGCTGTGACCGGCTACGGCGGCTCAGAGGCGCGGGACGAGGACGCGTGGGTGACGCCAGCCGAGATTACCGCGCTGGAGAAAGCCGGCGCGCCAGTCCAGGAGCAGATGCTCTACCGCTTCCGCAGCGCCGCGACGGCCGTCCAGATCAACACGGATCTCGCTGAGATCCGCGCCGCGCTCCCGCGGGGAGCGGTGATGTCTAGCGTGTCGTGGCTGCTGTCGGCGGACCAGACCAGGGCCGAGCAGGACCTCAACACTCCCTCCGCGGTCGCATTTGCCCTCCTGGGGCTGGCCCTGGCCGCCCTGATCGTGGGCAGCGTGGTCAGCGCGCTCGTGGTAGCCGGTTACCGGCGCATCGGCGTCCTGAAGAGCATCGGCTTCACCCCGCTTCAGGTCGCGGTGGCCTACGCCGCCCAGGTCGCGGTGCCGACGGTTGCGGGGTGCGCGACCGGAGTCATCCTCGGCAACTACTGGGTGCTGCCCATGCTCGGACACGGGGCCGGCGTATTCCACCTGACCAGCACGATCCCGGCGTGGATCGACGTCGCGGCGCCGCTGGGAATATGCGCGATCGCCGGGATCGCCGCGCTGATCCCCGCGCTGAAGGCCGGCCGGCTCAGCGCAGTCGCCGCGATCGCGCGCGGGCAGGCCCCCCGCCAGGGTCACGGCTTCGCGGTGCACCGCCTGCTGTCAGCCCTGCCCATCCCGCGGCCGGTCACCGCCGGCCTGGCAGCACCATTCTCGCGCCCGGGGCGCTCCGCGCTCACGCTCGCGGCCATCTGCTCCGGGCTCACCGCCGTGATCCTCGCCGTCGGCCTCGGCTCCTCACTTGACCGAGCCAGCTCAAGTTCAATCCGCGGACAGGGCGCAGTCCAGGTCATACCCGCCGCCGGGCCCGGAGCGACCCTCAGCCGCAGCCAGGGCCAGGCCGTCGCCCGGGCGCTGCAGGCCGCGCCCGGAACCGGCCCCCACACGGGCGTCATCACCCTGAGCGGCGGCATCTTCAACTTCACCACGGCCAGCGTCGGTGTGGCCGGGCTGCAGATCCCGCTGAACATCACCGCCTACACCAGCCGCTCCGCCTGGCTCGGCTGGGACATGATCAGCGGGCGCTGGTACGACAAGACTGGCGAGATCGACGTCAACACAGCCTTCCTCACCGACACCGGACTGACGATCGGCGACCACGTGACCCTCAGCGTCGATGACCGCCTGGTCCGAACCCGCATCGTCGGCCAGGTCTACGACCCGGACCTGCCAGACGTTCTCACCGCCGCGCAGACCCTCGGTCACCCGGCCGCGTTCCCGGTCTCGCAATACGACATCGGGCTGGGGCCCGCCGTCAGCCCGCAGGCCTACACAGCCGGCCTGGGCCGTGCGCTCGGCCCGGGCCTCAGCGTCTTCCAGCCCCAGCCCGGGGGAGGAGTCACGGAGTTCGTGGACACCTCCCTCATCCGCACACTGACCCTGATGGTCGCCGTACTGGCCGCCCTGGGCATCCTCAACTCGCTGCTGATGAGCACCCGTGAGCGCGTCTACGACCTTGGTGTCTTCAAGGCCATGGGGATGACCCCGCGGCAGACCATCACCATGGTCGTGTGCTCGGTCATCCCCCCGGCCCTCGGCGCCGCGATCATCGCCCTGCCCATCGCGATCGTCATTCACGCCGCCACCGTGTCCGCCATCGGCAGCGCCGCCGGAACTGGCATACCCGCCGACATCGTTAACATCTACAGCGCCGCCGAGCTGGCCTTGCTCGCCCTGGCCGGGCTCGCCGCCGCCGGGACCGGTGCGCTGCTGCCCGCCTCCTGGGCCGCGGCCGCCAGGACCACCACGAACCTGCGCGCCGAATAACTGGACCTGGGTGCCGCCGGCCTGCCATCCCACTGGATAAATGTGCACGTGCGAACGTCGGTATGGTCCCGCCTGCAAGTCATAACCACACAGGTTGGGCATTCGGCAGCCGGGCTGACGGCGCGGCGACGGCTGGTGATGGTCGTGCGAGATCGCCGGGGGGGCCGTCTCGCTGCACAGTCCGTGGCCTTCCGGTCTCAGCCCAAGTCGGCACGCAGGCCTAACCCGAAGATCACAAACCGCCTCCCCAACCACGCCTTATCCGGGTTCAAAGGGAAGCATCAAGGAACACTGGGCGCTATGAGTGCGGCGACACCTGCAGCCGGCGGATCAGCCACGTGCCCACGGCTGGGTGACGTCGATGGGAGGCCCGCTGCTCGTCGTGCCCGTCTCCGCGCTGGCCAGCTGGGGCGGCTGCAGCGCGGCGGAGGAGATCATCGGCGGCACGGAAACGCCGGACGACTATGACCGGGCCTGCGCGGTGCATGACCTGGCTGGCGTGATCGCGGTGGGCGACCACGGGGCACAGGCCCTGGTCCTGGCGGACGAGCCTGCAACTACTTGCTACCTGCCCCAACACCCGGGTTTCTTGCGCCGGCATGCAGCCGACTCCGAGGCCGAACTCACCGCCACCGCCATGCGCGTCCTCACTGACCCCGCCACCGTCTGGCAGGACCACGGCACCTGGACCACCGACGGCCCCGCAGTGCTCATGGACTCCGCCAATGCCGGGACCGACCTCGGCGTCGGGTACCCCGGCGGCGGGCGGCCCGATCATGCGCCTGTGCCCCTGCCCGCAGGCAACTGGAGGGTCCGGGCTGTCTACGCGGAAGATGGACATACATGGGTCGGCCTGGTCTACCTCCTGCCGACCAGCCCATAAGAGGGGCGCATGCACTGGTCGATGAGGGCGTCGAACGCTTGAAGGCGTAACCAAAATCCTGCCTGCAAGCGATAACTACACAGGTGGTCTTGTCCTAGAGAATGGACCGCCGCCGAGGCTAAAAGCCAAGTTCAGCCGGGGCGACCGCTACGCCTGCGGCGCTCGCACCGGCCCGCAGACGGTGGTTACAGGCGGCGAGGATCGGGCCAGGATCGCTGAGTGCGAGCGCACTGGCCAGGTGGACGGCATCAGCTCCGCGCAGTGGGTTGGCTGGTCAGCCGAGCTGGCTGATGTGCCGGATGATGTCGTCGACTGGGCGGTCCTGGGTGAGCTGGATGTCATCGACGACGGCGCCGTCGCGGAGCCGGATCAGCCGTTCGGCTCTGGCGGCGATCTGCGGGTCGTGGGAGGCGAGGATGATTGTCATGTCGTGTTCGGCGCGGAGCCTGGCGAGCAGGTCGAGGAGGCCGGCGGCGTTGGCGGAGTCGAGATTGCCGGTGGGCTCGTCGGCGAGCAGCAGCGCGGGGGTGTTGATCAGGGAGCGGGCGATGGCGATGCGCTGCTGTTCGCCGCCGGACATCCGGGAGGGCAGGGAGCGTTCGCGCCCGGCCAGGCCGACGGCTGCCAGCAGGCTCCTGGCGCGGTCGCGTTTGTCCCAGCGGGTGCGGTACGGCAGGACGGGTGCGATGACGTTGTCCAGGGCCGTGAGTCCGGGCAGCAGGTTGTAGCGCTGGAAGACGAAGCCGACGGTGCGCCGGTAGTCGGCCTGGGCGGCGCCGCGCAGCGCGGTGACCTCGATGCCGTTGCTGATGATGGTGCCGGAGTCGGGGCGTTCGAGCGCGCCGATCATGTGCAGCAGCGTGGACTTGCCCGAGCCGGAGGCGCCGGTCAACGCCACGAAGGCGCCCGCCTCGATGGTGAAGGTGACGTCGCCGGCGGCGGTGACCTGCCCGCCGGTGCCGGTGCCGTAGCGTTTGCTGACGCCGCGCAGCTCGAGCGCGCCGCTGCCGGGGACGATGGCGGTCATGGTGGTTACTCCTCGGCGAGCAAGTGGGCGGTGGGCAGGCGGCGCAGCAGGGCGGCGGGCAGCAGGGTGGCCCCGGCGGTGATGATGATTCCGGCCGCCACGGCGGCGGCCGCGATGGCCAGCAGCCGGGCGGGCAGCTGCCCGGCGAACCAGGCCGCGGCCCCGAGCCCGAGCCCGGCGCCGGCCAGCGAGCCGACCACCCCGATGATTGCGCCCTCGGTGATCACCAGCCGGGCCAGCGTGGTGTCATGCCAGCCGAAGCTGCGCATGGTGGCCAGCTCGGCCGCGCGTTCTGTGATGTTCAGGAACACCACGTCGGCGACGGCGAGCACCCCGAGGGCGACCGTCGCCCCGGCCGCGACGTAGTTGACGCCCCTGACCTGCACCGCGACGGCGTTGCCGAGCAGTGACCCGACGACCACCCCGCGGAAGGCGACGGTGACCGCGGCCAGCAGCGTCAGCGCGGTGATGCCGATGGCCAGGCTGACCACCCCGATCAGGGTGCGCCCGGGGGTGCGGGCCACGTTGAGCACTGCCAGCGAGGTGATCCCGCGGGGCTGGTGTGCACGGCCGGCCGCGAGCACCGACGGCCGGACCGAGCTGACCGGGTCGGCCCGGGCGGCCAGCCAGGCTGGTGCCAGGCCGGCCACCATGGCCACCGCGATCGCGACGGGCACGGCCACCAGCGCCCGTCCGGGCGAGGCGTTCAGGCCCAGGGCAGCCGAGACCGGCACCGCGATGGCTGCGGCCAGCAGCCCGGCGGCGAGCCCGATGCCGGCCAGCTCGCCCAGCACGGTGGCGAACAGCCGGGACCGGCGCCAGCCGACCGCGGCGAGCACCCCGAGCTCGCGCCGCCGCCCGCGCACCGCGGCGGTGGCGGCGTTGCTGACGAACAGCACGCACACCACCAGGATCAGGGTGAACAGCACCACGCTGGTCTTGTCCACCGCGTTCAGGATCGCCACTGCGACGCCCTTTTTCACCCAGTTCTCGGACAGGGTCAGCGGCGGCTGCCCGGACCTGCCCGCGGGCAGGTCGATGGTCCGCGGTGATGGCGAGGAGCCGGCCACGACATCCACGTCCAGGCCGGTGCGCTGGGTGATCTGCTGCGCGACCGCGTTGATGCGCTCCCGCGACAGCGCACCCGCCCCTGTGACGCCCGCGACCTTGACCCGGATCACGCTGATCGGGTCAGCAGTCGGCACGCCGCTGTAGACCAGGCTGTTCTCCAGCTTCGGCAGCGCCGACAAGGTGGTGATCAGGTTCACCGGCTGGCTGACCAGGCCACCCAGGTTCTGGCTGGGCAGCAGGTCGCCCCCGTGCAGCGCCCGGCGGCTGGCCGCAGAAGCCGGGGCCGCGGTCACCGGCTGGTAGGTGCCCAGCGGCACCCGCGACAACGGGGAAAACGACCTGATCCTGGCCGGGTCAAACACGCCGGCGACGTTGATCACGGCAAATTGCGTGGTCGGCGCGCTCGCCTTCGCGTGCGAGGTCACCGTCCGGTACTGGCTGTCCTCGTCGTCCATAGCGACCGGAGCCACGCTGTTGCCGGTGGCCCAGACCGACGGGCGGTTGACCACCTGACGCGGTACCAGCGCCCCGGATCTTGTGCGCCGGTAGTCCACTGGGCCGGCCGACCAGTAGCCGGCAACGGGAGTGCCGGTGTAGGTGCCCTGGAGTGTCTCGGTCGGCCCGAGCCCCTTGAGCACGGCGTTGTAGGCCTGCTGGGCGGTGGTGTGCACGGTGGCCACCGTGCGGCCGGGGACCGAGGCCTGCACGCTCGCCCAGTTGGCGTTCATGTCAGGCATCACAGACGGTGCCGCCAGCTGCTGCAAGGTGGTCTGCGCGTACTCGCTCATACCACTGCCGGAAGAGGCCAGTACCGGCAATATCGGGCCGCGGCCGCTCTCGTTCTCCGTCAGGTACCTGCCGGAGACAACCACCTTGTTCAGCCCGTCCAGTTCCGCCTCGGCCGCCGGGTCGATGGCCGCGATCAGCACCGGGATGGTCCAGTTGATCCAATAGCCAGCCTCGGCGCTGCTGGCTCCCCCGCCCGGCGGTAGGCCGTCGTGGTTCACCCGGGACCAGCACGATGCGTAGGATTGCGCGGCCGCGCTGAACGGGTTCGTTCCCGGTGGCAGGGGGCTGCCGTCCCCCAGCACGCATCCCGGGCCGGTGCCGTCGGTGCTGGGCCTGCCCCTCAGGTTGCCCGTGACTCGTCGCGGCGTTATGTACAGGTAGGACGGCGGCTGCGTGACACGGCTGGCGCCGTTGTCGCTGACCCAGGTGGTGGAGATCCGGTACAGCTGGCGGCGGGCCCCGGCCAGCGTGGCGGCGGGGACCGGCTCCCACACGGCGGCCTCGAGCTGCGTGTAGCCGACCATCGCTATCGGTGCGGCGACCTGGATCCCCGGGATCTGCTGGATCTGGTGGTACTGCGCCATCGTGATCCCGCCATAGATGCCCGACAGGAAGTCCGGCTGCACCGTGCCGGTCTGGTTCTCCTGCGCGGTCCTGGCTCCCTTCGGCCGGACCAGGATGTCGTAGGCGGGCGCGAAGTTCGCCGACACCGTGCCGGTCGTGCGCACCTGCGCAGTCCGCGACGCCGCGGTCAGCACGGTGAACGCGGCCGCCGCGACCAGCACCCCGGCAACCAGCGCCAGCGAGCGGGCAAGCCGGAACCGCAGCTGCGACCAGGCGAACCTGCCCACTACAGCACCCCTCACGCGCTCGTGCCTGTCCCCGGGCTGGCGTGGACCGGGGGCTGGGATTATGCTCACCCCTTACATAGTGACAATGCAAGCATGGACACCGGATCGTTACCTAGTGACAAGGTAAGGCGCATGCCCCTGCACCACGCGGTACTGGCCCTGCTGTCGGCCAAGCCCGCCCACGGCTACGAGCTGAAAAGCAGCTTCGAGCAGGCCGTCGGTGACCAGTGGGGCGGGCTGAACATCGGCCACCTGTACCAGATACTCGACCGGCTCTCCCGGGACGGCCTGATCGAGTCGGAGCGCCAGCCGCAGCAGGTCAAGCCCGACCGCGTCGTGCACCGCCTCACCCCGGCCGGCCGCGCCGAACTCGATCGCTGGCTCGGCGAGCCCGCCAGCCCCGCCCGCGGCTACCGTGACGACTTCTTCCTCAAAGTCATGGCCGCCGTCCGCTCCGCCGACCCCGCCACGCTCCCCGCCGTGCTCAGCCGGCAGCGCGCCCTCCTGCTACGGCAACTGCACGCCCTGGCCGGCGCCCGCGCCACCGCCACCGCCGTTGAGTCGCTGCTCATCACCGCAGCCGAACTGCACATCCGCGCCGACCTCGGCGTCGTCGACGCGGCTGAGAAGACCCTCACCACCGGCCCCGCCACCACCGGCCCCGCCACCGACCGGCCCCGCTACTGCCGTTTCCGGGCAGTCATCACCGGGCCAGACCCCCCCGCAGACCGCAGCGGGTTAGCCGGCAGGTCGCGCGCCCGCGGCCGGACTGGACTGATCGTGATGTGCTTGCCGCCCGGATCGTGACACCGGGCCCCCTGATGGCCTGGCACCGGCACCTTGCCGGCCGAAGATGGGCCGAGCCGGAGGCGGGCCTGTAAACGCCAGCGCCCTGCACGGAGCCCGATGTCCATACAAGGCGCTTGTGTTCGGACGTAGCTCCGAACGTCTAGCCCGCAGGCCGATCAATGATGGTGATGGCGCGATTACCCAGGCTGCTGCGGGCTAGTCGCGCCATCACGCGGGTTACCGGGGGCAGGCGGTCAGCCCCCCGCGGGCTGGAAGACGGCCCGGACGCAGCCGTTCTCCTTGTTCTTGAACATGCGGTAGCCGGTGGGGCCCTCGGTCAGGGGCATCACGTGCGTAGCGAGATGGGAGGCCTTGACCTCGCCGCGCGCCATCAGATCCAGGATCTCCGGGATGTACCGGTGGCCGTGCTGCTGGGCGCCGCGCAGGGTGAGGCTCTTGTTCATCACCGCACCAAGCGGAAACTTGTCCACCAAGCCGGCGCACACCCCCAGCGCGAACACACCACCGCCCTTCCGGCAGGCGTGAATGGCCTGCCGGATGGCAATCGCCCGGTCGGTTTCGAGCCGCAGCTGCTGCTTGACCTGGTCGTAGAGATACTGCGGACCAGGGCTGTCGGCCTCCATGCCGACCGCCTCGATGCAGATGTCCGGGCCACGGCCGCCGGTGCGCTCACGCAGCTCCGCGGCCACGGTGTCCGTCTCGTAGTTGATCGTCTCGGCGCCGATGATCTTCTCCGCCTGGGTCCCAGCCAGCCTGCGGCCCAGATGCTCCGGGTCCCCGGTGTCTTCGACCATCAGGTCGATGCGGGTCTGGCCCACTGCGGTGAGGATCGCCGCTTCCTCGGCCTCGAAGTCCAGCTCATGCTGGCCCCGCGGCGCTGATGCCATGAACGCCAGGCCAGCCGGAACCCATCCAGCGGCCACGGCGGCTCGGGCATGCCGGCACCGTTCTCCCAGCTCAAGCGCATATACGAGAACGTCTACATGGTCCCGCCAGCAAGTCATAACCACACACCTGCGAAGGATTGCGACCCCAGAGGGCCCGGTCATGCCGGCGTGTGGCCAATGAGGGCGGTGACGTGGACTGGCTCGGTGAATCGCGGGCCAGGGCCGATCGCATTGCGGATGCGGCTGGTGAAGGCGGCCCGCTGGCCGGGTGGGGGGAGCATGCGGCTAGGCATGGCCGAGTAGACACCGCCGATCACCTCATCGAAGCTCAGGTCGCTGGTGTAGTTGAGGGATTCCTCGTGGATATCGGTGAAGCCCGCGTCACCGAGCGCAGTCTGGTAGCGCTGCCTGGATTGCGGGTCGGTTCCGCAGCGGGATTCCAGCCTGGTTTCCAGCCACTGTTCCAGGACGTGCCGTAGGGCTCGCGACCACTCGCTGGGTTGCTGCCAGAGGGGGGTGCCGTTGGCGATCACGGCGAGACCGCCGCCTGGCTCAGCGACCGCAGCGCCGCAGCGAACAGCCGCTCGTACGCTGTGAGGTGGATGGCATTGGCGATGGTCAACGCGGCCAGCGCGTGCTGCCCGAGCAGGGCACTCAGGGCGGCCAGGTCGCGATCGCTGCCCAGGACCCAGGTCGTGTTGGCCACGTCCTGAGCCGCCGCAGCCTGACCTGCCAGGGCCAGCATGGCAGGTTCGGGATCCATGCCCACGACGGCCCGGACGCGGCCCGCCAGCGGGATGGTTAGCTGCCCGGTGCCACAGCCAATGTCGGCAGTCACATCGTCAAGGCCCAGCTGCAGCGCCTCGGCCAGCATGCCGACAAACTCGGGCGGATAACCGCGCCGGTACTGAGCGTAGAACGCAGCCACCTCGCCGCTGAAATCTCCAGGCATCTCACCACAATGCCCCGCCCTCGCGGCTGCCAGCACGGTTCAGCCCACGGCGTGACGGGTGCAGCTATTCCTCGCCCGCTGGCCGGCGAGCCACGTGCTAGCACAGCTCCCCGTCTCCACGGCAATCAAGGCGATTTCGCCGGAACGGACGGCCAACCCAGATTGAGCTATGCCGTGGAGGCGCACCTGCCTGCAGATGCACTCACATCCCGGCCAGCAAGTCATAACACAGGTTGGGTGCGACTCCGGAGCGAGCAACTACCTGGCACGCCACCACTCCCCAGGACGGCGACGCGGTGCGACCATGCGGGCATGACGACCGCCACGGTTTACGCCGAGTTCGCCGCACGCGAAACGCACGGCATATCACCCATCTACGAGCGGCTATCGGTCACTGTCTCCCACGACGACGAGGTGCTCTCCCTGCTCGGGCTGCTCCCGCCAGCCAAACGGCAGCCGAACCTGCTATTCGGCGTCGTCAGGTTCCTTGGCGGCCCGGTCCAGGACCCGGCCGCATTCCGCGACTACGTGGTGACCGGCTGGCCGGTGATCGAGGAGGAGATACGCACCCGGGCCACGCAGACCAACGAGGCAGGGCGGTGCGCGGTCCTCCTGCCCGTGCTCGCCGCTCTGCCGCAACCGCTTGCACTGCTCGACGTCGGCGCATCCGCCGGCCTGTGCCTTTACCCGGACAAGTACAGCTACCGTTACGGCGACTACCGCATCGGCGAAGGCGATCCGCTCCTGGACTGCACGGCCACCGGGATGGCCCTGCCCGCGGGCCGACCCGAGGTGGTGTGGCGGGCAGGCCTGGACCTCAACCCGCTCGACGTCACCAACCCCGCAGACCTCGCATGGCTCGATGCCCTCATCTGGCCAGAGCACGCGCACCGCCGCGCCCGATTGCGGGCCGCTGCCGCCCTCGCCACGGCCGAACCGCCCCTGCTCGTGCGGGGCGACCTGGTCGACGACCTGCCCGCGCTGGCCGCGCAGGCCCCAGCCAACGCGACCTTGGTGGTCTTCCACACGTCGGTGCTGTACCAGGTGCCTCCACCACGGCGGGAGGCGTTCACCAGGACGGTACGCGCGCTGCCGGGACACTGGATCGCGAACGAGGATCCGGACGTGCTGACCTACCCGACACTGCCCACGCCGCCGGACGGGGCCCTGCGCAACGTGCTCGCGCTCGATGGGACACCGCTCGCCTGGACCCGGCCGCACGGGCAAGCCATCACCTGGTTCGGGTAACACACGCATTTGCGCACGTCCGTATGTCGGTATGGTCCCGTATGCAACCCATAACCACACACATTGGCGGCTCGGCTCGGGGTGGTAGAGATCTACGGCGTAGCCGCGAGGGCCGTAGCTAGAGCTTCCAGCTCCAGGCTCCGGGATGCTTTCACGAGCACGATGTCTCCTGGCGTGAGTCTGTCCCGGATCAAGTCTGCTGCTGCGTGCCCATCAGCTGCGATCTCGACGGCCAGGGCGGGGTTTGCGCGCTGCGCGGCCTCGGCGAGAGTTTGGGCGTGCTCGATGCCGACGGCCACGAGGATGTCGATTCCGAGGCGGCCAACGAGTTCACCGATCTGCGCGTGCCCTGCCGCTGAGTCCGGACCGAGTTCGCGCATTTCTCCCAGGATGGCTACCGTCCTGCGGTTTGTGACCATGGCGGCCACTGTTTGCAGCGCGGCGCGCGTTGATTCGGGGTTGGCGTTGAAGGCGTCGTTAATGATCGTTACGCCGTCGCCGCGTTCGATGACTTGCATCCGGCCTGGTGACAGGCGCTCGGCGGTGGATAGAGCCATGGCGGTAGCCGCGGTGTCCAGCCCGAGGGCGCAGGCTACCGCGGCAGTGGCGAGCGCGTTGCTGACGTGGTGCTCGCCGTGCATCTGAAGCCTGACCACCGCCGGTCCAGAGGGTGTGATCAGGGTGAACCGGGCACGGGCCTGGTCATCCAGCTGCACGCCGCTGGCCCGCACTGCCGCGTGTGGCGCTTGGCCGTACCAGAGGACGCGTGCGGTGGTCCTGGCGGTCATGGCGGCGACCAGATCATCGTCGGCATTCAGAACGGCGATGCCGCCATGGCTGGCGTCGGGGAGAGCTTCGACCAGTTCGCCTTTGGCGTCGGCGATGGCTTGCTTGCTGCCGAACTCACCGATATGCGCCGAGCCGACGTTGAGAACCAGGCCGACAGTCGGAGGCGTCAAAGAGGTGAGGTAAGCGATGTCGCCCTTGTGGCGGGCGCCCATTTCCAGCACGAGGTAGCGGGTGGTCTCGTCGGCTGTGAGCACGGTGAGCGGCAGGCCGATCTCGGTGTTGAAGGACCGGGGCGTGGCCACCGTGGGGCCGAGCTTGGTGAGGACCTGGGCGAGCAGGTCCTTGGTGGAGGTCTTGCCTGATGACCCGGTGAGCGCGATCACGGTGGGGGAGTCGATGCGCGCCAGTACTGTCTGCGCCAGCTTGCCCAGCGCCGCGATGACGTCGCTGACGACGATGGCGGGGACGCCGACTGGCCGGGAGGCCAGCACGCAGACCGGGCCAGCCGCCGTGGCGTCGGCGGCGAAGTTGTGGCCGTCAACGTGCGTGCCGGTTACGGCGGCAAACATCCCGCCTGGGACGATCTCTCGGGAGTCGCTGGCCGATGGCCCGCTCACCAGCACGTGCGGGTCGGGCACATCGGCGAGGGTTCCATCGGTAACCGAGGCGATCTCGGCGAGGGTCATGGGGATCACGAAGGCCCTCCTACGTGGCTGCTGGCCGGGCGGGTTTGAAGGTGATACAGCGGCCCGAATAGGACTGCGAGAGGCGGCTCAGCCTGACCCGGTCGTGGTCCTGGCCCCAGCTAGAGGGGTCACGGAACAAGATCAGCGGATCGTCTCGGCCAAGCTCGTACCCGCGGACCACTACCAGGTGGCCACCGCGTCGGCCGTCTGCTGGGAATTCGCAGGTGACGGATGCGATCAGTGGCGCCTCGTGCAGACGGCCGGGCAGATCGGCGGCTTCGACGGCCTCGGCCTGGGCGGGCACGCCGAGGCTGGTCGCCAGGTCCGCCAGGTCCGCGTGCCGCCAGCCGCGCTGGGTATACGCCCCGACGGTAACTCCAGTTTTCACCAGTTCGGTGAGCGAGGGAGCCGACCGGCCGTAGGCAGCAAGGATCATCCGCAGCGCGGCCATCCCGCAGGCCCGGTCGGACCATTCCGCGACCGGGCCCAGGTCCGTGCCGCCGTAGGCGTCCCATTCCCTGGCGTCGATCCGCTGCCGGCACATCGGCACGTCATGCGCCATGAACGCCGTTCCCACTCAGCCTCCCTAGCGCCTGGCACGCTCCGCTGGCTGCGCTGTGCCCAGGTCAGCAACGCTGACGACCGGCAGGGGGACATCCTGGTTGCTGCGGTGCACGGCCTCCAGGAGCAGCGCCAGCACGATATCACTGTGTCCTAGCCCGGCCTCGTAAGCGGCCAGAGCGAAGTTCGACTCATAGGACAGGCCAGGGACTGTGTTCACCTCTAGGGCGAATAGTCCAGTTTCAGCCACTATGAAATCGATCCGGGCTATCCCATGGCAGCCGATACCATGCCACAATTTTAGTGACTGCTCTTTAAGCTGCCTACGAATGGGTGCGGCCAGGTTCGCCCTGCTGTAGGAGACATTCCTCGCGCCGGCGGAATCGAGCTTGGTCTCGGCGTCGTAGAACGTGTCCCCGCGCGGCTGGACGGCCAGCGGCGGGAGCATCAGCACTCCTGCGGGAAGCTCCAGCAGGCCGACTGTCACCGGCAGACCCGGCACGAACTCCTCAATGAGCGCACCCACCGGATCGACGGCGGTCGCGACCGAGATCGCGTCGTCGAGCCCCTGGCCGGCGCTGACGAGGGACATGCCCACGCTGCTGCCGCCCAGCCGCGGCTTGACCATGACGTGCGCGAACTGGCTGGCGAAAGCTGCAGCGGCAGCATCCGCCAGATGCCAGGGCGGGGTGGCCACGCCCAGGCCGGCCATGGCGAGCTTGCATAGCGCCTTGTCAGCAGCGACCGCCGAGGCGGCGACGCCGCTGCCGCAGTAGGGCCTGCGGAGATAGTCCAGCATCCCCTGAAGGCGCCCGTCTTCTCCGTAAGGGCCATGCAGGGCTGGCACGATGACCTCAAAGTCCAGCAGCGAGCGCAGGAATGACCGCTCGCATGGATCCAGGACGACCGCTGGCACGCCCAGCCCGGCGAGCGCGCGGGTAACCGCCGTAATCGACATCTGTTCCACTGGGCTCCGTGATATGTAAAGGCGGTCTTCCGCAGACAGGCCACCGTAGACGACCGCCGCGCGAATACCTGCAAGCCCGCGCTGCCCGGATCGGAGCGCCTGAATCTGGCTGGCTATCTGGCCTTGGTTCCTCCAGCTGATGAGCGCGGTCATGCCATTTCACCCCAGTACACGACCTCGGCCGGCCCGGTCAGCCAGACAGCGCTGTCGTGCGGATCTCCCGGCCGGCCGACGCGTAACGGAGTCCCCGCCTCATTGCGGACGGTTACCGGGCCGTTCGTGACAGATCGCACTTCCCGGGCGACCGCTACGGCTGCGACGGCGCCGCTCCCGCACGACAGAGTCTCCGCTTCAACGCCCCGCTCATACGTGCGGATCTTGAGCGTGCAGCGATCGACTACCTGCGCGAGATTGACATTGGCCCCGGCAGGGGCGAGCGCGGCATGGTGGCAGACATGCCTGCCCAAGCCCACGACGTCGCTCTGCTGCAATGACCGGGCGAACGCCACAACGTGCTCGGTCCCGCTGTTCACGGCGGCGAACTCCAGTCGCTGGCTTCCCCACCTCAGCGCCAGGACCCGCTGAGTCACCGCTCCGACGGTGACCGAGACTCCGATCTGGCTGCCATCAACAACAGCCTCATGGCTCGCGCTGCCCATAAGCAAAGTCATGCGCGTGTCGCCGTGATCTTCCGCCGCGCACCGCGCAGCGCACCGCAGGGCGTTGCCGCACATGCTCGCTACCGAGCCATCGGAGTTGTAACACGTCACCTTGTATGTGCCAGCCGAGATACGCTCGCTCACGACCACCCCGTCGCCGCCGACACCCATACGCCGATGGCAAAGGCTGGCAGCAAGGTCCCCCCAGTCTCGAGTCTCATGGGGATCCGCCAGAAGGATGAAGTCATTCCCGGCGCCGTGAACTTTACGGAATGGGGTCATGGTACGCCTCCCTTACGCCAGGTCATGTCACACCCAGCGGAACTGCTTCTACTTCTTATGGATAGATTCGTTTAAAACAGTCCTGGCATCACGGAATGCTGGCGAATTCAGCGCATGATCCGCCCGGCATCTGGTGACCCGGGTTACTTAAGAAGTGGATAATCCCACCATTGCCCAGACAACCTTGCCCTCCTCCGCCCGAATCTCATACCAGTTCCATTGCTGGCTCAGCGTTTCTACTAGAAGTAATCCCCTGCCGCTCTCGCTGGACGTATCCACCAGGACCGGCATCGGCGGGCGGGGATTACCGTCCTGCACCTCGATCAAGACGCGCGTTTTATCGCTCATGAGCCGGAACCCGACCGGTGGCGTTCCTGGCATATCCCGTGCGGCCTTCACGCCGTTCGTTACCAGCTCGGATACCAGCAGCTCGACCGTTTCAGCCAGGTCGCCAAGCCCCCACTCGGAGAGCACCTGCTTGGTGTGCAGCCGGGCGCACGGGACGGCTCCCGGGAGCGCCCCGAGCCAGAGGATGCTGCATAGCAGCCACTCTTCACACACGGGCTGGACCTCGTCGACGCTCTCTACACCGCGACCAGCATGCTGAGAAGCGCTGATCGAGGATGGTCTCTCCCTACCGGGCACGGCTGGCTCCCGCCGGAAATAGGTCTTCTTCCCGTTGAACGGTTTGTCCTGTAAGCATGGGCCGGCTGGCTGGACAGCGGATTACCGATGGGGCAGTTAGGTGCAGACCGCAGGAATTCCCGGCGGGCCACATAATTCCTGCCGCCGCGGCGAACTATGGTCGGGGAATGGGCACAATACGGCCGGTCTATCTAAGCGGTAAGCCCGGCCTGGCGTACCATGGCGCACAAGCCGCAGACGGCCTGGTCACAGGCAGGGGGTTGACGACATGCCGAAAGCTCACCGCAGCCGCCGCGCGAGACTGGCAGCGCTTAGCGCCAAACTGCGCAGGGAGGGCTGGACCTGGTCGCAGATCGCCCGGCGCATCCAGGCCGATGAGCACATCAATGCGCGGGTGGCCCTGCGACTGGCGCATGGGTGGACGCAGGAAGAGGTCGCCCAGCACTGGAATGACCTTTTCCCCAGCAGTAACGGCTCTGCCGGGATCACCAACCAGAACATCTCAAGCTGGGAGAACTGGCCGGAATCAGGCCATGAGCCGTCACTCAAGACCCTCAAGCGCCTCGCCCAGGTTTACCAGTGCGACGTTGGGGACCTTGTCGACGATGGTGACTTCAGCCATCTCGACGAAACCCACGAGCAGGCCGGCCTCGCACACGCCCCACCCGGGGAGGATGCCACCGCGCACGGCGACGCGCTGCTCACCGTCCGGGACCCCGATACGGTCAGATGTGCCCCCGCTTTATCCTGCGGCGAGGGCGTATCTGTGATCGCAAACGGCCCGGCGGCCGAGGATATCTCCCTCCTCCTTCCGTATCTCAACGAGATGAGCACGCTGGGGCGGCTCCCGCTCGCCTCCGCACGAGACCGTGAATATGCATACGACAACATCACTCAACTCCTCGCGCGCTGGGCGAATACCGTGAAGCGCCGCGAACTGCTGCGCATTCTCGGCACAGCCGCGTCATATATCGCAGCGGTCCCCCTGCTCCGGGATCTCGGAGCCGACGAACAGCAACGTGTCACCAGCAGCCTTGCGCTACCCAGTCGCATTGACTCGGCAACCATCGATCACATCGAAGCAGTGCTCTGGCACTGCAAACGCCAAGACGACCTCCTCGGGCCACAGACAGCACTGCACACCGTCGTCGCCGAACGCGATGTCATACGCTGGCTGCTTCCAGATTGCCCCGGGCCGTTTCGCCCGAGACTGCTATCCGCGCTGAGCCACGCCTCTCGCATGGCAGGATGGCTTTGCTTCGACCTGGGTGACTACGACGGCGCATGGCTGTACTACGACCAGGCCAGGGGTGCCGCTCATGAAGCCCGCAACACTGCCCTGGCTGCGCAGGTGCTGTGCAACATGAGCCACCTCGCCACCTGGCAAGGGACGCCACGGCTGGGGATCGACCACGCGGTGGCCGCGCAGGGATGGGCCAGACAGACAGACGACCTCCCACTGAGGGCCTACGCCCATCAGGTGGCGGCACGGGCGTACGCCGCCGATGGCGGCCAGGAGTCAACAGACACGCACGTGCTCCGAGAACTCGGATATGCAGAGGAATCTCTCGCCGGCTCCCAGGACGACAACTCCATCGCCCACTTCAACGGGCCTGCACAGCTCGCATCAGACGAAGGCTTGTGCTACCTGCTGCTAGGGCAAGCCGATACTTCCGCCAGCAAGTCGAGTGACTCGCTGGCGCTCCTTGATCGCTCCTTTGTGCGGAATGCCGCCTTCACCATGCTCACCCTGGGCCAGGCTCACCTTCAGGGAAAGGTTATCTCCGAAGCAGCAATGGTAATCAGCGACGCAGCCGAACTGGCAATGCAAAACCGCTCAGTCAGGCTAACAGGTGAGATGCGGACTGCAGTCAGAAGCCTGGCCCCATGGAACGACGTTAAAGAGGTGCGTGAGCTAACCGAGCGTTGCCAAGCGGCAGGGATACTCAGTTCTTGAGCGGAAGAATGTATATATCGAAGAAGGGTGCCACATGCTGGGGTGCGCCCTTGGCGCGGCCAGCTAGCCGCCACCCAAGATGACGGTAGAATCGTTCCGCGCCTTCGTTGCCGACGACCACGGCAAGAGAGGCCCGTTCCTCGGGCCTGCTGGCGAGCAACGTGCTAAGCAATCTCTTCCCGATACCGCGGAATTGGTGGGTGGGCGCAACTGCCATGTCGATGACGACGAACGTACGCCCGTCCCATTCCCGCATCGTCTCGACGGCCAGTGGCATCAGGAAGTCGTCCCACCAGTGGGTATCGGATCCAAGCCCGTGACCGTAAGCGAACCCCACCAGCCTGCCAGCCTCAGTGGCCACAGCGAGCCCGAACGTGGGCTTATCGATGAGCCTCGCGAGGGTGCAGCGCTGGGTTCGCAGCTTCTCGATTGGCCTGCTGAGTGGCGGACTTGAGAACACGGAAAGGTACAGCTGGCATATGGGCTCGAAGTAAGCGTTCGCCGTCTCACCAGAGACCGGCTTGACTGAAACGCAGCTTGCCATAACCACCGTCCAGCCCTCATGCCTGGTATCAAGCCCAGATGATCAAGCGTAACTGGTGGGCCAGCGGGCCCGGGCGGCGGCTCGAGCCTGGCTCCGGGATGCCAGTCACCGTTCAACGCGCAGCACCAGCCGGACGTGGCCGCGTATCGGACGCTGCGGAGCGGGCAAGGCCGTGCCGGAAAGACTTACCGGCCGGTGAGGAATGCCTGCCCCGTTGTCCAAAAGGCGGCCCCGGAACTGGATTTCCCTGATGGGGCGGTCTGGCACTCAGCTGACACCCGGCCGTCACCCTCACCTGGTGTTGCGCGTCGCTCGCGTTCGCGCTCGCGGGCGGCAGACCTGACCGGGTCAGCCGTACCTGGCCAAGAACCATGGCATCGGGCAGGGCGGCAGTTCCGCGGCCGGTGTGAATGTGATGCCGTTTTACCCGATTTCTATAGAAGTAGGAGGGTTCCCGGCTCACCGCAGCCCGGGACCGAGCATGGCGGGATGGCGGCCCGCGTGCGGCGGGGGCGCACAGCGCTACAGCCGTCCCGGGGCCGCGTCCGCGGGATTATCCGGTCTTGGTAAGTGCAACCGATCCTGGGCCAGGCAGGCCGGGACCAGGAAGGAGGAGACACATGAGGACGATGGCGGCCCGGGGGCTGACTCCTGAGTAACTGGCGCGTGCCAGCCGGAGCGCCAGGCGGCTTTGCCCGGCAAGTGCGCCGAACGGTCACCCGGCAGCCACCCCGGTCCTCTAGGCCTGCCGGCGCACTTGCCGGCTCCGACAGCGGCGGAGCCGCTGGTCGCAGGCGAAATGGACCTCACACTGCGAACCGGGACTGATGACTGATGACATCGCATTCTTCTGGGCGCGGGGCCGGGGCGGTGGCCGGCGACGCTGCGGTGCTGGCTGCCTCGGCCCACCTGACCGGCCGCGACCGTTATCTGGTCCGCATGGTCGGTGAGCACCGCGTGCTCACCACCGACCAGCTCGCCGCGCTGGGGTTCGGCAACGTGATCACCGCCAGGCACCGCCTCGGGGTGCTGGTCAGGCTCGGGATGCTGCGCCGGTTCCGGCCGCACCGCGAGGTGGGGTCGGCGCCGTGGCATTACCTGCTCGGCCCCCTCGGCGCCGCGCTGCTGGCCGCCGAAGACCGCGACGATAAGAAATGGCTGCCGCAGGTCCGCACCGACCGCCAGCTGGCGCTGGTGCAGTCGCAGCGGCTGGCGCACATGACCGGCGCCAGCTGGTTCTTCGTCTCTCTCGCCGCGCACGCCCGCGCCAGCGGGCACGGCGAGCTGCGCTGCTGGCTGGGCGAGGGCGCCACCGCCCGCTTTATCTATGACTGGCACCACGCCAGCACCCCGGACATGCTGCCGTACCCCGACGGGCTCGGCATCTGGGCCGAAGACGGCCGGGAGGTAACGTTCTTGCTGGAATACGACACTGGCAGCGAGCACCGGCCCCAGCTGGCCGCCAAGCTGGACGGCTACGCCGCCCTGGCCAGAGACGGATACCGCCAGCGGACGGCCCGGATCGGGCTGCCGCTGCTGTTCTGCTTCTCCACCCCGCGCCGGGAGATGTCTGCTCGCCGCACCCTGGCCGCCAGCGCCAGCGCGGCCGGGCTGCGGATCGCCACCTGCGCGCTCGATCCCCGTTGCACCTGCCCGGCCGGGCAGGTGTGGATGCCGCTGCACGGCCCGGCCCGCCAGGTCCGGCTGATCGACCTCCCCCACGCCCTGCCCGCCAGTACCGGCGAGAACCCCGGGGACCCCTACCTGCCATGAACCGTCGCGGTATCCACGCTGGAAAACCCGCCACCCGCCCAGGAAGCCGACCGGGCTGGCCGGCCGCACCCGTCCGGCGTTCCGACCCCCGGCCAGGAGGACAGCCCGCCAGCCTCGTCCTGGCCGGGACGGCCGTCCCAGACGGAAGCAGATGCCGCTGGTGGGCGCGTCATGGCTGGCATCCTCACTGGCGTTTCGGCTGGCGTCCCCGCCGACGCGCTACAGGCCAGCGGAAACGCCGGCCTCAGTTCGTCATCGCCGCAGGCCAGCAACAGATCAGGCGGCAGGATGCCTGCCCGACTCCTGTCCTAAGACCATGCCCTAGCCCAACAGGAAGGGAGCCGCCGGACGCCTGACGACCACCTGCCCGTCCTGTCGTCCCACAGGGAGGTGAACGCCGCACGGCCCGTCCCGCCCGCAGCCCCGCCCAGCCCACTGCCACGACCGCAGTGCGCCAGCCTGACCACTCCACCTACCACGCCGCGCACCGCCGCGACGATGACGACCTCGATGCCTACATCAAGGAGCTGATCGGCAACGCGCCCCCGCTGACCCGCGAGCAACGTGACAAGCTCGCCCTGCTGCTGCGTCCCCGCCACCGACCCCGATGACCCAAGGCAAGCGCCCCGCCAGCGAGATCGGCGGGGTGCTGGCCTGTTCCCCGGCCCGGCGGCCCGAGATGGTCAGCCCGCCCGCTCCCGGGCGCCGTCCTCGGCGTCCGGATGATGCCAGGTGAGCTGCACGGTGGCCGGGTCGAACTGGCGCCGCGCGCCCTTGCCCGGCGACAGCAGCGTGATGCTCATCAGTGTCTTGATGATGGCCCGCTTGCGGGCCAGGTCCAGCGACACCCACACGTCGGCGGCGTTCTCCGCGGCGACGAGCGGCGCGAGCACATTCTCCCGCGCCGCCTCCTCCAGCTGCGCGCCGATCTCGCCCAGCCGCCTGTTCGCTGCCTCCGTCCCCGCGACCATCTGCGCCCGCGTCATCAGCCCCAGCGCCCGGTCTGCGGCCATCTCCTCCAGGTTGCGGCGGATCGCCGCCGCTTCCTCCCGCAACCCCGCCACGTCCGGGCCGCCTTGGGGGACGGCGACTAGGTCGGCGGCGTCAGGAGCCGACAGCCGGACGATCACCGTCCGCTCGATGAAGTCCTCAACCGGGGCGGCCCGCCGCGCCACATGCCCGTGGTGGCCGCGCACGCGGCCGGGCGGGGCGCACCGGTAGACGTGATGCCCGGTGTGTGAAGGCTGCCCGGTGACTACGTTCCCGCATGGGCACATGGCGAGCCCGCCCAGCAGCGTGCGCACCCCGCGCGGCGGCTTCCGCGCCGGGTCGTCCAGGATGCCGCGCACCGCCCGCCAGGTCTCCTCGGCCACCAGCGGCTCCCACTCACCCCTGCCGACGATCTCCCCCCGGTACACCGACAATCCCGCGATACGCGGGTTGAGCAGGATGGTACGGATCGATTGCCGCGTCCACCGGCCCGTCTTCGACTGAGCTGGCCGCACCCCCACGTCGGTCCACTCCCGCATGATCCCGCTCAGCGTGCCGCCGCCCAGCAGCACCGTGCACGCCTCCTCCACCGCTAGCGCCTCGGCCCGGTCGCGGGTCACGTGATCGTCGCGGTACCCGAATGGCCGCGGGGTGCCCAGCCGGCGCTTCCCGGCCACGGCCGCCGCCTCGTTCGCGAGCTTCTGCCGCTCGGCCTTGCGCTCCTGCTCCGCCTTGGCCACCGCCACCAGGATCCGCGCCGCCAGCCGCCCCGAGTCGGTGCCCAGGTCGATGATCCCGTCCGCTTCCGCGAACCGCACCCCCGCCTTGTCGAACCGGGGGATCAGGTACTCCAGGTCCATCGGCTCGCGGATGAACCGGTCCCACTTCCAGCACAACACCACATCCACCGCATGCGCGTCGACCAGCCGCAAAGCCTCCTTATAGCCCGGCCGGTAGCGCCCCGCCGCGGTCGGGTCCTTGCGGGTCACCCCGATGTCGTTATCCGACAGCCGGTGCGTGACCCGCCACCCTCGCGCCTCCGCCCGTTTCTCCAGGTCCGCTAGCTGGTTAGCGACCCCATGCGCGTCACCCAACTTGTCCTTGCTCATCCGGGTGTAGATCAGGCAGTCTAAACGCTCCATATATGTGATTATAACAAACTTGTACCCGCCTGCCGCCACGACCACCACTGCAAACAAGCCCCCGGCTGGACCCTCACCCAGCCAGCCCCGGCTACTTCACCTGGACCACCCCCGGCAACCGCAGCCACACCCCCACCCCCACCCACTACCCTGAATAAAACCGGCGACCCCGCCAGGCCCCACCCACGCCGGCCCTCACGGTGCGGCGCTGGCCGCCCTACCGCGGCGCTAGCCTTTCAGTGCGTTAGCGGCCCGGCGCAGCGAGGAGCCCAGGCCCCAGCGGGCGTCCAGCGCGGCCAGCCGCTCCGGATCGGCTTCGCTGACCGGCAGGCAGCCCGTGACCTCCGGTACCGGGGCGTCGGCCGCCACCCGCACGACCGGGATGGCCACCGCCAGGTAGTCGCGGGCCGCGGCGAGCTTGGGACGGCTGCCCTTGGGAAAGCCGCCGTGCCCCCGGTCCAGCGCATCGAGGATGGCCCCCATCCCGCCGAAGGCCTGGACCAGCGCGGCGGCGGTCTTGTCGCCCACCCCGGGCACGCCGGGCAGGCCATCGCTCGGGTCACCGCGCAGCACGGCGAAGTCGGCGTAGGCGCGACCGGGGATCCCGTAGCGCGCGGTCACCGCGGCCTCATCCACCACGTCGAGCCTGGACAGGCCGCGGACGGTGTAGATGACGCGGACCGGCCGCTCGTCGTCCACCAACTGGAACAGGTCGCGGTCTCCGGTGACGATGTCGACCGGGCCGCCGGCCCGCGCGGTCAGCGTGCCGATCACGTCGTCCGCCTCGTAGCCGGGGGCGGACGCCATGGCCACGCCCAGGGCGGCGAGCACCTGCTCGATCACCGGGATCTGCGCGGTCAGCGCCGGCGGCGCCTCCTCGGTGCCGTCCGCCCGGGCCCGGTGGGCCTTGTACGACGGCACCGCCGCCACCCGGAAGGCCGGCCGCCAGTCCGCGTCCATGCAGGCGATCACGGCCCCGGGCGAGCGGCCCCGGACCAGCCGGGCGATCATGTCCAGCAGTCCGCGGACGGCGTTGACCGGCGTCCCGTCGGGGGCGGTCAGCGTGTCCGGGACCCCGTAGAAGGCGCGGTAGTAGAGCGAGGCGGTGTCCAGCAGCATCAGCGGTCCCACCCCGGCTATCCTGCCAGGCCTGGCCGCTATCGTGGGCGACCCGCAGCAGGCCACCCGTAATGAGCCAGGCCAGCCGCAGTGAAGGGACCGGGCACTGTCCGCAACAGACGCCACCGGGCTGGTGCACGGACCGGCCGCCGAGGCGCTCTCCTGCGTGCTGCTCGCGGTGCTGCTGGCCACCGCGATCACCAGGCCGAAATGGCTGCCGGAGGCGGCCGCCGCGGTGCCTGCCGCGGTGCTGGTGATCATCACCGGCGCGCTGCCGTGGCATCTGGCCCGTACCGAGGCCTGGCCGCCTGCTGCCGGTCCTGGCCTTCCTCGGCGCGATCCTCGTCGTGGGGCACGTGTGCCAGCAGGAGGGGCTGTTCGCGGCGGCCGGGGCCCGGCTGGCCCGGGCCAGCCGGGGCTCGCCGGTACGGCTGCTGGGCGGCGTGTTCGGCCTCGCTTCCGTCACCACCGCGGTGCTCAGCCTGGACACGACCGTGGTGCTGCTGACGCCCGTGGTGCACGACACGGCGACCCGGCTCCGGGTCCGGCCCAAACCCCACGTGTACGCCTGCACCCACCTGGCCAACTCGGCGTCGCTGCTGCTGCCGGTATCCAACCTGACGAACCTGCTGGCGTTCTCGGTGGCCGGGCTGTCCCTGATCCACTTCGGCGCGCTGATGGCGGTGCCGTGGCTGGTGGCGATCGCCGTGGAGTACGCGGCTTTCCGCTGGTTCTTCGCCGGGGACCTGGCCGTGGCCGCCCCGGCCGCCGCCCGCGCGGCCGATGCGCCCCTCCCCCGTATCCCGCGTTTCGCGCTGGTCACGGTACTGGCCACGCTCGCCGGATTCGCGGTCACCTCGCTAGTGGGGGTGAACCCGGCCTGGGCGGCCGCAGCGGGGGCGGCGGTGCTCGCGGCCGAGAGCCTGATCCGCCGCCAGGACCACCCGGTGGCGCTGGTGCGCGCGGTGAGCATCCCGTTCCTGCTGTTCGTGCTGGGCCTCGGCATCGTCGTCGAGGCGGTGGTGCATAACGGACTGGGCGCCGTGCTGACCCGGGCGATCCCAGCCGGATCGTCGCTGGTCTCCCTGCTCGCCCTGGCCGGGATGGCGGCCGTGCTCGCGAACGTGGTCAACAACCTGCCCGCGGTGCTGGTACTGCTGTCCGTGCTGGCCGGGCGCGGGCTGCTGGCCGGCCCGGGCCCAGTGCTCGCCGTGCTGATCGGGGTGGACGTCGGCCCGAACCTGACCTACGCAGGCTCGCTGGCCACGCTGCTGTGGCGGCGCCTGCTGGCGGACCGCGACCAGCACACGGACCTGGCGAGAGTTCACCCGTCTCGGGCTGCTCACCGTGCCCGCCGGGCTGGTCCTGGTCACCGTGGCGCTATGGGCGGTGCTGCGGATCTGACCGGCCGGGCCAGCTCCTCCTCGTCCAGCGGGGCGGTCCCGTCCCGGGGGTAGACCTGCCGCCTGCCCGTGGCGGTGAAGCCCATCCGCCGGTAGAACGCGCGGGCGCGGGCGTTGCCGGCCGCGACCCACAGGGTCACCCGGGGCGCGCCCGCTGCCTGAGCATGATCGATGACCGCGCCGACCAGCACGTCCGCCACGCCGTGCCCGCGGGCCTGCGGGCTGACCCACATGGAGACGAGATGCCAGCCACGCCGCCCCGCGGCCGGGGGCCCGCTGGCGGCCTGGTCGGGCACGGCCGCGACCAGCCCGGCCGGCGTCCCGCCGCGCCAGGCCAGGAACCAGGGCCAGGCCCCGATCCGGGACCGCCACTGCGGCCCGCTGCGGCCGATCTCGCGGCTCAAGGTCGAGGCGAACGCGTCCGGGGCATCGGCCAGCGCCGCCAGCCGCACCTCGCGGACCGTGGCCCACTCGTCCGGGCGTGCCCGCCGGACCTGGACACCGCTCACCTCCATGCGGCTAGCGTGACCGTTCACCGTTGCCGCGCGCAACCGGATATCGGGGCGCGAGACTGGACCCGTGACCGTGCTCGTGTGGGTGACCGACGAAAGCTGGATGGCGTGCGTGGACGCGGCACTGGCCCGGGCGCCAGCCGACGACGTGACCTTGCTGCACGTCACGGACGCCGGGGCGGTGGCCGCGGCGCAGGGGGCGTTCAGCGCGCTGCTGGGCCGGGCCGGGACCGGGCCGGGCGCGCAACTGGAGGTCATGACCGAGGCAGCCGCCACCGAGCTGCTGGAGGCCGCGGCCGCCCGGCTGGCCCGCCCGGCCCGGCAACTGCGCCGCCGTGGCCGCCCCGAGCGCGAGGTGGTGCAGGCGGCCCGCGGCGCGGACCTGCTCATCCTGGGCCGCCAGGGCGCCGAGGCAGGGCCCAGGAGCCTGGACAAGGCGGCCCGGTTCGTGGTGGACCACGCAGCCTGCCCGGTCCTGCTGGTCTGGCCGGGGGCCGCGCCGGACGGCCCGCTGCCGCACGAGCCACAGCACGGGCCACCTCATCGATTGGAGTAGACCCGCTCCGGGGTGATCAGGACCGCGGTACGCCGCTCCTCGGCCATCACCCGGTCGTAGGTGGCCCAGTCGTCATGACTGCCGCCCGCCGCGATGAACACCGCGCGCAGCAGCAGCCGCAGGCCGTCCTCGCCGAGACCGTCGAGCGGGTCATCCGGCCCGGCGAGCTCGGCCCGGCCCTCGGCGGTGACCCACTCCCAGCCGGACCGGGCGGTCACGGCCAGCCGCGGGCGCGCCCGCAGGTTGGCCAGCTTGCGTGAGTTCCCGCGGGTGGTGAAGCCGATCACCGGGACACCGCGGACCGGATGATCCAGTACCCCGCAGTTGACCACGGTGGCCTGGATCGTCTGGTCCGCGCGCACGGTGGCCACCACGCTCAGCCCCTGCTCCCGGCCTGCCAGCCGGGTAAAGTCCGCCACCTCAGCCATACGTGGAGCCTACTGGCCGAGATAGCCGCACGGGGCTAGCCGGGCCGGGCGGCCCAGTAGCCGCGGCCTAGCCCACCGAGGTGTACGCGACCACCCCGTGGCGCAGCGCCGCCACGGCAGCGCGCGCGGTGGCGGCCAGCTCGGAGCCGGCCCCCGCCGCGACCGCGATCTGGCCAAGCAGGTCCATCAGCTGCTTGACCGCGCGGACGAAATCACCGGGGGTCAGCTCGGCCCGGAGCACGGTCTCCAGCGGCTTGCCGCGCGCCCACGCGTGCGCGGCCCACGCGAAGCCCAGCTCCGGCTGGCGCAGGAACGAGAGCTTGTTGTCCTTCTCGACCTCGTCCAGCTCGCCCCAGACCGAGATCATCGAGCTGACCACGTCGCGGACCGGCCCGCCTGGCAGCCGCGGCGTGGCGTCGTCGTCCGCCTGCCGGGACTCGAAGGTCAGCACGGACACGCAGGCGGCCAGCTCCGCCGGATCCAGGCCGTCCCACAGCCCGCGGCGCAGGCACTCGGCGGCCAGCAGGTCGAGCTCGGTGTAGAGGTCGGCGAGCCGCCTGCCGTCCGGGGTGACCGTGCCATCGTCGAGGTAGCCCAGGTGGCCCAGGACGGAGCAGACCCGGTCGAACGTGCGGGCGATCACGTGGGAACGGGCCGCGACCCGGCCTTCCAGGCTGGCCACCTCCCGCTCCAGCCGGGTCCGCTGCTCCGCCTGCCGGGCGTGCGTCTCGCGGTCCGGGCAGCCATGGCAGGGGTGCTGGCGCAGCTCGCGGCGCAGCCGGGTGACCTCGTCCGCCGCGGCGCGCGGCGTGCGGGCCTCCTCCTGGCGGGCGCCGGCCTGCCTAGGATGGCGGCCGAGGTCGCGCCCGGCCACCTTGTTGCGCACGGTCGAGGCCAGGTCCCGCCGGTGCTGCGGCGATCGGGCGCTGAAGCTGCTGGGGATGCGCACCCGGTCGATCGGGGTGACCGGGACCGGGAAGTCGGCCTGGGACAGCCGCTTGACCTGCCGGTAGACGTGAGCACCAGGGGCAGCGGGTCGTTCGCGCCCGTCGGCGCGGCCGCCCGGCTGTAGCCCGGGTCGGGCCGGCCTGTCTCCCGCTCGCCGGCACCCCGCTCTCCGGCACCCCGCTGGCCGGCGCCCCGCTGGCCGGCACCGCGCTGGCCGGCACCGCGCCCGCCGGCGCCCCGCTGGCCTGCGTTCCGGTCATCTGCACCATGCTGATCTGCACCCCGGCGATCTGGACGCCGGTGATCTGCGCCCCGCCGGTCAGCGGCATGGCCAGTGCCCCGGTGATCAGCGCCGCGGGACGGGGGGCCGGCCAGGCCGGGGTCCAGGACGATCGCGAGGCCCGCCCGCCGGCCGCCGGGGACCAGGATGATGTCTCCGCGGCGCAACTGCTCCAGGGACTGCCGGGCCTGGGCCCAGCGGTCCGCCGAACGGGCCCGGGCCGCGTCCGCCTCCAGCCCGGCCAGCTCCTGGCGCAGCGCGTGGTATCCGGCGTAGTCCCCGCGGTCGCAGGACGGGCCGAGCTCGTCCAGGGCCTCGCGGCTGCGGCGCGCCTGCCGGGTGATGCCGACCACCGCCCGGTCCGCCTGGAACTGGGCGAACGACGATTCGAGCAGCGCGGCCGCCTTGTCCAGGCCTGCCTGGCCGACCAGGTTGACCGCCATGTTGTAGGAAGGCCGGAAGCTGGAGTTCAGCGGGTAGGTGCGGGTGCCGGCCAGGCCGGCCACCGCCAGCGGGTCCACGCCGGGCTGCCAGAGCACCACCGCGTGCCCTTCCACGTCGATCCCCCGGCGCCCGGCCCGGCCGGTGAGCTGGGTGTACTCCCCCGGGGTCAGGTCGGCGTGGTTCTCGCCGTTCCACTTGTCCAGCCGCTCGATGACCACCGTCCGGGCCGGCATGTTGATGCCCAGGGCCAGCGTCTCGGTGGCGAACACGGCGCGGACCAGGCCGGCCTCGAAGAGTTCCTCGACTACTTCCTTGAAGGTGGGCAGCATCCCGGCGTGGTGCGCGGCGATGCCACGCTGCAGGCCGGTGAGCCACTCGAGGTAGCCGAGCACGGGCAGGTCGGACTCGGGGATGTCCCTGGTGCGCCGCTCGGCGATCTCGGTGATCACCGCGGCCTCGTCCGGCGTGGTGAGCCGGACGCCGGTGTCCAGGCACTGGCGGACCGCGGCCTCGCAGCCCGCCCGGCTGAAGATGAACGTGATCGCGGGGAGCAGCCCGGCCGGTCCAGCCGGGCGATGACCTCGGGCCGGCGCGGCGCACGGAAGCGCACCGGCCGCCGCCCGCCCCGGGCCGGCCGGGTCGGCGCCTTGCGCGCCGCCCAGTCATCCCGCCGCGCCAGCCGCAGCAGCTCCGGGTTGACCTGCGCCCGCCGCTGGCCGGGATCCGCGGGCGGCCCATTCGGTGTCCCGCGGCCGTTCCGGGACCCGCGGCCGGGACCGGACTCGAGGAACAGGTCGTACAGCCGCCCGCCGGCCAGCATATGCTGCCACAGCGGCACCGGCCGGTGCTCGTCCACGATCACCGTGGTGCCGCCGCGGACCTGGGCCAGCCAGTCGCCGAACTCCTCGGCGTTGCTCACCGTCGCGGACAGCGCGACCACCCGGACCGAATCCGGGAGGTGGATGATCACTTCTTCCCAGACCGCGCCGCGGAAGCGGTCGGCCAGGTAGTGGACCTCGTCCAGCACCACGTAGGCCAGGCCGGACAGGGTGGGCGAGCCGCCGTAGAGCATGTTCCGCAGCACCTCGGTGGTCATCACGACCACAGGCGCCTCGCCGTTGATGCTGTTGTCCCCGGTCAGCAGCCCCACCTGGTCGGCGCCGTAGCGGCGGACGAAGTCGTTGTACTTCTGGTTGGACAGCGCCTTGATCGGCGTGGTGTAGAAACACTTGCGGCCCTCGGCCAGCGCCAGGTGCACCGCAAATTCTCCGATAACGGTCTTACCGGAGCCGGTCGGCGCCGCGACGAGCACGCCGTGCCCGCCGTCCAGCGCGAGGCAGGCGCGGCGCTGGAAGTCGTCGAACGCGAAGTCGTACAGCGCCTGGAACGAGGCGAACTCGGCCCCATCCTCGCTCTGCTGCCGGAAAGCGGCGTAACGCTGCGCCGGGCTGGCAGGCGTGGACATGCGCCCCAGCCTAGGTGAACCCGCAGACAACCGGGGCTACAGGCCTGTGCTGCGGGTGCACGTCAATTTTGCAGGTAGTCAAGATGATCTTCGGGAGCGGGCTGGGTCAGGCGGTTCGCGTCTGAATGTGCGGCCTGTTGCAGATGGTTTCCCGCTGGCCGCTGGCCTCACGGCAGCGCAGGGTGATGATCGCGCCGGCACCGGCAGCCGCGCCGACCTCTTCGAGTCGAACTCCGAGCTGCGCGCGCTCGCCGAGGTCTACTCGCCCCGGTCTGCCTTCGCTGCTAGTCCTGGAGTAGCCCCAGGGTATTGCCGTCAGGATCCTTGAACCACGCGCCCTTGCTCGACCCCAGGACCGCGATGCCCTTTTCGTCGGTCGCGATCGGCGGCTGGTCGTAGCGCTCGAAGCTGACGCCGTTCGCGGTCAGGTCGTCGACGACGGCCTCGATATCGCTCACGTACCAGCCGGCCACGGTCGCGTGCGACTTTCCAGCATCTGGAGGGGCGGGAAAGACATGGAGTGTTGTCTGCTCGCCGCACTGGTACGTGCGGCCGCCGTCAGGATCATCGCCGTGCGCCGTGAGACCAAGCTTTTTCTCGTAGAAGTCCCTGGCGAGCCCCATGTCCGACACGGCGACGACTGCGCCGACCCTGTAGTTGTTCAGCGCCATCGTGGAATCCTCCCCCTTCGGGCCGCCCGTCCTGGGCGGAGCCCTGGTCCGGTCGCTCCATCGTAGGCTGATCCCTCGCTGAGAATCAGCAGCGTTTCGGGGCGGACGCCGTCGTGCTTCATCGCTTCCGCGGCCCTCTCGGTCTGCATGAGCTGCTCGAAGGCGGCGAAGTCGTGGACCCCGGTGCTGCTCAGGCCCGTGCTGCTGTGGTCGCCCGTGCTGCCGCCGGCAGCGGTGATCGGAGTCCACCGGGTCGGGGTCGTCGAGGGGGGCGAGCTCGTCGTCGCTCAGGCCCTCGTACAGTGAGGCCCGGGTGGCCCGCCGGCGATCGTTCATCCAGATGAGCAGTTCGGCCAGTTCGACCAGCACCACGCAGGGTCCGGCCAGCAGGAGCATGGTGAGCGGGTCCGGGCTCGGTGAGGCGATGCCAGCGAACACGAACACGCCGAAGATGATGAGCCGCCGCCATTTGCGGAAGAACTGGTGGGTGAGCACGCCGGCCATGTTGAGCATCAGCATCAGCAGCGGCAGCTCGAAGGCCAGGCCGAAGCCGATCAGCATGCCGAAGAAGTAGCCGAGGTAGGTGGAGACCGGGGGCAGGTTGAGGACCCCCTTCGGGGTCAGCCCGAGCAGGTAGGCCAGGCCGCGGCTCATCGCGAAGTAGGCGATGCCGGCGCCGATCAGGAACAGCGGGACCGCGGTGCCCACGAAGGCGTAGGTCCAGCGCTTCTCCCGCTGGTACAGCCCGGGCGCGACGAACGCCCAGATCTGGTACAGCCAGATCGGGCTGGTCAGGACCAGCCCGAAGAAGAACGCGACCTCCACCCGCAGCATGAACGGGTCCAGGACGCCCGCCAGGATCAGCTGGTCGCCGAGCCGGTGGCAGCCGGTGTAGCCGTTGATCTTGGCCGCGCAGAACGGGTGCTCGACGAAGGCCCAGACCCGGTCGTACACCGCTGGGATCAGCCCGATGCAGGTCCCCACGATCAGGGCCAGGGCGATCTTGACCAGCCGGTTCCGCAGCTCACGGACGTGCTCAATCAGCGACATCCGGCCTTCCGGATCCGCTGCTTCGGCCGCCCGGATACGTGCGCTCAGGACACGCGCCCCCTGGACGGTGTCACCCAGCTTTGCCATCGCGGGTTACAAACGCACAGCCGGCTGCAGCTGGCCTGGGTGTGCTGCGTCTCGGTGATCGGGGCGCCGCTGACCTTAGCCGCCTCGGCCGCGGACGTCTTCGCCTGAAGGTCGCGGATCTGCTGCTGGAGCTGGTCCACCTGCTGCTGGGTGGGCTGGGCAGCCGGCTGGGCAGTGATGGCCGGGGCCGGCTTGTCCGTCTCGGCCGTGTCCTCATGGTGCAGGTCCTGCACCTCGGTCTTGAGGATACGCATCGACTTGCCGAGGGACCGCGCCGCGTCGGGCAGCTTCTTAGAGCCGAAGAGCACAATCAGCACCACGGCGACGATGAGGATCTTCCACGGACTGTCGAACAGGTCGCCAATCATTTCCGCCTCTTCACCGGGGACCGTATGTCCCGCGCCTGGATCACTATGGGCAGAGCCTACACATCATACGTTCATAACCGTTCAGGCACGGCTTGGTGGCCGCCCGCATCAACGGGACTGGCCGCGAACACGCGGTCTCCGCAATTACCGGTCTCGCTGCCCGTCTTGCGCCGATTCCGGCCTTAAGCGTACTGCGCCAGCGCGGCCGACGCATCCTCCCTGACCTGGGCAGCCAGGCTGGCCGGGGCCACGATCCGGCCGTGTTCCCCCAGCCGCAGTGCCAGCCGCCGCACCCAGCCGGGGTCCGGGGTGCGCAGCTTAATCCGCAGGCGCCCGTCGCCGAGTTCCTCGACGGCGTCGCAGGGGTAATACTCCGCCACCCAGCGGCCGAGCGGGGCGAGTTCGATGATCACGTTGAGGTCGGCCGCGGACGGGCGAAACAGTCCCTGGTCCACGTCCTTCGGCTCCGCGCCCGCGGGCACCTCGGCCGCCACCTCCAGGACGTCCAGGCCGAGCACCCGGTCGAGACGGAACAGCCGGACCGCGTCGGCCCGGCGGCACCACCCTTCCAGGTAGGTGCGGCCCTCCACGATCAGCAGGCGCATCGGGTCCACGTCACGCTCGGTAGCCTCGTCCCGGCCCGGGACGTAATAGGACAGATGGACCCGGCGCCGCCGGGCCAGGGCATCCCGGAGCTGGTCGAGAACCGCCTGCTGGGCGATCTTGTCCACCTGGATGGCCACCTGGGTGCTCGGCGCGGCGGCCTCCCCGGCCGCCGCTTCCAGCTTGGCGATGGTGCGGTTCAGCGCCTGCCCCTCGTCCAGGCCAGGCATCGAGGCGACCCGGCCGATCTCGGCCAGCATCCGCAGAGCTACGAGCAGTGCGCTGGCCTCGTCCACGGCGAGGCGCAGCGGCCGGTCCATCGACTCCGCCTGGCTGACGACGATCTCGCCGCCCTCGTAGGACAGGTCGATCGGGCAGTAGGGGTCGGGCGAGCGGAGTTCCACGCACCAGAGCAGGTTGAGGTCGTCCACCAGCTCCCGCTCGCTGACCCCGAAGGTCGCGGCGGTCTCGGCCAGCCCGACCACCTTCCGGCTGACCACGTAGGGCACCAGGGCCAGCAGCCGCTGCAGCCGCGTGGTGCTGGTCCCCGCGCTGCCGCGCGGCGGGAGTTGCCCGGGGCGCTCATGCCAGCGCTCCCTTCAGCTGGGTGATGACAGCCTCCCGGAGGTCGGCGGGCTCAAGCGCGACCACGTCCGTGCCGAACCACGCGACGTGCTCGGCGAACCAGCCTACGTCGGAGAACGGGACACTGACCGTGTCCCAGCGGCCCGTGTCTGCGGGGCCTGCGTCTGCGGGGTCTGTGCTTCCGGGGCCTGTGCTTCCGGGGCCTGTGCTCCCGGTAATGACCTTGGCGTGCCGGCGGATGCCGAGCCCGGCCCCCTGGCGCACCCGCAGCATCGCGGTCCGCTGCGCCGGCGGCTGGGTGTCCCACTCGCGGACGGTCTCCCGGACGTCGGTGCCGTCCGGCACGATCACGGATCCGGCGGGGCCGCTGAACCGGACGTCGCCCTCGATGCGGCTGAGCCGGAACACCCGCACCGCGTCCCGGTCGGTGTCATGCCCGGCCACGTACCAGCGGCCGTGCCGGTTCACCACGCCCCAGGGCTGGAGCTGACGCTGCTGGGGTTCGCTCCGGCCGGCCGCGCGGTAGGCGAACGTGACGGGGCGCCGGTCCCGTACTGCCTCCCACAGCGGGCCGAACGCCGCCTCGCCGGCCAGCAGCCGGGGCTCGATGCCGGTCCCGGCGCTCTCCTCGGCGTCCACCCCGGCGGCGCGCAGCTTGAGCAGGGCGCCCGCGGCGGCCCCGGCCAGCTCGGCCTGCCGCCACACCCGTGCGGCCAGGGACAGCACCGCGGCCTCGTCCGGCTCCAGCCGGATCTCCGGCAGCACGTAGGCCTGCCGCGGGATGCGGTAGCCGGCCTCGTCGTCACCGGCGAATTGAGACCGGTCTCCAGCGGGATACCCAGCTCCCGGAGTTCTTCCTTGTCCCGCTCGAACATCCGCTTGAACGCCTCGAACGACTCCGGGTAGCCGGGCACGGCCGCGCGGATCTGCATCGCGGTCAGGTACCGCGGGCTGGACAGCAGGCAGACCACCAGGCCCAGCAGCCGCTCCGTCTTCCGTCGTGACATTCTCGTTCCTCGTCGCTCCCCCGCCCCCGATCGGTACACTGACGCTACCCTGCGGGAGTGATCAGGTGGCGCAGTGGCGTGGTTTTGGCGGTGCGCCGCGAATGGCGCGGCGCGGTCGAACTAGACGTAACCATCGACGGGGAGACCATCCGGGCGCTCGCCTACCCGGAGCTGACCGGCCGGCCAGAGCCCGGCGACCGGCTGCTGCTGAACACCAGCGCGCTCGCGCTCGGCCTGGGCACCGGCGGCTACGCGCTGGTGGTGGCGCTGCCCGACCGGCTCCCCGCCGACCCGACCGGCCCCGGGCACCTAGTCAAGGCGCGGTACACGCCGCTGCAGGCCACCGTGCTCGGGGTCGACGAGCAGGGCTCGCCGCACCACGAGGTGCTGCGCGACGCGGACGACCTCGGCGGCATGCCGGTGGTGGTCGCGGACCTGCATTCGGCCCTGCCTGCCGTGCTGGCGGCGCTGCGCGCCGCGGGGCCGCCCGGTGCCCTGCCGGCCGCGGCGTACGTGATGCTCGACGGTGGTGCGCTGCCCGCCTGGTTCTCCCGCAACTGCGCCGGGCTGCGCGACGCAGGCTGGCTGCGCGGGACGGTGACCGTGGGCCAGTCCTTCGGCGGTGACCTCGAGGCGGTCACGCTGCACACCGGGCTGCTGGCCGCGCGGCACGTCCTCGGCGCCGACGTAGCCGTGGTGGCGCAGGGGCCGGGCAACCTCGGCACCGGGACCCGGTGGGGCTTTTCCGGCGTGGCCTGCGGCGAGGCGGTCAACGCGGCCGCCGTGCTCGGCGGGCGCCCGGTCGCCTCACTGCGGGTCAGCGAGGCCGATCCGCGAGAACGCCACCACGGGGTGTCCCACCACAGCCTCACCTCCTACGGCCGGGTCGCGCTGGCCCGCGCCGACGTGGTGGTCCCCGAGCTGCCCGGGACATTCGGCGCTAGGGTGGCGGCGCAGGCGGCCGCGCTGGCGGGCCGGCACACCCTGGTCAGCGTGAGCACCGGCGGACTGGCCGAGGTCCTGCGCGACTGCCCGGTCCGGCTGTCCACCATGGGCCGCGGCCTGGACGACGACCTGGCCTACTTCCTGGCCGCGGCGGCGGCGGGGCGGCATGCGGCCGCACTGCTGAGCCGGCAGCCGTCCGGGCCCCGGCCGCAATAGCTCGCCCCAACTAAGCCTCCCGCCCCCCAAACCCCACCAGCCCCGCCGATCCTCCGGGTCCGATCGTGATCTAATGATCGGTGTCGCTGGCACGACACTGATCGTTTGATCATGTAGGAGGCGCGCGCTGGGAGCGGGACTGGCGGGATGTGATGGGCCAGAGGGACCGTTGAGGCGACGGGACCGGGGACGCGGGAACCGGGAGTGCTGGACAGGACGACCGGGCCGGACAGGACGACCGGGCCGGACAGGACGACCGGGCCGGACAGGACGACCGGGCCGGGGTACGGATAGGGCGCTGGCTCTGGCACCCCCGCGGGGGCGGAGCCGGGCGCAGCGGGAGAATGACGGACGAGGCGCCGGGCGAATCCGGTACCCGGACCTGTAAGAGGAGCCTGCATGCGACTCGCGTCGTTCATCCGCGATATGCCTGCCCGTATCAGCGCGGGCGCCTTCATCCTTAATTCTGGCCTGAGCAAACTCTCGGCCGACGAGCAGACCGCTACCGGACTGCACCAATTGGCCACGGGTGCCTATCCGTTCCTGGGCAAGATGAAGCCACAGGACTTCGCCCGGCTGCTCGGCGCGGGCGAGGTCGCGGTCGGATCCGCCCTGCTGCTGCCGGTAGTGCCGTCCGGGGTGGCGGGCCTGCTCCTGACCGGGTTCTCTGGCGGCCTGCTGGGCCTGTACATCAAGATCCCCGGGATGCGCCAGGAGGGCAGCCTGCGCCCGACCCAGCAGGGCATTCCGCTGGCCAAAGACAGCTGGCTGCTGGGCATCGGCATCAGCCTGCTGCTGAGCGACCTGACCGACCGGGCCTCCGCCTCGTCCAGCACCAGCTAACAGAGCTGCTGACCCCAGCCGGAGTTTGGGGAAAGCTGCCGCCTGCACCACTGCCGATCCTCCGGTGAGCTGACCAGCGGCCCCAGCCAAAAGGCGTCCGCCTACCGGCGGGTGTACCAGAATTGATCCGCGGGCGAGCTAACCGGCGGCCCTAGGCACAGGGCGTGCAGACACCGGCGACCTGTACCACCGCTGATCTGCGGGCGAGGCGGGGCGCGCCGAAGGCGCGTTCCCGCCGAGCCTGCGGATGGCGGGGGGTCCAGGGGGGTCGCCCCCCCGGACTAGCAGAGTCAGCTCGTCGAGGGGCTGATCGCGCCGAGGATGTCGACCACGAACACGAGCGTGTCCGTGCCCTTGATCCCGGCCTGCGAGCTTCCCGTCTTCCCGTATCCGTCAGCGGGCGGGACGATCAGCAGGACCCGGCTGCCCACCGTCTGCCCGATGAGGCCCTTGTCCCAGCCCGTGATGACCTGGCTAGGCGTGGCGCCGATCGTGAACCCGAACGGCTGCTCCCGTGACCACGACGAGTCGAAGACCTTGCCGGTCCGCCAGATCACGCCCACGTACTGGCTGACCACGGTCTGCCCCTTGGTCACGACCGGGCCGGACCCCTTGATCAGCGTCTTGGTGACCAGTCCCGACGGCGGCTTCGCGGACTTCGGGATGGTGATGGTCGGAGCCGCGCCAGCCTTGGCCGTGACGCTGGGCAGCGAGCCGCCGCCACTGGAGACCTTGCTGCCTGAGGCGGACGCGTTGTTGGCGAACTCCTTGATCATGTCCACCACGAACACCAGCGTGTCGTTGGCGGTCACCCCGGCCTGGGAGTTCCCGGTCTTGCCGTAGCCCTGGGCGGGCGGGATGACGGCCAGCACCCGGCTGCCCATCTTCTTGCCCTGCAGGGCAGTCTCCAGCCCGGGCAGTAGCTGGCCGCTGAACAGGGCCGGGCTCTTGCTCGCGAACGTGCTCTCGGCAAGCTTGCTCGTCTTGCCGCTCCAGATGTAGACGGCATAGTTCCCGACGAAGGCGTCGGACTTGGTCAGCGCGGGGCCGGTGCCCTCGACCAGAGTCTTGACGGCCAGCGACTTCCCGGCGCTCTGCTTCGGGATGCTGACGGTCGGATTCGAGCCGAACTGCCCCTTCACCGAGACGCTGGGGCTGGACGAGGATGTGGATGATCCGCATCCGGCCAGGGCCAGGACGGCCAGCAGGGGGACGGACAGCAGGGCGGCAATGCGTCGCATAGAAAGGGAACCTTGTCATCTCCGACGTTGAAGCGACGCCAGCCTACCGGCATCAACGAACCACAGTGCGCAGGTTCGACGGCACGGGCATTACGGTATCCGGACCAATCCGCTAGGAGCGGGCGGGCGGCTGGAACGCGGAACAGCCCTGCGGGCGCAGGACATCGCGGGAAAAGGCGCTCCAGGCGATTATCAGCAAATTCTCAGTTAGCTGTCCGGCGACAGTGCCGCGGAAGGTTCGTTGCGGAAAGTGGGCAGGACGGCGGGCGGCCCGGTGCCGCGCGCGGCGGGCGGGAGGCTACATGCCCGCGATGAGCTTCTCCACCCGCTCAGCTACATGCCCGCGATGAGCTTCTCCACCCGCTCATCGACGGCCCGGAATGGGTCCTTGCAGAGCACCGTCCGCTGGGCCTGGTCGTTGAGCTTGAGGTGGACCCAGTCCACGGTGAAGTCGCGGCGCCGCTCCTGGGCACGGCGGATGAACTCACCGCGCAGCCGGGCCCGGGTGGTCTGCGGCGGGACCGACTTAGCCTCGAAGATGTCGATGTCCCGCGCGGTCCGGGCCACCGCCCCGCGCCGCTGCAGCAGGTAGTACAGGCCGCGGCCGCGGTGCACGTCGTGGTAGGCCAGGTCGAGCTGGGCCACCCGGGGCGAGGACAGCGGCAGGTCATGCTTGCCCCGGTACCGCTCGATCAGCTGGTACTTGGTGATCCAGTCGATCTCCCGGTCAACCAGGCCGAAGTTGCCGGTGTCCACCGCGTGCAGGGTGCGCTCCCACAGGTCCAGCACCCGCTGGGTGATCGCGTCGGCCCCGCGCCGGTCGGTGAAGTCCTTGGCCTTGGCCAGGTACTCGCGCTGGATGTCCAGCGCGCTGGCCTCCCGGCCGTTGGCCAGCCGGACCTTGCGGCGGCCGGTCATGTCGTGGCTGACGTCCCGGATGGCCCGGATCGGGTTCTCCAGGGTCAGGTCGCGCATCACGGTGCCCGCCTCGACCATGCGCAGCACCAGGTCGGTCGCGCCCACCTTGAGCAGCATGGTCGTCTCGCTCATGTTCGAGTCGCCGACGATCACGTGCAGCCGGCGGAACCGTTCGGCGTCAGCGTGCGGCTCATCCCGGGTGTTGATGATCGGCCGGGACCGTGTGGTGGCCGAGGAGACGCCTTCCCAGATGTGCTCGGCACGCTGGCTGACGCAGTAAACCGCCCCGCGCGGAGTCTGCAGCACCTTGCCCGCACCGCAGATCACCTGCCGGGTGACCAGGAACGGGATCAGGATGTCGGCCAGGCGGCCGAACTCGCCGTGCCGGCCGACCAGGTAGTTCTCGTGGCAGCCGTAGGAGTTGCCCGCCGAGTCGGTGTTGTTCTTGAACAGGTAGATGTCGCCGGCGATGCCTTCCTCGCGCAGCCGCCGGTCCGCGTCCACCAGCAGGCCCTCGAGGATCCGCTCGCCCGCCTTGTCGTGGACCACCAGGTCGAGGATGTTGTCGCACTCGGGCGTGGCGTACTCGGGGTGGCTGCCGACGTCGAGGTAGAGCCGTGCCCCGTTGCGCAGGAACACGTTGCTGCTCCGGCCCCACGAGACCACGCGGCGGAAGAGGTACCTGGCTACCTCGTCCGGGGACAGCCGCCGGCTGCCGCGGAAGGTGCAGGTGACCCCGTACTCGTTCTCAAGCCCGAAGATTCGTCTGTCCATGGTCGCTCACCAGACCCTACGGCACGCCGGCCCGCGCCCGCGCCAGGTGGGTTCGGTGTCCATGTGTGTCGCGGCCGCGGCCTCGCTCTGCACGCGGCGTCACCAGTCGACGGCGATGTATTTGGTCTCGGTAAACTCAAGCAACCCGTCGTGGCCCCCCTCGCGGCCGATCCCGGATTGCTTGACCCCGCCGAACGGCGCCGCCGGGTCGGAGACCACGCCTCGGTTGATGCCGATCATCCCGGCCTCCAGGGCCTCGGCCACCCGCAGCGAACGGCGCAGGTCCTGGGTGTAGACGTAGGAAACCAGGCCGTATTCGGTGTTGTTGGCCCAGGAGACCGCCTCGGACTCGGAGCTGAACCGGACGACCGGGGCGACCGGGCCGAAGATCTCCTCGTCCAGGATCCCGGCGCCGGGCGGGACGTTGTCCAGCACGGTCGGCGCGTAGAAGTAGCCGCGGCGGTCAGGGATGGAGCCCCCGGTGACCACCCGGCTGCCCGGCGCTGGTGGCCTCGTCCACCAGGGTGGCCACCTTGGACCGGGTGTCCTCGTTGACCAGCGGGCCCAGTTCGGTGCCCTCGTCCAGGCCGGGGCCGACCTTGAGCGCCCCGAGCCGGGCCGCGAACGCCGCGGTGAACTCGTCGGCGACCGCCTCGTGCACGTAGAACCGGTTGGCAGCGGTGCACGCCTCCCCGCCGTTGCGCATCTTGGCCAGGAACGCGCCGTCCAGGGCCGCGCCGATGTCGGCGTCCTCGAAGATCAGGAAGGGGGCATTGCCGCCCAGTTCCATGGAGCAGTTGATCACGTTGTCGGCCGCGGCCTTCAGCAGTACCCGGCCCACCTCGGTGGACCCGGTGAAGGACAGCTTGCGGACCCGGGGATCGGCCAGCACGGTCTGGCTGAACCGGCTGGCCGAGGAGGTGGTGACCACGTTGACCACGCCGTCCGGCACCCCGGCCTCACCCAGGATCTGCGCCACGGCCAGGGCGGTCAGCGGAGTCTCCTTGGCGGGTTTGAGTACGACGGTGCAGCCGGCGGCCAGGGCCGGCCCGATCTTGCGGGTGGCCATCGCGGCCGGGAAGTTCCACGGGGTGATGAGCACGCTGACGCCCACCGGCTGCCGCTGGACGAGGATGCGGTTGGCGCCGGACGGGGCGGTGAGCACCGAGCCGTCCAGCCGGACCGCCTCCTCCGCGTACCAGCGGAAGAACTCGGCGGCGTAGATCACCTCGCCGCGCGCGTCGGGCAGCGCCTTGCCGTTCTCGATGACCATCAGCCGGGCCAGCGAGTCGGACCTGGCGATCATCAGCGACCAGGCCCGGCGCAGGCACTCGGCTCGCTCCCGCGGCGCGGTCGCGGCCCAGCCGGGCAGCGCGGCCGACGCGGCGCTGACCGCGTCGAGCGTGTCCTCAGTCGTGGCGTCGGCCACTTCCGCGATGATCTCCTCGGTGGCGGGGTCGGTCACGCCGATCAGCCCGCCGCCGCGGCCCTTGGTCCACTGGCCGCCGATGAGCAGCCCGGTGGGCACGTCGATCCCCGTCGTCGCGGCCAGGTCCGCCATAGTGCCTGTCAATCGTCCTCCAGGGTCTTCCTGACCGTCTCGGTAGCCCGTGCCGCGGGACGGGGCGCGTAAGCCTCGGGGGCGCCCGCCGCGGGCAGGGGAATGTGCACATCCACGACACTAAGCGGATTCACCGCGTGGACGCTAGCCGGACGGTGCCAGGAGTGCCGGGCGGTGCCAGGCGGCGTTAGGGGGTAACGCCGTCGTCCGGGCTGGCGGCCTCGCCGGGCCGGGGCTCGTCCGTGTCCGGGGCCAGGGTCGTGCCCTCCTCGGCCGCCGCCTCGGTCAGCAGCAGCTCCAGCCGGGCCCCGGTCAGCCGGCGGAACGTCCGGTGCACCCGGTCCCGGGCCAGGATGCCCACTTCCAGCTGGCTGGCGCCCAGTTCGGTGCCCTCGCCGTTGCCCTGGCCCTGGCCGGACAGGCCCGCGATCGCGGCGCCCAGGGCCCGGACGAGCGGCAGGCCGTCCGCGTAGTGGTCCTTGAGTACCGCCGCCACCTGGTCGGCCTGGCCGCCCATGGCCACGAAGCCGTGTTCCTCGGCGACCGAGCCGTCGAAGGTGATCCGGTAGATCTGGTCGGAGGCGGGCGACTCGCCGACCTCGGCTACCACCAGTTCGACCTCGAACGGCTTGTTGCTCTCGGTGAAGAACTGGCCGAGGATCTGCGCATACCAGTTGGCCAGGCCGCGGGCGGTGACGTCACTGCGGTCGTACTGGTACCCGGTGTAGTCCGCGTACCGGACCCCGGCCTTGCGCAGGTTCTCGAACTCGTTGTAGCGGCCGACCGCGGCGAACGCGATGCGGTCATAGATCTCGCTGATCTTGTGCAGGGCGCTGGACGGGTTCGGCGCCACGAACAGGATGCCGCCGTCATACTGGATCACCACCCCGCTGCGGCCACGGGCGATGCCCTTCCGGGCGTAATCCGCCTTGTCCTTCATCGCCTGTTCAGGCGAGACGTAGAACGGCATACTCACCGCAGCTTTACCCCTACTCGTAACGGCGCTACTAGGAATGGCGGCTGGTCAGGCGGGGAACGCTGTCACCCGCTCAGTCCGGGCGGCGGGGTCAGGGAGACGACCGGCCCCGATGGCTCCCTCATCCGCTCCTCGACCACGGCCCGGGCGTACTCGCCCGCCTCCGCGTCCGACAGGCGGCGGAATCCGTCGGCGGTGATCATGGCCACCACCGGGTAGATCTGCCGGGACAGGTCCGGGCCGCCGGTGGCCGAATCGTCATCGGCCGCGTCGTACAGGGCCTGCATCAGGGCCAGGACCACAGCCCGGTCGGACATGCCCTCGGTGTAGAGCTTCTTCAGCGACCCCTTGGCGAAGATCGACCCCGACCCGATGGAGGAGTAGGGACGCTCCTCATACCGGCCGCCGGCCACGTCGTAGCTGAAGATCCGGCCCCGGCCGGCGTCCTCGTCCCAGCCCGCGAACAGCGGGACGACCACCAGCCCCTGCATGGCCGCCGCCAGGTTGCCGCGGACGAACGCGGCCAGCCGGTTCGCCTTGCCCTCCAGGGACAGCGTCCGGCCCTCGAGCTTCTCGTAGTGCTCCAGTTCCAGCTGGAACAGCCGGACCAGCTCCAGCCCGATCCCGGCCACGCCCGCGATGCCGACGGCGGAGAAGTCGTCGCTGCGGAACACCTTCTCGATGTCCCGCTGCGCGATCATGTTGCCCGCCGTGGAGCGCCGGTCTCCCGCCATGACCACGCCGTCCGCGAACCGGGCGGCCACGATGGTGGTGCCGTGCCGCAGCGCGGGGCCCGCGCCCTCACTTCCGGAGCCCGGTATCTGCGCGGCACCGGTCCCCGCGGCACCGCCCAGCCGGGCAGCGGCCGCAGCGCCCGCGCCCGGGAGCAGCTCTGGTGCGCACTCCGCCACCAGGTCGGCGAACGACGATGTGCCAGCGTCCATGCACGCCGCAATGAACTTTCCGGCAAAGAAGCCAGAACCCACGCCCAGTCCTCCCGGTTAGTCCGCGCCCGTTACTGACCTGACCCTACTGCGGCCCGGCCCCGGCCGCGCCTGCAGCCTGTCAGCCCAGGGCGAACCCGGCATGACCATCGGCCGGGTGCGCCCTCTGGGGGGCAGCCGTCACTGGCCGCCCTTCTGCACGTAAGACCGGACGAACTCCTCGGCGTTCTCCTCCAGCACCTCGTCGATCTCGTCGAGGATCGCGTCCACGTCGTCGGCCAGCTTCTCTTGGCGCTCCTTGACGTCGCCCGATGCCTGCGGCTCCGCCTCCTCGGCGTCCTCAGTGCGCTTCGAGGTTTGCCGCTGACCGCCAGTGTCCTTTGTCGCCATGCCCGAAACCTCCGTGCTACAGGGTCATCCTCGGCTTAACCGTATCCTCGCCTGCCGATGGCCTGTCCAACCCTGAAATCGGGCATCGGGATCAGGCGGCTCAATAATGCCCGCGCGGCAGGATTCCGGTCCCAGCAGCCTTCCGGGGGCCGCGGTGCCGCGCAGGGGCGCTCAGGGGCCCGGACGGGGGTCACGACGGGGGCCGGGACGCGCCCGGCGGCCGTTCAGTCCTGGCCGGTCAGCGCGGCCACCAGCTCGGCCGCGGTCCGGCACCGGTCGAGCAGACCGCCGACGTGCGCCTTGGTCCCGCGGAGCGGCTCCAGGGTCGGCACCCGCTGCAGCGACTCCCGGCCGGGTATGTCGAATATCACCGAATCCCAGGACGCGGCGGCGACCGACTCCGGGTACTGCTGCAGGCACCGGCCGCGGAAGTAGGCCCGGGTGTCGTCTGGCGGGGCCTCGATGGCCCGGATCACGTCCTCCTCGGCGACGAGCTGGACCATCCGGCCCCGGGCGGCGAGCCGGTTGTACAGGCCCCTGGTGGGCCGCACGTCCGAATACTGCAGGTCCACCAGCTGCAGCTTGGGGTGCCCCCAGGCCAGGCCCTCCCTGGTCCGGTAGCCCTCGAGCAGCTCCAGCTTGGCCACCCAGTCCAGCTCGCGGGAGGCCAGCATCGGGTCCTCGGCCAGCCTGGTCAGCAGGGATTCCCAGCGGTCCAGCACGTCCGAGGTCATGTCATCGACGTCGGAGCCGAACTTGTCCTCGGTGTACTTGCGGGCCAGCTCCAGGTACTCCATCTGGAGCTGGACCCCGGTCATCTTCCGGCCGTCTCGCAGGGTGACCAGATGGCGGCAGCTGGGGTCGTGCGAGATGGCCCGGAGCTCGGCCACCGGCGACTCGATCGACAGGTCACCGCCGAGGAACTTGTCCTCGATCATGGCCAGGACCAGTGCGGTGGTGCCGAGCTTGAGGTAGGTGCTGACCTCGCTCATGTTCGCGTCGCCGATGATCACGTGCAGGCGGCGGTATTTCTCCGGGTCGGCGTGCGGTTCGTCGCGGGTATTGATGATGGGCCGCTTCAGCGTGGTTTCCAGGCCCACCTCGACCTCGAAGAAGTCGGCGCGCTGGCTGATCTGGAAACCGTCCTCGCGGCCGTCAGCGCCGATGCCCACGCGGCCGGCCCCGCACACCACCTGCCTGGACGCGAAGAACGGGGTGAGGTGCCGGACGATGTCCGCGAACGGCGTCGCCCGGCGCATCAGGTAGTTCTCGTGGCAGCCGTAGGAGACGCCCTTGTTATCGGTGTTGTTCTTGTAGAGCTGGATGGGCGCGCTGCCGGGCACGGTCGCGGCCTTGGCGGCGGCCTCCGCCATGATCCGCTCCCCCGCCTTGTCCCAGATGACCGCCGCGAGCGGATTGGTGCACTCCGGCGCCGAGTATTCCGGGTGAGCGTGGTCAACGTACAGCCGGGCCCCGTTGGTCAGTATCACGTTGGCCAGGCCGAGATCCTCGTCGGTCAGCTGGGTGGCGTCCGCCGACTCGCGGGCCAGGTCGAACCCGCGGGCGTCCCGCAGCGGGTTCTCTTCCTCGAAGTCCCACCGCGCCCGCCGGGCGCGGGCCGAGGTGGCCGCCTGGTAGGCGTTGACGACCTGGGACGAAGTGACCATGGCATTTGCCCCAGGCTGCCCGGGGACCGAGATGCCGAATTCGGTCTCCGTCCCCATCACCCGCCGCACGCTCATATCAGGCAGCCTAGTGCCGGCCGACCGGGCACGGGACGTGAGACCCGCCGCACGCACCCGGCTCCATGCCGGATGACAGGCGGCCAGCCAGGGAACGCGGTACTGCGCCTGCCCAGGTCAGAGGTACTGCCCAGTATTGGCCACCGTGTCGATGGAACGCCCGGCCTCGGTACCCTGCTTGCCGGAAACCAGGGTCCTGATGTAGACGATCCGCTCGCCCTTCTTGCCGGAGATGCGGGCCCAGTCGTCTGGGTTGGTCGTGTTCGGCAGGTCCTCGTTCTCGCTGAACTCATCCACGCAGGCGGTCAGCAGATGGGCGACGCGCATGCCCTTCTGGCCCGTCTCGAGGAATTCCTTGATGGCCATCTTCTTGGCCCGGGCCACGATGTTCTCGATCATCGCGCCGGAGTTGAAGTCCTTGAAGTACAGGACCTCCTTGTCCCCGTTGGCGTAGGTGACCTCGAGGAACCTGTTCTCCTCCGTCTCGCTGTACATGCGTTCCACGACCCGCTGGATCATGGCGTCCACCGTGGCCCCGCGGGAAGACGCCGTGCTCAGCCAGGTCGTCCGGGTGCAGCGGCAGCTCGGTCAGCACGTACTTCGAGAAGATGTCCTTCGCTGCCTCCGCGTCGGGGCGCTCGATCTTGATCTTCACGTCGAGCCGGCCGGGCCGCAGGATGGCCGGGTCGATCATGTCCTCGCGGTTGGAGGCCCCGATCACGATGACGTTCTCCAGGCCCTCCACGCCGTCGATCTCACTGAGCAACTGGGGCACGATCGTGTTCTCCACGTCGCTGGAGACGCCCGAGCCGCGGGTCCGGAAGATCGAGTCCATCTCGTCGAAGAACACGATGACCGGCATGCCCTCGCTGGCCTTCTCACGGGCCCGCTGGAACACCAGCCTGATGTGCCGCTCGGTCTCGCCGACGTACTTGTTGAGCAGCTCAGGACCCTTGATGTTGAGGAAGAAGCTCTTGCCCTCCTTGACCTGGCCCTTCGACTGTGGGACGGCCTCCTCGCCGCTTTCTGCCCGCTGCGCCGCGGTCCGGGCCGCGACCTGCTTGGCGAGGGAGTTGGCGACCGCCTTGGCGATCAGCGTCTTGCCGCATCCGGGCGGCCCGTACAGCAGCACGCCCTTGGGTGGCCGCAGCTGGTGCTCACGGAACAGGTCCGCGTGCAGGTACGGAAGCTCCACCGCGTCCCTGATCTGGACGATCTGAGGGCCGAGCCCGCCGATGTCGGAGTAGGTGATGTCCGGCACTTCCTCGAGGATGAGCTCCTCGACCTCGGCCTTGGGAATGCGCTCGTACACGTAGCCGGAGCGGGGCTCGAGCAGCAGCGAGTCGCCCGCGCGCAGGATGGAGTCGAGCAGCGGCTCGGCCAGCCGGACGACGCGCTCCTCGTCCGCGTGCGAGATGACCAGCGCCCGGTCGCCGCCCTCGAGAAGTTCCTTGAGCATGACGACCTCGCCCACGGTCTCATAGCCCTGGGCGATGACGACGTTGAGGGCCTCGTTCAGCACCACTTCCTGGCCCGGCCGCAGCTTGTCCAGCTCGACCGCCGGGCTGACGCTGACCCGCATCTTCCGGCCGCCGGTGAACACGTCGGCGGTCCCGTCCTCGCAGGCCTCCAGGAACACGCCGAAGCCGGAGGGTGGCTGGGCCAGCCGGTCCACTTCCTCCTTCAGGGCCACGATCTGGTCGCGCGCCTCGCGGAGGGTATCGGCCAGCCGTTCATTCTGGCCCGTGACCGAAGCCAGGCCGACCTCGGTCTCACGCAGGCGCTCCTCGAGAAGCCGGACATGCCTGGGCGAATCAGCCAGCCTCCGCCGCAGCACTGCCACCTCCTCCTCGAGGAAGGAGATCTGCGTGGTGAGCCCCTGAACCTGGTCATCGTGCCGCGCGGTGCGCGATCCTTCATCCCGAGTGGCCACGCCCCCACCCCCTTCCGAGAGCAGACTTCACTTAGACCCTACCTATCCGAGGCCCTGGCGTAACCTCGCGCCGCCTGCCCGCTGACATTCTCACTGATCAGACTCCTCGCGGGAACCCTTCGCTGGCCTGCGCCTTCGCGGTGGGGCGGTGATTCCCTGAGCAAGCCGCCGTGCCGTGATGAGAAAACCCGTATGACCCACCATCCGGTGCTCTGGCCGCACTGCCAGACCGTCAGCGTGCCAGCCGCGGACAAGCGACTCCCATGCCGGACGGCTCGTCAAAGCTGGACTGTTCCCGGATGGCTTCCACGGTCCGGGACAGCTGGGTGACGGTCGCGACGTAGCAGCACAGCACCCCGCCGGGGATGAGTGCGTCGGCCGCTACGTGTGCGAACTCCCATGGCGCCAGCATGTCCAGTACCACCCGGTCGAAACTATCCGCAGGCCCGGCGGGGTCTGGCCGACCGGCGGACTCGGCCTGTCTGGCGGACTCGGCCTGTCCGGCGGACTCGGCCTGTCCGGCGGCTGGCTCCGCGGGCCCGGCGTCATCGGCCAGCGCGCCCGTGACCTCCATGAGGTCGCCGACCCGCAACCGCCAGGCCGGGTGCGGCCCGCCGAAGAAGCGCTCGACGTTGGCCCGGGCGATGTCGGCGAAGTCCGCGCGGCGCTCGTACGACACCAGCTGACCGTCCTCCCCCACGCTGCGCAGCAGCCAGCAGGACAGGGCGCCGGAGCCGGCCCCGGCCTCCAGCACGCGGGCGCCCGGGAAGATGTCCGCCAGCGCGATGATCTGGGCCGCGTCCTTCGGGTAGACGACGGCGGCGCCGCGCGCCCATGGACAGCGTGAAGTCCGCCAGCAGCGGCCTGAACGCCACGTAGGGCGTGCCGCCGGAGGATTTCACCACGGTGCCCTCCGGGGCGCCGATCAGGTCATCGTGGGCCAGCCCGCCCCGGTGGGTGTGGAACGTGCGCCCTGCCGCGAGGAGCACAGGTGCTTGCGGCCCTTGGGGTCGGTGAGCTGTACCTGGTCTCCAGGTGCAAACGGGCCGCGGCGCTGACGGATCACGTCCGCCAATGTAGCCGTGCCACGGTGTGCCGCGGCACCGGGCGGGGTGGCGCGGACGCGCCCCGTGGGTGGCTAGACGGCGCCCCGAAGGGCGACGGCCCGGACAGCTAGACGCCGGCAAAGGCGTGGTCTAGGTCGCTGGACGCCAGGACGCCGTAGACCTGCCCCGAGGGCTCGACGAGCAGGTACTCGGTGGCCGGCGAGCGGCGGACCGCGTCGAGCAGCGCCATCCCGGACAGGTCGGCGGGCAGCACCATGCCGCTGTCGATGGTTCTGGCCAGCGAGCCAGCGTCCACCCACGGCCTGCGCTGCGGCGGGGTGGCCATCACCGCGGTCTCGTTCACGATCGCGATCGGCTTGTCGTCGTGATCGACGATGACCAGCGCGCGGGCCCCGGCGGCGTCCGCCCGCCGGATGGCCTCGGCCAGCGGGAGGCTGGCCGGGATCGGGATGGCCCGCCGGGCGAGCGTCCTGGCCTGCAGGCCAGGCAGCCGCTCGCGGACCCGGGTGACTTTCAGCGACTGGCCCGCGCCGACCCACATGAACGCGGCGATGACACCGAGCCATACGACGTCGAAGATCTGGACCTGCCGCCCTGACGATTCGATCAGCACTATCGGCACGACTAGCACAGCCACCGCGAGCACCCGGCCGGCCCAGGCCGCGACGACGGTCGCCGTGCCAGGCCTGCTGGTCGCCTTCCACACTCCGGCCCGCAGCATCCGGCCGCCGTCCAGCGGCAGCCCGGGCAGCAGGTTGAAGATCCCGACCAGCAGATTGGCCCAGACCAGCTGCTCCAGGAGCAGGCCCGGCAGCCCGCCAAGGTGGGTGGCCACCAGGACCCCCCACCCGAGCGCGGCCAGGACCAGGGAGAGCAGCGGGCCGGCCGCCGAGACCAGGAACTCGCGCCCGGGCGTGGGTGGCTCCTGCTCGATCTCGGAGAAGCCGCCCAGCGGGTAGAGCAGGATCCGGCGCACCGGCAGCCCGAAGCCGCGGGCGACCAGGGAGTGGCTCAGCTCGTGGATCAGGACGGACACGTACAGCAGCACCACGAAGGCGGCGGCCACCACGTACCGGATCCCGCTCGAGCCAGCCAGCGCCGCGCTGTTCCCGTACAGGAACACGAACAAGCCGGCGATCAGGAACCAGTACGGCGAGATGTACACGGGTATCCCGAAGGGCCGCGCGATCCTCACTCCGGGACCCGACCCCTGCGGCGAGGGCCGTTCGGGCGGTGTGCCTGCCACAGGTCGATGCTACGTGCTGGGCGGCCCCCCCGGACGCGCCCGCCGCGCCGGGAAGGCCAGCGGGGACGTGAAACAAGCGGCAAAGCGCGGCAACTGTCGGAGGCTTCCCCTACTCTCCCTGGCATGGCCGACGATGGTGTGCCGCTCCTTGCCCCGCCTGAACCTGGCCCGTCCCGCGAGGACGCGGCCGGGAACGAGACGGCGGAGGGGCGCCGGTCCGCGGACCGGCGGCGGTCGCTGTCCCCGTCACGGGCCGGTGACTTCCTGACCTGCCCGCTTCTCTACCGCTTCCGGGTGATCGACCGGCTGCCCGAGCCGCCCAGCCCGGCGGCGGCCCGCGGCACGCTGGTGCACGCGGTCCTGGAGCACCTGTTCGACCGGCCGGCCCTCGAGCGGACCCCGGACGTGGCCAGGTCGCTGCTGGATCCCGAGTGGGACCGCCTGGTCACCGGGGCACCGGAGCTGGCCAGCTTGTTCGCGGCCGAGACGGACCGGGCCGCGTGGCTCCAGGAGGCCGGAGCCATGCTGGACCGTTATTTCACGCTGGAGGACCCCCGGCGGCTGGAACCAGCCCATCGTGAGCTGTGCGTGGAAGCCGAACTCGCCTCGGGGCTGCGGCTGCGCGGCTACATCGACCGCCTGGATGTGGCCCCCGGCGGTGCCACCAGGATCGTGGACTACAAGACCGGGAAGGCCCCGCCGGCCGAGTTCGAGGCGCGGGCCCTGTTCCAGATGAAGTTCTACGCCCTGGTGCTCTGGCGCGCCCAGGGCCGCCTGCCCCGGCTGCTGCAGCTCATGTACCTGGGCAACGGGGAGATCGTCCGCTACGAGCCCGACGAGGCCGATCTGCGGGCCACCGAGCGCAAGATCGAGGCCCTCTGGCAGGCCATCGAGCGGGCGCGGGAGTCGCGCGACTGGCGGCCACGGCCGGGGCGGCTCTGCGACTGGTGCGCGCACAAGACTCTCTGCCCGGCCTTCGGCGGCACCCCGCCCGCCCTGCCGGAGGAGGATGCCCTGCCCGGGGAGGACCTGCCGGCCGGCGCGCCCGGCGGGATGGCTGCCGCCCACCCGGTCCTGGTCGGCGACGACCTCTGATCCGGGCCGGGTCCGCCAGCGGCGCTCAGCGACTGCCGGGATCGCTCAGCGGATCCCGTGCTTGCGCAGGATGTCGGCCACGTCGCCAAGGTCGTCGTCGTCCGCGGGGACCTTGCTCTTGGCCGGCTTGAGCGCCTTCCCGGCCGGAGCACCCGCGGGCTGGGCGGCCCTCCCAGCCGGGACGTCCGCTCCGGCGGCGCCCGGCTTGCGGGTCCGGCCGCGTATCGTGCCGGAGACCACGAACAGCACGATGGCCAGCCCGGTCAGGGCCACACCGGCCCACACCTGCGGCGAGAAGATGAACGAGGCCGCGAAGCTGCCGATCGCCGAGCCGATCTGCCACAGCATCCTGACCGCGTGGGTCAGGTAGGCGGCCATGGGCAGCAGCGACCAGGCGACCCAGCGCAACCCTGCGCCCGCCCCGCGCCGCCGCCAGACCACCCAGCTGGCGATCAGGCCAAGGATCGTCAGTCCCCCGCACAGTGGGAGCCATTCGATCTGGCTGTATGACATGACCGCTCCCTCCGGCAGGGTTACTTACCCCATCGTCGCACACCGGTGGGAGTGCGACGATCGTCTGGCTGCGGGCTCCGGAAGAAGTGGGCGGCTACTGCGGGCCGGCCGGTGTGTTCTCCGGGAAGTGGCAGGCCACCTGGTGCCCCGGGACCAGCTCGCTCAGCGGTGGCTCCTGGGTCCGGCACACCTCCTGTGCCTTCCAGCACCGGGTGTGGAACCGGCAGGCCGGCGGCGGGTTCAGCGGGCTGGGCACGTCGCCGGCCAGCCGGATGCGCTCACGGCGCCCCCTGCGCCCCTCTACGCGCACCGGCCGCGGCACGGGAACGGCGGACATCAGCGCGACCGTGTAGGGATGCCGGGGGGCGGCGTACAGCTGATCCCGGCCGGCTCGCTCGACGAGCTTGCCGAGGTACATGACCGCCACCTGGTCGCTGATGTGCCGTACCACCGACAGGTCGTGCGCGATGACCACGTACGTCAGGCCCAGCTCGTTCTGCAGGTCTTCGAGCAGGTTGATCACCTGGGCCTGGATGGACACGTCCAGGGCCGAGACCGGCTCGTCCGCCACGATCAGCTTGGGCCGCAGCGCGAGGGTGCGCGCGATCCCGATGCGCTGCCGCTGGCCGCCGGAGAACTCGTGCGGGTAACGGTTGTAGTGCTCGGGGTTCAGCCCGACCAGTTCCAGCAGTTCCTGGACGGTGGCCTTGATGCCTTTTTCGGTCTTGACCTTCTGCAGCCGCAGCGGCGCGCCGACGATCCCGCCGACGGTGTGCCGGGGATTCAGCGACGAATACGGATCCTGGAAGATCATCTGGATGTCCCGGCGGAGCGGGCGCATCTTCCCCATCGACAGGTGGGTGATGTCGCGGCCGTCGAACATGATCTGCCCGCCGGTCGGCTCCAGCAGCCGGGTGAGCAGCCGCCCGGTCGTGGTCTTCCCGCAGCCGGACTCGCCCACCAGGCCCAGCGTCTGGCCCGCGGGCACTGAGAAGTCCACCTTGTCCACCGCCTGGACCGCGCCAATCTTCTGGCGGAAGATCACGCCCCTGGTCACCGGGAAATACTTCATGAGGCCGGACACCTCGAGGAGGCCATCGCCCCCGCCGCCGATGGCGCCAGTGGTCCCGGCGGTGCTGACTGGGGTGCTCACACGTCCCCCTGCGTGGTCGGGACGGCAGGCGCCTCGATGTCCCCGAGAGCCTGCCCGGCCCGGGCCACCCGCCGCTGGTCACCCGTCAGGTGACACGCGACCAGGTGCCCGGGCTCCACCTCGCGCAGGATGGGAATCTCGGCCTGGCTGCGGCCTTCGGTCAGGCCGGCGTAACGGCACCGGGGATGGAACGGGCACCCCGACGGGACATTGATCAGGCTCGGCGGGGTGCCCTTGATCGGGATGAGCCGCTCCAGGCGTGCCTCGTCGATGCGGGGCATGGAGGCGAGCAGTCCCCACGTGTAGGGGTGTCCGGGCCGGTCGAAGACGTCCTCGGCCTCGCCGTACTCCGCCATCCGGCCCGCGTACATGACCAGGATGTCATCGGACAACTCGGCAACAACTCCCAGGTCGTGAGTGATGATGATGACCGCGGAGTGGTACTCCTGCTGGAGGTCCCAGATCAGGTCCAGGATCTGCGCCTGGACCGTGACGTCCAGCGCGGTCGTCGGCTCGTCGGCGATCAGCAGTTCCGGGTCACAGCTCAGCGCCATCGCGATCATGGCCCGCTGCCGCATGCCGCCGGAAAACTGATGCGGGTAGTCATCGACGCGGGCGGCGGGCTGCGGGATACCGACCCGGCCGAGCATGTCGACCGCGTGCTTGCGGGCGACCTTCTTGCCCACCTGGTTGTGTACCAGGTAGGCCTCAGCGATCTGGGCACCGACGGTGTAGTACGGGTGCAGCGCGGACAGCGGATCCTGGAAGATCATCGCCATCTTGCTGCCGCGCAGCTCGCGGACCCGCGACGACGGGGCGCCGACCAGTTCCTCGCCGTCCAGCCGGATGTGCCCGCTGATCTGGGCGTTGGTGCCCTGGTGCAGGCCCATGATGCCGAGACTGGTGACGCTCTTCCCCGACCCCGATTCGCCCACGATGCCCAGGGTGGCCCCCCGGTCGAGGCTGAACGAGACCCCGTCCACGGCCTTCACCAGGCCGTCGCCGGTCGGGAACTGGATCCGCAGGTCCCTGACCTCGAGCAGGGTTTCGGGCATCAGGTCCTCACCCTTGGGTTGACCACGGCGTACAGGATGTCCACCACCAGGTTGGCAATGACGATGAAGAACGCGGCCAGCATCGTGACACCCAGAATCTCCGGCAGGTCCTGGTTCTGCACCGCTTCGATGGTGAACAGGCCGAGGCCGTGCAGCGAGAACGTGTACTCGGTGATGATCGCCCCGCCGAGCAGCAGGCCGATGTCCATGCCGAAGATCGTGACGATCGGGGTCAGCGCCGCGCGGAGCCCGTGCTTGAAGATCACCTTCCGCTCGACCAGGCCCTTGGCCCGGGCGGTGCGGATGTAGTCCTCGCTCATGGTCTCCAGCATCCCGGCCCGGGTCAGCCTGGCGTAGAGGGCCGCGTAGAGGAAGGCCAGGCAGATCCAGGGCAGTACCAGGTTCCGCGCCCACAGCAGCGGGTTCTGCGTGAGGGGCACGAACTGGACGTTGGGGAAGATGGGCCACTTGTAGCTGAACAGCTCGAGCAGGATCAGGCCGGTGAAGAAGATCGGGAGGGAGACCCCGAGGAGGGCGACTCCCATCGAGAACCGGTCGAAGAACGTGCCCCGGCGCAGCGCGGAGAGCACTCCGATGGCCACCCCGCCGACCAGCCAGAGGATCGCCGCCCCGACGGCCAGCGAGAGTGTCACCGGGATGTCGCTGACCATTTGCGGCCAGACCGGCTGCTGGCTCTTGAAGGAGTAGCCGAAGCATGGGGGCGGGCAGTACGTGGTGCTGGTGCCGCTGTTGTAGTGCGTGCCGAACACGATGGCCTTGAGGAAGCGGCCGTACTGCAGGTACAGGGGCGCGTTGAGCCCCAGCTTCTGCTCGATCGCAAGTACCGCCGACCGGTTCGGGTTGCGGCCGACGTACTGGGTGGCGAGCTGGTAGGTGTTCTGCCCGGCCAGCCGCGGGATGAGGAAGAAGATCGCGTACACGATCATGCTGACCACGATCAGCAGGAAGACGGTGGCGATCAGCCGCCGGATGATGAATGTGATCACGATGCTCGGCGCTGGTGCCCGGCCGGGCTCTGCGTGCCGGCCAGCCGGTTACGGCTGGCCGGGCTGCCCCGGCCGGGCACCAGCATCCTCACTTTCTCCCTGACTACTTCAGGCCCAGCACGGCGTAGTTGTACATGCCGTAGTAGGGCTGGACGTAGACGTTGGTCAGGTTCGGGCTGCGGTACAGCAGCGACTTGGCGTACACCTCAGGCAGGATCGCCGCGTCCTTCATCACCTGCATGTCGATCTGGGCGGTGTAGGAGTTGCGTTGCGTGGCGTTGGTGGTGCTAGCCATCTTGTTCAGGTCGCTGTTCACCACCGGGTCGTTGAGCTGCTCGATGTTCGTGTTCCCGGCCGGGCTGATCGTGTCGCCGGCCGTGATGAAGTCGAAGAAGCCATACCCGTCCGGCCAGTCCGGAGCCCAGCCGCCGAAGGCGATGCCGATGTTGTGAGAGTCCATGTACTTCGGAACGCCCGCGAAGTTGCTGTAGTAGGTGCCCGACGGGAACCCGTGCAGCGTGGTCTTGATCCCGACCTGGGACAGGGCCTGCTGCAGCGCGGTCGCCGCCGCCACTTCCTTGGGCCGGTCGCTGCGGTAGGTGACGCCGGTGGTGAAGCCGTTCGGCTGGCCGCAGAGCTTGAGCTGCTCCTTGGCCGCGGCGATGTCGCCATTCGGCTTCGTCGTGGAGGCATACAGGTCGAACGACTTCTGCCCGATGACGTTCGGCGGGGCCACTGTGCTGGCGATCGCGCCGCCGGCCACCGGGCCGCCGTACGCGGTCTGCAGGTTCGTCTTGTTGGCCGCGTACTCGATCGCCTCACGGCAGTGCAGGTTGTCCAGCGGGGCGACCTTGGTGTTGAGGTACGCGAACCACAGGAACCCGCTGATCGGGTTGTCCGACGACGCCTTGAGCGACGGCGTGGAAAGGATCTTGGCCCGCGCCGCCGCCTGCACACCGGTGCCGGCCGCGTCCACGTCGAGGTCACCGGCGATGAGCCGGTTGTCGATGTCGTTCGCGTTCATGTTCCAGTTGATGACGATCTTGCTGGCCAGCTGCGAGGCGTTCGGGTCGGTGGACGCCTTCCAGTACGTGTTCGGCACCAGCGTGGTCTGCTTGTTGAGCTGGTAGCTCTGGAACTTGTACGGCCCGGTGGAGTACGGGTGCAGCTGGTAGTTGGCGCCGGTGTCCTTGTTCGGCGGCACCGGCGCGGTCTGCGGGATCGCCACCACGTAGTCGAAGTCCGCGAACGGCTTGGCCAGGTGGAACACGATGGTGGTCGCGTTCGGCGTCTGCACCGCGTTCAGGCCCATCAGGTTCTTGGACCGGTCCTTGTACGGACCCGGGTACGCCGGGCTCTGCGGCTTCAGCAGCAGCGGGAAGTAGCTCGGCCCCAGGGGCAGCACCGAGCGGTCGAAGGTGCGCTCGACGGCGTACTTGACGTCGGCCGAGGTGACCGTGGTCCCGTCCTCGAACTTGACGTCCGGCTGGATGTGGTAAGTCCAGGTCAGGCCGTTGTCGCTGACGACCCCCGGGCCGGTCGCGAGGTCGGGGACGACCTGCAGCCCGCACTTGCCGGGGCAGGACTTGTAGGTCATCAGCGGCATCGTGTAGAGCCGGGTGAGGTTCCACATGAACGCGTAGTAGGTGTTGCCCGGGTCGGTGGAGTCGGGGGTGCTGCTATCGCCGAAGGTCAGCGTCCCCCCCTTGTGGGTGGACGGGTTGACCACGGTCGTGACCGCGGCGTTGAACCCGGCGGATGATGATGAGCTGGAACTACCGCTCCCGCTGCTGCTGCCGCCACAGGCGGCCAGCGCGAACGCAGCAGCCACCCCCAACGCGGCCAGCCCAATGGTCCTGGGTCTCCTCATGAGGTGAAAGGCCTCCTGTCGTGATTCATGTTTCGAATTTCGGTGATGCAGTGGCCTACCGGCTGCTTCTCGGGTCGAGAGCATCGCGCAGCCCGTCACCGAACAGGTTGAAAGCCATGACGGTGATGAAGATGGCCAGGCCAGGAATGATCATGGACATGGGGTCGATCGAGTAATAGCCGTTCGTGACCGCGTCCGACAGCATCCCGCCCCAGCTGGGCGTGGGCGGGATGATGCCGACTCCCAGGTACGACAGCGCGGCCTCGAACAGGATGTTCGTCGGGATCAGCAGCGTGGAGTAGACGAGGATGGGCGCCACCAGGTTGGGCAGCAGTTCGCGGAACAGGATGTAGGGACCGCGTGCGCCGATGCTCCGGGCGGCGTCCACGAACTCGCGCTCCCGCAGGGACAGCGTCTGGCCCCGGATGATCCGGCCCATGTACGGCCAGGCGAAGAACCCGATCACGAAGATGAGCAGGCCGATCCGCAGCGAGTTGCCGGACAGGCCGAACGCCGACGACGGGATGACGCCGACCAGCGCGATCGCGAACACCAGCAGCGGGAAGGCCAGGAATACGTCCATGGAGCGGGCGATCACCGTGTCCACCCAGCCGCCGACGTAGCCGGCGATGATGCCCATGACGACGCCGATGCCGACCGCGAGCGCGGTGGCCAGGAACGCGATAAGCAGCGATACCCGGGCCCCGTTGACGATGCGGCTGAGCTCGTCCCGGCCCGTTATCGGCTCGACGCCGAGCGGGTGCGCGAGACTGATCCCGCCGAATGCTCCGTTCGGCCGGCTGAAGGTCGGATTGATCAGGTTCGCGTGGTAGACGTCCGGGTTCTGCACCAGGAACGGCCCGAAGATCGCCACCAGGATGAGGAGGACCACGATCACGCCGCCCGCCATGGCCACCTTGTCGCGGCGCAGCCGCATCCAGGCGATCTGGCCGAGTGACCGGCCCTCGATGGCCTCACCGCTGACCCCGGCGAGCACGTTCTCCGGTGCAACCTCGCCGGAGACGGGCACGTCAAGCGGTGCTGCCATCAGGCGGCGCTCCCCTGTTGCTCGTGACGGGAAAAATTATCCGGCCGTCGCGGCATGACGCCGTGCGGAAGCCGGTTGCTAGGGCTCCTACCGGGAGGATCTACCGTTTTGCCTGGTCCGCGCCAGGGAAACGGCATTCTCGTTCCTGGATTGTGACCGAATCAACATGGCACCGTCATGGGTCAGCGGAATGTGCGCCCGGCCGCGGCCTCCCGCAGGACAGCGAGATCAACCACGTGCAGGGACGGCACAGTCAGCCGGGCGAGCCCGGGCGGCGGCGGCACGCTAGGGACCGCGACCACCGTGCAGCCCGGCCGCGTGCGCGGACGTGATGCCGGTCGGTGAGTCCTCCAGCGCGACGCTCCGCCCCGGCGCCACCCCGAGCAGGGCGGCAGCCCGCAGGTACGGCTCGGGGTCCGGCTTGCCCCGGACCACGTCGGCCGCGCAGACCGTGACCGGGAAGCGCACCCCGATCGAGTCCAGCGCCGCGACCATGATCTCCGGCTCGGCCGAGGTCACCAGGGCGTGCGGCAGGCCTGCGGCCGCGACCTCAGCGAGCAACTCGAGCGCGCCCGGCATCACCTGCACGCCCCGGGCCCTGACCAGGTCCGCCATGCCCCGCAGCAGCCACCCGGCGATGACCTCCTGCGGCACCGACTGGGCGGCCTTGCCCTGCATGTAGGCGGTCGACCGGGTGAGCGAGCCGCCGATGAGGTGCTGCTGGTCGGCCGGGCCCCAGGAGCTGCCCATCCGGTCCATGATCGCGGCCTCGGCCTCGAACCACAGCGGCTCGGAGTCCACCAGCAGGCCGTCCATGTCGAACATGACTGCCTGCAGGGTCGTGTTGGCCTGCATCGTCACGTGGAGAAATACCTTGCCTCGGGGTGGAACGTGATCAGGGCGTCGGTGGACTGCTCCGGCTCCAGCTGGAACTCCTCGGAGAGCGCGACCCCGATCCGCTCGGGCCGCAGCAGGCGCATGATCTTGGCACGGTCTTCGAGGTCCGGGCAGGCCGGGTACCCGAAGGAGTACCGGCAGCCGCGGTAGCCGACCCTGAGGATGCCGTCCAGGTCGGCCGGGTCGTACCCGGCGAGGCCGGTCTCCTCCCGGATCCGGCCGTGCCAGTACTCCGCGAGGGCCTCGGTCAGCTGGACGGAGAGCCCGTGCAGCTCCAGGTACTCGCGGTAGGCGTTCTTGGCGAAGAGTTCGGCGGTGGCGCGGCTGATGGCCGGTCCCACGGTGACCAGCTGGAAGCCGACCACGTCGGTCTCGCCGGAATCCGCCGGGCGGAAGAAGTCCGCCAGGCACAGGTGCCGGTCGTGGCGCTGCCGGGGGAACGTGAACCGCTCCCGCTCAGTCCCGTCGCCGCCGGTGACGACCAGGTCGTTGCCGTCGCTGACCGCCCTGAAGTAGCCGTAGACCACTCCGGCCTGGAGCAGCCCCTCACTCTGCACCCGGTCCAGCCACATCCGCAGCCGCGGCCGTCCTTCCGTCTCGACGAGGTCCGCGTAGGACGGCCCGTCCCTGCCGCGCCCGGGCTTGAGGCCCCACTGGCCCATGAACGTGGCGCGCTCGTCGAGGAACGCCGCATACTCCGCCAGCGGGATGCCCCTGACGATCCGGTCGCCGAAGAAGGGCGGGGCGGGCACCGGGCTGTCGGTGGCCACGTCCGACCGGGCGGGCATCTCGCCCGGCTCGGTGACCTGGAGGCGCGCCCCGGCGGCGACCCGGCGCTCGCGCACCGGCGGCAGCTGGGCCCCGGCCTCACCCCGCTTGACGGCCATGAAGGCATCCATCAGGCGGAGCCCCTCGAAGGCGTCGCGGGCGTACCGGACCTCGCCGTCGAACAAGGAGGCCAGGTCCTGTTCCACGTAAGCCCGGGTGAGCGCGGCCCCGCCGAGCAGCACGGGCCACCGGCGGGCCATGCTCCGGGCGTTCAGCTCGGCCAGGTTGTCTCGCATCACCACCGTGGACTTCACCAGCAGGCCGGACATGCCCACGACATCCGCGTCGTGCTCGGTCGCCGCGTCCACGATGGCCGACACCGGCTGCTTGATGCCGATGTTGACCACGTCGTAGCCGTTGTTGGTGAGGATGATGTCGACGAGGTTCTTCCCGATGTCGTGCACGTCGCCCTTGACCGTAGCCAGCACGATCCGGCCCTTGCCCGCCTCACCGGACCGTTCCATCTGCGGTTCCAGGTAGCCGACCGCGAGCTTCATGACTTCCGCCGACTGCAGCACGAACGGCAACTGCATCTGCCCGGTGCCGAACAGCTCGCCGACCGTCTTCATCCCGTCCAGCAGGACGTCGTTGACGATCTCCAGAGCCGGGCGCTGGGCCACCGCCTCGTCTAGGTCGGCCTCGAGACCGCCCCGCTCCCCGTCGATGATCCGCCGCTTGAGGCGTTCCCAGAGCGGCAGGCCCGCGAGCTCGGCGGCCCGGCTGGCCTTGACCGCGGCCGCGTCGACGCCCTCGAACAGCTCCAGGAGCCGGGACAGCGGGTCATAGCCTTCCCGCCGGCGGTCGTAGACAAGATCCAGCGCGACCTGCAGCTGCTCATCAGGGATGCGGGCGATCGGCATGATCCGCGAGGCGTGCACGATCGCGGAGTCCAGCCCGGCCCGCACGCACTCGTCGAGGAACACCGAGTTCAGCACCGCGCGCGCGGCCGGGTTCAGCCCGAACGACACGTTCGACACGCCCAGCGTGGTCTGGACCTCCGGGTAACGCTGCTTGAGCTGCCGGATCGCCTCGATCGTCTCGATCGCGTCGCGCCTGGTCTCCTCCTGGCCAGTGGCGATGGGGAACGTGAGGCAGTCCACGATGATGTCCGACGGGCGCATGCCCCAGTTCCCGGTCAGGTCCTCGATCAGCCGGGTGGCCACCGCGAGCTTCCACTGGGCGGTGCGGGCCTGGCCCTGCTCGTCGATGGTCAGCGCGATCACCGCGGCGCCATGCTCCACGACCAGGGGCATGACCTTCGCCAGCCGCGAGTCAGGCCCGTCGCCGTCCTCGTAGTTGACCGAGTTGACCACCGCCCGGCCGGCCAGCAGCTCCAGCCCGGTCCTGATCACCTCCGGCTCGGTGGAGTCGATCACCAGCGGCAGCGTGGCCGCGGTAGCCAGCCCGGCCACCTCGGTCATGTCGGCCGGGCCGTCCCGGCCCACGTAATCGATGCACAGGTCGAGCAGGTGCGCGCCGTCCCGGGTCTGTGCCCGGGCGATCTCCACGCAGTCGTCCCAGCGGCCCTCGATGAGGGCCTCGCGGAACGCCTTCGAGCCGTTGGCGTTGGTACGCTCCCCGATCGCCAGGAACGACGTGTCCTGCCGGAACGGGATGTGCTGGTAGAGCGAGGCCACCCCGGGCTCGGGCCGGGGCCTGCGCGGTGCCACCGGCAGCCCGTGCAGCCGCTCCACCACGGCGGCCAGGTGCTCGGGCGTGGTGCCGCAGCACCCGCCGACCAGGGCCAGCCCGAACTGCTCGGTGAATCTGGCGTGCGCGTCGGCCAGCTGGTCTGGGCTCAGCGGGTACCGGGCACCGTCGGAGGTGAGCACCGGCAGCCCGGCGTTGGGCATGCAGGACAGCGGGATGCGCGAGTGCCCGGCCAGGTACCGCAGGTGCTCACTCATCTCACCGGGCCCGGTCGCGCAGTTCAGCCCGATCAGGGTGATGCCCAGCGGCTCCAGGGCGGTGAGCGCGGCGCCGATCTCGCTGCCCAGCAGCATGGCGCCGGTGGTCTCGATGGTCACCTGGGCGATCAGCGGGAGCTGGGCGCCCGCCCCGGTCATGGCCCGCCGCGCGCCGATGATCGCGGCCTTGGCCTGGAGCAGGTCCTGGCTGGTCTCAATGATGATCGCATCGGCCCCGCCGCTGATCAGCCCCGCCGCGCCGAGCTGGTAGGCGTCGCGCAGATCGGCGAACCGGGCGTGGCCCAGGGTCGGAAGCTTGGTGCCTGGCCCCATGGAGCCGAGCACCCAGCGAGGCCGCCCGGGGGTGGACCACCGGTCCGCCGCCTCCCGGGCGATCCTGGCTCCCGCCTCGGACAGCTCGGCGATCCGCGCGGAAAGCCCGTATTCACCCAGATTACTGAGGTTTGCCCCGAAAGTGTTGGTGGTGACGCAGTCCACGCCTGCTTCGAGATAACCCTCATGCACCGCGCGGACGATGTCCGGCCGGGTCACGTTGAGGATTTCGTTGCATCCCTCATGTCCGTCGAAATCCTCCAGCGTGGCGTCACTGGCCTGGAGCATCGTTCCCATTGCCCCATCGGCTACCACCAGGTGATCCCCGAGGACGGCACCGAGTTCCGGCCGGGCCTCCTGGGCCGGGCGGGCAGTGTTCGTCATAGGCCCCCTATTCTAGGGCGACGCGTCCTGGGGGCGGCTGAGCCGGGAGCAACGGCACCGACCCCGGGCCACGCGGCGATCAACGAGGTACACGTAACCTGGAGTCATCCGGGCAAGCGGCGGCCCGCGAAGGAGGTGGTGGGTGATCGAGCTGAACGGCGATCGGGCGCTCTGTTCGCCAGCAGTCATCGCTGCCTTCGAGGGCTGGAATGACGCTGGGGAGGCCGCCAGCGGGGTGGTCGACCACCTGGGGCTGGCCTGGGATGCCACCCAGATAGGTGCCATCGATCCGGAGGATTACTACGATTTCCAGGTGACCCGGCCGGTCATGGAGGTCTCCGAGGGCCGTACCGAGCGGCTGGTCTGGCCCACCACGCGACTGTCCGTGGCCAGCCCGGAGGGCCTGGGCCGTGACATCGTCCTGGTCCACGGGATCGAGCCCAATATGCGCTGGCGCGGCTTCAGCGATGAGCTGGTGCGGTCCCTCGCCGACCTCGGCGCCGAGACGGTGGTGCTGCTGGGCGCGCTGCTCGCGGACTCCCCGCACACGCGCCCGGTACCGGTGGCCGCGGCGGCGTCCGATCCGGCTCTGGCCAGCGAGCTGCACGTCGAGCCGGTGGAGTACAAGGGCCCGACGGGGATCGTCGGGGTGCTCCAGCATGCCTGCTCGCAGGCGGGCATCGCGACGGTGTCGCTCTGGGCGTCGGTGCCCCACTACGTGGCCCAGCCGCCCAGCCCCAAGGCCACCCTGGCCCTGCTCCGGGGCGTCGAGGACGTCCTGGACATGTCACTGCCGCTGGGTGACCTGCCCCAGGAGGCCCGGGCCTGGGAGCGCGGGGTCGACGAGCTGGCGGAGCAGGACACCGAGGTCGCGGACTACGTCCGCACCCTCGAGGAAGCCAAGGACGCGACCGACCTCCCCGAAGCCAGCGGCGACGCCATCGCCCGCGAATTCGAGCGCTACCTCCGCCGCCGCCGCCACCCCGGCGAACCGGGCCGGTAATTCGCCGGTAAGGCCCCAGCCATGGCGCCCACACGTACCGGCAGCATTCACCACGGCCGATTTGCGGGCGAGGCGGGCACGCTCCCGCCCCTTGGACAACACCAGCCCCCCAGGCCCCCCAGGCCCCCCAGGCCCCACGCCCCGGTCGTGATCAGACGATCGGTGTCGCCATCACGACACCATTCGTTAGATCACGAAGAGGCGCGGGCTGAGGGGCGGGGCCGACGGGATGCGGGGGGCCGGTGGGGAGGTGGTGACGCGGGCACGGAGGGCGGCGGCGACCTGCGGCACAGCTGATCTACGGCGAGCTAACCGGCGGCCCTAGCCACACCGCCGGCACATTCAGACGACCTGGACCACAGCTGATCTGCGGGCGAACCAAACAGGCGACCTCAGCCACAAGGCCCGCACGTGCAGGAGACCTGTGCCACCGCTGATTTGCGGGCGAACTAACCGGCGACCCTGCCCACAAGGCGTGCACATACAGGGGACCTGTACCAGAGCTGAATTGCGGGCGAAGGCAGGCGTGCTGCAGGCGAGCCCTGCCCGAGCCTGCGAATGGCGGGGGGCTGCGGGGGGTTCGTCCCCCGGGCCAGCAGAGTGGGGGGTCCAGGGGGGTCGTCCCCCCGGGCCAGCAGAGCAGGGGGTCCAGGGGGTTGCCCCGGACTAGTACGGCGGCCAGGGGACTGCGGGCCAGTCCTCTGGGGGGTACGGGTGGACACGCGCTTCGAGCAGCAGGTCGACGCGCTGCTTGGTGGCCCGGACCTCGCTGGCGGACAGCCGCTGCGCCAGCTCGTCGGCGAGCGGCCCGCTTTCGAGTTCCCCCTGGAGCCTGACCAGCGTCTCGATGGCCCGCGCGGGCAGTTTCCGGCCCCGCCACTGCCACAGCACGGTGCGGAGCTTGTACTCCTCGCCGAAGCACACGCCGTGGTCACACCCGTAGAGCCGCTCCGCGTTGACCGGCAGCAGGTGACCGATCTTGCGGTCCGCGTTGTTGACCACGGCGTCGAACACGGACATATCCCGGAGCATGTGGTGATCCGAGCGCCGGGACAGGGCCACCAGGTCCATGCTGGCGTCGGGCTCGATCCACAGCTGGCACATGCCCGGGCCGAACGGGCCATCCCGGTACACGGTCGGCGGGACCAGGTCCCAGCCGACCGCCCGGGACACCGCGTAGGCGGCCACTTCCCGGCCGGCCAGCGTGCCGTGCGGGAAATCCCACAGCGGCCGCTCACCCGCGATCGGCTTGTATACGCAGGCCGATTCGGCGGAACCGCGGCGGATCGTGCAGTACAAAGTGGCGTTCGAGGCGACGATCAGGCGCCCCTCGACCTCCAGTTCGCCCTCGCGGAGCAGTTCGAGTGCATCCTCGTGGTCATCCGGGATCTGCCTGGGACGGCGCGGGGGGCGTGGCCGGGAGAGCCGGCGTGCGGGCGGCTTTTCAGCCATTGGCGGCCCGGTGGCCATTTTGGCGCGGGCAGATGTGCCCCTCAGTGTCGAGCGGCAGGCCGCAGAGCGGGCATGGCGGCCGGCCCTGTCCCAGGATGCGCAGCGCCCGCTGGGAAAAGGCCCGCGCCGAGGCCGCGGTGATACGGACCCGGAGCACCCCCGGCCCGTTCTCGGGGATGTCCTCGGCCAGCGGCTCGACCGGGGTCTCGGACTCCTCCTGGGCCTCGATCACCACCCGCTCGTCCTCGCCGTCCCAGGCCAGGGCGATCGCGCCGACCCGGAAGTCCTCCATCAGCGGCAGATCCAGCGGCTCGTCGTCGGTGAGATCCGAAGGAGTAGCGGCGGGCACAGACGTCAGGCCGCCGGTCCGCCTGAGCACCTCGTCGAGCAGTTCCTCAAGCCGCTCCGCGAGCAGGCTGACCTGGAATTTCTCCAGGGCCACGCTCGTCACCCGGCCGCTGGCGCTGGCCTGCAGGTAAAACGTGCGCTCCCCAGGTTGCCCGACCGTGCCGGCCACGAAACGCTCCGGCGGGTCATAGGAGTAGACAGGCATGATCCTTATCCTCCCGCTCCCCCGCCGATGGCCGCGTCACCCTCCCCGAACGGGGGCCGGGACGCGGCCTCAACGGCCCCCTGCGGCGCTCCGCCATTTGCCGCCGCCTTCCCCGCGACCGCCCCGGCCTCGTGCGGCCTGGCCAGCCCGGCGGCGGTGCGGCCAGTGTCATTCATTCGTACCAGGAAAGGCCGGAGCGGGGTGTACCGGATGACGCTCAGCGAGCACGGATCGACCTGGATGCGCTGGCTCAGGTCCAGGTGCAGGCCGAGGCTGTCCGCGATGACCGACTTGATGACGTCCCCATGCGAGCAGATCACGTAGACCGCGTCCTTGCCGAGCCTGGCGTTCCACTCCCGCACCGCGTTCACCGCGCGGTGCTGCACCTCGGGCAGGGACTCCGCGTCCTTCCCGGGAAAGCGCACCGCGCTGGGATGGGCCTGCACCACCCGCCACAGCGGGTCCTTGGCCAGCCGCTTGAGCGGCTGGCCGGTCCAGTCGCCGTACTTGACCTCGGCGAACTGCTCGTCCTCCTGAACCGCGAGCGCCGAGCCGTCCCGCGCCGCCGCGATCGCCTCCGCAGTCTCCCGGCAGCGGTCCAGCGGGCTGGTGATGATCGCATCCAGTGGCACGTCGGCCAGCCGGTCGGCCAGCGCCACAGCCTGCGCCCGGCCACGGTCATCCAGCGGGATTCCCGGAGTTCGGCCAGTGAGAACAGTTCCCGTCCCGGCCGTAAGCCCATGCCGCACCAGCAAAACCAACGTCACGCCACGACTCTAGAGGGTCGGTGGCAATGGTGGAGAAACGCGCCGCCGGAGTCCTCGCGGCGGCTGCCGGACGCTTACCGGCTGGTCTAGCCGCCCGCCTGGGACAGGCCCCGCCCGCTGCCGGGCCGCCCGAACACGTAGGTGGCCGCGCCGAAGCTGACCATATCGCCGTCCCGCACCGGCACCCACGCCCTGACCCGCCAGCCGTTCAGCCTGGTGCCGTTGGTGGAGCCCAGGTCATCCAGCATCCAGCCGCTGGCCTCGCGCTTGAGCCCGGCGTGCCAGCGGGAGATGGTCGGGTCGGGCAGGACCATGTCGCAGCCGGCATCCCGGCCGATGGTAAAACGGCTCTGCCCGTCAGGAGGGAACGACAGCAGCCGGGCGGGAGCCGGCCGCGAACTGCCCGCCATCATGCCGGCCAGCGTGGTCCGGCCACGGTTCCAGCAGCCCGCCACGGTGCTGCCCAGCCGACGCCGGGACGGCAGGTCGGCCAGCACGGCCTCAAGATCATGCCGGTAGCGGGCCTTCAGCGCTGCTCCCAGCCGCTGATCCAGCGTGTCATGAGTGAGGCGGCCCTCGGCGTACCGCTCGCTGAGCTGGCTGATCACCGCCTCACGCTCGGCATCAGAAGCGCGGACACGGTCAGCTGGCCGCCATCGGTGGTGCGGGGGATCAGGGCGGTCCGCAGGCACGCCATCGCCCGGGTTCCCTTCCATGGTCATGAGTATCAGCGAGGGCAGCCACGGGCACAAGCGAAAGAATCCGCCCCTCACGTGAAGCGGAAACAGCCCCACTTATCCTGCGGCATTCTCGTGTGGGACCGAATGCCGGGAGTGCCCGGCCGTTGTTTCGTTGCGGAGGCTGTTTCGCTGCCCGGCATTGTCGGGCCTCCCCGTTAGGCTGGCTTGCGATGTCCGTGGTGACTGAGGTGGGCGGAACGCCGCTGCCCGACGATCTTCCCGACGTGTTCGGTGAGTTCTGCGCGGCCGGCCTGTGGCCGGGGCTGGACCGCAAGCTGGCCGGGCAACTGGCCGGCGCAGGCATTACCGGGCCGGCGCTGGTCACCGCGGGCCGCCTGGAGCTCATCAACGGAATCAGTGCTGAGCGCGCGCAGTGGCTGGCCGCCGCGTTCCACGACGCCCGGCCCTGCTACGAGACCGCGCAATTGCTGGCCGCCTGCCAGGTGCCGGCCCGGTTCGCCGGGCCCGCCGTGGCCATGCTGGGCCGAACCGCCCAGGACCAGCTGCGCCAGGACCCGTGGCGGCTGCTGGCGCTGCCCCAGATCCGGCCGGACCAGGCGGACTGGTTCGCCCGGAAGCTGCTGCGCGGGCAGGCCACCCCGCAGGATCGGCGGCGCGGCCGTGCGCTGGTCAGCTATCTGCTGGCCCGGGCGGCGCGAGGCGGCCATACCGCGGTGCCCGCCGGGGTGATCGCCGGCGCCCTGGCCAGGTTCCGGATCGAGGATCCGGCGGCCGCCATCGCAGCCGCGGTGGACGAGGGCGCCGTGCTGCCGTTCGAGGCCGACCCAGGCGAGGCCGACCCAGGCGAGGCGGACCCTGCCGAGGCGGACCCTGGCGAGGCGACGGACACCGCCGGAGATGAGTTCGCCGCCGAGGACGGGCTGGACGACAGCGAGGACTGCGAGGACAGCGAAAATGAGGAGCCGGCGACGGCCGGGGTCCTGCTGGCGCTGTCCCGCTACGCCATGGCGGAGGAGATGGCCGCGGAGGGGCTGCAGCGGCTCGCCGCCCTGGCTGAGCCGCTCGACGCGGCGGACCATGATCCAGACGCCAACCCCGCCCTGGCCGCAGACCTTGACCCCACCCAGCAGGAAGCCGTGCGAGCGGTCACCGAGCACGGGGTGTCCGTCCTCACTGGCGGCCCGGGCACCGGCAAGAGCCGTACGGTGGCAGCGGTGGTGGCGATGGCCGCCGAGCGCGGCCTGACCGTGGCCCTGGCCGCCCCGACCGGGCGGGCCGCGAAGCGGCTGGAGGAACTCGCCGGTGCGCCGGCCACGACGGTGCACCGGTTGCTCGGGGCGCAGGACGGGGCCCGCGGCGCTAACCCGGCGGGGGGAGCTGGCGGCCCGTCGGCAGGCGGCTACCGGGGCGCGCCGGGCGAGTCAGGCTGGGTATTCAGCCGGAACGAGGAATGGCCGCTGGACGCGGAGCTGGTGGTGGTGGACGAGGCGTCCATGCTCGACGCCGAGCTGGCGACCGCGCTGGTCGAGGCCTGCCCGGACGGGGCAAGGCTGCTCCTCGTCGGTGACCCTGCGCAGCTGCCCTCGGTCGGGCCGGGGCGGGTGCTCGGCGACATCATCGACTCCGGCGCGGTGCCGGTCACCGAGCTGACCCGGCTGTACCGCCAGCGCGACGGCGGTGTCATCGCCCGGCTGGCCACCGCGGTGCGCGGCGGCACGCTGCCTCCGGTCGATTCGCCGGACCGGGAAGTGGTCGTGCTGGCCGCCCGCAGCAGCGGCGAGGCCGCGCACCGGGTGATGCAGCTCGTCACCGACTCGATCCCGCGCGCGCTGGGCATCCCGGCGGCGGACATCCAGGTGATCACCCCCGTGCACAAGGGCCGGCCGGGACGATCGCGCTGAACCAGGCCCTCAAGGAACGGCTCAATCCGGGGCCGGGCACGCACGGCGGCTTCGATCCGGGTGACCGTGTGGTCTCGGTCGCCAACCACGCCGACGCGGGGGTCACCAACGGCGAGGTCGGCACGGTGGTGGGCCGTGGCGACGGCGGTCTCCAGGTGGCCTTCCCCGCTGCCCCCGTGTGCGTCCCGGATAAGTTCCTCAGTGACCTGCGCCACGGCTGGGCGCTGACCGTGCACCGGGCCCAGGGTTCCGAATGGCCCGCGGTGGTGGCGGTGTTCCCGGCGGAGGCGGCGGGGATGCTGTCCCGGCCGCTGGTCTACACCGCGCTGACCCGTGCGCAGCGTCACCTGTCCGTGGTGCACGGAGCTGGCCCGTCGCTGTCGCGCGCGGTGTCCACCGTCGGCGAGCCGCCCCGGGTGACCCGGCTGGCCGCCCTGCTCGCCGGAATGTAGACCGGGGCGCGGGAGGGCTCCGGATAGAGCCGTTATTTGAAAATTACCGTGCGGCGGCCGTGCAGCAGGATGCGGTGCTCGGCGTGCCAGCGCACCGCCCGGGCCAGCGCGACCCGCTCCGCATCCCGCCCGATCGCGGCCAGTTGCGGCGGGGAGGCGGTGTGCTCCACCCGGGCCACCTCCTGCTCGATGACCGGGCCCTCGTCCAGGTCGGGGGTGACGTAGTGCGCGGTCGCGCCGATCACCTTCACGCCGTACTCGTGCGCCTGCTGGTACGGCCGCGCGCCGCGGAAGCTGGGCAGGAACGAGTGGTGGATGTTGATGATCCGGCCGGCCAGTTTCGCGCAGACCTCCGGGGAGAGGATCCGCATGTACCGGGCCAGCACAACGAAGTCGATGCGGTGCGCCGCGACCAGGTCGAGCAGCCGCCCCTCGGCGTCGGCCCGGTCCGCCGGGCCCGGCCCGACCGGCACGTGCTCGAACGGCACCCCGTGCCCGGCCGCGAGCCGGGCCAGGTGGGGATGGTTCCCGACCACCAGCGGGACGTCGATGGCCAGCGACTCCGCCTCCCTGCGGTAGAGCAGGTCGTTGAGGCAGTGGCCCTCCTTGGACACCATGATCAGCACGCGCGGGCGGATGGCCAGGTCGTGCAGGTCCCAGTCCATGCCGAACTCGTCCGCGATGGGCCCGAACCCGGCCCGCAGGGCCGGGACGTCCGACGGTGCGGTGCCGAGCGTCTCGACGTGCACCCGCATGAAGAAACGGTTCATGGTCAGGTCCGCGAACTGCTGACTGTCCAGGATGTTGCAGCCCGAGCCGTGCAAGAACGCGGCGACCGCGTGGACGATGCCGGGCCGGTCCGGGCAGGACAGCGTGAGCACCAGCTGCCTGGCGCCCGCGGCGGACACGCCGCCGCGCTCAGCCGCCGACCGCATGGACGCCGCCATCGGAATGCACGATCTCGCCGGTGGTCGCGGGGAACCAGTCGGACAGCAGCGCAACGCAGGCCCGCGCGGCGGGCTCCGGGTCGGTGATGTCCCAGCCGAGCGGGGCCCGGTCGTCCCACATGTTCTCGAACGCGCTGAACCCGGGGATGCTCTTGGCCGCCATGGTGCGCAGCGGGCCCGCGGCGACCAGGTTCACCCGGATCCCCCGCGGTCCCAGGTAACGGGCGAGGTACCGGGAAGTCGATTCCAGGGCGGCCTTGGCCACGCCCATCCAGTCATAGGCCGGCCAGGCCAGCGACGCGTCGAAGTCCAGGCCGACGATGGATCCCCCTTCACCCAGCAGCGGCAGGGCGGCCATGGCCAGTGCCTTGAGGGAGAACGTGGACACGTGCATGGCCGAGGCCACGTCGGACCATTCGGTCTGCAGGAAGTTGCCGCCGAGCGCGGTCTGCGGTGCGTTGCCGATGCTGTGCACGACGCCGTCCAGGCCGTCCAGGTGCCCGGAGACGCGCTCGGCCAGCGACTCGAGATGGGCCGGGTCGGTCACATCGAGCTCGACGACGGGCGGCGGGTCGGGCAGCCGCTTGGCGATGCGCTCCACCAGCGTGAGCCGGCCGTATCCGGTCAGCACCACCCGGGCGCCTTCCTGCTGCGCGATCCGGGCCACGTGAAAGGCGATCGAGGAGTCGGTGAGCACGCCCGTCACCAGGATCCGCTTGCCGTCCAGGATTCCCATCGCTGTCCTTCCCTCTCATGGCCCCTAGCGGCCCATGCCGATGGCCGCTAGTGGCCCATGCCGATGGCCCCTAGTGGCCCATGCCGAGTCCGCCATCGACCGGGATGACCGCCCCGGTGATGTAGGCCGCGTCCGGCCCGGCCAGGAAGGCTACTGTCGCGGCGATCTCATCGGCGGAGGCAAGGCGCCCGAGCGGCACCTGGCCGAGGATGGCGGCCTTCCGGTCCTCGGGCAGGGCCGCCGTCATGTCGGTGTCCACGAAACCCGGGGCCACCACGTTGGCGGTGATGTTCCGGCTGCCCAGCTCCCTCGCCAGCGAGCGGGCCAGGCCGACCAGCCCGGCCTTGGAGGCCGCGTAGTTCGCCTGGCCGCCCGAGCCGAGCAGGCCGACGACCGAGGAGATGAACACCATCCGGCCCCGGCGCAGCCGCATCATGCCGCGCACCGCGCGCTTGGCCACCCGGTACGCACCGGTCAGGTTGGTGTCGATCACGTCGGTGAAGTCGTCCTCATTCATCAGCGCGAGCAGCTGGTCGTGGGTGATCCCCGCGTTGGCCACCAGGACCTCCACCGGTCCCTGCTCCGCCTCCACCTTGGCGAAGGCCTCGTCCACCGCCGCGGCGTCCCGGACGTCGCAGGCCACGGTGGCCAGCCCGGGCACCGCGTCTCCCGACCGGGAGGTCACCGTGACCTGGTCCCCGCCGGCCGCCAGGCGGCGGGCGATGGCCAGCCCGATGCCCCGGTTCCCGCCGGTGACGAGGACGGATCGGCTCATCGGCGTGCCTTCTTCCATGATCAACGAATTGACTTCCGCGCCCCGGCGAGCGTACCCGGCTGCCGCCACCGGACGTGGGATAGGTTGCCACTGGGGGAGCACAGTACACATCCCGGCCCGGCCGGCAGCACCGGACCGGGCGCGGGCCCACGCACCGGACAGGGCACAGGATCAGGCATGGAGCCAAGCACACAAACAGGCACGCGGACCGGCGGCTGGAACCGGGGGAGCGGGCATCCCATCGATCCGGAGTTCGCCGGCCTGCCGCTGCGTGAGCTGGCTGCCGCCGCGCTGCAGCGCGCCCGGGAGCTGGGCGCGGAACACGCCGACTTCCGCGCCGAGCGCATCAGGGGCCAGGAGATCGGGCTGTCCGACGGCCACCTGGAGACGCTGATGGACGCGGACGAGCTCGGCCTGGCCGTCCGGGTGGTGCTGAACGGCACCTGGGGCTTTGCCGCCGCAGTGGACCTGACCACCCAGGCGGCGGTGCGCGCGGCCGAGGAAGCCATCGACGTGGCCAAGGTCGCCGCCGCGATGAACACCGAGCGCATCGAACTGGCTCCCGAGCCGGGCTACGGCGACGTCAGCTGGGTCTCCGCCTACGACCAGGATCCGTTCAGCGTCAGCGTCGGGGACAAGCTGGCGCTGCTGTCTGGCTGGAGTGAGCGGCTGCTGGCCAGCCCGGTGGTCAACCACGTGGACGCCTCGCTGGTCCAGGTCCGGGAGTGCAAGTTCTACGCCGACGGCGCGACCACCGCCCTCCAGCAGCGGGTGCGGCTGCACCCGGTGCTCACCGCGGTCGCGGTGCAGCCCAGCGGCCGGTTCGAGACCATGCGCACGCTGGCCCCGCAGGCCGGCCGGGGTTATGAGTACCTGACCGGGACCGGGTGGGATTTCGATGCCGAGCTGGCTCAGCTGCCGGAGCTGCTGGCCGAGAAGCTGGCCGCCCCGGCGGTCCAGGCGGGCCGCTACGACCTGGTTATCGCCCCGTCCAACCTGTGGCTGGTCATCCACGAGTCGATCGGGCACGCCACCGAACTCGACCGGGTGCTCGGCTACGAGGCGGCCTACGCCGGGACGTCGTTCGCCTCCCTCGACAAGCTGGGGAGCCTGCAGTACGGCTCGCCGTTGATGCGGGTCACCGGCGACCGGACCGTGCCGCACGGCCTGTCCACGGTGGGCTACGACGATGAGGGGGTCGCGTCCCAGTCCTGGGACCTGATCTCCGGCGGCGTGCTCAGCGGTTACCAGCTCGACCGCCGCATCGCCCAGCTGACCGGGTTCGGCCGGTCCAACGGGTGCGCGTTCGCGGATTCCCCCGGTCACATGCCGATCCAGCGGATGGCGAACGTCTCGCTCGCAGCCAGCCCAGGAGGGCCCGGGCACCGGCGAGCTGATCGCCGGCGTGACCAACGGGATCTACATCGAGGGTGACAAGAGCTGGTCCATCGACATGCAGCGGTACAACTTCCAGTTCACCGGGCAGCGATTCTTCAAGATCACCAACGGCCGGCTGGACGGCCAGCTGCGCGACGTGGCCTACCAGGCCACCACGACCGACTTCTGGAACTCCATGGAGGCCGTGGGCGGCCCGCAGACGTACGTGCTCGGCGGCGCGTTCAACTGCGGGAAGGGCCAGCCCGGCCAGGTCGCCCCGGTCAGCCACGGCTGCCCCACGGCGCTGATGCGGGGAGTCCGGGTGCTCAACACCGCGGAGGAGGGGTCATGAACCCGCAGGACGCCAGCTCACGGACCACGAGCCCACGGACCACGGGCTCAGGGACCACGGGCTCAGGGAACGGGCTCACGGACCACGGGCTCACGGACCACGGGCTCAGCGAGCAGCGTGGTGCAGAGCGCCGGGCCCCAGGAGATCGTCGAGCGAGCGCTGGCCGCGGCCCGGTCCGGCGACTGCTTCGTGATCGCCGACGAAAGCTCGACCGCGAACCTGCGCTGGGCGGGCAACACGCTGACCACCAACGGGGTCGCGCGCTCCCGCCAGCTGACGGTGATCGCGGTCCGTCGCCGCGCGGAGGGCATCTCGGTGGGCGTGGTGTCGCGGGCCGGCGTCCGCGAGGACCAGGTCGAGGACGTGGTGCGGGCGGCCGAGCAGGCCGCCGCCGACGGCTCCCCGGTGGAGGATGCCCAGCCGCTGCTGGGCCCGGACGACGACGCGGTACGGAAGCTCCCGGCCGCGGCGCGCTGGGACGACCCGGTCGCGAGTACCGAGATCGGGGTGTTCAGCGGGTTCGCGGCGGATCTGGGCGGCGCGTTCGAGGCCGCGCAGGGTGCCGAGCGCAAGCTCTACGGGTACGCCGAGCACTCTCTGGCCTGCACGTTCCTCGGCAGCTCGACGGGCCTGCGGCTGCGCCACGATCAGCCGACCGGCAAGGTCGAGATGAACGCGAAGTCCGCGGACCTGGCCCGCTCGGCCTGGGCCGGCTGTGCCACCAGGGACTTCACCGACGTCGACGTCGTCTCGCTGGACGCCGGCCTGGAACAGCGCCTGGGCTGGGCCCGGCGGAAGATCGACTTGCCGCCCGGGCGGTACGAGACGCTGCTCCCCCCGAGTGCCGTGGCCGACCTCCTCGTGTACATGTACTGGTCGGCAGGGGCCAAGGACGCGCTGGACGGCCGCAGCGTGTTCAGCAAGCCGGGCGGCGGTACCCGGGTCGGCGAGCGGCTGTCCAGCCTCCCGCTGGCCTTGTACGGCGACCCTGCCACGCCCGGGCTGGCCTGCTCCCCCTTCGTCATCGCGCACGCCTCGCGCCGTGAGTCCTCAGTGTTCGACAACGGGCTGGGGCTGGAGCACACCGACTGGATCCACGACGGCGAACTGGCCGCGCTGATCCAGACCCGGCACACCGCCGAGCTTTCCGGGCTGCCGGTCACCCCCGCCATCGACAACCTCGCCCTGGCGGGCCCCCCGGGTTCCTCGGCGTCCCTCGAGGACATGGTGGCTCGCACCGAGCGGGGCCTCCTGCTCACCTGCCTCTGGTACATCCGCGAGGTGGACCCGCAGACCCTGCTGCTGACCGGGCTCACCCGTGACGGCATCTACCTGGTCGAAAACGGTGAGGTCAGCGGGGCGGTGAACAACTTCCGCTTCAACGAGAGCCCGGTCGGCATGCTCAGCCGGCTCGCCGAGGTCGGCGCGACCGTGCCCGCGCTGCCCCGCGAGTGGGGCGACTACTTCACCCGCTGCGCGATGCCCCCGGTCCGGGTAGAGGGCTTCAACATGTCCTCGGTCAGCCAGGCCAGTTAGCCCGCCGCGCCCGCCCCAGCGAAGCGGGCGGGCGCGGCGGGCTAGGTAGGTCCGCAGTGACGCAGCGCCAGCGCGCCGTAGCGCGCTGGCCAGGGAAACTAGCTGTCTTCGAGGCGGAAGCCCACCTTCAGGCCGACCTGGTAATGCGCCACCTCGCCGTCGGTGATCTGCCCGCGCACCTGGGTGATCTCGAACCAGTCCAGGTGCCGCAGGGTCTGCGAGGCCCGGTGCACCGCGTTGCGGATAGCGGGCTCGATGCCGTCCGGCGACGTGCCGACGATCTCGGTAACGCGGTAGGTGCGTTCGGTCATTGGCCCCTCCACAGGGAAGTGGTCCCGCTCGCGGGACTGGCATCCCGCCCGGCATTCAGGCAGGGTGTTCGGGTGTGATGGCTGACGTTTCCGAGTTCGAGCGGCAAGCCCGAGAGCTCCTTCGCCCTGAGGTCTATGACTACTACGCCGGCGGTTCCGGTGGCGAGGTGACCCTCCGCGCGAATGCGGAGGCCTGGAACCGGGTCCGGTTCCTGCCGCGGGTCCTGCGCGACGTCTCCGCCGTCCAGACCAGCGTGCAGCTGGGTCCGCCGCTGAACCTGGAACTGCGCACCCCGATCGCGGTGGCGCCGACCGCCTACCACCGGCTCGCCCACCCCGAGGGCGAGACGGCCACGGCGGCAGGCGCCGCGCGGGCGGGAGCCCTCTTCGTGCTGTCCTCCCGCTCCTCAAGACGGATCGAGGAAGTCGCCGCAGCCGTCGCCGAGGCCGGGGGCCGCTGGTGGTTCCAGGTCTACATGATGCAGGAGCGGGAACTCACCGCCGGGCTGGTCCGGCGGGCGGCGGCCGCGGGCGCGCAGGCCCTGGTCCTCACCGGCGACACCCCCGTGGTCGGGCGCCGGGCCCTGATGCCCGGCGCGGGGGTGATCAGCGACCGGGACTTCGAGGACAACCTCGGACGGCTGGACGACCTGTCCCGGGCGCGTATCGTCCCGGCCAGCCTGGACGACATCGGCTGGCTGGCTGAGATCAGCGGCGGGCTCCCCGTAGTGGTCAAGGGGGTGCTGCGCGCCGACGACGCGGCCGCCTGCCTGTCGGCGGGGGCCGCCGGTGTCATCGTGTCCAACCACGGCGGCCGGCAGCTCGACCAGGCCCTGCCCACCGCGCTGGCGTTGCCTGCCGTGCGGGCCGCCGCAGCGGGCCGGCCGGTGTTCGTGGACGGCGGCGTGCGCAGCCCGGAAAATGTGCTCGCCGGCCTCGCGCTTGGCGCGCCGCTGGTGTTCGTGGGCCGGCCTGTGCTGTGGGCGCTGACCTGCGACGGGGAGGACGGCGTGCAGGCGTGGCTGGAGGACCTGACGGCCGGCCTGGCCCACGTGATGGCGCTGGCCGGCGCCGCGTCCGTGGCCGCGCTGCCCGGCCTCGGGGCCGTCGCGGCCCCCAGCATCACCCTGTCCGGCTGACCGGCTCGCCGCGCCGGAAAACTCCATTCGCATGCCGACCCGCGCGGACATACGTTGGAGGTGTGAAACCTGCCCCCGGGGGCCGCCGTCAGAGCGCGTACCTCGTCACCGAGGCACAGCCGCCTCTGTCCGCGGACATTGCCTCGCGGCAGCGCCGCTACCTGATCATGATGGGAATCCGGATCGCTTGTTTTGCGGCGACGATTGCCCTGTTCGTCGCAGGGCGCGGGCTGGTTCGCGGCGATTCCGGCGGTGGGCGCTATCACCATCCCCTATTTCGCCGTAGTGATCGCCAACGGCGGCCGTGAGCCCGCTAACACCAGCGGTTTCCGTGCCTACGAGCCTCGGCTGCCCGAGCGCTACATCCCCCCGGGCGCAACCGGATGGCCTGCTGGGAGGCCCGCGCCGGAGGCGCCGTCTCCCGGGTCGCAGCCGCCCCGCCCGTTTAGCCGGGGAAACAGAGGCTGAAAAGCAGCAGGGAAAGGGCTGAACGGCCGTCCAACGCACGCGTGGGTGGCCGGATCGGGCTTGTAATCCGGTCTTGACGCACAAGGGGGGGTTTCGGTGTAACATGCATATCGGTGCTCTGGTCCCCCGTCGGAGCACCTGCCGGCGTTCCGGGCCCCCGTCGGAACGCCGATGAATGCGACGCCGGGTGGTTTGCCCCCGTAGCCACCCGGCGTCGCTCTATGCCTGGCGTCCCTCCTGCCCCTCCTGCCCCTCCTGCGGCTGGTTCGCCCGCACACGCTCCGGGATGCCCCTGCCCGCTCGCGGGTGCTCCACCGCGCAGAACCGGCCCGCCCCCGCCGGCCTGCCCGGGTCAACTTAACGACTTAGCTCTCTAACGACTTATCGGCACGGCCGGGGCTGGCGGCGCGAAGGCCGCACGCCGGAATGGGGACGCCGCCCGGGGTTGCCGGGTCCGGGCGGCGTCGTGGCGTACGAAGAGGGCTACTCGGTCTTGCTGAACTCGGCGATCGCAACGCCCAGCATGACCAGCCCCATCACCGCCACGATGGCCAGCGACAGCCAGATCGGCACCACCCAGCCGTTCCACGTGATCCCCGGCGACAAATGGGCGAAGACCACCGGATTGATGCCCAGGTGCGAGAACACCGCATGCCGCATCGGGCCGACCACGTAGGTCAGCGGGTCGATCCGGGTCAGCACGCTCAGCCAGCCGGGCAGCCCGGTCAGCGGGTAGAGCGCTCCCGACAGGAAGAACAGCGGCAGGACCAGCATCTGGGTCAGCGCCATGAACGCCTGGAACTGGGTGATCCGCGCCGCCATCATCACCCCGAACGCGGTGATCGTGAAGGACAGCAGCAGCAGCTCCCCGATCAGCGTGAGGATCAGCACCGGGCTGTAGGGCACGTGGGCTATCCAGGCCAGGCACAGCATCACGATGCCCTGGAAGGTGGCGATCGTCGCCCCGCCCAGGCACTTGCCGATCACGATCGCGGCCCGGCTGACCGGCGCGACCAGCATCTCCCGGAGGAAGCCGAACTCCCGGTCCCACACGATCGAGGCGGCCGAGAATACCGCCGTGAACAGGACCGACATGGCCAGCACGCCCGGGAAGATGAACGTCTTGAAGTCCACCCCGGCCGGGAAGCTACGTCCGGCCAGCGAGGACAGGCCGGTCCCCAGCACCAGCAGGAACAGCAGCGGCTGGATCAGCGACGTCACCGCGCGGAGCCGGTCCCGGCGGAACCTGATCATCTCGCGGCGCCAGACGATGCTGACGGCTCTCAGGTCGGAGCGGAGGCTGCGTTCCGGCACCGCCACCCGGATCTGGGCGGCCAGGGCCTCGTCAGGGGCCGTGATCCCGCCCGGCTGGGCGGTCTGGGTTGCCATGCTCATCGCCTTCCTCGGAAACGCTGCGCCATCTGCCGCATGTGGTCGGCGCCGGATGCCTCGGCGTCCCGGATGGTGGTCCCGGTGTAGGACATGAACACGTCGTCCAGCGACGGCCGGGACACGCTGACCGACCGGATCGGGATACTGAGCCGGGAGAAGAGCTGGGGCACGAACTGCTCTCCCGACTCGACCGAGAACGTCACCGCTCCCTCATGGATGCCGGCCTCGATGCCGAGCACGTCGGCCAGCTCCCTGATCGCGGCGTCGTCGTCGGCGGTCTGGATCTGCACCCGGTCCTTGCCCACGCTGGCCTTGAGCGCCTCGGGCGTGTCGATCGCCACGATCTTCCCGTGGTCGATGATGGCGATCCGGTCGCAGTGCTCGGCCTCGTCCATGTAGTGCGTGGTCAGGAAGATCGTGATGTCTTCCCGGCGCTTGAGGTCGTTGATGTACTCCCAGATCGACGAGCGGGTCTGCGGGTCCAGTCCCACGGTCGGCTCGTCCAGGAACAGCACGTGCGGCGCGTGCAGCAGGCCGCGGGCGATCTCCAGCCGCCGCTGCATGCCGCCCGAGTACGTGCTTACCAGGCTGTCCCGCCGGTCCCACAACCCGACCATGTCGAGTACCTGCTTCATCCGCGGCGCCACCGCCGCGGACGGGACCGCGTACAGCTCCGCGTGGAAGCGGAGGTTCTGGGCCCCCGTGAGGTAGCTGTCCAGCGTGGTGTCCTGGAACACCAGCCCGATGTTGCGGCGCACCGCGTCCCGCTCGCTGACCACGTCGTGGCCGGCCACGCTGGCCCGCCCGGCGGTCGGCCGGGCCAGGGTGCACAAGATCTTGATGGTGGTGGACTTCCCGGCCCCGTTGGGTCCCAGGAAGCCGAACGTCTCCCCCGCCGCGACCTCGAAGTCGATGCCGCGCACCGCCTCGATGTCGCCGTAGCTCTTGGCCAGCCCGGACACGGCCACCGCGGGGGGCCGGGTCTCCAGCTGCACGCCGCCGGCCGGGCCAGCTCGCCGGCCCTGTCTGCGCCTGCCTGTGTTGCCACTCTCACGCGCCTCCTGCTTGGTCCAAGCAGAGCCTAGCCGCGATGGTCTCCAGACTCACCGCGGCCAGGCCCTTCCATTGCCTACTCGGCGGGCTGGTCGTCAGCCTGCCCGGCTGCGTTTTCGGTCGAGGCCTGCTCGTCTTCCGCGGCCAGGATCTGGTACAGCTTCCGGCGCGCGTCGGTGAGGATCTGCTGCGCCTGGGCGACCTGGGCGTTGTTGCCCACCCGGACCACCTGCATCGCCGCCATCGCGACGGTGCCGAACAGCCGGCGCATCTCGATCGTGTCACCGCCGACCGACTGGGCCACCAGGTCCCAGGGCGCCTGCAGCTCGTCCGGGTGCGCCGCCACGTAGCTGCGGCCCTCCTCGGTAAGCTCGAACGCCCGGCGGCCACCTTCGCCCGTCGTCGCTGCGATCAGGCCCTCGTCCTCCAGTTGCTGGAGCGCCGGGTACACCGACCCTGGGCTGGGCTTCCACAGCCCGCTGCTGCGCTCGCTGATGTCCTGGATGATCTGGTAGCCGTTGCGGGGCCCGTCGGCCAGCAGCGCCAGGGCGGCCGCCCGCACGTCACCCCGCTTCACCCGCGGCCCGCGCATCCGCGGACCGCCGAACCACGGCCCGAAGTCCGGCCCGGGGGCGGGCATCGTCTCGCTCCTGCCCCAGCCGCGTCCGCCCGGTCCCCCGGGCCCGCGGGGCCCGCGCCGGCGCGGACCGTGACGGTGGCCCCAACCTTCTCCTTGCTCGTCTCCTGGGCCTCCCCAGGGTTCGCTGTGTCGCATTGCGTGTCACTTCCTTGGTCTCGTGGCAGGGCTCCGGCTGGAGTGTCCAGGAGCTCTTCTGCCTTACTGGATAGCTCAAAGATATATCGGTATGCATCGCAAGGCAAATCCTGGAAACGGACACATGGATCAGGCGGACACCAGTCGCCTCTATGGCGTCACGATCACACCGACTGGCGCTGGGACGAGTGGGTGTGGGTTCAGTTCCACGAGGATCTGCTGGCCACCGTCGGGATTCCGCGGGACTCGGACGCCTGACGCTCTAGCTAGCGGCCAGACGGGACGGTCCGCACGGGCAGGTCGTAGATCCGGCGGATGCTGGAACCCAGGCGGGAGATGTCCGCGCCGTACACGTGCAGCGAGATCGCGACCCCCGTGCCGCGGTTGCGGACCCGGTGGATGTCCCCGGGCGGCGCGAAGCCCGACACATCGCCCGGGGCCCCGGCGTTCGTGCCGACTTCCTCCAGCACGGTCCCGCCCTCGCGCAGGGCGAAAAGCTCCTCGTACTCGGCCCCCTGCAGCACGCCGATCACGCACCAGGTGACGTGGTCGTGGATCGGGGTGATCTGGCCGGGCCGCCACACCAGCACCACGACCGAGAACGAGCCATCCGGCTCAGCATGCAGCAGGTGGGACTGGTACCCGGCGGGGTCACCGTCCCGCTCGGCGGCGGTGAGGATCTCCGGCCCGGGCAGGTGGCGTCCGAGGGCCCGCGCGACCCGGCGGGAGGTCTGGTCCCAGTCGCCGCGCTGCCGCACGGAGCGTCGCAGGGCCGCGAGGAGGTCGGCCGGGCAGCGGCTGATCAGGGCCATAGCCGGTCCCGGGGCGGGGACGGGAGCGGGTGCGGTGGCGAATGGCATCTGTCACCTCCTGGGAATCCGCGGGTACCCCTCCACGGCGAGCGGCATGTCTCTCCACGGTAAGGAGTCCTGACCCATCATCGCCAATGCCAAACGCCTCAGCGATTCATCAAGCAGATTGATGGATTACTCGTGGGGCGCGGACTTCCCGGCGGGCCCATCCCCGGCAGTGCTGTGCACGGCGGCCCACTGCGCGGCCAACTGGCTGATCCGCGCGGCTGACCTGGCCAGCGGCCGCCCCTGCCCCACGGCCACGCCCAGCAGGTACGCGGTCAGCGGCGCGGCCGGGCGGGCCACGCCGTGCGCCACGTCCCGGGCCAGGTCGAGGACCAGCCTCGTGTCCAGGGACGCCGGATCCAGGCCAAGCTCACGGCAGGCCACCTCGGCCCACTCATCCAGCGTGCTCACGGGGTTGCCTCCTGTCCGATCCCGGCCCGTGCGGCCCAGTCCCGCGCCAGGCTGAGATCATCGGCGGTGTCGCAGTCGAGCCAGGGCGGCGGCTCGCCCGCAGCCGTCACGTCGGGGAGCAGCACCGGCTCCAGCGGGCCGAGCAGCCCGTGCAGTGAGCTTCCCGCGTACCTGTCCAGGGCGCTCCGCAGGAGCGCCGAAGGCCAGCAGCTGACCAGCCACTGAGGACGCCCGGCCGCATCGAGCAGCACCACGCCGGGAACGTCCTGGCCCGCCAGGCCCGCGACCAGCCGGGTGACGTGCGCGGGCCGCAGGAACGGGAGATCGGCCGCGGCCAGCACGACGGAGGGCGCGGATACCTCAGCCAGCCCGCTGCCCAGCGCGGCAACCGGCCCGCAGCCTGGCGGATCCTCCCGGGCGTACCTGACCCGCGACCCGCCGGTCCCGGGGCCGCCGGACCCGGGGCCGCCGGTCCCGGGCCTGAGCGCGGCCGGGCGCCGCGGGCCGACCACCACGACCCGGGCCGCCCCGGCCGAGATCACGGCCGAGACCACCGAGCCGAGCAGGGTCTGCTGGCCGACGACCAGCCCGGGCTTGTCCGCCCCGCCCAGCCGCGTGGCGCGGCCGCCGGCCAGGACGACCGCGTCGAACGCACGCGCAGGAGCCGTCACGGGCCCTCCCGGTCAGCCGCCGATCGCGGACATCGGCCGGGCGGGCTGCAGGAACCCAGGGTCGTTGATGCCGTGCCCGGGCAGCTTGGCCGCGACGGCCCGCCGCCAGATCCCGGCCAGCTCGTCGTCGCTGGCCCCGTGGCGCATGGGGTCACGCAGGTTGCTCTCGTCGCGGGCGAACAGGCAGTTGCGCACCTGGCCGTCGGCGGTCAGCCGGACCCGGTCACAGGTTCCGCAGAACGGGCGGGTGACCGACCCGATCACGCCGACCCGCGCCGGGCCGCCGTCCACCAGGAACGTCTCCGCTGGCGCCGAGCCACGCTCCCCCGGGTCGGCCGCGGTGAGCTTGAAGTGCGCGGTCAGCGCGTCGAGGATCTCGTCGGCGGTGATCATGTTCTCGCGACGCCAGCCGTGCTGCGCGTCCAGCGGCATCTGCTCGATGAACCGCAGCTCGTACCCGCGCTCCAGGCAGTACTGGAGCAGCGCGGGGGACTCGTCGTCGTTGAGCCCGCGCATCAGCACCGCGTTGACCTTGACCGGCCGCAATCCGGCCGCATGGGCCGCGGCCAGCCCGGCCAGCACGTCGTCGAGCCGGTTCCGGCGGGACAGCTGGCGGAAGGTCTCTGGGGCCAGCGTGTCCAGCGAGACGTTGATCCGGTCCAGGCCCGCGGCGCGCAGCGGGCCGGCCAGCCGGATCAGCCCGATCCCGTTGGTGGTCAGCGAGATCTCAGGCCGGGGCCGCAGCTCCGCCGTGCGGGCCACGATGCCGGGCAGGCCCTGCCGCAGCAAGGGCTCGCCGCCGGTGAACCGGATCTCGGTGATGCCCAGGCGCTGCACCCCGATCCTGGCCAGCCGGACCACCTCATCGTCGGACAGCAACGCGGGGTTGGGCAGCCACTCCAGGCCCTCGGGGGGCATGCAGTAGGCGCACCGCAGGTTGCACCGGTCGGTGAGGGATATCCGCAGGTCGGTCGCTACACGCCCGTAAGAGTCGGCGAGCACACGGGAGTCGTCGGGAACGGGACCTCACCACCCTTCCATCTGCGGGGCTTTACGCCCACATGGTCACTCAGCTTACGTCGCGCCTCTCGTGTCCATCGATCGGCTGACCCCGGCGTGGCCAGCCGGGCGACGCGGTGCCCGTCCCGGCCGGACCATTCTCGGATCATGACAGCAACCGGGATGGCCGTGAGAGTCCGCGGGCTCCGCAAGATCTACCGACCTGCCCGCTACCGCCAGGTGTCCGCGCTAAACAGCCTGGATCTGGACATCGGCGCCGGGGAGATCGTCGCCCTGCTCGGGCCGAACGGGGCGGGCAAGACCACCGCGGTGCAGATCCTGACCGGCTACCGGCGCCGGGACGCGGGTGAGGTGACCGTGCTGGGCGCCGACCCGGCGGGAGCGGGCCGCGCCTGGAGGGCCCGGATCGGCATCGTGCCCCAGCAGGCCAGCGACTTCGCCGAGCTGACCGTGCTTGAGGTGATCCGGCACCTGGCCGGGTACTACCCAGCCCGGCGGGAGGCCGGCGACCTGATCGACGCGGTGGGCCTGGCCGGGCAGGCCGGCACCCGGCTGCGCCGGCTATCCGGCGGGCAGCGCCGCCGGGTGGACCTGGCGCTCGGCCTGCTGGGCCACCCCGAACTGCTGGTGCTGGACGAGCCGACCACGGGACTCGACCCCGCGGGACGTCGGCAGTTCTGGGACCTGATCCGCCAGCTGGCCGCGGGCGGCACCACGGTCCTGCTCTGCACGCACCACCTGGATGAAGCCGAGGCCCTGGCCAGCCGGGTGGCGGTCCTGGCCGCGGGGCGCATCGTCGCGGCTGGCCCGCCTGCGGCCCTGGCCGGGCGGGATGCCGCGGCCGCCACCGTGTGCTGGCACGAGCACGGCGCCGCGCACAGCGAGCGGACCTCCACGCCGGCCCGGCTCGTGGCGGCGCTGGCCGCCCGGGTAGCCGGGCCGGACGGCGAGATCCCGGGCCTGACCGTCACCCGGCCCTCACTGGAGGACACCTACCTGCGGCTGATCGGCGCGACCCCCTACGGCCCCGGCACCCCGGAGGAGACCTCATGACCGCAACGTCCAGCAATCCCCCATCCGCCAGTTACCAGGCCAGCCAGCACGGGACCAGCCAGCACGGGCCACCCCTGCCCTCGCTGCTGCGCACGAGCGTGTCGCGCGGCAGGCTCGAGATCACCTCGTTCTTCCGCGACCGCGAATCGGTCATTTTCACGTTCTCCCTCCCGGTGATCCTCCTGGTGGTGTTCGGCGAGGTGTTCCACGGCACGATCGGGTCCACAGGGGTGGCCTTCCGGCAGTACTTCACGGCCGGGATCATCGCCAGCGGCATCATGTCCGCCACCTTCGTGAACGTGGGCGCGAGCGTGGCTATGGACCGGGCGGACGGGACGCTGACCCGGCTCGCAGGCACCCCCATGCCGGCCGCTGCCTACTTCGCGGGCAAGGGGATCGCCGCCCTGGCCGTCGCGGCCGCCGAGGCCGGTCTGCTGCTCGCCATCGGGACGGCCGCGTTCGGGCTGCGGCTGCCCGGCACGGCCGGGGGCTGGCTCACCCTCGGCTGGGTGTTCGTGCTCGGCACCGCGGCCTGTGCCGTGCTCGGCCTGGCCCTGAGCAGCGTGCCCCGCAGTCCACGCGGCTCCTCGGCCGTGTTCAACCTGCCCTATCTGGTGCTGTCGTTCATCTCCGGGGTGTACGTCGTGTTCCGTGAGCTGCCGCCGGTCCTGCAGCAGGTGGCCGCGCTCTTCCCGCTGAAGTGGCTGTGCCAGGGACTGCGCTCGGTCTTCCTGCCTGCCGCCGCGGCCGCGGCGGAGCCGGCCCGCGGCTGGGAACTCGGCAAGGTTGCGCTGGTGCTCGGGGCCTGGTTCGTCGCAGGCTTGGTGCTGTGCATGACGACGTTTCGCTGGCTGGACCGCGAGTGAGCCCGCCGCTGCCCGGCGGGCACGCCTGGGACGGCGGCGCCCGCGGCTGGGACCTGTACTACGGGATCATCCTGGTGGGCGTGCTCGCCCTGGAGATCGCGGTCCAGGTGCAGAAGAATTTGCCAGCCGCAGACCTGGTCATCGCCTCCGGGGCGCTGGCGGCCATGGCCCCCTGGTACCTGCTGCACCGGCACACGGTGCTCTACGGCGAGGGCAGCCTGGCCCGGGGACTGATCTACCTCGCGGGCCTGTGGATCCTGTTCATCATCGCGTCCAGCCAAGGGACCATCGAGACCTGGGTGCTGCTGGCCCTGAGCCCGCAGTGCTTCCTGGCCGTCCCGTTCCGCTGGGCGGTGGGCGCGATCGTCGTCCTCAACCTCACGCCGGTGGCCGTGGCGATGATCACCGGGGTGAGCGGCGGCGCCCTGGCCTCTGTCGTCGCGTCCGCAGTGCTCACCATCGCGTTCTCGGTCGCGTTCGGCTGGTGGGTTTTCCGGATCATCGCCCAGAGCTACGACCGGGCCAGCCTGATCGAGCAGCTCAGCCAGACCCGGTCCGAGCTAGCCAGCGCCAACCGCCTGGCCGGCGTGCTAGCCGAACGGCAGCGGCTGTCCGGCGAGATCCACGACACCGTGGCCCAGGGGTTCACCAGCATCATCATGCTGCTCCAGGCGGCGGATACGGACGTCGAGGGACAGCCCGCGGCGGCCCGCAGGCATCTCGCGCTGGCGTTGCAGACGGCCCGGGAGAACCTGGCCGAGGCACGGGCCCTCGTGACCGCCCTGGCCCCGGCCGGTCTGGAGCCTGGCGCACTCGACGGCGCGCTGCGCCGGCTGACCGCCACGATGGACGGACACCTGGGCACGGCCGCCGCCTTCGAGGTAGCTGGCCCGGCCGTCCCGCTGCCCCGGCCGGCCGAGGTCATGCTGCTCCGGGTTGCCCAGGAAGCGCTGGCCAACGTGCGCAAGCACGCCCGCGCCAGGCAGGTCCTGGTCCACCTGCGGTACGCCGAGGGACAGGTCGGCCTCGACGTCACCGACGATGGGACGGGCTTCGATCCGGGGGACGCCAGCGCCGGCTACGGCCTGCCCGGCATGCGCGCCCGGGTCGATGAGGCGGGCGGCCGGCTCGGGATACGCAGCTCACCGGGTTGCGGGACCACGGTCAGCGTGGACGTCCCGGTCACGGTGCCGGGTACCGTCCCGCACCCCGCGGCCCCATCCGCATCCTCCGCCTCCTCAGCCGTCCCGACCCTCTCGGCCATTCCCGCCACCCCAGGTACCCCGGCCAGCTCAGATACCCCGGTCACCCCGGTCACCCCGGTCACCCCGGTCACCCCGGCCGCCTCGGCCGGACCGGCTGACCGGGACGCGCCCGGCGACGAGGCTGGGGCCCCGTGAGCACCCGCAGCTTCCCGGCGGGGTCCGGCCCGGTCAGGGTTCTCGTTGCGGATGATCATCCGGTAGTGCGCGCCGGCCTGCAGGCGCTGCTGAGCGCCGAGCCCGGGCTGGCGGTCGTTGCCGAGGCGGGTTCGGGCGAGGAGACCGTGGCGCTGGCCCGCCTGCACCAGCCGGACGTGGTGCTGATGGACCTGCGCATGCCCGGCGCGGGCGGCCTGGCCGCGATCCGGCAATTGTCCGCGGACCTGACCGGGGTCCGGGTGCTGGTGCTCACCACCTACGACAGTGACGCCGACATCCTGCCCGCCGTTGAGGCCGGCGCTGCCGGGTACCTGCTCAAGGACACGCCGCGGGACACCCTGGTGGACGCGATCTTCGCGGCGGCACGGGGCGAGACCGTGCTGGCTCCCTCGGTGGCCGGGCGCCTGGTGAGCAGGCTGCGCGCCGCCCCGCCGGAGCCTCCCACCGCCCGCGACACGCTGTCCGCGCGGGAAACCGAGGTCCTGGTCCTGGCGGCCCGCGGGCTGACCAACGCGCAGATCGGCCGGGAGTTGTTCGTCAGCGAGGCCACGGTGAAGACCCACCTGCTCCGCGCCTACGCCAAGCTCGGCGTGTCCGGCCGGACCGCCGCGGTGACCCGGGCCATGGAGCTCGGCGTGCTGCCGTCCCCCGGGCGTCCCTGAACGCGTGCTGCCGTCCCCCAGGCGTCCCTGACCAGGGTGCGGCGGGAATCCGCCGGCAGGCCCCATGCCGAATCAAGGGCGGGCAAACCATGATTACCTGCCTATCGGATGGCTAAACTAGGGCTTTATCCTCGTCCGGGGAGGCAGCGATAGGGTCGTGCTTGTGGAGACTGCTATCTGGCTCGATCAGCTCAACGCAACGGAGCGCGCTGAGCTCGTCCGGGGCGCGGGTGTGGTCCCCCAGCCGCATCCCGATGTGCTCATCGTCGGCGGGGGGATCGCCGGGGTGGCCACCGCTGCCGCCTGCCATCAGGCGGGCCTCGGCTCGGTGCTCCTCATCAAGGCCGGCCACCTGGGCGCAGGGGCCACCGGCGGCGCCACGGGCCTGCTGACCCCCGAGATCCACGAGTGGAGCGACCCCGAACCCTTCGTGGACCTGGCCCGGGCCAGCCTCGACCAGTGGGCCGAGCTGGAGGAAACGACACCGGGCGGCGTGGGGCTGGTGGACGTGGACTGGATCGGCCTGTCTCCCGACCCGGGCGCCCTGGCCCCGCACCAGTCGCCCGCGGTGGAGTGGCTGGGGCCCGACTACGTCGCCAAGCTCATCCCCGGCCTGGCGCTGCCCATGGCAGGCGCGCTCATCCACCATCAGGGCCGGGTCAACCCGCTGCGCTCACTGGCCCGGCTGTCTGCCACGCTGCCCGCGGTCGCCACCGGGGTAGCCGCCACCGGCGTCACGGTCCGCGGCGACCGGATCGTGAGCGTGGACACGACCGCCGGCGAGGTGCAGCCGGGCGCTGTGGTCTTCGCCACCGGACTGCCGCCGGTGCTGGACGGCCTGGACCTCGACGTGCCCTGGGAGCGGGTCAAGGGCCACCTGCTCGTCACCGAGCCGACGCCGCTGCGGCTGCCCGGCATCGTGGCGCCGGTCGCCACCCAGCTGGAGGACGGCCGGCTGCTCGTGGGCGGGACCTTCGACATGGGCGACGAGAGCCCGGTGGTCCGCCAGGAGATCATCGACAGCATCATGGCGGGCCTGTACGCCACGCTTCCCCAGCTGAAGGGGCTGCGCGCCGACTACACCTGGTGCTGCTTCCGGCCGCGGCATCCCGACGGGCTCCCGGTCATCGACCGGATCCATGGTCTCGGCAATGCCTGGCTGACCTCGGGGCACTACCGCACCGGGATCCTGCTCGCTCCGGTGACGGCTCAGGCGCTGGTCCGCTGGATCCGCTCCGATGAGCCCCCCGCCGAGGCGCCGGCCTGGAGCACCGAGCGGTTCGTTGGCCGCGGCCTGACCGGCCGCTGACCTCACCGGCATCGCCCAGGTAACCGTGCTCAGGTCAGCGTGCTCAGGTAACCGTGCGCCGGTCATCGGGCAGCCGCCGGGTGAGCCCGCGGCGGTCCAGGTATTCCAGCAGCGGGATCGCCACCCGGCGGGTGGTGTGCAGCACCTGGCGGGCCTCGGCCGCGGTGAACGGCCCGGGCAGCCCGGCCAGGATCCGGGCGGCTTCCCGGTCCGCGTCTGGGGCCAGCACGATCTGATCGGCCACCCGCAGCAGCAGGCCGGCCCGGGCCGCCGCGGCCAGCGACCGGCTGTCCAGCCCCAGCTCATGTAGCCGGGCGGCCTCAGGCGCGACGAATGGCTGCCCGGCCAGGTCATCGTGCAGCAGCCCCACCGCCGTGAGCACGCGGTCCGGCAGGGCAGGGCCGCGACTGCCGCCGTCATGTTCCAGCACCACGTACCCGGTCCGGACCGCCAGCGGCGGCACGGCCAGCGGCTCGACCAGCTGCCGGGCAGGCAGTCCCAGCTCCGCCCGGGCCGCCTCGAGCGGCAGGCCCGGGGCGAGCGGCTCCCGCGCCGCGTGCGCGGCGGCGCTCTCCCTGAGCCGCCGGCCCAGCTCCGCCCAGTGCTCGGGATCGGCGAGCCAGTCGCCCCCGGCCGGGGCGGGCAACTCGGTCACCCCCATGGCCCGCAGGTCGGCGGCGCGCAGCAACCCGTGCCGTCGCAGCAGGTCGGCCGCGGCGGGCGCGGCGGGCCAGGCGGCGAGTTCCCGGCCGGCCGCGGCAGCGGCCCCCCGCCGGCGGAATGCGGGCGGGGCCACGTCCAGCACGGTGGCACCCACGAGCGGCGGCCACGACGGCCTGGCCTGCCCGGACGGCCCGGCCCTGGGCAGCACGGCCCCGGACGGCCCGGCCCCGGGCAGCACGACCCCGGGCAGCACGGCGGCGGGCAGCACCGCGGCGGGGCCCGTGCCGAGCTGGGCGAAGGCCGATGCGGCCGATCCCGGGTCGCGGAGCAGCAGCCGGTCGCCGACGTGCAACGGCAATGGCTGGTCCAGGGTGAGCCGGGCGATAAGCCCGCCGAGGGGGCGGAGCCGGGCCGTGGTGCGCGCCGAGCCTGCGTGGACAGTGAGCTCCCGCGGCGGGCGGTCCCCGCTCGCCGCCAGCCGCACGTCCGCCGCGGCCGCCAGCGTCCACCGTCCCGGCTCGACCAGCGCCATGCCGCGCTCGGGGGTGATGCGTACAGGGGCGCGCAGGTTCAGGGCGACCCGGGCCACCCCGCTCACCTGGCCGGCGGGCTGCTTGAGCGTCTCGATGCCCCGCACCCGCACGGGCTCCATGGAGGGCGTGAGCAGCAGTTCCTGCTTCACGCGGATCGTGCCGGCTGGCAGGGTCCCGGTCACGACCGTGCCGCTCCCCTTGATCCGGAACGCACGGTCCACCCACAGCCGGACCGGGGCGGCCGGGTCTGGCCGTGGCAGGCGGGCGGCCAGCCGGTCCAGCGCGTCCCGGAGCTCGGGCAGGCCCAGGCCGGTGCGGGCGCTGACCGCGACCGCCTCGACCTCGCCGAGGCTGCTCGCGGCGAGCTTGGCCAGCCCCTGACGGCGGGAGTCCCCGGGGTCGGCCAGGTCAGAACGGGTCACCGCGAGCAGGCCATGGGTGATGCCGAGCGCGTGCACCGCGGCCAGGTGCTCCTCCGACTGCGGCATCCAGCCTTCGTCGGCTGCCACGGTGAACAGGACCGCGGGCACGGCGCCCACCCCGGCCAGCATGTTGGGCACGAATCGCTCGTGCCCGGGCACGTCCACGAACGCGACCTGCTGCCCACTGGGCAAGGTCATCCAGGCGAAGCCGAGATCGATGGTCAGGCCGCGGCGCCGCTCCTCGGCCCAGCGGTCCGGCTCCATCCCGGTCAGCACCCGGACGAGGGTGGACTTCCCGTGGTCAACATGCCCGGCGGTGGCGATGACCTGCATCTAGCCATGGTCCCGGGTGCGTGCGCCACACGGTGTCGCAGGTCTGGCCAGCACGGGGCCTGCCTGCACCGGACCTGATTCCACGGGGCGACCTTACCTGGTGCTAATACGCACGCCGGCTGGTGTACCGCATAAAGGCCGGCGGCTCGGGTAGTTGCCGCGCGCTGGATAAAAACCCCTGCTGGACTGTTTGAGGGAGTGATCGAAATGGCCGGGATGCTGCGCGTTCCCCGGAGCCGGGGTGCCTTGAGCGGCGCCCTCCTTGTCTTGCTCGGCCTGTGGGGCGGCCTGATCGCGTTCGTCGGGCCGTACTTCCACTTCGCCTACACGCCGGGCACCGCCTGGACCTACACCTCGGGCCGTCTGTGGCTGGAGATCCTGCCCGGCATCGCCACGGTGCTCGGCGGCCTCATCCTGCTGGCCAGCCGTGTCCGGCCGGTAGCGATGTTCGGGGCCTGGCTGGCCGCGGTGAGCGGCGCCTGGTTCGCGGTAGGCCGGGTGCTCAGCCCGGCGTGGAACGCCCACGGCATCGTGGCCCTGGGCACACCGATCGGCGGCACGCTGCACCGGGCTCTGGTGGAGCTCACCTACTTCACCGGGCTGGGCGTGATCATCGTGTTCCTGGCCGCGGTGTCCATCGGACGGCTGACCGTCATCGGGGTCCGGGACGCGCGGCTCAGCGAGCGCGCGGCCGAGGCCGGGGCACCCGTCACCGAACCGGCCGCACCCGTCACCGAGCCGGCCGCACCCGCCTCGGACCCCATCGTGTACGAGCGGCCCGCGGGTGAGCACAGCGTGTTTGAGCGCCCGGCCGGCGAGCGGACCGAAGTCGTGCGGGATGGCGAGACTCCCGCCCGTGAGCAGACCGTTACCGGGACCCCGGTCAGTCCGGGGAGCCAGCCCTGACCGCGCGGCCACACTTGTGTCCCAGGGCACGTCCCGGCCGGGGGAACGGGGGCGGGGCAGAACCGGGGATTCCGTGGTCCGGGGCGGGAATGGGAACACGCGGGCGAAGGCTTTTCGTTAGGGAGAAGTGATGAGCAGGGGGTTGCATGAGCATGACACCCGCCGCCGATCTGGCTGCAGCCCGGACGCGCTGGCCCATGTGGTCGATCCGCCCCGTGGGTCCCGGCAAGGGAACTGGCTTCACCGCCCGTCGGCACGGTACCCGGGGATTAGACGATCTGTGGGCCCCGAGCCTGATCGCGCTGGAAGATCAGCTCCGTGAATACCGGAAAGTCGCGCCGCGCCCGTTAGGCTGATCCGCGCTCTGGATGGGTTGCACTGAAGTGCAGCGGAAAGTGCGGGTCACGGCAGCGGTGATAACGCAGCGCCCCGCACAGCGGGCAGTTCCGGGCGCGGACAGCTGGGTCCAGATGGGCTCGGTCGTCGGCGCTCAGCCGCACCGCGTACGGCTCGTCCCCATCACGCCGCTGGGCCTTGCGCCGGGCCAGCTCACGCAGGAATCCCTGGCCACTTGCCTCGCAGGGGCCACAACGGCAGCCCTGGTACCAGGCAAGGAACTCTCCATGTGGTGGGGGGGCGGGGGGAAGGTCTCGCCACTGTCCCGCATCACCGGACATCTGCGACACGCTAACGAGACTACCTTCGACCGCGATTATCCGGCTCAGGGCTGGTAGACGCGATCCGGCCCGCGGCCGCCCGCGGGCGTGCGATGCGCCTGCCCGCGGACATGTGACGCGCCACTCCCAGACTCGGTGAGGCCGCGCGCCTACATCTTCGAATTGCCTGGATTGTCCCTGTCTGTGCCGCGATGCGGAATGGTGCGCTAAGTGAATCACCCCCCGCAGGGAAAGTCCCGCTCATTACTGCCGGGATATATCACCCCATGCCGGAAATGCTCGTTATGATCGCGCGGTGGCCGGGCGATGGGCGGGGAAGCCTTCCGCACCGGCGCGGAGTATCAGAGGCCTTCGGGGCCAGCAGGAGAGGACAGCCTGATGACGGACCAACCGGCCGCGGCGATCGTGGGTATCCCGCCCCAGCCCGCAGCCCGCCTCGAGCCCAATGCCATCGGCGTCGCCCAGGACACGGTCATCGGCATGGCCTCCTCCGCGCCCGCGGCCACGGTCGGGCTGTCCCTGGCGGCGCTGGCCGCGGCGACCGCGTACGGCAGCGGCCCGATCCTGATCCTCACCGCGATTCCCATGCTGATCATCGCGAACGCCTACCGCCGGCTGAACATGTGGAACGCCAACTGCGGCGCGTCGTTCGAGTGGGTCGGCCGCGCGATCAACCCGTACCTCGGCTTCCTGACCGGCTGGCTGATGATCGCCGCGTACATCATCGGGACCGTGGCCGAGGTCCTCCTGCTCGGCCCGTCCGTCCTGGCCGTGTTCGGGTCCAGTTCCACCAGCACCTGGCAGTACATCGCCATCGGCGCGGCGGTCGGCATCATCATGCTGATCATCGCCGTCGTGGGCATTAAGATCACCGCGCGGGCCCAGGTCAGCATGGCGGCGGTCGAGTACCTCATCCTGATCGGGCTCGCCGTGGCCGGCCTCGTGTTCGTGCTCAGCCACCACCCGGGGACCGTTCCCATCACCAAGGGCTGGTTCAGCCTTTCCGGCATCGACGGCAAGGGCAGCGCGGTGGCCGGATTCCTCGTCGCGGTGTTCGTCTACGGCGGCTGGGACGGCACCCTGTACGTGAACGAGGAGGTCAAGCACCGGCGGACCAACCCCGGCAAGGCCGCCATCCTGGCCGTCGGCCTGCTGGCCATCATCTACACGGTCTCCCAGCTCGGCTTCCAGGGCGTGATCTCGCCGGCCAAGCTCCAGGCCGCCTCGCAGAACGGCACCGCGCTCGTGGCCGTGGCCCAGGCCCTGGGCGGCGGCTTCTGGGCCAAGGCGATGGCCCTGTCCATCGCGCTGTCGGTGATCGCCACCACCGGGACCGGCATCGTGCTCAGCGCCCGGATCGTCTACGGGATGGCCAGCTACCGGGCGCTGCCGGAGTTCCTCGCCAACGTGTCCCGCCGCTGGTCCACCCCGGTCGCCGCCAGCATCATCGTGGGGCTCCTCATCGTCGCGCTCAGCACCATCTACTACCTGGCCACCTCGGTGCAGAACGCGTTCTTCGACGTGATCGACGTGACCGGGCTGCTGTTCTCGATCTTCTACATCATGACCGCGCTGGCCACCATGATCTACTACCGGCGCCGCGTGTTCAGCAGTGCCTGGGACGCGCTGATTCTGGGCTTGCTGCCGCTCGGCGCGGCCCTGTTCCTGGGCTGGATCCTGGCCAAGTCACTACAGGCCGCCCCGTCGTCGCAGGTCTGGTCGCTGGTCGGGATCCTCGTCGCCGGCGTGCTGCTGATGTTCTCGGCCCGGTACATCCTTCAGTCGCCGTTCTTCCGGATGCGGCGGGAAAGTGACACCTCCCGGCACTAACGGCTAGCGGGCGGCTAGCTGACGGCTAGCGGAGGGTGCCAGCCGGCCTGGCCTCCCAGGAGGTCCACAACGGCCGGTATCCCTGCTGGTGCCAGAACGGCCCGGACAGCGGGTTGACCTGCTCGTAGTGCAGCAAGGTGACCGCCACCCCGGATTCGTCCGCGGTCCGGTGCAGCTCCCCGACCAGCGCGGCGGCGACCCCTCGCCCACGCTGGCCAGGGAGCACTCCCATCAGCTCGAGGTAGGCCACCGGCGCCGCCCGCACCATCGGGGCGATCCAGCCCGCGAAGTCCGGCCGCTCCGCGTAGAGCATGCCGACAGGTGCGCCGGCCCGCTCGGCCAGCCACACCCAGGAGTCCGGGGCGGCCAGCAGCCGCCCCGCCTCGTCGCGCAGGGCGACCGCTGTCTCCGGCCGCTCGATGACGGTCCCGAAATGGGCGTCGAACCGGATCACCTCCATGCCCTGCCGCACGACCTCATCAAGGTCCGCGGGGGCGGCCCGGCGGATCCGCACGTCCGGGTCCACCGGCGCGGCGGGCGCCGGCCGCCGGCCCGCGGTGCGTGCCGCGATGACAGCACGCGGCGCCAGCCCGTGCCGTAGCAGGGGCCTGGCCCCCTCGATGTCCCGGGTCGGCCAGGTGACCGCGGCGGCGGTGTCAGCCCCGGCCGCGTCCGCCACGGCGGCCAGGTGACCCTGCCACCGGGCGAGCAGCTCATCCAGGGCAGCCTCCACGTCCGGACCGGCGACCTGCGGGGTGAGCTGGAACCTGCGGGCCGCTCCCCAGGTCAGCTCGAGCGACCCCGGCTCCCCGGCCCAGTGATCGCAGGTTCCCAGCGCGATCACGGAACCGTCTGGTCCGGTGACGACCAGCTCGGCGCCGCAGCCCGCGGGGGGATCCACGGCGGGCAGCAGGATGTCGATCGCGGACAGCCGGCTGGCCACCCGCTCAGCGATGCCACTGCCGGTATCCCCGGTGACTGGCGACATGAGCGACCTCCGTACGTCGTGGTTCCGATGGCGGCGCATCCAGGGACGGGGCGGTCACTTCGACGCCGTTACCGCCCCGATTATGACCGCATACAGGACATGCCATTCAGCCCGCTGGAAGCCGGCCCGGGTCAGCAGGTCGGTGGCCCTCCGGCGGGTGCGTGCCTTGCCCCGGCGGCTGCCGATGAGGGTGGGCAGGTACAGCGGCGAGAACTGGTCGACGAGGACGAGGCGCCCGCCCGGGGCCATGACCCGGGCGCATTCCCGCAGGCCGGCTTCCTGATCGGCCCAGTGATCGAACGAGGTGGTGGTGACCACCAGGTCGAATGCGCCGTCCGGCCCGGGCAGGTGCTCGGCTGTGCCAGCCAGGAAGCGGACCCGGGGGTCCGGGGTTGACTCCTCGGCTACCCGGACCATCTCTGCCGCGGCGTCGACGCCTACCAGCTCCACCGCGTCCGGGGCGCGGGCGGCCAGCTGACGGAGCAGATAGCCGGTCCCGGACCCGACGTCGAGCACCCGGTGGGGCGCAGGAACCTGGGCCAGCGCGAGCCGCATGGTGCGGTCGGAGATCTCGTGGTGGAGCCGGCCGCGCCAGCCTTCCTCGTAGCCTTCGGCACGCTCAGCGAACGCGGCCACATCACGGTCCCGGGCCATACCGCAATCCTGGCATCGCGACCGTCCCGGAGCACGCTAGTTAGCCGCGGGGCGTTGTCTTGCGGCCGCTTGACCGTCCGCTGGATCACTCCAGGGCTCGTCCCGTCATGCTCGCTGAACCCAGTTACGGTCGGCAGCGCCCACGCAGCTCCCCAGGAAGAGGCGCCGAAGCGTACGATCGAGAACACGCGAGCGGAGCCTTGAGTGCGGGAGGCTGCGATGAGATTGCGACGGCATCGGCGGAACCTGGTGGTGTGGAGCCAGTCCGCCTGCCCAGGTGGCAGGTATGGTGCGCCACCATTCACGGGGCCCGCACGCACCAGGCGGATACGCAGGTGTCTGCGCACTGGCGTGCTCCTCGCAATCCTCGGCCTGATGCCTCTGGCTGCTGCCGTGCGAGCCCGGTGGCGGCGCGTCCTTCCCGGGGTAGTGCTCACAGTGGTCGGCATCTTGTACCGGGACGGCCAGGTCGGCGTGGTTCTCCTCCCCGGGCTCCTGCTCCTCTTCTCCGCCCCGCTTTTCCCGGTCAGCCCCAAGATGGACCGCACTCGGCGGTCGGAGCTGGAGCGTGAGCTAGCCGGGTACTCCACCCCGGCGGAGCGGTGCGATGTTGAAGCGACCCTTGACCGATACCCAGACGACGTGACGAACGAGCTACGTGTCATCCTCGCCAGTCAAGCCCTGGCCGCTTGCAGCAACCGGATTCCTGGCGCGGGGGGGTACTGAGGACCGCCTCCGCCCTCGACAGGGGTGGCGGGCTCAGCCCCGGCCGGAGGACGCGCTGGTGGCGGAGGCGGACGGGAATCGAACCCGCCGGCGACGCGGAGCGCCGTCCACCGGTTTTGAAGACCGGGAGGGCCACCAGGCACCCAGACGCCTCCGGAGCTGACCTTATCCGGCGTAGAGGTTCTCGATGTCGCCGGAGTACTTCGCGTGCACCACGCGCCGCTTGAGCTTGAGCGTCGGCGTCAGTTCCTCGCTCTCCGCGGTCCACTCCACCGGCAGCAGCCGCCAGCGCCTGACCTGCTGCACCCGGGCCAGATGCTGGTTGGCTGAAGCCACGCCCTGCTCGATCTCGGCCAGCAGCACCGGGTTCTCGGCCAGGGCCGCGAGCGAACCGGCCTCGACGCCCCGGGCCGCGGCCCAGGCGGGCGCGACCTCGGCATCGAGTGTCAGCAGGGCGACCACGTAGGGCCGCCGATCCCCGTAGGCCAGCGCCTGGCCGATCAGCGGGTGCGCCACCAGGAGGTTCTCGATCATGGCCGGCGGCACGTTCTCCCCGCCCGCGGTGATGATGAGCTCCTTCTTGCGGTCCACCACCGACAGGAAGCCGTCGTCGTCCAGGCGGCCAATGTCGCCGGTGTGCAGCCAGCCGTCGGCGTCGATCAGCTCCGTGGTCAGGTCCGGCCGGTTCAGGTAGCCCGGCGTGTTGAGCGGGCCCCGGGTGAGAATCTCGCCGTCGTCAGCGACCCTCACCTCGGTGCCGGCGAACGCCCGCCCCACGGTCCCGAGCCGGAACTCGGTCACGGTGTTGGACGTGAACGCGCCGGTGGTCTCCGTCATCCCGTAGATGTCCAGGATCCTCAGCCCCAGCCCGGCGAAGAACGCCCCGACCTCGGGCGGCAGCGGCGCCGCGGCGCTGGACACCACGGCCGCCTCACCCAGCCCGAGCAGCGAGCGGATCGGGGCCAGGACCTGCTCATCGGCCTGGCGGAACGCCTTGGCCAGCTCGTCCGGCGTGGTCCGGCCGTACTGGGTGCTCTCCACGTACCGGCGCCCGACGTCCATGGCCTGTTCCACCCCGGCCCGCCGGGCCGGGTCGGCCTCGGCGGCCAGCAGGGCCTGGATGCCGGCCCTGATCTTCTCCCAGACCCTGGGCACGCCGAAGAAGGCAGTGGGACGTACCTCACCAACGGTCTTCACGAGCTGCTGCACGTCCGGGCAGAAATGCACGTGCCCGGCCGTGCTGATCGGCAGGTAGATGCTGAACATGCGCTCCGCGATGTGCGCCAGGGGCAGGTAGGAAACCCAGCGCACATGCGGGTGGACGCTGCCGCCCCGCGTGGCCGCCTCGACCTCGTAGAGAACGCAGTGGTGGGTGAGCAGGACGCCCTTGGGGTTGCCAGTGGTCCCCGAGGTGTACAGCAGGGTGACCGGATCCTCCGAGGTGATCGCGGCCAGGCGCCCGGTCACCAGCTCCGGTTCCGCGGCCAGCCGCTCCCGGCCCAGGTCGGCGAACTCGTCCCAGGCCAGATACTGCTCCCCCGCCGGGCACACGCTCGCATCCCGGACGATGATCTTGCTCAGGCCGGGCAGGCGGGACAGCACGGGCTGCCAGCGGGCCAGCTGATCCTGCCCGTCCAGCACGGCGATCCGGGCCGCGCAGTCGCCGGCGACGAAGGCCACCTGCTCGGCGGCCAGAGTGGCGTAGAAGGTGACCGGGACCCCGCCGGCGTGCACGGCACCGAAATCCGCCAGCACGTGCTCGGCCCGGTTGGGCATCATGATCGCGACGCGGTCGCCGGGGGCCAGGCCAAGCGCGGCGAAGCCCGCCGCCAGCTCCAGCGCCTGCTGCCTGGCCTGGGCCCAGGTCAGGGTCCGCCAGCCAGCCGGGCTGCTGGCCGGGCCTGCGGCGGCCCCGTCCGGGCTGGCCCCGTCCGGGCTGGCCCCCTCTGGGCTGGCCTGTGACAGAGCAGGGTAGTCCGGGAACTTCTCCGCGGTCAGCCGGAGCTGATCGCACACCGTCTTGCCCCGGATCGATTCCTCGATCTCCGCCCGCTGCCGGAGAACCTCCGTCGTCACCGCCGCTCACCTCCGCCTAGTGGGCCTGGTGGGCCTGGTGGGCCCGGTTTCCCCTGGAATGCCACCACGTCCCCGCGCCGGCCGCAAGATGGTGCCGCATTAGAGTGCCATCCATGACCGTCTCCGCGGGTATCCGGCTGACCCAGTATGCGAGCGGCGGAGGATGCGCCTGCAAGATCCCGCCCGGTGAGCTGGAGCAGGTGGTCGCCCAGATGCTGGCCGCCCCGGTGCCCCCCGGACAGCCCGACGTGCAGCGGATCGACGCCGAGCTGCTCATCGGCGTGGAGCACGGCGACGACGCGGCGGTCGTGCGGATCAGCGACGGGCAGGCTGTGGTGGCCACCGCTGACTTCTTCGGCCCGGTGGTGGACGACGCCTACACCTTCGGCCGGATCGCCGGCACGAACGCCCTCTCGGACGTGTACGCGGTCGGCGGCACGCCGCTGGTCGCGCTCAACCTGCTCGGCTGGCCGCGGGCCAAGCTGCCCGCCGCGCTCGCCGGGGAGGTGCTGCGCGGCGGGCTGGACGCGGCCCGGCACGCGGGCTGCCTGCTGGCGGGCGGGCACAGCATCGATGATCCCGAGCCCAAGTACGGCATGGCGGTGACCGGTCTGGCCGACCCGGACGCGCTGCTGCGCATCGACGCGGGCCAGCCCGGGCTGCCGATCAGCCTGACCAAGCCGATCGGCAGCGGGATGCTCAACTCCCGGCACAAGGCGACCGGCGAGGTCTTCCCGCAGGCGATCGAGGTCATGACCACCCTCAACGCCGGGGCCAGCCGGGACGCGCTGGCCGCGGGGGTGCGCTGCGCCACCGACGTGACCGGGTTCGGGCTGCTCGGCCACCTGTTCAAGCTGGCCCGGGCGAGCGGGGTGTCGGCCGTGCTGGACCACGCCGCGGTACCGCTGATCGAGGGGGCTCGGGCGGCGGCGCGGGCGGGGTACGTGCCGGGCGGGAGCCGGCGCAACCTGGACTGGGTCATCCCGCACACCGACACCGGCGGGCTCAGCGAGGAGGACCTGCTGCTTCTCGCGGACGCGCAGACCTCGGGCGGGCTGCTGATCGCCGGGGAGATCCCTGGTGCCCCGGTGATCGGGGAGCTGATCCCGGCCGAGGCCAGCACGCTCATCCTCCGGTAGCACCGCTGCCGGCCTCACCGCTGCCTGCCGCCTCACCGCCGGCCTCATCGCCGCCGCCTCACCGCTCCCCCGCGAGCGCCAGCCCCCACGCGTCGTAGGCTCATGACGGGTCCCCACGTCGCGGGAGGCGGTCAATGACCTCGAGGACAGCACGGCGCCGGGTGCTGCGCGTGTCAGTCCCGTCCGGGCCAGCTGAGCGGGCCACCGCGGATCCCCGCGCGGACCTGCTGGCCGTGGAGGAGCCGCTGGAGATCCGGGTCGGCGGGCAGCCGCTCGCGGTCACGATGCGCACTCCCGGTCACGATATCGACCTGGCGGCCGGTTTCCTGGCCACCGAGGGAGTGATCGGCTCCACGGCCGACCTGTCCGAGATCAAGATGTGCGACGGGAACGTGGCCGACGTGACCCTAGCCCCCGGCACTCCCCTGCCCGGGGAGCGGCTGCGCCGTAACTTCATCACCACCAGCGCCTGCGGCGTCTGCGGCAAGGAGAGCATCGACGCGATCCGGGTCCGGGCCCGCTACGACGTGTCCGCCGACCAGGTGCGGGTCGCGCCCGGGCTGCTGGCGGGCCTGCCGGACCGGCTGCGTGGCGCCCAGCGGGTGTTCACCAGCACCGGCGGGCTGCATGCGGCCGGGATCTTCACGGCCGGCGGGACCATGCTGGCGCTGCGTGAGGACGTCGGCAGGCACAACGCGGTGGACAAGGTGATCGGCTGGGCCCTGCGTGAGGGGCGGCTGCCGCTGGCCGGGTGCGTGCTGCTGGTGAGCGGGCGGGCGTCGTTCGAGCTCACCCAGAAGGCGCTGATGGCCGGGATGCCCATCCTGGCCGCGGTATCCGCGCCGTCCTCACTGGCGGCGGAACTCGCCGAGGAGTCCGGCATGACCCTGGTCGGCTTCCTGCGCGGCTCGTCGATGAACGTCTACACCGGGGCGCAGCGGCTGGCCATCGAGGGGCCCGCCGGGCCGGAACAGGGACAGCACACCCTCGCCGGGCAGGCTGTGGCTGGGCCGGGGCTGACCGCCGGCGGCCGGACCGGGTGATCCGCGGCGGCCGGCTGGCCGCCGGGGACAGCGGGCTCAGGCGCTCGCGGCGTCGGCGACACCCCAGCGGCGCCGGATCCGGCCGTTGACGAGGTTGAACAGCAGGTCCACCGCGATCCCGATGGCCAGGATCACGATGATGATCGAGATCGCCCCGGCCATGTCCGCCTGGTCCTGGTCGTTGCTCAGCAGCACGCCGAGCGAGGGCTGGCCGAGGATGATGACGACGATCTCGGCGGCGATCAGCCCGTGCCAGCCGAAGGCCCAGCCCTGCTTGAGCCCGCTCACGAAGGCGGGCAGGGTGGCTGGCATGATCACGTGCCGGTAGAGGGAGACGCGGCGCAGCCCCATGGTCTTGCCCGCCCGCAGCAGCAGCGGCGGCAGGAAGTCCGCTCCCGCGATAAGACCGTTAGCGATGGCAGGTGCCGCGGTCATCACAATGACGAACAGGATCGCGGTCGTGTTGGCCCCGAACAGGATGATGGCGAAGGGAACCCACACGATCGAGGGCAGCGTCTGCAGCGCGGTGATCAGCGAGCCGACGGCGGCCCGCAGCGGCTTGATCCTGGAGACCAGGGCGCCCACCACCGTGCCGAGGACGAGGGCCAGCGCGAACCCGATGACCGCGCGGCGCAGCGTGGTGCCGATCCCCGACCAGAGCTGGGCGGTATGCAGCTGGTGCCACAGGTCAGTCAGGGTGGTCGCCGGGCCGGGCAGGATCGCGCTCTTGAAGCCGCTGAGGTAGATCAGCTGCCAGATGGCCAGGGCGAGTACCAGGGCCAGCAGCTTGGGCCAGGCCGCGGACCAGACCTTGGCCGCGACGTGCCGCTTGGCCTGCTGCGGCACGGCCAGCTCCAGCTGGTCCAGGCCGGCCAGGGCCGCGGTCGGCTCCTGCGGGGTCTCAACGGCCATGGCGGACGATCTCCTCACGCAGCCGGTCCTTGATCTGGATCGCGAGGTCCACCGTGTCTGCGGAGTCCATCCCCCGCGGGCGCTCGAAGTCCACCCCGAATTCGCCGATCACCCGGCCGGGCCGGCTGCTCAGCAGCACGACCCGGTCGCCCAGGCGGACCGCCTCGCGCACCTCGTGGGTGACGAACAGGATGCTCAGCTGCCGCCGCCGCCAGATGCCCTCCAGGACCTCGTGCAGCAGGTCCCGGGTCATCGCGTCGAGCGCCCCGAACGGCTCGTCCATCAGCAGCACGTCCGCGTCCTGGGCCAGGGCCCGGGCCAGCGCGACCCGCTGCCGCATCCCGCCGGACAGCTGATGCGGGCGCTTGTCGCCGAACGAGCTCAGCTGCACCAGGTCGAGAAGCTCGGTCACCCGTTCCCGGCGTTCCGCCTTCGGCACGCCGCTGGCGCGCATCGGCATTTCCACGTTTTTCGCCGCGGTAAGCCAGGGGAACAGCGCGGACTCCTGGAACATCAGCGTGACCCGTCGCCCGCCGGTTGACACCTCACCCGAGCTGGGCGCGTCCAGGCCCGCCACCAGGTTCAGCAGGGTGCTCTTGCCGCACCCGGACGCGCCGATCAGGCAGACGAACTCGCCGGGGGCGACGGACAGCGAGATCCGGTCCAGGGCCACCAGCGCGGTGTCGCCCCGGCCGAAGGTCTTGGAGACCTCGCTGATCCGGACGGCCGCCCCGGCCCCGGTCTCGTCCAGCCGGGGATCGGCCGCCATGGAGGCTCCAGTCGCTGCCTGAGATAGGGCTGACGCCCCCGGGACCAGTCCCGGGGGCGTAGCACCGCGTGAATCAAGGCTCATGGGCTCACCTGTGCTTGTCCGTCGGCTTTCAGCAGGGCGTTGAGCGGACCAAGATCGTAGATGCCGTTCAGGTTGACCGGGGTGAGCAGCCCCACCGCCTCGGCGTGCTTGGCGTCGGTGGCGAGCGAGGATGCGATCGGGTCGGTGGTGAACGTGATCTGCTTGAAGGACGCCTGGAGGGCGGAGCTCTTCAGGCCCTTGCCGAGCAGCGTGGTCAGCTCGGCGTTGGCGGCTGCCGCGGCGGACGAGGGGTTGGCATTGATGTACTTGATCGACTCAATGTTCGCCTTGAGCAGGTCGCTGACCACGCTGGGGTTCGCCTTCAGGAAGGGCTGCGCGACGACGAGGTTGGTGGTCACGAACTTGCCGCCCGGCCACAGGCTGGCCTCGTTCACCAGCACCTTGCCGCCGTCCGAGACCATCTCGGCGTCGTAAGGAGCCGGTTCCCAGCCACCCGCGATCTGGCCGGACTTGAACTCCAGCACCGCGTCGGAGTTGGGCGTGATCGGCGTGACGGAGACGTCGCCCCCGCCGGTCTGGGTGGTGGTCAGCCCGTGGGACTTGAGGTAGTAGCGCAGCGCCACGTCCTGGGTGTTGCCCAGCGACGGCGTGGCCAGCTTCTGGCCCTTGAGCTGGCTGACGCTGCTGATACTCGGCTTGACCACGAGGGCCGCGCCGCCCGAGGCCGCCCCGGAGATGATCTTGATGGCCTTGCCGCTGGACTTTTCCCAGGCGTTGATGGCCGGGTTGGGGCCGACGTAGGCCGCGTCCAGCTGGCCGGCCAGCAGGGCGGTGGTCTCCTGGGTGCCGGAGCTGAAGACCGAGGTCTTGAGCGTGACCCCGCTGCCCAGGTTCTTGGTGAAGAAGCCCTTGTTCAGCGCGACCAGGGCCGGCGCGTGGGTGATGTTAGCCAGGAAACCCAGCCGCAGCGTCACGTGGCTGCTGGCGCTGCTACTGCTGGTGCTACTGCTACTACCACTGGAACCGGAGGAGGCCGACGACCCGCACGCGGCTGCCAGGGCTGTGATCGCTGCGGCTCCGGCAGCAAGCGCCACTCGTCTCATTCTAAGGACCACCTTGTCGATCAGGTTAGTTAGTATGTCGATCTGTTTGATAGGCAAGGCCGATTAAACCATACCCGCGCTCGAGGGGGGCAAATCCTGCCAGGGCGCGGCGAGTGGGGCCGCTGAAGAGGCCTTGCCGGACCTGGCGGGACGGCACCTGCGATACGTTCAGTTGCAATTAAGTAACTATTCGTTAATCTGGCCGTCACGTCCCCGACTCGCTGGCGTTACCGTCCGTTCAGGATCGGCTGCCTCCTGTCGCCAGGTGAGCCGACTCATTGCTGAACTCGATCACCGCCATCGCGTCCGCGTGCGCGCCGGACTACGCGTTCCTGCTCATCCCCCGCGCCGCGGCAGGCCCAGCTGCGCGCCGCGGGCAGGCTTAGCTGCGCGCCGCGGGCAGGCTTAGCTGCGCGCCGCCGGAGGCTTAGCTGCGCGCCGCCGGCAGGCTCAGCTGTCTCCCGCGGTTTGGAGGTTGACGCCTTCCACCGACGGGTGTTTTTGAAGGCACGTCTCGAGCCGGGCGAGTTGCGCGTCGCTGGCGTTGGACACCAGGTAGATCACGTCATACAGGTTGTCTGAGGCCAGGTGATCGGTCGGCAGCGCTTCCGGCTTGGCCTGCGGGATATGGGAGCAATCGGCCCGGACCTGCAGCCGGGTGGCCCTGGTAGTCCCGTCCTTGAACTGGACGACTGCCTCCTGCTTGCCGAGTGCGGCATCGAACTTGGCGCAGCCGCCCACCCCGGCGGTCAAGAGCACGGAGCCCGCGATCGTCAGGGCCGCTACGCGTAGATGCACGGTGCACAGCTTACGATCGGTCACGGCCGGCACAGGCCACAGGGATCCGGGTACCGTACGGGCAGGAGGAACCATGCGCGGGTGGGTCACCACTCCCGCCGCTCGTCGCGCCGCCGGGAATGCGGCTCCTACCTGGAGGTACCGATGCCAGGCATGATCGAGGATTATGCGCTCATCGGCGACATGCGATCGGCGGCGCTGATCAGCCGGGACGGCTCGGTGGACTGGCTCTGCGTGCCCCGCTTCGACTCCGCCGCCTGTTTCGCCGCCCTGCTCGGCACCGACGAGCACGGGCACTGGAGCATCGCCCCGGCCGCCGCGGCCGAGGCCGTTGACCAGGTGGGCGACGCACCCCATCCGCAGGCCAGCCGCCGATCTCAGGCCAGCCGCCGATCTCAGGCCAGCCGCCGATCTCAGGCCAGCACCGCTCCAGGGGACGCCAGCCCGGCCAGCACCGGCCCGGGCGCGGCCGTCCCGGCCAGCCAGCCGGGCGCCCCCCAGACCGTGGGCCAGGGCATCACGGTCACCCGGCGCTACCGGGGTGACACGCTGATCCTGGAGACGGACTGGCATACGCCCACGGGCGCCATCCGGGTCACCGACTTCATGCCTCCCCGGGACGGCAAGCCGGCCGCACTGGTGCGCATCGTGGAAGGCCTGGCCGGGTCGGTGGACGTGTCCTGCGTGTTCCGGGTGCGGTTCGGCTACGGGCAGGTGATGCCCTGGGTGCGGCGGGTGGACAGCAACGTGCTGGCCGTGGCCGGCCCGGACGCGCTCTGGCTGGCCACGCCGGTCACGCTGACCGGCCGGGGCATGGCCCACCAGGCTACCTTCGCCGTCATGGCCGGCGAGCGCGTCTCGTTCGTGCTGACCTGGGTGCCCTCGCACGAGGGTGCGCCGGACCTTCTTGAGCCGCTCCGGGCGGAGTCGGAGACCCAGAAGTTCTGGGACGAGTGGGTGTCCCGCTGCACCTACCAGGGAACCTACCGCGAGGCGGTGATCCGCTCCCTGATCACGCTGAAGGCCCTCACCTTCGAGCCCACCGGGGGCATCGTGGCCGCAGCCACTACCTCGCTGCCGGAGGACCTCGGCGGGGTGAGGAACTGGGACTACCGCTACTGCTGGCTGCGGGACGCCACCATTACCCTGGAGGCCCTGCTGCGCACCGGGTACACCGACGAGGCCTTCGCCTGGCGGGCCTGGCTGGCCCGGGCCGTGGCGGGCGACCCGCGCGACGTGCAGATCATGTACGGGGTGGCCGGCGAGCGCCGGCTCGACGAGTGGGAGGCCGACTGGCTGCCCGGCTACGAGAACTCCGCACCGGTGCGGATCGGCAACGCGGCGGTGAACCAGCGCCAGCTCGACGTCTACGGCGAGGTCATCGACGCGCTCTCGCTCGGCCGGGCATCCGGCATCGCGGCGGACCGGCACGCCTGGTCCCTGCAGCGCGCCCTGCTCTCCTTCCTGGAGAAGCACTGGGACGAGCCGGACGAGGGAATCTGGGAGGTCCGCGGCCCGCGGCGGCATTTCGTGCACTCCAAGGTGATGGCCTGGGTGGCCTTCGACCGCGCGGTCCGCATGGTCCGCGCGGTCGAAGGCGGCATGCCCGGGCCGGCCGAGAAGTGGCAGGCCATCCGGGACCAGATTCACCAGGAGGTTTGCGAGAAGGGCTACGACGAGAAGCGCGGCGCGTTCATGCAGTACTACGGCTCGTCCCAGCTCGACGCGGCCGTCCTGCTGATCCCGGAGGTAGGTTTCCTGCCGCCGGATGACCCCCGGGTCGTGTCGACGGTGCGGGCCGTACAGCGCGAGCTGATGAGCGACGGGCTGGTGCGCCGTTACCAGCTGGCCGAGGACGACCCGGGCCAGGCCAGCCCGGACGGGCTGCCCGGCAGCGAGGGCGCGTTCCTGGCCTGCAGCTTCTGGCTGGCCAACGCGCTGCACATGATCGGTGCGGACGAGGAGGCCGAGAAGCTGTTCGGGCGGCTGCTGACCCTGCGCAACGACCTGGGGCTGCTCAGCGAGGAATACGATCCCCGCTACGGGCGGCAGGTCGGCAACACCCCGCAGGCTTTCAGCCACGTGCCGCTGATCCAGGCCGCGCTCAACCTGGACCAGCATGCCGGCGCGCACTGCCGGGCGCGGGTCGCGGGCGCGCCGGCCGTCCAGCGGCACGGCGAACGGTGACCGGGGCGCCCCGCCCCGCCGCCGATCCGGGCGACTACCCGGACGCGGGCAACGTTCCCCCCAGCCCGGCCCCGCCCGGGCCACGCCCGCACATTCTCGTCGTCAACGGGCGGAAGGTCCGCCAGCCGGTGTTTGTCATCGGCGCCCCGTGCTCCGGTATCGACCTGCTGGCCCGTGCGCTGAAGCGGTCCGCGGGCTTCCACTTCACGCTGGGCCAGCGCTGGGTCATGCCGGTGGTGCAGGCCTTCGCCCGTCGGCCGTCGATCTCCCGGGGGAAACCCGAGGCCGCCGCGACCGTGTTGCGGGACGCGTTCGCCCAGGCCTGGCAGGTCACCGCGGACTGCTGCCTGGGCTGTACCCAGCAGTGCCGTGAGGCCGGCCGCCTGGATGGCGTCGGACCGTGTGTCAGCCAGCAGTCCGTCATCCGTTACGGAGACGCCAGCCCCGACCTCATGTACTGCACCGAGGCGCTGCTGGACGCGTTCCCGGACGCGCGGATCCTGCAGATCATCCGCGACGGCCGGGATGCGGTGGCCGGGATGCTGGCCGATCCGGCCGTGCTCGCCTGGTTCCGGCCGGGCTTCGTGGACATCGACGCCGAGTTCCCGCAGCCGCTGCTGGGCCTGGAGACCGACGCCGACCGGGCCGCCTGGCCCGGGCTGTCCATGACCGCCCGGTGCGCGATGCGCTGGCGGGGGACGGTGCGCCAGATGGCGCGGCTGCGCGGGCAGCTGTCCGCTGGCCAGATGGTCACCTTCCGTTATGAGGACGTGATCCGCCAGCCCGCCGATGCTGCCGCCGCCATCTCGGAATTCCTGTCCACCCCGGTGCACATGCTCGAGCCAGGCGCGCCGGGCCACACGGCCGCGGCCGAGCCAGGCTCGTGGCGCCGCCTGCTGGTCCCGGCGCAGGCTGGTGAGATCGAGGCCGTCGCGGGTGAGGAACTGCGCCGGGTGGGATACGGCGCCTGAGAGGAAGACACCTGACGAGACGGGCACCTGACGAGATCCGGCACCTGACGAGATCCGGCACCTGACGAGATCCGGCACCTGACGAGATCCGGCACCTGACGAGATCCGGCATCTGACGGGATACGGCATCTGACGAGACGGACGCTGAGAGACGGGCGGGTGAGGAGGCCGACGTGGATCTGGGCCTGCGGGACCGGGTCTACCTGGTGACCGGCGGCAGCCGCGGGCTCGGCTATGCCGCCGCCGAGGCTCTGGTCGCCGACGGGGCACGGGTAGTAGTGAGCGCCCGCGATGCCGCGGGCACGACGAGGGCGGCCGGGGTCCTCGGCCCGGGGCGAGCGGTGGGGGTGGCTGCCGACAACGCCGACCCCGGCACCCCCAGCCGGCTGATCAGCGCAGCCCGGGAGGAGTTCGGCCGCCTGGACGGCGCTCTGATCAGCGTGGGCGGGCCCGCTGGCGGCACGGCCGCGGACACCCCCGACGAGGCCTGGCAGGCCGCATTCGGCAGCGTCTTCCTCGGGGCGGTACGGCTGAGCCGGGCGCTGGCGGCCGCGCTCACCGAGGGCGGGTCGATCGCGTTCGTGCTCTCCTCGTCGGTCCGTGTCCCGATCCCCTCGCTGGCCATTTCCAACGGGCTGCGCCCGGGCCTGGCCGGGTTCGCCAAGACCCTCGCCGACGAGCTGGGGCCGCGCGGGATCCGGGTGAACGGGCTGCTGCCAGGCTGGATCGCCACCGACCGGCTGCGAGAGCTCGGACCGGCCAGGGACGCGATGGCGGACAGCATCCCGCTGCGCCGCATCGGCGAGCCGGCCGAGTTCGGCCGGGCCGCCGCGTTCGTGCTATCCCCCGCAGCCAGCTACCTGACCGGGACAATGCTCCCGGTCGACGGCGGCGCGCTGCGGGTCATCTGAGCGGCCGCGGGTGAACGGCCGCGGGTGAACGGCCGCGGGTGAACGGCCGCGGGTGAACGGCGGCGGGTGAGCGGCGGCACCGGATGAGCAGCACCGGCGGGGCGGCAACGAGCCGAGCGGCTACGAGCCGAGCGGCTACGAGCTGAGCGGCATCGGGTGAGCAGCACTGGGCGGGGCGGCTACGAGCCGAGCGGCGTCGCAGCGGGCTCCTGCCGAGCGAACTGGGTATGGTACAGCTCCGCGTATAGCCCGCCCGCCGCCAGCAGGTCCTCGTGAGTACCGCGTTCCCGGACCTGGCCCTCGTCGATGACGAGGATCTGGTTTGCTTCCCGGATGGTGGACAGCCGGTGCGCGATGACCAGCGACGTCCGCCCGGTCAGCGCGGTCTTCAGCGCCGCCTGCACCGCCGCCTCGGACTCGGAGTCCAGGTGCGCGGTGGCCTCGTCCAGCACCACCACGGACGGGGCCTTGAGCAGCAGCCGCGCGATGGCCAGCCGCTGCTTTTCCCCGCCTGACAGCCGGTAGCCGCGGTCGCCCACCACCGTGTCCAGTCCGTCGGGCAAGGCGGAGATGAGCTCCCAGATCTGGGCCGCCTGGCACGCTGCGACGAGGTCTGCCTCGGTGGCCTCTGGTCTCGCGTAGCTGAGGTTGGTCCGGATGGTGTCATGGAACATGTGCGCGTCCTGGGTGACCACGCCCACCGCGTCGTGCAGCGAGTCCAGGGTGACGTCGCGCAGGTCCTGAGCGCCGATCAGGACCGCGCCCTCGTCCGGGTCGTACAGCCGGGACACCAGGTGGGTGATCGTGGTCTTGCCCGCGCCGGACGGCCCGACCAGGGCGGTCAGCTGCCCGGGCGGGGCCTGGAAGGTCACCCCGCGCAGCACGGGCTGGACGCCGCCCGCACGCTCGGGCACGGCGTGCGCGATCGACTCGAGCGAGGCCAGCGACACCTCACTGGCCGCCGGGTAGTGGAACGAGACGTGCTGGAAGTCGATGGCCGGGGCTGAACCAGGCCGGCCGCTGGCGGCCGGGGCGCTGGTGCGCAGTTGGACCGCCCCGCGCTTCTCCTGGATCAGCGGCTTCAGGTCCAGCACCTCGAAGACCCGGTCGAAGCTGACCAGGGCGGTCATCACGTCCACCTGGACATTAGACAGCGCGGTGATCGGGCCGTAGAGCCGGGCCAGCAGCGCGGTCAGCGCGACCAGCGTGCCGATCTGGAAGGCGTGGTGGATGACCAGGGTCCCGCCTACCCCGTAGACCACCGCGGTGGCCATCGAGGCCAGCAGGGTCAGCGCGATGAACAGAGTCCCGCCGTACATGGCGGTGACCACGCCGATGTCGCGGACCCGGGCCGCGCGCCCCGCGAACACCTCGCTCTCCTGCTCCGGCTTCCCGAACAGCTTGACCAGCATCGCGCCGGCCACGTTGAACCGCTCGGTCATGGTCGAGCCCATCGCCGCGTCCAGCTGCATGGACTCGCGGGTCAGCCGCTGCAATCGCCGGCCGACCAGCCGGGCCGGGATCACGAAAGCGGGGATCATCATCAGCGTGATCACCGTCACCAGCCAGGAGAGGCTGAACATCGCGATCAGCACCAGGATCAGGGTCAGCGCGTTGGACACCACCGCGGCCAGAGTCGAGGTGAGCGCCTGCTGCGCGCCGATGACGTCACTGTTCAGCCGGCTGACCAGGGACCCGGTCTGGGCCCGGGTGAAGAAGGCGATCGGCTGCCGCTGGACGTGCGAGAACACCTGGGTGCGCAGGTCGTAGATCAGCCCCTCGCCGATCCTCGCGGAGTACCAGCGCATCGCGACCGACAGCACCGCGCTGGCCAGCGCGATGCCCGCCACCACCGACGCCACCGCGATCACCACGCCGACGTTGCTGGCCAGGATGCCCCGGTCAATGATGGTCTTCATCAGCAGCGGCACCGCGACCGTGAAGACGGCGGCGAGCGCGTTCATGCCCAGGAACAGGGAGAGCTCACGGCGGTAGGGCCGCGCGTAGGACATGATCCTGCGGACGGTGCCCGGCTTCAGCCGCTGCCGGGTGACCTCGGAATCCCGGTAAAACGAGCGCATCGCATGCCAGCTGGACGCATACATGAGCGGGAAAACCTCCCTGCCTCCGGGGATCTTCCCGGGTCCGCTACAGGCGAACGCCGTGCTAGCCCGGGGACCGTCCTAAACTCCGAGACGGGCGCGCTGCAGCGCGGCCTGCGTCCGGCGTTCCGCGGCGGACTGCTGGTCCAGGGTATGACCTGGGGCCTGCTGGAGGAGTTCCTTGGTGGCCCGGGCCACGGCCGGCTCTACCGCGAGGAGCGCCGCCACCAGGTCACCCACCGCACCGTCCAGCTCCGCCCCAGGCACCACGAGCTCGGCCAGCCGCAGCTCGGCGGCCTCCGCGGCCCCGACTGTGCGGCTGGTCAGGCACAGCTCAAGCGCCCGGGGCAGGCCGACGATGTCGACCAAGGGCTTGGTCCCGGTCAGGTCCGGCACCAGGCCGAGCGCGGGCTCTTTCATGCACAGCTGGGCGTCGTCGGCGAGCACCCGCAGGTCACAGGACAGCGCGAGCTGGAACCCGGCCCCGATCGCATGGCCGCGCACGGCGGCCACTGACACGATGGCGGGGTCACGCAGCCAGGTGAACCCGGCCTGGACCGAGGCGAGCCACTCCTCGAAGCCAGGATCGCCGGCCCCGGCCAGGCTCTCGCCGGGGACGCCGTCCGGGGTGAACAGGCGCAGGTCGATCCCGGCGGAAAACGAGGGACCCGCGCCCCGCACCACCACCACCCGCACCTCGGGAGGCAGTGCCCGCCCGATCGCTGCCAGCCCGCGCCACATCCCGGGCGTCATCGCGTTGCGCCGCTGGCTCCGGTCGAGCGTGATCGTGGCTGCCCCGGCGACAGGCGCGCCGACATCCAGGAGCAGTCCGGCGCGGGTGCGAGATCGGACTGTCCGGCCGTCATCCTCCTTAGCGCTTCGCCCGCGCCTTGCCGCGCGTCGCGCCACCGCGGCCACGCAGCGAGACCCCGTTCTCCGAGAGGATGCGGTGCACGAATCCGTAGGACCTGCCGGTGGCGGCGGCCAGCGACCGGATGCTCTCCCCCGCGTCGTACCTCTTCTTCAGATCCGACGCCAGCTTGGTACGGTCGGCACCGGTGACCCTGGTGCCTTTCTTGAGGGTCTCGGTCACGCGTACCTCCCGTGAACTGAAGTGACCACTGCGTTACGTCTCCCGCCATGATCACCCATCACGGCAGGATCGGCTACCCACATCCAGGTAAGTGATCACTTCTTTTTCGCGCAGGGCCAGGCTGCCCGTCACGCCAGGGCCACGAGGTCGGCGAGGCCCTCATTCCAGGTGTCTTCCACACCGTCGGGAAGCAGGATGACCTTTTCCGGCGCGAGCGCCTCGACCGCGCCCTCATCGTGCGTGACCAGCACGATCGCTCCCTGGTAGCGGCGCAGCGCGCCGAGGATTTCCTCCCGGCTGGCCGGGTCGAGGTTGTTGGTCGGCTCGTCAAGCAGCAGCACGTTCGCACCCGAGACGACCAGGAGGGCCAGCGCGAGCCGGGTCTTCTCCCCGCCGGAGAGCACGCCCGCCGGCTTATCCACCGCGTCGCCGGAGAAGAGGAAGGAGCCGAGGATGCGCCGCTGCTCGGCGTCGACCAGGTGGGGCGCGGCGGTGCGCATGTTCTCCAGCACGGAGCGCTCGGTGTCGAGGGTCTCGTGCTCCTGGGCGTAGTAGCCGAGCCGCAGCCCGTGCCCCGGGGCGCACCTGGCCGGTGTCGGGCGTCTCCATGCTGGCCAGCAGGCGCAGCAGCGTGGTCTTGCCTGCCCCGTTCAGGCCGAGTACCACGATCCGTGATCCCCGGTCGACGCCATGTTGACGTCGGTGAAGACCTCGAGCGAGCCGTAGGACTTGGACAGGTCAGCCGCGGTCAGCGGTACCCGCCCGCATGGCGCCGGGTCGGGGAACCGCAGACGTGCGACCCGCTGCGGGGCCACGCTCAGCGGCAACCCCGGCGAGCAGCCGTTCAGCGCGCCGCTGCATGCTCTGGGCCGCCTTGGCCTTGGTCGCCTTGGCCCGCATCTTGTCCGCCTGGGCCTGCAGCGATGCGGCTTCCCGGGACGCGTTGGCGTGCTCGCGCCGGCGCCGCTTCGCGTCGGTCTCCCGCTGCTGCAGGTAGACCTTCCAGCCGACGTTGTACGATGTCCAGCATGGCGGGTATCGGCGTCAAGGTGGAAGACCTTATTGACCACCACGTCGAGTAGCGCGGTGTCGTGGCTGATCACCACCAGCCCGCCGCGGAACGCCTTCAGGTGGTCGCGCAGCCACGCCACCGAGTCGGCATCCAGGTGGTTGGTGGGCTCGTCCAGCAGCAGGGTCTGCGCGTCCGCGAACAGGATCCGGGCCAGCTCGACCCGGCGCCGCTGGCCCCCGGACAGCGTGGCCAGCGGCTGGGCCAGCACCCGGTCCTGCAGTCCCAGGCTGGACGCGATCGACGAGGCCTCGGCCTCCGCGGCGTAGCCGCCGAGCAGGGTGAGGCGCTCTTCCAGCTGGCCATAGCGGCGGACCGCGGCGTCACGGCGGGCGGGGACCCCGTCAGACATCTGCTCTTCGGCGGCCCGCATGGCCGCGCGCAGCTCGTCGAGCCCCGGCCGGACAGCACCCGGTCCAGGGCCAGGCCCTCCAGGTCACCGGACCGCGTGTCCTGCGGCAGGTAGCCGATGCTCGAGCCGCGCCGCACGCTGCCTGCCGCCGGGACGCCCTCGCCCGCCAGTACCTTGGCCAGGGTCGTCTTGCCCGCGCCGTTCCGGCCGACCAGGCCGATCTTGTCGCCCGGCGCGATCTGGAAGCTCGCGTCCGCCAGCAGCAGCTGCGCACCCGCGCGCAACTCCAGGCCGGTCGCCGCGATCACCAGGCACCACTCCAGACGGGGATTGAGGGGAAGAAGCGGCACGGCCGCGGGCCCGCATCCAGGGTACCCGCCGCCCGCGCCCGCCCGCCCAGCCCAGAACCGCTCCCCGCGGAACCGCCCAGCCCAGAACCGCCCACCCCAGAACCACCCAGCCCAGAACCACCCAGCCCGGAACCACCCAGCCCAGAACCGCCCAGCCCGGAACCACCCAGCGCGGAGCACGGTCACGGTCAGGCCGGGGGCGGAGGCTCGGCTAGGTGGATGCGGATGGCGCGGAACATCCGGGGAGTCTCGCGCAGCACGGCCAGCCGGGGATCGGGCACGGTGAGGAACCGCTCCACCGCGACGCCGAAATACCCGCGCAACCGCGGGTCGTCGCGCAGCCCGGCGATCGCGCGCCGGTCCCCGCCCAGCACCAGCGCGTCAAGGGGCCGCCCGTAGCGCCCGAACACCCCGGCCGCGGTGTCCGCCGCCGCGCCGATCGCCTCGGCGGACTGCTTTTCGCGGCGCCGGGCGAACCGCTGCTGCGACTGCCCTCCGGCCGCGCTGCGCCCGTGCACCAGCCTGGACCCGACCTTGGAGTCGGCCAGCCGCGGCGGCGTCCCGGTGAAGATCCCGGCCGCGTACCCGCCCAGCCGGGCCAGCAGCACGCCCACGGTGCGGTCGGCGGCGGCGTGGGCCGCAGAGCACCCGGGCCACCTCGCCCGGTCCCTGCCCCACGTGCGGGCATGCCACGGGAGGAAACGGCGCATAACAGCGGGCCACCGCCCCGTCCGCCGCAGCGAACACGAGCGCGCCGTCCGGCTCATCCTCAACGCGGAGAGCGCCGTGCCGGTCGCCGAAGGACTCGATCCAGCCCGGGAAGCGCTCCGGGGCCACGTCGATCCAGCGGGGCGGTGAGGCGGCAGGTTCACTGAGCATAAGGTTGAGGGTATTGCGCAATTGTTAGGCGAAACGTTTACTACCAGTCGGCAGGCGCCCATGACGCTGAACCAGCTTCGCAGTTTCCTCGCCGTGGCGGAGACCGGCTCGGTCCGCGCCGCCGCCCACGACCTCGTCGTGACCCAGGCGGCCGTCTCGGCTTCGCTCACCGCGCTGCAGAAATCCCTGGGCGTCACACTGCTCGAGCCGGACGGCCGCGGCCTGCGGCTCACTGCGGCCGGGCAGGCGTACGCGGGCTACGTCCAGCGGGTGCTGGGCCTGCTGGACGAGGCCGGGCGGGCCGCCGCCGTGGCGGCGGACCCGGAGCGCGGCGAGCTTCGCATCGCGGCTGTGACCACTGCGGCCGAACAGATCCTGCCCGGGCTGCTCAGCGGCTTCCGCACCCGGCATCCGCAGCTGGGGATCCGGCTGGAGGCGGGAAACCGGGACCGGGTGCGGGGCCTGCTCGACCGCCACCAGGTGGACCTGGTGCTCGGCGGCCGCCCCGAGCCGGGCTGGGACGTCGAGGTTCTCGCCGAGCGCCCGCACCAGCTGGTCGTGGTGGCGGCGCCGGGCCTGGCCGCCAGCGCGCAGGAGGCGGCGCCACGGCCAGGACGCACCGGCCTGGACGGCAGCCACCTGGTGGCCTGGCTGGCCCGGCAGGCGTGGCTGCTGCGCGAACCCGGCTCGGGCACCCGGGCCGCCACCGACGCCCTGCTGACCGAGCTGGACATCGCCCCGCTCACCTTGATGGTGGGCTCCAACGGCGCGATCCGCGAGTCCGCGAGCGTGGGCCTGGGCGTCACGCTGATCTCTCGCGACGCGGTCGCCGCCGAGCTGGCCGACGGGCGGCTCGCCGCGCTGCCGGTGCCAGGAACCCCGATGCACCGGGACTGGTACCTGGTGGCCCACCCCGGCCTGCTGCCCCCCGCGGCCGGCCGCCTGGTGGCCTACGTCCTCTCGCACGGTGGCTTCGACCGTGCCGAATCCCGGAGCGTGGTCCCTTTTGTGCCACCGGCAGCGCAAAAGGGGCCGTCGTAAGCGTCGCCCCGCCGGGTGGCGCGGCCGGGTGGCGCGCCGCCCGGCCGCGCCGTTCCCCGGAGAAGCCACTCCCTGGAGACCTTAACTCTTAAGCCAGAGATTCAGAGTTGGCGCGAAACTCTCAATAGACAGGCGATGGGTTAGCGGGCATGGTGTAAGGGAGGTCATCGTCGCCACTCACCGGAGGAACCATGACGGGCACACCCGACTCACCGCCGAGCGATCGCTGGAACGCGGGGGTGCTCCCGTACGCGCAGATGGGCTACTACGAGCCGGACTACGTGCCCAAGCCGACCGACGTGCTGGTCGCGTTCCGGATCTCCCCGCAGCCGGGGGTGCCGCCGGAAGAGGCGGGCGCCGCGGTGGCAGGCGAGTCATCCACAGCCACCTGGACCGTTGTCTGGACCGACCGGCTCACCGCCCACGAGCACTACCAGGCCAAGTGCTACCGGGTGGACCCGGTCCCGGGCCGCGAGGGCGAGTACATCGCGTACATCGCGTACGACATCGACCTGTTCGAGGAAGGCTCGATCGCCAACCTCACCTCGTCCATCATCGGCAACGTGTTCGGCTTCAAGGCACTCAAGGCCCTCCGGCTGGAGGACATGCGGATCCCGCTGGCTTACGTGAAGACCTTCCAGGGACCCCCGCACGGCATCGTGATGGAGCGCGAGTACCTGAACAAGTACGGCCGGCCCTTGCTCGGCGCGACCACCAAGCCCAAGCTGGGGCTGTCCGCCCGCAACTACGGCCGGGTGGTCTACGAGGCGCTGCGCGGCGGCCTGGACTTCACCAAGGACGACGAGAACATCAACTCCCAGCCGTTCATGCGCTGGCGCGACCGTTACCTGTTCACGATGGAGGCCGTCAACCGGGCCGCCGAGCAGACCGGCGAAATCAAGGGCCACTACCTGAACGTGACCGCCGCGACCATGGAGGACATGTACGAGCGCGCGGAGTTCGCGAAGGAACTCGGCAGCGTGATCGTCATGGCCGACCTGACCGTCGGGTACACCGCACTGCAGTCGATGTCACGCTGGGCCCGGCGGAACGGGGTCATCCTGCACCTGCACCGGGCCGGGCACGGCACCTACACGCGGCAGAAGAACCACGGGGTCAGCTTCCGGGTCATCGCCAAGTGGTGCCGCCTGATCGGGGTGGACCACATCCACGCCGGCACCGTGGTCGGCAAGCTGGAGGGCGACCCGGCCATGGTCCGCGGCTACTACGACACGCTGCGCCTGGCGAACCGTGCCGCTCAACCTGGGCCAGGGCATCTACTTCGAGCAGGAATGGGGCTCGATGCCGGGCACCATGCCGGTCGCCTCCGGCGGCATCCACGCCGGCCAGATGCATCAACTGCTCGGCTACCTCGGCGAAGACGTGGTGCTGCAGTTCGGCGGCGGGACCATCGGCCACCCGATGGGCGTCGCCGCCGGTGCGACCGCCAACAGGGTCGCCGTCGAGGCCATGATCAAGGCTCGCAACGAGGGCCGGGACTTCCGTCGCCGAGGGCGACACGATCCTGGCCGAGGCGGCCAAGGGCTGCCAGCCGCTGCAGACGGCCCTGGACACGTGGGGCGACATCACCTTCAACTACGAATCGACCGACACGCCGGACGTCGTGGCCACCCCGACGGCCTGAGGAGAGCAGCATGCGGATCACCCAGGGCACGTTCTCCTACCTGCCCGATCTCAGCGACGACGAAATCGCCGCGCAGATCCAGTACGCGATCGACCAGGGCTGGTCGATCGCGGTGGAGTTCACCGACGACCCGCACCCCCGGAACTTCCTCTGGGAGATGTGGGGGCTGCCGATGTTCGACATCGCCGACGCGGCCGCGGGACTGCACGAGGTCCGCGCCTGCCGCGATGCTTATCCGGAGCGCTACATCCGGGTCAACGCCTACGACGCGAGCCTGGGCCGGCAGACCACGGCGCTGAGCTTCATCGTGAACCGGCCCAGCCGGGAACCGGGCTTCCGCCTGGACCGGCAGGAGGTCAGCGACCGGCAGATCCGGTACTCGCTGCAGTCTTACGCCGCGCAGCGCCCCGCGGGCGAGCGTTATGGCCGCAACGAGAACCCGAACGGCGCCGGTCAGCCCGGACCTGCCAGCGGATGAGCGCGAATGCGGGCCCGGCCTCGAGCGGTTTCGCGATGCCCCGTCCCGGTCGGGGCAGCGCAGCGAGCGAACGGCGCGACCGGGCCCGGCGACCCGGAAGACAGCGGGACCGCCACGCCCGAGCCGCTCTCAGCCGACGAAACGGTGGAGCTGGGTGAGGAGCAGCAGGCCCAGCGGCTGTCCCGGATGCTGGACGAGTTCGACAGGGAGTTCGTCGGGCTGGCCCCGGTCAAGGCCCGGGTGCGGGAGATCGCGGCGCTGCTGCTGATCGACCGGCTCCGGCAGCGTTACGGGCTGACCTCGTCGCGGCCCAGCCTGCACATGTGCTTCACCGGGAGCCCGGGGACCGGCAAGACGACGGTGGCCATGCACATGGGCGAGATGCTCCGCGAGCTCGGCTATCTCCGCAAGGGCCAGCTGGTCAGCGTGACCCGCGACGACCTGGTCGGCCAGTACGTCGGGCACACCGCGCCCAAGACCAAAGAGGTGCTCAAGCGAGCGATGGGCGGCGTGCTGCTCATCGACGAGGCCTATTACCTGTACCGGCCGGAGAACGAGCGGGACTACGGCCAGGAGGCCATCGAGATCCTGCTCCAGTTCATGGAGGCGCACCGGGAGGACCTGGTGGTTATCCTGGCCGGCTACGCCGACCGGATGGACGTGTTCTTCCGGTCCAACCCCGGGATGGCCTCGCGGGTCGCGCACCACATCGACTTCCCGGATTTCACCCTGGACGAGCTGATGCAGATCGCAGGGCTGATGCTGGACCGGGAGCAGTACCAGCTGTCCGGCCCGGCCCGGGAGGCGTTCATGGAGTACGTGGGGCTGCGGATGACGCAGCCCCGGTTCGCCAACGCGCGCAGCATCCGCAACGCCATCGACCGGATGCGGCTACGCCAGGCCCGCCGGCTCGTGGCAGGGGGCGGCACCATCGGCCGGTCCTCCCTCATGGAGATCAGCGAGGCCGACGTCCGCGCCAGCCGCGTCTTCGGCGACCCACCAGCCCCGGGCGACGCACCCTCGCCGGACGCCGCTTCCCACCAGTAACACTGACCCTTTCAGCCACTCCCGCCACGGACCTCGGTTCGTGATCAGACGAATGGTGCTGCTATCACGACACCAATCGTCTGATCACGGAGCAGGGGCCCGCGGGCGGTGGTGGCTGTGGGGCGGGTGGTTGCTGTGGGGCGGGTGGGATCTTGAGATGGCCGAGATGGCATTGCGCGGAAGGTTCCGGCAGGACCTCCGGTCTAGCACCGGGCTAGCAGTGGCCGCCGGAAGGTACGGGATAGCGAGGCGGAACGTGGTGCCGCGGCCGGGGATGCTGACCAGCTCGAGCCGGCCCCGGAGTAGTTCCGCCCGCTCCCGCATCCCGGCCAGCCCGGACCCCGTCGGCCCGGACCCGGTCGGCCCGGACCCGGTCGGCCCGGACCCGGTCGGCCCGGACCCGGTCGGCCCGGACCCGGTCGGCCCGGACCCCGTCGGCCCGGACCCGGTCGGCCCGCCTGGGGAGAGCCCGCCCGCGGCGGCGCCGCCCGGCGCGAGCCACCTGCCCGGACGGCGACCTCAGGCCAACCCGGGATCCCTGCGGGAGCGGGGTGCCCGTCCTCAGCTGCTGGGCCTCAGACGTTGAACCCGAGCGCGCGGAGCTGCTCGCGGCCGTCGTCGGTGATCTTGTCCGGGCCCCACGGCGGCAGCCAGACCCAGTTGATCCGGAAGTCGCTGACCAGGCCGTCGAGGGCCGAGCGGGCCTGGTCCTCGATCACGTCGGTCAGCGGGCAGGCCGCACTGGTCAGCGTCATGTCGATGGTCAGGGTCTTGTCCTCATCCAGCGTCACCCCGTAGATGAGCCCGAGGTCGACCACGTTCACGCCCAGCTCGGGGTCGACTACGTCGCGGAGCGCCTCGACCAGGTCCTCGGTCTCCGGGGTGATCTCCAGCAGGGGCCCGCTGGTACCAGTGTCGTCCGTCATTTCTGTTCCTCCAGCGCTTGCGCGGTCGCGTCCTTCCAGGCCATCCAGCCCAGCAGGGCGCACTTGATCCGGGCCGGGTATTTCGCCACTCCGGCGAACGCCACACCGTCGCCGAGGATCTCCTCGTCCGGCTCCGTCTGGCCCTTGGACTGCATGAGGCGCAGGAACTCCTCGGCCAGGCTCATCGCCTCAGGCACGGTCCTGCCGATGATCAGCTCGCTCATCACCGAGGCGCTGGCCTGGCTGATGGAGCAGCCCAGCGCGTCGTAGGACACGTCGGCCACGACCGGCTCGCCGGTCGCGTCCTTGAGCATGACCCGCAGCGTCACCTCGTCCCCGCAGAGCGGGTTCACGTGGTGCACCTCGGCGTCGTACGGCTCCCGCAGGCCCTTGTGGTGCGGGTGCCGGTAATGGTCCAGGATGACTTCCTGGTACAGGGACTCCAGCCGCATCAGGCACCGCCAAAGAACCGCTGCGCCCGCCCGATCCCGTCGACCAGCGCGTCGACCTCGGCCGTCGTGTTGTACAGGTAGAACGAGGCCCGGGTGCTGGCCTGGATGCCGAACCGGCGGTGCAGCGGCCACGCGCAGTGGTGCCCGGCCCGGACGGCCACGCCGTGCTCGTCGAGCACCTGGCTCACGTCGTGCGGGTGCACATCCCCCAGCGTGAACGAGATCGCCGCGCCACGGGCAGCCGGATCCGAGGGGCCGAGGACACGCAGGCCCGGCACGGTGCCCAGCGCGTCCAGCGCGTAGCCGATCAGGTCCTGCTCGTGCGCCCGGACCGCGTCCAGGCCCACGTCGGTGAGGTAGTCGATCGCCGCGTCCAGCCCGGCCGCCTCGGCGATCGGCATGGTCCCGGCCTCGAACTTGTGCGGCGGGGGCGCGAACGTCGAGTGGTCCATCCAGACGCTCTCGATCATCTCGCCGCCGCCGAGGAACGGGGGCATCTCCTCGAGCAGCTCACGGCGTCCCCAGAGCACTCCGATGCCGGTCGGGCCGCACATCTTGTGGCTGGTGAAACCCAGGAAATCGGCGTCCAGCTCCTGCACGTCCACCGGCATGTGCGGGACCGACTGGGCCGCGTCCACCAGCACCAGCGCGCCGGCGGCGTGCGCGGCGTCAGCGATCTCGCGGACCGGGTTGATGGTGCCGAGCACGTTGGACTGGTGGGTCAGGGCCACCAGCTTGGTCTGCTCAGTGATGAGGTCGCCGGCGCCGGACAGGTCGAGCTGGCCGCCGTCCGTCACCCCGAACCAGCGCAGCGTGGCGCCGGTCCGCTCGCAGAGCAGCTGCCACGGCACGATGTTGGAGTGATGCTCCATCTCGGTGATGACGATCTCGTCGCCGGGGCCGAGCCGGAAGCGGCCGGAACCGGAACCACCTGACTGGCCCGCGGTCGCGTTGCCCATGGCGTAGGCGACGAGGTTGATGCCCTCGGAGATGTTCTTGGTGAACACCACCTCGGTCTCGTCCCGGGCGCCGATGAAGCCGGCGGCCTTGATCCGGGCGCCCTCGTAGGCGGCGGTCGCCTCCTCGCCGAGCTGGTGGCTGGCCCGGTGGATGTTGGCGTTGTGCCGCTCGTAGAACTCGTCGAGGCGCTCGATGACCTGACGGGGCTTCTGTGACGTGTTGGCGCTGTCCAGGTAGACCAGCGGCTGCCCGTCTCGGACCTGCCGGTCCAGGATCGGGAAATCCTTGCGGATCCGGGCCACATCCAGGGTCATGCGACGACTCCCGCGGCGGCCTTGATCCACTTCTCGTAGCCTTCGGCCTCGAGGGTCTCGGCCAGCTCGGGGCCGCCTTCGTCGACGATCCGGCCGCCCACGAACACGTGCACGAAGTCCGGCTTCACGTAGCGCAGGATCCGGGTGTAGTGGGTGATCAGCAAGACCCCGTGCCCAGGCTGGGCGGCAAACCGGTTGACGCCCTCGGACACCACCCGGAGCGCGTCGATGTCCAGCCCCGAGTCGGTCTCGTCGAGGATCGCGAACTTGGGGTCGAGCAGCTCGAGCTGCAGGATCTCGTGCCGCTTCTTCTCCCCGCCGGAGAAGCCCTCGTTCAGGTTGCGCTCGGCGAACTGAGGCTCGATGGACAGCGCGGCCATGGCCTCGCGCATCTCCTTGAGGAACAGGCGGAGTTTCGGCGGCTCGCCGCGCACGGCGGTGACCGCGGTGCGCAGGAAGTTGGACACGGTCACCCCGGGCACTTCGACCGGGTACTGCATGGCCAGGAACAGCCCGGCCCGGGCCCGCGCGTCCACGCTCATGGACAGCACGTCCTCGCCGTCCAGGGTCACGCTGCCCTCGGTGACCTGGTACTTGGGATGACCGGCGATCGCGTAGGCCAGCGTGGACTTGCCCGAGCCGTTCGGGCCCATGATGGCGTGGATCTCGCCGTCTCTCACGGTCAGGTCGACGCCGCGCAGGATCTCGCGGCTCTGATCGGCCGCATCCACCACGCTGACGTGCAGGTCGCGGACTTCCAGAGTGGCCATCGCTATCTCACTATCTCCAGGCTCGTTATGTGGTCGGTTAAGGGCCGGGCGCGGCCGGGACGGCGACGTACACGTCGCCGCCGTCCACCTTCACCGGGTAGGTCGGGACGGGCTTGGTCGGCCGGCGGGCCGGTGGACGCGCCGGTGCGCAGGTCGAAGCAGGACCCATGCAGCCAGCACTCGACGGTGTGGTCGTAGACCTCACCCTCGGACAGCGGCACTTCCTCGTGCGAGCAGACGTCGCGCAGCGCGAACACTTCCCCGCCCACCCGGACGACGGCGATCGGCTCGTCGCCGACCTGCACCCCGATGGCCCCCTGCTCGGGGACGTCGGCCAGGGCGCAGACGCGCACGAAGGTACTGGTCTCGCTCATGCCGGGGATCCCGGTGCTGGCGGACTCTGTGCTGCCGAACCCTGTGCTGGCGAACGCTGCAGTCCGGGCAGCCTGGCCAGCTCGTTCTCGATCGCGGCGGTGATCCGCTCCCGCAGCTCGGCCACCTCGATCTTGGCGATCAGCTGGCCGAAGAAACCCCGGATGACCAGGCGGCGCGCCTCGTCCCGCGGGATACCCCGCGCCATCAGGTAGAACAGGTGCTGGTCTTCCAGCCGCCCGCTGGTGCTGGCGTGGCCTGCCCCGACCACCTCGCCGGTAAGGATCTCCAGGTTCGGCACGGAGTCGGCCCGGGCCCCCTCGGTCAGCAGGAGATTCCGGTTCCGCTCGTAGGTATCGGTGGCGACCGCCTCGGGCCGGATCAGCACGTCGCCGATCCACACCGAGTGCGCGCTGTCGCCCTGCAGGGCGCCCTTGTAGTCGACCCGGCTGCGGCAGTGCGGCTGGTTGTGGTCCACGAACAGGCGGTGTTCCAGGTGCTGGCCCGGGTCGGCGAAGTACAGGCCGAGCAGTTCGGCGTCGCCGCCGGGACCCGCGTAGCTGACCGAGGGAGCCAGCCGGACCACCCCGCCGCCCAGGCTCACCACGGTGTGCTGGAACGTGGCGTCCCGGCCGACCGTCGCCTGGTGCTGGCTCAGGTGGACGGCGTCAGCCGCCCAGTCCTGCACGCTCACCACCGACAGCGAGGCCCCGTCGCCCACCACGAACTCGACGTTGTCCGCGTACGTCGCGGATCCCGCGTGATCGAGCACGACCACGGCCCGCGAGTTCCGGCCCACTTCGACGACGGTGTGCCCGAACGCGGCGCCGCCCGAGTCGTGACCCCGAGTCGTGATCACGGTCGGCTCGCTGACGTCGGTGTCGGCGGGCACGGTGATCACCGTGCCCTCGTCGAACGACGCGAACGCCCTGGCGCTGACCCGGTCGTTCGGCATGAACGCCGTCCCGTATCTCGGGTGTCGCCGCGCTGCGGGTGCGCCACGGAGACCTCTGGTGCGGCGTCCACCTCGACCGTGACCTTCCCGGCTTCCAGCGGCTGAGCGCCCTGCAGACCGCGCAGGCGGCGGAGCGGCGTGAACCGCCACTCCTCCTCCCGCCCGGTCGGCACCGGGAAATCAGCCAGGTCGGCCGAGTGGTGCTCGTGCAGCCGTGAAACCGGGGCGGCGGACTCCACCGCCCCCTGAAGCCCTGCCATCAGCCGACCGCCCCCTCCATCTGGAGCTCGATCAGCCGGTTCAGCTCGAGCGCGTATTCCATGGGCAGCTCGCGGGCGATCGGCTCGATAAAGCCGCGCACGATCGTGGCCGCCGCCTCGTCCTCGGTCATCCCACGGCTCATCAGGTAGAAAAGCTGATCCTCGGAGATCTTGGAGACGCTGGCCTCATGGCCCATCTCGACGTCGTCCTCGCGTACGTCCACGTACGGGTAGGTGTCCGACCGGCTGACCGAGTCCACCAGCAGCGCGTCGCACTTCACGGTGGACCTGGAGTGCCCGGCGCCCTCCTGGACCTGGACCAGGCCGCGGTAGGAGGTCCGGCCGCCGCCGCGGGCCACCGACTTGGACACGATGTTGGACGAGGTGTTCGGGGCGCAGTGGACCATCTTGGCCCCGGCGTCCTGGTGCTGGCCCTCGCCGGCGAACGCCACCGACAGGGTCTCGCCCCGGGCGTGCTCGCCCATCAGGTAGACGGCCGGGTACTTCATCGTGACCTTGGAGCCGAGGTTCCCGTCGATCCACTCCATGGTCGCCCCGGCGCTGCACACGGCGCGCTTGGTGACCAGGTTGTAGACGTTGGCGGACCAGTTCTGGATCGTGGTGTAGCGGCAGCGCGCCCCGGCCTTGACGATGATCTCGACCACGGCGGAGTGCAGCGAGTCGGACTTGTAGATCGGCGCGGTGCAACCCTCGACGTAGTGCACGTAGGCACCCTCGTCGACGATGATCAGCGTCCGCTCGAACTGGCCCATGTTCTCGGTGTTGATCCGGAAGTAGGCCTGCAGCGGGATCTCCACGTGCACGTTCTTAGGCACGTAGATGAAGCTGCCGCCAGACCACACGGACGTGTTCAGCGCGGCGAACTTGTTGTCGCCCGGCGGGATGACCGTGGCGAAGTACTCCTGGAACAGCTCCGGGTGCTCGCGCAGCGCCGTGTCGGTGTCCTGGAAGATGACGCCCTTCTCCTCCAGGTCCTCACGGATCTTGTGGTAGACCACCTCGGACTCGTACTGGGCCGCGACCCCGGCGATCAGCCGCTGCTTCTCCGCCTCGGGGATGCCAAGCCTGTCGTAGGTGTTCTTGATGTCCGCGGGCAGCTCGTCCCAGGTCGCGGCCTGCTTCTCGGTAGACCGGACGAAGTACTTGATGTTCTCGAAGTCGATGCCGGACAGGTCCGCGCCCCAGTTCGGCATGGGCTTGCGGTCGAACAGCTTCAGGCCCTTCAGCCGCAGGTCGAGCATCCACGGGGGCTCGTTCTTCAGGCCCGAGATGTTGCGGACGACCTCTTCGGATAGGCCTCGGCGGGCGTCCGTGCCCGCCACGTCCGAGTCAGCCCAGCCGAACTTGTACCGGTCAAGGCCCTCGAGCTCGGGGTGCGCGGTCGTGGTCATACGGAGATGCCTCCGATTTTTGGTGCGGTTATGGGGTGGTGCGGGTAGTCAGGAGCGCTGGTGCGGTGATGTGCGTGGTGCAGATCCCATCGCCGTGCGCGATGGTGGCCAGCCGCTGCACGGGGGTACCGAGGAGCCGGGAAAAAGCCTCCGTCTCCGCCTCGCACAGCTGGGGGAACTCGGCGGCCACGTGCGCCACCGGGCAATGATGCTGGCAGAGCTGTTCTCCCCGCCCGGCGTCGGCGCCGGTCTGGTCGTTAGTCTCGGTGCCGGTCTCGTCGTTGGGATCGGTTCTGGGGCGGGGGGCACCGCTCGCCGAGGCGGCGTAGCCGTCCGCGGACAGCGCCTCGGCCAGGGCCGCGACCCGCTCACGTGGTGCCGCACCCTGGACCACCGGGCCGTAGCGCCGTTCCAGGTCAGCCACCTGCCGGCGGGCGAACTCGGCGACCGCGCCGGGACCGGCCACCTCGGCCAGGAAGCGCAGTGCGCTGGTGGCGAGGTCGTCGTAGGCGTGCTCGAACGCGCTCCGGCCCACATCGGTGATCGCGAACAGCTTGGCCGGGCGGCCCCGTCCCCGGCTGGCCGGGCGGCGGGCCGTGCGGGTCTCGATCATCCCGTCGGCGAGGAGATTGTCCAGGTGCCTTCGGACCGCCGCGGGCGTCAGGTTCAGCCTGGTACTCAGGCCGGACGCGGTGACCGGGCCGTTCTCCAGGATGAGCCGGGCGATCCGGGCCCGGGTGCCGCGCTCAGAGCCGGGCTGGGCCTGGAGCGACGTGGAGTGGGCCGGCAGCGGGCCGGGATGAGCCGGCCCGGCGCTCGGATGAGCCGACTGGGCAGGGGCAGCAGGAAACCCTGCACCGTGCCGGGTGCCAGAGGCCACGCTGTCCAGTCCCACAGTTTTCACAACATCATTGTGCCGTAAATGCTTCCGCTACCGCAATCCAGCCCCCCAGAACGACGGCGGCGCGGTACGCGTGGGGCCCGCGGGACGCGGGTGGCCCTGGGGACGGGCTGGATCAGGCTGCGCGGGGACCTGCCCGCGGCTTCTGGGTGACCGCGAACTCGGTGAGTGGCCCGGCACCGGTGCGAACAGACGGCGGACGCCGGATATTTCTGCATTTATGCCCGCTCGCTAGGTCCCTTTGATGTTTGCCTTTTGCACACGCTGGGTATTTGCCCAGTCGCTAAGGGTGATCCAATTAGTGTGCACCCGGGGGGCTTCATGCGTGCTGTCTTGCGGGCCGCCGCAACGGCAGGCCTGACCGTGGCCACCCTCGCAGTCCCGGCGCTCGCTGTTCCAGAGCTCGCAGTCCCGGCGCTCGCTGTCCCGGCGCTCGCTGTCCCGGCACGGGCCGCGCTGGCCAGCTCATCGCCGGTGGATATCACGCCGAGCCCTTCTGCCCCGGGTACCTCCACCACGTTCGCGGTGAACTGCAGTTCGCAGACCGCCGGCGGGAATGCCACCTCCGCGACCCTGATCGGCACGACCCTGGGGCTGAGCGAGCACATCCCGATGCAGGCCAGCACGCACACCAATGAATTCGTCACCACGGTGGTCCTGCCCGCGACTATCAAGGCGGGCACATACCAGCCCGACATCGACTGCTCCAACGGCGTCACGGCCAGCGCCGCGTTCACCGTGAAGGCGGCTCCCGGAGTCGCCCCCGCCACCGGCGACGGCACCACCGCGACCGCCACCGATGACCGGCTGACCGCGATCGGCCTGGCCCTGCTCGGCTTCGGGGCGGTGTCCGGCGTCCTGTTCCTTACCCGGCGCCGGTTCCGCGCCTGAGCCGGGCCAGCCCGGGCGGGCCGCGATGGTCATCCTGCGCAGGCTCTGCGTCGCGCTGATCGCGGCGTCGATCCTGGCCGGTGTGGTCCTGGCCTTCGTGGGCAGTCAGACGCTGCGCTGGTCGCCGCCCCCGTTCCCGCCGCGTTCGGAGGCGCTGCCCCTGGCGGCGCTCCCTGCGGCAGCGGCGCCCGGGCGCCCGGGCGCGCGGCACCCGGGCCGTCCTGGCTACCTGCCGCGCCCGATGGCACGCTCGGTGCCATTGTCCATCAATATCCCGCGCATCCGCGTGCGGGCGAGGATCATCCCTCTCGGCCTGCGCCCGGATGGCTCCCCCGCGGTGCCGCCACTGACCACCCCGTTCGTGACCAGCTGGTACGACGGCGGGCCGACCCCCGGGGCCCGGGGCGCGGCTGTCATCCTCGGGCACGTCGATTCGGCGGCGGTGGGCCCGGCGGTGTTCTACTCCCTGGGCCGGCTCCGGGTCGGGGACCTCATCGACGTCGCGCTCGCCGACCGGCGCACCGCCGTGTTCCGGGTGTACGCGGCGGGCCTGTACCTGAAGACGGGCTTCCCGACGCTGGCCGTCTACGGGTACACCCGCTGGCCCACGCTGCGGCTGATCACCTGCGGTGGGGAGTTCGACCGCCATACCGGGCACTACCTCGGGAACATCGTGGTGTTCGCGGAGTACGTAGGCTGGCGCGGCTGAGCTCAGGCAAGGCCGATCAGGCAAGGCCGAGCCCGCGCCGCCCCGTGGCGTTGAGGTCACCGGCCGCGAACCGATTCGCCCAGGTCCGCTCGTAGTGTTCCGCGGGAAAATCGCCGGGGCTGGACCCGGTGCGGAAGGCCTCCCGTACCTCGGCGGCGTACCGCCGGTTCCGGGGGCACCAGGGGGCGGCGGGGATGTACATGACGTTGCCCCACCCCTGCTGATTCTCGACCGGGGCCACGCTGTGGATCATGTCGCAGTGCCACCAGACGGAATCACCGGCCTTCACGTCAGGGATGCCGCTGAGAGCCTGCATGAGCAGCGGGTGCCATGTGTCGCTGGCCGGGAACACCTGGTTGACCGTGACCCCGCACATCTCGTCCTCGGGCACATCGGCCAGCAGCGGCCGCAGCATGAGGAACGCCATGGCTTGGGGGATCGGGACGGTGTGCAGGACGCCCTGGTCGTGGTCCATGTCGGACAGGGCGGTCCAGCCCTGGAAGGTGCGGAAGGCCGAGCACATGGTGGTGCCGGGGTACTGCGGCCCGACGGTGCGGTAGGCGGCGTCCCAGGGGTCGTACTCCTCGACAGTGCCGTCGAAGAGGTGGCGGAACGCCTTCTGGTTGGCCTCGGTCATCCACAGGTCAAGGGTGCCCGGGTCAAGGTGGGCGCCCAGGCCGCTGGAGGAGGCGCCCGGGGGCCTGCGCCGGATGCGGTCCGGGTACAGCGAGTCCCGGGTCGGGTCGAACCACTTCACGCCCTCGGACTCGTGCTTCCACCGGCCGTTGAGGAACGCCTGCACCCGGGCCATCCGGGTGCTCTGGCGGGCCTGCATCTGGGCCGCGGACCAGTAGACCGGGTAAATCTCGGGCCTGGAGCCCACGCTGCCGAAGAAGTCATCGCCGGGGCCACGGTAATTCTCGAAGAACCCGTTGCTCTCGACATACTCGACGATGTCGCGTTCCCAGGTCACGGCCTGCTCGTGATCGAAGTGCCCGCGGACGACGAGGCAACCACGCTGGCGTAGCTTCGCCAGCGCGTCCGCCGGGACTCTTCCGGCTTCGATGTCGGCGTAGTCGATGACGGGCCAGATGGTCTCGCCGCGATCGCGGGACGCCATGATTTCCGCTACGCGGGCCCTGACCCGCTGTTCGATCACGGTGAACACGTCGCTCACCGTCCGGCCCGAGGCTGCCACCCGCGTGCGGAGCGCGGCCTTGATCTCCCGGATGGCGCCCGGGAGATCGGCCGGCGTCGATTCCCAGTGGGGAAGAGGAGGTAGCGGGGCAGTAGCCAGGGGGTGGGCGGGCACGTCGGCTCCTTCTAGTCAGGACTCTTTATCTGAAAACTTTACGGGTCGCAACACTTTCTAGGCAAGCCCCCTGACTAGAATCGGACCGTGATGCCCGCCCAGCCCTCGGCCGTGATGCCCGCCCAGCCCTCCGCCGTGATGCCCGCCAAGCCCTCGCTGGACCTGCTCCGCTCTCTGACCGATGAGCACGTGCTCCGGGAGTTGATGCAGGCCAGGCGGCTGACCAGGGCCCATCTGGCCGCCCGGACGGGCCTGTCGAAGCCGACCGTGGGCGACAGCGTGCGCCGGCTGGCCGAGGCCGGGCTGGTGACCGATACCGGGGAACGGACCCCCGGGGGCCGGGGCCGGGGCCGCGTTGGTTCCTATTACGCCCTGGCTGAGGACATCGGCACCGCCCTGGTGATCAGCATCGCCCCTGACTGCGTGGTGGCCGAGCACGTGAACGCCTATGGCGACACGGTGGCGACCGCGCGGCAGAGGATCAGCCGGCCGGCGCAGCCCGCGCAGGTGGCGGCGGCGCTGCGCGCAGCGGCCACGCACGTGCAGCAGGACGCTAGGGCGGCCCCGCGGCTCGCAGTCGTGAGCGCCGCCGACCCGGTCGAGCGCAGCACCGGGCGGCTGATTCAGCTAGCCGATGCCCCGTTCCTGCTCGGCGAGCTGAACCCCGTCGAGGTACTGGCCCCGCACGTCAGCGGTCCGGTCATCGTCGATAACGACGTCAACTGGGCCGCACGAGCCGAGCGCGAGCATGGCCGGGCCGGCCACCTCGATGACTTCGCCTACCTCTACCTGGGCGAGGGACTCGGTTGCGCGGTCGTGAGCGATGGCGAGGTCAGGCGCGGACACGCCGGCCTCGCCGGCGAGATCGCGCACCTCGTCACCGTCGGCCCGCGGGGACGGGCGACCCGCCTCATCGACGTGTTCGGCGATCTCGGCCTGCGCCGTGCCGGCTCGACGGCGATCGACGTCAACCACCTCCTCAGCCTGGCCACCGGCCCCGGCCCCCTGGCGGGGCCCACACGCCAGGTCATGGCCGAGGCGGTCAGCGGAGTCCTTGCGGCCCTGGTCGCGCTCGTCGACCCCGGGCTGGTTGTCATGGGCGGTTCCTGGGGCCGCCACCCCGTCATCATCGACGCCGTCTCCGCAGCCTTCGCGCGTCTCCCCCGGCACGTCCCCGTCCGGGCCGCCGAGCTCACCGACCAGCCCTCAGTGGCCGGGGCGCGCAGCGACGCGCTGAGCCGCCTGCGCTCAGCTATCGTCGGCGCCCCCCACATAGTGCGGAACGCCTGAACCTCACTCGAGGAAGCCGCGGAGCAGGGCAGCGGTGCCGTCGAGGTGCTCGGCGACGGCCCGCTGGGCCCGCCGCGTGTCGCCCGCCAGGATTGCCTCCACGATCGCGGTGTGCTGGGTCGCGGTGTGGTCGATGTTGCGCTGCAGCAAGGGGATCGCGTTCAGCAGGTCGTTGAGGCGCACCCGGGCTTCGGCGCAGGCCGACGCCAGGAGGCTGGAGCCGGTGAGCTCCGCGATGGACAGGTGGAAGAGTGAGTCCATCCGCCGGTAGTCCTCGGGACAGGCCTGGTTCACCGCGGCGAGCCGGGCCAGGAGCACGTCACGGATCCGCTCCGTGGCCGGCCTGCAGCCATTCCCGGCCCCCTCCCCCATGTGGGCCAGTATCTGGGCCGCCCCCGTTTCGACCGCCATCCGGAAGGTGAGCGCGTCGTTGATCTTGTCGGCGTCCTCGGCCGCGATCCGCTGCAGGTCCATGCGGCTCGGCGCGGGCGGGGTGTAGGTGACGAACGTGCCCCCGAACCGGCCGCGCCGCGACTCCACGTAGCCTGCGGCCCGCAGGTCCCCGATAGCCTCACGGAGCGTGATCCGGCTGACGCCGAGCAGGGACGCGAGCTCCCGCTCGGCGGGGAAGCGCTCGCCGGGCCCAACCACCCCCAGCTTGATGACAGCCAGCAGTCGCTCGACGGTCTCCTCGAACGCGTTCTGCGACCGGACCGGGCCCAGCACCGCGGCCAGGTCCACTCGGCGGCCGCGGCGGATGACGCCTGGCCGGGGCCTACGCCCGCCGCGGGGCCGCCGGCCGCCGGGCCGGGGCCGGCAGCCGCGGCCGTACCCGAGCCGCCGCGCCGTGAAAGTCGGCTGGTACGGCGCGGAAATCCGGTCCTGGGTCTTGACATCCGCCGCTCGCGATCCATCAATGGTCTGATATTAAACCATTCGCTTCACCGGTGGCAGATCAGCGTTCCGCTCCGCTCCCGGCCTCCATGATCCACAGGCCCACATAAGCCCAGATCACAGGGCCCTTCCAGGCCCCATCAGCATCCAGGAGCAGTCATGGCGGTCAACGAGCAAGCGGCACCGCTCAGCGAGGACGAACAAACGCTGCACCAGCTGGGCTACGCGCAGGAATTGCGGCGGCGGATGTCCGGCTTCTCCAACTTCGCAGTCTCGTTCACGATCATCTCGATCCTGTCCGGCTGCCTGACCCTGTACGGGTTCGGCATGCTCACCGGCGGTCCGGCAGTGATCGTCTGGGGCTGGCCGTTCGTGGGGATCATGACCCTGTTCGTCGGCCTCTCGATGGCCGAGGTGTGCTCCAGCTTCCCCACCGCGGGCGGGCTGTACTACTGGTCGGCCAAGCTGGCCCGCCGCAACGGGGCGGCCTGGTCCTGGTTCACCGGCTGGTTCAACTTCCTGGGCCAGGTCGCGGTCACCGCGGGCATCGACTTCGGCGCCTCGTTCTTCATCCACGCGTTCCTCACGCTGGCATTCAACCTGAGCGCGGCGCACTGGATCACGGTGGTCATCTATGCGGTCGTGCTGGGTGTGCACGGCATGCTGAACCAGTTCGGGATCCGGCTGGTCGCGCTGCTCAACGACATCAGCGTGTGGTGGCACCTCCTCGGCGTGCTGATCATCGTCGCCGTGCTGGCCTTCGCCCCGTCGCACCACCAGCCGGCCAGCTTTGTCTTCGGGCACTTCAACAACGGGACCGGCCTGGTCGTCAGCTCCTTCTACATCGTCTTGATCGGCCTGCTCCTGGCGCAGTACACGTTCACCGGTTACGACGCCTCAGCGCACATGACCGAGGAAACGCACAAGGCCGCGACCGCAGGCCCGCGTGGCATCGTGATGTCGATCGTGGTCTCGCTGTTCGCCGGGTGGGTGCTGCTGATCGGGGTCACGTTCGCCATCCAGCACTACGCTAGCGAGTCGGTTGCCCCTGTGCCGCCGGCCCAGATTTTCGTCGACGCGATCGGGCGAACGGGCGCAGAGCTGCTGCTGCTGATCGTGATCGGTGCCCAGCTGTTCTGCGGGATGTCGTCGGTCACCGCCAACTCCCGGATGATCTACGCGTTCTCCCGGGACGGCGCGCTGCCGTTCTCGAACTTCTGGCACCGGGTGAACCACCGCACCCGGACCCCGACCAACGCGATCTGGCTCGCCGCCGTCGGCGCGCTCATCCTGGGACTGCCTTATCTGTGGAACTATGCCGCCTACGCGGCAGTGACCTCCATCGCCGTCATCGGCCTGTACATCGCGTATGTAACGCCCACCTTCCTGCGGCTGCGCCGGGGCGAGACCTTCCAGCGCGGGCCATGGCACCTGGGCCGGTGGAGCTATGTGGTCGGCTGGATCGCCGTCACCTGGGTGGTGATCATCACGATCCTGTTCATGCTGCCGCAGGTCGGCCCGATCACCTGGACCACGTTCAACTACGCCGTGTTCGCGGTGCTCGCCGTCATCGGCTTCGCTGGCATCTACTGGCTCGTGTCCGCCCGCAAGTGGTTCACCGGGCCGCGCGTCCAGGGGACGCCGGAGGAACTGGCTGCGATCGAGCAGGAACTGGCCGGCTGACCCTGCGGCGTGCTCAGCGCCGCGCTATTCGTTACACCGGGCCGGGTGCGGGCTACCTGGCCCGGCCGGACTGGATCAAACCGGACTGGGTAGCACGTAGGCAGACCGGCACGCGGAGACTGGAGGCTCATGGAGAAGCAGCGCGGTGCGACCGCCCATACCCGGCGCCGCGGGATGCTCACACTCGAGCGACTCCGGGTCGAGGTGAGCGAGGGCAATATCGACACGGTCGTCGTCGCCTTCACCGATATGCAGGGACGCCTGCAGGGCAAGCGGCTCGCCGCGGAGTTCTTCCTGGATGATGTGGTCGGCAGCGTCATCGAGGGATGTAACTACCTGCTCGCGGTGGACGTGGAGATGAACACCGTGGACGGGTACGCGATGTCGTCCTGGCAGACCGGCTACGGGGACTTCGTGATGGTGCCTGACATGAGCACGCTGCGCCGGGTGCCCTGGCAGGAAGCCACCGCGATGGTCATCGCCGATCTCACCTGGCACGACGGGACGCCCGTGGTGGCCTCCCCGAGGCAGATCCTGAAGGCGCAGACCGACCGGCTGGCCGAGCGTGGCCTGCAGGCCATGGCCGGCACCGAGCTGGAGTTCGTGGTGTACAACGACTCCTACGCCGCCGCGCAGGCCGCCGGATACCGCGATCTGACCCCGGCCAACTCCTACAACGTGGACTACTCGATCCTGGGCACCGCGCGGATCGAGCCGCTGCTGCGCAAGCTCCGTAACGACATGGCCGGGGCCGGACTCCAGGTGGAGTCGGCCAAGGGCGAGTGCAACCTGGGCCAGCACGAGATCGCCTTCCGGTACGCCGAGGCCGTGGCCACGTGCGACAACCACTCGATCTACAAGACCGGATCCAAGGAGATCGCCGACTCCGCCGGCATGAGTATCACGTTCATGGCCAAGCCCAACGCGCGGGAAGGAAACTCCTGCCACATCCACCTGTCGGTCCGTGAGGACGACGGGACCCCGGTGATGGCCGGGGACGGGCCGCATGGGCTGTCCGCGTTCGGCGAGCACTTCATCGCGGGCCAACTCGCCGTGCTGCCCGAACTGGTGCTGTGGCACGCGCCGAACATCAACTCCTACAAGCGCTACGTGCCGGGCAGCTTCGCGCCGACCGCGGTCCGGTGGGGCGTGGACAACCGGACCTGCGCGATGCGGCTGGTCGGGCACGGCGCCGGGCTCCGGGTGGAGAACCGGGTCCCGGGCGGCGACGTGAACCCCTACCTGGCCGTCGCGGCCATGATCGCGGCGGGATTGCACGGGGTGGACCGGGAGCTGCCGCTGGAGGAGGCGTTCGAGGGGAACGCCTACACGGCGGAGGGCGGCCGGGTACCGTCCACCCTCCGCGACGCGCTGGACCTGTGGCTCAAGAGCGAACTGGCCCGCGAGGCGTTCGGCAGCGACGTGGTCGAGCACTATGCCAACGCGGCCCGGGTGGAGATCGCGGCGTTCGACGCCGCGGTCACCGACTGGGAACTGACCAGGGGCTTCGAGCGGCTATAGGCCGGGCCGGATCCGCACGCGAGGAGACTGGAACAGGCATGTCCACGTTCACCGTTGTCAACCCGGCCACCGAGGAGACGGTGGCTGCGGTCCCGTCCTGCTCGGCGGAGCAGGCTGATCAAGCCGTCGCCCGGGCGGTGGCCGCGCAGGCCGCCTGGCGGGCGGTGACCCCCGGGGACCGGGCCGCCCTGCTGCGCGGCTTCGCCGAGGTGGTGGACAGCCACGTCGAGGAACTCGCCCAGCTGGAGGTGGCCTGCTCGGGCCACCCGGTCGGGCAGGCCCGGTGGGAGGCGGGCAACGTCCGGGACGTGCTGCGCTACTACTCCGCCGCCCCGGAACGCCTCACCGGCCAGCAGATCCCGGTGCCGGGCGGCCTCGACGTCACGTTCAAGGAGCCGGTCGGCATCGTCGGGCTGATCGTGCCGTGGAACTTCCCCATGCCGATCCTGGGCTGGGGGCTGGCGCCCGCCCTGGCCGCCGGCAACCCGGTGATCGCCAAGCCTGCGGAGCGCACCCCGCTCACCGCGATCCGGATCGGCGAGCTGGCCCTGGAGGCCGGGCTGCCGGAGGGCGTTTTCCAGGTGCTGCCGGGCAAGGGCTCGGTGGTGGGCCAGCGGCTGGTGGACCACGAACTGGTCCGCAAGATCGTCTTCACCGGGTCAACCGAGGTGGGCAGCAAGCTGATGGCCGACTGCGCCCGCCAGGTGAAGCGGGTCACCCTGGAGCTGGGCGGCAAGAGCGCCAATATCGTGTTCGCCGACGCCGACCTGGAACGGGCCGCGGCCACCGCGCCGTACGCCGTGTTCGACAACGCAGGGCAGGACTGCTGCGCGCGGTCGCGGATCCTGGTCCAGCGCGGCGTGTTCGACCGGTTCATGGAGCTCTTGGAGCCTGCCGTGAAGAGCGTGGTAGTGGGAGATCCCGCGGACTCCGCCACCGAGATGGGCCCGCTGATCACGGCCGAGCACCGCGCCCGGGTCGCCTCGTACGTCCCGGAGGACGCCCCGGTGGCGTTCCGCGGCAGCGCCCCGGCCGGGCCGGGCTTCTGGTTCCCGCCCACCGTGCTCGCCCCGGTCGCCGCGGACGACCCCGCGTTCACTGAGGAGGTGTTCGGGCCGGTCGTGGCCGTCGTCCCGGTGGAGGACGAGGCGGAGGCCATCTCGGTCGCGAACAACACGCCGTACGGGCTGTCCGGGTCCATCTGGACCGAGAACCTCGGGCGGGCACTGCGGGTGGCCCGGGCGGTGGAGACCGGGAACCTGTCGGTGAACTCGCACGCCTCCGTCCGGTACTGGACCCCGTTCGGCGGGTTCAAGCAGTCGGGGCTGGGCCGCGAACTCGGCCCGGACGCGCTGGACGCGTTCACCGAAGTCAAGAACGTGTTCATCGCGACGGACTAGCCCGCACGGATCAGTCGCGACTGGCTGGCACGAAGGGGCTGGCACTGCGGGGCTGGCACTGCGGGGCCGGCACTGACTACGAAAGGACGGGGCACGCACATGCAGCGCCTGAAGGATCGAATCGCCGTGATCACCGGCGCGGGCGGCGGCATCGGGCTGGCCAGCACACGCCGGCTGGCCGCCGAGGGAGCCACCGTGGTGGCGGTGGACGTGGACGAGACAGCGGGCAAGCGCGCCGCCGAGGAGGTCGGCGGCCTGTTCGTGCACGCCGACGTGACCGACCCCGGCGCGGTCCGCGAGATGTACCAGCAGGTGGTGGACATCTATGGGGCGGTGCACATTGCCTTCAATAACGCCGGTATCTCGCCACCGGACGACGATTCGATACTGACTACCGGCCTCGACGCCTGGCGCCGCGTCCAGGAGGTCAACCTGACCTCCGTCTACCTGTGCTGCAAGTACGTGATCCCGCACATGCAGTGCCAGGTCGCGGCGGGCGGGCCCGGCGGGTCGGTCATCAACACCGCGTCGTTCGTGGCCACGCTGGGCGCGGCCACCTCCCAGATTTCCTACACCGCGTCCAAAGGCGGCGTGCTGGCGATGACCCGGGAACTCGGCGTGCAGTTCGCCCGGGAGGGCATCCGGGTCAACGCACTATCCCCCGGCCCGGTGAACACGCCGCTGCTGCGCGAGCTGTTCGCCACGGACCCCGAGCGGGCCGCACGGCGGCTGGTGCACGTGCCGATGGGCCGGTTCGCCGAGGCCGACGAGATTGCCGCCGCGGTCGCCTTCCTGGCCAGCGACGACGCGTCATTCATCACCGCGTCCAACTTCCTCGTGGACGGCGGGATCTCCGGCGCGTACGTGACGCCACTGTGAGCCCGCACCCCATGGCCCCCCACGTCGGCATCGGCACCTACGGGGAGCGCGCCCGGTGGGGCCCGTGGGACCGGCCCGCGGCGCTGCTGCCGATGAGCTACCCCGAGGCCGTGGCCGCAGCCGGGGGTGTCCCGGTCCTGCTCCCCCCGCTGCCGGGGATCGAGCAAGCGGTCAGCCGACTCGACGCGCTGGTGCTGTGCGGGGGTGGCGACATCGACCCGGCCGTCTACGGCGCCGATCCCCACCCGCTCACCGAGCGCGTGTACCCCGCCCGGGACCAGGCCGAGCGCGCCCTGCTGGCCACGGCCCTCGCGGCCGGGATTCCGGTCCTGGCCATCTGCCGGGGGCTGCAGATCGTCAACGTGTCCCATGGCGGCACGCTCCGCCAGCACCTGCCCGAGGACGTGGGCCACCACGGCCATGGCTCCGTACCGGGAACATACGGCTCGCATCAGGTGCGGATCGCGGCGGACAGTGTGCTGGGCGGGATCCTCGGCCCTCCGGGGGTGGACGGCCAGGTGCGCGCGGTCGTGCCCACCTCCCATCATCAGGCCATCGGCCAGCTCGGCCCGGGGCTGGTCGCGACAGCCTGGGCCGACGACGGGACGATCGAAGCGGTGGAGCCGGGCCCCGCGGTCAGCGGCAGGACCGGGTTCCTCATCGCGGTGCAATGGCACCCGAAGGCCGGCGACGACCCGAGGCTGTTCGAGGCGCTGATCGGTGCTGGCCTGCTAGCCCGGGGGTAGGACCCCGGGGCTCACCGCGATGCTGGCCGGGGAGACGAACCCCCGGGCCTCCGCTCCCGGGCCCCCGGCCCTCCGCCCCCCGGGCCCCCGGCCCTCCGCCCCCCGGGCCCCCGGGTCCCCGGGCCCCCGGGCCCCCTGGAGCGTCGCCGACGCGGGGGAACACGCCGGCGTCGCGCACCCCCGTCGCCGGCGAGCCAGTCAGCGGGAAGCCCGCCCGTACCGAGCCTCTAGACTCGCCTGCGTGAGTACCGGACTCGCAGTCGAGATCACCCGCCTGGTCAAGAGCTATGGCCGGGTCTGCGCGGTGAACGGGCTCTCGCTGGAGGCCAGGCGGGCCGCCGTGACCGCCATCCTCGGCCCTAACGGAGCCGGGAAGACCACCACGATCGAGATCTGCGAGGGCTACCGGCGCCCCGACGACGGCGTGGTCCGGGTCCTCGGCCTCGACCCGGCCCGCGACGCACGGCAGCTCCGGCCGCAGGTCGGCGTGATGCTGCAGTCCGGCGGGATCCCCCCGGCCGCGCGGCCCGCCGAGTACCTGGGGGTGCTGGCCGCGTTCTACGCTCATCCGCTCGACCCGGCCATGCTGCTCGACCGGCTCGGCCTCAGCGGCAGCCGGCGCACCCCGTTCCGGCGGATGTCCGGCGGCCAGCAGCAGCGGCTCGCCCTGGCTGCCGCGGTGATCGGCCGCCCGGAGCTGGTGTTCCTCGACGAGCCCACCTCGGGCCTCGACCCGCAGGCGCGGCTCGCCACCTGGGAGCTGATCAGCAGCCTCCGGGCGGCCGGCGCAGCGGTCATCCTGACCACGCACAACATGGATGAGGCGCAGCGGCTGGCGGACCAGGTCGCGGTGGTGGACCACGGGCAGCTGGTGGCCGAGGGCACCCCGGCCGACCTGACCGGCACCGCCGGGCAGCTGCGGTTCCGGGCCGAGCCGGGCCTGGACACCGACGGGCTGATGGCCGCCCTGCCGCCGGGCAGCGCGGCCAAGGAGTCCCCGGCTGGCCACTACATCGTGGAGGTGCACGACCGGGTGGACCCGCAACTCCTCGCGGCGGTGACCGCATGGTGCGCCGAGCACGGTGTACTGGCCCAGGATCTGCGCATCGAGAGCCGCACCCTGGAGGACGTGTTCCTCGAGCTGACCGGACGGGAGCTGCGCTCATGACCGGTGTCAGCCCCGGGAGGGAACACGCCTCCGGCGCACCCCTCCTCGCCGGCGGGGGCGGCCCCGCGATGCGCACCGCCGACCCGGCGGCAGGGTGGCCCGCGCCGGACCCCGGCAGTGGCCCCCGGGCCCGGATGATCGCCGCACAGGCCGGGCTTGAGCTGCGCATCCTGGTCCGCAACGGCGAGCAGCTGCTGCTCACCCTGATCATCCCGGTCGCGCTGCTGGCCGGGTTCAGCCTGGAACACCTGATCAAGGGGACCCGCGTCAACTTCCTGGTCCCGGGCATCCTGGCCCTGGCGGTCATGTCCACCGCCTTCACCAGCCAGGCCATCGCGACTGGCTTCGAACGGCGCTACGGCGTGCTCAAGCGGCTCGGCTCCACCCCGCTGCGCCGGGACGGGCTGATCGCCGCGAAGACCGCGACCGTGCTCGTTGTCGAGCTGGGCCAGGCGATCGTGATCATCGCGGTGGGGCTGGCCCTCGGCTGGGCACCGAATGCCCGCCCGGCCGCCGCGGCGTGGACGGTGCCTGCTGCTGCTGGTGGGCACCGCCGCGTTCAGCGGGCTGGCCCTGCTGCTGGCGGGCACCCTGCGGGCCGAAGCCACGCTGGCCGCGGCCAACCTGGTCTACCTCGTCCTGCTCGGCGTGGGCGGAGTGATCTTCCCGCTGAGCAAGTTCCCGCCCGGCGCCCGGCCGGTGCTGCGCCTGCTGCCGTCCGGGGCGCTGTCCGACGGTCTGCACTCGGTGCTCCAGCAGGCGGGCGGGCTGCCCGTGCGTGACCTGGTCGTGCTGCTGGTGTGGGCCGTGATCGCGATCGGCGTGACGGCGCGGGTGTTCCGCTGGGAGTAGCGGACCCGTGACCCAGGCCAGGGCGCAGGCCGCACTCGGAGCCGCGCCGCCGGCGCTGCTCGTGCTGACCGGCGTGGTCTCGGTGCAGGTCGGGGCGGGCCTGGCCGCCCGGCTGTTCAGCCAGGTGCCGCCGGCCGCGGTGACCGGGCTGCGGCTGTGGACGGCCGCGCTGCTGCTCGCGGTCTTCGGCGCGCGCGGGCTGCATCGCGAGATCACCGGGCTCATCCGCAGGCGGGCCTGGACGGACGCGGCCGTGGTGGTGGCCTTCGGGCTCACCTTGGCCGTCATGAACTACTCCATCTACCAGGCGTTCGCCCGCATCCCCCTGGGCGTCGCGGTGACCGTTGAATTTCTCGGGCCCCTGGCCGTGGCCGTGGCCGCGTCCCGGCGAGCCCTCGACCTGGCCTGGGTGGCGCTGGCCGGCGCCGGGGTCGCGCTGCTCAGCCAGGCAGGCGGCCCGGCACCCGCGGCCGGCGGTCACCGCACGGCCGCCGCCGCGGCCGGGCACGGGCTAGCCGGGCTCAACCTGGCCGGCCTGCTGTTCGCGCTGGCCGCGGCGGCTTCCTGGGCCGTCTACATCCTGCTCAGCGCGGCCACCGGGCGGCGGTTCCCCGGGTCGTCCGGGCTGACCGTGGCCATGGGCGTCGCCGCGCTTGCGGTGACCCCGGCAGGCCTGCTTGCGGGCGGGCGCTCCCTGCTGCGGCCGGGGGTGCTGGGCACCGGGGTGGCCATCGGGCTACTGTCCTCGGTCATCCCGTACTCCCTGGAGCTGGAGACCCTGCGCCGGGTCCCGGCCAAGGTGTTCGGGATCTGGATGAGCCTGGAACCTGCCGTCGCCGCCCTGGTCGGGCTGGTCATGCTCGGCCAGAGCCTCAGCCTGGCGGAGTGGGCCGCCATCGGGTGCGTCACGGTGGCCTCCGCCGGTGCCGCCCTGTCCGTCAAGTAGCGGGCCACGGGGTGCACCGCAGGCATCGCGCTTCTACGATGGGGTCCGTGCCAGCCGACGCCAGCCCGGACGCCACCGAGCCCGCCGCCGCGGGGCCTGCCGCCACAGGGGCCGCCGTGGGCGGCGCCGTCGGCGACTCCGCGGCGGCTGGTTCTCCCGGGCCCACTTCAGTCAACGCCACTTCAGTCAGCGCCACTTCGGTCAAGGCCAGTCCCGCTTCGGCCGGATCCGCCGGCGCGGCGGCCAGGACGCGGCGCGGCGCGTGGGCCTGGGCCGCTCCCTTCCTCTTCCCCACGCCGACGTCGATGCGCCGGGTCGCGCTGGCCGGCGTGGTGGCGAACGCCGGGATCATTATGACCGGCGCCGCGGTGCGGCTGAGCGCGTCAGGTCTCGGCTGCCCGGACTGGCCGGAGTGCACCTCCAGCAGCCTGGTAGCGGCGCGTACCCGCGGCGACCCGATCTTCCACACCTACATCGAGTTCACCAACCGGCTGCTGACCTTCGCGCTCATGGTCGTCGCCGTGCTCGTGCATGGTCACGGCCTGGCGCTTCCGCCCGGCCGGTACCCGGCGCCGCGCCATTGTCTGGCTGGCCGCGGCCCAGCCGCTCGGTGTCGTGGCGCAGGCCGTGCTGGGCGGGATCGTGGTGCTGACCGACCTCAACCCCGCCGCTGTCTCGTTTCACTTCCTGCTGTCCAGCGCGATCCTGGCGCTGGCCGTGACGCTCTGGTCCCGCTGCGCCGAGGGCGACGGCCGGCGACCAGGCTGGTCCGTGCGGACCTGCGGGTGCTCTCGGTGGTCCTGGTGCCACTGGTGGCGCTGATGCTCGCGGCAGGCACGGTGGTCACCGGTACCGGGCCGCTGGCCGGGTCCACCTTCCTTCCGCACCCCGGCCGGGGGCCCGCGTACGTACCGCGCTACCACCTGCCGCTGGAGGGCGTGACTCAGCTGCACGCGGACATCGGCTGGATGCTCGGCACCCTGGCTGCCGTGCTCGCGGTGTGCCTGCAGCTGACCGGGGCGCCGCGGCGGGTGCGCAGGCTTGGCTGGCTGGTGCTCGGCCTGGTCGGGCTGCAGGGGGTGATCGGCTACAGCCAGTACTTCAGCGGCCTGCCTGCCGGGCTGGTCTGGTTCCACGTCGGCGGGTCCGTGCTGATCTGGATCGCCGCCCTGAGGCTGATGTTCGCCACCCGGGATCGCGGCCCGGTGGTCCCGGCCGGCGGCCCGGTGGTCCCGGCCGACGAGCTAGGGCGCGTCGGCCGAGCCCTGACGGTGCCGGCCGGAAACCTGACACACCGAGCGGCGCCCAGGGTGGCTGGGGTGGCTCAGGCTGGCGGCGGAAGAACGCGCTGCGGGCCATGGCCATCAGCCGCAGCAGGTCCCGCCGCCGCTGCTCGAACTGGTCCGGGGCGATGATCTGGCGCTGGGCGCGCAGATGGACGAGGGCCAGCTCGGTGGCGGCCAGCTGGTAGTCCTCCATGGCCCGGGCCGCGGCGCGGCCCCCGGTACGGCGGGCCCAGCAGCCGGGCGGCCCGCCGCTCGCGCAGCGTGCTCAGCATCCGCAGGTCTGCCTCGGTGACCACGCCGATGGCCTCGTACACGGGCAGGAACCGCCAGATCAGGCGGACGATCCGGCGCCGGTCCGCGACGATCACCCCGGCCAGGATGCCCAGCACGCAGGCCAGGATGGCGTACGCGAGGGCCAGCCCGTGCAGCCCGAACGAGGTCAGCCCGTTCCACAGCCCGTGCAGCAGCATGGCGGTCAGCAGGCCCAGTGGCACCGCCCACCGGCCGTGCCGGTGGGTGGCCGCGTACGCCACCCCGAGGCCGGTCATGGACGTGAAGATGGGGTGCGCGAGCGGGGAGAGCACGCCGCGCAGCACGAACGTGGCGCCCAGCAGCCTGACCCCGCCGATCTCAGGGCGGACCAGGGCGCCGATGTAATAGCCGATGTTCTCCGTCATGGCGAAGCCGAGTCCCACCATGGCCGCGTAGATGATGCCGTCCGTGGGGCCGTCAAGCTCCTGCCGGCGGCGCCAGAGCAGGATGATCAGGATGAGTCCCTTGAGGCTCTCTTCCACCACCGGCGCCCCGAACGTGGCGGACACATACTGGCCCGTGCTGTTGCCCAGGGCGGGCTGGGTTATGAAGACCAGCCCGGCGGTGTTGATCACCGCCGCGAGCAGCGCCGCGACCCCGGCCCCCCAGGCGAAGGCGAGTACCAGGTTCACCCGGGGCTCGGGTTCCAGCCGGTCGATCAGCAGCACGCAGCCGACCAGGAAGGGCACCGGGAGCAGGGCGAACGGCAGTGCGATGAGAAACGGCGCGACGCTGTGACCGGCCGCGTCCACGCTCTGCAGGGCGTCCGTGCCCAGGACCACGATCCCGCACCCGATGGCGGCGATGATGCCCAGAATCAGCCCGGTCCGCGGTCGCCCCGGGGGGCGGCCCTCGATCACCGCACGCGGGTCGAAGCCGGGCATGGGGGTCGCCATGGCAGGGAGCGTACCGGGAACAGCAGCGGTAAGCCCGCGGCCGTGAGCACGGCGCTCACAGCGTCGTTCCCGGACCGCGGGGGCGGTCCGGGAACGACGCGAAACTGGGGATAGGGTTTCGATTGCCTGGCCGAGGGGAGGCCGGGCGGAGGCCACGAGAGGAGCCCTGATCCCGCGGTGAGCAGCCCATCGAACGCCCAGGCAGCAAGGACCCAGGCGGCAGGCTCGGCCACCCTGGAGTGGACCGAGGCCGACCGGCGTGCCGTTGACCTGATCCGGGTCCTGGCCATGGACTCCGTACAGAAAGCGGGCTCCGGCCATCCGGGCACGGCGATGAGCCTGGCTCCCGCGGCCTACCTGCTCTACCAGAACGTGCTCCGGCATGACCCCGCCGACCCGAACTGGCTCGGCCGGGACCGGTTTGTCCTGTCCTGCGGGCATTCCAGCCTGACCCTCTACATCGAGCTGTACCTGTCCGGGTACGGGCTGGCGCTGGACGACCTGAAGCTGTACCGGGAATGGGGCAGCCTGACCCCGGGACACCCGGAGCATGGCCTCACCCCGGGCGTGGAGACCACCACCGGCCCGCTCGGCCAGGGCCTGGCCAACGCGGTCGGCATGGCCATGGCCGCCCGCCGTGAGCGCGGCCTGCTCGACCCGGACGCACCCGAGGGGACCAGCCCGTTCGACCACCACGTGTATGCGTTCGTCTCGGACGGCGACATCGAGGAGGGCATCAGCCACGAGGCGTCCTCGCTCGCCGCCCACCAGGACCTGGGCAACCTAGTCGTGCTCTACGACGACAACCAGATTTCGATCGAGGACGACACGCTGATCGCCAAGTCCGAGGACGTGGCCGCCCGCTACGAGGCCTACGGCTGGCATGTGCAGCGGCTGGACTGGCGCCGGCCCAACGGCTACCACGAGGACCCGGCCGGGCTGTACCAGGCGCTGCAGGAAGCAAGGGCCCGCACCGACAAGCCCTCCCTCATCGCGCTCCGGACCATCATCGCCTGGCCGGCCCCGCACGCCCAGAACACCGGCGCGGCGCACGGTGCCGCCCTCGGCGAGGACGAGGTCGCCGCGACCAAGGAAGTCCTCGGCTTCGACCCGAAGGTGACGTTCCCCGCCGAGGAGGCGCTCGTCGAGCACGCCAGGAAGGTGGCCGTGCGGGGCAGGCGCCTGCACGCCGAGTGGGATGAGGCCTTCAACGCGTGGGCCCGGGCCAACCAGGAGCGGGCCGCGCTGCTGGAACGCCTCAGTGCCCGGCGGCTGCCGGAGGGGTGGGCACAGGCGCTGCCCACCTTCCCCCCGGACCAGAAGGGCATAGCTACCCGCAAGGCGTCGGAGGGGGTATTGAACGCCCTCGCCCCCGTGCTCCCTGAGCTATGGGGCGGCTCGGCGGATCTTGCGGGGAGTAACAACACCACGATGAAGGGTGAGCCGTCGTTCATCCCGGCCGAGCGCCAGACCGAGATGTTCCGTGGCAACGTGTACGGCCGCACCCTGCACTTCGGGATCCGTGAGCACGCCATGGGCGCGATCCTCAACGGCATCGCGCTGGACGGCCTGACCCGGCCGTATGGCGGCACGTTCCTGGTCTTCAGCGACTACATGCGGCCATCCGTCCGGCTCGCCGCATTGATGGAGCTGCCGGTGGCCTACGTCTGGACGCACGACTCGATCGGGCTCGGCGAGGACGGCCCGACTCATCAGCCGGTCGAGCACCTGGCCGCGCTGCGCGCCATCCCCGGGCTCGACGTGGTCCGGCCCGGCGACGCGAACGAGACCAGCTGTGGCCTGGCGGACCGTGCTGGAGCACACCGACCGGCCGGCCGGGTTTTGCCTGCAGCCGGCAGAACCTGCCCGTCCTGGACCGCTCGGAGGGCAAAGGCCTGGCCAGCGCGGATGGGGTGGCCCGGGGCGGGTACATCCTCGCCGAAGGGGCGGGCGGTGAGCCGACGGTGATCCTGATGTCGACGGGCAGCGAGCTGCAGATCGCGCTGGCGGCACGGGACATTCTCCAGGACGAGGGGATCCCGACACGAGTTGTTTCCATGCCGTGCGTGGAATGGTTTACCGGGCAGGATGCTTCCTATCAGGAGGAGGTACTGCCACCGAACATCCGGGCGCGCGTCAGCGTCGAGGCCGGCGTCGCGCAGCCCTGGCACGTGTTCACCGGCGATTTCGGTGAGTGCGTCAGCCTGGAGCACTTCGGGGCATCCGCCTCCTACATGAAGCTGTACGAGGAGTTCGGGTTCACCGCGGAGCATGTGGCAGCAGCCGCCCGGTCCAGCCTGGCCCGGCTGGGCGCCGCAGCGGACGCGAACGCGAGAAGCGAGGATTCATGACCTCCCAGCAGCACACCCCACAGACACCGGCCCACCCGGTCCTCCGCGAACTGACCGCAGCGGGTGTCTCCATCTGGCTCGATGACATCAGCCGGGAGCGGCTGAGGACCGGCAACCTGGCCGAGCTGATCCGCGACTGGGCCGTTACCGGCGTGACCTCCAACCCGACGATCTTCGCGCACGCGGTGGCCCACGGCGACGCCTACGACCAGCAGCTCAAGGACCTGGCTATCCGCGGTGTGCAGACCGAGGAGGCCGCGCGGAACATCGCCACCTACGACATCCGCTGGGGCGCCGACGTGCTCCGGCCGGTGTACGACGCCACGGACGGCGTGGACGGCCGGGTCTCCATCGAGGTGGACCCCCGGATCGCGAGGGACACCGCGAAGACCATCGCCGAGGCCCGGGCACTGTGGTGGATGGTGGACCGGCCCAATATGTTCATCAAGATCCCGGCGACCCTCGAGGGGCTCCCCGCGATCACCGCCAGCCTGGCCGAGGGGATCAGCGTGAACGTCACGCTGATCTTCGCCCTGGAGCGGTACGGCCAGGTGATCGACGCGTTCATGACCGGCCTGGAGCAGGCACTCGAGGCGGGGCGTGATATCTCCAGGCTGGCGTCGGTGGCGTCTTTCTTCGTCAGCCGGGTGGATACCGAGGTGGACAGCAGGCTGGACAAGATCGGCACTCCCGAGGCGGCCACGCTGCGCGGCAAGGCGGCGATCGCCAACGCCCGGCTCGCCTACGAACTGTACGAGCAGCGGATCTCGACCCCGAGGTGGCAGGCCCTGCGCCAGGCCGGGGCCAAGGTGCAGCGCCCGCTGTGGGCCTCGACCAGCACCAAGGACCCTGCCTACGACGACACCATGTACGTGGTCGACCTGGTCGCCCCGGACACGGTCAACACGATGCCGGAAGCCACGCTGCGGGCCACCGCGGATCATGCCAGGCTGCGAGGGGACACGGTGCACGGCACCTACGACCAGTCGCGGCAGGTATTCGCGGATCTGGCCAAGCTCGGGATCGAGTACGACGACGTGGTCCGGGTGCTGGAAGAGGAGGGTGTCGAGAAGTTCGCCGCCTCCTGGAACGAGTTCCTGGGCACGATCGAGTCGAACATGGCCGCGGTGGGCAAGCCATGACCGCTGGGCCGCCTGGTAACAACAGACGGAGCACAGTGATGGCTGATTCGGCGACTGCGGCTGAGGATGGCACCCGGGCGGCCGGGAACGAGCCTGGCGGCCCGGGGCTCGCTGAGGGTCACCTCAGCGAGGCGGAGCAGGAAGCACTGGCCCAGCCGGCCGCGCTGACCCCGGTCGTGAGCGGCTACGCGGCCAACCCGCTGCGGGATCCGCGTGACCGGCGGATCCCCCGGGTAGCAGGTCCATGCGTCCTGGTCATCTTCGGCGTTACCGGGGACCTGGCCCGTAAGAAGCTCATGCCGGCCATCTACGATCTGGCCAACCGGGGACTGCTCCCGCCCGGTTTCTCGCTGGTCGGGTTCGCCCGCCGCGACTGGGAGGACGAAGACTTCGCGCAGGTCACCTACCAGGCCGTGAAGGAACACGCGCGGACCCCGTTCCGGGACGCCGTCTGGCAGCAGGTGTCTGAGGGCGTCCGGTTCGTGCCCGGCGAGTTCGACGACGACGCGGCCTTCGACCGCCTCGCGGGGGTCGTGGCCGAGCTGGACCAGGAGCGCGGCACTGGCGGGAACTACGCGTTCTACCTGTCGGTCCCGCCGAAGTTCTTCACCCTGGTGGTCACCCAGCTGAAGCGGTCCGGGCTATCCACCCCGCCGCAGCCGCCCCTCGGGCAGCCCCGGCCCTGGCGCCGCGTGGTGATCGAGAAGCCGTTCGGTCACGACCTCGCGAGCGCCCGCGCGCTCAACGAGACGCTCAGCGCCGTGTTCCCGCCGGAGTCGGTGTTCCGGATCGACCACTACCTGGGCAAGGAAACCGTCCAGAACATCCTGGCCCTGCGCTTCGCCAACACGCTGTACGAGCCGATCTGGAACCGCGGTTACGTGGATCACGTGCAGATCACCATGGCGGAGGACATCGGCGTCGGCGGGCGGGCCGGATATTACGACGGTATCGGCGCGGCCCGCGACGTGATCCAGAATCACCTGATGCAGCTGCTGGCGCTGACCGCGATGGAGGAACCTGTCTCGTTCGACGCGAACGCGCTGCGGGCGGAGAAGGAGAAGGTCCTGTCCGCGGTCCAGTTGCACGAGGACCTGGGGGCGACCACCGCGCGCGGGCAGTATGCGGCCGGCTGGCAGGGCGGCGTCCCGGTGCAGGGCTTCCTCGAAGAAGAGGGCATGGCGCCCGACTCGCGGACCGAGACCTACGCCGCGGTCAAGCTGAGGGTGGATACCAGGCGATGGGCCGGGGTTCCCTTCTACCTGCGGACCGGGAAGCGGCTCCCGCGCCGGATGTCGGAGATCGCGATGCTCTTCCAGCGCGCGCCGCACCTGCCGTTCGCGGCCACCGACACCGAAGAGCTCGGGCAAAACGCCCTGGTCATCCGCGTCCAGCCGGATGAGGGGGTCACGGTCAGGTTCGGCTCCAAGGTCCCCGGCTCGGCCATGGAAGTACGCGACGTGAACATGGACTTCGCCTACGGCGAGTCGTTCACCGAGAGCAGCCCGGAGGCCTACGAGCGGCTGCTTCTCGACGTGCTGATCGGCGATCCGCCGCTGTTCCCGCGGCATCGCGAGGTGGAACTGTCCTGGATGGTCCTCGACCCGATCGAGGAATTCTGGGCTGAGCACGGCAGGCCGGAACCCTACCCGGCCGGGACGGCCGGCCCGCTCTCCGCGGACGCGATGATGGCCCGCGACGGACGGGCCTGGAGACGGCTTTGAGCGCACCGGCCCCGCGCGCGGCAGCGCCCCGGGATGGAACCGCGGCACCGCCTCTGGACGGAGCCGTGGCCGCCACGACAGCGTGCCGCGTTGGCGCGGGCGGAAAGGACTGCCTCCGATGATGATCGACCTGGCTGAGACGACCACAGACCGGATTCATGAGGCGATCCGCCAGGCGCGGCAGCGGCTCGGCGGTCCCGCCAGCGGGATGGTGCTCACGCTCGTCATCGTGACGGACGAGGCGGCGCAGTATGACGCCGTCCGGTCAGCCAGCGAGGCGGCCCGCGAGCACCCGTGCCGGGTGCTCGCGGTGATCACCCGGCGGCCTGAGGCCAATTCCCGGCTCGACGCGGAGATCCGGGTCGGCGAGTCCGGGCCGGGCGAGGTCGTGCTGCTCCGGATGTACGGTGCGCTGGGCGAGCACGCCGACTCGGTGGTCACCCCGCTGCTGATGCCGGACACCCCGGTGGTGACCTGGTGGCCCGGAACTCCCCCGGCCGTCCCTGCCGGCAACCCGCTGGGCGCCCTCGCCCAGCGCCGGATCACCGACGCCGCCTCGTCCCCGGCGCCGCACGACTGCCTGGCTAGCCTGGCCTCGCACTACCAGCCTGGGGACACCGACCTGAGCTGGACCCGGGCGACGCCCTGGCGCTCGCTGATAGCGGCCACCCTGGACCAGCCGCACGGCGCGATCCGCGGTGGCCGGGTCGAGGCCGAGCGCGCCAACCCGAGCGCGGACCTGATCGCCTCCTGGCTGACCGTGCGGCTCGGAGCCCCGTTCGAGAACCGGGTGTCCGGCGGGCCCGGGGTCACCGGGGTCATCTTCGACACCAGCGACGGGGAGATCAGCCTGGCCCGCCCGGACGGCCGCCTGGCGATGCTGCGCCGGCCTGGCGAGCCGGAGCGCAGGGTGGCGCTGCACCGCCGGGACACCGCGGAACTGCTGTCCGAGGAGCTGCGCCGGCTCGACCCCGATGAGGTGTACGCGGAGACCATCGCCCCCTTCGTCCCGGCCCAGGCCGAGGTGAGGCGGAACGGCGGCAGCCGCAAGCGGGCCACGGCCAGCGCGGACACGTCCCGCAAAGACAAAACGCGGTGAGCACGCCTGAGGTACTCGTCCATCACGACGCGAGCCTGCTGGCCAAGGCGGCGGCGGCCCGGCTGGTGACCAGGCTGGTGGACGCCCAGGCGAGCTCGGGCACGGCGGACCTGGTGCTGACCGGCGGCGGCATCGGCACCGCGGTGCTGGCCGAACTGGCGGCCGCACCGGCGCTCGGCGCGGTGGACTGGCGGCGGCTGGACATCTGGTGGGGCGATGAGCGCTTCCTGCCGTCCGGCCATCCCGAGCGGAACGAGGCGCAGGCGGAGCGGGCCCTGCTCAGCCTCGTGGACGCGGACCCGGCCCGTGTCCACCGGATGCCGGGCACGGACGGCCCGGATGGCAACGACCCCGAGGCGGCGGCCGCGCGGTACGCGGCCGGGCTGCGCAGGGCCGCCCAGCCGCAAGACCACGGCCCGGTGCCCGCTTTCGACGTGCTGCTGCTCGGCGTCGGGCCGGAAGGGCACGTCGCCTCGCTCTTCCCCGGCATGCCGGCGCTATACGACGAGCGGCCGGTCGTCGCGGTCCGCGGCGCGCCCAAGCCGCCGCCCACGAGGCTCACCATGACGCTGCCCGCTATCCGGCGGGCCCGTGAGGTGTGGCTGCTCGCGGCCGGTGAGGAGAAGGCCGGGGCGGTCCGCCTGGCGCTGTCCGATGCCGGGCCCGTGCAGGTCCCGGCCGCGGGCGCGCGCGGGCAGCAGCGCACCCTCTTCATGCTGGACCGCAGCGCGGCCAGCCAGCTCCCGCCCCAGCTCAGCCGGATTGCCTCACCCTGAGCCAGCCATCTCACTGAGACATCTCAAGGCTCAGCCGTCTCACCCGAGCCGTCTCAACCCCCGAGCCGTCTCAACCCCCGAGCCGTCTCAACCCCCCAGCCGTCTCACCCTCAGCGGGTGACCTCAATCGGGATAGCGGCCGGCCCCGTCACCGGGCCCTGAGTCGCGGTCACCGGGCCCGTTGTCCGGCCCAGGCGGGTCGCCCCGGGATGGCCGGGTGGCCAGCCGGAGCAGCATGAACAAGATGACCAGCACCGGGATGAACGCGTACGGATCCCGGGCGCTGAGCGCGATACCGAGCCAGATGATCAGGATGGGCAGCATCGGGCTGAGCCGGCGCCGGGACGGCCCGGCGGAGACCGGCAGCGGCTTGTCCCTGGCCGGCTTGACCGCGGGGTCCGGGCGGGGAATCGCCAGCCTGGCCTGCTGGGGAAGATCACGGGTCAGGTCACGGAGCCCGCCCCAGGTCTTCGCGGCGAACGCGAGCGTGGTCCGCTCGTCGAACTCTTCCAGGCTCAGGCGGCCGGCGCTGTAGGCCTCGCGCAAGATCTCGACGACGTGTTCGCGGTCGGCGTCCGAAGCGCGGATACCACCGTCATCCGGCATCTCCGGACCTCCCCGAAACCCTGTCATCCACCATTCGCCCCTTTCATCCGGAGGATACCCCGGACTGGTCGCGGCGGACCCCGGCCGGGTGACCGGAAAGCCGGCCGCTATCCGGGTCCGGGACGGTCGGCGGGACAGTCAGCGAGGCGGAAGCGGGCTGCCACCGCGGACCCTGCGTGGTCAAGAGTGCCCCGCTATGGTTAGATCTCGCCGTGCCCCCGGTGCCCCGCCGACTCACCCAGGACCGGAACCATCTGATCGTGTGCGGGGACGACGCGCTGGCCTACCGGGTCGTCGAGGAGCTCACCGTCAACTACGGCGAGCGGGTAACGGTGTTGCTCAGCGCCCGGGCCCGCGGTCACGGCCCGCGGATTGCCCGGCTGCCGGGCGTCCGGGTTATCGAACGGCCGGAGCTGGACGGCACCGCCTTCGCCGACGCGGGAGCCCGGTCCGCACGGGCGATCGCCCTGATGGGCCGGGACGACCTGGCCAACTTCCACGCCGCGCTCCGCGCCCAGGATGTCAGCCCCGGCCTCAGGCTGGTGATGCGGATCTTCAATACCGGGCTCGGCGAGCGGATGCGCAGTTTCTTCCCGGACTGCGCGGTGCTGTCCAGTTCCTCGATGGCCGCACCTTCGTTCGTCGCCGCGGCGCTGGGGGAGCCAGCTCCCAGCCACGTCCGGCTCGCCGGGCGCACCCTGTTCGTGGCGCGTCCCGGCGAGGCCGACGCCGCGCACCTCGTCTGCGGGCTGGCCACGACCGGGGCGGGCGGCGAGCCCCAGCTGCTTCCCCCGGACCAGGACCTGGCCGACCTGGTGCTCGCCGTGGCCGACGGCACCCCGCGCAACCCGCTGACCAGGCAGCGCCGACGGCCCCTGCGGACCGTCGTGGACCTGCCCCGGCTCCTCTTCGGGTACAAGCTGGGGCTCGTGTTCCTGGCCCTGTTCGGCGTCCTGGTAGCCGGTTTCGTGCTGCTCGCCACCGTCGGCGGCTACTCCCCCGGCAACGCGCTGTACCTGACCTTCCTCGACGCGGCGGGCGCGGCGCTCACCAATCCCCGGCTGAGCGCCCCAGAGAAGGTCGCCCAGTTCATGCTCACCTTTGACGGGATGGCGTTCCTGCCGGTGGTCACCGCGGCCGTCGTCGGGGCCCGGCTCACCGGGTCCGTGCGCGGCAAGGAACGGCCGCTGAGCGGCCATGTCATCGTGGCCGGGCTGGGCAACGTCGGCACCCGCATCGCCGGCCAGCTGCACGACCTGGGTGTCGACGTCGTCTGCGTGGACCGGGACGAGAACGCGGCCGGTATCCGCCTGGCCCGCCAGCTGGGGCTGCGCGTGGTGATCGGTGAAACCACCCGGGAGGACACCCTGCGGACGGCGGGTGTCCGCACCAGCCAGGCCCTGGTCTCGGTGACGAACAGCGACATCGTCAACCTGGAGACCGCACTGCACGCCCGGGCCCTAGCCGCCGACGTGCGCCTGGTCCTGCGGCTGTCCGACGACGACCTGGCCGAGCGGGTGCAGAATACCGTCGGCAACGCGATCTCGCGTAGCGTCCCCTACCTCGCGGCCCCGGCCTTCGCCGCTGCCATGCTGGAGCACCAGGTGCTGCGCACCATCCCGGTCGGGCGGCACGTGCTGCTCATCGCGGACGTCAGGGTCGGGGCTGGATCCGAGCTCGCCGGGGAGCCGGTGGAGAACGTGCACCGCGACGGTGAGGTACGGGTGATCGCGGTCCAGCGTGCCGCCGCCGACGGCGTCGACTGGTCACCACGCCCCGATTACCTGATCGCCCCGCAGGACCGGATCTACGTTCTGGCCACCCGCACCGGGCTGAGCAGGGTATTGGCGCGAAGCCAGCACGGCGGCGCAGTCGCGCCAGCATAAGCAAAAACCTGGGTCTCCCCCAAGCAGGAATCCGGCGTTACGCTCAGGGCAGATCTTCCATGTGGTTCTGCTGAGCCGCTTGTGAAGACGGAAGAAGGTCCCAGATGGTCCGTTCTGTTCGGGTTTTCTGTCCCCTTCGGGAGACGCCCGCTGCGGCCCAGGCGCCGGGCACGCCAGCCTGCCCAGTAGCTTCCGCCGGGATCCTCAGTCAACCCATGCGCCGCCCCGGCCATCTGAGCTACCTGCTCGTGGCCGGGCAGCGCACCGCCTCATCAGGAGGAATCACTTGAGCGTCAACGATGACCTACCTGCAGCTCCTGTGGCCGCGGGGTCGGGGATAGCCGACCCCGGGCCGCTGGGACTGGCAGCCTTTGCCCTGACCACGTTCCTGCTGTCGGCGTTCAACGCGCAGTGGATGACCGCGGCGAGCGGCCTGGCCTGGCTTGGTTACGCACTCGCGTATGGGGGTCTGGTCCAGCTCCTGGCCGGCATGTGGGAATTCCGCAACCGGAACGTTTTCGGCGCGACCGCGTTCGGGAGCTATGGCGGCTTCTGGATCGGCCTGTTCTTCTACTTCAATCTCGTCGGGAAAGCGCTGGTCCTGCACCCGGCCACGGCCCCCCTGTTCGACAAGGACGTCGGCTGGATCCTGCTGGCCTTCGCCATCTTCAACACCTACATGCTGCTCATGGCCACGCAGGTGAACGCCGCGGTGTTCGGGGTGTTCCTCACCCTGGAGATCACCGAGATCATCCTGTTCATCGGCAACTTCGAGGGCAGCAGCGGCACGGTCAAGATCGGCGGGTACGTGGGCGTGCTCACCGCGGTGGTCGCCTGGTACACCTCGGCGGCGGGTGTCTCCAACGGGATGGGCGGCCGCCTGAGGCTGCCCGTCGGACGGCCACTGCTGGCCCCGCGCGTCTAAGCGGGTCCCAGCCAAGCTCGCACTGGGCGGGCTGATCCCGGGGGGTCGAAGCAGGCCCCCCGGGATCACGCGTTCCCGGGCCCGGGCAGGATTGTGCACGTGGATCTGCACGAGAAGCGGCAACTCGACCGGGCCAATCACATCGCCCGGGTGAACGAGCATGTGGCCAAGGCGAAAGTGCACGCGCGGCCCTGGCGGTCCATCATCGCGGCGACGGCGGCCATCATTGCGGGTGGGGTCGCATCCGAGGCCGGCACGGATTTCAAGGACTGGACCGGCCAGGGCCATTACATCGACAAGATAGTGGCCGCGGGCTGCATCGCGGCGTTCTTCGTGTTCGGCGCGGTGGCCGTGGTCGGGCTGGCCGGAAAAGCCAGGCAGGTACTGACCCCGGCCGTTGGCTCGTCCCACGCCGCGGTGGTGCGCTACGCCATCCTGCTCGTGGGCGGGGCGACCATCTTCGTCCTGGGCATAGGGCTGATGAAGGTCCCGATCGGGCAACTTCTCGTCGGCGGGGCGGTTACCACCATCCTGCTCGGCATCGCCGCGCAGCAGTCGCTGGCGAACGTTTTCGCAGGCCTGGTCCTGCTGCTGTCGCGGCCCTTCGTCGTCGGGGACTATATCCAGCTCAAATCCGGGGCACTGGGCGGCGTGACCGACGGCCTCGTGGCCGAGATAGGCATTACCTACTTGCGCCTGGACACTGACGACGGCGTCCTGCATCTGCCCAATTCCCAGGTGCTCGCGGCCGCGGTGGGGCCTATCGCGTGGCCACGGCCCGGGAAATCAGAACCTGTCCCCGGCGAAGCCATACCGGCCCGCGAGCCGCCCAAGCCGGCTCATGACGACCCGCCGTACGGCGGGCCGCCGTACGGATCGCCATGACGCCCCGTCTCAGTGGTGGTTCGCCTCGTAACTGGCCACGACGTCGGCCGGGATACGGCCGCGATCGCTTACCGTAATCCCGCTTTCCTTGGCCCAGCTACGTATCGCGGCGCTGTGCTGCCGGTGAGCCGTCGTCCGTCGCTTGGTGCGGCCAGGCCGCGCGGACGCCCGGCGGGCGCGCTGCGAGTACCGGCCGACCACATCGTCAAACTTTTGGCTGTGCTTGGCGCACAGGTCGATCTCATACTCCCGGCCGTCCAGGCTGAAGCGGCGAGCGTGATGCTGGCCGTCAGGAATCGGTTTCTGGTCGTAGTCACAGGCAAATGTGACGGAAACCTTCTGTGCCACTTGGAGGCCCCCCTTCCTCTGGTGGCAAATATATCCCGCCACGGGCGGCCCAACCATAACGACACCCAAAGAGGGGCAGAGCGGCAACCCGGGAAGCCGCCATTCGGTGCGGTGCTGCCCGGGCAGGCCCGGTGATCCGGGCCGCCGCCCAGGTGCGGGGGCGGCTATCCGTCAATGACGGCCGGGATAGCGTCCCCGTTCCCGGCGGTCGTGATTGCCAGGCGGGGGCCCATAGGGGAAGGATTCCTCGGGCTCACTGCCGTAGTCCTCGAGGGAGTGGTCGGCCGTGTCCTCCCACTCGGCACCCTCGCCATAATCGGGTTCAGCGGGATAAGCCCCCGAGTCGTCGGCGGGCGCTTCGCCGGGATAATCCGGAATGCCCCGCTGGCCGGAATAGGGATGGAAAGAGGGGGCATCGGGGTACCCGCCCGCGGGTCGGCGGTGGCTCCCGGACTGGGAGGTGCGGTAGTCACCGGTGCCCGGCACGTCCGGGTAGCCGGGGTCGCGGTATCCCGCGCGGGAATCCTCATCGCGGTACTCCGCTCCGGCCGGGTCTGCTGCGTACCGGGACCGCCGGGGCTCGCCGGGCAAGTCGCCCGGCTCACGGCGATGGCTGCCGGACTGGCCCCCGCGGTAGTCGCCGGTGGCAGGCACATCCTGGTAGCCCGCCGCGCCGGCCCGCCTGTAGTCGCCGGTGGCCGGGCCATCCTGGTACCCCGGGCCATCCTGGTACCCAGCGCCATCCTGGTACCCCGGGTCGGCCGGGTAACCCGGGCCCGTTCCGTACTCCTGGGCCGGGCTGCGGTAGGACCCGGTGGACGGCTCCTCCTGATACCGGCCCGCCGGGACCGGGTAGGCGGGGTCGAGCGGGTCAACCGGGTAGCCGGCTTCGCCCCGGTAGGTCCGGGCCGGGCCCGTGCCGTAGTCGCCAGGCGCACCGGTCGGGTATTCCGCCCCGGGACGCGGCCCGTCCGGGCGCTGGCCCGGCGGGGCTCCGGTCCCGGCAGGCATCCGCATGGAGACGGTGGCCGGGCCCTCCTCCGCGCTCCTGCCCGCCAGGACGGCCCCGTCCGCGGCCCGGCCTGGCGGCTCTTCACGGCCCGCCTCGCCCGGTACCTCCCGGCGCCCTGCGCGCTGGCCCTGCGGCCCGCGGTGTAGCGCCTCGATCATCCGGGCCAGGTCACCCATGGGCAGCCGGAACGTACCGGTGCAGGTACCGCCCTGCCAGATGCTGAAAACCGCGACGCCCGTGTCGGCGTACCAGCTCAGCCGCATGCTGCGGGAGTCGCCTCGTACGTCGAAGAACACCTCACCGAGCCGGGGCAACGGGGCTGCGTCCGACGCTGACATGGAGCCCATGGTGGCGCCGGACTCACGGGTTTGTCCAATTAACCCGGGACTATGATTGGGCACCGAACGGCCGCACCGCCTCCAGGCTGGGGAGATGCCCTTCCGGGCCGGCCCTCGCGGACGGGCTCAACATCTCTGGCCCGGATTCGCGATCCTGCCTGCGGAACTGCCCCCGCGGATGGCATCATTGATCATCGGTCCGCTGGACAGGACTGGTTTCGTCAGAGCGGGCGGCACCGCAGTTGCAGCTGCTTATCCGGCAGGGTTGCTCCTTTAGCTAATCCCGTGGCGGTCACGGGTGCCTTGGGGCTGCCCACTCCCGGGAACACGCAGGTGATGCAGCGCGTTGCATACCTGTGACGGGGCAAAAGCCGCACAGGGCGAACCAGATGTCCGACGGAACTAGAGGGTCGGCTGGACGCGGAATACACACACTGAGCTTGTTGAGGAGATCAAGTCATGTCTGAGGTACGGCGGCAGGCTACCCTGCCTCCCCGGCCGAACTGGGGCTGGCAAGATGCCGCCGCGTGCCGCGGCACGGATGTCGTGCTCTTCTTCGGCCCCGACGGCGAACGGCAGCCGGAGCGGGATATCCGGGAGCGTAAGGCCAAGGCGCTGTGCGCCACCTGCCCGGTGCGCACCGAGTGCCTGGATTACGCGATCTCGAGGCCGGAGAAGTACGGCACCTGGGGCGGCCTGAATGAGGACGAGCGCGCTTCTGAGCGGCGCCGCCGGATGCGCCGCGCGAACGCGGCCTGACCGGACATTCCTCTAATTCGGTTCTAATTCGGTAGCTAACACAGGTACCACTGAACACTGGCCGGCCGCGGCGGACGCCGCGGCCGGCCACAATATTGGTCATGGTCTGCCCGTCCTGCCGTCACCAGCACCATGAGGACTGCCCGGGAGGCACCTGGTGCGATTGCCAGCATCTGCCACTGTCGGCGCTGCCGGAGCCGCCACGCGCGGCCCGCTCGCTCCGCCAGGTGCGCGAAGGCTGGCCGGACCGCGCCTGACCGGACCGCGCCTGACCGGGCCGCGCCTGGCCGGATCGCAGGTAACCGGAATAGGCCGGGCCGGCCCGGGGTTGCCATGGTTCGTGGGCACGCTGGGCGCCCCGGCCGCCGGGCAGCCGGGACAAGGATTTGCTTCGGGTTGCGAAGTTATCTCGACAGGCCGTGCCCTTTCGTGTGATGCTCATATCGTGAGCGCCGCTGACCCCCTTCTTGTGGCACGCAGGCATGTCGACCTGCTCCGGGTGCGCAGCGCTGCGTGTCGACACGGCCGCTGACCACTGCCCCGATCGTGGGCGTGTGCCGCGGCCGGCACCTGAACCCCTGGCGGCCTGCCTCCCGCGAGCCTGAATCGCGAATCACCGAAGCCGCCGTGGCCAGCAGGTAGCCGGCGGAGCCGACTCCGAGTGCCCCGTCGCGTCACGCGTCCCGCCCAGCCAGACCCGCAATAGCGGGCCGGGACCGAGCAGGACAAGAAGGGACGCGCCAGATGCCGTCAGCCCACCATCATCGTGGCCAGGGCCAGTGGGCGCTCGGATACCGCGAGCCGCTGAACAAGAACGAGGAAAACAAGAAGAACGATGACGGGCTCAACGTCCGCCAGCGGATCATCGACATCTACTCCCGGCAGGGTTTCGACTCCATCGACCCGGCCGACCTCCGCGGGCGCTTCCGCTGGTTCGGCCTGTACACGCAGCGCCGGCCGGGTATCGACGGCGGCAAGACGGCGACCCTCGAGCCCGAGGACCTTGACGACCGCTACTTTATGCTGCGCGTCCGCATCGACGGCGGCCAGCTGAGCAATGACCAGCTGAGCACGATCGCCGACATCTCCGAGCGGTACGCCCGGGACACCGCCGATCTCACCGACCGGCAGAACGTGCAGCTGCACTGGATCAGGATCGAGGACGTCCCGGCGATCTGGGAGGCTCTCGAGGCGGTCGGCCTGTCCACCACGGAAGCCTGCGGCGACACGCCCCGGGTGGTGCTGGGCTGCCCGCTGGCCGGGATCGACGCGGACGAGGTGATCGATGCGACGCCGCAGATCGCGGAGGTCACCGCCCGGTACGTGGGCGACCCCGCCTTCTCCAACCTGCCGCGCAAGTACAAGTCGGTGATGAGCGGCTGCACGGCGCAGTGCACCGTGCACGAGATCAACGACGTGGCCTTCGTCGGCGTGATCGGCCCGGACGGCGAGCCCGGCTACGACCTGTGGGTGGGCGGCGGCCTGTCCACCAACCCCATGATCGCCAAGCGCCTCGGGGCGTTCATCCGGCCTGGCGAGGTCGCCGAGGTCTGGGCCGGGATCACCGCGGTGTTCCGTGACTACGGCTACCGCCGGCTGCGGCACCGGGCCCGGCTGAAGTTCCTGATCGCCGACTGGGGTCCGGAGAAGTTCCGGGAGGTGCTGGAGAAGGAGTACCTGGGCTACGCGCTCCCGGACGGCTCTCCCCCGCCGCCGCCCGCCGGTGGCAGGCGTGACCATGTCGGCGTGCACCGGCAGCGGGACGGGCGGTACTACGTAGGGTTCGCGCCCCGGGTGGGCCGGGTGTCGGGGAGTTCCCTGGCCCGGGTCGCCGACCTGGCCGCGCGGTACGGCAGCGGGCGGGTCCGGACGACCACCGAACAGAAGATGGTCATCCTCGACGTGCCGGAGGACAAGGTGGCCGGCCTTACCGCCGAGCTGGACGCGGCGGACCTGCCCGCCACGCCGAGCGTGTTCCGGCGGCATACGATGGCCTGCACCGGCATCGAGTTCTGCAAGCTGGCGATCGTGGAGACCAAGGCGCGGGCCACCCAGGCCATCGCCGAGCTGGAGCGCCGCCTACCCGGCTTCGCCGAGCCGGTGACGATCAACGTGAACGGGTGCCCGAACTCGTGCGCCCGGATCCAGACCGCTGACATCGGGCTCAAGGGATCCCTGGTGATGGGGCCCGACGGCCAGCAGACCGAGGGATTCCAGATCCACCTGGGCGGCACCCTGGCCGGGGGCGACGGCGAGAGCTCAGGATTCGGCCGGAAGGTCAGGGGCCTGAAGACCACCGCGGAGGACCTGCCGGACTACCTGGAGCGGGTTCTGCGCCGCTTCCAGGAGGGCCGGGGCGCGGACGAGACCTTCGCCGCGTGGGCCAGCCGGGCTAGCGAGGAGGACTTCGCGTGACATTCCACGTATCTGGGACAGAACGTGCAATCCCCTTTTACTGCCCATATTGTGGCGAAGAGGACCTGGAACCACAGGAACAGGACGGCGGCTGGCGGTGTCGTAGCTGTATCCGGTCCTTCCAGCTACGATTTGCTGGAACGGGAGTGATCCTGTGAGCCCGGCGTGACAAAACGTACTTATCCAGGTCAGGCAGTACCTGACGTCTCCGATCCTGAAGCTCGGGAGGAACCAATCCGCATGGAGAGGCTCGCAGCCCAGGCGGCGGAGGAACTCGCCGACGCGCCCGCAGAAGACATCGTCCGCTGGGCGGTCGACACGTTCGGGTCGCGCATCTGCATCACGTCGTCCATGACCGACGCGGTGATCATCCATCTCGCCTCGACGGTGAAGAGCGGGCTGGATGTGATCTTCCTGGACACCGGCTACCACTTCCCGGAGACCATCGGCACCAGGGACGCCGTGTCCGCCGTCTACCCGGTCAACGTCGTCAACGTGACCCCGTCCCGGACGGTGGCCGAGCAGGACGCCGAACTCGGGCCCCGGCTCTACGGGCGCAACCCCGACCTCTGCTGCTACTTCCGCAAGGTCGTGCCGCTGGAGCGGGCACTCGACCCGTACGACGCGTGGATCACCGGCGTCCGCCGGGAGGAGACCAACGCCCGCAGCGACACCAGGGCCGTCCAGTGGGACGCCAGGCGGCAGATGGTGAAGGTCAACCCCATCGTGGCCTGGACCCAGGAGCAGGTGGACACCTACATCGCCGAGCAGGGCGTGCTGGTGAACCCGCTGGTCTATGACGGGTACCCCTCCATCGGGTGCGCCACATGCACGATGAAGGTGGCTCCCGGGGCGGACCCGCGCAGCGGCCGGTGGACCGGGACAGGCAAGACCGAATGCGGCATCCACACCTCCTGACCCCGTCTCTGGTCGCCATCGCGCACGGCAGCAGGGACCCGCGGGCCGGGGCGACCATCGCCGGGCTGCTCGCCGTGGCCCGGGACCGGGCGGTCGCGCACGGCCTGGCCGGGCTCGAGGTCCGCGGGGCCTTCCTGGGCCACGCGCCGCCCGCCCCGCTGCAGGTCCTCACCGCGCTCGCCGGCCAGGACGACGGGCAGGACCGCGGGCAGGACGGTGGCCAGGGCACCGGGCAGCGTGACGTGGTGGTGCTCCCGCTGCTGCTCACCGCGGCCTACCACAGCGGCACGGACGTACCGGGGCTCCTGGCCGGGGCCGCGGCCAGCCTGCCCGGACTCCGGATCCGCTATGGAGAGCCGCTGGGCCCGCACCCCGGGCTGGTACGCGCACTCGAACTGCGCCTCGCCGAGGCTGGCCAGGATCCCGGCGACGACCCGGCCCGGACGGCGGTGGTGCTCGCCTCCGCGGGGTCGAGCCATCCGGCCGCCAACGCCACCATCGCCCGGATCGCGTCCGGCTGGCAGGCGGCCCGCGGCTGGCTCGCGGTCCGGCCCGCATACGCGTCAGCCGCCTCGCCCGCCCCGGCCGAGGCTGTCGCGGACCTGCTCCGCGGGGGGGCACGGCGCGTCGTGGTCGCCAGCTACCTGCTGGCCCCGGGCCTGTTCGCCGACCGGATCCGCGACACGTCCCTGGCTGCGGGAGCCGCGGCCGTGTCGGCGCCCCTGGGGGCCGCGGACGATGTGGCGGACGTGCTGCTCGATCGCTTCCAGCAAGCCGTCGCGGGCGGTCCGGCGTGGGAAGGCGTCGCAGGCCAGCGATATGACCAGCGTGTCTTCGCGCGGTAACCCGCCCGATGGCGGCGGGTTTTCTCGTGGTAGCAAGCCCAATCGCGGCGGGTTTCCGCCTGGTAGCAAGCAAAGTAGTGTCACACCATGACGTCTCTGCACACCACCACGGGAGAGACCACCACGGGCCAGGCCAGCACGGGCCAGGCCACCGCCGGGCGGCAGCATCTCACCCACGATGTGCTCAACCAGGTTCCGCCGCTGGCCGGTTACGACGTCGCCGACGATGCTGCGCTCCTGGCCGCGGCCGGCCGGGAAGGCGCAGCCTGGGCCGAGGCGGGGCTGCACGAGCTGGGTGAGCTGGCCGGTGCTGCCGAGACCCAGGAGCACGCCCGGCTGGCGAACGAGCATCCGCCGGTGCTGCGTACCCACGACGCGTGGGGCCACCGGATCGACGAGGTCGAGTTCCATCCGTCCTGGCACGTGCTGCTGGGCACCGCGGTCGGGCACGGGCTGCACGCGGCGCCGTGGGCGGATCCCTCCCCCGGCGCGCACGTCGCCCGGGCGGCCAGGTTCTTCGTGTGGTCGCAGGCCGAGGCGGGCCACGGCTGCCCGGTCTCGATGACCTACGCGTCCGTCCCGCCGCTGCGGCACGCTCCTGACCTGGCCCGCCGGTTCGTCCCGCTGCTCACCGCCCGGGACTACGATCCCGGGCTGCGGCCGCCGGAGGGCAAGGCGGCCCTGCTGGCCGGCATGGCCATGACCGAGAAGCAGGGCGGCTCGGATGTGCGCGCGAACACCACCCGGGCCGAGCCGGTGCTGGCGGACGGGCCGGGCGCCCACCTGCTCACCGGGCACAAGTGGTTCTGCTCGGCGCCCATGAGTGACCTGTTCCTGGTCCTGGCAAAGGCCCCGGCCGGGCTGACCTGCTTCTTGCTCCCCCGAGTGCGGCCCGACGGTACCCGCAACGCCATCCGGCTGCTGCGGCTCAAGGACAAGCTCGGCAACCGGTCGAACGCCTCCGCCGAGGTGGAGTTCGACGCCGCGCTGGCCTGGCAGGTGGGCGAGGCCGGGCGTGGCGTGCCCACCATCATCGAGATGGTCAGCGCGACCCGGCTGGACTGCGTGCTGGGCAGCGCGGCGGGCATGCGCCTGGGCTGCGTCACCGCCGTGCACCACGCGACGCACCGGCGGGCCTTCGGCGCGAGCCTGATCTCCCAGCCGCTGATGGCCTCCGTGGTGGCCGATCTCGTGCTGGAATCCGAGGCCGCGACCACGCTGGCGCTGCGGCTGGCGGGCGCGGCCGACCGGGCCGCCCGCGGGGATGCGGCCGAAGCGGCCCTGCTCAGGGTCGCGCTGCCCGCCGCCAAGCACTGGATCTGCAAGCGCGCGCCGCTGCACGCCGCCGAGGCGCTGGAGTGCCTGGGCGGCAACGGCTACGTGGAGGAGTCCGGGATGCCCCGGCTCTACCGCGAGGCGCCGCTGAACTCCATCTGGGAGGGCTCCGGCAACGTGACCGCCCTGGACCTCCTCCGCGCCCTGCAACGCCAGCAGGGGCCCGCTGACGCCCTGGCAGACGAGCTTGCCCTGGCCAGGGGCGGGGACCCGCGGCTGGACGCGGCCATCAGCAGGCTCAGCTCTGCGCTGCGCGACCTGGCCACCCGGGCCGGACCCGACGCGCAGTTCGCGGGCCGCCGCCTGGCCGGTGCGATCACCGTCGCCCTCCAGGCGGCCCTGCTGGTCCGGCACGCGCCGGGGCAGGTCGCGGACGCATTCTGCGCCTCCCGCCTCGAGCCGGGGGCGCTGCCCGGACCTGGGGTCCCGTTCGGGACACTCCCTGACGGGCTGGCTCTGGACGGTGTCCTTGACCGTGCCACGCCGGCACGCGGGTAGGGTCTGCTGGTGCGCCTTTGGCCGGGAGCCCCCTATCCGCTCGGAGCAACGTGGGATGGCACGGGGACGAACTTCGCGTTGTTCTCCGAGGCTGGCGACCAGGTCGAGCTGTGCCTGCTGGACGGGACCGAGCCTGGCCCGCTGAGCGAGACGCGCATCGCGCTGACCGAGGTCAACGCGTTCGTGTGGCACGGCTACCTGCCTGACGTCGCCCCGGGCCAGCGATACGGGTACCGCGTGCATGGCCCCTACGACCCGGCGCGCGGGCACCGCTGCAACCCGGCGAAGCTGCTGCTCGACCCCTACGGGAAGGCCATCAACGGCGAGGTGCAGTGGAACGAGGCGGTGTTCAGCTACCGCTTCAGCGACCCGTCCGCGCTGAACACGGCAGACAGCGCGCCGTACATGCCGACGAACGTGGTCATCAACCCGTTCTTCGACTGGGGCGACGACCGGGCCCCGCGCACCCCCTACCACGAGACCGTGATCTACGAGGCGCACGTGCGCGGCCTGACGTTGCGCCACCCGGACGTGGGTGCCGGCCAGCGGGGCACCTACGCCGGCCTGGCCCACCCCGCGATCATCGAGCACCTGACCCGGCTGGGCGTCACCGCGGTGGAGCTGATGCCGGTGCACCAGTTCGTGCCCGAGCACAACCTGCAGGCCCGCGGGCTGACCAACTACTGGGGTTACAACACGATCGGGTTCCTCGCCCCGCACAAGGGATACTCGTCGTCGCAGCAGCTCGGCGGGCAGGTCGGCGAGTTCAAGGCCATGGTCAAGGCGCTGCACGCGGCCGGCATCGAGGTGATCCTCGATGTCGTGTACAACCACACTGCGGAGTCCGACCAACGGGGTCCGACGCTGTCCTTCCGCGGCATCGACAATGCCGCGTACTACCGTCTCCGCGACGACGACCCGCGTTATTACGTGGACTACACGGGCTGCGGGAACAGCCTGAACGTCCGGCACCCGCACGCCCTCCAGCTGATCCTGGACTCGCTGCGGTACTGGATCCTGGACATGCACGTGGACGGGTTCCGGTTCGACCTCGCCTCGGCACTGGCCCGGGAACTGCATGACGTGGACCGGCTGTCGGCGTTCTTCGACCTGGTCCAGCAGGATCCGGTGGTGTCACAGGTCAAGCTCATCGCCGAACCCTGGGACGTGGGCGAGGGCGGGTACCAGGTGGGCAACTTCCCGCCTCTGTGGAGCGAGTGGAACGGCAAGTACCGGGACACCGCCCGCGACTTCTGGCGCGGCCAGCCGTACACGATGGCCGAGTTCGCCTCCCGGCTGACGGGGTCGAGCGACCTGTACGAGACCAGCGGCCGCCGGCCGGTTGCCTCCATCAACTTCGTCACCTGCCACGACGGGTTCACCCTGACCGACCTCGTCTCTTATAACCGCAAGCACAACGAGGCGAACGGCGAGGACGGCGCGGACGGCACCGACGACAACCGCTCGTGGAACTGCGGCGCCGAAGGCCCGACCAGCGACCCGGCAGTGGGCGAACTGCGGGCCCGGCAGCGGCTGAACTTCTTCGCCACGCTGCTGTGCTCGCAGGGCGTCCCGATGCTGCTCGCCGGGGATGAGCTCGGCCGGACCCAGCGCGGCAACAACAACGCCTACTGCCAGGACAACGAGACGTCCTGGGTGGACTGGCACATAGCCGAGGACGAAAGCATCCTGCTGGAGTTCGCCCGGGGGGTCGCCGAACTGCGGCGCAACCACCCGGTGTTCCGCCGGCGCCGGTTCTTCACCGGGCCTGCCGACGGGGCGGCGGGCCGGCCCGGGGACATCGCCTGGTTCACCCCCTCCGGCCGGGAGATGACCGACGCGGACTGGAAGACCGGCTACGCGAAGGCGATGGGCGTCTTCCTGAACGGCGACGCCATCACCGAGCCGGACCCCAGGGGCGAGCGGGTCCGGGATGAAACGTTCTTGCTGCTGTTCAGCGCGGACAGCCAGCCGGCCTGGTTCACCCTGCCCGCCGAGGATTTCGGGCACCGCTGGGAGGTCGTGCTCGACACGGGGGCGGCCCACTCCGAGAGCGGCCGGCCCGGGGCGGCGATCGCCGGCGGCGGGCTGCCACACCCGGCGTTGCCCGGATCCGAGGCGGCGGTCGTGGCTCAGCGGGAAACCCGAGAGCACCGGGCCGGGTCGACGGTGATGCTGGCGGGCCGCTCCATGGTGGTGCTGCGCCACGTCGGCGAGTCCGGCACGGGCGGATGAGCCCTCCCAAGGAGCTGATACGGTGCGACTGATCTATCCCGGCCCGGCCGGTGACGGCGAGCCCGACCTGGCCGGGCTCTACGCCTACCCTGACCGCGGCGGCGCGGGCCGGCCCTGGGTCCGGGCCAACATGATCGAGAGCGCGGACGGGGCCGCGACGGTGGACGGCCTCTCCGGCAGCCTGGGCGGTCCCGCTGACCGCGAGGTCTTCGGTGTGCTCAGGGCGCTCGCCGGGGTCATCCTGGTCGGTGCGGGCACCGCCCGCGCCGAGGGGTACCGCCCGGCCCAGGTGCCGGCGCGCTGGACGGCACTGCGCGCCGGGCGGGCGGCCACGCCACCCATCGCGGTGCTGAGCGGCCGGCTGGACCTGGACCCGGCGGGCCCGCTGCTGGCGGGTGCACCGGCCTGGGCCCGCACCATCGTGATCACCGCGGAATCGGCGCCCGCGGACCGCCGGGCGGAACTGGCCCGGCACGCCGACGTGATCATCGCCGGGGAGCAGGAGGTGAGCGCCGCCGCCGCGGTCAGCGCGCTGGCTGGCCAGGGCTACCGGAAGATCCTCGCCGAGGGCGGCCCGCACCTGCTGGGCCAGCTGTCCGCGGCGGGCCTGCTCGACGAGCTCTGCGTGACGATCAGCCCGGTCCTGGCCGGCGGCCCCGCCGGCCGGATCATCCAGGGCGCCCCGCCAGCTTCGGGTGGCGCGGCGCCGGGCGGTCCGGTCCCCGCGGGACCCAGCCGCCTGACGCTCGCGCACGTCCTCGCGGACGGGGACTACCTGCTGTGCCGTTACCTGCGCGCGGGCTCCTAGGCCACAACCCGCTCCCTTCAGACCCCCCTTTTTTCCGCAACGAACCGTCCGTGGCCGGTCCCCCGCGCCGGCGAATCGTAGCCCCGGCTCGTAGCCAGCCCGGGTCCTAGCCAGCCCGGGTCCTAGCCAGCCGTGCTGCCGAGGATCTCGGCGAGGTCGTACTTCACCGGCTCCTCCAGCTGGTCATAGGTACACGAGCGCGGGTCGCGGTCCGGGCGCCAGCGGGCGAACTGGGCGGTGTGCCGGAACCGGCGGCCCTCCATGTGGTCGTAGCGGACCTCTACCGCCCGCTCTGGCCGCAGCGGCACGAAGGACAGGTCCTTCCCGGCGTTCCAGCGGCTGGTCTCCGACGACCGTGGGTTGCGCGCGGCCGGGGCGCCGCCGGCCGCGCGCTCGTCCCCTCCGCCCCAGCGCCAGGGATGACCCTCGAAGGTGGTGACCAGGGGCTGCAGCTCCACGAACAGCTCGCGGCGGCGGGCCATCGGGAACGCGCCCACCACGCCCACGCTGGCCAGGTCGCCGGTGTCGGTGTACAGGCCGAGGAGCAGCGAGCCGACCGCCTCCGGGCTGCTCTTGTGCGGCCGGTACCCGGCGACGACGCAGTCCGCGGTGCGCTCATGCTTGATCTTGAACATGACCCGCTTGTCTGGCTGGTACGTTCCGTCCAGCGGCTTGGCGATCAGCCCGTCCAGCCCGGCCCCCTCGAACTGCTGGAACCACAGCCCGGCCAGGTCACGGTCGATGGTCGCCGGAGTCAGGTGCACCGGGGGACGGGCCTGGGCCAGGACCTGCACAAGTGCGGCCCGGCGCTTCCTGAACGGCTCTCCGCACAGATCGGTGTCGTCCAGCGCGAGCAGGTCGAAGGCGACGAAGTGGGCCGGTGTCTGCTCGGCGAGGAGCGCGACGCGGCTGGCCGCGGGGTGGATGCGCTGCAGCAGGGCCTCGAAGTCCAGCCGCCGGCCGGACGCGTCAGGGATTACGATCTCCCCGTCTACCACGCACCTGGCGGGCAGGTTCGCGGGAAGAGCCTCGGCCAGTTCCGGAAAGTACCGGGTCATCGGGCGCTCGTTGCGGCTGCCGATCTCCACCTCGCCCCGGTCCAGGAAGACGATGGACCGGAAACCGTCCCACTTGGGCTCGAAGCTGAACGGGCCCTCGGGTATCTGCGGTACCGGCCGGGCCAGCATCGGCGCGACCGGCGGGTTGACCGGAAGGTTCATGACCCCATCCTGCCTGGCCGTCTGTCCGGGCGGGCGAGCGCACCGGGCGGATCAGCCAGCCAGGTCAACCGGGATTCAACAGGGGATCATCAGGCAGGTCCGGCCGCCGGGGCCGGGATAGCCTGTGTCCTCAGCCGCTGGACCCAGCCGCAACAACTCCAGCGCAACAACCCCGGCAGCAACAACCCCAGCAGCGACGATTCTGGCGAGCGAGGGAGCCGCATGGCACTGCACAGGCAAGTCGAGCAGCAGGACGAGGTCGAGATCAACCCGGTCTACGTCCGCGAACTGCACTTCTCGGTGCCCCGGCACCGGCTGGCGCGGCACGGGCTGCTGCCCGACACGGCGCTCCAGGCCGTGCGGGACGAGCTCACCCTGGACGGCAACGCCCGGCTCAACCTGGCCACGTTCGTGACCACGTGGATGGAGCCCCAGGCGGAGCAGCTGATGACCGAGACCCTCAGCAAGAACATGATCGACAAGGACGAGTACCCGCAGACCGCGGAGCTGGAATCGCGCTGCGTGAACATCCTGGCCGACCTCTGGAACGCACCGGCGCACGGGTCGGCGACCGGCTGCTCCACCACTGGGTCCAGCGAGGCCTGCATGCTCGGGGGGATGGCGCTGCTGTGGCGCTGGCGCGCGCGCCGCCGGGCAGCGGGCGCCGACGCTACCCGGCCCAACCTGGTGATGGGCGCGAACGTCCAGGTCTGCTGGGAGAAGTTCTGCCGCTACTGGGAGGTGGAGCCGAGGCTGGTGCCGATGGAGCCCGACCGGCTGCACCTGCGCGGCCCGGAGGCCGCCGCCCAGTGCGACGAGAACACGATCGGGGTGGTGGCAATCCTGGGCTCCACCATGGACGGAAGCTACGAGCCGGTCGGCGAGATCAGCGCCGAGCTGGACCGGCTCGCGGCCAGCGGCGGCCCCGACGTCCCGATTCACGTGGACGGCGCCTCGGGCGGGTTCGTGGCACCTTTCCTCCAGCCTGACCTGATCTGGGATTTCCGGCTGCCCCGGGTGGCCTCGATCAACGCGTCGGGGCACAAGTACGGGCTGGTGTACCCGGGCGTCGGCTGGGTGGTCTGGCGAAGCCCCGACGCGCTGCCCGAGGACCTGGTTTTCAAGGTGAACTACCTGGGCGGGGAGATGCCCACGTTCGCGCTGAACTTCTCCCGGTCCGGGGCCAATGTCGCGGCCCAGTATTACAACTTCCTGCGCCTGGGGTTCGACGGCTACGGGCGGGTCCAGCAGGCCTGCCAGGACGTGGCCATGCACCTGGCCAGCAAGATCGCCCGGATGGAGCCGTTCGAGCTGCTGTCTGACGGCAGCGACCTGCCCGTCTTCGCGTTCAAGATCCGCGACGAGTCGGCGGGCTTCACCGTGTTCGACCTGTCCGAGCGGCTGCGGACCCGGGGCTGGATACTGCCCGCCTACACTTTCCCGGCCAACATGGAACACGTCGCGGTGCTCCGCGTCGTGGTGCGCAACGGCTTCAGCAAGGACCTCGCCGACCTGCTGCTCAGCGACATCCAGCGGCACGTCCGGACCCTGGCCGCGCACCCGCGCAGCCACGTGCCGCTGGCCCCAGCGGACAAGCGGCAGTCGTTCGCGCACTGATCCCTGGTGACATGCTGGTCACCGGCGTACTGGTCACACCTGGCCCAGCGGGCCGGGGGCGGGGGCCCGGTTCCGGGCGTACCACGCCCCGGTCACGCAGAGCGCCACCACGGCCAGCAGCGCGGCCAGCCGGGCCAGCGGCATGACGAAGCTGATCTGCGCGTCCACCACCGCGTAGAGCGTGCTGTGGCGGGGCGGGAAGCCCGGCATGCCGGGCATGGACTCCACGGTGCCCACGGCGAGCAGCCCCAGGACGACCCAGTCCAGCCGGGTCGCCGGGTACAGCACGAGCAGGCAGAGCACGGCCGCGCCGTACCAGGGCCGCTGATAAGGCCAGGCCAGCACCCAGGCCAGGCTCAGCGCGAGGGCCGGCATGACCGCGGGCATCTCCGGCAGCCGGTCAGGCAGCCGCCACAGCAGCAGCGCCGCCACGAGCACAAAGACGGGCACGATCACGAAGTCGACCTCGGCCACGGACGGCCGCACGAACGAGTGCACGAACAGCCGGTACAGGTTGTCGGCGGTGGCGTCCCGGTGGTTGGTCAGCACGGTCAGCGCCGGGCGGCCGAACCACAGGTAGGAGGGCACCAGAATGGCCAGCGCCCCCGACGCGGTGGCGATCAGGGCGCCCAGGGACCGGCGGGCGGCCCAGGCCAGGCCCAGGCCGAACAGCGCGTAGGTGATCTTCAGGTCGGCGGCCGCCCCAGTCAGCGCGCCCGCGGCCAGGAACCGGGCCAAGTGCGGTTCCTCATCGCGGCGCCAGGGCTTTACCAGCAGCAGGCCGAGCAGGCCGCAGGCCGCGGCCACGGTATCGAGGTGACCCGACGCGACCAGGCCCCAGAGCAGCAGCGGGTTCAGCGACCAGAGCAGGTGCGCCCGGGCCCGCCGGGCCGGGTCACCGCGCAGCACCCGGTTGACAGCGATGATCACCAGGCCGAACGCCAGCGCGTTCCACACCTTCAGCCAGAGCACAATCCGCGCGGTGGAGACGCCGCCCAGTTCTGCCGCCGTGGCCTGCTCCAGGCTGGCCAGCGGCCCGTAGTCGGACGGTTTTCCCTGCCAGAAGTCCGGCGCGGTCTTGCCGACCGGGTCGCCGGCCCGGCGCAACTGCTCCGGTGTCATCCGGTACGGATTGTGGCCGAGTACGACGATCCGGCCGTACGCCGCGTAGTCGAGCGCGTCGGACGACCCGGCGGCCGGCAGGACGGTCAGCACCGCGGTGACGATGAACGCCGCGCCGAGCAGCAGCCGGATGGGCGGGCGGGCACCACGGCGCACCGCCACCAGGCCGGCCGCCACCCCGGCCGCCCCGCACACCGACGCGGCCCACAGCACGATGGTCACGGCGGCGACTGGCAACGGCCACGAGAACCACCAGGGCGGCCCGGCCGGGGGCCGGGGAGTGGACACGACCGCGCTGCCCGGCCCGGCCGCGGAGATGAACACGAAGACGGCGATCGCGGCCGTGATGGCCGCCGCCGAGAACCAGCCCAGCAGGCAGGTACGCCGGCCCGCGGACGGCTGAGCCGCCCGGCCGGCGGACGGCGCGGGCGGGCCGGATGGTGGCGCCGGCGGGCGCGCCGGTATCAGGGTGTCCGGGCTGCTGTCCTGCTCGTCTATCGGGCACGCTCCGGTGGCGAGAGTTGACCGCAGGCCCGACTGCCCGTACCCGGGCAGGGCCCGCGCCAGAGGGCCGGTGGATCCCCGCGGCCGCTCAGCCGGATACGAACCAATGCCCGGCCTGCTCGCCAACAGTAAACGGGAAATACGGTAACAGGTCCCTGATAGACCACTGAAAGTGGCAAATATAGCGCCAGGGAAAGGTAACCGGATGGCCCGCATATTGCCGGCGTCAGGTGGTCACAAGCGGGCCGGGGGCGGGGGCCCGGTTCCGGGCGTACCACGCCCCGGTCACGCAGAGCGCCACCACGGCCAGCAGCGCGGCCAGCCGGGCCAGCGGCATGACGAAGTTGGTCTGCACGTCCAGCGCCACGCCAAGCCAGCTGTGGGCGGGCGGGAAGCTCGGCATGCCGGGCATGAACTCCACGGTGCCCACGGCGAGCAGCCCCAGGACGACCCAGTCCAGCCGGGTCGCCGGGTACAGCACGAGCAGGCAGAGCACGGCCGCGCCGTACCAGGGCCGCTGATAAGGCCAGGCCAGCACCCAGGCCAGGCTCAGCGCGAGGGCCGGCATGACCGCGGGCATCTCCGGCAGCCGGTCAGGCAGCCGCCACAGCAGCAGCGCCGCCACGAGCACAAAGACGGGCACGATCACGAAGTCGACCTCGGTCACGGACGGCCGCACGAACGAGTGCACGAACAGCCGGTACAGGTTGTCGGCGGTGGCGTCCCGGTGGTTGGTCAGCACGGTCAGCGCCGGGCGGCCGAACCACAGGTAGGAGGGCACCAGAATGGCCAGCGCCCCCGACGCGGTGGCGATCAGGGCGCCCAGGGACCGGCGGGCGGCCCAGGCCAGGCCCAGGCCGAACAGCGCGTAGGTGATCTTCAGGTCGGCGGCCGCCCCGGCCAGCGCGCCCGCGGCGGCGAACTGGCCAAGATGTGGCTCACCGTCCTTCTGCCACGGCCTTACCAGCAGCAGGCCGAGCAGGCCGCAGGCCGCGGCCACGGTATCGAGGTGACCCGACGCGACCAGGCCCCAGAGCAGCAGCGGGTTCAGCGACCAGAGCAGGTGCGCCCGGGCCCGCCGGGCCGGGTCACCGCGCAGCACCCGGTTGACAGCGATGATCACCAGGCCGAACGCCAGCGCGTTCCACACCTTCAGCCAGAGCACAATCCGCGCGGTGGAGACGCCGCCCAGTTCTGCCGCCGTGGCCTGCTCCAGGCTGGCCAGCGGCCCGTAGACAGAATGGGCCGTCTGCCAGGCCTTCGGCGCGGTCTTGCCGACCGGGTCGCCCGCCCGGCGCAACTGCTCCGGTGTCATCCGGTACGGATTGTGGCCGAGTACGACGATCCGGCCGTACGCCGCGTAGTCGAGCGCGTCGGACGACCCGGCGGCCGGCAGGACGGTCAGCACCGCGGTGACGATGAACGCCGCGCCGAGCAGCAGCCGGATGGGCGGGCGGGCACCACGGCGCACCGCCACCAGGCCGGCCGCCACCCCGGCCGCCCCGCACACCGACGCGGCCCACAGCACGATGGTCACGGCGGCGACTGGCAACGGCCACGAGAACCACCAGGGCGGCCCGGCCGGGGGCCGGGGAGTGGACACGACCGCGCTGCCCGGCCCGGCCGCGGAGATGAACACGAAGACGGCGATCGCGGCCGTGATGGCCGCCGCCGAGAACCAGCCCAGCAGGCAGGTACGCCGGCCCGCGGACGGCGCAACCACAGACGGTGGCCCCGCCTGTCCGGCGGCCTGCCCGGGCGGCGGGGCGGGCGTCACTGGTGCCGGGCGGCGCGGTATCAGGGTGTCCCGGCTGCTGTCCTGCTCGTTTATCGGGCACGCTCCGGCGGCGAGAGTTTGACCGCAGGCTTGACCGCCCCCACCGGGAGCGCTCCGGCCCGGCGATTGGTGGATACGCGACCGCCCAGCCGGAGGCGGGCTAATGTCCTGCCTGTTCCTTAATAGTGAACAGGAAAGACGGTAATAGTGGTTCCCCGCAAACGACTGAATGTGGCAAATATAAAGTCAAAGAAAAGTATCAGGACGGGCATTGTAAGGCCCGCCGCGCTGCCGTCGCGGCCGGGCTGTCCCGGGGGAACCCAGAGCGGGTACACCAAGGCCCGGCTCGGGCCCGCTCGCAGGGAGCGGCAGCCTCAGCCGGGCCAGGTCGGTCGGATCAGCGCTCAGTCAGGCGTGCTTGCGCAGCCGGTCCAGCGCCTCGCGCAGGATGGCGGCACCGTCCGTATCCGTGCGCCGTTCTTTCACGTACGCCAGATGCGTCTTATACGGCTCGCTGTGCGGCGGGCCGGGAGGGTTGTGCTCGTCACGTCCGGCCGGGTACCCGCAGCGGGGGCAATCCCAGGTCTCGGGCACCGCGGCATCAGAGGCGAAGCTGGGGCGGGTCTCATGCTTATTCGAGCACCAGAAGGAGACCCGGATCCTGGGCGCCGCCTCACCACGCTCCGCTTCGCCCATCGGGCCAGCCCCTACACGGCTTCCCCTGATCGCGTTGCCACTACTCACAGCTCACCCCTTGCTACGTCCGCTCTTGGCCCGCCCGGCGACCCCCGGGCGCCCGCATCAGTGGTTCAGCAGCAGATCCAGCCCGACGATGCACAGGAACCAGATGATGCCAGTGAAGATCGTGAGGCGGTCCAGGTTCCGCTCAACTACGGACGATGATCCCAGCGTAGAGGAGACCCCGCCACCGAATAGGTCCGACAGGCCGCCGCCCTTGCCCTTGTGCAGCAGCACGAGCAACATCATCAGCAAGCTGGTGATGATGAGGACGACCGAGATTGCGATGACCACTGCCCTGTCTCGTCCCTCCGGATGCCTGCCGCGAACCTGCCCTGCCGTAAACAGCGCTGCGTGGACCAGCCCTGCCTGGACGGCGGCCGCGGGTCAGGCGTTGACTTCTAGCTTGCGGTACCTGCATATCGTGGCGAACTCACCGGCATCCAGGCTTGCGCCGCCGACGAGAGCACCGTCAATGTCAGGCTGCGTCATAATTGCAGCGATGTTGTCGGCCTTCACCGACCCGCCATACAGGATACGCACACTTGCGGCTGCCTCGGCGCCGTGACTCTCGGAAACACGGCCGCGAATAGCCCCGCAGACCTCTTGCGCGTCCGCAGGTGACGCCACCTCCCCGGTGCCAATGGCCCACACCGGCTCGTAGGCCACCACCAGCCCCGCCACCTGCTCTGGTGAGATGCCGGCGAGACCCCCGTCGAGCTGGGCGAGGCAGTGGCCGAGCTGTTCACCGGCCCGACGGACCTCCAGGTGCTCGCCAACGCACAGGATCGGGGTCATCTCGGCGCGGAACCCCGCCTTCGCCTTGGCGTTGACCAGCGCGTCGTCCTCATTGTGGTACTGGCGGCGCTCGGAGTGCCCGGCCAGCACGTAGCTGCAGCCCAGCTTGGCCAGCATCGGCCCGGACACGTCGCCCGTGTAGGCACCCTTGTCATGCGGAGACAGGTCCTGCGCCCCGTAGCCGATCCGCAGCTTGTCCCCGGCCACGAGGGTCTGCACGCTGCGCAGCGCGGTGAAGGGTGGCAGAACCACCACCTCGGTGGCCTCGTAGTCGGCCGGGGTGAGGGTGAAGGCGAGCTTCTGGACCAGCGCCAGCCCCTCGAAGTGCGTGTTGTGCATTTTCCAGTTGCCGGCCATCAGGGGCTTGCGGGTGGAGGAGCCGCCGGTCATCTGTCCGCCTCCAGTGCGCTGAGCCCGGGCAGGGGACGGCCTTCCAGGTATTCCAGGCTCGCTCCGCCGCCCGTGGAGATGTGGGTGAACGCATCCGCGGGGAAGCCCAGCTGACGGACGGCCGCCGCGGAGTCGCCGCCACCGACCACAGTCAGCCCGCTGACGCGGCTGATCGCCTCGGCCACGGCCCGGGTTCCAGCGGCAAAGGCCGGGAACTCGAACACGCCGGCGGGGCCGTTCCAGAACACTGTCTTCGCGTCGGAGAGCTTCTGGGCGAACAGGGCCCGGGTCGCCGGGCCCATGTCGAGGCTCTCCCGGTCGGCGGGAAACTCGCCGACGGGGACGACACGGTGATCCGCGTCCGGGGCGAACCGGTCGGCCGCCACCAGGTCAACTGGCAGGACGACCTCGACTCCCCGCCGGGCCGCCTCCGCCAGCACCTTGGTGACCTGCGGGATCTGGTCGGCCTCCAGCAGGGACTTGCCCACCTCGTGGCCCTGGGCGGCGAGGAAGGTGTACGACATCCCGCCGCAGATGATCAGCCGGTCAGCCCGGCCGAGCAGGTTGCCGATGACCGCGAGCTTGTCCGAGGGCTTCGCCCCGCCCAGCACCACGACGTACGGCCGCGGCGGATCGGAGGTGAGCTGGCGGAGCACGGCGATCTCGGCGATGACCAGTTCCCCGGCGGCGTGCGGCAGCACTGCGGGCACGTCGTACACGCTGGCGTGCTTACGGTGCAGGGCGCCGAAGCCGTCTCCCACGTAGAGGGTGGCCAGCGCGGCGAGCCGGGCCGCGAGGCCGGCCCGCTCGGCGTCGTCCTTGCTCGTCTCGGCTGGCTCGAACCGGACGTTCTCCAGCAGGCCGACGTCGCCATCTGCCAGCCCGGCCGCCAGGGCGGCCGCCGATTCCCCGGCCACGTCCCCGGCCAGCGGGACGGGCTGGCCGAGCAGCTCGCTGAGCCGGGCGGCGACCGGCCGGAGCGAGGGCCCGCCCGCGGCCCGGGCGGCATACCCGTCCCCCTTGGGCCGGCCCAGATGAGCGCAGATGACCACCCGCGCGCCGCGGCCGGTCAGCTTCTTGATGGTGGGCAGGCTGGCCTGGATCCGGCCGTCATCGGTGATCACGTCGCCGTCGAGCGGGACGTTCAGGTCGGCCCGGAGCAGGACAACCTGCCCGGCCACGTCGAGGTCGTCGATGCGCTTCATCGGAGCTGGGCTCCGACGAGCGCGGTGAGGTCCACGAGGCGGTTGGAGTAGCCCCACTCGTTGTCGTACCAGCCGATGATCTTGACCTGGTCACCGAAGGACATGGTGAGCAACGAGTCAAACGTGCACGACCAGGGGGTGCCCACGATGTCCGAGGACACGATCTTGTCCGCCGTGTAGTGCAGGTAGCCCTTGAGCACGCCATCGGCCGCCGCCTTGAACGCCGCGTTGACCTCCTCCTTGCTCACCTCCCGGGGCAGCTGGACGACCAGGTCGGTCACCGACCCGTCCGGCACCGGGACCCGCATGGCCATCCCGTCCAGCTTCCCCTTCAGCTCCGGCAGCACCAGCGCCGTGGCCTTGGCCGCGCCGGTGCTGGTCGGGATGATGTTCTGCGCCGCGGCCCGGGCCCGGCGCAGGTCCTTGTGCGGGAAGTCCAGGATCACCTGGTCATTGGTGTAGGCGTGGATGGTGGTCATCAGGCCCTTGACGATGCCGAAGTTGTCCAGCAGCACCTTGGCCATCGGGGCCACGCAGTTCGTGGTGCAGGAGGCGTTCGAGATGATGTTGTGCCGGGCAGGGTCATAGGCGCTGTCGTTCACGCCCATCACGATCGTGATGTCCTCGTCGGAGGCGGGCGCGGAGATGATGACCTTCCTGGCGCCGGCGTCGAGGTGCTTGCGCGCGTCCACGGCCTTGGTGAACCGCCCGGTGGACTCGATCACCACGTCCACACCGAGGTCGCGCCAGGGCAGGGCGGCTGGATCCCGCTCGGCGAGGACGGCGATCGTCTTGTCACCCACCCTGATCGCGCCGCCGTCCACGCTGACGTCCTGCGCGAGAGTGCCCAGCACCGTGTCGTACTTGAGCAGGTGCGCCAGGGTGGTGGTGTCAGTCAGGTCATTCGCGGCGACGATCTCGATAGCCTCGGCGCCGGCCTGCCCCGCGGCCGATGCGGCGTGCACGGCCCGCCAGTAATTCCGCCCGATGCGGCCGAATCCATTGATGCCCACGCGGATAGTCACGGCAGCGCGTCTCCTCGTCCTTAGCTCTCGTCTTCAGCCCTGCGCACTGGTCTGCACCCAGTGGTACGCCTGCGTTTCCCGCTCTGACCCTATCGGACGTTAGCCATCGCGCGGGCCCACCTGGCCCGCCGGAGGCAGGCCTGACTCACCCAGCGTGACTGCCTGTCCGGGTGGACCCGTCCCCACCGCGGCGGGCCCTGCTGACCTGGGCTCTGCTGACCCGGGCTCCGCTGGGCCCGTGCTCCGCTGGCCTGCGCTCCTACTGGGTCATCATCTCGGGGGTGAGGCTGGACTCGGTGTCGGGGACACCGAGGTCCCGGGCCCGCTTGTCGGCCATGGCCAGCAGCCGGCGGATCCGCCCGGCAATCGCGTCCTTGGTCAGCGGCGGGCTGGCCAGCTGGCCCAGTTCCTCCAGGCTGGCCTGCCGGTGCTCGATGCGCAGCCGGCCGGCCACGGTCAGGTGCTCGGGGGCCTCCGTGCCCAGGATCTCCAGCGCCCGCTCCACCCGGGCGCCGGCCGCGACCGCCGCCCGGGCGCTGCGCCGCAGGTTCGCGTCGTCGAAGTTGGCCAGCCGGTTGGCGGTGGCCCGGACCTCGCGGCGCATCCGGCGCTCCTCCCAGGCCAGCACGCTGTCGTAGGCGCCGAGCCGGGTCAGCAGCGCGCTGATCGCGTCGCCGTCCCGGACGACGACCCGGTCCACCCCGCGCACCTCGCGGGCCTTGGCGTGGATCTTCAGCCGCCGGGCCGCGCCGACCAGGGCCAGCGCCGCTTCCGGGCCCGGGCAGGTGATTTCCAGGGACATCGAGCGGCCCGGCCCGGTCAGGGAGCCGTGGGCCAGGAACGCGCCTCGCCAGGCGGCCTCGCAGTCGCACGTGGTCCCCGACACGACCTGCCGGGGCAGCCCGCGGACGGGCCTGCCGTAGTTGTCCACCAGGCCCGTCTGGCGGGCCAGGCTGTCCCCGTCCTTGCGGACCCGGACCACGTAGCGGTTGCCCTTGCGCAGGCCGCTCGGGGCCAGCACGATCAGGTCCGAGGAATGGCCGTACACCTCCGCGATGTCCTTGCGCAGCCGCCGCGCGGCTACGCCGGTGTCCAGTTCGGCTTCCACCACGATGCGCCCGCTGGCCAGGTGCAGTCCCCCGGCGAACCGCAGCAGCGCGGACACCTCCGCTTTGCGGCAGCACGGCTTGAGCACCGCCACACGGCTGAGCTCGTCTTTGACCAGGCCGGTCATCGCCATCGGCATCACTCCCCCTCGAAAATCTCTGCGAACGCCCCAGCCAGCTGACGCGGGTCGTGGCGCGGTGATCCATCGCGCATCGCCAGGTCGGCCAGGACCAGCCTGCCGCCCAGCAGGCCCGCGGCCTTTTCCAGCTCGGTGGCCGCGCCCCCCGCGGCCCCGCGATCGGCAAGCACGACGTCAATTTTGAGTTGTGGCGCGTGATCGGCCAGCACCTCCAGGTGGGTCTGCGGGGAGAATCCCTCTGTCTCGCCGGGCTGGGCGACCAGGTTCAGCGCCACGATCCGCCGGGCCGGCGTGCTGACCAGCGCCTGGGCCAGCTCGGGGACCATCAGGTGGGGCAGCACGCTAGTGAACCAGGACCCTGGCCCGAGCACCACCCAGTCGGCGTCCAGAATCGCGGTGACCGCCTCCGGGCAGGCAGGCGGATCCTCCGGGATCAGCGACACCGAGCGGACCCGGCCCGTGGTGGAGGCGCAGGCGACCTGGCCGCGCACCGTGCTCAACGCGAGCGGGCGCTCCGGGTCGACCCCCTGAACCTCGGCCACCAGGTCGAGCGGGACCGACGCCATGGGCAGCACCCGGCCGTACGCGCCGAGCAGCCGGCCCACCCAGTCCAGGCCCTGCACGGTGTCGCCGAGCAGTTCCCACAGCGCCACGATCAGCACGTTGCCGACCGCGTGCCCGCCGAGCTCGGCCTCCCCGGTGAAGCGGTGCTGGACGACCCGGCTCCACGTCGTTCCCCAGGCGTCGTCCCCGCACAGCGCCGCCAGCGCCATCCGCAGGTCACCGGGCGGCAGGACGCCGTACTGGCGGCGCAGCCTGCCGCTGGAGCCCCCGTCATCGGCCACGGTCACGATCGCGCTCAGCTGGCGGGTTACCCGGCGCAGCGCCGACAGCGCGGCGAACAGGCCGTGGCCGCCGCCGAGCGCCGCCACCTTGGGGTTCAGCGGCCGGACGGAGGGAACCATGCCCACGTCGGCCGGGCCGGGGCTGGGAAGGCCGGAGCTGGACGAGCCGGGAGCAGCCGGGCCAGCCGTCATTCGCGCCCCAGATCCCGGTGCACGACCTGGACGGCCGGGCCTTTGGCGCTCAGCTGGCCGGCGATCTCCTCGGCGACCGCCACGCTGCGGTGCTTGCCTCCCGTGCAGCCGATCGCCAGCGTGACGAACCGCTTGCCCTCCCGCTCATAGCCCGCCAGCACCACCCCCAGCGCGGCCAGGTAAGAGTCCAGGAATTCCGCGGCCCCGGGACGGCTGAGCACGTAGTCCCGGACCGGCTCGTCCTTCCCGGTCAGCGCGGCCAGGTCGGGGACCCACCGCGGGTTGGGCAGGAACCGGCAGTCGGCCACGATGTCGGCGTCAACCGGCAGCCCGTACTTGTAGCCGAACGACACCACGTTCACCCGCAGCGTGGCCGGCGCGTCGGCGCTGAACGCGTCGTGCATCCGGGCCCGCAGCTCGTGCACGTTCAGTGACGAGGTGTCGATGACGAGGTCGGCTTCCTCCCGGACGCCGCGGAGCAGTTCCCGCTCCGCGGCGATGCCCTCCACCACCCGGCCGTCCTCCTGCAGCGGGTGCGGGCGGCGGACGCTCTCGAACCGGCGGACCAGGGTGTCGTCGCTGGCCTCCAGGAACACGACCCGCGGCCGGCCGCCCCGGGCGGCGAGCTCGCCGATGGCCGTCTGCAGGTCGGTGGTGAACGCCCGGCTGCGCACGTCCATCACCGCGGCGATCCTCGGCACCGCGCCCATGGCCCGGCGGGCCAGCTCGATCATGGTCGGGAGGAGGCCGGGCGGCAGGTTGTCGGCCACGAACCAGTCCAGGTCCTCCAGGGACTTGGCCGCCGTGCTCCGTCCTGCGCCGGACATCCCGGTAATGATCACGATGTCCGGGCCTGACTCACCCATCGCCGTTGCGCCCCCCGATATCACTGCCATTGTGCGAGCTGTTCCCCTGCTGGTCTGCCGGTGGCTGTCCCGCGGGCGGCTCCGGCCCCCCGTCCGCGGGCGGCTCCGGCCGCAAGGCGGCCAGCACCGCGCTCGCGACCCGCGGGCCGATGCCGGGAAGCCCGGCGATCTCGGGCTCGGTGGCGCTGGCGAGCCTGCGCACGGAGCCGAAGTGCCGTAGCAGCGTAGCCCGCCGCGCCGGGCCTAGTCCCGGGACCGAGTCAAGCTCACTCACCGCGAGCGCCTTTGCGCGTTTTGCCCGGTGGTACGTGATGGCGAAGCGGTGCGCCTCGTCACGGACGCGCTGCAGCAGGTACAGGCCCTCGCTGCTGCGGGGCAGGATCACCGGGGAGTCGTCGCCGGGCAGCCAGACCTCCTCCAGCCGCTTGGCCAGGCCGCAGGCGGCGACGTCCTCGATGCCGAGCTCGTCGAGCGCCCGCGCCGCGGCGGCGACCTGGGCCGGCCCGCCGTCGATCACGACCAGGTTGGGCGGGTAGGCGAACTTGCGCTGCCGCGCCGCCTCGGCGGAGACCTCCGGGTCGCCGAGCTGGTCGAGCTCGCCGGTGGCCTCCCGCTCGTCCAGGTAACGGCGGAACCGGCGCAAGATCACCTCGTGGATCGCGGCGACATCGTCGGTCCCGTCGAGGCCCCGGATGCTGAACCGCCGGTACTCCGACTTGCGGGCCAGGCCGTCCTCGAACACCACCATGGAGGCGACCACGTGCGTGCCCTGCAGGTTGGATACGTCGTAGCACTCGATGCGCAGCGGGGCCTCGTCCAGGCCCAGGGCCTCCTGGATCTCGTGCAGGGCGCGGCTGCGGGTGGTCAGGTCGCTGGCCCGCCGGGTCTTGTGCAGGGCCAGCGACTCGGCGGCGTTGCGGGCCACGGTCTCCAGCAGCGCCTTCTTGTGCCCCCGGAGGGGCACCCGGAGCCTGACCGGGCCGCCGCGGCGGCCCGCCAGCCACTCTTCCACGGCCCCCGCCTCCGGTGGCAGCTCCGGGACCAGCACCTCGCGCGGGATGGCGCCGGACCGGCCGGCCGGGCGGGACGTTCCCTTCCCGCCCATCGTCCCGTCCGGCACCAGCGTGCCCGGCGCCGGGCCGGCCACCGCGTCGTCGCTGTAGACCTGGCCCAGGAACTGCTCGACCAGCTCTCCCGCGCTCACGTCCTCGACCTTGTCCACCACCCAGCCCCGCTGACCGCGGACCCGGCCGTTCCGGACGTAGAAGACCTGGACCGCCGCCTCCAGCTGGTCTTCGGCGAGCGCGATGACGTCGCAGTCGGTACCGTCGCCCAGGACCACGGTCTGCTTTTCGAGCGCGCGCTGCAGCGCCTTGATGTCGTCACGCAGCCGCGCGGCGCGCTCGAACTCCTCGGCCCGGGCGGCCTCGCGCATCTCGGCTTCCAGGCGGCGGATGAACCGGTCGGTCTCGGCCGGCCATGAAGTCGCAGAACTCCTCCGCGAGCAGCCGGTGCTCGGCCTCGCTGACCCGGCCCACGCAGGGGGCCGAGCACTTGCCGATGTAGCCGAGCAGGCAGGGCCGCCCGATCTGGCCGGCCCGCTTGAACACCCCGGCCGAGCAGGTGCGGACCGGGAACACCCGCAGCAGCGTGTCGACCGTCTCGCGGATCGCCCACGCGTGCGAATAGGGCCCGAAATAACGAACCCCGCGCCGCTTGGCGCCCCGCATGACCATGACCCGCGGGAAGTCCTCACCCATGGTGACGGCCAGGTAGGGATAGCTCTTGTCGTCGCGGTACCGGACGTTGAACCGGGGGTCGAACTCCTTGATCCAGGAGTACTCCAGCTGGAGTGCCTCGACCTCGGTGGCCACCACCGTCCAGTCAACCTTGGCGGCGGTGCGCACCATGGTCTGGGTCCGGGGGTGCAGGCTGGCAAAATCCGCGAAATAGGAATTCAGCCGCTGCCGGAGATTCTTCGCCTTTCCGACGTAGATGACGCGGCCGTGCGCATCCCGGAACCGGTACACGCCGGGCGACTCTGGGATGGACCCCGGTGCTGGCCGGTAGGACTGCGGATCTGCCACCCAGTAACTCTATGCGTGGTCGCTGACGGCTGAGCGTGCGGCGAGTGCGGCTCCCCGCGCACCAGCCCGGTCCAGGTCGGGGACCAGCGCGAAATCGACCAGCTTGGCCTGCTCGGCCCGGAGCGTGGTGTGGTCGCGGATCCGCCCGAGGAACCATTCCGCGAACGCGGGATCGGCCTCGACCACGCCCCCGCCCACGAAATAGGTGCCCGGATCGGTGAACATGGCCGCGATGGAGAAGACGCGGCCGAGCGCCATGGCCTGCTGCTCGAATATCTTCAGGGCCAGCGGGTCGCCCGCCTCACCGTAGCCCCGGACCAGCTTGGCCGCCCGGGACAGCGGCTGGACGTCAGCCAGCCCGTGCCCCGGGTAGCGGGTCAGCCAGTAAGGCAGCAGGTTTAGCTCGATCCCGCTCAGCGACGCGAAGCTCTCCACGTCGCCGCGAAGCCCGCAGTTGCAGGCCGGCACCGGCTGGCCCTCGACGAGCAGCCCCTCCAGCGGGATCTGCACGTGGCCGAGCTCACCCGCCATCCCGGCCACCCCGCTCACCACCTGGCCCGCCTCGACCAGGCCGCCGCCCAGCCCGGTGCCGACGATGACCGACACCGACGAGTGGCGCGGCGCGTCGTCGCCGAACCGCGCGTAGTGCGCGTACAGCGTGGCCGCGTTGCCGTCGTTGATGTACACGACGGGCAGGCCCAGCCGCTCCTCCAGGGCGGCGCGGATGTTGAAGCCGCCCCAGCCCTGATGGCGGAAGTTGGTGGCGCCCTTGGAGGACAGGACGCCGTGCGCGCTGGCCAGCCCGGGGGTGTCCAGTCCGACCGCGGCCACCGCCGCCCGGTCCACCCCGGTGACGTCCAGCACCTGCGCGAACGAGGCGGCCAGCGACTCGATAGCCACGTCCGGCCCCTCGCGGACCCGGCTCGGCCGCTCGAGCATGTGCTCGATCAGGAACCGCCCTGACGGATCCAGCACCGTGGCGTTGTTCATGGTGCCGCCGTTGTCCACGCCGACGATGAACGAATGGGACGAGGTTGCCATCTGACCCTTTCCTGCCAGTGTCCTGGCCGCAGCGTAACGCCTGCGGCGCTGGGGCTATAGACACCGGCGGCATCCCCCGGGCGTCCCCGGTCCCGCCGCCCTATTCCGCGAACGCCTCGGCCGGCGGGCAGGCGCAGACCAGGTTGCGGTCGCCGTAAGCCTGGTCGATGCGGCGCACCGGGGGCCAGTACTTGGCCCGCCGGTCGCCGGGCAGCGGGTACGCCGCCCCGGCCCGCTCGTACGGGTGCTTCCAGTCGGCCTGGAGCAGCATGGACGCGGTGTGCGGGGCGTTCCGCAGCGGGTTGTCCTCGCGGTCGTACTCGCCGGACCCGACCATCCCGATCTCCCGCCGGATCGCGATCATGGCGTCGCAGAAGCGGTCCAGCTCGGCCAGGTCCTCGCTTTCGGTGGGCTCCACCATGAGCGTGCCTGCTACCGGGAACGACATGGTCGGCGCGTGGAATCCGTAGTCGATCAGGCGCTTGGCCACGTCCTCGACGGTCACCCCGGTCTCCCGGGTGAGGGGCCGCAGGTCCAGGATGCACTCGTGTGCGACGAGGCCACCGCGCCCGGTGTACAGCACCGGGTAGTGCGGGCCCAGCCGGGCGGCCACGTAGTTGGCGGTCAGGACAGCCACCTCGGTGGCCCGGCGCAGCCCGTCCGGTCCCATCATCCGGATGTAGGCCCAGGAGATCGGCAGGATCCCCGCCGACCCGTACGGCGCCGCCGCGACCGGGCTTGTTCCCCTGCCCGGGAGAAACCGCGCGAGGTGGGCACGGGCCGCCACCGGGCCGACGCCGGGGCCACCGCCGCCGTGCGGGATGCAGAACGTCTTATGCAGGTTCAGGTGCGAGACGTCCGCGCCGAACCACCCCGGCCGGGCCAGGCCGACCAGGGCGTTCAGGTTCGCGCCGTCCACGTAGACCTGGCCGCCCGCCGCGTGGACCGCCTCGCAGACCTGCGTCACGGTCTCCTCGAACACCCCATTGGTGGACGGGTAGGTCAGCATGATCGCGGCGATCTGCCCACCCCGGGACTCGAGCTTCGCGTGCAGGTCACCGAGGTCGATCGCCCCGTCGGGGCCGCACTTGACCACCACCACGCGCAGGCCCGCGAGCACCGCGCTGGCCGCGTTGGTCCCGTGCGCCGACTGGGGGATCAGGCAGATGTCACGGCCGGTGTCGCCGCGGGAGGTGTGGTAGCCCCGGATGGCCAGCAGGCCCGCCAGTTCCCCCTGCGACCCGGCATTGGGCTGCATGGACACCGCGTCGTACCCGGTGATCTCGGCCAGCCAGCGTTCCAGGTCGCCGATCAGCTCGGCGTACCCGGCGGCCTGGCCGGGCGGCGCGAAGGGGTGCAGGTCGGCGAACTCTGGCCAGGTCACCGCCTCCATCTCGGCGGCCGCGTTCAGCTTCATCGTGCAGGAGCCGAGCGGGATCATCGAGCGGTCCAGCGCGATGTCGAAGTCGGCGAGGCGGCGGAGGTAGCGCAGCATGGCTGTCTCGCTCCGGTGCTCGTGGAAGACCGGGTGGGCGAGGTACCCCGAGCTGCGGACCAGGCCCGCGGGGAGCACCGGGCCGGACTCGGCGAGACGGCCCGGGACCGTGGCCCCGTCCTGGCCGGCAGCCACCAGCGTGGCCACCTCCAGCAGCTCGGCGTCGGTGGTGGTCTCGTCGCAGGCGATGGCGAGCGTGTCGGCGTCGGCCAGCAGCAGGTTGTAGCCGGCCTCCCGGGCCCGGTCAACCGCTGCCGCGGCCCCGCCGGGCAGGCGGACCCGGATGGTGTCGAAGAACCCGTCCGCCGGCGCGGCCAGGCCGATTTCCCGCAGCGTGGCGGCCAGCCGGGCCGCGCGGCCGTGCACGCCGGCCGCGATCGAGGCCAGCCCGGCGGGGCCGTGGTACACCGCGTACATCGCGGCCATCACGGCCAGCAGGACCTGGGCGGTGCAGATGTTACTGGTCGCCTTCTCCCGGCGGATGTGCTGCTCGCGGGCCTGCAGCGCGAGCCGGTAGGCCGGCCGGCCGTCCGCGTCCAGGGAGACGCCCACCAGCCGGCCGGGCAGCTGCCGGCGCAGGTCATCACGGGTCGAGATGTATGCCGCGTGCGGGCCGCCGTAGCCCATCGGCACGCCGAAGCGCTGGGTGCTGCCGATCGCGATGTCGGCGCCCAGCTCGCCGGGCGGCGTCAGCAGGGTCAGGGCCAGCAGGTCGGCGGCGACCGCGGCGACCGCGCCCCGGCCATGCGCGGCGTCGATGGCCGGGCGCAGGTCCCGGATCTCCCCGCTCGCTCCCGGGTATTGCAGCAGGATCCCGAACAGCTCACCCTCGGGCTGGGCCGCGATCAGCTCCGGGGTGACCGGGGCGACCACGAGCTCGATGCCGAGCGGGTCGGCCCGGGTGGCCAGCACAGCCAGGGTCTGCGGCAGGCAGTCCGCGTCGGCCAGGAAGATGCGGCCGCGCCGGGCCGCCCGCCGGGCCAGCGTCACGGCTTCCGCGGCCGCGGTCGCCTCGTCCAGCAGGGAGGCCCCCGCCACCGGCAGCGCGGTCAGGTCCTCGATGAGGGTCTGGAAGGTGAGCAGGGCTTCCAGCCGGCCCTGCGAGATCTCCGGCTGGTAGGGGGTGTAGGCGGTGTACCAGGCCGGGTTCTCCAGCACGTTGCGGCGGATCACCGCCGGGGTGTGCGTGCCGTAGTAACCCAGCCCGATCATGGACCGGGCAACGGTGTTGCGGCCGGCCAGACGGCGCAGTTCGGCGAGCGCCTCCGCCTCAGACAGCGCGGGCGGCAGGCCCAGCGGCCTGGAGTCGCCGATCCCCGGGGGCAGGGCCGCCTGGGTCAGCTCGTGGAGGGTGGCGTGGCCGGTCGCCGCGAGCATCCGCTCCTGATCGGCGGCGGACGGCCCGATGTGGCGTGATTCAAAAGCCAGCGACCCGGACTGCCGTGCCCCGGACTGCCGTGCCTCAGACTGCGGTGCGTCAGACTGCGGTGCCTCAAACGTCATGGGAGCCTCCAGAGGGAGCCGCCAGGCACGCCCGTGCCTGCCTGGTCCTCCCCCTCTGTCGCGGCCCGCACGGGGGCGGCACGCCGTGAGCGGGCGCGGCAGGCCGCTGTGCGCGTGAACTCCAGAGATGCCTGTCCCGTCCGGTCCTGGGTGCCTGAGAGGTTCCGGGGAGGTTGCCCCTTCGGCGCCCCGCGCTGGCTGCGCGGAGTCTCTCCCGGACGGTGTGGTCAGCAGTATCGAGCTTACCCGAGCCGGCGCTGCGGCACTGCGGTCCGCGGCCACGGCCCGCAGACCCGCCTATCCACCTACCGCCCGCGCGTGTGCGGAGAAGCCAGGCCAGCCAAGGTCAGGCGCGTCAGCCGGTCCGGCGGGCCCGCCGCCGGGCCAGCTCGTCGGCGCGCGTACTGCTTCCGGCGGCCTCCGCCGTGCCGTCCGCAGCCTCGTCAGCCTGCTCAGCCGGCAGTTCCGCCAGGGTCCCATCGACCTCCTGCCAGATGCGGCCGAGCGCGATGCCGAACACGCCCTGGCCACCCTGCAGCAGGTCCACGACCTCGTCGGAGGAGGTGCACTCGTAGACGGAGACCCCGTCGCTCATCAGCGTGACCTTGGCCAGGTCGTCGGTGCCCCGGCTGTGCAGGTGGGCCACGGCGGTGCGGATCTGCTGCAGCGAGATGCCGGTGTCCAGCAGCCGCTTGACCACCTTGAGCACGAGGATGTCGCGGAAGCTGTACAGCCGCGCCGATCCGGATCCCTGGGCGGGCCGGACGCTGGGCTCGACCAGGCCTGTCCGGGCCCAGTAGTCAAGCTGGCGGTAGGTGATCCCGGCGGCTGAGCACGCGGTGGGACCGCGGTAGCCGATTCCTTCCGGCCGGGTGGCGACATCGTCGCCGAACAGCAGTCCCTGCTCCCCAGCCTGCCGGACCGCCGCACCGCGGACTCCGGGTGAATCGCTGTTACCTTTGGTTACCGCCACGCCTGCCTCCACCCGGGAGCTCGCCACCCTGGGTACTCGTCTCGCACGGTAGGCCGCCAGCGGCGGGTGCGTCAACGATCGCCGGCGGCGCGTCGCCGCCGAGCTCTCCACCCAGCCTACGGCCAGGGGCGCCCCGGGTTGTCATGTCGCGCGGCCGAAGTCCTCCGGGGTGATGGTGTCGAGGAACTCGCGGAACTTCTCAACCTCGTCTTCCTGCTCGTCCGGGATGGCCACGCCCGCCTCGTCGAGGACTTCCTCGCTGGCGTAGATGGCCGCGCCGGTGCGCAGCGCGAGGGCAATGGAATCCGACGGCCGGGCGCTGACTTCCTTCCCGTTCGAGAAGATCAGGTCCGCGAAGAAGATCCCGTCCCGCAGCGCCGTGATGTTCACGGTCTGTAGCTGGACTTCGAGCGCCTCCAGCACGTCCCGGAACAGGTCGTGGGTGAGCGGGCGCGCGGGGACCATGCCCTGCTGGGCGAAAGCGATCGCGGTTGCCTCGACCGGCCCGATCCAGATCGGCAGGTATCGGTCTCCCTGCGTCTCCTTCAGCAGGACGATGGGCTGGTTCGTCGGCATCTCGACCCGGACGCCGACGACCTCCATCTTCCTCACGGCGGCTCCGTCCTCACACGCGCGTGACGCGCTGCCTCGTGCCTGGGCCCTGCGGTGGGCGCTCCCCTGCCAACGTACACCCGCGCCGGCGGAAAGTGCTGTGGCGGCCGGCCCGGCCAGGCCTGCTCACGCCCCGGACCTGGCCGCGGCTGGCCCGGCGAATCCTGGCTCGTCATACCGCGCACCTCCCAGCCTGACTTCGGTCTGGGCGGGCGGAGCGGACTCACCGGACCAGCCCCCGCGGGCCGCCTGGGCCAGCCCGTCCGTCTGGAGGCCGGCGTCGGCCAGGGCGCTCCCCATCAGCGACGCATGCAGCTGGAGGGACAGGGCCGCGATTTCCTGGGCGGTCTCCCCGGCCCGCTCCCGCGAACCGGGGCTGCGCTGGCGCCGCGTGGGCGCGACCACCTGCTCGATCAGTGAGGTCTCGCGCTCCACGGCGGCCCGGACGGCGCGCAGGTGCCGCGCCTGGACCCCGTACCGGCCGAGCGCGACGATGATCCGGGCGGCGTCCAGGGCCTCCGGCTCGTACTGCCGTCCCGAAGCCCGGACTAGCCCAAAATCTTCCAGTTCGGCCAGGTAGCTGTCGTCGATCCCGGCCGCGTCGAGCAGTTCCCGCCGGCTAAGTGGCCGACGGCGGGGCGGCCCGTCGAGGATCCTCCCCGGCGCCGTCCTCGGCGGCGGCCAGCCGTTCCTTGATCACCCGCAACGGGAGGTACTCGTCACGCTGGGCAGTCAGGATGTAGCGCAGCCGGTCCACGTCGGCCGGGATGAACCGCCGGTACTTGGACGGCGAGCGGGCGGGCTGGATCAGCCCCTCGGACTCCAGGAAACGGATCTTGGAGACGCTGACATCAGGAAACTCGCCCCGAAGCTGGGCAAGCACCTCACCAATGCCGAAAGAAGCCCGGGCAGGCTGAGCGTTCATGCCCCTACCTGGGCGCCCCCGCCGCCGCGCTCATACTGGGGCCGCCGCCCAGTCAGGAACACCAGCCGGAACTTGCCGATCTGAACCTCGTCGCCGCCGGTGAGCGGCGCCTCCTCGATCCGCTCCTGGTTGACGTAGGTGCCGTTGAGGCTGCCGACGTCACGCACGGTGAAGCGGTCGCCGCGGCGGTAAAACTCGGCGTGCCGACGCGAGACCGTCACGTCGTCGAGGAAGATGTCACTGTCCCGGTGCCGCCCGGCCGTGGTGATGTCGTGGTCGAGCAGGAAGCGGCTGCCCGCGTTCGGGCCGCGCCGGACCACCAGCAGCGCGGTGCCGGGAGGCAGGGAGTCCTCCGGGGCGGCCTGGTCGTTGAACTCGTCGTAGTCGCCGTCGGCCAGGTCACCGCCCAGCGAGATGGTCGAAGTCGTTTCCCCGGGGCGCTCGGCCCCCCCTCGCGCCAGCATCGTCCCGCAATGCAGGCAAAAACGCGCGTCGTCAGGATTGGCCTGACCGCAGCGTGTGCAGTAGATGCTCGGCATGTCGTGGCCCAGCCTCTCCTCTGCTGGCCATGGGCTCGGGGCGGGGACCGCATTGGACCTGGCCCGTTCCCGGTGCCCGGACGGTGCGTGCTCGGATGTTGCATGCTCAGCTGGCGTACTCCACGCTACCTGGGGTGCGCCCGGCGGGTCCATGCGCCACGCGCGTCGTCCAGCCGGGGTGAATCGTGCCCGCCAGCCCCGGCGCCTTCCTTGACCGGTGGATGACTCCGGGCCTCCGGACGCGCCCGGGCCGCTTTCGCGACGCCTTCGCCACATCCTGGCCGCACCTCCGACGCACGACGCGTGCACGCTCCGATGAGGTGGATTGTCTCACGGGTGGCGATGCCCTCGCTGGACACTGAGCTGGCCAGCTTAACGCCCTGACCCGGTCGCTGACCTGTTAATTGCCAGAGCGCTCCGCTATGGCGGCCCACTCGTCCAGCAGCGCCTGGGCGGTGTCGGCGTCCGCGCCTTCCGCCCACAAGTGCGTCACCGCGTCCGCGGGGTCGGGCAGCACCAGGACCCAGCCCCCGTCGGGCTCCACGATGCGCACCCCGTCGGTAGTGTCCACGGTCCGGTCGCCTGCCGCCTCCACGACGGTCCGCATCACGCTGCCCTTGGCCGCCCATGGCGTGGGCATGGATCGGCGCAGCAGGTGCGCGGGGGGGATCCGGGCGTCGATCTGGCTCAGCGACAGGCGGGTCCGGGCGACCAGGCCGAGCAGCCGGGCGAAGGCCGCGATACCGTCCAGCGTCCGGCTGAATTCCGGCACCACGAACCCGCCCCGTCCGTCACCGCCGAAGATGACGTCGTCACCCGCGGTGGCCTCGGTGAGACCGTGCAGCGAGGTGGGCGTCCAGTCCACGTGCACGCCGTGGAACCTGCAGACCTGCTCGGCCACCCGGGTGGTAGTCACCGGCAGCGCCACCCGGCCGGACCGCCGCTCAGCCGCGATGAGGTCCAGGACGACCAGTAGGGCCCGGTCGTCGCTGACGCTCGCGCCCCTGTCGTCCACCAGCATGATCCGCTCGCCGACCTGGTCGAACCGCACCCCGAAGGCGGCGCGGGACGAGGCGACCAGCTCGGACAGCCGCTGCATGCCCGCCCGGACCTGGGCCAGGCTCTGCGTGGGGGTGCCTTCGTCGAGCCGGTTGTTGACGGTGAGCGCGTCCACGCCGAGCCGGCCGAGCAGGCTGGGCAGGACCAGCGACACCGTGCCGCCGGCGCAGTCCACCACGACCTTCAGTTCCGCCTCGCGCACCCCGGTCAGGTCCACGCTGCGCGCCAGTTCCATCGTGTAGGACTCCACCACCCGGGACGGGTAGGTAAGCTCGGCGATCTCGCCGGGGAAGGCGCGCCGGTACTCCTGCCGGGAGAAGACCCGCTCCAGCTTGCGTGCGGCCGTCTGGGACAGCTCCGCGCCCCGCTCGTCCAGGAACACGATGTCGATCGACTGCGGGTCCCCGGAGGTGGTGCGCAGCGCCACGCCCCCGCTGCACACGCTGCGCGCGGTCTGGAACCGGGCCACCGGCAGCGGCTGCGCCTCCAGGTCCACCACGTTGATCGCGCTGGCATTCAGCGCGCACTGGACGGCCCGCTTGAGCGCCCGCGCGGCGCGGGACGCGTCACGGGACGTGGTGACCATGGACCCTTTCTTCAGCGTGGTGGCGTAGGCGCTGGTCAGCCGCACGCACAGCTCGGGCGTGATCTCGACGTTGACCAGGCCGGACACCCCGCGCGGCCCGAAGAGGGTGCGCTGGCCGCGCGATTCCCAGATGACGCTGGTGTTCACCACCGCGCCGGCCTCGATGGTCTTGAACGGGTAGACCTTGACGCCCGCGGAGAGGTAGGCCTCCGGCTCGATCACGCACTCGTCCCCGACGACCGCGCCTTCCTCGATCCGCGCCGAGGGCATCACGTCGGTGTTCTTGCCGATGACGCAGCCGCGCAAGGTGACACCCTGGCCCACGTAGACGTTGTTGTGCACCACGGCGCGGTGCAGGAAGGCGCCCTCCTTTACCACCACGTTGCTGCCCAGCACGGTGAACTCGCGCAGTTCCGCGCCCGCCTCGACCTTGGCGTAATCCCCGATGCAGAGGGGCCCGGAGAGCAGGGCCTCCGGGTCGACCTCGGCGCCCTCGGCCACCCAGACCCCGGGTGACACCTCGAACCCGTCGATCTCGGTGTCCACCCGGCCGGACAGCACGTCGGCCTGGACCTTCAGGTAGCTCTCGTGCGTGCCGACGTCTTCCCAGTAGCCGTCCGCGATCCAGCCGTACAGCGGCGCCCCGCGCTTGAGCAGGGCGGGAAACACGTCACCAGACCAGTCCACCGACTCACCGGGCGCCACCTCGGCGAGCACCTCGGGCTCCATCACGTAGATCCCGGTGTTGACCGTGTCCGAGAACACCTGCCCCCAGGTCGGCTTCTCCAGGAACCGCTGGATCCGGCCGTCCTCGCCCACGATGATGATGCCGAACTCCAGCGGGTTCGGCACCCGGGTGAGCCCGACGGTGACCAGGGCACCGGTTTCCTTGTGCGCGCGGACCATGGCGGTCAGGTCGATGTCGGTGAGCGCGTCGCCCGAGATGACCAGGAACGACTCGTCCCGCAGCGCGTCCTCGGCGTTCTTCACGCTGCCCGCCGTGCCGAGCGGGGCCTCCTCGGTCGCGTACTGGAGGCTCATCCCCACGTCTTCGCCGTCGCCGAAGAAGTTGCGTACCAGCGAGGCCAGGAACTGGACGGTGACCACCGTCTCGTCGAACCCGTGCCGCTTCAGCAGCCGCAGCGCGTGCTCCATGATCGGCTTGTTGCACACGGGCAGCAACGGCTTGGGCTGGTTAGCGGTCATCGGCCGCAGCCGGGTACCCTCACCGCCGGCCATCACGACTGCCTTCACCGGTGGCGGACCTCCTTCACCATCGTCCGGTCCAGTGTCCCTTCCTCCCCGCGCCCAGGCCGGACGGCGGATCGGCGGGGTGCCTCCATCATGACGGGCGGCTCGCGGCCGGCCAACGCCGCAATCTGGTTAGCCATCCGGTTGTTCCGGTTCGGCCACCTCGCGGCCCGGCCCCGGACCCTCCGGCACTGCCTCGCGGCCCGGCTCCGGACCCCCCGGCCCTACCTCGCGGCCCGGCTCCGGACCCCCCGGCCCGGGCTCCGGGGCGGTGAGCCGCCAGGCCTGGACCAGGTACAGCCCGGCCGCCGTCCAGTACAGCGCAGTCCCCCAGGCCACGAACGCCCAGCCGACCACCTTGGCCACCAGCGCCGCGTCGCCGGAGTAGGCGCCCAGCAGCAGCAGCGGGAACGCATAGAACAGGCACAGCGTGGCGGCCTTGCCCACGAGGCTGACCTGGAGCGGCTCCCAGCCACGGGACCGCAGCCGGAGCAGGGCCACGCCGAGGACCAGTTCCCGGCCGACCAGCACCCCTACCAGCCACCAGGGGATAATGGCCCGGATGGCCAGCCCGATCAGCATGACGCCGATGTAGAGCCGGTCCGCGGTGGGGTCGAGCACCTGCCCGAGCCGGCTCTCCTGGTGCAGGGCCCGGGCCAGCTTCCCGTCCAGCCAGTCCGACGCCGCCGCGGCGATGAGCAGGATGACCGCCCAGCCGTCCGCATGCGGGCCGAGGACCAGCCACAGGAACACCGGCACACCGAGCAGGCGCGCGATGCTGATCGCGTTCGGGATGGTCCAGATCCGGTCCGGCAGCCGGTCCTCCGGCGGCGGGCAGGCCGTGAATCCAGCCAGGTCGCCGGCCGTCATGGCAGTGCCGGACCGCTCCCCCTCCGCCGCAGCGTCCGGGGCGCTGCTGTTTCCGCCCACGGCGCGGGCTCCCTTGTTCGCGGTGCACACCCGTGGCCGACCCTACCCCGGGCCGGCCGCCGGCCTCGCGGCGAGGCTGGACGCCTTGGCCGCCAGGTAATGCTGCTCGCGCAGGTTCGCAGCGCCCGCGGCCGCGGACCGCAACTCGGCGGCAGGCCCTGGGTCACGCGTCCGGGTCCGGGTCGGGGGCGCTGAGCACCTGGCGGACTTCGATGGGCTGGCGGACGGCGCTGGTTAGCGCGCCGCCGGGGAGTGAGGCTGCTGAGACGGGGTAGGGGGTCGCCGAACTGCACATGCCCGATGGAACAGAGGAGCAGATCATGCTCACACTGACCGATAGTGCCGTGACGGCCATCCGTAACCTGACCTCCCAGCCGGAACTGCCCGATGAGACCGGCCTGCGCATCATGTCGCAAGAAGAGGGCGGCCCGGCGTTCCAGGTAACGCTGGCCGACAGCCCGATCCAGGGGGACCAGGTGATCGAGACCGAGGGAGCCCGCGTCTTCCTGGAGCCCGGCGCCGCGGTGGCGCTGGACGACAAGTCGCTGGACGCGCAGGTGGACGAGGAGGGAACGGTCGCGTTCACCCTCGCCGAGCAGGCGGTCTGAGCACCCCGCGGCGGGCTCCCGGGAGGATCCCGCCGCGCTGAAAGCCGGCCCGCGGGCCCGGGATATTGACGGGCCTGCGGGCCGGCTTGCCTCACCGGGCGTCCCCAGCCCCCGCCGTCCCGGGGTGCTCCCCCCGCCCCGCCCCGGGCTCGCGGCCCAGCCCGTCTTTAAATTCTCCGCAACGGACCTTATCCGGGTACCGCACGTCGCCATTGGCGCGTGACGTCATGTGGCTTAGGTTCCGTTTGAGGTGGGAATGGACCCTCCTGCCGACGTTCACGGGGGCGTCCGGGGAAGCAGCGGGGCGGCAGCGCAGTGGACGTCACCAGTGGACTGGAGACTCTGTTCGTCGTGGCGCTGGTGGCGGCGCTCGCGCCTCTCGTGGTGGCGCTGCTGCCCGGGCCGCGCATCCCGCAGGTCGTGATCTTCCTGCTCGGCGGGGTGCTGATCGGCCCGCATGGCTTCGGGCTGGCCAACACGGCCAGCATTACGCTGCTGTCCAACATCGGGCTCGGCTTTCTGTTCCTGCTGGCCGGCTACGAGCTGGACCCGCGGCTGCTGCGGGAGCGGCCGGGACGCCTGGCGATCACCGGCTGGCTGGTGACGGTGGTGCTCGCGGTCGGCGTGGTGGCCGGGCTGGGCTCGGCCGGGTACATCCGTGACTACGTGCCGGTCGGGCTGGCCCTCACCACCACCGCACTCGGCACCCTGCTGCCGATCCTGGAGGACAACCACATGCTGGGCGGCAAGTTCGGCCGCTACGTGCTGGCCGCCGGGGCGGTGGGGGAACTGCTCCCCACCATCGCGATCTCGGTGTTCCTCACCCAGCGGGACCACTTCGCAGCCCTGGCCTCGGTGGCGCTGGTCGGGGTGCTGGCCCTCGGGCTGAGCTTCGTCCCCCTGGTGACCAGGAACCGCCGGTTGCGCGGCATCATCAGCGAGGGTCAGGACACAACCGGCCAGACCACGCTGCGCTGGACCACGGTGCTGCTTTTCCTGCTACTCACCATCGCCAGCCGGTTCGGCCTGGACGTGGTGCTCGGGGCCCTGCTGGCCGGCATCGTGCTGCGCGGCTGGACCCGCCAGGTGGACATGGACACGAGCGGGCTCGAGAACAAGTTCGACGCGGTGGGCTACGGCATCTTCATCCCGATCTTCTTCGTGGCCTCCGGGATGACGCTGGATCTTAAGGCCATCAGTGAGGATCCGCTTCGGGTGGTGTTCTTCTTCATCCTGCTGCTGGTGGTCCGGGGCCTGCCGTCGCTGCTCATCTACCGGCGGGTTCTGTCCGTGCGCCAGCGGCTGCAGATGACGTTCATCACCGCCACCACGATGCCGCTGCTCATCGCGCTGGCCGAGATCGGGCAGCGGGACGGGGTCATGCTGCCGGCCACCTCCGCCGCCCTGGTCGGCGCTGGGGTTCTGTCGGTGCTCATCTTCCCGCCCGTCGCGGTGCTGCTCGGCCGGGGCGGCCAGGGCGGCCGGGTGGGAGCGCCCGGCGAGGCCGGGGACGCGGGCCCGGAAGGCCAGGCGGGCGAGGCCGGCGGGGAACTCGCCGCGAGCGGTTAAGAGCCCCTGGATCGGGGCCTGCCGGGTCAGGGCCTGCCAGGTTAGGGTGCCTGCCAGAGGGTCGCGATGCCCTGCCCCACCCCGATGCACATGGCAGCTGCTGCCCGGGAAACGCCGCGGCGGCGCAGCTCGTGCAGCAGCGTCGTGGTGATCCTGGCCCCTGAGCAGCCCAGCGGGTGGCCGATCGCGATCGCGCCGCCGTTTACGTTGACCCGCTCCGGGTCCAGCTTGAGCTCGTCGGCCACCGCCACGGCCTGGGCCGCGAAAGCCTCGTTGAGCTCGATCAGGTCGAGGCTGCCTACGTCCCAGCCGGCCCGGCCCAGCACCTTGCCCATGGCCGGGACCGGCCCGATGCCCATGTAGTCGGGGTGGACCCCGGCGGCCGCGGTGCCCTCGTACCGGGCCAGCGGCGTCACACCGCCGCCCAGCACCCGCTCCGAGACCAGCAGCACGCCGGCCGCGCCGTCGTTCAGCGGCGAGGAGTTGCCGCCGGTCACGGTGCCGCCCTTGCGGAACGCGGGCCGCTTGGCCGCGAGTTCCTCCAGGGTCAGCCCGCGCCGGATGCCCTCATCCTGGATGACCGGCCCGGCCTGGGTCGGCACCGGCACGATCTCGTCGCCGAACCGCCCCCCGTCGCGGGCCTGGGCGGCCCGCTGGTGGCTGCGCAGCGCGAACTCGTCCTGGCGCTCCCGGCTCACCCCGTACCGCTCGGCCACGTTCTCCGCCGTCTCGCCCAGGGTGACCGGCGGGTAGAGCTCCTGCATCAGCGGGCTGACCAGCCGCCAGCCCAGCCGGGTGTCGGCGGCCCCGGCCTCCCGCGGGAACGGCTCGCTGGCCCGGGGCAGCACGAACGGCGCCCGGGTCATCGACTCGGCCCCGCCGGCCAGCATCACGTCGGCCTCCCCGGCCGCGATGGCCCGGGCGGCGCTGGCGATGGCCTCCATGCCGGATCCACAGAGCCGGTTCACGGTCGCGCCGGGCACCTCGACCGGCAGGCCGGCCAGCAGCACGCCCATCCGCGCGACGTTCCGGTTGTCCTCGCCGGCCTGGTTGGCCGCGCCCCAGTACACGTCGTCGATCCGGGCCGGGTCGAGCCAGTCGTTGCGGGCCAGCAGGGCCTTGATGACCTCGGCGGTCAGGTGATCGGGCCGGACCGTGGCCAGTGCGCCCTTGATCTTCCCGACCGGGGTCCGGCACGCATCTACCGCGAACACTGCCGTCATGTCTGCCACCCTGCCCTTAGTCTCGCCGCTTCCTTCGGAGGTTACCCGTGCAGCGCACAGATATCCGTATCGCGCACTCCGTGAGCGGGGGCAAGACGTGCGGCCGTCCCCGGGTCAGGCCGGGATCCGCTCGTCGAGCCAGTCGAAGATCCGCTCACCGCGCAGGCCGGAGGCGGTGGGCTCGCAGTGTGAGTCAGCCCCCTCGGCCTCGGTAAACGCGACGATCGCCGCGGGGCCGCTGAGCTTGCCGAAGAGTTCCTGGGACTGTCCCGGCCAGAATTGCTCGTTTTCCGGGTTGGTGACCAGGATCGGGGTGGTGATCTGGGCGATCAGCTCGTCGGTGAGCACGTAGTCGCGGGCGGCGGAGAAGAACTCATACGGCGTGGCCACGCCGTATGGCCGCATGCGCAGCGCGAGCAGCGCCCGCGTTGACGGCGACAGTTTCAGCGTCCACTGCATGTCCCGGTCGAACTTCTCCTGCTCGCCGGCTTCCAGCAGCTTCACCATCATGTGCGGCAGATGCCCGAGCACCGTCGTGGAAACGTCAACCACGCCCGGGTCGGCTACCGCAGCCGCCACCCGGTGCTCGAAAGCCAGCGCCCGGGGCACCCAGTAGCCGGCCTGGCTGACGCCGAGCAGGGCCAGCTTCGCGCCGGCCACGTCCGCGCGGGCCGAGAGAAAATCCACGACCGGCCTGATGACCTTCTCCCAGTCCGGGCGGAACGGCAGGCCCTGCCGCACCAGCGCCGCGTTCTGCCCGGGGCCGTCGAACGTCATCGCGTTCCAGCCCCGCGCGAGCGCGGGGGCAATCCCGTCGGTCCAGGCGCCGACGACAGAGCCGTCACTGCCGTTATTGAAGATCAGCGTCCGCCGTGGCCCAGCAGCCGCGCCGGAACGGAAGAAATACCCAGGCAGCGTCGTGGCCTCGTACGGGATCTCGATGCGCTCGGCGACTGCCCCGCCGAAGTCGCCCAGGTCCACGAACTGGTCCCAGGCGGCGCGGTGCTTCTCCCACAGCGACGCGAACAGGTCCGGGTCTCCTGTCCCGTCCGCCGAGTACGTTGCCACCGAGTAATACAGCGACGCGCGCAGGTACTGGCCGGCGGCCGAGTGCGCGCGACCGGCCCCGGCGCTGGCGTCCGCCTCCTTCGCGAGACGATCGGCCGTCGCCGTCCACTCATCGACCCACGACTGCGCCTTGCCGTCATGGATGCGATCGACGGTCGTGAGCACCTCGCCGACGTCCGCCGCCTGCCGGTAGACCGAGCCCAGTGCGATCTCGGTCAGGAAGTTGAAGTCATCGTCCTTGAAGAATGGCCGCATGGAGGTCCCCCGTTTCCCCCCGGCCAGGAGCCAGGCCGGTTACTCCCTTATTGTCCCATGGATACGGCCGCAGACCCCGGATGCCACCCGCCAGGGGACGGTGGCCACGCAGGTCAGCGCCGGATCTCGACGAGCAGGACCCAGCTGTTGATCAGCCCGGACGCGGTCGCGACGGTCATGGCGGCGGCCAGCCAGTACAGGCCGCCTGCGCTGGTGGTCATCGTGCCCAGGGGCCCCCACGATGGCCAGCGAGGCGGTCAGGGCCGCGGGGCTGAAGTGCGTGAGGCGCCAGCTGAGCGGGTCCCCCCGTTCCTGCCTCCACCGCGGGAGGCTCCTGACCACCAGCACGACGACTCCGGCGGCGAGGATCGCCTCGCCGACGCCGAGGCCCAGGCCCGACAGGCCCGGAAGCTGGATCAGCAGGCTCGCGGCCATCGCGTAGGCGAAGAACGCCAGCGTCTCGATGGCCCGGTCGGGCAGCGCCTTGCCCTGGAGGATCGGATCAAGGTTGAAGGAGATGGCCACGAAGGCCAGCCCCAGCAGCGCACCCGCCGCGGCGGCGAACGAGGTGCCGAAGTCGTGCCACTGGACGGGGTCGTAAGCCGCCGCCACCGGAATCCTCCCGTCGTTGACGTCCACACCCTGGCAGGGCTGGCACTGCCCTGTCCGCGGAATGGGGCCGGGCCGCCGGGGTCATGAGGGGCGGGCGGGACGGATGTCACCTGCTCAGCGGACTGGGGCGCCCCGGCTGCCCGCACGCGTTCCGGGCGCCCAGGGCGCCCGGACGTTGAGCCGGATGGCCCGAATGCTGCCGGCGAGCGCGAGTGCGGCCTGGTAGCCGGCGGGCGCCGGGAGCGAGATCAGTGAGCAGCCGTGCGCCGGTGTGGCGGGCACCAGCTGATCGGGCCCGCCGGGGCCGGCCAGGCCAGTGGGGGCACCGGGACGGCCGAGGACCGGGAACTCGCCGACCTCGTGACCGATGCCCTCCCCCGTGCACTTGAGGGCCGCCTCGGACCGCACCCACCACCGGATGACCAGCTCGTGCCGCCCGGCTTCGCTGAGCGACCGCCCCCACTCCGCGTCGGCCGCGTTCATGTCCGCCGACATCGAGCAGACGCATCCGGTCGGCTGCTGCTCCACGTCCACGCCCACCGGCTGGCTGGCCACGGCGATCAGCACCGCGTCCCCACTGTGCGCGAGGGAGAAATGCACGCCGAAACGTAGCGGCAGGGCCGGCCGGTGGGCTTCCCGCACCGCGGGCACGGTTCACGGTGGAAGACCAGGCTGGACGGGGGGAAATCAAGGTACCCGGACAGCACCCGGCGCAGCATCACGTGCGCGGCGGTGTACCGGCGCCGGTCAGCGCGGAACGCGAACGCCGCGGCCCGCTTGTGCTCCTCCAGGCTGAGCTCGGCCAGCTCGGCGCGGCCCACGTTGACCGAGGTGATGTCGAGCCACCACACGTCCGCACTGCCCGCGGACGGGACCGTGAGCATCAGCCGCTCCCGCCACGAAGGTCACGGCGGGCCGCCGGATTCCATTTCTCCATGGTGATGTCCTGCCGCCTCGAATCCGAATACCCCGCGCGGGCCAAGGTTCCTGGCGTGAACCATACCGCGAAGGGCACCGACCACGTGATCTTCCCCAACTGCGCATTACCGCTATTTCCCCCGGGGGGGATGCCGGAGATGGTACGGCAGGCCCCGTGCGCCAGAGGAGCACGGCGGCCGGGCGGTCAGCCCGGCACGGATAGGGACAGCGCGAACCGGTCCTGCCCGTCGGTCCACCAGGACTGGAGGGTGAACCCTGCTGCGGCCAGCTCGGCCGCGACACCGGCCCGCCGGAACTTGGCCGATACCTCGGTCCGTAGCTGCTCCCCCGCCGAGAACGCCGCGGTCAGCCCGATGCCCGGCAAGTGCACGACCTGGTCCTCCGCGGAGCGCAGCCGCATCTCGATCCACTCGGCCTGCGGATCCCACACGGCCACGTGGTCGAAGGCGTCCAGGTCGAAGTCCGCGCCCAGCTCCGCGTTGAGCACGGCCAGCACGTTCTTGTTGAACGCGGCGGTCACCCCGGCGGCGTCGTCGTAGGCAGCCAGGAGCACCGCCGGGTCCTTGACCAGGTCGGTGCCGAGCAGCAGGGCGTCGCCGTCGCACAGGCCGGCGCGCAGCCGGGCCAGGAACGAGGCCCGCTCCGCAGGGAGCAGGTTGCCGATGGTGCTGCCCAGGAAGGCGACCAGGCGGGGCCCGTCGGGCGCGGGCAGGCCCAGCCGGGCCTCGAAGTCCGAGACGACCGCGTCCACCGTCAGTCCCGGGTAGCTCGAGAGGACCCGGTGAGCCGCGCCGATCAGGGCGCTCTCGCTCACGTCCACCGCCACGTAGCTGCGCAGCGAGCCGGCCTCACGCAGCGCGTCGAGCAGCAGCGAGGTCTTCTCCGACGAGCCCGAGCCCAGCTCGACCAGGGCGCTGGCGCCGGTCGCCCCCGCGATCGCGGGGGCCGCCGCGGCCAGGATGGACCGCTCGGCCCGGGTCGGGTAGTACTCCGGCAGCAGGGTGATCTTCTCGAACAGCTCGCTGCCCCGCTCGTCATAGAACCATTTGGGCGGCAGGGTCTTCGGCATCGCGGTCAGGCCCGCCTGCGCGTCCGCGCGCAGCGCGGCGGCCAGGAATCCGTCCGGCAGGCACCTCTCGACGTGCAACTGGTTCATGATCGGAGTCCCTTCCCTGGTCCGCTGCTGGCCAGTTCCGTCGCCGGCTGGATCTGCGGGGATGGAGTGTGCGGGCATGGAGTGCGCGTGCGTCAGTCACCGGGCTTGAGCGGCCCAGCGTCCACTACGCCGGGCCGCGCGGTCAGCACCGTGCGGTCCGGGACGAAATGCCAGCCCGCCTCCTCATCAGAGGGTTCGGAGGCCACCACGACCTGGCCTGGCCGGCAGCGGTAGCAGAGCGTGTCGCCCGCGGCCGTAGCGGCAATCGTCCTCCCGTCCGTGAGCAGGAAGTTGAACCGGCCGGTGATCCCGGCCGCGTCGAGGTCGCCGACCGTGCCAGCCAGCGCGCCGGCCGGGCACTCCCCGTCCCGCAACCGCCGGTGCACCAGCGCCCAGGCCAGCGCGGAGTCGGTGCGCGCCTCGAGGGCGAGGAGGTCCGCGGCGGGCAGGGTGGCAGCCAGCCCGGCCGTCGCGCCGGGCCAGCCATCGAGCCTGCCGTTGTGGCTGAACAGCCACGGCCCCGCCGCGTACGGGGCGGCGGCGGCCTCGCCCTGGGCGGTGCCGTCCGTGGCCGAGCGAACCGCGGCGAGCAGCGCCCGGGTGCTGGTCACCCGGGCCAGGTCGGCGAACGAGGCGTCGCCCCACATCGGCACCGCCCGCCGGTAGCGGGCGGGCACCGGGTCAGCGTCGGCGTACCAGCCCACCCCGAACCCGTCCGCGTTGACCGTGCCGTGCCTTTGCTGACGGGGCGCCCAGGACTGGCGGAGCAGCCCGTACGGCGGGTCGGTAAGCATCGATCGCAAGGTGGCTTGCGGTCCGAGATAGGCCAGATGGCGGCACATCCGGGGGCGTCACTCCCCACCCGGCGGGCGGCGGTGACCGGGCTCCACGGCGGGCGCGGCGTCCCGGGCGGTGCGGAAGCCGGAGAAGATCTGCCGCCGGATCGGGTAGTCCCAGTTCCGGAACGTGCTCCGGATGGCCACCGGCCCCACCGCGAACGAGCCGCCGCGCAGCACCTTGTACTCGGGGCCGAAGAAGACCTCGGAGTACTCGCGGTACGGCCAGGCACGGAAGCCGGGGTAGGGCAGGAAGTCGCTGCCGGTCCACTCCCACACGTCCCCGATCAGCTGCCGTGCCCCGCACGGGGCGGCGCCCTCGGGGTAGCTGCCGGCCGGGGCAGGCTGGAGGTAGTGCTGGCCGAGGTTGGCCCGGTCGGCGGCTGGGTCTTCGTCACCCCACGGGAAGCGCCTGGACCGCCCGGTGGCCGGGTCGAACCGGGCCGCCTTCTCCCATTCCGCCTCGGTCGGGAGCCGGCGCCCGGCCCAGCGGGCGTAGGCGTCCGCCTCGTACCAGCACACGTGCATCACCGGCTCGGCGGGGGGGACCGGCTCCGTGACCCCGAACCGGTCGCGGATCCAGGTGCGCCCGTCGCGGCGCCAGTACAGCGGCGCGCCCAGGCCGGCCCGCTCCCGGTGCGCCCAGCCTTCCGTGGTCCACCAGCGCGGCTCGTCGTACCCGCCGTCGCCGATGAAATCCTGGTACGCGGCGTTGCTGACCGGCGTGCTGTCGAGGTAGAAGGACGGGACCGAGATCTGCTGCGCGGGCCGCTCGTTGTCCAGGGCCCAGGGCTCGGTCGAGGTGCCCAGGGTAAACGGGCCGCCGGGCACCAGCACCTCGGGCGGCAGGCTCAGGGCATCCGGCGGTGGCGGCCCGGGCGGCGCCGTGGTGAGCGCGGCTGCGCCGCGGCGCAGCTGGTGGGTGATCAGCATGGTCTCGTCGTGCTGCTGCTCGTGCTGGGCTACCATGCCGTACGCGAACCCGTCGGTAACCAGCGGGTCCCCGGCGAATCTGGCCGATTCCAGCAGGTCCATGACCCGGCCGCGGACCTCGCGGGCGTACGCGCGGGCCTCGGCGGGCGGCAGCAGCGGCAGCGTGGGCCGCTCGGACCGCGGGTGCTCGAACGCGTCGTAAAGCGGGTCGATCTCGGGGTGCATCGGCTCCCGGCCGCCCACGTTGCGCAGCAGCCACAGCTCTTCCTGGTTGGCGATGTGCGCCAGGTCCCAGACCAGCGGCGACATGAGCGGGGAGTGCTGCCGGACCAGGTCGCTGTCCTCCACGGACTCGGTGAGCAGCCGGGTCCGCTCCCGGGCGGTGAGCAGGTTACCGGCGATCACTTCCCGTAGCTCGTCCGCTGTCCCGCCAAACACCGTCCCGCCAGCCACCGGACCGCCGTCCCGCGAGCCGCCAGCCACCGGGCCGTCGCCCCGCGGTCGCGGGGCAGGGGTGGCAGGCGTGGGAGTCATGAGGATTCCTCCAGACATGCGTCGGGGTTGCGGGGGTGGTGCAGGAGGCCGACGGCTGCGCGGGCCTCGTCGAGCCGGTCATCCGCGGGGCACCGGCCGCGCAGCACGTAGCGGTCGGCGAATCCGGTGACCGCGTCCCGGATCGGGGCCGGAGCCCCGAGCCGGACCAGCGCGGCGTCGGCCGCGGCGAAGCATTCCCGGCTGGCCGTGGCCAGCTGCGGGTCGTCCTGGCCGTGGCGGGCCGCGCGCAGTAGCAGTTCGCCCGGACGGGTGTCCTTCTGCAGCGGCTCCACCGCGGCCATCGCGGCCTGCGCCGCGACCGGGTCATCGAGCAGGGCGGATACCACCGCGGTCGGCACGATCCAGCCGTCGCCAGGCTGCGCGTCGATCACCCGGAGCTCCAGGTGCCCGCGCGGCCGGACCGGCGGGAACAGGGTGGACAGGTGATACGTGAGGTCATCGGCTGTAGGCGGGGGCCCCGCCGCGCCGCGTACCCAGTCGCGGAACGTGAGGCCGGTCGGCGCGGTCCAGCGGCGGGATCCGGGATCACGCAGCAGCATGACCTGGGCGTCGAGCACGTAGCTCACCCAGTCTTCCCGGGGATCGGTATCCTCCGGCCAGCCCGGCCCGCGATCCGCCGCGCCTGGTTCCGCGTCCGCCGGGGCCCGGGTCCGGCTGGGGTCGAGCCGGGACCACACCGCCTGGCGGGTGGACTTCCACCCCGACATCCGGCCGTCCTGGAACGGGGAATTGGCGAACGACGCCACGAGCACCGGACCCAGCCCGTGCAGCAGGTGCCAGCGCCACCGGAATCCGGAGGGACCGCTCTGCTCCTGCCCGGCGTCCACGCACACCTGGACCGAGGCGGTGCTGCACATCATGACCCGGCCCCAGGGGCCGCTGCGGTCGAAGAATTGTTCCATGGCCGCGTAACGCGGCAGGTCCAGGACGCGCCGTGGGGGTCTAAGGGGATCAAGGCCGTGCCCTGCGAGGCTGAGCCCCGCGGGGGCGATGGCCTGGCGGACGGCGGTAAGGTCGCTCCCAGCCGCCGCTACGCAGCCGCCCAGGCCGGAGGCGGGCGCGGAACTCAGCTCGACCTGGCCGCCGGGTTCGGTAGTCAGCCGACCCCGGCCAGGGAGCGCCCCGGGCTCGTCCAGGCGGGCGAGGGCTGCGGCCACTCGCCGCTGGTCAACGGGGAGAGCCGGGTCACGGCCGTCACAGACCAGCCATTCCAGCTCTACCCCGACCGTTCCGGGCGGCCCGGTCTTGAACGCGATCCCGTGCGCCTGCTCCTCCGCCTCACGTTCGGTGAGTGGCGGGCCAGACGAGCAGATATCGTCTCCGCGCTCAGAAGTCATCGATTACCCCGTCCCTGTCGGTTGTGCCAGGCACGTTCTAGGAAACCAGTTCTCCGTCGCCGTAATTCCACCCTGCCACACCCTGAGACCCCGGATCGATGCACCCCTGGGGGAGGCAGGATGACCCCTGCACGAGGTGGATGTCGTCGTTCTGGGCATGGGCCCGGGGGGCGAGGAGGCCGCCGAACGGCTCGCCGTGGCCGGCCTCTCGGTGGCCGGCGTGGAGGCCCGCCTGGCTGGCCGGCCGGGTGGCCCGGGTCAGCAGGGCAGCGGTGCCCGGCCCGGTGCCGGGCCGGGCGTCCCCTGCGGGTGCAGCCCCTGCTCCTCCGCCACCAGGCGGAGCAGGCTGACCAGCTGGGCACGCTGCGCCCCGGTCAGCCCGGCGCCGAACTCCGCCTCGTGCTCGGCGGTCACCGCCCGGACCTGGTCCACCGTGGCCAGGCCCTGCTCGGTCAGGTAGAGCGCGTGGGAGCGGCGGTCGGCGGGATTGCGCCTGCGCTCGACCAGGCCGTGCTCTTCCAGCTCATCCACCAGGAAGACCATCCGGGTCGCGTTCACCCCGATCATCTCGGCGATGGCCTGCTGGGACCGGCCCTGGTTCGCAGCCAGCCGGATGAGCATCCCGGCGTGCCGCTGCTCCAGGCCGAGCGGCGCTAGCCGCTCGGCGAACCGCCGTGCCCCGTGCAGCCCCAGCTGCACGAGCAGGAAGGCCAGATGGTCCCCGGGAACGGCCGGGACCTCACCGCCTGCATCCCGCAACGCCCGCATGAACGCCCGCCGCTTTGGCGGAGAGGCTGGCCGAGCCACGCTCCGCGGCCTCGGGAGCGGAGCCCTGCGTGGTGTCTTGCACTGCCCAACACTATCACGCAGCCATATATTTGCGATGCAAAATCATCTCTGTTAAACAGTATCTCGCAATCATCTGCTGGTGGAAGTGGTGAATCACCGGGCACGAGACGGCAGGCACCGGAATCCCTGGAGCGCGGCGCCCCCGAACCCCGGCTGAGGGCGGGCGGTGACGAGGCCGTCCGCCGATGGCCGGCCGGGGAACCGGTAGTTTGGGGCCCGAACAGGAGGCGTGCCCATGGGTGGCGGGATCGAGCACCTGGTCCAGTCCGGACCGCTGATCCTGGCCGCGCCGATCGCGGCGGCGGCCGGCGCGCTCACGTTCCTGTCACCGTGCGTCCTGCCGCTGGTCCCGGGCTACCTGTCCTACGTGACCGGCATGTCCGGGACAGACGCGCAGCGTGCCGAGGCGGCCGCCACGGAACGGGTGGCGGTGGCACCCGACGGGACGCCCGTGGCCATGGACGGCCCGGCCAGCAAGCCTTCGGCCGGCGCCGGCGCGGCCAGGTCCGCGGGGGGGCCAGGCGCCCGCGCGGCCCGGGCGCGGACCAGCGGGCTCACCGGCTCCACCCGGGGCCGGACCCTGCTCGGCACCACGCTGTTCGTGCTGGGCTTCTCGCTCGTGTTCGCCACCGAGGGCCTGGCCTTCGGTGGACTGGGGCTGGTGCTGGTGCGCCACCAGGCCGGCGTGACCCAGATCCTGGGCGCGGTCACGATCGTGCTCGGCCTGATGTTCGCCGGGGTGTTCGACCGCTTTCCCATCACGGGCCGGATCGCCCGGCCCTCGATCCGGCCCCGGGCCGGCCTGATCGGCGCCCCGCTGCTCGGGGTGCTCTTCGCGGTGAGCTGGACTCCGTGCGTCGGCCCCACCCTGTCCGCCGTGCTGTCCCTGGCTTTCACCTCGGGCACGGCGGTCCGCGGCGCCGTGCTCGCATTCATCTACGGCCTCGGCCTGGGCATCCCGTTCATCATCGTGGCCCTGGCCTTCCAGCGGGGCGTGACCGCGTTCCAGTTCGCCCGGCGGCACGCCCAGCTCATCGCCCGGATCGGCGGCGGCCTGCTGGTCCTGGTCGGCATCCTGGAGGTCAGCGGCGCCTGGACCGCCGCACTCCTCTGGCTAAAGCTGCACTGGCTCGGGAGCTACACAAGCCCCCTCTAACCAGCCCTCAGGTCACCCGGCCGCAGGCGCGGGCACGCGGTCGCCACCGGCACCGTGACGGCCTCGTTGTCCGGGCGCGGTCATCACGGTTTTTCCCGTCCGGACGATGAAGAACATGCCCATCAGCGCGGAGAAGCTGGCCCCGCCGGCCGTTCCCCTCCCTGCCCCTCCCTGCCCGCTCAGAATGCGGAGGAAAGGGGCTGTGCCCGCAGCCATTTCTCACCACGAAGGCCCCGGGCTCCCGAGCCGCCGGTAGCTTTGTGGCCTGCGTGGCTGGTGTTGCCGACGGGGCATGACGCTGGGCACCCCGCCAGCGTGATCAGACGATCGGTGTCGTCCTGGCAACACCATTCGTTTGATCACCGAACAGCGTTTGAGTCTGGGAGGCCGGGCGCCCTGGTCCGCCCGCACCAGCGTTCTCCCCAGCCCCATCCGCCGCATGAGCCTCAAGCCCCCACAGCCCTGAGACAGTCATGATGACCCAGGTTGGTCGGATGTGCTGGTTAGTGTACAGACGATCAATCCGCAAGTTAGTTGCGACGATACGGGAGGGTCGATGGCGGACACCGCACCGGATGTCCATGCGGCTCGCTCGTCAAGGCCGCGGCTTGTGGTGTCGGTGACCGCTTCAGCCGATGGGCGGGTGACGCTCAACCGCGCCAGCCGGTTGCTGGACGAAGCCGCGGGAAAAATGTGGGACTCCATTCATCCCGACAGCGCGGACGGGATGTTCGCAGCACGCCGGGCGGAGATCGACCGGCGGTACGCGCCCCAGGTGGTTCTGGAGGGAAGCGGAACATTCGCTGCGGATGCGGACGGGCCGATCACGGGCTTGCCCGCGCCGAGTGGCGACATCGCGACGCTCTATGACGACTTCCTGCCCGGCGAGGCCAACTGCCGGTGGTTCGCGGTCGTCGACGGCCGCGGCCGGATCAGATGGACATACAAGGCAGACGCGGGCAGACGGTTGCTGGTCATCGTGTCGCACGCGACACCGGCGCCGTACTTGGCGCATCTACGGAGCGAGGATGTCCCCTATCTCGTCGCTGGCGACGGACCAGTTGACCTGGGCGACGCCCTGCGCACGATGAAGGACCGGCTCGGAGCGACGTGTGTCGTCTCGGAAGCCGGAGGCGGCCTCAACGGTGCGCTGCTGCGTTCCGGGCTCGTTGACGAACTTCACCTGATGCTGTTGCCGTCACTGGTCGGCGGCCTCGGAACGCCGACCGCCTTCGACGGCGTTCCCCTTCTGCAGGGCCAGCTCCCGACTCGACTGCGGCTGTTGGACGCACGTGTCACGACAGACGGCATCGTCTCGCTGCACTACGAGATCGATCGTCAGCCCGCCTCCGCCGCCTGGCGGCACGCCTAGGACCAGTTCGGGTGCAGCGACTCGCGGCTGGGAGGCTGGATGACGTAATCGTCGTCGTCCCCACAGGCGCGGCGATTCTGGGGCCCATGTGGCTCCTGTTACCGCCGTGGCTCCGGGGCGGTCTCGCTGAACGTAGTAATCAGCCGATTGGTGCCACCGGGCGGCACCAATCGGCTGATCTTGTTGTCGCTGCTTACTGGTGCACGGTCGCCGGGACGGCGGGGCGGGGGGCCTGCCGGGCGGTAACGTGCCGGGCCCGGGGCGGCCAGGGTTGCGGTGCGGGCTAGCAGCATGGCCGCGGATAGGACGATCAGGCCGTCGGTGAGCGTGTTGACGGTGATCTGGTTGGTCAGCATCCAGTGCCCGGCTGCGCCCCGAAGACGTGGGCCGGGCCGTAGGCGAAGTAGATGCGGCCGGCGACGGCGGCGATCCAGATCAGCGCGCAGGGCAGGCCGGTCCATGTGGTGGCCCGGCCTGTGTGCTCGTCGCAGGAGACGCGCATCAGCCCGGCGGCGAGTACGCCCAGGGCCAGGCCTGCGGCCGCGGCGGCGGCGTCCAACACGAGGCCGTTACCGGAGGTGGCGGCGCCCTTGAAGCAGAACGGGATATGGCCGCGGCGGCGATGAACGGCCGGAGCAGCTACGCCTACGCCCACGGATACGCCGAACCAGCCTCACCCTCCTGAGCGGAGGTACCGCCCGGTGACCCCGCTAGCCGCGGCGGGTCAGGGCCAGCGCGGCGCCCGCGAGCACGAGGACGACCAGGCAGGCGAAGGCGAGCACCGAGGCCGCGTTGATCGCGGGGGCGGTGGCCAGCAGCCAGGCCGCACTGCCGAGCAGGGCGAGCAGGCCGCCGAGCGTGACGAGCAGGGCCAGGACCCGGCTGCCCAGCGAGAACGAGAGCCCGCAACTCCCGTCGTCCCCGTGCAGGGTGCGCGGGGCGCCGTACCGCCGGCAGCGGTCCAGGTTGGCGGGGTACTGGGCCTTCAGCTGGAACTGCGCGTCAGCGGGCATGGGATTCACGCTTCTTTCGCCACGTCGGCACCCGGGCGCAGGACAGACCCCGCGCCCGGTGCTGCCCAGCTCCATGATGCGCCGGGCGTGCCGTGATCGCCAGCCTCCGCGGCGGGCGCGGCTGTCTCGTCCGCAGCCCCTCCCGCCACGCGCTCTGCCAGTGCAGCCCCCTACCACCGCGGCGCAGCGGCGCCGAGCCGCCGGTGCCGGGCCGGGTTAGCGCCGCGGGCGGGGCGGCAGCGGCGGGCGTGCCTTGGACGGGTGGTCCGACGTGTCCGGCGGGGTGGCCGGCAGCCTAGTCTCGAGGGCCTCCATGGCCAGCCGCACCGCGGTCTCCAGCTGCACGTCCCGGCCCTCGGCCCAGTCCTGGGGTGAGATGAGCACCTCGACATCGGGGTCCACGCCGTAGTTCTCCACCCCCCAGCCGAAGCCATCCAGCCAGATGGCGTACCGCGGGACGGTCATCGCGGTGCCGTCCACCAGGACGAACGGCGACTCGATCCCGATCACCCCGCCCCAGGTGCGGGTGCCCACCACGGGGCCAAGTCCCAGGATGCGGATGGCGGCGGTCACGATGTCGCCGTCCGAGCCCGCGTTCTCGTCGGCCAGCGCCACCATCGGGCCGCGCGGCGCGTCTCGCGGATAGGTGGCCGCGGTCATCCAGCGCGGGATGTCCCAGCCCATGATCCGGCGGGCCAGCTTCTCGATGACCAGCTCGGACACGTGGCCACCCCGGTTGGACCGGACGTCCACGACGAGCGCCGGCCGCGCCATCTCCGCCCGCAGGTCCCGGCTGAAGTGCGCCCAGCCCTCCCCCATCATGTCAGGGATGTGCAGGTACCCGGCGCGGCCATCCGTCAGCTCGCGGACCCGGTGCCTCTTCTCGGCTACCCAGTCCTGGTAGCGCAGCCGGCGGTCGCTGCCCAGCGGGGTCACCGCGAAACGCCGGGGCGGCTCGCCGTCGCGTCCCACGGTGAGCTCCACCGGCAGGCCGGCGGTGCCGACCAGCAGCGGCCCCGGTCCGACGGCCGGGTCCACCGGCCGACCGTCCACCGCCAGCAGGACGTCGCCGGGCCGGACCGTCACGCCCGGGGCGGCCAGCGGAGCGCGGGCCCGCGGGTCGGAGGACTCGCCGGGCAGCACCCGGTCGATCCGCCACCGGCCGTCCGGGTCCCGGGACAAGTCCGCCCCGAGGAGCCCCACCTGGCCCTTGCCGCCGCTACCCGGCGTGGCCCGGGGCCGGATGTAGGCGTGGGAGGTGCCCAGTTCGCCGACGACCTCCCAGAGCAGGTCGGCGAACTCTGAAGGGGTGCCGATCCGGTCCAGCACCGGCCGGTAGGACTCCAGGGCGCCGCGCCAGTCCACCCCGCCCATGTCGGGGACCCAGAAGTCGTGCTGCATGAAGCGTCCGACCTCGGTGAACGCGTGCCGCCAAAGGGCCAGCGGGTCGGCGATGAACCGGGCCCGGGACAGGTTGACCTGCACGCTGTCCCCGCCGTCCGGATCCGCCTTCCGCTGGGACGGGACCACCCGCAGTTCGCTGCCGTCATGGACGACCAGCCACTCGCCGTCGCCGCTGGCCTCGAACCAGTCCAGCCCGGCGACCAGCTCCGTGGTCTTGCGGCGGACCAGGTCGAAGCGTTCCAGCGAGGACCGGGGCCGCTTGCCGTCCGGCACCGCCGCCCCTTCGCCCAGCACCCCGATGACCGGTTCCTTGAGCCAGGCGAAGCCACCGGTCACCGCGCGCAGCGACGCGTACCGCGACTCGGCCACCGGCAGGCTGACTACCCGGGTGGGCAGGCCCTCCGCGTCCACCCGCACGGGAGGCGGCGCGTCGTCCTCACCGTCCGGCTGCTCGTCGTCCCGGGCCACGATCTCGCCGTCCGCGCCCGCGCCCGCCTTGGCCCCGCCCTTGGTCCCGTTCTTGTCCCCGTTATTGTCCGGCTCGTTGCCGACGGGCCGTCCCTGAGGCAGCGGCGCGAACGGGGACGGTGTGTCCGCGGCCAGCGGCACCAGGTACGGCCGGGACCCGAACGGGAACGACAGGTCGAAGAAGTGCGCGTCGTACACCGGGTCGAAGATGCGCGCGGACAGGAAGGCCAGGTACTTCCCGTCCGCGGTGAAGACCGGCTCGGAGTTGACGAAGCGGCCGTCGGTCACATCCACGATCGCATCGTCGGCCAGCCGGGCAATCCGGATCCGGCTGAGCGGCTGCGGGCCGGGATGCGACCAGGCCAGCCAGGCCGAGTCCGGCGAGTAGGCCAGCCCGGATATGGCCCCGTCCGGCGACTGGGCCAGCTGCCGCACCGCCCCGGAGGCGATGTCCACCACCAGCAGCCGCCCGTCCCGGGCGGCCGCAGCGACCGTGGACCCGTCGGGCGCGGCGGCCAGCTCGTTGACCAGCCCCAGCTCCCCCGCAGCGAGCCGGCGCGGGCCGCCCGCGCGCGAGTCCGCGCCCGTAGATCCGGCCCCTGACGCCTCCGCGCCGTCGGCCGGTGCGACCTCGAGTCCGTCCTCGCCCCCGGCGTCGCTGACCCACACGACCAGGCCGTCACGGCCCAGGACCCGGGGCATCCGGGCACGGATGCCAGGCTCGACGGCCAGCGCCCGGGCCGGTCCGTCGCGGTGGGTGAGCCAGTGCACCGTGCCCCGGACCTCGATCACGCTGGCTAGGCCGGTGTAGTCGCAGGACAGGTCGCCCAGGTGATCCGCGGCCGAGATCAGGCGCGGGGCCAGTGCGGTGGACGCCGAGCCCAGACTGACACTCAGCGGCCGGGGCTCGCTGTCCGGCGCGAGGTTGTCCAGCATCCACAGCTCGCCGCGGACCTGGTAAATCACCCGGCTGCCGTCCGTTGTGGCCTGGCGGGCATACTCGCCGTCGTGGTCGGTGTGCCGGAGCAGGTCGGAACCGTCCAGCCGGCACGAGTACACGTTGCCCGTGCCCTCGTGGTCGGACAGGAACGCGAGGCGGTCACCGACAAGCATGGGACTAGCGAACTGCCCGGTCAGGTCGGCCAGGATGCGCTGGAACGGAGCGCCGTCCGCCGACGTCCACAGCCGTCCGGCGGTTCCGCCCCGGTACCGCTTCCAGAAGGCCGGGTCACGTCCCCAGCTGCCGTTCAGCAGGGCACGGGTGCTCTGCTCCAGGGTCACATCCGCGACCGGGCCGAACGGCAGCGGCTGCGGTGCGCCGCCATCGACCGGGACCGCGTACGCCCAGCCCGGCCGCTCGAAGGCCTGGCCGCTCGCGCTCAGGGCCAGCACCCGGCCCTCGGGCGTCCAGCCGCACACCTTGGCGAGCTGGTCACTCCAGTAGGTGAGGCGGCGGCCCGGCTCACCGTCCACCCCGGCCAGGTACACCTCGGCCGGGCCATCACGCCAGCTGGTCCAGGCCACCCAGCGCCCATCGCGGGAGAACCGCGGGCTGGCAGCCTCGGCCCGGTCCGCGGAGAGCCGCCAGCCCCGGCCACCGTCCATCGGCGCCAGCCACACGTCGTCTTCGGCCACGAAGGTGAGCAGGTCACCCTGGATATGAGGAAAGCGGAGATACCCGGCTGACGTCATCGCATCATCGTAGGGCTGGCCGCGCCCGCTGCTGCGCCCGGCCAGCCCGTGCGACCGGCGGCCTGCCCCGGGGGGTCGGCTCCCGGAGCTGGGGTGTCAGATGTTGGACTCGTCCGGTGGGAGACCGGGCGGCGGCTGCGGGGATCCGCCCTCGCCGGCGGCATGGGGGCAGGAGAGGCCGATCGTGTAAGCCGTCATCGACAGCGATCCGTAGGCATAGCCGTCAACCAGGACGCCGGTATCCGGGGTTCCGGTGGCTGACGCCAGGCCAGCCAGGTACACGGCGGGGATGAAGTGGTCAGCTGTCGGCACCGCATGGCCGAAGTCGCGGTGGGCGTCAAGGGTCACGAACTCTGCCGGGTCGGTCAGCATGCGGGCCTTGGCGTCCTCGTCGAACCGCTGAGCCCAGTCATAGCCGTCATCGGCGAGGTTCCAGTCCATCCCGCCCAGGTTGTGCACGACATTGCCGCTGGCGATGATGAGCACGCCCCGGTCCCGCAGTGGCGCCAGCCTGGCGCCGAGCTGGAGGTGGTAGTCCAGCGATTTGTCGGCGTTGACGCTGAGCTGGACAACCGGGATGGAGGCGTCGGGGAAGGCGTGCGTGAGCACCGACCATGTGCCATGGTCGATCCCCCAGCTGTCGATGTCCGCGCCTACCCACGTGGGATGGACCAGGTCGCTGATCTCTGCGGCCAGCTCGGGTAGCCCGGGTGCGGGGTACTGCACCTCGAACAGGGGTGCGGGGAACCCGTAGAAGTCGTGGATGGTCCGCGGCCTGGCCATCGCGGTGACGGCGGTGGCGTTGATGTACCAGTGTGCACTGATGACGAGGATGGCGCGGGGCCGCGGCACCGCCTGCCCGAAGGCCTTCCATGCAGTGGTGTAGCGGTTGACCTCAAGGGCGTTCATCGGGTTGCCGTGACCGATGAACGCCGCGGGCATCGGGACGCCCGGCACGCTGACGGGATCGGCGTTCACCATCGCGGCCTCCCTTGATGCGCGGCGTCGTCGCTTCGCGGGACGGGCAGCGCCTCTTGCCGGGCAGGCCATCAGCCTAACGGCCCCCTGTCTTCTACTGCGGGTCCGGTGGGCCGGGACCTGGCCGCTGGGGCGGACGGCGGACGGACGGCGGACGGCGGGTGGACGGCGGGCGGCGGGTGGACGGCGGGCGGCCGGGGCGGACACGGGCCGGCCAGGAGTGAACACGGGCGGCCAGGAGTGAACCGGTTGAACACGGCGACCAGGCCGGGAGCCCATCCGGGCACAGGAAATGTCTTTAGTCACTACGTAATTTAGTATTCAGAGGCGGCTATTTAGCGGCAGGCCCGGCACGGATCCGGTGCTTACCCGGAATCACTTGTCGATAGCATGCGCGGATGCCACAATTCAGGGCGTGGCGATTACACCCGGCGAAGGCATTCCCGAGGAGGAACCGGCGCAAAACTCCGCCGCGGGCCTAACCGGCCCGGGCCGACCTGGCCCCACGGCCGCCGACCCGGCCGGGCCGCCCGCGCAGGATCCAGGCATCGTTCCTGGTCAGCAGCAGATCTACGGGCAACCCCTAACCCCGTACCAGGGCGCCGGACGCCCGTCCGCCACCCCGTGTGCGCATGCCACAACGGCCGCACCCGGGGCCGGAAAAGAATGCTCCAACTTAAATTACCGGCCAGCCACACCTGATTACACAATCCTGAAAAGAACCCTCACGGACGCCGGCCCGGCCGCCGATAGGGAGATGGCGTATTTCTACAGCCTTCTGTTCACAGCCAACCCGGAACTGCGCGCGATGTTCCCGCTGGCCATGGACGAGCAGCGCAGGGCGCTCAGCTCGGCGCTGGCCCGGTGTGTCTGGAGCATGGACAACCCGCCGTCGCTGCACGAGTATCTGGCGGAACTGGGTCGGGACCACCGGAAGTACGGCGTCCAGGAATGGCACTACCAGGTCTTCGGCGAGACGCTGGCCGCCGCGCTGCGCCTGGTCAACGGGCCGGCCTGGGATCAGGAAACGGCGCCCGCCTGGCATAGGGCGCTCAGCCACATCTGTTCGGTGATGGCCGCGGCGGCCCAGGAGGTGGCTGGTGAGCCGCCGTGGTGGGTCGCGGAGGTGATCCGGCACGAGCGCCGCTGCCCCGATCTGGCCGTGCTCACCATCCGGCCCAGCCAGCCATTTCCTTACCAGCCCGGCCAATACCTGAGCGTCCAGGTCCTGCGCTGGCCGCGGGTCTGGCGGAACTACTCCATCGCCAACGCGCCCCGGCCCGACGGCACGCTGGACCTGCACATCCGCGCCATTCCTGGCGGCCAGGTCAGCAGGACACTGGTGCACGACACCAGCGCGGGCGACACGGTGCTGCTGGGACCGGCGCGGGGCACCATGGTCGTGGACCACGGCTCAGCCCGCGACATCCTGTGCATCGCCGGCGGCACCGGCTTCGCGCCGATCAAGGCGATCATCGAGGGCCTGGCCGTTCAGCAGGGCAGCGGGGCCACCCGCCGGGTACGGCTGTTTGCCGGGGCCCGGCGCCGCCGGGACCTGTATGACCTGGCCGACCTGGGCCGGCTGGAGTCAGAGTGTGCGCGGCTGGAGGTGGTCACCGCACTGTCGGACGACCCCGGCGCCCGGGGCCGCCACGGCCTGCTGCACGACGTGGTGCGGCAGCAGGCCGGCTGGCAGGACTGCGACGTTTTCGTCAGCGGCCCGCCCGGCATGGTCCGGGCCACGCTGCAGGTGCTGGCCCACCGGGCCTCAGACGAGCACCTGCACTGTGATCCGCACGAGGACGCCGAGGCATGGCTGCCCGCCTGACCGGCCCAGACCTGCTGCCCCTCAGACCTTCCGCCATTGGGGCACCCAGGCCCCGTCCCTAACCTCGTAGTCCGCGAACAGGGCGGGCGCCTCGGCCCGCATGATCTCGGCGATCTTACCGAACACGAGCCTGATCTCCTCCTCGGCCCCAGGATCGGTCCGGGCCTCGATCGTGTGCCGCAGGGTGCGGATGTTCGCGGTCCACACGATGCCGGTGGCCACCCCGTCCGGCGCGAGCCGCCGCATGAACGAGGTCTTGTGCTTCTTCTCCGGCATGGCCACGTTCTCGTCGTCCAGCCCGAAGTGTCCCGCCATCCAGCGCTGGAACTCCTCCATCTGGTCTAGCAGCGCGGTGGCCCGCTGCATCAGCTCCGGGTCCTGCCGGGCCCACTCCGGGAACCAGAACGGGATCTCGTCCAGCCGGACGAAGCGCAGCGACTCCTGCGAGACCGCCGTCCCGGGACGGTGCCGCACAAGTTCATGAGTGTTCCCGGAGACCACTGGTTTTCCGTTACGCCTGACGAACAGCAGACCGTTGGGGACGCGGACACAATGAATGCGGCCCTCGTAGTGCTCGATACCGTCGTTAAAGCCTTCCTCGTTCCAGTACCGGCGCCTCACGGCGTGCCTGGGGTTGTGATTGACCAGCGGCGTCAGCCGGCGCGACAGGAGGGAAACCACATAGCATGGGCGTAGGTTACGGAAGCGCTGGCCGTTCGCCATGGTGCGCTGGGGGCCCGTACGGTCGTCGATCCGCACGTTCGCGGACCAGCCCGCTTTGATGGCCAGCACCTGCAAATCGTCAGCCATCTCACGGGACGGCGTATAGATGACTCGATGGTTGGACGTGCCATGTGTCGTGCCGTCGCCCTCGATCATCGCTTCGAGGAAGATCCTGATGAGGCGGGGACTCCATTCACCCACGATGGCAGGCACGCGCTTGTGGTGCGAATGACCGAGCCCGGCGAGGAAATCGCATAGCGCCAGGCACTGCGTGCGAACGCAGCCGCCACCGCTCACGGGCAGATAGGCAGGCAGCCCCATGGCGCGTATCGTGTCGGCCATCTTATCCAGAACCTGACCGCGATTCTGAGCCAGGGTGATCACGTGACCGTTGGTGCACCCTTCCGCAAGGTAATAGCCAAGGAACCTGGAAAAAGGCTCGATGGGAAAGGACACGCCTGGGTAAAAGCGCGTCGTTTGCTTGCTCCGGTCCGGGCGGTGGTAAGTCCGGGGCGTTGGCGGGATCGTTACGTTGTCAGGCGAGGAGCCTATCCAGCGCGCGTGTTTTTGATATTGAACCCTCTTGTGCAGGATGTCCGCGGCCGTCTCCACCACGAACTCCTGCTCTCCCCGCCTCGCCCGTTGCGTGTCGTATCTCCGGATCCACATCCTGTGATTGGGCGTCACCAGCAGATCGACCTGCCCGGACTGCACCCGGTACATCGGTCCGGCATAGTCCGCGTGGAAGACCTCAGTTGCCTTCTGATATTCAAGGTTGTGGCTGACAGGGTTTAGCGTCCCGAAGACCTCGGTTCCGTCCACCTTCGGCCACGGTTTCCAGCCCTCAGCGGTCAGCACCTCGGTCTCGTCGTCATAACAGAACACCCGGCTCACGTTGTGCAGCACGAATGTGAAGCTCGCATGCTCCAGCACGGACCCGTGCGCCTGCTTGAGGATGTTCTGCAGGTAGGCCTGGTGGTCGTTGCGGACCCGGCGGACGTTGGGGTTCAGCCCCGGCTCCCAGGCCCGGTAGCACATCTTGCCTGCGAACTCGGCCAGGTTCTCCGCGTCGCTGGCCGTCCCTCCGGCGGGAAGCTCGCCCCGGTGAAGCCGCTCGAGCCACTGCTCCCCGCCCACCTCCCGCAGGTACGCGGCCAACTGGTCGTAGTCGATGGCAGGCTGGGCGACGAGGAACACCTCAGGCTCGACACTTCTCATGGCTCGGCACACTACCGGGACGGGCCGACATCCAGGCAGCCACCCGCCAGGATGCAGGTGACGGGCGCGGAGGCCGGACAGGACAGGACGGCGATGCTGGCCACGGCGGACGGCGATGTAGAGGATGGGCCTGCGGCTCCGACTGACCGATGAGAGCGCGCCACCGGGGCGCGCGGACCGGGAGGATGACCGGGATGAAATACCTGCTGCTGATCTACGGCAACCAGGAGAAGTGGGACGCGATCCCCGCCGAGGCGTGGCCCGAGGCCATCGCCAAGCAGGAGGCGTTCAACCGGAAGTACCAGCAGACAGGCGAGCTGATCGGCGCGTACGGCCTGGCCGACGCGGTGAACGCCAAGCTGGTCCGGCGGCAGGGCAGCGCCCCTGCGGTCACCGACGGGCCATACCTGGAGACCAAGGAGTACATCGCCAGCTTCTACCTGCTCGACTGCGAGAACGCCGAGCGCGCCGAGCAGATCGCGGCGGACATGCCGTGGGCCGACGAGGAGCCGGTCGAAGTCTGGCCGATCCTGCACGAGTCGCCCACGAATCCCTGACGGCACACCGTCCGGAGCCCTGATGACCGCCGACCGTGACCCCGGGGACCTGCTGCGCGAGCTGGCGCCGCAGGTCCTCGGGGCGCTGCTGCGCCGGTTCGGGCACTTCGACCTCTGCGAGGACGCGACCCAGGAGGCACTGCTGGCCGCCGCAATGCAGTGGCCCCGCGACGGGACCCCGGACAATCCGCGGGGCTGGCTGATCACCGTGGCGGCCCGGCGGCTGATGGACGCGGCGCGCAGCGAGCAGTCGCGGCGCCGCCGCGAGGACCATATGGCGGTGGCGACCCCGCAGTCCGAGCTGCTCAGCCCGGCCGCCGACGCGGATCCGGGCCAGGACCGGGACGACTCGCTGGCCCTGCTGTTCGGCTGCTGTCACCCGGCCCTGTCCGCGCCCAGCCAGATCGCGCTGACCCTGCGCGCGGTGGGGGGCCTGAGCACCGCGCAGATCGCGGCGGCGTTCCTGGTTCCCGAGGCCACCATGGCGCAGCGGATCAGCCGGGCCAAGCAGGCCATCAAGGCCAGCGGGGTGCCGCTGGCGGTGCCCCCCACCACCGGACCCCCCACCACCGGGCCCCCCACCACCGGGCCCCCCACCACGGGGCCCGCCGGCGAGGCCGACCACGGCGAGCGGCTCCGCGCGGTCCTGCACGTGCTGTACCTGATCTTCAACGAGGGGTACGCCGCAACCCACAGCGACCAGCTGACCAGGCCGGACCTGTCCAGGGAGGCGATCCGGCTGGCCCGCTGGCTGCACCGGCTGCTCCCCGATGACGGCGAGGTGACCGGCCTGCTCGCGCTGATGCTGCTGACCGAGGCGCGGCGTCCGGCGCGGACCGGCCCGGACGGGGAGCTGGTGCCACTGGCCGAGCAGCAGCGCGGTCGCTGGGACCGGGCCCTGATCGCCGAGGGAGTGGAGCTGGTCACGGGGGCGCTAGCCGCCTCAGGTCAGGCCGCCTCAGGTCAGGCCGCCTCAGGTCAGGGCAGCAGGGGGCCATCGGTCGGGCCGTACCAGCTGCAGGCCGCTATCGCCGCGGTGCACGACGAGGCGAAGGACGTGGACGCGACCGACTGGCGGCAGATCCTCGCCCTGTACGACCTGCTGGACCGGGTCGCGCCCAACCCGGTGAGCAGCCTGAGCCGGGTGGTCGCAGTGGCCCGGGTACACGGCCCGGCCGCCGGGCTCGACGCGCTGGCCGCACTGCAGGACGACCGGCGGATGGCCGGCTATCACCGGCTGCTCGCCACCCGGGCGCACCTGCTCGGCCTGGACGGCCAGCACGGCCCGGCCGCGGCCACGTACCGGGAGGCGGCGCGGCGGGCCACCAGCCTGCCCGAGCGCCGCTACCTCAGCCGGATGGCCGCGGACCAGGCGGCCCGGGCGGCTGGCTAGCCGGGAACCCGGGCGCCCTCCGACGCAGGTGCCTCGGGAGCAGACGCACGAGCCCGGCAGAGCCGGAGCAGGTTGGCGATGACCAGGTGGCCCGCCCGGCCCGAGGCGGACAGGATCGACTCCGGGTGGAACTGCACCCCCCACCGACCCCCCTGCTCGTCCTCGATGGCCATGACGACGCCGTCCGGCGTCACGGCGGTCACCGCGAACGCCCCCTTGACGTGCGCCGGCACCGCGTGCAGGGAGTGGTAGCGGCCCGCGGTGAACTCCTCCGGCAGCCCGGCAAGCAGCCCCGAGTCACTAAGGGCGGCGGCCCGCTGGACGCGGCCCGGCTTGCCGTGGGCGGGCTCGGCGAGCAGGCCCAGTTCTCCCCCGGCGTGCTCCACCATGGCCTGTAGCCCGAGGCAGACGCCGAACGCGGGCAGCCCCCGCACGTCAAGCTCGGTGAGCAGGGCGTCGCAGTCGAAGTCGGACGGCTGTCCTGGCCCGGGCGACAGCACCACCAGGTCGGGACGGTAGTCGTCGAGCGCGGACGGCGGAAGCCGGCCCGCAGCGTCATCACCTCGGCGCCCTCCTGCCGGAAATAACTAGCCAGCGTGTGCACGAACGAGTCCTCGTGATCGACCAGCAGGACCCGCAGGCCCTCGCCAGGCCGCCCGGCCGGGTCCACCCCGTCCGGCTGGCCCGCCCTGCCCGGCTGGCCCGCCGCGCGGACCGAATCGGGCTGGGCCCCTTCCTCCCCGTCCCGGAGGGCGGCCTGGGCCGCGGCGAGCGTCTCCAGCAGGGCCCGGGACTTCAGTTCGGTCTCCCGCTCCTCGGCCTCCGGGTCGCACTCGAACAGCAGCGTCGCGCCGGCCCGGACCGCCGCCACCCCGTCGCGGATATGCGCGGTGCGCAGGGTGAGGCCGGTGTTCATGCTGCCGTCGAAGCCGATCACCCCGACCGCCCCGCCGTACCAGCAGCGCGGGGCGTCCTCGTGGTCCTCGATGAACTGCATGGCCCAGGTCTTGGGCGCCCCGGTCACGGTGACCGCCCACATGTGCGACAGGAACGCGTCCAGTGCGTCCAGGCCAGGGCGCAGCCGCCCCTCGATGTGGTCCACGGTGTGGATCAGGCGGCTGTACATCTCGATCTGGCGCCGGCCGATCACGGTGACGCTGCCCGGCACGCACACCCGCGACTTGTCGTTGCGGTCCACGTCGGTGCACATGGTCAGCTCAGACTCTTCCTTGGCCGAGTTGAGCAGGGTGCGGATATTCTCGGCGTCGCCCAGCGGGTCAGCGCCCCGCCGGATCGTGCCGGAGATCGGGCACGTCTCAACCCGATCCCCGCTGACCCGCACGTACATCTCCGGCGAGGCGCCGACAAGGCTCTCCCCTTCCCCGAGGTTGAAGAAGAACTCATACGGAGCCGGATTTACCTGCCGGAGCGTCTCGTAAAAGGCGGCCGGGGAGTCGCACCGGGCGCGGAACACGTGGCTCGGCACAACCTCGAACAGGTCGCCGCGCGCGAAGCGCTCCTTGGCCTGCCGCACGACCTCCGCGAACGCGCCCGGTTCCGGCCGCGCGCGAAAGGTCCCGTCTGGCCCTGGGCCGCGGTCATTTTTCTCCGCAACGGAACCGCTCGCGTGGCCGCTCACCCGGACTGGCGCCGGCGCCGTCTCGCGCGCCAACCCTTCGGTGCTTGTCCCCCCGACCGCGAACTCGTAGCGGTAGACCATCGCCGATTCGCGCTTGCGGTCCAGCGCGTACAGCTCATCGGGGAGGTGCAGGACCAGGTCACGCTGGTGCCCGGGGCGGACGCGGCGGAGCCGGACGGGCTCGAACTGGAAGGCCAGGTCGTAGCCGAACGCCCCGTACAGGCCGAGATGCGGATCGTCACCCGCGAACGCGGCGATCACCTCGCGCAGCGCCGTGAACACGGTGGGGCGGCGGCTCCGATCCTCCTCGGCGACCAGGCCAGACGGCTCGGGGACGACCACCTCGATCTCGCGCGCGCCCGGAGCGCGCGCTGACGAGGACGGATCTGACAGCGGCTGGCCGGCCCGGAGCAGCGCCTCGCCGAGCACCGGGAGCAGCACCTCGCCGCGGGGGTTCAGGGCCCGGACCGCGATCCGGCGGCCGCGGGCCACGATCTCCGCGCAGGGGTCTACGTAGGCAAGGTGCCAGCGGCTGTACCGGCCGGGGTATTCCATGCCTGAGCTGAGCACCCCGCCGCGCCGTTCATCCACGCTCCGGGTCAGCCCGGCGAGAACGTCCGGACTGAACGGCTCGGCGGTGCGGGTGACGTGGACGCCACCGGCGGTGACGAACTCCGTCCGCTGGACACGCTGCGGATCCACCTGGTCGCCTGCTTTCTATGGGGCTTTCCGCCGGCGCCAGGCGAACGCACGAAGCGACCGCCGTTACCGGGACGGTCGCTTCTGGCTGTCGGAATGCGCGAACCAGCAACCGCCTAACGGCGGCGCCACCACTGGCTGGGTGCGTTGCTGGATCGCATGGCCGTGAGCCTATCGGGCCGGCCGACCATCCGCCACCACTTACCCCCGTCTGTTGGGCTCCTGCGCGTCCCGCGGGGAGGGGTCCGGGTGAGGGTCGGGGGCGCTGGTGTTATGCACGCCACTGCCGTGCACGCCACTGCCGCGCGCCCCGCTGCCGTGCGCGGCAGCAGGGCTGGGGACGGGCGCCGCGGCAGCGGCGGCCCGGCCGGGCGCGATTTCCTGGCCCGCGGGCTGGTGTTCCGGCACGGGCAGGCCGAGCAGCCGGTACACCTCGTCGCCATCCACAGTTTCCCGATCCACCAGCAGGTCGGCGAGCCGGTCCAGGTCACCCTGATGCGTGCGGATGAGCATGACGGCGCGCTGCTCAGCCTCGCGGACCAGCCGCGAGACCTCACCGTCGATGACGGCCTGGGTGGACTCGGAGTACGGGCGGCTGGACACGGGGCCGCCGCCGCCGAGGAACATCGAGCCGCCCTCCGGGTAGCCCACCGGCCCCAGCTTGGGCGAAAGCCCGAACTCGCGGACCATCTTGATGGCCAGGTCGGTGGCCGAGGCCAGGTCATTCGAGGCGCCGGTGGAGCCCTGGCCCAGCACGACCAGTTCGGCCGCCCGCCCGCCGAGCCGGACGGCCAGCGACTCGTTCAGGTAGTCCTCGCCGTAGAGGTGATGCTCGACCAGCGGCAGCTGCTCGGTCACGCCCAGCGCCTGCCCGGCGGGCAGGATGGTGACCTTGGCCACCGGGTCGGCGTGCGGGGACAGGGCCGCGACCAGGGCGTGCCCGGATTCGTGGATGGCCACGGCCCGCTTCTCCTCGGGCAGTAGCAGGTTGGAGTCGGCCCGGCTGCCCAGCAGGATGCGGTCCCGGGCGTCGTTGAAGTCCTCCATCGCGATGTTGTCCCGGCCGGCCCGGACCGCGAAGATGGCCGCCTCGTTCACCAGGTTGGCCAGGTCAGCGCCGGAGAAGCCGGGAGTGCCCCGGGCCACCACGTCGAGCTCCACGTCGGGGGCCAGCTTCTTGCCCTTGCAGTGCACGGCCAGGATGGCCGCGCGCTCAGTCAGGGTGGGCAGCGGGATCGTGATCTGCCGGTCGAACCGGCCGGGCCGCAGCAGGGCGGGGTCCAGGACCTCCGGCCGGTTGGTGGCGCCGAGCACCACGATGCCCGAGGTGGTGTCGAAGCCGTCCATCTCGGCCAGCAACTGGTTGAGTGTCTGCTCCCGCTCGTCGTTGGACACGTACGCGCCACCGCTCGCGCGGCGCTGGCCGATCGCGTCGATCTCGTCCACGAAGATGATGCACGGGGCCCGCTTGCGGGCCTCGGCGAACAGGTCACGGACCCGGGCCGCGCCCACGCCCACGAACAGCTCCACGAAGCTGGAGCCGGAGACGGAGATGAACGGTACCTCGGCCTCGCCGGCCACGGCCCGGGCCATCAGGGTCTTGCCGGTGCCGGGCGGTCCGACCATCAGCACCCCGCGGGGGGCGACGGCGCCGAGCCGCTGGTAGCGCTCCGGGCGCTTCAGGAAGTTGACGACCTCGCTGATTTCCCGTTTCGCGGATTCGTAGCCGGCCACGTCGGAGAACTTGGTCTGCGGCCGCTCGGCGTCGAAGACCTTGGCCCGGGCCCGGCCGACCCCCATGAGCCCGCCCAGCGGGCCGCCCGCCGCCCCAGCCCGGGACATCCGCCGGACCAGCCAGAACACGATGATGAACGGGGCCAGCAGGATGATCCAGTAGAGCAGTTCGGTGCCGAGGCCGCTGCCCGGCGCGGCCGCGTCGATCTGCACCCCGGCCTTCTGCAGCGTGGTTTCCAGCGGAGTGCCGGCGAACGGGAGCGGGATAACGGTGGTGTAGTCGTCGCCGTTCTTCAGCGTGCCGGTGGCCGGCGCGGTGGAGCCGGTGCTGTTGTCCAGCGTGAACGTCTTGACCTTGTGCGCCTGGACGTCGCTGATGAACGTCGAGTAGCTCAGGTTGACCGAGGTCACCCCGCCGAACCGGGGCAGGAACAAGAACAGCACCAGGGCCACCATCAGCGCGGCCGGCCACAACCAGTGCCGCCAGCCAGGCGGTGGCGGGGGCGCCGTGGGGGTCGGCTTGTCCCCGCGGGGCGGTGACTGTGACTGCTTGCTCATAGGTCATTCTTACGCGGCCCTGCCGGGTATGCGTAATCACTCCCCCTCTAGGGCCGCGGCGCCCATCCGGGCCAGCGCCCGCTCCCGGCCGCCCACGGTCTCGGCGGCCACGATCGACGATCGGCTGAGCACGGCGATGCCCGCCACCGCGAGCGCGCCGCCGGCCAGCTGCAAGCCCAGCTGCCAGGCCGAGGAGGCGAGTTTCTCGTCGAATACGGTGGCCGCGATGACCACGGCGACGATCGGTGCCAGCGTGTCCAGTACCGGCAGGCTGAGGGACAGCGCCCCGGAGCTGTACGCGCTCTGCCCGAGCAGTGCTCCCGCGATCCCGCACAGCAGGAGGGCCCACGGTTCCCAGGTAACCAGGGCTCCCACCCCGCGTACGGCCACGACGTCCACGCTGGCCTTGGTCAGGGCGGCCAGGACCCCGTAGACCGAGCCTGCGGCCACGGCGAGCCAGATGACCCGGGCTTTCCCGGTGACCCGCAGCCCGGCCAGGGCCGTCACCGCGCTGAGCGCCCCGGCCGCGAGGAACACCGGGGCCCACTCACCCAGGCTGGGTGTCTTCACCCCGCCGCTAGGCGGGGCCACGCTCAGGAAGATGACGATGCCGCCCGCCACCGTGACCGCGCCGACCCGGTCCTGCAGGGTGAGCCGTCGCCCCTGCCGCCGGGCGATGAGCGGCAGCGCGAACAGCACGTCCAGCGAGGCCAGCGGCTGCACCAGCGCCAGCGGCCCGAACGCCAGGGCGAGGGCCAGGATGAAGAACGACAGCGCGTCCAGTCCGATCCCCGCCAGCCAGCGGGGCCTGCGGGCCAGGTCCAGCAGCAACCTTGGATGCAGGGCGTCATCCGCCCCGGTCGCCCGGGCCACGGTCTGCTGCACGAGTGCGGCCACGGCGAAGCAGAACGCCGCGAGCAAGGCGGCGATCACCGCGATCACCGTGGTCACTAGACGTCCCCCGTTCAGCTGGCCCTGCCGTGCTGAGACGATCCCGCGTGCCGCGCCGGCCTCCCCGGCGGGCGGCGCCGCCTGTCCTCCCCGGCACCACGGCGGGCCTATGGGCTCAGCATTCCACCCAGGTCCGACACTGGGCCTGGCGGATCTCCGGCACTCCCCTGCGCCGCCGCCAGGTCCCCGGCCGCCGGCCATTGCGGCCCGGACACGGTGAACTCCCGGGCGCTGGCCAGGCCAGGCACCGTCCCGGAGAGCAATTCCCGATTTACGCACGGATATGCACAGGTGAGATGCAGTGCTCACCGAAGTTAGGGCCCGGCGAACCGGACTCGGTTTCCTGCTGCGGGCGGAACCAGCGCCGTGCGCTGGCGGTGGCCCGGGTCCTCGCGCGGCCTTTAGCGACCCGGCCCGGACTGGCCGGGCCCATACTGGCCCGGCCCGGGGAGACGTGTCCCGTCCGGCGGTGAGCCGCGCCGGTCAGCAGGGAACCGGCAGGGCAGCAGCCCGCCCGCGCACAGGGGACTGGGAGGGCAGCAGCCCGCCCTCACGGAAGGGGACAGGCAGGGCAGCAGCCCGCCCTCCCGCGCGGGAAACGGTCCCGGTACCCGGCCGGTCCGCCTTAGTGACCCGGCCGGAACCAGCGCCCGGCCTCCGGATCGCCAGGCTCCTCCTCCAGGCGGGCAGGCCGGTGCGCGCCCACGGAGGATTCCGGTGCCTGGCCGGACAGGTGGGCCATCAGGGTGGCGTCCTCCCGCATCTCCGCCTCGGTCGGCGACAGCGAGATGATCACGGTGAGCACGAAGGCCAGGATGCTGATGCCGATGATCAGCGGCAGCAGGAACGCCTGCGCGCTCACGCCGCCGGACATGCTGGCGAGCATCCCGGGGTTCTGGGTGCCGTAGACGTGCATGGCGGCGATGCCGGTGTAGTGCATCCCGCTCACCGCCACGCCCATGATCAGCGACGCGACCAGGGTTGACCCCACCGCGGCCAGGCGCAGCGCAGCCCACAGGGCGGCGGTCCCGGCCACCACCGCGATCAGCACCGAGAGCACGACGACGGCGTTGTTGTAGCGGACGGTGTCCGGCATCCTCATCGCCGCCATGCCGATGTAGTGCATGCTGGCCACGCCGAACCCGATGATCAGGCCGCCGGTCAGCAGGTTCCGCCAGCCGGCGCTGCCGAACCCGACGATCAGCAGCCCGATGCCCACCACGATCACCGCGATGAGCATGGACAGCACCGTCACCGGCACGCTGTAGGTGATCGTCTGGCCGGGGATCGTGAAGCCGAGCATCGCCACGAAGTGCATGACCCAGATCCCCGTGGTTGCGATCGAGACCGTGGCCAGCAGCAGCCAGCGGGCCCGGGGCGCACCGTGCGAGGCACGCGCCCGCGTCGTGCACCGCAGACCGAGGAAGCATCCCAGGCTCGACATCACGAAGCCGAGAGCTGGCGTCAGCGGACCGTAGGTGAAGTTATTGACATGCACCAATGTTCTGGCCCTTCCTCGCGCCAGCACCCTTAGCGGGTCATACAGCCCTTCACCCTGCCATATCAGCGCACGTTTAGTGATCTCCCGCTGGCGATTCGTGACGAGTACGAGCAGTGACTTACATCACACTCTAAGTCACTATAATACTTAGCAGCATCGCAATTGGGCTGGCCAGATCGGCACGCCGCTGGGAGACCCCTTCCAGGGGTGTCGTTGGGCTACGTCACCGCGGCACCTCTGGGTGCGCCGGGGCACCGGCGACGGCCCGGTTTTCGTTGCGGAAGATCTTGGGGCGGAAGGCGCACCGGAGCAGGGCGAGGTACAGGTGGGCGCTGGAATCCGGCGGCTGGAGCTCCAGGTTCAGCGTGCCGCCCGGCCTCTGCCGCAGCGTTCAGGACGGACAACCGTGAGTGCGCGCGGCGGGCTGCTGCGTGCGGTGGCCTCGCGTCACAGGCGGTACACGCGCCGGGCGTTGCCTGCCCCCACCATCTCCGCGACCCGGAGCGCGTCGGCGTGGCTCCAGTCGCCGTCGGCCACCCATCCGCCGAGCACCCGGGAGGTGGCGCGGCGCCACAGCAGCGCACCCAGGTAGTGCAGTTCCGGCGGTCCCCAGGCGTCCGAGGAGAACAGCAGCTTGCCGAACGGGGCCAGCTCCAGCGACTCGGCGACCACGGCCGCAGCCCGCGTGCCCGTGTAATTGATGGCCAGCCCGACGTCCAGGTAGACGTGTGGGTACGCCTGGGCCAGGTAGCCGGCCCCGCGGTGGTACGGGTAGCAGTGCAGCAGCATGACCGGCACCCCGGCGGGCTCGGTGCGCCGCAGGAACCCGCGCAGCAGCAGCGGGTCACAGCGGCGCAGGTCGGCGTCCGGATCCCCGAACCCGGTGTGCAGCTGCAGCGGCAGCCCCAGTTCCATCCCGCTCCACAGCAGGTGGCGCAGCAGCACCGGGTCCTCGACGCGGACCCGGCCGGTGGCCTCGATCTGCCGCAGCCAGGCGCCCGCCGCCGCGGTCACCTCGGCCTCGGCGGGCGGCTCGGGGTCGAAATCGAGGCCGCAGCGGTAGCCGACGATGCTCTTCAGGCCGGCCGCGCCGGCGGCCTGGCTGGACAGGGCGGCCGAGAAGCGGGCTGCGAACCCGGCCGCGCTCCCGTCGCCGTCCAGCACCGCCTGCTCCGCCACGCTCTCCAGGCGGACGACCTCGTCCGCCTGGGCGCCGGCCGCCTCCCGCATCCCGTCCAGGTCGAGCAGGCCGGGCCGCACGTAACCGGTGTCGAGCAGGAAATGAGCGGTCCCGCTGGCCCGCAGCAGCCGCCGGGTGACCTCGGGGGGGCCCAGGGCGGAGCGCCGTGCCAGGTACTCGGCAGGCGCGGCGAACGGCGCGAGGTCCAGGACCGGCGCGCACCAGCGCCGGATCGCCACGCCCAGCTGGGAGTCGAACTGGGTCAGCCCGGCCGGCAGCGGCCGGTCCGACTCGGTGATGAGCTGCTCGAACTCAGCCGTCCCCGTCTCGGCCACCAGGGCGGGGTGGACGTGGTGGTTGACCAGGGCGAGCGTGCCGATCCCGGACTCCAGCAGGCCGGACCCGGCCGGGGACGGATCAGCCATGGGCGCTGGGGGACGGGATCCATATCAGGTCAGGCATGACGTCATGATCGCCGAGCACCCCCCGCTCTGGCCAGTCCGCGGGTTCACCGCCCCAGGAAAAATGATCATCATCGACGGCAGATCCGGCTGCCGCAGATGTCATGCCCAAGAGCAAGATCGGGTTCAGATCTTCGTGAAGTGCTGGAAGCATTCCCAGGCCGCGTCGGCACCGGCGAACGCGGTGACCTCGGATCGCTTCACCGCCAGGTAGGCCTCGCGGCGCAGCGGCCCGAGCGCCTCCATCAGCAGGTCGTCCGCGGCCAGCGCGCCCAGCGCCGCCCCGAGAGAGTCCGGCAGCCGGTGCGCGCCCCGGGCCTCCCGCTCGGCGGCGGTGAGGATGGCCGGATCGACGTTCACGGCCTCGCCGGGGTCCAGCTTGCGCCGGATGCCGTCCAGGCCTGCGTGGATCACGGCCCCCAGGGCGAGGTACGGGTTGGCGCTGGAATCGGACGGCTTGAACTCCAGGTTCACCGTGCCGCCCGGATCGCCGAGCATGGGGGAGCAGATGCGTACCGCGGCCTCGCGGTTGTCCATGCCGTACACCGTGAAGGCGCTGCTCCACATCTGCGGGGCCAGGCGGCGGTAGGAGTTGACACTGGCGCAGGTGAGCGCGACCAGGGCGGGCAAGTGGGCGAGCAGGCCGCCGATGAAGTGGTAGCCGGTGGCGGACAGCTGGTACTCATCGTCCGGGTCGTAGAACACCGGGTACTCCCCCGGCTGGCCATCCGGTCCGCGGTCGGTCAGCGACACGTGCAGGTGGGTCCCGTTGCCGGCCTGGTCGGGCACGGGCTTGGGAGCCAGACTGGCCCACAGGCCGCGGCGGAACGCGACACCGCGGACGGTCTCCCGGTACAGCACGTGGTTATCGGCCGCGCGCAGCGCCGGGGCGTGCCGGATCGTCATCTCCTGCTGGCCGTGGCCGAGTTCCGGGTAGTAGCTCTCGACCTGCAGACCCTGCTCCTGGAGGGCGGCCAGCAACTCCATGACGAAGTCGTGGGCCAGCGCGAAGCCGGTGGAGGAGTAGCACAGGCTGTCGTCCACCGGGACGAGCCGGTCCGGGCCGCCGCCTGGAGGGGTTTCCCGCCGGCCCAGCGTGAACTCGGGCTCGAAGGACGCGTGGACCGCGTACCCCTCGGTGGCCATGTCCGCGATGGCCTGCTTGAGGAAGGTGCGTGAGCAGCCGTCCCAGGGCTCGCCCCCGGGCTGGACCAGGTCAGCCACCATCGCCCCGGCGCCGGGCGCGTACGGGAGGGCCACGAACGTGGACGGGTCTGGCATGATGCGGACCTCGCCGACCGGCCCCATCCCGTCCACCGGCTGCAGGGAATCCAGCATGGACATGGCCATCATCGCGACCGTGTGCCCGATCCCGGTCCGCAGCCGGGCCGGGAGCATCGCGGCCGACGCGGCCTTGCCCCGGATGATGCCGCCGTGGTCGGCGTACAGGAACCGGACGAGGGAGACCTGGCCGGCGTTGGCGCGCTCGATGACCGCGCTGGCCGCGTCATCATCCGCGGCGCCCGCGGACCCTGCTGGCACGTAGTCACTCATGGGACAGAGGTAGCACGCGGGACCGCCGCCGTACAACGAAATCCGCCGACCGCCGTTAACCGTATTCCGGGTGCCGGGATCCGGGAAGGCCGGTGCCCGGACGCGGGAAACCTAGCGCCCGGAGCCCGGAAAGGCGGCCGCGGCAGCCTCGTTGACACCTGAAGCCGTCATCCCCTAGATTCGCAATGTTCGACGATAGAACTGCTGTGCGAACAGCGCACGCTCACCCTCCGGGTGGAACCTCTCCTTTCTGGCCCTCCCCGTCATCGGTGATCAAAGGAGTTCCCGTGACCTTCCTCAACGAGGCGACGTGGCGCGGCAAGGCCTTCAGCGGCGGCTGGAAGGCGGTCTCCGGGGGCGAGGCCCCGGTCACTGAGCCAGCCACGGGCGCGGAACTCGGCCGGGTCGGCGTCGCCTCGCCCGCGGACATGGCCGCCGCCGCCACGGCCGCGGCCGCGGCGCAGCCGGCCTGGGCGGCGCTCCCGCACACCGAGCGGTCCGCCATCCTTCGCCGGGCGGGGGACATCTGGAAAGCACACGCCGGGGAGATCGAAGGCTGGAGCATCCGCGAAGGCGGCAAGATCGCACCCGCGGCGCAGTTCGAGACGCACGTGGCCACCGAGGAGATCTACGAGGCAGCCACCCTGCCCTCGCGTCCCTACGGGGAACTGCTGCCGACGGAGTCACCTCACCTCAGCTGGGCCGAGCGGGTCCCGGTGGGGGTGGTTGGCGTCATCTCCCCATTCAACTTCCCGCAGATCCTGGCCATCCGGTCGGTAGCCCCGGCGCTCGCGCTGGGCAACGCGGTGGTGCTCAAGCCTGACCCGCGCACCGCGGTATGCGGTGGTGTGGTGCTGGCCCGCGTCTTCGAGGAGGCCGGGCTGCCCGAGGGGGTGCTGCACGTGCTGCCGGGCGGCGCGGACGCCGGGGAAACGCTGATCACCGACCCGCTGGTGCGGGTGATCTCATTCACCGGGTCCACCGCGGTGGGCCGCCACGTGGGCGCGCTGGCCGGCCAGCATCTCAAGCGGGTGCACCTGGAACTGGGCGGTAACTCGGCCCTGATCGTGCTGGACGACGCGGACCTGGACGCGGCCGCGTCGGCCGGAGCGTGGGGCTCGTTCCTGCATCAGGGCCAGATCTGCATGACCACGGGCCGGCACCTGGTCCAGGATTCGGTCTACGACGAGTACGTGGCAGCGCTGGCGGCCAAGGCCAGTCACCTGCCGGTCGGGGACCCGGCCAGCGGCCAGGTCGCGCTGGGCCCCATCATCGACGAGCGGCAGCGCGACAAGATCCACGGCCTGGTCACCGGGAGCGTGGACGCCGGCGCCCGGCTCGCCGCGGGCGGCACCTACGACGGCCTGTTCTACCAGCCGACTGTCCTGGCCGAGGTCGCGCCCGCGATGCCCGCCTACGCCAGCGAGGTCTTCGGGCCGGTGGCCCCGGTCATCCGGTTCTCCACCGCGGACGAGGCCGCCAAGCTCGCCGCGGACACCGAATACGGGCTGTCCCTGGGGATCCTCACCAAGGACGTGCTGCGCGGCCTCGACCTGGCCCGCAAGATCCCGACTGGCATCGTGCACATCAACGACCAGACCGTGGACGACGCGCCGAACACCCCGTTCGGCGGCATCGGCGCCTCGGGCACCGGTGCCCGGTTCGGCGGGACCGCCAACCTCGACGCGTTCACCGACACCCGCTGGGTCACGATGCGCAGCGAGATCGCGCCCTACCCGTTCTAAATGCCGGCCGCACCATTGCGCACGCGTACCCAGGTCGGAATCGTCGGGGCCGGGCCGGCCGGACTGCTGCTGTCCCACCTTCTCGCGCTGCGCGGCATCGACACGGTGCTGGTCGAAGACCGGAGCCGGGCGTACTGCGAAGCCCGCCAGCGTGCGGGCATCCTGGAAGACGGCAGCGTCACGCTGCTCCGGGAGGCTGGCCTGGCCGGCCGCCTCGACCGCGAGGGCCTGGAGCATGGCGGGATCTACCTCCAGTTCGCCGGCGGGCGGCACCACATCGACTTCCGCGACCTGACCGGACGGACCGTCACCGTCTACGCGCAGACCGAGGTGGTGAAGGACCTCATCGACGCGCGGCTGGCGGACGGCGGGCACCTGGAGTTCGACGTGACCGGCACCGACGTGGACGACCTGGAGACCACCCACCCGGTGCTGCGGTACACCAGCGCGGACGGGACCAGGCACGAGATCACCTGCGATGCGATCGCCGGCTGCGACGGCTTCCACGGGATCTGCCGCCCCGCGGTCCCGGCGGGCCTGCTGACCGTCTGGGAACGTGAATACCCGTACGCCTGGCTGGGCATCCTCGCCGACGTCCCGCCGTCCACCGATGAGCTGATCTATGCCCATCACCCGGACGGGTTCGCGCTGCACAGCCTGCGCAGCCCGCTGGTCAGCCGGCTGTACCTCCAGGTCTCCCCGGACGATGAGATCAGCGCCTGGCCCGATGACCGGATCTGGGCCGAGCTCCAGCGGCGGTTCGCGGTGCCCGGCTGGGAGCTCAAGGAAGGACCGATCCTGGACAAGGGCATCATTCCCATGCGCAGCTTCGTCAGCGCGCCGATGCGCCACGGGCGACTGTTCCTGGCCGGGGACGCCGCGCACATCGTGCCGCCCACCGGCGCCAAGGGACTCAACCTGGCCCTAGGGGACGTCGCGGTGCTGGCCGGCGCCCTCGGGGAACTGCTGCGCGGCGATCCCCGCCTGGCCGACTCCTACTCGGATGCCTGCCTGGACCGGGTCTGGCGGCGTACTCACTTTTCCTGGTGGATGACCACGATGCTGCACGCCACGCCGGGCGCGGACCCGATGGACGCCGAGCTCCAGCTGGCCCAGCTCCGCTACGTCACCACCTCGCGGGCGGCCGCGGCCTCACTGGCCGAGAACTACACCGGTTACCCGCAACGGTCCTGACCAGGGCGCCCGCGGGCGTGCGCGGGCCGCCCGCGGGCGTGCGCGGGTCGGTCGGCGTGCGCGGGTCAGCCAATGTGCGTGCCCTTGCGGGCATACAGCGTGTCGTGCCAGGCGTGCTTGAAGATCGGCACGAAGTTGGCCCTGAAGTACGCCCGCAGCTGCGGGTCCCAGGCCACCCGGCGGTAGGCGTTGTAGGACAGCCAGACGAACTGGGAGTGGGTGAACTCGTCCCTCCACAGCAACTGGACGGCGGCGACGTCGCCCGCGCCGGTGCCCGGCTTGAGCCCGTTGGAGAAGCCGAGATCGCTGCCGAGCCCGTCCAGCATGTGCGGGCAGCCCGGCTGGTCGGGGCTGAACCGGTTGGCCATTAGCAGGTAGGACACCTGGTCGGTGGCGACACATGCCCCCTTCGGGATGATCCTCTCCACCTGCGCCGGCACCGGGCCGAGGGGCAGCCGGACATGGGATTCATAGCTGCCCTGATCCAGGGCCAGAATCAGGATCGCCAGGCTGGCCAGCATCGTGGCGGGTATCCACAGGCGCTGCCCATCCGCGGCCGGCAGCCAGCCGGTGCCCCGGCCGAGCGCCTCGAGCAGGCGGGACAGGGGCAGCGCGATGGACATCGCGAAGAACGGCGCCAGGAACGCGGCGAAGTGATAGTGGAACTGGTCCGGCCACATGAACATGACCACGATCACGGCGGTCGTGGCCAGTGCGAACCAGTCCAGCGCGGGCGGCGCCTGGCGCAGCATCCGCCACGCCACGGCGATCATCGCGGCGACCGCGATGACGAGCACCACCGTGGCCGTCAGGATCACCACGCGCGGATGAGCGGGGAGAAGTCCAGGGTTGCTGATCCCGAGCATGTTGCTCAGCCGGGCGGGCAGCGGCACCCGGTCCGACCCGGCCCGGGGGGCGACCTGGGCCACGTACAGGCTCTGGTAGAAGCGCTGGGGTGCCAGGGCGGCGAACGGGATGACGGGGACCAGGAAGCCGACCGCGACCCCGCCCGCGTACGCGGCAGCCCGCCTGATCCGCGGGAGGAGCATGACCACCAGCACGATGACCGGGAAGATCGCCCACACCTCGACGCAGCCCGCGAAGCCGAATGCGACACCGCCCCAGAACAGGCGCTTGCCGCTGCTGGTCAGGTGGTCCCGGTCGAACAGGGCCAGCGCCCCGAGCAAGCAGAACAGCACCAGCCACGGCTCGACCAGGACGGTGCGGGCGGTGGCCACGCTGTCCGGGTAGACGGCCAGGATCCCGCAGCCCACGATCACGGCGAGCAGGCCGCGGTGCCGGAGCAGCAGGCCCACCAGGAGCACGCCCGCCGAACTGGCCAGGGTGGTCAGGATCCGACCGGTCGCCATCGCGGTGGCCGTGCCGGTGGCCTTGGACAGCAGCGCGGACGGGATCATCAGCAGGGTGATTCCCGGCGGCTGGACCAGGATGAACGAGCGGTACGGCAAGATGCCGTGGATCAGGTTGACGGCGCTGCCGAAGTAGGGGCCGTCGTCGTACTCGGTGACGCCCATCAGGTAGCCGGGACGGCTCAGCAGCAGCAGCCGGAGCGCCAGGGCCAGCAGCGTGCAGACGCCGATGGCCACGCTGACCGGGGTCAGCCAGCCCTTCCGGCGATCCTCCCGCGCGGCCCCCGCATCACTGCGCGATTCTCCGGGCGGCCCGCCTGCCGCCGGCCTCGCAATCGTTCCGCTCACCGCTGATCTGCTCCCTCAGCCCTACTCGCCTGAACCTCACAGCAACCTGCGCACAGCGCCACCCGATGACCACACTGCGAGTGATGAACCGCACTCGAATTGTGAAACGCGCTGAGCTGTGTTCTGGGCAAGGCCGAGACCGTTATCCCCGACGGGCTCAGCGTGCGCGAAGCGGCCGCTCACGACCGCCACCAGATGTTACCGGATGAACATGCCGGCGAATAGCGGATGCAAACAGTCCAAACAGCCCGCATCCCGCCAAAGCCAGCACTCGCGACAACTCTCGCACAGCCGCCCAGCGCCACCGTGCCATCCGGCGATCACTGCAGGCCCCGATGAATTTACTGGTCAGCGCGGGCTTCGCGGGGTATTTCCAGCCGGGTCGGCGTGGCCCCGCCGTCAGCCGGGGCGGGCGGCCCGCAGCCGCCGATGAAGTTTCCGTAACACGCCGGTCGCCGGCGGGCTGGCCCTCCGCCGGCCTGCGGACGTGCGGTGAACTGGCCGCACCTGTTCGGCGCGTCCCTGGTGGCGATCATCCCGGTGCTCATCCTGTCCGCGCTGATCGAGCGGCGCGAGGCGGGGGGGACGGCGGGCTCGATCCGGTCGCGGCCGCCCGCTCGGTGACCAGGTAGGGGATGATCAGCAGGCACCCCCACGCGCCCGCCAGCGCCCAGCCGGCCAGCACATCGGTCATCCAGTTAGCAGCCAGGTAAAGCCTGGTCAGCCCGGCCACGAGAGCGATCAGGAACGCGCCGGTCATGAGCAGCGCGCGAGCCCCGAGTGAGCGGCCAGCCATCATCATCAGCCCGAGCATGCCCCAGGCCCCGAGAGCCTGGGCCGCATGCTCAGAGGGATAGGACCAGCCGTGGAACGTGCCCAGCCAGTCCACGGCCGGCGGCCGGGGCCGCGCGGCCAGGGTCCTGGCCAGCATCGACCAGGCCCAGGCGCCTGCGAGCGACAGCGCCGGCAGCACTGCGGGCAGCCATTCCCGGCGCCACCACCACAGCGCCAGCCCAGACCCGATCACCACCGGCCAGAGCACGAAGCCTGACCCGAGCCAGGTGAGCGTCTTGGCCAGGCCGCTGAGCCACGGCTGGCGGTGCCCGATCACGAACGCCAGCACCCGGGGATCGAGCCGGGTGCTGTTGATGTGGCTCAGCACGCTGTTCGTCAGTGATCCGAACGACCAGGCGCACGCGCCGAGGGTGAGCACCGCCACAGTCAGGGCGAACCCGGTCGGGACGCCCGACTGGAAACGCGCAGCGAGCCAGCGGAGCTGAGCCGGGAAGCGCCGCTCCAGCCAGCGCGCCAGGCGGCTGCGCCCCACCCGGCTGATCTGCCGCCCGGCCCAGCTGTCCGGATCGCGTGCCGACCGCAGCAGGTGCCCGAGGAGGAGCGCGAGCACCACGACCAGGAACAGCGCGATGCCGACCTGGGTCGCGTAGTGGGCCACCTGCTTCCAGCTCGCCCCCGCGAGGTAGCCGAGCATCACCATGATCGTGCCCCAGATCGCGCCGCCCGCCACGTTGAACGGTAGGAAGATGCGATAACGCATCCGCGCCATCCCGGCCAGACCCGGGACCAGCACCCGCAGCGCGGCCGTGAACCGGCCGAAGAACACGGCCCGGCCACCTCGCCTGGCCAGGTATTCCTGGGCCTGCTCGATGCGGCGCGGTTTCAGGAAACGGCGGAATGGCCTGGCCTGGAGCAGGCGCGGGCCGTATTCGCGGCCCACCAGGTATCCGACCGAGTCGCCGATGATGGCCCCGGAGATCCCCGCGACCAGGACGGCCCACAGGCTCACGCGGTGGTAGGAGGCGAGCACCCCGCCGAGGATCAGCGCGGTCTCCCCCGGGAAGAAGAAGCCCAGGAACACCGAGGACTCGAGGGCCGGGACGGCAAAGACGATCAGTAGCGCCAGCCATCCGCTGAGACTCAGGATGTGCTCGATCAGGCTGGTCACCGTCCCCAGGGTAAGGGCAGCCGAACCCGGCCCCCTGAGGCGGTCGCCTGGCACGGCCTCAGCCCGCGCCCCGGCGCGCCCTGCTCCGCCCTCCGGTGGCCGCAGGCGAGCGCGGCGCGGGAGCCTAGCGCACATCCAGGCCGGTCACGGTGCGGCCGGTGATCATCCGTCCAAGCAGCCCGCCAGGCGAAGCTCGAAAACCTGAAGAGCTAGCTGGAGCCTTACAGCGAGGCTCGGAGCTTTGAGGCGGTGTATCGATCGAGTACCCGATCGCTTGCATGCCATTCCTGGCAATTCGTCCAGTCTGGTCGCAGGATCATCCATCATTGCGTCAGATATCGCTCTACGTCAGGAGTCCTGTGACTAAGGTGCGCCTTTCGCGTTGACGCGCCGTGCCCGAACTCTATTTCAGCGGGGGATCCGGGCTAAGCGCCTGTCGGAGTCGGGTAAGAGGTAGCTTGCAAGCACAATCACAAACCCATGCGAGGGGATCCATATGAGCAATCCCACGGTAGCTGAGTACATCGTGCGCCGATTGTCGGATTTGGGAGTCGACAAAGCCTTTGGAGTTCCTTCGGACTACGCCTTCCCGATCGCCGACGCGATCGAAGCATCATCCGACATGGACTGGGTCGGCTGCACCAACGAGTTGAATGCGGCGTACGCAGCCGACGGCTACGCGCGGCTGAAGGGTGCGGGCCTCTTGTGCGCCGCTTACGGCGTGGGCGAGTTGAGCCTCGTGAATGGATTGATGGGTTCCAAGGCCCATCGCGTGCCCGTGTTCTTTGTGACGGGACAGCCAAGCCGACGCATCACGAAACAACGGTTGATCTCCAAGCACACGCTTGGAGACGGGGTGTACGGCAACTTCGAGCACATCATCGCGGCAGCGTGTTGCGCAAAAGCCGTGATCTCGCCTGACAATGCCATCGATGAGATCGAGCGCGTCATTCGTGAAGCGCTGGCACAAAGCCAACCTGCCTACATGGTGGTTCTCCACGACGCGCAGGACGTACCGGTCATCGGCACCCCGGTTACAGGCGAGCCCCTCGACAAGGTCAGACGGCAGGTGAGCGTCGCCGCGGAACTTGAAGGCGCGGTCACCGCGATAGTGGACCAACTGAAGAACGCACACAATCCCGTGATCCTGCCCACTGCGCTCACCGCGCGCTATGGCCTTCGGGACAAGATCGAACAGCTCATCGAGATCGCCAACATTCCCTTCGCGCTCTCGCCGATGGACAAAGGGTTCCTCGGTGAGCAGAGTCCTCTCTACCTCGGTCTGTACTACGGCGAACAGTCAACTCCGGAAGCGGTCAAGCACGCTGTCGAAGGAGCTGACGTGATCCTCGACCTCGGGGGGCTTGTCGAGGAAGCCGAGAACACAGGCTATTGGACGGATGCACTGCCCGAAGAACACGTCGTCCACATCTACGACAACTGGGTGCGCGTTGGAACCAAGGTGTTCGTCAACCTGAGCCTCGAAGACGTCATCGACGGGCTGATTGCCAGGGCACCGAGGTTCGCGGGGAGACACGATCCGTTCACGTACGATCTCATGCCGCTGGTCGGTGACGACACCGGCCCGGTCTCGTCCGCTGCCTTCTATCCAAGGGTGCAGCGAATGCTGCAGAACGACGATGTACTCGTCATCGAAGCGGGGTCTGGGGTGTTCGTCGAGGCTGCCTTCAGATTGCCAGGTCAGGTCCGCAGTCAAGCAATGACCCTCTGGAGTTCTATCGGCTGGGGCACCCCGGCGACCCTTGGCATGGCAATGGCTGAACCCGAGACACGAGTGATTCTGATCACAGGCGACGGGTCTCACCAGATGACCATCAACGCCCTCGCTGACATGGGCCATCACGGCGCCAAACCCGTCATCTTCGTCCTGAACAACGGGGTCTATGGCTGTGAGATCACGTTGCATGAAGAAGGAAAGTCCTACAACAACCTGCCAGAACTCAACTACTCGGAGATCCCCCGAGCATTCGGCTGCAGAGGATGGCTCACCAAGCGTGTCGCGACCGTCAAGGAGCTCGACGAAGTGCTCGACGAATTGAAGGCCCACCGCAACGGCGCGTACATCGAGGTGATGATTCCCGAATCGGAGAGCGTGCCGCTGCCCGCTGACGTGCTCGACGCGATGTACAAGCTCAAGACGCCGACTCCTTGAGGTAAACATTCACCCTGGTTGCTGTTGCGGCGGGCGACCGCGGCGGCAGCCCGATCACGCCACCATGATCGGCGCATCCTGGACGCGATCAAGCCGGCACGCTGGGCAGGCCCAGAAATGCCGGCCGGCCGGGCCACGATGAGGTTCCCGGCCGGCGACGGTCTGCACCAGCGAGCGCAACGTCAGCCGCTTGCCAGCAGGCCGGCGGAGGATCCGGGCCACGACGATCAGGAGGAGGCAGTGGTGCTGCTGCAGGGAAAGAGCGCGGTGATCTACGGAGGAGGAGGCGCCATCGCAGGCGCGGTCGCCGAGACGTTCGCACGCGAGGGAGCGCAGGTGTTCCTCGCCGGGCGAACCGCCCGCAAGCTCGAGGCAGTCGCGGAACGAATCCGCGCGGCCGGCGGAACCGCGCAGGTCGCACAGCTCGACGCACTTGATGAGCACGCCATCGATCAGCATGCCGACGATGTGGCGGCAACGGCAGGCGGGATCGACGTCTCGTTCAACCTGATCTCCCACGGCGTCGTGCAGGGTACGCCGATGGCGCAGATGCGCCTGGAGGACTACCTGGCGCCGGTCCAGACCGCCGTCCGCACCACCTTCCTCACCTGGCGTGCCGCCGCCCGTCACATGATGCGGCAGCGCTCGGGCGTGATCCTCGCGTTCGGCGGCGAGGGCCACCCGCCGCGCGGATACCACCTCGGCGCCTTGCAGACGATCTTCCACGCGATCGAGGCGATGCGCCGCCAGCTCGCCTCCGAGCTGGGACCACACGGCGTGCGTGTGGTCACGATCCGCACCGGCGGGATCCCGGAATCGATTCCTCAGGGATTTCCCGGCCATGAGGCAATCACCGACTCGATCGCCGCCACATCGCTGCTGGGGCACCCGGCCACGCTGGCCGATGTCGGCAACGCTGCCGCATTCGTGGCCTCCGATCACGCGCAAGCCATGACCGCAGCCACCATCAACATCAGCGCCGGCGCACTCATCGACTGAAACCCAGGTGCCGCTAAAGCTCCTCGAATCCAAGCCCCGGGCAACGGCATCGTCGCTCCGCTACCCAGCGCCCGGGACGTGAACGTGTTCTTCAGGGAGTTCCTGCAGGACATCCTTACCGCACGTCCAGGCCGGTCACGGCGCGGCCGATGATCATGCGCTGGATCTCCGACGTGCCCTCGAAGATGGTGAAGATCTTCGCGTCCCGGTGCCAGCGCTCGACGGGGAAGTCACGGGTATAGCCGTTGCCGCCGAGGATCTGGATGGCCTGCTCGGTCACCCGCACCGCGGTCTCGCTCGCGACCAGCTTGGACATCGACCCCTCGGCACCATCCAGGGCCATGCCCTGCCGGGCCATCCACGCCGCGCGCCACGTCAGCAGCCGGGCCGCGTCCACCGCAGCCTGCATGTCGGCCAGCATGAAGCCGATCGCCTGGTTCTGCCCGATCGGACGGCCGAACGCGACCCGCTGGGTGGCGTAGTCCCGGGCGAACTCCACCGCGGCCCGGCCGACGCCGACCGCCATGGCGGCCACGCTCGGCCTTGAGGCCTCGAACGTCTTCATCGCCGCCTGCTCGCCACTGCGGCCCCCGGACCGCACCCTGGCCAGTCTCGCGTCCAGTTTCTCCTTGCCGCCGACCAGGCAGCGGCCGGGCACGCGCACACCGTCCAGCAGGACCTCGGCGGTGTGCGAGGCCCGCACCCCATGCTTGCGGAACTTCTGGCCCTGGCTGAGGCCGGGGCTGCCCGGCGGGATCACGAAGCTGGCCTGGCCCCGGGGACCGAGCGCGGGGTCCACCGAGGCCACCGCCACGTGGACATCGGCGATCCCGCCGTTGGTGGCCCACGACTTGGTCCCGTTGAGGATCCATTCGTCGCTGGCCTCGAGGTACTCGGCGCGGGTGCGGATGGCACCCACGTCGCTTCCCGCTTCCGGTTCCGAGGCGCAGAACGCGCCCAGCTTCACGTCACCCGGTCCGCCGAACATCTCCGGCAGCCACTCCCCGATCTGCTCGGGGGTGCCGTTGCTGGCCACGGCGACCGCGGCCAGGGTGCTGCCCACCAGCGAAAGCGCGATGCCCGCGTCACCCCAGAAGAGCTCTTCGAAGGCGATCGGGATACCCAATCCGCTCGGCTCGAGCCACTGGCTGGAGAAGAAGTCGAGCGAGTACAGGCCGATCTTGGCCGCGTCCTCCAGGATGGGCCAGGGGGTCTCCTCCCGCTCGTCCCACTCGGCACCGGCGGGCCTGATCACGTCTGCGGCAAACCCGTGCACCCAGTCGCGCATCTCGCGAAGATCGGGCCCGGGTTGGAGCGAGAATGCGCTAGGGGCGGGAGCGCCAGGGGCGTCAGGTCCAGTGGTCATAGTGCTCCTCGGGGATCCTGCGCGGGACGTATGTTACCGAAGAGTAGCACGGATAAGTTACCCACGGGTAGATTTCTGGCCAGGTTCTTCCCCGCCTCCGGCGCTCTGGTGCTCCGGTGGAAGCGCGCCTCCGGGGTTGCCGCGCTACTGGGTGTCGTGGCGGTCCAGGAACTCGAACACGTCGGACTCGTCCACGCCGGGAAAACTTCCCGTCGGCAGCGCGGACAGGATGTGCGAGTGCGCCCGCGCCGACGGCCAGGCCATCCCCTCCCAGCGGGTGGCCAGGGCGGCCGGCGGCCGCTGGCAGCAGTCCCCGTCCGGGCAGCGCGACACCATCCGCGTGGTCGTGTCCCGGCCCCGGAACCACCGCGAGTTCTCATAGCCGGTGCCCAGGGTGATGGCGGAGCCGCGCTCGGCGCCCGGGTCCACGTGTGCCATACACCAGAAGGTCCCGGACGGGGTGTCCGAGTACTGGTAGTACGGGGAGTAGCGATCCGGCGACCCGAACACCTGGCGCCCGGACCACTTGCGGCACATTCGCTGCCCTTCGATGGCCCCCGCGGAGTCGGCCGGCAGGACCAGCCCGTCGTTCTCGTACGCCTTATAAATAATGCCGCCCTCGTCGTTCTTGACGAAGTGGCAGGTCAAATCGAGATGATGGGTGGCGAGGTTGGTGAACCTGTGCGCTGCCATCTCATAGGACACCGAGAACACGTCCCGCAGATCCTCGACGGACAGGTCCCTGGCCTCCTTGGCCTCGCACAGGAAGCGCGAGGCCGTCCGTTCCGGCACCAGCACGGCCGCGGCGAAGTAATTCGCCTCGACCCGCTGGCGGAGGAAGTCCGCGAAATCACGTGGTGCCTCGTGCCTGAGCACGAAGTGGCCGAGAGTCTGGAGCAGGATCGTCCGGGGCGTGTGCATGCCCATGGATTCCTGCTTCAGATAGATCCGCCGGTGGCGCAGGTCGGTGACGGACCGGACGGACCGCGGGAGATCCTGCGCGTACCTGACCGAGAAACCGTGGCGGCCGACGATGGCCATCAGCGCCCCCTGGGACAGCGCCCCGCCCCGGTAACTGACGGAGTCCAGCGCCTCCGCCGCCACGTGCTCGATTTCGGCAAAGTAGTTGCCCCGCTCGCGCATCGCGTCGCGGAGCCCGGCGTTCGCCACCCGCGCCTCTTCCGGAGTGGCCGTCGGCCGGGTGCGGTGCCTGCGCAGCTCCGCGTATACCGCAGCCAGATGCTCGAGCACGTCGTTCGGGACCCGGGCGCCGACCTTCAGGTGCGGCAGCCCCAGGTCGGCGTACAGCGGGTCGCGTTGCGCCTCCTCGACCGCGATCTCCAGCTGGGCCCGGCGGCTCGGCGGCTGGTGCCGCAGCAGTTCCTCGGCGGGGACGGACAGGGCCTTGGCCAGCGCGTCGATCAGGGACAGCTTCGGCTCACGGCGGCCGTTCTCCAGCAGGGACAGCGCCGAGGGCGCCCGCCCCACCCGGGCGCCAAGCTCGGCGAGCGTGTACCCACGGGCGCGGCGCAGATGCCGGAGCCGCTGCCCGAATGTCGCAAGGTCTAGACCACTTGATGGAAATCCCGGTAGCTCTTTCTCCAAGAACTCTGTCACATATTCATCTTAGATGAAATCTGAGCATTCTTCAGGACCTTCGGCTCTAGCTTTGCCCCCGGAAGGCCCGCAGGCTCGAAAGTAACCAGGGGACGGCAGAACGTCGGGAGGATCCAGTGAACGAGAGTCGCCTCGAGGGCACAGCGAACGGCACGAGCAACGGCAAAAACGGGAAGGGCCCGCTCAGCGGGCCGCAGCAGCAGGCCGCGGGCTTGGCCCATGTGTGGGCGACCGACCCGCGCTGGCGCGGCACCGAACGGACCTATTCTGCGGACGACGTAGTCCGGCTGCGCGGATCCGTCCAGGAGGAACGCACCCTGGCCCGGCTCGGGGCACAGCGGCTATGGACCCTGCTGCACCAGGAGGACTACATCGCGGCCCTCGGCGCGGTCACCGGGAACCAGGCGGTCCAGCAGGTGCGGGCCGGGCTCCAGGCCATCTACCTGTCCGGCTGGCAGGTCGCGGCCGACGCGAACCTGGCTGGCGAGACCTACCCGGACCAGAGCCTGTACCCGGTCAACTCGGTCCCGCAGGCGGTCCGACGGATCAATAACGCGCTGCTGCGCGCCGACCAGATCACCTGGGCCGAGTCGGACGGCACGGACAGCAAATACTGGCTCGCGCCGATCGTGGCCGACGCGGAGGCGGGCTTCGGCGGCGTGCTGAACGCGTTCGAGCTGATGAAGTCGATGATCGCGGCAGGCGCCGCGGGCGTGCACTGGGAAGACCAGCTGGCCTCCGAGAAGAAGTGCGGCCACCTCGGTGGGAAGGTGCTCATCCCCACGTCCCAGCACATCCGCACGCTCAACGCCGCCCGGCTGGCGGCCGACGTCGCCAACGTGAGCAGCCTGGTCATCGCCCGCACCGACGCGCATGCCGCCACCCTGATCACCAGCGACGTGGACGAGCGTGACCGACCGTTCATCACCGGCGAGCGTACGGCCGAGGGCTTTTACCGGGTGCGCAACGGGATGGCCGCGTGTGTGGCCCGCGGCCTGGCCTACGCGCCCTACTCGGACCTGCTGTGGATGGAAACGTCCACCCCGGACCTGGACGAGGCCCGGGAGTTCGCCGAGGCGATCAAGGCCAGGTACCCGGACCAGATGCTGGCCTACAACTGCTCGCCGTCGTTCAACTGGCACCGGCACCTCGATGACGGCACGATCGAGAAGTTCCAGCGTGAACTGGGGCAGATGGGCTACAAGTTCCAGTTCATCACGCTGGCCGGCTTCCACGTCCTGAACTACTCGATGTTCGATCTCGCCCAGGGCTACGCGGCCGAGGGCATGCCCGCCTACGTCAGGGTCCAGGACGCGGAGTTCGCCGCCGAGTCGCGCGGGTACACGGCCACCCGGCATCAGCGGGAGGTCGGCACCGGGTACTTCGACCTGGTCGCGTCCGCGATCAGCCCGCTGTCGTCCACCACTGCGCTGCGCGGGTCGACGGAGAGCGAGCAGTTCTCCGCGGCGCACTGAGTTTCGCGCCCGGCGCGGAACCCGGGCGGGAACCTGGGACGCCAGAGCGGGTCAGGCGGTGTCGGCCTGGCCCGCTCTGGCGTCCCGGTACGGGTACCGCGGGGATCCAGGCTAGGAAAGCAGCCGGGTCTGCGTGGGGCGGCCGGGGGTCTCGTCCTCCGCGTCGGCGCTCCCGCGATCGTCGCGGCCCTCGTGGCGCCACCGGGACGGGACGAATACCGGGCAGATCATCAGGGTGCCCAGCAGGACGAGCACGCCGCTTACGAGCATGGTGTGGAATCCCGCGCCGTACCCCTCGCCGCGCAGCGGAATGAGCCTGGCCGCGAACTGGGCGTTCAGCCCGAGCAGCCCGGTCCAGGCCAGCATGACCGCTCCGGGCAGTGCCGTGCTCAGCGGAGAGACCGGCGCCACCATGAGGATGCCGAGGAACAACCCCACCAGCACGAGGACCCCGAGTGCGCTGAGGCCGCTGATGCTGGTCAGGCTGATGCCCTGCGCCGCGAGTCCGGTCATGTGCGCCACTGACCAGCCGCCGCCGAAGTAGATCGCCGCGGCCAGGGCGACCCCGAACGCTACTCCCATCAAATGCCTCGTCACGTGATCACCACCTCTTCGCCGCCGGTTTTATGTGCATCTCGGCGCAAAACTCTACTTGAACGCCCCATGAACAGCAGCCAGGACTGCTATTCCCGCCTGCCACATTGCCCCCAGCCACCCAGGGCCGGAGGACGGGAAGCCCGGCGAGATAGCGGCCGGCCACCAGTTCAGGCGCCGGGCGGGGCCCGTGCCAGCGGGCCGCCCACGTGGGCAAAGAGCACGCCCCACCCGGTCCCCCGGCGGCCAGGAATGGCGCGACGGCGCCGTCCGCCAGGAAAGGAATTGCCGCCAGAATAGCGCTGCATAATATTAGGCCACTGGCCCAATACCGCCCGGCCGGCCACACGGGCCTGGGCTATCCCAGACGAGCATTTGTCTCGCTCGGGTACAAGGGAGCCGACTTCGGCGGCGAGACCGGCGCACCGGCGCACAGCGATTCCGCGGCCGGCCAGGCCCTGCTGGCCAAGTACTTCCCGCGCAGCACGGCCAACCCACCCACGTCATCTTCAAACTGAAGGAGCCCGTATGGGTCGACGGCGCCGCCCTGGCCAGCGCGGGGGCAGCCGTCCAGCAGCGGCTGTTCACCAAGATCACCAGGCCGCTCGACCCGGCCGGGTACGCGCTGACCGTGGCCCAGTCCGCCGCGCTGCACGCCGTGCTCGAGCCGGCCAAGCGGCTGCCGCGGCTGCCGCCGCTGCCGCCAGCCGGGCTGAAGATCCCGGCGGCCGGCTCCAGCTGTACCGGGCGACCGCACAGTACGTGAGCCCAGACGGTCACAGGGTCCAGTTCGCCACGGAGCTGGAGGCCGGTGGCGCGGCCAGCACATCCGCGCTGGACGCCGTGCCGTCGATCAGGGCCGAGACCACTTGGGCCGTAGCCCGGCAGCAGGCGCACAGGCGGCCCTCTGGAGCCGGACAGAGCCGAGGTGAGCTAGGCCAGGGAAGTCTCGTCGGCCAGCGCGTCGGTGGCCGAAGGGTCGTCCGCCAGCGCGTCGGTGGCCGAAGGGTCGTCGGCCAGCGCGTCGACCGCCCCGGCCAGGTCGGCGAGCGCGGGGAGCGCCTCGAGCAGCGTGACGCGGCTGTCGGGCGGCAGTTCCCTCAGCGCCAGGCTCAGCAGCCGCTCGTTGAGGCTCTTCCAGCGCAGCACGGCCGTCATCCCGGCGGGCGTGAGATCGAGGCTGGCGGTACGCCGGTCACCCTCGCCGCCGGTCCGGGTCACGAGTCCGGCCTGGCGCAGCGAGTTCGAAAGGGTAGCCACCGAACTGGGCGCAAGCCGGAGCAGCCGGGCCAGCTGTCCCGGGCGCGACCCCGGATTCTCCGCCATGCATGACAGCATCTCGAGCTGGGCCACGGACAGCCGGCCCCAGGGTCAGCGGCCCGGGCGGCGCGACGCATCGCACGCCGGAGCCGGGAGACCGCGTCGGCAAGGTCTGCTGAGTGGACCTGGGTTCCGAGTACTGGGGGCATGAAACCGAGTATACCGACTGGCAAACTAGAGATAAAGGCTTCTGTGCTGTTACCAAAGTAGACCAGCCGTCCCGGCCGGCAAGGTCCCGTCCGCCACGGGGGCTCCCTGCCCGGCAAACCGGCGGCCGCGGGCGGCGGCGGGCGCGCGTCAGGCGCTCTGCGGACTATCCGGGTTCCGGCCACCGGCCCGCCCGGCCGCGAATAGTGTGCGGTGATCTGCGGGACATGCCGGCCCGGTACTGGCCAGGAGGGCCTGCGACAGACAGACTCGTCACCGGGGGAAGTCCGAGCTACGCCCTCGCGCGGCATCACGCTCGCCGGCCTCGCCGGCCGGCGCAGAAGGGACGCCGATGCAGGAACTGCGCATCGTCGCGGTCAGTGAGGACGGCAGCTATGCCGTGCTCGCGGTACCGGGGCGCGGCGGGCGCTTTTCGCTGCCGATCGATGACCGGCTGCGGATTGTCGCCCGCGGGCAGTTCTCCCGGCTTGCTCAGTACGAGATCGAAGTGGAGAGTCCCTTGCGACCCAAGGAGATCCAGGACCGGATCCGTGCCGGAGAAACCGCGGAGGAGATCGCTGATGCCGCGGGCGTGCCTATCGAGCGGGTCCGCCGCTTCGAGGGCCCCGTGCTGGCCGAGCGCGCGTACCGGGCGCAGGAGGCGCAGGGCGCGTCCGTCAGGCAGCCCGGCGACTCCGGTCCCGGGCCGCGCCTCGGCGAGATCGTCACCGAGCGCCTCGCCGGGCTCGGCGTGCCCGCCGAGGAAGCACAGTGGGACTCGCGCAAGCGGGGCGACAACAGCTGGCAGGTTCAGCTGATGTTCACGGTCAGCGGGAGGCCGCTGATGGCGGAGTGGGTGTTCGATCCCCGGCGCCGCCACGTTGCCCCAGCCGACGATGACGCGGCCCGGCTCTCGCTGCCCGAGGCCGATCTGGCCGGGCTGGCGCCCGGACCCCGGGCTCCGGGGGCTACGGTCACTCCCATCGGCAGCCGGCTGGCGGCCGCACCGCCGCCCGCCCCCGTGGACGCGCGGCCCGAGCCGGCGCCGGCCCCGAGCCGGCGGTGAGCCCGGCGGGCCCAGCCGAAGTGCACCCGGCGCGGGCCGCGGAAGCACGGGCCGCGGAAGCACGGGCCGCGGAGGCTCAGCCGGCGCGGGTAGCCGCAGCACACTCACCGCGCGCCGCCGAGACCATCCCGGCTCACGCCGCCGAGGCGCGCCCGGCCACCGAACTGGCCGAGGCCGCGCCGGACGCAGACGGCGAGGAGACGGCCGCGCCGCAGCGCGGCAGGACCCGCAAGGCCGCCGGAGGCCGCTCCAGGAGGTCGTCCGTACCGTCCTGGGATGAAATCATGTTCGGCACGTCACGCCAGCCGGAGTAATAGGGCCAGACTGGATTTAAGCGGTCCGGCCTGGCCACCTTTCCGGCGCCATCCCGGCCTGGCTCCGGCGCGCTTACGCCCGGGCGAGCCGATTCGCTCGGTTTATCTCCCCGTGATCCGCGCGGGCGGATAACCACGCTCCTCGCGTGGCGTGGCGGGGCACGGAGCGCGATTGTTCATCTCCCCGTAATGGGCTTGCAGTTACCGAGGGTAATCTTCTGCGCCGCGCCGCTGCAGGCAGGCGGCACAGGCTCCCCGCCGGGCACCGATTCGGCCGCTGTTCACGATCCGCACAAATCAGTGCCGGTCAGGATCCCGAACACCCGCACACTCGCCCGGCAGCGAGCCTTTGTGCCATGAATCACAGAGCCGAATGCCAGGGGACGATCCGCCCCTGGCCCGGATCTCGCGATAGCAGCGGGCCCCATCACGCCGATGGGGCGCACAGCCCGGCGGCGGCTATCCCTGTCCGTGCCCCGCACCTGGTGCCGGGCCCCGCCCTGCGGCCTCCGCCCGGACATCCCGTCCCCCGGACGGCGCAACACCCCGCGATCGCGTCGGCTCCTGGCCCGTTCGGGGGCCGGACCGCGTACGATCGGCCAGCGTGAGCCGTGCACCGCAGGGACGTGGGCACCGGGGAACGGGCTGCCGGGTGCTGCGGCGCGTCCGCGCAGGTGCCGCCGCGCTGACCGTGGTTACCTTGGTCGGCGGCTGCGGCCTGGTCGGCGGCCCGACGACCATCGCGGCGAACGTCCCGGACCAGATGACCGTGACCAGCCAGGTGTTCAACCAGCATCTGTTCCCGCGGGCCTACACCTGCCACGGCTCCGGGCAGAGTCCGTCGCTGCACTGGTCCGGCGCACCGCAGGGCACGAAATCACTGGCCCTCCTCGTCGATGACGCCTCGGCGCCGATCCAGCCCTATATCTACTGGATCGTGTTCGATATCGGATCGCAGACAACCGGTATCCAGGCCGGGCAGGTTCCGCCCGGCGCGCGGCAGGCGGACAACAGCAAAGGAACCAACCGATATGATCCGCCCTGCCCGGTGAATGGCCTCCACACGTACCGATTTACCGTCTACGCCCTTAGTAGGTCACTGTCGCTGCCGGACGGCGTGGCCATGAAAACCGCCTGGAGCGCAATCGCACAAGCGGCTATCGCGCGCGGCAGACTGCAGACAACCGCCAGTCCGTAATCGGCCGATCGCAACGGGTAAACGGACTTGGCAAAAAAATCCCTAATCGCATGACACCGCCCATACGGTCCGCCAGACTGACTGATCAGTAGCTCAGCCTTGGATGGATTCGAGGCGCTAGCGATACAGGGGAAGGCCCGCGTGATGGCCGCGTTGGCCTCGCTGGCGCCGCCCATACGGCCATGGCTTGTTGGGTGGTGCAATGTTCCTGCTCGTGATCGGCCTCATCACCGTTATCGTCGCGGTCCTCGTCGCGGTTTTCCTCGTGGCGCGGCGCCGCGGTGATGATGAGGAGCCAGGCGGGCGGCAAACCGTCCGGGACCGGCTCAGCGGCCGCAACCGCGACTCCCGCTGGGACGCCGACCCGCGCGAAGCCCGGAAAACGGCGGGCCGCGGGGCTGTGCTGTCCAGGCGGCCCGCGGGGGAGCCTCGCGGTTACGGCGGCCCGGATCGGGACTACGAACGAGCCGGTTTCGATCAGTCCCCCGGGTACGAACCGTCGCCGCGCGGCTACGGGGCCCGTCCCACCCCCAGCCGCGACGGCCAGCGCACCGAGCGCATCCCGGCGGCCCGCCGGGGCGCGCGCTCACACGACACACCCGAGCCCGCCGCGCCGGCCGGTTCCCGGGCACCTCGCGCTGCCACGGCGCCGCGCCGTGGGACCGTGGGCGCGGATACCGGCCCCGGGGCCGCCCTCTACGACACCGGCCCCTCCGCCATGGATTTCGCGACCACGCATATCGACGCCGACCCGGACCTGGCCGACTCTGACGTCTTCCCACGGGTACGCGCGGAGATCCCGGAAACGGAGGCCAAGGCCCGGCCTAGGAACCAGCCCAAGGGACGTGGCCGGCCGTCCCGTGGCCGGCGCGACGACGATGACGACGACTGGCCGAGCACGGAATGGGACAAGCTCTCGGACGAGCAGTACTGGGCTGAGCTTTCCGCCGACAAGCCGCTCGCGACCACGGCCCGCAGTGCGCAGCCCAGCGCCCCGGTCCCCGCGCCCAAGCCCACCCCCGCCGCGAGGCCGGCCAGGTCTGGCGCCCAGCCGCCGGTGCCCGGGCGCGCGGCTTCACGGCCCCAGCCCGCTACGGATTCCGACCTGGATAGTCCAGGCCTCCGCCAGACCGCCGACCGTGCCGGGCGGCCGTCCAGCCGTCAGGGCGCACCCCTCCGGGCAGACAGCGCGGATACCGACCCTGGCCGCCCCGGCCTGGCCAGCCGTCCTGGATCGGCAGCGCAGGCCACGGAGCGCCTGCGGGCCAGGAACCGCCATGAGGACGTGGACGCGGCGCTCCCCAGCCCCGTACCGCCCGGCGCTGCACCGTTCATGCCGGCGGCCCAGGCTGGGGTACAGCCAGGAGCCAGGAGCCAGTCGCCACGGGCCCGGGGCGACGATGACCCTCTGACCAGCCCGTCGTTCGCCAGCAGCGCGGTGGCGGAAGACGGCAGGTCTTACCGGACCTCCAGCGGGCGGCAGAGCCGACCGGGCACCGGCTCCTCCGGCGTCCCCCGGGGCGGCTCCGCTGATGAGCGCTCCGGCAGCTATCCCGTCGCGCCGGACGGCTACCCCAGCGCGGCAGACGCCTATCCCCCCAGCTACCCCAGCTACCCCGGCTCTTCCGGGGGCTACCCGGTGACCGGCCGGGACAGCTACCCCGGACCGGCCCGGCCGCGCGACAGCTACGCCGGCCCCGCCGACGGTTACGAGGACTATCCGGCGGCACCGGGCGGGAGCCGGGACTACCCGGCCCCAGCGTCCGGTGGCAGGCACGGGTACCCGGCCGGCCAGGCTGACCGCACCGACCCCGGCGCGTCACGGACCGATCCTGGCGGCTCGCGGACCAGCCCGGGTAGGCGGCGCAGCACACCGGCCCGGCAGGCAGCCCCCAGCCAGGCCCAGCCCAGCCAGCCGCCCGGCACGAGCTATCCGGCCGGGCCGGCGACCGCAGCCACGACTCCGGGCTGGGGCAGCGACCGTAGCGCCGCGGCCGAGGCCCCCTCGGCGCAGTCTGGCGTCAGCAACCCGTACGGCAGCTATGTGGACACGGCCCGGCCGATTCCCCCAGCCTCGGCACCGCGGGCAGCCTCCGTACCGCGGGCAGCCTCCGTACCGCGGGCAGCCTCGGCATCGCCACCGCCCGCTCCGGCGCGTACACCCGCGCCGGCCGCGCCCCCAGCCTCGTATCCGCCAGCCCAGCAGCCGGCCAGCGGCAACAGCTACCCCGGATACTCGACGGGCCCGACAGCGGCCTACTCAGACCCGTACGGCTCTGGTCCGGGCGGCGGCTACCCGGCCAGCGGCCCGCAGCCGGTCGCCGGCGGCCGGGCGGAGCAGGGCACCGCCTGGTATTCGGCACCGCCAGCGGCGGTCATGCCGCAGCCGCCGGTTAGCCCCTACCCGTACCAGCCGGAGCGCGGGTACCCGGGCACCGACGGCTACGGCACTCAGCCTGGCCAGGCCGGCTACCCCGGCACGCCGCGCGCGGCAGGCCGGGATGACACCCGCTACCGGAACGGGCAGACTGATGACCCATACCGCCCTGACGGGTACAGCGGCTATCACTCTCGTCAGGGTTGACAAACCCACCCCGCCCGCCGCGACAATGTGCCGATCGACGCTAGGCAGGGGAGAGATGCTGGACGGAACCCGGGATCACGCGCGCAGTTATCATCTGCACCGGCTCGCTACGGCCCTGGACACTAAGGGCCTGCATGCGTCAGTGAAGACCACGTACCCTGCCGCATTGCACATATTTATCCCGGGCGCGACGATGCTCGCCGAGAGCATCGACTGCACCCCCGGCACGGACGGCAAGGGCCTGCTTCGCTGGTATTACCGCTGGTCCTGGGGAGAACTGCTGCATGACGCGGAGGATCCTTCCGCGGCGGCGGCGAAGATCGCTGAAGTGCTGTCCTCCCGGTGAGCACTGTCCTCCCGGTGAGCACTGTCCTCCCGGTGAGTACTGTCCTCCCGGTGAGTACTGTCCTCCCGGCTAGCATTTTCTTCCCGTGAGCATTTCCTTCCCGGTGAGCACTGTCCTCCCGGTGAGCATTTTCTTCCCGTGAGCGCTGTCTTCCCGGTGAGCATTCCCTTCCCGGAGAGCACTGTCCTCCCGGCTGGCACCGCTCTCCCGGCTCGAGCTGGTCACTGACCGCCGGGCGCGGGGTACTCCAGCTCGAACGCATGCCGGAAGGCGATCCCGCCGTCGGTTTCCTCCGCCAGCCACGGCTTGATCCTCCTCACCTCGTCGGCGAAGTTCCGGTGCAGCGCCACGATGTCCATGCCGCGGCGCTGATAAAAGCCGAGCGCCCGGACGTTGTCGTTCCCGGTGGTCAGCCAGAGGCGCTGGATAGCCTGCCGGGCCCGCTGCCGGGCCTGCGCCAGCAGGGCCGTGCCGATTCCCCGGCCTTCAGCCAGGCTGTTGAGCGTGACGATCTCCAGCCCGCCGGGCCCGGCCCGGTAGGTCAGCACGCCGAGCCGGGTGCCCCCCACCTCCTGCTCCGCCACCAGCCCGGGCAGCGCCACGACGTCGTGCGCACCAGACAGGCTGACGACCGGCAGTCCCCAGGCCGCGGTGACGACCTCAGCCAGCCAGTCCCGGTCCTCGTCGGTGAGGTCCCGGACCAGCGGCCCCGACGGGCGGGGCCACAGGTCCGCCAGGGCCACCCCGGCGTCGGCGAGCATCCGGCGCAGCAACGGCAGCGACAGCCCGACCACCGTGCTCCAGTCACCGTCGATCCGCTCGACGAACGGGGCACCGAAGCCATCGATGCTGAACGCCCCGGCCATCCGGCCAGGCTCACCCGTGGCGACATAGTCCTCGATCTCGCGCTCCCCTGGCGTGGCGAAGCGCACGACCGTGCTGGCCGCCGCGATGGTGCGCTGGCCCGACCGCGTGTCGATCAGGCAGTGGCCCGTATGGAGCGTGCCCTGCCGACCGGACATGCGCCGCCACAGCGCTGCGGCCGCCTGTGGGGATGCGGGCTTGCCCAGCGCGGTGCCATCCAGATCCAGCAGGGAATCGCAGCCGAGCACCAGGTCACCCGGATGCCGCCCGGCGACAGCCAAAGCCTTCCGTTCGGCCAGCGTGCACACGGCACCAGCCGCGCCGACCGCGGCGTCGATGGTCTCGTCCACCCCGCTCACGTCGATGATCGGGGCGAACCCGCCGTCGTCCAGTAGCCGGCGGCGGGCCGGTGAACTGGACGCCAGCACCAGCCGCGGAGTTCTCGTCGTCACCAGGCCAGGATTGCGCAAAGACCCCGTCAATATCCTGGCAATGGCCAGGCGCCTGATCATACGGTGGCTACTTTAGGTCAGCCTGTCACTACAGAGTTAGTGGTACCAGTGGTCGCCGTGCCCCCGGCCTTGGCCCCACCCCGGCCAGCCCTCCCGTCCGTCGCTGGACAGCCCGTCCGCCGGTCCCGGCGGCGGGCCTTGCTGGCGTTCTGGCCCCCGGCGTGCACGGCGCTGGTCACTCTCGCGGTCACCCTGTGGAAGATCCAGGTGCCGTCCTTCTGGCGCGACGAAGGCGCGACTCAGTCGGCGACCCAGCGTTCCTTCCCTGAGCTGATCGCCATGCTCGGCCATGTGGATGCGGTCCACGGCGCCTACTACGTGCTGATGTGGCAGGAGGTGCGGCTCGCCGGCCACAGCGAGCTTGCCCTGCGGCTGCCCTCGGCCCTGGCCATGGCCACGGCGGCGGCCCTGATCACCGTGACCGGCAGGCGGCTGGTGTCACGCCGGGCCGGGCTGGCCGCCGGGCTCACGTTCGCGGCGCTGCCCGCCGTCAGCTGGTTCGCCCAGGACGCCCGTCCGTTCGCGATGGAGACCGCGGCCGGCGCGGCGGCCAGCTACTTCCTGGTCCGGCTGGCTGGGGACGACGGCCGCCGGCGCTGGGCGTACTGCTACGCGGCCAGCCTGGTGGCCCTCGGGCTGGCCAACGTGTTCGGCCTGCTGCTCATCCCGGCGCACGCCGCAACCCTGGCGGCCTGGCGGGGCCAGCGCCGTCGGCAGGCCCTCGCCCGCTGGTGGCTCATCGCGGTGGCCGCAGCCTGCGTGGCCCTGCTGCCGCTGTTCGCGGCGGCCTGGGCGCAGCGCGCACAGGTCGGCTGGCTGCGCCCGCCGGGACTAGCGGCCGCGCTTGCTACCGGGCGGCTGGTCGGCGCGGCCGGGCTGCTGCTAGCCGCGGCGGTGCTGATGGGGACCGGGCTGGCGCACTCGACGCTGGGCCGACGGCTCGCGGCCGACTGGCCGGTGCGGCTGCCCGCCCTGTGCCTGCCCTGGCTGGCCGGGCCGCCACTGATCTTGTTCGTGATGTCGCAGTTCCAGCCGGCCTACACGTTCCGCTACATCGTGTTCTGCGTGCCGGCGGCCGCCCTGCTGATCGGTGCCGGCCTGGCCGCCGCCGGACGGGTGAACGCGGTCGCCGGGCTGACCCTGATCGCCCTGCTCGCCCTGCCGTTCCAGCTGGGTGAGCGGGGGCCTGGCCGGCCATACCGACAACATCCGCCGCCTGGACCAGATCGTGGCCCAGTACGAGCACCCGGGGGACGCCGTGCTCTACCCGCAGGCCGGGTCGCGGTCGTGGGCGGCCGCCTACCCCTTCGGCCTCGCCGGGCTGCGCGACGTCATGCTGGGCGAGCCGGCCGCCCGGTCGGACACGATCGCCGGCACTGACGCGCCGGCGCAGGTCGTGCGCAGCAGGCTGGCCGGGGTCACCCGGGTCTGGGTTCCTGAGAGCAACGTCCCGGCGCCCGTACGGCCAGCCGAACTGCGGGGACTGCCGTTCCAGCTGGTGCGCGAGTGGCGGGTCAGCGTGTCCTGGCTGTCCCTGTACGAATACCGGCCCTGATCTCAGCCCGCGGGGGGCTTCGCGGGCTGCGCCGGGGATGACTCCGCCAGCCGGGCGTGCAGCCGCTCCCTGACCTCGTCGGGCGTGTAGGCCCGGCGCCGCCGCTCGCCCCGGGCGATCATCACGCCCGTGGCGGCCACGCCCGCCAGGCCTGCCAATCCCGCTACTTTCCACCAGCGCACCTGCTTAGGCTACGACCGTGCCGAGCATGACCGCGCGCATCACGCTGGATCAGGCCCTGGAGCAGACCCGGACCGGGGACATATGGCTGTTCCGTGGCCACACGCTGGCCGACCGGGCGATCCGGGTCGGCACGAACAGCCCGGTGAACCACGTCGGCATGTCCGTGGTGATCGAGGACCTGCCCCCGCTGATGTGGCACGCGGAACTGGGCCGCGCGCTGGAGGATCTCTGGTCAGGGACCCGGCACCGCGGCGTCCAGCTGCACGATCTGCGGGCGGCGGTCGGAGTCTGGACGGGCCGGTACGGCCAGCACGCGTGGCTGCGCCAGCTGGAGCACCCGCCACTGCCCGGGATGGAGGATGCGCTGCTGCGCACCATCGCCCGGCTGGACGGCACCCCGTTCCCCAGCACCGCGCGCCTCGCCAGCCGGTGGCTCCTCGGCCGGCTCCCCCGGGTGGACCAGCTGCGCCAGTTGCCCCGGCTGCGCCGTGCCTACGACGGCGCCTCCCGGCCTGCGGACGGCCCCGTCGCGGACGGCCGGGCCGGGCAGCCACCGGGCCCGGACCGGGCCCTGGAGAGCGCGTACTGCGCCGAGGTGGTGGCGGCGACCTACCAGGCCATGGGCCTGCTGTCCGGGCGGCACGAGCCGCAGTGGTATGACCCCGGCCGGTTCTGGAGCGGCGATGACCTGGAGCTGGAGGCCGGAGCCCGGCTGGGCGGCGAGATCGCCGTCGAGGTTCCGCCCCGCTGACCCACGCGCCGCATAACTGCCGCCCCGAGCGGGAAGTGTGCCGGGCAGCGCCTCGGCGTAATGGACTTCGATAATCCAGTAATGCCCGTCGTCGAAGCGCGTGGTTTCCAGGTACAACCACCATTCCCTGACGTCCTCATCACCTTGCGTGAGTGAGAAAAACAACGGCACCAGCCACCCGGGTGGGTGGCTGGTGCCGTGTGCGCATGGGCCGTAGCGGGCGCGGTGCCCGGCGCTGCCGTCAGCCGCCGGGACCGCGCGCGAGTCGCGGCCAGGAGCCCGCTACCAGTAGTGGCGCCGCCCGCCCACGGCGTGGCCGAGCGAGCCGAGCAGCAGCAGGATGAGGCCCACTACCAGGACGATGATCCCGAGCGTCCACAGGATCGCGACCTTGAGCAGGAAGCCGAGCAGGAGCAGGACGATTCCGACGACGATCATGAGATCTCCTTGAGAGGCGTTATCCGATAAGAGACATGTGCTCTGGGTTTTCAGCCGGCCGCTGCCAGGAGGAGCGACCCCGACGCAATAGCGGAGCCGGTCGATGGCAAGCGCCGGCGTTACGGACAACCGCGGGAGTCTCGGCGGTTTCGTGACGGCCATTCCAGTATGCCGCAACTGGCGCCGAGTGCAAATCTTCATCGCCGGCCTGCGGCATTCCGGACTACATCCGCAGAGACTGCGGCGAGTTTGCGGCGCTCCGATCTGGCTTGCGCACGGAGCCTCTCGTACGCCTCATGCGCGGACAGGCCCTCCTGGCCGATCAGCACCCCTTTCGCCTGCTCGATGACGGCCCGCGAGTTCAGCGCGGACTGCAACTGGGCGGCCAGCACGGTCTGCTCCTGGCCCTGCATCATGCTGGCGATCAGCAGCGCGGCCAGGTCTGTGAAGGCCAGCAGGGCCAGCTCACCCTCGGCGGACCAGGGATGCCGGTCTTCCGACAACACGGCCACCACCCCCACCGCGTCCTGGTTGTAGGGCAGCGGGCTGGCCAGCACTGCCCGTACGCCCCGGACCAGCGCCGCGGCGCTGAACAGGGGCCAGCGCGGCTCCTCGGTCAGGTCTTCCGCCGCGACCAGGACCTTGTCCTCGAACGCTGTGATACAGGGTCCCTCCCGGTGCCGGATCTGGAGTTCCTCCAGGTGCGCCAGCCGCTCGTCGGACACCGCAACGTTGTGCAGATGGTGGTCGGCGTCCGCGAGCATCAGCCCGGCCCCGTCCACGTCAAAGATGGCGTGGGTGGACCGGACGATCTCGTGCATCGCGTCCTCCACCTTCATCTCGCCGAACCTCAGCCTGCCGAGCTCGGCCATGGCCGAGCTGACGTCCCGCATGTTCACTGTCATGGCTGGTCCTCCTGCGGCCTAGGTCTCGGCCGGCCACGAGCCCCAGCGCAGCGCGGGCTCCGGCAGTTCCGGGGGCTCGGCGAAGGCGGGCGGATTGCCGAAGTCGAGGGTGTCGAGCGGCGAGACCGCGGCGGCGTCCCGAGCGGTCAGCGGGGGCAGGTTCCACTTCTGCTCGATCAGCTTGAGCACGGACGTGTGGTCGAAGACCTGCGAGGTGACGTAGCCCGGGCGCGCGTACGGCGAGACGACGACGGCCGGGACCCGGAACCCGTAGCGGTCGTAGCGCTGCGGCCCGGCGTCCAGCTTCTGGGCATTCTTGACGTACGCCGGTGCCAGCATCCGCAGGAGAGCGTGGATCCAGGTCCGGTGGCTGAACACGCTGCGGCCCGGCACATCGTCCGGCTCGACGGCCGGCGGCGGCGGGACGTGGTCGTAGTAGCCGCCGTGCTCGTCATAGAGCCAGATCAGCAGGGTATTGGCCCACCCCTTGCCGTGCATGACCCGCATGATGACCTCCGCGGCGAAGCTCTCGCCCTTGTGGATGTCCTGCGGGTTTTCCTCGGAGTACGCCTTGAAGTCGGGGTCCACGAGGCTGAACGCGGGCAGCGTCCCCTGGTCGGCATCGGCGAAGAACTGCTCGGTGCCGCGCACGTGCAGCATGTACCGGGCGAGGCCCAGCGGGTAGATGTCCCCGGTGAACTGCATGTCCTTGCCCAGCTGGGCGAGGGAGGTCGGGTCCAGCGCGCGAAGCGACCGGAGCCGGCGCTGGAGCATACGGCGCCGGTGCCGCAGCGCCGACCGCAGGCCGGTCTTGCCCCCAGCCAGCGGGTGGTAGTTCACCCACGAGATGCCGTGCGTGCTGAGCAGGTCGAAGATGGTCCCGTGCTCCGGGTAGTCGGCCAGGTTCATCGGCAAGTCGTCGATGAGCCCGTTGGCGGTCCCGGAGATCAGGAACCGGCGGTTGGGGAATGTGGGCCCCAGGCAGGAGGAGAACCAGCGGTCCGCCAGCGGGAACGTCCGGGCCAGGCCGTGATAGAAGGGCAGGTCCCGCTCGGTCCAGTAACCCATGGCCACGGTGGCGTCCTTGTCCGGCATGAGCTGCTGGGTCGCGCTGACGAACCCGTCGAGCTTGCCGTCCGCCCACTGCAGGTGGGTTGCGTGCCAGCTCTGCGACGGGGTTTCGGGCAACTGGATCGTGCTGGCCAGGTGGTGCGCGGGTACCGATTCGCCCTCGACGCCGGTGTTGGACACCTCCGGCTCGCCATCCGGGCCGAGCGGGGATCCCTCGCCCCGGCCGGCCAGCATGCCCAGGTAGTTGTCGTAGGAGTGGTTCTCCATCATCAGCACGACGATGTGCTTGATCTGGGGCAGCAGGTCGGTCCCTGCGGGCTGGCCTGGCGCCGGGAGCCGGCCGTCCCTGTAGCCGGAAATGCGGCGGGAGACCCGCTTCAGCTCACGCTGTTCGAGCCGGTTCCACACGTTCGCGCCACCTTCGGTAGATGACCGCATCGCCTGCGGTGCTGCTGACTGGGCGCGGTCTCAGCGCGGCAGCCTGCCCCCCTCTACCCAGGCGACCGCGCCCCATTCACGGCGGCCCCGTCGCGTACCAACACAGGGCAAAGCCGTGGCTTTCCATCTGGAAGTCAGACGAGCTCGCGGGCGCGGCGGTCTACCGGGGAACCCGCACCAGCAGACGGCCCGGCTGCACCACGACCACCAGCTCGCTGGTGGTGCCCATGACCTCGCCGTCGAGTTCCCACAGCTGCGGCCGGTCGAGCTGGACGCGGAGCTCGCGGAACACGCTGCGGGCGACGCGGCCGGTCCGGGCGCGCCGCAGGAACACGTCCACCGTGAGGGCCAGCCAGCCGGACCAGCCCCGGGCGGTCAGCACCATGACATCGAGCAGCCCGTCGTCTGGCTCCGCGCCCGGCAGCAGGGCCACCCCGCCTTGCAGCGCGCCCACGTTGCCGACGATGATGCCGCTGGCCCGGCGGCGCAGCACGCGGCCGCCGTCGGCGCACAACGTGGCGCGCGCCGGGCGGGCCCACAGATGACGCAGCGCGGAGAGCGAATACGCCAGCCAGCCCAGCCGCTTCTTGAGCGGCTCGCTGGTGCTGTCCAGCAGCATCGCGTCGAAGCCGATCCCGGCCATGGCCACGAACGGGTGACCGTTGGCGTTGCCCACGTCCAGACGCCGGTCCCGGCCGTTCAGCGCGACCGCCAGCGCCTCGTCCAGGGCCAGCGGCAGGCCGAGGTTACGGGCCAGGATGTTGCCGGTCCCGGCCGGCAGCACAGCGAGCGGGACACCGCTGCCGACGATCCCTTCGGCGCACGCGGTGACGGTCCCATCGCCGCCGCTGGCCAGGACCACGTCCACCTGCTCGGCCACCGCAGCCTCAGCCAGTCCCCGGCCGGTCTCTTCCGGGGTGGTTTCCAGCCAGAGCGGCCCGCTCCAGCCGTGCGCGGCCATGGCTTCGGTGACCTGGGCCCGGAATCGGGCACCATCGGGGTGTTTCGTGGGATTGACGACCACAGCCGCGCGCATGTTCTTACAACGCCTCAGGCCGCATGCGGCGAACCCTACTAGCCCGGGGGACGACCCCCTGGACCCCCGCCCATCGCCGGTGGTCAGCGCGGCCCCTTCCGCGCAACCCTCCGCCGGCGGCGGACTGCGGCGCCGCGCACTGCGGGCCCGTGTACTGTTGCGGCGTGGTGACAGCGCCAACATCGGCCACGGCCGGCATCCGCCGGCAAGGGAGTCTGGACGTGCTGGCCTGGCCGTCGCTCGACGCCCTCGGCGTGGACGCGTTCGTGACGACACGGCGCGGCGGCGTCTCGGCCGGGTCCTACGCCACCCTCAACCTGGGCCTGCACGTCGGGGACAATCCGGCCGACGTGCTGGTGAACCGGCGGAGGGTGGCGGCCGCCCTCGACGCGGACCTGGGCGACTTCGTCTTCGCCAGCCAGGTACACGGCCGACGCGTCGCGGTCGTGTCCGCGGCCGACCGGGGGCGTGGCGCGCTCCGCCTGGACGACGCCGTCGCGTCCACGGACGCCCTGGTGACCGCCGACCCGGGCACGGTACTGGCCATCCTGGTCGCCGACTGCGTGCCGATCATCCTGGCCGACCCGCAGGCCGGGGTGCTGGCCTGCGTGCATGCTGGCTGGCGCGGGACGGTGGCCGGCGTGACCGGGGCCGCGCTGCACGCGATGCAGGCGCTGGGCGCACGGCCGGAGCGGATCCGGGCGGCGATCGGGCCGGCCGTGGCGGCGGACCGCTATCAGGTGGGCCCGGAGGTCGCGGCGGCGGCCGACCGCTTCTTCGGCGGGAACACCGGCGGGATCATGCGCCCCGACGGATCCCCTGCTTCACCGGCGGGGCGGTGGCTCTTCGACCTGCCCGCGGCCAACCGGCGCGTCATCCGCGAGACGGGGGTGCCGGACGGCCAGATCTACGGCAGCGGCCTGAGCACCGCCAGCCAGATCCCGGACAGCAGGGGCATGAACATCCAGGGCCCGGAGTTGTTCTTCAGCGACCGGGCGGCCCGCCCGTGCGGCCGGTTCGCCGCGGTCGTCCGGCTGAGGCCCAGGGAGGGCACGTGAGCACCCCGCCGTTCCGGTACGACGGCTACCAGATCGATCCGGCTCGCGGGCTTCTGACCTGCCGGTACTCCGTGGGTGACTACCGCTTCAGCGAGCGGGTCACCGTGCCCGCCGACCCGGGCCGCTGGGCCCGCGCGGACGTGGGAAAGGCGGCGCGGCTGGTGTTCCTGCTGGCCGGCGTGTCCTACTACAAGACGGCCGCCGCACCCGTGATCGACCTGGGCGACACCGCGGTCACCGACACCGAACGGGCGTTCCTGCGCTCGTTCTATCTCGACGGCCTGGCCGAATTCGGTTACCGCAACGGCCTGGACCTGTCCGGGCTGCGCATCGAGGGCCCGTCCCGGCCGGGCGGGACGCCGCCCGCGGCCCGGCCAGCAGCCCAGGCGACAGGGCCCGGCCGCCCCCTGGTGCCGTTCGGCGGCGGCATCGACTCGATCGTCACCGCGGAGATGATCCGCGAGCGGGCCGAGCCCGCGCTCTTCATCGTGAGCCTGCCGGGGACCGGTTCGAGGCGATCGAGCGGCCCGCGGCGGTCACCGGGCTGCCCATCCTGCGCGCCGAGCGCGAGATCGACCCGCAGCTGCTGCGCTCCCGCGACCTGGGGTTCCTCAACGGTCACGTCCCGGTGACCGGCATCATCTCAGCCATCGCAGTGCTGGCCGCGACACTCGACGGCCGAAACGCCGTGGTGATGTCCAACGAATGGTCCGCGTCCATCCCGACCCTGGAGGTGAACGGCTCGCCCGTCAATCACCAGTACTCCAAGAGCGCGACGTTCGAGGCGGCCTTCCGCAGCGTGCTGGCCGGATCGCTCGGCCCGGACTTCGCCTACTTCTCCGCGCTGCGCCCGTTCAGCGAGCTGTGGGTGGCCCGGCGGTTCGCCGCGCTGACCCAGTACCACGACACGTTCCGCAGCTGTAACCGTGCCTTTCACATCGACAAGTCGCGCCGGCTCGACCACTGGTGCGGCCGCTGTGACAAATGCTGCTTCATCGACTTGATCCTGGCGCCGTTCCTGCCCGCCGCGGACCTGGAACGGATCTTCGCCGGGCACGAGCCGCTGGCCGACAGCGACATGGCCGACACGAGTTCAGGCGACGACGGCTCACTGGCCGACAAGTTCCGGTCACTGCTCGGCACCACTCCCACGAGCAAACCGTTCGAGTGCGTGGGTGAGGTCGGTGAATGCCGGGCCGCGGCGGTGCTCGCCGCGCAGCGGCCCGACCGGGCCGGCACCAAGCTGCTCCAGGTGCTGGCCGCGGAGCTGGATGGGCTGCCGCACCCGTCCGCCCCCGCGGAGCTGCTCCGCCCGCTCGGCCAGCACTTCATCCCGGATACCTATGCGCCCGACGATCTCCTGGTCTGACCTGCGCGCCGCGGTCGGCGGCACACCGGGCGGCGGGCTGGCCGGCGGCCGGGTCGGCCTGTGGGGCCTTGGGGTAGAGGGCCTGGCCAACCTCCGCGCGCTCAGCGCCCTGGGCTGCCAGCCCGTGCTCGTCGACGACCATCCGCCGGCCGGCGGGGCGGACGGCCAGCCGGTGCTCGCCACCGGCGACGGCGGCCTGGCCGCCCTGGCCCGCTGCGACGTCGTGATCAAGTCACCGGGCATCAGCCGGTACCGCGACGACCTGCGTCAGCTGGAGGCGCGCGGCATTCCGGTCGTGGGCGGCCTGGGATTGTGGCTCCAGGAGGCACCCCGGGACCGGGTGCTGTGCATCACCGGCACCAAGGGCAAGAGCAGCACCACAGCCATCGCGGGCCACCTGCTCACCAGGTGGGGCTACCGGTGCATGGTCGGCGGGAACTTCGGCCAGCCGCCGTGGGAACCCGCCCAGGCGGGCCTGGGCTACGACTACTGGGTGATCGAGACGTCCAGCTACCAGGCCACCGACCTGGGCTGCTCGCCGCCGGTCGTCGCGGTGACCTCGCTGCACCCCGATCACCTGCCCTGGCATCAGGGCGTGGAGAACTACTACCGGGACAAGCTGTCCGCGTGTTCCCAGCCAGGCGCGGACCTGACCGTGGCCAACGGCGACAGCGGCCCGCTCCGGGACCGGGTGGCGCTGCTCGGGCCGCGGGTGGAGTGGGTGCACGCCGACGACGACCCGGAGGCGGACTGGATGGGCCCGCTCGGCCTGCTGGGCGCCCACAGCCGCCGCAACGCCCTGATCGCCCGGGCCTGCCTGCGCGCCCTCGGCGTGCCGCAGGCGGCTGACGACGCCGCGCTGCGTGAGGCCGCGGCCGGGTTCCAGCCGCTCAGCAGCCGGCTGCAAGCCATCGGGACGGTGGCCGGCGTGACGTTCGTGGACGACAGCCTGTCCACCAACGTGCTGCCCACGCTGGCGGCGCTGGACGCGTTCCCGGGCCGCCGGGTAGCGCTGATCGCGGGCGGCCAGGATCGCGGGATCGACTACGCGCCGCTGGCGGCGGGGCTTGCGGACCGCACCGCGCCGACGCTTGTGCTGACCGTGCCGGACAGCGGGCCGCGCATCGCGGCCGCGATCGAGGCCGCGCATCCCGGCAAGGCCGAGGTGCTGGCCTGCCCGGACCTGGGCGCGGCCGTGCAGCGGGGCTTCGCCTGGGCCCGCCCGGACGGGGTGGTGCTGCTCTCCCCGGCCGCGCCCAGCTTCGGCCAGTTCCGCGACTACCGGGACCGGGGCGACGCGTTCGCCCAGGCCATGCGCGCCTGCTCCGCCGGGTAACCGCGGTGCCGGGCGCCCCTGCAAAGGCACTGCCGCAGGCCCTGCTCCGCGATCTCGCCGCGGTGGTGGGCGGCCCGCACGTGCTGACCGGCGACGCCACCGCGGGCTACGCAGTGGACTGGACCGGCCGGTTCCGGGGTAACCCGCCCGCCGTCGTGCGGCCGCGGGACGCCGCGCAGGTCGCCGCGGTGCTGGCGCTGTGCTCCGGCGCCGGGATCCCGGTGGTCCCCCAGGGCGGCAACACAGGCCTGGTCGGCGGGGGTGTCCCGGTGCACGGCGAAGTCGTGCTCAGCCTGGCCCGGCTGGACCGGCTAGGCCCGCCCGACGTGGAGGCGGCGCAGGTCACCGCGGGCGCCGGGGTGACCCTCAGCCAGGTGGCGGCGGCCGCGCCCGGCCTGGACCTCGGCGTCCTGATCGCCAGCCGGGACAGCGCCACGGTGGGCGGCGCGGTGGCCACCAACGCCGGCGGGCTGCGGGTGCTGCGCTACGGGCCGATGCGCGCCCAGTTGCGCGGCATCGAGGCCGTCCTGGCCGACGGTACCGTCCTGTCCCACCTGTCCGGCCTGGTGAAGGACAACACCGGGTACGACTACCCGTCGCTGCTGGCCGGATCGGAAGGCACCCTCGCCGTCATCACCGAGGCGCGGCTCCGGCTGGTCCCCCGGGCCCGGGATCTCGTCACCGTGCTATGCGGGTTTCCCAGCCTTGGTGAGCTTCACGCGTCGGCTCGGCTGGCCGCCGCCCGGGTCCCGGGCCTGCTTTCGGCCGAGTTCTTCACCGCCGCGGGGCTGGACCTGCTGACCAGCCGGGCTGGCCTGGCCCCGCCGCTGGCCGTGCCCGCGCAGGCGTATCTCCTGCTGGAGGCGGACGGCCCGGGTGCGCTGGACGATCTGGCCGCCGTCGCCGGGGATCATCCCGCCGCGGTGGCACAGTCGGCGGCGGACCGGGCCCGGCTGTGGGCCTACCGGGAACGGCACCCGGAAGCGGCGGGTTTCCTCGGCGTGCCACTCAAGCTGGACGTCTCGGTGCCCGCGGCGCGCTGGGTGCAGCTGGCCGAGGGAGTGGCCGGGGTCGTGGCCGGCGTGGACCCGGGCGCCACGGTGATCACCTTCGGTCACGTCGCCGACGGGAACGTGCACGTCAACATCGTCCCCGGGGCACCCCCGGACGGACGGCACGAGGACGCGGTGTTCTCGTTCGTGGCGTCGCTGGGCGGCTCGATCTCCGCCGAGCATGGCATCGGGGCGCTGAAAGCGCGCTGGCTCCCGCTGGCCCGGTCCGCGGCCGAGCGGGAACTGTTCGCCCGGATCCGCGGCGCCTTCGACCCGGCCGGCATTCTCAACCCGCACGTGCTGCCGCGCTGAGCTGCGCGGACTCCTCCCGGGCGGGTCGGCGGCCCGGCGAGGCCGGGTAGCGGCGCGTTTTGGGCTCCATCCCTCGGGTAGCCAAGGGCCCGTTCAGCCGCCTGGCTGGGCGCGCACTACCGACTGAGAGGAACCACTCCGGTGTACATCGGTATCGGCACCATCGTGGTCATCGTGATCATCGTGCTCATCATCCTCCTGCTGCGCCGCGGCATCTGACTTCCCGGACCCATCCCGCCTCGCCGGGGCCTGGCCATATGGCCAGGCCCCGGCGCGGTCCCGGACGGGCCCGTAGTCCCGGGCGAGCCTGTGGCTGGCACGGGACTGGCTGCGCAATGTTGGCAGCGCAGGTACTGGCAGCATCGGGTCGCCGGTATGAGAGGCCGGCGGCATCGGGTCGGCGGCTTGAGGCCGGTAAGGTACCTGGCACTCATGCCTGCTGACGACTCCCCCGCATCCCGCTCCGTCGTGACCGCCCGGCTCCGCGCGGCGGGCTGCGTCTACGCCGAGGACGAGGCGGATCTGCTGATCGCGGCCGCCAGTACGCCTGCCGACCTGGCCAGCCTGGTTGACCAGCGAGCCGCGGGCCAGCCTCTCGAGCACGTGCTGGGCTGGGCGGAGTTCTGCGGCCTGCGGATCGCGGTGGATCCCGCGGTATTCGTCCCACGGCGCCGCACCGAGTTCCTGGCCAGCCAGGCCATCACGCTGGCCCGGCCCGGCGCCGTGATCGTGGACCTCTGCTGCGGCTCGGGCGCTCTGGCGGCCGCCATGGCAGCCGCCATCGACCGGCCTGAGGTGCACGCCGCCGACATCGACCCGGCTGCGGTGCGCTGCGCCGCGCGCAACCTCGCGGCCGCAGGCGGCCGGGTCTACGAGGGCGACCTATACGAGCCGCTGCCCGCGGCACTGCGCGGGCGGGTGGACATCCTGCTCGCCAACGTGCCCTACGTGCCGACCGGCGAGGTCGGCCTGCTTCCCCCGGAAGCGCGGGACTTCGAGGCGCGGGTCGCCCTGGACGGTGGGCCCGACGGCCTTGGCGTGCTGCGGCGGGTCGCGGCCGGCGCACCGCAGTGGCTGGCGCCGGGCGGGTACCTGCTCTCGGAGATCAGTGAGCACCAGGAGGCCGCGGCCACCGGGGCGGCCACCCGCAGCCGCCTCACCGCGCGGGTGGCCAGGTCGCGCGAGCAGGGCGCCACCGTGCTGATCGCCACCCGGCCGGGCTGAGCCGGGCTGGTTCCGTCGGGTCGGGCTGGAGACAAGCTGGATTTCCTGCGCCGGGCCCTGGGACTGCCGCGGCCGGCCGCGGGCTGAGGGCGCTCGGGCCGGGCGCGGGCTGAGGGCGCTCGGGCCGGGCGCCGGTGCCGCGCAGGTGGACCTAGGTACACCCCTGTTCCGGGGGTCAGGGACACTGCCAGGCGGGCGGCCCGGCGGGCAGACTGGCGGGGTGAGCCCGGCAACCCGAGGAGACCGTGATGAGCAGCGGATCACCGCGCCTGAGTAGCAGGGGCTGGCGCACCCGGTGGATCGGTGCGGGCCTGGTCGCTGCCCGGCGCGGGCTGGGCTTCGGGGCGCTGATGGTGGCCGGGACCGGCCTGCTGCTGGCCCTGGCCGCCCCGCTGATCCTGGGGGGGCTCGCTTTCGGGCAGTGGCTCCACCGTAGTGGTGCGCCCGCTAACGCCTTCACCGTGGCCCCTGGCGGGATCCCCCAGCCGGCCGGGCGCGGAGAACTGCTGACCAGCCATCCGTTCCTGATGGCGCTGGTCGTGCTGGCCGGCAGCGTGGTGTGGCTGCTGCTGCTCCCGCGCATCCTGGCGGCCATCCGGCTGCTGGCCCGCCTGACCCGGCGGCTGGCGGGCGAATGGTGCGGTGTCCGCATCGGCGATCCCTACCTGCCCGCGCCGCCCGCCGCCCGGGGCAGCCTCATCCGGCGGCTCCGCTGGATGCTGGCCGACCCGGCTACCGGCCGCGATGTGCTGTGGCTGGCCGTCAACAGCTGCGGGGGCTGGATCCTGGCCGTCATTCCCGCGGGGCTGATGGCGCTCGGCCTCGTCGAGTTCATCGGTCCGGACACCCGTCCTCTGGTCGCCATCCCGCCGCCGGCCTTCCCGGGAAACAAGCCCTTCGTGCTGCTCGTGCTGGGTGCGGCGCTGATCGCGCTCGGGCTGGGCTGCGCCCCCGCGCTGCTGGCCGGATACGGGAGGCTGGCCCGGTCCCTGCTCGGCCCGGCCGGCCAGGCTGAGCTGGCACTGCGGGTCCGACACCTGGCCGAGACCCGGTCGGAGGCGATCGACACCGGCGCGGCGGAGATGCGCCGGATCGAGCGCGATCTCCACGACGGCGCCCAGGCCCGGCTGGTAGCCATGGGCATGACGCTGGACGCCGCCGGGCAGCTGATCGACTCCAACCCGGCCGCCGCGCGGGCCCTGCTGCTGGAGGCCCGCGACACGTCGGCCAGGGCCCTGGCCGAACTGCGGGACCTGGTCCGTGGCATTCACCCGCCGGTGCTGGCCGACCGCGGCCTGGGCGACGCGATCCGCGCGCTGGCCCTGGACTCCCCGCTGCGCGCCCGCCTGGCCAGCGACCTGCCCGGCCGCCTGCCCGCCCCGGTCGAGTCCGCGGCGTACTTCGCGGTCAGCGAGCTGCTGGCCAACGTGTCCAAGCACGCTGGCGCGACCCAGGCGTGGATCGACATCCACTACGGCGACGGCATGCTGCGGGTCGGCGTGAGCGACGATGGGCGGGGCGGGGCCGACCCGTCCCGCGGCACCGGGCTGCGCGGCATCGAGCGGCGGGTCGCCGCGTTCGACGGTGTGGTCGCGCTGAGCAGCCCGCCCGGCGGCCCCACCGCGGTCACCCTGGAGATCCCGTGCGCATTGTCATCGCTGAAGACCTCTTCCTGCTGAGGGACGGGCTGACCAGGATGCTCGAGGCCCACGGCCTCGAGATCACCGCGGCCGTGGATAACGGGACCGACCTGCTCGCCGCCGTGACAACCGCGCGCCCGGACGTGGCTGTGGTGGACGTCCGGCTGCCGCCGTCTTTCACCGACGAGGGCCTGCGGGCGGCGCTGGCCGCCCGGCGCGCGGTGCCCGGCCTGCCGGTGCTGGTGCTGTCCCAGTACGTGGAGCAGCTCTACGCGCGGGAACTGCTGGCCGGCGGCAGCGGCGGCATCGGCTACCTGCTCAAGGACCGGGTGTTCGACAGCGCGAAGTTCGTGGACGCGGTGCGCCGGGTCGCCGCGGGCGGCACCGTGATGGACCCGGAGGTGATCGACCGCCTCCTGTTCCGCAATTCCGGGGACAACGCCGTCGGCGCGCTCAGCCCGCGGGAACGCGAAGTGCTCGGCCTGATGGCCGAGGGACGCTCCAACGCCGCGATCGCCCAGCGGCTGTTCATCACCGAGCGGGCCGTGGCCAAGCACACAGCGTCGATCTTCCTCCGGCTCGGCCTGCAGCCGTCCGACGACGACAACCGGCGCGTCCTCGCCGTGCTCGCCTACCTGTCCGCCGACCAGCCCGCGGTCTAGGCGCTGCGACCCGGGACGTTGTTGACACCTTGGTCGCGCGGCGAGCCTGGCCCTGGTCGGGCACCCGCCGAGGGCGGAGTGACCGCGTGAAGCGTTGCGGTGGGTGAGGACCTCGTGGGCCGGAGCAGATGCGAGACACATCCACACCGCCCGGAGGTCCTCCCGACATCAAGCCGCCACGCCGTCAACAGGGTTCCGGGTCTGCGAGTCTGCGGGTCTGCGGGTCTGCGGATCCTGAAGTAACTGTCAGACCTAGCTGAGACCATGCGCAGTATGGAGCTCGGATCGTTCACCATCACGCCGGACGGGCCGTTCTCGCTCGCGGAGGCGGCCACGTTCGGGTTCGGCCAGCGGGCCGGCGGGGCCTGGGACGGGGTCATGCGCCTGGCCTTCTGCCTCGACGGCTATACCGACCAGATGGGCGTGGAAGTCCGGCAGGACCAGGCAGGCACGGGCCAGGCAGGCACGGGCCAGGCAGGCACGGGCCAGGCGGGCATGGTGCGCTGCACGGTTCACGGGCCGCCGGGCGCCGACCTGGGCCGGGTGTGCCGCCAGGTCGAGCGGGTGCTGTCGCTGGATCACGACGGCCGGGAGTTCAGCCGCGTCGGGGAGCGCGACCCGGTCATCGGGCGGCTCCAGGCGGCGGCGCCCGGGCTGCGGCCGCCGTTGTTCTATTCGCCTTACGAGGCCGCGGTCTGGTGCGTGCTGAGCGCGCGGCGGCCGGCCCGGCAGATGATGCAGGTGCGCGAGCGGCTGGGCCGTGCGCACGGCGCCGTCTTCGAGCTGGCCGGCGAGCAGCTGGCGGCGCTGCCCACCCCGGATCAGCTGCTGGGCGTGGACTCGTTCCCTGGCATTCCCGCCGACCGGATACCGCGGCTGCACGGGGTGGCGCAGGCGGCGCTGGACGGCCGGCTGGACGCGGACCGGCTGCAGGGCGAGGGGCCTGAGCAGGCCATGACCGGGCTCCAGGCGCTCAACGGCATCGGACCGTTCTACAGCGCGCTGATCGTGATCCGCGGCACCGGCTTCGCCGACGTGCTGCCGGTCGGTGAGCCCCGGGTGCTGGACCTGGCGGCCCGGTTGTACCAGCTGGACGCGCCTCCGTCAGAAGCGGAGTTCCGGGCCCTGGCCCAGCCCTGGAAACCGCTGCGTACCTGGGCTGCGGTGCTCATCCGGGCCGCGGCGGGCCGGGTGCTGGACGGGGCGGGGGCGGCCGGCGTTCGCTAGCCTGAGGAACGGACCCGGCGGTTCCGCCGCCGAACCCGGTGGCGCGGAGGGAGATCCCAGTGGCGATCGCGGCCCTGGTCTTGTGGGTACTGACCGCTGCCGCAGGCCTGACCCTGCTGATCGCGGGCGGCGCGGCCAAGCGCGCCGCCGCCCAGCAGGCCGCCCCCGTCGCGGCCCCGCCAGTGCGGGTGCCCGCCGCCGGCCTCCCCGCGCCCGCCGCCGGCCTCCCCGAGCCCGCCGCCGGTCTCCCCGCGCCCGCCGCGGGTTCCGCGGCGCCCGTCTCCGGGCCGGCCAGGTCAACCTCCGGTCCCGCCGACCACGCCTCCGGGCCGGGCGCGGCGCCCGGTCGCGGCGAGCCGCCGGACATCCCCCGGGTCAAGGTGCACGCCACGCCCGGTGAGCATCCGCTGCTCGAGTTCAGCCACCCGCTGCTCGGGCTCATCGGCCTGGGCTTCTGGTTCGTGTTCGTGGGGACCCGCCACGCGCCGCTGGCCTGGGCCTCGTTCGGGATCCTGGTGGCCGCGATCGCCGCCGGGCTCAGCTGGCTGGCCCGCAACACGCTGGCCGCCCGGCGCGGTGACCGCCCCGCCCGGGCCGGCTTCCCGCCCCGGCTGATCCTCCTGCACGGCTTCACCGCCGGCGCCACGTTCGTGCTGGCCGTGCTGACCGCCCTGACTGCCAGCCACCGCTGACCGCCAGCCACCCCTGACCAGTGGCCCTGCCCCGTCTGGCGGCGCGGCACAGCACTGGTTCAGGGCCGGATCCAGTCTGTCTGAGGGCCGAGGATGACCAGCCCGAGTGCCACGAGGGACACCCCCGCGACCGCGACCGTGATCACCAGCAGGCGTACCGGGCGGCCCCGCACCGGGCCTGTCCCCCCGGCCAGCCGCCCGACCGACCAGACCAGGACGCTCAAGGCGAGCACCACGAACCCCGCGGTCAGGTCCTTCCTCAGGATGACCGCGCCGATGCCCGCGAACCCGAGGGCGGTGCGGGTCCACGCCAGGCTGGTCCGGGCCCGGGCCAGGCCCGGATCGTGGCTGCGGCTGCGCTGCGCCTGGCTCATGGTGCCTCAGCCTGAGATCAGGGCCATGACGGCCGCGACCAGTGCGACTAGCGCGATAGTGGCGGCCAGCACGTGGGGCAGCCAGGACCGGCGTGGCGGATCACCCCGGCGCAGGGCCCGCTGATTGGCACTCCACTCCAGGTAACTGACCACGGCGACGACCCCGCCGAGCACGATCAGCGGGACGCCGATGGCATGCCGCCCCCAGCGGATCCCGTGGAACGGCGGCAGCAGCTGGACGATGGCCAGTCCCGCGGCCACCAGTCCCAGGGCGGTGCGCATCCAGGCCAGGAAGGTCCGCTCGTTGGCAAAGGTGTACCGGGCATCGGGCTCTCCGCCCGTTACCGGCGGTGCGGGCGGCGGGGCCGGCCTCGCGGGGCCACTGGCGTCCGTCTGCGTCTCCTCTCCGGCGCTGATCGCGGTCCTCACGCGGCCGGGAACCGCGGTCGCGGGTCGTTCTCCCACATCATCCTCTGCGGATGACGCCAGCCAGGACCGCAGGGGCCAGCTTTGGATCACGGCCCCCAGCTGGGAGGCGACCGCCAGCCTGACTCCCATGTCATGGACTGGGGTGCGCTGAGTCGCGGGCGGCGGCGAGAAGTTGGAAAATGGCTGAATGATAGCTCGAAGAGTTGTCCAGCAGATCCTGCTGGTGTGTGCACTCGCCGCGGGCATTGCCGCCTGCTCCAGCAGCGGCAATAGCTCCAGCTCAGGTGCCAGCTCGAGTCCGAGCTCGGCACCGTCCTCATCCGCCCCCGCCACCTCGGCCAGCCCGGTCGCCAGTTCCGGCGCCGCTTCTATGATCGCGAAGAACTGGGAGGCGTTCTTCAGCGCGAAGACCCCGGTGGCCAAGCGGATCAGCCTTCTCCAGGACGGGCAGACCTTCGCCACCGTCATCAAGGCCCAGGCCGGTCGGGTCTGGCGGCCACGGCCACCGCCAAGGTCACCAAGGTGACCGTGGTCTCCTCGTCACAGGGCAAGGTGACCTACTCGATCCTGATCGGCGGGCAGCCCGCGCTCTCCAGCCAGTCCGGCGTCGCCGTGCTCCAGGACGGTACCTGGAAGGTCGGGCTGGCCAGCTTCTGCGGGCTGCTGACCCTGGAAAACAACGGCAAGACGTCCGGGCTCCCGGCGGCTTGCAAGTCTGCAGGCTAGGCACATGGTCCGCTCGGTAGGCGCGCCCGCCGAGCGGGCGGCTGCGCCGCGCCACGGCAGCCGGGGGCTGGCCCTGGCCGTGCTCACCGCGGTGCTGTTCCTGACCTTCCTCGACAACACGATCGTCAGCGTGGCGCTCGGTAGCGTGCAGGCCGACCTGCACGCGGGCGTCAGCGCCCTGCAGTGGGTGGTCAGCGCGTACGCGCTGACGTTCGCCGGCGCCATGCTGGCCTTCGGCATGGTCGGCGACGAGTTCGGCCGTAAACGGGTCATGCTGATCGGGGTTGGCATCTTCTGCGCGGGCTCCGTGCTGGCCGCGCTGGCCCCGGACATCGGCCTGGTCATCGCCGGCCGGGCCGTCATGGGATTCGGCGCGGCGGCCAGCGAACCCGGCACCCTGTCCATGCTGCGGCACCTGTACACCGACGAGCGCACCCGGACCCGCGCGGTCGGCGTGTGGGCGGCGGTGTCCGGGCTGGCCCTCGCGGTCGGCCCGGTCATCGGCGGCGCGCTGGTCGGCGTCTGGAACTGGCGCGCGATCTTCTGGTTCAACGTGGCCTTCGGATTGGCGGCCCTGGTGGCCGGGCTGATCGTGCTGCCGGAGAACTCCGACCCGGACGCGCACCGGGTCGACATCCCCGGCACGGTCCTGGGCGCCGGCGCTCTCACCGCGCTGGTCTTCGCGGTGATCGGGGGGGAGGACACCGGGTTCCTCTCGCCCAGCGTGCTGACCCTGCTCTGCCTGAGCGCGGTGGGCGCGGTCGCGTTCTTCTGGTGGGAGAGCCGGGCCGCCCACCCCCTGCTGGACCTGAAATTCCTGCGCGTGCCGCGCTTCCTCACCGCCAACGTGGTCGCGTTCTGCGCCTACTTCGCGACGTTCGCCGTCTTCTTCTTCACCGCCCTGTACCTCGAGGAGGTGGTCGGCGACAGCGGGTACCAGATCGCGCTGGTCTTCCTGCCGATGACCGCGCTCATGATCGTCGCGTCCCTGCTCGCCGGGCGGTGGACCGACCCGGCCGGGCCGCGCTGGTCGATCTTCATCGGCTGCCTGATGTTCGGGGCCGGGCTGCTGCTGACCACGCTGACGCTCAGCCCGCACCCCGCGTACCTGCCGCTCGCCGCGGCGCTCGCGCTGACCGGCGCCGGCATCGGTGCCACCGTGGTCCCGATCACCTCGGCGGCGCTGTCCGCGGTCCCGCCGGCCCGGTCCGGCATGGCCGCCTCGGCCACCAACACCAGCCGTGAGATCGGGGCCGTGACCGGCGTGGCCATCCTCGGCGCGCTGGTCAACGCGCAGCTGCGGTCCACCCTGACCAGCAGGCTGAAGCACCTGGGCATCCCGGCGAATTTCCAGTCGATCGTCATCCACGCCGTCGAAACGGGCGGTGTTCCCGCCAACGGGAACACCAAGGGCGCAGGTGGCGCGGCTGGTGCGGGCCAGGGCGCGCTAGTGCAGGAGGTCATCCACGCGGCGTACAGTGCGTTCTACGCGGGACTGCATGCCGCACTCCTGCTGTCGGCCTTCCTGGTGCTCGCCGCCGGGCTCTTCACGTTCGTGCTCCTGGGCCGCCGGTCCGCCGGTCATACCGGATCTGATCCGGTATGACCGGCAGCTCAGGCAGATTGGCGGGTGGCGACCGTGCCTACTGCGGCCCCCTCGGCGCACAACGGTGCGCTGGGTCTCGCCACCTTCCTGAGCTGGGTTCTTACCGCGGGCATCGGGGGCTACATGCTCCGGTCGCTGGTCACCCACGGTGCGCTGCGCCGGCAGCGCTCGGTCCGGGACGGCCTGTCCCCCAGGGTCCTGTACGGGCACTTCAGCCTGGCCCTGACAGGCCTGGGGGTCTGGGCCGTCTTCCTGGGAACCGGCTGGGGCCCGCTGGCCTGGGTGGCCGTGGCCCTGCTGATGCCCGCGATCGGGCTCGGCATCTGCACGGTGACGTTGTGGACCCCGTATCCCCGGCCGGCTGGCGACCCGGCCCTGGGAGCAGGAGACCCCGGTCAGCCGGGGCAACTGGGGCAGCCCGGGGACCCAGGGCACGGCCGGCCCGCGGGCGGTTCCCATGGATCGGCCCTGTTCCCGCCGCCCGCCCACGACGCCGTGCGTGGCCGGCTCACGGACGCGACGCTGGCCCGCGCGCTCACCGACGAGGCGCTGGCCGCCCGGCTCATCGACGAGGTGATCGCCAGCCTGCCCGCCGAGGCGTCCAAGCGGTCGCGCAAGGCCCGGGTGTACCCTGCCGCGGTCATCCCGTTCGGGCACGGGCTGGCCGCCCTGGCCACGTTCGTCATGGCCGTGGTGACGGCGATCGGCACCCGGTGACCCCGGCCCGCGACGGCAGTGACCCGTGAATCTGGCCGAGATCCGTGAGCTCATCCACGTCGGGCGGGCCGGCGCGCCGTACGGCGAGCGGGCCCTGGCGCGCTGTCACAGCATCGGCGACCTTCGCCGCCTGGCCCGGCGCCGCCTGCCCGCCGCGGCGATCGGCTATCTCGAGGGCGGCGGCGAGGACGAGTGGACGCTGCGCCGCAACCGCGCGGCGTTCGGCGAGGTGGAACTGGTCCCGCGGGTGCTGCGGGACGTGAGCCGGCTGGACACGGGTACGACGGTCCTGGGCACGCCGATGCCACTGCCGCTGGTCCTCGCCCCGGTCGGGTCGCCGCGGATGTTCCACCACGAGGGTGAGCTCGCCGTGGCCCGCGCGGCGCGGCATGCCGGTCTGGCCTACGGCGTCTCGACGCTCGCCACCCAGCCGCTCGGGGCGATCGCCGACGCCGCCCAGGGCAGCGCGCTGTGGCTCCAGCTCTACCTCTGGGGTGACCGCTCCGCGTCGCGGAAGCTCGTCGCGCAGGCCGCCGCGGCCGGGTACCGGGCCCTGCTGCTGACCGTCGATACCTCGGTGCGGTCGAAGCGGGAACGCGAGCTGCGGCACGGCATCGTGCTGCCGACCCCGGAGCTCACGCTGCGCACGGTCGTCAACGGCGCCCGCCACCCGGGCTGGGCCTGGCACTTCCTGACCTCGCCGGCGCTGGGATTCCCCAACCTCTCGATGAGCGGGCCGACCTCCCGGCAGCAGCTCACGCAGATGTTCGACGGCACCGTGGGCTGGCCGGATCTCGGCTGGATCCGCCAGGAGTGGGATGGCCCGGTCGCGCTGAAGGGCGTGCTGAGTCCCGGCGACGCCCGCCGGGCCGCCGACGAGGGAGTGGACGCCGTCATCGTCTCCAACCACGGCGGCCGGCAGCTGGACCACACTCCCGCCGCCCTCGAGGCCCTGCCCGCTATCGCCGACGCGGTCGGGGACCGGGTCGAGGTGCTCTTCGATTCGGGGATCCGGCGGGGCAGCGACATCGTCACCGCCCTGGCACTGGGTGCCCGGGCGGTGCTGGTCGGCCGCGCTTACCTTTATGGGCTCGCGGCTGCCGGGGAAGCCGGGGTCCGGCATGCCCTCGACATCCTCGGGGACGAACTGCGGACGACCATGGCTCTGTGCGGTGCGGCCACGCTCGCGGACCTCGACCGGTCCCTGGTCCGGGCCGCCCGGCCACCGCAGCCCGCGGCCTGACCGGGGCCGGGGCTGGGGTCGGGACTGGGGTCGGGCCGGGTCAGTCCGGGAGCTGGCGCTGGCGGTCCTCGAGCTGGCGGAAGATATCGCTGTAACTGCCGCGCATGTCGTGCGGCACACGCCACACGTCCACGGTCCCGAACCAGCCGAAGACCCGGACCTGCACGGCCGGGGAGTCCGGGCGGCTGGTGTCGCGCCCCCACTCGCGGCGATGACCGAAGATGGTCATGCCGGTGACATCGACGCTGACACCTTCGGGCACATAGATATCGGCGTTACCGAAGGCGGCGAGGACGGTCACGGCGGTCTGCGGCCCGTCGATGCTGGCTTCGCGCAGGTCCAGGTCCAGGTCGCCGAGGGCGCTGGCGGCCAGGCTCCACCGGCGCAGCCTGAACGGCCCGCGCCGTGCGACATGACCGAGCAGGGCCGTGGTGAAACGCGCCGGCTTGCGGCGCGGACGGGAGGCGGCGGAGGAGACACTGGGCAGGTCTTCCTGGACCCGCGCCAGTTCCCCCCCGACGCGGGCCTGGAGGGCGGCTTCGACCCGCTCGGAGAATTCGTCCAGCGTCAGCCGTCCCGCGAGCAGGTGCTCGCGGAGCATGACCACAGCCTGCTCGCGGTCGGCATCCGACACCCGGATCGACGCATCGTCCATAGCCGCCACGCTAGACCAAGTAGGAGCCGTGCGGCCATGGCCAGATCCGCCTGCGGGCCTGCCGGCCGCCTGCATCAGCCGTCCAGCAGACGCCGGGAAGGCTCTCGCCGCCCACCACCGACCTGCTTGCCCCCCGCGGCGACTCTTCACGCGCACGGTGCGCCGTAAACGGGCAAATCACCCCGCTGCATGCACGTTCCGCGTGAAGAGTCAGCGAGTCCCCTGACCGGCGGGTTGCGCCAGGGGTGGATTTGCCTTCACTAACGGCTTTACCGATACAGTCTTTATCGATACAGTCGGAGCGTGCGTGGTCAGGTGCAGGTGCAGGGTCGGTCGCGGGTGACGCTGGCTGACGTGGCGGCCAGTTGCGGGGTGAGCCGCATGACGGTGTCCAACGCGTACAACCACCCTGACCAGCTCTCGGCGGAATTGCGCCAGCGGGTGCTGGCGGCAGCAGACGAACTGGGGTACGGCGGTCCGAGTGCGGCCGGGCGGGCGCTGAAGAGAGGCCGCAATGACGTGCTCGGCGTCCTGCTGACCGAGGCCCTGCCGTACGCGTTCGGGGATCCGGGCACCGTCTCGTTCCTGCATGGCGTGACCGCCGCCACGGCGGCGGCCGGCCTGGCCCTGCAACTCATCCCCGCAGCCGCGGAGACCGCCGAGCGGCTCGTCCGTGACGCGGCGGTCAACGGCCTGATCGCCCACTCCCCCGCCGACGATGACCCGGCCCTGGCCGTGGCGCTGCGCCGCAGACTGCCCACGGTGGTGTCCGGCGGGCCCGCCGGCGCGGGCGCGGACTGCGTGACCATCGATAACGAGGGTGCTGCCGCCAGCGCCGCCCGCCACCTCATCGACCTCGGTCATCGCAGGCTCGGCGTCGTGACCTGGCGCCTGCGTTCCGACGGGCACACGGGGTGGGTCGACCAGGCCAGGCAGGCCGGCGCCCGCTACGAGGTGTTCCGCCTGCGCCTGCTGGGCTACCAGCGCGCCGCGGCGGAAGCCGGTATGCCGCGGGGTGCGGTGCGGGTGTGGGAACAGCCCGGCCATAGCGTCGCTGACGGCCGCGCCGCGGGGCACGCCCTGCTCAGCCTGCCCGGCCCGGAACGTCCCACCGCGGTGCTGGCCAGTACCGACGTGCTCGCGCTCGGCGTGCTGCAAGCGGCTCGTGACCTGGACCTGGACGTCCCAGGCGACCTGTCGGTAACCGGCTACGACGACATCGAGGAGTCCAGCCGGGGGTTCCCCCCGCTGACCACCGTGCACCAGGACCTTTACCGCCAGGGCGAGGAGTGCGCCCGCCGGCTGATCGCCCCCGGCAGTGCAACCACGCTGCTGCACCCGACCCGGCTCATCGTCCGGGCCAGTACCGCCCCTCCGCCGGAGCCGCCATGATCATTACTCTGGGGCTCCTGTCCGGCCTGCTCACGACCTGCGCGTGGCTCCCCCAGCTGCTGCGGACCTGGCGCCGCGGCCACGCCGACGACATCTCCTACGCCTACCTGGGTGTCTTCGCCGCCGGGGTCCTCGGCTGGCTGGCGTACGGGCTGCTCGCCGGGCAGCCCGCGGTGTTCGCCGCCAACGTGGTCACGTTCACGCTCATCGCTGCCCTGACGCTGCTCAAGATCCGTCCCCGCCGGCCCCCAGGCCGGGCACGGCGGTAAGCGCGCCCGCGGTAGCAAGCCTCCGGCATGTCCCGGGATCCAGGCACGCCCCCTGCCCGGGGCCCGTGACCTTGCCGGTGGTCACGGGCCCCTCCCTGGGCGGTTGTGCTAGTAGCTGTTCTTCCACGCGTTGGTGAAGGTGTTGCCCCCGGTCAGGCCGGACGTGGACACGATGTCATAGCTTTCGGTGGAGTCCACGCAGGTGAGGGCGTAATTGGTGCCCGAGAAGCCGGAAATGGTGCTGGTCCTGCCGGCGGCCGTCTCCGATGCCCTGGAGAATCCGACGGTGCCGAACTGCGCCTCGGGCACGATGCCCGTGTCGCTGTATGCCGGACGCTCGGCGATCCACTCCGCGCTGGTGTCCAGGCAGGTGGAAGTCGAGCAGGTAGCCGTCCTGCTGAAGCTGTTAGCCGCGTGGGTGGAGTCGGTCAGCTTGAGCGTGTAACGGGTGCCGGTGCGGGCTACTGAGGCGCTGATACTGTCGCCCGCCGCGACCGACGTGCCGACCGCGATGGTGCCGGCTGGGTACATCTCGTACCAGCTGTAATAGAGAGGCCTGCCCTCGAAGCACTGGCTGGCCGTGCCGTCCTGCTCCACGGTTCCGCTGCTGAAGCCGTCGAAGCCGACCCATTCCGAGGTGATCCTGTCCTCTGCTGTGCAGGTGAGCCTGGGCACGGCCCACGACCCGCTGACATTTGTGAACGTGCCATGGGTGCTGGAGACGTCCGCGTAACCGGCCCAGTTCAGGGAGGCCGTCTGGGTGGTGGAGCGTGCTGCGTCCGGCGTGGGTCTGGCGTGGAGGAACATCGCGGTATCGGGAGTACGCAGGTCCTTGACCAGGGCAGCGCGCGCCTCGGACAGGAACTTGGCCGTGAGATGCGCGTGCACGGTGACACGGTGCGCCGCTGGGCCCGCACCCGGCGATCCCGTCGCGGAAATAACCAGTGCGCCTCCTAGAACAGCGGCTGAGGCTGTGACAAGCAGCGTGCGAAATATCCGCATGTAACCCCCTAAGTTTAAATCCTCTTTTTTGGGATCCGGCGGATAAGCTACTACGGGCCGATTGAGGCTACAAGGGTTTTAGCACTGCGCCTGGAGCCGTTAAATTTGTGCCAGCGCAGCCCCGGCCGCACGGCCGCACGCTGCCGGGAACACGGGTGCCGGGAACGTCACTTAAGCGCAGGAGAAAGGGGAGCATGTCGTAGAAACAGATGTTATTTTACGGGACGGTCGCCATCGGCGCCAATGACAAATTAAGAGCACCACTGCGCGCCCTGCCGTGGTCGCCGGGGGCGACCACACTGCCCAGACACCGCGCCGGGAGCCCTGTTCTGGGCGCGGCACCGGGGTGATCTTCCGAGCCACCACCATGCCCGCCCGCTTCCCGGCTGGCTTCCTGACCGGCCAGACGGGCTTCCAGATTTCTGGAAATTCGTGGGCCCGGAGAGCATTCCGGGCCCGACATCGCCGCACCTCGGTAAGCTTCATTTCAGGGTCAGGATAAAGGCTGGGCAACTGTTACCGGCTGCCTCTTCGCTTGAGGGAAGATAACGCTGAGGGAGGCCACATGCACATCGGATCGCTGCTTCTTATCGTCTGGCTGGTCATCGGCGGCTTCGCCGCCTCGCAGCGCGGCGATTACCACGGAACCATGGGTAACTGCAGCAAGGCCAGCACGGCCGCTGTGACGATCCTCGCCGGCCCACTCAACTACCTGGGCGTGAACCCGCACCTCCACTGCACCGCACCGCAGCCCAGCAATTAGCGGCGGCTGCGGACCTGGGGGACCAGCGACATTGCCGGCGTCCGCACGTTCATGGAATTCCCTCCGTCCCCGGAAGTAATCCGAGCGCGATTACTGCCGTCAATTGACCGGGCCCGGCAGCGGTGACGGCCTGGTCACGTACGTGGCCGCCAGCCCGAGGTAGAAGGCTCGTGAGCTCAGCCTGACCGCAACCGGGCGGTCAGCTCGATCTCCACGGCGATGTCGAAGGGCAGCTCCGCGAGACCGACGGCGCTGCGGGTGTGGCGGCCCGCCTCGCCGAAGATCTCTACGAGGAGGTCGGAGCATCCGTCGATGACCGCGGGGGTCTGGTTGAAGCCAGGCGCGACGTTGACCATCCCGAACACCTTCACGATCCGCTCGATGCGGTCGAGATCGCCGAGCTCGGCCCGCACGGTGGCGAGGATCGACAGGGCCGTCATGCGGGCCGCCTGCCGTCCCTCCCCCAGCGTAAGGTCCCCGCCCACCTTCCCGCGGATGACGTTCTCGCCGTTGATGGGCCCGTGGCCGCCGGCGTAGACGAGGCCACCGTCAACCACGCACCCGAGATAGTTGCCCGCGGGCGGGAACACCGGGGGAAGCACGATGCCCAGTTCCTGAAGCCGCTGATCAATCACGCCCAGAAGCCTACGGCCCCGGCCAAGCGGACCGACTGCGAACCCATCTGATTGGGCCGCCCGGCCCAGCCGCCGCGAAATGGAGGGCCCTTATCCGGGGCGGGCCGCCGCGGTCAGCGCGGGGCGTGGGCGCCGGTCATCATGGCCGCGAGGTCCTCGGGGTGCAGGAAGGACGGGGGCGGTGGCGGTCCCCAGGCGAACAGGCCGCGCGCGCCCTCGAGGTCTTCGGGGGTCCACAGCTGGTCGTCCACGATGCAGTCCATGTCCGAGTAGTACTCGGAGAAGTTGCCCGCCGGGTCCTTGAGGTACCAGAAGAAGTTGGATCCCGCGTAGTGCCGCCCGAGTCCCCAGACGTGCCGCTCCGGCCGCCCCTCGAGCATCGCGAACGCGCCCCGGCCCACCTCGTCAACGTCCTCCACCTGCCAGGACGTGTGGTGCAGGAAGTTCACCGGCGCGGCCAGCACGAGCACGTTGTGATGATCGGTGGAGCAGCGCATGAACGCGCCGACCCCGGCGATCCGGTCGCTGATCTTGAAACCGAGGCCGTCGGTGAAGAATGATGTCGAGCGGCCGTGGTCGGTGCTGCCCAGGACGGCGTGACCGAGCTTGCGCGGGCGCACCGGGCCGGGCCGGAAGAAACCCGGGGCCCGGCTGTCCTGGCGCTCCGGCCGCCCGGGGCCGTTGTAATGCTCCGCGGCGGCCGGCTTCTGCTGGATCCGCGGGGCAACGTCCAGGAAGACCCGGGTGCCGGTCACCGGCTCCGCCGCCTGAAGGCTCGTCCCGCTCAGGCTGGCGGGCACGCCGAGGCGCTCAAGACCCGCCGCGGCGCGCCCGAGGTCGTCCGGGTCATCCACGCCGACCCGCAGCTCGACCAGCCGCCGGGTGGGCGCGGGAACGATCCGCAGCTGGCGCCCCGCGTCCGCCGTGCTATACCAGCCGTTACCCTCAGGAGTAAGCCCGAAGTCGGCGTAGTAGGCGCCGGTGTCGCCGGCATTGGGTACGCCAATGGTGACCGACAGCAGTCCGTGCAGGCTCATATGACCTCCTCATCCTCGGTCAGTGGAACATGCTCAACCCCGCCGCGCCAGGCGCGCCTGATACCGCACTGCTCACGCCGTCTCCTCCGATCGTGTCCCGGCCGGGCGGCCCGCGCGGCTGGTGACGAGATCGAGGTCGATACCCGACGGCCGTCACGGCGTGTCCCGGCCGAGCGCGCTGCCCGGCATCACCACGAGACGCATGGTCGGTCACGATGACCCTGGCTGTACATGGGTTTTATAGGCACCAGCGGGAGACGGGTTCATGATCGGCAGGGCCGGCCCGCGGCTCATGCACGGTGCACGTTGCCGCGCGCCGTGAGATCGACATGCCCGTCGCCGAATGTGGCTGACATCCGCGCCAGGTTCCGCAGCCTGGTTCGCTGGCGTAACCGCCCGGCACCCGGATCCGGGCGACCTGGCCGTCACGCGCCATGTGCAGGTCCGGGCTCGCGGTAATGTTGCGCGCCCGGTCGTGGGCCGCCGATGGCAGGAAGCCGGCCGCGGCCGCCCATTCCGCCAGGTTGCCTTCCGCGCCGGAGCGGATGTCGCGGACCAGGCGGCACCAACATCTTCGCCGGGCTGAAGCAGAGCTGGACGTCCGTGTCCTGGGAACAGGTCATCAAGGCGGATCCCCGGTGCATCATCATCAACGACTACGGCACCCCGACAGCCCAGCAGAAGGAGAAATTCCTGGAGACCAGCCAGATCACCAGGAACCTCACCGCGGTGAAGAACCGCTGTTTCCTCCCGCTCGCCTACGACGAGGTGACCCCCAGCCCGCATAACGCCCAGGCTGCGGCCGCCATCGCTCACTGGCTGCACCCCGCTGCGTTCGGCCTGCCCGCCGACGGCTCATGACGGAGGCCGGACGCTAGGGTTGCATCACACGGCCGGGGCCGTCCCCGGCGCGGCCGGGCAGGGGTGACCAGGGTGGTCGTGCCGGCGGCGGGCCGCGCCGGCGCGCCGCTCCCGGCACCCTTTCCGCACCATAGTTTCCGCAACGAAAACCGCGGGGTCCCATGACTGAGTACCGGGCATCCTTCGACGCCACTGTCACGTTCGGCAACGGCGGCGGGCTGACCGCCCAGGGCTTCCGGGTGGACGTGCCGTCTCCCGGCATCGGCGAAGCGGGGATCGCCGCACTGTTCGTGGCCTCACTCGGCCTGCTGGCGACGGAGTCCGTCGGGCTCAGCAACGTCGAGATCATCGCCGAGCCGCACAAGGGCACCCGGGGCGGCCCGTCGGACCGCACCGGCGGTCCGCCGCGGCGGACCGGGACGCTGGTAGAGCTGAGCCACGTGATCCGGGCCGGAATGATCACCTATCCCGGGCAGCCCGGGCCGGAGATCACCCCGCACCTGACCCGGGAAGCCTCGCGGGCCCACTACTCCCCCGGCACCGAGTTCCTGATCGGCCGGATCAGCCTGGTCGGCAACACCGGGACCTACCTCGACTCGCCCTACCACCGCTACCCCAGCGGCGCCGACCTGGCCACGATGCCACTGGAACGGACCGCCGACCTCCCCGCCGTGGTAGCCCGGGTGACGGGAACGCGACAGCGCGGCATCGACGTCGGTGCCCTGGCCGCGCTCGATGTCCGCGGCGCCGCCGTGCTGCTGCACACCGGCGACGACGCCAGCTTCGGCTCGCCGGCCTACGCCGAGGACGCGCACTTTCTCACCGAGGCCGGGGCCGCCTGGCTGGCCGGGCACGAGGCCGCCCTGGTCGGCATCGACACGGTCAACATCGACGACATCGCTGACGGGCGGCGTCCGGCGCACTCGCTGCTGCTCGCGGCCGGGATTCCCGTGGTCGAGCACCTGACCGGGCTGGGGCAGCTGCCCCCGGCCGGCGCCTCGTTCACCGCCGCGCCGCTGCGCATCGAGGGATTCGGCACCATCCCGGTCCGCGCGTTCGCACGTCTCCCGGGGTAGGCCACCCGACCAGGGCCGGTCAGTTTGAAGACAAGTAATGGGTCACGGCATCCTCGTCCCATTCCAGACCGTTCCCGCAGACATCAGGCAGGAGCAAGGTTCCGTCGCGGACCTCGAAGGGATGGGCCAGTACCGGGTTGGCCCAGTCCTGCCACTCCAGCCAGTGCCGGGTCGGGGTGACCCGCAGCAGGTGCCCGCTGACCTCCGGGTACAGGTGGGAGGACATGGGCAGGCCGGCCACGTCGGCGACCGCAGCGGCCTGCAGCCAGCCGGTGACCCCGCCGATCCGCATCAGGTCCGGCATGACCAGGTCACAGGCCTGCGCCGCGATGGCGTCGCGCATGGCCCGCGGGCCGTAGAAGTTCTCGCCCAGCATGACCGGGGTGGTGATGCCGCGGGCGATCCGGGCGTGGCCGTCCAGGTCGTCGTAGCGCAGCGGTTCCTCGATCCAGGTCAGGCCTTCGGCGTCGAGCGCGCGGCAGCGCTCCAGCGCGTCGCCCAGGGCGAGCCCCTGGTTGTAGTCGGCGACCAGGGTCACGTCGCCGCCGACCGCGGCCCGGACCCGGCGGACCGCGTCAAGGTCGTCGGCGGCGCGGTCCCGGCCTACCCGGACCTTCAGCGCGGTGAACCCGCCCTCGGCCAGCAGTTCCAGCGCCTCGTCGGCGACCGCGGCAGGCGGGATGAGGCCGAGCCCGTTGCTGTTGTAGGCCGGAACCGGCTCCAGGGTCCCGCCCAGGAGCCGGGCCAGCGGGAGCCCGGCCGCCTGGGCCAGGGCGTCCCACAGCGCGATGTCCAGGCCGGCCACCGCGGCCAGGGCCAGGCCCTGGTAGCCGGCCAGCGCGAACCAGCCCCGGGCCCCGCTGAACGCCTGCCCGGGCGCGGCCGGCTGGCCCCGCAAGCCCTCGCCCAGCTCGTGCAGGACGGTACGCAGCCCGGCCGCGGCGCTGACCAGGTACGGCGCCAGGTAGGAGCGGCCGGTGATGCCCTGCTCGGTGGTGACGTCGATGAGCAGCAACGGCCACTGGGCGAAGTGCCCCACCTTGGTGGCCAGGGGCCTGCGGAACGGGACCACCACAAGCCGGACGGTCACGTCGTGCACGGTGAGGTCCGTCTCTGTCCCCATCTGGCCCCCTTGCCAGCGACGGCCCGGGCCCGGGCCTGGTCGTTTCATCCTGCCAACGAACGGCCGCCCGGCCCAGTGCTGCGAGCAGGGCAATCTGCTGTCAGCAGAGCATCTCTGCCGCCAGCAGATTGCCCTGGCCAGCCCGTGGCGGGCGGCCCAGGGTGGGTGGGTGCGCCCGGGATCCGCGGGCCAGACCGAGAGCAGGGAGATCATGAAGCTTGCCGTTGCTGAAGCGCCCGCGACCACCGTGTCCGTGGATGAGCAGCTGGTCAGCCGGCTGCTGTTCCAGCGCATCATCGTCCTCGGCACCGAGGTCGATGACCAGGTGGCCAACCGGCTGTGCGCGCAGCTGCTGCTGCTGTCCGCGGAGGACCCGCGCAGCGACATCAGCCTCTACATCAACTCGCCGGGGGGCTCGGTCAGTGCGGGCCTGGCGATCTACGACACGATGCGGCTGATCCCCAACGACGTCAGCACGCTGGCGATGGGGCTGGCCGGGAGCATGGCCCAGTTCCTGCTGTGTGCGGGGACCGCGGGCAAGCGGTTCAGCCTGCCGCACGCCCAGGTGCTGATGCACCAGGGCTCGGCCGGGTTCGGCGGGACCGCCGCTGACATCGAGATCTACGCCGAGCAGCTCGGGCGCACCGGGGCCACGATGATCAGGCTGATCGCGGAGCACACCGGGCAGCCGCTGGATCGGGTGGAGCGCGACAGCCTGCGCGACCGCTGGTTCAGCGCCGAGGAAGCACGGGACTACGGGATCGTCGACCACATCGTGGAGCGCCTCGATGACGTGGGCCCAGCGGTCGCCGGGCGGAAGGCGGGTCTGTGACCATGAGCCAGTACACGATCCCCACCGTGGTGGAGCGGACGCCGGCCGGTGAGCGGGCGTTCGACATCTACTCCCGGCTGCTGTCGGAGCGCATCGTGTTCCTCGGCACCGAGATTGACGACGGGGTAGCCAACGTGATCATGGCCCAGCTGCTTCACCTCGAGGCAGCCAGCCCGGACCTCGAGATCAGCCTCTACATCAACTCCCCCGGCGGCTCGTACAGCGCCCTGACCGCGATATACGACACGATGCAGTACATCCGCCCGGACGTCGCCACGATCTGCATGGGCCAGGCGTCGTCGGCGGCGGCCGTGCTCCTGGCCGCGGGCGCCCCGGGGCGGCGGGCCGTGCTGCAGCACGCGAAGGTGCTGCTGCACCAGCCGTCGAGCCAGGCCCAGGGCGCGCTTCCCGACCTCGCCGCGGCGGCCAAGGAGGTGGCGAGGACCCGGCGTGACGTCGAGGAGATCCTGAGCCGGCACACCGGCCACCCGGTGGAGAAGATCAGGGGCGACACCGACCGGAACAAGACCTTCAGCGCCCGGGAGGCCGTCGAGTACGGCCTCGCCGACGAGGTCATCACCAGCCGCGAGGCAGACCACGCGGCCTAGCCGTCAGGCCGGCGGTCCGGCAGTCCCCGTGGTCAGGCGGCCAGCAGGCACTGGGCGTCACCCGGGGCCCGCAGCAGCGACGGGGCCCGGCCGCCGCCCGCCGTGCCCAGCCGGACGATCGCGCCGCGGCGGGCGCGATCGGCACCGAGATCATGCGCGACCCCGGCCAGCAGGTCAGACAGGTCGATCCACAGCGCATCGCAGATCGCGGCCAGGACCTCGGAGGAGGCTTCCTTGCGCCCGCGCTCGACCTCGGACAGGTACGGCACCGAGACCCTGGCGGCCAGGGAGACGTCGGACAGGGTCCGCCCTTGTTCCCTCCGGGTCCGGCGCAGCCGCTCGCCGATCATCGTCCGGAGCAGAGGCCTGGAGCCCCGCCCGCGTTCTCCCCGGCTGGTGATGACCGGATCACCCATCGCCGTCGCCTCCGTGGCTGCGTTCGTGACCCGCTGCCGGGTCCGGGCCAGCTCACCGTACCCAGCCCGGTCCCAGCCCCAGAAGAGTTTTCGCAGCCGGCGTAAGGCGGCCTCTGGCGGGTGGTCCCGGAGATTGATGCTTAGCCGCACGTCCGGCCCGGCCGGTGCCCTGTCCGCGTGACCAGCCCCAGGCCCGAGGCCGCAGTAGCATCGGCTGATGGAGTTCAGCCGCGAACTGCGCGACGGGGTGATGTCGGGCGACATCACGGTGTCGTTCCGGCTGTGGCGCCGCTCGAAGGTCAAAGAGGGCGGCCGGTACCCGGTCGGTCCCGCGCAGATCGAGGTGGACTGCGTGGAACTGGTGCCTTTCGCCTCCATCACCGAGGCGGACATCCGCCGGTCAGGCGAAAAGGACCGGGAGTCCCTCCGCCAGCGGGCCGCCCACGCGGGCCCCATCGCCGACGACACGCTGCTCTACCGGGTGGAGTTCCATCTCGCGTTGCCCTGAACGGGCCACCGGAAACGCGGTGGCGCCGTGACAGGCGCCGGAGGTACGGTCTCGCGGGTGGATGAGGACGGTTACTTCGGGGAACATGTCGCCGCGCGCTATGACGAGTCCACGGCAGCCATGTCCGAGCCCGGCGTGGTTGAGTCAGCGGTCGGCCTCCTGGCCCGGCTGGCCGGCGGCGGCCGGGCCCTGGAGCTGGGCATCGGTACCGGGCGTATCGCCTTGCCGCTGGCGCGCCGCGGGGTCCCGGTCCATGGCATCGACCTGTCCCAGGCGATGGTGGCCCGGCTACGGGCCAAGCCGGGCGGCGACGCCATCGGCGTGACGATCGGCGACTTCGCCACCACGACCGCTGGCGGCAGCTTCTCGGTCGCCTACCTGGTGTTCAACACGATCATGAATCTGACCACCCAGGAAGCACAGGTGGCCTGCTTCCGCAACGCCGCGGCGCACCTGGAGCCGGGCGGCTGCTTTGTCATCGAGGTCGCGGTACCCGAGCTGCGCAAGCTCCCGCCGGGCCAGAACGTCGTCCCGTTCCAGGTGAGCCCGGAGCAGTGGGCCTTCGATATCTACGACACCGCCACGCAGGCGATGAGCTCCAACTACATCGAGGTCACCGGCGGCCGGGGCGATTACCGGTCGATCCCCTTCCGGTATGTGTGGCCTGCCGAGCTCGACCTTATGGCCCAGCTCGCCGGCATGCGGCTGCGCGAGCGGTGGGCAGGATGGGCCCGGGAACCCTTCACCAGCGAGAGCCGGCAGCACGTCTCAATCTGGGACAAACCCGTTGCTGATCAGAAGTCACGCCGTCGCTAGCCCTCACCCATCCGCCCCGCCCGCCTCCCCGGCCTCCCCAGCCCCCGCCCCCGCGCAGCCCACCACCCCCGATCCATGATCGTGGAGCGTTTTGCGCCGCGGGCGGCGCAAAACGCTCCACGCTAACGGCGGGGCCAGCCGGCGAGGGGGCACGAAGGGCCGCAGGGGCGGGGGGTGCCGCGCCAGCCGCGCTGCTGGAGCAGCGAAGCCACCTCGGCCGCCGTCTGGCAGGGGCGCTGGGTCACGTCGGCCCAGCTGTAGCGGAGGGTACTGATCCCGCCGACGAGCGACGCGTTGTCGCGGTGCCTGTCCCGCCAGCGGGCTTCCACTGGGTGGGCGGCTATGCCGCCGGTTCCACCCCGACCCCGAACTCCGCGTACAGAGCGTCCTTGTACTCGGTGCGCTCCCCCGCACGATCCGGACCTGCCGCTGAGGCCGGGACACCGCCAGCGGTGGTGTCGCGACGTGACCGCGCGGGAACGACGCCATCAGGCGTGCAGAATGGACACAACAGCTGCTGAGCAGGCTGTAAATTGCGGGGACGTGCCGCCGGGAGAAAGAGGGCGGGCCTGCCAAAGGGGGAGGCAAACGCTTTCTTGGAGACTCCTTGGGCAACTTTTTAATCATTCCGTGCATCTGTTAGGTATGCGGTCTCCGTGGCGGCCGCCCCAGCCAGCGGATACGACCCGGGCATGCGCCGGGTCCGGAAGAAAGGACGGGCCGGCGCATTGAAGGCTGGAGGAATTGCGTCCGCTGACCGGGAAGATTCCGCCGCCAGGGCGCGTGCGTGGCCGCTGAAGCCTGGGTCTGCGGCGCGCTCGGTGAGCGTGCATCTGGCGATCCTGATCGCCTTCCTGGCCGCCGGGGTCGCCGTCAACTGGACCCGTGCCGCGTATCTGACCGGCCACGTCCTCCCGACCGGCCGGGACGCCGGCTTGTTCGTGTGGGACTACTGGTGGGTAGCGCGCTCGGTTATCCACCTCAGCAATCCCTGGTCCAGCCACTACCTGGCCGCGCCGGTCGGGGTCCCGCTCGGATTTCACGTGCTGATGCCGCTGCCCGGCCTGCTGATGACGCCGGTCACGCTCACCCTGGGCCCCACTTTCACCTACAACCTGCTGTCCGCGGCCGCGCCCGGCCTGATGTGCTACACGATGTACCGGGCGGCGCGGCTGTGGGTGCCCTCGCAGACCGGCGCGATCGCGGGAGGCGCGTTCTTCGGCCTCTCCACGATGATGACGTGGGACTCCTGGTTTGAGATCCAGCTCGCGCTCGGCGCGATCTTCCTGCCCCTGGCGCTGGAAGCCGCGGTGCGGCTGGGACGGCGGCCTAACTGGCGGCAGGCGGTGCTCCTGGGCGTGGTACTCGGGACCCTGCTGCTGACCGACCTGGAATCGTCGATCATGACGGGGATTGTGGTGGTCGCGGCACTGCTGCCCTGGCTGGTCCGCAGCGCGGCCCGCGGCGGGGACCGGGCCTGGGTCAAGGTGCGCCTGGCCGGCGTGGCCGCGGCGGTCACCGCCGTCGTCGCCAGCCCACAGCTCATTTCCATGGCCCAGCAGGCGATGGCCGGCGACGCGTCAGTGCCGCAGGGCGCTCTCGCGGCGGACTATGCCAACTCCGGTGCGGCCGTGCAGCAGGTATTCGCCCCCTCACCGCGGGTCGGAGTTTTCGGGCTGAAGAGCCTCGCCTCGTACTACTACAGTTCGGGCCCCCATAGCGCCACGTTCGTCGCCTATGGGGTGGTGCTGACCGTCCTGGCCCTGTTTGGCCTGGTCGTCAGCTGGCGGCGGCGTAGTGCCCGGCTGCTCGCCCTGTTCTGGCTCGGCGCCACCTGGCTGGCCATGGGCACCGGGATCCTCATCGGCGACCACCGGTATGTGCCGTTCCCCCGGGTATTGCAGGGCGAGCGCCTGTCGATGATCATGCCGTACACGTGGCTGGTGCGGATCGGGCTGTTCTCGTCGTTCCGCGAGGCTGACCGGTTCACCGAACTCGGGCTGGTGGCGGCCGCACTGCTCGCCGCCGCCGCCGTGAACTGGCTGCGCTATCACGCCAGGTCGGCGCTGGTCGTCGTGCTGGCGCTCGGCATCCTGGAAGCCGGCAGTGTCGGCGCCGGCGCCACCCCCGCCGTCACCGCGACCATCCCGGCCGCGCTGCCCGCGCTGGACCGCCCGATCGCCGCCGACCATTCGAGTTCGATCGTCGTCGATGTCCCGCTCGGCGTGCGGAGCGCCGTTCCGCTGCCCGGCGAGGGAGCGGCTTTCAACCCCGAGGCCGAGGTGCAGGCCACCGCGGACGGCCATCCCCGTGCCGTCGCCTACATATCCCGGCTGCCCGAGTCCATCCTGGCCAAGGTCAAACGGCACCCGTTCTACGGTGACCTGTTCGACGCCCAGCTAAACCCCGGTCTCGTGCACCGCAACCTGCTGGCCAGCCAGGCTCACCCGGCGTGGATTGACGCGGCACGACTGGACGCGCACCGGATGAACGTCGGCTGGGCGATCATCTGGACCCACACCCCGGTGATCCTCAGCTACCTCCAGGCGGTCGGCTTCCGGTTCGACTACCGGGCCGACGGCGCTCTCGTCTACCGCCTGGAGCCGCGCACCTGATCATGCGCCGGAAGCCGGCGCCGGATGACCGTGCCGGACGCTGAGGAGGCGTCAGGTCGTGGTGTCCTTTTTTGCAGAGCCGTTGAGGGGTGCGGGGTCCGCCGCCGCCGCGGGGTGAGTGGCCGTCAGGGCGGCAGGCACGGCGGCGGTCAGCGCGGGAGAGACCGGCTCGGCAGCATCGTCTGCCCCGGCGGCATCGTCGGCCGCGGCGGACGCCGGGTCGGTAACGGGACCCACATGTGCCCGGTCGAAGAAACGCAGCAGTTCCACAGGGAACGGCATGACGAGGGTGCTGTTCTTCTCCGCTGCGACCTCGACCACGGTCTGCAGCAGCCGCAGTTGCAAGGCAGCGGGGTCGGCCGCCATGACGGTGGCGGCCTGGGCCAGCTTCTTGGAGGCCTGGTACTCGCCGTCGGCCGCGATGATCCGGGCGCGGCGCTCACGCTCGGCTTCAGCCTGCCGTGACATCGAGCGCTTCATGGACTCCGGGAGGGAGATGTCCTTGACCTCGACCCGCTCCACGCGGATGCCCCACGGTCCTTCGGTAGGAGCGTCGATCACGTCCTTGAGCTCGGCGTTGACCTGCTCCCGTTCGGACAGCAACTGGTCCATGTTGCTGCGCCCGGTGACCGACCGCAGCGAGGTCTGGGCGACCTGGGACACCGCGAAGTGGTAATTCTGCACATTGATGATCGCCTTGAGCGGGTCAACGACCCGGTAGTAGACGACCGCGTCCACCTTCAGAGTGACGTTATCCCGGGTGATGGTCTCCTGCGCGGGCACGGCGGCCACGGCGATCTGCATGTTGACCTTGGTGAGCCGGCAGGTGAACGGGTTGATCCAGGTGAGGCCGGGCTTGCGCACGCCGGGCATGGCCTCGCCGAAGCGGAACACGACACCCTGCTCATATTGGCGGATGATCCTGAAGCCGAACATATCGGCCGTCCCATCCCCGGCACAGAGTGCGCCGGGTCCACGGGGCCGCGGACGGCGCCGGCGTGACTGTCAGCGTTCGGAATGCCCACCGGCCCTGCTCTCATCATCACACATCACCGGGCGTGGGCGGGCCGCCGATCCCGATGGGTCGCCGCCGGGAAGGAGCGGTCAGGCCACCCGGCGCCAGCCAAGGTCTGAGGCCTTCCAGCGGGCGATGGCCTTGTGCTCGCTGACCACCTTGACCTCCCGCAGGTGCAGGCCGGGGTCGTGCATGGCCTGCTCGGCGCCGGCCATCCCGTCGCCGGGAGACGGCTGCGGGATCTCGTGCTTCGCCCCGGACTGCTCGACCAGAACCAGGTTGGCCGGGCGGGGGCCCCCGGTCGCATCGATGTTTACGCTCACATCCTTTATGACGCTGGACGGTCTCCCGCTGTTCCCCGGCCAGCTATCTCGTGCGGCACACGCAGGCCCACTGGGGCCGCCGTCGCGGCACCCAGGACTCGCTCCACCCCGCCCGGCGGCCGGCCCAGGTGATGCACGCCCCCGGGGGCTGGTCCCGCGTGTTACTGAAAGCCTCCAGGCCCAGCTGGCCGCCTTGGCGACCGCCGCCGTCGTGCTGGTGACGTTCGGGTCGCCCGACCAGCTCCCCTCCGACGCTCAGCGTTCACAGCGATGATCGTGCCCGGCCAGGCCGCAACGGTCAAACGGGAGTGTTGACGCAGCGGCCCTGCCCGGACGGGAAGCCCCGCGGTAACCTCGGGCGCCACCAGCCTGACCCGGCAGGATCTGTCCGCCCGGGGCTACCCGGACGGACACTGCTCGGAAGGTCAAGTACGAGGGGTAGATCAGGAAGGTGGTGCCGCCGTGGTCCGCACGGACTCGTTGCCGGGTCAGGCGCAGGCTTCTCCCCCGCGGGTGTCCGGCGGATTACCGGTCCTGGGCCACATCGCGGAGTTCATGCGCGTGCCGCTCGACGTCATCGAGCGGGGGTACGCCGAACAGGGCCCCGTGTTCACGTTCAGCCTGGCCGGACGGCAGGTCGTCACGATGCTGGGGCCGGAGTATCACCGGTTCTTCTTCGCCCAGACCGACGGGCCGCTGTCGATCAGGAAGGCGTACCCGTACTTCGTCCGCATGTTTGATCAGGAGTTCTACTTCTTCGGTGGCCCGGAGGAGTATCTGCGGCAGAGGGCGCTGGTGCTGCCCCGCTTCCAGGGTCGGCAGCTGGACAGCTACGTCGCGGTCATGGCCGCGCAGACCCGGCAGCTGATGGACCGTCTCGGCGAGAGCGGCGAGTTCGACCTGGTCCAGGAGCTCGGCCCGCTGGTCATGCACATCGCCGCGGATGCGTTCCTGGGGCCTGACATTAGCGAGCGGATCACCGGGTTCTTCGCTGAATTCCGCCGCTTCTCGGCCGGCATGGACCCGGTCCTCCCCGGCTGGCTGCCGCTGCCGCATCTGCTGCGCAGCCGGCGGGCCCGCGACCGGCTGCGCATCCGGCTGCAGGAGCTCATCGACCAGCGCCGCCAGCAGCCGGCCGACCCGCCGGACTTCCTGCAGACTCTCTGCGAGGCGGCCTACAGCGACGGCGGGCGGGTACCCGACCTGGTCCGCATCAACCTGATCCTGATGATCATCTGGGCCGGTCATGAGACGACCACAGGGCACGTGAGCTGGGCCCTCATCGATTTGCTGCGCCATCCCCGGGAGCTGGACCGGGTACGCGCGGAGCAGCGGGAGGTGCTCGGCGGCGCCCCGCCCGCGAGTATCAGGGAGATCAACGAGATGCGCCTGCTGGACCGGGCCGTGCACGAAACCGAGCGCCTGCATCCGGTCGCGTTCATCCTGGCCCGGATCGCCGATCAGGCGTTCGAGGTGGACGGCTACCGGGTCAGCGAGGGAACGATGATCCTCCTCTCCCCCGCCGTCGCCCACCGCCTGCCCGGCGTGTACCCGGAGCCCGGCGAGTACCGGCCGGACCGTTTCCTGGAGGATCCTCGCGGCATGCGGGACCTCATCGGCTTCGGCGGGGGGATCCACCGATGCCTCGGCGTGCACTTCGCCTACCTGGAGATGAAGGTCATTCTCACGCTGCTGGTCCAGCGTTACCAGCTTGAGCTAGTCAACTCCGACCCGCAGCCCATCCCGGGCCTGAAGACGAAGTGGCCGCAGAGTCCCTGCCGGGTGCGCTATCAGGCCCTGGCCCCGGCCTGAGCCCCGGCGCCAGGGCGCTCGTAGTCGAGGAGCACGACGCCGTTCGCGAAGACGCGGGTGGCCGCGAGGCTCAGGCTGATCGCGATCAGGTCGAACTGCCGGAACGCCGCGCCCAGGTCGGCACCGCCGAGCACCAGGTCCCCGCCGGGCTGCGCCTTGAGCCGGGTCACTTCTTCCGGCACGACCTCGCGCACCACGGTGGTGTTCCAGCCGGCCCGCTCCAGCGTCCGGGAGTAAACGATCTTGGGCATGTCCCGCCAGATGCGGGCGAACTCAGCCACGGCCGCGGGGGCGCCGGGATCAGCGTCGGCTGTCGGCCAGTAGCCGGCCATCAGCTCGTAGGTGACCCGCCCGTCCAGGAATCCGCCCATGGGGCCCAGCCGGTCGTTGAAGTGTGCCGCCAGCTCGTCGCTGATCATGTGCCAGTCGAGCTCGCCGTTCGGTCCCTCGATGAAACCGTCCAGCGACACCGACATCATCGAGATAATCTTCCGCATCACGGCTCCTCTGGGCGGCCGGCCGGGCTCAGCTGTCTGCGTCCCGGGCCGCCTGCTCCAGCAGGCTGCGGTACCCCTCCCACCAGGACTGGTCGCCCGAGGCCATGTTGTCGTTTCCCTGCTGGCGCCCGACCGCCCCGTCGATCAGTTCCCGGACGATGTCGGCATGCCCGGCGTGCCGGTGCGTCTCGGCGACCGTGTGGGCCATGATCCGGTGCAGCGTCACCTCGTTCCGGTCCGCGGGCCACCAGGGCACGTGCCCGATCGCGTCCAGCGGCAGGATGTCGATCGTGGTGTCCGAGTGCAGCCACGCCCGGTGGTAGAGGGCGGTGATCTGGTCACGCGACTCGCCGGGGGCCGCCCACATGTCCGCGTTGGGCTCCGCGCCCTCTTCCAGCCAGGGCAGCGGCTCGCCGGACGGCAGGCCGAACGTGTCGCCGAAGTAGCCGAACTCGACGCCGGCCAGGTGCTTGACCAGCCCCAGGAGGTTGGTGCCGGTGGGGGTGAGCGGGCGCCGGATGTCGTAGTCCGAGAGCCCGTCGAGTTTCCACACCAGCGCCTCGCGGCCGGCCTGCAGGTAACCGAGGAGGTCTGCTTTCGGGTCCGGTCCGGTCATCCTGGCAGTCTGTCACCTAGCCCCGGCCGCCTGTCTAGGCCAATTCCGGGGGTCAGCCGGGCAGAGCGTCTGGGGGGAGTGGATCGGCGACGACCCGGCCACGACGTTCAGCTACTGGGGCCCGCTGGATGAGGCCCGGCCGGCGCGCTCCCGGAGCAGGGCGGCGACCAGGGACCCGGCCTGCGGCGAGCCAAGCCCGGTGGCCATGTCGTAGCCGCGCCCGGCCGGGTAGCAGGGCCGCCTGCGCCGGCTGCCGGACCGGCAGGTGCGGTGGGAGTGCGGCCCGTACCCGGCGAGGTAGTCATTGTTCCCGGCCCTGACAGCGATGAAGGCCCGCGGGTCACGGCGCGCGATGCGGTACAGGCTCGGGGACAGCAGGCCGAGTCGGTGCCCGGTCATCTGCTGGTCGGCCAGGGCGGTCAGCGCCGCCCACAGCGGGGTGGCCAGGCTGGTGCCCCCGGCGGTCATCCAGCGCTTGCCCTTGAACGTCCCGGCCGTGCCGTAGATGAGGTAACCGCGGGTGCCCCTGGTGCCGATCGCGGCCAGCGCCGAGACGTCGGGGACCTCCCGGCAGCCGGTCCCCCGCCGGGCACCGCACCGGGCCCTGCCGGCGTGGCTGGCGCGCACGAACCCCGCCTGCCAGGACGGCATCCACCACATCCGGGAGATGCCGCCACCGCCGGCCAGGTTGCCCGGATACTTGCGCGGCCGGCCGTGCCGGCCGTTGAACGGGGCCGGGAACCCCCTCCCCGCCGGGGTCTGGTTCCAGGCGGACTGCACCGGCGGCGAGCCGTAGCGGGTGATGGCGGTCCCACCCACCGCCGTGACGAAGGGCTGGCTGGCCGGGTTGTCAACCTGGAGGCTGTAGGCAAGGCGGGCGGGCACCTCCTTGACGTCGGGCAGGCAGTCCTCGGAGCCGGAGTCACCGGCGGCCGCCATCATCGACTGGCCCTGCAGGGCCATCTCCTGGAAGAGTTGCGCTTCGATGCGGACGACGGCCGCCCCGGCCAGGGGCTCGCAGCCACCCCAGGAACTGCTCACGACCTGGGCGCGGTCCTGCTGGGCGATCGCGCCGTAGGTGTCCACGATGGACTGGTCGCCGCCGGACAGGGGTGCCTGAAAGACGAGGATCCTCGCCCGCGGGGCCATGGCCGCGACCACCTCGATGTCCGCGGTGGCCTCGAGCGTGCCGTCTCCCGAGGCCGCCACGCTGGTTCCCCCGTCGACCCGCACCCGGCGGACGTACGGATGCACCCCGTAGCAGCGGCTGTAGGCACGGATGTCCCGGCTGGCGTAGTCGGCCAGCTCGAACAGGGCCACGGTGACGTGCTGGCCGAAGTCGTGCTGGCGGTAGAGCGGGCTGAACCGGTAGGCGTGAGCCAGCCATGCGGCGGTGTACACGTGCCGGGTGCGGCGGGCAGCGCGGCAGGCCCCCGGCCCTGGGGCCTCTCCCGCGGCCAGGTCGGATCCGGGCAGGTACATGGTGCTGAGGCCGAAGATGGCGGACACCCGGCGGCGCAGCGAGGCGGGTACCCGCAGGGGACGCCTGTTGAGCAGCGCCGTGCGGCCGTCGGCGAGCCGCAGCCGGTCGATCGTCGTCCGGAACGCCGCCTCGATCCGCGCCACCGGCCCGGTGGCGGGCAGCAGCAGGCCATCCCCCAGGGCCGACCGGGGGGCGAGGCCATGGCTGCGCAGCCAGGTCCGGACCGCGGCGGTGGCGCCCCCCGGCGGCCCGAAGCGGGCCTGGACGCGCCGCGGGCCGAGGAAGTGGCGGAACCGGGCGGAGCCGGGGGTGGAGACCTCGGTGGCCAGCCGCTCGAGGCCGCGGGGGTGGGCGGAGCGCAGCGCTACCGTGATGCGCAGCGTGGCCGATCTGGCCTCCGGGCCGATGACCGTGGCTCCCGGGGGGATCCGCGGGGCCGCGGCGACCGGGCTCACCGCGGCGGTCCCCGGCGCCGCTGCATGGGCCGGCTGGGCCGGCTGCCCGCCGAGGCCGCGCTGGCCCCGGCCGGGCCCGCCGCGCCGATCAGCACGGCCGCAGCCAGCCCCGCCGTGTATGCCGGCCACGTCCGCCGCTTCAGCATCCCATGTCCCCCGTGACAGCCCGCCCGCGAACAGGGGGATGCTAGAAGAGCTCAGCGTGGCGGCCGGCGACCCGACAATCCGCGCGCTTCCTGCTCGATCGCGGGCATGCTGCTCATAGCGACAGCTGGAGGTGTCAGATCATGACCGGCGACACGATGCGCGATCTCATCAAGCCCCTCATCGGCAAGTCCGGGTCCATGTCCATGCTCGTCAGCAGGATCGGGCAGGTCGCGTTCCCGATCGCCGAGGACAAGCGGCTGACCGGCGTGGAGGTCCGCCCGGACGGGCTGGTCCGGCTCGAGCGCGAGACCGGGTGGACGGTGATCGACCCCCGTGAGGTGGTGGCCGTGGTGTGGCACGGTGACCGCGGCAACGACACGCCGGGACAATTCCTTTGACCGCCGCCTGAGTCGGCGACACGCTCGCTGAGCTGCGGTTCCCTTTCCGGTCAGGCTGACCGGGCGACACTGGGGAACGCCGAGCACCGCAGGCCTCCGTGAGCCGCACCGGCTCACGGACGCCAGGAATCCGAGGTGGCACGCCCGTGACGACCGCCCCGCTCGTGGACTGCGCATACCTGCACAGCGCCTTCGGCCCGGGATGCCCGCACTGCTGGCAGCCCGCCGTTCGGGGCGATCAGAAACGGCACCGGACCCGCGGCCCGGCGGCCGAGGAGCAGGACCGGCCCGGTGAGGGCCGCAGGCTCCGCTATTTCGCCGCGAGCCGGCTCAGCGCGGAGGAGAGGGCCACCCAGTTGGGCATCATGCCCGCGGCCGCCGCCGTCGCGGCCCGGGACCCCGCCGCGCTGGAAGCACCCGCTGGGGATCGGCCGGGATGTCCGCCGCCGAGGGCGAAGGCGAGACCCACGCCGCCCGCGGGACGGCGCGGTTCGTGGTGGGCCTGGCCGTGACGGGAGTGCGTTCGCTGCCGGGCGCCACGGACAGACCGTTAGGGCGTCCAGGGCAGCGTCAGGCTGCGCAGTCCCGCGCTGCTCGCCGTCGGCCAGGTGTGGCCCGTCGCAATCCGGGCAGGGGCCGGGGTGTGATCCGGGGGCCGGGATGGAGCCGCCGTAGTGCGGATGCCGGGCGGCGGAGGAGCAGACACCATGGCTATAGCGAGCGTCAACCCCGCCACGGGGGAGACCCTGAAGACCTACGACGAGATGAGCGAGGGCGACGTCGAGAGGTGCCTCGCCGCGGCGGCGGCGGCGTACGCGGGCTACCGCCTGACCAGCTTTGAGGCCCGGGCCGGGTGGATGCGCCGGGCGGCCGGCATTCTCGACGACGAGCAGGACCAGATCGCGGCGATGATGACGGCCGAGATGGGCAAGACGCTGGCGGCGGCCCGGCAGGAGGTGGCCAAGTGTGCCGGGGCCTGCCGTTACTACGCCACGCACGCCTCCGGGTTCCTGACCGACGAGGCCGCCGACGCCCGGGCCGTCGGGGCTGAGCGCGCCTACGTGAAATACCAGCCCCTCGGGCCCGTGCTGGCCATCATGCCCTGGAACTTCCCGCTCTGGCAGGCCATGCGGTTCGCCGCCCCCGCCCTGATGGCCGGGAACGTTGGCCTGCTCAAGCACGCCTCGAACGTCCCGCAGACGGCCCAGTTCATGCAGGACCTGTTCGCCCGGGCCGGCTTCCCGGCCGGGACCTTCCAGACCCTGCTGGTGAGTTCCGGGCGGGTCGGGCCGATCCTGCGCGACCGACGGGTGGTGGCCGCCACCCTCACCGGGTCGGGACCCGCCGGGCAGTCGGTGGCGTCCATCGCGGGCAGCGAGATCAAGAAGGTCGTGCTCGAACTGGGCGGCAGTGACCCGTTCATCGTCATGCCCTCCGCCGACCTGCCCAAGGCAGCCGAGGTGGCCGCCTTCGCCCGCTGCATCAACAATGGCCAGTCGTGCATCGCGGCCAAGCGCTTCATCGCCCACGACACGGTGTACGACGAGTTTGAGCGGCTGTTCGTCGAGCAGATGGCGGCCAAGACCGTCGGGGACCCAATGCTGGACAGCACCGACGTGGGCCCCCTGTCTTCCGAAGAGCAGCGCGACGACGTCGAGAAGCTGGTCGCCGATGCGGTCTCCAAGGGTGCGAGGGCGCTGTGCGGGGGCGCCGCGCCCGACGGCCCCGGCTTCTACTATCCGCCGACCGTGCTGGCCGGCATCACCCCTGCCATGCGGGTGCATGGCGAGGAGGTGTTCGGCCCGGTGGCCACCCTCTACCGGGTCGCGGACATCGACGGGGCCATCGAGCTGGCCAACGGCACCGAGTTCGGGCTCGGTGCCAACGCGTGGACTAGCGACGAAGGGGAACGGGAGCGCTTCATCCGCGATCTCGCCGCCGGGATGGTCTTCATCGACGGCAATGTGACCTCCTACCCGGAGCTGCCGTTCGGCGGCGTCAAGACGTCCGGGTACGGACGGGAGCTCTCGTACCACGGCGTCCGCGAGTTCTGCAACATCAAGACCGTCTGGGTCGGCTAGCCCTCGGCTGGCCGGGGCCTCGGCTGGCCCTCGGCTGGCCCGGGCCTCGGCTGAACGCCTCAGCTCCCGGTGATCTCCTTCGGCGCTGAGCCGTTGCCGCCGGGGCCGATCTGGGCCTTGAGCGCGGCCAGTTCCTGGTCCACGCCGGCCGCCGTCCCGGCCTCGTCGAGTTCCTTCTGGATGTCGTCGGTGTCACCCCCGACGTCTTCGAGCACCCCAGACGCCAGCAGCTCATCGACCGCGCCCGCCCGGGCCTGCATCTGGGCGATCTTGTCCTGAGTGCGCTGGAGTTCGGCTCCGGAGTCGCCGAAGGTCTTGGAGATTCCCGCCGCGCTCTCGCCGACAGATGTCTCGGCCTGGGCGGCGGTGTACTGCGCCTTCAGGACTTCCTTCTGCGTCCGGAAGTTGTTCACCCTTTTCTGCAGCGCGTCGAGGGTCTGCTCGAGCTTCTGCTCCTCCTGGGTGAGCTGCTCGTGCTGGGGTTCCATGGCGTCGATCTGCTGCTGAGCCGCCGCCTTCCGGGACAGCGCCTCCCGGGCCAGGTCCTCCCGGCCCTGCCCGAGCGCCGCCTTCGCCTGGTCCTGGAGGTGGTCCACCGAGTGCTGGAGCTGCTGCTCCTGCAGCTCGATCTGCTTGCGCGACGCGGCGATAGTCACCAGGCCCCGGCGGACCTGGGTGATCTGGTCAAGCATCTGCTCGTAGGACAAATCGAGCATCTCATCGGGCTTCTCGGCGGAGTCGAGCGCCTTATTCGCTTTCGCCGAGACGATGTCGTGAGCCCGCTGGAAGAGGGTCATGCGATCCACTCCTCGTCGATGGTCGGGGCAGCACCACACTGGTTCCGCGGCCGGGCCCGGCCTCCGGGCCGGCGTCAGGCTTCTGGCCAGCGCAGCTATTGCTGAGGCTACCGCCCGCCGGCCGGTTCACCGGGGAGCACACGATGACCCTCATCATTATCGTGGAGCGTTTTGCGCCGCCGGCGGCGCAAAACGCTCCACGATGATGGATGGCAACCGGGGCGGGGATCGGCCTAGGCCGCGAGGACGGCGTAGCGGCCGTTGCTTTCCAGCAGGCTGGTGTGGGTGCCGGCCTCGACGATGTGGCCGTGGTCCAGGACGACAATCTGGTCGGCGTCGCGCACGGTCGAGAGCCGGTGGGCGATGGTGATGGTGGTACGGCCTGCGGCCAGGTTGTCGAACGCGTGCTGGACGGCCCGCTCGGTCTCGGTGTCCAGGGCGCTGGTGGCCTCGTCCAGCACCAGCACGCGTGGGTCGCGCAGCAGGGTCCGGGCAATGGCCAGGCGCTGCTTCTCGCCACCCGAGAAACGGTGCCCACGGGAGCCGACCATCGTGTCGTAGCCGTCGGGCAGCCCAGCGATCAGGTCGTGGATCTGCGCGGCCCGGGCGGCGTCCTCGATCTCGGTGTCGCTCGCGTCCGGCCTGGCGTAGCGAAGGTTCTCCCGCACCGTGGTGTGCAGCAGGTACGTCTCCTGGCTGACCACGCCGACGACGGCGGCGAGGTCGGTGAGCTTCATGTCGCGGATGTCGATGCTGTCGATGCTCACCGCGCCGCGGCTGGGGTCGTAGAGCCGGGCGACCAGCGCCGCGAGGGTGGTCTTGCCCGATCCGGTCTCACCGACCAGGGCCAGCGTGGTGCCGGCCGGGATGTCGAGGTCGATCCCGGTCAGGGCGGGCCGGTCGGCACCCGGGTAGGTGAAGCTCACGCCGGCGAGCCGGACGTGCCCGGCCATTACCTCCGGGACGATCTCCGCCGGGTGGATGGGGTCGTCCACCTCGACGGGCAGGTCGAGATACTCGAAGATCCTCGCGAACAGGGCCAGCGAGCTGACCACGGACACGCCGGTGTTGAGCAGGCCGGTCAGCGGCCGGAAGAGGCTGTTCTGCAAGGTGGTGAAGGCGACCAGGGTGCCGATGGTCATCGCGCCCGCGGTGACCGGCAGGCCGGCGGCGAGGTAGATGACGGCCGGGATCGCCGCGAAGATGATGCTCATCGAGGCCATCCGCCAGCGGCCGGCCAGCTGGGATCGCAGCTCCAGGTCGATCAGGCGGGCCGAGGAGGCCGTGAACCGCTCGACCAGGGACGGCCCGGTGCCCATCGTCTTGGCCAGCTGGACGCCGTTGATTGACAGTCCCTCCTCGACGGTGACGTTGAGGTTGGCCAGTTCACGCTGCTGCTCGGTGGTGATGGCCCGGCGCATGCGGGCCACCTTGCGGCTCAGGTAGATGGACGGCGGCATGACGACCAGCGAGATGAGGGAGAGCTGCCAGGACAGGGCGACCATGGCCACCGCGGTGGCGACCGCGGTGGTGAGGTTCGAGGCGACCGACGTCGCGGTCGAGGTGACCACGGATTCCATGCCGCCGATGTCGTTGGTGATGCGGGACTGCACCTCGCCGGTACGGGTCCGGGTGAAGAAGGCGACCGACTGCCGCTGCAGGTGCCCGAACACGCTGGTGCGCAGCCCGTGCATGACCTGCTGGCCGACTTTTGTGCTGATCCAGGTCTGGATCACCCCGAAGGCGGAGGTGACGGCGGCGATGCCGATCATCCCGGCGACCAGCAGGATCAGCAGCCGCAGGTTCCGGTCCGGGAGGGCGGTGTCGATCACCGCGCGGAGCAGGAACGGTGAGGCCACTCCCACGATGGAGGAGGCGGCGATGATGGCGGTGACGATCGCCATCTGCCACTTGTAAGGGGCGAAGAGCCGCCCGATACGGCGCAGCGACACCTCTCGGGCCTGCGCCTTCTCTTCGGCCGTGACCGTTCTCGCTCCGCGGGACCGGCCGGGGCCGCTGTTCTGCGGGCTGGTGTTGTGGGTGGTGTTGGTGTTGTGTGTGTTGGTGTTGCGGGGGTTCGTGTCTGGTGACGCCAAGTGCTTGCTCTTTTCTGCCGGGGAGGCTCGACTTTCTGCCGGGGGCTCGACGCGCCAGGTGGAGCCTCGGATTGAGTATATGCTGAGGTTACCTCAATATGAGGCTACAACGGTAGTTGCTGGTACGCTATTCCCGTGATCCAGGGCAGCGAGACCGCGGGCCGGGCCGGCACCGGCGGTGACCCGGCGGGCCGGCCCGGCACCGGCGGTGACCCGGCGGCGGCACGGCCCGGCACCGGCGGTGACCCGGCCCGGACTGATGAGGCGGGCGGTGACGAGACACTGGCCGATGCTTTCTTGTCCGTCGGGCGCAAGCTCCGCGAGACGTCCCTGGAGACCCTGGCCCCCTGGGACATTAACCCGTCCCAGTTCCGGGCGCTGCGCGTGCTGAACCATCACGGGGCGATACGCCTGTCCGATCTCTCGGGGCGGCTCCATATCGCCCCGCGCTCGGCCACCGAGGTCGTTGACGCCCTCGAATCCCGGGGGCTCGTCGAACGGCGGCCCGATCCCGGCGACCGGCGGGCGACGCTCGTCGAGCTGACCGGGCACGGCACCGGCGTCCTCCGCGCGATCCGCGCGGCCCGGGGCACGGAGGCCGAACGGGTCTTCGACCGGCTGAGCCCGGGCGATCGCGACCACCTCGCCCGCATCCTGCGCGAACTCCAGAATTGATCCGCCCCGCGGCACCATCTGGAAGTGGTACGCCTGCCCGTCAGCTGCGGGTCTGGCCCGCCCGGATCATCTCGAGCGCCTGCTGCACGCGCCGCTGCTGGGTCTCTTCCCGCTTCGCTTCCGCCACCCAGCGGGCGTATTCCTTACGGTGGGTGAAGGCCATGCGCTCAAAGGACGCGCTGGCGTCCGGGTCGGCCGCCAGAGCCTCCGCGAGCGCGGCGGGCACGTCAACCTCGCGGGGCGCCACGTCCAGCTCGACAGTTACCTCAACCTCGTCGCCGGCCTCGACGCCCGCACCCTGGCGGACCTCCCGGCTCAGGCCGACCAGGAATTCGCCCTTCATGCGGGCCACGCTCGTCCGCCACGTGTAGCCGTTGACGGTGGCGACTACCGGGAATCGCTTGGGGCCCTCGCCCACCTCCGCGACCTGGTCATCGTCGAGCACCACGGCGGCCGCGGGGCCGCGGGCCTGCAATTGCGTCGTGAACCGGAGGACTCCCATGCGCTCATCCTGGCCCACCGGCACCTGCCAGCACCACCATGGCCTTCCGGACGAAGGGTTCCGGCCATCCGTGTCAGGTGTTGCTGGCCGTAGGTGTCGTGAGTGAGCGGTCGTCTTCCTCGGTGCGCTCGGGCAGCAGCAGCAGCGCCCCGGCGAAGAAGCACACCGCACCGATCAGGGTGCCCAGGTTCGAGCGCTCGGCGTTGTGCAACTGGCCGGTGGCCGGGTTGATATAGCCGGCGACCGCGGATACGCCGAACGCGACGGACCCGATCAGGTTCGCCAGGGTGATCCACCACGCCCAGGATCGCGGCCGCCAGGCGGTCCAGCCGTGGCAGACCTCGAACCAGGCCAGGGTGCTGGCCACCAGGAAGCAGACCGAACCGACGGCATCCGGCCGCCACACGTGCTGGTGCGCGGCCTGCGCGGTCAGGTCTACCCGCACGGCGTTGCCGGTGCTGATGTTGAAGTAGACAGTCCCGGCCAGCTGGACCGCGGTGGCCCACCAGTCGATCCTGCGTGGCTGGAAGACAAAGAAGCGCCGCCGGGCGGCGTCCGGTGCCTGCGGGCCAGCATCGACGGCTTCGCGGTAGGCCAGGAACCCGGCCGCGGTGAAAAACAGCGAGCCGACGAAGAACGTCACGGCATCCCCGCGGGTCCCCACGGCGCTGGCGTACCCGGGGACCGCCCCGAGGGCGAACGCCAGCGACCCCACCGCGAACAAGACCGCGATCCACCATCCGCGGGCCCTCGGAGCCCACCAGGTCGAGCCGGCGGCCGCGCCCTGCAGGTGCTTACGGTGCCGGCGGGAACCCCACCGGGCCACCGCCCCGTCCGGGCGGACATGGTCAACAAAGGTCACGAGAGGGCCGACACCGCCCTCCCGGCCTGCTCGGTCCCGCACGGGCATAACCGTGTCCTCACTGGTCGGCCTGATCTTCGCAGCGGCCGGTGTCTACCGGCCCACCCTTAATGGGTGAGGACGCCCTGGGCCGGGGTCGCGAAGCTGCGGAGAGCCGGCGGGACGCGTCCGGCTCGAGGGGCGCTGGCCGGTGACGGACTCGAGGGAGGCGCTGGCTGGTGACAGACTTGAGGGAGGCGCTGGCCGGTGACGGAAGAGCCGTTCCGCACGATCGTTGAGCCGTTCCGCATCCACTCGGTAGAGCCGATGCGCCTGACCACCCGGGCGGAGCGCACGGCAGCCCTGGCCGCCGCGGGGTACAACCTTTTCGAGCTGGCGGCGGACGACGTGCTGATTGACCTGCTCACCGACTCAGGAACCGGGGCGATGTCGGCCGAGCAGTGGGCCGGCATCCAGCGGGGCAGCGAAGCCTACGCCGGAGCTCCCTCGTTCTACCGGTTCCGCGAGGCGGTGACCGGCCTGTTCCCGTTCCGGCACGTCTTGCCGACCCATCAGGGCCGGGCTGCCGAGAAGATCCTGTTCACCGTGGTCGGCGGGCCGGGCCGGGTCATCCCGAACAACACCCATTTCGATACGACCCGGGCCAATATCGAGTTCACCGGGGCGCAGGCCGTCAACCTGCCGATCCCAGAGGGTCTCCAGCCGGCCCTGCGCCACCCGTTCAAGGGCAACATGGACGTCGCCGCGCTTGAGCGGCTGCTCGCCGAGCAGGCCGCTGTGGTCCCGCTGGTGATGCTGACGGTGACGAACAACTCCGGGGGCGGTCAGCCGGTCAGCATGGCCAACATCCGTGCGGTCCGCCAGGTCTGTGACCGATTCGGCACGCCGCTGTTCCTCGATGCCTGCCGGTTCGCCGAGAATGCCTGGTTCATCAAGTGCCGGGAACCTGGATACGCGGCCGTCCCCGTGGGTGACATCGTCCGGGAGATGGCCACCCTCGCGGCCGGGATGACCATGTCGGCGAAGAAGGACCCGCTCGCCAACATCGGCGGCTGGCTCGCCCTCAACGACGACAGCCTCGCCGAGCAGTGCCGCAACCTGGAAATCCTCACTGAGGGTTTCCCCACCTACGGCGGGCTCGCCGGCCGTGACCTGGAAGCGATCGCCCAGGGACTGCGCGAGAGCATCGACGACGACTACCTGCGCTACCGGATCCGCTCCATCTCCTACCTGGGCGAGGCGCTTGAGTCAGCGGGGATCCCGGTAATCGTCCCCTTCGGTGGCCACGCGGTCTTCATAGATGCGCGCGCGATGCTGGCGCACCTCGATCCGCTCCAGTACCCGGGCCAGTCGCTGGCCTGCGCGCTCTACGAGGAAGGCGGAGTGCGGGCCTGCGAGATCGGAACCGTGATGTTCGGCCTGCGGCCCGACGGCACCGAGACGGCTGCCGCCCTGGACCTCGTCCGCCTCGCGATTCCGCGTCGGACCTATACCCAGAGCCACATGGACTACGTGATCGAGGTCGTCACCCGGGTAGGCGGCCGGGCGGCCAGCCTTCCCGGGATGCGGATCGTGTCCCAGCCAAGACATCTGCGGCATTTCACCGCGCGGTTCACGCCGCTTCCCTGACCGGCGGGTAACATTGTCTCAGGACATGCCGGGACGGCTCACGTGCCGGGTCACGGTCCCCCGCGCCCCAGGCCGTTCTCTTGACAGTGCCGCCGGACGCGGCATGGGATGGGCGGGAACGTGCCGCCGGACTCAAGGGACGTGCCGCCGGACTGAGGGGACATGCCGCCGGACTCAGGGGACGTGCCGCCGGTCTCAAGGGAGAGGAGCCGGCGATGACTAACCTGGCCGGGATTGTGCGGGCGCAGGCAGCCCAGGCAGGGCAGGGTGAGCGGCAGGCCTTGCGGCAGGGCGGGCGGGGTCTGACCTACGCGGAGCTCGAGCGGGGCAGCGGCCAGGCCGCGGCCCTGCTGCGCGAGGCCGGCATCGGGCCCGGTGACCGGGTCGCGCTCATGATGCCGAACGTCCTGGCGTTCCCGCTGCTCTTCTACGGCGCCCTGGCCGCCGGGGCCGTGGTCGTCCCGATGAACCCGCTGCTGAAGAGCCGGGAAGTCGCGCATTATCTCGGTGACTCAGGCGCCGCGGTCATCCTCGCGTGGGACGCGGCGGCCGACGAGGCGGCCAAAGGAGCCGCTGAGCGGGGGGTCCAGGTCATCCGGGTCACCGAGCCTGACGCCCAGACCCTGCTCGGCGGCCGGGCGCCACTGGCGGACTGGGCTGAGCGGGCGGACGACGATGACGCCGTCATCCTGTACACGTCGGGGACGACCGGGCTCCCGAAGGGTGCCGAGCTGACCCACGCGAACCTGCTCCGGAACGCCGAGGTGACCGCGGCGACGCTGATTGGCACCAGCCCGGGAGACGTGGTCATGGGGTGCCTGCCGCTGTTCCACTCTTTCGGCCTGACCTGCGGCCTGAACGCGGCGGTCCTCAGCGGCGCCTGCCTGACCCTGATGCCCCGGTTCGACCCGGGCGCGGCCCTGGACATGATCAGCGAGGAGAAGGTGACCGTCTTCGAGGGCGTGCCGACGATGTACTCGGCGCTGCTGAATCACCCGTCCCGCGCCACGGCCGACGTCTCCTCGCTGCGGGTGTGCGTGTCAGGCGGCGCCGCCCTCCCGGTCGAGATCCTGCGCGGTTTCGAGAAGGCCTTCGGCTGCACGATCCTGGAGGGCTACGGGCTGTCCGAGACGTCCCCGGTGGCATCGTTCAACCATCCGGACCGTCCCCGCAAGGCGGGGTCGATCGGCACCCCGGTGGCCGGCGTGCAGATGCGCGTCGTGGACGACTCCGGGGCCGATGCGGGGCCCGGGGAGGTCGGCGAGGTCGCTATCCGTGGGCACAACGTCATGAGGGGCTACTGGGGGAACCCGGACGCCACCGCGGCGGCGATCCCGGACGGCTGGTTCCGCACCGGTGATCTGGCCCGGGTAGACGAGGACGGTTACTTCTTCATCGTCAACCGGAAGAAGGAGCTGATCATCCGGGGCGGGTACAACGTCTACCCGCGGGAGATCGAAGAGGCGCTGTACGAGCACCCGAGTGTGGCCGAGGTCGCGGTCGTGGGGATCCCGGATGAGTCGCTGGGCGAGGAGGTGGGTGCCGCCGTGGCTCTCAAGCCCGGCGCCAGCGCCAGTCCCGGTGAGCTGAGGGCGTTCGCCAGGGAACGGGTCGCCGCCTACAAGTACCCGCGGCAGGTCTGGCTGGTTGAACAGCTGCCCAAGGGGCCGACCGGCAAGATCCTGCGGCGTGAGGTGCACCCGCCCGCCGGAGGCAGCGCGCCCCCCGGGGACAGCGCGGCGGCCCCGGACGAGGCACCTGCCGGGGAGTAAGCACGGCGGCCCAGGACGAGGCACCTGCCGAGGGGTAGCGCGGATGCCGGTGGCCGCGCGGGTCGGCGAGCAGACGGGGCCGCCGCCGGCAGCGGCCTCCCAGGCCCGCGGCTACCTGGACGGCCGGGCACTGGCCGGGTGTTCCGGTTCGCGCAGGCCAGAGGGGGGTATATCGTATTTATGGTCAGATCGCCCGGTAACCCGAAGGCCAGGTTCCGGGTGTCGCCCACCAACCCGGCCCATCCGCGGGACTGGCTGAAGGTCACCGAGAGCATGCCGGGCAGCGGGTGGCCGGAGCGCTCATCGCGGCTCGCGGACGGCAGCGGCGGGGAGAAGGACCGGGCGGGCGAGCCGGGCAGCAGCCAGTTCAGGCCGATGGGGCCCGCGTCCTGCCTGTACGTCGTGAACCTGTAGCGACGCGATGCCGGTCAGCTTCCACCGCAGCGCTGCAAATAGCAGTGCGGCGCCCCCGTGATGCGCCGCATCGTGGTCGCTGGCCAGCCGCTGCGCGTCACGGTCCGGCCCGGGACCGGCGCAGGCGTGCCCCTGCTGCTGGTCAACGGCATCGGGGCCAGCCTGGAGTTGCTGCAGCCGTTCGTGGACGAGCTGGATCCCGCGCTCGACGTCATCCGCTTCGACGTTCCCGGGGTCGGCGGTTCGCCGCTGCCCGCCCGGCCCTACCGTTTCAGCGGCCTGTGCCGCCTGATGGCCCGCCTGCTGTCCGCGCTCGGCTACAGCAGGGCCGACGTGCTCGGCATCTCCTGGGGAGGTGCGGTCGCCCAGCACTTCGCCCTTGTCCAGAGCGGGCGCTGCCGCCGCCTGGTGCTGGTCAGCACCGCGACCGGCGGGCTGATGGTGCCAGCGCGACCGTCGGTGCTGGCCCGGATGGTCACCTCACCCCAGTACTGGGACCCGGCCCAGCTACTGGACGCCCCCGATTTCTACGGCGGGTCCACCGATCGGGTCAGGGCGCTGACGCACATCGGGGGCCGGGTCGGCTCCACGCGCGGCTACTTCTACCAGCTCGCCGCCGTGGCGTGCTGGACGAGCCTGCCGTTTCTGCCGCTGATCCGCCAGCCGACCTTGATCGTGTCTGGCGATGACGACCCGCTGATCCCGCTGGCCAATGCCCGGCTGATGCACTCGCTGATCCCCCACTCGCAGCTGCACGTGTTCCACGGCGGTCACCTGGGCCTGGTCACCGAGGCCCCCCAGACCGCGCCGGTTATCATCCAGTTCCTGGCCGCCAGGGCACCTGCGCACGTAGCCTTCCCTCGTGGTGACACCAGCCGTGCCGCGGGTAGTGCCCAGGCAGGCTAGCCCGTGCCGCGGGTAGTGCGCCGCGCCTTCGCATGGGCCGCTTCTGTCCCGCCAGCCACATCACCCCCTCGGGCCCCACACCACGTTCGTGATCTAACGATCGGTGTCGCCATCACGACACCGATCGTTAGATCACGAACGTGCGGGCCGCCGGCGGAGGGGAAGCAGGGGCAGTGGCGTCGGTGAGCGGACCTGTCCTTCGTGAGCTAGGACGCGGTCCGGGCGCCCCCCGGGGTCGTAGCCCCTACGTCGACGGCGCCGTCGATGTAGGTGACCGTGTTGGACGGGATCGCCGGGATCCGCGGACCGGGCAGCACGATGCTGGTGAGGTTCAGCGGGTCAGCCGCGGAGATCTGGACGGGCTCGCCGGTGTGACGCTGCCTGCGCACCGTCCGCAGCAGGTTGACCGCGTCCGGATGCGCGTATTGCTCGCCGCTGAACCCGGCGACGAACCGGCCGCCGCGGATCGTTCCGCGGGCCTCCATCCGTCGCAAGGCCCACAGGACCTCGCGCCAGGGCACCGCCAGGTTCTCCCGGGCCATCAGATCGTGGAACACCACGCCCCAGCGGACGATCAGCTGCTCGGCCACGGCTTCGGCAAGCTCGTCCGGGTCGGCGGCGGCCGACGGGCCCGGGAGCAGGGACCAACGCCCGGCTGAACCGGCGCTGGTCCGGGACCGGCCCTGCCGGAGCCCGCGGAGCCCGGACGGCCGGGAGCGCGGGCCCCCGTGTGACGACGAGCGCTGCAGCAGAGACCGGACCGCCCGGAAGCCGTCGGCGGTGATCAGCCCGCGGGCCACGCCGTCCCAGAGCGCCTCCTCCACTTCGGCCGGCAAGCGGCCGGTTACCGTGGCGAGGTCGGGCCGGAACAGCGCCCCGTGCTGGCGGAGGGCGTCGACCACATCCTGGGTGCGGCCCGGCCCCGGCTCGGCCGGCGCCAGATCGCCGCGGGCGGCGCGGAGCAGCCAGGGCAAGTCATCGCGGATGGCCAGGGTGATGGGGGTGGCCCGGGACGGGACCAGCCCGCTGCGCTTCGGGGCCGGGTCGGGCTCACTGTCGCGCACTGACAGCCGTCCCCAGATGACCTGGCCCGACAGGCAGGCCTCGTCCAGCCACTCGCGCCGGTAGCCCTCCACCCGCGCGGCGAGGACGGAGTTCTCCCATGCACCGGCAGCCAGCTCGTAGCCCTGTAGCTGCTCGACGATGCTGAGCACGCCGAGCCGCCCTTCGCCCTGGGTGCCCGGGGCCACGTGCTGCCACCGCAGCAGGAACCGGACGAAGTCGCGCGCGGTAACCGGCTCAATCTCACGGCGCTGCCGTTCGCGGGTGTAGGCGTGGATGCGGGCCAGCAGCCGCCGGGCGCAGAACTCCTCGCCAGTGCCGGCCCGTTCTGTGCCGGCCCGTTGTGCTGGCCCGTTCCGGCCCGTTCTGTGCCGGCCCGTTCTGGGCTGGCGTCTGGCCCGGCGTTCCCCCCGGCCTGGGTGAACCGGCCACGGATGGCGAAGCCCTCGTCCTCCAGCCGGGCCAGGGCTATCCCGATGTCGGCGGGCGCCAGGCCGGTGGCCCCGGCCAGGTCGGTGACCGTCGAGGGGCCGCGGCAGTCCAGGTGCCCGCGGAGCATGTCGGCCGCGGCCGCGTCCGGGTCCGGTGGGCCGGCCGGGACCGGGCACGGGTGGTCTGGCGCCACGGCTGCGTCCGGGAACAGGGCCTCGATGGCGGGACGCCGTTCCACCGCACACCAGAACACCCCGGCTGGCCCGTAGATGCTGACCGCCCGGCGGTCGCGGGCCAGCTCGTCGAACCACGGCTGCCACTCCCCGGCCGGACGCAGGGCGGTCAGCGTCATCAGCAGGTCATGCAGCTCGTCGGCGTCCCGGGGGTCGGGGCGCACCTGGCTGGCGACCCGCTCGATGGCGGCCGGGTCGAGCCTGCCAAGCTCACGAGGTTCCACGGGCAGGCCGCGGCGCAGCGGTATCGCGCGGCTGCGGCGTTCTTCCAGCGGTGCGTCGTCGAGGAACGTGAACGGCCGCCCGTTCAGGATCTCGTGCGCGAGCACCGACGGCTCGGTGGTGTCGCGCACCACCACGGTGACCCGGCCCGACTCGATCCGTGCGACCAGCTCGCTCAGGCCGTCGATGTCCATGGCCTCGCGCAGGCAGTCCTCGAGCGTCTGGCGGACCAGGACATGATCGGGGATCTCAAGCGGGCCCGGCGCGACGTTTTCCTGGCAGGCGGCCAGGCTCGGGAAGACGGCGGCCATCAGATCGTCGGCTTCCATCCGCTGGATCGCGGGCGGGTTCTTCTTCCCGCCCCGCATCCGCAGTACCGCCAGGGACCGGTTCAGGTTCCAGCGCCACCGTGCCGCGAACATCGGGGAGGTGAGGACGGCCTGCCGGACCACGCCCTCCACGGTCCTGGAGGACAGGAATCTCGGCACCCGTTCCAGCGGGAAGCTGTGCTGCGGGCCCAGGGACAGCAAGATCGCGTCATCACTGGCCGCGGCCTGGAGCTCGAAGTCGAACGTGACACAGAACCGCTTGCGCAGGGCGAGCCCGAGGGCCCGGTTGAGCCGGGCACCGAACGGCGCGTGGCCGACCAGCTGCATGCCGCCGCTCTCGTCGAAAAACCGTTCCAGGACGATCGTGTCCATGTCCGGGAGCAGCCCGAGCTGGGCCAGGGCGGTGCTCAGGTAGGCGGTGATCACGTCGGCGGCGTCCTGCCCGATCCCGCATTCCGCCTCCAGCCAGGCCGCCGCCTCGGACGCCCCGCCGGATCCCAGCCGCTCGGCGACTGCCTTCCGCAGGACACAGACCTCCTCCGACAGCTCCACCGTGCGGCCAGGCGCCTCGCCCAGCCAGAACGGCACCGACGGGGGTGCGCCGTGGGCGTCAACAACGCGCACCACGCCCGGCTCGACCCGCCGGATCCGCCACGAGGTGGTGCCCAGGAGGAAGACGTCGCCAGCCATGGACTCGATCGCCCAGTCTTCGTTCACGGTCCCGACCAGGGCACCGTCCGGCTCGGCCAGCACCCGGTAGTCGCCTAGCTCCGGTATGGCCCCGCCGGAGGTAAGCGCGGCCAGCCGGGCGCCCCGGCGGCCGGCCAGCCGTCCGGTCACCCGGTCCCGGTGCAGGTAGGCCGCCCGGCGCCCCCGGCCGGTCCTGATCCCCTCAGAAACCATCTCGGCGACGTCGCCGAAATCCTCCGCGGACAGGTCTGCGAACGGGGCGGCCCGCCGGACCAGGGCGAGGAGGTCGTTCTCGGCCCAGTCCTCAGCGGCGCACTCCGCAACCACTTGCTGGGCGAGGATGTCCAGCGGGCAGTCAGGAACCTGCAGGGCGTCGAGCCGGCCAGACCGCACGCCGTGCAGCAGCGCCGCGGATTCCACCAGCTCATCGCGGGTGGTCGGGTACAGCCGCCCGGCCGGTATTCCGCTCCGGGTGTGGTTGGACCGGCCCACCCGCTGCAGGAAGGTGCCGAAGCTGCGCGGCGAGCCGATCTGGCACACCAGCTCCACCGGCCCGATGTCGATCCCCAGCTCCAGCGACGCGGTGGCCACCAGGGCCCGCAGGTCACCACTGCGCAGCCGCGATTCCACCCGCTGCCGCCGGTCCTTGGACAGGCTGCCGTGATGCGCGGCGACCTGCCCGTCGCCGAGCCGCTCCCCCAGCTGGTGGGCGGCCCGCTCGGCCATCCGGCGGGTGTTGACGAACACCAGCGTCGTCCGGTGCTCGAGCACATGCCCGGCGATCAGGTCCAGGATCTCGTCCATCTGCTCGGCTGACGCGACCGCGCCGAGCTCGTCGCCAGGCATCTCCAGGGCCAGGTCGAGCTCACGGCGGTGCCCTGAGTCCACGATCGCGCACCGCGGCGAGCCGTCCGGCACCGAGCGACCGGGGCCCGCGCCGACCAGCAGGCGGGCCACGGTCTCGATCGGGCGCTGGGTCGCGGACAGGCCGATCCGCTGCACGGGCTGCGCGGCCAGGTGCTCCAGCCGTTCCAGCGTCAGCGCCAGGTGGGAGCCCCGCTTATTGGCCGCGACGGCGTGGATCTCGTCCAGGATGACCACGGCGACCGGGGCCAGCATCGCGCGGGTCCGTTCCGCCGTCACCAGGAGATAAAGCGACTCGGGGGTCGTGATCAGGAAATCCGGCGGGTTCTTGAGCATCGCGGCGCGCTCGGCGGCAGCCGTGTCCCCGGTCCGGACGGCGACCCGGATGTCCGGGGCCGGCAGCCCCAGCGCCTCGGCTGTCTCTGCGATCTCAGCCAGCGGTGCTTCGAGGTTCTGCCAGATGTCAACGGCCAGGGCCTTCAGCGGCGACACGTAAACCACCTGCGGCCCGGGCACGCGCTCGGCGCTCGGCACTCGGCCCTGAGGGCTGGCCTCATGTGCCCGGGAACCGGCCTCCAGCGCCTGGGAGCCTGCCTCGAGCGCCTGGCACTTCGCCTCGTGCGCCCGGTAGATGCGGTCGATGCAGACCAGGAACGCCGCCAGCGTCTTCCCGGATCCGGTCGGTGCGGCGATCAGCGTATGACGACCAGCCACGATCTCCTGCCAGCCCTCAGCCTGGGGCTCCGTGGGCCCGGCCGGGAACCGGTTCTCGAACCAACTTCGAATAGCCGGGTGAAACAAGTCCAGCACCAGGGCATTTTATCCGTTCTACCGAATGATTGCATCCCTCAGGCATTCAGCAGCGAATCGGGTCAGCGGGCCAGTGCGCCGGATAGCCGCTGCCCTCATGGACGGTGGCGAGCATCTCAACGCAGCGACCGAGATCGGCAGGTTCGCGGTCACAGATGTGAGGTAGCCGCTCAGGCACCGGGCAGGCGCTCCTCACTGGGCGGGCCGCTGGGTCAGTTTGCGGTGTCAGCGGATCTCTCTGGCGTTGGACAGACATCAGCCAGCATGCGACACACCGTCGGATTTACTTGGTCTTGCCGGGTAATTCCGGCAGGATACCTGGGTGATATAGACATGATTTCTGTGGCCGCACTTGCCGTAATGACGCACAGACACAGGGGGGCGCTATGGAGGGTCTCTCGGGTTCTGGCCATGATTCCGCCGCTATTTTTGCGGCCCGCCGGCGGCGCCTACTCCTGACTGTTGGCGGCATCACGCTGACCGGCGTCGTCGGTTCTCGCCTGCTTTCCGGGCCGGCCGACCATTTGCCTCCTCATCGCGAGGTGAGTGCGTCTCAGAAATCGGTCGCGCAGCGCCACCTGGCGGCCCGCCACACCCTTCCTGCACACCATGACCTGGCTGCCCACCCCCTGGACCAGCCGCTCTACTACATCGACGACGCTTCCCGGGCGATCGCCCTGACGATCGATGACGGCCCGGATCCCGTGTACACCCCGCAGGTGCTGCAAGTGCTGCACAAATACCGGGTCACCGCGACGTTTTCGATGATCGGCCTCCATGTGGCCGCCTACCCGCACCTGGCCCGGGCGGTCGCGGAGGACGGCCACCACATCGCGAACCACACGTGGACTCATTCCGACCTCGTGGGCATGCCGGCTGACAGGCTGCACACCGAACTCGCCCGGACCAGCCATGCCATTCACTCGGCGACGGGCGTGCACCCCCAGTTGTTCCGCGCTCCCTACGGCGCCTGGTCGGCCGCCGTGATCAGGCAGTGCGAGCACATGGGAATGGTGCCGATGGACTGGTCGGTTGACCCTCGTGACTGGGCCCGGCCGGGAGTACGGAGCATTGTCAGGAACATCATGCGTAACACCCGCCCGGGATCGATCATCCTGGAGCACGATGGCGGCGGTAACCGTTCTCAGACGGTCGATGCGCTGCGCATCGTCCTGCCCCGGCTCCTGCGCGAGGGCTATCACTTCCACGTCGTGACCGCTTAACGGGAGCGGCCCCGCCAGCTGTCACCCCTCCGGTGTTCCCTCGGCTGGCGCCTGTGCTATTTCCCCGAACAGTTCGGCGTAGTCGTACGCGGCCTCGGGCTTCGCGCGCACCGCCTCGTCGATCATCTTGGCGTCCTGGCCGATGAGGATCCGCCAGCTTCCGGATCGCACCCCGTCGAGGATGACGGTCGCCGCCTCAGCCGCGGTGACCGGCGCCTTGTCCCGGAAGTCGGCGTTGGCCCGCACGAGCATCTGGCGCAGATCATCGGCTGACGCGTCCTCGGCCAGCATGCCGGCGTTGACCAGCCCGGCCCGCGTGGCGCGCGGGATCAGTTCCTCCAGCTGTGTGTCGCTCATGTGCTCCGGGTCCGGCAGGCCACGCGCCCGGAAGCTGTTCGTGACGATGTCGGTGCCCACGTGCCCCGGCATCACGACGGCGACCCCGACGTGGGGCGCGTGGACACGCAGATCCTCGATGAGCGCCTCCGAGAAGCCCCTCACGGCGAACTTCGCCGTGCTGTAGGCGGTCTGCGGCACGCCCGGGCCCAGCGAAGCCCAGAGGCCGTTCACGCTGCTGGTGTTGACCAGGACGCCGTCGCCGCTCTCGACGAGCAGTGGCAGGAACGCGCGGGCGCAGTAATAAACGCCCCACCAGTCGATGGCGAACGTGCGCTCCCACTCTTCCCGGTCACCGCTGACGAAGCTGCTGCCGCCGCCGATGCCCGCGTTGCTGAAGACCAGGTCGACGTGATCGGTGTCGTGCTCCTCCAGCAGCTCGTCGCGGAAGCGCAGGACCTGCGCCTCGTCGGCGACGTCGCAGGCATGGCTGGTCACCCGGACCTCGGGCACGGCGGCCGTCCGCGCCATCGCGGCGGTCTCCGCCACGGCCTCCGCGTTCAGGTCACATGCCGCGACCGAGCATCCCTGCACCGCCAGCTGGCGGACAAGCTCGCGGCCCATGCCGGAGCCACCGCCGGTCACCACCGCAAGCTTGCCGGTAAACGAGTCCACAGCCTTGATCGTTGCCTGCTGGGCCACTGCTCGTCAACGATCTCCACGGCCAGCCGTCCGGATGGGCCTGCTTCCATGCCCCATCTCGACTGCGCCGTTAGCCAGAGGCGCGTGTGCCTGCTGGACGGGAGCAGCATGTGCCTGCTGGACGGGAGCAGCAGCCACGTAACTGAGGGATGCATCGCGATGTAATGTGACGATATGACGCTTCGCCCCCTCGTGGATGCACGGAGCGAGATCTGGTCCATCCGCAGGTCCGCGACAGAAAGCTGAGGACGCACGGCGCGACGTGGTCGCTGGCCCCGCCGCAGCGAGCGGTGCCACCATGACGCGTGCACATCGATTGCCGGCCGAGACGGGAGCGACCCATCCCGGCCGGCAAACGGAGGAGGATGCGTGAGCGAACTCGACCGGCTGGAAACGGCGGTTGGCGAATGCCGCGAACTGCTGCGTGAGGCCCACGCCGCCACGAAGGATCTGCGGGCCGCGGTGCGCGAGGCCAAGCAGGAACTGCGAAGCCTCGCGAAGGACGAGGTTGCCGTGCAGATGCGGCTCGAGGTGTCTCGGCAGCTTGAGGAGCTGGGCGAACGGACCCACGAGGCGGTCGATGCGGCAACGCAGAAGGTGATCGCCGAGTTCGACAGGTTCGGCGAATCGTTGCTGGGCAAGGAGACCTACTGGAAGACGGCGAGCGGCCGGCGGGCGGTCCCGCGTCCCGACTCCGACGCGATGACGCCCGACCTCCAGGCCGATGACGACAAGGCTGACTGATTGTCACTATCCAGGATCACTGCCCGCCGGGAAGAGGTCGTCCGCAAGCGCCCGGAGCCATTTGCCGAATACCAGCCAACGCCAGGGAACGCCACGGCCTGGGTTCCGCTGAAGAGCAGCACTTTGCGGCCCTATCCGGTCTCCCGGGCCCCCACCCGGCTCCACAGAATGGCGGCGAAGGCAACATAGGTCGCAGTGACAACGATCGGGGCGATTCTGTCCCTCAATGCATTCACTGCATCCTCCGTCATCCCCGTCCCATCCCGGGGCTTGCTCAGAAGGCCGGCTTGTCCGCTTCGTCACGGTAAACCTGCTGATCTGCTCGCTGGGGACCAGATCCTCCTGGTCTGCTCGCTGGGGACCGGATCCTCCTGGATCTGCCCCGCTCCGCAAGATCCCGTGCTCGCCATCCGCCATCCGCCATCCGCCGTCCGCGCCGGGCGGTTGCCTGCCGCCGTGGGCTCAGGCCCGGCCCATTGCCTCGTCGTACAGGCAACCGCACCCAAGGCGCCCAGAGCCACGAGACCGTAGTTGCCACCTGTGGGCCCTGTCGGTATCGCCCGGGCCGGATTACCTTCGAATCATGCTGAAGCGAAAAATCGTGCTCCCGCCGGAGCACCTCTACCCGGCGGACGAGTGGCGCATCGTGGAGACGCGTTACTCGGATGAGTTCGTCGGTCTGACCGAGACCGTTTTTTCGCTGGGCAACGGTTTCGTCGGCGTCCGGGGCAGCTTCGAGGAGGGGCGCCCGGCGCTGGTCCCCGGGACATTCGTCAACGGGTTCCACGAGACCTGGCCGATCATGCATGCGGAAGGGGCGCATGCGCTGGCGCGGACCGGCCAGACGATCGTGAACGTGCCCGATGCCACGATCCTCAGGCTCTACGTGGATGACGAGCCGTTCTACCTGCCGACTGCGCGCCTCCACGACTACGGGCGGATCCTGGACATGCGGGCCGGGACGCTGACCCGCGAGCTGATATGGACCACTGACGCCGGGAAGCACGTCCAGGTCCGCTCGCGCCGGATCGTCTCGCTCGAGCATCGCCACCTGGTCGCGATGACGTATGAGGTCACGATGCTCGACCAGCCGGCACCGGTCGTGATCTCCTCACTGGTCCTCAACCGCCAGGACGCCCACCAGACCAGCGACGTACCCGAGCATCGGCCGGGAGATCCCCGCCTGGCGACCCTGCTGCCGGACCGGGTGCTCAACGTGCGGGCTGCCGAGCTCGCTGAGCTGCGCATCCTGTTTGGCTACCAGACGACCAGCAGCGGCATGACGCTCGGTATCGGCGTCGACCACGTGATCGAGACGGCGTGCTCGTTCCAGGCGGCCGGGTCCCTCGACGACGAGACGGGCGAGGTGCTCCTCACGGCCAACGCGGTGCCGGGCGTCCCAATCCAGATCACCAAGTACGCGACCTACCAGACCTCCCGCAGCATCCCGGTCCCCGAGCTCGTCAACCGGTGCCGCCGGACCCTGGACCGCGCGCTCCGGAACGGGTTCGACGCACTCCTCGAGGCCCAGCGCGCGCATCTGGTCCGGTTCTGGGACCGCGCCGACGTGCGGGTGAAGACCCGGCTCAATCCGGTGCGCCAGCAGCAGGCGGTCCGCTGGAATCTCTACCAGGTCGCGCAGGCGTCATGGCGCGCCGAAGGGACGGGAGTTCCGGCGAAGGGCCTGACCGGGCAGGCCTACGAAGGCCACTACTTCTGGGACACCGAGATTTACGTCATGCCGTTCCTTTCGTACACCCAGCCGAGGATCGCCCGCAACCTGCTCCGGTTCCGGCACAGCATGCTGCGCCGCGCCCGGGAGCGGGCGGCCCAGATGAGCGAGCGAGGCGCGCTCTACCCGTGGCGGACCATCAACGGCGAGGAGGCCTCGTCCAACTTCCAGCAGGGCACCGCCCAGTATCACATCAACGCCGACATCGCTTACGCGGTCATGCACCACGCCCGCGTGGAGGGCAGCGGACGCATCCTCGCCGAAATCGGCGCGCAAATCCTCGTCGAGACCGCCCGGCTGTGGCAGGACCTCGGTTTCTACGGCGTCGACCAGAAGTTCCACATCCATGGCGTGACCGGACCCGACGAATACACCACCGTGGTCAACGACAACACCTACACCAACCTCATGGCGCGCCTGAACCTCAATTCCGCCGCCGCCACCGTCCGCCGCCTGCGCGAGGAGCGACCTGCGGACTACACCGCGCTCGTGCACGCGGTCAGGCTTCAGCCCAGGGAGATCGAGTCCTGGGAACGGGCGGCGGCCGCAATGCACATCCCGTTCGACGATGAACGCGGCATCCACCCGCAGGATGAGACTTTCCTGGACCGCGAGGTATGGGATCTCGACAACACGCCGCGGGACAAGTTCCCGCTGCTGCTGCACTACCACCCGCTGGTGATCTACCGGCACCAGGTGCTCAAGCAGGCCGACATCGTGCTGGCGATGTTCCTGCTCGGCAACGAGTTCTCCGAGGAGCAGAAGCGCCGCAACTTCGACTACTACGACCCGCTCACCACCGGCGACTCATCCTTGTCGGCGTGCGTGCAGAGCATCATCGCCGCCGAGATCGGCCACGAGCGCCAGGCCCTGGAATACTTCCAGTACGCGCTGCTGATGGACCTGGGCAACGTGGCGGGCAACGCCTCCGACGGCGTCCACATCGCCTCGGCCGCCGGCGTATGGTCCTCGCTCGTCTTCGGGTTCGGCGGCGTCCGCGACTTCGACGGCCAGCTGTCCTTCGATCCCAGGCTGCCGCGCGCCTGGAACGAGCTCGCCTTTTCGCTGCGATTCTGCGGACGGCAGCTCCGGGTCAAGCTCACCAACGATGAGGAGCGCTACCTGGTGGAAGAGGGCGATCCGCTGACCGTGCTGGTCCGGGGGGAGCCACACCTGCTCAGCCCGGGCACCCCCGTTGTGATCAAGCTCCCGCCGCCGTGACCCGGACGCTGAGCGCACTCATCGGGTCTCCGGCCCGCGCGGTGTGGCCAGATGCCTGGCCGCCTGGCTAAGCAGCGGCCTTCGGCCCGTGCCCAGGGAACAGGCCGTCCGCGTGGCCAGGCTCCAGCGCCAAGAGGGCGAACGTCCCGCGCTTTGAGGCCGGTCGACGCTGGCGGGATTTCCCGGTTGGCTGGTTAACTAGTCCGTAATAGGCGGCCTTGCTCAGAATAGTTCGCTTGACTGACGCATGGCTCACAGAGGTATGGCTATACCACATTGGGATCAGAAGTAAGGACGTGATCACCCGTGGCGGCCGAAAGAGATCCGCGCCCAGCCAGCAAAACCACGCGTACGCCGGCCGAATCAGCAGCGCCCGCAGAAGAGCCCGAAGCCAGCGACGCAGTCGGCATGCTGGATCTCGTCCTGCCCGACGCCACCCTCGGCACGCTGCGCCGGTTCCGGCCTGATGCCAGCATGATGCGGTATGCGGCCCGGCTGGCCAGCCGGCCCGGCACGGTGGCCCGGCGGGCCACCAAACTGGCCGCGGACCTGGCCGGCATCGCGGCGGGCAGTTCGGCGATCGCCCCCGACCGCCGCGACCGCCGGTTCGCAGATCCCGCGTGGAATGAGAACCCGCTGCTCAAACGTGCCGTCCAGACCTACCTGGCGGTCGGGAAGACCGCCGAGGAGCTGCTCGCCGACGCCGAGCTGGACTGGCGGGACAACACGCGCATGAAGTTCGTGCTGACCAACCTCATCGCCGCGACCGCGCCGAGCAACTACCCGCTGAGCAACCCCTCCGCATGGAAGGCGTTCATCGACACAGGTGGCCTCAGCATGGTCCGCGGTGCCCGCGCCCTGGTCTCAGATATGTCCTCTACCCCGCACATCCCGACGATGGTGGCACCTGACGCGTTCGAGATCGGCAAAGACATCGCGGTGACGCCGGGAGCGGTGGTGGCCCGCACCGACGTCTACGAGCTCATCCAGTACAAGCCGACCACGCCCACCGTGCACCAGTTCCCGCTGCTCATGGTCCCTCCGATGATCAACAAGTACTACATTACCGACCTCGCGCCGGGCCGTAGCATGCTCGAGTTCTTCGTGGCGCAGGGATATCAGGTATTCGTGCTCTCCTGGTCCAACCCCGGCAAGGAAGCCAGGAACTGGGACCTGGATACCTACGGCCAGGCCATCGTGGACTCGATCGGCACACTGCGCGACATCGCCAAGTCCCCCAAGATCAACATCATCGGCCTGTGCGCCGGCGGCATCACCACCTCCATGGTCACTGCGCACCTCAGCGCGACCGGGCAGCTCGATCAGGTCGCCAGCCTGTGCCTGGGCGTGACGCTCCTGGACATGACACAGGCAGGCACCACGGTCGCCCTGATGGACGAGACCACCGCCGCAGGGTCCATCCTCGCCTCGCGCACCCGCGGCTACATGGACGGGCGCTCGCTCGCCGAGGTGTTCGCCTGGCTCCGGCCCGATGACCTGATCTGGAACTACTGGGTTAACAACTACCTGCAGGGCAAGAAGCCCCCGCCGTTCGACATCCTGTTCTGGAACGCGGACACCACCAGGATGCCCGCGGGGCTGCACCGCAACTTCATCGAGATTGCGATGGAAAACGCGCTGACCAAGCCGGGTACCGCCAGCATGCTTGGTTCCCCGGTCGATCTTTCCAAGATCGACGTGGACACCTACGTCGTGGCCGGCATCGACGACCATATTTCACCTTGGCCGTCGGCCTACCGCGCCACCCAGCTGCTCAGCGGCAACATGAGGTTCGTGCTCTCCAACAGCGGGCACATCGCCGCCATGGTCAACCCGCCATCCAACCCGAAGGCGACCTTCCGGCTCGCTCCCAGTACCCCACCCGATCACCGCGAATGGCTGGCCCAGGCCGAAACCGTCCAGGGCAGCTGGTGGCCGGACTACACCACCTGGCTGACGGAACGAAGCGGCGACACGAAGCAAGCCCCGCGCACGCTGGGCAACGCCAACTTCAAGCCGCTATGTCCCGCACCAGGCACCTACATCCTCCAGCGCTAACGATCTTTCATCGCCAAACGCTCTGACCGGGCACTACCCTTCGCGGGAACTGGACGCCGAACCCACCGCGAGGGGTAGTGCCATTTGTAGGCACACCTGGGTCGACGGCGAGGCAGGTGCCGCACTCGACCGGGAATGGCCGGCGAGGCAGGTGCCGCACTCGACGGCGGCACGAAGAGGGCCAACCGCGAACTGGAGGCGAAGGCCAGGCCCTGGCCGGTAAGCCAGGGCCTGGTCGGTAAGCCGGGCAATTTACCCCTCGCGGAACTGGACGCCGAACCCGCCGCGAGGGTAGTGCCATTTGAGGGCACCAGGGGCGGCGACGGCGAGGCAGGTGCCGCACTCAAGGCAGGCGGCGTACTCGACGGAGATGGTCCCGTCGGGTTCCTCGGTGTAAACGTGGGCCGGGCAGCAGGCGACGATGGCCTTGCCGGTTCCGGTGGCCTTGGCAATCTCCTGGTTAACCTCGATGTGGGATTCCTGCTCGTCGAGGTTGAACCTGTTCTTCGTCAGGCGCTCAGGTACAGACAGTGGTTTCATAGGGCGCGTGCTCCTGCAATGCCGTCGCGGACCAACTGCCTCATCCTCACCGGGGACTGGGTCAGCGTCTTACGTGCGACGCTCAGGAGATGCCGACGGGGCTGGGTATCGAGGTTGAAAGCACCGTAGAGGACATCGGCGAAAAGCTCACCGTAGTGCTCGTACATGCGGTCGGCCTCAAGAAAGGCGGGCGCCTTGGTGTAGGTCTTCATGTCCTTACCTGCGTAAGAGGCAAAGAATCTCTCCCGGTACCCGGCCAGGCCTGCCTTGGAAGTGTCGTTCTGATCCAGACCTGCGATGATGCCACCGGCGGCAGCGACCCCGGAGGCGACCGCCAGGTCCATGCCGCGCACGGTCAACCCGGTATTGAGAGTGAGCCCGGCGGCGTCACCGACGACGATCATGCCGTCCATGGTGATCTCGCCGATCATCTTCATGCCGCCCTCGGCGACCAGATGGCAGCCGTACTCGGCCAGTTCGCCGCCCTCGAGGTAGGGGGCGATGAACCGGTTCTCAAGGAAGTGGTCGAAGATGTCAGTGACGACTTTTTTCTTGGCGGTGAGATCGTCCAGTCGCACGACCACGCCAACGGAAATGGAGTCGATGTTGGTGTAGAGAAAGCCGCCGCCCCCGACACCCTCGGTGCAGTCACCGACCGCGGCGATAGCAGCGCCCTCGTCGCCGGTCAGGTTGAATCGTGCCTCGATCGTCTCCCTCGGCAGCGACACCACCGATTTGACGCCCACAGCCAGGTGGTTCAGCGGGTCGTTCTCGCGCAGCCCGGCCTCTTTGGCGATGAAGGAATTCACGCCGTCGGCAGCGACGACTACGCGGGCACGCAGTTCGTCCTCACCGGCCTGGACGCCCACGACCCGCTTGCCGGTGGCACCGTCCTCGGTGAGAACCCGGTCCACGCGGACCCCGGGCATGATGAGGGCGCCCGCCTCCTCGCACTTCTCGGCCAGCCAGGCATCCAGCTTGGCGCGCAGCACCGTGACGGCGTTGACCGGGTCGGCCAGACGCGTGTCCTGGTAGTCGATGCCCACCGAACTCCCCGCGTTGAGGAAGTTGATGTAGTTGCGCGTGATCCGCCGCTCGACCGGAGCCTCGTCGAGGAACTCGGGGAAGACCTGCTGGATGCCGCGGGAGTACAGCACGCCACCGGACAGGTTCTTTGAACCGGGAGCCTCGCCCCGCTCGATCAGCAGGACCGAGCGTCCCTGCCGGGCGAGCTCGTAGGCTGTGATACAGCCCGCGATACCGGCACCGATAACGATGACTTCGAAGTCAGGCTCAGCCGTTTCTGGCATCGGGCACCGTCATTTCAGGGCGGCGGTAATCGCCGGCACGAGCTGGTAGAGGTCGCCGACGAGGCCGTAGTCGGTTCCTGCAAACACTGCGGCGTTCGGGTCGGAGTTGATCGCCACGATCGTCTCTGCTCCCTGCACGCCGACCATGTGCTGCAGCTGGCCGGAGATCCCGATAGCGAGGTAGAGCTGGGGGGCGATGTGCGCGCCGGAACTCCCGATGTAGCGGTCCTTCCCCATCCAGTTCAGGCCCTCGGCCACCGGGCGGGAACAGGCGATCTCGGCGTTGACTGCCCCGGCGAGCGCCTCGATCATAGCGAGGTCCTCCTTGGCCTTGAGGCCGCGGCCGACGCCGATCACGCGGGGGGCGGCGTTAAGGTCAACCTCATCGAAGCCGGACGTCCTGGTCTCGATCACCTTCATGGACAGCGGCGTGGCGGCGACCTCTTCAATAGGGACACTGGCGCCGCCAGCCGATGGCACGCCGCCGCCGTCCAGCAGCAGGGCCACAGGGCCGGAGACAGCGACGGTCTCGTCGGCGATGTCGCCGAAAACCGCGTTGACCACGATGACGCCGGAGCCGTCGGCTGAGACCGAGCGGGCCCCCGTCAGCACGGCCGCCCGCAGCCGGGCCGCGGCAGCACCAAGGAGCACCCGCTCGTCTGGGTTACGCCCGCCGAGCACCACGCGTGGCGGATCGGCCGCGACGATGTCGGCGACCGCCGGCGCGTAGGCTTCGCTGGGCGCGTCGCCCTGCCCGCCGCACCAGACCACCTTGTCCACGCCGCTCGCCGCCACCGTCTCGGCCACCGGCCGGGGTCCCGCGACGACCGCCGCGACCTCCCCGCCCAGGGAACGCGCGACCGTGATCAGGTCGCCTATCGCCGGCTGGTGCCCAACGACAATCCAGGCGTTCACGCTCATTGTCGAGTCCTCTCCCCGGTTCTGCGGCCGGGATTCACAGCACTCCGGCGCCGCGCAGCGCGCTGACGAGCTCGGCAGCGGCCGCCGCTGGGTCGGTAGTGTCGAGGAGCTGGCCCTTGCGGGCCTTGCGGTCCGGGCGCGACTGGCCCGTGACCGTCATGACCCCGCTCCTCGCGGGCACGTCCAGAGCCGCGAGTTCCAGGTGCTCCACCGGCTTCTTGCCCGCCGCGAGGAGGTCTTTCATGCCCGGCACCCGCGGCACTGCGGCATCCGCGGACGCGGCCAGCACAGCAGGACCGGAAATCTCGAGTACCTGCGTGCCGCCCGGGATCGCGCGCTCCACCCGCAGCGTGCCGGCCTGGCCAGTCACCTCGGTGACCTCAGCGACCGCTGGCCAGCCGAGATCGCCGGCCATCACCGTCGGCACCATCTTGGCCGCGACATCCACCGACGAGTCGCCGGTCACGACAAGGTCCACGTCGCCGATATGACGGACCGCCGCAGCGAGCACCGCTCCCAGCTCGGACCTCCCGGCTTCCCGGAGGGCCTCATCCTCGATGATCACCACGCGGTCCAGGCCACGCGAAAGGGCGGCCTTGGACGCAATGGCCACACCGACCCCCTTCCCCCCTACCGTCACGCCGATCAGCTCAGCACCCGCTGCTTCGGCGAGACGGCGCGCCAGCTCTATGGCCACCGGGTCATAGGCGCTGATGCCGGGCTTCGCCCTGCTCCAGTCCACCGTGCCGTCAGCACGTACCGTGGCCTCCTCCGGGTCGGAGGTCCACTTATAGGCGACCACAATCTTCATAACGCTCCTCTCGGCAGCGGCCACCGCGACAGGCGGGCCCGACGACTGCTCGAAGACACTCGCGCCGCCTCTCGCACAGAGCCTACAGACCCATCTTCTTGACCACCGCGCTGCCGTCCACGACCACCTCACCCCGCTGATTCGAGATCGTGGTGGTGAGCTTTATGATCCTCTTGTCATCGCGCTTCTCGGTGACCGTCGCTACCGCCGTGACGGTATCGCCGATCTTGACGGGGGCGGTGAACCTGAGCTCCTGGCCCATGTAGATGGAGTTCGGGCCTGGGAGGTGGGTACCCAGCACCGCTGAGATCAGCCCGGACACCAGCATTCCGTGGGCGACCCGCTCCTTGAACAGCGACTCCCTCGCGTATTCGGCGTCGATGTGAATCGGGTTGAAGTCACCGATGAGGCCGGCGTAGAGCACGACATCCGTCTCAGTAATCGTCTTGGCAAATGACGCAGAATCGCCGACCTTGATATCAGCATAGGCTAGCTCAGGCACAATCTCCGCTCCTCTGCTCGCCAGCGTGAACGGCCGGCATACCCGGTCCGCTCACCCTCACCGCAGGGCGCTTCTCGCGATAACCATGCGCTGCACTTCGGACGTCCCCTCGTAAATCTCGGTTATCTTCGCGTCACGCCAGTTCCGCTCCACCGGATAGCTTTCCGTATAGCCGTATCCGCCGTGGATCTGAATCGCCTTGCCTGCCACCCGGGTAGCGGTCTCCGAGGCGAACAGCTTTGCCATCGCCCCTTCGGTGGAATAGGGACGGCCGTTGTCCATCTTTGATGCGGCGCGGTAGGTAAGGAGACGGGCAGCGTCGATCTCGGTGGCCATATCGGCTATCATCCACTGAATAGCCTGCAGGGTGGCTATTGGCTTGCCGAACTGGACACGCTCCTTGGCGTACGCTACCGACGCGTCGAGCGCCGCCTGGGCGATACCCAGAGCCTGCGCGGCGATGCCGATCCGCCCGCCATCGAGCGTCTGCATGGCCACCCTGAAGCCGTTTCCTTCCCCGCCCAGGAGCGCATCCCTGGGAATGTGGCAGTCAGTGAAGTACAGGGGCGGCGTGCTGGAGCCCCGAATTCCCAGCTTGTGCTCAGCCTCGCCGACGGAGAAACCTGGGGTATCTCTCTCGACGATGAAGGCGCTCATCCCCCGCGTCCCCTGGTCCGGATCGGTCTTCGCAAACACGATGTACACGTCGGCGTACGGAGCGTTGGAAATGAAGATCTTCGATCCGTTGAGAACGTATTCGTCCCCGTTCAGGATCGCCGTGCAGGTGCCGGCGCCGGCATCGGTTCCTGCGGCGGGCTCCGTCAGGGCGAAGGCGCCCAGGCGGCGGCCGGAGGCCATCTCAAAGAGATACTTATCCTTCTGGGCCTGGGTTCCGAATTTGAAGATCGGCCAAGTGGCGAGCGTGGTGTGAGCCGTCATGATGACGGCGGTGGTGGCGCACGCTCTCGACACTTCCTCAAGAGCTATTACGTAGCTCACGTAGTCCGCCCCGGCACCACCCAGCTCCTCGGGGTAGGGCATGCCCATGAGGCTCAGGCCGGCCATCTTGGGGATGACCTCCTCGGGGAAGCGGTGGTCACGGTCAACCTCGGCCGCGACCGGCGCGAGTTCGGCGTCGGCGAACTCCCTCACCGTGCTGCGGACCAGCTCTTGCTCGTCAGTCAACTCGAAATCCATGGATGGGCACCTCTTTAATGTCGGCCACCCCGGGCCTGGTTAATACCTGGCTTGAGGATGGCAGGTCGTCGGCAAGAGCGGCCGGAACTGGAGTTCCTTTGTATCAGGAGGGCGTGATTTCTGACGCCAATAGTGCATACCACCGGCGTAGAAATACATGGGTGTAAACATAGCCTGATCGGCGCCGGCCGCGTAGGGTCGAAGGTCCCGCGTGTCGGTGCCCATGCTCCTGGAGTGTCGCGTGTGCGGAGGTATCTCACCAGCTGGACAGGGCAAGGATAATTCACCGGCAGGGGTCCAGGCGAAAGGGGCAGCGCTCGTTCCAGGGCATGGCGGTGATTGCGGGACGTTCGTCCCTTGCCAGGGCGCGGTCGTTCAGCACAGCATCGAAGGCAAGGTACCAGGACCGGTGATGTCGGCCGGCTCAGCCCGCCCGAGGAGCTCGTCCGCGTTGGCTGCTTCCTGGCTGCGGGCCGGTCTGCCTACATAATCGGGCAGCTCTCTGTGGTGGACGGCGGCCTGGAAATGTGAGAGGAACGTCATGACCGAACTGAACGATGTTGTCGTGCTGTCTGGCACCCGGACCGCCATCGGCCGGTACGGCGGCGGCCTCGCGTCCGTGCCGCCGTGCGACCTGGCGGCGACGGTGGTCCGCGAGGCGGTGCGGCGGTCCGGCGTGGATCCGGAAGATTTCGGTCACGCGGTCTTCGGCAACGTGATTCACACCGAAGCCCAGGGACATGTACCTGAGCCGTGTCGCCGCCCTCAATGGCGGCCTGCCAGTCACCGTGCCGGCGTTCACCGTCAACCGGCTCTGCGGCAGCGGGCTGCAGGCCATCGTCTCCGCGTCCCAGGCCATCATGCTGGGTGATGCCGAGGTGGCGGTGGCAGGTGGCGCCGAGTCCATGAGCCGCGGCCCGTACTGGCTGCCGGGCATGCGCTGGGGCCAGCGGATGGGAGACGCTAAGGCCATCGACGCGGTGGTCTCCGCGCTGCACGATCCGTTCCACGACTGCCACATGGGTGCCACGGCCGACAACGTGGCCGCGGACTACGGGATCTCCCGTGAGGATCAGGATGCGCTGGCGGTCGAAAGCCACCGCCGGGCTGCAGCCGCGACGGCGGCGCACTACTTCGACGAGCAGATCACCCCCATCCCGGTAACCGTGAAGAAGACCACCGTCGACATGGTGACCGACGAGCACATCCGGCCGGACGCTAACATAGAAGGCATGGCGCGGCTGCGCCCGGCGTTCGGCAAGGAAGGCACAGTCACTCCCGGAAACGCCTCAGGAATGAACGACGCGGCAGCGGCCGTCGTGCTCACTAGCGCCGCGTACGCCAGCAGCCACGGCCTGCAGCCGATGGGCCGCCTGGTCGCTTACACCCACGCCGCCGTCGAGCCCATGATCATGGGCATCGGCCCGGTGCCAGCCGTGAGGCAGATCCTGGAGAAGACCGGGCTCAAACTCGATGACATCGACGTGTTCGAGGTGAACGAGGCCTTCGCCGCTCAGGCTCTCGCCGTGGTTCGCGAGCTTGGCCTGCCGCTGGAGAGGACCAACCCCAACGGCAGCGGCATCTCAATGGGGCACCCCGTCGCCGCCACTGGCGCCATCCTGACAGTTAAGGCGCTTTATGAACTGAAGCGGACTTCTGGCAGGTACGCGCTGGTAACCATGTGCATCGGCGGCGGCCAGGGCATCGCCGCGATCTTCGAGCGCATATAACATATGCCGGCAGCTGAGCCGCGCGCAGTAGCGGTCGAGGAAGGAGCCCGGGCGCAGCCGACTCGTCGGCCGCGCTCGGGCTCAGCTGCCCGCAGCAGCCCATCAGGCTGCCCGCAGCAGCCCACCAGGTCCTTAAGTGCGCCCTCCCGAAGCGGGCCGGAGAACGAACGGCGACTCAACTAGGAGGTCCGGCTGGCCGGGGCCGCCCAGCCGTTGTTCTGCCGCCTGCTGAAGGGACGGTCTGGTGAGCACGCCGGCTGCCGCCATGTACGCACTGCTGACCGATGGCAGCACGGTGGAGATCAGCCCGGCCCGCCCGCAGGACGCTGAGGCAGTACGCGCGATGCATGCTGGCATGTCGGCCGGCAACGTTTACCTGCGGTTCTTCAGCGCGAACCCGCGCGCGGCCGCACTGGAAGCCAAGCGGGTCTGCCGCGACCCGGATCCGGACCATGCGGCGCTGCTGGCCTGGCAGGGCGACCGGCTGGTCGGCGTCGCCTCCTACGAACCCGCCGGGGAGCCCGGGGTCGCGGAGGTGGCATTCGCGGTCCCTGATGACATGCACGGCCGCGGTATCGCCAGCCTGCTACTCGAGCACCTGGTCTGGCAGGCGCGGCAACGTGACCTGCGGACGTTCACTGCGGAAACGCTGGCGGAGAACTCGGCGATGCTCCGGGTATTCGCCAACGCCGGCCTGCCCGCGATGCGGCGGATATCCGACGGCGTGGTCAAGCTGGCCTTTGATCTGCCAGGCCGCGAAGATGCTTACCTGCTGGGCAATTACCTGGAGTCGGTGGCCAGCAGGGAGAGCCGCGCGGATGTGGCGAGCCTGCGCCCGCTGCTGCAGCCGGGCTCGGTCGCCGTGGTGGGCGCGAGCCGTCATCGCGGCACAGTGGGCCAGGCCATCCTGAACAACATCGTGACTGGCGGCTTCACCGGGACTGTCTATGCGGTTAACCCGCATGCCCAGACCATGGACGGGGTGCCCTGCGTGGCATCCGTTAACGACCTGCCCGGGCAGGTGGACCTGGCGGTGATCGCAGTGCCGCCGGCCGCGGTACCCGGGGTGGCAACGCAATGCGGCCGCAACGGAGTCCGGAGCGTCATAGTGGTAACTCCCAGCCGGGGCACCGCGGGCGCGGAACTGCTGGCCGTCTGCCGCCGGTATGGCATGCGGCTGGTGGGGCCGAACTGTTTCGGCGTGATCGTGCCCTGGATCGGCCTGAACACGACCTTCACGGATGGGCAACCGCTGGCCGGTGTGGCCGGCCTGGTCGTGCAGTCGGGCGGGGTGGGGATCGCGCTGCTCGAGCAGGTGTCCAGGCTGGGTATCGGCGTGTCCTCGTTCGTGTCGGCCGGCGACAAATACGACGTGTCCATCACTGACCTGCTGACCTGGTGGGCGCAAGATGAAGTGACCCAGATAGCGGTCTTGTACGTGGAGTCCTTCGGCAACCCGCGCAAGTTCGCCGGCACGGCCCGCCGGGTCGCGCAGCGGATGCCAGTCCTGACTGTCGTCGGCGGCCGGTCCCCGGCGGGTCACCGTGCAGCGTCGCACTCCGCAGCGGCAGCGACGCCGCTGATTACCCAGGAGGCCCTGTTCGCCCAGGCCGGTGTCATTGCCACGACGAGTCTCGGCGAGCTTGTCGAAACCGCAGCGCTGCTGGCCTGCCAACCGCTGCCGGCAGGCAACCGGGTCGCGATCGTCGCCAACGCGGGCGGCGCGGGCGCCCTGGCCGCTGACGCCTGCGCCGACCACGGCCTGCAGGTCGTGCAGCTGAGGGCGGCCACCCGGCGCGCGCTGTACAGGCTGCTGCCGGCCCGTGCCGTGGTTACTGGACCGGTGGACACCAGCCCGGTGGTGACCACGGATACCTTCCGCGCCTGCGTAGAGGAAGTAGCCGCTGACGCCGGAGTTGACGCCGTGCTCGCGGTGGCAGTGCCCACGGCTTTCTCCGACCTGCGCGCTGCGCTGGCTGCCGCAGTCATCAGCAAGCCGCTGGCGGTCGCCTTGCTCGACCAGGCCGAATCCGTGACGCGGCTCGAGCGCCAGCCGGTAGCGCAGCAGCCCTCAGGCCCGGGTACGGACGCTGACCCGGCAGGCGGTGCCGCCGCCGCTGACCCGGCAGGCGCTGCCGCCGCTGACCCGCCGGCTCCCGATCAGGCGGCGGCCATTGTTGACGTGGCTGCGGCGGCCGTCACCGGAGTGCCCTGCTACGCCGACCCCGATAATGCGGCCCGCGCGCTTGGCCACGCAGTCCGTTACCGGGCCTGGTGCCGGCGGCAGCGCGGCAAGGTCCCCAAGCTGCCCGGGCTGCGCGCGGCTGACGCACGCACCCTGGTCACTGATTTCCTGGCCGGCTCGCCTGGCGGCTGGCTGCCGGAAGCCCGGGCAGCCGACCTGCTGTCCTGCTATGGCGTCCCGGTGATTCCGACCGTAGCGGCGGCCAGTGAGCTGGAAGCGGCCGAGGCCGCCAGGCGGTTCGGCGGCCGCGTCGTCCTGAAGGCGGAAGCTGAGGGACTGGTGCACAGGACCGACGCCGGAGGCGTCAGGGTCGATCTGCGCACTCCGGAGGAAGTGGCCGGGGGTTACCGGACGCTGGCGGCGGAATTCGGGCCGCGGCTGCAGCGGGTACTTGTCCAGCCGATGCTGGCCGGCGGCGTCGAGGTGGCCATCGGCGTGGTGCAGGAGCCCGTGTTCGGCCCGCTCGTGGTGTTCGGGCTCGGCGGCGTGGCTACCGAGGTGCTCGGTGATCACGAGGCCCGGCTGACCCCGCTGACCGATGCCGACGCCGACGAGATGATAAATTCGGTGCGCGCCGCGCCGCTGCTGTTCGGCCACCGGGGCATCCCGCCGGTGGACACCGCCGCGCTCGCTGACGCACTGCTGCGGGTCTCCAGGCTCGTTGAGGATCTCCCCGAGGTCAGCGAACTGGACCTCAATCCCGTCGTCGCCCGGGAGGACGGCGTCTACAGCGTAGACGTGCGGGTGCGGGTCGGCCCGGCAGAGCCCAGGGACCCGCTCCTGCGACGGCTGGTCTGAGCACGCCCCAGCCGCATCCATGCCCAGTCGCGGCAGCCGAGGCTTCGGCAGGGAAGCTGCCGATATCCTGGTGTCCACCAGAATGACACCTGGCGACTGTGTTGCCGCGTTCGCCGCCCTGCCTGGGCGGCGTGATCTGGGCGGGCGCTACGTTGGGGCACGAGACTGTCTGGGGCAACCGGCGGCGTGCAGGTGGCGTTGCCGAGCTGGAGGTGCACGTGCATGACCACTGACCGGCCTCAGCCGCCGGAGGCCGGCAGCAACTGGCGGCCGGCCGGGCTGCGCACGATGGCCAAGGGCTTGCGGCGGCGCGGTGCGGCGGGTGAGCAGAGGCGGACACTGACCCTGCCAGGCCGGGTCCTGCAGGTCTCGGTGCGCGACGGGAGCCCTAAATGGCCGCCGCTCGTGCTGTGCAACGGTATCGGCGCGCGCCTCGAGGTGCTGCAGCCGTTCGTTGACGCACTCGACCCGCAACGGACAGTGATCCGGTTTGATCTGCCGGGCATAGGCGGATCCCCTCAGCCGGTCATCCCCTACTCCCTGTGGACCTCGGCGCCGCTGCTGAGCGATCTTCTCGATCAGCTCGGCTACCAGCAGGCCGATGTGCTGGGCATCTCCTGGGGGGGCGGGCTCGCCCAGCAGTTCGCGCTGCGCTACCCGGCCCGGGTGCGCCGCCTGGTGCTGGTGGCCACCGGGACCGGGGCGCTGATGATACCCGGCCACCCCCGCGTCCTGCGGCATATGCTCACCCCGCGGCGCCACCGTGACCCGGGCTACGCCGCCAGCATCGCTGGTGAGATCTACGGCGGCAGCCTGCGCGGCGACCCCTCGCGCGCCAGCGAGCTGCTTCGGCCGGAGGCATCCCCGGGGCCAGGCAAGGGCTACTACTTCCAGTTGCTGGCCGCCGCCGGCTGGACAAGCCTCCCGATGCTGCCACTGCTACGCCCCCCCACCCTGATACTCGCAGGGGACGACGATCCCCTCACCCCCCCGGCCAATGCGCGGATAATGCACCGGCTGATCCCCCGCAGCGAACTGCACATCTACCACGGCGGCCACCTCGACCTCATCACACACCCCAAACCCATGGCCACCATCGTGGAGGCTTTCCTGAACACCCCGACCGAGGCCCCCGACAGCACCGCCGACGGTGCGCCCGCCACACATGCCCGGTGGAGAAAAGCTCGGCGCAGCACACGGCGCGAACGAGACTGAAAGCCAGGGTCTGTGGCCCGCCGCCGCTTACCCATGTGCCCATCCCGGCGGGATAAGGCTACAGTTGAGACCCTGATCAGCATGGGATCGTTGCTGGCTCGCTTCCCGGGGGGGAGGTCATATGGAGCAGCAGCGGCCAGCGGTGCACCGGACCATACTGGTCGTGGATGTCGAGGGCTTCGGGGACCAGCGCCGCACCAATCCGCACCGGCTCGCGGTGCGCGATGGCATGTACCGAGCCGTGCAGCAGGCGTTCAGCAACGTCGGCATCCCGTGGGCCGGGTGTTACCAGGAGAGCTGCGGTGATGGCGTCTTCGTCCTGATCCCGGCCGAGGTGCCCAAGGGTATCTTCATCGAATCGATGCCGCGAGAGCTAGCGGAGGCGCTCCGGGAGCACAACGCCGGGCACCGCGCGGAAGAACAGATCCGGCTGCGGATGGCACTGCATGCGGGGGAGGTCTACTACGACGAGCACGGAGTCACGGCGGCGTCGATTAACCTGGCGTTCCGGTTGCTGGATGCGGCGCCCCTCAAGTCCGCCCTGGCGGAGTCACCGGGGACGCTGGCCCTGATCGTCTCGTCCTGGTTCTTCGACGAGGTCGTCCGGCACAGCCAGGCCAACGACGCCGCCACCTACCGGCGTGTCCGGGTCGCAGTGAAGGAGACCACCGCCGTCGCCTGGATCTGCCTGCCGGATCAGCCTTATCCGCCGGACGACAAGGAGCTCGAGGCAGTGCCAGCCGGCCTGGCGACGCCGGTGCCGCGCCAGTTGCCGGCCTACGCCCCGCATTTCGTGGGCCGCGACGACGAACTGGGCGAACTCACGCGGCTGCTGGAGGTGTCCGCGCCAGGCTGGAACCCGATTGCGGTTCTCGCGATCGATGGCACTGCTGGCGTCGGCAAGACCGCCTTGGCCCTGCGCTGGGCGAACCAGGTGGCCCAGCGGTTCCCGGACGGCCAGCTATACGTGAACCTGCGGGGTTTCGACCCGTCGGGCGCGCCGATGGCCCCGGCTGAGGCGGTCCGCGGTTTCCTTGATGCCTTCGGTATTTCCGCGGATCGCATGCCGGCGGGCGGGGAGGCGCAGGCACGGCTGTACCGCACCATGCTGGCGGGCAGGCGGATGCTGGTGATGCTGGACAACGCCAGGGACGCCAGCCAGGTACGCCTGCTGCTGCCCGGCGCAGGGGATTGCATGGTGCTGGTCACCAGCCGGCGGCGGCTTGCCGATCTGGAGGAAGCGGCGCCGCTGACGCTGGATTCGCTGCCACCCGGGCAGGCCGAGCAACTGTTTACCCGCCTGAATCCATCAGCATCACAGGAGCCGGAAGCCGTGCGGGAGCTCGTACAGCGGTGCGGCGGCCTGCCCCTGGCCATCCGGCTGCTGGCTGGACGGCTGCGGCATCACCCCTCCTGGACGGTCGACGACCTCGTTGGCGCGCTTGAGGAGACGCGCGACGAACTGGAGGAGATCCACGCCGGGAGCCTCACCATGGCCAGCGCCTTCGAACTTTCCTACCGCGACCTTCCAGACGCCCAGCAGCGGATGTTCCGGGGCCTGGGAACCCATCCGGGCCCGGACATCGACGCCCGCGCCGCCGCCACCCTGAACGGCACCAGGCTGACGCAGGCACGACGGATCCTCGACGCGCTCTACGACAACCATCTGATCGAGGAAACAACCAGAGGCCGCTACGGTATGCACGACCTGCTCCGCACATACGCCCGCGCGCTCGCCGCAGGCGATGAGGTCGCTGACCGCGACGCGCGCGCCGGCCGTCTGCTGGGCTACTACCTGGCCTCGGCCCGCTCCGCCGACCGGCATCTCGCCCTGCACGCTGATGCCGCACCGGATGGCGAGCCGGGCGACGCGGCGGACGGCGCGGCGGGCGGCGAGCCGGCCGGGACCGTCCCGCGCCTGTTCGACCTGGGATCAGGCGCTGGCGTGGATGCAAGCCGAACGGCTGAACCTGCAAGCCTGCCTGGAGTACGCCGCGGCCACCGCACGTCACTCCGAAGCAACCGGGATCGCCGCGGCCATGAGCACATTCCTCTACGACGCCGGATACTGGGACCAGGCCCTGAGCATCCACCGGGCCGCCGCCGCCGCGGCAGAGGCCGCCGGTGACCGGCCCGCTCAGGCCCGGGCGCTGATCGACCTCGGTGCTGTGCAGCGCCTGACCGACGACTACGCGGCCGCGGTCGACACCCTCACCCAGGCACTGGAGCTGTCCCGCGGCCTCGGTGACCAGCATAGCCAGGCGCGGGCGCTCATCGATCTTGGCGCTGCGCAGCGCCTGACCGATGACAGCCCGGCTGCAATCCAGGCCTTCCGCCAGGCTCTTCACCTGTTCCGCAGCCTCGGCGACCGGCTCGGCCAGGCCACCGCGCTCTGCTATCTCGGTGGCGTGCAGTTCGAGAGCGGTGACTATCCGGCCGCGACCGAGACGCTCGCCCAAGCGCTCGGCCTCTACAGCGAACTCCGGGACAGGCTCGGCCAGATGAACACGCTCCTGTGGACCGGCACACTGCAGCATGTGACGGGTGACTACCCGGCTGCGACCAGGAGTCTCACCCGAGCGCTGGACCTGTCCCGCAGTCTCGGGAACCGGCTCGGCGAGGCTAACGCCCTGCACTACCTCGGTGCTGTGCGGTGCGCGACCGGGGACTACCTGGCCGCGACCAGCGACCTCATCCAGGCGCTGGATCTGTTTCGAGGCCTGGGTGACCGGCAGGGCGAGGCCAACGCGCTGTGCTATCTCGGTGGCGTGCAGTTCGAGACCGCTGACTATCCCGCCGCGACCGCCAGTTTCACCCGGGCACTGGACATATCCCGCGACGTCGGCGACCGGCAAGCGCAGGCCCAGGCACTTACTCACCTCGGCAGGCTGTCCCTGGACTCGGCCCGGCCGCAGGAGGCACTCGTCCGCTTCAGGGATGCCCTCCGTGTCGCCAGTGAGCCACCAAGCCTGCTGCACCAGGCCCGGGCGCTGGATGGCATTGGCAGATGCCTGGCCCGCAGCGGCGACACCAGCGCCGGCGCCGACCATCTCGGCCAAGCGCTGGCCTTGTACCAGCGGCTGAACGTGCCAGAGGCCGCGGAGGTCGCCAGGGCTCTGGGCAGCCTCCGCGCCGGCCAGATCCCCTGAGAGTGGCCCCGCGGATGTCCAACGCTGCGAACGTAGCGGGCCACCCGGGTGGCGGGCCTCGGCAAGCGCATGGCCGGGCAGCCTGAAGCTAATTCTCGCTTGCAGCCAGTACCCTGGTCAGCCAGGCCCTGGTGGCGTCAAGCACGTTATCAGCGCTGCCAACAACGGCGACGGGCCGTTCTGGGCCCTCGAGATCGTCGAGTTCGGTCAGGCGCCCCCGCAAGTCAAACTCGCCAGTACGCCATACCCGGATGATCAGCGTCAACCACTTCGCAGCTGGAACGTCCATGCCCCGAGGTCTACGCCTCAACTGTCACGTCGCCGTCACCGAGGCCACGTGGCAGGTTGGCTGTGACGCCGTCCAGCAGCTTGTCCATGGACGGCGAGGGCCGAGCCCCCAGCTCGTCAGCGAGCAGGCGGGCATAACTGCGATACTGACGGAGGGCCTCGGCGGCATTTCCTTCCATCAGATGCACGCGGATGACCTGGCGCTGCGCGCTCTCGCGTAGTGGCTCACAGGCCACGGCGGCCAGACCGGCCTCGAGTGCCAGCGCATAGCGCCCGACGGCAGTCAGACGGTGGCAGATCGCCTCGAGGGCATGGAGGCGCAGTTGGCGGAACCGCTCGCGCTCGACCAGCACCCAGTCCTCGTACCAGTCGGGCAGCAAGTCGCCGCCGAACTGGCGGAACTGACATAAGAGATCGCCGGCGCCCTGGAGCCCGTCCTCCCGGTCGAGTACCCGTACCGCCCCCGACACGATCTCGCGGAAGTCAACCTCCACGGCCGGATTGAGCCGCACGTGCGTGCTAGACGCCTCGATCAGCGGTTGACCGTCAGGCGAGGGGGTCCGCCAGAGAGCAGATCGCAGGCTGGAATTGGCCCGCTGCTCGGGTGCGTCCGTCCACAGCATCCCGCTGGCATGCGGCCGCCGCACCGCCCGGTCCTGGAGAGCCACGAAGGCTACCAGCCGCTGAGCGCTAAGGGCGACTTGAACCACAGAGTCCCCACTGCGCAGCTCGAAGCCCCGAATAAGGGAAAGGCGGAGGACTGGTCTACCTACCGTCTGCGCCGAGTTCTTCATGGTCGCCTGCCTACTCCCCCCGGGCGATCCCCCGTTATTTATACCCTTTGACCCGTGACGATGAAATACCTCGTGAATAAAAATTGACTGTCTGCTGGCGGTCGCCGCGCAGACCCGGGGCGCCGACGAGGTTCTGGCGCGATCAAGTCCGTCAGCCCCGTGGCTGCGGCTGCGACCTCGCGGACAGCGCCCCTGCAGGTTCCTTCGGCAGCGCATCGAGGCCTCCGCCGAGGGTCCGCCCCCCAACCTGGACGGACAGCAGTCTTCTGGCGACCAAGAACGCGGTGACGCGGCGATCGCGGATGGGTAACGCGGCGCTCACGCTCTCGTGACACCAGGGTCACGGCCCTGTCCGTACGGTTGATCCGCGCACAGTACCCGTCGAGGAGATTTGGCATGCCCATAACGCCGACCTACCCAGGTGTTTATATCGAGGAAGTGCAAAGCTCCGTTCACACGATTGTGGGGGTGCCGACTTCGGTCGCCGCGTTTGTCGGGTACGCCGCCCGGGGGGTGGTCGATACCGCCGTGCAAGTTAGCAGCTGGGCCGACTATCAGCGGGCCTTCGGTGGTCTGGACCCCGCTAGCCCGATGAGTTATGCCGCATTCCTTTTCTTTATGAACGGCGGTAACAGCGCTCAGATTGTGCGGGCCAGCGCCACCGACGGGAGCGGCGCAGCGGCCAAGATCGCCCTTTCCGGTGACGTGATCCTCGTTGCGACGTCACCGGGCACCTGGGGGAACGCGGTCTACAGCGCGGCTGTTCCGCCATCGCTGACCGCAGGCCTGCAGGTGGTCGTGGACACCAGCAACCTGGTCAATGCGGCCACTCTGTTCAACCTCACGATCACTGACGGCAGCACCGGTGCGATCGAAAGCTACACCGGACTCAGCCTCGGTGCCGGTCCCCCAGGAACCCCGGGGACTCCGATTACCACGGCCCTGGCGTCGTCAGCCTTGATGAACGTCGAGCCGGGCAGCGGGCTCACCCAAAAGCCCGCCAACGGAACCTACACCGTGGGAACCTTCACGCCGCCCCCCGCGCCCGCTTCGTCCACGTCGTCCTCCACCCCCACTTCGTCCACGTCGTCGGCGGGAGACACGGCGTCCTCGGGCAGCACGCCATCCGCCGGAGCATCCACCCCCGCACCAGCCGCACCGGCAGGCGGCAGTCAAGGTACGGATATAAACGCCGGAAGCATCGCGGTGGTGCCCGCCGACCAGACCACCAGGACAGGGATTTATGCGCTGGTGGAAGCCGACATATTCAACATGCTCTGCCTGCCAACGAATCCGGGTAAACCCTGGCCCGCCGCAACCCTCGGCCTCGCTGCCGAATTCTGCTTCCAGCAGCGCGCCATGCTCATCGTCGATCCACCCTCCCAATGGACGCAAGCCTCGCCCCCCCTCGGATTCACAATTGTGGTTGGAAATCCCGCCGTCACCGGGAATTACAACGCCAACGCGGCCACTTATTACCCGAACCTGGAGTTTGCTGACCCCATCACCAACACGACGGTGCAACTGGGCCCGTGCGGCGCCGTTGCCGGGGTCTGGGCGAGCACCGACGACGCCCGCGGCGTCTGGAAGGCACCGGCCGGCACCGCGGCAGCGCTCACCGGGATCAGCGACCTGTCGGTCCACGTCAACGACTCCGAAAGCGCCGTGCTCAACCCGATCGCCGTCAACTGCCTGCGCACCCTTCCGCTGGTCGGCCCGGTGTCGTGGGGCGCTAGGACCGCCGCCGGAGCCGACGAGCTGGCATCGCAGTGGAAGTACATCCCCGTGCGCCGGACGGCGCTATTCATCGAGGAATCACTCCGGCGGGGAACCCAGTGGGCCGTTTTCGAACCCAATGACGAGCCGCTGTGGTCTTCGATCCGTCTCAACATCGGCGCCTTCATGAATTCGCTCTTCAAGCAGGGGGCCTTTCAGGGAAGCACCCCGGCCGAGGCCTACCTGGTCCAGTGCGATGCCGACAACAACCCGCAGAGCAGCATCGATCTAGGCATCCTGAACATCCTGGTGGGGTTCCAGCCGTTGATGCCAGCCGAATTCGTGATCATCCAGATCGAGCAGCTGGTCGGCCAGTTGCAAGGCTGAGGAGAGCCAGATGCCCCCCTTCAAAAGCGCCCGCATTGACCCGTACAAGAACTTCAGATTCAAGGTGAAACTGGAAAGCAGCAGCAGCTACGTGGCCGGTGTGAGCAAGGTTAGCGCGCTCAAGCGCACCACCGAGGTCGTGAAGTTCCGCGACGGCGGCGACGAGAGCACCAGCCGTAAATCACCGGGACGGACGGAATACGAGGCCATCACCCTTGAGCGGGGTGTGACTCACGACACCGACTTTGAGCAGTGGGCCAACAAGGTCTGGGATTACAGCAACGCTCAGGCCAGCAATGCCACTCAAGAGGTCTCGCTTCTCGACTTCCGCAAGAACATAACGATTGACCTTTTCAATGAAGCCGGACAGAAAGTCATCTCCTACCAGGTTTTCCGGTGCTGGGTGTCGGAGTACCAGTCCATGCCCGAACTGGACGGCAATGCCAACGCTGTGGCCATCCAGCACATCAAGCTGGAGAACGAGGGCTGGATCCGCGACCAGTCCGTAACCGAGCCGACAGAGCCGAGCTTCAGCGATCCGAGCAGCTGACCGGCGTGCAGGCGCTGAGCACCGTGGCACTAGTGGACGCCTGGGAGGACGGGATGGGCGAGCCACTGGCGGACCGCGCACCGGTCCTGCTGCGTTCGCTTGGGCTGGTTGAACCTAGCTGCGACCCTGCGGTTATGAGCGTCGGCGCGTGCGATCTGCTGCTGTTCGACCTGCGGCGCTGGCTGTTCGGTGCCGACCTCGACCTGGTGGCGACCTGCCCGGACTGCCGCGAACCGCTCGAGCTGGTGATCCCCATCGCGGAGGTGGTACCGGCTCATCCTCACGACCGGGTGAGCATGGTGACCTTCGAGGAGGACGGGCTGCGCATCCGGTGCCGCATCCCGACCAACGGCGACTTGCGTGACGTGGCCGGCCTTGGCCCGGAGGTGACGATCGCTGATCTGCTTGAGCGGTGCATCGAAGGCATGGAGGGCCCGGACGCCCCTGCAGCCGCGACCGCGCTGCCCCCCGCCGTAGCGGAGCGAGTAGCCGCTAGCCTGGCGGCCAGCGATCCAGGCGCCGACGTCAGGGCTGACATCGAATGCCCGTGCGGGACCGTGTGGTCCGAGACCGTCGATATCCGCTCGATCCTGTGGACCGAGCTGACCCGGTGGGTGCAGAACCGCCTGGCCGAGGTCCACCAGCTGGCGCTGGCGTACGGTTGGGCCGAGCAGGACATCCTTGAGATGAGCCCGCACCGGCGCCACTTCTACCTTGAGTCCTGCGCCGGATGACCGCCTACATAGACCGGGTGCGGCTCCTGGCGGGCGACCAGCCGTCGTTGCAGGTGCGCCCCCGGTTCCGTTTCGAGCCGTCATTGCCTGGTTCTGAACCGCCATGGGAGCGGACCCCGCGCGGCGGCCCCTCCACGCCTTTCGATGCCAGCGAGGAGAGGGCCGCGCACCCAGCCGCGCCATACGGCGAGGTCCGGCTGACCACTCACCTCCCGGCCAGACGCTCGAGGCCAGCGACCCGTGCCGACTTGCCGCCCCCTCATCCAGAACGGCCGTGGGATCCGGCGCGCCCTGACGCGCCGTTGGCCCCGTCCGGGGACAACGGCGAGGTGACCACGCGTCTCAGCGCGCGATCAGGAGAGTTCCCGCTGGCCACCGGCCCCATCGACAGGCCCGCCCCGCCGAGAGGTCCCTCTGACCACCCGGACCCGGCGGGACCAGATCCCTGGTCGGGCCGGACAGGCGGGCAGGGATCCAGCGGGGCTCCCCCCGGGCCGGAGGCGTCGGCAGCTGTCAGCTCGCCACCCGCCGTCCACGCCTCAGCGGCTCGTGCTGAGGCGGCGGCCACCCAAGCGCCCACCGCCGGCCCGGCGATGCCCGCCGACCTGAGCCACTACGACGCGCAGCGGTCGGCACCGCTCCCCAACCCCGATCAGCCGGCTGACCCGCCAGATCGGAGCTCTGGCTGGACGGGATCCGTGTTCGTGCCGGCAGGCTCGGGGTCCACGGCCTCTCCTGGCGATCGATCGGGTGCCTTCCCTCAGGGCTTGACCATCCGCAACCGCCCTTTCGGAGCAAACCTGGACCTGGGCGGCCGCGCTGGCCCAGGCCAGCCGACGTTCCCGGTGGACCGGGTCCGGCCTATCGCCCGCGCGCACGGGACGCAGCCAGGCGAGGCAGCCGGGCCCTACCCTGGGTCCTTCTCCGGGCCCGCCGACCGGGCCGGAGCTGCGGACGCGGCAGCCGCAGGCCGGTCCACCACACCGTCACCGGGGCGCCGGGGCGCCGGACGGGAGCCGGCAGGGCCCGGGGAGGTAACGGTCACGATCGGCCGCGTCGAGGTCCGCGTCAGTCCACCGCCCTCGGCCGGCGCAGCGGCGGGAAGCGGCCGCACCGTCCGGGCCCGCCCCAGCCAGCTGGAGGACTACCTGCGCGCGCGGGCGGCGGGGAGAGTCGGTTGAGCAACGACCGGGCCATCGCGGCGGTAACTTCGACGCTCCGGAACATGCTGTTCCAGGCGGTGTCTAACGACGCTGACCTCACGGGGACGACGGTGACCACCCGGCCGCCCGATCGAGCGCGCCAGGACGGGGGCACCGGCAACCAGATCAACCTTTTTCTTTACCGGACCTCCATCGACGCCGCCTGGCGCAACCAGGATCCGCCGGGGATCCGTCCCGGTGAGTCCGGTCAGCCTCCGCTGCCGCTCGTGCTGTCTTACCTGATGACCGCCTACGGCGAGGATGACGACGACGTCCTGGCCCACCGGCTCCTGGGCGTCGGGATGCAGCTCCTCAACGACCGGCCCCTGCTCTCCCCCACCGCGATTGTGGCGGCACTGCCTGGAAGCGGGCTGGAAGATCAGCCCAACCAGATCAAGATCATCCCGCATCCCATCCCGATGGACGAGATCTCCCGGCTCTGGACCACCTTCAGCACCGGCTACCGCATCTCGGCGAGCTACGATGCCGGCACAGTCCTGATCGACAACAATCAGCCGTTCCGTGCCCCGCTGCCGGTCCTGGCCCGCTCGGCCGGTGACCTGGGACCACATGCCGGCGCGCAGGTCGCGCCGTTCCTCCGGGCCGTCTCGCCGCCTAACGCCCAGCCCGGCGCCCGCCCCGGCGACACGGTGACCCTGACCGGCCAGCGCATGGCCGGTGTGTCCCAGGTCCGGATCACAGGCGGCGCGCTGAGCGCTCCTTTGCTGCTGCCAGTCGCCACGGCGTCCAGCGGCGCGGCCAGCGTCCAGCTGCCGACGGACCCGCCGTTGCCAGCCGGCGTCGTCACCGTCATCGCTCAAGTGACCGCTGACGACGGCGACACGCTGGCCAGCAACGCCGTCCCGCTCGCCCTGGTACCGATGATCACCAGCAGCGTCCCGCTCACCGCGGAGCTTTCCGGCGGGTCGGCGACCATCGAGGTCGGCTGCACTCCTCCCGTGCTGGAGTCCCAGACCGTCGCGCTCGTGGTGGGCTCTCAGATCGTGGCCGCCCCCCCGGGTGCGGGCGCCAGCGAGCCTCGCACGTCCCTGTCGTTCACCTTGCAGGGATTTACCGCTGGCTCGTATGTCCTGCGCCTGCGGGTGGATGGGCAGGACAGCATCCCGGTTCTGGCCGGCCAGACCAGTTTCGACCCCAACCAGCGCGTGGTGCTATCGTGACGGCCCTCGCTGACTGGGAGTCACGAAACGGCGCCTATCTCGCCGAGGGCCTCGAATGGCTCCGCGGCCGCCTCACCGACCCACGGCCCGGCAAGCCCCCAGACATCTGGTGGGACGGAACCCAGCCGGGCCCGCCGCCAGCGCTTGAGCTGCTCGGCGACCGCCTGGGACTGTCGCGCTTCGAGCGCCTGACCCTGCTTCTGTGCGCCGCGACGGAATTCGACCCGGCGATGGCAGCCCGCTGCGCAGCCGCCGGCGGCCAGCCGGAGACGGGACAGCCCACGTTCGCGCTGGCGCTCAGCATCCTGCCCGAACCGGCCTGGGATGCTCTGTCCCCGCGGCGGCCGCTGCGGTACTGGCGGCTGGTCGAGGTGCACCGGGGCGCCGCACAGCCTCTGGTGGCCAGTCCACTGCGCGCCGATGAGCGGGTCGTGAACTACCTCAAGGGCCTTAACCAGCTGGATGACCGCCTGGATGTCCTCGTCCGCCCGGTCGGCGATCTCCTCGGAGAGCTGCCTCCCAGCCAGGAGGCCGCCGTCAGCGACGGGCTCGGGGCCTGGGCTGAACCCGCGGTGAGCCTCCCGCTCATCGAGGTGCTCGGCGTCGACCCCCTGGTCCGCAGGGGGCTGGCGTCGGCGATGGCGGACCGGGCCAATCTCCTGCTCTACGAGCTGGCCACCGACCGCCTGCCCCGCTCGGGGCTTGACCTCGCCGACGTCGTCCGCCTCTGGGAACGGGAGACGATGCTGCTGCCGCTCGCCCTGTACATCGAGGTGAGCGACGTGCCAGCCGAGGAACTCGCGTCCCTCGCCGGCCTGCTGCGGGACTTGGGCGGCGCCGTTCTCGTCGGCTGCCGCGAGCCGCTAGCTGTGCCGGGCCGGGCGTTCCGCCTCCTGGACGCGCGGCGCCCGAGCCCGTCGGAGCAGGAAGATCTCTGGACCGGGGCCTTGGCCGGCGCGGCTGGATCGTACGGTGATCTGGACGCGGTCGCCGGGCGGCTGTCGGGGGAATTCGACCTCAACCAGGCGGTCATCCGCGAGGCGGCCCACCACGCCCAGGTCTTCGGCGGCGGGCCGGACACCCTGTGGAAGGCCTGCCAGGCGCAGACCCGTCCCCGGCTGGAGGCGCTCGCTCGCCGCCAGGAATCCGCCGCCACGTGGAACGATCTTGTACTGCCCGAGGCGGAGACGGTGCTGCTGCACCACCTTGTTGACCAAGTACGAGGGCGGGCCACGGTCTTGCGCCACTGGGGCTTCGGCGAGAGCATCACCCGCGGCAGCGGCATCACCGCCCTGTTCGCCGGCCCGTCTGGCACAGGCAAGTCCCTCGCCGCTGAGGTCATCGCCGGTGAGCTCGGGCTAGCGCTATACCGGATCGATCTGTCGGGGGTGGTCAGCAAGTACATCGGCGACACGGAACGGAACCTGCGCCGGGTGTTCGACGCCGCGGACGAGGGCGGAGCGCTCCTGCTCTTCGACGAGGCCGACGCCCTCTTCGGGCGCCGCAGCGAGGTCCGGGACAGCCATGACCGCTACGCCAACATCGAGGTCAACTACCTTCTGCAGCGCATGGAGGACTACCGGGGGGTGGCCATCCTGACCACCAACCAGCGGCAGGCAGTCAACAAGGCCTTCCTCCGTCGGCTTCGTTTCGTCGTCTCGTTCCCGTTCCCGTCGCCTCGCGAGCGGGCCATGCTGTGGCAACGGGCGTTCCCCGCCCGCACACCGGTCGACGATCTCGACCTTGGCCGGCTGACGACACTGGCCACGACCGGCGGCATGATCCGAAACATCGCCCTCAACGCCGCTTTCTGCGCGGCGGGGCGGCAGACCCCGGTGACTACCGAGCTGATCCTGGAGATGGCGCGGGTCGAATTCCGCAAACTGCAGCTCCCGGTCAGCGACGCCGACTTCCGGGCGCCCGCGCAGGTGGTCCGATGAAGATCAACCTGCATATTGACCAGATAGTCATCGATGGTCCCTCCCTCACCCGGCGCGAGCGTGAGCACCTGGCCAGGGACCTGGAGCTGGAACTGGCGCGCCAGCTGCACCTCTACATCGCAGGCGAGCGCGGCGCGGCGCGGGGATCCAGGCCGCGCGGGGACGCCGGGCCGGATCTGGACGCCGACCGCAGGTCCGCACTGGGGTCGAGGATTGCTGGTGAGGTGCTGGCGGCGCTGCCCGCCGGCCTCCTGGCCGGGCACCGCACGGCCCAGCTGCCGTCGCCGGGCCGGCGCCTGCCCCGCCCGGCCGGACCCGGGGCGGCCCGGTGAACTCGTTTCCGGGGTCCCCCAAACTGCTGCGCGGCGGCCTGGTCCAGCTCGACCCGGGGACCAGCGCGATCATCGACGTGATCGTGTTCCAGTACAACCCCGATACCGTCACCCGCACCCTCCAGCCGAGGGCCATGACGGGCGAGCCTGGTGACCGGCTCGAGGCGCTGCGTCTGACCGGCCCGCCGCACGAGACCATCAAGCTGGAGGCCGAACTCGATGCCACCGATCAGCTGGAAAATGCTACCGACCCAGGCAACGCCCCCGTCGTCGAGAACGGCCTGCTGCCTGCCCTGGCCTCGATCGAAGCACTGATCACGCCCTCGGCCGCGCAACTGATGGCCACCGACGCGCTCTTCGACCAGGGAATGCTCAAGATCGTCCCGGCCGAGGCGCCCCTCATCGTGCTGGTCTGGGGCATCAAGCGGGTCGTTCCGGTGCTCGTCGGCAGTCTGTCGATCACCGAGGAAGCCTTTGACCCCCAGCTCAGGCCGATCCGGGCCAAGGCCAGCCTGGAACTCAAGGTACTGACGACCAACGACCTGCCGACTACCCACCTCGGATCAACTCTCTACCTCGGTTACCGCCGCACGGCCGAGGCACTGGCCGGCCTGGTCAGCGCCACCGACGTGCGGCCACTCGGACTGGAGCACCTGCCATGATCGAACCCCGGAGCGCAGCGAATGAGCTCACCTAGCCGCTATGCCGCGGTGGGCACCGCCACCTGGGTCGCCCCGGACGGGACCACGGTGCCTTACCTATTGCGCCGGTTCCTGCCCCAGGCCGGCCAGCTGGCCACGCAGGGGACCTACCTGGTGCGTCCGGGCGACCGCGTCAACGTGATCGCTAACGCCACGCTCGGCGATCCCGAGCTGTCCTGGCTGCTCGCCGACGCCAACCTGGTCAACCGCCCGTGCGACCTGAACAAGCCGGACACGACCATCATCATTCCCTTCCCCGCCGGGGTGCCCGGTGGCCAGTGAGCTCACTCTCAGCCTGCTGATCGGGACCGTGGAGCCTCAGCCGGTGCCGCGGGAGGTCATGGAGTCCCTGGTCTCAGCCAGCGTGACGGTGAGCGCCACGGATAAGAGCGGCTTCGACCTGTCCTTCGCGGTGAGCACCGGCTCGCCGCTGCTCACCGATCTGCTGCCGTCGGGGTACTTCGACCCTCCCACCCGGGTGATCCTGGTCGCCACCATGGCCGGGACGGCCACCGTGCTCATGGACGGCGTGATCACGCTCCAGGAAATGGTGCCGAGCGACGAGCCAGGCAAGTCGGTCCTCTCGATCAAAGGTGACGACCTCACCCGGATGCTCGACCTCATCGACTTCAGCGGCTTCCCCTGGCCGGCCATGCCCGCCGAGGCACGCGTAGCCCTCGCCCTGGTCAAGTACCTTCCGCTCTACGGGATCGTCCCCCTGGTACTGCCCAGCGTCCTGATCAACGTGCCCAACCCGCTGGAGATCATCCCCCAGCAGGAGGGCACCGACCTGACCTACATCAAGGCCCTCGCCGACAATGTGGGCTACGTCTTCTTCATCCAGCCCGGGCCGCTGCCGGGCATGAACCTGGCGTACTGGGGACCCAAGCTGCGCACAGCCATCCCGTTCCTGCCAACGCCACCGCCGATCGCCATCGACTGGGACGGGGCCAGCAACGTCGAGTCGCTCCAGTTCTCCTTCGACGGCTTCGCCAAAACCCAGTGGATCGTCTGGATCCAGGTGGCCAACGTCGCGATTCCCGTACCGGTGCCCGACGTCAACCCGATCAGCCCGCCACTGGGCCTGAAGAGCCCGCTGCCGCTCAAGATCAGCCCCATGCCCGGCCTGGCCAAGTACAACCCCGTCCAGGCGGCCGGCATCGCACTAGCCAAGGCGGCTTCCACCGCCAACGTCATCTCCGGCCAGGGCACCCTCGACGTCCTGCGGTACGGGTCAATCCTGCCGGCCCGCACCATAGTCGAGGTACGGGGAGCCGGGATCACCTATGACGGCGAGTATTTCGTCAACAGCACGACCCACACGATCAAGCCAGGATCCTACAAGCAGAGCTTCACCCTCAGCCGCAACGCCCTGATCGCCGGTGGCAGCCTCCTGCCCTCCCCCGCCGGGGCCGTGCAGCAGCTGAGCGGATTCGCGGCCCCGGCCGCGCCGGGACCGCCTGCCCTGCCGGGAGGTGCCGGGATCGTGATCAGCCCGCCCGGCCCGCTGCTTCCTGCCCCCACGATCCCGGCCCCCGCCAGCGGCGGCCAGATCGCGGCCTTGCCAGCCTCGCCGTGACCGCCGACTTGACTAATCAGAGGAAGGAGAACCATGGCTGACCTAGGCCATTCCGGCTATATGGAGTCGTTCAACCCCTTCGCCGAGCCTGCCGCCCAGGATCCGGACCCCGATGTCCGCAAACGCTTTTTCGGCAAGTACCGCGGGACGGTCCTGGAAAACATTGATCCCCTCCTGCAGGGTCGGCTGATCGTTCAGGTACCCGACGTGCTCGGCATACTGCCAAGCAACTGGGCTCTGCCCTGCGTGCCGTTCGCGGGTCCGGCCATGGGCGCCTCGTTCGTCCCCCCGCCGCTGGAGTCCAGTGTCTGGGTCGAGTTCGAGCAGGGCGATCCGCAGACGCCGATCTGGGTCGGGTGCTTCTGGGATACGCCCTCCAGCCTGGGGCCGATGGCGATGATCGCCGCGGTCGATCCGTCCCCATCCGCGACGCTGGAGACGCTCGCCAGCGGCATCGGCATCTCCGACGTGCCGGGCCTGTTCCCGGCCGGAGGCAATGTGAGCCTCTACGCCGACGAGGGAGCGGTCTCGATCAGCCTCGACGCTACTGGCGTGACCATCATGGCGCCGACGGTCGAGATCGTGACGACGAGCTTCACCATCAACGGTGCCCAGTTCACGGTGACCTGATTGTGGATATCGCCTTCCCATATCGAGTCGACCCACAGGGGACGACGGCGACTGCGGCATCGGCTGACGATCACATTGCCCAGATGCTCGAACAGTTGCTCTTCACCCGGCCTGGCGAGCGGGTGAACCAGCCCACTTTCGGCTGCGGCCTCCTTAACCTGGTCTTCAGCCCTAACTCACCCGAGGTGGCTGCCGCGCTGTCCATCACGGTGTCCGCCGCGGTCCAGCAGTGGCTCGGGGACGTGGTCCAGATCCAGTCCGTCGATGTCACCTCAGCGGGGAGCCAGCTGCAGGTGATGCTGAGCTACGTCGCCGTGACCACGGGAGCCCCGTCCACCCTGACCCTCGCGGTGCCGGTGGGGTGAGCCTGGACATGAACGGCAAGGCGACGCGATGGGGGGACCTGATGGTGGCGGGTGATGCCCGCCGCCGGGAGGTCCGCCGCCGCCACGGCAACGGGCTCGACACGGTCGAAGTCGATCACGGCGGCCACCGGCTGATCCTGACGTTCCTGGAGCAAACGCCCACGGACGTACACCCGGATAACGTCCGCATCGACGGCCCGCGCGGCGCAGCGCCGGTCAGCGCCACCACGGTCCGGCGGGGGACGCCAGACGATCCGCACCTCGAAGGCCGGCTGCTGGTCGAGCTCGCGGCTCCCGGCGGCGTGGGCCCTTACACGCTGCGGCTGGTCGAGCGGACGGCCGACGGCCGTCCCGGCTGGGTTCCGCTGCATGGGCTTGATCCCCGCTTCGCCCGGGCCGGGTTCGCCTTCGACATCGACCTGCCCAACCCGGTTGCCGGCCCCGGCCCAGCCGCCGCCGGGACCGCAAGCGCGCAGGCATCGTACCTGGCCCGTGACTACGCAGGGCTGCGCCAGCTCATCCTGGACCGGCTGGCGGAGACGATGCCGGCCTGGACCGAAACGCACATCCCTGACATCGGGATCACCCTGGTCGAGCTTCTCGCCTACATCGGCGACGACCTCAGCTACTACCAGGACGCGGTCGCGACGGAGGCCTACTTGCAGACGGCGCGCAGGCGTATCTCGGTACGACGGCACGCCCGCCTGGTCAACTACCGGCTCGGGGAGGGCTGCCAGGCCAGGGCCTGGGTGTGCCTGACCGTGACCGAAGCCGCCCAGCTGCCCCTTCGCGAGCTACTGTTCGCCGCCGCACCAGGGCAGCCACAGGGGGCATCGCCGGTGCTGTCCGCCGATGCCCTGACCCAGGGGACGGCCGGCCCGGTCAGGCTCTACACCCCGGTCCGGGCGGCCCTCGGCCCCCCGGCTGCGCAGAGCACCACCCGCCGGGGCCGCGGTCCCACGGTGGCGGTGAGCCCAGCCCACAACAAGGTGCGGCTGTGGGCCTGGGGAGAACACGACAGCTGGCTCCTGGCCGGGGCGACCACCGCGGTGCTGGCCGACACATGGACCGATCCCGCCGACCACGGCCCGTCCGGACCACGATCGCTGAACCTGCAGGCCGGTGACGTCGTGGTCTTCGAGGCGACCACCGACCCGACCGGAATCGGCGCGCCCGACCCCACCCAGCGCCACCCAGTCCGGCTAACCGCCGTCCACCCCTCAGTAGACCGGCTCTACAACCAGCCCATCCTCGAAATCACCTGGGCCGATGCGGAGGCCTTGCCCTTCGACCTCCAGGTCAGCGCCACGCGGCCGGGCGGCGCCTCGGTGGACTGCGCGGTCGTGCTCGCCAACACCGTCCTCGTGGGGGACGGCGCCAGGGTGCCCGAGAAGCTCACCACCGGTCAGGTGGTGCTCAGCCGTCCGTCACTCACCTGGGCCTGCCCCTACCCCGACCCCGCGGTCGTGGCCCGGCACCAGGCGAGGACGCTGCGCCGGCTGCCTGCGGACTGGCACCGTGAGGTGGAGGCATGGCGGCACGCCGCCGAGGCCGGCGAGGCGCTGGACGAGCACCGCCTGACTCGGCTGCGCGAACTGCTCGGCGAGGATGTGCTCACCGAGCTCGGCCTGAGCGGACGCGAACGGGGCCGTCCTGAAGAGGACGCTGAGGCTCTGCGCCGGCTGCTGCTCGACGCGGGCCGGCTGCTCGCTCCCCGGCTGCGCCGGCTAGCGGTCCTAGCCGCCCTGGCCATGGCCAGCGGGCCACTCGAGCCAGTGCTGCTCCGGGAGGTAGCCGAGGACTGGGGGGAGGATCTGGCCGGGCTGCTCAGCGCGCACCAGCCCGCTGCGTGGGGTCCGGCCAGCGCGGCCACCATTCAGGATCCTGGCCAGGCGCTGCCCCTGCTCACCCTGGCGCCGGCGGCCGGAACCGGCGGCGCGCATCAGCCATGGACGGTGGTGGCGGATCTGGTCAACAGCCCGCCGGGATCCCGCCAGGTCATGGCCGAGGTGGACGACGCCGGGCGGGCTCACCTGCGTTTCAGCGCCGGTGACGAGCCCAGCGGCCCGGTCGAGGCCAGCTACCAGGTCGGCCAGGGAGCCGCAGGCAACGCGCCAGCGGGGGCGATCAACGCCGTCGTAGCCCTGGCCCCCGCCGCCGCCGCGACCTTGTCGGTGGTGCAGAGCCTGGGAAATCCCCTCCCGGCGGCGGGCGGCACCGACCCGGAGAGCATCATCGCGGCCAAGGCCGCCCTGCCCGGTGCCTTCCTGGTTGACCAGCCGCGCGCCCTGGTCGCGGCCGACTACACCGCGATCGCCGAACGGGTCACCGGGGTGCGCAGCGCGGTCACCGTGCTGCGCTGGACCGGCATACAGTACGCGGCGGACGTGGCCGTGCAGCCCGCCACCGGCGAGGACCCCAGCCAGGAACTGCTGGCCTCGGTCTATGACACGCTCTGGCCATCGCGCCGGGTCGGACACGAACTGTGGGTCCGGCCGCCGAGCTACCGGCCACTCATGATCGCGCTCGACATCGACATCGGCGCCGACGTGGTACGCGCTGACGCCACGGGCGCGCTGACCGCGCTGCTCGGCTCCGGCCAGCGGGCCGACGGCTCTCCCGGCTTGTTCAGCCCCCAGCGAATGGGCTTCGGCCAGCCCGTCTACGCCAGCCTGATCGTCGCCGCAGCGCAGGACATCCCCGGGGTCCAAGCCGTGACGCTGACCAGCTTCGGCTTCCTGGGCCCGCCAGGTGCGCCCGTTCCCGCGCGGATACCTGAGCTTCTGAGCCTGCGCCCAAGCGAGATCGCCCGCCTCGACAACGACCCGCAAGCGCCCGGGCACGGTTACGCCATCATCAACCTGCAGGGCGGCCGGTGAGCAATGGTCGGAGTGAGCCAGTGACCGCACTAAAGCGCTCACGGCCCCCCTCGAGGAGGGCGCCGCGATGAGCGACCCCACGCCCGTAACCCCACCGCCGGGCTTGCCCGCGCTGCCGTACCGTCCCGGTGATCGCCAGCAGTTCTTGGCCGAGATGCTGGCCGCGCTGGCACGCGCCACCATCGCCGGCGGCCAGCCGTTCGGGCTGCGTACCCGGGCTCTCGATGACCCCACGGTCGCCCTGCTCGACGCGTGGGCCACCGTCGCCGATGTCATCGCCTTCTACCAGGAACGCATCGCTAATGAAGGCTTCCTGCGCACAGCCACCCAGCCAGGCTCGCTGCTGGCCATCGCCCAGCTGCTGGGATACCAACCCCGGCCAGGGCTGGCTGCCTCGGTCTGGCTGGCCTACAGCCTGCACCCCGACCCCACCGACACCGCCGTGGTCCTGCCCGCCGGGCTGCTGGCCCAGTCGGTGCCCGGCACCGGCGAACTGCCCCAGACGTTCGAAACCACCGAGGAGCTCGTGGCCCGCCCGAGCTGGAATACGCTCGGCGTGCGCACTACCGGCCCGGTCACCGCGCCGAAAGGGCTCGCGCGGCTGACCAGCCTGGCCTTCCAGGGAGCGACAACGGGCCTGGCGGCCAACGACGTGATCCTCCTCTCCGACGGCAGCGCCACGCCGACACCAGTGCTGGTGCAGGCGGTTAGCGTGGATCTGGCCCGCCAGGTGACCTCCGTGACCCTGCGCCAACCGCAGGCCGTCCCCGCCGTCCCCGCCGCCGAGCCAGTCCCTCCTGGCCCGGCCAAAAACGGGACGCCGATCGCCACTGTCATCGACTCCCTGCTCCCCCGGCTCCGCACGCTGCCGCAGATACCGCCGGCATCCGCGGCGGCGCTCAACCGGACGCCCGCTGAGGTGTTCGCCCCGAATTCGGACGCCATCCCGCGGTTGGTGGCCGCCCTCGAACCGGCGCTCGCCGGCACCATCTACAAGGCCCTCGGCACAGCCTCCATCGGCTCGCCCGCCGTGACGGCCGCACAGGCCCTGCGGGTGCAGGCCACGCCCTTTGGTGTCCGCATGCCCCCCCGCCCCGTCTTCAACAGCCAAGGCCAGCAGGTCGGCACCGAAGAGTGGCCGATCGGCGACGTGCAGGTGCTGATCGCCCAGATGACCTGGAACAATAACCCAGACATAACGAGAGATTTCGGCCTGAACGGCACCGCCCAGGTGTCCCTCCAGGGACCAGACGGAGTCTTCGCCCAATGGACAGCCGATCTTGACACCTCGCCGCCGGCTGTCCTGCCGACGACCTCCCCACTCGGTACCGTCACTGTGACACCCACGCCCGCCCCACCCGCGCCAGACACCATCACCGTAGAGTTCGAGCCGTCCGACCCACCTGCCACCCCAGGCCTGGTCAAAATGACCCTGACATTGGCCCCCTCGGCCGACGGGGCGTCGCTCGGGGTCACCCTTGACGAGGCCAGCACCTTCGCCTGGGCGCCTGCGTCGCAAGCATCTGAGCGCTTCACCCTCGGCAACTATCGGGTCACCATCGGGTGGCAGCCGTCCACGCCCGGCGCAAATCGTGAGCATGTCCTCAGCGTCTCGGTCACCGAGGCCCTGCCGCTGACTAGTGCGAATGTGCTGGACCTCGACACGACCTATCCGGGAATACTTCCTGGCAGCTGGGTCGTCATCCAGCAGGCCGCTCCCGGCGGGCCCCCGCCGCCCCCTCCGCTTGTCGTCACGAACGTGGCGACGACCGCTGTCGCTCGCTACGGGATGAGCGGCACGGTTACCGAACTCACCCTCGACGGACCGTGGGTGAATCCCGACGCGCGGTGGCTGTCGGAGGTGCGGCCGCTGAGTGTCCAGGCCCAGTCCGCCGGGCTTACCCTGCTCCCGGTGGCCCTGACCGGCCCGCTCGGGGGAAGCACTATCGACCTCGACGGCCTCTATGCCGGCATCGAGGCCGGGCAGCGCATCCTGGTCACGGGCACCCGCTCGGACCTCCCCTCCGGTGCCGCCGTGCCGGTCGGCGAGCCGGCCATGGTCTCGGGGGTCACCCAGCAGACCACCCAAGGGACTGCCGACACGCCCCACACCACGCTGAAGCTAGCCCACCCGCTCGCCTACAGCTACGATCTGCCGTCGGTCCATATCTACGGCAACGTCGTGCCCGCGCAGCAAGGTGCCACCATGACCGAGCCGCTAACCGGCGCCACCCCCGGCGACCCCCACCCATCCTTCACCCTGTCCCAGGCACCCGTCCTGGCCGATCCCAGCTCCACGGCCTCGGGATCTGTCTCCTCGCTCCAGCTCACGGTGGGCGGCCGCACCTGGACACCAGTGACCCGTCTCGACGCTGCCACGCCGCCCTACAGCTACCTGACCGGGATCGACAGCCAGGGCCGCACCACCATCACCCTGAGCGGCCCGCTTCCGACGGGCACCAGCAGCGTGGTGGCCACCTACCGGACCGGGCAGGGCAGCGCCGGCAACGTGCGCCCCCACCAGGTCACTCAGCTTCTCACCGGCCCCTGACCGTTGCCAGCGTCGACAACCCACTGCCGGGCTCGGGCGGGTCCGACGGCGACGGACCCAGCGACCTGCGCACCGCCGCCCCAGTCGGCCTGGCCTGCCTGGGCCGCCTGGTCTCGGTCGCCGACGCCGCTGACCTGGTCTTGTCGTGGGCCGGCGTGGGCAAGGCCAGCGCCGTGTCGACCACCAATAGCGGCGGCGAGGTGATCGCCCTCACCGTCGCCGGCGTCGACCCCGTCCCCCTGGACCCGAAAGGGGCGTTGTGCACGGACCTGGCGGGTGCGCTCGCCGCCGCTGGCGGCGGCCCGAGCGCACCGGTTGTCGTCCTGCCGGCCAGCCTCTACCTCATCGTTCTCGCGGCTCGTGTCCGCTGCGATCCCGCGCTGGACTGGACGGACATCTCCGCCGCCCTGCAAGCCGCGCTCTTCGGCGCGTTCGACTACAGCCAACGCCAGCTCGGCCGGGATGTGGTACTCAGCGAGATCATCGCCGTAGCCCACTCGGTTCCCGGCGTCGAGTCATTCTCGGTGACTGCCGCCACCCTCGTGCCCACGACCGCGATGGCCGGCGAGATCCAGGCGCTGACCGCCCGGCTCCCGGCGCCACCGGCCAGCGGGTGCCTGCCCCTGCCCGCCCCCGCGGGCCAGCCGCCAGCCGCGGCTGTCGCCTACCTGTCCGACGCTGTGACCGACACCCTCATCCTCCAGCAGGTGATCCGCTGATGGCCCACGATCTCTTCAGCCTCCTGCCCGCCTTCGACCAGCTCCGCGACGCCGAGGCCGGCGGGCCGCTGCAGGCCCTGCTCGGCGTGATCGCCAATCAGGCCGCCGCGCTTGAGTCGGACATCGCCCAGCTCTACGACGACTGGTTCATCGAAACCTGCCAGGACTGGCTCGTCCCCTACTTCGCCGACCTGGTCAACGTCGCCCTCGGCCCCGCCGTCGGGGCGTCGGCCAGCGGCACGCTCGATCCCCTCGACTCGGCTAGCCGCCGGAGCCAGGTCGCCAACGCTATCCGCGATCGCCGGGCCAAGGGAACGGTCGCCGCCATCGAGCGCTTCGCGGCCGACACTACCGGGTGGCCATGCCGGGCGATCGAGTACGCCTCGCTCCTCTCCATCACCCAGTCACTACTCCATCCTGACCTGCGCCGGGGCACCACGATGGCTATCGGGGATGCCAATGTCCTCGACGCATTGGGCACCCCTTTCTCCGCCGCCGCGGAAACAGCTGACGTGCGGCGCATCTCCTCGCACCGCACCCGAGGAACACACAACGTGCCTTCTCTCGGACTCGTCGCCTGGCGCCTCACCGCCGACGGCGTTGATCACGCCCCTGCCGAATGCGTGAACGACGACAACCACTTCACCTTCGACATCCTTGGCCGCGATACCCAGCTCTGCGTCCGTCCTACTCCCAGAATCCCGGGCAGACCGCCCGCTTCCGACCTCGACGTCCCCGCCCCCATCAGCAGAATCGCCCTCGATCGCCGACTCGAGGACTACTACGGAGAGGCCGCCAGCTTCTGCGTATACCGCGGCCGCTCCCCCGTCGACCGGGCCGATATCGTGGTCGCCGATCTCGGCCGCTGGCGCTACCGGCTCGCGCCGCGCCAGGTGGCCGTGGACCCGGTGCTCGGGCGGATCGCCTTCCCGGTGCGCGACGTTCCCGACGAGGGCGTCCGGGTGAGCTACCGCCGCCTGACCGTCGGCGGCCTCGGCGGCGGCCAGTATCCGCGCTCCCTCGCCCCGCCGGCCAGAGCGCTGTACCCAGTGAGCATCACCGGCCAGGGCGGACACGCCAGTGTCAATGCGGCATTCGCCGCGTGGCGCGCGGATCAGGCCGCCGGGAAAGCCAGCGGCCACGCGACCATCGAGATCCTCGACGACGGCGTCTACGAGGAACGGCTCCACCTCGAGCTCCGGCCCGGAGAGGTCCTGGAAATCCGGGCCGCCGACGGCCACCGGCCGGTGCTGCATCCCGCCGGCGAGGATGACGGCGACCGTCCTGAGGCGCTCCGCGTGGTCGGGCTGCGGCGCGAAGAGGAGCGGCCGGCCACCCGGAAACCCCGCCGCACCGCTGGTCGCCGCCACCAGGACGTGCCAAGGGCAGCCGAGCCCGGACCCAGCGAGACCGGACCCGGCGAGACCGGCACACCGTCGGCCGCCGCGGCTGAGCCGGGCGGCCCGCGGCCCGACGTCGCCGCCCAGCCCGCCAGCGCGCCCCTGGCGGTGATTGCCCAGCCAACTGGCCCGCCCCCGGACGTCACCTTCGACGGGGTGTGGGTCGCCCGGCACCCGGTCGAGCTCGCCGGCCACCTGGGCACTGTCACCTTCCGGCACTGCACCCTCGTGCCGTCCGCGGGGAGCCGGCGCGAGGACGGCCATGTCAGCCTGCGCATCGAGGCCATGCCCTGCACCGTCCGGATCGAGTTCGCGGTGGTCGGCCGGATGCAGGTGATCAGCCCCGAGACTGGTTTCGACCCGGTTCCACTGTCGGTATCCGACTCCGTCCTGGATCCCGGCCACGCGAGTCAGAAGGCAGTCGAGGGCGCGGAGCGGCGGCCGGCCTGGGCAGCGTTGTCGCTGCACCGGGTGACCGTTCTGGGCAGCGCGGACGTCCGCGAGATCGGCGTGGTGTCAGACAGCATCGTCCTCGGCCCGCTCGACAGCGGCCGCCGCCAGGTCGGTAGCGTGCGATTCTCGTACGTCCCCGAAGGCTCCCGCACGCCCCGGCGCACCTCCTGCCAGCCCGACGACGTGCTGGCCGAGGTCGACGAGGCCATCGCCAGGGGCGACATACCTGCGTCAGAGCGCGACACGCTCCGCCGGCGGGAGGCGGCCAGGGTCACTCCCCGCTTCGACAGCGTGCGGTTCGGCGCGCCGGCCTACGCCCGCCTGAGCGCCCCTGAGCCGCCGGAGCTGGCCCGCGGCGCCCACGATGAAGGCGAGCTCGGTGCCTATCACTTCCTGTGGCTCGCCTACCGCGAGTCCCAGCTGCGGTCCGGCCTGCCCGCCTATGCGCCGATCGGGATGGACATCGACGCGCTTCTTGCCACCTAGGAGACTTGATGTACGGAGACTTCTCCCGGATGTCCTACTCCCGGGCCAAGGCCTACACCGGGGTGTGGTCCCAGCAGGGCCGCGTGCAGCTGGACGCCGACTTCAACGAGCAGACGGCCATCCTCCTGGACTGGCTGCGAACGCTCGCGGTCGATTTCATCGGCCCCTTCGGCGGCCACGTCAGCCGGGCCGGTTTCCGGGTCGGGCTCAACGGCGACGACCTGACCTTCAGCCCGGGTCATTACTACGTGTACGGCCTGCGCTGTGAGGTGGCCGAGCCCGCCGGTCAGCAGGCACCCACGGTGACCTACCGCGGCCTTGTGCCCGGCGCTGGCGACCTGCCATCACCCCCCTACCTGGTGCAACTGCTTGTCTGGGAGCGCTCGGTCAGCGCAGTAGTCGATCCCAGCCTGCTCGAGCCCGCGCTCGGCCCGTACCCGCCGGATACCACCGTGCGCACGCAGGTGGCATGGACTCCGCAGCTCAGCACTACCCTTCCCGCCCCCGCCCCTGAGGGCACCAAACTCGACGCAAGCATCCTCAACGCCGAATCCATATCCCGCAATTTCGAGGAGTACAACGCTGGCGGCCGCAAGCCTCCGCAACTGGCCGCACGGGTCAACCATGACGTGCAGACCGAGGAGGCGTCGATCGTGCCGGCCACGTCCGGCTACCTGGGCGTGGAAAATCAGCTGTACCGGGTCCAGATTCATGTCGGTGGCCCGGCCGACACCCCCCGACCATCAAGTGGTCGCGCGACAATGGCTCCGTCGAGTTCCGTATCGAAAGTTTTGCCGAGACCGGGAAGGCCGGGAGCGGACGGAAGACTACCGACCCGGTCGTGAACGTGAAGGTTGCCTCTCTCGGGCGTGACGCCAGCGCCGGGCTCGACGTCGGGGACTGGGTAGAGCTGATCGACGACACCTCAGCGCCGCAGGGCACGCCGCCGCCCCTGCTGGCTGTACAGGCCATCGACCGGGCCGAGCTGATCGTGACGCTCAGCGGCGAACTCGACCCGAAAGACATGTCGCTGCACCCCTATCTCCGTCGCTGGGATCAGGACGCCAGCAGCCCGGCAGGCGGGATCCCGGTCGTCGAGTCATCTACCGGCGACGGTGGAGACAAGTGGCTCGACCTCGAAGACGGCGTGCAGATCCGCTTCTCAGCCAGCGGGGCCGAGTATCAGACCGGCGACTACTGGCTAATCCCGGCCCGGACAGCGATCGGCGGCTTGCTGTGGCCAGGCGGCACCCACCCCGCCGCCGTTCCGCCACACGGACCGGATCGTTACCTGGTGCCCCTCGCGCTGGTGAGCGGGAAAGAAAAAGACGATGTTGAGGACGTGCGTTCCCTGTTCACCCACCTGGCCTGGCCGGAACCCGGGTCAGGCAGCGGGAAGGACACATGACATGGCCGTCTCCGAGCTCACCGGCCGCGCCTTCTTCGAACATCAGCAACGGAGACGGTGCGACGAACAGGCCCGCCTGACCGCCAGGCTGCCCGAGTCTCAGCAGCCGGTCGTGCAGAGGACCGCTCCCCCGGACGACGCGCAGGATCCCGCTCCCCCGGACGACGCGCAGGATCTCGCTCCCCCGGACGACGCGCAGAACCTTGCTCCCCCAGACGCCCCGACTGCCCTTTTGGGGGCCGTGACCCTTCACTCTCCGTCTGTCCCGGAGACACTGCCCCTGCGCATCCTCGTGACCAGCGGCACGAACGCCGGCCAGGCATTTACCCTCCATCAGGGCGACCAGATCATCGGGCGGGAGGAAGGCTCCGAGATACGGCTCGATGACCCCGTGATCTCCCACACCCACGCACTGCTGCGGATAGACGGCGAACAGGTGACCGTCGAGGACCTGCGCTCCACCAACGGCACGAAGGTCAACGGCACGACCATCGAAGGGCAGACTCTGCTGACGCCCGGCGACGAGCTCGAACTCGGCGGCGTGCAGCTACTGCTGGAAATGGATTAACGATCCCGGAGGAAGGACGGTCGGTACATGCCTCCGTTTGTCACCGCCGGAACCATGATGATGTGCACCTTTGGCGCCGCGCCCGCCAGCCTCATCCTGGCTGCACCGATCGTGTCAGCGACCACCCCTGTCGCGACGATCGCAGACACCATCCCATACACCAACATTCCCACCTTCGGCATGTGCATGAGCCTCGGCAACCCGGAGGTGGCTTCGGCGACTGCTGCAGCTCTCGGCGTCCTGACCCCTCAGCCGTGCGTACCCGCCACCGGCTCACCCTGGACTCCAGGATCATTGTCCGCCCAGATCGGCGGCCTGCCCTGCGTACTCATGACGTCAACATGCCAGTGCATGTGGGGCGGGGTGATCTCCGTCATCACCCCCGAACAGCAACTGGGCATGGGGACATGAAGACATTTCTCGTGGCTGGGGATTTAACCGAACCAACAAGCTGGCTCGCCCTGAGCTGGTACGTATCTCTTGCGGTGACGCTGCTGTGACGCCACAGGTAGAAACTGGCCACAAGCACGTTCGGCGTGGCCGGTCAGGAGCAGCGCAGCCTCCCCGCGCCGAGCAGCCATTAGTTGGTGGAGTCGGGCTTCCGAGGCCGACCTGGAGACGATGCCGCGATGTTTGCTTCGCTGGTCGCCGAGGCACAGCAGGAGACCCGGGCCGATCCGGCGGGCGTTCACCCGCCGGAGCGACGGATGCCGTTGACGTCTGCCGACAGTTACAAGCGTGATACTCGGCCGACACGAGCGCGAGCAGGCGTACCCAGCATCGCGGCACCCTGTACGACAGGCAACTTCAGCATGGTCCCGGCATCGACTCCACAGCAGCCGATCGTAGGTCAGCGATGGCCTACAGTCGCAGTGCCCGGTCCAGCGGCGGCTCTTCAGCGAAAGCTGATCGTGGGACAAGCCGATGATCCACTGGAGGCGGAGGCCGACCGCATCGCCGACAATGTAATCCATCTGCCGACGCCTGCGCCTGCGACGGTGGGCATCAGCCGTAAATGCGCCTGTCAGGAAGACGAGATCCGTCGCAGCGCGACCAGCCCCGGCGCCCGAGACGCGCCGACAGTGGTACGGCACGTACTAGACGAGCCCGGCCGACCGCTTGATGCCCAGAGCCGGGCCTTCTTTGAACCGAGGCTCGGCATGGGCCTCGGTCATGTGCGAATCCATGACGACGCCCGGGCCGCCACCTCTGCACGCGCTGTGGGGGCCAGGGCCTACACGGTTGGTAACCACATTGCCTTTGCCGGCAGCGCTGATCCTGTGAGCGAAACTGGACGCCGTCTGCTGGCTCACGAGTTGGTACATGTCGTACAACAGACAAGCGCAGCCGAGCCCCGGCTTGCCCGTGACGAGGCGCCCTTCACACCTGCTGGCCCCAGTGGCGCTCTGGCCAGCGCAGTCGACACGATTGCTGACTATCGTGAGCGGGCTGCCGCCGCGCTGACTGGCAGCGGGTTGGCATCCCACGACGCGGCGCGTATCCGGCGCAACCTTGCCGCCTGCGCGGCCGGCGAGCGGAGGCTGCGCGGAGTGGCCCAGGCCGGTGACGATGCCGCCAGCGCGGCCGTGCTCGCGGCATTTACCCGTGAGGGCATGCGCCAGGTAATCCCCCACCTGACGCGTGTGCAGCCGACGCCCAGGGCGATCGCGGTCAAGGAAGCACCCGGCCCGAAGTTGGCTGCCACGCCAGCGGGCAGCGTCCGCCTGGGAGATCCCGTCGAACGCGAGGCCGAGCGCGTGGCCGCCGAGTTGGTGCCTGCCTCTGCGCTGACTTCAGCACCCCCGGTTCATGGGACGCTGCGGCGCTTGCTTAGTGCGCAGGACGCGCAGCAGATCGAGCAGGCGGTAGCACCGGCAGCTCCGGCACTCGTCGCTGGCGCGGCTGCCACCGCCGCCGCAATAGCCACCGCTCCGCTCTGGGTGTGGGTGGTAGTGGCGGTGGTGGTGGTCGCAGTTGCCGCTGCTGCGCTGTACTGGGTTTTCTCAGACGACGACCCCAAAACGAGCGCAAAGGCCACGCCCCAGCCACAAGCAGCACCACAGCCAAGCGATAACCCACACGCGGAGGAGAAACCAGAGGAAAAGGAAGAGGAGCAGACAAATCAAAAGAAGAAGAAGAAGCGGAAATGCCGATCGGACCCCTGTGAAGACGCTCTGCCTATTTCCTGGCCTGGCGAGCTGCCTAACCCTAGGGGCCCACGGCAACTAAGGCGGACAAGTTCGGCCGAGCGAGAATGGGAGGGAATCGATCGGGCTGCCGACCAGAGTCGGCTGGCCAAGGAAATAGCGGATGCACGAAGGCGACTGCTTCCACCGCCGCAGCCGTGCTTCAAAGAAGATACTGAGCCCAACGCGCCATATGACGCACATCACGGGCATCCACTCTATCTTGGTGGTGAGGACGCTGAGTGGAATCTCTGCGCATTGCGGACGGACCGTCACCAGGCAGGCCATCCCCGGCTGAACGATCAAACCTCACACCTGGCCGAGTACATGGAGTGCGGCATCTGCTCAGGCTTCCTGTCCCAGCACCCAATTGGCCAAACGTATGAGATCGTGGCTTCGAAGTAGCCTCTCCCGATGACTAATTCCCGGCCGGGATCTCGTCGGGCAGCAGTGCGCGGACGCTGTCCATGACCTTCTGGATGTGGCGCCGGATAAGGAACCATTTAGCTCCTGCACGGTGTAGAGATATGCGGAAGGACGCGCTAGGCTCATGGCGGTTACAAATTTCCTCAGGCCGTCAGCGTTCATGCGAGAGCGCTTCGAGACGGAAGGCTGCGAGGAGCAGTTCCCTGGGTAAGCTACCGGGGCAGCAGGGGATGGAGTTATGATTGTGAATACGGGGACACATACGCCGCGGGTGCCCGCTGTTCCGAGTGTTAAGTTGCGCCAAAGCGTCGCTACCCTGACAGCCGCGGACCTGGTTAGCCTGCGGGCAGCCTTCGTGGCGGTGATGGGTATCTCGGATGAACGTGGATATCAGTATTTCGCTGGTATCCACGGGCTTCCGTTACCCGGCTACTGCGTCCATCACGATGCTGCCGGCGTCCTCGGCAATCTTCATGTTGGGCCGCTATTCCTCCCGTGGCATCGGGCGTATCTCTACTTCTTCGAGCAGGCCCTTCAGGATCAGGTCGCTGGGGTAACGCTCCCGTGGTGGGACTGGACTACAGAACCAGCCCAGCCATCCGTGATACCTGACGCGTATTCCTCGGAAACGGTCAATGGTCAGGCGAACCCGCTATATCAAGGGCAGATTATCGCTATTCCGGACGCCCAGTGGGAAGGTGACAGTGGCGCGAGGACAGCAATTACCAGCGGGACAGGCGTCAACCCTGGCCCCTTGCCAGCGAAGACGTTCCGTCAGCCCGGCGTACTTGCTCCCGCGCCGGACGCACTGCCGACAGCGGCGCAAGTGCAGGACGCACTCAATGCATCCAACTTTGTCAACTTCAGCCAGCAGGTTGAGCAAATTCACGACTCGGTGCATGTCTGGGTCGGCGGCACGATGAGTGAGATACCGGTGGCCGCGTATGATCCTCTCTTCTATGCCCATCACACGATGATCGATCGGCTGTGGTGGCTCTGGCAATTGAAGAATCCTGGCGCCGACCCGCCCAAACATTATCTTAATTCTGCACTGCCACCATTCGCGGGCCCGGCGGCAGTAGTGGGCGGGACACTCGATGCCAATAGCCTCGGCTACGAATATTCACTCGCCGAGGTACCCATCGAAGCCTCAACACAGGAACCGGCTAGCTGATGCAACCCTTCGTGTCGAAACCGATCGGCCTGACAGCCACAGATATCGGCGCCACTTACAATCGGGCCGACTTGATCTTCGATGGCGTCGATCATTCAGGCGCCTCCTTCGCACTGAGAGTTTTCTTCAACAATCCAGCCGCCACCAGCGAGACCACTCGCTCCGCGGAGAACGGCTACGCGGGATCCGTGTATGTGTTCGGCCATGGCGGCTGCTTTGGCGACCAGGGCCATTGCGACGTGCCGACCGAGCGGCGGCCTTTCGACGCGCGGCCCCCGCACCAGCTCACCCCGGCGAAGATGTGGATCAAGGTTACGGACGCCCTGCGTCAGGTCGCCCAGCACGAGGAAAGGCTGACCATCACGGTCGTGCACGTGGTATCGGGCAATGCGGACCAAGATAACCCCGTCCCATTCCAAAAAATTTCGCTGGTCACATACGCTTGACGATCTGGCACTTCTGCCGTTCCCGTGACTCTGCCGTTCCCGTGACTCTGCCGTTCCCGTGACTCTGCCGTTCCCGTGACTCTGCCGTTCCCGTGACGGGGTGTAAGCGCCAGCCGGCAAGTCAGCGGCGCCGCGTTGGCCCGGGACGGCCTTTCGGCCCGGCCGGTAAGGACTTGGGCCTCTGGCCCCGGTCTCTTGGCTCGGCGACCGTTACCGGCAAGTAGTGGTACTGGAATAGCGGAGGCGACGCCATGTGCCCGAATGAGATCACGTGGAGGATCCGGCTAACCCTGTCTGACGATCCGCACAGCCGTGCGCTGTTCCAGGAAGCCCTCGAGACCCTCTCTGATCAGCCGGTGGGCGCCGTCCGCCTGGTACCACGCAGCACCGGCAAAGCCGAGATAATCGGTGAGGTGATGATCGGGCTTGGGCAGGGCGAGGCGCTGGGCACCCTGCTCGGCGCGCTGCACATCATCAGCCCGCAGGTCTTCGTGACCCGCGCCGATCCGCCGCCAGTGCCAGCCACAAGCCCGGAGTCCCTTGCCTCACGTTAGCTGCGGCCAGGTGACCCTCGTGGTCATTCAAGTTCCTCGTCGAGGTTGTTCAGTTTCTGCCCGGCACGAGGCACGGCACGAACGAGGTCGAGGCGGCGGGCGAGCCGGCCTGTAGGCCGGGTTCTGTGCACCCGCGCGAACGCGGGCCGACGGCCCCGCGGCGCGCCAGGGCGGTTGCGCTGGCCCCGGGCGATCTATCAGCCCTGACGTGTCGTGTCTTGGCTACTCGGTCCGCAAGAGCAGCGCGGTGGGCGTGCGAGCGGCGACATGTGCGGGCAGTATCGCTGCGAGGTTGGCGAATACCATCGCCCCTAGCGCAACCACAACTATGTAGCGTGCGGGCACATTGGGATCAGGAACGGCCGACATTCCCCGGGCGAACAGTATCCACAGCCATCGCCCGAAGGCGATGCCGAGGGGGACGCCGAAGATGACTCCGACGATGGCAGGCACAGACGACTGCCAGGCCACTGTGGCGGCCAGCTGGCGACGGGTGAAGCCCAGGGTCTTGAGCAGCGCGAACTCGTGCCGTCGGCGCCGGACCGATGCGATCAGGGTGAGCCCGAGGGCGCCGATCGCCCCGGCGGCGAGGATGGCGGCGAGCACTGATGGGGTGGAGCCGACGGTGCGGTAGCTGGCGATCTCGGCCGGGCGGAGGACGGAGACCGCGCCTCCGACTGGGCCGTCCGACGACCGGTTGAGAGCCGCAGTGACCTGGTCGAGTGAGCGGCGCGCCGTAGCCGGGGTTACGCCGGGCCGGATCGTTATGAACGCAGCCATCGGGCCCGGCACGGGGCTTCCTTGCGGGTTGAGGGCCTGGGCAGGGAAGCGGGCCGGGGCGACAATCGCGCCCGTCCCCATGTGGAGGGAGGGGCTGCCCGAGCTTCCGATGGTGGGCAAGGTCGCTGTACCGACAATGCGCAGGCGGACCGGCCGCCGCTGTCCCATGTCGGCGATGACTGTGTCGCCGAGGTGTTTGTGAAGTTGAGCCAGGGTGGCGGGTCCGAGCACTATCTGTGACGCCGAATGGAGGCCGTGCCCGGATAGCAGCGGCGGGCTTACCGGGGCGTTTGGGCTGCTGGCCAGGACAGGGACGGGCTGCCCGTCCAGTTTCATCTGCTCGAAGTACACGCCGGCCCAGTGAGCGATCACTGGGTTGTGATTGAGCAGGGCGGCGGTTTGGGACGCTGGCAGGTTCTCGGCGGCCGAGAAGCCTGCTAGCAGCGCGTAGTTCCAGTTCCACCCGTAGAGCGCGGGACGGGATACCAGGAAGCTGAGGCTGGATCCGAACGTGATCGAGGTGACCACCACCACGACGGCGATCACCGCGCCGAGCAGGGCGGACCGCACCGGGGCGGCGTGGCGCCCCGAGGCTGAGCCGAGGGCCGAGCGGATGCCGGTCACCGCGGTGGGCGGCAGGCCACAGGCCGCGGCTGCCTGGGCCAGCCTGGAGCTGCGCTCGAGGTTACCGGCCCGGCGGGCACGGTGCGGCGATACCCGATAGGCCACGGCCGCTGCCGATCCGGTAAGGACAACTGTCAGGAGGACGAATCCAAGGCCCAAGACCGTCCAGTCGAACGCCATGCCCCGATCCGGGTACACAGACCGGACCGGCCCGATCGGGGCCAGGGGCGACAGCCCGACGGCCACCGCCACCGCCAGCAGCGACCCAGCCATGACCGCCCCGACGACACCGATGAGCCCGTCACACATGGTCATGGCCGGCCCGGCCCCCAACGCCCGCAGGACCGCGCCGTCCTCAGCGTTGCGGCGGACCAGGCGACTGACTATCTGACCGCTGATCACCAGCGCGGCCAGGACGGCGATGAGCCCGAAGACCTCGAAGGCAATGGCCTCGGGCCGGATGGTCCGCTCCGCCTGGGCTACAAGCGGGGCGTTCGTTTGCGACCCGGCGGCTTGCCCGAGATCCGGGGTGATCTTCCTGATCGCCGAGACCACCGCCGCCTCGTGCCGCGTCCCTCCATCCAGCTGCAATGAGACATACGAGTAGAAGGCGCAGCACGACTCCAGCCGCCGGGTGAGCGCCGGGGTGAGCACAGCCAGCTGATCACCGAGAGCAGTGTCATCGTCCTGGACGATCTGCGCGCTGTCCTTCACGATGCCAACTAGCTTCAACGTGATCGACCGGTGAGGCTTGTCCGCTGGATAGCCGGCGAACGAGGAGGAGTTCACCTGGGCGGTGGTGAAGAAAGCCAGGCGCAAGGCCGACCCGATGTGCAATCCCTCCTCAGCGGCAGCACCCGGGGTCATGAGCACCTCGTAGCTGCGCGAGGGATCGGCCATCCGGCCGCGAACCAGGCTGACGCGGTCCTGCGTGAAATACTCGCCGTCAGGGCTGCCCTCGAACGAGGGCGGCGCCTCACCAGGGACTCCCCTCCCGTTGACCGGCCCCAGGCGCTGCAGCGTACCGTCGAAGCCGATGACGTCCACGGCGCGTTTGACATACCGCACTCTGGCGATGGCGCGGTCTACTCTCGGTGAGTAGCCCGTGCCCGTAATCGGGTCGAACTCAGTGAAGGCCTGCACGTCCCCAGGGTTGGTACTCGCCAGATAAACGGGAAACGAGGACTGCGTCCGGCGGGCGCCCGCCACGGCCGCCATCGCCACGCCGCCCACGAAGCCGAGGACAAGGACCAGCGCCAAGTACCCGCCCCACCGGTCTCGGAAGCAGGCCCGGAACCGGTAGCCCGCCTCACGTACAACGCTCGCGGTCAACATCGTGCACCACCGAGCACCTACCCCCCCCACGCGCTGAGCCCGCCCCGTCTCGGCTCATGCGGTCATTACCCATACAGTCTGGCTCAGCCGCGCGACAGACCCAAGGCGGGTAGCCCGCCGGATCCCCTCGTGCTAACACCCCCAGAGCGGTGGCCAGACGTGCGTGCAGCCAGCACCCCACTGCGTTGCCGCGAGACTGGTTGTCCACCACCCGATAACGAACCGCAAGTGAACCCCTGTGCACGTAGCACGCGCATCTGCCAGCCCCCGTCATATGCATGGACGCTCTCGCTGGACCCGAACGGGGCGATCTGCGCGTATGCCCATCGTCAGCCATGTACGGCGGGAGGAGCGCAGAGTCGGCTGGGAGGATGTGGCGGTCTCCCGAGGGAGTAGAGCCTGCGGCGCTAACATCCAGTTACGGCCGCCGACTACCTCAGCCAGGCGCTGGCAATGTACCAGCGCCTGAACGTGCCAGGGGCCGCAGAGGTCACCGAAGCTCTGGCCAGCCTCAGCATCGACCACGCCCCCTGAGAACGGTCCAGCGGGTGGTGCCCGTCCTGCTCCAGCGCCTGTCCGTGGAGAAAGCCTGGTCAGGATGCATGAGAGCGGCAGGCGCATCAGCGGGCTCTGCCCGGTGACGGTCGTGTCGGTGATCAGCGGGTGTGCAGGTACGCCCTGCGGAACTTCCTGGAGGCGGCCTTCTTGCGCTTGCGGATCTTTCTGCGGTCGATGATCAGGTTCGTGACCGTAGGTCACGACATCGACCCGTACCGACCCGAACGAGTATCCAGTGAATCGCACGCTGATCCCCTCTCCCGGAGGACGGGCCCGCTGGCTGTCATCATCGGCCGCTGACCCAACTGCCGGGCGGTGCGGGTGAGATGGAGATGCTGGCATCCGCAGCGCGGCGGAGGGTACGCCGGCGCGAGGACGCAAGGCACCACCCTGGCGGGGGTGGGCCGCGGCGGCGAGCATGAGGTCATGCGTTATGAGAGTTCGGTCACCTCGGTGTCCTGGATCCCGTTTAGGGCGATAGACAGCGTTCTCCACGACGGGATGGGTGGGGTGGGACGTGTCACCGCATGCGGCTACGGAGATGGTGGCTGCCTCACCGGCGCGCACGCCGTCCGGCTCGGCGGCGCCTTCCATCACCGGATGGTGCCCAGCATGGTGGCCTGGGGCGTGAGCCGGATGCGGGCGAGCTGACGGCAATGCGGGCCGTCCTGCGCCTTGCCGTGCATGAGTTCCGCGCACGGTGGCTGAGCTGGGCTGTCCTGGTGCTGCTTGTCGGCCTGGCGGGTGGCACGGTGCTCACTGCGGCGGCGGGCGCACGGCGGACGGACACTGCGTATCCCCGGTTCTTGCAGGCATATCGGGCGTCCGACGTGCTCGTCGGGCCGGCTGGCGGGGGATTCAGCGGTTCTTACGATGATGCGCTTGCGGGCCTCCCGGGGGTGGCGGCGATCGCACCGATCGTCGGGCTGCAGGCGGCGCCGGTGGGACGGGGCGGACGACTGGTTGGTGCTACGGTCACTACGCCGCTTGACGGCAGGTTCGGTCACCTGCTGGAGGTCCCCAAGCTGCTCGCCGGGCGACAGCCGCAGCCCGACCGCCCGGGCGAGGTGATGATCGACCAGATCGCCGCCCAGGACCTGCACCTTCGTGTGGGCAGCAGGCTGGAGATGGGCGCGGGCGCCGGAACGGGCGCCGGGCCCATTCGCAGGCTGTCTGAGCGGGTGGTCGGAATCATGGTGGACCGCGGCTCTATCGTTCCCGTCACGGATCTGGATAAGACTCCGGTCATCGTCGCCAGCAAGGCGCTGTTCCGTGAGCTCGGTCCCAGCTACGCGGGATCCGATGGGGCATACGTGAAGTTGCGGCCGGGTGTGACGGTGAGCGGGTTCAGCGGCCGGGCCCAGGCGCTCACGCGCCAGTTTCCCGCTACCGCCGGCCAGATATACGTCTCGGATGAGGCCACGCAAGCGGCCGCCGTCGAGAGATCCATCCGTCCGCAGGCGGTGGCTCTGGGCCTGTTCGCGTTGATTCTGGCTGTCACCGCGCTGCTTGTCGTCGGCCAGGTAGCGTCGCGGCTCTTGCTGGCGGCATCGGCGGACAATGGCACGCTCGCGGCGCTCGGAATGACCCGCGGACAGCTGCTGGCGGCGGCCCTGGTTGAGGTCGGCGCGGCGGCGGCGGCAGGAGCGGCAGTAGCGTGCGGTGTGGCGATCGCGGCGTCGCCGCTGATGCCGATCGGGCCGGCCCGGCTCGCTGAGCCGGATCCCGGCCTGAATGTTAACGTCCCGGTGCTGGCAGCCGGCGCCGCGGCGACCGTGATCTTGCTGGTCGCCGGGGCCACCTGGCCCGCCTGGCGGCTGGCATCGGCCCGGCATTCCGCTGAGCGTGACGCGGCGGGAGCACCGGGCCGCCGATCGCAGGCTGCTGAGTGGCTGGCGCGCTCAGGAGCGCCCGTCACCGCCGTGTCGGGCATGCGGCTCGCCCTCAACCCAGGCCGGGGGCGCACCGCAGTCCCGGTGCGCAGCGCCCTGCTCGGTCTGGCCCTTTCCGTGGCGGCGGTGGCCGCCGCCGCCACCTTCGGTACGAATCTGCTTCACCTCGTGCATACTCCGCGGCTGTATGGCCAGGACTGGGATGTCGCAGTAGATCTTCAGTTCTCGACCATCACGCCGCAGCGGTTCGACAGCATCACGGCGCGGGTGCCCGGCATCTCCAGCTGGACGTTCGGTGTTCATGGCACGGTGCAGATTGGCAGTGGCCCGCGCGCACCCGTCGTTCCCGCGATCGGGCTGGCCGCAGGCCGGGGACCGCTGACATCCCCGACCTTGCTGGCCGGCCGTTCGCCGCGATCGCGGAACGAGATCGCATTGGGGACCTCAGATCTCCGCCTGCTCGGGCTGCATGTCGGGCAGTCGGTGCCCGTCACGGCCGCCGGTCACCGGCAGCTACCCGCGCGCATCGTCGGCCGATCCGTCTTCCCCTACTTCGGCCAGGGCCTCTTCACGCCCACCGACCTCGGTCAGGGCGCGATAGTCACTGCGGCGACGCTCGAGCCGCAGGCGGGTGCGGGTGGCAACGGGAGCGGATACAACTTCGTGCTCGTCCGGTTCGCTCCCGGGCCGCGCCGCGCGGCGGACATCGCCGGCTTCGACCGGGCCATGGGTCCTTTCTGCGCCGGAGTAGAGCAATCGACATGCGTCGTCAAAGACCAGCGCCCCAACGGCGTAACAGGCTATGCGCGGATCGACGGCACCCCCGAAGTGCTGGCCGGCATTCTCGCGGTGCTCGGGCTCGCGGTGCTGGGCCAGTTCGCCGTAGCGTCGGCACGCCGGCGCCGCCGTGACTTCGCCATCCTAAGGACCCTCGGCCTGCTGCGCAGGCAGCTGACCGCCATAACCGCCTGGCAGGTCACGGCGCTTACCGGGCTCGCGCTGCTCGTCGGCCTCCCGCTGGGCGTGGCAGCCGGCCACTGGGCATGGGGACTCTTCGCCGGCAATGTTGGCCTGTCGGCAGCCGCCATCACGCCACTGCCGCTGGTGCTACTCATGATTCCGGCGGCCATCGCCACAGCGAACGCGATCGCGCTCCCGTCCGGACGGCACTGCGCCCGCCTGAACCCCGCAGCGGTCCTGCGCTCAGAATAACGAGCCGGCGGAGCACCGGAACCAGCCTACGTTGACCTCGTCCCGCCCGGGCTGCTTACCGGACCCGGGCTGTGACCAGCCAAGAACAGATATGGTGACACAGGTTTGACCCAGTCGGCAGCACCCTGTCGGTAGCCCGCACCGCATTCTGAACCACCGGACCAATGAACGGCATTTCCCCAGTTCAGGCGGCGGGCGAGTCGGCCTGTAGGCCGGGTTCTGTGCACCCGCCGAAGCGGGCCGACGGCCATCCATCTGGGACCGCCGTTGCCGACAGCCTCATGCGGTCTACCCGCGAGCATCGGGCGGGCCGCCCTCAAACGCTCGCGCAGTCCCCCGGCGCCGCCGAAACGACGCCAGGGTCCCTTCTGACCTTGCTCCGGGTGGGGTTTACCAAGCCGCTCGAGTCACCCCAAGCGCTGGTGGTCTCTTACACCACCGTTTCACCCTTACCCGGGTACCGGACGCAAGCCCGGTACCCAGGCGGTCTGCTTTCTGTGGCACTGTCCCGCGGGTCACCCCGGGTCGGCGTTACCGACCACCCTGCCCTGCGGAGCCCGGACCTTCCTCACCGGGACCAGGAGTCCCGGCGCGGCCGCCCGGCCGGCTCGCCCGCCGTCTCCTCAGCATAGGGCGACGCGGCTAGTCCCGGGGTGCCTAATTCCGGGGAGCCAGGTGCCCAGTGTCGTTGAGCGACCTGACCACCGCCGGACCGTCGGCGTACCAGTCGACCTCACACAGGCACGCCACGTCGAGGTGCATCCGGCGCAGCGCCGCGGGCGGGGCCAGCAGTGCGTGCCGGAGCACGGTCTTCATCGGGGTGACGTGGCTGACCACCACGACGCGGCCCGGCTCAGCGCGGCCCAGCAACCGGCCGAGGGCAGCCAGCACCCTGCGTCCGGCGATGGCGAAGCTCTCACCCCTCGGCGGGGCCACAGAGGTGTCCTTCATCCAGGCGGTCACCTCGTCGGGCCAGCGCTCCATGGCCTCGGCGTAGCTCAGCCCTTCCCACGCACCGAAGTCCGTCTCTATCCATCCGTCGTCCACTTCCACGGGGGCCCCGGTCGCGGCGGCGACCGCCTCCGCGGTCAGCCGGGCCCGCTGCAGCGGGGAGGTCACGATCAGCTGGATGCCGCCGCTGGCCGCGAGGCGCTGCGCCGCGGCCTTCGCCTGGAGCCTGCCGGTCTCGGTAAGCGGGATGTCCCCGCGCCCGGCGAACCGGCGCTCGACCGACAGGGGAGTCTCGCCGTGCCGCAGCAGCACGGTCGTAGTGGGCTCGCTGTGCGCCGCCGTCCAGCCGGGGCCTGGCCGCGGCGCCGGGCGCGGGCCCTGAGTGCCAGGGGACGAGGCGCCGGACAGGCCGGCACCGCTCCCCCGGCCGCCGTCCCTGGCCTCGTCCATAGCCTGGTTGGCCAGCCGGTCGGCGTGCGTGTTGCGGGCCCGGGGCACCCACTCATACGCGACCTGGCCCAGGCGGCGGGCGGCCGCGCTGGCCCGTGACGCGAGGGGCTGCAGCGCAGGGTGCTTAATCTGCCAGCGCCCGGACATCTGCTCCACTACGAGCTTGGAGTCCATCCGGACGTCGACGTCCGCGCCGGGCGACAGGTCTGCGGCCCTTTCCAGGCCCGCGACGAGCCCGGAGTACTCGGCGACGTTGTTGGTCGTGGTGCCCAGGCTCTCGTGGAGCTCGGCGAGTACGGCCCCGGAATCGGCGTCCCGGACCACGGCCCCGTACCCGGCCGGCCCCGGGTTACCGCGTGACCCGCCGTCCGCCTCGACGACCAGCTTGCCTGGCACCTGCTTGCCTGACACCTGCTTGCCTGACACCGGCACGGCCCGTTACAGCCCGGACTCGGGAGTCCGGACCAGGATCCGCCGGCACTCCTCGCAGCGGAGCACCTCGTCAGGGTCCGCCGCCCGGATCCGGTTCAGGTTGACCGTGTTCAGCGACAGATGACAGCCCTGGCACCGGCCGCCGCGCAGGACCGCCGCACCCACCCCGTGCTGGTCCCGCAACTTCTCATACAGCGCCATCAGGTCGGCGGGCTCGCCGGCCGCGACCTCGGCCCGCTCACCGCGGGCCTTGCCCGCTTCCTCGGCGATCTCGGCCAGGGCGGCGTCCCGCCGGGCGATGACGTCCTGGAGCGTTCCGGCCAGCCCGGATCGCTCAGCGGCGAGCGCGTCCCGCCGGCCCTGCGCGGTTTCCCGGCGTTCCATCACGTCGAGCACGATCTCTTCGAGGTCAGACTGCCTGCGCACCAGCGAGGCGATCTCCGACTGGAGATTCTCCAGCTCACGGGCCGAGGACACCTGGCCGGCGTCGAGCCGCTTGCGGTCCCGCTCCACCCTCGACCGGACCTGATCGACGTCGCCCTCGGCCTTGACCTGCTCCCGGCCGAGATCCTTCTCGGCGGCTTCCAGGCCGACGATCTCGTCGTGCAGCTCGCGATCCCGGGCCTCGATCCGGTCAGCCTCATCGATCTCAGGGAGGGTCCGCCGCCGGTGGTCCAGGCGGCTCAGCTCGGCGTCGAACTCGGCCAACTCAAGCAGCCGCTGCTGCGCCTCGGGAGATGCTTTCACGGGTCCCCACGTTAGCCTGCCGCCGGCGCCAGCGGAAACGGCCGCCGCGGCCACGGCGGCGGGAGCGATCATCAGGGCAGGCTGACGTTCAGGATCATGCGCGAGGTGGGATGCGGGACCCCGCTGGCGGGTTCGGCCGACACCGCGAACTTGTCGCCCGCCCGCAGCCCCGACACGATGACGGGGGACGTCATCCCGGCCCGCGGCGGGGGCAGCATGCCCGCCGCCCGGGCCCCGGCGCGGCCCATCAGCCACAACTCGTAGCGCTGCGAGGACGGCAGCGCGGGCAGCCGGGCCGCGGTGAACACGAGCGCGCGGGCCTGGTGGGACATGACGATGGTGGCGGTTCCCCGGCTGGTGGCCGCCACCGTCATCATGGTCGCGTCCGGCGCGTTCAGCACCGCGGCGATGGCGCGGCCGCGGGCCCGCTCCTGGCTGAGCTGCTGCTCGTTGTGAAACGCCATGCCGCCGAACACCAGGGCGATGGCCAGCACCCCGCATGCGACGGCGATCCCCCAGCGGCGGCCCGTCCACCTGGCCCCGGCCGGCCAGACTGCCCGGGGCGGCCACGCCGGCCGGGCCAGCTGGGTCACGGGCGGGTTCTGCCGGGTCCGCGCCGCGGCGGCCATCACCCGCTCGCGCATCCCGTCGGGTGGCTGGGTGGCCAGCGTGTCCGCCAGCCGGGAGGTGGCCTCTCTCAGGCCCCGGGCTTCCTGGGCGCAGGAAGGGCAGCCGCTCAGGTGCCGCTCGAAACGCTTCCGGTCGGCCTCACCGAGGGCGTCGAGGGCGTAGGCCCCCGCCAGCGTGTGCGGATCGGTGCGCCGGAACCTGACGATGCTCACCGCCTAGTCCACCTCCAGGCAGTCGCGGAGCCGGATCAGGCCGTCGCGCATCCGGGTCTTGACCGTTCCCACGGGCACCTTCAGCAGCGCGGCCACCTCACGATAGGTGCAGCCCCGGTAGTAGGCCAGGGTGATCGACTCCCGCTGCAGGTCGGTCAGCGAGCCCAGGCAGCGGCGGACCCGCTCCGCGTCGAGCCGCGCGGCCACGGTTTCCGCCACCACGTCGTAGGAGACCTCGGCCCGGGCCGCGCGCTGCTCGCGAGCCGCCGAGGCCTGCTCGGACCGCACCCGGTCCACGGCCCGCCGGTGCGCGCGGGTCGTCACCCAGGCCATGGCGGTGCCGCGTCCGGCGTCGTAGCGGGCCGCGTCGCGCCAGACGTCCAGCAGAACTTCCTGGGCGACTTCCTCGGCCTGGGCCGGGTCACGCAGCACACTCCGGGCGATGCCGAACACGTGGGCCGCGACCCGTGCGTAGACCACGCCGTACGCGGCGTCGTCGCCCCGCGCCACCTGGCCGAGCAGCGCGCCGAGGTCGCCGCTGCCCCGGCCGCCGGCCCGGTTCCCGGAGCCCGGCTCTCCCGACCCGGGCCCGCCAGCGCCCCGCCTTCCGGGCGGGGGCCAGGGCTGGCTGTCGGTCATCCCCATGTCCTCAATTCGTTGCGGGAACCCCGGTTGGCTTGGCCGTCCGGGGGCAATCGGCGGCAATCCGCTTCGCGTTCGGCTACGAATAGTCCCTGTGAGAGATCATTCTGACTCGCCCGCGGCATGGCGTGGGGTCCTCTCAGGCCTGCTGATGGCCTGGGTCGCGCTCGGGGTGGGCCAGCTCGTCGCCGGCATCGGCCGGCCGCAAGGATCGCCCGTCGCGGCCGTCGGCAGCGCAGCCATCGACCACACCCCGCCTGCGGTCAAGAACTTTGCCATCTCGGCGTTCGGCTCCCACGACAAGACCGTCCTGATCGTCGGCATCCTGGTCGTCCTCGCGGTGTTGTCCGCGGTCATCGGGATCGCCGCGATGCGCAACCTGCGCTACGGCTACATCGGGCTCACCATCTTCGCTGTCATCGGCCTGGCCGCCGCGCTGACCCGGCCGAACGCGGTGCTGTGGGACGCGCTGCCCACCCTGATCGGCGCACTGGCCGGAGCGTACGCGCTGAAGCTGCTGGTCCGCGCGGCCGGGGGCGAGGCCCCGCGCGGGCGCGTCCCCGCCGGGAGCGGGCCCGCAGCCGTGCCGCGGCCGGGGCGGCCCCGCGGGGTCGCGCCGGCACCCGATTTCACCGTGCCCGACGATCCCGCCCTGGCCGAGCCCCCGCACGAGGCCCCCAGCCCGGCCGGCCCGGCACCAGCCCCCCGCAGCGCTGCGCCTCCCGGCCCCTCGGGCCCGCCGCGGCCCGTCTCCCGGGCCCGTAGCGGCCCGCCGTCGGCCGACCCGCCCCGGGCCCCATGGCAGCCCGGCCGCCGCAGCTTCCTGACCGCCGGCGTAGTGGCGGCGGCCGCGGGCGGCGTCGGCGTCCTGGGGGGGCGGACCCTCTCCGAGCGCTCGAGTGTCTCCAGCGCCCTGGCCCACATCCGGTTCCCGAAAGCCGCCCAGCCCGTGCCGCCGCTGCCCAGCGGCGTGAATCTGGACATAAAGGGCCTGACCTCGTTCGTCACCCCGAACTCATCGTTCTACCGGGTGGACACCGCGCTGATCCTGCCCCAGGTCGCGCCCCAGTCCTGGCAGCTGCGCATCCACGGGATGGTGGAGCGCGAGATCACCATCGGCTTCCACGAACTGCTGAAACGCCCGCTGATCGAGGACTGGATCACCCTGTGCTGCGTTTCTAACCCGGTGGCCGGCCCCTACATCGGGAACGCCAAGTGGCTCGGCGCCAGTCTGGCCAGCCTGCTCCGGGAGGCGGGAATCCGGGCCGGTGCCGAGCAACTGCTGTGCACCTCGGTCAACGGATTCACCTCGGGCACGCCCATCCAGACGGTCATGGATGGGCGGGACGCGCTGCTAGCGGTGGCCATGAACGGGGCCCCGCTGCCGGTGGCGCACGGCTTCCCGGCACGGATGGTGGTGCCCGGCCTGTACGGGTACGTGTCCGCCACCAAATGGGTCACCGACATCAAGGTGACGACGTTCCGGGGGGAGTACGCCTACTGGGCGCAGCGGGGCTGGTCGCAGCAGGCCCCGATCAAGACGGAGTCCCGTATCGACGTGCCGGGCGGCGCGGTGCCGGCGGGCCGCACGCCGGTGGCCGGGGTGGCCTGGGCCCAGCACAAGGGGATCGACGCCGTGCACGTACGGGTTGACCGCGGGCCGTGGAAGCAGGCCCGGCTGGCCGCGGTCCCCGGGATCGACACCTGGCGGCAGTGGGTCTGGGAGTGGGAGGCGACCCGCGGCAATCACGTCATCGAGGCCCGCGCGACTGACGCGACCGGCTACACGCAGACCGCGCTGCAGGAACCACCCGAACCCAACGGGGCGAGTGGCTATCCGAGCGTCACGGTGTCCGTCAGCTGACGTGTCTTTTCCGCAACGAAGACCACCACCCGTGCTCCCCACCGCCGCCGGCGACCCTGGGCGGACCGCCCCAGACCGGCGGCGCCAGATCAGCGGCCCTCAGTCTTGCAAAGCAGGGCTAGAGGAGCTGGTCGCGGATCTGGCCGGACAGGTAGGCACTCAGCCAGCGGGCCAGCTCGTCGAATACCAGCTTGCGGGCCGCCCCGCCGGGGAGCGCCTGGCCCGGCTGGGCCCCGTCGAGCCTGAGCCAGGTCACGTGCGCGCCGAGCCGCATAGTGGCCTTGCCGCGCGCGGCGGGCAGCCCGAGCCGCCCGCTCGTGGCGCCCGGCGCGTCCCAGTCCTCCGACGGGGACAGCACCAGGACCGGGCAGCTGATGTCCAGGCCCCGCCGGACCCGGTGGCGGGCCACCGTGAGCAGTGGCGGGGTGCGGCGGCTGGGCACGGTGACGCGGCGGCCGACCGCCCGGGCCAGCCACCGGCCGTTTCCGAAGGCCGGGCTGGCCAGGACCAGCGCATCGACCGGCTGGCTGGCCCGCCGGGCGTGGCACCAGAGCGCCGCGATGATCGCCCCGGCGGCGTGCGCGCACAGCACCACGGTCTCGATGCCGTCTGCCTCGCGGACGTGCCCCACGGCCGTGTCCAGGCAGGCGAGGTACTCCCCCAGTTCCTCCGCCTGGGTCTGCGCTGCCGGGCCGCCCGGGATCCCCCAGCCTGCGCAGGTCGGCGACGTAGAAGTGAAACCCGCGGTCGGTGTACCAGCGGGCCAGGTCCGCGGGCACGAAGGAGTCGCTCATGCAGTGCAGGTAGATCACGGCCCGCTTGGTCGGGCGGGCGCTGCGGCGCCGGAGCACCGCCCCGTCCAGGCCGTGCGTTCCGGACGGCTCCTCCCGCAGCAGCGGAAGTGCCACCGCCTCGTACCCCCCGGCGCCGCCGTGCACATCCGTGATGAGACCCATTGCGCGTTCCCCCGTCCCCGGCAGCCCCGCCCCGACCCCCGCCGGTACCACCCCGCATACGAAACGTCACCACGCAGTTTGGCATCGTGATCCCGGAATCACCGGCCCAACACGCGGCCCGGCCGCATCGCTGGCTGCGCGTTTGCCGTCACAGGGGAGAATTCCGGCCCGGGCGGCCTCCGGCCCCCCGCCCGTGGCCCGGCCGCCGGGGTGCCTCGTAGCCTCAGACCATGGCCACTGGTGAGCACGAGCAGATCGAGACCGAGCGGAAGTATGATGTGGACGCCGGGTTCGTCCTCCCGGACCTGGCGGGGTCCGGCGCCGCCGTCAGCATGAGCCTGCCGGACGTCCAGCAGCTGGCCGCGACCTACTACGACACCGACGACCTGCGGCTGATCGGGGCACACATCACCCTGCGCCGCCGGACCGGCGGCGACGATGCAGGCTGGCACATCAAGCTGCCGGTCGGCGGGGATACCCGGCGTGAGGTGCATTTCCCGCTGGGCACGCCAGGCCGGACGGTTCCCGGCGAGATCGCCGCCGAGGTCGCCCGGTGGTCGGGCGGGGCGCCGCTCCGGCCGGTCGCGCGGCTCGAGACCCACCGGACCGTGCGCCGCCTGCTCGGCGAGGCGGGCGAGGTCCTCGCGGAGGTGGCCGATGACCAGGTCACCGGGTCGCGGCCGGATCCGGCGGATCCGGAGCGATGGCGGCCGCAGGACGCCTGGCGGGAGGTGGAGGTCGAGCTGAAGGGGGGCACGCCGGACTTGCTGGACGCGGCGGCGGCCGGCCTGGCCGCAGCGGGGGCCCGACCGTCCCGGTCGGCCTCGAAGCTGGCCCGGGTCCTGGGCACGGGCTAGCCCTGGCCCAGGACCCGGGACGAGCTCGCACGCGGACGGGCCCAGACCAGGACGGGCCCAGACCAGGACGGGCCCAGACCAGGACGGGCTAGAGGATCAGGTCCCCGACGGGACGGCGGGCCGTGGCCGCTGCCGTGTGGGCCCGGCCGAACTCCAGCAGCATCTGCGGCGCGCCGGGAAGGAAGAGCCGGGACCGGACCAGGGTCCGCAGCGGCGGCGACTCCATGGGCTGGCTGTTGAGCGCCGCGAACACCCAGGTGCTCGCCGCGTGCACGAGCACCCGGTTCAGCGCCTGCCCGGCCCGCAGCCAGTCGGTCGGCGTGTCTCCCACGGTGAGCAGGATGGCGGTCGCCGCCGGCGGCAGCCCGTCGGCTTCGAGCTGGCCTTCACCGCGCCCCTGGTCGAAATCGCGGGGCGTGAGAACGCCGTCCCAGCCGGCCGGGGGGTCCGGGCCGTCGGGCGGGGCGGTGTAGGCGCGCGCCGGCACGCCGTCCCTGGCGTCACTGCCCCGTCCCCGTGTCCAGTTCCGCAGCTCGTCGCGGACCATCGGGTTGCGCTGCTGCCAGCGCGCCGCGGCCTCGACCAGATCCCGGAGCCGGGCCCGGGACCGGTCGTCCACCAGGACCAGCGTGGCTCCCTCGGCGATGGCGTCATGCTGCAACCGCGGGAGCAGCCCGGCCGGGATCGGCTCGGGGCTGAACGGGCCGCGGTGCGTGTGCCGGTGCGGCACTGCCGCCAGCATCTCCCACTCCTCGTGGCTGAGCGGGGCCCGCCGGCCCAGCCGGACGCGGGCGAGCAGGCTGGGGCGGCTGGGGTCGGGCAGCAGTTCCACGGTGGCCCGGTAACCGAGGTGCCGGATGCCCAGCCGCAGCCCGAACACGGCCGCGCCGCAGCTGATCAGCATTTCCCGGCCCTCTGGGTCGATGGCCCGCAGCCGGCGCCCCCGGTCGGCGTACAGGTCGAGGCCAGTCTCGTGTACCCGGAAGCGCCAGGGCTGCGTGTTGTGCACCGAGGGTGCCCGGCCTGCCGTTGCCACCAGGAACGCCACCTGGTCCGGGGTCAGCGCCACATCACCGGTGGGAGGCTTAGTGATATTGAGTGGGGTATCCGGCATATCTCCCCCTGCCTGCTTAGTGACAGCGTGCAGTGGCCCTGTGACGCTGCGCAGAGCCGTCCGTCCTCACTGCGGGGGACCAAAGACCCGCCGCCGGCGTGGGATAACCAGTATTCAGAGTCGCCGCAGATGGAGTGGAAAGCCCAGCCATAGACCGTTGCGGAAAAGTAAGGGGTGCTAGCTTCCGGGAAGGAGTCAAGATGAACAGCAGCGACCCGCGCACCGTGACGGCCGTGGTGAAGCGGGCCCGGGCCCGGGGCCGGCTCCGCGCCGCGACCGCCGGGGCCGGCGTGCTCGGCGTGGCGGTCGCGGGCGGGCTGGCTTTTACCCTGCCCAGTTCCACGCACAGCACGTCCAGCGCCGCGGGCACGTCGGCCAACACCAGCCCGGGATCGTCGTCGCACACGACCTCGGGAGGTTCCACGAGCGGCTCGTCCCAGGGAACCAACAGCTCGTCGTCGGGCACGATCCGGTCGTCCTCCTCGGCACCCTCGTCCAGCTCGGGCTCAGCCAGCGCCACCTCGGGCGGCTCGTGATGCCGCCGCCGGACGCGGGCACGCGGGAGCCGGAAGCCCCTGCCGCCGCGGACTGGCTGGCCCTGGGCACTCAGGTCTGGCTGCTGGTCACCCATCCGGGCCAGCTGGCCGCGGGCCGCCGCCTGCTCGAAGCCGACCTGGACGCGGTGGACCGGGCGTGCAGCCGGTTCCGGCCCGACTCCGAGCTGATGCGGCTCGGCGCGATCGCCGGGCCGGCGACGCCGGACGGCCCGGCCCCGGACAGCCCGACCCCGGACGGCCCGACCCGGACGCCCGAGCACCCCCCGGACGGGCACGGTCGAGGTGAGCCCGCTGCTCGCGGAAGCGATCGCGGTCGCGCTGCGCGCGGCCCGGCTGACCGACGGGGACGTGGACCCCACTGTCGCCGACGCGATGTCCGCGCTCGGCTACGACCGTGACTTCGCGCTGCTGCCCGATGCTGGCCCGCCGGTCCGGCTGACCGTCCGGGCGGTGCCCGGCTGGCGCCAGGTCGGTTTCGACGAGGCGTCGAGGTTGCTGACCCTCCCCCCGGGCGTGCACCTCGATCTCGGGGCCACGGCCAAGGCGTGGGCCGCGGACCGCTCGGCGGCGCGGCTGGCTGCGGCGCTGGGCTGTGGCGTGCTCGTGGGGCTGGGCGGGGACATCGCGGTGGCCGGGCCGCCGCCCGAGGGTGGCTGGCGGATCCGGGTGCAAGATGTCACCGGCCGGCCGGAGGACCCGCCCCAGGGACCGGCCGCCGTGGTAGCCATCCGGGAAGGCGGGCTGGCCACGTCAAGCATCATGGCGCGGCGCTGGCGGCGGGGCGGTGACGTGCTGCATCACATCCTGGACCCGCGTACCGGCCTGCCCGCTCCCGTGTACTGGCGCACCGTGTCCGTAGCCGCTGCGACCTGCACAGACGCCAACACGGCGAGCACCGCCGCGATCATCCGCGGCCCCGAAGCTCTGGATTGGCTCTCAAAGCTCGGCTTGCCGGCACGCCTGGTCGATGTGGCGGGTACTGTCCGGACGGTGGGTGGATGGCCCGCCGAGACCCATTGACCTGGGTCTGATCAGCGGTCTGCGGCCCCGCCTGGCCAGGAATGACTGAGCGCAGAGGACTGTCATGAATCACCGCAGGGCTGACGTGCGCGCCGCCGTGTTCCAGCGGCAGCGGAGCCAGGGTCACCTGCGGGCCGTCACCGTCACGGTGGGCGCCGCGGGTGTGGTCACTGCGGGGGTGGTCGCGGCCATCCTCCCTGGCTCGACGCATGCCGCCGCGAGCCCCGCGGCGGCGGCCAGCCCCGCCTCCGCCAGCGGCGGATCCGCGGCCAGCACCCCGGCCAGCGGCGAGTCCAGCAGTGCGGCATCGGCCGCCAGTGCGCCCGGCGCCGCGGCCAAGCCTGCCAGGCATCACCATCACCACGCCCGGCAAGCCAGTTCAGCGGGCAGCGCGAGTACCGCCCCGGCCGCGCCGGCCCGGCGCCGGCGCCGACCACCGCGCCGCCGCAGGCCGTGTCCGGCGGCTCCTGACCAGGCCGTTCCTGACCCGGCGGTTCCTGACCCGGCGGTTCCTGACCCGGCGCCGTTGTGCCGCCCGCCGGCCACCGCCCGTGACGCGCTCAGCCGGCCGGATCCGGCTCAGGGGCGGACCGGGGCAGGCGCGCAGCGTTCAGAGGAAATTGAGAGGCGCGCCATAGGGCGGCCTGCGCCCGGTCGGGGAATCTTGTCCCAGAGCCGGAACACCACCCTGGCCGGGAGCGCCCCGCGCGCCCGGGGCCACCGCCGGAAAGGCACCGATGAACGGAATCACCCAGAGCACCGCGCTCTGGTACGCGAGCAGGGCCACCGGAGTGGTGAGCCTCCTGCTGCTGACGGCGGTCGTCCTGCTGGGCGTGCTGGTCAACCGCCAGGGACGGCTTCCCGGCCTGCCCCGGTTCGTGGTCACCGGGCTGCACCGCAACCTGTCCATGCTCGGCGTGGCGTTCGTGGCGATCCATGTCATCACGGCCGTCCTCGATCCCTACGTCACCATCAGGATCGTCGCCATCGTGATCCCGTTCGCGTCGGCGTACAAACCTCTCTGGCTCGGCCTGGGCGCGATCTCCCTCGATGTGGTGCTGGCGCTGATCCTGACCAGCCTGGCCCGCGCCCGGATGAGCCGCCGCCTCTGGCGGTCCCTGCACTGGCTCAGCTACGTGGCCTGGGTCTCTGCCCTGGTGCACAGCCTGGGCAGCAGCAACGACCTGCACAGCGGCGTCCTGCTCTACATGGCGATCGCCTGCACCATGGCCGTGATCGCCGCGGTGGCCTGGCGGATCACCCACGCCGGGCGGGAAACCCCCCGCGAGGAACGCGCGGCGGCCACCCTGGCCAGGATGTCCCCCGCCAGAGCCCCCCAGACCCGTGGTACCCCACGCCACGACGCGCGGCCCCCTGCTTCAGGAAACCGTGCCCCCGAGAACGTCCGCTGACCGACTCACGAAAGCCGATACGCGATGACCTATGGCACCACCGTGCCGTACCCCGCCCCTTCCCCCGGGCCTCAGGACAGGGCCCGCACGGCACCGGCCGGCACCGGATCCGAAGCGCCCGGCGGCGACCTGCCCAGGCTGCTGCCGGTGCACGGGGCGGTGCCCGTCGGCCTGCGCACCCACCTGTCGCGCTACGGGGCCCCGCCGTACTTCGGGCACCCGGGGAAGCTCATCCCGGTCCTGAAGGCGGCCGGGCTCACCGGCCGCGGCGGCGCTGCGTTCCCGGTGCACCGCAAGCTCCAGGCCGTGGGCGAGGCCCGGACCCGGCCGGTCGTCATCGGCAACGGCGCTGAGGGCGAGCCCGCCAGCGACAAGGACAAGTCGCTGCTATGGATCTCGCCGCATCTCGTCCTGGACGGGCTGCAGCTGGCCGCCGAGGCGGTGGGCTCGGAGGCCGTCGGGCTCTATGTGCACCGCAACGCCCGGCTCCAGGAGCGGCTGCGGGCCGCGGTGGCGGAACGCGCCGCGGCCCGGGCCGACCTGGCCCCGGTGGAGATCATCGACGCGCCGCCGCGCTTCCTGGCCGGCGAGGAATCCGCGCTGGCCAGCCGGATCAGTGGCCAGCCCGCCATGCCCAGGTTCAAGCCGCCGCGGGTGTTTGAGCGGGGCGTGGCCGGCCGCCCGACGCTGGTGCACAACGTGGAGACCCTGGCCCACATGGCGCTGATCGCCCGGTACGGGCCGGCCTGGTTCCGGTCCGTCGGCACGCGGGATGAGCCGGGCAGCATGCTATGCACGGTGCACCAGGCCGACGGCCGCCGGCACGTGCTGGAGACCGGGCTCGGTACCCCCCTGCGCAACCTACTCCAGCTCGATGGCACCCAGGCCGTACTCAGCGGGGGCTACCACGGCGCCTGGGTGCCATCGAGCGACGCGGCCCACATGACGCTCAGCAACGAGGACCTCAAGGCCGCCGGGGGTTTCGTGGGCGCCGGGGTCCTGGTGGCCCTGCCGGCCGGCCGCTGCGGCATCGCGGAGACCGCGCGGGTCGCCCGCTACCTTGCGCTGGAGTCTGCCGGGCAGTGCGGGCCGTGCTTCAACGGCCTGCCCCGCATCGCCGCTGCCCTGGACGAGGTGGCCAGCCCCCGGCCGGACCCGCGCGTGGTCACCGACATGATCCGCTGGGCGGGGCTGGTCGAGGGCCGGGGCGCCTGCCACCACCCGGACGGCACGACCCGGTTCGTCCGCAGCGCCCTGCACGTCTTCCGGGAGGAGATCCGGAACCACTCAGCCGGCCGGTGCGTGGACCCGGCCCGGGAACCGTTCCTGCCACTCCCCGCGGACACCGCGCTCGACGCCGCGGACTGGAGCTGAGATTGAGGAAGCACCGATGAAAAGAGAACTGCGGGTTGACCCGACTGCCTGCTCCGGCCACGGCCTGTGCGCGGAGTTGCTGCCCGAGCTCATCACGCTGGACGAGTGGGGCTACCCGATCGTGGCCCGCGGGCTGGTGCCGCGGTCGCTGGACCGGCATGTCCGCCGGGCCGTGACCGACTGCCCCGTCCTGGCCCTCAAGCTGCTGCCCGCGTCCTGAGAGGAATCTCAGAAGGAACGTAGAATAACCACCTAGATACCGCACGCACACTGGGACAATGATGAGTGACGCGCAGGCAGTGCAGCCCGCCCCGGGCCAGTCGGCCAGCACCGGCCAGGCGGCCCCGATCAGGCGGCTGGACGGCAGCCCGATCCGGGTGCTGGTCGTCGACGACGAGCCGAGCCTGGCTGAACTGCTGGCCAGCGTGCTGCGCTATGAGGGCTGGGACATCATGACCGCCGGGGACGGCGCGTCAGCGGTCCGGGCGGCCCGAGAGTTCCGGCCTGACGCCGTGGTGCTGGACATCATGCTGCCGGACTTCGACGGGCTGGAGGTGCTGCGCCGGGTCCGGCAGGACTCCCCGCACGTGTGCGTGCTGTTCCTGACGGCCAAGGACGCGGTGGATGACCGGGTGGCCGGGATCACCGCGGGCGGTGATGACTACGTCACCAAGCCGTTCAGCCTGGAAGAGGTGCTGGCCCGGCTGCGCGGGCTGCTGCGCCGGGCAGGCCTGGCCCGCGCCCGCGGCGAGACTCAGCTGGTGGTCGGCGACCTGACCATGGATGAGGACGCGCGGGAAGTCCGCCGCGGCGACGACCTGATCGACCTGACCGCCACCGAGTTCGAGCTGCTGCGCTTCCTGATGCGCAACCCGCGCCGGGTCCTGTCTAAGGCCCAGATCCTGGATCGGGTGTGGAACTACGACTTCGGGGGCCAGGCTCACGTCGTGGAGCTGTACATCAGCTACCTGCGCAAGAAGATCGACGCGAACCGGGAGCCGCTGATCCACACCGTCCGCGGCGTCGGCTACGTGCTCAAGCCGGCAAGCTGAGGAAGCATCGATGAATGAGGCCGGACGGCGCACGGCGCCCGCCCGCTGGCTCGCCAGCCGCACCCTCCGGGGCCGGCTCATCGCCGGCCTCGTCACGCTACTCGCCCTGGCCTGCGCCGCCGTCGGCCTCGTCACCTACCTGGTCCTGCACAAAGCCCTGATGAACCAGCTCAACACGCAGCTGGCCGCGACCAGCAGCCAGTACGGGCAGTGCCTGGAGTCCGGCGTACCAGACGAGGATCAGGGACAGCCGTCTCCCGCGGGCCAGCCGCCGGCGGACAGCGACCACGATAACGACAATGTCCCGGGAGGCGCGGCCCAGTGCGGGAAGCGCACCGGCCCGGCGACGTTCAGCGCCTGGATCGAGGGCTCGGCGGTGGAGAATCCGGCCGTGGCCAACGGTCCGTGCAAACTGGACGCGGCTGACATGGTGGCGGTGAAGGCCTTGCGCAGCTCGGACGGCCCAGTCACGGTCTCTTTCTCCAACCTCGGCAAGTACCAGCTGATGGCCAGCCCGGGCCACGACGGCACCACGAACATCACCGGGCTGCCACTGGAGCCGATCGACTCCACCCTGCGCGACGTGGGTATCGCCGAGGTCGCCGTCTTCTCGGCGGCGCTGGTGCTGACGGGATTGCTCGGGACGGGCTTCGTCCGGCTGTCCCTGCGCCCGCTGCGCCGGGTCGCGGCCACCGCCACCCGCGTCACCGAGCTGCCCCTGGCCAGCGGCGAGGTGAGGCTGGCCGAGCGGGTCCCGGATGCCAATCCCCGGACCGAGGTCGGCCAGGTCGGCATGGCGTTCAACCGGATGCTCGGCCACGTCGAGTCCGCGCTGGGCCGCCGCGCGGCCAGCGAGGCCCGGCTGCGCCGCTTCGCCGCCGACGCCAGCCATGAGCTGCGCACCCCGCTGGCCTCCATCCGCGGCTACGCCGAGCTGGCGCTGCGCCACCCCGGCCCGGTTCCCGCGGACATCGAGCACGCCCTGCGGCGGGTGGAGTCGGAATCCGAGCGGATGAGCGTGCTGGTGGACGAGCTGCTGCTGCTCGCCCAGCTGGACGCGGGCCGCCCGCTGGCCCGCGAACCGGTGGACCTGACCCGGCTGGCCATCGACGCCACCAGCGACGCCCGGGTCGCCGCCAGCGGCCACCGCTGGCTCCTGGAACTGCCGGACGAGCCGGTCATCGTCCGCGGCGACGAGCACCGGCTTCATCAGGTGCTGGCTAACCTGATGAGCAACGCGGCCAAGCACACGCCCAAGGACACCGTGGTCACGGTGGCGCTGGCCGACGGCGAGGCGCCCGGGACCGTGGAGCTGACCGTGACCGATGACGGGCCGGGCATCCCGCCAGAGCTCCAGCCCACGCTGTTCGAGCGGTTCGTCCGCGGTGACTCCTCCCGCTCCCGGGGAACCGGCGGGGCTGCCAGCACTGGCCTCGGCCTGGCCATCGTGGACGCGGTCACCACCGCGCACGGCGGGCGGGTGCGGCTGGAGAGCAAGCCAGGCCGGACCCGGTTCATCATCACGCTGCCCCGGCTGGACGGCTAACTAACGCCGTTGGGGGGAAGAGTGGCAACCGCACCGGCCGGCTCCTCCCGTCCCGGGTAACGCCCGGCCGTCCCCTCACCTGACGCGGGTAACGGCCCGCCCGTCCCCGCCCGTCCCCGCCCGTCCCCGCCCGTCCCCTCCCGTCCCGGGTAACGGCCTGCCCGCCCCTCACCTGGTGCGGGTTCATAGCCGCGGCAGAGACCGGCTGCAGTCCTGGTCCAGCCGCGGCCATCACCGTGGGAGCATGACGTCCCCGCAGCGTTTTCATGGCCCAGAGAACCCATGGGCCCCGGCCGCCTCCCACCTTGAGATCATCGTCCCGGAGCGGTACGGCGACCAGGATCCCGCTTGGAGCGTCCGGCGCCTGAATGTCGGCTTGTCGACTGAGGGGAACTCGCCGCTGCCGCCGAAAGTGACCGGGTCATGAGCGCCATCACCACGGGCCCACGCCAGACCACCGCGGCGGGCCGGTCCAGACCGGGCCGGCTGCTCCGCGGCCCCGCGGCTGATCCGCAGTGGGCCCGCCCAGCCCTGCTCGCGGTGCTGGCGCTGACCGCCCTGCTGTACGCGGCCGGGCTGAACCGCAACGGCTGGGCGAACGACTTCTACTCCGCCGCCGTGCAGGCGGGCACCGCGAGCTGGAAGGCGTTCTTCTTCGGCTCCTTCGACACGTCGAGCTTCATCACCGTGGACAAGACCCCGGCCTCGCTGTGGGTCATGGAGCTGTCCGCCCGGGTATTCGGGCTGAACTACTGGAGCGTGCTGCTGCCGCAGGCCGCCGAGGGCGTCGCGTCGGTGGCGGTTCTCTACGCCGCGGTCCGGCGCTGGTCCGGTCCCGCGGCCGGGCTCATCGCGGCCGGGACGCTCTCCGTCACCCCGGTGGCCACGCTGATGTTCCGGTTCAACAACCCCGACGCGCTGCTGGTGCTGCTGATGACGGCAGCCGCGTACGCGATGGTGCGGGCCACGGAGTCCGGCCGGACCCGCTGGATCGTGCTCGCCGGTGCCCTGCTCGGGTTCGGCTTCCTGGCCAAGATGCTCCAGGCGTTCCTGGTGCTCCCCGCGTTCGCGCTGGTCTACCTGGTGGCTGGCCCGCCGAGGCTTGGCCGGCGTGCCGGGCAGCTGCTGGCCGGCGGGGCGGCCCTCCTCGTCACGGCAGGCTGGTGGGTGGCGATCGTGCAGTTCATCCCCGCCGCGGACCGGCCTTACGTCGGTGGCTCGACCAACAACAGCGTGCTGCAGCTGGCCCTGGGCTACAACGGGCTGGGCCGGCTCGACGGCAACGAGACCGGATCGGTCGGGTTCAGCGGAGGCGGCGGTGCCGGCAGAGGCGGCGGGAGCGCGTTCGGCGGATCCACCGGCCTGGGCCGGCTGTTCGGCGGCGAGATGGGCGGCCAGATCAGCTGGCTGCTGCCCGCCGCGCTAATGGCCCTGGCCGCCCTGGTGTGGCTGTCCTGGCGGCGGCCGCGGACCGACCGCGTCCGGGCCGCGGCACTGCTATGGGGCGGCTGGCTGCTCGTCACCGGCCTGGTGTTCAGCTACATGAGCGGCATCATCCATCCCTATTACACGGTCGCACTGGCCCCCGCGATCGGCGCGCTGGCCGGCATCGGCGCGGTCACCCTCTGGCGGGCCCGGCGCAGCATGGTGGCCGGCCGGGCACTCGCCGCCCGCGCCGTGCTGGCGGCGGGCCTGGTCGTGACCGCATGCTGGGCGTACGTGCTGCTCGGCCGGCCTGGCTGGCTGCCCTGGCTGCGCCCCCTGGTCCTGGTCTGCGGGCTGTCCGCGGCGGCGGTGCTGATCGCCGAGCGCTGGGCGCCGGGGCGGGCCGTGCTGCTGTCCGTGGCGCCGTTGGCGCTGGTGGCCGCCCTGGCCGGGCCACTCGCCTACAGCGTTGACACGGCGGCCACCTCACATACCGGCGCGCTGCCCACCGCCGGGCCGGCGATCACGCCCTCCGGCGTACCGGGCGGCGGTCCCGGCGCAGGGTTCGGCGGCGCCCGCCCGGGCGGCGGCTTCGGCGGACCCGGCGGCACGGCCCAGGGTGGCTCGGCTTCGCGCGGCTCGGCTGCGGGTGGCCCGGGCTCGGGTGGCACGGCTCCGGGTGGCTCGGCTGCGGTCCCGGGTGGCTCGGCTCCGGGTGGCTCGGCTGCGGTCCCGGGTGGTACCTCTGGCAGCACGTCCGGGCGGTCGGGACGCGTCCCCGGCCAGGGTGGCGGCCTCGGTGGCGGCCTCGGCGGCAGCACTCAGGTCTCCGGCGCGATCACGAAGCTGCTGACCAGCGGTGCCATCGGCTACCGCTGGGCTGCGGCCACGGTCGGCGCGGAGAGCGCGGCCCCGTTCCAGCTGGCCAGCGGTGAGCCGATCATGGCCATCGGCGGGTTCAACGGCACCGACCAGGCACCCAGCCTGGCCGAGTTCGAGAAGATGGTCGTCGCGCACGAGGTGCACTACTTCATCGGCGCGAACGGCCACACGTTCGGCGGCGGCTCCGGGGACGCGACACAGATCACGTCCTGGGTGCAATCGCACTTCACCAAGCAGACCGTCGGCGTCGTCACGGTCTACAACCTCACCCTTCCGGCCAGTTCCTAGCGCGCGGCGCCGCGCCCCGTGGGTGCCGCACCGCTGCCGTCCCCGGCACACGAGTGCGGCACCCACGCGGCTGGGCCGGGCAGGCTGGCCGGGCCGGCGGGGCGGGCCGGGCGGGGCGTGGTCAGCGGGCGGCGCGGGCGTAGGCGGCGGGGGTGATCCCGTAGCAGCGCCGGGACCAGCGGGTCAGGTGGGCCTGGTCGGCGAACCCCGCGTCCGCCGCGGCCTGCCCGGCCTGCGTGCCCGTGGCCAGTGCCCGCCGGGCGTCGCGCAGCCGAAGCTGGCGCTGGTACTCACCGGGCGCCAGCCCGGCCACGGACCGGAAGGCCCGGTACGCGGCGTAGCGGCTGCACCCGGCAGCAGCAGCCAGGTCGTCGCCGGAGACCGGCGCGGCATGCTCCCCGTCGAGCAGATCCCGGACCTGCCGGGCAATGCGCAGGGTCTCGGCCGCACCGACCCGGCGCGGGCCGGGTGGCCGCCCCGCCGCCGCCCGGGCCGCCCGGCCCAGTGCCGCCGTGAGCCGCTCGCCCCGCTCCAGCGGAGTGGCCGGCCCGGTCAGCGCGCGATGCAGGCGCCGCAGCGCCACGGCGAGCCCGGGGTCCGTCACGACCGGGGTGGCGAACAACGGCCGCCCGGCGGGGCGGCTGCCGATGTCCGCCAGCACACCCTCCAACAGGCCAGGGCCTACATGGATCATCCGGTAGCTGAACCCCTGGCCGGTCGTGGCCCGGCCGTCGTGCGGGTCGTCGGGGTTGAAGGCCATGACCATCCCGGCTGCGCTGGTGTACGCGGCGCCCCGGCAGGTGAACGACTGCGCACCGGACTCGGTGACCCCGAAGGAGTAAGCGTCGTGACTGTGCCGGTGGTACACGTGCTCCCGGAAGTGGGCATACATGGCCTCCAGCGGCTCATCCGCCGACCGCCAGTACCGAGACCAGTCCCCGCCGCCCACCCTCACCACACCTCCACCCCCAAGTATCCGCCCGCGCCGCGATTTCCGTGATCCTGGGCACTTGGTGCTGCTATTTCGCAGTAGCTGCCCAGAATCATGAAAACGTCCTACGGTACGCCCCCGGGACGACACGTGGGCGGACGTTATGCACAGGATGGCCGGACTCAGTCCGGTTATCCACAGGTGGGAGAGACAATCAGCCAGGACGGCGCCGGGGCATTCACCCTGGGCCTATGGCAGCACTATCCTCCGGCCTCGGCGAACTGCTCGACCAGCAACATCACGTCGTGTCTCGCAGGCAAGCGCTGGATGCCGGGATGCCCGAGTCGGCGATACGCGTCCGGCTGGACAGCGGCCGGTGGCAGCTGTACCGAGGGACTTATGCCACCTACAGCGGTGAGCCGCCTCGTCTGGCCTTCATCTGGGCGGCGCTGCTGACCGCCGGGCCGGGCGCGGTGGTCTGCCATCAGACCGCTGCCGAGCTGTACCAGTTCGGCCGGCGCCGCAGCCGGCCATCCATGTGGCGATCCCGGAAGAGCGCCACTTGCGAAGGACGAACCGCTCGAGGCAGGCAACGCCGCCGGTGATCATCCACCGGTCGGACCGGATCGTGCGGTCGCGGCATCCTGTCCTGCTGCCCCCGCGCACGCGGATCGAGGAGACCGCTGTGGACCTCACCCAGTGCGCACCCACGTTCGATGAGGCGTTCCACTGGCTCAGCCAGGCATGCGGGAGCCGTCTCTGCACCGCCAGCATGATCCGCGAGGCGCTCGAACCTCGTAAGAAGCTGCGGTACCGAGCCGAGTTGCGGGCCGCAGTCGGTGAACTGGCGGACGGCGTGCTCTCCCCGCTCGAGTACCACTACGTGAAAGGGGTCGAGCGGCCGCACGGCCTGCCCGCTGCGCGGCGCCAGGTCCCGGTAACCGTCCGCGGACAGCGCCGCTACCTCGACAATCTTTACCAGGACTATCTCCTCGCGGTGGAACTGGACGGGGCCGCCGCGCACCCGGTAGCTGAGCGCTGGCGCGACATCCGCCGGGACAACTCGCTGGCCGGCCTCGGGATGCTGACCCTGCGCTACAGCTGGTCTGACGTCACCAGCCAGCGCTGCCAGGTGGCCGCCCAGATCGCCGGCGTGCTGGCTCAGCGGGGCTGGCCCGGCCCGGTCCGCCGATGCTCGCCCCGCTGCCCGGCCACCCCTTCATGATCACACTCACCACCGGGCGCCAGGCGGCTGTGCGGGCGCTCGGGCGCTCGGGCGCTCGGGCTCGGGCGTTCAAGACGCGCCGGGGATGCCTTGGGAGGGTGGAGGGATGCGCTTTGATACCAAGATCGCGATCGTGGTGCACCGGGACCTGGCGGCCTGGCAGCGGATGAACGTGACGGCGTTCCTGGCCAGCGGGGTGGCCGCCGCCTGCGGCGAGACCATCGGGAAGCCGTACGAGGACGGATCAGGTCAGCGTTACCTGGAGATGTTCCGCCAGCCGGTGCTGGTCTACGCTGCGGACGGACCAGGCCTGGGCACCGTCCGCGAGCGTGCGGTCACCCGGCAGATGCTTGTGGCGGTCTACACCGAGGACATGTTCTCCACGGGGCACGACGAGGCCAACCGGGCCGTGGTCCGGGCCGTGGCCGCCGGCGACCTGCGGCTGGCCGGGGTCGCGGCGTACGGGCTACGCAACGCGGTGGACAAGGTCTGCAAGGGCCTGGCGCTGCACCCCTGATCGCCGGGGAGGCGCATTCAGCGGCGCCTGGCGCATTCATAGCGGGCGCAGAAGTTCCGCCGACGGCGGTCGTAACGCCCCGCGGGCTCGTCCGGCCGACGGCTGGCCCGCGAGGTCGAGCAGGTCGTCCAGCACGGCACCGAACGAGCGCGCGGCGAGGGTCAGATGACCCTCGCCGGGAGCCAGGTGGGCCCGCGCTCCCGGGATGTGCGCGGCGAGCCAGGCGCCGTGGCTGAACGGGACCATCCGATCCTCGTCTCCCTGCCAGATGGCGACCGGGACGGGGCCGGCTGGTCCACCGGGAACCCCCAGTCGCTGACGAATGCGATGTCGTCGTCCCGCCAGCCGGCGATGCCGCCGCGCAGCGCGGCCCGGAAGGACCCGGCCAGGTAGTCCGCGAACTCCGCGGTGACCACGGCCCGGTCCGCGGCGGCGATCAGCCCGCCCAGTTCCTCGGCCACCTGCGGGCCGGTGACCTGCCCGAGTCCGGCTGCGGCCTCCCCGAGGAACGCGGTGAGCGCGGCCCCGCCCTGGCCGGCCGCGGTGAACTCGGCCACGTTCTCCGGACCCATGCCGGCCGCCCAGTCCAGATCCCGGGCCCGCGCGGGCGCTACGCCAGCCAGCGAAGCCGCGGCCAGGCACCGGCCGGGCAGCAGCGCCGCGCAGGCCAGGGCGTGCGGGCCCCCTCCAGACCAGCCGACGGTCAGGAACTGCCGCGCCCCGAGCCCGTCGAGCACCGCCGTGACGTCGGCCGCAGCGTCCGCGACGCGGCGCCCCGGCTGCACGGTTGACTCGCCGTAGCCGGGTCGGGCGTACAGGACGGTGCGCAGCCCGCGCGCCGCAGCCTCAGCGACCATGGCCGGGAAGGTCACCAGGCCGCCCGGGGTGCCGTTGTGGAAGATCAGCGGCAGGCCATCGTCCGGGCCGGCGTCAAGCACCTCGAGCTGCCGGCCGTCCGGGGTGGCCAGGACACGGGTTCCGCGTGACGGTTCAGTCAGCATGACGGCCAGCCTAATCCGGGCGTCAGGGAAGGGTGCCCATCTGCACGGCCTGGACCTGAGCCGACTTGGTGTTCGCGACGAGCAGCGTGCCGCGGCTGACCGCGAACTGCCGGGGCTGCAAGCCGGACTGGACGTAGCCGAGCAAGGCCGACTTACGGGCCAGCGCTTTACTCACGCTGACCACCGCGAGGTTGGGCACCGACCCCGGCTGGGCGACCTTGTTGGAGTCGGCGACCACGATGCGGGTTCCGTTGCTGATGACAGCCAGCCCGAGCGGTGACTGGCCTACCGGGACGCGGGCGAGGAGGGCGTGCCCGGGGTCGCTCAGCAGCTTGGCGGTCGAGAACCCGAGCAGTGCGTTGGAGCCAGTCACGGTCACCCAAAGGTTCTGGCCGCTCGCCGAGAACGCGACCCGGTTGGGCTTGCACCCGGCTGGCACCTTCTTGATCACACTGGAGGCTCCAGGATGCTGCTCCGCCTGGCGCACGTCGATGACGCTCAACTCCCCCGACCCTGGGGTGGAGGCTTGGCTGGCCACGTAGGCGTGCTGGCCGTCGGGAGGGATCGCGATCCCGATCGGCTGGGGGCCCACCGGGATGAGGCCGATGACATCGCCGGACCCGAAGCCGGAGGAGAGCGCGCGCTGCAGGTCGAACACCCCCACGCTGGCGCTGTTCTGGAAGGTGACGAACGCGAACTTCCCGTCCGGGGTGATGGCCACGTCTTCGGCGTGCGTCTGGCCCGGGCTCACCAGCGACCCCATCGCGGTGGCCCCGGCCCGCTGTTCCAGGTCGCTGACCCGGAACACGCTGATCCCGCTGCCGCCGGTAACGGCCAGGAACTGCCCGTTCGGGGTGAGAGCCTCCCCCTGGGCGTGATCCAGCGGGGCGCTGTCCCACATCCCGGCCGGGACGGACTTCTGGGTGTTCATCACGCCGAGCCCGCTGCCAGCGCCGGACACGAACGCGAAGCCGGGAGTGACCGCCACGTCGAACGGGTGCCCGCTGGTAGAGACCATGTGGCTCGTGACGTGGCTGAGCTGCGACGCGCGGGCCGCCTGGGTGCTGCAGCCGGGCACCGGCAGCGGCGGCAGCGCCTGGGAAGACCCGACGGTCTTGTCACCGGACGAGAAGGGCTTGGCCACGAAGACCACGACCGCTGCGAGGATCACGACGGCGGCCAGCGCGAGGAGCGCCCACCGGCCCCGGCGCCGAGGGGCCGGGGCGCGCGGCGCTGGCGAGGCCCGCCGGCTGAAGCCTGGCGTCGGCCCAGGCGGCCGGGTGGGGTAGCCGGGGCCGACGGGTGGAACATCCCGGGTCTCGTCGGCCGGCACCGGGGGACCGGCCGCGGCGGCAGCCGGGCGCGGGTCCGCCCCCCGCTCATGGGCCTCACGCGACCGGGCCCCACGGTACAGGGACTCCCACGGCGCGGGCTCCCCCTCCGGGGGCTCACCCGCCGGGGATCCACCCAGCTGGGTCCCATGCGGCGGGGACTGCGGTGACTCGCTGGACGCGGGACCGGCTACCTGGGTGGCGGGGCCCGTAGCACCTGCCGGCAGGTCAGCGGGAGGCTGGCCGGTCGCGGGCTCTGGCTCGTCCCCCGACCCGGCGGAGGTGTCTCCCGCCGCGGCCTGCCTGGGATCCGCGAGGACCCCGGGCACGATCCGAGTAACCTCGCGGGGCGGCGGGTCCGGAAAACCTGCGGCATGTCCCGGGTCGGTCCCGGACGAGTCCAGCCCGCAGGCCCGGCGCAGCGCGACGGCGAACTCCGGGCAGGTGGCGTACCGGTCCGTGGGCACCTTGGCCAGGGCCTTCGCCATCACCTCGTTGACGGCCGCGGGCAGGTCGGGGCGGCGGCTGGTCAGCGTGGGCGGCGCGGCGGAGATCTGGGCCCACATGACCGCGACCGATTCGTCCCTGACGAACGGCGGCTGCCCGGTGAGCATGGTGAACGCGGAGCAGGCCAGCGCGTACTCGTCGGTGCGCCCGTCGACCGCCCGGGCCTCGATCTGCTCGGGCGCGATGTAGTCCAGCGTGCCGAGGAACTGGCCGGTCGAGGTCAGCGCGCTGACCGACAGGGCCCGCTTGCTCAGGCCGAAGTCGCAGAGATACGCGTGGCCCGGATGATCTCCCCCGCCCGCGGCATCAAGCAGTATGTTCCCGGGCTTGACGTCCCGGTGCACCAGCCCGTGGGAATGTGCCGCCTCCAGGGCGGCCGCGACCTGGGTGATGATGTGGCAGGCCCGGGCCACGGGCAGCGGTCCCCCGGTTTCCACGAGCGCCTGTACGTTCGGCCCCTGCACGAAGCGCATCGCGATGAACAGCACCCCGTTGGCCTCGCCCGCCTCGAAGATCGGGATGATGTTGGGGTGATCCACAGCGGCCGCGGTGCGTGATTCCCGGATGAACCGCTGCCGGAACGCCTCGTCCCGGGCCAGTTCGGGCGCCAGGACCTTGATCGCGACCGGGCGATCCAGACGGCTGTCCCAGGCGCGGTAGACCACGGCCATGCCGCCCCGGCCGATCTGCTCGTCGAGCCGGTACCCGGCGAGGCGGGACCCGACGCCGAACCCGCCATACGCCGGGGTCTCGTCAGACACCGCGGCCCCCCTGCCCACACGCGCCGAAGCCAGTCCTCAGGAATTTCTCTGGCCACACTGATTACCCGGGGTACTTTACTTTCCCTTGATCCATAGTGCCCGCTCATCCGCCCAGCCGAACGGCAGCGGGGGCTTCGATAGTCATTCGTTGCCTGACCGCCATGCCCGGCTGACGCGATGCGCCGGACTGCCCGGCCGAGCCGGACGGCATCGTTCGCAAGCGGCGCCGCTTATCCGCACAAGTCTCGGTGGCGGGCCCGGCCACCTGGGCCTGCTCAGGTCCGACTTGAGCCGGCCCCGCGCCTGCTAGGCGGGTCCCGCAGCGGGCCAGGGCCGCCCGGCAAGCTGGGCGGTGAGCGCTGGCCAGACGTCCGGGTCGTGGCCGGGTACCAGCCGGTAGCCCCGCTCCGCGGCGATCCGCTTCAGCTTGCGGATCTGGGCCACGCTCTGCTCCGCCGAGGCCCCGATGCGCCCGCCGACGGCGACCTCCCGGTCGATGTTCTCGGTCAGGTCGGCCGCGTCGAACGCGAACACGAAGCCCCCGCCGCCGGCTGACGGGTCGACCCGGACCACGAAGCTCTGGTGACCGGGCGTGTGCCCGGCGGTCAGCACGGCGGTCACGCCGGGGGCGATCTCCGCGCCGCCCTCGGCGGCCCGCCAGTCGATCCGCGGATCGTCGAAGTCCACCCGGTAGATGCCGTTCTCCTCCGGCCCGGGCGGGCTGGACATGCCGTAGTCAAGCTCGGCCCGCTGGATGTGCACGGGCACCCGGCCGGCGAAGTGCTTGAGCCCCCCGGCGTGGTCGTAGTGCAGGTGGCTGACGGCAACCGCGTGGATGCCGCCCACGTCCACGCCAGCCGCGTCCAGCGCCTCAGGCAGCGGCTCACCCGGGCCGGGGAGCACCGGCTGGACCAGTGGGTCCCCGTGGAACCGGGCCCGCAGCGCCGGGTCGGTGATCAGCGCCGCGTTGTAGCCGGTGTCCAGCAGCAGCCAGCCCCCGTCGCACAGGAGCAGCAGGCCGGGCACCGGCTCGCGCAGCATCTGCTGATCGGACGCCCCTTCCACGGACACGGAGCGTGGCAGGTCAGCCCAGCCCAGGGTGAGCGGCACGATGCGGCGGACTCCGGCACTCACGGCTTCTCCTTTCCGGCTCCTGGCTGAATTCTGGCCCCGGCGCGGCGGTGCCGTGCGCCGGGGCCAGAATTCAGCCAGCCGGGGCCGGAACATGGATCAGCCCCGGCAACGCCATTGTCGCCGGGGCCGCTCCCGTCAGGCGGTCAGTTACTTCTCAGCCAGGTGACCTTGAAGCTGTTACCCCCGCTGAGCGTGGAGACCGAGTCCTTATCCCGGCCGGAGTTGTCGACCATGATGATCTGCGTCGGGGTGAAGTTCCCGATCGCCGAGCCATTCACGCTGGCTTTGCTGAAGGTGACCGGGCTGAAGTGGGCCAGGGGCAGGATGCCGCCGCTGGCCGTGCAGCACGGTGCTTCCGCGATCACCTCGGCGGAGGAGTTGGCTGCGCCCGAGAGTGACGCGTTGATGGTGTGGCTCCAGCCCTTCGTGGTGTCCTTGAGGACCAGGGTGTAGCTGCTGCCGCCGTTGAAGGTGACCGAGCCGGAGAACTGGTCCCCGGGGCTGACCTTGTTGCTGAAGTTGACCGGGTAGGCCGGGTACATCTCGTACCAGGAGTAGTACTCGGGCGTGCTGCCGGAGCAGTCCACCTCACTGCCGGTCTGCTCGACGGTGCTGCTGTTGTAGCCGTCGAGGCCGACCCAGAAGCTGGAGTACTTGGCCGAGCCGCTGCAAGTGCCGGTCGGCTCGGTCCACGTCGCGGACACGCTCTTGTAGGTGCCGCTGGCGGCGGCGTAGCCGGACCAGTTGGTGCTCGAAGCCGCGTTCGCTGGACCGCCGTGCGCGACCAGCGGTCTGGTGCCGTGGCCAGCCGGGCGGATGAGATGCACGGCGGGCCTGATCAGGTGGGTAGCGTGCTGCGCGGCGGGTGCTGCGGAGGCCGTTCCGGCCGCCGCCACCGACCCGAGCACGATGCCCAGGCCAGCGAGCGGGATGCACCATCTCCGTAGCATGTAGCTCCTCCTGCGGTAGCTGGGGCGCAGGGATGCTCGGCGGGTCGTGACCGGGACTCAGCACCTCTGCTGGGGTTGCCGTGACGGTACGATGCGTCTTAGTAAACAAAAACCATCAAATAGTAAAGCTATAGTAATTAAACCGTCATCCAGCAGCCAGTCCGGTGCGGCCGAGGCGGTCCGGGCGCAGGTCGGCCAGGTCCACGACACGGTCGCAGCGCCGCGCCACCTCCGGGTCGTGAGTGGCCAAGACCAGCGATCTCGCGGGGGCCGGGGGCTCCGGGGGTAGTCCCACGGGAAAACGGGGCGGAGGTTTGCCCCCCTGGGCCAGCAGAGTCCCGGCGTCCGCGGGGTCCAGCATCAGGCTGAGGACGAGCTCCCGTGAGGCACTGTCCTGCTCGGCGGTCGGCTCGTCGGCGATGAGCACGGCGGGACTGGTGGCCAGCGCCCGCGCGACCGCCACCCGCTGCTGCTGGCCGCCGGACAGCTCATCCGCCAGCTGGTCGGCATGCTCGGCCAGGCCCAGCGAGGCCAGCGCCGCCCGGGCCACCGCCCCGGCCTCGCCAGGTGGCGTGCCGGTGGCGAAGAGCGTGATCTCGATGTTCTCCGTGGCGGTGAGCAGCGACACCAGACCGTGGCCCTGGAGCACGGTCGCCACGCCCACCGGCACCTGTCCCGGGACCACCGGGACCCCGTCCAGCAGCACCTGGCCGGCTTGGGGCGCGGCCAGGCCAGCCAGCAGAGCGAGCAGGCTGGTCTTGCCCGAGCCGGACGGCCCGACCACGGCCACCCGCTCACCGGGGCCGACCGTGAGGTCGAAGTCACTCAGGAGCAGCCGACCGCCGATCGTGTAGCGCAGGCCCCGGGCCTCGAGCACGCTCACCGGCCCGCCCCCGGGCCCTGCGGATCAACCTGGCCGCCAGGATGCGGGTGAGCGTCCGGGTACGGGCGAGCGCCGGAGTCACCGGGGCCGGAGGGATCCACCTGGTGCAGGAACACGCCGTGCTCGTGCCGCTCCGCCCGGGCCAGTGTTCCGGGCGGGAAAAGGTCAGTGAGCTCGGCCGGCAGCTGCAGCGTCCCGTCCCGCCCTACCACCACGTACTCCTGCCCGGCCAGGCCCTCGGCGCCGACCCGGCCGTCCCGGATCGTGATGGTGCGGCCCAGCGCGGCGGCCACGGCCGGGTCGTGGGTCACCGCGACCACCGTCGTGCCCTGGCTGGTGTTCGCGTCCCGGATCAGCTCGATCACGGCCGCGGCCGAAACCGGGTCGAGCTGCGTCGTCGGCTCGTCGGCGAGCAGCAGCCCGGGGTCATTCGCCAGCGCCACCGCGAGGGCGAGCCGCTGCTGTTCACCCCCGGACAGCCTGCCTGCCCGCCGGTGCGCCGCGCCGCCCAGGCCGACCCGGTCCAGCAGTTCCGTGGCCCGCATACGGCGGGCCGACGCGCTGCGCCGGGCCGGCGCCTGGGTGAACATCAGGTTGCCCAGGGCGCTCTGGTAGGGCAGCAGGTTGCGCGCCGGACTCTGCAGCAGCAGCCCCACCTCGGCCAGCCGGAACCGGGCCAGCGCCCCGGTACCGAGGTCGGTGAGCCGCCGGCCGTTGATCTCCACCCGGCCTGCGGTCGGCCGCAGCAGACCGGCCAGGTGCCAGAGCAGGGTGGTCTTGCCCGCGCCGGACGGGCCGAGGAGCGCGACCATCTCCCCCGGCCGGACGGTCAGGTTGACCCCGCGCAGCGCGGCCACCTCGGAGCCCGGGGTCCCGTAGACGTGCACCAGGTTGTCGCAGCGGACCGCGGGCGGCCGGGCCGCAGGTGGCTGGCCCGCCGGAAACTGGCCCGCCGGAAACTGGCCCGCTGAGGGCTGTGGGCCAGCGGATGCGGGCTGGGTCACGGCTCAGCCTCCCGCAGCAGATCCGGCTGGACCGATCGGACCAGCAGCATACTGGCGGTCACCGCAGCCAGCACCAGCACGACTAGCGCCGCCCCGACCAGCAGGGCCAGGCCGGCGATGGGCGGCAGGTAGTCCAGTGGCGGGGCCTGCGGCTGGCTGATGAACTCGGGGACACTGCGGACCGCCAGCAGCGTCGCCGCCAGACCGGCAGCCAGACCGATGACGACGCCGAAGCCGAGCACGATGGCCTGCTCGGCCAGCAGCGACGCGCGGATCGAACGGCGTGGGACACGGCTGGCCAGAAGGGCCGCGTACTCGTGGCTCCGCCTGCGGCCCGACGCATACAGGCCGGTGATGGCGGCGCCCGCGGCCAGCGCGGCGGCGGCCGCCGCATCGGCCAGGAAGAGCACGGTGGCCAGCGCGGGCCCCTGCCGGATCAGCTGAGCCCGTGCGGAGGCGGCGCTGATCACCCCCGTGATCCGGACACCGGCTGCGCGAAGCGCAGGGCGTACCCGGGCCAGCGCCCCCGGGGCCAGCCACACCTGCTCGCTGGCGTAGGCAGGCGTGCCGCCTGCGGCCCGCTCCGCGTAAGTGCGGTCGACGACGACGCCGTTGGCCGGCGCGCCCGGGATGGCTGCGGCGATCGCCACCGCGCGGACGGGCAGCGGGCTGCCGTCCAGGCCGGCGACCCGCGCCACACGGGCACCGAGGGGCCACACCCCCCGCGCCGCCAGGCCGGGCAGCGGGTACGGCCGGTCCACGGGGACTGCGCTGGGATTCACCCCCGGCTGGGAGCTGAAAGACCAGACCAGGCCCGCCGGGCCGGGGTGCAGAGAGCTGCCGGCGTTGTTCCCGGACCGCCACCGCCCCGGCGTGCCCAGCCCGGCGCCGGCTGCCACCCACGGGCCGTGGCCAGTGCGGACGTCGATGCTGGCGATGGTGACCGCTCCGGTGACCGGCCTCGCGCTGATCACTGCGCCCGATGGCGGAGGCGCGGAAATCGTCAGGTCGGCCAGCAGGCACGGGCAGCCGGTCAGCTGGGCGGTGGCCGAGCGTGAGCCGCTCGCCGGGCCGAGATACACCGGGGTCTGCCCGACGGCGCCCACCCCCTGCTCGTACACGTCGAGGACCAGCGTGCCGCCCGCAGGCCTGATCCCTCTGGCGTCGAAGCTGACACGCACCTGGCTGCTCCGCAGCACGACCGGCGGCGGGGCGGGCGGGTCCAGCGCGGCGGTGAGCGACTGCAGCGACCGGCCCGCCGCCCAGTCCGGCCGCCAGGCCGCGATGCGCGCGAACCGCTGCGGGTTGACCGCTATCAGGACCTGCCCGGCGCTGCTGCCGGACAAGTTGACGTACTGGTCTACAGCCACGGCCTGACGGCCGCCCGGATCGATCTGGTTCACGATGGTGGCCAGATCGCGACCGGCGGGAGGTACGACCGAGAGCACCGTGGCCGCCCCGACCCGTGCGTCCGCCACGGCCCTGATGTTGGCCACGCTGACCGACCAGATCCCGGCGGCGAATCCAGCCAGGGCGAACGCGGTGGCGAGCACGATCGTGGTACGCATCCCGCCGGGCCTGCGGGCGACGTGCCGGAGGGCGAGGAAAGGCCCGATCCGCCCGCGGCTCCGGGTGGCCCGGAAGCCTGCCTGGCAGGCGATGATCAGCAGCCGGGACGCGACCACCGCGACCGCGATGCCAAGCAGCCCGGGCAGCAGCAGGCTGAGCACTCCCCGCCGGGCCGAGCCGATCTGGCCGCTGACCCGCAGCTCGAGAAGCCCGGCCACGGCCGCGGTGATGAGGATGGCATCCAGCACCCAGCCCCGCTGCGCCGCACCGCGGCTGGCCCGCTGCCACTGCGCCACCACCGACCGGCTCAGTGTCCGCCGCGCCGTGGCCGCCACCGCGGCCACGCCGCCAGCCGTCGCCACCGCGGCCGCCAGCCAGGACGTCCCGGGCAGCCCGACCGGAGTGCCGGGGCGGAAGAGGATATGCCCGAGCCCGGTGGTGATCCCCCAGCCGGCCAGCACGCCGACCGGCAGCGCCACGGCGAGCAGGATCACCGGCTCGGCGAGGCCGAACGTGAGGGTCCGCCAGCGGCCGCGGCCGCGCATCTTGGCCAGGGCTATCTCGGGACCCCGGGCTTCGGCGGCGTCCGCGACGATCAGGAACAGCAGCAGCCAGGCCAGCAGCAGGAGCTGTGCGGTGATCAGCACCACCGGAACCTCGATGGCCCGCCAGCTGGCCCGGACCGCGCCAAGGGTGGCGGGCAGGGACGTGGTCGTGGTCGCACCCTCGCCCGTCAGCACCCGGTTCAGGGTCAGTCCGGTGACCGCGGTTTCCACCAGTGCTACGTCAGGCCCGGTGAGATGCCCGGGGAGGAGCGAGAGGTCAGCATAGTCGGTGCCTTGGACGGTGCCGGGGACGGCGGACATCGTGGCCAGCGGGGTGAACATCGCGTCGTACGGGGTGCCGGGCCGGTTGGGACCATACGCCGTCTCGTAGGGAAAGTAGCGGCTGCCAGCGTCGAACCAGTACCCGGTTCCCCCGGACGTCACCGTGATCTGGTACTCACCGGTGATGACCAGATATCCCCAGGTCGACGCGGCAATCCGCTGGCCGGTGTGCCAGTGCAGCAGGAAGGCCAGGGACTGGCTGACCGCCACCTGTCGCGCCGCGCTGGGGCAGTGGCCGGAGGTGAAGCGCAGATGGGCGCAGACACCGGAGCGATAGACCAGGGGAACCGTCTGGCCGCCGGCCTGCACCGTGGTCTCCGCCGCCATCACAGGCGGCCCGAACAGCCGGGTCAGGGCGGCCTGGCCGCCGAGGTAGTGGGCCAGCAGCGTCTGGGTCTGCGCGGTCACCCCGTTCACCGCGTTGACGGGGCCGGACTGAGCCACCTCCAGGCCGCGGCCCGCGGCGGGCGCCTGGCTCACGATGTCCTGGAGGACGGAGGACTGCGCGGCAGCGTAGTAGGCGGGGCCGATGCTGACGGCGGCCACCACCACCACGGCCATCAGGAGGATGTTCAGTGAGATCCCGCCGCGATGCAGCAATCCGCGCAGTGCGGCGAGGAGCCCGGTCATGATGAGCGATCCTAGGCAACCAGGGCCGGCGGCGCAGCACTGACCGGCCGTGCAGGGCCCGCCCCCAGGTCAGGCCGGGGTCACCCCAGGTCGCCCGGGTCAGGCCAGGTCAGGTCAGGCGGAGGCCTCCGGCTCCGCCTGCCAGCGAGCGGGCTGCCGCCCACCGGTCGCCCGGGCGGGCGCGAGGCCCGCCGCGGCGTCCCCGGCGACCAGCGAGTCCGCGACCTGGGACACCAGCGACCTGACGGTCGCGGCAGCGGCCCGGTTGAGCAGGGCACGGTCGAGGGCCGCGCCCAGGCTGCCCAGCGGCGGCCGGTACGCGCCGGTCAGCGTCAGCATGCTGTGCTCCTCGCCGCTGGGGGTGAGGACCAGGTTGGCGTCCAGGACCGGAAACAGGTGCCCGGCCGCCCCGGTTGCCTCCCAGCGCAGCGGCAGCACGACGGTGTCGTCTCGCGGCACCGGCTCCAGCAACTGCACCCGGACCAGCTTGGACGCGCCCAGCGCTGCGCCGAAAGGTCCGACCCGGATCAGCCCGTCCAGCCCATCGGCGTACGCCTTCGCCGACGGGCCGCTCAGCCACCTTCCGTTGCCCAGTACCGCAAGCCGGGCTCGGGCCCGCTCAAAGCTCATGCTCAGCATGACCTCGTGGCTCGCGAACATGTCCCTAAGTGAGCCACCGGAACGGGGCAGGCACGAGGGACTAAAGTCACACGACCGGGCGCCGAACGGCACCCGGGCCTCAGAGGGCCTGGCGCCGGCGAAGGTAGCTGAAGGCGGCCCAGCCAGCCGGTACCGGCAGCCAGAAGGTGAGCAGCCGGAACAGGAGCACCGCGCTGACCGCCGTGGCTGCCGGCATCCCGGTCGCCGTGAGTCCGGCCGCCAGGGCGGCCTCGACCGTGCCGAGACCGCCGGGGGTAGGAACCAGGGAGCCCAGGGCGCTGCCGGTCAGGTAGACCACGGCGGCGCTGGTGATGGCGAGGGACCCGCCGAACGCGCGTACGCAGGTGTCCAGGCAGAGGATGTAGCAGATGGTGAGCATGAGCGCGCCGCCGATGCCCTCCGCCAGTTTCCGCGGCTGCTGGATGACCTCGAGCAGGCGGGGCAGCACCAGCCCGAGCGCCGGTGCGAGCCGGGCCCGGAGCAGCCGCCGGCCCTGCGGCAGCGCCGCCACCACGAGGGCCGCCACCACGAGCCCGGCTATCACGAAATAGGCCCAGGTGGGGGGCCGCAGTGAGTGGCTCCGCGCGCCGGTGATGGCCAGGAAGATGACCAGGAGCACGATATGCAGGACGAACGCCACGACCTGGACGACGCCGACGCTGGCCGCCGCCACAGCGGGGGGCACCTTGTTGCGCTGCAGGTAGCGGATGTTGAGCGCGGCGCCGCCCACCGCCGCCGGCGTCACCAGGGTGACAAACGAGCCGGCCAGCTGGGCGAGCATGGTCCGCGGGAAGTTCAGCCGCTCCAGCACGAACCCGGACAGCGACAAGGCCGCGGCCACGTAGGTCAGTACCGACAGGCCCAAGGCCACCAGCATCCAGAGCGGGTCGGCCTGTCTGAGGAGGGTCTCGAAGTTGACCCGCCCGAGCTGGACGATCAGCAGGTAGCCCGCGAGGATGGTGGCGACCAGCGTGACCAGGGTGCGAAGCCGGATGCGTTCCAGCTGAACGGGCGGGACCTCGGGCGCGTCATCGGGGGCGGTAGCCAGGAGCCGCTTGCGGAGCGCGGGCAGCACGTCCTTATCCCGGCGCAGCGTGGACCGGGTGGACCGGGCCAGCACCACCGGCTGCAGCAGCGGGACCAGGGCCACCAGCTCAGCCGGGCCTAGCCTGCGCAGCGCCAGCTCCGCGGCCCGGTCCGGCCCGACCAGCGCGGCGAACTCGGCGAGCAGCTGGGTCAGGTCCAGCCGGAGCTGCAGATCGCTGGCGGCCACATCCCCGTTGCCCGGGTCGAGCAGGATGACCTGGCCAGCGTCGTCGATGAGGATCCGGTCCGCGGTCAGCGAGCGATGCGTGACCCGGTGCCCGTGCAGCCGGAGCACCGCGTCCCACACCGACTCCAGCTGGGCATCGGTCAGCGTCCCGTTGCGGTCGGCCAGGGATGTCCCGTGGGGCTCCTCGGTGGCCAGCGCGAGAGCTTCCGGGCCGGCCCGCAGCAGGGCGCGCAGCCGGGGCGTCGGCACGCCGGCGTCCTCCACCGCATAGGTGAGCAGTGCCGTGCGCTCCGCCGCCCGGTCGGTGGTCAGCGGCGCCCGCCGGGAGACCTGCCCCCGCAGCCGGACCGAGCGGTACACGCGGTAGATCGCCCCCGCCGCCTGCTGGTCACGGTCGAACACCCTTACGTCGAGCTGCTCGCCGTCCCGGGTGATGGCCACGTACCGCCGTGACGCCGCTCCGGCCGCGTCCAGCCGGCGCAGCTCGGTCACCGGCTGGCCGGCGGTGCCGAGCGCGGCGGCGATCGCCTCGCCACTGGGCCGCTGCGACATCGAACCTGCGGCGTAGCGCACCGCCAGCCCGATCGCGCGGCCCAGCAGGAGCGTGATGAGCACCGAGAGGACGGTGGTGCGCAGGGTGGCCAGGCTCGCCACCGCGTACACCCCCAGGGTCAGCCACAAGGCGGTGCGCCAGCGGGGCCGCCCGCTCAGGTCGACGATCGTGGTGAAGGCCACCAGCCCGGCCAGGTATCCGTCGAGCAGCGCAAAGTGGCCCTCGCTAGGCGACATGGCGATCGCGCGGTAAACCTGGTCGCCGATGCCCCTGCGCAGCACGAGACCGGCGAGACCGACCACGCCGGCCGTCGCGACGCCGGTGATCACCGCCTCGGCCAGACGGCGGGGCTGACGGCGGACGATCTGCCGGATGGCCAGGGCTACCGGCAGCAGCACCAGGACCAGGATGGCGAGGACGCGGAGCGTGGACACGATCTCGGCCGGCAGCCGGCGGCTCGCCTTGACAACGTCGGTCTCCACGCCGGTCGTGGTGGCCTTGGCCACCAGGCCGGCCGCCACCACCAGGGCGATCCCCAGGCATGCGGCCGCACACCGCAGTAGGTCGCCTGGGCGGCGGATCCGGCGGGCCGGTTGATCCTCGACCACCACTGCCGGGCCGGGAGCCAGCGCGCCACCAGCGGGGACGGCACCGGCAGCAGAACCGGCAGGCACTGAACCGGCAGGCACTGAACCGGCAGGCACTGAACCGGCAGGCACTGAACCGGCAGGCACTGAACCGGCGGCCCGGGCAGCACCAGGCCCGGCGCTGGCCGGCTCACCCAGGGCCGGGGCTCCCGGGGCCGGGGCTCCCGGGGCCGGGGCTCCCGGGGCGGGCGGGTCCGCTGGCTGCGGCGCCCGCTTGGGTGTCGTCACCTCACGATCGTTTCACCCGGCCCGGGGACCACAGCGGCGCGGGACCGGATCAGCGCCGTTTGCGGCCCGGGCTGAGCCCGACCAGACGCCGCCACGCGATCACGGTGAACACCAGGCCTAGCAGCACCGTCAGGCCCATATCCATCAGCCAGATGGCTGGCTTGTGGTCCCAGAGTGGGTCGGGCAGCCCGCTGACCGGGGGCGAGATCACGTTCAGCTTGACGGTGGAGGCGGTGGCCGCGAACCCCCACCGGGACGGGGCGATCCAGGACAGCTGGTTCAGCCCGATCTTGCCATTGAGCGGCAGCACGCCGCCGGACAGGATGACCTGGGCGATGGCCAGCATGACCAGCAGCGGCATGGCCTTCTCGGACGTGCTCACGATCGAGGAGACCAGCAGCCCCAGCGCCATCGAGGCCAGCGACAGCACCACGATGGCCAGGGCTATCTCCACCAGCGGCAGCGACTTCAGCAGGGAGCCGTGGGCGGGCATCTGCCGCCCGAACAGGCCCAGGACCACCAGCAGCAGCGCCTGAATCCCGCTGATGACCCCCAGCACGATTATTTTGGAGAACAGGTAGGTGCCAGACGACAGCCCGGCGGCCCGTTCTCGGGCGTAGATGGACCGTTCCTTGACCAGCTCGCGGACCGAGTTGGCCGCCCCGATGAAACAGGCCCCGATGATCAGGACCAGGAGCAGGGATTCGGCGTCACCGTTGGTTCCCGGGCGCCCAGCCAGGCCTTCCGGAGACGGGACCGCCCGCAGCAGCAGCCCGATCACGATAGGCATGATCGCCAGTACCGCCAGGTAGCTGCGGTCGGAGGCGATGACGGCCAGGTAGCGCCGGCAGAGCGTGGAGATCTGCGCGAGCGGGCCGCGTGGCGCGGGCGGGCGGCCCGGCGACTCGCGCGCCCCCTCGGGGACCTGCTGGGCCAGCCCGCCCGCCACGTGCTCGGCGTAGTACGGCGACCGCTTGAAGTCCCCGGCCCAGTCCCGGTCCGGCTCGGCGTCGAAGGCTTGGAAGACCTCGGCCCAGTCCGTCTTCCCGAAGTAGCGGAGACCCTCGGCGGGAGGCCCGTAGTAGGCCACCCGGCCACCCGGGACCAGGACGAGCAGGCGGTCGCACACGCCCAGGTTGGCCACGCTGTGCGTGACGATGATGACGGTCCGGCCGTCCTTGGCCAGGCCGCTCATCAGCTCCATCACGGATTTGTCGAGCCCCGGGTCCAGGCCGGAGGTGGGCTCGTCCAGGAAGAGCAGGGATGGCTTGGTGAGCAGTTCCAGCGCGACGTTGACCCGCTTCTGCTGGCCGCCGGACATGGCCCCGGTCCGGGTCCCGCAGTGCGCCGTGAGCGCGAGCTCGTCGATGACTTCATCCACCCGCCGGCTGCGCTCCGCCGACGAGGTGTCGCCAGGAAAGCGCAGCTCAGCCGCGTAGCGCAAGGCCCGGCGCGGCTTGAGCTGCGAGTGCAAGATGTTGTCCTGGGGTACCAGGCCGATCCGGTGCCGGAGCTCCGCGTAGTGGGTGTAGAGGTCGCGGTTGTCGTACAGGACGGTGCCCTCGGTCGCGGGGCGCATGCCGGTCAGGGCGCCGAGCAGGGTCGACTTGCCGGCGCCGCTTGGGCCGATGACCCCGACCAGGGATCTCTCCGGGATCGGGAAGCTCACGTGGTCGAGCAGGATCTTGCCGCTCGACAGGCGCACCGTGAGATCCTGGGCGACGAGCGAGATGTCGCCCTCGTCGATGAATTCGCGCAACTCGTCGCCGAACAGCCGGAACGTGGCGCGGCCGATGCCGATCAGGTCCTGCTCGGTCACCCTGGTGGCCCCGATGATCCGCTGGCCGTTCACGAACGTGCCGTTGTGGCTGCCCAGGTCGACGATCTCGTACCGGCGGTCACCGAGGTTGCGCAGTTCCGCATGCTCCCGGGAGACGCTGAGGTCGGGGATCACCAGGTCATTCGAGGGATCCCGGCCGATGCGCAGCAGCTTGGCAGGCGCGCGCCTCACCGAGGTAGGGCGGCGGTCCACGCTGCTTATCCCGGTGCTCATGACGGTTTGCCCGCCGCCCCGGTTCACGGTGCACATCATCACCGGCCCGTCATCGGGATGACCGAGCCGCAGGACGCAGTTCTGGGTGATCTCTACCTTGCCGATGCGCCGGGTGCCCAGGAAGGTCCCGTTGGTGCTCCCGGCGTCCTCGAGGATCCACGCGTCGCGGTCAACCCGGAGCACGGCGTGCCGCCAGGAGACCCGGGAGTCGTTGATCACGATGTCGGAGTGCGGATCACGGCCGACCCGGTACTGCGAGCCAGCACGCAGCGTCTGGTCGGTTCCCTGGGTCTTCACCACAAGCACCGGGGCATCCGGCGGCGAGACAAGACGCTCGTTCATTTGCCTAGTCTAAGGCGATTCAACCCACGGCAATATAGCTGTTCCCAGCATCCAGTCTATGGGGTTTTCGTCGGCTTTGCCCGCTTATGGGCAGCATGAACATGTCCCGGAATGCCCGAAATTTAGTCCTCCAGCCAGAACGACCCGGTAACGAGCGGAATGCGAGGCGCGTACCCGGGGCAGTGCGGTCAAGGGCGGTACCGGGCAGGCGAGCGCTGGAGGCGTGGTGAGTGGCGAGGCTCTGTGGCGAGGGAGCCCGGTCCCGGGCGCGCGGGTCGCCGGGTACCGCCTCGATGAGCAGATCGGCCGCGGCGGGATGGCCGTGGTCTACCGCGCGTACGACCTCCATCTGGACCGGCAGGCGACGGCCCGTCCACCGATCCCGCCGTGGAGCCGGGCGGATGCACCGCGCTGATCACGAATTCGGCCTCACACCAATTGGAGGCCGTAAATGTATCCCAGCTGGGATAACTCAATTCCCAGAAACCTGGATGACTCGGTCGGCCAGCAGGGCAGATACCGTCCATGGCGGATGACTGCCGGCTTGCCGTGCCGGCGTCAGCCCCTGCGCCCTCGGCGGTCATGTCATAGCATTCTGCGCAACGCTGCCCGGCACCCGGCCGGGACACGAGCACCTGGCGGCTTCCGTGAGCGATTACCCGACGCGACGCCTGCCGATCCAGCACGGAAACGACGGCGGACACGGTGGTTTCTTCGACGATCCCGAGGCACGTGACCGCCGCACCCCACGACGGCGCCGCCGCTGGCCGCTCGTGCTGCTCGTTATCCTCGTGGTGCTGGCCGCCCTGTTCGTGGTCGCCGACCGGGTGGCCGTCCACTACGCGGACAACGAGTTCGCCACCCAGATCCAGAAGCAGGGCTTCAGCAGCAAGCCGGATGTGACAATCAAAGGCTTCCCGTTCCTCACCCAGCTGGCCGCCCGCAACTTCAACGACGTCCACATCACCGCCACCGGCGAGAAGACCGGGCCGGTGACGATCGACAACATCAACGCGACACTCAAGGACATCAAGCTCAACTCGGGCTTCAACAGCGGCACGGTGTCCAGCATCAACGGCACCGGGCTGATCACGTTCGGCAGCCTGGCCAAGGCCGGGTCCGGCGCGGCCGGCGTGGCCGACCTGAAGATCTCCAGGATCAGCGACGATGAGGCGAAGATCACGGCGGACGTGGCTGGCATCTTCTCCAGCAGCGGGGTGGCGCGGGTGACTCAGTCGGGCGACAAGATCCACGTCAAGCTCATCTCGGCCGGCGGGATCCCGACCTCGATGCTCGGCGGCCTCGGCGACTTCACCATCCCGCTGCCCAACCTGCCGATGGGCATGACGCTGCAGAGCATCACGCTCACGTCCCAGGGTGCGCAGGTCAACATCACCGGGCACAACATCGCTTTCGGGAACTGACCCTCCCGGGTCCCAGCGGGGTCCCGCCGGGACCCCGCTGGCTAGCGCACACCCCAGCGTCGGCTTACCATCGCGGTCGTGCCCATGATGCTCGGGGTCGTCAAGCGCCTGCTGCTGGGCCGCCCGGTACGCAGTGACCACCTTGGTCACACCCTGCTCCCCAAGCGGATTGCGCTGCCGGTGTTCGCCAGTGACGCACTGTCCTCCGTCGCCTACGCGACCGAGGAGATCCTGATCGTCCTGTCGGTCGGCGGCATCGCGTTCTTCCACTACACCCCCTACATCGCGCTCGCGGTGGGCGTCCTCATGCTGGTCGTGGTCGCGTCGTACCGGCAGAACGTGCACGCTTACCCGTCCGGCGGCGGCGACTACGAGGTGGCCACCACCAACCTCGGGCCCCGGGTGGGCCTGGTGGTGGCCAGCGCGCTGATGGTGGACTACACGCTGACCGTGGCGGTCTCGGTCTCCGCCGGGGTGGCCAACCTGGCCTCGGCCTTCCCGGCCCTGGACTCCCACGTCACGCTCATCGCGGTGATCGTGGTGGCGGTGATCGCGCTGATGAACCTGCGCGGGGTACGGGAGTCGGGCACCGCGTTCGCGATCCCCACCTACTGCTTCATCGGCGTGGTCGCGCTGCTGATCATCTGGGGTCTCACGCGGCTGGGACTCGGCCATCACCTGCAGTCCGACAGCGCGGCCTACCGGATCAAGACCAGCCGCGAGTTCACCGGGGCCGCCCTGATCTTCCTGCTGCTGCGCGCGTTCTCCTCCGGCTGCACCGCGCTGACCGGGGTCGAGGCGATCAGCAACGGGGTCCCCGCCTTCCGCAAGCCTAAGAGCAAGAACGCCGCGACCACGCTGGCCATGCTCGGCCTGGTCGCGGTGTCGATGTTCGCCGGCGTCACGGCGCTGGCCCTGGCCAGCCACGTGCACTACGCACCCGCCCAGGACCTGATCGGCATGCCGCGCGGCACCACCCAGCGCACGGTCATCGCCCAGGTCGGCCGGGCGGTGTTCGGCGATAACTCGCCGCTGTTCTACGTCCTGCAGTTCGTCACGGCGCTGATCCTGGTGCTCGCCGCGAACACGGCGTTCAACGGTTTCCCGGTGCTGGCCTCGATCCTGTCCCGGGACGGGAACATGCCGCGCCAGCTGCACAACCGCGGCGACCGGCTCGCCTTCTCCAACGGCATCCTGCTGCTGGCCGGGTTCGCGGTCCTGCTGATCGTGATTTTCCAGGCCTCCCCCACCAGGCTGATCCAGCTCTACATCATCGGCGTGTTCGTCTCGTTCGTCTGCAGCCAGACCGGGATGATCCGGCACTGGAACCGGCTGCTGCGCACCGTGACCGACAAGGGCGCCCGGCGGCGGATGATGCGGTCCCGCGTGATCAACACTGTCGGCGCATGCTTCACCGCGGTGGTGCTGGTCATCGTGCTGATCAGTAAGTTCGCCAGCGGAGCCTGGATCGTGGTGGTGGCCATGCCGATCATCTGGCTCACCATGCGCAGCATCCACCGGCACTACGACAAGGTCGCGGTCGAGCTCACCCCAGCCGAGGATCTCACCCTGACCCTGCCGGCCCGCAACCGCTCCATCGTCCTGGTGTCCAAGCTGCATCTGCCGACCCTGCGCGCGCTGGCCTACGCGCGGGCCACCCAGCCGAGCCACCTCGAGGCGGTCACGGTGGACGTGGACGAGGCGGAGACGCTCCGGCTGAAAGAGGAATGGGAGCGGGCGAACATCCCGGTGCCGCTGACCGTGGTCGCCTCGCCCTACCGGGAGATCACCCGGCCGGTGATGGCGTACGTCAAGCGGCTGCGGCGGGAGAGCCCCCGCGACATCGTCACCGTGTACGTGCCCCAGTACGTGCTGGGGCACTGGTGGGAGCAGTTGCTTCACAATCACAGCGCGCTGCGGCTGAAGTCGCGGCTCCTGCTGCTGCCCGGGGTGGTGGTGGCCAGCGTCCCCTACCAGCTCCGCTCCGCGGCCCACCGTTACCCGGCGGGCGTGCAGCTGCCGACCGCCGTGGACACCTCGCCGACGGGCGGGGCGGCCTCGATGCCGCCGCTGGTGAAGCTGACCGCCGACCCGGACGCACTGCACGCTGCCGATCTGCAGGCCGAGTGCCGGGACGAGGGCGCGACCCCGATCGCCGATACCGCCGCCCACGAATACGTGGACGTGGCGGGCACGCTGCGCACGGTCACGCTCCGCCCGCGGGGCACCAGCCTCACGATGGAGGCAGACCTGTGGGACGGCACCGCCAGCGTCACCCTGATCTGGCTGGGCCGCCGGGACATCCCGGGCATCCGGCCCGGGCGGCGGATCACGGTGCACGGGCGGGTCGCCCAGGTCAAGGACGAGCGGGCCATCTACAACCCCAGCTACCAGCTCCAGCCCGGCCCCGATTAACCCGGGCTAAAACGGTAACCCATGCCCGGCTCGGTGAGCAGGTAGCGCGGCTGGGACGGGTCGGGTTCCAGCTTGCGCCGCAAGTGAGCCACGTGGACCCGAAGGTAGTTCGCCTCGGTCTGGTACTGCGGCCCCCAAACCTCCCGCAGTAGCTGCTTCTGGGTGACGAGCCGGTTTTCGTTGCGGACGAGAATTTCCAGCAGCGACCACTCGGTCGGGGTCAGCCGGATGTCGCCGGCGTCCCGGATGACGCGTTTCGCCGCCAGGTCCACGGTGAAGTGGGGGGTCACCAGGACGGGCTCGTCGGGGGCAGGCGTCGCCCGGCGGACCGCGGCCCGGAGCCGCGCGAGCAGCTCGTTCATGCCGAACGGCTTGGTGACGTAGTCGTCCGCGCCGGCGTCCAGGGCGGCCACCTTCTGCACCTCCTGGCCCCACGCCGACAGCACGATGATCGGGGTAGACGTCCAGCCGCGCACCCCCCGGATCACGTCCGTGCCGTCCATGTCGGGCAGGCCGAGGTCGAGGATCAGCACGTCGGGGCGGTCCCGCGCCATCGCGGCCAGCCCGGACGCGCCGTCCGCCGCGGTCGTGACCTCGTACTTGCGGGCGGTGAGGTTGATCCGCAGGGCGCGGAGGATCGGCTCCTCGTCGTCGATGACGAGGACCTTGGTCATTGCTCGGCCGGCGCGGCCGACGCGGCCGGGGCCGCCGCCACCGGCAGGCTCACCTGGACAGTCAGCCCGCCGCCGGGGGTGTCCGCGGCGTGGATCGTGCCGCCCATCGCCTCCAGGAAGCCCTTGGCCACCGCCAGCCCGAGGCCGACGCCGTTGCCCGTGGCGCGGTCGCCGAGCCGCTCGAACGGCTCGAACATGCGCAGCTTGAACTCGTCGGGCACCCCCGGGCCGTGGTCGCACACTTCCAGCCGCACGCTGGCGTCCCCCGGGCAGGCGCGCAACTCCGGCGGCTGCCCCTCGGGGGAATGGGCCAGCGCGTTCGAGAACAGATTGGCCAGCGCCCGTTCCAGCAGCACGGGGTCGGTGCGCACCAGGGGCAGGTCGTCCGGCACCGCGATCCGCACGCTGCTGGCCGGGGCCAGCCCGAGCAGGGCGGCCGGCGCAACCTCCTCGACCGAGGTGGGCCGCAGGAACGGCTGCAGCGACCCGGTTGCGAGCCGGCTGATGTCGAGCAGGTTGCCGATCAGCGCGTCCAGCCGGTCGGCGCCGTCCTCGATCGTGGCGAGCAGTGCCGCCTCGTCGGCCGCGGTCCACTCCACGTCGGTCTGCCGCAGCGTGCTGACGCTGGCCTTGATCGAGGCCAGCGGGGTGCGCAGGTCGTGGCTGACCGCGGCGAGCAGCGCGGTGCGCATCCGGTTTCCCTCGGCCAGCGCCTCGGCCTGGGCCGCCTGGGTGCGCAGCCGGTCCCGGTCCAGCGCCGCGCCGGCCTGCGCGGCGAACCCGTCGAGCAGCCGGGCCGTGAGCGGGCGGGACTGCCCGGCCACGACCAGGGCCACCGTGTCGCTGACCGGGACGCGGGTCACCATCGCCCCCGGCGGGGAGGTGCCGCTGACCGCGACCCGCACCCAGTGCTCCCGGACCCGCTCGGCCAGCTCGGCCCGGCCGCCCCAGGCGCTGGTCAGGTGGTCCAGCACCGCGGTGGGCGTATCGGCGCCGCCGAGCACGGTCTGGGCCAGCTCCAGCAGGGACGCGGCCTCGTCGGCGCTGCGGGCCGCCAGCACCTGCCGGCGCGCGGCCAGGTGGACCACGCTGCTGACCGTCACCGCCACGGTGACGAACAGCAGCAGCGCGAGCATGTTGCGGGGCTCAGCAATGGTCAGGGTGTGCAGCGGGCGGGTGAAGTACCAGTTCAGCAGCAGGCTTGCGGTGATCGCGGCGAGTACCGCGGGCCAGAAGCCGCCGACGATCGCCACCGCGACCACGGCCACCAGGTAGAGCAGCAGGTCGTTGGCGAGGTCCAGGTGGGGGCGCAGCGCGACCAGCACCACGGTGAGCAGCGGCAGCCCCGCCACCAGCAGGATCATCCCGCCGGCCTGCCGCCTGCCGCACAGGCCCGCCCGGATGGTCTGGCGGAGCGGCGCGGAGGTCCCGGTCCGGCCCGCAGCGCTGCCCTCGGGCCGCTCGCCATGCACGTGCACAATCCCTAGTCTGAACGACGAAGCCAGCCAGCGCACCATCAGGCCGATCCCGGCCCCGGCCAGGACGCACCCGGCCATGGTCACGGCGGCGCGCACCGCGACGGGGCCGGTCATCCGCAGCTGGGCGTACGGCGGGTGGGAGAAGCCCGCCACCGTCAGCCAGCCGATCACCCCGAGCACCGGCGCGACCAGCGGCTCCGCTACCGCGGAGATGGCCAGGACCACCGCCGCGGCCAGGATCAGTACCCCGGTGGCGGGAAGCCGGCCCCCCAGCCCCGCGGCGAGCGCACCGGTCAGCAGCAACGCGGTGAAGCCGGCGGGCAGCGCGAAGTGCGCCGCCAGCCCGCGCGGAGAACGGTTGCGGTCCATCGGGTCCAGTTCACCGCGCGCGGGGCCGCCCCGGGCTGATCTTCACGCGGACTTAACACGGCGGCACAGGACCTTAACGCTTCCCTAACGGCCCGTCCGGCCGACTAAAGGCTCCTCGCCCGGACGCCCCGGGCGGCTGGGCGGTAGTGCTTTGTGATCAGACGATTGGTGTCGCGCCGGCGACACCGATCGTCTGATCACGAGGCGGCCGGGCGGGCTGATGGGGCCGATGGGGCTGGCGCGGCTGAAGGGGCTGGTGCGGCGGGCGGACGGCGCACGAAGGCGGCCGCGGTGGCGGCCAGCACGCCGGCCGCGGCCATCAGCAGCCACAGGTGCCGGAACGCGGTCTCGGCGGCGGCAGCGGTGGCCGGGACCCCGATGATGGTGACCAGCACGGCCACGCCGAGCGCAGAGGCGACCTGGCGGCCCATGTTCACCAGGGCGGACCCGGTGCCGAACCGGGCGGCGGGCAGCGCTGTGGTGCTCGCGCTCATCAGGGTGGGCAGCGTGAGGCCGACGCCCATCCCGGTCAGCAGCATGCTGGGCAGCATCTCGACGGCGTAGTGCGGGGTGACGCTGATTGCGAACACCCGCCACAGCATCCCGGCCGCGAACAGCAGGTTCCCGGCCGCGGCGACTGGAGCGGCGCCGATCCGCCGGGCCAGCGGGCCCGCCCCCACCGCGAGGGCCGGGACCATGGCCGGCCCGGGGGCGATGGCCAGGCCGGTACGCAGCGCCGAGTAGTGCCAGACCGTCTGGCACCACAGCACGTTGGACAGCAGCATGGCGGCGAACCCGATGCTGAACACGAAGACCGCCGCGCTAGCCGACCGGAACGCCGGGATGCGCAGCAGGTGCAGCTCCACCAGCGGCCGTTCGTGATGCGAGCAGCGCCACAGGAACCAGGCGATCGCTACTGCCGACCCGGCCAGCAGGGTGATCACCCCGGTCGAAGACCAGCCCCAGGTCGGACCCTCCACCAGCCCTCCGGTCAACCCGCCGACCCCTGCGGTGAGCAGCACCACGCCGAGGAGGTCGGGGAACGGCTCACTGTCCCGGGCCGGCGGATGCGGAAGCACCCGGATCCCGGCCAGCAGCGCGGCCACGCCGATCGGCAGGTTGACCAGGAACACCCAGCGCCAGTCCAGCTGGACCAGCAGCCCGCCGGCCACCGGGCCCAGGGCGGCCGAGATGCCGCCGACCGCGGCCCAGGCCCGGACCCGGCCCGCTCGCCGGGCCGGCGGGGTAGCCGCCAGCAGCAGGGCCAGCGAGGTCGGGATCAGCGCCGCCGCGCCCGCGGCCTGCACGACCCGGGCCGCGACCAGGACGGCGAGATCCGGTGCGGCTGCGCAGGCCGCTGAGGCCAGCGTGAAGATCGCGATCCCGGCCAGGAAAACCCGGCGCTGCCCGGTCCGGTCCCCCAGCCTTCCCGCCGGCACCAGCAGGGCGGCGAACACGATCGCGTAGGCGTTGAGCACCCAGGACAGCCCGGCCAGCGAAGCATCGCCGAAATCCCGGCCGATGCTGGGCAGCGCCACGTTCACGATGAACAGATCCAGGTTGGACATGAAGATCGCGGCGACCACCACCGTGAACACGGCCTGCGGTCCCGCACCACGCGGCGCGGCTGCCTCACGGTTTGATATTCCAACTGTCATGCTAGAACGGTAGCGCCAGTAGGTTTGATATGGCAACCTTGGAGGATGGATCAAACCGCATCCGTTGAACGAAACACCTGGTCCGGGGCGCCGGGCGCAGCCGGATCTCCCGGGCCGCCCCTGCTCCATCGCCCGGGCCCTCGACCTGATCGGCGAGAAATGGGCGCTGCTGGCGATCCGCGAGATCTCCTTCGGCAACCGCCGGTTCAACGAGATCGCGCGGAACACCGGCGCGCCCCGTGACCGGCTCGCCGCCAGGCTGCACAGCCTGGTCGAGGCCGGGATCCTGGAGCGCCGCGAATACCAGAGCACGCCGCCGCGCGCGGAGTACCGCCTGACCGCCGCGGGCCGCGATCTCATCCCGGTGCTCCGGGCCCTGCTGGCGTGGGGCGATCGCTGGGTGTCGGACCAGCCGCCGGCCACGCTGATGCACGGCGATCACGAACTCGATCCGGTGCTGGTCTGCCGTCACTGCGGCGCCGAGGCCTCCGGCCGGCTGCCGGTCCGGGTGAACAGCCCGGGCTGGAACCTCCGCGGCCCCGTCCCCGCCGGCGACTTAGTTCTGGGCATCCCCCGGCGGGGTGGCGCCTTCGACCCCGTGCTGCCGCCCCGCCGGCACGTCACCTGGCGGACGCCGCCCGGCCGTGACCAGTGGTCCCAGCGGGAGGCCATCTGGCTGCGCCGCTGACGGTCCTGGACCGGGCCAGGCCGCTGGGCCGGCGCGCGCTCAGGCCCCGCGGGCCGCTAGGCCTGCGGGACTATTCAGGCCTGCGGGACTATTCAGGCCTGCGGGATCACGGGGCACTCCTCGTGGACCCACTGGCCGTCCGGCCGCCGCCGGACGTCCTCCGCGGCGGTGATGACCCGCCCGCACCGCTCGCAGACCCGGCCCGCCGCGTGCGCCTCGTTGCTCTCCGCATCGACGAACTCGACCTCTTCGTCCTCGCGCTGGCGCTCCTGGAACTCCCGCTCTTCCTCGGCCACCCCAGGCCCGGGGAGGTCGTGCTCCTCGAACCGCTTCCGCTCCTCGTCTCCGTATTCGGGCCCAAAATCTGGCCGGACAGTCATGATTGCCCCCTACCTGTGAGCGGCCGTCACCGCATTCCCGGGGTGATCAACCCGACTCTATACGCCCCTGCCCCCGGCGACCTTCTTACGACATTTCCCGCGTGACGGACGCTACGCCGGGGGTGATCTGCCCGATTAAGGCGGACGTTCCGCGGGACATGTCGCGGAGGCCGGGCCGGGGCGGCTACGCGGGGCGGTGTGGCAACGGGTCAGCGCCAGGCGGGCCCGGCGGGACAGCGCTGGGCGGGGCGGTGGCCTGGGCCCGGAGCCGGGCGAACTCCCCGGCCAGGGCGGCGGGGGTCCAGTGCGCGTTGAGGCCGCTGGGGTTGGGCAGCACCCACAGCCGGGTCGGTCCGATGGTGTCGGCCTGCGGGCCCACGGTCGAGCCTGGGTGATCAAATGCGGTCCGGTACACGGTCACGCCCAGCACGGCGAGCCATTGCGGGCGGAGCCGGGCCATCTTCTCCTGCAGCGCCCGGGCACCCTCGCGCAGTTCGGCCAGGGCCAGTTCGGCGGCCCTGGCCGTGGCCCGGGGAGCCACGTTGGTGATCCCGAGCCCCAGGGACAGGAGCTGGTCCTGCTCGTCCGGGCGGAACTGGCGCGGGGTGAATCCGGACCGGTGCAGGGCCGGCCAGAAGCGATTGCCCGGGCGGGCGAAGTGATGGCCGGTCGCGGCCGAGTACAGGCCGGGGTTGATGCCCGCGAAAACGACCCGCAGGCCACCGGCGAGGACATCGGGGATCGTGGTATCCCGGGCCGCCTCCAGATCGGCCCGGGTCGGCCGCGGCCGGGCGGCGCCGGCCGTCACACGGGGAGCCTCAGCCACACGACGACCCTACTGGCCCTGTCACCACGACGGCCCGGCCCCGGGGCCCCGACATGCGGCTCCGGAGCGATACAGCGCAATGCCCGGTTCGTAGCGCTAAAGGCAATTTAATCCGCCTAACTGCCGGCCGGTTGCCTATAGGTGACGGCGACATAAGTAAGTAGCCCGTGTTTACCACTTGCTTTAAATGGCTACTGATGAATATCGAGAATACTTGGGGGGAATCGGCGTACGGCAAGCCTCATTTTTATCCGCGCCGGCCCCAGTAGAGTGAATACCCGCACAGGGGGTGACCGCGATATTCGCGATAGGGCTGGCCTGGCCAGCCGGGATGAGGCCTTAGCAAACTTTACCCTGCCCAGGCACAAAGCCTTCCGGGTGCCGGTGCCGGATATTTAAGCGCCCCGCGTGCGTGATGGTCGCTCGAGGCGACACTGACGCCCTGAACCTGCGTCAACATCCGCCGCCACCGTGGCCATCCTTTTCCCGATGGCTGCCATGTGCCCAGGGGCGGAAACCGTGCGCGCAGTAACGCGCCGAACCGAAGGCTCCCTTTGACACCGAAGAGAACTTTCACCCACGTGCCAGCCAAGACGGCCCTGGCGCTGACCGGCTCGGCCATCGCACTGGCCGGTTACATGGGGGCGTCATCCAACGGCACCGGCCACGATGGCCACGGAGCCCGGCAGGCTGGAACGACCGCCGGGCTCACGGCCAGCCATCGGGTCCAGGCCAGTGGCACCGGCGATGCCGGGACCAGCGGCCTGAGCACCGGCCCGACCAGCGGCCTGAGCACCGGCCTGAGTACCGGGCTCGGTGCCGGGCTCGGTACCGGCAGCACGGGCGACCCGGGGACCATCGACCTGGCCGCGTACGGGACAGCCCAGAAGGACCCGCGGCCCTGGCGTCATGACCCCAGACACCACCCGAATCACCACGAGAGGCACCACAGGGTGAGGCATCACCATGGGCGGGGGCACCGGGGCCGGAGGCACTGGGTCCGGCTGCAGGGCTCACCGTGGCAGATCGCGGGCGCACTGATGCCGGCCTACCACTGGACCAGCTGGCAATTCCGCTACCTGAACCTGCTGTGGATGCGCGAGAGCGGCTGGAACCGTTTTGCCTACAATCACAGCTCCGGGGCGTACGGCATTCCGCAGGCTGTACCCGGGGACAAGATGGCGGCCGCCGGGCCCGACTGGCGGACCAGTGCGCGCACCCAGATCATCTGGGGCATGGGGTACATCCAGTCACGTTACGGAAATCCGTGGAATGCGTGGCAGCACGAGCTGCGGTATGGCTGGTATTAACCGCGTTCCTCAGAACCGGGACATCAGGGATAGCGCCATCCTGACCGGCCGGCGCTCAACCAGGGCCGCGAACGGCAGTTCGCTGCGGCAGAACCCGGCAAAGGCATGCCAGCCTTTCGGCGACGCGAGGCCGGTGTGGAAGGCGCCCGGGTGCCGGGTGAACGCGGCCAGCAGGCGGCGCCCGGCATCCATCTCGGGCACCAGTGCCTGCCCGATCGCGGCCGGGTAGGCGTCCAGCGCCCGGTCCAGCCTGCCGGGATCCGGGGCGGCAGCCGCCTCTGCGGCGGCCGTCCCGGCCAGCGTCCCGGAGCGGAGCGCGAAGCTGATTCCTTCCCGGGTCCAGGGCTCGAGCAGGCCCGCGGCGTCACCCGCGACCACCACCCGCCCCCGGCGCAGCGGCGAGTCGTCCGCCCGGCAGTGGGTGAGGTGCCCGGAATCCCGGGCCGCGGGGAAGCCCGCCAGCCCCAGCCGGGCGGTGAAGTCGCGGAGGTAGCGCCGGGTCCGGTCGCCCTGGCCCCGGGCCGCGATGACCCCGACGGTCAGCAGGTCACCCTTGGGGAACACCCAGCCGTACGACCCCGGCATCGGCCCCCAGTCCAGCATCACCCGCTCGCGCCATTGGGCCGCAACCGGCGGCGGTACCGGGATCTCCAGCTCCAGGCCGAGGTCGACCTGCCGGAACCGCACCCCCACGTACCGGGAACTGACGCCCGAGGACCCGTCGGCGCCGATCATCACCCGGGCCCGGACGCTGGTCCCGTCGGCCAGCCGGGCCCGGGCCAGCCCGCCGTCCTCGCTGATCCCCCGCACCGTGGCCCGCTGCCGCAGCGTGACCCCCGCGCCGACCGCGGCCTTGCGCAGGGCGTCGTCGAACTCCTCCCGGGAGACCATGGCCAGCAGGGGTGCCTCGGCGCGCCGGGTGAACTCACGGCGCCCGTTCAGGGCGGCGGTGATGGTGTGGATGCTGTCCCGGGCGGGGACCTCCATGTGCTGGCCCGCGGCCGCGAGCGAGGTCCCGATCAGGCCGCCGCCGCAGGTCTTGTACCGCGGATGCTCGGCCCGCTCGATCACGACCGTCCGGGCCCCGGCCGCCGCCGCGGCCAGGGCGGCGGTCAGGCCCGCCGGACCCGCGCCCACCACCGCGACGTCCCATTCCGCCAGTTCCGCCACCCTGGCAGGGTAACGGAGGGCCGCGGTGACCTGGCGACCGCGCCGCCAGGCGGGAGCCGCGGCGGGGCAGTAGCCGCGCGGCCGGGCGCGGGCCGCGCGGCGGGGCGGAATTTCGTTGCGGAGGTTTTCAAGGGGTAGCAGGATATGCCGGATGACATGGACCGCTCCTGAGGTGACCCGCACCAGTCCGCCCCGCGTGGCCGGCGAGCGCGAGTCGCTGGACAGCTGGCTGGACTTCCACCGGAGCACGCTGCTGGTCAAGTGCCGGGGGCTGACCGGCGAGCAGCTCGCCCGCCGGGCCGTGCCGCCGTCGTCGCTGTCCCTGCTCGGGCTGGTCCGGCACATGGCCGAGGTGGAGCGGGCGTGGTTCCGGCTGCGCCTGGCGGGCGAAGCCGGCCTGGACGACCTGTACTGCAGCGACGAGTCGCCGGACGGGGACTTCGATCTCGCCGAGGCGGCCAGCGCCGAGGCCGATCTGGCCGTCTGGGCCCGGGAATGCGAGCTGGCCCGCGCGGCCGCCGCGGGCCGGTCCCTGGACGAGACGTTCGTCCATGAGCGCTACGGGAGCACCATCGACTTGCGCTGGGTACACGTGCACATGATCGAGGAGTACGCCCGGCACAACGGGCACGCCGACATCCTCCGGGAGCAGATCGACGGCGCGACCGGGGACTGACCGGCGGCTGCGGGGCTAGCCGATCCGGGGCACGGCCTGGACCGGCTGTTGCGGCAGGGGCCGTCCCGGATGCCATCCCGGGCCCGCTGCCGAAAGGATCCGCCTGCCCGGGACTTGCTACCGGGACTCGTGCGCGGCGGGGGCACCCACGTAGGTGTCGAGCCAGCTGCTCAGCCGCCGGGTAGCGCGAAGGAAGCCGACCACCCGGTCCCGCGCGGCCGCGGTCTCCAGCCAGGGCTCGACCGGCCACTGATTCCAGGCGACGACGCCCTTGTACCGCAGCAGGCCGATCCGCGGGTGATCGGCCGGGTAACCGCGGGGAGCCGTCTTCAGCACATCACGTCCGGAGACCCCGATGCCGTCACGCTCGATCCCGGCGATGACCTGCTCAAGCTCGGGGCCGCACCGTTCGCTCACGACCGCCTGGCGGTAGCGGTCGAGCTGACTGGGTGACATCCCGTACATCCCGCTCCCGGCGGCCAGGCCCTCCGCGGACAGCTGGATGTAGCCCCTGCCGATCAGGGCGCCGATGTGCGTCTTGTACGGGGACTTGTCCGCGCTGAACCGGACGTCCCGGTACGGACGAAAGATCTTGGCCTCACCGAACTCCGCGGCCAGCTCCTCGAGCAGCCCGGTCATCGGGCGGAGCACCGCGTCCTCGTAGACAGCCTTGTGCGCGGTCCAGTAGGCCTTGGAGTTGTCGGCCGCGAGGCCCTCGTAGAACTCCAGGGCTTCTTCCGGCCACCCGTCGAACGACATCCCCCGCCCCTCCCGTTCGTGTCGGCGCCCAGGGCGCCGGTCCCCCTCACGATAGGCCGGCCGCCCTCCCGGCTGCCGCCCCATGACAGTTGTCATGGGCGCGTCGTGACACGGAACTCTTGGGCCCGCGGGGGCCGGATGCCACGATGGCCGCATGACAGTAACCAACATGGCGGACGAACGGGGGCGCCGACCGACCAGGGGGAGCCAGTCGGCCGCAGTCGCCTTGCGCGGGGTACGCAAGAATTTCGGCCCGGTCCAGGCGGTGAAGGACATCGACCTGGATATCTCGTCGGGGGAGATTGTCGCGTTCCTCGGGCCCAACGGGGCGGGAAAGACCTCTACCATCGACATCATCCTGGGGCTGTCCCATCCCACGGCGGGCACCGCGGAAGTCTTCGGGATGCAGCCACGGGCGGCCATCACGCGCGGGCTCGTCTCCGCCGTGATGCAGACCGGCGGCCTGCTCAAGGACTTCACCGTGCGGGAGACCGCGGAGTACACCGCAAGCTTGTTCGTGCGGCCGAGGCCGGTCAACGAGGCGCTGAACCGGGCCGGCATCACCGGCATCGCCGATCGCCGGGTGGGAAAGTGCTCCGGCGGTGAGCAGCAGCGGCTGCGCTTCGCCATGGCCCTGCTGTCCGACCCGGAGCTGCTGATCCTCGACGAGCCGACCACGGGCATGGATGTCGAGGGCCGGCGCGGCTTCTGGGGGGCGATCCGGCAGGACACGGCCCGTGGCCGGACCGTGCTCTTCGCCACGCACTACCTGGAAGAGGCCGACGCCTACGCGGACCGGATCATCCTGCTGCGGCATGGCCAGATCGTCGCGGACGGCACCTCTTCCGAGGTCAAGGCGATGGCCGCCGGGCGGACGGTCCGGGCCACGCTGGCCAACCCTGACCAGGCCCGGCTGAGCGCGATCCCCGGCGCGGACAGCGTGGAGGTGCGCGGCGACACCGTGCTGATCCACTCCACGGACAGCGATGCGGTGGCCAGGTACCTGCTGACCAATACCCCGGCCCGGGACCTGGAGATCAACACCCGGGGCCTGGAGGACGCCTTCATCGCCCTGACCAGCGACGACCGTGACATTTCCGCAGGAGGATCCCGATGACTACCCAGTCGGTTCCGGCGCCCGCCGCGCTGACCAGGCAAGCTCCGGGCCTGGGCGGCTTCAACCTGACCGTGCTCAAGCTGGAGATCCGCCGTCTGCTGCGCAACCGGCGCACGGTCATCTTCGCGCTGATCTTCCCGGTCGTGTTCTTCCTGGCCTTCGGGCTGAACAAGGCCTACGCGAACGATCGGATCGGGCACGGCAACGTGTCCGCGTTCGTCATGATCAGCATGGCGCTGTACGGGGCCGTCCTGGCCACGACCAGCGGTGGGGCGATGGTCTCGATCGAGCGGGCCGCGGGCTGGAGCCGCCAGCTCCGGCTGACCCCCCTCTCCCCGGTGGCGTACATCGTGATCAAGATGCTCACCGCGATGGTCCTCGGTCTCGCGTCGGTCGTGGTGGTCTTCGCCGTCGGCGGTCTGACGGGCAAGCCCTCGATGCCGATGTACCTGTGGATCGTCAGCGCGGCCAGCGTCTGGATCGGCTCGCTGGTGTTCGCCGCCTTCGGCCTGTTCATGGGCTACCTGCTGCCGACGGAGAACGTCATGCAGTTCCTGGGTCTCGGGCTGGCCCTGCTGTCCTTCGCCGGCGGCCTGTTCATCCCGCTGAGCCAGTTCCCGCACACTCTGCAGGTCATCGCGGAGTTCACTCCGCTCTACGGCCTCAACGAGCTCGTGCACGCGCCGTTGCTTGGCGTCGGCGTCCATCTGGCCTGGGCGGCCAACGCCGTGATCTGGCTGGTCATCTTCGCCGGGGGCGCCGTCTGGCGGTTCCGCAAGGACACCGCCCGGGTCTGACCACCGGGCCCGGCCCCCGTGATGGGTCCCGTGATGGAGTCCCGTGATGGAGTCCCGTGCTTGCACCGGCATGGAACCGCCCGCGGGCCGACGCAGCTCTTTCTGCACCGGCCCGCGGGCGGGCTTGGTTGGGGGGGTCTGGCTGGGAGGGCCTGGCTGGGGCGGGCGCTTCCCCCTGATCTGGGCCGCTGGCCCGGGCTAGCTGACGACGCAGCCGCCGCTCTGGCCGGTCTTCGGGAAGGCCCGGGCCAGGGCCTGGGCGATCAGCCGGCCGCGGGCCGCGTACCCGTCCGAGGTGAAGTGGATGCCGTCGGAGATGTACCACTTGGTCTTGGCCAGCGCCGCCCAGTTGAAGACCCGCATGTTCGGGTACTTGGCGCAGGCTTTGAGCAGCGTGTTGTCCCAGGTCACCATGTTGGCTTCGGAATAGGGTCCGCTGGCCAGGAGCGACCGGAGGTTGACCCACATCACCGGCTCTCCGTGCGCGGCCGCCATCATCCGCTGGATCCGGGTCATGAGGCCCACGTTGGAGCCCACGGCCACGTCCGCGGTGTCGTTGGTGCCGAGCGCGATCACCCAGCAGCCGCGGAACCCGCTCCCGTAGATCGCCTGCGCCGCGTTATAGCCGTTGACCTGCCCGGGAAGCACCTCCACCACGGAGCGGGCCCCGGAGATATCCCATCGGACGCTGCTGACCCCCACGCGGTGGTACTGCGCCGCCAGCCGCTGCGCCGGGTTGGGCAGGTACTCCGGCGAGATCATGCCCTCGGAGGTCGAGTCACCGATGTGCGCCACCGCGTGGCAGGAGGTGCGCAGCGAGGCCGCCGGGGTGGACGCGCTGCCGGACGACGCCGCACCCGCAGCCGTGGCGCCCTGCTTCGCCCCCCCGCCCGCGCGGCCCGAACCGCCCGGGCCCGAACCGCCCGCGCTGGAGCGGGCTGAGCTCGACGCAGCCGTGCTGGAGCCGCCCGTGCTGGAACTTCCGGTGCCCGAGCCGCCCTGACCCGAGCCGCCGGGCGGCGGCAGGACGCTGCCCGCGGCCAGCGTGCCCGTGGCCGCACTGCTCGCGCTGGGCACCCGCACCGCTCCGCTGAGCCCGGCGCAGGCCAGCGCGACCACCATGGCCCCGCCAGTAACGGCGGCCCAGCCACCGACCCCGGCGTGCTGACCCTGCCAGGCCGACCGGGACCGCACCTGTTTCCAGGCCCGCCCCAGCGCGCCACGGCGGATTGGCTCCTCAACGAAATGCCACGACAGTGCGGCAAGCCCGACGCTCGCCGCCACCTGCAGCCCGGCCCGCGGCAGGTCTTCGGCGGAATTGGCCGGAGAGGTCAAGATGATCACCGGGTAATGCCACAGGTAGATGCCGTAGGAACGGACGCCGATCCAGCGCAGCGGTTTCCAGCCCAGCGCCGCGCCGACCAGGGCGCCGGGGCAGGCGGCCGCGGCCACCACCCCAGCCGTGGCCACCGAGAGCAGCACCAGCCCGCCCTGGTAGGTGAACGCCGAGTACTGGCCCACCCGCCAGATCATCAGGCCGATCACGGCCAGCCCGGCGAACCCCGCCCCGTCCAGCGCGACCCGGCGCCATAGCGCGGTACCGGCCGTACGGCGGCTGGGCCAGACCATGGCCAGCGCCGCCCCGATCAGCAGGCCGCAAGCCCGCGTGTCCGAGCCCTCGTAGATCCTCGTCGGGTCGTAGCCGGGATGGTAAAGCACGAGCATCGCCACCGCCGACGCGGCGGCCAGCGCCAGGGTGGGCAGCGCCAGCCAGCGCACCGCGCTGGGCCGCCGGCCGCGCAGGAAGAACACGCCTGCCAGCAGCAGCCAGGGCCATACCAGGTAGAACTGTTCCTCTACGGCCAGCGACCAGAGGTGATCGAACGGGCCAGGCGGTGCGAACCTCGCGAAATAGGAGCTGTGCGTGTAGATGTAGTACCAGTTGCTGGAGTACGTCGCGGCGCCGGCGACGGCCCCGCGCATGCTGGCCAGCCGGGAAGGGCTCACCACCGTGACCCACGCGGTCACCACGGCCAGCATCACGAACAGGGCCGGAAGCAGCCGCCGGGCCCGCCGGAGCCAGAAGTCTCCCAGGTTCAGCCCGCCCGACCGGACCCAGTGGCCGAGCAGCAGGTCGGTGATGAGGTAGCCGCTCAGCGTGAAGAAGACGCCCACGCCGAGCAGGCCACCGGGCGCCCAGCCCAACTGCTCGTGATAGGCGATGACAGCGAGCACCGCCAGCGCGCGCAGCCCATCGAGTCCGGGCATGTAACGCTGGCCGGAGCGGACTGGTTCCGGCATGGTTTTCCCCCTTGCCGCGAAACCGCCCTGTCCGGCTCCCCCGTCCGGCAAGGTCTTGGTTGTGCGCGGCAGGAAAGGCACTACCCAGCGCTACATACTGATTACACATAGTAGTTACAAAAGTTTTGGCGTCCCTGGCCGCGGCTGAGCGCAATGTCCGGTCATTGGCTCACATAGCCCCCGGAACGGCGGCCGCAAAGGGCTCGGCCAGCGGCGGGAGATCGGAGGCGGTTAGCCGACGACGGCCGAGGGCCCGCCCACATCAGCCGGCGACGCAGAAGCCCATCGTGCGGTGCTCAGTCACCCGGCTTGCGATCGCGATTGCGCTCGGCCCGCTTCAGGGTCACGAGTACGATCACGATAAAGACGAACAAGGCACCCGCTATCACCCAGTTAGCCACGTTGCCCCCTTGTCCGCATGCTCCGGATACTAGCAATCAGCGCAAATCGCATGGCTGGCCCGCGGGCGAGGCCCACATCCCGGTCACATCCAGCATCGGTGTGACGCACGGCGGTCCCGCGGCGACGCTGACCCGGGGCAGGCCGGCCGGGCCCACACTGACGATCATCGCAGAGCGCGTGCCGTAGCGCTCGGTGTGCACGCAGGCGGCCGACAACTCGGCCGGCCGGGCCGGGCGGCCAGGACCGGCGGGCTGGGGCCCGGCAGCAGGCTGGTGATCCCGCAGCACCCTGGCCAGCCCGGCTTCGACCCGCCCGCCATCGGCCCCCGCGGGGCTATCCCCCGCGGGATCGTCGCCCGCAGCAGAAGCCCGCGCCTCCTCCTCGATCGCCGCCACCCGCCCGGCCACCTGCTGCTGTTTTGGCGACGGCTGCCGCAACGGCGCGTTCTCCAGCACGTAACTCCCCGGCGGTAGCTCCTGCACCCGGGCGCGGTGCCGGTCGCTCACGTCGACTGAGAAGAGCGCGTGCCGGTCACCGACCAGCATCCAGCACGGGTTGTATGCGGCGGGATCGAGCCGGGCGCACACCTCGGTGACGGCCGTCTTCGCGTCCGGGTAGGCGGTGAAGGCGAGCGGCAGTTCCCCCCGGGACCGCTTGGCCGGGTCGCGCGCCGAGGCCGGCTGGTTGGTCAGGCCGGCCACCACCCCGTGCTCGTTGACCGCCAGCCAGGTCCCGCCGGCCACCTCGTCCCGGCCGCCCAGGATCCGCGGCCGCGCGCCGCGGAGCACCGTGATCGGGTCGGCCAGCCGCTGATACAGCTCGTCCCGGTTCGCCGCGATGAGCAGCGGCGCCTCGGGCACGGTCCCGGACAGGGCGATGAGCAAGCACACAGTTGTGACGTTACCTCGGCCGAACACGCCAACCGCCAGGGGGCAAAGGGCGTCTATCAGTCACACGGCTCACGGAGCCGCCTGGGCAGAAAGAACCTAGCGATGACCCCACGTTCGGCCACGCTCCGGCGGGTACTCGCCGGAGCGGCGCTCCCCTGCGTCGCGGCGCTCGCCGCCGGATGCGGGAACAGCGGCAGCCCCGCTGCCGCACCTACCAGGACGATCACCGTCAAAGCCACCACCGCCGCGTCGGCCAGCACCGCCGCGGCCACCCCCACGCCGTCCACGGGCCAGGCGAGCCCGGCCCCCGCCGGAGCGGGATCAGCCTGCCCGACACGTTCGCTGGGCCTGAAGCTAGGGCTGGCCCAGGGCGCCGCGGGCAGCACCTACCAGGTCATCGACTTCACCAATATCTCTAACGGCCCCTGCACGCTGTACGGATACCCCGGCGTGTCACTCGCGGGCGGGACGCCCGACTCGCAGATCGGCCTGGCCGCGGCCGAGAGTCACGCCACCCCGCGGAAGCTGATCACGCTCGCCCCCGGGGCGGTCGCGAACGCGGTGCTCCAGATCGTGCACGCGGTCAACTTCCCGCCCGCCAAATGCCACCTGGTTACCGCGGCCTACCTGCAGATCTACCCCCCGAACCAGACCACGCCGGCGTACCTGCGCTACTCCGCGCAGACCTGCGCCAAGCCGGTCCAGATCCTGACCATCAGCGTGGTCCAGTCCGGATCGGGCGGTCAGTAAGGCCCCCGGCCGCCGCCGCATCGCCCGCCGCATCGCCACCCCATCAGCCGCCCATCGGCCGCCGCCCGGAATAACCCCGGTCCCGGGCTGTTCCGGGCCGCCCGCTGGTGGGCCATACTGCTGAGATGGGCGACCGCAATGTGCTCGGTGGTGAGCTGGAGCCGTGTGGCAGCGACCCAGTCACAGGGTTCTACCGGGACGGGTGCTGCAACACGGGCCCGGAGGACCGGGGCAGCCACACGATCTGCGCGGTGGTGACCGCCGAATTTCTCGAGCATCAGCGCCGCATCGGCAACGACCTGACCACCCCCGTGCCGCAGTACCGCTTTCCCGGGCTGGTCCCCGGGGACCGCTGGTGCGTGACCGCGGCGAACTGGCTGCGCGCCCATCAGGACGGGGCGGCGTCGCCGGTGGTGCTCGCCTCCACCCATGAGCGGGCGCTGGAGATCGTCCCGCTGGAGGCACTCCAGCAGTATTCCGTCAACGTCCCCGCCAACCCTGGCGCGCTCGAAGACTGAGATCCGCGGATGCACGCTTGCACTGAGCACAGGCCCGGCCGGTGAGTTCCGGCGCCCGCCAAGGTCTCAAGGAGCATGGGGATACCGGGGTGCGGGGATAGGGCGCCTGGCCACGGCGGGCGAGCCAGCCCGGCCGACTCTGGGTCGGCCGACCCTGGATCGGCCGACCCTGCAACAGCCGACTCTCGATCGGCCGACTCTGCAACAGCCGACTCTGGAAAAGCACTGTGGTGGGACGAGCAGGGCAGCGGTGAGCCGCTGGTCCTGCTGCACGGCGGGCTGGCCGATTCACGGTTCTTCTCGCGGAACGTGCCCGCGCTCGCCGGGCGGTTCCACGTGTACACCCCGGACGCCCGCGGGCATGGGCGCACCCGCGACGCGCCGGGGCCGGTCACCCCCGAACTGCTCCTGCGGGACCTGGTGGCTTTCCTGGCCACCGTGGTGGGCGGCCCGGCCCACCTGGCCGGGCACAGCATGGGCGGCATCACGGCCCTGCACGTCGCGCTGCGTCATCCCGGCCTGGTCCGGCGGCTGATCCTGATCAGCGCAAGCATCCGGCCGCCGGCCATCCGGTCACAGGCCCTCCGGGCACAGGCCATCCGGTCACAGGGGCCGCAGGCCCCGGATTCGCCCTGGCCAGGCCTGGCTGAGCTGATCAGGTTTCTCGGGCCGGGCTACGGGGAGGTCTCGCCCGATGGGGAAGCGCACTTCCCCATCGTGGCCAGCAAGATCGTGACGATGCTCGCCGCCGGGCCCGTGCTGGCCCAGGCTGACCTCGGCGGCGTCAGCAGCCGCACGCTGGTGATGGCCGGCGACGAGGACGCTGTTTGCCTGGACGACACCCTGGCCCTGTACAACGGGATACCAGACGCCGAGCTCGCTATCGTGCCCGGAACCTCGCACTTCCTGCTCCGGGAGAAGCCAGGCCTATGCAACGCGATCATGCTGGACTTCCTGGCCGGCCCACCCATTCCCGCCGTCCCCCGGTGCGGCACCCCAGGGCCGGGGGCAGCAGGCTACCTTGATCCCTGCGGCCGTTGACTGATCCTGCCCGCTGACTCGCTGACCACTGGAGGACTGAGCAGATGCCGACCACTCCCCTTCGCCAGCGCCCGGCCTGGAAGGCACTGGAACAGCACCACAGCGAGATCGGCGGACGGCACCTGCGGGACCTGTTCGCGGACGACCCCGGGCGCGGGGAGCGGCTGGCCGCCGAGGCTGTGGGCCTGTACCTCGACTACTCCAAGAACCGGGTGACCGACCAGACGCTGGCCCTGCTTATCCAGCTGGCCCAGGAATCCCAGGTGGAGGAGCGCCGGGACGCGATGATGCGCGGCGAACCGATCAACGTGTCGGAGCACCGGGCGGTCCTGCACGTCGCGCTGCGGATGCCCAAGGGCAGCTCGCTGGTGGTCGGCGGGGTGGACGTGGTGGCCCAGGTGCACGAGGTGCTGGACCGGATGGCCGAGTTCGCGAACCGGATCCGGTCCGGGGAGTGGAAGGGCTACACCGGCAAGACGATCCGGAACATCGTGAACGTCGGCATCGGCGGCTCGGATCTCGGCCCGGTCATGGCCTACGAGGCGCTGCGCTACTACACGCAGCGCGACCTGACGTTCCGTTTCGTGTCCAACGTGGACTCGACCGATTTCGCCGAGGCGACCCGGGACCTGTCGGCCGACGAGACGCTGTTCATCATCTCCTCCAAGACGTTCAGCACCCTGGAGACGCTGACCAACGCCCATTCCGCCCGGGACTGGGTGGTGAGCGAGCTCGGCAGCGAGGAGGCGGTCGCCAGGCACTTCGTCGCGGTCTCGACCAACCAGGAACGCGTTGCGGAGTTCGGCATCGACCCCGCGAACATGTTCGGCTTCTGGGACTGGGTCGGCGGCCGGTACTCGATGGACTCCGCGATCGGCCTGTCCACCATGGTGGCGATCGGGCCTGAGCAGTTCGGCGACATGCTGGCCGGTTTCCACGCGATGGACGAGCACTTCAAGACCACCCCTCTTAACTCAAATCTTCCGGTCTTGATGGGGCTGCTCGCGGTCTGGTATGGCGACTTCTTCGACGCGCAGACCTACGGCGTGCTGCCGTATGAGCAGTACCTGAAGCGGTTCCCGGCCTACCTGCAGCAGCTCACGATGGAGTCCAACGGCAAGAGCGTCACGCTGGAGGGCACCGGAGTGGACTACCAGACCGGCGCGGTCTTCTGGGGCGAGCCCGGCACCAACGGGCAGCACAGCTTCTACCAGCTGATACACCAGGGCACGAAGCTGATCCCGGTCAACCTGCTCGGGTTCGGCAAGACCCTGAACCCGCTCGGTGACCACCACGACATCCTGACCTCGAACGTGTTCGCGCAGGCCCAGGCGCTGGCCTTCGGCAAGACCAGGGAAGAGATCCTGGCCGAGGGAACCCCGCCCGATGTGGCGCCGCACCGGGTCATGCCCGGGAACCGGCCGACCAACGTGCTGCTGGCCGAGGTGCTCACCCCCCGGCTGCTCGGCACGCTGGTGGCGCTGTACGAGCACAGCGTGTTCGTACAGGGCATCATCTGGAATATCGACTCCTTCGACCAGTGGGGCGTGGAGCTGGGCAAGGTGCTGGCCCTGCAGATCCTGCCCGAGCTGGAGGGCGGGGACGAGCGGGAGCTCCACCACGATTCGTCCACCAACACCCTGATCAAGCGCTACCGGCAGCTGAAGAGCCAGTAAGAGCGGAGAACCACTATGACAACCGACAAGCCGATGCAGCTGGGCATGATCGGGCTGGGCCGGATGGGCGCCAACCTGTCCCGGCGGCTGATGCGCGATGGCCACCGCGTGGTCGCCTACGACCACACCCCGGACCACGTCAAGCAGCTCGAGGGTGAGGGCGCGACCGGCGCGACCACCCTGGAGGAGTTCGTGGCCAAGCTGGAGAAGCCCCGGGCGGCCTGGCTGATGCTGCCTGCCGCGGTCACCGGACCGGTCCTCGACCAGCTCGCGGGGCTGCTCGAGCCGGGTGACATCGTGATCGACGGCGGCAACACCTACTACCGGGACGATATCGACCGGGCCAAGCAGCTCCAGCCGAGGCAGCTGCACTACGTGGACGTCGGCACGTCCGGCGGGGTCTTCGGCCTGGAGCGGGGTTTCTGCCTGATGATCGGCGGCGAGGACGGGCCGGTCGGGCATTTGGACCCGATCTTCCGCACCATCGCCCCCGGCGCCGGGACCGCGGATCCCACCCCGAGCCGGACCCGGACCGGGACCGCGCCGGACGGGTACCTGCACTGCGGGCCGGCGGCTGGGTCACTTCGTCAAGATGGTCCACAACGGGATCGAGTACGGGATGATGGCCGCGATCGCGGAGGGGCTGTCGATCATCAAGCACGCGAACGTGGGCCAGGAAGCGATGCAGTCCGCGGACGCGGAGACCACGCCGCTGCGTGACCCCGAGTACTACCAGTACGACATCGACGTGGCCGAGGTGGCTGAGGTGTGGCGGCGCGGGTCGGTCGTCAGTTCCTGGCTGATGGACCTGACCGCGGACGCGCTCGCCCGCTCCCCCAAGCTGGACGACTTCGGCGGGCACGTCTCGGACTCCGGCGAAGGCCGGTGGACCGTGATCGCCTCGATCGATGAGGGTGTGCCCGCGCCGGTCATCACCGCCGCACTGATTGAGCGGTTCGAGTCACGCGGCCTCGGCGAGTTCGGCCACAAGCTGCTATCCGCGCTGCGCAGCGAGTTCGGCGGCCACGCGGAAAAGGAAACCGACAACTCCGGCGCCAAGCCGGTCAGCTGACCCCGCAGGAGGAACCGCGCCCGGTCAGCTGGCCGAGCGGGAGGGGACGGGGATGCGGGCCAGGTCGCGGGCCAGCACCACCTGGCCGCCGAACGCGCTGGCCGCCTCGCCGGCCAGCCGCTGCCCGTCCCCGGAATCGTAGCGCTGGGAGAGGTGGGTCAGCACGAGCAGCCGGGCCCCGGCCTGTGCGGCGATGCGGCCCGCCTGGCTGGCGGTCAGGTGCCCGTAGTCGCGGGCCAGCGTGGCCTCGGTGTCCGCGAACGTGGACTCACAGACCAGCATGTCGGCCTCATCGGCGAGCTCGAACGCCGCGTCGCACAGCCGGGTGTCCATGATGAACGCGAAGCGCTGGCCGCGTCTCGGCTCACTCACGTCCTCGAGTGTGACCGGGCGGCCGGCGGCGAGCAGTCTCCCCTCCCGCTGGAGCCGGCCGATCTCCGGGCCGGTGATGCCCAGGGCGGCCAGCCGCTCCGGCAGCATCCGCCGCCCGTCCGGTTCCTCGAGCCGGTACCCGAAGGTGGGCACGCTGTGCGACAGGGGCCGCGCTTCCAGCCGGAAGGACGGCGTGCGGGCCACCGTGGTCGCCGTGGAGGAAGCACCCGGCTGGCCCACGGGACGCTCACGGAGGTTGAGCACATCGCGGAACAGCGCCGCATGCCGGAGCCGGTCGAAGACGGCCTGATTCTGCTCCGGGTAGTACGCCTCGACCACGTGCGGCACCTGGTCCAAGGACATCCGGGCCAGCACTCCCGGCAGGCCGAGGCAATGGTCCCCGTGGAAATGGGTAATGCAGATCCGGGTGACCTGGCTCGCCGTCACCCCGGCGAACAGCATCTGCCGCTGGGTCCCCTCCCCCGGGTCGAACAGCAGCCCCTCGGTGTCCCAGCGCAGCAGGTAGCCGTTGTGATTGCGGGCGCGGGTCGGCGCCTGGCTTGCCGTGCCGAGGACCACCAGCTCACGGTTGGACACGGGACCCGACCCTACGCCGGGCGGGCCGGTCAGCCCCGCGCCGGGCGGGCCGGTCAGCCTGCGCCCGGCGGCTGGTCAGCCCGCGCCCGGCGGGCTGCGGGTGACCCCGGTCAGCCCGAGGGTGTAGAGGACGAGCAGGGTGGCGGCCGCGGCGCGGACCACCCAGCCGAACACCACCACCCCGGCCGCGGCCCCGCTGGCGGGTACATCGCACTGGGCTGCCGGGCTGCTGTTCAGGTCGATAAGGGGAAACGCGAGCTCGATTGCGTACCCGATCCGGGCCGGATCGGAGCACTGTCTGGTGGCGGCGGAGGTAGCCGCGCGCCCCGCGGTCGCCGGAGCCCGCGGGGTGGCCGGCGCGGACGGCGACCCGGACGGCGAGGCGGGCGTGGTGGCCGATGCGGACGCGGAAGGCGGCGCGGGTGTTTTGGCCGGCGCGGGTGTTTTGGCGGCGCAGGTGTTTTGGCTGGCGCAGGTGTTTTGGCCGGCGCGGACGGGGTGGCCGACGCGGATGGATTTGCCGAAGCGGCGGGAGTCACCGAGGCAGACGGGCTGACCGTGGCGGGCTGGCTGACCGCGATGGGCTGGCTGACCGCGGCCGCGGCCGACGTCCCGGCGACGGCGGCCGACGTCCCGGCGGCCGGTGCCGCCACGATGTACTTGTCCGGCCCGAGCCAGAACACGGCGATCAGCGCCGTGACGGTGAACAGCCCGGCCAGCCACATGAACGCGTAGAAGCAGTGGTAGCCGTAGCCGGTCAGCCACTTCGCGCAGTGCTGGCCGAGCGTGCGCACCGGGCTGAGTGACCCGCGGTCGCGCACGTCGTCCCGCTGGGCGACGAGGATCCGGCGGGCCAGGTCGTCGTAGCCCGCCCCGCCGTACGCGCCGGCGAGCGCCTCATACGGCTGCGCCCGGTACTCGGGAGAGCATCTGCGGAACCACCAGAGCCACTGGGCGACGTCGGAGGCGTGGGCAGCGTGCGGACCGGAAGCCCGCCTGCCCCGGCGGGCGAGCCCGCCTGAGCGCGGTGGTCTCGGGCCCAGCCGTTCCAGGTCGCCCAGCCCCGGCAGCCCTGTATAACGGAGCCCGTCCAGTTCCAGCAGTCCGTCCACCAGGAACCCGTGGTGCTGGTCACCAAGCTGGAGGGTGCCGGTCTTGGCGCGGGTCAGGTTGAGCGCGACCGGGCGGCCGCCGTCCGCGCGGGAGCGGTCGGCCCGGAGCCGGCCGACGCGGGGCCGACGGGCGGCTCGCCGGCCGGGCTGACGAAGCGTCCCGCGCAGCGGAACTCCCGGCCGACGCTGGCGTCGGTGAAACTGACCGAGCCGGCCGGGCCGGTGCCGACCGCCGCGAAGTCCTGGTCAAGGAGAGCGTCTCCCTGGATCTGGGCGAAGTCCGCGACCAGGGCCGGGCCGGTCGCGTTGGCCAGCGTGGATCCGCGCAGCGAAAGATGGCCGTTGATGGTGGCCGCGGCCAGGCAGACCGCGCCGGACGGCCCGGACCCGATCGCGGTGAGACCGTTGCGGGCTTCGTCGCACCCGGCCGCGCCGTTCTTCACCGTCAGGTAGTCGGCCATCAGGGCTGGGCCGGTGTCATTACACAAGAACGCGTTGCGCATCGCCAGGCGGCCACCGACGGTCGTGTTGCTCAGGCACACGGCACCGAGTGATCCGTCTCCGCCGGCTGGCTCGCAGTCACACCCCCGCAGGATGGTCGTGATCGCGGTGAGCCGGGCCGGGCTGTGCTGCTCGATCTCGTCGCGGAGCCGCTGGCGGGGCTGGCTGCCGGGGGCGTGCCCCCGGCGGACATGCGCGCCCTCCAGCGACAACCGGCCGCTAACGGTCGCGCCGCGGATCAGGAGGGTGCCCCGGCTGCCCGCCCCGGCCGCCTCGAACCGCCGTCCCGACGCGACATCCGCGTCCAGCACAAGGTCGCTGTGCACGGTCAGGCCATCGGCCAGCAGGGCAGGCCCGGTGTGGTTCGTCAGCCGGGCGCCGTTGAGCAGCAGATCACCGCTGATGGTCGCTTCGCGCAGGCGCACAGCGCCCGTCTCGCCTTCACCCTCGGCGCTGAAGTCCTGATCGAGCCGGGCGCCGTCCCCGATCGTGACGAGGTCGGCCAGCAGAGCGGGCCCGGAGTCGTTGACCAGCGTGGTCCCGCGCAGCGACAGCTGGCCACTGATCGACGCCCCGGCCAGGCAGACCGCACCCAGCGGGCCCGAACCGGTCGCGGTCAGGCCCTCGTGACGGCTCTCGCAGGCTCCGGCGTGGCCCTTGACGGTCAGGTTCTCGGCCATCAGTGCCGGCATCGCGCCGGCCGCCAGCTGGGCGTGCCGCAGCGCCAGGTTGCCCGCGATCATGCTGCCCGACAAGCAGACCGCGCCCACCGACCGGCGCCGATGGGGCGGGGGATCGTCACCCGCCCACGGAGCGCGGTCCGTCGCGTGGCCTGCGCCGTCGCGCTCAGCCGGGACGGACGGCTCCGCCGGGCCGGGCCGGGCCTCCCCGGGACCGCACCTGACCCGGGCGCGCTCCAGCGACAGCTGCCCGGAGATAGTGGCGCCGCGCAGCAGCACGCTGCCCTGCCAGCCTGCCCCGGACGCCCAGAAGTCCCGTCCTGATGCCGCGTCCCTGGCCAGGAGGAGATCGCCCCGGACGCTGAGGCCGTCCGCGATCAGCGCCGGCCCGCCGCGGTTGGCCAGCCGGGCGCCGCGCATCATGAGGTTGCCGCTGATCTTGGCGCCGGACAGCTGCACGGCTGCCTCGCCGTCCGTGTGACCGGCCGCGTCGAGACCGTCCATGAACACGCCGACGCAGGTGCCGCCATCGCTCACGGACAGGCCGGGCGCGCGGAGAGCCGGACCGGAGCGGTTGACCAGGCGCGTGCCGTCCAGCCTGAGTTCGCTGGCCACACGGGCACCGGCCAGCTGGATCAGGCCATCCGGACGGCGGCCGTCGAGCTCGCAGCCACGGATGATCAGCGTGTCAACCCGGGCCCGGTTCGCCGTGACGGCAGGCAGTACGCACGTGTCCAGGAATAGCCCGGGCAGCTTCGCGTCAGACAGGCTCAGGGGCTTATCAAAGCGGCAACAGGTAAACCGCAGGCCGATGGCCGTGCTAACGCCGTCCAGGTTCAGCTCACCGCGAATCCAGGCACCGCGGATCACCACGCCACGGGGATCAATCAACTGCGGCGGATCAGGCTTATCGGCACCGGTGAGGATATTCCGAATGCTGCTCGCGTCGAGGGAGCGGACACGGCCTAGATTCCGGACCTGATCCAGGCCGAGCGGGGCAAGGTCGCGGCAATGATCTAGTCTCTCACCATTTCCGGCATAGCGGATTAACGGATTGTTCCGTCCGGCCGTCCGGATGAGGGAACGCCGACCCAGGAGGCGTAACATGAAGACACATTAGCGTGATCAGCTGACTGCCGGTGACAGTAAAGAACACTCGCCGGCTACTTATTGCACAATAAGGCGGGCGAGCCTCTTATTAATTCCGGCATTACCGGACTAACTGGCCAGTGCCCCCGTGGCGTGGCACGCTGTGGTCCGTGGCGATCTCGATTCCCGATCTCGAGCAGCGGGCGGCGCTCGGCTGGCGGGCACCAGAGGAAGAGCGGCTGGGCGGCTGGCTGCTGCGCGCGGCCGGCGGGTTCACCGGGCGGGCCAACAGCGCGCTGGCCCTCGGTGATCCCGGGCGACCACTGGACGAGGCCGCCGCTGCGGTACGCGACTGGTACCGGGCCCGTGGTCTTCCCCCCATGATCGCCATCCCCTATCCGGCGGGCCAGCCCCATGCGGTCGCGGCCGACCGCTTCCTCGCTGAGCAGGGCTGGGGCGTGCGGTCCGGTGCCGCGACGGTCATGACTGCCCCGGTAGGGCAGGTAGCCCGCGCCGCGGGGCCGGTCCCGGCGGACCGCGTCGAGGTCGCGCCCGAGCCCGATGCGGCCTGGCTGGCGCTGTACCACTACCGCGGCCAGCAGGAGCTGCCGCCGATCGCCCGGCAGGTGCTCACCTCCGCACCGTGGCAGGCGTTCGCCTCGATCCGGGCGGCGGGCCAGGCGATCGCCATCGGCCGGGTGGCCGCGGCCGGCGGCTGGGCCGGCCTGACCGCCATCGAAGTCGCCCCGGGGCCCCAGAGCCGCGCTCTGCCACCGGGGACGGCGGACCGGCCTGCCGGTCCCGGCCGGCCGGGAGGCTGACGATGAGCACCACCGGCACTGGCTCCCCGGCCGGCGTGGGCACCCTGGTGTTCGACGTGCTCGGCACCGTCGTCGACGAAGCGGGATCGGTCGCCGCCGAGACGGCCCGGGCGCTGGCTGCGGCGGGTGCCGGGCAGGCCGCGGCGCAGCACGTGGCGGCGGAATGGACCCGCCGGGTCGAAGCCCTGACCGGCCAGATCGCCGCGGGCGAGGCACCGTGGAGATCCAACGACGCGCTGCGGCGGGACGCACTCCAGGAGGCGCTGCGCAGCACCGCGCAGGACGGGCTCCCGCCGGCCCTGGCCAGCGACCGGGCCCTGCTCGACGACCTGGCCCTGGTCGGTCACCGGCTCCGGCCCTGGCCAGACTCGCCCCCTGGCCTGCGCGCCCTGGCCGGGCGCTTCACCGTGGTCGCCCTGTCCAACGCCAGCCTGGCCCAGCTGGCGTCGATGTCGGCAGCGGGCGGCCTGGCCTGGCACGGCGTCCTGTCCGCGGAACTGACCCGGGCGTACAAGCCCGATCCGGCCGTCTACCGGATGGCCCTGGACCTGCTCCGCCTAGACCCCAGGCACACCATGATGATCGCCGCCCATCCCTGGGACCTGCGGGCTGCGGCCGGTCAGGGGATGCGCACCGGCTACGTCGCCCGGGCTGGCGAGGGCACCCCAGCGCCCGGCGACCAGTTCGACGTCTACGCCACGGACCTGGCCGACCTCGCCAGGGAACTCATCCGCGACCCTGGCCCAGCCCGCTGAGGCCGCCAGGGAGGCGTTGCGCAGGCCGCCGGACCCGGTAGCGGAGGTGGGTGACGCCCGGGGCGTCCACCACACGCACGATCTCCAGGTGCACCGCTCCGCCCAAGTGGTCGAACAGGCGGACCCCACCCCCGAGCAGTACCGGAACCACTGCGATGTCGATCTCGTCGAGCAGCCCCGCGCGCAGGCATTGCTGGGGTACCTGCGAGCCCATCAGCGTGACCCACTTGTCGCCCGCCGCGGCGCTGGCCTGCTTGATGGCGCTCTCGATCCCGTCGGTGACGAACGTGTACGGCACCGACGTCTGAGGGACCTGGGCCGGTGCGTGGTGCGTGAGCACAAACAGCGGCAGGCCTGGCACGGGACCGTCGCCGTGCCAGCCGTGCGAGATGTCGTAGGTGCGCCTGCCGGTCACGATCGCTCCGGCGCTGCTGAGTCCGTCATCGAACACCTGTGCGCTGCGCTCGGAGAGCCTGAACCGCTCATCGTGGCGGCTGGGAGTGTCGCCGCTGAAGTACCAGTCGAAGAGCGGGGTTCCCCCTGCGCCCAACGGCAGTTCGTTACCGTCATTCGGCCCGGCGATGAAGCCGTCCAGCGACATCGACAGGGCCACGATGACCTTCGCCATGACTCCTCCTTCGGCGGCTGCGTCAGTCTCGCAGCCGTGTCTGCCTCTGCGTGAGACGGCCCCGGACCGGACAGCTCACGTCCTGGGATGGACGCGGCAGGGCGTCACCGGGGCGCCGGGCATTGGCGGCATTATCACCCGGCATATGACACGCCGTGAGCGATTCTGGGGCCTCATTCCGGGTTCTCGCGTTCACGCCGAGTTACCTTAGGAATTGTGTTCGCCTACGCAGTTTCATCCTGGCCGGTGGGGCTTGTCCGATTCGGCGCCGCACGGCGGGGCAGGCCCACGGCTACAACCCGCTCGCGGTGGTGGCATGACATCTCCGGATGACGCCTGCAGGCCCGGGGCGGTCCAGTCCGAGCACGCAAGTCCCGATCATGCGGGCAGCGTGCTGTGCCGGCTCCTCATCGGCCACCCTGACGTCGTCGATATCGAGATTCTCGGCCAGGCCGAGATCCTGGAGGGAATCACGTCTTACTCGCTGGGCGTGCTGCTGCCCGGGGGCCGGGAACTCTACATCGACGTGGAGGACGCCCCCGCCGCCCCGCCGGGCGCCGCGGCACCGCGCGGTGCGGCCGCTCCGCCAGGCGCTGCGAGGCCGCCGGGTTCAGCGGCGCCGTGAGCGGGAGAGGGGCCGGCGGGGAACGGCTCGGGGGTGGCGCGCTCGATGGCCGGCCAGCCGACGTCCGCGTCGTACTCGGCCCGTTCGGCCCGCCCGCCGCCGCGCAGCCCGAACAGCCGCTTGGAGAACAGCAGGTAGGCGACGATCGCCAGGTTGATGATGAGGGCGAGCACCTTAAACGTGGTCACGCTCTTGGTCAGCTCGTAGATCTCGTACGGCACGAACACCGCGGTCTCCACGAACGTCAGGTACGCGGCCCAGCGGCGGCCCAGCCACAGCCCGATAGCTTCAATTCCCTGCAGGACCGCGTACGCGGCGATGGCGAGCCCGAGGACGTACAGGTTCCTGATGCTGACTGCGAACAGCCTCTGCAGATCATGCACGATGCCGTGGCGGCTCCCGGCCATCGGGCCGCCGAGGCCCCCCTGCAGATCGTGGAGAATCCGGGTGAAGTCCGCGTTCAGCGCGGCCTTGTGGCCGGCGAACAGGAACACGGCGGCGGCGAGCGCGGACAGGACCAGGAAGTGCAGAATCCGGTCAATGGCGATCAGCCGCAGGACGTAGCGGTCGCGCAGTGGCCGGCCTCGCAGCGGGAGGGTGACCTCATCCCGGGACGGCGGGTGCCGCCGGGCCGGCTGGCCAGGTGGGCTCAGCACCACCCAGGAGTCGCAGCGCAGGCAGCGGTACCAGCGCAGGCCGCCCGATTCCCGGGCGAATAGCTGGTCCTCGGGGCGCAGCTCGGATGCGTCCGTGCCGAGAAGCTCGTGGCCGTGCAAACCGCAGCCGATGAGCTCATAGCGGAGCTTGGGGCGGTACCGCCGCGGCCGCTCGGTGCCCGGCGCCGCCGTCGGTACGGACGCCGGGGTCTCGGTGCTCATGTATCCCCTGCTACCCGCTCAGAGCGGGACTAAAGAGCCATGTCCCGTGGTTACGCGCCTGTCGTGACGGGACGGCTGATCAGGAACGGCTGGCGGCGGCCGGCAGGTGCACGCCGGCAAGGCGCTCAGCCTCGGCCCACAGCCGGGCGGCGGCCGCAGCGTCGCGGGCCCGGCGCGGGGGCCGGACGAAGGTGGTGGAGCCGACCAGCCCGAAACTGCCGCCCGGGCCGTAGTACCCGCCAGACACGGCGGACGGGCTGGTGGCGGCGTACAGCAACGGTTCCGTGCCGGGCCCGACCTCCTGCGACGGGAGGAACCGCATGCTGTTGAACACCGTCCGCTTCGGCTTGTCGCGGCCCAGGCTGGCCCCTGCGGTCTGCAGGTTCGTGCGGGTGAACCCGGGGTGCGCCGCGGCGCTCGTCAGATCCCAGTCGCGCTCGACCGCGATGGAGGCGAGCCGCAGGCTCATCATCAGGTCCGCGAGCTTCGATTGCGCATAGGCGAGATTGGGGCGGTACCGGTGCTCCCACTGCAGGTCATCGAAGCGAATCCGGCCATAGCTGACCACGCCGCTACTCATCGTGACCACCCGTGGCGCCGGGGCGGCGAGCACCAGCGGAAGCAGCCGGACGGTCAGCGCGAACGGACCCAGGAAGTTGCTGCCGAACTGCAGCTCGAAGCCGTCGGCGGTGGTCATCCGGGTCGGCGGCGCCATCACGCCGGCGTTATTGATCAAGACGTCGATGGGCGAGCCGTCGGCGAGGAGCCCGTCGCTGAACTCCCGGACCGACGCCAGGTCGGCCAGGTCGATACGGCGCACCTCAAGCCGCGCGCGCGGATGACCGGCCAGGATCTCGGCCCGGGCCTGCTCGCCCTTGGCCACCGTGCGGACGGCCATGATGACGTGGGCGCCCGCGTCGGCGAGCCGCCGCGTCGCCTCCTTGCCGGTGCCACTGTTGGCACCGGTGACGATGACTCGCTTGCCAGCCTGATCCGGGACTGTGTACATGGTGACGTTTCCTTCCCAGCCTCTGACAGACCATCGGTCTGTTATTCGCGAACTTAGCAGACCATTGGTCTGTACGCAAGGGACCGCTGGTCTGTAAAATACGGCCATGACCACCTTCCAGCGTGCACGGAGCGAGGAACAGCGGGCGGTGCGCCGCCGGGCGATCCTCGATGCTGCCTCGGGGATGCTGGCCGAGATGCCGGTGGCTCAGGTGACGCTCAACGAGCTCAGCCGGCGGGCGGGCCTGGCCAAGTCGAACGTGCTGCGCTACTTCGAATCCCGCGAGGCCGTGCTGCTGGAACTGCTGGATTCGGCGTGGCAGGAATGGCTGACCGGGCTCGAGGCGGACCTGGGTGGCGCGATCGACGCCGCCGCGCCCCCGGCTGAGCGGGGCGATCAGCTGGCCGCCGCGCTGGCGGCGTCGCTGGCGGCCCGGCCCGTGCTATGCGACCTGCTCAGCGCCCAGGGTGCCGTGCTGGAGCGGAACGTCTCCCCCCACGTGGCCGCGACGTACAAGCGGGCAGCGCTAGCGGACGTGACCCGGCTGGGCCGGCTCGTCCACCCCTATCTGGGTGAGCTCGGCGAGCGGGACACGGAGCGGCTCGCCGCCGGAGCGGTGCTGGTGGCTGGCGCCTTGTGGGCGCACGCGCAGCCGTCAGCGGCCGTGCTCGCGGCCTACGAGGCCGATCCCGCGCTGGCCGTCATGCGGACCGACTTCACCCCGACCCTGCGTGAAGTGCTCGAGGTGCTGATCGCCGGCCTGCTGGCCCGCTCCTCCCGCCGGCGAGGCTAAACGTCCGGCGCGAGCGCAGCGAGAGACTGACGGACCGCGGCCAGCCGCGCCTCGTCCCAGATGACGCCCGGATCTGGCTCGAGCAACGCGGACGCGATGCTGGTCATGCCGATGGCCGGCAGCGACCACTCCTCCCGGGCGGCGGTCCCGAACGGGCTCGCCGCCGTGCGCTGGGTGGCGATCTCGGGCATGGACAGGGCCATGATGACCAGGCCGCGCATGGTGGCGCTGAGCAGCGGGGCCAGCGTCTCGAACGTGACCCCCGCCTCGGGCCGCAGACGGTAGCCGAATAGTCCCGCCAGCCGCTGCCAGGCCGCCGCGATCCGGGCCAGGTGTGCCCGCTCAGACTCGGCCAGGGCCGCCTGCACCTGGTCGCGCACGTCGCCGTCGGCCAGGCTCATGAACGTCGCGTGCAGCGCGATGTAGGTCCGCCAGCCCGGCGAGCCATACAGGGTGTCGAAGTCCAGCAGCGCCAGCTGGCGGAACAGCTCGACGACCAGGCTGTGCCGGAGCTCGGGGGTCTCGAGCCAGTCCAGGCGCCGGGCCACGATCTCCTGGATCATCGCCAGCTCGTCGTCCGCGATCGTCGGGGTCGCGTTCCTGGCCAGCTCCCGGACCAGGTCGCTGAAGAAGAGGTCCTTGTACGGCCAGCGGCGGTAGACGGCGCTCCGCGACACGTCCGCGGCGCGGATCACGTCTTCCAGGCGGATGTGCTCCAGGCTCACGGTGAGGCCGGTGCGCTGCACCATGGCCACCGCGGCGCGGAGCATCCGCTCCTCGGTCTCGTGGTCCGACAGCCGCCGCCCCCGGCGGGCCAGGCCGGTGGGTGCCTGCGAGTAGCTCACTGGGCGTCACCCGACTTTGGGACTTAGGACTCTATGTTTCAAGTTTGACACTTGACATCTTATACCTGTCTAGCCAGGCAGAGCGAGTCCAGGGCCGGCCCGAGGGGACGGCCCGCAGCCGGACGGAGGGCTGATGAGCACCTTTTCCTCCCGGGACAGCCTGGGTGCTGCGAACCGGGTCGCCCGCGCTGCGCCGCGGAAACGTCACTGGTGGCGATGGATCCTCGCGGGCGCGGGCCTGCTCGTGGTTCTCGCCGTCCTGGCGACCGGGCTCCTCGTCGAGCTCCAGTCCGCCCTGCCCCCGCTGGCGCTGCCCACGGGCCGGGTCAGCGGGCCGGCCCGCTCACCGGCCGCTGGACCGTGGCCACCGGGTCCCGGGCGGGTTTCCGCGTCCGCGAGAACGCCATGGGGTTCAGCAACGTGGTGGTCGGCCGGACGGACGGCATCCGCGGCACCCTGCTCATCTCGGGCGGCCGGCTGCTCAGCGCGACCCTCCGCGTCCGCCTGACGACGATGAAGGTCAACGGGAAGGCGCAGCCGCAATTCGCCGCGAGCCTCGGCACTCAGCGCGATCCGGTCGCGACGTTCACCCTCACCCGGCCCGTCACCCTCGGCGCCGCCTTCGCAGGCGGCTCGGCCGTCACCCTGGCCGCCACCGGGCAGCTCGCGATGCACCAGATCTCGCGCCCGGTGACTTTCACCCTGTCCGCCCGCCCAGACGGGGCAGCGCTGCAGGCCGCCGGGTCCATCCCGGTGACCTTCTCCCGGTGGCGTATCCGGGAACCCCGGGGGCTCGGCTTCCTGGGCTCCCTGGCCGGCAACGGCGTGGCTGAATTCCTGATCATCCTGCGGCACAGCGGCGCCACCGGCGCGGCTGGCGCCACCGGCGCGACTGGCTGAGCTGGCGGCCCGCGCCACGACGGGCCGGCTCTGGGGACGGGAGCTCAGTCGAAGCGGCGGGCGCTCGGGTAGCGCTGGCCGCCGTCCACCACGACGTTCGAGCCCGTCACCCACGAGGCCCGCGGGGAGAGCAGGAACGTTATCACGTCCGCGACCTCGGGCAGTCTCCCCAGCCGGCCCAACGGGAACTGGGTGCGGAGGAAGGTAGCGAAGTCCCGGGGGTTCTCCTTCTGGAAGGTCTCCCAGGAGCCCCCGGGGAACATGATGGAGCCCGGGCTGACCGCGTTCACCCGGATGTGGTCGGAGGCCAGCTCCTGGGCGGCGGTCGCGGCGAGCTGGATCTCGGCCGCCTTGGCCGCCGCGTAGGCGGTGCGTGGTGCGGGACGCAGGCCGGTGATCGAGGACACGATCACGACGGCCCCCCCGCCTGCGTTGCGCAGATGGGGCAGGCCGGCCCGGATCAGTTCAGCGGCGTGCCCGGCGTTGAGCGCGAACGTCGCGGTGAAGTCTCCCGGTGCGGCACTTTTCAGGTTTCCGCTGCCGACCGTTCCGCCCGCGTTGGCGACGAGGAGGTCGAGACCGCCCAGCGCCGCCGCGATCTCCTCCACCGCACGGTTGAGCGCCTCGATGTCCGTGACGTCCGCCGCGGTGGTGGCTACGGGTGTTCCCCGGTCCGCCAGGCGCCCGGCCGCGGCGGCCAGGCCCCTGGCGTCCCGGGCCACGAGACCGACCGCGACTCCCTCGGCGGCCAGCGCGTCGGCTGCCGCGAAGCCGATACCCCTGCTCCCGCCGGTGATCAGTGCGCGGTGGCCGCGTAGTCCGAGATCCATGGTGACTCCCATCCCTGGGCCCCTCGTGAACGGGTCCCGGTCAAGGGTGCCACGACCAGGTCCGGCCAGGCTGCACCCAGCCGGCGCCCGGACCCGGCCGGGCGGCGAGCATGCTCCCGGTCAGCGGCCGGCCCGCAGCCCGCCGCGGCGAACGGGACCGGTGGACTCGCGGACGACGAGGGCGCTGGGCAGCACCTTGCTGCGGGGCGCGCGCCCGGTACGGATGTACGCGCCCAGGAGCGCCGCGGCTTCCGTGCCGAGCCGGGTGGCGAACAGGTTCACGGTGCTCAGCGCCGGTGCGGTCAACTCGGAGTATGGCAGGTCGTTGAAGCCCACCAGCGACAGGTCACCCGGGATGTCCAGGCCGAGCGACCGGGCCGCCTTCAGCACCCCGTAGGCGTGCAGGTCGTCCCCGCACACCACGGCGGTTACGCCCGCCGCGGACCAGGCCGGCCAGATGCGCTGGAAGCCCTCGAAGGCGTCCCCGATCGTCATGCCCTCGAGTAACAGGTCGTCCACGGCCAGGCCGGCGCCGTGCCCCAGCAGGCCCGCCTGGAGCTCCTCCCGGCGGTACTGCAGGGAGACCTTCTTCTCCCGGCTGACCCCGACGTAGGCGACCCGGTGGTGCCCGAGCGAGGCCAGGTACCCGGACAGTTCGCGGACGGCGCCGCGCAGGTCGAGATCGACGCTGGGGAGCGCCCCCGCCGTCCCGCCGGCGTCGAGGATCACGGTCGGGCAGGTGGGCACGAAGCTCTCCAGGAACTCGGTGCCCGGGCTGGCCAGGATCAGCCCGGCAAGGTTGCCGGCCAGGGCCCGCTGCACGGTGGCGAGGCTGTAGTCCTCGCCGCCCTCCGGCATCAGCACCGTCAGCGAGAAGGCGCGGTCCAGGTTCCGGGTCAGCCCCTCCAGGACCATGGAAAAGAACGGGTTCGTGGGGTCGGGGCCGACCAGCCCGATCGATTCGAGCTGCCCGCGGGCCAGGGCACTGGCCGTGGAGTTGACCCGGTAGCCGAGGTCCGCCGCGGCCGCGAAGATGAGGCCGCGCAACTGCGGGCTGACCCGGCCGGCATCCTTGCCGGTGAACACGAGTGACACGGTCGACGCCGAACAGCCGGCCCGCTCGGCTACGTCCCGGGCGGTAGCACGGCGGCTGACCGGCTGTGTTGTCACGTCTTAAGATTCTGGCACGCGGGACGCCCGGCCGGGGATCCCGGCGGGGCGTTACCCGCGTGGTCCTGTCTACCGGAACTGGCCCAGCCGGCCGACGACCAGCCGGTTGCCGGAACGCTGCCGGTAAGCCATGAGCATCGTGATGCCGAGCACGATCAGTGCGGCCTCGACGGCCAGCGACACGGTGCCGACCCAGTAGCCCCAGTTGCCGACGTCACCGGGATCACCCGGGAGCCCCACCGACCGGGACAAGACGTAGGCGATAAACGGCCCCGCACCGAGCAGCAGGGCCGCGGCCCACCCCAGCCAGGCCGACCACGGGAGGAGCAGCGTCGCCGCGGTGAGCACGGCGCCCACCTCGATGAGCCGGTAGCTCCAGCCGATCCAGTCCGGCGACGCGAAGCTGGTGATCCCGCCCTGATCGGCCACGTGCACGGCCGCGATGGCCAGCGCCAGCAGCGCCCCCACCATCCGGACCGCCATCTCCGGCGCGGCTCCCGCCCGCACCCCGGGGCGGTCCGAGCCCGCCCAGTCCACCACCTGCTGCTCAGCCATGCCGTCCCCCTGCGTGGTCAGTTCCCAGTGATGCCCTCGGTTCCGTACACGGCGATGACCCCGCCCCGGTTCACGGCCCTCCCGCGCGGGTAGCCGGAGCGATGGTGACTGTGAGCTCGCTAAAGATCACCGAAGGTCTGAGGGATTCGAAGCCGCCGATCGCCGCCGATGCACCTGGGAGCTATGTGACATTTCTCGGCTGGTTCGGCCCGTCAGGCGCCAACCGGAGTCGATCCCGAACGGGGTTGCCCGGCCCGGGCGGCGGCACGAGCTCCCCCGCCAGCAGAGATCGCCTGAGCGTGTTACCCGCCGGAGCCAGCGGGCAGACCCAGGCTGGGTCGTAGGCGCACGACGGGTTGTACGCGAAGTTGAAGTCGAGGATCAGCCCGCCCTCGTCGCCGCCAAGATCTGCGCCCTTGACCGTGTCGATGAGGTACCGGCCGCCGCCGTAGGTTGCCGTCCCTGACGTCGCGTCCTTCACCGGGACGAAGACCCCGCCACCGTAGGAAGCCAGCCACCAGACATCCAGGTCACCGCCTCCGGCATCAGCACCCCCGGCATCACCGCCTCCGGGCAGGTGCGCACATCCGATGCGGTCGAAATGGACGACCCCGTCGGAACCCGTGGTGATCTCCATGTGCCTGGGTGGCACATCAGTGTCGATGGTGACCTCGAAGCGCAGCCGCGGATCGTAGGGCGCCACCGGCGCGCCCGGGAAGTGCTCGCGCCTGTCCCACGGGACAGGCGAGTCCGGATGCGTGCGGAGCAGGTCATCACGGGTCTTGCGCCAATGATCGTGGGCGGCCACGGTGTCCGGCTCGCTGCGGACCTCCGCGTACAGCCGGGCGACCCGGCGGCGCCAGTCGAGCACTGTCAGCGACATGCGGATACCCCGGCCGGGTGGAGCTGGCCCGCACGGCCGCCCGCCGCCGCATCCCCGCTCTGCATGACTCCAGGATGCCAGCCATCCGCCATCCTGCGGCTCACCGCGGGGCACACTCCCGGGGCGCGTACCCGGCCAGCGTCGCCGGCTGCCTGCGCTCCAGCCCGGCGGTCCCGTGATTCTGCGAACATCAGGGCATGGGCTCGTGGTGGCATCGTGACGTGATTGCGGCCGGAAGACTGCCGCTCGGCTTGTGCTTCCTGGCTTTCGTCCTGACCTTCGTGTCCACGCGCACGATCACCCGGCTTATCCGCGATGGCCGCGGCCCGTTCAGGAACATCACGGCCTCCGGGACGCACATCCATCACGCGGTTCCCGGCCTGATCCTCTTGATCGTCGGCGCGCTGACCGCGATCGGCGGGCCCGGCTCGCTGGGCTGGCTCGCGTTCGCCGGCGTGGTCACCGGGATGGGCATGTCCCTGGTCCTGGACGAGTTCGCGCTGATCCTGCATCTGCAGGACGTCTACTGGAATGGCGAGGGCCAGCTCTCCGTGGAGGCGGTGACGCTGACGGCCGCCTGCCTCGGCCTGGCTCTGGTGGGCTTCAGCCCGTTCGGCATCCGCGGCGCCAGCGGGCTCGAGCGGTCGGTCCGGCTGAGCGCCACCGTCCTCCTCCTGATCGACGGCGTGTTCGCGGTGACCTGCGCCCTGAAGGGCAAGTACCGCTGCGCGCTGTTCGGCCTGTTCCTGCCGCCGGTTGCCTGGATCGGCGCGGTGCGGCTGGCCCGGCCTAAGTCGATCTGGGCCCGGCGCCGCTACCACGGCGAGCGGCTGGAGCGGGCTACTCGCCGGGCCGCGGACTTTGACCGCCGGTGGACGCCGGTCCAGACCGACTGGGAGGACTTCATCGGCGGACGGCCGTCCCCGCCGGGGCAGCCTGCCCCGCCCCGCCAGCCCGCCTCCTAGGACGAGCACGCGGCGCCGACGCTACCTGTCCCGGGCGCGGGGCACCGCCTTGTCCGGCCGGGAAGTCGAGGCCGGAGGACCGAGAGGCAGACGCTACGCCCAGCAGAGGCAGAAGGGGTGGCCCGCCGGGTCGGCGTACACCCGGAAGCCGGGTTCGGTGCTGGGCAGCCGGGTCGCCCCGAGCGCCAGCACCTTGGCCTCGGCCTCGTCGATGTCCCGGACGGTGATGTCCAGGTGGACCTGCTGGGGGAACCCCGGGTCAGGCCAGCGTGGCGGCTGGTGGGCAGGAGCGTGCTGGAAGCTCAGCCGCCGGCCCGGGCCGTCACCGATATCGACCCAGTCCCCGTCAACCCCGACCACCGGCCAGCCGAGAAGCTCGGAGTAGAAACGGGCCAGGGCCTGCGGGTCGCGGCAGTCCAGCACTGTCAACTGCAATTCACCGATCATCTGTCTCTCCCTCCGCGGTCCTTCCCGCCCACGATGCCCGGGGACTCCGACATTTCCCGGACCGCCCAGATTTCTCAGGGTGCGGGCGGGCCCAGGCCGGTGAGGGCCGCACTGACCTGCCACAGCCGCGCCGCAACGGCCTCGTCGTAACTCCGCTCGGCCGATTTCCTGGGTTTGCCGCCGGCGAAGTAGCGACCCGTCACGTGGCCCAGACCGGGGTCAGAGGCCACCCGGATGGACGTCGCGGCCCCCTGGGCCGGGGACTTCATGAACGGCCGCATCACCGGGGTGAACAGGCGCTGCGTGCTGCCGGGATCCTCGGCCCCGAAGGAGGTGCGCACCACGCCGGGATGCAGCGCGTTGGCGGTGACGGAGGTAGCCGGCAGCCTCCTCGCCTGCTCGTAGGTGAACAGGATATTAGCCAGCTTGGACTGGCTGTAAGCCCGGGCGCCGGAATAGGAGCGCTCCCCCTGGAGGTCGCCGAAGTCGATCCGCCCCATGGCCTGCACGTTGGAGGAGACCGTGATCACCCGGGCCGGCGCGCTCCGCTCCAGCCGCCCCAGCAGCAGGTGGGTGAGCAGGAACGGGGCGAGATGGTTCAGGGCGAAGGTGCGCTCGAGCCCGTCCGCGGTCACATGCCGGGTGTTCCAGTAGCCCCCGGCGTTGTTGACCAGCACATCGATCCGGGGCAGGCGCTCGAGCACCTCGTCCGCCAGCCGCCGGACCTCCGCCTGCGAGGACAGGTCCCCCACGAAAACGTCGGCCTGCCCGCCGCCGACTGCCCCGATCTCGCGGGCTGCCTGCTCGGCACGCCCCCGGTCCCGGCCGGTGATCGCGAGGTGCGCGCCCATCCTGGCCAGGCCCAGGGCGGTCGCCTTGCCGATGCCCCCGGTGCCCCCGGTGACGAGCACCGTCCGGCCGCTCATCGGCCCGCTGCGCGCCGGCGCGCCGCCGCCGCGCACGCCATCCCGCCGGGTCGCTCTCATGATCGCTCCCCTCGGAAGACCGATGGCTCACGAGCGCTCCACCGCGCTCAGCGTGGCACCGGCCGGCTGAACTCTCAAACGGCCGTGCCGGTCAACCCCAGCACCGCGAAGATGCTGCCGGGGCGCCGGGCTCAGGAAATGCTAAGGACGGACTCGTCCACGGGAGTATCCCCGCCGACTAGTTCGAGCGTCTGGCGCCGCCCGCCGGGATTGTGGAGCAGGGCCGCGATGACCGCGGCGACGTCGGCGCGGGGAATGGTCCCGCGGGGAACCGGCGGGGCCCCGAGCTGGACCCGGCCGGCAGGCTGGGCGTCGGTGAGGCCGCCGGGCCGCAGGATGGTCCAGTCCAGGTCCCGGGAACGCAGATCGTCCTCGGCGGCCGTCTTCGCGTTGATGTAGGCGGCCCAGACCTCATCACGGTCAGGGCTGGGCGGCTGGCCGGCGCCCATCGAGGAGACCTGCACGAACCGGCGTACCCCGGCCCGCCCGGCCGCGGCGGCCATCAGCACGGAGGCGCCCCGGTCGAACGGAGTCCTTGCGGGGCACGCCACTGCCCGGGCCAGCACCCGCCGCGAACACCACCGCGTCCGCCCCCGACAGCAGGGCCGCGACATCTTCGACGGAAGCCGTCTCCAGATCGCAGACGACAGCCTCGGCACCGGCCTTCTGGACGTCGGCTGCCTGGGCCGGGTTCCTGATCAGCCCCACGGCCTGGTCACCGCGCCCGGCGAGGAGCCTCGCCAGTAGAAGTGCGATCTTCCCATGCCCCCCGGCAATCACTACACGCATGCCGCCAGCCTACTGACCACCACCCTGAGCGCTGGCTCGGGCGGGCGCCAGGCCGGCGGGCGTCAGGCGGGCGGCCGTCAGGCGGGCGGCCGTCAGGCGGGCGGCCGGGGCTCTCGGGGCAGGCCGAGCACCCGCTCGGCGATGATGTTCCGCTGGATTTCCTCGGTGCCGCCGGCGATCCGGTACCCGGGCGCCCCCAGCAGATGCTCGGACCAGCCGAAGGTGCCTGGCTCTCCCGTGTCCGCCACCAGCCGTGGTCCCAGCAGCTCGGTCACCGCCGCCGACATCCGCATCAGGTTCGCCGACCACATCAGCTTCAGGACTGACCCTTCCTCGCCAGGCGTCCCTGCCGCGGCGGACTGGCTCATCTTCTCCGCGTACCGGCGCTGCACCTCGGACCGCACGTAAAGGTCGGCCAGCAGCTGCCGGACCATCGGGTCGTCCTGCCTGCTGAGCTTCCGGGCGGTGGCGGCGACCTGGGCGAAGGATCCGCCCGGCTGCTGCGCGCCCGCGCCGGACCGGGCCCGCTCGAATCCCAGTGTGGTCAGTGCCACCTGCCAGCCCTGGCCGGCCTCCCCGAGCCGTGCCTCGTCTGGCACCACGACGTCGGTGAAGAAGACCTCGTTGAAGCTCGACCCGCCGCTCATCTGGCGGATCGGGCGGATCTCCACCCCGGGCGCGTCCATCGGCACCAGGAACGCGGTCAGCCCCCGGTGCCGGGCCTGGGCCGGGTCACTCCGCGCGATCAGCTCGCCGAAGGCCGCGTGCCGCGCCCCGGACGTCCACACCTTCTGCCCGTTGAGCACCCAGTCGCTGCCACGCCTCTCGGCGCGCAGCGACAGTGAGGCCAGGTCGCTGCCCGCCCCCGGCTCGGAGAAGAGCTGGCACACGAACAGCTCGGCGGCCAGCAGCCGGGGAATCAGCTCACGCTGCTGGGCCGGCGTCCCGAACGCGGCGATGGTCGGCGCGACCAGGTCGAGGGTGACCGAGAACAGCTCGTTCTTCCGGGGCACGTCGAAACGCGCTTCCTCCCGGCCGAACGCGTCCTCGTAGACGGCAGGCAGTCCCGCGCCGCCATGCTCCGGCGGCCAGGTGATGGCCCCGTAGCCCGCGGCCAGCTTGGCTCGCTGCCAGGCGGCCGCGGCCGCGAGCTGCTCCTGCTCCTGCTCGAAGGTGAGGCTGTCGAACACGGCCACCGAGCCCAGCCCGCCCTCGTCCGCTTCACCGTCTGCCCCACCGTCCCGGGCCCGCGCGTGGGACCGCAGCCAGTCCCGCGCCCGGGCCTGCCACTCCGCGAGGTCGCTCACGGCGTCACCGGCTCAGCACCGCGCAGGCGCTGATGCCTGGCGCGCCGTACACGTGGGTGAACCCGGTCCGGGCCCCCTCTACCTGCCGGCCGGTGGCCTGGCCGCGCAGCTGGAGCACGGTCTCATAAACCTGGCGCAGGCCCGACGCGCCGATCGGCTCGCCGCTGGCGATGCACCCGCCGTCGGTGTTGACCGGCATCGGGCCGCCGATCTCGGTCGTGCCGGCAGCCATCAGCTCCTCCTGCGCGCCGTGCTCGCACAGCCCGCACTCGGCCAGGTGCATCAGCTCCGCGCCCGACTCGGTGTCCTGCACCTGCACCACGTCGAACTCGCCGGGACCGATGCCCGCCTCGGCGTACGCGGCCCCGGCCGCCTCCTGGGACGGCGACGGCCCGCGGGTCACGGGCATGCTGGGACTGAACACCTCGAAGGAGCCGAAACGCCGCGACCGCATGGACACGGCCCGGACGTACACAGGCGGCGCCGGGAACCGGGCGGCCAGGTCGGGGTGGCAGACGACCAGGGCGACGGCGCCTGCGGACGGCGAGCAGAACATGTACTGCGTCAGCGGGTCGGCGACCATGGCCGAGCCCAGGATGTCGTCCACCGCCAGCGGCTTGCGCCGCCACGCGGCGGGGTTGCGCTCGCCGTTGCGGAACGCCTTGGCTGCCACCCGGGCCAGTGACGCCTCGGTGATCCCGTGCTCGTGCATGTAGCGCCGGATCTTGAGGCCGAAGTACTGCGTGGTCAGCATCATGCCCAGGTCGCCATACCAGGCGCCCAGGCCCCAGTCCTCCGGCCGCGGGTCGAACGCGCCCCGCGGATGCTTGTCGAACCCCACGACCAGCCCGATCTCATGCGCGCCCGAGGCGATGGTCGCGCGGGCGGTGAGCAGTGACGCGCCGCCGGTGGCGCAGCCATTGGTCACGTTGGTGAACGGGAGCCCGGTCAGGCCGAGCCGGCTGACCATCGTGTCCGGCTTGCCCGCGGAGTCGGAGCCGCCCACCGCGAACTGGATCCCCGGCCAGCTGACCCCGGCATCGGCCAGGGCCGCCCGGGCCGCCGTCACGGCCATCTGCAGCCCGGATACCTCCTCGTTCCGGCCGAACGGGTGGATGCCGATGCCGGCGATGGCCAGGCTCCCGGTCATGACGGCATGCTCCCCTCCCCCGGCGCACCGGCCGGGCGCTCGTGATCGTCATCGTCTGGGGGTTCTCCGTGGCCCGCATGGCACGGAGCAAACGCATAGGCGGCAACAGCGGTACCGTCGTTGCGGAGAAAAGGCTCGATCACGAGGCGCATAGGCATGCCGATGCGGTAGCCGTCCGGCGCGGCGCCGCCGGTCAGCCGGCTCTGCACCGCGATCCCGCCGTCCAGGGCCACGTAACCGACCGCGAACGGCCGGAAGTGCGCCTCTCCCCCCGCGTACGGGGGCGACTTCGGCGGGAACCGCTGCACGGTCCAGGACCACAGGATGCCCTCCGCCGGCAGCAGCGCCGCGGTCACGTCTTCGCCGCAGCACCGGGGGCAGGACTGCTGCCGCGGGAAGGCCAGCGTGGCGCACGCAAGGCAGGCCGACCCGATCAGCCGCGGAGTCCCGTCCTGCCAGCAGAACAAATTCTCCGCAACGGGCGGCAGGTCGCGCACGTTCACTCTCCGCATCGCCGTGGCCGCCGGCGCACCAGACGGCCCAGGTTGGCCGGCTGACCGCGGTGTGGCGGCTGGCTGCGGCCCGTCAGCGTCCCCGGCCACTCAGCGCCCCCGGAACACCGGAGCACGCTTCTCCAGGAAAGCGGCCACGCCTTCCTGCACGTCCTCACTGTCGTTGACGATGTTGACGGCGTACTCGGCGTCGCCGAGCGACTGCTCGAAGGTCAGCTCCAGCGACCGGCGCATCATCCGCTTGGCCACCCGGACCGCGAGCGGCGCCCCCGCGGCCAGCTCATCCGCGAGCTGCATGGTCCGGTCGCGCAGCTGCTCGTCGGGGACCACCTCGCCGACCAGGCCGAGGTGCTGCGCGGTGGACGCGTCGTACAGCTCGCTCAGCAGCGTCATCCGGGTAGCCGCCGCGATCCCCATCACCCGGGGGAACAGCCAGGCGCCGCCCTCGTCGGGCAGCAGCCCGGCCCGGCCGCTGGTATCGCCCAGCCGCGCGCTCCACGCCGCGACCCGGAAGTCACACAGCAGGGCCAGGGTGAGGCCGCCCGCCACGGCGGGCCCGTTGATCATCGCGATCAGCGGCTTGTCCATCCGGTACAGGGACTGCACGAGCAGGTGCATCCGTTCCCGCATCACCACGCCGTGACCGAGCTGGCGCCGGGCCGCCTCCTCCACTTCGGCCTGGCTGGCCACGTCGCCGCCGGCGCAGAAGGCCCGCCCGGCGCCGGTCAGCACCAGGACCCGGGCGTCCTCGTCCCGTGCGTAGCGCAGCAGCGCGTCGTTCAGCTCCTCGCACATCCGCGAGGTGTAGGCGTTCAGCGCGGCCGGCCGGTCCAGCGTGACCTGAACGACCTGCGGGCCGGCCCCGTCGGCCGGCCCGTAGCGGATCTCCTGGTAGTCCATTGCCCGTCCCCTGCGCGGCTGGAGCGTGCCCGGCGTGAGCCCGGGCGGCCCGTGCCTGTCCTAGTGTTCCTCGGCGGGAACGGACGGCGCGATCATCGCGCCGCCGTCCACGACGAGCGTGTGCCCGGTGATCCAGGACGCCGCGTCGCTGGCCAGGAAGACCGCGGCGCTGGCGATGTCGGTGGTCTCGCCCAGGCGGCCCAGCGGGATGCGGCGCGACTGCTCCGGTTCCCGCCCTTCCCACAAGCCGCGGGCCAGATCCGTCTTGACCAGGCCGGGTGCGATCGCGTTCACCCGCACGCCGGGCGCCATCTCGTAGGCCAGCTGCCGGGTCAGCTGGATCACGGCGGCCTTGGTCACGTTGTAGAACCCGATCATCGGCTCGACCATGAACCCGCCGATGGAGGCCACGTTGATGATCACCCCGCCGTGCTCGCGCATCGACGCCTGCCACGCCTGCTGGGCCCAGGTCAGCACACCCAGCTGGTTGACCTGGAACGTCTTCTCCGCCCGCGCGGTGTCCAGCCCGGCCAGGTCCCCGAAGTAGGGGTTGGTCGCCGCGTTGCTGACCAGGATGTCGACCGACCCGAGACGGCGGACCGTCTCGGCCACGCAGGCCTGCGCGTCGGCGGGCTTGCCCGCGTGCGCGGCCTGCCAGATGATCCGGCCGGGGAGCCCGCGCCCCGCGGCGTCCTCGGCGACCTGCTTGAGGGCGTCAGCCTTCCGCGAGGAGATCATGACCTGGGCGCCGGCCGCCGCGAACGCCTCCGCGATGGCCCGGCCGATGCCCCGGGACGCCCCGGTGACCAGCGCGTTGCGGCCCGCCAGCGGCCCGCCCCCCGTTGGCCCGCCCCCGGTTGGCTCAGTCCCGGCGGGGTCAGTCACGGCGGGCCCCGTGCTCCTGGCCGGCCCCGTCGCGGTAGCGCGCCAGCTCGCGGCGGGCGACGGTACGCAGGTGCACCTCGTCCGGGCCGTCGGCGATCCGCAGCGCCCGGACGCTGGTGTACATCCGGGCCAGCGGGAAGTCGTTGCTGACTCCCGCCCCGCCGTGCGCCTGGAGCGCGCGGTCGACCACCCGGTGCGCCACGTCGAGGGCGGCCACCTTGATCTCGGCGACCTCGGTCCGCGCGGCCCTGTTCCCGTGGCTGTCCATGAGCCAGGCCGCCTTGAGCACCAGCAGCCGGGCCTGGTCGATCTCGATCCGGCTCCGCGCGATCCAGTCGCGGACCACGCCCTGGTCGGCCAGCGGTCCGCCGAACGCGACCCGGGACGTCACCCGGCGGCACATCAGCTCCAGGGCCCGCTCAGCCATCCCGATCGCGCGCATCGCATGGTGCACCCGGCCGGGCCCGAGCCGGGCCTGGGCCATGGCGAAGCCGCCGCCCTCCGCGCCGAGCAGGTTCGCGGCGGGCACCCGGACGTCGGTGAACTGCACCTCGCCGTGGCCGAGCCGGTCGGTGTAGCCGAACACTGGCAGGTTGCGCAGCACGGTGATGCCGGGCGTGTCGGTGGGCACCAGCACCATGCTCTGGCGGCGGTGCGGGGCGGCCTCCGGGTCGCTGGCGCCCATGAAGATCATGAGCTTGCAGTCCTTGTTCAGGATCCCGGAGGTCCACCACTTCCGGCCGTTGAGCACCAGCGAGTCGCCGTCGCGGGTGATGGTGGCGGAGATGTTGCTGGCGTCCGAGCTGGACACCGCGGGCTCGGTCATCGCGAAGCAGGACCGGATCGTGCCGTCCAGCAGCGGCACCAGCCATTCGCGCTGCTGGGCCTCGGTGCCGAAGAGCACCAGCAGCTCCATGTTGCCGGTATCCGGGGCGGAGCAGTTGAGGGCCTCCGAGGCGATCGCTGACCGGCCCATGATCTCGGCCAGCGGCGCGTAGTCGGTGCTGCCCAGCCCCGCGCCCCAGGTGGCGTCGGGCAGGAACAGATTCCACAGGCCGCGGGACCGGGCGGCGGCCTTCAGCTCCTCCATGACCGGCGGCTGGCTGTGCGGGTCCCCCGAGGCGGTGAGCTGGCTCTCGTAGAGCTCCTCGGCCGGGTACACCTGGCTGTCCATGAAAGCCAGGAGGTCCTGCTGGAGCTGCGCCGACCGCGCGGAGAACTCGAAATCCATCAGGCTCCTCACGCATCATCGGCCCGGCCGCCGCGGCTGGTCTCCGTCGCGCCCGCGGGAACGGTTTCCCATCTAAGCCCAACTTGATTCCGACGTCAAGTTCGACTAATGTCAGCTCTCATGGCGCGATCCCGGCCCGCCGATTCCCCATCGACCGGCGGCTCCCCCAAACCACCCGAGCAGCTCAGCGAGCGCGGCCGCCGGACCCGTGAGGCCCTAATCGCCGCCGCGCGCCGGGTCTTCGAGCGCAACGGCTTCATCGAGGCCCGCATCACCGACATCGCCGAGGAAGCCGGCGCGGCGCACGGCACTTTCTACACCTACTTCGATTCCAAGGAGGCCGCGCTGCGCGCGGTCATCCTGCAGCTGGAGTCCGAGCTGCTCGGCGCCGGGGCCGCCCAGTACCGGACCCGCCGCGACGACCGGGACCCGCTCGAGACACTGCGCGCCGCGAACCGCCGTTACCTGGAGACCTACCGGGCGAACAGCAAGCTGATGGTGATCTGGGAGAACGTCGCGGCGATCGTCCCGGACATGGCCGACCTGCTGCTCGAGGCCAAGGCGGCGTTCGTCACCCGGGCCGAGAAGTCCATCCGCGGCCTGCAGGAAGCGGGCCTGGCGGACCCGTCCCTCGACCCGCGGTATGCGGCGCACGCGCTGACCGGCATGGTCAGCCGGTTCGCCTACACCTGGTGCGCCCAGGGCGAGGACTTCGGCCTGGACAAGGCCACCGACGAGCTGACCGCCCTGTGGGCCCGGGCGATCGGGCTGCTGGGAAGGACGGACGCATGAGCGGGATCTGCGCGGGCCGCGTCGTGATCATCACCGGGGCTGGCCGCGGCCTGGGCCGGGCCCACGCGCTCGCCTTCGCCCGCGAGGGGGCACGCCTGGTCATCAACGACCCCGGCGTCGAGCGGGACGGCACCGGCGGGGATCACGGGCCTGCCGACGCGGTCGCCGCCGAGGTCCGCGAGCTGGACGGCGAGGCCGTGGCCAGCTATGAGGACGCGGCCAGCTGGGACGGCGCGGCCCGGCTCATCGAGGCCGCCGTGGCCCGCTACGGTCAGCTGGACGTGCTGGTCAACAACGCCGGGATCCTGCGCGACCGGATGCTGGTGAACATGACCGAGGACGACTGGGACGGCGTCATCCGCACCCACCTGCGCGGCGTGTTCGCCCCCACCCGGCACGCCGCCGCGTACTGGCGGGAGCGGGCCAAGGCCGGGCACGCCAACGACGCCCGGGTCATCTGCACCTCATCCCCGTCCGGCCTGTACGGGAACCCCGGCCAGGCGAATTACGGGGCGGCCAAGGCCGGCATCGCGGCGTTCGCGCTGATCGCCGCGACCGAGCTGGCCCGGTACGGGGTGACGGTCAACGCCATCGCGCCCGGGGCGCGCACCAGGATGACCGAGGGCCTGCCCGTGCTTGATGGCGACGCACCGGGCGGGGCGGCCGGCGATGCCGGCGACCTCGCGCCCGAGCGGGTCTCGCCGCTGGTGGTGTGGCTGGGCAGCGCGCAGTCCCGGGCGATCACCGGCCGGGTATTCAACGTCTGGGGCAGCGAGCTGAACGTGGCCGAAGGCTGGCACTCTGGCCCGGGCGTCCGGCAGCCGGGCACCTGGGTGCCGGCCGATCTCGGTGCGGTGGTGCCGGAACTGGTGGCCAAGGCGGCCCCGAACTCAGACATGTGGGGCCAGCCCATCGTGGCTGGGTGAGCCGGCGGACCAGGACTCGACCGTGCCACAGCCCGCGCCCGGGCCACCTGAGGCCACCTCCGCCGCCGAGCGGGACGACCTGCGCGCGATGGTCCGCGCGTTCGCGCGGGATCGCTTCCGGCTGGAGGAGGTGCGCCGGGTCTCGGGCACGGAGGCCGGCTACGACCCTGCCGTGTGGGCAGGCCTGGGACAGCTCGGGGTCGGCCCTGCTGGTGCCAGCCGCCTACGGCGGTGCGGGCTGCGGCCTGGCCGAGGCCGGCGTGGTCCTGCGGGAGCTGGGCCGGGCGCTGGCCTGCGTCCCCTACCTCTCCTCCGCCGTGCTGGCCGTGACCGCGCTGGTGGCCAGCGGGGACGGGGAAGCCCAGGCGGAGCTGCTGCCCCGGCTCGCAGCCGGCGGACTGCTGGCTGCCGTGGCGGTCAGCGGCGCGGCGGGACGACCGGACGGCACCCCGGCGTCGCTGGGCGTCGCGGCGTCCCCCTCCCGCGGCGGCGTCAGCCTGGACGGCGAGGCGCTCTACGTGGTGGACGGCCACGTGGCCGGCGTGCTGCTGGTCGCCGCCCGCGACGGCACCGGGACCGGCCTGTACCGGGTGGCGGGCGACGCGCCCGGGCTGAGCCGCGCGGTGATGCCCGCCATCGACGCCACCCGCACGCTGGCCCGGCTCGGCTTCCGCGCGGTCCCGGCCCGGCCTCTCGGCCCGCCTGGGTCGGGGGCCGCGGCGCTGGCCCGCGTGCTGGACACGGCGGTGGTCGCGCTCGCGGCCGATTCGGTCGGCGGCGCGGAGCAGGCCCTGGACCTAGCGGTCAGCCACGCCAAGCAGCGGGTCCAGTTCGGCCGCCCGGTCGGCTCGTTCCAGGCCATCAAGCACAAGTGCGCGGACATGCTGGTGGCGCTGGAGAGCGCCCGGGTCGCCCTGGACGGGGCGCTCGAGGCGGCCGACGACCTCGGAAGCGATCCCGGGATCGCCGCGCTGGTGGCCGGCCTGCAATGCTCGGCCGCCTACACGCACATCACGGCCGAGGCCATCCAGGTGCTCGGCGGGATCGGCTTCACCTGGGAGCACCCGGCGCACCTGTACTTCCGCCGGGCCCGCAGTTCCGCGGTCCTGTTCGGCACCGAAACCCAGCACCGGGCGGCCCTGGCCGACCGCCTGGGGCTCTAGCCGTAGGGCAGGAAGCAGATCCCCGCGTGTCCGCTCACCTCGCCGCAGGTGTCGCTGTCGTCGAAGTTGTCGCTGGCGATCCAGAGCCCGGCGCTGGTGAGCAGCATGTCGTCGGCGCCCAGGCCCCGGGCCCGGCTGTAGTACCCCGCGGAACCGGCCGAGTTGACGTACAGCGCCCCGCTGGCCGGGTTCAGCCCCTCGAGGCCTGGCGCGTTATACCCGCCGGCACCGAGAGCGTTACAGTCGTTGGGGTTCATGGAGTAGCGGTCGTGGCCGCCGAAATAGGCGGCCTGGCTGTCGGCCGCGGTCGAAAACAGGGAGTCACAGCCGGTCTGGTTGATCCACTTGGGGTTCACTGAGGCCTGGGTCGCCGGGAACGCCATGGCCGTGTCGCAGGGGCTGCCCGGCCGGACGCGGCCCGGACCCGCTGACGCCCGGCTCCTTGTAACCCGTGGTGGCCACGTACACGGTCGAGTCGTCCGGCGACCAGGCTCCCCCGCGGGCCCAGAATGTCTGGGGACTGCAGGCAATGTTGAACGTGGGCGAGGTCCAGCCCGTCACGCTGGCCTTCGAGCCACCGACGTTCAGCATGAACATCTGCTCGCGCGGTTTGCCGCCGGCCGCGGTGAACGCGCCCTCGACGAGGTCGAGCGCGCCGCCGTGGCTGAGCTGCTGGTTGAAGACCTGGGTGCCTGCGATGGACAGGTTCAGGAACCCGTCGCTCAGGCCGGTGGACGGGCTCAGGCTGGTCATGCGCGGGATGCTCGCGCCGTTGATGGACGTGTAGGTGCCGCCCGCCAGCAGGTGGCCGCCGACCGTGGCCAGGGTGTCTACGGCGCCGTTGGCGTCGTGCGCGAACCCGGTGACCACGTTGCCCGTGCTGGTACTGATCTCGGCGATGTTGGTCACGCTGGTGCCGTTGACCTTGGTGAAGTTCCCGCCGATGTAGGCGTCCGCGCAGCTGCCGCCGCTGAACGCGATGGAATTGATCGCGTCCGCGCCGTCATTGTTCGTGCTCGTGCTACCCACCACCGCGGGAGCCCAGGACGTGATCGTGTACGGGCTGCTCGCGCTGAAGCTGAACACGTCGCTGCGGGCGTAGCTCGTGCTGCCCTGCTGGATCGAGCTGAAGGTGCCCACCGCGTACATGGTGCCGCCGCACTGGACGAGCTGGCGGACCTGCTCCGTGGGACTGGACTTGGCGGCCAGGTGGGGCGTGTTGCTGGCGGGAGCCGCCGACACGACTCCCGGTGGCGGCGGCTGGCCACCGGTTCCGGCCTCTGCGGCCGGCACAGTGAGCGCCAGCACCCCTGCAGCGGCGGCGGCTACCGCGACGATGTATGTGCGCACAAGGCCCCCCTTGTTCGAGGGCGGGTAATTTAGCCCTCTTGGAGGAGACTAGTCCGCCTCACATCATTAGTCCTGCCCCAAGCGAGGCAGGCCACTAAATAATTAGCCCCACTAGCCTCGTAAGCCCCAGGCCCACGTCGTGATCATGGGATTGGTGTCGCCAGGACGACACCAATCCCATGATCACCACCTATCCGCCCGCGGATCACGAAGCCTTTAGGGAGGCGGGAGCGTAATTGAGATACACGACTCCATTGCTGTAGGTCCCGGATCCGGCGAGGGTGAACTTCGTGGCCGGGGCGCCGTCGGTGAACAGCCGCTGGCCGTGGCCACGGGCCACCGGATAGACGAACAGGTGCAGTTCGTTGACCAGGCCGTCGGCGAGCATCGCCCGGACCAGCGTCCCGCTCCCGCTGACGTAGACTGCGCCGTCGACCTTGTCCTTGAGCTCACGGATGGTGCCGGCGCTGTACGGGCCAAGGATGGTGGAATTGTTCCATTCCGCGGTCTTCGGCGAGCCGGAGACGACGTACTTGGGCGAGTCATTAAAGAACGGCGCGCCCGGGTCTTCCTCGGCGGACCGGGCGGACCAGGCCGGGGCGAACATCTCGAATGTCCGGCGTCCTAGCAAGATCGCCTGGCACGATCCCGTGATCGCGGCGAGGGCCTCACCCATCCTGGGATCGAAGCCGAACTCGAATGTCCACGACGGGTCCTCGAAAACACCGTCCAGGGCGATGAACTCATGCACCTTGATGACGCCCACTGTCCTCAGCTCCATTGCTTCCGTCGGAAGTTGCCCTGCCCCATACCGCTAAGACCGGATCCTGGCGGCAAACTCATCGCCGCCGGGCCTGTGGTTCATGGTCAGGGATCTAGGCGGGCTCGGCGGTGACGCGGTCACGGATGATGAAGCGCTGGATCTTCCCCATCGAGTTGCGGGGCAGGTCGTCCCAGACCCTGACCTCGCGCGGGCACTTGTAGCTGGCCAGCCGGGCCCGGCAGTACCCGGTGACCTCGCCGGGGTCGGGGACCGTCCCGGGCTCGGCCACGACCACCGCGACCACGAGCTCACCCCAGCGCGGGTCCGGCTTGCCGACCACGGTGACGTCCCGGATCTGAGGGTGGCCGATGAGCACCCGCTCCACCTCGGCGGCGTAGACGTTCTCGCCGCCGCTGATGATGAGGCCGTTCTTCCGGTCGATGATGCGCAGCCGGCCGTCCTTCTCCAGCACGCCGATGTCGTCCGAGCGCAGGAAGTCCCCGGCCCATGCGGCCGCGGTAACGTCAGGCCGATTCAGGTACCCGGAGAAGTGGGCCACGGTCTTCACTGCCACCTCGCCCTGCTCGCCGGGCGGGACCGGGTTCCCGTCCGGGTCCAGGATCGCAATCTCGCAGCCGAGGGTGGAGTACCCGACGGTCGCGTCCGCGAGGGTCTCCGGGCGCTTGATCTCGTCCGTGGCGAACCCGGCCTCGGTCCAGCCGTAGGTCTCGGTGATCCGGGCGTTCGGGAACATCGCGAACGCGTCCGCGAGCGCGTCCGGGGACACCGAGGCCGCGGCGGTCATCATGGACCGCATGCTGCCCAGCTGCGGCCGGCCTCGGCGCTCCCACTCCTCGATCATCAACGAGGTCATCGACGGCACCAGGAACGCCGTCGTGCAGATCCCGGCGAACTCGTCGCACGCCCGGGCGGCGTCGAACGAGGGCATGATCCGGACCCGGCCGCCGATCATCAGCGTGCCGAAGGCGAAGCTGCAGTAGGACATGTGAAACAGCGGGCCGGGAACCAGCATCACGTCGTCCCAGCACAAGCCCAGCTGCCAGCCCCAGCGCATCGCGTTGACCAGCCAGGTGTCGTTGGTCATCGCCGCCCCCTTGGGCGCGCCGGTGGTGCCGGAGGTGTAGAACACGGCGGCCAGCCGGTCGCCCTTGGCCGGGTCGGGGATGGCCGGGTCGCGCAGGCCGCCGGGGGTGGGCAGCTGAGCTGGGTTGACGACCGTGGCATCCTGGCCCGCGGCGGCGGCCACGGCGGACGCCATGCCCAGAAGGTCCCCGCTGGAGAAGATGCGCCGCGCCCCCGAGTCGTTGACGATGTGCAGGATCTCCGGGTGCGCGAGCCGGGTGTTGACCGGCACGATCGCGCAGCCCGCCAGCTGCCCCGCCAGGTAGATGAGCAGCGCGTCGGTCCCGTTGGGCAGCAAGGTGACGGCCACCGGCCCGTGCGGCCCCGGCTCCACCTCGCGCAGCGCGTCGGCCAGGGCCGAGACGCGCAGCCACATCTCCCGGTACGTGTACCTGTCCGGAGTGGCGCCGAGCACCTCGATGGCCTGCCGGTCCGGGAAGGACCGGGCGTTCATCGCGATGAAATCGGCGAGGGTGAGCTTCATAGCTGCCTCCGGCCTAGGTCGCATACGCCCAGCCCGCACGCGACTGATTGATTCTGACGTCGGATTCAACTACTGTCAATGAGCGGCGGAAGGGGCAGCGGATGCAGGGCGTGGCCATCACGGGCATCGGCGTCATCTCCTGCATCGGCCAGTCCGCGGACGAGTACTTCACCCGCCTCGACGCGGGCGAGCACGGCGTGACGGCCGCACCGTGGGCCGAGCCGGAGGCGGGCCGGTACGCCTGGATCGCCCCGGTGCCCGACTTCGACCCCTCCGCGTGGCTGGACGACCGGGTGATCGCGGGCTCGGACACGTTCACCCAGCACGCCCTGGCCGCCACGATCCAGGCGGTCCGGGACGCGGGCGGGGACTTCGACCCGCTGCGCACCGGGGTCGTGCTGGGCGTGACCATGGCCGGCGCGCGGGCCCTGCTCGAGGCTCAGCGCCTGCTCGACACCGAGGGCCCGGACGCGGTGCCGCGCAAGCTGAACATCCAGGCCTGGCCGAACATGGCGGCCGGGCAGATCGCCATGCACTACGGGCTGCACGGGCCGCTGCTGACCGTCTCCTCCGCCTGCGCCTCGTCCCTGGACGCGATCGGCACTGCCGCGCGGATGATCGAGACCGGGCAGGCCGACGTGATCATCGCTGGGGGCACCGAGTGCGGCCTGGCGCCGGCGCTGGCCTACAGCCAGCGCAGCTACGGGATGTCGAACCCGCCGGACCGCGCGGACCGGGCCAGCCTGCCCTTTGACGTGCACCGCTGCGGGGTGGTGGAGGGAGCCGGAGCGGCCGTGGTGGTGCTCGAGCGCGCCGGGCGGGCCGCCCGGCGTGGCGCGCATGCCTACGGCCTGGTCACCGGCTATGCCTCGCTGTCCGAGGGGTTCCATCCGTCCTCCCCTGAGCCGTCCGGCCGGTGGGAGGCAGAGGCCATGCGCCGCGCGCAGCACGACGCGGGCCTGGCCAGCCCGCACGAGGTGGACGCGGTCATCGCGCACGCCACCGCGACCCCCGCCGGGGACCTGGCCGAAGCGAAGGCGATCAACGAGGTGTTCGGCGAGCACGCCGCGGAACTCCCGGTCACCTCCATCAAGGGCCATGTCGGGCACACCGGCTCGGCCAGCGGCGTGATGGGCCTGCTCGCCGGGCTGCACGGGATGCAGGCGGGCACGCTGGTACAGGTCGCGGGCACCACCGAAGTGGAGCCGGAAGCCCGGTTCCGGGTGATCACCCACGCGCCCGCCAAGGCCAGCATCGATGTGCTGCAGGTCAACGGGTTCGGCTTCGGCGGTCAGGACGCCTGCCTGATCGTGACCCGGGCCTGATCAGGACACCTGGGTCGGCACCGAAGTCCCGGCCACAGCAGGCGCATCCCAGTCGATCCGGTACCGCTGCTCCCACCCCATGACCTTCTCGAAGTTCATGACCTTGAAGAAGATCGGCATCAGCGCATGCATCGCCTTGCGCGCGACCGGCCCGGGTGTCTTAGCGCTGTTCGTCCGGGCGCCCCGTTTCGTGATCTTCTCCACCCGTTCCCGCCGCAACCGCTCGTAGGCACTGAACGCCGACGTGGCATCAGGCAGGTCCCGCAGGCACCGCGCCAGCTGGATGGAGCTTTCGATCGCCAGCGACGCGCCTTGGCCGGTGCTGTTGGACGGGGCGTGGACGGCGTCGCCGACCAGCACCATGCGACCGCGGTACCAGTGCGGGACGGGCGGCATGATATGGATCGCCCCGGTGATGTCGAGGTTTTCCGCGGTGGTTCGGTTAGCCAGCAGCTCGCCCGGAAGGTCGCCCGCGTACGTGTCGCGCAGCGTCCCCAGCCACTGCCCGGCCGGGATCGCCCGGGCCTCGGCCAGCGACAAGTACTGCTTCGACGGCAGGTTCGCGCCCCAGGTCACCCGGCCGTCCGCCATCTTCCAGAACAGGTAGTACGCACGCTTGCCGAATGCGAACGTCATGACGCCAGGTTCGGGGTCGAGGCCGGGGCTGGCGTTGACATAGCCCTGGAAGCCGAGCATTCCCGTGTAGCCCGCGCCGGGGGCCTCCGGGTCGATCAGGGTTCTGACGGTGGAGCGGACGCCGTCGGCTCCGATCAGGACGTCGGCCGTCGCGGCGGTGCCGTCGTCGAACCTCGCCGTGACCGAGTCCGGGGCTTCGGCGACTGCGACCAGGCGCTTGCCGTACTCGAAGCGGACGCCCGACTCGACCGCCCGGTCGTGCAAGACCCGGTGCAGGTCGCCGCGGCCGATGATCTGGAGTGGCTCCACGCCCGCCAGGCTGGGCAGTCGGCGGGTGTTCTCGCCGATCGCCATGACCATCCCGGTGACCGGGGTCGAGAGCGCCCGGACGGCAGCGTCGGCGCCGATGATGCTGAGCGCGGCCAGGCCGTTGGGGGCCAGGGCCAGCCCGCCGCCGATTCCCTCGGCCAGGGTGGGGTAGGCCTCGTAGACCGTCGCCTGGATGCCGGCCTTGAGCAGGGCGGCCGCGGCGACGGGACCGGCGATCCCGCCGCCGATGACCAGGGCGGTGCGGACTTTGGACGTGGCTGCAGACATGGGTTCTCTCCTGCTAGTGGTGTTCGTCGGTTGTTCTGCGCCGAGATCACGCACGGGGAACCCAGCTATCCTTTGGTTGCCACCTCGTGGCCGGGTTCGTCTCGTGCGGGCATCGGTTCGCGGGTGCTGGACGGGATGACTGCGAGCAGCCGCCCCGGGTCCCGGCGGCGGTGTTGCCGCACCGCCTCGGGACCATTCAGCGCTATCTAGTCGCTTGCCACCCCCCTCTGCGCGAGTTCGACCAGCTCCGGGGGCATCTCGCCGCTGTCGTGGAGGGCCCGCCACATCGCGAGATCGGGGAAGCTTCCCGAGGTCAGCTCCGCCAGGAGTGCGCGGACCCAGGCCGCCTCCGCCTCGACCATCGCCACGGCGAACTCATCCTCGACCAGGAACAGGCGGGGAATCTCCTTGAGATGCCCGGTGATAGCAGCACGACGTGCGGTGATCGACTCCTCCAGCCGGCCGAGCCGGGTCCGCAGGAGGGCCATCACCTCATCCGGCGCAAGGATCATCTGCACGGAGAGCCCGGCGGCGAACCTCGGGTGCTCGGGCTCCGGCGTGGACAGCAGTTCCCGGGTCCAGTCGAGCATCTCCTGCCGGCCGGCCTCGGTGATCCGGTAGACCGTCCTTTCCGGACGGGCACCCTGCCGGCTGGTGCCGACCACCTCCAGGAAGCCGTGCTTCGCCAGGTTCTGCACCACCGTGTAGAGGGACCCCCACTTGACGTCCATATCCTGGTCTTTGCCGCGGGCGCGGATCACGGACGCGATCTCGTAGCGATGCATCGGCTGCTGGACGACGGTGGCCAGCACCGCCAGGGCCATCAGGTTGTCAACTTTGCGCTTCGCCGCCATCGGGAACGCCCTCCCATTACTCGCCTGCAAATATATGTCAGCGAGTATTTACTGGCAACCCCGGAGCCCCGTTAGTCAGGCGGCCATTTGAAGCCGAAGGTGCGGTCGCGCTGTGCGTCCCCGGCCACCGCCCGCAGTTCCTCGTCGGTCAGGCCGGCCCGGGCCAGCACCTCGGCCGTGGCGTCCGGCTCGCCGCCGTCGCGGCCCCGCTCGCCGGGGGTGCGGGAAAACCGCGGCACCGGCCCCGGCCGGCCGCTGGCCCGGAGCACCTCGTCCGGCGCGAGCACCGGCGTGACGCACGCGTCGGCCCCGGCGAACCGGGCTGACCACTCATCCCGGCTCGCGATGGCGAACCGGTCGCCGATGACCTGGGCCAGGTCCGGCCAGCCGGCCGGGTCGAAGCGGTTGTCCGGGTAGGGCGGCGGCAGGCCGATCCCGTCCCAGAGGGCGCGGAAGAACCCGTCCTCGACCGCGCCCACCGCCACGTACTGCCCGTCGGCGCAGCGGTAGCAGCGGTAGAACGGCGCCGCCCCGGTGGTGAAGCCGAGCCCTCGTTCGGGCAGCAACGGGGTCCGCCATGCGTTCAGCCACATCTCCATCATGGACAGCACGCCGTCGGTCATCGCGGCGTTGACCCGCTGGCCGTGCCCGGAGCGGTCCCGCTCGACGAGCGCCGCGCAGATGCCGAATGCGGCCAGCATTCCCCCGCCGGCCAGGTCGGCGACCAGGTTGAGCGGCGGCACCGGGTCGCCGCCGGCCGGGCCGACCGCGCCGAGCAGTCCGGTGACGGCCAGGTAGTTGATGTCGTGCCCGGCGGCCTGGGCGTCCGGCCCGGCCGGGTCGTAGCCGGTGACCGAGCAGTAGACCAGCCGCGGGTTGACCTGGCTCAGCTCCTGGTAGCCGGCGCCGAGCCGGTCCGCCACGCCCGGGCGGAACCCCTCGACCAGAACGTCGGCGGTAGCGACCAGCCGGTGCAGGGCCTGGCGGCTGGCCGGGTGCTTCAGGTTCAGGTGCACGAACCGCTTGCCCCGGGCGAAGTCGGCCGGGACCTGCCCGGCGCGGCCGCCGGTAACTGCGATGACCTCGGCCCCGAGGTCGGCCAGCAGCATGCTGGCGTACGGTCCCGGGGCGAGCCTGCTCAGGTCGATGACGCGGATCCCGGCCAGCGGGCCGCTCCGGGACGCGGCCGCCGGCTCGCTCATTGGTGCTCCTCGCAGGCCTGGCCGGTACTGGCCTGGCTGGCACCGGCCTGGCTGGCACCGGCCGGACCGCACGCGATCTGGGTGGCACCGGGCTCGCGCGACAGGGCCCGGACGGAGACGCCGGCCGCCGTCCGGTCCCAGACACCCGGGCCGCACGGGCCGAGGCCATGGGCCCGGCTCGCGCCCCGGTAGGCGGTATTCAGCGGCACGTCGGCCGCCCGGGCCAGGTTCACCCCGAGCCAGGCGTGCACCGACTCCGCCGAGGTGCCGGCCAGCAGCGGCACCAGGTCCCCCCGGCCCGCGCCGAGCCGGGCCAGCTGGCCCGCGATCATGCCCACGCCTGCCCGGCTAAGACCGCGGCGCCGCGGACGGATGGCTGAGCGCCGCGCGGACCTGCCGGCCGGCCTCGGCGTTCAGCAGCGCGTGCAGGTTGAGCTCCTGGGCGTCATTCAGGTTCTGCTTGATGCCGGCGACCACGGACGGGGGGGCCTGCGCCAGCCCGCTGGCGATGTCAGCGACGCGCCCCATCAGGGCGCCGTCCGGAACAACCTCGCCGACCAGTCCCATGGCGGCGGCCGCAGCCGCGTTCAGCTTTTCGTTGCGGAAAAAGAGGTCGCGGGCGCGGCCGGCACCGACGAGGCGGGTCAGCGACCATGTGCCGCCGAAGTCCCCCGTCAGCCCGGCGCTCAGGAACGCGGTGCGGAACACCGCGGACTCGGCGGCGATCCTCAGGTCGCAGGCGCACGCCCAGGACAGCCCGGCCCCCGCGCAGGGGCCGTTGACCGCGGCGATGGTCACTTTCGGCATCTCGTGCAGCAGCTCGCTGGTCCGGTGCAGCCGCCGCAGCTGGGCGACGCTGGCCCCGGGCGCCCGCGGCTCGGCGAACTCCCCCATAGCGCCGAGGTCACCGCCCGCGCAGAAACCGCGGCCGGCCCCGGTGAGCACCACCACCCGGATGGCGTCGTCCGCGCTGGCCTGCTCGAGGCAGTCCAGGACCCCGCCGATCAGCTCCTCGGTCATCGCGTTCAGCCGGTCCGGGCGGTTCAGCGTGATCGTGGCCACCGGCCCGGGCACCTCGAAGCGGACCGTGTCGGTCATCGGTCTCCTCCTTCCTAAAGCTCGCCGTCGAGCACCCGCCGGGCGGCACGGGCGCGCATCCCGGGCTGGCGCCGGAGCAGGTCCATGTCCGCCCCGGACGCTCCCATGTCCCCGGACAGGTGCCGGGTGTAGACCCCCTCGGCCATGCAGGCGATCTTCCAGTGCGCGAGCGCGACGTAGAAGCTGAGGTCGCCGCCGGCCCGGCCGCTGCGCTCCAGGTACCGGGCGGCCATCTGGCGGCGGGCCGGGAAGCCGGCCGCGTCGGTCGGAGCGGGTGGCAGCTGGCCCGCCTCGTGCGGCTGCGTCCAGTAAGCGAGGGCCAGCCCGAGATCGGCCAGCGGGTCCCCGACGGTGGCCAGCTCCCAGTCGAGGACCGCGCTGATCTGCTGGCCGGGCCCGAGGATGACGTTGTCGAGCCGGTAGTCCCCGTGGATCAGCGTCACGGCGGACTGCTCCGGGACGCGGGCGCTCAGCTCGGCGAACAGCTCGTCCATCAGCGGCAGGTGGCGGATGCGGATGTCCTGCCACTGCCGGTGCCAGCGGCGGAGCTGGCGCTCGGCGTAAGAGCCGGCGCGGGCCAGGCCGTCCAGGCCGGACGCGGCCAGGTCCACGGCGTGGATCGTGGCCAGCACGTCGAAGAGGCCGTACGCGACGGCGGCGTGATCTCCGCTGCCGAGCGCGGCCGCGTCGGCCGGGGTGCGCAGCACCCGGCCGGGAACGTAGGACATGACGAAGAACGGGGCTTGGTTCCAGCGCGGGTCGGCGGTCCGGCCGAGCACGGCGGGGACCGGGACGCCAGTGGCGGCCAGCGCGGCCATGATCCCGCCTTCCCGGTCCATGTCGTGCGCGGTGGCCAGCACGTGGCCCAGCGGCGGCCGGCGCAGCACCCAGCGTTCCCCCGCCACGTCGCTGACCAGGAACGTCAGGTTGGAGTAGCCGCCCGCCATCCGCTCGAACCGCAGCGGTGGCGAAGCGTCCAGCGTGGCGGTAAACCAGTCCGTGAGCGGGCCGGGCACAACGCCGGGCGGCGCCACCGCGTCGTCGCAGTCTGGCATGCCGTCACAGTACAAGCCGCGGCCTCCGGCTGTCGACGTTGACGTCGAGTTCAAGTCCCGGGCCGTCACCGTGAGGCTGAGAACCGCTGGCGCACCTCGAACTTGCGGATCTTCCCGGACGCCGTCATCGGGAACGAGTCCACGAAGAACCACAGCCTCGGCGTCTTGAACCGGGCCAGGCGCTCCCGGCAGAACGCGGCCAGTTCGCCGGTGTCGGGCGGCGCGCTCGCGTCGGCGGGCCGGATGACCGCCGCGACCTGCTCCCCCCAGTGCGGGTCCGGGACGCCGATGACCGCGACCTCGGCCACCGCGGGATGATCTGCCAGCAGTTGCTCGATCTCGAGAGCGTGGATGTTCTCGCCGCCCCGGATGATGATGTCCTTCAGGCGGCCCGCGATGCGCAGGTAGCCGCGGGCGTCCATGGTCCCGGCATCCCCGGTGTGCAGCCAGCCCTCGCCGTCGAGGGTGGCCGCGGTGGCGTCCGGCATGTCCCAGTAACCGATCATGTTCTGGTAGCCCCGGGCGCAGATCTCACCCTCCTCCCCCACGCCGACGGGCTGGCCGGTGACCAGATCGGAGATCTTCACCTCCACGTGCGGCATCGGCTGGCCCAGCGTCTCCGCCTGATCCTGCGGGCCGTCGGTGGTCTGGGTCTGGGTGAGCACGCCGTGCAGCTCAGCCTGGCCGAACAGGATGGAGAACTCGCATCCGAAGGCCTGCGTGGTGCGGCGGACCAGGGTGTCGGGGACCTTGGCGCCGCCCGACATCACCGTGCGCAGCGAGGAGAGATCGCGCGGCTGCCGGTCGTAGTTCTCGAGCATGGCCAGCAGGATGGTCGGCACGGTGAGCACCATGCTGCCCCGCTCCGCCTCGATCAGCTCCAGGACCAGGGCGGGGTCGAACTGCGGGACCACCACGTGTGCCGCGCGCCGGGCCAGGCAGCCGATCCCGGCGAGCACGCCGCCGCCGGTGTGGAACAGCGGGATCGGGTTGATCCAGGTGTCCCCGTCCTGGAAACCGGCCCGCTGCGCCGACAGGCCGGCCGCGTTGACCAGCCCGAGGTGATGCAGCAGGGCTCCCTTGGCGAAGCCCGTCGTGCCCGAGGTGTAGATGATCAGGGCCGGGTCGGACGGCTTGAGCTGCGGGAGCGGGCCGTGCCCGGCGCCGCTGGCCGCGAACTCGTCCCAGTCGGCGAAGCAGACCACCTCGCGCAGCGCGGGGAGCCCGGGCCGGAGCTCGCTGACCACGTCCACCATGGACACGCCGCGGTGGCTGGTGCCGTGGACCAGCCCGGCCACGCCGGACTGCGCGAGCGCGTACTTCAGCTCGGCCGGGCGGTACTGCGGGTTCACCGTCACCAGGATCACCCCGGCCAGGGCCGCGCCAAGCTGGAGCATGATCCACTCCGGGCGGTTGGCTTCCCAGACGGCGACCCGCTCGCCGGGCTCGAACCGGGCCAGCAGGGCCCCGGCCACATCCTCGGCGACGGCGAGCAGCTCGGCGTAATTCCACCGGCGCCGGGCGGCCGCCGCGGCCTGGCCGTCCACCAGGGCGATCCGGTCCGGCACCTGCCCGGCTACCCTGCGGAGCAGGTCTCCCACGGTGATCTCGTCCAGCGGGACGCCGACCTCAGCGGGCCAGCAGGACGTGGTCAGCACTGACGATCCACCACCCGTCCGCCGGCCGCAGCCTGCCCGGGCCCCTCGGCGGACATGGGGTGCAGACGGTGGCACGGCGCGCTCAGTGACGAGATTCAACACGAAGTTGATATCGACGTCAAGGTCAGGTCATCTGCCGGGTGGGTGGCCCGGTTTCCGGCCTTTGGGCGGGGACAAATGCGGGTAAGTGCTCCCCAGGCTCATCGGAGGGGAAATTGGGACCATGCCGGACATGAATCGCTTCCTGGACGGCCCGTTCGCGCCGGTGACGGAGGAGATCACGGCCTTCGACCTGCCCGTGACCGGGCAGGTACCACCCAGCCTGGACGGCCGCTACCTGCGCAACGGGCCCAACCCGATGGGCCTGGATGATCCCGGCTCCCACTGGTTCCTGGGGGACGGGATGGTGCACGGGGTCCGGCTGCGTGACGGGCGCGCCGAGTGGTACCGCAACCGGTGGGTCCGGTCCCGGGCGGTCGCCGAAGCCCGCGGCGAGACGTGGCCGGCCGGCCCGGTGCACGAGGGGGCGGATTTCGCGGCCAACACGCACGTGATCGCCAGCGCGGGCCGCATCCTGGCCACGGTGGAATCCGGCCCGCTGCCCTATGAGCTCACCGGCGACCTGGACACCGTCGGCCCGTGCGACTTCGGCGGGACGCTGCCCGGTGGTTTCGCCGCGCACACCAAGGCCGACCCGCTGACCGGGGACCTGCACGCGATCGCGTACTACTGGGCCTGGGACCACGTCCAGCACGTCGTCGTGGGCTCCGGCGGCCGGGTCACGTCGGCCACGAACATCCCGCTCGCCGACGGGCCGATGATGCACGACTTCGCGCTTACCGCCAGCCACGTGGTGCTCTTCGACCTGCCGGTCACCTTCAGCATGGACGCCGTCTCGGCCGGCAAGAAGCTGCCGTACACCTGGAATCCCGCTCACCAGGCCCGGGTCGGCCTGCTCCCGCGCGACGGCAGCCCGGGTGACATCCGCTGGTTCGAGGTCGACCCGTGCTGGGTGTTCCACACCCTTAACGCCTACGACGACGACAGCGGCCGGGTGGTCGTCGACCTGTGCCGGTACCAGGGCGCGTACGACGTCTCCACGCTGGACGGCCGCGGGCCGCTGACGCTGGACCGCTGGATCGTGGACCCGGCCGCCGGGAAGGTCACCCAGCAGCGCCTCGACGACCGCCTCCAGGAGTTCCCGCGCGTGGACGACCGGGTCATCTCCCGGGAGCACCGATACGGTTACAGCGCGGTGATCGGCGACGTGAGCCGGGGCACCGTCTCCCTCGGCGGCGACTTCGCCGACCAGGCCTTCGCCAACGCCCTGCTCAAGCACGACCTGGCCCATGGCACCACCGAGGCGCACGAGTTCGGCCGCGACGCCACCGCGGGCGAGGCCGTGTTCGCGCCCGCCGCTCCCGCCGCCGAGGAGGACGACGGCTACGTCATGGCCTTCGTGCACAACCCCGACCGGGGCGCCGCCGACCTGGTCATCCTGGCCGCCCAGGACTTCACCGGCGAACCCGTGGCCCGCGTGCACCTGCCCGCCCGGATCCCGCTCGGGTTCCACGGCAGCTGGATCACCGACCACTAGCACCAGGCACGCCGGCACCGATTGTTCTCGGTCATTGCCTCCGAGTGGCCGGACACCAGGGCCGCCTTGCGCCGGCGGCTGGACCGTGCCCTAGCTAAGCTAGCTAGTGACCGGCGCCTGCCGGCCCGCAGGCCTGACCAGGGGCGGGGCCCTGACCAGGGGCGGGGCCCTGACCAGGGGCGGGGCCCTGACCAGGCCCGGGCCGGGCCGGGTGACGGAGGTCCCCCTGGACCGTGACATACAGCCGTGGCGCGGGCCGGGCTCCCCATGGGAAAATGATCATGTCGGGTGGTGGGTTCCCCCCGCTACCGATCTCGACAAGGGAGCGAAGATGTCCCGGCGAGATGATCATTTGGACGCAATGCTCCGCCACCTTGGCGCTGCGTACTACGAGTCGCTGCACGGCAGGGCCAGTTCGGCGGATGTGGCCCGGGCGCTCGACACCGTCGAGGAGCAGACCGGGGACCGGCCCGCCCGCCCCAGCCCGGCCACCGGGAAGACCAACGGGGAGGCGGCCGCGAAGAGCGGCGGGAAGCCGCAGTCTGCACGCGGCACCAGGAAGCATCACGGACGCTGGCACCACCGGGTCAGGGACGTCATGACCACGTCCGTGATCACCGTGGACCGGATCACCCCGTACAAGGAAATCGCGGCCCTGCTGGCCAAGCACCACATCAGCTCCGTGCCGGTGCTGATCCTGGGCGGTCACGTGGCGGGCCTGGTCTCCGAGGCCGACCTGCTGGCCGTGGAGGACAAGCGCGAGCGTGAGGCCCGGCGGCACGTCCATAGTGGCCTGCACCTTCACATGAGCCGCCAGAAGCACTGGGGCCTGACCGCCGAGGAACTGATGACCTCGCCGGCCATCACGATCCACCCGGACGCTTCGCTGCCCGCCGCGGCCAGGCTGATGAACAGCCACCACCTCAAGCGGCTCCCCGTCGTCGACGCGGACGGCATGCTGGCAGGCATCGTCAGCCGCCGCGACCTGCTCAGCGTGTTCCTTCGCCCGGACGAGGACATCGCCAGGGAGGTCCGCGACATGCTGGGCCAGATCCTCCTGGCCGACCCCACCGCGGTCACGGTCCGGGTGCACAACGGCATCGTGACGCTGACCGGCGGTCCCGACCTGGGAGGCCAGGGCGACCTGATCCCGGTCGCGGTCCGGCTTACCTGGGACATCGACGGCGTGGTGGACGTGGCGAACAAGATCGGGGCCACCTCCGCCGCCTGATCCCGGCCGCCTGATCCCCGGCCGCCTGATCCCTGGGTTCACGGCTAGCACCAGGCACGCCGGCACCGGCTACCGATGAACGGCCGCCCGCCCCGCCGCGGGCGGGGCTGGACGCCCCGGGCGGCGCGGGGTGAGGCTGGGAGAAAGCAGGAACACCCCCTCATCGCCGCGGGAGGTCACCGATGACTGAAACCCTGCCATCCACCGAGGTCGCGGCCGGGGTGACGGACTGGCTGTCAGCCTTCGGGGACGCGCTGGCCGCGGGCGACCCGGCCGCGGCCGCGGCCCTGTTCACCGAGGACTGTTTCTGGCGTGATCTCGTCTCGTTCACCTGGAACATCACCACGCTCGAGGGCCGCCCGGCGATCGCCGCGATGCTGGCCGAGACGCTGCCCTGGGTGCAGCCGGGCGGCTGGGCCATCACCGCCGGGGAGAAGCCCGCCGGGGCGGGCGGCGTGACCGAGGCGTGGATCGACTTCGAGACCGCCGTGGGCCGCGGCCGTGGGCACCTGCGGCTGCGCGACGGCCTGTGCTGGACGCTGCTGACCACGCTCGACGAGCTCAAGGGCCACGAGGAACGCCGCGGGCCGACCCGCCCGAAGGGCGTCGAGCACCGGGCGGACCCGGCCCGGATCACGTGGCTGGAAGACCGCGAGCAGGAGGCGTCCGCGCTGGGCGTCACCGAGCAGCCCTACGTGCTGATCGTCGGGGGCGGCCAGGCCGGTATCGGTCTGGGCGCCCGGCTCCGCCAGCTCCGTGTGCCCACGATCATCGTCGACAAGCGCAGCCGCCCGGGCGATCAGTGGCGCAGCCGGTACAAGTCGCTGTGCCTGCACGACCCGGTCTGGTACGACCACATGCCCTACCTGAAGTTCCCCGACCACTGGCCGGTCTTCTCCTCCAAGGACAAGATCGCCGACTGGCTCGAGTCGTACACGAAGATCATGGAACTCAACTACTGGCCCGATACCGAGGCCACCAGCGCGGCCTACGACGAGAAGGCCGGCCGGTGGACGGTAGCCGTCGAGCGGGACGGCGAGCCGCTCGTGCTCCGGCCGGCCCAGCTCGTGCTGGCGACCGGGATGTCGGGACGGCCCAACCTGCCCGACTTCCCGGGCATGGACACGTTCCGGGGTGACCAGCATCATTCCTCGGCCCATCCGGGTCCGGGCCGCTACCGGGGGAAGCGCTGCGTGGTCATCGGTTCGAACAACTCGGCCTTCGACATCTGCGGCGCGCTGTGGGAGCACAGCGCGGACGTCACCATGGTGCAGCGCTCGTCCACGCACATCGTCCGGTCGGCCACCCTGATGGACATCGGCCTGGGCGCGCTCTACTCCGAGGAGGCCGTCGCGTCCGGGATGACGACCGACAAGGCGGACATGCTGTTCGCGTCGATCCCGTACCGGATCATGCACTTGTTCCAGATCCCGCTGTACGACCAGATGCGCGAGCGGGACCAGGAGTTCTACGACCGGCTCGAAGCGGCCGGCTTCGACCACGACTGGGGTGACGACGGCTCCGGCCTGTTCATGAAGTACCTCCGCCGCGGCTCCGGCTACTACATCGACGTCGGCGCCGCCGACATGGTCGCCAACGGGGACGTGGCACTGGCGCACGGCCAGGTCGATCACCTGACCGAGGACGCGGTGGTGCTGGAGGACGGCACAAAGCTGCCGGCCGACCTGGTGGTCTACGCCACCGGGTACCAGTCGATGAACGGCTGGGCGGCCGAGCTGATCTCCCAGGAGGTGGCGGACAAGGTCGGCAAGTGCTGGGGCCTGGGCTCGGACACCACCAAGGACCCCGGCCCCTGGGAGGGCGAGCAGCGCAACATGTGGAAGCCCACCCAGCAGGAGGCACTCTGGTTCCACGGCGGCAACCTGCACCAGTCCCGGCACTACTCGCTCTATCTGGCCCTGCAGATCAAGGCCCGGCAGGCCGGCCTGGCGACGCCGGTGTACGGGCTCCAGGAGGTCCACCATCTGCGCTGATCGCGCGCCGGCCGGGCACGGGGCCCAGCGGAGGGCGCACTGGGGCGGTGAGCACGCTGGGGGGCGCCCCGCCGGTGCACTGCTAGGTGCCGGACTTGGTGCCGCGGCCCCACGGGCCCGGGGCCGCTGGACGGCCTGACGGTCGCGGTCAAGCACATGTTCGCGGTCGCAGGCCGCGTTTCCTCGTTCGCCCTCCCACGCTGGCAGGCGACGCATTCCCCAGCCAGGAGCCGTTGATGATGGCGATGGACCTGACCCGGTTCGCGGGCGCTGACGCGCATCCCGGCCGCGTTGGCGCTCGGCTGGCGTCTCCGGGGAGACCAGGCGCAGGAAGCGGTCGTCGAAGTGCTCGCGGAGCTCATCGTCACCAGGCATGTGCCAGCTCGCGGTACCCGCTTCCCAGAACCGGGAGATGACCCATCGGGCCTGGGTCAGCACCGGGCTGCCGTGGTCGGTCCCGGCGCTGATGTATCCCTTGAGCGCGGCCCAGCTCGGCAGCCCGTGCTCCCGCGCGATAGCCAGCTGGGCCTCGCCCTCGTGGTCCGTCAGCCCTCGTGGTCCCGCCAGCCCCTCGTGGTCCGCCAGCCCCTCGTGGTCCCGTCAGCCCTCGTCGCCGGGCCAGAGCCGGATACTGCGGGCCGCGGCGTCGAGGATCAGCCGCGCGTCGAGCCCGGCCCGCGACTCGGGGATGCTGAACGCGGGCCATTCGCAGACGAACTCCAGTGGCCCGGCGGGCGGAAGCGGCCACGCCCACCAGCGCCAGAAGGTGGAACGTGGGCCGCCGCCAGCGAGGAAGGGCCGCAGGATGGGGCCGGCCGGCTCGGCGTCGGCCTCCGGGTCCCCCGGCTGCCCCGGACCCCCATGCTGGCCGATGACCTTGGTGCCGTCGGCGAGTTGCAGCCCGAGGCGGAAGGAGCGCCGGGCGCCGCCGGGACCCCGCCCGCCGGGCATCCGGTCCCCTGGAACGGTGTCCGCGCCGGGGCGGACCCGGGCGGTGACGAAGATCTCGAACCCGGCCGAGTAGGCCAACAGCCCCGTGATCGCCACGGCGACCCGCTCGGTCCGCCCCAGGACCAGTGTGCTGTCCGGCACCACGCCGGGAAACTCCGCATCCGGCAGGTCCCACGGATGATGCGGCCGGGCCCGCTCCGGCTCCGGCTCGGTGGATGCCTGGTCGTCAAAGAAGCTCATGCAGACCATCCTCACCGCCTGCCGGGCCGGCCGCCATGGGGCGGCACCCACATCAGGGGTGGGCCTGAGCCCACCAGTCCCGGCCCAACCCCGGCAGCGGAATGGCGCGCCGGAGTGGCGGCGGATGGTAAGAAAAGTGTCACCCCTACTCGCAGGCTACGTGTGTCTGCACGTGCATATGCGACGTGCGATGCTGGAAACCATGTTTGCCCCGAGATTTCCGGCCTGTGCCATTCATCCTGGCACGTGCCTGCCCACCTGCGCCGTGCCGCCTTCCGGGGCGGCCCGAACGGAAGGGAGAACCACGATGCTAGCCGACGACAGCCTGACCGTCCTGGCCGCAGCAGGCGGCGCGGCCGTGGCTGCGGCCATGACCACCGGCACCTGGCCGGGCCCGGAAAGGGCCGGCGTCATTACGGGCCCGGAAAGGGCTGGCGTCATTACGGGAACTGGACTTGATCCTGCCGCTCAAGGAGCACCCTGAGGCGGAGGCTGAATTGCGGGAGCACGTAGCCGCGATTGGCACCGCCCGGCCCGCGAAACGCCAGCGGCGGTGCGCCGGCTGACCAGGCTCCCGCACCCGCCGCGCGCTGGACGGCCCATGTGCCCCGGACGCGAAAATGCAGAGGGTCGTTCAGGGAACGGCTGGCCGCGGCCGGCGGCGGACACCGACCGGCCGCGTGTCCCCGTCCGCCTGCCACCCGGGGGAACCGCCGGGCCGCTGCCGTCGGCCCACCCAGCAGCGAGAATCCCCTCCGGGGTTTCCGCAGATTCGATTATATGTTTGAATACCCTCGTGAAGCAGGAGAGACGTTCAGGCTGGGGGAGATGAGATGCTCACCGCCGTGATGGCTGACGCCGGCCATCCCGTGGTCGCCGGGCTGCTCGGGCTGGGGGCGGCGGGCCTCGCCGCAGCCGTGGTGGTGATGGCCTGGAGCGTGCACGTCCACCAGATCCGGCTGGCCGAGCACCTGGCCCGACGTCAGTTCCTTGTGACCCCCGAGACCGCCCCGGCCGCGCACGCCATGAACGGCAACGGGCGCGGGAGTGGTCGCGGGGGCGGCGACGGGGGCGCGGAGGCTGGGGCCCCGGAGGCCGCCCGGCCGGTCACGCCGGGCCTGGCCCCGCCGGTGGTCATCGACGGGCCCGACACCGTCATCGCCGGCGAGCAGGCGCGCTACCGCGTCCAGCCCTCGGGTACCAGGAAGGTGATGTCCTGGGCCGCGGGCGGTGGCTCGCTGGCGCAGGCGCCCGACCCGGCCCATCCGGACGAGCTGCTCGTGGTCGCGGACCAGCCGGGCACCCTGATGCTCACCGTGCGGGTCCGCGAGGGCATGACGGAGACCCGCGGCATGAAGACCATCACCGCGGTCCCGGACGTGACCGATCCCGTGCCGCCCTTCACGCTGCGCTTGTTCCTGCGCGGCTGGGGGCTGGTCGCCGTCGCGGTACTGATCGTCGGCTTCGCCGGGGCGCTCGACGCCCTGGGCAACCTGTCCTCCTCCGAGTTCGTCGCGCTGGTCGCCCCGCTCGCCGCGCTGCTCGCGGTGGCCCTCATCACGCGGGGCACCGGCGATACCAGCGACCAGGCCAGCGGCAAGAACCCCGCCCGCCTCCGTCCCTGACCATCCTCCCCGCCGGTTCAGCTGGCCCTGCTCCGACGGTGTCCCGCCCGGCGGGCCGGGTAGGTAGCCGGTCAAGTGCTCCCCAGCAGGCGCCAACGGTGCCGGGGGGCTCATGCCGGGATCAGGGGGCAGCGCGGGGTATCCGCCACGGATACCGCCGATGCTGGCGGTGCCCGCCGCAGAGATCCCGGAACCGGAGTCCGCATGGGCCGCGGAGTTCAAGTGGGACGGCGTGCGGGCAGTGGCCTACGTGTCCGCCGGACAGCTGCGCCTGCTCTCCCGCAGCGACCGGGACATGACCCGGGCCTACCCTGAGCTGGCCGGCCTGGGCCACCAGGCCGGGACCCGGGACATGGTCCTGGACGGGGAGATCGCCGCGTTCGTCGGCGGCCGCCCGAGCTTCGCGGCCCTGCAGCGTCGGATGCATGTCGGGGCGCCTGCACCGCGGCTGGTAGCCACGGTCCCGGTGACCTACCTGGTCTTCGACATCATGTACTCCGGTGGGCAGTCGCTGATCGGCGAGCCCTATGCGCAGCGTCGGGCCATCCTCGAGGCGCAGCCCCTGGCCAGTCCGTATGTGCACGTCCCGCCGTCGTTTCCCGGTGGCGGGAAGGCCGTGCTCGCGGTCAGTGTCCGCGAGAGCCTGGAGGGCGTCGTGGTCAAACGCCTCGACTCTCCCTACCAGCCGGGGCGCCGGTCCCCCGCCTGGCTGAAGATAAAGAACCGGCGGCTCCTGGACGTGGTCGTGGGCGGCATGAGCCCGGGCCGCGGGCACCGGGCCGGGCGGATCGGCTCGCTGCTCGTCGGGATCCCTGCCGGGGCGGGTCTCGTCTACGCCGGCCGGGTCGGGACCGGCTTCACCCAGCCGGAACTGCGGGCGCTAGAGGGGCTGCTGGCTCCGCTGCGGCGGGACCGCCCGCCGTTCAGCGGCCCGGTCCCCCGGGCCCAGGCCGCGAACGTGACGTGGGTCGAACCCAGGCTCGTCATCGAGGTCAGCTACGCCGAGCAGACCCCGGACGGGATTCTCCGCGCCGCCTCCTACCGGGGCCTCAAGGCCGCCCGGGACGAGCACGGAGCAGGGTCGTTAGTGCTCAGCGGCCCGGCGGGCCCATTATGTCCGTGCCGCCTTGCTCGGGTCCGAGCTCGTCGCTGCCGCCTTCCTCGGGCCCGAGCTCATCGCTGCCGCCTTGCTCGTGCCCGAGGACGTCGGTACCGCCCTCTTCACGGCCGAGTTCATCGGTCCCGCCGGGCTCGGAGCCGAGCACGCCTGCGTCCGTCTCGGGCTCGTCCGCGGGGTTGGGATCGCGTGCCATGTCAACCTCCCTGGAGTTGTTGTCCAAGTCCTGCCCGCCCCACGCGGGCGGACACGACCGGGTGCCACCCGAATGACCGGAAAAATCTCCCCAGCCACGCGGCCCCCACGCGCACACCCGCAGCGGCCGGCATTTTCACGGCTCCGCGACCATCCCCAAGATGAGATGACTCTTCCTACGGAACGTGCGCCGAAATGGACAAAACACCCCGGAAAAGACGCTCCGTCCGGGGGAAAGTCGGCACCGGCCATGATCAATATGGCTGGTGATACTGGTGGTGCGACCCACTCGGCGCTGGGGCCGGTGCCGCTGGTGGATAACGCGCGAGCGCATCCTGATTCCCGAGCCCGAGCCCGAGCGCATCCTGATTCCCGAGCCCGAGCCTGATTCCTGAGCCCGAGCCCGAGCCTGATTCCTGAGCCCAGCCGGCCGTTTTACCCCGCCGCGATAGCCTGAAGATGCCGGCTCACACCAGCCGCGGGCCGGGCTGGTACCACCGCTGCCCGGGCTTACCCGACCGGTCCCTGGCTTAGGTGTTCGCGCGCGAAGGGGTGAGTTCCTGATATGACCGACGACACCCAGGCTCTCAGCGGGATCGACCTCATCAGGGCTGGTGAGCTGGCCACACAGCTGCGCGTGGACTCGATCCTGTCCAGCACGAGCGCAGGATCCGGCCACCCCACGTCGAGCATGTCCGCCGCTGACCTGCTCGCCGTGCTCGTCAGCCAGCACCTGCGCTACGACTGGGACCACCCCGGCGACGACCGCAACGATCACCTCATCTTCTCCAAGGGCCACGCCTCCCCGTTGCTGTACTCGGTCTTCAAGGCGGTGGGGGTGGTGTCCGACGAGGAGCTGATGACCAGGTACCGCCGGTTCGGATCCCGCCTGGAGGGCCACCCCACCCCGGTGCTGCCCTGGGTCAACGTGGCCACGGGGTCGCTGGGCCAGGGACTGCCGGACGGGGTCGGGGTGGCGCTGGCGGGCAGGTATCTCGACCGGCTCCCGTACCGGGTCTGGGTCCTGTGCGGGGACAGTGAGATGGCCGAGGGCTCCATCTGGGAAGCCCTCGACAAGGCCTCCTACTACCAGCTTTCCAACCTGATCGCGATCGTGGACGTCAACCGGCTCGGCCAGCGGGGGCCGACCGAGCTGCAGTGGGATCTCGACGCCTACGCCCGCCGGGCCACGGCGTTCGGGGCGCGGGTACTGGAAATCAACGGTCACGACCTCGCCGAGATCGACGAGGCGTTCACCGCCGCCGAGGACACAAGCAGCGGCCAGCCGACCGTGATCCTGGCGCGCACCATCAAGGGGCGCGGGTTCCCCGAGGTCGAGGACAAGGAAGGCTGGCACGGCCGCCCGTTCCCGCCCGACATGGCCGCGCGCGCCGTCGCCGGGCTGGGCGGCGAGCGTAGCCTGCTGGTCCGCGGCCCACTGCCTGCCGTCACCGGGCCGGAAGCGGAGCGAGACGGGCTGCGCACCGCGCTGGCAGCTGAGCCAGCCATGCCGCCCGCGGCTGATCAGGCCCACGGCAATCCCGTGACCCCGCCGCCCGCGGCGCCGGAGTACTCCCTGGGTGAGAAGATCGCCACCCGTAAGGCTTACGGCGACGCGCTCGTCGCACTCGGCGCGGACCGGCCCAGGGTGGTGGCCCTCGATGGTGAAGTCAGCAACTCCACCTACGCCATGGAGTTCGCCAAGGCCTACCCCGGGCGCTTCTTCGAAATGTTCATCGCCGAGCAGCAGATGGTCGCGGCGGCTGTGGGACTCAGCGCCCGGCACTACATCCCGTTCGCCTCCACATTCGCGGCCTTCTTCAGCCGCGCCTACGACTTCATCCGGATGGCCGCTATCTCGCAGGCGAACATCCGGCTGGCCGGCTCTCACGCGGGGGTCGAGATCGGCGCTGACGGCCCCTCCCAGATGGCCCTGGAAGATCTGGCCATGATGCGGGCCGTGCACGGTTCGACCGTCCTGTACCCGAGCGACGCCACGAGCACCGCGGCCCTGGTAAAGGCCATGGCGCACCGGACGGGCATCAGCTACCTGCGCACCACCCGCGGGGCCTACCCCGTTCTCTACGACAGCGCGGAGACGTTTCCCGTCGGAGGGTCCAAGATCCTTCGAGAGAGCCCGGACGACGCCGTGACGCTGATCGGCGCGGGGGTGACCCTGCACGCCTGCCTGGCCGCTGCGGAGCAGCTTGCCCGTGACGGCCTCCAGGCCCGCGTCATCGACCTGTACTCGGTCAAGCCGATCGACACGGAAACCCTCGTGGCGGCCGCGGCCGCCACGAACGGGCGCCTGGTCGTGGCCGAGGACCACTACCCCGCCGGGGGTCTCGGCTGCGCGGTGGCGGATGCGCTGCTCGAGGCCGGAGTGCAGGGCTTGCGGCTCACCCACCTGAGCGTCCGGGACCTGCCTGGCTCGGGTTCCAGCGAGGAACTGCTGGCGGCGGCCGGCATCGATGCCCCGCACATCGAGGCAGCCGCCCGCGCGCTGCTCGACGGGTAGGCACCCGGCTGGCTCACGCGTCCCGCCGGCGGAGCACCAGGGCGGCCAGCACACGGAAGTAAGCTTCCCCTCCCCGCGGGGCTGATCCCCGGGGCTGATCCCACGGGGATCAGCCCCGGGGATCTGGTTACTCGGTGCGGAGCACCACGGCGGGCTGGGTCCGCGCTGCGGCCCGCGCGGGTACCGCCGCGACCAGGTTGGCCATGAGCAGGACGGCGGGCACGGACAGCAGCACGAGGGCTGAGATGACAGGCACCGGCTCGATCGCGAACCCGCGGGCCAGCAGAGTCCAGGCCCAGCGCCCGGCCGCCACCCCCAGCGGCAGCCCGATGACCAGGCCCGTTGCGGCGATCGCGGTGGCCTGCCAGGCCACGGTGGCCCGGATCTGCCGGCTCACGAACCCCATCGCCTTGAGGATCGCCAGGTCGCGGCGCCGCCGGTGCACCGATGTCACCAGGGTGTGCGCGATCGTGCCGACGGCCAGCAGCGTCAGCGCGCAGGCCAGGATGAGCGGCAGGCCGTTGACTCCCTGGAGTTCCCGGACCTCCGGTGGCGGCACCGCAGGCAGCACCACCCCGGGGAACTGCCGCTTGAGGCGGGCGATCGCGGCTGGGTCGCCCGGATGCCGCAGGCGGACGAGGTACACGTTGACCGGCATCGGGGTCCGGCTGAGCGTCTGCGCGCCGGCCAGCATCATGACGCCGCCGGTGCCGAGCTTCACCTCCTCGTTGGTGATCTCCGGTGACAGCACGACCTGGCCGGTGACGCGGAGCGCGACCATTCCCCGGGTGGTCCGGGCCCGGACCAGCCCGCCGACACCCGTGTGCAGCGCGCGCAGTTCCCCGCCGCTGAGGGCGATCTCCCGCGGGCCGCGCGGCAGCCGGCCGTCCAGGAGGGGAGGCACCACGTGGCCTCGCAGGGGCCGGATTCCGACGACCGGGACATCCTGGCTGCCTATGTCAACGTCCCCCAGGGCGGTGGCGGTGAAGCCCGCCAGGCTGGCGTTCGCGCGCAGCTCCGGGATGGTCTGCGCGGCGGTGTCACCCGAGTGCGGGTTCCCCACCGCCACGTCCCAGTTCCAGCCGGCGAGCCGGGGGTCGCCGATGACGTGGGCGAGGCTGGCCCCGAACACCAGCGCGGCCACGACCGCCGCGAGCGCAAGCGCGGTGCCCAGGACCGCGGAGCGGACCAGGACCGGGGTGCGGTCGCTGGCCGGCTCGAACGCGAGGCGGATGCCGGTCACGGCCGGGGACGGGAACCCGCGGCGGGCCATCCAGCGCGCGAGGCGAGAGCCCCGGCCCCGGCTCCCCGCCGCGGCGTCCCGCTGCGTCCAGGCCACGCGCTGGGCGGTCAGGGCGGCCCGTGCGGTCAGCAGGAGCGTGAGCACGACCGCCCCGCCCAGCAGGACCAGGGCGTCGAACGAGAGCCCGGGCGAGATTTCGGCCCGCCGGGCCAGGCCGATCGGCGTGAACACGGACAGGGCGTAAGCGGCCGGGATGGCCAGCGCCATCCCCGCCGCCGCGACGAGGGCCCCTGGGGCAAGCGCCACGGCGACCAGCTGCGGCCGGCTGCATCCGATCGCCCGGAGCACGGGGAAATCCTCCGCGGCCGTCAGGGCCAGCCGGGCGACGCTCTGCCCCACGATGACCAGCATCGCGAGGGCCACGATGATCCCGAACAGGAGCAGTGCCAGCGCCTGCAGTGACGTGCCGCGCTCGGCGGCGGCCGCGTCGGTGGCATCGTCACTGCCCAGCTCGATCTGCGCCCGGCCCCCGGTCAGCCGGTTCACCTCAGCGCGGAAGGCGGGCAGCCCAGCCAGGCCGCGGTCCAGGTGGAAGGAGAGCCCCACCATGTTGCCGACCGATCCAGCGAAACGGTGATAGAACGCGGCGGTCAGGAAGAGCGAGCCGGTGCCGGTGAAGATGACGTCGGAGGGCGCCCCGGAATCGCTCAGGTCCGTGGGCGACCGGATGATCGTGGTCACGCGCACGTCGGGCAGGGTGACGGTCGGGTGCAGCACCTCGTTGTTGAGCACCTGCATCACCTGGTCGGGCCGGAACCCCCGGAGCTGGATCATCGAGCCGACGCGCGCGCCCAGGGTCCGCGCGGCCGTCTCGTTGATCATGACCTCGTCGGCCCGGGACGGGCTGGGCCGCCGGCCGGCCACGATGATCGCGCGGGACTGCGGCGGGTTGCGGATCAGCGCCCAGGTCGTGACCTGGCCAGGGCGGCCCGTGTCCGGGTGGCCCGCCGGGGACGCGGTCATCAGCATGAACGCGCCCGGCTCGCTGTAGGCGACGCCCGGCAGCCGGCCGATCCGGTCAAGGGTCTCGAGCGGGACCCCCGCCACCTGTCCCTCGGTCGGGCCGGACCAGGCCAGGAACCGGGGCACCGCGGTGTCGGTCCGGCGCGCGCCCGCGAGCGACACCAGGACCAGGGACCCCATCAGGCCGGTGATGAGCGCGAGAACGAGCGGGCTGCGCCAGTCCTGCCGCAGCCCGGCCCGAACGCGCAGCCACACCGCCCGCATCCCGCTCCCCGCCTTTGCGTGTGCCGGATAACACTGGCGATTGTCCCGGACGCACCCGGGCCGGGCACAGGGGGATAGCACGAGGACGGGTCCGGAAGCCAGCCCCACCGCGCTGCCCCCGGCCGTGACGGCGCGGGCTCCTCTCGCGGCGCGGGCTGCTCTCGCGGCGCGGGCTGCTCTCGCGGCGCGGGGAGCTCGCGGCGCCGGCTCTCCCGCGGCGCGGGCCGTTACCGCGGCGCGGGGCGTGCGAGCAGCTCGCGGGCGATGATCAGTTTCTGGATCTCACTGGTCCCCTCGTACAGCCGGTACAGCCGGGAATCACGGTACAGCCGCTCCACCACGGTCGAGCTCATGTAGCCCAGTCCGCCGTGGACCTGCACCCCGCGGTCGGCGACCCGGGAGACCATCTCGCTGCAGTAAAGCTTGGCGGCCGACGGGCCAGCCGCCACATTGTGCCCGGCATCGTAATCGTCCGCGGTGGACAGCACCAGGGACCGGCCCGCCTCGATCTCGGCGTAGGAATCGGCCAGCATGGCCTGGACCAGCTGGTAGCTGCCGATGAGCTGGCCGCCCTGCTTGCTGGTCGCGGCGTGCGCGACCGACTCGTCGAGGATCCGCTGCGCGGTGCCGACGCACACCGCAGCGATGTGCAGCCGGCCGCGCGCCAGGACGGTCATCGCGCTGCGGTAGCCGCGGCCCTCCTCACCGACCAGGCGGTCCGCCGGGACGCGGACGCCGGTGAAGATCACCTCGGCGGTCCAGGCGCCGCGCTGGCCCATCTTGTGGTCCCGCGGCCCGACCGTCAGCCCCGGGCTCGCGGCGTCGACCGCGAACACCGAGATCCCGCGGCCGGCCCCGGCGGCGGGGTCGGTCCGGGCGAACACGACGAACAGGTCGGCCAGCGGCGCGTTGGTGATGAACCGCTTGGTGCCGGACAGCACCCAGCCGTCGCCGTCGCGCCGGGCGGACGTCCGCAGGCCGGCCGGGCTGGATCCCGCCTCGGACTCGGTCAGCGCGAACGACGCGACCATCTCCCCGGCCGCCAGGGCGGGCAGGAACGCCTTCTTCTGCGCGTCCGACCCGAACTTGGCGATGACCTGCCCGGCGATGCCGTTGTTGGTGCCGAACATGGACCGGAACGCGGGGGTGGCGTAGCCGAACTCGAAGGCCAGCCGCACGTCCTGGGCCATGCTGACCCCGGACCCGCCGAACTCGGCGGGCAGCGCGTAGCCGAACAGGCCGATCTCCGCGGCGGCCGCGCGGAGGTCGGGGGGGATCGCGTCGGACTCCTCGATCTCGTCCTCGCGGGGCAGCACCTTCTCCCGTACGAACCGCCGCACCGCGTCGCGGACCTCATCGAACGTCGCCTCGTCCATGGCCACCTCTCCTTCGGCTTCGATGCTCGCACCTGCTTTTCCCTAACGGAACCGTCCGGACGGCTCCGGCGCCCCGGTCCGGGATTTGCGGGCGCGGGCCTGGTGGTTCCCGGGGCAGGGGACCGGCGGGGACGGTCTTCGTTGCGGAAAAAATGGGCCGCAACAGGAAACAGGCGGGATCCCCGGTGCGGGCAACCATGCTGGTCGCCCGCTGGGCGGGGGATCCCGCCTGCTTCGGCGTGCGGGCCTGGGCCCGTGCCTGCGCAATGGCCGCTTACGGCGTGACTGTCAGGCCTTGGCCTGCATGCTTGCGCGGGCCGGGTTAGCCTGCTCCGGGGCCTTGGGGTCGTTCTCGCCCGCCTTGGCGCGGACGCCCGCCTCGATCTTGCCGCCGAGGTCCTTGTCCACGTTGCTCCAGTACTCGAAGGCGCGCTGCAGGACCGGCTCGCTCACCCCGTTGAGCAGGTGGCCGACGACGTTGCTGACCAGCCGCTCGCGGGCCGCGTCGTCCATGACCTCACGGACCAGCGTGCCCGCCTGGCCCCAGTCGTCGTCCTGCTCGTGCGGGGTGTAGGCGCTCCGCACCATGTCGCCGTCGGCGTGCCAGCCGACCGGCCTGTAGTGCTCGCTGTCCGCCCGCGGGCCACCCTTGGAGTTCGGCGCGTACACCGGGTCGTGCACGTTGACCACGCGCATCACCCCGTCCTTGCTGTAGCTGTGCACCGGCACCCTGGGCGCATTCACCGGTATCTGCTTGTAGTTCACGCCGAGCCGCGCGCGGTGCGCGTCGGAGTAGGAGAACCCGCGGGCCAGGAGCATCTTGTCCGGGCTCAGCGTGACGCCGGGCACCAGGTTGTTCGGCTCGAACGCCGCCTGCTCGATCTCGGTGTGGTAGTCGGTCGGGTTCCGGTCGAGGGTCAGCCGGCCGACCTCGTGCAGCGGGTAGTCGCTGTGCGGCCACACCTTGGTCAGGTCGAACGGGTTGAACCGGTAGTTCCTGGCCTCCTCGAACGGCATGATCTGGACCCTGAGCGTCCAGCTCGGGTAGTCCCCGCGCTCGATCGCGTCGTACAGGTCACGCTGGTGGTAGTCGGTGTCCGCGGACGCCATCTGGTCGCCCTCGTCCTGGGTGAAGAACTCGATGCCCTGGTCGGTCTTGAAGTGGTACTTGACCCAGTGCCTCTCGCCCGCGGCGTTCACCCACATGTACGTGTGCGAGCTGTAGCCGTTCATGTGCCGCCAGCTCCGCGGGATCCCGCGGTCACCCATCAGCCAGGTCACCTGGTGCGCCGACTCCGGGGACAGGGTCCAGAAGTCCCACTGCATGTCATGATCGCGCAGGTTGTTGTCCGCACGGCGCTTCTGCGAGCGGATGAAGTGCTGGAACTTCAGCGGGTCACGCAGGAAGAACACCGGGGTGTTGTTCCCGACCATGTCGTAGTTGCCCTCGGACGTGTAGAACTTCAGCGAGAAGCCGCGCGGGTCGCGCCAGGTGTCGGGGCTGCCCCGCTCCCCCGCCACGGTGGAGAACCGGATCAGCGTGTCCGTCCGGGCGCCGGGCTGGAACACCGCGGCCTTGGTGTAAGCGCTGACGTCCTGCGTCACCTCGAAGTGGCCGAACGCGCCGCCGCCCTTGGCGTGCGGCTGCCGCTCCGGGATCCGCTCCCGGTTGAAGTTCGCCATCTGCTCGATGAGGTAGTGATCCTGGAGCAGAATGGGGCCATCCGGTCCCACGGTCAGCGAATGCTCGTCGCTTTCGACCGGGGTACCGGCATCGCTGGTCGTGGGGACGAACCGATTCTCAGTCACTGCCATACCTCCTCGTCACGCTGCACTCCGTCAGCGGAGCTCTCAGCTGCCTTGCAGGCGGGGCGCACGCCCCAGGACACCACTTCCGCCGCGTCCACGCCTCGACCGCGGCCAGGCAACGGCTGGGTTCCCCTCGCGCAATCGACATCCTCAGTGCGGCCGCAGCGGCGGCACACGAGGTTCCCTTCCCAGCCCCTGCCCGTGAACGCGAGCGTTATGCGCCCCTCGCCTGCGCTCCTGTACCTCCTCCGCCAGGGCCGGTACCTCCTCGCGAGGGTCGGGCTGCCGCGGCCCACGCCTGCGCCGCGCGCGCCGTTTGCCATCCGCCGGAACGCGACCTAAGGTAGCGATATATCGGGATCGTATCGCGAGTGGATCACTTGGAGGCCCGGATGACTGCGGCGTCGTGTTCGAGCGGAGACTTCGATCCTTGCCTTCGTGGCTTCGTGCGGGCCGCCGAGGCCCTGGTGGGCCAGGCCCGGGACGCCATGCACGGCATGTCCGGCCCGGCCGGGGAGCGCCAGGAGCGGCCCGGACGGCGGGGCGGACCGTGGGCCCAGCGGGGCGGCCCATGGGAGCGGGGCTTCGGGTGGCCCGGTCCGGGCTGGGCGGCCGGGCCCGGAAGGCCGCCGGGCGGCTCCGGGGGCCCGCGGGGCTGGTGGCCCGGCCCGTCCGGACCGCAGCGCGGGCCGAAAGCCGGCCGGGGCGATGTGCGCGCCGCCATCCTGGCCCTGCTCCGGGAAGGCCCCCGCAACGGCTATCAGATCATGTCCGAGGTCGAGGAGCGCAGCGGCGGCGCCTGGCGGCCGAGCCCCGGCGCGGTCTACCCGGCCCTGCAACTTCTCGCCGATGAGGGGCTGATCGCGGCGGAGGAGTCCGGCGGACGGCGCACGTTCAGCCTGACCGAGGCTGGGCGCCGCCATATCGAGGAGGACCCGGAGGCGGCCCGGCCGGCCTGGGAGGCGATGGCGCAGGACGAGTCCGGCGAGATGCCCGGCCTGTTCGCGCAGGCCGCCCGGCTCGGCGGCAGCATCGTCCAGCTGGCCCACGCAGGAACGCCGGAGCAGATCCGCGAGGCCGAGCAGTTGCTGGAGCGGACCCGGCGGCAGATGTACCAGATCCTGGCAAGCGACGACCCCGACGAGGGCGACGAGGAATAGGCGACAGCCCGGCGACGGCCCGGCGATTCAGCAGGCAACGGCCGGGCGACAGCCCGGCGATTCAGCAGGCAACAATGATTCAGCAGGCAACAATGAAGACAAGGCAAGGGGACCATCCCATGGATGACCGCATCCGTGCTTCTGACGCCGACCGCGAGCGGGTGACCGCCCGGCTGCGCGACCATTACGCCGAGGGCCTGGCTGACGTCCGAGGAACTGGACGAGCGCACCTCGGCCGCACTTCACGCGAAGACCTTCGGCGACCTCCGGCACGTTATGGCGGACCTGCCGGACCCGGTCCTGATGCCGCAGCGCGCACCGGGCCTGCAGCCGGCCGGAGGTCCATGGCTCGCCCGCCGCCGCGGCCCGCGGTTCCTGCCGATCTTGCTACTCGTGCTGGTGTTCGCGCTGCTGGCCCCGGGGCCTGGCGGCTGGGTGCTATTCGCGTTCTTCAAGCTGTTCCTGGTGTTCTGGCTGGTGACCGGCCTGGTGGCGTTCGTGTTCGCGCGCAGGTTCCGGCGCCGCATGTCCCAGGGCGGCCCGGGCGGCCACCCGCCGCACGGTTACTCCCAGCACGGTCATTCGCAGCACGGTTACTCACAGCACGGTCATTCCCAGCACGGGTCCTGGCACCATCACTGGGAGTAGGCGGGCGGGGTGGCCAGCTACTCCGGCGAGCCGGGCTCGCACCCGGGCGGCTCCCGCCTGGGGGGCTCATCGGGGATGTAGAACATCCGCAGCTGCATGGGCCGCGCTCCGGGCAGGGCGTCCTGTGCCGTGTGACCGTACTTGTGCAGCAGCGCGACGTAGTCGTCGTGCAGCGCCTCCAGGTCGTCAGCGGTGTAGTACCCGTCGGCCCGGGAGGCCTTGGCCCACTTCCCGTGCTGGCGGGCGTCGCGGATGAAGCGGTTTACCAGTTCGATCTCGCCCGGGATCTGCCCGGCGCGCCATTCATCCAGCGCCGCCCGTTCCTGGAGGCTGAGGCTGTCGTAGTCAGGCTCGCGCAAGTCCACGGGGAACGTGCGCCACCAGCGCTCCCGCCCGTTTGCGCGCTCGGGGGCCTCCTCGATGACCCCGGCATCGGCGAGCACCCGCAGGTGATAGCTGGTGGTCCCGGTGTTCTCACCCAGGGCCTGCGCGATCGTGGTAGACGTTGCGGACCCGTGCTCGTCGAGATGCCGCAGCATCTCCTGGCGCAGCGGATGCGACATGGCCTTCCAGCGCTTGGCGTCGCCGACCACCCGCCGCGGAGTCATCGCCATAGGCACAGTCTACCACCTTACAGAGAGAGTTCTGCAGAGATTTATTTGCATAATCTCCTCTGCAACTCTACGATGACGGTCATGGCAATACACGCAGCGCTCCGCCGGAGCGACGAGGTCATGACGGGAGGTTCCGGAGGACCCGGTGAAAGCCGTTAGCGCACAACCGGCGGGACGACGGTGCCGTACCCGGTAGCGGCCTCGAAGGCGTGCGCCACCTGGAGCAGCGGCCAGTCCGCCCGGCGGCGGCCGACCAGCTGGAGCCCTACCGGCAGGCCGTCCGGGGTGAAGCCGGCCGGCACGGAGATCGCCGGGAGCCCGGTGACCGAGATCAGGTAGGCCGACGCCATCCAGTCCAGGGATGTCCGGAGCGGCTCACCGTCGATGTCGTGCACCCAGTCCAGGGTGACGTCGAACGGGACGACCTGAGTGACGGGACAGGCGAGCACCTCAACTGACTCGAAGAACGCGCTGACCCGGTCGGCCACGGCGGCGTGCAGGACGGTGGCGCGGCTCAGGTCGGCCACGCTCAGCTCGAGGCCGCGCTCGGTGTTCCAGGTCACGCCGGGGCCCAGCTGACCGGGATGCTCGCGCAGCAGCGCCCCGAAGGCGGTCGCGAACCGGAACGCCCGGCGGGTCCGGAACACCTCGTCGGCGCCGGACAGATCCGGTGCCGTGTCGATCACCTCGCATCCCAGGCCGGCGAGCACCTGCCGGGCCGGGGCCAGCACGTCCCGCACCGCCCGCTCCACGGGCAGGCCGAGGTCGGAGCTCCAGGCGATCCTGACGCCCTGCAGGTCCCGGGCCAGCAGGCCCGCGACCTGATCAGGCCGGATACGCGGGGCGGCCGCGTCCAGGGCCAGCGGCACCCGCGGGTCGGGGCCGGACAGCACGGACAGCAGCAGGGCGACATCCGCGACCGTGCGCCCCATCGGTCCCTCAACCCCGAGGACGTCCGCGACGTCGGTGACTGGCCAGCCAGGCACCCGGCCGGGCGAGGGCCGCAGCCCGACCACGTTGCAGAAGGCGGCCGGATTCCGCAACGAACCGCCCAGGTCGCCGCCGTCCGCCAGGCTGATCATCCGCGCGGCCAGGGCCGCCGCCGCACCTCCGCTGCTCCCGCCTGCGCTGCGACTCAGGTCATACGGGTTGCGGGTAGCGCCGAACACCGGGTTGACCGTGTGCGAGCCCGCCCCGAACTCCGGCGTGTTGGTCTTGCCCAGGCTGATCGCCCCGGCGTGCGACATCCGCTGCACCACCAGCGCGTCACGGTCCGGGACATGATCGGCGAACAGGACCGAGCCGTAGGTGGTGCGCACACCCGCTGTGTCATGGAGATCCTTATGGGCGACCGGCAGGCCGTGCAGCGGGCCCGGCTCGGCCCCGCGGGCCAGCGCCTGGTCCGCTCGGGCCGCCCGGTCCAGCGCCGCGTCGAAGGTCCGGGTCACCACGGCGTTGACCGCGCCGTCCACCGCTTCGATCCGCTGCACGTGGGCGGCGGTGACCTCGCGGGCGGACACCTCCCGGCGGCGTATCATCCCCGCCAGCGTGACCGCGTCCGCCGCGCACAAGTCCGTCACAGGCTGCTCCCTGGGCTCCGGCGGCCGCTTCCGCCGCCGCTTTGGGCCGCTTCCGGTGGCCGACGTCCTCCCCATTTTGACTGGTGGTTGACCGGCGGTTGGCCGGCATTTCGCTTCGGCCCGGGCGATTCGCCCGGCCCGGGCGATTACCCTAGCGGAGTTTCCGCCCCGCCTGGAAAAAGCGTCCCGCCAATCGACGGAAGGTCTGGCCATGGCCATATATCAGCACATCCGGCACCCACGGATTGCCTCACGGCTCGCCGAGAGCCCGGTGAAGGTGGCCGATCAGCTGCCCCGGGGATCGGCGGTAAACCGGTTCAACACAAAAGTCGCGCTTCTGGTCACCACAATCGTGGGCAGCATGTGGTGCGCTTATGCCTTCGCATTGTTCGACCTGATCAGCCTGCCGGATGCGATCAAGGGCGGTCCCCCGACGATCGTCCAGTGGGTCGCACAGACCTTCCTGCAGCTGGTGCTGCTGTCGGTCATCATGGTGGGCCAGAACGTGCAGGCGGCCGCGGCGGACAAGCGTGCCGAGGCGACTTTCCACGACGCAAGCGCGACCCTGCATGAGGTCGCGCACGTGCAAGGTCATCTCGCAGCCCAGGACGAGATCCTCACACGGATCGCCGAGAAGATTGGCCTGAGCCCGGTGCCCATCATCGACGCCCCGGAGGGCGAGGAAACTTCGGCTCAAGCGCCGGACGAGGGAGCCTCGCCCCAGGGCGGCGAGTGAGTGAGCGCCGACTCAGGAAGCGGGCCGGCTCAAGCAGCGGGCCAGCTCAGGCAGCGGCCGGCGAGCGCCGACTCAGGAAGCGGGCGAGTGGCCAGCGCCCGGATCGCCGAGGCGCGGGCTCATGAGCTGCAGGGCGGCGGGCCAGTGCCGCCCCCAGAACGCGGAGTCGTGGCACCCGGGCATGATCCCGCCGGGAACCGGACGCCCGGTGAGAGCCGCCAGCCGGGCCCGCACCAGGGTCGTTTCCGGCGCAAAGGGGTCGTCCGTCCCGCACGCGACGTACGCGGGGACGTGCCGCAACGCGTGCAGGCCGGAGAAGACATCGTTGCGGGCGAAGTTCGCGGGGCTGTCGAAGGCAGCGGCGCTGGCCGCGTGCGCGTCCTCGTAAGTGGCGAAGACCGCGGGCGACAGGGCCGCGACCACGGCGGCGTCCGGGGCTAGTCGGTCGGCGCTGGCGCGCGGGCTGATGCGCGGGCTGGGATCGGGGCCGGGGCCGGCCAGGCGCTCGGCGATCAGCAGGGCACCGAAGCCGCCCATCGATTCGCCCCCGACGCCGATCTGCGCGGTCCGCATCCCGGCCGCTGCGGCGCGGGGCAGCACCTCGTGCACGATCATGCCGATCGGGTCGTCGCCGTCGGCGTGCTCGTGCCAGTAGGTCTCCCCGCCGTCCACGCACACGATCGCGAACGTCGTCACGCGCGCCCGGGTCATGGACGGCGCGATGGCGGCGGCCATGCTCGCCGCGGTGCCGCCCGCCCCGTGCAGCCCGATCATCACGCCGAGCCCGCGCGGCGAGGCCACGCCGGCCGGGATCAGCGTCACCATCTGCACGTGGCGGCGCCGGTAGGCGGAGTAGAACGAGACCTCATTCCGGGAGGGAGGCGGGCCGGCCGCGGCGGGGCCGCGCCGCAGGCGCCGGTCATCCGGGCCAGCGTGTACTTGCCGGGCAGCGTCCCGTCCCGCACCAACTCGTAACCGCCCGCCACGCAGGCCACCGCGGCCAGCCCGACGCTGCCGGCCAGGAGGGCGCGCCGGGACAGGCGGGCCGCGGCGGCCGTCACGGCTGGCCCGCGACGCGGCCCAGCCTGGCGGCGGGGGTACCGGTCTGCGGCGCTCCTGGCACCCGCGGGGCCGACCGGGCCGGCCGGGATGGCCGGGATGGCCGGGATGGCGGATCGGCCCTTGGCAGGGCTGGCGGATCGGCCTGTGGTAATACTGGCGGGCCGGGCTGCGGGGCGGCCGCGCCGCTGCGGGCGTAGCTCTGGACGAACCGGCGCAGGAGCGCATGCGGGTGGACGACGTTGCTGCGGCGAGCCTGGGCCTTGAGCTCGTCCGCCTGCGCGGGCGGGAAGTATCCGGCGTGCTTGTAGACGTCGATCCGGGTACTCAGGCCGACCGCGTCCAGTTCGGGATGGAACTGGGTGGCGTAGACCCTGGAGCCGATCCGGAACGCCTGGACCGGGCAGCCGGGAGAGATGGCGAGCAGGACGGCGTGCCGTGGGAGGTGGCTGATCGCCTCCTTGTGCCCGGTGAACGCGTCGAACGTGGTGGGCAGTGCGCCTAGCAGCGGGTCCTGCTGGCCCTCCGCGGTGAGCGTGACCGAGACAGCCCCGACAGGTTCGGCGTACCGGCGGTCGACCACGCCTCCCTGGTGGCTGCCGAGCGCCCCGATGCCGTAGCACGCGCCGAGGAACGGGAAGTCCTCACTAATCACCCGGTCGAGCAGGCCGCGCAGATCTGCCTCCACCCGCCGCTGGACCGCTGATTTCGAGGTCTCCGGGTCGCTGAAGTTAAACGGGCCGCCGCCGAGCAAGATGCCCGACCAGTCCCGGAGGTCAATGCGGCCCAGCGCGCGCTGCTCCAGCCGGAGGCGGCGCAGGTCGCGCTCGTCGAGCCCGGCGAACCGGAGGAACAGGTCGTACTCGCTATCTGCAGCCACATCCTCAGGGCGGGTGGCCAGCAGCAGGAGCGGTTTCACGAGATCACCCTAGTCGGCCCGGGGTGCCGTTCCGCGCGGCTGCAACGCTGGGGATGCGGGTCACGCGCGCGCCAGGCAATCGACTCAGCGCCGCGGCTTCGGCTTGCATGCCGTCGGCGAGGTGGTCGACGTCGGCGGGCATGGGTCGGATCCGCGATGGTGGTCCGGGAATGGTAGTCCGGGGTCGGTGCCCCGGGCGCAGGTAGGTCGGTGGGTGGTAGCCCAGACGACGCCGGGCCGTGCGGCGGCGGGGAGTGCAGGCTCACCGGCTCTTTCACCCGGACCGCGTCGAGGTGGCCGTCGAGCGGCGGCCGTCGAGCGGCGGCCGTCGAGCGGCGGCCGCCCGGGCGTCGCGAAGTACAGTGCGTGACATACTCCGGGCTGCCGCCCGGGGCTGGCGTTCCGGAGGGAGTCCGATGAGCCCGGCTATGCCCTTCGATGAGGCCACCTCACGCCGGGTCGCAGCGACCTACCGCACCCCCGACGTAATCGGGCAGCGCCGGACCGTCCTCGCGGCGCTGGACCTGAAGCCCGGCGAAGATGTGCTCGACATCGGATCAGGACCGGGCTTCCTGGCCCGCGAAATGAGCGCCCAAGTCGGACCGGATGGGTCGGTCACCGGCATCGACCCGAGCCAGGACATGCTCTCCATCGCCCGCGCCGCGCAGGCTCCGGCTGATTCGGCTCCGGCTGATTCGGCTCCGGTCGCGTTCCGGGCCGGTGAGGCGATCGCCCTGCCCTGCGCCGAGGCGTCGTTCGACGTGGTCACCTCGACCCAGGTGTATGAGTACGTCCATGACGTGCCTGCCGCACTGACCGAGGCCTGGCGGGTCCTGCGCCCGGGAGGCAGGCTGCTCGTCCTCGACACCGACTGGGGCTCGACCGTCTGGCGGTCCAGTGACGATGACCGGATGCGCCGCGTGCTCACCGCCTGGGACGGCCACCTGGCCGACCCTCACCTGCCCAGGCGGCTCACGGGGCTGCTCGAGGACGTCAGCTTCTCGGTAACCCACCGGGCGGCCATCCCGCTGCTGAACGTCGGCTACGACCCGGATACCTACAGCGCCGGGCTCATCGGGTTCGTTTCCGCATTCGTGCCCAGGCATAGCGATATCACCGTCGGCGACATCGAGTCCTGGGCGAGCGACCTCAGGGGCCTCGGCCCCGCGTACTTCTTCAGTCTCAATCGCTACCTGTTCCTAGCCGTCAAGAATTAGACCCGCACACGCCACAGCCGGGCCGCTCCAGCACCGGCCAACTCTCATTCGGGACGTGACCATGAACTTCATGCTGATCATGAAGAACGAGAAGTCTGACCTGGTGGCCATCGGCCCGGTGGCGATTGAGTATCAGGCCGCGGTGCTCCGTGACGAACTCGAGGAAAGCTCGAACTGGACGTCTGTCGGGATCGCCCGGATCCTCACTGAAACGCAGGCCCGCGATACCGCCATCGCAGGGCAGCTGTAACGCGGTAGGCCCACCGCCCTGCAAGATCGTAGCTTACAGCCATCTCATCCGAGCCCTGAGCTGAGGGCCCATCGTGATCAGACGATCAGTGTTGCCCTGGCAACACTGATCGTCTGATCACCAACGAGGATTTGCCACGGGTGAGGTCTGAGCGGCTGGTGGGACTTGAGTGGCCGGTGGGGTTAGTGGGCGCGGGGACCTGAGAGGCTGCGGAGATTTGAGCGGCTGGTGGGACTTGAGTGGCCGGTGGGGTTCACCTTCCCTGGGCGGGGCCCGCGCTGCCCCCGGCCAGCCCTGCCCTGATCCCCTGGCGCGGGCACCCGGCCCCGAGAGGCCATGTGGCCGGTGAGAATTAATGACACCAGCGCATTACAGCTCCCCTTACCGGCTTCTCACGGGTGCATGATCGCGCCGGGCCGAACTCACCGCCCTGCCAGACGATTCACCCGGGTCACGACAACGCCCAGGTGCGAATAAGGACAGTTCCCCAAGCGTGCCACGCATTTTTCGCGAATGTGACACGCCGGGCGCCGTTAGTTATAGGTAGTGCCCCGCTGTGTGCGCGCCGTTTGGGGCAGAAATCACTGCCCGGAGTACTCCAGGACCTGAATGGGGTCGCCGACCCGGATGGAGCCTGCGCCGTCCGGGATCATGTTCTGGCCGAAAACCAGTTGCTGGCCGAACCGGCGGCGGCGGCCGAGCATGGCGAGGGGCTGCCGGCCGCGCTGCGCCGTCGCCTGGTCGATGGTGGTGACCTGGCACCGCCCGCAGGGCTTCACCACGCGGAACGTCGCGCTGCCGATCCTGATGCGGCGCCAGCTGTCCTCGGCCCACGGGGGCGCGCCTGCGGCCACCACGTTCGGCCGGAAGCGGTTCATGGGGACGGGCGGATGGCCGTCGTCCGTGAGCCAGCGGCCGAGCTCCTCCAGGGAGCTGGCGCTGGTGAGCAGCAGCGGGTAGCCATCGGCGAAGCTCACCCGGTCATCGGGCGCCGCGTAGTCCGAATCCACCTCCCGGCGGGTCGGATCGTCCAGGTAAACCAGGCGCACGGTGCGGCCCAGGAAACCCGAGAGCCAGTCGTCGGCTTCCTTACCCGCTGCGGCCGCCCAGATTCTCGACCTCCACACCGCAACGAAAACCATCTCGGCCTGGCCGCCGGGGCTCGGCGGGCGGACCGTCAGCGGCGGATATCCGGCCGCCGACAGCGTGATCGTACCGGCTGGATCGTGCGGGCCTCCAGCGGCCTGGCCCGCTCCACCGCCGAGGCAGGCCGCGACGAGACGGGCCAGGTCCGGTTCCTCGCGCTGGCTGACGAACCGGCCGTCGCCGTCGACCACGAGCCACCGGCGGTCACCGGCCAGGCCCCACGGCTCGACCACGGACTCGCCGAGATCGACGGCCCGCCCCGCCTTCAGCGGATAGATATGGATCGACGCGAGGCGGGGTGATCCTGCCGCCTCGCTCATGGCGGATTCCCCGTCGTGATGACCGCGATTCGCGCCACCGTTAGCCGCCTCGGCGTGAATTGCGCGCTACAGATCACCCCGTACCGCACGCTCCCTCAATGGGCCGCGGCATACTTGCGCTCCACATCCGCCGGGATCCGTCCACGATCGCTGACCACGAACCCCTGGGCCTTGGCCCAGTCCCGGACGCTGGCGCTGTGCTGGCGGGTGCTCGCCGTCCTGCGCCCAGCAGTGGCGGGAGACCGCCTGACCTTCCTGGCATGAGGGATGAACTGGTGCGCGACCTTGTCCAGGCCGCGGCCGTCCTTCGCGCACAGGTCGATCTCGAGGGTGAGCCCGTCGAGGCTGATCGACCGAGTCCGCGTGTCCTTCGTGCCGCCGCAAAGGTCACAAGTTACCGTAACAGTAGTCTGTGTCGCCATTTCCCCACCCCTGGTGTTCTGTTATCGCTGGGCGTGAGGATACACGATTCAGCCATTCACCCTCGTCAAGGACTCGCCTCAAAGTTGTGATTCAGGGAGGCTCAGATCTGGCGGGACGCGAGTGGCCGAGCACGCGAGGCGCACCGGGCCCCGGCCGTCGCGTGTTTCTTCAGGCAATCGCCGGGGGTGGCCAGGACATCAAAGTCGCCCGTCTTCACCCGCTGCAGGAACACGGCCCACTCCCCCGGGGTAAACACGAGCGGCTCCCGGCCGGGGAACTTGGAGTCGCGCACCACGATATTGAAGCCTTGCGCGCCCTGACGCCAGGCGATCTCCACGCAGTTGCCGCTGGTGCTGTGGCTGGACTTCCGCCACACCGGCCCTGAGCTGTCCACGAACTCCACAACAGGCGCCCTTCGTGAGCTGGCCGCCAGCGGTTCCCGCTGCTGGAACTGCGGTACCAGCCTGCGGCAGGCGCCCCGACGGCAACCTTGCACCCGCCCTGATGCCTCGCTTGCCGCCCAGGTCACTGGACCGGTGCGGCGCGAGACGGAGTCCGGATACGCTTGTGAGCAGCCCGCAGTCCGCGGGTACACCGGGGAGGCTGGCGGGCATGGCACAAGGCATCCAGGTTGGCGACAAGGCCCCGGACTTCACCCTCCCGGCGCAGTCCGGTGAGCCGGTCCGGCTGCAGGACCGGCTCGGCGAACGGGTCGTCGTCCTGTACTTCTACCCACGGGACGACACCCGCGGCTGCACCGCCGAGGCGTGCGCGTTCCGCGACAGCTACGAGGTCTTCGCCGAGGCGGGCGCCGAGGTGATCGGCGTCAGCTCCGACTCAGTCAGCAAGCACGCCGCCTTCGCCGGCAAACACGAGCTGCCCTTCACGCTGCTCAGCGACCAGGGCGGTCAGGTCCGCAAGCTCTACGGGGTTCCGGCGACGCTGGGCCTGCTGCCCGGCCGGGTCACCTACGTGATCGACCACCAGGGCACGGTCCGGCACGTCTTCAACTCCATGACCAACATCGGCCAGCACGTCAGCGACGCGCTGAAGGTGGTCCGGAAGCTGCAGGCCGGCCAGGCAGCCTGACGGGGTCATGCCGGTCCTGATCGACACGGTGGCCTGGGTGCATGTCGAGGACGGCAGGATCCTCTGTGCCCGGCCACGCGGCAAGGACATCTTCTACATCCCGGGCGGAAAACGCGAGGGCGCGGAAAGCGATCTGCAGGCCCTGCGGCGCGAGATCACCGAAGAGCTGGCCGTCACGCTCCTGCCCGAGACCGTGAGTCATGTAGGTACCTACGAGGCTGATGAGCGCAATGGCCACCCAGGCGGGGCGGTCGTGCGGATGAGCTGCTACACGGCCGACTACTCCGGGACACTCACCCCGAGCAGTGAGATCGACGAGTTCGCCTGGTTCTCTTTCGCCGACCGTCCCCGGGTACCGCCGGTGGACCAGTTGCTCTTCGACGACCTCAAGGCGGCTGGCCACCTGCGATGATGCCGGCGCCGGACGCCTCGGGGGCGGAGCGTGGAGCATGGACCGGGGTGCTGGCGCCGCCAGAGTTCCCGGGCAGCCCCCCCGTGACCGGGAACTCTGACCGGGAACTCTGGCCGGGAACTCTGGCGGCCCGGGGGGTCACCTGGCCCACGCCCTAGCTACGACGGGGTGGCGGCACCCTCCTCCGCCGAGGTGTCGCGCTGGCTATCCTTGCGCGCGTCGGCCGCGAACCGCGACGGCCCGCGGGTGGCCATCTCCTCGTAGCTGGCCCAGCGCTGCCGGACCCCATCCTCGGCCAGGCCGAGCAGCCGCTCGGCCTCGGCCGGGTTGGTGTTCTGCAGGATCCGGTACCGCAGTTCCCGGCTGGTGTAATCGGACAGCGGGATGCGCGGCCGCGGCGAGTCGAGCAGGAACGGGTTCTTACCGTTGGCGCGCAGCACCGGGTCGTAGCGGACCAGCGGCCAGTACCCGCTGGCGACTGCCCGGTACTGCTGGTCCATGCCCTTGCTCATGTCGATCCCCTGCGCGATGCAGTGGCTGTAGGCGATGACCAGCGACGGCCCGTCGTAGGCTTCCGCATCCCGGAGCGCCCGAAGCGTCTGCTGCGGGTCAGCACCCATCGCCACCCGGGCCACGTACACGTTGCCGTAGGCGATGGCCTGCATGGCCAGGTCCTTTTTAGGCACCGTCTTCCCGGCCGTGGCGAACTTGGCCACCGCGCCGAGCGGCGTGGCCTTGGACGCCTGGCCGCCGGTGTTCGAGTACACCTCGGTGTCGAGTACCAGCACGTTGACGTTGCGCCCGCTGGCCAGCACGTGGTCCAGGCCGCCCGAGCCGATGTCATAGGCCCAGCCGTCCCCGCCGACCAGCCAGACGCTGCGCCGGACCAGATGGCCGAGCACGCTTTTCAGATCCGCAACGAGGACCTCATCGGCCCCGTCGGCTGCGTCCAGCCGGCGGGTCAGCTCGTCTACCCGGGCCCGCTGCTCGGCGAACTCGGATTCGCGTCGCTGTGGCGCGGTGAGGATGCCGTCCACCAGGTCCGGGCCGATCTGGTCACGCAGCGCAGTAAGCCGGGACCTGGCCAGCCCCAGGTGAAGGTCCGCGGCGAGCCGGAAGCCCAGCCCGAACTCGGCGTTGTCCTCGAACAGCGAGTTGGACCAGGCCGGGCCCCGGCCGGCGGCGTCCACCGTCCAGGGTGTGGTGGGCAGGTTACCGCCGTAGATCGACGAGCAGCCGGTCGCGTTCGCGATCATCAGCCGGTCGCCGAATAGCTGGGACAGCAGCTTGACGTAAGGGGTTTCGCCGCAGCCCGCGCAGGCGCCAGAGAACTCGAACAGCGGCTGCAGGAACTGGGTGCCGCGGACGGTGCCGAAGTCCGCCCGGGCCCGGTCGTTCACTGCCAGCGTCTCGAAGAAGGCGATGTTCTCCCGCTCCCGGTCCACCAAGGGTTCCCGCGGTGCCAGGTTGATGGCCTTCTTCCCCGGCTCGCTGGGCGAGGCGACGGGACAGGCTTCCACGCACAGCTCGCAGCCGGTGCAGTCCTCCACGTAGACCTGCAGCGAATACCGGGTGTCAGGCACGCCGCGTGCCTCCAGCGGTATGGACGGGAAGCTGTCCGGCGCTCCGGCGAGTTCTGATTGGTTATAGAACTTGGACCGGATCACGCTATGCGGGCAGACGAAGCTGCAATTGCCGCACTGGATGCACAGGTCGGGATCCCACTCGGCCACCAGCTCGGAGATGTTCCGCTTCTCGAACGCGGTGGTGCCGCTGGGGTAGGTGCCGTCCACTGGCAGCGCACTGACCGGCAAGGCATCACCCCGGCCGGCCATCATCTCGGCGGTGACCCGGCGGACGAAGTCGGGGGCATTGGCCGGCACCATCAGGGGCAGCCCGCGGCTGGCGGTCGCCGTGGCCGGGACATCGATCAGGTGCAGCGAGGCGAGGGACTGGTCCACGGCTGCGTTGTTGCGCTCGACGACCTCAGCGCCGCGGCGGCCGTAGGTCTTGAGGATGGCCGCCTTGATGGCCGCGATCGCCTCGTCCCGGGGCAGCACCCCGGAGATGGCGAAGAAGCAGGTCTGCAGCACGGTGTTGATCCGCCCGGGCAGGCCGGCCTCACGGGCCACCTCGGTGGCGTCGATGGCGTAGACGGTGATGTCCTTGGCCACGATCTGTTCCTGGACCGGCCGCGAGAGGCTGTCCCACACATCAGCGGCCGGGCGCGGCGTGTTGAGCAGCAGCGTCGCCCCAGGGGCCGCCGCGCCCAGCACGTCGGCCCGCTCCAGCAGCTCCGCCTGATGGCAGCCGACGAAGCTGGCTGCCTGGATCAGGTAGGGCGCCCGGATGGGTTCCGGGCCGAAGCGAAGGTGCGAGACGGTCTGCGAGCCCGACTTCTTAGAGTCGTAGACGAAATACCCCTGGGCGTTCAGCCCCCGGTCCGCGCCGAGGATCTTGATGGTGTTCTTGTTTGCGCCGACCGTCCCGTCCGAGCCGAGGCCGAAGAACACCGCGCGAACCGTGCCGGCCGGCTCGATGTCCAGCGACGGGTCGTAGTCCAGGCTGATCCGGCCGACGTCGTCGTTGATGCCGATGGTGAACCTCGGCTTCGGATGCTCAGCGGCGAGGTCGGCGAACACGCCCGCCACCATGGCCGGGGTGAACTCCTTCGAGGACAGCCCGTACCGGCCCCCCGTGACCACCGGCATGATCTCCCGCTGGCCCCCGGCATGCCCTTCGGCCAGGGCGGTCAGCACGTCGAGGAACAGGGGCTCGCCCAGCGATCCCGGTTCCTTGGTCCGGTCCAGCACGGCCACCCGGCGGGCCGACAGCGGCAGCGCGGCCAGCAGCTCCTCGGCCGGGAACGGGCGGTACAGACGCACGGTGGCCACGCCCACCTTCTCACCCCGGGCGGCCAGGTATTCCGCGGTCTGCCTGGCGGTCTGCGCGCCGGACCCCATGATCACGATTACCCGCTCGGCGGCCGGGTCGCCGGTGTAGTCGACCAGCTGGTACGGGCGGCCCGTGCGCGCGGCCAGCGCGTCCATCGCCGCGGTGACCGCGCCGGGAACCCTGGCGTAGAACGGGTTGACCGTCTCCCGGCCCTGGAAGTAGACGTCCGGGTTCTGGGCCGTGCCGCGGATGAACGGCCGGTCCGGGGACAGCGCCCGGCCGCGGTGATCCCGGATCAGCTGCTCGGGGATCAGCGCTCGCAGATCGTCGTCGGTAAGCAGGTCGATCGTGTTCAGCTCATGAGAGGTGCGGAACCCGTCGAAGAAATGCACGAACGGCACCCTCGTCGCCAGCGAGGCGGCCTGCGCGACCAGCGCCAGGTCGTGCGCCTCCTGGACGCTCGACGAGGCGAGCAGCGCAAAGCCGGTCTGCCGCACCGCCATCACGTCGGCGTGATCTCCGAAGATCGACAAGCCCTGCGCCGCCAGCGACCGGGCGGCCACGTGCAGCACCGTGGGGGTGAGCTCCCCGGCGATCTTGTACATGTTGGGGATCATCAGCAGCAGGCCCTGCGACGCGGTGAACGTCGTGGCCAGGGCGCCGCTCTGCAGGGCCCCGTGCAGCGCTCCGGCCGCGCCGCCCTCGCTCTGCATCTCGACCACCGAGGGCACGCTGCCCCACAGGTTCGCCCGGCCCTTGCTGGACCACTCGTCGGCCAGCTCGGCCATGGGCGAGGACGGGGTGATCGGGTAGATGCAGCACACCTCGTTGAGCCGGTAGGCGACCGAGACGGCCGCCTCGTTGCCGTCGATCGTGGTGCGCATCAGCGTTACTCCTGGATCATTTCGATGGCGTGCACAGGGCACTGGTCGTGGCAGGTCGCGCAGCCCGTGCATAGGTCGTAGTCGAAGCGGTAGTTGAACGGGGTGTCGTGGGTGTGGCCCGCGGGGTCACTGGGGCCGAGCTTGATGATCGCGTCCTCCGGGCAGGCGCCCAGGCACCCGTCGCATTCAATGCAGTTCCCGCAGGACAGGCAGCGGCCCGCCTCGTAGGTCGCCTGCTCCGCGCCGAGCCCGCCGACTATCTCGGCGAAGTCGGCGACCCGGCCTGGCTCACGCTCCGGCTGGTGGCGCTGCCCCGCGTTGGTGAGGTACCACGGGTGCAGGAGGCCGAACTCGGCGGTGTCGTGCTTGGGTGGCGTCAGGGCGGCCTCGCCGCTCAGGTAGGCGTCGATGAACCGGGCGGCCTTCTTGCCGTGCCCGACTCCCACCGTGACGGTCCGTTCGTCGGGCACCATGTCCCCGCCGGCGAACACGCCCGGACAGCCGGTCATCATCGACGGCGATACCACCACGGTCCCGTCCCGTTTGAACTCCACGTCGGGCACCTCGCGGAGGAACGCGGTGTCGGCATCCTGGCCGACCGCCAGGATCAGCGTGTCGGCGGCCAGCGTCTCCAGCTGCCCGGTCGGCTGGGGGAACCCGGACTCGTCGAGCTCCATGACCTCGACGGTCATCTCCGGGCCATCGAAGGCCTTGATCGTGTGCAGCCAGTTGATGCGGACGCCCTCGCGCTCGGCTTCCTGGGCTTCTTCCTCGTGGGCGGGCATCTGGGCCCGGGTCCGCCGGTAGACGATGGTCGCGTCGTCCGCGCCGAGACGGCGGGCTACCCGGGCCGCGTCCATCGCGGTGTTGCCGCCGCCGTAGATAGCGACCCGGCGGCCGATCACCGGGCGCCCCCCGGACGCGACCTCACGCAGGAACGACACGGCATCCACCATGCGGCTGGCGTCGCGGGCCGGGATGTCCACGTGCTTGGACAGGTGCGCGCCGACCGCCACGAACACAGCGTCGAAGTTCCCCTCGCGCCGCTCGGCGGCCAGGTCGGTGACCGGGTGCCCGCAGGTAATGGTCACCCCGAGCGCCTCGATCCGGCGGATCTCGGCGCCCATCACGTCACGGGGCAGCCGGTAAGCGGGGATCCCGTAGCGCATCATCCCGCCGGGCTCGGGGCTGGCGTCCCTGATCTCCACCTGGTGCCCGCGCCGGGCCAGGTGGTAGGCGGCGGACAGCCCGCTCGGACCGGCCCCCACCACCAGGACCCGGTGGCCGGTCGGCGGGACGGGTGGCGGGTCGAGGGCCCAGCCCTTTTCCAGGGCCAGATCGCCGAGGTAGCGCTCGACCGCGTGGATGGACACCGAACTGTCCAGCTGGGCGCGGTTGCAGACGCTCTCGCATGGGTGGTAGCAGACCCGCCCGTGGATGGCGGGCAGCGGGTTGTCCGCGACGAGCTGGCGCCACGCCGGCTCGGGGCGCCCGGCCTGGATGTCCGCCAGCCAGGCCTGGATGTTCTCCCCAGCCGGGCAGCCTGCATTGCAGGGCGGCAGCAGGTCCAGGTAGACGGGCCTGCGGGCCCGGACTGGCCCGGCCCTCGCTGCGTCGTGCATGAGATCGGGAAGGGGCGTGATGTCCCGGCCGGCCCCGTTCCCGTTGGGGTGGCGCGTCTGCCGCGCGTCGTCGTTCATGCCGACTCCGTTCATGCTGGCTCCGTGGCCCTTCGGATGCGCCGACCGGTGATGTGGGTCGGGATGATGCGGATGAACTGCTCTTTGGAACCGCCGGGCCATGCCTGGACGCCCAGCTCGGTGATTGGTACGAGTTCCTCGTCAGAGTCCACGAAGTGCGCGGCGCCCTGGATGAGAACGCTCCGGCTGGTGTATCCGATCCGGCCCACGCCACCTCCGGCGATCAGGGGCAGGCACTCCCTCTCATCCAGAGCCTCGACGACCGGTTCGGAGGCAGCCAGATGGCGGCCCCCGCCCGGTTGCTGAGTTGGCACAGCGCTCTCTCCTCTCAGACCCGCTCTCAATAACAGCCTGTGAAGGACGCTGCTAGCAAGCCTCCGGCAATTCTCGCTGCTGCGGCCGTGCTTGACTAAGGACCAAAGGCCCCGATCCGCAGGGCACCTGCGGCCCTGCCCCGCTCAGTTGCGGGCGGCCCGGCGCCACCGGGACTTAGGGACGGATGGCTCTGGTGGGGCCGGGGGGCACGAGAGACGATAAGAACCGGGATCCTCCGGCCGCTGGCCGGAGCCCGACCAGAAGGAGCAGCTCATGGCCGGAATCACTGTGGGCGTCGACGGATCGCACGGGGCCCACCACGCGCTGGAATGGGCGATGAAAGAGGCAGCCGCTCACCATGCCCCGCTAACCGTGCTGACTGTGCATGAGGTCGCCTCGAACGGCTGGACAGGCAACCCGATCATTCTTCCCCCCGACGAGATTGACCTGGAGAAGACCCGGCAGGCGGCGGAGCAGGCGGTGACCGAGGCTGCCAGCCGCCTGGGCGAGCCCCGGCCCGCGTCGGTGACGGTCCGGGCGGTGAACGGTTTCGCGGCTCAGGAACTCATCAATGCTTCCCGCGATGCGGACCTGCTGGCGGTCGGCTCCCGCGGCACCGGCGGCTTCGCGCGGCTGATGCTGGGCTCGGTCAGCATCCAGGTCGTGGAGCACGCGTACTGCCCCGTCGTTGTCGTGCCAGAAAACCGGTAACCCAGAAAACCGGCGCAAGGCAGGGAGCCCGGCCCTCTAGCGGCCGGCTCCTGCTGGCGCTCGCTGGCGGCCGGCTCCCTGCTGGCGGCCGGCTCCCTCGGGTGGTTGTTACCGCCCTACTGTGCCGCTGCGTACAACCGTGCCGCCGCCAGCAGTACCCGGGAGCAACTTAGTCGCCGGTCTGGTCATCCAGTTCCGCGCCGGGAGCGTTCTCCATCACCGACTTGATCCCGTTCAGCGCGGACTGCTTGCGCTCGTAGGTCTCGCTGGTCGCGATCACCTGCCCGTTGCCGGCCAGGAGATTGAAGTGGTACTTGCCGCTTGAGCCCTTTTTGAGCACAAACTTGCCAGCCATGTTTCCCCCCGTTGGATGTCCATGACGCGTGCCGGGACTGTGGCAAATGTGCCCGACCTCCGACCGGCGTAAACGCCGGTCCGACCGGCATCGCACCTCTTTGCGGCTCGGATGGCGGCGATGTCCACTGTGGCAGGCAAGAGGGCACCGTCGCCTACGCCGCAGATCCGCGCGGCGGGCCAGGCCCCACAGGCCAGCCCGGACCGGGCTGCCTGCGCCTGCGCCCGCGCCAGGTAACCGAATGGTGCCGAGATCAACCGCAACATTCACTATCTTTCAGGATTCAGCGTAGGCGATAAATAATCGGCCCCGCGTTATGCTCGGCATTAGAATGCCAGCAAGAATGTCTCCGGGAACTCCTTTCCGCTACTAATCCTGGGGATAAATCAGGTTAATTGCTTTATCCGGTGGAAGAGAAAGGACCTGACAGGTGAGCTTTACCCCTATCACTAGGCGCGGGGCCGGGCCCGATGGGTTCAGGTTCCGCATCCGGGACAGGATACGGCGGCGTGCCAGGCTCTCCTTCGGCACGGGTGCAGCCACATCGAGCGCACTGGCTGCCGTATGCGTCCTGGCTCTGGCTTCGTCGGCCAGTGCTGGCACCGCCGGCTCGGCGGGCACCGCCGGCACCACGGGCACCGCCGGCACCGCGGGCACCGCCGGCTCGGCGGGCTCGGCGGCCGGTCACAGCACCCCGGCCGTTCAGGTCTTGCGCCTTCGGGCGATGCCGGCCGGGACGGTCACTTTTGGCAGGCGCCAGGGCCGCCTCACGGTCCACGCCGCCGTGTTCGGGCTCACACCCGGATCGTCGCACAGTGTGAATCTGCTGGTGCCCGGCCACCCCGGGAGTATCCGGTTCAGCCGGCTCACAGCCAATAGTCTCGGCCAGGCGAACAACACCCTGCTGAGCCACTTCTCAGGCCATCTGCCGCCCGGGAGCCGTCTGCTGATCCACATGGGGATCAGCGGCGACAGCCTATCGCGGAGGCCGATCGCGGAGACCGGGCGACTGACCCATCCTGGCGGGCGGGCACACAGGCTCATCGCGGTCGAGGTCGGCCGAGGCGGTCTCAGCTTCGGAACGCCGCGGGGACGGGCCGCCATCTCCTATAACGCCCACCGCCACACGCTGACGATCGCCGTCAGCGCCAGCGGGGTCACGCCCGGGCCGCACGCCGCCCATATCCACCTCGGCAGCTGCATGAGCCAGGGGCCGGTCAAGTACATGCTGCCGGACCTGGTCGCCAACCGCCACGGCAGGATCGCGCACGCGGTCCGGGTCTTCACCAACGTGACGGCGCCGATCCCGGCCCACGGCTGGTACCTCAACATCCATCAGGGCAACAGCGGGGACATCCTCAACGGCGGGCAGCCGACCATCTTCTTCCGCCCGCTCCTCTGCGCGGACATCCGCAGTCAGGACCCTGGCTCTCTCTCCCCGGTCCTGCGTACCGGGGACATCGTCACCGGGGTGCGGGGCACCGGTCACGGGAACGTCATCCTGACCGGTTCGGCGGCGACTGGAAGCGGCACCCAAGCGGACCCGTTCCTCTACCGGGGCCGCCTGACGAGGGCTGCGGGAGCAGCGGTAACAGTGCTGACGCCCACGTTCCGCGGGGTAACGTCGGCGACGTTTTATGGTCCGGACACCCACGCGTTCAACCCCGCGCGCATCCCCGGAGGCCAGGTACGCGCCGTCGGGAGCTATGTGTCGTCATCGGCACCCTCCGGTGTCCTTAACCAGGGGATGATCTACCTCGGCCCACTGAAGGGATCGGGTGGTTCGTGGACATCCATCGACGTGCCCGCGAATGGCGCTCATACGGCCGGGCACGTGCGGGCCTGCCCGCGTCGCCGGGCCAACTGCTTCGTGATGGACACCATCGCGCACAGCACCATGGGGAACCTGGTGGTGGGCAACTACGACCTGAATCCGACGGTGCGCGGCGGCGTCATCTCGGGCAACGCGTTCATCTACAACATGACCAGGCGCCAGTGGACTCTGCTCCGCCTCGGCGGGAGCCTGTCCAGCCAGACCACGCTCTACGGGATCTGGCAGGACGGCGGCCCGGGGAGCCCGCACTACACGCTGGCGGGCGGCTCCGCGGCCAGCGGAGCCAAGCGGGCTTTCCTCATCAACTACGACGAACGGACCGGCCAGTTCGGTGCGCCGAAGTACTACAGCTACGGCAACCGCCGGGCGGCGGTCACGCATTTCGAGGGCATCACCGGCGTCCGGGGCGGCTTCCACCTCGTGGCCATGAGCACGGCCCAGGGCTCGTCGATGGCCTTCATCCCGCTCCGCAACGGGCACCTGGGGCCCGCGACGTGGTATCCCGTCAATGTCCAGGCCAGCTCACTCTGCTCGGGTGACTGCAAGGTCGTGACCGGGAACGCCGTCTACAGGAATCACGTGATGGGCATCTACCTCCGAAAAGGTTCGAGCAGCATCAATTCCTACCTCGCCACCCTCTCGACGCGGTAACAGCGGCTGGGCTCAGGTGCTCTCCAGCTTTGATCGGTGAACGGTCCCCGGCTCCGGCCGGGGACCGTTCGCTATCCGGCGAGACCCGGCCATTTTGCCCTTCAGCTGGCGCGCCGGACCTGGAAGGTGCGCCGGTAGGCCTGGGGGCTGGTGTGCACGGCCCGGCTGAAATGCTTGCGCAGGTTGGCTGCGGTGGAGAAGCCGGTTTTCTCCGCGACTGAATCGATGGGTAGGTCGCTTGTTTCGAGGAGTCGCTGGGCCAGCTGGATGCGCTGGTGAATCAGCCACTGGTAGGGCGTGGTGCCGGTGCTGCCGGTGAACCGGCGCGCAAACGTCCGGGGGCTCATGGCGGAACGGGCCGCCAGGTCCTCGACGGTTACCTGTTCGTGCAGGTGCTCCTGGAGCCAGTCGACGGTGTCCGCGAACAGGCTGGAACTGTCGAGCGCCGGCATCGGCGCGCTGATGTACTGGGCCTGCCCCCCGTCGCGCTGGGGCGGGACCACGAGCTGGCGGGCGAGCAGGGTGGCGATCTCGGTGCCGTAGTCCTGGCGGACCACGTGCAGGCACAGATCGATGCTGGCGGCGCTGCCGGCTGAGGTCAGGATGTCACCCTCGTCAACGAACAGCACCCCGGGGTCAATAGTTACCCGGGGATGCTGGCGGCCGAGCGCCTCGCATTCTGTCCAGTGCGTGGTTGCGCGGCGGCCGTCGAGCAACCCCGCGGCGGCCAGGGCAAATGCGCCGGTGCACAGCGAGACGATGCGGCTGCCCCGTGCGTGCGCCTGACGCAGCAGGTCGAGCAGGGCGGGCGGCGCGTCCTGGACGGACACGGTCGGCAGCACGATCAGCGTGCCCGCAGCGCGGATTTGCTCCGGTCCGTGAGAAGGAAGGATCTGGAATCCGCTGTCGGTCGTCACCGGCCCCGGGACTATGCCGCACACGAAGGACCGGTACCAGGGAACGCCCAGTATCGCGGCCCACTCGTCGCCGAAGACGTCGCAGGCCACCCCTAGCTCAAAAGCGGTGACCCCGTTGCAGACGACGATGGCAACGGCACGGGCGTCATCCCCCGGCCCGGTGGCACGGCCGGATGCGTTCCCGTCTGCGGGTTGATCGCCTCGACTGGCAGGATAGTTGCGCACAACGACAAAGATGCCACTTATCCAGGCGTGTGTCGAGGCACACGATGGAGCCATGACCACAAATCAGCTGTTCCGATCCCCCTCTCCCGGCAACCGGACATGGGAGCAGCTCCTCGTCCGCCTGCGGGCACCGTCCCTGGACCGTCAGCTCGCGGCCGGATGTGCGCCGTCCGCCCGCCGGGGCCTGGCCCTGCGCGCACAGGAGATAACCTCCCCGGCCGGACGCCTAGAACTTGCCCAGTGGTGGCACCACGTCCTCGATCAGGGCCGCCCGGCCTCCCGTGCCGCGCACTCCCCTCGTGTTGCTGTACCGTGACCGCATCGCCGACGCGGAGCGGGATGTGCAGGACATGCTCACCGTCCTGACGGGTCCGCTCCCGGTCACCGCCCGCGGCGCCGCGATGGCCAGCTCCCTCCTGCGCGACGGCGCCGGGCCGTTGCATAACCGCCACTCTCCGCTCAGCCTGGGCGACGCGGTCCGGGAGGCGACAAGGCAGATGACAACCCCGCTGGCCGGTGCCCCCTGCATCGGGGCTGACCGGGAGAGTTCGGTGCCGGCCGCGTCACGGACCTCATCATCAGTCGGCTTGCGCAACCACTGGTGAGGGGTGCCGAGGCTCGTAGATGGGGAGTTCTGAGCCGTCCGGCAGGCGGATTGCGGCTAGCAGTCCCCACCCCTGATCGGTGACGTCCTGTGCCGCTTCTATTCCTTTGCCCTGCAATTCGGCGAGCGTGGCGTGAATGTCATCACACATCAGGTAAAGCTCATGGCGGCCGTCGCCGTCACTGGGATGCACAGCAAGCTCAGCCGGGGGAAGAGCGAAAATCAGCCAGCCTCCGCCCGCATCCACCGATGACAGGCCCAGCACGTCCTTGAAAAACGCACGCACCTTGGTGGCTTCGGGCGAGAACACGATCGCATGCATGCCTGTAATCACGCCCGTGATCCTAGCTGCCAGGCCGGTGGGTTGTCGGTGAGGACAGTATCGAGACAGGGCAGTATCGAGACAGGGCCGTCAGGGGCTTGATCTGGCGGCTTGCGGCCCACGATCGGTGCTTACTGGCGGATGCGGGCGAGGACGAGGGTAATGTCGTCCCCGCCCTGCTGACGCAACGCCTGGGTGACGGTCTCGCAGGCGCTGTCCAGCGAATGACCGGGCTGCTCCAGGGCCGGGCCGAGCGCATCGCGCAGCGCGGCGATGCCGTCTTCCAGGGGCCGGGTACGGCTTTCCGCCAGCCCATCGGTATACAGCGCGAGCGTTGCCCCCGGCGGCAGGCTGACCTGGGCAGCTTCGAAGGTACCGGCGCTGAGCCCGAGGGGGAGGCTGGCCGGCACGGAGAGCACCCGGGTTGCGCCGCCAGGCAGCGCCAGCACGGGCGGCGGGTGACCTGCTCCGGCGATCACGCAACTGCTCGCCGAAGTGTTGATCACGGCACACATGCAGGTGGCATACGGCGAGGCAGGCATGCCCGCGGTCAGTGCATCCAGCCTGGCCAGCACCTCACCGGGCGGCAAGTCCAGCTCGGCCAGGAGGTGCGTCGCGGTGCGCAACTGCACCATCACCGCCGCCGCCTCTGGGCCGTGCCCCATCGCGTCCCCTACGACCAGTGCCGCCCGCCCGCCGGGCAGCGGGACGATGTCATGCCAGTCGCCGCCCACCATGCTGGCACCGACCGGCAGGTACCGGTGCGCGACCTCCAGGGCTGCCGGGACGCGCGGCTCGCCAGGCAGCAGGCCGCGCTGCAGCGCGAATGCGGTCCGCCGTTCCCGGTGATACAGGCGGGCATTGTCGATGCACACCGCCGCCCGGGAGGCCAGCTCGCCTGCCGCGGCGACGTCGGCGGGCCCGAAGTCCGGGCTCTGCGGCGCCCGCCCGAACGTCGCGCACCCCAGCGCCACCCCGCGGGCCACCAGGGGCACGGACAGGAACGATGCGTAGCTCGACGCGAGTTCCCGGCCTCCGGGGCGGCGGGCGATCCGCCCGGCGCTCACCTCGTCGAGGCGGTCGAACAGGACCGGGCTGCGCGTGTGCATGGCCCGGAAGCTGGGTGAGTCATCGTCGAGGACAAGCACCTCACCGGGGGGCAGCAGGCTGTCGGTGACCCCCGTGGGCTGGCCGGCCAGCCGGGCCACGAGCCGCCGCACCACCGCCCCGTGCCCGGCCTGAGGCGAGGCTGGCTCGTCGTCGGCGAGCAGCCGTTCGAACACGAAAATCGCGGTCGTGTCCGCGAACGCGGGAACAGCGACATCGGCGACCTCGCGCGCCGTGCGGAGAAGATCAAGCGTGGTGCCGATCCGGTCGGCCGCGTCACGCAACCAGCCGGGGCCGATGGCCGGCGAGACATGCTGCCCGATCACCAGCACCCCCGTCCCCGGCCCTCCCAGCGGCTCCCAGCGGAGGGCGACGGGGCCGCTGCCGCCGGCGAAGGCCATGCTGACGGTCGCGGTCCAGACCCGCCCCGCTGCGACCTCAGCCAGCGCCTCACCGGCCAGCTCGCGCTGGCCGGGGCCGGTCATCAGCACGTCACACACGTCATGCCCGGTCACCGCGGGCGCCGGATGCCCGAACAGCCGCTCGGCGGACGCCGGCCATGAGGTCACCCGGCCCCCAGAATCCAGCGTGAAGGCAGCCAGGGCCGCCAGGTCCGGTCCGCGCCGCCGTGGCAACGCAGGCCCGTGATCCCCCGCCATCCGTGACGTCACAGGTATCTGCACCAGTCCTCGCCGGCCAGCACCCCCGGCCCCTCGCAGCGGCCTGTCCGGCAATGGCCGCCAGCCTTTCGCGCCGGCGGCCACGCGGTACCGGCAGCCATTGCCCGTACCCTGCGATTTCGTGCGAAAAAAGAAATGTATCTCAAAACCGGACGTAAAATCTGTCCGGCGCAACATCGGCCCAGGATCCCCACCGAGGGGAACGTGCACGAGGTCGCCCAGCAGGCCGACCACGCCGCCCGGGTCGCCTACGTGGACGTCGACCCCGTCGCGATCGGGCACTGCAAGGCCCTCCCGGCCGGTAACGAGAGCCGTCCTGCACTTCATCGACGACGCGGAAGATCCCTGGCAAATCGTGGCCACGCTGCGCGATGCGCTCCCGCCCGGGAGCTATCTGGCCCGTAGCCAGCGCCGGCCGCCGGTCCCCTCTCCCTGAGCCGGCGGCGATCTAGCTGATAACCAGCTGGCGGTCTGCGAACGATCAGCGCACCCTAAGGATGCTTGGAGCTGTTTTTCAGCCAGATGGGCGACTGTAGGGGTGTACAGCACGGGGGAATCATGCTCCAACGCACGCCACGGGCACCATCGGTGATGCGTCTGTTGGCATGCGGCCAGAGCTTCATCGTGTCAGCCGTGAAATCAGCCGGGCGGCCGGCAGGTAACGAGAACGAGGCAGTAGCTAATGACGGGCGAGGCGGTCAATCTGAGCACCACGCACGGACCCGGCGAGCAGGGCACCTCCTGCCGGGCCTGGGAGATCACTTTGCCTGCTGATGGACGGGCGCCTGGACTGGCGCGGCAGGTTACGCGGAAGGTACTGACCTCATGGCGCGTCTCCCATCTGGAGGACACGGCGGTCCTCTTCGTCTCCGAACTGGTCACTAACGCGGTACAGCATGTTTGCACCGGAGGTTCCGCGCTGGTACTCCGACTGGAAGCCGCAGGCACCTCGCTGAGGATCGAGGTGCATGACGCCGACCCGCACTGGCCGCAGCGGGGCACCCCGTCCGGGCTCGACGAATCAGGATTCGGTCTGGTAATCGTGGACGCCTTGGCCAGCAAGTGGGGGGTCACCGATACCGCAGCGGGCAAAGCGGTATGGGCCGAGCTAGACACGCGCCCGGGCCACCAACCCGGTTAGCCTTCCCGAACGCGCAGGCCGTCGAAGGCCATGGCACAGACCGCGTCTGCGAGTGGCCGCGTGGCCGCGCGCGGCGTCGGCCGGTACCACTCAACGATCGAGTTCACGAGGCCGAACAGCAGGCGTGCCGTGATGAGGGCGTCACGCTCCGGGTCAATGTCACCATCGCGCTGGGCCTCCTGGACCAGCTCGGCCACGAACCTGTCGAAGGCGCGCCGCCTGTCCAGGGCGGCTCGCTCAACCTTCGTATTGCCGCGTACCCGCAGGAGCAGGGTGACGTAGGGCAACTCGGCTTCCAGCACTTCGACGCTGCCCCGGACCAGGAACTCGAGGCGCTCGATCGCCGGCGCGTCGAGCGCGCGTGCCCGGTCCGCCACGGCCGACAGGCCGGTCAGCGCACGGTCCAGGGCCAGGCTGAGCAGCTCCTCCTTGCCGGTCACATGGTGATAGATCGCCGACTTCGCGATCCCCAGCCGCGCCGACAGGTCCCTCATGCTGGTGCCGTCGTAGCCCCGTTCGTTGAAGATCTCGACGGCCACCGCGAGCACGGACTCCAGGTCATGACCGGGACGGCCGCGGCGCGGCGCGTCCGCCGGGCGGTCCGAACGGGGTACTGAAGGCGAGATCACGATGCCAGTATCCGGGCCGTGGCCGGCCGCCTATTCAGCGGATCCCGCAACCCGGCGCGCGATCTGGTGGCTGCGCCCGCGGAATTCGGCGATCACGTCGCCATCCCGGCGGATGGTCACGTCGTACAACCCCGCCCGCCCGAAGCGGGTACGCACGACGGCCTCGCCGGTGAGTACATCTCCGGCGTACGCGGGAGCGATAAACACGATCTCGGCCGCCGCGGCGACTGTCACCGGCCCGTAGCTGTTGCAGGCGCAGGCGAAGGCCGTATCCGCCAGGGCGAAGATCAGGCCACCATGGGCGACCGCGTGCCCGTTCAGCATGTCGGGACGGACAGTCATGCGGGTAACCGCCCGCCCTTCAGCGTGATCGACCAGCTCGATACCCAGGCCGCGCGAGGCCTCGTCCCGCGCCATCATCGCCTGGACGCTGGGCACCTGCGGCACCGCGATCGCCTCCCGTAGTGGCTACCGGACGTCCGGTAACAATATCTGGCCAGGTTGTACGCCGGGGCAGCGAGGCTGGCGCTGCCGTGCGCGGCGCTGTACACCTGGGAGGTGGGGGTGGCCAGGGCCTATAGTCATCGAATAACATACTGAATGTTCGGTCGGTAATTCTGCAGGGAGGTGCCTGCTCACCATGGTGGCGAAGGAGTGGAGCCGGTGACCGCGCCCGCCCGCGAGCGGGCGGACGGCCTCGAAGCCCACTTCGACGAGACGATCGCGCGCGACCGCCGTATCGAGCCCCGGGACTGGATGCCCGATCACTACCGGGCATCGATGATCCGCCAGATCGCCCAGCACGCGCATTCGGAGATCATCGGCATGCAGCCCGAGGGCAACTGGATCACCCGCGCGCCGTCGCTCCGCCGTAAGGCGGTCCTGATCGCCAAGGTGCAGGACGAGGCCGGGCACGGCATGTACCTCTACTCGGCCGCGGAGACCCTCGGCGCCGACCGGGCCGATCTCACGGACAGGCTGATCGGTGGCCGGCAGAAGTACTCCTCGATCTTCAACTATCCGACGCTCACCTATGCGGACGTCGGGGTGATCGGCTGGCTGGTCAACGGCGCGGCCATCTGCAACCAGGTGCCGCTGTGCCGCTCGTCGTACGGGCCCTACGCCCGCGCGATGGTGCGCATCTGCAAGGAGGAGTCCTTCCACCAGCGGCAGGGATACGAGCTCCTGATGACCATGATGCGCGGCTCCGAGGCGCAGCGCGCGATGGTCCAGGACGCGACGAACCGGTTCTGGTGGCCGTCGCTCATGATGTTCGGGCCACCCGACGACCAGTCGCCGAACACGGCCCAGTCGATGGCCTGGGGTATCAAGCGGCACACCAACGACGAACTGCGGCAGCGCTTCGTGGACATGACCGTGCCGCAGGCCGGGAAGCTCGGGGTCACCCTGCCCGACCCGGAGCTGAGCTGGAACAGCGAACGCGGCCACTACGATTTCGGGGCCGTGGACTGGGCCGAGTTCACCGCCGTGATCAAGGGCAACGGCCCGTGCAACGCGCAGCGGGTGGCGCAGCGCAAAGCCGCCCACGACGACGGAGCGTGGGTGCGCGAGGCCGCCGCCGCCCATGCCGCCAAGCAGGCCGCCAGGCGCGCCGCCCCAGACAGTGCCACCAAAAACAGGGACGCCAAAGACAGTGCCACCGAAGACACTGCCACCGAAGACAGGGACGCCGGCTGATGGAGGACGCACAGGTGCGGTCGGAGTGGCCGCTGTATGAGGTGTTCCTGCGCGGCAAGCGGGGCCTGAACCACGTGCACGTGGGCTCGCTGCATGCGGCCGACCCGCAGATGGCGCTGCACCACGCGCGGGACCTGTACACGCGCCGCAATGAGGGCGTCAGCATCTGGGTCGTCGCGTCCGCCGACATCACAGCGTCCAGCCCGGATGAGAAGGACCCGTTCTTCGCCCCGTCCGGCGACAAGGTGTACCGGCATCCCACGTTCTATGACATCCCCGACGACGTCCCGCACATGTAGGGCGGACCAGCACCGATGACCGACGACGAATTCACCGCTTACCACGATCTCGCCGACGAGACCGGCGATCACCGCTGGGCCTTCGGCACCGGGTTCACCGACCCGCTCGAAGGCATCGACACGTCGGTGCCAGACGGGGTTAACGCCGCGGCGCTGGCCGCGTACTGCCTGATGCTCGGCGACGACGCGCTGATCTACTCCCACCGCCTGCAGCAGTGGATGACCCGCCTGCCCGAGCTCGAGGAAGAAACGGCGATCGCCAACATCGCCCTGGACCTGCTGGGCCAGGCGCGCATGCTGCTCGCGCGCGCCGGCCGGGCCGAGGGCGCAGTGCTGGCCGGGGGCATGGGCCGCAGCGAGGATCAGCTTGCCTTCTTCCGGCTGGAAAAAGATTTCCGCAACGTGCGCCTCGCCGAGCACGCCGACGCCGACTTCGCGCAGCTGGCCGGCCGGTTGCTGATCTTCTCCACCTGGCGGCTGGCCCTGCTGGGCCGGCTGCATGACTCCCGGGACCCGGTACTCGCCGCCATCGCGGCGAAGGGCGCCAAGGAACTCGCCTACCACCGGGACTACGCCGCGCAGTGGGTGATCCGGCTTGGGGACGGTACCGACCTGTCCCGCGCCAGGATGCAGGCCGCGCTCGGCACCCTCTGGCCGCTGGTGGACGAGCTGTTCCGCACCGACACCGTGGCCGGCGACCTGCCCGGGGTCGCGGCCGACCCGGCCGGGCTCCGGGCCGAATTCGATGACGTTCTCGGGACCGTGCTGGCCGCGGCCACCCTGGATCACCCGGGTGCTGCGCCGATGGCGGAGGTCGCCGGCAAATGCGGGCGGGACGGAGTCCACACCGAGGCCCTCGGGTACGTGCTCGCCGAATTGCAGAGCGTGGCCCGCGCCCACCCGGACGCGGCGTGGTGACCACGATGACGGCAGACGTTGCGGCGGCGCGCGAGATCGCGGAGGCCGTCACCGATCCGGAATTGCCCATGCTCACCCTGGCCGACCTCGGCATCCTGCGCGACGTCACGAGCGAGAACGGTCATATCGTCGTGACGATCACGCCGACGTACTCCGGCTGCCCGGCCCTGCGCGAGATCGCGTGCGATCTGCAGCACCGGCTCAGCCTCGCCGGCTTCGCCGGCAGCACCGTCCGTACCCAGATCGCCCCGGCCTGGACCAGCGACTGGATCACCCCTGACGGCCGCCGCAAGCTGCACGCGGCTGGCATCGCGCCGCCCCGGCCAGCGGCGGCCGGCGCGGCACCCCCCCGTGCTCCGGTGCCGCTGAACCTCACCATGGCGCCCGCTAACCCGGTGGCGTGCCCTCAGTGCGGCTCGCTCGACACCGCGGTGACGGCGGCGTTCGGCGCGACCGCGTGTAAGGCCCTGCTGCGCTGCGGCACCTGCCACGAACCGTTTGAATATGTGAAGGAATTCTGATGGCCCGCCCGCAGGCCGCGTCGCGGACCGAGTTTCATCCGCTCACCGTGCTCCGCGTGGACCCGCTGACCGCTGATTCGGCCGCGCTGACCTTCGGCGTGCCGCCCGCAGTCGCGGACAGGTTCAGGTTCGCTCCTGGCCAGTCGCTCACGGTCCGCCGCGGCGGCGAACGCCGCTCTTACTCAATCTGCTCGGCCCGGGGAAACGCGCCGCGGATCGGCGTGCGGGAAGTACCCGGCGGGGCGGTGTCCGGCTGGCTCGTCCGCGAGGTCCGGCCCGGTGACGTCATCGACGTCCAGGCACCGTCCGGGACGTTCACCCCGGATCTGCCCGGCCCCGGGCACCACGTCCTGATCGCCGCAGGGAGCGGCATCACGCCCGTCCTGTCCATCGCCGGCTCGGTCCTGGCCGCGCACCCCGGCTCGGCGGTCACCCTGATCTACGGCAACCGGCGCAGCGACTCGGTGATGTTCACCGAGGAGATCGCCGACCTCAAGGACACCTACCCGGCACGGCTGTGCCTGGTCCACGTGCTCAGCCGCGAACCGCAGGAGGTAGAGCTGTTCAACGGCCGGCTCGACCCCGGCAAACTGCGCTCGCTGCTGCCGGTCACCGTGGCGGTCACCGCGGTGGACCACTGGTGGCTGTGCGGTCCCCTCGGGATGGTCACCGGCGCGATCGAGGTGCTCACCGGACTCGGCGTCCCCCGGGACCGCATCCACCGCGAGCTGTTCTATGTCGAGGACACTCCCCCGGCCCAGGTGCACCACGCGGAGGCGCCTGCGGGCCCTGGCGCCGAGGTGACCGTCCTGCTGGACGGCCGCAGCGCCGTGGCGACCGTGCCGTCCGGGACTCCCATCCTCGACGCGGCCCAGCGGGTCCGTCCCGACCTGCCGTTCGCCTGCAAAGGCGGCGTGTGCGGCACCTGCCGCGCGCTCGTCACCGACGGCCAGGCCACCATGCGCCGCAACTACGCGCTGGAGCAGGACGAGGTCGACGCGGGCTACGTGCTCACCTGCCAGGCAATTCCCACCTCCGACCAGGTGACCGTCGACTACGACGCCTAGGCCGGGGATCACCTCGGCTGCGCGGGCCCGGCAGACGGCCTGCAGGGTCGTCCGCCGGGCCCGCGCGGCTCCGCACCGGGGAGATGCCGTAGCGGCACGCCAGACACAGTCAGGCGGTCTCCCGGTCACGGGAGCTGATGCTGCTCGAGGGGTGATGAACCAGCTTTCCTGCCATCCAGGACATATGGTCCCCGATGACCTGCCGCAAGTTCCTGTTTCATACCAATCGTGGGATGCGCGGGGCCGCCTGGTTGGCGTTCTGTAGGTGGTGCCAGTGAGATTCCCGCCGGCCGCCGGACACAGCGGACGGCATCCCGGGGGGCGATCTCCAACGGCGAACGACGATCAGGGCGGGCGGCTGGGCTGGAGGGGGACGGCGAGATTCCGATGGTGACCCATGTGGCCGGACAGATGGCGACCAGTGGCCGAGAGGCAGCCGTTTCCGTTGCCCATCCGATTCTGGCATCGAAGATTACTGCCCCCTGTGTGCCCGACTTGGCCGTCCGGCGCCCGCGTATCTCCGAATTGCTGGCCCGGGGTACGCGGTGGAGCCCGCTGACTGTGGTCACAGGCCCCCCTGGGGCAGGCAAAACGATGGCTCTGGCGTTGTGGGCGGCGGCGGAACACGGGGCTCTGGCCTGGGTCACCCTGGACCGCTACGACAACCGCCCGGAGGCCTTCTGGTCCTATGTGGTCGCGGCACTGCGCGGTTCAGGGATTGTCATTCCGGAGGAGCTGTCTGCCGACCCGCAGCAGCAAGGAACCGATCACGTGTTCTTGCTCCGGCTTGTGTCGGCCCTGGCCGCGCAGGACCCACCTGTGCTCCTGGTCCTCGACGACTTTCACGTGCTAACCGAGCCGGAGGTGCTGAAAGGGCTTGACTTCGTGCTGCGGAACGCCGGATCCGGCCTGCGCGTCGTGGTCTCCTCGCGGACGGATCCGCCGCTGCGGCTGCACCGTTACCGGCTGGCCGGCGAGTTGGCCGAGATCCGTGCCAGCGACCTCGCTTTCAACCTCGCCAGAGGCCGGCCTGCTCATGGCCCAGCACCGAGGTTCGATTTCAGCCGATTCACTCGAGTGCCTCATGCGGCGGACAGAGGGCTGGGCGGCGGGCCTCCGCCTGGCGGCGATCTCCATGGACACTCATCCCGACCCTGACCAGTTCGTCAAGGAGCTGATCACTGAGGACAGTGCCCTGACTGGCTACCTGGTGGAGGAGGTTCTCCAGACCCAGCCGCCTGAGGTCCAGGAAGTCCTGCTCAGCACGAGCATCCTGGAGCAGGTCAGCGCGGGGGCTGCCAGCGAACTGGCCGGCGACGCTCACGCCGCAGGCATCCTGCCCGCTCTGGCGCGCGCGAACACCTTTATACAGCCCATTGGATCCGGGTGGTATCGCTACCATCCGTTGTTCGCGGAGGTACTGCGTCTCAAGCTGAGGCTCAAGTACCCGGAACGGATGCCCGACCTGCACCGCCGGGCTGCCCGCGTATACGAGCGGAACGGCTCGCTCATCGACGCAGTGCGGCACGCCACCCAAGCCGGCGACTGGCAGCTCGCCGCCGGGATGGTGGTCGGCGCCTTGGCAATAACCGAGATCATCCAGCCACAGGGCAGTCAGTCACTGGCCCGCGAGTTCCTGACCATGCCGGATAGCGAAGCCTGGAGCGAGCCGGGGCCCTACCTGGTCTCCGCTGCGGTCGCGCTGGCCAGTGGCAGAGGGGAAGCTTGTGCCGCCGCGCTGACTACCGCGGAAGGCATCCTTGAGCGCCTGCCCGCTGGACAGGAGATCCCAGCGCGGCTGGCCACCGCGATGCTCCGCCTGGCCGCCTCTCGTTACGCTGGTGATCTCCCGGTGGCCGCAGCGGCTGCGGATCGCGCAGAGGTACTGGCTGGGCAGGTCCCTGGCGATTTGCTCGCCCGGCATCCCGGGGTACGCGCCCACGTCCTGGCCAGCCGCGGGGTTGTTGAGCTGTGGTCGGGCCATCTTGACGAGGCGGTCCGTGTCCTCGATTCGGCGGTGGCGGCGGCAACGGTTTCGGGCGCGGAGTACGAACAAGCCGAATGCCTCGGGTATCTCGCGCTGGTGGAGGCTTTGCGCGGCGGGCTCCGCCGGACAGCAGAGGTGACTGCCCGGGCGGCAGTGCCCGGCGAGCGGCGCCCGCCCGTTCAGCGGCCGAACCCTGCCGCACTCGTGGCAATGGCTTGGGTGCACCTGGAGCGCAACGAGTTGCGCGAGGCGCGCAGCCTGCTCAAGCAGGCGGACGCAGCCCTTAGCGCAAACCCGGACAAGCTGATCGGGACGGTGGCATGGCTGGTAGCCGCGCACGTCGGCCTGGTCGAGGCACGGGCACAAGTCACCGCGCAGTGCGTGACGAAGGCACGGTCCGGCTGGCGTGTTCCGGATTGGCTGGAGCAAAAGCTGAGCCAGGTCGAGTCCCGGGCATGCCTTGCCGTCGGCGACGTCCGGGCAGCACTCGCCGCCGCCGGGCGCGGCGACTGCGGTAGTTCGCCGGAGGCGGCAGTCGTGCACGCGCGCGCATGGGCGGCCGCCGGTGACATCGGCAACGCCAGGCGCGCGCTTGCACCCGTGCTAGCGGCCCACAGTGGAGCGCCTGAGCAGGTGATGGTGCAGGCGTTGCTGGTTGATGCCCAGCTCAGTTGCGACAGTGGCGACCCGGCACGAGGTGCGCGCTCACTTGCGCGCGCCCTGCGCCTGGCTGAACGTGAGCAGCTCAGGCTGCCGTTCGCCATGGAGGGCGTGTGGATTAGGCACGCGCTACGAGGTGACCCTGAACTGGCCCGCAGCTACCAGCGTCTGCTGGACCCGACCCTTCTCCGCGATCAGCTCCCGGCTCCGCGGAACGCCCCGGATCAGACCGCGATTGTATTGGTCGAGCAGCTCACCGAACGCGAACGCGAGGTCTTGCGGCACGTCTCACAGATGCTCAACACCGCAGAGGTGGCGAGTGAAATGTACATCTCGATCAACACAGTCAAGACGCACCTTAAGAGCATCTACCGCAAGCTGGCCGCGACCCACCGCCGTGAGGCGGTCCGCCGAGCCCAGCAGCTTGAGCTGATCTGATGTCATTCCCGGCCGCGCAGGCGGAGGTTGGCCCGCAGGCGGCACAAGCCGCGATTCACCCCTGGCGGGTGGGGCGTTACGGCTCAGAATGCCCAAATCTAAAAGCCTGATTATTTGTCTCCAGATCGCGGGATGTGACATGGCATCTTCGTACTACGAGATCCGCATAGCGGGAATCGTCCCGCACGAAGCCCTGCTGGATTTCGAGCAGTTGACTGCCTCAGTAGAACCAGTCCAAACACTTCTGCATGGCACACTCCCGGATCAGGCAGCCCTGTGCGGCCTCCTCGCACGACTCGAGATCTTCGGCGCACGTATCGTGGGGCTTCGAGTTCTCCCGCAAAGAGGCCCACGGGGCAAAAAAGTACTGCGGCCGGGTAACAACCGCCTCGATTCCGGGAACTAGGCAGAGACGCGTCGCTACAGAGCGCGGTCTCGGCCAGGGCCGCTGCGGCGGCAACCCTGACCGCGACGAGGGTTGACCCTGATGCCTTCGGGGGTGCAGACCAGGGTGCGAATCGGGGCTCATCCTGATCGACGGGGGGATCTGCCGACGGCAGTGTTGAAGCATGAACACCACCACTGCAGGCACCGGGTCCGCCACCGTTACTGACCAGGCTCATCAGCCTGACCTGAACGGAGACTGATCACCATGCCCCGGATACTCGCCCTCGTCCTCATCGCTATCGCGGTCCTGGCCGTCCTCAGCTTCACCATGCACATCCTGTTCTCCCCCTGGCTGCTGGTGGCCATCGGCATCCTGGTCTGGATCAAGTTCCGCGTGCGCCGCTCCCACCAGTAGTCCCCGTTGCCCGCCAACCCGCTGCCCGGTTGGCCCTGAGCAGGCCGCCGGGCAGCGTCGCGATCAAATCAACATCGAGATGCCCGGCCGCTACGGCAGGTACAGGTGCAACCCGGCGGGCATATGCGCAGTGACGGCGATGGCGCCGCGGAACACCCCGTTGATGTACGCGGCGACGTTGGCCGGATAGGCGCCACCCGGACTGTGCTCGGCGGTGAGGCGCAGGATGGCCGACGGCTGGCATTTGTGCCCATCGGCCAGCTCTGCGAGGGACATCTGGCCGCCAGTGGTGTGCTCGATCATCGTGGCTCCTGTCGCGAGTCCTTCGGGAACGCCCACTTTGCCATGACAGGGATCCGCCATCTTCTCCCGGGAGCCCGCCGTCTCCGGAGCCACGACCTGACCGCCGAGTCTGACACAGGTCCGGTGGGCCTAGCCTGGCCTAGCCTTCCGACATCAGCGCACTGAACAGACGGTCGTAGCGCAGCAGGTGCAGGTCGCCCACATAGTCCTCCCGAATACGTGCCTGAGCGGCATGTCCCATGCTGCTAGCTTCGTCCGGGTCGTCGAGTAGCCGTTGTACCGCCGCCCCGAAGGCTTCCAGGTCCCGGGGGTCGGGCAGCAGGATGCCGGTACCGGGGGCGATCTGGTCGATGATCCCACCCACTGCTGACCCGACGACGGGCCGCCGTTTCCACATGCCCTCGGCCACGGTCAGCCCGAAGCCCTCGGCGAGGCTCTTTTGCGCGATGACGGTGGCATGCCGCTGCAGCGCGTTGACCATGGCGGCGTTCTCGTCGATGTCATCCAATGGGAGGGTAACCAGCAGAACCCGGGCGCGGGCCGCGGCCGGCAGATCGTGCCATTGCAGCAGGCAGTCTGCGAATACTGCAGCGCCCTCCGGGTCGTCACTCACCCCGGCGACCGCCGGACCGGCCAGCAAGAGGTATCCGCTGCCACCGGGCGCGACGTACTGGGCGAAGCCATGCATGACTCCTGGCATGTCCTTGAGCTGATCCCACCGGGAAACCTGAACCACCAGCGGGTCACGGGGGCCGGGGCGGCCTTCGCCGGTGATCCCGGCAGACCGGGTGACGACGCCCGTAGTGCCGTCGCTGCGCGAGAAGGTCGTCTGCCCCTCCGGCGGGGCACCGTCCAGCACGCCGATCCTGGCCAGGATGCCCCGCACAGTTTCGTCATCGAGATCCTGGTTCTTCGGGGAGAAAGGATCGATCGACGGCGGTATGATCCAGACCTTCTCGCTCGGAATCCACGGTGGCACATACTCGCGGCGAGAGAAGACGTAGCCGTCTGCGGAACCCAGGTGCGGCCGCAGAAAGTCCCACCCCGCCCGGGTTGCGTCGTTTTCCCAGTCCACACCGATATGGCAGCGCCACGCTACCCGCGCGCCGGCAGACGATAGTGCCGCCACCAGCCCGGCGGTCTGCGGGTCGTGCAGCAGTACCAGATCCCCCGGCCGTATCTCGTCGAGCAACCCGATGGCGTTAGCGGCGAGCATCCGTGCGTAATGGTCGGCGGCGGCCCCGCTGAGCGGGCCACCCGCGGCCTCGCCGTGGATCTGGTTGTGCAGGCGCTTGGTGATCACGAAGAACTCGGCATCACCGCTGATCACCCTCCAGCGGACCGGGATATCGAGGTCCTGGATATAGCCCACCAGCACCCGCAACATCTCTGCTACCCCACCGCCGACCGCGGTCGAACTGACGTTCCACACGGTACGTCCGGCCAGGCGCTGCCGAAATTGGTCAGCCGCCCCGACCAGCCGCGCCTGCCGCTCGCCGCCGATAACCCGCTCCAACCGCGCGACAGGGTGCCCTGCCACTTCCACCGGCCTCACCAGACTCATCTTTGGCCTCCCTCCGTGGCACTCCCACTTTGGTCGCCAGCCCTCCGCAAGGCAACATCCCACGCTCCATCGCCGCCCCTGGAGGGGGCGGCATTCGGGCGAGGAGTCATCAGCCGGGGCGGGCAGACGACGGTGCTGAATGCCGGCCAGACGCCGCAGAGCCTCAGGACGCCCATACCGCGAGCGCCATGAGCGTAAACGCAGCTACGGTGGCCTCCAGGGGGACCAGGGCTACCAGCCGGCGAGAGACGCTGTAAGCAGCGGCTCATCCCTCGGGTCTTCAGCCCAGTTCCTGATCCCGCACCGATTGGAAAGGAGTGTCGAATGACGTCAAAAGCGTCCTTCTCCCCCGAGGAGTGGAAGGTGGTGCTGGAGGGCCCGCCGAGCGCCGGCATGATCGTGGTCACGGCGGCGCGCGGGGGCATGATCCGCGAGTCGATCGCGATGTCGAAGGCCTACGTCGATGCGCGCGCCCAGCACGGCGAGAGCGAGCTTCTCGACGAGATCGTCGCCGCAAAGCCCGAGACGGATCACACGAGGTATCACTCCGCCGCAGAGCTCAAGGAGAACGGGCTGAAGCACCTCCGCGACGCGGTGGCACTGCTCGGGAGCAAGGCAACGGCTGAGGAGGTCGACGAGTACCGGCGCTTCGTCCTCGCCCTGGCGAGCAAGGTCGCGGCGGCGCACAAGGAGCAAGGGCAGAGCGTGAGCCCTGCCGAGGCCGAGGCGATCCAGGAGATCACAGCCGCGCTCGGAACCACCAGTTCCTGAACAGGACGGTGGCGGCGAGAGCTTCGCGATGCTTCGTCCCTGCCCGTCGGCCTGAGTCATAGTCTGGTCATTCACGGTCGGTGAGGCTTACCCAGAATCCTCCCCCGCTCACGGGATCAACATCACGCAGATTTTGGGGTCTGTGCACGAAGTCCCTGCGCGTTTATTCTCCGGATAGGGGCCGTGACGGCAGGAATGGTGGGCGAAAGGCCCATCAGCCTGTGGGCGCGGGAGGGGGCGGTTATGGAACCATCAGGACCGGCTGGCAGAAGCGATGCGGTGCCCCGGACTCAGATCGAGACGGGTCCGGGGATAGCAGATCCGGCTCCGGAGTGGGCTATTTGCTGCTCGGGTGGCGGAATCCGTTCTGCTTCCTATTGCCTGGGCGCGCTGCAGAGCTTGCAGGGCCCGGAGGCAAACGGGCTGTTCGGGAAGGTCGGCCATATTCTCAGCGTGTCGGGAGGCAGTTACATCGCCGCCTCGCGGGCGCTCGTCGCCCGCGATCTGGAGAACACCGCCGCCCCGGCCTACGGGCCGGGCACGCCCGAAGAGCAGCACCTGCGCGACAACACCCATTACATTGCCCCGAACGGCGGGATCGTGCTGGTGGGCGTGCTGTCGCTGCTGGTGGGCGTAACGGTCACTTTCATCGTGGTGTTCGCTCCGGTGTTCGCGGTAGCGCACGCCTGGGGCTGGCTGCTGCGGTCGCAGAAAGTGCTGTGCCCGGGCACGGTGCAGCGATGCGGCGCCCCCGGACCGTTCGTGGCCTCCGTGACCAGCCCGACCTGGTGGTGGCTGGTCCCCACGGTCGCGGCGGGGCTCACGCTGCTGCTGTTCGGATGCTGGTGGCTGACGCTGAAGCCGCAGCCGGAAGATCGGCAGGCAGCACCGCGCCAGGAAGAATCCGACGATCGCGGGAACACCCTTGCGGAGGTGACCGGCTGGGCCGCACTCGTGGCCGCCGTGCTGGCGGTGGCCATGCTTGTGTTCCCTTTACTGCTCTCCTGGGTGACCAAGCTGCCGGCCGGGCCGTTCAAGTCCCTGGTGTACGACCTCGGGTTCGGCGTAGGCCACAAGTGGACACCGGCCGCGCTTACCGGTGTGTTCGCGGCCCTGATCGCGGTCGCGCAGTCCTGCCGGGCCAAGCTCGCCCAGTTGCACCTGCCAGGTGCGCAGGGAAAGCCGGCGAGCCAGTCGACGAAGGCCCAGACTCAGCAGGGCGCAGCCCAGACAGGCTTCCTCGCCGGCATTGGGGGATGGATCCGGACCTACGCGCTGCCCTGGGCAGCCAGCGCCGTGATCGTCCTTGCCGCTATTGTCGCCGGGTTGCGCTGGGTGAAGGACGGTACGGCGGCGGGTTACTCAGCAGGGCAACTGTGGCCGGTGCTCATCGCGCTGGGGGTGGTGCTGGCCACGCGTGTGCTCGCGGACGTCAACCGGATCTCGATGCACGATTTCTACTGCTGGCGTCTGGCTACCGCGTATGCGGTGAAGCGTGAGCGCTCTGGCAGACCGGGGTCTGAGAAAGTGACCCCCGATCCCGGGGCGCTCCTTTCCAGCCTCGCGGGACGGTCGCCCAAGCTGGTGATCTGCGCGACCGCCAATATCAACGCAGACAGGCAGGTCCCGGTCGGCCGCGGAGGAATGCTGCTCGCCTTCGATCCTGAACGGGTCACCCTGCGCGGAGAAGACCCTGAGCACCCGGTACACGCCTCGACCAAGGACTATGAGTCTCTCGTCGGCAAGCGCCGCTTCACGCTGTTCGATGTGTCCGCGATCAGCGGGGCGGCTGTCTCCCCGCTGATGGGCTCTGCCACCCGCCAGGCCTACCGGATCCTGCTGACCATGACGAACGTGCGCCTGGGCGTCTGGCTGCCTCATCCCGCGGTAGTCTTCGCGGCCCACAGGGAACTCAATGCACAGGATGATAATCAGCGCAACAGGGACCACTGGTGGCATGCGTGCGGCCTGCTGCTGTGGTACGCGTTTCCGTGGCACCCACGCTGGAGCAAGGCCACTCAGGAACCCGGCGGCGGTGAGGCCAGGCTCTGGGCCTACGTGCTGCGGATGCGGCGCGAAGACACATGGATAAGCAGCAGGATCGGAGGGCTGTTCTACCACGCCCTGCAGCCCACGCTCGGCATGCTGTGGGCTGAGGCAGTCGGGCACACGAGTTATCGCTCCACCTGGATCTGCGTCTCCGACGGCGGGCACTACGACAACCTCGGTCTGGTGGAGGCACTGTGGCGGGGCGCCGCGAACGTCCTCGTGCTGGACGCCAGCGGGGACAAGGCCGACACCTGGTACACCCTGGGCGGCGCGATCGGCCTGGCCAGGGTAGACGCAGGGGTCAGTGTCGAGCTCGACCCGACCACGATGTGCCCCAAGCCGATGCACCCGGGGGAGGTGGCCCAGCCGTGGGCGCACGGCCCATTCACCCGGATCAAGGACTGGCAAGGCGGAGGTGTGACGCATGACGGCCAGGGGCTGCCGGACACGGGGACGATCTGGGTATGCAAGCTCGGCTGGTGGGCCCATGCGCCGTGGGATGTCCGGGCGTACGCAGGCCAGCACGCCGAGTTCCCCGGGCAGTCAACCATGCAGCAGCTGTACGACGGAGCGGAGTTCGACGCCTACCGCGAACTGGGCCTGAGCGCGGTGGACGCGGCACTCAAGGGCGGGCTCAGACCCGCTCATCCGCGTGCCCGCTGGGGACGTGACGCCCTCGAGCGATGGCTGAAACTCCCGAACGGAAACCGCCCGGCAGTCATGCCAGGCCGCCGGCCGCGCTAAAGGTGCGGCTCGTCCGGGGCGCGGAGAGCGCGGATGGACGCCTCAAGGGACAGCAGGCGGCTGCGTACGACTTGCGCATTCCTTTCGTCGGCCCCGCCGGGAGCACGCTCAGCGTCCATTGCCGCGCGAGCGTCCCGCACCGAGGCGAGTACATCCGAGACCCGGGCACGCTTGTCTTCGTCTGGGGCCACCTCGCGCAGCGCGTACAGCAGTTGCGTTAGGTCATCAGTCCGGCGCTGGAGGTCGGACCATCGGGCGCCCGCGTCCGCGGCGGCCATCGCGCCCGGCGTTTCTGCGGCGCGCATCGATTCGTACAGGGCGGCACTTTTCGCGTACGCGTCGACGACCCTGGACTGCCATTCGCCCGCCACTGCAGAGCGGCGGCCAGAGGCGCGGGCGATCCACACGATCACACCGATGAGGGCTAGGGCGCCGATAATGATCCAGAGCCAGATAAGAGAGGAACTGGTTCCGCTACTCGTTGCGAGGGGACTGCTGGACTGCGCACTCGTTGCGGGTGCGATAGCGCTCTGAGTTGCCGATGGCTGGGCAGTAACCGATGCGCTCGGGCTAGGCGGTGCGATGGTCGGGCTCGGGCTGGGTGAGATGGTCGGGCTCGGGCTGGGTGAGATGGTCGGGCTCGCACTGGGCGGTGAGATGCTCGGGCTCGGGCTAGGCGGTGAGATGCTCGCGCTTCGGCTTGGTGCGAGACTGGCAATCGCACCGCCGACGCTCCGCCCGCACGCGGCCACAAGACATCCGAACAGAAGGATCGCCGCCGCGAGTAGCAGGCTCTTAGTCAATCGCCGCACCTGGGTTCCTCCGCGCATTGTTCCGCAAGCAAGGACATAACGGTCATTTTTTCCAGGAACGAATTGCCGATCTTCACCCTTCGTGGGTGAATTGCGTGCGCAAGCATCACCGGCGGGCGATCGGGCGGGGCGACGCGCAGCGGGTTCAGGCGGGGAAAACAACCCCGGGTACTTTCGGGTCACCCGGGCCGCCCAGAAGACGGTTTGCCAGCCCATCCGCAAATTTCCGCGCGGCCTGCAGGTGATGATCCTGGAGGTTCGTTGGCGGAATTTTGACCCCCAGGTATCGCTGGCGGTACTCCCCGGAGCCGAGGTAGCTCAGCAGCGACAGCAGCGATCGGACCTGGCCACCCTGGTAGCGGAAGTGGATACCGTCGGCGAAGACGCCGCCTCGTTTAGTCCCCAGTCTGCGGACAGTCTTCAGGTTGTGTTTCCAGTACCGGCGGCAGCAGACGGCGGCGGCGAAAGGCTTCCCTTGGAGGAGCCGGGTGGCGGTGTCGGATTCCATGAACGAGCGGATTGGAACGTCTGTTGAGAGCCACCAGGTGGGGGATCCGATGCACACCAGGTCGTAGTCCCGTTCGGTCACGACGTCGGGGATGCCGATCTTCGCCGGGCGGCGCCGCAGTTCCGCCGGTATCGTCGCCACGACTTCCAGGAACGGCTTTGGCATCGGGAACTGGCTGAATCGCTTCTGGTAGCGAGGGTCAGTCAGTTCGATCGCGGCGAGGTTCACGTCGCAGCCTCGGTCGCGGAACACCTCGGCCATGGCCTCGACCACTTTGAGCGTCTGCTGGGTGTAGGTGTAGTAGACGAACAGGACCGAGGGTTTCCTCGCCGGATCCATCTTGGTCCTTTCTCGGAGCCTTCCTGACGGTAGGCCGTCCCAGGCGGACAGCCTCACCCCCACTGCCCGCCTTGGTCAGCCGCTCATGCCGGATTTGCCGATGAGGCCGCCCGCGGGCGCCCCCGACGATCGTGCATACCAGCCGAAGAACGCCGACAGGCCGCCGAGCAGCTGTCCAGCTCCATTCGCGGCCCCCCCGACTCGGGCTCGCCTTGTCAACCGTCCCGCCGATAGTCCTCAGCAACCCAGGAGCCGCGCCGCGCCTCCCAGCGTCATTTGCCAAGCCGGAGAGCCAGGCGGCATCTGATGAGCGGCCGCCTAGGTTCCACCACAACAGCCCCCCGCACCCAATGTCCTCACCCGCCATGGGTGGTCCGGCAGGCGCGGCCCGCGTCGGGCGGCGAACCGCCGGTCTATCCGGGCAGGGCAGTAAGCGCGGTGTAGACGCCGAGAGCGAGCAGGATGGTGGCGGTGATGCGGCGGACCCAGGCCATGGGGATGAGGTCGAGGCTCTTGGCCCCTAGGTTGACGGCCAGGGCCGCTATCAGCCATAGCCCGAGGACCGCTCCGATGAAGACGGCCACGGGGTTGCTGCGGGCAGCCAGGTTCGCCGCGGTGAGCTGGGTGATGTCGCCCCATTCGGCCAGGAACACGACGCCGAAGCTGGTCCCGGCGATCTGCAGGAATGATGCGGGCGGGCCGCCCTGGCGGGCCGCGTCTGCCCCTTCCGGGTGCTGCGGGCGGAAACTGGTAAACCACAAGTAAGCCGATCCGGCCAGGAAGAGCACGGCCACTATCGCGTCCACGAGGTGGTGCGGCAGCAGGGAGAGGAGCCGGCCGGCGGTGACGGCGATGGCCATCTGCACCGCGAACGCGGCGGCGGCCCCGGCCCACACGTAGCCGGGCCGGTAGCGGGTGCCCAGGACCAGTGATGCGAACAGTGACTTGTCCGGGAGTTCGCCGAGGAATGTCAGGCCGAATGCGACGCCGGCGGCAGCAAGGTAAGACAACGCGGGATCCCCTCGGTCGGTTGCCTATCCGACCGGGGATCAATCACGACGTCCCTCGGCCGGATGTACTCAACAGCCGAAGGTCTCGTCCGCCACGTCACCGTGACCCGGTGGCCGGGCGCGCACCGCGCGCCAGTATGTTGACCAGCCGACGAAAGGACTACTCCCCTTCGCTTGCAACATAGCAGGGACGGCATTCCCTCCAGGCCAAGTCCCGGTATCCGCAGAACGACCCCAGACGTGCCCGGCGGAACGGGTGACCAATCGATCAGGAATCGAGAAGCGCGGGTCGCCGAGTCTCACCTAGCGTGACCGCCATGCCTTCCATCGAATCCGTCACCCTTGAGGTGGCCGACCCCACCGCCGTCAACCGCTTCTACACCGCCGTCTTCGGTCTGGGCACTCAGGTGCGCCTGCGGAACTCGGAGGCACCGACGACCGGCTTCCGTGGGTTCACGCTGTCGGTCACCGTGTCCCAGCCAGCCACCGTCTACGGCCTCATCGGCGCCGCCCTAGACGCCGGCGCCTCGCCGTTGAAGCCGAGCGCGAAGTCGTTCTGGGGCTACGGCGGCGTCGTACGAGCCCCGGACGGGACGATCTGGAAGGTCGCAACCTCGGCGAAGAAAGACACCGGCCCGGCCACCCGGCAGATCGACCAGATCGTGCTCCTGCTGGGAGTCGACGACGTGGCCGCGAGCAAGCGGTTCTACGTTGACCGCGGCCTCACCGTGGCGAAGAGCTTTGGCCGCAAGTACGTCGAGTTCGCCACTCCGTCGAGCCCCATCAAGCTGGCGCTCTACGGGCGCCGCGCGCTCGCCAAGGACGCTGGCGTCTCTCCCGACGGCACAGGATCGCACCGGCTCATGATTGGCGGCGATGCCGGGCCCTTCACCGACCCGGACGGGTTCGCGTGGGAGGCCGCGTCGCTCTGAGCCGGGCGGCACAGCGCAACTGCACCACAGCCATCACATGGGATCGCCCTCCGCTTTTACGGCTGTGGGACAGGCGGCCGTAGGCGGTGCGGGCGACACGGGCTCGGCATCGATTGCGGCGGGAGGTACGCTCTTGAGGATGACCAGCCGACCCGCCTCGGCGCACCACCTGCGCGACCTCGCGCGGCTGCGCCGTGTCCGCGACCGGATCGACCGGGAGTACGCGCAGCCGCTGGATGTGGAGGCGCTCGCCCGCGGCGCGCACATGTCGGCCGGGCACCTCAGCCGCGAATTCAAGCTCGCCTACGGCGAGTCGCCGTACAGCTACCTGATGACGCGGCGGATCGAGCGCGCGATGGCGCTGCTGCGCCGTGGCGAGCTCAGCGTCACCGAGGTCTGTTTCGCGGTCGGCTGCGCGTCGCTGGGCACCTTCAGCACTCGCTTCACCGAACTGGCCGGTATACCGCCCAGCACCTACCGGCACCAGGCAGCTCGCGCGACGGAGGGGATGCCGCCGTGCGTGGCGAAACAGGTGACCAGACCGATCAGGAATCGAGAAGCGCCGGTCATCGAGCCGGAGCTAGCCTGACCGCCATGGACATCACCATTCACGCGAGCTTCCTCCCGCATGACGACCCGGAGGCCTCCCTGGCCTTCTATCGCGACACCCTCGGCTTCGAGGTCCGCAACGATGTCGGACAGGGCAAGATGCGCTGGATCACGGTCGGCCCCGCCGGCCAGCCCGGCACCTCCATCCTCCTGGCGCCGCCGGCCACCGACCCCGGCATCAGCGACGACGAGCGCCGCACCATCGCCGAGATGATGGCCAAGGGCACCTACGGCTGGATCCTCCTGGCCGCCAAGGACCTCGACGCCACCTTCGAGCGGCTGCAGGCCGGCGACGCCGAGGTCGTCCAGGAACCGACCGACCAGCCGTACGGCGTTCGCGACTGCGCCTTCCGCGATCCCGCGGGTAACCTGATCCGCATCCAGGAGCGGCGCTGAGCCGCCCGGCAATTCGCAGCCATGTGCACAGACGCGTACCGTGAGGCGCTGATACGAGATCTCTCATCCACGGCGTCATCGGCTCCGGCCACGACGTTGAGCCAGCGCCAGGCCGCTGAAGCCGGCCGCGAAGGCGTTGTGGGGCGGCCGCTCGTGCATCGCACGAATCCCGGACAGGACGATCTGGGTAGTCGCGTCGTCGCGGGTGCGGTAGCCGAGAGCGGGCCGACTGCACCAGGCGGCTGCTGAACCGTTACACGACCCCGGACGTGTCCTTAGCGGGGGTCTGGATGAGGGAGTCACCGCGGGCAGCGCCAGGGCAGGCCGGCCCGGCAGGGCCGGCTAGCCAGGCAGGGCCGGATAGCCCGGCAGAGATAGTCATCAGCGGCTGCGGCAAATCCGGCGGCCTGCGCGTTCTTGATCAGCCTCGGCACGCGCTCTAGCTGACCGGGGAATCGGTAACCCCGCAGAACCCGCAGGAAGCAGGATTTGTCGTGTCTCGATTCATCCGCCGCAGCGCGATAGCGCTGCCCGCATTACTGATCGCGCCGATCACTGTTGCTGCCGTAGCGCTTCCCGCGCAGGCGGCCAGCACCTGGTCGGCGGCCCTCCCGCTGCCCTTCAGCGTGGGCAGCCAGGGGTTCGCCGAGAATGCGTCCGGCGCGCAGGTCGCCGCCTCGACAACGGGCATCCAAGGCGAGTCGTCCGTGGTCGTCGCCTCCAGTGCCAATGGACTGACCTGGTCCGCGCCGCTCACCATCGACGCGGGCGAGAACCCGGCCGTGGCGATCGCCCCCAGCGGCCGTGCCGTGGTGGCGTGGGAAGGCGGCCCGGCTACCGCACCGGTGATCCAGGCGAGTGTCAGGCCGCCAGGCGGGACGTGGAGCGCCCCGGTCAATGTCAGCACTGATGCCTTCGGCGGCCCGGTGATCGGCATGGACGGGTCAGGCAATGCGATCGTCGCCTGGACGGGGGGCGGCAAGGAGGTCAGGACCGCGAGCCTCCCGGCCGGCGGCAGCTGGACGGCTGTCGACACCCTGGACCCGGCCGTTGACGGGTTCGCGCTGGGCCTGGCGGTGAACTCCGCCGGATCGGCGATCGTCACCTGGGTCGAGCCGGCGCGCACCATCATGGCCGCCTCTGGCACGATCCTGGGCGGCTTCGGCTCGCCGGTCACCCTCGCCGCCGATGTGATCCACAAGTCCCCCGTGAGCGGCCGGGCCTCGCAGGTCACCCTCGACGCCTACGAGAACCCCGCCCTCGGCGGCATCCCGCAGGTCAACAGCGCTTACTTGCACGGACACACCGACGTCGTGCTCAGCAGCTCGGGCGAGGCGTCACTGGCCTCAGCCGTCACGACGACCGTCCACAATGTGACCACCCGCTCGGCGGGCGGGACGTGGAGCACCCCCATGGGGCTGCCACTGCCCGGGCCCAGCAGCGCCGAACCTGATTACGAGACCGCGATCGACGGCGCGGGTGACGTCACCACCGTTTACCAGCAAGGGTCTTCGGTGGACCTCATCCGGCTCCCCGCCGGGAGCAGCACCTGGACCACCCCCGTGGTGCTGGCTGCCTCCTCCAGCATGGGCATGGTCGCCGGCGCTACCGCCGGGACCTTCGTCGCCGCCGTGGACACCTCCAGTGGCCTGAGCGTGCCCACCAGCCCGCCCGGCGGCAGTTTCGGGGCCGCCACCACGCTGCCCACCACCGCCCTGGCCAACGCCCTCGTGATCGACCCAGGTCACGCGGTCCTGATCGCTGGCGGCTCCGTCTTCACCGAGCCAGTGAGCTGACCAGACCCCGGCGTGGGGTGGCAACCCGCTCGGCATGCCATCCCACGCCGGCCCGCCCCAGTAGTACGCAGCCGCCGCGGGCCGGTCGCAGCGGGCGGCGATCTGCGGGTCATGGGTGGCGGTGATGGCGGTCATCTGGTTCTCACGGCGCAGCCGGTTTGCGGGCGGGGACCTCATCGGCCACAATGATCTCGGCGATGAAGCTCGCCGTAACCGCGGGGCGGATGCCCTGCTGATGGCTTCTACCACCGTGTTCAGAGCAGTGGTAAGGAGCCGACCATGACTCACGATGCGCCGGAGCCAGCGGGCCACCATACGGGGGCCGCGCAGTGAGCGCGGCCCTGCCGGTCCCGGTCATCCAGCTGTTCCAGGTCCTCACGATCGCGCTGGGCTCGCCCCTGATCTCCGGGGTGATCGCCAAGGTCGAGGCGCGGCTGCAGGGCCGCCGGGGTCCCCGGGTGCTGCAGCCGTATTACGACCTGGCCAAGCTATTCCGCAAGGAAGCGCTCGCCCCGGTGGGGGCCAGCTGGGTGTTCCTGGCTGCCCCGCTCGCGGCATTCACCTGTTACCTGACGGTCCCGCTGCTGATTCCGGTGCTGACCACCTACGGGCTGCCGCTCGGCTACATGGGGGACATCCTGGGCGGGGGTTTCATCCTTTCGCTGGCCAGCTTCCTGGTCGCGGTGGCCGCGTCGGATACCTCCAGCCCGTACGCGCAACTGGGCGCGAGCCGGGCCAAGACGTTCTCCGCGATCACCGAGCCGGTGGTGCTGTTCGTGGTGTTCACGGTCGGCCTCATCACCGGGACCGACCTGCCGTACGCACTGGCGGCCACGGTCCGGTCCTCGGCTAGCCAGATCATCCGGCCGGCCCACGCGCTCGCGGCGGCCGCCTTGTTCATGGTCATCCTGGCGGAGACCGGCCGGATCCCGGTGGAGACGCACACCGGCACCAACGAATTCGGGATGATCGAGGAAGCCCGGCCGTTCGAGCATTCCGGCCCGTACCTGGCGTGGCTGCGCTGGGGATCGGCGGCGAAGCAGCTGATCCTCTACACGATCCTCATCAACGTGTTCCTTGCGCCGTGGGGCCTGGCCGCCAGCACTCAGGCAGGTGCGGCGCTGCTGGCCATCGTGGCGCTGCTGGCCAAGGCCTCCGCGCTGGGTGTGGTGGTCGCGGTCATCGACAATTCCTTCGCCAAGCTGCGCCTGTTCAAGATCACCGAATTCGTGTCGGCAGCGTTCCTGCTCGCCGTGCTCGGCGTGTTCACGCTCTATCTCGGGGGTGGCTGATGCACCTGGCCCCGTTCCCGCTCAGCCAGGCGCTGCCCACGCACGCCCCGGGCGTGTTCACCGGGAGCGCGAACGTCATCGCGGTGCTCATCCTGCTGGCCGAGTTCGGCATGCTCCGCCAGGCCCTGCTGCGCGACCACATCCGGCTGTACATGGCCCAGTCCGCGCTGATCGCGGTGCTGGCGGTCGTCGTGGCCGCCGCCCGGCACATCCCCGATCTCTATGTACTAGCCGCCCTCACCGTCGCCCTCAAGGTGATCGTGATCCCGCTACTGCTGCGCAGGCTGCTCCGGGAGACAGACCCGGTGAGCGCACCGGCCGGCGGTGCCGACATCGCGGGCAGCGGCGGCCTCGGCGTAGCCAGCACCGTGCTGCTGGCCATCGTAGCCGCGGCGTTCGGGTTCTTCGCCGCCAGCAGGCTCGGCATCCGCAGTAACGCCGCGCCGATCACCGCGCTGTCCGTCTCGTTGTCCGTGGTGCTGGTGGCGTTCGTCCTGATGATCCACCGCCGGGACGTGGTGTCCCAGGCCATCGGCCTGTTCTCGCTGGAGAACGGGATCTCGCTGGCCGCCCTGGTGGTGGCGGCCAGCCTGCCGCTCATTCTCGAGGTGGCGCTGCTGTTCGACCTGCTGCTCGCCGTCGTCGTGTTCGGCCTGCTGATCCGGATGCATCACGGCCGGGCCCGGTCCCTGTCCACCGCCGACCTGACCAGACTGCGCGGGTGAGCCATGAGCGTCATCGCCGCACTCCTCCTGATCATCCCGTTCCTGGCCGGGCTGGCCTCATCCGCCGCGCGACCCCGGGCCGGCCAGGCCATCACCGCAGTGACCGGGGTAGCCAGCTTCGGGCTGGTCCTGGCGCTGATACCGGACGCCTCGCAGCGGGCCGCGACCGACTTCGGATTCATCCGCGTCGACGCACTCGGCGTGGTGTTCCTGCTCGCCACCAGCTTCCTGTACGCCACCGTGGCCATCTACTCCATCGGCTACCTGCGCGGCGGTCACGGCCATGACGCGTCCGCCCGCTATACCCGCCGGTTCTCCCTCGGGCTGAACATGTTCGCCTGGTCCATGCTGGCCGCCCCGCTGATGAGCAACCTGGCCCTGCTCTGGGTCGCGGTCGAGGTGACCACCGTGATCTCGGCCCTGCTGGTCGCCATCGAAGGCACCGACGGAGCGGCGGAGGCGGCCTGGAAGTACATCCTGATCGCCTCGGCCGGGCTGAGCATCGCGCTGCTCGGCACCATCTTCATGTACTACGCGGGGGAGCAAGTGCTCGGGCCGCATTACGGCATGGCGTTCACTCCCTTGCTGCAGTCGGCCCGCCATCTGGCCATCATCCCGGTGCGGATCGCGTTCGTGCTCGCCGTCCTGGGCTTCGGCACCAAGGTGGGCCTGTTCCCGGTGCATACCTGGCTGCCGGACGCGCATTCCGAGGCGCCCACGCCGGTGTCCGCGCTGCTGTCCGGGTCGCTGCTGGCGGTGAGCTTCTACGCGATCCTGCGCTACTACCAGGTCGCCGTGGCCGCTCTCGGGCCGCGCTTCCCCCGGGATGTGCTGCTCGTCTTCGGCGTGGCCACGCTGCTGCTGGCCGCCCTGTACCTGCTGGACCAGCGGGACTACAAGAGACTGCTGGCCTACTCCAGCATGGAGCACATGGGCATCCTGGCCATCGGCGTCAGCTTCGGTGCCCCGATCGCGCTGGCCGGCGTCCTGCTGCACGTCCTCGCCCACGCGGCGGCCAAGGGGAACGCGTTCATGGGATCCGGCGTACTGCTGCGCAAATTCGGCAGCAAGAAGATCTCCGCCGTCCAGGGTGGGCTGGACCTGCTGCCCTGGAGCGGGCCCTTGTTCCTCGCGGCCATCCTCGCGCTGTGCGCGATGCCGCCGTTCGGGATCTTCCGCAGCGAGTTCGAGATCGTCCGCGGCGGGCTCGCCACGGACGCCAACGTCCCCGCGGTAATCCTGGTCGTGCTGGTGACCGTGGCCTTCCTAGGCCTCACGCTCGCCACCAACCGCATGATGCTGTCCCCGCCGCGCCATCCACCCGGTCAGGAGGCCGGCCTCGCACTGACCCGGGGGGAGCCGAGCGCCTGGATGGTCGTGCCGGTCGCGGTCGGCCTGGTGGCGCTGCTGGTGCTCGGACTGCACCCGCCCGGTGAGCTGACCGGGCTGCTGGCCCGCGCGGTAGCCCAGCTAGGCGGCCGGGCATGACCGCGACCACGGGCCGGGCCGTGATCAGGCCGTCTGCCGACGTCAGCGCGCTGTGGCAGCACGTCACCCGGGACGTCGCCGCGGGCCACCGATTCGCCGGGCTGATGGCCACCCAGCAGCCAGACGGCGTGCTCTTGTCTGTCCACCTGGCCGAGGCCACAGGCATCGTGATCCGGGAGGCACGGCTGCCGGCCGGGGCTGACTCGTACCCCGCGCTGACTCCCCGGCTGGGGGCCGCGTTCTGGTACGAGCGGCTGATCCACGACCTGTTCGGGCTCACCCCTGAGGGCCATCCGAGGCTGGCCCCCCTTGTACTGCCGCTGCATGACGGCAAGGCCCTGCGGCCCCGGCCCGGCGCACCGGGCGGCCCAGGGATCATCCAACCCGACGAGCACTCGCTGCCCCGGCACGTGATGGGCGCGGGCCTGTTCACGATCCCGCACGGCCCGGTCCGCTCTGGCGTGATGGAGTCCATCGAGTACCTGGTCGAGACGCCGGGCGAGGACATCCCGCACCTGAACATGCGGGTGTTCTACAAGCACCGGGGGATCGAGAAACGGTTCGAGGGGATGACCCCGGCGGACGGGGTGCTGCTGGCGGAGCGGACCGAAGGGGTCGCGTCGGTGGCGCACGCGCTGGCCTACTGCCACGCGATCGAGCAGATGGCCGGCGTCGAGATACCCTGGCCGGCCGCGCTGGTCCGGGTGCTGCACGCCGAGTTGGAGCGGCTCGCGGGTCACCTCGACGTGGCCATGAGGCTGTCCGACGCCGCGGGTCTGGCCGTGGCCACGGCCCGGTTTGCGTTGCATAAGGAAACGGTGCTCCGGCTGGTCAGCCAGATGTGCGGGAGCCGGTTCGGGCGCGGGGTGGTGGTGCCCGGCGGCGTGGCCGCGCTGCCCCGGCTGGGACCGGCTGACCTGCTGGGTGAGCTGGCCCGGCTGGAGCGGGCGATCACTGGCGATGTCACAGGGCTCATGGGTACGTCGTCGTTCCTGGACCGGCTGCGGCGTACCGGGCCGCTGCGGCCGGAGCGGGCCCGCGAGCATGGCGCGCTCGGCCCGGTCGGCCGGGCGTCGGGCTACGACGACGACGACCGCCGCGCCCGTCCGTACGACGGTTACGCCCTGCTGAGCCTGCCGGAGCGCCTTCCCCATGATGAGGGTGACGCCATGGACCGGCTGCGGGTCCGGTGGGACGAGGTGTCCGGGGCGATACGCCTGCTCCGGCGGGCGGCGGAGGAACTGGCCGACGTGAGTGATCTGGCCGAGCCGGATGCGCTGGCCCCGGCCAGCACCGCGCCGCGCGCGGACTGCGCGGTGACCGACGGCCGGGCCGTGGGCTGGGCCGAGGCCCCGCAGGGCGAAGTGCTGTACGACCTGCGGATCGACGGCGGGCGGATCACCCGCTGCCGCCCCCGGTCGGCCTCGTTCCACAACCTGGTCCTGTTCCACGAGGTGTTCGCCCGGGACATCCTCACCGACTTCCCGTTCATCGAGGCCAGCTTCGGCCTCTCGGTCGCGGGGGTAGCGCTGTGAGTCCATGGGTCCTGCGCGGCCTGCGCAACGGGGTGGTCACCACCCGCTGGCCCGCCCGGCCTGACCCCTACGCGAGCAGCTGGCGCGGCCCGGCCACCGTCCTCACTCCCGCCGTGGCGGCCGGGGCGGAAGGGCTGGACGCGCTCTGCCCGACCGGGGCGATCAGCATCGAGCCGGGCGCCGGAGTCCGCCTGGACCAGGGCAAATGCATCCAGTGCGGGCGTTGCGTCGCCTCGCGGCCCGACGTGTTCGGCTGGTCAGATGGACCCGGTGCGGCCGCACTGACCCGCGGCGGGCTGGTCGTGCCGGGGATCCCGGAGACAGCCGAAAACCTGGCCACGATCCGCAACGCCTTGCGGCTGAGGACCGCGGCGCTGCGCCGGTCGGTGCACCTGCGTCATGTCAACGCAGGGTCCGACGGCGCCGAGGAAGTGGAGATCCAGGCGCTGCTCGGGCCGGTGTATGACGTGCACCGCCTCGGCATCTTCGTCACGGCCAGCCCCCGGCACGCCGACGTGCTGCTGGTCACCGGCGCGGGCGCGCGGGGCATGACCGCGCCGCTGCGCCGGACCTTCGACGGCATGCCCGACCCCAAGCTGGTGATCGCGGTCGGCACCGATGCGGTCAGCGGCGGGCTGATCAGCCCGTCTTACGCCACGGCGGGCGGGGTAGGCGGGGCGGTCAGCGTGGACGCCTGGCTGCCCGGCTCGCCACCCAGCCCGTTCAGCATCCTGCACGCGCTGCTGCTGGTGCTCGGGCGGCTGCCCGAGCGTGACGGGCCCACATGCAAGGGCAGAGCATGATGACCGCCGTGTTCGCCGCCGGGTTGATCCTGCTGGCCGCGGCCGCGGCCGTGGACCTGGCGGCCGGTGCCCGCTGGCCGCGCCTGATGAGCGTGCCTTACCTGCTGGGCTCGGCCGGGTCGGGCTGCCTCGCGGCAGCCGGCGGGGGCGTGCTCGCGGGCCAGCCGGTCCGGCTGGCGGTCAGCGGCTGGCTCGGGTCGGGCACGCTGAGCACGCAAACACGGGGGCTGGAGGCCGACCGGCTGTCCGGGCTGTTCCTGCTCATCTCGTTCGTGGCCGCCACCGGGGTGTCGCTGGCCTTCGCGAACTGGGCGTCCCGGCCTGCCGCGGCGGACCGGGCCCGCATGGGCCGCGTGCAGGCCGGGCGGACGCTGGCGGGCCGCCGGGGCCTGGGCGCGAGCTACGCGCTCACCCTCGGCGCCGTCGCCGTTATCATGACCGCCACCGACGCGTTCACCGCCTTGTTTGCGTGGGAGGCGCTGACCGTCGCGTTCTACCTGCTGGCCGGCTTCGAGCGGGACCGCCGAGGCCGCCCGCAGGGTGCGTTCATCACCCTGGTCTTCGGCCGGGTCAGCGGCGCCGCGCTGCTGCTCGGCCTGCTGCTGCTCGCGGTGCGATCGCACTCGCTCAGCCTCGCCTCATTCAGGCACGTGCCCGGAGGAGCGTCACGGGACGCCGCCGAGGCCCTGCTGTTCGCCGGCTTCGCGGTCAAGGTCGGCCTGGTGCCCTTCCAGGTGTGGATGCCGCGCGGGTACCCAGCCGCACCCGGACCGGCCCGCGCGATCATGGCCGGGGTGGCGGTTAACGTCGGGTTCTACGGCCTGTGGCGGAGCCTGGCCCTGTTCCGCGGAGCGCCCACCTGGCTGACCGGCACGGTGCTGGTCCTGGCGGCGGCGACCGCGCTGCTCGGCATCGCGCATGCCGCGGTCCAGCAGGGCCTGCAGCGGGTCATCGCCTATTCCAGCGTGGAGAACGCCGGCCTGATCCTGGCCGGGTTCGGGGTCGCCCTGGTCGGGGCGGACGTCCATGACCGGCGGCTGGTCGCTGCCGGGCTGCTCGCCGCGACCCTGCAGATCGTGGCGCACACCGCAGCCAAGTCGCTGATGTTCACCAGCAGCGCGATGATCGAATCCGAGTCCGGGAGCAGCGCCCTGGACGCGCTGCACGGCACCGCCCGGCGGCTGCCCTGGAGCGGGACAGGGCTGGCCATTGGCTCGCTGACGCTGGCCGGCCTGCCGCTGACCGCCGGATTCGTGTCCGAGTGGTTCCTGCTCGAATCGCTGATGCAGCAGTTCCGGGTGCCCGGGCTCGGCTACCGGCTCGTCCTCGCGCTGGCTGGCGCGGCGGTTGCGCTCACCGCCGGGTTCGCTGGGGTCACGTTTGTCCGGCTCGTCGGCTTCGTCGTCTTGGGCTGGCGCTCGTCCCGGCAGGAAAACGCGGCCCGGGGAGCGGGTGATGGAGCCGGGGGAAGCCGGGATTACGGATGGCTGGGCCGGGCTGGTCTTATCATCCTGGTGGCGGGCTGCCTGCTGACCGCAGCATTGCTACCGCTCGTGGTCCGGGTGATCGCAGCGGGACTGGTCCCGGTAGTACCGTCCGCGGTCACGTCGGTGGCCCTGAAGTCGCCGTGGGTGGTGCAGCCCGTGTTCGGCGGGTTCTCCATCCTCTCCCCGTCGTGGCTGTGGATCGCCATGCCCTGCCTGCTGGCCGTCGTGGTGATCTTCACGCGCCTGGCCTCCGGGACCCGGATGACCCGGGTCCGGCGGGTGCCCGCCTGGCGCTCGGCCAGCGCCGGGGTCGAGGGTGCGGACTGCTACACCGCCTACGGCTTCGCGAACCCGACCCGCCGGGTCCTGGCCGCCGTGCTGCACACCCGGGCTGAAATCCGCACGCTTGAGCCGGAGGACGCAGAGACCGACGCCGGGCAGGCCGGCCTCGGTGATGACGGCCTGGGTGCGGACGGGCCGGGACCAAGGGCGGCCGTCATCACCGGTACCGGGGCGCACCTCGGCTACAGTTCGGACGTCATCGAGGTGGTGGAGACCTATCTCTACCGGCCCCTGGTCCAGCCTCTGATGATGCTCGTGCGGGCCGCCAAGCGACTCCAGTCCGGTCGGCTGGACGCCTACCTGGCCTACATGCTGATCGCCCTCATTGCCCTGATCGCCGTAGTGGTCGTCCTAGCCTGACGTCGGACCCATCCATATTGCTGATCCAGAGGCCGGGAGTGCTTTCAGTAGCGTCCGGCTGGCCGGCGGCCCGGCACGGGAGCTCTAGGGTTACCAGCATGGCCGTGGTGTTCGCTCTGCTTGCTGCCTTGTCTAACGCGGCCAGTGTCAGCACTCAGCACATGGCCAGCACTGCGGATCCACGCCGGTCGTCGGGGATGCGGCTGGTCCTGTACTTGTTCCGCAATCCGCTGTGGCTTTTCGGCTGGGCAGCCCTGGCGGGAGCGTTCTTGTTCCAGGCGCTCGCCCTGCACGATGGCCTGGTTTCAGTCGTGCAGCCGCTCCTGGTCACCGAGCTCGTGTTCGCGCTCGTGCTGCGCCGGTTCTGGATTCACCAGTCCATCCGCCGGATCACCTGGGTCGCCGCCACTTTGACCTGCGTTGGCCTGGCCCTGTTCATCGTGGCCGGGGAACCTGAAGGCGGCCATCCCACCCCGACGAGTCAGCACTGGATCGTGGCCGCAGTGACCTGCGGCGCCGGCGCTGCTGTCCTGGCCGCCGCGGCGCAACGAGGATCCCCGGGCCGGCGCGCGGGCCTGTACGCCGCGGCGGCCGCGACGATCTGGGCGCTCGAGGCGACGGTCATCAAGGCCACGACGGACACGCTCAGCCAGTTCGGTGTGGCCGGAATGTTCACACGCTGGCCTGTGTACGCCCTGGCCGTGGGGGGTGCGGCAGGCACCTTCCTGCAACAAGTGGCGCTTCACGTCGGGCCGCTGCGGGTCTCCCAGCCGTTTTTGGTGATCGTCGACCCGATCGTCAGTATTGCCCTGAGCGTGTGGCTGTTCGACGAGCGTTTCAAACCTGACGCCGCTGTACTGGCCGTGGCGGCGATCGCCTTCGCCGTGATGTGTGTCGGAGTCGTCTTTCTGACACAGACCGCCCCGGCGACGATGAAACCCGATATCGGTGAATGAGCCCGCAAGAGCCAACCTCGCACACAAGGCACCGAGACGGACCTGGCCAGGGCCGCGCTATGGCATGGGGGGCGAGAGGGGACCGGGTTAGCTACAGGCTGGTCCACCAGGCGTGGATGATCACGTCGTGGGCGATGCCGGTGTCGATGCTGTGATGCAGGCCGAGGCTGACGATACGGTCATCGTGCGGGTGGAACGGCCGGGCAGGGTCTTCGCCTAGCACCGGGCCGAAGGCATCGATGAGCGGCTTCCAGAGGCTGGCCCAGTTGCGGCCCGGCCCGGTCGTCAGCGCGATTTCCAGCCCGACCGGGCCCGGATCGATGGTGGCCGCCTGCATCGCAAGCCGGTCGTGGAGCTTTTGTTTCCACTCCCGGCGCTCATAGGACCCGGTTATCCGGGCCGAGAACTGCGGGGTGGCCCCGGCCGTGTCCGGCTGGGCGGGTCCCACTGCTAGTGACGACGGCCCGTGGATCTTGCGGCCGAAGATGGCCGCCACCCGCTCCGGGCCTAGCCGCTGAGCGACCGGGAACAGGTAGTTGTCCAGGTCATGGCCGCCATCAATCAGGGAGGCGCCGTCGCTGAACCCGACGATCAGCTCGGCAGCGACCCGGCCGCTCACAGTCGCCAGCACCGGCCCGGCTATGGCGTCCACGTGCGCCAGGAAGCGAGCCAGCTTCACCTGGCTGGGATGCCCGGCTCGATCCCAGCTGGCCAGCTGTGGCTTGACACTCTGCCGCATAACGCCTACCGGGCGGCGGTACACCATTGCCATGTGAGTCATCGTCGGGCGCGTCCGCATGTGCTGGCAAGCAGCCGATCCCCCCAGCAAGTTGCGCGCCGACAGCGGCAGAAGCGTGCAGCCTCACACGAGCGAGAATGCCGGGATCTGATGGGTCACGGGGGTGCTTGCCTGAGTCGAAGCCGCTTCTGGATCCCGTCGGCGTTTAGCTGGCCTGCGGCCACGGACATGGCCAGATCGAACGCCTCGTCGTCGGTCAGGTCCAAGGCGTAGCCGTTGATTCGCAAGAACACCGCTGTGGCCAGCAGGGCAAGCCGCTTGTTGCCGTCGGCCAGCGCGTGATGGCAAGCCAGCGAGTGCATAAGCGCGGCTGCCTTTCCGGCCAGCGTCGGATACGCCTCCTGGCCAAAGAGGCTGGCCTGCGGGCGGTGACAGGCTGAATCCAGCAGGCCAAGATCCCGGACGGGGCCAGCCCCCAGCGCGTTCACCAGGTCCAGCAGATCCTCCAGGCTGAGGTATTCGGTGCCTGGAGCCGGATCAGTCACGCGTGGCCGAGCCTGTCCAGAATCTCGCCCCATCGGTCGAGCATTTCGGCCGTGGCCTCGCGCACGCGATCGGTGTGCGCGAGCTCGCGGGCGCTGCGCCGGATCGCTCGCAGAGCTGCCTCGTGGAGGGAGACGTGCTCCGCCTCTGCCAGAGCCTTCAGCAGTGCGCTGTCTTCGTCGTCAAGCCGCAGGTTCATGGCCATGACAACATGGTACCAAAGTGGTACTACATCGAATCCCGGCCCGCTAGCCAGCACTCATGCTCACGCAGAATCGGATGACTGGGCGTCCCGCAGGCAGCCCGATCCTGCCAGCTACACCCACCGGCTGGACAAGTTGCCCGGTAGCTGGCCGCCACCGGAGACCCGGGTCCATTCTTGCGCCGCAACGGCGCAGAGCACTACCAATCGTCATCGAGGATTGAGGACGTACTTCCCTGCCACCCCGCGTTCGCCGAATCTCTTGAGAAGCCGCCCGGCCTCGGCGAGGGGCACGGATTGCGGCGCGGGCGGGTGTACCTCGTCCTGGCTGATCTGGGCGAGGACATCGGCGAACAGGTCACGACAGGCGTTGGGGCCTCCGCCTCCGCGCGACCAGTCCCCCCAGTTGACACCGATGATGCTGCGGTTGCGCAGCAGGACGACGTTCATGGGCAGTCGCGGGATCTCACCGGAGGCGAACCCGAGCACGCAGAGCCGCCCGCCCGCGTTGAGTGCGCGCAGGGCGGACTCGGTCGCCGGGCCACCGACCGGATCGATGACGACATCCGCGCCGCCATCGGTCGCGGAGCGGATGGCGTCCTTGAGGTTGTCGTAGCCGATGGCGACGTCGGATCCCGCGGCCAGCGCAGCGGCTCTCTTCATCTCCGTGGACGCGACGGCCACCACCCGCGCGCCGAGGCCGTGAGCGACGTCGACGGCGGCGAGCCCGATGCTCCCGCCGGCGCCGAGAACGACGACGTTCTCGCCGGCTTCGATCGTGACCCGCTTGGTGACGGCGAAGATGAGCGTCGAGTAGTTCTCCGCTGCGCTGGCGGCCACCGCCATGCCGACACCATCGGGAACAGGGACTACCGCGGACGCGGGGCGCACGGCGTGTGAGGTGTAGCACCCGAAGTCCATGTCGATGCACGCAACTGGGGCACCGATCGCGGGCGTGTCGACATCAGCCCCCCGCTCGACGATGCGCCCGGAGAATACCGAACCGGGAGTGAAGGGGAGCTCGGGCCGGATCTGGTATTTCCCGCTAACGATCAGGCCGTCGACGAAAGACACCCCGGCGCTCTCCACCTCGATCAGGACCTCGCTGCGTCCCACCTCGGGAGTGGGCTCGTCGACCAGTTCGAGCATGTCGGGGCTACCGAAGCCCTTACACAGGATGCGCTGCATTGATGGATCTCCTGCCGCTCGTTTGCCGTCGCTATCGAAGCTCCCCAGGGGAACCCCGTTGCCGGTGGCCATTGAGCGTTTTTATTCGCCTGCTCCCGCTGGGTCTTCTGGTCGATTCTGGGCTGACGATCTCGTGACATGATTCTCGAGCCAGTTCATGGCTTCTTCACGGCTTTCGTAGATATGCGGGGCTATGTCCCGAGGATGCAGCTGCCTGGTGAGCTTGAGCCGCATGAAGGAACTGGTCGTGTACCTGGTGACGCTGGCGTAGTAGCGCTCGGCGAGCCTGCGGACCCCGGCGGTGTAGTCGTCGGTCAGGGCCGGGTCCAGGTAGAAGTTGTCATAGTTGACGACCATCTGCACCTTCTTGCCGATGGCGGCCAGGCGTTTGTGGACCGCGGCTCCGATTACCTTGACCTCGTGCGCGCTGACCAGCGACATGCCCTCCATGTTCAGGAAGAAGAGGTTACGTTCGGCGTCATAGGCGAACCGCGCCTCGAGTGGCATGGCCAGCAGATCGCCCTTCAGGCCCATAGGCGCTGCGCCGAAGATCCGTGCGTCCATCAGCTTCGGCTCACCGCGGATGATGGGCTCGAACCCCATGTGGGCAACAACGTCTTTCTCGAGATCCACGCCGGGGGCGATCTCGATGAGCTCCAGACCGTCGGGGGTGAGCCGGAAGACGCACCGCTCGGTCACATACAGCACCGGCTGGCCGCCAGCGGCCGCGTATTCGGCGCTGAAAGTCCGCTGCTCCACATCGGCGAGGAACTTGGGTGCCACGGCAGCGTCGGCGATGACCAGCCGGCCATCCTGAACCCGGCAGCAGCCCGACACGACGAAGGTCCCGGCGAACACCAGCCGTTTGGCGTTCTGGCTGATATTGATGAATCCTCCCGAGCCCGCCAGCTTCGACCCGAACCGGCTGACATTAACATTGCCCAGACGGTCCGCCTGAGCCATGCCCAAAAACGCGGCGTCGAGACCACCGCCATCATAGAAGTCAAACTGCGAGGGCTGATCCAGGATGGCTTGCGCATTAATCGCCGAACCGAAATCCAGCCCCCCGGCCGGCATGCCGCCCATCGCGCCGGGCTCGGCGGTCAGCGTGAGGTAGTCCAGGATGTGCTCTTCAGCCGCCACATTGGCCACGCCTTCCGGTATGCCAATGCCGAGATTCACCACGCTGCCCGGTTGAAGCTCCATCGCCGCCCGGCGGGCGATGACTTTCCGCTCGGTCAACTCCAGCGGCTGGACCGAGTTGCGAACCTGCCGCAACTCTCCGCTCAGCGCCGCGGAGTACGGCGTGCCGAAAGTCTGCCAATGGTGCTCGGGCTGCGAAACGACGACGCAGTCGACCAGGATTCCCGGGATCTTCACCTCGCGCGGGCTCAGGCTGCCGTTTTCGGCAACCCGCTCCACCTGCACGATCACCAGGCCGCCGGCATTGTGTACCGCGGTGGCCACGGCGAGCGCCTCCATGATCAGCGCCTCGCGCTCCATGGTGATGTTTCCCCCGGGATCCGCGGTTGTCCCGCGCAGGAACGCCACATCGAGCTGCAACGCCTTGTAGAAAAGGTACTCCACGCCATCGAGGATGATCAGCTCCACGCGGTCCTTGGTCGTCCGCTCGTTGATCTTCCCGCCGCCCTGCCGCGGGTCAACGAAAGTACCCAGCCCAACCCTGGTCAGCAAGCCGGGCTTGCCGGCGGCGGTGTCCCGGAACAGCTGCGAGATAACGCCCTGCGGCAGATTGTGCGCCTCGATATCATTGCCCACCGCCATCTTCCCCAGCTCTGGCGCCATACCCCAATGACCGCCCACGGCCCACTTCAGCAGGCCCTCATGGGCCAGCCGGTCCAGCCCCCGGCCGAGCTGGTCCCCCGCGGCCATGGTAAATACGAGGCCGAGGTCGCGGGGTGTGCTCGTCAGCAGGAACCGCTGCTCCAGCGCCAGCGCTAGCTCCTCGGCGAAGCACTGCCCCATAAACCCTTCGGCCACGACCGCGTCACCGTCACGAATAAGCCGCACCGCCTCGGCGGCGGGTACGATCTTGTCCCGCACCGAACTGCCGGACAAGGCTTCTGCGGGAATACGCATTGATGTTCCTCCTGAAGCGGATCCGAGCGGACCCTCCTGCCGGGGCGGTCGGGGGGATGGCCGTTCATGATCCTCACCCTCCCAGTGGGAGTGATGCACCGGGGGCGCACAGTGGCAGGCCGTACGGGCACCAGGCGCCCAGTTGGTCGCACCCCTCAGCTCATGACCATCGCCCGACCGCCGGCAGAGGCGAAGGTCCCCAGCCCAGTCAGGAGGCGGGAGACCGGCAGGTCACGTAGGGACGCGGCCTGCGACCCCAGCCTGTTAATCCTTTACCAGCCCGCCGTCGACCACCAGGTTCTGGCCGGTGACGGAGCGCGCCCAGGGGGAGGCGAAGAACAGGACAGCGTCGGCGAACTCCTCTGGCGTGGTCACCCGGCGAAGGGGGGTCGAGGCTGCGATGAGGTCGAAGACGGCGTCTGGAGTCGCCGCGCTGGCGTCGGTGGTGCGCAGCAGGCCGCCGGAGACCATGTTGACGGTCACCCCGTCCGGCCCGAGGTCGGCCGCGAGGGTGCGGGTCAGCGAGAGCAGCGCGGCCTTGGCCGCGGTGTAGTCGTGGTACGGCACGACCGGATTCTGGAACAGGTTGGTGCCGATATTCACGATCCGGCCGTAACCCTGCTCCCGCAGACCGGGCAGGGCTGCCTGGGTGGTGTTCAGTGCCCCCTTCACGCTCCCTTCGAGCTGGGCCGCGAACTCGTCCCAGGAGATGGCATCCACGCCAGACCGTGCGTCTCCGTTGAAAGAGAAGCTCGCCAGCGCATTATTCACCACGGTCGTGACCGGGCAGCCGAACGCGGCGCGCGCGGCCGCGAACATCGCGGCTACCTCGCCTGGGTCCGTCACGTCGGCGCGCATCGCCCTGGCCCGGTCGAGGCCGATCTCAGCGGCAAGGGACTCAGCTGCGGCGCGGCTGTGCCGGTAATTGATCACCAGCCTGGCCTGCTCGCGGGCGAAGGCGCAGGCAATAGCACGGCCAAGGCCACGGCCGCCGCCGGTAACGAGCACCAGCTGGTCGCGTAGCTCCACGACGCCTCCCGGCTGATCGGTGTCCGGGCGAAAACGGCACGAAAGCAACGAAGATATCAGATCTCAATCTCGGGCCGCTGGCCCCGCGACCGCCACCGGGGTCAGCGGGCCGACCAAGACGCAACACGGCCGGCGACGAATAGTGGATAGGACCGGGCCGATTCCGGCGCGGTGCAGTGGAGAGGCAGCGGCATGGTCGTGCTCGTTGTGGTCGGCATTGTGGCGGGGTTTTTGGCGGGCATCTCACCGTGCATCCTCCCGGTCCTGCCAGTCGTGCTGGTCGCCGGGTCGGCCCCGCCGGCGGGGGGCACCGGACCGGCGATGAGGACGCCGCGAGCTGGCCTGGCGCGGCCGATGGCCGTGATCGCCGGTCTTGTCCTGAGCTTCAGCCTCGTGGTCCTGGCCGGGTCAGAGATCCTGTCCCTGCTGCATCTGCCGCAAGACTCGCTGCGCGACGCAGGCATCGTCTTGCTGGTCGTGGTGGGGGTTGGCTATCTCATCCCGTCAGCAGGCGCGCTGATCGAGCGGCCATTCACCCGGCTGGGCGCCCGCAGGCCGAGCGACCGGGCTGGGGGGTTCGTCCTCGGCCTGGCCCTCGGCGTCCTCTATGTCCCCTGCGCCGGGCCGGTGCTGGCCGCCATCACGGTGATCGGGGCGACTCACCGGGTGGGACTGACGGCGGTCATCCTCACGGCCGCATTCGCTGTGGGGACCGCGGTGCCGCTCCTGGCGATCGCCGTTGCAGGCGGTCAGCTCACCCGGCGGATCGGTGCCGTCCGGCGGCGAGCGCCCGAGGTGCGCCGGGCTGGCGGGGCCGTGCTCATAGTCATTGCCGTGGCCATTGCCTTTAACGTCTTCGGCGGGCTGCAGCGTGACATCCCTGGGTACACCACCGCACTCCAGGGCTCGGGCAAGATCCGCAAGCAACTCAACGGGCTCACCGGCGCCGCCCACACGTCGCTGACGAGCTGCAACGCGAACGCCAGCACCTTGGTGAACTGCGGCTCCGCCCCGAACTTCACTGGTATCACCACCTGGCTGAACACCCCCCGCGGCAAGCCGCTCTCGCTTGGCGCGCTCCGCGGGAAGGTAGTCCTCGTGGACTTCTGGACCTACTCGTGCATCAACTGCCAGCGGACGCTGCCCCACGTTGAGGCGTGGTACAAGAAGTACGCCGGGGACGGCTTCGTCGTCGTGGGAGTACACACCCCGGAGTTCGCCTTCGAGCACGTGGTTTCGAACGTGCGGGCCCAAGCCGCGGCGCTCGGTGTCCACTACCCGGTCGCGATCGACAACAACTACGGCACGTGGAACGCTTACGACAACGAGTACTGGCCAGCGGACTACCTGATCGATGCCCATGGCGATGTCCGCCACATCCACTTCGGCGAGGGAGACTACTCAACGACCGAACAGCTGATCCGCCAGCTGCTGCGCGAGGCGCATCCCGGTCTGTCACTCCCGCCCCCCACCGAAGTCCCGGTCAAGACCCCGGCCGGCGAACTGAGTCCTGAAACCTACGTCGGCTACGCGCGGCTCCAGTACCTCGACCCGGACAATGTGGCCCGGAACACGCCAGCCACCTACCATTTCCCGGCGTCCCTTCCCCTCGGTGCGCTGGGCCTGTCGGGAACGTGGACCGACCACGCGCAGGAAGCGACCGCTGGGACCGGGGCCGAGATGGAACTGAGCTTCCTGGCCCAGGACGTGTACCTGGTGCTCGGCGGGACCGGGAGTCTCGACGTCTCATTCGACGGCCGCCATACGCAGACCATCCACATCGGCGGAGTTCCCCGGCTTTACGCCCTGCTCCAGGCTGGCTCGGCGACGGGCGGAACGATCCTGCTGCATGCGTCACCGGGAGTCGAGGCTTATGACTTCACCTTCGGCTGATCCCGGGGGGAGCTGACCAAGCAGGCCAGGTCGTCATCCGCTCATGCTGGGTATTTGCTCCCATTTTGAGTACTTGCTCCGCGATATCGAACGCTCATTGATGGAAAATCCTTGACGGGGTGCACCTGCCGTGAGACTGTCCCGCTACGGGGCCTTCGCCGTAACTGTTCTCATTGAGACGTTTTGCGCGTTCGACATAGTGACACCGACGGTAGCGGGACCGTCAAGGCCGTGGAGCACGCGGGATGAGACGGGAAGCTTGCCGGCGCCAAGGAGATGACGATGTCCAACAGTCCGGATCAATCATCAGGCACCCCGGCGACGTCAACTGCGGGGGCGCATCAGCAAAACGGCGGGGGGGATGTGCCCGACGAGGTTCAAACTATCCTCGACGCGGATCCGGTAACCGGGTGGTGGATCCTGCTTGCCTTCGCAATTCTGGCGGTGGGAACAGTCCTCTCCTATCTGATTTGGCGGTTGGTAAAGCCGACCGACTTTATGCCTTCCTCAAGCTACGCCGTGTATGCCGGCTTGTTCGTCATGGCGTTGGCTATCGAGCGCATTCTCGAGCCGTTCTCAGGGCTATTCCTGCCGACGACAAAAAAGAAGAAGGCGACAAGCAATATCCAAGCGGCTCATGCAAAGCACGCCCTGGCAGTTGCGGCCACCAGCCCATCCCATGTCGCGACGGCAATTCAGGCCCAAGAGAAAGCGGCGGTGGCTCAGAAGGATTTTCATCGATCTCAGGGTATCCGAGCGGTTCTAATGTGGGCAACGGCAGCGGTTCTGGCCATGCTCGCCTGCGCCGCGCTCGGCATCTTCTTGTTGCGTTCGGTAGAGACCCCGAGTGCAGCAAAGGGAATCACCGCGTCAACGCCTGTGAACTCCCCGAGTGCCGCCCTGTCAATCCCGGGACCTGCTAAAAACCCTAATCGTCTGCTGGATCTGCTCGTGACTGGACTGGTGGTAGGCGCCGGGACCAAGCCGCTTCACGACTTGATCAGTCAGATCCAGACATCGTCGGGTACTTCCAAGGCACGCTCTTCCACAACGGCAACCGGCTGACCGTTGGCCCAGGAGAGGCCTCGTGCATCGAGTAATCGAGGCCCGCAACATCATCGCGTGGCAGCGCCATGGTGGCCGCCAGTTGTGGCGCGGCCACCATGGCTGCCAAGTCGGCCCGGCGTAGTTGCCGGTGGCTGCGGATCAGCCCGGCAGCATGCCGCTGACGAGCGCCTGCCAGATGGTGTTGCTGACAGTCCCGTCCTGCGTGACTCCCAGCCCCTTCTGGAAGCCCTTCACCGCCGCGTCTGTCTTGGGCCCGAAGATCCCGTCTATCGCGAGGTTCTGCTTGCGGAACACGAACTCTTCCTGCACCCCGCGCACGGCGTAGTCGCTGGCTCCCTCCTTGACCTGGAGGGCCAGCTGAGCCCAGGTCAGCGGCCCGACTTCGCCGTCCTGGGCCAGCTTCTTCTCGGCCTGGAAGGCCTTCACGGCCGCCGTCGTCTTCGGCCCGAAAATCCCGTCAATGGTGACCGGGTGGCCGCGCTGGTGGAGCAGGTACTGCACGGACTCGACCGGGTGGTGACTGTCCCCCTCCTTGACCAGCGGCCATGGCCGAATCGCATCACTCATGACTTCCCCCTAGGTGTGAAAGTGCCCCTAAATGGACCCAACGTACAGCTCACCACAATGAGGAAACCTCGGCTACCCACCGATGCAAAAAGGCCGCCGCCCCCACACCACGCCGGGACTGCGCCGCGCATCCGGCCGGGGAGGGCCCGCCAGGCCCCGGGCACGCTCGTCGTACAGCATGAGCCGACCACGCCGGTCGGGTGACCGGCACCACAGATGACAGGAGGCATCCCGATGCACGCACCCAATGACAACATCGCTCCGGAAGGCCTGCGCGGGTGGTGGGCATCTCCCCCGCGATCCGGCATGCAACGCATCATCTCGCCATGGGAGTACCGCCACCTCCGTGCCTGGGCAGGCGTTCGCATGGCCAGTGGTATCGCCCTGGCCGGCCTTGGCGTCGTTACCGTCTCCTTCGGTGGGAACGACGGGAAGACCTACGGGTGGGCGATGGCGTTCCTGGCGGCGGCAGCGGCAAACCTGGCGTTCGCCAACTGGGAGCTGAGCATCGCCCGCTCCGCAGCTGCCCGAACCTGAGATGGCCGGACGCCAGCCGGGGCGTGGCGTATTCATCAGGCCCGGAGGGGATTCTGTACTCGGACGCCGTCGTATCGTTGTTCCGCGTTGAGATCCTCAGAGAACAGGGTCTTACAGCCCAGGCTGGCCGCACTACAGATGATCATTGCGTCCCAGAACGAAATGTCGTACCGCCGGTGGCTGTCTATCGCATTGAGCACGTCCTCCGAGCCTGGCGAATGCACGCGCCAGTGCGAGAGGTCAGCGATGATGGCCGCTGCGGAGAGTGCATCGAGCGGCTTGGGAACCTTGCGGGTCACGGTGACGAAGAACTCCTGCAGCACCTGGACGCTGAGGCACCCGTCGCCGGACTCCCACAATTCCGCCAGCAGAGATCGTGCTCGATGATGCTTCTCGCCGGCGGTCTCGTCGTGCGCGTACACGAGGATACTGGTGTCCACGAAACTGCGGTTACCGCTCATGCAGGTCGTCCCGGCTCCACCGGGCCTGACCATCGGTGCCTAGGTCTCGCCCCTCTTCCAGCAGCGCAAGGCTCCGCGCTTTGGCGTGACGGTAGCCAGTCTCCTGGTCTGCCAGGTCCTTGATCATTCTTGTCAGTAGCTGCGACAGCGAGGTGCCGCGCTGAATAGCTATGATCTTGGCCCGCTGCAGGTCTTCCTCAGGAAGCGACAGCGTGATGTTCCGATTGCTCATGCGCACCTCCACGTGAAAGAGTGTAGCACGTAAAAAGGTGGAGACACTCTGCGAATAGCACCGGCCAACTGGCGTGGGTGCAGGACGCCTGCACCGCTGGTCTTCGGCGGGCTGGGGGGTTCTGCCAATACCTGGAACAACAGTCACTGCCGGACCGATTCGGGAGCGGGTTGGCTGGGGCGTGAGCGGCGTTGTGGCGCGTGAGCTCACGGAGACGGAGGAAAACAGCGATGCAAGCAGCGTTCATGTACGGCGCCGGCGACGTCCGGGTTGAGGAGATCGCCGACCCGAAACTGGTGAACCCGTGGAGTAAGCCATGAGTGAAGTCATTGTCGTCATCGGAGCAGGACAGATCGGTCAGGCAATCGCCCGGCGCGTGAGCGCCGGGAAGCACGTCGTAGTGGCCGACCTGCACGACCAGAACGCCGAGGCAGCGGCCGGGGTGATGCGCGACGCCGGGTTCGAGGTGAGCACCGCAACCGTCAACGTGTCCTCAGGCGAGTCGGTTCACGCACTCGTCGAGACGGCCACGGGTCTCGGTGGCGTCACCGGCGTCATCCACGCCGCGGGAGTCTCACCCAGCCAGGCCTCACCGGCGACCGCCTCGGCGCCCTCACCGAGGACCAGAACGCCGCACTCGCGACCACCCCGGCGGATGAGTTGCTGAAGCTCCCCATGCTCCAGCCCGATCAGGTCACAGACCCTCTCCACGCCTACCAGCTTGCCAAGCGCGGGAACTCGCTGCGGGTGATGGCCGAGGCCGTTCGGTGGGGCAAGCGCGGCGCCCGGCTCAACACCATCAGCCCCGGCATCATCTTCACTCCGCTCGCCAGGGACGAGCTGACCGGCCCTCGAGGTGAGGGATACCGCCGCATGATCGAACTGTCCCCCGCCGGACGCGGCGGGACCCCGGACGAGGTCGGAACAGTTGGCGCCCTTCTAATGGGCCCCGACAGCACGTTCATCACCGGCAGCGACTTCCTCATGGACGGCGGAGTCACCGCGTCCTACTTCTACGGCGATCTCGCGCCGCAGTGACGGTGAGGCTCGCGGCGCCAGCACTGTCGCGGTCGTGGCCAGCTCAGCGCCTGCGCGATCTACCGGAGGCTGGATGTGAGAAGGCCGCCCGGTTGTGGCACGTATCAGTCGAGATGCTTACTGGTCAGACCCCCGTGGCCCGATCTACGTCAGCGGCAGCCCGGGAGTACGAGGCACGGTGCCATCGTGCTGGTGGCGGTTTCCTGGGAGGAGAGTCATGACACTGACATTTGATTCCGCAAGCGATCTCGCTAACGCGCTGCGGCGCGCTGCGAACGCCCACGGCCAGTACGAGGAGGAAATTGGCCACCCAGACCCAGATTGGCCGGACTGGTATGCGGCGTACCTCGAGCAAGAACAAGCCGGACCTGAGCACGAGGCCACGTCCCCGGCCAGCCGTGGCGGCGCCACCGTGCCGGTGGCGGTCGTTGCCAGCCGCACCGAGGCGGAGCTGATCGCCGGCATGCTGCGCAATAACGATCTGCTGGCCGTGGTGTCTGCCGACGACGCCGGAGGGCAAGAACCGCAACTGCAGGCGCAGGGCGTGCGGGTACTCGTCCCACCCACCGACGCAGCGATGGCCCGGCGACTCCTGGACGCAGCAAACCGGCAGGGCGCAGACGGGTAATACCCGGGACACAGGTTCACTGGATTTCCCTCGCGTCAAGGCCGAACAGGATCGCGCCGGGCCAGGCGAAATCCACCCAGCTCGCGGAAAGCAGCCGCCATACCTTGCCGCGGCGCATCTGGGCTTCGAAATGGAGCGTGTACGCCTCGACGGCAGGCTCATCGGCCAAAATAAGGTCAGCGTGCACTGCCACCAACTCATTGCGTTGTCTGCGTGTCATGGCGAGCCCTCTGCTTTCCTGCTGATTTGAGTGCGGTCCGCCCAGGTCGCCAGGGCTGGTCGTGGCATCCACGGTCCCGCTCCGGGCCGCTGGTCGCGCCGGGGCCAGGCCCGGGCTAATGCCCTGGCCCGCGACCCCAGTGCGGTCCCGGGCAACCCGCGGTGCACCGTCATCGAGAAGAAGCTGGGCGTGGCTCCGGCCATCACGGTGCCTACGGTCACCGCCGGCGCGCGCCGTGCGGACAACCCCGCGCTGTCGGCAGGGCGGCCCTGGTTTCGCAAGCCCATCCCCGGTTATGGTTAGGAGGCAAGCAGACGGCGTACTGCTCGCTATCCGGTTGGGGAAGCTGGGCTGATCGCCGTGGCCTGGCACGGTCTGGAAGATGGCCTTGAACCGGAACCCCGCACGTGGCGACGGGCTGAGGTGCCATCGGTTTCGACTCGGCCTCATCGGCTGGTGATGTGGGCCAGCTAGGAGGCCGTATGAACCGTCACGCCTGGCCGGGTGCCATGGACGTGGCGTAGCGCCGGCCCGATGGCCGCAGGTTCCCGCCCGCAAGAACGTGCCGCACAGCTGAAGGGCCGACGCGCCGAATTGGGCCTGCTCGACGGGCTCATCGAGGCTGTCCGGGCCGGGGAGAGCCGGGTACTCGTACTGCGCGGCGAGCCAGGTGTGGGCAAGACGGCGCTGCTTGATCACCTGGCCGTCCGGGCTTCCGGATGCCGGGTGGCGCGCGCGGCAGGGGTTCAGTCGGAGATGGAGCTGGCGTTCGCAGGCCTGCAACAGCTGTGCGCGCCGATGCTGAACCACCTGGAGGCGATACCGGCGCCGCAGCGTGACGCGGCGCGGATCGCGTTCGGCCTCAGCGCTGGCTCGGCGCCTGACCGGTTCCTTGTAGCGCTGGCTGCGTTGAGCCTGCTGTCGCAGGCGGCCGGGGAGCGCCCGCTGTTCTGCGTGGTCGATGACGAACAGTGGCTCGACCAGGCTTCGGCGCAGGCCCTGGGGTTCGTAGCTCGACGGCTGGCGGCGGAGCCGGTCGGTCTGGTGTTCGCGGCCCGGGTGCCGGGTGAGGAACTGGCCGGGCTGCCGGAGCTGGGGGTAGAGGGCCTGGCGGAGGGTGACGCGCGGGCGCTGCTGGACTCGGTGCTCACCGGGCCGCTGGATACCCGCATCCGCGACCGGATCGTCGCCGAGACACGCGGCAATCCCCTGGCGTTGCTGGAGCTGCCTCGGGGAATGGCGCCGGCGCAGCTGGCGGGCGGGTTCGGGCTGCCCGGCGCGAGGCCGCTGTCGGGGCAGATCGAGGAGAGTTTCCGGCGGCGGATCGATGCTCTCGCGACCCAGACCCGCCGTTTGCTGCAGCTCGCGGCGGCGGATCCGGTGGGTGAGCCGCTGCTGGTATGGCAAGCGGCCAGGCGGCTCGGGATCCCGGTTCAGGCGGCGACGCCGACGGTCGAGGCGGACCTGGTCGAGTTCGGTGCCCAAGTGCGGTTCCGGCATCCGCTGGTGCACTCGGCAGCCTACCGGTCGGCGTCGCGGCAGGACAGGCAGGACGTGCATAGCGCGCTGGCGGAGGTCACCGATCCGCGGGCTGATCCCGATCGCCGGGCCTGGCACCGGGCTCAGGCCGCACCGGGGCCAGACGAGGACGTCGCCGGGGAGCTCGAGCGCTCGGCGGGCCGGGCCCAGGATCGCGGAGGGCTGGCCGCGGCGGCCGCGTTCCTGGAACGTGCGGCGCTGCTGACACCCGGCCCGGTGCGCCGGACAGGACGGTTGCTCGCGGCGGCCCGGGCCAAACGCGACGCCGGCGCGCTGGATGCGGCACTGGGACTGCTGGTCGCGGTCGAGGCCGACCCGCTGGATGAACTGCGGACCGCCGAGGTGGAGCACCTGCGGGGGCAGATCGCCCTTGACCAGCGCCGCGGCACCGACGCCGCCCGGCTGTTGCTCAGCGCGGCCAGGCGCCTCGAGCCTCTCGACGTCGGCTTGGCCCGCGAGACGCACCTGGAGGCCCTCTGGGAGGCCGCGATGTGGTCAGGCGACCTGGACATCCCCGGGGGCGTGCGGGAGGCCGCCGAGGCCGCGCGTGCCGCTCCGCCCGGCCCCGACCCGCCGCGTGCGGCCGACGTCCTGCTCGACGCATTCGCGCTGCGGCTGACTGAGGGGCACGCGGCGGCCGCGGCGGCGCTGACCCGGGCACTCGAGCTGGTTCTCGACCTGGACATCAGCTCCGGCGAGGTCGGCCGCTGGCTCCGGCTGGCCGGCGGGAGGGTGAGCCAACCGCCGGCCTGCTCGCCGGCGCCGTGGGGACCGTCTGCCTGGACACCGTTCAGTACCTGCGGCACCGTCGTGCGGGCGGCACCGAGAGCCCGCTGGCCTGGGAATTCGCGCCGGTCAACACCTGGGAGACGGCTCCTGACCCAGGGCAGGCCGCCCGCCGCGTGATCGAGGGCTTCACCGGGCGCAAGCTCCCCGACCGCTGGGCCTGGCCGATCAGTACCGCCGCGCACTGGGCCTACGGATCGGCTGCCGCGGCGATGTACGGCGTCATGGCCGGGTCGGCGCGCCGGCCGCACCCCGCATACGGCCTGCCCTTCGGCGCCACGGTCTGGGCCGCCGGTTACGTCGTGCTCCCCGAAGCCGGGCTGTACCAGCCGATCTGGAAGTACGACGCGAAAACCCTGGCCTGGGATCTGAGCGCGCACCTAGCCTACGGCGCGGGCACCGGGACCACGTTCTGGCTACTGACCAAAATCATTTGACCGAACGTTCAGCCACCTGGCGTCCAGGCGGACCAGCCAGCGCCGCCCTTCCGCCCGGACGCCAGGCGGATGGTCAGGGGCTCCCCCGCCGCTGCGCTCATCTGGGGCTTCCCACGGCGGGAGCCTGTGCCCGCAGAACCATGCCTGACCCCCGGTTCGTAACGAGCGACCAATGGAAGAACGCGTCCCGCTGCTTAGGCTCCTCTGGAGGAGAGATCATGAGCCCTGACAGCGAGACGATCAGATCAGCCCCGGCGGATGCCGTGGCGGCACCCCTAGACCTGCTGCTCACTGACGCGGCCATCGGCGCGCTGCGCCGGGTGAACCTGGGTGGTTCCGGCCTGCGCCTGGCCGCGGCGCTGGCTGGCCGACCCCGGCTTGTCGCCGGGCGGGGAAGTCAGCTGCTGGGTGAGGTGGCCCGCATCGCGGTGGGCACGTCGCAGGTACAGCCGTCCAGGCGCGACCGCCGGTTCGCCGATCCGGGATGGGCGGGCAATCCGCTGCTGCGCCGGGCGATGCAGGTGTACCTGGCTGCCGCGGGGACCGTGGAAGGGGTGGTGGCCGACGCCGGCCTGGACTGGGCAGACTCCGAACGCGTTGGTCTCGGGGTGACCAACCTGATCGACGCGCTGGCCCCGAGCAATAACCCGCTGCTCAACCCCGCGGCGCTGAAGGCCGCCATCGACACCGGCGGCGGCAGCGCCCTGGCGGGCCTCCGGCATTTCGTCGGCGACATGGCCGCCGCGCCGCGGGTGCCGTCGATGGTCGAGCCGGACGCGTTCGAGGTCGGGGTAGACCTCGCCGTCACGCCTGGGTCGGTGATCTTGCGGACGCCGGTGTTCGAGCTGATCCAGTACCGCCCGGCCACGGCCGCAGTGCGGCAGGTCCCGTTGCTGATCGTGCCGCCGACGATCAACAAGTTCTACGTGATGGACCTGGCGCCCGGCCGGAGCCTGGCAGAGTACCTGACCGGCAGCGGCATGCAGGTGTTCATGATCTCGTGGCGCAACCCGGACGCCCGGCACGCGGCATGGGACTTCAACACCTACGGGCAGGCCGTCCTGGATGCCATGGACGCCGCGGCACGCATCACCGGAAGCGAGCAGACCGCGCTCATGGGAGCCTGCTCCGGCGGGGTCATCTCCGCGATGGTGGCCGGACACCTGGCGCACACCGGCCAGCAGGACCGGCTCGCCGCGTTCACCCTCATGGTCACCGTGCTGGACGAGGAGAGGGCGGGCCTGGCCGGCGCCGTGATCGACGAGCGGACTGTGCGGCTGGCCGCGGCTGCATCGCGGGCGCGCGGCTACCTGGACGGCCGATCGCTGGCCGAGGTGTTCGCCTGGCTGCGCCCGAACGACCTGATCTGGAACTACTGGGTCAACAACTACCTGCTCGGACGCAAGCCGCCACCGTTCGACATCCTGTTCTGGAACGCGGACACCACCCGGATGGCCGCGGGCCTGCACCGGGACTTCCTCCAGCTGGGCGTCACGAACGCGCTGGTCCGGCCCGGCGGGGTGACCATGCTGGGCTCGCCGGTGGACCTGGCGGCGATCGACCGCGACAGTTACCTGGTCGCCGGGATCACCGACCACATCTGTCCCTGGCAGAGCTGCTACCGATCGACCCAGCTGCTCGCCGGGCGCAACCGCTTCGTTCTTTCCACCAGCGGGCACGTCGCCGCGATGGTGAACCCGCCCGGAAACGACAAGGCGAGGTACCAGGTGGCCAAGGACTGTCCGGAGGATCCGCAGGGGTGGCTGCGGCGCGCGGAGACCGCTCACGGCTCCTGGTGGCCGGACTACGCGGGCTGGCTGGCCGAGCGTTGCGGGGAGGAGAAGGCCGCCCCCGCCGAGCCCGGCGGTGGCGGGCTGGTGCCGATCTGCGACGCACCGGGAACCTACGTCTATGACCATTGACACGTCCCGTCCCGGACCGGCCGGGGAAGAATGCCCGGGACCTTGCCTCGGCCGGGTCAAGCGAAGCCGCCTGGGCCGGCCCGGCCCGGCCGAGCGGATGAGGATCCTGAGGGTCGGCGGCCGCGCTCTGCGGGTCGCGGTGCGGGAGGTAACCCCCCCGGGCGGACCGCCGCCCCTGCTGCTGTGCAACGGCATCGGCGCGAGCCTGGAGCTGTTCCAGCCCTTCGTCGACGAGCTAGATCCGCGGCGGGGAGTCATCCGGTTCGACATGCCGGGAATCGGCGGCTCGCCCGCCCCGGTGCTCCCCTATCACCTCAGCACGTCGGCGCCATTGCTGGCAGGCCTGCTCGACCAGCTTGGCTACGGGCAGGCCGACGTCCTGGGCATCTCCTGGGGCGGCGGGCTCGCGCAGCAGTTCGCGCTAAGCCGCCCGGACCGGGTACGCCGCCTGGTGCTGGTGGCGACCGGGCCAGGAGCACTGATGGTCCCCGGGGATCCGCGCGTCCTGCTGCGCATGCTCACGCCGCGACGCCACCGCGACCCCGGGCACGCGGCCCGCATCGCCGGCGAGCTGTACGGCGGCAGCGCGCGGAAAAACCCGGCCGTGGCCCGGGACCTGCTGCACGCGACGACCCGCCTGGGCCCGGCCCGGGGCTACTACTACCAGCTGATCTCCAGCCTCGGCTGGACCAGCCTGCCGCGGCTACCGCGGCTGCGGCCTCCCACCCTGATCCTGGCCGGTGACGACGACCCGATCATCCCGCTGGTCAACGCGCGGATCATGCACCGGCTGATGACAGAAAGCCAGCTGCACATTTATCATGGCGGCCACCTCGAGCTGGCCGCAGATGCCGAACGCATCGCCCCGGTCGTGGAGGCGTTCCTGGATGCCGACCTCACCACACCGGAGAGCCAGGCCATGAAAGGAAGCCAGCCATGACGCAGGTGAACAGGCATCTCGGGGAATCCCTGGGGACGGACTTCTTCTCTGTCCGCGAGCAGTTCACCGACGAGCAGTGGTCGCACTTCATCGCCGTCCGGCGGTTCGTCGACGAGGAGGTCGTGCCGGTCGTCGGCCCGTACTGGGAGCGGGCCGAGATCTGCTGGCCGCTGGTCAAGCGACTGCCCGAGCTCGGCATCGTCGGCGAGGACATCAAAGGATACGGGTGCGCCGGGATGAGCCCGATGGCGTGCGGGCTGGTCACGATGGAACTGCACCGCGGCGACGGCAGCCTGGGCGTGTTCCTCGGCGTGCATGCGGGCCTGGCCATGCTGTCGATCGCGATGTGCGGCTCGGAGGAGCAGAAGGCGCGATGGCTGCCCGGCCTGGCCCGGATGGACAAGCTGGGTGCGTTCGCGCTGACCGAACCGGAGCATGGCTCGGACTCGGTCGCCCTGGAAACCTCGGCCCGCCCAGTGAAGGGGGATGGGGAGGCGGGTGGGGGCTGGGTGCTGAATGGCCGCAAACGGTGGATCGGCCTGGGCACCGTCGCCGACCTGATCGTCGTCTGGGCTCGCAACACCGACGACGGCCAGGTCAACGCGTTCGTCGTGGAGAAAGGATCGCCGGGCTTCCAGGCGCAGGTCATCGAGGGAAAGGTGTCGCTGCGCTCGGTATGGCAGGCCGACATCACCCTGGACGAGGTGCGGGTGCCGGCTGAGAACCGGCTGCCTGGGGCGCGCTCGTTCAAGGACACCACCCGGGTCCTGGCCACCACCCGCAGCACCTGCGCCTGGGCCGCGCTGGGCCACGCCACCGCCGCCTACGACACCGCCTTGCAGTACGCGCTGCAGCGGCGTCAGTTCGGCGAGCCGCTGGCCAGCTTCCAGATCATCCAGCAGCGGCTGGTGTCGATGCTGGCGGACCTGACCGCGATGCAGTTGTACTGCCTGCAGATCGGCCGCCTGGCCAACGCCGCCGGCTGACCCCCACCGTGGCCGGGCTGGCCAAGATGCACAACACCCGCAAGGCCCGCGCGATAACCGCCGACGCCCGCGACATGCTCGGCGGCAACGGCATCTTGCTCGAGTACCAGGTCGCCCGGCACATGGCCGATCTCGAGGCAATCCACACCTTCGAGGGCACCGAGACCATGCAGACGCTCATCGTCGGCCGCGCCATCACTGGCATCGGAGCTTTCGCGTAGCTGAACACCGAGATCCGGACCGCCCCGGCCGGGGCTTTCGCTTAGCGGGTTCGCCGATCGCTTCAGATGCGGGAGGCAGGCCCGGCCGGCCACGAACGTGCCGCGGGTGTTTCCCGCATGCGGCGCCGGGACGCTTCGACCTCGGCCTCGGCGGCGGGGTACTGCGTCGCGGTGAACAGCGTCCGGTCCAGACGGATCCGGCTGCTGGCGTGGTCGACCTCGTACTTGTTCCGGGTGCCGCGCGGAATCTCGATCAGGACGTCAAATTCCATGGTCGTCAGCCAGGTACCGGCCGCCCTTGATGGCCAGGATCTCGTTGCACCCGTCCTCGATCATCGACAGCCGGGCGTCCCGGAAGATCTTCTCGATAGGGCGCATGATTGCGTGCCTGGCCGGCGAAGTAGCTCAGGTGCGCGATGGAGAAGCCGATCTGGAAGGATGGGCCTCTTCCTCGGGCCACCGGCACAACGGTTGTGCCGCCGTACCAACGCCCGGGGGCAGGCTTGATACCCGGGACCGACGACCGCCCGGACCGCCAGCCGGACAATGAGCAGCGTGACGAACCTGGCCAAGAACCTGACGGACACCACCCGAATCCACGCCGGACGGGTGGCCGTGCGGGTGGACAACGCGGCGATGACGTACCGGGCCCTGGACGAGGCGAGCGCCCGGGTCGCCGGCCTGCTGCACGAGCGCGGCCTGAAGGCCGGCGACCGGGTCGGCATCATGATGCCCAACGTCGCTGAGGTCCCGGTGGTGTACTACGGCGTGCTCCGGGCCGGCGGCGTGGTCGTCCCGATGAACCCTCTGCTCAAAGCGCGGGAGGTCGCCTATTACCTGGGCGACTCCGGAGCCGGGCTGATCTTCGGGTGGCATGCGTTCGCGGACCAGGCACGCGCCGGCGCGGAGCAGGCCGAGGCGGAATTCATCGTCGTGGACGGGGTCAGCTTCCCCGATCTGCTGGCCTCCGCCGCCCCGGATGACCAGGTCGCGGACGCCGACGACGAGGACACCGCGGTGATCCTCTACACCTCCGGCACGACCGGCCACCCGAAGGGCGCCGAGCTCACCCACGGCAACCTCCTCAGCAACACCGAGGTGGCGCGGGCCGACATCGTCCGCGCGGGCCCGGACGACGTCATCTTCGGCGGGCTGCCGCTGTTCCACGTGTTCGGGCAGACCGTCGCGCTCAACGTGGCCGTGGCGTCCGGGGCGTGCCTCACCCTGCTGCCGCGGTTCGACCCCGAGCACGCCCTGCGGATCATCGCCGGTCACCGGGTCACCGTCTTCGAAGGCGTGCCGACCATGTACGTGGCGCTGCTGCACCAGCCTGACCGCGCGGACTACGACACCTCCGCGCTGCGGACGTGCATCTCCGGCGGCGCCGCCCTGCCGGTCGAGGTGCTCCGCGGGTTCGAGGAGGCGTTCGGGGTCCCGGTGCTCGAGGGATACGGCCTGTCGGAGACCTCGCCGGTCGCCTCGTTCAACCATCCCGGCCGGGAGCGCAAGCCCGGCTCGATCGGCACCCCCATCCGGGACGTCCGGATGCGTGTCGTGGACGGCGAAGACCACGAGGTTCCGCAGGGTGAGGTGGGCGAGATCGTCATCCGCGGGCCGAACGTGATGAAGGGCTACTGGCATCGCCCCGAGGCCACCGCCGAGGCGATCCGCGACGGCTGGTTCCATACCGGTGACCTGGCCCGGGCCGACGAGGACGGTTACTTCTACATCGTGGACCGGAAGAAGGACCTGATCATCCGCGGCGGCTACAACGTCTACCCGCGGGAGATCGAGGAAGTGCTCTACGAGCATCCCGCGGTCGCCGAGGCCGCCGTGATCGGCCTGCCGCACCCGGCCCTGGGCGAGGAGGTCGGTGCCGCGGTGGCCCTCAAGCGGGGGGCCGTCATCACCGCCGAGGAACTGCGCGACTACGTCAAAGGCCAGGTCGCAGCCTACAAGTACCCGCGCCACGTGTGGATCGTCGACGCGCTGCCCAAGGGCCCGACCGGCAAGATCCAGAAGCGGGATATCGTCATCCCGGCCGACCTGGTCGTCCCGTGAGGCTACTGCCGCTCGCTCCCGCCGGCGCTGGCAAGGGCACGCAAGGCGAAGGGGTGTAGGCCGAGCCCGCGGCGCGAGGCGCTGACCCTGGCGCTGTATAACGGTACTGTGTGCGGCACCCCGATCGTGCACTACGAGCCGAAGCAGCTGGCCCGCGCGGGCGCGGGCCGAGCCCGATGACTACACCACGGTCACCCGGGTCGGCGTGGGCGCCGTTCCGCCATGAAGCGTTCGCCGCCCTCTGGGGGGCCCAGTTCATCAGCAACATCGGCAGCTGGATGCAGACCGTCGGCGCAACCGGAACTCGTATCACCTGAGGAACGTCCGCAGGCCATCTCCCTCGGCGCGGTGAACCAGAACCTGGCCCGAGCGCTGGGCCCGGCGATCGGCGGGCTCATTCTCGCTGCCACCAGCGCCGGGACGGTGTTCCTGATCAACGCGGCGACATTCCTCGCCGTGCTGGGCGTGCTCGCCTGGTGGCGGGGCAGTACGCGGCCCGCGCCCGTCCTGCCGCGCGAGCACCTCGGCGAGGCGGTCCGGGCCGGCGCCCGGTACGTCAGGGCCAGCCCGGCCTTGCATGCCATCCTGCTGCGCGCCGGCGTGTTCGTCTTCTTCGCCAGCGCGATCTGGGCCCTCCTGCCCGTGACCGCCCAATCCCAGCTGCACCTCGGCTCGGGCGGCTACGGCCTGCTGCTGGGGTGTGTCGGCGTCGGCGCGGTGGCTGGCGCGCTCCTGCTGCCTGCACTCAGGAACCGGCTCGGCCCGGGGACGGAGCTCGCGGCCGGCTCGATCGCGCTCGCCTGCGTGGCACTTATCGTCGGCTATGTCCACATCACCGCGCTCGTCGCGGTATCCCTCGCCGTGGCCGGGATGGCGTGGATCCTGGCCCTGTCCACGCTGAACTCGCTGTATCAGCTGACGCTGCCGCAGTGGATCAAAGCCCGCGGCCTGTCCTTCTACCTCATCGTTTTCCAGGGCGGCAACGCCGTCGGCAGTGCCGTCCTGGGCATCACCGCCGAGCACCTGGGACTGTCCCCGACATTGCTGATCACCGCGGCCGGCCTGGCTCTCGGCCCGCTCGCCGGGCTGCGGTACCGCTTCCAGCCCATCCCGCCCGCGCAGCTCCTGCCCGCGGCCGAATGGCCGGTCCCCGACCTGACCGCCGGGGACCCCACCACCGGTCCGGTCATGGTCACCGTGGAGTACTGGCCCCGCGACGGGCTGGAAGCCGAGCTGCTGGCCGCGCTGCGTGACGCGAGGTTCAGCCGGCGGCGCACCGGGGCCAGCGCGTGGCGCGTCTGGCAGGACGCCGCCGACCCCGCCCGGATCCTCGAGGAGTTCGTCGTCGCCTCCTGGGAGGAACACCTGCGTCAGCGCGACCGCGTTACCGCCCGTGACCAGGAGCGCCTGACCAGGATCCGGTCGATGACCGACCCCGGGCACCCCACAGCCGTCACCCACTGGCTCACACCCACCACTCCCCCGCACCGTCCCGGCCCCGGGAAGACATAACGGCCCGCCCAGGCGACGGACTGCGCCCGGGCTGGCTGGCCTACCCCGGACGCAGGGGCCGGCCCGGGTGCCGGTCAGGGGGCGGCTGGATCGGAGACGGTTACTTGCTGTCGCGCCATAGAGGCGCGCTACCGGCTGCCCCTCGGCAGGTGCTCCGGAATGTGTAAGAATCCGCAGGTGGAGATCGATCCTCCCGCGGTCGCCGAGCGGATGGCCGATGTCGCGGCGGCAGTTGCCCGCCGGGGCGTTGCGGTGTCAGAGGATGTCTACGAGGCGATACTCCAGGAGATCCCGCAGCTACGCGACGACAAGCCGGTGCTTACGCTGCTCGCCTCGAGCGTGGACAGCAACGTGGATACCTGCCTGCAGATCATGCAGCACCGGATCGACCTCGCCGCGGTGCGGGCTCCAGCCGCGGCGACCGAGTACGCGCGGCGGCTGGCCCAGCGGGGGACGCCGCTGACCGAGCTGCTGCGCGCCTACCGGGTCGGGCACGCGTGCTTCTCCGGCTGGATGCTCAAGGAACTGGCCCGCCAGGCCGGGGACGCGGAGATGATCGGCGCGGCCACGCTGAGCATGTCCCGGGTGGTGGCTGGTTACATCGACCAGACTTCGGAGGAGATGGTCGTCGCCTACGCGCAGGCCCGGGAGCACTGGCTGCGGAACCGGAGCGCCGCGCGGGCCGCGCGGATCCGTGACCTGCTGGCGGGCGGGCGGATCGATGTGGGCGCCGCGGAGGCCACCTTGGGCTACCGGCTGCGCCAGTATCACGTGGGCCTGGTGTGCTGGGTGGGCGGAGAGGTGAGCGGCAGGGATGAGATCACCCGGCTGGAGCAGGCGATCGGGCACGTGGCGGGGAAGGCGGCCTGCCCGGCTCATCCGGTGTTCCTGCCGCGCGACGAATCCAGCGCGTGGGCTTGGCTGCCGCTGGGGATCCGGGACACCTTCGATCCGGCGGCGGCGGCCGGTGCGGACGCGGATCTCCGTTTCGCCTTCGGCGACGCGGCGAAGGGGGCGGCAGGGTTCCGCTTGAGTCACCGGCAGGCCCTCGCGGCCCAGGCGGTCGCGCTCGCCACGGGGTCGCACGCGCCACGGGCGGTGGCGTTCGGCGAGGTTGCACCGATCGCAATGATGCTCGGGTCCGCTGAGCTGCTGCGGGCCTGGGTGCTCAGCACACTGGCGGGCCTGGCCGACGACGACGAGCATCACGCCCGGCTGCGCGAGACGCTACTGGTCTTCCTGCAGACCGGGGGGAGCTACAAGACGACTGCCGAGCAGCTGATGCTGCACAAGAACACGGTCCAGTACCGGATCCGCAAGGCGGAGGAGAGCCTGGGACGGCCGGTGGGCGTGAACCGGTATGAGGTGGAACTGGCCCTGCAGGCCAGCCGCTGGCTCGGCTCGTCCGTGCTGCAGCCCGCCGCCGCCGGTCATGATCACGATCCCCGGGAGCGGGCGCGCTGACCGGAAATCCGCGCAGACTTCACGGCGGAAAGAGAAGGCCTGGCCGACAGGGTATTAGCGCCCGCTGGGTGGGTGCATGAGATCGTGCCAGGACTTCTCGGTGATGTGAACGTCGAAGTAGGACGCGGCGAGACGGATGTTTTCGAAGGCGAGCGCGCGGTCAGCGTCACTGACGTCGCTGACCTGATCGAATCGGCTGAGCGCGCTTCGCACGTGGCTTGCTGAGCTCAGCGGTTCCTTGCGCTGCCGCGGGAAGGCGTAGGCCGAGGCGGGCAGTTCGCGCCGTTCGGCGGCGTCCAGGTCACCGCCGAACTGCTCGGAATCGGGTGGCGGCTGCCAGGTCGGCGCGGGAGCGCGGGTCTGGTCGGGCATCGTGATTCTCCTTTCCTGGCGCGGACGCCGAGCTTGCTGATCGGTGGTGCAGGCTGGTCATGCATGCTATCCGGCGCGGAGGGCGTTGACTTCGGCGAGCAGGGTCTGGGTCATCCAGGCGGGCAGCAGGCTGCCCCGGGGCTCGGCTCCGGCCGCGGCTTTTCGGATGAGGGTTTCACGGTCTGGGGTGAGCCGCGGGTGAGTGTAGGTGAACGGTTCGCTGCGCTCACCGATGTCCCCGGCCGGGGCGGTGTCTGCGTCGAGGTAGTGGCCGATGAAGTGGCGGTAGCGTTCGGCGATGCGGTCGGCGGTGTCGTCCTGGCTGGTGTGACCGGCCAGGTAGCGGGCGATCGGCTCGTCCCAGATGCTGCGGCCGATGGCGAACCCCGCGTAGCCCGGCAGCGGCGCCGCGACCGACAGCCAGTGGTCAACCTGGCGCTGCGGCGCGTTGCGGCCGAGCACGATGGCTGAGCTGGCCGGGGCTCCGGAGTCGCGGATCGCGTCCAGGACCAGCTGCGCACCCGCGGTGGTCTCGTAACCCTCCAGCTTCCAGATGCCCGGGTGGACACCCGCGGCGGTCAGGGCCCCGATGACCTGGGCGGTGAGGACGGGCCGTTCGTTTTCGTCGTAAAGGGCCTGGTCGCCGCAGGCGGTGAGCTGCTCGCGGGTGGGCGGGACGAGGAGCTCGATCAGCCACCGGCGCCTGCTCCCGGTGACCCAGTCGTGCAGCCGCCGCAGCGCCTTCGTCTGCGCGTCGCGCAGTTCGGCGGGGTCGGCCGGGTTGAACCGGACCAGGACCTTGACCCAGTCCGGGTCGAACGCTTCGAGATGGGCGGCGAAGTCATCGGCGTAATCGAAGACGAGGCGGTCCGCGCCGCTGGTCTCGACGGGCATGGCCAGGACGAAGCCGGCCTTCCGGGCCTGGCGGGCGACGTCGGCGCCGAGTTGCTCGTCGACCAGGATCGCGAGCTGGCCGGGGCCGGTGGTGTTTTCGGCGGCCTGGCGTGCGCCGGTGAAGATCAGTTCCTTGGCGGAGCGCATGCCTGCCAGCTGCCCTGCGTCCGGGGTGCCGCGCACGCCGAACAGGGTCCGGCCGAACGAGTCACGGTGATCCATCGCCAAGATGAACAGCGGCTGCGCCGCGGACGGCGGTCCGGCACCGTGCCATGGATGAGGTTCATACCTGATCTGGTGCCCGCTGCGGGTTCTCTCGACGCTCATGTCTCCTTCTCCGATTACGGCGGTCAGGGCGGGGTGTTTCTAGGCCGCGGCGCGGACCCAGGCCGGATCCCGCCTTCCGAGAATGTGGCTGGTCAGGGCGCCGAGGACGATCGTGACCAGGGCGATGACGAGCGGATAGGAGATCGGGGCGTGGCGGACGAGCAGGGCACCGGTGAGCGCGCCGGCGAGCATGGTGGCCACGGCGGTCAGCCGCCTGCCCGCTTTCGAGCCCGGACCGCCGGCCAGGGCGCTGTCGGCGGCTATCCCGGTGATGGTGAGGGTCAGCACGGTCGTAGTGAGGTCAGGCACCGCGATCTTGCGGGCGGCAGCGTTCTGGATGCCCATCGCAGCACCAAGCCCCACGATAAGCGCGTACCGGTAGCCGGCCACGACGGGGCTGCCGCTGAGCACGGCCAGGATGACCGACGCCGCGAGGAACAGGGCCTGGATGGCCGCAGCCGAACTGTGCAGCCGTCCCCGGTGCCCGCTGTGCCGGGAACCGAGCCGTCCGCCGATCAGCGCCCCGGCGAAGAACGACGCCAGGGCGGTCGCCGATGCGGTTACCGAGAACCCGGGGGCGCCCGCCAGCGCGAAGCCCAGCAGCACGATATTGCCGGTCATGTTGGCCACGAACACGTGCCCGAGGACCAGGTAGCTGAACGCGTCCACCAGGCCTGTGACCAGCGTCATCGAGAGCAGCAGCGGCGGCAGCGGGCCATGCCGGCCCCGGCGGCCCGGCGCGACCGTGTCGCGGATATCGGCGAGAAAAGCACTCATCGGAACACTCCCCGGAACGGCACCACATCGCTTACCTGTTCAGGGTCGCGTCCCGACGGTCATCATGTCCAACGATCAATTTAGATAGAGAGCATTGATTTTATTGATGGTGACCGTGCGGAAACGGTAGCGTGAAGCCGTGGAGATCCGCGACCTCGAGTACTTCCTCGCCTGCTGCGAGGCCCGGAGCTTCACCGCCGCTGCCCGCTCGATGCACATCGTCCAGTCGGCCATGTCCAGTGCCATCGCCCGTCTCGAGCACGAACTCGGGGTGCCGCTGTTCGACCGGTCGGTCACCCCGGTCGCCGTCACCGAGCACGGGGCGGCCCTGCGGGCCGGAGCCCAGCGGATCCTCGACGCCACGCAGGCGGCCCGCGATGACGTCGCGGCGGTTTCCGGGCAAGTCCGCGGCACAGTCGTGCTGGGCAGCACCCTGAACACCGGCTCTCTCGACCTCGCCGCCGTCCTGACCGACGTCCGGGACCACCACCCCGCCATCGTGCTGCACGTCCGCCAGTCCACGGCCGGATCGGCCGGCAACCTGCGCGCGGTCGCCGACGGCACGATGGACATCGCGCTCACCGCCAGCACCGCGCACCCGGGGACCGGCCAGCCACCGCGCGGCATCGTCCTGCACCCGCTGGCCAGCGAGGCGCTGGTCTTCGCCTGCCGCCCAGATCACCCGCTCAGCGGGCGGCCCGACGTCAGCGTCCGCGACCTGGCGGACGAGACAATCCTGCAGTTCCCGCCCGGCTGGGGCATCCGCGAAACCGTGGACCGAGTTCTCGGCGACGCCCCCGGAGCCACCGAGATCGCTGACTACACCCTCATGACCAGGCTCATCCAGGCCGGTTTCGGAACCACCCTGATCCCGGCCTCCGCCGTCACCACCGCCCCCGGCCTGCGCTCAGTCCCAGTCGCCGACCCCCGGCTCCGGTGGAACCTATCCGCCGCCATCAGCGCCAGCCGGCGGCCCACCGCCGCCACCAGCGCGCTCCTCCGCGCACTCACCGAGGCATCCGGCTCCCGGCAGAGCGGCCCGGGTTTGACTGCGTAGCTGGGCGGCATCCCTGCCTCATCCTCGCGCCGGGTGCCATGCCCTGCTATGCGGGCCGCAGGAGGCCGCGTTCCAAGACGACCGGCAGGAACAGTTCACGGTAGCCGTGGTCGTCGAAGAGCACCGTGACCTCATCCTCGTCGTAGCGCTGCACGGTGCCCTCGCCCCAGCGCTCGCTCACGACCCGCGCGCCCACGGCGAACGGGAGGCCGGCACGGTCAGCTTCGATGGACCCGAGGTCGTTGTCGCAGTTCCCGCAGGGGCCGGGGTAGTCCTGGCCGAAGTAGGTGAGCAGGAACGAACGGCGGCAACCGGTGTGCTCGGCATAGCGGCGCATCATCGTCAGCCGGGTGCGCTCTATCTCGGCTTCGCGAGCGGTCTCCGCGTCCGAGGCCTCCAGCGCCGCCGCGACGCTCATCCTCCCAGTCCACCTGGTACTGCCGTCCGCTTGCCAGGCCGCGGCGCCGAGATCAGCCAGCCGGGCCAGCGCGGCCGTCTGCCGCCGGGCCCCCGGTCCGATCCACTGCCCGGCCGCAAGTGCGGCCGCAACCTGCGCGACAGCCGTGCCGGGCACGCCCCGCGCCGTCAGCCGGCGAGCCCGCTCGAAGTCCTCGTAGCGGTAGAGCAGCCGCACTTGCGACGGCTCGCCGTCCCGGCCGGCCCGCCCGAGCTCCTGGTAATACTCGTCCAGCGAGGGCGGCGGGTCGGCATGCAGCACCCAGCGGACATCCGGCTTGTCGATCCCCATGCCGAACGCCACCGTGGCCGCGATAATGCGGGCCGGGCCGTCCAGGAAAGCCGTCATCGCCTCCCGCCGCGCCCGCCCGGACAGCCCGGCGTGATACAGCGCTACCTGCTCCCCGGCCGAGGCAAGTGCGTCGTGGGCCGCCTGCGCGCTGGCGTGCGTCGCCGCATAGACGATCCCCGGGCCGGCGAAGTCGCGCGCCACCTGGACCAGCGCGGCCTCCTTGTCTGGGATGGTGCGCTCGTGCACGGCTGACAGGTGGAGGTGCGGCCGGTCAAAATCGCCGATCACCACCACCGGATCGCGCAGCCCCAGCCGCCGGACGATCTCCTGGCGTACCGGCGGTGCGGCGGTCGCGGTCAGCGCCACCCGGACCGGCACGCCGAGCGCGTCCGCCTGGGCGCCCAGGAACAGATAGTCGGGGCGGAAGTCGCGTCCCCACTGGCTGATCAGGTGGGCTTCGTCCACGGCGAACAGCCCGGGCTGCGCGCGCCGCAGCGTGTCCCGGGTCTCCCCTTTGGCCAGCTGCTCCGGCGAGAGGAATACGAACGTGTCCGAATCGCACGAGGCGAGCAGCGCAGCAGCGCGCTCGCCGGCTGACAGCTGGGAGTTCAGCACGATCGCCCGCAGGCCAGCCGCGCGCAGGTGGGCGAGCTGGTCATCCTGCAGTGCGATCAACGGCGACACGACCACCGTCGGCCCCGCCCGCAGCAACCCGGCCAGCTCGTAGATGGCCGACTTCCCGCCCCCGGTCGGCAGTACGGCCAGCACATCGCGGTCGCCGGCCAGCGCCTCCACCGCCGGCCGCTGTCCCGGGCGCAGGCGCCCGTAGCCCAGACGGTCCCGCGCCAGCTCCTCGATCATGGCTCCCGCTTCCGTCGCCGTCCATCTATCTTGCTCGATAACCCCGCTCGATAACCCCGGCCCGGCTGGTCATCCGCCTGGCTGCGCTGGCGGTGCGCGCGCCCCGCGCAGCGGCACAGCCAGGGCCCGGGACTCCTTGTCTGGCCGGTGGTTCGGGCGTAGCTTCAAACCAGGGAAGTCACGCTCGTTTATCCGGGTGTAAACGAGATCAATATTCCGGCTGCTCTGGACCTCGGTGGCGCCTAGCGCGCAGCGATCTGAGGGAAAACATGGCAGCACCTTCCGTCAGCGGTTTCCGCTTTCCGTCTACGGCGCACGAGCCATCCTGCGATGCCGCGGCACAGGGCCTGCGGGTACCCGCCGCTGGCTTGCTGCCGGCCCGCCAGCACACCGCGGCGGACAGACCCAGGGAGCTGACATGAGATCCGCAAACCTGCACCAGACGCGAAGAAGTACCCGGGCCAAACTGTCCGCCACGGCGGCCACCTGTGCCCTTCTTGGCGCGGCCGGGCTCCTCTCGGGCGCGGCAGCCAGCGCCTCGGCGGCGACGCCCCGCGGCAACGGCGCCGGGGTGCAGGCCGCGCTGCAGCACGACATTAGCCACTACCTGACGACCGAGGGCAAAGCCGAGCACATATCCGCGGTTTCGCTGCGGGTGAGCTTCCCCGGAAGCGAGCCGGCCATCGACCTGGCCACTGGGACGACCCGCTACGGCGGCGGGCCGCCGGTATCCACCAGCGCGTTGTGGCAGATCGGCAGCAACACCAAGGCCTTTACCGCCGTGCTCCTGCTGCAGCTGGAGGCCGAGGGCAAGCTGTCGATCAGCGACACACTCGGGAAATGGCTTCCCCAGTACCCGGCCTGGCGCAATGTCACGATCAGGCAGCTGCTCGACATGACCAGCCGCATCCCCGACTACGCCTTCCAGCCAGCCTTCGTGGCCGCGCTCGCGGCCGACCCCGGGGCCAATTTCTCCGCGGCCCGCCTAGTGTCTTATGTCACCGGCCTCCCGCTCGGCCCGGCGGGCTACAGCTACTCCGACACGAATTACATCCTCGCGCAGATGATCATCGAGCGCGTCACCCGCGACTCGTATGCGGATCAGCTCACCAGGCGGATCATCAACCCGCTGGGCCTGCGCAGCATGTGCTATGCGCCGTATACCTGCCCGGCAGCCGACGCCGCCCGGATGCCGACCGGGTACTTCGAGATGCCCGCTGCGCCGTCGCTGCTGGGCCAGCCCATGCCACCGCTCGCCCTGACCTGGGCACAAGGCGCCGGGGCCATCGTGAGCTCACTGCAGGACATGACCACCTGGGACCGGGACCTCTACCAGGGCCGGGAACTACCGCCACGCCAGCAGCGCCAGCTCGAAAGCCTCATCTCCGAGACCACCGGCAAACCGATCGCCACCACCACGCCCGCCGACCCGGCCGGCTACGGACTCGGCGTCCAGCAGCTCACCTACCAGCCCATCGGGACGGTATGGACCTACGAAGGCGGCACCCTCGGCTACCGGGCCGAGCACTACTACTTCCCCGACTCCGGCATCATCATCGCGCTCGCCGTCAACAGCGCAACCGACGCTGCCAACGATCAACTCGGCACGCTCGCGGTCACGGTCTACCAGACCCTCCAGAAGGCGGACGCAGTGCACGCGGGTTGAACAGCCTGGCCAGCCCCGCCAAGGTGGGGGGCTCATACGATTCGCTGCTGACCGGCGAGGCGGTGGCTCGTGGAGCACCGCCTCGCCGGTCATGGTTGCTGGCAGACTAGTGGCGTGGAGCCAGTCGCGGAGGTCCCGGCCGGGGAACGCCTGGTCGCGCCGGCCAGCGGGGCAGGTACGGCATCGACGGCGGGTTCGCCGGGCTGGCGGCGTTCGGCGTGATTGAGGCGGGGCTGGCGGGCACCGTGGCCTGGGCGGTGCGCCATCGCAGGCCGGCCGTTGCCGCGCTGGCTGGCGCGGGCGGCACGGTGGTGGCGGGGTCAGCGGCGAGTTACCTGTACTCCACCGGGCCGGGCAAAGCGGGCGATCTGGGCCCAACTGCTGGATGAGCTGGGCCTGCGGGGCGATGAGCACGTGCTGGACGTGGGATGCGGCCGCGTCAGCAGCCTGGCGCTCAGCAACATCCGGGGGGCCGGCGGGCGGGCACAGGCGCTGCGTGAGGCGGTGCGGGTCCTGCGGCCCGGCGGCCGGCTGCGCATCGTCGATGACGGCGCGGACCGCTACGCCGCCGTGCTGCGGGATGCCGGCTGCGCTGACGTGGCCGTGCGGCAGCTGGACTGGCGGACCTGGTACGGCATACCGGGTCATCACATCCCCCTGGTGACAGCCGCCCGGCCACCCGGCTGACCACCGCCAGCCATGGCCGGTCAGGACAAGCGCGGACCCGTCAGGGAACGTCAGCCTGAGTAGGAGTCCTGGTCCTGGCCGGTAACGTTCTCGGCGATCGAGCTCTTCTGCCCTTCGTCCGGAATGATGATCCACGCCACCAGGTAGGCCAGGACGCCCGCGCCTCCGGTGATGACGGCTACCACGGCCCAGATCACCCGGACCAGGGTCACATCGAGGGCGAAGTAGTCAGCGACGCCCGCGCACACCCCGGCCAGCATCCGGCCGTCCCGCGGGCGCAGCAGCACCTTGCTTGCGTTGGCGTCCCTCATGCGAACCATCTCCTTATGGTCACGGGGAGAACTGGCCGCCGCCGGCGGCTGATCCCCGCTGCCTGACGTCAGGCTACGCTTGAACTATGAAACTAGCAATATCTTTCAGGAATTAATGGTATACTTTTGGAATGGCGAACTGTAGTTTCCTGACCAACCATGCCCGGGTGCTGCTGTGCATCGCCTGCGATCCGGGCGCACGGCTGCGCGACATCGCGGCCAGCCTGGGCCTTACCGAGCGCTCCGCTCATGGGATCGTCAACGATCTCACTGACGCGGGCTACCTGGTCAAACAGAAAGACGGCCGCCGCAACCGCTACCAGGTCCAGGCCCACCTACCGTTGCCCGAGGCTGGCCACGGGGACCTGGCCATCGGCGAGGTCCTCGCCCTGCTCGCCGGCCCGCAAGCCGCCGCCCACCGCACAGCCCGGGCGAGTGACCCCGACGCCGGCGGCGTCCGCGCGGTGTCCCCCAGGTGAGCCCGGCTCTGCATACCTTGACCGGCTCCCAATACCGTCCTGCACCAGGCCAATGCAGGTGTACGTACACTCGTCGCTCCGGACCCTGGCGGCTCAGCTCAGCAAGGTTCGACAAAGACTAAGGAGCCGCCACGATGTATCGGATACCAGGTGTTCTTTCCGGAACGACCACAAGATCCGCACCGGCTGTCCCCCAGGTGAAGCCGACCCGCGATCCCCCGCCGGGCAGCCAGCGAGCTCCCGAAGACGGCCGCACCACCGACTCGGCCGAAGCCATCCCGGGCCAGGCCGAAGACCGCGAACGGATCGCCGCGGACCTGAACGACGTCGTAGTCCGCCGACTGCTCACCGCAGGCCAAGACCTCCGGGCGGCGCTGGGACTAATGGGCAATCACCCCGCGAACGGCAAGGTCCGTCACGCCGTGGACGAACTGGACCAGGCCATCCGGGATATCCGGCACGCTATCTTCGATCACCCGGCGGGTGAGCAGCCACCCCTCGACACATCCACGAGCACAACCTGAACCAGCAAGGCCCGGCAACTGCAGACCCCGGCGTCAAACCGCGTGTCCAGATCGCGGTCGAGTCGTTCCTTGGACCGTACCTTAAGGCAACACCGGCACCACGAATTCATGCATGGTGCATGATTGATGGTAGCCTTCGGGTATGAGCGAGCCTACGGATGCGGGTATTGTCCAAGTCCGCGACGTCGATCCGGCGACACTCGCGGTCTTGCGCGCCCGAGCTAAATCACTCGGCCAGTCGCTGTCGGGTTACCTGCGCGACCTGATGGACGCCGATGCCGCCTCGGAGACCAACGCCGAGGTCATCGCCCGGATCGCTCGTGACCGGGAACCAGTGGACCTGACCATGGACGACATTCTCGCGGCGCGCGACGAGGGGCGCCGTTGAGTCTCACCTACGTGGTCAACTGCTCCCTTGTAGTTGACGCGCTGTCCGCGCGGGAGGGGGATGAGGTGCTGCGGCAGCGACTGTCCGCACCGCGCACGCTGCACGCCCCGCACCATCTCGACGTGGAGATTGCGTCCACTGTCCGGGGGCTCGCCGCCGGAAAGAAGATCACCGATCACCGCGCGGAACAGATGCTCGCCGATTACTCTCGCCTGCGGATCACCCGCCATCCGGTCTGGCCATATCATCCCCGGATGTGGGAGCTGCGCCACAACCTGGCAGCGCACGATGCCGCCTACATCGCGCTAGCTGAGGCACTCGGTTGTGAACTGCTGACAGGCGACGTCAAGCTAAAGAACGCCGCTGGGCACCATGCGACCGTGATCGTCACCCGTTAGCACCGAGTCGTTCTGCGCGGGCACGTGCTAGCGACCGGGCCCCTGGTAAACGCCGAGTAGCGTCCCGTTGATCAGCCCCTCGAGCGATGCGCTCTCGTATGAGTCGTCTTGCCGACGGTAAATAGTGCCATCACCTTCTACGATCGCGGAGCTGATCTGCCATCCGTCCGGTGTCCTGCCGAACTCGGCTTCATAGATGCCATGGCCGGTCCAGCTCCGATGAAGATAGAGCCGCTGTCCCTCCACGAAGGCATCCCATCTGTCGTCCATCTCTGCAGACTTATGGCCGCGCTGGATGAGCAGCCAGTCCCGATCGGACCAGACGCGTTCTGGCGGCGGGATCCCCTCGGCGGCAGACACCCGCGTCAAGCGACCAAGGTCGTCCCGGGTGACGCGTGGTTCGCCATGCACGTAGACCAGCATGCCGCTCAGACGCCGACGGGGATAGCCACCAGAGCGACCTGATGGAGGGAGGTTTACGCTGTCGTTGTGGCTGCTCGGGAGGAGGGGATAGCGGCCGTTTCGTTTGTCGGCCGTGACCGTGAGCTGGCCCGGATGACCGGCCTGCTGGATGACGCGCGGACGGGCCGCGGGCGCTTGCTGCTATGCACGGGCGAGGCGGGGATCGGCAAGACCCGGCTGGCCGAGGAGACCGCGGTGGTGGCGGCGGCGCGCGGAGCGGCGGTCGTCTGGGCCCGCTCGAGTGACCGGGACATCGCACCGCCGTACGGGCTGTGGCGGCTGGCCTTGCAGGACCTGCTGGGCCGGCCCGGCCGCCGCCACGATAAGCCGGGGCCCGATCTGTGGTCGCTGGCGTTCGGCGGGACGGCGGGGCACGCCCTGGGCAGCGGCTCGGAGCTCGACCGCGGGCAGCGTTTCGCCCTGTTCAGCGCGGTACGCGAGCGGCTGGCCCGGTACGCGGAGCCGGACGGCCTGCTGCTCGTCCTGGACGACATCCAGTGGGCCGACGAGCCGTCGCTGCTGTTGCTGGCGCACCTGGTGCGCCAGCTGCGCGGCGTCCGGATGCTGATCCTGGCGACCTGCCGCGAGCCGGCCCCGCCCGGTGACGGGAGCGGTGAGCTGATCCGGATGCTGCCGACCGACGTGAATACCGAACGGGCGGTGCTCACCGGGCTGCCGGCTGTCGACGTGGCCGCGTTGCTGGCGTCGGCCGGGCGGGCCGCCTCGCCGGAGCAGGTGCAGGCGGTGCACGCGGAAACGGGCGGCAACCCGTTCCTGGTCCGCGAGCTGGCCCGGATGCGCGCGGAGCAGCCGGGGGCCGGGCCTGGCTCGGTACCCGGCACGGTGCTCGACGTTACCTCCTACCGGATCGCGCAGCTCGGGCCGGCCAGCCAGGACGTGCTGCGGGCCGCTGCAGTGGCCGGCATCAGCTTCTCGGTCGGGGTGGTCGCGCGGATGCTCGGCACGGCCGTGCTGGCGTTGCTTGATCCGGTCGAGGAGTGCCAGGCGGCTGGCTTCCTGGTCGCCGGTGATCGTCCCGGCGACTACCGGTTCTCGCACGCGCTGGTCCGTTCGGCGGTGGTCGCCCAGCTGTCCGCCGCGGACCAGCGGCGCTGGCATGTCGCGGCGGCGGATGCGATCGAGCGTCTCTATCAGGACCAGCTGCGCTCGCACCTGGCCGAGCTCGCGCACCACCGGGTCGCCAGCTCGCTGCCCGGTGACCGCCTGGACGCGGTGCGGGCGTGCCAGGCGGCCGGGGAGGTGGCCGCGGAGGACCTCGCGTTCGAGGAGGCCGCGCGGCTGTACCGGCAGGCGCTGTCGGTCGGAGCGGGCGAGATCTCCGAGGCCGAACGCGGCCAGCTCGAGCTGGCGCTGGCCGCTGCGCTGTTCCGCAGCGGGGACCTGCCCGGCTGGCACGAGACCCTGGCCGGGCTGGCCCAGCGCGCGGAGCGGCTCGGCGACCATGTCCTGCTGGCCCGGGCCGGCCTGGAGATGGACCCCGTCGGTGCCACCGGATGGGACAGCGAGATCGGCCGGATCTGCGAGCGGGCCCTGGCCGGGCCTGAGCTGGACGGCCCGCTCCGGGCCCGGGTCCTGGCCCGCAGCGCCCAGGTCCTGGTGTACCGGGGAGAATACGGGCGTGCGGATGAGGTTAGCCGAACGGCGCTGGAAGCCGCCGAGCTGACCGGCGATCCGGACGCCCTGGTGGACGCGCTGCGCGCTCGTCAGCTGGCCCGCAGCGGTCCGGACGGAAGCGGCGAACGCGCCGTCATCGCCGCGCGAATGCTCGACTCGGGCCGCAAGGCCGGCAGCGCCTGGGTCGAGATGTGGGGCAGGCTGTGGCGGATCGACACGCTGTTCGAGGCCGGGCAGCTGCCGGTCATCTCCCGGGAACTGGCCGACCTGGCCAGCTGCACAGGGCGGGTGCAGGTGCCGGTGGCCCGGTGGCACCTGCTCCAGTATTCCGCGACGCACGCCTACGCCACCGGCCGGTACGCCGACGCGGCACGGCTGGCCGGCGAGGCGTTCGAGGTCATGACCGACATGGGCCACCCGTCGGCGTTCGGCGGCTACGGGGCGGTCATGTGCCCGATCGCGATGCACCTCGGCTTCGAGGCGTCCGGCGTGGCGGCGCTCGTGGCCCGGATGCCGCCGCATATTCTGCCGGGGGGGTCGGATGCGGACGCCCCGGTGGTGAGCGTGCTCCCCACTGTCAACCTGGCCCTGATGTGGCTGGAGCGGGGCGACCGCGACCAAGCGGCCAGGATGTACGAGCTGGCCCGCCCGGTCGGCTCCTGGCAGCCGATTCCCGCGCTCCGGCTGGTCGCCTGGGCACAGGGGCTCGCGGTGGCAATCGGCCTAGGCCGCACCGACGACATCGCCTACCTTTCCAGCGAGTTCGAGCCGCTGCGCGGCCGGCACGTCGCCAGCGGCGCGGGTGCCGGCGGCTACCTCGGGCCGGTCGAGCTGCACCTGGGCAAGGCCGCCGCGGAGCTCGGTGCACTGGACGCGGCCATCGCCGACCTGGCCGCGGCGGCCAGAATCAGCACCACGATCGGCGCGCCCGGCTTCGCGGTGGAGGCGTCGGTGGAGCTCGCCGCGGCGCTGGCCCGGCAGGGCACCCAGGCCGGCACGGACCGGGCCCGCACCCTGCTGGCCGCGGCGGCGCCGGACGCGCTGCGCCTCGGCATGGCGCCGTTCTCCCAGCGAATCGAGGACCTGCGCGCCCGCCTGCCGGCCGGGCCACCGCCACTGAGCCCGCGAGAGCGGGAAGTCGCCCGGCTGGTCGGGCAGGGACTGACCAACCGGCAGATCGCTGCGGCCCTGTACGTCTCCGAACGCACCGCGCAGAACCACGTCCAGCACATCCTGACAAAACTCGGCTTCGCCAACCGCAGTCAGATCGCCGTCTGGTCGAGCGCGTCGCCCACGGAATGAGTACCGGGGGTGAGTATTTCGGCCGATGCCGCGGCTGCGGCCGCCCCGTAACGTCCGTCCTGTCCGGTGACACGTACCCGAAAGGCAGGACACCATGACCTACGTTCACATCACCGCCGCACCCGGCCTCACGATCGACGACTTCCGTAAAGTCAACGCCAAGACCAACCCGCCCCAGGACATCGACGGCCTGATCACCTGGGCGGCCGGGTCGGACGCCAGCGGCCTGCACGTGGTGGCCGTGTGGGAGTCGAGCGCGCACGCGGACCGGTACGGGGCTGAGCAGCTGTTCCCGGCGTTCCAGGAGCTCGGCCTGGCGCCCGACATGATGGAGATGACCACGTACGACGCGGACGAGCTCTACCTCCGGTCGTAGGACGCCACGAGTTCACGGGCCGGGGCGGAGGCGGACTGCCCCGGCCGTCGGCGGCGCGATTAAAGATGTCATGAGGTTGCCAAAGATTCCGCGCCCGGAGCCGATATGGGTGGTACGGGCTGCGCGAGGGCGTAAAAACGGGCCGCGCGCAGAGATTGGATGAGGTCATGGCGGTGATGGGGGGTCCTGCCTAGCTTCCTCTCCCGGCCTGCCCTGAGTTCCGCCGGGGTGCCGCGGCAGGCTTGCCTGATGTGCCGCGGTGCGCTGCTTCAGGGAGGGGCCGTCAGGTTGTGCTTCCTCGAACAACAGCAGCCATGCGACGTTCACGCCAGCGAACACCAGGATGGTCAGCAGCACGGCCTCAACGCGCACAGGCGTGGCGGCGAGTCCGAGCCCGCCCACGATGCGGGGGGCGATCGCCAGGATCCCGATCAGGGTGTACAGGGCAATTGCGAATATGTAGGCGGTCAGGCCGAGCGTGCCCACTGCGGGGCCGCGCACCGCGATCAGCACCACCGCCCCGCCGAGCGCGACGATGGCGAACGATGCCCGCCACAGGGCCGAGCTGTCCGGGTTGACGAGGGCTAGCAGGCTCATCAGCCCGGGCAGCGAGAAATGCAGCGCCACTCCGTAGGCTCGCCGCCGGTGAAGCGCGCTTCCTCTCCACTCCGAGTGACGTGTCTGGACGACGATCAGCCACAGGCCCAGCAGCGTGAAACACACTGCGGAGAAGGAGATGTAAAAGTCCGTCAGCACGAGTTCCTCCCCCTCCGCGGTCCCACGGTGCCAGCGCCGCCCGGCGCACGGGCCTTCTCCCCCAGCATGCACGGCCACGCCGCAGGGTGCTATGGCACAAAGCTTCCGCTGATGCGACATCGGCACGAGGATGCAAATCGTGACTAGCCCGGACGAGACGCAGCATCCGGTCATAGCCGCCGTCAGGGCAGTTTCTGTGGTCTGTGGTGATGAGCGCCTGGAGATACGTCTGGCTCGCCGGTGATAATCGGGTCATGACCGGGGCCCAGCCATACGCCACCGTGACGATAGCCTCGCCGGGCTCCTGCGACGTCATCCTGGCCATGCTCCGCACCGGCCAGCCCAATCAGGGGACCCGCCAAGCACAACACCCCGGCAGGCTTGCCGATGCCGCCTGACCACGCTGGCCTGTCCGAGGACGAGGTCCTTGCTCACGGCGGCTGGCACTCCCGTTACGCCCGCGTCCTGGCGGTCACCAGCGACGGCGATTACGGCTTCGCAGTCGTGGACGGGAATGGCGACGGCGCTGAGCTCGAAGCCGAGATGTGGGAGTGGGGCAGCGGAGGCTGGGACAGCGCGGGCTCCTCCGGCGCAGGCCCACTCAGCAACCTCGGACCCGAGCGAACAGGCGGCTACATCGGCAAGGCCTACTTCGCCTACGGCAGCGCGCCCGGACGCCGATCGGTCACGATCAGCTTCGACGACCGGCTCCACGACGTCCCCGTCAGCCGCCACGGAGTCTGGGCCTTCATCAAGATCCGCACCAACCCCCGCGGCCACAAATTTCCGTCCCTGACGGCTTGACAAGAACATGGGGACACTCCCCCGCAGCAGGCCGCATCAGATCCGGGCTTTCACGCCGATCCCATAGACGGCAGCCTGGTAGGTCCCGGCGGGACCCGGCGGCAGTCTGGTGAACCAGACCAGCACGTACCGCCCGCGCGCTGGGCGGCCCAGCGTCATCCTCACGACTCCTCCCGGTCCGGCCGAGCTCGCGGCCGGCCGCAGGTCCGCCAGCATTGGCTGGTTGCCGATGCGGATCTGGAGGCTGGCGCCCGTAGCCGCGCCGAGCGTGACCCGGACCGCCGTGATCGTCACTGTGTTGCCCATGTCGAGCAGCAGGCCGGTACCTGGGTACAGGCTGCCGAACCTGGCGGTCGTGTAGCGGCGGGTATCCCAGGCGGTACGGCGCTGGCCGTCGATCGCGAGCCAGGCGGCGTCCGGATTGTCTCCCTGGCCCGGGCCGTGCGGGCCGAACGCAACCGCGCTCACCGGGGCGATGGAGTGCGCACGGCCCTGCCTTTCGCCCGGGCCCGGTGGCCGCACAGGTGTAGGCACCGGTGCCGGAGCGGACGAGTCTGAGCCAGCCGCCGCCCGCTCGGCGAACGGACCGCCCGCGTGCTCGCCAGCGATGTGCAGCGGGCTGGCGTGGCTGTCCGCCGTCACAGCGGCTCCCTCAGGCCCGGTCTGGGGCCCTTGCATGAGCCGGTACCCGACGGAACTGATCGTGAGCATGATGGCCACCACGCCGAAAGCCAGCATGAACGCCGGCCGGTGGTGCCACGCCGTCCCGGGCTGTCCCGGCGGCTCGTCCAGGCTGGGCGGCGTGAGGGACGCGGGCGCCGAGGGGATCTGGTCGTGCTTCCCGATTAGCGGCCCAGGGTCCGCTGCGACGACCTCGGCGATGGTGATGGGGCGTTGGAGTTCATCACGCCGCTCGGTCAACGGCCGGAAGGCCACATCGCGGCGTTCTTGAACGCTCCGCCGAAGCTGCGCCTCCTGCGCATCAGTGGTGACCTGTTCAGCCTGCCGCCGCGCCGTGCACAGGATGATGCTCGCCTCGCCCCTGGCCCGGCTCAGGATCCGGTCAGCTTCCCGGCGCGCCTCGGCGATAGCGCTGGCTGACGACTCCGCCGCCATCTGCAGGAGACAGGCTGCGGTGGTCATCGTGCCTTCAGCAGCCGACGGCCCGCTCAGCTGTCCGGTACCTGTCTGCCGCGAGGGTTCCGCAGGCAGCTCCGGGCTGGAATCAAAACACCGAGTTCCCCGCACTTGCTCGGCCTGGATGTCACGGTCGGCCAGTTCTTCCTCGACCAGTTCCAGGAACGCGTCCACCTCTTGCTGGTCGTACCCGCGCCGGAACCTGGTCTTAACGAACTTCCACGTCCGCACACCTTCGGGGGTAAGCGGCATCTCATCTCCTCGGCACGCTCAATGGCCACAGCGGCGGCGAGACAGGGCCGGGGGCGGTGGCGGGACGACAGCAGCCAAACTGGGCAGCCGACGCGACGCCAGTGCCGTATGTCCGGTGCCCGGCCCGGGCACGGGAGATACGGAAGACTGCCCGTGTCGCGGAGCGCGGCGAGGAGACCAGTCCGGCCCTGACCTCCCGGCCCGGTAGGGTCTCCATTGCCGGGGTTTTACCCCGCTGCCTGCTTGGGAGGTGGCAGTCTGCATGCTGCGGCGTGGCTGGCTTAGCATGCACCCCCGTGGGCTTGTGGGTGGGACCTGGACCGGTCACTGGGGTGCTCCTGTAATTCGGCAATACTGGGAGCTGGCGGCAGATGGGGTGGATGCCACCGGCGGCCAGGGATCAAGCATGTGATGTGAGCCCGGACGGGCACCTAGACGTCGCCTTGATGGTTACCTTGATTCCCAGGTCACCCTGCCAACCTGGCGGGCGCACCGGTAAATCGCGCACCGCGGCCCGGCCCGGGCTGGCCTCATGTGCCCCGGCCCACCGGGGTGCCAATTTCTTCTTGAAGGGCTCACCGGGGCGGCGGGCTCGCCGAGTTCTGGGCGACCGCGATCGTCGGGTAGAACGGCATGCCACCGGCGCCCGAAGCTATCTGCGCCCGCGCATTATGGCACCTGGAAGCATCACCGTACCTCCGGCGTCGCCGCCTAGCGGCCCGCCCCAGGAGGGGTGCTGGCCGCGACGGTCAACGGCTTTGGAGTCCATGGTCCGGGCGCTGGCCCACGAACTCGGCCCGCTCCGCGTCAACGCGGTGTCCCCCGGCTGGGTGGACACGCCAGTCTGGGACCAGATCGCGTCGCCGGAGGTGAAACATTCCAGGCTGGCAGGCATGGCCGCCCAGCTGCCCGGCGGCAAGGATCGGGCACCCGGAAGACATTGCCAACGCCGTCAGCTACCTGATGAGCGACAACCTCGTCACCAGAACCGTGTCCCGAGAGGGCGCAACTGCTGGCATAGCAGCCCGTCGAGCCGTACTCCCGGACAGCGGGTGGCTCGAGCGCCCCGGGCCCTGTAGGCCCGGGCCCGCTCGTACCGGGGCCAGACCCGTGAGAGGGCTCATGCGCTCAACCTCGGGGCCGGTGAAACCATCGCTGTCGCCCCGTCGTCGTCGTCCAGGAAGCCACCCGACTGGTGTCGCCACAGCCTGGCGTAGGTTCCGTCGAGACGGAGCAGCTCTTCGTGCGTGCCCTTCTCGACGATCCGGCCGCCGTCGAGCACGACCAGCTGGTCCATGCGCGCGACCGTGCTCAGCCGATGCGCGACCACGAGCGCGGTCCGGCCCTGCATGAGTTGCCACAACGCCTGCTGGACAAGGATTTCGCTCTCCGAATCCAGCGCGCTGGTCGCCTCATCGAGCAGCAGGATCGGCGCGTCACGCAGGATCGCCCGGGCTAGCGCGACTCGCTGCTGCTGCCCGCCGGACAACTTCACGCCACGCTCGCCGACCATCGTGTCGAATCCGTCCGGCAGGGCGCCAGCGAACTCTGTCACATGCGCCGCCTGTGCCGCCTGGTGGATCTCCGCGTCGGTCGCGTGCGGGCGCGCGAACGCGATATTGTCGCGCAGCGTCCGGTGGAACAACGCAGGAACCTGCGGCACGTAGGCGATCAGGCTGCGCAGGTCTGACTGGCGCAGCTTGCTGATGTCCTGGCCGCCGATCAGGATCCGGCCCTCTTTGACATCCATCATCCGCAGCAGAAGACGAGTCAGCGTGGTCTTGCCACCGCCTGACCGGCCAACCAGGCCGAGCGTGGTCCCGCTCGGCACAGCCAAGTCGAGGCCGGTGAATAACGGGAGTCCGCCCGCGTGCGCGAACGTCACGCGCTCGAAGCGGACGTCGCTCGCCTTCGGCTGCAGCGGCTCGGGCGCGATCGGGTCGACCACAGCGGGCTGTGTTAGCAGCAATTCGGTGAACTGCGCGGCTTCAGTCAGCGAGCTCTCTAGAGAGCGGTAGATCTGGTTGAACTCGAACATGATCCGCGTCGCATTGGAGTAGTACGTGAATGCCACGATGATCGCCTCGATTCCGTGCTTGCCCCCGCCGAGTGCGACCGCAAGCAGCAGACCGACCACGTTGGTCAGCACGGACACGGGTGCGACCAGCGTGTCGATGCGCAGGTTCGCGTAATCCCATGACCGCACCGACTTCCGCCGCTGGTCGGCTACACGCGACCGGTGCTCGGCGGCCTCCCGGTCCCCGGCAGCGAACGCGCGGATCGTGTCCATGTTCATCAGACTGTCGGCGACGTGCCCGGACACGCGCGCGATGGCTTCCTCGCGCTGGTCAACGAGCCTCTGACGACGGCGGATCAGCGGCGCGATCCCGGCACCGGTGATCGCGATCAGGCCGATGAGCCCGACGACGAGCAACGGGTCGTAACGCCACAACACCACCGACGCGAACACGAGCGGCACAAGGCTGCCGACGATGTTGAACACCAGATTGTCGGCGAAGTCCTCGAACCGGGAAGCGAAGCTCAGCACCCGTTTGGTCAGCGAACCGGCGAAGTTGTCGTGGAAGAACGCTGCATCCTTCGCCAGCAGCTCGTCCATGCCGATCACGTAGAGGTTCTCGATTCCGCGACCGTCGAGGCGATTCAGGCAGTGGATGCCCATCCGCCACAAGATCTCCGCGAAAAGAAGCACGCCCGCGAAGCCGAGCACATACGGCATCGCCGCACCGATGCCGACGGACCCATGGCCGACCAAGCGGCCGACCAGTTGAGCGACGATCAGCGGCGCGACATAGAAGATGCACGTGTTTCCCAGCGCGGGCAGCAACATCGCAGGCACCGTGAAACGCCGGAGTCGGGCCATCTGACGGCCGTAGTAGCGCAGCACGAGCAGCACCGCCCGTTTCCGGGCCGGTGCTCCACGACCACGTTCAGGTACAGTCATTTGCCCCATTCAAAGCAGCCAGCCTGGCTATGCTGCCCGACGGAAGGGCTTCGCCGCGACTGATTTTCCGGCTGGGCGCCTGTCGTGTGCCAGGTCAGGAGGTGCCAGCGGACCATTCGATTGTCGGCGGCCGGCCGGCGGAGCAGGTTGGATTGCCCTTTGGGTCGGTCAGGCCAAGCCGGCCGACGAGCAGGCCGGTCCTGGCAGCTTCGGCGAGGATCGTTGGCGGCACACCGTCGAGCCACAGTTTGGCCCGGCGGAACAGCGTGGGCGTGCCGGCGTCGTCGATGGTGACCCAGTTCAGGTAGATGAAACGGCCGCCGGGCGGGCCTTGAATGTATGGGCCTTTAACGTCCGGGGCGATGCCGGCCGGATCCCCGTCTCCGCTGAGCCGACACTCGAATGTCCAGCTCGCGGCAGGTGCGTCGCCCGGGGTCAGGCCGAGCAATTCGTCGCGCTTGCCGCGGCGCGCGATTCCCACGTGAATGTTGCGGTAGCCGTCTGGAACGTCATTGCTCGGGCCGCACGATCGACCCGGCAGGTCAACGCCTTCAATCCGGATGTGCATTAAACCATTATCCTCCGCGAGCGGCGGACGCGGCACGGCACCGATCGCAGCCGTGATCGGGCGGCCAGCCGGGCCGATCGGCAGGACTGTGCGCGTTACCTCCTATCCGATGGCCGCTCGGTCCGCGGCCATGATCGGATGCCGCTGAGCCTACTGACACCTGGCCGGCGCCGGAGCTTGTTCACGTCGCCATGCCGATCTGCACGTCGGCAGAGGCAAGGACGGCGATCACCTGGCACGGCTGGCCACCATTGTGCTTGATGGCGTGGCGGATTCCCCGTGCGACGATCACCGCATCGCCGACCCGGGCGACCTCAGGCCGGCCATCGGCGGTGATGGTGCATTCGCCGGCTGTGACGAGCAGGACCTCTTCGACCTCGTGGGCGTGTTCGGGGGCCGCTTCACCGTTGGTAAAGACGTTGACCAAGACCGTCACGGCATCCGAGCCGCCCGCCCGGTCCACCTGCCAGCGCAGCTGTCAGCAGGGCAAGCAACGCTACCCCTTCGAATGCCAGCCGGGTCGGGTGCAGCAGGTTCCAGGCGGTCGGCGTGAGCCAGCCTCGTTACCCTGCACGAGACGTGACCTGGCTGATCTTCCAGCTTTCCCACGCCAGGTGGCCCCCAAGCCGTCCCGACAGCGAATCGCGGATATACCTGCTGATGAGCTTCAGGTGAAAGTCATGAAGTATGTAGCGGCTGAAGCGCGAGCACGTTCCACTGCACATGTAGAAAGGGGTCACAACGTCCCGGCCTGGCGACAGAGGCCCCGGCGCCTGCGATGGATACCCAGTCGGCCCAGGGTTACGTGCGTCCGCAGCGGTGGGTCCCCGACGAGCAGGCGCCAAGCGTGAAGGCCTGCCCACCAGCGGGTAATCGACCGGGTCCAGATTCGGCGGTCCAATAAGACGATCTACGATCGGGCACAGTTCGAGAGCTTTCCTGGCAATGCATACCGGCCGCTGTCGCTGCCCGCTATGGCTTCTATGCGGATCATCATCCAGGCTCCGCCCAAAGCCGTCTTCGATGCAGGCGTCCAAGTAGTTGTGGGCGTGGGATACGCCGAACCTAAGGTCATCACTCCGACTGAAATCACATCAGGACTCGGGCTCTATGGTCTGAAGAGCGTTCTGCCTCCCGGTACTTCTCGGATCCTGCAACGAGAAGCACAAGAGCAGGCGCAGCTGCCGTCGGCCGAAGGGCTGACCAGGCAGCGCCCGGGTAACGAATCAGACAGGGGAGCTGAACAGCCACCCGACAGGTGAGGGAACAACGCAGGGCGAGTTGAATGCGGCGCTGGCGGATCAGTACGGGTCGCCGGAGATCCTCGGCTTCGACGTCCCACCGCCGAGTACGGGCAACGGTCACCGGCCCGCGCAACGTGCTCGTTCAACGTGGCCATCGACCGGTGTCGAGTTGCTCACCCCACTGCCGGCCGGTCTGGGCACGCAGTTCCGCGCGCATGGGAAACGCGGGTACGGAGATGCTTGCTGAGCTGACTGAGTTCGACCGGCCGCAGTGGCTCTGGCTGGCCCGGGTAGGTTCAGATCATGAAGAAGCTGTTGGAGCTCCTAGTCTGTTTTCTGCATCCCTTCGCTGTAGTCCTCATGTGGGTAGACCTGGCCACCGACCGGCCGGACTTGAGCCGGGGCGGGAAACTGGCGTGGGGGATCTTCGGTCTGATCCCGCTGGTGCCTTTCCTGTACGTACTCACAGGCGGTGATCTGTGGTAAGCCAGCCACGCCGCGCCCCTGCTGGCCGGCTGCCCTGGCAGCGGATCATCGCCCTGCTAGCGCTAGCAGCACACGGCCGCCACACAGTTCAACGGCAGACGTCACGTAGGGGCTGACACGCGTAGCGAGCCAGGTCCGGCGGAAGCTGAGGGAGACTCCTCCTACCGGCCGCGGCGGCCTGCGGGCGGCTCAGCGCCGGACCGGCCTGTAACGCGCGGGGCACGGACCGGAAGATTCAAACTCGTGGCCAGACCACTGAGCGAGTCGACCGGGCCAGGGCGTTCTGCGTGGACCACGACGGTCGGCAGGCAACCGGGCTGCTGCCAGGTGAGCCTGCCCGGACTGGCGGGGATCACCAGCCTGCGGCGAGGTCGATGTGCTCGTGCCGGAGTTGCCGTTTGAGGACCTTGCCGCTGGGGTTTTTCGGCACGGCGCCGGCGATGACGACGCGCTTGGGGGTCTTGTACCCGGCCAGCAGCCCGCGCGCATGTGTGATCACGTCTTCCTCGGTAAGTGTGGCGCCTGGCTTGGGGACGACCACGGCGACGACTGCCTCGACCCACCGCGGGTGGGGCACACCGAAGACGGCGACTTCGGCCACGCCGCCCATCTGGTAGATGGCCTCTTCAACCTCACGGCTGGCCACGTTCTCCCCGCCGGTCTTGATCATGTCCTTCTTGCGGTCAACGACGGTGAGGTAGCCGTCCGGGGTCATGACGCCCAGGTCGCCTGAGTGGAACCATCCGTTGCGGAACGCCGCGGCGGTCATCGCCTCGTCCATGTAATAGCCCAGCGTGGCGTGCGGGCTGCGGTGCACGATCTCGCCGACCGTGCCAGGCGGCACCGGCATGTCATCGTCATCGACCACCCTGGTTTCCACGTTGAGCGCGGCCCGGCCAGCCGAGCCGGCCCGGCTGACCTGCTCGTCGGGGCCGAGGATCGTGGCCAGCGGGGCCATTTCGGTCTGCCCGTAGAAGTTCCACAGCCGGATGCCGGGAAGCCGCTCCTGCAGCTCACGCAGCACCTCGACCGGCATCGCCGAGGCGCCGTAGTAGCCCTTGCGCAGCGAACTGAGGTCCGCCTGGCCGAACTGCGGGGAGCGCAGCAGAGCGATCCACACCGTCGGCGGGCAGAACAGCTTGGTCGCGCGCTGCGACTCGATCGCGGCCAGGATCGCAGCCGGGTCGGGCGCCGGCAGCACGATGCTGGTGGCACCCAGGTAAATGTCTGGCCCGAGGAAGCAGTCCAGCTGCGCGCAGTGGTACAGCGGCATGGCGTGCACCTCGACGTCATCGCCGGCCATGCCGCCGTCGACGACGCAGGACACGTACTGCCACATCAGCGAGCGACTCGACAGCATCGCCCCCTTGGGCCGGGACTCGGTGCCGGAGGTGTACATCAGCCGCACCAGATCATCGTCACCGACATCGACCTGCGGTGGCGTGCCCTCGCGGTCGATCCAGTGCTGCAGGTCGGCCCACCCGGCCGGCGCTTGATCACCGCGCAGCCGGATCACCGCCCGCACCGCGATATCCAGCCCGGCCGCCGCCATCGCCTGGCCGGCCGTGGCGGCCAGCCCGTCCTCGGCCACGAACGCCGTCGCCTGGCTGTGGCCCAGGATATAGGCGATCTCCGCCGGGCCGAGCATGAAATTGACCGGCACCAAGACCACCCCGAGCCGGGCGGTCGCGAACGACAAGACGACGAACTGCCAGCAATTGTGCGACAGCAGCGCCAGCCGGTCGCCTTTCTTCAGGCCCCTGGCCGCCAGGGTGGCCGCTGTCCGCGACACCGCTGCCTCCAGCTCCGCGAACGTCAGCCGGGTCTCGCCGCCGACGATGGCGAGCTTGCCCGGCACCCGCGACGCGGTGCGATGCAGCATCTCGCTGATGCCCTGCCGCCGGACCAGCCCCACCGGGACGCCGCCGATGTCCTCAGCCACGACGGTTCACCTCCCGCCAATTCTCACGTCAACGGTGCACACCCCTTCAGCCCCCCGGCAGAGGCGAAAGTCACCCACCAGCACGGACCAGATGACATCCGGCAAGCCAGAACATCGCCCGCATGACGCGACTCCCGAACCGGGCGTCCTATGCGTCCCGGAACCGGCGATCAGGACGTCTTTCGGCATATGCCCGCCTATCCGGCGACGCCCCCGTGAGGGGCCGTGGCCGGGATTGCGGTCATCCACGACGCCGGGGCACGAGCCAGGACCTGCGCAACCAGGCCGGCTGGCGAGGGTTAGCGAAGCTGCCAGCTGCAGCCTGGGTTACTTACGTCTCGATCGGCGCGGTGAGCGCGTCGAGTTCGCCTTGAAGTGCAGCGACGAGGGCTCCACAGTCAGGGTAAGCGTCGCCGTCAACGATGACGGTCACGGTGAGAGTGCCGGCATAGGACAGGACCGCGAACGCGACGGCTACGTTTCCGGCGACGCCAGCGAGCGGAATCATCTGGGAGACAGCCGCGCCGAGAAAGGAGACGGGGACATCCGGGCCTCGAAGGTTGGTCACGAAACAGGTGACCAAGTGCTGACGCTCCACGAGCCAGCGCAGCACGCCGAGCGCGGCAAGGAGCCGGAATGCCGGGGCGATCAATGCGGCTGATGCTCCTCTAGTTCGGCTCTTGTGTCGTCGGGTGATCTCAGCGATCGCCGCGAGCCGGTCGAGCGGAGGACCGGATGCCGGAATCATCACCGGCGTGACCCCGACCTGGTTGCCAAGTTGAGCAGGGCTGGCTTCGGCTCTGCCCGAGACCGGCACGGACACGACGATGTGATCGATGCGTTCACCTCGGTGGGCCAACTGGGCCCGAAGTGCGCCGCTCACCGCGGCGAGGACGACATCGTTGACCGTCCCCCCGAAGGCGCGGCCGACCGAGTGGACCTGCGCCAGATCGGCCCGGACGACGCCGAACCGGCGGCGGGTACCGACGGGGCGATTCAGCGAACAGCGGGGCGCCTGGGGAGTGGCCCCCGGCCGGAGTTCAGCCAGAGCATCTCGCAGACGAGTCGGGACGCGCCCAAGGTGAGCGAGTACGCGGACCCTGCTGACGGCTGCATCCACCGCCAGTCGCAGCGTCGGTGGCTTCGCCCGGGGGAAGTTCTGCTGAGGAGCATTGACGGCTCCGTCGACCAGGCTGGCAAGGACCGCCAGGCCGCCCATTCCGTCAGCCAGCACATGGTGGAAGACGACGATCAGGGCGCAGGCGTCCCCGGCGAGCCCGGTGACCATCGTGGCTGACCACAGCGGCTGGCCCGGCGGCAGCGGGACGGTCATGACTCCAGCCGCTGCCCGGAGGAGCGCGTCCTCGTCGCCGGGCGGAGAACAGGCGACTTCGTGAACGTGCCGGGCGATGTCGAACTCTGGATCGTTGACCCAGACTGGTCGGCCACACCCCGGCGGTGTTGAGACCAACTGCTGCCGCAGGCGCGGAATGGCGCAGATGCGATCGGCCAGCGCATCGCGGACCTCGCCCACTGCCAGACTCTCGCCAGATCCGAATACCAAGATGGCTCCCACCTGCAGCGGCAACGGACCGAAATCCGAGGCGAGCTCCATCAGGTCGATTGCACTCGCGCGCTCGATCAGGCCGTACTCGGTACCCGGCTCGAGCCCCACGAGACACATTATGGCTGCTGCGGCTTATGGCTGCTGCGGGGCACACCCGCCTCTGGTAACGCTTCGGGCAGGCCGAGGTGGGCATATGCCCCCGAGGGTCAGCGTCGCGGTCTGGGCCCTCCTGCCGCCGGACCTGCAGAGCCTGTTCCGGTTCGCCGATATCGAGGACGGCCTCAACCGTGAGGCCGTGCTGGCCCGCGTGCCGAACGGGCTCAATGCGCCCGCCGCTCTGAGCGGGTACCGTCCGGCAGTGACTGCCCATCATTGACCGCTACCTCAGCGGGCCGACACAAGGCAAGGCGGCCATGCCCGACATAACTGATTTTCTCGGCGAACTGACCATCGAGGAGAAGGCCGCGCTGTGCAGCGGCGCGGACTTCTGGCACACGGTCTCGGTACCGCGCCTCGGCATCCGGGCCATCATGATGTCGGACGGGCCGCACGGGCTACGCGTGCAGCCGGTCGCCGGGGACCATTCCGGAATGGGTACCAGCCTCCCGGCGACCTGTTTCCCCACCGCCGCGGCGCTCGGATCGTCCTGGGATCCGGAGTTGATCCGCAGCATCGGGTCCGCGCTCGCCGAGGAGGCCTTGGCGCAGGGGATCTCGCTGCTCCTGGGCCCGGGCGTGAACATCAAGCGGAGCCTGCTTTGCGGCCGTAACTTCGAGTACTTCGCTGAGGATCCGGTGCTCGCGGGCACTGCGGCGGCCGCCTTCGTCCAGGGCGTCCAGTCTCACGGGGTCGGCGCCTCGCCGAAGCACTTCGCGGTGAACAACCAGGAGACCGACCGGATGCGGGTCAGCGCGGAGGTCGGCGAGCGGGCGTTGCGCGAGATCTATCTGCCCGCCTTCGAGCAGTGTGTCCGCCAGGCCCAGCCGTGGACGGTCATGTGCGCCTACAACAAAGTGAACGGGACATACGCATCACAGCACCACTGGCTGCTGACCGAGTTGCTCCGGGGGGAATGGGGTTTCACCGGCCTGGTGGTCTCGGACTGGGGAGCGGTTCACGACCGGGTCGCGGCGGTGGCCGCCGGACTCGACCTCGAAATGCCGCCGGACCTGGAGCGGTCGCCGGCCGCGCTGGTGGCTGCGGTGAAGTCCGGCCAGCTGGATGAGAGGGTCCTGGATCAGGCGGCCGCGCGTGTCCTGGAACTCGTCGCCCGGGCGGCCGCGCCGGAACCGCGGCCAGGCTTCGATGCCGACGCCCATCACATACTGGCCCGCCGCGCGGCGTCCGACAGCGCGGTTCTGCTTAAGAACTCCGGCACCGTCCTTCCCCTGGCCCTGCGCCCCGGAGCGACCGTGGCGGTGATCGGGGAGTTCGCCCGTTCCCCCCGATATCAGGGGGCAGGCAGCTCACGGGTAAACCCGACCCGCATGGAGACCTTTCTCGAAGAATTCAGCGCCCGGGCGGGCTCGGGGGTCACGGTGCGTTTCGCGCCGGGGTTCACTCTGGAACAAGATCAGGCCAACGAGGAGCTGGCCGACGAGGCAGTCCAGGTGGCGGCGGAGGCCGACTGCGTCATCGTGCTGCTCGGGCTGCCGCCCGGCGCGGAGTCCGAGGGGTTCGACCGCGACCACATTGACCTGCCAGCTAGCCAACTCGCGCTCCTCAGGCGCGTGCGCGAGGCGGGCCAGGCGGTGGTCGTCCTCCTCGCCAACGGCGGCGTCGTTGACGTCGCGAGCTGGGATCACGCCGCCGACGCGATCCTGGAGTGCTGGCTGGGCGGCCAGGCCGCCGCCTCGGCCGCGGCCCAGCTACTCCTAGGCCAGGCCGAACCGTCCGGGAGGCTGGCCGAGACCATCCCCCGGCGCCTGGCGGACTCGCCAGCGTTCCTGAACTTCCCCGGGGAGGACGGGCATGTCCAGTACGGGGAAGGAATTTTCGTCGGCTACCGCTACTACGACGCCCGATCGATCGATGTCGCCTACCCGTTCGGTTTCGGCCTGTCGTACACGACCTTCGGCTACGACGAACTCACGCTGGAGGTGTCCGGGTCACCGGCGGCCGGGGACCTGGACGTGAGGGTGTCCTGCCGGGTGACGAACACCGGGGCGCGGCGGGGCCGCGAGGTCGTACAGGTGTACGTGGGACAGTCCGCCCCCGGGGTGGCGCGGCCTCCCCGCGAGCTGAAGGCCTTCGGGAAACTCGACCTGGAACCAGGGGAGTCGAAGGTCGCCGAGTTCTCCCTCAGCAGCCGGGCCTTCGCCTACTGGTCCACGGCCGCGGCGGGCTGGGTGGTGCCGCCCGGGGCATACCAGGTGGCCGTCGGGTCGTCCTCACGGGATATCCGGCTGAGCGCGGCGGCGCAACTCCCCGGGGTACGCACGGGTCCTGTCGCACTGGACGACATGTTGACGCTGGATGAGTGGCTCGCCGACGCACACGGCCGCGAGCTGCTGGTGCGCGCCGTCGGGACCAGCGCCGACGGGCGGCCGAACGGCATCGCCGGCGATCCTGGACGTATCCGCGTCGTCGGCAACTTCCCGCTGCGCACCCTGGCCGCCTTTCCCGGCACCGGGCTGAGCCACGCCATCGTGGACCGCGTCTGCACCGGGCTGGGCGGCCAGTCAGATCCCAGCACAGCGATGAAGACATCAGGCGATACCACAGGCCCGGGTAGCGTGGTTGATGACCTAACGTGAGCGAATGCTCCGAACCGTCCTTTGCCGTGCGCGGCCGCGGGCATCCCGCGCATGGCACAGGGGGATTCCGGCGCCCGCTTCGGCTGCGACGCCAGCTCCTGGCCGCTAGGCGGTGGGGTGGCCGGGGAAGCGGAGCAGCGCGGCGTTGACCTCATCCGTGTGGGTCCAGGGGATGGCGTGCGGACCGCCCTCGACGACCGTGAGATCGACGTCGGCGATCAGCCCGGGCAGCCGCTTGCCGGTCTTGTCGAACGGCAGGATCCGGTCCGCGTCGCCCTGGATGACCAGTACCGGGATATCGATCTTTGGAAGGTCAGCCCGGAAGTCGGACTGCCAGGTTGCAATGCATTCGTAGGCGGCGATGGCCGACATCGCGGCGGCCACATTGAAGCTGGCGCGGTACACCTCGTCGCTGACCCGGTTACCGCCGAACTGGTCGATGTTGTAAAAGTTGTCGAGGAAGCCCTTCAGCCAGGCCGGTGTGTCCGCCGAAGCCTGCTGTCGGAACCCGTCGAACAGGTTCGCTGACACCCCATCGGGGTTGTCTGGTGCCTGCGACAGGTACGGCGGAATCGGCCCGATAAGTACCGCCCGGTCGATCTTTTCCGACCCGAACGTGCTCAGGGGTCCTGATCCGCGGCGCTGGGGACCGTCCGATGGAAGCCGAGACTTTGCTCGCCCTGGGAGATGCGCTGGCCACGCAGGGTCTCCAGGATGAAGCACGCGACTCATGGCAGCAAGCTCACCAGATTTTCTCGGCCTTTCTTCTCCCGCAGAGTGGCAACGCGCAGAGCCGGTTGCTGATGCACAAGCAACCTCTGCCGGCGCCCGACGTCAGCGCTGTACTTGGCCGCCGCGGGCATCTGTGAGTACGCCTACGGGCGAACGGTGACTTGGCTCGGGCCGCTCGGCACCCGATGACCGGCCATTGGTCTTCCCGTTCACTGCCGGGATGAGCGAGGCTGGACGGCGTGGCGACAGCGCGTGCGCAGGAGATTCGTACGGGGCTCGCCTGGCTGCATGCGGCCGATCCCGTGCTTGCCCAGGTGATCGACGAGCGTCCTGACTTCGACCCTGACCTGTGGGTGCGGAGGCTGCCTGCGATGGACCTGTTCGCCGCACTGGTTTTTCAGATCATTGGTCAGCAGATCTCGGTGATCGCGGCGACCGCGATTTTCGCGCGCCTCACCGAGCGGTTCGGCGGCCGGGTGCCGGGCGCTGGCGAACTCGCGGCCGTCGACCAAGGGACACTACGTGGTCTCGGGCTGTCTCGGCGCAAGGCCGCCACCGTGCTGGATCTGGCGCGGCGCTTCAGCGACGGACGCCTGTCCGAGGCCGGACTGCGCGAGTTGCCTGACCAGGAGGTGATCAGGCGGCTTACCGAGGTCAAGGGGATCGGCGCCTGGACCGTGCAGGGCGCGCTTCTCATCGCACTGCAGCGACCCGATGTCATCCGCACGGACGACCTTGCCCTGCGCCACACGATCCAGGCGCGCTACGGTCTCGATCACCTCCCTGCGCCTGCTGAGGTGGCAGACCTCGCCCAGCGCTGGAAGCCGTACCGGAGCCTCGCCTCCAGCTTGCTACTGGCCGCCGCTAGATCGAGCTGATTCAGTTCCCGACGCATGTCACGGACCTCGACCAAGCGGAATTCGCCGACAGACCGAGTCCCGTCAGGAAAGGGTCTCTGTAGCCTATCGTGGTCCAGTGGAAAAACTGTTCCGGTCCGTTTCACTGCCGAGTGAGAGGGCCTTATTAGGGTGAGAATATGAACACTCCACACGGCCCGGTCATTACCGGGGTGCATCACGTCTGTCTGACCGTCACCGACATCGACGCCAGCATGAACTGGTACCAGCAGCTCTTCCAGGCCGAGCGCTGGCCTGGGCGGCTTTCGCATTACGCCCGGGAGGAGACCGGATTCGCGGAAATCCTCGTCGAGCCGAACACCGGCCTGCTCGTCGGCCTGCACCATCACAATGCCAACCAGGGCGAGAAGTTCGAGGAGAGCCACACCGGCCTCGACCACGTCTCGTTCGAGGTCGCTGACCGCGCTGGGCTGGAAGCTTGGATGGACCGACTCGACGAGCTCAACATCGGGCACACCGGCATCCGGCGCCGACCGAACGGGCCGTACTCCACCGTCGTGCTCCGTGATCCTGATAACAACCAGCTTGAATTTGCGGCCCCGGCATCTCCAGATGCGGATTCTTAGGCCCCGGCGCCGAGTCGGCGGGCGGACAGGACGGCCATCCAGATGTGATCGCGTGCCTTATGCAGCCGGTTGTGGGCCTCCCACTGCGCAAGCCCGGCGCAGGTACTTCTCCGCCTCGATGAGAGTACGGCTCAGGAAAAGCACCCATCATATGCCTCATTTGTCCGACCCCGCGGAAGCGAATGGACCGCACGAAGCATTCTGGCCGATGGCCAGAATTTTCACCTCGGACAGCGGGATTACGGCAATGTACCCGGCCGCGAACTCAAACTTGCCAGGCCTTAGCTCTTTAGTAAGAACCTCGGCGACATATACATACTGGCCGCTGACGCCAATGAGGTTACCAAGGGTATAGTGAGTTCCCGCTTGGGCAGGATGGGTGAACTCCGGGCTGCAGAGCTTTACTATAGGAAACGCATAAGGCGCTGAGATGGATGCCAGTATCGGAATAAAAGCGACAGCCAATATAATTACCCGGATAGCATATTGTGGGATTCGCCGCCAGCCGGCCACTGGCACTCTTCGCAGGAAATGTAGTGCTAGCCGAATCGAAGCGGTATCCAGTATTAAACACAGAATGAGAATGTTCCACCACGGCCTCGGATATATGCCGATGCTATCTTGAGCGCCGTTTGCGGGAATTGGGCTTCTCCAAAAGAAACGAGCGAAGAGTAGAGCGATGCCCGTAAACAGAAGGGCAAGAGTGACAGAGACGGCCCACCGCCACGCTTCGCGTCCACGCCTCGCGGATCTCAATTCCGCACCAGGCGGTCCCCCGATCTTTTTGCCAATGCCGGAGTGGCGGACCTTTTTCCATATAGACATGGCAAGCAGTCCGGCAGTGATTGCTACAGGCAACAGTTCAGTGACCGCCTGAGTGATGGACCAGCTCCGCGGCAACTGCACAAGGGCTGGCAGGACAGGTACACCGTCATACCAGAGCTTAAATGCAATGGAAAGGGCACCAGCCGAGTAAACGACGGTGGCGGCAACAGCGAAGAGGGCCGCTGCCTGTCCGACTACCGCGACCAACACCTGCGGATCGGCCAGGAGACGCTGGCCCCCTGGCGGTGCGTCCGGACGTTGATCGGCTGATTGCGATCGGAGCGGGGTGCTCCCCTCGACCGACCGCTTATCGGCCAGCCGATCCTGGTCTTCTGGCAACTTTCGCTCCAAATCGGGCTGGATAGCCAGCCATCATAGAGCCAGAATGTTGACCCTGCCTAGCACGCGAAGCTGCTGACAGGTGTCGTCAGCCCGCGAATAAGGCTTTCCTCTAGCCGCGACATTAGCGTCGCCCCTGGGTTACCCCCCGGACGGAGGCCCGCCCGTGGTGGCCAGGCAAATCTGCGGCTTAACCGGGGAAACGGCGCGCCCATCGGGGAGGAGCTCACCGTAGTCGTCGAAGAGCACCACTCCGTTGCACAGCAGGCTCCAGCCCTGCTCCGGGTGAGTGGTGATGGTCCGGGCGGCATCGTGGTCCGGAGCCGTCGCCGCAGGGCAACGGGGTATGTGATGACATATCAGATATTGAGGGAGGGCCCGGACCCGTGCTTCCTCTCGACGGGTTGCCTGGGTCATTTCATTCACCTGGATCGTTCACTCGGATGCGCCGACGCGGCGCCTTACCAATAAGACGTTCGCGTGAACCACCTGATACGTGATCGCGCCCGGCGATTTAGCCGTACCCGAAGCAGACGAACGGGCTGAATGATCCGGCCGCCGCAGCTTTGGCGAGCGCCTCGGCAGGCCGGGCCCCTCCCGTGAGCGCCTGATGATAGGCACTCATCATGTTCATGGCCATGTCGTCGGCCACCCGGGCGACACTGGAAATGACGGTGGCGGTGCCGGCGTAGAGGAGTGCCGCGGTGAAGCCGAGGATTTCCTCCCCGGGGCGCACGACCGTCCGCCCGACATCGCAGGCGGATAGGACCACCTGGCGCGGGGCCGCCGAGAGCCCTTGGATGTCGTAGGCCATCAGCGGCCCATCGGCCAGTTCGAGCCGGGAGAACAGGAAGTTCTCGTAATCGTGATGGCCATGCGCGGCGAGGTGCGCTAGGGGGGCGCCGTCCAGGGCCCGGAGGGTGACGCCGACGGTGGCCGCCTCGGGCAGCAGCCGGCGGCAGCCCGGGTAGGCGGGTGCGATCTCGGTGATCTCTCGGAATGCGTGACGCAGGTCTGGTCCGGCCACCAGAACCGGGATCCGCACACCACGGTCATCGTCTGCACCGGGTACAACTACACCGGCTCCTGCGGCACCATAGCCCCGAACGTCTATGGAAACTTCACCTCCACATACAGCAACAAGGTGGAGTCGGTCTACTGGGCGGATTCGGCTAACTAACTAGCTAACTCTGGCCCATAACGTTCGTGAAGCTCCCGGCCGAAGCCGGGAGCTTCACGGACAATGGCGGGCTTACCCGGCCCGAGGGCGTGTGTTATTACCGGATGACCAGGCAGAATGTGTGGCCGTCAGGGTCGCGGTAGACACGCCACGGCACCTGCTGGCCGCTAGGACCGGACTTAGGGGAGGTGTGCTCGCCGACGAAGGCCGCGCCCGCGGCCAGCACCCGTTCATGGGCGGCGGCGAGATCATCAACAAGAACGTCGAAATGCACCCGGTGCTCGGCACCAGGCGCGTCCTGGCGGACCGCCCTGGCGGCCTGGAATGAGAGCCGCTGCCCGCGCGGAGGGGGCTCCAGGGTGACCCACCCCGGGTACCACTCCACCGGAGTCCCCCCCAGTAGCCCAGCCCAGAAACGGGCCAGCCCTCCCGGGTCTGGGGTGTCCAGCACGATCTCGCGGATCCAGCCAATTACCCCCGGATTCTCATCGTCCACCAGCCCATGATGAACGATCACGTTCATAACTCCTGCCGAGCCTGCCGTCCGGTTCTGCCGCTGGGGGGCTTCGCCTGATGCTCGCCTTCCGCAGGCGATCGGGTTCCCGGTAGGCGCCGGTGATCGTATAGTGACGCCATGCCTGCTGGGGTGCCTGTTGCGCATGTGCCGGTGACGTCGGTCGCGGATGCCATAGCTCGCATGGAGGCGATCGGGGCATCTTTGCCGGCCGGGGATGGACTGGGTTGCTTCAACCACATGTACCTGGAAGTCACCAAGCAGGTGGACAGCAGTCTGAGGGCCGGGTTCTTCGCCGATCCGGCCTTCATGACCGAACTCGATGTCACCTTCGCGAACCTGTACTTCGAAGCGGTGGATGCCGCGGGTAACCCGGCTGCGGGGCCGCTGGCCTGGCGGCCGCTCATCGAGCAACGCGCCCAGCCCGGAATCGAGCCGATCCAGTTCGCGCTGGCGGGCATGAATGCCCACATCAACCACGACCTGCCCCTGGCGGTGACCGGCACCTGCACCGCTTTGGCCACCTCCCCGTCCGCGGGCGCGCATCAAGCCGACTACCAGAAGGTGGACCAGCTGCTAGATGCGGCCGAGCAGTCCGTCCGGCAATCCTTTGAATCCGCACCCGAGCTTGCCGTTGACCGCCACCTGCAGGCAGTCAGCAACCTGATCGCCTCATGGTCGATCAACTCCGCCCGCGACCTCGCCTGGACCAACAGCCTCCTGCTGTGGGAAGTCCGCACTGACCCCATTGCCCGCGGCCTGCTCTGCGACAGCCTGGCCGCCGCCACTGCAGCTGCCAGCCGCATACTGCTCATCGCTGTATGACTTCCCGCCAGGGGGCGCGGGCGCAGCCGGATGGCACTGAGACCGGTCATCCATCTGTGCCCGGACGACATCGGCTGGTGGCTTATCCGGCGGAGGTCAGCTGTGGCCGGCCTTCGGAGCCGGAATGGGGCCCAGCCCTCGCGTGCCCGACCCAGATTTCAGCGTCCTTTGGCGGCGGCTTCGTATTGCTGGACCACGCTGGCCGGGATGCGGCCGCGCTCGCTCAGCGTCATTCCCTGGCCTTTCGCCCAGGCCCGGATGTCTCCACTGCGCTCCCGGCTGGCCGGCGTGCGCGCTGAGCGACGGGACTGGGCTCGGCCCGCCTTGCGGGCGTGCTCGACGAACTTCGACAGCCGCTTGCGGAAGGCGCGGGCGTTCTTCTTGCTCAGGTCGATCTCATAGTCCGCGCCGCCGAAGCCGAATCGCACGGTTTCCGCCGCCGGGCCGCCATCCAGGTCGTCTTCCAGCGCGATGCTTACTTTCTGGACCATCTCAGCCTCCATGACAGCGAGACCAGCCGCACCAAACACATTGAATTCGATGCCAGCCGGACCGCAACGCCGCCATCATCTCAGTCTTCACAACCCAAATTCGCCCGCTGGATAGTTTATTCCGCTCCAAACGCTCGCTCATAGCCGCTGACGCTGTCTTCATGGCGCCGGGACATCGGCTCCGGGAAGTCCGCCATCGTGGACGCGGTGACCACGCTGCTGCCTGTCCAGCGCATCTCCTACAACAAGGCGGCCCGTCCAAGCCGAGAGACCGACCCGGCCGCCGAACGTGCCCCAGTTGTACAGTTCCAGGCGGGCCAGGCGGAACCCGCTCACTCCTGCTCCTCCCCCGCCAGCAGGACGGCGTACTCGGCCAGCCTGGCGTCGAAGTCGGCGAGCCACTGGCCATCGACGAACGCCTTGAGGATGCGCCGCGCCTCATAGGCCTGCTCCGAGTTCTTCGCGGGCAGCCGCGAACGAATCGGTACTTTGCCTGCTGGAACTCGATCACCGGCTCCAGGTCATAGGGGCGCGGGGAGAGAATCGCTTTGAGGTACTCCAGACACGCCTCAGGCTCAAGCTGATCCAGCACAAGCTTGGAGAAGTCAGTTCTGCTGGCCGGCGCGCTGATCAGGTGGAGTTCTTCGGCCTGCCCGGTCGCGCGGTTCAGCGCGGGCACGATGCCGTTGAACACGACAGTATCCACAACGTCTTCGGCGCCGGTGACGGCGAAACACTCCCACATGGTGCGCAACGCAACCTGGTGGATCACCGAAGCGTACAGATCTTTGATCTCCTCGACCGGCCGGGGCAGCTCGTCCATCTCGCTGCGCGTCTTGACGTACCTGAAGTCCCGCGCCAGGGGGATCACGTCCACGGCGGCAGCCGGTATTCGATGACCATCTCACGGGGTTCTTGCCGGTAGGCGACCTGGTACTCGCACGGGAAGCCGCTGGGGCGTGAGCGGTCTGCCTGCTCTGGCTCGCCGTACTCTCAGAGCAGAAGGCACCGCCCTGCGGAGGAGAGGCCGGGCCAGGATGACAGACATCGATCCCCGGGCGGACATCGAACTCCAGCCCGCCGACGAGCACGTGACGGTTAGGGTACCGCTGGCTGGGGTGGTGACCGGTGAGTGGCTGCGGTGCTATCAGGAGCTTGCGCTGGCTACGAAGGTGCCCGTACAAGCCCAGGCACGTCATGACCGGGCCTGGATTGTGGTAACTGTGCCAGCCAGCATTGACCAGGCAGACGTGGTGGCCACGATGGATGCTGCCCGCGCCCTGATCGCCGCGGCCGATGCTGCTGCTGAGCGACCGTCCGCAACTGCGATGGTGGAGGTCGGTGTCCGCGACTGGTGGGCTGACAGGCGGGGAAGCGCTCCCCGCGGGCCTGTATCTGGGATCGTGGCCGCGGGGGCAGGGGCAGAGAAACGCTGGCCGATGGCCTTCACACTGGTCCTGGCGATGGCCGTGCCGCTGCTGCTCCCTGCCAGGTTCAGCCTCGGCCCGTCGTGGGCGGTCCCGGCGGTGGAGGTGTTGCTGCTGGTGGCCATCGTCGCCATTGACCGGGGCCGCATCGACCGCCCGTCGGCTGCCGCCCGGGCGCTGTCCCTGGCGCTGGTGGCCGTGCTGGTCGCCGACGCGGCCGGGGTCACCGGCCGGCTAATCGCCGATCTCATTGAAGGGGGCCCCGGAGACGAATTCGGCGACGGATCTTCTCGAGACCGGCTTCTGGTCTGGCTCTACACGATCATTGCCTTTGCCTTCGTCTATTGGACGCTCGACGGAGGCGGTCCCGAATCGCGTTTCCTGGCCCCGCCTGAATTCCCCGACCTCGCCTTCCCCGCCCAGCTCAACCCGGGGATAGGCCGACCGGGCTGGTGCCCTGAATTCTTCGACTACCTCTACCTCGGCTTCACCAACGCCACCGCGTTCAGCCCGACCGACGTGATGCCACTCGCCCGCCGGGGCAAATTGGCTATGACCGTGCAAGCGGTCTGCTCCCTCATGATTCTGGGACTGGCGATTGCCCGGGCGGCTAATATCTTCAAGTAGCGTGCCAGCCGGCTTGTCGCTGGGCCCGGCGCTGGCTCCTCGTCATGGCGGACAAAGTGCACACGCCTGGGGGCGCTGGCGGACCGTGAGTTAGGGTTGGGATTGTGAGTACTGGCGCTCTTCCCACCCCGCTCCGCCACTTCCTGGCTCAGCTAGCTGAGCTGCGTTCCACCGACATCCTCGAGATGGACCAGGTAGGGCGGATCTTGGTGGAGCTTGCCGCCGACGAGGAGTATCTTGGCCCGCTGATCGCGGAAATGCCCGCTGAGTCGGCCGGGGGGAAGTGGCTGGTCAAGCCCGAACGGGGTCCCCGCCTAGTGCTGTTCCACCGGCCAGAGGGTGTGATGGCCTATACCCACTCCCACCATTGCTGGGTGGCGGTCGCTCCGGTCCGCGGAGTGGAGACCCACCAGCGATGGGACGCAGTTCGCCATGAGGGCGGCCGGGCGGAACTCCGCCTTGCCGATGACCGCGCCATGCACCGCGGTGACGTGGTGACACTGACCCCGCCCGGCGACATCCACAACCATGGCCATGTTCTCGGCACGGGTCCCAGCCCCTACTCACTCATCCTCCTGGGTGACGACATGTACCTCTTCGAACGGAAAGAGTACGACCCCGGGCAGGGGACGTGGCGGAAGCTGGCACCCGGTGATCCAGGCCGGTCACACCGCTGATCTCCCGGCGGCACCCCTGCGGCGCGCAGCCCCTTCGCTAACCCTGTCCCTGGCGTAGCAGGTCAAGCAGAACGCCAGCAGTGAAGGACGCAACCTGCACTACCGCATCACGCGGAGGCTGCGCTTTGCGACGAGAGGAGCGGGCGTGACTGCTGTGACACCGTTCTCGGCACCCACAGGCTCTTCCACGCCGACCCGCAGCGCCACTCCTGGCGCCTGGGCACCGAGGGCTCCGGCGGCGTCCTATCCGCCGGCTCCCGGCAGTTTGATGGTTACCGCCGAAGGCGCGGGCGACGGGATGACCCTGTGGGGGAAATAGGAGTGGATGAAGTGCGGGAAGGCGTGGGTAGCGAGCGGGGGACCAACCAGGAGGACGGCCGACAGCGTGACAAGGATGCCGCCCGCTATCAGCTTGGTGCCGGTGGCGACGCGTTCCACGCTGATCCGGATCTTTCCATCGCGCACCTTCCGGCCGAGGTATAGGCCGGCCATGAGGGCCAGGAACGACTGGACGACGATGGCGGTGATGGCCTCGAGCGTGGTGAAGTACTGGCTGTAGCCGATCGTGAAGCCCACGATCAGTTCATCCACGCTGATGCTGATGCCGAGCCCGATGATGGCGCGGCCGCGCGCTGCCACCAGCGCCCTCGCCTTCTCCGCCTCGTCGTCGTCATCGTCGTCGTTGAAGGCCTCGTCCAGCATCAGGATGCCAATGACGCCGACGATCACTGGCACGACGAGCGGGACGATATAACGTCCGACGAAGGTCAGGTCGATCACGTCGGCTAGGTGGGAGCGGTAGGCCAGCTGAAGTTCCTTGAGCTCGGTAGGGCTACCGAGTTGGTAAGGGTCGATGGCGATATGGTGGGGGCCAGCGATCAGGTGAATCAGCGGCGTCCCCACGGCCAACCCGATCAGCGGCATTACGGCTTCGAATGTGATGAACACCGCTGTGACGCGCAGCAACTGCGCGCGCGTCAGCCGAATTTCCCCGAGGACGGCGAATGCGATAGCAAAGTTGTCCAGGCACAAAGGCAGGGTAAAAGCCAACAGCCTAAGCATCTTCCCGAGCATCGACACGGTCGAGTTCACGTTGCAGCCCAGATGACATATCTACCTGCCGGAGCTGTACCTAGGTACAGGCCCAAGTCCCTGCAGTCAGGTCAATTGTCCGCCAATAGGGCTTCTGCGAGAGTCTCCCCAAGGGGTGCCGACGGCCATATGCAGCCCCGACCAGCGGTGGGCGAGCTCTAGCAGGCCGATCCCGGCCAGAACTGTCGACGTTCTCAAAGCGAAGGATACCCATACCTATCAAGTGCGGCTGGCCGAGTCAATCATCAACGCTCCGGGATGACCCCGGGGTTCACCTACCGGGCCGAGGCGTCCCGCCCGCGCCCAGCGATTCGCGTCTACGGCGGGTATCGCCGGTCGTCCGATTCTCGTCGGTTGGATCAGCCGTAGTCGCTCATCAGAAACGGGAAGGAACCATGGTCAAACGAATGAGAGTACATAAGCATCGACGGCGCATATCGTGGATTATGGGCGTGGCTGTGCTGCCGCTCGGCGCTTCACTCGCCACGTCGGCGGCAGCGGGCGCCTCGTCCGCTACGGCAGTGGTATCAGCCACGCCCGGTAATCAGGCCGCGCACATTGCTGCGATCGTCCAGAAGGCTATGAAGGCCGGTCATCTCAACGCGGCCACGACATGACCGCCACAGCCCAGGGCATCGGCAGCGGCGCTCTGCTGTCCAAGTCGAGCTACCAAGCGCAGACCGGCCCGAACCTGCTCGGCCTCGGGCACGTACAGTTCGGGTGCGCCTGCGTCCAGCAGACGACCAGCTACAACCTCGGGCTCGGCATCGTCCGCGCCGGCCCATGGCTCGTGGAGACCCCCAGCTTCGGCGGCTACGCAGCAGCAGAGGCCTACCCACCATCCGAGAAGATCGCCATCGCGGTCGCCATCACCTTCGCGCCGCAGGCCTTCGACGCGCACGGGAACTGGACCAACTCCAGCGACCCCATCTTCCGGGCCATCGGCGCCTACCTAGCCCCCAATGATCCGCCGCCTGGCGCGACGTCGTGAACGCGCGATGGCACTGGGCCGCGGTCCCGCTGATCCTTCTATTGTCGGCGTGGATCGTGGGCTGCAGCTCCGGTAGCAGTTCTTCCAGCCCGGCGTCAGCGCCCGCGACGACAGCCGCGGCCACGGCGACCCCGGGCGCGGCCACAGCGACCGGGGCGAGCGGCGACGCTGTACCCGAGTACAAGCCTTCGACCGTCACCAGCAGCAAACACCTAGGCGGGGCCAGCAAACGGTGCTGACGTCGCCCGACTCTGCGGAAAAGGTCACGGCGTTCTACGAGAAGGCGCTGCAGTCGGGCGGCTGGCAGGTGGAGAAGACGACCAGGTCCGGCGACACCGTCGAATACAAGGCCATAAAAGGCACCGCGGCGGTGAAGATCGAGATCAGCCCGGCGGGCGCGGGACCGTCGATCACGGTGAAGGTCATCCAGTAACTTGGTCACGCATCCGCGGCTGGCCCTGCACCAGCTATAAGTCATGCTTGGCGCTTCGCCGGGGTCGCGCGTCGCCCTGGAGTAGCGTGCGAGGGCTGTACAAACAGCCCTCGCACGCGGCTTTGCCGAATCCGTGCCGAGATCAACGACCGGAACTGCGTGGTAGCCGAACCAGGGCGCCGACCGCTCCGCCCCAGATCGGTGCCTCACCAGATCAGGTGTGGGCGGTCCTGGCTGACCTGGGCAGCTACCCGCAGTGGAACCCGCTATTCCGCGAGGCATCCGGGCAGCTCAGCGCCGGGAACAAGATCACCCTGAAGAGCATCCACCCGGTGAACGGTCGCACCATGACCGTCAAGGCCAGCGTGCTGGTCGCTGAGCCAGCCACGGAACTGCGGTGGAGATCCAGCCTGCCCGCCATCATGACCGGCGAGCACAGCTTCACCCTGACCCCCGCTGAGGCCCGCCTGGTGCAGACCGAGACCTACCGCGGGCTCCTCGCCCACTTCCCCGCCAAGACCACTAGCCGCTTCCAGGCCAGCTTCCAGGCGCTCAACCAGGCCCTCAAGGAACGAGCCGAAAGCCGTCAGCAGGCAACACCGAACTAAACCTCTAGGGCGTGTAGAGGATCAACTGAAGCCGATCTGAGGTCTGGCTAGTAAATGGGGAACCCCTGGGGCAGGCTTACAAGCCGCCTTTGGCTGTGGTCCCGGCGACGTCGGCCACCAGGCGGGGAACACCGCCCGCCGGCGGGTCGTAGCCGGCGAACTGCTCGGCGTAGGTCAGCGTGGCCTGGGTGGCGCGGCCGGGGCGGCGAGTAGTACCCGGGGATCGAGATCCGGAAGGTGTAGGCCGGCCCCGTTGGTGAAGGTTGAGCCGGACCGTGGCAGGGTGCTCGGCGCCCTCGCCGATCACCCTCGTGCTCTGGGACGCCGCCCGCCGGGCGGCCCGCTGCCGGCTGGCTAACGTCCCCCGTGTTCCTGACGTCTGGCCCTGGACGGCTGGCCGGGCCGGGCCGAGCGTGAGCAGTGGCGGCCCGGCCGCCCCGGGTCGCCACCTGGGAGAAGACCATGAAACTAACCCGCAGGCTCACTGCCGCTATCGCCCTGGCGGCATCAGCCGTCCTGCTGCCCGCCGCCGCGTCGGCCGCCCCAGCCCGCAGCGCCGCGGCCGCGGCGCCCGCCTGCAGCACATCACTGGAAACCTGGTTCGCACCCGAGGGAAACGGCTACGCCGGCGGCGCTGTCTACGTGGTGGAGTTCAGCAACATCGGCACAGCCACCTGCACCGTCACGGGTTACCCCACAGTCAAGCTCACCGAGAACGGCACGCAGGTGGGGCTGAAGGCCACCACATCCGGTGCCGCGCCCGCCACGGTCACGCTCAAGCCGGGGCAGACGGCTCACGTCGCGCTGACGATCCGGGACGCCGGTGCCTTGTGCCGGCCGCTGCCCACCAACGGCCTGTCCGTCCAGCCGCCGGGAAAGACCGCGGCTCCCGACTTCCCGCTGAACAGCGGCGCGTGCCGACACAAGTCCACGACGGACGTGGACGCGATCAGCCCGGGTGTCGGCATCCCGTTCTATACACACAGCTGACCAGCCGCGCTCGGTTAACCCAACCCCACTCCGCTGATCAGCCGCACTAGGCCAGAGTCTGCGAGGACCCGCATCTACGTGCGCCATCTCGGCCTGGACCAGCCACGGGTGCGCCGTGACAAACCACCCCGCCACGCCCCCCGGGCCCTGGACGCCCGGCAGCAGAAGCGCTACCTGCGGGCCGCGAAAGCCGAGGCGGTGGAGATGGTGTCGGCGAGGGAGACCAGCTGATCATGGTGGTGCTCGCGATCGCGGCGACGACAATCTTCAGCCTGGCTGATCACGGTGTCAGCCTGGTCGGCGTGCACGGCCGGGACTTTCGGCAGCCACCGCTGCAGCACCAGGATCAGCACGACCAGCAGCGTGGTGGGCACAACTCCCGCGACGACGTCCCTGGCGAGCCACTCACGCCGGTAGGACCCGACCGCCTGCAGGCCAGGCAGCCAGCTGAACACCATGCCCGGCCGTGATTGGTCACTGCAGGGCGAGCAGGTGGAACTGCCATGGTCCCAGGTCGACGAACAGCCCGGGGCTGGCCAGCTCGCCGCCGTTTCGCTTGAACACGTTCGGCCCGAGGATGTCGGTGAGACGCCAGCTGCGACCGGGAAGGTCCGGCCAGTCCAGCGGGATGTGCGCCTGGGCCGGCTGCGCGGACAGGTTGACCACTACCAAATGCCGGTCACTGCCGCCGGCCCAGGACCAGGCGGCCAGGTTGGCGCAGGACTGGTTGTCGGGCCAGCCGCTGGCCTGCAGCAGCCGCCAGTTGCCGGCCCGCACCTGGTGACCGTCAACCGCGGCCAGCAGGCGGCGGTACCAGCCGGCGAGTTCAAAGTCCGGCGGTTCATCTGGGCGACGGGACAGGAACACCGGTGGCCGAACGCGCCGGCCCTCGAATTGTCCTTCGTGCCACAAGGTCGCGCCGGGCAGCGTGGCGATGGCCACGGCCGCGGCCCGTTCGGCGTCGCCTGGAAGGCAGCTGGCGATGCGGGGCTCGTCGTGGTTCTCCAGGAAGCGCAGCAGCCGGGACTGGTAGCTCACGTCCGCGTGCAGGTGGGCGCGGACGGCGGAGGCGTCCTGGCCAACGATCCGGTCATAGAGCCGCTTGTCGTAGCAGAAGTCGAAGCCCTGCTGCTGCAGCACCCACTCCATGTCCCAGTAGGCCTCGGCGATCATCACCGTTTCCGGGTGCCGGGCGCGCAGCGCGCCGAGGACGGACGGCCAGAACTCCGCATCCGGCGCGGGCCCGGTCCGGCCGCCCCAGGTCCTGGCGAAGACCTGGTTAGTCATCAGCATGGCCATGTCGCAACGGATCCCGTCACACTGCCCGGCGATATCGGCCAGCACATCCGCCGTCGCGGCACGCAGGGCCGGGGAGAACGCATCCAGCTGCACCACATCGGGCCAGGGCGGAAAGTACGGGTCGCGGCCATAGGCCAGCACCTGCCCGGCCGCCGTCATCCAGCCTGCCGGGTCGGACTTGATGTCGTCCGCGTCGCCGCGAACGAACAGCTCCGGGCGGCTGGCCACCCACGGGTGATCCGGCGCGACGTGGTTGGGCACGTAGTCCAGGATCAGCCGCGCGCCGCGCGCGGCCAGGGCGGCCCTCGCCACGGCCAGCGCATCGGGGCCGCCGAAGCCCGCATCGACAACGTAGCGGCGCACGCAGTACGGCGAGCCGATGACATCGGCGTGCCGCAGGCCCGGCAGCGCTTCGGCGAACGAGGCCTGCAGCTCGGCATTCGCGTTGGCCAGCGCCAGCCCGGCCGGGCTTCGCCCCCACACCCCCATCAGCCAGACCGCGTCCACCCCGGCCGGGACGGCCGCGTCCCAGTCGGCGGCCGCCACATCGGCCAGGCTGACCGGGCGCCCGGCCGCCCGGGCCAGCTCGTCCAGCCACACTGCGGTGTTGATCTCATAGATCACCGGCTGGCCTGGCCACCCGGTCATCGTGCCGCCCCCGTCCGTCCGCCCGCCGCCGCGCTCTTCATGGCGCCGCGGCCGCCGCTGCGCAGTGCATCGGCGCTGACGCCGCGGAACAGCAGCGGAAGCAGCGCTGCGGTGCCGGTCCAGCCGGTCTGGTGACTCGCGCCGATGCCGGCTCCGTTGTCGCCGTGGAGGTACTCATAGAACAGCACCAGGTTGCGCCAGTGCGGGCCCGACTGCAAGATCGGCTGCCCGCCATGCATAGGCCGACGCCCGTCCGTGTCCCTGAGGAACGTGCGGGTGAGCCGGTCGCTGATTTCCCGGGCCACCTGATAGAGATTCAGCTGCTGCGCACGTACCGTGCCCAACTTCCGCTCGCTGAGATACGGGCCCCCGCGGCGCCAGGGAATCCTGCGCGTATCCGCCTCGTCCAGTCGCAGCCGTTCCGCGTTGACCATGGTGTTTCGCCCTTCCGCTGCCGGATCGACGGCGCCCGCTGGTGAGACCGCTGTCCTGAGATCACTCGCCCGGCTGTCAGCCTCTTCCTCGGGTGCCTGCCGCTCATCACCCTGGCTGGGGTGAAAATACGCCGCTGAGCACGCGCTGGGCATTCTGGGCTGGTCAACCAGCGGCAAGCCGTCCCCAGCCGTGAGCTGCGAGAGAGCAGTCATTACCCTGGTGGCGGCGTTACGAGGTGCAGGTCCACCACTTCAAGTCCGAGGCTGCCTGGTTAGCGGGTTGCGAGGCGTATTCCTGGTGGGACTGCACGTAGGAGATCGCTTTCGCGGGCCAAGCCGATTTGGCCCTGCGCAACGGTGATCAATCCCGGGATCGCCGGGCGGCCGACGCAGACCTCAGATGACGTCGAGGACAACAGCGACGGTCTTGGATCTAGACAGGACTTACGGTTTCGAGGCCAGCGGGCCCTTGGCTTTGCGCATAAGCCGCCTGCCCTGCCGTTCAGCTTGGCGCTCAAGGTGCTCGGCCTGCCTTTCAGCCTGGCGCTCAAGGCGCTCAACCTGCCGTTTGTTCCAGGCAGCAAGGCGCGCCATCGTGCCCACCCCGTTCTCCTGGCCCATCCGTCCCAGCGCCCCCAGCACGATGGCGCCGATAGCCAGCCGCTCCCAGAAACGGCGGCTTTGCAGCAGGCGAAGCAGCACAGCCACCCCGATCAATCCCAACACTGCCTGAGCCTCAAGCTCCGCGGCCTTCGACTGCCGGGTCGGCCCGATGCCGCCCGCCGGAGGCACGGCTCCTGGCGGTCTGCGGGCAGCTTGCCCTGATGTTTTCATTTCGCCCTCCTTACCCCGGGCCTGGGGTGATCGCGCAGGCGCCAAATTCTGCGCGTAGCCTGACGCCTGCCTGGCCGATGATCTCGTCGGTGGAGGTCGCATCGGGATTGCGCCCCGAGCCTTATAGTTCACTTGCCGCTGGCGTGCACCAGCATCCTCGGCGGCTGAGTTCGCGGCATCACCCCCGGAGGGGTGGCACCGGATTATTGCTCCGCCAGCGGGACTTCCCACGGACGTCCTTGCCTGATCCAATGGGTACTGCGTATAAGCCGGACCTCCGGAGGACGGCGTGAAGCAGGGCGCGGCTACCAGTCACGACGCCGCGCAGGGCCTCCGGTTCGCGCGGGCGAAGTTCCGGCCGACAGCGTTGCCCGACACGCTGGTCATAAGATCTGCGCTGCATGACCGGCTGGCGGCAGGGGCTGGCCAGCGCTTGACCGTGGTGGTGGGGTCGGCTGGCGCGGGTAAGAGCGTGCTGCTGTCGAGCTGGGCGGCGGCAAGACCACCGGACACCACTTCCTGGCTGTCATGCGATAAGGCCGACGCTGACCCAGTCCGCTTCTGGACCGGTTTCATCGAGGCCAGCCAGGCGGTGGCGCCGGGCTTCGGCGCCGATGCCGCCGGCCTGCTCACCATGGACCGGGACGTGTCAGCCGATGTCACCGCGTCGATCGCCAACGATGCCGCGCATCTGCCCGCAGGGTCGGCGGTCGTGGTCGACGACTTCCACGCCACGGCGGCCGGGGTCTCCGGATCCATGACTGATCTGGTCGAGTGCTGGCCTGCCGAGGTCGCCCAGCTGGTGCTGGCCAGCCGGGTGGATCCTCCGCTGCGGCTGCATCGGCTGCGGATTTCCGGTGAGCTGTGCGAGCTTCGCGACGATGACCTGCATTTTTCCCTGGCGGAGAGCGGCAGCCTGCTGGCCAACTTCGGCGTCGAGATCGATGCTGCCGAGCTTGCGCTGCTTCATCAGCGCAGCGAGGGATGGGCTGCGGCGCTGCAGATGGCGGCGCTGTCGCTACGCGGCACCACCGACCCGGTGCGGGCCGCGCGGGCGCTGGAGATCCGCACCCACACGATCGCCGAGTACTTCGTCTCCGAAGTTCTTGATCAGCAGCCGCCTGAGATCGTCTGGTTCATGCTCGACACGTCTGTCTTGGGAGAGCTGACCGCGGACGCGTGCGCCGCCGTCACCGCGAGGCCGGACGCGGCGGTGCTGCTGCACAGCATTGACGCGGCCAACCTGTTCCTGGTGGCGCTCGATGACGAGCGGACGAGCTTCCGGTACCACCATCTGGTGCGCCGGGTGCTGCGCGCTGAGCTGAAGGCCAGGGACCGGGGTCGCGAGCAGGCGCTCCAGCTGCGGGCAGCGCAATGGTTCGAGGCCGTCGGCGACACATGGCGCGCAGCCCGGCATTTCCTGGCCGCGCGGCACGCCGACCGGGCCCTGGACCTCATGCAGGACCGGGTCGTGCCCGGCTTCTTGCACGACCCGGCGCTCCCGGCCGCCCTGGATCTCAGCACGGTCAACCCTTCGCTGCTCGCTGATGCGCCCGACCGGCTGCTGGGCCTAGCCGCCGACCTGCTGCTGTGGGGTGACCCGGATCGCGGCGGCAAGTACCTGGACCTGCTGGAGCGCGCCCGGCCATCGATCCCGGCCGAGTCCAGGCTGGCAGCCCGGTTCGCGGTGATGCGCTCATTCCACTACGGGATGACCGGCCAGCTCAACGAGGCCGTGCGTGCAGGCCTTGGCGCGCGGGCCATCCAGGAGCGGACACAGCTGCAGGACGAATGGAACGCCGCTGTCCCGTTGATCCTTCTGCGCGTCTACCCGTACCTGGAAGACTATGAGGCGGTGGAACGGGAGGCAGCGGCGGCTCTTGCCCTTCCCGGGCTCGCCGAACCGGCCAGGCTGCTGCTCGTACCCAGTGCGCGGGCGCTGGCGTGGTTCGAGGCCGGCCGCCTGCCCGACGCCGCTGATGCCGCCGGTACCGCTTATGCGGCTGCCCGGCGGCTAGGGTTTGACCAGCATTTTTTCGCCGTGGATAGCCTGCGCGTGCTCGCCGGCGTAGCGCTGGAGGGGCGGGACCTCGACACCGCGGAGCGGCTCACCGAGCAGGCGCTGTCGATAACGGAACAGCGGCGTCCCCTCTTCGAGTTCCTGGCGTTGCTGGACCGGGCCGGGATCTGGGGCGCCTGCGGGCAGGCCCGCGAAGCGCTGGCCACTGTCGAGGCAGCGCGGCTCCTCCTGGCCGGGACCGGGTCGGTGCTGCTGGCGCGGGCCGATGAGCTCGAAGCATCGCTGCGCCTGTCGCTCGGGGACCTGCACTCTCCCGCCGAGCTGGCCAGCAAGCTGCCGGCCGCCCCCCGCGGCCTGCTGCTGGCCAGGATCGCGCTCGCCGCTGGCGATCACCACGCCGCCCAAGAACGCCTCCAGTTCCTGGCGCTGGGCGACCTTACCCCGCGGCGCGCGCTGATGCGCCAGGTGCTCCTGGCCGCCGCCGCGATCGAGCGCGATGACCCGATGGCCGCAAGTATCCTGGGCCGTGCCCTCCAGACAGCACGCCGCACTGGGTTCCTCAACACGGTCGCCGCGGCCGCACCCCAGGTGACCAGCTACCTGATTGCGGATTCCGCGCAGGCGCGGGCGGACCCGTTCACCGAGCGGCTGCTCGCCGCGGCCCTGGAGACACACGCCGCAGACCCGGCCGCCTCCCGGTCCCACAGGCTGCTCGTCGAACCCTTGACCGCTGCCGAGCTGCGCGTCCTCAAGCTCCTGCCGACCAGCAGCTACTCACAGATCGCCGCCACTCTTTACGTTTCCCGCAACACGGTGAAAACCCACCTCCGGTCCATCTACCAGAAGCTCGGGGTAGCGGAGCGCTCGCAGGCCCTCGAGCGGGCAGCCGATCTGCGCCTGCTCTGAGACCGCCCTGCGGTGCGGGCGCGACGGAGGCGCGGAGCGCGCATCGGGCGGCGCTGCGATGACCGCCGGAAGGCGTCGGCAGGCCAATCGCTGGGCCCGGCAGGAAGAAGAGCAGTATGCGCGAGAGGGGTCCTACTATCAGTAGCCACCGCCGGTGCCCGTAGTTGCACCTGCTAAAGACGCTGTCACCCAGCTGAAGGAACTCACGGGGGACCTGGTGAGGTTGTCGTACAGCCCGCGGCTCAGTTCCACGGCTTTAACGATCCCTGGAACCACGAGCGCCGACATCCCCCAGGACGCCGTCGCCGGGCTCGCCACAGCCGGGCCCACCCACGCCACGGTGCTCCTGGTCCCGCTGGTGACGTTCCGGCTGTCTGTGCCGGCGCCACCCGCGCGCCAAATCACATGAATTCACCCCAGCAAGGGTGAGGAATCCCCGCTGCGCTGACCGCAGGATCAAGGTCGTTCACACGTCCAACGGCACCGGGACCAAGCGTCGGGAAGCTCTCAGGGCGGATGACAGGAGGATCAGGAATGAACCGGGCTGACCACGAGACTGGGCCAAGCGCTGAAAGAGCAACACGCGAGAAAGGGAAATGCCATGGCTGATCTGATCGCCATCGGATACCCGGATGAGGCAACCGCGGAGGCCGCCGCTGATGAGGCGCGCCGGCTGTCCCGGGATCTGATCATCCAGCCGGACGCGATCGCGGTGATCGTGCGGGACAAAGACGGCAGCTACCACGTCCACACCAGCCACCACGCGGTCGGCGCCGGCGCGACCTGGGGCATGTTCTGGGGGTTCCTGTTCGGGCTGGTGTTCTTCATCCCGGTCTTCGGGCTGGCCATCGGCGCCGGTTTGGGCGCGCTGATGGGCAAGATGGCCAAGACCAGCATCGACAAGCAGTTCCAGGAGCAGGTCCGTGACATGGTCCAGCCGGGCACCTCGGCGCTGTTCCTGATGCTGGAGAAGGTCACACCCGACAAGGCTGTCGAGGCGATGAGCAAGTATGGTGGCACGGTCCTGAAGACCTCACTGTCCAAGGACGATGAGAAGGAACTCCAAGAAGCCCTGCATGGTCAGGAGGCCACGCAGTAAGCCCAGAAGGGCAACGCCGCTGAGGGCTCACGCCGCAGCAGCCGGCGCCTCGTCCTCCTCCTCCTTGGAGGGTGCCCAGATTCGGATTCCTCGACAGGCGGGCCGATGCCGAAGGCCCGGTCAGTTCCGGTGTGGGAACACCCGTGGAAACGTCGATCGCACTGTGCATGCGCAGATCGCAGCAAGAGGAGGGCAGCCGTGCAGACGCGTAATGAGCCCACGCTGAGGTGGACGGTGGCTCGTGGGCGCCGGCCGGGACACGGCGCCGACAGCAGATCGGCAAGCGTTGGCGGGGCGAGGGGCCGCGATGACTGACACGGATGCGTCGAAGGCGGGCGCGGCGGCCTGGGCGATGATCCTGCCGCTGGCGCTGGCTCAGTTCATCGCCAGCTATGCCGCCACGAACATGAACGTGGCGATCAGCGCGATCGCCACTGACCTGGGCACGACCGTGGCCGGGGTGCAGACGGCGATCACGCTGTTCACGCTCACGATGGCGGCGCTGATGATCCCGGGCAGCAAGCTGACCGACATCTGGGGCCGCAAGCGGTGCTTCGTGATCGGCCTGGTCATCTACGCCGTCGGCGGCTTGCTGGCGGCGCTGTCGCAGGGACTGCCGCTGCTGATCATCGGGTACTCGCTGCTGGAGGGCGTGGGCTCGGCGCTGATGATCCCGCCCATTTACATCCTGGTCACAGTGACGTTCCCCGACGTCAAGTCTCGGGCCCGCTACTTCGGCGTGGTCAGCGGCGCGGGCGGGCTGGGCGCGGCCGCCGGGCCGCTGATCGGCGGGCTGGTGACCAGCGCAATCAGCTGGCGCGCCTCGTTCGGCCTGCAGGTCCTGGTGGTGCTTTGGATCATCTGGCTCGCCCGCAAGATCGTCGACCCGGGGCGGGCCGGGCCGGTGCCGCGGTTCGACTTGACCGGGGCGGTGCTGTCCGCCGCCGGGCTGTTTTTCGTGGTGCTAGGGCTGCTGCAGTCGCGGACCTACGGCTTCGGCAAGTCGCGGCAGGACTTCACCATCGGGAGCACCGTGGTGATCCCGAAAGGCAGCATCTCCCCGGTGTGGCTGTTCGTGGCCATTGGCGCGCTGTTCCTGCTGTGGTTCTTCTTGCACATCCGCTCTAACGAGAAAAAGGGCCGGGACGTGCTGCTGCCGCTGCGGCTGTTCCGCAACAAGGTCGCCAATCTGGGCCTGGGCACCCAGACCATCCAGTGGCTGATCCTGCAGGGATCCTTCTTCACCGTCTCGGTCTACCTGCAGGAGGTCAACCACTACAGCGCGATCCAGACCGGGCTGATCCTCACCCCTGCCACGATCGGGATCCTGGCCGCCTCGGCCAGCGCCGGCAGGTTCGCCCGGCGGCATCCGCAGCGGTGGCTGATCATCGTCGGGTTCCTGGTCACCGCCGTCGGCATGATCTTGCTGCTGGTCCTGGTCCGGGCTCACGCGGGCATCTGGCGGTGGATACCGGGGCTGCTGCTGTTCGGCGTCGGGGTCGGGGTCATGCTGACCTCCTCGGTCAACGTGGTCCAGTCCAGCTTCCCCGACGCCGATCAGGGCGAGATCTCCGGTCTGTCCCGCAGCGTCTCCAACCTGGGATCCTCGCTGGGCACCGCCCTGGTCGGCTCGGTCCTGGTCGCTGTCAAGCTGCCTGAGGGTAGGCCCTTCGCCGTCGCCCTCACGATGATGCTCGTGTTCACCCTCATCGGCCTGGTCCTTGCCGTCCTCATCCCCCGCAAGCCAAGCGAGGCCACGGAATCGGCAAGTCCAGGCGCGGCACCTGCGGCCTCACAACCGACACCGTGATGCCGTGCCGCGCCGCTACCGCGGCAGACCACGCCTTGTCCGCGATGGCCGGCGAGACGGGCCTTGCGGCGCGCATCGGCAGTTGGTGACAGAGGGACACGAGGGGACAAGCCGCGGAACCGTCTGACGGCATCACAGCAGCAGCTACCGCCGGGCACCGTTGGCAGTGCCCGGCGGACCGGCCCAGCCCGGCACCGATCGCTGAGGACGGGCGGAAAGAAGCCCGGGGGAGAACCTGTGATCGCGAGGAGGGAGGGACGGCCTGCTGGTACTGAGACCGCTCTTCGGACTGAGCCCGTCACTGGTCAGGATCATGCCGATCACCGGCCTGAATCCCAGGTCCCTGGCGCCCCAGGTGCTGCCCGCCTGATCCATAGGGTCACGCGCCGCCGCGCGGCCGTGAGGTGGCTCTCGACGCCCGCAGGCGCGACGGCCCCTGCCTGTCGGGGGCTGGCAAGAGTACCCTGCCCAGGGTCTCGAAGCTTGCTGGCCGCGCGCCCGCAGGACGCCAACGGCGATGGCCCCAGGCAGGCAGGCCGATGGCGGCCTGCAGGCTGACACCGGCATGGGGCAGGCCGTTGACGATCGTGTCGAGCGGTTCCAGGCTGTGGCGTGCCTGCTCTGCTGCGGTGGCCTAGGCGAGGCCGACGAGGTCTTCGTGCCGCCGGGTCTCGGCACTGTGGCGGATCACGGCCAGCGTGAGACCGCCTGTCGGTCCCCACCGTGCCGGGTAGCTGTCCTTAGGCCCGGCCGCGACCTCAGCCATTCGGTGGCGGCGCTACCAGGTGCATGTCGATTACCTTAAGCCCGAGGCCGGTGATCCGCAGTACGAGCCCGGACAGGGCTGCCTGGTCGGGCAGCTCGGCGCGAAGGGTTGTTGTGCCCAGGCCTACGATGACCTCGCAATCATCGAATTCCGCGCGCAGTGTGGAGCCCGCTTGACCGCTGAACGTGATCTCATATATCTGTGGTCGCACCAGGGTTACCCCTCGTGGTCTGATGGTTTAACCTGCCGTCATCGTGGCTTCCGAGGGAGGCCGCGTCATCACCCACCCCAGGGTGACCCGGGACCCGGCGACATGGCCCGCGATCGTGATGCACCCTGCAATCAGGGCAACGGACCCGGGCCTGTGCGGCCCGGGCCGACGACGCTGCCCGCCACGCTGGTCACCAGGTTTGTGCCGCATGACAGCTGTCGGTAGGGCGAGCCAGCGCCTGACGGGGTGTCGAGATGGGCGAGGGTCAGCCGATGCAGCAGGCCATCGCGACCATGATGGAGGCGCACTGGTGCCCGGTTGTCGTCGGTGTCCGCTGCAGCGCCTGCTGGGCCTGGTCCGGGCGGGAACGCCGGGTTATCAGCTACTCGAGCCACGCGGGTCGGCTGCGGCCAGCACTGGATCCCTTGGAGGACGTGGATGACCTCGATACCGTATGGGCACTCTGGCATCCCAATCACCTCACCATGTGGTCGCGCAAGCGCGATGAGTGGATCAACCTGCTGTTCGACCTGATGAATCCGGATGAGAAGCCCGGCGATCTCCCCGCCCTCCAGGATGTTGAGTAGTACTTCTTCGCGCGCAGGGGCTACACCGGCGGGTCACCGTACCTATATCCCTCGCATCCCAGGGCTGCCCCGGCTAACCCGAAGTTACGGCCGATTCGGCAGGCGGTTTCGGGTTTGACCTGGGATTTTGCGGCGGTGGCCGGATGGCGTTCTGGCTACTTCAAGGTCAGCGGGATCGGAGCGCCGAGGAGCTGGAATGCGTGCCGCTGGGTGCTGGTCGGCTCGGTGAGCATCGCGATGGTGACCTGGGTGCCGGTGTACCGGACCTGGTTGCGGGTCAGCGTGGCCAGGTGCTCCAGCAGGCCGCGGAAGCTGCGGTAGGGCTGCCCGGCCGGATCGTGCTGGTACGACGCCTTAGCCTGGGCGGCCGCGGAGCGGCGGGCCGGGGCGACGGGGTTGCCCGGCTCGGGCAGGTTTTCGTCGGTGAAGGTCAGCGGGGCCCAGGCGCGGCGCAGGTGCCAGGTCAGGTAGCAGGCGAGCATGCAGATCAGCACGTGGGCCCGGACGCGTTCTTCCAGCCGGCAGAAGACGGGCCGCAGGTCCAGGTCGTCGGATTTGATGTGCCAGAAGTCCCGTTCCACGTATTTGAGGTTCTTGTAGGCAGTGACCACGCCGGGGGCATCCAGCTCACCGGCGGGGACCGGGGTGCGCAGCACGTAGAACCCGTCCAGGGTGGCCTCGGCGTCGATCTGGTCCTGCTTGCGGGCGACGGTGAGGCTGGTATCGGTGATGGTGACGGCGAAGTGCTTGCCGGTCTTGTACGTAGTAATCACCTTGCCCACCTCGATCCCGATCCCGGCAGCGCCGGTGAGCTTGCCGGCCTGGACGCGGGCGATGAGGGGGCCGAGGAGCTTCTCGGTGGCGGCCAGCAGCTCGTCGCGGGTGCGGGCGCGGTCGGCGGCCAGGACCGGGTTGCGGCAGGCGATCAGCCGCTCGCCGGGGAAGTCGGGTGAGGTGATCTCGGCCAGGTCCTGCTGGTCAAAAAGGCTGAGCTGGAGCGGGCCGTCGTCGGCCATCAGCTTGCGGATGGCCGGGGCGCGCAGCGCGGTGATCCACCCGTAGGGGTCCGGCCGGGCGGTCCCGTCCGCTAGCTGGTTCAGGGCCTGGATCCGGGCGCTGGTGATCATGCCGCGGTCGCCGACCATGACCATCTGGGCCAGCCCGAACTTCTTCCGGATCACGTCGACGATGGCGGTGAACGCGGCGGGGTCGCCGGTGTTGCCGGGGAAGACCCGGACCGCGACCGTGCGGCCTTCGGGGTCGGTGAGCAGCCCGTACTCGATCTGCAGTTTCCTTTTCTTGCCGTCCCGGGAGTAGCCGCGGGCGGCCAGCGGGCAGTGCGAGCCTTCCAGCCACGAGCTGGACAGGTCGAACAGCGCCATCCGCGACGGGTTGACCGCCGGGGCCAGGTGGCGGCGGGCCAGTTCCGCCTCGATCGCGTCCTGCCGGTGCTCCAGCCAGTCCATCGCGGCGTGGATGTCATCGGCAGACGCGCCCGCGACGCCGAGGTCGGCGCCCAGGGTGGTGTCGTCCCACCAGGTCAGGGTGGACAGCTTGGAGCCGGGCTGGATCACCCGGGAGATGATCAGGGCCAGGGCCAGGTCCCGCTGGCGGCCCGCGGGGCCCAGCAGGGCGGGCAGCCCCAGCTTGACGGCCATGGCGTGGGCGGCCGCGGCGTGACCGTGCGGCAGGGACCCGGTGATGGTGACCGCGCTGGCGGCGGGGACCAGCTGCTGGCCTTTCAGGCCGGCGTCGATCAGGTCGATGACGTGGTCCGGCAGCGCGGACAGGTTGGCGACGGTCTCGTTCTTGACCTTGCCGCCATCGCGGTAGGTGCGGCGCAGGTAGGCCGAGGAGTAGTCCTTGCGGCGGCCCTGCTTGTCCACGTACCCGGTCTTGGAGACTCTGACTACGTGGACTTTCCCGCCGTTCCGCGTCATAGCCAGATCATAACGTCATGCCTGGACATGTCCCGGTAGCGACACGCCGATTTTCTGACTACACTCTGTGGCCGGATCCCACCGAAACGGCAGCTCAGGACGCAATACCTACAGAGAGCTACGGCAACTTCGGATTAAGGTCCACCACCTCCGGCATACGGTCGGATCGCTCCTTAAAGATCTACGTGTGCCGCCCAGCGACGCGCAGAGGATTCTCGGGCACACCCGGATCAGCACCACACTGGAGATCTATACGTCGATGAGGTCGCCCGCCGCGACGCCGTGACCAAGCTCAACAAGCTGCTCAGCGGCACTGAATGACGCCCGTACTGTGGTCAACCTTGGTGGTCAAAGCCACTTTCCAAGATCGCCCCGGCCACGTTTTGGCTGGTGGGCGCAACTGGGTTCGAACCAGTGACCCCTCGCTTGTAAGGCGAGTGCTCTACCACTGAGCTATGCGCCCGCGCCTACTGCGAGCAGGCGACCGGCCTCAGCGTATCGTTTCCGCGCCGCCCGCGAGATGAGGGGCGGCCAGGCGGGCCACGTCCTCGCTTACCGCCAGCCGGTTCCGCAACCGTTCCATCCACGCGTCCATGGACGTTCCTGAGACCCCTTCGGCCAGGGCCTGATACAGGTGAATGGCCCCGATGTAGCAGGAACCGAACCGGACTGCCTCGGGCAGCAGGGCCTGCTCGGTGTCGTCGAGCTCGCGCTGCGAGGCGTATCCGCGGGCTACCGCCGCGACGCGGCTCTCATCGGGCTCGACCAGCCACGCCGCGGGCCCGTCGGCGGCCGGCTCCGAGTCGAGCAGGCTTTCGATCAGGCAGTTGCCCAGGTCGAGCACGGGCAGGCCCAGGCCGCTGGTCTCCCAGTCGATGAGGGTGACCGTGTCCGGGCCGCTCTGCACGGCGTTGCCCGGCCAGGCGTCCCCGTGCACCACTCCCCTGGGCAGACGGCTGAGGCTCTGCCGCACCGAGACAGCAGTCCGGCGCAGTTGCGCGTATATCGGTCGCCAGCCGTCGGGGATCAGCGGTTCGACCGCGTCGAGCCGGGCCAAGGTGGCCGGGATGGCCTCCTCCGGGTACCACGCGGCCCGACCGGACAGGCCCGCCGCGTTGACGGCATGCAACCTGCCGAGCGCGGCACCCAGCATCCGCAACTGTGCCAGCGACGGCCGGATCAAAGGCCCCTCCACGAACGTGGTGGCCAGGGTGAGCCAGATCCCGTCCATCCCGACCGGATCGCCGGCCCGGGTCCGGACGACCCGGGGCGCGGGGTAGCCGCGCTCTGCCAGGCAGTCCAGGACGCGTGCCTTGGTGAGCAGCCAGTCCAGCACCGTCCCGACTCCGGACGCGATGAGGTGGACCGGCACCGGCGTATCCTCCCGGCAGGCCCGCACCAGCCAAACCTGGGCGACGTCCGGCCTGACCAGGTAGGTCACGCTCGCCGCATGGACCGATCCGCCGACCCGGCGGAGCGCGGCGGGGTCGATCCCGCGAGCGTGATACTCGCGGAGCACCCGCCCGACGACCGCCGCATCGTTCACGGCCGGGCTGGCTCCCTCTCACCCAGCGAACGCACCAGGCCCGACCTCATCCAGGCGGCCGGCATCCTCGCCGACCAGGCCGGGCCGGGGCGCGCGGTGCCGCTCAGCCCCGGGATGAGCCGCCGTGTGATCCCCGGCCGCGGCCCGGGCCGACCGACGGCGGCCCGTACCTGAACCCGACCGGCCCGCACCTGAACCCGACCGGCCCGTACCAGAACCCGGCCGGCCTGCACCTGAACCCGACCGGCCCGTACCAGAACCCCACCCGTCCGCACCCGAGCCAGCAACGGAACCCGCCCTGCCCTCCGGCTCGGACGCACGCTGGAGGCTCTGGCTGACCAGGCTCCGGCTCAGCACCCGGTCCAGGGCCCGGGCGACTTCCTCAGACAGGTCAGGACTCCGGCCCCCACCCGCCAGGTCCCCACCCGCCAGGTCCCCACCCGCCAGGCCCGCACCCGCAACGCCCGCGCCCGCCGGACCAGCGCCCGCCAAGCCTGGATCCTCGGGGCCCGCATCTCCCAGACCCCTGAGGTCAGTTGCCGACCCGGCTGGCTCCAGCACCCCGCGGTAGCCCATCTCACCTGAAGGCGGCACGATCGCGCCGCAGTCCCGGCACTCGACCTCGCCCAGCCGCTTGACCAGATGCACGCTAGAGCACTGAGAGCACCTGTCCAGCTCGGCCTTCCAGTCGGCCGCGTCCTGGCAGCCGGGGCAGATAAGTATCTGGCTGTACTGGCGTACCCCGCGTTTCCACGGGCTCTGCCCGCGGCTCGGGTCTGTTTGCCGCACGCCACATCGATAGCAGGGCATTCTTGGCTGCTTCGATCCTTTCAGGTGGCGGGCTCACCGCCGGCCGGGCGCGGTACCGCGCGTCCGGCTCACCGTCGGCCGGACGCGCATACTCCGCGTCAGCTCAGGTCGGCGAGCACCTTCTTGTACTCGGCGATGTCCCGCGCCTGGGGAATGGGGTTCACCACTTTCCACCGGATGACTCCGGCCTTGTCAATGATGAACGTTCCCCGGGTCGCCACGCCCCTGTCTTCGTCGAATACTCCGTAAAGCTTTGCGACGTCGCCGTGCGGCCAGAAGTCGGACAGCAGGCTGAAGGCGAAGTTGTCCCGGTCCGCCCAGGTGCGCAGGACGAACGTGGAGTCGACCGAGACCGTGAGCAGTTCTACGTCATCCCGGGTGATCTCGGGAAAATCGTCGCGCAGGGCCCAGAGCTCACCGCTGCACACCCGGCTGAATGCGAGCGGGTAAAACACGAGCACCACGTTCTTCGTGCCCTGGAAGCTGGACAGCCGCACCGGGCTGCCGTGCTGGTCCTTGAGCTCGAAATCGGGAGCCTGCTCACCAACCGCAACCGACATTGACTGGTTCCCTTCCGCTGGGGACAGGCTCAGTCTGCCATCCGCGCGGACCGCAACAGGACGCCCATCCCGGGATCGGGATCGGCCTGGCCAGCCGACTGAACCGGCGGCGTTCGTCGTGCTGGATGAGGCTCCCTGCGTGCCTTGGGCGCCCTGTTCATCTGCGTGCCTTCGGCGCGACCAGCCGGGTGCCCAGCCAGTCCCGTGCCGCACTCACGCTCGAGGTCTGCGACAGGCCAGCGGTTGGCGCGGCCTCGCCGATGTCGCTCGGCTCCACGTGCCCCGGCCGCCCTGCCTTGGGCGTGAGCAGCCAGATGTAACCACCATCGGCCAGCGGGGTCAGCGCATCCGCCAAGGCGTCGAAGAGGTCTCCGTCGCCGTCCCGCCACCAGAGCAGGACAACGTTGACCACGTCGTCGTAGTCCTCGTCGACGAGCTCAACGTCCTTCAGCTCGGCGATCTCATCCCGCAACTGCTCGTCGCAGTCGTCGTCGTACCCGAGTTCCTGCACCACCTGACCCGGCTTGATGCCGAGCCGCTCGGCCAGGCCCGGCTGATCCTGCGCCTGGCGCGCGGTCGCGCTCACTGACGTCCTCCTCTTATCCCTTCCCGCGGCCCCGCATCCGCGTCGGCCAACCACGACTTGGCGCCGCAGCTTCGCGCCTTGCGCCGCGGTGGCCGCGTAGGCACCACTTGCTGGGACAGTTCACACTGGGTCGCGCGCCCGCGCAAGTGCCAAATAGACCCTGGAAGCGAAAACCATGTCACAGTTTGATCTTCCCCGCCTGCGGCGGCGGCTACGCGAGGAAGGAAACTCTTATCTGCCTGTCCGGATTATCCACGTTCAGATCGATTAGGGCGATTGACTGCCATGTGCCCAGCGCCGGGCGCCCGCCCAGCACCGGCACCACCAGGAACGGGGCGATAAGCGCTGGCATCACGTGGGAACGGCCGTGCCCGCGCGACCCGTGCGCATGCCGCCAGCGGTTATCGGCGGGCAGCAGTTCATCGAGGGCGGCCAGCAAGTCCGTGTCGCTGCCCGAGCCCAGCTCGATCAGGGCCAGGCCCGCGGTCGCGTGCGGCACGAATACGTGCAGCAGCCCGTCACCGCCCTGCGACGCGCTCGCCGCGAACTCCGCGCATTCTCCGGTGATATCACGCACGGCCGGCTTGCTGCCTGTCCGCACGCGCACAATCGCTGTTTCCATACGCAACGACTGTTCCTGGCCGGCCTCGCCCACGCAACCCGGGCCCCGGGAGACCGTGCCCCGTGGCCGGGGCAGGCGCCGGGTGGCCCCATAGTGCCGGCGTGGCCGGCCACCCTGGGGCGGGGCGTCCCGTCCCGCTCCCCCGCGGACCTGCCAGGCTCGCGCGAGCGGGAATCCCCGGCCTGGTGGCCGGTGCCGCCAGGCGGTCCTACTTCTTCCGGCCGGTGCGGTCCGACCCGGCGCGGGCCTTGCCGGGCTCGACCACGGCGTCCGGGCCCGGGAAGCACAGCCGGGTGTGGCCGTCGTCGAATCGGACCAGGTAAGGCGGGCCGCCGGAGGCGCCGTGCACCTCCACGATCTCGCCCGTCCGGTCTGGCTGGCCGACTGCGTTGCCGTGCACATGCAGCCGGTCGCCGATCGCTGCCTGCATCCTCAGCACCTCCTCGTGCCCGTTCGCCCCGGGTGCGGCCCGGCGCATACGCTAGGACTGCATCGGAGCGTGCCTACGCTCACCGTGTACCCAGAGTGGCACCGGGCGGCGGCCGGCGAGTAGGGCCGGATGTCACAGCCTGCGCCATGCCCCCCAGCACGGGGCCGGCCCGCCGGGTGCTGTTACCCCGTGGTAGCCGGGTGCGTTTCCGGGGCACAAGGACCAGAATTGGTCTGGACAACTCAGGCCAACCCAGGGCGGCCACCCGCCGCCCGAGCTCTGCGGACATGGCGGCGAACAGCCGCCCGACCCTCCGGAAGGCGAGGACATCCCGTGGCTGCCGGACGCCAGCGTTTCTCGATCATCAGCGACGGGCTGCCCACGCAGCTGCCTGATATCGACCCCGATGAGACCAGGGACTGGGTCAACTCCTTCGACAGCGTGGTGCGCAGCCGGGGCCGGTCCCGCGCCAGGTACGTGATGCTCCGCCTGCTGGAGCGGGCCCGTGAGCAGAACGTCGGCGTGCCCGGCCTGCGCAGCACGGACTTCATCAACACGATCCCGCCCGAGCGCGAGCCCTGGTTCCCCGGCGACGAGTACGTCGAGCGGCGGATCCGGGCCTACATCCGGTGGAACGCCGCGGTCATGGTGTCCAGGGCCAACCGGCCGGGGCTCGGCGTCGGCGGCCACATCGCCACCTACGCCTCGGCCGCCAGCCTGTACGAGGTCGGCTTCAACCATTTCTTCCACGGCAAGGACCATGGCGAGTCCGGCGACCAGGTCTTCTTCCAGGGGCACGCGGCGCCGGGCATCTACGCCCGGGCCTTCCTGGAGGGCCGGCTCACCCAGCAGCAGCTGGACGGCTTCCGCCAGGAACTGTCCCACCCGGGCGGCGGGCTGCCGTCCTACCCGCACCCGCGGCTGATGCCGGACTTCTGGGAGTTCCCCACGGTGTCCATGGGCCTCGGCCCGATCAACGCCATCTACCAGGCCCGGTTCAACCAGTACCTGCTGGCCCGCGAGATCAAGGACACCAGCCGCTCGCACGTCTGGGCGTTCCTCGGTGACGGCGAGATGGACGAGCCGGAGGCTCTCGGCGCGATCGGCCTGGCCGCCCGCGAGGAGCTGGACAACCTCACCTTCGTGATCAACTGCAACCTGCAGCGGCTGGACGGCCCGGTGCGCGGCAACGGGAAGATCATCCAGGAGCTCGAGGCGTTCTTCCGCGGCGCGGGCTGGAACGTGATCAAGGTGATCTGGGGCCGGGAGTGGGACCCGCTGCTGGCCAAGGATGTGGACGGCGTCCTGGTCAACAAGATGAACAACACCCCGGACGGCCAGTTCCAGACCTACTCGGTGGAGCCGGGCTCCTACACCAGGGAGCACTTCTTCGGCACCGACCCGCGGCTGCGCACCATGGTCGAGCACCTGTCGGACGACGAGGTACACAACCTGTCCCGTGGCGGCCACGACTACCGCAAGGTCTACGCGGCGTTCAAGGCGGCGCAGGAGCACGTCGGCCAGCCCACGGTGATCCTCGCGCACACCATCAAGGGCTGGACGCTGGGCCCGGACTTCGAGGCCCGGAACGCCACCCACCAGATGAAGAAGCTCACGGTGGCCGAGCTCAAGGACTTCCGCGACCGGCTCTACCTGCCGATCCCGGACGCCGCGCTGGAGGCGCAGCTCCCGCCGTACTACCACCCGGGCGCGGAGTCCGAGGAGATCCAGTACATGCAGGAGCGGCGTGCCGCACTCGGCGGCTACCTGCCCAAGCGGGTGGTCCGCGGCAAGCCGCTCAAGCTGCCCGGTGACGCCGTCTACAGCGAGATGAAGCGCGGGTCGGGCAAGCAGCCGGTGGCGACCACGATGGCCTTCGTCCGGCTGCTCAAGGACCTGATGAAGGACCGGGAAATCGGCGCCCGGTTCGTGCCGATCATCCCGGACGAGGCGCGCACGTTCGGGATGGACTCGCTGTTCCCGACGGCCAAGATCTACTCCCCGCACGGCCAGACCTACGAGGCCGTGGACCGTGCCCTGCTGCTGTCCTACAAGGAGTCCGAGCGCGGCCAGATCCTGCACGAGGGCATCAGCGAGGCCGGCGCCATGGGCTCGGTGATGGCGGCCGGGACGTCCTACGCCACGCACGGCGCGCCGATGATCCCGGTCTACGTCTTCTACTCCATGTTCGGCTGGCAGCGCACCGGGGACGAGATGTGGGCGCTGGGCGACCAGCTGGGCCGGGGGTTCCTGCTGGGCGCCACGGCCGGGCGCACCACGCTGACCGGCGAGGGGCTGCAGCACAACGACGGGCACTCGCTGCTGCTGGCCTCGGTCAGCCCGGCCTGCGTGGCCTACGACGCGGCCTGGGGCTACGAGCTGGGCTACATCGTGAAGGACGGGCTGCGCCGGATGTACGGCCCGACCGAGGGCCACCCGGACGGCGAGGACATCTTCTACTACCTGACCGTCTACAACGAGCCCTACGTCCAGCCGGCCGAGCCCGCCGACTACCCGGGCGGCAGCGCCGCGCTGGAGCAGGGGGTGCTGCGCGGGCTCTACCGCTACGCGCCTGCGGCCGAGGCTGCCAGCCAGGACGGGCAGGGCGGGGACGCCGCAGAGCGGCCGCGGGCCCAGATCATGGCGTCCGGGGTGGCGATGCGCTGGGCCCTGGAGGCGCAGCGGCTGCTCGCCGAGGACTGGGGCGTGGCGGCCGATGTCTGGTCGGCGACCTCGTGGACGCAGCTGCGCCGCAACGCCCTGTGCTGCGAGGAATGGAACATGCTGCACCCCGACGCGGAGCCCCAGGTGCCTTACGTCGCCCAGGTGCTGGACGGGGCGCCCGGCCCGGTGGTGGCGGTGAGCGACTGGATCCGCGCGGTTCCGGACCAGATCGCCCGCTGGGTCCCGGGGCCGTTCAGCTCGCTGGGCACCGACGGGTACGGCTTCTCCGACACCCGCGCGGCCGCCCGCCGGTTCTTCCACGTGGACGCGGAGTCGATCACCCTGTCCGTGCTCAGCCAGCTGGCCCGTACCGGCGAGGTGAAGCCCGAATCACTCAGCCAGGCCATCGAGAAGTACGGCCTGGACATTCCGGTCAGCATGGCGCTGGCCAGGGACAGCTGATCCAGCCGGCCGCTGGCCGATCCGGGCTGGCGTAACTACCGGTTCCGGCCGTCAGGAACGGGGCCCGGGTGCTGCGGCGCCCGGGCCCCGTTCTCGTGGCTGCCCTGACGCGGCGGCTTTCCGATCAAGGATTCCGCTGGCCCGGGGGACACAGTGCCTCCCCGGGCGGCTTCCTGGTGATCATGGAGAGCTGCCCACGGCCGACGGCGGGCCGTTCTTGTACCACGTAATACTTCGGTAAGGAGTGACCTCCGCCGTTTGGCTACATTTTGGTCACGGGGACGTCTAGCGTGACCGTCCGGGAGCTCGGGGAACCTGACAGAGCATTCGGAGCGGACACGGAGGTCAGGCGGATGCAATTGAGGCGAGGTCCGGCATGGCGGCGCACATCCAGGGTTCGCCCGGCGCTGATCGCGACCCTCATCGCGATCCCGCTGGCGGCTGGAGTCGCGGTGGGGGTAATCGCCGCGAACCACTCGGGCACTCCCAAATCACAGCTGGACCTCTCGGCCCAGGGCTTCGGGATCGGCCACCGCATCCACCTCGGGGCCACCGGGTCAGCGGCCGGGACCGGGGTGGCCCTCGGGCAGACGTCCGGCCAGGCGGCCCAGTCGATGAACTGCACCCTCCGGGTGCCGGCCCACCCACTGAGCGCGAAGGGCCTGGCCACGCCCTACGTCCTGGGCGACGGCTGCGCGATGTCCAACCCCGACCTGCAGGCGTTCGTCGAGGCCGACATCATCAACCCGCGCAACGGCCGCATCAAGGTCTACAACCCGCTCGTGATCACCCAGGGCACCCAGCCGGCAGCTCCGCCGGTCCGGCCCGTGCTGGCCCCCGGTGACGTGGTCGGCATCATGTTCGGCTTCAACGGCGACAACCTGCTGCTGACCGAAACCCGCCACTCGCTGCAGCAGGGGAACTGCGTCAACGGCCTGGGCCAGTCGCTGTTCACCCAGGTCGCATTCTGCAACAGCCCGGCGTTCTACCGGGCCGCCAACCGCGACATCGGCCTGGGCCGGCTCAAGGTCCCGGCCCTGGGCGTCGGCTCCGATGGCCGGGCCTGCCCGACCACGCGCAGTTTCGCCGTGGTGGACCAGGACCAGAGCGACAACGTGGTCACCACCTACCTGATGACCCCGGACGGCCAGACCGCGCAGGATTCCGCGGTCAACGAGGCCGCGCTGACAGGCGCCGTCCCGCAGAACAACGGCAGCGACAACGCGCTGGTCAACAAGTTCATGGACCCGGCTCTCGGCTGCACGCCGTATGAGTTCCGGGACCAGACCGCGGCGAGCGGCAGGTCCGGCTCGGAGATCACCGACGAGCTGCTGGCCGCGGCCGACCAGCGGGCGCCCAGCGCGCTGGTCCCGCTGAACGACCCGATGACGCTGGTCAACGGGGAGCGGAGCCTGATGAAGACCAACCTGTACCGGAGAGGCGTGGACCAGCTCCCGGTCGGCGCGGGCCAGACCGCGGACACCCCGGCGAACTACTGCCGGCACATGATGCGGATCGGGGACGCCCGGGTGGCCTTGGACGAGAAACAGTTCACCGCATTCGCCACACCTGTCCCGGACGAGGGCAACAACCTGTTCACGTTCATGGCCGCGCGGCTCTCCGCGTCATGGGGGAACCTGGGCTGCGGCGCCCTGCTCAACGCGCCTGACCCGGTCAACCTGACGCTGGACGGGAACGGCGTGGCCATCGCGGCCAGCTTCAACCCGCTGGCGATCGGCACGCTGCCCGGCGGGGTGGCCGCCACGGCTACGCCGACCGCGACGGCTACGCCGACCGGCACCGCGACGGCGACCGTCACACCGGCCGCCACCGTCACGCCGGCCGCCACCGTCACGCCGGCCGCCACCGTCACACCGGCCGCCACCGTCACACCGGCCGCCACGCCCACCCCGACCCCGACCCCGGCGGGGGGCTAGGACCTTCGGGTCCTTCTGGGTGCCCGGCAGGGGATGGACGGCAGGCTGGCGGCGTCAGCCCGCCGCCATGACCTCGGTCAGGCGCCGGGCCAGGTAACGGCGCTCGGTCCCGGTCCCGGCCAGCGCGAGAGCCTGCCGGTACGCGTCCGCCGCCTCGGCCTGCAGGCCGAGCCGGCGGAGCAGGTCGGCCCGGGTGGCGGGCAGGAGGTGGTAGCTGGCCAGCTGCCCGGTCGCGGCCAGCGCGTCCACCAGCGCCAGGCCAGCCGCCGGCCCTTCGGCCATGCCCACGGCTATCGCCCGGTTGAGCTCGACCACGGGGGACGGCACCAGCTGGGCCAGCTGCCCGTAGAGCCGGGCGATCGCGGCCCAGTCCGTATCCGCCGCGTCGGCGGCCGTGACGTGGCAGGAGGCGATTGCCGCCTGAAGCTGATAGGGACCGGCCCGGCCGCGGCTCAGGGCGGTCCTCAGCAGGGTGCACCCCTCGCCGATCTCGGCGGCGTTCCAGCGGGAGCGGTCCTGGCCCTCCAGCGTGACCAGTTCCCCGGCGTCGTCGAGCCGAGCGGGACGGCGCGCGTCGTGCAGCAGCATCAGCGCGAGCAGGCCGAGGACTTCGGGTTCCCCGGCCATCAGCCCGGCCAGGAGACGGGCCAGGCGGATGCCCTCCGCGCACAGATCCGGGCGGAGCATGTCCGTTCCCGCGGTCGCGCTGTAGCCCTCGTTGAACAGCAGGTACAGCACGCCAAGAACGCCGGTGGTTCGTTCCGGCAGCAAGTGCGCGGGTGGCACCCGGTAGGGGATGCCGGCGTTGCGGATCTTGCGCTTGGCCCTGACCAGCCGCTGGGCCATGGTCGGCTCCGGGACGAGGAACGCCCGCGCGATCTCGGCCGTGCTCAGGCCGGCCAGGGTCCGCAGGGTCAGCGCGACGCGGGCCTCCAGCGTCAGGGCCGGATGACAGCAGGTGAAGATCAGGCGCAGCCGGTCGTCGGCGATGCCGTTCTCGCCGGCTGCGGGCTGCGCCGGATCCGACGGGATCGCCGCGCCCTGGAGTAGCGCCGACTCCTGCAGCCTCGCGGACTCGGTCGAGCGGCGGCGGAGCACGTCGATGGCCCGGTGACGGGCCGTAGTGGTCAGCCACGCGCCCGGCCGCGGCGGGATGCCGTCGCGTGCCCAGCTGCGCAACGCCTGGGCGAACGCGTCCTGGGCGCACTCCTCGGCCAGGTCCCAGTCGCCGGTCATGCCGATCAGGGTGGCCACGACCCGGCCCCATTCCGCACGGAAGGCCCTGGCCACCGCGGCATCGACGTCAGACGCTGAGCCGCCCAGACCGGCCTCACCTCGATCCACCGCCGCCCCCCGGTCCCGGATTCGCCCCGCCGCCGGAAATTATCCCGCAAATTACCGGGGCACCGATGTCGATCTGGCCCGGCGTCAGTCGTAGTGAGGGCGAAGCGAAAGTCGGCAGGCCGAGGCCGGCCATGATCATGAGGAGCCAGTCGTGTACATCCCCTACCAGTTCATGATGGCGATGGAGGACGACCGGTTGCGGACCGCCGCGCGAGACGGGCAGGCCGCGGCGGTTCGGCGCGAGCGCCGCAGGCTGCGCAGCGCGCGAAGGGACCAGCGGCCAGGTCGCCGTCCGGTACGGATCCTGCCCGCCCGGACGGCCGGCTGACGGCCCGCCGGGGACCGCAGGCTACTGATCAGGAGGAACCGTGAAATACATGATGCTGGTCTGCGTGGATCCGTCCCTCGTGGCGGAGGAGGACGAAGGCGCGGCCGCCGGATACGACATCGACGCCTGGGTCAGTGAGATGGACGGCCGGGGAGTGCGCCAGGAGGGCCACCCGCTCCCGGTCGCTGACGCCACTACCGTGCGCGTGCGCCACGGCGAGGTCATGCTCACCGACGGGCCCTTCGTCGAGGCCAAGGAGTTCATGGCCGGCTACGACATCCTCGAGTGCGCGGACCTGGACGAGGCCATCGAGGTGGCGTCGAAGCATCCGCTGGCCCGGCGCGGTGCCATGGAGCTGAGGCCGTTCCCCGACGACTGACGCGCGGGACCCCGGCGACGCGGACCGGCCCGGACCGGCCACCGGGACCGGGCGCGATCCTGCCGCGCGCCGGGGAGCCGCGCGCCCCGGGTGCTACGCGCCGAGCTGGTCCGCCAGGTCGCCGAAGTCGGCGGCCGCGCAGGTGTACGGCCGGACTGGCTCCCGGTTGGCCTGGTGGTTCGGGCCGAGTTCTCCGGGCCGGGCCACGAAGGCCGTGGCCAGGCCGAGGTCGCCGGCCGCGATGAGGTCGTCGTTGTGCGCGGCGACCATCATCACCTCGGCCGGGGACAGGCCGAGCAGCCCGGCCGCCCCGAGATATGTCTGCGGGTCGGGCTTGTAGTGCCGGAACAGCTCGGCGCTGGCGATGAAATCCCACGGCAGGCCGCCCCGCTTGGCCATGTTCACCAGCAGCGATACGTTACCGTTCGAGAACGCGGAGATGATGTAGCGCTCCTTGAGCCGCCCCAGGCCGGCCACCGCATCGGGCCAGGGGTCGAGCCGGTGCCAGCAGCTGGTAAGCCAGGAACGCCCGGCCTCGTCCAGGCCCTTCAGCCCGGTTCCGGCCAGCAACTGGTCGAGCGTCCGGCGGTGCAGGCCGTCCAGGTTGGTCCAGGGCAGTTCCCCGGTCCGGACCTGGTTCATGGCCGGACGGTACGCGCCCCGCCAGCGGTCCGCGAACGACGCCGCGTCGATCTCCGCCCCGTGCTCGGCGGCCAGCGCCGTGACGTCCCGGATGACGCCGCTACGCCAGTCCACCACGGTGCCGAACACGTCGAACAGCAGCGCCTTCACCTGCTCCACCCGATACCTCCTGCGTCACTCCCGCCCAGTCCGGGAACCTGTCCGCCACGGGGGCTACCCCGCCCGGCTGGGAACAGTCTCCCCGCCGGCCTCCTGCCGCGCTCTTCGCGGCCGGGTGCCGGCACGCGCGGGTCGTGGCACCCTGAGAGCATGACGGCAGCCGATCGGGTGACCGGTGGAAACAGCTCGGCTGCGGCCGGCCGGGTCCGCCCCGAGACGGTCCAGCGGCTGGAGCGGGCCATGGGCTCGCTCGGCACGGCCGCCATGGCCTCGATGGAGGAGCGGCTGTCCTGGTTCCGCTCCATGTCGGCGGAGAACCGGTCCTGGATCGGCCTGGTCGCCCAGGCCGGTATCGCCGCCTTCGTGGACTGGATCAAGCATCCCAAGCGGGGCCGCCCCTCGGTGGCGGTGGAGGTGTTCGGCACCGCGCCCCGTGAGCTCGCCCGGGCCGTCAGCCTGCAGCAGGCCGTCGAGATGGTGCGGATCATCATCGACGTGGTCGAGGCCCGGGTCGACGAGCTGGCCGCCCCGGGCGGCGAGGCGGAACTTCGCGAGGCGGTGCTCCGCTACACCCGCGAGGTGGCCTTCGGTGCCGCCCAGGTGTACGCGCGGACCGCGGAGGCCCGTGGCGCCTGGGACGCCCGGCTGGAGGCCCTGGTGGTGGACTCGCTGGTGCGCGGGGAGATGGGCGAAGGGCTGCAGTCCTGGGCCTCGGCCCTGAACTGGTCGCACTCGCCGGTCGCGGTGGTCGTCGGCCACGCGGACGACTCCGAGCCCGAGGGCCTGATCGAGGAGCTGCGTGCGATCGTCCGGCGGTCCCGGCTGGACCTGCTGGCCGGGGTGCACGGCACCCGGCTCGTGGTGGTGCTGGGCGGCACCGATGACCCGCTGAGCGCCGCGGGCCAGATCTCCGGGCGGTTCGGGCCCGGCCCGGTGGTGGTCGGCCCCGTCGTGGCCGACCTGCACGCGGCCACGCGCTCGGCCGCGTCGGCGCTGGCCGGGCTGCGCGCCGCACCGGGCTGGCCGGACTCACCGCGGCCGGTGCTGGCCGATGACCTGCTGCCTGAGCGCGCGCTGGACGGGGACGAGGCCGCCCGGGCCGGGCTCATCCGGGACGTGTACGAGCCGCTGCGGCACGGCGGTACCGCCCTGCTCGACACGGTCAGCACCTATCTGGAGCAGGGCTCCTCGCTGGAGGCCACCGCCCGGATGCTGTTTGTTCATCCAAATACCGTCCGTTACCGGTTGCGCCGGGCCAGCGAGCTCACCGGGCTGATTCCCTCGGACGGGCGGGCCGGATTCACCCTGTGGGTCGGCATCACACTGGGTCGTCTCATTCACAATCGCACATAGGTTGTAGGAAAGCGCCATAGTCTCTAGGTGAAACTTCGTGCTCTTCTTCACCCATGTAGCGGACTTCTACAGTGCAGGGTAAGAGAATGCTCGTTATCGTCGCCCCCGGCCAGGGTGCCCAGGCACCTGGCTTCCTCTCCCCCTGGCTGGAACTGCCCGGGTTCGCCGAGCGTCTCGGCGCCTGGTCTGATCTGGCCGGGCTGGACCTGATCACGTTCGGGACGACCGCCAGCGCCGAGGAGATCCGGGATACCTCAGTCGCCCAGCCGCTTCTCGTCGCCGCCGCCATCGCGGCGGCGGAAGCGCTGTTCGGCGGGCTCGACCAGGCCCAGGTGCACACCGGCGCAGCGGCCGGGCACAGCGTGGGCGAGGTCGGCGCCGGCGTCCTGGCCGGGGTGCTCACCGCCGAGGACGCGATGCGCCTGGTCCGGGTCCGCGGGGAGGCGATGGCGAAGGCCGCTGCCATCGAGGCCACCGGGATGACCGCCGTGCTCGGCGGCGACGAGGCCGAGGTCCTCGACTGCATCGAGGCACACGGCCTCACCCCCGCGAACATCAACGGCGCCGGGCAGGTCGTGGCGGCCGGGACGCTGGAGCAGCTGGCCGCGTTCGCCGCCGACCCGCCCGCCCGGGCGCGGCTGCGCCCGCTCGAGGTGGCCGGTGCGTTCCATACCCGGCACATGGCCCCGGCCGTGGACGCGCTGCGCGAGGCCGCCGCCACGGTCACGGTCAGCGATCCGGTGCTGCCGCTGCTGTCCAACCAGGACGGTGCCACGGTGCCGACCGGCCAGGCCTGGCTGGAACGGATCGTCACCCAGATCAGCGCGCCGGTGCGGTGGAACCTGTGCATGCGCACGATGACCGACCTGGGGGCGGGCGCGCTCATCGAGCTGCCCCCGGCGGGTGCCTTGACCGGGCTGGCCCGCCGGGCGATGCCCGGCGTGGCCCTGGCCGCCCTGAAGACCCCGGACGACTTGGCCGCCGCGACCGCGCTGATCGCCGAGCACGGCGCGCTGGACCCCTACGACGACGGCGGGCCGGCCCCGGAGTGGCGCCTGCTGGTCGCGCCGCTGGCAGGCACGTTCCGCCACGGGACGGTCGGCGCGGCCCCCACGGTGGGTGCGGCGCTGTCTTCCGGCGCGGAGATCGGGCACGTCGAGCAGCGCGGCGGACGGCACGTGATCACCCCGCCGTTCGCGGCGACGGTGCTCGAGTGGCTGGTCGAGGACGGCGATCCGGTCAGCGCGGGCCAGCCGCTGGTCCGTCTCCAGCCCTATGCCGCCCGGACGGGCTGGTAAGTCCGTCCTCCCCGGGTAGCAGATCCCAAACCACACACCGAACGGCACGGAAGGAACCACGTTGATGCGAGTCACCGACGGAAAGGCCGGTGCGCGGATCCTGGCGTTCGGCGGTTACCAGCCGGCCCGGGTGGTCACCAACGACGAGATCGCCGAGCGGGTGGAGACCGACGACGAGTGGATCCGCAGCCGGGTGGGCATCGCCAGCCGCCGGATCGCCGGCCCCGATGAGACCGTGGCCGACATGGCGGTGGCCGCGGGCGGGAAGGCGCTGGCCGCCAGCGGCCTGTCCCCCGCGGACATCGACCTGGTCATCGTGGCCACCTGCACCTCCGAGGCGCCGATCCCGAACACGGCCGCCACTGTCGCGACGCGGCTCGGCATCGTGGCCCCGGGCGCGTTCGACCTCAACGCCGCGTGCGCCGGCTTCTGTTACGCGCTGGGTACCGCCAGCGACGCGGTGCGGGCGGGTACCTCCCGGCACGTGCTGGTCATCGGCGCCGAGAAACTTTCCCAGTGGGTCGACTGGACCGATCGGTCCACCTGTATCATCTTCGCGGACGGCGCCGGGGCCGCGGTGGTCGGCCCGGCCGAGGCTGGCAGCGCCGGCATCGGGCCCGTGGTCTGGGGTAGCGACGGCGGCATGGCGGACAAGATCTACATCAAGGACCGCCGGTCGTTCATCTTCCAGGAGGGGCAGGCGGTGTTCCGCTGGGCCACCACGGCCCTGCACCCTGTCGCCCTGAAGGCCTGCGAGCGCGCCGGCGTGGCCCCCGGGGAGCTGGCCGCGTTCGTCCCGCACCAGGCCAACCTGCGCATCATCGAGGCCATCGCGAAGAAGCTGGGCGCTCCCCAGGCGCTGGTGGCCACCGACATCATCAACTCGGGCAACACCTCGTCGGCGTCCATCCCGCTCGCCCTGTCGGCGATGATCGAGCGCGGTGAGGTGGGCTCGGGGTCCGCGGTACTGCTGCTCGGCTTCGGGGCGGGCATCAGCTATGCGGCTCAGGTGATCACGGTACCCTGACCGCGCCGCGGCCACCGGGCGCAAGCCCGGGGGCCGACCACACCATCACACGAAGGAGAACACCCACCCCATGGCCATGACTGAGCAGGAGATCCTTACGGGCCTCGGCGAGATCGTCAACGAGGTCGGCCGGCGTCCCGGCCGACCAGGTCACCCCGGACAAGAGCTTCGTCAACGACCTCGACATCGACTCGCTGTCCATGGTGGAGATCGCGGTGGCGGCCCAGGACAAGTTCGGGGTGGAGATCCCGGACGACCAGCTCAAGAACCTCAAGACCGTGCAGGACGTCGTCACCTACGTGCGCAACGCCGAAGTTTCGGCCTGAGCCGGGGCGGCCCCTTCACGGGATGCCATCCGGTGCGCTCTCGCCACCGCGAGCCGGGCGCACCACGTACGCAAGAGGAGCGATTCACAGTGCGGGCAGAACAACCACGCGTCGTCGTCACCGGCCTGGGCGCGACCACGCCGCTGGGCGGGGACGTGGCCTCAACCTGGGAATCGCTGCTGGCCGGTCGTAGCGGGGCGCGCAAGCTCCCCGCCGACTGGTCCCCGGTGCCGCTGCCGGTGCACATCGCGGCCCCGGCCGCGGTCGATCCGGCGACGGTGCTGGACCGGGTGCAGGCCCGCCGGCTGGACCGCTGCGAGCAGCTGGCCCTGGTGGCCGCGCGGGAGGCCTGGTCCGACGCGGGCTCCCCGGACGTCGACCCGCACCGCCTCGGCGTCGTGGTCTCCAGCGGGATTGGCGGGGTGGCCTCCACCATCGCCGCCTACGACACGCTGAACGACAAGGGGTGGCAGCGGCTCTCGCCGTTCACGGTGCCGATGCTGATGCCGAACGGTTCGGCCGGCTGGATCAGCCTGGAGCTGAACGCCCGGGCCGGGGTGCACACCACGGTCAGCGCCTGCGCGTCCGGCGCCGAGGCCATCGGCTACGCCATCGACATGATCCGCTCCGGCCGGGCCGATGTGGTGCTGGCCGGCGGGACCGAGGCCGCGATCATCCCGCTGAACGTCGCGGCGTTCGCCGCCATGCGCGCCCTGTCCACCCGCAACGATGAGCCGGAGCGCGCGTCCCGGCCGTTCGACAAGGGCCGGGACGGGTTCCTGCTCGGCGAGGGCGCCGGCATGGTCGTGCTGGAGTCGGCCGAGCACGCCGCCCGGCGCGGTGCCACGGTGCACGCCATCGCGGCGGGTGCCGGCTACTCCGCCGACGCGCACCACATCGCCCAGCCGGACCCCGAGGGAACCGGGATCCTGCGGGCCATCGAGCATGCGATCGCCGACGCTCAGCTGGACCCGGCGCAGATCGTGCACGTCAACGCCCACGCCACGTCCACTCCCGCCGGTGACGTGGTCGAGGGGCAGACCATCGCCCGGGCCCTCGGCACCGCGGCCGGCGGGGTCGTGGTGTCGGCCACCAAGTCCATGACCGGGCACCTGCTCGGCGGGGCAGGCGCGGTCGAGTCGGTGGCCACGATCCTGGCGCTCCGCGAGCACATGGCCCCGCCCACCATCAACCTGGACGACCCTGAGGACGAGACCGGGATCGACATCGCCACCGAGCCGCGGAAGCTGACCCCGCACACCAGCGCCCCGATGGCCGCGCTGAACAACTCGTTCGGTTTCGGCGGCGCCAACGTGGCGCTCGCCTTCACAGCAGCCTAGGGCCTACCCCCTGGCCCGCTCCTCCCGCCCGTGTTCTCCCGCCTACCGCAAGGAGACCTGCCATGACGGTCATTGCTGGCAGAACCTCGACTAGCCCAGGCCAGACGAGCACCACCCAGGGCAGCAACGCCGCCGCCTCCCGGTTCCCCGCCGCCGCGCCGGGGCCGCACATCTCCCGGGACCCCGAGGTCAGGCTCGAAGCACTGTTCGATCCGGGCTCGGTCCGCCTGCTCACCCCGCACGACGCGAGCGGGGAGGTGGCGGCCACCGGGACCATCGACGGGATGACCGCGGTCGCGTTCGCCAGCGACCCGCGGGTGCAGGGCGGCGCCATGGGCAGCGAAGGCTGCGCGGCCATCGTCACCGCCTACGACGAGGCCCTGGCCCTGGGCGCCCCCGTGATCGGGCTGTGGCACTCCGGCGGCGCGCGGCTGCGGGAGGGCGTGGAGAGCCTGCACGCGGTGGGCACGGTGTTCGCCGTCATGACCCGGGCCTCCGGCGTGATCCCGCAGATCTCCGTGGTCCTCGGCGCGGCCGCCGGCGGGGCCGCGTACGGGCCCGCGCTGACCGACATCGTGATCCTGTCCGATCACGGCCGCATCTTCGTCACCGGCCCGGACGTGGTCCGCAGCGTGACCGGCGAGGACGTGGACATGGCCCGGCTGGGCGGCCCCGAGCCGCACAGCCGCCGCTCGGGCGTGGTTCACCTGGTGGCCGCCACCGACGCGGACGCGCTCGGCCAGGCCCGGCGGCTCGCGGTGCTGCTCGGCGACCAGGGCGCGGTGGACGTGGACCTGGTGGCCGGGCAGGACGGGGCCGAGCTGGACCAGCTGCTGCCCGAGTCGCGGCGACGGGCCTACGACGTGCACCCGCTGCTGGCCGGGCTGCTCGACGCGCCCGGTATCGAGCTGCACCCGCGGTGGGCGCCGAACCTGGTGACCGTGCTCGGCCGCCTGGCCGGCCGCTCGGTCGGCATCGTGGCCAACAACCCGCTTCGCCTCGGCGGCTGCCTGGACGCCACCTCGGCGGAGAAGGCAGCCCGGTTCGTCCGGATGTGCGATGCGTTCGGCGTGCCGCTCGTGGTGGTCGTGGACGTGCCCGGCTACCTGCCCGGCGTCGGCCAGGAGTGGGACGGGGTGGTACGCCGCGGCGCCAAGCTCCTCCACGCCTTCGCGGAAGCGACGGTGCCCCGGGTCACCCTGGTCACCCGCAAGGCTTACGGTGGCGCCTACATCGCGATGAACAGCCGGTCGCTCGGCGCTACCCGGGTGTTCGCCTGGCCCGGCGCCGAGCTGGCGGTGATGGGCGCGGTGGCCGCCGTGCGTGTCCTGCACCGGCGCACACTCGCCGACGTGCCCCCCGACCAGCTCCAGGAAGTCGAGGCGCGGCTGGCCGAGGAGCACGAGCGGGAGGCCGGTGGCCTGGAACGGGCCCGCGCCGTGGGCGTGATCGACGAGGTCATCGAGCCCGCCACCACCCGGGAGGCTATCGCCCGGGCCATCGCGGCCGGTCCGCAGGTGCGCGGCCAGCACGGCAACATCCCGCTCTGACGTGGCGCGGCATGCTAGCTGAGGACGGGGCGGATCACGGGCGCCTGCTGGTGATCGAGCACGAGCTCGACGCGCCGGCCGGCCTGCTGGGACCGTGGGCCCGGGCCCGCGGTCTGAGCCTGGACACGGTCCACCTGGGCGGCGGGGACCGGCTGCCCGGCCGGCTGCCGGACGTCGCCGGCGTCGTGGTCCTCGGCTCGGAGCAGACCGCGTTCGATGACGCCGTCCCGTGGCTGCCCGACGAGCTGTCCCTGGTGAGGCAGGCCCTGGCGGATGGGGTTCCGCTGCTGGGCATCTGCTTCGGCGGCCAGGTGCTGGCCCGCGCGCTGGGCGCGCGGGTGTACCGGCTGCCCGAGCCCGAGATCGGCTGGCTGCGGGTGGCCAGCCAGCATCCGGGTCTGGCCGGCGGGCCGTGGCTGGAGTGGCACCGGGACGGTTTCGGCCTGCCGCCAGGCGCCAGGGAGCTGGCCACGGGCGGCGCCTCGGTGCAGGCCTACGCGGTCGGCCCGCACCTGGGGCTGCAGTTCCACCCGGAGGCCACCGAGACGATCACCCAGGCCTGGCTGCGCGCCACCGATCCGCCGCTCTCCCCGGCGCAGGCGGGCCTGCTTCGCCAGGGCTGGCAGGACGCGGACGACCGGACCACGGCCGACGCGGCGGCGCTGTTCTCCTCCTGGCTGGACGGCGAGTTCGCCGTCACGATGCGGCCACCCCCCGCGCCGCCAGCACCGGTCCTGCCCACCCCGGGAGCTACCCGGACGGCCCGGCGGGACTAAGCGCACGTAAAGCCGGAGCATCGCTGAGGGCCAGAATTAGTCACGAATCGGGCAGGAAAATGTCCCGGATCCGACCGCCCGCCCACTGAACCCGTCATACGATCGGCCGTCTATGGCCATTGATGACCGTCCCGGTAGCCCAGCTCACCAGACCGAAACCCGGCGCTCCGCAGTCGCCAGCCGCCGCTGGCTGGATAAGCGAACGCAGCTGGCCTTCGCCAGCTTCCTCATGCTGTTCGCCGAGCTGGCGCTGATCCGGTGGACGGCGGCCAACAACGTCTATGTCACCAACGCCACGAACTTCGTGCTGCTGGCCAGCTTCCTCGGCATCGGCATCGGCTTCCTGAACGCCAAGTCCAGCCGGGACTTCGTCCGCTGGGCGCCGCTGGCGCTGGTCCTGCTGGTGGCGTTCGTGCTCGTGTTCCCGGTGATCCTGGCCTCGCTGACCGGCCCGGACCCCTACCAGGGGCTGTTCGGCAAGCCAGCGCTGCCCCGCCCGCTCAGCCTGAGCGTCATCTTCGTGCTCTCCACCGCGGTGATGGCCGGCTTCGGGCAGGCGGTGGCCCGGCTCTTCGTGGCGTTCGAGCCGCTCAAGGCCTACCGGCTCGACGTGTTCGGCAGCATCGCGGGCATCGCCCTGTTCACCCTGCTGTCGTTCCTGGAACTGCCTCCCGTCGCCTGGGGGGTGATCGCCGCGGGCGGCCTGGTGCTGGTCATGGGCCGGTCGGCACGGTGGTGGCAGTATGCCGCCGCCGTCGCCGTGGTGGCCATGCTGGCCGTCGAGTCCGCAGCCCCGCACGAGCAGTGGTCGCCGTACTACAAGATCTCCGCCGAGGTCAGCGGCACGGCCCACCCCGCGCTGTACGTGTCGGCGAACAACATCCCCTACCAGGCGGCCCGCTCGCTGACCGTGCTGCGCCAGCAGAAGAAGTTCTACTTCTACCCCTACCAGCACGTGACCCGGTCGTCGCTGAAGAACGTCCTGATCGTCGGGGCCGGCACCGGCAACGACGTCGCGGTGGCGCTTTCCGAGGGCGCGCAGCACGTGGACGCGGTCGAGATCGACCCGGTGCTGCTCAAGATCGGCCGCAGCGAGCACCCCAACCACCCCTACGACAACCCCCGGGTGACCACGCACAGCGCCGACGGCCGGGCCTTCCTGCAGAACACCACCAAGCACTACAACCTGATCCTGTTCGCCCTGCCCGACTCGCTGACCGCGGTCAACGGGCAGTCGAACCTGCGGCTGGAGAGCTACCTGCTCACCCTCCAGTCGGTCCAGGCGGCCCGGGCTCACCTCGCTCCCGGCGGCACCATGGCCATGTACAACTACTACTCGCCGCACCTGTTCAACCGGTACGCCACCACGATGCTGGACGCGTTCGACCGCGCGCCGTGTGCCCAGGTGGGAGCCCCGCTGGGCGGACGGCGGCTGGCCGTGCTCACCGACAGGTCCTCGGGCCCGGTGGCGAACTGCGCCAGAGTGTGGCACGGCCAGCGGGTCGCGCCAGCCACCGACGACCACCCGTTCCCGTACCTGCTGAACAACACCATCCCCACCGCCTACGTGTGGATGCTGGGCCTGATCCTGGCCGCCTCGCTGCTGTTCGTCCGGGTCGCGGGCGGCCCGCTGCGCACGATGAGCGGCTACGTCAACCTGGCCTTCATGGGCGCGGCGTTCCTGCTGCTGGAGACCAAGAACATCGTCCAGTTCGCGCTGCTGTTCGGCAGTACCTGGCTGGTCAACGCGCTGGTGACGGCGGCCATCCTGGTCGCGGTGTACCTGGCGGTGGAAACGGCCCGGCACGTGAAACTGCCACCGCCGCTGGTCCTCTACGCCGCACTCATCGCCTCCCTGCTGCTGACCTGGCTGATCCCCCAGGAGGACCTGGTCAGCCTGCCCATTGCGGCCCGGTTCCTGGCTGGCGGGGCGCTCGCCTTCGCCCCGGTGTTCATCGCGAACCTGATCTTCGCTCAGCGGTTTTCCGACGTGGAGGCGACCACCACGGCGTTCGCGGCGAACCTGCTCGGGGCCATGGTCGGGGGCGCCCTGGAGTACCTGGCCCTGATCACCGGTTACCGGTTCCTGCTCATCCTGGTCGGCGTCCTGTACGCCCTGGCCCTGGGCTTCCGGCTGCTCCACGGCCGCCCGGCGGTCCAGCCGGCCTAGGAATGAGGGCGGCCCGGGTGGCTGTTGGCGCAGGGGACGGCGCGCCGCGCCTGCCTGGGCGGCGCGCCCGGACATCGGGAGGAACCGTGTCAGCACCAGCTGGGCCGACTGCCCTCGTCAAGCCGCTCTACACGGCCAGGGCCACCGCGACCGGAGGCCGGTCGGGGCACGCCGTCACCGACGACGGCCTGCTCGACGTGCACCTGAAGCCGCCGAAGGAGATGGGCGGGCCTGGCGGGGCCACGAACCCCGAGCAGCTGTTCGCCGCCGGGTACGCGGCCTGCTTCCAGAGCGCGCTCGCCGTGGTCGGCCGCCGCGCGGGCGTGGGCACCGAGGACTCGCTGGTCGAGGCCGACGTCAGCCTCGGCACGATCGGCGGGGGCGGGTACGGCCTGGCGGTCGCGCTCAAGGTGTCCATCCCGGGGACGGACGCGGACACCACGCTCCGGCTGGCCGAGGCCGCGCACCAGGTGTGCCCGTACTCCAACGCCACCCGCGGGAACGTCGAGGTCACCGTCGAGGCCAACTGACCCGGGCCTGGACGGGCGACCATGCCTTAGCGCATTCCCGGCCGCGGTCGTGCACCACCAGAGCGTGTCCGGTAGAGCGTGTCCTGTAGAGCGTGTCCGGCAGAGCGTGTCCTGTAGATCATCGGACTGGGTGGCGGAGCCAGCCGCGCTCCGCTGCCCGCCAGTCCCCCCAAGCCACACCCCTTCTGCCACCCCTCCCGCGCCAGTCCCCTAGGTCACAACACCCTCTTCCGCCACTTCCCCCTGCCAGTCCCCCCAGTCACACCAGCCCCTCCCGCCCACATATCACGCGGAACGTGCGCCCAAACCGGACAAATCACCCTCCACAACGCACGTCTCGCGTGATATGTGCCAGGCCGGCGTGACCGGAAGGGCTGGTGGCGGGGGACGCGCCGGGGGGCGGGGGGCTAGCTGAGCTAGGTCCGGCGAGCCGGGGGCTAACCGAGCTAGGTCCGGCGAGCCCTGTCCCACGGGATGGGCGCCGGCCGGTCAGGACACCGGGACGGCGGCGGGGATCCGGGCGTAGGCATCCAGGACGAGGTCCCAGAACGCGGGCACGTCCACGCTCATGGCCACCAGCGCGTTGCGGGCCCCGGGATCGGTGGCGAAGTCGGTCACCGTCATCCCGGTGGTCCACCGGCCGGCCGTCTCCACATCCACCCGGGCCGGGTCGCATCCGAACAGGCCGGGCTCGGCGACCAGAGCCAGCGCGCACACGTCGTGCACCGGCGGGCCACCCTCGGCCTGGGCGTGCTCACCGCGGTAGCCGAGCAGGCCCGGCAGCAGCAGGTCCGCGCCCAGCCGGCCCAGCTGGCGCATCCGGTCCTGCACGTCCTTACCGGCCCGGGCCTGCAGGGTCACGTCCAGGCCGACCATGGTGACCCGCCACCCGGCCTCGAACACGATCGCGGCGGCCTCGGGGTCCACCGCGATATTGAACTCGGCGGCCGGGGTGACGTTGCCCCGTCCCGCCGACCCGCCCATGATCACGAAGTCGCGGACCCAGCCGGCGAGCCGCGGCTCGCGCCGGACCGCGAGCGCGATGTTGGTCAGCGGGCCGGTCGCGATCAGGGTGATCTCGCCGGGCGCCCCGCTGATCGTGTCGATCAGGTAATCCACCGCGTGGCCGCCGGCCGGGGCGGCCTGCGCCGCGGGCAGCCGGGCCGCGCCCAGGCCACCCTCGCCGTGCACGTCCCGGGCATCCGGCGTGGGCCGCAGCAGCGGCCGGGCGCTGCCCGGCACCACGGGGATATCCGGGCGGCCGGCCAGTTCCAGCACGCTGAGCGCGTTGCCGGTCACCGTGTCCAGGTTCACGTTCCCGCTGACCGTGGTCAGCCCGACCAGGTCCAGCCCGGGGTGGCCGCAGCCGAAGACGATCGCGAGCGCGTCGTCGATCCCCGGATCACAGTCCAGGAGTATCCGGGCCGGCGTTCCCCACCCCACCGCCCCGGCGGTCACGCAGCCAGCCACCCGCTGCGCATGGCCTGCTGAAAGAGCTGCTGCATGGCCAGCGTCGGTCCCGGGGTCCACTCGTCAGGCACGATGACCTCGCTCACGTTTCCTCCACGGGACAATTCTCCGGCTCTCCCCAGGGCTTCCGGTACGGGGGCACGCCCCGGCTCCCCCGCGGTGCCGGGCGGCCCGGGAGATTCCCGCCTCAATCCTAGATCGGCCCGGCAGGCCCGGCCAGAGACCCGGCGGGGCCGGCTGCTGCTAGTCGCCGCCAGCTCAGCCGGTGGCGTGCAGCCAGCGCACCGGCGCGCCCTCGGCAGCACACCGGAACGGCTCGAGTTCCGCGTCCCAGGGGCGTCCCAGCAGCCGGTCCAGTTCCCCCTCGAGCGTGGTCGTGGCGGCCACCTGGAGGCCCGACTGTGATGCGGCGGCCACGGTCATAGCGGCGAGCAGCCGGTTCTCGGGGATCATGATGTCCCCGTTGGCCGCGGTGACCGCCGAGAAGGTGCCCAGGGACGGCGTGTAGCTGTACCGGACCGCGTCGCAGCCCGGACTGGCCTCCTCGGTCACCTCGAAGCGCAGCCGGTTCCAGCCGGCCAGCGCCGAGGTGACCGACCCGGCCATGCCGGGCCGCGCCTGCCAGCTGAGCTCGCCGCGCACCGAGCCGGGCGCGGCCGGCTGACCCACCCAGGCCAGATCGACGGGCACGCCAAGAACCCCGGCGACCGCCCATTCGATATGCGGGCACAGCGCCGGGGGCGCGGAATGGACCTGCAGCACACCATGAACTGACACCGGACCTCCCTGCGAGCGACCAAGGTGCGTCTTCCCCAACGACCTCAGGCCGCTTCGCCAGCGGCGATCCGGATACCAGCGAACAGCTTATGCGTACCCGGCAGACCAGCAAGCCCGTTCGGGCGGGCTGCCCTGCCGCACACGCGGTCTCCGCTCCCGCGCCAAATTGTGCCTCACCTCGCACGAAAGCACCAGGGCAGGGACGCTTTTGGCTCATATTGCCGGCCGGACGCCCGGGCCTAAATCGCCCAGACAGGCCCTAACGGCTGCCACGCCGGCGTGATGTAGTGGGCTGGTGAGCGAGCGGAACGTCGCCGGGCTGTTATTTACCGCCGAGATGTACGGCGTGCAATTGGATCAGTTAGCCGTCGAGCTGGGAGTCAGCGAGGCCCGGGCCCGGGCCCTCGCGGCGCGCTGGCGGGAGCAGGGCTACGCCGACTCGGCCCGGCTCGGGCCGGGCCGCCCCTGGGTCTGGCTGACCAGGGCCGGGCTCCTCGCCTGCGGGCTGCCGTACCGGCCGGCTCCTCCCGCACTGGCCCGGCTGGCGCACCTGCGCGCGGTGACCGCGGTCCGGATTGCGCTGGAGTCCGCGCCCGGCTACACGGCCGCGGGAGCCCACTGGCGCGGCGAGCGCCGGCTGCGGGCCCGGATGGGCAGCCGGGTGCCGCTCCGCGAGCACCTCCCCGACGGTGAGGTTCACTGGCCGGACCCGGGCGGGGCGCCCGCGGGTGCGGCCGTGGCCGCACCGGCCTGGGCCGGCGAATGCTGGGCCATCGAGGCCGAACTCACCCGCAAGACCGTGCGCCGCACCGCGGCGATCATGACCGAGATCCTCACCCGGACCGGCGACTACGGCTGCCCCGCCGCCGAGGTCCGGGTGCCGGGAGTTGCGCCGCGGCACGCGCGGGTGCTGTACCTGTGCTCGGCCGCGGCCCGCCCGACCGTCGTCCGGGCCCGCGACGCCCTGCCGGGCGCCCTGGCCGTCGGGGTCGAGATCCGCGGCCTGCCCGCGAGCGCGGCCCTGAATGCCGGCCCAGCCGTCCGGGAGGCGGCGACATGATCCGCGGTTACCTGGGGTTCCTCATGCTCCGCACCCTGGCCAGGATTATCTGGCGGCTGTTTCGGGTGGCGGTTTTCGTTGCGGCCCTGGTCCTGGCCGCGCCGGCCGTGCTGGTCGCGGCCTATGCGGCGGCGCTGGCCTGGTTCCTGGGCTGGCCGCCGCGCCACTTGTACCGCGCGGCGGCCTGGTGCCTGCCGATGCTCGCGGCCTGGCTGGCCGCGATGGCCGCCGGCGGCCAGCCCCCGCCGGGGCTGGCCGCCGCACCGTACCTGGCCTGGCTGGCCATGTGGCACGAGGCCACGGCCGGCAGCTACCTGAAGGCCGCGGTGACCGTGGCCCCGCTGGCCATCCCGCTGGGCCTGCTGGCCGGCGGCCTGGCCTGGTCCTGGCGGATCTACTCGATGGAGACGGGCAGCGGCGGGCTCGCGCCCAGCGCCCCGGCCGCGTTCGACCAGCGTCAGTGGCGGCACCAGGTGCGCACTGCCCGGGCCCGGATCGCGGCGCCCGGCTCCGTGCCGCTGCTCCTGCGCGACGGCAGCGTCGTGGCCGGCGCCACGATCCGGACGGTGCGGCAGCCGGCCCGGCGGCTGACGGTCATCCCGTACCCCCGGCTCCGCTCGCATCAGGTGGTGCTGGGCACCACGGGGACCGGGAAGACGACCTTGCTGCTGCGGCTGTGGGCCGGGTTCATGGCCCGGGGCATGGCGCTGCATGCGGCGGGCCGGGCGCCCCGCCCGCTGCTCGTCGTGCTGGACTGCAAGGGCGGCGCCGACTCGCGGCGGATCGCCGACCGGGCCCGCCGGGTGCTGCGCGCCACGGGCGCGGCGTCCACCGCGATCTGGCCCGACGAGGCCAGCCTGTCGCTGTGGGCGCTGCCGCCCCGCCAGCTCGTCAGCACGCTGGCGGACATGGTCGAGTCGGGCACCGGCGGCGCCGCCTATTACGCGGACGTGCTGGAGGAGATCGTCCGGCTGGCCGTGGAGGCCCCGTGCGGGCCGCCGGGCAGCACGGCGGACTTCCTCAGCCGGCTGGACGCGAACTGGCTGGCCCTGGCTTACGCGGGCGTGCCGGACGGTGGCCCGGCCGGGCTGCTGCGTTCCTCGGCCGGGCACGTCAGCGACGTGGCGTTGCGGTACCGGGCGCTGTTGCGCCGGCTGGGCGGCGGCCTGGACGGCCCGGGCGGGTTCGGCGACGCGGATGCCTGGTACTGCATCCTGGAGGGGACCGCCGAGATCGCCGTGGCCGAGGCGCAGGCCCGCGCGCTGGTCGATCTGCTCGCCTGGTTCGCCGCCGGCGGGGCGGGCGCTGGTTTCCCCGACGGGGCGGGCGCTGGTTCCCCCGACGGGGCGGGAGCCCGCCGGGACATCCTCCTCGCGGTGGACGAGTTCAGCGCCGTGTCCCGGCGGCTGCCGATCTGGCAGCTGTACGAGCGGGCCCGCTCGCTCGGCCTGGCCGTCCAGGTGTCGGCCCAGTCCTGGCCGGGCCTGGCCGCCGATGAGGACGAGCGGTACCGGGTGGCGACCACCGCGGACGGCGGCATCTGGCTGCTGCGCACCCCGCACCCGGAGCCGGTCGCGGCCCTGGCCGGCGTGCGCCGGGTCGTGGACACCGCCAGGAGGCTGCTGGGCGTGCCGTTCTGGGCGCACGAGGGTCTGTCCCGGGCCGAGGGCACGCCGGTCGTGGACCCCGAGATCATCCGCGGGCTGGACGTCGGCCAGGCCGCCTACATCTACCGCGGCGGGGTGACCTACGTGCAGGTGAAACGGCTGGTAGCCGGGCCAGCCGAGCTGGCCGGCCCAGCCGGGCTGGCCAGACCGGTTCCCGGCGCCGGGGCCGGCGCCCCTGCCACAGCCGGCGCCGCGGCCGGGATGGCGGCGGGGGTGGCAGCGGGCGACCCAGGCGCGGCCCGGCCGGCCGACGTCAGCGCGCTCCTGGACGAGGCGTTCGGCGAGGAGCCGTGATGGGCCTGCCCGGAGGCGCCGACCCGTTCTCCGTCCTCGGCCTGCCGGCCCGGGCGGACCTGACCGACGACGACGTCCGGTCGGCCTGGCGCCGGATCGCGGCCGCTACCCACCCGGACCGCGCCGATGGCGGCGACCCCGGCCGCTTCGCGGCGGCCGCCGCCGCGTACACGACGCTGCGGACCAGGTCCGGGCGGGGCGAGGCCGTGGCCGACCTGGCGTCCCCTTCCGCCGGGCCCCGGTCGGCCCCCGCCCGGCCACCCCGTCCCCGCCCGCCCCGTCCCCGGCCGCCCCGTCCTGGCCTGCCCCGTCCCGGCCGGGCCCGCAGCCCCGCCGCCTCCCCGTCACCGGGCGCAGCGCGGCTCCTGTCGCGGATCCGGCGCGGCCGCCCGGCCCGCCTGGCCCTCCGGGTGCTGATCGCCGCCGCGGTGGGCACCGTCGCGGCGGCCGTGGCCGGGTTCCAGCCCGCCACGCCCGCGCTGATCACGGGGGCCGTCACCTGGCTCCTCCTCACCGCACGCCACGACCTGGCCCCGCCCCCCTGAACCCGCCAGCCCCTCGCACCCGCAAGTCGCGAGCCTGGCTGCTGGTCATGGGAGCCCCAGAGGATCAATGCCGGGATGCGGGGGTCACAGCAGTTCTTCCAGGTGATCAGCCGCGGCCGCGGCGCCGCCGGCCGCCGCGAACGAGTCCCGCACGCGGCACGCCGCATGCCGGTAGCCGGGATCGCCGAGCACCGCACGGACGGCGTCGCGCAGTTCGGCGGCGCGCAGCCGGGCAAAGCTCAGCCGTACCCCGGCACCAGCGTCGGCGACCTGCCGCGCGATGATCGGCTGATCGTCCCGGATCGGCGTGACCACGAGCGGCAGCCCGTGCGCGAACGCCTCGCACACGGTGTTGTGCCCGCCGTGGCACACCACGGCGGACATGTGCGGGAGCAGGGCCAGCTGGGGCACATGCTCGGCGAACAGGATGTGCGGCGGTGCCCCCTCGACGGGCGGGGCGATCAGCACGGCCTGCAGCTCCCCGCCCAGGCCGGCCAGCGCCTCGGTCACCGTCTCGAAGAACCGCGTCCCGTCCGGGCCGTTGAGAGTCCCCAGCGACACCATCAGGTGCGGCCGCGCGGGGTCCAGCCACTCCCACGGGAACGATCCGCGGTCGGGGCGCATCGCCAGCGCCGGGCCGGTGAAGACGTACTGGCTGCCGAAACGGCTGGTATCCCCGATCAGCGCGGCCGTCGTGAACACCAGCACCAGCCGGTCAGAAAACCGCAGGTCGGCGGCGTCGCTGACGCCGCACGCTTCCTGGAAAGCGCTCATCTGGCGGCGGAGCCCGTCCTCCACCCCCGGTAGGCCCGCTAGCGGCCCCAGCAACTCCCCGGGCGTACTGGCCGAGGTTGCCCACACCGCCCCCGCCCGCCGCGCCTCGATGGCCCCGGCGACCGCCTGCTGGTCGGCCACCACCACGTCGGGCCCGAAGGACGAGACCGCGTCCGCCACGCCCGGCAGCATCGCGCGGGCCAGCGGGAGGACGAAGCTCTCCCAGAAGAACTGCAGCGCCGGGGGGCCACGCACCGGGCGCGGATGTTCCCGCTCCGCGCGCATCCGCGCGTCGAAGGCCTCGTGGATCACCGGGAAAACCCGGGCGCCGGACGGGAGTAACGGCCCTAGCGTGGCCGGGTGCCCCGCCCAGGCGACGTGGTGACCACGGGCGGCAAGCTCGGCGCCGACCGCGACGGTTGGGTTGATGTGCCCGGTCAGGGGCGGGACGACGAACAGGAACCGGCGGGCCGCGATCACACGCCGACTCCTCTCCAGCCATCGAACGAATAGCGGAAGAACCCGCCGATCTGACCCCGGACGGATGAACCAGGGGGCACGGGAGACGGTCCCGGGAAAGGAGGCTGCCCGGGGAACGGGTCCGGCGCAGGAGGCTGCACCGGGAACGGGCCCGGCGCCGGAGGCCGCACCGGGAACATAGCCGGCGCAGGAGGCTGCATGACCAGTGGCGGAGGCGGAGGCGGAGGGGGAGCCTTCACCGGGCAGAGGAGATAGTGCTTCATCACGGCCGGAAAGCGGTCGAGGATCAGGTTCCGGGGACGCGCCCAGGCGATGCCAACCCGCGCGCACACCTCAGCGACCGCATCTTCACAGGCGAGGTTGGCGAAACCGGATCCCTGGTAGGGCAAGACATGGTGGACGCGGTGGGGGCTCAGCCCGGCACTGAGGAAAAGATCGATCCAGCGGTTGCCAACCACACTGAGGTCGTAGCTCAGGCAGATCTGCCGGGCCGCCCAGTCGTCCCGCAGCGCCTCGGGAATCGCGGCGAGCTCCGCCGCGGTGTTCGACTCCTCGAAATCATGGCTCGCGACGACGAGGAAGGTGTTGAACCACAAGGTCAGGGCGAACTGCACCAGCCAGGCCACGATATGACCGGTCGCCAGGCAGGCCGCGAACTCGATCACGATCCAGGCACGGATGAGCCAGAAGTCGGCGCGGACCGGCGCCTGGCGCCCGGGAGCCTCGAACTTGGCAACCTCGCGCGCCCGCAGCGACAGCCCGCTCAGGCATATGCCAAGCTTGTGCACCGTGTAGCCCGGGATACGCAGTAGCGGATGCAGGCGGAGCATGCCGTCGAAGAACGTCTTCTTCACATCAGCGCCTGAGCCCAGGTAAGGGTGGTGCAGTAATACGTGCCCGTCCGTCCCGATCAGGCTCGTGCCGACGTAGTTGATGTCGAAGAGCGCTTTTCCAAGGGGCAGGATGAAGCGGCGCTTGTCCCGCCACTTCCGGTGCAGGTGGTAATGCCCTGCGCCCGCCAGGGCTGTCCGCGTCACCACCATGATGGCGACAAACGCCCAGGCAGGGATGAGCTTCGCGATCAGGAGGACCAGCGCGGCGACGTGCGCCGCGGCGATAGCCCACGTCACCGCGTCAAAGGCGCGGTCGTGCTTTTTCAGGGCCCGCTTGGAGAACCTGGCGTTCACCGTGCGGCGGATCTCCGCGAGCAAGCTTCCTTCGTCGCCGTAATCCAGCCTCGGCAGATCGGTTGTCGCGTCGAAGTCCGGATCCAGCAGGAAGGGCGGCACCCCCAGCTTGGGGAGGATGTCCTTCTCGGTGAACCCTGCAATCTCATACCTGGCGAGAATCTTCTGCAGCCGGGCCGGGTCCCGGTGATATGTATGGAGCAGGGCGCTGATGTCGCGGCCTTGGCTCGGCCCGAACCACGTCGCACCCCCGGGATGAAGCTTCATCCACTCGGTGAGATCGTAGGCGCGCCCGTCGACGATCCAGAACGGCTGGCCCTGCGGAAGTACGGTGCCCGTGCGGGGTGAACTGCGAGGTGAACCGTCGCTGAGGGTCTCGGTCATTGACTACTCCTTCTCGCACCATGCTCGCCACGGCGTTCAGTCGTCATGACTTGGCAATCCCACCTTGTATCGAGCCGCCTTGGCCAGCTCGGCCGCCGCCGCAGGCTCCAGCACATAGCAGTCGTCGAGAATCCGGCGGGTGAAGCACGCCGCCTCCGGCGTTACCGGGCGCATGGCCTTGATCGTGGCATCGACCGCTGCTTCCACGGTGTCCTCAACCGCGTCCACAAGGCCCAGCCGGCACGCGCGGTAGGCCGTCAGATCCTCTCCGAGCAGGAAAATCCTCCGCGCGTGGCCGAGACCGACGAACTTCGGCAGCCAGTACGCGCCCATGCCCGGGAAGCGCCCCTCCGGAAGGCTCCCCAGCGAGAGCCTCGCTTGCGCCGACGAAAGCCGCAGGTCCATGACCAAGCCGGCCTGGACGGCCGCGGCGCCGACCCTCCCGTCATAGGCCGCTAACGTCTTGGCCTTGAGCCGGGAAATCCGGGAGAGCATCTCGTCCCAGCGGGCGAAATACCGCATGTCGCCCCGGGCCGGACCGGGCCGCCACGACCGGAACCCCCCGGTGACCGAGTCCGCGTCACCACTGAACTGGAGCACGAAGTTCTCGATCGCGCCGTGTTCGACATCGTCCAGCACAGACTGGAGCACGCCGATGAGCTCGGTGTCGATCGTCGTCTCATGGAACCGGACCGTCAGCACTCGCTCGCCGTCCCGCTCATCGATCACGGTCAGCATGTCCTGGCCTGCCCGAACCGGAGCAGCGCCGCCTCGATCTGGGCCCCCGGGCCCATCGTCACCATGACGCCTCGATCGCCATCCGATACACAACCCTCGGCCAGCAGGCGTTCCAGGCTGACCAGGAAGCTTCCGCTGGAAATGTTTCCGTAGTCGCGCAGCACGGACCGCGTGTGTCGGACATCGTGCTCCGCGAGCCCCAGGCTGAGCTTGACGGAGTCGATCACCGCACCACCGCCCGTATGCAATACCCAGTGCTTGATGGCAGAGAAATCCAGGTCGTTTCGCTGCAGGAGCCTTTCCACGGGCTCACGGACATTGAATCCAATGACATAGGGGATGTCCCGATCGAGGTAAAAGCTCCATTTACCGGCATCATCGTTCCAGTCGAACCGCATGGCCGCCCACTGCTCGGGGATGCAGAAGCTCTCGAAATCGATCACGCACAGCGCCGGCCCGGACGGCAATGATCCCGACGCTAGTGTCTGGGATGACAGTGGCTGGGATGCCATCGATCCGGTGCCGTTCCCGGCATAGCCGGTCAGCACAGCTGCGGCCGCACCGTCACCGAAAAGGCTGTTGACAATACCTGTGCGCGGCGTCTCATCAAGGACGTACATCGCGGAGTTGATCTCACAGCAGACCAGGAGCGCTACCTGGCCTGGATGGTTCCTTACCCACTGCACCAGGGGGTTCAGCCCATTCAGTCCGGCGTTGCATCCCATTCCCACGACGTCCGCCCGGAGGAGCTTGCGATCAAATCCGAGCTCCCGCGAGAAGAGCGAGCTGAGACCCGGAACCATGAAGCCGCTGGACGTGACGCACAGCATGTAGTCAACGTCCGCCGGAGACAAGGAGGCCGCATCCAGCGCGTTCCTGATCGCCCGCGACCCGATGTCGAGTGCCCCATTCCGGAACTTGGCGTGGAGGTCGGCCGCGGATTCGGGAACCATGCGCCCCGTGCTCGTGTCCCTCACCGGAAGATAGAGGTGTCTCTTCCGGATGTGGGGCGATCGGAGAAGCTTCTTCACGACCCTGTTCTCCAGGCCCAGGAGCGCCCTGATCTCTTCCTGCGAATAGGCTGTTTCCGGAAATGCACTTGCGACCGAGGTGATGGCCGCTGTTCTTTCTTCCGACGGTGCTGGGCGGTGGATAGCACGAACCTCGAGGCTCTCAAGTTCGCGGATCCCCTCGTTTCCAATCACCTGTGTGTCTTCCCCACCGATAGGCAAGTCCCAGACCCCACGTTCGAGAATAGGCTACAGGGCTGCCGCTCACATTGGCATACCGGAGTGGCAGGTGAGAATCATGTTACCAATTGAGGATGAAGTTGGTATAGGTGGTGACGAGCCGTTCCCGGCTGGCCGTCCGGGACACGCAGGCAATGGTGAGCCTGGACGCGGCGGCCCTTCTGGGCCAACGGCGCTGGGCGGCCTGCATGCTACGCTCGCGGCGTGGTCAGTGCCCCGCTCCACTACCAATCGCATGACGAGGACAGCGGCCGGTGGCTCGGCTTCCGCTACCGCCCCGGTGACATCGTGATCAGTACCCGGCGCCGGACCGGGACGACCTGGCTGCAGATGATCTGCGCCACGCTGATCTTCCGCGGACCCGACCTCCCGGCCCCACTCTGGCGCCTCTCGCCGTGGCTGGATCACACGATCGTGCCGCTTGATGACGTGTACACCCAGCTCGCCGAGCAGCAGCACCGGAGGTTCATCAAAACGCACACGCCACTCGACGGGATTCCTCTCCACCCCCAGGTCACGTACATAGTGACCGCCCGGCATCCGCTCGATATGTACGTGTCGCTGTGCCACCAGCTCGACAACATCGATCATTCGCGGCTATGGCAGCTGACCGGCCGGGCCGCGCCGCCCGGGCCCAGCGAATCGCTGCACGACAGCCTGCTGCGGTGGATCGAGGATGAGGGTGATCCTCACGCGTTCCCGGAGTCGCTGCCCGGCGTCTTGTGGCATCTGTCCGATGCCTGGGCCCGGCGCGGCGAGCCGAATGTCCTGCTGGTGCACTACGACGACCTGTCCGCGGACCTTGAAGGCCAGATGCGCGGCATCGCCTGGCGGCTCGGGATAGACGTTCCGGAGCAAGCGTGGCCCGCGCTCGCCCAGGCGGCCACGTTCGAGCGCATGCGCGATCGCGCCGACAGGCTCGTTCCGGGCGCGCCGGGAATCGTCAAGGACACTGCCTCCTTCTTCCACCGGGGCACCTCGGGGGCCGGGCGCGAGGTTCTCAGCGACGAGGAGATGGCTGGCTACCACGCGCGTGCCGCCCGGCTGGCTCCGCCCGACATGCTCGAGTGGCTGCACTCGTCCTCCAGCCTGAGTGGCTGAGCTTGGTCACCGGCTGCCCCGCTGCTCAGGTCCGGATGGCCCGGGCCAGGGCCCCCAGGGCAGGGCCGGGCCATGAACTCCCGGAGGGGGATGCGGCGGGGGAGGACCTCCCGGCGGGCCTGGCCTCAGGCCAGCGCCGGCGGGCTCCTGGCGGGCGAACTGGGTCCGGTACAGGTCGGCGTACAGTCCGCCGGACGCGAGCAGCTCGTCGTGCTGGCCGCGCTCGGTGACCCGGCCGTCGTCGATGACCAGGATCTGGTCGGCCTCGCGGATGGTGGACAGCCGGTGGGCAATGACCAGCGAGGTGCGGCCGGCCAGGGCCACGGCGAGCGCTCGCTGGACCGCGGCCTCCGACTCAGAATCCAGATGCGCGGTGGCCTCGTCCAGCACCACGACGGCCGGTGCCTTCAGCAGCAGCCGGGCCAGGGCGACCCGCTGTTTCTCGCCGCCCGACAGCCGGTAGCCACGGTCGCCCACGACGGTGTCCAGGCCGTCGGGCAGCACCGAGATCAGGTCCCAGATCTGCGCCGCCCGGCACGCCTCGATCAGTTCGTCCTCGGTCGCCCCGGGGCGGGCATACGCGAGATTGGTCCGGATTGTGTCGTGGAACAGGTACGCGTCCTGGGTCACCACGCCGACCGAGTCGTGCAGCGACTCCTGGGTCACCTCGCTGATGTCGAACCCGCCGATGCGCACCGTGCCCTCGTCCGGCTCATACAGCCGGGAGACCAGGTGAGTGATCGTCGTCTTGCCCGCGCCCGAGGGCCCGACCAGGGCGGTCAGCTGCCTGGCGGGTGCGGTGAAGCTCACGTCGTGCAGGACGCCCAGCCTCGCATCCGTGCGCTCGGGCGCGGGCAGGGCGATGGACTCCAGCGACGCGAGAGAGACCTCGGACGCGGCCGGGTAGCGGAACGAGACACGATCGAAGATGATGTCCGCTGCTGGCGCCGCGGTGGGGGCTGATCCGTTGCCCCGCGCCGCAAGCACGAGCGGTACCGCGCCCGGCCGGTCCGCGATCAGCGGCTTCAGGTCGAGCACCTCGAACACCCGGTCGAAACTGACCAGCGCGGTCATCACGTTGACCTGGACGTTGGACAGCGCAGTGATCGGCCCGTACAGCCTGTTCAGCAGCAAGGCCAGGGAAACCAGGGTGCCGACCTGGAAGGCGCCGCGGACGACGAGGTCGCCGCCCACCCCGTAGACCACCGCGGTGGACATCGACGCGAGCAGCGTCAGCACGATGAACAGCGAGCTGCCGTACATAGCCTGCACCACGCCGATGTCCCTGACCTTGGCCGCCCGCTCGGCGAAAAGGCCCGACTCCTCCCCCGGCCGGCCGAACAGCTTCGCCAGCATCGCGCCGGCGACGTTGAACCGCTCGGTCATCGTCGAGCCCATCGCGGCATCGAGCTGCATCGACTCCCTGGTCAGCCGTTGCAGCCTGCGCCCGACCAGGCGGGCCGGGATGATGAACATCGGTATCAGCAGGAGCGCGATGACAGTGACCAGCCAGGAGAAGTAGAGCATCGTGACCAGTACCAGGATCAGCTGCAGGGTGCTGGACACCGTAGACACTAACGTCGAGGTCAGCGCCTGCTGCGCGCCGATCACGTCACTGTTCAGCCTGCTGACCAGCGAGCCGGTCTGCGCCCTGGTGAAGAACGCGATCGGCTGCCGCTGCACGTGGCCGAACACCTGCGTGCGCAGGTCATAGATCAGGCCCTCGCCAACCCGCGCGGTGTACCAGCGCTGGGCGAGGTTGAGTAACGCGTCGAGAATGGCCAGCCCGGCGACAGCCGCCGCGACAGCCAGCACGACACCGGCCCGCTTCGGCAGGACGCCGCGGTCGATGACCACCCCGAGCAGCACCGGGATCGCCACCGTGATCACCGCGTCCAGCGCCGCGGCCAGCAGGAAGATCGTGAGTTCCCATCGGTAGGGCCGCGCGTATCCCGCGATCCTGCGGACGGTCCCGCGCTTGAGCTGCTGCTGGGTCACTGACGAATCGGAAGTGAATCCGCGCATCATGTGGAGCTGGCCGGGGCCGGGGTGCATAGCGGCAGGAACCTCCTGGCGGCGGGCGTTCTTTCCCGCGTCAGCTCGCTGTCAACCGGCGCGGCGCGGTCACGAGCCGGCGAACCTGGCCTGCGGCAAGGCCACCTGCTCCTGGAGTTCCGCCGCCGCCTGTTGTTCAAGGGTATTCGCGGCGGCCCGGCCCAGCAATCATTCGCTGTCCCCGGGCACGAATAACGAGTCACCCGTGGCCTGGTACGCGGCGCGAGCAGGCGTCGCGATGAACTACGGCCGGGCAAGGTGCATATCCCGCCTCCGGCAAGACGTTAGTCGCCTGCCTGAGGCCGCAAATCCCCGGATCGGGTTATAGGTAAGAGATTTCTTACCTATTATCGTCGGCATGAGCATCCGCCAAGTTCAGCTTTTCTCGCTGCCCGTCTCCGACCAGGACCGGGCCAGGGACTTCTACACCGGCACCCTCGGCTTCGAGCTCGTCGCGGACACGGCGATGGGCCCGGGCCGGCGCTGGGTGCAGGTCAGGGCGCCCGGCGCGGCGACGTCCATCACGCTGGTGACCTGGTTCCCGACCATGCCCGCCGGGGCGGTCAAGGGCACCGTGCTGGAGACCGACGACCTCGACGGTGACGTGACGGCGCTACGCTCCCGGGGCGTGATCATCGACGCCGGCATCCAGGAGGCACCCTGGGGACGGTTCGTGACCTTCGACGACCCGGACGGCAACGGCCTCGTCCTGCAGGCCACGGCGGCGGCGCCGTCCGGCGGCTGAGGGCGCCCGTGCCCGGCCCGGACGTCTTCGAGGCCATCGCCAGCCCGGTCCGCCGCGCGCTCCTGGACGTGCTCGCCGGCGGCGCGCGGTCCGTGCACGACCTGGCGGCACCGTTCGAGATGACCCGCCCGGCCGTGTCCCAGCACCTGCGGGTGCTGCGCGAGGCGGGCCTGGTCACCGAGGAACGGGTGGGGCGCGAACGGCACTACCGGCTGGACGCCCGGCCGCTGCGGACCGTGGCGGACTGGGCCGGCCGCTACGAGCAGTCCTGGCTGCGGGACGCCCGGCTGCTCCGCGAGCTCGTGGAGGAGGACGGCCGATGACGTCCATCGAGGTGGGTCATTCCCTGCCCCAGCCACCCGGACGGGTGTGGCAGGCCTCTCACCGACCCGGCCCTTCTGGCCAGGTGGCTGATGCGCGGCGGCTTCAAGCCGGTGGTCGGCCTGGGGTGGGGCAGGCGGGTGGCCACGGCGCAGGGTGGGCTCCCGGAACGGAGACTGGCAATCAGGCGGGGCCGGTGGCGACCGGACGGGCGGGGTCGGTGACCCAGTCCGACCAGGAGCCGACGTAGAGCGCCGCCGGTATGCCGGCGATGGTCAGCGCGAGCACCTCGTGGGCGGCGGTCACCCCGGAGCCGCAGTACGCCCCGGTTGTCACGGCTCCTTCCGGGCCGCTCCGGGCCGAAGCACGCCCGTCCGGGTCACCCCCGTCCCGGTCACGCCCGTCCGGATCACGGGGCGCGCCGGCCCCGCCCCCAGCCCGGTGAACCGGGCCCGCAACGACCCGGGGTCCAGGAACCGCCCGTCCGGGCCGACGTTCTCGCTGGTGGGCGCGCTCACCGCGGCCGGGATGTGCCCGGCGACGGGGTCGACCGGTTCCACCTCGCCCCGGTAGCGCTCCCCCGCCCGGGCATCCAGCAGGACGCCCTCGCGGGCCATCCGGGCCGCCCCGTCCGCGTCGAGAAGCGGCAGGTGACCGGGCCGGGCGGTGAACGTGCCGGCCGCCGGGGCCGGGGCGGGCCCGGTCTCGATCGGCTGGTCCGCGGCCAGCCAGGCCAGGTAGCCGCCGTCCAGGACCTGCACTCGCGGGTGCCCGAAATAGCGCAGCAACCACCAGGCGCGGGCGGCCGCCGTCGAGTCGTTCTCGTCGTAGGCCACTACGGGCCGGTCGTCGCTCACCCCGGCCCGGCGCATGGCCGCCCCGAACGCGCCCGCGTCCGGCAGCGGGTGCCGGCCGCCGGGCCCGGGCGGGGCCGCGAGGTCGCGGTCCAGGTCCACGAACTGCGCGCCGCGCAGGTGGCCTTCGCGGAAGCGGTCGATCCCCGGGGGGCCGCCGAGCCGCCACCGCACATCCAGCAGGACCGGCGCCGGGCTGGCGGCCAGCGCGGCAGCGAGCGCGGCGGCGTCAACGGTTGAATCCACCGTTACATCCCTTCCGTCCGTTACTGGGCGTTAATGTCCTGATCCTGCCCTGATCAGCCTCCAGGCCGGGATCGTTCTGTGGATAACAGGCCCGGATCTGTGGATAAACTCTCGCCGGCTCTGGGATATCACGGTGCGTTACTGTGGATAAACCTGGCCTTGCTCACCGCGCGGGCCGGGCCGGCGCCTTCTGGCCGGCGCCATTCTGTCCGATGCCCATTCTGGTCGGCCACGGCAGCCGGCGCGGTCAGATGCTGGTGACGGTCAGTAGCGGAACGAACTGGTCGCCGGGGGTCAGCGAGCCGTGCATCCCCTCGAGCGAGGACTCCAGCGGCTCGGCCTTGGTCGCGACGAGCGCCCAGGAGCCGGCCGGTGCGGCCACGACGTCCCCGATCCGCAGGAGGAACCGCTGATCGACCGGGCCGAACCAGCCCGCCTCGATGGCCTCGTCGCGCGAGGCGACCCAGGCCCGCCCGCCGAGCACGCCCTGCCAGGTGGCCAGCACGTCGGCCGCGGCGCCGGGCACGGCGTACACGTGCCGGGCGCGTGGCTCGCCGCCGAGCAGGGCAACCCCGTCCCGCAGCCCCGGGACCAGGTCCACGTCGATCTTGTCGTCCGGTCCCGCATCGACCATCCCGTGATCGGCGGTGACGTACAGCGCCGTGCCCCCGGGGAGCGAGCTGGCCAGCTGCTCGGCCAGCTTGTCCACGTGTGCAAGCTGGTAGGACCAGGCCTCGGACTGGGATCCGAACACGTGCCCCGTGCCGTCGAGTTCCGCGTGGTAAACGGTGACCAGGGCCCGGTCCGAGCCGGCCAGCGCCCAGGACGCCTGCGCCACGAGCGCGCCGAGGCTGTCCGCGGAGCGGTAGGCGGCCCCGCGCATGGCTGCCAGCGAGAAGCCGGTCTTCTCCAGCCCGCGCGCGGCCACCCGGTAGGCGTTGACGCCGGCGTCCGCCGCGCGCTGGTAGATCGTGGGGGCAGGCTGCCAGGTCAGCGGGTCCACTTGCTTGTCCCAGCGCAGCCCGTTGAGCAGCCGGTCCTGGCCCGGCACCGCGACCTGGTAGCCGAGCATCCCGTGTTGTCCCGGCGGCAGGCCGGTGCCCAGGGAGCTGAGGCTGGTCACCGTGGTGGCCGGGAATCCCGCGCTGAGCGCCCGTCCGGTGGTGGTGAGCTCGGACAGGAACGGGGCCGCCGCCTGATGGGCGCGGAGCAGTTCCCAGCCCAGGCCGTCCACGATCAGCAGGCAGGCCCGGCGGGTCTGGGCCAGCCCCAGCGGGTTCGGCGTGTGGTCCACGCCCACCGAGGCAAGCAGCGAGGTCGCCAGGTCGGGCAGGGTTCCCTCGCCGTAATCGGGCACAGTGGCCGAGGTCGTCGGCTCAGCGGTCATGCTCTCGCCCGTCAGTGGCCGGGGTGAGTGGTCGCCTCGGTCAGCGCGACCGCGAAGGCGAGCACCTGGCGGACGGCCTCCTCACCGTCGGCGGCCTCGCTGACCCGCATGGTCAGGTCGTCTGCGGTGATGGTGCCGGTATAGCCGTGATCGGCCTCGCAGTTCTCGTCACCGCAGTGGGCCGGCTCCAGCTCGACGTGCGACAGGACGTTCCAGCCGATGGTGAGGACGACCTCGGTCGGCATCGTCACGCCCGGCACGTACGCGGCCGGGTCGGGCACGACCCGGGTCACGGCGACCGAGGAGATATGCGAGAACCGCACCGCCTCGGTGCTGGTCTCCGCCTGCGGACGGGCGCCTGGCTCGTCGTCCGCGGGGTTCTCGTCAGTATGGGAATAGACCAGCCGGGACGGGGTCAGCACCAGCACGGTCATGTGGCGGCGGACCTCCATGGCCGGATCGAACAGCGCATCCGACTGCACCACGTACGACACCACGGCTTCCGCGCCCAGGGCGGAGAACACGGCGTCCGCTACCAACCCGGGGTAGTAACCACTTCGCTCGATCGCTGACCGCAGCCCGACGGCTGTGGTTCGGGTATCCCTCATGAGTCCATCCTGCACTGCTCGCGGACCAGAGCTCACAGAACGGGCCATCAAACGTCGTAGGGACGCTTTGCGGGCCTCGCGCACGGCGCTCACCCTGCGACGATGCCGGCCGGGCAGGCCAGCCACTCGGTCCTGACCCTGACAATAGGTCCCCAAAGCCGCAAATGGCACCCCCGCCGCATCCGTGCGCCGCCCCAGGCTATCTGTTCGGTGCCAATTCCGACACACAGTCCGGAACCGGGGCACAGACTCCTCCAGACTCGGCATGATGTCACCCGGGCCTGAGGGGACCCGGGGAGGCAATGATGGTTCCGCAGCCGGCCTTAGCGCCGCTGCGCCGCTGGGATCCGGAACGAATCGGGCCGTTCGCGCTGCTGGGACGTCTCGGCGCCGGGGCGATGGGGCAGGTGTACCTGGGCCGGTCCACCGCGGGCCGCCTGGTCGCGGTCAAGACCATCAAGATCGAGTTCGCCGAGGAAGCCGGCTTCCGGTCCCGGTTCGCCCACGAGGTGGCCGCCGCGCGGCGGGTCAGCGGGGTGTTCACCGCGGCGGTCGTGGCGGCGGACGCCGACGCGGACATGCCCTGGCTGGCCACTGCTTATATCGCGGCCCCGTCCCTGAACCGGCTGGTGCGCGCCGGCGGGCCGCTGCCCGTGCCCGCGGTGCGCTGGCTCGCCGCCGGGTGCGCGGAGGCACTGGAGTCGATCCACAACGCCGGCCTGGTGCACCGGGACCTGAAGCCCTCCAACGTGCTGGTCTCCCCCGACGGCCCGCGCGTGATCGATTTCGGGGTGGCCCGGGCCGCGGAGCGGATCCAGCTCACGGTGACCCGGGGGGCGCTGGGCACGCCCGCGTACATGGCCCCGGAGCAGGCCCGGGACACCCGGCAGGCGTCCGCGGCCAGCGACGTGTTCTCCCTGGGCGCGACGCTCCTGTTCGCGGCGACCGGGCACCCGCCGTATCAGGGCGACACCGTGATGGACATCCTGGTCCGGCTGGCCACGGAGCCTCCCGACCTCAGCGGCCTGCCACCGGACCTGACCCGCGTCGTTACCGCCTGCCTGGAGCGCAGCCCGCGGAACCGGCCGACTTCCGCAGCCATCCTGGCGGAACTGGCCCCCTTCGTGGGGGGGACGCCCAGCAGCCCGGGATCCGGGCACCCCTACCTGCCTCCTGATGCGCTCACCCTGATCGGGGCGTATCAGCGCAGCCCCAGGCCGCCGGAACCGGGAACCGGTCACGATCACGACCAGCCCCCTTTGACCGACGATGTGAGCGAGGACGCCACGTTCGGCTCGTACGCGGCGCTTCCGGCATCGCGCCGGTCCCGATGGCGCCTCCGGCTCGGGACAGCCCGCGGGACGGGCCGCGCACCCTGGCGCGGCACAGGCCGCGAGGCCGCGCGGGCCGGGGCGCCGCGGGGCGGGCGGCGCGGGAGGAGGGTCATCGCCGCGGCTGGGCTGCTCGTGGGCGCGGTGGCGCTGGTGGTCGTGGGCGCGGTGCTGGGGGCCTCGTTCGCCGGCGGGCCCGGACGGGTGACGGCCCACTCCGGGAAGCCGGCCGTCACGACCTCGGCGGCTGCGACGTTCCCGGGGCAGCCGACGGCGCCGCCCGGCAACCCCGGCCTGCCCCCGTCGAAGCTGCCTAGCGGGACGAGCACGGCGCCCAAGCTCGTGATGGGGCAGGTCTACGGCGACGGCTACACCGTGTTCGTGGTGCACGGCAGCGGGTTCGTCCCGCTGACCCAGGTGCAGGTGGACCTGATCGGGCACGGGGTGGCACCGTTCCGGCCGACCGCGGACCAGGAGGGAACCTTCAATTACGCGATCGACCAGGGCCACGTGTTCTTCGCGGGGGCGATCCCGGTAGGCCAGTACCACGTCCTGGTCACCGGGGCCCGGGGCCGCCGGGCCACCGCGACCTTCGAGGTCCGCCAGCCACTGCCACCGCCGCCTCCTCCCGGGGCCGGCGGCCCGTCACCCTCAGGCGCGGACCGTCCGTCCTCCTCGGCGGGCACCCGGCTGACGGGACGGGGCACCCGGGCTCAGCGCAGCCCGGGCCAGGGCAGCCGGGCTCAGGGCTCCTGAGTCCACCACAGGTCCTCCTGGCGGGAACACCAGGCCGGGTCGTTCAGCCGGCCGAGGTCGGCCGCGGTGATGATGCCGTGCTCCATGAGTACCCGCACGACCACCTCGTCGGACAGCCTGGTGTCCGCGCGGACCAGGCCGCGGTCGGTGATCTTGCGGCGGAGCACCTTGATGTGCTCGGCGACCCTGGCCGAGAGCCGGTCCCGGAACGCCGGATCGGTATCGAAACGCTCCAGCTCGTGGTAGGCGCCGGTTACCTCAAGGGCCGCCTTGGCGATCTCGGGGGTGCGCGGCAGCGGGCTCGTCCCGGCCGGGTCGAGCAGCCAGGGACGGCACCACATGAGCGCCACGAGGAAGATCTTCGTCATCGGGTCCAGGTACAACGGCAGCAGGGTGGCGTCGCCGTCCTGCCACACCCGGGTGCCCTCCGGCCCGGAATCCCGCCCGCCGGACTGCCCGGCGACCATCACGCAGAGCGGCTGGCCCTCGTCGAGCATCGCGCGGGAGCCGACCAGGGTCATCCCGGCCCGCAGGAACCAGCCGCCGGACGGCTCGCCGTTGTCCTCCATCCGGGGCAGCCTGATCCGGTACCCCTCCCCCTCGGTGTAGAGCGCGTGGGTCCGGCTGATGTTCGCGATCCAGACACCGTCCCCCACCGCGCTGATCACCCCGGCACGGCGGGACAGCCCCCGCCCGGCCGCGATGGTCAGGTCCGCATCCGGCCCCCGGCCGAAGACCAGGCGGCCGCCTTCGGGGATGCCGACGACCAGCCCGGACGGCGTGCTGACGCGCGCCGCCGGGGATGTGGCCTGCCCGACCGCCATCGCCTTCCGCCTGCCTGGTTCCCTCGGATCACCGTGCAGCGAGCCCGGAGCCGCGCAGGGGCGGCCCGTCTCGTTCCGCGCATTCTAGAGCCCACCGCGGCGCACCCCGGATCCCCTAGTCCGGGGATAGCCGTCCACGCTGGGCCCCGGTTAGCTATGAGCCAGCCCGGGGCGAGCAAGGACACGGCTCGCCGGGGAGCCTGCCCACGGGCAGGCGGGTCTGTGCCGTGGCAGGTCACGGCACGGGTTGGGGTGCACGAAAGGATTCGCTTGGCGTCATCCTGGGACTCTCCGGGGGGACTCCGGCAGGCCAGCATTTCGTGCCCGCCCCGGGCAAAGGGGGCTTTGGGGGGGGAAGGCAAGCCCGGCTGGGCCGGGCCCGCGCACTGGCGCGGCCCAGCCGGGCGCCTCAGCTGTCCGTCTCACCCAGGCGGCTGACCCGGGGCCCTCCCGCAGGATGACGCCCGGCCCGGGACGCGCCCGTACGCTTGACCCGTGGCCGCCTTCTACCTCTGGCTGCGCCGCCATCCCCGGCTGGTGGACGGCGTGCTCGCCGCCGCCCTGGGGGTACCTGCCGTGGCAGCGGCCGTCGCCGCCGGCCGGTACGACCTCGTCCCGTTTGCCCTGGCCCTGGTCATCCCGCTGGTCTTCCGCCGGGATCACCCGGTCGCCGCCTTTGCCATCGCGGCCACCGTGGGCGGTCTCCAGGTCCTGCTCGACATCCACATCATCGAGTCCGACCTGGCGATCGTGGTGCTGCTCTACACGCTGGCCGCGTATGCCCGGCGCCGGGTGTCCCTGGCCGGGCTGGCCGTCTGCCTGACCGGTTCGGCCGCCGCGGTGGCCCGGTGGGCGCCGGCGCAGTTCAGCCTGGTCCACTGGATCATGATCGGCTCGGTCGGGTTCGCCGGCTCGTCGCTGATCGCCTGGGTACTGGGTGACTCCGTGCGCTACCGGCGCGGCTACTACGCCTCGCTGGAGGATCGCGCCGCCCGGCTGGAACGCGAACGCGGCGCGCAGGCCCAGATCGCGGCGGCCGCCGAGCGCGCCCGGATCGCCCGCGAGCTGCATGACGTCATCGCGCACAACGTCAGCGTCATGGTCGTGCAGGCCGATGGGGCGTCCTACGCCCTGGACAGCTCGCCGGAACGGGCCCGGCAGGCGCTCGGCGCGATCGCGAGCACCGGGCGGCAGGCGCTGGCCGAGATGCGCCGCATGCTTGGCGTGCTGCGCAGCGACGACGGCCCTCCGGGCGTCGTGCCGCTGCCCGGCATTGGCCAGCTCGGCGAGCTGCTGGACCAGACCCGGGCCAGCGGGCTGGATGTCTCCTTCACCGTGCAGGGCGTCCCCGGGCCACTGCCCAGCGGGCTGGCGCTGGCGGCGTACCGGATCATCCAGGAGTCGCTGACCAACACGCGCAAGCACGGCGGTCCCCGGACTAGCGCCCAGGTCCTGCTGCGCTACTGCGAAGACGTGCTGATCCTGCAGATCACCGACGACGGCCGCGGCGTGACCGTGGCGGACGGCGCTGGTCACGGCCTGACCGGGATGCGTGAACGGGTCGCGCTCTACAGCGGCACGCTGGACGCGGGCCCGCTGCCCGGCGGTGGCTACCAGGTCACGGCCACCCTGCCGCTCAGCCCCGGGCCCTCGGCCAGCCGGGCGGCGCAGGCCGGGCTGCCGGCGCACGCCGCGCTGACGGCGCTCCCGGACCAGGACTCGTGTCCGGGTCAGGCCGGGCGCGCCGAGCACGCACCGGAGCCAGCCGCATGAGCATCAAGATCCTCCTGGTCAACGACCAGGAACTGGTCCGGACCGGCTTCCGCATGGTGCTCGACGCGCAGGACGACATGTCCGTGGTCGGCGAGGCCGGGGACGGCCTGGCTGCGACCCGGATGCTCCAGTCCCGGCCCGCCGACGTGGTGGTGATGGACGTGCGGATGCCGCGGCAGGACGGCATCGAGACGACCCGGCAGATCTGCGCGGCCGGCGACCGGCCGCGGGTGCTGATGCTCACCACGTTCGACCTGGACGAGTACGCGTACGCCGCGCTGAAAGCCGGGGCCAGCGGCTTCCTGCTCAAGGACGTCCCGCCGGAGGAACTGCTGTTCGCGATCCGGGCGGTGCATTCCGGGGACGCGGTCGTCGCGCCCTCGACCACCCGCCGGCTGATCGACCGCTTCGCGCCGCTGTTCCCGGCGGCCAACTCCCCGGCGCCGCCCGGCCTGGACATGCTGACCAGCCGGGAGCGCGAGGTGCTGGCCCACGTGGCGCAGGGGCTGTCCAACGCCGAGATCGCCCAGCGGCTGTTCGTGTCGGAAGCCACGGTGAAGACGCACGTGGGCCGGGTCCTGGCCAAGCTCGGGCTGCGCGACCGGGTCCAGGCCGTGGTGTTCGCCTACGAGACCGGCCTGGTCCGGGCGGGCGGGACGGGGTGATCGTTCAGCCAGCCGCCTCGAACGCGCGGCCGACCGTCGTGGCCACCGGGCCGCTGCGGAACAGGCCCAGGGCGAACCCGGTCAGCCAGATCGGCTTGTGGTAGCGGGCGTGCACGCCGGCGGGCAGCGGCCGGCGGGACCGGCCCCACGGTTCGATGGCGCGCGGATCACCGGCCGCGGGACGGGTTTCGTTATCTGAACCGGGCGGGAGCCTCTCCCAGGGCAAGGCGCACAGCCGACGCGCGCCCCAGCACATGCTGGGCAAGGAGGACGGGCCCCCTGGTTGCTGGCAGGTCGAAGAGGCGCTCGCTGTGGATCGCCGCGCTGGTCGCGGCCGCGGCCCGCGTCTGGCGTCCCCTCCGTCCCGGCGACCGCACCCGTCTCCCCCGGCCGCCGCCTCCGCCGGCGCCCGCCCGCGCCGCCGCGGCGGCCGGGGCTCACGTGGTGACGTTCGTCAACCGGGTCACCCAGACGATCTGGGTGGCCGCCGCGCAGAACCCGGTTCCCCCGCTCGCCCGGGCCGGATGGCATGGCGCAGCGACCAGCCGAGCGCGACGATCACGCCGGCCGGCAGCAGCCACCAGGCGTTCACGCCCGCCCCGTGCACCAGCAGCGCGGTGAGGGCCAGCGCGAAGACGACGACGACGGCGCCGCGCCAGTCGTCGCCGATGACGAAGTCGTACCAGAACGCGCCGAACGAGCGGAGCCAGCGGCTCATCGGGGCATCTCCTCGGAAGTGAACGGGCCGGACGCGGGCAAGGCCGGCCGGGTGACCGTCGCTGGGGCCTCCCCGGGAGCGCCGGCCACCTCCACTGGGGCCTGAGGTCTGGTCCGGCGCAGCAGGGTGGTGTAGCCGAGGCAGACGAGCGCGATGGCCGGGATCACGACCAGCAGGGCCGCGTCATTGCCCGGCCAGTTCACCCCGGCTCCCTCGGCTCCCCAGAAGGTGCCGAATGAGGTCAGCATGACGCCGACCGCGAACTTCATCGTGTTCTCCGGCACCCGGGCCAGCGGCGCCCGGGCGGCCACCCCCACCCCGGCGACCACCAGGACGGCCGCGGCCGCGCCCAGCGCGGCGAGGCCCAGGTTCCCCTGGTTCTCACCGAAGGTGAGCACGATGAACACGACCTCCAGGCCTTCGAGCAGCACTCCCTTGAACGACAAGGTGAACGCGTACCAGTCGCGGACGCCGTGCCGGCCGCCGGCGGACGCCGCCCGGGCGGCAGCGACCTGCCGTTCGTAGATGCCGGCCTCGTCGTGCAGGTCCTTGTACCCCGAGGCGCGCAGGATGGCCTTGCGCAGCCACATCAGCCCGAACACGGCCAGCAGGCCGCCCACCACCAGGCGGAGTACCGCGAGCGGGAAGAGGGTCAGGGCGGGCCCGACCGCGGCGACCACCGCTGCCAGGACGACGAGGGCCGCGGTCATGCCCTGGAAGGTGGAACGCCAGTCGCGGGCCAGGCCAGCCGCGAGCACGATGGTGAGCGCCTCCACCGCCTCGACGGCGCAGGCCACGAAGACGGTGAGGAACAGCGCGGCGGAATTCACGGAAGCTCCAGTGGCGCCAGCGACGGCGCAGCATTGTCAGGCACGGTGTTATCAGGCACAGCGTTATCAGGCACAGCGTTTAACGCTCGTCAGGTCCTAAGAGTGGCAGCTGTTAGACCTGGCACCTGATCCCGCTGTCCGCGCAGAGCGAGGACAGCCTGCCGAACACGACGCACGCGGCCTACGTGCCCAGGGTGTCACGGGCCCGACCATGCCTGACGCGTGATCGCGCCGCCCGGGCAGGGACTAGCATCAGAGCCGTGACCACGACGCTCACCATCACTACCAGCGCGCCCAGCTCGATCGACGCGGACGCCGTCGTCATCGGAGTGATCAAGGGCCAGGACGGGCCCGTCCTGGCGCCGGGCGCCACCGACCTCGATCAGGCGCTGGGCGGCGGCCTGGCCGCCACCCTGGCCACCCTGGGCGCGACCGGCCAGGCCGAGGAAGTCACCCGGCTGCCGGGCGGCGGCCCGGTCACTGCGCCTGTGATCGCCGCGGTCGGCCTGGGCCCGGACGGCAACGGCTCCGTTGACCCCGAGGCGCTGCGCCGGGCGGCGGGCGCGGCCGTCAGGACGCTGACCACAGCCAGCCGCGCTACGGCCAACGGCGACGGCGGCGGTCCCCGGATCGCGCTCGCCCTGCCGGCCGCCGAGCCGGCGGAGGCCGAGGCAGTCGCCGTCGGCGCGCTGCTGGGCGGCTACGCATTCACCCGGTACCGACAGGACCGCCGCCGGCCCGCCGCGATCACCGTGCTGACCCCGGCCGGCGATGCGGACGGCATCGGCCGCCGCGCCCAGGTCCTCGCCGATGCGGTGTCGCTCGCCCGCGATCTCGTCAACACCGCTCCCTCGGACCTGTACCCCGAGACGCTGGCGGACGAGGCAGCCCGGGTGGCCGCCGCATCCGGCCTGCAGGCTGAGGTGCTGGACGAGAAGGCGCTCGAGCGCGGCGGCTACGGCGGCATCGTGGGCGTCGGCCAGGGCTCGGTGCACCCGCCGCGGCTGGTCCGGATGGAGTACGCGCCGGCGCAGGCGGACAAGACGGTGGTGTTCGTCGGCAAGGGCATCACGTTCGACTCCGGCGGGCTCTCGCTGAAGCCGCCGAAGTCCATGGAGACCATGAAGTCCGACATGGGCGGCGCGGCCGCGATCATCGGCGCGATGCAGGCCATCGCCGCGCTCGCCCCGGAGGTCCGGGTCATCGGCTACCTGCCGATGGCGGAGAACATGCCGAGCGGGACCGCGCAGCGCCCCTCCGACGTGCTCACCATGTACGGCGGGAAGACCGTCGAGGTGCTCAACACCGACGCCGAGGGCCGGCTCGTGCTCGCCGACGCGCTGGCCCGCTCGGCCGAGGATGCCCCCGACGTGGTGGTGGACGTGGCCACGCTGACCGGCGCCCAGGTCGTGTCGCTCGGCACGCGGATCTCCGGGGTGATGGCCAACGACGACGGGCTGCGCGACGCGGTGGTGGCCGCGGCGGACCGGGCCGGGGAGGCCATGTGGCCGATGCCGCTGCCCCCGGAACTGCGCAAGGGCCTGGACTCGGCCGTCGCCGACCTGGCCAACGTGGCCGCGGACCGCAGCGGCGGGATGCTCGTCGCGGGCCTGTTCCTGCGTGAGTTCGTGCCCGCCGGAGTCCGCTGGGCACACCTCGACATCGCTGGCCCGTCCTTCAATGACGGCGCGCCGCACGGGTATACCCCCAAGGGCGGGACGGGCGCGGCGACCAGGGCCCTGGTGCAGATCGCGCTGGACGCCGCGGAGGGAAGGCTCTAACCGGGCCCCGGTGTTAGGCGGTCGGAACAACTGATCGGAGCAAGGAGCACATCTGTGGCGGACAGCAACGGTTCCTACGACATCGTCATCCTCGGTGGCGGCAGCGGCGGTTACGCCTGCGCGCTGCGCGCGGCCGAACTCGGCAAGCGGGTGGCGCTGATCGAGAAGGACAAGGTCGGGGGGACCTGCCTGCATCGCGGCTGCATTCCCACCAAGGCGCTACTGCACGCCGCGGAAGTCGCCGACCAGGCCCGGGAGGGGGAGGCGTTCGGGGTCCGGTCCACCTTCGAGGGGATCGACATGCCCGGCGTGCACGCCTACAAGGACAAGGTCGTGGACCGGCTCTGGAAGGGACTGCAGAGCACGCTGGCCAGCCGGAAGGTCGAGATCGTCTACGGCGACGGCACGCTGGTCTCGCCGACCCAGGTGCGGGTGGGTGACACGGTCTACGAGGGCGCGCACATCGTGCTGGCCACCGGGTCCGAGGCGAAGAGCCTGCCCGGGCTGGAGATCGACGGCGAGCGGGTCATCAACAGTGATCACGCGCTCCGGCTGGACCGGGTGCCGCGGTCGGCCGTCATCCTCGGCGGCGGCGTCATCGGGGTCGAGTTCGCCAGCGTGTGGCGCTCGTTCGGGGCCGAGGTCACGATCGTCGAGATGCTGCCGCACCTGCTGCCGCTGGAGGACGAGGCCAGCTCCAAGCTGCTGGAGCGGGCGTTCCGGCGCCGCGGCATCGGCTACGAGCTCGGTACCCGCTTCGAGGGGGTCAAGGACAACGGCAGCGGCCTGACGGTCAGCCTGGCCGGCGGCAAGAGCCTCGACACCGACCTGCTCCTGGTCGCGGTGGGCCGGGGGCCTGTCTCGGCCAGCCTCGGCTATGAGGAGGCGGGCGTGACGATGGAGCGCGGGTACGTGAACGTCAACGAGTACTGCCGCACGAACGTGCCCACGATCTCGGCCGTCGGGGACCTGATCCCCGGCCCCCAGCTGGCCCACGCCGGGTTCGCCGAGGGCATCCTGGTCGCGGAACGGCTGGCCGGCCTGAAGGTGACGCCGATCGACTACGACGGCGTGCCGCGGGTCACGTACAGCGATCCGGAGGTCGCATCGGTGGGGATCACGTCGGCGATGGCCGCGGAGCGCGGCATCGAGGTCACCGAGCTCACCTACCCGATCGGCGGCAACGGCAAGAGCGTGATCCTGCAGACCCAGGGCGCCGCGAAGCTGATCGCGGCGGCCGCAGGCGGGCCGGACGGCACGCCCGGGCCGGTGCTGGGCATCCACCTGGTCGGCGCCCGGGTCGGCGAGCTGATCGCCGAAGGGCAGCTGATCTACAACTGGGAGGCGCTGCCATACGACGTGGCGCAGCTCATCCACCCGCACCCCACCCAGTCCGAGCTGATCGGCGAGGCGCACCTCGCGCTCGCCGGGAAGCCCCTGCACATGCACGCCTAGCCCCAGGCCGGGCGACGCACCCCCCAGCACAGCCGCAACTGTGAGTGTCGAACAGCGAAGGAGTCACGGGAAGCCATGTCGGTCTCCGTATCCATGCCCCAGCTCGGTGAGAGCGTGACCGAGGGCACCGTCACGCGCTGGCTCAAGAAGGAGGGCGAGCGCGTGGAGGCGGACGAGCCGCTGCTCGAGGTCTCCACGGACAAGGTCGACACCGAGATACCGTCCCCCGTCTCCGGGATCCTGCGCGGGATCACCGTCGCCGAGGACGAGACGGTCGAGGTCGGTGCCGAACTCGCGGTCATCGACGAGACCGGCGCCGAGACCGCTCCCCCCGAGGCCGGTGGCGGGGACGGCCAGGCCGAACCCCCCGCAGACGCCGAGAGCCCGGCTGATGCTTATCGGGCGGATGCTTACCAGGCGGGCGGTTACCAGGCGGCCAGCCAGGAACCGGACTTCCAGCCCGCGGCCGAGCCGGGGTACGCTTACCCGGCCACGGGCGGGTACCAGGGCGGCGAGCCCGCCGGCGGGTACCAGCAGCCGGCCGCGTACGAACCCGCCGCGCCGCCCAGCTACGGTCAGCCGCCGCAGGCCGCCGAGCCGCCCGCCGCGGCGGCGGCGCCGGTGAGCGACGTCTGGCAGCGGACCCAGACCGCCGCGCCGGCGGCACCGCCCGCTCCCCCGGCCCCGCCCGCGCCGCCCGCGCCCCCGGCCGCGACGCAGCAGGCTCCCGCCCCTCAGGCCCCGCCGCAGCCGGGGCCGGCGTACGCAGGCTCCCCGCTGGGGACGGCGGACGGGCCGTACGTCACCCCGCTGGTCCGCAAGCTGGCCGCCGAGCACGGCGTGGACCTGTCCACCGTCTCCGGGACCGGGGTCGGGGGGCGGATCCGCAAGCAGGACGTGGTCGACGCAGCCCGGGTCCGGCGTGAGGCCATCGCGGCGGCGCAGCAGTCTGCCGCGGCCGACGGCCAGGCCGCGGCCGGCCAGGCCCAATCCGGGCAAGCCCAATCCGGGCAGGCACAGGGCTCCCCGTCCCGGCCCGCGATCGAGCCGTCCCACCTGCGCGGCACGACCGAGCGTATGTCGCGGGCCCGGCAGCTGATCGCTCGCCGGATGGTCGAGTCCCTCCAGACGTCCGCCCAGCTGACCACCGTGGTCGAGGTCAACGTCACCGCGATCGCCCGGCTGCGGGACCGGGCCAAGGCCGACTTCGAGGCCCGTGAGGGAGTCAAGCTCACCTTCCTGCCGTTCTTCGCCCTGGCCGCGGTCGAGGCGCTGAAGGTGCACCCGCGGCTCAACGCCAGCATCGAGCCGGACGGCAACGAGGTCACCTACCACGACGCGGAGCACCTCGGTATCGCGGTGGACACCGACCGGGGGCTGATGGTCCCCGTCATCCGCAACGCCGGCGACCTCAACGTGGGCGGCCTGGCCCGCAAGATCGCGGACCTGGCGTCCCGGACCCGCGGCGGGCAGGTCAGCCCGGACGACCTCGCGGGGGGCACGTTCACGCTGACCAACACGGGCAGCCGCGGCGCGCTGTTCGACACGCCCATCATCAACCAGCCTCAGGTCGCCATCCTTGGCACCGGCACGGTCGTGCGCCGCCCGGTGGTGGTCCAGGACACGGCCCTCGGCGAGGTGATCGCCGTCCGGTCCATGGTGTACCTGGCGCTGAGCTACGACCACCGGCTGGTGGACGGGGCCGACGCGGTGCGCTTCCTGGGCACCGTGAAAAGCCGTCTGGAGGAAGGGGCCTTCGAGGCGGAACTGGGACTCTAGGCACCCGGCTGATCTAAGCACCGGCAGGGGCGTCCGCTCGTGCCGCGGCCAACGAAGACTCAAGCGACAGGGCCCAGCGGGCCACACGTGAGAGCAGACGGGGGCAGCTATGAAAGTCGCGGTGACCGGGGCGTCCGGCCTTATCGGCAGCGCCCTGACCACCTCGCTGCGCGAGAGCGGGGACCAGGTGGTCACGCTCGTGCGCCGGACGCCCTCGTCGGCCACCGAGGTCGCCTGGGACCCGCTGACCCCCCTGGGCAGCCTGGCACCCGGCGCCCTGGATGGGGTCGACGCGGTCGTGCACCTGGCCGGAGCGGGCGTCGCCGACCACCGCTGGACCGACTCCTACAAGGAGGAGATCCGGTCTAGCCGGGTGCAGGGCACCCGGGCGCTCAGCGAGTTCCTGGCGGCCATGGACCAGCCGCCCGCGGTCCTGCTCTCCGGCTCCGCCGTCGGCTGGTACGGGGATACCGGCGGCCGGGAAGTGGACGAGTCGGCCCCGGCGGGGACCGGGTTCCTGGCCGGCGTGGTCAGGGACTGGGAGGCGGCCGCCGGACCGGCCCGGCAGGCCGGGATCCGGGTCGCTACCCTGCGCACCGGCATCGTGATCTCCCGCCACGGCGGGGTACTGGCCCGGCTGCTGCTCCCGTTCCGGCTCGGCCTGGGGGCCCGGCTCGGCTCGGGCTCCCAGTACATGAGCTGGGTTACCCTGGCCGACTGGACCGGGGCGGCCCGCTTCCTCCTGGATCACCAGGAGATATCCGGGCCGGTGAACCTGACCGCGCCGAACCCGGCGACCAACGCCGCGTTCACTGCCGCGCTGGCGGGCGCGCTGCACCGCCCGGCGTTTCTGGGCATCCCGTCCCCGGTGCTGTCGATGGCACTCGGCGAGGTGACGAGCGACCTGATGACCAGCGCCCGGGTCCTGCCCCGGGTGCTGGATGAGGCCGGATTCGGGTTCACCCAGCCCGACCTGGGTGCCGCACTCGCCGCCGAGCTGCAGCCGGCCGGATCCGCCGCCTAGGACACGTTCGCCGCGGAGCGGGGGCACGGCCACGCAGACGCGGAGGGCAGCGGATCCCGGCGGGGGCCGGGCGCGTTATTCAGGCCCGCCGTGGCCCGACATGGCTTGTCCGGAGGCCATGGCCTGGCCTGGCTCGTCCGGCGGTACCGGGGGGCACGGCTCCGCCGGGATGAGGGTGCGGAACCCGCGGGATTCCAGCCCGTACAGCGGGATCTTCCACAGCGGCGGTACCCGCCCCGTCCCCGTCGCTGCCTTAACGTTCAGCCGCATCAGGCGGCGGGCGCCGATGAGGGCCAGCCCGGCCAGCGGCAGCTCGACGCACACCGCCATCAGCAGGCTGACCAGGAAACCGCTGGTGCGCAGGTCCAGCGTCACGTCGAACCATGCGTCGCAGCACAGGAGGGTGGCCAGCACCACCAGGCAGGCGATCACCAGCTGGCGGTGCCGCCAGGCGGCCCAGGCGGTGACCGCGAACACGACGAGCAGCCCAGCGTCGAACCCGATCCAGGCTCCCCGCCAGCCGCCCGAGCGGTAGTACCGGGGCAGCGTGACGGCGAGCACGCCGATCCAGGCGGCGAGCACGAGGCAGCAGCCGATGATGGCCACGAGCGCGATGGCCCGGCTCCGCGGGTTCCCGGGCAGATGTGATTCCGTCAGCGGGCCAGCCTGCTCCAGCCCACGGGCGCCGGGGTCCTCACGGGGAGAATCTCCCAGGGCTGCGAGCGCGCACGCGAGTTCGGCACGCTCGTCCGGGCTCATCCGGCGCAGCTCGTCTACTTTTATCACGCGAAGTACCTCCCTAGGCGCTAACTACCCCGCGGACGGCATTGCTTCCCATGCCGGCGCCTGCGCTTTCGCTGGGGGGTCACTGGGAGCTGGCTGGTGGAGGGGCACCCGGGCCCGCGCATATCGTGGGCAGCGTGAGAGACGAGCTGGTTTACCTGCATCTCGGCCTCGGCGAGCAGCCCATCCCCTATCTGCGCGGCTGGGAACTGCAGCGCCAGCTGCACGAGCAGCGGGTGAGGGACGAGATCCCGGACACGTGCCTGCTACTGCAGCACGAGCCGGTGTTCACGGCCGGCAAGCGGACCAGCCCCCTGGACCGGCCGCTAGGCGACGCGGGCGCGCCCGTGGTAGAGGTGGACCGGGGCGGCAAGATCACCTGGCATGGCCCCGGCCAGCTCGTCGGGTACCCGATCATCCGGCTCGGCGATCCGGTGGATGTGATCGCGTACGTGCGGGCCGTCGAGGAAGCGCTGATACGGGCCTGTGCTGACGCGGGCCTGGGCACCACCCGGGTCGAGGGACGCAGCGGGGTGTGGGTGGCCGGCCAGCCGGAGCGCAAGGTCGCCGCGATCGGCATCCGCGTGTCACGCGGGGTCACGATGCACGGCTTCGCGCTGAACTGCGACTGCGACCTCTCCTGGTTCAGCCGCTTCGTGCCGTGCGGCATCCGGGACGCCGGAGTGACCAGCATGTCGGCGGAACTCGGGCGGCCGGTCAGCGTGCCAGACATGGTCGGCGGGGTGGAGCGCCACCTCGCGGAGGTGCTTGGGGCGGCCAGTTGGCGGCGCTCGGCCGGCCCGCTGGACGCCGCTGCGCCCGCCCCCTAACTTCGCGCCTCTTAGCCTGCCGCCTCCTGGCCTCTAGCCTGCCGCTTCCTGGCCTCTGGCCTGCGGCTTCCTGGGCTCTAGCCCGCGGCCTCCTGGGCTGCCGCCGAGGCCTGCCCGGCCAGGTAGCCCGTCAGCTCGCCGACGGGCACCACCGCCTGCGCGCCGCTGTCCATGTCCCGCACGGTGACAACGCCGGCTTCTTCCTCCTGCCGGCCGTAGATCAGCGCCCAGCGCGCGCCCTGGTCACTGGCCCACTTGAGCTGCCGCCCCAGCTTCCCCGACGAGCCCATGTACACGCTGGACCGCACGCCCGCCCGGCGCGCGGCCGCCGCGAACGCGAATCCGCGGGCGGCGAACTCCTCCCCCAGGATCGTGACGGCCACGTCCAGCCGCCCGGGGCGGCCCGTTACGACGCCCTCAGGCAGCAGCAGGAGGATCCGCTCGATGCCCAGCGACCCGCCGGTACCCGGCACGTCGGGGCCGCCCAACTGCTCGATCAGGTGGTCGTAGCGGCCGCCCGAGGAGAGGGACCCGGGCACCCCGTCCGCCACGACCTCCCAGATCGGGCCGGTGTAGTAGCTGAGCCCGCGCACCATGCGCGGGGTGAACTCGATCCGGCCAGCCGGGATCTGTGCCCTGACGAGCGAGAGCACCCTGTCCACCTCCTCCAGCCCGGCCGAGCCCTCCTCGCTCGGCTTGAGCGCGGCCCGGATGCGTTCGTCCGCGTCGGGGGCGGTCATGGCGGAGACCAGGTCCTCCGCGGTGCCGCGGGTCAGGCCCCGCCCGGTCAGCTCGGCGGTCACATCCGCGGGCGACAGCTTGTCGAGCTTGTCCAGCGTGATGAGGACGCCGGAGCCCAGCTCGGCGGGCACGCCGAACGCCTCCAGCAGGCCGGCCAGCACGTGCCGGGAGTTGAGCAGGAACCGGAATTCCGGGACGCCCAGCTCGGCTAGCGCGTCGTGCACCGCGCAGACCACTTCCGCGTCGGCCAGCACCGAGGGCGTGCCGAGGGTATCCAGGTCACACTGCACGAACTCGCGGAAGCGGCCCCGCCCAGGCCGGTCCGCCCGCCACACCGGGCCCATCGCGTACCGCTTGTACGGCGTGGGCAGCTGGCTCCCGTACGCGGCGGCGACCCGGGCCAGCGGGACGGTCATGTCGTAGCGCAACGCCAGGTCCGCCTCGCCGGAGGCCTCGTGCTCGCCACGCCGGAGGATTTTGAAGATGAGCTTGTCGCCCTCTTCCCCGTACTTGCCCAGCAGCACGTCGAGGCGCTCGAAAGCCGGTGTCTGCAGCGGCTCGAAGCCGTACCGCGAGAACACCGAGCGGATCACCGCGAAGGCTCGCTCGCGCGCCTCGACGTCGGCGGCCAGGAAATCACGTGTCCCCGAGGGGGGATCGAACTGCGTCGGCATGCGTCCATGCTCCCCGACAAGTGCACGCCACGTCACATCAATACCCGGGAACCGGCCCGTGCAGGCCCCCGGCCGTGGCGGGCGCCGCGGTAAATATCCAGGCCACGGGGCCTGCCCTGGTAGGCTGGCCCGCGTGTACTAGGACCAGCGGAGCCGCTATCAGCGATCCCAGCCGTAAGCCTGCCCTCGTCCTAGGAGTCTCCCCGTGTCTGTCCCGCAGGTCGCTGACGCGACCGCGTCGCCCGCTGAGCTGACACCGCCCGCTGTGCCCGCGCCGGTCAATCCCGCTGCGCCCGCGCCGGCCAATACGGCCACACCCGCGCCGGTCGATCCGGCCACGCCTGGGCCAGGCGGACCTGTCCGGGACCGGGGCGCCCCGCGCTACGCGCTGAGCCTGGCGGTCATCCTGCAGACCCTCATCTCTGCCGGGGACGGGCTCGCCATGGTGGCCCTGGCCAGCCGGGTGTACCAGACGTCGCACGCCTCCTGGGCGGTGGCGTCGGTCTTCCTCGCGGTGACCGTGCCGATCACCGCCCTCGCGCCGGTGGCGGGCATGCTGCTCGACCGGCTGTCACCCCGGCCGGTCCTGGTCGCCGCGGCGGCCGCGGAGACCGTCGTGGCCCTGGCCCTGACCCGGCTCACCGGTACCGGGGCCATCCTGGGGCTCTCCCTCGGCTTCGGCCTGTGCGCGGCGCTGCTCCAGCCCGGGCTGGGTGTCATAGTCCCGCAACTGGCCGGCCGGGCCGGGGTCACCCGGGCCAACGGCTACCTGCAGGCTGCCACCTGGGGCGGGTTCACCGTGGGCCCACTGCTGGCCGGAGTGCTCACCGCGGCCGGCGGCACCGGCCTGGCGCTGGGCGCGGTCGCCGCCGTATACGGCCTTGGGGCGATCGGGCTGCGCGCGCTCCCGCTGGCCACCGGGCCCGCGGGCCTGGCCGGCAGGCCGGCGGACCGCGACACCCGGGCCGGGTCAGTCGGCCGGCAGGTCAGCGCCGGGCTGCGCTTCCTGCGCTCCGACCGCGAGGCAGGCCTGCTGGTGCTGGTGGTGGCGGTCATGGTGGCCTTCGGCAACCTGGCCAGCGTGGCCGAGGTGGCCTTCGCCGAGGGCGTGCTCAAGGCCGGTCCCTCGGGGTACTCGGTGCTCGTCGCCGCCTGGACCGCTGGCATGCTCGGCGGCACCCTGGCCAGCGGCTGGCTGCGCCGCCGCCACCTGGCGGTGGCCACCCTGGCCGGCACGATCATCGCGGGCACCGGCGTAGCCCTGGCCGGTGGCGCGGTGACGCTCTGGCAGGCCGCGGCGGCCTACGGGATCGGCGGCCTGGCCAACGGCGTCGAGGTCGTCACCACCCGGAGCTTCCTCAACCACCGGGTCCCGGCGGCCATCTCCGGGCGGGTTTTCGCCCTGTACTCGGGCGTGCTGTTCGGCGCGGCGTCAGTGGGCATGGCCGCGGCCGGCGGCCTGCTGGCCCCGCTCAACCCGCGCGTGGTGCTGGTCATCGCCGGCACCGGCGGGATCGCGGCCGGCGCCCTGGGGTGGGCGCGGTACGCCCGGCTGCGGCGCGCAGGCGCTGCCGCGCGGGACGTACCCTGAGAGGGTGGTACTCGCACCCGAGGGACGCAGGCTGCTCCGCGTCGAGGCACGCAATAGCCAGACCCCCATCGAGAGAAAGCCGCCGTGGATCAAGACCCGGCTGCGCACCGGCCCGGAATACACGGCCCTGAAAAGCCTGGTCAGCCGGGAAGGGCTGCACACGGTCTGTGAGGAGGCCGGCTGCCCGAACATCTTCGAGTGCTGGGAAGACCGGGAGGCCACGTTCCTGATCGGCGGGGATCAGTGCACCAGGCGCTGCGACTTCTGCCAGATCGCCACGGGTAAGCCCCAGCCGCTGGACACGGACGAGCCGCGCCGGGTGGCGGAGTCGGTAGCCTCGATGGGCCTGCGCTATGCGACCGTGACCGGGGTGGCCCGCGATGACCTGGCCGACGGCGGCGCATGGCTGTACGCCCAGACCGCCCGCGAGATCCACGCCACGGTACCGGGCTGCGGGGTGGAACTGCTGATCCCCGACTTCAACGCGGCCGGCGACCGGCTGGCCGAGGTGTTCGGGGCCCGGCCGGAGGTGCTGGCGCACAATATCGAGACCGTGCCGCGGATCTTCAGGCGGATCCGGCCGGGTTTCCGCTACGGGCGTTCACTGCAGGTCATCACGCTGGCCCGGGAGGCCGGCCTGGTCACCAAGTCCAATCTGATCCTCGGCATGGGCGAGGAAACGCACGAGATCACCGGGACCATGGCCGACCTGCGGGCGGCCGGCTGCGAATTGCTCACGATCACCCAGTACCTGCGGCCGTCGCCGCTGCATCATCCGGTGGAGCGCTGGGTGCCGCCGGAGGAGTTCGAGAGGCTCGGCGCCGAAGCGACGGAGATGGGATTCTCCGGTGTGATGTCCGGGCCGCTGGTCCGCTCGTCGTACCGCGCGGGGCGCCTGTACCGGGACGCCATGACCCGCCGGGCCCGGTCGGCGGACGCCGCGGTTTCCCCTCAGGCCCGCTGACTCGTATCCTGCCCTGCATGGCGAACAGTACGTCGAAAGGCGGCGCGGACGCGGTCCCCCCGGGCCGCATCAAGCAGATCCGCATGGTCGCGGGGATAGTCCGCGAGCAGAATCCGAGGGCGCTCCCCCTGATCGCGCTGACCGCGGTCGGGATCATCGCCGTCTTCGTGATCGTGGGGCTCCTCATCGGCCAGGCTGGTGTGCTGATCCCGATCGGCGTGGTGGGCGGCCTGGCCGCCGCGATGATGATGTTCGGGCGGTTCGCCCAGTCGGCGCAGTACTCGGTGGTCGAGGGGCAGCCCGGTGCGGCGGCGGCGATCCTGCAGAGCATGCGCGGCGGCTGGACCGTCACCCCGGCGGTGTCGGCCAACCGGAACATGGACGTGGTGCACCGGGCCGTCGGCAAGCCCGGCGTCGTGCTGGTCGGCGAGGGTTCCCCGACCCGGCTGCCCAGCTTGCTCGCGGCCGAGAAGAAGCGGATCTCGCGGGTCGCCTACGAGACGCCGATCTATGACTTCCAGGTCGGCAACGAGGAGGGCCAGGTACCGATCCGCAAGTTGCAGCGGAAGGTGATGCGGCTGCCCCGCAACCTGAAGGGCGCCGAGGTGACCGAGCTCAACTACCGGCTCAAGGCCCTGCCGCAGTCGCTCCAGGCTCCCAAGGGGCCGATGCCGAAGTCGGGGCGGATGCCCCGGCAGCCACGGCCCCGCATCCGCTAGCCGCGCCTTCCTGGCGCGGCCGGACCGAGACGGTCCGGCCGGGCCGCGACGGCCAGCGCGGGACGTCTAGGCGCGGATCACGATCGTGTTGGCCGCCCGGTCGTGCAGCCCGCGCAGATCCCGGTCGGTGACGAGCGGCGGGATCACCGTGATCAGCAGGATCGTGCGGACGAGCGACCACAGGAGCCCCACCGGCTTGCCATCCAGCCGGGCTACCCGCAGGCCCAGCAAACGCTTTCCCACGGTGAACCCGGTCAGCGCGGTGAGCAGGCAGACCTCAATGGTGAAGACCAGCAGCGTCCAGCCTGCCGAGTGGAAAATGACCACCGCCACCACCAGGCTGGCCAGCCAGTCGATCAGCAGGGCGAGCAGGCGGCGCCCCATGCTGGCGACCGAGCGGGGGCCCCGCTCGGGGAGGCCGAACTGCTCGCCCGGGTACCTTTCCGGGTCTTCGGGGCTGCGGGTCGGCAGCAGCGCTCCGGCCCAGCGTCGTTCCGTCACCCCTTAACGGTACCCTCGCCCGCTCCAGCGGCGGTCCACGGCCTGGTCACAGGTTTCGCCGGGACTTTTGCCTGCCCACGCGCGCCACGGAGGGTCAGGCGTAACACGTGTGAAACACTAGAGACACGGCCGGGAAATCGCCGGGAACTATGGTCCGAAACGTTCCTGCCGCAGGCAGACCCCCCGTGCGGCCAGCTCTGCGTGGCCGCTCCCCCGCGGCCTTCAGCTGCGGCAGCCCAGGGAGGCAACACGTGCCAGCTAACGCGGTGCCAGCTCCGTTCAGGGAGGGTTGATGTTCAACAACGCCGACGAGGTCCTGAAGTTCATCGGCGATAACAAGGTTGAGTTCGTCGATGTCAGGTTCTGTGACCTGCCGGGCACCATCCAGCACTTCACGGTCCCGACTGAGTCGTTCGACGACAAGGTTTTCACCGAGGGCCGCATGTTCGACGGCTCCTCGATCCGAGGCTTCCAGCAGATCCATGAATCGGACATGCTCCTCATGCCCGACCCGACCACCGCGGTGATGGACCCGTTCCGTCAGCACCCGACCCTGAACATCACGTTCTTCGTGCACGACCCGCTGACCGGCGAGCCGTACACCCGTGACCCGCGGAACATCGCCCGCAAGGCCGAGACGTTCCTCAAGGGCACCGGGATCGGGGACACGGCGTTCTTCGGGCCGGAGGCCGAGTTCTACATCTTCGACTCGGTGCGGTACGACACCGGGGCTAACGCCGGCTACTACTACATCGACTCGGTTGAGGGCGCCTGGAACACCGGGCGTGAGGAAGAGGGCGGAAACCTCGGCTCCAAGCCCCCGTACAAGGGCGGGTACTTCCCCGTCCCGCCGATCGACCACTACACCGACCTGCGCTCGGAGATGGTCCGCAAGCTGATCGAGTGCGGCCTCACCGTGGAGATGCAGCACCACGAGGTCGGCACCGCGGGCCAGGCGGAGATCGACATCCTGTTCGGCCCGCTGCTCAAGCAGGCCGACAACCTGATGCTCTACAAGTACGTGATCAAGAGCGTCGCCCGGGCGGCCGGCAAGACGGCCACCTTCATGCCCAAGCCCATCTTCGGCGACAACGGGTCCGGCATGCACTGCCACCAGAGCATCTGGAAGGACGGCTCGCCGCTCTTCTACGACGAGGTGGGCTACGCGGGCCTGTCCGACATCGGCCGGTACTATGTGGGCGGCCTGCTGAAGCACGCGCCCTCGCTGCTGGCATTCACCAACCCGACAGTGAACTCCTACCACCGCCTGGTGCCCGGCTACGAGGCGCCGGTCAACCTGGTTTACTCCCAGCGCAACAGGTCAGCCTGCGTGCGCATCCCGATCACCGGCTCGAACCCCAAGGCCAAGCGCCTTGAGTTCCGGGTTCCGGACCCATCCGCCAACCCCTACCTGGCGTTCCCCGCCATGCTGATGGCCGGCATCGACGGCATCAAGAACAAGATCGAGCCGCACGAGCCGGTGGACAAGGACCTGTACGAACTGCCGCCGGACGAGGCTGCGGCGATCCCGCAGGTTCCGGGGTCGCTGGAGATGGTCCTGAACACGCTGGAGGAGGACCACGAGTACCTGCTCGAGGGAGGCGTGTTCACCCCGGACCTGATCGAGACCTGGATCGAGTACAAGCGGACCAACGAACTCGACCCCATCCGGCTGCGCCCGTCGCCGCACGAGTTCGCCATGTACTACGACGTCTGAGCGCCGGGACACTGAGCACGGACGTCTGACAGGTAGCAGCTCAACCGGGAGGCCACCGGCCCGCCGCCTCAGCGCGGCGGGCGGTGGCCTCCCCCGTTTCCCCCCGGCGGCACCGGCAGCGGCCGGGAGCAGGCAGGATGGAGCGGTGACCGATGCGCTACCCGGGCCGGAGATGAACCAGGCCAGCCCGATCACGCTGGCGAGCCTGAACCTGCATGGGGGCCTGACCAGCCACGGCGAGCCCTTCGACGTCGCCGAGGTGTGCCATCAGCTCAAGGCGGACGTCATCACCCTGCAGGAAGCCTGGCGGCCCGAGGCGGAGCCAGACGTCGTGACCAGCGTGGCCGCCGCGCTGGGTGCCGAGGTGCGGCACCGGGGGCTGGCCCGCAGCACCAGCCGGGCCCGGCTCGGCATCGGGACAGACCGGGGGGTCGGCACCTGGGGCCTGGCCGTGCTGAGCATGTTCCCGGTCATCAGCTACCAGGAGATCGAGCTCGGCCGGGCGCCTGGCGACCGGATCGGCCGCGCGGCGCAGGTACTCACGCTGGCCACCCCGGGCGGCGCCGCGCTGCGGGTGGTCAATACCCACCTGACGCACCGCTACAACAGTCCGGTCCAGCTCGCCCTGCTGGTGCGCAGGCTGGCCGGAAGCTCCCTGCCGACCGTCCTCGTCGGCGACCTCAACATGCCCGGCCCGGGCACCCTCGTCGCGAGGGGCTACCGCTCGGTGGTGCGCGGCCGGTCCTTCCCGGCCGGGCGGCCGCTGATCCAGCTCGATCACATGCTGGTCCGCGGGGCGGTCAGCGCGTCGGAGACGGAGGTGCTGGAGCCGGTCGGCTCCGATCACCTGCCGATCCGGGCCCGGCTGAGCCTGGGGTAACCCCGGCCGCCACCCGGGCCAGGCTGGTCAGGGTGGACCCGGAGAGCACATGAACGGCCCGGGCCGCGGGCGAACGCCGCAGCGTCCGGCGGGGTAGCCGGACCCGCAACGCGGCGGGCCTGGACGTGAAGATCAGCGGGGGCTCCAGGATCAGCGCCTCACCATCCACGCCGACTGCAACCGGGCCGGCCGAGCCGATCTCGAAACCGGGCGCGGCCCACTCGGCCCAGCCGCTGAACCTCCGCGCCTGGCCGGCTGCCTGAAGGGCGAGGAACTGGCTGGCCTGGGCCGCGTCGGTGATCATCACCGTGACCACGCCCAGCACGCCGCCGTCTATCCGCTCCCGGGTGCCCACTCCCCCGCCGGTCGGGACCAGCTGGTAGGGGTTGTTGGAGACCAGGATGAGGTGCGCGGTGCGGTGCTCAGCGCCATCCGGCCCGCTGAAGCAGAGGTCCGGCGGCCGGGCGTCGGGGCCGAGCAGGCCGGGCAGCACGGCCGCGGCGGTTCGCAGTTTCGCGTCCCGGTACTCCGGGGCCTGGACTACCTGGGCGTACAGCCCGAGCGAGGCGTTGTTCACGAACGTCCGGCCGTTCACCTCGGCCAGGTCGATGTGCCGTTCCCGCGCGTCCGCGTAAGCATCGAGCGCCCCCACCACGTCGGCCCGGTCCAGTCCCAGATCGAGGGCAAAGTGGTTGCGGGTGCCGGCCGGGACGCACACGTAGTCCACGTCGGCCTGGGCCGCGATGGAGGCGACCAGCGCCTGCGAGCCGTCGCCGCCTGCCATGCCCAGCACGTCCGCGCCGCGGCGGACCGCGTCCTCCGCGAGTTCCCGCAGGTCGTCACCGGGTTTGAGGAGGATCGGCTCGATCCCCCGCTTCCGGCACTCGAGGACCAGCTGGAACCGCTCCACCTTCCCGCCGCCGGACTTGGGGTTCATGATCAGCACCGGATGTTCCGGCTGGCGGGCCCGGGGCAGCCGGGTCGCGTCCGCCCGCAGCGCCCGGTCGGTGCGCCGCAGCGCGTACCGCGCGGCCAGCACCGACCCGGCGGCCAGCGCGGCGATCAGGACCAGCAGGAACCAGCGGATCCCCGCGAAGAACAGGCCGGTGATGGTCCCGCCCAGCGCGGCCAGCACGACCAGCAGCGAGATCATCCGGATCAGCCCGCGCCGGGATACGGCGTACCAGCAGCCCGTCACGCAGATCAGCAGCCCGATGGTGACGACCAGGATGGCCAGCAGGTGCACGGCCACGCCCACCAGCGCGAGACCGGCCGAAGCCACCAGGGCCAGCAGGGCACCGACCGCGGAAAGTCGCTCTCCCGCGGTCGGACGATCCGGTTCGGAGCCTGCTGTCAAGCGATCCCCCTGGCACGCACCTCAGCCCAGGGGCCCGGGTAGCTTCCCCGTGGCGCTTTTTACCTGGGTGTTAGCATAACGCGCGTGACCACACGGGAAGCGGGCCGCCAGCTCGCGGCGGTAGACCGGGCCGTGTACGACGCGATCGCCGCCACCCCCACCCCGGCGCTGGACGAGCCGCTGCGGCGGCTGTCCCGGGCCGCCGACAAGTCCAAGATCTGGCTGGCCCTCGCGGCGTCGCTGGCCCTGACCGGCGGGCCGGCCGGCGGGCCGCGGTCCGCGGCACGCTGGCCATCGGGGCCACCTCGGCGCTGGTGAACCTGGCCATCAAGCCGATCGGTCACCGGGCCCGGCCGGACCGGACCGGCGCAGGCGTGCCCGGCGTCCGGCAGGTCCGGATGCCCGACTCCACCTCGTTCCCCTCCGGCCATTCCGCGTCGGCGTTCGCGTTCGCCACTGCGATCAGCCGGGACCGGCCCTGGGTCGCGCTGGGCACCGGGTTCCTGGCCGCCACGGTCGCGTATTCCCGGGTGCACACCGGGGTGCACTACCCCGGCGACACCGTCATCGGCTCTCTCATTGGCGCCAGCACCGGCCTGGCCGTAACCGGCCTGCTCGACCGCTCCCGGGCACAGGCTCCGTGAAGGCGCAAGCTGGGTGAAGGCGCAAGCTGGGTGAAACGGCACAGCTGGCTACTGACCCACTCCCCCATTCCGGGTGATGGCGGTCCTGACCGGTGCGGCCACCATCGAAAGCACCAGCGCGGCTCCCGTCCCCGACGAGGCGGGGCGCATGGCCGCAGCGATCGTCCGGGGGTAGCCCGGCAGCGGGAGTGCCCCCGATCAAGGAGATACCGACCATGCCATTGCACGAGCGCGACAACGTCCGCGAGCAGATGGAGGACTGCGTGTTCGCCGGGCACGACCTGACCAGGCCCGTGCCCAAGTACCGGTTCCCGCAGGAAGAGACCCTGGCCCGGGATGTGTTCCAGCTGGTGTCAGACGAAGTGATGCTGGACGGCAACGCCCGGCAGAACCTGGCCACGTTCTGCCAGACGTGGGCCGAGCCCGAGCTGCTGGCCCTGATGTCACTGTCGGTCAACAAGAACATGATCGACAAGGACGAGTACCCGCAGACCGCGGAAATAGAGGCCCGCTGCGTGCACATGCTGGCCGACCTGTGGCATGCCCCGGAAGCGGCCAACACCGTGGGGGCCTCGGCCATCGGATCCTCGGAGGCCTGCATGCTGGCGGGCATGGCGGCCAAGTGGCGCTGGCGGGCCAGGCGGCGGGCCGAAGGCAAGCCAGTCGATAAGCCGAACATGGTCTGCGGGCCGGTCCAGGTGGTATGGCACAAATTCGCCCGCTACTGGGACATCGAAATGCGCGAGGTCCCGATGTCCCACGGCCACTACGCCATGGATGCGGCGTCCATGCTCGAGCGGGTGGACGAGAACACGATCATGGTCGTCCCGACGTTCGGCGTGACCTACACCGGCGCCTACGAGCCGGTCGAGGCCATGGCCAGCGCCCTCGACCAGCTGCAGGCCGAGACCGGCCTGGACATCGACATTCACGTTGACGGGGCCAGCGGCGCCTTCCTGTCACCGTTCTGCGCACCCGACGTGCTTTTCGACTTCCGCCTCCCCCGGGTCAAGTCGATCAGCACCTCCGGGCACAAATTCGGGCTGGCCCCGCTGGGCGTCGGCTGGGTCATCTGGCGCGACCGCGGGGAGCTCCCCGAGGACCTGATATTCCACGTCAACTACCTGGGCGGCGACATGCCGGTCTTCCAGGTCAACTTCTCCCGCCCGGCCGGGCAGGTCATCGCGCAGTATTACAACTTCCTGCGTCTCGGCTTCGAGGGGTACAAGCGCATCCACGACGCCTCGTATGCGATCGGCCAGTACCTCGCGACCGAGATCGTCAAGCTGGGCCCCTTCGAACTTCTCTGTGACAGTAACCCGGCCACCGGAATCCCCACCGTCACGTGGCGCATCCGCGAGGGCGAGGATCCGGGCTACACGCTGTTCGACCTGGCCGACCGGCTGCGCACTCAGGGCTGGCAGGTGCCGGCCTACACGCTCACCGGCTCCGCGTCGGACATAGCCGTGCAGCGCATCCTGGTCCGCCTCGGGGTGAGCCAGGACCTGGCCTCCCTGCTCCTGGAGGATTTCCGGAAGGCCGTGGCCCACTTCGGGAAGCACCCGGTCACCGTGCCCATGTCGAAGGAGGAGTCGTCCGGGTTCAACCACCTGTAACGCCGGGCCGCTGCCCCCTGGTGAACGGGCCGCTGTCCCCTGGTGAATCAGCGAGGTCATGGCCCGCGGCGATGGCATCGTGGCGGGTCGATACGCCGAGCTTGCGGTAGATCGCACGGATGTGGGTTTTGACCGTGTTCTGCGAGACGTAGAGCTCCCGGCCGATCTCGCGCAGCGACAGCGATCCGCCCAGCAGCCCCAGCACCGCCGCCTCACGTTCGGTGAGGGGTCCGGCTGGCGACACGGCCGGCGGCTGCCCGGCCAGCCGCCGTTCGGCCCGGCTGAGCCGCTCGACCTGGGCGCCGGCGCCGTCTGGATGCGAGTCCAGCAACTGCCTCGCTTCGGCGAGGAGGCGGGCCGCTCGAGGCCGGTCGCCGCTGTCAAGCATCACCGGCGCCAGCCTGAGCAGGATCTCCAGCGTGGCCCACGGGCTTATCCCGGGGTGCCTGCGGCGAAGTTCGAGCCCGCGCTCGAACTCCCGGCGAGCCTCGTCGAGCCGCCCGCGCCGGGCCGCAGCCGCCCCAGTGGCCGTATAGACCAGGGAGCTCTGCGGTTCCTCGCTGAAACCTGGGCCCGCGTCGGCCACGATTTCCCGCGCTGAACGGGCCAGCTGCTCGGCTCGGGCGAGTTCTCCTTCGTCGACTTCTGCCAGCGCCAACGTGGCCAGGGCCAGCATGCGGATGAGGCCGACGGGCGACGGGCTGGACAGCGCGGCCTGTGCCTGCTCGGCGGCCGCGGCCCGGTCGCCGCACCAGTACAGGGCGGTCGCGTACGCGGCCCGGGCCAGGGCATGCCAGGGCGATGCCTGGTCCGGTTCCAGCCTGATGGCCTCGACCGCCGCGTCGCGCATGGGCCCGATGCCCTCGAACCCGAAGGTGGCCTCGAGCAGGGCAGCCGACGACTGCGGCGAGCGGAACCCGTCTGGCAGCGGCCCGTCATGCTTGGCTGACTTGACCACGGGCAGCCAGCGACGCAGCGCTTCCCGGTCCCCGGAAAGCGCGGCCGTCCACGCGGCGCAGTGCGCTGCAACGGGGTCAGCGCCGATTACCTCGTCACCAAGGGTCCCCAGCCAGCGGCGAACCGTGGCCACCTCGCCGGAAGCCACGTAGGCGTACCAGTGCCAGGCAATGAGGTTGATGACCCCGGCCACATCACGGGCGGCCTGGGCGTGGGTGATCGCCTCATCCGCCAGCCCGGACCGGAGAAACCAGGCACTGGCGCGCTGATGCAAGGTGGGCAGCATTTCCGGCTCAGCCCGGGCCAGCTCACTGCGCAGCACCTGGGCGAAAAGATGGTGGTAGCGGAACCACTGGCGGGTGTCATCGAGCGGCACCACGAACAGGTTCTCCCGCTCGAGAAGGTCGATAACAGCGGCCGCATCGGCCGACCCGTCCACGGCTTCGCAGAGCGGGGCGCAGAAGCGGCTGAGAATCGAGGTCCGGGCGAGGAACTGCCGGACTTCGGCCTGCTGCCGGCCCAGTACCTCCTCAGCCAGGAAGTTGACGACAAACCGGCTGTCGCCGGTGAACTGGTCAATGAAGGCGCCCGGAGAGGGGTGGCCGCGCAGCGAGAGAGCAGCGAGGTACACCCCCGCCGGCCAGCCCTCGGTCCGGTCGACCAGATCAGCCAGCTCTGGCGGGGTGAGCTTGACATCGGCGACAGCGGCGACGAGCTCAGCCACTTCCGCGGGCGAGAAACGCAGCTCCTGGGCCCGGATCTCGGCCATCTCCCCGGTCGCCCGCAAGCGGGCCAGCGGGAGGGCAGGATCGGCCCGGGTGATCAGCACAAGCCGGACAGTCGGCGGCAGATGCTGCAGGGCGAAGGCAACCTGATCGTGGCACTCGCGGTCCTTGATCACGTGGTAGTCGTCCAGCACGAGGACAACCGGCTCCGGCAGGGTGGCTAGCTCGTTGAGCAAAAGAGGGAGCACCGTTCCGGCGAAATCCAGGATCTCGGCCCGGAAGCTTTCCATGACGGCTTTCGCGTTGAAGCCGGGGCAAGCGCGCTGGAGCGCGCTGATGACAAGCCACCACAACTGGGCCGGATCGTCGTCATCAGGATCGAGCGAGATCCACGCGACCGCGCGGTTTTCCCCCGGACTCGGATTCCACTGCGCGACGAGAGTGGTCTTGCCGGAGCCCGCCGGGGCGCTGACCAGCAGGAGCCTGGCGGAAACGCCGGCCAGGCAGTCAACCATCTCGCCGCGCTGAATCCACTCCGCCCGTACCCGTGGGGCGTGAAACTTCGTCTCCAGCGGCGGGTTGGGGATCATCGGTACCGCGATCGGGGAGCCGCCAGCCTCGACCCGCGGCGGCGCAGCAAAGAGGCCAGGCCGTCACCCCCTGGAGTATCCCTGATTCCGCGCACGCCGCCCCCGGCCACTCGATCCCCCGGTCATAGCGCAACCGCTGCCGAGGTCTGGAGCAGCATCTCAACTGTCACTATTACATCAAATATCACCATTACACACGGCGTTTCCCGCCCGGACAAGTCAACATTGTGCCGACACAGGGCTCGGTCCTGACATGATGCGGCAGCTGGGCATGATGGCTTCCGCCCACCGGAAGCCGGAAAAATTACGAAACGACTCACCCCTGCGGGGGGAGGCGGATGGAGACTTGGGTGGGAGACCGTGAGCGAACCGAGCGAGCAGCCGGCGCTGTGACCGTGATCGGCGGCGGCGGCCGGAGTGAGCGCCGGAGCACCGGAGTGATCAGCCAGGAGGCAACGGATGTCTGACCCGGGTCACGCGGCGGACGGGCCCGCCGTGCCAGGCTCAGGCCTGAGCCTGGACGAGCGCGCTGAACTCGAGCGCCTGCGCACCGAGGTCAGCAAACTGCAGGCCGAGCAGGCCGAGCGAACCGAGCAGGCCGAGCAGGCGCGCCGGCCGCGCGGCGGCTGGCGGTTCCCGGTCGCCCTCATCCTCATCGTCGTCGGCTGCCTGCTGGCCCCGGTCTCGGTGCTGGCCGTCTGGACCGCTAACCAGGTCTCGAGTACCAGCCGTTACGTGGACAACGTGGAGCCACTCGTCCACGATCCGGCCGTCCAGGGCGCGCTCACTGACAAGATCACCACCGAGATCACCACGCACCTCAACGTGACCGGGTACGCCGATCAGGCCGCCAGCCTTCTGAGCAGCCATGGACTGCCGCGCGTCGGCGCGCTGCTCAAGACCTTCGGGCCGTCGATCAGCAGCGCGGTGGCCGGGTTCATCCACGGCCAGGTACACAAGATAGTGACCAGCCCGCAGTTCGCCCATGTCTGGGTCCAGGCCAATACCGCGGTCCACCAGGAACTGGTCAAGGCCCTCTCCGGGCAGGGTGGCAGCGCGGTGAGCGTCAGCAACGGACAGGTCGTCCTGAGCCTCGGCCCGTTCATCAACCTCGTCAAGCAGGATCTGGTCAAGCGCGGCTTCACGCTGGTCAGCAAGCTCCCGGCGATCAACCCGACGCTGAGCCTGTTCTCGGCCAAGTACCTGGTCAAAGCCCAGACCGGATACCGGCTCATCAACGATCTCAAGATCGTGCTGCCGATCCTGGCCCTGCTGCTCCTGGCCATCGGCGTGTACGTGGCCCGCAGCCACCGGCGCGCCCTGATCGGGGCGGGTCTCGGCCTGGCCGCGTCGATGGTTGTGCTCGGCGCCGGCCTGCTGATCTTCCGCGGGGTCTACCTGAACAGCGTCCCGAATGACGTGCTGCCCGCCAACGCGGCCGCCGCCCTGTTCGACACGCTGGTCCGGTTCATCAAGGAGGGCCTGCGCACGATCCTGGTCGTGGGGCTGGTCATCGCCGCGGGTGCGTTCATGACCGGACCCTCGGTGAGCGCGGTCAGGACCCGTAAGGCTTTCACCTCAGGCTTCGCCTGGGTCCGGCAGACCGGCGAGCACGCGGGCCTGCGGACCGGCCCCGTGGGAACGTGGACGTACGCGCACCGCAAGGGGCTCCGGATTTCGGCCGTGGCCCTGGCGGCGCTACTCTTCGTCTTCTGGGGAAGGCCGACCGCCGTCGTCGTCGTGGTAATCGCCGTCCTGCTGCTGGTCGTTCTCGGGCTCATCGAACTCATCGGCAGCAGGCCACCCGGTCAGTCAGCCACAGCGGCTCAGCAGTGAGACCTGCGGCGTCCTGGTCCCGAAAGACACGCTCACTTCCTATCCCAGCCAGGCGGCCCCCGTGATCCTGCAAGCGGCCGGGCTCGCGCTGCTGGCGGCGATCTCCCCGACGGCACTGCTCGTGGCCGCGGTCTACCTCGGCTCAGCCCGGCCCAGGCTGGTCGGAAGCCTCTACCTGGCCGGCGCGATCATCATGAGCCTGGTGATGGGCCTGGTCGTGATCGCGATCCTGCGCAACACCGGCCTGAGCCACCCCCGTGAGCACACGCCCCGCTACGGCGTGCGGCTCGGCCTCGGCGTGGTGCTGCTCGCGGCGGGCGCCGTGCTGGCCAGGCGGAAGCCCAAGATGCCCGACCCCGACAAGAAGCAGGGGCTCGTGTCACGGATGATCGCCAATCCCGCCCCGGCCAGCGCGTTCGCCGTCGGCCTGCTCCTGTTCGCCCCGGGCATCACGTTCATCGCCGCCCTTCAGGTGATCGCTACCGCCAATGCCAGCCTCGATTACACCGCGGTCGCCATCATCGTTGTGGTGATCATCAATGCATTGTTCGTGTGGCTGCCCCTGGTGGTGCACCTGGTCGCACCCGGCGCGACGACACGCGAGCTGACGGCTTTCAACGGCTGGCTGCGCGCGAACGGGAACAAGATCCTCATCGGAGTGCTGATCGTGGGGGGAGCAATCATGGTCGGCAACGGCATCTACGGGCTAGCCGGTGGCTGACGGGCGGCTCGGCGAGGAGCCCGGCCGGCGCGGCTTCCCCCGGTATCCCCCGCCCTGGATGATGTTCGCGTTGCTGGCCTGGCCGATACTTGGTGTCGTGGACCCGCGAGACCGGCTGCGCATCGCTGGCAAACGCCTCACCGACCCTGCGGAGGCGATGGCCCAGCGCGTCGCGGAGCGTGCGATCGACCTGGTGGTCGAGGTCCTCGATCTGAACGCGCTGGTGCTCCAGCTCGACCTGAACGCTGTTCTGGCCCGGGTGAACCTCAACGATGTGCTGGCGCGCGTCGATGTGAAGACTCTCCTCGACCAGGTCGATGTGAATGACCTGATGAGCCGGGTTGACCTGGACGCCCTGATGGCGCGTGTCAACGTGAATGACCTGGTGCAGCGCATCGACATGGACGGGCTGGTGGAGAAGACCGATCTCGGTGCCGTGATCGCCCGGTCATCGGGCGGGGTGGCGATCGAGGCGCTGGACTCGGCGCGCAGCCAGGCGGTGGGGATGGACCAGTTCATCGACCGCTGGGTCCAGCGCGTCCTCCGGCGCCACCATCCCGGACCAGCGGCACCAGGGGGGCCGGATGGCCGGGGGGTTTCCCCGGAGGGCCGGGACGCTTCCCCCGACGGCCGGGACGTTCCCCGACGGCCGGGACGCTTCGCCGGACGGTCACGCTCCGCCACTCCCGCAGCCGGGCCCGGTTCAGTGATGAACGGCCGCCGTTACGCCCCGGAGTGGGTGACCTGGCAGGGGCAGTATGCCGGCTCGGTGTCGCGGTTCCTGGCTTTCATCATTGATGCCGCGGTCAGTGCGGGGGTTTTTTCGCTGGGACTCGCGGCCGCCTCCCTGGTGGTACAGGTCGTGACGGGCCATTCGGTGCACTGGACCCGGGCGAATATCGCCGTCGCCATCATCTTCGTGCTCTGGGAATTTTTCTACTTTGGATACTCGTGGGCGGCCAGTGGCCGGACTTTCGGCATGGCGGTGCTGGGCGTGCGCGTGGTGCGCGCGGATGGTGCGACTCTCGACCCGCGGCGGGGAGTAGTCCGCGCGCTGGTGTTCCCGCTCAGCTTCCTCTTCCTCGGTCTTGGCTTCCTGGGCATCCTGGTCCAGCGCGAGCATCGCGCCCTGCATGACCTCATCGCAGGCAGCTGCGTTATCTACGCCTGGGATGCGCGGGCCGCGCGGCTGCGATTCCTGGCCCGCGACGCGGAGGCCAGCGCGCATGCCAGCGCACCGGACCCCGCGGTACCCCCTAGTTCTTGACCTTCTCCTCGGCCTCGGCAGGCCGACCTAACCCTGATGAGGGGCGCCGGGTTCGCCCGGCGACGAGATCTGCGCTGGCGCAGCCGGTGCTGGCGCAGCCGGTGCTGGCGCAGCCGGTGCTGGCGCAGCCGGTCCTGGCACAACCGGTCCTGGCACAACCGGGCCCAGCGGAAGCGTGTAGACGTCTCCTAGCGTCTCGATCTGCTGGGTGGTGAAGGTGCGCTCGCGGCGGATGTCGCGGGTGAAGGCGAACCACCAGGTGAACAGGGCGCCGACGCGGTTGCGGTAGCCGGTGAGGAAAGCGATGTGGATGAACAACCACATCACCCAGCCCACGAAGCCGCCGACCTGCAGGGGCCCGGCTGAGACGACGGCCCGGCCGCGGGAGATGTACGCGGCTGAGCCGAGGTCATGGTAGCGGAACGGCTTTTCTTCCACGTGCCCGGAGATCCGGTGCCGGACGCGGTTCCCGGCGTAGAGCCCGGACTGCATCGCCACCTCGGCGACCCCGGGGAGCTTGTCCAGGCTCATCATGTCGCCGAGGACGGAGATCTCGGGGTGGTCGGGGATGGTGAGGTTCTTTTCGACGAGGATCCGCCCGGCCCGGTCGCGCTGGGCGCCGGTGGCCGCCGCGAGGGCCTCGGCGACGGGCGGGGCTTCCACCCCGGCGGTCCACAGCACGGTGCCCGCGTCGTAGCGGGTCTGCGTGCCGTCGTGGGCCCGGACCAGTACATAGCCTTCGTCAACGTGGGTGACGATGGATCCCATGTGCTGCTCGACGCCCAGCGTGTCCAGGGCCTTGGCCGCTTTCTGTGACAGTTTGGGGCCGAACATGGCCAGGGGTGCGCTGCCGCCGTCGAACAGCAGTACCCGGGCGTCCTCGGGTTTGATGTTCCGGAATTCGGCGCGGAGGGTCTTGGTGGCGACCTCCCTGACCTGCCCGGCTAGTTCCACGCCGGTCGGTCCGGCGCCGACCAGGGCGAAGGTGAGGTAGGTGCGGCGTTCTTCCGGGGTGCTGGCCGTGTCGGCCATCTCGAACGCGCCGTAGACCCGGCGCCGGATCGCGAGCGCATCGGAGACCGTCTTCATCCCCGGTGCCCACCGGGCGAATTCGGGATGGCCGAAGTAGGATTGCCGCACCCCGGCGGCGACGATGAGGTCGTCATACCCGAACTCGATCTGCTCGCCGCCGACCCGGCGGGCCAGGACCCGCCGGCCGACGACATCAAAATCGAATACCTCAGCCATGACGCAATCGACATTCTTGTATTTCCTGAGCAGATCACGCAGCGGGGCGGCGATCTTCCCCTCGGACATGATGCCGGTCGCGCACTGGTAGAGCAGCGGCTGGAACACGTGATGCTGAGCCCTGTCGATCATGATTACCGAGGCGTCGGCGTGCCTCAGCCTGCGGACCGCGAACAGGCCGGCGAAGCCGCCGCCCACGATCACCACCTGGCGCTGTCCCTCTTGCCCGGTCATTATCTGCTCCCGTCGCTCATCCTGCCGGGTCGTGCCAGGTGTCCCGCTCGGGCAGCAGCCGGTCCGCTTCCTTCGGGCCCCAGCTGCCGCGGGCGTAGGGATGTACGGGCCCCACGTCGCCCAGGACCGGGTCCACGATTTCCCAGGCGGCTTCGACGGTGTCCTGGCGGGCGAACAGCCAGCGGTCGCCGTCCAGGGCCGCGCCGATGAGCCGGTCGTAGGGACGCATGTCCGAGCCCGTTTGCCCGGCGAACGTCAGGTCCTCAAGCAGTGGCTCCATCCCGCCGCCCGGCTTCTTGCCGGCCAGCGTGAGGCCGACCGCGGTCTCGGGCCAGATCCGGAACCGCAGCGAGTCGCGGACCGCGAACGGATCGATACCGAATACGTCATGCGGGGGCCGCCGGAAGCGGATATCCACCTCGGTGGCGGTGACCGGCATGCACTTGGCCGCGCGGATCAGGATCGGCACGCCCTCCCAGCGCCAGGTATCAGCGGCGAGCCGGACCGCCACGTAGGTCTCCGTCGCCGAGTTCGGGTCAACCCCGGCCACCTGGTGGTAGCCCTGGTACTGGCCCTTCACCGTGTCCGCCGGGGTAAGCGGCCGCAGCGCGGAGATCACCCGGGCCTTGGCGTCCCGCCAGTCGGCCAGGGCTGGCCGGTCGGGCGGCTCGGCCAGCACCGTGGCCAGTACCTGGAGCATGTGATTCTGGACCACGTCCCGGATAGCACCGGTCCGGTCGTAGAACCGGCCGCGGTCGGCCACGTCGAACGCCTCGGCCATCGTGATCTGGATGCTCTCCACGTAGGTCCGGTTCAGCAGCGGCTCGATGATCGAGTTGGCGAACCGGACGAACAGCACGTTCTCCACCGGATCAAAGGCCAGCCAGTCGTCGACCCGGAAGATCGCGTCTTCGCCGAAGTACTGGTGCATGGTGTCGTTGAGCTGCCGCGAGCTGGCCAGGTCGGTGCCGAACGGCTTCTCCACCATGACCCGCGCGTCCTTGGCCCGGCCGGCGGTGGCGATTCCCTGCGCGATGCGGCCGAACAGCGGGGGCGGCACCTCCAGGTAGTACAGAATCCGGGTGCCGGCGCCGATCTCGTCCGACATCGCCTGGTAGGTGGCCGCGTCGCCGAGATCCCCGTCCACGTACCGCAGCAGCCCGAGCATCTTCTGCGCGGCCGGGGCCTTGGGGTCCATGTGGTTCAGCCGCAGCGAAGCCTCCGCGTAGTCACGGAACTGCTCCAGCCCCCAGCCGCTCTTGGCGACCCCGATGACCGGCACGTTGAGCACGCCCCGGTCCACCAGGCCGACCAGCGCCGGGAAGGTCTCGATCTTGGCCAGGTCACCCGTGGCCCCGAAGATCACCAGCGCGTCAACTTGGTTGGCAGTCATGTCTGCTCCCTGTGTCGGTCAATTCCCCGGTCCGGCCGGGGGGGCCGCCCCGTCGGGGTGCGCGGGCCGCGGAGGGGCCGCGCCCAGCGGTGTACCCCGCGGGGGTGAGGGCTGGAATTCCTGCTTGCTGACTCGCCGCCGGAACACGTAGTAGGTCCAGGTCTGGTAGGCGAGCACGACGGGCAGGAAGATGATGGCCACGACCGTCATCACCTTGAGGGAATACGCCCCGGACGCCGTGTTGTGCACGGTGAGGTTGTAGGCCGCGTTGGTGCTGGAAACCATCACGTTGGGATACAGGCCAACGAAGATCGAGATGATGCAGGCTGCCATCGTGACCGTGGTCGCGGCGAACGCGAAGCCGTCCCGGTGCTCGTAGACGAGCCACACGGCGGCGAGGACGGCGAGCATGGCGAGCAGTTCGATGGGGTTGACGAAGAAGGTGGTACTGGAGGTCACGTGCGTCCAGATGGCGAAGGCCACGACGGCAGCGGCGGTCACCGGGGCCACCCGGCGGGCCAGCCGCCCCGCGCGCTCGTGCATGTCGTCGGTGGTCTTCAGGGACAGGAACGTCGCGCCGTGCAGCAGGCAGAGCAGTACCAGGGTGACCCCGGTGAACAGCCCGTAGGGCTGCAGAAGGTCCCAGAAGGACCCGGTGTACTCCTGGTGGGAGTTGATCGGCAGCCCGTGCAGCAGGTCGCCGAGTGCCACCCCGACCAGCAGGGGGGCCAGCAGGCTGCCCATGGTCAGCAGGACGTCCCAGGTGCGGCGCCACCGCAGCGCATCGCGCTTGCCGCGGTACTCGAACGACACGCCGCGGACCATCAGCGACGCCAGCAGCAGCACCAGCGCCAGGTAGAACCCCGAAAACATGGTGGCGTACCAGCCGGGAAATGCGGCGAACATGGCGGCCCCGGCCACGATCAGCCAGACCTCGTTGCCATCCCACAGCGGGCCGATGGTGTTGATGGCCGCCCGGCGGCCGGCGTCGTCCCGGCCGACCGCGCCGTGCAGCATGCCAACGCCGAAGTCGAAGCCTTCCAGGACGAAGAAACCGGTCCACAAGACGGCGATGATGATGAACCAGAACGGGATGAGATTGTTCATCGTGACCTCAGTACTGGACGGCCGGGACGGGCGCGTCCACATCCGCCTCGGCGCGGGCGGGCGGGAGCTGCTGGCGGGAGTACTTCAGCATCAGCATCAGGTCGACGGTCGCCAGCGTGGCGTACAGCAGCACGAAAACCACCAGGCTGATCACGATGGACGTGGCGCTGACCGACGACGAGATGCCGTTTTTCGTCAGCATGATGCCTTGCACGATCCACGGCTGCCGGCCGCTTTCGGTCAGCAGCCAGCCAGCGGTGTTCATCAGGAACGGCAGGACCGCGGCCCATATCGCCACCCACAGGAAGCGCCGCGACGTCGCGAGTTTCCCGCGGCGGAGCAGCCATAGCCCGTAGGCCCCGAGCAGGAAGACCAGGACCCCGATATAGGCCATCACCCGCATCGCCCAGTACTGGATGAACACGTTCGGCACGTAGTAGCCGGGCCCGAACTGCTTGGTGTACTGCGACTGCAGCGGGTTGAGGCCGATCACCTGGCCGTCCCAGTGGTTGGTGGCCAGCAGCGAGAGCAGGTGCGGGATGGCGATGATCTCGGTCGGGGTCTGGTCGTTGTTGCCGCCGCCGATCTGGAACAGCGAGAACGAGCACGGCTGGCAGGTCGTCCACTGCGCCTCGGCCGCCGCGATCTTCATCGGCTGGTACCTGGCCTCGATCACCCCGAGCTCGTCGCCGACCAGCATCGTGAACAGGATCGCCGGGACCAGGACGATCAGCGCGAGCCGCGCAGACCGGGTGAACACCTCGCGGTCGCCGCCATGCCGCAGCTGCCACGCGGAGACAGCCAGCATCACCGCGGCTCCGGTGACCAGCGAGGCCAGCAGCACCTTCGAATATCCCCACAGGAACACCGGGTTGGTGAACACGGCCCAGATGTCGTTCAGCTGCGGCTTGCCGTTGACCATCGTGTACCCGACGGGGTGCTGCATCCACGAGTTGGCCGCCATGATGAACGCCGCCGACAAGACGGTGCCCAGCGAGACCAGCCAGATCGTCAGCAGATGCACCCGGCGGGACAGTTTGTCCCAGCCGAACAGCCACAGCCCGAGGAACGTGGATTCCAGGAAGAACGCCGCCAGCCCTTCCATGGCCAGCGGCGCGCCGAAAATATTGCCGACCAGCCGCGAGTACGCCGACCAGTTCATCCCGAACTGGAATTCCTGCACCAGGCCGGTCACCACGCCGATCGCCACGTTGATGACCAGCAGGACACCGAAGAACCTGGTCAGCCGCAGGTACTCGTCGCGCTTGCTCCGGTACCACGCCGTCTGCAGCAACGCGGTCAGGAACGCCAGGCCGATCGTGACCGGCACGAAAAAGAAGTGGTTGATCGTCACAAACGCGAACTGCCACCGCGCAAGATCAACGTTCGTCATCTACTCCCCCGGTCCGCGGAGTGCTCGGGCGGCTGCCTGTCACGCAACGCGGGCCGGCAGCCCGCCGGTCAGGTCTGGGCGCCCTGACGGGCCGAGGCGCCGTTCTGCCAGGCGCTGGTGCCGGCGGCGGCGGCGCTCTTGGCCTGGGCCCACTTGATCCTCGCCTGCTCGCTGGGAGGCACGTCCATCTCCTGGATCCACCGGCGGGTCGCCGCGAACAAGTGCAAGCCGCCGACGGCCAGCCCCGCCAGGACGAGCAGGACGCCAGCTCCGGCGAGCGCGCCACCGGTGATCAGCGGGCCGGTCCTGACCTGGGGCCAGCTGTTGTTGTTCTGTTCCGTGCTAGTAGACATGCCACCGTCCCGGACACTAGTCGTTGACCGCCACTGTCACCCGCGCGGAGTCAACCGGGCATCCCCCGTCGGGGGTGGTTACGCCGGTTACGCCACCCCGGCCGTGCCGGAGAGCCACCCGGCGGGACTGCCGGGCTAGCCGCCTGGCGGGTGGACAGCCGACCAGTCCGCGGCCATGTCGATGACGGTCCACTTGTGATCGGCGGCCGCGGCGAGGATCTGTTCCGTGCCGCTGCCCAGGACCGGGTCACGGTCGTAGGCGTATTCCCGTTCGCCGTCGGTGTGGTGCACGACCAGCTGCAGGGTCCGGTGCGGGCCGCCTGCGGTCCACTGCAGCATGGCCAGGTCGCCATCGGTGTTCCCGGCCGCCATGAGCGGTCGCTGCCCGATGTGCTGATGGATCGAGCTCGGTTTCTGCGGGCCGTCATTGATGACCTGAATAGAGTGGCCCTTGACAAGTTCGGGGCCGCCAGGGCCGACGCGGAACTCGGTCGCACCCACGCTGCCAATCACCCGGTGCGGCGGCAGCCCATAGACGTCGCCCGCCCAGGACCGCATGAAGTCCGTGCCGCCTCCCGAGAAGATCCAGCAGGAGAAGCGATGGCGGTCCAGCAGGCTGAGCAGTTCCAGCATCGGCTGATACACCGTCTGCGGGTAGGGCCGCCCGAACCGCGGATGCCGGGCCGCGGCCAGCCAGCTCCGGGAGACGGCGGCGAACTCATCGGTGGTGATACCCGTATGGGTGAGCGCCACCAGCTCAATCAGCGCGGCCATCCCGCCGGCCTGCAGCTTCTCGACGCTGGTGGGATGACCTAGCTCAGCCGCCCGGTCGATCGCGAAGGCCAGCTGCGCGTACAGCGGCTGTTCTGTCCACAGCGTGCCGTCGTTGTCGAACACCGCGACGCGGTCCGGCTCCGGGACGAAGTCGGGCGAATCGGGATGGGTGACGGCGGCGACGAACTCCACGATCGACTGTTTCGCGGGAGTCTCACGCCAGCTCGGCAGGTGATCGGCGGGCATCTGAGGGACGCTAGACCAGTTTCACTGCGGCGGGGTCACCCAGCTCGGGTGAGCCCGCCGCGGGGGACACCGGTGCAGGCAGCCCGGCTGGGCGCCCGGCGAAGAACCCGCTGAACCGCACCCAGCGCGGGGCAGGCAGGTGAATTCCCGCTCGCAGTCGTCCGGATTCCCGGGTCCCTCAGCCGAATTCCCGGTCAGAGACTCACCCGGCGGGTGTGATGTCCCATGCACCCGACACCGCCATATTCGGTCATGTGGCTGAACACTATGACGTGATCATTGTTGGCAGCGGCGCGGGCGGCGGCACCCTGGCGCACACCCTGGCCCCGTCGGGCAAGCGGATCCTGCTGCTGGAGCGGGGCAATTTCCTGGCGCGGGAAATCGAGAACTGGGATCCCGGCCCGGTGTTCGTGGACGGGAGGTACATTTCGCCGGAGTCGTGGTTCGACGCCGACGGTAAGGCGTTCCAGCCGCAAGTGCATTACTACGTCGGCGGGGCCACGAAGCTGTACGGGGCCGCCCTGTACCGGCTGCGCCCGGAGGACTTCGGCGAGATCAGGCATGCCGACGGGCCATCCCCGGCCTGGCCGCTGAGCTACGACGATTTCGAGCCGTGGTACACGAAGGCCGAGTGGCTGTACCAGGTGCACGGAAACCACGGCGAAGATCCGACCGAGGGGCACTGCTCGAAGGAGTACCCGTGGCCCGCGGTCTCGCACGAGCCGCGGGTCCAGCAGATCTCCGACGCGCTGGCGGCAGGCGGTTACCATCCGTTCCATGCGCCGGTCGGCATCCTGCTGAACGAGGCCAACCGGCCGGTCAGCGCCTGCATCCGGTGCGCCACCTGCGACGGCTACCCGTGCCTGGTGCACGCCAAGTCAGACGCCGACATCATCGCCGTGCGCCCCCTGCTGGACCAGCCGAACGTGACCCTGCTGGTGAACGCGGAGGTGGAACGCCTTGAGACGGACCCGTCCGGCCGGACGGTCACCCGCGTGCAGGTCACCCGCGACGGCAAGCAGGAATTCTACGAAGGCGACATCGTGGTCGTCTCGGCCGGGGCGGCCAACAGCGCTAGGATCCTGCTCCGGTCGGCCTCCGATCAGCACCCGGCTGGCCTGGCCAACGGGTCTGACCAGGTGGGCCGCAACTACATGTACCACAACAGCAAGGCTGTCGTGGCGCTCGACAAGGAGCGCAACGACACGGTGTTCCAGAAGACCCTCGGCCTGAACGACTTCTACTTCGCGGGCGACGGCCGCGAGTGGCCGCTGGGCAACATCCAGATGCTCGGAAAGTCCAACGCGATGGCGATGAAGGGCGAGGAGCCCAAGCTCACCAAGCTGGCCCCGAAGTGGAGCCTGGAGGAGGTCGCCCGGCACGCCGTTGACTTCTGGCTGACCACCGAGGACGTGCCCAAACCGGACAACCGGGTGACCGTCGACCGGGACGGGCACGTGCACCTCGCCTACCAGGCGACCAACGACACCGAGGCCGACGGGCTGTACCACGAGCTCAGGAAGGTCCTCAACCACATCGGGATCGCCGCCCATCACGTCCTGAGCAAAAACTTCTACGCGAGCATGGGCGTGCCCGTCGCGGGCGTCGCCCACCAGTCGGGCACCTGCCGGTTCGGCACGGATCCGGCTACCTCGGTGCTCGACGTGAACTGCCAGGCGCACGAGGTCGACAACCTGTACGTCGTCGATACGAGCTTCTTCCCGAGCATCGGGGCCGTGAACCCGGCGCTGACCGCCATGGCCAACGCGATCCGCGTCGGCGAGCACCTGCTGGCCCGGATGGCGTGAACATGGCCAGGCTGGCCACGAGCGACCGGCCCAGGCGCCAGCCATCCCTCTCCCGACGGTGAAAGGTGACCGCTGATGAGCACATTCCCGCCTATTGCCGATTACGGGTTCCTGTCGAATTGCGAGCAGAGCTGCCTGGTCGCCCCGGACGGGGCGGTCGAGTGGCTGTGCCTGCCCCGGCCTGATTCCCCGAGTGTCTTCGGGGCGCTGCTGGACCGCTCGGCCGGGTTGTTCAGGTTCGGTCCCGCCAATACGTTCGTGCCGCAGCACCGCAGGTACGTGCCGGGGACGATGGTGCTGGAGACGACCTGGCAGACTCCGACCGGATGGATGGTCGTCCAGGACTTCCTGGCCATGGGCCCGGTCCAGCATGAGGGGCGGCGGCCTGACTACCACCGGGCGCCGGCTGACGTCGGCGCCGTCGGTGCGCTGGTCCGGATCGCCACGTGCATCAGCGGCCGGGTCGAGGTCGCCGTGAACTGCGGTCCGCTGTTCGACTACGGCCAGACCGGTGGCGCGTGGAGCTATCGGGGCGACAGCTATGACGCGATGACCATCACCGCCGCGGAAGGAGGCATGCAGCTCGAGCTGAGCGGCACCGTCCCGCTCGGCGTCCTCGGCGCCCGCTGCTACGGCCGCACCACCCTCACCCCAGGACAGTCCGCCTACGTCGCACTGTCCTGGGGCAGCGGCCAGGTCCCGGATGACCTGGACGCCGCGCTTGCCGCGCTGAACTGCACCGTCGATTTCTGGCGTGACTGGCTGAGCTCAGCCAAGATCCCCGACCACCCGTGGAAGACCTACCTCGACCGCAGCGCGCTGACCCTGAAGGGACTCAGCTACGCCCCCACGGGCGCCATCATGGCCGCGTCGACGACCTCGCTGCCGGAAACCTGGGCCGGCGCCCGCAACTGGGACTACCGGTTCACCTGGATCAGGGACTCGGCGTTCATGCTCCGCTCGCTGTACCGCCTCGGCTTCGACTGGGAAGCGATCGAGTACTGGGGCTTCGTCATCGACGCGGTCAGCGGGGGTGACCTCAACAGCAAGTTCTGGCTTCAGATCATGTACGGCATCGGCGGGGAACGCGACCTGACCGAGAAGACTCTCGACCATCTGTCCGGGTACCGCGGGGCGCGCCCGGTCCGGGTGGGGAATGGTGCCTGGAATCAGCAGCAGCACGACGTCTGGGGAATGATTATCGACGCGGTGGATGTCCAGTTCCACCGGGGAGCGAGTCAGATAGTGATGCCGGTGTGGAACGGCCTCGCCGGTTTCGTGGACGAGGCCCTGAGCCGCTGGCATGAGCCCGACCAGGGCATCTGGGAAGTCCGGGGCGACCCCAAGCACTTCACGGCATCGAAGGTGATGTGCTGGGTCGCGGCCTCGCGCGGCGCTGATCTCGCCGAGGAACGCGGCGATGACGAACGCGCCAAGCGCTGGCGGGCCGGCGCCGACGAGATCAAGGCCGAGATCCTGGACAAGGGCCTCTCCAAGCGGGGCGTGTTCCGCCAGCACTACGAGACCGACGGCCTCGACGCCTCGCTCCTGCTCCTGCCCATCATGGGATTCCTGCCCCCGAACGACAAGCGCATCAGGGCCACCGTGCTGGCCATCGCCGACGAACTGACCGAGGACGGCCTGGTCCTGCGCTACAAGGTCGAGGGAACCGACACCGGGTTCGAGGGTAAGGAAGGAACCTTCACCATCTGCTCCTTCTGGCTGGTGACCACGCTGGCCATGATCGGCGAAACCGAGCGCGCCCACGCCCTGTGCCAGAAGTTGCTGTCGTTCGCCGGGCCACTGCAGCTGTACGCGGAGGAGATCGACACCAGCACCGGCGAGCACATGGGCAACTTCCCGCAGGCGTTCACGCACCTGGCGCTGATCGAAGCCGTATCGCTGCTCATCGATTCCGAGCAGGCCGCCAACACCTCCGCCTCCTTCGGGTAGCGGGGGCAGAACCCCCGCGTCCCTGCTCTGCGGACGATGGGGCGTCTTGGCGAGGGCGCCCCGCCGGCCGGGGTAGGCCTCCGGGGGAAAGGCGCAGCCGGCGGGGCGCTCTCGGGCGCCCGGTCGGCCGGATGACCTCGGGGGGAAGGGTCAGCCGGCGGGGCGCTCTGGGCGTCTCCCGGGCGGGCCTTGCCGGCCCCGGCGCCGGAAGGAGCCACCTGAAGCATCACCGATGAGCCTGACCGTCCGCTGAATGCTACCCGCAAGTAATCTGATGGCCTGGTGAAGGAACGCTCAGTCCTGGCGCGGGTCGGAGAGCACCAGGATGGACCGGGGGCCGACGGTGACCTTCTCACCGGCTGCCCGCGGTGCAGCCGCCGCACCCCCGGCTGGGGCCGGGGCGTAGGTGTCTATCGCGGTCTGCCAGGCCACCCGCGGCCTGGTGACCGGCAGCACGAAGTCCAGCGGCTCCCACCAGGCGTTCACCAGGACGAGGAAGTCGTCGTCGAGCAGCAGCGACCCGTCGGCTGCCCGGTCGGGTTCGTCGGACCCGTCGAGGTAGATGGCGACGGCGAGAGCGCCGCGGTCGGACCAGTCGCTGCCGGTCATCCCGTCACCGGCTGGCGTGAACCAGCCCAGCTCCCCGGCCCCGGCGGCCCCGGCCAGGAACCGTTGCCGGCGGAACACCGGGTGGGCGCGCCGGAAGGCCACCAGTTGCCGGGTGAACGCGAGCAGGTCGGTGTCGGCCGCGGACCAGTCGTACCAGGCGATCTCGTTGTCCTGGCAGTAGGCGTTGTTGTTGCCCTGCTGGGTGCGGCCCATCTCGTCGCCGCCGAGCAGCATCGGGATCCCGAAGGAGAGCAGCAGGGTGGTGAGGATCGCGCGGGACTGTCGCGCGCGCAGGGCCAGCACGGCGGGGTCGCTGGTGGGGCCTTCCGCGCCGCAGTTCCACGAGCGGTTGTCGCTGGTCCCGTCCCGGTTGGACTCGCCGTTGGCCTCGTTGTGCTTGTTGTCGTAGGAGACAAGGTCGCGCAGGGTGAAACCGTCGTGCACGGTGATCAGGTTCACCGAGGCCGTCGGCCGCCGCCGCGCGCCGCCATACAGGTCCGACGATCCGCAGAACCGGTTGGCGAACTCGCCGAGGCCAACGTGGTGGGACCGCCAGAAGTCGCGCATGCTGTCGCGGTATTTGCCGTTCCACTCCCGCCAGCCCGCCGGAAACCCGCCCAGGTCGTAGCTGTCCATCTGCCCGACGTCCCACGGTTCGGCGATCAGCTTCGCCCGCGACACCACGGGATCTTGCGCGACCATGTCCAGGAACGCTGACCTCTTCTCGAACTCGCCCTCCTGGCGGGCCAGGGTGGGAGCGAGGTCGAACCGGAAGCCGTCAACGTGCATTTCCGTCATCCAGTAGCGGAGCGAGTCCATGATCAGCTGGAGGGTCAGGGGGTCGCCGACGTTGAGCGAGTTGCCGCAGCCCGTCGTGTCGACGTAATCGCGCGGGTCGCCCGGGTCCAGCCGGTAGTAGGCGGGGTTGTCCAGGCCCCGGAAGCACAGTGTGGGCCCGAGCTGGTTTCCCTCCGCGGTGTGGTTGAAGACCACATCGAGCACCACCTCGAGCCCGGCCCGGTGCAGGGCGTCAACCATGGCCTTGAACTCGCCGACCTGCCCGCCGGGCCGCCCGGCCCGCACCGCGGCGGAGTACCCCTGGTGCGGCGCGAAAAACCCGATCGTGTTGTATCCCCAGTAGTTGGTCAGCCCGCCCTGCACCAGGAACGCCTCGGGCACGCTCTCGTGCACCGGCAGCAGTTCGACGGTGGTCACGCCGAGGTCAAGCAAATGCCCGATGGCCGCCTCGTGCCCGAGCCCGGCATAGGTGCCACGCAGCTCAGGCGGGACTGCGGGATGACGCATGGTGAAGCCCTTGACGTGCACCTCGTAGATGACGGTATCCGCGTAGGAGCGCCGGGGCCGGGCGGCGTCGCCCCAGCGGTACGTTTCGTCCACCACGAGGCTGCGCGGCATATGCGCCGCCGAGTCGAGCGTGCTCGGTGCGCCGGGGTCACCGCCGGCCGGGTACCCGAGCACCTCGGGCCCGAACGTGACGGTCCCGTGCAGCGCCCGCGCGTAGGGATCGATCAGCAGCTTCGCCGGGTTGCAGCGCATCCCCCGGCCCGGGTCGTAGGGGCCGGTGGCCCGGTATCCGTAGGCCTGGCCCGGCCCTGCCCCAGGCACGAAGCCGTGCCAGACGCCAGCGTCATAATCCAGCAACGGAACCCGCGTCTCGGTGCCTGCCTCATCGAACAGGCAGAGCATCATCCCGTCGGCGACACCGGAAGCCACCGCGAAGTTGGTCCCTCCGTCACGGACCGTGGCGCCCAGGGGGAACCGGCTTCCCGGCAGCGGGACCACGTTCGGCGGGGCGGCGGCGGTCATGGCTGGCTGTCCTGCCCGATGCTTCGTATCACGTCGCCGACCGAGCGGACCTCGCCGTGACGGCGGCGGATCACGTCGGCGATGAGCCCGGTCCAGCCGGTCTGGTGCGCCGCGCCGATCGCGGCGCCGTTGTCGCCGTGGAAGTACTCGCTGAAGACGAGGTTGTCCCGCCAGGCCGGATCGTTCTGCAGCTTCTCGGTCCCGCCGAAGCAGGGCCGGCGGCCGTCCGGCCCGCGGGTGAAGATCGAGATGAGCCGGTCAGACAGGTCGGCGGCGATCTTGTCCAGGGGGAGCCGCTGACCCGACCCGGTCGGGTACTCGATGGTGAAGTCGTCGCCGAAGAAGCGGTGGTAGCGCTCCAGCACGCTGATGACCAGGTAGTTCAGCGGGAACCAGACCGGGCCGCGCCAGTTGGAATTGCCGCCGAACATGGACGTGGTCGATTCGGCCGGCTCGTAGTCAACGCTGGCCCGGATGCCCTCGACCTCGAATTCGTAGGGATGTTCGCGATGCCAGGCCGACAGGGCGCGCAGGCCATGCGGGGACAGGAACTCGCTCTCGTTGAACAGCCAGCCGAGCAGCCGCTCCAGCCGGTCCGGGCCGGACAGGCTGAGCAGCAGCCGCTGATGGCCTGGCTCCCCGCGCAGGACGCCGGCCTCGCGGAGCTTGGAGGTGTCGCTGAGGCCATCGCGGCCCAGGAGGCCGGCGAACTGCTTGCCCACCACCATCGCGCGCTTCAGGTCGTTCTCCTCGATGACCGCGGCGGCGAGGGCCGGGATGATGCCCACCATGGACCGGTGCCGCACCGGCACACACTGCCCGGACGGCGTGATCAGCCGGTCGTAGTAGAGCCCGTCGGCCTCGTCCCACAGGCCCTGGCCGTCCAGCGCCCGGCGGATGGCTGCGAAATGCTCCAGGAACTTCAGCACCAGATCACCGGCCGGCCGCTGCCCGGACCGGTTCAGGACGGCGGCGATGCCGCCCATGGCGACCGCGTAGAACCCCATCCAGCCGGTGGCGTCGGACTGCTCCAGGGTGCCGCCGACCGGCAGGTGCGAGCGGTCGATGGGGCCGATGTTGTCCAGCCCGAGGAACCCGCCCTCGAACAGGTTGTTGCCCTCAGCGTCTTCCAGGTTGACCCACCAGGTGAAGTTGACCAGCAGCTTGTCGAAGACCCGGCTGAGGAACTCGATGTCGCGGCCGCCGTCGATGGCGAACAGCTCCAGCGCGGCCCAGGCCTGGACTGGCGGGTTCACGTCGCCGAAGTCCCACTCGTACGCGGGCAGCGCCCCGTTCGGGTGCTGGAACCACTCCCGGCACAGCAGGATCAGCTGGTATTTGGCGAACGCCGGGTCCACGTGCGCCAGCGCCACGCAGTGGAAGGCCAGGTCCCACGCGGCGAACCAGGGGTACTCCCACTTGTCCGGCATCGACATGATGTCGAACGCGTCGAAGTTGCGCCACCGGGAGTTCCGCCCGGTCAGCCGCTGCGCCGGCGGCGTCGGCTGGGTCGGGTCCCCGTCCAGCCAGCGGGCCACGTCGTAGTAGAACAGCTGCTTGCTCCACAGCATCCCGGCGAACGCCTGGCGCATCACCAGGGCCTCGTCCGCCGTGGCCGCGGCCGGGGTGAGCTCGGCGTAGAACTCGTCCGCCTCGGCCTGCCGCGTGGCCATGACCTGGCCGAACGCGGCGCCGAGCGGGTCGTTCGCCTTTCCCCGCGACGCTTTCGCGGGCGGCCGCAGCCGCAGGCGCAGCTCGGCCGTCTCGCCGGGCTGGACCGTCAGCTGGTACCAGAACGAGCATTTGGTGCCGGTGCGCTCGGGATTGACGGTGGCGGCCCCGCTGACCACGTGGTCGTTGATGCCGTCCTTGGGGTACGGCGTGAGCGGCGCGGCGCCGAACAGCCGCTCGTCGTTGGTCTCGTTCTCGCAGAACACGGCCGCCGGCATCGTCCCGTCCGGCCCGGGCCGGCCAGCAGCTCCAGCGGGCCGGCGAACGGATGATCGATTCCCACCACCGCATCACTCACCGCCCGCATCCCCGGCTTGGGCGCGTCCACATCCCAGGACCAGGTGTTGCGGAACCATGCGGTCGGCAGCACGTGCAGGGTGGCGGTCTCGGGTCCGGCGTTGGTCACCTGGATGGCCATCAGCAGGTCATCGGCGCTGGCCTTCGCGTAATGCACCTCGGTGATCCAGTACCGGTCGCCGTCGAACACCCCGGTATCCAGCAGCTCGTACTCGGGTTCTTCGCGGCTGCGGGACCGGTTCTGGTCGATGAGGTCCTGATAGGGGAAGGCGGCCTGCGGGTAGTGGTAGCGCCACCTGTTCCAGGAGTGGCTCGGCGTCGCGTCCAGGTACCACCAGTAGTCCTTGACGTCCTCGCCGTGGTTGCCCTGGGCTCCGGTCAGCCCGAACGGCCGCTCTTTCAGGATCGGGTCCTTCCCGTTCCACAGCGCCAGGCCCAGGCACAGCCTCTGTTCCACGTCGCAGAACCCGGCCAGGCCGTCCTCTCCCCACCGGTACGCCCGGGACCGCGCGTGATCATGCGGCAGGTAATCCCACGCCTCGCCGTTCGCGCTGTAGTCCTCGCGCACCGTGCCCCACTGGCGCTCGCTGACATACGGCCCCCACCGGTACCACTCGCCCGCCTGGAGCAGCCCGTCCTCCAGCCGCCCGAACCCAGCCACCCGATCCCGCTCAGCACTCACGGTCGTCCCCAGTCGTCTCGATGCACCGCAGCATTCCCTGGCAGGCCGCCCCGGTCCGATGGCGCTGATTGCGACTGCCCCAATCCGCCGCCGGGGCTCCCAATACCCTTTGTATCCGCCAGAAAGGACCGGCTCATCACCTAAACGGGGTGATGACCGCGACTTCCCCCCGGCCAGACTGTGGGGCTGTGCGAAACAAACAATTGCCCCGGTCATGCATTGGCGTTGCCTGAAGCCGGGGTGCTGGCCTCCGCATAGTGAACGACGGGCGAACAAAAGGCCAACCCGCGACCACCGGAGACTGGCGTGATGACAAACCAGATCCTGATTGGCGTTGGCCTTATCGTCGTACTCGCGGTCGGCGCCCAGGTACTGGCGAGCAGGCCGCGCATCCCGGCGATCATCGTGCTGCCGCCGGCTGGTTTCATCGCGGCGGCTCGAGGAGATCACGGCCGTGCTCCTTGCCTGCGACCCAGCCCACGGACGAGTTGGGGGGACCATGAATTATCACGTGCGCCTGGTCAGTGCGCCCGGCCGGACCAACGTCCTCCTCGAGGCGCTCGCGTCCGACCCCGGCGTCTCGAGCCTCGTGGTTCTCCCCGGCGCCGCCCGGCGACCCGGCGGCGACGCAGTGCAGTTTGACGTGGGGCCCGGGTCCGCCAACTCTGTGTTCCGGACGCTGAAGGCCTTCCAGGACGGCGGCAGCAACACCGCCGACGTCCAGTACGTGGACGCCACTCTCGGGGACCGGCCCGCAGCCGACTCAAAGCATTTTCTGGTGCAGCGGGATCTGGCGCCCGTGTGGGAACTCGTCGAGGCCAGGATCCGCTCGGACGCCGTCTACGCACCCAGTTTCTACATCCTCCTGGCCATCGCGGGACTGATCGGCGCGGTTGGCATCCTGACGAACTCACAGATTCTTATTGTCGGTGCGATGGTCGTAGGCCCCGAATACAACGCGATCATGGGCGTCGCGCTCGGCATGGACACGCGGGCCAGGCGGCCGGTACTGCGCGGCCTCCTCGCCCTGCTGTTCGGATTCACGGCCGCCGTGGCCGTCACCCTGCTTTTCGGTCTGGCGATCCGCTGGTCCGGGCACACGCCGAAGCTGTACTTGTCCGGAGTCCGGCCGGTCTCCGATCTGATCAACAATCCGAACCTGTTCTCGGTGGTGGTCGCCGTGCTGGCCGGGATCGTCGGCGTCGTGTCGCTCACTGAGGCCCGGGCCAGCGCCCTCATCGGCGTTTTCATCTCGGTCACGACCATTCCCGCCGCCGCCGACCTGGGCTTGTCTCTCGCGTATTCCAGCTGGAGCGAGGCCCGGGGGTCGGCCTTCCAGCTGCTTCTCAACGTGGCCTTGCTGATCGTGGTCGGCGCCGCGGCCCTGCGCGCCCAGCGGATCATCTGGCGTGCGCGCGAACGGCCGCGCCGGCCGCCTGGGGAAGCGCGCGTGGTCACCCGGCGCGGGTGAGGCACCGGGCCGGCCAGCCAGGCAGGGTCAGTGGGCAGGGGTGCCGTCCATGATGAGAGCCGTGCTTCGTGGTAGCTGACCTCGTCCTCATCGGCCTGGGCATCACCCTTGAGCCCTTTCCGCTCATCGCGTTCCTGCTGATCCTGAGCTCTGAGAAGGGCATCAGGAAAGGCCTCGCCTTCATCCTGGGCTGGCTGGCCTGCCTGGTCGTCGTGATTGGCGCCGTGGTCTTGCTCACCGGGGGCAAGCCGCCTGCGCCGAGCACGGCGCCGTCGACCGCGGTCCTGGCCATCAAGCTGGCCCTGGGCGTCGCGCTGATCCTCTACGCCATCTGGCAGTGGCGCCGGAAGGGCCGCCCCCGCAAGACCCCGGCCTGGATGGGCCGGCTGGACCAGCTCTCGGCGCTGACCGCGGCCGGGCTGGCCGCCTTCCTCCAGCCGTGGACGCTTGTCGCGGCGGGCGCGGCCACGGTGAGCCAGGCCAAGCTCTCGAACGCGTGGGAGTGGCTGGTCCTGCTGCTGTTCTGCCTGCTGGCCACCTCGAGCTTCCTCTACCTGGAGCTGTCGGCGGCCTTCCGGCCGGTCGCTGCCGACGCCCTCATGCGGAAGCTGCGGAACTGGCTGGACACCCATCAGGACCAGGTGATCATCGTGATTTGCCTGCTGCTGGGGTTCTGGCTGGCCGGCAAGAGCATCTACCTGCTCGTGACATGACCAGCGATCGAGCCGTTGAGGAGGACGTGCCGTGACGATGCCATCCGACCCGCTGGCGCTACTGCGGTCCCGGAGCTATGTCGCCTTGCTGGTGCTGGCCGCGATCATCGGCGCGCCCATCTCGGCGGTGGCCTACTTCTTCCTGGCCCTGGTCAGCAAGATGCAAGGCTGGGTCTTCACCGACCTGCCCAAAGGCCTGGGCTTCCACGCCGAGCCACTGTGGTGGCCCCTGCTGCCGCTGGTGGTGGCGGGGGTCCTGGTCGCCCTCACCCTCCGGTACCTGCCCGGCACCGGCGGGCACTCCCCCGCCGACGGGTTCAAGATGGGCGGCGGGCCGCCCGTGCCCATCGATCTTCCGGGCATCGTGCTGGCCGCCTTCGCCACCCTGAGCCTGGGGGTGGTCCTCGGCCCCGAAGGCCCCCTGATTGCCCTCGGCGGGGGGCTCGCTGTCATCGCCGTCCGGCTGGCCAAGCGGGACGCCCCGCCCCGCACCCAGACCGTGGTGGCGGCGGCCGGCAGCTTCGCCGCCATCGCCACCCTGCTCGGCTCCCCCCTGACCGGGGCGTTCCTGCTCATGGAGGCCTCCGGGCTGGGCGGGTCGATGATGGAACTCGTGCTGATCCCCGGCCTGCTGGCCGCGGGCGTGGGTTCCCTGGTGTTCATCGGCCTCGATGCGTGGACCGGGCTGGGCACGTTCTCGCTGGCCATCCCCGGCCTGCCGCACGTCGGCTCACCCACGGCGGCCGAGTTCGGCTGGGCCCTGGCGGTCGGCGTCATGGCGGTCCCGGTCGGCAACGCGATCCGCTGGCTGGGCCTGTTCCTGCGGCCTCATGTCGAGCGGCGGATCCTGCTGCTCACCCCGGTGGTCGGCCTGGGCGTCGCGGGGCTGGCCATCGCGTTCGCGGCCGCGACCGGGAAGGGCTCGGAGGAGGTGCTGTTCTCCGGGCAGTCCCAGCTGGGCCCGTTCATCGCGCACAGCGCCAGCTACACCGTCGGGGCGCTGCTGCTGCTCATCGCCTGCAAGGGACTCGCCTACGGGATCTCGCTGAGCAGTTTCCGCGGCGGCCCGACGTTCCCGGCCCTGTTCATCGGCGCCGCCGGCGGCATGGCGCTGTCCCACCTGCCCGGGCTCCCGCTGGTCAACGGGGTGGCCATCGGCATCGGCGCCATGTCCGTGGTGATGCTCAGGCTCCCGCTGACCTCCGTCCTGCTCGCCTCGCTGCTGCTCGCCTCCGACGGACTGGCCGTCATGCCGCTGGTGATCGTGGCCGTCGTGGTGGCCTACGTCCTCTCGGCCCGGCTGACCCCGAAACCCGCCGCAGCCGGCGAGCCGAAGCCAGGGCCCGCCAGCGAGCCCGCACCGCCCGCACCCGAGGCGCCCACCCAGCAGGCCGGCCCGCTTAGCTGGGCGGGATGGCCAGGACCAGCCGCAGGAAATCGAAGCCTGGGACCCCTCCCCGCCGCCGATCTCAGCGGGCTCCGCGGGCGGAGCGTTAACCCGCCTGTGCGGTCAGGTCCCGGCAGTGGGTCCGGCATCATCCTCGTCAACGTCGAACTCGCCGTCCTGGACGCCGAGGGTGAACGCGCGCCACTCGTCCGGGGTGAACGTCAGCACCGGCCCGTCGGGGTCCTTGGAGTCGCGCATGGTGATGACGTAGTCGCTGCCCTCCTTGGAGCCGGGCACGACCGTGACCTCTACGCAAGTGCCGCCGTTCCCCCCGCTGTGGGAGGACTTGCGCCACCGGGCGCCGGTCAGGTCCATCTCACGTTCGCCTTCCTCGCCAGGTCTATCGCGGCGCGCGGGAGCAGCGCCTCAGCCTTCAGTATGTCGTACAGCAAGCGCGGGTTCACGCGGGTGAACCACGGCCGGAGGGGTGTGCGCCCGACCACCGGGGGGAACGAAACCGGACCGGGGGGATCAACGTGGCCACCACGGGGGCGTGGCCAGGGGGCCTGGCGCACTGAGGGGGCACCGGCCGGACACGCGCGGTGGCCGCCGCGCGTTCGCGCGGTGACCTGTCGATCGTGACTGACCTGCCCATCTCCCCGGCGGGGGCGCGGCCGGAACCGGCCGGCCCGGGGGAAGGAGCCAACCGATGTCAACCACAGCATGGCGGTTCAGCGGCACCGAAGGAGCCGACGCGGCCGTCCTCAGGCTCAAGCAGCTCGACGCCCAGGATCTCATCGACGTGCAGGACGTCACCGTGATCCGCTGGCCGCACTACGCCACCGCACCCCAGGCGCAGGAGCACGTGACCAGCGAGGCCAGCAAAGCCTCCTCCTTCGCCAAGAAGCTCACCAAGGCCGGCATCGACGCCGGGATGCTCGACTCGGTGAAGGGCGACATGACGCCGGGGACCTCCGCGCTGGTGCTGCTGAGCGCCGACGCCGCGATCGACACCGTGGTCCAGGCCTTCGAGGGACAGGCGATGGAGCTGATCCGCTCGGACCTTTCCGTGCAGCAGGAGGACCTGCTGAGGGATGCGTTCGCGAACGCGAGTTCCCCGAACGCCGGCCAGTGACTCATTCAGGTGGCTTCGGTCACCCAAAGTAGCCCGCTGCCGACTTAAGGTCGTCACGACCCGGCGCCGGGACCGCTGGCGCCCTGACCCAGCTCGTGATCAGACGATCGGTGTCGTCCTGGCGACACCGATCGTCTGATCACGAGCGCCGGATGCGCCGGCCACCCCGGCGTGCCAGGCCTACCCGCGCTGGTCGGCCTACCCGCCGTCCCGGGCAAGCAGAGCCGGGCCGCGCCTGAGCCGGGCGAGGGCGGCCGGAGGCAGGCCGGCCAGCTCCCCGCTCTCCCGGGTCAGGTGCGCCTGGTCCGCGTAGCCAGCCTCGGCGGCCAGCACGGCCAGGTCGTCCAGGGCCCCGTCCGCGTCGATCCGGGACACGAAACGGCGGAAACGCAGCACGCGGCGCAGCAGCACCGGGCCGTAGCCAACCGCAGCCACGCACCGTCGGTGCAGCTGCCGCTCGCTCATGCCCAGGTCCCGGGCCACACTGCTGACCCGGGCCTCACTGCTGACCCGGGCCTCACTGCTGACCCGGGCCTCACTGCTGACCCGGGCACCGGGTCGGGCCAGGCGCCGTGCTGCGGCCGCGACCACGAGGTCCGGCGGCGCGCCGATCGCCATCTCCGCTGCCAGCCGGACCAGGCGGTGCACGGCTTCATCGGGCGCCAGCCCGCCGTGCACCTGGGTCACCAGGGTGGCGCCACGGCCCCCTGGCAGCCCGGAACGCAGGCTGGCGGGGTCCAGTTGCTGATCGAGCAGGGCGCTGAGCGGCAGCCCCAGGGCCCGGCCCCCGGCCCCCGGCCGGAACCGGACCCCGGCGAGGACCGAGCCGGGCGGCGACGGGGCCAGTACCGGCCCGGTATCGGGCCGGCCAGGGACACCCCGGTGCCGGCGCGCCAGATGAGGTCGGTGCAGGCGTCGGGCAGGACCCGGGTAGGCGGCGCGCCCGCAGCCGGGGTCACCGACACCCACACGCAGGACAGGGCGCGGCCGAGAGCGGCCGGGGGCACGTACTCGCGGTAACCCGGCGACCAGTCCACGGCACGAGTCTGGCACCTGGCTCTCCGTGCCTTGCGCCTCCGGGTCCTTTTGAAGGCACCTCCCCTTCCCTCGTCGCTCGTTCCTCAGCCCAGTCGGTGCCGCGCCCCTCGGGCTCGCGAGGATGACCGATTCATTCAAGACGGGTGGCGGCCCGGGGGTCAGGATGGACGCCATGACCTCACCTGACATTGACATCGCCGCGGCCGGGCAGTTCCTGGCGGCCACCGGCCGGGTCCTGGACCAGCGCCGGTTCGAGCGGCTGCTGCGCGGCGGGCGGGCCGGGTACGTGCGTGACGCGGTCGCTGCCTACCGCAACCCGGACGGCGGGTTCGGCCACGCCCTCGAGCCGGACGGCCGGTGCCCGGGCAGCCAGCCGCTGGCCGTCGAGTTCGCCCTGGAAACCCTGGACGAGGCGGACGCCTGGGACGACGGCCTGGTCCGCGGAGCCCTCGAATGGCTCGAGGCGAACGCACCCGACGAAGGGGGCGCGGTCTTCGTTGCGGAAAATATTGGCGGATGGCCGCACGCGCCGTGGTGGGTGCCGGAAGAAGGCAGCCCGGCGTCCCTGATCACCACCGGGCTGCTGGCCGGCACGCTGCACCGGCGCGGGGCCCGGCATCCCTGGCTGGACCGCGCGACCGGGCTGATGTGGGCCCGGATTGCCGAGCTGGAGAAGGCCGGCCCGTATGACCTGCGCGCCATCGTGCATTTCCTCGATAACGTGCCTGACCGGGCCCGGGCGGTCAGCATGATCGACCAGCTCGCGCCGCTGATCACCAGCCCGGACGTGGTGACGCTGGATCCCGCGGCGCCCGGGGAGATCCACACGCCGCTGGACTTCGCGCCGCGGCCCGGGTCACTGGCCCGCGGCCTGTTCGAGCCCGCGGTGATCGGGGCCTGCCTGGATCACCTGGCCCGCGCGCAGCGCGACGACGGCGGCTGGGAGTTCAACTGGCTGGCCTGGTCCCCGGTGGCCGCCGCCGAGTGGCGCGGCGCGATGACCGTGGGCGCACTGGCCCGGCTGCGCGCCAACGGCCGCTGACTCACTTGACGCTGCCCGCGGGGCGGTGCACGAGCCAGCGGCGCCGGGTACGGCCGGCGGTTCTGGGGGCGGCACCCGTCCCCGGGTCAGCTGGGTTCACGCCTCCACGATGACGGGCCGGGCCCAGTCGCCACATCGGGCGGGATACCGATCCTGATCCTGCAATCACGGTAGGAGGCTGCCCCCGCCTGGTACCGCAGTACCAGGCGGGGGGCCAGCGGCCGGCCCCTTAGGGGTGTGGCTAGCCGTTCTGCAGGACGAGCGGGTTGAACGAGCCGCTGGTCCCGCTGTAGCCCGCCGCCCAGACGGTCGCGGCTCCGGGCGTAGCGGACAACGACGTCAGCAGGCTGGAACTGCCTGCGTCCGGGCTGGCCACCGTGGACCAGGCCGTCCCGTTCCAGTTCAGCGTCAGGGTCTGCGGCGTGGTCGTCCCGGAGGGAGTGTCATAGCCGGCAGCCCACACGCTGCCCGCGGAGCTGGCCGAGACGCCCGTCAGGGTGGGCGAGGTGCCAGGCGACGGGCTGGGGACCACGCTCCAGCTGGTGCCGTTGTAGTGCTCGATCACGGTGCTGGCCGGCGTTCCGCCTTCGCCGACGTTGTCCCCGCTGTCGCCGACCGCCCACACGTTGGTCGGGCTGATCGCGTCGATCGAGTTGAACTGGTACTGGAGCAGGTGGTCGGAGCTGGTGACCGCGGGCATGGGCACGATCGCCCAGGCCGACCCGTTCCAGTGCAGCGAGTAGGTCTGCCAGCGTTCGTTGGCCGCCGTGGTCCCGACCACATCCATCCCTACCGCCCATACGTTGCCGGCCGACGACGCGGAGACGGCGTCCAGATAGGTGTCCAGGCCTTTGTTCGGGTCCGGAAGCGTCGGCAGTGTCCAGCTGGTGCCGTTCCACTGCTCGATGAAGCCCTGGGCCGTGGACGAGCTGTCGCCGGCCGCGTATGCGTCGGCCGGACCAATATCAGCCACGCTGACCAGGGTGTTCTCGTACACGTAGTTGAACGCTGGCACTGTTGTCCAGGCCGTGCCATTCCAGTGCATGGTAAGCCCGGCGATATCCTCGCGGTTTACCTGTGTTCGCCCTACCGCCCAGGCGTCAGTGGCGCTGCTCGCACTGACCGCGGCCAGGCTGGCCGTGTTCCCCGCGGTCGCTGGCGCGGTCACCTGTGACCAGGCGGCGCCGTTCCAGTGGTCGATGACTGGTTTCGCGCCGACGCCGTTGGCCTCGGCGTTCTCGCTGCCGACGGCCCAGGCGTCGGAGCCGCTGTCCGCGCTGATCCCGGACAGGAACGCGTTCTGCCCGGTGGGCGGGGCCGCGACGACGGTCCAGCCGCTGGCCGCGAGCGCCGGGCTGGCCGCGAACAGCACTGCTGCCGGTAATGCGGCGGCCCAGATGCCGATCTTGAGACGAGGCATGACGGTCCCCTTCGTTGAGAGAGTGCTCCGCTCGTAGGACGTATCTGGCCGCGGTTCGGTTCGCACCCGCGCGGACGGCCCGGAAGTTTCAGCCCGGGTTCAGCGCCAGGCCAGGTCACCGCCAGGCCAGGTCACCGCCAGGCCATTCAGCGCCGGGCCATTCAGCGCCAGGCCAGGTCAGCCGTAGAAGAGGCGTTCCATCACGGCGCGGGCCCGGCGCGCGGTCCGCCGGTAGTCCTCGACCAGGTCCTGGCTGGCGTCCGGGGAGTAGCCAAGGATCCGGGCCACCGCCGTCAGTTCGGCCTGCTTGGAAGGGAGCACGTCGGAGGACCGGCCGCGCAGCAGCACCACCGCGTTGCGGATCCGGGTCGCCAGCCGCCACGACGCGGCCAGCGCGGCCGCGTCGTCCCGGCCGATCAGGCCGGCCTCCTGGGCGGCGCGCAGCGCGGTCAGGGTACGCGTGGTGCGCAGCGCGGGCTCCTCGTGGGCGTGGGTCAGCTGGAGCAGCTGGACGACCCACTCCACGTCGGACAGCCCGCCAGGACCCAGTTTCAGGTGCATGGCCGGGTCGGTGCCGCGGGGCATCCGCTCGGCTTCCATCCGCGCCTTGAGCCGCCGGATCTCCAGCACCGATGCGGGGCTGATCCCGCCGGCCGGGTACCGGAACTCATCGGCCAGGGCCTTGAACCGCTCCCCCAGCTCCCGGTCACCGGCCGCCGGGTCGGCGCGCAGCAGCGCCTGCGCCTCCCAGGCCAGCGACCAGCGCTCGTAGTACGCGCGGTAGGACGCGAGCGTGCGCACCAAAGGCCCCTGCCGGCCCTCGGGGCGCAGGCCCGGGTCCACCACCAGCGGCGGGTCGGGGGCGGGCTGGGCGAGCAGCCTGCGCATCTCCTCGGCGACCGTGTGGGCGGCCCGCGACGCCGCCTGGTCCGCCACGCCCGGCAGCGGGTCGTGGACGAACATCACGTCCGCGTCGCTGCCGTAACCGGTCTCGCGGCCGCCGAACCGCCCCATGCCCACCACGACGATCCGGGTGGGCAGCGGGCCGGACTCCCGCTCGAACTGGCTGATCGCAGCCTCCAGCGCGCCGCCGATGGTGACCGCCGTGATCACGGTCAGCGCCTCTTCGGTCTCCTCCACCGTGGTCACCCCGAGCAGGTCGGCGGCGGCGGTGCGGAGCAGCTCACGGCGCCGCAGCGCGCGGACCGCCTGCGCGGCCTCCCCGGCACTGGTATGCCTGCCCACCACGGCGGAGGCCTCGGCGTGCAGCGCGGTCGCGGGCCGGGGCGCGAGCTGCGCATCCGAGCCGAGCAGGGCCACGGTCTCCGGCGCGCGCATCAGCAGGTCCGTCGCGTACCGGCTGGAGGCCAGCAGCCGGGCCATCCGGCGCGCCACGTTGGTGTCGTCCCGGAGCAGCCGCAGGTACCAGGGCGAGTCCCCGAGGGCGTCACTGACCTGCCGGAAGGCCAGCAGCCCGGCGTCCGGCTGCGCGGCGTCGGCAAACCACTCCAGCATCACCGGCAGCAGCGTGCGCTGAATGGACGCCCGCCGGGACACCCCCGAGGTCAGCGCCTCGATGTGGCGCAGCGCGCCAGCGGGGTCGGCGTAACCGAGGGCCTCCAGCCGGATCCGGGCTTCCTCACGGGTCAGCCGCACCGCGTCGGTCGGCAGCCGCGCCACCGCGTCCAGCAGCGGCCGGTAGAACAGCTTCTCGTGCAGCCGACGGGCCTCGCGGGCGTGCTGGCGCCACTGGGCCATCAGCTCGGCGGCCGGGTCGGCCCGGGATGGCGGGGCCGGCGCCCCCGCGCCGTTGCGGGTCCTGGCCCGGCGCAGCGCGCGGCCCAGCCGGCGCAGCGCGGCCGGGTCCTCGGGCAGGGTGTGGGTGCGGCGGAGCTGGCGGAGCTGCAGCAGATGCTCCACGGTGCGCAGGAACCGGTAGGCGGCTGCCATGCTGGCCGCATCCTCCCGCCCCACGTAGCCGCCCCTGGCCAGCGCGGCCAGCGCGGGGAGGGTGCCCGTCTCGCGCAGCGACTCGTCGGTGCGCCCGTGCACCAGCTGGAGCAATTGCACCGCGAACTCGATGTCGCGCAGCCCGCCGGGGCCGAGCTTGAGCTGGCGCTGGGCCTCGCCGGGGGCCAGGTTGCCGATTACGCGGCGCCGCATGGCCTGCACGTCCGCGACGAAGTGGGGACGCTGAGCCGCCTGCCAGACCATCGGGCTGAGCGCCTCGATGTAGGCCTGGCCCAGTTCACGGTCGCCCGCCACCGGGCGGGCCTTCAGCAGCGCCTGGAACTCCCACGTCTTGGCCCACCGCTGGTAGTAGGCGACGTGACTGGCCAGGGTGCGGACCAGCGGGCCATCGCGGCCCTCCGGGCGGAGGTTGGGGTCCACGGGGAACAGGGCACCCTCGGCGGTGCTCTGCGAACAGGTCCGCACCAGGCCGGCAGCGAGGCGGGTCGCGGTCTGGACGGCGGCCGCCTCGGCCTCGGCAGCGTCCGGCCCAGCGGGCCCGGAGGTTGCCGCGGGCGTGCCGGGCCCGCCGGGTGCGGCCGGCGCGGCCGGCGCGCCGGGTGCGGTCGGCGCGGCGGGTGCGGCCGGCGCGGCGGGGCCACCGACGAAGATCACGTCAACGTCGCTGGCGTAATTGAGCTCGTGGCCGCCGCACTTACCCATCGCGATCACGGCCAGCCGGGCGGGAGCCGAACCCGGGGGAAGCTCTGACCGGGCGATGGCTAGTGCTGCCTCGAGGGCTGCGGCGGCGAGATCGGCCAGCTCGGCCGCGGTCTCGTCCACGGTGACGGCCCCCGTCAGGTCCCGGGCGGCCAGGTGCAGCAGCCGCCGCCGGTAGGCCGCGGGCAACGCGGTGGCCGGGTCCCCGTTCTGCGCCGCGCCCGGGCTGGCGACCGGCTCCGGATCATCGGGCTTGGCGCCCACCGCCATCAGCAGATCCGCCCGCAGTTCGGCCGCGGCCGGGCTGCGCAGCGCGTCGGGGCCGCTCAGCACCCGCCAGTCCTCGGGGTGGCGGACCAGGTGATCGCCGAGCGCGGCGCTCGCGCCGAGCACCGCGGTGACCCGACTCCGCAGCCCGGCGTCCGCGCGCAGCGCAGCGAGCAGGTCGCCGTCCAGCGGCATCCTGGCCAGCGTGATCAGGGCCAGATCAGGGTCGGCCGCCGCAGCCAGCGAGGCCAGCAGGTCAGCGTCCGCACCTTCGGCATCGAGGGCCAGATCCTCGCTGAGCAGCCGCTCCGCCCGGCCAGCGTCAGCGAATCCCATCCGGGCCAGTTCTCCGGCCGGTGTCGTTCTTCGGCGCGCACTCACCACTGCACCGTAACGGCCGCCATGCGGAATTGGCGTCCCCTGGCCCGGTCAGGATCGCTACCGGGGACCTGGAAAGAACGGAACCGGCGCTCAGAGCCCGTGAACGGGAAGCCGGAGAGAAAGAAGGGCCAAAGGAAGAGGAGCCGGAGGACCCCCCGGCTTCCAGAGCAGAAGCCGGAGGTCCGGCGCCGGGGCCGTCCGGAGACGGCCCCGGCAGGGGGGTGCACCGGGGGGGGTAGGTGCACTCCAGGAAGTATCCGACCGGCCGGTAACGTCCCGGTAGCGCGGTTTAGGGGCCGGTATGTCAGGCGCCGACCGCGTGGTTCTCACGCAGCCGACCGCCTAGCGCTGACTTGGCCGCAGCCGTGGAGATGCCGGGACCGGGCGGTTCGTCGCCCTGCAGCCTGGCCCGGACCTGGTCGGCGTCGGAGTGATTCAGGCCTTCCAGGATGTCCAGGGCTTCCCGCCACGACTGGCGGGCCAGCTCCACCTCACCGGCGGCGTGGTAAGCATCGCCCAGGTGAACCAGCATGGTGGTCTCGTAGTACCCCATCCGGAGTCCGTCGATGATGCTGAGCGCGGTGCGCAAGCAGCTGATGGCCTCATCCAGCCGGCCCAGGTGCAGCAGCGCGTACCCCATGCTGTCCCAGGTCGCCGCCTCGTTGAGCGGGTCGCCGCGGCCCTGGTACATGCTGAGCGCCTGCTCGCAGAACGCCAGCGCCTGCTCGTAGTCCCCTAGCTGTGCGTGCATCCAGCCGACGCCGTTGAGCATCTTGGCCAGGCCCTGCTCGTGCCCTTCCTGGCGGTACAGGGTGAGGGCCAGCTGGGCATGACCCAGCGCTTCTGCGATCCGGCCCTGCTGTTCTGCCAGCATCGCGATCTCGTTATGCGCGCGGGCCTCGCCGAGCCTGTCTCCGACCTGCCGGTGCAGATCGAGAGCCTGGCGGCAGTAATCGCGGGCCTCGGCGAGCTGGCCGAGACGGCCGACGGCGGCACCGAGATCGCGGTAAGCGTGTGCCTGCCGGGCCCGGTCACCCAGCCGCTTGGCGGCGTCGACCGCTGTGCGCTGGATGGCGACCTGGTCGTGCCAGTACCCCGCGCGGTCGAAGAACAGCCATACCGCCCACGGCAGCTGCCACGCGTGCTGGTAAAAGCCGCCCTCGCTGGCCTGCGCGATAGCCGCGATCAGCACCTGGCGCTCGGCTTCGAACCAGGCCACCGTCTCACTGGCGTAGCCCAGGAGTTCCGGGACGACTCCGGCCTGCGCCGCTTCCAGGGTGATGTACGGGCGGACCGGGTTGAGGACCCGGCTGCCGGCCGAGGCGGTGTGCAGGTAGTGATCCAGCACCCGGTACACGGCCTCGCGTCGCTCGGCGTCACCGTCGGTGGTCCGGGCCAGGTACGCGGCATAGGCCCGGAGCAGGTCATGGAACGCATACCGGCCCGGCGCGTGCTCCGCGATCAGGTGGGTATCCGCCAGTTCCGCGACCGCCGCCGTGGCCTGCGCGCGGTCCACCCCGGCCAGGCTCGCGGCCGCCGCGATCGTCACATCCGGCCCCGCATGCAACCCGAGCAGCCGGAACATCCGCGCCGCCGGACCGCTCAGCTGCTCACACGACCATGAGAACACCGCCCGGATGCTGGCCACCGGGTCTCCGGCGTCCAGCGCTTCCAGCCGCCCCTGCGCGTCGGCCAGCTCACGGGCCAGGTCGGCGAGCGGCAGGTAGGGCCTGGCCGCCACCCGGGCGGCCACGATGCTCAGCGCGAGCGGCAGCCGGGAACACGCCTCCGTCAGCTGCTGGGCGGCGTCGGCTTCCGCCCGGGCCCGCTCGCCCAGCCGGCCGGCGAGCAGCTCGTGGGCCTCGCCGGCGGTCAGCACGTCCAGCGGGACCAGCCGGGCACCTTCCGTGGCGACCAGCCCCGGCAGCCGCGTCCGGCTCGTCACCAGGGCGAGGCAGGACCGGCTGCCCGGCAGCAGCGGCCGCACCTGGGCCGCGTCGCGTGCGTTGTCCAGGATGACCAGCACCCGCTTGCCGGCCAGCACGCTCCGGTACAGGGCGGACTGCGCCTCAACGCTGTCCGGTATCTGCTCCTCGGTCACCCCGAAGGCCCCGAGGAACCAGCGCAACGCATCCCCCGGGGCCACGGGCGTGCCGGACGGGTCGAACCCGCGCAGGTTGACGTACAGCTGGCCGTCGGGGAACTCCCCGGCGCTGTGCTGGGCCCAGTGTACGGCCAGAGCGGTCTTGCCTGCCCCGGCCGTTCCCCCGATGACCAGGACGTTGGCCACCCCGTCGGCTGAGGCCGCGTCCTGCTGCCAGGCCTGCAGTTCGGCCAGCTCGGCACTGCGCCCCGCGAAGTGCGCCACCCCGGCGGGCAGCTGCCGGGGCACCACGGGGGCCTGGCCGGCGGGAGGGGCCCCGGCCCGCCCGGGCCGGGACGAGCCCGCGCCCACCGGCGGGCTGGCCTCGGCCGCGGGCGCCCGGCTCGCGACGGGGCCGCGATCGGGGCCCGGACGGGCGACCCCGGCCCCTGAGGTCCCGCCGCCTGCCACCACCTCGCCCGCCACGCGACGTCCCGTGGTCTCGGCGGCTTGGCCGGCCTTCGTGCGGCCGCCCGGTGTGCGGCTGGCGGGTGCGCGGCTGGCGGGTGCGCGGCTGGCGGGTGTGCGGCTAGTGGAGATACGGGTGGTGGGGGTGTGGCTGGTGGGTGTGCGGCTATCACTGGCCGATGTGCCGCTGGCTGGGGCCCGGCCGCGCAGGGTGGCCTGGGCGCGGCCCGCGTCCCGGTTCGCCTCGCCGGACACCGCACCGGACGCGGCCCTCCCGCCGGCCGCGGCGCTCTCGCCGGACGGGGCGCTCCCGCCGGACGGGGGCTGCTCCGGCGCGGGCGGGGCGGCCAGGAACCTGGCCAGCGCGGGACCCGGGGCGGCCAGGTCAGGGTCGGCGTCCAGGATCCCGGCCTGGAGGTCGCGCAGTTCCCGGCCGGGTTCGACGCCGAGCTCATCCACCAGCATCCGCCTGGTGCGCTGGTAGGCGGCCAGTGCCTCGGCCTGCCGGCCGCAGCGATACAGCGCCAGCATCAGCTGGGCGTGGAACCGCTCACGCCAGGGGTGATCCCGCGCCAGCTGGGTCAGCTCGCCGACCAGCTCCGCGTGCAGCCCCCGGGCCAGCCCAGCGTCCATCCGCCATTCCTGGGCCTGCATCCGCAGTGCGTCCAGCCGCGGTACCTCGGCCGTGATGAGCACGTTGGAGGGCACATCCACCAGCGGGTTCCCGCGCCACAGGCCGATGGCCTCGCCCAGGAGTTCCCACGCGCCCGGTCCGCCGCCGGGGGGCGCGTCAAAGCGGATGGCCTCACTACCCTGGCTGCACAGCGCGGTGAAGCGCAGCGCGTCAACCTCGTCAGGCTCCGCCTCGAGGGCATAGCCCGGATCACGGGTCACGATCCGGCGCCCGGCGACCGGGCCCAGAATCTGCCGCAGGCGCTTCACGTAGTTCCGGATGGCCACCCGGGCCCCGGCCGGCGGCGCGCCGTCCCAGACGATCTCCTCGAGCTCGTCGTAGGACGCGACCTGTCCGGCGCGCAGTGCGAGGGTGGCCAGGATCACCCGCTGCTTCGGGGCGGGGACAGGCACCGGCTCATCGCCGCTACGGACCAGTAATGGCCCGAGTACGCCCACCCAGAACACTGTGCCCTGACCCCGATCCCTGGTCACGCTGCCCACCCCGGCCCTGCCCGCTGCCTCAGCGCTCGATGCCACGGTCCTGGCTCACACAGTCATAGCACGGGCAAGTAACGATCCAGCTCAAACTGGGTGACCTGGTGCCGGTACTCGCCCCACTCGGCGCGCTTGTTGCGCAGGAAGAAGTCAAACACGTGCTCACCGAGCGCCTGCGCCACGAGCTCGCTGTCCTGCATCACCGTGATCGCCTCATCCAGGCTCTGCGGCAGCGGTGAGATGCCCAGCGCCCGCCGTTCGGCCGAGGTGAGCGCCCAGACGTCATCCTCCGCGCCGGGCGGCAACTCATAACCAGCCTCAATGCCCTTCAGGCCGGCTTCCAGGATCACCGCGAACGCAAGGTAGGGATTACACGCCGAGTCTACCGAGCGGAACTCGACCCGGGTGGCATTTCCCTTGTGCGGCTTGTACATCGGAATCCGCACCAGGGCGGACCTGTTGTTGTGGCCCCAGCAAATGTAGGCGGGGGCCTCACCGCCGGCGCCTGCCGCGCTTTCCGCCGCCCCCCACAGCCGCTTGTACGAGTTGACCCACTGGTTGCAGACCGCGGTGATCTCCGCGGCGTGCCGCAACAGCCCGGCGATGAACATCCGGCCCAGCTTGGACAGCTGGAATTCCGCACCCGGCTCGTAGAAGACGTTACGGTCGCCCTCGAACAGCGACATGTGGGTGTGCATGCCCGAGCCCGGGTACTCGGTGAATGGCTTAGGCATAAACGAGGCATAAACGCCCTGCTGGAGCGCCACTTCCTTCATGACCAGGCGGAACGACATGATGTTGTCCGCCGTAGTCAGGGCGTCCGCGTAGCGCAGGTCGATCTCCTGCTGGCCCGGCGCGCCCTCGTGGTGGCTGAACTCCACCGAGATGCCCATGCTCTCCAGCATCTGGATCGACTCGTGCCGGAAATCGTGCGCCACGCTGTGCGGGGTGTGGTCGAAGTAGCCGCCCGTGTCGATCGGCTCCGGCTTGACTCCGGCCACGGGCTTCTCCTTGAGGAGGAAGAACTCCACCTCGGGGTGGGTGTAGAAGGTGAAGCCGAGATCCGCGGCGTGGCCGAGTGCCCGCTTCAGCACGTAGCGGGGATCGGCGTAGGAGGGCGACCCGTCAGGCATCCGGATGTCGCAGAACATCCGCCCCACCCCGGAGGCCTCACCGCGCCACGGCAGGAGCTGGAACGTGGACGCGTCGGGCTTGGCGATCATGTCCGCCTCGTAGACGCGGGCGAACCCCTCGATTGCCGAGCCGTCGAACCCGATGCCCTCGGCGAACGCTCCCTCAAGCTCGGCAGGGGCAACCGCGACCGACTTCAGGTAGCCGAGAACGTCGGTGAACCACAGCCGGACAAAACGGATATCCCGCTCCTCCAGCGTACGGAGGACGAATTCTTCCTGCCTGTCCATGACGGCCTGTCCTTGCTGGTCAGCGGCGTTCACCTGCGGAAATGGCGGGCAGCACAGCATATTGGCTGGCCGGGCCTGCCCTGGCCGACAGTCTCTCGCGAGCGTGTTACCAGGACGTTACCAACTTGCGGCGAGTCTACCGGCTGAACGCGGACAAGCCTGTCCCGCCAGGCTGAAACCTATCGCGCGTACCTGACGGCCCCGGCCCAGTCGAGCAGAATCGCCGGCTCCTCGCCGGGTCGAGGGGCATGAGTTCAACGATCTGGCCGAGCGGGCCGCCTGCGGGAGGCGGCCTCACTGTGCCGCGCGAACTCCTGCACGAGCTGGGCAATGGCTAGGCGGATGAGGAACGTGCGGCCCACGCCGACCGGCTGGCCGGCGTGCTGGGCCAGATCGCCGCGCTGGCGGGAGCGACGCTGGCGGGAGCGACGCTGGCGGGAGCGACGCTGGCGGGCGCGGCGCTGGCGGGCGCGGCGCTGGCGGGCGCGGCGCTGGACGCCCGGGTAGCGGCCTGGGCCCGCCGCCGGGCGGCGCTGCGGCCCTCGACGAGCGGGCCACCCAGGAACTGTTCCCCTGGCCGGCCGGTCCGGTCCGGTCCGGTGACGCCCCGCCCTCGTCGCCTACGGCCGGCGGCACACCCGGCTCCGGGCGGAGCTGGGCGTGGCGCCCCTCCCGCGACCCGGCGGCTGGTCAGCCTGGTGCGGGCCAGGCAGGCTGGCCGCGCCTGGGAGGTCGGTCTGGCCGCCTGATTAGAGTAAAAGGGTGACCAGGCTGCGGATCGCCCTTGCCCAGGTGAACTCGACCGTCGGCGACCTGGCGGGAAACGCCGCGACGGTGGTGGAGTGGACACGCCGCGCCGCGGACGCGGGCGCCGACCTCATCGTGTTCCCGGAGATGATGCTGACCGGCTACCCGGTGGAGGACCTGGCGCTGCGGGACTCGTTCGTTGACGCCTCGATCGCCACCCTGGAGGCAACGGCGCAGCAACTGGAAGCGGACGGACTCGGCGGCATCGCCGTTGTCACCGGATACCTGGGCCGGCGAATCGGCGGGAGACCCCGGGTCGGCGAGCCCGTCAGCTGTGCCCAGAACGCGGCCGCGCTACTGCACGGCGGGACCGTGGCGGTCGCCACGGCCAAGCATCACCTGCCGAACTACGGGGTGTTCGACGAGTACCGCTACTTCGTGCCCGGGAACCGGCTGCCAGTAGTCCGAGTCCCGGCGCGCGGCAGCGCCCGCGGGCCGGACGGGCGCTCCCTGGACGGGGGGTCCCCGGACGGGGGGTCCCTGGACGGGGACCCAGGGGAGGCGGTGGACGTCGCCATCGCCATCTGCGAGGACCTGTGGCAGGACGGCGGCCCGGTCGCGGTGACCCGGCAGGCGGGCGCGGGGCTGCTGGTGGTGCCGAACGCCTCCCCCTATGAGCGGGGCAAGGACCAGGCCCGGCTGGAGCTGGTCGCCCGGCGGGCCCGCGAGGCTGGCGCGTCGCTGGCGTACGTGAACATGATGGGCGGCCAGGACGAGCTGGTCTTCGACGGGGATTCGATCATCGTCGATGCTGAGGGCGGCTTGATCACCCGGGGACCCCAGTTCGAGGAGACGCTCCTGGTCGCGGACCTCGACCTCCCCCCGGCCCGGCAGCTCCCGGCCGGCGGCCCGGCCCCCGACGCCCCCGCCGAGCCCAGCGATGGCACCGTGATGAGTATCCACCGGGTGGTGTTGCCCGCGCGGGCCGGCCCGTACCCCCGGTCTCGCTCCCCCCGCTTCCGGAACCCGCCATCAGCCCGCGGCTTGCCCCGCGGGCCGAGGTCTACTCCGCGCTGGTCACCGGGGTCCGCGACTACGTGAGCAAGAACGGCTTCCGCTCGGTCATCCTGGGCCTGTCCGGCGGCATCGATTCCGCACTGGTCGCGACCATCGCGGCCGATGCGCTCGGGCCGGACCGGGTGCACGTGGTGCTGATGCCCAGCGCTTACTCCTCCGGGCATTCGGTGAGTGACGCGGAGGACCTGGCCAAGCGCCAGGGGCTGCACGACCGGACGGTCCCGATCGCCCCGATGGTGGAGGCGTTCCAGACCGAACTGAGCCTGGAGGGGCTGGCCGCGGAGAACCTCCAGTCACGGGTCCGCGGCGTGATCCTGATGGGGCTGAGCAACGCGGAAGGGCATCTGGTCCTGACCACCGGCAACAAAAGCGAGATCGCCACGGGGTACTCCACCCTGTACGGCGACTCGGCCGGCGGCTTCGGCCCGATTAAGGACGTGCTCAAGACGCTGGTCTGGGAGCTCGCCCGGTGGCGCAACGCAGAGGCGGTGGAGCGTGGCGAGACGCCGCCCATCCCGGAGAACTCCATCACCAAGCCGCCGAGCGCGGAACTGGCGCCGGGGCAGCTCGACACCGATTCGCTGCCCGACTACGCGGTGCTCGACGCGGTACTGGACGACTACGTGGAGAAGGACATGGGCGCGGCCGAGCTGGTCGCGGCCGGCCACGATCCCGCACTGGTGGACCGCGTGATCCAGCTGGTGGACCGGGCCGAGTACAAACGGCGGCAGTACCCGCCGGGCCCGAAGATCACGCCGCGTAATTTCGGCCGCGACCGGCGCCTGCCGATCACCAACCGCTGGCGTGAGCCCCGCCCAGACCGCCGTCCCGGCTGAGCATCACCGCCGTCCCCGCTGAGCATCACCGCCGTCCCCGCTGAGCGCCACCGCCGTCCCGGCTGAGCGCCGCTGGGGTCAGCTGAGCATGAGCACCGCGTAGCCGGCCAGCCAATGCTCCAGCCGGTAGTCACCGCCGAGCACGTAGGGCAGCACCGCCTTGATGTGCTGCCGGGCTGCGGCCAGCGCGGGCTCAGCCCGCGGGTCACGGGCAGGCAGGGCACTGGCGATCTGCCGCCAGCACCACGCCCGGGTCGCGTTCAGGCCGTGCAGTCGGCTGCCCTGCTCCTGGTCCCCGGCGGGATCACCGGCCACCGCCGGGCTGAACAAGGTAGCCGGGCGGCCCCACTCGAGGCCGGGCAGGAACATGGACAGCCAGTCGGCGAACTCGTGCGCCGGCAGGACCCGGGCCATCAGTTCCGCCTCCGTCAGCGCCGGGGAGACACAGTCATCGCCCGACGGCTCCCAGTCGGCCGGGTACATGGTGTCGGCGCTGAACCAGGCGAGGGCGCGTGTCGTGATCGCGTCGCGCAGCGCCGGGTCGCCTGCCCGGGCCCTCGCCTCGGCGAAGGGCCAGGCCAGGGAGAGCCCGAAGGCGCTGCCCTGCTCCGTGCCGTAGCGGACCGGGTAGGACTGCGTGGGCAGCCAGCCGAGTAGCCCGCCGGCCAGGGCCTCGGCCAGCGGGGTCATGGCCTCCGCCCATTTGCGGGCGTCCGGGTTGTCCCAGGTCTGTGTCTCATGGACGAGGGCGATCGCCCACCCCCAGCCCTGCGGGCGCTCGGCGCGGGCGTCGGCGCTGCCCACGAACTCCGCCTCGGCCGCCAGGGCCACCGGGGTGAACTGGGCGCCGAGCGCGGACCGGATCTCGGTCCCGGGTACCGCCGCTGGCACGCTGCGCAGCAGCCGCAGGAGGGTCCAGTGCATCTGCACCGAGGAATGCCAGTCGAAGCTGCCGTAGAACACCGGCGTGCGGGCCCGGGGCCGGTAGGGGAAGTCACCCGGCGCGGTCATCGTGTGCTCCATCGCGGATGGGAACTCGTGCCTGATGTTGGCCAGCGCCACTGACGCGTACCCGGACGCCTCGGTACGCAGCAGCTCGGCCGACTCCCGCGATAGGTCCACGTTCTGCAAACCCTCCTGCCGAGAGGTAGGCGTGCCACGAGATGGATTCCCGGGACCAGGCTCTCTTACCCCTACAGTTCTGCGTACCCCGAGACGCAGGTAAGGCTGCCACCCCCGACCCAGATCTGACCGTCAGCCTCGCGGAAGATGTGCACCCGCCCGGACCGGCCCAGCGCCGTGCCCTGGCTCGCCACATACGGCGCGCTGACCTGCCCCGTGTCCAGTAGCCACTGCGCCAGCGACGCGTTGAGGCTGCCCGTCACCGGGTCCTCCACGGTCGCGTTCCCGGCCGGGGTGAAGGCCCGGACCTCGATGGCTTCTGGCGAGCCGGCCGGGTAGCGGCCCGCCACGCCGATGTCCATGTCCACGATCCCGGGGCGCAACGCAAGCACGGCCTCCGCGCTGGGCAGCAGCACGGCGACCCAGCCAGGCCCGTTGTCTGCCCAGGCGAGGTCGGTGATGTCGGCCCGGCTGACGCCGAGGAGCGCGGCGATGTGCTCCGCGAGGGGCTCCTCCACGGGCCCGGACCGGACGAGCGGCGGGGCAGCGAAGGCCAAGCCGGCCGGGACCTGGCGGATCTCGATCAGGCCCGCGCCGCATTCCTGCACGTACACCTCGGGGAGGGTGGGTTTTCCGCCGGCTTCCAGCCACGCGTGGCAGGTGCCCAGGGTCGGATGGCCCGCGAACGGCAGCTCCCGGCTGGGGGTGAAGATGCGGACCAGGTAGTCCGCCTGCTCACTGGACGGCGGAAGCACGAACGTGGTCTCCGACAGGTTGGTCCAGTTGGCGAAGCGCTGCATGTCGCTGGTGCTCAGCCCGTCGGAGTCGAGCACGACCGCGACCGGATTGCCCCGGAAGGGCGTGGTGGTGAACACATCGACTTCGCGGAACCGGCGCTGCATACTCCCGAGTCTCTCACCGCCGCAAACCGGTTCCCGCCAGCGCCCGCCCCGGGCGCCGTCCTGCCGCCGCCGCCCTCCTGAGGCCACCACAGCGTCGTGATCAGACGATTGGTGTCGCTATATCGACACCAATCGTCTGATCACGAACCGAGCACGAGTGCTTCTGGGGCGAGTGGGACTGGAGGGAGCTGAGGGGAGCGGTCAGCGGGGGACGAGCCCGACGAGAAGCTCGTCCACCACGCGCTGCGCGTACCCGGCGGAGATCCCCTCGGGCTGGTGCTTGCCGCGGGCCAGGACCGCGCCGGTCAGCATGAACAGCGCCACCTCGACGTCGATGTCCGGCCGCAGTTCCCCGGACGCGGCCCCGCGGCGCAGCACCGACCGGATCACGTCACGGCGGGGCTCCACCACAGTCTCGGTGTACTTCGCCATGAGCCTGGGGAACTTGGCGCCTTCGCCGAACAGCAGGGCGAACTCCCTGGCCCGGCACGGGTCGGCGTAGTCAGCGGCCATGGCCTGCATCAGCGCGACGAGGTCGTCGCGGACCGACTCGCCGCCCGGCTCGGGCAGCGGGGTCTTCAGCGCGGCCAGCGCGTCCAGGAGCAGATCCTCCTTGCCCGGCCAGCGGCGGTAGATGGTGGCCTTGCCCACGCCAGCCTTGGCCGCCACCTTCTCGATGCACAGGCCTTCAACGCCATGCTCGGCGAACACGCAGAGCGCGGCGTCGATGATCGCGCGGTCGGCCTGCTCGCTGCGCGGGCGGCCGGGCCGGCGCGGCCGGCCCGCGGGGCCCGGGCTGTCCGGCCCGGTCCCCGCGGTCTGCTCGACGGCGGTCTGCTCGACGCCGGTCTGCTCGACGCCAGTGTCGGCATGTGCTGCGGCCATGACCCTAGCTTTCCACTCCGGCCTCGGCGGCGACACCCGCCGGGACCTGCTCGGCTGCCACGCCCGGGACGACCATCTCAGCCTGCGCGGCCCCGGCCTGGACAGCCCCGGCCTGGACAGCCCCGGCCTGCGCGGCCCCGGCCTGGACAGCCCCGGCCTGCGTGGCCCCGGCCTGGACAGGCCCGGCCTGGACAGTGGAGCGGCCTGGCATCCAGATCAGCACGACCAGCGCGCCGAGCAGCGTGATCACCGCGGAGATACCCGTGGTGACATGCATCGCGTGCACGAAGGCGGCGTCGCCGAACTGGTCGAGACGCAGTCCCGCGTGACCCAGCCGGCTGGCGACGGTGTCGGTGGCCGTGATGGATCCCGTTGCGGCGTTCCTGGCGGCAGCGGGCAGGACGGTCAGGTGCGGGCTGAGCTGGCCACGGTAGACCTGGGCCAGGATGGAGCCAAGCACCGCGACGCCAAGTGCCCCTGCAACCTGGCGGGCGGTGTTGGTCAGCGCCGAGCCGGAGCCGGCCCGCTCCCGGGGCACCACGGACATGACGGCCTCAGTGGCCGGGGGCATCACGGCGCCCATGCCCGCGCCCTGCACGAAGAAGATCACGCCCAGCACCCAGATCGGGGTGCTCACCCCGAGCAGCAGGTAGCCGCCCAGCGCGACCGCCACGGTGATCAGCCCGGTCGCGGCGACGGCCTTGGTGCCGTACCGCTTGACCAGCCGGGAACTGCGCGGCGCCATCAGCATCTGGCCCGCCGCGAACGGCAGGGTGAGCAGGCCCGCGTACAGCGGGCTGTACCCGCGCACGCTCTGCAGGTAGAAGCTGAGGAAGAACAGCGCGCCCATCATGCCGAAGAAAACCAGGCCGAGCGCGCCGACCGCAGAGGACAGCCGCGGGTCGCGGAACAGCTTCACATCCAGCGACGGGTGCGATAGCCGGGTCTCATACCAGCCGAACAGGGCCAGTACCGCGAGTCCCGCGACGGTGATGCCGAGCACGTCCCAGTGAATCCAGGAGCCCTTCTCGCCGCCCTGGATGATGCCGTATACCACGAGGACCAGGCCAACGATGGACATGACCACGCCCAGGTAGTCGATCCGGCCCGGGTTGGGGTTCCGGGACTCCGGGACGAGCAGCAGGATGGCCAGCACGCCGGCCGCGGTGAGCGGGACGTTGATCAGGAAGACGCTGCCCCACCAGAAGTGGGCCAGCAGCAGGCCGCCCACGATCGGGCCGATCGCCACGCCGATGCCGACGGCGGTGGCCCAGATGCCGATGGCCTTGGCGCGCTCGCCCGGGTCGAAGACGTTGGAGATGATGGACAGCGTCTGCGGCATGACGGCCGCCGCGCCGAGGCCCATGGCGGCCCGCGCGAAGATCAGCTGATCCGGGTTGCGTGAGTAGGCGGTGAGCAGCGAGAACAGGCCGAACGCGGCCATGCCGAACATGAGCATGCGCTTGCGGCCGATCCGGTCGCCGATCACCCCGAAGGTGAACAGCAGGCCAGCGAACACCAGCGTGTAGGAGTTGATGCCCCACTCCAGCTGGCTCTGGCTGGCTCCGAGGCCCGCAGGCTTGGGTTCGGCGATGGTCTTCAGCGCGACATTTAGGACCGTATTGTCGAGCACGATGGCGATGAGGCTGATGACCAGCACGCCGAGAATGGCCCAGCGGCGGCGGTAGATCCGGTCAGCGGCGATGTCGGCGGCCCGGCTGAGAACGGCCGGGGCGCCAGACTGGCCCGCCGCGGGCTGGCCCGCCGCGGGTCGTGAGTTGCGGTGATCCATAACGTCCTTCTGGTCAGGGGAAGGCCGGCACGGGTGGCGGCGTTACCCATGGTGCGTGTGGTCCGGGCAGCTGCGGCGCCGGGAACAGTCCTGGCGGAGCGCGCCGCACCGGGGAAGCTATCGATACGGAACTAGGTCGTATCGAAAAAGATTCCCCGCGCCCGGAGATTTTTTTGTGGCCGCCGCCGGACGCCAGCGAGTCGGCCGCCCCTAGCAGCATCCGGGCAGCCCCCCCGTCGTCCCTGGCAGCGCCCCCTGCGGCGCCCGGCCGCGAAACACGGCTCCTAACAGGGCTATCTCCAGCGCCCTTGCGCGTGTCATGATCGAACGGTCCGGGGACGCCACAGCGGCGCCACGAGACTGGAGGAACCCAGGATGAATGATCTCCCTGGGGGCACGGACACGGCCGCTACCGAGACGCGGACCAGTGCACCAGCCCCTGCCGCCCCCCGCGCGGCGGCCGCTACCACCCCAGCAACCTCTCCCCCACCCAGCGCGACGCCGCCCGGCACGGCCCTGCCCCGCGCAACGCCGCCGGGCGCGACGCCGCCCAGCACGGCCCGGTCCGGCACGGCCCGGTCCGGCACGGCCCAGCCCCGCACGGCCCAGTCCGGCACGAGCCGGAGCGAGCCCCTCTACGGCGGCCGCGCCACCCGCCGGGTAACCGTCAGCGACCTGGGCAAGGCCAAGGCCCGCGGCGAGAAGTGGCCCATGCTCACCGCCTACGATGCGCTGACCGCGCACGTCTTCGACGAGGCGGGCATCCCGGTGCTCCTGGTTGGCGACTCCGCCGGGATGGTCGTTTTCGGGCACGACACGACGATCCCGGTCACCCTGGACGAGCTCATCCCGCTGACCGCCGCGGTGGTCCGGGGCACCAGCCGGGCCCTCGTCGTGGCCGACCTGCCCTTCGGCTCCTACCAGGCGTCGCCCGGGGCGGCGCTCGCGGCCGGGATCAGGTTCCTCAAGGAAGCCGGCGCGCACGCGGTCAAGCTGGAGGGAGGCCGCCGGGTAGTCGCGCAGGCTGAGGAGCTGGTCGCGGCCGGCATCCCGGTGATGGGGCACCTGGGGCTCACCCCGCAGTCGGTCAACGTGTTCGGCGGCTACCGGGTGCAGGGCCGGGGCGAGGACGGCGAGCAACTGCTCCAGGACGCGAAGGCGCTGGAGACAGCGGGCGCGTTCGCGGTCGTGCTGGAGTGCGTCCCCGCCGAGCTCGCCGCCCGGGTCACCGACGCGCTCTCGATCCCGACCATCGGCATCGGCGCCGGCCCGGACTGCGACGCCCAGGTGCTCGTCTGGCAGGACATGGCCGGACTGTCCCCGCGGACCGCGAAGTTCGTCAAGCGCTACGCGGACGTGGCCGGCGTGCTCGGCCGGGCCGCGCAGGCCTTCGCGGACGAGGTGGTCGGCGGCCAGTTCCCCACCGGGGAGCAGTCCTACCGCTGACCCGCCCCTGTCGCTGGCCCGCTGCTACAACTGACCCCTCCCGCTGGTTCGCAGGGGCCGGCTGCGCTCCCCGTTCGCCCGGTTACGCTCCGCCTCCGGGGCCCCCGCTGCACTCCGCGGCCGGGGCCCCGGAGTACCCGGCCGCATTCAACACCGGGCCCCGAATGACCTATTCGGGCGCATACTTCCTTTCGGGCGATTTAGACTTTTGGCGCCAGCTTGATGCGCGGAATTCCCCGGGGGTCTGCGCGGCATCCCCCGGAGGATCACTGATGAGGCGCAGACCGGTGTTGCTCCCGGTAGCGGCGTTCGCCGCCGGCCTCGTCCTGGCCATCACCGGCTGCTCCACCGGGGGAAGCCGGTCCACCCAGGCAGAGCAGGCCATGTACGCCGCGGTCAGCAAACCGGCCGTGGCAGCCGCAACGCTCCCGGCCGGGCAGAAATGGGCCGGCGGCCCGGCTCAGGGCCTGCGGATCGCGGTACCGGAGCGCTGGGTCACGGTGCCGCCGGCGGCCCGCCACGGGGCGCTGCACGCCGTCGGCCTGGGCCAGCTCAAGGCGTCGGTGCTGGACGCGGTCGTGCCGGGCTGGGGCAGCGCCGGCGCAGTGACCCTGGCCGACCCCGGCCCGGCCCGCGGGGGCGAGCAGGCGATCATGTCGCTCAGCTGCGCACCGGCCCACCTCCCAGCCGGGACCAACGCGCTGACCGGCCTGAACACCCTGGCCGAACAGGAATTCACGGCCGTCAACTCCAGCAACGCCCAGCTCGGCCAGACCACCGTGGACGGCCGCACCGCGGTCCTGGTCTACAACCAGATGAGCGTGGGCACATCCTCGGTCACGGTGCTGCAGTATGCGATCGCGGCGCCGGCCGGGCGTACCTGCTATGTCACGCTGGCCACCGAGAAAGAGGTGCCGTACGAGCCGGTGTTCTCCCGGTTCCGGCCCGCGATCCAGGTGCTAGGCGCCTGATCCGGGCTGGCTGGCGGACCGGCTGGCCGCAATCTCCGCGAAAATCACCCTGATCTGCTCGTGCGCAGCGGCCTTGGTCACGCCGAGGCGCTCCAGCGTGGCCGCGGTGTCGTCCTTCTCGTCCACCAGGCCGAGCAGGATGTGCTCGGTGCCGATGTAGTTGTGCCCCAGGTACAGCGCCGACCGCAGGGCGCCCTTCAACGTCGCGACCGCACCGGGCCCGAGCGGCACCCGCGCCGCGGCCGCGCCGCCCCCGGCCGGCTCCGCGGCTGATGCGTTCTCCGTCCCCGCTGCGCCCGGCACGCCGAACGCGGATCGCAGCTGCCCTTCGCTGACACCCAGGGCCGCTATGGCCTTGGCGGCAACCCCTTCCGGTTCCGCCAGCAACCCGACCGCGAAGTGCTCAGGGCCGATCACGGCCACGTCCGCGGCCTGCGCCAGGTCTTCGGCTACGGCGAGCACGTTGCGGGCCCGCAGGGTGAACCGGGAGAAGTCGCCCGGGACTTCCGGCATCTTGACCGGGCCGCGCGGGACGAAGCGCTGCTGGGCCGCCTGCTTGGTGACGCCCATGCTGGCGCCGATCTGGCTCCAGGAAGCGCCCGAGCGGCGGGCCTGGTCCACGAAGTGCCCGATCAGCGAGTCGGCCTGCTCACCGAGCTGGGCCGCCACCGTGACCGCGTCGGAGAGGTTGTCCAGCGGCGAGGCGGCGGGGCGCCGCACCTTGACAAAGGCAATGAGGGAGTCGAGGGATACCGGCGAGGAGGTCATGCGTCAACCTTAGATTGACGCCGTCAGGCTCGTCAACACCGAATTGACGCTGCGGGCCGCGCAGCACCCCTTTTCTCCGCAACGAAAACCGCACCCGCCCTGGCCTCGCCGCCCCGGCCGCGGGGCCAGGGCTGCGGGGCCAGGGCTGCGGGGCCAGGGCGGCGGGGCCAGGGCGGCGGGGCCAGGGCGGCGGCCGGTGCCGCGGACGGGGCGCCTTAGATGTCGGTGACGCGAAGGCCGGCGTGCGCCTTGTAGCGGCGGTTGATCGAGACGAGGTTGCAGGTCAGCGCCTCGACCTGGCCGCTGTTGCGCAGCCGGCCGGCGTAGACTCCGCGGACCCCGGGGATGCGCGCGGCGAGCGCCTGGACGAGGTCGGTGGCCCGCCGGTCGTCGCCCAGCACCATGACATCGAGATCAACCGTTTCGATCTTCGGGTCCAGCAGGACCACCGCGGATACGTGATGGAACGCCGCCACCACGCGGCTGTCCGGGAGCACGGCGGCGGCCTGCTGCGCGGCGCTGCCCTCCGGGACCGGGAGCGGGTAGGCCCCGCGGTTGTCGAACCCCATCGGGTTGACGCAGTCGATCACTATCTTGCCGGCTAGCGGCCCGGTCAGGGAGGCCAGCAGGTCCCGGTGGCCTTCCCAGGGCACCGCCACGACTACGACGTCGGCCTCGCGCGCCGCGTCGGCGTTGGCCATCCCGCGGATCCCGCCGCCGCCTAGCTCCGCCGCGGCCGTCTGGGCGCGCTCCTCGCTCCGCGAGCCGATGATCACCGGGTTACCCGCGTCGCCCAGCCGGTGCGCGAGACCCCGCCCCTGATCACCAGTGCCGCCCAGGACCGCCACCATCAGGTCGGCGACATCTTTGTCCACAGTGGTAGATCCTTGTTCCGCGGCCATGTGCCGATCCTGCCAGACCCCTCACGGTCGTGACACGATGGCCCGGTGGACGCGGACCAGGTGGCGGCACTGCGAGCCGTGCTCGCCTCGACGGGCTGGCTGGAGCGCACCCGCGCGTTCGCCCGCGTGCTCCGCCGGTCCCGGACTCCCGGCGGACTGCTGGTGGTCGGGACCCCCGGGGACGAGCCGTGGCATCTCGCTGCGCACCTTGACGAGGAGAGCCGCCTGTGGGGCGTGCCCGAGCTCTCCCCCACCCTGATCCGCTGGGCGCCGCCAGCGGACGCCCCGCCACACCTGCGGGTTGATATGGGCCGCCTGGAGCGGGCCGATCGTGGCGAGACGGTGCTGATCGTGGGCACCCAGATAGCCCCCGCTCCGCTGCTGGAGCGGGTCAGCGACGCCCGCAAGCGTGCCACAGTGCTTGCCCTCGACCAGGGCGACCCGGAGCTGGAGCAACTGGCCCACGAGGCGCTCACGGTCGCCTCCGGGACCGCCCCGGTATCCTTCGACGGCGCGCAGCACCTGATCAGCTCAGCGGCCGGGGAGCCGCCCGGGCTGACCCGGCGCGGGCTCCGGCAACGGCTCAGCCGGGTACTCGACACCGTGAGCGGCCCCGCCCCCGGCCAGCCGGGGTTCTAACCGCCAGCGTCCCTCGCCGGGACGGCGCCCGCCGCAAACCCGGCCGGGAGCCGGAGCCGCCCCGGTGACCCGGCCAGAGCTCGAGCCGCCCCGGTAACCCGGCCAGAGCCGCCCCGGTAACCCGGCCCGGCCACTCCAGGAACGCCGTCCCCAGCGGGCTTTTCCTTCATCTCGATTTTCCCTATTGACATTATAGGGATACGGCTTCCACCATGGGAGCATGGCCCTTTCCTACTACTGGTCCCGCGCTGCTCTGTCGATCTGCGCAGGCACGCCGGGACCCTGTCCCCGGCCCGCCGCCCTGCTCCCCGCCGAGCCGGCATAACCCGTCCGGATCAGTCGGCCGCCCGCGGGCCCATCCGCACCGGCGTGCGGCCGCCGGCACTCCCCGTCACGAGCGAGGTCTGTCAATGCCTGGAAACCCACCCACCGGACTGCTCCCCTCCGGCCTGGCGCGAGACACCACCCCCGCCAGCGGGCCGGGAGCCATCCCCGCCAGCGGGCCGGGGGCCACGGACGCCACCGGGACAGGAATGAGTACCGCACCCGTCCCCGGCGGCCAGGACGGCCGCGCCGCCGCGCCACACCTGAGCGTGGTCCCCGCCGACCTGGGGGGATCAGTCCCCGCCGACCTGGGGGGATCAGTCCCGGACGGCGCGCAGGGTGCCGCGCCGGGCCCGCGCGGGAAGCCCGCCGCGCGGCGGCGCAACCGGACCTGGTTCCGCATCATCAGCCCGCTGGTGGTCCTCGTGGGCTGGCAGCTGGTGAGCATGTCGGGACTGATCTCCCAGCAGAAGCTCCCCCCGCCAAGCACCGTGTTCCACACCGCGGTCACCCTGATCACCACCAGCAACGCCGCGTACGGAACGCTGCAGGGCGCCATGCTGGTGTCGCTGGAGCGGGTGGCGATCGGCTTCGCGGTCGGCGGGGCGGTGGGCCTGGTGCTCGGCGTCGTCGCCGGGCTGGGCCGGCTCGGCGAGAACTCGGTGGATCCGCTGATGCAGATGCTCCGGACGCTGCCGCTGTTCGGGCTGATCCCGGTGTTCATCGTCTGGTTCGGCATCGGCCAACTGCCCAAGATCCTGCTGATCGCGCTGGGCGCCTCGATCCCGCTCTACCTGAACACGTTCTCCGGCATCCGCAACGTGGACGCCAAACTCGCTGAGGCGGGCCAGTCGCTAGGGCTGCGCCAGGGCGAGACGATCCGGCACATCATCCTGCCCGGCGCGCTGCCCCAGATCCTGGTCGGCCTGCGGCAGAGCCTCGGCATCGCCTGGCTGGCCCTGGTGGTCGCGGAGCAGATCAACGCCAACGCCGGGCTCGGCTACATCATCAACCAGGGTCAGGCCTTCCTGAACAACAGCGTGATCTTCGTGGCCCTGCTCGTGTACTGCGTGCTGGGGCTGCTCACCGACGCCTTGGTCCGGCTGCTGGAAAGGAGGGCGCTGGCATGGCGCCAGGGACTGCTGGATCACTGAGCGGTTCACCGGCTGACGCCGCTGACACCGCGACCCGCCCCACGGCCTGGGCCCGGGGACTGACCAGGGAGTTCGCCGGACGGCGGGTGCTGAACGAGCTGGACCTCGATATCGCCCCGGGCGAGTTCGTGGCGCTGATCGGCCGCAGCGGCAGTGGGAAGTCCACGCTGCTGCGCGCGCTGGCCGGCCTGGACCGCGAGGTCACCGGCGACCTGGGCGTGACCGGCACCGCGGCGGTGGCCTTCCAGGAGCCGAGGCTGCTGCCCTGGCGCCGGGTCCGGGCCAATGTGGGCCTAGGGCTGCGGACCGGCGACTCCAAGTCCGTGGCCCTGGACGCGCTGGAGGAAGTCGGCCTCGGCGCCCGGGCTGACGCCTGGCCGCTGACCCTGTCCGGCGGCGAGGCCCAGCGGGCAGCCCTGGCCCGGGCGCTGGTCCGCGAGCCCAGCCTGCTGCTACTGGATGAGCCGTTCAGCGCGCTGGACGCCCTGACCACGATCACCATGCACCGCCTGGTGCTCCGGCTGTGGGCGCACCACCAGCCGGCGGTGCTGCTGGTCACGCACGACGTAGACGAGGCGCTCTCGCTGTCGGACCGGGTGCTCGTGCTGGCAGGCGGCCAGATCGCCTTCAGCGAGCGCATCGAGGTACCCCGGCCGCGAGAGCGGGACCACCCGGAACTGGCTGCCCTTCGAACCCGCCTGCTCATGGAGCTCGGCGTCGTCACGGAAGGATGATCATGATCAATAAATTCCGCGGCATCACGCGCACGCAGCCCTCCCCCATGCCGGCCAGCACCTCGCCGGCCAGCACCTCAACGGCCAGGCTTTTCCCCGCGGCACGGCGGCGCCGGGTAATCCCGGGCGCCGCGGCCGTGGCCCTGCTCGCCCTCATCGCAGCGGGCTGCTCCTCGTCCGGGACCAGCGGCGGCTCGGGGCCATCCTCCACCGCGAGCGCCAAGACCGCCAACGTGTCCAGCGTCGTCCTGCACGTCGGCGACCAGGCGGGCTCTGGCGCCCAGGCGCTGCTCACCGCGGCGGGGCTGCTCAGCAAGCTCCCGTTCAAGGTCGAGTGGTCCGACTTCACCTCCGGGCCGCCGATGCTCCAGGCCATGGGCTCCGGCGCGGTCGACATCGGCAGCGTCGGCGACGCCCCGCCGGTGTTCGCGGCCGCGGGCGGGGAGAAGGTCGCCATCGTCGGCGCGGTGACCGCCGGCCCGAACGCCTCCGCGATCGTCGTGCCGGACAACTCGCCGATCCATTCGGTCGCACAGCTCAAGGGGAAGAAGATCGCCGTCGCGCAGGGCAGTTCGGCCGATTATCACCTGCTCACCGTGCTGAACAAGGCCGGCCTGTCGGTGCACGACGTGTCGCTGGACTACCTGCAGCCCGCGGACGGCCTGGCTGCGCTGACGTCCGGGCACGTGGACGCCTGGGACATCTGGTCGCCGTACATCGAGCAGGTCGTGGGCCAGGACCACGCCAGGATCCTGGTCAATGGGACCGGATACGGCGCGCCGTACTCGTTCGCGGTCGCGTCCCGCACCGCGCTAGCCGACCCGGCCAAGGCCGCCGCGATCCGCGACTACCTGAAGCTGCTCAACCAGGCCTACGTGTGGGGCGGCTCGCACGTGTCCGCCTGGGCCGCGGTGTGGGCCAAGGCCACCGGGCTGCCGGACAGCGTCATGCTCAAGGCGGCCAGGGACGACGTGCGGACTCCGGTCCAGATCACCCCGGCGGTGGTCAGCGCCGAGCAGTCGGTGTCCAACGCGTTCACCAGCGCCGGGCTGATCCCCGGCCACGTAGACTTCAAGAACTTCTCCGACCCCAGCTTCAACAACACCGTCGGGGGGGCCTCATGACACTGAGGTTCCACTGGTTCCTTCCCACGACCGGCGACGGCCGGGCCATCATGGGCCGGGGACACAGCCTGCCCCCGGCCGGGGCCGCGGGCGGCCCGGCGGGGCGGCCGGACGCCCCGCACATCCGGGGCGCGGCTGCGCAGGAGCGGCCGCCGGACATCGAGTACCTGGCCCAGGTGGCCCGCTCGGCCGAGCAGCTGGGCTTCGAGGCGGTACTGACGCCGACCGGCACCTGGTGTGAGGATGCGTGGCTGGTCACCGCCGCACTGACCCGGGAGACCAGCCGCCTGAAGTTCCTGGTCGCCTTCCGGCCCGGGCTGACGTCCCCCACGCTGGCCGCTCAGATGGCCGCCACCTACCAGCGGCTGTCCGGCGGCCGGCTGCTGCTCAACGTGGTGACCGGGGGCCAGGCGGAAGAGCAGCGGCGGTTCGGTGACTACCTGTCCCACGACGAGCGGTACGCCCGGACCGCGGAGTTCCTGGCCATCGTCCGGGGCGCGTGGACCGGCGAGCCGTTCGACTTCCACGGCGAGCACTACCAGGTGGAAGGGGCCACCGTGCTGCGCCCGCCTGACCCGGTGCCGGAGGTGTACTTCGGCGGCTCCTCCCCCGCGGCGGGTTACGTGGCGGCCTCCTCTGCGGACGTCTACCTGACCTGGGGCGAGCCCCCGGCGCAGGTGGCGGAGAAGCTCAGCTGGATCCGGGAGCTGGCGGCGGCCGAGGGCCGCACGCTGCGCTTCGGGATCCGCTTGCACGTGATCGCCCGGGACACCGAGGCGGACGCCTGGACCGAGGCCAGCCGGCTGCTCGACTACATTGACCCCGCCGAGATCGCCAAGGCCCAGCAGGTCCTCGGGGCCAGCGAGTCGGTCGGCCAGGACCGGATGCGGGCCCTGAACGCCACCTACCGGCATGGCGGCTCCGCCCAGGACCTGGAGATCTACCCGAACCTGTGGGCCGGTGTCGGCCTGGTGCGCGGCGGGGCCGGCACCGCGCTGGTCGGCAGCCATGAGAAGGTGGCCGACCTCATCGAGGAGTACGCCTCCCTCGGAATCAGCGAGTTCATCCTGTCCGGCTACCCGCACCTGGAGGAGGCCTACTGGTTCGGCGAGGGTGTCCTGCCCGAGATCCGCCGACGGGAGGCGGCGGCCGGCAACTCCGGGCGGGCCCGCCTGCGCGCCAGCGCCTAGCAGGGTCCGCCGGACCCGGAAGGAACGCCCTGAGCCATGACCGTGACCACCCACCCGAGGAGGACGTGTTGAGCTTCGTCGTACTGGTCGCCAACCCCCGGCCGCAATCCAGGACCCTGCAGATCGCGCGGCTGGCCGCGGAGGCGGTCAGCCGCGCCGCCGCGCTGACCGGCGAGCACCAGGTCATCGACCTGTCCGGGCTGGCCCGCCGGCTGCTGCTGGATGAGCCGTCGTCCGCGGTCGAGGACGCGCTCGAGCAGGTCAAGCAGGCGGACCTGCTGCTCGTGGCCAGCCCCACCTACAAGGGCACCTACACAGGGCTGCTGAAGGTCTTCCTCGACCGGCTGGACTATCAGGCGCTGTCCTCGGTGGTCGCCCTGCCCCTGCTGGTCATGCGGGTGCCGAACCACGCCCTGGCGGTTGACCTGCATCTGCGGCCGCTGCTGCTGGAGCTGGGCGCCTCCACCCCGGCACCCGGGCTGGCCTTCCTCGAGCCTGACCTGGCAGAGCCCGGCCCGGTGCTGGACGGGTGGGCGGACCGGGTGGCCGCCGCGCTCGGCCGGTGCGCCGCGCTGGCCGCGGCCGACGGGCCAACCCCAGATTCCGCAACGACAACCATCCCCGGCCGGTCCCCGGCCACGATCCTGGCCACCTGAGCGGCACCGCCGGCACCGGACCACCCCCGAAGGAGGCCGCGCATGAGCAGCCCGCAGCGGCAGCTGCATTTCAACGCGTTCCTGATGAGTTCCGGGCACCATGAGGCGGCGTGGCGGCTGCCGGAGAGCAACCCGTTCGCCAACACGGATCTGGGTCACTGGCGTGACCTGGCCCAGATCGCCGAGCGGGCCACCTTCGACTCGCTGTTCCTGGCCGACGGGCCCGCGGTCCGCGCCAACCCGCAGTACCGGCCGGCCAGCGCGCTGGAGCCAACCATCCTGCTCACCGCGCTGGCCGGGGCGACCAGCCACATCGGGCTCATCGCGACCGCGTCGACCACTTACAACGCGCCGTACAACCTGGCCCGGCGGTTTGCCTCACTCGATCACGTCAGCGGTGGCCGGGCCGGCTGGAATATCGTGACCACCGCCGACATCGCGTCCGCGCAGAACTTCGGCCTGGATGACCGGCCCGGCCACCGGGAACGGTACGCCCGGGCCGCCGAGTTCGTGGATGTGTCGATCCGGCTGTGGGACAGCTGGGAGGACGGCGCCGAGCTGGGTGACAAGGCGGCCGGCATCTACGCCGACCCGGCCCGGATTCACCCGGTGGACTACGAGGGCGACTATTTCCGGGTCCGTGGCCCGTTGAACGTGCCCCGCTCGCCCCAGGGCCGTCCACTGCTGGTCCAGGCGGGGTCATCAGAGGACGGCCGGGAGTTCGCGGCCCGCTACGCCGAGGCGATCTTCACCGCGCAGCAGACCCTGGCGGACGGCCAGGAGTTCTACGCGGACATGAAGCGCCGGGCCCGCAGGCTCGGCCGTGATCCCGCTCAGATAAAGATCCTGCCGGGCATCGTGCCGGTGATCGGCTCGACCGAGGCCGAGGCCCACGCCCTCAGCGACGAACTGGAAGAGCTGATCACTCCCGCATATGGCCTGGACCAGCTGGCCAAGGTGCTGGAGGTGCCGCCGGGCATCCTGGAACTGGACCGGCCGCTGCCCGCCGAGGTGTTCGGCCGGCCGCTCGTCGAGGGGGCACAGAGCCGCGCAGAGCTGATCACCGGCCTGGCCCGCCGGGAGGATCTCACCGTCCGCGAGCTGATCGGCCGGCTCGGCGGCGGGCGCGGGCACCGCACCTTCACGGGCACGCCTGAGCAGGTTGCGGACACCATCCAGGACTGGTTCGACCGAGGCGCCGCCGACGGCTTCAACGTGATGCCGGCCGCGCTGCCCTCAGGCCTCCGGGCGTTCGCCGACCACGTGATCCCGATCTTCCGGCGCCGCGGCCTGTTCCGGACCGAGTACACCGGCCAGACCCTGCGGGATCACTACGGGCTCTCCCGGCCGGCCAGCCAGTTCACCGCGACCTGCCCCCGCGGCGTGCCGGAACCCGTCGCCTGACCATGGTCCCGCGGGCCGCACCCGGGCCCGCGGGACCACCCGCCCCCCCCGCTGCCGGGCCGTCACGGCAGCGACCGCTAGCCGAAGGCAGGATCTGTGACACCTCCCCCACCCGCCGCCCTCCGCACCCCGTCCGCCTCGGCCGCGTCCGCCTCCTGCGTCCCCGCCTCCGCCGTGCCCGCCTGCTGCGTGCCCGCCTCTTCCGTGCCCGCCTCTTCTGTGCCGCCTCTTCTGTGCCTGCCTCTTCTGTGCCTGCCTCTTCTGGCCCCCGCTCGCTGCCGATCGTCGACGCGGAGGTCTTCCGCCAGGCCCTCGCCCGCCACCCCGCAGGCGTCGCCATCGTGACCCTGCGCGGGCCGGCCTGACCGTGACGTCGTTCAGCTCGGCCAGCCTGGACCCGCCGCTGGTGTCCTTCTACATCGGGCACGAGTCTTCCAACTGGCCCGCGGTCCGCGCGGCGCAGCACTTCGCGGTCAACCTGATGGATCATGGCCAGGAGGCGGTGGCGGCGAGATTCGCCCGCAAGGGCGCGGACAGGTTCGGGCCGCAGACCCGGTGGCGCCCGGGTCCCGGGGAGCTCCCGCTGCTCGCCGGCGCGACCACGCACCTGATCTGCTCCACGCACGCGCAGCTGACCGTGGGCGACCATGAGCTCGTGGTGGGCCGGGTGGAGCACGCCATCATCGGCTCGGGCGAGCCGCCGCTCCTGCACCACCAGGGCCGGTTCACCCGCCCGGAGCACGGGACCCGCGATGACCACTAGGGCGCACAACCTGCCCGGCCCCGGCCTGGCGCCGGGGCGCGGGCCGGTGATCGCGATCATCGGCGGCGGCGCCAGCGGCACGCTCGCGGCCATCCACCTGCTGCATGCGTCCGCGGCCCAGCAGTACCCGATGCGGATCGCGCTGATCGACCGGCTGGGCCGTCATGGGCTGGGTGAGGCCTACTCGACGACCAACCCGGCGCACTTCCTGAACGCGCTCACGGAACGGATGAGCGGGGTGGCCGGGGATCCGGACCACCTGCTCCGCTGGGCCTCCGCGGCCGGGCTCGGCGGCCTGGAGTTCCTGCCCCGGCAGGCGTTCGGCCGTTATCTCCAGGACACGCTGGCGGACGCGGAGCGCCGGGCTGCGCCGCTGTCCGGGCTCAGCCCGATCGCCTCGGAAGTCCTGGGCATCCGGCCGGGCACCGGGGGCCGCCCGGTGCGCCTGCTGCTGACCGACGGCAGCCTCGAGGCCGATCTCGCGATCCTCGCCACCGGCAACCGGCCGCCGTCGCCCCCGGTCCCCTTCCCGGACAGTCCCTGGTGCATCACGAACCCGTGGGCACCGGGCGCGCTGGACGCGATCCACGACGGCCGTCCGGTTGTCATCCTGGGCACCGGGCTGACCATGCTGGACGTGGCCACGGCGGTGACCGCCGACCCGCGGACTACGGTCCGGGCGGTGTCGCGGCATGGGATGCTGCCCCAGGTGCACCGCGGCCGCGGCGGGCCGGCCGATGCCATCTGGCTGCCTGCCCTGTCGGACACCGGTGACCCGGTCCGGCTGCCGGAACTCATCTGGCAGGTCCGGTCGGCCATGGCCAGCCGGCCGAATCACTGGCAGGACGTGGTCAACGCGGTGCGGCCGCACGTGCCCAGCCTCTGGCGACGGCTGCCAGACCGGGACAAGCGGCTGTTCGTGCGGCACGTGGCCCGCTACTGGGAGGTGCACCGGCACCGGATGCCGCCCGCGACCGCCCGGCGGATCACCGAGCTGCGCTGTACCGGGCGGCTGTCCGTGCTGCGCGGCCGGGTCACCGGGATCACCGAGGTCCCGGGAGGTCTCGGGAAGGAGCGGCTGCGCATCGAGGTAGAGCAGGGCTCGTCCGTCACCGACCTGGCCGCGGGCTGGCTCATCAACGCGACCGGGCCCGGCACGGACCTCTCCCGGACCTCCGACCCGCTGCTGCGTGACCTGCTCGGCCAGGGACTGGCCCGCCCGGATCCGCTGCGGCTCGGTCTGGACGCCAGCCCGGAGGGCGCCCTGCTCGACGCCGCGGGCACGCCCAGCACCACCCTGTTCACGCTCGGGCCGCCGCTGCGCGGGGTCCGCTATGAGACGACCGCAATCCCGGAGATCCGGGACCAGGCGGCGGCCCTGGCCGCGCTGCTGACCGCGGCGCCCCAGGCCCGCCAGCACCCGGGCAGCGCCGCCTAAATCACCCGGCCCTCCGCGTGACGGCCCCTAGAGTGGCCACATGACGATGCCGGCGGACGACCCAGCCCAGATCCAGGCCGAGCGGGCGCGGGTCTTCCGTGCGCTCCACGAGGGCCCCGGCCCGCTGCTGCTGCCGAATCCGTGGGATGTCGGCTCCGCCCGGCTGCTGGCCTCGCTGGGGTTCGCCGCGCTGGCCACGACGAGCGGCGGCTTCGCCGCCACGCTGGGGCGCCTGGACGGGGCGGTCACCCGGGACGAAGCGCTCAGGCACGCCGCCGCGATCGCCGCGGCGACCACGCTTCCGGTCTCGGCCGACCTGGAGAACGCGTTCGCCGACGAGCCGGCCGGAGTGGCCGAGACCATCGGGCTCGCCGCCGCGGCGGGGCTGGCCGGCTGCTCGGTCGAGGACTTCACCCGGCGGCCCGGCGCGCCGATCTATGACCTGGGCCTGGCCCGTGAGCGGGTGGCCGCGGCCGTGACGGCGGCCAAGGCGGCACCCGGGCCGCTGGTGCTCACCGCCCGCGCCGAGAACTACCTGCACGGCCGGCCGGACCTGGCTGACACCATCCGCCGCCTGCAGGCGTACCAGGAGGCGGGCGCGGACGTGCTGTACGCGCCGGGGCTGACCAGCCTGGCCGACATCCGGGCCGTGGTCAGCTCGGTGGACCGGCCGGTCAACGTGCTCGCCTTCGCGGGCGCCCCGTCCGTGCCTCAGCTGGCCGCGGCGGGCGTGCACCGGATCTCGGTGGGGGCGGCGTTCGCCAACGCCGCCCTCGGCGCGGTGGTAACCGCCTCGGGCGAACTGCTCGAAAAGGGCACCTACGGCTTCCTGGACCAGGCCGCCATCGGGCGCGCGGCCGCCTCCGCCGCCTTCCGCCCCTGACCGGGGCCCGGCCGGTCAGCTGTCGAGGCTGAGGACCATGGTGGGCCGCTCGATGACGTGGTCCTCGCGCAGCGGGCGGACAGCGGTGCCGATGGCGAAGAACTCCGTGGTGTGCGATCCCCAGGTGTGGCTGTGCTGGCGGAGCTGCACCCCGACGATGCCCTCGGCGTGGAACTCTTCCGCTTCCGACTGCATCCGGCTCATCGCCAGCTCACGCGCGTCGTACAGGGCCTGGGTGAACTGCTCCAGCTCCACGTTCCGGCCGATGTTGCTGATCTTCCCGCCGATCTTCTGATGGGCGATGTGGTAGACGCACGAGCCCATCACCATGCCGAGCGGCGCGTACCCGGCCCGGATCAGCGTCCAGAAGTCCTGGCCGGACAGGTCCGAGGTGAACGGCTGCCGCTTGTTGTTGCGCCAGTCCGTCACGCCGCCGCCGCCCGCACCCGGTTCGGCCTTGACCGCGGTGCCTACCGCGATGAACTCGGCGATGTCGTTGCCGAACTCCTTCATCTCCACGTCCAGCCGGACCCCGACGATGCCGTCCGCGCCGAGCGCGTCCGCCTCGGCCTCCATCCGGGTCATGGCCAGCTCCCGGGCGTGGTACATGGCCTGGGAGAGCACGTCCAGTTCCTGGTTCTTCCCCCAGCGGCCGACCTGCAGCCCGACATGGTAGATCGAGCTGCCCAGGACCAGGCCGAGCGGGCGGAACCCCGCCTCCCGGACGAGCAGGAACTCGTTAACGGACAGGTCAGAGGTGAAAATGCCCCCGGGGCGTCCCGGGCGGAGCTCGGCCAGGCGGCGCAGGGCGTCCTGCGGGACTCCCTCGCCCCTCAGCTCAGAGCTCTGCTTATCGGTCAGCCCGGTGCTCTGCTGGTCGGTCATCGCTTCCCCTCACCCTGCTCGTACTGCGAAGTCCAGCTGAATAATGCCCGTCAGGGTCCCAGCCGTACCCGGGCCGCCTGGCGGCGCTGCGGGTCGAGCGAGAGGATCACCAGCGGTGGTGGCGGCTTGGCCACCGAGGCGAAGCGGACCATGGCCGTGCCCACGATCGTCGCCTCCACGATGTGATCTTTACCGTGCTCCTGGATCGGGCACTCGCGCTCGTGCACCCGCATGTCCATCTGCCGGACCACGACGCCTTCCCCTCCCAGCCGGCGCACGTCCTTCTCCAGCTGCTGGCGGGCGTCATGCCGGGTGTCGTTCACCAGCTCGGTGTACCCGACCACCTCGGCGTTACCCGCACCCCAGCGGGTCTGGCCCACGGTCAGCCAGTCGTCGTGCCTCGCCCCCACGGATATGCCCAGGGCCAGCCCGGCCGGCACCCAGCCCGACGAGATTAGCTTGGCGAAGTCCTGCCCGGACAGGTCCGAGCTGAACGGCCTGGGGAGCGGCGGTGATCCCGGGGCGCGGACCGCGGTGCCGATCGCCTTGAACTCCAGGCCGCCAGCCGGGAAGGACCCGATGGTCAGGGAAACCCCGACGATGCCGTGCCCGCCCAGCTCGGCACACTCGGTGATCATCCGGTTGATGGCCAGGTGCCGCGCGTCGTACATGGCCTGGGTGAGTGGTCCGAACGAGCCGTAGCCGCCCCGCCCGGACACTTGGGTCACGCTGCGGTAGGCCTGCGCGTACGAGCCGAACCCTGACCACGCCCCTGGGCAGTTGTAGCCGCCCGAGAAGCCAATGTTGTAGACGGCCGCCCCCAGGACCTGGCCGGCGGGCTCGAAGCCCACGGAGCGGATAGCGGCGAACTCATCGGTGCTGAGCGCCGATCCCCAGGTCCCGCTGGTGCGGATCTCCGCCATCCGGGCCCGGGCAGCCGTAGGAAGATCGCTGCCCGCGCCGTCATCTGCCACCATGCGCCCCTTCCGGCATCGTCGCAGACCCCACGATACCCGCCGGGGAGCTGATCACCGCTGCCCGCCGATGGTCAATCCTCGTCGGACTTGTCCCACTCCTCGTTGCGCCGCCGGACCGTGTCCAGCGCGTGGGCCGCTTCCTGCTGGGTGGCGAACGGGCCCAGCCTCTCCTTATTCGGGCAGCCGGCACCGTGCTCCACGGTGCGGTGCGTCAGGCAGTACCACCAGCTCTGCTCTTCGTCCATGCACACTAGACTCCCAGACCATGGCAACCTTGCTCCATCCCGGCCGGATTTCCCCGCAACGGCAGGTGCCGGCGGCATCCCGCGGCCCGAGTACGTCGGCCGCAAGTACCCGCGGACCGGCGAGCCGGACGTTAAGGACGCGGAGACGATCGAGCGGATGCGCGTGGCCGGGCGGCTGGCCGCCCAGGCGCTCGAGGAGGTGGGCAGGCACGTCCTGCCCGGGGCCAGCACGGACGAACTGGACCGGGCCGGGCACGAGTTTCTTGTGGAGCACGGCGCCTACCCCAGCACCCTGGGCTACCGCGGCTACCCCAAGTCGCTGTGCACCTCGCTCAACGAGGTCATCTGCCACGGCATCCCGGACGACACGGTGATCGCGGACGGCGACATCGTGAACGTGGACATCACCGCCTATATCAACGGCGTGCACGGCGACACCAACGCGACCTTCCTGGCCGGCGAGGTGGACGAGGAGTCGCGGCTGCTGGTGGAGCGCACCCACGAGGCCATGATGCGGGGCATCCGGGCCGTCGCCCCGGGACGCCCGCTCAACGCCATCGGCCGGGTGATTGAGTCCTACGCCCGGCGGTTCGGCTATGGCGTGGTCCGCGACTTCACCGGCCACGGCATCGGCACCACCTTCCACTCCGGCCTGATCGTGCCGCACTTCGATGACCCCGCGGTCAACTTGGTCATGGAGGAGGGCATGACGTTCACGATCGAGCCCATGCTGACCCTCGGCACGATCGCCTATGACGTCTGGGATGACGGCTGGACCGCCGTCACCAAGGACCACAAGCGCACCGCGCAGTTCGAGCACACGCTGCTGGTCACCGGGAACGGCTACGAGATCCTGACTCTCCCTTCGCCGGCCGCCCCTGCTCGGCTGGCCCCTGCTCGGCTGGCCCCTGCTCAGCTGGCCCCTGCTCAGCCAGCCGTCCGCCGGCTACGCAGCCGGCGGACGGTGAGCACGCCGAACACGGCCAGGGCGGCCAGGAACCCGGCCGCTCCGGCCGCGCCGATGCCGCCGAGCGTGGCGATCCGCGCCTCGTCCCGGTCGGTGACCTGGACCGGCCCGGGTGTGGCGCCGAAGTGCCGCCGCGCGGCCAGCCCGGCGGCGGGCTGGGCCCGGGCGAGCCGGCCCGCGGCCCTCAGCGCCGCGGCCGCGTCAACCTCACCGAATCCGGTGGCAGGGCTGTACCCGGCCGCCGGGCGGCGGGCCGCCGAGCTGATCATCGCCTGCTCCACCTGGGCCGGGGAGAGCCGCGGGTACGCCGACCGGATCAGAGCCGCGACCCCGGACACGAAGGCCGCTGCCGGGCTGGTCCCGCTGGCCTGGAGGTAGGTGCCTCCCGGCCCGGACCCGATCACGTTGACGCCGGGCGCCGAGAGCACCACGGACGAGTTGCGGTCGGAGAACGGGGCCCGCACCCCCTCGTCGTTCACCGCCGCTACCGACATCACGCCGGTGAACGACGCCGGGTAGGAGTACGGCGTATACGCCGGGCCCGGAGCCCCGCTGTTGCCGGCCGACGCCACCACCACGACACCCCGGGACACGGCGTAGGCCAGGGCCGCCTGCATGGCCCGGCTGGGCTCCGCGGAACCAAGGGACATGTTGATGACCCCGGCCCCGTGGCTGGCCGCGTACCGGATGCCCTGGCCGATCGCATCGGCGAACCGGGGGTTGGTGTTGTACCGGCCCAGCCCGGGTTCCTGGTCGTCGAGGATGACCCGGACGGAGAGCACCCGGGCGGCTGGCGCGACACCGATGACCCCGTCAGCCCGGCCCGGCCCGCTGCCGTGCCCGGCGATGAGCGAGGCGATGAAGGTCCCGTGCAGGTGCGGCGGCTGGTAACCGGGCGGGTCGGCGCCCAGCGTGTAGTCCGGCCCGGTGCGGACCGACCCGGACAGGTCGGCCGCGCCGGCGTCCACGCCGGTGTCAAGGACGCCGACGGTCACCCCGAGGCCCCTACTCAGCCGCCAGGCAGCCGGGGCGTCGATGGCTTTGAGCTGGGCCTGCTCGGCCGCGCGGACCTGGGCCCCGGCCCCCTGGCCCGGGCCGGGCTGCGCCGCGCAGGCCGGCCCGGTGGGCGGCCTGGCACCACCCTGGTGCCCGCCCAGCCACGGCAGCGACGCCAGGGCCACGGCCGCCAGCGTGGCCTGCCCCCGGACCGGCCCGGTCAGCACGACCACTGCCGGCGAGCGCAGTTGACCACGGCGGGCCGGTTCAGCGGGGCAAGGATCTCGCGGGCCAGCTGCCCCGCGGCGCTGAACGCCGCGGCGTCGAACTCGCCGGTCGCGGCGGCCGGGCGGCCGTCCGCGTACCCGGCCACGGTGAGCAGGACATAGGGACCCTCCTGCCGGACGGTCGCCGTCTGCCGGGCCGCGGCCGTGAACTGGGCGCTGGCCGTCCCGGGCAGCGCCAGGGCCCGGAGCGCGGCGACCGGGGGCCGGCCCGACGGAAGGCGGCGGGCGAAGGCGGCCGCCCGGGCCCGGTCAGGGAAGGCCAGCACGCCCGTGGTGTAGACGACGCCGTCCAGCTCGTCGACGTAGCTGGCCCGGATCCCGGCCCGGCAGCGCTCCAGCAGGGCTGGGCGGGCCAGCGCGGTGTCCAGCGCCGCAGCGCAGCGGTAATCCGGGGAGATGCCCACCCGGTGCGCCGTCTCCTGGCCGCGCAGGGTGGTCGTGTACCCGAGGGCCGCCGGGAAGATCCGGCCCGCGGGCCAGGATCGCCAGCGGCGGGCTACCGCGACCGCCGCGGCCGCGGCCCGTTCCGCCGGGGTCGGCGGCCGGGTCTGCCCGGCGACCGCCGCTCGGCCCGCCAGCACCGCGACCGCCAGGCAGCAGCCCGCGGCCACGGCCACCATGATCATCAGCAGCCCGGTTCGGCGTCCCCGGCCACCGGGGGACGCGGGAGCAGGTGCCGGGGCGGGAGCGTGCGCGGGAGTCGCCTCAGACCCGTCCGGCAGCGGGCCGGCGTCAGCCCCGAGGGTGGCGGGCGGTACCGCTTCCGGCGCCCAGGCCAGGAAGGCCGGAGCCTCAAACCCCGCCGCCTCTGCGGCGGGCCCTGGCTTCGCACCGGCCTCTGGCTGTGGCTCTGCGAGGGCCTCTAGCTGTGGCCCTGGCTGGCCGGCGGGCCCTGGCTCGGGGGCGGGCCCTGGCTCGGGGGCGGGAAGCTCTGGCTCGGCGGCGGGCACTGGCTCGGCGCCGGGCCCTGGCTCGGCGGCGGGCCCTGGCTCGGCGGCGGGCACTGGCTCGGCGCGGGAAGCTCTGGGGGGAGCATGGGCGCCGCCACAGAGGACGCGGCGGATGCGGCCGGGGGTGGCGCTAAGGCCGGGGCCGGGGGTGACGGGAGGCCGTCAGGCCGCGCCCTCCCGGGACCCGGTTCGCTCACCCGCTAAGGGTACCTCTGGCTCCCTCCGGGCAGGTGGCTGACGGGATGCGCGGGCGGGGCCGCAGGCGCGCTGGCCAGCGGCTCCGGGCCGGAGGGCTCGAGCCGCCAGCCCGGCAGCCATTCCAGCCAGCGCGGGAAGTACCAGCTGCGCTCACCCAGCAGAGCCAGCGCGGCGGGCACCAGGATGCCGCGCACGATTGTGGCGTCGATCAGCACCGCGGACGCGAGCCCGACGCCGATCATCTTCAGCTCGATGAGGGACAGCGTGGCGAAGATCGAGAAGACCGCGACCATGATGATCGCGGCGCTGGTCACCACGCCGGAACATGCGGCCACCCCGCCGACCACGGCCTCCTCGTGAGTTCTGCCCCGGGTCCGCAGCTCGCGGATCCGGCTCAGGATGAACACGTGGTAGTCCATGCTCAGCCCGAACAGGAACACGAACATGAACAGCGGCACCCACGGGATGATCCCGCCGAACGAGGTGAAGCCCAGCGGTCCCTGCAGGTGCCCGTCCTGGAAGATCAGCGTGATCAGGCCGTAGGCCGCACCGACGGACAGGAGGTTCAGGCCGATGGAGATCAGCGGGATGACCAGCGACCGGAACGCCACCATGAGCAGGAGCAGCGCGAGGCCCGCGACCACGGCGAACACGATCGGTGTGCGGGAACGCAGCGCCGCGTCGAAGTCGTGCCCGCTGGCGGTATTCCCCGTGACGGCGTAGCTGATCCCGGGAACGGTCCCGACCGTGGCGGGCAGGATCTGGTTGCGCAGGTCGAGCAGGGCGCGCTGGGACGCCGAGTCGGTGCCATTCCCGGCGAGCGGGACAGAGATCACCATCCCGCGGCCATCGCCCACGACCCCGGCCGTGACCGGCCGGTGGATGACCCCGTGGGCCGAGGCCCTGGCCTGGAGCTCCGTCACCGCGGCGCGCATGCGTGGCCCGGACACGTCGCTGCCCATCACCACGACCTGCGCGGGCGCGGGCCGGCCGGGGAAGGCACGCTGGATCTGGCCGAGCGTCTGCACCACGGGCAGCTTGGACGGCAGGTCGATGGCGGGGGTGCCGGTGCGCATGCCGAGCGCGGGCGCGGCCAGCGCGAGCAGGGCCAGCGCGGCGGTCCCGCCCCACAGCAGCGGCCGGCGCACCACCCGGCGCACCAGCGCGGCCCACAGCCGGGACGGCCGGGCCTGGGTCCGGTGCCGCCCCAGGAATGGGATCCGGCCGCGGTCGGCCCACGGCCCCAGCAGGGACAGCAGGGCCGGCAGCAACGTGAGCGAGCCGACGACCGCCACGCCGACGACCATGATGGTGCCGACCGCGATCCCGGTGAACAGGTCGATCCCGGTCAGCAGCAGGCCAGCCAGCGAGACCATCACGGTCAGCCCGGAGACCAGGATGGCCCGGCCTGAGGTATGCGCCGCCGTGGCCAGGGCCTCCGGGAAGGACGCGCCCGCGGCGCGCTCTTCCCGTTCCCGCCGCAAGTAGAAGAGCGAGTAGTCGACGCCGACCGCCATCCCGATGATCAGCACCACTTCGGAGGTGCTGGATCCGATAGGCAGCCAGCGGCTGGGTACCGCGAGCAGCGAAACCGCGACCATGACGGCGCTGCCGGCCAGCAGCACCGGGATGCCCGCCGCGATCAGCGCGCCGAACACCGCGAGCAGCAGGATAAGCGTGATCGGCACCGAGGTGAGCTCGGCCTTGTGGAAGTCTTTGCCCATCATCGTGTTGGCGGCCTGGTCGGTGCTCGCGTCACCGGCCTCGGCCACGATCAGGCCGGGGTGGGCGGCCTGCACCCGGGCCACCGCGGCGAGGTCCGCGCTGACCGTGGCGTCCGCGCTGGCGTGCGGGCCGGCCACGTCGAACGTGACCAGCGCGGTACGGCCGTCCGCCGAGACCAGGGTCTGGCCGCCGGGACTCAGCGGGGACCGGATGTCGCGGGCCGCCCGGGGCAGCCCCTGGAGCGCGTGGGCCACGTCGGTGACTGCGCCGCGCATCTGCGGGCTTCGCCCGTAAGTGTCTCCCGCTGAGCTGCCGCGAGCCTGGATGAGGACGCTTTCCTGGGGCGGGCTGACCACGTTGAGCTGGTGCAGCATCTGCTCGGCCCGGCCGGCCTGCCCCGGGTCATACTGCTGCTGGCTCTGCGTGCCGAGCAGTTGCCCGGCGACCAGCGCGGTCCCGGCCAGCACCAGCCAGCCCACGACCACAGCGATCCGGTGCCGCGCGCTCCAGCAGGCGATCCGCTCGACCATCGGTGACCGCGGTCGGCGTCGGGCCGGCGGGGACGACTCGGGGGGGTCCGGCGCCTGGGACTCCTCGGGGGGGGCCGGCGCCGGGCGGGGCACCTCCGGCAGCGGCGGGCGCACCTCAGGCAGGACTGGGTTGAGTGTCTCGCGCATCTGGCCTCGCGGGATCGGGGGCGGCTGAGCCGCGCGGCAGGCCTAACTGACGCGCATGTCATGGTTCCCAATCAGCATGCCAGATTTTGGTGACACTGACGTCAGTGTCCAGGGTTTCTCTGGAATGTCACAGCAAACGTTCAGGAAGTCAACGGATCAGGGCGCGCACTCATCCCTCCCGCCCCCAGCCCCGCCGCTCTCGGCTGCCTTCAGTCGCCCCAGTCACACTGGCCCCTCCCACTCACTCCCGCCCCCACGGCCGTGATCAAAGTGACCCGTGGTGCTGGTGGCACACGGGCGGGGCCCGGACGGCGGTGCGTGGTTGTCCACCGCCCGGGCCCGGGGCGCCTTAGCCCGCGGGGAGTGGCGGCCCGTCCGCGCCGACCCGCGCCGTCTCGCCCGGCTGCGCTCCCCCGCCGGCCTGGGCTCCCCCGCCGGCCAGGGCTGTCCCCCCGGCCAGGGCTGTCCCGCCGGCCCGGGCTCCCCCGCCAGCCTCCGCTCCCCCGCCGGGCAGCCAGCCCAGCCAGCGTGGCAGGTACCAGCTGCGCTCACCGAGCAGGGCCAGGCAGGCCGGAAGCAGGATGCCGCGCACCACGGTGGCGTCAATCAGCACCGCCGCGGCCAGTCCCACGCCGAGCGTCTTCGTGTCGACGATGGGCAGCGTGGCCAGGATGGAGAACACCGCCACCATGATGAGGGCCGCGCTCGTCACCACCCCGGCGCTGCTCGAGATGCCGCCGACGATCGCGTCCCGGGTGCTGGCGCCGCGCGAGTGCAGCTCGCGGATCCGGCTCAGGATGAACACGTGGTAGTCCATGCTCAGCCCGAACAGGAGCACGAACATGAACAGTGGGATCCACGGGATGATCCCGCCGAAGGAGGTGTAGCCGAGGAGGCCTTGCAGCCGTCCATCCTGGAAGATCAGCGTGATCAGCCCGTATGCGGCCCCCACCGAGAGCAGGTTCAGCGCGATCGAGATCAGCGGGATGGCGACCGACCGGAACGCGCCCAGGAGCAGCACGAACGCGAGGACTATCACGAAGGCGAACACGACCAGAGTGCGCGAATGCAATGCCGTCATGTCGTCGTAGTTGCCCGCGGTGTTCCCCGTCACGGCGTAGCTGATCCCGCTCACCGTACCCAGCGTGCTGGGCAGGACCCGGTTGCGCAGGGTCAGCAGGGCCTGGTCGGACACGGAATTGGTGCCGTTTCCCGCCAGCGGAACGTAGACGATCAGGGCACGGCCGTCCGCCACCTGGGTGGCGGTAACCGGCCCGCGGATCGGGCCGTCCGGGCCGTCCGCGGATGCCCGGGCGTTCAGCGTGACGATCGCGTGCCGCACCGCCGGTCCGGTGAGATCCTGGCCGGTCACTACGACCTGCGCCGGTGACGGGGTCTGCGGGAACGCGGCGGAGATCCGGTTCATGGTCTGCAGGACCGGGGAACTGGCCGGCAGGTCGACCGCCGGGCTGCCCAGCCGCATCCCGGCGGCAGGCGCGGCCAGGGCGAGCAGCGCGATCGCGGCTGTGCCACCCCACACGACAGGATGCCGTGCTACCCGGCGTACCAGGGCGGCCCACACCCGCGACGGACGCGCTGCGGTCCGCCTGCGGCCGAGGAACGGGATCCGTCCCCGGTCCGCCCTGCCCCCGAGCCAGGACAGCAACGCGGGCACCACGGTCAGTGAGCCGAGGACGGCCACGCCGACCACGGCAATCGTGCCGAACGCGATGCCGCTGAATACGTCGTAGCCGGTCAGGAACAGCCCGGCCAGCGCGATCATGACCGTCAGCCCGGACACCATGATCGCTCGCCCGGAGGTGCCCGCGGCTATCCTCAGCGCCTCGGCGGTGGAGTGACCCGCGGTGCGCTCCTCACGCTCCCGGCGCAGGTAGAACAGCGAGTAATCGACGCCCACCGCCATCCCGATGATCAGCACCACTTCCGAGGTGCTCGACCCGACGGGCAGCCACCGGCTCAAGATGGTCAGCAGGGACAGCGCGGTTACCACCGACGTGAGCGCCAGCAACAGCGGGATGCCCGCCGCGACCAGGGCGCCAAACACGAGCAGCAGCAGGACGAGCGTGATGGGCACCGAGGTCGCCTCGGCCCTCCGGAAGCCGCGAGCCAGCACCGAGTTGATGGCCTGGCTGTAGCTCGCGTCACCCGCCTCCTGGATCCGCAAACCCGGATAGCGCGCCTGGACCGTGGCCACCGCGCGGAGGGCCGGAGCCACGGACTGGTCTTCGTTGCTGGCCTTTCCCGGGATCTGGAAGGTGACCAGAGCGCTGCGTCCATCCCCGGCCACCAGCCCAGCGTGGCCGCGGCTGAGGGGCGAGGCTATGTCCTGAGCGGAATGCGGGAGGGCGGACAGCGCGGTCACCACCTGCCGGATGGCCTGGCGCATCTGCGGGTCCGAGCCGAGGCGGCCGGTCCCCCGCGACTGGATCAGCACGTTCTCCCGCGGCGGGGTGACCACGCCGAGACGCTGCAAGGTCTGCTCGGCCCGGCCCGACTGGCCGGCGTCGTAGGCGGGCACGTTCTTGGCAGGCAGGATGTGCCCGGCCATGAATACCGCCGCGACCAGGACGAGCCAGCCGAACACGGCGGTCTTGCGGTGCCGGGTGCTCCACCCGGCGATCCGCTCGACGACCGGTGGGCGGGACCGGCGGGGCTCCTCGCGGTGCGGTGCGATTTCCGGCAATACTGAACTAGACGGCTGGCGCATCATGGCCTTCTCTCGAGGACTGTGCGTGAGTTTGTCGTGAGCCCCCGCCTGCGAGCTGATCCCTCGTGGGCGGGGGCGAGTCTTACCTGGCCGCGTGCAGCGGGCCGAGCGGGCCCGGGCGGGTGAGCACCTCCTTCACCGGGGCGAGCGGGTCGGCAGGCGCGCGCAGCAGGGCGCCCGCGATGCGGGCGTGGGCGCGGGCCGTGAGCACCAGCACGTAGTTGAAGAGCAGGAACGCCACCAGGAAGACGGACGCGGCGAGGAGCGCCCTGGGCAGGGTGTCCACGTACAGGCCGACCCCGCCGGGACCGTTCGCGCCGTGCGGGAAATAGCCGAGCGTCACGCCGTGCACTGTCGTGCCGTTGACATAGCCCATACCCACGTTGCCCCGGGGCGCCCAGTACCACGCGGGCAGGGTCACCCCGGCGAGAAGCGTGAGCCAGACGCTGAGCACGGCGGTGTCCAGGACGAACAGCAGCGGCCAGAGCCCGATCAGGTAGGCAAGGTCACGCCAGGTGGCGGGGTCCCGCCAGCGGGTCCTGACCTGGGCCATGACGCCCGGCCGGGGCACCTGCCGGTAGCCGCCGCGGACGGGGTCGTCCAGCACCGGCCGCAACCGGGCGCGCTCGGCGCTGGCGCAGCCGCGCAGCACTCCCGCCGCCGCGACCAGCAGCGGGATCCCGGCCAGCGTGATCAGGAAGACGGCGGCGGTCACGGTCGCGGTGACAGCGATGGCGAACAGGAGCCAGCCCGCGACGAAGATGTAGCCAGCCAGGAAGGCGGCGGCGCGCCAGGTACTGCCGGACACCGCCAGCCGCAGCGGGTTCCAGTAGAGCCTCAGCCGGGCCGGTGCCACCCGGCGGGCCGGGCCACCGGGCGGTCCGGGCGGGCCCGGCGGGCCACCTGCGCCGGTGCTCATCCCACGTCCCGCATCAGCTGCTCGACCGCCTGGACGTGCTCGGTCAGCTTGGCCAGCTCGGTCCGCAGTTCCTGCTGGTTGGCCACGGCCTCCTCGGCGAGCTTGCGGTACTCGGCCATCGCCACCGCGTCGGCGCGGTGCGCCTGCAGCCGGAAGTAGGACCAGACGATGATGGCGGCCGCCGCGCAGACGCAGAGCGGGATGCCGAATCCGATGACGATCCCTGCTTCCGCGCTGCTGCTCAGCGCGGCCACGTGAGTCGCGATCATCTCCCGTGTCCTTCCGGGGCAGTTTCTTCGGTGTCCACGTCGTCCCCTTCCACGCCGCTGCCATCACGCAGCGCCGAGATGATCGTTTCGGCGTTGAGGTGCAGGTCGAACGGGGCCAGCTCGAAGTACTTCATGGCCTTGCCGTCGTCCGACAACTCCAGCTGGCCGGCCACCAGGCCTGCCCTCTCCAGCTTGTCCAGGTGCATGTACAGCAGTGGCCGGGACATGCCGAGCCGCCGGGCCAGCTCGCTGACGTGCACCCGGCCGTCCCGCAGCTCGGCGACGATCCGCATCCGGTGCGGGTTCGCCACCGCTGTGAGCACGGTCAGCAGCTCGTCGCTGGTCAGCATGACTCCAGAGCTCGTTGTTTCACCTGTCAGAAAAACATTACATGTGACAGGCGGATGAGTCAACGAGCGCGGACAGGCGGGACGACCCGGTTCTCCCCGCGCCAATCGGGCGGCCGGCGCCCGGCGCGCGCCCAGGTCAGCGAAGATGGGGCCTATGGGAGAACTGATCCTGCTCCGGCACGGCGAGACGAAGTGGAGCAAGGCCGGGCGGCACACCGGGCGAACGGACATCCCGCTCACGCCCGACGGCGAGGCGGCCGCCAAGTCGCTGGCCCCGGCGCTGGCCGGCCGCCAGATCCGGGCCGCGTTCACCAGCCCGGCGCAGCGCGCGGTGCGGACCGCGGAGCTGGCCGGGCTCAACGCCACGCCCGACCCTGATCTGCAGGAGTGGGACTACGGCGGCTACGAGGGCCTGACCACGGACCAGATCCGGGAGCAGCGCCCCGGCTGGTACCTGTGGCGGGACGGGGTGATTCCCGGCGCCGCCGGGCATCCAGGGGAAAACGTGGAGCAGGTCGGGGCCCGCGCGGACGCGGTGCTGGCCCGGGTGCGGCCGCTGCTGGCCGAGGGAGACGTGGCGCTGGTGGCCCACGCGCACTTCCTGCGGATCCTGGCGGCCCGCTGGCTCAGCCTGGAGCCGGCCGCCGGCCGGCTGTTCCGGCTGGACACGGGGACCCTGTCCACCCTCGGCACCGAGCACGGCCAGCAGGTCATGCTGACGTGGAACGCGCCGCCGGCCGCCGGGCACTGAGCCGGCCCGGCCCGGGTCAGGCACTCGCTCAGGTCTGCCGCCTGCCCCCGTCGTCGTCAGGAGTGCCGCACGGCAGTCCTTCCCACGGTCACTGCGGCTGAGTTACTTCCTCTATCCAGCTCAGATAGGCCGCAGATCCCGTCACGATCGGCGTCGCGACGATCTCAGGCTCGTCGTAGCTGTGCCGCTGGCTGAGGAAGTCCGCGAGCTCCTGGTAGCGTGCGGCCGGCAGCTTCAGCAGCAGCGTCCACTCCTCGGCCCGCTCGAGATCGCCCTCCCACCAGTAGCTGCTCAGCACCGGGCCGCTCACCTGGGCGCAGGCGGCCAGCCGGGCCTGCACCGCGCCGCGGCCCAGCTCGACGGCCTCGGCCCTGGAGTCGGTGGTCGTCTGCACCTGGAGGTACCGCGCGGCGGGCCACGCCGCGGGCGCACCGCCGGCGGCTGTCTCGGCAATGCCGCCGTGATCCAAGCCGCCGTGATCCGCCATGCCACCCGATGGTACGCCCACGCCGCGGCGGCCGGCTTGCACGCCGGGCCGCGGCCCGGGCGGCTCAGTACCCGCCGCCTCCGCCCCCGTAGCCGCCGCTCCCGCTGCTCGACGCGGACGGGGACGGGGACGGGGAGTTCGAGGACATCGCCATGCTGGGCGACACGGCACCGATCGCGTTGACCCTGAGCGCATGCCAGACCCCGCCGAGCCCGTTGCCCTTGACCTGGCCCGGGGCGCTATCGCCGGCGTACGTGTAGAGCGGGTGCCCCTTGTAGGTGGCCTGCAGCACGCCGTTGGCCCGGGTGATCGTGCCGAACTTGCCGACCAGCCGCACCCCCATGGCCGCCGCGGGCTTGCCGGTGACGGGAGGCCAGGCTTGCGCGCAGGACCCCGTGCAGGCCGAGCTCATCGGGGTGTCCTTGGAGTACCAGTACAAGGTGAAACCCTTGGCGTCGGCCAGCACCGGGCCGATGCTCGTCTTGATCTTCTCCAGCGCGGCCGTGCCGGAGGAGGTCATCCCGGAACCGCCCATCGAGCTGGACTTGGTGGACATGGCTGAAGCGGACTTGGTGCCGCTCGGGGCGCTGGGTGAGGTACTGCTGCCGCACGCGGCCAGCAGCAGGGCGGGGATGGCGAGGACCGCCGGTGCCCATCTGCGGTAACGCATTGTGTCTCTCCGCTCATGAGGAGGGGCGGACATATAAACCCGAGCACGTACTATCCCGCGCCCTCGTTCACGAGCGGACCCACATTACGCATTACGGCTTTATTACCGCGCCGGCCGACCGTTTCCGGCCTGGGCCCCGGCGCGGGGTGCGGCCAGGGCCGGCGGCGCGTCCCGCGGCTAGACCGCGATGCGGGAGGCGAGCCAGGCCAGCGACTGCGGATACCTGTAGTCGATGCTCATGTGCGTGCCCTCGAACAGCTCGAAGTGGATCACCTCGTCTGGCACGCCTGCCTCCCCCAGGGCGGCGCGGAAGGCCTGCGCGCCCAGATCGAGGAACCACTCGTCGCGCTTCCCGGCGTCGATCCAGATCCCGCGCAGCCCGCGGAGCGCCTCCGCGTGGTCCGGCACCATCCGGACCGGGTCCCAGTCCAGCCAGCGCTGCCACACCTCCGGCCGGAGCCTGCCGGTCTGCGGCTCGAACGGCAGCTCCACCCGGCCATCGGGTGTGGCGGAGAAGCAGGCCGACACGCCCAGCAGCATCAGCAGGTCATGATCGGCCTCCTTGGTGAAGGACACCCGGGACCGGAAGTCGTCCCACCACCGCCAGATGTCCCCGTCGTACTCCCGGAGGTGGCGCGCGGACTTGCCGAACTCGGGGATGTAGGACAGCTCGTAAAGCGAGTCCCCGGCGTGCGTGGCCAGCGCCCCGAACAGGTCGGGCCGCAGCATCGGGGTGATCATCGCGCCGAACCCGCCGCTGGACTTGCCCGTGATCGCGCGGTGCGCCGCGGCCGGCTGCGTCCGGTAGTGCGCGTCTACCCAGGGCACCACCTCCTCACACAGGTAGGAGTGGTACCGGCCGGTGCCCGGGGAGTCGACGAACTGGCTGCCCCCGTAGCTGGTCCAGGCGTCCACGAAGACCACGATGGTCCCGGGTGCCTGCCCGGACGCGAACACCGCGTCGGCTGTCTCGGGAAACGGCTGCCGGTACGGCGAGCGGTTCCGCCACATGGCCAGGTGCCCGGTGTAACCCTGGATCACGTAGACCGTGGCGTAACGCCGGGCCGCGTCGTCGTCGTAGCCGGGCGGGACATAGACCCACAGCGGTCGCTGGTACGGATCACCCAGCGGGTTGTCGCGCAGCAGCTCACTGGTGATCACGTGCTCGTCGATCCGGCCGGCCAGCTCGACGGACCAGGGCAGCATGAGGCCTCCTCCGATGTCAGCAACGGTGCCGCACCTACGGTAGAGCAACCGCCCCTACGGTAGAGAAATGAGCCCTGGTCAGGCGGAACGAGCGCAGGCGGAACGAGACCCTGTCGAGCGCCATTTCGGCGAGGTCATCGCCGCACTGGACGGCCATTCCCCCGATGGCCGCGGGGAGCGTCCCGCCGGGCCGGGCCCGGTCCGGGACGGCTCGGCCCTGACCGGGCAGCGCTGCCTGGAGCTCTTCGACGCGCAGCTGGCCAGCCGCCACCTCGATCTGGCCGCACGCTGGCTGCGGGCCCGCGGCGCCGGGTACTACACCATCGGGTCATCCGGGCACGAGGGCAACGCCGGCGTGGCCGCGGCCCTGCGGATCACCGACCCGGCCCTGCTCCACTACCGCTCGGGCGCGTTCTACCTGGCCCGGTGCCAGCAGGCCACGCCTCCCCGGGACGGGGTCCGGGATGTCCTGCTCGGGCTGGCTGGCGCGGCAGACGAGCCCATCGCCGGCGGCCGCCACAAGGTGTTCGGCCACCAGCTGCTGAACGTCATCCCGCAGACCTCCACCATCGCGTCGCACCTGCCCCGCGCCCTTGGCCTGGCCTTCGCCCTGGACCGGGCGGCCCGGCTCGGCCGGCCCGCCGGGTGGCCCCCCGACGCGATCGTGGCGGCCAGCCTCGGCGACGCGTCGCTGAACCACTCCACCGCGGCCGGGGCGATCAACGCCGCCGCCTACTGCGCCTACCAGCGTCTGCCGCTGCCGCTGCTGCTGGTGATCGAGGACAACGGGATCGGCATCAGCGTGCGGACCCCGCCCGGCTGGGTCCGCACCGCCGCCCAGACCGCGGCGGGCTTCAGGTATTTCCACGCGGACGGGTCGGACCTGGCCGCCGTGTACGACGCGGCGCTTGCCGCCGCGGCCTGGGTCCGGGAGCGGCGCTCTCCCGCGTTCCTGCACCTGGCCGTGGTGCGGTTCGGCGGGCACGCCGGCTCGGACGTGGAAAGCGGCTATCGCGGGGCCGCCGTGGTCGCCGCGGACCTGGCCGCCGATCCCCTGCTCGGCACGGCCCGGCTGCTGGTGACCGCGGGCATCCTCACCCCGGCCGGGGTGACCGCCCGCTACGAGGAGTCGCGGGACCGGATCCTCGGCCTCGCCGCCGAGGTGGTGGGCAGCCCGCGGCTGGCCACCGCCGCCCAGGTGATGGCCCCTCTCGCACCCCATCATCCCGAGCAGGTCTGGGCCGGGGCCTGCCTGGCCGCGGAACCGGCGCGCCGCGGCGGGGCCTTCGCCGGGCGGCTGCCCGAAGCGGCCGACGGGCTTACCCTGGCGCAGTCGATCAACGCGGCGCTGGCCGACGCCCTGGCCGCCCGGCCCGGCATGCTGGTCTTCGGCGAGGACGTGGCCCGCAAGGGCGGCGTGTACGGGGTCACCCGGGGCCTGGCGCAGCGGTTCGGGGCCGCGCGGGTGTTCGACACCCTGCTCGACGAGCAGTCCATCCTCGGCCTGGCCCTGGGCGCGGGCCTGGCCGGGCTCCTGCCGGTCCCGGAGATCCAGTACCTGGCGTACCTGCACAACGCCGCCGATCAGATCCGCGGTGAGGCCGCGACCCTGTCGTTCTTCTCCCAGGCCCAGTACCGGAATCCGCTGGTGCTGCGCATCGCCGCCCTCGCCTACCAGGAAGGCTTCGGCGGGCATTTCCACAACGACAACGCGCTGGCCAGCCTGCGGGATATCCCGGGCCTCATCATCGCCTGCCCGGCCCGGCCCGACGACGCGGCGCCCATGCTCCGGACCTGCCTCGCGGCAGCGGAGGCCGACGGCCGCGTCTGCGTTTTCCTCGAGCCCATCGCCCTCTACCACACCAGGGACCTGCACCAGGCCGGCGACGGGGGCTGGCTGGCCCGCTACGACCCGCCGGGGCTGTGGCCGGCTTCGTTCCGCCCGGCAGCGCCCGCCGCCACGGCAACGGCCGCGACCTCACCATCGTCACGTTCGGCAACGGGCTGCGGATGAGCCTGCGGGTGGCGGCCCGGCTCGCCGCGGACGGGATCGGCTGCCGGGTGCTGGATCTGCGCTGGATCGCCCCGCTGCCGGCGGAGGACATCCTGCGCGAGGCCAACGTCACCGGGAGGGTCCTGGTGGCCGACGAGACCAGGCGCACCGGCGGGGTGTCCGAGGCCATCATCACGACCCTGTCCGACGCCGGGTTCACCGGCAAGACCGTCCGCGTTACCAGCCAGGACAGCTTCATCCCGCTGGGGGATGCAGCCCAGATCGTGCTGCTGTCCGAAGCGTCCATCGAATCCGCGGCACGCTCCCTGGTGCCCCGGTTATCCAGGCTGGCCCTGTCTGCGCTGCTGCTCCCGTGGGGATTGCGGAAGTACCCACGGGAGCTCTCGCGGGCTCCAGAGCGCAGAAAGGGCAATTAATCACTAAGTCCATGCCCGGCTCAATTCAGAATCAACTACTGTTCTTGTTCGGGTAAATATGCGCATGGCGTTCTTTAAAGAGCGGGCATTGCCGCTTGACTCGCCTCCGCCGTAAAAATAGCGTGCGAGCTGCCGAGGGCCAGTCCCGGCCAAAAGCATGGCCGGGACTGGTCCACTTCTAATCAGAAGATCCGCTCTCCGGAGGAGAACTCATGCGAAATACACTGCGCCGAGTCGGGTACGGTGTGCTTGGCGCCGGAATGATCGTCGCGATGACGGCCGGCGCCTCCGCGGGAGCCGCCAGCGCGGCTTCCGCGGCGCCTGCTGTGACGGCCGCCAAGCCGGCGGCCCTGACCTGGCCCACGGTTAAGAGGGGTGCGGCCGGCGAGCGTGTGTACGCCATCCAGTACCTGCTCAACTACCGCACCACCGCGCGGCTCAGCGTCAACGGCAAGTTCGGCCTGGCGACCCAGGCGGCGGTCAAGTCCTTCCAGCGAAAGGCTCACCTGAGCGCCGACGGGGTGGTCGGTAACACGACCTGGTCGAGGCTGATCGTCACCCTCACGAAAGGCAGCAGAGGCGACGCGGTGAGGGCGGTCCAGCATAATCTGCGTTACGCGTACGGACACAAGAGCCTCAGCGTCAACGGTATTTTCGGCGCGAAGACGCTCGATGCCGTCAAGGCCTTCCAGAAGAAGTACAAGCTTAAGGCTGACGGCATCGTCGGTGCCGCTACCTGGAACATGCTGGTGCGCAACGAGAAGTAAGTATTTCCCTTCTTTAGCATGCATCCAGGTGGATGGCTGAGGCGGGCGGTCCGGCCGCCGGCAGGCTCTCCACCTGGATGCTGCCGCGCATCCCGAACCCCGGGACGGTGCCCCCTGCGCCTCTCAAATGAGGCCTAGGCGTGCCGATGCGTGGCGCCTTTACCTGTTTACCTCACCGACACCTCGGCGTACGTGGCACAGGCCCGGGACTCTGATGCGCGGGCCAGGTTCGCTGGACTGCTCACCGAGGGACGGCTGGCCGTCTGCCAGATGACCGCGCTGGAGTACTTCAGCAATGCCCCGGACCCCAAGGCGTACGAGGTGCTGTGGACGGCCCTGCACGGACAGCGCTGGATGGACGTGACGGCCACGGCGATGAACCGGGCCATGGAGGTGCACCGGATGCTGGCGGAACGCAGCCAGCACCGCGACTTCCGGCTGCCCGATCTGATCATTGCGGCCACGGCCGAGCAGCACGGCGCCACGGTTCTGCACTATGACGCGGACTACGACCGGATCGCCGCGGTGACCGGGCAGCCGGTCGAATGGGTGACAGCCCGGGGGTCCCTCTAGGCGTTCAGCCCCAGCGGGGCACTAGGCGTTCACCCCCAGCAGTCCGCTGCGCTTTACTCCCAGGCAGATGGCGCCATCGCGAGCAGGTGGCCGCTCAGGGCGGCGGTCACCTCGGCCGGGGCGGACACATTGGCCAGGTGCGCGGCGCCCCGGATGACGGCCAGGCGGGACCCGGCGATCCCCCGCGCGATCAGTGCCCCGTGCCACGGCGGGGTCAACGGGTCCTCCGATCCGGAGATCACCAGCGTGGGGGCGGTGATCTTCGCCAGGGCGGCCCGCAGATCCATGCCCGCGATGGCCTCGCAGCAGCCCGCGTACCCTTCCGGATCGACGCCGTCCAGGGTGGCGATGAAAGCAGCCGGGACCGACGGGAACCGCGCCGCGAAGGCCGGCGTGAACCAGCGGCTCACTACCTGGGCGGAGATGGAGGGCAGCCCGCCGGCCCGCACGGCCGCCGCCCGCTGCACCCAGAGATCTTTGTCCGGGAAGCTGGCGGACGTGCAGCACAGCCCGAGGACATCGATCCGCTCCGGCACGTTCGCGGCCAGCCACATCCCGACCATCCCGCCCAGCGACAGGCCGCAGTACGACGCGTGCCCGACCCCGAAGTCGTCGAGCAGGCGCAGCACGTCCGCGCCAAGGTCGGCGATCGTGTACGGCCCCGGGGGGGCGGGCGAGCCGCCATGCCCGCGGTGCTCGTAGCGGAGCAGCCGGAAGTGGTCCCCCAGCGCCAGGATCTGTGGTTCCCACAGGCTCCGGCTGCTGCCGAGGGAGTTGCCGAGCACCAGGACCGGCGCATCCCGCGGGCCGTCCAGCGAGGCAGCCAGGCGCACTGGCTGGCGCGCGTCCCGTGTCACCCGCCCGGTCTCGCCCGGCGCGGGGCTGGCGTCCCCCGGCGCCGCGGGGGCCTGCGGTTCAGACATCGAAGAAGACGCTCTCGTGCTCGCCCTGCAGGTAAATGTGGAACTGGAACCGGTACTTGTCGCCGGTGTCCGCGGTGGCGATCAGGGTCGCCCGGCGGACGGGATCGGTGATAGCGGTCAGCACCGGGTCGTCCGCGTTGGCCTCCGCTTCGTCGGGGAAGTAGATGCGGGTCACCACCCGGTTCAGCAGGCCACGGGCGAACACGGACACATCCAGGTGCGGGGCTTCCCTGCCGCCATCCGGGCTGGGCAGCGCGCCGGGCCGGAGCGTGAGGATATGGTAACTGCCGTCCGGGCCGGTCGGGCACCGGCCGAAGCCACGGAACGCCGTCTCGTTCTCCGGTGCGCCACGCGGGTCATCCGGATGATCGAAGCGGCCGTCCGGGCCGGCCTGCCATGTCTCGATCAGCCCGTCGGGGATCGGCGCGCCCTCGCCGTCCAGCAGCCGCCCGGTGATGGTGATCGCCCCGGGTGTGCCCTCGGGCACCACGGTCGGGCCGTCCGGCCATGGCAGCCCGATCGCCAGGTACGGCCCGACGGTCTGCGAGGGGGTCAGCGGCAGTCCGGTCACCGCTGCTCCTCTTGTCCTTCGAGCACGGTCGCGGCGCTGCCGCGGAGCACGATGTCCCATTCGTAGCCGAGCGCCCAGTCCGGTTCGGTGATGTTGATGTCGAACCGGGAGATCAGCCGCTGGCGGGCCTTCGGATCCGGGATGGAGTTGAAGATCGGGTCGTATTCGAAGAGCGGATCGTCAGGGAAGTACATCTGCGTCACCAGGCGCTGCGTGAACGCCCGCCCGAACAGCGAGAAGTGGATGTGCGCGGGCCGCCACGCGTTGAGGTGGTTCCGCCATGGGTAGGCGCCGGGTTTGATGGTCACAAACCGGTACCGGCCCTCGGAGTCGGTCACGCACCGGCCCACGCCGGAGAAGTTCGGGTCCAGCGGGGCCGGGTGGCTGTCCACGACGTGCTGGTAACGGCCGGCCGCGTTCGCCTGCCAGACCTCGACCAGCGTGTGAGGGATGGGCCGCCCGTCGCTGTCCAGCACGCGCCCGGTCACGATGATCCGCTCGCCGATCGGCTCGCCCGCGTGCTGGGTGGTCAGGTCCGCGTCGGCCGGCGCGACCCACCCCTCACCCAGCACCGGCCCGGTGATCTCAGTCAGCCGCTGCGGGATCACCAGCGGCGGCCGGGACGGCGCCCGCAGCGCGGTAGAGCGGTAACCCGGGGAGTCCAGCGGTGGATGCAGGCCGCGGGGCCGCTCGTAGGAGGGCAGGATCAGCCCGGCTGGCGGGGATGGAGGGGGCGTGGTCATCAGGCTGCTGCTCCTTGTTGCCGGGGTTGTCCGCCGTTATTCAGACTGCCGCAGCTGGCGCAGCGCGGCCAGCTCGGCGGTGGTGGGCGGCTCGAGCACTTCCAGCGAATCCGACACCGCGAGTTCCCAGCCGGTCTTGGCCGCCGCGTCTGCCACCGTCACCCCGGGGTACAGCCCGGTCAGTGTGAGCTCGCATGTCGCCGGGTCCGGTTCGAGGACGCCCAGGTCGGTGATGACCTTCCGCGGGCCCGCGCCGGCCAGTCCGAGGCGCTCCCGGTAACCGGCGCCGTCACCGAATCCCACCGAGGTCACGAAGTCGACCTGGTCCACGAACGAGCGGCGGCTCTGCCGGACCACCACGATCACCTCGCGGCACGACGCGGCGATCTCCGGGGCACCGCCCGCCCCGGGCAGCCGGACCGTGGGCTGCTCATGATCGGAGCCGACGACCGTGGTGTTGATGTTCCCGAACTTGTCGATCTGGGCCGCGCCGAGGAAGCCGGTCCCGATCCGGCCGGGCTGAAGCCAGTAGTTGAAGATCTCCGGCACGCTCACGACCGCGTCGGCGGTCTCGGCAAGGATCCCGTCACCGATCGACAGTGGCAGCCGGTCCGGCTTGGCCCCGATCGTGCCCGACTCGTAGATCAGCACGAGGTTCGGCGCGTGCGTGGCCCGGGCCAGGTTGGCCGCGGCACTGGGCAGCCCGATGCCCACGAAGCAGGTCATGCCGTCACGCAAGGCGCGGGCCGCGCAGGCCGTCATCATCTCGTCGGCGGTGAAGGAGGCCGGGTCCTTCGTCGCCGATGCCGGTGCCCCGGTGGCGTTCATGCCCCACATCCTGCCTCGCCGGCCCCGGCACGGGCCAGGGACCCGGTCTCGCCGTAGACCTCCTCGGCCAGCCAGCGGCTGAACCGGTCCCGGTCCCGGCTGATCGCGTCCCAGGCCTGGTAGTAGTCGTTGTCGCGGGAGGAATACCCCAGCGCATAAGAGGGATGCGACCCGTCGCGCGCCCGGGCGACGTAATCGACGACCCATGAGGGCAGCACGATCGCCCCCGGCTCTGGCCGCAGCACGTCCACGATCTCCTCGACCGTGACGATCGACCGCTGGGCGCTGAGCACGGCTTCCTTCTGCACCCCGGTGATCCCCCACAGCTGCACGTTCCCGGCCCGGTCGGCGCGCTGGGCGTGGATGATCGTCACGTCCGGGTTCAGCGCCGCCACGGCCGTCAGCTGCTCCCCGGTGAACGGGCAGGTGACTGACCGGATGGCAGGCTGCCCGTCCAGTCCGGGCAGGCCCTCCAGGCCGGTGCCGCTGTAGCCGCGCAGGATCGCGAACGGCACGCCCGAGGCGCCGGCCACGTATCGGTTCGCCATCCCCGCGTGGCTGTGCTCTTCCAGCTGAAGCGGTCCTGGCCAGGCATTTTCCACCGCGTCGCGGAACCGGTGCAGCGAGCCCACCCCCGGGTTACCACCCCAGGAGAAGATGAGCCGGCTGGCGCAGCCCGCGCCGATGAGCTGGTCGTAGATCACATCCGGGGTCATCCGGATGAGGGTCAGGTCACGGCGCCGCTGCCGGATCACCTCACGCCCGGCCGCGAACGGGATGAGGTGGGTGAACCCTTCCATCGCGACCGAATCCCCGTCGTGGACGGCTCGTGCAACGGCATCGGCCAGTGAAACGATCTCCGCCATATCCTCCTGCCCAGCACAGCAAACACCGGCACAGCAAGCACCCGCGCAGCGAACACCCCTTGGCGCGAGCGCCCGAGCTTACCCGACACCATAATGACCACATGGTCGCGATAAGTACAGCCGTTCGTCATACGGACATTACGGCAGGGCCTGCCAGGACACGGCGGCCCTCTCACCCTTCCTCCGCCAGCACCTCCCGGGCGATCGCCAGCGCGCGGTTAGCCGCCGGAACCCCCGCGTACACGGCCGTGTGCAGCAGCACTTCGCCGATCTGGTCGGGGGTCAGGCCGTTGCGCAGCGCGGCCCGCAGGTGCATGGCCAGCTCCTCCTCCTGGCGGAGCACGACCAGTGCGGTCAGCGTGATCATGCTCCGCTCGCCGCGGGACAGCCCCGGCCGGGACCAGATCTCACCCCACGCGTAGCGGGTGATGAAGTCCTGGAACGGCGCGGTCAGCGGCGTGGTCGCGGCGACCGCCCGGTCAACGTGCTCGTCGCCCAGGACCTCACGGCGGACCGTCATCCCCTGCGCGGCGCGCTCAGCATCGTCCATCGTTACGCCTCTCACGGCTCCGGGCGGCGACGCCGCCGCCGGCCAGGAAGGTTACCCAACTCCGGTCCGACCGGCGTCACCTGCCCGGCCCGGGCTGCTCCCCACCACCGGCCCGAGCCGGCGCCACCTGCAGGCCCGGGCTGTTCCCCACCACCGGCCTGAACCCGCGGCGGGCCAAGAGTGCGTCAGCCAGCGGCCTTGGCGTGCGCGGTCAAGGCGGCGTCCACGAACTCCGCGGCCGCGCCCAGGTACCCGGCCGGGTCCAGGGCCGCGGTGACCTGGTCCGGCGTGACCCCGGCATCGGCGAGCCGGCCGGCATCCAGCCGGTCCAGCAGAGCCTCGCCCAGCGTCCGGCCCTCCGCCACGGCCGCGGCGCTGGCCTCGGCCAGCAGGTCGTGGGCGGCGGTACGGCCCAGCGCGGGCGCAAGCAGCGCCGCGACATGCTCGGCCATCGGGAAGCCGCCGGCCGCGTCGAGGTTGCGCCGCATCCGGCCCGGATCGGGTTCCAGCCCGGTGAGCAGGTCCGCGGCCCAGGACGCGGCCGAGCCGGTGAGCCGGAGCAGGTCCGCCAGCGGCTCCCACTCGGCGTGCCAGGCCCCGGCGGCCCGCTGGTGCTCCTGTTCCGCGGCGGCGGCGAGAGTGGCGACCAGCCCAGGCACCTGCCGGGTGCAGCCGAGGATGGCGATGGAGGCGACCGGGTTCCGCTTGTGCGGCATGGCGGACGACCCGCCGCGCCCCCCGTCCCCGCCGCCCTCGGTGACCTCGCCCACCTCGGACTGGGCGAGCAGGGTGACGTCACGCGCGATCTTGCTGAGCACCCCGGTCGCGCCCGCGCAGGCCCCCGCGATCTCGGTGATCCGCAGCCGGTCGGTGTGCCACGGCAGGGTGGGGGCCTGCAGGCCGAGCTCCACGGCCAGCAGCGCCGCGACCTCAGGCCCGCGGTCGCCGAGCGCGGACAGGGTGCCCGCGGCCCCGCCGAACTGGACCGCGAGACGGCTGGCCGCGACCCGGTCCAGCGCGGCGGTCGCCTCATCCAGCCCGGTCAGCCAGCCCGCCGCGACCAGGCCGAAGGTGACCGGCACGGCCTGCTGGAGCAGGGTCCGGCCGATCATGATGGTGTCCCGGTGCGCCGCCGCCAGGCGGGCCGCGGCCGCGGCGGCCGCGGCCAGGTCGTCCGAGATTACTCCCAGCGACTGCCGGGCCAGCAGCATGGCCGCGGTGTCGATGATGTCCTGGCTGGTGGCGCCCTGGTGCACGGCTCCCGCGGGACCGGGGGGGAGCCTGCGGGTCAGCTCCCGGACCAGCGCGGGCACCGGGTTGCCGGTCAGCGCCGCCTGCCGGCCGAGTTCCGATGGGTCGAACGCCCCGGCCCGGGCCGCCGCGGTGACCTCCTCACCCGCTCCCGTCGCGACCATCCCGGCCTGCTCCAGGGCCCGGGCCAGGGCCGCCTCGGTGTCCAGCATCGCCTGAAGCCAGGCCTGGTCAGAGGTGTCCACGGCGCCACGGCCGAACACCCAATCGAAGAGCCCCTGGGAAGTGTGCACCACCACGCTCCTGCGAGAGTGCGTGAGTCATCGGGCTGCCTGCCCGCCCACCCTAGCGGCCCGGCCGGCTGTTCCCGGCACGGAGAGAATCTGCCGCCCACAACGGAGGCTTCGTGGCCTATCGTCAGTTGTATGACCGTGCAATCGCCTCTCCCGGGCGGACCTGGCCTGGCCCAGGTCCGCCGCCTCGTCACCGAGATCCCCGGCCCTGCGTCGCGCGAGCTGCTGGCCCGCCGCCAGGCCACCGTGGCCCGGGGGGTCAGCCATGTCCTCCCGGTGTTCATCAGCGCCGCCGGCGGCGGTGTGCTCATCGACGTCAACGGCAACTCCCTCATCGACTTCGGTTCCGGGATCGCGGTGACGTCGGTGGGCAACAGCGCGCCCCGCGTCGCGGCCGGGATCCGCGAGCAGGCCGACCGGTTCACCCACACCTGCTTCATGGTCACCCCGTACGAGGAGTACGTCGCGGTCTGCGAGGAACTCGCCCGGCGGACCCCCGGCGACCACGACAAGCGCTCTGCGCTGCTGAACTCGGGGGCGGAGGCGGTGGAGAACGCGGTCAAGATCGCCCGGCACGCCACCGGGCGGCCCGCGATCGTCGCGTTCGACCACGGCTACCACGGCCGCACCAACCTGACCATGGCGCTGACCGCCAAGAACATGCCGTACAAGGACAAGTTCGGGCCGTTCGCCGGGGAGATCTACCGGATGCCGATGGCCTATCCGCTGCGCTGGCCGGGCGGCCCGGAGGCGTGCGCCGCGAACGCACTCGACGTGATCACCGGGCTGATCCACACCCAGGTGGGCGAGGACAACGTGGCCGCGGTCCTGATCGAGCCGATCCAGGGTGAGGGCGGCTTCATCGTGCCGCCGGACGGCTTCCTGCCTGGGCTGGCCGAGTTCTGCCGGGAGCACGGCATCCTGCTCATCGCCGATGAGATCCAGAGCGGGTTCTGCCGGACCGGCGACTGGTTCGCCTGCGACCACGAAGGCGTCGTGCCCGACCTGGTCACGACGGCCAAGGGGATCGCCGGCGGGCTGCCGCTGGCCGGGGTCACCGGGCGGGCCGAGATCATGGATGCGGTCCACGTGGGCGGCCTCGGCGGCACCTTCGGCGGGAACCCGGTGGCCTGTGCGGCCGCCCTCGGGGCCATCGAGACCATGGCGGCCGAAGACCTGCCCGGCCGGGCCCGGCGGATCGGCGAGATCATGCTTCCCCGGCTGCACAAGCTGGCCGAGGCCTACCCGGTCATCGGTGACGTGCGCGGCCGCGGCGCGATGATCGCCATCGAGCTGGTCCGCCCCGGGACGCTCGAGCCCGGCCGCGGACACCGCGGCGCAGGTGGCCAGGGCCTGCCACGCCGCAGGCCTGGTCGTGCTGACCTGCGGGACGCTCGGCAACGTGCTCCGGTTCCTGCCCCCGCTCGTGATCGGGGAGCAGCTACTCGAAGAGGGCCTGTCCATCCTGGAGGACGCGTTCTCCACCCTCTGACCACTCCTTGACGCGCTTTGACACTACGTCGGTAACAGAGGAGTCAGCGAGACCTCACCGACCTCGGGCGTGCGGGTCGGGATCAGGCCGGCCTGCCGGGCCAGCGCCGCGAACTCGGCCGAGTTCACGACGGCGGCCCCGCCCGGATCGTTGTTGAAGTAGACGTACACGTCAGCCCGCGTGAGGTGCGCCTCCTTGATCTGGTCGACCCAGGACCGCAGGGCCTTCTCGCCGTAGCGGGGCCACGGGTCCGCGGCACCCTCGTGAAACCGCAGGAACCCCCAGCTGGCCGTCCGCCACAGCGGCGTGACCGGCCGTCCGAGCCGGTCCGCCCAGCACAACGCAGCGTCGTGACCAGCCAGGATCTCCCGCACCTCATCCGTCCACCACGACTCGTGCCGCGGCTCGACCACGATGCGCAGCACCGGTGGCCCATCGCCCCGGACCGCGGGCCAGGCCTCCCGGAACTCCCCCAGGCATGCATCCAGCCGACCCGGCTCCGCCGTGAGGGTTGGCGGCAGCTGCAGCAGGACCGGTCCCAGCTTCGGTCCCAGTCCCGCCGCCGCGCCCAGCAGCCGGGCGACAGGCTCAGCTGGATCCTGCAACCGCCGCACGTGAGTCAGGTACCGGCTCCCCTTGACCGCCATCACGAAGTCGTCCGGCGTCCTTAGCCGCCACCCCTCGAACGTCTCCCGAGACGGCAACCGGTAAAACGTGCCGTTATTTTCCACCGTCATGTACCGCGTGGCGTAATGCTCCAGCCAGAGCCGCTGCGGCACGCCTTTCGGGTAGAGCCCGTCCCGCCAGTCCCGGTACTGCCACCCAGAGGTCCCCACCAGAACGGTCATGGTGTGCCTGTACCCAGGGGCCAGAGGACTTGCGCCAGTCCTGCCGCCACCGAGACCGGGGGCAACGGTTACTTATTCACCGGGAACCCGAGACTCACGCCGCCATGACTCGGATCCAGCCAGCGGGAAGTCACCGCCTTGCCCCTGGTGTAGAAGTGCACTCCTTCAGTCCCGTGCACGTGGGTGTCCCCGAACAGCGACGCCTTCCAGCCGCCGAACGAGTAGTACGCCATCGGCACCGGGATCGGCACGTTCACCCCGACCATGCCGGCCTCGACGTCGAACACGAACCGCCGGGCCGCTCCCCCGTCGTTGGTGAAGATCGCGGTCCCGTTGCCGTAAGGGTTCTCGCTGACCAGCCGGACCGCCTCGGCGTAGGTCGAGGCACGGACCACGGAGAGCACCGGGCCGAAGATCTCATCGGTGTAGCAGCCCATCGAGGGCGTGACATGGTCGAGCACGCTGGGCCCGAGCCAGAACCCGCCCTCGCTGCCGCCGATGACGGGGTGCACCCGCCCGTCCATGGCGAGCGTCGCCCCTTCACGCACCCCGGAGTCCAGGTAGGAGGCGACCTTGTCCCGGTGCGCCCCGGTGACCAGCGGGCCCATCTCCGACCGCTCGTCGGTGCCCGGGCCGACCCGTAGCCGCGCCACCCGCTCCGTGATCTTGGCGACCAGCTCGTCGCCCACGGGTCCGACCGCCACCAGCACGGACACGGCCATGCAGCGCTCGCCCGCGGAGCCGAACCCCGCGGACACCGCGGCGTCCGCAGCGAGGTCGAGGTCCGCGTCCGGCAGCACGACCATGTGGTTCTTGGCCCCGCCCAGCGCCTGGACGCGCTTGCCCGCGCCCGTCCCGGTCTCGTAGACGTAGCGCGCGATCGGAGTCGAACCCGACGAAGCTCACCGCGCGGACGTCGGGATGCCCGAGCAGCGCGTCGACGGCTTCCTTGTCGCCGTGCACCACGTTGAACACGCCCTCGGGCAGGCCCGCCTCCGCCCACAGCCGGGCCAGCATCAGCGATGCCGAGGGATCCTTCTCCGAGGGCTTGAGGACGAACGCGTTGCCGCAGGCGATGGCGATGGGGAACATCCACATCGGGACCATGGCCGGGAAGTTGAAGGGCGTGATGCCGGCGACCACGCCGAGCGGCTGGCGGATGGAGTAGACATCGACGCCGGAAGAAACGTTTTCGGAAAAACCGCCCTTGAGCAGGTGAGGGATCCCGCAGGCGAACTCGACCACCTCGAGCCCGCGGGCTACCTCCCCCGCCGCGTCCCCGGTCACCTTGCCGTGCTCGGCGCTGATCAGCGCGGCCAGCTCCCCGGTGCGCGCGGCCAGCAGTTCCCGGAACGCGAACAGCACGCTGGTCCGCCTGGCCAGCGACGCCGCCCGCCAGCCGGCGAAGGCCTTGGCCGCCGAGGCGACCGCGTCGTCCACGACGGCCGCCGAGGCGAAGTCGACGGTCCCGGTCACCTCGCCGGTAGCCGGGTCGTAGATGTCACCGTGCCGCTCGGCGGCGCCGTCCCACGGCTGCCCGCCGATCCAGTGGGTGATGTGCTTTCCCGTCACTCTGTCTCCTCGGATACTCGCGCCATCCGGCAGCCAAGACCCCACCGGCCGCCCGGCCCGGCCTGGCGGCCCGGCCTCGTTAGCCGGTGCCGGATGGCACTCACCGGCCGGCCTCCTCACCCACCGTGCGCAGCGCGTCGGCCAGGATGCCCAGGCCCTCCTTGGCCTCGGCCTCGGACAGGTTCATCGGCGGGGCCATCCGCAGCGTGTGCCCGTACAGGCCGCCCTTGCCGATCAGCAGGCCGCGTTCCCGGGTCTCCTCCAGCATCCGGGTAGCCAGCGCCGGGCTGGGCGCCCCGGTCGCCGGGTCAACCAGGTCGACGGCGAACATCAGGCCCTTGCCGCGGACCTCGCCGACCGCGGCCAGCGGCGCGGCCGCCTCGCGCAGCCCGCTGATGATCATGCTGCCCAGCTCGGCCGCGTTCCGCTGCAGGTCGTGGGAGAGCACGTAGTCGAGGCTGGCGTTGGCGGCGGCGGTGGACAGCGGGTTGCCGCCGAAGGTGGAGATGCCGTTGCCGGGCAGCCCGTCCATGAGGTCGCCGCGGGCGATCACGCCGCCGATGGCCATCCCGTTGCCCAGGCCCTTGGCGAACGTGATGATGTCCGGGGTCACGCCGTGCGCGCCGATGCCCCAGAAGTGCTCACCGGTGCGGCCCCACGCCGTCTGCACCTCGTCGGAGATAAGCAGCGCGCCGCGCTCCCGGAGCACCGCGGCGTACTCACCGAGGAGCCCGTCCGGCGGCATGGTGAATCCGCCGACGCCCTGCACCGGCTCGGCGATCAGGCAGGCTACGTCCCCCGCGGTGGCGGTGGTCAGCACGTGCCGCAGGTCCTGGACGCACGCGGCGGTGTACGCGGCGTCGTCCAGCCCGGCGAAGGCGGGCAGCTGGCGGTCCGTGCCGTGCAGGTAGTGCACGGCGAACGGGGCCAGCGGCGAGCTCTTCCACGCGCCGTTGCCGGTGATGGCGACCGCCCCGAAGGACCGGCCGTGATAGCTGTTGCGCAGGGCGAGCACCTGGTTGGACCGGCGGGCGGCGGTGGCCAGCATCAGCGCGGTCTCGTTCGCCTCGGTGCCGGAGTTGGTGAAGAACACCTTGGCGTTCTCGATCCCCGACAAGCGGGCCAGCTTCTCAGCCAGCTCCACCTGGTTGCGGATCAGGTACAGGGTGGACGTGTGCACCACGCCGGTGCCCAGCTGCCGCTGGACCGCCTCGCGGACCTCAGGCACGTCGTAGCCCAGCATGTTGGTCAGGATCCCGCAGAAGAAGTCCAGGTAGGTACGGCCGTTGGCGTCGGTGACGCGGCTGCCGCTGCCGCTGGTGAGTTCCAGCGGCTCGGAGTAGTAGAGCCCGAGCCAGTTGGGGAGGACGCGGCGGTGCCGCTCGTAGAGTTCCGACATCCCCCCAGTCTGGCCGACGCACCGCGCCGCCGCCTCCGACATACTGTCACGGATAACCCCCCGATCCTGACACTGTGATCAGCCCCTGCGTAGGCTGGTGGCACCGGCCCTAGCCACGTTTCACGCGGAGCGTGCGCCGGGCCGGGCGATATGACCGTTTTCGGCGAACGATGCGCGTGAAATGTCGGGGGAGCCGCCGGCGGAGGGACGCGCGGGCCGCCGGCGGAGGGACGCGCGGGCCGAGGCGGGCGCGGGCGGAGGGAGGCGTGGGATGCCGACGGTGGCGGAGGTGCTGCGGCTGGACGCGGTGCAGCGCGGGCACCCGGAGGTGGTGGCGGCGTCCCGGGGGCTGGGCGCGCCGGTCCGGTGGGTGCATGCGATCGAGTTCGCCGACGCGGCCCGGCTGCTGCGCGGTGGCGAACTGGTGCTCACCACCGGGATCGCCCTGCCTGACGAGGAGCCGCTGCTCGGCGCCTACGTGGCCGGCCTGGCCGGGGTGGGAGTGAGCGCCCTCGCGGTCGAGCTCGGCCGCAAGTACATTGGTGGCCTGCCCGCCGCGTTCATCGCGGCCGCCGAGGACCGCGGGCTGCCGCTGATCGTGTTCACCTGCGAGGTCCCGTTCATCGAGATCACCGAGGCCGTGCACGCCCTGATCATCGACGACCAGCTGGGGCAGTTGCGGGCCTCGGCCCGGCTGCACGAGGTGTTCACCGACCTGGCCGTGGCCGGCGCCGGGCCCGCCGAGATCCTCCGGGAGGCCGCACTGCTGGCTGGCCGCCCGCTGATCCTGGAAGACCTGTCGCATCACGTGCTGGCCTGCGAACCGGCCGGGACCGATCCGGCCGCCCTGCTGGCGGACTTCGGGGCCCGCTCCGCCGCGGTGCCGGCGTCGCCGCGCACCGCTTTCCACCCCGGCCCCGGATGGCTGGTGACGACCGTGGGTGCCCGCGGCGAGGACTGGGGCCGGGTCGTCCTGGTCTGCGACGGGCCGCCCGCCGCGGTGGATACGGCCCTGGTGGAACGCACGGCCACCACGCTCGCGCTGGGCCGGCTCCTGGCCCGCCAGCAGGAGAGCCTGGAACGGCAGGCACACCGCACCCTGATCAGCATCCTGCTGGCCCAGCCCGACGCCGATGCCGGCGAGATGGCCGCCCAGTGCCGGGCGCTGGGCGTGCCGGTCACCGGCCGGCAGCTGATTACCGTCGTGATCAGGTCACCGGACGGCGGGGCGGGCCTGCTCGCCCAGGCCCGGGTGCTCGACCTGGCCGAGGCGTTCGCGGACGCCTGCCGTGCCGAGCGGATTCCCGCGCTGGTCGGCTCCCTGGATGACGTACGGGCGGGCGCGCTGCTGTCCGCCGACGCCGGTGCCGACCCGGAGCAGGTGATGGCCGCCGTGTGCGCCGCGGCCCGGCGGGCGCTGGCCCGCCGGGCCAGGAAGCCGTACGGGATGCCCAGCGGGAAGCCGGTGATCGGGGTGGGCACGCCCGCCAGCAGCATGCGGGAGGTCCGGCGGTCCCTGCTGGAGGCACGGCAGGTCGCGGACGCGGCTGCGGAAACCCCAGGGGCACTGGACGGCCGGCCCTTCTACCGCCTGGCCGACCTGCGGCTGCGCGGTCTGCTCTCGCTGCTCGGCGGGGACGCCCGGCTGGCCACGTTCGCGGACCGGGAGCTGGGGCCGCTGCGGGACTACGACGCCGCGCACGGCACCGACCTGCTCAGCGTGCTGGATGCCTACCTGGCGGCCGGCGGTAACAAGGCGGAAGCCGCCGTCCGGTCCCACCTGGCCCGGCCCACCCTGTACGGGCGGCTGCGGCATATCGAGCGCATCCTCGGGGTGAGCCTCGACTCGGCCGAATCACGCACCTCGCTGCACGTCGCCCTGCTGAGCGCGTCCCGGGCGGCTCATCCGCCGGGCGCCGTGAGCGGTTCGGGATAGGCGATTCTCACCTTTTCGTCAGTGAGCGGCCGTTCCTGACAACCGCCGCGCAGGGTTGGCCGTCCACCCGTCGGGAGATCACTTGAGCAGGACAGAAGGATGAGGGCGCCCCGCTCAGGCCGTCCGGGGGAGAGGGGGGACCGCAGCGCCATGGCGATCGGGACCGAACGCAGGCCGACGCGGGCCGGAACGGGGTCGTGCACCAAATGCACCTGCTCCCGATTCCAGGGACACGGAAGCATCTGCGAGAACTGCAAGCACCACTACGACGAGCACAACATCGCCTGGCTGAGGTTCCAGCTGGCCCGGCACCGGGCCTACCGGGCCATGTAGCCCGGGGATGGTAGCGGGCGGCCCGCTGGCCGCCACGGCCACTGCCCATGCAGGTCACGACGAGGGTGGTTCGGGCCGTCTGCCCCCGGCAGCCGGATAGGGTGCAGATGAGCACGTCAGCGCGCTACCCACAGGTTGCGGGCGGATGACATGAAGGCAGTCGTGAAGCTCAGGGCGCTGGCCGCCGTCGGCGCGGTGGCCGCAGTCGCCGCGTGCTCCCCCGTGGGGGCAACAGGCCATCCACCGGGACTAACCGTTTTCTGGACCCGGCAACGGCTGATCGACGCCAGGCCGTTCTACGGACAGCGGCAACGGCCGCTGCCGGTACCCGGTCAGTCGCCGGACGCGCACACCACCCTGCTGGGGTTGCGCGTCGGCGCACTGTTCTTCCAGAACGGCGGGGACGATCACTTCTGTACCGCGAGTGTGGTTTCCAGCCCGGGACGGAACCTGCTGATCACTGCCGCACACTGCATCAACAACGGCGACGGGCAGGGGTACCGGAAAGACATCGTCTTCGTGCCGGACTATCGCGACGGCCAGGCACCCTTCGGCATCTGGGCGGTCAAGCGGTTGCTGGTCGCGCCGCAGTGGGCACAGTCATCTGATCCCGACCTGGACGTCGGCTTCGTCGCGCTGGAGCCGCACGACGGGCGGAACATCGAGGACATTCTCGGCGCTGACCGGCTGGGCGTCGATAGGACATACCGGTACCTGGTCCGGGTGACCGGATACCCGAACAGCGCTGATGTTCCGATTACATGCCTCAACTGGACCTCGGGGCAGACCGCCACCCAGCTGCGGTTCGCGTGCGGCGGATACACCGACGGCACCAGCGGCAGCCCGTGGGTCACGGACTTCGACCCGCGGACGCGGGCCGGCACCATCGTGGGGGTGATCGGCGGTTACCAGCAGGGCGGCGATAACCCTGCCATCTCCTACAGCAGCTATTTCGGGCCTGCGGTGCAGCACCTGTACCAGCAGGCGGCAGCCCAGGACAGCTAGACGGCGCCCCGTAGGGCGACGGCAAGGCAACCAGACGGCGCCCCGTAGGGCGACGGCCAGGCAGCTAGACGGCGCCCCGTAGGGCGACGGCCAGCCAGCTAGTGGGCCGTGCCTGGCCAGGTCGGGCCGGGCCCTGGATCGGCCGGCCGCTACAACTGGGGCGGTGCCTGGCAGAGCTTTCTGATGGCCACGAGGTCGCTCCCGGCGGCCAGTCCCGCGTGGTAGAGGCGCAGTTCGGCGGCGCCGGCGGCCCGGACCGCCGCAGCCTGGGCGGGCAGGGTCTCCGGCTCGGCACCAAGGCCGGCCACGGCCTGCAGGACGGCGGCGATCCGCGCGCCGGGCGGGGCGGCCGCCGCGGTGCGGGCGACCAGGGCCGGTGCGGTGGCCGGGTTCCCGCAGGCCAGCACGATGCCGTCCGCCCCGCCCGGCCCGCACAGCACGGCCGGGTCATATCCGGGGTTCGCGCCGACGGCGCGCGGATCGGGGGCGGAGTGGACCAGGACGGGCTGGCCCGGGGCCGCGGCACGGGCCGCGGAAAGCACATCGGCGAGCAGCCGCCCGGAGGCGGCTCCCCGGGCGCGGTCGAGCACGGCCGCCGCGTCACCGGGCAGCGCGGAGCCGCCGTCCGCGGCCGTGCGGACCTGCGCCGCGAGCTTGGCCGGGTCCGCCCCGGCCGACAGGTAGGCCCCGGAGCACACCGGGCAGAAGCACAGCGAGAGGAGCCAGTCACCGGCGGCCCCGGCCGGGCCCGCCGGGCCGGCCACGCTGCCCGTCTTGTCGTGCGCGCTGCCGTGGCCGAAGCCATACCAGCCGCACGCTTCCAGCTCGATCGCATCCACCTCGGGAAGCGCGGCGACCTCCGCCGCCAGCGTCGCCGCGTACTCGCGGACGGGTGGCGAGCCGGCGCACAACGCCCAGGGGTACACGTCACCGAACGCGTTACGCACCGCGCACTCCCCCGACCCGGCGAGCCGGGAGTTGTGGGTGAGGACCAGCCACGCGGTGACGCTGATGCCCGCGCCGCGCAGCGCGCCGGCGGCCCGCTCGAACGAGCCGGCCCGGCCCGCGGCGGCCGGGTCCTGGGCCGGGGGCCGCAGCCGCACGCCGTCCCAGCGGGCGGGGTCCACCCGGTAGTACACCCCGGCATCCCGGGTGACAATGCGGTGCCGCGGATGGAAGGGGGTGACCGCCCGCACCGCGTGGTAGGCGGCGGCAAGCGTGATCCCGGTCAGCCCGAGCCCGGCGATGCGGTCCGCGGCGGCCGGGTCACCGTCCACATCCCAGGGATACAGGTACGCCCCGATCCCTCCTGGGCGCGGATCCGCGCCAGGCCCCGACCCCGCTGGGCCCGATCCCGCTGGGCCCCACCCCGCTGGGCCCGATCCCGCCAGGCCCGATCCCACTAAGGCCCGACCCGGCTAGGAACGGCCGCGCACCGGCGCGGGCAGCAGCTCGTCCGGGAAGTCCTGGTAGGTGACCGGGACCAACCAGCGGCGGATCGCCGTCGCGCCGACCGACGTGTAGTGCGGGCTGGTGGTGGCGGGGAACGGGCCGCCGTGATGCTGGGCCCAGGTCACCGCCACGCCGGTGGGCCATCCGTTCCAGATCACCCGGCCCACGGTGCGGCTGAACACGTCGGCCACCGGCGCCGCGGCGCTCAGATCGGCAGGCGACTCCGGGTCGGCGTGGATGCTCCCGGACAGGTTGCCACCGAGCCGGGCCAGCACCGGCAGCAGGGCATCCACCGACGGGTAGGTGATCACCAGGCCGGCCCCGAACCGCTCCTCGGCCAGCTCCGGCAGCCCGGCCGCGAAGGCCTCCAGGCTGGTGAGGAACACCTGCGGGGTCGCAGCCCAGGGGCCCTCGCCGCGCTGCCCGGTGGCCAGCGGGGTGACCGCGGGATGCGCGGCCAGCGCGGCGGCCGCCTCATCGTAGGAGGAGTGGATCCGCTCGGACAGCATCGGGGCGCCCGCGGCGGCCTCCACCGCGCCGGCGACGGCCGTGCGCAGGCTCTCGTCGTCGGGGATGAACAGGAGCCCGGGGTTGGTGCAGAACTGCCCGGCGCCCAGGGTGAGCGACCCGGCATACCCGCTGGCGGTCTCCGCCGCACGGACCGCAGCCGCGCCGGGCAGGACCACTGCCGGGTTGACCGAGCCCAGCTCGCCGTAGAACGGGATCGGGACGTCGCGCTCCGCGCAGATCTGCTGCAGCGCGAGGCCGCCGCGGGCCGACCCGGTGAAGCCGGCCGCGGTGATCGCGGGGTGGCGGAGCAGCCGGACCCCGGCGGGGACGCCGTAGATCACCGCGAACGTGCCGTCCGGGGCCCCGGCGACGGCCAGCGCCTCGGTCACGATGCGGGCGGTCGTGGCCGAGGTCTGCGGGTGGCCCTCATGGGCCTTCACCACCACCGGGCAGCCGGCCGCCAGCGCGGACGCGGTGTCGCCGCCCGCCACCGAGAACGCGAACGGGAAGTTCGACGCCGAGAAGACTGCGACCGGGCCGACGGGCCGGACCATCCGGCGCAGCCCGGGCACGCCCTGGGCCGGCGCGCTGATGATCACGTCCTGGTAGCCGCCGTCCTCGAGGATGTCGGCGAACATCCGCAGCTGCCCGGTGGTGCGGGCCACCTCGCCGGTCAGCCGGGCGCTGCCCAGCGCAGTCTCGGTGTCCGCCACCGCGACGAGCTCAGCGGCCTGGGCGTCCAGCGCGCCGGCCACCGCCCTCAGCGCCGCCGCCCGGCCCGCCGGCCCGTTCCCTCCCAGCCGGGCCGGGCCGCGGCCGCCGCCTCGGCGATCGCGTCCACGGCACTGTCGGTGGTCTCGGCGACCGGCTCCCCAGCCGGCTTGCCGGTGCGCGGGTCATATCCCTGGATCATGAACCATCCGTTCTCTGCGGTTACTCAAGGTGCCCCGCTACTTCAGGTGCCCTGCTACTTCCGGTGCCTGCTATGCCCCGCTACTTCAGGTGCTCCGCGTCGAAGTCGGGGCGGGTGAATTCGCCACCCAGGTAGGCCAACACCGGATCGTCCGGATCTGGTGCCCCGTGGGCCGCGATGACCTCGGCGGCGTAGTCCTCCGCGTCGTCACGCGGCTCGTAGCCGAGGGCCCGCGCCTCGTCCAGGCTGACCCAGCCGCCGCGGGTGTTGGCGGACACGCCGAAGGCCACCCGGAAACCGGGCCGCTCCGCGGTCAGGCAGGCCTCGAACAGCCGCCCGGCGTCGTCCGGGGACAGCCAGGTGGACAGCATGCGCGGGCTCGACGGCCGCTCGAAGCACGACAGGATGCGCAGGCAGATCACGTCCAGGCCGTAGCGGTGGTGGTACATCGACGCCAGCGCCTCCCCCGTCACCTTGGACACCCCGTAGTAGGTGTCGGGCGCGGGAAACTCGTAGTCCGGGACGGGGAAGGCAGAGCGCGGGGTGAACCCCACCGCGTGGTTGGACGAGGCGAAGACCACCCGCGGCACGCCGGCCTGGCGGGCCGCCTCGAACACGGTGTAGGTGCCCTGGATGTTGATCCCGATGATCTTGTCCCACGGGCCCTCGCCGGGCACCCCGCCCAGGTGGATCACGGCGTCCGTCCCGGCGCAGGCCTTGGTCATCGCGGCCATGTCGGTGACCGACGCCAGGACTACCTCCTCATCCGGGCCAGGTGAGGACGGCGGGATGATATCGAGCAGGCGCAGGATCCGCCCGGGCCGGGCCAGCCGCTGCCGCAGCATGGTCCCGATCCGGCCGGACCCGCCAGTAATGACGATGATCGGCACGTCAGTCGACCTTACGCGCACACTGCTGCCTGACCGGCTCAGCGGGGATCGGGCTCGGGGTTGCGGCCCGGGCGGGCAAGGAACTCGAAATCACAGCCCTTGTCCGCCTGGGTGACGTTCTCGCTGTAGAGCGCGCCGTAGCCGCGCTCGAACCGGCGGGGCGGCGGCTGCCAGGCGGCGCGGCGCCGGGTCAGCTCGGCGTCGTCCACCTCCACCTGCAGCGACCGCTCCGCGACGTCGAGGGTGATGAGGTCGCCGGTATGGACCAGCGCCAGCGGGCCGCCCACGTAAGACTCGGGGGCGACGTGCAGCACGCAGGCGCCGTAACTGGTCCCGCTCATCCGCGCGTCGGAGATCCGGACCATGTCCCGCACGCCCTGGGCCAGCAGGTAGTCCGGGATGGGAAGCATCCCGTACTCCGGCATACCCGGGCCGCCGAGCGGCCCCGCGTTCCGCAGCACGAGCACGGAATCGGCGGTCACACCCAGCGCCGGGTCGTTGATCTGCCGCTGCATCTCGCGGTAGCTGTCGAAGACGACCGCCGGGCCGGTGTGCTTGAGCAGCGCGGGCTCGGCCGCGATGTGCTTGATCACCGCCCCGTCGGGGGCCAGGTTGCCGCGCAGCACGGCCAGGCCGGCCTCGGCGGACAACGCGGTGCCGGGGTCGCGGATGACGTCGTCGTTGTAGACCTGGGTCCCGGCCAGCTGGTCGGCCAGCGGCCGGCCGGTGACCGTGATCCGGTCCGTGTGCAGCGCGCCGGGTACCTCGGCCAGCCGGGCCAGCAGCGCGGGCAGCCCTCCTGCGTAATAGAAGTCCTCCATCAGATACTTCCCGCCGGGCCGGACGTTAGCCAGCACCGGGACCCGGCGCGAGATGTCGTCAAAGTCATCGAGGCTGAGCGGCACCCCGCAGCGGCCCGCCATCGCGATGAGATGGATCACGGCGTTGGTGGAGCCGCCGAGGGCCAGCACGGTGGCGACCGCGTCCTCGAACGCCTCGGCGGTGAGGATCCGGTCCGGGGTCAGGCCCTCCCAGGCCATGTCCACGATCCGGCGGCCGGTGGCGGTGGCCATCCGGTAATGCGCGGAATCGACCGCCGGGATGGACGCCGCGCCCGGCAGCGTCATGCCCAGTGCCTCGGCCGCGGAGGTCATGGTGGAGGCGGTGCCCATCGTCATGCAGTGGCCGGGTGAGCGGGCGATGCCGCAGGCGAGGTCGGCCATCTCGCAATCGCCGATCAGCCCGGCCCGCTTGTCGTCCCAGTACTTCCACAGGTCGGTGCCGCTGCCCAGGGTGGAGCCGCGGTAGTTGCCCCTCAGCATCGGCCCGGCGGGCAGGTAGATGGCCGGGATCCCCGCGCTGGCCGCGCCCATGATCAAGGCAGGCGTGGTCTTGTCGCAGCCGCCCATCAGCACCGCGCCGTCCGCCGGGTAGGACCGGAGCAGTTCCTCGGTGTCCATGGACAGCAGGTTCCGGTACAGCATCGGGGTCGGCTTCTGGAACGTCTCCGACAGGCTGGCCACCCCGAACTCGGCGGGGAAGCCGCCCGCCTCCCAGATGCCCCGCTTGACCTGTTCGGCCCGCTCACGCAGGTGCATGTGGCAGGGGTTCAGCTCGGACCACGTGTTCACGATCGCGATGATCGGCTTGCCCAGGTAGTCCTCGGGGCTGGCGCCGAGCTGGCGCATCCGGGTGCCGTGGCTGAACGCACGCATCCCGTCCCCGCCGAACCAGCCGTGACTGCGCAATCGCTCGGGGTCCCGGTTTACCGGGTCAGGCGCGCTCACTGGCCGCCCTCCTGGGCCCCCAGCCCCCAGCCGGCCAGGATCTTGCCGATCTCACCGCGTATCTCCTCCGGCAGCAGGCGGCTGGGCGGGCGGACGTCCCGGCGGGCCAGCCCCAGCTGGGCCAGTGCCTCCTTGACCACGCTCACGTTGTCCGCGGACGAATCCGCGGCCCGCAGTTCCTCGAACGCACGGCACTCGGCCCACAGCCGCAGGGCCCCGGGGTGATCACCGGACTGCAGTGACTCCAGCATGCCGACCGAAAGGCGGGGGGCGACGTTGGCCAGCCCGGAGGTGAAACCGCGGGCCCCGTACGCCCAGCAGCCCGGCGCGGTCAGCTCGGCCAGCCCGGCCAGCCAGGTGAACCGGGTCAGGCCGGCGTCCCGGGCCACCCCGGCGAACCCGACCAGGTCGCGTACTCCGTACTTGACCCCCACGACGTTCGGGCACTGCTTGCCGAGCCGGCGGATGTGCCGGCCGCCGATCTTCGGGTCGCGGATGTACAGCACCACGCCCATGTCGGGCACGGCCTCGGCGATGGCCGCGTGGTAATCGACCCAGCCGTCGGCCGACACGTAGGGGCTGACCGGCTGGTGGACCATGATCATGCGGACCCCGGCCGCGCGGGCGTGAATCGCGGAACTGATCGCGGTGGTGATGTCATGGCCGACGCCGACCAGCACCTCCGCGCGTCCCCGGACGGCGCGGATGGCGGACTCGGTGGCGGCCCGGCTCTCCTCGGCGGTCAGCGTGTAGAACTCCCCGGTATTGCCGTTCGGGGTGACCAGGGTGATCCCGTTCTCGACGAGGCGGTGGATGAGCCGCGCGTGGCAGTCCCAGTCGGGGGAGCCATCCGGGCCGAACGGGGTCACCGGGACAGCGGCCACAGTCGCCAGGATCTCCAGGAATTCGTCGGTGACGGCGGGGTCAATGCGCATCGGTACTCCATTCGGTGGCAGGTGCCAGGCCTGACAACGGGGCCGCGGCGGCCTGGGACGCGGCGGCCTCGGGCGCGGCGGCCTGGGGCGCGGCGAAATGCCGGGCCGCGAACCCGGCGATGTGCGCGCGGAGCAGGGCCGCCGCCTGAGTGGCCGCACCAGCCCGCGCCGCGGCCAGGATGGCCTGGTGCTCGGCCGCCTCCTGCTGCCAGGACGGGGCCTGCTCCCAGGACAGCGCGGACACCAGCGCGGTCTGGTCACGCAGGTCGTCGAGGGACTTGACCAGCAGGCTGTTACCGCAGGTCACATACAGGGCGCGGTGGAACTCACGGTTGGCCAGGCTGCGCTGGGCCTGATCGGTGGCGGCGCCGGAGGCGCCCAGGGCCGCCCGTGCGGCCGCCCACGGACCGGCGTCCGCACCGGCCGCACCGGCGTGCACCCCGTCAGCCTGGACCCCGTCGGCATGGGCCTGCACCGCGCGGCGGACCGCCTCCGGTTCCAGCAGCAGCCGCAGGTCGTAGATGGCCGCCGCGCTCTCGGGGCCGATCGCCCGGACCGTGGCCCCCCGGTACGGGCTCATCATGACCAGGCCCGCGCCCGCCAGGGTCTTCAGCGCCTCGCGGACCGGGGTCTTGGACACGCCGAGCATCTGGGCCAGTTCCGTCTCCACCAGGCTCTGCCCGGGACGCAGCTCACCGGCCAGGATCGCGTGCTTGATGGCTTCCAGGACCGCCTCGGTGCGCGAGGGAGTGGCGCCGGTTGATCCGTTGAGGAAACTGCGGGCGGGCGGGACCATGGCGGTGCTCACCGGGAACCCCCGGCCACCGGCACCCTTGCTCGCATACGGCATCTCATATATGACATAACTCTACGGGCCGGGTACGGCACCGTCAACGGCGAGCCCGACCCGCCCAGCCCGGCCCGCCCAGCCCGGCCCGCCCAGCCCGGCCCGGCCCGCCCGGCGCGGGTCAGCCGTTCTTGCGGGCGACCCCGCCCCACATGGCGGCGCGCCGGGAGCCCTCGACCTCGGAATCCTGCCGCCAGTGCTGCACCGGCACGACCCCGGGCTCCACGAGCTCGAGCCCGGCGAAGAAATCCGTCACCTCGGCCTGGCTGCGGTAGGTGCCTTTCTGGGCAAGCAGCCGGTTAAGCCGCTTGCCCATCTCGGCCATCTTCTCTGGCTCGATGTCCGAGGCCACGTGCGAGAGCAGGAGGAAGCTGCCCGGCGGCACCGCGTCCATCAGCTGGCTCACGATGCTGTACGGGTGGTCATCGGGCCCGATCAGGTGCAGCACCGCGACCAGCATGACCGCCACCGGCTGGGAGAAGTCGAGCAGGCCGAGGGCATAGTCGAGGATCTTGTCGGTGTCGCGCAGGTCAGCATCGAGGTAGTCAGTCGAGCCTTCCGGCCCGCCGACCAGCAGGGCGCGGGCGTGGGCCAGCACGATGGGGTCGTTGTCCACGTAGACGACGCGGCTCTCCGGAGCGACGGACTGGGCCACCTCGTGCGTGTTGTCCGCGCTGGGGATGCCAGTGCCGATGTCGAGGAACTGGCGGATCCCCGCTTCGGCGGCCAGGAAGCGCACGCCGCGGGCCAGGAACGCGCGGTTGGCCCGTACCGAGGAGACCAGGTCGGGATAGGCAGCGAGCGCTTCCTCGCCGGCCTGCCGGTCGGCTTCGAAATTGTCCTTGCCGCCCAGCCAGTAGTCATACACCCGGGCAATATGCGCCACGCTGGTGTCAAAGTTGACCCGCTCCTCGTCATCGGCGGGGACAGGCGCACCGAGCCATTCACTCCCCATCACTGCCACCTTTCGCCGCGCCTCCCGCGGTTGGTCCCGCAGCAGGAGACCTTACCGTGCCGGGCTGAACTACGAGTCAAACCCCAGTCCGAGGCGGTCCAGGGTGCGCAGCCACACGTCCCGGCGTCCCTCATGGCGGTCCGCGCGGGCCAGCGAGGCGCGGGTCAGCTGGATCACCGCGGAGCGCAGCGGCTCGGGCGGGAACGGCACGGGCTTGCCGCGCACCATGCCCAGCGCGGTCCGCTCGGTCTGCTGCCCGCTGAGCAGGTCGAGCAGCACGTTGCCGCCGAACCGCGAGGCGCCGACGCCCAGCCCGGTGTACCCGGCGGCGTAAGCCAGCCGCCCGCGGTGGGCGGTGCCGAAGAACACGCAGAACCGGGCGCAGGTGTCGATCACGCCGCCCCACGTGTGCGTGAAACGGAGCCCCTCGAGCTGCGGAAAGGTCGCAAAGAACTGCCCGGCCAGCGCGGCGAAGGTCGGGGGCCGCTGATCCTGGCCGGCCGTGATCAGGCCGCCGTTGTAGTAGACCGCGTCATACCCGCCCCACAGGATGCGGCCGTCGCCGGTGAGCCGGTAGTAGTGGAACAGGTTGCCCATGTCGCCCACGCCCTGCCGGTGCCGCCAGCCGATGCTGGCCCGCTGGGCGGCGGACAGCGGCTCGGTCATCATGGCGTAGTCGTACACCGGCACCAGGTACAGCCGCAGGCGGCGCAGCAGCGGGGCATAGGCGCCGGTGCCCAGGGCGGCCCGCGGCACGCGCACGCTCCCGTGCGGGGTGGACAGCCGCAAGCCCGGGCCCTCGGCGTGGATCGCGCCCACCGGGGTCTGCTCGTAGATCCGGACGCCCGCGTCCAGGCACGCCCGGCGCAGCCCCCAGGCCAGCCGGGCCGGGTCCACCAGGGCGCAGCCGTCGCGGTCCCACAGCCCGCCGTAGTATGCCGGCGAGGCGATCTCGGCCCGCACCGCCTCCGCGTCCAGCAGCTCCGCGGCGGAGGTGCCCGACGCCTCGGCGAGGCCGCGCGCGGCGGCGGCGTGATCCCACAGGTCAGGCAGGTGCCAGGGCTGGGTGGCGACGGCCAGCTCGCCGGTGCGCTCGAAGTCGCAGTCGATCCCGTGCCGGGCCACGGTGGCCGCGATCTCGTCCAGGTTCTGCCGGCCGAGCCGGTCCAGCAGCGGCATTTCCGGCCCGAACCGCTCCAGCCCGTTAGCCACGCCGTGGGTGAGGCTGGCCGAGCAGAAACCGCCGTTGCGGCCCGACGCGGCCCAGCCGGCCGTCCGGCCCTCCAGCAGCACCACGTCGGCGGACGGGTCCCGCTCCCTGGCCAGCAGGGCGGTCCACAGCCCGGTGAATCCCGCCCCGATCACGGCCAGATCGGCGGTGGTCGCCTCGCGCAGCGGCGGGGCGGGCTCGGGGGCGTCCGGGCGGTCCAGCCAGAAGCAGGCCGGCCGCGCGTCCCGGAGGGCGGGCTCACCGGGAAGGGCAGTCACCCGCGGATCACCGGGGTGAACGCGGCCTCGTACTGCGCTTGCAGCTTGCCGCTCACGTCGGCGTAGTTGTACAGCCGCCTGTACTCGGCGGGGGTCGGCCAGACCAGCTCGCTGGTGGCCACCTCCTGCAGCAGCTGCCGGCTGCTGCCGGCGGCCTTGGCCGCGTCGCGGGCGATGATCGGCCGGGCGGCCGGGACGGCGCTGATGTAGTTGATCGACTCGGTGAGCTGGGCGGCGATCTCCGGCTGGTAGTACCAGTCCATCAGCATCATCGCGTCCACGGGGTTCTGGGCGTACTTGGGGATCATCATGTTGTCGGTCCACAGCGTGCCGCCCTCGTCCGGGATGGCGAACTCCAGGTCCGTCCCCGAGCTCAGGTTCTGCTGGAAGATGTCCCCGGACCAGGCCATCGAGATCCACGTGTTCCCGCTGGTCAGCTCGTCGATGTAGGACTGCTGGTAGTAGCCGCGGACCAGGCCCGCGTCCCGTTGCTGGGTCAGCGTCTTCGCCGCGGCCTGCCAGTCCGCCGGGGTGGACGTCTCCGGATCAATGCCCAGCTTGAGCATCCCGAAGTTGCCCGTGTCCTGGATGTCGGCCATCATCCCGACCCGGCCCTTGTAGGCCGGGTTCCACAGCTCCTCGAGGCTGGACACCGGGGTCTGGATGAACTTCGGATTCCACGCGATGCCCGTGGTGCCAGAGGCCCACGGGATGCTGTAAGTATTGCCCGGGTCGAACGAGCGGTGCTGGAATTTGGCCGACGCGTACTTGTGGAAGTTCGGCAGCATGCTCTGGTCCAGCGGGATGAGCCCGCCCATGGTGAGCAGCTGGGAAAACCAGAACCCGTTGGTGACGACCATGAGGTCGTAGCCGATCGACTCGCCTGCGGCGATGATGGGGGCGATCTTGTTCACCCAGTAGTTGTCTTCCTGGATGACCTCGGCGTAGCTGACCGTGATCCCGGTGGTGGCGGTGAACTCCTGCAACGTCTTGTGGCCGGTGTCGATGTACAGCGGCCAGTTGGCGAAGTTCACGTGCCCGTGCCGCTTCTGGGCCGCCCAGAACCTGGCCACCGTGTTCTGGGCGTGCACCACGTGCGGCGGCGGGCTCCCGCCGCCGCACGCGGCGAGGGCCAGCCCCGCCGCGGCCAGGCCGCCCAGGCCCAGCACGTCGCGCCGGCGAGGCTGAGTCATCCCGCGCGCTAGCACAGGACCATCGTGACGCTCGTCCTCAGTCATCGCTCACCACCAGGTCAGGTCTGGCTTCTGGCTATCACGATGCTGGTCAGCGCGCACGGGAAACCGGCGCACAGGAAACTGGCAGAGCGAACTCCACATCCCGGGTACGCGGGTCATGCCGCTCCCCGTGCGCCCGGACCCTGGCCGCCGGGAATCGCGTTCACAACTGATTCGCGTGCCGGGCCGTCACGGAAGCCTATTCGCCCAGATAGCTCATCACGTGCTTGATCCGGGTGTAGTCCTCGAACCCGTACATCGACAGATCCTTGCCGTACCCCGAGTGCTTGAACCCGCCGTGCGGCATCTCGGAGGCGAACGGGATGTGCGTGTTGATCCAGACCGCGCCGAAGTCCAGCAGCCGGGCCAGCCGCATCGCCCGCCCGTGGTCCCGGGTCCACACGCTCGCGGCCAGCCCGTACTTCACCCCGTTGGCCCAGCGGACCGCCTCGTCCTCGTCGCCGAACTGCTGCACGGTGATCACCGGGCCGAAGATCTCTTCCTGGATCATCTCGTCGTCCTGGCGCAGCCCGCTGACCACGGTGGGCTCGAAGCAGTAGCCCCGCTCCCCCACCCGGCGCCCGCCGGTGACCACGTTCGCGTGGGCCGGGCCGCGGCTCAGGAAGCCCTCGACCCGGGCCAGCTGCGCCGGGTTGTTCAGCGGGCCGAAGTCGGCGTCGGGCATGTCCAGCCCGCCGACTTTGGTGGCCTGGGCCTGCTCGGCGAGGGCATCGGTGAGGTCGGCGGCGATCCGCGGGCCGGCCAGCACCCGCGTCGCCGCGGTGCAGTCCTGGCCCGCGTTGTAGTAGCCGGCCCCGGCGATCCCCTCCGCGGCCTGCGCCACGTCCGCATCGTCGAAGACCACCACCGGCGCCTTCCCGCCGAGCTCGAGGTGGACCCGCTTGAGCCCGGCCGCCGCAGCCAGGGCCACCTGGATGCCGGCCCGGACCGATCCGGTGATCGACACCATCTGCGGGATGTCGTGACTGACCAGGGCCCGGCCGGTGCCGGCGTCGCCGCAGACCACGTTGAGCACCCCGGGCGGCAGGAAGGCCGCGGCGATCTCGGCCAGCATCAGCGTGGACACCGGGGTGGTGTCCGAGGGCTTGAGCACCACGGTGTTGCCTGCGGCCAGGGCCGGCGCGATCTTCCAGATCGCCATCATCAGCGGGTAGTTCCAGGGCGTCACCTGGGCGCAGACGCCCACCGGCTCACGCCGGATCATCGAGGTGTGCCCGGCCATGTACTCGCCCGCCGCGCTCCCCTGCAGGAGGCGTGCGGCGCCGGCGAAGAACCGCAGCTCGTCCACGCACGGGGGCAGTTCCTCGGCCAGGGTCAGGGCAACCGGCTTCCCGGTGTTCCGGCACTCGGCCTCCACCAGGTCGGCGGCCCGCTCTTCGACCACGTCGGCGATCTTGAGCAGGGCAAGGCTGCGCTGCGCCGGGGTGGCGTCGCGCCAGGCCTCGCGGGCCGCCTCGGCGCTGCGCAGCGCCGCGTCCACGTCCTCCGGCCCGGACAGTGGCGCAATCGCGTAGGCCTCCCCGGTGCTGGGGTCAACGACCTCGCTGGTGCGGCCCGCCGCGGCCGTCACGAACTCGCCGTTCACGAAGTTCTTCAGGTCCGCCACGCTGGCGCCGGGCTGCACGGTCGCTGTCAAGGTCCGCCTCCTCAGGGCGATGTTCCTGGCCACGGCGCCTCAACCTCTCCAGCAGCCGCCAATGGGTCCGACACTCGCAGAAAAATGTTTCGCGAACAAGTGAATCCGTTGCATATACCATGCGTAGCAACGAAATCAGTTGACAAGCCGGGCGAGCGTGACACCATAGCTTGCGAAGGAGGATCGCATGGCGCACACCCCGGCCACGCCCGCGATCCCGGGCGGGCCGAGCGGGGATCCAGCTCCGGCCAGCCGGAACGGCCGCTCCGCCACCCGCGGCTCCCCGGGCACCGCGCTGGACCACCTCTCCAAGCAGATTATCGAGCAGCTCCAGGAGGACGGCCGCCGCTCCTACGCGGCCATCGGCAAGGCGGTCGGGCTGTCCGAGGCCGCGGTCCGGCAGCGGGTGCAGCGGCTGGTTGACGCGGGGATCATGCAGATCGTCGCCGTGACCGACCCGCTGATGCTCGGCTTCAGCCGGCAGACCATGATCGGCGTCAAGTGCGGCGGGGACCTTGAGCAGGTCGCCGACCAGCTGGCGGCCATGGATGAGATCGACTACGTGGTGATCACCTCGGGATCCTTCGACCTGCTGGTCGAAGTGGTCTGTGAGGACGACAGCCACCTGCTGGAGATCCTGAGCCGGGTACGCGGGGTGCCCAGCGTGACCAGCACCGAGACCTTTGTGTACCTGAAGCTCCGCAAGCAGACCTACGGCTGGGGGACCAGATGACCACGTCAAGCGACCCGTATCGCAGCCAGGCCGGCGCTCCGCGCGGGGGGCCGGACCCGATGGGCCCGGACGCCGTCACGGACGGCCCGCTCGGCTCCGGCGGCCCGGCCGACCTGGCTCTCCAGGAGGCTGCGCGGCGCCACCTGTGGCTGCACTTCACCCGGATGTCGGCCTATGCCGACGCGGACATGCCGGTGATCGTGCGCGGCGAGGGCCAGTACGTGTGGGACCAGAAGGGCAAGCGCTACCTGGACGGCCTGTCCGGCCTGTTCGTCAGCCAGATCGGGCACGGCCGCAGGGAAGTCGCCGAGGCCGGCGCCCGGCAGGCCACGGAGCTGGCCTACTTCCCGCTCTGGTCCTACGCCCACCCGCGCGCGGTCGAGCTGGCCGAACGGCTGGCCGGGCTGGCCCCCGGCGACCTGAACCGGGTGTTCTTCACGACCAGCGGCTCGGAGGCGGTGGAGTCCGCCTGGAAGCTGGCCAAGCAGTACTTCAAGACGATCGGCGAGCCGGCCCGGTACAAGGTGCTCAGCCGGGAGATCGCCTATCACGGCACCTCGATGGGGGCGCTGGCCATTACCGGGCTTCCCTCGATCAAGGAGCCGTTCGAGCCGCTGCCCCCGGGCGGGGTGCGCATCCCGAACACCAACTTCTACCGCGCGCCGCGGTTCGTGTCCGGCGACCTGGCCGCGTTCGGCCTGTGGGCCGCGGACGAGATCGAGCGGGCCATCCTGCGCGAGGGCCCGGAGTCGGTGGCCGCGGTCTACCTGGAGCCGGTGCAGAACTCGGGCGGCTGCTTCCCGCCGCCGCCCGGCTACTTCGCCCGGGTCCGGGAGATCTGCGACCAGTATGGCGTGCTGCTGGTATCCGACGAGGTCATCTGCGCGTTCGGACGGCTGGGCCACTACTTCGGCTCGCAGCGTTACGGCTACCAGCCGGACGTCATAACCTTCGCCAAGGGGGTGACCTCTGGCTACGCGCCGCTCGGCGGCATGCTGGTCAGCGACCGGCTGATGGAGCCGTTCAGCGAGGGCTCCGCCACGTTCCTGCATGGGGTGACGTTCGCTGGCCACCCGGTGTCCTGCGCGGTCGCCCTGGCCAACCTCGACGTGTTCGAGAAGGAAAACCTGCTGGACAACGTGCGGTCCAACGAGGCGACGTTCCGCGCCACCCTGGAGAAGCTGTCCGACCTGCCGATCGTCGGTGACGTGCGGGGCGACGGCTACTTCTACGGCATCGAGCTAGTCAAGGACAAGGCCACCCGGGAGACGTTCAGCGACGAGGAGTCGGAGCGGCTGCTCCGCGGCTTCCTGTCCCAGGCCCTGTTCAACGCCGGCCTGGTCTGCCGCGCCGACGACCGCGGCGACCCGGTGATCCAGCTGGCCCCGCCGCTGACCTGCGGCGTCGAGCACTTCACCGAGATGGAGCAGATCCTGCGCATCGTGCTGAGCGAGGCCTGGTCGCGCATCTGAGCCCGGGCCTCGAACGGCTGGGCCCGGGCCTGGAACGGCGCGGCTGGCCCGCACGTTAGGCCCACAGGAGCCTGCACATCAGGCCACTGCACAGGTCTGTGCGGCAGGCCCGGGGCATTCGGTCGGCGATGTGGCCAAAACGTGGCCATATCTTCAGGTGATGTTGAGCTGACAGGGGTAGTGCGCCGCCCGTGGAGTACTTCATCGGCGCGATCGCAGCGGTTCTGCTGGGCGCCGGTTTCGTGCTACAGCAGGATGCCGCGCAGCGCGTACCGCAGGCCGACTTCCTGCGTGCGCGGCTGGTGGCTGACCTGCTGCGGCAGCGGCGATGGCTGGCCGGGCTGAGCCTCATGATCGCGGGAATGCTGCTGTCCGCGTGGGTCATCGGCCACATGGTGCTCGCCCTCTCCGAGCCGCTGCTGGCTACCAACCTGCTGTTCGCGCTGATCATCGCCGGGCGCGTTTCCAATCAGCCGCCTCACGCCCGTGAGCTGATCGGGGCGGTGATCCTGCTTGGCGGGGTGAGCGCCCTGTCCGTGGCACGCTCGGTGACCTCGGTGCAGGACTCGGTAGGGTCCCCCGCGTACTGGCCGTACGCGGGGGCGGCCATCGCCGCCGCCGCGGCCTGCTTCGCCCTGGCCGGCCGGCGCCGCCGGGGTGAGATGCGCGGCCTGCTGACCGGAGTGTCCGCCGGGCTGGTGCTCGGCGTCCAGGACGCGCTGACCCGGATCAGCGTGCGGTCGCTGGGCAGCCTGCACGACGCGGCCCGGCTGCTGACCAGCTGGCCGGCCTACTCCCTGGTCGCCGTGGGCGTGATCGCCCTGTGGCTGATGCAGAGCGCGTTCAGCTCGGCCCCGCTGCACGCCTCGCTGCCCGGGGTCACGGCCGCCGAGCCGGTGTCCGGGATCGTCCTCGGCGTGGTGGCCTTCCGGGAGAAGGTCCCCGCCTCCCCCGGGCTCATCGCGCTCCAGGTGGCGGGGCTGATCGCGCTGGTCCTCGGGGTGATCCTGGTGGCCCGGTCGCCGTTGCTGGCGAACCTGCGCCAGTACCGCGGGCCAGCCGAGCACCTGCTGCGCCGCGACCGTGAGCAGTCACGGCGGGGGCGCCCCGCGGCCGGTGCGGACGTCAGGGCCGGCCTGATCAAACCCGGGCCAGGCAACCCCGGCCCCGCCCGCGGCCCGGATCTGGCCCAGCCGCCGGGTCCGCTGCCGCCACGGCCCGGCGCCCGCTGAGCACCTGGACGGGGGGCCGCCCTGGCCGGCCGGGCACGGGGACCCCCGGGTACCCAGGCTGCCCCCACACCCGCCACAGCCGCGGCGCGGGCCAGCCGGGCCGACGGCGAGCGCGGGTAGCTGCTGACCTGGGCGCTCACCAGGGCCGCCGCCCCGCGGCGGGGCGGGCGCGCGGGCCTGCCAGCCCCCAGGGATGGGGCGGGCATAGCCCGCTTGAGCCGGGCGGGCCTGCCAGCCCCCCGGGATTGGGCGGGCATAGCCTGGCCAGAGCTGCGCGGGCCGGCCTGGCCGCGCCGTCCGGGGCGAGGAGCAGCCATGGCCGCCATGACACCTGAGCAGACCTGGGACTTCCTGATGGAGGGGACCCGGACCGCGCAGCTGGCGACGGTGCGGGCCGACGGGCGCCCGCACGTCAAGCCGGTGTGGTTCCTGCTGTCCGGCACGCCCGGCGATTTCCAGGTGGTCCTGACCACGGGCGCGGACACAGTGGCCGGCCGCAACCTGCGCCGGGACGGGCGGGTGATGGTCAACGTGGACGACCCGGTCCCGCCGTTCTCGTTCGTGCTCATCGAGGGCACTGCCGGGCTCAGTGAGGATCCGGCCGAACTGCTGGACGCGGCGACGAGGCTGGGCGCCCGGTACATGGGCGCCGACCGCGCAGAGGAGTACGGGGCCCGCAACGCCGTTCCCGGCGAGCTGATCGTCCGGGTGACCCCGGCCCGTGTCCTGGCCCGGACGGGCATCGCGGACTGAGCGAGGGCATATTTAGGGCTATCAGGTATCTTATGCGGGTAATACCGGCAACAGTTTTGTGCCACGCGGAAGCGGGAAAGTACCGCGTATGCTAACGGACAGGTCAGCGGGCCGGATCCGCGCATTTGCCTTTGGTGCCGCTACGCTTTTCGATATCACTGGCGCTGTCATCTACCGGGCCCTCCGGGCCGAGATGCCGGACCCCGGGAAAGTTCCGACAGAAGGCCCGTTCCAGCTCGCCACGAAAACAATCGAGGACGCGCATTCAGAGGCGGTTATGCGCGCCACCCGGACGAATGGCGTGGACGTCTCCGCGTGACTGGCGATGACGGCACCATCGAGTCCGGCCAACCGCCCGATCCGGCATCCGGCCTGAGCGGCATGCCCGACCCGGCATCCCGCCTGAGCGGCACGCCCGACCCGGCATCCGGCCTGAGCAGCACGCCCGATCCGGGACCAGGCCCGGGCGGCACGCCCGACCAGCCGCCGGGCGCGCGCGTCCCGCGGGACCCGCGTCATCCGCGCGTCCCGATGCCCGGATTCGGGGTGGCCCACCCGGGCACGGCGCCGGGCACCGGCCCAGGCGGCAGCACCGGCCCGGGCGCCACCATTCCACCCGGCGGCGCCACTCCCCCGCCGGACATCGACCAGATCGCCAGCCAGGTGTACGAACGGATCGGTGACAAGATGGACCACCGCCCCGATACGGCCCAGGACACCCCCCCGGCGGAGCAGGCGATCATGCTTCGCGACAAGGCGCCCGAACTGTACGACCTGTGGCTCAAGATCGCCCAGGAGAAGGCAGCGACCAGCAACTATGTCCAGCGTGCACCCTACGAAGTGCCGGAACGGATGGCCCAGAGCGGCCGGCCGCGGGCGCTGAGCGCCATGATCGTGGTGCTCGCCTTCTGCGGGTACCTGGCCTCGCTGGGCGGTCCCGGACCCTACATCGGGGGCCTGATCGCGATCCTCGACCTGCTGGTCATGCTGGCCCTGTTCTTCGGGTTGCGGCCGGACCACCTGACCGACTCCAGCCGGGCACGCAAACGCCGGTTAATCCCGGCGGCCTGAGCGGGGGCGGCCTGAGCCGGGGCCCCCCGCACGTACTCAGTCCCACGCACTGAGCCCCCCAGGCGCCGGACGCGCCCGGGGGGCTCAGCGGTTACCGCCGGGTCTCAGCCCAGCAGGCCCGCTGGATCAGCAACTTCGACTGGTCTGCGGGTTGGCCAGGACAGGACTGGTCAGAGTCCCGCCGTACCGGGCGATGTCGGGCGTGCCGTATTGCGCGTCCTGACCGAAATCACTGACGGTCTGGCCCGGGATGACGTCACCGAAGTTCCACGCGCAGCCGAACTGGTGGCTCCGGCCGAGCGACCAGAAGGCGTAGAACTTCGCGCCGATCGGGGGCGCCGTGCACCCGGCCCCGGTCGCCACGTTGCAGTCCGCTTCGGAGCCCGCGATATCGGTCTCGAATTGGATCTTCGGATAACTTCGGCCGTGCGAGAACGGCCCTATGTAGGCGAAGGACGTGGGATGGTTCGGGGAGCCATCCGGCCAGTCGTGGATATAAGAACTCCCGTCGAAGTCGAGGTCACCGTTCTGGAAATAGTCATCCTGGCATCCGGCTATAGGCCAGCTTAGTTTCGACGTGACTCCGTTGATAATGACCGGACGCGGACCGGCGGGCACGCAGGTCATGTCGGAGTACTCACACAAGTCTCCGGAATTGAGGTTGTCGCTTGGGCAGGCTCCACCGCCCTCCGTAGTAGCGTTCTGGCAGATACCCGTGGTGGCGTTGCAGGGACCCTCGCCCACCTTCCCGGGGCCTTCGGAGCCGCCGACGCACGTCTGCGCGGTGTCCGGGTCAGCGAACGTCTGGCCACCCGGGTAGCTCTCCGTGAGAGGGTAGGCGTTGGTGATCGAGGAGCAGGTCTCGAAGTGCCCCATCTCCTGCTCCATCAGCACGCCGCCCTCGAGGGCCGCCCACGGCACCTGGTTCTGCTGCCGGGCCGTGTTGTACTCGGGGTGGAAGTTGAACGGGGTGCCGTCACAGGTCGTCGGGTTGGTGTTCATGAACCCGTTCTTGCCGCTGGCCACCATGTACCCGGTCTGGTGGGTGGTGAAGTCGTTCACCGCGACGAACAGTCCCTGCGAGGTGTCGTGCAGGGTCATGGCGATCGTGTCGCCCTGGTTCATCAGCAGCGTCTGCGAGTTGGGGGTGAGCGTGCTCACGTCGGCCAGCTGCGGGCTCGGCGGGCCGGCCGGGACCCCGTTGCGCTGCAAGAAGGCGAAGTTCATCGGCTCCTCGCAGGCCGCGTTGAGACCAACGAAGTTGAACTGCGACTCGAGGCTGTCGATGGTCAGCGCGGCGCACCAGTGCGTGGGGTCGCAGCTGGGCGAATCCACGAACGGCTGGTATCCGGGCGGGTAGAGCTGGACCTCCAGGAACGCCGACCCTGCGGCGTTGGGATCGTTGATCCCCCCGCCGTTAGAGTCACTATCGGGCTTGCACGGGTTCAGCGGGTAGGAGTTGGGGTCGCAGATCGGCAGCCCGAACCACGGGGCCGGGCTGAGTTCCGCGTAATCACTGACCGTCTTGCCGTTCGGGGAGACGGTCGGCTTGCCTTTCGGGTCTTTGGCCAGCCGCATGATGTAGGTCATGTTGTTGCCGCTGCCCGGGGCGCTCGAGATGAACTTGACCGACGGCTCGTCGTGGCCGACGTAGACGCCGTTGTCCTCGAACCGCCCGCCCCAGGTGCCTCGGGGATCCGTGCAGCCGCCGCCGAGGTCCACCTTCACGTCGTGGTACTTGGTGCTGTGCCCGTTGCAGTCGACCATGTTGACCGGGTTGGGCTTGACACCGGCACTGGCGCTCGCCGCCGCTGTCTTAGCGGAAACCGCCCTGCTGGCGGAAACCGCCCTGCTGGCGGAAACCGCCGCGCTGGTGGAAGCCGCAGTGCTAGTGGGAGCCGCACTGGCCGCCAGGCCGCCTCCCACCGCCGTTCCGATGATGACGATTAATGTTCCTGCCAGCGCGCACAGTCGCGCCCACCGCTTGCCCATCGTGGTCCTTCCGGGAGGTTCGCCAGAACACCCAAGCGACATGCGGGCACCTGCACGAAGCCCCGGTGATGGCCCCCGCGCAACCGCCCCAGAGCTCATCTCACGGGCTCTGGAGACGTCTTATTGCCTTGTTGAGGTTTTTGTCAACCTTTATCCGGCTAACCCCTGATTTCACCGGATAGTTTTGGTTATTCCGGTCTGTCCCTATCCAGCTTGCACGCGTGCCAGGCCCGGGCCAGGCACGAGCCAGGGACAGGGCCGTTAGGGTAAAGAAAATACAAAAAGTGCGCGGGCAGCCCCTCCCGGGACTGCCCGCGCACCTGCAGAATGCCGGCCGTAGGCGGTCTGGCCGCCTGAGCAACCGGGTCCGGTCAGACCGGGCGGACCTGCTCAGCCTGCGGACCCTTCGGGCCCTGGCCTGCGGTGAACTCGACGCGCTGGTTCTCCTGCAGGCTGCGGAAACCGTCGGTCTGGATTGCGGTGTGGTGTACGAAGACGTCGGCGGTGCCGTCATCAGGGGCGATGAATCCATAGCCCTTGTCAGCGTTGAACCACTTCACGGTGCCCTGAGCCACGTGCTCTTCTCCTACGGGAACGATTATCGGGATCCACGGACGTGTCTCCCGGGTTGCTGCGACAGTCTGCCCTACAACCGCGGGGCACTGTGTGATCCACGACTCCGGTCAACGAATTCACCGGCGCCGACACGCTCACGAACCTCGGCTACAACCAACGACCATTGAACACCATCACGCGGCGTGGCGCTGACGGCTCGCCTAGTTGTCATGATCTGTCCTCGTCGGCGGCGCCGGCCGTGGCGACGGTAAGCCCGTTGACCAGGGGACCTTACGTGCGGAAAACTGCCTCCTAGGTTGCTGTTCACGCGGAAATAGTTGATTACCTGCTCATCGGCAACGGAAAGAGTTGTGATGACCCACCAGCCTTCCCCGATCGACCGTGGCAGGCTCGCCGAGCTGACCGACCGTGAGCTGCGCCGCTTCGCTGACGGGCACCCGGCCTCGGCGGAACTGTTCGCCCGGGGCCAGCAGTCGCTCATCGGCGGGGTGCCGATGCCCTGGATGATGCGCTGGGCCAGCGGAATCCCCCCGTTCGCCGCGCGCGCGGCGGGCGCCACCATCACCGACGTGGATGGGCACGAGTACGCCGACCTGTGCCTGGGCGACACCGGCGCCATGACCGGGCACGGCCCGCCGTCCGTGCTGGCCGCCCTGGCCGAGCAGGGCCAGCGCGGCATCACCACGATGCTGCCGACGGAGGATTCGCTCTGGGTGGCCGAGGAACTGGGCCGGCGGTTCGGCGTGGCCCGGTGGCTGTTCACGCTCAGCGCGACCGACGCGAACCGCGCGGCGCTGCGCATCGCGCGGCAGATCACCGGCCGCCCCAAGGTCCTGGTATTCAGCTACTGCTACCACGGCTCGGTCGACGAGACCTTCGCCGTGCGGAACTCCGACGGCGCGACGGTGTCACGGGAAGGCAACGTGGGACCGCCGGTCGATCCCGCGGCCACCACGATCGCGGTGGAATTCAACGACCTGGATGCCGTGCAGAAAGCGCTGGCAGACGGGACAGTGGCCTGCATACTCGCTGAGCCGGCCATGACCAACATGGGCATCATCCTTCCCGACCGCGGCTACCACGAGGCCCTGCGTGAACTCGCCCGGGCGGCGGGCACGATGCTGATCATCGACGAGACACACACGCTGTCGGCCGGTCCCGGGGGCTGTACCGCCGCCTGGGGCCTCGACCCGGACCTGGTGACGCTGGGCAAGGCCATCGGCAGCGGGGTCGCGTCCGGGGCGCTGGGCATCAGCGGCGAGGCGGTAGGCCAGATGCTGGCCCAGGTCGACGCGGACTACGAGGACACCGGCGGCATCGGCGGCACGCTGGCCGGCAACGCGCTGTCCCTCGCCGCCATGCGGGCCACGCTGAGCACCGTGCTCACCCCGGGGGCGTGGGACCGGATGATCCCGCTGGCCACCAGGTTCCGGCAGGGCGTGGAGGATGCCGTGCTCGAGTCCGGCCTGGGCTGGCATGTGACCCAGCTCGGCTGCCGGGCCGAGTACCGCTTCCAGCCGGACTCGCCGCGTAACGGGACCGAGGCCCACGCGGCCACCGATTCCGACCTGGAGCGTTATTTTCACCTGCACGCGATGAACCGGGGCGTGCTGATCACCCCCTTCCACAACATGGCGCTCATGTCACCCGTCACCCAGGAGTCCGACGTCGACCGCCACACCGCCGTCTTCCGCGAGGCCATTGCCGACCTCCTCGGCGTCCCCTGACGGGCGCGCAGCCCGCTCCTCCACGTGCCCGCCCGCACCACGTCAGTCCCTCGCGCCCCGCCCGCACCACGTCAGTCCCTCGCGCCCCGCCCGCCCCTCGCGCCCCGTCAGCCCCAAACCCGTTTCGTGATCAAACGTCTGGTGTCGCTGGAGCGACACCAGACGTTTGATCACGAAACCGCCGCCCGGCGGGGGTGGGGCGTGGCGGTGAGAGCTGGCCCGGCACCTGATGCAGGACCATAGCTGCCGGCGTCTGGTCACCCGCTGGCCAGGCCAGCGCCACTCCCTTGGCGCCTACCAGATGACCTTGCTCGAGACCGGCAGCCGCCAGACACCCTCGGCCACGACCAGGGCCTCCCCGCCCAGCAAGACGTCGTCCCCGTCCAGGGCCACCCGGACCAGCCCCCCGCGCGCGGACAGCTGCCGGCCGGTCAGCGGCTGGCGGCCCAGCCGCGCGATCCAGTACGGTCCCAGCGCACAGTGCGCAGATCCCGTCACCTGATCCTCGATCCCGGTCGCCACCTGGAAAAAACGGGACACGAAGTCGGCCGTGTCGTCCGCGACGATGTCGGCATCCCCGGCGGAGTCCCGGCGCACCGCGGTGACGATCAGCCCGCGGACCGGCAGCTCCCGCAGCGCGGCCAGGTCGGGCCCGAGGTCGCGGACGGCAGCCGGCGAGTCCAGCACCGCCATCACGTCCAGGTCGTTGCGGAGCATCGCGGTCACCGGGACCGGCAGCACGGCGCGCACCGCGTCGGCGAGCCCGCCGTCAGCCAGCGGTTCCGGGGCCAGGCCGGGGAACCGCAGCTGGATCAACTCGCCGGCGGACTGGGCCTCCAGCGGACCGTACCGGGTGTCGAACCGGATCCGATCGCCCACCGGATGCCCGTCGTCGAGAATCACCCGCGCCGCCGCCAGCGTGCCGTGTCCGCATAGTTCCAGCTCGCCGTGGGCGGTGAACCAGCGCAGCCCGAATCGTCCGGGCTCGCCTTCCGGCCAGACCAGCGCGGTCGCGGGCTGGTTGAGCTCGGCCCCGATCAGGAGGCCGAATTCTTCCTCCGGTTCGGACTCCAGCACCAGGACCGCCGCGGAATTTCCCTCGAACGGACCCGGCGCAAACGCATCCACCTGGAAAAGCCGCGCAATCGTCACCCTCCCATCATGGCCGCCCCGGCCGGCGCGCGTGCGGCAGGCCCGGCGGCTGCGGCAATCCGGTCCGCCCGTTTTTCCGCAACGAACACCTCGCCCACGCACCCCTCCATCCCACGCGTGACAGACTTGCCGGGTGGGTGTCTACGGGGACCAGGTGCTACCCCGTGCCCTCGATCTCTGGATGCGCGGCGCGGACGTCCGCCAGTTGCGTGCCCGGGTCACCGCCGGGATGAGTGGCGTGGTGGTCGAGATCGGCTTCGGGTCCGGGCTGAACGTCCCGCTCTACCCGGCCGGGGTGACCCGGGTCCTGGCCGTGGACCCGGCCACGGTGGGCCGGCGTCTCGCCGCCACGCGGATCGCCGCCCACGCGGCGCCGGTCGAGTTCATCGGAAACGACGCCCAGGCGCTGCCGGTGGCCGGGGCCAGTGCCGACTTCGTACTCAGCACCTGGACGCTGTGCACGATCCCGGACCCGGGCCGCGCGCTCGCCGAGGCGTACCGGGTGCTGCGGCCCGGGGGTGCGCTGCACTTCCTGGAGCACGGGCTGTCGCCCGAGGCGCGGGTGGCCCGCCTGCAGCGCAGGCTCACCCCGCTGCACCGGCGGATCGTCGGCGGCTGTCACCTGGACCGCCCGATCGCGGACCTGGTGAGGGGCGCCGGGTTCCGGCTGACCCGGTTGGAGAACTACTACTTTCACCGCCCGCGGGCCGTGGGCTACACCTACGAGGGCGTCGCCACCAAGAAGTAGGCGACGGCCCCCACAGCGCCGCCGACGGAACGAGGCGACGGCCGGGACGGCGGGCCGCCGACGGAACGAGGCGACGGCCACTACGGCGCCTGCCGGCGGACCGTCAAAGCGGCCGGCGCCCGATGAACACGTGCGCGGGCATCCCCGCATCAGCGCCCGGCCGGTCCGGTGCGTGGGCGGCGAGCCGCGCCTCCGGCTCAAATCCGGTGTCCGCCAGCAGGCGCAGCCACTGATCACGCCGGAACGCGCCCAGCCGGTGGGCCTCACGGACGACCTGGACCGCGCCGTCCACCTCCCGCAGGGTGAACTCGTACTCCACCCGGATCCAGTCGTCGGCGGGATCGGGGTCCCAGGTCCATTCGCGGAAGCTGCCCTGGCGGCCGTCCGGGCCGGTGCTCCCGCCGCCGCCCGACCCGGCCGCGAACGTCTCGGCGGTGTAGTCCGGCACGAACACCGCCATCCCGCCCGGCCTGCAGTGCGCGAAGGCCGTCGCGACGAGCTGCCGCAGATCATCCGCGTCGGTCACGTAGTCGACCGCGTCGTGCACCAGGACAGCGTCGAACGTCCGGCCCAGCCGGATCGTGCGCATATCGCCCTGACGGTGCGCGCACTCGGGGTTGAGCCGCTGCGACACGGCCAGCATCCCGGCCGACAAGTCGACCAGCGTCAGGTTCAGACGGTCCTTCAGGTGCACCGCGACATGCCCGCCGCCGCTGCCCAGATCCAGCACGTCGCGGACATCGATGACCGCCGAGGTGAACAGGTCCGCCAGGTAGGCGGCCTCTGCCGCGTACTCCCCCGGCGGGGAGATCAGCGGCCACCAGTCCGCCAGCTCCTGGTACAGGCGGTACTCCCCCGGCATGCCAGCCATCATGCCGTACCGCGCTCCGGCCGCCCGGCTGCAGCCGGTCCGGCCGGGCCGGCGCGGCGTCCAGGCAGGCCCGTCGTAGTCCCTGCCAGTCGGGTCCCTGCCAGGCGGTTTGCGAGATCACCCTACATACCCTCTGGGGTATCCTGGGGTGAACCGCCAGGAGGCAGCTGAATGAAGATCGACGACGAGGCCGCAGGCCAGGTGCTCAACCGGCTCCGCCGCGCCCAGGGCCAGCTGGCCGGGGTCATTTCCATGATCGAATCCGGGCGGGACTGCACCGAGGTGGTCACCCAGCTCGCGGCGGCATCCCGGGCGCTGGACCGGGCCGGCTTCAAGATCGTGGCCAGCGGGATGCGCCAGTGCCTGGCCGCCGAAGACGGTGCCGCACCGATGACCGAAGAGCAGATGGAGAGGATGTTCCTCACCCTCGCCTGACGGATGGGCCGCACCGGCGGCCATGGCCCGGTGGTGCGCCCGCCCCAACGGCGCCCGGGACGGGCCGGACCGCGTTCACATGTCACCAGCCCGGCCAGACCCGGGGGGACGCGAGGCCCTAGCCTTGATGCCGCCGTCTACCGGAAGGGGGCTGGCTGGCGATGCTGGCACCACGGGACAGCCGCAGCCGGGACTGCCGCCGCCTCGACGGGCTCTGGCGATTCCGTTTCGACGCGGGAGGCGAGGGCACTGCCGGCCGCTGGTGGCGGGGACCACTGCCGGGCACGCGGGAGATGGCCGTCCCGGCCAGCTACAACGACCTGGTGACCGAGGCGGCGGAGCGCGAGCACGTGGGCGACGTGTGGTACCAGCGCGAGGTCCGGGTGCCCGCGACGTGGCAGGACCGGCGCATCGTGCTGCGCTGCGGCTCGGCCACCCATCACGGCACGGTGTGGGCCGGGGACATCCAGGTCGCTGAGCACTCCGGCGGGTACACGCCGTTCGAGGCCGAGGTGACCGACCTGGTCACCTGCGGCGAGATGCTGCGGCTGACGGTGCGGGTCGGCAGCGAGCTCAGCATGGACACGATCCCGCCCGGCGTGGTGTCCCGCAGCCCGGCTGGACGCACGAGACTGCGGTACTTCCATGACTTCTTCAACTACGCGGGGCTGCACCGCTCGGTGTGGCTCTACACCACGCCACGCAGCTACATCGCCGACCTGGCCGTCGGCACCTGGTACGACCCGGGGACCTCAGACGGCGAGGTGACGTACCACCTCGACGTCGCCGGGGCCGGCCCCACGTCGGTGCGGCTCCTGGACGCGGCCGGGACCGTGGTCGCCGAGGGCACCGGCCCGGACGGCGTCCTGGCCGTGCCCCACGCCAGGCCGTGGGATCCCGCTGACCCGCATCTGTACCGCCTGGACGCGCGGCACGGCCACGACGAGTACTGCCTGCCGGTGGGCATCAGGACCGTCCAGGTGGACGGGGCCCGCCTGCTGCTCAACGGGGACCCGGTCCGGCTCCGCGGCTTCGGCATGCACGAGGACAGCGTCCTGCACGGCAAGGGCCATGACGACGCGAGGATGGTGCGCGACTTCGCGCTGCTGCGGTGGATCGGCGCCAACTCGTTCCGCACCTCGCACTACCCGTACGCCGAGGAGGTCCTCGACTACGCCGACCGGCAGGGCCTGCTCGTGATCGATGAGACCCCGGCAGTCGGCCTGCACCTCAGCCTGGGCAACATGGGCGATCCCGGGGCACGAACCTTCGGCCCCGGCGCCATCGGCCAGCAGGCCGCCACCGCGCACCTGGCCGCCATCCAGGAGCTCATCGGCCGGGACCGGAACCACCCGAGCGTCATCGCCTGGTCCATCGCCAACGAACCGGATACCGCCGAGTCGGCCGCCCGCGAGTACTTCGCGCCGCTGGCCGCCGCCGCGCGCGAACTGGATGCGAGCCGCCCGGTCTGCTTCGCCAACGTCGCGACCGCGCCGCCCGAGGCCGACGTCGTCACCGACCTGTTCGACCTGGTCTGCGTCAACCGTTACTACGGCTGGTACGCCGACACCGGGGACCTGGACTCGGCTGAGAAGGATCTGGAGGCCGAACTCCGGGCCTGGGCCCGGCACGGCAAGCCCATCGTGGTCACCGAGTTCGGGGCCGACGCCCTCGCGGGGCTGCACGCGCTGCCGCCGGTCGTGTGGTCCGAGGACTACCAGACGGCGCTGATCGCGATGTCAGCGCGGGTGTTCCGGCGGATCCCCGAGGTGATCGGCGAGCACGTGTGGAACTTCGCCGACTTCGCCACCGCGCAGGCGGTACACCGGCCGGGCGGCAACCACAAAGGCGTGTTCACCCGGGACCGGCAACCCAAAGCCGCCGCCTGGCTGCTGCGTGATCTCTGGAACCATCCGTCACCTTGAGGTGACCTGCGTCAACCCCTGCGTGGCCGCTAGGCTACGTCTGGTGACCAATCATTTCCAGGCGAACGGCGGCGTTTCCCACGCGTACCTGGTCAACCAACTGGCCGGCAACGGCCAATCGATCGACAACCTGGCCTTCATCACGTCCCTGGCCCGCGGCAACCTCGAACTGCTCGCCCGGGGCGGCGCTGGCACGTTCGTCAAGCTGAACTACCTGGACGCGGCCGGGACCGAGCGCACCGGGCTCGCGATCACGACCGGGACGAGCAGCCCGATCATCTCGGTCGCACCAGAGGCGAACGGCGCGGCCACCCTGGACCTGGAGAACAACGGCCTGACCGGCGTGCAGACCGTGATCCCGTCACCGGACAACCACGGCCAGCTGAACCTGGACGGGCTGCTGGCCCTGGCGCCCCAGCCCGAGCCGGCCACGCCCGCCCAGGGAGGCGTCCTGTACGTGGATTCGGCCGACGGAGCGCTGAAGTTCAAGGGCAGCGCGGGCACGGTCACCACCGTCGCCCCCGCCTGACGTTGGCGGCGGGGGGACTTGCGGCGGGGGACTTTAGGGGTGGGAGCACCGCCGGGCAGCTGGGAAGGACCCCGTGGCGTAATCCGCTGCCCGCTCGACTCTTCTGCCTTGTGACGGATCCTGCGGGACTCTCTGCCTCGTGACGGATCCTGCAGGGCTCCGCGCTGCGGGAAGCCTGGGCGGATGTCGTCTCCGCAGGCGTGATCGGTCCCCTGTCGCGATCGGTTCCAGCCCAGGCCGAGGGCCTGGCCCGGCCGCCCTGCGACGTGGAGGGCCGGCCGAAAGTGAGCAGTTTTGGAGAAGCGCCGGTCCCCGAGGTCAACCTAGAGTGACCGCCATAGACATCACGATTCGCCCGGCCTTCCTCCCGCATGACGACCCCCACCGACTTCAGGAGTGACCATGACTGGCTCTTCCACCCAGGGAATCAAGACCGTGCTGCATCCCGTGTCCGACCTGGCGGCGGCCAAGGCGGTGTACACCGCCCTGCTCGGCGTCCCGCCGCAGACCGACGAGTCCTACTACGTCGGCTTCGAGGCCGCGGGCCAGCACATCGGGCTGGTGCCGGGCGGTGGACCGCAGGGCATGGCCTCAGCGGTGGCCTACTGGCACGTGCCGGACATCGAGGCGAAACTGGCTGAGGTGACCGCTGCGGGTGCCACCGTGAAGGAGCCCGCGCACGACGTCGGTGGCGGCCGCCTGGTGGCCACCGTCACCGACCCCGATGGTAATGTCCTCGGGCTGCTCCAGGACCGATGAGCGCCGGTCCCCGCTCCCGCGCTCAGCGTCGTCTCGCCGCGCCGCATCCAGGCTTGGCGCGAGGTGAACGAGCTGTCCGGACGCGAGCTGATGCGCGACGGCCGCTGGTTGGCCTGACGTCCCGGCCGGGTGCGCCGCGTGGCCGGGGCCCAGAGGCTCCAAGCCGGTCAGATCGAGCCAGGTGACGCCGACGGAGACCGGGGAAGGCAGCCCCGTCTAACAGATGGAGACACGATGAGCATGGCCACGAGAGCGGGCACACGCTCGCCTGCGCTGCACGTTGCCGACAGCCACGACCTGATCCGCGTGCACGGCGCGCGCGTGAACAACCTCAAGGATGTCAGCGTCGAGATCCCGAAGCGACGGCTGACGGTGTTCACCGGCGTCTCCGGCTCGGGCAAGAGCTCGCTGGTGTTCGGCACGATCGCCGCGGAGTCGCAGCGGATGATCAACGAGACGTACAGCGCCTTCGTGCAGGGCTTCATGCCCACGCTCGCGCGGCCCGAGGTCAACGTACTCGAAGGGCTGACGACCGCGATCATCGTCGACCAGGAGCGGATGGGTGCCGACCCCCGCTCCACGGTCGGCACCGCCACCGACGCCAACGCGATGCTGCGAATCCTCTTCAGCCGACTCGGGCAGCCGCACATCGGCTCGCCCCAGGCGTTCTCTTTCAACGTCGCCTCAATCAGCGGGGCGGGTGCGGTCGCATTCGAGCGAGGCGGGAAGACCGTCAAGGAGCGGCGCAGCTTCAGCATCACCGGCGGCATGTGCCCGCGCTGCGAAGGCCGGGGCTCGGTCACCGACTTCGACCTGTCGCAGCTCTTCGACGACTCCAAGTCGCTTGCCGAGGGCGCGATCCTGATTCCTGGCTACACCGTGAACAGCTTCTTTACCGTGCAGGTCTACATGGGGTCGGGCCACCTCGACCCGGACAAGCCGATTCGCAAGTACACCAAGAAAGAGACGCAGGACTTCCTCCACCACGAGCCGGTCAGGGTGAAGGTCAACGGCGTCAATGTCACCTACGAGGGGCTGATCCCCAAGATCCAGAAGTCGATCCTGTCCAAGGACCGGGAATCGCTGCAGCCGCATTTGCGGGCGTTCGTGGACCGGGCGGTCACCTTCACTACCTGTCCCGAGTGCGGCGGCACCCGGCTCAGCGAGGCGGCACGGTCGTCGAAGATCAAGGGGATCAACATCGCCGACGCGTGTGCGATGCAGATCAGCGACCTCGCCAAGTGGGTGCGCGGTCTGGACGAACCGTCGGTGGCGCCGCTGTTGACGTCGCTGGGGGAGACCCTCGGCTCGTTCGCCGAGATCGGGCTAGGCTACCTCAGCCTCGACCGCGCGTCGGGCACGCTGTCGGGCGGCGAGGCGCAGCGGATCAAGATGATCCGTCACCTCGGGTCCTCGCTCACCGACGTTACCTATGTCTTCGACGAGCCGACGATCGGGTTGCACCCCCACGACATCCAGCGGATGAACGACCTGCTCCTGCAGTTGCGCGACAAGGGCAACACCGTGCTGGTCGTAGAGCACAAGCCGGAGGCGATCGCGATCGCCGAGCACGTCGTCGACCTCGGCCCGGGCGCCGGCACCGAAGGTGGCGAGGTGGTGTTCGAGGGCACTGTCGAGGGGCTGCGGGCCAGCGACACGGTCACCGGGCGGCACCTGGACGACCGCGCCTCATTGAAGCCGTCGGCGCGGACGCCGTCAGGAGTGCTGGAGGTGCGCGGCGCCAGCGCACACAACCTGCAGGACGTCGATGTCGAGATACCGCTCGGCGTGCTGGTAGTGGTGACCGGCGTGGCCGGGTCGGGAAAGAGCTCACTGATCCACGGCTCAGTGTCGGGCCGGGACGGGGTGGTGACGGTCGACCAGGCAGCGATCAAGGGCTCGCGGCGTAGCAACCCGGCGACGTACAGCGGACTGCTCGACCCGATCCGCAAGGCGTTCGCGAAGGCCAACGGCGTGAAGCGGCGCTGTTCAGTGCCAACTCCGAGGGCGCCTGCCCCAACTGCAACGGCGCCGGTGTCATCTACACCGACCTGGCGATGATGGCCGGCGTCGCCACCGTCTGCGAGGAGTGCGAGGGGAAGCGGTTCGAGGCATCGGTGCTGGAGTACCACCTCGGCGGCCGCGACATCAGCGAGGTGCTCGCGATGTCGGTGACGCAGGCCCAGGAGTTCTTCGGCGCCGGCGAGGCGTGCACGCCGGCCGCGCACGCCGTCCTCGACCGGCTCGCCGACGTCGGGCTCGGCTACCTCAGCCTCGGCCAGCCGCTCACTACGCTGTCCGGCGGCGAGCGGCAGCGGCTCAAGCTGGCCACCCGCATGGCCGGGAAGGGCGGCGTCTACGTCCTCGACGAGCCGACCACCGGCCTCCACCTCGCCGACGTCGAGCAGTTGCTCGGCCGGCTCGACCGGCTCGTCGAGTCCGGCAAGTCCGTCATCGTCATCGAGCACCACCAGGCGGTCATGGCACACGCCGACTGGATCATTGACCTCGGCCCCGGTGCCGGCCACGACGGCGGCCGGATCGTCTTTGAAGGCACACCCGCCGACCTCGTCGCCGCCCGCTCCACCCTCACCGGCGAGTACCTCGCGGCCTACGTCGGCACCTAACCGAGACCCTTGCGGACACCGTGAGACTGAAGCCGTCCGCAAGATGGTGGCCACGGTCGCCGGCTCACCACATCGGCCGGACTGGCGCCGCGCCGAATTGAACCGTTCGGCGCCCGGGTACGTTCCAGCGGCGTAGTCCCCGCTGACCAGGCCAAACGGGAACATGGAAGGAGACCTCATGAGTCCCATCGCCACCGCCAGACGCACCGCTATCGCCACGGCCGCTCTTGCCTTACTGGTCATCCCGGCTACGGCGAACGCCGCCTCGACCACCTGGACCGTCACACATCCGCCGTACACCGCGGAGGACAGCGTCCCTTACGCGCCGCTGAACGCGATCTCGGCGGTCTCTGCGAGCAACGTCTGGGCCGTCGGCCAGAGTAGCGGCACCCCGCTCATCGAGCGATACAACGGCAGTTCCTGGGCGCAGAGCATGCTGCCGTCCGGCCCGTGCAGCGTGTTCGAAGCCGACTGCAACCTCACCGGTGTCAGCGGCGACTCCGCCAGCAACGTGATCGCCATCGGGAGCGGAACCATTCCCACCTCGGCAGGCTGGGAGGTCGAGACGCTCGCCTACCAGTGGAACGGCTCGGCCTGGCACGCGCTGACCGTGCCGAGCAGCATCCCCAGCACCGCCCTGGAGCACATCCAGGCATTCTCGACCACCGACGCGTGGGCGGTGGGAACCGCTCCCAACGCGTCGGATACGGGGTCGGTGGTCGCAGCGGTGAACTGGAACGGCAGCACCTGGACCCAGGTCGCCACGCCGTTCTCGACCACGGTCAACCTGACCGTCAACGCGATCTCAGGCGACTCAGCGAGCGACATCTGGGTTGTCGGCGAGACGGCGACGCGCGGTTACACAGGCGGGCAGAGGACCTCCGTGATCCTGCACTACAACGGCTCGGCGTGGACGCAGGCGACCGTGCCGGACCAGAGCGGGCTGCTCGACGTCAACGCTGTCTCTGCGACCGACGCCTGGGCGGTCGCGGCCGACGGCTCCGTGCTGAACTGGAACGGCTCGGTATGGACGGTGGTGACACAACTCGAGCTGTCCAACACCGCCGGGATCGCCGCGCTGTCGCCGACTGATGTCTGGGTCGCCCAGGTGGGAGACCTGGCCCACTACAACGGAACCAGCTGGACGACCGCGTCTGTGCCGTCCGGCGTGAACGTGGTCACCACGCATGCGGTTGTGTCGCCCGGGGACGTCTGGTTCGCGGGCTACTACTATCCGTCGAACGCCGTCACCGCGCCAGCGGTGCTGAGCACGAAATCCGGCTGACCGCAGCCGCTGTCCGCAAGGACGCCGCCCCGGCTGGCACCCGGGGCGGCGCTGCGCTCCGCGCAGGTCAAGACCCAGGAGTCGAAGTTCAGCGTGCTGCGGCCCCGGGCGTGCAATGTTGATGCCATACATTGGAGGCATACATCATCAACAACGCGAGGTGGCTGATGGCGCTGACACAGATCGACATAGACGAAGACGCCCTCGCCGAGGCCATGCGGCTGTCCGGGGCGAAGACGAAGAAGGAAACGGTCAACGTCGCGCTGCGGGAGTTCGCCGCCCGGCACCGCCGGATCGCGGCTCTGGAGCACTATGCGACGCTGGCGGAAGGGTGGGATTTCGAGGGGTGGGAGCACCGCCGGGCGGCTGAGAAAGACCCGGCATGATTCGCTACCTACTCGACTCGTCGGCCCTGTGGCGGATCCTGCGAGACCCTGCGCTGCGGGCGGCCTGGGCCGAGGTCGTCTCCGCCGGAGCGATCGGCTCCTGTCACCCCCAGCGGATCGAGTTCCGCCGCTCAGCCCGCACCATCGACGAGTACGAGCAGATGTCGGGAATGTTCGACGCGCTGTACCCGGATGCGGCGATCCCCAAGGGCGCATGGCGGTGGATAGAGTCCGCGCAGTACCGCCTGCTACGGCAGGGAGCGCACCGGGCATTGTCGGCCGTGGACCTGGTGATCTGCGCCACCGCAGCCCAGCACGACCTGGTTGTGCTCCACGACGACAAGGATTTCGCGACTGCCGCACGGTACCTCCCCGACGTGCGCGAGCGCACCATCCACGATGCCCCGCAACCCGGCTAGCAACGCTCGTCCAGCGTCATCTCAACGGGCGGTAGACGTCAGCCCGATGGTCGATCCTGAGGACGTGAGCCGCGCCGGCACCAGATCGGAAGCGCTCCCGGGCGGTGGCCCGCGCCGGGGCGGGCACCCTGCATCTGCGTTGCTCATACAGGCTTGGCCTGGGCAAGGCGATCAGGCCAGCGGGTTGCGGCAGCGCAGGCCGGGAAAGCGGGCGAAATCGGTGTCGTTCGAGAACATGTCCGCGTCGTACTCGAGCGCGAATGCGGCGAGCTGAACGTTCGTCGTGAGGTTTCCGCCGGTCCCGACACCCTGCAGGAGGCTGAAGGCAATTTCAACATGCCGCGGGCCGGGGACGAGGTGGCTGACGTTGGGCTGGCCGAGCCACTCGGATACGTATCCCGTGGCGGCATCGACGGTCAGCGGCGGGGACAGCACGCGCGGATTCGTCGCTATCCGGATGAACCCGAAGATGGCCGGGGAGGTAAGGCTGATCTCCGCGGCCGAGTTGACTGTGTCCTCCCACCACCCATGGGCGGCCTTGTGCTGCGGGAAGGCCGACACGGCTGCGTACAGCAGCAGATTGACGTCGGGGACGATCACGATCCAGGGCGCTTCCCGGCAGCAAGAATCGCCTCGTCCTCCAGTTCGTCGGCCAGGCGGTTGAAGCCGGCCAGGTCAAAACCGGGCTGCAGCGTCGCCCCGTGAGCACGAAGGTGATATGGCTTCCGGTGTGACGGCGGCTGGGAAAGCCCTCGCCGCAGCGCATCGTTGATCACCTGTTTCCTCGACGTCCGCGCGCGGCGGGCGGCCTCGTCGACGAGCTGGGCGACGTCGGGGTCCAGCGTTAGCGTAGTGCGCACATAGGCTTCATAGTGCCACCCAATGGAGGCATCAAGATGCCCCCTTGGGGCCTCCCGCCTGGTGCACGGCCGTCAGGTTTGCCCTTCTTAACGCGTGTCGTGGGTGATGCGCCCGTCCATCATGGTCAGCTTCACCGGCACATTGTGGATTTCTTCGGGTGCTACGCCGAACAGGTTCTCGGCGAGCACGGTCAGATCGGCGTGCTTGCCGGCCTCGAGCGAGCCGACTTTGCCGTCCAGGCGCAGCTGGTACGCGGCGTTGGTCGTGTAACCGCGCAGCGCGTCGTGGAGGTCAACCCGCTGGCGCGGGACCAGTGCGCGGTCGCCAGGGAAGCCTGGGCGCTTCCGGGTCACCGCGGCTTCGATCTGGGTCAGCGGCGCGATCTCGCTGATCCGCACGCCGGGGATGTCTGAGCCGTACGTCACCAGTGCCCCGGAGCGGACGAGGTCGCCGTAGGGGTAGAGGCGTTCCTCCATGCGCTCAGCGCCCAGCTTTGCGAGGTAGGTGTCGTAGAACGTGCCGTCGTAGTCGGTGCCCCACAGTGGCGTGCAGTTGGCGATGACGCCCAGCTCAGCGAACCGCTTCACGTCGTCCGGGTGCACGATGGTGTTGTGGCAGATGGTGTGGCGGGCTGTCCCGCGGCCGTGGCGGCGCTGCACGGCCTCGATGGCATCCAGGACTATCCGCGCGGAGCCGTCGGCGTCGATGTGGATGTGGCTGTCAAAGCCGGCGAGCTGGGTCAGCTCCATCTGGCGCTCGATGTGATCAGGGGGGAAGGTCATCTGGCCGGGTGATCCGTCCTTGCTGTCCTCGAACGGGGCGAGGAGGAGCGCGCCGCCGTTGAAGGCCGTCCCCTCGGCCCACATTTTCTGCACGCTGATCGTGACGTGCTCGGACTTTATCCGCTTGTTCCAGTCTCTCAGCGTCGCGACCACCGAGGCCGGGTCGTCGTCGGGCTGCCGTGTCCACACGGTGCCCACGATCCGCACCGGAAGCTGCCCGGCGTTGTCGCGCTCGGTGAGGTCCTCGTAGACAGGCTGCGCGTTCTGGTTCGGGCCGAGGAGTATCCCGGCTTCCAGGTAGCCGGTGATTCCCCACGACGGCGCGGGCGTCAGGGTGAGCTCTTGCGCGTCGCGGATGCCTTCCTCGGTGAACGCGCCCAGGGCAGCGAGCACGGTCATGATCGGGGCGACTTCGACCGCGTGACCTGTTGGCCATCCCGCGGCGTCACGGACGTAGTACTGGGAGCCTGGGTCGGGGTCCTCGGTGCTGGGGTCCAGGCCGCACGCGTGCATGGCCGCGGTGTTGAACCACAGGTCGTGGCTGTCGGAACTGAGGATCGCGGCCGGCCGGTCGCTGACCACCTCATCGAGCATCTCCCGGGTGGGGGAACCGTTCTCGAAGTAGGCGGCCATCCAGCCGGAGCCCCTGATGACGGCACTGCCGGGGCATGACGCCGCGTAGCCGCCGATTGTGGCCAGGATCTCCGCGGGGTCGGAGAGCCCGTTGAGATCCACGCCGAGCTTCGCCATCGCGCCGGACCCGGCCAGGTGGTTATGGGCGTCGATGAACCCGGGCAGCACCATGCCCCCGTCACCCTCGATGACCTCGGTGCCGGGGTCGGTGAACGAAGCCGCCCCCGGTCTCCGGGCCGACATACGTGATCATCTTCCCCCGCACGACAACACACTGGGCCCATGGGCGGCCCGGGTCCATGGTGTAGACCTGTCCGCCCCGCAGCAGGTACGACCGAACGCTCATCTCGCGGCTCCCCCGGTTACGGTGCGTCCCTGCGGAACTATCAGCTGGCCAGCATCGGCATCCGCCTCGACCTGTATCGAAATGTCCCTCAGCCACGCCGTGCGGCGGTTGCGGGTACGCCGCTCAATTGCCCGCAGGAAGGCCAGTTCAAGCGGGTACCCGATCAGGACAAACGCGGCGATCACGAGCGTCTGCCCGGCCGTCTCGACCCACGGCCCCTGATCGCCGCTGCCCCATCTGATGATCATGATGCCCGCGGCCATCGTGATCACGTACAGGACAAGGACCGCGGGGATCAGGCGACGGCCGACGGCTGAGGCCATCTGTGAGTCAATACGCCGTGACTCATCGACCACGCGAGACCACCGGCGTGCCGCCGCCGTGAGCTCTTCGCCGAGCCCCGGGCGGATCTCTGCGGGCGGCAGGAACACGGTCAGCTCGACGTGACCGGCCCGGCGTGACGCCCCATATGCGCGCGCGCACTGACTCCATCGCCGGCCGGATGGTGTACTCGCTGTAGAACGCCGACGTTGGCGATACCCCCCCAGCCACGAAAAGCTGCGAAGGCCGCTCCAGCCGGATCTCGAACCTCACCCGCGGCCAGCCTTCACGACGCCGCCCCGCACGGCCTGCCGATGGCGCAGGCACGCCAGGGAACCAAGCCGCCGGCAGCCGCCAGGTAGGCACCTCGCCGGTCATGCCGCATCCACCCGAGCCGCTCGCGCCCAACCGCGCGCGTCCTGGCTGCGGCCATGCGCTGCCCCCCGCCGGTCGAGATCCTTTAAGCGAAGAGTATCGTATTGATTACAGTCAGCGACAAAAGTCGTACGGCTAGGCATGGGTGCCGATGTCTGGGCGGGCCGAACGTACCAGCAGCGAACTGACCCGCTGCAGATCATCCACGCTCCCGGGTACTTGCAGGACTATGAGCATGTCGGGATGCTCGACTGGGCGAAACTGGAACATCTCCAGCCGGCGTGGACCTTGGCACGCCAGGAGCCGCTTGGCAGTTGCTCTATGTGACCGGATGGGGTGTGCGTCAGCCCTCCACAGGGCGGCTGACCTGGGCGGATACGATGAGCCGCAATCATGATCAGGCCCATTTAGGCACGTATTTGGCATGATCAAGCTTGATCGGTGCCGCAGGAGTGCAACGCTGCTCGCCGGTCACTGCTGCGGACGGTGGTAAATCTCGGAATTTGCTCCAAGGGGGATCCGCACGGCTGATGGCCCGTTCCCGTCCCGCCAGCAGCCGGACCTCGATGCTGTCACCCATTCGGCGTGCTCCATGGCTGCGCCTTGCCCGCCCGTTGCCAGGCGCGGGATCATCGTCGCGGGCCTGGCGAGAGGAAACGCAATGGATGACAGCGACTCCGGCTACCAGTTCGGCACCGGCATCGGTGAAGAGGAGCTAGCCCGCCTTGAGGCTCAGGGCGCAGCGATAGCCCCGGCGACTCGGATGATCTTCGCCGAGGCAGGCATCCGGCCCGGCATGCGGGTGCTGGATCTAGGCTGCGGTGCCGGGGACGTGACGTTCGTGGCCGCCGACCTGGTGGGACCCGATGGCTCCGTGGTCGGCGTTGACCGCTCCGCGGAGGCGTTGGCCCGGGCTCGGCTGCGGGCAGAACAACGCGGCCTGGCCCAGGTGCAGTTCGTGGAGGGCGACATCAACGACCCGGCGCCGGGCGGGCCGTTCGACGCGATGGTCGAGCGGCTGGTCCTGATGTGGGTTCCGGACCCGGCCGCGGTCCTGCGGCGGCAGGCCACGGTGCTGCGCCCTGGCGGCCTGGTCGTACCGATAGAAGCAGATCTCTCCATGATCCGGTCGCTGCCAGAGACTGCAGCTATGACCCAGGTCAAGTCCTGGCTGGTCGAAGCGTTTGCCAGGGCCGGGATCTCCATGCTTGGCACCCGGCTGTGGGCCATTGCGGAAGAGGCCGGGCTGCACCCCCTGGGGATGATCGGGGTCCAGCCGCACTTCGGACCCGGCGACGAGGTCGGCCTCGCCTTCCTAATGGAGTCCATGCGTGTCGCCGAGCCCCTGATCGTGGGCACCGGAGTGGCCACCGCCGAGGAGATCGGCATGGAGACGTTTGAGCAACGGCTGAGGGACGAAGGGGAAAGAATCCACCCGCTGGTAGGCGCTCCTTACATGCTGCTCAGCGCCTGGGCGACAACCGGCCAGGAGTAACGCTGGCGACCTGCTCACCTGGGCAGCTCCTGTTGTTAGCAGAGCGTTAGCAACGGCCCAGCCAGCTATCCGGTCACCCAGAAGGCATCCAGCGCATCCTGGTCAGAGTAGTGTCCGCGCACTTCTGCGATGCGGCCGTGCTCCAGCCGCATGAGCTGGCAGCCTGTGATATCCAGGCGCCGCCCCTGGTACGAGGCCGTCGCATGCTGCACCGCCACGATGAACTCCTGCCCGGCCGCGACGTCAAGCAACTCGGCCCGGAAGGTATGCCCAGACAGTGGCCCGAGTTTGGCCAGGAAGTCGTCACTGATCGCGGGCCAGTCGTGATGGTCGCCAGCGATCGGGCTCTTGCCCGGCAGATGCCACACAGCACCAGGGGCGAAGCAGGACTCCAGAGTGGCGGTATCCCGCGCGGCCAGCGCCTGGTAGAAGCGCCGCACCGTCTCAACATCAGCGCTGGTGACCGTCATGGTTGGGCTCCGATCGGCTGCGAAGAGGTAGGACTTCTGCCCCGGCCAGTCACCTGATGGCGATTGGGACGGGGTCGAACCGCCGACCCTCCGCTTTTCAGGAGGCTTGGCAGATCCACGCGAGTCCACGACAGGCCGCCTGAGCGGGCTGTGCGCCGCCCCGTCCGCTGGGCGGCGTGCACATCCATCGCCATGTTTCCACAACCGTTGTTAGCGCGGCGTTAGCAAGATCGGCCGTCTCTGCGGGTGCGTTGGTCCGTGTCGGTTGCCGCTGTCAGCTTGATCTGCCTGAAACTTGACAACTCAACAGTGTGAACGTGGGTGGAGGACCCGAGCAACCACCCAAGCAGCCGATTCCGGGCAGCTAACCCACTCAGGCGTAGGCATGCACAAGCTGGATGATTGCTCCTGCCATGACGAACATCGAGCCTAACATGAGAACGGTCCATATGGCGGCCTGGCGGGCCAGCTGCACGATACGGGCAGCGTCATTACCCGAAGCGTGGCGGATCTCGATCATCTTCTGGGGAGTCTGCTTCAATGCCAATAGAAGATGTCGTAGTGCATTAGCTCCCGCAATCAGTATTCGCGCAAAACTCAAAGTACCTAAAGAAAGGTACCATCGTCGCGGTAGATGCCAATCCGTGAATTGCTCCCGTACGGCCCGCCGGGTTGCCTCGGGCACAGTGCTGAACAAGTCTTGATACTCGGTCAGGTTCGTCCAGGCTTGCGCGCCTGTGCCAAGGGTCAAGAGGAGTAGCCCGATGACAGTCACCCAGTTTGTCCAAAGTGACCACGACATGCCCGGCAGTCTACGTGTCGCCCCGGCGGGTCTTTGGCCCTGCGTACGGGCACGCAGCGCGCACGCCCCCGCCCTCGTGAACGCAAGGCTTCGGACCTTCTGATCCGTAGAGAGTTGCGGGCGCAACTACCAGGCCATACATCAGTTGACCTGCTGAAATGCTGCTCAGCACTGCGCAACAGGCTGCAGCGTTGAGCGCCGCTGTGCGGCCAAAATCCGGCCAGCGTGGCTTGATACCCAGGCCGGTCCGGTCGCCAGTCAACTGTCAAGCCGCAGTACACGACAGTCCGCAGGCTGCCAGCCGGGCGCGGAGTGGCGTGGCCTTAAGACCTGGGCGGCCCGGATTATGCGTTTCTGCAGGGTGCCGCCTCTGTAAGGGTGCGCGCTGTTGGCACGGCGCTGGCCATCGCGTCGGACGGGAGGCCGACCGCATAGGTCGGTCAAAGTGACCAGGGCTTCGCCGCTGCTTCGTCTCCTGGCTCCCTTGTCTCCCCGGCGGATGGGGCGTAGCGTCCAAACTAGGAAGGTGTGCTCGTTTATCTGCGTGTAGACGAGATTTGAGATTCCTCCGGCTGCTCTGGACCTCGGTGGCGCTTGGCGCGCAGCGAAGCCGAGGTGGCATATGGCAGCAGCTGCCTTTCATCGGGTCGCGCTCTTAGTCAGCGACTATCAGGTCCTGCTCGTCAGCGACGCGCAGGACGTCCTGAGGTCGATGGCACCGGGCAGCACCGGGGTCACCGGAGCTTGTGGGGTGCCCGCGCAGCCGTATCGAGCCGGGCGTGGCCTGATTCTCACGGGTTCCCGCTATGCCTGAGGGTCGCGCTGGCGTGACCTTGGCTGAAGTTCCTTGCCAGGGCGCCGCGGTGGTGTACCAGTACCTGAACGCGCCATATACGCAGTCGCCTGAACTCTTCCCGCCGCTCCAGAGCGGTGTACTGACGCGCCCGGTCCCTGCCGCCACAGCCCGGCGGGCCGATCACCGTGCACCGGCGGGTGTCGTCCCGCGGCGGGCTCATGGGTCGCCCGCCAGAAGATCCACGCCGGGATGAACCATGCGGGCAAGACCGCCACCGTGATCTGCGAAAACACTCACTTCCGGGTGATCATCGACGGCGAGACCGCCGCCGTGGTGCCCCGCACCACCACCAGCGAAGTCCACCGCTACAAAGCCAACGCCACCGACAAGCGCACCCAGCCCCGGCTCACCCCGGAAGGACAGTGATCCTCATGCCCGAAGTCAAGCTCGACGCCGTCGATGCCGCTGAACTCGCCGAGATGCTGCAGTTCCTCAGCGAATGGCTGCCCGCGACCCCGCCCGCCCGGCCGTCTCCTTGGCAGAATTCGTCGGCCACCCCGCCTACGGCCTGGCCCAGCTACGCGGGGACTTGGAGCGCTTCGCCTTCCTGCTCGGCGGCAGCGACGGCGAGCAACTCTTCGGCCCATGACCGGGAAGTCCTCCCGGCCAGCCGAGCCTACGCCGGTGAGAAAATCAGCTGGGTGCAGCCATCTGAGATTCAGCGCGCGCTGGCTGCGGCCATGTTAACCGCCTCGGCGCTTGACCTGACCGTCGACGACGCGATCGTTCTTCACGATTCGAACAGGCTCGCTGTGCGCCTGCTGCCTTGTGACGTCGTTGCCCGAGTCGCACCGACAGCGCATCAGGTCGCACAGTTCGAGGTCGAGCTTGCCCAGCGGCTCGCCGAGACCGAGAGCCCTGTGGCTGCTCTGGAACCCCGGGTAGAGCCGCGCGTCTATGAGCGTGATGGCTTCGTCGTCACGCTGTGGACCTACTACAAACCTGTGACACCTCCGGAGGTCCCACCAGCCGACTACGCGAATGCGCTTGAGCGGCTGCATGCCGGCATGCGCAAACTCGACGTCAGGACGCCGCACTTCACGGATCGAGTGGAAGCGGCTCAGCAGCTTGTGGAGAGCAGTAGCCTCACTCCGGAGCTTGCCGACGCCGATCGGGAGCTTCTCATCAGCACGCTACGGAGCCGCAGACGGGCGATCGGCGACCGCGGCGCTGCCGAGCAGCTACTGCACGGCGAGCCGCACCCAGGCAACGTGCTCAGTACGAAGACCGGACTGCTGTTCGTCGATCTCGAGACGTGCTGCCGCGGGCCCGTCGAGTTCGACCTCGCTCATGTCCCCGAAGATGTCAGCGAGCGCTATGCGGACGCGGATGAAGAACTGCTCAGTGAGTGCCGGATCCTTGTTCTTGCCATGGTCACCGCGTGGCGCTGGGATCCGGGCGACCAATTCCCGAACGGGCAACGAGCAGCTCGTGAACTCCTCAGCGCTCTGCGCGAGGGTCCACCGTGGCCGGCGCTCGACGTCGTGATGCGCTGACCGGATGGTCCGTTGGCGTGCAGAAAAAACCGGTCCTAGATCCATTTGGGTACCGAACCCTCACGCGCTGCGGGCGCTCCACGTTGACCCCAGCCGCGGCACCAGCGTTAACTGGCACCTGCCCGGGAACCCCCGGAATCCGCCAGCCGTGCAGGCCGGTGTGGTGCAAAAAACCCAGGGGCGTGTCAAGGATCAACCGAGGCCAATCCGTCAAGGATCAAGTGAGGCTAGGCACGGACAACACTCGTTGTCGGCGGAGCGATCTTCGCGGTATTGCCTGGTCAGACCCGCTGTGATCGCGCGTCGGCGCTCGTTGGGCTCGACAACGGATGTTCACGAATTGCATCTGATGCTTCACACCCGGCCTGCTGGCTGAGGCTGAGCTAAGCGACATGGGCCTCGTGGCTGCCCCCGTCGGGATGGCGGCGCAGGTATTGCTGGCGGGCTGCTTGCCTGGTCACGCCGAGTTGCGAGGCAATCTGTGGCCACCCGACACCCTGGCTGACGGCGGCGTCGATGAGTTTCGCCAGTTCTGCTTCGGCCTCGTCTCGCTCGATCCGGACGTACCTGATTTGCTCCAGCACCTCGTGAGCAGATAGCCGGGCAACTGGTTGCGACAGACCGTGCTGGTCCACGCGGCTCTGATCGCGTCGATCCGGCTGCACCTGCTTGGCTCTCGGCACCGACTTGCGTTTCGACCTGCTCACCGATCCAGGATGCGCGCCGGGAGCGACACTCTTGCCCTGACAGAGCCGTGCCGGTAGTCCGCTGATGTGATTTGCATCACATTTAGCTTGGCACTGAGGGTCCCCCGGCGGACAGTAACAGTCTTCTACGAACGTCTGCGGACGCATGCGGTCGCCGCGTGGTGAGGATGCGGCACTTGCACGGTATCGATGCCTGCTGCACGGTGGTGGGCGGAGCGGCGAGAGTTGTCGAAGGCGCCGGGCTAAAGGCCCTCGGACGCCGGCAAAGTTCAAGATCATTTCTGTGCGGAGGCGGTCCGCACCATTACGGGGTTTCATCCCCGATCACCTATGGCAAGCGCCTGGCTTCCGGCCTTTACGCGGCCGGGACCGAGCGTGGCCAATTTCGCGGAAGCTGGCAGATGGGCTAGCTCGTGCACCCAGGAGGACGCACGAATCCGGGCGGGGATCATGCGTTTCCGGTTCTCATCACCGGAAGGAGAATCATCATGGACGAGCGGCTGTGCCGGTCGGTCTGGCGGGGTGCGCCGGATAGCCGGTGCGGCACTGCAGGACAGAGGTGTCGAGATGCCCGGCGCTGAGCAAGGTCGCGATGCCCGGGAGCGGGGGCGGGGGCGGGACAAGCTCACCATCGCGGAGGTGTGCGCCGATCTCGGCATCAGCCGCCGGACCTTCTACGAGTGGCGGGCGAAGAACCGGGCACCCCGGTGCATCACCCTGCCGAACGGCAGCCTCCGCGTCCGCCGGTCTGAGTACCAGCGCTGGCTGGTGGCCCGCGAGGAAGGCAGCGCGCTGAACCACCTGCTGATGTCGCCGAAGTCCTGTCGTGGGTCGCGCGCAACAGCACTCCCCTGTCGGCGCTGGCCGATGCCACGATCGCCCGGCAAGTCCTCCATCAGGCCACCGGCCGCCTGGATGGGAAGATCGCGGCGGCGAGCACGGCTCGCCGCCACCGCACGATCCTGGCCAACGCAATGGATTACGCGGTTGAGCTGAACCTGCTCGACTCGCCGCCCGCGCCAGTCACTCCCGATGATCTTGGTCTTCAGCACGTATTCGGCACAGCGACCTGCATATCGCGGCCTTCGGCCGCACACAGCCGCATCTGGCCTCGTCAGACAAGATCACGCAGGCCATGCGTTCCCGCAGTTCACAGGGCCCGTATCTAGGGGTCTTGGATAGTGGGGCGGGTGGGGCTCGAACCCACGACCGACGGATTATGAGTCCGCTGCTCTGACCGGCTGAGCTACCGCCCCGGCACCGCCAGAACCTTATCGCAGCCGCGGGTACGCGGTCCCCCACACGGCGGCCCGCGCGGTGAGGGACCGCCTTACCTGGGGCTGAGCTGCATGGCCATGGCGTGCTCCACCAGCGCGATGAGCGCTGCCTTGGTGGACTTCCGGCCCCGGGCGTCACACTGGACGACCGGAACGTTCGGGCTGACCGACAGGGCCTCCGCGACGTCCTGCACGCCGTGCGGGAACTCGCCGTGGAAGCCGTTGATGGCCACGATGAACGGCAGGCCTGCCGTCTCGAAGTAGTCGACGGCGGGGAAAGAGTCTGCCAGCCGGCGGGTGTCCACCAGAACGACCGCACCGATCGCACCCTGGATCAGGTCGTCCCACATGAACCAGAACCGGTGCTGGCCGGGCGTGCCGAACAGGTACAGGATCAGCCCGGCATCCAGCGTGACCCGGCCGAAGTCCATGGCCACCGTGGTGGTGGTCTTGTCCGGGACCGCCGAGAGGTCGTCAACTCCGGCGCTGGCCGAGGTCATGACCGCCTCTGTGGTCAGCGGGGTGATCTCCGAGACCGATCCGACGAAGGTGGTCTTGCCGACGCCGAATCCGCCCGCCACGACGATCTTGACCGACGTCATGGCGGCGGTATCCCCAGCCGAGTCCCGGACAGGACTAGAGCTTGCGAAGTCCACTGAGCACCCTTTCGAGCAGGTTGAGATCTGGGCGGCCATGTGCATGGTCCAGCTGGTGAACCCTGACCAGCCCTTCCACCGCCATATCAGCGACCAGGACACGGGCCACGCCCAGGGGCATCCTGAGCACGGCGGATATCTCCGCCACCGAACGCCAATCGCGGCAGAACCCGAGAATGGCCTGGCATTCCGGGCTGAGGCTCGAAAGATCGCGCGCCTCATAGTGAGACGCGGCTACCATCGCCTCGATCTGGAGCTGGTACCGGGGCTTAGTCCTGCCCCCCGTTACCGCATATGGCCGGACCAGCCCGCTCCCAGCGGGCTCGGCCCCACGTGAACGCATTCCTCCGCCGGACCCGATGCCATGTTGGCCACCTGTCGGCGGCCAGTCATCCAGGCCTGGGCCGGACAACGGTCTCTCCTGTCACTATCTGCCATCCTCCGACCGCAGAGCCCCACGCATATCCGGCGTGAGGGCCCGTCCCACCCGCTCAACAAGGAGCGCCATCTCGTAGGCCACCAGGCCCATGTCGCAATCGGCGGACGCGAGCACGGCCAGGCTCGATCCATCGCTGATCGCCATCACCAACAGCAGACCGCGCTGCATTTCCACGACCGTCTGAGTCACCGGGCCGCCTTCGAAGACCCGGGAAGCGCCCTGCGTCAAACTGGTCAGGCCGGAAGTGACGGCCGCCAGCTGGTCAACCCGGTCCGGCGGGAAGCCGTTCGAGTAGGCCAGGGGCAGTCCGTCAGACGACACCACAATGGCGTGCGCGACGGACGCGACCCGCTCCACGAAGTTCGTGATCAGCCAGTTCAGGTCCTGGACCGGACGGGTTAGCGGACTCACGAACCCTCCTCTCTCGGCGACCCCACCATAAACACCAGCGCGTTCGGCAATCCCGCTCGACTCCTCATGTCACATCGTCTCCCTCGCCGTCAGCATCATCATCACTGTTAACGGCGGCACGCGCCTCGCGAACGCCTCGCTGGAAGCTTGCGAAGCGGTCTCTGGTCACCGCAGGCGAGCGAACCGGAGAAGGCGTCGCCTCGGTGTTGGCACCCACGGACCCGGGCACCAGGTTGGCCTTGGGAACGCGCTTGGGGAGGCCAGACAGGGTCACCCCGCCCGACGCCGGCTTACTGACCGCCTCGGCGGCCCGCCAGCCTTCGTCCGCGGCAGAGGCGACCCAGCCGCCCGTGTCGTTGCTTTCCGGTGCGGCAGCACCAGAGTTCGCCCGGTCGGCGCTGTGCCGGCCACGGCGGAACCAGTCCGACTCCACCGATTCGAAGATAGGCAGCCTGTTGCCCTGGCCAGCCGGGCCGGCCGGAGGCACCACGACTTCCCGCCTGGCTCCGCCGGGGTCGCTGCTGCCGAGGTTCCGGACCGGCCGGATCGGCAACCGGGGCGGCTGGCTGGCGCCGTCGCCGCTCAGCGACGTGCCGAACGCCGGCGACGTCCCGTTGCTGGGCACCGACGGCAGCGGGCCGGTGCTCGCCGCGGGTGGCGGTGCGGACGCCGCCGGGGTGCTCAGCGGCGGGTCGTCCCAGGACGGGACCGATGGCTGGCCCGGCGGGTTCGCCCAGGAGGGCATGTCAGGCTGGGATGGCGCGTCGTCCCATGCGGGGCCGGGTGACGACGGCCCGGGAGGTGACGACGGCCCGGGAGGTGACGACGGCCCGGGGGGTGACGAGGGACCCGGGTCATCCCAGGACGGGCTGAGGGTCGGGAAGCCGGCCGTGACCGCCGAATCACCGTTCTCCGCATGCAGCGGGGTGAAGCGCGGCGCGCGGGCCGCGTTCACCGCGTCCTCGGCGGCACTGCGGCCGAGGCGCGGGCCCCATTCCCCGCCCCCGCCGTTGCCGGAGAGAGCCTCGATGGGGTCGGCGCCGGCGCTGCCGGAGCCGTTGCGCTCGAAGCGGCGCAGCCCGGCCGGGGATCCGTTGCCCTCGTGGGTCACCGTCTCATCGGGCAGCCAGACCAGGGCGGTCAGGCCGCCGGTCGTCGCCGGGCGCAGCCGGACCCGGATGCCATGCCTTGCGGCCAGCCGCGCGACCACGAACAGGCCCATGCGGCGTGACACGGCCACGTCCACCACGGGCGGGTTGTCCAGCCGCCAGTTGGCGTGGGCCATTTCCTCGGCGCCCATGCCGACGCCCTGGTCGCTGATGTCGAGCAGGACTCCCCCGCTGTTCAGCAGGTGCCCGGACACGGTCACCGGCGTCTCCGCGGACGAGAACGAGGTGGCGTTCTCCACCAGCTCGGCGACCAGGTGGACCACGTCGTTGACGGCCTGCCCGCGGACCGAGATGCCGGGCTGCACGTTCATCGAGACCCGCTCGTACTGCTCGATCTCGGAGACGGCCGCACGGAGCACGTCCACCAGGGCTACCGGCTGGTTCCAGCGCCGGGAGACCTCATGACCCGCGAGCACCAGCAGGTTCTCGGAGTTGCGGCGCATGCGGGTGGCCAGGTGGTCCATCTGGAACAGGTTGGACAGACGTTCGGGGTCCTGCTCGCCCTGCTCGAGATCGTCGATCAGCCGGATCTGGCGCTCAACCAGGGATTGGCTGCGCCGGGACAGGTTCACGAACATCGCATTGACGTTCCCGCGCAGCGCGGCCTCGTTCGCGGCCAGCCGGAGCGCTTCCCGGTGGACCTGGTCGAACGCCCGCGCGACTTCACCGATCTCGTCGGTGGAGTCCACGTCGATGGGCGCGACGTCGAAGGAGCCGCCGCCGTCGGCCTCGCTCATCCGCCGGACCATCTCCGGCAACCGCACGCCCGCCACTTCCAGGGCACCCGCGCGCAGCCGCCGCAGCGGCCGGACCATCGAGCGGCCGATGATCACGGTCAGGAACAGGGAGAGCGCAAGCACGAGCAGGACCGCCACGCCGACCGCGATGGCCGCGGTCAGGGCCGACTTGTGCAGTGCCGCCGCCCGGGAGCTGATCTGCGCGGACAGGGCTTGCTCGACCGAGCCCATCTGCGAGTCGATCTCGTTCGACATAGAGCCGTACCACGTGTCCACCCCGGTGGTGTCGGACTGCAGCGAGTGGGTCAGCTGCTCGGTGGTGATGGCCTGCGTCTCCTCGGCGTCGGCCTGGAAGACGAAGGAGGTGGACACGCTGTTGTTCCACAGGTTGCGCTGCGCGATGCTGGCCGTGGTGTTGAACGAGGCCAGGTTGCTCTGCTGTTCGGACAGTGCCGAGTTGAGCGCGGTCAGCTGGTTCGGGCTGAGCTGGCCGACCAGCAGGCCGTAGGTGAGAATCGCGCGCTGCTCGGATGCCTCTTCCTTCATCCTGGACACGAGGCCGAGCACCCGGATGGACTGGCCGAGCGTCGCGTCGCTGGCGCCCTGGCCGGCCACGTCGATGAGCGCGATCAGCTCCTGGATGATCGTGGAGTATTTCTGCACCACGACCAGGGCCGGCAGCTGGGTGGTGGTCGCCGCGATCCGCAGCTCCGTCAGGTTCTCCAGGGCAGTCAGGGCCGTGGCCGCCTCCTGCTGGGTCTGCGCCGAGAACGAGCCGTCGATCTGGCTCAGCTCGTGCCGCACGACGGCTGCGGTCTGATTGGTCAGTGCCTGCTGCTGCGTCACCACGGCCAGCTCGGGGGCGCCGACGCTCTTGGGACTACCCCGGCCGCCCTGGTTCGAGTCCCCGAGCCCGATGTACCGGATCGTCTGGTCCCGTTCGTCCTCGAGATGCTGGGCGAGGACCGTGACGTTGGCACTGAGCGCGGCGAGCTGCTGGACCCGCCCGTCGGCGGTGGCGCTGCGCGCGTAGGACAGGATCCCGGTACCGCCCAGCACCACAGCGGTCAGCGTGGGGATGGCGATCAGCAGCACGAGGCGGGAACGCACCCGCCAGTTCTTCAGCGCGCGGCGCGAGCTGGCGCCCGGTCGACTGGCCTGGCCCGGGGCCCCGGCCTCGGTGCTGTCTTCCCGGCCGTCAACGTCCGCGGGGGCGCGGGACTCCGGGCCGGCGTCGGCAGACGGCTCAACTGACCCAGAATCGCCAGCCGGCTCGTTACCGGTCATCTTGCTGCGGGACCGCACAGCCTCTGCACCTCTCACCTGGCTTGTGTGGCGAGCCAGCAGGCCCGCGGTACTTGCGGCGGAACTGACATGACGCACCCCTTCCCGGGTGACGATTCTGCGAGCCCCGCGCACGGGCGCGGCCAAGGGCCAACCCTAACGTCTCACTATCGGCAGTGATCGATACCTTATGCCAGGAAAGCGCTGCTCTAGCGTGATGTTTGCCGGATAGCTCGACGTGAGTAGGGTACTCTCCGGCGCTTCGGCCGTGGCTCGTTCTGTACTAACTCAGCCTGTTATGTACGAAGAGTGTTAAGACTACCCAGGTACAGGGGGTGGGGATTGATCCCCGGGAGGCGGTCTTCGCGGCGGTCTGCCGCTTCCCCGGGCGCGGAAGCCCATTCCTGGGCGCTGAAGCCCCTCCCGGGGTTCCCCGGAGCCCCCTCCCGGGGCTCCCCTCCCGGGGCTCCCCGAGCCGCTCCCGGACCCGCTGGCAGCGGGTGCTGAAGCCGCCCCGGGGTGGCTGCGGCGCCGCCGCCCGCCACCGGCCCTGGTCCGCACGGCTGATCTGGCCCCCCGCTCACATCGCGTCCTGCTCACCGCCGGGTGCAGCGGGTCAGCGGCGTGCGTCCGGGCCCGGGGACGCCCGGCCCGGAAGGCGCAGCCGCGGGGAACAGGGCCGGCGCACCGCATGGCCGGCCCCGGGGCGTGCCCGGCTGGCAGGCGCTCGGCGCCAAAGCCCTCCAGATGGCGGGCCAGCACCCATCGCCGGGTCGCGGCGGCCATTTCCGCGTGGAAACACCGATCGGCGCGACCGGGATACCCGATTGATCCCGCCGCTGCCGCGCCCTGCCGCCGGGAGGCGGTTATTCCGGGGCCGGCCATTCGGCCATAACTGACCCGCCCCGGTCCCCTAGTCCGGGACCCCGAGTTCCCGTGCGATGATCATCCGCTGTACCTCGGACGTGCCTTCCCCGATCTCCAGCACCTTGGCGTCGCGATAGAACCGCGCGACCGGGAACTCGTTCATGTACCCGTAGCCGCCGAAGATCTGGGTGGCCTCCCGCGCGTTGTCCATCGCCGCGTTGGACGCCACGAGCTTGGCGATGGCCGCCTGCCGCTTGACCGGCTGCCCCGCCACCAGCCGGGCCGCGGCGTCGTACCAGGCCAGCCGCGCGCTGTGGGTGCGCGCCTCCATGTCGGCGAGCTTGAACCGGATGGCCTGGTAATGGCCGAGCCGGTGACCGAACGCAGCCCGCTCGCCGGTGTACAGCAGGCATTCGTCCACGCAGCCCTGGGCAAGCCCGACCGCGAGCGCGGCGATGGCGATCCGGCCCTCGTCCAGGATCTGGAGAAACTGGGCGTAGCCGCGGCCGCGCGCGCCGAGCAGATGGCCCGCCGGGACCCGGCACGAGGCGAACGCCAGTTCCCTGGTGTCCGAGGCGCACCAGCCGACCTTCGAGTACTCCTGGCCGACGGTCAGCCCGGGGGTGCCGGCCGGCACCACGATGGACGAGATCTCCCGTGGCCCGCCGGGATCACCCCCGGTGATAGCCAGCACCGTCACGAGGGAGGTAATCGCGGTCCCCGCGTTGGTGATGAACGACTTGGCCCCGTCGATGACCCACTCCCCGCCTCCGTCCCCCTTTTCCAGCCGGGCTGTGGTCCGCATCCCCCCGGGGATATCGGAGCCCCCTCCCGCCTCGGTCAGGCCGAACGCGGCCAGGCGCTCCCCGGAGCACAGGTCGGGCAGCCAGCGGCGGCGCTGCGCCTCGCTGCCGAACCTGTAGATAGGCATGGCCCCGAGGGCCACCGCGGCCTCGAGCGTGATGGCCACCGAGGAATCCACCCGGGCCAGTTCCTCCAAGGCCAGGCCGAGCGCGAACAGATCGCCGTCCATGCCGCCGAACTCCGCCGGGAACGGCAGCCCGAACAGGCCGAGCTTGGCCATCCTGGTCACCAGGTCGTAGGGAAACTCGCCGCGCTCGTAGTAACCCCCGATCACCGGCCGCACCACGTCGCGGGCGAAAGCGGCCACAGTCCGGCGCAGTTCCTCGTGCTCATCGCTCAGCGCATAATTGATCATCGGGGCCCCTCACCGGCCGGTGACGCCGCATGACCGTGATGCTACTGGCGGCGCTCGCGTGGCTGGGCACTCGGGCGGTTCCGCGAACGTTAGGCTCTCGTGAACACGTCCCTGCCGGAGTCCCGGAGTACGACATGGCGACCCTGACCTGTCCTGCCTGCGCTGCTGAGGTCCAGCAGGACGATCTCATCTGCTTCACCTGCGGCGCTAACCTGCCCAGGCGCAAGACGGCTGACGAGCCCGCCTCGCCGACCGTCATGCAGGAGTACACGGAAAGGGAGGGTGCGGCAGCCCCGGCCGCAGAATCGTCCTGCCCGCATTGCGGCACGGCCATCCGGGAGCCCGCGTCCGTGTTCTGCGAGGTGTGCCGCGAGCCGCTGCCACCGCGGAAGGGCATCATCTCGCCCGTGGTGCTGCGCCTGATCTTCCCCGCCGGCAACGTGGAAATTCCCGCGGGCACCTCGCTGATCCTCGGCCGTGACCCGGAAGAGTCGCTGGTCGCCGCAGCCTTCGCCGGCTACGACAACGTCTCGCGGCGGCACGCCACGGTGACGGTCAGCGACACCGGCCAGGTCACCATCCGGGACGAGCACTCCACCAACGGGACCTTCGTCAACGGGGACCGGGTACTTCCCGGCACCGAGGTCCGCCTGGTCAACGGGGACAGCGTCCGGCTGGCCGCGGACGTGACCGCCGAGGTGTCGCTGCCCCCGCAGGGCATCCCGGGTGCCTTCAGCCGCAACGGGCACCGCGACCCGGCCTGATACTCTTCCGGATCCCGCCGCTGGATGGCCGCGGGCGTGATCTACCTTGTCTACCTGGACCGGCGTGACCCGCGCCGGGTGGTCGGGGCCGGGCTGGTTCACCTGGGCCCGCTGGAGGAGTACGACACATGAGCGATCCGCAGGTAATCAGCTTCCGGCCGTCCGCGGACCAGTACGCGTGGACGTTCGGCGGCGCCGCACCGGCGGCCAGGGTCCGCCCGCCCGCCGTGCTCGAGGTCTTCACCGAGGACTGCTTCGCCGGCCGGGTGCGCAGCGAGACCGACCTGGTCTCGGAGGTCTGCGAGTTCCCGTACCTCAACCCGCAGACGGGCCCCTTCTACATCGAGGGTGCCGAGCCCGGTGACACCCTGGCCGTCCACTTCATCTCGATCGAGCCGGCCCGGGACTGGGGCGCGTCCACCACCGTGCCGCTGTTCGGCGCGCTGAGCGCCACCCACACCACCGCGCTGCTGCACGACCCGCTCCCCGAGCTGGTCTGGCTCTGGCAGTTCGACACGGCCAAGGGCCTGTGCCGGTTCACCGCCCGCCGCGGCGGCTTCACCGCGGACCTGCCGATCGAGCCGATGCACGGGACCGTGGGGGTGGCTCCCGCCAACCTCGAGGTCCGCAGCGCCCTGGTGCCGGACGCGTTCGGCGGCAACATGGACACCCCGGAGATGCGCGCCGGGGTCACCTGCTACCTGGGGGTGAACGTCGAGGGAGCGCTGCTGTCGCTCGGCGACGGGCACGCCCGCCAGGGCGAGGGCGAGACCTGCGGGGTCGCGGTGGAGTGCGCGATGAACACGGTGCTCGCGGTGGACCTGATCAAGGGCCGCCCGTGCGCCTGGCCGCGGCTGGAGTCAGACACCCACCTCATGTCCGCCGGATCGGCCCGGCCGCTGGAGGACGCGTTCCGGATCGCGGCGCTGGACCTGGTGCAGTGGCTGGCCGCCGACTACGGGCTGGACCAGCTGGATGCCTACCAGCTGGCCACCCAGGCGATCGAGGCGCCGCTGGCCAACGTCTGCGACCCCAACTACACCAGCGTGGTCAAGATGCCCAAGCAGTACCTGCCCGCGGCCGACCCCATGCGGGGGGCGCACACAAGGCTCCGCGAGCTCGCCCGTGCCTACCGGGGGTAGCCTCCTTGACGCCTAGCAACTCTAGGCATAGTGTTCCGAGGCATGAACCGGGAACGCCTCAAAGGACACCTGGACCTGCTCCTGCTGTCCGTGCTCACCGCCGGGCAGGCGCACGGGTACGCGGTCATCTCCGAGCTGCGCCAGCGCAGTGAGGGCACCTTCGACCTGCCGGAAGGCACCGTCTACCCGGCGCTGCACCGGCTCGAGGACGCCGGGCTGCTCAGCAGCTCGTGGGCCATGGCCGACGGCCGGCGGCGCCGGGTCTATGCGCTGACCGCCCCGGGGGCGGCCGCGCTGGCCGCTCAGCACACGGAGTACCGGCAGTTCACCCGGGGGATCCAGGCCGTGCTGGGGGAGCCGGCATGAGCGCCCCCGGCGGTGACGTGGTCGAGGAGTACCTGGACCAGCTCTACACCCGGCTCCGGTGTGCCCCGCGGGACGCCCGCCGGATCCTCGCCGAAGCCGAGGACCACCTGCGCGAGGCCGTCACCGACGGGCTGGCCGCCGGGCTGACGCAGGCCGAAGCCGGGGAGCAGGCCGTCTCCAGCTTCGGCTCGGTGCGGGCCGTGGTCCGCGCGCACGACCGGAGACCGGGCCGGCTGCCCAGCCTCGCCGTGCTCCGCGACGTCGCCATGGCCGCCTGGCGGCTGGGCGCGATCGGCCTGGTGGCGGTAGGCGCCAGCGGACTGATCGCCTGGGTGATGAACGCGGCGTTCGGCCGCTCGTTCGTCGGCGGCGCGCCGGGCGCGATCCGCTACCCCGCGGCCGACTGCCGCCGCTGGCTCGGCCTCTGGCCGCGCGCACACAACTGCGCGCGGGCCTTGATGCTGGAGCACAGCAGCGACGCGGTGACCCTGCGGCTGGCCGCCGGGGTCCTCGGCCTGGCCGCGCTGGCCGCTTACCACCTGGCCCGCCGCCAGCCCCGTGACCTGCTGCCGGACAGCTTCACGCCCACGGTGGCGATGACCTTGTTCGGTGCCGCTGGGCTGGGCCTGGCCGTGCTGGCCACGGCCCACAGTCCGGGAGTGAACACCGTCGGGCCCGGGTGGTACCTCAGCGGCGCCCTCGTCGCCCTGGTCATGGCGGTCGCGTATGCGCTCCAGCTGAACCGCACCCTGCTGCGGCGAGCCCGTGGCTGAGGCTCTTCAAGGCACGCAACGAACCCCCCGCCGCCACGCGCCCCGCTGCCCGTGACCCGCCCCGCGCTTCCCGTGCCGTCCCGGCCGGAGCCGGCCGGTCAAACCGTTAGGGGAAACGGCGCCTCTGGCCGCACGCTACGGCGCACGGCGTAACGCTCTCCGCGCGCTACGGCGCGCGGCCTGACGCTCTAGCCGCGCCCTACGGCGCGCGGCCTAACGCTCGCTGTCCAGGGCGCCCATCTGGGCGGCGTCGTACCGGGTCCCGGCCACCTGCCCGGCGGGCACGGCGGCCTCGATCGCGGCCAGCTCATCGGGGGTGAGCCGCAGGTCGAGCGCGGCCAGCGCCTCGGCCAGCCGGCCCCGCCGCTTGGTGCCGATCAGCGGGATGATGTCGTCGCCCCGGGACAGGACCCAGGCGATGGCCAGCTGCGCGGTGCTCACCCCGCGGTGCTCCGCGATCTTCTCCAGCGCGTCCAGCAGCTCGAGGTTGCGTTCCAGGTTGCCGTCCTGGAAGCGGGGGAACCGGGCCCGCGGGTCGCCCTCGGCGATCCGGGCCGTGTCCCGGTTCAGCAGGCCGCGGGACAGGACGCCGTAGGCGGTCACGCTGATCCCGAGTTCCCGGATCGCGGGCAGGATCTCCGCCTCGATCCCCCGGCTCATCAGCGAGTACTCGATCTGCAGCTCGCGGACCGGATACACGGCGTTCGCTCGCCGGATCGTGTCCGCGCCCACCTCGGACAGGCCCAGGTGCCGCACGTACCCGGCCTCGATCATCTCCACGATGGCGCCGACCGTGTCCTCGATCGGCACGTGCGGGTCGCGCCGGGCGGGCTGGTACAGGTCCACGTGATCGGTGCCGAGGCGGGTCAGCGTGTAGGAGAGGTAGTTCTTCACCCCGGCTGGGCTGGCGTCGTGCCCGATGAACCGGCCGGACGGGTCCCGCTGCCCGCCGAACTTCACCTGCACGAACACGCTGTCCCTGGGGACCTCCCGCAGGACGCGGGACAGCAGCAGCTCGTTGTGCCCCATCCCGTAGAAGTCGCCGGTGTCCAGCAGATTGATCCCGGCGTCGAGCGCGGCCCGGATGGTGGCCAGGCTCTCCTGCTCATCGGCTGGCCCGTAGATCCCGGACATGCCCATGAGCCCGAGCCCGAGCCGGGATACCTCCGGGCCGCCCCGGCCCAGCGTGGTCTTCTGCACTGTCCTGCTCCTCCTGGCTCGGCGTCCGCGATGGCCACGTTACGCAGTCGGTGCCGCGTACACCCGCTCCCCCTCGACGTAGGTCAGCGCGACCGTGGCCGCGGCGATCTCCTCCGGCGGCCCGGCGAACGGATCGCGGTCCAGGATCACCAGGTCGGCCAGGAACCCGGGCTCCACCGCGCCGGTCTCGTCGAGATGGTTCACATACGCCGACCCGGCGGTGTAGGCGGCCATGGCCTCCGCGAGCGTGAGCGCCTGGCCGGGCAGCAGCGGTTTCCCCTCCGGCTCCCCTTGCTCGGGAGGCAGGGTCCGGTTCACCGCGACGTGAATCCCCTCCAGCGGGTTGGCGCTGCTGACCGCCCAGTCGCTGCCCGCCGCCAGCCGGGCGCCGGCCCGCAGCAGGGCGCCGAACGGGTACTGCCGGGCGGCCCGCTCCGGGCCCAGGAACGGGATGGTCAGGTCGTCCATCTGCGGCTCGTGCGCGGCCCACAGCGCCTGCATGTTCGCGGTGACGCTGAGCTGAGCGAAGCGCGGGATGTCGTCGGGGTGCAGCACCTGCAGGTGCGCGATGTGGTGCCGGCCGGGGCTGACCACGTTGGCCGCCCGGGCCGCCGCGAAGGCGTCCAGCGCCTCGCGCACCGCACGGTCCCCGATGGCGTGCACATGCACCCCGAAGCCGGCCGCGTCCAGCCGTGTCACCTGCTCGGCCAGGTCCGCGGGATCCACGAAGGACAGCCCGCTGTTGCCGGTCTGGCAGCCGCAGGCGTCCAGGTAGGGATCGATCATCCCGGCGGTGAAGTTCTCTGCGACCCCGTCCTGCATGATCTTGACCATGCCGGCCCGGAACCGGCCCGCCTGGCCTTCCTCCCGCCGGTCGAGCAGGTCGTCGAGCTGCTCGGCGCCCCGGCCGCGGTCCCACCAGAGGGCGCCGGCGACCCGGGCGGTGAGCGAGCCGTCCCGCGCGGCGGCCAGGTAGACCGGGAGCGGGTCCGGATAGCCCAGGTACTCCCCCACGATGGCGTCCTGCCAGCTGGTGATGCCCAGCGCGTGCAGGTGCTGCTGGGCCAGCAGCAGCCCGCGGACCTGTTCGCTGAAGGTGGGGCCGGGCACGAGCAGGCCCACCAGCGGCGCCGCCCCCTCGTGCAGCGTGCCCTGCGGCTCGCCGTCCGGGCGGCGCTCGATCCGCCCGTCCGCGGGGTCGGGGGTGGCGGCGGTCAGGCCGGACAGCTCCAGGGCCCGGGAGTTGACCCAGGCGCCGTGCCCGTCCCGGTTCGTCAGGTAGGCCGGGCGGTCCGGGACCACGCTGTCCAGCAGTTCGCGGGATGGGATGCCGCCGGGAAACCACTCCATCCGCCAGCCGCTGCCGACGATCCACTCCCGGTCCCGATGCGCGCCGGCGTAGGCCGTGATCCGGTCCAGCGCCCCGGCCAGGTCCTCCGCGGCGTCCAGGTCGCAGCGCAGCATGGTGATCCCGGCGAAGGCCGGGTGCACGTGCGCGTCCTGGAACCCCGGCAGCAGGGGCAGGCCGTCCAGATGGACAGTCTCCGCCTGCCCGCCCGCCAGGTCGCGGATCTCGTCGTCGGTGCCCACCGCGACGATCCGGCCGTCGTGCACCGCTACCGCGGTCGCGGGCGGGCCGTCCGCGGTCCCGATGCCTGCCCCGCTGCTCGTGTCCCCGGTGCTGGCCGCCTCGCCGCCGCCCGTGGCCGGGACCATCCGGCGCCCGTCGGGAAGCACGGTGTAGATCCGGCCGCCAGTGAAGATCAGGTCTGCTGCCATGCGCGGCATCCTATTTCCCGTCGCCACCACTGCCCGCCGCCCAGGCCGTGCCGCGTGGGCAGAGCCGCTTCCCGGGAGTACAGAATTATGGCTCATGCGCTAGCAGAGCCCCGCGCTCGCTGTGATCAGCCAGAGCAGCGGCGCCCCCAGCGCCGCTGCCGAATCCCCCGCTTCATACCCTGCGCACTACGCCACACTCACGCCGGGCAGGCTCCTAGCCCGCCCGAGTGGGCGGCCTGAATCCTCAGGCCGCGCACTCACGGCAGATCGGCTGGCCGTTGCGATCCTCGGCCAGTTGACTCCGGTGATGCACCAGGAAGCACCGCGAGCAGGTGAACTCGTCCGCCTGCCGCGGAATGACTCGGAACGACAGTTCCTCGTTGGACAGATCCGCTCCGGGCAGCTCCAGCGACTCCGCGACATCATCTGGGTCGATGTCGATTGTGCTGGAAGACTTGTCCATCCGGCGTGCCTGCAGTTCCTGCAGGCTGTCTTCAGTGAGCTCGTCGTCTGTCTTACGCGGGCTGTCATAGTCGGTTGCCATCTGGGTACTCCACCCCCTCCTTCGTTATGCGCCTCGTCGCGCGGATGTAACGCTCGGCAGGCCGTAGTTTGTGCCCGATTCCGGCGGGGAATTCTGTCACGCCCGCCGGCCGCGCACACGGAGGGTACGGGCTACAGCTCGTCGTGTCCGTGTCTTCACCGACCTAGGCGCCCGATCCGCAGCGACTGAGCCCGGGCGCAAAACTCCCAACACATGCTTGCGACGGTAACTTCCCCTGATCCCTGCACGCCAAGCACGGAAGAGTGCGTATCGTACGAAACTGATCTCCCACCCCGCAGGATTAGCGGAGCCGCCGCATGCCCCTCGTCACGCCACTGCGGCCCGATGATCTCCGGCGGGTCGGCCGTTACCGGCTGTCCGGCCGGATCGCGGAAGGCCGGGATGACCCGGATTCGGCCGGGACCTTCCTGTCCCGCCTTCCGGACGGGGCCCCGGTCGCGGTCACCCTGCTCGCCCGGACGGCGGCTCCCGACTCTGCATCCCGGGACCGCTTCACCGCCGAGGCCACGGTGGCCAGGCGGGTCGCGCCGTTCTGCGCCGCGCGGATCCTGGACGCGGGATTCGACGGGGGCCAGCCCTTCCTGGTCAGTGAGTTCATCGAAGGCCTGTCCCTGGCCGAGACCATCGCGGCTGAGGGGCCGCTGGACGGGCCGGTACTGGCCGCGCTCGCGATCGGTACGGCCACCGGGCTTACATCGATCCACCAGGCCGGGCTGGTCCACGGGGACTTCGGGCCCGATCACGTGGTGCTCGGCGCAGAAGGGCCGCGGGTCGTCCACTTCAGCACCACGCCGCCGTACGGTGCCGCGACCCCGTCAGCGGACATGCTGGCCTGGGCACAGACGATCCTGTTCGCCGCGGGGCGCCCGGACGTCGCCAGCCTGCCCGAGCCGCTACGGAACGCGGTGGCCGCCTGCCTGTCCCCGGACCCGGCCAGCCGGCCCCCGGCCCGGACTCTGGTGACCGCGCTGCTCGGCCACAACGACCCGGCGGCCGGCCTGCTCGCCGAGGGCACCCGGCGGGCCCGGGCCGCGGGCCGGGGACTGGTCAGGGCCGAATCCGGCAGCCCGGCCGAGACCCCCACCGCGTCCCGGTCGCGCCGGGTCGCGTGGGCCGCGGCCTGCGCCGCCTGCGTCGGGGTCATCGTGGTGGCCGCCACCCTGATCGCCACCCACCGCAACAGCCCCCCGACCACAGCCAGGCCGGTCGCGGCGGATCACACCGCTGCCTCGGCGCATACGTCGTCCGCCGCGCCTCCCGCGGCCCCGAAGATCCCCGCGGACCTGGCGGGCACCTGGACCGGCACGGTCCGGCAGACCGACCCGGCGCTCGCGGTGACCGTCCGGATCAGCCTGGCCGCGGGCTCCACGGCCGGGAGCATCTCCTACCCGCAGCTCGGCTGCTCGGGCAAGCTGCTGCTGGTCTCGGTGCTGGCCGGCACCTTCACCCTGGAACAGGGCATCACCACGGGCCAGCAGAGCTGCGAGAGCGGCGTGGTGCTGCTCAGCCCGCAGGGCACCTCGTCGCTGGCCTACAAGTTCCGCCGCAGTGGCGCCCCGAACCCGGCCGGGCTGCTGATCAAGACCGGCTCCTGAGCAACCCGCGCCAGCCCGGCCCGTCTGACGCCTGGGGCGCCGCGGTGGCCTGGCCCACGCCCTCGTCAGTCGGCGGTGCTGGCTTCCTCGGCATCCCGCTCCGGATCCAGGCTGCGCAGCAGGTCATGGAGCTCCTGGAACAGGCCGGGCCCGGCCGCGATGGTCAGCTCCGGGCTCGGTGGCCGGCCGTCCAGCCCGCCGACCCGGGCGCCCGCCTCGGCCGCGATCAGGCCGCCCGCCGCCCAGTCCCAGTAGTTGACGCCCCGCTCGTAGTAGGCGTCCATCCGGCCGGCGGCGACCGAGCAGAGATCCACCGCGCAGGAGCCGCCCCGGCGGATGTCACGGACCTGCGGCAGCACGACGGCCACGATCTCGCCCTGCACCACCCGGCGGGCCCGCGCATACCCGAAGCCGGTGGAGACCAGCGCACTCCGCAACGGAACCCCGTCGTTACACCGCAGCGGGATAGCCGGCGCCCCGCCGGGGTGCAGCCAGCTACCCTGCCCGGCGACGGCGGTGAACACCTCGCGGTGCCGCGGGACCGCCACCACCCCTGCGACGACCGTGCCGTCCACCTCGGCGGCGATGCTCACCGCCCAGTCTGGCAGGCCATACAGGTAGTTGACGGTGCCATCCAGCGGGTCGACGATCCAGCGGACCCGGCCGTGACCGGATTCGCCGCTCTCCTCACCGAGGATGGCATCGCCGGGACGTTCCGCGAGGATCCGGCCCGCGATCATCGCCTCGGCCGCGCGGTCCATCTCGGTGACCACGTCGGTCGGGCTGGACTTGGTGCCGGCCACCTCCGGCCGGCCCTGCGGGCCGGCCGGGCGGCGGGCGGCCAGCATGCCGGCCGCCGCCTGGGCGGCCGACCGGGCCAGGGCGAGCAGGGCCTGTGGGTCCGGCGGCCCGGCCGCGGCGCTGTTCACGAGGCCCCGATCATGAGGCCGCCGCCGGGTGGCCCGGACGGCCTGCCGCCGGGTGACCGGGACCGGCTGCCGCCGGGTGGCCGGGACGGCCTGCCGCAAGCGGGCGGCAGCACTCGGCGGAGCCACAACCCGGGGAACCCAGCCCGGCCGCGGGAAGCCGGCCGTCCCGCCGTTCGCTGACCAGCGCGGTGATCATCGACACGAAGCGCGGATCGGTGCCCGGGGTGGCCGCCCGGGCCAGCGGCAGCCCGAGCCGCCCGGCCAGCTGGGCCGCCTCGACGTCGAGATCGTGCACGACCTCCATGTGGTCGGTGATGAACCCGACCGGGACCAGGACCGCGCCCGGCGCCCCGTCCCGGGCCAGCTCCTCCAGGTAGTCGCAGACGTCAGGGCCGAGCCAGGGTTGCGAGGGCGGCCCGCTGCGGCTCTGGTAGACCAGCCGCCAGGGGTGCCTGCCGCCACCCGCGGCGTTGACCCGGTCCGCGACGAGCCCGGCCGCCTGGGCCAGCTGCGCCGGGTAGCGCCCGCCAGGCGGCGGCCCGCTGGCCGCGGCCATGGTTTCCGGCACGCTGTGCGCCGTGAACACGAGGGGAGCGTCCGCGCGGACCTCGCCCGGCAGCGTCCCGATGGCCCGCAGGGTGGCGTCCGCGAAAGGCTCGATGAAGCCGGGATGGTTGTAGAAGTGCCGGATCTTGTCGATCTGGGGAGCGCCCGGGCCGACCTCGGCCCGGGCCCGCTCGATGTCTTCCAGGTACTGCCGGCAGCTGGAGTAGGACCCGTAGGCCGAGGTGACGAAGGCCAGCGCACGCCGCACCCCGGCGGCGGCCATCTCGGCCACGGCCGTGGTGAGGTAAGGGTCCCAGTTCCGGTTGCCCCAGTAGATCGGGAGATTCACCCCGGCCGCGGCGAAATCCTTGCCGATCGCGGCGATCAGGTCCCGGCAGTGCTGGTTGATCGGGCTTACGCCGCCCACCAAGTAGTAGTGCTCGGCCACCGCCTCCAGCCGCTCGGGGGGGATGCCACGGCCGCGGGTCACGTTCTGCAGGAACGGCATGACATCGTCTGGTGCCTCCGGGCCGCCGAAGGACACCAGGAGGAACGCGTCGTAACCCGCCATGCCTCTATCCAACCAGGCCGGTGCGGATGGCCGGGCAGCGCTGGCCGGGCGGGCAGGTCAGCCGTAGTCGCGGGCGTACGCCTGGGCCAGCGCGAGCACCTCGCTGACATACCAGGTGGCGTGGTTGTAGGCGAAGATGGCCCCGCGCAGCCCGCTGGCCGATCCTGCCCCGGCCGCGCACAGCAGCCGGGCCGCCGCCGGGACCGCGTCGAACGGGTCATTGATCTCCGGCGTCCCGGTCTCACCGAACGCCGTGATCCCCCATTCCTGCCAGGTCGAGGGGAGGAACTGCATGGGGCCGAGCGCCCCCGCGCTGGACGGGCCATCGTTGCTGCCGTCGCCGCTCTCGATCTGCCCGATGGCGGCCAGCACCGTCCAGGACATGCCGGGACAGTACCGGGCCGCCGACGCCTGGAACAGCGTCAGGTAGGTCGAGGGGCGGCTGCTGCCCGCCGACGTGTCCAGCGGCAGCCGCTGCTGCGCCGGGCGCAGGCTGGTCACGGTGGCGGACTTGCCCGCGATGCTCCGCACCGCCTCGATCAGCCTCGTCATGCTGGCCCCGGGCGCGCTGACCAGGGCCAGCACCCCCGGCACCAGGCCAAGCTGAGCCGAGGACCGGCTGCTGACCAGGGCGTCGATACCCGAGATGCCCAGCGGTGCCGACCCACCGAAGGCCAGCTGCTCCTGGCCTGCCCCGGTGATCAGGTACTTAGTGCCCGGGTGCAGATTGCGCCGCCCGGCCAGCGTGTCCGAGGTCACGAAGCGGCCCCGCCCGAGAGCCGTCCACAGGCGCTGGTCCGTCGCGGTGGCCAGCGGTGTCCAGGACCGGAATTGCTGCGGATTCACGCCGAGGACGTTCACCTGATGACCGTTGAGCTTGATGGCGGCACCGTCCGCGGTGACCACCTGGCGCACCCCGGCCGCGGCGGACAGCTCGGCCAGCTGCCGCGCGGACAGGCCGGACGGCTCGATCACGAGCAGGTCCGGCGAGATGACGGTGTGGACGCTGCTGGTGGTGGCGCTAGCCGGCGCCGTGGCTGACGGGCTGGCGGACGGCGTCCCGGCCGGGCCGGGCCCCGTGGGCGCGGGACGCATGGCCGTGGTGCCGGCCAGCAGAAGGATGACCGCCCCGCCTGACGCCAGGGCCCGAGCTGCGGGCCTGCCGACGGCAGTGGACGGCGCCGTGCGCCGTTGCGGGCGTCTCATCGCGTCTCTAACCATATAAGTGACACGTGGGCTGGCTGAAGACCGCCCGCCCCCGGAGCCGGAAAAGCGCCACGGCTACGGTTATGCGCTAAGAGGCAGCTTATGGGGCTTCTGATCTGGCCTGGGCCGGGCCGGGCGCCGCTCAGATAGGGTCCGGGCATGGTCCTCGCCGTACCCCGCTGGCGGAACTGGGCGGGCAACCAGACCGCGGTCCCGCAGCGGGTCATCACGCCGCGCTCCGCCGAGGATGTCGCCGAGGCGGTCAGGCTGGCCACGGTGGACGGGCTGACCGTGCGGATGACGGGATCCGGTCACTCCTTCACCCCGGCCGCGGTAACCACCGGGGTAATGCTGCGTCCCGGCGGGCTGCGGGCCGTCCGGGCGGTGGACGCAGCGGCCGGTGAGGTCACGGTCGAGGCCGGCTGCCGGCTCCGGGACCTCAACGAGCAGTTGCACGCCAGGGGGCTGGCCCTCGCGAACATGGGGGACATCCAGGAGCAGACGGCCGCCGGGGCGATCCAGACCGGCACTCACGGCACCGGCCGGGACCTGGGCGGAATCGCCATGCAGGTGACCGCGCTGGAGCTGGTGCTGGCCGACGGCAGCATCGTGTCCTGCTCTGTGGACCGCGCCGCGGAGCTGTTCCAGGCGGCCCGGATCGGCCTGGGAGCGCTCGGCGTGCTGACTGCGGTGACCTTCCGGGTCGTCCCGGCCTTCCTGCTCACCGCTGTCGAGGAACCGATGAGCTGGGCCGAGGTCATCGCCCGGCTGGAGGAGCTGACCAGCGACAACGAGCATTTCGAGTTCTACTGGTTCCCGCACACCGACGGCTGCCTCACCAAGAGGAACAACCGCAGCGACGGCCCGGCCCGGCCGCTGCCCCGCTGGCGCCATCAGCTCGACGACGAGTTCCTCTCCAACACCGTGTTCGGTGCCACCTGCCGTCTCGGCCAGCGCTATCCCGCCGTCATCCCCGCCATCAACGGCATCGCCGGCAAGGCGCTGGGCGCGCGGACCTACACTGACGCCGCCTACCGGGTGTTCACCAGCCCCCGGCGGGTGCGGTTCAAGGAGCAGGAGTACGCGATCCCGCGCGAGCACCTGGCCGAGGCGCTCACCGCGGTCCGCGGCCTGTTCTCCCGGCACGACTGGCGGATCAGCTTCCCCATCGAGGTCCGGATAGCCCCCGGCGACGATGTCTGGCTGTCCACGGCCTACGGCCGGAGTACTGCCTACATCGCGATCCACGTCTTCCACACTGCGCCGCACGAGGATTATTTCCGCGAGGTGGAGGCGGTGATGACCGCTGCGGGCGGCCGCCCGCACTGGGGGAAACTCCATACCAGGGATGCGGCCTACCTGTGCCGCGCCTACCCCCGGTTCGCGGATTTCGTCACGCTGCGGGACGAACTCGACCCAGCCCGCCGGTTCGGCAATCCTTACCTGGAACAGGTGCTGGGTTCTTAGATCAGCCTGATCCGGGGATACGGCCGGAACCGGGCCCGCGGAGACTTCTTGCCATAGGGAATGCAGCGAATAGGTCCGGGGCAGGCTACCCTCCGAACATGAGTCGGGAAGCCTGGCCCGGCACTGCTCCAAGGGGATCTGTGCCAGAAGGAAATGCTGGAAAGCCACCAAACGCCCATAACGGCACCCCGGCCAGCCTGCGAGCCGCCGCCGCGCGGTCCCGGCGGCCCTCTCTGGGCGGCGGCGCGCCCGCCCGGGACCGTGAGCTGCGTGCCCAGGGCCGCCAGACGGTCCAGAAGCTGCTGGACGCGGGCCTGGCCGAGTTCGACGAACGGGGTTTCCAGGCTGTCCGGGTCGACGACGTGGTACGCCGGGCCAAGATCTCGCACGGCACCTTCTACCTGTACTTCGCCAACAAGGAAGACCTGTTCAAGGCGCTGCTCTCGGACGCGCTCGTGGACATGGCCGCGCTCACGGACGAGTTCCCCGTGGTCACCCGGAACGCGGCCGGGCAGGCCGCACTGCGCCGCTGGGTCAGCGCCTTCTGCGACACCTACGCCGCGCACGCGTCGGTGATCCGGATCCTCAGCCAGGCCGAGATCGTCGGTGAGGAAGTCTGGGGCGACGGGCTGCAGGTCATGTTCAAGCTCTCCGAGGCCATCACCCAGGGCATGACGGCCGCGGCCGACGCCGCCGGGCAGGAGACACCCGCAGGGCACGCCGAGCTGACCGCGCTGGCCCTGCTGATGATGATCGAGCGGATCAACTACCTGCTCACGGTCGAGGTCCGGCTGCCCAGGGAAGAGATGGTTGACCGGCTGACCGCTATCATCTTCGCGGCCTTCCACTACTCCTGATCCCGCCGCGATGACGGCGACGCAGGCGCTGGCGCTGCTACTGCTCATCGTGGGTTCCTGCGCTATCGCGGCCGTGGCCCGCAGGCGCGGCGCGGGCGCGCCGATCCTGCTGGTGCTCGCCGGGCTCGCCGCGTCCTACGTCCCCGGGGTGCCGGAGTTCCGGCTCAACCCCGAACTGGTCCTGTTCGCGGTGCTGCCGCCGCTCGTCTACGCCACCGCGCTGGAGAGCTCGTACCTGAACCTGCGCGACAACGTGCGGACGCTCGCCCTGCTGTCGGTCGGCCTGGTGCTGTTCACCGCCCTGGTGGTGGGCGGCGCGGCCCGGCTCGACGTGCCCGGGCTGCCGCTGGCCGCCGCGATCACCCTGGGCGCGATCCTTGCCCCGACCGACGCGGTCACCACGGCGAGCATCGGCCGGCGGCTGCACCTGCCGAGGCGGCTGCTGACCGTCATCACCGGCGAGAGCATGCTCAACGACGGAACCGCCCTCACCCTGTACGCGGTCGCGGTAAGCGCCGCCTCCGCGACCGTGGCCACTCCCTCCCCGCTGAGCGCGGTGAGCAGCCTGATCCTCATCAGCGCGGGCGGGGTCGCCGTGGGCATGGTGCTCGGCGTCCTCATCCACCGGCTCCGGATGCGGCTGCGCGACCCGCTGGTGGAGAGCGCACTGTCACTCCTCACCCCGTTCGCCGCCTACCTGGCGGCCGACTCGCTGCACGTGTCCGGGGTCCTGGCCGTCGTGGTCACGGGCCTGTACCTCGGCCACCACGGCGGCCAGGCGCACTTCGCCACCCGGCTGCAGGACATGGCCCTGTGGCGGGTCGCGACGTTCGTGCTCGAATCGGTGGCGTTCGCGCTGATCGGCCTCCAGCTGCGGCCGGTGCTGCAGGACCTGGGCAGCCGGAACCCGGCCCGGCTGGCCGCCGAGGCCGCCGTCGTGCTCGGCGCGGTCATCGTGGCCCGCATCGTGTGGGTGTTCCCCTCCATCTACCTGCCCCGGTGGCTGGTGCCCCGGATCCGGGCGGAGGATCCGGCGCCCCCCTGGCAGGCCACGTTCGTGCTGTCCTGGGCGGGCCTGCGCGGCGTCATCTCCCTCGCCGCCGCGGCCGCGCTGTCCTCGGACGTGCCCCAGCGCAACCTGCTGGTCTTCCTCACGTTCATCACCGTGCTCGGCACGCTGCTGGTCCAGGGCCTCACGCTGCCGTGGCTGATCCGCTGGCTCGGGGTGCAGGCCGGGCCGGACGAGGAGCGCGCCGACGTGGTGGCCCAGGCCGCCGCGCAGCAGTCCGCCTCCCAGGCGGGGCTGCGGCGGCTGGACGAGCTGGCCGCCGGGGACCCCCGCGGCGCACCCGCCGAGGTGGTGCAGCGGCTGCGCCGGCTGGCCGAGTACCGGCAGGCGGGGGCCTGGGAGCGGCTGCCGGACAGCGAGGCCGGGGAGGAAAGCGGGCCGACGCCGTCGGCCGCCTTCCGGCGGCTGCGCCGCGAGATGACCACCGCCGAGCGGGCCGAATTCATCCGGCTGCGCGACGAGCGCCAGATCGATGACGAGGTGCTCGACGAGGTGCTGCACCACCTGGACCTGGAAGAGGCCATGCTGTCCCGGGACGAGTGGGACGCGGCCGGGAGCGATTCCGATCCCGGGACCGGCACCCCCGTCACCGGCTGACACGCGGGGCGGCATCGACCGGAGCGGGGCATAGCCCGCCAGCGGGCAGAATCGAAGGGTGCGATTCCATACCGAGAACCTCCCGGCCCATGATCTGACCTACAGCGACGTGTTCCTGGTCCCGGGCCGATCGGCGGTGACGTCCCGGCTCGACGTGAACCTCGCGACCCACGACGGCAGCGGCACCACGATCCCCCTCGTGGTGGCCAACATGACCGCGGTGTCCGGGCGCCGGATGGCCGAGACCGCGGCCCGGCGCGGGGCCCTGGCCATCCTGCCCCAGGACATCCCGGCCGACGTCGTCGCCGAGGTGGTGACCTGGGTGAAGAGCCGCGACCTGGTGCACGACACGCCGATCACGCTGGCTCCCGGGGACACTACCGGCCAGGCGCTCGGCCTGCTGCCCAAGCGGGCGCACGGCGGCGTGATCGTGGTCGAGGACGGGCGCCCCGTCGGCGTCGTGACCGAGTCGGACTGCACCGGCGTCAACAGGTTCACCCAGCTGCGCGTCGTGATGTCCACCGAGCTGCTCACCCTCCCGGCAGGCACCGACCCGCAGCGCGCGTTCACCCTGCTGCAGGACGGGCGGCACCGGCTGGCCCCGGTGGTGGACGCCGACGGCCGCTGCGTGGGCATTCTGACCCGGACGGGGGCGCTCCGCGCGACCCTGTACGACCCGGCCACCGACGCCAGCGGGCGGCTGCGCATCGGGGCCGCGCTCGGCATCAACGGCGACGTGGCGGCCAAGGCCAAGCTGCTCCTCGACGCCGGGGCGGACGTCCTGGTAGTGGACACCGCGCATGGCCACCAGGAGAAGATGATCAGCGCGCTGCGCGCGGTCCGGGGGGTCAGCCCGGACGTGCCGGTCGCCGCCGGGAACGTGGTCACCGCGGCGGGTGTCAGCGACCTGGTCGCGGCGGGCGCAGACATCGTGAAGGTCGGGGTCGGGCCGGGCGCGATGTGCACCACCCGGATGATGACCGGGGTCGGCCGGCCCCAGTTCAGCGCCGTCCTGGAATGCGCGGCACAGGCCCGGAAGCTGGGCGCGCACGTCTGGGCCGATGGTGGCATCCGCCATCCCCGGGACGTGGCGCTCGCGCTGGCCGCCGGGGCGTCCAATGTGATGATCGGCTCCTGGTTCGCGGGCACCTACGAGTCGCCGGGCGACGTGTTCCGCGACCCGGACGGCCGCCTGTACAAGGAAAGCTTCGGCATGGCCTCGGCCCGGGCCGTGCGGCTGCGCAGCTCCGGCGATTCCTCGTTCGACCGGGCCCGCAAGGAGTTGTTCGAGGAGGGCATTTCCACCGCGCGGATGTTCCTGGACCCGCAGCGCCCCGGAGTGGAGGACCTGATCGACGCGATTACGGCCGGCCTGCGCAGCGCCTGCACCTACGCTGGTGCCTCCGACCTGGACGAACTGCATCAGCGCGCGACGGTCGGGGTGCAGAGCGCAGCTGGCTACAGCGAGGGAATGCCGCTTCCCACGAGCTGGTAAAGCCCCGGAATCGCGCCGCTGGAGGCGGTGCGGGCCTGGCCGAAGTGGGTAATCTCGGGCCGACCCATGGAGGGAATGTGCGGGGCAGGCTGGCGCTGGCGGGCATCATCGCGTTCGCGGTGATCCTTGGCAGTTACCTGGCCTACATGGCCGGCCACCCCTATAACTGGACGCTGGATCCGGTCGATCTGGGCGTCTACCGGTCGGGCGGCCTCATCGTGCGGCACGTCCGGCCCTTGTATGACCCGCACCTGGCCGCGCCGCTGTACGACTGGCGTGGCTACGTCAACCTGCACCTGAAGTTCACCTACCCGCCGTTCGCCGCGGTCGTCTTCGCGCTCGTCTCCTTTGTCCCGTGGCGGGTGCTGCCCGGTATCAGCGTGGCGGTCAACCTCGCGGCGCTGGTCGCCGCGCTGTGGTTCACGTTCGGCGGGCTCGGCTACCGCCGCGGCCTGACCCGGCTGGGCGCGACGCTGCTGACCGCAGCCGCGGTGCTGTGGACCGAGCCGGTGCTCCGTACCGTCTACCTCGGCCAGGTGAACCTGGTGCTGATGGCACTGATCATCTGGGACCTGTGCCAGCCCGATCTCCGCCGGTCCGGGGCCAGCCGCTGGTGGAAGGGAGCGGGTGTTGGCGTGGCCGCCGGGATCAAGCTGGTGCCGCTCATCTTCATCCCATACCTGCTGCTGACCAGGAGGTTCCGGGCGGCCGCGGTGGCCTGCGCGGTCTTCGCCGCCACCGTGGCGGCCCCGTTCCTGGTCGTGCCCGCCGATTCGGCCCGGTGGTGGCTGGGCGGCCTGTTCTTCAACGGCGGCCGGACCGGTTTCGTTGGCTGGGAGGGCAACCAGTCGCTGCGGGCCCTGATCACCCGGCTGGCGGGCAGCGTGGACGCCGCGACGCCGGTGTGGCTGGCCGTGGCGCTGGTCATCGCGGTGGCCGGGCTGGCCTGCGCGGCCCTGCTGGAGCGGGCCGGCCATCCGCTGCCCGGGTTGCTGGCCTGCGCGCTGACCGGGCTGCTGGTGTCCCCGATCAGCTGGGACCACCACTGGGTGTGGATCGTCCCGGGGGTGGCGGTCGCGGCCACCTACGCGGTCCGGGCCATGCGCGCCCCGGCGATCTCGGGCCAGCCCGGGGCCGGCCCGCCCGGTGTAGCCCCGCCCGGTGTAGCCCCGCCCGCGGTTGAAGCCGCCAGACTGCGGTGGCGCCGGGCGGTCCGGTGGCCCGCGGCGGGGTACTGGACCCTGGCCGCGGCCATGCTGGCTCTGTACGGCGCCTGGCCGGGGAGCCTCTGGAGCGAGCCGCAGGACCTGGGCCAGTTCTCGCTGGGCCTGCTGTGGCAGCCGCCGAACACCGACCCGGAGGTCTACTACCGCGACGGCGACCGGCCCTGGTTCGCGGAGTATCACTGGCACGGCATCGAACTGCTCACCGGCAACGCGTACCTGCTCGGCGGCCTTGCGCTGTTCGGCGTCCTGATCGCCGCCGCCCTCCGCACCCGCGCCACCGCCTCCCGCACCCCCGCCACCGCCTCCCGCACCCCCGTCACTGGCCCCACCGGCCCCTCTATCCCGCCAGCCCCGTCCCCCAGCCCGCGCCACTTCGTGATCAGACGATCGGTGTCGTGATAGCGACACCGATCGTCTGATCACGACCGGGGCCTGAGGTCTTCGGGGCTGGTGGTGCTGGTGGGGTTAGAGCTCGCACCTCTTCCGTCGTGATCATGACTCGGGGGTTCGTTCAGAGACACCCCAAATCATGATCATGACGAAGCTCAGGGGTGTGCGGGTCTGTTGGGGTTGGTGGGATTTAGTCGGGGAGGGTAAGGAGGACTTTGCCGCGGGGGGCGCCTGGGTCCTGGCTGCGCAGGGTGTCCAGGGCCGCGGCCCACTCCCCCAGCGGGAAACGGTGCGTGACCAGGAAGCCCAGTTCGAGCCGGCCCGCGTTCAGCAGCCGGACCACATCCCGCCAGGCGTCCGAGGTGTATCCGAAACTCGCCCGGATCGTGAGGTCGTTGTTGACCAGATCGTCCACGGGGACGGCCGCGGTCGCGCCGTGCGGGGGCAGGCCGAGCAGCAGCACGGTGCCGCCCCGCCGGGCCGCGGCCAGCGCGGTGAGCACCGCGCCGGTGGTCCCGGCCGCCTCCACCACCAGGTCGTAACCGCCCCCGGCCGCATCCGGGTCGGTCTCGAACCGCGCCGCCCCCGCGGTCACGGCCAGCGCCTTCTGCTCCGGGCGGCGGCCCAGCATCACGATCTGGGCGGGGGACCACAGGCCGAGCAGCACCGCCGCCAGCAGGGCCACGGTGCCGTCCCCGACCACCAGGGCCCGGCTTCCCGGCTTGACCGTGATGCTGGCCAGCCCCCGGTAGACGACCGAGGCCGGCTCCACCAGCGCTCCGTCGGCCGTGCTCACCGGGGCGGCCAGCGGATGCACCAGGGTCTCGCCGACCAGAACGTATCCTGCAGCGGCCCCGTCCCGGGTGAACCCCACCTCGTCGTAGGTCGCGCACAGGTTGGTCTGGCCGGCCCGGCACGCCGCGCAGTGACCGCACGGCACGATGCCCTCGGCCACCACACGGGTGCCCGGCGGTAGCACGCCGCTCTCGCTCGACAGCACGGTCCCGCTCCATTCGTGCCCGAGCACCAGGGGGTAGCGGACGTACGCGGGGTCGATCCGGCCGGCCAAGATGTCCAGGTCGGTGCCGCACAGACCCACCGCGGCGGGCTGGATCAGCACCTCGCCCGGCCCCGGGATCGGGCGGCCCCGCTGCTCCAGCGACACCACCCCGGGCGAGGACACGATCAGCGCCGGGGCAGGCGAGACCTGCCGCGTCGTTTCCCGCGCCCCCGCCACCTCCGCCCCCCCTGACACTCCCGACACTCCCGCCACCCCTGGCACCTCTGACACCTCTGACACTCCCGGCACTCCCACCACTCCCGGCACCTCCGGCATCACGGGCATCAGGCTCCTCCCCCGGGCACGGTGTAGGGCGCCCCGCCGAGCAGGGCGGACACCTTGTCGGCGTAGCTGCGCACGGACCGGCCGAGCTCATCCACCCGCCACGCGGGCAGGTCACCCTTGATGCCGGTCACGCTGATCGCACCCGCGCAACTGCCGTCGTGGCCGAAGAAGGCCGCGCCCGTGCAGAACACGCCCTCGGCGTCCTCCTCGTCGTCCACCGCGAAGCCGAGCCGCCGGGCCGCGGCCAGGTTGTCCAGCAGGGTGCCGATATCGGTGATGGTGTGCGCGGTGCGCGGGGCCATCCCGGTCTCCGAGCAGACCCGACGGACTTCCGGTTCGGTCATCGTGCACAGGATGGCCTTGCCCGCCGCCGAGGCATAGGGCACCTCCCGCTGGCCCAGTGGCGTGTAGAACCGCACGCTGCCCGGGCCGTCCACCCGGGCGATGAAGACCGGGTAGCCGGCCTCGGCCACCGCGATCCGCGCAGTCATCTTGGTGGTCTCGGACAGCTCGTCGAGCAGCGGGCGGCACAAGTCACCCAGCGGGAGCTGGCGGCCCACGATGTCGCCCAGCCGGATCAATGCGGTGCCCAGGGTGTAGCGCGGGCCGGGGCGAGTCTCGCGCAGGAAACCGGCCGCCTCCAGGGTCCGGGCCAGCGCCAGCGTGCTGCTCTTGGAAGCGCCCAGCACGGCGGCCAGCTCGCTGAGCGTCTGGCCGCCGGCCGGGCCGTCCGCCACGATGCCGACCAGCCGGAGCGCCCGGGCCACGCTCTTGACCGTGTAGCGGCCGGCTTCCGGGCCGTCCTGCTCGGTTGTCACCTGCTCACTTCCTCACCCCGTTGTTCGGTAGTGCCAAATGTTCGGTATTACAGAACTCCATCTGTTACCTTAGCGAGTCTCAAAACGCCTTGACATGGGCATATGTGAATGATTCCATAACCGAGTGATTCTACATCACAAAACTTTGTTCGGTATAGCCGAACATTCGCCCCGCAGCGTGGCCCGTGCGGACGCCGCGCGGGAGCGCTTGGAGGGCTGGCTGGCCGTCCACGAGGAGGTGGCCGGGGTCGTGCTCACTGGCCCGGGCAGCGTGGCCTGGGCGACGGGGGCAGTGGCCCCGCCAGTGGACCGGACCGCCCAGGCCGACCTTGTGTGGGTGGTGGCCACCCACACCGGGGCGGCGCTGGTGACCACCGAGGTAGAAGCCGACCGGGTGAGCGAGGAGTACCAGCCGCGCCGCCATGGGTTCGCCGACCTCGTCGCGGTGCCGTGGTACGACCCGGGAGCGTTCATCCGGGCCGCCCAGGACATCGCCGGCGCGGACGCGGGCCGGCTGGCCGCCGACGGGCACCCCGGGTTCGGGCGGGACGCCACCGGGGACCTGGTCAGCCTGAGGCTCACCCTCTCCCCGGCGGAGCAAGAGGACCTGCGGGAGCTGGGCGCGGACGCGGCGGCCGCGCTCCAGGAGTCGCTGGCGTCGTGGCGGCCAGGTGAGCGGGACCTCGACATCCAGGGCCGGGTGGCCGAGCTGCTGGAATCACGCGGCGCGGACGCGCCCGTGCTAATCGTCGGCGGGGACGACCGGGTCCGGCGGTTCAGGCACCCGATGGCGGCGGGCGCCCCGGTGCGCCAGCTCGCGATGGCGGTCGTGGTCGCACGGCGCGGCGGACTGCACGCCGCCGCCACCCGGTTCGCCTCCGCCGGGCCGCCCCCGCCAGAGTTCACCGCGCTGCGGGCCCGGGTGCTGCGGATCGAGCGCGACACGCTGGCCGCCTGCATGCCGCCGAACCGCTACGGTGACGTGCTCACGGTCCTGGACCGCGCCTACGCCCGGGAGGGCGCACCAGGCGGATGGGCGGGTCACTACCAGGGCGGCCCGATCGGGTACGCACAGCGGGAGTTCGAGATCGCGCCGTCCCAGCGGGACTCGCGCTGGTACTCCACCCCGGTCGTGGCCGGCCAGGCGGTGGCCTGGAACCCCAGCCTGCCGGGCGGGGCCAAGGCCGAGGACACCTACCTGGTGTCACCGTCCGGGCTGGAGCGGATCACCGCGGTCCCGGCGGTGGGCTGCGCCGGGGCTGACCGGGCGGCCACGGGCCATCCAACGACGGGCCATCCGACCACCGGCCATCCAACCACGGGCCATCCAACCACGGGGCCGGGCTGGCCGGCCGAGGAAGACGAGCTGGTGCCGCCGCGTCCGGCGGTCCTGGAGGTGGCGTGATGACCCTGGGCGGCCAGGAGACCCTCGGTCAGGAGAGCGCCACCCGGACGACCGGGATCGAGGCGCTGGCCCGGCGCGGGATCGCGATGGAGCCAACGACCCAGCGCAGCACGGCCCGGTTTCCGGACGGGGCCGACTTCCGGATCGAGATCCCCAGCGTGGAGGGCCCGGCCGTGCTGCGTGCCGCGCTGGAGCAGGCCTCAGCCGAGGGCGTCACCGTCAACCGGGTGTCGCAGGGCAGCGGCGCGATGCTGCTGTCCGAGCACGAGCTGGCCGAGATGGCCGCGCTCGGCGCCGACTACGGGCTGGAGATCTCGCTGTTCGTGGGGCCGCGCGAAGAATGGGACATCGGCAGCCTGGCCCAGTCCGATGAGGGGCCGTCCCGGGGCGGGCTGATCCGCGGGTCGCGGCAGCTGCGCTACGCGGTGGACGACGTGCTGCGCGGCGTGGACTGTGGCATCCGCGGCTTCCTCGTCGCCGACGCGGGCCTGCTGGAGCTGCTGGCCACGATGCAGAAGGACGGCGAGATCCCGGACTCGGTGGTGTGGAAGGTCTCGGCCATGCTCGCCCCCGGCAATCCGCTCAGCGTGGCCCAGCTCGAGCGGCTCGGGGCGGACACGGTCAACGTGCCCTCGGACATAACCCTGGGCCTGCTCGCCGAACTGCGCGCGGCCACCGCGCTCCCGATCGACCTGTACGTGGAGGCGCCCAGCTCGATGGGCGGCGTGGTCCGCGGGCACGAAGCCGCCGAACTGGTCGCGGTAGCGGCGCCCATGTACGTGAAGTTCGGCCTGCGCAACTCCCGGCCGCTGTATCCCAGCGGGCTGCACCTGGCCGCCGAGGCGGCCGCCATCGCCCGGGAGAAGGTGCACCGGGCCCGGGTGGCACTGGAGTGGATGGACCGGGCCGGCCTGGGGCTGACCCAGTCCAGGCCCGGGGCACCCGGCCTGGGCATCCCGGAGCCGTCCCCATGACCCGCGGCACCAGAGGTACTCCAGCCCAGCGCTACGGCGCTGCGCAGCCCGGCCCAGCCCAGCGCTACGGCGCTGCGCAGCCCGGCCCAGCCCAGCGCTACGGCGCTGCGCAGCCCGGCCCAGCCCAGCGCTACGGCGCTGCGCAGCCCGGCCCAGCCCAGCGCTACGGCGCTGCGCAGCGACGCGTGGCTGCGCGGGGACGACGAGGTGGCGCTGGCCAACCGGGTTGCGCTGGGGTCGGCGGGGCTCGATGTCAGCGCGGACGGCGGGCGCCCGGTCATCGGCATCGCGAACTCGGCCAGCGACCTGACCCCTTGCAACCTGCCGTTGCGGGAACTGGCGGGCGCGGTCCGGGACGGCGTCCGCGAGGCCGGCGGGGTGCCGGTCGAGTTCGGCTCGATCCCGCTCGGCGAGGACCTGATGAAGCCGAGCGCGATGCTCTACCGGAACCTGCTCTCCATCGAGATCGAGGAGATCATCCGGAGCTACCCGCTGGACGGGATCGTGCTGCTCGCCGGCTGCGATAAGACCGTGCCCGGCGCAATCATGGGCGCGGTCAGCGCCGACCTGCCGATGGTCCTGGTCACCAGCGGGTCGCGGGAGCCGGCCATGTTCCGGGGCCGGCGCATCGGCACCGGCAGCGACCTGTGGCGGCTCTGGGACGAGCGGCGGGCAGGCCGCCTCGACGACGCGGGCTGGCGGGAGCTGGAACGCTGCCTGGCCTGCAGCGCCGGGACCTGCAACACGATGGGCACCGCCTCGACCATGGCCATCCTGGCCGAGGCGCTCGGCCTGATGATCCCCGGCTCGGCCACGATCCCGGCCGGCTACCCGCGGGGCCGGACCGCGGCAGCGGCCGCCGGCCGCTGCGCGGTCGGGGCTGTGCGGGAAGGCCGGCGCCGTCGGCCATCCTGACGCCGGCCGCGTTCGCCAACGCCATCCGGATGCTGCACGCGGTCGGCGGCTCCACCAACGCGATCATCCACCTGGCCGCCATCGCCGGGCGGGCCGGCATCCCGCTGCCCCTCGAGGACCTGAGCCGCCTCGGCCGGGGCATCCCGGTGCTGGCCGACGTGGAACCGTCCGGCGCCGGTCTCCTGCCTGACCTGGACCGGGCGGGCGGCGTCCCGGCGCTGTTGCGGGAACTGGGCGGCCGGCTCGACACCGGTGCGGTCACCGTCACCGGCGCCACGATCGGCGACATCGCCAGCACTGCTCCCCCCGCCTCCGGGGCCATCCGGCCGGCCGGGGTTTCGTTGGGGAAAGAAGGGGCCTTTGCCGTGGTCCGCGGGTCGCTGGCGCCGGACGGTGCGGTGATCAAGACCTCGGCCGCCACCCCCGCGCTGCTCCGCCACCGCGGGCCGGCCCTGGTATTCCACGGCTACGAGGAGATGCGCCGCCGGGTCGAGGACCCGGCGCTCGACGTCACCCCGGACACTGTGCTGGTGCTGGCGGGGTGCGGCCCGGTCGGCGTGCCCGGGATGCCGGAGTGGGGCATGATCCCGATCCCGGCCAAGCTGGTCACGGACGGGGTCACCGACATGGTCCGGGTCACCGACGCCCGGATGAGCGGCACAAGCTTCGGCACGGTGGTCCTGCACGCCGCCCCGGAGGCCGCCGTGGGCGGCCCGCTGGCGCTGGTCGCCGACGGGGATCCGGTCGCGGTGGACGTCGCGGCCGGGTCACTCACCCTGGACGTGCCGGAGGCCGAACTGGCCCGGCGCCGGGCCGCCTGGTCCCCGCCGCCCTCCCCCCACCTGCGCGGCTGGCCCGCGCTCTACCGCGACCACGTGCTGCAGGCACCCGAGGGTTGCGACCTGGACTTCCTGCGGGCCCCGACGGAGGAGCACCGCCGGTTCGTGGAACCCGTCGTCGGACGGTCCTGAACGGACAGGCCATCCGGCACCGGGCCAAGCGGTGACACCGACAGATATCGAGGCACCGGATTTTCAAACACTGAAAAGGAGACAGCCGTGAGGCACTGGAAAGTGTTGGCCGCCACGGCGGCGGCGGCCCTGCTAGCCACCGCGTGCAGCAGCGGCGGAGGGAGCAGCGGCTCGACGTCGAGCCCGGTCACCCTCACCATCTGGGAGAACTACGGCACCGAGCAGAACGCGACCGCGCTGAAGAACCTGGCCAAGGCGTTCGAGGCCCAGCACAAGAACATCACCGTCAACGTGGTGAGCCAGCCCGCGGACAACTACTTCGCGCTGCTCCAGGCGGCCGCGGTGTCCAAGACCGGCCCCGACCTGGCGGTCATGTGGACCGGCCTGTTCACCCTGCAGTACAAGGAGTTCCTGACCAACCTCAAGGGCAAGATCCCGGCCGCTGACCTGGCCCGGATCGACCCGGACGCGCTCAAGTGGACCTCGGACCAGTTCGACGCGGCCAACGGCCCATACGTGATCCCACTGGAGAACCAGTTCTACATCGGCTTCTACAACAAGGCAGCGTTCGCCAAGGCCGGGGTGACCTCGGTGCCGACCGACTGGACCCAGCTGTTCGCGGCGTGCAAGAAGCTCAAGGCGGCCGGGTACATGCCGCTGACCTACGGCAACGGCGGCCAGCCGCTGGGCGCCGAGTTTTACCCGTGGTACGACATGAGCTACATGATGATCGGCGCGCACCCGGTCACGAACTGGCAGCAGCTCTACAGCGGCCAGATCCCGTGGACCTCGGCGGCCAACGAGGCCCAGCTGACGCAGTGGGCCAAGCTGAAGAGCAACGGCTGCACCAACAGCGACGTGCTGACCAAGACGGACAATCTGGGCGACTTCGAGTCCGGGAAGGCCGCCATGATGGTGGACGGCACCTGGGATACCCAGAAGTTCACCGCCGCGCTCGGCTCCAAGGTGGCCGCGTTCGTGCCGCCGTTCTCCGACACCCCGATCAAGGGCGTGGTGGACTTCGCCGGTGACGGCCTGTCCATGACGAACTACACCCAGCACTCCGCCCAGGCCCTGCAGTTCCTGGAGTTCATGACGACCAGCCAGGCCGCGAAGATCATCAACGCCGCCGGGCTGATCCCCGCCATCAACGGCACGTCCACGTCCAACCCGGTGAACCAGCAGATGCTGAACTTCGTCAGCCAGGATCACATGACCGCCTACCCGATGCTGGACAACGTGGTGCAGGGCAACGTGGTGAACACCGGCAGCAAGGAGCTCCCGTCCGTCCTGAACGGCAGCATCTCGCCGCAGTCGGCGCTGTCCAGCATGCAGACCACGCTAGGCCAGCTGCCCAGCGACCAGAGGGGGACCAGTTACCCGTGATGCGCTGGTGAGCGTCTCGGAAGCGACGCCAGGGCTGGCCCGGGGCAGCGCCCCGGGCCCGCCCGGCCGGGCCGAGCCGGCTGGCCCGGCGCCGGCGGCGGGCGGGCATCCTGCTGTCGCTGCCCGCGGTGATCGTGGTGGTGGCCCTGCTCGGCATCCCGATCGGGCAGGCCGTCTACTACTCGATGACGAACTGGAACGGGCTGACCGCCCAGTGGATCGGGCCGAGCACCTACTCCACGGCGCTCAGCGACCCGTTCTTCTGGCGGGTGATCGAGAACAACGCGCTGCTGCTGCTGTCCATCCCGTTCGCGATCGGCATTCCGCTGGCCATCGCCGCCCTGCTGAACGAGCACGTCCGCGGCTGGCGGTTCTTCCGGTCGGTGTACTTCCTGCCCACCGCCGTGTCCTGGGTCGTCATCGGCATGGTCGCGGTGCAGTTCTTCGCCCTGAACGGGCTGCTGAACAAGCTGCTTGCCGCGATCGGCCTGGGCTCGGTGCAGACCAACCTGCTGGCCGGCCAGCGCACCGCGCTGCTCGCGCTGGCCATCACGTTCATCTGGTCCATGCTCGGCACCAACACGATCATCTTCCTGACCGGGATGGCCACCCTGGACCCGACGCTGCTGGAAGCGGCCCGGGTGGACGGGCTGAAACGCCGCCAGATCTTCTTCCGGGTCACGCTGCCGCTGCTCAAGCGGTTCGTCCAGTTCTCGTTCGTGATCACGGTGATCAGCGCGTTCTCCGCGCTGTTCAGCCTGATCTTCGTGATGACGAACGGTGGGCCCGGATTCGGCACGACCACGCTGGAGTTCTTCGTCTACCAGTCGGCGTTCTCGCTGGGCCAGTTCGGCACCGGCGCACTGTACGGGATCATCCTGTTCGTGATCATGATCGTGGTCGGGCTGGTGCAGCTCCGGCTGATCCGCTCCGAGGACGGGGAGGGCTGGTAGATGGCGGCGGATTCGCTGACCACGGCCGGCCCGGCGCCAGGCTCCGGCGCCGCGGGCTCCGGCGGCGCGCCGCCCAAGCGGGCGCTGCGGGCCCGGCGGCGCGGCCGGATCGGCCTGATCTTCGCGATCATGTCGGTCATCGCGGTCGTCATGCTCTACCCGTTCTGGTACATCCTCAACAACGCGTTCCGGAACCAGTCGCAGTTCGCGCTGCAGAGCGGCCATTCGGGAGTGGCCTGGGGCCAGCTGTTCAGCGAGCTGCCGGTTGGCCGGGAACTGCTCAACTCCACCCTCATCTGCCTGCTGTCGATCCTGCTCATCCTGGCCGTCTCCACCACGGCCGGGTTCGCGTTCGCCAAGCTGCGCTACCGGGGCAGCGGCCTGGTGTTCCTGGGCGTGGTGGCCGCGCTGATGGTGCCGCTGCAGTCGATCATCATCCCGGAGTACGTGAACCTCGGGAAGCTCGGCCTGATCAACACCTACCTGGGCGCGATCCTGGTCTACGTCGCGCTGGGCACGCCGTTCGCCACGTTCCTGATGGCCACCTACTACCGGGGGATCTCCGACGATCTGATCGAGGCGGCGGTGATGGACGGGCTGGGCTACGAGCGGACGTTCCTGCGCATCGCGCTGCCACTGTCCTGGCCGGCCATCGCCACCGTCACCGTGCTGCAGTTCATCCAGATCTGGGACGACCTGCTGGTCGGGCTGCTGTTCCTGCAGAATCCGGAGCAGCGGACGATCACCGTCGGGCTGGCCGCGCTGTCGGCCGGGCGGACGACCAGCATCCCGGTGCTGATGGCGGGCTCGTTCATCAGCGCGGTGCCTGCGATCGTGGTGTACCTGATCTTCCAGCGCTACCTGGTGCGGGGGCTGACCCTGGGGATGGGCAAGTGAACGTGTCGTGGGACGTGGCCATATCGGCGCAGGCGGAGCTAGGTGAGCGGCCGTTCTGGGACGCCGCCACCGGCAGCCTGATGTGGGTGGACATCCTGGCCGGGCACCTGCACCGGTACCGGCCCAGGGTGGGTGACTCGGTGTTCCACCCCGCCGGGGTGGCGGTCGGTGCGGCCGCACCGCGGGCCGCCGGGGGGTACGTGCTGGCCGCGGCGGACGGGTTCCGGCTGGTAGGCGTGGACGGTCAGCCGGACGGCGGGCCGTGGCGGCCGCCCGGCATGCTGGCCGACGTCCGGTTCAACGACGGGGCGTGCGACCCGGCGGGCCGGTTCTGGGCGGGCACGGTGGCCGGGGACCGGCGGGCCGGGGCGGCCGCGCTGTACCGGCTCGACCCGTCCGGGGAGATCGCCGTGGTGCTGGACGGGGTGACCGAGTCCAACGGGCTGGGCTGGAGTCTGGACGGCGGCACGTTCTACTACATCGACTCGGGCGAGCCCCGGCCGCGGATCCGCGCCTTCCCCTGCGACCTGGCGGCCGGCACGCTGGGCACGCCGCGGGACCTGGTCCAGCCGCCGGCATCGCAGGGCATCCCAGACGGCCTGGTGGTGGACTCCGACGGCTGCCTGTGGGTGGCCTTCTGGGGTGGCGGCGCGGTGCGCCGGTACGCGCCGGACGGTTCGCTGCTGGCCGAGCTGACGGTGCCGGTGTCCCAGCCGTCCTGCCCGGCCTTCGGCGGCCCGGATCTCGGCGAACTGTTCGTCACCACAGCCTGGGAGGACATGACGCAGGCGCAACGGGCCGCGGAACCGCTGGCCGGGCACGTGCTGCACACCCGGGTGGAGGGCGTCCGGGGCCAGCCCACGGGCCAATTCGGCGGTTAGCGGCCCGGCGGACAGCGGTTCAGCGGATAGGGAGAGGCAGTGTCGAGGATTCAGCTCGAGGGCATCACCAAGCGCTACCAGGACGGGACCGCCGCGGTCCGGTCGCTGGACCTGTCCATCGCGGACGGCGAGCTCATGGTGCTGGTCGGCCCGTCCGGCTGCGGCAAGACCACGGCATTGCGCATGGTGGCCGGCCTGGAGGAGATCACCGAGGGCACCATCCTCGTCGACGGGCAGCCGGTCAACGACATGGAGCCGCGGGACCGGGACATCGCCATGGTGTTCCAGAGCTACGCGCTGTACCCGCACCTGACCGTGCGGGACAACATGGCGTTCAGCCTGAAGTACCGCAAGACCCCGAAGCAGGAGATCCGCCGCCGGGTCGACGAGGCGGCACGCATCCTGGAACTGGAAGAGCTGCTGGACCGCAAGCCCCGGCAGCTGTCCGGCGGGCAGCGGCAGCGGGTCGCGATGGGGCGGGCCATCGTCCGGCAGCCCCGCGCGTTCCTGATGGACGAGCCGCTGTCCAACCTGGACGCCAAGCTCCGGGTGCAGATGCGCGCCGAAATCGCCAAGCTGCAGCGCTCCCTCGGGGTGACCACCATCTACGTGACCCACGACCAGACCGAGGCGATGACGCTGGGCAGCCGGGTGGCCGTGCTGCGGCACGGCGTGCTCCAGCAGGTCGCCGCGCCGCAGGAGCTGTACCGGCGGCCCGCCAACCTTTTCGTGGCCGGGTTCATCGGCTCGCCCGCGATGAACCTGGTCGAGGCGACGCTGGAACGCGGCCCGGGTGGCTCCAGCACGGCCGACTCAGGCACGGGCGGCCCTGAGGTGATCTTCGGGCCGCACCGCCTCCGGGTGCCCGCCGGGCTGGTCCGCCAGCACACGGCGCTGGAGAAGTACCTGGGCCGCACAGTGGTGGTCGGGATCCGCCCGGAGAATCTGGAAGACGCCGCGCTGGTGCCCGGCGCGGCACCCGAGTCGGTGCTCGAGGTGTCGGTCGAGCTGCGCGAGGAACTCGGCGCGGAGGTCAACGTGTACTGCACGGTGGGGGTGCCGCCTCTTCAGGTGGCCGCGGTGGCCATCGGGGACAGTGAGCCGGACGCGGCCGAGATCGAGGAAGTCCCCCAGATCCCGGCGATCATCGCCCGGCTGGACCCGAGAACCGAGATTCGCGAGGGCGGGCGGGCCCGGGTGCACGTGGACCTGGACTCACTGCATTTCTTCGACCCCGACACCGGAAACAGCCTCCGGGACTAGCGCGTGCTCCTGTACCCATCCCGCGATCCGGTCCAGCAACGGCCCGCCGGCGGCTGACTCCGCGTGCCCGAAGCCGGGCTCGATCCACAGCTCCTTAGGCTCGCGCGCCGCGTCGTACAGCCGCTGGCCGTGGTCGGGCGGGAAGTACAGGTCCTGGTCGCCGTGCACGACAAGCAGCGGGATGGGCGAGATCAGCGCTGCGGCCTCGTCGGGCGGTAGCGGCACCGGGTTCCACCCGGAGGGGCTGATCCGGGTCTTCAGCCAGGTCCGGGTGATGGCCCGGCCCACCCGGCGCTCCACCGCGAAGTGCACCCGGCGCATCGGCTTGGTGCCGCGGTAGTACCAGTGCCCCGGACCGCTCACCGAGACCGCGGCGTCCAGCCCGCCGACCAGCCCGGCGTACCGCATCACCACCGAGGCCCCCATGGAGAACCCGACCGCCGCGATCCGCCGGTACCCCAGTTCCCTGGCGTAGGCCACGGCCACGTCCAGGTCCTTGATCTCCTGGTCCCCCACCGTGGACAACCCGCCGGACCGGCCGTGGCCGCGAAAGTCGAACGACACTACCCCGCCCGCCTGGCGCAGCCTGCTGGCCACCTTCCAGACCGCGCCGTGTTGCCATGACAGGGTAAAACCATGGGCAATAACGAACCCCATGTCGGTGGGGCCGGGGAGATGCACCGCGTCGATGGGGATCCCGTCTTCGGTGACCAGGGTCAGCGCCTTCACAACGGGTCCAGTCATGCTCCCATTCTGCGGGATGTCCACCGGGCTGCCGCACGCCAGGCCAGCCGCGTGACCAGGCCGGTTACGGATGTCTCCTGGGCCCGGCACTCACCGTCACCAGCGTGCCGCCGCCGGCCCTCCCTTTTCGTTAGCGCGGTTCATTGTGTGCGCCCGGGCGAGACAACGCACCGCGCCGATGGGCTGCCGGCTCGAGCGGGGCGGGCCGGCCGGAGGCAGGGTCACGGGTGTGAAAGAGTCTCGTTCTGGAAGCGGACGCGCGAAGAAAGGTAGCCGCGTGAAGATCGGACTGCAGATCCCAGACTTCACCACGCCGGGCGGCCCGGCCCGGCTGGGGGCGGACCTGGCTACCGTGGCCCGCACCGCGGACGACGCCGGCTTCGAGTTCCTCGCCGTGATGGACCACTTCTTCCAGATCCAGGCGGTCGGCCCGGTCGATCACGAGATGCTCGAGGCCTACACCACGCTCGGCTACCTGGCCGCGAACACGTCGCGGGCCAAACTGCTGACCCTGGTCACCGGCGTTACCTACCGCAACCCCGGGATCCTCGCGAAGATCATCACTTCGCTCGACGTGCTGTCCGGCGGCCGGGCGTGGCTCGGCATCGGCGCGGCATGGAACGAGGAGGAGTCCCGCGGGCTTGGCATCCCGTTCCCGCCGGTCGCCGAGCGGTTCGAGCGGCTGGAGGAGACGCTGCAGATCTGCCTGCAGATGTTCCGCGGCGACGACAGCCCCTTCCACGGCCGGCACTACCAGCTGGAGCGGCCGCTTAACTCGCCGCTGCCGCTGACCAGGCCGCACCCGCCCATCCTCATCGGCGGATCGGGTGAGAAGAAGACCCTGCGCCTGGTGGCCCAGTACGCCCAGGCCTGCAACCTGTTCCCGGGCCCGGAGCTCGCGCGCAAGCTGGACGTGCTGCGGGGGCACTGCGAGGCCGTGGGCCGGGACTACGACGAGATCGAGAAGACGGTCTACTTCGTCTACGACGTCGGCGAGAAGGGCGAGAAGGCGGCCCAGGTGGTGGATCAGCTCGGCGGGCTGGCCGAGCTGGGCTTCGGCGCCGCGATCGGCGGGTGCGCCAACGTCTGGGACATCACCCCACTCGAGGTCATCGGCAGCGAGGTCATCCCCGCCGTCGCCAACCTCTGACCCTCACGGCTTCAGCACCGGCAGGGGCGCCGCCAGCGCCGCCAGCAGGCGGATGATGTCGTCCGGGTCAGAGGTCACGACCGTTGCGCGGCTGTTGGCCGCGGTGAGGGCGACAAGACCGTCCACGACGTCAACTGTGCCCGAACTGGCCAGGAGCTGGCCCACGGGGACAGCATCGTCGGGGCTGAAGGGGATGATGTCACAGCCCCGAAGGGTGAGCATTAACCGCGCCTGGCGCCTTGGATTGCGCACCACCTGCGCCGCGACCGGCGCAGGCACCATGATGTGGTCTCGCGCGGTGAGCCGGTTCAGGTGGCGTCGCACAGCGGCGTCATCGCGACGGCTGTCGATGGCGATGAGCGCCCCGCTGTCATAGACGTAATCCCTCACGCGATGTCACCGCCGTCCGCCTGGGCGGCGTGATCCCGCGCCGCCATGAGGGCGCGGGCCTCGTCGATGAGCCGGTGCTCCTCGGCGACCTGAGCCTCGGCTTCGGCCATCTCCTCGGCCGTCGGCCAGCCGTGCTGGTCGTAGTACTCCTCGATGGCCCTGATGCCGTCGATCCGCTTGAGTTCCCAGGCCAGTTGCTGCCGCAGCGCACGCTCGACCACGCTCGAGATCGTGGTGTGCTCGAACTTGGCGGTCTCCCGCACCTGCTCGGCCAGCGACTCGTCAACGGTCACGTTCAGCACCGCCTTCTTCTCCGTCATGTTATGACTATAACATGACTCCTGGGCGCTCCGGTCCCTGCGCGACTGGTGTAGAACGGCAACGCGGTCCCCGGCGCAATGCTTCAGGCCAGCCCCACGACAGGAGCCCCCGCCATGTCCCTGCTGAGTGACCTGACCACCGCGATCCGGGACGGCGGCATTGAGGTCATCGACCTGACCGCGCCGCTCAACGACACCACCCCGGTGATCAGGCTGCCCGAGCCGTTCGGCAACACGGCCACGTTCTCCCTTCAGGAGATCAGCCGCTACGACGACCGGGGCCCCGCGTGGTACTGGAACGACATCAGCACCGGCGAGCACACCGGGACGCACTTCGACGCGCCGGTGCACTGGGTCACCGGCAAGGACGGCGCGGACGTGGCCCAGGTCCCGGTGCGCCGGCTGATCGCCCCGGCAGTGGTCCTCGACTTCACCGCCCAGGCCGCCGCCGACCCGGACTTCCTGCTCGAGATCGGGCACGTCCAGAGCTGGGAGGCCGAGCACGGCCCGCTGCCCGCGGGCGGCTGGCTGCTTTACCGGACGGGCTGGGACGCGAGGTCGGCCAGCCAGCAGGAGTTCCTCAACGCTGACGAGACAGGGCCGCACACCCCCGGCATCTCGGTGGCCTGCGCGCAGTGGCTGGCCGCCAGCGAGTCGATCATCGGTCTGGGCGTGGAGACGGTCGGCACCGACGCCGGCGCGGCGCACTCGTTCGACCCGCCGTTCCCCTGCCACGCATCCCTGCTGGGAGCAGGCAAGTACGGGCTCACCCAGCTGCAGAACCTGGCCCTGCTGCCACCCCGCGGTGCGGTGGTCATCGCCGGGCCGCTGCCAATCACCGGCGGCTCCGGCAGCCCCTGCCGGGCCATGGCCCTCATCGAGCGCCCCGCAGGGCCGACGGCCGGGCAGCCAGCCGAGCGCGCCGCAGGGCGGTCGGCCGGGCAGCCAGCCGAGCGCCCCGCAGGGCGGTCGGCCGGGCAGCCAGCCGAGCGGCCGGCCGGGCACCCCTGATGCGGGTCACCGAGGCCGTCGCCGCGACCCTGGCCGGGCTGGGCGCGGACACTGTGTTCGGCGTGGTCGGCAGCGGCAACTTCCATGTCACCAACGCCCTGATCAGCCGGGGCGCGCGGTATATCGCCGCCCGGCACGAGGGTGGTGCGGCGTGCATGGCCGACGGATGGGCCCGGACGGCGGGCCGGACCGGCCTGCTCACCGTGCACCAGGGCCCCGGGCTGACCAATGCCATGACTGGCATCACCGAGGCGGCCAAGAGCCGGACCCCGCTGCTGGTGCTGGCGGCGGACGTGGCGGCCGCGGCGGTCCGGTCCAACTTCCGAATCGATGTGGCCGCCCTGGCCTCGGCGGTGGGCGCGGTGCCCGAGCGGCTGCACTCCCCCGCCACGGCCGCCGCCGACACCGCGCGGGCCTACCACACGGCCGCCGGGCAGCGGCGCACGGTGATCCTGGCCCTGCCCCTCGACGTGCAGGGCGGGGACTGCGACCTGCAGCCGCCGCCAGCCGCACCGGTGCTGGGCCCGGTCGCGCCCGCCGCGGACGCGGCGGACGCTCTGGCCGGGCAGCTGGCCCTGGCCAGGCGGCCGGTATTCGTGGCCGGGCGGGGGGCCAGGGTCGCGCGGGGCGGCCCGGACCTGGAACGGCTGGCGGGTGCCTGCGGCGCGCTGCTGGCGACCTCGGCCGCGGCCCGGGGGCTGTTCCGCGACAGCCCGTGGGACCTGGATGTGAGCGGCGGCTTCGCGTCCCCGCTCACTGCGGAGCTGATCAGCGCGGCCGACCTGATCGTGGGCTGGGGCTGTTCGCTGAACATGTGGACCATGCGGCACGGCACCCTGATCGGCCCGGAGACCACCGTGGTCCAGGTGGACGACGATCCGGCGGCGATCGGCGCGCACCGGCCGGTGCAGCTGGGCGTGCTCGGCGACGTGGCCGAGACGGCCCGCGCCGCGCTGGCCGCCCTGGGCGACCGCTCCGCCACCGGGCTGGGGTACCGCACCGATGAGGTCCGCGAGCGGATCGCCCGTGAGGTCCGGTGGCGCTCGGTACCGTACTCCGACGAGACCGGGGACGGCCGGATCGACCCGCGCACGCTGAGCATCGCGCTGGACGACATGCTCCCGGTCCAGCGAACGGTCAGCGTGGACTCGGGGAACTTCATGGGCTACCCGAGCATGTACCTCGCGGTACCCGACGCGGACGCGTTCTGCTTCACCCAGGCCTACCAGTCCATCGGGCTCGGCCTGCCGTCAGCCATCGGGGCGGCGATCGCCCGCCCGGACCGGCTCACCGTGGCCGCACTCGGCGACGGTGGGGCACTCATGTCCGTGAGCGAACTGGAAACCGTGGTCCGGCTCGGGCTGCCCATGCTGATCGTGGTCTACGACGACGAGGCCTACGGCGCCGAGGTGCACCATTTCGGGCCGGATGGCCACCCGCTGGACACGGTCCGATTCCCCCCGGCCAACCTGGCCGGGATCGGCCGCGGATTCGGCTGCGACGCGGTGACCGCGCACAGCCTGGCCGACCTGGGCCCGGTACAGGACTGGCTAGAGGGCCCCCGCCAGCGCCCCATGCTGATCGACGCCAAGGTCACCTCGGGCCAGGGTGCCTGGTGGCTGGAGGAAGCCTTCCGCGGCCACTGATCCTCCTCCCCCGATCGGTCCTCTAGCTCGAGCCAGGCGTGGCTGAAGGTAGAGCGTGCACCTGGAGTCCCGGCTCAGGCGAGGGACTTGCGGCGGTAGAGGTGGACGGCCAGCGGGGCGAACACGAGCAGCAGGGCGGCGGACCACAGGAACACTGTGAGGATCGGGTGCTGCATCGGCCAGGCCCGCACCGTAGCGGCCGGGTCCGGGTTCCCGAACAGATGACGGCACGCCGCGGCCAGTGCGCTGAGCGGGTTCCAGTTGGCGATGGCCTGCAGCCAGCCGGGCATCCCCTGGGTCGGGACGAACGCGTTGGAGATGAACGTGAGCGGCAGGAACAGGATGAAGCCGAGCTGCCGATGAGCGCCGGATACGGGTAAGAACGCCGCCGGTGGGCGAGCCAGGCGGCCGCGCCACCCCAGGGCACTCGCGGGAGAGCGAACTTCGTTTGCGGCTCATGAAGGCCGGCGGCCCTCCCGCGAGCGCTGGGCTCGCGGGAGGGCCGCCGGGTTGAACGTGCGCAGCGTGCGCCGGTGGGTCAGGTTTCGGGCGGTGACGTCTCCGCCTTCATCGACACCTTGGCGTCCGCGGCCAGCTCGGCGGCCCGGGCGGCACCGACCCCCGAGAGGGCCAGATCCTCGGACGGGTACGCCTCCTCGCCATGGACCGCGACGTCGCCGATCTCCAGTTCCTCGTCGGTCATCCGCAGCCTCATGAACAGCCCGATGCCCTTGAGCAGCAGGAACGTGACGAGGCCGTCCCAGATGATGATCGTGACCGCGGCGCCCAGTTGGACCAGCAACTGGTGCGCGTGCCCGTAGAACAGGCCGCTGCCCGAGATGTTGACCGGATTCTTGCCGATGCCCAGGTAGACGATCATCTTTGGATCGGCGAGCAAACCGACCAGGAGGCCGCCGAAGAGGCCGGCAATGCCATGCGTGTAGACCACCCCCAGCGCATCGTCCACCTTGTTGAACGGCGGGACCTTGCTGAGGTAGTTCCACGCGAACCAGACGATGCCCGAGCAGACGAGGCCGATGACGATCGCGCCGACGCCATTGACATAACCGGCGGCGGGGGTGATGCCGACCAGGCCACAGATCATGCCGTTGAGGCCGCCGAGGAAGGTCGGCTTCTTCTCCGGCCCGCCGACCATGTCCATGATGATCCAGGTCATCATGGCGATCGCGGTGGCGAGGTTGGTGTTGACCACTGCCGCCGAGGCGTCCGCGCCCGCGAAGTACGGGTCACCACCGTTGAAGCCGTTCCAGCCGAGCCACAGGATGCCGGCGCCGACCGCGACGAACATCAGGTTGTTCGGCACCGCGTGGTCCCGGTCGCGCTGGAGCCGGGGCCCGATGACCCAGGCGGCAACGAAGCCCGAGACACCGGCCGCGAGGTGGATGACGTAACCACCGCTGAAGTCCAGGGCACCCTTGCCGGCCCAGTAGCCGCCGCCCCAGAGCAGGAACGCGTTGACGGCGTAGGCGAACGTGATCCACAGCGGGACGAAGATCAGCCAGACCCTGAAGTTGATCCGGCCGATCACGCTGCCAATGAACAGGATCGGGGTGATCGCGGCGAACACGAACTGGAAGTAGACCAGCGACGACTCCGGGAACCGGAACTTCGGCATGCCGGCGGTGAGCAAGGGGATATTGGCCTGCCCCTCTTCACTTCCGGCTCCGACCACCGTGCCCGGCTTGCCAAGCAAGTGGAGGCTGCCGCCGATCCAGGGCGAGCCGAAGCCCATCTTGAAGGCCCACAGCACCCAGACAATCAGCACCAGGCAGAACGTGCAGAACACCATCAGCATGGTGTTCACGGCCCATTTCTTCTGCACCAAGCCGCCGTACAAGACGGCCAGGGCAGGGATGCTCATGAGGCCGACCAGTGTTGCGGCTGTCATCTGCCATGCGTTATCTCCAGATGACAGCCAACTCGCGTAGGGAACCACTACTCTCCGCCTCCATGGGGCTACCCTGGAAGTGCTTGCCGGGGGGTTCCGGTCACGGTTCCATCAGGCCATAGGCGGACTGCTGGAACCCCTCCCGCGCTATCACCGCAGCGTGATCCGGGGGGCATCCCCCCGGGCTAGCTAAATCCGGCCGGCCACTTCGGTGTCCGTCTAGAACGCTTCATGTTTCCCATGAGCGGGTTTCGTTCACGTTTCCCAACTGTTACGCCGTGGACAACGGACCTGGACCTGCCGGACATCGTGTTTCGTGGCTGTTTCACAACCCGCCCTTAGTGCGCTCAGGTTGCTCCTCTCTTGCCCGCGGGGGCGTCCGTCCGTATAGCTGGCCGTTTGTGATGATTTCCTGCTGCCGGGTGCGGTGATCCCGGACCCGCTTCTCCTAAGCGGGCCCTGACCTGCGGTGATGTCAAGAGGAGTAGCCGGCCCTGGCCGGGGCGGCGGGCGCCGGCGGGTCGCTGGTATGCGGAATCCGCTGTCCCGGCAGCGTCTAGCGCACACGTCCCGGTTGCCTCGGACGGAACCCGCTCCCATCAGCAGCACACAAGAATGAAATGAGCTGCATATACGAGCGATCAGGTCACTGCGGGCGGCGCCTCGAAGCCGCAACGGGGTTCTGGTCCCCCGCACCACGCCTGAGGTCAAGGGTTGCGACCTTTGACCTGAGGGACTCTGCGAGCGCGCTGTACCAGGCGTCGTAGCAGGTCACATTGTCGCGCAGCTCCCATGCCCGGGCGGTGAATGGCGCATAGGGGAAGAATTCCACCCGCAGGTCGAGCAGGTCGAGCAGGTCGGCATAGGCCACGGAGGCGGCATCGCCAAGGCTCCGCGTGTCCCGCGCCTGAGTGGCCAGCGTGGCTGGTGTTGTTGACATGGCTGGTGTTACTGGCGTTACAGATGTGCCGCGAGGCTGGGCGGCCCGGGAACATGATCAGACGATCGGTGTCGCCCTGGCGACACCGATCGTCTGATCACAAACTGGCCGCACCCGATACCGGCCAGCTCCGGCATGCCGGCCAACCCCGGCACCGCTATGCCGGCCTCGGGATCAGCCGGCCCCGGACTAGGGCCGCGACCCCAGAGCCACGTACCTCATAATGACAACGCAGTTCCCACAACTCAAAGCATCCCCTACGCCCGAGCCGCCTGCCCTCTGCGGCCTGCGTGGCTGGTGTTACGGGTGTGCCGCCAGGCCGGACCTCTCGCGAACGTGATCAGACGATCGGTGTCGCTGGGACAGCACCAATCAGTTGATCACGGACCCACCGTCGCACCTTTCGATGGCACATACGACAAGGCTGCTCCGGCGGCGGACTCCGGCGCCACGATGGCTCAGCACAGGCGGCAGGACGAGCCCGGGTTGCCCGCGGGACGAGCCCGGGTTGCCCGCTCCGTCACGTTCCCGTAACAGTAGAGCCGGGGGGTTGAGTCGGCTGGGAGCGCGAAATATTGTCGGGGTGTCTCGTTGGTAAGCGCTTACCCGCCAGGCCAAGTCAGCGGCTCTTGATCTAGCCGCTTTCTTAAGGGGCTGCGGGTAAGCGCTTACCGGAGGGTGAGTTGTTCCTGTCCAGGGCCGCACGCGGGTCAGGACAGAGACTCAGGGCAGCAAGGCAAGGGAGCGCTCCAGTGAACAGTCGCGATATGGCCGGCGCCGCGTTCGACGCGGCCGGCCCGGCGGGTGATGCCGCCCCGCGCGACGGCCTGGCGCGCCCCAGCTACACGTCCACCACCGCCCCACGCCGCACCGCAGCACCGTCCCCGCCACCGCCCCAGCCAGCACCGCAGACGACCGTCCCCGCCACCGCCCCAGCCAGCACCGCAGACACCGTCCCCGCCACCGCCCCAGCCAGCACCGCAGACACCGTCCCCGCCACCGCCCCAGCCAGCACCGGCACCGCAGACACCGTCCCCGGCACCGCGGACACCGTCTCCGGCACCGCCCCGGCCGGGCTGCTCGGCGGGCGGCGGGGCGGCCCGGTTCCCCCGCCGACCATCTACGACGTGGCCAGCGCGGCCGGGGTGTCCATCGCCTCCGTGTCCCGGGTGCTCAACGGCCGCGGCAACCCCATGCCCGAGACCAGGGATCGCGTTCTGGCGGCCGTCGCCGAGCTCGGGTTCATCCCGGACGGGGCGGCCCGCGCGCTCAGCGCCCGGCTCAAGGAGATCATCGGGGTCGTCATCAGGCGGCCGCCGCCCACCGAGCCGCTCGGCGACGACATCTTCCAGGACGAGGAGGAGAGCCTCCAGTTCCCGGACCTCATCAACCGGGGTATCGAGCTGGCGGCCCAGAACCGCGACTACAACCTGCTCGTCAGCTCGGTGAACGTGGACGACCACGACCACACCCGCCGGGTGTTCGCACTGGCCCGCAAGAGTGACGGGCTGATCCTGCACGACCAGGTGCTCGACGCCGACCAGCTGGAACGGCTGTCCCGGCAGGTCCCGGTGGTGACGCTGGCCGGCGTGGCCACGCCCACCACCTCGAACGTGGGCGGCGACAACCAGGGCAGCATGCGGGATCTGGCCCGGCATCTGGTCCGCCACCACGGCTACCGCACGCTGGCCTACCTCGGCGGCCACCCGGACAGCCCGGACAACCTGGCCCGCCAGGCCGCGTTCAGCGCCGAGGTCGAGGCGGCGGGCGGCACGTTCCTCGACGGACCGCAGTGGCAGGGGAATTACTGCGCGGCCGGCGGCGCCCGGGTCATCGACCGGATGCTGGCCAGCGGCATCGGCGGCGGGAAGCTCCCGCAGGCCATCGCCTGTGCCAACGACCAGACCGCGCTCGGGGTCGTGTACGCGCTCATGCAGCACGGGCTGGACGTCCCCGGGGACGTCGCGGTGACCGGCTTCGACGACATCCCGGTCGCACGCCATCTCCGGCCCCAGCTGACTACCGTGCGCCAGCCCATCCAGGAGCTCGGCGCGACTGCCTTCGAGGTGCTCTATTCCATGATCAATGACGCCGGGCACGCCCCGCGCAACATCGTCCTGCCCACCCGGCTCGTCCCCCGCGAGAGCTGCGGATGCCGTCCCGACCCGGCCACGCCCCCGTGGCTCGTGGGCTGAGAGGAGACGACATGCGCGTCATCGCCCGCAGGCTGCTGTTCTACATCGTTACCGCGATCCTCGCGGTCACCGTGACTTTCTTCATCCCGCGGCTGATGCCGGGGAACCCCGTGGAGGCGGTGCTGTCCCACCTCATGGGCAACGTCACCCCGGCCACCATCCGCTCCCTCGAGCAGCAGTACGGCCTGGACAGCAAGCAGGGCCTGTGGGGCCAGTACACGACGTTCTGGGTGCACCTGGCGCACGGCAACCTGGGCGTGTCCACCAGCTACTATCCGTCCACGGTGACCAGCGTGATCCGTAGCGCGCTGCCCTGGACGATCGGCCTGGTCGGCGTGGCCACCGTGATCAGCTTCGTGCTGGGCACCCTGCTCGGTGTCCTGGTCGCCTGGCGGCGCGGCACCTGGCTGGACAACCTGCTCCCGGCCACCACGTTCTTCCAGGCCGCGCCCTACTTCTTCGTGGCCTTCATCGCACTGGACATCTTCGCGAACAGGCTGGGCTGGTTCCCCACCGGCCGGGCCTACAACCAGCTGGACTTCCCCGGGTTCAACGCGGCCTACGTGGGTGACGTGCTCGATCACGCGATCCTGCCCGCAGCCACGATCGTGCTCTGCTCCGCGGCCGGCTGGATCGTCGGGATGCGGAACGTGATGGTGACCACCATGGACGAGGACTATGTCCTCGTGGCGCAGGCCAAAGGGCTGCCCAAACGCCGGGTCATCTGGTACGCGGCCCGCAACGCGGTCTTGCCGAGCGTGTCGGGATTCTCGCTGGCGATCGGGTTCGTGGTCTCCGGGGCGCTGCTCACCGAGATCGTGTTCAGCTACCCCGGCCTGGGCTGGATTCTGCTCCAGGCCGTCAGCGGCCGCGACTATCCGCTGCTCCAGGGGATCTTCCTGATCATCACGTTTGCCGTGCTGCTCGCGAACCTGGCCGCGGACTCCGTGTATGTGCTCCTCGACCCGCGCACCCGCCAGGAGGCCTGAGCGATGTCTATCGGCACTGGCACGGACCTCGGCGGAACCGGTCTCGGCGGCCTGGGCGTGGGCGGATCCGGCCCGGGCGGCCAGCCCGGCGCGGGGCCGCTGCCGCCCCCGGTCAGCGCCCCGATCCGGGGCCGCCGGATCCAGCTGCCCCGCTCCCCCAAGATCATCGCCGGGCTGGCCATGCTGGCGGTGTTCCTGATCGTGGCCATCATCGGCCCCATCGTGGCCCCGTACAGTCCGTCGGCCAGCTCGTCGACCACCAACGGGGTGCCCCAGCCGCCATCCGCGGCGCACTGGCTCGGCACCACCCAGACGCAGCAGGACGTGTTCTCTCAGCTGCTGGCGGGCGGCCGGAGCACGATCCTGGTCGCGTTCCTGGCCGGGATCGCGGCCACCATCCTGTCGGTGGTGATCGGGGTCAGCGCCGGGTACATGCACGGCCGGTGGGCGGACGACTTGCTGTCTATGCTGGCCAACTTCTTCCTGGTTATGCCGGCGCTGCCGCTGCTGATCGTGATCTTCGGTTTCCTGTCGCCGGCCGGAGCCACCAACGACCTGCTGATCGGGCTGATCATCGCGGTCACCGGCTGGGCCTGGGGAGCCCGGGTGCTGCGGGCCCAGACGCTGTCCCTGCGCTCCCGCGACTACGTGGAGTCGGCCCGTATCGTGGGCGAGCGCGGCTGGCGGGTGATCGGATTCGAGATCCTGCCCAACCTCGCGCCGATCGTCGCTGCCTCGTTCCTGTTCACCGTGCTGTACGGGGTGGGCACGTACACCGCGCTGGCCTTCCTCGGCCTGGTCAACCCGGAGCACTGGAGCTGGGGCTCGATGCTGTTCGAGGCGCAGAACTCCGACGCCGAGCTCAGCGGCTACTGGTGGTGGTACATCCCGCCCGGGCTGGCGGTGGCCTTCCTCGGCACCTCGCTGGCGCTGCTCAACTTCGGCATCGACGAGTTCATCAACCCGCGGCTGCGCGCGGCCGGGGTGACCCGGCGCCAGGCGAAGAAGTCGGGCGGGCAGGGCCTGCCCCGGCGGTTCGAGCTCGGCCTCACCCCCGTGATCCGCTCACGGCCCGCACCCGGCGCGGCCGCCAGCACCGCGGCCGCCAGCACCCCGGCCGCCAGCACCGGCGTCGCGCGCCAGCACCGGCACCACCCTCCGGACCCGGGAGCAGACGTCATGACCGCGCAGCCGCTGCTGGAGATCCGCGGCCTGCGGGTGGATTACGGGGCAGGCGACGGGGCCGTGCACGCGGTCGTGGATGCCGACCTGGTGCTGCGCCGCGGCGAGGTGCTCGGGCTGGCCGGGGAGAGCGGCAGCGGCAAGTCCACGCTGGCCTACGCGGCGATCCGGCTGCTCCGCGCGCCGGGGATGATCACCGGCGGCGAGGCCCTCTACTACCCCGAGCCGGGCCGGCCCGTGGACCTGCTGGACCTGGAGGAGCCCGAACTGCGCCGGCTGCGCTGGTCCCAGATCGCCGTGGTGCTGCAGTCCGCGATGAACGCGCTGAACCCGGTGATGTCCATCGGCACCCAGCTCACCGACGTCCTGCAGGCCCACGTGACCGGGATGGACGCCGGGGCCCGCCGGACCCGCGCCGCCGAACTGCTGTCGATGGTCGGCATCAACGCCGACCGGCTGGGCAGCTATCCGCACGAGCTGTCCGGCGGGATGCGCCAGCGCGTCATGATCGCCATGGCCCTGGCGCTGGAGCCCCAGGTAGTGATCCTGGACGAGCCGACCACCGCGCTGGACGTAGTGACCCAGCGGGAGATCCTCGAGGAACTCACCGCGCTGCGCGAGCGGCTGGGCTTCGCGGTCCTGTTCATCACCCACGACCTGTCACTGCTGGCCGAGATCGCGGACTCAATCGCGGTCATGTACGCCGGCCGCCTGGTCGAGCGGGCCGCCGCGGACGAGCTCTTCCGCGCCCCCCGCCACCCGTACACGCTGGGGTTGCTCAACTCGTTCCCCGCGCTGCACGGCCCGCGCCGGTACATGACCGGCATCCCCGGTTCTCCCCGGACCTGCGGATGCTGCCGGTCGGCTGCGTGTTCCACCCGCGCTGCACGTACGCGATGGACATCTGCCGGGAGCAGTCCCCGCCGCTGGAGCAACCCGCCGCCTCGGCCGGTGACCGGCTGGCCTCCTGCTGGCTGCAGGACGGCACCCGGCCCGTGCCCCAGGAGCTGGACCAGCCCGAGCCAGGAGCCGCACCCCGGCCCGCCAGCACCCCCGCGGCCAGCACCCCGGCACCCGGCGCCCCCGCACCCGGCAGCGCCGCGGCCAGCACCCCGGTAGCCGGCGCCGCCGCGGCCGGCAGCGCCGCCGGCCAGCTCGCGCCGAGCATCGCCGCCCCGGACCCCGGGAGCCAGTCATGACCGAGACCGCCCCCAGTCCCGCCGCGCCGGGCACCGGCGTCCCGCTGCTCGAAGCGCGCGGGCTGACCAAGCACTTCGCCGTGCACCACGCGCAGCGGCGGGGCCGGGCCAGGCTGGCCGGGGCCCGCAGCCGACACGCGGACCCTCCGGTGGTGCACGCCGTCGAGGACGTCTCGCTGTCACTGCCGGAATCCGGGATCACCGCGGTGGTGGGCGAGAGCGGCTCGGGCAAGTCCACCCTGGCCCGGATGCTCGCCCGGCTGATCACGCCGACGGCCGGGGAGCTGCTGCTCGACGGTTCGCCGGTGCCCGCGCAGAGCCGGGGCAGCCGGGAGTACGCCCGGGACGTCCAGCTCGTCCTGCAGGATCCCTTCTCGTCCCTCAACCCCGTGCATGACGTGCGCTACCACCTGGCCCGGCCACTGCGGATCCACGGGCTCGGCGGCCAGGGCGCGGATCTGCAGGCGGCGATGACGGGCCTGCTGGAACGGGTCTCGCTCACCCCGGCCGAGCAGTTCCTGCGCAAGTACCCCCATGAGCTGTCCGGCGGGCAGCGGCAGCGGGTGGCGATCGCCCGCGCGCTGGCCGTCCGGCCACGGGTATTGCTGGCCGACGAGCCGGTGTCGATGCTGGACGTCTCGATCCGGCTCGGCGTCCTCAACCTCCTCGGCGACCTGCGGGAACGCGACAGGCTCGGGATCTTGTACATCACCCACGACATCGCCTCCGCCCGCTACCTGGCCGACGTGATCATGGTGATGTACGCGGGCCAGGTCGTCGAGTCCGGCCCGGCGACCACGCTGACCGACGAGGCCCACCCCTACACGCGGCTGCTGCTCAACGCGGCACCGGACCCGGACCGGCCCGCGCCGCTCTCACTCCAGGGCCGGGGATCCCCGCCTAGCCTGGTGGATCCGCCATCCGGGTGCCGCTTCCACCCCCGCTGCCCGCACGCGATGGCGATCTGCGCGGAGGCCACCCCGCCCGGCAGCGAGGTCGCCGACCGGCACGTCAGCGCCTGCTGGCTGCACGTCTCCGGGCTGACCGCCGCGCAGCGACAGGCTTCAGGCGCCGCAACGGGACCGTCCCGGGCAGCCGCCGGGCCCAACGGTCTGGACACGCCGCACCCCGGCGACGATCCGGGCCCGCCACCCAGTCCCGCAACCGGAGGGGAGGAGTCGCGATGAACCGGGATACCGCCTAGCGGCAGGCATCGCCGCGAGTGCGCGCCTTACCCGGCGCGCAGCAGACCGTGCACAGCACACCGTGCACACACCGGAGAACCAGGCGGAACGGGCAGGCGGACACCATGACCCGGCCGACCCGCCCCGCCCCACCGATAACAGACCCCGACACGGTCGCTCACAACAGGCCGGCGATGAGCCGGCCGGGCACAACGGAGTTTAAGCAATGAGGCACAAGTTCCTAGCAACCCTGGCCGTGGCCGGCGCCCTGAGCATGGGTATCGCCGCCTGCGGCAGCAGTTCCTCCAGTGGCAGCAAGACGGCGGCCACCGGCAAGACGCTGGTCGTCGAGAGCACCCCGCTCTCCCCCATGACCGACACGTTCAACCCGTTCTCGCTGACGTCAACGGGTGACCTCACCAACGCGATCGCGCTGTACAACGAGCCGCTGTTCATCTTCAACACGCTCAACTCCGCCCAGGCGCCGATCCCCATGCTGGCCACCGCTTACAGCTGGTCCAACGGGGGCAAGACGCTCACCCTGACCATCCGCAAGGGCGTGAAGTGGAACGACGGCAAGCCGTTCAGCGCCGCCGACGTGGCCTTCACGTTCAACATGATCAAGAGCAACCCGAAGCTGAACACCAACGGTGCCCCGGTGGTCACCAGCGCCAGCGCGCCGGGCGCGACGTCAGCGGTGCTCAACTTCAAGACGCCGCAGTACGCGAACCTGTTCCTGATCGGGCAGGTCTACATCGTGCCGCAGCACGTCTGGTCCTCGGTGAGCGACCCGGCGACCTACGCGGACGCCAAGCCGGTCGGTACCGGACCGTTCATGCTGGACCGGTTCTCGCCGCAGGGCTTCACGCTGAAGCAGAACCCGTACTACTGGCAGAAGTCCAAGGTGCACGTGCCGGAGATCGACTTCCCGGGCTACAACACCAACGCCAACCTGGTCCCGCCCGTGTCCAGTGGCCAGATCGACTTCGCGGGCAACTACATCGCCAACATCAAGGGGAACTTCCTGACCAAGAGCCCGGACAATCACACCTGGCTGAGCAGCCAGCCGTACTTCAGCGCCAACAACGTGGTGAGCATGTACCTCAACACCACGAAGGCCCCGCTGAACGACCCCGCGGTACGCCAGGCGATCAGCTACGGGATCAACAGGTCGCAGCTCAACGTCCAGGGCGAGACGGGCTACGAGCCGCCGGTCACCACGACCAGCGGGCTGCTGCTCCCCAACCACCAGTCGTACCTCGACCCGTCGCTGGCTAACAATCTCCCGGCCGCGGGTGACCCAGCCAAGGTGGCCTCGATCCTCAGTGCCGACGGCTACACCAAGTCGGGCGGCAAGTGGGCCAAGAACGGGAAGACGATCCAGTTCGCCATCCAGGACCCGGTCCCGTACAGCGACTACTACACCGACGACCAGATCATCTCCCACCAGCTGAACGCGCTGGGCTTCGACACCTCCGTGGACGGCATCGGCAACCCGACCGTGTGGGCGGGCAATGTCGCGAACGGCACGTTCGACGCCACCCTGCACTGGAGCAACCAGGGCCCCAACCCCTACTTCATCTACGACAGCTGGCTGGACAGCTCGCTGACCGCGCCGATCGGCAAGCCGGCCGCGGGCGACTTCGGCCGGTACTCCAACCCGCAGGCGCAGGCCGCGCTCGCCCAGTTCGCCGGCTCCGGCGACCCCGCCACCCAGAAGGCGGCCATCACCAAGCTGGAGAACATCATGACCACCCAGGTGCCCGTCGTTCCGCTGCTCAACGGCGGGGCGTGGGCCGAGGTCTCGACCAGGGATTACACCGGGTGGCCGTCGGCCAGTGACCCATACATGAACCCGGTCCCCAACACGCCGTACATCGAAGACACCATCCTGCACCTCACGCCGAAGTCCTGACCGCTCAGGACGCGACGCAAGGAACTTGATGACAACTTCCACAGAGGCGACGGAGGAGCGCAGCCGGGTGGCTGCGCTCCCTGTCGAGGCGAAGGTGCAGCTGCTGACCGGCGCGGACAGCTGGCGCACCTACGGCGACGACATCCTCGGACTCCGGCCGATCGTCATGTCTGACGGCCCGGCCGGCGTCCGGGGCGTCACCAAGGATGACCGGAATCCCTCGGCCAGCCTGCCCTGCCCCTCCGCCCTCGGCGCCACCTGGGACAGCGAGCTCGTCCGCGAGCTCGCTGCCGCCCTGGGCGCCGAGGCGCGGGGCAAGGGCATTGACGTCGTGCTGGCCCCGACGATCAACCTGATGCGGACGCCGCTCGGCGGCCGCGGTTTCGAGTGCTTCTCCGAGGACCCGGTGCTGTCCGCCCGGATCGCGGCCGGCTACGTGGCCGGCCTGCAGTCCGCCGGGGTGGGCGCGGCGGTGAAGCACTACGTGGGCAACGACTCTGAGACCGAGCGCTGGACCTACGACGCGCGGATCGCCGAGGCGGTGCTGCGTGAGCTGTACCTGGTGCCGTTCGAGGCCTGCGTGCGCGAGGCTGGCGCGGTCATGGTGATGGCCGCCTACAACTCGGTCAATGGCGCGCGGATGACCGAGCATCAGGGCCTGCTGCGCGAACTTCTGAAGGGCGAATGGGGCTTCACCGGCGTGGTCGTGTCGGACTGGAACGCCGCCCGCAGCACGGTCCCCACCGCTCAGGCGGGCCTGGATCTGGTCATGCCGGGGCCGCGGGGACCGTGGGGAGCGGCCCTGGCCGAGGCGGTCCGCAGCGGCGCGGTCGCCGAGGAGGTGATCGACGACAAGGTGCTGCGGCTGCTCCGGCTGGCCCGGCAGGTGGGGGCGGTGGACGGGCCCAGCCTGGACGGGCCCAGCCTGGACGGGCCCGCCCTCGACGCGGCGCCGGGCCCGGCCCGGACAGAGGCCTACATCGAACCAGCCCACATCGAACCAGTTCGTATCGAACCGGCCCAGATCGAACCGGCACTGCTGCGCCGGGCCGCGGCCGCGTCCCTCGTGCTGCTGCGGAATGAGGACCAGGCGCTCCCCCTCGACCCGGCCGCGCTCCGTAGCGTGGCCGTGCTCGGGCCGAACGCGGTCCACCCCGTGATCCAGGGCGGCGGCAGCGCGGCGGTGATGCCGGTGGGCCTGTCCACCCCGGCGGACGCGCTCCGCGCCGCCCTGGCCGGGCAGGCGGAGGTCACCGTGGCAGCCGGCTGCCAGACCTGGGAGATGGTCCCGGAACCGCCGTCGCGGACGCTGCGGGATCCGGTCTCGGGCGACCCGGGGGTCCGGGTGGAGTACCGCGACTCCGGCGGCGCCCTGCTCGGCTCCGAGCACCGCCAGTCCACCGAGTTCGCCTGGTGGGGCGATGACGGGCTGCCGCCCGGCATCGGCTGGGGCGAGGGCGGCACTGTGACGGTGCTGACCACGTTCCGCGCCGAGAACACCGGGCCGCACACGGTCGGCGCCGCGGGGGTGGGACGGCTGGTGCTGGCCGTGGACGGCGCGATGATCGCGGACGAGGAAACCCCGGTCCCTGCCGACCCGGTCGAGACCATGACCCGGCCGGGCCAGGTCATGGGCATGGTGGGGCTGACCGCAGGGCAGGAGGCGGCGGTGCGGCTGGACTTCCGGCCGTCAGCGGACGCCGAGGGCCCGCTGGCCGTGCGGCTCGGCATCGTGGCGTCCCCCGACGGGGACGGGGCGCTGGACGAGGCGGTCCGGGCGGCGGCCGCGGCGGACCTGGCCCTGGTCGTGGCCGGCTCGGCCGAGACGACCGAGAGCGAGGGATTCGACCGGGAGACCCTGCGGCTGCCCGGCCGCCAGGACGAGCTCATCGAGCGGGTGAGCGCGGTCAATCCCCGCACCGTGGTGGTGGTGAACGCCGGGATGCCGGTGCTCATGCCCTGGGCGGACCGGGTCGCCGCGGTGCTCTACGCCTGGCTGCCCGGCCAGGCCATGGGCGAGGCCCTGGCCGACGTGCTGCTCGGCCGAGCCGAGCCGGGCGGACGGCTCCCGGTGACGATTCCGGTCCGCGAAGAAGACTGCCCTGTGCTGCGGTGCGTGCCCGACGACGGGCGGCTCAGCTACGACGAGGGCCTGCTCATCGGGTACCGGGGCTACGACGCGGCCGGGACCACGCCGCTGTTCCCGTTCGGCCATGGGCTGGGCTATACCAGCTGGTCGTACGAGTCGCTGGCGGCCGGATCCTTCGTCCTGGCCGCCGGGGCCGACCTCATGATCGCAGTCACGGTGCGCAATACCGGTGACCGCCCAGGGCGCGAGGTGGTCCAGGCGTACGTGGCTGGTCCCGCCGCCGATGGGCGGCCGGTGCGGGTCCTCGGCGCGTTCGGCTCCGCGGTCGCGGCCCCCGGCGACACCGCGCAGGTGACCGTCACGATCCCGGCCCGGGTATTCGGCCGCTACGACGAGCGGGCAGCCCGGTGGACCTGGCCGTCCGGCGAGTTCACCATCGCCGTCGGCCGGTCCTCGCGCGACCTCCGGCTGCGCACCGCGGTAGACATGGCCTGACCGCCGGGCGCCGGAAGCCGCGGCCAGCTCGGGAGGGCCCGGCTGGCCGCACGACCTGGGGGACGGCCCGGCTGGCCGACCTGGGCGGGGCGCGATCCGTCCCGCTCTGGTCATCTACTCCCGGCCAGCTGACCCGGTCGGCAGATCCAGCCGGCAGATCCCGTCAGCTGATCCAGCCCGTGGCCGGATCGTCCGGGCCCGGCGGGTACGCGTTTCCGGCCGCGCCCGCCGGGTGCTGCCCGTCGGCGGGTTCGGCGCGGTGCGCGCCCTCGGCCGCGTCGGAGCGGTGGCTCTCCTCCGCCGTGCCGGCCTGGTGCGTGCCCTCGGCCGGGCCGACCCCGTGTCGTGACGGCGGGGCCACCAGCTCGACCTCGTACCCGTCCCGGTCCTCCAGGTAGGCGGCGTAGTGCTGCTCGCCCCCGGCGTAGGGATGCCGGTCCGCGAACAGCAGCCGCCAGCCGTGCAGCAGCGCCTCCCCCACCATCCGGTCCACGGTGCCCCGGTCGGACACATGGAACGCCAGGTGGTTGAGGCCGGGCCGGTACCGGTCGTGGCGGAACGCGCTGCGTGCGGGTGACTGCTCGAGGACGATGTAGAGATCACCGCACCGCCAGCTCGCCCCTTCCGGCCACTGCTGGTAGATCTCGTAGCCGAGCGCGCACAGCAGCCATCCCCAGGTGCGCTCGGCCCGGCTCAGGTCGGGCACCCAGAGCTCGATGTGGTGCAGCATCCCCGTGGCAGCCGGCTTCATGCGGACAGCATGCCGCAAACGGGAAATCCGGGAGGGTTACTGATCAGGAAGCTTCTCAACCTGCTGCTGCAGGCGGTTCATCCCGTTCAGCCAGCGGTCAGGATCGGTAGCCCGGCGCGAATACATGAGCGACACCTCGGGATGCGGCAGGATCAGGAACCGGCCGTCGGCGATGCCCTCGATGACCGCGTCGGCCACGGCGTCCGGGGTGATCGCGGTCGCGTCCATCAGCGCATGGCCGAGAGGGCCGGACGACTCGTACAGCGGGGTCCGCACGCCCTGCGGGCACAGGGCCTGCACAGTGATGCCGCGGTGGGCGTAGGTAACCGACATCCACTCCGCGAAGGCCAGCGCGGCGTGCTTGGTCACCGAGTACGGCGCCGAGCCCAGCATGGTCAGCAGCCCGGCCGCGGACACCGTGCAGATCAGGTGTCCCTGGCCCTGCTCCAGCCACGGGCCGGTCAGCAGCCTGGCTGCCCTCACGTGCGCCATGACGTTGACCTGCCAGGAAGCGTCCCAGTCCAGCTCGGCGGCGTCCGCGCCCCCGGGCCGGGCGATCCCGGCGTTGGCGCAGAAGAGGTCGATGCCATCGAGCAGGTCCGCCGCCCCGCTGATCAGCCCGGCCACGCCCGCCTCGCTGGCCGCGTCCCCGGGCAGGGCCTCCCCGCCGCACGCCTTGGCGACCTCCTGTGCGGTGGCCGCGTCGATGTCATTGACCACCACCCGGGCGCCTTCGGCAGCGAACCGCCGGGCCAGCGCGGCGCCGATGCCGCTGCCGGCGCCAGTGATGACGACCCCGGCGCCGGTGACGGACCTCACTCCGCCTCCTTAGCCGTTCGCGCCGTCCGGCAAGACAAAAACCCACCGGCCACTCGCCCGGGCCTGACGGCCCAGGCTCGCTAGCCGGTACCGGACGGCGCTCACCGGGGCCGGCCGGGGCATGCGGCAGCCGCACCAGGCTGGCCAGCGCGGCCCGGTGCCAGTCCGGCGTGCCGAACGCGATCGACGAGCTCGTGGCCCGCTTCAGGTACAGGTGCGCGGGGTGCTCCCAGGTGAAGCCGATGCCGCCGTGCAGCTGCACGCATTCCCGCGCGGCCAGGGTGGCGGCGTCTCCGCAGGCCGCCTTGGCCAGGGACACCGCGACCGGGGCGTCCGCATCACCGTCGGCCAGGCAGGCGGCCGCGTACCGGGCCGCGGCACGGGCCTGGCTGATGGCCACCCACAGGTCCGCCGTACGGTGCTTGAGCGCCTGGAACGAGCCCACCGGGCGGGCGAACTGGTACCGCTCCTTCAGGTAGGCGACGGTCATCTCGAGGCAGCGCTCAGCCACCCCGAGCTGCTCGGAGGCCAGCATCGCGGCCCCCGCGGCCAGCGCGGCGGCGACCGCACGGTCCGCGTCCGGGCCGGAGGCCAGCGGCCGGGCGAGCACGCTGTCCAGGGTCAGGTCGGCCAGCGGGCGGGTCTGGTCCAGCGACACCACCGGGGTGACGGTCAGCCCCGGAGCGCCGGCGTCCACCGCGTAGAGCCCGGACGGCACGCCGTCGGCCGGCACGAGCAGCACGGACGCGGGCAGCGCGTCGGTCACCCCGGAGACCACCCCGGTCAGCCGGGCCTGGCCGGCGGCGTCCCCGGGCTGCGGGAGGGCGATGCGCACAGTCGCGGCCGGGCCCGCACCGGGCTGGCCGCTACCACCGGGCTTGCTCGCGAACGGCACGGCCAGCGCCGCGGTCACGGTGGCCGCGGCCAGCCCGGACAGCAGCTCCGCGTCGCCGGCCGACAGGACTGCGGCCGTGGCGACCACCGCGCTGCCCAGGTAGGGGACGGGGGCTACGGCCCGGCCGGCCTCCTCGGCGACGACCGCGGCCTCCCGGTAGCTGGCGCCGGCGCCGCCGTGGCTTTCCGGGATCAGCAGGCCGGCGCAGCCGACCTCGGCAGCCAGCACCCGCCACAGGCCAGTGTCGTATGGCTCGCCGGTCTCGGTCCGGGCCAGGACCGCAGACCAGTCGGCTCGCTCCTTGAACAGATCCCGGACCGCGGCCCGGAGCTCCTCTTCCGCCTCGCCGTAGAGCAGGTCGGGCAGATCCCGGCCAGGCTGGCCGGCGGTGTCGTGGGCAGGGCCGTCGCCGGCCGCACCGTCGTGGGAGGGCGCGGGCTGCGTGGAGGTGCTCACTCTTTCTTTCTCCTAAGTTGTTCGCGCCGTCCGGCAGGAAGACCCCACCGCCGGTCCCGAAAGACCGCACCGGACGGGGCTCACCGGGGCAGCTCCTTCCATGGCACACGGGTGTCTGTTCGTGGCTCGGGCGGCAGGCCGAGGACCCGTTCGGCGATGATGTTGCGCAGGATCTCCGAGGTCCCGCCCTCGATGGAGTTGCCGCGGGCCCGCAGGTAGCGGTACCCGGGGTCACGGCCGTAGAAGTTGACGCTCTCCGGCCTGCGCATGGTCCAGTCCTCGTAGCGGAGCCCGTCGGCGCCGGCCATCTCTACCTCGAGCGCGGCGATGTCCTGATTGAGCCGGGCGAATACGAGCTTGGCCGCCGAGCCTTCCGGGCCGGGATGACCCACGGCCAGCTGCTGGCGCAGCCGTTCCGAGGCCAGCCTGGCCACCTCCGCGTCGGCCCACAGCCGGAGCATCCGGTCGTGCAGGCCGGGGGTGCGCCGTTCGGGGTGCTCGCGCCAGGCCCGAGCGGCCGAGCCGATCATCCCGCCTTCGCGGGGCAGGGCGGTGCCGCCGATGGATACCCGCTCGTTCATCAGGGTGCCCTGGGCCACCCGCCAGCCCTCGCCGACCCCGCCGATCCGGTCACCGTCCGGGATGACCGCGCCGGTCAGGAAGACCTCGTTGAACTCGGCCTCGCCGGTGAGCTGGCGCAGGGGCCGGACCTCCACCCCGTCGGCGGTCATGTCGCAGGCGAAGTAGGTCAGCCCAGCGTGCTTGGGCACGTCCGGGTCGGTCCGGGCCAGGAGGAGGCCCCATCGGGCCTGGTGGGCCATGGACGTCCACACCTTCTGGCCGTTCACCACCCAGCGGCCGGCCCCGGGAGCGCCGTTCCCGTCCGCCGCGTCCGGGGCGCTGCCGTCCGCCGCCGCCGCGCCCTGGGCGCTGGCGTCCGCCGCCGACTCCGCGGCTGGGGGCCCGTCCTCGCGGACCGCCCGGGTGGCCAGCCCGGCCAGGTCAGACCCGGCCCCAGGCTCGCTGAACAGCTGGCACCAGACTTCCTCGCCGGTCCAAAGCGGCCGGATCCAGCGGGCCTTCTGCTCCTCGGTGCCGAAGGCGAGGATAGTCGGCACGGCCATGCCCAGCCCGATGCCGATCCTCTCCGGCTGGTTGCCCGGTGCCCTGGCGGCCGCGAATTCGGCCTCGACCACGCCCTGGAGCGCCCGGGGCAGGCCGAGCCCGCCCAGGCCGGGCGGGTAGTGCACCGCCCCCAGGCCGGCGTCGAACCGGGCCCGCAGGAAGTCGAGCCGTGACATCGTGGCCGGGTCGTGCCCGGCCACGAAGCCGCGAACCCGCTCACGCAGCCCGTCCGCACTGACGGGCCCGGTTTGGCCGACGCCGTCCGGCCCGCTGCCGGCTTTCAGCACAGGGGCCCGCCCGCTACGTAGATCACCTGGCCAGAGACGTATCCCGACTCCTCGCTGGCCAGGTACGAGATGAGGCCCGCCACGTCTTCGGGATGGCCCACCCGGCGGACTGCGATCTGCTTCGCAGCGAGCTCCTGGAAGTCCTCGAAGCTCATCTTCATCCGGGCCGCGGTCGCCGCGGTCATGTCGGTGGCGATGAACCCGGGCGCAACCGAGTTCGCGGTAATGCCGAACGGGCCCAGCTCCAGAGCCAGCGTCTTGGTGAAGCCCTGCATGCCGGCCTTGGCGGCCGAGTAGTTGGCCTGCCCGCGGTTGCCTAGTGCAGAACTGGACGACAGGTTGATGATCCGGCCGTAGTGTGCCTCCACCATGTACTTCTGGGTGGCCTTAGCCATCAGGAACGCACCGCGCAGGTGCACGCCCAGAACCGTGTTCCAGTCGTCCTCGCTCATCTTGAACAGCAGGTTGTCCCGGAGCACCCCGGCGTTGTTGACCAGCACCGTGGGCGGCCCGAACTCGGCGACGACCTGGTCCACGGCGGCGGCCACCTGATCGGCCTGGCTGACGTCGGCGCCCACGGCGATCGCCCGGCCGCCATCCGACACGATCGCGTCCACGGTGGCCTTGCCATCGTCGGCGCTCAGGTCGAGCACGGCGACCGCCATACCGTCCGCCGCCAGGCGCTGGGCCGTCCCGGCCCCAATTCCGCGGGCAGCTCCCGTGACGATGGCTACTCTTTGCGTGTCCTCTGGCATTTTGCGTTCTCCTTGCAACATGTCATCCGCGCGCAGCGGCTGATCCAGTCGATCCGGTCAGGCTGGCCTCGTGTTCGCGGGGCTTCACCTTCCGGTTCCACGGCCAGTGACTCACTTTTCTGGCGCGCCGGACAGAGACCTACGTCCCGTTTTCACTGGCGATCCGGTAGGGGCGCAGCTCACGGCGGGCCAGCGAGCGCTTGTGCACCTCGTCGGGGCCGTCCGCGAAGCGGAGGGTCCGGGCGTTCGCCCACAGGTAGGCGAGCGGGAAGTCCTGGCTGACCCCGGCCGCGCCGTGCGCGGTGATCGCCTTGTCGATCACCCACTCGGCCATGGCCGGGGTGATGATCTTGATGGCCTGGATCTCGCTGTGCGCGCCCTTGTTGCCCACCGTGTCCATCAGCCATGCGGTCTTAAGGACCAGCAGCCGGGCCTGCTCGATCCGCACCCGTGACTCGGCGATCCACTCCTGGATCACGCCCTGGTCGGCCAGGGGCTGGCCGAACGCGACCCGGTGGGTGACCCGGCGGCAGAGCAGCTCCAGGGCCCGCTCGGCCGAGCCGATGAGCCGCATGCAGTGGTGGATGCGGCCCGGCCCCAGCCGGGCCTGGGCGATCGTGAAGCCGTCGCCCTCGCCCGCGATCAGGTTGGATGCGGGCACCCGGGCGTCAGCGAACACGACCTCGGCGTGGCCGCCGTGCGGCCCGTCGTCGTAGCCGAACAGGCTGATCCCGCGCCGCACCGTGACCCCGGCGGTGTCCCGGGGCACCAGGATCATCGACTGCTGGCGATGCCGGTCCCCCTCCCAGGCCGTCCGGCCCATCACGATGAAGATCTCGCAGCCCGGGTTCATCGCCCCGGACGACCACCACTTGCGGCCGTTGAGGACGTACTCGTCGCCGTCGCGCTCGATCCGGGTTGTGATGTTGGTCGCATCCGAGGACGCGACGTCCGGCTCGGTCATGCAGAATGCCGACCTGATCGACCCCTCCAGCAGTGGCCGGAGCCAGCGTTCCTGCTGCTCGGGGGAGCCGAATTCGGCCAGCACCTCCATGTTCCCGGTGTCCGGGGCAGCGCAGTTGAGCGCCTCCGGTGCGAGCGCCGGGCTGCGCCCGGTGATCTCCGCCAGCGGCGCGTACTGGAGGTTGGTGAGCCCGGCACCCTCCGGGTGATGGGCCAGGAAGAGGTTCCACAGACCGCGCCCGCGAGCCTCCTCCTTCAGCTCCCCGATCACCGCGGGACGCTCCCAGGGGCGTCCTGCCTGCGCATTCGCCTGCACCTGGGCGGCGAATACCGGCTCGGCCGGATACACGCATTCGTCCATGAACGCGAGGAGGCGCTTCCGGAACTCCTCCGTGCGGACGTCGTAGCCGAAGTCCATATGAGCCTCCCGACGGGTCCGCTGCTGACTCTATCTACTGGCGGGTACGCCGCCTATCGGCCATGGGCCATCTCTCTCACTCAGCCGCCGGGGGCAGCGGCCCGGCGGAACACGTAGACGAAGTTGTTCACGTAGATCTGCCGGTAGATGACGCCGGGATGGCGCTGCTCGACGAACGTGAGCGGATCGCTGGGCGGCGGATTCCAGCCGCTGTCCAGTTCGTCGAACACGATGTAGCGGGGCGCCGGGTTGCCGCCGTTGCCGATCCAGTAGGTGTCATCGCGGGCAGCCAGCGGGGCCAGCATGCCGAGCGTGGTCTCGACGCTGGTGCCGCCAGGTACCCGGGCCATGGCGGCGTTCTCCCCCTGGACGTGCGGGCTGATCTGGTAGGTCTGCGCGTGCCACAGGTTGCTGAGCGGGAACGGCCAGGCCGTCACTACGGCGATGGCCAGCATGAGCGCCGGGACGGCCCGCGTGGCTGCCGGATCCAGCCAGGACGGGAACGGGGGCTGGCCACCGGTCTCACTCTCTGGCCGCGCCCGGTGGGCGCGGATCCGGGCCAGCGTGTCGATCGCCGCGATGAACACGATCGGCATCACCGTGGCGTTGTAGTGGTATCCCGAACCCCAGTAGGCACTGTTCGTGGACACGAACCGCAGCGCCAGGCTCGGCACCGCCACCAGGGCCAGCGGCGAGCCCAGCGCGAGGAACGCCACGGGCAGCAGGATGAGCAGCGTGGTGCGCAGCTTCGGGACGTAGGAGTGGCCGAACTGGGCCAGCACTGTCGCCGCCGACGGATGCGCCGCGCTGGGGCTCAGCACACCGCCGTCGGTCCAGTACGGGTACTCATGCAGGGCGTTGAAGTGCGGGATGATCACCGCGATGGCCAGGAGGGACCAGGCCAGTCCCCAGACGGCCAGCAGCGCACCCCAGCGGAGGCCAGCAGAGCGGACAGCGGCCTGGTCCCGTCCATTCTCCCGGGCCCGGGCCAGGCTCATCACGACGATGACGACGCCGATGGCCGCGACCGTGAAGCCCTGGTCCTCCTTCACGAACACCAGCGGCAGGGCCCAGACGGCCGCGGCCCGGACCTTGCCCCGCAGGAGCGCGGACAGTGAGCAGGCCAGCAACGGGACCGCGAACGCGATCTCGTGGAAGTCGAAGTCGATCATCTGCTGGAGGCCCCAGGAGAACCCGTACGCGGCCCCGATCATCCTGCCCGCCCCGGTACCGAGCCGGGCCGCGGCTGCCCGGCTGACCGGGACGACCGAGACGGCCGTCAGCAGGGCCTGGACCACGAGCAGGGTGGCGGCGCTGGGGAAGAGCAGGAACACCGGGGCGATCACGCCGACGATCGGCTGGAAGTGGTCACCAAGCAGATTGAAGCCGGACCCCCGGATGTTCACCACCGGGGCGTGCAGGTGCGCCAGCTGCCGGACGTACTCGGTGAAAATGCCCAGGTCCCAGGAACCCGGGGCGAGCTGGAGATAACGGGACAGCGAGATCGTGGCGTACGCGGCGAACACGGCCAGCGCGATCAGCCACGGCACCCGGTCGGCCCGGCGGGCCGGGCCGGCCGGCGTGGAGCGGCGGGCCGCGGCGGCATCCCGGGGCCCGGGGCCCCTACGGGTGCCAACGGCCACAGCCGTCTCGATGCCAGCCATCTCGATGCCAGCGGTCTCGGTGCCAGCCGTCTCGGTGGCAGCGTTCGTCGTGCCGGCCCCATGCACACCAGGAGGGTCGTCCTCGCCCCCGCCACGGGGCGCGGGATCCGGTGGGCTTCCGCCGGTCGTGATCATGCCGTCCTAGGTCGAGTGCGTCCTGGGCCTCCCCGCGGCCTCTACGAAGCCTAACGTGCCCGGTCCGGACCGGCGGGCAGCTCCCCGGCCCTCTTAACGGAGCAGCAGCTTGCCGATCCGGCGGCCCGCCACGAGCAGGCCGATCAGGCCCATGACAGCCAGGTACGCGGAGTGCCCGAGCAGTTCCGGTTTGATCCGGCCCAGGGTCAGGTCACGCAGCATGGCCACGCTCTGGTAGAGCGGCGTGCATCGCACCACGAGCTGCAACGGCTTCGGGTACACACTCAGCGGATAGAACGTTGTCGAGAACAGGAACATCGGCAGCGTGGCGAGTGTCACGAACTCGAAGTCCTGCCAGGTCCGCATGTACGTGGTGCAGGCCATGCCGGCCGCGGCGAAGGCGAACCCGGTCAGCACGGCGGCGGGCAGATCGGCCAGCGCCCACCACGAGTGGACCAGGCCCATGGCCGCCATCACGGCCATGAAGGCCACCGCGTACAGGGCGCCACGCAGCAGCGCCCAGCTGATCTCGCCGAGGGCCACGTCACCGGCGCGCATCGGGGTGGCCAGCGCGGCGTCGTAGAGCTTCTCGTATTTGAGGCGGAAGAACACGTTGAAGGTCGAGTCGAACAGTGCGCCGTTCATGGAGGCGCTGGCCAGCAGCGCGGGCGCCACGAAGGCCGCGTAGCTGATGCCCTGCACGGAGCCGACCAGCTTGCCCAGGCCCACGCCGATGGACAGCAGGTAGAACAGCGGCTCGACTACCCCGGACACGAACACCAGCCACATGTGCCGGTAGACCAGCGCATGCCGCTCGACCAGGAACAGGCTGTTCCGGCCGCCCACCGACCCACGGGCCCAGCGCCAGGGCCCGCGACCGGGCAGCATCCGCAGCGGCAGCCCGCGCACGCTAGACATAGGGCCGCCGCCCCGTATAGGGCCGGCTAGACATAGAGCCGCCTGGTGTAGCTGCGGTCCCCCGCGATGATCCCGGCTCCCAGCACGACCAGCAGGTAGGCCACGTGCAGGAGCGCCGAGGGCAGCGTGGCGACGCCCAGGCACAGGTCCCGGCACAGCGCCACGCCGTGCCACAGCGGGGTCAGGTAGGCGATGGGCCTGATCCACACGGGCAGCTGGGTGACCGGGAAGAACGTGCCGGAGAACAGGAACAGCGGGATCATCCCGAAGCGGTACACCACGGCCAGCGAGGTGTCCTTGGTGCGGGTCACGGTCCACGCCTCGATCGGCGCCGTGAAGGCCAGGCCGGTGAGCACCGCGACCGGCAGGGCCAGGATGGCCATCGGCGAGCGGATCGCCCCGAACGCCACGGCCACGGCCAGGAACACGCTTGAGGTCATGGTCAGCTTCAGCCCGACGAACAGCAGGTGCCCGTGGAACAGATCGCGCGGCCGCAGCGGCGAGGACACCGCCGCCTGGTAGGTCTTGTTCCACTTGACCGAGCCGAAGACCGGGTAGGTGGACTCCCCCACCCCGGTGCCCATCGCGCTCGCGGCCAGCAGGCCGGGCGCCAGGAAGACGAGGTAGCTCACCCCGCCCAGGCGGGCCAGGCCGTGCTTGTCCACCAGCGTGCCCAGGCCGAGTCCCATGGCGCCCAGGTACAGCAGCGGGTTCAGCACCGTGGAGATGATCGAGCCGCGCCAGGTCCGCCGGTAGTCGGTCAGCCAGAACCGCAGCTGGCGGACCGCGAAGGACCAGGCGGGCGGGGGACCGGGACGGGCCGCGGATTCCGCCGGCCGGGTAGCGGCCGGCCCGCCCTGCGCCGTCTGGGCCGTCATCAGTCCTCCAGCCGGCGGCCGGTCAGCCGGAGGAACACGTCTTCCAGCGTGCTGCGCCGGACCAGCGAGGTGAGCGGGTCCAGGCCGAGTTCGTGGACCGCGGCCAGCGCGGCATCACCGTCCCCGACGTAGAGCAGCACCCGGTCGGCCAGGACCTCACGGCGCTGCGCGGGCACCGCGGCGAGTTTCTCCGCGGCGTTCTCGTGCACGGCCGGGTCGAACCGGAGCTCGAGGACCTCCGGGGTGGAGTAGCGCTCGATCAGCTCCCGGGGTGAGCCTTCGGCGGCGATCCGGCCCCCGTCCATGACCACCAGGCGGTCGCACAGCTGCTCGGCCTCGTCCATGTAGTGCGTGGTCAGGACCAGCGTCACGCCCTGCTGCTTGAGGCGGAACAGCCGGTCCCACACCACGTGCCGGGCCTGCGGGTCGAGGCCGGTGGTCGGCTCGTCCAGGAGCAGGATCTCCGGCTCGTTGATCAGCGAGCGGGCGATGGTCAGCCGGCGCTTCAGCCCGCCGGAGAGCGGCTCCACCCGGTCGCCGGCCCGGTCGGCGAGCTGGACGAAGTCCAGCAGCCGGTCGCTCCGCTCCCGGATGACCGGCCGGGGCAGCCCGAAGTACCGGCCGTACACCAGGAGGTTCTCCCGGACCGTGAGCTCCACGTCCAGCGAATCCTCCTGGGGCACCACGCCGAGCCGGGCCCGGATCGCCGGGCCGTCGGCCACCGGGTCAAGACCGAAGATCGACAGCTCGCCCGCGGTCGGCGGCGAGACGCAGCCGATCATGCGCATCGTGGAGGATTTGCCCGCACCGTTGGGGCCGAGGAAACCGAATGCCTCGCCGCGGCGCAGCTCGAAGTCGACCCCGTCCACCGCCGTGAAACTCCCGAACCGCTTCGTGAGGCCGTGAGCACGGATGAGAGCGGTGGTCACAGGCACTCATGCGAGACTACCGGGAGGGTAGGACAATTCCGAGCGGGTTATTTTCCTACCTCTTGACCCGCAATCCTGGCCCGGCAGCCACCACAGCCCGGTCGTGCCGGTACTGTCGCAAGCAGCGATTGAAATCGCTGAGCCCCCGCAGAAGCAGCCCCCGCTGGACTGTTTGAGAGGAAGACGGCCAGGTGAGATTGGCTCTCAGGCTGTACGAACGGTTCCGCGTGCTGATCCACGAGGCGGCGAAGTTCGGCGTCGTGGGCCTGGTCGGGTTCGTGGTGAGCCTCGGCGGCGCCGACGTCCTGCACTTCGACGCGGGCATGGGCAAGTACACGGCCGTGGTGGTGGCGACCGTCGCCGCGACCGTGGTGACGTTCGTCGGCAACCGTTACTGGGCGTTCCGGCACCGCGAGCGGACCGGGATGGGCCGCGAGACGGTCATGTTCTTCGTCTTCAACGGGATCGGGCTGCTGATCCAGCTGGCCTGCGTCGCGATCGTCCAGGACGGCGCAAACCTGCAGGGCAAGCTCTGGTACAACCTCGCCAACCTGGTCGGTATCGCGCTGGGCACCCTGTTCCGCTTCTGGTCCTACCGCAAGTGGGTGTGGAAAACGCAGGACCCCGCGACCGCGGCGCCGGCCGCTGGTCATGGTCCCCTCCCCCCCGCTCAGGGGTTCCAGGAGGCCGGGGTGGCCGAGGCGGTCGCGGTCGGCCTGGACGAGGAGGCCACGCTGTACGGCCGCGGGGCTGAGGCCTACGACCTCGAAGGCGGGAACTACAGCGGCGAGACCGCGGCCTGCAGCGAGAACTACGACGGCGGGACCGGGGATGACGGCCGTGGCCGTGCCGGCGACCGCCCTGGCGGCCCCCGGCACGCCGCGAAGCAGCGCGGCTAACGAGGTTTTCCTCATCCCCGGCCCCGCGTGAGGCCCTGACCCGTGGCCGGCGCACCAGGTTTGTCCCACCCGCCCTCGAGCCGCCGGCCTGGGGCGGGCGGACCGGGGCGGTCGCGGGGTTCGTTGCGGAGAATTTTGGGTTAGCGCGGGCTGGTGCAGCCGGTGCCGCTGCCGCCAACGAGCGGAAGGCGCTGCGCGTAGGCGGCCGTGGCCTGCGCCTGGGTGATCTTGCCGGTGGCGACCAGCCGGCTCAGCACGTGCGCCTCGCGGGACCGGCCCCGGGCATAGTGCGCGATCGGGTCGTCCGCGGAGGGCCCCTGGACCAGCCCGGCCAGCGTGGCCGCCTCCGGCAGCGTCAGCCCCGCCGGAGTGGTGCCGAAGTATCCGCAGCTGGCCTGGGCCAGGCCGTAGTAGCCGTGGCCGAAGTAGGCGACGTCGGCGTACATCCGGAGCACTTTCGCCTTGCTGTAGGCCAGGTCGAGCTTGATGCCCAGCATGACCTGCTTGGCCTCGACGCGCAGCCCGCTCTGCCCCGGCGTGTACAGCATCTTCGCCAGCTGCTGGTAGAGGGTCGCGCCGCCCTGGTCGCCGTGGCCGGTGATCTGCGAGGCGGCGACCCGGGCGATGGCGTAGATGTCCACCCCGGGCTCGGAGTAGAACCGGTGGTCCTCGGTCGCCACCAGGGACTCGGCGAACAGCGGGGACACCGGCGGTCCCGGGTAGACCACGTGGTGCGACTTATCGATGGCCCGGGTCAGCGCGGGGGCGTTACCGACCGACGGGGTGAGCGCGAAAGCCGCGCCGAACGCGACGACCGCGAGTATGACCAGGGCCAGCACCAGGCCGAGCAGCCAGCGCAGCACCCGCCAGCGGCGGCGGCGGTATACCGGCCGGCCGGGCGCGTAATCGCCCTCGTCCGGATGGTCCCGGTACCCGGCGTAGTCATCCTCGTCGTCCGGGTAGGGTTCGTCGTCCGGGTAGGGGGCGTCGTCCGGGTAGTTGCGGTACGGGTCGCCGGACGTGGTGCCATAAGGGAGCGGCGCCGTCTGCGGGTCGTAGTTCATCCGCGCTGACCAAGGATCACCCGGCCCACCCTTGCGGGCCGGTCCCCGTGCCATCATCCGTTGCTCCGTCTGATCGAGGGCCGTCGCGGGTTACGCGGGGCCTACCCCACAAACGCAACGAAGAATCATCGCGCTGAGTGCCCGTTCGGCGCGGGTTCCCGGCCATGACCCTGGTTGGGGGTTACGCTACTCTCCGTAATCAACTGCCTACGGTAGGTAGTCGTCAGGGGGGATCAGAAGGATGAGACAAGTCTCAAGGCTGCTCGCCGGGTTCGTAGCCCTTGGTACTGCGGCGTTCACGCTGGTGGGGGCCACTGCTGCGGCGAACGCCGCGTCGTCCACGGTCTACGTGTCCAAGCACGGCCGCGGCGGGAACTCGGACCGCTCGTGCGCCACGGCCCGATACCGCCACATCAACCAGGCCATCGCCGCGGCCCCGAAGGGCGGGAGGGTGATCGTCTGCGGTGGCACGTACAAGGTGCAGGCCGTAGTGACCAAGTCTCTCGCACTGATCGGCCGCCACGGCGCGACGATCAACGCCCGGGGCCAGAAGCCGATTACCAAGAAGCTGCCCGGGGGCAGCGGCGTGGTGGTTTTCGGGACCCGGAACGTCGAGGTCACCGGGTTCCGGGTGATCGACGCGGGCTTTGACGCGATCCTGGTCGGGCGCAGCAGCCGGGTCCTGGTCTCGCACAACGTGCTCGAGCACAACGGCGACGTGGGCGTGGACTTCAACGGCACGTCCGACTCGCTGGCGACCCGCAACCTGTCGGAGTTCAACGAGGGCGGCGGCTTCCTGATCGCCGACGACCTCGGCCCGACCCACTACGACGCGGTGACCAGGAACGTGGCCCTGCACAACCCGGGTGGTTGCGGGGTCATCATCGCCGGCCACTCGACGGCGGGGGTGTGGGGCAACTACGTCGCTCACAACCTGATCGCCTACAACGGCCTCAACCGGAAGGAGCCGGGCGCGGGGGTGGTCATCGCCACCGAGGTCAAGGGGGAGCGCGTGTCCGGCAACGACGTCGCCGACAACGAGATCTACGGCAACGGCCTGGCCGGGGTAACCATCCACTCCCACGTGCCCGGGCAGCGGATGAGCGGCAACCAGATCGTGGGCAACGATATCGGCCGGAACAACCTCGTCGGTGACACGATCGGGCTAGCCCCGCCGGTCACGGCCCACCCGGACAAGCGCACCACCGGCATCCTGGTCGGCGCCTCGTCCGTCATCAAGGTGTGGATCCACGGCAACTACATTCACGACAACTGGTTCGGGATCTACCTGAACGGTCGGATCCACGGGCACATCCACGGCAACCGCTTCCACCGGGTGCATAAGCCCATCAAGATCGCGTAGGCGCTGTCGGTGCGGGCTGGCTGTCCTTCTTGGGTCCCTTGGTCCCTTGGGCCCTTCGGTCCCTTGGGCCCTTGGTCCCTTGGGTCCCTTGGGTCCCTTGGGTCCCTTGGGCCGGGGAGGACAGCCAGCCCTCCTGTTTGCGCGCGCGGGGCGGCTGAGGCGCGGGCGGTTAGGGCGCGGGCGGTTAGGAGGCCCTCGGCAGAGGGCATACAGCCCGGTGGCTGCCGGTTGAGGTGAACGTGCTAGACGTAGGGGTCGAGACCCCTGCAACCTGGCACAGCACGTGCCCCGGCATTCAGCCCCTTCCCACGCTCGTGGAGCACCCGCCATGGAAGTCAAGGAACTCGGACATCTCGTCCTCTACGTTCACAACCTGGACCGCTCCGCGTCGTTCTACCGGGACGTGCTCGGCTGGCGGCAGATCATCGGCGGCCCCGAGGATGACCCGCTGCCCTTCCGCGCGGCCGCGTTCTCCGCGCCGTCCGGCCGTACCCACCATGAGTTGCTGCTCATCGAGGTCGGCGAGGACGCCGCCAACCTCCCGCCCGGCCGGCGGGTGGGGCTCTACCACTTCGGGCTGAAGGTCGGCGACAGCGACGACGAGCTCCGCGGGGCGCTGGCTGTCCTGGAGGCCAACGATGTCAACGTGGTCGGCGCCAGCGACCACACGATCACGCACAGCCTGTACATCACCGACCCGGACGGGAACGAGATCGAGCTGTACGTGGACGTGCCCGGGGTGGACTGGCGCAGCGACCCGTCGCTGGTCGCCGCCCCCATCAGGCCGCTGAAGCTCTGACTAGCCGCCGCCGTGGGTGGCATTGGGTGCGGCGGGCCGCCTGGCGGGGCAGCGCTGGCGGAGCGCCTGGCGGGTAGCGCCTGGCGGGGCAGCGCCGACGCGGCGGCGCCGGGCGCGGCCCGCCAGGCTAGCCGAGTCAGGGTCCGGCGTTCTCCCACGTCACGCCGAACTTCGTGCCCGCCGAGTTGAGCGCGCCGGGCTTGGCCTTGACCGTGCCGCTGCCGGTGGCACTGACCATGGTCAGCTCCTCGTCAGGGAAGGTCTTGATGTTGCCCGACGTGGATGGGTTGGCCACGGCCGAGCTGCTGTTCGTCCACGGCGCGAACTTGGCCAGCGGGTACAGGTCCCCCGGTTCGCCGCTGTCGCCGCCGGGTGCCTCGGCAATCCATTCCGCGCTGGTGTCCTTGCACGACGATGCCGAACAGGTGAAGCTCTTGGTGAAGCTGTTGGCCGTGGTCGTGGCGTCGGTCACCTTGACGGTGTACTTGGTGCCGGAGCGCACCACGGATGAGGTGATCTTGTCCCCGGCACTGACGGTTGTGCCCACGGTCTGGATGTCATTCGTGGGGTAGTGCTCCCACCAGGTGCTGTAGTAGGGGCCCTCGCCGCCGTAGCAGTAAGCCTCGGTCCCGTCCTGCTCCACGGTGCCATCGGTCAGGCCGTCGATCCCCACCCAGAACACCGCTATCTGGTACCCGCTGATGGACGCATTGCAGGTGATCTTGGGCTCGGTCCAGGAACTGCTGATCTTGGAATAGTCCTCAGATGACCCGGCGTCCGCGTACCCGCTCCAGTTATCGGACTCCACCTGGGTCAGGTCGGTGCCCGCGGTCCGGTGTCCCTGCTGGCCCGGGACGATGGTGAATGCTGGAGGTGGCGGTGGCACGGTGCCGGCCGAAGCTGGCACGGCGGCCAGCGTGGCCCCGGCCGCGCCCAGGACAGCGACCGCTGCCAGTACCGGTCGGATGCTGATGCGCATGTGATCCCCCCTCTTTTGGCGCCGCTTGGTGATTGCGCCACCCCGGCAGCATGGCACCGTCGCGGGCAGATGTCACGGATTTTCCGGCACATGCTAATTCCCATTCGTCAACTACGTACATTCGTAATTCCCAACGATTTTATCGGCATTTGCGGCCAAAATACCAGATGCATTACGGGACCGGATAATTCGGGCACGAGGTGCCACAGACCGCACTGGCCTCATCGTGCTCGGCGTGGCGTCGAGCGCGGATGCCGTGACCGCACTGTGCGGGCTGGGCTGGCCTGCTGCCGCAGTCGTCGGGCTCGGCTGGACGCTGGGCCTGATCCGGCTGGACGCTGGGCCCCCGATGTGAATGGTCGGCAGCAAGGAACGGACGCGGAACCTCGTGACCCGTTCGGGGTCATAGAGAACGACGTTTACCGTGGCAGTTGGCACCGGGTCAACGGGCTGCGCTGAGCATTCCAAACGGCAGCCCCATCTATCCCGGTCATTCCGGGGCCTTGTCGTGGTCCGCTATCTCATGGGTTGAGATGCGGACCGTACATCTCGCGGAGAATAGCAAGCGTCTAGTTGACCCATCGGGTACAGGCAATGTCACTGAACTCTCGCGCGAGACGGGCCGTCCGTCACGCGTTCGCCAAGTTCTCTGAGGCGGCGGGCGTCTGCAGCGACTGGACCCCCCGCAGTTGCGGCACCGCTTCGTGTCGATCCTGTCCGACGACGGCACCTCGATCGAGAAGATCAGCCACCTGATGGGGCACAGCGGCACAGCGGCACAGCGGTCGCCCAGGGCGTCTACCGGCACGATGTTGCGGTATTGTCTGACCACGTGGAGCCGTTCGACAGGCTCCTCGGCGGGGCAGCCTGAGGGTCGCCGACTCCCCCGGTTGGCTGCCAGTTTGGCCACTAGGAGCCCCGCGAGAGCACGAAAAGGCAGTACGGGACGTGGCGCAGTTTGGCAGCGCACTTGACTGGGGGTCAAGGGGTCGCCGGTTCAAATCCGGCCGTCCCGACCATTGCTTAGCAGGTCAGAGGCCACTTCGCCGGGTCGGCGAGGTGGCCTCAAGATCTTTTGACTGCACGTTGACCGCAGGTTTTGGCGGCATTCTGCGGCATGCGGCGTTCACCAAAAGTGGCGAACGTCACATCTGGCAGGAGCGGCAGTGAACAGGTGGCACCTACGCGCGGCGCCCTCCGGGAGGCAGCGCCAGGGATCAGCAGCAACGACCTGCGCTGGTCGCACCGCCGACATGGTTGGGCGCATCATGAGGCGCTGTCGACAGCGGCAGCTCTTGTCCTAACGCCATGATCCGTTCGGGAATGTAGGCAGGTGGCCGGCGCGAGATTCTTGACCCGCAACACCGATGCAGTCGCTGGCTGCTAGCAGAACCCTGGGAGATGTGTCCCGGGCTACGCCTTTGGAATTACTTCGCGCTTGTCCGTGGGGATGGTGACACTTAGTCCCGTGAAGCTGTTGGACGGTGGATCGTCACCTGACGAGGTCCTGATGCACCCGCGGCACCTGGCCGCGCAGAACTCGCTAGCGGAGCTGATTAAGGAGCTCCGGGCCTGCGCCAACGTGCAGGACGGCTACGGGTTCCAGCATGAGCTACTTGCCCATCTGCTTGAGGTGGAGGAGGCCCGTAACGCATTCAGCCAGGCTGTCAAGAGGATGCGGGCCGGTAAGCCACCGCAGCCTGGGGCGCCAGAACCGCAGTCTGGGCTCGATCCCACCAAGCTGGAGGCTTGGCAGCTGGAGCACGACATCTGCGAGCGGGTTGCCCGACAATACCGGTGCGTCGGAGACGCGCTGGCCTGGCGTGTGTTCGGCTTCCAGCGCCGGTACATCATTGCGCTATGCCAGAACGCGCCGGCGGGGGTGATGGCAGGCAAGAAAGGTCTGGCCGCCGAGCTTGAGAGGGTCGAGCAGGCATGGAACGACGGTCAATTCGCTCTCTTGCACGACCTGACGAATTGCCTGCGGATCGGTGACATCACCGTCTTCGGGAACGACGGCTCCCTGGAAACCATCGAGGTCAAGTCCGACCCTGAGCGGCGCAGCCCGGTGCAGCGCCGGAAGATTAAGGCCGCCCGGGAAGCCATCATCAACGGTGCTCCGCTGCCCGGCGCTGACCGCCGGTCGTGGCTATATGACCTGGATGTCCCGTTCAAGACCCACCTGGATCTGCTGGCAATCGGCACGGAACGTGCCGCCCGGGAAGGCATCTTCGCCGCCAGGGTAAAGGGTGAGCGAGCGCTGCTCGTCACCGACTTCTACGGCTGCAACGCGCAGGGCTGGGCTGAGGACGAGTACCTGGAGCGACTGAAACGCAAGTTCGGCGCAGCGCGCCGGCGGGCGGGTCTGGGGACAGCCCAAGAGTGGAGCATTAGCGCGACCAGCCTCGATAGCGTGTCGCGGGACCCGCAGCGAGTACCGTTCGCGGCTTACCCATTGCATCCAGCCATCTGCGCGCGGCTCATCGGTGACTTCACGGTCTTCGTGGTGGAGACATCCGGCCCTGCCCTTGCCGACTCGCTCTATGAGGCAGGACTGGACGCGGAGTGGGTTCGCCCTCCCTCAGCCGGCGATCTGGCCCCTGGAGAGGTCGTCATGGAACTCCGCACCAAGGCCAGCGGTCCCATGTTCGGAGAATTGCGCGCTGAACTGAATCGAACGCTCCAGATACGCCGCTCGGCACTTGATCGGTACCTGATTGAGATGATCGAGCAGGATATCTGGATCGGGGGCATGAAATACATGCTAGCCAACTACAGCCTCGAAGGGCAGCCCTGGTCTACGTTCCGTGACGAAGATCGGGTCTGGGTATAAGTGACCCGCGAACGCGGTAGACCCTCTGCCGCAGGGCCACGTCCCGGGTCAGCATTGGGCTACGACAGTTTCTTTAGTGGGGCATGACCCAAAAGGAGATGCTTGACGCCGAATTCTGCTCCAAAGTCAATCATTGCTTCGGTCTCAGCGCCGAAACCGGATGTAGACACTACGCTGCCGAAGCCGTATTTATCGTGAGTAACGGTATCGCCGGGAGCGAGTGAAAGCGACGCAGCCTTGAGTTCGACTTCCGTCTTCCGCTCCACTTCTCGATCTCGCTCCAAAGCTATGTAGTGCTGGAGTACTTCGCGGGCGACGGCGAGCCTGCATATTTTTTCGTTGTGGCTGGTGGCTGGGGGCAGATAGACCAGTACATCAAGGCGCGAAGGCGATGGCTCCTTGTGGCGGGTCACGCTCGAACTGAACCACTGTGGGTCATACCAAACGCCTTCATGCTCCATGGCCAGCGCCCCTTGGAGGTTCCCGGCAGGCAACTTCTCAGTGACGAGCAGGCTGTATCTAGCCCCTATGGTCCGCTCCACGTGGCCGGTCCAGTCTCTCCAGTCGTGGGGCTCAAGGAGCCTTCCTTCAGGACGCGCCCGGACGATACACAGCGGTACATCGATATTGTTGTCTGGATCGCAGCCGAATGGGAAAGATACGCCATCATACTCGATTTCTCGCGCTGCACTGGGATTCGCCCATGTCGAGAAGATTCCCCCGAAAGCTTTGTCGATGGCGTTTCTTACTAGATCAACTGTGCGCGGTGTGGTGGCGAAGGATACCATCAGTTCGCCGAGGAGGTTTCGCTGGTCGGCGGTGACGGCGTCCCGTGCTCGCTCCCTGCCCGCCAGGTGTTCCCTGGCCTGATCTGCTAGCCAGTCGTAAGTTCGGATCTTCACCTGATGGGCACGCTCCAGCGACTGCCGTCGTGCGCCAGTTTTTCCCGGATCAACGTCGTGCTCCCGCCCCATAATGACCAGACCTTCAATCTGGGGCTCGATATCCCTGAGACCGAGACCTGACTGGCACCGAGGTCGCGTTGCGTAGTCCAGATTACGGGACAGCCAAATTCGCCAGTCGCCGATCTGGCCCAGCGCGTGGGTCAGCGCGGCGGATGGGTCGCCATTCTTGGTGAAGATTCTAGATTGTGGCCGCTCCAGCTCGACCGCGTACCATACGAGGTTGCCATAGTCCATCTCCGCAATCAGGAAATCAGTCACATGCTGAGACCCGAGACGTGCCTGGGGTATGACCCAAGCTCCGCTCGCTCCTGCGAGGTGCTGCGCAAGGAAGCAGGGATGGGCTTCAAGGAAGCGCTGCATCGCAGGTTCGTCCTTCGCCGCAGCCAGTGCAGCCGCATACGCTGCCGTGTTGCCAGCGACGACCAAGCCTCGCCGAACGAACGAACCGGGAAAGGACCTGTCCATGGCCTCATTGCCGCTAATGGTTCTACTCGTGTCATCCGCTTCCATAGCGATTCAGTGTAGGTAGGCGTACATCGATCCGGGCGTGTGCCCCGGTCAGAGCTGGATACGGTCCCGCATCTGACGATGCGGTTGGGGAGGATGAAGCCGCCTGGCGATCCCCGGTCGCTGGCGACCGGGGATCGCCAGGCGGAGGCTAAGAAAGCCCTGCCGCGAAGGCCGCACTCGTCGTCGGCGAGGACCTGCCAGGGTCGTGCTCGCTGCTCGCGTGGTTCCTTCAGCGCGCTAGACCGCTAGAAGCCTGTCGGCGAGTTCGTCGGAGACCACATCAAGGGTGCCGCTAGCGATCGCGATGGCCTTCAGGTTCGCCCACAACTGGTGCCGGACCTCGACCGTGGAGAGACCCCACAGCCGTGAGAGGCGTTGCTCAAGCGGTGCTACCGCCCCTGGGAGACGGGCACCGACCTGGCGGGCCGGGAAGTCGGTCTCGGGGAGTACACGCTCCATCGGAGCGGCCTGCAGGATGGCGTCGCTCATGGATTCGTTGACCGAGAGGTAGGTGCCGACCGCGAGTATCCGTGCACGTTGGTCGTCGGTGCCGAGGAACCAGTGCAGGATTACGCCCGGGTGCTGATAGCGCTCGATGAGGTCAACGACCTCGGCGGTCCGACCGGCTGAGTGCACGGAGATAAGGACCGGCCGGTCGTGACAGGCGTTGAGGATGTCGATGAATACGTTCGTCTGATCTTCGCGTCCGGCCCGCCGGTCAAGTCCCACCTCGCCGACTAGTGCGAAGCTGGGGAGCAGGGCACGAAACCTGTCGGGGTCGTAGGTCGACCACGCCGTGACGACGCCGGGGTGAACCCCGATTCCCCAAGTAAGTCCGGGGTCATGCCGGCGGGCGACCAGGGTGGCCTCGGCGAGGCTGCGGGTCATCGCGAACACGTGCGCTTCTCCCAATGAGGACAGCTGGCGGGAGGTGACGTCGGGGGCGATATGGGCATGACAGTCCAGGGCCTGGAGCACATGTGTCTGGGTCATGGCAGCGTCAGCAGTGCCAACTCGCCGAGGCCTCGTCGGACGACGGCCTCAGCCTGCTCCAGGTCGTAGCCGGGAGGCCAGGTGCCGGCGTCGATGGCGTCAGAATCGACACCGCTATCGATGGCGTACTTAACGGCTTCGATGTCGCCGCGGCGTGCGTCAATGAGATCCCGGAGATTTTGTCTGGTCACTGACTCGAACACGTAGGTGGTCTTGTCGGCGATCCCTGCCCTGAGGAAGGTCGCGCGGCGGACCATACATGGCACGCACAACCCACAGTTGTAGTTCGGGGAGGCACCGAACCAATTGCCGTCGAGCTTGCTACACGAAAGCGTGAGCGCGGCCGCGTCCGCCCAGCCCGACGGCGGCGAAGCAGCCGCCACCATTGTCATCACCTCACCCTTGGTCATCCACTCGAACGGGTTGGAGACGGTCACCTTGATGCCGAGTGCGTCGAGGATCTGCGCGAACAGGTGGAAGGTCTCTGGGTGGGTGGACCGTGTGGACAGGGCACCGCCCCGGTTGGGCCGCAGCGGGAGGTTGATGCCGGTGTAGCCGTTCTCGGGCACGACTAGCGTCGTGGAGCCGCAGCTGACGGCGGCCGCGACGCCAAGGCTGAGGAACATCAGCGACCGGCTCCGGCTGGAAGGCTCAATGCGAGAGCCGGCCTGGGAGAGAGCGAAACGGGAGTAGGACGGCGCCGGGGTGAAGGATCGCTCGAGCCAGCCGCCGGCCGCGGCCTGGGCGTGCTTGACCGAAGTCGCGGTGTCCTTGTGTCCGACGAAGAGCGGATGCAGGTTGGACTGGAGGAGGTCGATGGCGCCGAGGAAGGAGTCGAGTCCGCCGCTAAGGAGGCTGACTGATCCCGCGGCCCCGCTCGTGGGGATGGCGTCGTGGAGATCAATCTCAGGCGCCGGCGTCACTGACACATCCCACACATCACCGGTCAGCCAGCCGAGGAGTTCCGCCGTGGTGTCGAGCAGGTCATCGCTCCACACGCCGGGAGCCAAGACGGCGACCTTCAACACGAGATCCCGCCTGAACCGCACCCCTCTCCGGGTGCTCCGGTCGGCGACATAGGCACCTCCCGCGAGATGCACTAGATCGGCGACTTGCGGGGTTGTGCCAAGCAGTGGCACGAGATTCCAGGTGAGGTCAGAGACCACCGTCTTGGTGGGACGACCCTCGGTGGGCCACTCGATCGTGGTGAACCCGTCGATGGCCAGATTCTTGGCGCCTTGCGGCCGGACGAAAAACGCGCCTGTAGTCATGAGTCACCCCGCAGGAGCCGGAGCACGTCTGCGCTCATCTGTCGGGCGACCTGGTGGAGTTCGGTGGTCGAGACTCCGCCATACTTGCCAAGGTCCAGTCTGGAGATCTTCGCCCTGACCCAATGCCGCAGACCCTTCTCGCGAGTCCGTGACTCGGTCGCGGTCATCGCCTTGGCCAGGTACTGGTCCCGCAACTCGATCAACCCGAGCCGGACAGTCAGCTCGCCAATGAAGTCTCGGACCGCCTCCAGGGGCGAGATGTTGGCTGCTTCCGGCGTACCGGAGATGAGCGCCTTGACCTGTGCCACTGACGCGTCGCGCATTGCCTGCTCGTCGGGATGCCCGGCCTGCCCGATCGCCACTTCGAGGATCCGGGCGCATCGCATGCGGGGCGACAACGCGTCCAACCCCTCCAGGGTGAGCCCGTAGCCGGCGAGTGCGGCCGCGTCCCGGTCACGATAGGCCGCGGCGGCACCGATCGCGCTGCCTCCACGTGCCGCCTGAGAGGTCACACGACGGCCACCCGATGACGCGCCACCGCCAGCCCCGGACCCCCCACCGCCAGTACCGCCAGTGCCTGCCCCGCCGCCGCGGCCTGCCGCGACCCGGGAGCACGACCGAGAGCGGGACCGAGGGGACCGAGGGGCGTCGGGCGTCCTTGTCCTCCCCGGAGAGGGCCTGGGCGATCGCCGCGACCAGCGAATCGTAGGCAACATCACTTGCGGGGATGGACGACTCAGTGTGGGAGTCCCCACCCGGCGGGGCGTCCGCGTCCCCGCCGCTGTCACCGTTACCGTCGCCGGGACCCGCGCCAGAGCTGTCGGGGTGGAGGCCGACCCATTCCGCACGGACTCGATCCCAGTCCGCCGAGCCACTTCCGCCGAAGGCTTCGTTAGTTCCCACCGGCGCTCTCCAGCTCCATCCGAGCCGCTGTCTGTACCATCTCGTCGATCCCGGTCTCGCTCGCAAGCCGCCGGATGAGGCGCTCGTATCGGGCCCGGAGCGGGGACCCGCCCATGCTGGCCGGTACGCCCGGGCCGAGTCGATGAAGCCCCTCCTCAGCTGCGACGGCTACCAGGTCGACGAGGCTATGGGTCTGGTCCGCCCACTTGATGGTCATCTCGAAGAGAGCATCGACGTCGGTGAGGCTGCGCCCTTGCCTGAAGGTGAACTCCATCGCGGACCGCTGATCGGGCTCAGACAGCTGGGTCAGTTCGGTAAGGGCGGCTTCGCGGATGGCTTCACCATCGCCCAGAAGGTTGTTGACCAGCCGAATGACGGCATCGCTGGCCTGCTCGCCGGCGCGCACGTTCAGCAGCGTCGCCGCCAGATGGAGATACTGGGTCAGGTTCCTCTCGGCCAGCGCCGGCGGGGACGCCGCCCAATGTCGGGTGTCTGCGCTGACCCCCTTCGGCATGGCGATGTCGGTTGCAGCGGGGTCGGTTGCCCACTTCTCCCAAGCGGCCAGGAGCGCTGGGCGATCGGGAACAGGTGTTCCGGCCAAGGTCTCGAACGAGGACCGGTGCAAGTCTTCCAGCAACAGCATTTTGATCAAAACCGCCTGCTCGATCCCGACTTTACGGGACCGAGCGACAATCGAGCGTACGCCGAACGCGTTGAGGAACCGCTTGATCTGGCGGGGGTTGGCCAGCCGGTCCGTGGACAGGCCTTGCGCCAACTGGGCGGCCAGCACGAGGGTTTCCTCGCTTGGTTGCCACGCAAGGTTGCCTAGATTGCCCAGTAGCGGTGCGAGGCCTTCGTCGCGCCGTCGCGAACAGTGCTTGGCCAGGGACTCCAGCGCGGTCTCGTCCGCACCGTCAGCTGCGGATAGGAGCAGGCCGATGTAGGCCTCAGCATCGCCGTCGGCCAGGCGCGGCAGAGTGACAGGGAGTTGGACGATCTTCTCTAGATACCGCACAGCGAAGGCGCCGCTCCGGTTCGTCTCGCCCAGGCTCACCGCGATCGAGTCGCGCACCATCTCCTGATCGGCGGCAATCACGAACGCCATCTTCGGTACGGCCAGGAACAGCTTGATCGACTCCAGCGTGGCGATCACGGCTGGCGGGAGACATCGGTCGAGATCGTCAACCAGCACCACCACGCGCTCGACCTCGGGGAGACCGTCGATGAGGGCGGCGAACTGGTCCTTGAACCCAGCCATCGACAGATCGTCGGTGCGTCCGCGCGGGGTGAAAGCCTCAATGAGTTCGTTGACGTTCCACTGCATCGTCAAGGCGCCCTTGCCCAAGGTGAGACCGATGCGTGCCCAGCTGAGCCGCTTGACCAGATCACTAATCCGACCCTTGATCGTCGCCTCAACGCCGAACCTGTCGGCAAGCTGGTCGAGCACCTCGACGATCAGGTCACCGCGAACGTCGTCATGGTTGTCGTACTGCCACGGGTCGGTTCGGATGACGGCATAGCTCGGCTGCTCCTCAAGCTTGGCTTCAAGCAAGTTCAGCACTGTTGACTTACCGCCGCCCCACGGGCTGTGCACGCCGATCGCGAGTGGGTCGATGTTTGCTGTTCCGACTGCCGCCACGATGGGATCCACGACGGCGTCGAAGCCAAGAAGGTCTACCAAGCTGGGATTATCATCCCAAAGCCGAAGCAGCGGCTCCTGAGCCATCACATCCCCGCCTCCCGATCACTAGCCTTCGGACCATATCGGTCGGCACCGACGTTCGGTCGTGAAATGGGCACGGCGCCGCGCAAACCTGACTAGTCGGCGTCCTGTGCGCAGTTTCTCCCGTGACAAACCGAAATCGCCGACACGTTGGCGTGAACGCCTTGAGCTGGCTCCGCAGGGCCTGCAGCCCTGGCTCGCCTGGCCGGGGGTTCTGCGCCGGACAAGTGGGAACCTGGCCCCATCTGTGGTTACCTACGGCTTCTGTCCGCGGGGGGAGTGATGTAGTCACACAGTTTAGTCAGGCAGTCTTTCAAGTGCGGGCAGGCCGTCGACGATCTTCATCGTCTCGACGCTGACCGTGACGACGCGCTTGAGCAGGTCGAGAATGTACCGCGGGTTATTGTGTTCGCTAGCCCAGTCGTTCGGATCGTTTACGATCCCCGTCTTGCTGTCGGTTCGAACCTGGTACCGGTCCATGATCCACTCGATGGCCGACTTACCGTTGACCTGGTACCGGTAAGCCTCCTGGGGGATCCCGGCGAGTGTGATGTGGTTGTTGTACACGATGGAGCTCTTATCGTCGCTGCCGCCGTGCTTCCCGAAGCGCATCTTCTGCACGCGGTACCGGGCAGGTTCGCTCGCTGTACTACTGGAGACCTCGTCAAGCGCCCAGGGCTGCGCGGTCTCGTACCCGAGGTGGAGCGCCGCGAGGCCGCGTCCGGCGCGGCTGAATGTATCGAGGTGTATGAGCATGGGGATGCCAGGCATCATCTTCTTCAGGTCTGCCGAGTACCGCTGCCGGTAGTCAGCCGAATGCAGCAGTCCGTAGACGTAGTAGAAGATATCTTCCCTGGTGATCCTGGTTCCGTAGGCGAGCCGGTAGCGGGCCAGGGTGTTGTCCGTGATCGCCTCAAGCCGACGGTAGCCGCTGACGACATCTGCGCTTCCGAACAGGACGCCGGTGTCGCCGTCGTCGGGCTCGTAGTAGTGCAGCGGAAAGCACTGCGATCCCACATCGTGAAGGTGGAGGTCGGGTATCGCGTCAGTAATGAGGACGCTGAAGTTCCTGCGCGCCTCACCGACACTGACACAGATGACCAAGTTGCCATGCTTCGAGGTGGGGAATAGCTTCGGGATCTGATACACCATCTCGTTAAACTGGCGGTCGAAGTAGATCCATTGCTTGCAGTAAGGCCGGTATATTCCCGGCACTATCTGATCCTCGTCAAACCGAGCATGCTTGCCCAGGCGAACATCCCTCTTCAGGGCGCGGGTCCAGCTGATCCTGGCCGGATCCTCATCAATGAAATTTGCCACATCATCGTCCGTGCCTGTTCGTTTTTTGTTCCGCAGCCATGCTTTGAAGTCCGTTACTTGCCGATTATAGAAATCGATCATACGTTTCATATTAGCCGCCACTGCCGACTGGCCATAACTGTATGCCCAGGTGTCCCGATTGGTGACAACTCCCAGCGAGTATATGCTGAACAGGCTATTGGCTGCGGCATCCCTCTTCCCGCCCAGTGGCGGGAAGGTGCCGAAGATTTCGTCGCGCTGGTTGATCCAGTCTCCCGATTCGTTCGGGGTTATCTCTAGCCAAGGGACCGATTCGATGCTGCCGAAGGTCTCGATACTGTCGAGTTTCTGCTCGCGGGTCAAGTAATCGCCGATATCATAATAGCGCACTTTGCACGGACCAGAGGATGCCGGATTCCGGACGAGCAGAGTGATCGCGATAGGCGCTCGGCTACCCTGCCCGAAAACCTTGCCTCCTTCTCTGCGCGATGTCTCGCCAGACGTACGCTGGTTGCCCCGGAGGTTGAATATGTAGATAGCGGAGAACTCCCTGGCCAGGGTCTTGCGGAATCCGTCGGCGAAGCTGTTGTCGATGAAGGAGCCGTTGCTGACGAACGCGATGACGCCCTTGTCCTTGACCCGGTTGCTGGCCCATCGGTAGGCACGGATGTAGGAGTCGTAGAGATTTCGCTTAAGCCCTGCCTCCGATGCTGCCGCGTAGGTGGCGCGGATGGAGGCGTCCAGGGTCGGGTAGGCCAGGTTCTTGTTGTTGTCGTTCTCTGATTCCTGCCCGACGGAGTAGGGCGGGTTGCCGATGATGACCCGGATGTCGAGGGATTTCTGGGCGGCAACGCGTTCATTGTTGTCGGGGAAGATGATCTCGTCCATCGCGTCGCCGGCTTCGGTCATCTGGAATGTGTCGGTGAGCACGATGCCGCTGAACGGCAGGTATTCACCCCCGGCCAGGCCGTGGTAGGTGGCTTCGACGTTGATCGCGGCGATGTAGTAGGCGAGCAGCAGGATCTCGTTTGCGTGCAGTTCGCTGGCGTACTTGCGGGCTAGATCATGCGGGCTGACCAGCCCGGACTGCAGCATTCGGACGATGAAGGTGCCGGTACCGGTGAACGGGTCGAGGATGTGAACGCCGCGATCTCTGACCGAGGCGCTGAACTCATCCTTCAGGGCAAACTCGACGCTATGGATGATGAAGTCGACGATCTCGACGGGGGTGTACACGATGCCAAGTGACTCGGCGACCCGCGGGAACGCGACCTTGAAGAACTTCTCGTACAGTTCGGTGATGATGCGCTGCCGGCCCTCGGCGTTGTCGATCCCGGACGCGCGCAGGCGCACACTGGCGTAGAACTTCTCCAGCGTCTCGCTCTCCCGGTCGATCTGGTTCTCGTCAAGGACAGCGAGCATTTCCTGCATCACCTGCGAGACGGGGTTGTGCTCGGCGAACGAGTAGTCCTCGAACAGTGCGTCGAACACTGGCCTGGTGATGAGGTGCTGGGCAAGCATGTCGATGGCGTCGTCGCGGCTGATCGCGTCGTTGAGGTTGCCCCGCAGTCCTGCGAGGAACTCATCGAACCGCTCCTGCATGCTGCTGCCAGGGCCGGCCAGCAGTGCTCTGATGCGGGCGACGTGACGATCGGCGATGGTTGCGATGTCCTTGGCCCAGTTCTCCCAGTACGTACGCTCCCCGACTTTGGTGACGATCTTGGCGTAGATGGCTTCACGCCATTCATCGACGTGGAAGTCCAGGGCGAGCTGAGCAGCTGAGGCGGCATTCTGGCCGGAGTCGGGCTGGGGTGCGCCGTCGTCAGTGTCGCCGAACCCGACGGTACCGACCATGATTTGTCGGGGCTTGTTCTTATTCAGGTCGATCTTGTTGACCGTCGCGTTGAATCGGTCGTCGTGCGCGCGGAGCGCTTGCAGAACCTGCCAGACGACCTTGTATCTCCGGTTATCGGCGAGGGCCTGGTCCGGCGGCATGTCGGATGGGATCCCGACGGGCAGGATGATGTAGCCGTAGTCCTTGCCCTCGGCCTTGCGCATCACCCGGCCGACGGACTGGACAACATCCACGACAGAGTTGCGGGGGTTGAGGAACAGCACGGCGTCCAGGTCAGGAACGTCTACGCCCTCGGACAGGCAGCGGGCGTTGGACAGGATCCGGCACTCGTTGAGGCCAACCTCGGCCTTGAGCCAGTCAAGCTCGGCGTTACGCAGCAGCGCGTTGTAGGTGCCGTCCACATGATGGACCTCGCAGCGCAGCATGCCGTCATCCGCGGCGTCGTAGGCGTCGATGACGGCGGTGAACTCTTGCGTCAGCTTCCTGGACTCCCTAATGCTCCGCGAGAACGCGACCGCCCGGCGCATCGGGACCTCGCCGATCTCGAAACCAGAGCCGTCACTGGTGGTACCGGACCGCTTGGCGAGCCCGTTCCAGCAACCCACGATCTTCACCGCATCGTCAAGGTTCAGCTCGCTGTTGTCGTCAGCGAGCGGGGACTGCAGGGACCGGGCAATGTAGTTTTCGTCCACCGTCAGGATGAGGACCCTGTAGTCGGTCAGTAGTCCCTGGCCGACGGCCTGGCCGAACCCCAGCCGGTAGAACTCTGGCCCGTACACGTTCTCGTCATCCATGGAACACAAGACGGCCGAGTGCTCGGCGGCGCTCGACTTGGCGTTGTCGTCGTAGAGCCTTGGCGTCGCCGTCATGTACAGCCGCCGTCCCGCCGAGAGGTAGCTGTTGTCATGGACTCGCACGAACTGTGACTCGTCCTGCCCTGACAGGGTCACCCCAGTAGTGCGGTGAGCCTCATCACAGATCACAAGGTCGAAATCAGGAAGGCCCTCCTGCTGGGCCACGGCGACCGTCGCGATGGACTGGTAGGTGGAGAAAATGACTGTCATGTCAGCGGCCTGATTCGCGGCCGCCACCTGCCGGATCAGCTTCGCAGGGTCTGTGGTGGCCGGAAACGCCAGGTCATGGGCCCGTATGTCCTCGTTTTCCGAGCGTTTTCCCACTTTCGTGTCCGAGCAGACGGCAAATGAGCGCATCACCACCTCGGTTTGCGCCGTCCATTCCCGCAGCGCCTGAGACAGCAGCGAAATCGAAGGCACAAGGAAAAGCACATTCACGTGACGGCCCGTCTCGGCGGCGAGACGCTCAGCGATCTTCAGCGACGTGAACGTCTTACCCGTCCCGCACGCCATGATCAATTTGCCGCGACTGGCAGCCGCAAAGCCGGCAAGCACATCATCAAGGGCCGCCCGCTGATGGGGACGGAGCCTGCGCTTAGGACTGAGGCCCAGGCGAACCTCGACGAGGCCGGACGGCACCCAGACCTGATCCCACTGGATAGGGCTCTGTGCGATCTCGGACAAGCCCAGCCGGGCGACCGGAATCTGCTGCTCGTCCAGTGCATCCTCAGCGTTCTTTCCCCACTTGTCCGTCGTGGAGATGATAAGCCTGCTGGTGAATGGCGCCTTCCCCGACGCGGTGAAGTAGGAGTCGATATCGTCCTTCTGCAGATGGTGCCCGGGGTTGTAGAACTTGCACTGGATGGCGCAAAACCCGCCCGCCTCCCGCTCGCGGGCGACCAGGTCAATACCGGTGTCGGCGCGGCCGCCATTGCCGGGCCACTCAGACCACATCCAAACGTCACTGAACTGCTCGGCGTAGAGCGGATCAGTCTTGAGGTACGCCTTCATCAGCCGCTCGAATCGATCGCCCTGCTCGCGCGCGGAGCTCGCGTTCGCGCGTATTTCGTCTAGCACGGAATGGATCGTGGCAGTCACGGACGCTCCTGATGTCGGCAGTATCAGCACATTAGCGCGCTGGAGCCGCGACTCCAGCGAGGGGAGCCACAGCGTCCACCACACGTTGAGTTCGATCCCTGCGTGCACGCGTTCGTCGTGTGCGGACGAGGAAGAGTTTCCTGACGCCAAACCAGTCGGCCCGGGTTGAGGCCGGTTCGCGGTCTCGTATGGAGTTGTCCTGTCTGCCCTGTCAGCGCAGGCTCCGCGTGGAGGCCAGGATGCTCTGCAAGGTCACCGGGATCTGGCCGGGAGCCGTGGCTGCGGCGTGCCGGTAGGTGGCCGTGTTCTTGGCATGGAAGCCGAGGCCTGAGCTGACGAGCTCGCGCCGCCGCTGCTCCCAGGCGGGCCAGAGGACGGCCAGCTCTTCTTCGAGTGTGTCCTCGAAGACTGCACACCGATCCATGACTTGGGTGCCCGGCTGATCCTCAGCTGGCTCCCCGAGGTAGCGCAGGAGGTCCCTGTTCTTCTTCGCGTTGTCTCTCTGTACCGTGGCGACAGCGGTTTCTGGCTTGCCGTCCCTGCGCATGCGCCCGGCGGTTCCCTTGTCGCCGTCGAAGATCACGAAGCACGGGATGCCCAGGAGAGTCAAGATGGCGCAGGGGAGCAGGAGGATGTCCTTGCCGCCGACTTCGGCTACGACGATCCCATCCATGGCCAGCCAGTCGTCGTCATGCTCGGCGCAGCCCTCGAGGACCGCGCGGTCAGTATCGCCTTCGGTCAATATGACTGCCTCGGCGAAGAGGGCTTCAGGCAGCCTGGCGAGACAGACGTGATCGAGGCGCTTCTCGATGGTTTCGCGCTTGACGAAGCCGTCCAGATTGTCGATTACGGCCTGGGTCGTTACCGAGGAGATCTTCACCACCCGACCGCCAGTGTGGTCCGGGCTGCTACGGCTGACACGCCGGATCTGGTCAAAGTGAGTTGGCTCGATGAAGCATGGGCTATGCGTTGCATAGGTCACCTGGACCTTCTGGGCCGGGTCCTCGGCCAGGTGGCGCAGAACCAAGGCGAAGGCCCTTGCCTGGACGGGATGCTGGAAGAGCTCGGGCTCTTCAATGGCCAGGCAGATCACGCCCTGGCGTCCTGACGCTGCTCCGTGCTCGGCAAGCAGCTTGAGTGCGGCGATCAGCAATGCCCGCTGGAATCCGTGCCCCTGACGGTCGACCCTGGTCTCGGCGTCGCGGTCCACGACGCTGACGGAAAACTGAACCTTCGAGGGTCTCGCGTCAGCATGGAGGGGACTGATCTTGATAGAACGGTCCCGGGCGAATACCCCTACAGCATCCGAGAGTTCCTTCGAGATGGCTTCGAGCTGGGGTCCAAAGTGCCGCTCGTGAATGTCGCCCTGCCCCTGCTGGTACTGATCGGCGAGTTCTCCGAGTTCCTCGTCCGCGGACGCCCTGTCGATGGTGCGTTCGAGGAACCTACCGAGGACCGCGGATCTTGAATCCTGCGCCTCCTCGCTGGCCCGCAGGTCGGCAGTGACCAGGACGTAGTCGAAGAGCCCTGACATCTTGCCCTGCCCGGCGAAGCCGAAGAAGTTCGTGTCCGAGACCTCGGCCTCCTCTAGGGCGTCAGGATGATCCCGTTCCCACCCTGCCATCGCCTCCTCAACGGCCGCGGCGCTGCTCGCGGCTGGAAGGCCCAGGCTGAGGTCCGAGTCCCGCAGTTCCTTGTACGCGGCCCGCCTGGCCGTCGCACTGCCCTGCCGCCGGATCTCCTCGAACGCTGGATAAGCGAAAGCCTTCCCGGTGATCTTGTCGGCGCCGCCTTCCCACGTGCGCCAGATCACCACCGACTCGCTGGACTCGGGGGCGTACTTGCCTAGCGCCATGCGATCATCCGGTGACAGGCTGTCGAACTCAGCCTCGACCCGGATGCGCTTCTCGGTGGAGCTGTGGCAGACGTCCTCCTCAGACGGGACGAGCGAGCGTTCACCGTTGAAAAACCAGTCGAGAGCCCGCAGGACCGATGACTTGCCGACCCCGCCCGGGCCGATGAACGTGGTGACGCTATCGAAAGAGATCTCAGCATCTGACAGGCAGCGGAAATTCTGGATCCGGGCACGCTTAAGCCTCACGGATCATCAGCCTCACAGTCATGTAGATCTGGCGGACGCAACTGAGATCGAACGACGGTCTCTCACAACGCGATTGGAGCGCCGAGGAAACCGCTAGCACTCTTTGGCGGACATCTGGGACAGGCCGACGACCGTGGCCAGAGCGCCGCACAACGGGAACGTCCGGCAGCCTCTCTGCGCACGCGCGCCGAGGCCGCAACAGAGCCCAGCTGCCCGAGGGCGGTCAGTGCCGACATCCCGCCAACTGGCGGGTCTCACGATCATTACCCACAGCGTGCGCGTGGCTGAGCCAGAAGCAACCCACGTGCCACGCATTGCGATGACCTCCGATCGCCGGCCAGGACTCTGTGGATAAGACGGGCGCATACGCCATCCCCGATGCCGCGTCCGCCCGAGTTCGCGGGCAAAAGAGTACTCGCGGCACCTGGCCAAGGACGGGAGACACGCACCGCATCTCTTGACCTGCTGGCAGACCTTGCCGGACTGAGGACGTTGCCGAGGTGCCGTCCGCCTCCTGTCGGTCAAGCCACGGTCACCGTCGCTGGTGATGTTCTGATTCAAGAGGCGCTCCGTTTCCGGCCTGTGTCATATTATGCTTTTCCTCGATTCTCCATGCCGAAGAAAATCGGATAATGCCAGCGGACGGAACAGCCACCCTGGCCTTGCCGTTTCCTTAACTTCCAGGGCTGCAGAAGCCAAAGGAGCAAGATATTCTTATCCATTGGATATGTCTGGACTGGGCGCAGTCCAGACATGACAATGGATAAGCGCCGCCCGGCTCGTCGGATGTCTCGCCGGACGGGGCTGGGACCGGGCGCGGTCCCGATTGCGGAGAGACGTTCCCTTAAGGTCGGGGTGGTCATCGTGACTGAAGAGGTCGTGCGGCGGCGGTCGCGGCAGGCGGTGCCGCGGCCGAAGACGGTGCAGTTCTCACTGACCCAGGACGAGTTCGAGCATGTCAGCCAGGCCGCGGCTGCAGCAGGGATGGCACGGGGAGCATTCGCAGCGGAGGTCACGCTAGCGGCAGCCAGCGGCGCCCAGGCGCGGACAGCTTCGCCACTTCGGGAGGTCGTAGACGAACTGATGGCCGCGGCCGGGCTGGTCCGGCGGATTGGCACGAACCTGAATCAGGCTGTGGCCAAGCTGAATTCGACGGGTCAGCGGAGTGAGGATCTGCTGCCTGCGGCGGAGTTTTGCGTGCGGGTGATTCAGCGCCTGGACGAAGCGGCGGAGCAGGTGCGCCGGAGCGTTCCGTGAATTCGCCGGAGCGTTCCGCGTGATCGGGAAAGTGACCCGCGGCACTGATGCCCGGCGGCTGCTTTACTACCTGTTCGGGCCGGGGAAAGCGAATGAGCACACCGACCCGCACCTGGTCGCCGGGTTCGGTGATCCAGCCGAACTGGAACCGGAACGTCGTCCCGGCGGCTCCCGGGACTTGCGGCGGCTGGCCGGGCTGTTCGCCCAGCCGATGGCCGCGCTCAACGGGGACAACTACGCCAAGCCCGTGTGGCACTGCTCGATACGGGCCGCGCCGGAAGACCGGCTGCTGTCGGACGCGGAATGGGCACAGATCGCGGCCGCGGTCATGGACCGGACCGGGCTGGCGCCGGCAGGGGATGACCGGGCGGTCCGGTGGGTGGCGGTCCGGCACGCCCCGGATCACATCCACCTGGTCGCCACCCTGGCCCGCCAGGACCGGATCCGGCCGAAACTGTGGAACGACTTTTTCCGGGTGCGGGAGGCCTGCCAGGACGCCGAGCGGCAGTTCGGGCTGCGCTCGACTGCCCCGGCGGATCGCACCGCGGCGCGGCGGGCGACCCGGGCTGAGTCGGAGCAGGCGTCCCGCCGAGGGATGGCCGGAACCGCCACGGGTGACGCTGCGGCGGGAGGTATGTACTGCGGCAGCAGGAGCGAGCACGGAGGAGGAGTTCTTCGCCTGCCTGGCCAAGGCGGGCGTCCAGGTCCGGCGACGGCACAGCACCGTCAACCCGCTGGAGGTCACCGGGTATGCGGTCGGCCTGCCGCACCACATAGCGAAGGACGGCCAGATCATCTGGTACGGGGGCGGCAAGCTGGCCGCGGATCTCACGCTGCCCAAGCTGCGTGCCCGGTGGGACAGCCCGCCAGGCGGTGATCGGCTTGCCGCCGCCTCGTCGCTCCCTGCTCCGGCAGCCCGCGCCGTCCTCCGCGCCACCGTCGCGACCGAGGCGGAACAGGCCGGGAACGAGACGGAGTTCTTCACCCGGCTGCGCGCGGCCGGCGTGCTGGTACGGGAACGGTTCAGCACGATCAACCCGGGAGAAGTCACCGGGTACGCCGTCGCCCTCCCCGGCTGCACCGGATCAGATGGGGCGCCCCGCTGGTACGGCGGCGGGCGGCTGCACGACTCGCTGACCCTCCCCCGGCTGCGCACCGGCTGGGCGCGAGGGAGCAGGGGCGGCGGAACGTTCCGGTGCGTTCCGGTTCACTGCGCCGGAACGCACCGAGATCTACCGGGATGCTGCCCGGCGAACCGCCTCCGCGACGGAACACGTGCGCCACTGCACCGCGGAGGATCCGCACCGCGGGGCGGATACCGCGTGGGCGGCCGCGGACACGCTGCACGCGGCGGCGCGGGCGTTGCGCAGCCCGATGCTGCGCTGCGCGGCGGCTGGGTATGACCGGGCCGCCCGGGCACCGTTCGGCCGCCCGCCCCCGCGAGCCGGGGAGGGAGACCAACTGCGGGCAGCCGCGCGGCTGCTCGCGATGACCGGCAGTACTCCGGGTGACGGCAGTGGAGAGGCTGGTGCGCTGATCGCGAACCTTGTCCAGCTGCTCGAAGTCGTATCGGGGCTGCGGGAGGCGCAGGCGCACGCCGCCCAGGCGGCGGCAGCCCGGGAAGCCGCGGAACAGCTTCATGCGACGTTCAGCCAGGCCCGGGGAATGTCGCCGCACCCCGGACACGTCCGGGCAAGCCGACCCGGACCTGCGGAGCGTGGGGAGACGCACCTCCGGACGCCGCCTGGCCAGGGTCTGCATTCGAGTGCCGAACTTGGGAGCGCCGCGCCGGGTTCGCGCACGCGTCCAGGTCGGCCGCCGCGCGCCCGTCCCACCCGCTGACAGGGCTGCCGGGTGCCAGAACCACGTTAGGGACCGGCCTAGGCACGGGATTGCGACGGTCAGAGCGTTAGGGCCCGGAAAGGGTTTGCGGCCACAGGCGCAGAGGGGCAACCTTGAACCAGAGAGTGCTGGCCGGGAGGAGGAGGCCGTGGAAGCATTCGCCGACAGCGGCATGCTCTGGATCATTGCGTTCACGGTGCTGCCCCTGCTTTACCTGCTCCCCACGCTCGTTGGCGTGGTACGCAGGGTCGATGGGTTAGCACTGGTATTCCTCGTGAACCTGATCGCCGCGCCGACCGGCATCGGATGGCTAGGTGCGATGATCATGGCCTTCGGGCCACGGCGGCCTCCTCCACGCCCCACTGTCGCCTGGCCACCGGCTACCTTCTGACTGGCTCACCCAGTCGGAGCCCGAGCAGAAGCAATCCACTTCTCGGGCCGCGAGCGGGCGGAGGGCTTCGAGGCGAACGGGGACGGCTCCGCGGTGAGTATGCAGCGGCGGTTTCTGTCATCTGTTCGGTAAGTGCGTCGGTGACGGCCTCGGTCACGACTGCATGGTCGAAACCCAGGCGGCTGGCCAGTCGCGACACTTGGCGGCCGACGTGACTGGGAGGCATTGCGACGATCAGCCGGGCAGCCGCACGCATAGCATGCACCTGGCCCTCCGGGTAGCACAGCCACCGAGACCAGCGGTCCAGCTCGTTGTCGACGACCACGTCAGCGAGCGGCCGGACCCGACCTGCCAGTGTTTCGGCCAGGGCAATTGGTCCTTGGCTCTCGAAGATGCGCGCCGGATCCCGGCCATCTTCGAGGTCAGCGGCATCCAGCTTGTCCGTGAACGTACGGAGCAGGTGATAGGCGCGGACAGCGGCTCGTTGCCCGGCGGCATCCGAGTCGAATCCGACGACAGCCCCTACAGCGCGAAGGTCCGTCACCTGAGCAAGCGCGGCGATGTGCTGGGCGGTGACGGCAGTGCCGCAGGTGGCGACACCAGCAAACCGTTCTTCTCCGGCGGCGGTGACTGCGATGGCATCGAATGGACCCTCCACGATCACCGGACGTGCCCCGGCTGCGAGCGCCGTGCGGGCCTCGTAGAGCCCGAAGAGCAATCTGCTCTTGTCGTACACGCAAGTCCGGGGAGTGTTCAGGTACTTGGGCGCACCGGCAATGCGCGCGTCACGCGCCCGGCCGATAAAGCCCGCCACGGTGCCGGTGCTGGAAAGGATCGGGAAGACGGCGCGGTCGCGGAAGACGTCGATGAGACTGCCCCGCTGCGACTGACGGGCGAGTCCCGCCCGCTCGATGAGCTCGTCTGCGTAGCCCAGCGCACGCAGGTGATGAGTAAGGGCGTCCCAACTGGCGGGGGCATACCCCGCGTGCCAGTGCGCCTGGGCAGCTGGGCTGAGCCCACGTGCCTGCAGGTATGGGGGCACCCAGCTGCCGGGCATCCGATCACGATAGAAGTGGGCGGCCAGAAGGTTCAGCCGAGCGACGACTGCCCTTTCCTGGTCGACCGGTAATGGGCCTCGGTCGCCCGCTCCCCCGGCTCCCCCAGGGCTGACCGTCATGGCCGAGGGTCCCGCTGGGTAGGGTGCGGTACCGCCCGCGCAGCTGGCGGCTCGGTCGCACGAGAAGCAACCGACCCTGCTTGGGCAGCCAGGACATCGCGGATCGGTAGCGGGAAGTCCTCGTCGCATGGCCGCACCGCCCGCGTCTCCTCAGCAGGCACCGGCGCCGCCGTACCCGCAGCTGCAGCGTCCGTCTGCCCGGGTGTCGCTGTCTCCAGCATCAGGCGCGGCGCGGAGGGCGCGTCCCGGGCGTAGGGATGGCGGGCGAACAGCGGAGCGGCTTCCTGCATCGCCTCTGCCGGTTCGAGCCCGTCGCTGCGGAGCCGGTCGTAGCGGGCCATGGCGTAGGGATGCAGGCGGCGGAGCCGTTCTTCGCATCGGGTCATGGCGGTAGCGGCGGCCGGCTCGTACCAGGGCACGCCGCGGTCGGTATAAGGCAGCGCGGCACCCCACGCCTCGGCCGCGTCGAGCAGGCGGGCCCGGCGCAGCCAGCCGGGGTCGAGCGCGGGTTCCCACCGGGCCCGGTCGCCGTCGCGTTCGGCGCGCATTTGCGCGTTCAGCACGCGGCGGGCCTGGTGGTCCTGCTCTGCGGCGATCCGGGCTTGGGCCCGGCGGTGGTAGCCGTACACCTGGGTGCCGGTGACCGCGAACGAGCCGACCTGGACGGCCCGGTACACCAGGTCCTGCATCGCGTCGCGGAACGGGTCGGGATGCTGGTCACTGCCGAGTTCCATCAGTCCTCCCAAGAACGTGGCGATCGAACGGGCTGGTCAGGGGTGGCGGCCCGGCCGGGCAGCGGGGAAGCTCTGTCCGCCCGGGCCGCCACGTGCAGCCGGAGGCGCGGGACCGGCCTGGCCCGCGGCGCCGGGCGGCGCCGGGAATTCCTGCGCCGCGCCCCGCCCCGGCCCGCCCTGGGACCTGGATGACTGACCGCCCCGCCGCTCCGGAGCGGCCCGGCGCATCAGCGGCGTGGAGTCCTGGGCGATGGAGCCGCCACTGAGGTGAAAGGTGATGCCAGCCCGGCGGACGGCGGTGTTCTGGGCGCGGCCGTCGTTCATCTGCTGGCGCAGCGAGCCGAACAACGCCACGGCGTGCTCGGCGACGCGCAGGTGCCGGTCGACGAGGTCGCTGATGGCCTGTTCGCAGGAGACCACCGCGCGGACCCGCATGGCGGTCCCCGTGTCGGTGGGCAGTACGGCGGGCGGGGACGGCGTGCAGATCCCGGCCCGCGCGTCCACCCAGCGGCGCAGCTGCACTCCGGCTCTCGCCGAGGATGTTCTCGGCCGCCTCTAGCGTGGCCGATCTCGGCGGGTAGTGCGGCGAACCGGCGGACCGCTGCCGTGGCGGTGACTAACGGGTTGTCGGCGAGCCGGTGCATGACCGAGCGCAGGGCGGTCAGCCGTGAGTCCAGTCGGTCGGCGTTCCATCCGGTGACCATCACGTCCCTGCGGGCATGGCTGTCGCCGGCCAGGGCGGCCGTGTAACCGACACGGCCAAGAGCGCCGGTGGCTTCCCAGGCCGCCCGCCGGGTCGGCATGGCGACGCGGACGCCCTCCGGAGTGCGCACGGCCTGGACTCCGGCGTCGCCGTCGAACTCGGCGCAGATCGTCAGGATGTGCGTGGGGTCCAGCCCGGCTGGATCTGGCTCAGCCGGCGTCATGGCTGGTCTCCGGGCTAGCGCCAGGCCTGGCCGGTAGGCCCAGGAAGGAGCCATACTCGCCTGCGACGCCGGGGTCTTGCCGTTCGCCGGGCAGCGGGACGGCGGCGGCTTCGCGGGGTTCGCGGTGCGCGGTTTCGCTGCACTGGTAGAAGGGGCCGCGGGCGCCCATCAGGATGGGCAGCTGATGGTCGAGGTAGTCCCGGTACCAGATGCCGATGCCGGTGCCGGGCTGCAGCCGGAGTACCTCCCACGAGTGCCAGAGGGACTTGAGGCGGCTGACGGCTTCGTCGTGCTTCCACCACTGCGCGCACCAGCGGTACTCACCGCCGAGCGTGCGGCGGAAGATGGGCAGGAAGTGGTCGGTCACCCAGTCCCCGAGCTCGTAGTACACCGGCTCGGGTGCGCCGACGGCAGCCGGCACAGGAGAAGGAGCGTGGTCGCTCGTCACGGAGCCTCCTTAGAACGGCGGGTTGGGTGGTTGGTTGCGGTGCCAGGGATCGGCGTTGACGGCCTGCTCGCGGATCTGTTCCTGGGCGGCCTGCTGGGCAGCGGTGATCTCGGCGGCGCGCGGGCCGGCGTACCAGGGGGTGAGGTGGATCAGCGCGGGCTTGATCCCGGTGGCCAGCAGCAGCGCGGTGCCCGGGGGCAGGGCGCGGATCGCGGCGGGTTCGAGGATGTCCTGCCGCCGCAGCGATACCGATTCACTGGCGCGGCCGTCCCCGTAGGAGAGGGTGCGGATGGGCACGTCGTGCTGGCCGACCAGCGTGGCGAGGTCGCGGGCCAGGCGGGGGGAGTCGACACCGGCGCCGATGATTTTCTTGGTGGCCGCGCCCCACAAGGTGGCCATCCCGTGCTCGCCCCACACGGTGATGCCCTGCTCGTAGGACTGCAGGATGGTGATGGGGATGATGCCGCGGGAGCCGAGGTGGGAGTACAGATCGGGCAGGTCGGCGATCCGGCAGATGTTCGCCGCCTCATCCAGCGGCACCACCAGCGGAGGATCCAGACGCCCGCCGAGCCGTTCGGCGTGGCGTTCAGCGGCCCGCATCGCGGTGTCGGACAGCGCGGCGATCAGCGGCGCGGCCGCGGACCGGGACTTCGAAAGTAGATAAAGGGTGTCGCGGCTGGCTGCGAACTCGCCTGGGTCGAAAACTGGGAGCAGGCCGCGGCGGGGTGGGGTGACCCAGGCCATGATCTGCGGGTCGGTCATCGCTTTCGCCGCGGTCCGCGCGGTCTGGTAGATCCCGTCCCGGGTCTCGGCGGCGCCGTTCTGCGCGCCGCGAAGCGACGCGGCCATCGCGGTAAACCCGGCATCCATCAAGAGCTCTGCTGGGGTGGGGACGGCGGGCTCGTTCAGCCACCCGGCCACGTCGTGCAGGGTGAGCCCGGCCGACGCGGCCGCCAGGAACAGGGCCGAGAGGAGGTCCTGGGCGGCGGGCCCCCACAGGTCGCGGCGCTGCTCGTCGGCGACGGTGAGGACGAAGTGCCCGGCGAGGCGGTGGGCGTCCTCGACGGTGCGCAGCCCATCCAGGAGGTTCCACCACCAGGTCTGCGGCTGGTAGGTGATGTGCTGCGGGTCGAACAGCCACACCCGTCCTCCGGTGGCCCGCTCGCGCAGCGCGGCGGTGGCGGCCCACAGGTCGGACTTGTTCGACGTCGCGATGACCGGGCCGGGCGCGGACAGCACGAACGGGATCGCCTGCGCGGTCGTCTTCCCCGACCGGGGTGCCATGAAATCGACGATGGTGTCTTCCCACGACGCGTACACCGCCGGGCCGCGGCGACCCCCGGGCTGCATCAACTGCCCCAAGGCCAGACCGGCGTCTGCTGGGTCCATCGACCGAGGGTCGGTCCCGGCCAGTGACCGGCGCAACCCGGCGGCGGCCCGGGCGACGGGCAGCCGGGTCAGCGCGTGCATCCGCGGGTTACGGGCCAGCGCCGCGACCGGGTCCCCAGGCGCCGCCCGCCACCGGCCGAGCAGCCGGGCGCGCCCCCGCAGCGATCGCGGCCACACCTCCGGCCATGAGGACCGCGGTGATGGTGACCGCGACGGTTGGGGTGTGGGGCCACGCGTCCTGGCTGCGCCCGTGCAGCAGGTCCCGGGTGAATTTGATCCCAAACGGTTCCGTCCGGCCGCCTGTGATTGCCCCGGCGAGGGCAGCTGCGGCCCAGATAAGACCGGACACGGCGACCACAGACCAGCAGGCGATCAGCACCGTCCAGCCGGCCGCTGCGCCGCCGGAGGCAGCCGACGGGCCCGGCCCCAGCGCCCGGCTCACCGCAGGCTCCCCTCGTAGCCGGGGTGGATGCCCTGGCCGGTGGCGGGAAATTCCCGGAGTTCGTGATTTAGGGCTGGCAACGTCATCGCCGCCTGGTCGCGCGCGGGACATACCGCCCCGGCTGTCTGGCGGCGCTGGGGCCTGGCTGAATTGATGGCCGGGCCTGCCCGGGACTGGGGCTGCTGGCTCTGGCGCGCCATGCGGCTGCCGCTCTGGCGGCGCAGTCCTTGATCAACTCCGCTGGTGCGTCGTGGAACGGCCGCACGGCCGTCCACTGGGCCAGGTCGCCCTCGTGGAGGGGGAAAACGTAGGTGTGAGGCAGGCCAGTCTGATGGGGAGACGGGAAACAGAAGGGATCGTCCCGGGCAGAAGCTGATGGCCGGAACGGGCGGTAGGACGACTCCCGCCGGTCAAACCACCCGGCATCCATCGGCAAGGGATGAGTGTGGAGGTCCGGCGGGAGTGCTTTGATACTGGCCAGCGCAACGTGGGTGTCGGCGTGGGCGAAGCGGAGTTGCTCCAGCGTCGGCGCGTAGGCGAGCAGGCCGCCAGCCTCGGCGCCATGCGCTTGCATGAGGTGGCTGGCCATCTCCTGCCACTGCTCGGCGTCGGTCCGGTCGTTCATGCTTCCCCCCTGACGCCCGTAAAAGAAGGAAGCCGGGGAGCGCGGATCGCCTGGTCGGTGTCATACAGCTGGGCTTCGGGCCCGACGAGGGTGAGCTGGACCGGGATGCCGAGCCGTTCACCGGTCTTGATGAGGTACTTGCCGCGGCCGGGGTGGCGGGCCCCGGCCTGGTAGGACTCGGGCGCGGACCAGGAGCCGACCAGGGCGCGTTCGGGGCCGGTGAGCGGGGTGATCTCGTTCACCCGGGCTAGTTCCCGGGGCGGCAACCCGGCCAGGACGGTGATGGCCGAGCGGTCCATGAAGCCGCGGGCTTTGGCGCGGTCTTCCTCGGTGACAAGGGTGTCGAGGTCGGCGAGGGAGTGGGTGATCATGATGTGGGCCATGCCTTTCGCCCGGTTGAGGCGGGTGAGGGAGTCGGCGTGCTCGACCAGGCCGGGGGCGCCGCGCAGCGCGCGCCACAGCTCGTCCATCACCCCGAGGTAGGACCGGCGCGGGCCGCCGCCGGTGGTGGCGAGCGCGGCTGCGGCGTCGACGCAGCCGAAGGCGTAGCCCCAGGTACACAGGAGGGCGGCGGTGAGGAGCTTGTCCCCGGCGGCCTTGACCGCGGAGATGTCTACGCTGACGGCCGGGGCGTTCAGGTCGATCGGCTGGGAGGTCGGCCCGTCGAACACCCCGGCCAGCGACCCGGTGCACAGCAGGTCGAGCGTGAACACCAGGTCGGCGACCCGGTCGCGGTAGCGCTGCGCGGTGTCGGCTCGCGCGGCCGACCGGAGCAGGTCGGGGCCTTCTTCGATCACTCGCAGCACGTCCGTGACCGTGGGCGCCGCCTGTCCCTGGGTGGTGCGGGTGTCGAGGAGGTCGATGGCGCGGCCGAGGATGACCTCCTCGGCGTTGCTGATCCGGGCTTCGCGGATCAGCATGGCCAGGGCGATCAGCAGGGACAGCCGCCGGGAGCGGACTTCCGCGCGCAACTGCTCGGCGTCCGCGCCGGTCATGGCCGACAGGGCCGCGCCAAGCGGACCGGCGTCGAGGGGGTTGATGCGGTCCAGGCCGCGGCCGATCCGGATGACCTGCCCGCCGAGGTAGCTGACCAGCGGGGTGTAGTCCGGCTTGGTGTCGCCCAGGATGAGCACCCGGGTGCCGCAGGCGACGGCGCCGGTGACCAGCCGTTTCACCAGCGCGGACTTTCCGGTGCCGGGCTGGCCGAGGACGAACATCCCAGGATTGGTGACCAGACCGGCGCGCAGCCACGCCAGCGGGTCTAGGCAGACCACCTCGCCCCAGAGCTGGTGCCGGCCCACCGGGGTGCCCGCGGTCGGGGTGCCGCTGCCGGCCACGAACGGGAACAGGCCGCACAGCTGCGTGGTGGTGGCCTGGTACTCGGGAGCGGCCGTGACGTGGACGGCCCGGCCGCCATCCGGGATCGGCCAGCCCCAGGCGGGTGGCAGAAGCGCGTTCTCTGCGGCTGGCGCAGGCACGGCTGGCCGCCATCGGGTCCGGACGGGTTTTGTCGGCGGTGGCCCGGAGCAGGGTTTCCCGGCGCCGAACTCGGCCGGAGGATGCAGTCTCGCGTGTTGTGCTGAGCAGGATCAGTGCGCATGAGCGGTGTCCAAGGAGTCAGTGCCGGAACCGGGCGGCGAGTTCAGTGAGGCAGATGCCGCAGGGCAAGGTGGCGGCGAAGCCGGCGGCCTGGCTGCGGTACAGGCGCTGCAGCCGGATCTTGGAAGCCTCGGCGGCGGCTTCGGTGTCGGCGACGGCGCGGGTCAGCTGGGCCGGATCGGTGACGGTGACCGTGGCGTACAGGCCGATCAGGCTGACCCCGGCGCCGCGTGCTTCCTCGTCGGCGGCCTGCCGGGCGCGGGCCTGGTCGTGGGCGTCGCGGGCGGTGACGTCGCGGCGGGTGCGCCGGGCGTACTCGCTGCGGAACTGGGCCGCCTGTACCTCGCTGTCGAGGGACGTGTGCGGCCGCGGCGGCGGGCAGAGGCCGGTACTGCAGGCTGACCCGTTTCGGGTAGCTGCCCGGGCCGAGCAGCCGGGCCAGCACACTCGAGGTGACGTTCTGCCTGGGCGGTTCCCGCCAGGCCCAGCTCACCGACGTGCCGCTGTCGTGCTGGTAGCAGTCCCAGCGTTCCTCGGTGCCCGCCGGGCCGGCCGCGGACCAGTTCAGGTGCTGCTCCAGTGCGGGACTGACTCCGGTCGCGAGCAGGCGGCTGATCTCACCGCGGACCGCCGGGTCGAACGCGGTGCGGACCATTCCGGCGATGTCTGCGGCGCGGGCGCGGCCTAGCACGCTGACCCCGCAGGAGCCGAGGGCTGATTCCAGGCCCAGCAGCGCTCGCCCAGTCTCTGTGACGGCCTCGGCGAGGGTACGTGGCTGCGCCGGCCATGCGGCCGGATCGACGGTGATGCTGACCCGGGTGTCCACGTCGGCCGCGGCCGCGGGTGCGCTGGCCACGAGCTGGTCCATGATGTCCAGCGCGGGCGGGGGTGCTCCGGTGTCGATCGCGGCGGCGACCTGGCGGATGAGGGTGGATCCGGGGTCGGGCGCGGTATCCACGGTGACGGTGACCCAGCGGAGCGCGGGGAGGTAGCCGAGGGAGGCCAGCCAGGCACCCCAGTTCGCTACCCATTGATCGGCGTCCGCCGGGTCGGCCAGCCAGGTCGACACGGGTGCTACCTGGATGGTGGTGGTGAGGTATCCGGTGTGCCGGTCGCGGACCAGGCCGTAGCGACCGCCTTGGCCGTCTTCGGCGGACAGCAGCTCGGTGGCTGCGAGGGTCCCGGGCAGTTGGAGGATGCCTGTGTACTGCTGCACGACGTTGGCGCGGTAGCTGGTGTACCCCGCATGGCTGCCATGCCACCAGCGGAGCCGCTGCACCGCGAGCTGGGCGAGCGGCACCCCGCCGACCCGGAGCACCCCCGTGGCACCAGCCAGTAGCACGGGCGGCGCGACGTACAGCAGCAGCCGCAGGGAGAAAGCGGCGATCAGCACCAGCGCCGCGAAGCAGCCGAGCAGAACGAACGTCGCCGCCGGGCCCAGCCCAAGAAGCCCGATACTGCGGCTGCGCCGCCATCCGCCGTAGGTACGGACCGGGTGGTCGCTGGTCATCGCCGGTCCCCGTCCTCCATCGCGCCAGTGGCGAGTCGGGCAGCGTCCGCTGCGATCTGCGCGCTGGCGGCCGCGGCTGAGGCTGCTGGCCCTGCGGCTGATGCCGGGGCAGCGGCGCTGGCTGCGCTCCCGCTGGGTGTCCTGGCGGGTCCGGCCGCGCCCGAGGTGCCCATGTCAGCGGCTCCCGGTGGCATGGCACCGGCCGCGGCGCCCGTAGTGCCTGCTCCGGCGGGCCGGGCTGGCGGTGCTGCGGTCGCCGGCGGGAATGGGCCTGCCGCGGCGCCTGAAGAACCGCCGTCGCTCATCGACCCTGGACCGCCTGGTCCGGATGGTGGGCCGCCCGACGGCGGACCGCCAGCCGAGCCTCCGCCGGAACTGCCGGGCGGCTGGGGGCCGAGCCGGGAGTCGAGGTAAGGCGGCCTGGTCCTGCGCTGACCCGCCGCCGGAGGACCGCATCGCGCCGATCGCGATCGCGCCGACTGTGGCGGCGCCGAGCAGCTGCCCGCCGCCAGCGGAATTGGCGATCGTGCCGGTCGTCCAGGTGAAGAACCGCATCAGCGCCGGCAGCGTGAGCACCGACAGGAGCAGCATCACGGAACCCATCAGCGTGGTCTGCGGGCTGCCACCGTTACCAATCATGGTGAACGCCGTCGCGTAAACCGCGGCTGCGGCAGGCTTGTAGCAGATCAGCGCCAGCATCCAGGCGGCTACCTTGCGGACCCACGCCCGGGTCAGTCGGCGCGATCGATCCCGCGGCCGCCAGTGGCAGCACCCCCGCCAGGATGATCAGTGCTGCCTGCCGGAACAGCATCAACACGGCCTGTACCAGCGACAGCACGATGGCGATCAGCCCGAACACCAGCACTGCGGCCGGGGCAGCATTGCCTCCGAGGTTCAGCAACAGGGTCAGCCGCTGGGTGAAGTGGCCGCCGGTGGACTCCTGCAGCACCCACGCCGACCAGGCGTCCCCCGCCTTCAGCAACAGCGTCGCTGCGGCCAGTCCAATGGTGCTAGCGGCGGCCAGGGTGAAGAGTCCGCCGGTGACGTCAAGCAGGGGGTTGGCCCGGCGGGTGAGCGCCATCCGTGCCCCCGCCGCGATCACCCCGGCGACCGCGACCGCTGCGGTCACCGGCAACAGCCAGCGTTGCATCGCGGCGATCGCGGGCTCACCCGCCAGGTTCGGGGAGGGAATGCGCAGCCACCAAGTCGCTGTGTTCGTGACGATCCACCTGACTCCGTCGGTCACCGCCTGTGCGATGCCGCTCAGCACGTCACTGCCGACGCTGCTGGTGGCTGACTTGACGAGGTTGCCGACGACGCAGGCCGGATCGGTCAGTGGGTTGCAGGGCATGACTCATCTCTCGCTCGGGAAGTCGGTGTAACCGGACAGGGAAGAGACCGTCGTGGCGGAGCTGGACCAACTGCCACCCGGAGGGGCGACCACCCGCCAGTCACCGCGCTGCCAGCGGACCCGGATGCGGGTGATGGCCAGCACCACCGTGCCGTTGCTGGCCGGGCCCTCGGAGACGACGGCGACCGTGGCAGACCGTGGCGTGTAACGGACCAGCCGGTAGGCGGCCTCGACGGCATACCCCCGGCCGGCCGGCTGGCCCGGTGCGACATGCCCGGCGGCGCGCAGCGCGGCGTAGCCGCTGTTGTCCGCGGCCAGCAAGATCCCGGCGGCCGGACCTACCACGTGGTGGTTGATCGTCGGCCGGTAGATCCCAGGTCCCCATTGGGCTGAGGTACGGACGGTGATGTTGACCGCAGCCAGCACGGCTCCCAGCGGGGTGTCAGTGAATCCGCCAGACAGACCGTTATGCATACTGTGCGGGCCAGCTGTGGCGGACACAGGCAGGTCGATGCCGTAAAAATCGAACCAGCGGAATCCCGGACCGAACCTGACCCGGCCAGTGCTCGTTGCGCTGGGCGCGGCGGGCGCGGACCGGCTGACCGAAGTTCCATCGGGCTGATGCGGATGAGCTGCGTGCTGCGCGGCGATGGTCGCGGCGATAACCACTACGGCGAGGAGAGCAAGCCTGCGGCGCCTGCGGCGGCGCGCGGCGTGCGGCATAGGTGAACATCGCGAGCCTCAGATGAAGACGCCGACGATGCCGGACGACAAGGCGATCAGCGTCAGCCCGGCGAGTACCCACGGGATGCCGGTTGCGCCGTCCGCCGCGAGGCTGTGCCGGTTGCGGCGGCCGATGGCCATCATCGCGCCGCAGCCGATCAGCCCAAATACTCCGGCGACTAGGGCGCCCCACTTCCACCAGGCCAGCAGGGTGTTCACGGTGCCCGACAAGCCCGGTGGCGGCTGCGGCGCAGGGTTTGGCACGGTGACCGCGAGCCCGTGCGGGCTGGCTGCGATGGCGTGGGTAGCAATGAGGTGGTGCAGGATGAGCGCAAGCGCGGGCATCGTCAGATCTCCTGCGGAGTGGGTGAGGTGGGGAAGGTCCGGCAGGTCCGGCCAGCGGCAGTTCTGATCGCGGTGAGGGCCCGCCGCGCGGAGCGGGGCAGCGGCACGGCGGCGGGGTCGTCGGCGACCCGGAGAGCGGCGACGAACGGGACGTGGATAACCGCGCCGACCTGGGGCTGGAGGAGACGGAACCGGCTGGTGGCGGTGGCAGGTTCGGGCCAGCCGTCGCTGACCACGGCCAGCGCGGCCACCTGGCCGCCCTGCCGTATCGTGGCCGCGACGGCCTTGGTGGCCTGCTGCGCGGACCATGCCGTGCTGCGGCAGGTGACGATGAGGGCCCGGCCGGCTGACACTTTGGCGGGGTAGGGCGGGTCGGGCTCAGTGCTCATCGCGCCCATGTCCCACGCGGGCTGGAGCCAGACTGCCAGAGTGCTGGTACCGGCGCCGCCGTGTGCGCCCCAGATGACGAGCTCGGGACGCTGCCAGCTGTGCCGGGGTTCCCGGGCGGTTTCCTGAGCATGGTGGTCGGGCTGCCTAGTCGGTGGCATCGCGGTGTCCTTTCTGCTTTTCGCCGGCCCTTCGAGAGCGGGTCAGAGGGCGCTGGTCAGTGGCGGGTGAGAGCCGTGGAGGGGCGGGGTTCTTCGGCCGGGACGCCGAGGAGTTCCAGCAGGCCGGGAGTGGGGATGCGGTAGACCTCGCCGATGCGGATGACCCGGCAGGGAAACTGGCCGCTGCGGGCGAGTTCGTAGGCCTTGGTGCGGCCCAGGCCCAGCGCCGCGGCGGCGGTCATCAGGTCCACCGTGGGGGTGGCGCGCAGCTGGGCGATCGTGACGTGGCTCATCATCGGGTCCTCCGTCCGGGATGTGGTCAGACATGGGAGAGGTCGGCGGGACGGGTCGCCACGACGACCCCGGCCAGGTCAGGGGGTCGATCTGGACGTCCTCGCCGGTCTGCGGGGCCTGGATGATCTGGCCGCCGCCGAGGTACATCACGACGTGGCCCGGGTTGGCGGGGGTGCCGTCGGAGCCGGCGGAGAACAGCAGGTCTCCCGGCTGAATCTGGGACAGAGGAATCTGGGGGCCGTCCTGGCGCCACTGGTAGGTGGTGCGGGCGATGTGGATGCCCGCGGCCGCGTAGGCGGCGTAGACCAGCCCGGAGCAGTCGTACGCGTCCGGGCCGGTGGCGCCCCACTGGTAGGGCTTGCCGACCTGGCGGACCGCGAACGCGATCGCTGCCGCGACAGCGCTGGAGGGGACTGGGTTGGTGTAGCGGGCGGCCCAGGCCAGCACGGCGGAGACGTAGGCCTGCGAGTGGTTGTAGGCGAAGATCGCCTGGCGGATGCCTGCCTGGGTCCCGGACGCGGCGCCGGTGGCGCAGAGCATCGCGGCGGCGGTGTAGATCGCGTCCGCCGGGTTGTACGGAGTCAGCGGCGCGGACGGGTCGGCGTTGACCGCGTACTGGGCGAAGGTGGCGGGCTCGAACTGCATCGGGCCCTCGGCGCCCGCGTAGTTCGCGCCGGAGTGCACACCGGGCGCGCCGGACTGGCCGTGGTCGCTTTCGACCTCGCCGATGCCGGCCAGGACCGCCCACGGAAGGCCGGGGCAGGTCTGCGCGGCGGCGAGATACAGCGCCAGATAGGCGGGCGGGACGGTGTCCAAGGCCTGGACGCTCGGCCCGCCGGCCAGAGTCGCGCTCGCCTGGCTCGATGGGGACGTGGTAACGACCAGCAGCACCAGGGCGAGAGGGAGAGCGACCGCCAGGGCGGCGGCTGCGGCGAGCCATTTAGACACCGGGCTGCTCCTCGCGTCAGGGTCCGGGCGGGATCACCGGGCCCTGTACGCACCCGGTGCGCAGCCCATGCAAATGGCATCCCTGAGCAGCCGAAAGATGCCAAAAATCGTCAATGGCGACTTCTCGTCACCGGGACTTGTGCGGTTCTGCGGGAGTTGACGCCGGGCACGCATGCGATAGGGCCACGAGCTGTGAAGTGGGCGTGCAGGCGACATCCGCGGAGGCCGGGCGAGCGCCTGATCAATAGTCGCCAGATGAGCAGAAGTGCGCTCGGTCGCCCGGCGTCCGTGGTGATCATTGCCGTGGTTGGCGGCCGGTCCAGCCCGCGTCCGGACGCGTGCCGGGCAGGTTCTCCTGACCCGTTATCGGCCGGGTAATGACGTAGAGAAGTACCGCGGAATGGGTGACACTGGAAAGGGTATGGCGCTGTAGCCGACTGGAGGCAGAGCGTGGCTGACGGGAAGTCCATCCAGGCCGCCTGGCGAGATCTCGGGCGACGACTCGCCGACCTGCGCCAGGCACGCAGTCTCACCCAGGAAGAGTTCGCGCGGCTCATGAATGCCTCGCGCAGCACTGTCGCCAACGTGGAGACCGGCCACCAAAAGGTGCCCCGCGATTTCTGGGAGGACTGCGACACGGTCCTCGGGGCCGACGGGACGTTCGTTGCCCGCTACGACGAGATTCAGGAAGCTGCGTCGCGTGACGGGGAGCCAGACGCTAGGCGACGACGCCGGGTGGGAACGCCGGTCGGTGGGGGTGCGGCTCCGCGGTTAGCAACAGGTGAGGACCCGGACCAGGAACCGATCGTGGTGACCCTGGCGACGGAAGCGTTGGACTTGGCGACATGGGCGGAGCAGACCAACGTGGGCAACATGACCATCGACGCACTAGCTGACGGAGCCAGCCGCCTGGCCAGGGACTACCTGCAGAAGCCTCCGTTGCCTGTGCTGCGCGACGCGTCGTCGGCCTATCGGCGGGTCTCTGGGCTGCTCCGCGGCGGCCACCAGTCTCTGCGTCAGACCCGCGACTTGTACCTGATCGCCGGGCATTTGCTGGCGTTCCTGTCCTGGGTGTCCTCGGACATCGGTCAGTCGGCCGCCGCCGAAGCGCACGCCCGGGCCGGCTGGATCATGGCTGAGCAGGCCGATCATGATCCTATTGCGGGCCATTGTGCTGATTGCCCAGGGCAAGAACGCCTACTGGGAAGGACGCTTTCAGGAGGCGGCCGACCTCGCCAGGCGTGGGCTGGAGTGCGCGCCGCCAACCACGGCGCGGGTCCTTCTAGCGTCGCAGCTCGGGGATGCGCGGCAGGCGGACGGCGACATCGCGGGGGCACTGGAGGCGCAGAGTGTCGTGAAACGCGCCCGGGATGAGGTCACCAGCGAAGACGACGCGGCCGGGATATGGGCGTGCGGGCGGGCTCGGCAGGCCAACTACGCAATGGGTGTTCACCTGCGGGCCGGGAATGCCGCCGCAGCACTTGCGGAGGCCGAAACGGCTCAGCAGGCCTACGAGGCTGGGGAACCATGGGCCTATGGGACATGGGCACAGATCCGGATCGGGTCGGGAATCGCGCATCTTCTCGCGGGACGGGTGGATGGCGCGGCGAGCGAACTCGCACCTATCTTCAGCATGCGGCCGGAGCATCGGCTGGCTACGCTCACCACCAGGCTCGGGGAGGTCGGGATGCGACTCGCTGACCGCCGGTACCAGGGCAGCACGGAGGTAGCCGAGTTGCGTGACCAGATCGTTGATTACCGTGCCCATACCGTCACCGCACGGGCACTGCCTCGGGGAGAGTCGTGAGCGCCGACGCGGAGCAGATGCGGGACCACTGGTGGTGGCGCCCGGGCTGGCAGCCCGGGCGGCGGATGTACACCTGGCACTTCACCTTCGACGGCCAGAACGCCCTGCACGAACTCGTCGACGCCTACCAGGAACGGCTGGCCGGGCTGCCTGGCCTGGACCCGATCCCGCGGCAATGGCTGCACCTAACCACTCAGGGCATCGGCTTCACCGACGAAGTCCCGGACGCGGATATCGAAGCCATCATCGAGGCGTCCAGGGAGCGGCTCGCTGGCGTTCCCCGGGCGACGGTGACAATGGGGCCCGCGGTGCTTGATCCGGAGGTGGTCCGGCTTGAGGTCCGGCCAGCCGATGCCCTGACGGCGGTTCGCCGTGCGCTTCGGGACGCCATTGCCGCAGTACGCGGGCCCGGGGAGCTCGGCGAGACCGACGACTGGACACCCCACGTCAGCGTCGCCTACAGCAACGATGACGGGCCGATGGACCCCTACCTGAAAGTACTGGACCCACCGCTAGAACCAGTCATCGTAGAAATCCCCGACGTCCAGCTGATCGTCCTGGAGCGCGACACGCACCTCTACCAGTGGCAGACCCGCGCTGTCATCGCCCTGGGCTGAGCATGCTGCAGCGCATCCGTAGCCAGGGCACGAGGCAACGCCGATATGGCGACACATTCATTAGGCGGTCACTGAGAGTCGGGTAGAAGTTGTAGTTGCAGCCGTTCCCTGAGCGCCTAACGCCGAATACTTGCTCGTGCCCTGCGCGTCCGCGGGCGGGTTCCATCGCACAGAACAGCCATTTGGGACTGCCCCGGCTTTGGTTGACTCGGGGACTGGGTGGTTCAGGCGGCGTGTGCAGCCTGGTTGATTGTCTCGTACTCGATGGGCGTGAGGCGGCCAAGTCGTCGTTGCCGTCTTCGACGATGGTAGGTGCGCTCGATCCAGGTGATGATGGCAGGCGCAGCTGCTCTCTCGTTGACCAGCGCTGACGCTCCAGGACGTTCTTCTGCAGCAGGGCGAAGAACGATTCCATCGCGGCATTGTCACCGCACGCGCCGACGCGGCCCATCGAGCCAGTCAGGCCGTGGTCCTTCAGCGTCCCGACGAAACAGCGGACCGGAACTGACTGCCCCTGTCCGAATGCACCACCAGCGTTCCTGCGGGCTCTCGCAGGGCGATGGCGTTGCGCAGCGCGGAGACCGCCGGGCCCGCGGTCATCCGCGAGTCCATCGAGTAGCCGACGATCCGGTTCGAGTACACGTCCTTGAACGCGCACAGATAGAGCTTCCCGTCGCCGGTTGGATGCTCGGTGATGTCGGTCAGCCAGGTGCGGTCGGGGCCGTCCGCGGTGAACTGACGGGCTACCAGATCATCGTGCACCGGCGGCCCGGCCTTGCGGTTCAGTCCGCGCTTCTTGCTGAATACTGACCAGATCCGCTGCTGGGCGCACAGCCGCGCCACCCTGTTCTCCCCGGCCCGGATGCCCGGGCGGGCAACTGGTCAGCGATGAACCGGTACCCGAACGCCGGATCGTCGCGGTGCACGTCCAGGGCGGCGTTGATCAGGTGCGCGTCGTCCTGGTCCCGCTGGCTGACCGGGTTCTTGCGCCAGGCATAGAAGGCCTGCTTGGAGAAGCCGAGCACCCGGCAGGTCACCACGACAGGAACACCGTCAGCGGCAAGGTCAAGGACCAGCGGGTAGCTCATTTTGGGGAGATCTCCCGGGCAAAGTACGCGGCCGCCCGGCGCAGGATCTCGTTCTCCTGCTCCAGCGTCTTGTTCCGCCTCTTCAGCTCCCGCAGCTTCGCGGACTCACTGCTGGTGACGCCCGGCCGGACGCCATCATCAACGTCAGCCAGCTTCAGCCAGCGGTGCAGGCACGACTCAGAGATCCCGAAATCCTTCGCGATCTGTGACAGCGGGGTCTCGCCTTTGCGGGCCACCGCGACCACATCCCGGCGGAACTCCAGAGGAAACGCCTTCGGCATGATGAGCATCCTTCCAGCGAGGAGCAAATCCTCACAGGCAAGTGGTCAACCGAGCTGGGGGCAGTCCCTAACAGCAGCGGCATTCGGTGCGGGCTGTGGCGGGTGTGTGCTTGCTGTGTGGCAGCATGAACCAGACGATTGCTTAGGTGCGGTCAAGCCGGTGGAGCTTGCTTGAGCCGCTGGCTTGGGCAGGTGGGCTGGGAGGAAGCAGGCGATGGCGTCGCAGGTGGTGACGTACCGAGTGGATGACGCGACGACGGTGAAGTTTGAGATTGAGCCGTCGGAGGGGTTCCGACCGGCTGGGCCGGAGGAGGTCCTGGGCCGGGTTCAGCAGGCCGTTGGTCCGGCGGTGGAGGCTGCGAAGGCTGTGCTGGACAAGGTGAAGGAGGCGCAGCCGGATGGGGTGGAGCTGAAGTTCGGTATCAAGGTGAGCGGCGGAGCCAACTGGCTGGTGGCCAGGGCGGCCGGGGAAGCCAATTTTGATGTCACCTTGACCTGGTCGCGCCCGGTGCATGAGGCGGGTGCGGATTCCGGTGCCAGCGGGCAGTGAGCGCTGGTCTCCCGTACCGGTCGCCGTCCGCTGACGCCTGGGTGGCTGCGGTTCACGCTTCTGAACACGATTTCGAGCCGCTGGGGACGGCTGTTGTCATTGACGCTGGCCGGGTGCTCACGTGCGCTCATGTGGTTATGTACGAGGGGGCGCCCCGGGAGCCGTTGTGGGTGGCTTTCCCGAAGGCTGGTGATTGCCCGCGCCGCCGGGTCGCTTCGGTGCGGGCCGTGTACGCGCGGCCGGTGAAGGATCTGGCGGTGCTGGTTCTTGCCGAACAGGTGCCGGCCGGGGTGGAGCCGGCGCCGCTGCGGTGCCCGGCCGGGAAGGATCTGATCGGCCGACCGTGGTGGGCGTTCGGGTTCCCTGATCGCGACCCTGTCGGTAATTCCGCCGGCGGCCAGGTGGGAGAGTTCCTGTCGTACGGATGGGTGCGGCTGGACACCCGCTCTGCGTACCTGATTCAGCCGGGTTTCAGCGGCGGTGGCTTGTGGTCGCCGGACTATGAGGCAGTGGTCGGGCTGGTGGGGCAGGCGCACGCCAACGGGGACGGCCGGGCCGTCACCTTGCATCAGATCGACCTGGATGTGCCGGACCTGGAACTGGCGGCGCTGGCCCGCTGGACGGTAGCGGCCGCCGGGGAGGTCGCCTTGACCCAGTGGGGCTGGCGGCTGGATCGTGATCCCGAGGGCACGCGGCATTGGCGGCCGCGGGGCCGCGGCGTGAGCATCGACAGTGAACGAGGCTGGCGATTCCGCGGTCGCGCCGCGGCATTGTCGGAGATCGTGTCGTGGCTGGACCGGGCTGCTGCGGACCGGCGGGTGCTGGTCGTCACCGGGTCCCCGGGGGTGGGCAAGTCCGCGGTCCTGGGCCGGATCGTCACTACCGCAGATGCGGGTATCCGCATGCTGCTGCCGCCGGACGATGAGGCGGTCCGCGCGAGCGCGGGGTCGGTGGCCTGCGCGGTGCACGCCAAGGGGAAGACCGCGCTGGAAGTTGCCGAGGAGATCGCCCGGGCGGCGTCCGCCCCGTTGCCCGGCGAACCAGGAGACCTGGCTCCTGCTATCCGGGACCTGCTGGATCAGCGTGGCGGTGCCCGGTTCAACGTGGTCGTGGATGCGCTCGATGAGGCCGCTGGCCCAGATCAGGCCCGGATCATCATCGAGAAGCTCGTGCTGCCGCTGGCGGAAACGTGCGCCGGGGCCGGCGCGCAGGTGATCGTCGGGACCCGCCGCCGCGATGACGGCGGTGACCTGCTGGGCCGGTTCGGCGCAGCGCTGGCGGCCATCGACCTGGATGATCCCGGCTATTTCGCTGAGCCGGATCTGGCTGCCTACGCGCTGGCGTGCCTGCAGCTCGCCGGGGACGAACGTCCCGGCAGCCCATACGCCGACGGCACGCTCGCTGGGGCGCTGGCCGCCCGGATTGCGGCGCTGTCCGGGCAGAACTTCCTGATCGCGGGCCTGATCGCCCGATCCCATGGTCTGCATGATGAGCAAGCGGTCCATCTGGATCGGCTTGAGTTTACGGCCACAGTTGATGCGGCCCTGGCCGCTTATTTGCAGCCGCTCGGCCGAATCGCTGGGCTGCACGCTGCCGATGCGCTGACGGCGCTGGCCTTTGCCGAAGCCCCCGGGCTGCCCGCCGCGCTGTGGCAAACTGCTGTGGAAGCCCTCTACGGAACACATGTCAGCCGCGAAGACCTCACCCGGTTCGCCCGATCTTCGGCGGCCAACTTCCTGGTCGAGACAGGACGCGACACCGGACCCGATGTTCGCAGCATCAACAGCGGGCCGGTGTACCGGTTGTTTCACCAGGCCCTCAACGACGCTCTGCTGCATGCCCGGGCCGATATCATCCGGGCGGCGCAGGACCAGCGGGCGCTCACCCAGGCGTTCACCCAGTACGGCCGGGCAGGCGCATGGCAGGGGGTCCCTGACTACCTGCTGCGTTCGCTGCCTGGTCACGCCCAGGCTGCCGGACTGGTCGATGACCTGCTCACCGACGACACATACCTGCTGCACGCTGACCTACGGCGGCTGCTGCAAGTCTCTGACGGGGCTAGCTCGGTGGACGCGCGCCGCTGCGTGCGGCTGCTTCGGCTGACTCCCCAGGCCATCACAGCACGCCCCCTCGAACGTACCGCTTTGTTCAGCGTCACTGAAGCGCTGGATGACCTTGGTACCACCTACCGGGCCAACCGATGGGAAGCTCCCTACAAGGCCCAGTGGGCCGCAGTACCGCCAAGAGTCGAACGTACCGTTCTGGAAGGCCATCGGTTCGTTGTGACGGCGGTGTGCGCGGTACGGGTGGATGGCCAGGACCTGCTCGCCTCCTGCGGCGAAGACACGGTGCGGATCTGGGACCCGCGCTCCGGACAGCAGTACGCCACTCTCAGAAGCACCTTCGCTTACTGGGCGAGGGCGGTGTGCGCGGTACGGGTGGATGGCCAGGACCTGCTCGCCGTCGGCTGCCACGACGGCACGGTGCGGATCTGGGACCCGCGCACCGGACACCAGCACGCCACCCTGGAAGGCCACCAGGACTGGGTGAATGCGGTGTGCGCGGTGCGCGTAGATGGCCAGGACCTGCTCGCCTCCGGCGGCGACGACGGCACGGTGCGGATCTGGGACCCGCGCACCGGACAACAGCACCGCGCCCTGGAAGGCCACCAGTACTACGTGGTGACAGCGTTGTGCGCGGTGCGGGTGGATGGCCAGAACCTGCTCGCCTCCGGCGGCAACGACGGCAGGGTGCGGATCTGGGACCCGCGCACCGGACACCAGCACCGCGCCCTGGTAGGCCGCGCTGACCAGGCCGCCGCCTACCAGGACTGGGCGAGGGCGTTGTGCGCGGTGCGGGTGGATGGCCAGGACCTGCTCGCCGTCGGCGAGCGCGACGGCACGGTGCGGATCTGGGACCCGCGCACCGGAGACCAGCACCGCGCCCTGGTAGGCCGCGCTTACCAGGCCGCCGCCTCCCAGAACTGGGTGACAGCGGTGTGCGCGGTGCGGGTGGATGGCCAGGACCTGCTCGCCTCCGGCAGCTTCAACGGCCCGGTGCGGATCTGGGACCCGCGCACGGGATACCAGCACGCCACCATGGAAAGCCCCCTGAACAGCGGGGCGCACGCGTTGTGCGCGGTGCGGGTGGATGGCCAGGACCTGCTCGCCGTCGGCGGGCACGGCACGGTGCGGATCTGGGACCCGCGCACCGGACGGCACCCCGCCCTGGCAGGCCATCAGCGCTGGGTGCACGCGTTGTGCGCCGTGCGGGTGGATGGCCAGGACCTGTTCGCCTCCGGCGGGCACGGCACGGTGCGGATCTGGGACCCGCGCACCGGACAGCAACACGCCACCTTCAAAGGCCACCAGGACGACTTCGTGGGCGCGGTGTGCGCAGTGCAGGTGGATGGCCAGGACCTGCTCGCTTCTAGCGGCAACCACAACCGCACGGTGCGGATCTGGGACCCGCGCACCGGACACCAGCACGCCACCCCGATAGGTCACCAGGACGCGGCGCACGCGTTGTGCGCGGTGCGGGTGGATGGCCAGGACCTGCTCGCCGTCGGCAGCGGTGGCGGCACGGTGCGGATCTGGGACCCGCGCACCGGACACCAGCACGCCACCCTGGAAGGCCACCAGCAGAATGTGAATGCGTTGTGCGTGGTGCGGGTGGATGGCCAGGACCTGCTCGCCTCCGGCAGCGACGACGGCACGGTGCGGATCTGGGACCCGCGCACCGGACACCAGCACGCCACCCTGAGAAGCCCCCTGAACGATAGGGTGCGCAACTGGGTGCATGCGTTGTGCGCGGTGCGGGTGGATGGCCAGGACCTGCTCGCCGTCGGCTACTGGGACGGCACGGTGCGGATCTGGGACCCGCGCACCGGACAGCAGCACGCCACCCTGGAAGGCCACGAGGAGCATGTGACGGCGGTGTGCGCGGTGCGGGTGGATGGCCAGGACCTGCTCGCCTCCGGCAGCAAGGACCGCACGGTTCGGATCTGGGACCCCAAAACCTATGCGGGCATGCTTACTTTGCCCACTCATTACACAGTCTCGGCAGTTGCCTGGGTAGCCGATTCACTGGCTGTCGGCCTAGAGGCAGGAGTGCTTGTCATAAAACTAGGCAACGTTGCCTGACGCGGGCTGAACAGAGGTCAACGGTCCAGTCGACCAGCAGACGTCGGCCGGGAGCGAGATTGTCACTTAGGGGTGCCGGTAAGAACGGCATCATTGGAACCGCCAGCGTGTCCACTTTGCTGAAACATCGCTGGCAGGGCACTTCATGCGTAACGATCACGGAACGGATGGCAGCGTGGCATCGGCAACGGCGGTGCTCACCCCTCAAACGACAGCCCTGTCGCCACGAGCACCTGACAGTCACCTTCGACCTCCGCGCCCGGGTCATCACAGTCGGCTGCCTGGTCTGCTACGGGACCTGGCCGGAGCTCGATACCCCGCCCGACCTTATGGACACCGCCACCGACGGCGCCAAGGACCTGATCAGCCGCAAGGTCATCGGGAACTACAGCCAGGGGGACCAGTGAGCACCTAGGGGCAAACAGCCAGCAACGCGGGGCGAGTTCATGGTCTACTGCGACGACAAGATGACCACCGTCAAGGTCAAGGTCTGCACTCTTTCCTGGGCTGCGGGGCCTGTCGTCAGTCGGCCGCGAGCCGGTCAGCGGCCTCTTCGATAGCGGCCTCCAAGTCGTCATCGTCCGGGATCGGGTAGCTCTGGCCTGTCCGCCGATTGAGGTTGGCCAGGCGCGTCAGGAGCTCATCGTGGCTGATGTCCTTGTCCCCGTCGTATGCGGCGACGCCGTGGTTGGGGTTTCATCGGGGCTCTCCCTCTCCGGGCTGGTCGCTGAGGATCTCGCGCAACGACTGCCGGGCGCCTTGTACAACAGCCTTAGAGGTCCTAACAAAGTGAAAGGTTGGTGAGTCGGCGCCAGCAGATGATGGCGCAGGCGAGGCTGAGGAAGGCCTCGTGGATGTCGTCGCGGATCTCCCAGCGGATGCGCAGCCGGCGGAACCAGTGCATCAGCGCGATCGACTGCTCGACCACCCAGCGGTGCATGCCTAGGCCCGAGCCGTGCTCTGTGCCGCGCCGGGCGATCACCGGGGTGATGCCCTTGTCCCGGACCTGCCGGCGGTACTTGTCGTGGTCATAGCCCCGGTCGGCGTAGACCGCATCCGGGCGCTGCCGGGGTCGTCCGCGCCGGCCGCGGACCGGCGGGATGGCCTGGATCAGGGGCATGAGCTGGGTGACGTCGTTGCGGTTGCCGCCGGTCAGCGAACCGCCAGCGGGATCCCGTGCGCCTCGGTGATCACGTGGTGCTTCGAGCCCGGCTTGGCGCGATCGACCGGGCTCGGGCCGGTTTTGGGCCGCCTTTCATCGCCCGCACGTGCGAGCTGTCAATCACCGCCCTGGACCAGTCCAGCGCCCCGGCGGCATTCAGCTCCGCCAGCAGCGCCTCGTGCAGCCGCTGCCAGACCCCGGCCTCGTGCCAGTCCCGCAGCCGCCGCCAGCAGGTCATCCCGGACCCGAACCCCAGCTCCTGCGGCAAGAACTCCCACGGGATCCCCGTGTACAGCACGAACAAGATCCCGCACAGCACCTTGCGGTCATCCAGCCGCCTGCGGCCAGGATGATCAGCCCGCCGCGGGACCACGGGCAGCAGCGGCTCGATCCGGGCCCACAGCTCGTCCGAGACGATCCACGGTGGCTGCTGCCCCTTCCTCACGGCCAGGCTCAACCATCACATGAACACCGCTATTCCCACACGTCATTCTGTTAGGGGTCTTAACGGTTCCCTCAGAATATTCAGCCACGCTGCGATCTCTTGCACGGCGTAGCCGAGGATCGTATGAAGGACCAGGCACTCAAGCTCATCCGGGGCCGGGCCCTCATGGCCTGCTCCTACCTGGGAGCTGCCTGCCAGGTGGCCCGTTGCCCATCGCCACGAGCTGGAAGAGTCGTTGCGAGTTCTTGCTCGCCTTGAGCTGGGCGAAGACCCGAGCGACACATCCCCGCGGGAGCCTGGACGTGATCACGGTCCGTTAACTTTCCCGGCCGTAGCTTCCGCGCCTCGCGGGTCTGTCTCGCTTAAGATCCACAGTCCTCCTTACGGCACTC
>CAVYJW010000004.1:0-166004 GCA_963768945.1 uncultured Actinomycetes bacterium
GGTGGCGGTGCGGGCGTTACTCTCGATTCCCATGTTTATGGAGGCGGCACGCTACGAAATAGGCCATTAGCCATTCGTGCGCAGCATTTATGTTCGCTATCAGCGCGTCATCATTACAGGTTCCGCCGAGTAGTCCTCAATGATCAGCTCCCGCAGCAGTTCGGGGCTTCCGGCGGTCAGCGTCCGGTCGTCGTCGCGGCGCTGGGCGAGCCAATGCCCGGCGGCTCCGGTGATCTCGTACGCCTCGCCCCAGTTCCACTGGAGGTAGGTCAGGGGCGTGGTCGGCTCATCGGGCGGCATCATCGCGGCGTCCAGTTCTGCGTAGAAAAACGGCTTGCCGCCCACGATGCCGCCGGGCAGTTATTGTAGAAAGACGTCCGTTGTTTGGCTGAGGCTGGCAAACAGGCAAACACCCGGCTTTACGCGATCGGTGCACCGTATGAGCGAGTTCGGCAACGAACTGGCGCGTCTAATGACGGCGCGCGGTGTCGGCGTGCGGGAACTCGCCCGTCAGGTGCCCTGCAACCCGGGCCACATCTCCAACCTGAAGAACGGCCGCGCCCGGCCGTCGCCCGACCTGGCCCTGGACAGGGCGCTCGCCGCGGACGGCCAGCTCGTCGCGGCATGGGAGGCGTCCCGGCCGCCTATCCCGGCGTCACCGCTGGCGCCGGTCGCCCCGGACGCTGACCTGTACGGCCGGATCACCAGGGCGGTGGACGAGCCGCTCCGGATTGACGTGCCCGTCGTGCAGTGGCTGGAGCACACGCTCGCCGAACACCGCCGCGTCGAAGACTCTGTTGGCGCACGCCCCCTGCTGGGGCTCATCCGTGCCCAGCTCGCCACGGTGGCGGACTTCACCCACGGCGCCCGGGGGCCGCTGGCTGACCGGCTGGTTGGCCTGGCCGCCGAGTACGCACAGTTCATGGCCTGGATGTGCATCGACGTCCACGATCAGGCGGCGGGGCTGGCCTGGTACGACCGCGCGCACGACTGGGCGCAGGAGGCCGGGGACGCGAACATGGCCGCGACCACGCTGTCGATGAAGGCACACATGGCCTGGAGCACGGGGGAACCACGGGGATGCGTGCAGATGGCGCAGGCGGCCCGCTGGTACAGCCAGCGGGTTACGCCCGGCGTGCAGGGCATGGCTGCGCAGATGGAAGCCCGCGGCCACGCCCTAGCCGGTGACGCCGGCCCCGCGCGGTCGCTGCTGGATCAGGCGCAAGCCCTCATCGAGCGGGCGGCGGGCACGCCGGAAGACGAGCCTGCGTGGATGTATTTCTACGGCGAGGACTGGTTCGCCCTGCAGCACGGTATGGCCGAACTTCACTTGCGGAACTACGGCGCCGCCGCCGACCTGCTGACGGCCGGCCTGGAGGCGCTGCCGGAGTCCTACCGCCGTGACCGGGCCTGGTACGGCGCCTGCCTGGTCAGCGCGCACACAGGAGCAGGTGACGCAGAGCAGGCCGAGGCTGTCGCGCTCCGGTTCGCCGCCGACATCGCCGAGGTGAACAGCTACGCCCGCGGAGAGCTTCTCGACGCCGCCGGGAAGCTGCACAGCGTTGGCGCCCCGCAGGCCGAGGTGATCAGGAGTGCTCTGGGCGACGAGAAACCCTGACGGGCCTATCTCGGGGGGAGAAAGCCGCAGCTACGGTCACGCCCCGGTGCGGGCCGACTGTCATCGGCCTGGGTTAGCTTGCTGATGCTATGTGGTCCGGCGTGTTGGCGGGGCCCAGGCGTTAGGTGGTCGTTACGGTGTCGGGAATGAGCACCGTCGCGGATGTCAGCTACCGCTGGTTTGAGGCTCCCGTTCGTGAGGGCCTTCAGGTCACCCAGGTGTACGGGTATCTGATCTGCCCGTCTACCGGCCGAGTGCTGATCCAGGACGATGACGATGAGGGAGTTTTCAACCTGCCCGGCGGCACGCCCGAAGCCTGGGACAGCGGCCTGTCGGCGACGCTGTCGCGGGAGGCGATGGAGGAAAGCCAGATCCGGATCGATGACGCCGTTACCTCGGCTTCCAGGAGGTGCGGCGGCCGGGGCGTGCTCCGTATGCCCAGGTGCGGATGGCCGGGCGGATCAGCGGCTTCGAGCGCCGTGGGCCGGATCCTGATGGGGGCCGTATGTATCGGCGGCTGCTGTGCCCGCTGGCTGGGGCGGCGGACGTGCTCGGCTGGGGTGAGCCTGCGGTGGCCCAGGCCCCGGCGGCTGGCCGGGTCGCGGCCGGCCAATGGGACATAGACATTGACGTTATGGCCAGCATCACTTACGTGGACTGACAAGGCTGTCTCGGTCCGCCCGGCGCTTCAGACGCTTCGCGGGGCGCCGGTATCGTCATGGATCGCCCGCGTGCCCTGCTTACCGGTGGTGACCGTCCATGGCGCGACCTCGGCGCAGAAGGCAGCGACGGCTTGCGCGTGGTCGTAGCGGGCGACGGCGGCTGGCTGCGCGGAGCCGGGCCCGTCCGGCCGGGTCGCAGGCCAGTGCCCTGGAGATGGCGGCGGCGAAATCGATGCCCGGCGGAGGGGGGCGGGGATAGAGTTCATGATCCTCTGCATCTGGTCGCGGCCGGAACGGAAGGACGGCATCGAGGACAGTCGGCACAGCGTGAACTGCTGACGCGGTCTCAGCATGGCCGCCGCGAAGTGGCCGGTCCATCGCGGAACGTCATTGCTCCGGTGCGGGGGCTATGACACATTGGCATTGCACCGCCATGACGTGCCTGCCTAGCCTGGTGCCCCGTCCGGCGCGGTTCCCGACCAGGGGGCGAGAATGCCCGAAACGCAGCGGTGTGCGGCATGCAAGCGCCCGCTGTCCCGTTACAACCCCGACCCGCTGTGCTCCTCGTGCCTGCACGCAGCGCGTTACGGCCCGGATGGCGCGGAAACCCCTGCGGACGGCGGTGGCTTAACGCCGGTGTGGTTGTGGGATTCGCCGCCCATGCGCCGGGCGCTGGCCGGGCTGGACCTGGCCGCCATGATGGTCATCTTCCGCGCCGCAACGGGGCTGTCCCAGCTTGAGCTGGCGCAGCTTCTGGGCTGGTCGCAGAGCACGGTAAGTTTGATTGAGAAAGGCCAGCGCGACACTCTTTTTGACATCCGGGAGCTGCTGCGGTTCGCCAGGACCGTCGTGATGCCCCGGGAAGCGCTGCTACCGGCCATACTGGGCCGCCCGGACGCTGCGCTGCGTGATGTCAGTCTCGCGAGTGCCGGGCTAGCCGACGCCTGGATGGTGGAGGACGCAGGCTTGGATGTGGACCGGCGCACGTTCGGTGGGCTCGTGGCCGGTGCTGCGGCGGCCGTCATCCTGCCCTCCGCGGCCGTCCCTGCCCAGGTGACCGCCGCGCACGCCCGGTACCTGCAAGCGTGCGTGGACAGCCTGTACGCGCGCGATCAGGCCGTCGGCGGCGCGGCTCTGCTGCGGCAAGCGCTGATGCACTGGCAATACGCTCGCCGGATGCTGGGTGAATCCAGCTATACCGAACCGATCGAACGACAGCTCCTCGCCATCACCAGCGAGCTGGCCATTTGCACGGGCTGGCTCGCGTTTGACGGCGGGAACGTGCCGCTGGCCCGGTACCTGTATGCCGAAGCCCATCTGGCGGCCGGTCATGCCGGCAATCCGGTCGTCGCTGCGCACGCGCTGGAAAAGTGGTCGATGCTCTGCAGTTACCTCGCACGGACAGCCGGCGCGGCCAATGAGCGCAGGAGCCTCGCACGTGAGGGTCTCAGGCTGGCCCTGCAGGCAGCCGACCAGGCGCGCCACGAGCCCGTCCCGCGGCTGCACGCACTGATCGCGATGCGTCACGCCAACGCCGCGTCACTGCTCGGAGACGAAGCGGCCTTCCGGTCAGCGATCACCCGCGCGCGGCGAGAGCTTGACCGGGGCACCCGGGCGGACGACCCGGAGTGGATACAGTTCGTTGACGAGACGGAGATCACCGGCCACGAAGCGATGGGAGTCTTGAATCTCGGAAAGCCCAGCCGTGGCGAAACGCTCTATCGCACCGTCCTCGACAGTAACCTAACGCGGCGAAACAGAACGTACTACGGGGCGCTCCTATCCGGCGCCTTGCTTAAACAAGACGCCCGGGAACACGCGATCGCTGAGGGGATGAGCGTACTTCCCGCCCTGGCCGACGGCGTAACCTCGGTGCGGACGCTGAACGAGCTCCGTCCCTTGCGTGCGGTCGATGGCCCGCATACAGAGGAACGAGCGGCTTTCTGCGAGCAGTTCGATGCCGTTGCCCGGTCGATGGCATCGTAATGGCTCCCACCGGCAATAATGCGGCCCCGCGCCTGTCGTTCCGCCGCTTTGACCGGAGTGCCGCTCGTGCCCAGCGCGACACGATTTTGCATATTCATAACGATGCCTATGTGGCAGCCATCGAATCCGGCGACCCTTTCGAGACGCAGGAAGCATTCCTTGAGCGCTTCGACGCCTATACCTCTCGTGATGGGTTCGACCTCGTTATCGCCTACCTTGGCGACGAGCCGGCCGGGCAGGCATGGGGCTGGGCGCTACGCCCGCCAGACGGTGGATGGTGGCCCTGGCTGACCACACCGGTTGAGCCTGGTTTTACCGAGGAAAACGGTAAACGTACCTTCGCGTTGAGCGAACTCATGGTCCGCCAGCCTTTCGCCGGGCGGCATATAGCCCACGCCCTGCACGACGAGCTTCTCGCACCCCGCAAAGAGCAACGCGCGACGCTGCTCGTAGAGCCGGGCAACACGACCGCTTACCGCGCGTACCGGAAATGGGGATGGCGTAAAGTGGCTGAGCTCCGGCCCAACTGGCCCGACTCGCCGCTCTTTGACGTGCTGATCCTGCCGTTGCCGATAGGTCCGCTGACATAGCCAAGGCCCCCTCGCTGACCCCGGCCTGCCGCGCGGCAGGAGACCGTTAGCGGCCGAACAGCGCCTCTTGCCAGGCCCGTAGAGCTTGCTCCAGTCCAGCCGGCTGGCAGCCGTGTAAATCGACAGGCCGCTGTCATTGCGCAGGCGCACGATCTCACGAATAAAGCGCCGCCCGCGCACCGTGGGGCTGTAATCCATACCATAACGGCCAATCGACCGCATACGGCACAGCTTCCCGCCGCCCGGAAAGACGTGCAACAGATCAGATGACGATGTGTCATAGGCGCCCACGCCCCGGTTATGACACATCGCGGCCGTGACGCGGTAGCCGCCACAACATTTGTCGCGCACGATGGCACGCACAAACGAAAGAAGCCGCCAACTCCGGTCTGCCCGAGTCCCTTACCCCGGCAATCTACTTCGGGCCATAAATAAAGAATCACGGGGACCACAGCGATGAACGGCAACACCAGCCCCGCACAGCAGCGCGCCGTGGCCGGACCCGCTCGCCGTACCGAGCCGAGCACCAGGCCCGCGCCTGGAAAATGCGGCCCCTGTGTCCCCGCCCGCGACCCCCAGCCAGGCGGGGACACAGGGGCCTGGAAACACAACGGAGATACGGCATGACCCGCCAGTGGCCGCTCCACAGTTTCCTCGAACTCGGCGCGCTGCCCGGCGCGGTGCCATGCGCCCGGCTGCACGCCCGGCAACTGCTGTGGGAATGGGGACTGGCCGCGCTCACCGACAGCACCGAACTGGTCGTGTCGGAACTGGTCACGAACGCCATACAGGCATCCCGCATAACCGGGCAGGCCTCGTCGGTGCGGCTGTGGCTGCTGTCGGACAAGGCGCAGGTCCTCATCCTGGTCTGGGACGCCAGCCCGCACTCACCGATCCGGGCGGACGTCAACGACGAGACCGAGAACGGCCGGGGCCTGCTGCTGGTAGAGGCCCTCAGCCAGCGATGGGCCTGGAACTTCCCAGCGGATGAAAAGGGCGGCAAGTACGTGTGGGCGCAGATCACCAATGGCGGACGACGATAGGAAAAGAGTAGCACCTGCTTCTTCATTCGGGCGGGCCGTCGCCGACGCCGGGGCGCGCTTCCGCTGTGGGAGTTACTCCTCGCCGATGTCGGCCAGGCTCTGGCGCAGTTCGGCGATCAGCGGATCGCCGTCGGGCAAGATGCGCTGCAGGCGGTCGGCCGTGTCGCGTAGCAGGGTGCGGGCGTCGCCATAGCGCCCGAGCTGGCGGTACACCAGGGCCAGCCCCGCATGGCTTCGCAGCGTATCAGGGTGACGCGGGCCCAGTACCCGGTCGAACCCGGCCCAGGCCTGCTCGCAGGCCAGCTCCGCCGCCGCCGGCTTGCCCGACTTCTGGTAGGCGGCGCCGAGGTTGTTCCGCGCCGTAAGGGTGTCGAGGTGATCGGGCCCAAGGACGCGTTCCCGGTCGGCCACCACCCGCCTGTAGGCCGCGACTGCCTCTTTGGCTCGGCCGCTGGCCAGGTAAGCGTCGGCCAGGCCGTGACGCGTAGTCATCGTCTGCGGGTGCCGGGCTCCCTGGGCGCGCTCCCGGTCGGCCAGCGTGCGCCGGTAGAGGGTGATGGCGTCGGAGTACTGGTCCGCAGCCAGGTAGGCGGCGGCGAGCTCGTCCCGCGCGCCGAGCGTGTCGGCATGCCCGGGCCCGCAGACCTGCTCGAATTGAGCCGCCGCGCGTTCAAGGACGGTGATCGCAGCCGGGACCTGGAGCGCCGCCACGAGGGCGTGGCCCAGGCGGCGCCGCGCCTCGATCACGTCACGGTGATCCGGCCCGAGCCTGTGGGTCAGCCTGTCGAGGACCCACTGGAACCACGGGATGGCGTCGGCCGCGCGCCCGGCAGCAAGGTAGGCGTCGGCCAGCCGCTGGCCGGCCAGCAAGGTATCCGGGTGCTCGTCGCCGAGCAAGCGGCCGCTCGTCGTGGCAAGGTCGCGCCAATGGTCCACCGCAGGTCCGGTCAGGCGGGCGCGGTCCAGGCTGTCCCCCGCCCGCACCAGCACAGGATGGCAGCCGCCGTCCCACAGCCGGTCTCCGGTGATCCGCCGGAGGGTCGCCACGCACGATTGCAGGCCGGAGGCAGGCCAGCCAGGCTGCTCCCGTTCCGGCCAGGCCTGGAGCAGCGCGTTCGCGACCGAACGCGCCGCTTGATCCCGCATGCCTTGGGGTATCGCGGCCCGCAGCGCCGACTGCAGCACTGGGCTGATCTGGACTGTCGGCGGTGCGGTCACCGGTTCGACGGTCAGCAGGCCGGCCTGTTCCAGCGCCGCCAGCGCCGCGCGGGCGCCCTCGCTGTTGGCCGGGACGTCACCGCCGCCCGCGAGGAAATCGCAGGCCGCAGGAGACATGAAGATGGTTTCGGGAATGCCGTGCCCGTCCAGCAGGGCGGCCAGGGCCAGCAGCAACTCGGCCGATCGGCCCGGCGCCAGCTGGTCCGCCCGTCCGAGCGAGAACGTCCATGTCACCGCGGCTGCTGACGGCCGTGCGCTGGACGATTCCGCCAGCTGCTCCCTCCTGGGCACGAAATGGGCCCGGTACTCGCGGCACGACAGCGGGGTGTTGGCGATCACCGCGCTGGCCTGTGCCAGCGCGACCGGCTCCAAGTCCAGGTCCTGAGCCAGTTCGATCACACCGTGCCGCTTGTCCGGGTCGGACGCCAGGCGGCCGCTCAGATAGCTGATGGCCTCACGCAGGCTGAACGGCCCGAGCGGCACGATCGGCATGCCGCTGGGGACGGCCGCAGCCTCGGCGGAGGTCACCAGCACCCGGCCAGCCGGGCCGGCCGGCCACAGACCATCCAGGTCCGCCGGGTCGGACAGGTCGTCGAATACCACCAGCCATGAATGGCTGGTCTCGCCCAGCCAGCTGAGGAACTGGGCAGCGACTGACTCACAGCTGCTCGCCTGGTCCCGGCCGGTCACGGCGGCCGTCGCCGTGGCATAGCCGGACAGCACCGAGGCCCGGCTCGTGGCCTCGATCCAGACCAGCAGGTCTATACCACCTGATTGCCACAGCGACTCGGCGAAGGCCGCGGCGAGCTGGGTCTTACCCGACGACCTCAGCCAGTCCTGCGCATCGGGAGGCGCCAGCGGGCCGGGGCGGGTAGCCGGTGCCGCCGCCCGATCGGGGACGAGCGCAACCGCGGCCCCGGCCGGCAGCGCAGCCGCCAGGCCCGGGGACGTCTCCGGCCTGGCACTGAAGCCGTCGGCCAGCGCCGGCACCGTCCCGGACCAGATGGGCCAGGACGGCCGGCCGGGGGCTGCGCCGCTCATGGCGGGCTGCCCACGGCCCGCCGTATGCGGGCCGCCCGGGCGGAGCACGGCTGGCCGAGCCGAAGAGGCATGGTCCCTTTCCCGCTTTCCCGCGTCCGGGTCCGCCTTCGCCGGCGAAACCAGCTGGGGGCCGGACTGGCCATCGTTGCCCTAGCCCGCCAACTACCAGCGAGGATAGGCAATCCCCGCCAGTGCCAAGACCGTCTCCCGAGCCGACGGCATCCGGATGCCGCCCCGCGGCGGCCTGGCTTACAGCGAGTCCGGGTCAACCACGAGCACGGGAGCGGTCCTGGCGAGCGTTTCTTTGCGGAAGAAGGCGGGGCCGGTGACGTGCATGAAGGCAAAGCCGATCACTCCGGCCACTGCGGCCAGCGCGGCGATGATGAAGACACCGCCGATCTGCCAGTGCAGGACTGGCAGCGTCCACTTCGTGTAGCTGTTGGACGCGACCCAGTCGCTCTGCAGGCTGTAGAAGCCCGCCGCGTACATGATCAGGCCGCCCAGCCCAGGCAGGATGCCGCGCATCCACAGATTCCAGGCGCTGCTGGTCAGCGTGGCCCGGTAGTACCAGACACAGGAGAACGCAGTCAGCCCATAGTAGAACGCGATGTACAGGCCAATCGCGGTGACCGCGTCAGCGATCGGGTTGCCGCCGGAGATGTAGTTCAGCGGGATGTACAGGAGGATCGAGATCGCGCCCATGACAAGGGTGGACACCGTCGGGGTCAGGTACCTGGGGTGGATCTTGGCGAAGGACTCGGGCAGCGCCCCGTAGGCGGCCATCGACAGCGTCGTGCGTGCGGTCGGCAAGATCGTGGTTTGGGTCGAGGCGGCGGCCGAGCTGAGCACCATGAGGATCAGGAGCCGGGACAAGACCGTGCCGAGCCCGGAGGTGCCGAAGATCGCGCCCCCGGTTACCGACAGCACGTCGAACTGGTGCGCCGGATTGGTCAGCCCGACGCCCTTGCCGCCGATGCCGGCGAAGGCCTGCACGGCGACGATCACGATCACGTACGTGACGAGCAGCAGGACCGTCGAGATGATCGCCGCTCGGCCCGGCGTCCGGGACTTGTTCGCGGTCTCCTCATTCACCGACAAGGCGGTGTCCCAGCCCCAGTAGATGAACAGCATCAAGATGATCCCGGACACGAAGGCCGAGACGGGCAGGTGCGACGCCGACAGCCAGCTGAAGCTCGGGTGCAGCGAGCCTGGCGGCGGGTGACTGCCCAGCACCCGGACCAGCGCCGTGACCGACATGATCAGCAGCAAGATGATCTCGATGGACAGCAGCGCCTTCTGGAAGTTGGCCGAGACCTCGATGCCGCGGTAGCAGATGTAGGTCATCGCGACGATCCACAAGATGCCGACCAGCAGAACCCAGCCGCTGGAGGCGTTGGCTCCGATCGCGCTGTTAGGTCCCTGGAAGAGGAAGAACACGTACTGCCCGGCCACCTGGGCCAGGCTGGCCATGACCAGGACATCGGCTGCCACGACGCCCCAGCCGCCGGCCCAGCCGGTTTTCGGCCCGAACGCCCGGGCCGCCCAGATGAACGTGGTCCCGCAGTCAGGATCGGCCTTGTTCAGCTCGCTGAAGCCAATCGAGCACAGCAGCATCGGCACGAACGCCAACACGGCGACCAGCGGGGACTTCAGCCCGACCGCGGCCACGACGAAGAACAGCGTCGCGGCCAGGCTATAGGCCGGGGCGGTCGAGGCCACGCCCATGACCACGCTGGATACCAGGCCAAGAGCGCCGGTCTTGAGACCCTTATCCCTGGGCTCCTCCACTGGCCGCAGGCCAGGTCTGAAGATGGCCATGGCCCACTCCCATCGTGCTGTGATTCCGCCTGGTCGTGCCCGGGACACGCAAGCGCGGGACGACCCAGGCTACTTCGGACCGCCGCAGGACGGACGGCAATCCGGACATTTTGACCAAGACGGCACCGCTCCCAGCGAGGCCGGCAGCCTACGCGGCGCCAGGTTGGCCGCGGCCATGTCGTGGCCGCAGGGCAGCTGCACGCCGACGGGATCCAGAAGCGGGGGCCCGGCGTTACGCTGCTGATAGGTTGCGCTGGCCGGGAGGCGCTGGTGACCACAGGACCTGGAGAGCGTGGGGCAGCGGGTGCGATGGGCCGTGGCCGCCTCCGGGCCTCCGACGCGGACCGCGAGCAGGTGATCGACACCCTCAAGGCTGCGTTCGTGCAGGGCTGGCTGACCAGGGACCAGCTCGGCGTGCGGGCTGGCCAGGCGCTGGTGTCGCGGAGTTATGCGGAGCTGGCGGCAGTCACCGACGGCATCCCGCCCACGCCGATCGGCGTCGTGGGGTCACCCGCGCTCCCTGTGGGACGCGTCCGGAAGCCGGTGAGCAAGAAGGTGGCTGCGTGGGTGGCGTGCGTGATCATCCCGGCAGCGCTGGGAGCCGCTTTCGTTACCTATTACGGCGGGTTCCTCGTCCTGTTCTTGCTCGCCTTCACGGGGTTGACGGTGACATCTAAACGCTGATCGCGTTCACCTCTGGGGCACTGCTTGCCTGGGCGGTCGGCACGGACGAGAACGGGCTCCACGTGGTGACCGTGTGGCAGCGGACCCGGACGGCGCGTCGCACCCCGGCCCGCAGCGAATCGCGCTCCGTCAGTCTCCCGGCCATCTGGCTGGCTGGGAGACTGGGACGGTCAAGCCGTTTGTTATGCGGTAGTTCCTTCGTACTCCGCGGGAGACAGGGGTGCAGTGGTGACGCACCGCCGCGACGGGGAGTTGCTTGGTCTGCACGGACGCCGACCTCGCCGTGCCCCAGACAATCGCCTGGCCGATGACCTGATGCCGGGCCCGCGGGTGACCGCTCTGGCCGGTTCGGGCCAGGCACGGCTGACCGCCGGTTTGCGAACGGTATAGCCTCGGCACTCGCGGCTAGATCGGTCCGGGCTGACCCATTCACCGCCGATGTACTGCTGGTACTCGCGTACCAATTCTCCAGCCTCGTTCTGCCCTACTGCCCAAGACCGGGCGGGCAGGTACCGGGCTGAGCCAGGGCTAGCGGCCGAAGGGCAGCTACGCTGCCCTTCATCTCGGCGACCGCGCAGAAAGTTTCTGTGTAGAGGGCCGCGGCGAGCTGTAGCGCGGACGGGTCGATGCCGCCGATCAGGACGAGCAGCCGGCGCAGTTCGACTTCGGGCAGCGCGTCGATCGCCGCGCGCTGTGTCGCCAGCGCCTGGCACGATTCCCCGGAGCCCGCCGCTGGCAGGCTCGGCGTCCCCCATGTCACCAACGCCCCCCGGGCTGCCGCCGGGCCCTCAGCCAGGCGCGGTTCACCGATCTCCGCGAGGCAGGTGATGAGGCTCCACAGTCGCTTCCCGACCTGCAGTAGAGCGCCCTCCACTGCTGCCCAGACCCCGGCGTCCCCGAGGTGACGCTCGGCCGTCACCGCCGCGGAACAGGCAGCATTACTTTCGAGGGCGGCCAGCTGGGCCACGGCGGCAAAGGCCAGGGCCGGATGTTCCTCGCAGTCGGCGTCCGGGAGAAGGCGCAAGGCATCAGCCAGGTTTCGTGCCGCGTCCTGGAGGCTCCCGGGCGCGATGGGTGATGACTGCTGCCCGTAGAGCTGGGCCCGCCGCCAGAGGGTTGCCACTTCCTCGAGCAGCCCGGACACGCGGTTCAGGTCGGTGGCCACGAGGTCAGCAGCCTGGCGTGCAGCTGCCCACTGGTCATAGCTGCCGCTCACCGGCGCCCCCAGTCCTAGCCCGTGTCCGCGGACGGCTTCGCCTGTCCGCGGGCAGTCGCCCCCCGTCGCAGACCCGGCTGGATCTTCGTTGCGGACCCGGCGAGATCTTCCCCTCACCTTAACACCTAAGGTGAATAGGTTATATCAGGCTGAGTGCGACATGTCAGCATGGGTGGTGCCCGCGGCCGAGGCGTTGTGGCGCTCAGGATACGGGCGGGATCGTCAGGGCGGAGGTGAGATGGCCCGGTTTGGTGACCTGGAAGCCGCGATCATGGATGTCATGTGGGCGGCTGGCGACCCGCTGCGCGTCCGTGAGGTCGCCGACGTGCTGAACCAGAATCGCCCGCTTGCGTTCAATACTGTGCAGACGGTGATGGAGAACCTGTTCCGCAAGGGCTGGCTGAACCGCCAGAAGAGCGGCCGGGCGTACCTGTATGTCACCGTGCGGTCCCGGGAGGATTATGTGGCTGGCTTGCTAGGTGAGGCGCTCGCGGTAGCACAGGACCCGGCGGCCACGCTGGTGCGCCTGGTCGAGGATCTGGACCCCGGCGAGATTGCGCAGTTGCGGGTGGCGCTGGACGCGGCCGCTGAGCGGGAGCCCCCGCGGTGACGGCCACGGTGCCGCTGCTGCTGGCCGGCTACGCGGCCGCCCTCGCCGCCGCCGGGACCTGGTGGCTGCCGCGGGCGTCCTGGCCCCGGCGTTCCCCCCGGCTGGCTATTGCGGTCTGGCAGGTGCTGATCGTCACGGTCGTCGCTTCAGCACTGCTGGCCGGGCTGATCCTGGCCATCCCGTGCCTGCGGGTCTGGGCCGACTGGAGCAGCCTGGAAGCCTGCGCGGCCTCGTTGCGAGCACGGTACGCGTCTGTGGGCGGGGCGATGGCGAGCACCGCCGGGGGCGTGCTCACCCTGGGCGCGGCGGCCCGGCTGGCCTGGTTCACGGGGAAGGCGGTAACTAGTTCCCGGCGCAGCCGGGCTCGTCATGACGAGACGCTAGCCGTGGTCGGGCGGCGTGGCCTGGTGCCGGGCATGGTGCTGCTGGAGGATGACCGCCCGGCTGTTTACTGCGTGCCAGGTCGCCGGCGCATCGTGTTCACCACGGGCGCGTTGCGGCGGCTGGACAGGGATGAGTTGGATGCGGTGCTGGCGCACGAGCGTGCGCACCTGGACGGCCGGCATCACCTGGTGATCATCCTGGCCGGGGGCCTGCGCTCCGCCTTCCCGTACGTCCCCCTCTTCGCTGCCGCGGCCAGCCAGATCGGCTGCCTGGTGGAAATGGCTGCGGACGACGCCGCGGCGCGGCGCGCACACCGCCTGACGCTAGCCGGTGCGCTGCTGACCCTGGCCGCGGCGCGGGTGCCCGCCGGGGCCCTCGGTGCCGGGGGAACCACCGGGGCGCAGCGGATCCGGCGCCTCATCGACTCGCCGCGCCCGGCCAGCCGGGGCCGCCGGGCGGCCACCTCCGTACTGGCGCTGATCGCGGCGCCGGCCGTGGCTTTCTCGGTACCCGCGCTGGCCTTGACGACCAGCTCCCACTGCCCGCCCGGCGAAGCGCAGACCCATCTCGCCTCAACCGCCCAGCAGCCGATGCGGGGGACCGGGCCAGGACCGGGGCACGCCACACGCGGGTAGTTCACCGGATCGCGTTCCAGCGGGCGCGCTCGTCGGCGGACGGGTCGTCGATCACGGTGATGGTGTCGGTAAGCAGGCCGGTGGTGCGGCTGGTGGTGTCGTAGGCGGCCCAGCCAGGGTCGCCGCTGGTGATGAAGTCAACCCATACCCGATGCGCCTTGTCGGCGACGGCCTGCGAGGGCGCGTCGCCGATGAGAGGGTGCGCGGCATCGTGGGTGATGGTGTCGAACACGAACGGGATCTCCACCCCGTGGCACGCGCCGAGCCGGTGGTTGTCCTCTGGCGCGGGGCAGTCGAACCGGTAGATCCACGTGCCGGCGCCTCGTCCAGCGCGGGCTTCGGCGACCCGGATGGCCGGGATGGCGTAAAACCAGTCGGTGACGACGGCGGCGAGGACGTCACCGGCGCTGGCACCTGGCCGGTTCGCCCGGTAGACGCCGAGGGAATCGGCTGGCAGGCCGTACGCGCCCGCGGCTGCTTCGAGCGTGGCGTCGTCGATCAGGTCGATGGTGCCGGGCGCGACCAGGAACAGACGTGCCTCGTCCCGGTTCGACCCGGTTAGCAGCCGGACGTCGCGGCCGTGCCCGGCGGCGATCGCCGGAAGCGGTGCCTGCGGCAGGACGGCGCCATCCACGGTCGGGGCGAACGGCAGCAGGCTCAATGCGAGCTGGCCCCACCTGGCCGGGTCAGGTCTGGTGTGCACCTCCACGACCAGGTCGGATGCGGTCTGCACGAGCCTGCCCACCGGGAGTGCCTTGATCGGGTTCCGGTCAGCAGGCACGCCGAGGGCCTCCGCGAGGTAGCCGCCAACCATCCGGCCCTCGTCCCCGGTGAGCGTGTGGGCCGCCGCGCCGCTTTCGGTGATGGCCTGAGCGAACAGGCCCTCGGCGAGCGGCATCGACAGCAGAGTCGTCACGCTCATCGCCCCGGCCGACTCGCCCGCGACGGTGACGCGGGCCGGATCGCCCCCGAACGCCGAGATGTTCTCCTGCACCCACCGCAACGCGGCCAGCTGATCGAGCAGCCCGAGATTGGCGATGCCGTCGCCGAGGAACAGGAAGCCCTCGGCGGACAGCCGGTAGTTGATGGTCACGCACACGACGCCGTCACGCGCGAACCCCGCGCCGCTGTACTCCGCCACCGATCCGGATCCGTTCATGAACGAGCCGCCGTGGATCCAGACGAGTACCGGAAGCCCGCCGGTGGTCAGGTCGGGCGTCCACACGTTCAGGTTCAGGCAGTCCTCGCCGGGGATCACCACCTCCGGGAACAACCGGGCGTACTGCGGCGGGTAGTCGCCCTTGGGCGCCGTCGGCCCGTACATCGTCGCGTCGCGCTCGCCATCCCACGCCGGGACAGGCTGGGGTGGCTTCATCCGGTTCGCGCCGAACGGAGCCGCCGCGTAGGGAACGCCGAGAAACGCGGCGATCCCGGATTCGGCCTTGCCGCGGATGGCCCCGTTCCTGAGCCGAACCAGCGGGCGCTGCGTCATCTCGCTCATGCGTGGCTCCTTTCCAGCGCGTCAGAGTACACATTCGACACTTGCGTTGCAGTACGGACGCGCTTATGTTCTGTCTTAGACCAGCCGGGCGCCCAGCGTCAGTCACCAGATGCACTCGGTCGAGGGGTGGGCGTGGGTGACGTCTTCGAAACCGCTAGTGAGGCGCCAGGGCAGCGCCCCGGTTTCTGGCTGAGCACGGTCTGCAGCCAGATCCTTCCGGTCCAGATTGACCTGCGGCATGACCGCCTGCCCCGGGCCCGGATGACCTGCGCCACGCTGGGCGCGCTGCGTATCAGGGACGTGGTGGGCGGCGACCACGTTTACACCCGCGACGACGCTGACATCCGCCACGGCGACCCCGAGACGGTGCAGATCGGGATGCCGCTCGGTGGCCAGTCGATCATGGTCCAGGACGGCCGCGAGGCGGTCATGAAGGCCGGGGAGATGGTCGTCTACGACAGTTCCCGGCCGTTCACGCTGGTCATGCAGGACCAGTTCCACTGGCAGGTGTTCCTGCTGCCCAAGGCCAAGCTGCGCCGCTCCGATCAGGAACTTGCCCAGGTGACGGCGATCCCGCTGTCCGGCACGGAGGGGATGTCGCGGGCGGTGTCCGCGTTCTTGCGCAGTCTGGCCGCCGAGGCCGCCGGGCTGGAGAGGTCACCCGGGGCCGCGGCGCTCGGCGAGAACGCCGCCGACCTGATCGCCACGATGGTCCGCAGCCGGTTCGGCAAGCAGTGGGATGTGGGTGACCCGGACGCGGCCCTCGTCCTGGCCATCGAGACGTACCTGCATGACCACCACGGCGAGCCGGATCTCGGCCCGGTCCGGGTGGCCGGCGCCCACGGCCTGTCGGTGCGGCGGCTGCACGCGCTGCTCGAGCCCACCGGCCGCTCGGTCGGAGAGCGGATCCGGGCGGAGCGGCTGGAGGCGATCCGGCGGGATCTGGCCGATCCGGCCCTGGTGCGCCGGCCGATCGAGCGGATCGCGGCTGCGCACGGCCTGCGCAACGCGTCCGCGTTCACCCGGCTGTTCCGGTCGGTCGAGGGCGTGACGCCCCGGGAGTACCGCGCCGCCGCGCTCGGCTAGGCATCAGCCGCGACCGCGCGGCCCCGCTCCCGCCCGCCAGTTCTCCGCAACGAAAACCGTCCCGGGCCAGGGCTTTGCCGGGCGTGCAGAGTTCTGTGCGGCCAGCGCCAAGTCCGGCTACAAGGTGTTGCCGATCCGCAATGGGTGTGTCGACCATGTGAACCAGGATGTTGCCTCGGTCACATCGCGGGCGGTCCAGCCTTTCGACGACGACAGGAGCGGCGCGGGATGTACAACATCGACATCGACACCGGCGGCACGATGACCGACGGGCTGGTCAGCGGCGAGGACACGGTGCTCGCCCTGAAGGTCGAGACCACGCCGCACGACGTCACGATCGCGTTCGTGGACATCCTCGAGGCCGCCCGGGACGCGCTCGGGTTCGGTGATCTGCGGGCCCTGCTCACCCAGGTCGAGGTGATCCGCTGGTCGTCCACGATCACCTCCAACGTGCTGGCCCAGCGGACCGGCCCGAAGCTCGGTCTGCTGGTCAGCGCGGGTCATGAGGCAGACCTTTACGACTCCGCCGCGGCGGCGACCGTGGTCGGCACGCTGGTGTCCGCCGGGGACATCGGCGGCATCCCGGCCGACGCGGACGAGCAGATGGTGCGCCACGCCATCAAGTCCCTGCTCGACAAGGGCATCCGGCGGATCAACATCAGCCTGGCCGGTGCCTTCCCGGACGGGAGCGCCGAGGAGCGGATCATCGAGATGATCGCCCAGGACTATCCCGACCACTTCCTGGGCTCGATCCCGGCGCTGGCCGGCAGCGAGGTGGTGCTCCGCCCGGACGACTCGACCCGCACCATCGCCTCCCTGATCAACGCCTACGTCCACCCCGCCCTGGCCACCACGCTGTACCGGGCCGAGGAGATCGTCCGGGACGAGCACGGCTGGCACGGCAACGTGCTCATCGGCCACATCAACGGCGGGGTAGCCCGCATCGGCAAGACCAAGGCCTTCGACACCATCGAGTCCGGCCCGCTGTTCGGCACGCACGCCTGCGCGGCCGCCGCGGCGGAGCGCGGGGACGCCCGGGTCATCGCCATCGACGTTGGCGGCACCACAGCCAAGGCCAGCGCGGTGCAGGACGGGCGGGTGGTGCTGCGGGACACCGGTGACCTGTTCGGCATCCCGCTGAAGCTGGATCTCCCGGTGCTGCACTCGATCGCGCTGGGCGGCGGCAGCGTCGCGCGCATGGCCGGCGGGGCGGTGACGCTCGGCCCGGACAGCATGGGCGCCGCGCCCGGCCCGGCCTGCTACGGGCTGGGCGGCCGGAACGCGACGATCACCGACGCCTTCCTGGCCTGCGGCCTGATCTCACCTACCGCGTTCCTCGGCGGGCGGCGCACCCTCGACGTGAGCCTGGCCCGCGCGGCGGCGGAGAAGCATGTCGGCGCGCCGCTCGGGCTGGACGCCGACGCGGCCGCCCAGGCGGTGACCGAGGCAGCCTGGGACGCGGTCGCCGGGCTGGCCCGTGAGGTGGCCGGACGGGTCGGCTGGGACCCGGCCGGGGTGACCCTCTACGCCTACGGCGGCAACGGCCCGCTGTTCGTGACCGCGGTGGCCGACCGGCTGGGCGCCCGGGCCGCCCGGTTCTTCCGGTTCGGCAGCGTCTACTCGGCCTACGGCTCGGCGATCTCCGACGTGGTGCACGTGTACGAGTCGGCCCTGGCCGGGACCGGCCACCTGAACCGGGCCGGCGCCGAACTGGCCCGCCAGGCCCGGCGGGATCTGCGCGGCGAGGGCCTGGACGCCGGCGCGGCGTCGCTGGAATGGGAGCTGCGGTCCGCGTCGTCGAGCGCCGGCGGGCGGGCCGACGGCCCCGGCGAGTTCGCCACCTCCCTGGACGGGCCGCCTACCCTGGTCCGGCTCACCGCCCGCTACCCGTTGCCCCGGCTCACCCAGCCGACGGCCCCCCGTCAGGACGGGGGGCCGCCCGGGACCCGCTCGTCGCCGTACGGCCCCGGGGGGGCCCTGCCCGTGCATGACGCCGGCGCGCTGATCGGCCGGGAGCTCACGGGGCCGCTGCTGGCCGACGGCGGCACCGACACCTGGCTGGTGACCGACGGCTGGGTCCTGTCCACCGACGCGCGCGGCGACGCGTCCCTAACCCGGAAGCAGGCCTAGCCATGAGCACGGACATGAACACAGGCTCGAACACGGGCACGAGCCCGGGCAGGACCCGGCTGCACATCGGCGAGTACCTCGATGCCGACCTGGATACTGAGCGCTGGCACTGCCACGACTGCGGACAGGACCTCGGTGACCTGCGCGGCAACTACAAGCGCGGCCTGCTGGTCGCCGAGCGGGATCCGCGGGAGATCCACCCGCCGGTCATCGAGGGCGAGTACACGTTCGCGCCGGACGGCGCGTGGATCCGGATCGTCGAGTTCTACTGTCCCGGCTGCGGCCGGCAGGTGGAGAGCGAGTACCTGCCCCCCGGTCACCCGCTGACCCAGGACACGGCGCTGGACGTGGACGCGATCAAGGCCCGGCTGGCGTCCGGCGCGGCCCGCATCGACGAGCACGGGAAGCTGGTTGCCCAGAAAGTGAGCGCACGGTGAAGGCGATCGACATCGACGTCGGCGGCACATTCACCGACCTGGTATTGACCTGGGATGACCGTCGGCTGGTCGCCAAGTCACCGACCACTCCCTATGACCTGTCGGTCGGCTTCGTCAACGTGCTGAACGCGGGCGCGGAGCAGCTCGGCCGGCCGCTGGATGAGATCCTGCCCCAGGTCGAGATCGTCCGGTACTCGACCACGGTCGCGATGAACCGGCTGATCGAGCGGAAGGGCCCTCGTCTCGGGCTGATCACCACCGAGGGGCACGAGGACGCCATCCTGATCGGCCGGGGCGCTCAGTGGACCGACGGGACCCGGATCAGCGAGCGGCGCAACCTGGCGGTGCAGCGCAAGCCGGCGCCGCTGGTCGAGCGGGACATGATCGTCGGCGTGGGGGAGCGGGTCGACTCGGCCGGCACGATAATCCGCCCCCTCGATGAGGATGACGTGCGGGCCAAACTGCGCGACCTGGTCGACCGGGGCGCCCGCGCCATCGCCGTGTCCCTCCTCTGGTCGTTCGCCAACCCCGCGCACGAGCGGGCGGTCCGCCGGATCATCCGCGAGGAGTACAAGGGCTACCACGTGGGCTACCTGCCCGTGGTCCTGTCCCACGAGGTGGTCGGCAAGGTAGGCGAGTACGAGCGGACGATGACCGCGATCCTCGACGCCTACCTGCAGACCAGCATCAAGTTCGAGCTGGAGACCACCTGGGACCAGCTCCGTGGCAACGGGTACCGGGGCACGTTCCTGCTCACCCACAACACGGGCGGCAGCGCGGAGATCTTCAAGACCACCGCCAGCCGCACGTTCAACGGCGGCCCCGTCGCCGGGCTGATGGGCTCGTTCCACATCGGCCAGGCCCTCGGCTACCGCAACGTGATCGCCTCCGACGTGGGCGGGACGAGCTTCGACACCGGCATGGTGGTGGACGCGTCCGTCCGGTCGTATGAGTTCCGGCCGATCATCGACAAGTGGATGGTCGGCATCTCGATGCTGCAGACCACCACGATGGGCGCGGGCGGCGGCTCGATCGCCTGGATCAACGACCTGCTGGGCGGCCGGCTCGAGGTCGGGCCGCGCAGCGCGGGCTCCTATCCCGGCCCGGTCGGCTACGACCTGGGGGGCTCCGAGCCCACCGTCACCGACGCCGACCTGGTGCTCGGCTACATCGCCCCGGACGGGTACTTCGGCGGCAAGATGCCCCTGAACCGGGATAAGGCCGTCGCGGCCATCCAGGACAAGATCGCCGGGCCGCTGGGGCTGGGCGTGGACGAGGCCGCCGCACTGATCCGGCGCATCGTCGAGCAGAACATGGCCTCCGCGATCAAGCGCGAGGTGCACCTGCGCGGCTACCACCCGGAGGATTTCGCGCTGTTCGCCTACGGCGGCGGCGGCCCCACCCACGTGGCCGGGTACCGCGGCGACGTACCGACCGCGGTGATCTTCCCGCAGGCCCCGGTCTTCTCGGCGCTGGGCAGCTCGGTGATGGACATCATGCACGTGTACGAGCAGAGCGGCCGCATGCAGTTCATGGCCCCCATGACCGAGCAGATCGTGATCGACCGGGACGCGTTCAACGCCAGGGTCCGTGAGCTGATGGACCGGGCGGAGCACGATCTGCAGGCCCAGGGCCTGGCCGGCCGCGGGGTGGTGTTCAGCGTCGAGCTGGACATGCTGTACGGCGGGCTGGTCCAGGTCAAGCGGGTGTCCTGCCCGGTGCTGGCGATCGAGTCCGACGACGACGCGCAGCGGGTCTACGACGACTTCGAGAAGGAGTTCGCGGAGGCGTTCAGCCCGCACGTGATCAACAAGCCTGGCGGGGTGTACATCGACGGGATCATCCTCAAGGCCACGGTGATCACCGAGAAGCTCCGGCTGCCCGTCCACCCGCTGGGGGACGCCGACCCAGCGGCCGCCCGGACGTCGAGCCGCTCGGCGTACTGGCCTGAGCTCGGCGAGCGGCGCGACACCGACGTGTACTCCTTCGACGCGCTGCAGCCCGGCAACGTGATCGTGGGACCGGCCATCGCGGAGATGGAGTACTCCACGATCGTCATCCCGCCCGGGCAGCGGTTCCGCATCGACCAGCACGGCCTCGGCATCCTCGAGGACGCAGCTGACCCCGGCGAGGTGAAGTGATGGCGTACCCCACCCTGGAAGAGAAGCTGGCCGCACTCAAGGTCACGAAGCCCAGCCCGTACGAGCGCAAGTGCGCCGATCAGCTCACCCCGGGCGACTACGAGATCGCCATCCAGCGCACCGCCGACGTCCTCGATGAGGGCTACGAGATCTTCATGCGCTCATCCCGGTCGTCCATGGGCGTGGCGGGCGATTCGATCGTGGCCATGTTCAACGCCGCAGGCGACCTGGTGAACGCGTCAGCCGGCACCTACCTGCACGCCGTCATCCCGCCCATCGTGATCAAGTACATCCTGGCCCGGCACTCGGAGAATCCCGGCATCAACGACGGCGACATCTGGTACACCAACGACGCGCTGTACGGCGGGATCCACAACCCCGACCAGGTCGCGATCATGCCGGTCTTCTTCGAGGGCGAACTGGTCGCCTGGACCGCCGCGCTGTCACACACCACCGAGACCGGCGCGGTCGAGCCGGGCGGGATGCCGCTGACCGCCAAGGCCCGCTTCGAAGAGGGCATGAACCTCCCCCCGATGCGGGTCGGCACCAACTTCCGCATCAATCACGACGTGCTGGAGATGTTCGCGGCCTTCGGCATCCGCGCCGAGGCCAACGTCACCGTGGACATGCGGGCCCGGGCCACCACCGCCGACCGGGTCCGGATCCGGCTGCTGGAGATGTTCCAGCGCGAGGGCAAGGACTTCGTCGTCGGCCTGATGCGCCGGATGCTGGACGAGGCCGAGGCGGGCGCCCGGCGGCGCATCGCGGACTGGGCGGACGGCACCTACCGGGCAGTGACGTTCAGCGACGCGGCCGGCCTGGCCGGCGGGCTGATGCGCAACTGCTCGATGACCATGATCAAGCAGGGCGACCACCTGCTCTTCGACTTCACCGGGACCAGCCCGGAGACGCCGTCCAGCTACAACGCGCACCCGCAGGCCGTCATCGGGCACATGGCCAACTACATCTACGAGTACGTCTTCCATGACCTGCCGGTCAGTTCGGCCACCTTCCAGCCGATCGACTTCGTGTTCCCACCCAACTCGATGCTCTCCCCCGACGCGCGGGCCGCGACGTCCTGCTCGGTCATGGCCGCGACCGGGGCGATGAGCGCGGTGGCCAACTGCGTCAGCCGGGCCCGGTTCGGCTCGGATGAGTGGCGGCAGGTGGCGGCGAGCCAGGGCAACGGCGGCAACGCGATCGTGCTGGCCGGGATGAGCCAGTGGGGCGCCATGTTCGCCGACATGATCGCCTACCCGATCAACACCGAGGGACAGGGGGCCCGCGCCACCAGTGATGGCATGGACGCCTACGGCTTCCCCTGGTGCGCGTTCGGCCGGGCGCCCGACGTGGAGAGCATGGAGAACGAGTTCCCCATGATCATCCCGTTCAGCTCGCACTGGAAGGACAGCGGTGGCGCGGGCAAGCACCGCGGCGGGGTCGGCACCGCCCAGCTGTGGGTCACCCACCACGTGCCGTACCTGTTCCAGATGGCGATCGCGGACAACTCGCGGATCCAGACCCCGCAGCCGCTGTTCGGCGGCTACGCGCAGCCCACCGTGCCCGGCATCGTGCTGGCCGGCATCAACGTCGGCGAGGCCCTCGCCACGGCCACGGCGGGTACGCTGACCCTGGAGGCGCTGCTGGCCGGCGAGTTCGGCGGCACGGTAGTGGCCCAGCCGTACGGCAGCGCGGTCCACCCCGTCAACGGGGGGGACGCCATCATCGTCGGGCTGTCCACCGGCGGTACAGGTTACGGCGACCCGCTGGACCGCGCCCCGGAGGAGGTGGCACGGGACGTGACCAAGAATCTCGTGTCCGCAGGCGTCGCCCGCAACGTCTACGGGGTGGTGCTCACCGGGCGCGGCCAGGTCGACGCGGACGCGACCCGGGCCGAGCGGGCCGCGCAGGTAGCGGCGCGGCTGCGGCGAGGCCGCCCCTACCAGGAGTTCGAGGCCGAGTGGAGCCAGCGCAAGCCGCCCGAGGAGATCCTTGAGTTCTTCGGGTCCTGGCCGGATGGGGCGGTCGTGAACCCGCTCATCCGGATGTGACCCGGTGAGCACGCCGCGTGCGGTGGCCCGCAGCCTGGCGGCCGGGCAGCAGGGCGGGACCCTGGCGGTCCCGCTCGCGCTGCACGTGTCCGGGCGCATCGCCGAGCGGGACGCCAGGGACTTCGTCTACGACCCGACCCAGCTGGCTAACGCGCTGCGCGACCTGATCGAGGCCGTCGGCCCGGACGGCGTCCCGGTCACCGACCCGGCCGTCCTGCTGGCCGGCTGCACAACCGCCGAGTCCATCCTGGCCAGTGAGCAGCTCAAGGTCGCGCTGGAGGCCACGCGCCGGCTGCGGGCATCCTACGGCGACGCGATCGCGCTGGCCGCCGTGCTGCCCGGCCCGGCCACCGTCGCCGGACAGGCCGTCCCAGCGGGAGCGGCCGGGGCGAGCGCCGTGGCAGCAGGCGTCGTGGTCGATCTCGGCCGGGAATTCCTGGCCGCCGGCGCCGACCTGCTCATCGTGGCGGACCATGTGGAACTGCCCGGCATCTCGCTGGCGACGCTGGCCAACATCGCCCGGTTCCATCAGGCGCTGGCGCTCTCGCACACGGTCGCGCGCTACGGGCTGCCCGCCGCGGCGCCCCAGGACCTTCGCTCGCCGGCCCAGGTCCGCGGCGTCGCGGTCACCGCCGAGTCGCTGGCCCGCCATACCGACCTCGCCGTCCTGCGCGACTGGGTGGCGGCCGTCCGAGGATGCTTGACGACATGAGCGAGCTCTTCGCGGCGCCCTCCGTAGTGCGCCAGGACAGGGCCGATGGCAGTGTGCTGCTCACGTCGCCGGAACCGCTGGCGCCTTACCCGGCGACTGTCGCGCAATGGCTGCGCGTCTGGGCCGCGGCGGAGCCCGCCTGCCCCTGCGTGGCCCAGCGCACCGCGGGCGGCTCGTGGGAGGTACGCAATTACGGCGAGGTCCTGGCCGCCGCGAATTCCGTGGGGCAGGCGCTGCTCGACCGTGGCCTGTCGGCGGAGCATCCGCTGATGATCCTGTCGGGTAACTCGATCGGCCATTTCCTCGTGACCATGGGCGCGTATCTGGCCGGTGTTCCGGTGGTGCCCGTCAGCGTGGCGTATTCGCTCCAGAGCAAGGACCATGAGCGGATCAGGGTGATCGGCAGCCTGCTGCAGCCCGGGGCGGTGTACGTGGAGACCGTCGCGCCGTTCGCCGCTGCCCTCGGCGCGCTGGCCGGCGATCCCCTCGTGATCGCGGGGGAGGGTGGCCTGGCGGAGCACTCGCTGCCGACGCTGCTGGCGACCCCTGCGGGGGCGGCGCTGGAGGAGGCGTGCGCCTCGGTGACCGGAGCGTCGGTGGCGAAGATCCTCTTCACCTCCGGCTCGACGGGAATCCCCAAGGGCGTCCTGACCACCCACGAGATGCTGTGCGCAAATCAGCAGATGATGCGGCAGGCGTGGCCGTTCCTCGCGGAGGAGCGGCCGGTGCTGGTGGACTGGCTGCCCTGGAGCCACACGTTCGGCGGCAGCCACAACATGAATATGGTGCTGGCCAACGGCGGCACGCTTTATATCGACGAGGGGCGTCCGGCGCCCAGCCTGATTGCCACGACGCTTGCGAACTACCGGGATGTGTCCCCGACCATGGCGTTCAATGTGCCGGCCGGGTATGCCCAGCTCGTCCCCGCGCTCGAGGCCGATCACGAGCTGGCCGGGCAGTTCTTCGCGCGGGTCAGGCTGGTCTTCAACGCGGCCGCGGCCTTGCCGTCCGCGTTGCGGAACCGCCTGGAGACGCTGGCCCGGGACGTCACCGGACGGGATATCCCGGTGACCGGGTCATGGGGGACCACGGAGACCGCGCCCGCCGCGACCACGGCGCACTTCGGTTACGCCGATGGCCGCTGTATCGGGAACCCGCTTCCTGGCGTGACGCTGAAGCTGGTGCCGGCCGATCCGGGCGTCTATGAGATCAGGGTCCGCGGTGTCGCCGTTACCCCCGGCTACCTGAGCCGCCCCGACCTGACCGCGGCCGCCCTCGATGACGAGGGCTTCTACCGCCCGGGGGACGCGGTCAGCTTCGCCGACCCTGCCGACCCGGTCCGGGGACTGCTGTTCCGGGGGCGGATGGCCGAAGATTTCAAGTTGTCCACCGGCACCTTCGTCCGGGTTGGCGCCCTGCGGACGGCGCTGCTCTCGGCGGCACCGATCATCGGCGACGCCGTCATCACCGGGGAAGACCGCGACACGGCCGGCGCCCTGGCCTGGCTCAACCCCGCGGAAGTCCCCGAGAACCTGGCCGGGACCTGGCTGAGCCATGGGCCGGTCCTGCATTCGGCGCAACTCGCGGAGCATATGGGGGCCCTGCTCGCCGCGCTGAACTCCGGCCAGGGCTCAGCCGCTCGCATCGAGCGGCTGATCGTCCTGGCCCAGGCGGCCAGCCTGGACGACGGCGAGATCACCGACAAGGGATACGTGAACCAGCGGCGTGTCCTGGCCAACCGGGCTGAACTGGTCGAGCTTCTCTACGGCGACCCCGTCCCGGACAATGTCATCACGCCCGCGAGGAAGAGGTCGCATGCGCTATAGCAACGTCGCCATCCCGGCCGGTTTCGCCTGGAGCTCACCGTTCACCAAATGGCAGGGCGCCCTCGCCGAGGTATCCAGCCTCGACCTGGCGGCCGACGTCACCGCCCGGGCCCTGGCCGGCCGCGGGCTCGATCCAGCCGACATCAAGGAGCTCATCCTGGGCTGGACCGTTCCCCAGCCCGACATCTTTTATGGTGCGCCACTGCTCGCCGCCCGGATCGGCGCAGCCGGGGTGAGCGGGCCGATGATCAGCCAGGCGTGCGCAACGTCCGTGGCCTGCCTCGATGCCGCCGCTGCCCGGGTCAGCGCGGGCGGCAGCATGACGCTGGTTGCCACGACCGACCGGACCAGCAACGGCCCGCAGGTCCTCTACCCCCAGCCGGGAGCGCAGGGCGGTGCGCCACTGTCCACCCACTGGGTCCTCGACAGCTTTGCCAGGGATCCGTGGGCATCGACGTCCATGCTGCAGGCCGGCGACACGGTGGCCCGGGAAGGCTCAGTGTCCCGGGCCGAACTCGATGAACTCGCGGCGATGCGCTCCGCGCAGTACCAGAAATCACTGGCTGACGATCGCGCCTTCCAGCGCCGGTACATGGTCGAGGCACAGGTTCAGCAGCGGCGGAAAACCTCGGTCGTCGATACCGACGAGGGGATCCGCCCGGTGGTCCTGGGAGAGATCACCGGCCTCCGCCCGGCCGGCCCTGACGGGCTGCACACCTTCGCCACGCAGACGCATCCTGCCGATGGCTGCGCCGGCGCGATCGTGACCACCACCGGGCAGGCACGCGAAATGAGCCAGGGCGAGGGAGTCGCCACCATCCTTTCCGCAGGTTTCTCGCGTGTCCGCAAGACGCACATGCCGGAAGCGCCGGTACCGGCCGCCCGCGCGGCGCTCGATGACGCGGGACTGACATTCGGTCAGCTCGACGCCGTGACGACGCACAACCCGTTCGCGATCAACGACATTTACTTTTCAAGGCAGACCGGATATCCGCTCGACCGTATGAACGCTTACGGATGCAGCCTCATCTTCGGCCACCCTCAGGCACCGACCGGCTTGCGCTCGGTCACCGAGCTGATTGAGGAACTCCGTCTCCGGGGCGGCGGTACCGGGCTCTTCACCGGCTGCGCCGCCGGCGACACCGGCGCTGCCATTGTCATCCGCGTTCACGACTAGTAACGGATACACCGTGCGCACGTGAGAGTACATCGTGTGCACATGAGGGCGCGCTTGCGCGCTACATGTCCAGACCGCCGTTGACCCCCCAGACCTGGCCGGTGATATACCCGGCGGCGTCGGCGGCGAGGAAGTGGACAACACGCGCAACCTCTTCCGGCTCCGCGACACGGCCCATGGGGATCTGAGACCTGATCTTCTCGAGAACTTTCTCCGGCACCTCCTCGAGCATCTCCGTGGCGACGTAGCCCGGGGTGACCGTGTTGACCGTGATGCTGACCCTGTTGCCGCTAAGCTTTCCCGAGCGGCCCAGATGGAACATTGCCTCACGCGCAAACGCCTTTGTCAGGCCGAAGAGACCTGACTTCGACGCCGCGTAGTTGGCCTGGCCGATGCTGCCCATCTCCCCGATCACCGACGAGACATTGATGATGCGGCCCGTGCCGCGCTCGAGCATATGCGCCAGCGCAGCCTGGGAAAGGTAGAAGACGCCGGAGAGGTTGACGGACAGCACCTTGTTCCAGCTGTCGTCGGTCATCTTGGCGATCGTGGCGTCGCTTGTGATGCCCGCGTTGTTGACGAGAATGTCGAGCCGTCCGTGCTGCTTGATGACCTCGCCGACCACACGCCGGCAGTCGTCGCCAGAGGCGATGTTGCCCTGGTGCAGCGTTATCTTGACGCCGTCATCGACGTGCTTGGAGCGGAATTCTTCCGCGAAAGCCTCGGCCCTGGCCAGGTTGCCGCCGTAGCCGGCGGCGATCGTGGCGCCCTGGCGCGCCAAGCTCTGGGAGATCGCGGCGCCGATGCCGCGCGTGCCCCCTGTGACGAAGGCGACCCGGCCGATGAGCTTGCCCTCGGGTGATAGTGCGGCGGCGATCGTGTCAGAGCTGGTCATCGGTGGGATCCTGTCCTGAATCGCAGGGTAAAGATCCCACTCTGCCAGCGGCCTTCACGTCTTCACAAGGGACCAACGGCCCGGCAGGTCCCGTCATATCCCCAGCCCACCGCAGTCACGCCCGGAACGATCGTGGGCCGGCCCGCCCGTGTAGCAGGTTGGGCGCAGGGGCCGGGCGGTGGCCCGGGCCCTGCGCTTGGCCTGGTTTACAGCTGGGTGGTGACGGCTTTGACTTCGGTGTAGTTGTTGAGTACTTCGTGGCCCATTTCGCGGCCCCAGCCGGATTGCTTGTAGCCGCCGAAGGGGAGTGCGGCGTCGAAGACGTTGTAGCAGTTGATCCAGACTGTGCCGGCCCGGAGTTTTTTGGCCAGGGCGTGGGCTTTGGAGATGTCTTTGGTCCAGATGCCGGCGCCGAGGCCGTATTCGCTGTCGTTGGCCTGGGCTGCGATCTCGTCCAGGTCGGTGAACGGCGCGGCGACCACGACCGGGCCGAAGATTTCCTCGCGGACTACTTTCATGCCGCTGTGGGTGTTGATCAGCACGGTGGGCTCGATGAAGAAGCCGCGGTCGCCGAACTTGCCGCCGCCGGCCAGCGCGGTGGCGCCTTCTTCCTTGCCGGAGGCCAGGAACCCGCTGACCCGCTGGAACTGCTCCTCAGAGACCAGCGGGCCCATCTGGGTGCCGACTTCCATCCCGGAGCCCAGCTTGATCGACTTGGCGATCTCGGCGACCCCGTCGACGACCTCGTCGAACCGGCTCTGGTGGACGAACAGGCGTGACCCGGCCACGCAGCACTGGCCGTGGTTGAAGAAGATCGCGTTGGCCGCGCCCTCGACCGCGCCGTCCACCGCGTCCTCGAAGACGATGTTGGGGCTCTTGCCGCCCAGTTCCAGGGTGAGCTTCTTCAGGTTGCTGGCCCCGGCAGCCGCCACGATCAGCTTCCCGACCTCGGTGGACCCGGTGAACGCGACCTTGTCCACGTCCATGTGCGCGGCCAGCGCCGCCCCGGCGGTCTCACCGAAGCCGGGGACCACGTTGACCACGCCGTCGGGCACGCCGGCCTCGGCGATCAGCTCCGCCAGCCGCAGCGCGGTCAGCGGGGTCTGCTCGGCGGGCTTGAGGACCACGCAGTTCCCGGTGGCCAGCGCCGGGCCGAGTTTCCACGCCGCCATCAGCAGCGGGAAGTTCCACGGGATGATCTGCCCGACCACCCCGAGCGGCTCACGCAGCGTATAGGAATGGAAATTCGCGCCCGGCATGTAGGGCACCGAGATATTGATCGTGTTGCCCTCGATCTTGGTAGCCCACCCGGCCATGTACTGGAACAGGTCAGCAGCCAGCGGCACGTCCGCCGCCTGCGCCACCGCGAACGGCTTGCCGTTATCCAGCGACTCCAGCTGGGCAAGCTCATCGGTGTGCTGCAAGATCAGCTCACCGATCCGCCAGATGATCCGGCCCCGCTCCGACGGGGTCATCCGGCCCCACGGCCCCTCGAACGCGCTGCGCGCCGCCCGCACCGCCCGGCCGATATCCTCCGCGTCCCCCTCCGCGACCCGGGCCAGCGTCTCACCCGTCGCCGGGTTCGGGGTCTCGAAAGTCCGGCCCGACGCCGCGTCCGACCACTGCCCATTGATGAACAGCTGCCGCGGGGTCGCTATGAACTCCTCTACGTTGCGGTCCAGGGTCACACTCATGTGGATGCTCATCTCCCTCGATGGCACGGGTCAGGCAGGCCAGCCCATTGTGGCCAGCCGCGATCACCGTGCGGGCCACGGCCTGCAGGTCGGGGCATATTTCTGCTTATTCTCCAGCGGGTCGCGCGCCAGGACAGCTACCCAACTGGACGGGCCAAGCCGCCCAGGAGGACGGTGTCGCTACCACCGGGCCACCCCCCGGCCGCCGGTCCTGGAAATGCCGGCATCCCAGATTCCGGATAACGGCGTAACGTGGGTGCCAGTCGCTATACGGGCAGGAGTTCCGATGCCCCTTCCACCGGAGAGCCAGGGCGACTGGCCGGGTGCCAACTCCTGCCGCGATCAAGCCACCGGCCAGCCGTCCCGCGCGCGACCGGACCAGGCGCAGAGCTCCAGCTCCTCTGTCCGCCTGGCGAAGTTCCATGCTCCGGAGATCCTTTTCGGGCCTGGCGCGCTGGCGGAACTCGGTCACTGCGCGGCGCGGCTTGGTGCGCGCCGGCCGTTCCTGGTCACCGACCCAGGGCTGATCGAGGCGGGTTGGGTGGATGAGGCCATCGCCTACTTGCGGCAGGGCGGGCTGCGCCAGGCAGTGTGGCATGACGTCACCCCCAATCCTAAGGACCACGAGATAGAAGCGGCCTTCCAGCGGTATGTCGAGAGCGGCAGCGACGTGATCATCGGGCTGGGCGGTGGCTCCTGCATCGACGCGGCGAAGGGCGTGGCAATCCTGTCCGGCAACGGCGGCCGGATTCTCGGCTTCGAGGGCGTGGACAAGGTCGTGCACCCCATCCCGCCCACCGTGATGGTGCCCTCGACTTCTGGCACGGGTGCGGACGTCTCGCAGTTCGCGGTCGTCACCGACACAGCAGCACGCATCAAGATCACCATCATCAGCCGGACGCTGGTCCCAGAGATCTCAGTGATCGACCCGCGCCTCTTGACCACCATGCCGGAATGGCTCAACGCCGCCACCGGGCTGGATGCACTGACGCATGCGATTGAGGCATTCGTGTCCCGCGCGCACAACCTGCTGACCGACAGGCATGCGCTGCATGCCGTCGAGTTGGTGGCCCGCAATCTGCTGCACACCCAGCTGCGGCCGAAGGAAACCAGCCTGCGCCTGGCCATGGCCCAGGGGTCGCTGGAGGCGGGCATGGCGTTCACCAATGCGATCCTGGGCGCAACGCACGCGATGAGCCACCAGGTTGGCGGGCTGCTTGACGCCCCGCACGGGCTGGTGAATGGTGTCCTGTTGCCCCACGTCATCAGGTTCAACGCCCAGGCCTGGCCGCAGCGGTTCGTTCCGCTGGCCGAGGCCGCCGGGATCAGCACCGAGGGCCTGCCGGCCCAGGAGGTGGCCCTGATCCTCGCCGAACGGGTACGCGAACTGGCCGACGAGGTCGGCGTGCCGAAGGGACTGAAAGCGCTGGGTGTCACCGAGGCCGTGCTGCCCCGGCTGGCCCGGACCACCTTGAAGGACGCCTGCCTGGCCACGAATCCCCGTGAAGCGAACCTACTGGACATCGAGGCGATTTTCCGGGCGGCCTTGTGACCGGAGAGACCGCGTCAGGAGGCGATGCTCGTCCGGGCGAGGACCTGGAGGTCCTGACCGGCCTTCGCTCCGGCAAGCGCTCGTTCTACCCCGAGTACAGGCGGTCCGCCGAGCGCCTTGAGCACGCCGTGCAAGCGCTGGACGGTATCTCCCGCGCCCTGGTGCGCACGGCAGCCGGTCCCCGGACGCTGGTCGAGTGGGTGGTGCGGACGGCGACGGCCCACCTGCAAGCCGAATGGCTGCTGTTCGTGGTGGCCGACGGATCCCTGCCTGCCGCGCGCCCGCGCTTTCTCGCGGTGACCGGCGGCGAGCTGATCGACGACGAGAGCAGGCTGCCAGCCGACGTGCGGGAGCACCTGGCCGTGCTGCGCGGTCGTCCCTGGGAGGTCGAGTCGCCGGCCAGCGGCCAGGGATGGGTGCGGGTATCGATGACCCTGGATGATGAGCCCGTCGGTGGGATCGCGGCGCGGCCGGGCAGCGGGCTGGAAGTCGCCGCCACCGATCGTGCCCTGTTGCGGGTGCTGGCCAACCAGGCCGCCGTGGCGTTGCACAACTCATTCCTGTTCCACGCGACCACCCAGCTGCGTGGCCGCAGCGAGCAGCTCTACGACGCGACCACGCAGCACGCCAGGGATCTTGCCGCGCGAAGCGCAGAGCTGGCCGAGACGCAGCAACAGCTCTTCGCGGCGCTGCAGCGGCAGGCGCTCGACGGCGAGCGGCACCGCATGGCGCGAGAACTGCACGACAGCGTGACCCAGTCCGTGCTGTCCATCGGCATGATCATCGAGGTATGCCGGGCTGAGATGGAGAGCATGGGAGGCCCGGCCGGGCAGATTGCCGAGCGCCTGCTCCCCGCCAAGGACCTCACACGGCACGTGGCCGAGCAGCTGCGCGCTGCGATCTACGCGCTGCACCAGGCTGCCAACGAGTCGCCGGGCCCGCTGCCGGTCATGCTGCAGCGGCTGTGCGCGGTGCACCGGCCCGCCGGCATGCAGGTCAAGGTGATGCTGGACGGAAGCCCGGCCCTGCTGCCTCCCGAAGTCGAGCAGTCCATGCTGCAGTGGACCGGGGAGGCATTGTTCAACGCTGTAACGCATGGCAAGGCCACCCGGGCACTGGTCCGGCTGCGTTACCTGGACGGCGCGGTAACCATCAGCGTGTCCGACAACGGGACCGGCGACCCGGCACAGCTACGCCGAGCCCTGCGGCTGTCCAGCGGGACGGACCTGTCCGGGCTTCATCGCGGGCTGGCGAACATGCTGGAGAGGGCGGTGGAACTCGGCGGAACGCAGTCCATCCGTCGCTCTCGATCAGGTGGCGTGCTGCTTCGGCTGGCCATCCCGCTGCCCCTGCCCCTGCCCAGGCCCGGGGAGCCGGGCAGCGGGCAGCCGACGGAGGGATGCGGCGGCGATGCGTGAGGGGCAACCGACGGGGCCGCAGGCGGATGGCGAGGCCCTGGTCACGATCGTGCTCATCGACGATCACGCAATTCTCCGGCAGGGCCTGCGCTCGTTGCTGGAACGCGAACACGACCTGCAGGTCGTCGGCGAGGCCAGCTCGCCGGGCGAGGCACTGGCCGTCGTGCAGCGGACCCGCCCGGCGATCGTGCTGCTTGACATGAAGCTGTCCCCCGGGTCGGACAACGACGGGCTTGGCCTGTGTGCTCAGCTGACCAAGCGATATCCCGGGCTGGGGGTTCTCGTGCTCTCTACGTTCGTGGACGACGCGCTGGTGGTGAGCGCAGTTCAGCACGGGGCGTGCGGCTACGTGGTCAAGGATGTTGACACCCAGGAACTGGTGCGGTCAATCCGCTTGGTCGCCCAGAACGGGAGCGCGTTCGACTCCCGCTCGGCAGCGGCCATGATGCGGTCGATCCACGCCCCGCAGGCACCCTCACCGCTGACCCAACGGGAGCTGAGCGTGCTGCGGCTGGTCGCGAACGGCCTGAGCAACCGGGGTATCGCCGCGCACCTGTACCTGTCGGAGACCACGGTGAAATTCCATGTCCGCAACATCATGCGGAAGCTGGATGCCACCAGCCGCGCCGAGGCGGTCTACAAGGCCACCAAGAACGGCCTGGACCTGACATCTGCCTGAGCGCGGTGTCCCAGCTGGGCTATCCGACGTCGAGTACCAGCCAGCCTCCGTGGTATCGGTGCACGGAATGGAGACGGCCGGCCCGGGCGCCCAGCTCACTGAGCTGGCGCAGGTCAAAGGTACGGATGTGGCCGTAGGCGGTGACGGGCTCGTCCTCGACCGGTACGGCGACCACTACCTGGCGGCGGGCGACGCGGACCGCCTCGCTGATCACGGCGCTGCCGTGGTCGGGGCTGACGTGCTCCAGAAGGTGGATGACGCTGACCGTGTCGGCCCAGCGATCGGGCACCGGGATCCGCGCCGCATCACATACCAGGGTGCTCACTTGCAGCCCGCGTGCGGCGGCCATGGCCTTCAGCAGGCACATGCTGCCGCCGGACAAGTCGGACGCGGTCACCGTGTTGGCCGGCCGCTCGGCCAGCAGCAGCGGGAGGAAGCCGTAGCAGGAGCCGACATCGAGGACCTGGCCGGAGGGAATGAGCTGCAGGGCGTGCGCATACACGGGCGCGAAGCCACTGATCGTCGTCTGCCCAGGGCCGTTCGCCGTGTCCGGCGCCCGCCAGCACTGGCGGATCCGGGCCAGGGTGTTGCCGTAGAACGTGCCCCAGGCCAGTAGCGGGTCATCGATGCAGGAGCGCACGACGCCGGTGAATACCCGCTCGAAGACCTCCGCCCCGGACAGCCAGCCCGGCATGAACAGCTCTTCGGCCAGCAGCCCGGCCACGTCGTTGTCGAGCTGGTCGGGGCGCAGCCAGTGGGTCACCTCGATCCGGCGGCCGCGTTCGGTCATGCGGAAATGCTCGGTGCGGACCACCGGACCGGGGTTCTCGGCGCCGTTACGAGGCTGCTCGCCGCGGACCACGCTGACGAGGTAGTCGTCGTAGCGACCTGGCCGGCATGACGCGAACGGGTCGATGGTCTGCGGGAGTGACGGGATCCGGTTTAGCTCGGTCATCGTCCGGTCGCTTCCGCCGATATCTGCTGCGCCGCGCGTTGCAGCCCGGTGAGATCGGCGACGACCTGGACGCGGCCACAGAACTCCGCGTAGCGCGGCAGGTCACACGCCCCGAGCCCCCAGGAATACCGGGGCTCCGGGGTCAGCCAGATCGTCTCGCGGACTCTGCGGGTGATCTCCTGGAAGGTGTCCAGCTGGGCGTCGTTGCCGTTGCCGCGCCCGTCGCCGAGCACGATGAGCGTGGTGCGGCGACCCAGCGCGGCGGAGTGCTCCGACAGCAGCTGGGTGAACGTCGCGCCATAGTCGGAGCTGGCGTCCACGTCGAGCAGCCCGCCCGCGGGCAGACCGTCGAACACCAGCCCGAGCGCCCGTTCCAGCGGGTGCTCGGCGAACAGCTCCGTGATCTCGACCGGCGCGTTGACGAACGCGAACGAGCGAGCCCGCGTGAACAGCGACTGCATGCCGTAGACCAGGTGCAGCGTGAAGCGCGCGGTCGTGCGCACCGACAGCGACACATCGGTCAGCAGGACCAGCCTGGGCTTGTCGGCGGCCCGGCTGGTGGTAATGGGCTGGAACGGGATGCCGTCGTAGCGCATGTTCTTGCGCATGGTGCGGCCCGGATTGACCCGGCCGCGGGCCGTATTGCGCTGCCGGCTGGTCGGGGCGCCGCGCAGCTGGCGGGCCAGCCGGCGCAAGGCCTCCTCCAGGTCGGCCCGCTCCCGCTCGTCCACGGACTCGATCCGCGCGCGGTCGGCGACCCGTCCCTCCACCACCGCCTGGGCGAGCCGGTCCAGGTAACGCCGCAGCAGCTCGGGCAGATCGGCGATGACGCCGGCCAGTTGATGGCGCAGCAGCGCCAGCGCCTGCTCGTCAATGTCCTCATCGGCTGCCTCCAGCCAGCCAAGCAGTATTTCCTGCTGCGCCACCGTCAGCGCGGTGTCGATGCGGTGCCCGGTCGCCGGGGCGAGCTGGCCCGGCAGGCCGGGGTTGTGCAGCCGGTCGGTCTCCAGCTGCACCGACGCTCCGGCGTCGCGCGCGCCGTCGGCGCCGTCCTTGGACAGCACGATCTCCTCGGTTACCGACGCCAGGTCGATCTTGTTCGCCTCCTGGTGCAGGTTGTACTGCTGGGCGAGGTCCTCCTGGCGGAAGAAGTCCCTGATGTCGGCCGGCTTGTCGTGGCTGTGTCCCTGCTGCGGAAGGTCGGATGGCTCCGGCGACACCGTGAACGACTCCAGCTCGCCGGTGTCGGCAAGGTCGTCGTGCTCGTGGCTGTGCCCGTGCCCGCCGCCCCTGGCGGCCACCGGGCGCAGCGAGAAGAACGCCGTGAACAACTCGTCGAACAGCTCGTCGTCACGCCGGTCCTTGATCAGCGTCACGCGCAGCGCCGCCTGGAGCGTTTCCCGGTCGGCCAGCACGCCGGGCTGGGCGGCAGCCAGCATCGCGTCGGCAGCCTCGGCTGCCGACACCCGGACGCCGAACAGCCGCAGCAAGCGGACGAATCGGTGCAGGCTGCCTACCACGCTCCGCTCCGCTCAGCCGGGCCGTCGCCGGGTAAACGCCGCGAACGACCGGCTGCCCTGGCCCTGACCGGATGCGCCGCCGCGGCCCGGCTGATCCATGGCCGCGCGGACGGCCTGGCCGCCGGGCGCCTCGTGCGTGGCCGGCCGGTGTTCGTCGGCCAGCCCGTGGTCATGACCGTGCTCCCCGCCGTGCTCATGGCTATGGACGGCCTCGGGCAGCTCGCGGTTCGGGTCGAGCAGCCGGGGCAGCACCTCCACGGCGCGCTGCATGTCCCGCTCGTACTTCAGCACGATGTTGGCGGTGTCGGCAAGCACGGTCGCGTCGAGCTCGTCCACGCCGAGCACGGTCAGGGTGCGGGCCCAGTCGATCGTCTCGGAAATGCTGGGACTCTTGCGCAGCGGCAGCTCCCGCAGCCCGCGCACCACCTGGACCAGCTGCTGCGCGGCGGCCTCGGGCAGCCCGGTCTGCTTGGACCGCACGATCTCCAGCTCCCGCTCCGCGTCCGGGTAGTTGAGGAACAGGTGCAGGCAGCGGCGTTTCAGCGCGGCCGACAGGTCCCTGGTGTTATTCGAGGTGAGCACCACGTACGGCGGCGTCTTTGCCGTGTAGGTGCCGATCTCGGGCACCGACACCTGAAACTCGCCGAGGCACTCGAGGAACACCGCCTCCAGGGCCTCGTCGGCCCGGTCCACCTCGTCGATCAGCAGCACAGCGGGCTGCTCGCCGCGGATCGCGTCCAGCAGGGGGCGGGCGACCAGGAAGTGGTCAGAGAAGAACACACCGTCGTGGGCCTCGATCCGCGCCACCGCGGCGGGAATGTCCGGGGCGTCGGCGATGATGTCGTTGATCTTCTCACGCAGCATCTGGGTGTACAGCAGTTGCTTGCCGTAATCCCACTCATACAGTGCCCGGCCCTCGTCCTGTCCCTCATAGCACTGCAGCCGGAGCAGCCGGCGGCCGGTCACCGTGGCCAGTGTCTTGGCGAGCTCGGTCTTGCCGACCCCGGCCGGCCCTTCCAGCAGGACCGGCTTGTTCAGCCGTGACACCAGGAAGACCGTGGTGGCCAGCTGCCGGTCAGTGATGTACCCGGCCGCGGCGAACCGGCTGACGACGTCGTCGATCGACAGGAAGGTGCTGGGATCGTCGCTCGACTGGGGCACGCGTCCTCCGGTTCGGCCGGGCCGAGGTCATCGCCCGCGAATGGCTTTCACTTGAGCAAGTCGTCCAGGTCACCATTCATGCAGTGCTCGACCACCGGGCGGACCGTCTCGAATGTGCACTCCTTGGGGTTGCCCGGGGTGCAGGCGTCGCCGAGCACGTGCCTGGTGATCCGGTCCACGTCGGCGGCATCGCCGGTGACGGTCTTGGCGTTCTCGTAGAATTTCGTCGGTCCCCGGCCGAGCCGGTTCTTGGAATAGCTGTCCTGGGTCACGTCGGTGAACTTCTCCGGAATGCCCACGTCCCGTAGCAGCCGGATGGCTGCCGCCAGCGCCGCCTCGGCGGCCTGCACGGCTGTCATGCCGTGGGTGTCCACGCCCATCTGATCGGCGATGTCGGCGAACCGCTGGTAGGCCACCGGCATGTTGAACGCCCATACCCGGGGCAGCGCGATCGCATTGTTCAGCCCGTGGTGCAGGTCGTAGAAGGCACTGACTGCATGCGAGATGGAGTGGACGATGCCGAGCCCGCCGGAGTTGAATGCCTGCGCGGCGATGTACTGGGCGTACATCATGCCCTCGCGGCCGGGCAGGTCCTGGCCGTTCCACACCGCCGCGCGGAGGTTCTCGGAGGTCAGCTTGATGGCGTAGAGCGCATTACCCAGCGACGGTGGGAAGTTTAGCCGGGACACGTACGGCTCGGAGGCGTGCGCGAGAACGTCGAACCCGCACTGGGCGGTGTAATCAAGCGGGCAGTCGTAGTACAGCACCGGGTCGTCGATGGCCAGGCTGGTCACGCAGGCGTCATCGAACGCGACGTACTTGTGCGGGTGATCCGGGTCGGTAGTGGTGTCAGTGATCACATATGCCCAGGAGGTCTCCGAGCCGGTGCCTGCCGTGGTGGAGACGGCGATGTGCGGGGGATTCTTCGGGTTCTCCGACTTGTTGAAGCCTTCAAACTCGTTGACGCTGCGCCCGTCGTGCGCCACCGAGATCCGGGCGCCCTTGCACGCGTCGTGCGCCGACCCGCCGCCGATCGAGACGAACGAGTCGCACTTGGCCTCCTGGTACATCGCGACGGCGTCCATCACGTTGTAGTCCTTGGGATTGGACTCGACCTTGTCGTAGACCACGGTCTCAAGGCCGTGATATTTCAGCGACTCGTTGATCTTGTGGACGGTATCGCTGCCCCGCAGGCCGGTGGTCATCACCAGGATCTTCCTGAAACCCAGTTTCTTCGCTTCCGGCCCGATCATCTCGTGGGCACCCGGGCCAAGCATCGCCCGGGGGAACGGGTGGAACTCCTTGATCGGGAAAGGCTTGAGCAGTTCGTCAACCTGCATGGCGCACGGGCTCCTCTCCGTAGGTCGTGCCCCCGCGCATCGCGTGTGATGACCCGCTGCTTCAGCCGGCCATACCCGATCAGCGGGAGTACCGATGCGGCGAGGCTAAACAGCGGCAGTCCGATCCGGAACCTGCGCGCGCCGATTCCGCCTGACAGCGACCGTATCCGGCCCGGACGGGCAGGACGGCACCTGCCCGATAGAACGGGCCGGATAGCGGCCGCGTCGGTCCCGCGTACACCGCTACCTGTCCAACCGGACGGGGCGATGCGGCCGGAAGCATGGTGACACGGCTCGAATCGGCCCATACCGTCACTAACGCCGGGCGCCACCGCTTGAGCCCCCGCCTAGGTGTCGCCGCAGCCACCGCAGGAGGATTCCATGCAGCAGGACACCCGTGCCGACAGGTCCCCGGCCGAGACGGCATCGTGCAGCGCCAAGACCGCCGACGGTCCCGACAGCGTTGACGACCCGGGCATCACCGAGGAACTGCTGGTCGAGGAGGTCTCGATCGATGGAATGTGCGGCGTCTACTAGCGCCGGGCCATCGCGGTGACCGCACCATTCCAGCCAGGCCTTGGCTACCGGCTCAACCCGGATGTCGCGTTGCGTGCTGAGCCGTTCGGGGCGCTCGCTTACCACTTCGGCACCCGGCGGCTGTCGTTCCTGAAGGCGCCGGAGCTTGTCGAGCTGGTGCGCGGGCTGGGCTGCCACCGCTGCGTGTCCGACGCCGTGGCCGCCCTGCCGGACGCGCGGCGCGGCATCTACCTGCGGGCGCTGGCCGCGCTGGCCGCGGCCGACGTGATCGTTCCCCAGCGAGACCGGAGCGAGCTAACGTGATGACGACCAGCGGCGAGCCGGCCCGCATCGAGCGCGTACCTGCCCTGGTGGAGCAGTTCAAAGGGGGCCTTACCGCGCCGATCTGCCTGACCTGGGAGTGGACGTACGCCTGTAACCTGTCGTGCGCGCACTGCTTGTCCTCCTCAGGCCGACGCGACCCTGACGAGCTGACCACCGCCGAGATGCGGTCGGTGATCGACGAGCTCCGGGCCATGCAAGTCTTCTATGTCAACGTCGGCGGTGGCGAGCCCACCGTGCGGCCAGACTTCTGGGAGCTTCTGGACTATGCGGTAGCCAACCAGGTCGGCGTGAAGTTCTCCACCAACGGGCTGCGGCTCGACGCCGGGCACGCGCGGCGCCTGGCCGCCACCGACTACGTGGACGTGCAGGTTTCACTGGACGGCGCGAGCAGGCAGGTCAATGACGCGGTTCGCGGGCACGGATCTTACGATATGGCGCTGCGCGCGATGGAGAACCTGGCCGAGGCGGGCTTCCGGAACTTCAAGATCTCCGTGGTGATGACCCGCCACAACGTTCCCCAGCTGGATGAGTTCGCCGCGCTCGCCGTCGCTCGGCGCCCAGCTGAGGATCACCCGGCTGCGTCCCTCGGGCCGCGGGGCGGACGTGTGGAACGAGCTGCACCCGACGGACCAGCAGCAGCGGGAGATCTACAGCTGGCTGGTCGATCACGGCGACCGGGTACTGACCGGTGACTCCTTCTTCCACCTCAACGCGCTGGGCGCCACCCCGCTGCCAGGACTGAACCTCTGCGGCGCCGGCCGGGTCGTCTGCCTGATCGACCCGATCGGGGATGTCTACGCCTGCCCGTTCGCCATCCACGAAGCATTCAAGGCCGGCACGGTCCGTGCGCCGGGTGGTTTCGTCGAGGTGTGGCGCTCCGCGCCGCTGTTCGCGCGGCTGCGCACCGAAACCTCAGGCGGGGCTTGCCGCTCCTGCTCGGCTTACGACTCCTGCCAGGGCGGATGCATGGCGGCGAAGTTCTTCACCGGCTTGCCGCTGGACGGACCCGATCCGGAGTGCGTCAAGGGATTCGGCGCCAGCGCGCTTCCTGGCCTGGACCGCGCCGGGCTGCCGCGGCCCGAGAAGGATCATTCCCACCGGGGCCGGGCCCTGCCGCTCGGCATGCCGGAGGTGCGTGCCCCGTCGAAGCCATGCGACTCCAGCCCGCTGGCGGTCACGGCGTGAGCACTACCCTGACCGAGCCCATTGACCTCGGGCCGCGCCGCGCGCCGTGCCGGGTGATGTTCGGGCCGCACGAGACCAACCTCGGCAGCCACCGGGAGATCTCGCCGCGGCACGTCGCCTACTACGCCCGGCGGGCGTCGGGGGGCAGCGGCGTCATCGTCACCGAGACAGCGAGCGTGCACCCGTCGGACTGGCCCTATGAGCGCGCACCGCTGGCCGCAGACTGCGGGCCCGGCTGGGCCCGGGCCGTCGCGGCCTGCCGGCCACACGGCGCACTGGTGCTCGCCGGGTTGGGGCACGCCGGGATGCAGGGCTCCTCGGCGTTCTCCCAGTCTGCGCTCTGGGCACCGTCGCGGGTACCGGACGCCGGATCGCGCGAGCTGCCCATGGAGATGGAGGGCGCGGAGATCGCCGCGCTGGTCGAGGGCTTCGCTGCTGCCGCCGCCCTGGCGGCCGGGTCCGGGCTGGACGGGGTCGAGATCAACGCCGGCCAGTACTCGCTGCTGCGCCAGTTCCAGTCTGGGCTGACCAACCAGCGCGGCGATGACTACGGCCAGGACCGGCTCCTGCTTACCGAGGTCGTGCTGCGTGCCGTGCGGGAGGCGCTCGGAACCGGGCGGGTGCTCGGGCTGCGGCTGTGTTGCGACGAGCTGGCGCCCTGGGCTGGGGTGACCCCCGAAATGGCCGCCGAGCAGGCGGTACGGCTGGCCGGGCAGGTGGACTATCTCGTGGTGGTACGCGGGTCGATCTACTCGGTGCCCGCTACGCGGCCCGATCTGCATACTGAGCCGGGGTCCGGCATCGAGCTGTGCCGGCAGGTCCGGGACGCGGTGGCCGGCGCCGTCCCGGTGGTTCTGCAGGGCAGCGTGGTAGACGCCGGGCAGGCGCAGTGGGCACTGGACAACGGGGCCGCCGACCTGGCTGAGATGACACGGGCGCAGATCACCGATCCAGATCTGGTTGCGCGGCAGCGCGAGGGCGAGCCGGCCCGGATCCGCCCCTGCCTGCTCTGCAACCAGGCCTGCATGGTCCGCGACAACAGGAACCCGATCATCACCTGCGTGATCGAGCCCAGTAGCGGCCACGAGCTCGACGACGACACCGCAGGCCCGGACCTGGCCCCAACCTCGGTGCTGGTAGTCGGCGGCGGCCCGGCCGGGATGGAGGCGGCCAGAATGCTGGCCGAGCGCGGGCACCCTGTGCGGCTGGCCGAGCGCGGGCCGGCGCTCGGCGGAATGCTGGCGACGGCGGCTCTGGTACACGGCCGGCAGAGGCTGGGCGTGGCGGTGGACTGGTGGCGCCGGGAGCTGCAGCGGCTTCAGGTGACGGTATCGACCGGACACGAGGTCAGCGCGTCCGAAATGGACGACGTGCTGGCCAGGGGCGTGCGTGTGGTGCTGGCCACAGGCTCAGTACCCGGCCCGCGTGACTACCGCATCGGCACGGGCGGGCGTGTGCTGGAGGCCGCCGACCTGCTCACCCTCATGAGTTCGGGTGGGCTTGACCAGCTGCCGGCCGGGCGGGCGGTGGTGTTCGACCCGGTCGGCGGGCCGGTCGGGGTGGGCGTCGCCGAACTGCTCGCCGCGAACGGCCGGCCCACGTCGATCGTCACCCAGGACCAGATCGCCGGCACCGAGCTGGCCCTCACCGGCGACCTCGCCGAGGCCAACTCACGGCTGCAGCGGGTGGGCGTGCTTCGCGAGCTGCGCAGCCTGCTCCGCTCGGTCGCCGGCGACCATGTGCTGCTTGAGGACCGCTGGACCGGCGAGCAGCGCACGGTGGACTGCGTGTTCGTGGTGCACTGCGGGCACCGGCTGCCGGAGGAAACCCTGTACCTGCAGCGGCCTGGTACCCCGCGGGTCGGCGACTGCGTGGCGCCAAGGACGGTGCTTGAGGCGGTGCTGGAGGCGCGCCGGGCCGCGCTGGCGATCGGCGCGGCCGACGACCAGGCCGGCCCGCCCGCCGGCCGGGCGCTGATCATGACCGGAGGCGGCCGATGAGCGGGGCTGGCCGGTACCGGTACCTCTTCTCGCCGCTGCGGATCGGCCCGGTGGTGGTGCGCAACCGGATCGTGTTCTCCGCGCACCTGACCAACTTCGCCGACAACGGCCTGCCCACGCAGCAGCACGCCGACTACTACGCGGCCCGCGCGGCGGGCGGCGTCGGGCTCATCATCACCGAGGAGCACTCCACCCACCCCACGGACTGGCCGTACGAGAAGCTGATCCATGGCTTCCACCGGGCGGTCATCCCCGGCTACCGGGAGATGACCGCGGCCGCGCACGCGCACGGCGTGCCGATCTTCGCCCAGCTGAACCACAATGGCGGCCAGGCATCGTCGATGTTCTCCCGGCGGCCCGTGTGGGCACCGAGCCCGGTGCCGGACCCGATGTTCCGTGAGGTCCCCAAGGCCGTGGAGCGGCACGAGATCGCCGAGATCGTGGCCGGCTACGGCACCGTCGCCGGGCACTGCGCGGAGGGCGGCTTCGACGGCGTGGAGCTGCAGTGCTCGCACTCCTCCATCGTGCGCGGGTTCCTGTCGCCGGCGACGAACAAGCGCACTGACGGCTATGGCGGCGCGCTGCAGGCCAGGGCCAGGATCCTGCTGGAGATCGTCGATGCCGTGCGTGAGGCGATCGGGCCCGCCCGCGCGCTCGGCGTGCGGATCTGCGGCGACGAGCTGATCGAGGGCGGCAGCACGCTGGCCGAGGCGGTCGAGGTGGCCAGGATGATGGAGGCCACCGGTCAGGTTGACTACATCAACACCTCGATCGGCGTGGCCACCGCGACGCTATTCATGATCGAGGCGTCCATGAGCATCCCGCCCGGGTACGCGCTGTACATCGCCAACGCCATGCGGCGGGCGGTCAAGCTGCCGGTCATCGGGGTGGGCCGGATCAAGGACCCGATCCAGGCCGAGCGCGCGCTGGCTGAGGGGCACTGCGACCTGGTCGGCGTGGTGCGCGGCCAGATCGCCGACCCCGACTTCGCCGCCAAGGCCCGCGCGGGGTACGCCACCCACATCCGCACCTGCCTGTCCTGCAACCAGGAATGCGTCGGCCGGATGGGCCTGAACCGGTGGCTGGGCTGCATCGAGAACCCGCGCACCGGCCGGGAGGCCGTCCCTCTGCCGCCACGCCGGCCAGGCAGGCGGGTGATCGTGGTCGGCGGCGGCCCTGCCGGGCTGCAGGCCGCCGCCACGGCCGTCCAGCGCGGCCACCGGGTAACGCTGCAGGAGCGCCAGCCGCGCACCGGCGGCCAGGTGGCCGTGGCCGCGACTGTGCCGTCCCGCGCAGAGTTCCTCGACATCGTGCGCAACCTGGCGGCCGAATGCCAGCGATACGGGGTGGAGGTCGAGACCGGCGTGACGGCCACGGCGCAATCGCTGCGCGACCAGGCGCCGGACGCCGTGGTGCTGGCCACCGGGGCCCGGCCGCAGCCGCCGTACTGGGCCGGCGGGCACCCGCGGGTGGTAGACGTCCGCGACGTGCTGGAAGGCCGCGCCCAGCCGGCCGGGGAGGTGGTGGTGGTCGATGAACTCGGCTTCCACCAGGCCACCAGCGTTGCCGAACTGCTTGCCGACCGGGGTTGCGCAGTGGAGATCATCACGGCTGGGATGGTCGTCGGCCAGGATCTCGGCATCACCCTCGACATGGAGACCTTCAACGTTCGCGCGCACGCCAAGGGAATCCGTCAGGCCACCGACCTGGTAGTGATCGCCGCGGCCGCCGCCGATGGCGAGGCCGGTGCCGGCGGCGGCTCCGGTGGCGTGGCGCTGACGCTGCTGCACCACCCCACCGGCGTGTCCGTGCAGCGGCGGTGCGACTGGGTCGTGTGCGCTGTCCATCAGGCACCTGAAGACGCCCTGTGGCAGCAACTGCGGGCCGCGCCGTTCGAGGTGCACCGGATCGGCGACTGCGTCACACCGCGGAGGGCGCATGCCGCCGTCATCGAGGGACACCGGGTGGCGGTGGCGCTATGACCATGCCGGCTGATATCGCGGCACTGGCCGTCATCGTGGTGCGCGACGGCGAGCTGCCGGCGGGAGCCGATGAGACGGTGGCCGAGGGGGGCGGGTCCGCGCTGGTGCTGGGGTCGGGGACCCGCGAGGCGGCCGGCCGGTGGACTCGGCGAGCCGGGTGTGGCTGGTCGAGCGGTCATCCGTCGCCCCGGGCGCCGTGGCCAGCGCCCTGGCACAGGTCCTGTCGGGCGTGCGCATGGTGCTGCTGCCCGAGTCACCGGACGGCCGCGATCTCGCGCCGAGGCTGGCCGTGGCCCTGGGCCGCGGGCTGCTGGCCGGAGCAGTCCGCTGTGCACCAGACGAGGTCGAGGTGACCAGGCTCGATGACCGGCTGTCGGTGCGGGTCGCGGTGGACGGGCCGGTCGTGGTGACGCTGCGGCCCGGCAGCCGTGGCAAGCCGGAGTCGGTGACCTCGGCCCAGGTGAGCGCGCTGTCGCTAGCCGCGGCCGGAGCCGTCTCGGACGCCGAGAGCCTCGAGGTACTGCAGCCCGAGCCGAGTACGGTGGACTTGGCTGAGGCCCGCCGGATCGTGGGTGGTGGTGCCGGCCTGGTGCCCGCCGGGGCCGACGGAGCGGCCGTGATGCGGTTGCTGGCGGAGGTGGGATCCGCGCTTGAGGCGAGCGCGGGCGCCACCAGGGTGGTTACCGACGCAGGCTGGATGAGCTACGACCGGCAGATCGGCACCACCGGCGTGGCCGTGAGCCCGGAGCTGTACGTCGCATTCGGCATCTCCGGCGCCGCGCAGCACGTCGGCGGCCTCGGCGCGCCCGAGCATGTGGTGAGCATCAATACCGACCCGTCCTGCCCGATGACGGCGATGGCCGATCTCGGCATCGTCGCCGACGCCCCCGCCGTGCTCGCTGAGCTGGCTGATCGGCTGGGGCTGGCCGTGGCGGGCCGGCCCGGTGCGATGGGCCGGCCCGGTGGGAAAACCGACCCTGCGAGGGCAACACATGCCGGATGACCTGATGACGGTTGACGCGGTGGTCGTCGGCGCGGGCCCCGCGGGGTCGGCGGCTGCCCTGGAGCTGGCCAAGGCAGGCCGCGATGTGGTCATCGTGGAGCGCGGGGCCTTCCCCGGCGCGAAGAATGTCTACGGCGGAGTGGTGTACGGGCGGATCCTGGACGAGGTCGTGCCGCAGTGGTGGAAGGAGGTGCCGGTACAGCGCTGGGTCACCCGCCGCTCCACCATGCTGATGACGCCGACGCAGGCGCTGACCGTCGACTATCGCACCAGTGCCTGGGATTGCCCCCCCTACAACGGGATGACCACCTACCGTGCCGACTTCGACTCCTGGCTGGCCGGCAAGGCGGTCGCGGCCGGCGCCCGGTTGGTCACCTCGACGGTGGCGACGAGCCTTCTGCGCGATTCCGCCGGGCGGATCGCCGGGGTGCGCACCGACCGTCCTGGCGGCGACATCCGCGCCCAGGTCGTGATCGCCTGCGACGGCGTGAACTCATTCCTGGCCAAGGAGGCCGGGCTGCTGCCGCGCGCCAACGCGGCCCACACCACTCTGGGTGTCAAGGAGACGCTGGCGCTGACGCGCGAGGTCATAGACGAGCGGTTCGGCCTGATCGGCGACCAGGGTCTGGACATCGAGATGGTTGGCTGCACCAGCGGGATCCCCGGTGGCGGCTTCCTCTACACCAACCTTGACACGGTCAGCGTGGGTGTCGTCGTGGGGCTCGAGGGGCTGGTCGAGGCGCGGATGCGGCCCGAGGAGCTTGTCGCCGGCGTCAAGGCGCACCCGGCGATCGCGCCATACCTGCGGGGCGCGGAGCTGAAGGAGTACTCCGCCCACCTGATCCCCGAGGGCGGCTACCGGGCCATGCCGCGGCTGGCCATCGACGGCATGCTGGTGGCCGGCGACGCCGCTTCCATGTGCCTGGCCGCCGGGCTGTGGCTGGAGGGCGTCAACTTCGCGATCGGCGCCGGGCTGGCAGCCGGGCGGACTGCCGCCGAGGCGATCGCGACCGGCGACACCTCTGCCCGCGGACTGGCCGGCTATCGCCGCCGGCTGGAGTCGAGCTTCGTGCTCGCCGACCACAAGCGGCTGCGTAACGCGGCCGACATCGTGCTCGCCAACAGGATGCAGCGGGAATACCCCAGGCTGGCCTGCGACTTCGTCGAGCAGGTGTTCACCGTCACCAACCCGCATCCCAAACTTGGCATGGCCAGGGAGTTCCTTCGCGCCGTCCGCGTCAACAAGGTCCGGATGCGGTCGCTGGCGCATGACGGGTGGCAGGCGCTCCGCGCGTATCGATGAGGGAGCGAAGAAGATGACCTACGCCGAGGTGTCCTTCGACGAGCGGATGGCGAGCGTCGAGTTCCGGGTCGGGGAACGGGCTCACATCACGGTCGACTCCGACGTGTGCCGCTCCTGCACGACCAAGGAGTGCGTGCACGCCTGCCCGGCCGACCTGTTCGTGCCGACGACTGACGGCGGCATTCTCTTCAATTACGAGCAGTGCTTCGAATGCGGGACCTGCTATCAGGTGTGCAATCGCGCGGGAGCCATCGCCTGGACCTACCCGGCGGGCGGCGACGGCGTCGTGTTCCGGAAAGGATAAGGGAGCATGACGGTGATCGTCGCGGCGCTCGGCTGGTCCTGGCGCGAGACCGAGGTCGACCCGCTCACCGGGGCAGTGAGTGCCGACCGCCGCGACCGCGGGCCGAACCGCGCGGAACTCGCGGCACTGGAGCACGCGCTGCGCTTGGGGGAGCGGTGGGATGCCCAGGTGGTAGCGGCCACCGTCGGCCCGGCCGAGGCCGATGCGATGCTGCGGGACGCGCTGGCGGCAGGCGCCGCGCATGGGCTGCGCGTCGAGCCCGCCAGTTGGACGGCGGCCCCGCGCCCGGCCGGTCTGGTCGGCGGCGAGCAGGAATCCGCCGTCGCGCTGGCCACGGCGCTGCGCCACCACTACGGGGTGCCAGACCTGGTGCTGTGCGGCGACCGCGCGGCCGACCGGGCCACTGGTTCTTTTCCCGCGTTCCTGGCCGCGTCCCTGGGGTCGGCGCAGGCGCTGGGCGTCGTGCTGCTGGAGCCAGAGGATGACCGCGCGCTGCGTGTGCACCGCCGGCTCGACGGTGGCCGCCGCGAGGTACTGATGGTGCGGCCGCCCGCTGTGGTGTCGGTCGAGCCGGCCGGTGTACGGCTGCGGCGGGCCGGGCTGGCCGCGACAGTGGACAGCGGTAACGCCGTGATTACGGTGGCTCGCACGCCGGCGGCCGCCGTGGTGCGGCGGATCCGAGTGCTCGCCGCCCATCCCTACCGGCCGCGGCCGCGCGAGCTTCCCGGTCCGACTGGCAGCGCGCTGCGCCGGACCCTGGACCTCACCGGCGCGCTCGTTGAACGCACCCCGCCTACGGTGCTCGGCCCGCTGTCCCCGGATCAGGCCGCCGATGAACTGCTCGGCTACCTGCGTCGCCACGGCTATCTCGCCGCGGGTGACACGGGGTGATACGCAGGCCCGCCGAGGTCGCGGGGCCGCTGGATACCACACTGCCGAACGGCTTCACCGTCGAAATCGCCGGCGACGTGCACCGCTCTCGCGACGGCCGGCTGATGCTGGGCGGTTCACCCCCCAGGTTGCTGCGGCTTAGCGCGCCGGCGGCCCGGCTGCTCGGGCCAGGCCACTTCACGGTGGCGGACGCGGCGACGGCAGCCCTGGCCCGGCGGCTGGTGGATATCGGCGTAGCGCTCCCGCGCCCTACGGCCCGGCCCGTTCGTGACCTCACGATCGTGATCCCGGTCCGGGACCGGGCGCACCTGCTGCACGGGCTGCTGACCGCGCTGCGCGCCGACCCTGAGACGTCGGGCCTTCCGGTGCTGGTGGTTGACGACGGTTCCGTTGACCCCGCCGCCGTGGCCTCGGTGACCCGCCGGCACGACGCCACCCTGCTCGCTCATCCGCACAACCAGGGACCTGCGGCGGCACGCAACACCGGGCTTCGCCGCGCCAGGACTGGGTACATCGCTTTCTGCGACTCTGACGTCCGGCCCGAACCTGGCTGGCTGGGCCCGCTGCTGGCACAATTCACCGATCCCGCCCTGGCGCTGGCCGCGCCCCGGGTGGTCGGCATGCCCGCGGCTCAGCCAGGCTGGCTCGACCGGTACGAGGACGTGCGGTCGCCGCTGGATATGGGGGGGCGCGAGGCCCCGGTCGTCCCGCTGTCCGCGCTGGCATACGTCCCAGGCGCGGCCCTGGTGGTCCGCAGGGCAGCAGTCGGTGGCGGATTCAGCCCGGAACTGCGGATCGGCGAGGATGTTGACCTTTGCCTGCGACTGCACCAGGCCGGCTGGAGACTGCGCTACCTGCCCAGCTCCCGGGTGGGCCACTGTCACCGCGCCGGCCTTCCTAGCTGGCTCGCACAGCGAGCCAGCTACGGATCCGGGGCGGCGGGACTGGCCTTGCGGCACCCTGGCCAGGTGCCTCCGCTGCACGCATCTGCATGGTCGGTCGGCGTATGTGCACTCGCGCTCCGTGGCCGGCCGGTCCCGCTCGGTGCCGCCACGGCGCTGACGGCATGCGCAGCGCTACGGCTGATCCGCCGGATACCCGACGCGGACACCCCCGTGCGAGCTGGCACGCTGCTGACGCTGGCGGCAGTACGCGGCAGCGCAGAACAACTCGCGGGATGCACTACCAGGCATTACTGGCCGGTGGCCGCACTCGCGGCCTTGATGAGCCGACGGGCACGATACGTGCTCGTCAGCTGCACCGCGATCGAGGGGCTGATCGACTACCGGCGGAGCGGTTCGGACCTGAACCCCCTCATTTACCTGATGATCCGGTGTCTAGACGATATGGCCTACGGCGCGGGCCTTTGGGGCGGTGCAATACGCCACCGCACCTGCGCGCCCTTGATCCCGCGACTCGCCCTGCGCATGACACGCCGGGCCAGACCGCGCCACCTGCCTTTGTGCCGCACACCCCGGCCGTGCCCGCCCGGGTCCCGCACTGTCATTCGTCCGTAAGATCAGAGGATGCACGTCTGGCCTGGTACTGCTTATCCGCTCGGTGCTACCTGGAACGGGTCAGGCACCAATTTCGCCTTGTTTTCCAGCGTGGCAGACCGGGTGGAGCTGTGTTTGTTCGAACCTGGCCACCGGCGGGAGACGCGGGTCGAGCTCACTGAGGTGGACGGTTTCGTCTGGCACTGCTACCTGCCCGACGTCGGCCCGGGCCAGTACTACGGGTATCGCGTGCACGGCCCGTACGCGCCGGATCGCGGGCACCGGTGCAACCCGGCGAAGCTGCTGCTCGACCCGTACGGCAAGGCCGTCACAGGCCAGCTGCGCTGGAACGAGGCCCTGTTCTCGCACCGCTCCGGCAGCTCGGGGGCGCTCAGCACCCGCAACAGCGCCCCTTTCATGCCGCGCAATGTAGTTACCAGCCCGTACTTCGACTGGGGGGATGACCGCCCGCCCCGCACTCCGTATCACCAGACGGTGATCTACGAGGCGCATGTCCGCGGCCTGACCCTGCGCCATCCCAAGATCCCGCCCGGGCAGCGCGGCACCTATGCGGGCCTGGGCTCCCCGGCCATCATCGAGCACCTGACCCGGCTGGGTGTGACCGCCGTGGAGCTGATGCCCGTGCATCAGTTCATCTCCGAGCGGCAGCTGGAGGCGGGCGGCCGATCCAACTACTGGGGTTACAACACGATCGCGTTCCTCGCGCCGCACAACGCCTACTCCTCGTCCACTGAGCCGCACGGCCAGGTTGCCGAGTTCAAGTTCATGGTGAAGACCCTGCACGCGGCCGGCATCGAGGTGATCCTGGACGTCGTCTACAACCACACGGCCGAGGCCGGCGCCTCCGGCCCGACGCTGTCCTTCCGCGGCATCGACAACGCCGCGTACTACCGGCTTGCCGAGGATGACCCGCGCGCCTACCTGGACTACACCGGCTGCGGCAACAGCCTCAACGCCCGCAATCCGCACACGCTGCAGCTGATCATGGACTCGCTGCGGTACTGGATCCTGGACATGCACGTGGACGGGTTCCGATTCGACCTGGCCTCGGCGCTGGCCCGGGGGCTGCACGACGTGGACCGGCTCGCCGCGTTTTTCGACCTGGTCCAGCAGGATCCGGTCGTGTCGCAGGTGAAGCTGATCGCCGAGCCATGGGATGTCGGTGAAGGTGGTTACCAGGTCGGGAAGTTTCCGCCGCTGTGGTCGGAATGGAATGGCAAGTACCGCGACTGCGTGCGCGACCTCTGGCGTGGCGAGCACAGGACCGTGCCGGAGTTCGCCATGCGGCTGACCGGGTCCAGCGACCTCTACGAGACCAGCGCCCGGCGGCCGGTGGCCTCGATCAACTTCGTCACGTGCCACGACGGGTTCACCCTCACGGACCTGGTCAGCTACAACGACAAGCACAACGAGGCCAACGGCGAGGACAACCGGGACGGCGCCGATGACAACCGGTCCTGGAACTGCGGCGCGGAAGGCCCGTCCGATGATCCGGCGGTTCGGGAGCTGCGCGCCCGGCAGGCTCGCAATTTCCTGGTCACCCTGTTCTGCTCGCAGGGCGTTCCGATGCTGCTGGCTGGTGACGAGATGGGGCGCACCCAGCAGGGCAGCAACAACGCCTACTGCCAGGACTCGCCGCTGTCGTGGGTGGACTGGGAGAACACCAGCGAAGACGCGGACCTGGCAGATTTCGTCTGCTTGCTATCAGCCCTGCGCCGGGCACATCCGGTCTTCCGGCGGCGCAGGTTCTTCAGCGGGCGCCCCGCCCGGCCCGGCGGCGGCGGCCTGCGGGACATCATCTGGCTGACCCCCTCCGGCCGGGAAATGACCGATGCGGACTGGAACGCCGGCTACGCGAGGTCGCTGGCGGTGTTCCTGAACGGTGACGCCATCACCGAGCCGGGCACGCGCGGCGAGCCCCTCCACGACAAGCATTTCCTGCTGCTGTTCAACGCGCACAGCGACGCCGTGCGGTTCGTCCTGCCCGGCGCCGATCACGCAGACGGCTGGCATGCCGTTGTCGATACGGCGGCGCTGACGAGCAGGCCGGGCAGCGGTGCGGGCGCCGTGCTGCCCAGCGGCGCGGCGGTCTCCGTGACCGGCCGCTCGGTCATGGTGCTGCGCGCCGCCGACGGTTCGCCCGACGGGGCGCCTGGCCAGGACGGCTTAACGCGGGCTGGCAGCTAGCGTCACGGAGATCAGGACAGGCGTGGCGGCTGGCGCCTGCTACCGCGGACCGACCGGGATGCTCTCCACCGCCAGGCGGGAGGGCGGGAGCCCGACCTTGTCCCGGATGGTCTGCTGGACCTGCTCCTTGCTGGGCCGGGAGTCCACCGTGATGACGTACTCCTTGCGGCGGAAGATGTCGAGCACGGGATTGGTCTTGTCGTGGTATTCGCGGAGCCGGACGGCGAGCGCCTCCTCGGTGTCATCCTCACGCCTGATCAACTCGCCGCCACACGCGTCACACCTCCCTTCGCTGGCCGGACTGTTGTCGATCAGGTTGTAGTCCAGCCCGCAGTTCGCGCACAGCCGCCGGGCGAGTACCCTGCGCGCCACCTCGCTGTCGGGCAGGTCGAGATGGATCACCCCGTCGAGGTCGTAGCTCTCCAGGAAGAACTCCGCCTGGCGCTCGTTGCGCGGGAAGCCGTCGATGATGAAGCCGTAGTTCCAGTCGTGCTCGCTCAGCCGTACCCCCACGACACCCTCGACGAGGTCGTCGCCGACCAGCAATCCGGCTGCCATCGTGCGCCTGATCTGTGCGCCGAGCTTCGTGTGGTGCTGCACGTTCCACCGGAAAATGTCCCCGACAGCGATGTGCTCGAGGTCGAACTCTTCGGCGAGCATCTTGGCGTGAGTTCCCTTGCCGCTGCCCTGGATGCCCATGATGACGTATTTCCGCATACAGCTAGCTTCGCATGAAACCGAGTCGTTGGCTCCCCTGGAGATCGCTAAGCTGCCCGGTTCCTGGAACCGCGCCCCGCAGCAGGGTACCTTTGGAGCAGGTGGTCAATATGCGCAGATATCTTGTTGTCGCGAACCGGACCCTGCAACGCGCTGAGCTGCAGGAAGAACTCCGCAAGCGGATCAGCGCGGGGCCCTGCTCCTTCTTCGTGCTGGTCCCGAACACGAAGGCCGCGCATTATGACGCCGTGGCGGCCGGTGGCGTCCTGCCCCAGGCGGGCATGTGGTGGTGGGTGACGGATTACGCTCCTCCCGCCACCGACGAGGAGGCGACCGCGCAGGCCCGGCAACGGCTCAGCCAGATGCTGGCTGGCCTCGCTGAGCTGGGCGTCCCGGTCCAGGGCGATCTCGGGAGTTCTAGCCCGCTCGACGCCATGGAGAAGACGCTCGCCGATCATCAGTTCGACGAGATCATCGTGGCCACCCTGCCCCAGACCATCTCGCGCTGGCTCGGGTCCGATCTGCCTCATCAGGCCGAGCGCCGGTTCGGGCTGCCGGTGACGACCATCATCTCGGAACGCTGACCTAGCCGGGGCATGGATGGTGGCCCCATGCGGATGAATCCCCGGCCATGTGGTGTCAGGTGCCCCGGAAGTTCGGCTGGCGCCTCTCGGCGAAGGCGTTGAGGCCTTCGAGATAGTCACTGCTGTCGTAAGCCTCCCGTCGCAACCCCTGGATACGCTCGTAGGTCTGCGCCGCGATGGGCTGGTAGTCAGTCAGCACACGCAGTTGTTCCTTGATGACTGCCATCGCCATGGGTGACTTCGTCGCTATCGTCGCGGCCAGCTCGAAGGTGAACGACTCGAGCTTGGCTGACCCCACCAGGTGGTTGACCAGCAGCCATTCCTTCGCCTTCTGGGCGTCGAGGGGCGCAGCGGTGAAGAACATCTCTTTGATGAGATTCATGGGCAGCCTGCCGACGAAGTGCAGCAGCCCGGTGGTGTTGTACGGCAGTCCCAGGTTCGCGGCGGTGATGGCGAACGACGCCGTCTCATCAGCGGTGATCAGGTCACAGCTGAGCACCAGGTCCAGCGCTCCGCCCCACACCGTGCCGTGCACCATGGCGATGACAGGTGCCGGGAAGGTGCGGATGGCGCGGAGTAGTCCTTCGAGATGGTCGTTGTAGCCCAGCGGGTCGCGGCGGCCCCGGGGAAGCTCGTCGATGTTATGGCCAGCAGACCAGACGTCCATTCCCGCCGCGGCGCGGAGCACGACGGCCCGCGTACGCTGGGCTTGCATCCTCGCGAGCGCGGCGACGACACCACTTGCCATCCGTGCGCCGATAGCGTTGCGCTTCCGCTGGTCGTCAAGGACGATGATGCCCACGTCCCCGAGCACTTCGGTCCGGACGACGGCGCCCGCGAGGCCATCATCCACGGCCTGGGTGCCCGCGGTGCCCGCCTCACCACCTCCCCCGGTCACCGCGGGCTGCTGGCTCAACGGGCTATCTGCCCGGCTGGCCAGGGCCACGTAGGTACGGGCCAGCGCATCTTTCCCCGCCCCCAGAACGGCGTTCACGAGCCCGAGCGCCCCGACCCGCTGGTCGCCGGCGAGGGTGTCGGCCACACGGCGCCAGAGCACCTCCTCCAGGATGTTGAATGCCTCCTGGGCCCCGGCAAGGTCGGCGCCGGCGGCGAAACGGTCCGCCGCGATCTGCTGAGACGGCATGATGATCGAGTCGGCGCTGCCCTCGTGCACGCACCGCAGGACGAGCTTGAACAGATGCTGCACGTCACGACGGCGCCGCTCCAGGCTGGATGGATCATGGTGTGCTTGATCGCGTCGCTCGAGCGAGGCGATCACCTCGCTGACTACCTCGTCCTGTGCGCTGGCGAGGACTGCCGATGTCTCCATGAAGCGCTACCTCCGTTCCCTGACAGCCTGCGCCTGCCCGCGCGCTCAGGGAAGGCACCGCGCCCAGGAAAGACAAGAGTGGCTGCACCAGCAACCGGGATAATGTGGCGGACCCGCCAAGATCATCCTAATCTGGCCATCCGCCGGCTGCATGCTGTGCCTGCTTTTGATGATTGGTTCCGGGACGGGCAGACTGGGGGGGTCGGCGTGCGCCTGTAGTCGCCGGGTGGGAGGGGACGGGTATGAGCTCAACGGTTTATTCCGGCCAGGTGGTGGACGGCGCGGACCTCGAGCGCCTGGTCACTGGCCAGCACCATGATCCGCACCATCTGCTGGGCGCTCACCCGGCACAGGACGGTGAGGGCCGCGACTGTGTGGTGATCCGCGGGTGGCGTCCTGGCGCGGTCGGCATGGTCCTCCTCGCCGGTGACCAGCGGATCGAGATGGGCAGCCTGCACCCCGCTGGGCTGTTCGCCGGGATAGTGGAGGGCCGGGGGATCCCGGATTACCAGCTGGAGGTGAGCTATCCAGATGGTGTCGTGGTGGTGATCGATGATCCCTACCGGTATTGGCCCACGCTCGGGCAACTAGACCTTCACCTGCTGGCCGAGGGCAGGCACGAGGGGTTGTGGCGGCATCTCGGGGCGCAGGTGCGAGAGCATCAGGGTGCGTCGGGCACGTCGTTCGCGGTGTGGGCGCCAGGCGCCCGGGCGGTGCGGGTTGTTGGTGACTTCAACGGCTGGGACGGCCGCCTTCACCCGATGAGGGTGCTGGGCAGCTCAGGGGTCTGGGAGATCTTCCTGCCCGGGGCCGGCCCTGGCGCACACTACAAGTTCGAGGTGGTGGGCCAGGACGGGCAGCTGAGTCTGCGCGCGGATCCATTCGCGTTCGCCACCGAGGTGCCGCCGGCGACGGCCAGTATTGTCACGCGGAGCACGTACGAATGGCACGACGCGGCATGGTTCGTTCGACCGGGAAACCACCGACCTGCTGCATGCTCCGGTGTCGGTGTACGAGTGCCACCTGGGCTCGTGGCGGCTGACCCAGGACGCCGATGGCGGGTGGCGGCCCCTCACCTACCGCGAGGCGGCTGAGGTTCTGCCGGGGTACCTCAGCGACCTCGGTTTCACCCACGTTGAGTTCCTCCCGATCGCGGAGCACCCGTTCTCCGGTTCCTGGGGTTATCAGGTGACCGGGTTCTACGCGCCGACGGCACGGCACGGGACCCCCGACGACTTCCGCTATCTGGTTCGACCGGTTGCACCAGGCAGGCATCGGGGTTCTCGTTGACTGGGTTGCCGGGCATTTCCCCAAGGACGACTGGGCGCTGGCCCGCTTCGACGGCACGGGGCTGTACGAGCACGCCGATCCCCGCCTGGGCGAGCACCCCGACTGGGGCACGCTGGTGTTCAACTACGGGCGGCACGAGGTCCGGAACTTCCTGCTCGCCAACGCGCTGTTCTGGATCGAGGAATTCCATGTCGATGGCCTGCGCGTGGATGCGGTTGCCTCGATGCTCTACCTCGATTATTCGCGCAAAGAGGGCGAGTGGGTCACCAACCGTTTCGGCGGCCGGGAAAACCTGGAAGCCATCGAATTCGTCAAGGAATCCAACGAAGTGGTCTACCGCCACCACCCCTCGGTCATGATGGTCGCCGAGGAGTTCGACCTCCTGGCCGGCCGTCTCCCGCCCCACCTACCTAGGCGGGCTCGGTTTCGGGTTCAAATGGAACATGGGGTGGATGCACGATACTTTGGAGTATTTCGCCAAGGACCCGGTGCACCGTCGCTTTCACCATCACGAACTCACGTTCGCCCTGCTGTACGCGTTCAGCGAGAACTTCATGCTGCCGCTGAGCCACGACGAGGTCGCACACGGAAAGGGATCGTTGCTCGGCAAAATGCCAGGCAGTCGCTGGCAGCAGTTCGCGAACCTGCGCGCGCTGCTGACCTGGATGTGGGCCCATCCCGGCCGGCCGCTTTTGTTCATGGGCGGTGAGATCGCCCAGAACGACGAATGGCGGCACGACGGCAGTATCGACTGGCACCTCCTTGACTACCCTGAGCACGCCGGAGTGCAGGCACTAGTCCGCGCGCTCAACACCGTGTACCGCCGCGAGCCCGCATTGTGGGAGCAGGATTTCGACTGGCCCGGATTCCGCTGGATCAATCCCAACGACTCAGAGAACAGCGTGCTGTCATTTCTCCGATTCCCGGTCACCGGTGGGCGTCCCGTCGCCTGCGTCGCGAATCTCACACCGGTGCCCCGCCACGACTACCGCATCGGGCTCCCGCTGCCGGGGCGCTGGGTGGAAATCCTCAACTCCGACAGCGCGGAGTTCGGCGGCAGCAACATCCTCGTCGGCACCGTCACCGCCGGGCCCACCGCCTGGAACGACCTCGACTACTCCGCCACGCTCACGCTCCCGCCCCTCGGCGTCCTCTGGCTCGCCCATGAGCCCGAGACCAGCCTGCCCGCCGCGCCAAGCCCGCCACTATGAGGCGCTGACCACCGCCGATGAGCTCCCCCGGCTGTGGCGGATCGCCGCCACAGCCGGGGGTGGCGCGCGCGGGCCGCTGGCGGCCCGGGATCAGACCGCGATGCTGGCGCCCTGGCCGTCCCGAGCGGGGGCGGTTTCGTCGTCGAACCATACCCCGCCGTCGGCCAGGTAACGGAAGTGCAGCATGCTGCCGGCCTTGACGGTCACGGCAGCGCTCCGGGTGCCGTTGGCCCGCCGCCGCAGTGGATGGGCCAGCGGATCCCAGTCGTTGAAATTACCCACCACGGACACGGCTCCGCAGGGCTCATCGGCGGACAGTGCGAAGGTGACGCGGACAGTGCCGTTACGTCCGGGCTTAGTTGTCTTGATCAACTGATCTCTCCACTCCGGGCACTCAGCCATCCTGATCGGAACAATTATCCCGAATTTACGCGCGCCGTCACTCATGTCGCCGTAAAAGGCCCGGCGTGTCGCCGTCGGGGAGGCCATCACCGCTGGTCAGGCGCGGTCCACGGTTGCCGCGTGCGTTCATCTCACCGAAAGCGCATGCGGGCGCCCGGCCGCCGCGCAGGTGGCTCGGGCGGCAACCCGCTGACCGAGTACCTCATGCGCCACTGCAATACCGCGCGACACACCGGACGCTGAACCAAAGCCCCGCCAGGCTGTCATCTCCACTAACCGAAGGCACGATGGCCGCGTCCTACGGCAGAAATGCCGGGGACCACTCGCAGCGCTGATATCTGTTCCGCTGAGTTGACGGCTGCGGAATTACCCCTGCCGCTGGAGGACTACGACGGAGCGCCCGGCCACCAGGCGAACCTGGCCACCTTTGAGGGCTTTCCTCCTCCGGCCGGGGGCCGAGGTGTCAAGAATCGGTTCCCACCACTCGGCCCATTGTGTGGGTAGCGTCCACCTGATCGCCTTATGGTGAGCGTTGAACAATAGCAGAAGGGAATCGTCAGTAACCCGCTGACCACGATGGTCGCGGTCTTCGATCGCCTGGCCGTTGAGGAAGAGGCCGACCGATAGGGCAAGCCCGGCGCCCCAGTCGTCGTCGCTCATTTCGGACCCGTCGGGTTTGCACCAGCCAAGCTCGACGGAGCCTCGAACCGTGCGGCCCTGGGCGTAGCGCCGCCGGCGCAGCACGGGATGCGCCCGCCGCAACGCGATGAGGTCGCGGGTAAAGCCAAGCAGCTCCGCGTCGATCCCTCCCCAGTCTTGCCACGAGGTCTCGTTGTCCTGGCAGTAGGCGTTGTTGTTCCCGCCCTGGGTGCGCCCGGACTCGTCCCCGCCCAGCAGCATCGTGGCCCCCTGGGAGAGCAGCAGGGCCGCCAGGAAGTTGCGCTGTTGCTTGCGCCGCAACCCGAGGACGGCTTGGTTGCCTGTGTCGCCCTCAGCGCCGCAGTTCCAGGAGCGGTTGTGGCTCTCGCCGTCGGCGCCGCCTTCCCCGTTGGCGTCGTTGTGCTTCTCGTTGTACGAGACCAGGTCGCGCAGAGTGAAGCCGTCGTGGGCGGTGATGAAGTTGACGCTGGCCCCTGGGTGGCGGGTGTCGGCCTGGTACAGGTCGGAACTACCGGTCAGGCGGCTGGCGAACTCGCCAAGGGTGGCGGGCTGGCCACGCCAGAAGTCCCGCACGGTATCGCGGTAACGGCCGTTCCACTCCGACCACAGGGCAGGGAAGTTGCCCACCTGGTAGCCACCTTCGCCGAGGTCCCACGGCTCGGCAATGAGCTTGACCTGTGAGACGACCGGGTCCTGCTGGATGAGGTCGAAGAAAGCGGCGAGACGATCAACCTCGTGGAACTGGCGGGCCAGGGTGGCGGCCAGGTCAAAACGGAACCCGTTGACGTGCATCTGAGTCACCCAATAGCGCAGCGAGTCCATGATGAGCTGAAGGGTGTGCGGGTGCCGCACGTTCAGGCTATTCCCTGTCCCTGTCGTGTCGTAGTAGAAGCGCCGATCGTCGGCGACCAGGCGGTAGTAGGCCGCGTTATCGATTCCTTTCATCGAGAGAACAGGGCCCAGGTGGCTGCCCTCGGCCGTGTGGTTGTAGACCACGTCGAGGATGACCTCGATACCTGCCTCGTGCAGGGCCCGGACCATCGCCTTGAACTCGGCGACCTGCTCGCCGCGCTGGCCTCTGGCGGCGTATTCATTGTGCGGGGCTAGAAAGCCGATCGAGTTGTAACCCCAGTAGTTCCGCAGCCCCCGCTGGACCAGGAGGGCGTCGTGCACGAACTGATGGACGGGGAGTAGTTCCACCGCGGTAATGCCAAGCCTGGTGAGGTATTCGATTGCCGCGGGGTGCGCCAGGCCAGCGTAGGTTCCCCGCTGCGCCTCGGGGATGCCGGGATGCCTGGCAGTGAAGCCCTTGACGTGCAGTTCGTAGATGACCGACTCCTGCAGCGGGACATCTGGGGGCCGGTCGTTACCCCAGTCGAAGAACGGGTTGTGGACTACTGCCTTCGGCACATGGGCCGCGCTGTCGTCGTCGTTGCGTGAGGTGTCGTCACCGAAGGTGTACGGGAAGCAGGCCTGATCCCAGTTGACCTGGCCTTCGATCGCTTTCGCGTAGGGGTCGAGAAGCAGCTTGGCAGGGTTGCAGCGCTGGCCTTTGTCTGGCGCCCACGGCCCGCTCACCCGGTAGCCGTAGCGTTGCCCGGGCGTCACGTTCGGCAGGTAGGCATGCCAGCAGAAGGCTTCGACTTCCTCTAGCCAGACCCGCTGCTCGCGGCCGTCGTTGTCGAAGAGGCAGAGTTCGACCGCTTCTGCAACCTCGGAGAACAACGAGAAGTTCGTTCCAGCACCGTCGTAAGCCGCGCCGAGGGGGTAGGGGCGACCTGGCCAGATTTCGATGGCCTCGCTCATATGGGGCTGAGTCCGTCCGTTCGAGGGGATCGCAAGCGACGAGACAGGACCATGCGCAGTGGTTCAGTCGGCGATCCGGTACTCCTCCAGCAGTCGGCGGCTCACGATCATCTTCTGGATCTCCGCAGTACCTTCACCGATAAGCAGCATCGGAGCCTCCCGGTACAGACGCTCGATCTCGTACTCCTTGGAGTAGCCGTAGCCGCCGTGGATGCGGAAAGAGTCCTCCACGACCTCCTTGCCGTACTCGGACGCGAGGTACTTGGCCATGCCGGCTTCAAGGTCGTTCCGGTAACCGGAGTCCTTCTTGCGGGCCGCCATCACCATCATCTGGTGGGCCGCCTCGACCTTGGTGGCCATCTCGGCCAGCTTGAACTGGATCGCCTGATGCTGGGAGATTGGCACGCCGAAGGCGTGCCGCCGCTGCGCGTAGGCTATGCCCAGCTCGAAGGCACGGAGGGCGAGTCCGCAGCCGCGGGCGGCGACATTGACCCGGCCGACTTCGACGCCGTCCATCATCTGATAGAAGCCCTGGCCGGTGGGGCCACCGAGCACTCTGTCGGCGGGGATCCGGACGTCCTGCAGGATGAGCTCGGTGGTGTCGACACCCTTGTAACCCATCTTCTCGATCTTCCCCGGCACGGTCAGGCCCGGCACCTTCGCGTTGGCGCCGAAGCCCGGCTCCTTCTCGATCAGGAAGGTGGTCATGTTCCGGTGCGGCGCGTCGTGGCCGTCATCGGTCCGGCAGAGCACGGCTACCAGGCTTGAGGTGGCCCCGTTGGTCAGCCACATCTTCTGGCCGTTGATCACGTAGTGGTCCCCATCCGCCTCCCCTTCCCCCTTCACCCGCACCGCCTTGGTGCGTAGCGCCGAGACGTCCGAGCCCATGCCCGGCTCTGACATGGAGAAGGCGCCGGTTACCTCGCCTGCCGACATGCGGGGCAGGAAGTAGCCCTTCTGTTCCTGGGTGCCATGCTGGGCGATCATGTGCGCGACGATGAAATGGGTGTTGACGATGCCTGACACCGACATCCACCCCCGGGCGATCTCCTCCACAACCAGCGCGTAGATGAGCAGCGACTCCCCGAGACCGCCGTACTCCTCAGGGATGGTCAGCCCGAACAGGCCCAGCTGCTTCATCCCGTTGACGATCTGGGTGGGGTACTCGTCTTTGTGCTCCAGTTCGTTGGCGACCGGGATGATTTCCTTGTCCACGAAGTCCCGCACCGTGGCCAGGATGTCCCGCTGGATCTCGGTCAGGCCCTCGGTCTGTGCCAGGCGTGCCATGGCGCGGCTCCGTATCTCCGGGTAGGAAGAAAGCTGTGTGGATGTGGGGGACGGCGGGGCTGAAGGGGCGAGGGGGTCATGTGGTCGGCTCCGGACGGCCCGGCTGCTCGCCGCCGCGTTCCTTGATGTAGGTTTCGGTCGGCACCATCACCTTGCGGCGGAAGACGCAGACCAGGGTGCCATCCTGCTTGCAGCCGCGGGTCTCGACGTGGACGATGCCCCGGTCGTTCTTCGACTTGGACGGCCATTTGCCGAGCACGGTGGTCTCGCCGTAGATGGTGTCGCCGTGGAAGGTCGGCGCCACGTGTTTCAGCGACTCCACCTCCAGGTTGGCGATGGCCTTGCCCGAGACGTCCGGCACGGACATGCCGAGCAGCAGGGAGTAGATGTAGTTGCCCACCACCACGTTCTTGCCGAAGTCGGTGGTCTGCTCCGCGTAGTTCGCGTCCAGGTGGAGCGGGTGGTGGTTCATGGTCAGGAGGCAGAACAGGTGATCGTCGTATTCGGTGACGGTCTTCCCGGGCCAGTGCTTGTAGACCGCCCCGACCTCGAATTCCTCATAGGTACGCCCGAACTGCATCTGCGTGTCCTCCTCAGGTCTGCGGGGGCTCGAACTTCGAGGTGCGCTGCATCCCCGCGGCACGGCCCTTGCCCGCGATGACCAGGGCCATCTTCCTGGAGGCTTCGTCGATCATCTCGTCGCCGAGCATGGCCGACCCCTTAGCCCCGCCAGCCTCCGAGGTGCACCAGTCGTAGGCGTCCAGGATCAGCTCCGCGTGGTCGTAGTCCTCCTGCGAGGGCGAGAAGATCTCGTTGGCGGCGACGATCTGGTCCGGGTGCAGCACCCACTTGCCGTCGAAGCCCAGGGCGGCGGCCCGCTGGGCAACCTCGCGATAGCCCTCGTGGTTGCGGATCTGCAGGTAGGGGCCATCGATAGCCTGCAGGTCGTGGCTGCGGGCCGCCATCAGAATGCGCATCAGGATGTAGTGGTAGGCGTCCGCCGGGTAGCCGGGTGGCTGCTCGCCGACCACCAGCGACTTCATGTTGATCGAGGCCATGAAGTCGGCGGGGCCAAAGATGATGGTCTCGATCCGCGGCGAGGAGGCCGCGATCGCGTCGACGTTCACCAGGCCCAGGGCGTTCTCGATCTGGGCTTCGATGCCGATCCGGCCGACCTCGAAGCCCATCGTCTTCTCGATCTGGGTGAGTAGCATGTCGAGCGCAATGACCTGGTTGGCGTCCTGCACCTTCGGCAGCATGATGCAGTCCAGGTTAGGGCCAGCCCCCTCGACCACCGTGATCACATCACGGTAGGTCCAGTGGGTGGTCCAGTCGTTCACCCTGACGACGCGGGTCTTGCCGCCCCAGTCGCCGTTGTTCAACGCGTCGATGATGGTGTGCCGGGCACTCTCCTTGACCAGCGGCGCACAGGCGTCCTCGAGGTCCAGGAACACCTGGTCCGCAGGCAGGCTCTGCGCCTTCTCCAGGAAGCGCGCGCTGCTGCCGGGGACAGCCAGGCATGACCGGCGGGGGCGTATGCGTTTCGTCGGGAGAGCTGAGGCGGTGGTCATGTCGGGTCGCGCCATCCTTTGCAGGTTACGGAGGTTGTCGGCAGGCTCGGTGCGGGACGGACGGTAAGGCTCAGGATGCGCCGCCGGGCGGGCCGCAGCCAAGCGTGTCCCATGCCGCGCCCCGTCCTTCCCGGCACAGTTAAGCCGTCCCAGCCAGGCTGCCAGGCCGGCTCTGCCACGGCTGGAGCTTGTTGGCGAGCCGGATCTCGTCAACGATGCGGCCGATGATGGTAGTGATGCCGAAGTCCTTAGGAGTGAAGACAGCGGACACCCCCTGGGCGCGCAGGGATTCGGCGTCGGCCGCCGGGATGATCCCCCCGACCACCACCGGGAGGTCCTCCGCTCCGGCCTGGCGCAGCCGGCGCAGCACCTCAGGCACTAGCTCGCCGTGCGAACCGGAGAGGATGGACAGTCCGACGCAGTGCACGTCCTCGGCGACCGCGGCGGCCGCGATCTGTTCCGGGGTGAGCCGGATGCCCTGGTAGATCACCTCGAACCCGGCGTCGCGGGCCCGCAGCGCGATCTGCTCGGCGCCGTTGGAGTGCCCGTCCATGCCAGGCTTGCCTATCAGCAGCCGCAGCCTGCCTGCCCCGAGCTCCTCGGCGGTGGCGGCTACCGCCGCGCGGACAGCGACCAGCTCCCCGCCCGCCTCGGCGGCCACTGCCGCCGGGGCGCCGCTGACACCGGTGGGTGCCCGAAACTCGCCGAAGACGTCCCGTAGCGCGAAGGACCATTCGCCGGTGGTCACGCCCGCCCGGGCGCAGGCCAGGCTGGCCGCCATCAGGTTGGCGTCGTCCTGCGCGGCGTCGGCCCTGAGCCGGTCCAGTGCGGCGAGCACCGCGGTCTCGTCACGCTGCTTGCGCCACTGCGCCAGGTTGGTCAGTATCCTTCGCTCAGCGGCCGGGTCAACCTGCTGGACTGCGGCTTCGAGGTCGGCGGTGAGCGGATTGGGCTCGGTGGTCCTGTAGCAGTTGACGCCTACGACCTTGTCCTCGCCCGACTCGATTCTGCTGTGCCTGGCCGCGAGCGAGGCCACGAGCTGGGCCTTCAGGTAGCCGGACTCCACCGCCGGTATCACCCCGCCCATGGCCAGCACCTTAGCGATTTCCGCCTCGGCGCCCGCCAGCAGTTCCGCGGTCTTGCCCTCCACCACTGGCGAGCCGTTGAACAGGTCGCCGTACTCGAGCAGGTCCGACTCGAAGGCGAGCACCTGCTGGATGCGCAGGCTCCACTGCTGGTCCCAGGGCCGCGGCAGGCCCAGCGCCTCGTTCCAGGCCGGGAGCTGCACAGCCCGCGCCCGAACGTCCCTGGACAGCGTGACGGCCAGCATCTCCAGGACGATCCGCTGGATGTTGTTCTCCGGCTGGGCCTCGGTCAGGCCCAGTGAGTTCACCTGGACGCCGTAGCGGAAGCGGCGGCTCTTAGGATCGGCGATGCCGTACCGCTCCTTCGTGACCTTCTCCCAGAGCCGGGCGAAGGCCCGCAGCTTGCACATCTCCTCGACGAACCGGACACCCGCGTTGACGAAGAAGGAGATCCGCGCGACGACATCGCCCATCTGCCCCTGCGGTACCTGCCCGGAGTCCCGGACGGCGTCCAGGACGGAGATCGCGGTGCACATCGCGAACGCGACCTCCTGCACCGGGGTGGCCCCGGCCTCCTGGAGGTGGTAGCTGCAGACATTGATCGGGTTCCACTTGGGGAGGTGGGTGACTGTGTAGGCGATGACATCGGTGGTGAGGCGCATCGACGGACCAGGCGGGTAGACGTAGGTCCCGCGGGATAGGTACTCCTTGACGATATCGTTCTGGATGGTCCCGGTGAGCTTGGTGATGTCGGCGCCCTGCTCCTCGGCAACGACCTGATAGAGCGCCATCAGCCACATCGCGGTGGCGTTGATCGTCATCGAGGTGTTGGTCTGCTCCAGCGGGATTCCGTCGAAGAGGGTGCGCATGTCGCCGAGGTGCCCGACCGGGACGCCGACCCGGCCGACCTCGCCGCGGGCGAGGACGTGGTCGGCGTCGTACCCGGTCTGGGTGGGCAGGTCGAACGCGACCGACAAGCCAGTCTGGCCCTTGGCGAGGTTGCGACGGTAGAGCGCGTTGGACTCTGTTGCAGATGAGTGCCCCGCATAGGTCCGCATCAGCCAGGGACGGTCCCTGGGGGGCCGCTCCGGCTGCTCGTTCGACTCGGTCATGCCCGTCCCGTTCTCATACGTTCCGGAACCGGTTGATCTCCGTCAGGTGCTTGGCCCGCAGTTCGTGATCGCGTACGCCGAGGCCCTCCTCCGGCGACAGGCAGAGCACGCCGACCTTGCCATGGTGCAGGTTGTGGTGGACATCGAGTGCGGCCTGGCCGGTCTGATCGAGTGGGTAGACCACGGACATGGTCGGGTGGATCATGCCCTTGGCGATCAGGCGGTTGGCCTGCCACGCCTCCCGGTAGTTGGCGAAGTGCGAGCCGATGATGCGCTTGAGGTTCATCCACAGGTAGCGGTTGTCGTACTCGTGCATGAACCCTGAGGTGGAGGCGCACGTCACGATGGTGCCGCCCTTGCGGGCCACGAATACCGAGGCGCCGAAGGTCTCCCGGCCTGGGTGCTCGAAGACGATGTCCACATCCTCGCCGCCGGTCAGCTCACGGATCCTGGCGCCCAGGCGCTTCCACTCCTTCGGGTCCTGGGTGTGCTCGTCCTTCCAGAACTTGTAGCCTTCGGCCCTCCGGTCGATGATCAGCTCTGCGCCCATCGACCGGCACAGGTCAGCCCTCGCCTCGTTGGACACGACGCAGATCGGGATGGCGCCGCCGGCCTCCGCGTACTGGGTGGCGTAGGCGCCGAGGCCGCCGCTGGCCCCCCAGATGAGCACGTTGTCGCCCTGCTTCATGCCAGCTCCGTTGCGCGAGACTAGCTGGCGGAACGCGGTCGAGTTCACCAGGCCAGGCGTCGCGGCCTCTTCCCAGGTCAGGTGCCGCGGCTTGGGCATCAGCTGGTTGGTCTTGACGATGGCCAGCTCGGCGAGGCCGCCGAAGTTCGTCTCGAAGCCCCAGATGCGCTGCTCCGGGTCCATCATCGTGTCGTTGTGACCGTCGGAGCTTTCCAGTTCGACGGACAGGCAGTGCGCGACGACCTCCTCGCCGGCTTTCCAGACGGTCACGCCAGGGCCGGTACGCAGCACCACGCCGGCCAGGTCCGAGCCGACGACCTGGTACGGCAGGTCGTGCCGCTTGGTGAGCTCGGAGAGCTTGCCGTAGCGGCGCAGGAAGGCGAAGGTAGAGATCGGCGAGAAGATGGAACTCCACACGGTGTTGTAGTTGACCGCGCTGGCCATGACGGCGATCAGGGCTTCACCCAGGCCGAGCTCGGGGACGGGCACCTCTTCGACGTGCAGGGACTTACGAGGATCCCTGTTGTCCGTAGCAATGCCGTCGAACATGTGCTCCTCGTCCCGGTGCAGGGTTACTGCCCGGTAGGCCTCCGGCAGAGGAAGCGCGGTAAAGTCCGCGGCCTGGCTGTCGGAGCTGAGGATCGCGTCGAGGATTTCCTTCAAGACTGACTCCTAAGGCGTACCTGCATGAGGAGCGCAGGGCCTCGTGGAGCCGCGCAGCGACCACTTGGGTACAAACGCATCTGGTTGTTGTGGGGCCGGGGATGCGGCCTCTGGCACCTCCGCCTCCCACCACAATGACAGGCGACCTCCCCGATGTCTATTGAGAGTTTCGCGTGGACAGTTAAATGAACCCTTAAGCTTTGGCTGAACGAGCTTCCGGATCGGGGGCGCATCCGGCGCCAGCACGGGCGGCGACTGCGGCGGCTAGGGCGGTCCGCATCGCCTCCACCGGGCCGGGATGACCAGTCATCAGTTCGACCTGCGCGACCGCCTGGTACAGCAGCACGGTGAGGCCGCTGACTACCGGGCAGCCGACGGCCAGGGCTGACTGGGCGAAAGGGGTCGGCCAAGACGCGTACACCACATCAAGCACCATGGTGCCCGGTTGCCAGTGCGCAGACCTCAGCGGATCGGCTGCGCCGCCCGGCAGCGTGGAGATGACCAGGTCGGCAGCGGGCAGCGGCTCCTCAAATAGACCGCCGGAGACCGCCGGCCGCATCCCCAGTCGCTCAGCGGTCTCGCGCAGCTCGCCGGTACGGGTCACGTTGCGAACCAGGACGACCGGCGACTGGTCGCCCAGCTCGCGCACCGCGGCGAGGGCGCTTTGCGCCGTCCCGCCCGCGCCGAGAATGACCGCCCGCTCGACCCGGGCCAGCCCGGCCTCCCGCAGCGCCGAGACCATGCCGGCCACGTCAGTGTTGTCCGCCCGCCTGCCTGCGGTCGGCCCGGCCGCAGGGAACACCAGCGTGTTCGCGGCCCCGACCGCCGCTGCCAGCGGCGACACCTCGTCGGCGACGGTCAGGGCCACCCGCTTGAGCGGCATCGTCAGCGACAGGCCCGCCCACTCCGGTCCCATGCCATCGACCAGGCGCCGCAGGCCCGGCTCGTCGCACTCGATCTTGTCGTAGTGCCAGCCATGCAGGCTGAGCGCCTGGTAGGCCGCTTCGTGCAGTACGGGAGAGAGCGAATGCTTGATCGGGGACCCAAGCACGGCCGCCCGTCGCACTGCCTGGTCTACCGCGGTGCTGGTAACGTCCATGTTCCCTTACCTATCTTCCAACCCGGTGAGGGCCGCCCGGTTCAGCACGCGCCCCGCGTCGTTCCGCGCATCATGGGGTGTCGCCGACCATAGGGTACGCGGGCACGTCAGAGCCTCCGGATTCGCCGGAGCGATACAAACCGGGGCCTGGACGGTCGTTGGGCTCTTCCCGGGAGGACCAAGGGCCCGGGGTACGTCTGCTGAACGCCGCTGCCGTGGCGGCGGCCGGTCCCCAAGGCTGTGGTGGAGGAGGCGATGAGATGGGCCTCAGCTACTACGACGCGCTTTTGCCGGTCCGCGAGCCCGGGGCTGGCCTGCTGGGCATGATCGCCAGTCTCCGGGCCCCCAAGCGGGTGCTCGCGTCGATCCGTGTGCCCGGGGGCCGGATCGTGATCGCTTTCCTTTCTGACAGCGCCCGGCTCAGCCGCATGTTCGCTGCCAACTGGGCCCCGGCAGGGACGGATCGGGAGCCGGACGCCACGCTGTATGCGCTGGCCCAGCCGGCCTGCTGCTACGGTCTCGACGGAAGCTGGGACGCGGCGCGCTGGTGGTCGCGGGATCAGAAGGCAATGGTGGTCTTCGGGCTCGGCTCATACCGGCTGGTTAAGGTGTGCGTGCGGGGCATTTGTTCTGCTGTTAGCGGGGACGACCTGTTGTTCGTGCACGGATGCGCGGTATCTATCGACGCGGCGGCCGGCAAGCGGGGCGTGGTTATCACAGGCAGTTCCGGAGCGGGGAAGACCACGCTGGTGGCCGGACTGCTGCGACATCGCGAGTATTCAGTGGCGGTGCTGAACGACGACTGGGGTGGCATTTCGCTGACCTCTGGTTATTCGGTCAGCACAGGAGAGCGGATGCTGCACATGAAGTCAAGCAGTGTGCTCGCCCTCCGCCCCGGCTTCTTCTCCAGCGCACCGGCAGGCTCATATTCGCGTGATCTCTCAGAACCGGACCGGGCTGCTCGGATGCTGGTGTCACCGGAAAGTGTGTACGGGATGGCATGGAGCACCTCGGCCATGCCGGTCGAGCACCTGGCCGTGGTCGTGCGGGAGCCTCCGGGCTGGCTCGCACCCAGCCGCGAAGGCGAGGCGGTGGGGGAACTGGAGAGCGAGGGTGACGCACGTTCCGCTCACCACCATGAAGCGTTCTTTAATGGATCCCTGATCCTGACGAAACAAGACGATAAGTTGCGCGAAGAATGGCGCTACCGGCACCTGATTGATCACACTAAAGTATCTTGGATAAATAATTGCGGCACACCCGAGGCCCTGGTGGGTAACTTCATCTCTCTAGTCATGGAATGATGAAGATCCGCCCAGGCATTGGAAGGCAGCGTGGCGCTGAGGGCCGGCGGACCGAACCGTCAGCGGGGAGAGCGGCTCAGGGGTCAGTGCTCGCGTTCGTACTTGAACGAGAGCTGGAGCTTGGTGCGATAGGTGATCGCCCCGCCTTCGTCCAGGTGAATGTCCTGCTTAACGACCTCAGCCACGCGCAGAGCGTGAAGGGTCCCGCCCGCAGTCCTGATCGCCTCGGCTGCGGCGTCTTCCCATGAAGTACTGCTTGTCCCGATAACCTCGGTCACCCTGTACACGCTCATGACGCTCTCCTTTGATCGCCTGCCTGCCTGGGCGCCGCGACGCTCAGCTGATCAACACCCGGCTACCCTGGGCCGGCTGGATCGGTGAGTGCGACGTTCGCCGCCGGAACTGAGCCTCGCACTTAGTGTGGCCGACGTCTAGATCGTTTGACCGGGAATTCGGTGCAGGTCAGTGGTCGAAGGGATCAGGGCCACCCGGCGGGGCGTGGCCAAGGTGCGGATACTTCCTTCATCACCCGGGGCGGGTGGTCCTGCGGCTCACCGCGGGGCGGATGATCGAGGTGACCCGACGGAAGGGTCGGCGTCCCGAAGCGAGGCCGCCAGGGGAGCTGACCGGGATGACAGGTGGACTGCATCACAGGAAAGTGCTGATGCCCCAGATTGGACGCCGGATGGCGGCGCTGGCCGAGATGAGCATTGCACCTGCCGTTAGCGCAGCCAGCGGATCGGGGCATTCATGACCGTCCTCAGCCTCGTTCTCATCGGCTTGGCGATCACGCTCGAACCGATCCCGCTCACCGCGTTCATCCTTATCCTCGCGTCGAAGGGCGGGGTCAGGAAGGGCGCCGGGTTCATCTTCGGCTGGCTCGTGTCGCTCGCGATCGTGATCGCGGTCACGGTGCTCGTCACCGGCAACAACCCCCCGAAGCCCAGCACGGCTCCCTCGCTGGCAGCACTGGCCGCCAAGCTCGCCATCGGCGCCGGGCTGCTGGTGATCGCGATCCGCTACTACCGGAAGAGGGGCAAGCCGAAACCGCCGAAAAAGCCCCCGCGGTGGCAGGCGCACATAGACAACATGACGGCGTGGTATGCCGTCGGGCTCGGCCCGCTCACCCAGCCCTGGGGGCTCATCGCCGCCGGTGTCACGGTCATCGTCGACGCGAAGCTGTCGTCCTGGGAGAGTTACCTGGCGCTCGCGCTGTTCTGCGTCATCGCCACATCCTCGATCCTCGCGATGGAGATCTACGCCGGTTTCCGCCCCCAGCCGGCACAGGAATTCCTCACCCGGACGCGGCACTGGATCGACACCCATACCGACCAGGTCATCATCATCGTCTCCCTGGTACTCGGCTTCTGGCTGGTTGCGACCAGCATCTACTACATCGTCACCTAGCCGGCTTGTGCCATAGGGCACGCCCTCTGGTCATCTTGGGCGGCCCTTCTGGCCCTTGCGCGGCGGCCCCGGCAGGGCGTGTCCTTGAGGGACAGGGGGTGAGTCTTCAGGTGAGCGGCACATCCAGGATCTTGGGCATCACGGCAGCCGCGGTTCTTGCGGGCGGCCTGGCTGCGTGCAGTACGTCCAGCACGAGCGCCCACCCGGTCGCGCCGGGCCCGGCCAGCGCGCCTGCCGTTCCGGTGCGGGTGCAGCCGAACGCGGTCGGCTGGTCCGGGATGGTCCAGCGCCCCGGCCACATCTACGTGGGGATGGGCGGAGCGCCCGTTGTCGGGCAGCTGGCCTGGCGGAACTGGGGTGGCCCCCGGGCATCGGCGGGAGGCAAGCTGGACATTTACTGGCCGCAGCCAGGTCCGATCTCCGGCTGGCACCCGACCACGTACACGGTCACGGTGCGCCTGCAGGACATCGCGACGCACGACGGCCAGCCGTCGTACCGGAAGATGGCGGACTTCTACGTCAACCGCCGGGGTGCCGCGAAGGTGCTGTACTTCGAGTTCTACGTTCGGCCGGGCGGATCAGTCCCGGGGTGGAACCCTGGCCAGACCAGGAATGGCCCCGGATCAAATGGGAGTGCACCCAATATTGACACTGCGTCGGCAGCCCGCCCTGTCGGGTAATGGGCGTCCAGCCCCGTATGGCCGCGCACGGGCGGCCCGTCGCCCCGGCTCTTGACAGCGGCGGCCTGAGCAGTGAATCCTCCGGAAGGATTCTTGGACGAGGCAGGGCGCGCATCGGCGCGTGGCCCAGGCGGTCCGGCGGAGGTGGGGCATGGCACGCTCGGCCCGTGGTCGCAGGCGCCTCGCCAGGATTCTGGCTGCATTAGCGACGGCTGGGGCGATGCTTCCGCTGGCCGCAGCCAGTGCGGGAGCCGCCACCGATGCCCGGGCCTCCGCCAGTGCGGGAACCGCCACCACGACCAGCGCCCGGACCAGCGCGGCCAGCGTCGCGCCGGGCAGCCCGGGCACGATGTCCTACTTCGACCTTGCCCGCAAAGACTGCGTGGGCACCGCCACCGGCACGGCTTCGAAGGTCTGGTACACGGTTGCCGATGGTGTGCTGTCGGACACCTACGAGCCCACCATCGACAACACCAACGTGAGCTCGCTGCAGTACATCGTGACCGACGGCTCGACGTTCACCGACCTGCAGACCAGGGACATGACCTACACGGTCAGCGCGGATCCCACCGGCATGGCCTGCACGGTGACCGCGACGGACGCCCAGCACGGTTACCGGCTGACAACTACGTACATCACCGATCCCGGCAGCGACACCGTGCTCATGCGCACGCGGCTGAGCGCCGTGCCAGGCTCCGGAACCAACCTGTCCGCGCTGCACCTGTACGCGCGGCTGGACGCCCACGTTAACGGGAACGGTGGCGGCGGCGCCCAGAACGCCGGGGCGAACAGCGGCGTCGTGACGACCTCGGGCGGGTCGGCGATCCCGGTCGTCTCCAGCACGAACACGGTCACCGACGCCACCAACCGGACCTACGCGGTGCCGACCTACATGGCGCTGGCGGACAGCACTCCCGCGCCGGAGGCGAGTGTCGGCTACGCCGGCACCGCCAGCGATGGACTCACCCAGCTGGACTCCGCCCACGTGCTGACCCCGTACACGTCCGCGCCGGACGGCCACATCGTGGCGACCCAGGAGCTGGCGCCGGGGCCCGGCGGCACGCTGACGCTGGCCCTCGGTTTCGGCCGGACGCAGGCAGGCGCGGTGAGCACGGCCCAGGGTTCGCTCGCCACCCCGTTCGCACTGAATGAACTGAAGTACCTGGCCGGCTGGGCAGCGTACGACGCGAGCCTGAACCGGCCGCCGGCCCATTATCCCGGGGAGCCGGCCAGCGCTACGGCACGCCTGGTCGGGCACTACTACTTGTCCGCGAACGTGCTTAAGGCGAGCGAGGACAAGACGTTCCCCGGCGCGATCGTGGCGTCGCTGGCCAGCCCGTGGGGCCAGGCGGTGCCAGCCGGGACCGACTCCGGTGGCGAGCCTGCCTACTTCGGTTCCTACCGCGAGGTGTTCTCCCGCGACCTGTATGAGGCATTCACCGGCTTGCTGGCCGACGGCGACCTGGCCACCGCGCGAGACGCCGTCCGGTTCCTGTTCGACCGCCAGCAACTGGCGGACGGGGCCATGCCGCGTAATTCGCTGCTCAACGGCGAGGCCGCTCCTGACACCGGCGGACTCCAGCTGGACGAGGTCGCCTACCCGATCCTGATGGACTACCAGGCGGGCCTGAGCGGGGACGCCACGCTGTGGGCCGGCCATGTCCGGCCGGCAGCCGACTTCCTGGTCGCCCACGGGCCCTCGGATGGCAACGAACGGTGGGAGGAGCAGACCGGCTACTCACCCTCGACGATCGCGGCCGAGATCGCCGGGCTGACCGCGGCGTCTGCCATCGCCGCCGACCATGGTGACCAGGCGCGGGCCCGACTCTACCAGGCGACCGCCGACTACTTCCAGCGCAGCATCAAGTCCTGGGACGTGACCACGACCGGGCCGGACGGGCCGGGCTACTTCATCAGGCTGTCCAAGACCGGTGACCCGAACGCGGCGATCACCTACAGCCTCGGCAACGGCGGCCCGACGGTGGACCAGCGCAGCGTCATCGACGGCGGGTTCCAGGAGCTGGTCCGGCTGGGGGAGCTGCCCATCAGCGACCCGGACGTGCAGGCCTCGCTGGGCGTGCTGGATAAGCAGATCTCGGTCAGCACGCCCAGCGGAACCGGCTACTACCGCTACGGCACGTCGGCCGCCGACGGCAGCGCGGACGGCTATGGCGACTGCTACCAGCCGAGCCAGACCTCGTGCACGACCACCGGCGCGCCGTGGCCGCCCACCGATACCGGGACCGGTCATCTGTGGCCGGTGCTGTCCGGTGAGCGTGCCGAGAGCGACATCGCCGAAGGGCAGAGTTCCGGGGCCGCCGACCTGCTGAACGCGATGCTCAATTTCTCCTCGGGCGTCGGCCTGGTGCCCGAGCAGGCCTGGGAGGATCCGGACCTGCCGGCGTCGCCCTACGGCAGTGACCCGGCGACCGCGTCGATCGGGTTCACCGATGGGAAGGCCGCAGGATCGGCCTCGCCGCTGACCTGGGCCCAGGCCCAGGAACTGCGGCTCATCGCGGGGCTCGGAGATGGCCGGACCGTCGAGACGCCGGCGGTCACGACGGCGCGCTACATCAGCCACGGGGCGCCGGGTGCGCTGACGGTCACCCTCACCGCCCCCGCCTCCGGCGCGACGCTCGGATCCGCGACCACGACGGTCACGGGGACCACGTCGCCCGGCGCGTCGGTGGACATCGGGTCGGCGGACACCACGACGGGTGCCGCCGCGTCCGTGACCAGCACCGTCGCGGCAGCGGACGGATCGTTCTCGGCGACCGTCCCAGTCGGGTTCGGCGACGACGTCATCACCGCGACTGCCACCTCGCCGGACGGGCGGAGCACCGGGTACGCGCAGCTGGCGGTGGTCGGTGATGTGACCGGAGGGACCACGGTACTGAACGTCACCGATCCCACCGGCGACGACAACGGGCCCGGCACGTATCAGTACCCGACCGCCTCGGACTTTCACCCGGGCGCCTTCGACCTGACCGATTTCCAGGTGATCAGCGACGGCACCACCGCGTACCTGCAGGCCACGCTGGCCAACCTCGACCCGACTTTCGGGGCCGATTTCGGCGCCCAGCTCCTGGATGTCTACGTGCACACCCCGGGCGCTACCCAGACGTCCACCCAGGCCGCCTACGCATCCCGCAACTACACCATCGCGCCTGCGGGCGCCTGGAGCGAGCGTGTCGAGGCACAGGGCTTCGCCTCTCCCACGTGGGTGGACGCCAGCGGGAACCCGGTCGGCACGGCGGCCATGCTGACCGATGACGCCAGCCGGACCGTCACCATCGCGCTCCCGGAGGCCCAGTTCGGCACGCCGGGACCGGGCTGGGCGTTCAGCGTCGTGCTGACCGGGCAAGACGGATTCAGCCCCGACCTGGCCCGGGCGTTCACGGCGACCCCGGGCGCCTACACCTTCGGGGTGTGCGCGGCCGGCGGGACCAGCCCGATCTGCTCGGTGGATCCCTCGAACGTCCCCAAGGCCATGGACGTCATCACCCCGTCAGGCGTATCGCAGGCCACCGAGCTCGACCCCACCCTGGGCCCGGTCGTGATCCAGCCAGTGACCGTGCCCTGACCAGGCCGGCGAACGCCCTCGGGCTCATGCCGATCCGGGCCTGGCCGGTAGGGTTACAGGTGGCCTGTGTGTGCGGTGAAGGGTGGATGTGTGCAGCAACAGCCGGGGCCCCAGCGGCGGCCACTGACACGCCAAGACAGTCACGAGGCGCAGCACATGGTGGAGCGTGCTGCGGAACTGGCCCGTGATTCCCATGCCCGGACGCGTCATGCGGCCGTCCTGGTGAGGGACAACAGCCTCCTGGCCTGGGGGACGAACGGCGTGCCTTTTCCCGGTGAGGACCATTGCTACTGCAAGGTCGGGGAGCTTGGCGATCATGACCAGTGCCGGACGCACGCAGAGCAGCGGGCGATCACCCTGGCTCGCGAAGGAGATGGCTGGCGGAGCCTGCAAGGATCGAAGCTGATCTATGTGCGGCTGGAGGCGGACGACTCGGTCCGGCTGGAGAATCCTCATTTTTGCGCCCGCTGCAGCCGCATGGCGCTATCCCTGGGCGTTGCGGAGTGGATCTTCGCGTTGTCGGATGGCCTGGCCAGCTACTCTTCGGCGGACTATGACAAGATCGCCCAGCTCAGTTGGTAGCTTCGAGGAATGCACGGGGATCTCACCGCCCCCGCGAAGAAGCCGTGGCCGGGTTGCGCCCGGCCAGGCCCAGTAGGGCAAAGACGAAGGACACGATGGCCAGAAAGACCCAGCCGGCGCCGAAGCTGGTGTGGGCGACGAGGTGCCCGAAGGCGACCGGGATGAAGAAGCCGCCCACCGCGGCCAGCGTGAGCATCAGGCCGGCTGCCGCTGCGATGTACTGGTGCTCGATGTCGCAAACCCGGGCCGGGACCGCCAGCCAGGCGGCGAAGCCGAAGATGAGGAAGAAACCGATCCCGATCCCGAGCACCCAGAGCGCCTGGGTCGGCACCACGGGAATGAGGATCAGCAGCGTGGCGACAATCATGAGCGGTCCAACAACGAACAGCCGCAGATTCCGGCTGCGATCGGCGTAGTACCCGCCGAGCAGGCTGCCCGGGATTCCGGCGAGCCCGATGAGCGCGGACAGCAGCCCGCCGGTGGAAGGGTCCAGGTGCCGGGTGAGCGTCACGTACTCGCTGAACAACTGCGCGGTGGTGAAGTACGCGCCGTATCCGCCGAAGAGCGCGACACCGTAGATCCATAGATCCCTGCTCGCGAGCACGGTGCGCAGTGCCGCGTGGTCGAACCGGGCGCCGCTGAGCGACTGATCGCCGCGCGGCATCTGGAAGACCACCAGGGTCAGCAGCATGACGAGCAGCTCGAAGATACCGGCCAGGATCAGGGACGTGTGCCAGCTGGTGGCCCGCTGCACGTACAGCCAGACGTAGAGCGCGAAGGCGGCCCCCGCGCTGAAGGCGGCGCCGCCGGTGATGCCGAGCGCGAGCGTGACGTCCTTCTCGCGGAACCAGACGACGACCGCGGCGGTCCCGACGGCGATGAACACCGATCCGCCGATACCGCTGACGACGCGGAAGAAGGCCAGCTCGGCGTAGCTGTGGGACAGCCCGGACATGATGCCGGCCAGTCCCTGCACCAGCAGCCCTGCCACGAGCGTCTTCTTCATCCCGATCGCCGTGGCGAGCACGCCGCCGGGGATGTGCGTGAGCCCATAGCCGACGATGTAGAGCGAGATGAGGAAGCTCAGCGACCCCAGCCCCACCTTGAACTGCGCGCCGATGAGCGGGAAGGCCGTGGCGACGTCGAACCAGTTGAGCGTGAGCGCGATGATGCCCAGGCTGATCACGGCGAGCATGCCCCAGCGCCCGGGGCCGCGCACAGCGTCATGGACGGCACCGTGAAGGGAGGTCAAGGAAGGTCCCCTTATCGGCAGCGCCGCCAGGTCACACCTGGTCAGCCAGGGCCGACAGGCGTCGGCGGCGTGCCCGAAGCGCTGCTGTAGAGTACCGGTCACAGCAGCGTAGCCCCGGGTGCCTCAGCCGTGACCGCCGTGGTGGCGACCGATGATCTTCCGGCCGGCGGCGGACACGCCTTGACGAGATGGTCGATGATGGCTACGAGCGGGAATACCCCGTCCGGCTTCGTCGGGCGCCAGCGCGAGCTGCGCGTCCTGGGTGAACGGCTGGCGGCCGCTGAGACGGGCCATCCGCAGGTCGTCCTGGTGGAGGGCGAGGCGGGCGGGGGTAAATCGACTCTGCTCTCCCGGTTCCTCAGTTCACCGGTGAACGCTGTCGTTCTCCAGGCGGCGGGGGACGAGGCAGAGACACTGCTCTCCTACGGGATCATCGATCAGCTGCAGCCTGCGACCTTGACCGGCGCGGGAACAGACCCGCGGGCATCCCCGGGGACGGTCCCGGTGACCGGACCGGGGACGGTCCCGGTGACCGGGCCGGGGACGGACCCGATGGCCGTCGGCGCCCGGCTGCTGGATCTGCTCGACCGGCTGCAGACCGGCGGTCAGGTCGTCGTGCTGGTCATCGATGACCTGCAGTGGGCTGACCGGCCGTCCTCGCGTGCGGTGCTGTTTGCCTTGCGGCGCCTGCGGGCCGACAAGGTGCTGGCGGTCGTGTCCACGCGGGCCGGCGGGCTGGCCGATCCCGGCTGGGCGCGGTTCGCGGGCGGTGATTCGCGTGTCACCCGCCTGCGCCTGGGCGGGCTCAGCCCTGGTGACCTCATCGAGCTGGCGGGCGCGCTGGGGCTGGGGGTGCTGTCGCAGCGCGGGGCGTCCCGGCTGGCCGCCCACACCGAAGGCAACGCGCTCTACTGCCGGGCGCTGCTCGACGAGATCGGCATCGCCCGGCTGAGCGTGGACGGGGCTGGCGGGTTGCCGGCCCCGCGGGAGCTGTCCGCGGTGATCCTGGCCCGCGTGGCTGCCCTCCCGTCCACGGCGCAGTCATTCCTCGCGGCGGCTTCGGTACTGGGACAGCATGCGCCCCTCTCGACGGTCGCGTCAGTCGCCTCGGTCGCCACGTTGCCGGACGCGCAGAACGAGCTGGATGCGGCGGTCGCAGCCGGGCTGCTGACCGAAGGTTCCCCGGCCGCACAGCTGGCCTTCACCCATCCGCTGTACCGGGCGGCGATCTACGCCGATCTCAGGCCGACGAGACGCCGGGAACTGCACGCCCGGGCGGCGGAGGTCGTCACTGGCCGGGCGCGACTGGCTCACCGGGCCGCGGCGTCGATGGGGGCGGACGAGGCGCTGGCCGGCGAACTCGAAGCGTCCGCCCGCGCCACCGCGGCCGCCGGTGACGCGGGTGCCTCGGCCTGGGCTCTGGAACAGGCCGCGGCACTCTCACCAGCCGCGGAGGACCGGGAAACCCGGTTGCTCGACGCTGCCGTCGTCCTCCTCAACGCCGCGGATTCACCGGCGGCGGCCCGGGTCCTGGGCTCCTGCCAGGCCTCCAGCGCCCGTCGTGACGCTCTGACCGGGCTTCTGGGCGTGTTCACCGGATCCCCCAGTGCCGAGGGTCGCCTGCTCAGCGCCTGGAAGGCCCATGATCGCGAGACCGAGCGTGAAATCGGGGCCCGGGCGGCGACGTCCCTGACCAACTGGATGGTCCTGTCCGGCCGCCCGGACGAGGCGCTGGCCTGGGCGGACCGGGCGGTAGGCGGCACCGCGGCGGGAACGGCGCTGCGGGCCATGGCCCGCACCGCGCAGGCCTACGCGTTCGCCTCCGCCAGCCGGAGCCCTGAAGGGCTGGCCACGCTGGGCTTTCTGCCTGTCTCGGGCAACGAGGTACCTCCGCCTGAGACCGATGCCCTCATCATGCGGGGCATGCTGAAGGTCTACGCCGATGACCTGCCCGGGGCCATCGCGGACCTCGGGGTGGCCACGGCCCGGCTGCGCACCGGGCTGCCTTCGACCTACCCGGGCCCGTGCCTGGCTCATCTGAGCGACGCCCAGTTCCGCCGGGGCGACTGGGATGCGGCCGTCACGCATGCGCAGCTGGCCACGTCACTGGCGCAGGACACCGACCGTCCGCTGGACCTCGCACGGGCGCATGCCCGGTCAGCCCAGGTCCTGGCGTTCCGCGGCGAGTGGCCGGCCGCGCAGGCGCACGTCAGAGCGGCCCGGGCTGCGGCGGAGCGGCTTCCGCTGGTCCTCGCGGTGGCCGCCGCCGCGACGGCAGGCGCGTCGCTGGCCTCGGCGCGTGGCGACCTGCCAGGGGTACTTCTCGCGACCGAGCCGGTGCGCGCCACCGGACTCCTCGACGTCGGCGGCCTGCCAGGCATCTTCAACTGGAGAGCCATGGAGGCGGACGCGCTGACTGGCCTGGGCCGGCTCGGGGACGCCGAGGCCGCGCTGAGCGAATTCGAGTCAGCCATTCCCCGGACCGGGCTGGCCTCAGCCGCCCTGGCGCTGGCCCGATGCCGGGGCAACCTGGCCGTGGCCAGCGGGCATGCCGCCCAGGCGGACGCGGCGTTCACCCGCGCCCAGTCGCTCGAGGCCGAGGTGCCGATGCCGTTCGAGCACGCCCTGCTGAGCCTCGACGACGGGCGCCGTCTCCGCGCGGCCGGCGAGCAGGCCGGCGGCTGTCGCCCAGCTCGAAAAGGCTCACCACCTGTTCTCCGGCCTGGGTGCCGATCCCTACGTGCGGGCGTGCGCCACCGAGCTAGCCGCCTTGCAGGTCACCGCCGCGGCCGGCAGCCCCGCCCTCCTCGGGCTCAGCCGCGCGGAACTGGCGGTAGCCCGGCTGGTCGCCACCGGCCTGACCAACAGGGAGGTGGCCAGCGAGCTGTTCGTATCCGTGAAGACCGTGGAGTACCACCTCCGCAACAGCTACATCAAGCTCGACATCACCTCGCGCCGGGCGCTCGCGGCCCTGCTGCGCTGAAACACCCGGCCCCACAAACACCCGCCGCAAACACAGGGCCGCGAAAACACAGGGTCGAACCTAGGGTCACACCCTGGGGACACTAACGGCTTTTACGCGTTGAGTGTGATCCATGGACGCCTCACCAACGCCGAGGCAAACGATTCTCCTTCTCCTCGACCTCAGCCGGACTGCGGATGGACGCCTCGAGGGACGGATACGCGCTGACGGCACCGACGCCTGGAAGTCTTTCTCCGGCGTGCTCGAGCTGCTCAAAGTGCTCGAAGAAACGCACTGAGAGAGCTCCGGGATGTAGCCGCGCCCGGACTTCCCGAAACGTATTTCTGCTGCTGTGAGAAAGGAACGTCATGAATCAGCCCGCCAGCCAGTCCATATTCGAGAGGTGGGGACGCACCGCGTACCGGCGGCGGCGGCTGATCCTGGTGGTCGCCCTGCTGGTCGCCGTGCTCGGCGTCGTGTGGGGAACCGGCATCTTCGCCACGGTGCAGACCGCCGGCGGCTTCGACGCCCCGAACAGCCAGAGCCAGCACGAAGCCAGCCTGGCCACGCGGACGTTCGGCCGCGACGCCGGCGACGTGGTGGTGCTGTACTCCAGCCAGACTCTCACCACCGCCGCGCCGGCGTTCCGGACCGCGGTGACTCACGCGCTGGCCGCGCTGCCGCACAGCCGGGTCGGCTCGTACGCCACTTACTGGTCCACCAGGTCGCCGCGGTTCGTCAGCGCCAGCGGCAGGCAGACCTACGCCGTGATCGAGCTGGCCGGGTCCAGCGACGCGGCCCGGCAGAGCAACTACGACGCGATCAAGACCGACCTGGGCACGTCCGGTGCCAGCGCGGCAGGCCTGAGAGCGGCCGGACTGCGCAGCCAGGTCGGCGGGGTAGTCCCCACCAACGAAACGATCGACAAGCAGACCACGGCCAACATCACCCGGGCCGAAGGCCTGTCCTTCCCCGTGCTGCTGATCCTGCTGCTGGTCATCTTCGGCGGCCTGGTGGCGGCCAGCCTGCCGCTCACGATCGGCGCGCTCGCCATCCTCGGCTCGTTCACCGCGCTGCGGCTGCTGACGCTGGTCACCGGCGTGTCGGTGTTCTCCCTCAACATCACCACCATCCTGGGCCTGGGCCTGGGCATCGACTACGGGCTGTTCCTGGTCACCCGGTTCCGCGAGGAACTGCACCGGCGGGACTCAGTCGAGGACGCCGTCGCCCGCACGGTGGCCACCGCGGGCCGGACCGTGCTGGTCTCGGGCGTCACAGTCGCCATCGTGCTGGCCAGCCTGATGCTGTTCCCCGAGACCATCCTGCGGTCCATCGGCTACGGCGGCGTCGCCACGGTTCTGGTGGACATGCTGGCCGCGCTCACCGTGCTGCCCGCGCTGCTGGCTGTGCTTGGCCCGAAGGTGAACTCGCTGCGGATCCGCCGCTCCGTGCAGCGGCCGCCCCCGGCGGAGGACAGCGGCGGCTGGTACCGGCTCGCCCACAGCGTCATGCGCCGCCCCCTGCTGTACGCGGTGCCGATCGTGGTGCTGCTGCTCGGCCTCGGCTCGCCGTTCCTCCATGTGGTCTGGGGCGGGGTCGACGCCACCGTGCTGCCCTCCAGTGCCGCACCCCGCGTGGTCACCGAGGCGCTGAACCGCGACTTCCCCGGCAACCCGACCGCCCCGATCGAGGCCCTCGTCCAGTTCCGCGGGCCGGTGGCCGGCTCGGCGGCCCGCGCCGCCGGCCTGGCTGCCTACGCCAGCCGCCTGGATCACGTCCCCGGCGTCACCGCCGCGCAGGTGACCGGCGTCCGCGGGGACGTCGCCCGGATCGACCTGAGTTACCGCCCGGGTCCCTACACCCCGCAGGCCCGGGCCATCGCCGGTCACGTCCGCGACGTCGCCGTGCCGCCCGGCGCCACGGCCCAGGTCGGGGGGCAGACCGCCGCGCTCGCCGATCAGCTGTCCAGCATCGGCCACATCCTGCCGTGGATGGGGCTGGCCGTGGTCGCCGCCACCTTCCTGCTGCTGTTCCTCGCGTTCGGGTCCCTCGTCCTGCCCCTCGAAGCAATCGTGGCCAACATCCTGTCGCTGTCCGCGATGTACGGGGTGGTGACCTGGGTCTTCCAGGATGGGCACCTGTCCGGGCTGCTGGGCTTCACCCCGAACGGGACGATCAGCCCCACCATCCCGGTCCTGATGTTCGCGATCATGTTCGGGCTGTCCATGGACTACCAGGTGTTCCTGCTCTCGCGGATCCGCGAGCGCTACGTCGCGACCGGCGACAACACCGCGTCGATCGCCAGCGGCCTGCAGCGGACCGGGGGCGTCATCACCAGTGCGGCGCTGCTGCTGGTCGTCGTGATCGGCATGTTCTCCCTGTCCAGCATCACCTTCATCAAGCTGCTGGGCGTCGGCATGATCGTGGCTCTCGTCCTCGACGCGACCCTGGTGCGGATGCTGCTCGTGCCGGCGGCCATGCGGCTGCTGGGCGACGCGAATTGGTGGGCGCCCGCGCCGCTGCGCCGCGTCTACGCCCGGTACGGCATCCGCGAGGACGACGGCGCCGGGTCAGGCGCAGTCGCGGAACCCGAGCCGGAGCCGGCCCGCACCTAGCGACGCGCGCGCTCCCGCCCCGGCCAGCCAGCACAGGCCTCACCTGCACGGAAGGAACGCAGCAATGAACGCGGACCACACGACCGCGAAGGCGCCAGCGGCCCGTGCCTGTGTGTCGATCCGGGACTTCCCGTTCGTCGTAGGTATATAGATGTCACCGGCCGGCAGCGTTGCAGGGACAAGCCGAACGACGTAGGGGGAGCCGAATGAAGAACGAGGAAACGTGGGAGCACATCCATTCCGAACGGGCGCAGATGGCGGAGACCTGGGCCGCCCTCTCAGCCCGTCAGTGGACAGCTCAGTCCTGGTGCCAGGGCTGGTCGGTCCAGGACACCGCGGGCCACGTTCTGGCCGCGGCCGAGCAGACCCCGGTTAACTTCTACAAGGAGCTGGCCTCGGCCGGCTTCCGGTTCAACGTCTTCACCGACCGGGGCGCCAGGCGCCTGGCGGCCATCGGCCCCGATGAGCTCGTCAGCCGCCTGCGGGCCCGGACCACCACCACGAACCACCCGCCCGCGCCGGTCGTGGCCATGCTCGGCGAGATCGTCGTGCACGGCGAGGACATCCGCCGGCCGCTGGGCCTGAAGCACCAGCCGCCGGAGGCCGCCCTGGTGGCCGTGGCCGACAGCTGGAAGAACTCCAACCTCCTGATCGGAGCGAAACGGCGGATCACCGGCCTGCGGCTGCAGGCAACCGACGCCCAGTGGGCCCACGGCGATGGCCCTGAAGTCTCCGGCCCGCTGATCTCGCTGATCCTGGCCATGACGGGCCGCAAAGCCGTGCACACCGACCTCTCCGGCGAGGGTGTCACCGAACTCGCCAGCCGGGCATAAACGAGCGCGGCCATCCTGGCGTGCGCCGGCGGTCCACGACAGGCCACGGCGAGCGCTGCGGGTCAGGCGGCGGCGAGCCGGAACGATGAGCCGCTGCTGCCGGCGGCCCAGGCCCTGGGCAGGGCCGCCGCGAGGGCATGCTGGGCGCGCCAGCCTGTGCAGTGTCCGGGCACTACGAGCCCGGGGGTCATGGCGGTAAGGGCGTCAACGGTGCGACCGATGATGGGCTCGAACGCGGGCCCGCTGAGGTGGAGGCCGCCGAGCAGTGCGTGCAGCGCGGGCACCGCGGTGAGCCGCTGCGCGTGCCGCACGATGTTGATGGCCCCGGCGTGCCCGCAGCCGGTCAGCACCACCAGCCCGCGGCCCCGGACGTGCACGATCAGGGCCTGGTCGTCGAGGACCAGGGGATCGTGCTGCCAGGCCGAGCCGGTCCACTCCTGGTGGGGCGGCGGCATGCCGTGCTCGAACTCGGTGGTCCGGTCAACCTCCCCGGTGATCAGCACGCAGTCGTCCGCGAGCAGCGACGGCTCCCGGCGCTCGATCACCGTGAACCCTTCGGCGTCGAGGGCGCGCCTGCTCAGCGTCGGCAGTTCCTCGGGCTCGCGGCCGGGCACCGCCAGGCGCCGGCGGGTCCAGATCTTCGGGTGGACCACCATCGGGAGTGACCGGGTCCCGCGTCGCCCGGCCAGCCCGGCCAGGCCGCCGGCGTGGTCGAAGTGGCCGTGGCTCAGGATGACCGCCTGGATCTGCGACAGGTCGGCGCCGAGACGGCCGGCGTTGGTGACCATCGCGTCGGGGGACAGCCCGGTGTCGAACAGGAGCGTGGTCGTGGTGGCGCCGCGGCGGACGCTGACCAGCGCCGAGAACCCGTGCTCGGCCATCAGCCCGACCACGGTCGACCCGGTCTCGAACTGCGGGGCCTGGGCCCGGCCGGCGCTGAAGGGTGCGCGCGTGGTCCGCTCGTCGCCGGCCAGCAGGGCGTCGTACACGTTGTCGACCAGAGTGGTGATCACGACCTCGTCAACTGGCTCCAGCGCGATCGGGTCCACGGCGGATCCGGGGGCGGGGTGCGGCGCGGCCGCCGCCACCTGCCGCGGGTCTGCTGGCGAGCCGCACATCAGGGGCGCTCCCGCGCCGGCGGCCGCAGGGTGGTGCCCATGCCGGCGTCCCCGCGGGAGCGCCCGCCGGTGATCAGGTAGACCTTGTGCGTCGCGGAGATGCTGGTTCCCTCGTGGGCGTTCGTGGTCGCGAAGTGCCTGCTGCGTTGGGAGAGGGGATCGATGTGGGTCATAGCCGGATCCTGCCCAGCTGTGGTGCTGCAACGCTTGGGCGCGGGAACCGCCAGATCGAGGACGAGAAGGCCGGGCGCGAATCGCACCAGCCCCGGCCCGGTCGTAAGCAGCCGTTAGCCGTCCGCGGCCGGACTCGGGATCCCGAGCTGGGCGGCCAGCGTGGCCTGGTCCCAGTGGATCCGCTGCGAGCGGATACTCCCGCGCTCGAAGCCGACGATGGCGATGACCTGCACCTCAGCCCGCCGGTGGGTCGGGTCCACGCCGGGCAGCAGCCAGGGCAGCTCCTGGTCGTGCGTGAACGACACCGTCGTCTCGTCGACCAGGTGGAAACGGTCCACCGTCCGGGACGCCCGGGCGAGAACCAGGTCACCGGGCACGTAGGGCAGGAACTCCTCGGCGTAGAAACGCTCAAAGTCCTGGCGCCCGGTGGCGCCGGTCATGGCCGGGAGGTGCCAGACCGACGGCTGTGCCGCCAGGTGGGCCAGCGATGCGGCCAGGTCGCGGCGGACGATCGACGCGTTGAGGTGCTCGTCCCACACTCGCTCCAGCTCTCGCATGAACTGCGCGATCGCCGTGGTCACCTGCCCAAAATACCCGTTCCACCACCCGGTGCCCGGGGTCCGGGCGGGCTCCTGCGGGCGCCTGGACCGGTGCCCCGGCCCACGGTTGTCCTGGGGCCTCACGGTTGTCCTGGGGCCTCTCGGTGGGCCTCGCGGCCGGGGGAGCGGCGACGGATGAGGCGGGTGCGATAGTGTGGGGCCACACGATAGATCGTGAGGCGTCGCCATCAGGGCGCGCCGGTCGTACGTCGCTCGATGAGCGAAGCTGGTTTCCACGGACGTGGCGGCCCTCGAAAAATGCGGCCACCCGAGTCCGGGAGATATCCCTGTATGACCGCTCTTCCTCTTGATGAAACGCATGCCCGCCGCCGGCGGCCCGCACCGGGCGCGCCTGGGCCGGCGCTGACCTTCGCTGACCTCGGCGTCCCCGCGCCGCTGGTCAGCTCGCTGGCCGAGGCCGGCATCCTCACCCCGTTCCCGATCCAGGCCGCCGCGCTGCCCGACGCGCTGGCCGGGGTAGACATCCTGGGCCGCGGCCGGACGGGTTCCGGCAAGACCCTGGCGTTCTCGATCCCGCTCGTCGCAGGCCTGGCGGACGGGCACACGCTCGCCTGCCGCCCGCGCGGCCTGGTCCTGGTGCCCACCCGGGAGCTGGCCAGCCAGGTCCACGCGGTCCTGGCGCCGCTGGCCGCGGCGATGAACCTGACGGTGACGACCATCTTCGGCGGTATCGGGCAGAACCCGCAGGTAACGGCCCTGCGCAACCGGGTGGACATCGTCGTCGCCTGCCCGGGCCGGCTGGCCGATCTCATCGAGCAGGGGCACTGCCACCTGGACGATGTGGAAATCAGCGTGCTCGACGAGGCCGATCACATGGCCGACCTGGGATTCCTGCCGGTGGTGCGGCGGCTGATGGGAGCCACCCCGCCGGAGGGCCAGCGGATGCTGTTCTCCGCCACCCTGGACAAGGCCGTCGATGTGCTGGTGCGGCGGTTCCTCAGCGACCCGGCGGTGCACTCGGTGGACGCGGCGGCCGCGGCCCCCGCCGCCATGGTTCATCACCTGCTCACCGTCGCGCCCGGGGACCGGGTGCGCGTGGTCGCCGCGCTGGCGGGCGGCAACAACCGCTCGCTGGTCTTCACCCGCACCAAGCACGGAGCGCAGAAGCTCGCCCGGCAGCTGGCCGGGGCGGGCGTCCCCGCGGCCGAGTTGCACGGCAACCTGGGGCAGGGGGCGCGGGAACGGAACCTGGCAGCGTTCTCATCCGGCACGGCCCGGGTCCTGGTCGCCACGGACATCGCGGCCCGCGGTATCCACGTGGACGGCATCGACCTGGTGATTCACGCGGACCCGCCGACCGAGCACAAGGCTTACCTGCACCGGTCGGGCCGTACCGCCCGGGCCGGCGCGGCCGGCGTGGTGATCACCGTGCAGAGCCCCGCGCAAGCGGGTGACGTGCGCGTCCTGATGCGGCAGGCCGGTGTGGCCCCGCTGACGGCCAGTGTCAGCCCGGGCTCGGCGCTGCTGCGTTCCATCGCCGGCCCGCCGGCCGGCCGGGACGCCCCGGCCGCGTCGCCCGCCGTCCGGGAGGCCCCGGTGACGGCGGTGGCGGCCACCGGGAGCGCCGCGGTCGCCCTGTCCGCCGGGTACCGGGGACGCCGCAGGCGCTGACCATGACCGCCCGCCGCCCGGAGGCCCCGGATACCGGGAAGGGCGAGGGGGCGGGAATACCCGGCCGTGGCAGGACGCTATACGAGGTTAGTTGTTGTTGACGTTGGCGATCGTGAAGGCGCCCGTTTTCGACAGTGGGCGCCTTGCCGTTGGCCGTGGATTCTCTCCTCCTGATGGCGGGCAACCAGCAGCTTGGCCTGCGCGACCGCGTGGGGCCAATGAGCTCGTCTTTGAAGGAGACAGCAGATGGCGCAAGGCACCGTGAAGTGGTTCAACCCCGACAAGGGCTTCGGCTTCATCGCCCCCGACGACGGCACGGCCGACGTCTTCGTTCACCACTCGGCGATCGACATGGGCGGTTACCGTACCCTGGCCGAGAACCAGAAGGTGGAGTACACCACCAAGCAGGGCCCGAAGGGCCCGCAGGCTGACCAGGTTCACGCAGTCTGACGCAGAGCAGGCGGCAGGCCCGAGCGTTCGGGCCTGCCGCCTGCTTGTCCAAGCACACCGCCGCCCCTCTGGGCGGTGACACTGACCTCCCCGCGGCTGTTCGCGGGCCGCGCACCGCTCGCCGCAGGGGGACGAGGTTGACCGTTGACACGGCAAGCCCAGCAGCTGGACGCCCTCCCGTAGGCGCGCAGGACGCGCCCGCCGGGCGCGCGCAGGACGCGCCCGCCGGGCCGGGCAGCGACTATGCGCAACTCTCCCGCCACGTGCGGGCGGCCGGCCTGCTGCGCCGGCGCCGCGGCTACTACGGCGTCAAGATCGGCATCAACCTGCTCTTGCTGGGCGCCGGGTGGGCCGTGTTCTTCCTGCTCGGGCCCTCCTGGTGGCAGATGCTGGTGGCGGTCTTCCTCGGCGTGATGTTCACCCAGACCGGATTCATCGGGCATGACGCCGGCCACCGGCAGATCTCCGGTTCCAAGCGCGCCGACGACCTGATCGGGCGGATTCACGGCAACCTGCTGATCGGTCTCAGCTACGGGTGGTGGACGTCCAAGCACAACCGGCATCACGCCCACCCCAACCAGGTCGGCCGCGACCCCGACATCGGCGGCCGGGCGGTCGCCTTCACCCCGGAGCAGGCCCGCGCGCGCGGCGGGCTAGGCAGCTGGCTGGCGGGCTACCAGGCGTGGCTGTTCTTCCCCATGCTGCTGCTCGAAGGCCTTCACCTGCATGTCGCCGGGGTCCGGACCATGCTGGGCCGCCGGAGCACGGCGGTCAGGCTGGTGGAGGGGATCCTCCTCGCTGCGCACATCATCGGCTACCTGGCTGCGGTGTTCCTGGTGCTGTCCCCGGTGCAGGCGGTGGCCTTCCTCCTTATCCAGCAGGGTGTGTTCGGGGTCTACCTCGGATGCTCGTTCGCGCCCAATCACAAGGGCATGACCATTTTCGGCGAGGATGAGAAGGTCGATTTCCTCCGCCGCCAGGTGGTCACTTCGCGTAATATCCGCGGTGGCTGGTTCACGGACTTCGCGCTCGGCGGCCTGAACTACCAGATCGAGCATCACCTGTTCCCCTCCATGCCGCGGCCCAGCCTGCGGCGCGCCCAGGAGCCGGTGCGCGCGTTCTGCGAGCAGCATGGCATCACCTACCACGAGACCGGTCTCGTGGACTCCTACGTCCAGGTTCTGCGGCACCTGAACACCGTCGGCGGCCCGCTGCGACCGGAGCTCGAGTACTGATCCGTGCCAGTGTGGGGTGTGCCGCTGGATGAGCTGGGAGGTGGGGCGCATGAACGCGTCCGATGTATGGGTGGCCAAGGATGACGGCAGTGACATCGTCCGCGCTGCCTCGATCGTGGCGGTCGGCCGTGACTACAACGGCAACGTCACCGTCCGGCTGGCCGGTGGTGAGGGAACGGCCGTGACCCTCGTGGCGGTCGCCCCGCACGAGGGCAGGCACACGCCGGAGGACTTCCACCACCAGCTGATCCGGGTCGTGTCCCAGCTATCGGATGCGGCGGGGGCCGCCGTCGTGCACCCGGTCTGTGACGAGCGGGACGGCTGGCACTGGGTCACCGCCCCGCTCTAGACGCCTCCTCCCGGGCGGCGCCTGGATGCGCCGCCCTCGCCTGTCCAGCCTGCAGGCCGCATACTGATGGTGATGAGAAACCAGCCCGCGCCGTGACCCGGCGCCCCGTGCCCGGAAGCCCGTTCAACAAACCGGAGCCCGAACCGAAGCCGCTCGAGGTGTTCGTGGCGCAGGACCTGGTCACGCACGACCGCTATGGTCTCGGCCGCGTCATCAGTGCCGAAGCGGGCACGGTGGTGGTCGAATTCGGCGCCGTCCGGCACCGGATCAGCGCGCCGTACGCCAAGCTGACCAAGCTCTGACTCAATCGCTGGCCCCTGGCCGCCGGCGGTTAGCCGGAGCCGGCCACCGCCCAGGTCCCGCCCGTCTGCTCGGACAGCTTCGCCGGTGACCTTAAACCGGCAATTTATTTCCGGAAAACGTGATAGTCTTTGAACTATGCGTAGCTGGGGCTTCCTGAGTAATCATGGCCGGGTGCTGCTCCATCTCGCGCACGACCCGGGGATGCGGCTACGCGACATCGCGGCCAGCCTGGGCATCACCGAGCGGAGCGCGTTCGGCATCGTCACCGACCTGACCGCGGCCGGCTACATCAGAAAGCGCAAGGACGGCCGGCGCAACCACTACCAGATCCAGGGACACCAGCCACTACCGGAGCCCACCGGCCGGGAGCGGACCATCGGGGAAGTCCTGGCCTTGCTCGTCGGCCCGGGACCGGACACGGGACAGCCGCCCGGGGAGGAAGACTAGCGCTGAGCGCGCCCGGCACCCGCGGCGGCGCTCAGGACACGGCAGCCATCCGGCCGCCTGTCCCGCCTCAAACGGATCGGACACCCCATGATGAACTCCCCCACCAGGACCCGTGCCACCCTGGACTGTTCGGCCCATACCGCGGACGGCATCACCATCGCCGAACTGGCCGGCGAACTCGACCTGGCCAGCGCCCCGGCCCTGCGCGAGCAGCTCCGGCAACTGCTCCAGCCTGGGTCCGGCCGGCTGGTCCTCGACCTGTCCCGGGTGAGCTTCTGTGACCCCAGCGGCCTCGCCGTCCTGGTCGGCATGGCCCGCCGCGCCAGGCTGCTGGGCGGGTTCCTGCGCCTGGCCGGCGTCTCGCCGCAGATGGCCCGGGTGCTGCGCCTCACCGGACTCCACCGTCACCTGCCCGTCTTCGGCACCGTCTGGGCCGCCACCGGCACGCCGGGTGCCCAGCACAGCCAGGCCGCCTGACACGCAGCGCCACGCCGCGGAGTCTGCTGAGCCGCCACGTCCGGGGACGGTGGCCCCGGACGGGCCGGATCGGCGGTCAAATCGGGACGGTTAGCCATCGGATCCGGGCCGTTCAGCGCTATCGCCCGGCGCTGCGGCGCAGTGTACTGAAGGCACTCTGCTAAGAGGTGATCGCGATGAACGCGACGATCAAGGACATCATGTCAACCCGTGTCGTGACGGTCCGCGGCGACACGCCCTTCAAGGAGATGGCCGCCATGCTTGGCCGGACCCGGGTGAGCGCCTTCCCGGTCACCGATGAGGCGGGCAAGATCATTGGGATCGTGTCCGAGGCTGACATGCTGATCAAGGAGGCGGACCAGGCTGGCCATCCGGGACTGTTCACCGGGCTGCGCCGGAGCCGGGAACATGAGAGGGCGGCCGGGGTGACCGCGGCTGACGTGATGACCCGTGCTCCCGTCACCATAGGCCCCGATGAGTCGGTGGAGCGGGCGGCATTCCTGATGTATGACCACGGCGTCAAGAGGCTGCCGGTGGTGGACGGGGCCGGTCACCTGGCCGGGATCGTCAGCCGGGCCGACGTGCTCAGCGTTTTCGACCGGCCGGACGAGGACATCCGCCGCGACATCATCCAGGAGCTGCTGCTGCGCAGTTTCCTGGTCGACGCGCAGCACCTGGGGATCACCGTGGACAACGGCGTCGTGACCCTGTCCGGGCGGGTGGAAAGCGACCATCTGGGCCGTCAGATCGCCGAGGCGGTGCAGCACGTCAACGGCGTGGTCGCCGTCCACGATCAGCTGGCCTACTCCGCCCAGCGCCCGCCTTCTGGTCAGGCCCCGCCGATGGCGCAGTGACCCGCTAGGCGGCATGAACGCATCAGCCCGGACTTGCGGCGCCCGGGCTGATGTCTTGTTTCCCCGGGGCCAGGCGGGCGGGCGCAGCCAGACACCCAAGTCCTGGCCGCGGTTCCGCAGCACGTTCGGGCTGATGACCACCGTGCCGGACGTCCCGGCACTGAAGGCCGAACGCCCGCGGGTGCGGTGGTACCCGGATCTGGGGCGGCCTGGGAGACGGGCGAGAGCGCCGGGCCGGCGGACGTGTGCCCGGAGCGGCGCCGCCCTACGGCATGTGGCGGTCCCTGGCCCCCCGGAGTTCGGCGGCGACCGCAGCCACCACGTCCGGCAGGGCCGCGGCCACGGCCGTGGACAGTCCGGGCCCGGGCCGCACGTCGGCCGCCTCGACCGCGAGTACGACCGCCCGCCGTGGTTGCCCGGCCCAGGACGCGGCCGAGCCGGAAAGCGTCGGGCAGGCCGAGGCCGTGCGAGCTGCCGGCGCCGCTTCCTGCACTGGCGCCCGCAGGCCCGGGCCAGGCGTCCGGCCCGCCGGGCGTGACCCGGTGGATACGCCCCGGGCAGGGCGCCCGGCCCGCGGGGCCCCCGTGGAGCGCATCCACGATCACGGCGAGACCGGCCTCCGACCACGCCTCGATCAGCCCGGACGGCTCCCCGTCCGAGATGACCACCCGGACCCCGGGCAGGTGCTGCCGTTCGATCGCGGCCGCCACCGCCGGGCCTATCCCGTCGTCCCGCCGGAAGGGGTTCCCGACCCCGATGACCACACTGATCATCCTGGCCGCTGCCTGGCCCCCGCGCCCCGACCCGGGGCCGGCCCCGTGCCCCCCTGCGGCGCCGGTGCCGCTCATCCGGTGAGGATCGTTAGGGAGAGAAAATGGGCTGCGCACGAGATGCACGGATCGTGGTTCCGGATCGCCTGCTCGCACAGGGCGGTCAGCGATGCGTCGTCCCGGCCCAGGTTCGCCCCGACCAGCAGGCGCAGGTTGTCCTCGATCACGGCCAGGTTCTGCGACGTCGGGGGAACGATCGCGGCCGCCCTGATCAGGCCGTCGCCGTCCAGGTCATAGCGGTGGTACAACAGGCCACGGGGGGCCTCGCTGACCCCGTGCCCGGTCCCGGCGCGCGGCGCCACCTCGACGGACGGGCGGCCCGGCCGCTCATAGGCGCCGATGATCCGCAGCGCCTCCTCGACGGCGTAGACGATCTCGACGCCGCGCACCAGGATGCTGCGGAACGGGTTGCGGCACTGCGCGCCAAGCCCGGCGCCGGCCGCGGCCTGGCGGGCGGCCGGAGACAGGGCGGCGGAGTTGAGCGAGTACCGGGCCAGCGGCCCGGTCAGGTAGCGGTGCCCGTCGAGGGTGGCGTGCAGCGCGGTCGAGTGCGGGACCTGCTCCTCGGTGACATGATCGGGGAACTCGCTGGCCGGGAAGGACAGGCCGGAGGTGGTGGCGAGACTGCCCCGCTCGAGGGGGTAGCGGCCGGCATCGCGGGCGGCGAGCAGGTCGTGCTCCAGCTCGAAGTCGGGGAACTCGAAGGTGGCGGCCCAGCGGACCGTGTCCAGGGCCAGGTCCAGCGCCCGGCGGAGCCGCTCGGCCAGCGGGCGCAGCTCGGCCGGGGCCGGCGCGCGGTAGAACCCCCCGACCCGGACGTTGACCGGGTGGATGGCCCGGCCGCCGACCTGTTCGAGGATGGCGTTGCCGGTCTTCTTCAGCTCCAGGCCGCGTTCCACGATGTCCCGGTGATCACGCGCCAGCGAGATGGCGTCCGGGTAGCCGAGGAAGTCGGGGGCGTGCAGCAGGTAGATGTGCAGGGCGTGGCTGGAGATCCATTCGCCGCAGTACAGGAGCCGGCGCAGCTCCGCGAGCGGCTCGGTGAGCTGGGCCCCGCAGACCTGCTCGATCGCGTTGCAGGCGCTGGCCTGGTAGGCCACCGGGCAGATCCCGCAGATCCGCGCGGTCAGGTCCGGCGGCTCGGTGTAGGAGCGGCCGCGCAGGAACGCCTCGAAGAACCGGGGCGGCTCGTAGATGCTCAGCTCGGCCCGCGTCACCTGGCCGTCGTGCACGGTGATCCGGAGCGCGCCCTCGCCTTCGACCCGGGCCAGGCCGCTGACCGTCAGCTCCCGGCTGCGCTCGCTCACGACGGCTCCTGCCCGCGGTGCTGTTCCGCCTGGTGCTGTTCCCGCTGGTGTTGCTCCAGGAACGCCGGGGCGGCGGCGTAGAACGTGGCGAATACCCGGCCGATGGCGTCGCCGCCCATCCCGCAGGTGCGCAGCTGCCGGGCCAGCGCGGTCACGTTCGCCCCGCTCACCGGGCCGAAGCAGCCGTAGCAGCCGCGGCCCTGGGCGGGGCACAGCGCACCGCACCCGGCGTGGGTGACCGGCCCGAGGCACGGGGTGCCCTCGGCCACCATCACGCATGTGTGGCCCTGGCGCTTGCACTCGGTGCACACGCTCGTATCGGGGATGTCCGGTTTGCGCCCGACCAGCATGGCGGTCAGCACCTCCAGCAGCTGCCGCCGGTCGATCGGGCAGCCGCGCAGCTCGAAGTCGACCGGCACGTGCGCCGCGACCGGGGTCGAGGTGGCCAGCGTGTCGATGTACTCCGGGCTGGCGTAGACCGCCGAGGCGAACTCGGCTACGTCGCCGAAGTTGCGCAGTGCCTGGATCCCGCCGGCCGTCGCGCACGCGCCGATCGTGACCAGCGTCCGTGATTCGCGGCGGATCTCGCGGATCTGCTGCTCGTCGCGAGCGGTGGTGACGGACCCCTCGACCAGCGAGAGGTCGTAGGGGCCGGGCCGCACCGCCGACGACGCCTCGAGGAAATGCGCGATGGTCACCTCACCGGCCAGCGCGAGCAGCTCGTCCTCGCAGTCGAGCAGGGCCAGCTGGCAGCCGTCGCAGGACGCGAGCTTCCACACGGCCAGGGACGGTTTACTCATCACAACTCCCGGACGGCCAGCAGCGGCCCGGCCAGCGGGTAGCCGACGACCGGCCCGTCCCGGCAGACCAGGATCGGCCCGAGCTGGCAGTGCCCGCACAGGCCGACGCCGCACTTCATGTCGCGTTCCAGGGACACCCGGATATCCGTGGCGGGCACGCCCCGGCGCAGCAGCACCTGCGCGGAGAACCGGATCATGGGTTCCGGGCCGCACACGAACGCGGTGCTGCGCCCGGTGTCCAGGTGCAGCCGGGCGAGCGGCTCGGTGACGAAGCCGACCTGGCCGTCCCACCCGGTGGCCGGCTGGTCGATGGTCAGCTCCACCTCCAGGTCTTTGCGGCCGGACCAGGCGGCCAGCTCGCCGCGGAACAGGAACTCGGCCGGCTTGCGGGCCCCCGCGACGAGGCAGACCCGGCGGTAGCAGCGCCGCGCGGCGAGCGCGCCCAGCAGCGCCGGCCGCAGCGGTGCGAGCCCGACCCCGCCCGCGACGAAGATCAGGTCACGCCCGGCGGCGGACGGGAGATCCCAGCTGGTGCCGAACGGCCCGCGGACCCCGATCACCCGGCCTGGCGGGGCCGCGTACAGGGCCCGGGTGACCGCGCCGACCGCGCGGACCGTGTGCACCAGCCGCCCGTCGCGGGCCGCCGGGTCGCCGCTGACCGAGATCGCGACCTCGCCGATGCCCGGCACGGCCAGCATCGTGAACTGGCCCGGCTGGAACGGCGGCAGTGGCGGGCCCGCGGGCTCCAGGCTCAGCGTCACGCTGTCGTGCGTCTCCCTCGTACGGCTGGCCACCCGGTAGGGGACCGGCAGCATCGGCTCCGCCGCCCCAGCGCCGGGCGCTGCCCCGGTCCGCGCGGCGTCCGTGCGGGCCGGGTTCGTGCGGCCCGGGTCAGTGCGGCTCATGGGAACTGCCGTACACGTCGAGAAGCCGGGCCCGGGTAGCCTGCAGCCGCTGCGCGCAGGCCTGGAACAGGCTCAGTGCTAGCGCGTAGCCGAACTGGGGGTCCTCGCTGGCCAGCCTGCGCAGCTGGCCGGTGTCGAGTTTCGTCGCGGTCGTCTCCCGCGTCGTGACCGCCCCGAAATGCCATTCGTAGGGCGGTATCAGCCACGACCAGCCGAGGACGTCACCGGGCCCGAGCGTCTGCACCACTACCTCGCCGCGGCCGGGAATGGCCAGGTCGAGCGCGACGCAGCCGTCGTGGATCAGCCAGCAGCCCTCCGCCCGGGTGCCCTCGCGGAAGAGCCGTTCCCGGGCGCCGAAGCGGACCGGTACCGCTGTGGCGGCCACGAGGTCACGGTGGGCCGGGGACAGGCCGGCCAGCACGCCCAGCCCGGCCAGGTCCTTATCCTGCCTAGGCATCCTGCTCTCCCGTTCCCGTATCGCCGCCCAGTGTGGCGAGGCGGGCAGCCTCGGCGGTGATGTCGATGCCGACCGGGCACCAGGCGATGCACCGGCCGCACCCCACGCAGCCCGAGCTCCCGAACTGCTCGTGCCAGGTGCCCAGCTTGTGACTGAACCACTGCCGGTACCGGCTGGCCCCGGACGGCCGCACGCTGCCGCCGTGCACGAACGAGAAGTCCACCTCGAAGCAGGACGCCCAGCGCTGCCAGCGCTCCGCGTGCGAGCCGGTCAGGTCGGAGACGTCCTCGGTGGTGGTGCAGAAGCAGGTCGGGCAGACCATCGTGCAGTTCGAGCAGGACAGGCACCGGCTGGCCACGTCGTCCCAGTGCGGTGACTCCACCGACGCCCGGATCAGCGCGGGCAGGTCAACGGCGGGCATGCTCCGGCCCATCTGCTGCGCTGCCGCGCTGACCTCGGCCCGCGCCGCGTCCTGCTCCGCGGCGGACGCGCTGCGGTGCGGGACCCCGGCCAGGATGCGCGCACCCTCGGCGGTGCCGGCCTCGGCCAGGAACCAGTGCCCCGAGTCGTCGATCCGCTCGGTGAGCGCCAGGTCGTAGCCGGGGCCCGCGCCGGGGCCGGTCCCCATCGAGGCGCAGAAGCACACCCCGCCCGGCTCGGTGCAGTTCACCGCGACCACGAACAGGGCCTGCCGGGTCCGGGCGAACGCTCCGTCAGGGTAAGTGCCCTCCCCGAGCACCCGGCCGAGGATCCCGATCGACGCCAGGTCGCAGCCCCGGACGCCTAGGAACGCGTAGCGCGGCGTCGCGGTCGCGGCCGGGCGGAAGCCGCCGCCGGTGTCCGCGGACCACAGCTGCCGCCGCGGCGGGTGCAGGAACTGCTTCCACGACCCCGGCCCCGCCGAATGCGCGAACACGGCGGCGTCCTGGCGCTCTCGCAGCCGGTAGTAGCCCGGCCCGGTGTCCACGCCCCACCCGGCGGGCAGCTCACTGGCCGAGTCGAGTTCGGCCAGCACGATCGCGCCGTCCCGGACGGTTGGGCCGACGACCAGGTAGCCGTCGGCGATCAGCACGTCAACCAGGCCATCCAGGCCGGTCCGGGTCATGACGACAGGCTGGGCGAGCTCAGGTATTCCCATGCGTGGCTCCCCGCCCTCCGTGGCCTGGTCAGCTGGAGGAGTACTTGGCCAGGATGTCCTTTGGAGGAGTGCGTGGCCAGGATGTCCTTGAGTTGCGCGGCTTTGGCGTCGATGGCCTCGCCGCGCGGGTGGGCCCACACGATCAGGGGCAAGCCGGACCGCTGGGCGTCCTCGCGGACCTAGCGGTACTGCTCGAAGTCACGCTCCTGCGCGGGGCTTCCCGCATAGAGGGTGTACCCGGCCGCGTCAGCGTCAAGCCGGACCGCGCCGGCCACGGTCGCATCGAGCGGGGAGACCGGACGGCCGGCGTCTTGCCGTCGAGCTTCAGTACCCGGCGGGATCTGGCGCGCCTGGTCAGGTCTCCCGGTTCGAGCCCGCCCCCACCTTCCAGAGATCCCCGTCAGCCACGGGGGCGCCCTCCACGGTGAAGAAGGCCCCGCCCGCCTTGGCCAGCGCCATCTGGCTGGCCCGGTAGTGGTGGCCGCAGAGCAGCAGATCGGTCGGACGGGACCGGCCGGGAGCGGGAGGCATGATCACGACGGCCGCGGGGCCGGCCGCGCAGCAGCAGGCGTGGGCAGCGGATCTCAGTGCGCGCCAGTCGATCGCACCGCAGCCCGGCTCCGGCTGCGTGGTCGCAGAGCGGGCCACCGGCGGGGCGGCGGGGCTCAGGTGCAGGTCACTGGCAGTCATGAATACAGCGTCGCGCGTGCACGCGACCACGGGGAGGGGCCTAAAGCCCGCGCCGCAGTGCCATAAGACCCCTGAACTTCCGGTGCGGTTATGCCCAGCGTCCGGCCCGCCCGGGCCCCCGCTCGGGCTCCCGGACGGGCCGGGGCGCGGAGAACCGCCCGGTTCGTGCGGCGTTTCCCGCACCGTCACAGTCACTCAGCGGGCGCGGCGGCGCCAGAGCCTGAAGTCCCTTCCAGGGTCCCGGCCGTCACGCCCAGCCTGGCCAGCGATCCTCGATGCCCGGATGGCTCACGTCACCCCGCAGCCCGGCCGAGCAACCCGTCGTCGGCTACCAGGAGACCTTCGGCGCCCGCTTCCAGCCTGGGACAAGCTATGATATATGAGTGCGGCTCGCCGTAACTACCCGTATCCAGGTCAGTTTTGCACCATGTCGAGCTACCCGGTACGCATCCAGGCCAAGCCGCGCGATCTGTGCGCGTCCTGCCCGTTTTCTGGGGTCGCCGCGAGTGCATAGACGATATCGAATGGGGTTGCCCCAAATACCTAGGCGACGGGTTCGGGGCAGGGGAGACGCTAAGATAGCGTCTCGCCCGACGGAACGAGGCTAGGGAGTCGGTGGCGTGGCGGCATGAGACCCCGTGAATGGCTACTACTGCCGGATGGCGGCGTGCAGCGCGTGATCACCGTAGGCGACGAACTCGTCTCCCTGAGCATGGACGAGCAGCGTGCCGACGCCGCGCAGCGCGAACAGGAGCGGCGAGCCGCACTCCGTGCCCAGCGTGCGGCGTGGGGCGCAGAGGTTCGCTCCCGGAGCACGATCGTCCGCTGCGCCTGCGGAAAGCCGGTAGCCGCCTATTACGGCACGTCCGCACGCTCATGTGGCTCTCGGGAATGCGTAGCGCGGCTCTGGGCGGGCGTCGCGGCATGATGTCCTGGCGGGGTCGGCCGTCCGCTATGTCTTCTTTTCTGGCTCGCCATTCCCTGACTTGTTGTCAAACGGCTAGTCCGCTACTTCGACGCCGACCGTAAGCTAATCGAGACCTGCACCTGCCTGCGCGAGGAAATCGGCACGGCAGAGGGGATGGCTCTAGTCTGGTGGCCATGCCCAGCGCTAGCCAACTGTCTGCGAGCTATGCCGACCCGCGGCTGGCGGCCCTGTACGACGCGCTGAATCCGCCCGACGCCGCCGCGGCGTTCTACCTCAGCCTGTCCGGCACGCTGCCAGCCCGGATCCTGGACATGGGCTGCGGTACCGGGCAGCTCGCCTGTGAGCTCGCGGCCCGGGGGCACGACGTGACCGGCGCTGACCCGGCGGCAGCCATGCTGGCCCTGGCCCGCGCCCGGCCCGGCGGCGGCCGGGTGCGCTGGATCCAGGCCGACGCCGCCAGCCTGGCCACCGAGCCCCGTTTCGACCTGATCATCATGACCGGGCACGTGTTCCAGTTGCTCCTGGAGGACGATGAGGTCCGCGCGGCGCTGCGGGCCCTGGCCCGGCACCTGGCCCCGGGCGGCCGGATCGCGTTCGAGACCAGGAACCCGGCCGTGCGCGAGTGGCAGGACTGGAACCCGCGGGACACCAGGCAGCGGGTGCAGGCGGCGGGCCTGGTGGCCGACGTGCACTACGACATCAGCGCGGTGGCCGGTGAGCTGGTCACGTACGAGACCTGGTTCCGCTTCGCCGGCCGGGGCGCCGTCGGGGCGGGCCCCGGCCCCGGCCCCGGCCCCGGCACCCGCGCCGACGGCGCCGGTGACGCCGAGGACCGGACCGTGGTGGTCCCGGACACGCTCCGGTTCATGGACCAGGCTGAGGTGGCCGCGTTCATCGCGGAAGGCCGGCCTCACGCGGGTCACCTGGTACGGCGACTGGGATGGTTCGCCTTGCGGGCCGGCGAGCCCGGAGATCATCGCCATCGCCGCCGGGGACCGGGCCGCCTCCGGCGCCGCGGACGGCTAGGAGCCGTCCGCCTGGCCGAGCAGCCTGGACCTGACCTCGTTCTTGAGTACCTTGCCCACCCTGGAGCGGGGGAGGTCGGGCCACACCTCGACGTGCTTGGGGGCCTTGACGCCGCCGAGACGCTCCTTGACGAACGCCCGGAGGTCGTCGCCCGGGACATCATGGCCGGGATGGGGCTGGACGACGGCGGTGACCTTCTCCCCCCACTTGTCGTCCGGCAGGCCGACGACCGCGCAGTCCAGCACCCCCGGGTGGGCCATCAGGGCCTGCTCGACCTCGGCGGAGTAGACGTTGAACCCGCCGCTGATGATCATGTCCTTGGCCCGGTCCACGATGTAGAGGTAGTTGCCCTCGTCGAGGTAGCCGATATCGCCGGTGTGATGCCAGCCGTGCCGCCCGGCCTCGGCGGAGGCCACCGGGTCCTTGTAATAGCCGGCCATGACCAGGGAGCCGCGGACGACGATCTCGCCCCGCTCGCCCGGGGGCAGAGCCGGCCCTGGTCATCCATGATGGCCACGGTGACCAGGGGGCCTGGGCGCCCGGCCGACGCGAACCGTTCGGTGGCCAGTGTGCCATCGGACCGGAAGTGATCTTTCGGTGCCAGGGTCGAGATCATCATCGGCGCCTCGGTCTGCCCGAACAACTGCCCCATGACCGGGCCGATCGCGCCGATGGCCTGCTCCAGGCGCGCCGCCGACATGGGGGCCGCCCCGTACCAGAGGCATTGCAGTGAGGTCAGGTCGGCCGCGGCCAGGCCAGGCTGATCGAGCAGCAGGTAGACCAGGGTAGGTGGCAGGAAGGCGTGGGTCACCCGGTGCTGCTCGATCAGCGAGAGGAACCCGGCCAGGTCCGGCGCGGGCATGATGACGATCTCCCCGCCGAGCGCCATGACCGGGAAGCAGAGCACGCCCGCCGCGTGGGTGAGCGGGGCGAGGGCGAGATAGACGGGGCGCCCGTCAAACGGGTAGCCCATCAGGGTGAGGGCCGTCATCGTCTCGATGTTGTGCCCGGTGAGCAGCACCCCCTTCGGCTGGCCGGTCGTGCCGCCGGTGCCCGCGATCATCGCGATGTCGTCAACTGGACCGGCATGCCAGGGCCGGTCCGCCAGGCCGTCCACCCAGTCGCCGAACGCGATGGCCCCCGGTGCGTCCTGGTCGAGGCAGACCAGCGTGGTGACCTTCGGCAGTTCCGGGGCGATCCGGGCGACGAGCGGCGCGAACGATCCCTGGAAGATCAGGCAGGCGCAGTCGAAGAGGTCCAGGAGGGCGCGGTTCTCGGCTGCCTCGTTGCGGGGATTGACCGGGCACCACACCGCCCCGGCCCGGGCGATGCCGAACACGCAGGAGAACGCGACCGGGTCGTTGGCCGACAGCACCGCCACCTTGTCGCCGGGCCGGATGCCGGACCGCGCCAGCGCCTGGCCGATCACCCAGGACAGCCGCTGCACCTCGGCATAGCTGCGGCTGCGGCCGTCCATGGTCAGGCACGGCGCGGCCGGGCCGAGCGAGGCGCCCTTATCCAGGAAGCCGGTCAGCGGCACGGTCAGTGCTGGCATGGTCGGTGCTGGCATGGTCGGTGCTGGCATGGTCAGTGCTGGACGGTGAGGACGGGCTCCATGACCAGGCCGAAGCCGCGCAGCATGCCCAGCAGTTCGCGGTGGCCGAAGGCCTGGCAGCCGGATGCGAAGCCGACCCTTCGCGGCGGCTGCTGGAGCAGCGAGTACGCGGCGTAGGCCTGCAGGGCACCGGTCTGCTTGTAGTTGCAGTTGCCGTGCAGGACGCAGTGCGCGCGGCCGAGCGGGCCGGACGCGTAGACCGACTCCAGTGACGTGTTTATCCGCGGGTTCTCCCGCGGCGGCATCTGGTTCATCACGGCGGCGGCCTGCTCGGACAGGGCGGAGTACTTCTCGGTGTCGGACAGGTCCTTGATCTGCTCCAGCGCGCCCGCCACGATCTGCGGCACGCCCATCATGAGCGCGCGGTTGAAGACGCCGCCGAGCACCTTGACGTTCGCGACCCGCGGGTCGCGGCGGAACCAGACCGGATGCGAGGTGCCGCCCCACGGCAGCGCCAGCCCGGTCTCATGCTGGCCGGGAACCACGACGGTGTAGAGCCCGGCGTCGGCCGGCCATTCCACGTACTCGTTCTGCTCCAGGTAGTAGGCCTTGGCCAGCGCCGCGTTGACCAGGATCGTCCGCGTAGAGGCGATCGTGGGCAGGCCTTTCCAGAACACCTCGATGTCCAGCGTGTCCAGGCCCGGCATCTCCAGGCAGATATCGGCCGCGATCTCGCCGGTGGTGTACATCTGCGCCACGCCCGGCGCCAGCAGCAGCCCGCGCGCGGCCATCTGCTCGCCGTAGGTCTCGTCGCAGGTGATCAGCCAGTCCTGCTCGCCGGTGGTGTCGAGGTAGTGGCAGCCGGCCGCCAGGCAGGCCTCGACCACCTCGCCGCCGTGGCGCGCGAACGGCCCGACCGTGTTGAGCACCACTGAGGCGCCGGCCAGCAGTTCGGTCAGCGGCCCGGCCGCGTGCTCGACCTCGATCACCTCGTGTGGCACCGTGCCGATGCCGGGCACCCGGTCCAGGGCCTCGGAGATGCGGGCCTTGTCCCGCCCCGCCGCGATGAACGGGATGTTGAACTCGCGCAGGTACTCGCAGATCAGCTGTCCGGTGTACCCGGACGCGCCGTAGACGACGACCCGCTTGCCTGTGGTCATGAGTGCGCCTTTCGCTGGAAGGTCAGGAGGACCTGGTCACATGCCCATGCCGCCGTCAACCGGCAGCCCGGCGCCGGTGATGAACCGCGCACCGTCGGAGGCCAGGAACACCACAACGTCGGCCATGTCCGGCACCTCGCCGAGGCGGCCGAGCGGGGTCTGCTCGATGACCCCGCCGACCGCCGACTCCGCGCTGGGGAACAGGCCGAGCGTGACCATGTCCGACGCCAGCTTCAGGCCCATCTCCGTCGCCACCAGCCCCGGGTAGACACAGTTCACCCGCACGCCGTAGCCGAGCTTGCCGGATTCCATGGCTGCGACCCTGGTGAGCCGGTCCACGCCCGACTTGGTGGCCGAGTAGCCGGCGATGCCGGGGAAGGCGATGGTGGCCGCCACCGAGGCCACGTTGATCACCGCGCCGCCCTGGCCGGCCGGGCCGCCGGGGCGCATGGCCCGGAAGGCGTGCTTGATGCCCAGGGCCGTGCCCAGCACATTGACCTCGAGCATGCGCCGGACGTCGGCGGCCTCGATGTCGATGACCAGGCCGGAGATCTCCACCCCGGCGTTGTTGACCAGGATGTCCAGGCCGCCGAGGGCGCTGATGGCCTGGGTCATGGCCTGGTCCCAGCTCGCCTCGCTGGTCACGTCCAGCGGCACGAACTCGGCGGTCGCGCCGGACTGCCGCAGCGCGTCGGCGGTCGACTTGCCCAGGTCTTCCCGGACGTCACCGATCACGACGGCCGCCCCGGCCCGGGCCAGCGCCTCGGCCATCCCGGCACCGAGCCCGCGGGCCCCGCCGGTGACCAGTGCCTTCCGCCCCGTCAGCTCGTACACGCTCACTAGGCACCTCTTCCCGGGACCGCCATGGGCCCGTAGCCCCGCAGCACGAGGCTGCGGATCATGTGACGTGAGTCATAGACTGGCCGTGAGGCTTGACAACTGTCAAGAGATACTTAGACGATCGTCCAGAGAAATTTGGTCGCGTGTCAAGATCGCAAAGAAGCACGCCGGGTACACTCTTGACCTGCAGTTCGCGGGGGCATGCGGGAACTGATTGGACCCTGACAGTGACCAAGGCAGTCCAGATTGTGACCGAGACGGCAGCGCAGACCGGCACGGCCCAGGCCGGGCCAGCCCAGACGGAGACAGCCGGCTCGGCCCAGGCCGAGGCAGCCGGGGTCGAGCCAGCCCGGCCAGAGCCAGCCCGGCCAGAGGCAGCCCAGGCAGAGGCAGCCCAGGCCGAGGCAGCCCAGCCAGAGACAGCAGGGCGGAACCGCGACCGGGTCGCCCGCCGCCAGCTGGACAAGTTCGCGGAACGGCGCGCTCAGCTGGCCGCGGCGGCGCTGCAGACCCTGGCCGAGCAGGGCTACGCGCGGACCAGCCTGCGTGACATCGCGCAGAACTCCGAGTTCTCCCACGGCGTGCTGCACTACTACTTCAGCGACAAGACCGAGCTGATCACCTACTGCGTGCGGCAGTACAAGGCGGAATGCGTGACCCGGTACGACAACATCGTCGCCACCGCCACCTCTGCCGGCGAACTCAAGCGGGGGTTCGGGGCGGCCATGGCCGCCACCCTGGTGGAGGAGGCCACGCTGCACCGGCTCTGGTACGACCTGCGGAACCAGAGCCTGTTCGACGACTCCTACCGCCACGACGTCATCGAGATCGACCAGAGCCTCGAGCGCATGATCTGGCGGATCGTCAGCAAGTACTCCGACCTTGCCGGGACCCCGCTGGCCGTGCCCTCCGGGGCTGCCTACGCTGTCTTCGACGGGCTGTTCCAGCAGGCACTGAGCAGGCATCTGGCCGGCCGCGCCGACGCAGCCCGGGACCTCGACGAGAACGTCCAGCGCGTCCTGGAATCACTGGCCGTCCGCGGCTGAGCGCGGAGGCCGCGGCCGCCAAGCGGCCGCCACCAGCGTGGGCGGCCCCCACCACGACAGCCCCCGTGACACCCAGGCCGCTAAGCCTCGATCCACCGCGTGAATTCTGACGCTGGCTTTTGGTCCGCCGGCCGCTGGTAAATGAGAACGTGCATCGAAAATGCGCGGCTGGTGATCAGATTGCTGGTGATCAGACGATTGGTGTCGTAATAGCGACACCAATCGTCTGATCACGTTCGAGCAAGGTCCGGCCTGGCGGCTCAGCGGTAACACTGGCAACGACAGCAGCGCAGGCCACACAGGTGCGGGCCGCGCGGAGCTTGGCGGACGGGGCGGCGGCTCCCTGAGCGATCGTGGAAGGAAAGGGCCGCGGGAGCGGCCCTTTCCGTCCACATCCGGCAGGATTGCTGGGCCGCGGGCCCGGCGTTGACCGGCCGCCGGTACCCGGGCAGACTCGGCGCGTGACGGAGTGGATCTATTTCATTCATCCCCCGCGGGACGACTTCGCGGCGACCATGACCGACGACGAGAAAGCCGTTTGGGCGCGGCATTTCGAGCGGCTGCAGCGACTGCTCGCGGATGGGCAGCTGATCCTGGCCGGTCCCACGCTCGGCCGCGTCAATACCGGGGTGGCGGTCTTCGAGGCCCCGGACGAGGACGCCGCCCGGCAGATCATGGCGGACGACCCGGCGATCAGCAGCGGTTACGCCCGGGGCGAGCTGCGGCCGTTCCGGGTGTCGCTGCTCCGCGGCCGGGACTGAGACCCCCGGGGACCGCGCGGCACTCAGGCGGTGGCGGACTGGCCGCAGCGAAAACCTCACCCTCATCCTTACCGCCGCCACCGAAGCGGTCGTGCCGCAGCGGCCCTGGCCGCAGGCCAGCCCTGAGCTTTTATCCCGAGTGGCGGTGCAGGAAGTCCAGGGTCCGCTCGTTGAACGCCTCGACGTTCTCGTAGATCGGGGCGTGCGCGCAGTCCTCGAACACCACGAGCTCGGTGTTGCTGATCCCCTGGGTGAGCGGGTCCGCGAAACGGGTGGAGGTGACGTGGTCGTGCCGGCCGAAGGTGATCAGGGCCGGGGCCTGCACGGAGCCCAGGACCTCCCGCGCGTCGTGGCCCAGGACCGCCTGCGACTGGCGGAGGAACGCGTCCACCGGCGGCATCGGCCGGCTGCGGACGAAATCGGCCAGGGACTCGATGTACTCCGGCCGGGCCGCGTACAGCTCCGGCGTGAAGCACCACGGGAAGATGCCCGCGATCACCATGTCCGTCACGCTGCCCAGGCCCTGCGCCATGATCCGCCAGCCTTCGACCACCGTGCGGAGGAACGGGTCGGTGGCCGGCCAGGCGCTGTGCAGGGACAGGGACGCGACCCGGTCCGGGTACTTGGCCGCGAGCCACATGCCAGCGGCCGCGCCCAGCGACAGGCCGGCCACATGCGCCCGGTCCACCCCGGCCGCCTGCATGAACGCGGCGACGTCATCGGCGAACAGTTCGGTGCTGTAGCTGCCCTCCGGCTTCCCGGACAGGCCGGCGCCGCGCAGGTCCACGGTGAAGCAGGTGAAGCTCTTCGCGTAGTCGGCCACCTGGAACGCATAACACGCCTGGTCGGCGGCCAGGTACGGGATGAGGACCAGGGGCTCTCCCTCGCCCTGGACCTCGTAGTAGACGTCGATACCGTTCGCCTGCACTACGGGCATCGGGAAACCCCCTCCTTACTCCGGGGCGGCCCTCGCCGCCCGCCCGCCGTAGCACCGATCGTCCCCCCCGCAGGTAAGGTCGCGCCAGTGCCCGGGGTGGATGAGGGCAGGGAGGTCAGCCGGATGCCTGAAGTCCCAGGTCGTCACCGTCCGGGATCCGTGACGTCCGGCGCCGCGACCGGCCGGAACCCCGGGGGCGGCCGACGCTGCCGGGCCTGCCGAGCCTGCCGGGCCAGCAGGATGCCGAGCGGGACCGAGACGGCGATCGCGGTGGCGTGGCCGACCGCGGCTACCTGCAGCGTGCTCAGCCCGCCGAAGATGTTACCCACGAAAACCAGGAGGGCCAGGTCCGCCACCGCGGCAGCCCGGGCCGGCCACGAGCCGAAGAGCACCGCCACGGTGATGGCGGACACGACCACGTAGGACGGGCCAACGTCCACGATCCGGTTCGCGGCCTCGGGCAGCAGCCCGTGCGCGGTCCGGTAGGCCACGATGCCCTCGCTGACCAGCGTGCCGACGACGTGCCCGGTGGCGCAGAGCACCGCTGTCCGCCAGTTCCCCAGCACCCGGTTCGCACCGAACAGGGCCAGGGCGATCAGCGCCGGCCAGGCCAGCGGGAATCCCTGGGCGATGAACGCGGAGACCACCAGCGAGCCGATCGGGTGCTGATGCAGGTTCACCACGTCCGTGCTGGCCCAGTGCAGGAATAGGAACTGATCACGGGTGGGCAGGATGGTGTAGACGATCTCGGCCAGCACGAAACCGGCCAGGTACGCCCACGCGACCGCGTACCGGGCCACCACAACGCGGGCCGGAGGCCAGCTCGCCGGCCGCAGACGGGCCAGCATCGGGTGACGCATGCTCCCAGTCTCAGGCCAGTGCCGCCCTGCCGCCGCCCCTTCACGTGCCACCGATCTGCTCAGCCGGGTTCTTCCTGGGCGATTTCCAGGGCCTTGCCGGTGTAGACGCGGTAGCCGGCCTGCCGGTCGTAGCCGTGGATCTCCGGGGTGTCGAGGCTGCGCATGAAGGCGAGGATCTCCTCGCTGAATACCTGGCCGGGGACCAGCACCGGGAACCCCGGGGGGTACGGGGTCACGAAGGTAGCGGAGACCACCGGCTGGCCGGCCTCCATCCGCTGCTCCACCTCGTCGGGCAGCAGGTACTCGCACCGGCTGTCGTCGTAGGCCAGGAAGAACGCGCGCCGCACATCACCCTCGAGAGTCGCGTTCCCGTCGCCACTCAGGAAGGCCGGGTGGAAACCGCTGAAGTCCGGCAGCGGTGCGCACGGCGCGGTCTGGTTCAGCACCGCGCGGGCGCGCGCCGCCTGCTGCGCGGGGCTCATCTCCACAGCGCCGTCCTCGAGGTCACGGGCGATGGTGACCAGCACCTCGATGAGGTAGGCCACGGCGCTGCGGGTGGTGCCGATGTTCGTCATGAACAGCACGGTGTTCCGCGACGTCTTGTTGATCTGGATGCCGAACTTGTCCATCAGTTGCTCGCGCTTGAACGTCGCGCCGTCGATCCCGGTCGGCCCGATGTAGAGGCTGATCCGGGACGGGTCCAGCACGAACTCGTCCTGCTCCCAGGCCTTCTTCATGCTGTCCAGCCCGCTGCGCAGCGGCTGGTCGAGACCGGACGCGCGGAACTCGGCCGGGATCAGCTCAGCGGTGGACAGGCAGTGCATGTAGCGGCTCAGCAGCGGGTGGTGGTCGATGGCGTCACGCAGCCGCATGGCGGACTCGACCTGCCGCTGGACCAGCTCGTAGCCCTCCAGCGCGGCCTGCCGCCGGCCCAGGTCGAGCGAGGCCAGGATCTGGTAGTTCGGGGACGTCGAGGTGTGTGTCATGTACGCCTCGTGGAAGCTCTCCGCCGCCTTCTGCGCGAAGTCCTGGTCGTACACGTGGATCATCGACCCCTGGCGCAGCGAGGTCAGCGTCTTATGGGTTGACTGCGTGGAGTAGACCCGCACCCGGGCCCGGGCCGGGTCCGGCAGCAGCCGCTGGCCCAGCAGGCGCTCATCGCCTGCGCCGGCCAGGTCCGCCGCCTGGTGCTCGTAGCGGTCCCGGTATTCGGAGGACCGGAGCCGCTCCGCCAGCGTGCGAGCGGCCCGCATCGCCGTGCGCGGCCGGTAGACGGGGTGGAAGCGGGCAAACGCGAACCACGCCTCGTCCCAGAGGAAGACCAGGTCAGGCTTGATGGCCAGGCACTCCTCCATGACCCGCCCGACGTCGTATACGACGCCGTCGAAGGTGCAGTTGGTGAGCATGACCATCTTGACCCGGTCCAGCTTGCCCGCCGCCCGCAGGGCCAGCAGCCGGGACTTGATCTCGCGCAGCGGTACCGCTCCGTACATGGAGTACTGGTGCAGCGGGTACGCGTCGAGGTACCAGACGTGGGCTCCGGCCAGCATCAGCCCGTAGTGGTGGGACTGGTGGCAGTTCCGGTTGACCAGGACGATGTCCCCCGGGGCGGTGAGCGCCTGGGCCACGATCTTGTTAGCGGTTGACGTGCCGTTCGTGACGAAGAACGTCCGGCGTGCGCCGAACGTGTCGGCCGCCAGCTCCTGAGCCTGGCGCAGCGGGCCGGTCGGCTCGAGCAGCGAATCCAGGCCGCCGCCGGTCGCCGAGGTCTCGGCCAGGAAGATGTCCAGGCCGTAGAAGCCGACCATGTCGCTGATCCAGTGCGAGTTCACGATCGAGTTGCCCTGCGAGATCGGCAGCGCGTGGAACGCTCCGGTGGGGCGGTGACTGTAGTGACGCAGCGCCTCGAAGAACGGCGCGCGGTACCGCTCGTACACACCCGACAGGATGCTCCGGTGCAGTTCCAGCGCGCCTTCCCGGGCGTGGAAGACCCGCCGGAAGTGATGGCTGAGGTGCCCGGCGATGTCCTCGACCGCGATCTCCGTCATCAGGTACAGATCGAGTTCGGGGCGCAGCCGCGCCAGCCGCCGGGCGAGGATCTGGGCCCGCTCATCCGGGGCCCGGCCATCCATATCCGCGGCGATGCGAGGGTCGGCGAACGGGGCCAGCCTAGGCTCCTCCTGCCCGGCGGCCGGAGCGAAGCGGCGGCGGATGACGCAGGCCTGCAGGCTGGCGTTGAGCTCCGCGGCGATGATCGCTTCCTCGGCGCTGGCCACGACGACCAGCTCGTAGACGAAGTGATCCCCGGGCCGCCGCCAGCTTCGCACCTCCTCGCGCAGGGCCTGCTCCTGGGCGGGCGTCAGCGTCTCGACGACCAGCACCTCGAAGTAGGGCCGCCCCGGCTTAACCGGGCCAACCGGGCCCGGCCCGGCCGCGGCCTCTTCCGGGCCGGCCTCGTCATGGTCCTCGATGACGGACCATCCGGTGCCCGCCCGGTAGGACTCGGTGATGAGTGCCCGGCTGACCCGGGCGACCAGGGATGCGAACCGCGTGTAGCTGCCCGCCGCGAACAGGTCCCGGACCCGCCGGCAGGCCTCCGGGCCGGGGAACGCCCAGTACTGCTCGACCGGGGCCACGGAGTCGAGCAGCCCGGCGATCGTCTCCAGCAGGCCGCCCAGGGCCTGGCCCGACGCCGCCGCGCTGGCCAGCTGAGCGCTGGCCTCGTCCAGCCGGGACCAGAGGTCGCTGCGAGCCTGCCACCAGCTGTTGTACGCCTGTGCAGAGGTACCGGTCATGACGTCACTCCTCGCGTGCTGCCCGTGACGGCCTGGTCTGGCCGATTGTCCACGGATTCCGCCGCCCGACCGAATCCTCCTTTCCGGGTCCAGGCCTGGGCAACAGCTGGCGCGAGTTTCATCGGGCATTCGGCGGGGTTTTACCCGGCGGTCAACCGCCGGCCCCTGCCCGGCCCAGCCGGGCACCTTGTCGAGGAAACCCAGGACGCTGACGAGCCAGCCGTCGTCACCAGTGACCGCCACGTCGAAGCCGACGATCAGGAGCCAGTGAGCCAGGCGAAGCTCCACGGGACTAGCTCGATCGGGGCGGGCTCGATCGGGACTAGCTCGATCGGGGCCGGCTCGATCGGGGTCAGCCCGGTCCGGGGCGCGCCCGTATCCACGGCGGTGCTCGCGTGGGCGAGCCGGGGGTCCCGCAGGCCTGCCCGGGCGATGACCCCCGCGTTGACGGACTGGCTGAAATCGCTGAAGTTGGTGAGCGACAGGAACGGGGCACTGCGCGGGTGCGCCCGGCGGTAGGCCAGCACGCTCTGGTTCCCCGTGGGCAGGATCTCGGTCGTCCCACCCGACCGCAGCGCCAGCAGTTGCTGGCGGGCACGGGCCAGGCCCCGCAGCGCGGCGAACGCACGGCCTTCCACGCTGGCCGGGTCGCCGCGCCGGGCCGCCCGGACCCAGTCCATCCGCGGCCGGTGCATCCACCTGTTGTCGGGCGCCTGCGCCTGGTCGTCCGCCCACTGGGGGTCGTTCGTCATGGCCAGCTCGTCGCCCATGTAGATGAGCGGGATGCCTGCGAAGGAGAAGACCACCGCATAGAGGGACTCCAGCCGCCTGAGGGCCAGCGTCAGCTCGGCCTCGTCGCCAGCTGATACCGCGCTCTCGATACCGCACAGCGAGGCGGCCATACCGGAGATGCGGGCGTCCCCGGTCACCGGGTTGTCCTGGAACAATGCGCCCCGCGCGAACGACCCGGGGAAACGGCCCGCGAAGAACTCGTTGAGGAACCGGCGGTGCTCGAAGCCGCCGAGCCCCACCGCGGCGGCGTCCGCGTCGGAAACGGCCCAGCCGATGTCATCGTGGCAGCGCACGTAGGACACCCACGCGGTCGGCGCCGGCGCGGGCCGGCGGCGGGACAGCGCGTGCCCGGCCAGCCGCACGTCACGGGTGGCCAGGGTGGACCAGAGCATCACCATCAGCTGGTTGTCGTAGGCCAGGTCGCACTCGGGCTGATAGCGGTCGTGCCCGCCGAGGTACTGGACCAGCATCTCCGGGCCGACGATCGCCTCGGCCTTGAGCGCCAGGCCCGGCGCGGCCAGCCGGGTCAGCGCGCGGAACGCCTGCAGCAGCAGATGGGCCTCGGGCTGGTTCTGGCAGTCGGTGCCGCGTCGCTTCCACAAGAACGGCGCCGCGTCCAGCCGCAGCACGTCCACGCCCCGGTTGGCCAGGGTGAGCATGGTCGCGAGCATGTGCCGGAAGACGGCGGGATTCGCGTAGTTCAGGTCCCACTGGTAGTCGTGGAACGTGGTCCACACCCAGCCCAGCCCGGGCACCTCGGTGAAGCTGCCGGGCGCCGTATCCGGGAAGACCTCGGGCAGCGTCGCCTCGAAAGCGTCGGGAATCGTGCGGTCGGGATAGATCAGGTACATGTCCCGGCAGGCGGGATCGCCCGCCAGCGCCTTCCGGGCCCATTCGTGCTCGCGTGCCGTGTGGTTGAGGACCAGGTCGATGCACAGCGTCATGCCGCGCCCGTGCAGTTCGGCGGCGAGCATCTCCAGGTCGGCCATGCTGCCCAGCCGCGGATCTACCGCGCCGTAGTCCGCCACGGCGTACCCGCCATCGCTGTCCCCGTCCCTGGGCTGCAGCAACGGCATCAGGTGCAGATAGGTGATGCCGAGTTCGCCCAGGTAATCCAGATGCTGCCGGACGCCGCGCAGCGAGCCGGCGAACCGGTCGGCGTAGCAGACATAGCCGATCATCCGGGACCGCTGGAACCACGCGGGATCGATCTCCCGGCGACGGTCCAGCAACCGCAGCGGCGCGGGCCGCCTGGCCGCCGCGTTCAGCGCGTCAAGCACCAGTTCGGTCGCGAACCGGGTCGCATCGGTCACGCCTCCGTAGACCTGCTCGAGCGGACCGGCTATGTCGAAGGACAGTTGCTCCAGGCGGGCCAGGAACGCGTCGGCGTCCAGGTCGCCGAGCCGCTGCCGTACCGCGCTTTCCGCCTCGTGGTCCAGCCTGAACAACGCGATACCTCCAGGAGCACGGACGGCTAATGAACGAGAATACGTGCCGGCGCCGTCCCTTGACTTCAAGTGCGGTTGAGGTTCTACGGTCGGGGTGAGCCCGCCTTTCCCGTCGAATGGAGCAGCAGATGGCCTTCACCGAAGCCGAAACGGCCTACCTTGGCAGCCAGCCGCTGGGAAGGCTGGCCACCATCCAGCCGGACGGCAGCCCTCAGGTCAAGCCCGTCGGCTTCCGCGTCAACCCCGCCCTCGGCACGATCGACGTGACCGGCTTCAACCTGACCTCCAGCCAGAAGTTCCTTAACGTCCGCCGCAACGGCCAGGCCGCGCTCGTGGTGGACGACATCGTCTCTACCGATCCGTGGCGGGTGCGTTTCCTGGAGATCCGGGGCGCCGCGGAGGCTCTCGAGGATGACGCGGACGGCGGCCCGCTGATCCGGATCCATCCCACCCGGATCCTCAGCTTCGGCGTGGAGGAGCCACCTGGCGAGCCGCACCAGACTCGCATGCAGGCCCGCGACCTGGCCGCCTAGCTGCCTGGGTGCCGCACCGGAGGCGGATACCCGACAGCGGCCCGGGGTACGCTGCGCGGGTGATGGCAGAGCAGGCCGGCGCTGGAGGAGCGTACCCACTGTTCAGGCAGGTCGTCCTGGACGCCACCGACGCGAGGGAATTGGCCGAGTTCTACCGGCAGCTGCTGGGCTGGCGGTACCGGCCCGGCGATGAGCCGCCCGCGCCGGGCGAGCCGGATCCCGCCGGCCAGGACTGGCTGGTGCTGAAGGACGCCGCCGGGGCGGTCCGCGTCGCGGTCCAGCAGGTATCGGTGTTGCCCGAGGTGACCTGGCCAGATGGCCCGGTGCCGCAGCAGATGCACCTGGACTTGTACGTCACCGCGGCGGACGAGCTCACCGCGGCGGACGAGCGGGCGCTGGCCCTCGGCGCCCGGCTGATCGCGGATCGCTCCGCCGACCCCGAGGAGCCGCTGCGCGTCTACGCCGACCCGGCCGGGCATCCGTTCTGCATTTTCCTCGGCCCCCCGCCGGCCTGACGCACTGCGTTAGTGTGCGCGGATCGCGTCCCAGCCCGGCAGTGGCACCGCGCCGCCGGGCAGGGCGCCCCAGAAGTCGGGCCCAGGTGGCGCCTCGACCTGGATGCGCCTGCCGGCGGCCCAGGCCGCGTCGAACCCGAGCCGCCACGAGTGCAGCAGCGTCCGGCCGGCGGCGGTTCCCTTCCCGCCAGCCCGGCCGAACAGCGGGTCACCCTCGATGGGATGGCCGATCCAGGCGAGGTGCACCCGGATCTGGTGCCGGCGCCCGGTCACCGGGGACACCGCAAGCACCGTGTGTTCCCCGTCGCCGGCCACGGTCAGGAAAGTGGTGGTGGACGGGTAGGTCCGTACCTCCTGGAACTGCTCATCCCTCGGCACTGACCAGCGGGACTGTGCCGGGTCGTAGGCGATCGCCGCGCGGTTGGCCGCCACCCGGACCCGGTTCTTGCGGCCGACGCTGAGCGGCAGCTCGATCGTGCCGCGCGGGGGCAGCCCGGTGGTGCCGGTGATGGCCAGGTAGACCTTATCCACGGTGCGCCGGCTGAACTGGCGGGTCAGATCGCCGTGCAGGCGCAGGTCCTTGGCCAGCAGCAGGGCACCGGACGTCACCTTGTCGATCCGGTGCGCGGGGTAGAGCTTCTCGCCCGCCTCCTCCGCCAGCCGGACCAGGTCGGTGTCATGCCGCTCGCCCATGACCGCGAGGCCGGCTTGTTCAGCACCAGGGCCGCGTCGTCCTCGTACAGCACCGTGCCGGCCCGGATCTGCGCCCAGTCGTTCACCCGGCCCACCGTATCCGGGTCTGCGGGCAGCCCGCCCGGCCACTCCCGCGGCCCTGCCCCGTCCACCAGGTCCTTCGCGCTGCAGACGGCGAAGCCGGTCAGTGCCGCCGCGGCGCAATGGCGCCGCTCATCCAGCAGGCCGGCTGTAGGCCAGGTCACAGCCTCGGGCTGGATTCGAGGCGGCGGCATGTTGCCCCCGCTGATACCTTGTCTTTAACCGGACGTGGGCAGCGGCGGCGTCCTGCGCCGGTGTGCGTCTCTATTGCTCATTACTCGCGGGACCTGGTGTGGGTAGATGGATTAGGACCCCGTTGGCCGCTTGCCTGCTGGGCCTGGCAGCCGCAGGCTGTACTGGGTGTGCCATCTCGGCGAGCGTCCAGTCGCCGGCCAGGTCCGCCACTACCGCACCGGCCAGCCAGGCGGCCACGAGCGCGTCGCCGGACCCGTCCGCGTCGGTTTCCCCCGCGACGGTGCCGCCCGCGACGTCCGCCGGGCCGGTACCCGCGGGCACGTCGGCCAGACTGCCCGCCGGCGCCTTCTACGTGCTTGCCGGCCGGACCCTGGGCAGCCTGAACGTGTGGGAGCTGGGCGCGGGACGGGCCGTCACCCAGCTCACCCATAACCGCGCCGGTCGCGGAATCGACGCGTTCGCCGCCTCGGACGCGGGCATCGTCCTGGCAGATGCCGCGGGCGCGACGGACGAGCTGGCCCGGTGGACCCGTCACGGCCCGGCCTGGCTGCGCCACCGCCACCATGGCCCGTTCATCCACGGCAGCTCGCCCGACATTGGTGGCGATGGCACCGTCGGCTACGTCACCCCGCCCAGCGGGTCCGGAACCCACCAGAATGCCGAGTTCGCGATCTGGACCCAGCCCTCGTTCATCAGCCAGGCCACGGTCGTCTACCGGCAGCACCGCCCGATGGACGGCCCCGTGTTCGGGCCGCACGGCCAGATCGCCATCGAGGGCTGGACCGGCCCGCCAGGGGGCCGCCGGCCGAGCGTGCTGATCTACGCCGGCGGCCATGTCACGACGCTCAGCATCGGGGTCTCCGCGATTCCCTCCCTGGTGGCCTGGGGCCATCGTGCGCCTGCGCTGGCGATCGCGTTCCCGGCGCACCAGGCCGAGCTGCTCTCCCCGGCCGGCACCCGGCGGCCGCTGCCGTTCGGCTGGCAGCCGCTGGCCTGGAATCCGTCGGGTACCCAGCTGCTCATGCAGTCCAACACCGCCCTGGGTATCTGGTCGGCCTCCGTTCCCGGCCGGGTGCGCACGGTCGGCGTGATCACGCCCGGGATGCAGATCCTCCAGGCGGTCTGGCTAGCCCATAAGGCCCCGATGTGATCTCCGGTTCAGCCGGGCCCGGAAGAAACTTCCGCCGCAGCGGGTTGGCCGCTATGTGAGCGACGTACCGTTGTCCGTGCTGGACTTGGCGCCCGTGGCGGCCGGGACCACCGTCGGCCAGGCCCTGGAATACACGACCGAGCTGGCCCGGCGCACCGAGGAGCTGGGGTACCGGCGGTTCTGGGTGGCCGAGCACCACAACATGCCTGCGATCGCCAGCTCCGCCCCGGCTGTGCTGATCGCTCACCTCGCGGCGGCGACCTCCACGATCCGGGTGGGCTCCGGCGGCGTGATGCTGCCTAACCACGCACCGCTCGTGGTCGCGGAACAGTTCGGCACCCTGGAAGCCATGCACCCCGGGCGGATCGACCTGGGCATCGGCCGCGCTCCAGGGACTGACCAGTACACCGCGCTGGCGTTGCGGCGCACCATGGAAGGGCTCTCGGCTGAGGCGTTCCCGCAGGAACTTGCCGACCTCATCGGGCTGTTCAGCGCGGAGGGCCTGCGTCGGCCGATCACCGCCACGCCCGGCCGGGGTGACATGCCCGCCATCTGGCTGCTCGGCTCGAGCGGGTTCAGCGCCCAGCTCGCCGGGCTGCTCGGGCTGCCGTTCGCGTTCGCGCACCATTTCAGCTCCGCGAACACCGTGCCTGCGCTGGACCTGTACCGGCAGAGTTTTCAGCCGTCCCGATGGCTGGAACGGCCGCACACGATGGTGGCGGTGAGCGCGATCTGCGCCGATACCGACGAGCGGGCCAGGTGGCTCTCCGGCCCGGCCGCCTTGTCGTTCATCCGGCTGCGGTCCGGAACACCGGCCCCGCTGGCCAGCCCGGAGGAGGCGGCGGCCTATCCCTATTCCGACCGGGAGCGGGAATTCGCCCAGGACCGTTTTACCGGCCAGGCCCTCGGCTCACCGGAAACGGTCCGCCAGCAGCTGTCCGACCTGCTCGAGCACACTGACGCGGACGAGCTGATGCTGACCACGATGGTCTACGACATCGCGGACCGGGTCCGCTCCTTCGAGCTGATCACTGAGAAGGTCGCGGGCAGCCTGGTCAAGCCCGGTTCCTGAGGCGCCGGCCCGGTGGCTTGCCTGCCCTCTGGGTGGCGTGTCCCCGCCGTCCCGGCCAGGGCAACCAAGATCGTTAGCCGGAAAATACCTTGGCAAGGTTTTGTTTTTGCCTCGCGTTAGCCCTGGGTACACCAGGGTAGGTCTGGCCCACCCTTGAGGAGGGCGGACGTTATGGCAGACCCGAACGGTAACGCGCAGCCCGCCGTGGCCCCGGAGGCTTCGGCTGGTGAACTCATGAAGCAATTGTCCGAGCAGGTTTCCCGGCTTATCCGCGACGAACTGAAACTCGCCGAATACGAGATGACCAGCAAGGCCAAGCGGATCGGCCGCGGCGCCGGCATGTTCGGCGGCAGCGGCCTCGTGGCGCTGTACGGCATTGGCTGCCTGCTGGCGGCGGCCATCGCCGGCCTGGCCAGCGTGCTGCCCGCCTGGGCGGCGGCGCTGATCGTGGGCGGCATGCTGCTGGTCATCGCCGGCGCGGCCGCGCTCGTGGGTAAGAGCCAGGTAAGCAAGGCCGTTCCGCCGGTCCCGGAGCAGACCGTGCAGAGCGTGAAGTCCGACGTCGAAGAAATCAAGGAAAGGGCACGCCGATGACCGCAGCAGAGGGCACAGGAGAGCCGGGAGCCCCTGAGGTCCTGCCGGACAACCCGGACGCGCTGGTCGCGGAGATCAACCGGACCCGGGAGGAACTCGGGAACACGGTCGAGGCACTGGCAGCCAAGGTGGACGTGAGGGCCCGCGCCCAGCAGAAGGCGACCGAGGTGTCCGGGGAGCTCAAGAGCAAGGTGCGGGACCTGACCCAGGGGCTGTCCGGCAAGGCCGGGCAGCTCAAGGGCGAAGTCAGCAGCCGCTCGGCCGGGGCACGGCAGGCCGTGACCGAGAACGGCAAGACCGTGCTGGGCGGGGGGCAGCCGGTCACCAAGACCATCACCAGCCGCGCCACCCAGGCCGGTGCCAGTGCCCAGTCGGTCGCGACCCAGGCCGGTGCCACCGTCTGGGCGGCCACTCCGGAGCCGGTCCAGCAGCGGGCCCGCCGGGCCGCAGCCACCGTGAACCAGCACCGGGTCCCGTTCGCGGTCGCCATAGCCGCGGGTTCGCTGCTGCTGGGCGGCTGGCTCGTAGTCAAGGGCCGGCGTCGCTAGCCGTAACTTCGGGCTAAGCCGGGACGCGCCCTGACCTGGGCGCACCCGATCGGCACGACGAGCCGGGCCTGATTACCCGATCAGGCCCGGCTCGTGCCTGGCCGGGGGCGGCCATCCCGGATCAGCCCCCGCCATTCCGGGTTACCCTGGGCATCCCGGGCCGGCCGGACAGACCGTTATCTGGCCCAATGGCTGAACCGGGGGCGGGGAGCGCGTTTCCAGGTCCGCTGCGCTTTCGCCCGCAGCCGGGCGGCCAGCTGATCTTCCCGGTCGTACAGCAGCCCGTAAGTGAACGCGTTCTCGCCGGCCAGGTGCGCGCCGATCCCGATTTCCCGGTCCACGCCCCGGGCCACCACCGCGTCCTGGTGGTCACCGAGCACCGACTGGACCTTCTTCATCTGCTTGGTGAAGCGCCTGGCCCTCTTGCCCAGGGCCGGGCTGATCGCCTCCCCGGCGTACCGGGCCCGCTTCGCAGCCTTCCGGGCCTCGTGATAAGCGAGTTCACGGGGCCGGCCCGGGGGCGTGTGCCCGGCCCGGCGCATCCGCCGCCGGGTGCGCCGGTAGGTTCGGCGGGCGGCACCGGGCAGGACCCGGCCAGCAGGCCGGCCCGCCTCCGCCGACAACGGCGGATCAGCCAGCAGCTCGTCCAGCGCGTCACGCAGCGCGAAGCAGCGCGCCGAATCCAGCGCGGCCAGCACGTTTGTGCGCGCGGTCGCCTGGATCGGGGCGAAGTGACGCTGAAGCCGCGCCTGGACGGGCCCGAGGACCACCTCGGCCGGGACCGTCCGCAGGTTCTGGCTGAGACGGCTGGCCAGCACCTCGGCGTCGCGGGCCTCGCCCAGCACCCCGCCGAGCCATTTCAGCTCGGCCATGATCTCCCCGGTCCCGGAGCGCGGGATAACCTCGCCGAAAGTCTGCAGGGTGCTGCGCAGGCGCCGGGCAGCGATCCGCATCTGGTGCACGGAGTCGGGCTCGTCCGCACGGACCAGCGCGTCCAGCGCCTCCAGCCGCGTCGCGTGCTCCTGCAGGTAGGCCACCACAATGTCCCCGGCAGACGCCGGCGGTGCAGCGTCGCGCGGCCCGCTATGCCCGTTGGCGAAGGGCTGCGGGGCGCCTTCTGCCCAGCCCAGGGCCCGCTCCAGCTTCGCGGACCGTGCCGAGCGCCGCAGCCCGTTCCGGCGGAGCTGGGCGTCAGCCGCTTTCAGCAGCCGCGGGCCGCCGCCAGTCAGCTCGACCTCTACCTCCGCCCACTGCGAGAGCATGGTCTCCCCGCCCAGGGTCTGGGCCGAGACGTCGTCGGCAGCGATCTCGGCGAGTGAGGCACCCGCACTGTCGACCAGGGTCAGAACCTGGCGCCGGGTGGCGATGCGGGCCACCGGCCGGAGCGGCTCGCCCCGGGTGTATCCCCGGACCAGCCCGGCCAGCCGGGCGGGCACCGGCCGGCCGCGGCCGAGCGGCATCCGGATCTCCCGCCGGGTGCTGCCCCCGGCCGGGAGCTTCAGGTGCCAGCCCGCGTCGCTGCCGCCGCGCCGGCGCCGCAGCGTTACCCCGTGGCGGATCAGCCGCAGGCCGCTCGTGTCGTAGTACTCCGCTTCCAGGAACTGCTCCTCGGGCCCGGACGCGCCAGCCACGCTGGGCAGCCCGCCCAGCCGCGGCACGGTAATGCCCGGGGGAGCCTCGTACTTGATCTCTGTCTCGTCCACGGTCGTGCTCATGACCCCGCCACTACCCGGGGATCGCCGGTGAACACAGGTCATCGTCCCGGTGAACGCGCGGGATGCGCTACCGGGCCGGGTGTTTGGAGGCGGCCAAGCGGGGGAGTCGGTGGGCGCTACTTCCGGAAAAGGAGGTCCCCATGACAACTGGGGCCATTGTGGCGATCGTTATCGTCATCATCGTCGTGGCCGCCGTTCTCGTCGTCCTGGCGGTGAACCGCCGCCGCAGGCTGCGGGAGCGGTTCGGGCCCGAATACGACCGCGCAGTCAGCGAGCACGGCAGCCGGCGGGAAGCGGAAGCCGAGCTTGCCCAGCGGGAACGGCACGTGCGTGAGCTTGACATCCGCCCGCTGAGCCCGGCGGCGCGCAGCCAGTACATGTCCGAGTGGACCGCCGTCCAGGAGCAGTTCGTGGACGCGCCGCAGGCCGCCGTGACCGGGGCGCAGACCCTGGTCTCCGCCGTGATGGAAGACCGCGGCTACCCGACCCAGCCTTACGACAAGACGCTCGCCGACCTGTCCGTCGAGCACGCGAGCACGCTGGATCACTTCCGGGCCGCCCATGACATCAGCCAGAATGCCGCCGCCGGCGCCGCGTCCACAGAGGACCTGCGCCAGGCGATGATCCACTACCGGGCTCTCTTCGCCGAGTTGCTCGGCGAGCCCGCCGCCCGCCTGGACGGGAAAGCTGACGGCGAGCCCGTCACCGCCCGCCCGCCCGACGAGCAGCCTGCTTCCGTGGGCCAGCCTGCCCTGGTAGATCAGCCTGCTTCGGTGGGCCAGCCTGCCCTGGTGGATCAGCCTGCCGCGCCGGCCTTGCCGGGCTCCGCCAGCGAGACCCTCGGCCAGCCCGTGGGCGACCCGGCCGGCAATTCCGCCCCCGACGCGGTGACCACCGCGCGCCACCAGGAGAGGTGACCCAGATGACATCGCAACGCGACGAGACGACGGCACGCGTGGCCGGCGAGGAGATGACCGACGATCCGGTCATCATCGAACGCCGCGACGAGATCCTGGCCGGGGACAGCCCGGCGGACGGGATCCTGGCCGGGGACAGCCCGGCGGCTCCCAGCCCGGCGGACGGGATCCTGGCCGGGGACAGCCCGGCGGCTCCCGGCCCGGCGGGTCCGGGTCCGGCGGAGACGTCCAGCAAGCCCGCGGACGGGACGCAGCCTGTCGCAGCCGGGGCCCCGGACCCGGCCTCGCCCGGCGGCACCATCCCCGGGGTACGGTCCCCGGCGGCACCGTCCCCGACGACCGTGGCCCGGCCGCCGGGGACCCCGGAGCTGGCATCCCCGCCGCAGCCCTGTCCGAGCAGCAGTGGCCCACCATCCAGGCGATGTTCGTTGATGACCCCAAGGGATCCGTGCTGCGCGCCGCGGCGGCGGCCGATGAGGTACTGAAGACTTTCGTGGCCTCGCTCGAGCGGGAGCAGGCGGCGCTGCGCTTGTCCTGGGAGAACGGCAGCGACACGACCACCGAGGATCTGCGTACCGCGCTGCAGCAGTACCGCGCATTCTGTAACAGGATCGAGTCCGTGGCGCTCTGACGAGCCACAACGCCCGGGTGGCAGTCATTCGGCCCGCCTCAGTTCCGTCACTGTTCCGTCCGACGCCGGCGGAGGCGGCCGGAACAGGTGCCGATCGACTGCTACCCGGGCGTTTTCGCATGCCTCCGGAGTGACGTGGCCGTCGGACCCCGACAGCGAGCGGAGCGTTCTCCCGCGAGTGCTCCTAGGCGTAACAGGCGCTACCGCTTGATGACGAATGTCCCGCGGCCCGGGATGGTCTGGACGAGCCCCTCGTCGGCGAGGATCTTGATAGCCCGCCGGACGGTATTTACGGCGAGTCCTGTCTCCTCGGTCAGTTCCAGGATCGACGGCACTACCGACGTGATCTCGCCGGACGCAATCCGTTCCCGCAGCAGCTCTGCTAGCTGCACATAGGGGTGCTCTGGCGATGCCGGATCGATCTTCACCGCTGCAAGCTAACTGATCAAGGCAAGCCCTGGCTACGCAAGATACGTCTTGCCATATCAAGCCATAGCTGTGAGAGTGGTTCCCGTGGACTCTGCATCTGTTGCATTACCTGAGGGCGCTGGTGCTGTCAGGACCGTCTGAGCGAGGAGATCGCGCAGAGATTTCCGGCAGACCCGCGCGCGCCGAAGATCGTCGATCGGCGCGTCAACCCCAGTTACGGTTACCGGGCAGTCCACGTGATTGTGAGCCTGGATGGCGTCACGATCGAGATTCAGGTCCGCACCCTCATGGAGCACGTGTGGGCTGACCTGATGGAACGGCTGGCGGACCGGCTAGGGCGCCAGATCCGCTACGGACAACCCCCTACGCCACCTGCCGGCATGAGCCAGCAGTGGGCACAATCACTCATCGACGTAATGATGGCAACTTCGGAAAATTGGGCGGCGAATGAACCCGCCATCCTCGGGGAAGCGGCACTTGACGTGGACCGGATCACAGAGGGCGTGTGGAGCGCGATGTCCGAGGCTCTCCGCAAGGGGGGTTGACCTGTGAGTTACCCTGTCACATGCGGAACTTCCTTGTGGTCTATAACCGCCGAACGGGGGCAAACTGCCTCCGGGAGTTCCCGGAAGGCAGCGGGCGCGAGGCGATCAGGGAGCGCTTCGTTCAGGAGCGACTGCATCGCGGCGACCCTGACATAGAGGTCGTAGTGCTTGGCAGCAGCTCCCGTGAGGAACTGCTCAAGACCCACTCCCGGTACTTCCGCTCTGCAGGGGAAATACTGGAGGACGCGGGCGTCTGAGCTGTCTTATGCGTTGGGCCGAGCGGGTTGGCCACGCTCAGGACGCCCTAGCGTGACCAGCATCATCATCACTTCCGCGCCGGGTCGGTGCGTTCCTGCTGCCGCTGTGGCGCCTCGACGGACGGCGCGCATACCCAGCCAGGCTCGCGGTGGCTCGTGTGCCCGCTCTCAGCCATCATCATGAACCGTGCTGGTGCCGTCTTCGGCATCGTGGGTCAGCGCGGAGTGGCGGAGCTGGTGCAGGGTTGCGCCACCTGACTCGGCCTTGAACAGATCCTTGGCCTGCCGGTAGCTCGGCCGAGGCGGCCCGCTGCTAGCTCGGCCGGGGCGGCCCGCTGGCCTGGTCGATGTCGTCTGGCGGCGGCAGTTCGACGAGGCCCCGCAGTCGGTGAGGAACAGCGGTTTCGACTCCGGCGGCCGGGCCACCGGGACTCAGGACGGGCCGCGGCGGAGCCGGACCCGGTAGGAGTAGTGCGCCGGGTCGAAGTAGCTCACCGCCAGCTCGACCGGGGTGCCCGTGTCGTCGGTGTACAGCCGGTCGATCCGCAGCACCGGCTGGCCCGGTTCGCACTCCAGGTGCTCCGCGACGGAGCGAGGGGCCGCCGCCGCGGTGATGCTCTGCTCCGCGCCCTTGATCGACCGGGCCATCCTGGTGTCGATCAGCCCGATGACCGTGATCCGGCTGCGCAGGCCCGCCGCGGCCAGCTCCGGCACGTCGCCGATCAGCGCGCCGACCGGCGGCGGCAGGAACACCGAGGTATGGCAGAACGGGACGTTGCCATGCAGCCGGATCAACGTGAGCGCGTGCACGTCATCGGAGGGCAGCCGCAGCCGGCTCGCGCCCTCGACGTCCACCGCGTGCCGCAGCGGGCTGATGACCTCGCAGTCCGTGTCCAGGGACAGGGCCATCAGGTCCTCGACTGAGCCGAAATGCCGGAGATAACGGTCGGCCTCGGCCACCGGGTAGGTACCGCGCCCGGCCACCCGGAAGATGATCCCCTCCGAGACCAGGTCCTGCATGGCCCGCCGGACCGTCTGCCTGCTCACCGAATGCCGGGCGGCCAGCTGTCCCTCGGTGGGCAGCTGCCGGCCGCCGGCGTACTCGCCGTTGCGGATCGCGTCCCGCAGTGAGGCGGCCAGCGTCCGGTAGGCGCTGGACCTGACCTGGTCGGGCACGGGCTCCCGTTCCTCCCTGCTCCCGCGGGCGCCGGGAGCACGACTGGGCCCGCGCGGTCCAGCCTGGGCCCGGACGGCCCAGCCTGGACCGCCAGGACGGTCCAGCCTGGCCCGCCAGGACGGCCCAGGCTGGCCACCAGGACGGCCGGCTCAGACTGGCCAGCCCAGACGGTTGCGTCGCGAAATGGCCGTACATATCTTAGATTCAATCGGCCAGTTGTGGGAGAGGTGCCAGGTGCCGGAACCAGCGGACTCGCTCGCCGGGCGGCTCGCCCAGTGGGCCCACGACCTCGAGCCGACCGCGGAAGACCTGGCCCTGGCTGACCGTTCGCTGGTGGACACGGTCGCGGTGGCGCTGGCCGGGCGCGAGCACCCGGTCACGCGGCTGGCTGGGGGCCTGCCGGAAGGTCCGCGCTGGGCGGTGGCCGCCCACGTCCTGGACTTCGATGACCTGCACATGGAGTCCACCACGCACGTCAGCGCGGTCTGCGTGCCAACCGCCCTCGCGCTCGGCGCGGGCGCCCGGGCCTACCTGGCCGCGGCCGGCGTGATGGCCCGGCTGGGCACCGCGCTGGGCTGGCGGCACTACTCCGCGGGCTGGCACGCCACCTGCACCGCGGGCGCGCCTGCGGCTGCGGCCGGGGCGGCGGTCGCGCTGGGCCTGGCCCCGGAGCAGATCGCTGCCGCCATGGCCCTCGCGGTGCCCGGCGCGGGCGGGGTCCAGCGGGCGTTCGGCACCGATGCCAAGTCGCTCCAGGTGGGATTCGCCGTCGACGCCGGGATCCGGGCCGCCACGCTGGTCGCGGCCGGTGCGCGGGCCGACCCGGCCGCCCTGGGCGAGTGGATGACCCTGGTCGGCGGGGATCCCGGCGCGGCCGACCTGTCCGGGCCCGCGGTTCCCGGCGGCCTGGCGGTCAAGATCTACCCCTGCTGCTATGCGCTGCAGCGGCCGATCAGCGCGCTGGGCGAGCTCGCCCAGTCCGGGCGGGTCGACCCGGGCGAGATACGCCGGATCGTGCTCCGCACCCCCGAAGGCACGCTGACCCCGCTGATCCATCACCGGCCGGACACCGGGCTCCAGGGCAAGTTCAGCCTGGAGTACGCCGCGGCCGCTGCGCTGCTGGACGGCTACCCGGGCTTCGCCAGCTTCAGCGACGACGCGGTGCGCAGGCCCGCCGCGCGCAGCCTGGCCGCGCTGGTCGAGATCAAGAGCGAGCCGGGCGGAACGTGGCTGCTGGACGGCGAGCTGGTCGCCGAGCTGCACACGGCCAGCGGCGGCGTCGCGCAGATCAGCCAGCAGTTCCCGCCCGGGTCGCCGGGCCGCCCTGCCACTGCAGGCCAGCTCCAGGCGAAGATCACGGACTGCCTGGCAGGTCTGGATCTGGGCGGCCACGAGCTTGACCCCTCGGCGTGGACCTGGCCGGGTGCTGCGGACCTGCTCAGGGACTTCTGCTAATGCGGCTGATACTGCGGGCCGGTCAGGCCCGGCGGCGAAAGGATGGGCATGGATGAGCTGAGCGAGGAGGAGCGCGCGATCGTCAGCCTGGTCCGCGATTTCACCGACCGTGAGGTCAGGCCGGTGGCCTCGGAACTGGAGCACGCGAACACCTACCCGGAAAAGCTCATCGAGCAGATGAAGCAGCTGGGCATCTACGGGCTGGCCATCCCCGAACCGTGGGGCGCCGCCCGGGTCAGCACGCCCTGCTATGCGCTAGTCACTGAAGAGCTGGCCCGGGGGTGGATGACCCTGGCGGGCGCCATGGGCGGCCATACGGTGGTGGCCAAGCTGCTCCTGGACTACGGGACCGACGCGCAGAAAGAGCGGTACCTGCCGCGGATGGCGACCGGCGAGATCCGGGCCACGATGGCGCTGACAGAACCCGGCGGCGGGTCGGACCTGCAGGCCATGCGCACAACCGCGCGCCGCGACGGCGATTCTTATCTCATCAACGGAACCAAGACGTGGATTACGAACGCCCGGCGTTCCGCGCTGGTGGCGTTGCTGTGCAAGACCGACGCGGCCGCCCGGCCTGCGCACGCGGGGATGAGCATCCTGCTGGTCGAGCACGGGCCGGGTTTCACGGTCTCGCGTGACCTGCCCAAGCTGGGTTATAAGGGTGTGGAGAGCTGCGAGCTGTCCTTCGACGACTTCCGGGCGCCGGCCGATGCGCTGCTGGGCGACCGGGAGGGTGAGGGTTTCGGCCAGATGATGCGCGGCCTGGAGATCGGCCGCATTCAGGTCGCAGCCCGGGCCGTCGGCGTCGGCCGGGCCGCGCTGGAGGACGCGCTGCGGTATGCGCAGCAGCGGGAGAGTTTCGGCAAGCCCATCTGGCAGCACCAGTCGGTCGGCAACTACCTGGCCGACATGGTCACCAAGCTGACCGCCGCCCGCCAACTGGTGCTCTACGCGGCACGCTGCTTCGACGCGGGCGGCCGGGCGGACATGGAAGCGGGCATGGCCAAGCTGTTCGCCTCGGAGACGGCGATGGAGATCGCCCTCACCGCGGTACGCATCCACGGTGGATACGGCTACTCCACCGAGTTCGACGTGGAGCGTTATTTCCGGGACGCCCCGCTGATGATCGTCGGGGAGGGCACCAACGAGATCCAGCGCAACGTGATCGCCCGCCAGCTCATCAAGCGCAACTCAGTCGCCCCGTGATGGACAGTGTTAGTCCGGGGGGCCGACCCCCCGCTCCGCTTGCCCGCGGGGCTACCACCGGAACCCCCGGCCCCCGCGATTCGCCGGGGAGGCGGGGCACGCCTGCGGCGCACCCCGCCGCCCCGGCCCTGCCGCTCGAAGGGCTGCTGGTTGTCGCCCTGGAGCAGGCCGTGGCGGCCCCGTTCGCCACCCGTCAGCTCGCCGACCTCGGCGCGCGGGTGATCAAGGTCGAGCGGGCCGGCGCGGGTGACTTCGCCCGCGGCTATGACCAGTCGGTGCACGGCCAGTCGAGCTACTTCGTCTGGCTGAACCGGGGTAAGGAAAGCGTCGAGCTCGACGTGAAGAATCCGGACGACCGCGCCGTGCTGGAGGCCATGCTGGCCCGCGCGGACGTGTTCGTCCAGAACCTCGCGCCCGGCGCCGCCGGCCGGCTCGGCCTGGGCGCGGAGCAGCTCACCGCCCGCTACCCCCGGCTGATCATCTGCTCGATCTCCGGCTACGGCCCGGACGGCCCGTTCGCCGGCAAGAAGGCCTACGACCTGCTGGTGCAGTGCGAGGCCGGGCTGCTGTCGGTGACTGGTACCCCGGCGGAGCCGGCCAAGGCCGGGATCTCGGTGGCCGACATCGCCGCCGGGATGTACGCCTACTCCGGCGTGCTGACCGCGCTGTACGAGCGGGAGCGGACCGGCCACGGCGGCAGCTTCGAGGTGGCCATGCTCGACGCGCTGGGCGAATGGATGAGCCAGCCCTACTACTACAGCGTCTACGGCGGCCGGGCCTCCCCGCGCACCGGGGCGCGGCACGCCTCGATCTCCCCCTACGGGCCATACCCGGCCCGAGACGGCCAGGTGTTCCTCGGCATCCAGAACGAGCGCGAGTGGGCCGTGCTGTGCGAGCGGATCCTGGGCCGCCCGGACCTGGTCACCGATGAGCGGTTCGCGACCAACCCGGCCCGGGTCGCCCACCACGACGAGCTGACCGTCCTGATCAACGAGGCGTTCGCCGGGACCGGAGTGGACCAGCTCGAGGCATCCCTTGAAGCGGCGGGCATCGCGAACGCCCGGATGCGCACCCCCGGGGAGTTCGCCGCTCACCCGCAACTGGAGGCCCGGGACAGGTGGCGGGACATCGATTCCCCCAAGGGGCGGGTCCGGGCGCTGCTGCCGCCGGTGACGGTACCCGGCCGGACCGCAGCCATGGGCGCGGTCCCGGCGCTCGGCCAGCACAGTACGGACATCCGCGCGGAATTCGGACCCCCACCGCAGGAGGCATCACCATGACCACGACGCAGGCCGCCCGACCGGCGCAGCTGCCTCACTTCTCCCTGGTCATCGACGGCCAGATGACCGAGCCTGTCTCCGGGCGCAGCTACCAGAGCATCGACCCGTTTTTGGGCACCCCGTGGGCAACCGCCGCCGACGCGGGCCAGGCCGACGCGAACCTGGCCGTGGCGGCCGCCCGTCGCGCGCTGTCCGGGCCGTGGGGCGAGCTGACCGGGTTCGGCCGGGCCCGGCTCATGCGCCGGCTCGCCGAGCTGATCGCGCGGGACGCCGACCGGCTGGCTGAGTTCGAGACGCGGGACACCGGCAAGCTGCTCCGCGAGATGCGCGGGCAGCTGGGCAGCATCCCGGACTGGTTCTATTACTTCGCCGGGCTGGCCGACAAGCTCGAGGGCTCGACCATCCCCGCCGACAAGCCGAACTTCCTCGTGTACACGCGGCGTGAGCCGGCCGGGGTGGTCGCGGCGATCGTGCCGTGGAACTCGCCGCTGCTGCTGCTCTGCTGGAAGCTGGCGCCCGCCCTGGCCGCCGGCTGCACGATGGTCGCCAAGCCCAGCGACTACTCCCCGGCGTCGGCGATTGCGCTGGCCGGCCTGGTCCAGGAGGCCGGTTTCCCGCCCGGCGTGTTCAATGTGGTCAGCGGGTTCGGGCCCGAGGTGGGCAAGGCGCTGGCCGCGCACCCCGACGTGGGCAAGATCGCGTTCACCGGGTCCACCAGGGTCGGCGGCGAGGTCGCCAAGGCCGCGGCCGCCAACATCACCTCGGTGCTGCTCGAACTCGGCGGCAAGTCTGCCCACCTGGTCTTTCCCGACGCCGACCTCGACGCGGCCAGTAACGGGGTGGTGGCCGGGGTGTTCGCGGCCACCGGCCAGACCTGCATGGCCGGGTCACGGCTGCTGGTGCACCGCAGCGTGCACGACGCGCTGGTGGACAAGATCGTCGCCCGGGCGGAGACGATCAAGCTGGGCGACCCCCGGGAGGCCGCGACCGAGATGGGACCGCTGGCCACCGCACCGCAGTACGAGAAGGTGCTCTCGTTCTTCGCCTCGGCGGCCAGCGAGGGCGCGGCCGTGGCCACCGGCGGCCAGGCCGCCGGGCAGCTGGGCGGCTACTTCGTCCAGCCCACCGTGCTCACCAACGTCAAGCCGAGCATGACCGTGGCCTGCGAGGAGGTGTTCGGCCCGGTGCTCGCGGTCATCCCGTTCGACACCGAGGAGGAGGCCATCAGCCTGGCCAACGACACGCGCTACGGCCTGGCCGGCGCGGTCTGGACCAAGGACATCCACCGGGGTCACCGGGTGGCGCACGCGCTGCGGACCGGCACCGTCTGGATCAACGCCTACCGGGTGGTTGGCCCGGACGTCCCGTTCGGCGGGTTCGGGGCCAGCGGGCTTGGCCGGGAGAATGGCATCGAGGCGGTCCACGAGTACACCCAGACCAAGGCGATCTGGGTCGAGCTCACCGGCGGCACCCGCGACCCCTTCACCCTCGGCTAGCCGCCGCGTCACCCTCGGCTAGCCGCCGCGTCACCCTCGGCTAGCCACCCCATTCGCCACGCCAATCGCGCGTCTTAGCCCGCCAATCGCGCGCTGGCGTTGATGATTGGCGGGAGACGGTTTTCGTTGCGGCGATTTTTGGCCTTTGCCAGGCGGGCGTGATCGCGGCGCTGGCCAGCACCTGGCCGGAGGTGGGGCGCTGTCCCCGGCGGCCCTCGGTACGCTGCTGAACAGGCACGAGGGGGAAGCGATGACGCAGACCGCGCTGCACCGCATGATCATGGCCCAAGCCGACGCGCTGGACCGCATCGCCGGGATCGACCTGGCCGCCCCGGCCGCGATCCTGGCCGCGGCCCGCCGGGTTATTCTCGTGGGCACTGGTACTAGCCAGCACGCCGCCGAGCTTGGCTCGATGATGCTGGAGCGGGCTGGCCTGGACGCGCGGTGGTTCCCCGCCGCCACCTGGGTGCTGTGCAGTACCGGCCCACGCCGCGGCGACGCGCTGGTGGTGATCACCCACACCGGGCAGACCGGCTACGCTGCCCGGGCCCGGGCGGAGGCACTGGCTACCGGGGTGCCGGTGGTCTCGATCACCGGGACCGGCGCAGGCTGGCCGGAGGCCATCACGACGGTGGCGCCCGAGGACTCCGAGACCTACACGGTGAGCTACACGGCCGCTCTGGCCGTACTGGCCCGGCTGGCTCACCAGGTGGCCGCGGCCGGCGAGGCGCACCGGGATGGAGCGCCCGTCGAACGGCTCCCCGGGTGACGTGCTGCAGGCCGCGGCGGAGATCCGGGTCGCCTACGCGGCGCCCGCGACCGGGGACGTGCCGGTCCCGGCCCGCAGCCTCGGCATCGTCGGCTGCGGCCCGTGGGGCATCACCGCGCGGGAGGCGGCGCTCAAGGTCCGGGAGGCAGCCCGGATGCTCGCCGAAGGGTTCGACGCGGAGCGCTTCCTGCACGGCAACGCGGTGCCCTTCACCGCGGCTGACGGCGTGCTGCTGCTCCAGCCGGAGTCAGACCCGGACGGGCTGACCGCGGCGGTGGGCCACGCAGCCACGCGGGAGCACATCCCGGTCACCGTGCTCAGCCTCCCGGATAGCGGCCTGTCCCCGCTCCTCGCCCAGTTGCCCATGACCGTGCACCTGCAGATCATGGCGGAACGGTTCGCCCGGCTGCGCGGCCAGGATCCGGACACGGTCATCACCGGCGCCTGGGCGGACCCCGATTTGTGGCGGATCGGCATGCCCGTGACAGCCCGGTAAGGTCCGCGTCGTGCCGCGCAGGCAGGCGGCGTGAGCACGCCGTGACCTGACGCTATCCCCGTCCGGAAACCGAATAACTCCTTGGCCAAGCGGTCTGCGGGACGGGCTGAAATGCCCTAATATCGGCACGCTGGCAGGGCGGGTGATCGACAGCGGGGACCGAGAGCGGGGACCGGTGTGGACTTGCGATAACGGGCATGCCATTTCCCCGGGGGATGAGTTTTGCGGCCGTTGCGGGGCATACGTGCGGTCCGGCAGCCTTTCTGGGGGTCGGGAAGCGGGCGAGCCTGGACCGGAGCCCAGCTCAGGGCAGGCGGAACACGCTACGGAATACCCGGGCGACCCCCTCGCGGAATACGCGTCGGACTACAGCAGCGGGTCGTTCGCGGAATTCATCGCGGCTACTTCGGAGACCGGCATCCCACCTTTTTCGGCCGGGCCATTGGCGACGGACGGGTCCGGCCAGGTCGAGTCGAGCGCCTCGGGGAGCGAGCCACCCGGCCTTTACGGTCGCGGCGAACCCGAGGACGCCGGCCGCGACCTATCCGGGGACGGCACCGCCACGCCCGTGTCCGGATTCCAGGCCCTGCTCCGCTTGCCGCCGGCCCCGCCGGCTGAGCAGCCTGCCCCGCCGGCTGAGCGGCCTGCCGTGCCGGCTGAGCGGCCTGCCGTGCCGGCTGAGCGGCCTGCCCCGCCCAGCCCGCGCGCGGCCCCGCCCAGCGAGCGGGGCATCCCCCCCGTGGAGTGGGCGCCCCCGCCTCGCCGGACCGGCTTGCCCTCCGGGGGACGGATCGCCCCGCCGGGAGAGTGGCACCTTCCCTCTCGCCCGGGCCAGGCCGCGTCGGTCGGCGGCGCGGTCACGGGGAGCGCCGGCAATGGCAACGCGGTCAATGGCCGTCCGGGCCATGACACCGCAGACAGGAGCGCAGGATCCACAGGGACCGCCCTGGCGGAGCCCCGGACCGGGGAAGGGGACGACGACGGCCCGCACACCGGGGTCGGCGCGATACTGCCCGCTGATCCGCCAGGGCGCCCCGGTTACCGCCGGTCCAGCCGGACCCGGATCCTGGCCGGGTTGGCCGCGGTGGCGATCCTGGGCGTGACCGGGGTGACCGGAACGCTGGCCGTGATGCACAGGCACCAGGCCGTCGCGTCCGTGCGGGCCGCCACGAGCGCTGCGGCCAGCGGCACTTCCAGTCACGCGGGCGCCGGCGAGGCGGGATCGGCCCGCCCCACTCCGCCGGAGGCCCAGTGGAGTTCCCCGGTGCCGGTCAACCCGCAGACGCTCCAGGCCAGCAGTGCCCAGATCACCGGCCTGGCCTGCCCGAAGCGGACCGTGTGTTACGCCACGGACAGCGCGGGCACGGTGCTGTCCCTTCAGTCCGGCGGCACCTGGCCGGTCGCCAACACGGACCCGAACGGTCACCTGATCGCCATCTCTTGCAGTTCGTCCAGGTTCTGCCTCACGGTCAACGCGGCAGGAGACGCCATCCCGCTCAACGGGGGCGTGTGGGGCTCCCCGGCGCTGGTCGGTTCCGGATCCGGGACACTGACCAGTGTCTCCTGTGCCGGCCCCTTCTTCTGCGTGGCTGTCGATAACATCGGCGTCGCCTTCACCTACCGGGGCGCCGTCACGGGCTGGAGCCAGCAAGCGGTTGACCCGAGCGGGCAGTCCTTGAACTCGGTCTCCTGCGCCAGTTCCACGTACTGCGTGGCCGTGAGCGCGAGCGGGAACGTGTTCACCTACGACGGAACCTCGTGGAGCGGGCCACAAGGCGTGGACGTGGGGCATGACCTGCTCAGCGTGTCCTGCCCCAGCACCTCGTTCTGCATGGCGGTGGACTCCTCCGGCCAGGCAGCCGAACACATCGACGGCCAGTGGGGCCTCAAGCCGATCGGGCGGCCCGTGGCGGCGGTGTCCTGCCCGTCCGCGGGATCGTGCCTCGCGGTGGGCCATTCCGGTGCGACCGAGACGTATGCCAACGGTTCGTGGACGCAGGCGCCCGCGGCCACTCCTTCCGCCGCCATCACCACCCTGAGCTGCGTGGCGGTGACCGCGTGCGTGGCCACGGATCAGGCCAACAACGTGCTGTTCTACGCGCCGCCCCAACCCGGCTGACCGCGCTCGCCAGCGGCCGGCCACGCGGGCCGCCGGATCCGGAGCTAGCCTGCCCAGGGTGGAGGACTCGCCGCGCGACCTGCCCGTACCTCTCGTTCCAGCGCACCCGGACCGGGTGCGCTGGAACGAGAGGTACGGGCCCGGGTTCGCCGCCTCGTTCACGCCTCATCCGCTGGCGGTCGCGGCGCTGGCCCTGGACTTGCCGGACGGCCCGGCCGCCGATCTGGCCAGCGGCCCTTCCGGCAGCGCGCTGCTGGCCGCGGCCCAGGGGCGGCCGGTCACCGCGGTCAACGTGTCCGAGGTGGCCCTCCGCCTGCTCGGCCAGGAGGCGCGGCGCCGCGGGCTAGATCACCTGATCACGCTGGTCCACGCCGACCTCGGCGCCTGGCGCCCCGCGCCGGGCGGGTACGCCCTGGTGCTGGCTACCGGATTCTGGGATCCGGGGGTCTTCACGCTGGCGGCGGCCGCCCTGGTCCCCGGCGGCGTGCTCGGCTGGGAGGCCTTCACTACCGCGGCCCGGCGGGTCCGCCCCGCGCTGCCCGCAGCCTGGTGCCTGGATCCCGGTGAACCGGCCACGTTGCTGCCGGACGACGTGACCGTGATCAGCCAGGACGACGTCCGGGACGACCAGCGGGGCACCCGCCGCCGGCTGCTGGCCCGCCGGGCTGGTCCGGGAACGTCCTGACGTTTCACTATGCAAGACGCAGAGTTTAACTATGTGAGACGGCTTGCTAGGGTCCTCGTTGTGGAGCTTCTTGAATGGGATGCCCGGAGCTACGATGCGCTGCCGCTGCCGCACAAGCGGTGGGGGCCTGCCGCCATCGCCCGGCTCCGCCTGGCCGGGGGCGAGACCGTGGCAGATCTCGGCGCCGGGACTGGACGCGACGCCGAGCAGCTGCTGGCCGCCCTGCCCCGTGGCCGGGTGCTCGCCATCGACGGCTCGCAGCAGATGCTCGCGCAGCTGAACGACCGGCTGGCCGGGCAGCTGGACCGGCTGCGGGTGCTGCACGCCGACCTGCGCGAGCCGCTGCCGGTCATCGAGCGGGTGGACGCGGTGCTGAGTGTGGCCACGTTGCACTGGCTGCCGGACCACACGCAGGTGTTCAGCTCGGTGGCCGGGATGCTCCGGCCGGGAGGGCAGTTCGTGGCCGAGGCGGGTGGCGAGGGCAATATCGCCGGGGTCCGGGAGGCCCTGGCCGGGCTGGGCGCCGATGACGGGAAGGACATCTGGAACTTCGCGGGCGCGGCGCAGACCCGCGAGCGGCTGGCCGCCGCGGGGTTCACCAGCATCGAGGTCGGCCTGGCACCGGATCCTGCCCACTTCGAATCAGCGGACCAGATTGAGGCGTTCCTGGCCACCGTCGTCCTGGGCGCGCATCTGCGTGACCTGCCGCCGGCCGAGCGCCGGCCGTTCGTGCGGGCAGTGGCGGCGCGGCTGGAGGAGCCCGTGGTCAACTACGTCCGGCTGCAGATCAGCGCCGTCCGCGCGGCGGACCCGCCGCGCCGCTGAGCCTTCCGCCGGGAAGGCTGAGCCTTCCGCTCACGGGATGCCCCCTGGCGACCCGGCAGGCGGTCCCGTGATCGCGCTCGCCGTCGGCCCGGTCATAATGGCCGGATGCTGCCCGCGATCACCAGGCCGTCCGCCCGGCTCGCGGCTCGGGGGAACTCTGCCGCGCCCGGCCTGCCGGATTTCCGGTGACCACCACCCGGCGGTTCCGGCCCCGCGCGGGTCGGAACCCGCCGCGGAGCCTGCTTCGCCCGCAGGGCGGCAGCGCCCGGGTCACCAACGTGGAGCTGTACTTCGACCTGGTCTTCGTGTTCGCGGTGACCCAGCTGTCCACTTATCTGGTCCGCCACCCGGACGCCACCGGGGCGCTGCGCGGGGCCCTGCTGCTGGCCATGGTCTGGCTGCTCTGGGTGTACACGACCTGGGTGACCAACTGGCTGGACCCGGACCGGATCCCGGTCCGGCTGATGCTGCTCGCCCTGGCCCTGGGCAGCCTGGTCATCTCGGCTGCTCTGCCGGGGGCGTTCGGCGGCCGGGGGCTGGCGGTCGGGATCGCTTACGCGGTCATGCAGATCGGCCGCAGCATCTTCGCGGTCGCCGCGCTGCGCGGCCACCGGCTGCAGCGCAACTTCCAGCGCATCCTGGCCTGGTGCCTGGTCAGCGGGGCGCTGGCGGTGGCCGGTGGCCTGGTGACCGGGTCGGCTCGGGTGGCCCTCTGGGTGGCGGCGGTGGGCGTGGACGTGCTGGGCGGCGTCGCCGGCTTCTACACGCCCGGGCTGGGCCGGTCACGCACCCGGGACTGGGCCATCGAAGGCAACCATTTCGCCGAACGCTGCCAGGCGTTCATCCTCATCGCGCTCGGCGAGTCGATTGTGGTGGTCGGGGCGGCCCTGTCCGGCCTGGGCTCGGTCAGCGTGCGGGAGATCGGGGCCTTCCTGGCCGCGTTCGGTAGCAGCGTCGCGCTCTGGTGGCTGTACTTCGACCGCAGCGCGGAGGAGGGGGCCCGGGTCCTGGCCACGTCGGATGACCCTGGCCGGCTGGGCCGCAGCGCCTACCACCTCATTCATCCGTTCATGGTCGCCGGGATCATCGTGGTAGCGGCGGGGGACAAGGTGGCGCTGACTAACCCGGCCGCCGTAGGCCGGGCGCCGGTCGCCTGGATGCTGCTCGGCGGCAGTGCGCTGTTCCTGGCCGGGCACGCGGCGTTCCGGGCCGTCCTGTGGCACCGCGTGCCGTGGGCGAAGCTCGGCGGCCTGGTGCTGATCGGTCTGCTGGGGCTCGTCGCACCGCGCGTGTCCGCCCTGGTACTGAGCGCCTGCGCGGCAGCGGTTCTGCTGGCCGTGGCCGTGGTGGACTCCGTGAGCCCGGTGGCCGCGGGCGTCCGCAAGCCCGCGGCCTCCGCTGGCCGGCCCGCGGCCTCGGCTGGCGAGCCCGGGGCCTCGGCTGGCGAGCCCGGGGCCTGACACCCTCACTACGGGCGGATAGTGGCGCCGGCTGATGCGTGAACCTGTATTTCGCGGCGGGCGCGGCGGGCGCGGCGGGCGCGGGGGCTGAGGCAGGGAGCATGGGTTATGGTCGGCCAGACATCCATCACAGTGGTAACTGACCCCCTGAGAGGTAACTGACCCCCTGAGAGGTAACTGACCCCCTGAGATCAGCCGATCCAGGTGATGTCGAAGATCCTGATCATCTCGGCCGCGTCGTCGGCATAGAAACTCAACAACCCAAAACCGGCGCCGAAATCGCCATACGGTAGGCAGGGTCATCGCCCGGTATCACGGCCGCATCCCAGGGCTCATCAACCAGGACAACCACGCGCTCCAGCAGTGCGTCGAATGCGACCGCCGGTAAGCCATTCAGTTGAACCAGCGCGCCGCCTTCGAACCGAACGCTGTAGCTCACACGCGGCCGTGCCAGCCCGGCACGGCGTCCTCGATAGGCGTCGTACCCTCGAGGCTCCCGGACTGGACCGCCTCCCGCGCGGTCGCCAGGCGCCCAGCGAATCCGGGATCGGAATGAGCAACCGCAGTTAGCCGCCACAGTCGCAGCACATCGTGCAGTTGCTGATACCCGCGAACCTCTCGGGCCGCCCCAGCTGCCGCTCCGTAGTACTCGCGCAGAAACTGGTCATGGAAGCGGCAGGCAGCACACGCAAGATCTCGACCGGATCATCCGGATCAGGCTCATGCACCGGCTGAGCACTCATAGCTACGAAGGCTACCAGCGGGAGCCTAGCCAGCGGCGGATCACCGCAGCCAACAACCAGCCAGGTCAGCCGACCCTGAGGCCTGCAGCGACCTCGCCCCGGCCGGGATCACAGGCCGTAGCCGAGCGCGACCGCGGCCCCGGCTGCCGCCAGCTGGCGGGCGATCGCGCCGCCGATCCCGCCGCTCGCGCCGGTGACCAGGGCCACCCGCCCGGCCAGCCCGCCCGCGTTCGGGGTGTCAGCCCCTGATGGTGTCATCGTCGTCCCCCTCTCCTGTGAGGGGCTGTCTTCCCGCGGCATGGCCGGCCAACCTGCCTGGCCGGGCGGAATACCGCCGCCTCGTTGCGAGCCCGCCGGCTGGCCCCACCGCACCCGCGCACAGATGACCCGGATCCGGGCCGATTACCCGGCCGGCCGGTGAGTCGCTGTAAGCTATGTGCGCTTGGCGGTCATGAGGCGGAGTAGCTCAGTCAGGCAGAGCAAGCGGCTCATAATCGCTGTGTCGCCGGTTCAAGTCCGGCCTCCGCTACCAGTTCGCGCAGCCTGGCACCACGGTCCGGCCTCCGGTCTTGCGGTGCGGGTGCTGTGCGTCCTGCTGTTCGCGGCTTGGGGAATGGTGCCTGGCCGCGGGCTGTTGTCTGTCCCGACAGCCCGCTGCGGAGGGCAGTGCCTGTTCTTACCAAGTCACTGTCCTTACAGTAGTTCTGTCCGTACTCCGCCCATCCAGAGAAAGGCACTCCATCGTGGCTGCCACCGACGTCAGGCCCAAGATCACCCTGGCCTGCCAGGAGTGCAAGCACCGCAACTACATCACGAAGAAGAACCGGCGCAACGACCCGGACCGGCTCGAGCTGAAGAAGTACTGCCCGAACTGCCGTTGCCACCGGCCGCACCGCGAGACCCGCTAACCCGAGCGTGGCCGTCAACAAGGACTACGCCGGCCGGTCATTCCCGGCGACGGAGCCCTACGAGGTCAGCCGGGTCAAGATAGCCGAGTTCGCCAACGCTATCGGCGATCCGAGCCCGGTCTACCGGGACCGGGACGCGGCCATGGCGGCCGGCTACCCGGACGTGATCGCCCCGCCCACGTTTCCCATCGTGGTGACGATGGCCGCGTCGGGGCACGCCATCGCCGACCCGGGCCTCGGCATCAATTACGCGCTAGTCGTCCACGGCGAGCAGCGCTTCAGCTATGCCCGCCCCCTGCACGCGGGCGACGTGGTCACCGCGCAGTCCACCATCGAGACCATCAAGACGCTGGGCCGCAACGTGGTGATGACCACCCGGACCGAGGTCCGGACCGTGGACGGCGAGCAGGTGTGCACGGCCTACTCGACGCTGGTGGAGCGCGGCACGGCGGGTGAGGCAGAGTGAGCGCGGTGGTCAAATACGCCGACGTCGAGGCGGGCGCGGAACTCCCGCCAGCCAGCTACCCCGTGACCCGGCTGGACCTGGTCAAGTACTGCGGCGCGTCTGGTGACTTCAACGTCATCCACTGGAACGAGCGGATGGCCAAAGCTGTCGGGCTGCCCAACGTCATTGCGCACGGCATGTTCACCATGGCCCAGGCGGCGCGCTACGTCACGGGCTGGGCCGGCGATCCTGGGGCCATGACGGAGTTCGGCGTCCGGTTCTCGGCCCCGGTCGTCGTGCCCGACGACGACAGCCTCGTGACCATCGACCTCACCGGGACCGTCCAGGAGAAGCTGGACGACAACCGGGTCGTGGTGGCGCTGACCGCCCGGTCGGGCGGGGACAAGGTGCTCACCCGGTCCCGCGCGGTGGTCCGGCTGCCCTGACGCCGCCCATGGCTAACGTCCGCGAGCAGGTGAGGCTGTCCCGCTTCACCACCCTCGGGCTGGGCGGCCTGGCCCGCCGTTTCGCGGTGGCCGGCACCGACGAGGAGATCATCGCCGCGGTGCGGGCCGCCGACCAGCGTGGCGAGCCTTTGCTGGTGCTGGGGGGCGGCAGCAACCTGCTAATTTCCGATAACGGCTTTCCCGGCACCGTCATCCAGATCGCGACCAAGGGTGTCCACCGGATGACGGGACCGGATGAGGCCGGACTCGATCGGGCGAGCCCGGACGAAGCTGGCCCGGGCCGGCCCGCGCCGGGCGCGCCGGTGACGCTGACCGTCGCGGCCGGCGAGGAGTGGGACACGGTCGTCGCCTCCTGCGTGGCGGCCGACCTGGCCGGGCTGGAATGCCTGTCCGGCATCCCCGGGCTGACCGGCGCGACGCCCATCCAGAACGTGGGGGCCTACGGCCAGGAGGTGGCCGACACCATCACCCGGGTCAGGGCGTACGACCGGGCCACGGACCAGGTGGTGGACCTGGCCGCGGCCGACTGCGGATTCGGCTACCGGACCAGCGCCTTTAAGCGCAGCATCACTGCCCCGGCCGTGACCGGCCGGTTCGTGGTGCTCGGCGTGACCTTCCAGCTGACCAGCGACCGGCTGTCCAGGCCGATCCGCTACGCGGAGCTGGCCGGTGCCCTGGGCCTGGGCGCAGGCCGCACGGACCAGGGGGGGCCGGAGCAGGGCGCCCCGGACCAGGGCGGGCCGGACCAGGGCGGGCCGGACCAGGGCGGCCCGGACCAGGGCGGGCCGGACCAGGGCGGGCGCGCCCCCCTGGGCGACGTACGCTCGGCCGTGCTCCGGCTGCGCCGCCGCAAGGGCATGGTGCTCGATCCCGGTGACCCGGACAGCCGCAGCGCGGGATCCTTCTTCACCAACCCCGTCCTGGACGCTGGGCAGTTCGTGACGCTGCGCCGGGTGGTGGACGAGCGTTGCGGGCCCGGTGTCCCGATCCCGCAGTTCCCGGCCGGGCCCGGCCAGGTCAAGGTGCCGGCCGCCTGGCTCATCGGGCAGGCCGGGTTCCAGAAGGGGTACGAGCACGCGGCTCCCGCGGACGGAAAGCGGCCGGGGCCGGCGGCGCACATCTCGACCAAGCACACGCTGGCCCTGGTCAATCCGGGGGGCGCCAGCGCGGCCGAGGTCGTCGGCCTGGCCCGGGAGATCCGCGACCGGGTCCATGACATCTTCGGGGTCGAGCTGGCCAGCGAGCCGGTGCTGGTCGGCATCAGCCTGTGAGCGTGACCCAGACCGGCGAGCGAGCCTGGGCCGTCAGGCCCGGGTGAGCGGTCGGTGCGGTTTTCTCTGGGTCACGCGAACTTCTGGCCAGCACTGTGAGCGTGACCCAGACCGGCGAGCGAGCCTGGGCCGTCAGGCCCGGGTGAGCGGTCGGTGCGGTTTTCCTGGGACACGCGAGCGAACACTGACTAGCCCTGTGATGCGGGAGGTTTCCTGGTGATGACGGAGCACGGGCCGGCGCAGCGGGCCCTCGTCCTCGGCGGCGGCGGGCTGTCCGGGATCGCCTGGGAAACCGGCGTGCTGGCCGGGCTGGCCGCAGCCGGCGCCGACGTCACCGCGGCGGACTTCGTGCTGGGCACCTCGGCCGGGGCCACGGTGGCCGCCCAGCTCGGCAGCGGGCTGCGGCTGACCGACCTGCTCGAGCGGCAGACCGTGCCCGCGTTGCAGTCCGCGGAGCTGTCTCCGGACATCGGGCGGGTCGTCGAGCTGATGGAATCGTGGGAGAAGCTGCCGCTGGAGTACCCCGATCCGGCCGAGTTGCGCCGTGAGGTCGGTCACCGGGCGCTCGCGGTCGAGACCGTGCCCGAGGCCGAACCGCGGGCAGTGATCGCCGGTCGGCTGCCACGGCACTCCTGGCCATCCCGCAATCTCGCCGTGGTCGCGGTCGAGGCACAGACGGGGGACGTCCGCGTGTTCGACAAGGAGTCCGGCGCGGATCTGGTCGATGCGGTGACGGCCAGCTGCGCGATCCCGGGCATCTGGCCGCCGGTCACCATCGGCGGCGCCCGCTACATTGACGGTGGCACGCGCTCCGCGGTCAACGCCGACCTGGCCGTCGGCTACCAGCGGGTGCTGATCCTGGCGCCGATGGCCGACCTGCCCCTGGACGAGCAGGTCGCGGGCCTGACCCAGGCCGGGGTAGGCAGTTCCGTCCAGGTCCAGGTGCTCACGCCCGACGAGGAATCCGTCGCCGCGTTCGGGATCAACCCGCTGGACCCGGGAGTGCGCGGCCCCGCCGCGCGGGCCGGGTACGCGCAGGGCCGGCGGGTCGCGGCCGGGGTTGCCCGCCTGTGGCAGCTGGCCGGTCCTCAGAAATGAGAACCTGCAGGGCCACTGACCAGGATGGCGGCGAGCGTGCCGGCCAGCAGGAACGGGCCGAACGGGAGATGTGACTTCCGGGACGCGCGCCCGGAGGCGATGAGGGCCAGCCCGGTGACGGCGGCGAAAAGGTACCCGAGGACCAGGCCGCAGACCAGCGCGCCGGGGCCGAGCCAGCCCAGGTACAGGCCGAGGAGGCCGGACAGCTTCACGTCTCCCCCGCCGAGGCCCGCCGGGTAGATGAGCACCTGGAACAAGAAGACCGCCCAGGCCAGGGCCATGCCGAGCACGGCGGACAGGAAATGGCGGCCGCCTCCGGGCAGCAGCAGAGCGGCGAGCCCGAGCAGCGCCAGGGCCACCGGGTAGGACGGCAGGGTCAGCGCGTCAGGCAGCCGCCGGCAGCGGACGTCGATCACGGCCAGCGGTACCCCGATCCCAGCCAGGTAGCAGAACGCCGGGAGCGGCGGGACCAGCCCGAAACGCACCGCGATGACCGCGAAGGCCAGCCCGGTGCCCAGGATCAAGGCCCACCCGGTCCACCGGCCGCTGGCCGGCGGGGCTGGTTCCGGCGGGGGTGGTGCGGGCCGGGCTGATGTCGGCGGGGCTGGTGCCGGCGGGGCTGGTGCCGGCCAGGCTGGTGCCGGCTGCCGGGCAGGAGGCGGGGCGGCCAGCAGACGGGCAGTGAGCCTGCTGGCCGCCCGTCCCGCGAGCAGCCCGGCCGTCGCGGCGATGGCGACGGTGACCCCGTCCGCCGGGTTCACCGGCTGCCCTGGTTCATCGGCTCCCTGGTTTGCCGGCGTGCGGTTCGCAGGCCCGTGGTTCGCAGGCCCGTGGTTCGCAGGCCCGTGGTTCGCGGGGACGGCGGCTCACCGGCCTATCCACCGTTGATGCTCTGGATCTCCGCGACCGGGAAGGGCGGGGACGGCGGCTCACCGGCCTATCCACCGTTGATGCTCTGGATCTCCGCGACCGGGAAGGGCGGGGTTCGCCCGGTTATCTGGATAGGCGGCAAAGCATTCGGCCCGGGTCCGTTGAGAACGCCCGCACCCCAGCTAACCGACCAGGTGACGGTGGCGCTGACCGCCGCCCCGGCCGCCGGGGCCTGCCAGAGCACACCGCAGTCGGGCGGGGCCCCTGCGCCGGCACTGGCCGGGGGGTGCCCGAGGCGATCATGCGAGCCGTCCGGGCCGCACGCCGAGTACGCCGTCCCCGGACCGTCCGCGCCGACCGAGAACGCTCCCTTCGCGGCGAGCTGCGCCCACACGCTCACGATCTCGCCGCCCAGCGTCGCGGTTACCTCGTAGGCGTTGGGGCGGCCCGTGGCCCGGCTCACGGGCCGGGTGCGGCCCCACACATAGGTGGCCAGGTTGACGTAAGCGTGGCCGGCCGGGTTCACGGTGAGCCTGGGCGCGGGAATCGCCATGTGGTTGTAGGCGTAGTCGGCCAGTGTCAGGAGCGGCACCGGCGGGGTGGGCGGGGCCTGGCCCGGCGCGGTGAAGTCGAACAGCGGCAGCGTGTCGCACAGCCGCTGCGCCGCCTTCGACGCCGCCGGGTTGACCGGCAGCTGCCACCAGGTGCCGGGCGGTACCGGCTTGTCCCTGAGCAGCGTTCTGGCCTGCCGTACCGACTGGTAGACGCCGAAGGGCGTGCCCGGGACGGCGCTGCCGAACTGCTGGATGATGGCGGTACTCCCCGCCGTGGTGCCGCCGATCGGCTGCCACAGGCAGGGCGGCGGCGCTACCGGCAGCTGGACGTGGACCGCCCCGCTGCCCACGTCGCCCTTGAGCATGATCAGGTTGCTCAGCAGGACCGAACAGGTGTTGCCGGTACAACCGACGCCGGATCCGGCGCTGGCCGCACCAGCCAGCCACCACGAGGCGAGTAACCCGGAGAGGAGGAGGACCGCCACCGCGGGTCGCCGTCGCGTCATGGCCTGCATTCTTCCGCCCGCGGATAGTAAACGACCGGGTAAACGGATACCACAGTCCAGCGGCCATTAGCTTTCGCCATCACATCCGTATTCATATAGTAGTGCTGGTCGGCGGGGACCCGGTCGGGGATGATCTTCCCGGTGGCCAGGCTGGTATTGCGCGACCGGGAGTTGTCGAAGCACTCGGACACGTCAACCGCGCCCGCGATGGCCGGGTCGGGGTAGGCCCGCATGTGCGAGAAGATGATGGTCCCGCTGAACGATTCGGTGGTCACGCTGGTCCCGCTCAGATTGGCCTTGAGTGCGCTGAGCACATCCCCCGAAACGAAACCCGTCCAGCGGTCGTCCTGGTTTCCCCGGTACTCCGCGTACAGGAAAGCAAGCAGGAAGTTCTTGGCGGCGATGACCGCTGGGACCTCGCCGGGATCGGCGGGCAGCCAGCCGGGCATGACGATATGAACGTTGTCGGCGAATGGGGGCCGCTCCAGTGGCCCCGCGGCGCGGTGGGCCGGGCCGGCCAGGCTCCCGGTACTGCCGGATGCGGGGGCGCGTGCGGGGGCGCCCGCAGGGCGGAAGGCCGCCGGCGCCCCCGGCCCGCAGGCCGCCACCAGCAGTCCGCCCATGGTGAGCAGGCTCGCGGTGATCAGTGGGCCCACGACACGGGCCACGCGTGTCGCGATCCGGCGGGGCTGTTCCCGCATGCGCTGCCCTCCTTCTCGTCGGCTGCGCTGCTGGCGGGCACTCTACCAAGAGTGATTTAACCGATAAGGCCGTTATTGAAATGACGAGGGCATGGCAGAAATTACTAGTCAGGTTAAGACTAAAATACTAACTAACTAAGAATAACAGGCGCGGGCCGGGCCGCCTGCGGGCTTTTTACACCGGCTTTCTGGTCCCCAAATGCTCGTTCAGCCCCGGCGGCCGGTAGCGATCTATTACGGCAAGGTGACTTCCGGGCTTATGTCGGCTGTGAGCGGCCTCGTGTGGCTTTATGGTGAACGAGTGCCTGCATCTCCGCAGGCGAGCTAACGCGCACAGTGAGGCTGCCCGCCGCCACCAGGGAGATTGCCGGGGAATGCCAAGTAACCGGGGTACGCTGCCGCGAGGTTCAGCAGGAAGAAACGACCAGCAGACGATATGGCCCGAGCCGACGGCCCCGGCCGGGCGCCGGTTGCCGGGCGCGCCGCGTGAACGCAAGCCCGCGCTGGCGGCGCTGGCCGTGCTGCTGATCCTCGGCGGCGCGTTAGGGGCCGGGTTGCTGGTCATCAAGAGCAGCAAACGGGTCGCCGCGATCGAAATCTCCCAGCAGGTCGGGGCCGGTCAGCGGATCCCGCTGAGCGCGATGCAGCAGGTGCAGATAACCGCCGATTCCGGCCTGGCCTATGTGCCCTGGGATGAGGCTGGCCAGGTTGCCCGGTTCTTCACGGTCAGCGCCATCCCGCAGGGGACCCTGCTGACCAGGGAGATGGTCGCCACCGCCGGCACTCCGGTCGCGGGGAAGGCCGTGCTGGGGCTCGCGCTCAAGGACGGCCAGCTGCCGCACGGCCTCCAGGATGGCGATCACATCGACATCTACCAGGTCAGCGACGCGCAGGAAACCTGTCCCGGTGGCTCCGGCGGCACGCTGGCCGCCGACGCGACCGTCCTCGCGGTCGGCACGCCGTCCACGATCTCAGGCAGTACCGCGATCGCCGATGTGGAGGTCGCGCTCAACCCGTCCGACGCCGGCGCGGTGGCCTGCAACGCCTCCAACGGCATCGTGGGCATCGCGGTCCTGCCCGACGGGGGCCGGGCCGCGGCCGCGGCCCCCGCGGGGGCCGCCGCCCCCGCGGGGGCCGCAGCCGCACCGGCGGGTTCGGCCGGGCCAGCCGGCACGGCGGCCTCCGCGTCAGCCTCGCCAGGTACCCGGGCCGGGTGAGGCTGGGTGCTGATCGCAGTCGCGGCCGGCAAGGGAGCGCCCGGGGTCACCACCACGGCGATCGCCCTCGCCGCGGTCTGGCCACGGCCGGTGCTGCTCGCCGAGTGTGACCCGGCGGGCGGCGACATCGTCTACCGGCTGCCCGGCCAGGGCGGCGACCGGCTCGACCCGCGGCGCGGGCTGCTCAGCCTGGCCGTGGCCGCCCGCCGTGATCTTCAGCCCGCCCAGCTCTGGACGCATGCGCAGAAGCTCCGCGGCGGCTTGGACGTGCTGCTCGGGGTGACCACCGCCGAGCACGGGACGGGCCTCGAACCGTTGTGGGGACCCGTGGGCAGCCTGCTGTCCGGGCTGCCCCAGGCCGATGTGATCGCGGACTGCGGCCGCCTCGGTGCGGACGGCCCCTACTACGACCTGCTGGCGCACGCCGCCGCCGTCGTCCTGATCACCCGGCCCAGCCTGGGCGAAGTCGTGCGGCTGCGGGACCGCGCCGCGGCCGTGTCCCTGGCGCTGCGCCAGCGCGGCGGCCGGAGCACTGGGGTCGGCGTGCTGGTCGTCGCCAATCACCGGGGATTCAGCCGCGCACTCGCCCAGGTCAGCCAGGTGCTCGGCCCGGACAGCGGGGCCAGCGTGATGGGCGGCATCGCGTTCGAGCCCAGGAGTGCCGAGCTGCTCCGCGGCGAGTGGGGCGGCCGGCTCGACAAATCCCTGCTGATCAGGACGGCGCGGGAGGTCGCCGGGCAGCTGGCCGGCCAGCCGGCGGCGGCCTCGGCGTCGGCCCGGGGCGGGCGTCCTGCGGGCCGGGCCGGGCGTCCGGCGGGCCGGGGCGGGCGTCCTGCGGGCCGGGCGGGGCATCCTGCGGGCCGGGCGGGGCGTCCAGCGGCCCTGCCTGCCCGCCATGCCGCGGGCCAGGCTCTGCCTGCGGACCACCTGGCCGACCTCCCCGCTGCCGAGCCGGGCGGGTGGTGACGGCATGGACCATTCCCTCGTCAAGCGACTCCGCGGCGAAGTGGGAGCCCGGCTGGCCGAGCAGCGGCGGCTGGACGCGCCGGCCTGCCTCCGCCCATGTCCGGCGAGGACGAGCGCCAGTTCGCCCGAGCCCTCATCGCACAGGTGCTGGAGGATCACGCCCGCAACGAGATCACCGCGGGCCGGGTCCCGCCCGACGCGCAGGAGGAGGAAGATCTCGCCGCCGCGATCCACGCCGCGCTGTTCGGCGTCGGGCGGCTCCAGCCGCTCCTGGACGACCCCTACGTGGAGAACATCGACATCAACGGCTGCGACCGGGTGTTCGTCGGCTACGCGGACGGGCGCGAGGTGATGGTCGAGCCCATCGCGGAGACCGACCACGAACTGGTCGAGCTGATCCAGGTGCTCGCCGCCTACTCCGGCCTGTCCAGCCGGCCCTTCGACAGCGCCAACCCGCAGCTGGATCTCCGGCTGCCCGACGGGGCGCGGCTGTCCGCGGTCATGGACGTGACCCTGCGTCCTGCGGTGTCCATCCGCCGGGCCCGGCTGGGCAAGGTGTTCCTGGCCGACCTGGTGGGCAACGGCACTTTGCTGCCCGAGGCGGCGGCCTTCCTCGCGGCCGCGGCCGCGGCGCGGAAGAACATCATGATCGCCGGGGCCACCAACGCCGGCAAGACCACGCTGCTGCGCGCGATCGTCAACGAGATCATGCCAGGTGAACGGGTCATCACCGTGGAGCGGGCCCTGGAGCTGGGCCTGGACCATTTCCCCGAGCTGCACCCGAACGTCGTCGCGCTGGAGGAGCGCCTCCCGAACATGGAAGGCCACGGCGCCATCTCCATGGCCGAGCTCGTCCGGCGATCACTGCGGATGAACCCCAGCCGGGTCATCGTCGGCGAGGTCCTCGGCGACGAGATCGTCACCATGCTGAACGCCATGTCCCAGGGCAACGACGGCTCGCTGTCCACCATCCACGCGAACTCCTCGCTGGAGGTGTTCAACCGGATCGCCACCTACGCCATCCAGTCCGCCGAGCGGCTGCCGGCGGAGGCCACCCACATGCTGATCGCCGGAGCCATCGACTTCGTCGTGTTCGTGGAGAAACGCAACGAGTACCAGCTCGGCGGCCGGCTGCGACGGTTCGTCAGCAGTATCCGGGAGGTGACCGGCGTGGATGGCCGGGTGCTGTCCAGTGAGGTGTTCTCAGCCGGCCCGGACGGCCGCGCGGTGCCGCACGCCCCCGTCTCCTGCCTGGGGGAACTGGCCCAGCACGGGTACGACCCGGCCGGGGGGCGCTGGTGAACAGCCTGCTGGCCGGTGCCCCGCTGCTCGCCATCCTGGCCGGCGCGCTGACCGGCAGCGGCCTGCTCGTGCTCGTCACGGCGGTCCGCGGCCTGCAGCCCCGGCCGCCGGGCCGCCGGGCCAGCTGGCTGGAGCGGCAGATCCGGCAGATCGCCGGGACCCGCGGGGCGCTGGCCCTGCTGACCGGCGCGCTCGCCGTGGCGGCCACCCGGTGGATCGTGGCCGGGATCGGCCTGGCCCTGCTCGTGCTGGCCTGGCGGACGCTCGGCGGCGCGGCGGGGGAGCGGCGGGCCATGGTGCGGCTCGAAGCCCTGGCCACCTGGACCGAGTCGCTGCGCGACACCATCGCCGGGGCGGTCGGCCTGGAACAGGCCATTCCCTCGTCGCTGCGGGTGGCCGCGCCATCCCTGCAGGAGCCGCTGGCCCGGCTGGTGGACCGGCTGCATACGCGGGTGCCCATGCCCGAGGCGCTGCACCGGCTCGCAGATGACCTGGACGACCCGAGCGCGGACCTGATCATCGGTGCGCTGATCATCAACGCGCGGCTGCGCGGACCAGGCCTGCGGGACCTCCTGGGCGCACTGTCCACGGCGGTCCGGGAGGAGCTGGATGTGCGCCGGAAGGTCAACGCCGAGCGCCGGTCAACCCGGCGCAGCGCGCAGATCGTGGTGCTCGTGTCCGTCGGCCTGGCGCTGGGGCTGGCCGTGCTCAACCCGGGCTACGTGCACGTCTACGACAGCCTGCTCGGCCAGCTGGTCCTGGTGATCGTCGTGGCCCTGTACGCGGCGGGTTTCGTGTGGATGCGCAGGCTCGCCACGTTCGATGCCCCGGAGCGGCTGCTCGCCGGGCCGTCACCGGCCCTGCCCGGCCCGGCCCAGCGCGGCCCGGCGGGAACTGGTGGTTCCGCAACCGCCACTCGACGCGGAGGCGCATCATGAGCGCGGTCCTGACCCTGGGGGCGGTGGCGGGGCTCGGCCTCTTCCTGCTCTTCGTTGCCCTTATCCCGCGGCGGGTCAGCCTGGCCAGGCAGATCGCCGCGCTGGACGCGGCGCGCCCGCCGATGAGCCGGGTCGTCGGCCGGGTGGTGGACGAGCGGGAGAGCGGGGCCAGCCGGTGGCTGGGCCGGGCCCTGGCCGCGTTCTGCGCCGAGCAGGGCTGGCAGTTCCCGTCGCTGCGGGCCAACCTGTCCCTGATCGGGAAGTCGTTCGAGAACTACCTGGCCACAAAGGTCCTGCTGGCCTTGCTGGGCTTCCTGATGGGTCCGGTGTTCCTGCTCGTCCTGAGTGCGGCCGGCTTCCACGTGTCGTTCATCCTGCCGGTCTGGTTCGGCCTGGCCCTGGCCGCGGTCTTCTTCTTCCTGCCGGACCTGGAGGTCAAGCAGAAGGCGGAGGCCCGGCGGCGCGACTTCCGGCACGCGATCGGTGCCTTCCTCGATCTCGTCTCCATGAACCTGTCTGGCGGACGGGGCGTGCCCGAGGCGCTCATGGCGGCGAGCGAGATCGGGTCCGGCTGGGCCCTGTGGCGGATCAGGGACGCGCTGGCCAACGCCAGGATCAGCGGCCAGACACCGTGGCAGGCCCTCGGCCTGCTCGGCGAGGAGGTGCGGGTTGACGAGCTCCGCGACCTGGCTGCCGCGCTCAGCCTGGTGGCCGACGACGGCGCCAAGGTGCGCGAATCGCTGAGCGCCCGGGCGGCCAGCCTGCGCCGCCGGGAACTCGCTGACCTCGAGGGCCAGGCCGGCGAGAAATCCCAGTCGATGCTGGTCGCCCAGATGCTCCTGTGCGCCGGATTCCTGATTTTCCTTACCTATCCGGTCGTGGGGGTGCTGCTGAGCGCATGACCCCGCCGGTCAAGCCGACACGCCACACGATGGAGGCACGATGACTTATCTGACCACGGCAATAACGGTTTTCAGGGCCGTCCTCGGCGTCCGCCTGGGCTGCCTTCGGGCGGCGGTCCGCGATAACGACGCTGGCGCGTCCGCGGTGGAGTTGGCCATTATCACGGCCGTGATTCTCGGTATCGCGGCCGCGTTGCTGCTCGTTATCAAGAACTTCGTCACTACCGAGAGCGCCCAGATCCACGGCTGAGGAGGCACTGACCACCGTGATGCCCCGCTGCTCATCCCGCGTGCTGCCGGGCCGGATAGCGTGCGTGCTCCAGTCGCTGCGCTCCGACCGTGGCTCCAACGTGGTCGAACTCGCCGTGCTGGCCCCCGCCCTGCTGATGATCTGCATGCTCATCCTGCAGTTCGGGTTGTGGTTCAACGCGCGGCAGGCGGCCCTGGCGTCGGCTCAGGCGGGCGCGCTCGTGGCCCGGGAAGAGGCCGCGACCAACGCCGGCTGGATCGGCGCCGCCCAGGACGCAGCCGCGCAATATTACGGCAACCTGCACACGCATCTACTGAGCAAGATAAGGCCGCACGCCTATGGCGACCCGGCCACTAATGTGTTTGTCACCGTGAGGGGCCCGCTTGGCTATTCCGTCTTTCCTTTCTTCGGCCTCAACCTCACCATATCGGCCACCGTCGGCGGCCCGGTGGAATGCTTCCGGCCTGCGGCCCGCGGCAGCTGCGGATAATGCCCCGGTGGCGGGGACCCGGCGAGCGCGGGTCCATGTCGGTCGAGCTGGTGGTCATCGCCCCCGGCCTTATCGGCCTGCTGCTGCTGGTCGGCGCGGGCGGCCGGGTCGTGGAGGCGCAGGGGCACCTCGACGGCGCGGCCCGGGACGCCGCCCGGGCCGCATCGCTGGCGGTCTCACCCGCCCAGTCCAGCCAGCTGGCGCTGCAGGCGGCCCAGGCCGACCTGGGCACCACGAGCTGGTGCGCCCCGGGGACCGTCCAGGCCCTGGTGGCGGGCTTCCCGGCCACCGGCCAGCTGGCCATAGCGGGCGACGACGTGACCGTAACCGTCCAGTGCGATGTGAACATGAGCCCGTTCACCGTACTGGGCTTCAACCCCACCATGGTCTTTTCCGGCCGGGCGGTCGCCCCACTCGACGCCTTCGTGGAGCGGAACGGATGACGGCGCCGCGGCCGCTCCGCCCGGGGCCTGGTGAGCGAGGCGAGCGAGGCTCGGTCGCCGTGTTCACGGTGGTCTTCGCCGTAGCCGTCGTTTTCCTGACCGCACTGATCGTGGACGGTGGCATCGCCATGAACGCCAAGGAACGGGCCGCGGACATCGCCGAGCAGGCCGCCCGGGCCGCCGCGGGCAACATCGACATCGCCGGGCTCCGGGCGGGCGGATTCGCCGCGATCGGCCCCGGCGCTTGCGGCCTCGCGGCTGGCCTGGTCAGCGCCTACAGCCAGCAGGACAGCAGCGGGGTGGACCGGGTCACCGGTGCCGCGATGACGAGCTGCGTCGCCACCGTCGGGACAGAGTCCGCCACGGTCGCGGTGACGATCACCACCCAGCCGCTCGTCGGCGGGATCCTGGGTAGCTTCACCGAGACAGCCCGGGAAACGGCGACCGCGGAGTGCGGCATCGCCCGGGGGGCGGTCTGCTGATGGCGCCGCCCATGACCCGCGCCCCGCGGGCCGCCTGCCGGCGGCGCCGCCGTTCCGTGGGCGACCTGCTGATCGGGCTCCTGGCCATCGCCGCGCTGGCCGCGCTCACGGTGGGAGTGCCGTTCGCGCTGGTCACCGTCTTCGGACTGCCGATTCCGCACACGATGCCCTCGCTAACCCTGCTCACCCGGCAGCTGACCGCCACCGCGATCTTGAAGGTGCTGTCCGTGCTGGTCTGGCTGGCCTGGATCCAGCTGGTTTGCTGCGTGATTGCCGAGATCAGGGCCGCGCTGCGCAACGCCGGTATGCCCCGGCGGGTCCCGCTGGCCGGAGGCACTCAGGCGCTCGTCCACCGGCTGGTCACTGCGGCCCTGCTGGTCTTCGCGGCTAGCGCCGCGCTCTCACCCGCCTTCGCGCATCAGGCGCCGGCCGCGGCGCACGCGGCCACATCCAGCGGCGGCCGGGCTACCGGATCCCCGCGAGCCACGGCATCCGCCCGACCGTCGGCAGGCCGCCAGTCCGAGGGCCGCCCGCCGGAGGGCCGCCCGCCACGAGGCCGCCAGTCCGAGGGCCGCCCGCCGGAGGGCCGCCCGCCCCAAGGCCGCCAGTCCGAGGGCCGCCCGCCGGAGGGCCGCCCGCCCCAAGGCCACCAGTCCGAGGGCCGCCCGCCCCAGGGCCGCCCGCCCCAGGGCCGCCCGCCACAACGCCGCAACTCGAGTCCGGCCCACCTGGCCAGCCCGCCGCAGATAGCCCGCGCGCCGCAAGCCGGGAAACTCTACGTGGTGAAGCCCCCCGCGGGCCGGTTCCACGAGAGCCTGTGGGAGATCGCGCAGAAGTACCTGGGCGACGGCCGGCGGTACCGGGAGATCTTCGAGCTGAATAAGGACCGGATCCAGCCGGATGGCTCCCGGCTGACCATTGCCAGCCTGATCCGGCCCGGCTGGGTGCTGCAGATGCCCCGGGACGCCCACGGCCCCGGCCTCGAGGCCGTTCCCGCCGGGGAGAGCCGGCCCGCTCCGGCCACCCCCGGGCCGGCCCGGATCCCGGTCCTCGCCCCGCCGCACCGGCCTGGGGAGCACCGTGCCGGGGAGCACCGTGCCGAGGAGCAGCGGCCTGGGGAGCATCGTGCCGAGGAGCACCGGCCTGGGGAGCGCCGGCCTGGGGAGCAGCGGCCTGGGGAGCGCCTGGCCCGGGGAGCATCGCGCAGGGGAACACGGCCACACCGGGGGGCGCGACCACCCAGGGGAGGCCAGCCGCGCCCGGGGACCGGCCGTCGCCAACGGCTCCGCCGCCGCCGATCTCCTGCACCCTGGCCACCTCACCTACCCGGACGAGCTGGCCGCGGCCGCGCTGCTGGCCAGCGGGATCCTGGCCGCCCTGGGACGGCGACGCCGTGAGCAACTCTGGTATCGCGCCTTCGGCCGCCGGGTAGTCGCCCCGGGGGGCCATGCGGCGCTGGCTGAATCCGCGTTGCGGGTCGGCGCGCACGAGCCATCCGCCCGGCTCCTGGACTGCGGGCTGCGCTATCTCTCCCATGCCGTGTCGCTGGCGGGTCGGACCCCACCGGCAGTGGTCGCGGCGCACCTCAGCCACGAGAAGCTGGACCTGTGGGTGGCGCCCGCGGACCTGGACGCCCCCCGGCCGTGGACCGCGGTGGGGGACGGCCAGGTATGGCGGCTGCCGTTCACCGAGCTCGGACGGGTCAACGTGGACGAGGCGGGCGACGCCCTGGCCCTGTTTCCCGGCCTGGTCTCCATCGGTACCGACGGCAGCGGGCGGGTGCTGGTCAACCTCGAGGCCGCGCACGGGGTGATCTCCGTGACCGGGCCGCAGACCATGATCACAGCGGTGCTGTCCGCGATGGCCATGGAACTGGCCACCAGTCGCTGGTCCGACCGGCTGCACCTCACGCTGGCCGGCTTCGGGGAGGACCTGACCGCGCTGGCGCCAGACCGCGTCGCCGCGGTGCCCACCCTGGACGAGGCGCTGGCCGCCCTGGAAGCCCACGCGGCCGACGTGACCGGGGCCATGGCCGCGTCGGGGGTGAGTTCCGTGCTGGAGGGCCGCTCCCTCGGCGTCAATCCGGACGCCTGGACCCCGCACTATCTGATCAGCGCGGTGCCGCCCAGCCCGCGGGAGCGCAGCCGGCTGCTCACGCTGGCGCGGGTCGGCCGCGCGGCTGCGGCGGGTTACGTGGTCGCCGGGGACGTCCCCGGCGCCTCCTGGGCCTGGGAGGTGACGCCGGAGGGCCGGCTTCTGGCCGTGGGGCTCGACTTGGATGTGCAGGCCCAGATCATCCCGGCCCGGCAGCACGAAGCTGTGGTGGGCCTGTTCACGGCGGCGGCCCGGCAGGAGGGTGTGCCCCTCGGCGCGCCGGATGCCCATGCCGCCCCATTCCAGCAACTGGAACCCGGGAGTGAACTGCCGGTGGACATCGCCATCCTCGGCCCGGCATCGGTCCGGGCGCCCGGCGTGCTGGCACCGGACCGGGTCGCCCCGGTCACCGAGCTCGTGGTCTACCTGGCCACGCATCCCGGAGGGGTACACCCCAACGTGCTCGCCGCGGCACTCTGGCCCCGGGGGGTCGCCGCCGAGGTCCGGGACGCGGCCGTGGCGCGGGCCACCGAATGGCTGGGCACGGACAGCATCGGCCGGCCGCACCTGGCTGCGGACGCGTCCGGACGACTCAGGCTCGGCACCGGGGTCCGGGTGGACTGGCAGGTGTTCCAGGCTCTGGCCGGGCACGCGGAGCTGGCGCCGGCGGGGAGCGCGGAGGAAGTGGACTACCTGACTCGGGCGCTTGACCTGGTACGGGGCAGGCTGCTCGAGGACCGGCCGCCTGGCCGGTACGCCTGGCTGGCCACCGACGACCTCGACTACGAGGTCAGCGCGCGTGTCGCCGACACCGCGCACCGGCTGGCCGTACTCCGGCTGGCCACCCGCGACCCCGGGGGGGCGATGGACGCCGCGCGGGCCGGGCTCCGGCTTTCCTTCGACGACGAGATGCTCTGGCGCGATCTGCTCCGGGCGGCGCACCAGACCGGGCAGGAGGACCTCCTCCGCGCCGTGGTGGAGGAGGTCTGCGCCCGGACCGCCCTGGATGGGGTTTTTCTCCGGATGGCCCCCCAAACCGAGTCCCTCATCGACGACCTGTACCCCTCCTGGCGCTCCACCGTCCTGCCCGCCATGTCCCCGTAACCCGCCTGCCCCCATGAGGGGTGTCCCACGGCCATGGGCGCAACCCTTCAGGTACTCAGGCCCCGGTCCCACGAGTCACACGGGTCCCTCCTGTCCACATTTCACGCGGACCGTTCGCCCAAATCGGACAAATCACCCGCTGCGGCGCACGTTGTGCGTGAAACGTGGGCGGAGAAGTGGGCGCCGCCCATGATCAATGTGACCCATGGTGCTGGCGGTACGGACTCGCGTTCAAAGGATCGGTCAGCCAGGCGATCGGAGACCACTGCGACGGAATCCTTGCCGCGCATGCCAATCCGGCGCTCCGGCTGCTGCCGGAGTGGACGCAATGGTGTATCGAGCAAAGCCGGCTCGACGGCGACGCCGCCGCCCAGTCCCGCGAAGCGGCCCGCTCCGCGGCTGCAGCGCTCGTTGACGAGGATGACGGGCCGGTCCCCGAGGATGACACGGCACCGTTCCGCCGTCCTGAGTGAGCCGCGCGGGGCGCCGGAACCCGGGAGGCCGCAGCCCTGGAGGCTGCACCCTGGAGGCCGCACGCCGGGGCGCCGGAACCCGGGAGGCCGCAGACCGGGAGGCCGCGGAACCGGGCCCGGCTGTCCGTCAGGAGGAGCGGGGGGCGGCGAGCCAGGTGTCGATGCTGGCCAGCAAACGGCGTGCCACCGAGGGCGGCGCGGCCGAGCCGCGCACCGACATCCGGGCCAGCTCCGCCAGGTCCGCATCGGACAGCCCGTGCGCCTGGCGGGCGATCTCGTACTGCGACGCCAGCCGCGACCCGAACAGCAGCGGGTCGTCCGCGCCCAGGGCGACCGGGACACCTTCGGCCAGCAGGCCCGGCAGCGGCACGTCCGCCGGGTCCGCCGCGACTCCCAGGGCTACGTTGGACGCCGGGCAGACCTCCAGCGTGATCTTGCTGGCGGCGAGCCGCTTGGTGAGCTCGCTGTCGAGCACCGAGGTCACACCGTGCCCGATCCGGTCCGCGTGCAGCTCATCCAGGCAGGCCCGGACGCTGGCCGGGCCGCACAGCTCCCCGCCGTGCGGGGTCAGCAGGAGGCCCGACCGGGCCGCGATCCGGAACGCCGGGGCGAAGTCGCCGGCCGCCCCGCGCCGCTCGTCGTTGCTCAGCCCGAACCCGATCACCCCGCGCCCGGCGTACTGGGCGGCGAGCCGGGCCAGGGTCCGCGCCTCCAGCGGGTGCTTGGTCCGGTTGGCCGCGATGATGATGCCGATGCCGACCCCGGTCGCGGTGGCCGCGGTGTGCGCCGCGTCCAGGACCAGCTCCACCGTGGGGGTGAGGCCGCCGAACCGCTGCCCGTAGCCCGAGGGGTCGATCTGGATTTCCAGCCAGCCGGACCCCTCGGCCCTCTCGTCCTCCGCGGTCTCCCGCAGTAGCCGGTACACGTTTTCCGGGGTGCGGATCACAGACCGGGCGATGTCGTAGAGCCGCTGGAAGCGGAACCAGCCCCGCTCGTCGGCGGCGGACAGGTGCGGCGGCCAGGCCGCGGTCAGCGCCTCCGGCAGCCCGATCCCGTGCTTGTCTGCCAGGTCAACCAGCGTGGCGTGCCGCATCGCCCCGGTGAAGTGCAGGTGCAGGTGCGCCTTGGGCAGGGCCGCCAGCGCCCGGATCGGCTCCGCTGGCGGCCTCGTCATCTCTGTGCTCCCGAGAACCTCTGTGCTCCCCACGACTTCAGTGCTGCCAAACTTCGGTGCGCCCCGACGCCAGCGTGCTGCCAATGCCAGCGGGCCGCCCAACGCCAGTGCTGCCCAATTTCAGCGGGCCTCGCTGAGCAGCTTGCCCATCCGGCTGATCCCTTCGACCAGGTCATCGTCGCCCAGCGCGCAGGAGAGCCGGAAGTAGCCTGGGGTGCCGAACGCCTCGCCGGGCACCACTGCCACGTCCGCGTGATCCAGGATCAGCTCGGCCAGCTCGGACGAGCTGGACGGCCGGGACCCGGCGATCTCCTTGCCCAGCACGCCCCTGACCGATGGGTAGCAGTAGAACGCGCCCTCGGGCAGTGGGCAGACCACCCCGGGGATCTCGTTCAGCATTGCGGTCATGGTCTGCCGCCGCCGGTCGAACGCGGCGCGCATCTCGGCCACCGCGGATAGGTCGCCCGAGACCGCCTCGAGCGCGGCTGCCTGGGCCACGTTGCACACGTTCGAGGTCGCATGCGACTGCAGGTTCGACGCGGCCTTGATCACGTCCAGCGGGCCGATCATCCAGCCGACCCGCCAGCCGGTCATCGCGTAGGTCTTCGCCACCCCGTTGAGCACCACGCAGGTGTCGGCCGCCTCGGGCGCCATCACAGGCACGGACGAGAACCGTGCGTCGCCGTACACGAGGTGCTCATAGATCTCGTCCGTGACGACCCAGATGCCGTGCTCGGCCGCCCACCGGCCGATCTCGGCCACCTGCTCCGGCGGGTACACCGCTCCGGTCGGGTTGGAGGGCGACACGAACACCAGCAGCTTCGTCCGGCTGGTGCGGGCCGCCTCTAGGTCCGCCACGCTGGACAGGTAGCCGGTCTGCTCGTCGGTCATCACGGGCACCGGCACGCCGCCGGCCAGCGCGATGGACTCCGGGTAGGTGGTCCAGTACGGGGTGGGCAGGAGCACCTCGTCGCCCGGGTCCAGCAGCGTGGCGAAAGCCTCGAACACCGCGTGCTTGCCGCCGTTGGTGATCAGCACCTGGGCGGCGCTGACCTCGTAGCCGGAGTCCCTGGCCGTCTTGGCCGCGACCGCCTCACGCAGCTCGGGCAGCCCCGGCGCGGGCGTGTACTTGTGAAACCGCGGGACGGCACAGGCCCGCTGTGCCGCCTCGACGATGTAGTCAGGAGTGGGGAAGTCGGGCTCGCCCGCCCCGAAGCCGATGACCGGCCGCCCGGCCGCCTTGAGCGCCTTGGCCTTGGAGTCCACGGCGAGGGTGGCGGATTCGGAAATCGCGGCGACCCGGGCTGAGATACGCGGATGATCTGAAGTCATGCCTACCATGGTGGCACTCCACGGATAGTGACTGCATCGCGATTACCGGTCAGCGGGGCCAGCCGCGGAGATCCGGGCGGGCAGATTCGCCCGGTCCGGCCAGATGGTTCGACGGAGGCCCCCCGGCAACGTAGACTTCATCAACTGGTGGTGGTCCGCTCGGTGACGGCTGCGCTCCTGCACGGGATCGTGGCGGGATCCGGGAGGCAGAGGGCAGTAGCTCAATTGGCCAGAGTCCCGGTCTCCAAAACCGGTGGTTGGGGGTTCGAGTCCCTCCTGCCCTGCGAGAGCGGTCCGCGTCCGACGCGGGCCGGTGGTATCAGCTAGTACACCGATCAGCGTTGCTTCAGGTGAGGACATGGCGACTCAGACGCGTGGCGAGGTCTCAAAGGGACGGCCGAAGCCCGGAGGTCCGGCTAAGGACACCCGGACGTCTCCCGCGCTTTTCCTCCGCCAGATCATCGCCGAACTGCGCAAGGTGATCTGGCCGACCCGCAAGGAGCTGATCACCTACACGACCGTGGCGCTGACCTTCATCGTCATCATGATCGGGATTGTGACCATCCTGGACTACGGGTTCACCAAGCTGGTTTTCGGGGTCCTGGGCTGAACCGCAAGGCAGATCACGGCAGGCAGGTAGCGGCACGCAGGTTAGCGGTACCGGAGTTGCGGAACCGTAGTTAAGGGTTCGCGAGACCGGGGGTTCGCAGCACCGGGGTGCGGGGCCGGGGGAGGCCACAGCCATGCGGGGGGTGGCGACGCCAGGGAAAGTTCCTGGTGCTGGTCCCGCCCGGAACAACTCCGGTACCGCCAGGAAGAAGCGGAGAGAAAGAGCTATCGTGTCCGAGTTCCAAGTGCACGTCGGTGATCAGGTCGAAGATCAGGCCGGCGCAGACGTTTCACCCGATGAGGCAGCGGGCCAGCCGAGCGACGAGGCTGCGGCCGGGACTGTGCTATCCGGCGACGACGCCGTGAGCGAGGCCGCCGTGAGCGACGACGCCGTGAGCGAGGCCGCCGCGACCGGGGACACCTCGGACGATGAGGGTACCGCCGGCGACGAGACGGCGCCCGCGGACAGCGAGGCCGCCGGGACCACGGAGGCCGACGCCGCCGGCAGCGAGACCACGGAGGAAGGCGAAGCCGTCGGCACCGAGGCAGACGCAGAGGCCGACGGTGAGGCAGAGGCCGACGGTGAGGCAGAGACAGCACCGGAGGACGACGACCCGGTGGCCCTGTTCAAGGCGGAGCTCCGGCTCCAGCCCGGCGACTGGTACGTGGTGCACTCCTACGCGGGCTACGAGAACCGCGTGAAGGCGAACCTGGAGAGCCGTACCCAGTCGCTGAACATGGAGGACTTCATCTACCAGATCGAGGTCCCCGTGCACGAGGTGACCGAGATCAAGCAGGGCAAGCGCCAGCAGGTCTCGGAGAAGGTGCTGCCCGGCTACATCCTGGTCCGGATGGACCTCACCGACGAGTCCTGGGCCGCGGTCCGGAACACGCCCGGCGTGACCGGCTTCGTCGGCCTGTCCAGCCGTCCCTCCCCGCTCAGCCTGGACGAGGTGGCGTCGCTGCTCGCCCCCGAGCCCGAGGAGAAGGCCGCGCAGACCGAGGCCGTGCGCCGGTCCTCCGTGGAATATGAGGTCGGCGAGTCCGTTACGGTGATGGATGGCCCGTTCGCCACGCTCCCCGCGACGGTGAACGAGATCAACCCCGACACCCAGAAGCTCAAGGTACTCGTGTCCATCTTCGGCCGGGAAACCCCGGTCGAGCTCTCCTTCGACCAGGTCTCCAAGCTCTAGAGGGCCCTAGCCCCCAGGTCTGACCAGGCCGGACTGATCCGCTCCAGCAGGAAAAGGAACCGCAGGAAATGGCTCCCAGGAAGAAGAAGATCGCTGCCGTCGTGAAGGTGCAATTGCAGGCGGGCGCGGCCACCCCGGCCCCGCCGGTCGGTACCGCCCTCGGCCCGCACGGCGTCAACATCATGGACTTCTGCCGCCAGTACAACGCGGCCACCGAGGCGCAGCGCGGCAACGTCATCCCGGTCGAGATCACAATCTACGAGGACCGCTCGTTCTCGTTCGTGACCAAGACCCCGCCCGCCGCCGAGCTGCTCAAGAAGGCCGCGGGCGTGGCCAAGGGCAGCGGCGAGCCGCTCACCGCCAAGGTGGGCTCGGTCACCGCGGCCCAGGTTCGCGAGATCGCGCAGACCAAGATGCCCGACCTCAACGCGACCACGATCGAGGCGGCCGAGAAGATCATCGCGGGCACCGCCCGGTCGATGGGCCTCACCGTCAGCGGCTGAACCCCCAGCGCCTGAACCCTCAGCAGCTGAACCCGTCAGCGGCTGGCCCCCTCAGCTCCGGGCCTGTCAGCCGACGGGCCCGGACGACGCCCACCGGGGCCGGGCATAACCACCCGGCGGTTTTCGTTGCGGAAAAAGAACTTCCGTGGCCCGCGCCGCGGAACTCTGAACAACCAGTGGCAGGGCCACGCGCTGGCCCGATGACCACGACCTCCACAGGAGAATCAAGGAGAACGAGATGAAGCGCAGCAAGGCCTACCGTCAGGCCGCCGAGAAGATCGACCCGGAGCGGCTGTACAGCCCCGCTGAGGCCGTCGGCCTGGCCAAGGACACGGCCACCACCAAGTTCGACCCCACCGTCGAGGTCGCCCTGCGGCTCGGCGTGGACCCGCGCAAGGCGGACCAGATGGTCCGCGGCACGGTCAACCTGCCCAACGGCACCGGCAAGACAGCCCGCGTGCTGGTCTTCGCGACCGGCGACCGGGCCGCGGAGGCCACCGCCGCGGGCGCCGACTACGTAGGCTCCGACGACCTGATCGAGCGCATTCAGGGCGGCTTCCTGGACTTCGACGCCGTCGTCGCCACCCCCGACCTGATGGGCAAGGTCGGCCGGCTGGGCCGGGTGCTCGGCCCGCGCGGCTTGATGCCCAACCCCAAGACCGGCACGGTGACCGCGGACGTGGCCAAGGCCGTCACCGAGATCAAGGGCGGGAAGATCGAGTTCCGGGTGGACCGGCACGGCAACCTGCACTTCGTGATCGGCAAGGCGTCGTTCGCGGCCCCCGCGCTGATCGAGAACTACGCGGCCGCGCTGGACGAGGTGCTCCGGCTCAAGCCGTCCGCGGCCAAGGGCCGGTACCTGAAGAAGGTGGCCATGGCCACCAGCATGGGGCCGGCCATCCTGGTCAACCCGGCCAAGACCCACGGGCTGATGGAAGAGCTGGAGCCCGCTACCGCCTAGAGCGTGTCCCGTAGGACACGTGGTGGCTGACGCGCTCCCCGGCTTTCCGTCCGCGCCCGGCAGGTTTCCTCCGCAACGAGGACCTGGCCGGGCGCGGTCATTCGCGGCCAGCGGCGGGTTGTCGCGCCGGCTGGGCCGATTTGGCCGCGGGGCGGAATGCCCCTACAGTTGTGGCGAAGCCAAAGACCGTCGGTTGTCGTCGCCTGCCCGCTCGCTTACTTGAGCTCGTGGACCAGGGGACGGCCGAAGGACCCGCGTCAGCGGGCGACCCGCGCAGGCGTCCGAGCTGAATCACCGTGACCAGCCTTTCGCGGCTGGCGGTGTCCACGCCCTGGTGTCTTCGCGCCGGGGCGTTTCGCATGTCAGGTGCTCCCTCACCGGCGCCAGAGTCGCTGGGACGGCCCCTGCCGGGGCGGTCCCGGACCAGGAAAGGAGGCCCATGGCGAGGGAGGACAAGGTGAGCGCGGTCGCCGAGCTCACCGACCGGTTCCAGTCCTCGGAAGGGGCGGTGCTGACCGAGTACCGCGGCCTGACCGTGAGCCAGCTCGCGGAATTGCGCGGAAACCTCGGCGGCAGCGCTACCTTCACGGTGGTGAAGAACACGCTGACCAAGATCGCCGCCACCGAGGCGGGGGTGGCCAGCGAGATCGAGTCGTTGCTGAGCGGCCCGTCCGCGATCGCCTTCGTCCAGGGGGACGTGGTCGAGGCGGCCAAGGGGCTGCGCGACTTCTCCCGGACCAACCCGCTGCTTGTGATCAAGGGCGGCGTGCTGGACGGCAAGGCGATCAGCCCGGCGGACATCGAGCGGCTGGCTGATCTCGAGCCGCGCGAGGTGCTGCTGGCCAAGCTGGCCGGCGACATGAAGGCGTCCATGGCCAAGGCCGCGGCCGTGTTCAACGCGCTGCCGGTGCAGATGGCTCAGCTGGCCGAGGCGTTGCGGGCCAAGCTGGAGGCCGAGGGCGGCGCTGGCGCGCCGGCCGCGGGCGATGGCGGCCCGGAAGCGCCCGAGGACTCCGCCCCGGCGGAAACCCCGGACGCGCCCGCGGACGACGCCCCGGCGGCGGAGGCCCCGGAAGCGCCCGCGGCGGAGGCCCCGGCGGCGGAGGCCCCGGCGGCCAGCGAGTAAGCAACCCGACCACAGCTGGGCGCGCCTTAGTGACCAGCGCATGACGAGCTGGGCGCCGTAGCGGCCGGCGAAAAGCAGAGAGGAAGAAGAAGCACCCATGGCGAAGATCAGCACTGACGATCTGCTCGATGCGTTCAAGGAAATGACGCTGCTCGAGCTGTCCGAGTTCGTGAAGCAGTTCGAGGACACGTTCGACGTGAAGGCAGCCGCCCCGGTGGCGGTCGCTGCCCCGGCGGCCGGCGGGGCCGGTGCCGCCGCGGAGGCACCCGAGGAGAAGGACGAGTTCGACGTCATCCTCGAGGGCGCGGGCGAGAAGAAGATCCAGGTCATCAAGGAGGTCCGCACGCTGACCAGCCTGGGCCTCAAGGAGGCCAAGGACCTGGTGGACTCCGCGCCGAAGCCGCTTCTGGAGCGGGTCAACAAGGAGGCCGCGGAGAAGGCCCGGGCCGCCCTGGAAGGGGCCGGCGCGTCGGTCACCGTCAAGTAACGACCTCGTTACGATTGGTCGTGTGCCGGGCCGCGCGAGGGTGCGGCCCGGCACACGCGTGTCCCGGCGCGCGCGTGTCCCGGGAAGGGGCCGCTTTACGGCCGAGGAAGGCCGCTGGGCCGGTCTGCAAGGCCGCTGAGCCGGTCCGCAAGCCCGCGGACCCCGGCTGGGCAGGAGTGCTGCACCGAGTGCCCTTTTCGGCGCCGCGCCGGGCGGCGCAGCACGGGCCGCGGGGCACTCCCGCAGGGCACCGCGGGTGATCGGGGAAGGCGCGCGGAATAGAACTGCTAGGCTTACCCGTTGATACAGGTAATCACACGCATACCCGACTGTGGTGTTCGTCACGTCGCCGATATGACGAGACCACGTGGCGTGGACTTGACGTTTTGCCACGAACGAGCCATGCTGCGGAGCAACCGTGAACCTCAGAGTGAGATACAGTTGACGAGCAGTGTAGCCTTAGGCTAGACTGCCAATTTGCGCTGCACTCTTACGTCCTCGGCATCCTCTAACCCCTAGCGGCGTGGCCGCAGGGCGTTTTGTGTGCGTGCGGTGAGTAGTCGGCCACAAGCTCGGAAGGACCCCTGTTGGCAGCATCGCGCAGCGCCTCGGCCGCCAGTACAGCCCCTCGACGCGTTACTTTTGCCCGCTTCAAGGAACCCCTTGAGGTTCCTGGCCTCCTAGCCCTGCAGACGGATTCGTTCGACTGGCTGCTGGGCAACGAGCGCTGGCGTTCGCGGGTAGATGCGGCGCGCGAGGCTGGCGTCAAAGAGGTTCCGGAGCAGTCCGGTCTCGAGGAGATCTTCGAAGAGATAAGCCCGATCGAGGACTTTACGGGAACCATGTCCCTCTCGTTCCGGGACCACCGGTTCGAGCCGCCCAAGTACTCCGTCGAGGAGTGCAAGGACAAGGACATGCACTACTCGGCTCCCATGTTCGTCACGGCTGAGTTCATCAACAACAGCACGGGCGAGATCAAGAGCCAGACCGTCTTCATGGGCGACTTCCCGCTGATGTCGCCCCGGGGCACCTTCATCATCAACGGCACCGAGCGTGTCGTGGTGTCGCAGCTCGTCCGTTCGCCCGGCGTCTACTTCGACCGCCAGGTGGACAAGACGTCCGACAAGGACATCTTCAGCTGCAAGGTCATCCCGTCCCGCGGCGCCTGGCTCGAGTTCGAGATTGACAAGCGGGACAGCGTCGGCGTCCGCATTGACCGCAAGCGCAAGCAGAGCGTGACCGTTCTGCTCAAGGCGCTCGGCTGGGACGACGCGAAGATCCTGGAGCGCTTCGGCGAATACGAGTCGATGCGGGCGACCCTGGAGAAGGACCACACCACCGGCCAGGACGACGCTCTGCTCGACATCTACCGGAAGCTGCGCCCCGGCGAGCCCCCGACCCGGGAGTCCGCGCAGGCGCTGCTGGAGAACCTGTACTTCAACCCGAAGCGGTATGACCTCGCCAAGGTTGGCCGGTACAAGATCAACAAGAAGCTCGGGCTTGGCCTGCCGATCCGGCAGGGCACGCTGACCGAGGACGACATCGTCGCCACCATCGAGTACCTGGTCCGGCTGCACGCCGGCGAGGACGAGATGAAGACCGGCGAGTCGGTCATCCCGATCGAGACCGACGACATCGACCACTTCGGGAACCGCCGCCTGCGCACCGTGGGCGAGCTCATCCAGAACCAGGTCCGGCTGGGCCTGGCCCGGATGGAGCGCGTGGTCCGGGAGCGGATGACGACCCAGGACGTCGAGGCGATCACGCCGCAGACCCTGATCAACATCCGGCCGGTGGTCGCAGCGATCAAGGAGTTCTTCGGCACCAGCCAGCTCTCCCAGTTCATGGACCAGACCAACCCGCTGGCCGGGCTGACGCACAAGCGCCGCCTGTCGGCGCTCGGCCCGGGCGGCCTGTCCCGTGAGCGGGCCGGGTTCGAGGTCCGGGACGTCCATCCGTCCCACTACGGCCGGATGTGCCCGATCGAGACGCCGGAAGGCCCGAACATCGGCCTGATCGGCTCGCTGTCCTCGTACGCGAGGGTCAACGCGTTCGGGTTCGTCGAGACGCCCTACCGCAAGGTCAAGGGCGGCAAGGTGACCGGCCAGATCGACTACCTCACCGCGGACGAGGAAGACCGCCACGTCATCGCCCAGGCGAACACGCCGCTGGGCCCGGACGGGGAGTTCGAGGAGAGCCGCATCCTGGTCCGCCGCAAGGGCGGCGAGGTCAACTACATCGGCCCCGACGAGGCGGACTACATGGACGTGTCGCCGCGCCAGATGGTGTCGGTGGCCACAGCCATGATTCCCTTCCTCGAGCACGACGACGCCAACCGCGCCCTGATGGGCTCGAACATGCAGCGCCAGTCGGTGCCGCTGCTCCGCAGCGAGGCACCCCTGGTCGGCACCGGCATGGAGTACCGTGCCGCGACCGACGCCGGGGACGTGATCGTCGCGGAGAAGGCCGGCGTGGTCGAGGAGTCCTGCGCGGACTACGTGACCGTGGGCAATGACGACGGGACCAGGAACACCTACCTGGTGGCCAAGTTCCGCCGCTCCAACCAGGGCACCTGCTTCAACCAGAAGCCGGTGGTCGCCGAGGGGCAGCGGATCGAGGTCGGCCAGGTCATCGCCGACGGGCCGTGTACCGACCAGGGCGAGATGGCGCTCGGCCGCAACCTGCTGGTCGCGTTCATGCCCTGGGAAGGCCACAACTACGAAGACGCGATCATCCTGTCCCAGCGGCTGGTCCAGGACGACGTCCTCTCCTCGATCCACATCGAGGAGCACGAGGTGGACGCCCGGGACACCAAGCTGGGCCCGGAGGAGATCACCCGGGACATCCCGAACGTCTCCGAGGAAGTACTCGCGGACCTGGACGACCGCGGCATCATCCGGATCGGCGCCGAGGTCGTCACCGGCGACATCCTGGTCGGCAAGGTCACCCCGAAGGGGGAGACCGAGCTGACCCCGGAGGAGCGGCTGCTGCGGGCCATCTTCGGCGAGAAGGCGCGGGAAGTCCGCGATACCTCGCTCAAGGTGCCGCACGGCGAGTCCGGCAAGGTGATCGGCGTCCGGGTGTTCACCAGGGAGGACGGCGACGAGCTGCCGCCTGGCGTGAACGAGCTGGTCCGCGTCTACGTGGCCGCCAAGCGGAAGATCACCGACGGCGACAAGCTGGCGGGCCGCCACGGGAACAAGGGTGTCATCGCCAAGATCCTGCCGATCGAGGACATGCCGTTCCTCGAGGACGGGACCGCGGTGGACATCGTGCTGAACCCGCTCGGCGTCCCGGGCCGGATGAACGTCGGCCAGGTGCTGGAGACGCACCTTGGCTGGGTGGCCAAGTCCGGCTGGGAGATCGACGGCGAGGACGAGGACTGGAAGAAGCGGCTGCGCGCGATCAGTGCGGGCGAGGCGGAGGCGGGCACGCCCGTCGCCACGCCAGTGTTCGACGGCGCCAGCGAGACGGAGATCACCGGCCTGCTCGGCAGCACCCTGCCGAACCGGGACGGGGAGCGGATGGTCGGCAGCAGCGGCAAGGCGCGGCTGTTCGACGGGCGCACCGGGGAGCCGTTCAAGGACCCCATCTCGGTGGGCTACATCTACATCCTCAAGCTGCTCCACCTCGTGGACGACAAGATCCACGCGCGGTCCACGGGACCGTACTCGATGATCACCCAGCAGCCGCTGGGCGGTAAGGCACAGTTCGGTGGTCAGCGGTTCGGGGAGATGGAGGTGTGGGCCCTCGAGGCCTACGGCGCCGCCTACGCCCTGCAGGAACTCCTTACGATCAAGTCCGACGATGTGCTCGGCCGGGTCAAGGTCTACGAGGCCATCGTCAAGGGCGAGAACATCCCGGAGCCCGGCATCCCGGAATCGTTCAAGGTGCTGATCAAGGAAATGCAGTCGCTGTGCCTCAACGTCGAGGTGCTGTCCAGTGACGGCGCCGCAATCGAGATGCGAGACACCGATGAGGATGTCTTCCGCGCAGCGGAAGAACTCGGTATCGACCTGTCCCGGCGTGAGCCGAGCAGCGTTGAAGAGGTGTGAGAGCGCACCGGGCAGCCCGGGCCTGATCGCCCGGGTTGCCCATGGGCACCCTCATCCGAACTACCCCAGGGGATAACACACGTGCTTGACGTCAACTTCTTCGACGACCTGCGTATCGGCCTGGCCACTGCTGACGACATCCGCCAGTGGTCCCATGGCGAAGTCAAGAAGCCGGAAACCATCAACTACCGCACCCTGAAGCCGGAGAAGGATGGGCTCTTCTGCGAGAAGATCTTCGGCCCGACCCGGGACTGGGAGTGCTACTGCGGCAAGTACAAGCGCGTCCGGTTCAAGGGCATCATCTGTGAGCGTTGTGGCGTCGAAGTCACCCGGGCCAAGGTGCGCCGGGAGCGGATGGGCCACATCGAGCTCGCCGCGCCGGTCACGCACATCTGGTACTTCAAGGGTGTGCCGAGCCGTCTCGGTTACCTGCTCGACCTGGCGCCCAAGGACCTGGAGAAGGTCATCTACTTCGCCGCGTACATGATCACGTACGTGGATGAGGACGCGCGCGCCCGTGACCTGCCGTCCCTCGAGGCCAAGATCTCGGTGGAGCGCGGCCAGCTGGAGCAGCGCCGCGACAGCGACATCGAGGCCCGCCAGGGCAAGCTGGAGAAGGACCTGGCCGAGCTGGAAGCAGCCGGGGCCAAGGGCGACGCCCGCCGCAAGCTCCGGGAGAGCTGCGACCGCGAGTGCCGCCAGATCCGGGACCGGGCCCAGCGGGAGATCGACCGGCTCGAGGAAGTCTGGAGCCGGTTCAAGAACCTCAAGGTCCAGGACCTGGAGGGCGACGAGCTGCTGTACCGCGAGATGCGCGACCGCTTCGGCCGCTACTTCCGCGGTGGCATGGGCGCCCAGGCCATCCAGGAGCGGCTGGCCAGCTTCGACCTCGAGAACGAGGCGGCCAGCCTGCGCGAGACCATCCGCAGCGGCAAGGGCCAGCGCAAGGCGCGCGCGCTCAAGCGGCTCAAGGTGGTGTCCGCGTTCCTGTCCACCCGGAACAGCCCGATGGGCATGGTGCTGGACTGCATCCCGGTCATCCCGCCGGACCTGCGCCCGATGGTGCAGCTCGACGGTGGCCGGTTCGCAACGTCCGACCTGAACGACCTCTACCGCCGGGTCATCAACCGGAACAACCGCCTCAAGCGGCTGCTCGACCTGGGCGCGCCCGAGATCATCGTGAACAACGAGAAGCGGATGCTCCAGGAGGCCGTGGACTCGCTGTTCGACAACGGCCGCCGGGGACGTCCGGTGACCGGCCCGGGCAACCGCCCGCTCAAGTCGCTGTCCGACATGCTCAAGGGCAAGCAGGGCCGGTTCCGGCAGAACCTGCTGGGCAAGCGGGTCGACTACTCCGGCCGTAGCGTCATCGTGGTGGGCCCGCAGCTCAAGCTGCACCAGTGCGGCCTGCCCAAGGAGATGGCGGTCGAGCTGTTCAAGCCGTTCGTCATGAAGCGGCTGGTCGACCTGAACCACGCGCAGAACATCAAGTCCGCCAAGCGGATGGTGGAGCGCGCCCGCCCGGTGGTCTGGGACGTGCTGGAAGAGGTCATCACCGAGCACCCGGTCCTGCTGAACCGGGCGCCGACCCTGCACCGGCTGGGCATCCAGGCCTTCGAGCCGCAACTGGTCGAGGGCAAGGCCATCCAGATCCACCCGCTGGTCTGCACCGCGTTCAACGCGGACTTCGACGGTGACCAGATGGCGGTGCACCTGCCGCTGTCCGCCGAGGCGCAGGCCGAGGCGCGGATCCTGATGCTGTCCACCAACAACATCCTCAAGCCGGCCGACGGCAAGCCGGTGACCATGCCTACCCAGGACATGGTGATCGGGATCTACTGCCTGACCCGGGCGGCCGAGGATGCGCCGGGCCAGGGCCGGATCTTCGGCTCGATCTCCGAGGCCACCATGGCCTACGACACGGGCGAGCTGGACCTTCAGGCGAAGATCCAGATCCGGCTGGCCGACGCCACCCCGCCGCGCGGTTTCACCATGCCGGAGGGCTGGACGCCGGGCACCCCGTTCCGGCTGGAGACCACGCTCGGGCGCTGCTACTTCAACGAGACCCTGCCCGGGTCGTTCCCGTTCGTGAACTACGAGGTCAGCAAGAAGCAGCTGTCCACGATCGTGAACGAGCTCGCCGAGACCTACCCCAAGGTCGAGGTGGCCGCGGCGCTCGACGCCCTCAAGGACGCCGGGTTCCACTGGGCGACCCGGGCCGGTGTCACGATCGCCATCGAGGACGTCATTGCCCCGCCGAACAAGGCGGAGATCCTCGACGCCTACGAGAAGCGCGCGGACAAGGTGCAGCGTGAGTACGAGCGCGGCCTGATCACCGACGACGAGCGCCGTCAGGAGCTCATCGAGATCTGGACGCACGCGACCAGCGATGTGGCCAAGGACATGGAGGCCGCGTTCCCCGAGACCAACTCGGTGTGGATGATGGTCAACTCCGGTGCCCGTGGTAACCCGATGCAGGTCCGGCAGATCGCCGGCATGCGTGGCCTGGTCTCCAACCCCAAGGGCGAGACGATCCCGCGGCCGATCAAGTCCAGCTTCCGCGAGGGCCTGTCCGTGGTCGAGTACTTCATCTCGACCCACGGTGCCCGCAAGGGCCTGGCCGACACCGCGCTGCGGACCGCCGACTCCGGGTACCTCACCCGGCGCCTGGTGGACGTGGCGCAGGACGTCATCGTCCGCGAAGAGGACTGCGGCACGGACCGGTCGATCGTGATGAAGATCGCCGAGCCGGGCCCGGACGGGACGCTGCGGAAGCTGCCCAACATCGAGAACACCGGCACCGGCCGGAGCATCGCCGAGCCGATCGAGGTGGACGGCCAGGTCCTCGCGGACGTGGACATGGACACCACCGAGACGCTGATCGATGCCCTGGTCAACGCCGGGGTGGGCCAGGTCAGGACGTTCAGCGTCCTGGTCTGCGAGGCCAAGATCGGTGTCTGCGCCAAGTGCTACGGGCGCTCGCTGGCCACGGGCAAGCGGGTGGACGTGGGCGAGGCGGTCGGCATCGTGGCCGCGCAGTCCATCGGTGAGCCGGGTACCCAGCTGACCATGCGTACCTTCCACACCGGCGGTGTGGCGGGGCTGGACATCACCCACGGCCTGCCCCGGATCCAGGAGCTCTTCGAGGCCCGGATCCCCAAGGGCATGGCGCCGATCAGCGAGGTCGAGGGCCGGGTCAAGGTCGAGGAGACCGAGAAGACCCGGAAGATCATCGTGATCCCCGACGACGGCGGCGAGGAGATGGCCTACCAGGTGCCGATGCGCTCCCGGCTGCTGGTGGCGGACGGCGACCACGTGCACGTCGGCCAGCAGCTGATCCAGGGGGCGATCAACCCGCACGAGGTGCTCAGGATCCTGGGCTCCCGTGAGGTGCAGCTGCACCTGGTCCACGAGGTCCAGGAGGTCTACCGGTCGCAGGGTGTGTCCATCCACGACAAGCACATCGAGATCATCATCCGGCAGATGCTCAAGCGGGTGAACGTGCTCGAGTCCGGCGACACCGACCTGCTCCCTGGCGAGCTGGTGGAGCGGCCGCGGTTCGAGAACGTCAACCGCAGCGTGGTGGAGCAGGGCGGCACGCCCGCCTCGGGCCGGCCGGTGCTGATGGGCATCACCAAGGCGTCGCTGGCCACCGAGTCGTGGCTGTCCGCGGCGTCGTTCCAGGAGACGACCCGGGTGCTGACCGACGCGGCGATCCACGCCAAGTCGGACCCGCTGCTGGGCCTGAAGGAGAACGTCATCATCGGCAAGCTCATCCCGGCCGGTACCGGCATGCCGCGGTACCGGAGCGTGCGGGTCGAGCCCACGGATGACGCCCGCTCCTCGGT
>CAVYJW010000005.1:0-624453 GCA_963768945.1 uncultured Actinomycetes bacterium
CACGGACAGGCACGGACAGCGTCCGTACAAGCCGCCGGACCTGCAGTTTCACGGTCATGGCTCCGCTGGCCCACACCTGGGCTGGATAACGCCCGGCTAGCCCGAGTAGCGATGCTTCCCTCAAACAAGGCATGCAGCGCCGCCGCACCAGGCGGCAGGCGGCTCCACTATCACCAGCCAAGGTGTCGCAGATCAGGCCACTCCCGTGCCAGCAGCCAGCACGCTCCGCCAGGCTGGACGCCCCCATCGACCTGCGGTGGACCTCGGATGTACCTGGCGGTGACCTTTCCGCCGCCCTGCACTGCCTTGGTACCGCGCCGCTGCCTCAAGCACAGCTGCTGATCCGGGCGGGCCAGCAGGTCTCCGCTTCTCACAATAAGTTACGTATAGACACTGTGAGTAGTAGCGTCGGGCGGGACTCAGACGCCGCAGCGGGAGGCCACCAGCCATGTCAGCCGGGACAAAGACAGAGCCGGGGAAGGCGCGGCGCTGGCGGATCATGCCCGCGACGCTGATCCTGGCGGCAGCTGGCCTAGGTTGATGGTGCCCGCATCCACGCAGCGGCACGCCCGGCCCCGATGGCAGACTTGTCTGCCTTGCGGGCAGCCTCGGCAAGACCGGTCATCGCCTACGTCGCCAACTCGGCCCCCGGCACGGTGACCCCGATCAAGACCGCCACCAATACCGCCGGCCGGGCGATCCGGGTCGGCACGGGACCCAGATTCATCGCGATCACGCCGGACGGCAAGACCGCCTACGTCACCGGCTACGCGGGCCGGGTAACCCCGGTCAGCACGGCCACCAACACCGCCGGGCCGCCGATCTCGGCTCGGCAGCGGCCCTACTGCGATCGCGATCACGCCGGACGGCAAGACCGCCTACGTCGCCAACAGGTGGGCGACGGTGATCCCGATCGCCACGGCCACCAACACCGCCGGGCCGCCGATCCGGGCCTGGCTGCCCCTGGGCGATCGCGATCACGCCGGACGGGAAGACCGCCTACGTGGCCAACTACACCTACCCTCATGGCACTGTGACCCCGATCACGACCGCGACCAACACCACCCGCACGCGGATCCCGGTCGGCGGCAATCCGTACGCGATCGCGATCACGCCGGACGGCAAGACCGCCTACGTCGTCAACCAGGGTTCGGGGACGGTGACCCCGATCACGACCGCCACGAACACCGCCCGGCCGCCGATCCGGGTCGGCAAGTATCCCTCTGCGATCGCGATCACGCCGGACGGCAAGACCGCCTACGTCGCCAACGAAGACTCGGGCACCGTGACCCCGATCACGACCGCCACCAACACCGCCCGGCCGCCGATCCGGGTCGGCGGGCATCCTGGCTTCATCGCGATCACGCCGAACAGCAAGACCGCCTACGTCGCCAGCGTCTCCTCCGGCGATGACACGGTGATCCCGATCACGACCGTCACTAACACCACCGGCCCGCCGATCCGCGTCGGACTACACACCACGGCGATGGCGATCACACCCAACGGCACCACCCTCTACGTCGTCAGCTATGCCTCGGGCACCGTGACGCCGGTCACGACCGCCACTAACATTCCCGGGCGGCCGATCCGGGTCGGGGGAAACCCCGCCGCCATTGCGATCACGCCTTGAGCCTGCGGGCTGCGCCCCCTCGGGGGCGTGCAGGCACCCACTGGGTGACCCGCCCGGCCTGTGGATCAGGACCTGGTGCCGGCTTTCGCCGTCACGACCAGGCCGGCGCGGAGGGCACCGCAGGTAAAGAAGAAGCACACGCCGCCGACCGGGCCCGGGCACCTCACCCGAGGCTCCGTTGATCAGGGCAGCTATGGACGACACCTTGCCCGCCACAGCGAAAAGGGCTATCCGGAGGGGAGACAATGCACCGCAACACCAAGCTTTCGACGCTCGCCATGCCGGCGGCACTGCCGCGCTTGTGCTGACGGCAGCACCGGTGCTGGCCAGCACCCATACAGCCCGGCCCATCACTGGGCCGGAGAGCGCCTATGGCGTAATCCACGGCAAGCCCGCTGCAGCGAGCATTCCCAGGATCCCGCTGGCCTGGCGCGGGCTGGTGCGCGCCTCGGGCGTCTTCTCCGGGCACGGCCACGCCCCGAAGAAGGGCCATCAAGCCAGATTGAAGACATCGGCCGGGAACCTGACGATGCTTTTCACCGCCCGGCCGTCCAGCACCCGGACGTTCAACCCGCGGTCCTGCCACTTCACGGCCACGACCTACGTCGTCTTCGCCGAGATGGGCGGCGAGAGTACCGGCAAGTTCGCCGGGACCACCGGCCCAGGCGCAGTGAAAGTCCGCTTCGCCGGGTACGTGCCGAGATACAAATCCGGCCCCAAGAAGGGCCGGTGCAACACCAGCCCGAACGCTCCAGAGCTGGCGAAGGGCGCGGTCGCGTCTTTCGTTTTGAGCGCCGTGCTGACGACGTAACGACTATCGCCTGACGGTCAGCCTGGCAGGGTCAGGCTCCCCGGTGGCATGACAGGGAGCCTGACCCGATCCATTCCGGGGACTCCCCACGGTGCATCAGGCGGCACTGTTTGCGTTGTGCCCCGGGTCAACGCGGGTACTGAGGATCATGAGCAGACGATGCCGGCTCTGGGGTTCCAGTCCAAGCTGGAGATCACCCGCACCAAGATCCGAGTCCGCACCGCCATGGCCAGGCTGGCCCGTGTGCGGGTGTCGCGGCGGCCGGGCTTTGGTGTTCGCGGTCCTGGCCGGGTAGCGGCGGATACCGTCACCGTCCGCGACAGCAAGCGGTTCGCCGAACCGCTTGCTTTGCCCAGATCCTGTCCGCTTACCTGCATCGGCCCGGTACCACAAGGGTTCCTTGGCCCGTGGCAGGGGCGCTGCGCCTGGCCAGGGGCATGCCTGACTTTGCTCCCTGCCCTGATAGCTGCCGGTTCTGCGAGCGGGCCGGGCGGGTCATGGGGCGCGTAGCGCCCGCGCAGCGGCGCCGCAGGCGCCCTTGACGCGTCCGCCCGGGAGCGGATCATGGGGCGGCTGGGCGGGGAGCCGGGAAGAGGGGCACTTACCTGGGGAGTTCGGCGGCTGGTCCTTTCCTTTCTGGTGGCGATGTGACGGGTCGGTGATGGCGGGGGTGGCGAAGGGGACAGCCAGGCTTACCTAGGCCCGCGGGGCGTCGGCGTTTGCCCCGGCGACATGATGATTGATTGGGTGTCCCCCGCCCGCGGGGGATGCGGCCGCTCGGTCTATACAGGCCGTCCGCCTGGCCCTGCGCGGCAGGACGGGATGGCGGCTGGCAGCGGACTGGCGGGAGCTGGCCGCGGTGATCCCCATCAGGTGAGTGCGGCTGCGGCTTTGCCTGCCCCGGGAGCCATCACCGGGGACGGTCACCAACGACGGGGCCGGGGGGGTCAGACGGCGGTGAGCGCGTCGTCGCCGAGCTCGGCCAGGATGTGACAGCCCTGCCGGACGATCTTGCGGGCTTCCGACAGCGCGGCACGCTTGCCGTCCTTGCGGTCCTTGACGGCCGCGTAGTAGGCGTGGTCAGGCGCGCAGGAGCGGGCGTGAACCTTGCCGGCCTCATACACCGTCCAGCGCAGGACCGCCGGTCCCTGCCGGGACAGGTGCCCGGGCGAGCGCTTGCTGCCGGAGGAGTAGACGGTGATGTCCAGCCCGGTGAACCGGACCGCCTTGCGCGAGGAGGAGAACCGGCCCGCCCCGCCCAGCCAGGACGTCATCGCCAGCGCGGTGACCGGCCCGACGCCATACAGCCGGGCAGCGAGCACCCTCGCCCCGGTCAGGTGCCGGGCGGTAACCAGCAGCCGGTGCCGCACCTCCTCCAGGTGCCCTTCCAGGCAGGTGAGCATGTCCAGGGCGGTAGCGACCTGAAGCTGCCCGGCCGGCGACAGATGCGCCGCAGCAGCCGCGCGCACCGCGGCGGCGCCTTGCCCGGTGCGCAGCGCGCCCGCGCTCAGCTGCGGGGCGCCCTGGTGGAAGAAGACCGCGTGGATGCGCTGCACCCACGCCGTGTGCTCGGCCCGCAGATCGTGATACAGCTCCAGCAGCGCCCGGCACTCCAGGATGTGACCGGGCGGGACCCAGCATTCCGGGAGCCGGCCCTCGGCCAGCAACTGCCGCAGGTGCCGGGAATCGGTCTTGTCCGTCTTGGCATGCCTCTTGCGGCCGCGGGCAGCCGCGGTGTCCGCCGCTCGCCGACATGCGCGGCAACGCCGGCGGCGGACAGTTCCTCGGCGACATACCGCCACCCGGTGCACCCCTCCAGGGCGAACGCGACGTCATCACGGCCGGCGAACCGCGCCAGCCAAGCCCGCAGATGAACGCGGTCAGCCGGGGCGATCTGGCCCCGCTTGACCTCCCCACTCACGGTGTCGAGATAGTCGAACGTCAGCTGCTTCCGGTGGATATCCAGCCCGCCTACGATAGGCATCGGGACCTCCTCAAGCTCCCGAGGGCGCCAAGCGCCCATACGCGAATTGTGCTTACGCAGCCAATCATCACGCGTCTGAGCTGGGGAGGTCCTCCCCGGCACAGGCAGCAACCACGGGCCACCAGCCCATCCGCCACGGCCGAACAGCCGATGCATGTCATCTATATGTCCGTGAACAGTGGGTCAGTCGAATCCACGATCGAATACTATGATAGTCTGCACCTTGGGATCGAACATGTAGCCGATCCCGATCCGGTGGGGTGTCCTCGCAGGTCAGCATGGCATAAACGAACGCAGCATTGGTCGGTGGGGAAAGGCCAGACGGGGAGTGAGAACCCGGCGCGCGCACAGTTTCCCTGGTAGAGCGAGCGGTTTGCAGACCGCTCGCTCCGGCTGGCAGTGCTGACGGGAACAAGATTCCTAATCATCGCGCTGACCTGCTGATATCGCGGGGAGTAATTGGTGGCAGGTGTTGGGTTCGAACCAACGTAGGCTAAGCCGACACAGCTGGAAACAGCCGGACTCCCATGGACACAGCGGGACCTCACAGCCCCAAAAGCAACAGCCCGCGAGACCGGGAATCCCCAGCTCACGGGCCGTTTCCGCAGGTAGTGGCAGGTGCTGGGTTCGAACCAGCGTAGGCTAAGCCGACGGTTTTACAGACCGCTCCCTTTGGCCACTCGGGCAACCTGCCGTGCGTCGTCGCGAGGACGGCACAGTGAAGGATAGCGGACACCCGGGGTGCGCGTCCCATCGCCGGCCTGGCCTGGCTCACCAGGCCCTGGCCAGGTGCACCACCAGCCCGGCCTGGCCTTGGAACAGCTCCCGGCCGACGCCCGCGACCCGGAGGCTCGCGACCCGGAGGCCCCAGTCCGGCGGCCCCCGTCCGGCGGCCCGACAACCCCGGCACCCAGTAGCTCCCCAACCCGGTGCTCCTCAGACCAGCCTGGGCCTGGGCCGCGCGCGGCGGATTCACCCTGCCCCCGGCGGCGCAGTAGCCTCGGGTCTCGGTGTCGCACTGCCGCGTTCCCGCGCCGTGCTCCACCTCAATCTTCTTCCAGCGTGCACAATCAACGGGAAGGGAGCCGTGCATGGCCGACAGCAGCTTCGACATCGTCAGCAAGATCGACCACCAGGAAGTCGACAACGCCCTGAACCAGACGGGTAAAGAGATCTCGACCCGCTTCGACTTCCGCGGGGTCGGAGCATCCATCAGCTGGTCCGGCGACCACGGCGTGGAGATCCGGGCCAACAGCGAGGAGCGCGCCAAGGCCGTGCTCGACGTGTTCAAGGACAAGCTGGTCCGGCGCCAGGTGTCGCTGAAGATCGTGGATGCAGCCGACCCGAAACCCTCGGGCAAGGAGTACCGGCTCGGGATCCAGCTCAAGGAGGGCATCTCCCAGGAGGATGCCAAGAAGATCGGCAAGATCATCCGCGATGAGGGACCGAAGGGCGTGCGGGCCCAGGTTCAAGGCGAGGAACTGCGCGTCTCCTCCAAGAAGAAGGATGATCTTCAGGCCGTGATCTCACTGGTCAAGGGCAAGGAACTCGACCTCGCGCTGCAGTTCGTCAACTTCCGCTAGAAGGCGCGCCGCCCCGCAGCCGGCGTCACCCCTAGAACGCCTGCCGCCCCTAGAACGCCTGCCGCCGCCGCTCCCGGCGTCTCGCTCTAGGACGTGCCCCGGACCTCCCCGGACCCGGGGGCGCCGTCCGCGGCCTGCGCCGCCAGCCGTTCCTTCGGCGGCGGCGCGCCGGGATCATGGGCGGGCGGCGGCGGCACGGTCTGCATCCAGGTCCGCAACCGCTCCCGCTCATGGGTCAGGTCACGCAGGTCGGGCTCGGCGTAGCTGAACTCCGGGGACCAGAACAGCGCGTCATAGGGGCAAACCTCGATGCAGATCCCGCAGTACATGCACAGCGAGAAGTCGATGGCGAATCGGTCCAGCGCGTTCCGGACCCGCTGACGGCCCCGGCAGGCCGGCCCGCCGCCACCGGCCGGCGCGCCCGCCCCCTGAGCGCTGGCCTCCTGAGCACTGGCGTCCTGGAGCCTGGGCACCGGCTCCTTGTGCGACTCGATGTAGATGCACCAGTCCGGGCACTCGCGCGCGCACAGCATGCACACGGTGCAGTTCTCCTCCAGGAGCCCGATCACCCCGCGGCTGCGGGGGGGCAGGTCAGCGGTCACGAGGCGGGCCACCCATCGTGAATCCCCGGCGGCGGCGGGCGGCGGCGCCCGCGGGCGCCGGCCTGCTCGCCCGGCTCCTTCGCGCCCGGCCAGTCCCGCTCGCGCCGCGCGGCGAGAACAAAATTCTTCCGCAACGGAACCTTTCCGAAGCCATCGGGCAAGAGCAAGGGATCCAGCCGGGGGTGGCCCTCGAACACGACGCCGAACATCTCGTGTGTTTCGCGCTCGTGCCAGTCTGCACCGCGGTAGATGCCGGTGGCCGTGGCCAGCCGGGGCTCACCGGGCAGCAGCGTGCGCAGCATGAGGTGGTGCCGCCCGGCCAGCGAGTACACGTGCGCCAGCACGGCGACCCCGGCCTCCAGTTCGTCCACCCCGGTCAGCCAGTCGAAGAAGTCACAGCCCAGCTCGTCCCGGGCACAGGCCAGCGCAGCCGCCCAGGCCTGTGGGGGCACCGTTACCGTGACCATGTCCTGCGTTGTCTCGGCGTCCAGCATCACGGCCCCGCCGGCACGGTCCCGGGCCAGGCCCCTGTCGGCCGGGCCGGTGTCGGCCAGGCCCGCCGTGGCCAGCGCGGCGCGCAGCCGATCCGTGATCATGTCCGGGGTCACGGCTGGTGGCGGGGTCACGGTCGCCCCGCCCCAGGCCCGGCGGCGGGGTGCTGCCGGGCGAGCACGTCCAGGCCATGCAGCAGCGCCTCCGGCCGGGGCGGGCAGCCGGGGACGTAGACATCGACCGGGATGATCTGGTCCACGCCCTTGGTCACGCAGTAGGAGTCCCAGTACGGGCCGCCGCTGTTGGAACACGCGCCAAAGGAGAGCACCCATTTGGGATCCGGCACCCGCTGGTAGGCGCGGAGCACCAGCGGCGCGAGCTTGTCCGTGACCGTGCCGGCCACGATGAACACGTTGGCGTGAACCGGCCCGGGGTCTGCGGCCCCACTCACTCGGCTCAGCGCGGCGGCACACTCGACCGCGCAGCAGGCCAGCCCGGCGTCGAAGACCCACAGCGCGTGGCCCCGGACCGTGTCCAGGACGACTGTGCCCGCGGCAGCAGTCCCCGCGGCAGCAGTCCCCGCGCCGGCAGTCCCCGCAGCAGCACTTGCCGCGGCGGGAGTACCCGTGCCGGCGGCCGCGCCAATGTCGCGGGCCGCGCGCGGCGAGGGCAGGTCCACGGCAGACACCGGCTCAGACTACTCGGGCTGACCCATTCAGGCTGACCCGCGCGCGCCCGGTGAACCTGGACCCCTCCACGGCGTCATAGAGATAGCCCCGACCTTCACCGCACCGCCACGCGGGCTTTTATGCGCGCCAGGTGAGCCGAATTAGTGTGAGATAGGTCACTACTTATTCGCAGAGTCCTAGGGTGCCGCCGAAGCAGCGCAACCCCGCTGTAACATTGAGTCAATCCCAAAACTCAGCCCCCGGACGTGGTGCGTGCCGGGTGCGGTGTTCGCTGGCGTCGCTCCGCCCCAAGGCGCTGGCCAGCGGCGCGCCGAGGAGGTCCTCCGACTGTGACCAAGCAGGTCCAGCAGCTCGATCGCGTCATAATCCGTTTCGCGGGCGACTCCGGCGACGGCATGCAGCTTGCCGGTGACCGTTTCACCCAGGAGACTGCCGCGTTCGGCAACGATCTTTCGACCCTGCCGAACTTCCCCGCCGAGATCCGTGCTCCGGCCGGGACACTCCCCGGGGTATCCAGCTTCCAGCTGCACTTCGCCGACCACGACATCCTGACCCCGGGCGACGCGCCGGACGTGCTCGTCGCGATGAACCCGGCGGCGCTCAAGGCCAACCTGGCCGACTTGCCGCGCGGCGCGGACATCATCGCCAACACCGACGAGTTCACCAAGCGCAACCTCACCCGCGTCGGCTACGCGGCCAGCCCGCTGGAGGATGGCTCGCTGTCCGGCTACAACGTGCACGCGGTGCCGGTCACCTCGATGACGGTCAAGGCCCTTGAGGAGATCGACGTCTCCCGCAAGGAAGCCGAGCGGGCCAAGAATATGTTCGCGCTCGGGCTGCTGTCCTGGCTGTATAACCGGCCGCCGGAGGGCACGCTCAAGTTCCTGCGGTCGAAGTTCGCGAACAAGCCCGAGATCATGAAGGCGAACATCACCGCCTTCCAGGCCGGCTGGAACTACGGCGAGACCACCGAGGCCTTCTCGGTCCAGTACGAGGTCAAGCCCGCGACCCTGGCCCCGGGCACGTACCGGAACATCACCGGCAACATTGCCCTGTCCTACGGCCTGGTCGCCGCGTCCCGCCGGTCCGGGCTGCCCTTGTTCCTCGGCGCCTACCCGATCACGCCGGCCTCGGACATTTTGCACGAGCTGTCCAGGCACAAGCGGTTCGGGGTCCGGACGTTCCAGGCGGAGGACGAGATCTCCGGGGTCGGGGCCGCGCTCGGCGCGTCCTTCGGCGGGGCGCTGGGGGTGACCAGCACCTCGGGCCCGGGCATGGCCCTCAAGGCCGAGACCATCGGCCTCGCGGTGTCCCTCGAACTGCCGCTGATCGTCATCGACGTCCAGCGCGCCGGACCCTCCACCGGCATGCCGACCAAGACCGAGCAGGCGGACCTGCTGATGGCACTGTACGGCCGCAACGGGGAATCCCCGGTCGTGGTGCTGGCCCCGGCGACCCCGTCCGGCTGCTTCGACATCGCGCTGGAGGCGGTGCGGATCGCCACCAAGTACCGCACCCCCGTGATCATCTTGTCCGACGGCTACCTGGCCAACGGCTCCGAGCCCTGGCGCATCCCCGAGGTAGCCGGGCTGCCGAAGCTTCGTGACGAGTTCTCCTTCTCCAGCCCCGGCGACTGGGTCGGCCCGGACGGCAAGCCCGACTTCCGGCCCTACCAGCGGAACCCGGACACCCTGGCCCGGCCGTGGGCTATTCCGGGCACCCCCGGCCTGGAGCACCGGATCGGCGGGATCGAGAAGGCCGACGGTTCCGGCACCATCTCCTATGACCCCGCCAACCACGACCGGATGGTCCGGCTCCGCCAGGCGAAGGTCAACGGCGTCGCGGCCGACATCGGGCCGCTGGAGGTGGACGACCCGGACGGCCGGGCCAAGGTGCTGGTACTGGGCTGGGGATCCACCTTCGGGTCCATCGGGGCCGCGGTGCGCCAGGTCCGGCTGGCGGGCGGGTTGGTGGCCCAGGCCCACCTGCGCCACCTGTCCCCGTTCCCGGCCAACCTCGGCGATGTCCTGGCCAGGTACGACAGGGTGCTGGTCCCGGAGATCAACCTGGGTCAGCTCGCGCTCGTGCTCCGCGGGCGCTACCTGACCGATGTGATCTCCTACAACCGGGTGCGCGGGCTGCCCATCCGCGCCGCCGAACTGGCCGGCGTGATCCAGGATGTGATCGACAATGTCTGACACTGCGGACGGCGGGCCCAACAGCCCGGCCAACGACGGGGCCCTGGAGGCTGGCCGCCGGCCCGCCTCGCTGACCCTGGTGCCGGTGGCCGACGAGAAGCTCGGCACCAAGGACTTCAAGTCTGACCAGGAAGTGCGCTGGTGTCCTGGGTGTGGCGACTACGCGATCCTGGCCGCGTTCCAGGCGTTCCTGCCTGAGCTGGAGATCCCCCGGGAGAACCTGGTGATGATCTCGGGCATCGGCTGCTCGTCCCGGCTGCCGTACTACGTGGACAGCTACGGGATGCACTCCATCCACGGGCGCGCGCCGGCCATCGCGACCGGGCTGGCCGCCTCCCGCCCGGACCTGTCGGTCTGGGTGATCACCGGGGATGGCGACGCGCTGTCGATCGGCGGCAATCACCTCATCCACGCGTTGCGGCGCAACGTGAACATCAAGATCCTGCTGTTCAACAACCGCATCTACGGGCTGACCAAGGGCCAGTACTCGCCCACGTCGGAGCAGGGCAAGGTGACCAAGTCGACACCGTTCGGGTCGCTGGACACCCCGTTCAACCCGGTCTCACTCGCGCTGGGCGCGGAGGCCAGCTTCGTGGCCCGCACCATCGATTCCGACCGCAAGCACCTGACCAGCGTGCTGCGGACCGCCGCCGATCACCGCGGCGCCGCGTTCGTGGAGATCTACCAGAACTGCCCGATCTTCAACGACGACGCGTTCGCGCCGCTGACCAGCCCGGCCTCCCGGGATGACACGCTGATCCGGCTGGAGCACGACGAGCCGGTCAGGTTCGGCGCCGACCGCGGCCGCGGGCTGCGGTTCGGCCGCAACGGCTCGCTGGAGGCCGTGGACATGGCCGCGGCTGACCCGGATTCCCTGGTCGTGCACGATGCGCACGCCGCGGACCCGTCCTACGCGTTCGCCCTGTCCCGGCTGGACCGTGCGGACTTCGCGCACACCCCCATCGGCGTGTTCCGGCAGCAGCCGCGGGCCAGCTACGACGACCTGATGGCCGAGCAGATCGCCGCGGCCCGGGCCCGGCAGGGTGAGGGTGACCTGTCCGAGCTGCTGGCCGGCTCAGACACCTGGCAGGTCGGCTGAGCGGCGGGCCGCGCCGGCCCGGAGGGCGCCCCGGCCTGACCTGAGCCGCCGCCCTGGATCACTTCAGCCGGAACCCGTACAATCACGAAAAGTGATACCCGCAGATCAACGTGTGGTCACCGCGGGTCGCTTCGACGTTCGGGGGAACGCTATGACAGCACGCGCGCGGCGACAGGACCGCCCAGGACCGGCACGCGTGACCGGACCAACGGCGCGGCGGCCATGACCGGGCGCGCGGGCAAGACCCGGAACATCTGGCTCACCTGGCTGGTCTGGCCCTTCCTCACGCTCGGTATCTACCACTTCGTCTGGTGGTACAAGATCAACCGCGAGGCGCGCGACTTCGACGAGAACATCGCCGTGGAGCCGCTGATCTCCCTGCTCGCGATCACGGTCGGCTGGATCATCATCGTCCCGCCGTACGTGTCCATCTACCGGACCGGGGCCCGGATCGGCCAGATGCAGGAAGACGCGGGCATGGAGCGCTCCTGCAACGGCTGGATCGGCCTGGTACTGAGCTTCTTCCTCGGGCTGCACACGCTGTACTACCAGTACGAGCTCAACCGGATCTGGGCCGGGCTGGGGCACCCGCAGGAAGGATCCCTGGTGGCCCTGCCCGTGGGCGTGGGCGGCCCGCCCGGGATGCCGGAAGGGCCCGCCGCGGAGCCTCAGGCCACACGGTCCGGCGGTGCGCCGGACCGCAGCTCGGACGGGACGTCCACCAGCAACGCCCCCACGGACGGCGACTCCGGCACGGAGGGGTAACCGCCGGCCAGGCTGCCGATCAGTGGCTCGCCACCGGAGACCTCATCCAGGCCCCGGCGCGCGGGCTCGGGCAGGACCAGGGTCAGCGCCAGGCCGAGGGCCGAGATCCCCGCGGTGAGCAGGAGCGTGCCGCGCAGCCCGAAGGATGACTGCAGCAGCGGGAAGAGGAATACGCCGATGAAGGCGCCGAGCTTGCCGATTCCCGCCGAGATGCCGTGCCCCGTGGCCCGCATGGTCACCGGGAACACCTCGCTGGGCATCACGAACGTGGTCATGTTCGGCCCGAACTCGGTGAAGAAGTAGCTGACCCCGTACACCAGCAGGAACGGCACCACCGCAGTGGTCAGCCCCGGCACCAGCCCGATGACCGCGAAACAGAGCGCCATCATGGCGAAGCCGATGAGCTGAAGCCGCCGGTGGCCGATCTTGTCCATCCGGGCGATGCCGAGCAGGTAGCCCGGCACCGCGGCCACCACGAAGATGACCAGCTGGATGGCGATCGTCGTCGTGATCGAGGAATTGGGCGTGATCAGCCCGATGATCTGCGGCGTGGAGATCGTGTTGCCGTAGTAGGCGTAGTCCAGCAGGAACCAGCAGCGGGCCGTGCCGGCCAGCGTCACCAGCCAGCGGCGGTTGGTCAGGAACGACCGCAGGCCCATCCGGTGGGTGATGGCCGGGGTAGGTTCCGAAACCACCGCGCCCTGGCTGAACTCGGCCAGGCCGAGGGCCGCCGTGCGGTGGAGACCCTGGACCTGGGCCTGGTAACGGGGCGATTCAGGCATCTGACGGCGCAGGTAGACCACGGCGGCCGCCGGGATCGCGCCGATGCCCAGCATGATCCGCCAGGCCAGGCCGTCGCTCACGCCTCCGCCGAGCAGCACCAGGGCGATCAGGGGTCCCAGGATGAGGCCGAGCGCCTGGGTGGAAAACACCATCCCGACCAGCTTGCCGCGGTCCCGGCGGTTGGCGTACTCGCTCATCAGCACGGCGCTGACCGGGTAGTCACCACCCACGCCGAAGCCCAGCACGAAGCGGAACACGATCAGCACCCAGAAGGACGGGGACAGCGCCGAACCGAGCGCGCCGACCACCATGATCGCCGCGACCAGCCAGTACACCCGCTTGCGGCCGAGGATGTCGGCGACCCGGCCGAACACGAACGCGCCCAGGAAGGCCGCGAACAGCATGGCGGCGTTGAGCAGGGCCAGCCCGCCGGAGTCCAGGTGCCACTGCTGCTTGATCAGGGTGGCGGCGATCCCGATGACGAACAGGTCATAGGCATCGGTGAAGAATCCCATGCCGGAGACCAGGACCGCCCGGAGATGAAATCGGCTGATCGACGCCTCATCCAGGGCGGTCGCCAAGCCGCGGGACCGGGTTTGCGCCACCAACGACCCCTTCGTGCGCGTTGACTGGCCGCTTCCAGCCTTTTTTCCGTGACGAACGTACGTCACACAAGCAACGCGATACCGACGTCAAGGTGAACGGAAGATGAACGAACGTTTCGGAGCCGCCCATCCGGACCAGCGCGGGACGTTGGCCGGGCAGGACACGACCATGGTCCCTGCCCGTGCGGCGGACCCGCGGAGACTATCGAAGTGGCGCAGTTCTTCGTCCGGAGGGACGGTGGTCCCGATGTCCACACCCCATCCGCACTCCCCCGCCGACCTGGCCCTCGCCCCGGTGCTGATCGGCATCGAGCGCAACCTGGCCCGGCTGCGCGACGGAGCGGACCTCGAGTTCACCCTCAGCCTGGCCCTGAACGACGACAGTTCCTGGTACCACTCGGCCGGCGAGCGGGCGCACCGGATCCTGCAGGGCGCGATCCGCGACGTAGACCTGCACGGCTGGGCCGTCAACCCGACGGCGGACTGGCACGGGCTGGCGGTCTCGCACCGCGGGTACACCGTGCCGGTCATGCTGGGCGAGCGCCTCACCGACTACATCAGGCACGGGGTCACCGCGGCCGGGCCCGTCGGGTGAGCGAGCCATGGCCACGTCAGCGAGAACGCCCGGCGGATGCCCGCGCGGGCGACCCACATGAGGAGGCACGACGATGAAGAAGTTCTGGATGCTGGCATCGGCCAGCGCGACCGTGTTCGTCTGCGCGGCACTGATCGCCGGCAGCAGTGACATCCGCCGCTTCGTCCGCATGCACAACATGTGACAGGCCCGGACGCAGTCCCATCAGCAGAAGGCCCGGCGGACGAGCAACGGGCGGCGGAACGAAATCCTGACGTTCCCACGTGACGGGGATCGTAAAGCGGCGCAAGCTTGGTGCAAGCAGGCTCTAACCAAGGGGGAGGAAATGCTTACCAAGCGGTTGTGCGCCACGGCCTTTACGGCGGCCGCTCTCGTGTGCGCGGCGGCGGTCGCAGCGTTGCCCGGCGTCGCCAGCGCGGCGACCTCGGGAAGCGTCCCGCTGCCAGGTGGGCCCATCATCAGGGCGGCGGGGTCAGGCAACTCATCTATTCCGACGATCAGCTTGAACTGGTCCGGCTATGCGGCCACATCGGCCAAGAAGTTTAACTACGTGCACAGCACGTTCGTGCAGCCGGCGATCACCTGCCCGGGTGTCAAGAACGAGTGGACTTCGAACTGGGTGGGCCTCGACGGGTTCAACAACGCGACCGTTGAGCAGGACGGCACCTTCGCGTACTGCGGCGGCCCCCAGTCCACGACGCCGGTCTACAAGGCCTGGTACGAGATGTACCCGGCCGGCTCGGTCAACGTGTTCAGCGTGCGCCCCGGGGACGTGATTGACACGTCCGTCACGTACGCCCGCGGTCAGTTCTCGCTCACGGTCTCCGACCTGACGACCGGCAAGACGGCCACGGACGTCGCGGCGTGCTCTACCTGCGTGCGGGCCTCGGCCGAATGGATCATCGAGCGGCCCGCCCTGTGCAACAACGCGGTAACCAAGTGCTTCCTGACCAGGCTGGCCGACTTCGGCACCAGCACGATGGGCGGCACCGAGGCGCAGGTGGCCGGCGGCGCGCCTAAGGGCATCGCCGGGTTCACGAACTACCCGATCAACATGGTCAGCCCGCTATCCAGCGGCGGCTTCATCTCGCTGGATACGGTGAGCGCGCTGAGCGGTAAGACGTTCACCGCGACCTGGGACCGCTCTGGTGGCACGGTCCCGATCACTCTGGGCCCGGCCAGCTAACCCGGTAACGCGGCGGCCCTGGCCGGGAACCCCAGTTCCCGGCCAGGGCGTCCGCCGCTGTAGCGGGTAAAAGCCTCCAGCGCGATCCACAGCCTGTGGGCAAATCAGCCTCGCCCCGCGCACGAACTGCGAGGTAGTATCCGTAGCCTTGTGGAAACTCCTCGTTCCACCATCTGGCGCGGGGCCTGCGCTCGCCCGGCCCCGCGGATCGCGCGCCGCAGCCTCGCGGATCGCATGCCCCGGACCCCTTCCGTAATGCCGTAGGCACTGCAATACTGCGTTCATGCCGGCTCTCAGCATTGCCCTGCTCAACCTCAAGCCGGGCACGGGCAAGACCACCTCGGCGGTCTGGCTGGCGCACATCTTCGCCCAGGCCGGAAAGACCGTCCTGCTCGTAGACGCGGACCCGTCGGGCAGCGCCCTGGAGTGGTCCGACCTGGCCGCCATGGACCCGGGGCTCCCGCCGCGGATGGCCTTCCCGTTCCGGATGGTGGCCCTGCCGTCCCGCAGCCTGCACCAGCGCGTCGCCGAGATCGCCCACCCGGACGACGTGGTGATCATCGACGCCCCGCAGCTGGAGGACCACGCGGGCATCGCCCGGTCGGCGATGCGCTACGTCGACGAGATCCTGATTCCCTGCGCGCCGAGCCCCATCGAGATCAACCGCACCACCCCGGTACGGGAGGAGATCAGCGAGGTCGAGGCGTTCCGGGAGCGGCCCGCACGTTCCTCGGTGCTGCTGAACCGCTGCATCACCCGGGCGCACTCCACCACCGGCGCCCGGGAAGTGCTGGAGGGCCTAGGCTATGACGTGCTGCGAACGGCCGTGCCGAGGCTCGAGGTGTACGCCCAGAGTTTCGGAGTGCCGATTCCCGAGATGGGCCGCGCTGTGTGGCGCGGCGTGGCCCACGATCTCATCGAGCGATGCGTTCCCCTCGGGAAGGTGCCGTCATGACAACGGAGCGGGAGCGGCGCAAAGCGCAGATGGCGGCCGCCGCCACGAGGCGCACCGAACCCGGGGCCGCTCCGGCCGGCAAGACGGCGATCCGGTCGAAGCCGGTCAGGATCACGCTCGACCTGAGCCCGGAGCTTTACCGGGAGCTCACCCGCTGGGCCCACTCGGCCGCCATCGAACTGGATGTGCCGCGCATCGCCCTGGCGGACGCGGTGCGCGCGATGATCCGGGTCACCACGGAGTGCCCGGACGAGGTTCTGGAGCGCCTGCGCCGCGACCGGGGGCAATAGGCCGTCCGGCATCGCCGCGGTGCCACCGGCTTGGCGGCGGACTCCACGTGACCGCCGTTAGATGTGGTGAATTACCCGAAGCGCGCCAATCTGACGGAGGGGCGCCGGGGCGGGCCGGCCACCGATGTACAGTTCAGGCCAGCACAGGTCCCTGCCAGGTATGCGGAGGGTGTCGTGGCCGGAAAGCAGTGGAGCGATCTCAGCCAGCGCACCCGGCGGCTGATCATCGCCGGGGCGGCCGTGGAAACCGGCCTCAAGGCTGCGGCGCTCGTCAACATCAAGCGCCGTCCGGCGAGTGAGATCCGCGGGTCGAAATGGGTGTGGATCCCGGCGGTAACGATCGTCAACTCGGCCGGGCTCGCGCCGCTGGCCTACTTCGTGTGGGGCCGCCGGCGCGGGTAGCAAGCCCGGTCCGTTCACCACGCCGCACCACCACCGGACGCGCCGGTGGTGAAGGGAAATTTGTCCATTCCGTATCCGTATTGCGCATAGCCGTACGCCAAGCGCACACTAGGATCCGCGCTAGGCCCTTCCCCGGGGCTGGGCGCTGATGTTGAAGGTGGGCCTCTGACGCCGGTGTCTTGGACGCCGTGTGCGACGGGCGCTGACGTCGAGGAGACGGAATGGCGTCACTCTGCGATACGACCTCACAAGGAGATCGATGACAGATGAGTCACCAGACTGGGCAATCCGGCAGAACCAGCCAGGCCAGCGGCATCAGCAGGCGCGGCCTGCTGCGCGGGGCCAGCGCCGGCGCGGTGGTGGTGGGGGGCGGCGGGCTGCTGGAGGCGTGCAGCTCCGGCATCAAGGGGGCTAGCTCGGGCGGCACCAAAGGCATCACCATCGGCTGGATCCACCCGCTGACCGGTGACCTGGCCGGATTCGGTGCCCCGGACAACTGGGTGATCTCCAAGATCAAGCAGACCACCCCGTACAAGAACGGGTTCAAGATCGGCAGCAAGACCTACCCCGTCACCATCAAGTCCTACGACACCCAGTCCAGCCCGACCCGGGCCGGGGACCTGGCCAAGACGGCCATCCTGAGCGATGGGGTGGATCTGCTGCTGGCGTCGTCCACGCCGGAGACCGTCAACGCGGTGGCCAGCCAGGCCGAAACGCTCGGCACGCCGCTGATCTGCTCGAACATCCCGTGGGAGGCCTGGTACATCAACCTCGGGGGCAACCCGCAGAAGCCGACGCTCACGCCCAAGTACGTGGTCATGTACTTCCTGGGCGCCGAGCACCTGGCGAAGTGCTTCATCCCGATGTGGGACCGGATCCACGCCCAGCTGCACACCAACAAGATCGTCGCCGCCGCGTTCCCCAACGACTCGGACGGCAACGCGTTCCGCGCGGTGTTCCCGCCGATCGTCACGGCGGCGGGCTACAAGATGGTCCTTTCCTCGGCCTACCCCGACGGGACCACGAACTACTCCTCGATGATCTCCCAGTTCAAGGCGGCCAACGCAGACTTCTTCACCAACGTGCCGCTGCCGCCCGACTTCGCCACCATGTGGAAGCAGTCGGCGCAGCAGGGCTTCAAGCCGAAGCTGGCCACGGTGGCCAAGGTACTGCTGTTCCCCCCCGACGCCTACGCGCTCGGCGCCCTGGCGTACAACGTGGCCACCGACGCCTGGTGGGCGCCGTCGCTGCCGTGGAAGTCCTCGTTCACCGGGGAGACCTGCCAGCAGCTGGCCAATGAGTTCGAGGCCGAAACCAAGGGGCAGTGGAACTCCAACATCAGCAACTACAGCCTGTTCGAGGTCGCCCACAAGGCCCTGACCTCGGTGAGCGACCCGCACGACAAGATGGAGGTCGCCACCGCCATCCATCAGGTGAACCTCCCGCAGGCGGTGGCCGGGCCGCTGAACTTCGCCTCCGGGGGTCCCGCGCCGGGCGTGGCGATCACCCCGCCGGTTGGCATCCAGTGGCAGAAGGGCACCAAGTACCCGGTTGAGGCCCAGGTCGTGGACAACACGCTGCAGCCACGGGCGAAGATCACCGCAGATCTCTTCCCAACCAACCAGTGACCGGATGACCAACCCCCTGCTCGAGCTCGACACTGTGACGAAGCGGTTCGGCCGGGTCGTCATTGCGGAGGACCTGTCGTTCGCCGTCGGCCCCGGAGAGGTGGTCGGGATCGTGGGGCCGAACGGCGCCGGCAAGACCAGCCTGTTCGGCCTGATCTCCGGCGACCTGGCCCCCGGGGCCGGTGAGATCCGCTTCGCCGGCCGCACGGTCACCAAGCTGGAGGCGGCGGCGCGGTGCAGGCTCGGCATCGGCCGCACGTACCAGGTGCCGCGGCCGTTCGGGGATATGACCGTGTTCGAGAACCTGCTCGTCGCCGCGCAGCAGGGCGGCGGGCTGCGGCGGCGGGCCAGTTACGCGGCAGCGGTCGGGGCGCTGGACCAGTGCGGCATGTCCGGCCAGGCGAACGTGCCCGCCGAACGGCTCGGTCTGCTGCAGCGCAAGCGGCTGGAACTCGCCCGCGCTCTGGCCACGCAGCCCACGCTGCTGCTGCTGGACGAGGTGGCAGGCGGCCTTACCGACCCTGAAGTCGCCCAGCTGGTCGAGATCGTCCGCGGCGTCAACGCCGAGGGCACCGCGGTGATCTGGATCGAGCACGTGGTGCGCGCGCTCACCCCGGTGGTGAGCCGGCTGATCTGCCTGGCCGGCGGCAGGTTCGCCGGCGACGGCGAGCCTGCCGCGGTGCTGGCCGACCCCGCGGTCCGCGAGGTCTTCCTCGGCACCGAGGTCACCGCGGCGCTGGCCGGCGGGTCCCTGGAGGCACCCCCGGCGGTGCCGGGGGATGGGGTGGCGGACGGGGAACGGAGCGAGCAGTGACGCTACCGGCAGTGCAGGGGGACGGGGAGGTGGGCGGGGAGCGGCCGGACAGCGGGACGCCGCTGCTGGACGTCCGTGACCTGGTCGTGCATCACGGGCAGCTCCGGGCTCTCGACGCAGTCTCGCTGCGGGTATTCCCTGGCGAGGTCTACGCGATCATCGGCGCGAACGGGGCGGGCAAGTCGACGCTGCTGCGCACGATCGCCGGCCTGCACCACCCGACGGCGGGCTCGGTCCTATTCGACGGCAACGACGTGACCACGGTGCGGCCCGAGCGCCGGGCCAGGCAGGGGATCGTCCTGGTGCCGGAGGGCAGGCGGCTGTTCGGGTCGCTGTCCGTCGAGGAAAACCTGCGGGTCGGCGCGGCGTACGCGCGGCCGGGCCCCTGGACGATCGAGCATGTGTACCAGATGTTCGGCTGGATGCGAGAGCGCCGCAGCCAGCCCACCGCCCAGCTTTCCGGCGGCGAGCAGCAGACGCTCGCCATCGGCCGGGCGCTCGTCGCCAACCCCCGCGTGCTGCTGCTCGACGAGCTGTCGCTCGGCCTGGCGCCGGTGGTCGTCCAGCGCATCTACGGCATGCTGCCGCAGATCATGGCCACTGGCCTCACCGTGCTCCTCGTCGAGCAGGACGTGAGCCAGGCCCTGCGGGTGGCCTCGCACATCCAGTGCCTGCTGGAGGGCCGGACCACCTTGGAAGGCAGGCCCGCCGACGTCACCGCGGACCAGGTCGAGGCGGCCTACTTCGGCCTGGCCCCCGCCGCCTCGCCCGGCCGGGCCGGCGAAGGGAGCGAACCGTAATGGCCTGGGTAAACGCCATCATCCAGGGGGTGCTGACCGGCGGACTGTATGCCCTGTTCGCCTGCGGGCTGTCGCTGATGTTCGGGGTGATGAAGGTCGTGAACCTCGCGCACGGCGACCTCGCGGTGGTCGCCGGCTACATCGCGATCGGCGTCATCGCCGTCGCCCACATCCCTGTGCTCTGGTCCTTCCTCATCGTCGTCCCGGTCATGGCACTGCTCGGCTACGTGCTGCAGCGCACGATCCTCCAGGGCGCGCTCGACCGCAGCGTGCTCACCACGCTGCTGGTCACCTTCGGCCTGTCGGTGGTGATCGAGAACGGCCTGCTCCAGTTCTTCACGGCCAACAGCCGTGCGATCGGCACCGGGCTGCCCCTGGTGACCGGCTCATTCAGCCTCGGCTCGCAGATCCAGATCGCCTACCTGCTCGTGGTCATCTTCGCCGTCGCCGTGGTCGTGCTGCTCGGGCTGCAGTACTTCCTGTCCGCATCCAAGTACGGCCGCCTGATCCGCGCCGTGGCCGACGACAAGGAGGCGGCGCAGCTGGCCGGGGCCGACTACCGGCACGTGTTCGGTATCGCGGCGGCCCTCGCGTTCGGCACCGTGGCGCTGGCCGGCATCGCTTACGGCATGTACTCCCAGCTCTCGCCGACCACGGGTACCGACACGATCCTGCTGTTCGCGTTCGCGGCGGTGGTGATCGGCGGGCTCGGCTCGCTATGGGGAACCCTGGTCGGCGGCGTGGTGCTGGGCGTGGCCCAGCAGATCGGTGCCCAGATCAACATCTCTGACGAGGTCCTGGCCGGGTACCTCGTGTTCCTCGCCGTGCTCGTGCTGCGCCCGCAGGGCCTTACCACCCGGAGGGCGCAGTCGTGAGCCTGGCCACGGAAACCACCACTCGCCCGGCGGAAGGCTTCCGGGTTACCCGGTCACGGCGAAACATCGCCTGGACCGGGGCGGGCGCGCTGATCGTCGTCGCCGTGCTCGCGATGCTTCCCTACATCGTGTACTCGGGCACCACCGCCATCTTGGTGCAGGGGTTCATCGTGCTCACGATGGCGAGCATGTGGAACCTGCTGGCGGGCTACGCGGGTCTGGTGTCGGTGGGGCAGCAGGCGTTCGTGGGCCTCGGCGCGTACTTCGTGCTCATCCTCGCCATCCACGGCACCTCGCCGTTCGCCGCGTTGCCCGTCGCCGCGATCGGCTGCGGTGTCGCGGCGCTCCCCCTGTGGTGGCTGGTCTCCCGGCTGCGCAGCGGGTATTTCGCGATCGCCACCTGGGTACTCGCCGCGACCGTCATGCTCATCATCGAGAAGTTCTCCTCGATTGGCGGCGGGACCGGCATGCCGCTGCCCGGCCTGTCCGGGTTCAGCCCGGCGCTGCTGACCGCGTACACCTACTGGGCCGGGCTGGCCGTCACGGTGGTCACGCTGGCCGCCATCTACCTGCTGCTGCGCGGCAGGCTCGGCCTGGTGCTAACCGCCATCCGCGACGACGAGGTGGCCGCGCGCAGCTCCGGGGCCCGGGTCGGCCTGGCCAGGCTGCTGGTGTTCGTGGTGGCGGGCGCCGGCTGCGGCGCCGCGGGCGCCCTGCTGGCGATCAGCCAGCTCCAGGTGCAGCCGAGCGCGGTGTTCAGCGTGCAGTGGACCGCGGAGATGGCGTTCGCGACCATCATCGGCGGGCTGGGCACGATCGAGGGGCCGATCATCGGCACCATCGTGTACCTGGTGCTGCAGCAGACACTGGCCTCGTACAACGCGTGGTACCTGATCATCCTGGGCCTGGTCGCGATCCTCGTGGCCCTGTTCGCCCGCCGCGGGCTCTGGGGGCTGGTGGACGAGCACCTGAACGTGCGGCTGTTCCCCGTCGGGTACTGGCTCCGCCTCGCCGGCGAGGGGAGGCGCGGCGGAGCCGTGTCCTCGCCGAGGCGGCGAGCGCGGGGGGGCCGGGGGGTCGCCCCCCCGGGCTAACACGGGCCCCCGGGCTAACCGGTGCGCTCGACCACGTAGTCGCAGAGGCCCTCGAAGGCGGCGCGGGCCGGGACGTCAGGCAGGCCGGTGATCTGCTCGCGGGCCACCGCCGCCCAGTGCCGCAGGTCGGCCCGGGCTTGCTGCATGGCGGGATGGGCCCGCAGCAGGCCGAGGGCTTCCGCGTGCAAGCCGGGGTCGGTCAGGTCGGCCGAGGCCAGCAGGTCCTTCAGGCGTGCGTCAGCCGGGCGGCCGGAACCGAGCGCGTGCAACACGGGCAGGCTGCGCACGCCTTCCCGCAGGTCCGTGCCGGGCGTCTTGCCGGACTGGTCGGACTCGCTGGCCACGTCGAGGATGTCGTCGGACAGCTGCCAGGCCACCCCGATCGCCTCGCAGGCCGGCTCCATCCGGGCCACCACCTCGGCCGGGGCGCCCGAGTACATGGCCCCGAACCGGCCGGCCGTGGCCACCAGCGACGCGGTCTTGTCCTTCACCACGTGCAGGTAGTGCGGCAGCGGGTCCTCCCCGGGCCGGGGCCCGATGGTCTCCGCGATCTGCCCGCCCACCAGCCGGGCGAAGGTGTCCGCCTGGATCCCGACCGCCTCGTGGCCCAGCGCGGCCAGCATCTGCGAGGCCCGGGCGAACAGGAAATCGCCGGTCAGGATCGCGATGGTGTTGGTCCACCGCGAGTTCGCGCTCTCGTGGCCGCGGCGGATGACCGCCTCGTCCATCACGTCGTCGTGGTACAGGGTGGCCAGGTGGGTCAGCTCGACCGCGGTCGCGGCCGACACCACACGCGGATCGCGGGGATTGCCGAAGTGCGAGGCGAGCAGGACCAGGGTGGCCCGGAATCGCTTCCCTCCGGCCTCGAGCAGGTGGGTGGACGCCTCGGCCAGCAGTTCCTCCTCGGACCGGGTGGCGTCGGCCAGCTGCTTCTCGACCAGGGCAAGGCCGTCAACAACCTCCGCGGCCAGCGCGGCGTCGGTCAGCTCCACAGGGACGGCGGCGATCAATCGGGCTCCCGGTCATCGGTCATCGCGTCGGTCACGGACCACCTCGGGCGGCCGTGACCAGGGCGGGCGAGGCCATCCTCGCGCCAGCCCCAAGCTACCGCCGTCCCGGATATGCCCTCCGGCACGTCCCCGGACACCCTGCCGGCCGGCCAGGAACGCGCGTGCGTCCCCGGCAGGTCAGCGGACGAACAAGTGAGAGGCCGCATGATTCGCCAGGCTGAGCAGGGGCTGGGGGACAATGCCGAACACCAGCGTGGTGATCACGCCGATGGCCACGGCGGCGCCGGTGAACAGCCCGGGACTCGCCACCGTCACCACCGCGGGGCCGCCGGCGCCGGGTCGCTGAAGAACATGAGCACGATGACCCGGACGTAGAAGAACGCCGCGATGGCACTGGCGATCACACCGACGATCACCAGCGGAACCGCCCCGCCGGCGATGGCCGCCTGGAACACCGCGAACTTCCCGGTGAACCCGCTGGTCAGCGGGATACCGGCGAACGCGAGCAGGAAGAACGCGAAGACCCCGGCCACGAGCGGAGAACGCCGTCCGAGGCCCGCCCAGCTGGACAGGTGCGCGGCCTCGCCCGCCTGATCACGGACCAGCGTGACGACCGCGAACGCACCGATCGTGGTGAACCCGTACACCGCCAGGTAGAAGAGGCTGCTGGACAGGCCTGCCACGCTCGCCGCGATCACGCCGGTGAGGATGAAGCCGCCGTGGGCGATGGACGAGTAGGCCAGCAGCCGCTTCACATCGGTCTGGGTAATCGCGATGATCGCCCCGACCACCATGGTCAGGATGGCCACGCCCCACAGGACCGGCCGCCAGTCCCAGGTGAGCTGGCCGAACGCGACGTAGAAGACCCGCAGCAGCGCGCCGAAGGCAGAGACCAGCGTGCACGAGGCCATCAGGGCGGTGACCGGGGTCGGCGCGCCCTGGTAGACGTCGGGCTTCCAGCTCTGGAACGGGACCGCGCCGATCTTGAACAGCAGGCCGACGCCGAGCAGGGCCATGCCCGCGTAGAGCAGGGTCAGGCTGCCCAGGTTGCTGGCCGCGGCCGCCGCGATGGCCGCCAGCGACACCGAGCCCGCGTAGCCGTACAGCATGGCCACGCCGAACAGGAAGAACGCCGAGGAGAACGCCCCGAGCAGGAAGTACTTCATGGATGCTTCCTGCGACAGGAGCCGGCGCCGCCGGGACAGCCCGCACAGCAGGTACAGCGGCAGGGAGAGCACTTCGAGCGCGACGAACATGGTGAGCAGGTCGTTGGACGCCGGGAACAGCAGCATGCCGGCCACCGCGAACAGGGTGAGCGGGTAGATCTCGGTATGCACCACCCCGGCCAGCTGGGCGGCGCGCTCCTCGGCGCTGCCGGGGGTGGTGGCCGCCTGGGCCACGAACGTCTGGTCGTCGCGGGAGGAGTCCGCGATCAGCAGCACGCTGACGAACGCCAGCACGAGGATCGTGCCCCAGATGAACAGCGTCGGGCCGTCTACCCCGACCGCTCCCATCGCCGCGGAGATCCCGTGGGCGCCGTGGGCGAACAGCGACGAGGTGGCGGCGACCACGATGGTGAGCACGAAGGCCACGGCCAGCCCGCCCAGCGTGATGACCAGGTGGGCGGGGCGGCGCAGCTCGCGGGGCACGAACGCCTCGATCAGGACGCCGACCACGCCCAGGCCGAAGACCAGCAGCAGCGGCGACAGCTCGCCGTACTGGATATGCGGCGTGGGAATCGTCGCCAGTGCCAGGGACCCGGTCACGGGGTGCTTCCCTTCTGGATCTGCGCGCCGCGGGCGCTCAGGAGGATCTTCCCGCTGCTGGCACCGAAGCCGCCATGAACAGTGAGGTTGGCGGGGCTCGGATGCTGGGGCCGCGGATCGGTCGCGTGCACCTGGGACAGCGTGTCGTGCACCGCCGGGTTGATGACGTCGAGCAGGGGCTTCGGGTACACACCGAAGAAGATGAGCACGGCGATCAGCGGCCCCACCGCCCACAGCTCACGGGGCCGCAGGTCGGGCATGTCCGCGACCTCCGGGCGGACCGGCCCGGTCATCGTGCGCTGGTACATCCACAGGATGTAGATCGCGGCCAGGATGATGCCCGCGGTGGCGAACGAGGCGGCCACCTTGTACCGGCTGAACGTGCCGACCAGGACGAGGAACTCGCTGACGAACGTGGACAGCCCGGGCAGGGACAGCCCGGCCAGGCCGGCGATGAGGAACAGGCCCGCCAAGACCGGGGCCACCTGGTAGACGCCGCCGTAGTCGGCGATCCGCTGCGACCGGCGGCGGGCGATCATGAAGCCGGCGACCAGGAACAGCGCCCCGGTAGAGAACGCGTGATTGACCATGTAGAGCGTGGCGCCGGTCTGGGCCTCGGTGGTGAGCGCGAAGATGCCGAGCACGATGAACCCGAAGTGCGAGATCGAGGTGTACGCGATCAGGCGCTTGAGGTCCCGCTGGCCGATGGCCACGATCGCCCCGTACAGGATCCCGATCACCGCCAGCACCAGGATCAGGGGCGTGAAGTAGCGGGAGGCGACGGGGAACAGCTGGAGGCAGTACCGGATCATCCCGAACGTGCCGACCTTGTCCATGACCCCGACCAGCAGCACCGCGGTACCGGGCTGGGACGCGGTGGCGGCGTCCGGCAGCCAGGTGTGGAACGGCCACAGCGGGGCCTTGATGGCGAACGCGATGAAGAAGCCGAGGAACAGCCACTTCTGCACGGTGGGGCTGAACGTCACGTGGGTGAGCTCGGTGAACAGGAACGTGCCGGGGTGGCCGCCGCGGGCGGAGTAGACGTACAGCGCGATGACGGCGACCAGCATGAGCAGCCCGCCGAACAGGCTGTAGAGCAGGAACTTGACCGCGGCGTACTGGCGCTGGCCAGTCCCGAAGCTGCCGATCAGGAAGTACATCGGGATCAGCATGGCCTCGAAGAACACGTAGAACAGGAACACGTCGGTGGCCGCGAACACGCCGACCATCATCGTTTCCAGCACCAGCAGCAAGGCGAAGTACGTCTTCGCGCTGCGCCGGGGCCGGGTCACGGGGCCGTCCCCGGCGGCAGCCGCTGCCTCCTCGCCCTCCGCCGGGTCCGCGTCGTTCCACGAGGCCAGGATGATCACGGGCATCAGCACCGCGGTCATGGCGATGAGGACGAGCGCGATCCCGTCCACGCCGACCGCGTAGTGCACGCCGAACTGGGGGATCCACTGGTAGGTCTGGGTGAACTGGAACTCGTTCCCGTGGGGCGAGAAGGCGACCATCATGGCGATGGTCAGGCCCAGCGTGATCAGCGAGAACACCAGCGCCAGCCGCTTGACCAGCAGGCGCCGGGCAGCCCGGTCCGCCTCGCTGCCCGGCGCGGTCACGCCCGGCGTCACGGCGATCACCAGCGCGCCGGCCAACGGCACCGCGCCGATCACGGTCAGCCAGGGAAACGTGCTCATGAGCCGTGGTCTCCTAGATTCTCGCCAGCAGGAGGGCGCCGACCAGCAGCACCCCGCCGAGGAACATGGACAGGGCGTAGGAGCGGACGAACCCGGTCTGGACCCGGCGCAGCCGCCCCGACGTGCCGCCGATGACCGCGGCCACGGTGTTGACCAGGCCGTCCACGCCGCGGTTGTCGAAGTACACGGACAGCCTGGTCAGCCACTGCCCGGGCCGCATGAGCAGGGACTCGTTGATCGCGTCCCCGTACAGGTCCCTGCGCGCGGCGGTGACCGGGAACCGGCCGGCCGGCGCGACGGCCGGCACCGGGCGGCGGCCGTACATCGCCCACGCGAGCGCGATCCCCGCCGCGATCAGGACCAGCGCCACGATGCCGGAGGTACTGAAGACCGGCGGCTCGGGAGGAATGTACCCGGTGACCGGGCCGAGGAAGTCGGCGAGCCGGTCCCCCAGGATCTCCCAGGCTCCGAACCCCACGGCCCCGATGGCCAGCACGATCACCGGCCAGGTCATCACCGGCGGCGCCTCGTGCGGGTGGGCGTCGTCCGCCCAGCGGCGCTTCCCGGCGAACGTCATGAACATCACCCGGGTCATGTAGAACGCCGTGAGGCCCGCCCCGCCGACCGCGCAGATGCCCAGGATCCAGCCCGTGGTACCGCCCTCGTGGAACGCGGCGTCGATCACGGTGTCCTTGGCGAAGAAGCCGGAGAACGGGGGGAAGCCGATGATGGCCAGATAGCAGGCGGTGAAGGTGATGAAGGTGATCCGCATGACCGCGGCCAGGCCGCCGTAGCGGCGCATGTCCACCTCGTCGTTCATCCCGTGCATGATCGACCCGGCGTCGAGGAACAGGCCGGCCTTGAAGAACCCGTGCGCGAGGAGCAGCGCGATGGCGAACGGGTAGCCCGCGGGCCCGATCCCGGCGGCCAGCATCATGTACCCGATCTGGCTCATGGTCGACCCGGCCAGCGCCTTCTTGATGTCATCCTTGGCACAGCTGATGATCGCGCCGAACAGCAGCGTGGCCGCGCCCACGATGGTGACGGCCAGCCGGGCGTCCGCGCTCAGGTCGAAGAGCGGGCCGGACCGGACGATCAGGTAGACGCCCGCGGTGACCATGGTGGCCGCGTGGATGAGCGCCGACACCGGGGTCGGGCCCTCCATCGCGTCCAGCAGCCAGGACTGCAGCGGCAGCTGGGCCGACTTGCCGCAGGCGCCGAGCAGGAGCAGCAGCCCCAGTGCGGTGAGGACGCCCGGGCTGGCCGCGCCCGGGTGGTGGAACACCCCGGCGAACGACACCGTGCCGAACGTGGTGAACATGAGCATGATGGCCAGGGACAGCCCGGCGTCACCGACCCGGTTGGCGATGAACGCCTTCTTGGCCGCCGCGGCCGCGGTCGGCTTGTACTGCCAGAACCCGATCAGCAGGTAGGAGGCCAGGCCGACACCCTCCCACCCGGCGTACAGCACCAGGTAGTTGTCGGCCAGCACGAGCAGCAGCATGGCGGCCAGGAACAGGTTCATGTAGCCGAAGAACCGGCGCCGTCCCGGGTCGTGGGCCATGTAGCCGACCGAGAAGATGTGGATCAGCGAGCCGACCCCGGTGATCAGCAGCACGAAGCAGATGGACAGCTGGTCGAGCTGCAGGCCGACGTTGACCCTGAACGTCCCGGCCGTGATCCAGGAGTACACCTGCAGGTCCCGGCTGCGCTGGTCGTCCGGGTAGCCGAGCATGGCGGCGAACGCGATCAGCGCGTAGACGAACGCGGCGAGCGGCATGGCCACGCCCAGCACGTGCCCCCAGCGGTCGGTCCGCTTACCGCCGAGCAGCAGCACCACGGCGCCGATCAGCGGGAACACGAGCAGCAGCCACGCCGCCCGCTGCACGCCGACGGCGGGCAAGGTGGTCTCGGCGTGGGCCGCGGCCGTGGTCGCAACCGCAAGTGAGCCTGTCACTGCGCTACTCCTCGTGCTTCAGCAGCCGCTGACCAGGTCAGCGAGCCTGCTACGTCAGCCGGTCCTAGCTAGTACTTCAGCAGGCTCGCGTCGTCCACGGACGCGGACCTGCGGGTGCGGAAGATCGCCATCAGGATCGCGAGGCCGACGACGACCTCCGCGGCCGCGACCACCATCACGAAGAACGCGATGACCTGGCCGTCCAGGTTGCCGTGCATCCTGGCGAAGGCCACGAAGGCGAGGTTGACCGCGTTGAGCATGAGCTCGACGCACATAAATATCACCATCGCGTTGCGCCGTACCAGCACGCCCACCGCGCCGATCACGAACAGGACCACGGCGAGCGCCACGAAGTTCCCCGGGCTCATCAGGCGTCACCTTCCTGTCCGGCCTCGGTGCCGGAGTCACCAGGCACGGCGGCGCTGCGTACCGCGGCGCTGCTGCCCAGCAGCGTGCGGCGCTGGTCGGGTGTCTCCGGCACCCCCCGGATCGCGGCCGGAACCGTGCTCTCAGCGGGGGTCCCGTCCGGCAGGAGGGCGGGCATGTCCACGGCGTTATGCCGCGCGTACGTCCCGGGCCCGGCCAGCGGCGCGGGCCGGCCGCTGGCCACCCGGAGCCGGGACAGGTCACGCTGGGTCGGCTTGGGCGTGAGGCGCTCGCGGTGCGCGAGCACCATCGCCCCGAGAGCGGCGGTGATCAGCAGGGCGCTGGTCACCTCGAACGGGAACACGTAGGTAGTGAAGATCAGCTTGGCGATCGCGTACACGTTGTTCGCGCCGAAGGACGGCCCGGCCACGGGGGCGGTCCCGAGGACCGCGTGGCCCACGGTCAGGCTGAGCAGCGCCAGCAGCCCGATGGCGGCCAGGCCGGCGGCCACCCGCTGCCCCTTGATGGTCTCCACGAGGGAGTCCTTCGCGCGGATGCCCACGATCATCAGGACGAACAGGAACAGCATGAGCACCGCGCCGGTGTAGACGATCACCTGGACGAAGGCCAGGAACGGCGCGTTCTGCAGGGCGTAGAGGACCGCCAGCGAGAGCATCACGACGGCCAGCAGCACCGCGCAGTACACGGCCTTGGGGACCAGGATCATGCCGAGCGCCGCGGTGACGGCCACCACGGCGAGCAGCCAGAAGGTGATCTGCTGCGTGGTGGACGCCACGTCGCTGATGGCCAGTACGCCGCCGTGCATCACTGCTGATCTCCTGGCTCGTCGCCGGCCGGGGCGGCTGGGGTCCCGCCTGACTGCGCCCCAGGTGACCCAGCCTCGGAGAATCCGGTCGCGGCCAGCGTCCAGACCGGCTCCCCGGCTTCGCCTTCCGGCCCCTCGGCCGGCGGGGGTCCGGCGACCACGCCGGCCGACCGGAGGTTGTAGTAGTCCCGCTCGGTCTGACCGAGGCGCATGTCGTGCGGGGGCTGCTCCATGCCGGGCAGCAGCGGCGCGAGCAGCTGCTCCTTGGTCCAGATCAGGGTTTCCCGGTTGTCGTCCGCGATCTCGTACGCGTTGGTCATCGTCAGCGCCCGGGTGGGGCAGGCCTCCACGCACAGCCCGCAGAGAATGCAGCGCAGGTAGTTGATCTGGTAGACGGCGCCGTAGCGCTCACCGGGGGAATACCGCTCCTCCGGCGTGTTGTTGCCGCCTTCCACGTAGATCGCGTCCGCCGGGCAGGCCCACGCGCACAGCTCGCAGCCGATGCACTTCTCCAGCCCGTCGGGCCAGCGGTTGAGCTGGTGACGGCCGTGGTAGCGGGGGGCGGTGGGCTTCTTCTCCTCGGGGTACTGGACCGTGTCGACCTTCCGGAACATCTGCCGGAAGGTGACCCCGAATCCCTTGACGGGGTCCAGGAACTCAGGCACCGGTCACCTCCTTCGTCGTGGCCCGGGGCTCGCCGGACTCCTCCGGGGTGATCTGCGAGGGGGACACGTCCACCCCGACCCCGTGGTAGTGCGGCAGGTCCATCGGCGGAATCGGGAAGGCCGGGCTGCCGTCGGCGGACCCGGGCCCGCCCGCGCTTGCTTCCGCGCCCAGGGGCACGCCCGCCTGAGCGGCCGCCTCCTCGGCGGCCTGGGCGCGGCGCTGCGCGGCCGCGTCCCCCAGGAACAGCAGCGCGAGCAGCGCGACGACGAGCAGGCCGGCCACGGTGTAGACGGCCGGGCTGCCGCCGTGCGTGCGCCAGACGCGGATGGTGGCGATGACCAGGATCCAGGCCAGCGAGACCGGGATGAGCACCTTCCAGCCGAACCGCATCAGCTGGTCGTAGCGGATCCGGGGCAGCGTGCCGCGCAGCCAGATGAAGCAGAACAGCAGGATCACCACCTTGGCCACGAACCACAGCATGGGCCACCAGCCGGTGTTGGCGTCGGGCCACACGCTGATGGGCCAGGGTGCCCGCCAGCCACCGAGGAACAGGGTGGTGGCCAGCCCGGCCACCGTGGTCATGTTGATGTACTCACCCAGGTAGAACAGGGCGAACTTGAGCGAGGAGTACTCGGTGTGGAACCCGCCGACCAGCTCGCCCTCGCCTTCGGGCAGGTCGAACGGCAGCCGGTTGGTCTCGCCGACCATGGTGATCAGGTAGATCACGAAGGACGGGAACAGCAGCACCGCAAACCAGGACGGCCAGTGCAGGACGGCGCCGAACAGGTGGAACGAGGTGTTGGCGCCCGACTGCTTCGTGACGATGGCCGTGGTGGACAGCGAGCCCGAGTACAGGAAGACCGCGACGAAGGACAGTCCCATCGCGATCTCGTAGCTGATCACCTGAGCCGACGAGCGCAGCCCGCCGAGCAGCGGGTACGGGGATCCGGACGCCCACCCGGCCAGCACGATCCCGTAGACCGCCATCGAGCTCATGGCCAGCACCAGCAGGACGGCCACGGGCAGGTCGGCGAGCTGCAGCGGGGTCCGCACGCCGAAGATCGAGACCTCAGGCCCGAACGGGATGATCGCGAAGCTGACGAACGCGGGGATCACCGAGATCGCGGGGGCCAGCCAGAACAGCAGCTTGTCCACGTGGCTCGGCATGATGTCTTCCTTCAGCGGCAGCTTGATGCCGTCCATCAGGGACTGGAGCAGGCCGAACGGCCCGGCCCGGTTGGGCCCCGGCCGCTGCTGCATCCGGCCGATGATCCGGCGCTCCGCCCAGATCGCCAGCAGCGTCACGACCATCAGGAACATGAAGACGAACAGGACCTTGATGACCACCAGCCACCAGGGCTGGTTGTAGAAGCTGGCCAGGGTCGGATCGGCCGTCGCGAGCACGCCAGAATGGCCGGCTGCCGCCGCGCCTGTGTCGGCCATGCTGGCCAGGCCACTCATTCCGCGCTCCTCAGGGTCACCAGGCTCCCGTATCCGGCGGCGAGCTCGCGCCGGATCTCCGATCCCGCCGACCGGGTCGGCAGCCACACCACCCGGTCCGGCATGACGGCCACCTCGACCGGAAGAGTCAGCGAACCGCGCGTGGTGGCCACAGTGACCTTACCGCCGTCCGCGGTTCCGGCCTCCGCCGCGGTCGCGGCGGACATCCGGGCGACCACCGGCCGGGCCGTGCCGGCCAGGAACGGCTCGCCGTCCTGCATCCGTCCCGCGTCCAGCAGCTGGTGCCAGGTGACGAGGAGCGCCTCGCCGGGCCCGGCCTCCGGCGGAACCGTATCTGCCCGGGGGGACGACCCCCCGCTCTGCCTTCCCGGGGGACGACCCCCGGAGCCCCCGGCTCCCGCAAGGCTCGCAGCGGACACGCGCTCCGCCTCGCCAGTGCTCATCCCGATGGCCGGCGCTGAGCCCCCCACGACACCCAGCGCGGCGAGCTCCCGGCGGGCCGCTGCGGCGTCGGGCAGCCCCAGGTGCACGTCCATCTCGTCGGCGACCCTGCGCAGCACGTGCAGGTCGGATTCGATGCCCGGGACGTCCAGCACCGCCTCGAACGAGCCGGGCCGGCCTTCCCAGTTCACGAACGTGCCCGGCTTCTCCGCGACCGCCGCCACCGGGAACACCACGTCGGCGCGGTCGGTGACCGGGCTCGGCCGCAGCTCCAGGCTGACCACGAACGGCGTGGCCTCCAGGGCCGCGCGCGCCGCCGCGGGGTCGGGCAGGTCGTCCAGGTCCACGCCGGCGATCACGAGCGCGTCGATGTCGCCACCGGCCGCGGCGGCCAGGATCTGCGCGGTGTCCCGGCCGGGAAGCGGGGGCAGGGACGCCACCCCCCAGGCCCGGGCCATCTCCATCCGGGCCTGTGAGCTGGCGGCCAGCCGGCCGCCGGGCAGCAGGTTCGGCAGCGCGCCCACCTCGATGGCGCCCCGCTCACCGGCCCGCCGTGGTATCCAGGCCAGCCGGGCTCCGGTCGCCCGGGCCAGCCGGTCGGCGGCGCTGAGCGCACCGGGCACTTCGGCGAGCCGCTCCCCGGCCAGGATGATGGCGCCGTCGGCGGCCAGGGCCTCCTTGGCCGCGCGGCCGGTGTCATCCAGTCCGGTGCCGCTGATCAGGCTGCCCAGCGCGGCGGCCTCGCCGCCGGGGACGGTGGGCAGCAGGACCCCGGACATCCGGGTCAGCCCCCGGCTGGCCAGAGGCGCGACGGAGTACACGGTCAGGGTGCCCGCCCGGGCCGCCTTGCGCAGCCTGAGGAAGACGATGGGCGACTCGTCGTCGGGCTCGAACCCGGCGAGCAGGACTACCGGGGCCCGTCCCAGGTCGGCGTAGCTGACCTCGATATCCCGGCCGGCCACGTTGGCCGCGAGGAACTCGGCTTCCTCGGCCGAGTGCGGGCGGGCCCGCATGTCAACGTCGTTGGTGCCCAGTGCCACCCGGGCGAACTTGGCGTAGGCGTAGGCGTCCTCGGCGGTCAGCCGCCCGCCGGTGAGCACGCCGGCCCGGCCGCGCGCGGCGGCCAGACCGCGGGCGGCGGCCGCGAAGGCCTCGGGCCAGGAAGCGGGGGTGAGCACGCCGTTGTCGGCCCGGACCAGCGGGCCCGTGAGCCGGTCCGGCTGGGTGGCGTAGGTGAAAGCCCAGCGGCCCTTGTCGCAGTTCCATTCCTCGTTGACCTGCGGGTCGCTGCCGGCCAGCCGCCGGGTGATCGCGCCGCGCCGGTAGTCGGTGCGCTGCCGGCACCCTGCCGCGCAGTGCTCGCACACGCTCGGTACCGACACCAGGTCGAACGGCCGGGCGCGGAACCGGTAGGCGGCGCCGGTGAGTGCCCCGACCGGGCAGATCTGCACGGTGTTGCCGGAGAAGTAGGAGTCGAACGGGGCGCCCTCGCCGACGCCCACCTGCTCCTGCGGGCCGCGCTCGAACAGGTCGATCAGCGGGTCCCCGGCGATCTGGTCAGCGAACCTGGTGCACCGGGCGCACTGGATGCACCGCTCGCGGTCGAGCAGCACCTCGGTGGACAACGCGATCGGCTTGGCGAAGGTCCGCTTGACCCCGTCGAACCTGGTCTCGCCCCGCCCGGTGGACATGGCCTGGTTCTGCAGCGGGCACTCGCCGCCCTTGTCGCACATGGGGCAGTCGAGCGGGTGGTTGACCAGCAGCAGCTCCATCATGCCGCGCTGCGCCTTCTCGGCCACGGGCGAGGTCAGCTGGGTGTGCACCACCATGCCATCGGTGCATGTGGTGGTGCAGGAAGCGGGTGGCTTGGGCTGGCCCTCGATGTGCACCAGGCACTGCCGGCAGGCGCCAACCGGGTCGAGCAACGGGTGATCGCAGAACCGGGGGATCTGGATCCCGAGCTGCTCCGCGGCCCGGATCACCAGCGTCCCCTTCGGCACGGTGATCTCGAACCCGTCGATGGTGACGGTGACACCGTCCGCCGGCTTGGCCACGGCGGACGACCCGGGGGGGGCCGATCCAGTGGTGTTAGGCGCGGCGCTGGCCGGGGAGGGGCCGGCCCGGCGGGCTTGTTCGGCTGCACGGTCATCAGGCGGACTCCATGGCAAATAGCGTCGACGCGGCCGGGTCGAACGGGCAGCCGCCGCGCCGCTGGTGCTCGAGGTACTCGTCCTTGAAGTAGCGGATGGACGACTTGACCGGCGACTCGATCGAGTCGCCCAGGGCGCAGAACGCGCGGCCGGTGATGTTGCTGCAGATGTCGAGGAGCTTGTCCAGGTCAGCCTCGCTGCCCTCGCCGTTTTCCAGCTTCTCGAGCAGCTGGACCACCCACCAGCTGCCCTCCCGGCACGGCGTGCACTTGCCACAGGACTCGTGCTCGTAGAACTTGATCCAGCGCAGCACGACGCGGACCACGCAGGTGGTCTCGTCGAAGAGCTGGATGGACCGGGTGCCGAGCATCGACCCGGCCGCGGCCACCGACTCGTAGTCGAGCGGCACGTCCAGGTGCTCGTCGGTGAACAGCGGGGTGGACGACCCGCCCGGGGTCCAGAACTTCAGGCGGTGCCCAGCCCGGATGCCGCCCGCCAGGTCCAGCAGCTCGCGCAGGGTGGTGCCGAGCGGCGCCTCGTACTGCCCCGGCGTGGTGACGTGGCCGGACAGCGAGAAGATCCCGAAGCCCTTGGACTTCTCGGTGCCGTAGGCCGCGAAGTCGGAGGCCCCGTAGCCGAGGATGTACGGCACGGTGGCGATCGACTCGACGTTGTTGACCACCGTGGGGCAGGCGTACAGGCCGGCCACCGCGGGGAACGGCGGCTTCAGCCGGGGCTGGCCGCGGTAGCCCTCGAGCGAGTCGAGCAGCGCGGTCTCCTCGCCGCAGATGTAGGCGCCTGCCCCGGCGTGCACCACCACCTCCAGGTCGAACCCGGAGCCGAGGATGTCGGCACCGAGGTAACCGGCCTCGCGCGCCTCGGCCAGGGCGAAGTGCAGCCGCCTGATCACGTGCAGCACCTCGCCGCGCGCGTAGATGAAGGCCTGGTGGGCGTCGATCGCGTAGGCGGCGATCACGATGCCCTCGATCAGCGCCTGCGGGTTGTTCAGCAGAGTCGGCATGTCCTTGCAGGCGCCGGGCTCCGACTCGTCGGCGTTCACCACCAGGTAGCGCGGCTTGTCGCCGCCCTTGGGGATGAACCCCCACTTCAGTCCGGTGGGGAAGCCGGCCCCGCCGCGGCCGCGCAGTGCGGAGTCCTTCATCGTCTGGACGACCTCGTCCGGCTGCATGGCCAGGGCCTTGGTCAGGGCACGGTAGCCGCCGTGGCGCTTGTAGGCCGCGATCGTGAACGAGTCGGGCTCGTCCCAGAACGCGGTGATCTCCGGTGTCAGCACAGTAGTCACTGCGCCCTCCCGTTCCCTGTCTTGGCCCGGGGGGACGCAGCGCCCCGGGGGGACGCAGTGCCCTGTGGGGACACCCCCGTGCCCGATGACCCAGGGTCGGCCGGGGCAACAGGCTCTGGCACCCAGCCGTGTTCCTTAGCGATCCGGAGGCCGGCCAGGGAGGGAGGACCCGACGCGTTCCCCTCGGCGCCCTGGCCGTCGGGGAACCCGGCCAGGATCCGGGACGCCTGCCTCCAGGTGCACAGCTGCGGCGCGCCGCGGGTGGGGGCGATCCCCGCCGCGCCGGACCGCAGGCCGTTGACCAGATCCCGGGCGGACCGCGGGGTCATGTTGTCGAAGAACTCCCAGTTGACCATCACCACCGGCGCGTAGTCGCAGGCGGCGTTGCATTCCAGCTGCTCCAGGCTGACCTTGCCGTCGGCCGTGGTCTCGTCGTCGCCCACGCCGAGGTGCTCCTGCAGGCCGGCGAGGATCGCATCGCCGCCCATCACCCCGCACAGGGAGTTGGTGCAGACGCCGACGTGGTAGTCGCCCACCGGATGGTGCTTGTACATGGTGTAGAAGGAGGCCACCGCGGTGACCTCCGCGATGGCCAGCCCCAGCTGCCCTGCGCAGAACTCGATGCCGTCCTCGGTGAGGTAACCCTCCTCCGCCTGCATGAGGTGGAGCAGTGGCAGCAGCGCCGAGCGCGGCACCGGGTAGCGGCTGATGATTTGTGCGGCGTCCGGCTCGAGCCGGGCCCGCGCCTCCTGCGACAGCGCCATTACCGGTCTACGCCTCCCATAACAGGATCGATGCTGGCCACCGCGGCGATCACGTCGGCGACCATGCCACCCTCGGCCAGGGCCGCGACGGCTTGCAGGTTAGTGAATGACGGGTCGCGGAAGTGGGCCCGGTAAGGCCGGGTCCCGCCGTCGCTGACCGCGTGGCAGCCCAGCTCGCCACGGGGTGACTCGACGGTCGTGTAGACCTGCCCGGACGGCACCCGGAAACCCTCCGTGACCAGCTTGAAGTGATGGATGAGGGCTTCCATGGACTGACCCATGATGTGCGCGATGTGGTCGGGCGAGTTACCCAGGCCATCCGAGCCGAGGGCCAGCCGGGCAGGCCAGCCGATCTTCGGATCGGTGATCATCACCGGGTCGTGGTCCGGGCGCGGGCGGGCCAGCCGGTCGATGCACTGCTCGACGATCTTGACCGACTCGTCGACCTCGGCCATGCGAACCAGGTAACGGCCGTAGGCGTCGCAGGTGTCCTGCGTGGGGACCTCGAAGTCATAGGTCTCGTAGCCGCAGTAGGGCTGGCTCTTCCGCAGGTCCCAGGGCAGCCCGGTGCCGCGCAGCAGCGGGCCGGTCACGCCAAGCGACATGCAGCCCGTCAGGTCCAGGTAGGCGACGCCCTTGGTCCGGGCCTGGTAGAGCGGGTTGGCGTCGAGCAGAGCGCGCAGCTCGGCCATCTGCGCGGGCATCACGCCGACGAACTGGCGGAGGGCGTCAAGCCCTCCCTGGGGGAGGTCCTGGGCCACGCCACCCGGGCGGACGTAGGCATGGTTCATCCGGAGCCCGCTGATCAGCTCGAACAGGTCGAGCACCTTCTCGCGCTCGCGCAGCCCGTACAGGAGCACCGTGGTGGCACCCAGCTCCAGGCCGAAGGTGCCAATCGCCATCATGTGCGAGGAGATCCGGTTGAGCTCCATCATCAGCACCCGCAAGATGCTGGCCCGCTCCGGGACCTCCGCCTCGACCCCGAGCAGCTTCTCGACCGCGAGGCAGAACACGGTCTCGTTGAAGATGGGAGCGAGATAGTCCATCCGGGTGCAGAACGTGACGCCCTGCGTCCAGGTCCGGAACTCCATGCTCTTCTCGATACCGGTGTGCAGATACCCGATGACCGGCCGCAGCTCGGTGACGGTCTCGCCGTCAAGCGTCAGGATCAGCCGCAGCACGCCGTGCGTGGACGGGTGCTGGGGGCCCATGTTGACGACCAGGTGCTCCTGGTCGGAGCCGTCACCAGTCTCCCGGGCCGCCCGGACGATCTCGTCCCAGTCCTGGCCGCCGACGTTGTAGACCCGGCCTTCCGCGCCGACGTCCTCGCCAGTACCCGTGGTCACGTGTAGGACCTCCGCTCGTCCGGTGGCGGCACGGTGGCGCCGCGGTACTCGACCGGGATGCCGCCCAGCGGGTAGTCCTTGCGCTGCGGGTGGCCCTTCCAGTCGTCGGGCATCTCGATCCTGGTCAGCGCGGGATGCCCGTCGAAGATGATGCCGAAGAAGTCCCAGGTCTCCCGCTCGTGCCAGTTACAGGCCGGGTAGACGCCTACCACGGACGGCACGTGCGGGTCGGCATCGGGCACGCTGACCTCGAGCCTCAGGCGGCGGTTGTGGGTAACAGACAGCAGATGGTAAACCGCGTGCAGCTCACGTCCGCTGTCGCCCGGGTAATGCACGCCGGACACCCCGCTGGACAGCTCGAAGGCCAGCGTGGGCTCGTCGCGCAGCAGCCGGGCCACCGCGACCAGGTGCTCCCGCCGCACGTGCAGGGTCAGCTCGCCGCGGTCGACGACCACCCGCTCGACGGCCTCACCGAAGTCGGTGCCGTCGGCTTCCAGGCGGGTGCTCAGCGCGTCCGCGACCTCATCGAAGTACGAGCCGTACGGCCGCGGCGTGAAAGGGGGCGGCGGCCGCCGGACCTGGAGGCCGCCGTAGCCGGAGGTGTCGCCGGTGGTGCCGGTGCCGAACATGCCGGTCCGCACCACCTGCTCGTTCAGTCGCTCCCGGCCCGCGAGTGCGGCCTCGTCAGGTTCGGCGTCGCCAGAGGCAGCCCCGTCCGGGGGCGTGTTCTCACTCACCGGCCGCGCCCGTCTCGGGCGACCGCGCCTCGGCGTGCGCTGGTTCCGGCGGGCCTGACGCGGGGAAGCCCAGGTTCTGGGCGCTCACCGTCGGGGAACCCAGGGCCGGCGTGCCCGCCACGGTGGGGCCGCCCACCCCGGCGCGTGACTGGATGCCGGCCAGGTCGGCGGCCAGCGGGAGGCGGCGCAGCCGGGCCTGTTCCAGCTCGGTCACCTCGCGCTCACGGTTGACGCCCAGCTTCATGTTCAGGATCTTGTCGTGCAGTTTCACGATCGCGTCCAGCAGCATCTCCGGCCGGGGCGGGCAGCCCGGCAGGTAGATGTCCACGGGGACGATGTGGTCCACGCCCTGCACGATCGCATAGTTGTTGAACATGCCGCCGCTGGAGGCGCACACGCCCATCGAGATGACCCACTTCGGGTCGGCCATCTGGTCGTAGATCTGCCGGAGCACGGGGGCCATCTTCTGGCTGACCCGGCCGGCCACGATCATCAGGTCGGCCTGGCGCGGGGTGTTGGACGCGCGCTCCATGCCGAAGCGGGCCAGGTCGTGCCGCGGACCGCCGGTGGATATCAGTTCGATGGCGCAGCAGGCCAGGCCGAACGTGGCCGGCCAGACGGAGCTCTTGCGCGCGTAGCCGGCCAGCTTCTCGACCGAGGTGAGCAGGATCCCGCTCGGCAGCTTTTCTTCGACACCCATTAGCTAGTCCCACTCCAGACCGCCGCGCCGCCAGACGTAGGCGTACGCGACCAGAACGGTGACGATGAACAGCACCATCTCGACGAGCCCGAAGGCGCCGAGGTTGTCGTACGCCACGGCCCACGGGTAGAGGAAAACGATCTCGATGTCGAAGAGGATGAACAGCATCGCCGTCAGGTAGTACTTCACCGGGAACCGGCTGCCGCCCGGCTGCTGGGTCGGCTCGATCCCGCACTCGTAGGCTTCGAGCTTCGCCCGGTTCCAGCGCTTCGGGCCGGTGAAGGCCCCCAGCGCGAGCGAGAAGATCGCGAAGATGGCGGCCAGCCCGCCGAGCACCAGGATCGGAATATACAAGCTCAGCATGACGCGCCTCCTTTCCCCTTCTCCATATTGCGGCTACGAGGCAGAACGCCTACGCCGCCGGCGTCATCTTAGACAGTGCGTGAATCACTCGGTCAGTCGCATCGCCACCGCGGGGCTCGGTGAGGTTGGCCAGCAGCTTCAGGGTGATCCTCATCAGCGCCGGGCGCGGCATCCCGTGCTTGGTCGCGAACTGCATGACCTTCGGGTTTCCGATCGCCTGAACGAACCTGCGCCCGAGAGTGTAGTAGCCGCCGTAGGCAGCCTTGAGGGCCTGTGGGTACGCCGTCAGCGCCCGCTCGGCCCCGGCCGCGTCAGGCCTGGCCAGCGCCTGCGCGATGACCTGGGCGGCGAGTTCCCCGGACTCCATGGCGTAGGCGATCCCCTCGCCGTTGAAGGGGTTCACCATGCCTCCCGCGTCCCCGGCGAGCAGCAGGCCCCGGGTGTAGTGCGGGGTCCGGTTGAAGCCCATCGGCAGCGCCGCACCCCGGATCGGCTGGGTGCGGTTCTCCTCCAGGTAGCCCCATTCGGGCGGCATCCCGGCCAGCCAGCGGCGCAGCAGGTCCCGGTAGTCGACGTTCCCGAACGAGGCGGACGTGTTGAGCATGCCGAGCCCCACGTTGCTGGTGCCGTCACCCATGCCGAAGATCCAGCCGTAGCCCGGCAGCAGCCGTTCCCCGTCCCAGAGGTCCAGCCACGACTCGAGGTAATCGTCGTCGTGCCGGGGACTGGTGTAGTAGGTGCGCACCGCCACCCCGAGCGGCCGGTCGTCGCGCTTGCTCAGTCCCATGGCCAGGGACAGCCGGGAAGAATTTCCATCCGCCGCAACGACAACCCGGGCGCGGTAGCTGCGTTCCGGCTGGCCGGCGTCGCCGGTGGAGCGGGCGGTTACCCCCGTGATGCGCCTCGACTCATCGAGCACCGGGCCGGTCACGGTCACGCCTTCGAGGAGCCGCGCACCGGCCTTCTGCGCTGTGCGGGCGAGGATCTCGTCGAAGTCGAGCCGGGTCCGGACCAGGCCGTACCCGGGATAGCTGGACAGGTCGGGCCAGGGCAGCTCGAGCCGGATCCCGCCGCCGATGATGCGCAGGCCCTTGTTCCGGACCCAGCCGTCCTGCTCGTTGAGCGGCACGCCCATGCCGACCAGGGCCCTGACCCCGCGGGGGGTGAGGCCGTCGCCGCAGACCTTCTCCCGGGGGAAGGTGGCCTTCTCCAGCACCAGCACGTCGACCCCGGCCCGGGCCAGGTAGGCGGCGGTGGCCGAGCCAGCCGGCCCGGCACCGACCACGATGACGTCGGCGCTCCCGGCGACCGCGGGCCCGGTCCTGGCGGTCCCGGCGGTGACACCCGCTGAGGGCGCCGCGGCCGCGGCCGCCGGCTGCGCGGGCACAGCCGGGGCGGGCTCTGGCGTGCGCGGGGCGCCGCCGTGCGGCGCGACCGCGTCAGCGGGCGGGAGACCGGGGGGGACTTCGTGGGTCACGGAAGGTGTCCTGACTATCTTGTGAACCGCTTCACAAGTACTCATTCCGGAGTCTAGACCTTGTCTTGCAGCGCCCGCGAACCCGGCCCGCAGTGGCTGCGGCCGGCCTGGCTGGCTGGACCGGCCCGGCGGCCGTCAACGCGGGCGGCGCGCCAGGTGCACGGCCACCACGCCCAGGGTGAGATTCCGCCAGCGTACTGCTGACCACCCGGCCGCGGCCATCCTGCGCGCCAGCTCAGCCTGAGCGGGCCAGTCCCTGATGGACTCCGCCAGGTAGTCGTAGGCTTCCGGGCTGCCGGAGAGCCGCCGCGCGACCGTCGGCAGCGCCGTGGCCAGGTACGACTCATACAGCGTGTTGAGCCGGGGCCACGGCAGATGGCCGAACTCGCAGATGACCAGCCGGCCCCGGGCCGGGTGACCCGGAGCATCTCGCCGAGCGCGGCGCCGGGATCGGCCACGTTGCGCAGTCCGAACGAGATCGTCACCGCGTCGAAGGCCTGGTCGCGGAAGGGCAGCTGGAGGGCGTCGCCCGCGACGAACCGCACCGGCCCGGCGCACCCGGCCGCCTCCCCGGCCGGACGGCCCGGCTGGGCTGACCGCGGCTGGGCCGGCCGCGGCTGGGCTGACCGCGGCTGGGCTGACCGAAGTCGGGCCGACCGCATCCGGCCCGCCCCGACCTGGAGCATGCCGAGGGAGAAGTCACACGCCACGCACGAGGCGCCCCCGGCAGTGAAGGTCCGGGACGAGGTCCCCGTGCCCGCGGCGAGATCGAGGACCAGCTCACCCGGCTGGGCCCCGACCGCCCGGGCCACGATGCGGCGCCACCAGCGGTCCTGGCCCAGCGAGAGCACGTCGTTCATCAGGTCGTAGCGGTCGGCGACCTTGTCGAACATCGCCGAGACCTCACCGGGCCGCTTGTCCAGGTTCGCGCGCGTCATGAGCCCAGCCTGGCATAGCGCCGCAGCCGCCCGGTCACAGGAGGCTGGGACGGTGCCAGGGGGCTCCCCGGATCGCTCAGCGCCCTTCAGTGATCATGACTGCCCCGACCGTGGCGTTGGTGGCCTCGTCGATCAGGATGAGGCCCCCGGTCTGCCGGTTGCGGCTGTAGGGATCGAAGAACAGCGGCTGGGTCAGCCGCAAGCTCACCCGGCCCACCTCGTTCAGCTCCAGCCGCTCCGCGTTCTCGTCCCGGTGCAGGGTGTTCACGTCGAGCCGGTACTGCAGGTCACGGACGATGGCCTTTACCGTCCGGGAGGTGTGCTTGACCACCAGCCGGTCCCGGGCGGCCAGCTGCTTGTTCTCGGACATCCAGCAGACCATGCCCTCGACGTCCTGCGAGGCCATCGGCTGGTTGTGCGGGCGGCAGATCATGTCGCCGCGGGAAATGTCCAGATCGTCCTCGAGCACCAGGGTCACCGACATCGGCGGGTAGGCCTCCGGGACCGGGCCGCGCGCGGTGTCGATCCGCGCGATCTTCGTGGTCAGCCCGGACGGCAGGTGCATCACCTCGTCACCGGGCTTGAGCACCCCGCCCGCGACCTCGCCGGCGTACCCGCGATAGTCGTGCAGCGCCGGGTCGGTGGCCTGGTGCGGCCGGATCACGTACTGGACCGGGAAACGCACGTCGATCAGGTTACGGTCCGAGGCGATGTGCACGTGCTCCAGGTGGTGCAGCAGCGAGGGCCCGTCGTGCCAGGGCATCTTGTCCGAGCGCTGCACCACGTTGTCTCCGTGCAGCGCGGAGATGGGGATAAAGCTCAGGTCACCGATCTCCAGCTTGGCTGCGAACGCCGCGAACTCCTCGCTGATCCGCTCGAAGACGCGCTGATCGTAGTCGACCAGGTCCATCTTGTTCACCGCGAGCACCAGGTGGGGAACCCGGAGCAAGGTGGTCAGGAACGCGTGCCGCCTGCTCTGCTCGGTGAGCCCGTTGCGGGCGTCCACGAGTACGACGGCCAGGTCGGCGGTCGAGGCGCCGGTGACCATGTTGCGGGTGTACTGGATGTGCCCCGGGGTGTCGGCGATGATGAATTTCCGCCGCGGCGTGGCGAAATAACGGTAGGCCACGTCGATCGTGATGCCCTGCTCCCGCTCCGCGCGCAGGCCGTCGGTGAGCAGCGCCAGGTTCGTGTACTCCTCGCCGCGGGCCTTACTGGTCTGCTCGACCGCCGCGAGCTGGTCCTCGAAGATCGCCTTCGAGTCGTACAGAAGGCGCCCGATCAGGGTGCTCTTGCCGTCATCGACCGAGCCGGCCGTGGCCAGCCGCAGGATATCCATCGGCCTGCTTCCTTCTGGGGACAGGACGTCATACGCCGTGGCCGTCATTAGAAGTACCCTTCCCGCTTGCGGTCTTCCATGGACGCCTCACTGGCCCGGTCATCCGCACGGGTCTGCCCTCGCTCGGTGACCCGGGTGGCCGCGACCTCGGCAATCACGTCGGACACTGTCGTCGCGCTGGATTCCACGGCCCCGGTGACGGGAATGTCCCCGACGGTGCGGTAGCGGACGGTCGCCTCGAACACCTGCTCGCCGTCGCCTGGGTTAGTGAACTCGCTCTCAGCGAGCAGGATGCCGTCCCGCTCGAACACCCGGCGCTGGTGCGCGTAGTAGATCGACGGGATCTCCAGCTTCTCCCGGCCGATGTACTGCCAGACGTCCAGCTCGGTCCAGTTGGACAGCGGGAAGACCCGGATGTGCTCGCCCATCCGGATCCGTGTGTTGTAGATGGTCCACAGCTCGGGACGCTGGTTCTTCGGATCCCACTGGCCAAACTCGTCGCGGAAGGAGAACACCCGCTCCTTGGCCCGGGCCTTTTCCTCGTCCCGGCGGCCGCCGCCAAACACCGCGTCGAAGCGGTTCTCCTCGATCGCGTCGAGCAGCGTGGTCGTCTGCAGCCGGTTGCGGCTGGCCCGGCGGCCGGTCTCCTCGACCACGCGGCCGGCGTCGATGGAGTCCTGGACGGCCGCGACCACCAGCTTGACTCCGACCTCGGCCACCCGGCGGTCCCGGTAGTCGATCACCTCGGGGAAGTTGTGCCCCGTGTCCACGTGCATGACGGGGAACGGGATCCTGGCCGGCCAGAACGCCCGCTCCGCCAGGGCCAGCATGACGATGGAGTCCTTGCCGCCCGAGAACAGCAGGACCGGCCGCTCGAACTCGGCGGCTACCTCGCGCATGATGTGGATGGACTCCGACTCGAGTACTTCGAGCTGCGAGAGCGAATAGTCAGAACGTGGCACGGCCATGAAGCAGACTCCGGTCGTCGGGCACGGACGGGATCAGGTCACTCTCCCCCGTGAGAGCGTTACTGCGTAGCTCAACATCCAGCCACGCGCAGTCCATCCAGCAGCACGGGGGCAAGCCCCGCTGGGCAGATAAGAATATCCGGCAGGGAAGGATCTGGCTGGTTGTAAGCCAGCTTTGACCCGTCCAGCCGCGACGCGTGCAGCCCCGCCGCCTGGGCGACCGCCACCGGCGCCGCCGAATCCCACTCGTACTGGCCGCCGCTGTGCACGTAGGCATCGGCGGTCCCGCGGACCACCCCGGCCGCCTTCGCCCCCGCCGAACCCATCGGGATCAGCGTCAGCTCGATCTCCCTGGCCAGCCGGTCAAGGAGGGCAGGGGGCCTGGTCCGGCTGACCAGCACCCGGACTGGCTGGCCCGGGGTCATGGCTGGCGGTGCGGGCGGCGGCTCCGCGGTACTCAGCACCGTGCCCTGGGCGGGCAGGGCGACCGCGCCCGCAGTCAGCTGCCCGCGTTCCCAGAGCGCCACGTGCACGGCCCAGTCGGTCCGCCCGGGCTCGCCGAACTCCTTGGTCCCGTCCAGCGGGTCCACGATCCACACCCGGTCCGCGGCCAGCCGCGCCAGGTCGTCGCGGCCCTCCTCGGACAGCACCGCGTCCCCGGGGCGCAGCTGGCTGAGCCGCCCGGCCAGGAACTCGTGCGACTGGCGGTCGCCTGCCTTGCGCAGCGCATCAGGCTCGCCGCCCCCGGCGCGCAGGGCGAGCAGCAGGTCCCCAGCCTCGCTGGCCAGGTCACGGGCCAGGCGGTCATCGTCGGTGGTCATCAGGGAGGCGCCCCTTCGTAGGCGGGGTGAGCCTCACAGGCTAGTAGGCGCCGTGCCCCCGGATGACCGCAGACCAGGTTTTCCACAGGATCTGCAGGTCCAGGGCCAGCGACCAGTTCTCCACATACCGCAGATCGAGGCGTACCGCTTCGTCCCAGGGCAGGTCGGACCGCCCGTTGACCTGCCACAAGCCGGTGATGCCGGGCTTGACCACGAGCCGGCGCCGCATGTGGTCGCCATACTTGGCCGCCTCGGCGGGCAGCGCAGGGCGCGGCCCGACCAGGGACATGTCCCCGAGCACCACGTTGAACAGCTGCGGGAGCTCGTCGAGGGAGTACCGGCGCAGCCAGCTGCCCGCCTTGGTGACCCGCGGGTCCCTGCGCATCTTGAACAGCGCGCCGTCGGACTCGTTGAGCGCCGCGAGCTCGGCCTTCCGCTGCTCCGCGTCCACCACCATGGTGCGGAACTTCCATACCGAGAACGCGTGCCCGTCCTTGCCGACCCGGGTCTGCCGGAAGAAGACGGGCCCGTGGTCGCCGAACCGGACCGCCAGCATGATCGCCGCGAACAGCGGCGCCAGCAGGATCAGCACCGTGAGCGCGACCACCTTGTCGAACACGCCCTTGAGCACCCGCTTGCCGCCGGCCAGCTCCGGGTGGTCCACATGCAGCAGCGGCAGCCCGGCGACCGGGCGGATGGTGGTCCGCGGCCCGGCCACGTCGAGCAGGGCCGCTGCGACGCACATATCGGTGCCGGTCTTCTCCAGGTCCCAGGCCAGCTCGCGGAGCCGGATGCCATTCATTTCCGGGCAGGCCAGCACGGCGACGGTGTCCGCGCCGAGGTAGCCGACGGCGGCGGTCACGTTGGTCAGGCCGCCGATCACCGGGACGCCGGCGATCTCCCCGAGCATGCTGCCGCCGGCCAGGCAGGCCCCGACCACGGACAGGCCGTGGTAGGTGCCCCGGCGCAGCTCGGCGATCAGGTCGGCCACCGCGGCGGCGTGCCCCACCGCGACCACCTTGCGCATGCACGCACCGCGGCTGCGCAGCCGGTGCAGCCGCCTGCGCAGCCGGTGCCGGACGACCAGGTCGAAGGCGGCGACGCAGGGCAGCGCGATGACCACGTAGCCGCGCGCGGTGTCGAACTTCACGGCGTAGGAGATGATCGCGATGGCGGCGGTCAGCGTCACCGCCGCGTTGATCACCCGGCGGAATTCATCCGAGCCGACCCCGATGAACCGCGGGTCATAGCCCCCAGCCAGGGCGAGCGCCCCGATCCAGACGATCGGCAGCAGGGCGGTGAACGCGAGATACACAGCCGGCCGGTAGCTGGTGGCATCGAACCGCAGCTCATAAGCGATCGTCCCCGCCGCCACCGCGCACAGGCAGTCGGCGAGCGCCGTGCGGCGCAGGTACGAGCCGGTCCAGGCGGCCGGACCGGCTGCGGTCCGGGCGTGGGCCCGCCGAGCACCCGAGACGGCAGTGCTACCAGAAGACACCTGAACCCACCGTCCTCGTTACGTCACACCCCGCCCATCACCCCCGGGCCCATAGGGAAAGACGCCTCACCAAACCGGATGGTTGACCAGTACATCGTGACTAACGCGCGAATGTCATGACTGTTGCTATTTAGTTATCTGATGAACACTCTGTGCAACAGGCCGGCGCCTGCCAGCCTCTGGAACGCCGGGCGGGACCGGAGCGGGCGCGCGCCTCCGTGACGACCCGCCGGGCCTGACCCAGGCCTCCCGCCGGACAGGCCTAGCTGCGGCTGCTCTCGTCGCGCAGCCAGGTCGAGTACTCCCGCCGCCGTACTTCGCGGGCCGCCTGCCGCCGGGCGAGCACGGCCACCGCGAGGAACACCGCGACCTGTGGTGCGATCAGCGGCCGGGCGCGGATCATCGCGAGCAGGTCCCGCGGCCGGGTACGGGCGGTCGCCTCCGGTGCGCCCTGCGCCGCCGCGAGCTGGTTGACGCCCATAGTGGCGCGGACCCGGCGGCGCAGCAGGTCGCGGGCTGTCCGCGGGGTATGCACCAGGACTCGCGCAGCGGGAACGATGACCCGCTCCCCGGGCGCGAACGCCAGCGAGGCGACGAGGTCGTCGGCGAGCAGCGGCGGCAGGCCGGCCATCCGGGCATGACCGGCCTCGCTGAGCCCGATGACGCCGCGCCCGAACAGCCCGCTCCGCACCTCGGGCAGCCGCTCCCAGACGGCGTAGTACCAGCGCACCAGCCAGGGGCGCCCGGCGAGGTCAAGGTCCCGCCGCGGGCCGCAGGCCAGCGTGCCGGGACGGCGCAGTGCCGCACCCAGCGCCCGTATGTCAACGGCCTCCAGTTCCACATCAGCATCCACGTAGATCCGGGGGAAGTCCTTGGCCGCCTCGTCGCCGGCCAGCAGCGCGTCACGCTTGGAGGCGACCGGGATGGACAGCACCCGCACGGGCGGCCCGAATGAGCCAGCCACCTCCGCCGTATCATCTGTGCAGCCGTTGGCCACGACGATGATGTCGAGCCCATCGGCGCCGGCCAGCTCACCCGCCGGGGCGGCCGGCACCAGCCGGCCGAGCAGCCGCGCGATAACGCGGGCCTCGTTGTGCGCTGGAACGACGACACTCACCACAACGGGCAAGTATGCACGGTCATGTCAGCCGCGTCATGACATCGCCCGACCAGGCCGATTTAGCCGGAAAGCACCAAGGAGCTCGTTAATGGACCGTGCGCGGATCCTTCCCTCGGCCGACGTGGATGAGCGTGCCGCGCTCGGCCCGGGCACCACAATCTGGCATCTCGCCCAGGTCCGCGAGAACGCCCGGCTGGGTCGTGGCTGCATCGTCGGCCGTGGCGCCTACGTGGGCCCCGGCGTGATCATCGGTGATCACGTCAAGCTGCAGAACTATGCGCTGGTCTACGAGCCGGCCCGGCTGGAGGACGGTGTGTTCGTCGGCCCCGCAGTGGTGCTCACCAACGACATGTACCCCCGGTCCACGGACTCCGGCGGGAACGTCAAGCGGCCCGGCGACTGGGACGCCGAGGGCGTGGTGGTCCGCGAGGGGGCGTCGCTGGGCGCCCGCGCGGTCGTGGTGGCAGGCTGCGTGATCGGCCGCTGGGCGCTGGTCGCAGCAGGTGCGGTGGTGACCCGGAACGTACCTGACTTCGCGCTGGTCGCCGGGGTGCCGGCCCGGCGGATGGGCTGGGTCGGCCGGGCCGGCCGTTGGTCGAGGCGGGTGAGGGCCGCTGGCGGTGCCCCGAGACCGGCGACGACTACGCCGAGAGTGACGGCGTGCTGCGAAAGCTGGGGATGACCGGGTAATTTACCGCGAAGTGCGGCAAAGTGTGGTCAGCATGTCATCCCGCCGACCAGGCTGCGCGTCGAGTCAGTGACACCGGCGGTGCGGCATGGGCAAGGCCGCCGCCCTGGGGCAGCGGACCCCTCAGGCCGGGGCGCAGAAAGCGCGCGGACAAAGCACGCGGAGAAAGCAACTGACTGATCGGGGAGGATCCTGCATGTCGCCAATCGGGCTGGCTGTGGTCGGCGCGGGTTACTGGGGGCCCAATCTCATCCGGGCCGCCCGGGTGACCCCCGCGTTCCAGCTGAACTGGCTGTGCGACCGGGACCTGGGCCGGGCCCAGGCGGCCCTGGACCAGTACACCCCGGTGCGTGCTACCGCCAGCTATGAGCAGGTGCTGGCTGACCCGGACGTCGGCGCGGTGGCCATCGCCACCCCGGCGGCCACGCACTTCGACCTGGTCCGCGCCGCCCTGGAAGCGGGCAAGCACGTGCTGGTCGAGAAGCCGCTGACCGCCTCGGTGGCCGAGGGGGTGAAGCTGGCCGAGCTGGCCGAGCGGTCCGGACTCGTGCTGATGTGCGACCACACCTACTGCTACACGCCGGTGGTCGGGCGCATCCGCGAGCTCATCCGGTCCGGGGAGATCGGTGACGTGCAGTTCGTCAACTCGGTCCGGGTCAACCTGGGCCTGATCCAGCCGGACGTGGACGTGCTCTGGGACCTCGCCCCGCACGATTTGTCGATCCTGGACTTCGTGCTGCCCGAGGGCGTCGTGCCGGTGGCGGTGGCGGCCCACACGGCCGACCCGGTCAGCACCGGGCGGGCCTGCCTGGCGTACCTGTCGTTGTGGATGTCAAGTGGAGTCCTGGCCCACGTGAACGTGAACTGGCTCAGCCCGATGAAGATCCGGACGACGGTCATCGGCGGCACCCGGCGGACGATCGTCTGGGATGACATGAACCCTCCCGCCCGGCTGATGATCCATGACCGCGGGGTGGACCGGCTGCCCGCCGACACGGTGGCGCCGGACGAGCGCAGGCAGACGCTGATCTCCTACCGGACGGGCGACACCAGCATCCCGGCCCTGCCCGAGAAGGAGGCGCTGCACGCGGTGATGGCCGAGTTCGCCGGCGCGATCACCGAGGGCCGCGCGCCGCTCACCGACGCCTGGTCGGGGGTGCGCGTCCTCGCGGTCCTGGAAGCCGCGTCGCGCAGCGCCGAGCGGGACGGCGCGCGGATCCCGGTCACCATCGGGGTGGCGGCACGCATGGAGGCAAGCAGATGATCAAGGGGCAGCGGTGCCTGGTCACCGGGGGTGCTGGCACCATCGGCTCGACCATCGTGGACCAGCTCGTCGCGGCGGAGGCCGCGGAGGTGATCGTGCTGGACAACCTGGTCCGGGGCCGGCCGGGTAACCTGGCCGGCGCACTGGCCGCGGGAAAGGTCCGGCTGACCGAGGGCGACATCCGGGACCGCGAGCTGGTTAACTCCCTGATGACCGGCATCGACCTGGTGTTCCACCAGGCCGCCATCCGGATCACGCAGTGCGCCACCGAGCCCAGGCTCGCGCTGGAGGTGCTGGTCGATGGCACCTATGAGGTCGTCGAGGCGGCCGCGGACGCCGGCGTGCGCAAGGTGGTCGCCGCGTCGTCAGCGTCGGTGTACGGCCTCGCCCAGGAGTTCCCCACCACTGAGCAGCAGCATCCCTACGACAACGACACCCTCTACGGCGCGGCGAAGACGTTCAACGAGGGCCTGCTGCGCAGCTTCCGCGCCATGCGCGGCCTCGACTACGTGGCGCTGCGGTACTTCAACGTCTACGGCCCGCGGATGGACATTCACGGGCTGTACACCGAGGTGCTGATCCGCTGGATGGAGCGGATCGAGGCCGGCCAGCCGCCGCTGATACTCGGCGACGGCACGCAGACCATGGACTTCGTGTACACCGAGGACATTGCCCGGGCCAACCTGCTGGCCGCGGCGGGCGACGCCAGCGGCGAGGTGTTCAACATCGGCAGCGGCACCGAAACCAGCCTGACCGAGCTGGCCCAGCTGCTCATCCGGGTGATGGGCGCGGACCTGGAGCTGGAGTACGGGCCGCCTCGCGGCGTCAACGGGGTGACCCGGCGGCTGGCCGATGTATCCCGTGCCGCGGAGCGGCTCGGCTGGAAGGCCGAGGTCAGCCTGGAGGCCGGCCTGTCCCGGCTGGTCTCCTGGTGGCGTGCGCAGCGGGCGGCGGGGACAGCGCCGTGACGATCCCGGTGATGCGGCCCTGGCTCGGCCAGGAGGAGGCGGATGCGGCCGCCGCGGCGGTGGCCTCAGGCTGGGTGGCCCAGGGCCCGCGGGTGGCCGAGTTCGAGGCCGCCTTCGCAGCCGCCCTCGGCGGCGGCCACGCGGTGGCGGTGTCCTCGTGCACCGCGGCGCTGCACCTGGCCATGGTCGCGGCGGGCATCGGCCCTGGTGACGAGGTCATCGTCCCGTCGCTGTCCTTCATCGCGACCGCGAACGCGGTGCGCTACACCGGGGCCGATCCCGTGTTCGCCGACGTGGACGCGGCGACGCAGAACCTCCTCCCGGAGACCGTGCAGCCCTGCCTGACCGAGCGGACCCGCGCGGTCATCGCGGTGGACCAGGGCGGGATCCCGGCCGACATGGACGCGCTCCGCGCCCTCTGCGAGCCGCGCGGCATCGTGATCGTCCAGGATGCGGCCTGCGCGGTCGGCTCCGTCTACCGTGGCCGGCCGGCCGGGGCGGGCGCCTTCCTCGCGGCATACTCCTTCCACCCGCGCAAGCTGCTGACCACCGGGGAAGGCGGCATGGTGGTCACCACCGACGAGGCGGTGGCCGCCCGGCTGCGCCGGTTGCGGGAGCACGGCATGGATGTCAGCGCCGCCCAGCGCCATGCCAGCCGCCAGCCGGTCATCGAGCATTACCTGGAGGTCGGCTTCAATTACCGGATGACCGACGTGCAGGCCGCGATCGGCCTGGTCCAGCTGGCCAAGCTGGACCGGCTTATCGCCAGGCGGCGGGCGCTGGCCGCGCGCTACCAGGAGATGCTGGCCGTCCTTCCGGGCCTGTCCATGGCCGGTGATCCGGCCTATGGCCGGACCAACTACCAGTCGTTCTGGGTCCTGCTGCCGGACGGGTTCGGGGCCAGCCGCGACGACCTGCTGCGGCTGCTGGCGGAGGCGGGCATCTCAGCGCGGCGCGGCATCATGGCCGCGCACACCGAGCCCGCCTACGCGAAGCACGCGCACCGCCCGCTGCCGGTCACCGAGCGGCTCACGGCCAACTCGCTCATCCTGCCGCTCTTCCACCAGATGACCGAGGCCGAGCAGGATCAGGTGGTCTCGGTGATCCACGCCGCCGCGGGGGTGGCGACGCCCGCCGGAAGAGCATGAGGATCTATGGTCAGCCCTGTCTCATCCATAACGGTCCGATCGGCGCTGCCCGGCCTGGACGGCCGGCGACTGGTCCGGCTGATGACGGCGGCCATCGAGCGCTGTGAGCTTGACCTGTCCGGCCGCGTCGTGCTGACCGAGGCGGCGACCGGCGCGTACGCGGTCACTCCGGTGCTCGCCGCGCTGGCCGGGGCGCAGGTGTGCGCCCTCGCCGCCGCGACGCGTTATGCGACGCCGCAGGAGCTGGCCACCGGGACCGGGGAACTGGCCCGGCTGGCCGGGGTGGCTGACCAGATAGAGCTGATCCCGGCGAAGACCCCCGAAGTGGCCGGAGCGGCGGACATCGTAACCAATAGTGGCCAGGTCCGGCCTATCGACGCGGCCATGGTCGGCCAGCTGAAGCCGTCCGCGGTGATCCCGCTGATGTACGAGAGCTGGGAGTACCGCGGCGCTGACGTCGATCTGGAGGCGTGCCGCCGCCGCGGGATCCCGGTCGCGGGCACCAACGAGACGCATCCCGCGGTGGACGTCTTCTCCTTCCTGGGACCGATGGCCGCCAAGCAGCTGCACGACGCCGGCGTCGCCGTCCACGGCAGCCACATCGTGCTGCTCTGCGACAACCCGTTCGCCCCGTTCATCGCGAACTACCTGCGGGGCGGGGGCGCGCGCGTGGTGCAGGCAGCCGAACTCGGCGCGGAGGCCCTCGCCGGGCCTCCCGACGCCGTCCTGCTCGCGCTGCGGCCGGCGGCGGAACCAGTGCTGGGCGCGACCACGGTGACGGCGCTGGGCGAGCTGGCGCCGGGGACCGTCCTGGTCCAGTTCTGGGGCGACGCGGACCGGGCCGCGGCAGCGGCGGCCGGCGTGCCGGTGTGGCCCCCGGAGGCGCCGCCCCCCGGCCACATGGGCGTGCTGCCGTCAGCGGTCGGCCCCGAGCCGATCGTGCGCCTCCAGGCCGGCGGCCTCAAGGTAGGCGAGGTGCTGGCCCGCGGACTGGACCGGGCCTGCGCCGCGGACCTGGCGTTCGCGCAGATCCTCTGACACCGCTCTTCTGGCGCCGCTCCTCTGGCGCCGCGGCGCTGGCGGCCGCTGCCGGGCTCCCGCCCCGCCACGGGTAACCGGTCAGCCAGCTTCAACCTGGAATAGGGCAAAGCTGTCCCGCCCGGTCGGCCGGGCCGGGTTACCGATATAAACCTGACGTGGCCCGGTATCGGTCAGCACGTTCGCGCCGGCGCCGATAACGCAATCGTGGGCGACCGTCACCTCGGGGAATATGGTGCAATTGGCACCGATAAACGAGCTGTAACCCAGGCGGCACATTCCGCACACGACAACGTGCGGCCCCGTGAAAACGTCATCCTCGACGACGGAACTATGCCCGACGCACGTCCCGCTGGACAGGTACACATTATCGCCGACGCGCACATCATGCTGGAGCGCGACCTGCTCCTGGATAAAGACGTTCTCACCAATCTGGACGCTGGGCAGCACGAACGCGTGGCTGTTGACGTAGGAGACGCACCTGAAGCCCGCCGCCCTGACCCCGTCATACAGGCGCCTTCTGACCCGGTTCAGCTGGGTCAGCGAGACCGAGACGAACGCCCGGTAATCGTCCGGCGGATACACCTTCGGGAGTTCCTCAAAGGGCACCAGAGGCAGGCCGCGGAAGGTGTCCGCCGTAATGAATGGCGCTTCCGCGCTAAAGGCGACGACCTCGTGCGGAGAATCGTAGCAGAAATATTCGAACGCCAGACTCGCCGTCTCGCCGGTCCCGACGATAACGACACGCTCTCCGTCCGACTCGGCCTGCAGTGGGTGCCGCTCGCCCTGTGCTGATCCGCGTACCATGCCCGGCACGATATCGGAAACTACCTCAGGTTCGCACATGCAAAGCATCTGGCGCCGCGGGACAGGCCGGGTCAGGCGCAGATGACCGATTCCGCGTGCTGCATGGCTGGCCAGCGAAGATGATCATTTATCTCGGCGAACACGTGGCCCGCGGTTATCCCGTTCCAGCGCGCGGGCAGCAGTTCGAGCGGCAGTCCTGGATCCAGGTACGGCAGCCGCTGCCAGGCGACCAGCATCGAGACGTACTCCTGGAACGCACGCCGGCCGGTCAGGGCCAGGCCGGCGACCCGCGCGGCGAGGGGGCCATAGTCCCGGATGAACTGCTCGTATTCGGCGGACAGCCGGTCGAGATCCCACCACTGCCTGACCTTGACGGCCAGATCCGGGTAACCGAGATAGTCGGCCCGGAAGATGTCCACGTAACCGCTCAGGTCCCGGCGCGCGAGAACCTCTGCCACCTCACCCGCCAGGTGCCCGGGCGCCACCCATACCCCGGGCGCCACGGTGCCGAAGCCGAGCCGGGACAGCCAGGAGCGCAGCTGATGACGCCGGTCACGCTCGCTCTCCGGTACCGAGAAGACGACCAGGACCCAGCCGCCGCCGGCCGCCGCGCGATGCTGGCCGAAGATCCGGGCATCACCTTCCCGCAGCACCTCCAGGGAGGCCGGGGACAGCGCATCAGCCGGCCGCGCCCGACCTGTGCATGCTGACCAGCAGGCCCCGGCGCTTGAGCCGGGCCACAGATGAGCGGGCCGCCTGCCCCTCCACGCCCAGATCAGCCATCAGGCGGACCAGCGACGCTATCGGCAGCCAGTTCGGCTCGTCCCGTGCGTAGAGCCCGTAGATAGTAATGATCAGCTGACGCGGCCGGGGTCCGCCGGGCTGGCGGTCCGCCCGGAACGATGCCGCCACGGCCCTCCCCGGGCTCTTCGTGCGCCCGGCCGGCCCGCCGGCGGCCGCAGGGCTGCTGTTATTGCGCTTACTGTCACGCTCGTCGATAACGCAGCATAATCCCCCCCGCCGACATATCCATCCCATGGGGTGACGATTGCCATTCCGCGACCCTGTCGCTACTGTCCCAGCCTGAAGCTGATCGGGGATCGGAGAGGGGATCCGAGTGGCGGGTTCGACTCAGGCCCGGGAGAATCAGGCGCCTGGCACTGGCCCTGCGACTGCCCAACCGGGCCCGGCGGCCGTGGGTTCCGGGGCGGGCGAGGCCGCGGCCTGGACCGGCCTCGTCCGGGCCTACCGGCCTGACGACGCCGCGGCCTGGGATGACCTGGTCGCACGGTCGGTCAACGGGACCATTCTGCACACCCGCCGGTTTCTCGCCTACCACGGCGACCGGTTCCGGGACAGATCGCTGGTCGTAACCAAGTCGAACGGCAAGCTCGCCGGGGTACTCCCGGCCGCGGAGGATCCCGCCGGCCAGGCCGTCGTGACCAGCCATCCCGGCCTGACCTACGGCGGGCTGGTGCATGACGGGACCTTGTACGGCGGGCCGCTGATCCAGGCTCTCGCGGAGGTCGCGGCGGAGTACCGGGCCCAGGGCTTCCGACGGTTGCGGTACCGGGCGGTGCCGTCCATCTACCATTCATCTCCGGCGGCGGACGACCAGTATGCGCTGTCACGCCTGGGCGCCGACCGCTACCGCCGCGACCTCGCCGCGGTGATCAAGCTTGCGCACCGGGGCCGGGTGTGGTCGGGCCGGAGAACGTGGCGGAAGCGCGCCGAGGCAGCCGGGGTCCGCACCGAGGAGAACTGGGGCGACATTGCCGGGTACTGGCGGATCCTGGAGGAGAACCTGGCTGCCCGGCACGACGCGACGCCGACGCATTCCCTGGCCGAGATCGAGTACCTGCACGAGCAGTTCCCCGCGAATGTGGTCCTGATCACCGCGAAGCTCGGCGGCACTCTGGTCGCCGGGAACCTGTTCTTCATCGAGGGGCCGGTTCTGCAAGCGCGGTACACGGCCACAACCAGCGAAGGCCGGAAGGTGTCCGCCACCGACCTCGTCATCGAGCATGGCATCGCCCTGGCCAGGGCCGGGGGCTGCCAGTTCTACTCGATGGGGACGAGCACCCTCGACGGGGGGCGCCAGCTCAACGGGTCGCAGTACGCTTTCAAAGTCTCCTTCGGGGGCGGCGGTGTCATCCACGAGACCTGCGAGCTTGACCTTGGACGCGTCCTGGGCAGCCCGCGGGTGCCGGGCTGAGGCGCGCTGGCCGGCCCCGCCCCGGCCACGGTACGGCCCGGCCACGGTACGGCCCGGCCACGGTACGGCCCGGATACGTACGGCCCAGCCACGGTAACCCCCGCCCAAACCGGGCTTCTTATGCATTTTCCTTGACTGGCGTCAATTCGGGAGCATACTGCTCCTGACCGATTTCTCTCCCTGGGGGCTCGCCCGTGAAGCTTTCGCCATCCGCGCATGCGGACACGTTCTGCCGGGACCACCTGCCACCTGCCGATCAGTGGCCCACGCTCCGGTTCGACCTGCCCGAACTCCACTATCCCGAGAGGGTCAACTGCGCGACCGCGCTGCTCGACGAGGTCATCGCGGTGCACGGGCCAGACCGGCCGTGCCTGCTCACCGCCGACGACAGCTGGACCTATGGCGAACTGCTCACCCGAGCCAACCAGGTGGCCCACGTGCTGGCCGAGGACTTCGGCCTGGTCCCCGGACAGCGCGTGCTGCTCCGGGGCCCCAACAACCCGTGGCTCGTCGCGTCCTGGTTCGGCGTGGTGAAGGCCGGGGGGGTGGTGGTGACCACCATGCCCATGCTGCGCAGCCTGGAGCTTGGCCCGCTGATCGAGCTGACCCGGCCCGCCGCGGCCATCTGTGACCACCGCTTCACCGAGGAACTGGCCAGCGCCGCGCCCGGCCTCCCGCTCATGCCGTACGGCGGAACCAGCAACGACGACCTGGCCAAGCTGTCCGCCGCCAAGCCGGGCACCTTCACCGACGTGGCGACGGCCGCCGACGATGTGGCGATGCTGGCGGCGACGTCCGGCACGACCGGCGTGCCCAAGGCGACCATGCACTTCCACCGCGACGTGCTGGCCATCGCCGACACCTTCGGGCAGCATCTGGTGCAGAGCCAGCCCACTGATGTGTTCACCGGAACTCCCCCGCTGGGCTTCACGTTCGGCCTGGGCGGACTGCTGGTCTTCCCGATGCGGGCCGGGGCGGCCACCCTGCTGCTGGAACGGGCCACGCCTCCCGAGCTAGCCGAGGCCGTCGCGCACTTCGGGGTCACGGTGCTGTTCACCTCCCCGACCGCGTACCGCGCCATGCTGCGGGCCGGGAAGGCCGGGGCCCTGGCCGGGCTGCGTACCGCCATCTCCGCGGGGGAGCACCTGCCCAGGAGCGTCTGGGACGACTTCTTCGAGCAGACCGGGGTGCGCCTGATCGACGGCATCGGCAGCACCGAGATGCTGCACGTCTTCGTGGCCGCCGCCGGCGGCGACATCCGGCCCGGCTCGACCGGCAAGGCGATCCCGGGTTACCAGGCTGAGGTGCTCGCGCCGGACGGCACGCCCGCCGCCGACGGGGAACCGGGCAGGCTGGCCGTTACCGGCCCCACCGGCTGCCGCTACCTGGCCGACCCCCGGCAGGCGGACTACGTGCAGGACGGCTGGAACATCACCGGGGACACCTACATCCGGGATGCCGACGGCTACCTGTGGTATCAGGGCCGCAGCGACGACATCATCGTCTCGGCCGGCTACAACATCGCTCCGGCCGAGATCGAACTGGCCCTCGAGCAGCACCCGGAGGTGGCGGAGTGCGCGGTCGTCGGCAGGCCTGACCCGGACCGGGGAGTGATCGTGCACGCGGCGGTGGTCCTGGCGGGCGACGTAGCCGGCACCGAGGGGAAGGTCACCGAACTGCAGGACTTCATGAAGCAGCAGATGGCGCCCTACAAGTACCCGAGGTCCATCGAGTTCGTCGCCGCCCTGCCCAGGACGGCGACCGGAAAGGTGCAGCGGTTCCGGCTGCGCGGCTGAGCGTGCGCGACCGGCTGGCCCCGGGGCACGCGGTCCCGGGGCCGGCTGGCGGGTGCCGGGGCTGGCGGTCCCGGGGCCGGCCGTCCCGGGGAATAGGGCCTGGTTCCGCCCGTCGCGGCCGAATTGCCGGCCTGCGACCTGGATCGCTACACTCCCAGGCTGAGCCGGCCACCTGCTGGGGGGAAACCGGGCCAGTCAGCCAGTCTCAGTGGGGAGCAACGCCGTGGCAACTGAGCTCGTCCAGGACTATCTCCCCGACCAGGCGGGTGCGTGGGACGACCTGGTGGCGCGCGCGGTGAACGGCACCATGCTGCATACCCGCCGTTACCTCGCCTACCACGGCGACCGGTTCCGCGACCGGTCCCTGCTCATCACCAACTCCCGCGGCTGGCCCATCGGGGCGCTCCCGGCCGCCGAGGATCCGGCTGACGCCTCGGTGGTGACCAGTCATCCTGGCCTGACCTACGGCGGCCTGGTGCACGATGGGTCACTGCGCGGCGCGTCAATGATGAGAGTGCTGTGCGAGATCGCCGCACACTACCGCGCCGCCGGTTTTGCCCGGCTGCACTACAAGGCCCTGCCGCAGATCTACCAGGCCGAGCCAGCCGCGGACGACGTGCACGCGCTGTACCGGCTGGGGGCCAGCCGGTCCCGCTGTGACCTGGCGGCGGTGATCAACCTGTCCGCCCGGGGACGGGTAGCCGCCAGCCGCCGGCAGCGGCGCAGGCGCGCCGAAGCGGCGGGCGTGCGAGTCGATGAGGGATGGCAGGATGCCGCCGCCTACTGGCAGGTGCTCGAGGGAAACCTGGGCCGTCGCCACGGCGCGACGCCGACGCACTCACTGGCCGAGATCGAGTACCTCCACGACCGCTTCCCCAAGGAGATCATCCTGGTCACCGCGAAGATCGGCGATGACCTGGTGGGCGGCAACCTGTTCACCGCCGAGGGCCCGGTCCTTCAGGTGCGCTACACGGCCACCACCGAAGCTGGCCGCGACGTGAGCGCCACCGATCTGGTGGTGGAACGGGGCATCGCCCTGGCGGGCGAACTCGGCTGCCGCTACTTCTCCTTCGGCACCAGCACGCTCGACGCGGGGCGGGAGCTCAACGCACCTCAGTACGACTTCAAGATTTCGTTCGGCGCCGGGGGGGTCACCCATGATGCGTACGAGCTCAGCCTCGAAAGTGTCCCGCAGCCTGGGCACGGCGCTGACCCGGGTCCTGACGGCCGATAACGTGAAACCGGCTGACAGTTAGGGACCTGCCCCATCTGCCCCTCATGGTATGGTCCCCATGCGATCTGCCGGCTGCGCCTAGATGGCGGGGCCGCAGCGAGATCGTGGCGTTCTTGCTGCCCGCTGCGGCCGGGCCCCGTTCCCCGGAGGCTTACCTGACCTGCCTGGGGGTTGGTTTACCTTGACTGCTCCCCCGGGTGGCATGGTGCCTGCCGACGACCCGGGCCCGGCTCATCGCCGCGGCCGCCCCGGCGCCGCCGCCACCTATGGTCATCACCGCCCGCCGCAAGGGCGGCGCCGGCTGACCCACCGTGTCGGCGGCGGGCTGGGCCGGATATTCCTGGACGCCGTCTCCGCGCGGTCCGGCACCCTGGTTATCGGGCTCGTGCTGGCCCGGATGCTGAGCCCGCGGGAATTCGGTGCCTTCGGCGTGGTCGTAGTGGCGTTGCTCGGCGCGCAGAGCATCGGCCAGCTCGGCGCGGGCAGCGCGCTGACCCTGTGGCGGACGGCCCCGGAGGATGTCGTGCCGACCGTGACCACGGTGGCGCTCGCCTCCAGCGGGGCCGTGTACGCGGCCGTCTACGCCGGGGCACCCGCGCTCGCCGCGACCATGGGCACGCCGGGCGCCGCCCAGGCGATCCGGTGGGTGACGCTGACCGTCCTGATCAGCGGCCTGGTCACCGCGCCCCGGGCGATGCTCCAGCGCCGGGCACCGTGGCTCCGGGTGATGATCGAGCAGGTCAACAACTGGATCGGCGTGGCGGTCACGATCGCCCTGGTCGCCACCGGCCACGGGCTGATGGGCTTCGCGGTGGGCCGGATAGCCGGCAGCCTGGTCTCGGCCGTGCTCTTCATCATCTTCTCGCCCCGGGCGATGCGGATCGGTGCCCGGCGCGGCCCGGCCCGCGCCGTGCTCCAGGTCGCGCTGCCGTTCACGGCCTCGGGCCTGCTCGCGTTCGCCATCACCAACGTGGACCAGATCGTCGTCGGTCACATGCTGCACGCCGCCGACCTCGGCTACTACGTTCTGGCGCTGTGCGTGGCCAGCTGGCCGGTGACGGTGCTGTCCCAGCCGGTGCGGGACGCGGCACCGGTCGCGTTCGCCCGGTTCCGGCGCGGGCCGCAGATCGTGGGGTCGGCCTTCATGTCGTCCGCCAACCTGCTGGCGGCGCTGACCCTGCCGGTATGCGTCCTGATCAGCAGCCTGGCCGCGCCGTTAATACACCTCATCTACGGACCGGCGTGGGCCCCGGCCGCGCCGGTCCTGGTCTGGCTGGCGCCGCTCGCCACGCTCCGGGTCTTCTACGCCCTGGCGAATGACTACTTCGCGGTCCTCGCCTCGTCCCGGCGTGGCCTGATCTTCCAGCTGATGTGGCTGGTGACCCTGGTGCCGGCGCTGGCCGCCGGGGCTTTCGACCGCGGCCTGCTCGCCGTGGCCGTGGTCAATGTCGCCGTGGCCCTGCTGTTCCTGGTCCCGTGGTTCCTGACCGAGCTGAGACCGCTGGCCATCTGGCCGCGCATCCCGGGCGCCGGCCTGGCCGTGCCCGTGGCCGTGTCGGCCGGCGTCGGGCTCATAGTCTTCGCCGCGCGGCGCCTGGGTCACGGTGATGGCCTGGAGCTGGGTATCGGCGCCGCGGCCGCGCTGGCGGCCATGGGCCTCCTGGCCTTCCGGCTGCGCACGGTGTACGTCGCGGTGCGGCAGGCCGGCGCGGGCGCGCAACGGCGGCCCGGCCGGGTGGCCGACGTGATCGGCCCGGCCCTGGCGGTGGTCCTGGAGCCGCCGCTGTACCCGATGGCCGCGTCGCTGCGCCCCCGGGTCCTGGCGCCCGCCGAGCAGCCCGCCCAGGACCTGGAGAGCCGGGTCCGGTCCGGCACCCGGTGGAGCATGCTGAACACCATCGTGGTCCGGGTCAGCAACTTCGCCGTCGGGGTGCTGCTGGCCCGGACCGTGTTCGGCCCCTCGGTGTTCGGGCTGTACGCGGTGTCCCAGATCGTCCTGGCCGTCCTGCTGAGCGCCAACGAGCTGGGGGTCAGCGCGGCCATCATCCGGTGGGAAGGCGACATCAGGAGCTTCGCCCGGACCGTGTTCACCCTGTCCGTGGTGTCCAGCACGGTGATCTATGTCGGGCTGTACGCGTGCGCGCCCGCCATCGCCCGGCTGCTCGGCTCGCCGGATGCCACGTTCATGCTGCGCATCCTGTGCCTCTGCGTCATCATCGACGGGCTCGCCAGCGTCCCGCTGGCCCTGCTGACCCGGGAGTTCGCGCAGGGCCGGCGGATGCTGGTCAACCTGGCGAACTTCGTGGTCAGCACCGGCGTGACCGTCTGGCTGGCCTTCTCCGGGCAGGGCGCGATGAGCTTCGCCTGGGGCTCGCTGGCCGGCTGCATCGTGGCGCTGATCGTGGCGATGGTGGCTGCGCCGATGTTCGTGCTGCCCGGCTGGAACACGGCGGATGCCCGCCAGCTGCTGCAGTTCGGCCTGCCGCTGGCTGGCGCGAGCCTGCTCACCCTGGGTGTGTTCAACGTCGATTCGGCCATCGTCGGCGCCACCCTGGGCCCGGCCATGCTGGGCCTGTACCAGCTGGCGTTCAACATCTCCAGCTGGCCGGTCAGCAGCATCTCGCAAGCCGTCCAGCGGGTGTCCTTCGCCGGCTTCTCCCGGGTCGCGGATTCCGGGAGGGGGCTGACGGACGCCTTCAGCCGGGCCCTCGGACTGCTGATGGCCCTGACCGTGCCCGCCTGCGTGCTGCTGGCCACCACGGCCGAGCCGTTGATCCGCGCCGTTTATGGTGAGCGGTGGGTGGGCGCGGCGCACGCGCTGAGCCTGCTGGCCATGCTCGGCCTGCTGCGGGTGGCCTACGGGCTCTTCTACGACGCCATGGCGGCGGTCGGGAAGCGGAACACGCTGATGGCGATTCAGGGCATCTGGCTGGTCACCCTGATCCCGGTGCTCCTGGTCGGCGCCCGCCTTGGGGGCATCACCGGGGTCGCCGCCGGCCACGTCGTCGTCGCCGCGGCGCTGGTCGGCCCGGCCTTCCTGTGGGCGCTGTCCCGGGCCGGCATCCCGGTGGCCTCGATGGCCCGGGCCTGCCTGCGCCCGGCCCTCGGCGGCGTGCTGATGGCCACGGTCTCGCTGCTCACCATCCATGTGCTCGGGAAGGGCCTGCTCGGGCTGGCCGCGGCGATCGTCGCCGGGATCGCCATCTACCTGCCGGTGGTCTACCCGATGCGGTCGCTGCTGCGGCGGACCCCGGCACCGACCGACGAACTCCACGAGGTGAGCGCCTTATGACCCGATCAGCTGCCGGGCGGACCGGCACGCCAGCAGGCAGGCCGGGACCGTGACCGATCCGCGCCACCTGGTCTGGATAGCCCCGACGCCGTGGGACGGGATCCCCGGCACCGACCAGCAGATGGCGGTGGCGATGACCCGGTACGCCCCGGTCCTGTGGGTGGACCCCCCGCTCTCGGTGATCACCCCGGCCCGGCTGAGCGGCCGGGTGACCAGCAGGATCGTCCCCTCGCTGTCTCAGCCGGCCCCGGGATCACCCGGCTGACCACGGTCGCGCTGCCCGGCCTGACCCGGCCCGGGGTGCGCACCACCACCGCGCCGCTGCTGAGGGCCCAGATCGGCTGGGCACTGCGGCGGCTGCGGGTGCGGCCGTCAGCCGTGGTATCCGGGTACCTGGAAGACGTGCTGGGCCGGTGGGGTTCCGCGGTCAACGTGCTGTACATCACCGACGACCACGTCGCCGGGGCGGGCCTGATGGGCCTGTCCGCGGGGCGGCTCCGCGGCCAGGAACGGCTCGCGCTGGCCCGGGCCGACGTGGTGGCCGTGGTGTCGCCGACGCTAGCCGAGCACTGGTCGGCTCTGGGCGCGGACCCGGTGCTGATCCCGAACGGCTGCTCCGACGCCGGCCCGTGGCCGGACCAGCAGGCGGCCTCCACCGGGCTGCCCCGGCCGGTGCTCGGGCTGGTCGGCCAGCTGTCCGAGCGGATCGACCTGGACATCCTGACCGCCCTCAGCGACGCGGGGTTCTCACTGCTCCTCGTGGGCCCGCGGGACCCGCGATGGGAAACGGAGCGCTTCGCCGAACTGGCCGGCCGTCCCGGAGTGCGCCACACCGGGCGGGTCCCGGCGGCCGGCGTGCCGGCCTACCTGGCCGCCATCGACGTCGGCATCACGCCCTATACCACCAGCGACTTCAACCGGGCGTCGTTCCCGCTGAAGACGCTGGAGTACCTGGCCGCAGGCCGGCCGGTGGTCAGCACCGATCTGCCGGGCGCCCGGTGGCTGCTGGAAGACCTGGCCCGGGCCGGCCTGGCCGTGACCGGCCAGCCGCCCGCAGACATCATGACCCTGGCCAGCACGCCGGCCGGGTTCGTGACCGCGGTGCGCCGGATGGTGCCCGGCCCCCACGCGGGGCAGGAGCAAGCCCGGCGCGAGCGGTGCCGGGCTTTCGCCATTCGCCACTCATGGAGCCGGCGGGCGGATGCGCTGGCCGCGGCCATCGGGTTCACGCAGGCCGGAGCGCAGCCGCGGCCCGGGCGACACGTACCACAATCAGGCTAGAAATCCAGATTCAGGCATGACTTACCTGGCATGCCGGATATCAGCGCTGTTTGTCAGTAAATTTGATCCCGCCATCACCTGGGTGGGCCGGCCGGGTGCGGCTGGCGGGACAGCGTCGGCAGGGCATGGGGGTTGCACACGTGAAGGTGCTCGTCTACCCGCACACGATGGAGATCGGCGGCTCGCAGCTGAACGCGGTCGAGATCGCAGCGGCCGTGCGGCAGCGCGGGCACGACGTCACCGTGATCAGTCGGCCCGGGCCGCTGGTCGAGACAGTGCACCAGCTCGGGCTGCCGCACGTGACCCTCGATCCCCGGGCCACGCGGACCCTTTCCCCGCGTGCCCTCAGCCATCTGACCGCGCTGGTCAGGGAGCGAAGTATCGACGTCGTGCACGGATACGAGTGGCCGCCCGCCGTGGAAGGGATCCTGGGCCCCCGGCTGAGGCTCGGCGTGCCGGTCGTGTGCACGATCATGTCCGGGGCCGTCGCCCCGTTCCTGCCGCGCAACCTCCCGCTGATCGTCGGCACCGGGGAATTGCTGCGCTATGAGGAAGCGTCAGGCCGGTCCCTGGTCCGGCTGCTCGAACCTCCGGTCAACGCGGTGTCCAACGCGCCGGGCATGGACGCCGGGCCTTTCCGCGCCGACCTCGGCCTGGACCCGGCGGTGCCGCTGCTGGCGCAGGTCGGCCGGATGGTGCCCGTGAAGCTGGAAGGAATGCTGTCGGCGTGTGACGCGGTAGGCGGCCTGGCCGGGTCCGGCACGCCGGTCCAGCTGGTGCTGGTCGGCGACGGCCCAGCCCGGCCCGAGGTCGAGGAGGCCGCCGCGAAGGCGAATGCCCGGGCCGGCCACCGGGTGGTGGTCCTGGCCGGAGAGATGCTCGACCCGCGGCCCGCCTATGCGGCAGCCGACGTGGTCCTCGGCATGGGCGGTTCCGCGTTGCGCGGGATGGCGTTCGGCAAGCCGCTCGTGGTGCAGGGCGTGGGCGGCTTCTGGAAGCTGCTCACCCCGGAATCCGCGCCGCAGTTCCTGTCGCAGGGCTGGGGTGGCACGGAGCACGACTCTGACTGGCGGAGCGGGGGCGCGGCGCGGCTGGCCACGATCCTGCGCGCGGTGCTGGATGATCCGGCCACCCGGGACCGGCTCGGGAAGTATGGCCGGAGCCTGGTGACCGGGCGGTTCAGCCTGGATCACGCCGCGGCCATCCAGGAAGACGTCTACGGTCTCGCGACCGAGGCCGGGAACCACCCGGCCCGCGTCCAGCTGGCCAGGGACGCCCTGCGCACCGGGCAGGGCGCATGGTGGCACAAGGCCAGGCGCCGCTGGCAGCGCTCGCGGGGCACGGTGGACATCGAGGACTTCAACCGGATCGCGCCGGGCTCGGAAGGAAGCACCATCATCTCGGATGCGGAGGCACAGGTCCGGTGATCAGGACAGGAGTGGACGGCGTGGCAGGGCAGCCGATACCGCTGGTCAACCTGGCGGCGCAGCACGCCGCCGTGGCCCAGGACGTGGCGGACGGCTGGGCGCAGGTCCTGGCCCGGACGGCGTTCATCGACGGGCCGCAGGTCGCGGCGTTCGAGACCGAGTACGCCGCGTTCATCGGCACCGGCTACTGCGTCGGCGTCGGCAACGGCACGGACGCCATCGAGATCGCGTTGCGCGGACTCGGTGTCGGCGAGGGTGACGAAGCCATCCTGCCGGCCAACACATTCGTCGCCACCGCGGAGGCGGTACGCCGCGCCGGGGCCACGCCGGTGCTGGTCGATTGCGCCGACGACGGGACCTACCTGATGGACTCCGCCGCCACCGCGGCCGCGGTGACCCCGCGCACCCGGGCCATCATCCCGGTGCACCTGTACGGGCAGGCCGCGGCGGTCGAGCAGCTGATGCCGCTGGCCCAGCGGATCGGCGGCTGGGTGGTCGAGGACGCCGCCCAGTCTCAGGGCGCACGCCGCCACGGGACGGGCGCGGGCGCACTCGGCCACGCCGCCGCGACCAGCTTCTATCCCGGTAAGAATCTGGGCGCCTACGGTGACGCGGGAGCGGTGCTGACCGCCTCGGCCGAGCTGGCCACGCGCCTTAGGGCCATCCGGAACCACGGCTCACCGCGGAAGTACGAGCATGACCTCCTGGGTGTCAACAGCCGCCTGGACAGTCTGCAGGCGGTTGTGCTGTCCGCGAAGTTGCGGCGGCTGGCGGCCTGGAACGCCGCCCGCCTGGCTGCGGCCCGGCGGTATGACACCCTGCTGGGCGAGGTCGATGAGATCGTCCTGCCGCGGACCCTGGACGGCAACGAGCATGTGTGGCATCTGTACGTGGTCCGGGTGCCCGACCGGGACCGGGTGCTCAAGGAGCTTCAGGCGGCCGGGATCGGCGCAGCCATCCACTACCCTGTGCCGGTGCACCGCACCGCGGCGTTCGCGGGGCTGGGTTACCCCGACGGCGCCTTCCCGGTCGCCGAGCAGGCGGCTGCGGAGATCATCAGCTTGCCGCTGTTCGCTGAGATCACCGGCGAACAGCAGGAGCGGGTGGCGCTCGTGCTGAAGTCGGCGCTGCGCTAGGGGGCGCGGGATGGCGAACCGCCGAAGACGGCGAAGGCGGATGTCGCGCCGCATGCTGCTGTCCGTGGCAGCAAGCGCCGTGCTGGTGGTGGCCGCGGTGGTGGCCGGGTACTCGCTGACGCTACGCAGCCACGGCACCAGCACGGCGAGTGCGGACGTGCCTGGCCAGGCCACCCCGGCGACCTCGCCACCGCAGTCGGCACTCGCCTCGATGAGCCCTTCACATTCCAGCAAGAAGCCCGGCTCGCACCCGGCCAAGCCGGAGGTACTGCGATCCGTCAACTGCGGTCCGGACCCGCACCTGTGCGGGTTCCCGGATGCGACGAACACGGGCGTGCCCGCGGGAGCGACGCTGCGCTCGGTGCCCGCCGAGGTGTCCAGCGGGCCTGGCTGGACGTCCAACTCTCAGGGTGACGTCGAAGTCTCCGGCAACGGTGCGGTGTTCGAAGGCTACTCCGTGCATGGCTTTGTCAACGTGACCGGCTCCGGCGTGACCATCAAAGACGATGCGATCAGCAATTCCGGTAACGACATCACCGGTGACGGGGTCAACCTGACCGGCAACCCGAGCAACGTGACCATCGAGGACAACACGATCTCCAGCCCCTACGGCAGCCATGGGGAAAACGGCGTGTTCGCCGGCATCAAGGACGTCACCGGCGAAGCCATGGGCACCCGGGTGCTGGGCAACAACATCGCGGATGCCTCGACCGGGGTGCAGCTCTACATCGGCCTCGTCGAGGACAATTACATCCACGATGAGACCCTCGCCTCAGCGGAAAGCCACCTCAACGGCACCACGTCCAACGGTTCGACCGTTCCGCTGACCATCCAGCACAACACGGTGTTCAATCCCAACGGCCAGACCGATGCGGTCAGCCTGTTCGAGGACTTCGGGCCCGAGGCCAATGTGGTGATCAACGACAACCTGCTGGCCGGCGGCGGCTACGTCGTCTACGGCGGCCAGAATCCCGGCGGCCCGCAGGCCTACAACATCCGGATCACCAACAACCGGTTCAGCACCATCTACTACCGGCAGTCCGGCTACTACGGCTACATCACCGCGTTCAACCCCAACGCGCCCGGCAACGTCTGGTCCGGGAACGTCTGGGACTCGAACAACAAACCGCTGGGCGCCTGACCCGCGGGCGAGTCAGGAGGTCAGGGTGCCTGCCGCCCGGCCAGCACCTCCGCGTAGATCGCTTCCAGGTGCTGGACCTTGCTGTCCCAGAGAGCGACCTCGGCTGCCCGCGCCCGGGCGCCATCGCCGAGCAGGCCGCGCAGCCGGGGGTCAGCCAGCCGGGTCATCGCGGCCGCCAGGTCGCGGGCGTACTCCGCGGGCGCGACGGGGTGCAGCCGGATGCCGCAGGACTCGTCAACCACGTTCCCCGGCCCGCCGATGTCGCTGACGAGCAGCGGCAGGCCGTGGGCCATGGCCTCGAACACGACGTTCCCGCCCGGCTCGCGGTAGCTGGGGAAGACGAACACGTCAGCCGCCCGGTAGAACCCGGCGACCTGCTCGCGCGGCAGCCGCCCGTGGAACCTGACCCGGGACGACAGCCCGAGCCCGGCGCTGAGCGCCTCGCAGGCGGCCCGGTCCGGACCGTCCCCCACGATGTCCAGGACGACCGGGATGTCGCGGATCAGGCTGACCGCGCGGATCGCGTCCCTGGCCCCTTTGGTGCGCACCAGCCGGCCGACGAAGAGCAGCCTGAGCGTCCCGTCCTCGCGGCCGGCCCGGCCGGCCGGAGCGGGGAGCTCACTGATCCCCGTCTCGCTCATCACCTCGAACTGCCTGATCGCGGTGCCGGACAGGAAATCCTTGACGTACGGGGCGATCCCGAGCACGCAGCTGGCCTGCTCGTAGGTGTCACGGAGCGCGGGGTCGAAACGGATGCGCAGCGCGTCGAGGCGCCGCAGGCCCACGTACCAGGGCGCCGTCCCTTCTTCGGCCGCGAACGCGGGCGGGGACTCCAGGCTGCCGCCGACCGGCCCGATCAGGTACGGGATGCCGAGCCCGCGCACCGGGCACGGGTAGCGCATCGCGACCGGGACCGGCTGGTGCGCGAGGTCGAACCGCTCTCCCTGGGACAGCGCCCGCCGGATCCACCGGCGGGCGCGGAAGTAGAACGGCACGTAGCCCGGTTTGAGCATACTGTTCAGCCGCTCCGCCCGGCCGAGGCCAGCGGGTTCGGTCCACTCGATGACCCGCGTACCGGGAAGCTGGTCAGCAGCGGGCCGGCTACCGCGCTTGTGATAGGTCAGCAGCGTCACCTGATGCCGGGCGGACAGCAGGCGGACCCACTGGTAACCGACCCAGGCCTCGCCAACGTCGTCGCCGTCACAGGTGGGAGCGATCACGAGCAGCTTGAGCACATTGCAACGCTATCGGCTGCGCGGACTCCGGACCGGCTGATATCGGGCTTCACCGCCCCTATGATCACAACCGTGCTTTGCGACCTGGCCGTGGTAATCGTCACCTATAACAGCTCGCGGGAAATCGGGGATCTACTCGACTCCCTGCCCGGCGCGCTGGATGGGTGCACCGCCGAGGTGGTGGTGGTGGACAACGGCTCCGCCGACGGAACCGCGGACCTGGCCGCCGCCCGGGGGGGCTGCCGGGTGGTGCGGTCGGCGAACGTGGGGTACGCCGCGGGCATCAACCGGGGAGTCCGTGAGGCGGGCCCGGCCAGCGCGATCCTCGTGCTCAACCCGGACGTGCGGCTCTCCCCGCACTCGGTGCCGCCGCTCGTGGCGGCGCTCGAGGAGACCGGTACCGGGATCGTGGTCCCGCAACTCCGCGCTCCGGACGGCACCCTGGAGCCGTCGCTGCGCCGTACACCCACCCTGCTGCGCGCCGCGGGACTGGAGAAGACGCGGGTCTCCGCCCTGTCCGAGCGGATCGCCAGCCCGGCGGAGTACACGTATCCGCATGTGGTCGACTGGGCCCAGGGCGCGGTGGTGCTGATCTCCCGGGAATGCTTCGACAAGCTCGGCGGCTGGGACGAATCGTTCTTCCTCTACTCGGAGGAGACGGACTTCTCGCTGCGCGCCCGTGATCTCGGCCTGCTGACCCGCTACGAGCCCCGGTCGGTGGCGGTGCATATCGGTGGTGCGTCCGGCCGCAACGACAAGACCCACGCCATGCAGATCATCAACCGGGTGCGCCTCTACCGGCGGCGTAACGGTGGGCTCGCCTCCTGGTGCTACTTCTGGCTCACCATTGCCAGCGAGCTGACCTGGGTGGCGCGGGGGCACCCGCAATCGCGGTTCGCTATTACCGCTCTGCTCAGGCCGTCGCTGCGGCCCGGCGAGCTCGGCTGCTCGGACCGGCTGCTGCCGCAGTAAGACCGGCAGCCGCCGCCATGACCAGCGCGTCCCGTATCTCAGCGTTTCCCCGGGATGACCCGGTATGACGCAGTAATCTGGTGCGAGCTTTGGTCGGCGGTGGGAGCGGTTTTCGATCCGCGTAGCTTTCATCGGTACTGTATTGACCTTCCCGGAGGCAGCGCACGGTGACCGTCCAGGCAATTGAGCTTTCCGGCTCCGATACCGGCCTACGCCGCACCGACGCGGTCACGCTGCTCACCGTTTACACGTTCCTGCTCATGGTCATTCCGTCGCCGCTGACCTTCTCCCCGCTCGGCGGGGCGGGCGGCCCGGACACCATATTCGGCGACCTGCTCCTGGTCCTGTACCTGGTCACGTTGCTGGTCCCCGGGCTGGCGCTGGCCCGGGGGCGGCAGCCGGTCCGGGTGGCCGCGGTGGTCTTCACCTGCGTCGTCATCGCCGCCTACGTTTCGGCGAACCGCCGCACGCTGCCGTCCCTGGAGCAGAACGGAGCCGACCGCGGCCTGATCCTGATGCTCGGCTGGCTCGGCATCGTGCTGGTGGCCGCGGATGGCATCCCGAGCATGGAGCGGCTGAAGACGCTGCTCGGCCGGATCGTCCTCGGCGCGTCGGCCATGTCCGTGCTGGCCATATCGCAGTTCGTCACCGGTCTCAATGCCGCGAAGTACATCCAGATTCCCGGGCTGACCGCGCAGACGCCGTTCACGGACCTGCTGACCAGGAATCAGCTCAACCGGCCGTCTGCGACCGCGATCGACCCGATCGAACTGGCGTGCGTGCTGGCCATCTGCCTGCCGCTCGCGGTACACCGGGCCCGGTTCGCACCGCCCGGCAAGCGGCTGCGGCGGTGGATCGAGGTGGCACTGATCGGCACCGCGCTCCCGATGACCGTGTCCAGGACCGGGGTTATCGCGCTCGTCGTGGCCAGTCTGGTCGTCCTGCCGACCTGGCCGAAGCGGGATCGCCGCCTTGCCTACCTGGCCGGGCTGGTGGCACTGGCCGGGATGTACGCCACCATTCCGGGCCTGCTTGGCGAGTTCCGGTCGTTGTTTGGCCAGGTCGGGTCGGACACCAGCAGCACCTCACGGACCGGCGCGTTCTCCTCGGCCATTCCCTTCGTCCAGCAGCATCCGTGGCTGGGCCGCGGGTTCGGCACGTTCCTGCCCGCCACCTACTTCTTCACCGACGACCAGTACCTGCTGTCGCTGATCGAGATCGGCTTCATCGGCCTGCTCGCGCTGCTGGGGCTGTTCATCACGGCCTGGATGTGTGCCCGCAACGCGCGCCGCCTGTCCACCGATCCGGAGACCCGGCAGCTGGGGCAGATCCTGGCCGCCTCGGTAGCCGTGCCCATGGTGGCGTTCGCGACCTTTGACGCCTTCTCGTTTGCGATGGCGGCCAGCCTGACCTTCTTGATCATCGGCTGCGTAGGCGCGTTCTGGCGGCTGACCACGACGCAACCCACGGCCACGCCGGGCAGCTTCCCCGGTTCGGGCGGACGGCGCGCGGGGAGGCCAGGACCGCCATCAGGACCGCCATCAGGACCGGGGTCAGCTCCGGATTTCAGTGACACCGACCCCATCCCGGTCATCCGCGCACCCATCGCCCGCTGACCATCCGGAAGTCGCAGGCCCGCGCTCCCGTGCCCCCGGCCGCGCTCCCGTGCCCCCGGCCGCGCTCCCGTGCCCCCGGCCCGCGCTCCCGCACTCCCGTGCCCTGGGGCCCGCGCTCCGGTGACCTGGCTGTACGCGCTGCGCTCCCCGGCCGGCCAGACCCTCGCCCGGGTCAAGCTCTTCCTCGACTTCGGCACCGGCTGCTGCCATGGACCGCTTGCCTCTCTCCCCTGCAGTCACATCAGCCCCGCAGTCACCAGTCCGGGTCCGTGATCTAACGATTGGTGCTGCCGGAGCAGCACCAATCGTTAGATCACGAGAGGGCGCTGTTGCGTGCGGGGCCGCGTGTGGTGCTGGAGGGGCCGGTGGGGCGGGGATTGGCCGCTTGACACGCTGGCGGCCCCAGCCATCGTGGCTGAGACCCCCAGCTGACGTCTCGCCCATGCTGATGGGCGCCAGCGCGCGGCCTAGATGCGGGTGCCCTCGGGCCGGGGACGCTGCGGATTATCCGCACCGGGGTCGGCTGACCCGTTCCGGCGGCCTGGCGGCGGACCGTCATACCGCCGCTCCGTAGCCGACCGGTCGGACCGATCCGCCTGGTAATGGTCGGCCCGCGGCTGGGCGTAGTCAGCAGTCCGGGCGGACGGGCCATACCGGGGGGCCCGTGCCTCGGCGGGGGGGACGGGCGACCCCTGGTACGCAGGCTGCGGCTCACGGCCGGCCGACTCTGACTCCGTCACCTTCTCCGGTCGTGAACCCTCCGGTCGTGAACCGGCGTACTGGGCGGCGGAGGCGAAGCTGCTGTTCACCCGCTGGCCCCGCGCACCGCGGCGCTTGGCGATCTCCGCGTCAACGACCTGCGGGATGGCGAAGGTGAGAACCAGCCCGAGGCCGAGGACGATCACGATGGTCCTGGCCTTCTTACTGACCAGGAGCTGCGGCGTGGGCTGGGTGGAAACGACCTGGCTGGTGATCCGGTTGGCGGGCTTGTAGTTCTGCTGGATGGAGGCGAGCTGGTTCTTCACCGCCGCCGTGACACCATTCAGCGTCTGCTCCACCTGGCTCTGGTTCTTCCCGGTCACAGTGACGTCCAGGATCGGGCCGGTGGTGTTCGGGTCATCCACGATCGTGAACGAGCTGCCGTAGCCGTGCGCAGCCAGCTGGGCCACGTACGACGGCGCACTGACCTCACGCAGGACGATGTCCCCGGCCACGTTGAGCGAACCGCCGAAGCTCATCAGCGGGTTGTCACCGTTCGGCTTCGACGCTTGCTGGGAGGGATACAGCACGGTCATCGACTCGGCCTGGTAGGGCCCGGGCAGCTTGACCCAGGCGGCGAGGGCCGCGGCCAATGTGAGCAGGAACAGAAAAGTAGTCAGGATCCATCGCCTGCGCAACGTGCGCCCTGACGCCACCAGGTCCATTTACCCGCCCCACTGTAGAAACCCGCTACACCTGTGCGACGCACCGGATGCCCGGATGGTTTACCGCCGACCGGGTTCGGCCCGCGTTCCCGCTTCGTCCCCTGCGGCCGGCGGCGCGGGAAGCCCGGCCTCGCGTTATGGTACCGGCGGAGCTACCGCATTTCAGCGTATTGCGATGGTTCGTCCTACTAGCCCGATCTGGCCTGGTCCTTTCGGTGCTTTCCTCCCGCGGGCCCCGCCGGGACTTTATCCTGACTTGTATCGTTCGTCGCGGAACTCCCGGGCGGGCGCGCCGGTCAGGGGGTTGAGGAGCATGCGGGACGACTGGCCCGAGGACAGAATGGGGCGCTGCTCGTGAGCTTGTCCGGGGCGTTGGCGCTGCTGCGGCGGCATTTCGTCGCTGTGCTGGTGATTCTCGTCATCGCCGCCGGCGTGGAGTACACCTTCAAGCACAGCGCGCCGGCCTACGCGGAAGTCGGTACCCTGGTCTTTATCCCGCCGACCTCGGGGGCACACCCCAACGCGTATTCAGCGGTGGGCGGGTCGATCCTGGAGGCGGCCGGCACTCTCGCCGTCAGTGCCATGAGCCCGCGGGAACAGCAGGAAGTGCTGCGCAGTGGCGGGAATGCCGCCTATGACGTTGAGCTATTGAACAGCTACAATCTGGAGTATCCTGATTACAGCAATGCTTACCTCACGGTGAGTACGGCTTCCGCGGATCCGGTCGCGGTGCATCGCACCTACGCATTGGTCACCCACCTGCTCACCAGTCAGTTCCGGGCCCAGCAAGCGGCCTTTGGCGCAACGCCAAATAACCGTGTTGAAATAGTAATGGCCGGGGATACCGGGCCGCTCGTTCAGCAGGGCTCCTCGAAAAGAGCCCTGATTGGCTTGTTCATTCTGACCATTGTGGCCGTGTTCGCGGTGGCGTCCTTCCTGGACCGGCACCCGGTGCGGCTGCGGTGGACCGGCCGCCGGACGGGCGGAGCCCGGATGCCGGCCGACCGCGCGATCCCCGAGTAAGGCGTTCCCCTGGCCGCTCAGCCCGGCCGGCCACCAGCCCGGCCGGCGGGCCAGTTAGCTGCTCAGGTCGGTCGGCCGGGGGTGCCCGGCCGACCCCCCGCCGGAAAGTAGCGTAGCTGCGATGCGCTGGCCAGCCTGGCCATCCCAGAGCGCGGGGCAGCGGCGCGGCGGCGGTGCGTCCAGGACGCTCAGCGCTGTCTTGACGATGCGCTCCCGGTCCCGTCCCACCAGCTGGTTGGTTCCCTCGGTCAAGGTGACCGGACGCTCGGTGTTGTCCCGGAGGGTGAGGCACGGCACGCCCAGCACGGTGGTCTCCTCCTGCACCCCGCCGGAATCGGTGAGCACCAGGCGGGCCGACGCCTGCAGGGCGACGAAATCGAGATCAGCCGGCCGGCGGTATTACCTGCACCCGCGAAGACAGGCCGTGTGCGCGCAGCTGCCCGGCGGCACGCGGGTGGGCGGGGAGCACGATCGGGCACGCCTGGGCCACCTCGTCGAGGGCGGACAGCAGCGTGGCCAGCGCCCCGGGGTCGTCCACGTTGGCCGGGCGATGCAGGGTCACCAGGGCATACCCGCCGCGGCTGAGGCCCAGCCGGGACAGCACGTCCGAGGCCAGCGCCCGGTCGAGGTTGGCCAGCAGGGTGTCCACCATGACGTTGCCGGCCAGGTGGATCTGGTCGGGCCGGTAGCCTTCGGCCCGCAGGTTGTCCACCGCGTCTGCGGACGGCGCGAACAGGTAGTCACTCAGCCGGTCGGTGACGACCCGGTTGACTTCCTCGGGCATGTCCCAGTCGCGGCTGCGCAAGCCGGCTTCCACGTGCGCCAGCAGGGCGCCGGCCTTAGCCGTGACGAGCGCGCAGCCGAGCGTCGAGTTGACGTCGCCGACGACCACCACCACGTCAGGACGCAGCTCCGCGGCCAGCGGCTCGAACGCGGCCATCACCCGGCCGGTCTGCACGGCCTGGCTGGCCGAGCCGACCTGGAGGAAGTGATCCGGCCGCCGGATGCCGAGCTCCGCGAAGAACACATCGTTCATGGCCGCGTCGTAGTGCTGGCCGGTGTGCACCAGAACGACCTGCGCCCCGGCTGCTTCCAGGGCGTCCATGACCGGCTTGACCTTCATGTAGTTCGGCCGTGCGCCAGCGACGCAGATGATGCGCATGATCAGCTCAGAGGGTCTCGACGTTCGGGCCGTCCAGCCGCCGCCGGCAGTCGAAGACGTGCCGGGCGTGCTCGCGGATGGCCGGGTAGTCGAACGCATCGTGGTCGGTGAGCAGCACCACGGCATCGGCGTCGGCCAGCTCGGCCGGGGTTGGTTCCACCCGCGGCACCAGGCCGTCCACGGCGGTGCCCTCCACCACGTGGGGGTCCGCCGCGCGCAGCCGCGCACCCATCGCGGTGAGCAACTGCGCGACGCGGACCGCCGGGGATTCCCGGGCGTCGCCGGTGTTCTTCTTGTAGGCCAGCCCGAGCAGCAGGATGCGGGCGCCCCGGACCGCGCGGCCGCGGTCGTTGAACGACATCATGATCCGGTTCACCACATAGTCCGGCATGTGGCGGTTGATGTCGTCGGCCAGCTCGACGAAACGGAAGCTCTTGCCGAGCGCGCGCTCCACCCGCCATGACAGGTAGGACGGGTCGATGGGCAGGCAGTGCCCGCCCACCCCCGGGCCCGGAGTGAACGGCATGAACCCGAACGGCTTGGAGGACGCCGCCTCGATCGCCTCCCAGACGTTGATGTCCATGTCATGGGCGAACATGGCCAGCTCGTTGACCAGGGCGATGTTCACGTGCCGGAAGGTGTTCTCCACCAGCTTGGCCAGCTCCGCCTCGCGCGGGGAAGAGACCACCACGGTCGTGTCCACGATGGTGTCGTAGAAGGCCTTGATCACCCGCAGCGAGTCCGCGTCGATCCCGGAGACGATCTTCGGCGTGGTGACCAGCGTCCACGTCGTGTTGCCCGGGTCGATGCGCTCCGGGCTGAAGCCGAGGTGGAAATCGCGGCCGGCGACCAGGCCGGATCCTTCTTCCAGCAGCGGCAGCACCGTCTCCTGGGTGGTGCCCGGGTACGAGGTGGACTCGATGACGACCGTGGCCCCCGGCCTGAGGTACCCGGACAGGGTGCGGGCCGAGTCTTCCAGGTAGGTCAGATCGGGGAGCCCGTCGCGGAGCGGGGTCGGCGCCGCCACCACGGCCACGTCGAACCCGGCGCAGACGCCCGCATCGGCCGCCGGCCGGAACGTGCCGCCCTCCAGCGCCTCCTTCAGCTGCCCGGAGGGCACATCCTCGATGTAGGACTCGCCCGACTCCAGCGACTTAACCCGCGACTCGTCCACGTCGTAACCGACGACGCGGTGCCCGACCTCGGCGGCCCGCATGGCCAGCGGCAGCCCCACGTATCCCAGTCCAACGACGACGACCGTACTCACGCGCGCTCTCCTGCCTTATCCCGGCGCAGCATCTCGCGCCCCACCAGGGCCATGAAGGACAAGTTCGTGGTCAGGTACCGGCGGCCTAGCCGCACCGGTTCCTGGTAGGCACGGTATAGCCACTCCAGGCCGTGCTCCTGGTACCACATCGGGGCGCGGCGGGTGAGCCCGGCGAGGATGTCGAACGACCCGCCTACCCCGTGCACGACGTGCGCCTTGGTGGCCGTCCCCCATTCGTCCAGGAAGAGCTCCTTGCGCGGCGAGGACATGCCCACGAACAGGATGTCGGTCTGGCATCGGCGGATGTCCTCCGCGATCTCGCCTTCCTGGCCGGCCTGGTAGTACCCGTCGTGAGAACCAGCCACCAGCAGCCCGGGGAACAGGCGGCCCGCCTGCTCCAGCATCCGGGCCAGCACCTCCGGGCGCGCACCCAGGAAATAGACCCGATCGCCGCGCTGCTCGGCCACGGCCAGGAGTTTCATGAACAGGTCGACCCCGGCCACCCGCTCCGGCAGCGGCGCACCGAGAATCCGGCTCGCCCACACCACGGCCTGGCCGTCGGCCAGCACCATGTCACAGTCGGCCACCGCCTGCCGCAGCTGCGGGTTCCGCTGCATGGACACGACCTTCGCGGCGTTGATCACCCCGATGGACATCTGCTGGCCCAGATCGATCGCGTCGGTGCAGCGCGCGACGGCCTGATCCATCGTGAGCGCGTTGACGGGAAGGCCGAACAGCTCGCGCTGCGGCCCGTCACCAGTGCCGTGACTCATTTCACCCCCACGAGAAGTACCGCCTGCCTCAGGACAGCCAGGTGTAAAGCAGCCAGCCGAGCTCGTACGGCCGGCATTCATGATCGACTACGCCCGGGGGATAGACCCGGTCCAGCGCCGCGACCCGGGCCCCCGGAACGATCCGGGTGGATATGGCCCGCAGCCCCCGGACGACCTTCCGATGATCGGCCCGCGCCACCTTGCGCCAGGTGATCGGCGGCTCATCGAGGATCAGCTGGCCCGTGCTGGCTGACCGGGCCTCGGGTGGCGCGGACAGCCAGCGCAGGCCCCGCCGGATCTCGTCCAGATGCCCGTCCCCGCCCGCGTCAGCCAGGTCCAGCAGTGCCATCGGCCCCATCGCGTGCTGGTGCACGCTGTACACCGGGTAGCCCTCCACGACCGCGCCGGAGCGCGAGTCGTAATGCCACCACCACTGGCCGCCCGCGCCCTGGGCGGAGCAGATCGCGCCGGCCACGGTGCCCGCGACGGCCAGCGCCTCCGGATCGTCCGCGCTGCGGTGCAGCCGCGCGAGCGCCTGGATGGGATACACCTGGTCGGCGAAGCTGCCGACGTGGGCGCGGTACCAGGGGGCGCCCGGGCCGGTGGTGTGCGGGTAGACCGCCGCGCCGCGGGCGGCCAGCAGGCGCTGCCGGCCTGCCGCCAGGTGCCGCTCCACATCGGCCAGCGGCCGGGCGGCGGTCAGCGCCGAGACCACCCAGGCCGCGGACACGACATCCACGGGGCCCCCCGCCTGGTCCAGCGCGGCGAGGTGCTGGAGCGCATGCTCGGTGTCCCCGTGTCCGCACTCGGCCGCGGCCCAGCAGACCAGCGCGGCGTCGCCGAGCCCGCTGACCTCATCGATCTGCTTGGTCAGCTGGCCGACCAGGTCCCCGGCGGTCATCCCGGCCAGCACGGTCCGCTGATCCGGCTCGGGCAGCCGCAGCAGGCCAAGCGCGGTGATCGCCCCGTACCGCAGGCTCGTCCCGGCCTGCCGCAGGCGCCAGCCCCCGCCCGGCCGGGCCTCGCCGGTGACGGTGAACACGAACTCGCCGTTGTCGTGCTGCTCGGCCAGGCGCAGCTGGGCGATGCGGAGAAGCCTGTCCAGCAGGGCAGCGTCGCCCGGGGCGCCGTCGGCCAGGAGACCGAGACGGGCGTACTGCAGCGTCACGTGCGCGCCAGCGTGGTCAAGCACCCCGGAGCTGAAGGGCGGCTTGTGCCGCGAACTCTGAACACGTGCAACCCCAGCCTCCACGAGTGGATCAGTCCGCCGTATACGGACGCCCTCTGCGAGATACGGCGCAGCGGCAGCAGGCGCGCTCAGCGCGCGAAACTACACGTAGGACGTCCGGCTCCCGGCGGCCGATGACGGCCCCCGGCGCTTTTATGGTTTTGTTACCTTTTGTCTGCCTGCGCTGTTAGCGTTCGCGCCGGCTTTCCGCGAAGTTAGCGTTAGCCGGTAGCGTGCCAGCGGCGCGCGGGACGTATCAGGTCCCAGTGATCAAGAAGTGCAGGTTCCCGAGCATAACGACAACGCAGACCCGGCAGAGGAGCTTCAGATGGAACCGCTCAGCATCGATGGTGCCTGGGCCTTCACCCCCGCGATTTACCGGGACGACCGGGGCAGCTTTCACGAGTGGTTCCGCGGCAGTGAGCTCGCGGGCACCCTCGGTTACCCGCTGGAAGTCGCGCAGGCGAACTGCTCGGTATCCCGCCGCGGGGTCATCCGGGGTATCCACTTCGCGGACGTCCCGCCTGGCCAGGCGAAGTATGTGAGCTGCGCGGCCGGCGCCATCCTGGATGTCGTGGTGGACCTGCGGGTCGGCTCGCCCACGTACGCGGGGTGGGCCGCCGTCCAGCTCGACGACGAGAACCGGCGCACGCTGTTCCTGTCCGAAGGCCTCGGGCACGCGTTCATGGCCCTGAGCGATCAGGCCACCGTGCTGTACCTCTGCTCCACGCCGTACGCGCCCGCGCGGGAGCACAGCGTGGACGCGCTCGACCCGGACATCGCCATCGAGTGGCCCGTGGACGTCAAACCCATCCTGTCGGACAAGGACGCGGCGGCCCCGTCCCTGCGCACCGCGCAGGACAGCGGCATCCTGCCCGGCTACGCCAGCTGCCGGAGCTACGCGGCCCAGCTGCGCGGCTCACTTCCGGCCCATTAACGGTCCGTTCGCGGAACACTCTAGGGCGCGGGCTCGGCCGCGGCGGCCATGGCCGCCAGCCCGGGCAGGCCGCGCTGCAGAGCCTGCTGCCAGTCGCCGATCGGGGTGAGCCCGGCCCGCTCCCAGGCGGCGTGGCCGAGCACGCTGTAGGCGGGCCGCGGCGCCGGACGGGCCACCGCGCTGCTCGTGGCCGGCCGGACCCGGGCCGGGTCCGCACCCAGCGTCCGGAAGACCTCCCGGGCGAGCCCGAACCAGGTCGTCTCGCCGCTGCTGGTCGCGTGGTAGATGCCGGGCGCCGCGGGCGAGGCGAGCAGGGCGTGGATGCGGTCCGCCACGTCCATCGACCAGGTGGGCTGGCCGCGCTGATCATCCACCACGTGGACCGTTTCCCGCCCGCGTTCCTTCCTGATCATCGTGGCGACGAAGCTCGGCCCGTGGGCCCCGTAGAGCCACCCGGTCCGGACCACGTAGCCGGCCAGGCCGGCCTGCTCCAGGACGGCCCGTTCCCCGGCCAGCTTGGTGCGGCCGTATGCGGTGCGCGGCGCCGGGAGCCCGTCCTCCGGGTACGGCTCGCGGCCCCGCCCGTCGAACACGTAATCCGTGGAGACCTGCACGAGCGCCGCCCCCTGCGACGCACAGCAGGCGGCCAGCCCGGCCACGGCCCCGCCATTGACCCGGAGCGCGGCATCCTCGCTGGCCTCAGCATCGTCCACCGCCGTCCAGGCCGCGCAGTTGACCACCACCGCGGGCCGCCAGCGGGCCAGCGCGTCGCGGACGGCCCCGGCGTCGGTGATGTCGAGATCACTCCGGGACAGCCCGGTCACGGCCTCGCCCCGGCGTTCCAGCAGGGACACCAGGTCCCGGCCCAGCATCCCCCGGGCCCCGGTCACCAGCCACCGTCTCACCGGGCCGGACCGCCCCGGTCCGCCGTCTCGGGCTCCCAGCCGGACACGGCCGCCGCCCCTGGCGCGGCCGCCGCGCCGCGCGAGGCGGCGGCCCGTTTCAGCGGCTCCCACCACGGGCGGTGGTCCGCGTACCAGCGCACCGTCGCCGCCAGGCCCTCGGCGAACGGGATTCGCGGCGCGTAACCGAGCGCCCGGAGCGCCCCATCGTCGAGCGAGTAGCGCCGGTCATGGCCTTTGCGGTCCGGCACAGGGGTGACCCGGTCCCATCCCGCCCCGCAGCGCTCCAGGATGGCGCGGGTCAGCTCGAGGTTGGTCAGTTCCGCGTCGCCGTTGATGTGGTACACGCCAGCGGCGGTGCCCCGCTGGAGAACCAGCTGGATGCCGCGGCAGTGATCGTTGACGTGGATCCAGTCGCGCACGTTGCCACCGTCGCCGTAGAGCGGCACCGTCAGCCCGTCCAGGAGGTTGGTCACGAAGAGCGGGATGATCTTTTCCGGGAACTGATAAGGACCGTAGTTGTTGCAGCACCGGGTGATGCTGACGTTCAGGCCGTGGGTCCGGGCGTAGGCCCGGGCCATGAGGTCGCCGCCTGCTTTCGCGGCCGAGTAGGGGGAGTTCGGCGCGAGCGGCGCGTCCTCGGTCCAGGAGCCTTCCGGGATGCTGCCGTAGACCTCGTCGGTGGACACCTGCACTACCCGGTCCACGCCCGAGTCCAGGCAGGCCTGCAGCAGGATCTGCACGCCCACCACGTTCGCCGCAACGAAATCGGAGGCGCCGTCGATTGAGCGGTCCACGTGCGTCTCGGCAGCGAAGTTGAGCACGACGTCGTGGCCCGGGAGCAGCGACCCGAGCAGGGCGGCGTCGCAGATGTCGCCCTGGACGAAACGCAGCCGGGAGTTTCCGGCGACCGGGTCCAGGTTGGCCAGGTTGCCCGCATAGGTGAGCTTGTCCAGCACCGTCACCGCGGCCTGCTCGAAGCCGGGGTAACCGCCCGCGAGCAGGGTGCGGACGTAGTGCGAGCCGATGAACCCGGCCCCGCCGGTCACCAGGATCCTCATGAGCTGATCTGCACTTTGCTGTGATCACCGAGTATGAGCCGGTGGGCCTTGGGCACCCGCGGCGCGGGCGTCACCTCCACATCGCGGCCGATGATAGACGCCTCGATCCGCCGCACCCCGCTGACGGACGCGCCCCGCAGCACGATCGAGTACTCGATCTCGCTGTCGGTGATGGCGCAGTCTTCCGCCACCGAGGTGAACGGGCCAAGGTAGGAATCGGCTATCCGGGTCCGCGCGCCGACGATGACCGGGCCGACGATACGGGACCCGCTGACCTCGGCACCTTCCTCGATCACGACCCGGCCGATCAGCTCGCATCCCGGGTGCACGACACCGCGCTGGGCCGGTTCCGCCGTCTCCAGCACCAGCCGGTTGACTTCGAGCATGTCCGCGACGTTCCCGGTGTCTTTCCAGTATCCGGAGATGGTCGTGGACGCTACCTTGCGGCCGCTGTCGATCAGCCACTGGATGGCCTCGGTGATCTCCAGCTCGCCGCGCCCCGAGGGCTTGAGGTTGCTCACCGCCTCGTGCACGCACGGGGTGAACATGTAGACGCCGACCAGGGCAAGGTCGCTCTTGGGCTGCCGCGGCTTCTCCTCCAGGCCGATGACGTGGCCGGATCCGTCGAGTTCGGCGACACCGAACTCACGCGGGTCGGGAACCTGGGTGAGCATGATCTGCGCATCAGGCCTCGTGGCCCGGAACTCGTCCACCAGCGGGGCGATCCCGCCCACGATGAAGTTGTCCCCGAGGTACATGACGAAGTCGTCGTCACCGAGGAACGCCCGGGCGATCAGCACCGCGTGGGCCAGGCCGAGGGGCGCCTCCTGCCGGAGGTAGGTGACGTTGAGGCCGAACGCGGAGCCGTCCCCCACCGCCTCCTCGATGGCGGCGGCGGTATCGCCCACGACCAGCCCCACGTCGGTGATGCCTGCGTCCCGGATCGCCTCGAGGCCGTAGAACAGGACGGGCTTGTTCGCCACGGGAAGTAGTTGCTTGGCCGAGGTGTGGGTAATCGGCCGCAGCCGCGTTCCCGCGCCCCCCGACAGGACCAGGGCCTTCATTACAGCGAAACTAGCGTTCCCGGGCACCGTAATGCACCACGAGCGGGAAAAAAGCTGCAGACTGGTCGATCCGAAGCCCCGCGTTCACTCAGGCTGTGATCACTCAGGACCGGGTCGCGCCCGGGGCCTCGCCGTGGAAGTCATTCTGCGCCGCGGCCAGGCCCGTGCTGAGCAGGGCTGCGGCCGCGTCCGCGCCCCGGTCGATCAGGAACGGCAGCTCCTTGCGCTCGGCGGCGCTGAAGTCCCGCAGCACGAACGCGGCCGGGTCCATCCGGCCGGGAGGACGCCCGATGCCGACCCGCACCCGGTAGTAGTCGCGGGTGCCCAGGGCTGCGGTCACCGAGCGCAGCCCATTGTGCCCGTTGTCCCCGCCACCCAGCTTGAGCCTGATCGTGCCGAACGGCAGATCCAGCTCGTCGTGGATGACCACGATGTGCGCCGGGTCGACGTGGAAGTAGCCGCGGAGCCCAGCGACCGGCCCGCCGGACTCGTTCATGTAGGTCAGCGGCTTGGCCACGGTGACCGGCGCCCCATCCAGACGGCCGTCAGCGATGACGGACCGGAACTTACCGGCCCGGAACCGGCCGCCGATCCTGGCGGCGATCTCGTCGGCCACCATGGAGCCGGCGTTGTGCCGGTTGCCCGCGTAACCGGGACCAGGATTGCCCAGCCCGACGATCAGCCAGCGCTCGTCGTCGGCCATGTCCTTCTCGTCTCGGCTCCCCCGTGCTAGCCAACCCCGTGCTGGCCAGCGCCGCGCCGCCCACAGCACAGATCCCACTCTGCCCGCCGCAGCCGGGGAGCGGCCCGGCCAGGTTATTCGTCCGGCGAATCGGACTCGGCCGGGGACTCGCCCTCGGGAACGGGAGCGGGCTCGGACGGGGCCGCCGCGGTCTCGGGCACGCCGATCTCGGCTTCCATCTGCTCGGCGGTCGGTGCGGCGATCACGTGCAGGACCAGCGCGTCGGGCTCGACGGCGAGGGAGGACCCGGGGGGCAGCTTCAGGTCGCCGGCGTGCACCGTGGCGCCGACCTGCATGTCCTCGACGTTGACCTCGATACCGTTGGGGATGCTCGTGGCCTCGGCCTCAATCGCGATCTGGACCATCTGCTGGTCGAGCAGGCCGCCCGAGTACACCTCGCCGGTCACCTGGATCGGGATGTCCACGGTGACCTTCTCACCGCGGCGGACCAGGATCAGGTCCACGTGCTCCACCGAGCCCCGGATCGGGTTCCGCTGCACGGCCTTCGGCAGGACCAACTGGTTCCCCCCGGGGAGGCCATCCAGGCGGATCAGCACGTTCGCGGTCTTCAGCGCCATCATGACGTCGTGACCGGGAAGGGTCAGGTGCCGGGTGTCAGTGCCATGGCCATAGAGCACGGCAGGAACCCGGCCTGCGCGGCGCTCCCGGCGTGCGGCACCTTTGCCGAATTCGGTGCGCGGCTCTGCGGCGATGCGGACCTCGGGCACGGTACTTACTCCCTATGCAGCGGACTCAATTGCCGGGGTAGCGCTCTCCGGGTAGCCGCCCGGGCACCGGGGTCGCATACGACAACCGACAGGCACGCGAAAGAGCGTGACTGTCGGAGTCTAGCTCACCCTGACGGTCCGTGGTCCCCGGCGGGGCTGGCCCCGGGCCAAGCGGGCCCGACCGGCATCCTCACTGGTGGCGAGGTACCGATGGGGCCCGCTGAGATGGATCGGCGTGACGCACGCCGGGTCAGCTACGGATTCGATTCGTGGTCCATCGCAGGCTTAGTCTCGTGGTCCATCGCAGGCTTAGTCTCGTGGTCCATCGCCATGGCTCAGCCTCGTGGTCCATCGCCGGCTCAGCCTCGTGGTCCATCGCAGGCTCAGCCTCGTGGTCCATCGCCGGCTCCGCCTCGTGGTCCATCGCAGGCTCAGCCTCGTGGTCCATCGCAGGCTCAGCCTCGTGGTCCATCTGTGGTGTTTCCTCGGCCTCGTTCCCCATAACTTCACTCTCCTCTGCCTGAACCCCCGGGAACCGGGAGGAGTGACATATGCGGCAGCATCGTAGCGAGCGCCATAAGGAAAAAGCTCCCGCTATGGGCAGAAGAAACGGCTACACATATGTTTCCCGGACGTCAGGCAGCAGGCACATCTACCCGCGGGCCACGCCGTTGCCGACGTCGATGGTGGCCATATCCGATCGGATCTCGTCGGCCTGCGCTTGATCCTGCAGCGCTTCGAACAGAGTGAGCGCCCGCGCCCAGGACTCACGGCTGTCCTCAGGCCGGTGCGCAGCAAGCTGGGCATGGCCGAGCAGCCTCAGGGTTTGCGCCTCGGCCAGGCGCTCCCCGCCGGCCCGGCGGATCCGCAGCGCCTGGTCCAGACGATCGAGAGCATCGTCAGGCCGGCCGCGGTCGAGAAACGCCTGTCCAAGATCATGCAGTGCATAACCCTCACCCCGGGCGTCGCCCACGCCGCGGAAAATCTCCCGCGCCTGCCGGAGGCAGCCGATGGCCTCGTCGGTCCGGGCAAGGTGCAGGTACGCCTCCCCCAGGTTGATCAGCGCCACGGCCTCGCCGTAGCGGTGCCCGGTCCGCCGCTGAATGTCCAGCGCCTCCTGCATGGGTTCCAGCGCGTCGAATCTGTGCAGCAGCAGATAGGTATTGGCCAGGTTATTCGCGGTCTGGGCTTCACCGAAATGGTCACCCGACTCACGCCGGATGGCCAGCGCCTGCTCGAAATAACCGATGGCATCCGGGAGCTCCAGCTGGCCGTGGACCATGCCGAGATTGTTCAGCACCCAGGCCTCACCGGCCCGGTCACCGGCCCGCCGGACGCTCTCCAGGGCCACCCCGTGCGTTCTCACCCACTCGGCCCGGTAGCTTCGCCGGTTGAAGAAGCTGAGCGCCGCGACCGGGAGCTTCCAGGCGATCTCATCCATCCCCCAGTCGGCTGCCTGCTGCGTCGCCGCGACCAGGTTGGCCCGCTCCACCTCGCCCCAGTTCAGCGCCTCCTCCAGGGCGGAGAAGCTCAGCGGATTCCAGGCCGGGCCGGGCGGGCCGAGGGGAACCTGGTCCCGGTGCGGGGACACGAGCCTGGCCATCGCCACCACGCTGTGCAGGTACCAGGTCAACAGGCGGCCGACCGCCGCCTCCCGGTCCGGCGGCGGCTCCTCGGCCACCGCCCGCTCGGCAGCGTAGGTCCGGAGCAGGTCGTGGAACCGGTAGCGCTCGGGGGCGGGAGACTGCAGCAGCTGGGCATCGACCAATACCTCCAGGGCATCGGCCACGGAATCTTCCGGCCGCCCGATGAGGGCAGAGGCTGCGGGCAGCCCGATGGATGGCCCCTGCCACATCCCGAGCAGCCGGAAAGCGTGCGCCGGGTCAACCCCTTCTGCGACCGCGGGGCCGGGCAGGCTGGTGAAGCTCACCTCGAAGCAGGCCCGGACGGCCAGGTCACCGGTCTTCAGCTCATCCAGCCGACGGCGCTCGTCCGCCAGCCGCCTGGCCAGGTTGCGCACGGTCCAGCTGCCGCGCGCGGCCAGCCGGGCCCCCGCGATCCGGATGGCCAGCGGCAATCCCGCGCAGGCGGTGAGGACCTCGTCGGTAGCGTCCGGCTCCGCCTCGGCGCGGCGCTGGCCGATTATGCCGGCGAACATGTCCCGGGCTTCGGCCAGTTCGAGGACATCGAGATCGACGAACCGGCTGCCGGCCAGGTCGGGCATGCGATTGCGCGTCGTCACCAGGACCGCGCAGGAGGCGGACCCCGGGAGCAGCGGCCGGACATGCGCCGCGTCCCTGGCGTCATCGAGGACGATGAGCACCTTGCGGTCGGTCAGCCGGCTCCGGTAGTGGGCAGCACGCTCTTCCTCGTCGCCCGGGATACGTCCCGGATCCATCCCGAGATCCCGCAGGAACCGGGCCAGCACGTCGCCGGGCGAGGCCGGATGCTGTGACGCACCGAGGAGGTTGGCGTAGAGCTGCCCATCCGGGTAGTGCGTCCGGAGCAGGTGCGCCGCGTGCACCGCCAGCGTGGTCTTGCCCAGTCCGCCGGCCCCGATCACCGCCGCCACCACGACAGCCCCGGGGCTGCCCGGCCGCCGCGGGCCGGACAGCAGGTCGCGCAGCTTCTGCAGGTGCTCGGCCCGGCCGGTGAAATCGGGTATGTCGGCGGGCAGCTGCGCAACCTGGGACGCCGGCAGGGTCACCGCGGGGCTCAGCGGCCCCGATGCCCCGGACGGCGGCGGCGCCCCGTCGGCTGCGACGGCCGGAGCCGGCCTCGCTGACGGTGCCGGAGTTGGCGCGAAGGGGGAGTCCGCCGCGACGGTTTTCGTTGCGGAGAATTGGGAGCCTGAGGCTGCGTCGGCCTGCAGCATCTGCTCGTGCAGTTGCCGCAGCTCGGCGCTGGGGTCTACGCCTAGTTCCTCGGCGATCACCTCGCGGGCCTGGGCGTAGGCCTCCAGGGCCTCGGCCTGCCGTCCCGAGCCGTACAGGGCGCGCATGAGCAGGGCCCACATGCCCTCGCGCATCGGATGATCCGCGAGCAGCCTGCGCAGCTCCGCCACGACCTGCCCCTGGCGGCCGCAGCCGAGATCGGCCTGGATGCGCAGCTCCAGGGCCTCGACCCGGGCTTCCTCGAGCCGGCTGGCCTCGGCGCTGACCAAGCCTGAGGCAGGCACGTCCGGCAGGGCCCGGCTGCCCTGCCACAGGGTGAGGGCCTCGCTCAGCAGGGCCGCCGCACCCTGGCTGTCGCCCGTGAACAGGGCCTCGCGGCCGTCCGCGGCCAGCCGGCTGAACCGCCAGGCGTCGATGTCGCCGGCCTTGGCCAGCAGCTGGTATCCGGGCGCGTGGGTCACCACGACCCGGCCCTCGGGGTCGCCGATCAGCCTGCGCAGCTTATGGACATAGCCGCTGATCAGGTTGATGGCCCGGGCGGGAGGGTCGTCCGGCCACACCTCGTCGACCAGCTGATCGATGGACACGATCTCGCCAGCCCGCAACAGGAGCACGGCCAGCACCGTGCGCAACTTAGGTGCGCTGATGCTGCTCCAGCCTCCGTCAACCTGGACCTCAACCGGCCCAAGTATCCGAAACCGCATCGATCGCGCCTCGTTCACTGGGGGGGTGAACCCGTCCCGGACACCGTGAGTCACGGAACTGGCCAAGCCGTCACTCAATCATGAACCAATTTTGGTCATCGTGGGCAGCTGCCGGCCGGGATGTTGCCGGGCCTCCTGGACACCCGAGGCTCAATCACGGATCAATCGTGGCGCAAGAGCCTGCTGCCATTCTCGTACTCAGCCACGACAAGCAGAACAAGTCGCGGACAGGGGAAACAAGGGCGGGGGGACGGCCCGGGATCTTGGCGGACAGCTACGCGGGGGCGCAGTCCGCCAAATCCCCTGGTCAGGGCTGATATGCGTGCGCCAGCCCTGACCAGGGGACCCCGATCCCGGACTGAGGGGGATCAGCACGCACCGGAGTCCGACAGGGGCGCCAAGCTGGTGGCCGCCGTCTTCGTCGCTTGCGGGGGCGAAGACAGCGGTCACCTTCGCATGCCCTAACGGTCTGTCCGTGGATGCCAGCCCGGCCGGTTCTGGCCGGAGCGGTCCCAAGGCGGGCGGCCGAGCCGGCCAGGTCAGCTCTGGCCGTCGAAGAGGCTGGTCACCGACCCGTCGCTGAATACCTCCGTGATCGCCCGGGCGATCAGCGGCGCGATCGACAGGACGGTGAGCTTGTCGAACCGGCTGTCGTGCGGGATTGGCAGCGTGTTCGTCACGATGACCTCGCTGACCCGCGAATTCTTCAACGCATCCACCGCGCCGCCGGACAGCACGCCGTGCGTGGCCGTGACAATGACCTTCGCGGCACCCTGCTCGAACAGTGCATCGGCTGCCTTGATGATCGTGGCCCCGGTGTCGATCATGTCGTCCACCACGATGCAGGTGCGCCCGGCCACCTTCCCGACCACCTCGAAGACCGCGACCTTGTTGGCAACGTCCGGATCGCGGCGCTTGTGGATGATGGCCAGCGGGCTGCCGAGCCGGTCGGTCCACCGCTCACAGACCCGGACCCGGCCGGCGTCTGGCGCCACGACGGTGACCTGCGAAACGTCCAGGTTGCCCTCGACGTAGGAGGCCAGGATCGGCAGCGCGAACAGGTGGTCCACCGGGCCGTCGAAGAAGCCCTGGATCTGCGCGGTATGCAGGTCGACGGCCATGATCCGGTCGGCGCCCGCGGTCAGGAACAGGTCAGCCATCAGCCGGGCCGAGATCGGCTCCCGGCCGCGGCTCTTCTTGTCCTGACGGGCGTAGCCGAAGAACGGCGCGACCACGGTGATCCGCTTGGCCGAGGCGCGCTTGAGCGCGTCGACCATGATCAGCTGCTCCATGATCCACTGATTGATCGGCGCGGTGTGGCTCTGGAGCACAAACGCGTCGCTGCCGCGCACCGACTCCAGGAAGCGAACGAAGATCTCGCCGTTGGCAAAGTCGTAGAGCTTGGCTGGCGTGGGCTCGATGCCCAGGCAGCCCGCGATCTCGTTGGTCAGTTCCGGGTGGGCCCGGCCGGAGAGAAGCATGAGCTTCTTCTCGCCGGTCGCGGTGATGCCGGTCACGCGTCCTGAGCTCCCTCACTCGTTGCGGCGTCCTGTCCCCCTGCGTCTGGTCCCCCGGCGTCTGGTCCCCCTGCGCCGCGCGCCTGAAAATCCTGTCCGCCGCCGGTCGTCTGCCCGCCAGCGCCGATTCCTGATTTGCTCATACCCTCTGCCGAGCCTCCTGCATCGACCCTGCTGCCTGGAGGCAGGTACGCGAAGGGACCCACGACCGCGCCCGCGCCGATATCGGCCCCCCGGCAGAAGGACTGGATGACGGTGGCCCCCTCGCCCACGGCGGTGTCACGCAGCTGCGACCCAGGACCGACCCGGGCCCCCGCCTCGACCGCCGTTCGGCCCTCGAGCTGGGTTCCCGGCCCGATCTCGACGTCACGCGCGAGGCTCACCCCGGTGTCGATCCAGGTCGTCGCCGGGTCCACGATCGTGACGCCCGCGCCCATCCAGCTGCCGAGCAGGCGCGCGTTGAAGATGTGCCGCGCCCGCGCCAGCTGGGCCCGGTCGTTCACGCCCAGCACCTCGTCCGGGTCATCCAGGGTCACCGACGCCACGTGCTGGCCCTCGGCGCGCAGGATGGCGACCACGTCGGTGAGATACTCCTCACCTTTGGCGTTGTCGGTGGGCACCCGCTTGACCGCGTCACCGAGCAGGTGCGCCTCGAACGCGTAAACCCCCGAGTTGATCTCGTCCACGGCCCGCTGCGCCGGGGTGGCGTCAGCCTCCTCGACGATGGCCACGAAGTCCCCGGACTCGTCGCGGATGATGCGGCCGTAGCCGGTGGGGTTGGCGACCCGCGCGGTCAGCACGGTGGCGGCGGCCTCGGTGGCGTGGTGCTCACGGACCAGGGCGGCCAGCGTGGCACCGCGCAGCAGCGGGGTGTCGGCGCAGGCCACCACGATCGTCCCGTGATCCAGGCCGACTTCCTCGATCACCGTCCGGACCGCGTGGCCGGTGCCGCCCTGGCGGTGCTGGACCACAGGCTGGGCATCCGGCGCGTGCTGGGCCAGGTAATCGGTGACCTCACGGCGCCGGTGGCCCACCACCACGATGACGCGGACGGGATCGGTCTCCCGCGCGGCCGCCAGCACGTGCCCCAGCAAGGTCTCGCCGCAGATCGCGTGCAGAACCTTCGGGGTATCGGACTTCATCCGTGTACCTTCGCCCGCGGCCAGGATGATGACCGCAGCCGGACGGCTCACACTCACTTTGCGGTGCTCCTCGGTTGCACTTTGCGGTGCTCCTCGGTTGCTGCTCCCCGGTCCGGGATCCGCTCCCCGGTCGCGCCGTCGGGCCCGCGCTGATCCTGCCCCACTCACGTGGCTCCTCAGTTCACGCGCCCGACCCTCGCAGGATACCGTCCGGCCAGTCTTGCCGATGCGAGTTGGGTGGGATGAAGGCCCTGCTCAGCGGAACCCAACGGGGCCCGCACGGCTCGACAGGGCGATGGTGCGCCCGGATCTCGCCAGGCCGCCAGACTGTCGGCACCGTTCGTTAGCTTCGAACATGGATTCGATTCAGTCAGATAGCGGCAGGCGGGGATCCACAAGTTCCACCGAACGGCTGCGGGAGCGGGCCATCGCCTTACGCCGCGCCGGGCACTCCCGCCGGGAAATCAAGGAGATCCTCGGCATCGGCAGCAACGCCACTCTGGACCGCGATCTGCGCGGCGAACCGCCGCCGGACTGGACCCGCCGCCCCCGGGCCAAGGACGATTCGCACGCCAGGGCCCGGGAACTACGCGAGCGAGGCCTCGACTATGAGGAGATCGCCGGGGCGTTAGGCGTGTCCAAGAGCTCCGTCTCGCTCTGGGTCCGGGACATGCCGCGTCCGGAGCGGCTCGGCTACGAGGAGTGCCGCAAGCGGTCCGCCGAGGGGGTGCAGCGGTACTGGACCACGGAGCGTCCACTTCGAGCGGCCCGGCGTGAGGCGTTCCGTGCCGCGGCGGCTGCCGAGATCGGCCCTTTAACCGAACGGGAGATCCTGATCGCTGGGGCGATCGCCTACTGGTGTGAGGGGGCGAAGACCAAGGCCCGAGGGAGACAGGATCGTGTGGTCTTCGTCAACAGCGATCCAGCGCTGATCAGGTTCTTCCTCAGGTTTCTGGACACGGTCGGTATCGGCCGGGAGGACCTGACTTATCGCGTACATATCCATGAGGCGGCCGATGTTCCCGGCACGGAACGGTTCTGGCAGAGGGTTACTCACGCGGATCCACGCCAGTTTCGCCGTACGGTCCTCAAAACTCACAACCCGAGGACAATCCGCACGAACGTGGGAGAGGACTACCACGGCTGCCTGTGCGTCGAAGTCCGGCGCAGCGCTGACCTGTACCGGCAGATCGATGGCTGGGCCAGCACGATCATGGCCAACCTAACGGAGCTTGTTGCGCCGGAGTCGACGCAGCCAGATATCGAACCTGGTTTACCTGCTACAGAGCTCCCGGGAGAGGATTCGAACCTCTGTTAAGGGTACCAAAGACCCTCGTCCTGCCTGGCTAGACGACCCGGGATCGCGTCTCGTCGCAAACTTTACCGGGCGCTAGGTGGGACGGCTGCAGACCGCCAGGACAGTCGGCAACTGCCACCAATGGGGGTCCGGCTGGTGACCGGGTAGTCAGGATGAATCCAGGGCCGACGGAGGCCACCTGCAGCAAACACGTCTCGATATGCGAGACGGCCATACGGTTACTCTGCGCTGAACAGCTGACCACTTGGGGGAATCTTTCGGCCCTCGGTGTGCAAGTTACGGTTTCGTAGGTTACGGTGACGTAAGCGTCATGAATTCTGCGAAGCTGGGTAGCAGCGCGGGAACAGACGTGCGGCCCTACCTCCAAGGCCCCGAGAGCAGAGCGAGGTTCAGCATGACTGCCTCCCCCGAGACCATCCCGGACAGGACCACGCCGGCTGCCGAACCCACGGTCACCCGGCGTACCCCCCTGCCGGAGATCGAACCCGAGCCGAGCAGTCACCTGGACCGCTTTCTGGTCGCCCTGTTCGTCACGATCCCGCTCCTCGCCGTGCTCGCCGCGATCCCGCTGGCCTGGAACCTCGGCTGGCTCGGCTGGCACGACGTGGTGATCGCGCTGGTCTTCTACGTGATCTCCGGCATGGGGATCAGCATGGGCTTCCACCGCTACTTCACCCACTCGTCGTTCAAGGCGAACCGGGGACTCAAGATCGCGCTGGCCATCGCCGGCAGCCTGGCCATCGAGGGGCCCGTGCTGGTCTGGGTAGCTGACCACCGCAGGCACCACAAGTACAGCGACAAGGAAGGCGACCCGCACTCGCCGTGGCGGTTCGGCACAGACTGGAAGGCCCTCACCAAGGGCTTCGGGTACGCGCACGTCGGCTGGCTGTTCAACCCCAACCGGACCTCGCAGGCCAGGTTCTGCCCGGACCTGCTGGCCGACAAGGATGTAAGCCGCGTTTCGCGGTGGTTCCCCGGCCTGGTCGCCGTCTCGCTGCTCGCCCCCGCCCTGATCGGCGGCCTCTGGTCGATGTCCATCGCCGGCGCGCTCACCGCGTTCTTCTGGGCCAGCCTGGTCCGAATCTGCCTGCTGCACCACGTGACCTGGTCGATCAACTCGGTCTGCCACACGTTCGGCAACGAGGACTTCGAGGTGCGCGACAAGTCCCGCAACGTCGCCTGGCTGGCCATCCCCTCGTTCGGTGAGTCCTGGCACAACCTGCACCACTCCGACCCGACCTGCGCCCGGCACGGCGCGCTCAAGGGCCAGATCGACATCAGCGCCCGGGTCATCGCCTGGGCCGAGGACCTCGGCTGGGCCTACGACGTCCGCTGGCCGGACGGCGAGCGGCTGTCCGCCCGGCTGACCGGGGTGCGGGGCAAGGCCCTCGGCTCCATGACCGACCGCCCAGCCGCCCGCCAGGCCCCGAAGTCGGGTGACCGGAAGGCTGCGTGATGGCGTCATGATGGGCTGGTGACCAATTCGGACTCTGGCTCCGGTCAGCGCAAGCGGATGACCGGGAAGCAACGCCGCGAGCAGCTGCTGGACGTCGGGCGGCGGCTGTTCGCGGAACGCGGATTCGAGGGAACCTCCATCGAGGAGATCGCCGCCCAGGCAGGCGTGTCCAAGCCGGTGGTCTACGAGCACTTCGGTGGCAAGGAAGGCCTGTACGCGGTGGTGGTGGACCGCGAGGTCGAGCGGTTGCTGGGCATGGCCACCCGGATCCTGGGCGGCGAGCACACCAGGGAGAAGTTCGAGGCGGCGGCGATCGTCCTGCTCAAGTACATCGAGGACGACGCCGACGGCTTCCGCATCCTGGTCCGCGACTCGCACCCGGCCTCGGGCTCCGGCACCTTCGGGAGCCTGATCAGCGACATCGCCAGCCAGGTGGAGTACATCCTGAGCGACTTCTTCGCGGACCGCGGTTATGACCCGAATCTTGTGCCGATGTACGCGCAGATGCTGGTGGGCATGGTGGCCATGACCGGGCAATGGTGGCTGGACGCGCGCAAGCCGAAGATGGAAGAGGTCGCGGCCCATCTCATCAACCTGGCCTGGAACGGGTTGTCGCAGCTGGAGACCGAGCCGCGGATCTCCAGCGAGGTGGTCAAGCGCGCCCGGTCCTGATCCGGCCGGCAGACCTTCCTCGCGTCAGGCCCCGGCCCGGGCGACCACGAACACGCGCCGGAACGGTAGCACCGTGCCATACGGCGCCGCCGGATAGGCCACCCGGATCCGGTCCCGGTACTCGGCCAGGAAGTCCTCAGCCAGCGCCGGGGGCAGGGCGGCCAGCACCGGGCGCAGCCCGCTGCCCCGGTACCAGTCCACCACCGCGTCCTGGCCCTGCAGCACGTGCAGGTAGGTGGTCTCCCACGCGTCCACCTCGCAGCCCGCCCCGGCCAGCAGGGCCAGGTAGCCCCCGGGCTCGCCGGCCTGCCGGTTCAGCGTGGCGCCGCCGAGCAGCGGCTTCCACCGCGGCGCGCTGGCCAGGTCCCGGAGGATGGCATGGCTCGGCTGGTCGAAGTTGCCCGGGAGCTGGAAGGCCAGCCAGCCACCGGGGGTCAGCCAGCGGACCCAGGAGGTCAGCAGTTCCTGGTGGCCGGGGATCCACTGCAGCACGGCGTTACAGGTGATCACGTCCACCGGCTGCTCCGGCTGCCAGGTCCGGATGTCGGCCAGCCGGAACTCCAGCCGGCCAGCCGGAACCGCCCCCGCGCCAGGCGCCGCCGCTTGTGCTGCCCCAGCATCCGCAGCCACAGCCTCCGCCGTCCCAGCCTCCGCAGCCCCAGCATCCCCCGCCCCAGCATCCCCCGCCCCAGCATCCGCAGCCACAGCGTCCGCCGCCCCAGCCTCCGCCCGGGCAGCCTCGATCATCTCCGGTGAGCTGTCCACGCCGAGCACACGGGCGCCCGGCCACCGTGCAGCCAGCACGGCGGTGAGGTTGCCGGGACCGCAGCCGAGGTCGACCACGAAGCCCGGCTCATCCTCCTGAACCCGGCTGAGCAAGTCGAAGAAGGGGCGCCCCCGCTCGTCGCCGAACCGGAGGTAGGTACCTGGATCCCACATTCCGCCCGCCTATTTCTCTCGATATCGAGATACCTGATCGGCACATGTCTACCCGGGCCACACTCTTGATGTCAAGAGATATGCTGCCCGCATGGACGAACACCCCGGAGGGCCAGTCCAGCCCGCTTCGCTGGCCCGCGACGAGGTGGACGATCTCGTCGCCGCCTGGCACTCCGAGCGGCCCGACCTCGACGTGGAGCCGCTCCAGGTGCTCAGCCGGGTGTCCCGGCTCGCCCGGCACCTGGACCGGGCCCGGCGTGCCGCCTTCACCGAGCACGGACTGGAGACCTGGGAGTTCGACGTGCTGTCTGCCCTGCGCAGGCAGGGAGCGCCTTATCAGCTCACCCCCGGGGCGCTCCTCCGGGCCACGCTGGTCACCTCCGGCACGATGACCAACCGGGTAGACCGGCTGGCCGCGGCCGGGCTGGTCCGCCGGGAGCCCGACCCTCAGGACCGTCGCGGCGTGCTGGTCACGCTGACCCCGGCCGGGGTAGACCGGGTCAACGCGGCCCTGGCAGATCTCCTGCTCGGCGAGCATGCGCTGCTCCACGGGCTCAGCGAGGCTGACCGCCGCACGCTGGCCGACCTGCTGCGCGTCCTGCTCGCGCCGCTGGACGCCTAGCTCCGACGGCCGCCTGGCCCGACGGGCCTCGCGACGAGCCGCCTGGCGACGGGCCGCCTCGCGACGGGCCGGTCACCTGGCCGGGCAGCCTCCGGCCCAGCACCCGCTAGCCACGGTCACATACGGCCGCGCCAAATAGCCGCTCTTACCTCTTACGGACATAGGCCACTCGGCCGTACCATTCCCGTCACACACTCCTAATCCCGCATGATCCGGAGGACACATGCGCCGCATTGCCACTTTCGCGGTCTTCGCCTCCGCGATCGCGCTCGCCGTCGGCACCAGCGCGGCCCCGGCCTTAGCCGCCCCGGCGGGACATGGCGGGAACCACGGGGCGCGCTACTACCTGGCCCTCGGTGACTCGCTCTCGGTGGGCATCCAGCCCGATGCCGCGGGCACCGACGTGCCCACCGATCAGGGCTATCCCGACCAGCTCGCGTTCGACACTCCGCCAGCGCGGCCAAGACCTGCGGCTGGTCAAGCTGGGCTGTTCCGGGGAGACCACGGTCACTTTCATCGACGGCGGGATCTGCACGTACCCCGGCGACGGGGGAGGCGGGAACTCCGCGGCGGGCGGAAGCGGCCCGACCTCGGCCGACTCCCAGCTGGCCGCGGCCACCCAGTTCCTCCGCGCGCACCGCGGCGACGTAGGCCTGGTCACCGTCGACATCGGCGCCAATGACCTGAACCCCTGCGTCGCCCTGGGACAGGCCGCGCAGATCCAGTCGTGCCTCACGGCGCTGATACCCGAGGTGGTCACCAACCTGACCACGATCATGTCGGCGCTGCGCCAGGCGGGCGGCAGCCGGGTGGAGATCATCGGCATGCGCTACTACGACCCCGAACTGGCTGACTGGCTCACCGGGCCGGCCGGGCAGTCCCTGGCCCAGGCCAGCGTGGGCCTGCTGGACACCTACAACGGATACCTGGCCGGGGTCTACCAGCAGTACGGCGCGGACGTGGCCGATGTGTTCACCGCGTTCGGCACCACGGACTTCACCGACCAGGTGACCCTGCCAGGCCTGGGTACCCTGCCCAGCAACGTGGCGACGATCTGCCAGCTGACCTGGGAGTGCGTGCCACCGCCGCAGGGCCCGAACGAGCACGCCAACGCGGCCGGCTACCGCGTCATCGCCGACGCCTTCCTCGCCGCCTATCACCCCTGGGCCCGCCGCTGACTCATCATCGTGGAGCGTTGTGCGCCGCCGGCGGCGCATAACGCTCCACGTTGATACGTGGCCGCCTCAGGCTTCTTCGGCGGCTTCCAGCCACTGCTCTTCGAGCTGGGATTTCTCGTCCTGGACGGCGCGGAGCTCAGCGCCGAGCTCGGTGAGCCGGACGTAGTCGGTGGCGTGCTCGGTCAGGGCGGCGGTCAGCTCGCCTTCCTGGGTGGTGAGCCGATCGATCTGGCGCTCCAGCCGCTGCATCTCCTTGCGCGCGGCCCGTTGCGCCCCGGCCCCACCGGACGGTGCCCCTCCAGGCGGCGCCGCACCCGAAGCCGCGGCACCGGCATCACCCGGCCGGGCCCCGCCACCAGCGGGTGCTGAGCGGCGGCGCAGGTACTCGTCCACCCCGCCCGGCAGGAACGACAGGTTGCCGTCCCCCAGCAGGGCGACCACGTGGTCGGTGACCCGCTCCAAGAAGTAGCGGTCGTGACTGACCAGCACCAGGGACCCGGGCCATCCGTCCAGCAAGTCCTCGAGCTCGGTGAGCGTGTCCACATCCAGGTCGTTGGTGGGCTCGTCGAGGAACAGCACGTTCGGCTCGTCGACCAGGATCCGGAGCAGCTGCAGCCGCCGCCGTTCCCCGCCGGACAGCTCCGCGGCGGGCGTCCACTGGGTGTCGCCGCGCAGGCCGAGCCGGTCCAGCAGCTGGCTGGCGGCCGCGGCGCCCTGGGCGGAGTCGAGCGTGCCGCGCACCTCGGTGACCGCCTCGCGCGGGGTGAGCGCGGGATCCAGCCCGGCGTCGCCCTGATGGAGGTAGCCGAGCCGGACCGTCTTCCCCCGGATGATCTCACCGGCCACCATGAGTCCCGCCGCATCCGGACCGGACCCGTTCAGGCCGGACCCGTTCAGGCCGGACCCGTTCGGGCCGGACCCGTTCAGGCCGGACCCATCCACCCGGGCCGCGTCAGGCCCGGCCAGCAGGTCCAGCAGCGTGGTCTTGCCACTGCCGTTCGGCCCGATCAGGCCGACCCGCTCACCCGGGCCGAGCTGCCAGGTCACGTCGCGCAGCAGGGTCCGCGCCCCGCCCGCCCCTGATGCGCCGTGCGCACTGCCTGGGCCCGGGGCGACCGTCGCCGTGACGTTCTCCGCATCGATCACGGTCCTGCCCAGCCGTGCGGTCGCCAGCCGGACGAGTTCCACCCCGTCCCGTGCGGGCGGCTCACCCTCGATGAGCGCGTTGGCCGCGTCCACGCGGAACCGGGGCTTGCTGGTCCGGGCGGGCGGCCCGCGCCGCAGCCAGGCCAGTTCCTTACGGAGCAGATTGCGCCGCCGCCGGTCGGTGGCCTCGGCGACCCGGGCCCGCTCCGCCCGGGCCAGCACGTACGCGGAATACCCGCCGTCGTAGGCATGTACCTGCCCGTCGGCCAGTTCCCAGGTCCGGTTGCTCACCGCGTCCAGGAACCAGCGGTCGTGGGTCACCGCGACCAGCGCCTCCGGCCGCGCGGCCAGGTGCTGGGCCAGCCAGTCGATAGCCTCGACGTCCAGGTGGTTGGTGGGCTCGTCCAGGAGCAGCAGGTCGTGCTCGCCGATCAGCACCGAGGCCAGCGCAACCCGGCGTGACTCGCCGCCGGACAGCCGCCGGCCGGGCCGGCCAGGTCGATCCCGGGCAGCAGCGCGGCCAGCGCCGACCGGGTCCGCGGGTTCGCCGCCCACGCATGTTCAGGCAGGTCACCGACGACGTTCGAGGCCACGGTGCCGGTCAGCTCGGTGCGCTGGGCGAGCACCGCGATCCGCAATCCCCGGGTGCGGGTGACCCGGCCGCTGTCCGGCGTCTCGGTCCCGGCCAGGACCGACAGCAGGGTGCTCTTGCCCGCGCCGTTGCGGCCGACGACGCCGATCCGGTCGCCGGCCGCGACGCCGGCGGACACCCCGTCCAGCAGCGGCCGCTGCCCGTACGCCTTGACCGCCCGCTCCAGGCTGACCAGGTTGACCGCGGGACTGCTCATGCGCGCGCGGGCCTCATCACGGCCGGCCTACCGGCCGCCCGTCGGCTTCGGGCCCGCCCAGGCGGCTTCCGGGCCCCCCGGCCGCGGGCACGCTGATCACGGTCGCCCCCGGGGCTGGTCCGGTCACGCTGGCCACCGTCCGGCACACCCCGGCCCCGGCCAGCGCGACGGCCAGGTCGCGTGCGTGCACGCCGTCCCGGGCCAGGAACGCGCAGGTGGGCCCCGAGCCGGACACGATGGCGCCGAGCGCGCCGTGCTCCCGGCCCGCGGCCAGCGCCTGGCGCAGCCGGGGCAGCAGTGACACCGCGGCGGGCTGCAGGTCGTTGCTCAGCAACGGACCTAGTTCCGCCGGGTCACCCGAGCGGAGCGCGGCCATCAGGGCCTTGTCCAGCCGCGGCGGCCCCGGGGCATCGGCCCGCCCGGCGCGGCCCGCCCGCAGCCGGTCACACGCCGCGTAGACCGCGGGGGTGGGCAGCTGCCCGTCCGCGAACGCGAGTACCCAGTGGTACGTCCCGGCGGCCAGGGCCGGCGTGACCCGGTCGCCCCGGCCCAGGCCCACGGCCGTCCCGCCGAGCAGCGCAAAACCGACGTCGCTGCCAACCTTCGCGGCCACGTCACCCAGTTCCTGGTGGCTCAGCCCGGTACCCCACAGCTCGTTGCAGGCGATCAGCGCCCCGGCCGCGTCGGCGCTGCCGCCGGCCAGCCCGGCCGCGACGGGGATCCGCTTCCTGATCTCGATGGCCAGGCCGGGCGTGTCCCTGACCCCGGGCCCGACCGCGGTGACCAGCGCGGCGACGGCCCGGGCGGCGAGGTTGCCGGGGCCCAGCGGCACGCTGCGGGCGCCCTCCCCGGTGACCACCACGCTGTCGGTGTCCGCGGAGGCCACAGTGACCTCGTCGAACAGCGCCAGGGCATGGAACACCGTCACCAGGTCGTGGTAGCCATCCACACCGGGCGGGCCCACAGAGAGCTGGAGATTCACCTTCGCGGGCACCCGCGCGGTCACTGCGGTCACGATCCCCCGATCGTAGCTGCCCGGGCGATCCGGGCGAACTCGGCGACTCCGAGCGACTCGCCCCGCGCGCCCGGGTCCACCCCGGCCGCGCGCAGGATCCGTTCCGCGTCCGCCGCCGACCCGGCCCAGGAGGCCAGGGCCGCACGGAGCGTCTTGCGCCGCTGCGAGAACGCGGCGTCCACGACCGCGAACACCTCGGCACGCGGCACGTCAGCCGCAGGGGGATCCCGCCGGGTGAACGCGACCAGCCCGGAATCCACGTTGGGCACCGGCCAGAACACCGTGCGCGGCACCGGCCCGGCACGGCGGGAGTCCGCGTACCAGGCGAGCTTGACCGACGGCACGCCGTAGACCCGGCTGCCGGGCGGCGCGGTCATCCGGTCCGCCACCTCGGCCTGCACCATGACCAGGCCTCGTTGCAGCGTGGGCAGCTCGGCCAGCAGGTGCAGCACGACCGGCACCGCCACGTTGTACGGCAGGTTGGCGACCAGCGCCGTGGGCGGGTCGCCCGGCAGTTCCCGGGCCCCGATCCGCGCGGCGTCGGCGGTGAGCACGGTCAGTCGTTGCGGAAAAGAAGGGGCATGGGCGGCGACGGTCACCGGAAGCGCGGCGGCCAGCGACGGGTCCACTTCGATCGCGGTGACGTGGCGGGCGGCCGGGAGCAGGCCCAGGGTCAGCGAGCCGAACCCGGGCCCGACCTCGAGCACCACGTCCCCGGGCTGCAGCGCGGCCAGGGACACGATGCGCCGCACGGTGCCCGCGTCGGTGACGAAGTTCTGGCCGAGCCGCTTGGACGGGCGGACGTCCAGCCGCCGGGCGAGTTCCCGGATCTCGCCGGGGGCCAGCAGCGCCGGCGAATCGCGGGGGGGTCCGGGGGGTTGTCCCCCCGGGCTGGCACTGGCTACCACGGGCCGAAGACCCGCTCGCCGGTCGCCTCGATGATCGCGCACAGCTCCGCCACGTCCAGCTGCTTGATCGCCGCGAGCGCGCGCAGCGTGTGCACCACCTGCACCGGGGAGTTGGACCTGCCCCGGTTGGGCATCGGCGTGAGGAACGGGGCGTCGGTCTCGACCAGCACGGCCTCCGCCGGGACCGCCGCCGCGGCGTCCCGCAGCGGCTGGGCGCTCTTGAACGTCAGGGTGCCCGCGAAACTCAGCACATAGCCCGCGCCGGCGCAGCGCTTGGCCATCGCGGCGTCCCCGGAGAAGCAGTGGAACACGACCCGGTCCGGCGGGCCCTCCTCGTCCAGGATGCGCAGCACGTCGTCGTGCGCGTCCCGGTCGTGGATCATCAGCGCCTTGCCCACCTGCTTGGCGATCGTGATGTGCGCCCGGAACCACTCTTGCTGCAGCTGCGGCGGCGCGTCGTCCCAGTAGTAGTCCAGCCCGGTCTCGCCCACCGCCCGCACCCGCGGCTCGCGGGCGAGCGCGGCGATCTCCTGCCGTACCGCTTCCTTCTCCGCAACGGAACCGCTCACGGCCACGGTGTCGTTCGGATGGATCGCGACCGCGGCGTACACCGGGTCGTGGTCGGTCGCGCAGGCCACGGCCCAGTACGAGGACGGCAGGTCCGTACCCACCGTGATCATCCGGGAGATGCCAGCGGCCCCGGCCCGGGCTACCACGTCCCCGACCGGGCCGGGCACCAGGTTCAAGTGGCAGTGACTGTCGAACGCGGTGGCCGGCAGGGGCTCCGGGTCGGGGGCGGGCGGGCGCCCGTACTGGTCGGCGGCTCGCCCGGTGCTGGCTGGATCCGGGCTGGCTGGATCTGGGGCTGGCGTGCTCACTCCGGCGGCTGCTCCAGGCGGCCCAGCTCCTCGTCGATGATCGAGGGGTCGAGCTTGGTGAACAGCGGCGACGGCGGGCCCAGCGGGATGCCCGGCGTGATGGGGCGGGACTCCCAGCGGGCGACGGCGTCGTAGTCCCCGGTGACCACCGGGTACGTAGGGCCGCCGTCCTCGTCCACCTCGTCGATCCGGGGCATCCCGGTCCAGGTGCCCTCGCCGCCCAGCATCGCGTAGACCTTGGCCGAGGACTCGGGCAGGAACGGTGTGAGCATGGTCTTCGCGTCGTCGACCAGTTGCAGCACCACGTGCATGATCGTGCGCATCCGCTCGGGGTCGGACTCGCGGAGCTTCCACGGCGCCTGGTCGGACATGTACTTGTTGGCTTCCGCGACGGCGCGCATGGCGTCGTTGACCCCGGCCTTGAACCGGGACCGGCCCAGCGAACCGCCGACCCGGTCGAAGGCCTGGCGGGAGCGCTCCAGGATCTCCCGGTCGGCTCCGTTCAGCTCGCCGGGCTCCGGGACCGAGCCGATGTTCTTGGCCGCGAACGACACCGAGCGGTTCACCAGGTTGCCCCAGGTGGCGACCAGCTCGTCGTTGTTGCGGCGGAGGAACTCGCTCCAGGTGAAGTCGGTGTCCTGGTTCTCCGGCCCGGCCACCGCGACGTAGTAGCGCAGTGCGTCAACGTCGTAGCGCTCCAGGAAGTCCCGCACGTAGATCACGACGGAGCGGGAGGAGGAGAACTTCCGGCCCTCCATCGTGAGGTACTCGCTGGACACCACCTCGGTCGGCACGTTCAGCGCCCCGAGCTGGCCCGGGGTGCCGCCCTTGCTGCCCTGGCCGTTGTAGCCAAACAGCATCGCCGGCCAGATCTCGGAGTGGAAGACGATGTTGTCCTTGCCCATGAAGTAATAGGACTCGGCGTCGGGCGCCTGCCACCAGGCCCGCCAGGCGTCCGGGTCGCCAGACCGGCGGGCCCATTCGATGGACGCGGACAGGTAGCCGATGACCGCGTCAAACCAGACGTAGATGCGCTTATCCGGGCGATCCCGCCAGCCGTCCAGCGGGACAGGCACGCCCCAGTCGAGGTCCCGGGTGATGGCCCGGGGCCGCAGTTCGTCGAGCAGGTTCAGCGAGAAGTTCAGCACGTTCGGCCGCCACTGGCCGGTCTTGCTCTCCAGCCACGTCCGGAGTACCTCGGTGAACGCCGACAGGTCCAGGAAGTACTGCTCCGTCTCGATGAACTGGGGCGTCTCGCCGTTGATCTTCGAGCGGGGGGCGATCAGGTCCACCGGGTCGAGCTGGTTGCCGCAGTTGTCGCACTGGTCACCGCGGGCGTGCTCGTATCCGCAGATCGGGCAGGTGCCCTCGATGTATCGGTCGGGCAGGGTCCGGCCGGTAGACGGCGAGATCGCGCCCAGCGTGGTCTTCGGGAAGATGTAGCCGTTCTTGAGCAGCCCGAGGAAGATCTCTTGCGTCACCGCGTAATGGTTGCGGGTGGTGGTCCGGGTGAACAGGTCGTAGGAGAGGCCCAGCGCGCGCAGGTCCTCCGCGATCACCCGGTTGTAGCGGTCAGCGAGCTGGCGGGCGGTCAGCCCCTCGGCGTCGGCGGCGACCTGGATCGGGGTCCCGTGCTCGTCGGTGCCGCTGACCATCAGCACCTGGTTCCCGGCCATCCGCTGGTACCGGCTGAACATGTCCGAGGGCAGGCCGAAGCCAGAGACATGGCCGATGTGGCGGGGGCCGTTGGCGTACGGCCAGGCGGGTGCGGTCAGGATGTGACGGGTCGTCGCGGACATGGCTCCAGCCTAGGGGCACTGCGGGCAGGTCCCGAACGGATTAAGCCGGCCCCGCTGGGGGGTGGGTACCGGGCCCCGCGGGGGACTGCGGGTCCGGGCCGCTGGGGCGCTGCCGCTCCGGGCTGGCGGGGCGCTGCGGGTCCGGGTCCCCTGGGCGCCGCGGGTCGGGGCCGGCCGACCGGCGGACCGCCAGCACGGCGTCGTACACCTCGCGCCGCCGCAGGCCGTACTCCCGGGCGACCGCGGCGATCACCTCGTTGCGCGGCCGGCCGACCCCGGCCCGGCGGCCCACCTCGGCCGCCGCCTCCGCCGGGGTGATCCGGGGTCCCCCCTGACACCCCTCGACGACCAGGGTGATCTCGCCCAGCGTGCCGTCTGCCGCCCACTGCGCCAGCTCACCCAGCGTGCCCCGGCGGACTTCCTCGTGGGTCTTGGTCAGCTCCCGGCAGACCGCGCCCCGGCGCCCCGGCCCGAACGCCGTGGCCAGCTCGTCCAGGGTGACCTGGATCCGTTTGGCGGCCTCGAAGAAGACCAGGGTCCGCGGCTCGGCGGCCAGCTCGGCGAAACGGCGGGCCCGCTCGCCGGTCTTAGGCGGCGGGAACCCCTCGAAGCAGAACCTGTCGGTGGGCAGGCCAGACACGGCCAGCGCGGCGGTCACCGCGGATGGTCCGGGCAGGACCGTGATCCGGGCGCCCGCATCGGCCGCGGCCGCCACCAGCCGGTATCCGGGATCGCTGATCGTGGGCATGCCCGCGTCGGACACCAGGAGCACGTCCTGGCCGCCGCGCAGCACGTCGAGCAGTTGGTCACTGCGCTGGCGCTCGACCGCGTTCCAGTACGAGATGACCCGGCCGTTCACCTCGACGCCGAGGGTGGCGGCCAGCCGCCGCAGCCGCCGGGTGTCCTCGGCCGCCACTAGCGGGGCCTCGGCCAGGGCCTGGGCGAGCAGCGGAGACGCGTCCCCGGGGCGGCCGATGGGCACGGCCGCCACCGTGAGCGTGCCGCAGCCGTCCGCGGCCGGGGAGGCGGGGCCTGCCTCGCCGGTGACCGCTGCCGTGGCTCCGGGCCCGGAGCGGGTAACGGCTGCCGCGGCGCTGGGCCCGGAGCCGGTGGCTGCTGCCGCGGCGCTGGCCCCGCCGCTGGTGGGGCGGGCCGAGGAGCCGCCGGGCGCTGAGTCGCTAATGTTCATGCCGGGCACCACGCTACGTCCCGGCCACCGCCGCCTCGCGCCAGGCACACCACGACGTCGCAATCTGGTGCCCCAATGCTTGCCCGCCCCAATACCATGTGACCGATGATGGCCTCCCAGGCGACCGCGCAGCCGGCCGCCGCGCCCACCGACCAGCCATCCGGCCTGCTGGCCCGGATGGTCCCGCCCATGCCCGGCAGCGCGCTGTGGGGCTGGCTCGGCCCGCTGCTGGTGACCGCGTTCGGCGCGTTCCTGCGGTTCAACCAGCTGGGCAAGCCGGACAAGGTCATCTTCGACGAGACGTACTACGTTCCGGACGCGCTGGGGATCCTGCGGTACGGCGTCGAACACAACTACGTGAGCGCCCGGAACTCGATGCTCGTGCGCGGTAACACGCACATCTTCAGCAGCGGCGGCGAGTTCGTCGTGCACCCGCCGGTCGGGAAGCTGTTCATCGCGTTCGGCGAGTGGACGTTCGGCGTCAACTCGTTCGGCTGGCGTTTCGCCACCGCGCTGATCGGGTCGCTGGCCATCCTGCTGCTGGCCCGGATCACCCGCCGGATGACCCGGTCGACCCTGCTCGGCTGCATCGCCGGCCTGCTGATGGCGCTCGACGGGCTCGAGTTCGTGATGAGCCGCACGGCCCTGCTGGACATCTTCCTGATGTTCTGGGTGCTGGCCGCGTTCGGCTGCCTGGTCGTGGACCGGGACGTCACCCGGGCCCGGCTGGCGGTGGCGGTATCCGCGAGGCCCGGCGGAGACCTGGCCAGCGGAGACCTGGCCAGGCTGGAACCGGGCCGCGCGAGGCGGCCCGGGTGGCGGACGATCCCCTGGTGGCGGGTGGGTGCCGGGGTCTGCATCGGCCTGGCCCTGGCGTCGAAGTGGGATGCGATCTGGTACGTGCTCGGCCTGACCGGGCTGGTCATCGCCTGGGACGTCGGCGCGCGCCGGGCCGCCGGGCTGCCCAACGATCTCCTCGGCACCGTGCGGCGGCACCGCTGGCTGCCGGCCTGGTTCGGCGTGCTGCCCCTCGTCGTGTACATGATCACCTGGTCCGGCTGGTTCTTCACCAGCACCGGATACGACCGGCAGTGGGCCGCGCAGGACGGCAACCACATCCCGGTGATCTCCGCGCTGGCCTCGTTCGTGCACTACCAGCAGCAGATACTCCAGTTCCACCTCGGGCTGACCACGCACCACCCGTACCAGTCGCAGCCGTGGACCTGGCTGGTGATGAGCAGGCCGGTCGCGTTCTTCTGGCAGTGCCCCGCGGGCGGCTCGCACGGGGCCTGCGCCAGCGCCAAGGCCCAGGAAGTGCTGGCCATCGGCACGCCGCTGATCTGGTGGGCGTCCATCGCCACGCTGCTGGTCTGCGTGGCCTGGTGGCTGACCCGCCGGGACTGGCGGCCCGGGGCGCTGCTGCTGGCCGTGGCCGTGGGGTGGCTGCCCTGGTTCTGGTTCGCGCTGCACGACCACCGGACCGAGTTCTTCTTCTACGCACTGGAGTTCGAGCCGTTCCTGATCCTGTCGATCACCCTGTGCCTCGGGCTGATCCTCGGCTCGGCGCGGGCCTCGGCGATGCGTCGCGCGGTGGGCTCAGCAGTGGTCGGTGCCTACCTGCTCGGCGTGCTGCTCAACTTCGCCTACCTGTACCCCATCCTCACAGCCAAGGTCATCCCGTACACGTCATGGCTGTCGCACATGTGGTACCACGGCTGGATCTGATGCCTGGCCAGTCCACCTGGTTGGCCTGAGCCTGCCCTGCGTCGCCGCCGGCAGGCCACCCCGGTCCGCGGCCGCGGGCCACGGCCGGGCCTTTCCCGTGGGGACGTTGGACCCTGGCCGACGGTAGCCTCCGCTGCGACCATGGATGCCAGCGAGGCTGGCAGTAGCCCGCCCGCCGGCGCTGCGCGACACTGGAGGCAGACCCAGCCCCACGCGGGACGAGGACGTTCTTTGCGCCCGCCGGCCAGTCCGGGAGACGGCACAGCCCCGAAGTACCGGTGGGGCGCAACGGGGGCCCACAGTGAGCCTTCAGGAATTTCTCAGATTCAGGGGGTAGTAAAGACAGCACGAACAGTGTGGGAAAAGTGGCCCGATTCACCGAGCCGGATGGGTGTTCCCGTACGTCTCTAGGGTGAAGGGGAAACAATCGAGTGGAGTACCGATGGGGAATAGCGAAGAGGCACCGGACCGGGACCGGCGGTTCGAACAGGACGTCGTGCCGTTCCTCGGTCAGCTGTACCCCGCTGCGCTCCGCATGACCCGCAACCCGACCGACGCCGAGGACCTTGTCCAGGAGACCTCAGCCAAGGCGTACGCCGCGTTCCACCAGTTCCGCCCAGGCACCAACCTCAAAGCCTGGCTGCACCGCATCCTGGCCAACACGTTCATCAACACCTACCGCAAGCGGCGCCGTGAGCCGCGGCAGGCGTCAGGTGGCGATTTCCAGGAATGGCAGCTGCCCGCAGACCCGCTGGCCGCCCAGGCCCGGTCGGCCGAGGCTGAGGCGCTCGACCGGCTGGCCGACTCCGAGATCCTGCGCGCGCTGCGGGACCTGCCCGAGGAGTTCCGGGTCGCCGTGTACCTGGCCGACATCGAGGGGTACGCCTACAAGGAGATCGCCGAGATCATGGGCACCCCGATCGGCACGGTGATGTCGCGGCTGCACCGCGGCCGCGGCCGGCTCCGCGACAAGCTGGCCGCCTACGGCCCCGGCTCCGGTCCGGGCCTGGCCCCGATGACGGGCTGACCCTGGTCCTGCTCCGGAGGTTACGAGACCCGGGATTACCCGGTCCGCGATTACCAGGCGCCCGCGATTACCAGGCAGTGCCGGGGCGTGGCGCGTGCTCCCAGCCGAGGGCAGCCGGGTCGTACACCCGCTCCACGTAGATCTGGTGCCACAGCGAGAACACAATCAGCACCCAGACGTGCCGCCAGCTGACGTCTGCCTCGCCCGCCCTGAACCGTTCCAGCATGCTGAGCGCGGCGTCCCGGTCGATCCACTCGTCGGTCTTCGCCTCGCGCAGCAGGCGATCCGCGAACCCGTACATGTCGCCCTTGAGCCAATGCCCGATCGGCACCGGGAAGCCCAGCTTGGCCCGTTCCGCCGCGGCCTGGGGCAGCACCGAGGCCATCGCCTGGCGCAGCGCCAGCTTGGTCGTGCCCGCGCCGATCTTCTCCTCCCGTGCCAGCCGGGCCGCCACCGACATCACCTCGCGGTCCAGGAACGGCACCCGCAGCTCCAGGCTGTGCGCCATCGTCATCCGGTCCGCCTTGACCAGGATGTCACCGTGCAGCCAGGTGTTGATGTCCACCAGCTGCATGGTTGACGTGTCGTCCAGGCCCGCCTCGGCGGCCTGGTCGTAGACCGGGGCGGTGACGGCGTACGCGCTGGCCGCTGGTGACCCGGGCCCCCGGGCGACCAGGTCAACCTGGCCGTCCACGAACACGTGCGCGTTCCCGATGTAACGCTGCCGCAGCGGGGTCGACGTCCGTTCCAGGAAGCCCTTGCCCTTGACCCCGGCCGGGATCATCGAGGCGGCCCGCTTCAGCGGCGCCCGGGCCAGCTCCGGCAGCCGCTCCCCGGCCCGGACCATGCCCGGCTGGTGGTAGATGGCGTAGCCGCCGAACAGCTCGTCCGACCCTTCGCCGGACAGTACGACCTTCACGTGCTTGCTGGCCTCGCGGGCCACGAACCACAGCGGGACCGCAGCGGCGTCAGCCATCGGGTCGTCCAGGTGCCAGATGATCCGCGGCAGATGCGTGAAGAACTCTTCCGCGCTGATCACGTAGGGGATCGACTTCACGCCGAGTGTGGCCGCGGTCTCCTGCGCGCGGTCGATCTCGCTGTACCCCTCGCGCTCGAACCCGACGGTGAAGGTGAGCAGGTCGGGGCGGTGTTCCGCGGCCAGCGCGCAGATCGCCGCGGAGTCGATGCCGCCGGACAGGAACGCGCCCAGGGGCGCGTCGCTGCGTAGGTGCACGGCGATCGAGTCACGCATCACGGCCAGGATCGAGCTGGCGGTGCTCTCGCTCGGGGCCGGTGCGGGCCGCAGGTCAGGGCGCCAGTAGCGGAATACGTCCACGCTGCCGCCGGGCCGTGCGATCAGCGCGTGCCCGGGCGGGAGGACCCGGATCGGCGGGGTCAGCGCCTCCGGCGGCGGCACGTACTGGAAGGCCAGGTAGTGCCGGAGCGCGTCCCGGTCCAGGGTGCTCAGCTCACCCGGGCTGGCCAGGCACTTGCGTTCCGAGGCGAATCGCAGCAGCCGGCCAGGGCCGCCCATGCCGGGCAGGGCGGCACCGGACTGGCCCGGCCCTGGCTGGCCCGGCCCTGGCTGGCCCGGCCCTGGCTGGCCCGGAACCGCTTGGCCTCCGGCTGGACGATCCGGTGCTGGCTGGACGGCCCCGGCCGCGTGGCGGCCGTGCCGCCCGGATGACGACGTCGGAGCGGCAGGCACCGGAGCCGCCGGGACAGCTGGTCCGGCGGCGTGCCGCCCGGCCGGGCGGGTGTCCCACGCGGAGCCCCCGGGGGCCTGCCCCCCCGGCGGCCCGGACGGCGACGGCTGCCCGTCCAGCCCGTCGTGCTCCTGGGCCCGGTCCACGGTGTAGTAGAAGGGCTTGATGCCGAACTGGTCCCGGGCGCAGAACAGTTCCCGGGTCCACGTGTCCCAGATCGCGAACGCGAACATCCCGCGCAGCCGGTGCACCACGTCCTTGCCGAGCAGCGCGTACATCTCCAGCAGGACCTCGGAGTCCGAGGTGGTCCGCAGCGTCACCCCCTGCTGGCGGAGTTCCTGGCCGAGCTCGACGTAGTTGTAGATCTCGCCGTTGTAGACCATCCAGTAACGGCCGTCGGCGGACCGCATCGGCTGGTGCCCGCCCGGGGAAAGGTCGATGATCGCCAGCCGCCGGAAGCCCAGCGCGACGTCGGGGTCGCTGTAGAACCCCTCATCATCTGGTCCCCGGTGGGTGATCCGCTCGGTGGCGGTATGCACCCAGTCCTGATCCGGGTCTGCCTCCAGGGCCAGAGCCAGGCAGCCGACGATTCCGCACATCGTGTCCCCAACGAGAGAGTCTGGTGGTGAGCCGCTGGTGTGGGCCGGTCCTCTGCGCCCCGATCCTAAGGGGCGGACGCGCGCGGTGTGGGCCAGGCCAGGCAGGACACCCGTTCCGCGGGGCCGCGTGACGGCTCCGGTATCTCAGCAGGCTCACTGGCCACGCCAGGCCGGGGGCCGCTTCTCGGCGAACGCGGCAGCGCCCTCGATGGCGTCGGCTGAGCCGAACACCGGGGCGGTGAGCTTGTTCTGCCGGGCGAACCGCTCGTCCGCCGGCCAGCCGGCGGATTCCACGATGACCTGTTTGGTGGCGGCCATCCCGGCCGCCGTCTCCCGCTCGTCTTGGCCGGCCCGGCCTGCGTGGCCGGGCTCGCCAGCTTCCGGGCCAGGCAAGGCCAGGCAGGGCCAGTGCCGCGCCTGGTAGCCTGCTCCACCGCCCGCTCCACCGCCCGCTCCACCGGGCGGGCCGGAGCCGCCTGCCCGGGCCGGACGGGCCGGGATGGCTACCTGGGCTGGAAGCGGAGGCCGCCGTCGAACCGGATGACCTCGGCGTTCATGTAGTCGTTCTCGATGAGCGCCTGGACCAGGTGGGCGAACTCGGCGGCGGCACCCATCCGTTTCGGGAACACCACCGGCGCGGCCAGCTTGGCCTTGAAGTCCTCGGCGTCCGGCGCGAACCCGTAGATCGGGGTGTCGATGATGCCCGGGCAGATGGTGTTCACCCGGACGCCGATGACGGACAGGTCACGGGCGGCCGGCACAGTCATCCCGATGATGCCGCCCTTGGAGGCGGAGTAGGCGATCTGGCCGGTCTGCCCTTCCAGGCCGGCTATTGAGGACGTGTTGATAACCACGCCGCGCTGGCCGTCCGCGTCGGCCGGCTCGGTATTGCAGATGGCCGCCGCGCCGATGCGCATCAGGTTGAACGTGCCGATCAGGTTAACGTCGATGACCTTGCGGTAAGCAGCGAGATCGTGCGGCGTGCCGTCGCGGCCGACGGTCCGCGCGGCCCAGCCGATTCCAGCGCAACTGACCACGGTCCGCAGGGGGACCCCGATGCCAACGGCAGCCTCCACGGCCGCGGTGACCGAGTTCTCGTCGGCCACGTCCGTCTGCACGAACAGTCCGCCGGTCTCGGCTGCAACTGCCTTGCCATCTTCTTCGTTGAGGTCGGCCACGACAGCCTTGGCGCCCGCGGCGGCGAGCCTGCGTGCCACCGCCGCACCCAGGCCGCTGGCCCCGCCGGAGATGATCGCTGCGGTTCCGTTCAGTTTCATGGCCGGGAGCATACTTCCCGCTTCCGGCCGCCAACCGAACGGGGTTCGGGTTCGCCGCCCGCGCCCGCGGCATCGGTTTGTCGGTGCCCCGGTCTACGATCGGTGAAAACGGCAAGCCAGGCTACTTCCGGCCGATCCGCCTGGGCCGGGGACATCGGTAACAGGGGAACAGGGAGCATGCGGTGAGGAAGTTCCACGCGAATCCGTGGGCGGTGCTGCTGGTCGTCTCGCTCGGGTTCTTCATGACCCTGCTCGACCTGACCATCGTGAACATCGCGATCCCGGACATCATCACCAGGCTGCACGCCTCGCTCGACGACGTGCTGTGGGTGATCAACGCCTACGCCCTGGTGCTGGCCGTCCTGGTGATCACCGCGGGGCGGCTCGGTGACCTGATTGGCCCGCGGATTATGTTCGCGATGGGCATCGCCGTGTTTACGGTGGCGTCCGCCGCGTGCGGCTTGGCCCCCAGCCCGGGCTGGCTGATCGGGTTCCGCGCGGTCCAGGGGCTGGGTGCGGCCATGCTCATGCCGCAGACCCTGACCATCATCACAAACACCTTCCCGCCCGAGCGCCGGGGTGCTGCGTTCGGCGTGTGGGGCGCGGTGGCCGGAGTGGCCACCATCGCCGGGCCTACCCTAGGCGGCCTGCTGGTGACCGCGTTCGACTGGCGCTGGATCTTCTTCGTCAACCTGCCGTTCGGCGTGATCGCGCTGGTGCTGACGTTCGTCATCATTCCGGATATGCGGCCGGGACGCCGGCACCGGATCGACATCCCCGGCGTCCTGCTGGCCAGCGCCGGGCTGCTGGCCATCTGCTACGGCCTGGTCGAGGGGCAGAAGTACAACTGGGGGACGATCACGTCCTTCATCAGCATCCCGCTGGTCCTCGGGACCGGCGTGCTACTGCTGATCGCCTTCCTGATACTCCAGTGGAGGACCCAGGACCGGGAGCCGCTGGTGCCCTTCGCGTTGTTCCGGGACCGGAATTACGCGGTGGTGAACTGGGTGTCCGGCACACTGGCGGTCGGCATGATGGGGATCTTCCTGCCGTTCACCATCTATCTCCAGTCGGTGCTCGGGTTCTCCGCGCTGCGGGCTGGGCTGACCATGGCCCCGGCCTCGGTCCTGTCGATGTTCGTGGCACCGGCCGCCGGGCGGCTCACCGACAAGATCGGCGGCAAGTACATCCTGATGCTGGGCCTCACCCTGTTCGCGGTCGGGATGGGCTGGGTCGCGCTGGAGGCGAGCACCACGTCCACGTGGTACGACTTCCTGCCCGCGCTGATCGTGGCCGGCATCGGGATGGGCTGCACGTTCGCGCCCATGGTCACCGTGGCCATGCGGAACATCGACCCGAGGATGGCTGGCGCAGCGTCCGGCGTGCTGAACACCGTCCGGCAGGTCGGCCTGGTCATCGGCACCGCCGCAGTCGGTGCGCTGCTGCAGAACCGGCTGGTCTCGTCCATGAACAGCCAGGCCGCGGCCCGCGCGGGAGCCCTGCCCCCGCAGTTGCGCGGGCAGTTCGTGGCCGGGATCAAGCATGCGGCCAGTAACGGGATCCAGGTCGGGGCCGGCCAGAACGGCTCCGGGATCAAACTGCCCGCCGGACTGCCCGCCCGCCTCATGGCCGAACTGCTTCGGATCGGCCACGACGTGTTCACCTTCGGCTACGTCAACGCCATGCGCTCGACCATGCTGCTGCCGATCATCCTGCTCGCCGTGGGCGCCGTCAGCTGCCTCATGCTCAAGGAGGGCCGGCGGGCGCCCGAGCCGACCGTCCCGGACATCCCCGCCGAGCAGGCCGCCCGGGCGGCCTGATCCCGCGGTGACCCGCCGTCCGGGGACGGGAACTGGCTGCCCTCGGACGCGCTCCAGGTGCCGGCCGGCCACGACCCGCTCCGGGGCCTGCTGGCCTGGGCCCCCGGGCCGTCGGTTTCAGCTGGCCGGCTCGAAGACCTCGGGCGACCAGAGACCCGGCAGGTCCTCGGGATCGGCCGCCTCGAAGGGGAAGCGGGTGGCGAACGCGGGCCGCAGGTCAGTGAGCCAGGTGGCGCCAGGGTCGTAGCGGGCGAAGAACGGCTTGCCGACCAGGTCGGGATCGCGAGCCTGGATCATGTGCAGGACGAAGACCCGCTGGCCGGCGACGTCCGCGACCCCGTCCACGCACACCTTGCCGGGGGTCGCCGACATCGAGGGCCCGCGCACGGTGCGGCACAGGCCGGCCACCTGCCGGTAGGCGTCGCTGAAGATGCCGTGCGCGGTTGCAAGCGGCACCGCGAAGTAGTCCTGCGGGCCGGTGTCCCGCTCCACGAACATGTAGTACGGCACCATCCCCATCTGTACCTGGGTCCGCCACATCGCGGCCCAGGCCGCGGGGTCGTCGTTGATCGTCCTGATCAGCGGGGCCTGGGTGCGGATCACGGCCCCGGTGGCCCGGATCCGGCGGCTGGCCTCGGCGGCCAGGGCGGACTCAAGCTCCCGAGGGTGGGAGAAGTGCGCCATGAATGCGAGCGACCGGCCCGCGGCCACGACCTGCTCGAACAGGCGCAGCGTGTCGTCGGCGTCCGGGTCGGACACGAACCGCTGCGGCCAGTAGGCCAGCGCCTTGCTGCCGATCCGGATCGACTCGATGTGCTCCAGGCCCGGTTCGAGCAGCGGCTCGATATACCGGCGCAACACGGTCGCACCCATGATCATCGGGTCGCCGCCGGTGAACAGCACGCTCGTCACCTCGCGGTGCTGCCGGAGATAGCCGATGACCCGGTCCAGGTCGGCGGTGGCCATCTTGAGGCCGGGCTCATCCACGAACTGCGCCCACCGGAAGCAGTACGCGCAGTACGCGTGGCAGGTCTGGCCCTGCTTGGGGAAGACGAGGACGGTCTCCGGGTACTTGTGCTGCACGCCGGGCAGTGGCTGGTCGTCGAGGGCAGGGATGTTCAGGGCCAGCTGGCCGGCCGGGTGGGGATTCAGCCGCATCCTCACCTCGTGCACCGCGGCCGTGATCTCCGGCTCGGGCGCGCCGCGGGCCAGCAGGCCCGCGATCCGGGCGACGTCCGCGGCGGGAAGCATGTCAGCCTGCGGGAACACCAGGCGGTAGAGGGGGTCATCGGGGGCCGCGTTCCAGTCGATCAGTTCCTCGACGACGTAGGCATTGGTCCTGAAGGGCAGCACGGTCCCGACCGCCCGGACGGCCAGCCGCTCGGCCTCGCCGAGGCCGGCCCGCGCGGTCAGACCGTCCAGGTGCTTTGCGGTGTAGGCACGGAAACGTCAACCTCCATCAGGTACTGGCACTATCTGCCGGATGCCACTCACGGGTTTCCCTCCGGTCGGTCGCGGTCCCGGCGGCTCTGCCGGGATGCGAGGTCCCTGTGGCCCGCGGCTGACGCTCTTCCACCGCGCTCTCCTCAGCTGCTTAGACGTCAGCTGCGCTCAGCGGCGCCGAGGCCATGTACGCATAACGGCGGCATCGGCAGGCCAGCGGCGTCGTTACAACCCCGCGCGCCGGACCCATGCAACAGGTCACACTGAGGAGACGCTGAAGCGGCGTTCACGGTTACCCGGCTCAGCCGGCTCCGCCCGCCTGCATCCCGTTGGTCACCCACTGGTCCGGCCCTGCCGTCAGCCATGGCTTGCCGCCAGGCCCCCGCGACTCATCGCTGATCCCCGCGTCTTCGCGGCCCCCGCCAGGACGGTCTGATCACCCCTTCATCACCTTTTGCCACTTTGCCCTGCACTGGTAGCGCCGGGCCCAGATCGTGACTGATGGTTACCCAGTGGGCGGATGATCAATCCTGCGCGGCGGCGCGGCGGACGCCCGTCAGCTGGCACCCGCCGGCTACCCCGCCTGACGGCCCTGGTCCCTGGCACTGCCCGGGGGGTGAGAGGCTTGGGCCCGTGCTTGAGGAACCCACGCCGGCCAGCCCCAGGGAGCAGGCCATCGTGGTCAACGCCATGGGCGGAGACAACGGCCCGGCTGTGGTGGTGGCCGGTGCCGCAGCCGCCGCAGCCGCACTGCAGGCCCCGGTAATCCTGGCCGGACGGGCCGCTGAGCTGCGCGGACTGGCGGCCGAGCACCCGGAAGTGGCCGACCTGCTGCAGGTCGCACCCGCCGAGGACACCATCGCCATGGACGAGGGGGCGCTGGCCAGCTGGCGGCGGCCACGCTCCAGCGTCGCCGTGGCATGCCAGCTGGTACGCCGGGGCCAGGCCGCGGCCGTGGTCTCGGCCGGCTCAACGGGCGGCGTGGTGGCCACCGCCCGGCTCCGGCTACGCTCCGTGCCCGGCCTGCTCCGCCCGGCCCTGGTGGTGGTGCTGCCCACCCAGCCCCGTCCCACGTTCCTGCTCGACGCGGGCGCCATCGCCGACCCCAAGCCGGAGATGCTGCTCCAGTTCGCCCAGCTGGGAGTGGCCTACGCGCAGATCGCGCACAACATCCCCGATCCGAAGGTGGGCCTGCTCACCATCGGGGCCGAGCCGGGCAAGGGCAACAAGCTGGCCCGGCGGGCGCACGAGCTGCTCACCGCCCCACCGCCGCACGGCGCCCTGCCGATCCGCTTCACCGGCAATGTCGAGGGCACCGACCTGCTTGCCGGCAAGGTGGACGTCATCGTGACCGACGGCTTCACCGGCAACGTCGCGCTCAAGACGCTCGAGGGGGCGATGGGATTCGCCGCCGGGCAGTTGCGGGACGTGCTGCGCGGGAGCCGGTCGGCGCGGCTCGGCGCGGTGCTGCAGCGCCGGGGGCTGCGCGAGCTGCGCGGCCGGCTGGACTCCGAGACCTACGGTGGCGCCGCCCTGCTGGGCCTGGAGGGGACCATCGTCATCGCCCACGGCGCGTCCAGTCCCCGCGGCATCACGGCGGCCTGCCTGCTCGCCGCGGATCTGGTCAAGGGCCAGATCACCGAGAGGATCCGGGAACGGCTTGGTCACGGCCGCGGCGCCCACTTCCTCCGCCGGAACTGACCTCCTGCATCTCACCTCTGCCACCGCCAGCCCGGCCCCCCGTAAGCCCCGTAAGCCCCGTCAAGCCCCGCAAGCCCCGCAAGCCCCGCAAGCCCCGCAAGCCCCGCAAGCCCCAGAGACACTACCCGTCCCAAACCCACCGCCGCTCGGTGATGATCAGACGATCGGTGTCGTCCCAGCAACACCAATCGTCTGATCACACTCGCAGAAGGGCCTATCCAGAGCACAGCAGTAACACCAGTCCCTCAGTCCTCATGAAGCGCGGCGCAAGGCTAGCCGGTTGAGCTCAGGGCGCGACCATAGGCTGGCGCTGCGGCCCACGAGGTGCGGCCACCAGCCGCTCGCGGCCCCAGCGGCGGGACGCGGCCACCAGCCGCTGCGGCCCCACGAGGCCTGATCACGGATTTATTCGCGCAGGCCTGCCCGGCGTGGTCGCTAGGCTTGGAGCATGGCGGATCCACGGGATGTTCTCGCGCAGCGGGTGTCGGCTGCGCTCGGTGCGGCCTTCGGCCCCGAGTACGAGGCCGCCGACCCGGTGATCCGGCCGTCCTCGTTCGCCGATTACCAGTCCAACGCGGCGCTGCCGCTGGCCAGGCAGCTAGGGCGGCCGCCGCGGGAGATCGCCGCGGACATCATCCGCCATCTCGACCTGACCGGCGTGGCGGAGCCGCCCGAAGTGAGCGGCCCGGGCTTCATCAACCTCAGGCTCCTGCCGGGATGGATCGCCGGGCAGGCCAGCGGGCAGCTCGCTGACCCACGCCTGGGTGTAGCGCAGGCCGATCCGGCCCCGCGGGTGGTGGTGGAGTACTCCTCACCCAACGTGGCCAAAGAGATGCACGTCGGTCACTTGCGCACGACCATCGTCGGCGACGCGCTGGCCCGGATCCTTGAGTTCGCCGGTGAGGAAGTGATCCGGGATAACCACCTGGGCGACTGGGGCACCCCCTTCGGGATGCTGATCGAGCATCTACTCGACGTAGGCGAGGACTCCGCCGACGCTGACCAGCTGCGGAACAACCCGAACGCCTTCTATCAGGCGGCGCGGAGCAAGTTCGACTCCGACCCGCAGTTCGCCGAGCGCGCACGGCAGCGGGTGGTGCTGCTGCAGGGCGGCGACGAGGGCACCCTCCAGCTGTGGCAGCACCTGGTCAACATGTCGCTGGACTACCTGCACCGGATATATGGCCAGCTCGGGGTCACGCTGACTGACGCGGACATCCGCGGGGAGAGCTTCTATAACGACCTGCTGGCCGAGGTGTGCGCCGAACTGGAGGCGAGCGGGGTCGCGGTCATCAGCGACGGTGCGCTGTGCGCGTTCCCGCCCGGGTTCACCGGGCGGGACGGTGAGCCGCTGCCAGTGATCATCCGCAAGCGGGACGGGGGCTACAACTACTCCACGAGTGACCTGGCCACCATCCGGTACCGGATCCGGGACCTGCATGTGGACCGGGCGATCTACGTCGTCGGCTCGTCCCAGGCACTGCACTTCCAGATGGTCTTCGCGGTGGCCAGGCAGGCGGGGTGGATTCCAGCCGCGGCCCGGTTCGAGCATGCGCAGATCGGCAACGTGCTGGGGACCGACGGGAAGCTGCTGCGCACCCGGGCCGGCGACTCGATCAAGCTGCGCGAGCTGCTCAGGGAAGGCGTCGAGCGCGCGCGCAAGGTGTTCGACGAGCTCAACACCAGCCCAGAGTTCGAGGAGAGCGAGCGCGCCGCCATCGCGGAGGCGGTCGGGATCGGCGCGGTCAAGTACGCCGACCTGTCCACCGCACGGGACAGCGAGTACGTATTCGACTGGGACCGCATGATCTCGTTCAAGGGGAACACCGGGCCGTACCTCCAGTATGCGACCACGCGGATCCGGTCCATCTTCCGCCGGGCCGGCCTGGACCCGGACGGCGCCCGCGCCCCGATCACGCTGGCCGAGCCGGCCGAGCGGGCCCTCGCGCTGCGCCTGCTCGGGTTTGGAGCCACGGTCGGGCAGGCCGGGGAGACCGCACAGCCGCACCTGCTGGCAGGGTTCCTGTTCGACGTGGCGAGCGCGTTCACCACGTTCTACGAGCAGTGCCCGGTGCTCCAGGCGGAGCCGTCCATCCGGGACAGCCGGCTCGCGCTGTCCGCGCTCACCCTGCGGGTCCTGCTGACCGGGCTGGACCTGCTGGGGATCCCGGTTCCCGAACGGATGTGACAGGTTCCCGGGGTGACGCCTGGAACGAAAAGACCGTTGGGGAGCACTGGGGCAGGACCGGCACGGAAGGTTCCGGTAATTCCGGAGCGTGCTCCCAGCGAAATCCCAGGCTTCACCGCCTGATGTCACAGCCAGGCCGGGCAGTCTCAGGGTCATGGACAACATGTATGAGCCCCCGGGCGGCAACCCTGCGGAAGAGTCCCGCCCGACTGAGCAGTTCTGGCCGATGCGCCAGGGAGCCGGCGGGAACCACGGTCCGGGCGACCAGGACCCCCGCAACCCGCGCCCGCGGGGCGGCCCGGGCCCAGGCCCCCGGCGTCGCAACCCGCTGCACTGGACGGTCGGGCTGGTGGCCGCCGCGGCGCTGGCCGCCGGCGGAATCGCCGCCGGCGTCTCCCTGGCGGGGCATTCGTCGCCGGCCGGCACCTCCGCCGCCGCGGGCAGCGCCGCCGGGCCGGGCTCGCAGGCCGCCGCCCTGAACACCGCGCTCAACTCGGCGGGCACCCCGGGCGCCCTCGCGCTGACGTCCTCGGCCGGCGCGGGCGCGGCCGGCGCGGGCGCGGCAGGCGCGGGCGCGGCCGGCGCGGGCGCGGCCGGCGGCAGCGCCGGGGCCGCCGCGGTGGCCCATCCGTGCCTCGACGCGCTGAGGGCGGCCCGCGCGGCCCGGAGGGCCGGGCACCCGGTCGCTGCCTGGGCGGCCCTGCGTGCGGCAGGCCGCCGCTGCTGGGTCCTGCGGCGCCGTCTCGTCCGGGTGGCCCTGCTGCGCGGCATCGACGGGGAGCTCACGTTCCGCGGCCAGGGCGGCGCCATCCGCACGCTGGCGTTCGAGCGGGGTGTCATCCAGTCCGTCAGCGGCAGCAGCGTCGTGGTGCGCGCCGCCGACGGCACCACCTGGATATGGGACCTGGTGAGCAGCACCGTCGTCCGGGAGAGCGGGAACAAGACCACGACGAGCGCGCTGACCTCGGGCGAGCCGGTCTGGGTCGGCGGGCCGGTGGTCTCCGGGGCCAAGGATGCCCGGCTCGTGGTGATCCGGCCGCCGTCAGCTTCCCCCTCTTCGTCCAGCCCGTCCCCGCTACCCTCGGCGTCCGGCAGCTGACCATCCGGCAACTCCACTTCCAGCTGGCGGGGGACCGGCCGGCTCCCGCAGGCCCCAGCCTGCGGGAGCCGGTAGCCTTTGCGGGCCACACCCGGCGCGGCCCGCGCTGGACCGCCCCTGATGTGGCCAGCCCGGTGGCCCCGCCGGCCCTCTCCCTGGCCGGCCGTACCGTCCCTCTCAGGTGATGACAGACAACGACCGGATTCCCCAGGTGCTCGTCGTGGACGACGAGCCGAATATCCGTGAGCTGGTGCGGGTCGCGCTGAAGTTCCACGGCTGCGCGGTCGCGACCGCGTCCAGCGGGAAGGACGCGCTGCGGCAGGCGGAGGAGGCCCGCCCGGACCTGATCGTGCTTGACGTGATGCTGCCCGACCTGGACGGATTCGAGGTATGCCGGAGGCTCAGGGCCGCGGGTAACGACGTCCCGGTGATCTTCCTGACCGCGCGGGACACCTCGTCCGACACCGTGACCGGCCTGGCCCTCGGCGGCGACGACTACGTCACCAAGCCGTTCTCCGTGGAGGCGCTGGTGGCCCGGGTCCGGGCCGTGCTCAGGCGCGCGGCGCGGACCACCGGCGATGCCCCGGCGGACCAGGGCATCCTCCGCGCCGGGGACCTCGAGCTCGACGAGTCGCGCTGGACGGTGCACCGCGCGGGCACGCCCGTGGAACTGTCACCGACGGAGTTCCGGCTGCTCGCGTACCTGATGCGGCACCAGGGCCGGGTGCTGACCCGCGCCCAGCTACTGGAGAACGTGTGGGGCTGGGACTACGCCGGGCAGTCCCAGATCGTCGAGACCTACGTCAGCTACCTGCGGCACAAGCTCGATCCGCTGGGCCCGGCGCTGATCCACACGCAGCGCGGGGTGGGGTACAGCCTGCGCCCGGGCGCCCGGCCAGAGGAATGACCGACCCCGGGCCCACGGACCTGGCCGCCCCGGCGCGCCGGGCCAGCGGGATGCTGTCCCTGCGCGCCCGCCTGCTCGTCCTGCTGATCTGCGTGACCGCGGCCTTCCTGCTGATCATGGGGGTGGTCAGCACGGCCGTCCTGAACAGCCGGCTGGGCGGCGAGTTCAACGCGCAGCTCGTGGCCGCGGCCGCGCACAGCCCGGAGCAGATCGCCAGCAACCCCGGCGGCTACGTGGCAGTCGAGATCACTACCCTCCCGTTGCAGGTCCGGCCGCTGACCAGCAATTCCGCCGCGACCCAGGAACTGACCGCCACGGTGCAGGACCTGCTGTCCAGGCACGTGGCCCGCCGCTACATCGATGACCAGCCGTTTACGGTGCCCTCAGCCACGGGGCCCGGGACGAGCGGGCCCCGGCTGCGCGCCGTGGCCCGGCTGATCCCGGCCCGGGCCAACGGCGGGGTGCGCGGGGTACTGGTGGTCGCCCGCCCGGTCAGCGACGTCACCGGGCAGGTCGGCGGGATCGTCATCACGGAGCTGATCACGGGAGGCGCGCTGATCCTGCTGCTGGCGGTCAGCGGGCGCTGGCTGATCGGCCGGGGCCTGGCCCCCCTGAAGCAGATGGCGAGGGCCGCGCATCAGATCACCTCTCGCGGTGACCTGACCGCCCGGATGCCCGAGGCGGACGACAGCACCGAGGTGGGCCAGCTAGGCGGGGCCATCAACGCCATGCTGGACCGGATCCAGCAGGCGTTCGGCGCCCGCTGGCGCTCGGAGCAGAAGGTCCGCCAGTTCGCTGCCGACGCCTCGCACGAGCTGCGCACCCCGCTGACCACCATCCGCGGCTACGCCGAGCTGTACCGGCAGGGCGCGCTCGGCCCGGATCAGCTGCCGAACGCGATGCGCCGGATCGAGCAGGAATCACAGCGGATGAGCACCCTGGTCGCCGAGCTCCTCGAACTCGCCCGGCTCGACCGCACCTCCTCCCTGGACCTGACCGAAACGGACCTGTCGGTGCTGGTCCGGGACGCGGCCGCGGACGCCTCGGCGGTAGAGCCGGGGCGCCCGGTCAAGGCGGAGGCACCGGACCGGCTCATCGCCGTGGTGGACGAGGCGCGGATCAGGCAGGTGCTGGCCAACCTGCTCGGCAACGTCCGCGAGCACACACCCCCCGGGACGCCGGTCGCGGTGCGGCTGGCCCCGGTCCGCGGCGGCGCCGTGCTCGAGGTCGCCGACGGGGGACCGGGGATGTCCGGGGAGGACGCGGCCCGGGCCTTCGACCGCTTCCACCGCGGGGCGGACCGCCCGGGCAGCGGGGGCAGCCGGGACGGCGGCGCCAGCGGGGACGGCGGGGACGGCCAGGACGATGACGCCGCCGCGCCGCGAGGCGGCAGCGGGCTGGGGCTGTCCATCGTGCAGGCCATCGCGGCCGCCCACGGCGGCCAGGCGGTGCTGGAGTCGCAGCCCGGCTACGGGACGCGGGTCAGGATCTGGCTCCCTGCCGAGTCGCCCGCACCCTGATCCTGAATCTTCCCTCCAACGGTCTTTCCGGCCGGATCACGGGCGGCCGGGATCACGGCCGTCGGGGGCGGCCGGCGCGCCGGCCGGGCTGGGCAGGTGCTCGAACAGGTAGTAGACCGCGAGCAGGCCGAAGATGATCAGCGCGATCAGTGGAGCCCCCAGCGCCGCCACCACCGTGGCCGCCGCGTACACGAGCAGGCCGCCGGTGAATCCCGGTATCGAGCGCCGCAGCGCCTCCGGCTGAACCTGGCCGCCCAGCCGCTCCGCGTGCGTCACCACGTAGATCCACAAGCCCGCGAAGCCGAATGAGGCCGCGATCAGCACCAGCCCGTAGGCAACCGTCGCCGCGCCGGCGCCGGGGTGCTGTAGGTGATCGGCGACCAGCGAGGTCGGGAACGGGATGACCACGATGGCCATCAGCAGCAGCAGGTTGATGACGAGCAGCGGCCGGTCCACCCGGCTGACGTGGGCCAGCATCGTGTGGTGGTTCATCCACATGATCCCGATGGTGAGGAAGCTGACCACGTAGGCGAAGTACTGCGGCCAGGCGGCGAGCAGCTGATCGGCGAGCGTGGGGTGAGCCACGCTGGGTCCGGGGAGCCGCAGGCTCAGGACGAGCAAGGTGATCGCGATCGCGAACACCCCGTCGCTGAACGCCTCGGCGCGCCTGCTGTCCATAGCCCCCCGGGCCGCCCGTCCCGGCCTGGTCAGCCCGTGGGCTGGTCGGCCGGGGCGGGGGCGGCAGGGGCGGCGGGCGGTGCGGCGCCGGCGGGCGGTGCGGGCGGCCGCATGGAGCGGGCGAGGACCTGGGCGACGTCGATGACTTCGAGGGTGTCTTTGGCCTCGCCGCTGGCTTTCTTGGCGGCCACGGCGTCGCCGAGCATGACCAGGCAGTAGGGGCAGGCGGTGGAGATGGTGTCGGGATCGGTGCCGAGGGCCTCGTCGATCCGCTCGGTGTTGATGCGCTTGCCGATCCGCTCCTCCATCCACATCCGGGCCCCGCCCGCGCCGCAGCAGAAGCCGCGGTTCTTGCACCGGTGCATTTCCTGGGCCTGGACGCCGGGGACCTGCTCCATGATTTCCCGGGGCGGGGTGAACACCTTGTTGTGCCGGCCGAGGAAGCACGGGTCGTGGTAGGTGATCTTCTCCTCCACCGCGCTGACCGGGGTGATCTTGCCCTGCTCGACCAGCTTCGCGAGCAACTGGGTGTGGTGGACCACCTCGTAGTTCCCGCCGAGCTGCGGGTACTCGTTGGCGAGGGTGTTGAAACAGTGCGGACAGGACGCCACGATCGTGCGCGGCGCGGCCTCGTTCAGGGTCTCGATGTTCTGCTGGGCCAGCATCGAGTAGACGAACTCGTTGCCCATCCGCCGCGCCGGATCGCCGGTGCAGGTCTCGGCTGGGCCGAGGACGGCGAAATTGACCCCGGCCTGGTGCAGCAGGGTGGCGATGGCCTTGGTGGTTTTCTTCGCCCGGTCTTCCAGCGCCCCGGCGCAGCCCACCCAGAACAGGTACTCGGTGTCCCCGCCGAGTTTCCCGTCGGCCACCGGGACCTCGAAGTCCAGTTCCTCGGCCCAGGCCAGGCGGCGGTTGCTGCCCATGCCCCATGGGTCGCCCTTGTTCTCCAGGTTCTTCAGCATCCCCGAGGCTTCCTGCGGGAACGCGGACTCGATCAGGACCTGGTGGCGGCGCATCCCGTCGATGTGATCGATGTGCTCGATGTCGACCGGGCATTCCTCGACGCACGCCCCGCAGTTGGTGCACGACCACAGCACGTCCGGGTCGATCACCCCGTGCTCCGCCTCGGTGCCGACCAGCGGGCGCCCGGCCTCGAACTTCACCGCGTCGGGGAGCGCCTCCCGCTGCGCATCGTCAGCGGCCAGAAGGTAGGGGGCTTTGGCCAGCGCGTGGTCACGCAGGTCCAGGATGACCTGCTTGGGCGACAGCGGCTTGCCGGTGGCCCAGGCCGGGCACTGGGACTGGCACCGCCCGCACTCGGTGCAGGTGGCCATGTCCAGCAGGCCCTTCCAGGTGAAGTCCTCGATCTTCCCCAGACCGAACACGTCGGTGTCGGGGTCAGCTTCCTCGAAGTCCAGCACCGTGCCGTTGCTGCGCATCGGCTCCAGGCCGCGCAGCGCGTCCGGGCGGCGCGAGAACAGCACGTTGAGTGGCGCGGTGATGATGTGCAGGTGCTTGGAGTAGGTGAGGAACACCAGGAACCCCAGCACCACGGCCAGCTGCAGCAGGATGAACGTGGTCTCCAGCACGCTGTTGACCCCGGTGCCCAGCGGCGCCAGCCAGTGCCCGACGATCTGCGACGCGAACGCACCGTGCGGGTAAGGGAAGTCGCCGGTGTTGATCTGCGCCCCCCGGTAGATAAGCAGGGTCGCGATGACCAGGAAGATGGCCGCCAGGACCAGCCACGCGGCGCCGGTGTGCGACCCGGCGAACCGCGAGTCCCGGCCCTCCCGGTGCGGATTGTTCCGCAGCCGGATCACCGCGAACGTGATGATCCCCACCAGCACCAGCACCGCGAACAGGTCCTCGATGAACGCGATGAACGCCCAGTGGTCGATGCCGGGGAACTTCTTGTCGAACAGGTTGGCGTAGGCCTCGATGATGGTCAGCGTCAGCACGATGAAGCCCCAGAACGTGAACGCGTGCGCCACCCCGGGCACCGTCCACTTCAGCAGCTTGCGCTGCCCGATCACCTCGGTCGCCTCGACCCCGGCGTCCCGGGCCGGGTGCTCGCGCACCGCGGCGATCCGCTCCGGGGCCGGCTGCCCCGCCCGGCCCACCCGGGCCAGCCACCACAGCCGCCGCCCCGCCAGCGCGAACGCCACCACCGTCAACACCAGGCCGACCACGATCCGCACGACCACGAAGAACCTCCTCATGCGGCGCCGGGCAGGACCCGGTGCTGCGCCGGATGCCAGCGTACGCCGTGCCGCCTGGCCCCAATGATCACTGCGCAGCGGCCCGCCGGCAAGGGGGGTCACGCGCCCCCGCCGGCATCCTACCGATGAGTAACTTGGCGGCCAGGATGCCCGGACGACGCGGGAGGCTCATCCTCGAACCCGGCGCTGTCAGCGGGAATCATTCTGCGGGCCCAGAAGTTGAGCCTAGTACACTCAACTCATTTGCCAGGGGTCAGCGTCCCTGGCAGACTTGAGCCGACAAGGCTCAAGGTAAACATCACACACAGGGACTACACATGGCACGTGCGGTAGGTATCGACCTCGGAACCACCAACTCCGTCGTCGCGGTTCTAGAGGGCGGCGAACCAACGGTGATCGCCAACGCGGAGGGCTCGCGGACCACCCCGTCTGTCGTGGCCTTCGCCAAGAACGGCGAGGTGCTGGTGGGCGAGGTCGCCAAGCGGCAGGCGGTGACCAACGTCAACCGCACGATCCGCTCGGTCAAGCGCCAGATGGGCACCGACTGGACCGTCAAGATCGACGACAAGAAGTTCACCGCGCAGCAGATCAGCGCGTTCATCCTGCAGAAGCTGAAGAGGGACGCCGAGTCCTACCTCGGCGAGACGATCACGGACGCCGTGATCACCGTCCCGGCGTACTTCAGTGACGCTCAGCGGCAGGCCACCAAGGAGGCCGGCCAGATCGCGGGCCTGAACGTGCTCCGGATCATCAACGAGCCCACCTCCGCGGCTCTCGCCTACCACCTGGAGAAGGAGGGCGAGGCCACCATCCTCGTCTTCGACCTGGGCGGCGGTACCTTCGACGTCTCGCTGCTGGAAGTCGGCGATGGCGTGGTCGAGGTGAAGGCGACCAGCGGCGACAACCACCTCGGTGGTGACGACTGGGACCAGCGCATCGTGGACTGGCTGGTGCAGGACTTCAAGAACAATTACGGCACCGACCTGTCCAAGGACAAGATGGCGCTGCAGCGGCTCCGCGAGTCCGCGGAGAAGGCCAAGATCGAGCTGTCCGGCTCCGCCGAGACCACGATCAACCTGCCCTACATCACCCACTCCGAGCAGGGCCCGCTGCACCTGGACACCAAGCTCACCCGGGCTGAGTTCCAGAAGATGACCTCCGACCTGCTCGACCGCTGCAAGGGCCCGTTCCAGCAGGTGATCAAGGACGGGAACACCAAGCTCGGCGACATCCAGCACGTAGTGCTGGTCGGCGGCTCCACCCGGATGCCCGCCGTGGTCGACCTGGTCAAGGAACTGCTCGGCGGCAAGGAGCCGAACAAGGGCGTCAACCCGGACGAGGTCGTGGCCGTGGGCGCGTGCCTGCAGGCCGGCGTGCTCAAGGGTGAGGTCAAGGACGTCCTGCTGCTGGACGTGACCCCGCTGTCGCTGGGTATCGAGACGAAGGGCGGCATCTTCACCAAGCTGATCGAGCGCAACACCACCATCCCGACCAAGCGGTCGGAGATCTTCACCACGGCCGATGACAACCAGCCGTCCGTGCAGATCCAGGTATTCCAGGGTGAGCGCGAGATCGCCGCGTACAACAAGAAGCTCGGCATGTTCGAGCTGTCCGGCCTGGCCCCCGCGCCGCGTGGCATCCCGCAGATCGAGGTCGCCTTCGACATCGATGCCAACGGGATCGTCAACGTGTCCGCCAAGGACCTGGGCACCGGCAAGGAGCAGCGGGTCACCATCTCCGGCGGGTCCGCGCTGTCGAAGGACGAGATCAACCGGATGATGGCCGACGCGGAGAAGTTCGCCGCCGAGGACGCCGCCCGCCGCGAAGAGGCCGAGGTGCGCAACCGCGCCGACACCCTCGCCTACCAGACGGAGAAGTTCCTGGGCGAGAACGCGGACAAGGTCCCGGACGACATCAAGTCCGAGGTCGAGTCTGCCATCGCCGACCTGAAGAAGGCGCTCGAGGGCACCGATCTCGAGGCGATCAAGGAGGCCACCGAGAAGGCCGCCACGGTCAGCCAGAAGATGGGGACCGCCATCTACGCGCAGACCCAGGCCAGCGCGTCCGAGGACACCACGGCTGCGGCCGCTGACGAGACCGCGAACGACGACGAGGTCGTCAACGCCGAGATCGTTGACGAGGACAAGCCGCAGGCCGGCGAAGGTGGCGCCGCCTGATGAACTCGCCAGAGGACACCAACGAAGGGCCGGTGATCCGTGACCTCAGGCGCATCGACCCGGTGACCGGCCAGGTCAGGGATCCGCAGGGGCGCCGCGACGGCACCCCGGGCAAGCCGGCCCGGCCGGGCCGGCACTCGGTCTCCAAGCCGGGCGGGACTGGGGCGCGCCCCGCGGCACCAGGCGGTGCCGCGGGCGCCCAGCCCCCCGGCGGGGCCAGCGGTGACAGGCCGCAGGGCCAGCCTGAGGGCCAGCCCGGGGACGGTACGCTGCAGGACGCGCCGGCCGACGGCATGCCGTCGGCCGGCACCACCGGCGGCTCCCAGCCCGGCGGTCCGGGCGGGGACGCCCTGGCTGCCCAGCTGGCTGAGCGCACCGCGGACCTGCAGCGGGTGCACGCGGAATACGCCAACTACCGCAAGCGCGTCGAGCGCGACCGGCTGGCCGTCCGCGAGCAGGCCCTGGCCAACGTGCTGAGCTCGCTGCTCCCGGTGCTTGACGACATCGGCCGGGCGCGCGAGCACGGGGACCTGAACGGCGCGTTCAAGTCGGTCGGCGAATCACTGGAGACCATCGCGGCCAAGCTGGGCCTGGAGAGTTTCGGTGAGCCCGGCGAGCCGTTCGACCCGCTGGTCCACGAGGCCCTGATGCACTCCTATTCACCGGACGTGACGGAGCCGACCGCGGTCCAGATCCTGCAGCCCGGCTACAAGGTGGGCGAGCGGATCATCCGCCCGGTCCGGGTCGCGGTCGCGGAACCCGGTGACGGATCAGCCCCGGACGACCCGGCCGAGGCGCGCCAGCCACGGGGCACTCCGGCGGGAAACAACTGACCCCGGGGGAGAGGTAGTAAGTGAGCACGAAGGACTTCCTCGAGAAGGACTACTACAAGGTCCTGGGCGTCTCCAAGAGCGCGACCGCGGACGAGATCAAGAAGTCGTACCGCAAGCTCGCCCGCAAGTACCACCCCGACGCCAACAAGGGTGACCCCAAGGCGGAGGAGCGGTTCAAGGAGATTTCCGAGGCCTACAACACGCTGTCCGACACCAAGCGGCGCAAGGAGTACGACGACGCGCGCTCGCTGTTCGGCGGCGGGTTCCGGGCGCCGGCCAAGGTGCCCCGGGCGGCGCGGGCGGCGGATTCGGCGGGTTCGACCTCGGCGATCTGTTCGGCGGCGGGACGGGCGGCGGCGGCGCGGGCGGCGGCGGCGGGCTCGGGGACATCCTCGGCGGCGTGTTCGGCCGCGGCGGCGGGGCGCGCACCGCGCAGAACCGGCCGCGCCGCGGCGCCGACGTGGAGACGGAGACCTCGTTGTCGTTCAGCGATGCGCTGGAGGGTGTCACGGTCAGCCTGCGGCTGGCCGGCGAGGGCCCGTGCCCGACCTGCAAGGGCACCGGCGCCAAGGCCGGCACGGTACCGCGGGTCTGCCCGAACTGCGAGGGGACTGGTCAGGAGAGCAAGAACCTGGGCAGCTTCGCGTTCTCCGAGCCGTGTCACGAGTGCCGCGGCCGCGGGCTTGTGGTCGACGACCCGTGCCCGGTGTGCTCCGGCAGCGGGCGGGCGATGAGCACCAGGACCATCCAGGCGCGTATCCCTGCCGGCGTCGCCGACGGCCAGCGGATCAAGCTGAAGGGCAAGGGTGCGCCCGGCGAGCGCGGCGGGCCCGCCGGGGACCTGTACGTGCGGGTGCACGTCACGCCGCACCCGGTGTTCGGCCGGTCCGCGTACAACCTCACGGTCACGGTGCCGGTCACGTTCCCCGAGGCCACGCTGGGCGCGGAGATCAAGGTGCCGTCGCACCGCGGGGCCCCGGTCAGCGTCCGGATCCCGGCGGGCACCCCGAACGGCCGCACCTTCCGGGTGCGGGGCAAGGGTGTGCGGCGCAGCGACGGGACCAACGGGGACCTCCTGGTCACCGTGCAGGTTCAGGTGCCCCAGCACGTGAACGGCCAGGCCAGGAAGGCCCTGGAGGACTTCCGGGAGGCCACCGCCGGGCAGGACCCGCGCGATGACCTGCTGCAGCGCGCCCGGGGTAGCTGACATGTCACTCAGCAGTGTTGGGCCGGGGCGCGACTGCCCGCTCCGCAGGTCCGGGGGACTACCCCCCGGACCCCCCGGAGCCCCGGACGCCCCGGCCCCGGCCCCGGGATCGCCGGCTCGGCGGGGGACGCGGTTCCGCCGCGCCCCGCGTCGCCACCCAATGGGACGGAGGTGACGGCATGAGCAGCGCGTTTGGCCTGTCCGACGACTCGCCCGTGTACGTCATCTCCGTCGCCGCGCAGCTGGCCGGCCTGCACCCGCAGACGCTCCGGCACTACGATCAGCTCGGCCTCGTCTCCCCCAGCCGGACCAGGGGGCAGGGGCGGCGCTACTCGCTGCGCGATGTGCTCGCGCTGCGCGAGGTGCAGCGCCTGTCCCAGCAGGAGGGGGTTAACCTCTCAGGCATCAAGCGCATCCTCGAGCTGGAGGGCGAGCTGCGCCAGCACCAGCAGCGTCTCACCGACGTGAGCACGGAACTCGCCCAGCTGCGCGTGGAGCTGGAATCCACCCGCTCGGTGGCCGCCCGGCTGGCCGGCCTGCTCCGCGCCCGCACGGGCGGCACCCAGCTCGTCCCGCTGCACGAGCCCGCGCCAGCTGGCGGCTCGCCCGCGATCCGGCCGGAGCGCCGGGCCCTGCCCACCGCCACCCGGCGCCGGTCAGGGGAACAGGCCAGCCCGGACGAGGGCGAGCTTCCCGCCGCGCCCGGCTGACCCGCCGCGCACCCATCCGAATCATCCGCAACGAACACCACCGGACCCCACAGGGGTCCAGAAAGCAACCATGGACGACAAGCTGACCCGAAAGAGTCAAGAGGCAGTGTCTGACGCCGTCCGGCGGGCGACCGCCGACGGCAACCCCCACGTGGAGCCCCTGCACCTGCTGGCCGCGCTGGTCAGCCAGGAGGGCGGCACGGCCGCACCGTTGCTGCGTGCCGTCGGGGCGGACGCCGCCGCGGTACTGCGCACCACAGAGGACCAGATCGCCCGGCTGCCCAAGGCCGCGGGATCCACAGTCAGCGCGCCTGACACGGCGCGGCCGCTGTCCCTGGCCCTGGCCACCGCGGCCAAGCGGGCCCGGGAGATGGGCGACGAGTACGTGTCCACCGAGCATCTCCTGGTCGGGCTGGCCACCGACGGCGGTCAGGCCGCGGACGTGCTGCACAAGGCGGAGCCGGCCCGGACGAGCTGCTCGGCGCGTTCGAGAAGGTGCGCGGGCACGCCCGGGTCACCACGGAGAACCCGGAGGAGACCTACCAGGCGCTGGAGAAGTATGGGATCGACCTGACCCAGCAGGCCCGCGACGGCGCCCTCGACCCTGTCATCGGCCGGGACTCGGAGATCCGCCGGGTGATCCAGGTGCTGTCCCGCCGGACCAAGAACAACCCGGTCCTGATCGGCGAGCCCGGCGTGGGCAAGACCGCGGTCGTCGAGGGCCTGGCCCAGCGGGTTGTGGCCGGTGACGTGCCCGAGTCACTACGCGGCAAGCGGCTGGTCGCCCTGGACCTGGCCGCGATGGTGGCCGGGGCCAAGTACCGCGGCGAGTTCGAGGAGCGGCTCAAGTCCGTCCTGAACGAGATCAAGCAGAGCGACGGTGAGGTCATCACCTTCATCGACGAGCTGCACACGGTCGTCGGCGCAGGCGCGGCCGAGGGCGCGATGGACGCGGGCAACATGCTCAAGCCGATGCTGGCGCGCGGCGAGCTGCGCATGGTCGGCGCGACCACGATGGACGAGTTCCGCGAGCGGATCGAGAAGGACCCCGCCCTGGAGCGGCGCTTCCAGCAGGTGTTCGTGGGCGAGCCGTCGGTCGAGGACACCATCGCGATCCTGCGCGGGCTCAAGGGCCGGTACGAGGCCCACCACAAGGTCCAGATCTCCGACGCGGCGCTGGTCGCCGCGGCGGCCCTGTCCGACCGCTACATCACCGCCCGGTTCCTGCCGGACAAGGCCATCGACCTGATCGACGAAGCCGCGTCGCGGCTCCGGATGGAGATCGACTCGCGGCCGGTGGAAATCGACGAGCTGCAGCGGTCCGTGGACCGGATGAAGATGCAGGAGATGGCGCTGGCCAAGGAGGCCGACCCGGCGAGCAAGGAGCGGCTGGAGCGGCTCCGCGCCGAGCTGGCCGACCGGCAGGAGCAGCTCACCGCGCTGGTGGCCCGCTGGGAGCGGGAGAAGTCAAGCCTGAACAAGGTCGGTGACCTCAAGAAGCGGCTCGATGACCTGGAAGGGCAGGCGGAGCGGGCCGAGCGGGACGCCGACTTCGAGACGGCCTCGCGGCTGCGGTACGGGGAGATCCCCAAGCTGGACGCCGAGATCGCCGCAGCCACCGCCGCCGCGGCCAGCAACGACGCGAGCGTCACCGCGGGTGGCGAGGCGCCGATGGTCAAGGAGGAGGTCGGCCCGGACGACGTCGCCGACGTGGTGGCGTCGTGGACGGGCATCCCCGCCGGGCGCCTGCTCGAGGGTGAGACCGGCAAGCTGCTGCGGATGGAAGACGAACTGGGCCGCCGCATCATCGGCCAGGGTCGCGCCGTCCAGGCCGTGGCCGACGCGGTCCGCCGGTCGCGGGCGGGCGTGGCTGACCCGGACCGGCCGATGGGCTCGTTCCTCTTCCTCGGCCCCACTGGCGTGGGCAAGACCGAGCTGGCCAAGGCGCTGGCCGAATTCCTGTTCGACGACGAGCGCGCCATGGTGCGCATAGACATGAGCGAGTACGGCGAGAAGCATTCGGTGGCCCGGCTGGTCGGCGCCCCGCCGGGCTACGTGGGCTACGAGGAGGGCGGCCAGCTAACCGAGGTGGTCCGGCGGCGGCCCTACTGCGTGGTCCTGCTCGACGAGGTGGAGAAGGCGCACCCGGAGGTGTTCGACATCCTGCTCCAGGTGCTCGACGACGGCCGGCTGACCGACGGCCAGGGCCGGACCGTGGACTTCCGGAACACGATCCTGATCCTCACCTCCAACCTCGGGTCCCAGTACATCGCGGACCCGGCGCTGAGCGAGGAGGCCAAGCGTGTCGCGGTGATGAAGGTGGTGCAGGCCACGTTCAAGCCGGAGTTCCTGAACCGGCTGGACGACGTGATCCTGTTCGACTCGCTGAACACCGAGGAACTCAGCCGGATCGTGGAACTGCAGGTGGCGCGGCTCGCCAAGCGGCTGGGCGACCGGCGGCTCACGCTCCAGGTCACCCCTGGGGCGAGGGAGTGGCTGGCGCTGACCGGGTTCGACCCCATCTACGGCGCGCGGCCGCTGCGCAGGCTGATCCAGTCGGCGATCGGCGACCAGCTGGCCCGGGCCCTGCTGTCCGGCCAGATCGTCGACGGCGACCGGGTCGAGGTGGACCTGGACCCGGCGTCAGACGCGCTGGTCGTACGCAGGTCTCAGCTGTCTCCGGCCGGGGCGGGCGGCCCGGACGGGAGCTCGTCCAGCAGCCGGTCGTAGTCGTCCTCAGGCAAGCCGAGGTTGACCCGGACGCGGTAGCGCAGGGTGAGCAGGAGCCGCAGCTCGGTCGGATCCCCGCCCGCGGAGAAACGGCCCAGCCCGGCGGGCTGGGCCGTCTCGTCAGAGTCCCAGCCCGCCCCCAGCCGGCCCAGGCACAGCCCGACCCCGGTAGTCGCCCAGCGCAGCGCGCCGCGCAGGTCCGACAGGTCGACCAGCAGTTCGGCGACCAGGTCGAAGATCCGCGGGTCGTCGGGCTTTTCCAGCTCGATCTGCCGGATCAGCGCCTCGGCCTCGGGCGCCTTGTCCATCAGGAACAGCGCGCGGGCCAGCGGCACCCGGGGATCGACGAACGCCGGTCCGCCGTCGGCCAGCGCCTCGCGAAACCCCTGAGCTGCGGCGGCCGGTTCATCAGCCAGCAGCCACTGCTCGCCCGCCCGCAGGTACGCCTCGGAGCGGGGGAACTCCTCAGTCTGGGTTCCGGTAGAAGCCAGACTGATCATCTGCTTCGCCGCGGTCCGGTGATCACCGCTCGCCGCAGCATCAAACTCGATCTCATCGAACATGTCGCGAGTCAGCACCACCACGTCCGGGGACGTACCCAACCCGGGACCCCTTCCAACGCCACATACGAACTCAAGGTAGGGAAACGATGCTATCTGCGCGAACGCTCCAGGGCGTCCCAGAAGCCACGGCGCAGCGCATGCCTGGTCTCGTCGTGCAGCAGCGAATCGATCGGCAGCGCTGAATCCTGGAGCAGCCTCGCTTCCAGGTCCGATGGCATGCGCGGCTTGCGGGCCAGGACCGCTTCCAGCCACAGCGCCGGGGCCTCACGGGCCACGGACTGCCCGAACTCGAAGCCCTCGGCGTGCGCGGCCTGGACCGCGTCGGCGAGGGGCATCCCCTGGCCGGGCTGGCCGGCACCGTGCGGGCCGGGTCCAGGCGCTACCGGGGGCGGCACGGGTGACTGTGGCGGCATGGAGGGCTGCTGCGGCATCGGGGCTTGCGGCAGCGGGGACTGCGCAGTGCTGTACGGGCTTTGCGGTGGGACGTACGCCTGGCCCGGGTTCTGCCCTGAACTGGACGGCGGCGCCGAGGGGTACGGCTGCCCGGGCATCGTCTGCTCCGAGGGAAGTACCCCGTAGGGGCCCTGCTGGTACGGGCGGGACGGGACGTCCTGGGCGGGCCCGCGGAACGAGGCTGGCGGCGCCTGGTACGGGTTCTGCCCGCCAGCCGGGGTCGTCTGGGCGTGGGCGCCGCGCACCCGCGGGTCGGGCAGCCCGGGCGACGAGGCGGCCTGCGGCGCGCGCGGCGCCGCGTGCAGGCCTGGCATGCTCTGCTGGCCCGACACGCTCCGCTGGCCGCCCACGCTCTGGCCCGGTATCGGCTGGCCCGGTATCGACTGGCCCGGTATGGGCTGGCCCGGTATCGACTGCCGGTCGCTGCCGTTCTGGTGGGCCGGCATCCCCTGAGCGGGCATTCCCTGACCGGGCAGCGACTGCGGCGCGTAGGACTGTGTGGGGATCGGCTGGCCTGGCATGCTCTGCTGGCCGCCCACGCTCCGCTGGCCGCCCACGCTCTGGCCGCCCACGCTCTGGCCCGGCATCGTCTGGCCCGGCATCGTCTGGCCCGGCATCGTCTGGCCCGGCATCGTCTGGCCCGGCATGCCGGCCCCGCTGGGCGGGCCCGCCAGGACGCCGGACTGGCCCAGGACACCACCCATGCCCTGCTGCCCTGGCATGTTCTGCTGCCCCCGCGTCAACTGGCCGCCCATGCTCTGCTGGCCGGGGATGCTCTGCCCGGGCGTGATCTGCTGGCTCGTCTGGCCCTGCTGCGCCGGCCCTCCCGGCTGGCGCTGGCCCGGACTGGGGCTTCGTTGCGGCTCGGAAACGCCCGGCTGCGCCTGCAGTCCTGAGGCAGCCTGCAGATTCTGTGCACTCAGTGGCGGTACCCCCGGCCCCGGCGTGCTGCTGGGCCCGCGGGACGGCGCGCCGCCGCGGGCGGCCTCCATGGACTGGCGCTCGATGGGCCCGGACGGCTCACGGCGCGGCAGCGGGGCCGGCTGACCGCCCGGAACCTGGTTACCTGGGAGCTGGGCATTCGGAAGCTGGGCGGTGGCGGGCTGCGCGCCGGGCTGCGCCGCCCGCTGGTACTCGGCCACCACGGGCGCGGTGTAGATCGCGGGCGGGGCAGGGTGCGACCCGGCCGACAGGGCCTGCTGGCCCAGCGAGCCGACCACCGGCCCGTGCCCGTTGGTGAGCGCGCGTGCCGCGGACACGGCCAGCTGGTAGGGCTCTTCGCTGCCCAGCGATTCAGTCCCGCCGGCGAGCTGGGTAAAGGGCCGAAGATGTCCGTCGCCAATCTCGATGATGTCGTCGCATTCCTGGCGCAGGCTGCGGGAAATGGTCCAGTTGCCGCCCACCGTGATGTGCACGATCGTCACCCGGATACCGAGGTCCTGCACGTCGGCGACGACCTGGGCCAGGTCTTCCTCCGCGCTGACCAGGAGCGCGTCGCTGATCGCGTTGTTGCGGGCCAGGGTGGTCAGGTCGCGGCGGATCTCACTCTCCACGCCCTCGCGCCGGCCCGGACGGGCCCGGCCCAGGCGCAGCTTCAGCCCGGGAAGATCAGCGAGTGAGTCGTGCTCGGAAGTCCGGCGGCCCTCGACCGTGGCCTCATACCAGTAGCAGCGGAGCAGCGGGCGGCCCGTTCTCTCCCGGGCGATGCTGCCCATGAACTGCAGCAGGCCTGCGTAATCCCAGGATACGGACTCTCGGTGGCGGGTTCCGTGCACGGCCATCGCGCCATCCGCCAGCACGTAGCCCGCGTCCACGAACAGCGCGCACCGATCCACGCGACACCGTCCTTTCCTCGACGCGAGACGTTACCAGCGCCCAGCCGACCGCGTGATGGATCGCGCGAGGTCGGAGGACCCCCGTGACCTGAGAAGTCCGCTCTCGGCAAAAGCGGTCCCGGCATTTGCACCTGGCCCGGCAGAATCATCCGGCATGCGACTTCTTGTTCTCGGGGGTACCCGGTTCCTGGGGCGTGCCATCGTGGACGAAGCGATCCGCCGCGGCTACGACGTCACGACCTTCACACGGGGGCTGAGCGGCGAGCCCCGGCCGGGTGCCGAGGCACTGCACGGAGACCGTACCAACTCCGCGGACCTGCTCAGGGTGGCTGAGCGAGATTTCGACCTCGTGATCGACACCTCAGTGATCGCGCCGCGCCATGTGGCCGCGTCCGCCCGGTTGCTGGCCCCGCGGGTCCGCCACTACACCTACGTCTCTTCGCTCTCGGTGTACCGCGGCTTCGGTGAGGTGCCAGTCAGCGAGGAGTCCCCGGTGCTCGACTGCCCGGCTGACGCCGACGGCTCGGTGGAGGAACTCGGGTACGGCAAGCTCAAGGCGGGCAGCGAGCGGGCCGTGGCGCAGGAACTGCCGGGCCAGCACCTGATCGTGCGGCCCGGGCTGATCGTCGGGCCGCACGAGCACGTGGGCCGGCTGCCCTGGTGGCTGAGCCGGATCGCGCGCGGCGGCACGGTCCTCGCCCCCGGCGATCCCGGCCGGCCGGTCCGCGTGACCGACGCCCGGGACCTCGCCGCCTGGCTGGTGGACAACACCCGGCGGGGCATCCCCGGCGTGGTCAACGTGCCCGGGACGGTGGGGACCACGATGGGGGAACTCCTGACGGACTGCGGCGAGGCCACCGGACCCGGACCGGGCGGGCCCCCGCAGCTGCGCTGGGTGCCCGACCCGGTGCTGCTGGAGGCCGGGGTCCAGCCCTGGATGGAGTTGCCGATGTGGGCGCCGGGCACGCCGGAGTTCGCGGCCGTCTGGGACGTCACCGGGGACCGGGCGCTGCGGACCGGCATCCGCTACCGGCCACTCAGCGATACGGTCCGCGACACCTGGTCCTGGCTGCGCAGGGACGCGGCCGCCCGCGGCGGGGCCGCCCGGGACACGTCCGCCCGGGACGTGGCCGCCCGCGGCGGGGCGAGTGCGTCCGAAGGGCGGCCCAGGATCGGCCTGGACCCCGCCAAGGAGCAGGAGATCCTGGCCAGCCTGGACTAGGTGTCCGGCGCTGCCGCCGCCGTGTCCTGCGCTGCCGCCGGGCCCGGAGCTGGCGCCGCTGCGTCCAGCGCTGCCGCCACGTCCAGCGCTTCCGCCGCGTCCAGCGCTTCCGCCCACTGACGCACGCGGGCCGCGGCGGACGGTTCTGCGCGCCCGGGCCATCGCACCCGCACCACCCGCACCCGCACCCGCACCCGCACCCGCACCCGCACCCGCACCCGGGCACATGATCCCGCCCATCCCCTGGCCACCTCGGGCGGATGGGTAGGCTCGCGATCGTGAGCGATCGCGATGACCTGCTTCAGATGATCAAGGACATGGCCGTGGTGCACGGCGACTTTGTGCTCTCCTCGGGCCAGCGGGCGAGCTGGTACATCGACCTGCGCCGGATCCTGCTCAGCGGGCAGGCGGCGCCGCTGGCCGGCCGGGTGATGCTCGACCTCACCGCGGGCCTCGGCTACGACGCGGTCGGTGGCCTCACACTCGGCGCCGATCCCGTCGCCACCGCGATGATGCACGCAGCCGGCGCGGCCGGGCAGCCGCTGGACGCGTTCGTGGTGCGCAAAGAGGGCAAGGCGCACGGCCTGCAACGGCGCATCGAGGGCCCGGGCGTGGCCGGGCGCCGGGTGCTGGCGGTGGAAGACACCTCGACCACCGGCGCGTCCGTGCTGACCGCGGTGGACGCGCTGCGCGAGGCGGGGGCCGAGGTCGTGGGCGTGGCCGTGATCGTGGAACGCGGCGGCCGGGCGCCGGTGACCGCGCGGGGCCTGCCCTACCTGGCCGCCTACGACCTGGGTGACCTGGGCCTGGGCTGATCGTCCTGGGGGGTCGTGCGCTGATGCCGCGGGCCGCTCCGCCCGCCCGCCGCCGGGGCGCCCGCCACGGGACCGCCCGCCGCAGGACCTCCCGCCGCAGGACCGGCGGCGGCTGGACCGGCTGAGGCGAGGCCCGCTTCGGCCGCCTCCTTACGGACCTCCCTCAGCCGGTGCATCACGAGCGCGACGATGGCGATGACCGCCACCGCGGCGATCGCATAGCCGGCTAGCGCGATGCCGTGCGCGATGCTCTGCCACGTGCTGCTCAGGCTGTAGCCAAGGAGCGAGATCGCGGTCACCCAGACGGCCGTGCCGATGAGGCTGAGCACGCCGAACAGCAGGGCGGGCATCTCGATGAAGCCGGCCACGATCGACACGAACGTGCGCACGACCGGGAGGCACCGGCCCACCGGCAGCGCCCACGCGCCCCGGCCGGCGAAGAAGCGCTCCGCCCGGTCGATGTCGGCGTGCGTGATAAGCAGGTAACGGCCGAACTTGTGCACCAGCGGCCGCTCACCGACCCGTCCCACCGTGTACGCGACGAACGAGCCGAGAAGTTCCGCCACCGTGCCGACGATGATGACCGCCACGATGTTGAGGTGGCCTTCGCCAGCCAGGACCCCCGCGAACCCGAACGTAATCTCCGACGGAATCGGGACGCAGCAGGCCTCGAGAAAGCCGAAGAGAAACACAGCAGCCAGGCCAGCCTGGCTGAGAAAGCTCTCCATAGCTCACTGTTGTACAGCATGGAGGGGACTCCGCCGGTCCGCATCGGGGGAGCTTGCGAGAGCCTGACCGCCGGATTGAGCACGGGGGCACGGCACGGCGGGCGGCCGCGGGCGCAGCTTCCGGACGCAGATTCCGGGCACAGTTTTCCAGGCCGGGACCTTCGGCGCTGTCCGTGGGCGGCCCCGTCCCCGATACTGGAACCAAAGCAACGACAGGAGCCGATCGTCATGCCAATCGCCACCCCAGAGGTCTACGCGCAGATGCTGGACCGCGCCAAGGAGCGTGGTTACGCCTATCCCGCGATCAACGTGACCTCAAGCCAGACACTGAACGCGGCCCTCCGCGGCTTCGCGGACGCGGAGAGCGACGGCATTATCCAGGTCTCCACAGGGGGCGCCGAGTACCTGTCCGGCCAGGCGGTCAAGGACATGGTGACTGGCTCGGCCGCCCTGGCCAGCTTCGCCCGGTCGGTCGCCGACAAGTACCCGGTGCAGATCGCCCTGCACACCGACCACTGCCCCAAGAACAAGCTCGACGGTTTCATGCGCCCACTGGTCAAGATCTCGCAGGAGCGGGTGGCCCGGGGTGAGGAGCCGCTCTTCAACTCGCATATGTGGGACGGGTCCGCGGTGCCGTTGAAGGAAAACATCGCCATCGCGACCGAACTGCTCGACGAGTGCGCCAAGGCCCGCACGGTCATGGAGATGGAAATCGGCGTGGTCGGCGGCGAGGAAGACGGCGTCACCGGAGAGATGAACGAGAAGCTGTACAGCACGCCGGAGGACGCCATGGCGGTAGCCGAGGCGCTCGGGCTCGGCGAGCGGGGCCGCTACCTGCTCGCGGCCACATTCGGCAACGTGCACGGGGTCTACAAGCCGGGGCATGTCACCCTTCGCCCGCCGATCTTGAAGGAGATCCAGGACGCGGTGGGTGCCAAGTACGGCAAGGAAAGGCCGTTCGACCTGGTGTTCCACGGCGGTTCCGGCTCGGCGCTGGAGGAGATCCGCGAGGCAATCTCCTACGGCGTGGTCAAGATGAACGTGGACACCGACACGCAGTACGCGTTCACCAGGCCGGTCGCGGACCACATGTTCCGGAACTACGACGGCGTGCTGAAGGTCGATAGTGAGGTCGGCAACAAGAAGCAGTACGACCCCCGGGCCTGGGGCAAGGCCGGGGAGGCAGGCATGGGCGCGCGGGTGCTGCGAGCCTGTGAGGACCTGATGTCCGCGGGCACCAAGCTCAGCTAACCAGCCAGCCCACCATCGGGCAGGCTGGTGGCATGGAGACACCGGCTTCCCCTGGGCCGGCCGCTGACTGTGGGCCAGCTGGCCGGGTCGCGGTCCTGTCCGACATTCACGGGGTGCTGCCTGCACTGGAAAGCGTGCTCGCCGAGCCCGAGGTGACGGGCGCGGACCGGATCGTGCTCACTGGCGATCTCGCGGCCGGGCCGCAACCACGCGAGACTCTCGACCTGCTGGCCACGCTCGGGGACCGGGTGGTGTGGATCCGCGGGAACGCCGACCGCGAACTGGTGCAGTTCGCCCGTGGTGAGGTGAGTGCCGTCCCGGACCCGATCGCGCCGTGGGCCGCCGCCCAGCTCCGCGCGGACCAGGTCGCGCTGCTGGCCGGGCTGCCCCTGACGGCGACCCTGGACGTGGCTGGCCTCGGCACGGTGCTGTTCTGCCACGCGACACCGCGGGACGATGAGGAGGTGATTCTCGCCGACTCACGGCTGGAGCGGTGGGCCGAGGTCCTCACACCCGTCGCATCGGAGGTCTCCGCGGTGGTCTGCGGGCACACCCACATGCCGTTCTTTCGGCTGGCCCACGGGCGGGTGGTGGTCAATCCGGGCAGCGTCGGGATGCCGTACGGCCGGGCCGGAGCGCACTGGGCATTGCTCGGGCCGGGGGTCCAGCTTCGGCGCACCGTGTTCGACGCCGGGGCGGCCTGCGCGCGCGTCGCCGCGGAATCGGCCTACCCGGACGCCGCCGAGTGGGCGGACTTCTACCTGAACGCACGGGCCACAGACGCGGACGCCCTGGCCGTCATGGGCCCCCGGGATGGCCGGGAGGGCCCGAACGCGCACCCCGGCTGAAGGCCACCCGGATCGAGTCCACGACCTGCGCCGGCGCCCGGGTGATCTGCGCCCAGGTGAAGTGCACGACCTCGTAGCCCGCGGCACGCAGCTGGGCGTCGCGCTCCAGCTGGGCCCGGGCCCGGGCCGGGGTCTGGTACTTGAGCGCCCCGTCGGCCTCGCCGATGGTGCGGTAACGGCGCCAGAGGAAATCGGCCCGGCCGATGATCTCGCCGTCGTCGCCGACCCAGACTTGCAGGTCCGGCGGCGGCAGGCCGGCCTCGCGGAACGCGGCCCGGCTGAGGGACTCGAGCACCGACTCCGATCGGGCATCGCTGAACGCGGTCACCTCGCGGGCCCGCTGCAGGCCCGGCCACCGTGTGCAGTCCGCGATGACCGTGGCGAGCGCCGTCCTGGTCGTCAGCCCGGCATGCAGGGCCGAGTCAGCGACGGCCACCCCTTCCCCGAAGGGCAGCACACGGGCCAGGTCTATGACGGTCCTGGGCACCGAGGTCAGCCGGACACCGCGATGGCTGACCACATGCTCCGCGGGCAGCGCCGCGATATGCACCAGCACGCCCGGGCGACCTTTGCGGCTACCTCGGTCACCCGGTGCCCGGGTGATCTGGATCATGGGCGCCGACTCGTGGCCGACCACTCCGAGTCCGTAGGCGCGGGCCGCCGACTGGTGACTCCCGGCCACCGGATAGTGGCTCCCGGCGGACCGAGAGCCGGTGACTTTGAGGGCGGCAGCTACCCGGAGCAGGTGCTCGCCAGTTTGCCGGGCCCGGTCGTCTCGCGTTCCACCAATCGTCGCGGCAGCAGCCGCCGCGGACGCGTAGACCCCGGTCAGTAACGGATATAGGGCGCCCTTCCCGACCAGGTGCTCGATCCGCCGGCTCGATAATCCAGCCGATCGCAACTCCGCGGTGGTCCAAATCCCCCTTAGCTGGCTTTCCACCCCTCCACCTTGGTCCTCCCTGCCGACATATCACCTATCTGGCGCACAGAATGTGGCGTTTTGCCCGATTACGCCGCGCCAGATAGGTGATATGTCGCCCGGCGGAGCGGCGGAGCGCGGGGGCGGGCAGAGGGGGGCGGCGGCGGGCAGAGGGGAGCGTGCGCGGTTTGGGGTGGGGGGCAGGCAGGATGGGGGTATGGACCACCGCAACCTCATAGCCGGGCCGCCCCCGGTCTATCTGCCTGACGACCCCTGCGCCGCTGAACTGGCCTCCGGCGCCGATCCCGCTACCGTCGCCGCGGGCAACCCGGCGTGCCTGGCCGCCTGGGCCGAACTGGCCGAGCAGGCCCTGGGTCGTGGTGAGCTCGTCGCTGGCTACGCGTACGCCCGCACCGGTTACCACCGCGGCCTGGACCAGCTGCGCCGGGCCGGGTGGAAGGGCAACGGGGCGATCCCCTGGGAGCACGAGCCCAACCGGGGATTCCTGCGCTCGCTGCACGCGCTGGGCCGGGCCGCCGGGGCCATCGGCGAGACCGAGGAAGAAGCACGCTGCCAGATCTTCCTGGCCGACTCCAGTGCCGCCGCCGTGGCCGCCCTCGACGTGCCCTGACCTGCGCCCGCGGCGCGCCCCCCCACCCCCGCGCGCCGCCTGACCCGCGCCCGCGGCGCACCACGCGCCCCCGCGCGCCGCCTGACCCCGCACCCCCCGCGCGCCGCCTGACCCCGCACCCCCGGCGCGCCGCCTGACCCCGCACCCCCGGCGCGGCGTGGGCTCGGAGACGTGGCGTAACGCCCAGTCCAGGACGTGGAGTAGCCTCAACTCCGCAACCGGGGCGAGGCCTGGAAGGGGCTGGTGCGATGCCGGCCATCGTGGTCGTGGGTGCGCAGTGGGGTGACGAGGGTAAGGGCAAGGCCACCGACCTCCTCGGCGACCGGGTGGACTACGTCGTCAGGTACCAGGGCGGCAACAACGCCGGTCATACCGTCGTCATCGGTGACGAGAGCTACGCCCTGCACCTGCTTCCCTCGGGCGTGCTGTCTCCGGGGGTGGTGCCGGTCATCGGGAACGGCGTCGTGGTCGATCCCGAAGTGCTGCTCCGGGAGATCGACGATCTCAGGCAGCGCGGCGTGTCTTGCGAGGACCTGCTGATTTCCGCGAACGCCCAGCTGATCATGCCGTACCACCGCGCCCTGGATAAGGTCACCGAGCGGTACCTGGGCAGTGCCCGGATCGGCACCACCGGCCGGGGCATCGGGCCCGCCTACGCGGACAAGGTGGCCAGGACCGGCATCCGCATCCAGGACCTGCTCGACCCGGGGATCCTGAACCAGAAGCTGGAGCTGGTCCTGCGGGAGCGCAACCAGGTACTCACCAAGGTCTACAACCGCCGTGGCATCGACGCGGCCGCCGTCGCCGAGGAGTACCTGGGTTACGGCAAGCAGATCCGCTCCTACGTGGCCGACACCGGGCTGGTGCTGAACCAGGCGCTGGACAGGGGCAAGTCGATCCTGCTGGAGGGCGCGCAGGCGACCATGCTCGACGTTGATCACGGCACCTACCCGTTCGTCACGTCCTCCAGCCCGACGGCGGGCGGTGCCTGCGTGGGCTCGGGTATCGGCCCGACCCGGATCACCAAGATGATCGGGATCCTCAAGGCGTACACCACCCGGGTGGGCGCGGGGCCGTTCCCCACCGAGCTGACCGATGCGCAGGGCGAGTGGCTGCGCAAGGCCGGGGGCGAGTACGGGGTGACCACTGGCCGCCCGCGGCGCACGGGGTGGTTCGACGCGGTGGTCGCCCGCTATTCCACCCGGGTCAACGGGATCACCGACTACTTCATCACCAAGCTCGACGTGCTGTCCGGCCTGGAGCGGGTCCCGGTCTGCGTGGCCTATGACGTGGGCGGCACCCGGCACGACGAGATCCCGATGACCCAGACCGACTTCCACCACGCCGCGCCGATCTATGAGTACCTGGACGGGTGGTGGGAGGACATCTCGCAGGCCCGCGAGTTCGGTGACCTGCCCCGCAACGCGCAGGTGTACGTCAAGGCGCTGGAGGACATGATCCGCGCACCGGTCGCGGCGATCGGCACCGGCCCGCGCCGCGACCAGACCCTGCAGCTGCGCCCGCTCGCCTGAGCTCTCCCACCCGGAGTGGCGGGCGGACGTGGCGGGCGGACCAGGTCTCGGCACGCGGATCGCCCAGCGCTCGTGACTACGCCAACCTCAAACAGCCGGTGGCCCGCCCGGTTCCGCCGCAGGCCCGGGTGTGGCCGGCGGTAGGCTCGCGCCCGTGCGAGTCCTCCTCCTCGGCTCGGGCGGCCGCGAGCACGCGCTGGCCCGGGCGCTGTCTGCCGACCCGGACGTCACCGACCTGCATGCGGCGCCCGGCAACCCGGGCATCGCCGAGCTCGCCCACCAGCATCCGGTGGACCCGACCGACACCGGGCGGGTGGCTGGCCTGGCCCGGGCGACGGGCGCCGACCTGGTCGTGGTCGGCCCGGAGGCGCCACTGGTCGCCGGGGTGGCCGACGCGCTGCGCGCGTCCGGCATCCCCTGCTTCGGGCCCAGCCGCCGGGCCGCGGCCATCGAGGGCTCCAAGTCGTTCGCCAAGCAGATCATGCAGGCGGCCGGGATCCCGACCGCCGAGGCGTATACCTGCCAGACCAGCGGCCAGGCCGACGCCGCGCTGGCCGAACTCGGCCCGCCGTACGTGGTCAAGGCGGATGGCCTGGCCGCGGGCAAAGGGGTCGTGGTCACCACCGACCTGGCCGCCGCCCGGGCCCACGCGGAGGCCTGCGGCACGGTGGTCATCGAGGAGTTCCTGGACGGCCCCGAGGTATCGCTGTTCGCGCTGGCCGACGGATTCGCCGCGGTCCCGTTGCTGGCCGCGCAGGACTTCAAGCGGGCCGGGGACGGGGACCAGGGACCGAACACCGGCGGCATGGGGGCGTACACCCCGCTGCCCTGGGCGCCGCCGGGCCTCGCCGACGAGGTGATGGCCACGGTGATCCAGCCGGCCGTGGACGAGCTCCGGCGCCGCGGCACCCCGTACCGCGGCCTGCTGTACGCGGGGCTGAGCCTGACGGCGGCGGGTGTCCGGGTGGTGGAGTTCAACGCCCGGTTCGGTGACCCGGAGACCCAGGTCGTGCTGGACAGACTGGCCACACCGCTGGGCGGGCTGCTGGCCGCGGCCGCCTCCGGGTCACTGGCCGGCGTGGCCCCGCCCCGGTGGACGGCGGGCGCGGCGGTCACCGTGGTCATCGCGGCCGAGGGCTACCCGGGCCAGCCCGCCGCTGGCGACGAGATCACCGGGATAGCGGCGGCCGGGCGGGTCCCGGGCGCGTACGTACTGCACGCGGGCACCCGGACCGATGACGCGGGTCACCTCGTGTCGGCCGGCGGCCGGGTGCTCAACGTGGTCGGCACCGGCCCCGATGTGGCCACTGCCCGCGCGGTGGCGTACGAGGCAGCGGGGCAGATCGAGATGCGCGGTGGCTGGTACCGCACTGACATCGCCGGGCATGCGGCAGGACGGCCGGCCCAGGCGAGTCCGTGACCAGCGAACCACCCCCGTCCGGCATCCTCCCGCCACCCGGCACCCTCCCGCCACTGCTCGGTGTGGTGGGGCTAGCTGCCGGGTGAAGCTGACCATCGGGCACGCCGCCCAGCCCCATCCGGCCGCCCAGGCCCTGGCTATCGGCGGCGGGGTGGCGCTGTTCCTGGCCGGGCACGCCGCGGGCTGGCCGCGATGCTCGCCGTCGAGCGCCGCCGGGGGCATTTCCGCTCTCAGCGCGGCGCAAAAGCGGCGGCAGGCCGCCCCAAACCCACCGCAGTGACCAAAGTCACCGCGCCGATCCGGCCGGTTGCCACAGCCGGGCCCTGGCGCATGCCGGCCCGCGCGAATGATGCGCGAGGATAGAGCGTGTGATCGAGCGCTACACACGGCCCGAGATGGGCCGGATCTGGAGCGATGCGCACAAGTACCAGCTGTGGGCCCGGATCGAGACGCTGGTCCTGGAGGCGCACGCCAAAGCCGGGACCGTGCCGTCCGAAGCGGTAGACCCGGTCCGGGCCGCTCCGCCGCCCACCCCGGAAGCGGTCGCTGAGGTGGAGGCGGTCACCGACCACGACGTGATCGCGTTCCTGACGGCCTGGGCGGACAACACGGCACCCCGCGAGGCCGCCGCCTACGTGCACTACGGGATGACCTCCTCCGACCTGCTGGACACGGCGCTGGCGCTGCAGCTGGCGGAGGCCACCGACCTGCTGGTGGCGGAGGCGACCGGGCTGGTCGCTGTGCTGCGCGAGCATGGCCTGGCGCACCGCGGCACGCTCCGGGTGGGGCGGACACACGGAATCCACGCCGAGCCGGACGTGTGGGGACACCGGGTGGCCGACTTCGCATTCGCCATGGCCCGCAGCCGGGACCGGCTGGCCCGGGCCCGGGACGCGGTCGCGGTCGGCAAGCTGTCCGGCCCGGTCGGCACCTACTCCAACATCGACCCGGCTATCGAGGCCACGGTCATGCCGGAGCTGGGCCTCCGCCCGGCGGACGTGGCCACCCAGGTGGTGTTCCGGGACGGCATCTCGGAGTGGATCAGCGCGCTCGCGGTGATCGCCACGGTCTGCGAGGCGATCGCGCTGGAGGTCCGGCACGGCCAGCGGACCGAGGTGCGGGAGCTGGCTGAGCCGTTCCGGGCCGGCCAGAAGGGTTCCTCGGCGATGCCGCACAAGAAGAACCCGATCCGCTCGGAGCGGATCAGCGGCATCGCCCGGATCGTCCGCGGCTACGTCACCCCGGTCCTGGAGGGCATGCCGCTCTGGCACGAGCGTGACATTTCCCACTCCAGCGTGGAGCGGATCGCGCTGCCGGACGCAGCGACCGCCACCGACTACATGCTGAACCTGACCGCCGGGCTGGTGGAGGGCCTGGTGGTCGACGAGGCACGGATGAGGGCGAACCTGGAATCCACCGGCGGGCTCATTTACACCTCGAGCATCCTGCTCGCCCTCGTCAACTCCGGGATGTCCCGGGAAGACGCATATGCGCTGGTCCAGGCCGCAGCCATGATCACGTGGCAGACCGGGATGCCGCTGCGGGAATCACTCCGGGCCGAGGCCACCGCACACGGCCGCACCCTGGACGAGGCCGCGCTGGACGAGGTGTGCCGCCCAGAACGCTACGTGGCGAGGCTCGGGCCCGTCTTCGAGCGGCTGGAACGTCTCTCATGAGCGCCCCAGAAGCACCCGGAAGGCCGGGTGCGGATGAGCCTGCGGGGAAATACCAGAGCGGAGCGCCGCTCACGCTGCTGTACTCGGGCAAGGTCCGCGACGTCTACGGCTGGGGCGATGACCGGCTCCTGCTCGTCGCCTCCGACCGGGTGTCGGCCTACGACCATGTGCTGACCACCCCGATCCCGGACAAAGGGAAGATCCTGACCCAGCTGTCGCTGTGGTGGTTCGGGCAGCTCGCCGACCTGGTCCCGAATCATCTCGTTAACGCGGAGATCCCCGCCGAGTTCGCCGGCCGGGCCATGGCCTGCCGCAGGCTGTCGATGGTGCCGGTGGAGTGCGTGGCGCGCGGCTACCTGGCCGGGTCCGGGCTGCGCGAGTACCGGGCGTCCGGGTCCGTGTGCGGCGTGCCGCTGCCTCCCGGGCTCACCGACGGGTCCCGGCTGCCCGAGCCGATCTTCACCCCGGCGACGAAGGCGCCGCGCGGGCAGCACGACGAGAACGTCCCGTTCTCGGCGGTGGCCGCGTTGGTGGGTGCCGATATCGCCGCTGAGCTGCAGCGGATCACGCTGGAGGTGTACCGGCGGGGGGCGGCCATCGCCGCGCGGCAGGGCATCCTGGTCGCCGATACCAAGATCGAGCTCGGCTTCGACCCGGGCGGGCGGTTGCTGCTGGCCGACGAGGTTCTCACCCCGGATTCGTCCCGGCTGTGGCCTGCGAGCCAGTGGCAGCCTGGCCGGCCACAAGTCTCATTCGACAAGCAGATTGTCCGGGACTGGCTAGACTCGCCCGAGGCTGGCTGGGACAAACGGGACACGGAGCCGCCCCCAGCACTGCCTGGCCACGTGGTCGAGCAGACCCGCGCAAGTTACATCGAGGCATATGAGCGCATCACTGGACGGCAGTGGGTATGACTGCCGTGACAGCCCGGCCACTCACCCCGCGTCGCTGACTGGGCACGGTCCGGGTGGCCCGAATCTGACTGTCGCTGAAGGGGGGACCAGGCCGGTGGAATACTGGCCTGGAACAAGTACGAGGCTTCCCGCCGGCCCGCATCCCGCTGGGCGGGCACCGGGTGGAGGCACCCCGCCGCGACTGCGGCAGGCCGTTGACCTCGCGTTTCCGAAGGACAGGAGCTTCAACCCCATGACCATTGGCCCCGAGACCTGCTACCGCGTACGAGGCGGGATCCCGCTCCAGGGAACGGTCTTCGTTCAGGGCGCCAAGAACGCGGCGCTCAAGATGATCGCCGCGTCGCTGCTCACCGGAGAAGGCCGGACCGTACTGCGCAACGTCCCCGCTATCGAGGACGTCCGCCGGGCGGTCGAACTGGCTCAGGCCGTGGGCGCGGTGGTCAAGTTCCACGAGGCCGAGCGCACCCTGGTGGTAGACGCCTCCAACCTGACCAGCTTCGTCCTGCCGGCCGAGATCGCCCGCCGGTTCCGCGGCTCGGTGCTGTTCGTGCCGGCCCTGCTGCACCGGTTCGGCGAGGCCGTCATCGAGGGCATCGGCGGCTGCAACCTGGGCAGCCGCAACCTGGACTTCCACTACCGCGGCTTCGCCCGGCTCGGCGCCGTCGTAGACGAGCGCGAAAACGAGATCCACATCAAGGCGGGCCAGCTCCGCGGGGCGCATCTGTACCTGGACACCCCGTCGCACACCGGCACCGAGAACCTGATCATGGCGGCCAGCCTGGCCCCCGGCACCACCATCATCGACAACTGCGCCCTCGAGCCGGAAGTGCTCGACGTCATCGCGTTCCTGACCAAGATGGGCGCGGACATCAGCGGCGGCGGCACCGGGTTCGTCACCGTGCGCGGGGTCAGCCAGCTGACTGCGACCGAGCACACGGTGATGCCGGACCGGATCGACGCGGGGGTGCTGGCCATGGCGGCCGCGATCACCGGCGGCGAGCTGAACCTGGTCGGCGCCTCCCTCGAGCATTTCGGGGTAGTCCGCTGGAAGCTTGAGCAGATGGGGGTGGAATTCACCCCGAAGGGTGCCGTCCTCCAGGTCCGCCGGGAACGCACGCTGCGCCCGATCAACGTGATCACCGGCCCGTACCCTGGCTTCGCGACCGACCTCCAGTCGCCGATCATGGCGCTGAGCTGCCTGGCCGATGGCACCAGCTACATCCGGGAGACCATTTTCGACGGCCGGTACGGCCTGGTCGCGGAGCTGAACAAGATGGGTGCCAAGGTCGAGGTGGACAGCGGCAACGTTGTCATCGTGCATGGCCCGTCCACGCTCAAGGGCACCAAGGTCGTCGCGCACGACCTGCGGACCGGGATCGCGCTCATCCTGGCCGGGCTGGGCGCGGAGGGCGAGACCGTGGTCGCGCCGGGATACCTCATCGACCGTGGCCACGCCGCGGTCGCGGAGCGGCTCACCACCCTGGGCGCCGACATCACCGCCGAGGAAAGCGGCTGACCCAGGCGGCAGCTGACCTGGCCCGGCTGAGCTGCCAGGCGGCTGACCCGCGGGCCCCCGGTGGGTCCTGCCCCGGGAAAATGTGACATTGCGCGAAACAGTCCGCCGATTCTCTTCTCCGGACGGCACGGACAGGCTACGAAATATACGATCGTGCAATCGTTGCAGCGTAAGGGTCTGACAGTGACTTCACAGCACAGGGAGTACCCCGTCAGCCGGCGGCACCTTAGGAGTTGCCGGACCATCTGACGCGTGCCCGCCGTGCCGGGCACGCGTCGTCTGTGGCGCCACTGGTCAGCCGCCAGCGCCGGGGGGTAGCCGGCCATGACCGGCCAGCGCCAGCCTGCGGCCGAGCTGACCATCGGCATCGTCGGGCCCCACGACCTGGTGGAACGGATCATGTTGTCCGGGAGCCCGCAGCCGAGCGGGCTGCCCGGCGGCGCCGCCCACCCCGCGGCAAATCCCCCCGGGATGTCCGGCGCCGCAGCCTCGGCCACCCCAGCCCGCAGGCTGGTGGCCGCTGCGTACCGCAGCGAGCAGGAAGCCGCCGACAAGGTGCTGCGGCTGGGGCCGGGCATCGACGCCTGCCTGTTCGCCAGCCAGGTGCCTTACGAATACGCCCGGCGGGCCGGCACGCTCCGCGTTCCGGCCACTTACGTGCCGCTGTCCGGCAGCGCGCTGTACGCAGCCCTGCTCCGTGCGACCAGGGAACTGGGCCAGGACCTCAGCCGCATCAGCGTGGACGTGCTCAGCCGCGCTGACGTCGAGGACGCCTTCGCCGAACTGGGCGTGCCCGCCACCGGCGTGCACGTCCGGGAGGACGCAGCGAACGCGGCCACGCTGGCCGCGTTCCACGAGCGGCTCTGGCGGCGGGACGAGATCACGGTCGCCTTCACCTGCCTCCAGTCGGTCGCCCAGCGGCTGTCCGCCGCCGACGTGCCCGTCCGGACCCTGAGGCCCACCAGCAGCGCCATCCGGGCCGCCCTGCGCACGGCGACCCTGCTCGCCGGGAACCGCCGCCTGGAGGAGGCTCAGCTCGCCGTGGCCCTGGTGGAGGTGCCCACGCTGCGGGACACCTCGCGGCGGTCCTCCCCCCGGCACGCCCGCGAGGAACTACGGCTCACCGTGCACCGATTCCTGGTCCAGGAGGCCCAGCGGATGCACGCCTCGGTCAGCCCGGTCAGCGACCACTGCTTCCTGGTCACCGCGACCCGCGGCTCGCTGGCGGCGGCCACCGACGGGTTCCGGGTCCCCCCGTTCAGCGAGCGGGCCCGGACCGAGCTCGGCATAGCACTGGAAGTGGGCATCGGCATGGGCCGCACCGCGCAGGACGCGGAGACGCACGCCCAGGCGGCGCTTTCCCGGTCGCACGTGGCCGCCGGGACCCGCGGATTCGCGCTGGACCGGGAGGGGATCGCGCTGGTCCCCGCGCCACGGCACCCGGCCGCCCCGGCCGCGGAGGCCAGCCGCCCGCGCGGCCTGGAGACCCTGTCCCGGCTGGCCGACAAGCTGGCCGGCAGCGACAGCGCGCTCGTGGTCGACGCGGAAACCGCGGGCCGGGTGCTGGGGGTCACCGCCCGCACCGCCCGGCGGCTGCTGCACAGCCTGGTCGAGGAAGGGCTGGCCTGGCCGCTGCCGCCGAGCCGCGCGCCGCAGCCGGGCCGGCCGCGCCAGTTCTACCGGCTGGTCACCGAGAAACTGGAGCGCCACGGCGCCGCCCGCTGACCAGCCCCGAGCACGGCGCGGCCGCGGTCAATGCCGCGCCGCGATCGATCCGTTAGAGGAAGCCTTGGTCAGTGGCGTCGCGGGTAGCCGCGCGCCACGGCGAGGAACGCGTCGTTCGCGTCATGGTCCCCGATCGAGATCCGCGCGCCCTCCGCGCCGAACGGCCGGACCGCGACCCCGGCCCGCGCACAGGCGGCCGCGAAGTCCTGGGTGTCCTCGCCGAGGCGCAGCCAGACGAAGTTGGCCTCGGCCGGCGGCACCGACCATCCCTGGGCGAGCAGCTCGTCCCGGACCCGGGAACGCTCCTTGACCACCGCGTCCACCCGCTCGAGCAGTTCCGCCTCGGCGGCCAGCGACGCGATGGCCGCGGCCTGCGCGAGCGCGTTCACCGTGAACGGAAGCATGGTCTTGCGTACCGCCGCCGCCACCGGCGGCTGCGCCACGAGGAAGCCGACGCGCAGCCCGGCCAGGCCGTACGCCTTGGAGAAGGTGCGCAGCACGGCGATGTTCGGGCGGTCCCGGTACACGGCCATCCCGTCCGGTACCTGCGGGTCCCGGACGTACTCGGTGTAGGCCTCATCCAGCACGACGAGCGTGTCGGCGGGCACCCGGTCCAGGAACGCCGCGAGCTCGTCCCCGTGTACCACCGTGCCGGTCGGGTTGTTCGGGTTGCAGACGAAGATGAGCCGGGTGCGGCTGGTGACCGCGTCCGCCATGGCCGGCAGGTCGTGCGCCTCGTCCCGCAGCGGCACCGTGACCGCCACCGCCGACGACAGGCTGACGAGGGTCGGATAGGCCTCGAACGAACGCCAGGCGTAAAGCACCTCGGCGGCCGGCTCGCCGACCGCCTCCAGCAGCTGCTGGGTCACGCCGACCGATCCGCAGCCGACCACGACGTGCTCCGGTGGCACCGAGAACCGCTGGGCGATCGCCCCGGTCAGGGCCGCGGCGCCGTTGTCGGGGTAGCGGTTCACGTCCAGGGCCGCCTGCGCGATCGCCCGCGCCACTGACGGCAGCGGCCCGAACGGGGACTCGTTCGAGGACAGCTTGTAGGACCGGCCGTCCGGCGCGGACACCCGGCGGCCAGGCTGGTACGGGGCGAAGTTCTCCAGCACCGCACGGAAACGGGGTGATTCCTGGGACACCGGTGTCCTCCCTCGGCGGCGACCTGCACATCCTAGCCCGGCCGCGCGGCGGTTCAGGCGCCCGCCACAGTCCGTCCCCCATGTTCACGAAGGCGGTCATTGACGGCCTGGCCGCTGTGGGATCTGATCAAAGAGGGTCACCCGGGATCAGCCACGGTGGGCACACCTCCAGGGGCGGCGCCATGTCCTCCCAGCCGGTCAGCAGAAGGGCGGTGCTCGCCGCGATCGGCGGCGGCGCGGCCGGGGCCGTCCTGGGCGGCGTCCTTCCTCCTGGCCGGCTGAGTGCCGCCGCAGGCAACTGGACAAGCGGGTACGTCCCGGACGGAACCACCGGGCTCAGTGCCGCGTTCCCGCTGTCCGCGGTCCGGCTGCTGGACAGCCCGCTGCGGGCCAACCAGGCGCGGAACACGAACTACCTGATGTTCGTCGACCCGGACCGGATGCTGCACACGTTCCGGCGGAACTACGGCGTGCCGTCGTCGGCCCGGCCGTGCGGCGGCTGGGAGGCGCCGGGCTCCCTGGTCCGCGGGCACTGCACCGGGCACCTGATGTCCGGGCTGGCCCTCACCTACGCCAGCACCGGGAACCAGGCCGCCGCGGACAAGGGCGCCTACCTGGTCGACCAGCTGGCCGGGCTGCAGGCCCGGGATCGCGCGGCGGGCTTCCACGACGGGTACCTGTCGGCCTCCCCGGAGAGGTTCTTCGGCCGGCTGGAGGCAGGGCTGCCGGTCTGGTCGCCGTACTACATGATCCACAAGCTCATGGCCGGGCTGATCGACCAGCATGAGCTGGCCGGGAACACCCGGGCCCTGGAGGTGGCGGCCCGGCTCGGCGACTGGGTCGGCTGGCGGACCGGCCGGCTCTCCTACGCGCACATGCAGCGGATCCTGGACATCGAGCACGGCGGCATCGCCGAGTCGCTGACCAACCTGTACCGGCTGACCTGGGACGAGAGCTACCTCCGCACGGCGGAGCGGTTCTACCACGCCCGGGTCTTCGACCCGCTGGCCCGCGGCCAGGACGACCTGCAGGGGCTGCACGCGAACACCAACATCCCGAAGATAATCGCCTGCATCCGGATCTGGGAGGAAACCGGGGACCTCCGCTATCACGACATCGGCACCAACTTCTGGCGGATCGTCACTGATCACCACGCCTACGTCATCGGCGGGACCAGCAATTACGAGCACTGGCACGCGCCCGGCGTCATCGCCGGGCAATTGAGCAACCGCACCTGCGAGAACTGCTGCAGTTACAACATGCTGAAGCTGACCCGGCTACTGCACTTCCACCAGCCGGACCGGGTGGACCTGCTCGATTACTACGAGCGGACGCTGTTCAACCAGATGCTGGGCGAGCAGGATCCGCGGTCCGCGCACGGCTTCAACATCTACTACACGGGCCTGTCACCGGCCGCCTTCAAACGGCAGCCGCCCTTCATGGGCACCAACCCGGACGTCTACTCGACCAACTACCACAATTTCTCCTGCGACGACGCGACCGGGATGGAGACCCAGTCCAAGTTCGCCGACACCATCTACTCACGGGACGCGGGCGGCCTGTTCGTCAACCTGTTCATCCCGTCCGAGGTCCGGTGGGCCGCGGCGGGGATGACGATCCGGCAGGAAACGGGCTTCCCGGACGAGCCCGCCACCCATCTCACGGTCGTCTCCGGCTCGGCCCGGATGGCCGTGCGGGTCCGGCTGCCGGGCTGGCTGGCCGGGCCGGGCCGGGCCTGGGTGAACGGCGAGCCGCTGGCCGGCCCGCTCGCGCCGGGCACCTGGCTGGTCATCGAGCGGCTGTGGCGGCCCGGGGACCGGGTGGACGTGAGCCTGCCGATGGCGCTCGCGCTGAACCGGACGCCGGACCGGCCCGGGGTGCAGGCCGTCACCTATGGCCCAGTCGTGCTCAGCGGCGGCTACGGCGGTGTCGAATCCATGCCGATGCCCCGGCTGACCTCGGAGTCCGTGACCCGGATTCCCGGGCGGCGGCTGCGGTTCGCGGCCACCGCGGGCGGCCACCGCGTCGAGCTCATCCCGATCGCGCGGATGCATCATCAGCATTACAACGTGTACTGGCTGACCTGACCGGTGGCTGCCGGGGTGGCTGGGTCTGCCCGGTGGTATAGCCGGTAGGTAGAGTGACTGCGTGAACCGACTGGGCGAACTAGAACGAGCCATCATGGACGTTCTCTGGGAAAGCGAGACTCAGCTCACAGTGCGCCAGGTTGGCAGTAGGCTTACCGACCGGGATCTGGCTCACACCACGGTGATGACCGTCCTGGACCGATTGGCCAAGAAAGGGTTCGCCCGGCGAGAGCGGGACGGACGGGCCTGGCTGTACCGAGCCGCAGCGAGCCGGGAAGCATACGTCACCGAGCTGATGCTTTTCGCCCTCGACCAGACCGGCGACCGGTCGGCCGCGCTTGCGAGTTTCGCCCGCCGCGTGTCTGGCAATGAGGCGCGGGTGCTGCGACGAGCCCTGGAGACAGGCGGAGATCCCGCCAGGAGCTGACCTTTCGTGCTTTCGCCCGTCCTGGTTCTGGCTACCGTAGCGGTGGGCCTGGTGCCCGTAGCTGCGGGGCTGGCCACGGCGCGCTGGCCGTGCCGGTCACCGGCGGCGGCCATCATGCTCTGGCAGGCCATGGGCCTCGGCTGGGGAGTCGCCGGGATCGGGGCCCTGGCAGCGCTGGGCGCCGATCCCGGCGGCCCGGGGGTGGCAGCCGGGGCGTTCACCGTATTGGACAAGGCGGTCCGCGACGTGGCCGGTGAGGCGCGGTCGCCCGGCATAGTCGCGCTGATGCGGCTGCTCTGCCTGGGTGCGTCGGCGGCCCTGCTCATGCTGCTCTGCTGGGTCCTTATCGCCTCGACGGGGGCGGTGCTGCGGGACCGCCGGCGCCAGCGGGCGCTGCTCAGCCTCCTGGCACACGGCGACCCGAAGGTGCCCGGCGCCCTGGTCGTCGACCATCCGGCCGCCGCCGCTTACTGCGTGCCCGGGCTGCGCTCCCGCATCGTGATCAGTGCCGGCGCACTGGACCTGCTGGACCAGGCGGAACTGGCCGCGGTCCTGGCCCACGAGCGGGCCCACCTCCGGGAGCGGCACGACCTCGTGCTGCTCCCGTTCACCGCGCTCGCCCGGGCCTTCCCCTGGTCGGTGCTGGCGCAGCGGTCTTACGCCTCCGTGGCGCTGCTCGTCGAGATGCTCGCCGACGATCACGCGGCCCGGCAGCAGCCCGCCCGTGAGCTCGTCACCGCGCTGATCCGGGTCGGGGCCGCGGGCACGCCGGGCACGCCCGCCGGCACGCTGGCCGTGGCGGACGAGGACGCCGCGATGGGGATAAGCGGGGTGTCGGCCCGGGTGGAACGGCTGCTCACGCCGTCGCCGGGACTCTCGGTGCCCGCCCGGGTCCTGGTCTGCGGGGCGGCCGCCGCCCTGGTCGTGGTCCCGGCCGCGCTCCTGGTGATGCCCCTCTAGTTCCGGTTCCGCTCTGGTTCCGGTCCCGCCAGCGCCGCCGAAGCGGCCTGGCATGGATCAGCAGCGGGCAGCACCCCGTGGCGGGGAGGCTCGCTGGCCGGGTGGCCGGGAGGCTCGGTGGCGGGGAGGCTGGAGGTGCCGGAGATCGGGCTCCGGGGTTACCAGGGTCCGTAGGGGCCCTGGCTGCTTCCGTTGCTGCCCCGGAATTCCCGGACCTTGGGCCGCACATCGGTGAGATAGATAGCCGAGGCCACGAAGGCAGCGATGGGCAGGATGCCCACAGCGCCGAATCCTCCGGACAGGACGCCCAGGTAGAGCCCGATCACCGCGGCTACGCCGAGGATGATCAGCCAGAGCGGCTTGTTCTGCTTGCCTGCCGCCAAGAACGCCTTCGACGGCCGGCGCAGTGCGTCCACAAAGCCCCATACCTCGCAGACAAAGGCGGCGATCGCCAGTATCTCGAGGAACCAGTAAAGCGGGGTCATCGCTCCTGTGTTCAGCAACACAGGATCAGGCTATCCGGTCCGGGCGGGAACCGGGACCAAAGCCCGTCTCCCGCCCGGCCTGAAGCAGTTGCCTGCACACGGAATCGTCAGCTCTTCTTTCCCTTGCCGGGCAGGGCGGTCTTCCCGTTGAGTACCCGGGCGCCGTGCATGGCGAGCCTGTCGTACTCCTGGACCGCCTTCGTCCGGGCGGTGGTCATGTACTCGGTGGCGAGGCCCGGCAGGGCGGCCAGCGAGCCATCGCTGCGCCAGCGGGCGATCCGCGCGGGCAGCTCGCGCAGCGCCGCGGAGGCCAGCGCCCCGGCGCCGGCGGCGGCGAGCGCGGGCTTGCTGCTGGCCAGCTTGCGCACCTCGGTCCTCACGTCAATGGTGGCGCGGTTCATGGTCTTTCTTCCTTCCTGGTCCACCCGTCCGGCAGACCCGTTGAGTCAGGCGGCGTGGCCGCCGCGGTGGTGCCCAACGGCTCCGCTGCCGCGAGGGGGTCATCAACCTCCTCGTCGAGTCCTGCGCCGGCCGGCCCGGTCGCCTGCCTCCAGGCGCCCCCGGCGGCGTCCTGCGCGCGGGCGGCCTCGGCGGGGTCCTGCGCGCGGGCGGCCTCGGCCGCGGCCGCCTGGATCGCAGCCGCCTGGATCGCAGCCGCCTCCGCCGCGACGGCGCCGTCCTCGGCGTCTTCCGGCGTCTGCGCAGTGGCTTCCCGGCGGAAGGAGTCGTAGATCTCCAGCAGTACCTGCTTCTGCCGCTCGGTCAGGTCCGGCGCAGCGAGCACGGAGGCGCGGACCCCCGAGTCGGGCGCCCGGTCCTCCAGGATCCCGGCCTGCACGTACAGGGCCTCCGCGGAGATCCGCAGCCCCTTGGCGATCTGCTGCAGTATCTCGGCGCTCGGGCGGCGCACGCCGCGCTCGATCTGGCTCAGGTACGGGTTGGAGACCCCCGCCGCGGCGGCTAGCTGGCGCAGCGAGATCTTCGCTTGCTCCCGTTGCTCCTTGATGTATTCACCGATGGAGCTCACTCGCATAGGACTCACGGATCCAGTGAATCAAAAGGTGCTTGCTTTTGCAAACGCCTCGCAAGCACCCCCCGGACCCGGCGCCCTCAGCCGGGAAGCGCGGCGCGGACCACGCCGACGGGCCGGCTCCCGCCCAGCACCGGGACGGCAGCGATCGTCGTCCAGCGCCGAGTCCGGCACCCCCGGCCCGGTGGTCACGCCGAGCCACCGCAGCAGTGCGACCGTGACCGGCTCCCGGGCCCGGTCCGAGCCGTCCTCGATCTTGAAGGCCCCCGCGCGGCCGTCCGCCAGCGCGAACGCCTGCACACCCTCCGCGCCCACCTTGACCAGCAGGCCCGGGACCGAGGCCATCAGCGCCCGCTCCGGGCGCAGGCTCCCCGACGTCCACTCCGGGTGGGCGCGCATCGCGTCGGCCACCCGGCGTTCGGACGACTCCGGCGGCGCGGTGACCAGCGCCTGGAAGGCGCGGGTCGAGGCCGGCCAGGGACAGCGCGAACACCGGGGCACCGCACCCGTCCACCCCCACCGCCGCGGACGGCTCCCCGGCCAGGCCCTCGATCTCCTGGCGGAGCGCCACCTGGAGCGGGTGGCCAGGGTCGGTGTAGGTGTCCGTGGGCCATCCGGCCGCGACACAGGTGGCGAGCATGGCCGCGTGCTGGCCCGAACAGTTCATGTGCACCCGGTCGGGCTCCCGGCCCTCGCGCAGGTAATCCTGCTGGAACACCTCTTCGCGGGGCAGCGCGCGCGGGCACCGCAGGTCGTCCTCGGTCAGCCCGGCCAGGTCCAGGATCTCGCGCACGCCGGCGACGTGAAAGTCCTCACCGGAATGACTGGCCGCGGCGAGGGCCAGCAGCTTCCCGTGCAGGTCCAGACCGCAGCGCAGCATCCCGGCGGCCTGCATCGGCTTGTTCGCCGAGCGGGGGAACATGGGCGCTTCCCACTGGCCGGCGGCCAGCTGCGGCGCCCCGTCGGTTCCGATTATCCGCAACGAAACGCGGTGCCTCGACTCGACGAACCCCGACCGGACTACCTCGGCGAGAATGGGCGGTTCAGTGACGGCTGCTCGCTCACCCCAAGCATCTGGCGCGCCTCGTCCGGGGCCAGCGGCGGCCGCTGGGCCAGCCCGGCCAGGGTGGCCGCCCGCTCCACGAGCTCGGCGTTGCCGGCCACGGGGCGGCCCCGGGCGAACGAGGTGGTGTCTTCCATGCCGACCCGCAGGTGGCCGCCGGCGCCGAGCGCGCCAAGCAGGACCGGCAGCGCGGTCCGCCCGATCCCGGTGGCCGACCACGTCGCCCCCGCGGGCAGGGCGGCCACCGCGGCCACCAGGGCGGCCACGGTGCCCGGCATGCCGCCGGGCACGCCCATCACCAGGTCGCAGTGCACGTGGCCGCCGTGCGGCGCGCCCAGCTCATCCAGCAGCCGGTGCAGCGTGGCTGCCTGCCCCAGGTCGAACAGCTCGAACTCGGGCACCACCCCGGCCGCCTGGGTCCGTGCGTAGAGCTCGCGGATGAACGGCCAGGGGTTGGCGAAGACCTCGTCGCCGAAGTTGACCGTGCCGCAGGTCAGCGAGCAGGCGTCCGGCGCGGCCTCGAGCACCGCGAGCCGATCGTCGAAGCGGTCGGTGACGGCACCGCCGGTGGACAGCTGGATGATCAGGTCGGTGCTCTCGCGGAGCGCCTGCACGGTCTCCTTGAGCCGGCCGAGGTCCAGGGTCGGCTGGGCCTGGCCGTCCCGGATGTGAACGTGGATTACGGCGGCCCCGGCGGCGCGGCACTCGACCGCGGTTGTGGTCAGCTCGTCCAGGGTGACCGGCAGCGCCGGGACCGACGCCTTGTCGGATTCCGCGCCGGTAGGCGCCACTGTGATGAGCGTCCCCGGCCGGGCGGGGGCGGGACGGTTCGAAGTCATGACGGGCAGCATGCATCCTCGGTCGAGGCCGCGTCCAGCGGTGCGTGCTGCGGCGCGGCAGGCAGGCGGGTGGTCAGCGGCTGGTGCTCAGCGGGTGAGCGGCGGAAACACCGAACCGGGCCAGGGTTGGGCTGGCCGGGGTCGGGCTGGCCGGGGCGGGCGGAGGGCTGGCGGGGGGCGGCGCGCCGGCCGGGGCGGCGCCCACGGGAGCCTCCCCGGGGGCGGCCAGGTTGGCCCGCGTGAACTCAAGCGCCTCAGCCAGGTCCGCCTGCCGTGCCTCCTGTGTTGGCGCGCGGAACGTCTTGACTTCCAGCACAACCAGCCCCTGGTAGTTCTCGGCGGCCAGCCGGTGCAGCAGCGGCGCGCACGGCTGGGTACCCCGGCCGGGGACCAGGTGCTCGTCGCGGTTGGGCAGCCCGCTGCCGTCGGCCAGGTGCACGTGGGCGAGCCGGGGGCCGAGCTCGTCGGCCATCGCGAGCGCATCGGACCCGGACACGGCCGTATGCGACAAGTCCAGGGTGATGTGCGGGTAGTCCCCCGGGACCGGGTTCCAGGAGGGGGCGTACGGCGCGATCTCGGCGCCCCGTGCCCGCAGCGGGAACATGTTCTCCACCGCGAACACGACATCGGTCTCGTCCTGCATCCTGGCCAGGCCGGCCGCGAAGTCCCGGGCGTACTCCCGCTGCCAGCGGAACGGGGGATGCACCACGACCACCCGCGCGCCCAGCTCCTCGGCCACATCCTTGGCCCGGACCAGCTTGCCCCACGGCTCGCGGCCCCAGACCCGCTGGGTGATCAGCAGGCAGGGCGCGTGCACCGCGAGCACCGGGACGCCGTGGTAGTCGGCGAGCCTTCGCAGTGCCTCGACGTCCTGGCTGACCGCGTCCGGGGTGACCATGACCTCGACCCCGTCGTACCCCAGGCGCGCCGCGACCTCGAACGCATCCGGCGTCCGGTCCGGATAGACCGACGCGGTCGATAGCGCCACCAGGTGTTGCGGCGCGGTGCCCGCTTGGCTCACCGTGGCTCCTTCCGCACTCTGCGGCGGACCGCATCCCGGGACCTCCGGGCACCGAATCGATCCGCCGTGGCCAGCTTATGCGGCGTGACGCACGCAGATGCTCACCGCATGGGGCGCAGGAGTGTCGGCGCCGGCGAGTGTCGCCGGCCCCGGCTGTCGGTGCCGGCCGGTAGCGTCCCGATCATGGCGAAGTCCTCGGCAGGCCCGGCGTTCCAGTGCGCGGAATGCGGGTGGCGCACCACGAAATGGTCGGGCCGCTGCGGCGAGTGCCAGGCCTGGGGCACGGTGCAGCAGGCCGCCACCTCCCGGGTCGGCCGGGCGACGGGCTTCGGCAGCGCCGCCCTGGCGGGCCTGGGTGCCGGGCTGGACGGTCTGGGCCTCGGCGGTCCTGGCCTGTACGGTGCGGGCCTGTACGGTGCGGGCCTGGACGGGACGGGCTCTGGTGGGGTGGCGCCGGGCAGTGCCGGCCTGGGCGGGCCGCCGGCCGCCATCGCCCCGGCCAGCCCCGCGCTACCCATCGGCGAGGTGGACGCGAGCGCCGCGGGGGCCCGCCCGACCGGGCTGGACGAACTGGATCGTGTGCTGGGCGGCGGCCTGGTTCCCGGGGCGGTGGTGCTGCTGGCTGGCGAGCCGGGGGTCGGCAAGTCCACCCTGCTGCTTGAGGCGGGGACCCGCGCCGCGGAGGCGGGCCCGGTCCTGTACATCACCGGGGAGGAATCCGCCGCGCAGGTGAGGCTGCGGGCGGACCGGATCGGCGCCGTGGCCGGGAACCTCTACCTGGCCGCGGAGACCGACCTGGCCTCGCTGCTCGGCCATGTGGCGGTGGTGCGACCCCAGTTGCTGATCGTTGACTCGGTGCAGACCATCACGATGGAGGGGGTGGACGGCGCGCCTGGCGGGGTCAGCCAGATCCGCGCGGTCACCGCGGCCCTGATCGCGGTGGCCAAGCAGCACGCGCTGACCACCGTGCTGGTCGGGCACGTGACCAAGGATGGGTCCATCGCCGGGCCGCGCGCCCTGGAGCATCTGGTGGACGTGGTCCTGCACTTTGAGGGTGACCGGCATGCCCAGTTCCGCATGGTCCGGGCGCTGAAGAACCGTTATGGCCCGACAGACGAGATCGGCTGCTTCGACCTCGGGGAGCAGGGGATCACCGAGCTGCCCGATCCGAGCGGCCTCTTCCTCACCCACCGGCGCAACGCGGTGCCGGGCACATGCGTGACCGTCACCCTCGAGGGCCGCCGTCCGCTGCTCAGCGAGGTGCAGACGCTGGTCGCGCCGTCCACGCTGGACATCCCGCGCCGGGTCACCTCGGGGCTCGACGCCTCGCGGGTAGGCATGGTCCTCGCGGTGCTGTCCCGGCGCGCCGACCTCAAGCTGGGCAAGCAGGACGTGTACGCGGCCACCGTGGGCGGGGTACGGCTCGGCGAGCCGTCGGTGGACCTCGCCGTCGCCCTCGCCCTGGCCAGCGCGGTGGTGAACCTCAGCGTGCCCGGCTCGGTGGTGGCGGTCGGCGAGGTGGGCCTGGCCGGCGAGGTACGCCGGGTCACCGGGGTGCAGCGCCGGCTGGCCGAGGCGGAACGGATGGGCTTCCGGCTGGCGATCGTGCCGGCGGGCTCGCGGGCGGCAGAGTCTGCCGCAAAAAGCTCTGCCGGGGGGATCGAGGTGCGGGAGGCCGAGGACATCCGGGAGGCGATGGCCGCCGCGTTCGGCGGCTGATTAGCCGTCCGCTGGCCTGGAGCCGCCGATACACTGGCCCAGTCCAGCAACCTCCGGGGGTCGTGTGCCGCCAGCCGACGAGTACCGGGACGCCACGAGCACAGACGTCAGCAGCACCGACCTCAGCAGCACAAACGTTGAGAGCACGGTCATTAAGAGCACCGTCATTAAGGGCACGGACGTTAAAGGCACGGACGTCAAAAGCAGGGACGGGCGCCGCTGGGCGGCCCTGTCCGCACTGGCGCCGGGCACCATGCTCCGCGATGGCCTGGAGCGCATCCTGCGCGGGAACACCGGCGCGCTGATCGTGCTCGGCGACGGGCCTGCCGTGGACGAGGTGTGCTCCGGCGGTTTCGAGCTGCGGGTGCCGTTCTCAGCGACCCGGCTGCGCGAGCTGGCCAAGATGGACGGCGCCATCGTGCTGGACGCCGGGGCTGAGTACATCGTCCGGGCCGCCGTGCACCTGGTCCCCGACCCCACGCTGCCGACCGATGAGTCGGGAACCCGGCACCGGACCGCAGAGAGGGTCGGCAGGCAGACCGGCTGCCCGGTCATCTCGGTCAGCAAGTCCATGCGGATCATCGCCCTGTACCTGGACGGGGCCCGGTACGTGCTGGAGGATTCGGCGGCCATCCTGTCCCGGGCCAACCAGGCCCTGGCCACCCTGGAGCGGTACAAGCTCCGGCTGGATGAGGTGTCTGGGACGCTGACCGCGCACGAGATCGAGGACGTGGCGACGGCCCGCGACGTTACCGTGGTGGCGCAGCGGCTGGAGATGGTCCGGCGCATCGCCGGCGAGATCGAGGGCTACAAGGTCGAGCTGGGCACCGACGGGCGGCTGCTCGCCCTCCAGCTGGACGAGCTCATCGCGGGCAGCGACTTCGAGCGGCAGCTGGTGGTGCAGGACTACCTGCCGGCGCGGGTGGGCGTGAACCCGAACGCCCAGGTCGGCGAGGTGCTCGATGAGCTGGGGCGGCTTTCCCCCGAAGAGCTGCTGGACATGGCCAAGGTGGCTACTGTGCTCGGGCTCGGCGGGTCCGGCATGCTGGACGAGCCGGTGGCGCCCCGCGGATACCGCCTGCTGGCCAAGGTCCCGCGGCTGCCCCGGCCGGCGGCAGAACGGCTGGTGGCGCACTTCGGCGGGCTGCACAAGCTGATGGCGGCCACGGTGGCCGAACTGCAGGCGGTCGAGGACGTGACGGAGCCACATGCGCGCGCGGTCCGGGAGGGCCTGTCCCGGCTGGCCGAGGTGACCCTGCTGGAGAAGTACTCCTGAGTCGTCAGGATTCCGCGGGTTACGGGACCGCGATGCCACGGCCTTTCAGGACGAAGATGATGGCGTGGCTGCTCAGTTTCCCGCTGTAGGCCGTGGCGGTGTAGGTACCGGGCCGGGCGGCCCGGTACCGGGCCCGGCAGCCAGGGGCTGAGGTTTGCCGGTTCCAGGTGATCTGCGCCACGGCGGGCACTCCCCGGGCCAGGGTGGTGGCCCGGGGAGCCGGGCGGGCGCAGTCCGCGGAGTCCCAGACCTGGTTCTTCCCGCCCGCCCTGATCACGATGTGCAGATACGTGGCGCCGAGGTCGGCGGTGCAGGGGCCGGGAGCGGTGGACACCACGTTGACGCTGAATTGCGGCGAGGCGTGCGCCGGGTAGCTGTACCGGGCCGAGAACAGGCTCAGAACGAGGTCAGCGTAGGGGCATGCTCCGGGGGCGCGCGCAATCGCCGTCTTCGGCAGGCGCTGGCCCGCCGGGTGCCGGGTCGCGGACGGCCCGTGCTCCGGGGACGGTGATGGGCTGGGCGTGCGCGTCCCTGCCGGGGACGGGGTCGTGGAGGCCGGGTGGGTGGAGTGCTGGCTGGTCGTCTGGGACAGGTCGGTGGCCCGCCGGGTGGCCCCGCCGCCGAGGGCGCCGTTCACGGTCCACGTGACGAGGGTGAGCATGCCGATGCCCGCGGCCAGCGCGATGACCCTGCGCCGCCAGTAGACGTTGACCTGACCTGCGCTTTTGGGCGGGTCGGCCGAACCGCGAGGCATGCGAGCAGTATGCGCCGGCAGCCCTCGCTGATCTTGCCGACCCGCCGGAACGGTGCGGCATTATTGCAGGTCGGCGCCGATCCCGGAGCGCTTTTGGGCAGACCCGGGCGGGATCCTCCGGTAAACCCGCACCCACCCGTCGATTCGCTGGATGGGCCGGCCGCGACGCGCGGGGATCATGCGAGGATCGAGGCGTCATGGCGACTGCGGACACAGCGATTGGCGACACAGCGATTGCGGACACAGCAATTGCGGACACAGCGACTCCACACCCCGGCGCGATCCTGGACTGGTACGCCCTTCATCAGCGGGATCTGCCGTGGCGCCGGCCCGACGCCACGCCGTGGGCGGTCCTGGTCAGCGAGATCATGCTGCAGCAGACGCCGGTCGCCCGGGTGCTGCCCGCGTATGCGGCCTGGCTGGCCCGGTGGCCCACACCCGCGTCACTGGCCGCGTCCCCGGCCGGGGACGCGGTGCGGGCCTGGGGGCGCCTTGGCTACCCGCGACGGGCGATCCGGCTGCACGCGACGGCGCAGGCCCTGGTCGAGCGGCATGGCGGGCAAGTCCCGGCGTCGGCAGACGCGCTGCGGGAGCTGCCCGGCGTCGGCTCCTACACGGCCGCCGCGGTCGCGAGCTTCGCGTTCGGGCAGCGGCACGCGGTGCTGGACACCAACGTGCGGAGGGTACTGGCGCGGCTGGTAAGCGGCCGGGAGCTGCCGTCACCTAGCCCGTCGGCGGCCGAGCGGAGACTCGCCGAGTCGCTGCTGCCGGAGCCGCCCGCGGTGGCGGCACGATGGTCGGTGGCAGTCATGGAACTTGGCGCCCTGATCTGCACGGCCGTCAGTCCGCGGTGCGCCACCTGCCCGGTGGCCGCCAGCTGCGCGTGGCGCCGGGCCGGGCATCCCGCGGACGGCGGGCCGCGGCGCAGCCAGAAGTACGAAGGGACGGACCGGCAGTGCCGCGGGCGGCTGCTGGCGGTGCTCCGCGACTGCCCCGGCCCGGTGCCGGCCTCCCAGCTGGAGGCGGCCTGGGCGGATCTGCTGCAGCGCAGCCGGGCCCTGGACGGCCTGGTGGCGGACGGCCTGGTGGACCCCCTGCCGGACGGCCGGTTCGCGCTTCCCGGAACGCACCCCCTCCCCGGAACGCACCCCCTCCCCGGAACGCACCCCCTCCCCGGAACGCACCCCCTCCCCGGAACGCACTGAGCGGCGGCCCCCGGAAGGGACCGCCGCTCAGTGTTCTGGCTATCTAATGCCGTGTGCCTCGGTCAGTCCTGCTGCGGCGCGGTGGCCCCGCGCTCGACCGCGGCACCGGTGCCGACCTCTTCCGGCACGGAATCCGGCACGGCATCCGGCTTGGGCACGCCCTTGAACGTGAACTGCGCCTCCTCGCCGGTGCCCTCGGCGTCCACAATGACGATCTGGCCCGCCTTGAGCTCACCGAACAGGATCTTCTCGGACAGGGCGTCCTCGATCGACCGCTGGATGGTGCGACGCAGTGGCCGCGCCCCGAGCACGGGGTCGTAGCCACGCACGGCCAGCAGCGCCTTGGCGCCCGGACGCAGTTCCAGGCCCATGTCCCGGTCCCGCAGGCGCTCGTCCACCTTGGCGATCATCAGGTCCACGATCTCGACGATCTCGTCCTCGGACAGCTGGTGGAACACGATGGTGTCGTCCACACGGTTCAGGAACTCGGGGCGGAAGTGGTGCTTCAGCTCCTCGTTCACCTTGGACTTCATTCGGTCATAGGAACCACGCGACTCACCGGACCGGGCGAAACCGACGGACACTCCCTTGGAGATGTCCCTGGTGCCCAGGTTCGTCGTCATGATGATGACCGTGTTCTTGAAGTCCACCAGCCGACCCTGGGCGTCGGTCAGCCGGCCGTCTTCCAGGATCTGCAGCAGCGAGTTGAAGATGTCCGGGTGGGCCTTCTCGATCTCGTCGAACAGGACCACGGAGAACGGCCTGCGGCGCACCTTCTCGGTGAGCTGGCCGCCTTCCTCGTACCCCACGTAGCCGGGGGGCGAGCCGAACAGCCGGGACACGGTGTGCTTCTCCATGTACTCGCTCATGTCGAGCTGGATCAGCGCGTCTTCCTCGCCGAACAGGAACTCCGCCAGCGTCTTGGACAGCTCCGTCTTGCCGACCCCAGAGGGCCCGGCGAAGATGAACGAGCCGCCAGGGCGCTTGGGGTCCTTCAGGCCGGCCCGGGTCCGCCGGATCGCCTGGGAGAGCGCCCGGATCGCGTCGTTCTGCCCGATAACCCGCCGGTGCAGCTCGTCCTCCATGCGGAGCAGCCGCTGGGACTCCTCCTCGGTGAGCTTGAACACCGGGATGCCGGTCGCGGTGGCGAGGACCTCCGCGATGAGCTCCTCGTTGACCTCGGCGACGACATCCATGTCGCCGGCCTTCCACTCCTTCTCCCGGGTCTCCTTCTTGGCGATCAGCTGCTTCTCGTTGTCCCGGAGGGCAGCTGCCTTCTCGAAGTCCTGGGAGTCGATGGCCGACTCCTTCTCCCGGCGCACCTGGGCGATCTTCTCGTCATACTCACGCAGGTCCGGCGGCGCGGTCATCCGGCGGATCCGCATCCGCGACCCCGCCTCGTCGATCAGGTCGATCGCCTTGTCCGGCAGGAAACGGTCACTGATGTAGCGGTCCGCCAGCTGGGCCGAGGCCACCAGGGCCCCGTCGGTGATGGACACCCGGTGGTGAGCCTCGTACCGGTCGCGAAGACCCTTGAGGATCTCGATGGTGTGCGAGATCGTCGGCTCGGCCACCTGGATGGGCTGGAACCGGCGCTCAAGCGCGGCGTCCTTCTCCAGGTGCTTGCGGTACTCATCCAGCGTGGTGGCGCCGATGGTCTGAAGCTCGCCGCGGGCCAGCATCGGCTTCAGGATCGAGGCAGCGTCAATCGCTCCCTCGGCAGCGCCCGCCCCGACCAGCGTGTGCAGCTCGTCGATGAACAGGATGATGTCGCCGCGGGTCCGGATCTCCTTGAGGACCTTCTTCAGCCGTTCCTCGAAGTCGCCGCGGTAGCGCGAGCCGGCCACCAGGGCGCCTAGGTCCAGCGTGTAGAGCTGCTTGTCCTTCAGCGTCTCGGGCACCTCGCCCTTGACGATCTTCTGGGCCAGCCCCTCAACCACGGCGGTCTTGCCCACGCCGGGCTCACCCACGAGCACCGGGTTGTTCTTGGTCCGGCGGGACAGCACCTGCATGACCCGCTCGATTTCTTTCTCCCGGCCGATCACCGGGTCCAGCTTGCCTTCTCTAGCACCCTGGGTCAGGTTCCGGCCGAACTGGTCCAGCACCAGGGACGTCAACGGGGCAGACTCCGACGGCGCGCCCGCCGCAGCCGGCTCCTTGCCCTGGTAGCCGTGCAGCAGCTGGATCACCTGCTGGCGGACCCGGTTCAGGTCCGCGCCCAGCTTGACCAGCACCTGGGCCGCCACCCCCTCACCCTCGCGGATGAGGCCGAGCAGGATGTGCTCAGTGCCGATGTAGTTGTGCCCGAGCTGCAGCGCCTCGCGCAGCGAGAGCTCAAGTACCTTCTTCGCGCGCGGCGTAAACGGGATATGCCCGGAAGGTGCCTGCTGGCCCTGACCGATTATCTCTTCAACCTGCTGGCGCACGGCCTCCAGGCTGATCCCCAGGGATTCCAGCGCCTTGGCCGCCACGCCTTCACCCTCGTGGATCAAGCCAAGCAGGATGTGCTCGGTGCCGATGTAGTTGTGGTTGAGCATCCTGGCTTCTTCTTGAGCCAGCACCACAACTCTCCGCGCCCGGTCGGTGAACCTTTCGAACATCGCCTCGCTCCTCACAGAGCGGTCGGGGGGACCCAGATGTCCGGATGTCCGGGGCCCGTCCCTTCCGCATGGTAGCCCGCATGCCGGACGATGTACCGCGCGATATGCGGCACTTATGTAAACAGTTCCCCGGCATGACGACCTTCATCCCATCCAACCCCGGGGAGGGGGGAAGGTGTTCCCTGTACGCCGCAAGCGAACGCCGCCGCCCCCGCTGCGACCAGCGCCGGTTCCTACTCCGTACCAACGAGCCACCCGCGCCCGAAGTTCACGGCGCGGGCCGGTTCGCCTGGCGGAGACCCGGGCGCCGGGCGGAGCAGCCATGCCCTCGCGAGTAGCCGGCAGACGGCCGCCGGGGCGGGCAGTGGGCGCTCCGCGAGGAGCGGGCAGGCAGCCACCGGACGCAACAGCCACCCCCGCGGAGGAGCGGGCAGGCAGGCACGGGACGCAACAGCAGCCCCCGCGGAGGAGCCGGCAGGCAGCCACCGGGACGCAACAGCCACCCCCGCGGAGGAGCAGGCAGGCAGGCACTGGGCGGGATGGCGGGCGCTGCTGGAGAAGCCGGAGCGCGAGCGCTGGGCGGCCGACTGCGGAGCGGCCAGGGCCGGGAGGAGGGGCTCACGCCGGGAACCGTTCCCGGGCCGACGCCGCGCACTGGCTGTGCTGCATATAACGACGCACGCCCAACTTGGCGGCAGCACCAGATAGCAAGCCGCGGAGCAAGTGGGAAGGAAGAGTGTCTGCGAAGCGAAGCACTAGTCCCCGCAAAGGACAGGGCCTGCCACGCACTGGGCCCGCCGAGGCCCCGGCCCGCAAAGGACAGGGGAAGAGGACGCAAGCAGAAGGCCCGTCAAGCAGCCGACCCGCTAAGCACAAGGCCCCCGCAAAGTCAGGCCCGCACGGGTCCTGCGGCGTGGTCCAGCGTCCAACGGAAACCGGCACGCCACAGGGCGCCTGCGGGCCCTTTGGCGCAATCCCTTAGTGGGCTGCGTCGTACTCCGAGATGATCTGGGCGGGAATCCGGCCACGCTCGCTGACCTTGTAGCCGCGCTGTTTGGCCCACGCCCGGATTTCTGAGCTGCGCTCCCGGCCAGGACCGGTCCTGGCGCGACGACGGCGGCCGCCGGCCGCGCCACCACTTGCCTTGCGTGCATGGTCAACGTAGGGCGCAAACTCTTTGCGGAGCTTGTTCGCGTTTTCTGAACTGAGGTCGATCTCGTAGATGGTGCCGTCGAGACTGAAGGCCACGGTCTCGGTCGCCTCACCTCCGTCGAGGTCATCGACGAGGAGCACCTGAACCTTTTGTGCCATGGGAGCCAGCCCTTCCGCTGGAGCAACTCTTTTAGGTTGCCAAAGATATACCACGCACCGCTTGCGTTTGCCAATTCATGCTCCTGGAAACGCGGTCAGAGTTCTCTGAGCGGCATGGGCAGGCAGACTACCTGGAAGATAGCTGTAACTCTGAGTAATCGAACTTGGATAGGGTACCCGCAAAGAGGAGCGCCGATGTAACCCGCCTCCACTGACGGTTGCCGCTTGGTACTGAACGTGTTCTACAGCTCGCCGCGATCGGGCGATGCAGCCGACTGTGAAGCGTCGCTCTCCGAACCATCACTGTGCGGAATCCCGCCGTCGCCGGAAATATCCTCCGGGTACTCGTCTTCTGCGGACTCACGCTTGGGGCCAAGCTGATGACGCAGGAAGAGTCCCACCCCGATCAGGAAGGCTACGCAGACAACCGCAGGAGGCGTCACAGCGGCCAGGTCACTGAGCAAGGCGCACCCCTTTCCGGCCGTCCTACTGGTCTTCCAGCCCGCGCCACGGTCACCTCTCCGCCGACCTTGATCGGTGTAACCGCCGTTGAACATTGGGTCATCCAGCGCGGGCCTACTTATTCATTGTTGCTCATAGCCAATGGGCAGCCGGCCGCGCCCTCCCCGTTGCGGCACGGGCAACTCCGGGCGGCGGCAAACCGCCCCCAGGCGGGCCGACTCCCAGCGGGCTGGCCCGGCGGCTGGCTCCCGGCAGGCTGCCCCGGCGGCTGGCTCCCGGCGGGCTGGCCAGAGACCTCCCGCGCCGTCCATCCCGGAGCCGGGCCGCGCCGTGGACTCAGCAGGCCCGGGCCCGGGCCTGCTGAGTCGGGGCCCGGGCCCGGGCCCGGCCTGCGCCCGGCCGGGGCCGCCCCGGGTCGAACGGCACGCGCCGGTGGCTCGCGGCTGGCCACGGGCCAGCGGCCCGGCTAAGACACCGGGCCGGGCGCGCGGACCGCCGCGGCGGCAGGGGCACACCATCCCGGCGCTGCGCACCAGACCCCGGCGCAGGCCTGACCCGAACCACACCCGCGGCACCGACCGTCGTGGCAGGATCCCAGACGTAGCAGGGGAATCCGCGGTCACGCGGCATCCCGCCCCGTGCCTCCCGGCAGGTCACCAGGCCTATTCCGGCAGGGGGCCCGGGCAGGCCAGCGCGGGCAGGCCAGCCTGGCCAGCCCAGCCCGGGCAAGGCCGTCGGCACGCGAGGGAGCGCGGACCGGGCGGCACAGGTACTGAAAGACCAGCGCACTGAACAGCAGGGCACTGAACAACAGCAGGGCAGCACCGGCGGCCAGTCCCCGGCAGGGTGCCAGCACCATGCACAGGCACCAGTCGCCCAGGGGTGGCCACGGTCACCAGGCACGGCCTCCGGCGGGGGCTGCCCTTCAGCAGACCGGGGCGTGATGCGCGGCAGGCCGGCCGGGCCGGGCGGCAGCCGGACCACGCCAAGTCATCGGGACCGCCAGGGTCCGCGACTAGGGAGAAAGCAGCCGCGACGCACGATGTTTCACGCCGACCTGCATATTCACTCGCGCTTCTCCCGGGCGTGCAGCAAGAACTGTGACATTCCCGGGCTCGCCTGGTGGGCGCTGCGCAAGGGCGTCACGGTCGTCGGGACCGGGGACTTCACCCATCCCGGCTGGGCCGAAGAACTCCGCGACACCCTGGTTCCCGCCGAACCTGGCTTACTGCAACTCCGCCCGGACCTGGCGGATCAGCTGCGCCGGAACTCACCGCCGACTTGTGATCGGCCGGTGCGTTTCATGCTCTCTACGGAGATATCCACGATCTACCGGTCCGGTGAGCGCACGCGCAAGGTCCATCACCTGTTGTATGCGCCGACGCTAGAGGCAGCGGGGAAGATCACAGCCGCCCTTGCGAAGGTCGGCAACCTGGCTTCTGACGGTCGCCCCATTCTCGGGCTCGACTCGCGGCACCTGCTGGACATCACGCTGAACGCGGGCCCCGGCTGCTATCTCGTTCCGGCCCATATCTGGACCCCATGGTTCGCGGTACTGGGATCCAAATCCGGTTTCGACGTCGTCGCCGACTGTTACGGGGACCTCGCCGGTCAGGTGTTCGCGGTAGAGACCGGACTCTCCTCTGACCCGCCCATGAACTGGATGTGCTCTTCCCTTGACGGTTATCGGCTGGTCAGTAATTCCGACGCTCACTCTCCCCCGATGCTCGGCCGCGAGGCGACAACACTTGACGTTGAACTGGATTACTTTGCGATCGAGCGCGCCTTGCGCAGCGGGGCTGGCCTGCACAGCACGGTCAATTTCTTCCCCGAGGGTGGCCGTTACCACTTGGACGGACACCGTAAGTGCGGGGTCCGGCTGGAGCCAGGGCAGTCCGCCGCCCACGGCGGGATATGCCCCGGGTGTGGCAAGCCGCTGACCATTGGCGTGCTGAACCGGGTGACCGAGCTCGCCGACCGGCCCGCGGGTTACCGGCCGGACGGGGCAGCCGAATCGGTCAACCTGGTCTCCCTGCCGGACGTGGTAGGCGAACTCCTCGGCGCCGGGCCCAAGAGCAAGAAGGTCAACGCCGAGGTGCGCCCGGCTGGTCGCCGCGCTGGGCCCGGAACTGGCCATCCTGCTCGCCACCCCGCCCGGGGAGCTGAGCCGGGCAGGCGGAAGCCTGCTCGGAGAGGCCATGACGAGGTTGCGGGCCGGCACCGTGCACAAGGAGGCGGGGTACGACGGCGAATACGGGGTGATCCGGCTCTTTGGGCCGGGCGAACTCGGCCGGGGCACTGCCGTGCTGTTCGACGTGGGCACGCCCGGATCCCTGGCCGCCGCCGTCCCCGCGCCCCGTGGGCCTGCCCAGCCGGGGCACGGCGTGGCTGAGCGGGCCGTACGGGCCGAGCCCGCCACGGCCGGGGCGGCCCGCGGGCACACCCCGGTTGAGCGGGCCGCGAAAGATCAGGCGGGCGGGGCCGGGAGAGCACGGAACATCGTTAGGGAAGAAAAGGGCTCCCGGGGAGAAGTCACGGGCGGTTCCTTGCTGGACCGGCTGGACCCAGAGCAACGGGCCGCCGCGGCCGCCGCCGCGCCACTGATGATCATCGCGGGGCCGGGTACCGGCAAGACACGCACGCTGACCCACCGCCTTGCGGCCGGCGTGGCGGAGGAAGGCGTGGCCGCCGAGGCCTGCCTGGCCGTCACGTTCACGCGCCGGGCCGCGGAGGAGATGCGCGAGCGCCTGGCGGCGCTGCTCGGCCGGCGGGCCGCCCGGCTCACCGTGACCACGTTCCACGGGCTCGGGCTGATGATCCTGCGCGAGCATCACGAGCTCGCCGGGCTGGCGGCGGACTTCACGGTCGCCGACGAGAAGACGGTGCTGGAGGTGGCCACCGAGCTGGCCGGGTCACCGCGCGGCGGCCGGGCCCTGCTGTCCGGCGCGGCTGCCGACCCGCAGCGCCGGGAACTGCTCCGCAAGGGCCTGGCCGCCCGGGACCTGGTGGACTTCGACGGCCTGGTCGAGCTGGCGGTGGCCATCCTGGACGGCGCGCCGGCCGTGGCCGCCCGGCTCCGCGGGCGCTGGCCGCGGATCAGCGTGGACGAGTACCAGGACATCGATGCGACGCAGTACGCGCTGCTGCGGCTGCTCGCCGGGGACGGGACGGGCCTCACCGTGATCGGCGACCCGGACCAGGCCATCTACCGGTTCCGGGGTGCGGACGTGGGTTTCTTCCTGCGGTTCGGGGAGGACTACCCGGGAGCGTCCACGGTGGCGCTCACGGCGAACTACCGCTCCAGCCCCGGCATCGTGGCCGGGGCGCTGCAGGCCATCGCGCCCGCCACCCTGGTGCCGGGCCGGGTGCTGCGGGCGGCCACGGGTACCGCTCCCGGCGCCCGGATCAGCTTCCACGAGGCGGCCGACCCGGCAGGCGAAGCGGCCTGGATCGCCGAGGCCATCGACCGGCTGCTCGGCGGGTCGTCGTTCCACTCCCTGGACAGCGGCCGGGCCGACGGCCACGGTCACGGTGGCATCGGGCTGGCCGACATCGCCGTGCTGTACCGGACCGACGCCCAGGCCGCGTCGCTCGGCCAGGGCCTGACCCGGGCCGGGTTGCCGTTCCAGAAGCGCTCGCACGACCTGCTGGACCGGCGGCCGGGGGTGGCGGAGATCCTCCGGGAACTGCCGCTGGACCGCGGCCCGGGATCCTTTCCGGCGGGAACGTTGGTCGCGTCCCAGCTGCGGAGCGCGGTGAGCAGGCTCGCCGCGGCCGCGGACGCGGCCCGGAAACCGGGGGCGGGCCGGGGCGGGCTGGCCGGCGCCGACCTGCGCACCGCGGGTGAGGTTCTCGCGCCGCTCGCCCGGCGCTGCGGCGACGACATGGAGCAGTTCCGGACGGGGATTGCGCTCGGCGCAGAAGTCGATGCCCTCGATCCCCGCGCGGACGCCATCGCGCTGCTGACCCTGCACGCGGCCAAGGGGCTGGAGTTCGAGGTGGTCTTCCTGGCCGGCTGCGAGCGGGATCTGCTGCCACTCTGGCTGCCCGGCTCGGCGGTGGACGCCCGCCCGGATCCGGCCGAGGAACGGCGCCTGCTGTTCGTGGGCATGACCAGGGCCCGCACGCAGCTGCTGCTGAGCTGCGCGGCGCGGCGCAGCAGGCACGGCAGCAGCGCCGAGACGGGGGTCTCGCCGTTCCTGTCCGCGATCGACCCCGGCCTGCTGGACCGCTCGGCTCCGCCCCGGGCCCGGCGTCCTGCCGACCGCCAGCTCCGGCTGCTTTGAGCAGGAGCGGCCGGGCCTCAGCAGGCGGGCATCAGCAGCCGGAGGTCAGCGGCCGGGGGGCGCAGGCGCCGGGCGGGGGCGCGCCGGGCAGCGGCGCCTCAGGGAGCGGAGGCAGGCGGAGAAGCATCCGGCTGTTGCCGAGTGTGTTGGGCTTGACCCGGCCCAGGTCGAGGAACTCCGCCACGCCCTCGTCGTAGGAGCGCAGCAGTTCCGCGTACACCTCGTGCGATACCGGCGTGCCCTCGATTTCCTCGAACCCGTGCCGGGCGAAGAAGCCGACCGAGAACGTCAGCACGAAGACCCGCGCGACGCCGACCTCCCGGGCGCTGTCCAGCAGCGCCTCGACCAGGCGGTGCCCGATGCCCAGGCCCTGGCAGCTCTCGTGCACCGCCACCGTGCGGATCTCGGCCAGGTCCTCCCACATCACGTGCAGCGCCCCGCAGCCCACCACCTGGTGGTCGCTGAGCCGCTCGGCGACCCAGAACTCCTGGACATCCTCGTACAGGGTGACGGTGGCCTTGCGCAGCACCCGGCCGGACGCGACGTTCTCGGCGACCAGGCCGGCGATGGCCCGGATGTCACGGGTGCGGGCCCGCCTGATGATGTGCTCCATCGCCCGCACACCTTAGCCGCTGGCCCGGGCCGGCCTGCCGCTGAAGCATGATCTACCGGCGCCCGGCTGGGCTCCCCGGGACACGGGAGGCACCTTTTCAAGGACCCTAGGTAATCGATCAATCACAGATTGCCTCCATAGTCACCACGAAGCAGCCGGGGCCCATCACGCCCTGATCTCGGCTTGTTCTCCTGACCGCATAGAAGTCCTCTGAACTGGGCAAACGCTTCCGGGCCTTAAGCGGGAAAACGCCGCTTCCCGGCGGTGAACACGGCCGGCCCGCAACGGCTCAAACGCGCCGAAGCCGCCGCAAGACAATCCGCGGGCCACGCCGCAACAACCAGGGAAGGATTCTGCGGTTCCGGACACCGAGCGGCCGGTAATCCATTAATCTGCATCGCTGTCACCGTGCTGCACTCCAGCCCCCAGAGCGTGGCGCGGCCGCCGAGTTTCTGCGCCGCAGCACGCGGCCAGGAAGCCGGGGACCCGTGTTCCCGGGGTGAATCCGCGAGCGGGTGCGACGCAGCGCCCAGCGGTAGGGCTCCTCTGGCCCGAACCCGTCAGCTAACCCGGCAGGCGGGGTGAGAGAGGAGAGCTCGTGGAACGCTGGCTCACGGCCGGAGTGGAACGCTGGCTCACGGCGGGACTTGCGCCCAAGGCACGGCGGCGGCGCGCCGCCGGATTCAGGCACCGCGCCTGGCGCCAGGTGGCCACCGCGGGCGGGGTGGCTGCGGTCGCCACCCTGATGCTGCCCGCCGCCGTCAGCAGCGCGGCCGTGAGCCGCCCGCAGTCCAGCCTGACCAGCCTGGTGGCGCAGGCCAAGAGCCTGGGGCACCAGATCGACGTGCTGAGCGAGCAGTACGACGGGCTGCGCATCCAGCTCACCGAGGCCCAGGCGGAAGCGAACACTGCCATGACCACCTTCCGGCAGGACGCCACCAGGATGGTGTCGGGCCAATCCGCGATCGGCCAGCTTGCCGCCGAAAGTTACATGAACGGGGGCCTGGCCACCCCACTGCAGGTCCTCACCTCGCCCAACACCGGCGCGCTGCTCAGCAAGGCCGCGATCATGCAGCAGCTGCAGACGGAGAACGGGGACCGGGTCAGCGCGCTGGCCACCGCCGAGGCGGCCGCCCGTCGAGCGCACGACACCGCGGTGCAGCAGGAGACCAAGGTGACCATCCTGGCCAAGGCGATGGCGGCCAAGAAGCAGGTCATCCAGGGCAAGGTGAACAAGCTCAACAGCGCGGCGTTCTCCCAGGCCATGAGCATCTACCAGCGCACGGGGAACTACCCGAACATCAATCTGCCCACCGCCAACACGGTCGGCGCGGAGGCGCTGCGGTACGCGATGACCCGCCGGGGCGACCCGTACGTGTGGGGCGCGGCCGGGCCGAGCGAGTTCGACTGCTCCGGCCTGGTCATGTGGGCGTACGCGCAGGTGGGCATCAGCCTGCCGCACTACACCGTCTCCCAGTGGAACATGGGCGAGCACATCTCACGGAGCCAGCTCGAGCCCGGCGACCTGGTGTTCTTCTACGCGGGCATCGATCACGTCGGCATCTACCTGGGCGACGGCCTGATGGTGGACGCCCCCTCCACCGGCCAGGTCGTCCAAGTCCAGCCGGTCATGTGGGACGTGTACGTCGGCGCGGTCCGCATCATCTGAGGCGGCGCCCACCACGCCCGTTACTGCGGCCGGACCAGCGGGAACAGGGTGGTCTCGCGGATGTTCTCGCCAGTCAGCATGATGAGCACGCGGTCGAGGCCCACCCCCACGCCGCCGGTGGGCGGCATCCCGTACTCCAGCGCCTGCAGGAAGTCCTCGTCCAGCTGCATAGCCTCCGGATCGCCACCCGCCGCGAGCAGCGACTGGGCGGTGAGCCGGCGGCGTTCCTCGACCGGGTCAACCAGTTCGGAGTACCCGGTACCGAGCTCGGTGCCGAAAGCGACCAGGTCCCAGCGTTCGGCCAGCCTCGGGTCCTCCCGGTGGGCGCGGGTCAGCGGGGACACGTCGACCGGGAAGTCACGGTAGAAGGTGGGTTCGACGGTCCGCTCTTCCACCAGCCGCTCGTACATCTCCAGCACGATCTGGCCGTGGCCCCAGCCGGGCTCGGTGGGGACGCCCGCCTGGGCGCACAGCTTGCGCAGCCGGTCCTCGCTGGTGCCCGGGTCGATCTCCTCGCCGAGGGCCTCGGAGATCGCGCCGTACACGGTCTTGGCCGGCCACTCGCCGCTGATGTCGTACTCCTGCCCGCCCCGGAGCGCCACGGGGGCGCCGTACGCCGCCACGGCCGCGTTCTGGATCAGTTCCCGGGTCAGGGCGGCCACGGTGTCGTAGTCGCCGTAGGCCTCGTAGGCCTCCAGCATCGTGAACTCGGGATTGTGGGTGGAGTCGACACCCTCGTTGCGGAAGATACGGCCGATCTCGTAGACCTTCTCGATGCCGCCGACGATGAGCCGCTTCAGGTGCAGTTCCAGCGCGATCCGCAGGAACAGCTCCATGTTGTAGGCGTTGATCCGGGTCACGAACGGGCGCGCGTTGGCGCCACCGTGCACGGCCTGCAGGACCGGCGTCTCCACCTCGAGGAAGCCCCGTTCGTGCAGGTCGCGCCGGAACGACTGGATGACCGCGGCCCGGATCCCGGCCATCCGCCTGGCCTCCGGGTTCACGATCAGGTCCACGTAACGGTGGCGCACCCGGGACTCCACGTCGCTGAGCCCGCGGTGCTTTTCCGGCAGCGGCCGCAGCCCCTTGGAGGTGATCGCGAAGCGGTCGGCGAGGATGGACAGCTCGCCGCGGCGGGAGGAGATGACCTCGCCTTCCACCCCGATGTGGTCACCGAGGTCCACGTCCCGCTTCCAGGCGGCGAGTGCGTCCGGCCCGACCCGGTCCAGGGAGATCATGACCTGGATGTCGCCGGTGCCGTCCCGGATGGTGGCGAAGCTCAGCTTCCCGCCGGACCGCGACAGCATCACCCGGCCGGTGACGCCGGCCCGGTCCCCTGTTCGGGTGTCCGGCTCCAGGCCCGGGTAGCGTTCCCGGACCTCGGCGATGGTCGCGGTGCGCGGAAAACCCACCGGATAGGGGTCCACGCCCTCGTCCAGCAGCCGCTGCCGCTTGTCCAGCCGGACCCGCATCTGCTCCGGAACGCTCGCATCATCCGGACCGGCCGCCGTCATGCCATCCTGAGTGCCATCCTGGTCCACCCGTCGAGCGTACTCAGCGGCTGATGATCAGACGATCGGTGTTGCTGGGGCGACACCAAACCCATGATCACGAGACCCAGTTGTGACTGACCGTGGCCAAAGTGACCCGCGGGACTGGCGTGACCGTCAACGTGGATGGCGGGAGGAAGGAGGGCGTGGATGGGGAGGGCGTGGATGGGGAGGGTGTGGATGGGGTGAGGTAAGGAGGGCGTGGATGGCGGGAGGAAGGGGAGGGGACCGGCCGGAGGCGGCGGCACCACCGGGCCGGGGCCGGGCCGGGCGTAGATGAGGCGAAGCCGGGCGGGCGGCACCGCTACAGTCCTTGGCGTGCGCTTCACAGCCCGGCAAGGGCACTACGAGTTGGACGACGATCCCCGCCGGGTGGACCGGGACTCGCTCTGGCAGTTCCTGTCCACGGAGGCGTACTGGGGACGCTGGCGTACGCGGGGCGTGGTCGAGCAGCAACTCGACAGTGCCTGGCGGGTGGTCGGCGTCTACCGGAGCGACACCGGCGCGATGATCGGCTTCGCCCGGGCCGTGTCAGATGGAGCCGGCTTCGCCTACCTGGCCGACGTCTACATCGACAAGGAGTTCCGGGGCCAGGGCCTGGGCGCGGAACTGGTGGCCACGATGATCGACCGGGGTCCCGGCGCGTCGTTCCGGTGGACGCTGCACACGTCCGACGCGCACGGCCTGTACGAGCGGTTCGGGTTCACCCAGCCGGACCGGACCTACCTGGAGCGTCCCGGGACGCCCTCGGCCCCGGAGCCTCCCGGGACACCCCCGGCCATGCGCTGAGGTTGTTGCGCTCGAACACCAGGCGCAGCCCGATCAGGGTGAGCCACGGCTCGTACGCGTCGATGATGCTCACCTCGTCGATGACCAGGGCGGCCAGCCCGCCGGTCGCGATCACGGTCACCGAATCCGGATCCTCCGGCGCGAGCTCGGCGGCCATCCGCCGCGCGATCCCCTCGACCTGGCCAGCGAATCCGAAGATGACGCCGGACTGCAGGGCCTCCACCGTGTTCTTGCCGATCACGCGGTGCGGCCGGTTCAGCTCCACCTTGAGCAGCTGGGCGGCGCGCCCGGTCAGCGCGTCCACCGAGATCTGGATGCCGGGCGCGAGCGCCCCGCCGACGAACTCGCCCTTCTCGCTGGCCGCGTCGAAGTTGGTGGAGGTGCCGAAGTCCACCACGATGGCCGGGCCGCCGTACAGGTGCACCGCCGCCACCGTGTTCATGATGCGGTCGCTGCCCACTTCCTTGGGGTTGTCCATCCGGACGGACACCCCGGTCCGCACCCCCGGCTCGATGATCAGCGACGGGATGTCCCCGTAGTACCGGCGGCACATTTCCCGCATCTCGTGCAGCACCGAGGGCACCGTGGAGCATAGCGCGATCCCGCTGACGTAGGTCTCCTTGACCAGCGAACTGTGCTCGAGCAGCCCTCGCAGCAGCACGGCGATCTCGTCGGCCGTCCGGTCCGGGTCGGTGTTGATCCGCCAGTGCTCGACGATCTGGTCACCGTCGAAGACACCCAGCACGGTGTTGGTGTTGCCCACGTCAATGGTCAGCAGCATGGCGCTCCAGGCTCAGCAGGGTGTTATCGATCAGCCGGGTGGTGCCGACGCGGGCGGCGACCAGGAGCCGGGCCGGGCCGTCGTGGTCTTCGCCGACCTCCCCGAACATGTCCGGGTCCACCAGCGCCAGGTAGTCCAGCCGCAACGGCGGGTCCGTGGTCATGGCCAGGATCTCGCCCGCGGCTTTGCGGACCGCGGCCGGGCCGGCGTGCGCCGCGTTCTGGCCGGCCCGCAGCGCGGCGGGCAGCAGCAGCGCCGTCCGCCGCTCGGCCGGGGACAGGAACCGGTTCCGGCTGGAGATCGCCAGGCCGTCGTCATCCCGCACGGTGAGCACGCCGACGATCTCGACGGCGAGGTCGAGGTCCCCGGCCATCCGCCGGACCAGCGCCAGCTGCTGCGCGTCCTTCTCCCCGAACACGGCCACATCCGGGCGGGTCAGCCCGAACAGCTTGGCCACCACGGTCAGCACGCCAGCGAAGTGCCCGGGCCGGGACTCCCCTTCCAGGATCCGGCCCAGCGGCCCGGGATCCACGGTGATGAGCTGTGGCCGCGGGTACATCTGGGCCGCGCTCGGCGCGAACACCAGGTCCGCGCCTTCCCCGGCGGCGATGACCACGTCGTCATCCAGCGTGCGCGGGTAGAGGCCCAGGTCCTCGCCCGCCCCGAACTGCAGCGGGTTCACGAACACGGACACCACGACGCAGCCGTTAGGGGAAGCGATCTCCCGGGCCCGGCGGATCAGCGCGCGGTGACCGTCGTGCAGCGCGCCCATGGTCGGCACGAGGACCACCGGGAAGCCGAGGCCGCGACGCGCGGCGGCGAGGCCAAGCCTGGTCCGGGCCACGATCGGCATCATCGCGGCGCCCCGGCCAGCACGTCGAGGAGGCGCTGCGCGTCCGCGGTGGTGAGGATGCCCGCGGCCAGCGCGCGATCGGCGGTCAGCCGGGCCAGGGCCACGTAGGCGCGCAGCGCCTCGGGCGAGACGCTGGCCAGCGCCTGCACGTGCTCGGCCACGGTCTCCGCGTCGCCGCGGGAGACCGGGCCGGTCAGCCCAGCGTCTCCGAGTCGCAGCGCGTTGTCCAGGGCGGCGGACAGCAGCGGCCCGAGCATCCGGTCGGGCTCGTTCACCCCGGCCGCCCGGAGCAGGTCGGCCGACTGCGCCACCAGGGCCACGAGGTGGTTGGCCGCGCTGGCCAGCCCGGCGTGGTAGAGCGGGCGGGCCGCCTCGTCGATGAGCGCGGGCTCGCCGCCCATCTCGATGACCAGGGCCTCGGCCGCCGGCTGCAACGGCTCCGGAGCAGTCACCCCGAAACTGATCCCCGCCAGCCGGTCCAGGTCGTCCGGGCGCCCGGTGAACGTCATGACCGGGTGCAGCGCCAGCGGGAGTGCGCCGCGTGCGGTGGCGGGCTCCAGCACCGCGGTGCCGTGCCGGCCGCTGGTGTGCACGATCAGCCGCCCGGCCAGCGGCGCGTCGGTCGCGGCCAGGCCGGCCACCAGCCCGGGCAGCGCGTCGTCGGGGACGGTCAGCAGCGCGAGGTCCACGGCGGCCAGCAACTCCGGTGGGCGCACGACGCGGGCCCCCGGGAGCAGCCGCTCGGCCCGGTCCAAAGAGCGGTCGGACACGGCCGAGACGGCGACCACCTGGTGACCGGCCCGCTCCAGCGCGGCGCCCAGGACGGTGCCGACCCGGCCCGCGCCGATCACGCCGACCTTCAGCCGGGCCGGGCGCTCCGCTGGGTCCCCCATCGCCTCGGCGTTCCTCTCGCTGGGTTCCTCTCGCCGGCCTTCGCCGCGGGTGCCAGAACGGCAACGATCAGCATATCCGCGGGGCGCACCGCCGCCTCCGCGAAGCCGGCCCTGCGCGAAGGCTGCCCGCTGGAAGCCGGCCGCGGCGGGCTCGGTCCGGGCGGCTACTAAAGTCGGCCCGGTGTGGACGACATGGCGGGCCGCCACCCAGGACGCGCTGTACGCCCCGGACGGCTTCTACGCCCGCGGGGAGCGCCCGGCCGCGCACTTCCGGACCTCGGTGCATGCCTCCCCGCGCTACGCCGAGGCCATCCTCGCCCTGCTCAGCCACACGGACGCGGCGCTCGGCCACCCGGAGCGGCTCGACCTGGTGGACATCGGCGCAGGCGAGGGCGAGTTGCTGAGCCAGATCCTGGAGCTCGCCCAGCACCTCCCGCCCGGCACCGTGCCCGCCGGCACGGTGTCCGCCGGGCACCGTGTCCCCAGGCACCGTGTCCCCAGGCACCGTGTCCCCGGGCACGGGGCTTTCTTTTCCGCAACGGATCGTTCCGCGCGCGGTCGAGATCGCACCGCACTCGCCCGGGTCCGATGACCGCATCCGCTGGTCGGCGGCGCCGCCGGCCCGGATCTGCGGCCTGGTGATCGCCAGCGAATGGCTGGACAACATTCCCGTCAACGTGGCCGAGCTGACCCCGGACGGGCTGCGGATCGTGCTGGTGGATCCCGGCAGCGGTGAGGAGCGGACCGGGCCGGCCGCCGGGCCGGCCGAGCAGGAATGGCTGCGCCGGTGGTGGCCGCTGCGGCATCCCGGCACCCGCGCCGAGGTAGGTTATCCGCGGTGCGCGGCCTGGGCGGACGTGATCGGGCGGCTCGACGGCGGCCTCGCCCTGGCCGCGGATTACGCGCACTCCCGGGCCAGCAGGCCGGTGGCCGGGACCCTGGCGGGGTTCCGGGACGGCCGGGCGGTACGGCCGATCCCGGACGGGTCCCGGGACATCACCGCGCACGTCGCCCTCGACGCCTGCGCGGCGGCCGGGACCGCGGCCGGGGCCACGCAGACCCTGCTCACCACCCAGCGGGCGGCGTTGCGGGCGCTGGGGCTGACCGGCCAGCGGCCGCCGCTCAGCCATGCCGACAGCGACCCGGCCGGGTACCTGACCGCGCTGCGCCTGGCTGCGGAGGAGGCGGAGCTGACCGACCCGGCCGGGCTCGGGGGATTCGGCTGGCTGGTCCAATCGGCGGGCGTGCCGCTGCCCGGCCCGCTCGCGGGGCTGGCCACTATGCAGGCTGACACTTACCAGGCTGACACCATGCAGGCTGACACTTCCCAGGCTGGCACGGACCGGGCCTGACATGGGCGGATCTGGCATAGGCGAATCTGGCATAGGCGAATCTGACACGATGGAACGCATGGCGCGGCGTCAGGCCGAGGCGGTCACCAGCAGCTGGGCGGCGGGACCCGGTGGCAGCCCAGACGGGAGCAGCACCGCTGACGGCGACCTGCTGATCAACCTGGGCGAGGGGCACCCGTCGGGGCACGGCATGCTCCGGCTGCGGCTGACGCTGGAGGGCGACCGGATCGTGACCGCCGACCCGGTCATCGGCTACGTGCACCGGGGGGCCGAGAAACTGTTCGAGGCCCGGGACTACCGGCAGATCATCGTCCTGGCCAACCGGCATGACTGGCTGGGCGCATTCGCGAGCGAGCTCGGCGTGGTGCTGGCCGCCGAGCGGCTGGCCGGCATCGAGGTGCCCCGGCGGGGCGTGTGGGCCCGGACCCTGCTCGCCGAACTCAACCGGGCGGTGAGCCACCTGGCGTTCCTCGGCTCCTATCCGCCGGAGCTTGCGGGCGGCGCGGACGGGACGGCGGGGGCCGGGGCCGGGGCTGCGCGAGCGCCTGCCGCCGGCCGGACTGGGGCGGGATCCGCGGGCCTGGCGGCTGGGGCTGGGGAGGCGGAGGCTGCCGGCCCGGCGGAGGCGGCAGGCCCGGCGGAGGCGGCGGCTGCGGACGCGGCGGAGGCGGCGGCCCGGGCCCGTGAACTGCTCCAGTCGATCATGGAGGAGATCTCCGGCGGCCGGATGCACTACATGTTCAACCGGGTCGGCGGCCTGAAGGAAGAGCTGCCGGAGGGCTGGCTCGGCCGGGTCGGCGCGGCCGCCGCCAGGGTGCGCGCGGACCTGCCCCGGATCGGCGCGATCGTGCGGGACAGCGAGCGGTTCCGTGGCCGGACCCGGGGCGTGGGCGTGCTCACCGAGGAGCAGGTGCGCCAGTTCGGGGTGAGCGGCCCGGCGGCGCGGGCGTCCGGTGTGGATTTCGACCTGCGCCGCGACGAGCCCTACCTGGCCTATGAAGAGCTGGCGGGACCGTTGCGGGTGATCACCCGGAGCGAGGGTGACTGCCTGGCCCGGTTCGAGTGCCTGCTGGACCAGGTCGCCGTGTCCCTGGACCTGGTGGACGCCTGCGCCAGCACGCTGGCGAGCCTGCCACCGGGCCCGCTCAGTGCCCGGATTCCCAAGGTGCTGAAGATCCCCGAGGGGCACACGTACGCCTGGACCGAGGGCCCGCTGGGCCTGAACGGGTACTACCTGGTGTCCCGGGGCGGGAAGACGCCCTGGCGGCTGAAGGTGCGCTCCGCCTCGTTCAGCAACGTCCAGGTGCTCGGCGAGCTGCTGCCTGGCCACCGGGTCGCGGACCTCAGCCCCATCCTCGGCTCGATGTTCTTCGTGGTAGGAGACATGGACCGCTAACTGCGGTGCCCGCACGTTATCTGTTCGGATTTGCCCCCTGTTTCGGGGGGTAATCCGAACAGATAACGAACGGGGCGGGCTGGGGGCGACGAACGTGCCGCGCCCCTGCCGGGTGATGATCAGTCCGCGATCCCGCAGCACCTTCATGGCGTGCCGGACCGTCTGGTAGGCGACCCCGTATTCCTCGGCCAGGCTCCGCTCGGACGGCAGCTTGTGGGTGATCTCCCCAGCCTCGATACGCACCGCGATATTGGTCGCGACCTGCATATACGCAAAGTCGGCACCGAGCGGATCCACCGGTGACGCGCCCACGCAACCAAATTATGTACCACTGCGAGCTATCCAAACACCTGATAGCACTCAATGCTCCAAGTGCTATCGAGTGCTCTAAGGCGCGCCGGACGATCGGCCGCCGCCGCGCTCAGCGGGGCGCGCGCTGCCTGTCGGGGTCCTGGTCGTCGTCCGAGGGAACCCGGCAGCTTTGCTCCAGGTAGAGCGCGGCCGCCACGAGCAGCACGGCGGCCAGCAACGTGCCGCCCGAAGTGATCGCGTCGCTGCGTGGCACGGACTTGCTGAGCGAGCTGGTCAGGTAGACCAGGGCTCCGGCGGCCAGGCCGCCGATGACCGCGGCCGCGTGCGAGCTCGCCTTGGCCAGGGCTGCCATCCGGACCGCGGCCAGCGGGGCGATGGGCTTCAGGCCGGGGCCGCCGCGGATCCGGGCCCGCAGGTTCCGGCCGCTGAGGGCCTCGGCGATGGCGAGCAGCAGCATGGCCACCGCGGCGGTCCAGGGCAGCGGCGGCAGCGACGCGTACACGCTGCGCAGCACCAGCCAGGACACCAGCAGGCTGATCGCGGCGGTGACGACCAGCACCGAGACCCGGGTCGGCGTCATGCCGGCGGCCGCAACTGCACGTCGGCGAGCCGCCGGACACCGGGCTGGCCGCCGTTCGCGGCGGCCACGGCGTCCAGCAGCGCGGCCACCCGGCCGTGCCCGGGGATCTCCGCGCCCGGGTCGGCGTCGAGCCAGGGCGCCAGCACGAAAGCGCGCTCCTGCGCTCTTGGGTGCGGGAGGGTCAGCTCCGGATCGTCGCTCACCACGTCACCGTAAACGATGACATCCACATCGAGGGTTCGCGGACCCCAGACCTCCTGGCGGACGCGTCCGAAGGATGCCTCGACCGCCTGGCACCGGCGCAGCAGGTCCACGGCCGGAAGCGTGGTGTCCGCGATGAGAACGGCGTTGAGGTATTCGGGCTGCGGCGGCCCGCCTACCGGCACGGTCTCGTACACCGGCGACAGCGCGACCAGGGTCAGGCCAGGCGGGCCGAGCAGGGCGTCAACGCCGCCCTGCAGCGTGGCCAGCCGGTCTCCCAGATTGCCGCCGAGAGCGAGCACCGTCCGGCGGCCAGTGCTGCCGGGGCCGACGCTCCCAGGGCCAGTGCCGCGGGGGCCACTGCCGCGGGGGCCAGTGCCGTCGGGGGGCGTCCCGGCCTGGGGGCCGGGCCCGGTGCCGGTCATGGCCGCGGGCGCCGGATTGTCACCGCGATGTCGTCGAACGCGTGGCCGATGGGCGCGTGCGGCTTATGCACCGTGATCTCCACCTCGCGGACGACAGGCTCGGCCACGGCCGCGTCGGCCAGGCGCTGTGCCAGCGTCTCGATGAGCCGCACCGGGGACCCGGCTACGATGGCGGCGAGCCGGTCCGCCAGCGCCGCGTAATCCACGGTCCGGGAGAGGTCGTCGCTGGCCGCGGCGGCCGCGGTGTCCAGCCAGAGCACGGCGTCAACGAGGAACTCCTGGCCGTCGCGGCGTTCGCTGTCCAGCACCCCGTGGTAGCCGGACACGCGCAGCCCTCGCAGGGCGATCTGGTCCAGGCTCATCCCGTCTCCCCTGGGGCGGCTCCGCCTTCTCCGGCGCCGGCGCCCGCGGCCCGGCGCCACGCCTCGGCGACCCGTACCGCGTCGGCGTTGCCCGGAACGTGGTGCACCCGGGCGCACCAGGCCCCGGCCGCGGCGGCCAGGGCCGTCACCGAGACGGTGGCGTCATCCGACCCCGCGAACGGCCGGGGCGTCCCGTCCGGGGCGGCCAGCAGCCGGCCCAGGAACCGTTTCCGTGACGCGCCGATCAGCACCGGGAACGCCCGCGTCCGGCCGCCGAGCGAGCTGACCTCGTCCAGGTGGGTCAGCAGGGCCCAGTTGTGCTCGGGCCGCTTGGCGAAGCCGAGGCCGGGGTCCAGGACGATCATGGCGGGGTCCACTCCTGCCTGCGTCACCACCTCGACCCGGCGGCACAGTTCCTCGCTCACCTCGGCCACCACGTCGGAGTAGACGGCCCTGGAATCCATGTTGTGGCTGTGACCCCGCCAGTGCATCACCACATAGGGCACGCCGGCCGCCGCCACGAGCCGGGGCATCTGGGGGTCAGCCAGGCCCCCGCTCACGTCGTTGACCAGCCGGGCGCCGGCGTCGATCGCCCGCTCGGCCACCTCGGCACGCATCGTGTCCACGCTGACCGGGGCGCCTGCCGCGACCAGGCCCCGGATGACCGGCCCCACCCGGCGCAGTTCCTCCTCGGCGGTGATGCGCTGCGCGCCGGGTCGGGTGGATTCCCCGCCCACGTCCACGATGTCCGCGCCCTGGGCCAGGAGTTCCAGGCCGTGGTCAACCCCGGCCTCCGTGCCGAACCATTCACCCCCGTCCGAGAAGGAGTCAGGGGTGACGTTCACCACGCCCATGACCAGGCACCGTCCCGGGACCGGGAGTCCCGGCGGGCTCGCTGCCCGGGCCGCGTCGATGATCACGGGGTAACCCTACGCGGCAACCCGCCTGCCCCGCGGCCGCCGCGGGACCCGCGTCCCCACCCTCGCCTCGCGCCGGCGCAGCCCCCGCTCGCCACCCCCGCCGAAGTTCTCAACGACCTCCTCGTTGCAACAGCCGCTTGACACCAAGGCGTGAAATGTCGCCGGGGCTGGTGCTACCGATGACTGCGGGACAGGAAGGGCTCGAGCGATCGGGTGACCCGGACGCCAGGTCAGCTGGGCGGGAGAGAGGTGTGTAACGCGGCCAGCCGCCGGCGGACCTTGCCGAGCCCCAGCCGGTAGGCCAGGCGGCGCGTCATCCGGCGCAGCTCCAGCTTCGGCCAGACCAGGAAGGCCTCAGCCTCCAGGGCGGCGAGACCGACCCGGGGCGCGTCCGACGCGCCCGGGAAGACGAAGAACCGCGGTACCCAGACCGGGGCGAACTTGGCGTTGAACTTGTACAGCGACTCGATCTGGAACCACCGGGAGGCGAAGAGCAGGATCCCGCGCCACAGCCGGAGCACCGGCCCGGCTCCGATCCGCTCGCCGCGCTCCAGCGCGGACCGGAACACAGCGAAGTTCAGCGAGATGCGCTTGATGCCCAGCGACTCGGCCGCCTTGATGGTCTCCACGATGAGGAAGTCGTTGACCCCTGGCTGGGCCGAGCGGTCACGGCGCATTAGATCCAGCGAGAGCCCGTCGGCGCCCCACGGCACGAATTGCAGGATGCCGCGCAGGACCCCGTTCTCGGTGGCGGTGGCGATCACGCAGTTCTCGTCACCAGGAGCGCCCAGCCGTCCCAGCGCCATGGAGAAGCCCCGCTCGGTGGGGTTGCCGCGCCACGAGCCCGCCTGCCGCGCGAGCCCCGCGATGGTGTCGCAGCCGACCTCGCCGGCCCGGCGCACGTCAGCCACGTAGCCGCTGCGCTCGACCCGGTTCACCATCTGCCGGACGTTGCGCATGGAGCGGCCCTTGAGGCTGAAGTTAGCTACGTCCACGACCGCCTCGTCGCCCAGCTCGAGGGCGGTCAGCTCACCTTCGCGGCACCAGACCTCGGCGGCGAGCTCGCCGCAGCCCATCACCGCAGGCACCCAGGCGTGCCAGCCGGCCTCGTCCAGGAACGCGTGGATGGCGCCGGGCCAGGCCTCCGGGTCGCCGAGCGGGTCGCCAGCGGCCAGCATCACGCCGGACACGACCCGGTAGCCGATGCAGGATTTCCCGGTCGGCGACCAGATGATGCTCTTGTCGCTGCGCAGCGTGAAGTACCCGAGAGAGTCCCGGTCCCCCTGTTTCTCGAGCAGGTCGCGGACTCGCTGCGCATCCTGCTGGCCCAGCCGCCCGGCGGGCCGGGCCTGCCGGAAGAACAGGTACGCGGTGACGATCAGCGTGAACAGGCCGAGCGTCCCGGTCAGGATCGAGAACAGGTCGCTGCGTGCCTCGGGCACGAACTGGACAGGCCCGGACACGCCGACCAGGCCGTACACCACGTGCACGACGCGCTGCCAGAGCGAGTAGTCCTGGGCCAGCCCGCGGGCCAGCAGGATGTAAGTGAGCCCAATGGCCACGTCGGCCACGACCAGGCCGATGAAGACCCACAGCGCCCGCCACCGGGTCCGCGGGTCGCCTACCGCGTAGAACTCGCCTCGGAAGTAGAGCAGGGCCCCGACCAGGAGCGCCGAGATGACCGCGGTGACGATCCGGCCCTCCCGGTACGGGATCACGTGCACCACGACGCTGACCGCGAGCAGCAGCGTCACAGCCTCCCAGGCCCGTCGCTTCCGCCGCTTCAGACCGTGCGAGAGCATCAGCAGCAGCAGGCCGATGATGACGGTGACGGTGTGCGTGACGTCAACCAGCGTGCCGGGCACGAACGCGTGGAGCCTGGACAGATGGCCGGTGTAGATCAGGCCGGGGTGGACGACCTCGATGATATCGGCCAGGCCGATCAGCAGGCACAGCCAGCCCGCCGTAAACGGTACCCAACGCCGCAGGTTCCTGCGGTCAGGAGACCGCGGGCCCTGGCCCTCAGGGCTAGCCGGATCGGCGCCCGAATGAGCGTCGGCCGAATGAGCGCCGGCCGCCGCGCTGTCCGCGTCGGCCCGGCCCGCGGCAGGGGTACGCCCAACCGGCGAGTGAGCAACACTCAAAGTCTTGCCCCCGCCCACAGGCTTTTCGTCAGTGTCTGACATCTGGGTCACGCCCTGAATCACAGGCCACAAGCGTAGTCATGCGCCACACAAACTGCGGGCATTCTGCCCACAGGGAACGTTACCCGGTGGCGCGCCGCCCGAATAGCAGGCTCAACGCTTCCATTCGGGTGCTCTGACTCTCCCGGATGATCCCGCGGACCGCCGAGGTCACGGTCTTCGCGCCCGGCTTGCGCACTCCCCGCATCGACATGCACAGATGCTCCGCCTCGATCACGACCAGGACACCACGAGGCTCGAGGACATTCATCAGCCCGTCCGCGATCTGCGTGGTCATGCGTTCCTGGACCTGCGGCCGGCGGGCATAAACGTCAACCAACCGGGCCAGCTTGGACAATCCGGTAATCTGGCCCTTTTCGTTTGGTATATAGCCGATATGCGCAGCGCCGAAGAACGGCACCAGATGATGCTCGCACGTGCTGTAAACCTCGATGTCCCTGACCAGCACCAATTCGTCGTGGTCGGCGTCGAACACCGTGGTGAGCACGTCCTCGGCCCGCTGGCCGAGCCCGGAGAACTGTTCCGCGAAGGCCCGGGCGACCCGGGCCGGGGTGTCCCGCAGCCCGTCCCGCTCCGGGTCCTCACCGATGGCGAGCAGGATCTCCTGCACCGCGCGCTCGATACGCGCGGCATCGAAGCCGGTACTCAACGGTTCTCGCCGGAGGCGCCACCCTGGCCCTGGCCGCCGTGCGGCGGCTGGCCGGACGAGCCCTGGCCGCCCAGCAGCCCGGCCTGCCCGTTCCCCGCGGCCGGATGATCGTTGACCTCCGCCGCGGCCGTGAGGGCCAGCTCCTTGGGCGTGAGCACTGGCGGGCGGTCAGACGGGAGCCGCTTGCCGTAGCCGGTGTAGGAGCCGCGGGTCGGGCGGGTCTTGATCGGGGCGAAGATCCGCAGCACCTCGTCGCGGCTCAGCGTCTCCTTGTCCATCAGGTTCAGGACCAGATCGTCGAGGACCTCCCGGTAGGTGACCAGGATCTCCCAGGCCTCGTCGTGCGCGGACTCGATGAGGCGGCGCACTTCCTCGTCGATGGTGGAGGCGATCTCCTCGGAGTAGTCCCGGGTGTGCGACATCTCGCGGCCCAGGAACGGCTCACCGTCCCCGGTGCCGAACTTGCGCGCCCCGAGCCGCTCGCTCATCCCGTACTCGGTGACCATGCCCCGGGCGACGGAGCTGGCCTTCTCGATGTCGTTGGCCGCGCCGGTGGTGGGCTCGTGGAAGACCAGTTCCTCCGCGGTCCGGCCACCGAGCAGCATGGCCAGCTGATCCATCATCTCGGAGCGGGTGACCAGGAACTTGTCTTCCTGCGGTGCGGAGGCGGTGTAGCCGAGGGCCCGGCCACGCGGGATGATCGTGATCTTGTGCACCGGGTCGGCGTTCGGCAGGGCGTGGCCGACCAGCGCATGCCCGCCCTCGTGGTAGGCGATGATCTTGCGCTCTTTCTCGGACAGCAGCACGCTCTTGCGCTCGGGCCCGGCCATGACGCGGTCGATGGACTCCTCAAGCGCGGCCATGGTGATGAGCGTCCCGTTGTGCCGTGCGGTCAGCAGGGCGCCCTCGTTGATGACGTTAGCCAGGTCGGCGCCGGTAAAGCCGGCTGTCCGCCGGGCGATGATGTCGAGGTCCACGTCCGGAGCGAACGGCTTGCCGCGCGCGTGCACCTTGAGGATGCCGCGGCGCCCGGTCAGGTCGGGCTGGGCCACGACGATCTGCCGGTCGAACCGGCCCGGGCGCAGCAGCGCCGGGTCGAGGATGTCCGGCCGGTTGGTCGCCGCGATCACGATCACGCCGCCCTTGACGTCGAACCCATCCAGCTCAACGAGCAGCTGGTTCAGCGTCTGCTCCCGCTCGTCGTGCCCGCCACCGAAGCCCGCGCCGCGGTGCCGGCCCACGGCGTCGATCTCGTCCACGAAGACGATCGCGGGCGCGTTGGCCTTGGCCTGCTCGAACAGGTCGCGGACCCGTGAGGCACCGACACCGACGAACATCTCGACGAAGTCAGAGCCGGAGATGGAGTAGAAGGGAACCCCGGCTTCGCCGGCCACCGCGCGGGCCAGCAGCGTCTTGCCGGTACCGGGCGGGCCGTACAGCAGCACGCCCTTGGGGATCTTCGCCCCGATGGCCTGGAACTTGGCCGGGTTCTGCAGGAACTCCTTGATTTCCTGGAGTTCCTCGATGGCCTCGTCCGCGCCGGCCACATCAGCAAAGGTGGTCTTCGGCGTGTCCTTGGTAATGAGTTTGGCCTTGGATTTGCCAAAGTTCATTACCCGGGAGCCGCCACCTTGCATCTGGTTCAGCATGAAGAAGAAGATGAGGATGACCAGGAGGAAGGGCAGCCAGCTGAAGATGAGGCCCCATACCGAGCTGCTCTTGGGCACGTTGACGTTCCAGCCCTGAGGCGGGGCCTTCTGCTGGAGCAGCTGTGCGAGCTGCTGGCCCTCGTTGCCCACCCACGAGGCCTCGTACTTCTGGCCTGACTTGGTGGTGATCTGGATCGTCTGCTCTTTATCGGTGAGCAGCGCCGACCTGACGTCGCCCTTCTCGATGAGCGTGACCACCCGGGACGTATCCGTCTGGGTGTACGAGGTGCCTGAGCTGGCGTATTCGTAGACGACGAAGAAGACCAGCAGCATCACAAGGACCGCGACGAACGGCCCGCGGAAATAGCGCTTCAGATCCATCGATGACCGGCCCCGCCAGTGACGCGCGGGTTCCTCCTGACCAGCTTCATGTCCTGCCGATCCCGGCTGGACTGCCTTCCGCCTGAGTGAGCATGCCTGGCTTCCTTAGTCATAGCCACAGCCAGCAGCGCTTGTCATTCCCGGCCACGCTGCCGGAATACCCGACGGTACACCCCGGTCAGCACCGCCGGCACAGAGAAGCTGCCGCCAGGACTCAGCGAGCCTTCGCAGATCTCAACGCTCCTCGTCTCCGATCCTGTTCCCCGGCTACCGGCCACGCCCCGGCGGCGGATCGGCGGAAGGCTCCGGCGCGGGTTCCCCGGCGGCCCTGGACGACTCGTCGCCTTTGTAGACATGCGGCGCGAGAGTGCCGATGAAGGGGAGATTCCGGTACTTCTCGGCGTAGTCGAGACCGTACCCGATCACGAACTCGTTCTCGATGTCGAAGCCGGTGTACGCGACGTCCACGCCCATCCGCGCGGCGGCGGGCTTGCGCAGCATGACGCATACCCGCACGGACGCCGGGCCGCGTGAGCGCAGGTTGCCGACCAGCCAGGACAGCGTGAGCCCGGAGTCCACGATGTCCTCCACCACCAGCACGTCCTTGCCGGTGATGTCGGTGTCGAGATCCTTGAGGATGCGCACCACCCCGGAGGACCGGGTGCCCGAGCCGTACGAGGACACGGCCATCCAGTCCATCTGGGCCGGCAGGTGCATCGCCCGGGCCAGGTCGGCCATCACCATGACGGCTCCCTTGAGCACCCCGACGAGCAGAAGTTCGCGGCCGGCGTAATCGGCGTCGATCCGCGCGGCCAGCTCCGCGACCCGGGCCTGCAGCCGGTCCGCCGGGATCAGCACGTCCTTCAGGTCCGCACCTATGTCACTCGCGTCCACCGGCAGCCTCCGCCTCGGTCCATTCCGGCGGCCCCGCCCTGTCTGGCCCACCTCTGACTAGCCGGCCTCCCCCCTCCTGCGGGGAGGCCGGGCTAACGCTGAACAGCAGCTTCCCATACCGCCGCTGGGCGCGGATGGCCCCCGGCAGGTCTGCCCCGCGCTGGCCGTGCCACCCGGTCACCAGCGCGTCCAGCGCGGCGACGTGGGCGGCGGTCAGCGAGCCCCCCGGGCAGCCAGCCAGCAGGGCCGCCTGGCGCAGTACCCGGGTGCGGACCGCCGGTGCCAGCGCGGCCAGCCCGTCAGTATCCGCAACGGACAGGACCGTGGTCACCGCCCCGTCCCCGGCGTGAGCCGCCGGGGACGACCCGTGCGGAACAGCCGGCTGGATCCGCCACGCCTCGCCGCTGGCGATAGCGTCCAAGGCCTCGCAATCCGCCCTCAGCTGGGCCGCGCTGCGGGCCAGTGCCTCGGCGATCCCCGGGCCGAGTGCGTCTTCCAGGGCGGGCAGGGCCACGCGGCGGACCCGGACCCGGGCATAGGACGGGTCGCAGTTGTGCGGGTCGTCCCACGGGTCAAGCCGCTGCGCCAGGCACGCGTCGCGCAGCGTGGACCGGCTGAGGCTGAGCACCGGGCGGCGGAAGCGGCCGCGCCGGGCGGGCATGCCCGCCAGCGCCCTCCCCCCGGAGCCGCGGGCCAGCCCGAGCAGCACGGTCTCGGCCTGGTCGTCCCGGGTATGGCCGAGAAGCACGGCCGCGGCGCCGGTCTCGTGCGCCACCTGCTCCAGCGCGGTGTACCGGGCGCGGCGCGCGGCGGCTTCCGGGCCGCCGGCCCGGGCAGCCCGTCCACGGTGACCCTGACCTGCCGGACCGGGTCGAGCCCCAGGGCACCCAGCGCCACCGCGACGCGGGCCGCCTGGGCCGCCGAGCCTTCCTGCAGGCCGTGGTTGACGGTCACGCCGCCGCCACGCAGCCCGAGCCGGGGTGCCTCATGGGCCAGCGCGGCGGCCAGGGCCAGCGAATCGGCGCCGCCTGAGCAGGCGGCCAGAACCAGGTCCCCGGGCTCCAGGTCGCCAAGGCAGCCACGGACGCAGGCCCGCGCCTGGGCTACCGCCGGGTGCGGGCCCACGGCCGGTCAGCCGCCCGCGGCCAGCGCGCCCCCGCGGCCCACCCGGTCGAGCCACAGCTCGGGCCGGTCGAATTCTTCCTTGGTGGGGAGGGTCTGCGGCGACGTCCACACCTTGTTGAAGGTGGCCATCCCTGCTTCCTCCACGACCGCCTTGACGAATCGCGAGCCCTGCGCGTACTGCTTCATCTTCAGGTCGATGCCGAGGATCCGGCGCAGGGTGCGCTCCATCCGCCCGGCCGTGCCCCGGCGCTCGTTGAACCGCTGCCTGATCTGCTCGACCGAGGGCACCACCTGCGGGCCGACGGCGTCCATCACGTAATCGCCGTGTCCCTCGACCAGGGTCATCACGCTGGTCAGGCGGTCCAGGATCTCGCGCTGGCGGGGAGTCTGGATGGCTTCGAGGACACTCTCCCCGCCGCCGTCGCGTACCGCCCCGGCCACGGCGTCCGCCGCGGAGCGGAGGCGACCCAGGATCGTCGCCGGGTCCAGGTCGGAGGCGAGCAGGAACTCCGTCATCTGCTCCTGGACGTACGCGCGCAGCCACGGCACCGACGTGAACTGGGTCCGGTGCGTCTCCTCGTGCAGGCACACCCAGCGACGGAAGTCGTGCGGGTTGACGCCGAGTTCACGCTCGACCATGACGATGTTCGGGGCGACGAGGGTCAGCCGCCCGGCCGGTGCGACACCGTTGGGCGCGCTCGGGTCGGGCGGCAGGAAAAGCTCGTACTGGCCGAGTACCCGGCTGGCCAGGTAGGCCAGGATCAGCCCGGCCTGGACTCCGGTGACCCGCGACCCCACCGCCGTGACCACCGACCCGCCCGGCGCGTTACCGCGCTCACGCAGGTGCTCGGCGAGCGGGTCGAGCACGACCCGGAAACCGTCCACGTTGGCCCGGATCCACCCCGGGCGGTCCACAACGGCGACCCAGCCGCCGTCGTCGCCCGGCGGGCCGGACATGCCGGTCACGGCCCGGACCGGCTCGGCCACGGCGTCGGCGAGGGCGCGGAGCTCCGCGACCACCGCCCGCGCATCACCCAGGCTGACCTGGGGTCCGGGCCGGGCCCACCTGACCCCGGTCGAGATGGCCACGTCCCAATCAATCATCTGCCCGCTGCTCACCCCTCCACCGTACGTGCTCGGCGGAGCCGGGGGGGCCTGCCGGGCCATGGTTCACCGGCTCCGGCAGCCACAGCCGGCCAGCGCGGAGGCCATCCGGTCGAGAGCGCCCGCGGCACTACCGAGGTCCACGGGCCGCACCTGGTCGGTCATGAACGCGAAGGCCAGCAGCCGTCCACTGGCGTCGTAGACCAGGCCCGCCAGCGTGGCCACGCTGCTCAGGTTTCCGGTCTTGGCCCGGACCAGGCCGCGGGACCGTGCGCTGAAACCGGTGAAGACGCTCCCCCCCGGGGCGAGCGTGCCTGAGAAGCCGGCCACCGGCATGCCGGTGATGGCGGCCCGCAGGCGGCCCTGGGTGCCTGCCGAGGCCAGGCTGACCAGGCGGACTAGCGCGGCGGGGGCGATCCGGTCCTGCGGTGACAGGCCGGAGCCGTCCACCAGGCGGATCCCTCCGGGCACGCCGAGCCGGCGCGCCGCGGCGGTGACCGCCGCGGCCGCGCCGCTGAACGAGGCCCGGTGCCCCTCACGCAGCGCCACCTGGCGGGCCAGGTTCTCGGCGATCACGTTGTTGCTCTCGCGGAGCATCCAGCCCACGATGGCCGACAGCGGCGGCGAGGAGACCGTGGCCAGGGTGGCCGCGTGCGCCGCCGCCTTCTGGGGGGTGGCCTGGCCCGTGACTCGGATTCCGTCTGCGCCGAGGAAAGCCGCGAAGGCGCCGGCCGCCTGCGCGGCCGGGTCGCTGGACCGGGGCCGGTAATTGCCTGGGTCGTCCGCGTCCTCCGGGGCGCCGGACAGGGTCAGCCGGCCCTGGTCAACCTCGAGCGGGGTGATCGCGGTGACGTTGCCGGTGGTGATGTAGGACGTCGGCCAGCCCGGCGCCAGGGCCGGCCCGCTGTACAGCGAGGTGTCGTAGCTCATCCGGACGGAGCGGCGGCCCTGGGCGCGCAGCGCCCGGGCGGTGGCGGCGGCCAGCGCCTTGAGCGTGGCTGGCTGTGGGTAATTCGAGGCCGGCACCGGGCCCGCGGCCAGGGTCGGGTCACCCCCGCCGACCAGCACGATCGATCCCGGCGACCCGCCGGCGACCACGCGGGTGGTGAACCGGGCCGCCGGGCCGAGCACGTCCAGCGCCGCGACCGCGGTGACCAGCTTGGTTGTGGAGGCTGGCTGGAGCAGGGCCGAGGCTCCCCGGTCGAACAGCACCCGGCCGGTCGCGGGGTCGATGACCTCCGCCCCGGCCTGCTTGCCGAGCAGCGCGGAGCCGAGCACCCCGGACAGCGCGGCGGACACGCCCTGGCTGGTGGGCGCCGGGGCCGAGGCCCGGGCGCCCACCAGCACCTGGCTGGCCACGGCGGCCGGGCGGGCGGCCACCCGCGCGATGTTCCAGTGCGCCAGCTGCGCCGGCATCAGGGCGGCGACGGCCGCGCCGGCGCCGAGGGTGAAGACGCCGATCATGGCGAGCGCGATCACCATGGTGGCCCTGAGCCGATTCGGCACCGGCCGGTCCACCACTGGCCGGTCCACTACGGGCCGGTCCACCACGGGCCGGTCCACCACGGGCCGGTCCACCACGGGCCGGTTCACCACGGGCCGGTTCACCACGGGCCGGTTCGCCAACACCCATCCCCTCGCGAGATGCTTAGATTCCGGAAGCGGGGACCCAGCCGACACCAGTCCCTGTGAGCCAGGAAGGCGGCCTGGGATACATCCAGGCCCCGGAGTCAACCACCTTCGCGGCCAGGGAGCGACACCGTGGAATTCGATGTACTCGTCGAGATCCCCAAAGGGCAACGCAACAAGTATGAGATGGACCACGAGAGCGGCCGCATCCGGCTGGACCGGATGCTGTTCACCTCGACCCGGTACCCCTCTGACTATGGATTTATCGAGGACACGCTGGCCGACGACGGGGACCCGCTCGACGCGCTGGTACTGCTGGAAGAGCCCACCTTCCCGGGCTGCCTGATCCGCTGCCGGACCATCGGCATGTTCCGGATGCGGGACGAGAAGGGCCTGGACGACAAGGTCCTCTGCGTGGCGTCGACCGACCCACGGATGTCGGGCCTGGCCGATATCGACGACGTGAACGAGTTCGACCGGCTGGAGATCCAGCACTTTTTCGAGGTCTACAAGGCCCTGGAGCCAGGCAAGCAGGTCGAGATCGGCGGCTGGGTCGGCCGGACGCAGGCGGAGAAGGAAATCGAGAACTGCCGCCAGCGACTGGCGGAATCCGCGGAGTAGCCAGGTCAGGCGGTCCCGCGCCCGGGAAGGCCCCGGTCTTCGCCTCAGAAGGCACGAGCTGTCCCGGCCCGCTCGCAAGCAGCCCCTGTGATGCGCGACACTATGCATATAACGTGCACAAGGAGGCACCCGTGGAACACGCTGAGGACGTGCTCAGCCGGGCGCCGCTGTTTGAGGCGCTCGATGATGAGGGCGCCAAGGCGCTGCGGTCCCTGGTGACAGACGTCGATCTTGTCCGGGCAGAACGGCTCTTCGACGAGGGCGATGACGGCGACCGGTTGTACGTCGTGCTCGAGGGCAAGATCAAACTGACCCGCGCGGCCCCGGACGGCCGGGAGAACCTGCTGAGCGTGCTCGGCCCGGGCGAGATGTTCGGCGAGCTCTCCCTGTTCGATCCCCGGCCGAGGACCTCGAGCGCGGTCGCGGTCACCGACACGCGGCTTGCCGCGTTGGCCCATGACGAGCTGCGGGACTGGCTGACCGGCCGCCCCGAGGTGTCCATGCATCTGCTGCGGGCCCTGTCCCAGCGGCTGCGCCGGGCTAATGACGTCATGGCCGACCTGGTTTTCACCGACGTACCGGGCCGGGTGGCCAAGGCCCTGCTCGACCTGGCGGACCGTTTCGGCGAGCAAACCCCGGATGGGCTCCAGGTCCACCATGACCTCACGCAGGAGGAACTCGCCCAGCTCGTCGGGGCGTCCCGGGAGACGGTGAACAAGGCGCTGGCAGACTTCGCCGCCCGGGGCTGGCTGACCTTGTCCGCGAAGTCCGTGACGATCATCGACGCGGAACGGCTGGCCAAGCGCGCCCACTGAGATCAGCTGGGACGGAGATCAGCAGGCACTAACCATCAACTGGCACTGCGGGGTCAGGCGCGGACACCCGGGGGCAGTTCTCCCAGGCTGCCCAGGTACTCGAGCTGTGCCCGCACAGACCACCGGGCGAAGGGCCAGAGGCTCGGGTCCACGTCGGCGTACACACGGGCGACGATGTCCTCCCCGGCCCGGTCCCCGGCGGCGAGCGCGGCGCGGATCTCGGTGAGCCGTTCCCGGCGGTGCGCGATGTAGAAGTCGAGCACCCCCGCCGGGTCGGCGAGCAGGGGCCCGTGGCCAGGCAATAGCGTGCGCAGCTGCTGCTCGTCGGCGAGCGCCCGGAGCCGGTCCAGCGTGGCCAGGTAGTCGGCCAGGCTGCCGTCGCCGGCGATCACGGTGGTGCCCCGGCCCAGCACTGTGTCCCCGGTGAGCAAGGCGCCGTCGGCCGGCAGCAGCAGGCAGACCGAGTCTGCCGTGTGCCCGGGTGAGGCCACCACACGCAGCTCACAGCCCGCCTCCGTGAGCACGCCTCCCGGCCCCAGGCCGCTGTCCCGCGCGCTGCTCTCTCCCGGGCCGTCTTCACCGGGACCGCGCCGCAGTGCCGGATCCGCCGCCAGCACCGGCGCCCCGGTCAGCTCGGCCAGCCGGGCCGCGCCCGCTGAGTGGTCCAGGTGCCCGTGGGTGAGCAGGATGCGGCTGATCCGCTGCCCCGCCGCAGCAGCCAATTCCCGGACCCGGCTCAGGTGCGCCTCATCGTCGGGCCCGGGGTCCACGACCACCGCCACCGCAGACCCCGGCTCGGCGATCAGCCAGGTGTTGGTTCCGTTAAGGGTCATGGGCCCGGGGTTCGGGGCGAGGACACAGCGGGCCCGGGCGGTGCCCCAGCCGTCGGCGGGCGCGGGGGCGCCGGGCGGGGGGGTGCGGCCCGGCGGCGGGCTGCCCGCCTCGCTCACAGGGGGTACTCCAGGCCCGGCGGGGCGGTCAGCCACAGGGCGTCACCGGCCTCGACGACTCCCGGGCTCACCGGTCTCAGGTCGCGGTCGGCCCGCAGCGCCGAGTCCACCTGCCCGCAGGCGCCCAGCTCGGCCAGGCACACGGCGGTCGGCGGCATCAGCCGCAGCTCGCGGCGGCGGGCGGCCTGGATCGCCGCGTCCGGCTGCCACCACGCCACCTCGTCGGCCTCACCGCCGACGTGCCTGGTCCGCTGGGCGGGCGGGATGGCGGCGAGGAAGAACCTGGTGTCGTACCGGCGGGCCTCGACGACCGGGGTGATCCAGCGCGCCCAGGGACGCAGCAGGTCAGAACGCAGCACCAGGCCGCGGCGGCCGAGGAAGCTGGCCAGGGACAGCGAATGATCCAGCAGGGCCTGCCGGCCCGCTTCCCAGTCCGGCCCGCTGGTGTCCGCGACCACGGTGCTGGGCGTGGGGCCCGCCAGCAGCACGCCGGACTCCTCGAACGTCTCCCGGACCGCGGCGCAGACGAGGGCCCGCGCCAGCGCGGCCGGGGCGTCCAGGGCCTGGCCCCACTCCTGTGCGTCCGGTCCGGCCCAGGCCATGCCCTCCTCGGCGTCCCGCGGGTCCACGGAGCCGCCGGGGAACACGAACGCGCCGGGGGCGAAGGCCATGGACCGGACCCGGCGGAGCATGTAGACCTCCATGCCCGGGCCGCCCGGACCGTCCGCGGCAGCCGACCGGAGCAGCAGCACCGAGGCCGCGTCGCGCGGGGTCACCGGGGCCTTGCGGCCACTCAGGACCTCGCGGGCCTGCTCGGCCAGGGCGGCCGGCAGGCGCAAGATGGCCTGGTCGGGCGGGACCGGGCCGGTCGGCCGGTGGCTGGCCGGCCCGCTGCTCCCTGGCCTGCTGCTTCCTCGCCCCGTGCCGCCCGGCCCCGTGCCGCCCGGCCCGGTGCCGCCCGGCCCGGTGCCGCCCGGCCCGGTGCTAGCCGGCCCGGTGCTAGCCGGCCCAGTCACGCGGCGCGTCACCGACCTGGGCGATGAGCTCGACCTCGACCGGAGCGTCGAGCGGGAGGACCGCCATTCCCACGGCGCTGCGGGCGTGCCGTCCCGCCTCGCCGAACACCTCGAGGAGCAGCTCGCTGGCGCCGTTGACGACCTGGGCCTGCTGGGTGAAGTCAGGCGCGCTAGCCACGAACCCGGTCACCTTGACCACCCGCACCACGGCTGACAGGCCACCGGACACCGAGGCCACCGCGGCGAGCGCGTTGAGCGCGCACACCCGGGCGAGCGCCGCGGCCTCGGCGACGCCCACGTCGGCGCCGACCTTGCCGGTCATCAGGAGCGCGCCGTCGACCAGCGGGAGCTGGCCCGCGGTGTAGACATACGGGCCGGTCCGGACGGCAGGCACATAGGCCGCCAGCGGCGGGGTCACCGCCGGGAGCTCCAGACCCAGGGCGGCGAGCCGCTCCTCCGGGGAGCTCGCGGCCGCAGCCGGACCGGGCGTCATGACTCGCCCTTAGGCCGCTTCATGTAGGCGACCAGCTGCTCGGGGTTGGGGCCCGGCACCAGCGCCACGAGCTCCCAGCCGTCGTCGCCCCAGTTGTCCAGAATCTGCTTTGTCGCGTGCACCAGCAACGGCACCGTCGCGTACTCCCATTTCTGCATGGCGACACCCTAGCGGGCGGGGGTCCTGCCCTCACTGGCGCCAGGCGGGAGTCACGGCCTCCTGCCGTTCGGGGTCTCCTGCCCGTCGGCCGGCGGCACGCCCGGGGTCCCCGGGGCGGCCGCGGTTTCGGGAGGTGCGGTGGCGTCCGGGGCGATCAGGGTCTCGGGGACCGGCGGGATGGCCCCCTCGTCCAGCTCCGGCACGGGCGCCTCGGGGATCTCCGGGAGCGGCGCATCCGCGATCGCCTCGGGGATCTGCGGGAGCGGCGCGTCGGCGAGTTCCGGCACCTCCGGGGCGCCGCCGACCTCGGCCGCGGCCTCGGCCGCCGCGAGCTCGGCATCCCCGGTGTCCGCCGGCGGCGCCGCCACGGACTGCGACTCGGCCGGCGCTGGCGCATTCCGATCGAAGAACCGGAGCAGCTCGACGGGCACCGGCATGACCAGCGTGCTGTTCTTCTCCGCAGCCACCTCGACCACGGTCTGCAGCAGCCGGAGCTGCAGCGCGGCCGGGTCGCGGGCCATCACGTTGGCCGCCGCCGCCAGCCGCTTGGACGCCTGGTACTCGCCGTCGGCGGAGATGATCCTGGCCCGCCGTTCCCGCTCAGCCTCGGCCTGCCGGGACATCGACCGCTTCATCCCCTCAGGGAGGTTCACGTCCTTGAGCTCGACCCGCTCGACCCGGATGCCCCACGGCCCCTCGGTCGGTTCATCGATGATCCGGCGCAGCTCGCGGTTCACGGTGTCCCGCTCGGCGAGAAGCTGGTCCATCTCGGACTGGCCGATGATGGACCGCAGCGAGGTCTGCGCCTGCTGGGAGACGGCGAACATGTAGTTCTGCACGTTCACGACCGCCTTGATGGGGTCGATGACCCGGAAGTACACCACCGCGTCCACCCGGACACTGACGTTGTCCCTGGTGATGCCCTCCTGGGCGGGGACCGCCATCGCGATGATCTGCATGTTGACCTTCTGCATGCGGTCCCCGATCGGCCGCAGGATGGTCAGTCCCGGACCGCGGACCCCGGGCATGACCCGCCCGAACCGGAACACGATGCCCTGCTCATACTGCTGTACTACCCGGAGCGACCGGCCGACCACAGTCAGCCCGCCTACGATGATCAGCACGAGGATGACAATCAGGGCAGCGACCATCGGACACACCTCTTCTCATCGCTGAGGTTCCCCGCCGTCGGGCCCTTTCTACCTCAGCCTAGTGACAATCCGGGCGCGCACCAGGGCGCAGCGGGGGCAGGCCGGCCGCCGCTCCCGGAGGATGTGGTGGCCGGGCGACGATAGCCTACTCAGAGTGAGGCCGCGGGACACGGACTGGGAAGGTGTCCGGCTGCACGTCGTCACCGGCAAGGGCGGGACAGGCAAGACGACGGTAGCCGGTGCACTGGCCATCGCGCTCGCGGCGGGCGGCCGCCGGGTGCTGCTCATGGAGGTCGAGGGACGCCAGGGCATCGCCCGCCTGTTCGATTCCCCGCCCCTGCCCTATGCCGAGCGGCGGGTCGCAGTGGCCCCGGCCACGCCTACCCTGCCCGGCGGGGAGGTCTACGCGCTGGCCGCCGATCCCGAATCAGCGCTGATCGAGTACCTGGAGATGTTCTATAACGTCTGGCACGCCGGGACTGCGCTGACGCGGCTGGGCGTCGTTGACTTCGCCACCACCATCGCCCCGGGCCTGCGCGACGTGCTGCTGACCGGCAAGGCCGTGGAGGCCACCCGGCGCCGGTCCGGTGGCCGGCTCTACTACGACGCGGTGATCATGGATGCCCCGCCCACCGGCCGGATTGCCAATTTCCTCAACGTGGCCACCGAGGTGTCGGGCCTGGCCAAGGTGGGGCCGATCCGCGGGCACGCGGATACCGTGCAGAGCGTCATCAAGTCACCGCAGACCGCCGTGCATTTCGTCACAGTCCTGGAGGAAATGCCGGTCCAGGAGACCCTGGACGGCCTGGCGGAGCTGCGCGGGCTCGCCCAGGGCGGCCTTCAGCTCGGCGGCATCATGATCAATATGGTGCGCCCGGTGGACCTGACCGAGGAGCAGCTGCATGCGGCGGCGGACGGGACCCTGGACCAGCATGAGCTGGAAACCGGGCTGAAGGCGGCCGGCATCGAGGACCGCCGCGGGCTGGCTGCCAGCCTGGCTGCGGAGCTGACCGACCACGCCCGGGAGGAACTGGCCCAGCGGGCCCAGCGGACCCGGCTGGCCGACGCCGGGCAGCCGTGCTATGACCTCCCGCTGATCACTGACCAGATGGACCTGGCCGGGCTGTACCGCCTGGCCGAGGCGCTGCGCGAGCAAGGAGCAGCCTGATGCGACCCAGCCAGCGGGGAGCGGCTTGATGCGATCAGAGCCAGCCCTCGAGGTGGACCGGCTGCTGGATGATCCGCGGACCCGGATCATCGTGTGCTGCGGGTCGGGCGGGGTGGGCAAGACCACGACCGCCGCGGCCCTGGGCCTGCGCGCCGCCGAGCGGGGCAGGCACGTGGTCGTGCTCACCGTGGACCCGGCCCGGCGCCTCGCGCAGTCGATGGGCCTGTCGTCACTGGACAACACCCCGCGGCCGGTCCCCGGTGCGACAAACAACAGCGCGGCGGCCGAGGCGGCAGGCGGCAGCCTGCACGCGATGATGCTGGACATGAAGCGGACCTTCGACGAGATCGTCGAGGCGCACTCCGACCCGGACCGTGCCGAGCAGATCCTGGCCAACCCGTTCTACCAGTCGCTGTCCTCGAGCTTCGCCGGCACGCAGGAGTACATGGCCATGGAGAAGCTCGGCCAGCTGCGCCGGGCGGACGAGTGGGACCTGATCGTGGTGGACACCCCGCCGAGCCGGTCGGCGCTCGATTTCCTGGACGCCCCACAGCGCCTGGGCCGGTTCCTGGACGGGCGGCTGATCCGGGTGCTGAGCGCCCCGACCAAGGCGGGCGGCCGGGCCTACCTGAAGTTCGTGACGGCCGGGTTCACCATGGTGACCGGCGTGATCACCAAGGTCATCGGCGCCCAGATGCTCCGCGACGTGCAGACCTTCATCGCGGCGTTCGACACGATGTTCGGCGGGTTCCGCGAGCGGGCCGACGACACCTACCGGCTGCTCCAGGCGCCCGGCACCGCGTTCCTGGTCATTGCTACCCCGGAGCCGGACGCCCTGCGCGAGGCGTCGTACTTCGTGGACCGGCTGTCCTCGGACCAGATGCCACTGGCCGGCCTGATCGTCAACCGGGTGCACCGCTCACCGGCAGCCCACCTGTCGGCCGCCCGGAGTCTGGGGGCGGCGGAGGTGCTGCAGCCCGTGCCCGGGTCCGGCGAAGGTGCCCTTGAGCGGGGACAAAACGGGCATAGTAGCGAGAGCGGCACCGCTGGCCGCAAAGCGCGCGCCCGCGACCTGCGCGGGACGCCCGCCGCGGCTGCGACCACATCACGTCATCCGCTCACCGCGACCGCGCTGCGCTTGCACGCAGAGCGGATGCAGCTCGCTGAGCGGGAGCGTCGGCTGGAAGAAAGCTTCTCAGCAGCTCACCCAGTTATCCCGATGGTCGAAGTCCTCGCGCAGCCAGAGGACGTCCATGACCTCGACGGCCTGCGCTCGGTGGGGAAGGAACTCGCCCGGGGGGTGAGGCTCAGCTAGCGACGCTGCTAGCTGAGCGATTTCATCCGGCTTGTCAGCTGGCAACCAGTTCGTCGTCTGAGGTGCGCTCGTACTGATTGCGAGCGTGCTCCAGCAGCTCCCGCCACGACGTCACGTCGGGACGGCGGCGGAGCAGAGCCCGGCGCTCACGTTCGGTCATGCCGCCCCAGACACCGAACTCGATGCGGTTGTCCAGCGCATCGGCCAGGCATTCGGTGCGGACGGTGCAGCCGCGGCAGATCAGCTTGGCCCGGTTTTGCGCCGCACCCTGGACGAAAAGCTCGTCAGGGTCCGTTCCCTTGCATGCGGCGCGGGCGGTCCAGTCTGTGATCCACATGTGGCCCACTCCTCCTGATCGTCACGGCCCGTAAGGTCGTCACGCCGGATGGCGTTCACCTGCGGTCCAGGGGCAGACGTTTTCACGCCTGTTTCCGTTGTCGGTGTTGCGGAAAAGAAACTTACGGAACACTAGGGGGTCAGCGCCAGAGCCCGTTGGGCCCATTTCGCGCATAGCCCGCCTGGGCCATGCCATGGCTGCCGAGTGGTCACCTCTCACGCGGCCAATCACCCTCTCGCGAGCGGACAACTCACGCAAGCGGCAGGGCGTACCCTGAGGACCGTGTTGACACCTGGACTGATCGGACGACGGGCCGGTATCGCAGGCCGTGTGGCGCTCCTGGCCGCGGTTGCCGGGCTGCTCGCCGGCGCCCTGGCGGTGCCCGCGGTGGGCGCGGTCGGGCTGGTGACCCGGAACGCCGCGAACAAGTTCAACAACATGAAGAGCGGAGTCATCGGCCAGTTGCCGGTGCGCTCCGAGATCCTCGACAGCCAGGGCCACCTGCTCGCCTACTTCTACCCGCGAGGCGTCAACCGGGAGCCGGTCAGCTTCAACCAGATCGCGCCGGTGATGCGCCACGCCATCGTGGCGATCGAGGACTCCCGTTTCTACCAGCACGGGGCGATCGACATCCGGGGTACCGTGCGCGCCCTGGTCAACGACATCGAGCACAAGCCGGTCCAGGGCGGTTCCACTCTCACCCAGCAGTACGTGAAGAACGCCCTCATCCTCACCGCACCGAACACGCAGATGGCCGAGCAGGCCGCCTCGGACACGCTGACCCGCAAGATCAAGGAACTGCGCCTCGCCATCCAGGTCGAGAACAGGATGTCCAAGGACCAGATCCTTGCCGGCTACCTCAACGCGGCGTTCTTCGGGACCTTCTACGGCAACCAGGCGGTCGGCGTCGGCGCCGCAGCCGAGCGGTACTTCGACACCACCGCGGCCAAGCTGACCCTGCCCCAGGCCGCCCTGCTCGCCGGGATGGTCGAGAACCCGGCGGCCGATAACCCTGTTACCAACCCGGCGACCGCGCTCCACCGGCGGAACGTGGTGCTGGCCCGGATGGCCCAGCTGCACATGATCAGCGAGGCGCACGCGGTCGCGGTCGGCAAGCTGCCGCTCGGCCTGCACCTGTCCCCGCTGCAGACCGGCTGCACCAGCGGCTCAGCCAGGAGCGCGGCATTCTTCTGTGACTACGTCGTCTCCCTGATGAGCCAGAACAAGGCCTTCTCCCAGGCCTGGAACATCCTGAACACCAGCGGGGGCCTGGAGATCCGCACCACCCTCAGCCCGCAGGACGAGCTCGCTGCCAAGCAGGCGGTCAACTACATGGTTCCGCAGCCACCCAACGGGGTGAACCCGGGTGGCAACGCGGCGTCTGAGGTGCTCATCCGGCCCGGCACGGGGCACATCCTGGCCATCGCCAACGACCGTTCGTACGGCACCGGGGCTAACCAGACGACCGAGGACTACGCGGTGAACTCGCAGTTCCACGGTGGTGTGGGGGTGCAGACGGGGTCCTCATCCAAGCTGTTCACGCTGCTTACCGCCCTGGAACAGAACGTGCCGTTCGGATTCCCGCAGACGGTCCCGGCAGCTACGACGCTGACCGGCTACACGAACTGCGCAGGCGGCCCGACCGGCCCGTACCAGCTGATAAACGACTCACCCTCCGAAAAGGGCGCGTTCACCCTCTATACCGCCACGGCCCAGTCGGTGAACATCTACTACGCCATGCTCGAGCGCAAGGTCGGCCTGTGCAACGTGGTCAAGACCGCCGTAGCGCTGGGCGTGACCCGCGCGGACGGCCGGTCCCTGCTGCAGTGGGACGGCCCGAGCCAGCCGCCCGCCGATGACCTCCCCGCGTTCACCCTCGGCGCGGTCAACGTGTCCCCGATGAGCATGGCCGAGGCCTACGCGACCGTTGCCGCGCGCGGGGTGAGCTGCACGCCGATCGCCGTCTCCGAGATCCTCAGCCGCACGGGAGCCGAGCTGCCGGTCGAACAGCCCCACTGCCACCAGGCGATACCGGCGGGTATTGCCGACGCGGCCAGTTATGTCCTGCAGGGCGTCATCAGCTCCGGGACAGCGGTCGGGCTGGGCATCGGGCGTCCGGCCGCGGGCAAGACGGGCACGTCGGACAACTTCGACTACGCCGCCTTCGGCGGATACACCCCCGACCTGGCCGGCTACGTGTCCGTGTTCAACCCGGTAGACCCGGTCAGGTACCCGATGTCAGGTATCGGTTCCTGTTTCCGGGAAGGCTGCCCAGGCGAGATGTTCGGCGCGGACGCGCCCGGGTACACCTGGCAGATGACGTTCGAGCATGCGGTTCTGGCGAACCCGCCCTTGAACTTCGTCCAGGCTGACATCCCTGGCGCGCTCTGGTCGATGGGCGACGGCCAGACCAACCCGACCCCGCCGAAGAAGGGCAAGGGCGGAGGCAACGGGAACGGGCCCGGGAACGGGAACGGGCCCGGGAACGGGAACGGGCCCGGGAACGGGAACGGGCCCGGCGGGGGCGGGACAGGCGGCGGCCCGCCCACCCACTAGCGCCCGGCCGTCCTGGGGATCTGCTGACCCTCCCGGGACGGGTGCGGGCTCGCGGTGACTAGCCCTGCTGGCTGAGCTGGCGGCGGACCTCGGCGGCCACCCGGCCTCCGTCCGCGCGGCCGGCGGCCTGCGCCGTGACCACTTTCATGACCTGGCCCATGGCCCCCATGCCGGTGGCCCCGGTCTGCTCGATCCCGGCGCTCACGAGCGCGGCGATCTCGTCGTCGCCTAGCTGGGCCGGGAGGTAGGCGTCCAGGACCTCCCCCTCGGCGCGCTCGGCGGAGGCCTGCTCGGTCCGCCCGGCCGCCGCGAAGGCCTCCGCGGCTTCCCGGCGCCGCTTGGCCTCCTTGGTCAGCACCGTGACCACCTCGTCGTCGCTGAGCTCGCGGGAGGTGCGCCCGGCGACCTCCGCGGTGGACACCGCGGTCAGGGCGCTGCGGATGGTGCGGGTCCGGACGTCGTCCCGGGCCTTCATCGAGGCGGTGAGGTCGGCCCGCAGCTGATCCTTGAGTGCTGCCATAGGTCCATCCTGCCCTGCCCCCCCGGCCGCCGCGCGCCCGCTCCAGACCCTCCGGACCAGATAACGAACGGCGCGCGGGGGCCGGGCGGGCAGGGCGGGCGCGCTCACTCACGGGCCGGGTACGCCAGAGACATGGCACCATAGTGGGATGCGATCACGAGCCCTCCAGGCCCTCGGGACCGCGGCCGCGCTGGGCGGGGCAGCCTTCGCGTACGGCTCGGTCGCCGAGCGGAACTGGTTCGCCCTGCGCCGGTACGACGTCCCCGTCCTCCCGGCCGGGAGGGAGCCGCTTCGGGTGCTGCACATCTCCGACGCGCACCTGACCCCCGGCCGCCACCGGCTGATGTCGTGGATCAGGTCGCTGGACGCCCTGGCACCTGACCTGGTGGTAAACACTGGCGACTCCATCGCCCACGCGCAGGCCGCCCAGCCTTTCCTGGACGCCCTCGGCCCTCTGCTGGACCGGCCCGGCGTGTTCGTATACGGATCCAACGACCTGTACTCCCCGGAGCCGAAGAACCCGCTGCGGTATCTGTGGCGCGACAGCGGCCACGAGCATCTCCGGAACATCCCGAACCTGCCCTGGGCCGAACTCGGGGCGGGGATGTCCGCAGCCGGGTGGCTCGACATGAACAACCGCCGCGGCCAGGTCAAGGCCGGCCACCTCGATATCCAGGTGGGCGGTGTCCACGACTCGCATACCAAGCGCGACCGCTACCAGGAGATCGCCGGCCCGGCGGATCCCGGCGCCGACCTGCGGCTGGGCGTGATGCACTCTCCCGAGCCCCGGGTGCTCGATCAGTTCGCCGCGGACGGCTACGATCTGCTGCTGGCGGGCCACACGCACGGGGGCCAGCTTCGCATTCCGCTGTACGGTGCCCTGGTCACCAACTGCGGAATCGACCGGGAGAGGGTCAGCGGGCTGCACCGGCACCCGGCCGTTCAGCCCCCACCCGGGGAGCCTGACAACCGGCCCTGGCTGCACGTGTCGGCTGGGCTCGGCACCTCACCGTGGGCCCCGGTCCGGTTCGCGTGCCGCCCGGAAGCCACGCTGCTCACGCTGGCGCCGCGGATCGGCTAGACTGCCGGAGGTTCCGGGGAAATCGGCCACCCCGGGGGGCCTAGCCCCCGAACTGGCCGGCGGGGTGTGGCGCAGCTTGGCAGCGCGCTTCGTTCGGGACGAAGAGGCCGCCGGTTCAAATCCGGCCACCCCGACCAATTATCGGCATGTCAGCGCGGCGCTCCGACTTGCAACGGGTGTGGCGGAAACGGCCTTTAATCCCCCGCGTGCTGAGGGTAAGCCTGACGGCGTACGCCGGGTCCCTGCCGTTCGGCTGCGCCGGCGCGGCTGCCCGTCGTCCTCGATGCGAAGAGACCCGGGCAGCCGCACCTTGAGGTGTCACGATCGGACGCTAGCCCGGGGTGCCGGCTGGAGCCTTCCCCTGCAGAGCGTGGACATCTGCGGCCGTGAGACCCTTGCCGCCGATGCCCCAGTCCCCGCTCTTGACCTCGTCGACGATCACCCACGTGACCGGACGCAGGTTCTCGCCCTCGATCCTCACCATGGTCTCGGTCAGCTGGTGAATCATCTCGCTCTTCTGCTCCGGGGTGAAGACCCCCTCGATCAGGCGCACATTGACAAGCGGCATGGCCTTCTCCTTCGCTTCTTGTGGCTTCGCTTGTGTCGTTCAGGTTCCCCGGCTGCGTTGCACTGGCGTTGCAACCGGGCTGCAATGGGGACCAATAGAACTGCGAAACGGCGATTCCTCAGGGGAGGCGGCCATGCGGGCGAGGTATCCCGACACTGAGGGCTTCATCGAGCGGGGCGGAGTCAAGGTTGGCTACGAGGTGTTCGGCGCGGGCGAGTCGGCAATCCTGCTGCTCACCTCCTGGGCCATCGTGCACGCCCGGCAGTGGAAAGCCCAGGTCCCGTACCTGGCGCGCCACTTCCAGGTGATCACCGTTGAGGGCCGGGGCAACGGCCGTGCCGACCGTCCGGGGACCGCGGAGGCTTACCGCGACGGTGAGTACGTCGATGACGCGATCGCCGTGCTGGACGCCATCGGGGTGGACCGCGCCGTGGTCGTCGGCCTGTCCGTGGGCGGCCGGCACGCGCTGCAGCTGGCCGCGTGGTATCCCGAACGAGCGGCCGGGGTAGTCGCGATCGGAGCGGCGCTGCCTTGGCCGATGCCGCCCGGCTTCGATGAGACCAGGGACACCTACGAGGGCTGGGGAAAGGCCAATCGGCACTACTGGCTGGCCGATTACCGCGGCTGGGTCGAGTTCTTCATGTCGCAGGTGTTCACCGAACCGCACTCGACCAAGCCACACGAAGATGGGGTGAGCTGGGGCCTGGACACGACCGCCGAGACGCTGCTGCTGACCGTCCCGGCGGTAGGGGAACCCACCGCCGCCGACGCCGAGGCCATCTGCCGGCAAGTAAGGTGCCCGGTCCTGATCGTGCACGGCGACCAGGACGGGATCGTGCCCCACGGCACCGGCGTGGCGCTGGCCCACTGGACCGGCGGGCAAATGGTGACGATCCACGGCGGCGGGCACGCCCCGACGCTGCGTGACCCGATCCAGACAAACCTGCTCATCCGGGATTTCGCCGAATCTTTGGGCCACGGTGTTCCGACACCGCGAACCTGGACCAGGGCCCGGGACCGCCGCAAGCGCGCGCTATATGTCAGCTCGCCGATCGGGCTTGGCCATGTGCGCCGCGACCTCGCTATCGCCGCCGAACTGCGTGCCAGGCACCCGGAGCTGCAGATCGACTGGCTCGCCCAGCACCCGGTTGCGCTGGTGCTCGAGGAGCGGGGCGAGCGGGTGCACCCGGCGTCGCGCTGGCTCGCCAGCGAGAGCTCGCACATCGAATCCGAGGCGGGCGAGCACGACCTCAACGCGTTCCACGCCATCCGCCGCATGGACGAGATCCTGGTGGCGAACTTCATGGTCTACTACGACCTCGTCTCCGACGAGCCGTACGACCTGTGGGTCGTGGACGAGGGCTGGGACGTCGATTACTTCCTGCACGAGAACCCCGAGCTCAAGCGAGCGCCCTACGCATGGCTGACCGACTTCGTCGGCTGGCTGCCGATGCCGGACGGCGGCGACCGGGAACGAGCCCTCACCGCCGACTACAACGCGGAGATGATCGACCAGATCGCACGCTTCCCGAGCCTGCGGGACCGGTCGGTGTTCGTCGGCAACGCCGCCGACGTGGTGCCGGACACGTTCGGCGACGGGCTGCCGTTGATCCGTGACTGGGTCGAGCAGAACTACCAGTTCTCCGGATATATCTCGGGCATCTCGCCCGTCGGCCTAGCCGACCGCGAGGCAATCCGGGCCGAACTGGGCTATCGGGCCGACGAGAAGGTCTGCGTGGTCACGGTCGGCGGTTCGGGCGTGGGCACTGACCTGCTTCGCCGGGTGATTGCCGCCTTTCCCGCGGCTCGGCGGCTAGTGCCAGGGCTGCGGATGGTCGTGGTGACCGGCCCGCGGATCGATCCGGCCTGTTTCCCGTCTTACAGCGGTCTTGAGGTGCACGGGTACGTACCTAACCTTTACCGGCACTTCGCCGCATGCGATCTCGGAGTGGTGCAAGGCGGGCTGAGCTCCACCATGGAACTCACCGCGAGCCAGCGTCCCTTCATCTACGTGCCGCTGCGCCATCACTTCGAGCAGAACTTCCATGTCCGGCACCGGCTGGCCCAGTACGGGGCCGGCCGGTACATGGACTATGAGGAGGCCGAGCCGGAAGCGCTCGCCGCAGCGATAGCCGCGGAAATCGCGCGCCCGGTGAGCTACCGGCCCGTCGAAAGCGACGGCGCGGCTCGGGCCGCCGCCTGCCTCGCCGAGCTCATTTGACGCTGCGGAGGGCCGATCGCGCATCTTGCAGGACATGTGGCAGGCCGTGCTCACCTGCGATTCGCTCAGCCCTAAGCAATCGGGCCCTGGCCTGATCGTCTTCACCGAGCCGGAGGAGAGCACGCCCGTCCAAGGCCAGCGTCGCGGCTAGCGTCGCCGTCCATGGCACTCGGTCGGCCACCGTGAGCAGCGGCGACAGGACTGCACGGGCGCGTTCGACATCGCCTTGCTCGAGCCATGCCTGCGCCAGGCACAGATAGGATTCCTCACCCAGCAGCCATGCACCGTCAACCGGGATGGTGGCTTGCTCCAGCAGTCGGTCCGCGCGGGCGAGAACCGACGGCGAACCCGTGGCGGCGGCCAGGGGAGCGGCGCAACGCAACAGATAAGCCTCCACGCCTGCCTGCTCGGCCACGGCCAGGCCGCGTTCGAGCACCTCGACGGCTCCTGCCTGGTCACCTCTCTGCAGCAGCGTCATGCCGAATATGGCGCATGCCGCCGCCTTCCACCAGGTGTGCTCAAGCTGTTCGCTCATGGCTAGGGAGCGCTGGCCGAACGCCATCGCGTCGTCGTCATGTCCGCGGAGCCGGGCCAGCCAGCCGAGGTGCGCCGTATACCACACGGCGCAGTGCGGGTATCCGCCGCGCCGATTGGCCTCCAGGGCCGTCTCCATGGCGGTGGTCGCCTTATCCCATTTGGCCGCGGCGATGAGCGGGAACGCGGATTCGAACTCGGCCCACTGCAGCCGGAACAAATCACCCAGGCTGCGCAGCAGCGGATCGAGTTCGGCCAGTACGTCGGCGAGACCCTGCACGTTCCCGAGACTAAGGTAGGCGATCTTGAGACCGTCTAGCCCAGCTGCGAGGGCATGATCGTCCGCGGACGCCCGAGCGGCGGCCACCGCCCGCAGGCCGTAGTCGAGCGCAACATCCAGATGTAGCCGGTTCGCGGCGATGATGGCCAGCCGCCCGAGCAGGTCGGCCTCGATGGCCCGGTCGCCGGTTGATTCGGCGATGCGCAACCCGCGTTCGAGGTTGGACACGTAGAAGCTGATCGGTAGCCCGCGCGAGGCGGGCACGTCACCGCCGAGCTCGCGCAGGGCCAGCATCTCCAGTCGGCGGTCACCGGCCGTGCGCGCGACGGCGGCACCCAGGGTCAGGTCGGTGAGCGCGGTAACGTGAGCGCCGATCGCCTCCCGCGCGCGGCCGCGCAGAATCAGGGCACGGGCGTGCGCTTCGGTGTCCCCGCCGCGCTCGGCTGCTTCCAGCGCCTGAGTGCTCAGCGCGATCGCATCGCTCGCCGCGGACCGGCGCATGGCATCCCCGGCCGCGAGCAGCCAGGCCCGCGCCGCCCGGAGCCAGTCACCCGCGGCCGTCGCGTGCCGGGCCAGGGCCTCGGGCTGCCTGGTCAGCAGTTCGGCTGCCCGCCGGTGGTAGGCCAGCCGTGTCGGTTCAGGCGTGGTGGCGTACAGGATTTCCCGGATGAGGTCGTTGGCGAACTCGTAGTCTCTGCCGCTGACCACCAGCAGCCTGGCCTGGAGCGCCTGCTCGCACAGATCGACCGCAGCGGCCGGGGTGAGCTCGAGCAGCTCGCCGAGGGTCAGGGGATCGATCGCGGCGCCGAGCACCGATGCCGCCCGCAGCAGCGACTCTGCGGCCGCGCCGGTTTGCCTGACCCGCGCCTGCACCGCGCTGCGCAGCGACTCGGGCACGCCAGTGTCCCCCCCGGCCAGGGACCGTAGCACCTCCACCACGAACAAGGTGTGGCCCCGTGTCCGCTGCAGAATGGGCCCGGCCAGCGCGCCCTGCCCGGCCTGGGTGGCGAGTTGCTCGACCGCCGACGCGCTGAGCGGGCCCACCTCGACCCGGGAGGCCGCCGGCGCTAGCGCGGACCCGATCTCGGCGTCGTGCTCGGCCCGGACGGTAACCACGGCCAGCAGCCGGGAGCCGGACACCTGACGGCCGAGGTAATGCAGGAACTCCACCGTGGACTGCCCCGCGTACTGGAGGTCGTCCACCAGGAGCAGGACTGGGCTACGGTCCGCCAGCGCGGCCAGGAACGCAGTCACCGCCTGAAACGACCGGCGCCGTTCCATGTCCGGGGTGCCGTGCCAGGACGGCGGGGGTCCGAGCAGCGCCGCAGCCTCGGGCAGCAAAGCCGCGACTGCCGGTGCGTGCTCTCCGAGCAACTGCCGCAGGGTGCTGGCCGACATCCTGGAGACGAGAGGTGCGATCGCTTCGGCGATCGGCTGCAAGAACAATGATCGCTCGGCCTCATAGCAGCGCGTGCGCAGCACCGTCGCGCCATCCTCGTCCGCATCTGCCGCGAGATCCTCCGCAAGGGCCGTCTTGCCGATCCCGGCCTCCCCGATGATCATGACCAGGCCGGAACCGCCGGCCACGGCGCGGTCCCAAGCCTCGCGCAGCGCCCCGGCCTCCTCGTCCCGCCCGGCCAGTACTCGCCTGCGCCGGTCCGGCCGTACGGAACGACCAGGCCGCACCGAACGATCTAGATGGACCGAACGGGCCGGACCGGGTGCCCGTCCGCCCAGTCACGATCCTGCTGGCGCAAGATAGCCAGGTGGAGTTCCTGTGTCTGGGGTGAGGGGTCGGCACCCAGTTCCTCAGCTAGCCTTTCGCGCAGCGCCTCGTAGGCCACCAACGCCCGGGCCGACTCGCCGGCTGCGGCCGACGCGGAGATGTACCAGCGGCAGGCCGTCTCATTGAGCGGGTCGGCGGCCAGCGCCGCCTCGGCGTAGCGGGCTGCCGAGCTCGCCTCCCCGATCGCCAGCGCCGCCTCGGCGGCGGTCAGGCGGGCCTGGCGGAGCAGCTGGCTCAGCTGTTCGCGCGCCGGGTCAGCCCAGGTCGCGTAGGGCTCCTCGGCCAGCGCGATGTCCGCGGACAGCAGCCCGATGGCCTGCTCGGCCACGGCCAAGGCGAGCGCGGGCGAAGCAGGCAGCTTGCGCTTGGCCTGCTCGCAGTACCGAGCGGCGGCATCGAGGTCCACGCCGACCTCCGGCTCGCCGGCCAGGCGATACCCATGGCGGCCGCCCACGATGATGCCGGAGCCCAGCACCCCGCGAAGCCTGCTGACCAGGGTGGCGACGTTCTGCTCGGCCGCCGCCGGGGGCTCCCCGGCCCACAGCACGTCAACGATCCGGTCCACAGACACCAGGGTCGGCCGCTCCACCGCCAGCAGCTTCAGCAACGTGCGGGACTTGCGGCTGCCCACCTCGCCCTCGGGCAGCTCCGTGCCGGCGCGGATGACACCGAAAGTCCCGGCCAGGCGCAACTCGATCTGCGGGGAACCGGCCGTGGCGATGGAAGCCTCCTTCCCCATCAGCACTTCTTACCGCTGGTCAGCAGCATCGGCAAGAGCCGCGGGTCAGGCGGCCTGCTCGCGTGAGCACCACCAAGTGGACCGGCCGCCGACGGTTCCGTTGCGCCATCTCGGCCCTGCAGCACGGGCAATGATCGTCGCTATTCCAAGTGCCTCTGACGTGCTGAAACGTTATCAAGCAGCGGCTTTGCAGGCCTAACGGGGACTTGATAAACGAGGGCGTACCGCTCCACGGGGATGATGACGTCGGGGGCGGGTTCAGGCCGAATGGTGACGTGTGGGCGAGGAGGGCAGCAAATGACAGTTCAGAGCCTACGGCACCGGCATGACGGCAAGCGCGCCTTGGTGGTCCATGGCGGATGGGAGGGCCACGTGCCCGTTCCCGCGAGCGACCGCTACGTCCGGGTGCTGAAGGAAGCGGGCTTCGGTGTGACGGTATCGGACTCCCTGGACAGCTATCTCGACGAGGCGCTGCTTGCGGCGACCAACCTGGTGGTCCAGTGCTGGACGATGGGCACGATCACCAGCCGGCAAGCAGACGGGCTGTCGCGCGCGGTCCGGTCCGGGACCGGCTTCGCCGGCTGGCACGGCGGCATTGTCAACGCGTTCCGCGCCGAACCCGCGTACAGCCTTATTACGGGTGGCCAGTTCGTGTACCACCCCCGCGGCTTCGTCGGCTACGAGGTGCGACCGGTAGCCGAGCGCGCGGATCATCCGGTGCTGGCCGGAGTCGAGGCGTTCACCATCACCACAGAGCAGTACTACCTGCACGTTGATCCGGGCAACGACGTGCTGGCCGTCACCGATTTCGTCGCCGACCCGGACTACCCGGATCTGGCCGGCACCGTCATGCCGGTCACCTGGACCCGCCGCTGGGGCGCGGGCCGGGTGTTCGTGACTGCGATCGGCCACTCGCTCGCGGATCTGGAAGTGCCGCAGGTGGATGCGATGATCCGGGCCGGGATGGCCTGGGCGGCGCGGTGACCGCGCTACGCATCGGCGTGGTGGGCGCCGGCCAGATCAGCGGCGCCTACCTGGGCACCCTGCGGCGGTTGCCCAACGTCCAGGTGGTGGCGGTCGCCGACCTCGACCACGCACGGGCCAGGACTGCGGCTGCCGCGGCGCCGGGCGCGCGCCCGCTGGCCGCTGCCGAGCTCCTCACCGCCCACGACGTCGATCTCGTGCTCAACCTGACGATCCCGGCGGCACATGCCGAGGTCGCGCACGCGGCGATCGCGGCGGGCAAGCATGTCTACGGCGAGAAGCCGCTCGCCGTCACGACCGGGCAGGCGCGCGAGGTACTGGCCGCCGCCGCGCACGCCGGGGTGCGGGTTGGCTGCGCGCCGGACACGGTCCTGGGCACCGGCGTGCAGACCGCACGTGCCTGCCTGGACGGCGGCCAGATCGGCGCGCCGGTCGCGGCGACCGCGTTCATGGTCACGCCCGGCCACGAACGGTGGCATCCGGCCCCGGAGTTCTACTACCTGCCGGGCGGCGGCCCGCTGTTCGACATGGGCCCGTACTATCTCACCGCGCTGGTCACGTTGCTGGGCCCGGTGCGGCGCGTGGCTGGCATGGCGGCCACGCCGCGGGCCACCCGCGTCATCGGCAGCGGCCCCCGCGCCGGCGCACAGATCGGGGTGGCGGTGGCCACGCACGTGACCGGGGTGCTGGAGCACGCCAATGGGGCGTTGTTGACGCTGGTGATGAGCTTTGACGTGTGGGCCGGGCAGCTGCCGCACATCGAGGTCTACGGCACAGGCGGGTCGCTATCGGTGCCCGATCCCAACGGGTTCGGCGGGACGGTGCAGATCTTCCGCGCCGGGGCGCAGGACTGGGCGCCGGCCGCCGAGGCAGGCGGCTACCGCGGGGCCGCGCGGGGTTACGGCGTATCGGACCTGGCCAGCGCGCTGAGCACCGGCACCGCGCACCGCGCCAACGGCGAGGTCGCCTATCACGTGCTCGACATGATGCAAGCCCTGCTCGCGGCGGCCGGCTCAGGTCACGCCGTTGAACGTCACGAGCAGTTGCGACCGGCCGCCGGCCGTCCCCTTCGGCGCGCGCCCGGACGACCCCAGGACCAGGCCGCGGCCAGCGGCGCAGAACGCTCGGCGCGGGCGGGCATAAGCTACGCGTCGTGGATGCATTCCGACCCGGAGTGGCACCCTCCGTGACAGCGGGCACGCGGATCTCGATTGCTGGAAGGGACCGGGTTCGCGGTTGACCTGACGCGAGATCCGAACCTCCTCGAGCTGCGGCAGATTCGCATTCTGCTGAAGCCGACAGCGATCGGGCGGCGAGGGCACGAACCTGGCCATCCAGGACCCGACTACCTCGTTGGTTCACTGAGCGTTTCATCCGGACCGGGTGAGAGGAGCGCGATGTCAGAGGCAGGGAGGTCCCGCGCGTGAGATGGCGTGATCCAGTAGCTCGGCCTTGCGTGTGCGGAGGCCGGCGGCCCGCGTCGGTGCCGGCGTGAGCTCGCCCCGGCGCGACGATCCGGCCGCTGCCCTCAACCAGGTGCTCAGCGAGGTCATTGACGCGGTTCTGGACGTGAAGCAGGCTCACCGGAGAGTTCCCGAGACGCACGCCCTCCACGCGGTGCTCGACCAGCTCTTCGACGATCTGAGAACCTGGGCCCGGTTGCTCGCAGATCAGGACCGGGCGCTCGGCGTGTCGCCGCTGGCGAGCATGCCGACCGCGGCCGGCCGAGCGCCACCGCACCCCTGGCATGGGCCCGCGAGCGACGAGGAGGTCCGCCGTGCCGTCGGCGAGGATCTCGACCGGCTCGGGCAGTACCTGGCCGCAGCGCTTGCGGAGCAACAGGATGACAAAGTGCGAGCGGCCCTCGCCGAGGTGGAGCGCGGATTGCTGGTTCACAGGCGGGCGCTCAGCGAGCTCTAAGGTGTGCGCGCCGAGGCCGTGGACTCGCCTTGCTGCCGCCGGGCCTTCCGGGGTCAGCGAGAAGAAGATGTCCGGCCGCCGCGTTCTGTGTGCGGGCATCCACTGCCATGATGGCCATCGCCACACGGCTTCAGTCCGCTTCGGGTTCTCGCCTGCCGGTCAGGGGGCCGTGAATCCTGGTCAGGCCCCGGCTTCGGAGTCCTGGGCGCGGTGTCATGGCTCACGAGGGGATGCCAGGCGGCCCCAGGATGTCGAGGCCGTACTCGGCAGCGATGGCGGTCATCCGGCCTGGGTCGGGTGGGACACTCGGTCGCGGCGGCAGCGTAAGGGATTGGGCTGGCTCGGCACAGGAGCGCATGAAGCCCTCAAAGCGGCCGGCTCGGTCACCAGCAAGAACCGGGCACCGCCTGCTGAGCTGACGGTGAAGGTGTGCGGCGTGCCCTGCGGGCCGAACACGAACGATCCGGCTGGTGCCCGGACCACCTGGCCGCCGACCCAGACGGTCAGCTCGCCGTCGAGGACATAGAACCATTCGCTCTCGCGGTGATGCACATGCAACGGTGAGCCTGAGTCCTTCGGGCCGGAGTGGTGGATGACCGCGACGCGGCCGCCGGTTTCCTCGGCGGAGGCCTTGATGGTGGCTAGGAAGTCCATGAACCACAGCGCCTCGCCTTCGTCAGGCTGCAACGCGATTGGGCTGGGTGCGGGGCCGTGATTGCTGGCCACGTGACTGGTACTCACAGGGAGAACTCCTTCCAGGGGTTGTTCCAGGCGCGTACCGCGAGACCGGCTCATGTGCCGCGCGGAACGCAGGCTGGCTGGGCATCGTCATCGCTGGGCCGGCGAGCCGGCCGGTGCTTCGGCGGCGGTCTTGAGCCGCCCGAGCGTGTGGCCCATGGCCTCGTGCAACTCGCGGTGCCGGTTGGTCGGGATGTCGAGCAGCCGGGCCCAGGCCGGGATCCACCGGACCTCGTATGACTCTGTGACGCGGGTGCCCTCCCCGGCGGTCTCGAAGCGGTACCGCCACACAGTGGACTCGCGGCCGCCTTCCTCGGTGACGAAGGCAAACTCCCGGCCGGGATCTGCGGTCAGGACGCGGCCGCGCCGTGACCAGCGCATCATGCCGAACGGGCCGCCCTTGTTGTGGCCGACGAACCTGTCGCCCTCGGCCGCGACGGTCGTGCCGCCGAGCCACTCGACCCGCTCGCACTCCGGGCTCCACTGCCCCATCCGGGGCAGATCGGAGACCAGCTGGTAGATGCGGTCAGGACTGGCGCTGATGACGGCCTGGCGGCTGTCCCGGGTAAGCCACCACCGTCCGCTGCTGGCGAGCATCGCTTCCCCTCCCGTCGTGGTTCTTAACACAGGCTATTGCCATTAGCTATAGCTGTCAATCCATGAAACTGCTACGATAAGGATATGGCAGTCGAAGGGGTAGCCGCCCAGCCGCGCGGAGCTGCAGCGAACGCTGGCCAGCGACCAGACCGGCGGGCCCGCCGCCGCCAGGAAACCATCGCGGAGATCCTCGGCATCGCCTCCGACATCATGACCGAGGAGGGAGTCAACAGCCTCAGCCTGGCCGAGGTCGCCCGCCGCCTCGGGGTCCAGCCCCCGTCGCTGTACAAGTACTTCCCCTCGCTGATGGCGGTCTACGACGAGCTCTTCCGCAGGGGCCAGGCCGAGCACCTTGCCATCATGAGAAACGCCATGTCCGCCGCTGCGCCCGGGCTGGCCGCACTGACCGCCGGCCTCGAAGCCAGCGGGCGGTGGCTGCTGGCCCACCCTGCGATAGCACAGCTGATGTTCTGGCGGCCCGTCCCGAACTTCGAGCCCTCAGCGGAGGCGTTCGCCCCCAGCGCGGAGATGGTCGCCCTGCAACGTGCCGCGATGGCCGACGCCGTCGCGGCCGGGCAGCTCGGCCCGGAGGCAGACTCCGACGAGGCCATCGATCTTGTCTCCACGCTGATCGTCGGAGTGCTCAGCCAGGCAATAGCCAACGAGCCCGGCCTCGGCTGGGGCGAGGGCCGCTTCACTACGCAGTTCCCGAAACTGATGAAGCTCCTGATCGCCGCGTACCCGCCGAGACCCCGGCCGCAGTCACAAGGCGGAACAAGCGATCCTGCCGGCGTCGGCGGCCGGCGGCAGTGACCTCGTCACTCCCGGCTCAATCGCAGCCGACCCTCACCGCGAGCACGCACACGTAGCCGCACGGACGGCTGCCGTGTGGTGCTGGCAATCGTCGAACGCCGCCGGGTCACCGAAGCGCTTGCCCGGCCTATGGGCAGGAAACGCTTGCCCAGACTATGAACAGACAGCCCGGGGCGCCGCTCTGCGCGTCGGATGCCGCCACCCCTCGCCGAGGGGTCACGAGACACTCACAGCGCAGGTTACTGGTAGCGGAGGGCCGTGCCGGGCTGGATCCGGGTGGCGCGCCGCAGCGGGCCGCGGATGGCGAGCAGCGTGAGCACGAGCACCCCGGCGAGCGTGATCAGCGGGATGACCGGCAGGAATTCCTGCGGCAGGCTGAGGTCGGCGTAGCGGGCGACGAGCGCCAGCAGCCCCTGGTAGATCAGCCAGCCGATCAGGACTCCGAACGCCCAGCCGACGGCGGCCAGGAGTACCACCTCCACGCTGAAGACGCGCCGGATCTCGCGGGCCCTGGCACCGATACAGCGCAGGATCCCGACCTCCCTGGTGCGCTCGATGACGCCCATGCCGAGTGCGCTGACCAGGCCAATCAGCGTGATGGCCACCACCACCAGGCCGAGGATCTGCACGATGGTGAGAATCGAGGTACCGGCTGCGGTGAGCTGTGCGTGGGCGACGTAGATCTCGGTGGTGCTGACCGGGTACCCGGCGGCGTCCAGCCGGTTCGCGGCGGCGGTGGATCCGCCCACCGTGCCGCATCTGCCCGGACACCCGGCGCACCCGGGTGGCCTGCAAGCGAAATGCAAGGAAACCATCCGGGCCGGCCTCAGAAGCTGGGTGGCGGGTGGGGGAGGCCCCTGCCCAGGCAGCCCGAAGGAGTCACCGTGAGCGCCACCACTGCGGGCCACCCGCCAATCCTCCGTTTCGATTCCCAGCCGGACGGTGGCCCGCCACCCATCCTCTACACCAGCAGCCACGACTATGCCTTCCGTCCCGCCGGCGGGCCGCCGATGCTCGTCCTGCGGCGGCGCCCCGACGTAATCCGCGTCCTGACCGACACCAGGAATTTCGGCATGGCCGGCGTCACCAGGACGGGAGGATTGCTCGGCTGCCCGCTCACCGGCGCGGAAATGCAATCCCCGGACGGCGGCCTGCTGAACATGAATCCGCCGCGGCTGCGCTCTTACCGACGGCGGATCGCCGGGCTGTTCACCCGCCGCGCCGCGGAAGCGACCCGCCCGCTGGCCCGGGAGCTCGCCCGCAGCCTCGCCGACGCGCTCCACGGCCGCGCCACCGCGGACGCGCTCACCGGATTTGCTGAGCCGTTCACCGCCACTGCGATCAGCGCGACCATGGGGACACCGCCGGCGGACTGGGACCGGATCCTTGAAGCCTCCCGCATCGCGTTCGCCGTCGTCCCTGGCCCGGACGCCATCGACGACGTGGCCGCGGCCTGGGATGACCTGTACGGCTACTACACCCGCGTCGCGGCCCGGCGGGGCGGGGGATTAACCAGCCAGCTCGCCAGGGCACTGGACGGGCACACCGCCGCCCAGGTCGCGCACGTCACGGGCACCGTCTCCAACGGATTCGGCGCGATGCTCCCCATCCTCGCCGTCGCGATCACCGAACTCGCCCAGCGGCCGAACGTCATTGCCTCGTGCACCCGGGGAGAGCGCACCTGGGCGTCCGTCGCGGGGGAACTGCTGAGAACGCGCACGATATTCCCCATCAGCCTGCCGCGCATCGCCCTGGCCGACACGTGGCTCAGCGGACGGCACATCACCCAGGGCGCGACCGTGCTGCCGTCCCTCATCGCCGCGGCGCACGACGGGCCGGCCTCACCCAGCATCCCGTTCGGAGCAGGCCCGCACTACTGCCCCGGGGCCGCGCTCGCCCGCGTCTGGCTCTGCGTCGCACTCGAGGCGTTCTTCGGGGCGTTCCCCCGTGCACGGCTTGCGGGTGACCTGGACTGGCAGGCGGGAACGCTGTCAGTCCCCCGGAAGATAACGCTGGCGCTCCGCTAGTCCGGCCGCGCCCCCAGCCGGCCGCCTCGGCCCTCATAGGGTCATGAGAGGGCACGGGAAGCCGTAGTCCGTCGAAGGCCGGCCCCGCCGCCTCGGCGGACACCACCCGCGCCAGGCCCTTCCTCCGCCTCACCGAGAACACCGTCGCCTCCCTCGCGTGCAATCGATTGCACAAGTCGGCCGCCACGGCTGCTGACCCCGCCGCAGCCCGGCCAGCGGCGGACCTGCCAGCGGCGGACTGGCCAGGATGTGGTTGAGCGCGGGCACGGCTGGCGCTGAAGGCGGGGTGCACACATCCGTCACGATAAGAATGCACTACACCCATTGATGTGCCGCCACGTCTCTGCAATCATTTGCATCCAGGGTTCTGTTCTGGTCACGCTGGACACGGGCTGTGATCCTGCCCAGGGAGAGCCGAGCCGATGAACAAGGAAGCTGCTGCCGATTTAATGACTGCTGGCTCTGAAGACCCGGACTGGTGGAGTTACGGGCACGAGTTCCCGCGCTGGCACGTCTGGCGGGGGATCGCGGGGTTGCTCTACGCGCGGCGGCTCATGTCGAGCCCGCCTCGGGTGGTCCGCGGCAGGCACCCGGCAGAACTACGCGAGCTGATCAGGGAAACAGAACTTCAGCTAGCCGATCGGTGGAAGTAGCGCCGCGCGCTTGAGCGCGCGGCGGGGAGTCGTCCCCCTCGGGCTTATCACTGCCGAGGCTCCGCCGTTCCTGGACCGAACTGGCCGGTGCCATAGTGCCGGCCATACCGCACTGGTAGCCGGGTCTCTCCCCGAGTTCTTCCTGCCTCCCCGGCCGGGCTATCCTCCCATCCGGCGCTGATCCTGCTCGGGTCACCCGCAGCCTCGGGTGGCTGGCCGCAGCCGCGGGATTGGCCCTCTTCGTGGCCGGCGCCCACCAGGCCCGCTGCCTCTCCTGAGTCCTGCCGGTGCGGTGCTACAGTTCTGCACGTACCGCACTGGTAGCGGGCCCTTTCCGATTCTTCCTGCCCGGATCGGGGGAGTCGCCCATGCCATCCATCGAGGTGCGCCCGTTCCACCGCCGTGACCGGGACCAGCTCACAGCGCTGGTCAACGCCCACGCCGCGGCGGTCGTGCCGGGCGCCGGGGTGTCGGTCGCCACGGTGCTCAGCCATCTGGAGCGCCAGCCGGGCGAGACCATCGTCGGCCCGTGGGTGGCCGAGCGGGCCACCCTGGTCGCGGAGCAGCATCACGCCGTGGTGGCGGCAGCCCACTTGCTGCGCTACTTCGCCGATGAGCGGGCGGGGGTCTCCTACCGCGGCTCCGGTGACATCCACTGGCTGCTCTTCTGGCCCGAGGCACCGGCCGGCAATCCGTACTGGAGCGACGCCACGGAGGCGGGAGAAGCGCTGCTCACCGCCTGCCTCCGCCAGCTCGAGGAGTGGGGGGTCACCCGCCAGGACGCGGGCGGCGACCTGCCTGTGCGGGGCGTGTTCGGGGTGCCTGAGCAGTGGCCGCACGTCCGCGACCTGTACCAGCGGGCCGGGTTCGTGCCCGCCAGAGCCGCCGAGGTGGTGTGTCTGGCCCGGGTGGACGAACTGCCGCACCGCGGTGGCCCGCCGCTGGCCGGGCTGGCCATCCGGCGGTCGGTCGGGATGAACGGCACCCGGCTGTCGGCGGTCCTGGGCGAGCAGGTGGTCGGCTACATCGAGGTGGACATCTTCGACGACGGCGAGCGGCTGCCCCGCCACGGCGGGTGGGCCGACATCGGCAACCTCCACGTCACCCGGGACTACCGCCGGCGCGGCGTCGCCACGTGGCTGCTCGGGGAGGCGGGCAGGTGGCTGCAGCTGGCCCACGTCACCAGCCTCCTGGACTACGCCTCGCTGGAAACGGGCCCGGGGTACGCCAGTTATCAGGCGTTCCTGGCCGCGTCGGGTTTCACCGAGCTCACCCGGACCCAGCGGGGCTGGACCCGGAGCCCGCAGCACCCCTAGGCGGCGGACACCCAGCGGGGGCCGGGTTTTGTCAGCAGTGGCCCGCCGATTACTCTGCCAACGCGACCACCAATCATTGCGCGCGAATCGTCCGCACGGCCACGAGCGGCGGGCGCCGATACACATTCCCGTGCGACGGCGTGGCATGTACCCGGAGGCGCCGGCCAGTCCGGCGCGGTCTTCGATCCGGTTCCCGCGCTGTTCACCGTGACGCCGGGTTCAGCCCCACTGAGCAGGCCTTCCGCCCGCCCGCGGTCGCATCGGCGGGGCCGCGGGCTGGGATGGCGGAACGGTTTTCGTTGCGGAGAATTTTGGTTTTCATAACGGTTTTCACCGTTAACAGGGGATATCGGGATACTTTTGCCCGGGCTCGCCTGGATCGGTCATTGCCTGGATTTCGCGTCGGCTAGGTGGAAGAGTCGTCCTATGCGGACGATCTTTGACGGGCTGGTCGAGGAGTTCAGGGCCTGGCATTTGTTCGGGCAGCAGGCTGGGAACTCCGCGCAACGCGATCTTCCTGATCTTCTGGGCATGCGCCTGCCCGGCTACGATGCGGGCGCCAACGGGGCGGGCGTCTACGACGGACCCAGTTACGGGACTCCCGGGTTCGAGACTCCCGCTTTCGGGACCGCGGGGTACGGCCGGCCCGATTTCGGGGCGCCTGATTTCGGGGCGCCTGATTTCGGGGCGCCGGGGTACGGGGCTGGGTACGGCTGGGCGCCGCGGCCCAGCCAGGATCTGGGCGGGGAACCGCCGCAGCCGGGCGCGCCGCGTTAACAGCGGACGGCGTTAACGGCGGACGGCGGATCAGTCGCGGATCGTAGAGGTACCAGCCTTCCCGGCCGCCCACGGTGGGGCTGGCGTACCAGCGGACCCCGACACACCACCGGCCGTGCCGGTCTCTGCGCTGCCCAATCACCTGTGCCCAGACCCATGTCCCGTCGCGGAGCAGGATTTCCGCTTCGCTGTCCTCGGGGATCGTGGAGCCGGTCACGGCGTCGGCGGGCATGGCCCGCTCCAGCGCCGGCTCACGGGACGGATCAGCAAACACGCAGGTCATCGTGCCCGTGAGCGGTCATGCGCAATCAGCGGGCGGCCGGTACGCCGACCGCCGGCAGGACAGCGGGCGGCGGGTACGCCGACCGTGGGCAGGACAGCGGGCGGCGGGTACGCCGACCGCTGCACTGGGCCCACGCGGGGGCGCGAGGGCGCAGCAGCAGCACGACGAGGACACCGGCTACGGCTGCGGCGGGGATGACCACGGTCACCGGCACGAACTGGCCGGCCACCCCCCAGAGGGCGAAGCCGGCGCCCTGGAGGAACATCAGGCCCGCGCTGGACAGCGCGAGCACGCGGCCGCGCAGTTCCGCCGGGGCCGCGGCGATCAGCAGCCCGTCCTGCCCGGCGCCCCAGGCACTGCCCAGCCCGGAGATGACCAGCAGGGCCAGGGCCAGCCCCAGCCGCGGGCTGGCCGCGAAGCCGGCCAGCGGCACGAACGTCAGCAGCCCGGCCGGGACGATGACGCGCCGCTGCAGCCGGGACGTGAGCATCCGCGCCGCGATCAGGTCGGCCACCACGGTCCCGGCCGGGATGCCCATGAGCAGGAAGCCCGTCACCCGGACCGGCTGGCCGATGTGGCTGGCGTACGGGGCGGCGAGGGCCTCGGGCGCGACCGCGCAGACCGGGACGAGCCAGCCGAACAGCAGCAGGCGCCGGACCGGGCGGCAGGCGAGCACGCGGCGGATCCCGCGCACCGAATCCCCCGCCATCGACCCGGCCCCGGCCCGGCCACCGCGCGGCGGGCGCCGGAGCATGCCCGGCGCGCAGCAGCAGGGCCGAGGCGGCGAACGAGGCCGCGTCGAAGGCCAGCGCGCTGCGCGGGGACACCACGGTGAGCAGCAACCCGCCTGCGCCGTAGCCGGCGATCTGCGCGGACTGGGCGACCATCCGCATCATGGACCGGCCGAGAATGTAGCCCGGCCCGGGCGGCAGCACATCCGGCAGGACGGCGGCGCGCACGCCCTGGTACACCGGGGAGAGCAGGCCGTTCGTGAACAGGAGTCCGAGCAGCGCGGCGACGGGCATCCCGGGGATCACCATGGCGGCCACCAGCACCGTGCTGAGCAGGTCACACGTCACCAGGACCCGGCGGGCGGGCAGCCGGTCCGCGGCCGCGCCGAGCAGCACCCCGCCGAGCAGGTAGGGCAGGAAGGCCAGGGCCATGACCGAGGCGGCCAGCGCCGGGGAACGGGTCTGCTCGTAGACCAGCACTGTCAGCGCGACCGCGGCCACCACGTTGCCGAGCATGGACACGATGTCGGCCAGGAACATGACCCGGAACTCGGCCGAGCCGAGCACGTCGCGGTACCGGGCCCGGCCCGTACCGGGGGCGGGGGCCGTCTGGCTCACCGAGGCGGGAGAGGTCACCGGACCAGGCTGGCAGGCGGCTAGCATGAGGACCAGACATTCGGAGCCTGCCGAATCATAGCCCGGAGCGATGCGATGAGCGTGACCATGGTGTTCGGACCGGACGACCCGGCCCGCACCCGCTTCGTGGTCTCGCCGGCCTGGGAGACCATGCACGCGATCCGGGTCATCGCCGAACCGGGGCGGCATCAGTACCACCTGCCCTGGCTCGAGGCCGTGCGGCCGCAGGCCGAGCGGCTGGACCTGGGCCCGCTGCTCGTGCTCAGCCCCCGGCGCGGCTGGACCCCCGACTTCCTCAGTCCGGTACCGGACACCGCCAACGCGGACATGGCGGGCGAGCTGGCCCGGGTCCGGGCCACGCCGCCGGACCAGGTCGCCGACGAGGTGCGCCGGTCACTGACCGAGCGCTACGGGGCCCCGGTCCCGCCGGGCGCATGGCAGCTGCTGGATGATCCGGCCGCCACCCGGGACCGGGTCGCGGACCTGCTCGCGCAGTGCTGGCGGCTGCTGGTCGAGCCGCACTGGCCCCGGCTGCGGGACCGGATCGAGGCGGATGTGGCCTTCCGGACCAGGACCCTCGCGGACTACGGACTGGAGCGGATGCTCGGCGACCTGCATCCGCGGGTGCGCTGGACCGGGCGGTCGCTGGTCATCTCGGGGATGGGTACGGCCCGGCGGCACCTCGGCGGGGCCGGGCTGCTGCTCATCCCCAGCGCGTTCGGCTGGCCGAGCCTGGCCCCCGTGATCGACCCGCCGTCCCGCCCAGCCCTGGCCTACCCAGCCCGCGGCATCGCCGAATTGTGGCAGCCGGCCCGGACGGCCCAGTCAGACGCGCTGGCCCGGCTGCTGGGCCGGACCCGGGCCGCGCTGCTGGAGTCGCTGGCCGAGCCCGCCTCGACCCACACGCTGGCCCGGAGGCACGAACTCGCCGCGAGCACCGTGTCCGAGCACCTGGCCGCGTTGCGGGACGCCCGGCTGGTCACTAGCCGGCGGGACCGGCACGCGGTTATGTACCAGCAGACGCAGCTCGGGACGGCGCTGGCTGCCGGCGGCTGACCAGCAGCGACTGGGCGCCCACGCCCAGCCGCCCGCTGGCGTCCGAGAGGACGGTGGTGGCCAGGCCCGCCCCGCCCGCGGAGATCGCGGTCTGCGCGTCCAGGCAGACCCACTCGCCTGCCGCTTCCCGGTGCAAGTGGACGGTGAGCTCGGGGTTGATGAAGTGCCACTGGGTGATGTCGAGTTCGCCGGACAGGCCGTTTCCGCTGTCCGCGACCGCGAGCACCCTCTCCAGCGGGCCGGTCTCCTCGTCCGGGACCAGGGGATAGCGCAGCCGGGCCCAGACCGTGGCCGGCCCTGGTTCGCCGAAGTGGCCGCGGACCGGCCGCCACTCGATGGCGGACAGGTACCCGTCGATCCAGCCCTCGGGCGGGGAGGCGGCGGGGTGGTCCGGCAGCGCAGGCGGCGGGTCGGCCGCCGGCATCACGCTCTCGCTGGTGGTGCGCAGCACCCGCCAGGCGCTGGCCCGGGCCACTTCGCGGCCGCCCGCGGTGGCCATCGCTTCCAGGAACTCCACGCTGCGGCCGCGGCGGACCAGGTGCGCCTGCACGTCCAGGTCACCGACGGGGATCGCGCCGAGGATCTCGGAGGTGAACCGGGTCACGATCATGTCGTCGCGGGGGGCGCAGTGCTGGATGGCCCGGCCGAGCAGCGCGCTCGGCGGCCCGCCGTGCTGGGCCCGCTCGTCCCAGGGACCAGTGGTATGCACGGTCGCCCGCCAGGTGCCGTTCCCTGCCGGAACGTAGAAGGTGTCGGCCACCTGCCGGATGTTACCCGCCGGTCGCCGCCCGCCGGTCGCCGCCCGCCGCTGTGCGGCCCAGGGTGCGGCCCATGGTGCGGGCCGGGCGTGCCCCGGGGAGGCGCCTCAGGGGGTGGGCTCGATGATGACCTTGAGGCCGGTGCGCAGCGACGCGTTCCCGAACGCGCTGGCCGCGTCCTCCAGCGGGTAGCGGTCGGTGACCAGCGGCGCCAGGTCCACCTTCTCGCTCGCGGCCAGGGTGATGGCCCGGGGATAGACCTCGTTCATCCGGCGCACCATGGCGATCGTGAGCCCTTTGCGGCGGGCCATCGCGGCGCGGAAGGTGGTGGTGTCGTCATCGGGGATGCCACCCAGCACCACGCGGCCGCCGGCCCATGTGGCGGACATCGCCAGCTGCACCGCCTCACTGCTGCCCGCGACCTCGAAGGCCACGGCCGCGCCCTCACCGACGAGCGCGCGCAGGGCCGCGGGGTCGGCCTCGGCCGGGTCCGCCACGGCCGCCCCCAGGGCGGCGGCAGCCGCGCGGCGGTGCGGCAGCGGCTCGAACACGGTCACCGGGCCCGCGCCCGCCACCTGAAGCAACTGCACGAGCAGCAAGCCGATCGGGCCGGCGCCGACCACCACGACCGGCGCGCCCAGGTGCACATGGCCGAGGTCGAACGCGTGGATCGCCACGCCCAGAGGTTCCAGCACCGCGCCATCCGCATCGCTGACCTCGTCGGGCAGCGGGTGGAGGAGCTCGTCCGGCCAGGTCATGAACTCCCGCATGGCCCCGTCCTGCTTCCCGTGCCCGGCGAACCGGATGTGCAGGCACAGGTTGCGATAACCCTCCCGGCACGGCCGGCAGGTCCCGTCCGGGATAGCGGGGTCGATCGCCACCCGCTGGCCCCGCCGCGGCCCTTCCTCGATCACGCCGGCCGCTTCGTGGCCGAGTACCAGCGGGTGGTCCAGGGCCGCGTCACCGATGCCGCCCTGGTCCCACCAGTGCAGATCCGAGCCGCAGATGCCGACGGCCGTGACCCGGACCAGGCTCTCTCCCGGCCCAGGTACCGGCACCGGCTCGTCGGCCAGGCGCAGGTCTCCGACCGCGTGCAACCGGGCAGCCCTCATCTGGTTCTCCGTCTCGCCGAAATCGGGTGGGTGTCGGAGCCCGAGGCTACTGCGCGGCCGGGGGGCGGCGCGAAGCATGAGGCCAGCGCCGCGGAGCGCAAGTCGGCGCCGCGGAACGCAAGTCAGCGCCGCGAAGCGGGAAGCCGGCGTCCCGGAGCGGAAGCCAGACTCACGAGGCGTGAGTCAGCGGCTCAGGCCAGGCAGCTGCCGGGTCGCGCCCGGAAGCTGGCGCTGCTCCCTGGACGATGACAGCAGCAGGCCGGCTGGCTGCGAGGCGCTGATGGCCGGGCGGGGCTGGGGGCTGTTGTCGTATCCCAGGCCCGTGCCCGTGCTCGAGCCCAGGCTGAGCGCCATGGCCGGGCACATCTCGACCGCCTGCTGCGCCTCACGCTCCAGCCAGAACGGCACCGGCATGTCCAGGAACGCCGGGTAGCCCTGGCTGTCGAGCTGGACCATCTCCGGCGCGATCTTGGCGCACAGCCCGTGCCCGTCACAGCGCGCCCAGTCCACCTTCAGCCGCACCTCGGACTCTTCCGGCCCAAGCGGCAGGATGCCGCGGGTCTTGCGGCCACACGAGCCGCGGAACAGGTGCGTGGTGAGGTCGTCGCTGAACACGTCCAGCGCGGAGAGCACGAACCGGGACACACCGTCCGGGTGGGAGCACGCCCCGCGGCCGCGGACGACTGCGGCGGTGCGGCGGGCCGTGTCGAGGGTGTCCATGCCGCCGGAGCCATCGGCCAGCTCGGTCATCGAGCGGGCCAGGCCGGGCAGGCCCAGCTTGCATGGCCCGCATTGCCCGGACGATTCTTTGGCCAGATAACGGACCACCCGGGCCACTTCGCCGAGCGGGCAGGTACCCCCGAGGGGCATCACGACGCCCGCGCCGAGCGTGCCGCCCGCCGCATCCAGGCCGGCCCGGGAGACCGGCACGTCGTCGGCGAGCTCGGCGGGCAGCCACATGCCGTGGTAGCCGCCGACCAGCACGCCGTCGAACGCGGTCGCCTCGCAGATGTCCAGCACCGTACCCAGCGGGATCCCGGTGGGCACCTCCACCACGGCCGGGCGGCCCGCGGAGCCGCCCACGGTCAGCAGCACCGTCCCCGGCTCGTCCGGGGCGCCGTCCGAGGCGTAGCCTTCCTGCCCCAGCATGGCCAGCACGGCCAGCTGGGCGAATGTCTCGGCGTTGGACAGCAGCGTGGGCAGCCCGTCCACCCCGCCGTCGCTGGCGTGACGCTTCTTGCCCGGGGGCAGCGCGATCTTGCCGTTCACCGCGTTGACCAGGGCGCCGCCCTCACCCGACACGAACCGGTCAGGGACCTCCACGACGCGCACGATCTTCTTGAGGTCGGGTTCAGCCCGGGCCGCCTCGGCTACCGAGGCGGCCACCCCGCTGTCTGTCACCCCGATGATGATCATCTTGGCGCTGAGCGCTCGTGCTGCCAGCAGGGCGCCGCCCAGCACCAGGTACGGCGAGCGGAGCAGCAACATCTTGTCCTTGGCGCTGCCCGGCTCTCCCTCGGTGCCGTTGATGAGGATGATCGGCTTGCACTTCCGTGCGGCGGCGGTGTCGACCACCCCACGCACCTTGCGGGCGAAAGGGAAAGCGGCTCCGCCGCGCCCCCGCAAGTTAACGCTTTCCACCATTTCGATCAGCTGGCGCGCGGTTACCCGGCGCATAGGCCCAAAGATCTCCTGATGCGTAGTGAGATCAATGCGCTCAAAGCGGTCCAGGCCGGCGGTTAGCCGGGCCCGGCCAATCCGCATCGCCTGGGGTGGCGCAAGTGAGTTCACGAGTAATTCCCGATATTCAGCGGGGCGATGTTCAGCGGGTCGGTCTCGTCCTGCGGGCCGAAGTCATCGCGGGCGCCTAGCGGCCGTGGCCGTGTGTAGGTGGCATCCTGCTCAGCGAAAGTAGCGTAGTGCGCGGCCCGCTCCCGCGGGTCGGAATCTGGCCGTCTGTCCTGGCCTGGCCCGACGGCCGGGGCGCCCTGCCCTGGCTGGTACTGGCCGTAGTGCATGGACTCCTCGTACCGCCCGGGCGTCTGATACGGCCCCGGCTGCCCGCCGCGCTCGAAGCCCGCAGGCGGCTCGTACTGGGCTGGCGGGTACTGGCCCGGCTCGTGCTGGGCCTGCTGGTACGGGGCTGGCTGGTACGGGGACGGCTGGTACTGGGCTGACCGGTACTGGGCTGACTGGTACGGGGACGGGTGCGGCCGCTCGTATGCGCCGGACTGGTCACGCTGGCGCGGCATCGGCTGCCCTTGCTGAGCCTCATAGCCGTACGGCGCCGGCGGGTACGGAGGCTGGCTGCCGTGCTGCGGCGCCGGGGCGGCGTATGGGGACTGGCCGGCCGAAGGCCCGTACTGGGACTGCCCGTACCGGGACCGCCCGTGTTGGGGCTGCCCGTACTGGGACTCCTCGTAGTGAGCCTGCTCGTAGTGAGTCTGGTCGTTTTGAGGCTCGTAGTGAGTCTGGTCGTTTTGAGGCGGCTCATACCGAGGCTGCTCGTACTGCGAGAGGTCGATCTCGCCGGTCCGCTCGTACCGCGGCTCGGTGCGCGGCCGCTCGTACTGGCCGCCGCCGTCGTACTGCCCGCCCGCGCCGTACAGGGCGGGTGCCGCGTGCTGGACGGGTGCCGCGTGCTGGACGGGTGCCGCGTACAGGGCGGGCGCCCCGTACTGAGCGGGGGGCGCCTCCGGGTCGATCCGCTCAAGGGGGCCGGACCAGTCGTTATAGTTGCCCGCCGCGTACCTGGGGGCTGCGGCCGGCGGGCCGATCCGCTGCATCGGGCCAGACCAGTCGTCGTGCGGCCGCTCGTAGCGGCCGGACTGGTCGTGCTGGCGCGACATCAAGGGCTGCCCGGGCTGGCCATACTGAACTGGCCCCGGCTGGAACTGTCCGGGCTGGAACTGCGACTGCCCAGGCTGGAACTGCCCAGGCTGGAACTGCCCAGGCTGGAACTGCCCAGGCTGGGGCGATCCAGCGGGGGGTGGGCTGTAGGCGGCCTGGCCACCGGCGATCCGGCCACCAGGAATCTGGCCGCTGAGCATCTGGTCCTGCGAGGGCTGGTCATACTGGCCCACTCGCCCGATCTGCCCGGTCGGCTCGTACCGATGACTGCCCCCCTCGTAGCCGGCGACCTGCGGCATAGGCCCGGTCTGCTCGAACGGCCCGACCCGGTGCAGGGGGCCGGTCTGCCCGGGCGGGGCGGTGCGCTCCCGGGGGTCCTGGCGGCCCCCGCCGAACTGGCTGGTCCGCTCGAACGACCCGGTCGCGGCGGACCCGATTGGCCCCGTGGCGCCGATCCGGCGGGTATCGGCGAGATACGCGGCCCGCTCGTCGTACGGGGCGCTGCGCATCTGGGCACCGCGCATCTGGGCACCGCGCATCTGGCGGCCAGGCTGCTGAGCCCCCGACGCGCCCGCCGGGAGGGCCAGCTGGGCCCGGCCCGGCTGGCGTGACCTGGCCCGGACGCTGTCCAGCGCGCCTGCCGAGCCCGCGCTCAGCGCGGGGGCAGGCATAGCGGTGGCGGTCAGCGCGGACCCCCCGGGAATTGCACCCGCGCTGGTCAGGGCGGCAACCGCCGCGGCCCACCCGCCGGTGCCCCCCGAATCTGACACCGGGTGGCTGGCCAGCTCGTTGCCGGCCCGGTTCCTGGCCACGAGCCGAACCATCAGGGCGGCGGCGACGGCCACCACGCAGGCGCCGTAGGACCAGGCAACGAAGCCCGAGAAGCCGAAGAAGGACTTGGCCGGGCGGCCCGCGAGCAGGCCGTGCACCAGCCCGAAGATCCACGCGGCGTAGGCCGACGCGTGGATGACGCGCCAGGCTTTCGGGGACATGTTCGCGGCCAGGCGGGCCCGGTAGATGCCGGTCATCATGATCACGATGAACATGTCGGACGCGACGGTCCCAAGGCCGAGATAAAAAGTCCTTCCCTTATCGAGGAAAGGAATCACGGCATCGGCCGGCTGCGAGCGTCCCGCGATTATCTCGAGCACGATGTGAATAACCAGGAAAGCTATTGCGCCAAATCCCATGGCGCGGTGCAGCGCCTGCGCGGTGACCCGGGCACTGGGCTTCATGAAGATACGATCAGAAGCGACCAGGCCAATTCCTACTTCTGCGGTAAGGGCAATAAGCGCGAGAACGCCAGCGTAATAAAGCAGGAAATGATCGCTCGCCGCGACGACCGTGTGCCCGGCCGCGGTGGCGGCGGCGGCCGCCGCGAGCACCACAGTGCCTATGACGACGGCATTGAGGATCCACAACCATGCGTCTGACCTGGGCCTGGCCACCGTGTAGCCACGCCGCCTGCTCCTGGGAGCGGGGCCCCGCGGCCGCCCAGTCGAACCGTCACCCTTCGCCGACACATTGCCTCCCGGGAGGAGCTGCTCAGCTACCCACCATTGTCTGGTTACTTGACACTGAATAGCTCATGCATTGGCAACTTCGCCAACCCCGGGAGATCCCGCTTCTCTACCGGGCTGAAGAGGATGCTATCGCGGTGGATTCCAGCTTCGCAACGAAACGGTATAGAAACTAACGTGGTGCACTGTTACCGCACGTCAGCGTGGGGTTTCAGATGGCGCACAGGCCACGCGCCCGCGCCCCCCGGGACGCCTCGCGGGGACCCCGTGGACGGGCTCGTCTGGAGGGGCGACGGCGCGCTGGAAACAGGACACAGCGGAAGGCCCGGAGGGCAGAAAATGGGCTGCGCCGCAAGGGCGCGGGCGGTCACGATGGGGCACATGCCCTGGTTCCTCAGCGACAGCCTCCCGGAGTACTCGGCCACTGTGGACGGCCTGCTGTCCCGGCGCCCCGCCCAGCACACCATCCTGCTCGGCGCCATCGAGGCGCTCCGGGTCTCCGGGACCGCGGCGTTCGGCGCCGTCGCACCCCTGTTTGGCTGGTGGCAGGGACCAGACGGCGAGGTGAGCGCCGCCTTCCTGCACACGCCGCCGTTCGGGGTAGCACTCACCAGCGTGCCCCCGCCGGCCGCGGCGGCGCTGGCCGAGGCGCTGGCCACCCGGCGGCGCACCGCGAACGGGGTGAACGCCGATCCTCCCGGCGCGGAAGCCTTCGCCCTTGCCTGGCACAAGCTGACCGGCGACGCCATCGAACTGCACATGCGGAACCGCCTGTACCAGCTCGGCGAGCTGCGCTGGCCCGACCCGAGGCCGCCGGGGCGGGCCCGGCTGGCGGGCCCGGCCGACCGCGGCCTGCTCATCGCCTGGACCGAGGCGTTCCACCAGGAAGCGCAATCCGGTCCCGGGGGCGGGGAGTCGATGGTCGATGAGCGGCTCGCTTACCGCGGACTGACCCTGTGGGAGGACGCGGGCCAGCCGGTGTCCATGGCCGGGCTGACCCGCCCGGCGGCCGGCCAGGTGCGGGTAGGCCCGGTGTACACGCCGCCGGGACTGCGCGGGAAAGGCTACGCGGGCGCCGTGACCTGCGAGGTGAGCCAGGCGGCCCGGGACGCCGGGGCGAGCCGCGTGCTGCTGTTCACCGACCTGGGCAACCCGACCAGCAACGCCCTCTACCAGCGGCTCGGCTATGAGCCCGTGGAGGACCGGGCCATCTGGTCCTTCCACCGCTCGCCGGCGGGCGGCCCCTCCGGCCAGGGCGGGTAGTTGAGGGCGGGCTGGTGTTCGTTGCGTGCCTTTGATTTGGATCTTCGGGTTTGACCCTCAGAGCACGGCGGCGACCAGCTCGGCGATCTGCGCGGTGTTCAGGGCGGCGCCCTTGCGCAGGTTGTCGCCGCAGACGAACAGGTCCACTGCGCACGGGTCGTCCATGGACTGGCGGACCCGGCCCACCCAGGTCGGGTCGGTGCCGACCACGTCCGCCGGGGTCGGGAACTCGCCGCGTTCCGGGTCGTCGTTGAGCACCACGCCCGGCGCCTCGCTGAGCACCCGCTGCGCCCCCGACCGGGTCACCTCCCGGCTGAACACGGCGTGCACGGCCACCGAGTGGGTGGTCACCACGGGGACCCGGACGCAGGTGGCCGTCACCCGGAGGCCGGGCAGGCCGAGGATCTTGCGGGACTCGTTGCGGATCTTCAGTTCCTCCGACGACCAGCCGTCCGGCTTGACCGACCCGGCCCAGGGCACCACGTTGAGCGCGAGCGGGGCGGGGAACGGGCCGAAGTCGCCGACCGCGGCGCGCAGGTCGCCGGCCCGCTGCCCGAGCATCCGGGACCCGGCGGTCTTGTCCAGCTGGGCGTAGAGCGTGTCGATCCCGGCCTGGCCCGCGCCGGAGGCGGCCTGGTAGGAGCTCACCACCATCTCTTCCAGCCCGAACGCGCGGTGCAGCGCGCCCATCGCGACGATCAGCGACAGCGTGGTGCAGTTCGGGTTGGAGATGATGCCCTTCGGCCGGTTCGCGGCCTCCTGCGGGTTGACCTCGGGCACGACCAGGGGAACCGCGGGGTCCATCCGGAACGCCCCCGAGTTGTCCACCACGACGACTCCGCGGGCCGCCGCGACCGGGGCCCACTCCGCGGAGACCTCGTCGGGCACGTCGAACATGGCCACGTCGACCCCGTCGAACACTTCGGGGGCCAGCGCCAGGACCTCGATCTCGGCGCCGCGGACCCTCAGGTGCCGGCCCGCGGAACGGGGCGAGGCGATCAGCCGCACCTCGCCCCACACGTCGTCGCGGGTGGACAGCAGGTCGAGCATGACCGTGCCGACGGCGCCGGTCGCGCCTACCACGGCCAGCGTCGGCTTGGCCCCCCCGGGCCGGCCGCTCACCGGCCCGTCCCCCCGTACACCACGGCCTCCACCTCGCTGGCGTCCAGGTCGAAGGCCCGGTGTGCGGCGGTCACCGCGATGTCCACATCCTTCTGGTCCACCACCACCGAGATCCGGATCTCCGAGGTGGAGATCATCTCGATGTTGACCGCGGCGTCGGCGAGCGCGCCGAAGAACGTGGCGCTGACCCCCGGGTGGGACCGCATGCCCGCCCCGATCACCGACACCTTGCCGATCCGATCGTTATACAGCAGGGTCTCGAAGCCGATGTCCGGCTGCGAGCCGTTCAGCGCCGCCATCGCGGCCTGCCCGTCGTCGCGCGGCAGCGTGAAGGAGATGTCCGTGCGGCCCGTGGTGGCGGCGGAGATGTTCTGCACGATCATGTCGATGTTGATGCCGGCCGCGGCCACGATGCGGAAGATCTGCGCAGCCACGCCGACCCGGTCGGGCACCGCGGCCACCGTGATCTTCGCCTCGCTCCGGTCATGCGCGACTCCGGAGATGATCGCCTGCTCCACCCCGGCCGCCTCCGTTTCCTCGTTGGCTTCGCTGATCGTGGTGCCCGTGCGGTTGCTGAACGACGACCTGACGTGGATCGGCATGCCGTAGCGCCGGGCGTACTCCACACACCGCAACTGGAGGATCTTGGCCCCGCACGCGGCCATCTCCAGCATCTCCTCGTAGCTCATCCAGGGGATGCGGCGGGCGGTGCGGACGATCCGGGGGTCGGCGGTGAACACCCCGTCCACGTCGGTGTAGATCTCGCAGACGTCCGCCTCCAGGGCGGCGGCGAGCGCGACGGCCGTGGTGTCGGAGCCGCCCCGGCCCAGCGTGGTGATGTCCTTGCCGTTCTGCGATACGCCCTGGAAGCCGGCCACGATCGGGATGGCTCCCTCCCCCAGCGCGCTGGAGATGCGGCCCGGGGTTACGTCGATGATCCGGGCCTTGCCGTGGGCGGAGTCCGTGATCACCCCGGCCTGGGAGCCGGTGAACGAACGCGCCTCGAGGCCGAGGTTGGCGATCGCCATGGCCAGCAACGCCATCGAGATCCGCTCACCCGCGGTGAGCAGCATGTCGAGTTCGCGGCCCGGCGGCAGCGGGCTGACCTGGGCGGCCAGGTCTTGGAGTTCGTCGGTGGTGTCACCCATGGCGGATACCACCACGACCACGGAATGCCCGGCCTTGCGGGTCGCGACGATGCGCTGTGCCACCCGCTTGATGCCGTCTGCGTCGGCCACCGAGGATCCACCGTACTTCTGCACGACAAGCGCCACAGGTGTGCCGCTCCTCCCGCTCCGGCTGCTGGCGGCTTGAGTGTACCTACCCCGGCGGGCAACTCCCGCCCCTTTGTTCCCGGGGAGGAGGTGCGGGAGGCACCGGGGCCCTGTGCGGCACGCACGGGGGCCCTGTGCGGGAGGCACGAGGGCCCTGTGCGGGACGCACGGGGGCCCGCAGGGTCAGGCGAGCGTGCTCTCCTCGGAGACGTCGAGCATGGCGTGGGCCAGCACCGCGTGCAGGGCCCGCAGCGCCGCGCTCCCGTGCGTCCCCCAGTGGTTGACGTAGGAGTACTGCCACCACCAGAGCGCTTCCAGGGAGCGGCCGGCCTCGTAGTGCTGCAGGCCGTGGATCAGGTCCGCCGCGACCGCGGCCAGGTCGTCGGACAGGCGGAAAGCGGTCAGCCCGGTGTCGGAGTAAGGGTCGAACAGCTCGGCGTACTCGTCGTAGTCGACCAGCCGGCGGGCCAGTCCCGAGCGCAGCGAGTCCAGGTCCGGGTCGGCGCCCACATCGGGCTCCCAGTTGTCGGGTAGGATGACGTCCTTGCTCGCGCCCAGCTGCGCCCCCGCCAGCAGGATCTGTGAGATCTCCAGGAGCAGCAGCGGAACCGCCTCGTCGCCTCCCTCACCGTGAGCCAGGGCCGCGACCCCGTCCAGGAAGTCACGGGCCTGCCCGGCGATCCGGTCCGCCAGCGGGCTCCAGCCCTCGGCCGTGGGCGTGGGCGGTGATCCTTGGTCAGCACTGCTCATGGGTTTCCTCGCAGCCAGGGTGTGGTCGTGCGGGTCACTGGGCCTCGCTCACGAAACCCCAGCCTGCCCGTCCTCCGGTCCGGTTTCATGGGACACGCCGCGCCGCCGGCGGCGCGTTGAGCTTCACCGCGCCCCGGCATGCCCGCATGTCCGGCATGGGAGACGTCATAGCACGCGGGTCAGACATCGAGCAGCCGCCGTCCCTCGAACGCCCGGCCCAGCGTGACCTCGTCCGCGTACTCCAGGTCGCCCCCGACGGGCAGCCCGCTGGCCGGCCTGGTCACCCGGATGCCCAGCGGCTTGAGCAACCGGGCCAGGTAGGTCGCGGTCGCCTCACCCTCCAGGTTGGGATCGGTGGCCAGGATCACCTCGGTGACCGCGCCGTCAGACAGCCGGGTCATGAGCTCCCTGGTGCGCAGGTCCTCCGGGCCGATCCCGTCGATCGGGCTGATCGCTCCGCCGAGCACGTGGTAGCGGCCGCGGAACTCGCGGATCTTCTCGATGGCGGCGACGTCCTTGGGTTCCTCGACCACACAGATGATCGACGGGTCGCGGCGCGCGTCGCGGCAAATGCGGCACTCGTCTTCCTCGGCCACGTTGCCGCAGATCCGGCAGAACCGGACCCGCTCAGTCACCTCGACCAGCACCGAGGCCAGCCGCCGGACATCCGTGCCGTCCGAGGCGAGCAGGTAGAACGCGATGCGCTGCGCCCCCTTGGGGCCGACGCCCGGCAGCCTGCCGAGTTCGTCGATGAGGCTCTGGACGATGCCTTCGTACACGTGGGTGTCAGCCGCTCAGCCGCGCAGGTCGCCGCTGCCGCGCGGCTCGCCGCCATGCGGCTGGCCGGGGACGTCCCCGATGCCCGGGATGTCGGCCAGGCCGGGCACGTCGCCCGCACCGCCGAGCGCCCCGATGCCGGATGCGAGCGGCCCCATCTTCTCCTGCTGCAGCTCGCCCGCGGCGCGGTTGGCGTCCCGGACCGCCGCGAGGACCAGGTCGGCAATGGTCTGGGCCGTTTCGACGGGATCAGAGGCGTCGATGGCGACGGGGCTGATGATCAGGTCCACCAGGTCACCCTGCCCGTTGACCTTGGCCTTCACCAGCCCGCCAGCCGCGCTGCCCTCGACCACCGCCTCGGCGAGTTCTTGCTGAGCGTTCATGAGCTGGTCCTGCATCTGCTGCGCTGCCGCGAGCAGTTGCTGCATATCGATCTGGCCGCCAGGATCCACTGTGCCCTCACTCGGTACCGTCCGCCCGCACTTCGCACGGCGACTTGAACGCCCGCCACGCCGGCAGGCCCGGTCCAGTCCGGTCCGGTCCAGGGCGGCCCACGGGCCTGTTAGTTTCGAGCCTAAGGCCTGCGGCACACGCCGGGCGCATCGCCTCGCGAATGCGGTTGCGTCGCGGGGATTGGGTGCCCTAGCCGCCCCAGTTGCCCCACCTGTCTCAGCGGGCACGGCGCGGGCGGTCTCAGCTGGCACGGCGGGGGCGGTCTCAGCCGGCACGGCGCGGGGCGGTCTCACCGGGCACGGCGCGGCACGGCAGCCAGACGATCTGCTTGATGATCAGACGATTGGTGTTGCCCTGCCAACACCGATCGTCTGATCACGTTCGCGGGATCATCGGGTCCGGGGCACAGGCGTAACACAAGCCACGCAGGACGCAGGACTTCTGGGCCACGAGACCGTGGCGGGTGCGCTGACCCGACTGGTGACCCGAGTCCCGGACCCCGCTCACCCCGGCAGCCGCATGGCCTGCCCGAAGGTAGCAGCTAGGGCTCGTCGATCTCGGCGATGATGCGGCCACCGAGTTCCCGCTTGATGAGGTCCATGCCGCTCAGGTCTTCGCTGACCCGCTGCACCGGGGCGCTGTCGTACTGCGCCTCCGTGGAGAGCGTATGCGGCGGCTCGGGATCGGCCGGAGGCTCGGGGGGCATCTGCACCGCCGCGGGGGCTTTGGCGCTCAGCTCGTCGGGGCCACCGTGCGGGCTGAGCGGCACTCCGGGGGTGCTGGCCAGCTGCGCCGCGGACATCGACTTGATCCGCAGGTTCAGGCCGAGGACGGACGTGAGCACAGTGATCAGGTCACGGTCGTAGCCACTGGCAGAGAACCCCTTGGCCTCGCCTTCCCGGGCGAACAGCACAGTCAGCACGCCGCCGTCGACGGAATGGACGGTGGCGTTGCTGAGCAGCATCCAGGCCACCCGGCGCTTGCCCTTGACCGCTTCGAGGATCTCCGGCCAGCGCTGCCGGACGACGTCGACCCCGGAGGAGGCGCCGGTGGCGGGGTGGCCGGCTGGCGTGGCAGGTGCGGCAGGTGCGGCGTTCGCGGGCGCAGGCGAGGCGGGCGCAGGCACGACGCTGGCCGGGGAAGGGGCGGACACCCCGTCCCGGGAAGCCACGGGCGCGGAGGTTCCGGGAGCGGGCGCTCCGGGAGCGGGCGCTCCGGGCGCGTCGGCGCCCGGAGGGGCAGGCGGGGTTGCGGAAGCCGCAGGACCGGAGGACGTGGCTGGGGGGGAAGCGGAGGTTCCAGACCGGGAGGACGCGCCCGGCCCGGGCCGGGGAGCAGCGGACGCACCCACCTGAGGGCCACTCTTCGCGGCGGGCGCACCGGAAGCCGCCCCTGCCGTCGCGGAGGCGGATGTGGCTGCCGCGGCTGAGGAGGCCGCCGGGGCTGAGGAGGCCGCGGGAGCCGCCTGGCCGGAGCCGGCCCGCACCGAGCCTGCAGACATCGGGCCCGCAGACACCCGGCCCGGCGCCGTGTCCGCCACGGCAGAGCCAGACGACCCGGCCTGACCGCCCTCGAGCCTGCGTTCGAGCCGTTCCAGCCGCACCAGCAGGGCCTTTTCGCCGGATGACGCGGCGGGCAGCAGGATCTGGGCACACATGAGTTCCAGCAACAGGCGGGGCGACGTCGCCCCGCGCATCTGGATCAGCCCCTCGCTGATGATTTCCGCGGCCCTGGTCAGCTCGGCCTGGCCGAAACGGCCCGCCTGCTCGGTCATCCGGTCGAGCCGGTCGGCAGGCATGTCGAGCAGGCCGGTCTGGCCCGCGCCCGGCACGGCGGCCAGCACGATCAGGTCGCGAAAGCGGTCAAGCAGGTCCGCGGCGAACCGGCGGGGGTCGTGGCCGCCTTCCATCACCCGGTTGACGGAGCGGAACACCGCCGCGCCGTCTTCGTTCGCGAACGCGTCCGCGACCTCATCCAGCAGGTTCTCGTCGGTGTACCCGAGCAGGGCGACCGTCCGGTCGTAACGCAGCCCTTCCTCACCGGCCCCGGCCAGCAGCTGGTCCAGGACCGAGAGGGAATCACGGGCCGACCCGGCGCCCGCGCGGACCACCAGCGGCAGCACGGCGGGCTCGTAGGCGATCTGCTCCGCGCTGAGGATCTCCTCCAGCAGTTCCCGCAGGATGGCGGGGGGAACCAGGCGGAACGGGTAGTGGTGGGTGCGCGACCGGATGGTGGCGATGACTTTTTCCGGCTCGGTGGTCGCGAACACGAACTTCAGGTGAGGCGGGGGTTCCTCGACGAGCTTGAGGAGCGCGTTGAAGCCCTCGCGGGTCACCATGTGGGCTTCGTCGATGATGTAGATCTTGAAGCGGCCAGACACGGGCGCGTAGAACGCCCGCTCGCGCAGGTCCCGGGCGTCGTCCACGCCGCCGTGCGAGGCTGCGTCGATCTCGATCACATCGAGGCTGCCGGGGCCGTCGGGGGCGAGAGCCACGCACGACTCGCATTTGCCGCACGGGTCCGGGGTGGGTCCTTCCGCGCAGTTCAGTGAGCGGGCCAGGATGCGCGCGCTGGTTGTCTTGCCGCAGCCGCGCGGCCCGCTGAACAGGTAAGCGTGATTCACCCGCCCAGTGCGGAGCGCCTGCCGGAGCGGCTCTGTGACGTGGTCCTGGCCTTTGACCTCGGTGAACGTCGCCGGCCGGTAGCGGCGGTACAGCGCCAGGCGCGGCGGGGGGCCACCGGGCCGGGCCGGGTCCACAGGAACGGTGCTGGGCACGTCGCCTGTCATGACCTCATCCTTGCGGTGCCGGTAAGGACCCCCCGCACACCCGCCAGAGCCCGCGTACCCTTGCTGCCTTCCGGCCCTGGGGGAGTTGGCGGGATAAGCGCCGTGCGGGGGGTCGCGGACCAGTCTAGCCACGGGCGGGGACAGGTCGCGCCGCATCCCGCCTGGCGGGGATCCTGGCTTCACTGGCGGGGGCCCACCGTGCTCCCGGCTTCAACTGGTCGGCGATGCCGCGTCCGGCCGGTCCGCGGTCCCGGTAAGCTTGCCGCGGAGGATTCGCCTAGTGGCCTAGGGCGCACGCTTGGAAAGCGTGTTGGGGGCAACCCCTCAGGAGTTCGAATCTCCTATCCTCCGCCATCGTGACCAGCAGGTTCCAAAGTACGAACCCGGCAGCAGCAGTCCTTGCGCCCGTCGCTAGTCTCATTTCAGTCCCAGTTATCCAGTTTCAGTCCCAGTTATCCAGCTTCGCTGGGTGGCTTGGGCCACCCCGCCGTCTGCCCCCGCGCGGCGTATTCCATCGGGGTCAGGCGCCGCTGTGCACGGGGTTTCGACGGGCACTACCCCAGCTGGTCGCGGCGGCGTGTCAGGTAGGCGGTCTCGGCCGTGTTGCCCGCCAGCTCGATGGCTTTGTCGTACGCCGCGCGCGACTTCTGATTGCAGCCCAGTCGGCGCAGCAGGTCGGCGCGGGTCGCATGGTAGGCGTGATAGCCGGCCAGCTTGTGCTGGAGACGGTCAACGGCCGCCAGCGCCATTTCCGGGCCGTCAAGCTCGGCGACCGCGATGGCCCGGTTGAGGGCGATGATCGGCGAGGGGTCGAGGCGGACGAGCTGGTCGTAGAGGGCGACGACCTGCGACCAGTCGGTGTCGCGTACGTCGCGGGCCGAGGTGTGCACGGCGTTGATCGCGGCGAGGATCTGGTAGCGACCCGGAGCCACCCCTGCGGCCAGGCGCTCACGCACCAGCCGATGACCCTCGGCGACCAGCGCCGCGTCCCAGGCCCCGCGGTCCTGCTCGCCGAGGGTGACCAGTTCGCCGCTTGCCGAAACCCGGGCGGTGCGGCGGGCCTCGGTGAGGAGCATCAGCGCCAGCAGCCCGGCCACCTCACCGTCCTCCGGCATGAGGGCTCGGATCAGGCGAGTGAGCCGGATCGCCTCGGCGGTCAGGTCGTGACGTACGGGATCGGTGTCGGGGCCGGTCGCCAGGTAGCCCTCGTTGAAAACGAGGTACAGGACAGCGAGTACGCCGGAGACGCGTCCAGGGAGATCCTCCGCGGACGGCACCCGGTAAGGGATGCGAGCCGCCTTGATCTTGGCCCTCGCGCGGGTGATCCGCCGCCCCACGGTGGCCTCCTGCACCAGGAAGGCACGGGCGATCTCGGGCATGGTCAGGCCGCCGACCATGCGCAGCGTCAGCGCCACGCGGGCCTCCATCGCGAGCGCCGGGTGACAGCAGGTGAAGATCAGCCGGAGCCGGTCGTCCCCGATGACGCCGGGAGGCCCGGGCGGGTCGTCGTCGTACAACAGCTGAGCCTCCTTCTGCTTGTCGTCGCGCTTGTTCTCGCGCCGGATCCGGTCGATGGCCTTGCGGTTGGCGGTGGTCGTCAGCCAGGCGCCGGGGTTGGGGGGTACGCCGTCGGCCGGCCACCGCCCGACGGCGGTCGCGAACGCTTCGGCCGCCGCCTCCTCGGCAATGTCGAGGTCACCGAAACGCCTGGTCAGGGAGGCGACCACCCGGGCCCACTCCTCGTGGTGGGCCTGGGTGACCGCCTCCCGGACATCGACTACGCTCACAGGAACGGCCGCACCTCGATCTTCCGGTTGCAGGCCTTCGACCCCTCGGCGGCGAGCTTGAGCGCCACGTCGAGGTCGGCGGCCTCCATGATCCAGAAGCCGACGAGATACTCCTTCGACTCCACGAAGGGCCCGTCGGTGAATATCGTCTCCTCCCCCCGGTTGTCGATGACGGTGGCCGAGCTGGGCGACCCGAGGCCACCGGCGAAGACCCAGTGACCCTCCGCCTGGAGCCGGTCGTTGAACGCGTCGATCGCCACCATCTCGTCCGGGGTGGCCGAGCTGGCGGAGTCGTGGATCACGGAAACCAGGTACTGCATCTCGGATCATCTCCTGTGGTTTGGGGCGCCCCTCGCGAGCGGCCGCTCACCCCTGCTACGAACACCTCCGCCCCGATCCGACACCGCCTCCCGGACTTCTTTCAAGGACTTTCTGGTACGCCGGTTGTGAGCGATCGACAGCGAGATCGTTTCGGGGCGATTGCGCCGGACTCCTTAGTTAGACCCGGTATCCGATTAGTTAGACCCGGTATCCGAACAAGGGCCGCAGCTGGTGACCGAGGTCCCAGCTAATCGTGACATTCGGACGTGACATGCCCGGCGGCTGGAGAGAAACCTCAATGCTACGGGAGTAGCGCAGTACCCCCCGGTACGCATCACGAGAGGGGGGAGCGGACATGACACGCAGCGACATGCACCGGGACGCCATGCTCCGCCGCCTTGGGGTCACGTATTACGAGTCCCTGTACGGCAAGGCCACCGCAGCCGACGTGTCCCGGGCGCTCGATTCCGTCGCGCGCCAGACGTTGGGGCACTCGGGGGAGCGCGCACTGGCAGCCGCGCCCTCGACCGCCAGTGCGCATGCGCACAGCAGTGGGAAGCAGCACCACGGGCGATGGCATCACCGGGTCAGGGACGTCATGACGACGCCTGTGGTGACGGTTGACCGGGCCACCCCCTACAAGGAGATTGCCGTTCTGTTGGCCGAGCACAGGATCAGCGCCGTGCCGGTGCTGATCTTGGGCCGCCACGTCGCTGGGGTGGTGTCCGAGGCCGACCTGCTGAGCGTGCTGGACAAGCACGCCCGGGAGGCCCACCTTGAATCGGGCGGCCGCCTCCACCGGCACAGCGGCGATAAGAGGCACTGGGGCCTCACGGCGGGTGAGCTGATGACTTCACCGGCCATCACGATCCACCCGGACGCAACGCTGCCGGCCGCTGCGAGGCTGATGAACAGCCGCCACCTCAAGCGTCTGCCGGTGGCCGAAGGCGGCGGGGGCGGCCTCGGCGGCAACCTGGCTGGGATCGTGAGCCGCTGTGACCTGCTGAGCGTCTTCCTCCGCCCAGACGAGGACATCGCCCGGGAGGTCCGCGAGATGCTCACCCAGATTCTCTTCGCGGACCCGGCAAGCGTCACGGTACGTGTGCGGAACGGCATCGTCACCCTGGCAGGCCATCTCGGGTCCGCCGAGCAGCATGACCTGATCCCGGTAGCGGTCCGGCTTGCCTGGGACACTGACGGCGTAGTGGACGTGGTCAACAAGCTCGGTGCCAGCCAGCCGATCACGCCGTCCATCCTGGCGGAGGACCTGCGGCACAGCGACACGCTGCCCCAGCCCGAGGAGTTCGTGGCCAGTGCCTACGACTTCGCCGACCAACTGCTCACCTCCCAGCGGAAGTTCGCTGAGAATGTGATTGAGGCAACGAAGCCACTGCTTGGCGCCAAGGAAGGCCCGGCGGCCAAGGAGAGCGACACCAAGTAACGTCCTGCATGCGCGGCGGGCAGTCCGCCCGTGGTCTCAGTTCTGGTCTCATTCACCGGGATGAGTGACATGGTGGCGCAGGCCCAAGCCAAGTCCCCTCAGCTGGGAGGCCACCGAAGAAACAGGGTGTGCGGCAGGCCCGGACCGATGAGCCTCCGGCGGTACGGGTGAACCACTGGCGGAAGCAGGCTCCCTCTGGTCAGAGAAGATCGGCGAGAAACGCGGCGGCACGGGCAGCACCGTCGGTAGCGACCGGGCGGTAGTCAACCGCACGGCCGATCTCGCTCGCGACGGCAGCGGCGATCTCCGCCGGCCCCGACGTCTCGTAGTCCATGCACCGCCCGGCGCCGTAGCGTGCGAGCCGGTGGCGCACGTGGAGGCTCTGTTCGAAGTGGTGGCCGAGCGGGAAATACAGGAAAGGCCGCCGGTTCGCGGTCAGCTCCATCGTGGTCGTCAGGCCACCCTGGACGACCGCCAGGTCACAGACGGCCAGGTGCCGGTAGAGGTCGGGCACGTACGGCCGGATCTCCAGCCCGCGCAGCCCGCCCTGGCCGCGCAGCCCGCCCTGGCCGCCCAGCCCGCCCTGGCGCGCCCGCCCTGGCCGTCCAGCCCGCCCTGGCCGTCCAGACTGGTAAAGCCGCCCAGACCACCAGGCTCGTCCAGCCCCGACAGGACCACCGGATCGATCCGGGGCCCGGCCACGATGATCATCCGTAGGTCGGGCACCCGCTCCCTGGCCTGCGGGAACGCCGCGATCACCCGCCGCAGCAGGGGGGCACCCACCGCGGAGCCGCCGACGGTCACGATGCAGACCCGCTCGTGGTCGCCATAGCCGAGCGCCACCCGGTCCTGGAGTTGACGGGAGTCAAAACCGGTGATGTAGCCCGCGAAGTCGTAGTGCCGCTCGGTCCAGTCCCGGATGGACGGCAGCCCGGGCCCGAAGGAGTCCGGGACGATGTCGTCCGGCTCGCCCACGAAGATGGCCCGGTCGCGGACCCGCGGGAACCGGGCGATGTGCTCGATCATCTCGGCGTTGTAGTCGGCGGTCAGGGACGCCTCGCGTTCCCCGCCGTCGGCCATCGGCAGCCAGCCGACGAAGTCGGTCAGCCAGGCATAGCCTGCCGACTTCAGCTCCGGGTTCTCGTGCAGGTAGTAGTCGAGTTCCCAGGACTCATCGCCGATCCACAGGTCGTAATCCTCGTCGCGGACGAGGTCATGGAAGACCATGAAGTTCGCGAGGAGGATCTCGTCCATCCGCCGGATGGCCTGGAACGAGTGCAGGTCGTGCGCGGCCGCCTCGGACTCGATGTGGCCAGACTCGCTGGCCAGGTAGGCGCTGGCCGGGTGGACCCGCTCGCCGCGGGCCTCCAGCACGCGGGTTACTGGATGCTGGGCCAGCCAGTCGATCTCGAGACCCGGGTGGAGGGTGCGTAGTTCACTGGCGATCGCGACGTCCCGCAGGGCATGGCCGAGGCCGATGGGCGAGGAGATGTAAAGGGCGCGCTTGGCACGTGAGCGGCCCCGGCGCCGGTGGGGCGGCGGCACGGCCGGGCAGGCGAAGTCACGGATGACGAGGTTCGCCGCGACCGGGTCTCGCAGGTGCGGCGCGTGACCGGAGCCCTCGAACGTGATCAGCCGGGCGCCCGGGATGGCCGCCGCCACGGCGGCCCCGCGCGCCTTGCCGACGACCGCGTCCGCCGACCCCTGGACGACCAGCGTCGGGCAGCGCACCTGGGCGCAGAGCCGGAGCGCAGTGTCCTGGTCGTTCAGCCATTCCGCGTCCATGCCCCGGACGATGGTCTCCGGGTCGGTGTCCAGGCCCCAACCGACCGCGTCCTCGATCTGCTTGGTCGAGTGCGGCTCGGTGAACGCCTGGGTGAAGAAGAAGTCGAGGAACCCGGGCCAGTCCCGCAGCCAGTAGTGGCGATTCCACTTGGCCCAACCTTCCTCGGTCACGGGTTCCTCGTCGAACGGGTACGGGCCTTCCTCGTCGGCCGGCTCCGGGGTCAGATGCAGGTCGGGCGCGATCAGCACCAGGCCGCTGGCCCGCACTGGGTGCTCGGCCGCCAGGAGCAGGTCCTCCCCCGAGCCGCACCACGATAGGACGACCGCCTGCTCTACGCCCACGTGGTCCAGCACGGCCCGGGCATCGTCGGCGGTGGCCCGCCGGTCGTACGCGCCCACCTCGCCGGGGCGGTCTGCGCGCCCGTTCCCGCGCCGGTCGAACGTCACCACCCGGCCATGCCGGGCGAGATAAGGAATCTGGGCTTTCCAGGCCCGGGAATGGACGATCTCCCAGGTCGGGAACAGCAGGATGGCAGGCTCGCCGGTGCCGTAAACCTCGTAGAACACGCGGACGCCCTCTCGCTTCAGGTAGCCCTCGGCGTCGGGATAGCGCGCCCGCGTCTGCTCGCCCCGCACACCTACCTGATCAACGCGATCACCCATCTGACCGCCCCGGGCATCCCCGGGCTCGCCCGGGCCCGGGGGACGCCACCTGCGGCTGGGTGCTCAAGGCCGCACCTCGAACACGAGGTTGAACGGCGTCTCCGCGGCGCGGCGGAAGCGGGTGAAGCCCGCCCGCCCCGATGACGTCCCGGATCCTCGCCTCGCCGGCCTGCGCGCCCAGGGCGAGGCCGATGTCCTGGGAGAGCGAGGCGGGCGTGCACAGCAGGGTGGAGAAGCCGTAATAGGCGCGTCCCACTGGATTCAGGTTCTCCTCGACCCGGTCGCCGGCGCGGGGCTCCACGATCATCCAGGTGCCGTCCGGCTTGAGCGTCGAGCGGACGTGACGCGCGGCCCCGACCGGGTCGCCCATGTCGTGCAGGCAGTCGAACATCGTCACGAGGTCATACCCGCTGCCGCTGTAGGCCGCGGCCGGGGCGACTTCGAAGCGGACCCGGTCCGCTACCCCCGCGCTCTCCGCCCGCTGCCGGGCCGTCTGGATCGAGCCCTCGTGGTAGTCCGAGCCGACGAAGGTGGACTCCGGGAAGCCCTGAGCCATCAGGATCGTGGACGAGCCATGGCCGCAGCCGATGTCGGCGACGAGCGCCCCCGCCTCCAGTTTGCCGACGACACCATCAAGTGCGGGTAGCCATCCTGAGACCAGGCTGGCGTTGTAGCCCGGACGGAAGAACCGCTCACAGCCGTCATAGACGTCGGATACGTGCTCGTGCCAGCCCAGCCCGGCTCCCGTGCGGGCCGCCTCGACGATCCGCGGGGAGTCGAGCACCGAGCCCAGCGCGACCTGGAAGAAGCCAGGCAGGTAGGCCGGGCTATCCGGGTCGGTGAGCGCGACCGTCTGCTCGGGTGGCAGGGTGTACCGGCCGCTGGCCGGGTCGTACTCGACGTAGCCGCCCGCGGCCTGGGCGTTCAGCCATTCGCGGACGTAACGCTCAGCCGTCCCGGTGCGGTCGGCCAGTTCCGCCGGCGCCAGCGGGCCCGCGCCGGCCAGCGCCCGGTACAGGCCCAGCTTGTCGCCCAGCACGACCAGCGCCGCGTTCAAGGTGGCCCCGACTTCGTCCACCGCGCGGAACACGAACTGCATGAGCTTGTCCCCGTCGACCTCGGCGGCCTGCTCGATAGTGCTCATCATGCCCTCCCCTGATCGGTTTTGAGCGAGCGTAGGTTCGGGGTGGCCTGGCTCGCTTCCGGGGGCCACCTAGTCTTTCCGCGGGCCGCCTAGTCCCGGGCGCCCCTATCCGGCCGGGAACCAGGTGCTTACAATCGCGCCATGCTGCTGGGGCGGGCATGTGAGCGGCAGGAAATCGAGCACGCTCTCGCGCGGGCGCGATCGGGGACGAGCGCGACGCTCGCGCTGGCTGGCGAGCCGGGAATCGGGAAGACGGCGCTGCTCGACTACGCCGCCGGGCAGGCGACCGGAATGCGGCTGCTGCGGGCCCGGGGGATCGAATCGGAAGCCCAGATACCGTTCGCATCCCTGCTCGAGCTGATCCGTCCGGCGCTGCCGATGCTGGGGAAGATCCCGGGGCCCCAGGCGGCCGCGATGGAGAGCGCGCTGGCCCTGCGGCCGGGCTCGGGCCACGAACGGTTCGCGGTGGGCGCCGCCACCCTCAGCCTGCTCGCGGCCTATGCAGAAGATGCGCCGGTGGTGGTGGTGATCGACGATGCCCACTGGCTGGACGGTTCGAGCGCCCAGGCGTTGCTGTTCGCGTTCCGCCGACTGGTGGCCGATCCCATCGCGGTACTGATCGCGGTACGGGAAGGTGAGCCGTCCCTGCTCGACGGCGCTGACCTTCCGACCCTGCGGCTAGGCGGCCTGACCAGTGATGAGGCCGCTAAGCTGGTGCTCGGGCTGACCCCGGAGGCGGCGGCCCGGCTGTACGGCGCGACCGCCGGTAACCCGCTCGCGCTGCTCGAACTCGGGCCGGACGCGCATGACCTGGCGCTCGCCCCGGAAGGTGCCCCCGTCCTGGTCCCGGCCACGATCGCCGGGGCCTTCCTGCGCCGGGCCGGCACGCTCAACGACACCACCCGGCAGGCGCTGGTCCTGGCCGCAACCAGTGACAGCTCCGATCTAACGACCCTCGGGCGCGCGGCGGCCCACCTCGGCGTGGACCTATCCGTGCTGGCCGGCGCGGAATCCGCGGGGCTGGTGACGCTGGATACAGGCCGGGTGGAATTCCGCCATCCGCTGGCCCGCTCGGCCATCTACGCCGACGCGCCTCCCGGCCAGAGGCGCGACGCACACCGGGCGCTCGCCGCCGCCCTGCCCGACCGGGACGTGGACCGCCGCGCCTGGCACCTGGCCGCGGCGGCGACCGGGCCTGACGAGGCCGCGTCGGCCGCCCTGGAGCAGGCCGGGGCCCGCGGCCGCGACCGCAGCGCGTACGCGACCGCCGCGGCCGCGTACGAACGGGCCGGACGGCTGACCGCGGGCCACGAGCGGCGCGGCCGCCTGTTCCGGGAGGCGGCGGAGGCGGCCTGGCTCGCGGGCCTCGCCGACCGGGCGGTCGCGCTGCTGGACGAGGCCCGCGTGGTCACCAGTGACCCCATCATGCTGGTCGAGATCGCCGCCCTGGCCGGGCACATCGCGACCCGCCGCGGCCCGGTCATGCGGGGCCACGCGATCCTGACGGCAGCGGCCGAGCAGGCCGACCCCGAGCGGGCCGTGACCATGCTCGCCGAAGCCGCCAGCGCCTGCTTCTACGCGGGGAATCCAGCCGAGATGCTGGCCGTCGCCGAGCGGGCCCGCGCTGCGCTGCCCGGGAGCGCCTCGGTACGCACCCGCTTCATGGTCGCCATGGCCGTGGGGATGGCGCGGATCCTCGGCGGCGACGCGGCGGCCGGGGCAGAATCCGTGCACCAGGCGACGGTGCTCGCCGAGAGCTCGGCCGGGCTGCGCGAGGATCTCCGGCTGACTCCGTGGCTCGCCTTGGCACCGCTGATCCTGCGGGAGGCCGACGCCGGGCGCTCGCTGCTGGAGCCGGTGCTACGCACCGCCCGGGCCCGCGCCGCGGTCGGCGCACTCCCGTTCATGCTCAACCTGATCGCCCGCGACCAGGCCACCACCGACCGGTGGGCGATCGCCGGGGCCACCTACCAGGAGGCCATCGGCCTGGCCCGGGAGAGCGGGCAGCAGACCGAGCTGGCGTTCGGCCTGGCCGGCCTGGCCTGGCTGCACGCCCGCCGAGGACGGGAACAGGAGTGCCGCCGCTGCGCCGCCGAGGCCCTCCGGCTCTCCGCGGAACTCGGGACGCGGCTGTACGAGGTCTGGACCATGGCGGCCCTGGCAGAACTCGAACTCGGCCTGGGTGAGGCCGGCCAGGCCGCGGAGTACTTCGAGCAGCTGGAGCGGCTCCTGGACGAGCTGGGCATCACCGATGTCAACCTCTCACCCGCGGCGGACCTCGCCGAGGCGTACCTGCGGCTCGGCGACCACGAGGCGGCGCGGCGGGTCGCCGCGCAGCTCATGGCCGCCGCGCAGGCTAAGGGGCAGCCATGGTCACGGGCCCGGGCGCTCCGCTGCCAGGGGATGCTCGCCGGTAGCCACACCGGGACCGACGGCTTCGCCGCGGCGTTCGAGGAGGCGATAGCCCTGCACGCGCTCACGCCCGACAGTTTCGAGGCGGCCCGGACCAGGCTGGCCTACGGCGAGCGGCTGCGCCGGGCCCGCAACCGGGTCCTGGCCCGCGAGCAGCTCCGGGCCGCCGCGGAGGTGTTCGAGCGCCTCGACGCGCAGCCCTGGGCCGCTCGGGCGCGCACCGAACTGGCCGCGACCGGCGAGGTGCGGCGAGCCCGGGACCCGAGCACGCTCGATGAGCTGACCCCGCAAGAGCTGCAGATCGCCGTCCTGCTCACCGGAGGAAAGACCACTCGGGAAGCCGCAGCCGCGCTGTTCCTGAGCCCGAAGACAGTCGAGTACCATCTGCGCCACGTGTACCAGAAGCTCGGCGTCCACTCGCGCGAGGAACTCGCACGAGTGCTGGCGGCACAGGGATCCCAAGCGGCCGGAGGATCGCAGCCGACCGGAGGATCGCAGCCGGCCGGAGGATCCCGGCCGGCCGAGGTATCCCAGGCGCCCGGGCGGCCCCGCGCCTTATTGAGCGCCGGACCCTAGGCGCGGCGGGTGAGCTGGTAGCGGAACTCGCCGGCCGCGCTGATCCGGCGGAAGCCGGCTTTCTCCAGCACGCGCTGGGACGCGACGTTCCCCGGGTCGGTTCCCGCCACCACGCTCCTCACCCGCGAATCCGCCCACGCCATCGTGATCATCGTCTGGAGAGCCTCGGTGGCGTAGCCGCGCCCTTGCCGGGAGGGCACAATGCCGTAACCAATCTCCACCTCGCCGCCGTGCGGCGGCCCGAAGAACCCGATCCCCCCGACCACCAGGCCGCTGGCCCGCTCGACGACCTGCCGGTGGCCCCAGTCTTCGTCAGCAGGCCCCGCCGCCACCGGCCCCGCCGCCACCGATCCCGCCGCCACCGATCCCGCCGCGGCCTGCCCCGCCTCAAGCCCCACGGCCTGGTCCGCGCCCTGGAGCAGCCCGGCGATTACGACGTCGCCGTCACTCGGATAGTCGTCGGCCCAGTCATCCAGCCGGTTCCCGGCCGTGATCGCGCGTACCGCGTCCCACGGCACTGGCCGCAAGATCAGCCGGGCCGACACCAAGGATGACCTGGTCGTGGCGGTGGGCTGGCCGGCGGGTTCCATCAGGGCCCATTGTGTCCGATGGGACCGACCAGCCCGGCCAGGCCCGGCCGTGGCAGCCCGGGCCATTGGTGAGGGCAATTGCTTATGGTGCGCGTGTTTCCTACCGTTTATGCATCGGGTCAACCCGCTGCGCTCAGTGCACGGTTTGACTGCGGGCACCCCCGGTGGCCTGGCAACATGCCTCAGGAACAGCGACCATCAGGCCCGTCGAAAGGCATATTTGGCCAAGTAACCGGGCGAATTCCGGCATGAGGAGCCTTGTGAGCGCGATACCTAGGCATCGCAGGAAACGGAAGATCAGGCGCACCGGTCAGCACACGACCCCTTCGCAGGTGGAAAAGGTCGCCCAGACGGCAGGAAAGGCTGCCCCCGCCGTTGTGGTGGTGGGCACGCTCGCCACTACGGCTCCGCACATCGGTGGCGCGGTCGCGGCCTCACCCGCCGCCACAGCCCCGCATGTGATCCACGCGCACCTCGATGCCGCGGCCCTCCCGGCGGGCGCAGCCCGCGTGGCCTCCACCGAGACGGCTGGCGCCCACGCAACCCGGACCCGGGCGGCCACCACCCGCGCGGCGATCGGCCGCATGTACACGGTGGAGGCCGGGAACACGCTGTCCGGGATCACCGAGCGCTTCTACGGCAAAGACGCCGACTGGCGCTCGCTGTACGCGGCCAATGAGTCGAAGATCAGCGACCCGAACATGATCTACGTCGGTGAGGAACTCCGCCTGCCGCGGCACCTGCCCGCTCCGGCGGCCGTGCCGGCCCAGTCGTCGGCCTCCGAGGGCAGCACGCACACGACGGCCTACGCCCCGCGGCACGCCTCGTCGGCCAGTGGCGCGTCCGGCAGCCAGGCCTCCGCGGCGACCACCACGAACCTGTCCGGCACCCTGGGCTGCAGCGGCCTGGAAGCTCTGTGGGTCGAGGCGGGCGGATCTCCCGCGGTCGAGGTGACCGCGGCGTCCATCGCGATGGCCGAGTCCGGAGGCGACGAGTTCGCCACCGGGACCGTGGGCGAGCGCGGCTACTGGCAGATCAACCCGGTCAACGGCGCGCTCTCCACGTACGACCCTTACGGCAATGCCCGCGCCGCGGTCATCATGTCCGCCGACGGCACCAACTGGTCCCCCTGGACCACGTACACCAGCGGCGCCTACGCCGGCCGCTGCTAGCCAGGACCGCGCTACACAGGACCCCGCTAGCCTGGACCCCGCTAGCTGGGACCCTGCCAGCCACGACGCGGCTAGCCCATGACGCGGCTGGCCCAGAACCCGCTAGCCCACGGACGCGGCTCCCCGGACGCGGCTCCCCGGACGCCAGGCCTGGTGCAAGCCCTGCTGATCATCCGGGGACGACACCGGGCTGATCCGCCGGAATCCCCTCCGCCGCGGTACCCGCCGCGGAGGCCGGGGCCGCCAGACCCTGGCGGAACAGCGGCCCCCAGCGGAACAGCACGCCGGCCACGACGGCACCGAAGACAAAGATCCCGGACGCCCACCAGAACGCCGTGGTGTACCCATGCACCAACGCCTGCGTGACCAGGGATGGGGTCGGCTTTCCGCCGACCAGGGTGCGCGGGCTGAGGTGGGTGACCAGGTAGGACGCGGTGGCGCTGGCGGCCAGCGTGTTGAGCAGCGAGGTGCCGATGGAGCCTCCGAGTTGCTGGCCGGTGTTGACACTGGCCGAGGCCACCCCCGCGTCCTGGGGCGCGACCCCGAAGGTACCGGTGTTGATCGATGGCGCGATCACCATGCCCAGGCCCGCGCCGTCCACGAGCAGCGGGGGCAGCAGGTCGGCGGCATAGGTGGAGTGCGGGCCGATCCGGGTCAGCAGGGCCATGCCGACCGCTGCGAGGACCATGCCCACCGTGACCAGCGGCTTAGGACCGACGCGCGGCATCAGCACGATGTTGGACAGGTTGGAGAAGATCATGATCATGGCGACCATGGGCAGGAAGGCCACGCCGGTCGTCACCGGGGAGAAGCCCAGGGTCTGCTGCAGGTAGTAGGTCACGAACAGGAAGATCCCGAACATGCCACTGCCCGCGATGAGGATCGACAGGTACGCGCCGCCCCGGTTGCGGTCCAGCACGATCCGCAGGGGCAGCAGCGGCTCCGGCGCACGAGTCTCCCGCCAGGCGAACACCGCGAGCAAGACCACGCCTGCGACCAGGAATCCCCACGTCGAGGGGCTGTCCCAGCTGTGAATCGCGGCGTTCGAGAAGCCGAAGACGATGCAGAACATCCCGGCCGACACGAACAGCGCCCCGGGCACGTCCAGCCTGGGCCGCTGCCCCCGCGGGTGGCGGCGCAGCAGGATGGCGCCCCCGATGACCGCCGCCACCGCGAAGAACACGTTCACGTACAGGCACCAGCGCCAGGACAGGTACTCGGTCAGCACGCCGCCCAGCAGCAGCCCGAGCGCGCCACCAGCACCGGCGATGGCCCCGAAGATGCCAAATGCCTTGCCGCGGTCCTTCGAGCCGCTGAAGGTGGTGGTCAGCAGGGACAGCGCGGCGGGGGCCATGAAGGCACCGAACGCTCCCTGCAGCGCCCGCGCCCCGACCAGCATGCCGAAGCTCGTCGCAGCGCCGCCGATCGCCGACGCGGCCGCAAAGCCGATGAGCCCGCCGATGAAGGTGACCTTGCGGCCCAGCAGCGAGGAGACCCGGCCGCCGAGCAGCAGCAGGCTGCCGAACGCGAGCGCATAGGCGGTCACGACCCACTGCCGGTCCACGTTGGTGAAGTGCAGCGAGCGCTGCGCCGAAGGCAGCGCGATGTTCACGATCGTGGCGTCGAGGACCACCATCAGCTGGGCCAGCGCGATGACCGCGAGGATGTACCACCGTCTCGGGTCCGGCTGGTCAGCGCCGGCCGGGACAGCGGAAGGACTGGCGGGCGGGTTCGCAGCTGACATCGCACAGGCCAATCTGGAGGCATCTTCTCCGCTTCACAGCCGACCCTAGCACGAAGCGGAGACGAACCCTCCGGTTAGGGGTACAGTGACGGGCATGACCCCGACGCCAGTGCCCGACTGCGTCCCGACGCCAGTGGCCGAGTGCGTCCCGACGCCAGTGCCCGACTGCGTCCCGACACGGCCCCTGCGCCGGGATGCCGAGCTGAACCGGCAGCGGATCCTGCGGGCGGCGGCCGAGATCTTCACCGAGCAGGGGCTGCAGGCGACCCTGGACGACGTGGCCCGGCGTGCCGGGGTCGGCGTGGGCACCGTGTACCGGCGCTTTCCCGATAAGGAGGCCCTGACCGACGCGCTGTTCACCGAGCGCCTCGACGAACTGGTGGCGCTGGCCGAGGGCGCCCTGGCCGACCCGGACGAGTGGGGCAGCCTGGTCTCGTTCCTGGAGCAGGCCAGCGCGCTGCTGGCCGCCGACCGCGGCCTCCGGCAGCTGTTCATGTTCGCCACTTACGGGCGCGACCGGGTGGGCGAGGCCCGGGCCCGGCTGCAGCCCGTCGTCACCGGGCTGGTCACCCGGGCCCAGGCCGCCGGGGTGGCGCGCGCCGACCTGTGCTCCACAGACGTGCCGCTCATCGAGTTCATGCTCGCCGCGGTGGCCGAGTACGCCCGGAACGCGCGCCCGCAAGTCTGGCGCCGCTACCTGGCTCTCCTCCTGGACGGCCTGCGGCCGGCGCGGGCCGGCACGACCGCGCTGCCCGACCGGCCCTGACCCCGGCCGAGATCGAAGCCGCGATGCGCACCTCCCCGCTGCGCCGGCCCGGCTGAGCCCACAAGCCGCCCCCCGCCCCAAACCCGGAAATCCAAGGCAGATAACGAAGACCGCCGCGCACATCACCAAGGTGCCTGCCAGACGCACGAGCCATCGATCGAAGCAACATCCCCTGTCGCGCTGCACTCAACTAGACTCATGCCGTGATCTTCAAGCAGGTCGGGGAAGGAAGGCCCTATCCCGACCATGCCCGGAGCACGCGGGAGTGGGCGGAGGTGCCGCCCCGCCCGGTCCGGCTGGACCAGCTGATCACCACGAAGGCGGTGCTGGACCTCCGGCTGCTGCTGGCCAAGGATTCGACGTTTTACGGGGACCTCTTCCCGCATGTCATCCACTGGCGCGGCGAACTCTACCTGGAGGACGGACTGCACCGCGCGCTCGGCGCGGCCCTGCACCAGCGGTCCGTGCTGCACGCCCGGGTGCTCGATCTGGACGCCGGGATGCACCAGCCGCGGCACTCACGCAGGCGGGGTCGCAGCATTACGGACTGACCCGCGCGCCGCCTGGCTGATCTTGGCCCGGTGATGGTGCTTGCGTGCGGCGTGGGGCTTGCCGACCTGATTGACCGGGGCGGGGTGCTGCGCGTTCGCGGTCAGCAACGGGGTCATCCACTCCAGCAGCGAGGGCACCAGGGCCCGCCAGGTGGCCATGGTGTGCCCGCCACCTGGCACCACGATCAGCTCGACGCCGGGCTGTCGCGCCAGGACCAGCCGCTGGAACTGCCGGGCCGCGCGGAGCCCGGAACTGTCTTTGCCGCCGACGCCGAGCCAGAACCTGGGGATCCTGGCGCTCACCGGGAGCCGGGTAATCCGCAGCCGGGGCGTGTCGGTCCGGCGCGCGTGCAGGTCGGAGCCGAACGGGTTGACGGTGTGCACCGGGTTGCCCAGCTGGTCATCGCTCGGGGTGAAGTAGCCGCTCATCACGCCAGCCGCGCCGTAGCGCAGCCGGTACACCAGGGCCAGGTTCGCGGCGCAGTACCCGCCCTCGGAGTAGCCCGCGAGGCCCCAGGCTGGCCCCTGCGGCTGGACCCGCAGGATGCCCGGCAGGTACTCCGGCAGATCCTGGACCAGGTAGGTGGCGTCCTGGGGCCCATGCCGCACGTTCAGGCACTGCAGCGAGATCCGGGTGCCGCCGTTGGCGTCCGGCATGACCAGCACCGCAGGCTTCAGCGGGGCACCGTCGGCCAGCAGCGTCCTGTATGCCGCGGTGATGCCCATCACGTTGATCCAGTCCGCCGGGCTGCCCGGGAACCCGGGGAACAGCTCGATGACCGGGAACCGATAGCCCCGGAACGCGGCACGGAAGTACTGCGGCGGCAGGTACACGAACACGGTGCGGCGCAGGTGGCTGGATTTCCCCGTCACGGTGAGCCGGAGCGTCTGCCCGTTCGCGGCGGCGGCCCGGAGGTTCACGCGGCGGCCCAGGATCGCGCTGACCTGTTTGGCCGACGCGTGGTTCACGTTGGTCGCCGACGTCACCTGGTTGGCACTCTGGCCGCCCAGGTCCGAGGCGACCGCGCCCCAGGTCTGGTAGTAGTCGTAGTACTTGTTGACTGCGGCCACCCCGAACAGCATCGCGGGGATGAAGGCCAGGCAGGCCGCGAACACGCGGAACACCATCTGCCGGGCCAGAGCCATCCAGCAGACCAGGGCGCAGAACACCACGATCAAGAGGATGAACAGCGCGGTGCTTTGCGGCTCTAGCACTCCATCCCCTCGGCGTGGGCGGACCGCCGACCACGGCTCATGCCGGCGGTGCTCGGACGGGGAACGCCGCAGCGCTCGGAGGCGGGCCTTGGCGATCCATATGGGCGGTGGAGGTGGGATTTGAACCCACGGAGGGGTTGCCCCCTCACACGCTTTCGAGGCGTGCGCCCTCGGCCACTAGGCGACTCCACCGCCGCTGAGCCTACCTGACGTCACGGCCGCCGGCCCCACGGCCGAGGACAGTGGCTGCGGCGGCGTCAGCCGCCGGTGTGCCTGCGGCCGGCGAAGAACTCGCGGAGCAGGCGGGAGCACTCGTCCTCCAGCACACCGGGGATGACCTCGGCCTGATGGTCCAGCCGGCGGTCGCGGAGCACATCCCACAGCGAGCCGGCCGCACCCGCCCGCGGGTCGGGCGCGCCGTAGACGAGCCGGCCCATCCGCGCCGCGCAGATCGCTCCCGCGCACATGGTGCACGGTTCCAGGGTGACGACCAGGGTGCAGCCCGCCAGCCGCCAGTCACCGGCCACGGCGGCCGCCGCGCGGATCGCCACGATCTCGGCGTGCGCCGTGGGGTCGGCGTCGGCCTCGCGGCGGTTGTGACCCCGGCCGGTGATCCTTCCTGCGGCGTCCAGGACCACCGCGCCGACCGGGACCTCGGGAGGCTGCCCGGCCAGGGCCGCCGACGCCTCCGCGAGCGCCGCGCGCATCGCGGGGCCGAAGCCTGCCGCATACCCGGTGGTCACGGCCTGGACCCGGGCCTCACGGTGCTTGCCTCACGGTGCTTGCTTCACGGTGCTTGCTTCATGGGCCGAGGGCGGCGTCCAGGGCACGGTCCAGCGCGTGGCCGAAGCCGAGCCGGCGGGCGATGCTGGCCAGGGCCTCGTCGGGAAACAGATCCAGGTCGCCGGACAGCGCCCCGAGATCCATCTCGTCCACCCCGAGGTCGGTGAAGATGGACATCTCCCCCGCAGGCAGCACCTGGTCCAGGTCGTCATCGCCGGGGATCGGGATGTCGAGGTACTCCAGCACCTGACGGGCCAGCGTCCAGTCCACGGCGGCGGTCAGGTCGGACAGGAACACCGAGACCTCGCCGCCGAGCACCCGTAGCGCCACGAAGAAGTCATCCCCGACCGCGACCAGCCCAATCGTGCCGCCGAGGCTCGGCTGCTGCCGCAGCGCATGGATCAGGCCGTGCAGGTCCTCGGTGAGGGCGACCGGCAGGACTTCGGTGTCCCAGGCGTCATCCTCCCGGTAGACGATCACGGCGACGTTGCCGCCATTCACATCCGTCATCGCCACCTCACCAGGGCTGTCGTCCAGCAAGGAATGGTGTCAGATCGGCGGCACGCCCGTATGCTAATCCCCAGGCTCGTCCGGGGCCGGTGGCCGATGGGGAGATTTCACTACCTAAGGCAGTGAGATCTACACCTATTGTTACCACCGTCGGGACGCGGGGCCGACGGGACGGGAACCCGCCAATTTTCCGGCCCGGGCGGCGCGTGATGTTCGTCCCAGCGGGGGATCAAGGTACGGTGGCTGCCTGCAATCGGTAGTCTTGGTAAAGCAGTTACGCTGGGCTAAACTAAGCTAACGGGCTGAACGCAGCCGACGACCGCGGAGCTGATCATGCTGAAGAAGATCATCACCTGGGCGATCGTCATCTTCCTAGCCTTTTACCTCCTGACGCAGCCGGCCGGGGCGGCGAATGTCATCCATACCCTGCTAGATGGCCTGAAGAACGCCGGCAATTCCCTCGCGACCTTCGTGAACTCCCTGTGAGGGCCAGATGAGGTTGATCGCTCCGCGCAATGCGGGCCCGGCGGCGGTCAACAAGTACCTGCTCCCGCACGAGCACCAGGTCATCACGGTCCGCAAGCATCCTGCGGTGCTCATCGGCCCGATCGCGATCGCGCTGGCCGGCGTCCTCATCGCCCTGGTACTGGGCACCACGCTGCTGGAGCACTCGCACGACGGCATCATCGTCCTGGTGCTGGTCGTCGTGTTCCTGCTGCTCTACCTGGCCTTCAAGGCCTGGGAGTGGTCCGAGGACTACTTCGTGGTGACATCGGACCGGATGCTCCAGGCCAGCGGGGTCTTCACCCGCAAGATTGCGATGATGCCGCTGGTCAAGGTCACGGACATGAGCTTCCAGCGCTCCTCGCTCGGCCGGCTGCTGGGCTTCGGGGAGTTCATTCTCGAGTCGGCGGGCCAGGACCAGGCGCTGCGCAACATCGATCATGTGCCTTATCCCGAGCAGCTCTACCTCGAGATCTGCGCCCTGATCTTCCCGGCGGAGAAGATCCCCTGCCCGCAGTGCGACGGCCAGGGCGTGCTGATCCAGCAGAACGAGGACGGGGAGGAGACCACGTACCTCTGTCCTCTGTGCAAGGGGCGGAAGACGGTCTCAAGCGAGACCCTCGTCGCCGAGAATAGAGACGTCGGCGACGACTGAGTCGCCAGCAGCGCCATATATCTCTTCCCCGGGGTTCGTGCTGCCGGACGGTCACCGGAGCGTCCGGCAGCACGAGTCTGCCCGCGGCCAGGCCGCCCCCAAACCAGGCGCCCCCAAACCAGGCGCCCCCAAACCAGGCGCCCGCAACCGTGCACGCGGTCACACGGTGACGAGCGCGATGCCGGCCACCGCCAGCAGCAGCCCGGCCAGTTGCGGCAGCCGCATCCGCTCACCCAGCACGACCCGGGCCAGCAGCACGGTGACCCCCGGGTACAAGGACGTCAGCACCACCGCGACGCCGAACAGCCCGTCCCGGGTGGCGGCCACGTAGCAGACGTTGGCGCCCGCATCGAGCAGCCCGGACGCGACCGCCGCCGCCAGCAGCCACGGGCTGACCGCACGCCAGGCCAGGCCGCCCATCCAGGCCACCGCCCCGGTCACGACCAAGGCCCCGGTGATCCGGGCCACGGCGCTGGGCCAGAGCACGCCGGAGGCGCCTGCGTAGCGGAGGAAGAGGAAGAACAGGCCGAACCCAAGGCCGCCGCCGATGCCGAGCAGCAGACCCCGGGTACCCTGCCGGGACGCGGGCTGACGGCGGCCGATCCCTTCGGAGCTCACCAGTACGGTGGCCACCAGGCACACGCCGCCACCGAGGTAGACCAGCGGCCCGGGCCGCTCCCCGGCCGCGATGGCCGCGCCGACTGGGAGCACGGTGGACACCAACGCGGACACCGGGGCCACCACGCGCATCGGCCCCGCGGCCAGGCCCGCGTAGAACAAGATGAGCCCGGCGCCCCCCGCCGCACCGGCCCCCGCGGCCCAGGGGAGCCCGGCCGTGCCGACCGGACCGCCCGCCGCGAGCGCGACGGCCAGCAGCACGGCCGCCCCCGCGGGGGCCGACACCACGAGCACTGAGAGGACGTGGGTGCGCCGTGACACCGCACCGCCGAGGAAGTCGGCGCTGCCGTAGAGCAGGGCGGCCGCCAGAGCGAAGACAATGGTCACTATGGCTCCCGGGCGAGCGGGCCGACCCAGAAGGCCGGTCGGTACAGTGAACTATATGGTTCACTGTACCGACCGACTCGACGCGAAGCGACCGGATAGCCAGACCGTGAGCGAACGGATAAACGATGGCTGCTGACGACATCCCGGCCGCGCTGGCCCGGACCCTCCAAACGCTGCGGGCCGAACGGGGCTGGTCACTGGACCAGCTGGCCGCCCGGTCCGGGGTGAGCAAAGGAGTCCTGGTCTCCCTGGAACAGGGGCGTGGCAATCCGAACCTGGGCACCCTGGCCCGGGTCGCCGACGCGTTCGGCGTGCCGATGACGAGGCTGGTGGAGGTCGCCAGCGAGTCCAGCGTGCGCATCAGCACCCCCGATCAGGCGCGGGTGCTCTGGCGAGGCCCATCCGGGGGAACGGGCACGATCATCGCGGCCACGGATCCGCCCTGGGCCGCCGAACTGTGGCGCTGGACGCTCCAGCCGGGCGAGGGGTTCGGCGGCGACGCGCACACGCCCGCCACCCGGGAACTGGCCTGGGTCGAGGAGGGCACCCTGACGCTGACCGTGGCCGGGGAGCGCTACGAGGTGACGGCCGGGCAGTCGGCCCGGTTCCCGGGCGGCGTCCCGCATGCCTACCGGAACGACGGAACCGGGGCGGTATCCCTGACGATGATCGTTGTAGTGCCGCCCGCTCCGGAGTGAGCGGCCCGCCAGCCCCGGCCGCGCCGTGCTGGTCAAGACGGCCCTAAGGGCCCTAAGCGACGCGGGTCCAGCCGGTCAATGGTACATTCTGTAACAGAATTCACGCTCGCCTTGCCTGCGAGGATTTACCTGCGGATTACCCTGGCGCGGATTGCCGCCGCGTGATTCCGGGCAGGCTTTGGCGATGGGCGGAGCCCCGGCCAATATCCCCGATAGGAGAAAGTAATGCGAGTCGTGGTGACGGGTGGCGCCGGTTTCCTCGGATCCCATCTGTGTGACGCGATTATCGCCCGGGGTGACAGCGTCGTATGCGTCAACAACCTGGCCACAGGGCGCCCGGATAACATCGCGCACTTGATGGGCAGGCCCGAGTTCACGTTCGTGGAGGCCGACGTCAGTTCCGCTCTCGACGTGGCCGGCCCGGTCAACGCGGTAGCCCATCTCGCCAGCCCGGCTTCCCCTCCGGAGTATCTGCGCCTTCCCCTCGAGACCCTGGCCGCGGGCAGTCGCGGGACGGAGAACGGGCTGCGCCTGGCCCACCGGCACGGCGCGCGTTTCGTCCTCGCCTCCACCAGCGAGGTCTACGGGGACCCGGCCGTGCATCCGCAGTCCGAGGACTACTGGGGCAACGTCAACCCGGTTGGCCCGAGAAGTGTTTACGACGAGGCCAAGAGATTCGCCGAGGCCCTGACCCGCGCCTACCGGGATACGCACGGCATCAATGCCGGCATAATCCGTATCTTTAATACGTATGGCCCCCGGATGAACGCGCGGGACGGGCGCATTGTCACAAACTTCATTACCCAGGCCCTGAACGGCGACCCGCTGACTATTTATGGCGACGGCAGCCAGACCCGCAGTTTTTGCTATGTCGATGACCTGATCCGCGGCATCGTGGGCATGATCGACTGCGCCGAGAACGGCCCGGTGAACCTCGGGAACCCGGAGGAGTTCACCGTCGCTGACTTCGCGCAGCTCGTGCTCCGGCTGACCGGCTCGGCCTCCCCGGTGGAGCACCTGCCGCTGCCGGTTGACGACCCGACCCGCCGCTGCCCGGTCATCACCCGGGCCAGCCAGGTGCTGGGCTGGCAGCCGGAGATCCGCGTGGAGGACGGCGTCTGCCGCACGGTCGAGTGGTTCCGATCCCGTCCCGAGGAAGTTCGGATGGCCTCGGCCGCCGGTTCGCGCTGATCGGCCTGGCGCTGTTGCGCACCACGATCGAGGGCAGGGCCGGAGCTGCAGGCCCGCGCCGGCCACATCCGCCCTCCCGGTTACCGGGCGGTGCCGCCAAGGGACCGCACGGTCCAGCCGGCGGCCCGCCACTGGCTAAGGGGGAGCACGTTGCGCCCGTCGAGCAGGCACGGGGTCCGGACCACCGAGGCCAGCTCGAGCGGGTCGAGCTCGCGGTACTCAGTCCATTCGGTGAGGTGCAGCACCACGTCTGCTGCCTCGCAGGCCTTGACCGCTTCTTCCACGTAGTCCAGAGCCGGCCAGGCCTGGCGTGCGTTGTAGGTAGCCCGGGGATCGTGCACCCGCACCACCCCGCCCTCAGACTGGATCATCCGGGCGACGTTCAGGGCGGGCGAGTCCCGCACGTCGTCGGTGCCGGGCTTGAAGGCGGCCCCCAGCACGGCCACGTTCCGGCCGGCGAACGACCCGCCGGCGAGCTCGCGCGCCACCTCGACGGCCAGTGCCCGGCGGCCGGTGTTGATCTGGTCCACCTCGCGTAGGAACTGGAGGGAGTCACCCACGCCCAGCTCGTCGGCGCGGGCCATGAAGGCCCGGATGTCCTTGGACAGGCAGCCGCCGCCGAAGCCGAGCCCGGCGGACAGGAAGCGGCGCCCGATGCGGGTGTCGTGGCCGAGCGCGTCCGCGAGGGTCATCACGTCCGCGCCCGCAGCATCACACACGTTCGCGACGGCGTTGATGAAGGAGATCTTGGTGGCCAGGAACGCGTTCGCCGCGACCTTCACCAGTTCCGCGGTCGCCAGGTCAGTGACGATGTACGGCGTGCCCAGCTCCAGCACGCTGGCGTACACCGCGCGCAGGGCGACATCGGCAGCCTCCGCTGTCACGCCCACCACGATCCGGTCCGGCCGCAGAGTGTCCTGGACCGCGAAGCCCTCTCGGAGGAATTCCGGGTTCCAGGCCAGTCCCGCCGCGTCGCCCACCGGGGCGAGCCCGGCGATCCGGGCGGCCAGCCGGGCCGCGGTGCCGACCGGCACCGTGGACTTCCCGATCACTAGGCAGTCACGCGTCAGGTGCGGGGCCAGCCCGTCCACTACCGCCTCGATGTGGCTCAGGTCCGCGCCCGTCCCGCCGGGCAGCTGGGGCGTCCCGACGCAGATGAAGTGGACGTCGCCGAACTCCGCGGCCTCCCGCAGCGAGGTGCTGAAGCGGAGCTTCCCGGACGCCACCGCCCGGACCAGGATCTCCTCAAGCCCAGGCTCGAAGAAGGGCGCGCGGCCATCCTGGAGCGCGGCGATCTTCCGGGCGTTGGAGTCCACGCCGAGGACCTCGTGCCCGAGGTCCGCCATGCAGGCGGCGTGCACGGCCCCCAGATACCCGGTCCCGATGACGGTCATGCGCATGCAGGTCACTCCTTATGGCACCGATCCCAGCGGGATGCTCAGGGAGGACCCATCATCGGGCTGCTCCTCCATGCAGGAGAATCCTGGTGGAGAACGAGGCGTCCACACTAGCGCTACTTTCACTTTTGTCGCTTAGGTCATCCAAGCTGTTGCACGCCAAAGCCGCACGCGCTTGGCAGGAGGTTTACGGGCTAAACTCGGCGAGCCGTGCGGCATCGGCGCATCAGGTCCGCAATGGGACGGAATAGTGCCAGTTCACAGGGGCTAGGAGGCGATAGGCCATGCGCTTCGTCTTCAGCCCGCCCACCGAGGAAGCGGCTGGTCTGCTGAGCCTGCCGTGGACGGAACCGCTCGAGGACTGGCAAGACCCGCGGCTGGTCGAGATCCGGCAGCGCGGCATCTCCCGGCACATCGTCCGCTTCGTCGCCGACGACGGCGAGCTGTACGCACTCAAGGCGATCAACGAGAACCTGGCCCGGCGCGAATACCGGCTGCTGCGCGAGCTCGCCGAGCTCAACGTGCCCGCGGTGCATGTGGTGGGCATCGTGGTGGACCGCGGGCCAGATCTCGACGCGATCCTGGTCACCCGGTTCCTGGACTACTCCACCACCTACCGGGCCGTCTTCTCCAGCCCGCGGGGCGGCCAGCCGACGGACCGGCTGCTCGACGCCCTGGTCGAACTCCTGGTGCGGCTGCACCTGTCGGGCTTCTTCTGGGGTGACTGCTCGCTGTCCAACACCTTGTTCCGCTACGACGCCGGCACGCTGGAGGCATACCTGGTCAACGCGGAGACGAGCGAGCGCCATCCGTCGCTGACCGCGGGGCAGCGTCACTACGACGTGGACCTCGCGGAGGAACGGGTCTACGGCGAGCTCCTCGACCTGCAGGCGGGCGAGCTGCTCAGCCCGGAGCTGGAGCCGCTGGAGATTGCCGCCGAGCTGCCCCGGCGGTATGAGCGGCTGTGGGATGAGCTGACTCGTGAGGAGCTGCTGCGCCCCGACGACCAGCGGTACCGGATCGCGCAGCGGCTGCGCCGGCTCAACGAGCTTGGTTTCGACGCCGACGAGGTGGAGCTGATCAGCGCGCCGGACGGTAACCGGCTCCGGCTGCGGACGAAGGTCTCGGAGTCCGGGCATCACGCACGCCAGCTGTTCCTGCGTACCGGTCTCGTCGTGGAGGAGAACCAGGCCCGCCGGCTGCTCAACGACATCGCTAGCTTCCGCGCCTACCTGGAGCAGAAGCGGGGCCGTCCGGTACCCGAGATCGTGGCGGCCAGCCAGTGGCTGGGCGATGTCTATGATCCGGTGGTGGCCGCGATACCGGAGGACCTGCGCCGCCGCCTGCCGCCCGCCGAGATCTTCCACGAGATCCTTGAGCACCGCTGGTATATGTCGGAGGAAGCTGGGTTCGACGTCGGGACGACCGCCGCCGCCCGGTCCTATTTTCAGACGGTGCTGCCGGGGGTGCCCGAGCTGCTCAGCGACGGCGGCGCGGCGCCCGGCGGCAGCGTCGTGCCATGACGGCCACTGGCCGCGATCATCGGCAGCCCGATGAGGAGCGCCAGCACCGCGAGCACGGCCGATTCGATCAGCTGGTTGTCCGCCTCGTGCGTGCAGAACTGCTCGAGCTGCTGCTGCTGCGCCGCGGTTCCCGCTTGCCCGGGGCTGCCGCCCGTATTGACGATGGCCGGGTCGAGCCGGACCTGGACGGCGTCGTCGGAGGTGAGGCCCGGGCCGCAGAACCCCGCCGCCTGGCCGGATGAGGTCCGCTGCAGGCTGAGCGGGATGAACAGCAGCGCCAGCGCCGCGGCCAGGCCGCCCACGACGATCGCCACCCCGCACAGACGCAGGAACTCCCGGCCGCCGGAACGCATGGCTACCTCCTGACCGCGCTTCACCTATCCGGAGGCCTGCCCTCCCCGTCCTACCATCGGGCCTGCCGACCCGGCTGTTACCTAGCTTGGCACGGCCGCCACTGTGAAAACGCCCACCAGCCGGGCCGGGTTCCCGGACCTGCACTACGGCCCTTAGGCCCAGGCCATGACCGTGGAATGGGCGACGCGCCGGTGGCCACCACGGGACCGCGGAACCACGGACCGACGACGGCATCCCCGGGCGCGGGTGCTCCCTGGCTGCCGGTAACGTCCACGAGACAGCACGCGGTGCCAGGGAGGTAGACGTGGCGACGGAACCCGAGTCCATGGAGGCCGGGGTGGTCAACGTCCTGCTGACCATCGACCCGGTGGCCAGCCACGCCTCCGGCCAGTACCTCACCTGGGACGGGGTGCCGTTCGACGGGGACCAGACCGCGCGCTGCGACGCGGCCACGCCGCACGAGCTGTGGGCGTGGACCCTCACCGCCGATGAGGTCCCCGGCGCCGCCGCCGGGCCCCGGGCGGACGTGCGCAGGCTGACCACGATCGTGGCCGGCTCGGCCGGCCAGGCACCGGAGGCGTTCAACCAGGCGGTGCTCGCGCACTTCGCTGGCTGCCCGGCCCGCGAAGTGCTGGGCCCGGGGGCCGGGGACGGGGCGGCAGGCGATAGGGGGGCCGGGGACGGGGCGGCCGGGGACAGGGCGGCCGGGGATTACCGTCCCTTCCCCGTCACCTTCCGGGAGAGCGTGCTGCCGCGGATCTTCCGCGACACGGTGCTACCCAGCCTGGCCGGGCCGCAGCGCGACGAGGCACTGGAGATCCTGGCCCGCCTGGAGCCGGCGTCCAGCGCGCCGGCCCCCAACGCCACCGCCTGAGCCGGTCAGCTCGCGCAGCCGCCCGCAGCCTTGGCCGCGGCCACATCCGCGGACACGCTCCCGTGCCGGTACAGCCCGAGGTCCCCTGGCGAGAATCCCCAGTGCCCGTCGGCGTAGACCAGGGTCTCGGTCGCGCTCTCCGGCTTCGCGGCCTCGCCGGTCAGGGCCACCGTCACCACCGCGGTCTTGCCGGTTACGGCGACCCGGCGGATCTTGTAGATCATCCCGCCGGTCGCGCCCGGGCAGCCCCGGTGCACCGCCACCCAGGCCTGCTCGTTGATGGCCTGCCGGGCGTTGGCGCTCAGCATCTGGTAGATGATCGCGAACTGGCCCGCGGTGTAGAGCGTGAGGTAGTCATCGGCGTCGGCGCGCACCGCTGCGACCGTCGCCGGTTCCACGGGCGCCGCGGCGTGCGCACCGGGCGCCGGGCTGCGGGCCGGCGCGGACGGCCCGGCAGAATTGCCAGGACTCGCGGCTGAGCAGGCTGCTAATGCCAGCCCGGCGGCAACCGCGGCCGGGACGATACCCATCGCCTGAAATCGCATTCGTGCGTTTCCTCTCAGAGGTGACGCATAACAGACGCCCAGCGGGCCCCTGAGGTGCACGCCTGCGCAGGCCAGCTTGGGCCAGGCTGATCACGCCGGCCAGGCTGCGCTGCGAGCACGCTGATGCGGTCTCCGGGCCCAGCCCGGGACAGGTTATGACACCGAGCGGCTCAGCGGTGCCGCCGGGCCCCGGGACGGGCTTCAGCCGGTCGATGCCGATCCCACAGCGATCTCGCCGAACACCACGCCCGAGGAGACTCCAGGAACAGCGACGGGGCGAAGACGCCCCGGGACCCGCCCCTGCCCAGGGTCAGGGGCACCCTCAGGCTGGCCAGGGGCACCCCCGGGCTGTGGCGTGGCCCACTCAAAATCTGTGCATTAGTTGCTCATAGAGAGCAGGGGCGCAAGCTGGAGGTGAACCAGAGTGACTGGTACTTCAGCGGGCGGCATCATCGTCATCATGGCCGTGGTCCTGGTCGGGGCGATGGCGATGATTCTCTGGATCTTCGTGGCGGGGCGCCGTGGATCGTTCAGGCACCGCCAGATCGACCACCGGGCAGGGGACGTCCGCGGGGGCATTCACGCCGGGGACCCGGGCAGCGTGATGCCGCGCCGTGACGCCCCCGCGAACTCAGTCGATCAGGACGCCACTGGACCGGACAAACCGTTAGAGCTGATCGTGCCGGCACGGTCGTCAACGTGCCAGGCGCGGTCAGGGGAACAGCGGTCAGTGCCGGGGCGCGGGTTGGCGCGGGCGACGGCCCCGTCCATGCGGCGCACCACGTGCACTCCGCACCAGGGCCTTAGTCATACTGGAATCATCGTGGCAGGGATCGGGCAGGAGCCGGAGCCGGGCGTGCGGGGCGGGGCGGCCGGGCCGCAGCCGTCCCGGATCGATCGGCGGCGTTACTTCGTGCTCATGTCGATCTGCATCGGCTTGTTCATCCTGTCCTGGGCGGTCGTGGACCGCTATTCGGTGCTGGCGGCGATCATCATCTCGATCGTGGCCCTGGCCATCCCGCCGTTCGCCGCGATCATCGCGAACGTGTCCAGCGCCACGGACCGCGGGCGCCAGTAGCCCCCAGCTCCGCTGGCCTCCCGGGTAGTGCAGGCGGACCACGCCGTTGCCGAAACGGCGCACTCGTACAGCCGCCGCCCGCAGAGGTAGGTGCCGACCGGCCGCTCGAAGTCGTTGACGAAGCCCTACAAGCCTAGGTAGGCCCGGATGGCGCCCTCGACCTTGCTCAGCTCAGCAAGGCTGAGCCTCCCCCGCTGTTTTCGCAGCTTCCCCTTGGGGAGCGTGTGCAGATCAGTCACGTTCACGTAGCTCACGTCGTGGCTGGTGAGTCCTGCTTCCTGATCCAAGCGCACATGCGTCGAGGATGGCCCCTCCGTCCCGGTGATCATAGCCACCGTGAGCGTGCTCAGCCTCTGGCCGACCGCGTTAACGGTGAGTATTACCACCGGGTGAGCACCGATTCCCCGGGGAAACTGGGCGTCCCAGACCTCTCCCCTCATGGGGTCCACCGGCTACTCGTTCCAAATCGCAGCCACGCCTTCCGGCACGGGGGCTGGCTCGCCACCGTAGAACCTGTCGTACTCCTTGGCCATGGCCAGCTCACGAGCCCGTTGGTGAACCAGGCGCAGACCTTCACGCACAAGCGCCGAGGTGCCATCCAGCCCGAGCACCGGGGCGTCCGTCTCAACCAGTTCACGGGCGAACTCTGCGTCAACCCGGGCCTGCATGGTCACCGATTGGCTGGAGCGCGGCTCCCTGCGCGGCCTGGACCGCCTGCGTGCAGCCGGGGTGGCTGGCACTTCCAGCCCTGCCGCTTCGAGGCGCGTTCGGGCTGCGGCGCGCCGACCCGACCTGGCAGGTTTCTGCGCGGCGGCCCGCGCGAGCGCCACGCTCCTGGTCGCGCCCCTAGCCTCTGGTTCCCGCGGAGTTTCCTTAGCCATGTATTGAGTTTGTCATACACATTGAGCTGGTTTCACCACCCGGATCTGACCACCGGGCTAGTTGTGGGCGCAGACGGCCCGGAGACCAGTCAGGTGCTGATGTGCGCGCAAGGGTCCCGAAACCGAAAGCAGCAGCCCTCTGGCGGAAGATCCACCGGAGGGCTGCTGTTCAGCGAGCGGAGGCTCGGGGATTTGAACCCCGGATGGGCGGTAAACCCAAACCGCATTAGCAGTGCGGCGCCATAGACCGGACTAGGCGAAGCCTCCCGACGACCAAGCGGTCCGCATCAGCGTACCGGGATGCCGCCGGACGCGCCAAAGCAGTTGGCGCACTGCTGCAGAAACAGCTGGGCTCAGGTCCGGCCGGGTTCCCGGCCGGCAGGCATCCAGGGCACCACCCGGACCCGTCAGTGCACCTCGGTCACCTCGTAGTCGCCGGCCGCGTACGCCTCCCGGATGCGGGTCTTGGCGAACTTCCCGACGCTGGTCTTCGGTACCTCCGCGATGAACGACCAGCGCTCGGGGAGCTGCCAGCGCGGAACCCGCTCAGCCAGGTACTCCTTGAGCTCCTTCGCGGTGATCGTCGCGCCTTCCTTGATCACCACGGCAGCGAGCGGGCGCTCACCCCATTTCTCGTCGGGGACCCCGATGACGGCGGCTTCCGCCACCTCGGGATGGCCCATCAGGAGGTTCTCCAGCTCCATCGACGAGATCCACTCGCCACCGGACTTGATCACGTCTTTGGCCCGGTCGGTAAGCGTCACGTACCCGAGCCGGTCGATGCTCCCGACGTCGCCGGTGCGCAGCCAGCCATTGTCGAACTTCCCCGGATCGTCGTCCTTGTAGTACGACCCCGTGATCCAGGGGCCGCGGACCTGGACCTCACCGACCGCGACGCCGTCGTTCGGGAGCACCGCTCCGGCGTCGCCGACCAGCCGCCCTTCGACCGCGCAGAACAAGCGGCCCTGGGTGTCCCGATAGTGCCAGGCCTCCTTCTCGCTCACCCCGCGGGGCGGCCGGGCCACGCTGCCCAGCGGCGAGGTCTCCGTCATCCCCCAGGCCTGCAGGATCTGCACGCCGAGTTCCTCCTGGAAGGCCTCCATCAGCGCATGCGGAACCGCGGAGCCACCGCACGGGACCAGGCGCAGCGACGACACGTCGCCACCGTAGGCCCGGACGTGCTGGAGCAGCCCGTTCCAGATGGTCGGGACCGCTCCGGCGATCGTCGGCCGCTCCGCCTCGATCAGCCGCACCAGCGGCTCGGGCTGCAGGAAACGGTCCGGCATGATGAGGTCCGCCCCGGCCAGCAGCGCCGCGTAGGCCAGGCCCCAGGCGTTGGCGTGGAACATGGGCACGACCGGCAGGACCCGGTCGGTGTCGTTGACGGCGAACGTGTTGCCCAGGCAGGCACCCATCGCGTGCAGGTAGGTAGAGCGGTGGCTGTAGACCACGCCCTTGGGCATGCCGGTGGTGCCGCTGGTGTAGCACATGGCCGCGGCGGTCCGCTCGTCCAGGTCAGGCCAGCTGAACGTGGTGGGCTCGGCGGCCAGCAGGTCCTCGTAGTAGTGCACCTCGTGGCCGGCCCCGGCCAGCGCCCCGGCGTCGCCAGCCCCCTCGCCCGAGACCGGCCCGGCCAGCACGATGTGCCGGACCGTTTCCAGGCTGGGCAGGATCGCGGCCAGCAGCGGCACGAGGGTGGGCTCGGTGATGATCACGTGATCGCCGGCGTGGTTGGCGATATAGCTGAGTTGCTTCGCGTCCAGCCGGAGGTTCAGCGTATGCAGCACCGCGCCCATGGAGGGGACAGCCAGGTAGGCCTCCAGGTGCTCGGAGTTGTTCCAGAGCAGGGTGGCGACCCGCTGGTCCCCGTTCACCCCGAGTTTGCGCAGGGCGCCGGCTAGCTGCGCCACCCGGGCACCGGTCTGGGCATAGGACTGGCGGCGGACGCCGTCCGTCGTGCACGTGACGACTTCGCTATCGCCGTAGACCGTGGTGCCGTAACGCATCAGCCCGGTCACGGTCAGGGGCACGTCCATCATCGTGCTGAGCACGGGCCACCTCCTTGAGTCACCCCCCGGCGCGCACCGCGCCGATCCCGCGTCGTTCTCGTCGGATCGTGTCATGCCTTGCGGCGAAACGTCATCCTCCGACGCGGGATTCGTCAGCCTTCGAGCAGGTCGGCGTCGATGCGCAGCTTGGCCACCGCCCGGGACACCGTGCTCTTGACCGTGCCGAGGCTGACCCCGAGGACGTTCGCGATCTCCGCCTCGCTCATGTCCTCGTAGTAGCGCAGCACCACGGCGGCGCGCATCCGCTGCGGCAGCCGCTCGATCGCCCGGCGCAGCGCGTCCTGCACCTCGCTGTCGCCCGCGTGGTCGATGACCGGCTGGTCCGGGATCTCGTCCGTCGGGTATTCCTCGACCCGGCGCCGGCGCCACCAGGAGATGTGCGTGTTCACCATGGCCCGGCGCACGTAGCCGTCCACCGCGCCACGGTCCTCGATCCGGTCCCAGGCCTGGAAGGTCTTGGCCAGCGCGGCCTGAACGAGATCCTCGGCATCGGCCCGGTTGCGGGTGAGCAGGTAGGCCATGCGCAGCAGCGACCCGCTCCGGGATGTGACGTACTCGTGGAACGCCCGGTCGCCCGCGGCCGGAGGCTCCCGCTGCGGACCTTGCTGCGGACCTTCCTGAGGCCCGTGCTGAGGGCCTTGCTGGGGCCCTGGCTGAGGATTGTGCACCGCGACGGCGCGCTTGACCTGTGCGCCCGCGGCAGCTCTTCGCGCGGTATCGCCCTGACCCTGAGTCCCGGCGTGCCTGCTGCGCGGTGTGGCCCCGTTCCCCCGCGCACCGGCCACGACGTGATCGCCCCCGACGCTCACACCCCAACCGTACCCAGCTAGCACGCTGTCCCCACGGTTCACCCGTGTGCCGGCGAGGCGGCGCTTCACGGGCAACGTGCCGGAACCGCTTGACGGGCGTCTCTCCCGCCCCCATCGTCATGACCTGGGATGTTTGCCTGAGGGAGGGGCGATGGTTGTCCAACGTGGTGACTTAGCGTGCTGTGTCCGTTGCGCAGGCCTAACCGCAGCCGGACGTCTGGCCCGCAGGCATCTGCTCAAGTCGGCGGTCCATCCGCCGGCCGCGAAACCCTCCGGGCAGGCCGACGCGGCCGCAGTGCCGGTGGCGGGGACGGCCGGACGCGGCCGACAGGCCCGGACGGGGACGGCCGGCACGGGGACGGCCGGCGCGGACACGGCCGGCGGCGCGGACACGGGCGGTGGCAGTTCGCAGCCCGCCGGGCAGGCAGGTCACCCGGGCGTGCTGACCGGGACCATCCTCGACGCCAGCCCGCAGATCATCACCCTCTACGGCCCCGACGGTGAGCGGCGGATCGCCCTCCCGCCCGGCGCCCGCGTATGGAAAGGCCGCCAGGTCGATCCGACCGCTCTGGAGGGCGGGGACACCGTCGTGGTCCGGATGGTCCCGGGACAGCGCAGCCTCGCCGACCGGATCTGGGCCAACGCCGGCCGGGTGACGGGGGTGCTCATCGAGCGGGACAGGGAGAGCATGCTCATCGACGAGGGCCGGACCACCGGGCGCCAGGCGGTGCTGATCCCGCCGCACGTCATGGGCCGGCTCCAGGTCCGCTTCCCCCGGCTAGAGCCCGGCTACCTGGTGGACTTCATCGGGCTGCGCAGGCGCGGATACCTGGAGGCCCTGGTTCCCGCGACTTCCCAGCCGACGTACCGGGCCGCTGAGGCGCCCGCCCGCGCGCCGGCCCGCGGCCACTCGCCGGGCCGGATTGCGGGGTCGGCCATCTGGCACGAGCACGCCGGCCCGGCGGATGAGGAAGGCGTCCGGTACCCGGCCCTCGACCCGGAGACCGCCTGCCAGGAACAGCCGCTGGCCGGTCCCGGCTGCCCGTGGCTGCCGTACCTGTCGGTCGGGAGCCTGCTGAGGGTCCGCAACGAGTGCACCGGCACGGCGCGGGTGCTGCCGGTGGCCGGATGTGCCCCGACCGCGCAGATCTTCTGCGACCGGTGCGTGACCTGCGGTACTTCACCCCGGGGACGGATCGCCGACCTGCCCATGGTCGGCTTCGTGGCCATGGGCGGTGACCTGGAACGGGGTTGCTTCAACGCCACGGTCTCGCTTGGGTCCCTGTCGCCAGGATCGCCAGGACCGGGATCAGTAGCGGCCGGGTCCCTGTCCGCCGGCCCAGCATCGGCGGGACGGCGATGACAGGCTCGGGTCTCCCCGCAACCCTCCTGGCTGACCTGCAGGACGTCCAGCCGCCCATCATCGCGGGCATCTTGATTGGCGCCTGCCTGGCCAAGCTCAGCCGGGTGCTGCGCACTACCGGCTGGCGGGGCGGGGGGTTCCAGGGGGTCACCCCTCCCGGGCCAGCGGATGGCGGGGGGTTCCGGGGGGTCGCCCCTCCCGGGCCAGCGGATGGCGGGGGGTTCCGGGGGGTCGCCCCTCCCGGGCCAGCAGAGCGAGGCGGGGCGCGCCGAAGGCGTGTTCCCTCCGAGCCAGCGATCGCGGGGGGTCCGGGGGGGCGCTCCCCCAGGGCGGCATTAGGCGGGGGCCTCGGCCCCACCCAGCTTTTCCCGCTCCGGCTGCGCCGCCCGCTGGCCATGGTGATGTGCGCGTTCGAGATGTCCCTGGGGCTAGCGCTGCTGGTCACCGAGTTGCCGGTGGGGACCCGCGCCGGGACGGCGCTCTGGGCGCCCCGCGCCGCGACCGGGGCCCGGATCGCCGCCGCCGCGTTCTTCGTGGTGGCCGTGGCCGCCCTCGTCGAACTGCGGGAACGGCGCCCCGACCTGGGCTGCGGCTGCTTCGGCGACTTCAGCACCCGGCCGGCGGGCTGCCGGTCGATCGCACGGGCGGCGTTGCTCACCGCCAGCGCGCTGATCTCCATCCAGAGCCCGGCCCTGTATCTGCCGCCCCGGGGCCATGGGGCCCTGCTGTTCCTCGGAATCGTCGGCACCGAGCTGGCCGTGATCGCCGCCTTGTCACCCGAGGTCAGCGGCGCGCTGGTCCGGCTGGGCTACACGGACGCGTGCGAACTGCGCCGACTGCCCGCCGACCGTACCCTCGCGACGCTGCGCCGCAGCCGCCAGTGGCGGAAGCACGCCAGGGCGATCACCACCGAGATGCCCGTCAACATGTGGCGCGAGCTGTGCTGGCGGTATGTGGTCTTCCCGTGCCGCCAGGACGGGAAGAACGCCGAAGTCGTGTTCGCGGTCCAGATCAAGCGCCGCCGCCCGATGGTCCGGGCAGCCGTCCTGCTCCTGACCACCGACTGGCCCCCCGGGACGCCAGCCGCCCCTGTGCCCGCGCAGAACCAGGGCCGTCACGAGGCTATGCAGTTATCTATGCGCGTCTAGCCACCGTCGTAGAAAGCCCGATATTCGGGCAGAAGGGCTTAGGTTCACGCGGGCTGGGCACGCAGGAACCGGCCGAAGTGCGGCACGGTGAACGCGATCAGGCCGCGTTCGGAGCTGTAGATCAGTCCCTTCTTGATCAGCCCGTCCCGGGCCGGGGACACGCTGGACGGCTTGACGCCCAGTTCTTCAGCCACCTGGGCGGTCGCCACCGGGTCGTCGCCCAGCTGCGCCATCATGCGCATGTACTTGCGTTCCGCTGGGGTGGCGCGCTCATACCGGCTGCCGAAGAAGCCCACCGCCAGCTCACCCTCGGCCTGCGGGCTGGCCACCGCGACGTCCTGCGCAGTGACCGGGCTGGCCGTGGCCACGTCCCAGGTGACCTTGCCGTACGCCTGAACGAAGTAGGGGTATCCGTCCGCCGCCTCGTACAGCGCGTCCAGTGCATCCCGCTCGAAATCGGCGCCCTCACGCTGCGCGGGCGCGAGCAGCGCCTGGTCGGCGGCGGCGCGGTCCAGCCGGTCTATGGACACGTACCGGAACAGGCGTTCTGAATAGCTCTTGCTCGCGGAGAGGACGGCAGGAAGGTGCGGCAGGCCTGCCCCGACCACGATCAGCGGGCCGCCGGTCTGGGACAGCTCGTGGGTGGCGGCGCACAGCGCGGACACATCGGGCGCAGGCACGTCCTGCATCTCGTCGATGAACAGCGCGATGCCCACACTGAGGTCGCCGGCCACCGACGCGGCGTCGGTGAACAGCTCCATGAGGTCGATTTCCAGGTCCCCGGAGTCGGCCCGGCCGCGCGCCGCCGGCACGTCGATGCCCAGGTGCGGGGTGAAGCTGCCCTTAGGCGCCTTCGGGTCCCGGGCCGCGAACGCCTTCAGCACGCCCAGGAACTCCTCGATCCGGTCCGGGGCCCGGTGCCGCGGGGCAAGCTCGCGGACCGCCATGTGCAGCGCGCCCGCGACCGGCCTGCGAATGGACTGGTCTGGCCGCGCCTCGATCTTGCCGGTGCCCCACAACCGCTGCAGGGCCATCGAGCGGAAGGAATTGAGCAGCACGGTCTTGCCCACCCCGCGCAGGCCGGTGAGCACCATGCTGCGTTCCGGGCGGCCGCGCGCGATGCGTTCCAGCACGACCTCGAACTGGCTGAGCTCCCGGTCCCGGCCGGCCAGTTCGGGCGGGCGCTGACCGGCGCCCGGCGCGTAGGGGTTGCGTACAGGGTCCACGGCCTAGCAGCATATGTGCGCCTCTAGCCACAACCCTAGATTCACGTAGAAACCACTGCCGGCGTGTCGCCGATCGGGCCGAACAGCCGGCGGCCCTGGCTGGTAGTGGCTAGATTTTCGGGTTCGCTGCGTTCCCCTATATGACGCACACGATGCACCGCGCTCTGGGGTGCAGTGACGGCTGGTGCCAGGGGTGATGAAGGGCGTGGGGCCCGATCCTGAGCTGGCACTGATAGGGGCAGGTGAATGGGCCGGGGCGCGGCGCCTCTCCCCGGGCACCGCGCCCCGGCTGACCTTGCGTGCTGGCCAGGCCGAACAGACCGTTAGTGGAGCAGGCGCAGTGTGTTGACCGCGTCGTCCACGTAGTACAGGCCGGAGGCGTGCGGCGCGACGGCTAGGCCGAACAGCGCGCCCGCGCCCGCCGGGCTGCCGGACGTGTCGAGGAACCGGTGGGCAACCTGGCTGCCCGCCGGGGTGGTCTCGACGAGCCTGCCGTCACCGGAGTTGACGGTCAGGATGTCCCCGCCCGGGGCCACCGCGAGACCTAGCGGCCCGTTCAGCGCGCCGCCCGAGGTGACCACGGAACCGGTCCCGGCGCTGCTGGACCGGAATGGGGCGCCCGGGATAGCGGTGATCCGGTTGCCCAGGGTGTCCGCGACGTAGAGGGTGCCGTGGGAGCTCAGCCCGACGCCGGTGGGCCCGATGACCAGCGCGGCCGGGTCAGTCCGCTCCGCGAACCCGGACCCGATGGTCGTCACACCCTTGAGTGCAGGAGCGTGACGGCCGTACAGGGCCAGGGTCAGCCGCAGCACGGTGCCCTGGTTCACGACCGCGCCGTTCGCCGCGACGGTCCCGTTGAGGACGTTCGTGACGAACAGCTGGGCGAAGTGGCGGTTGCTGATCGCCGTCATGTCCCACGGGCCGTTGATGCCGTTGCCGGACAGGGTCTCCCGGACGTGGCCCCAGCGGTCCAGCACCAGCAGGCAGCCGGCCTTGGCCGTGGGGGACATGCCGTTCGTGGTGGGCAGGCTGCCCACCACCACCCAGCCACCGTGCAGGATGTTGAGCGCGGTCGTCAGGCCGATTCCGCCCGGGCAGGCGCCGGGCAGGTGCTTAGCGCTGATCCGGGCGAACGTGCTCACCGATCCGCCGGGCGACACCTGGACGATCGTGGTCCCGGTGCCCTGGAGGTTCGCCTTGTTGTTGAAGTTGCTGACCAGGACATTGCCGCGGTGCAGGTTGCCCAGACTGCGGCCGACCACCGCCACGCCGTACGGGTTGACGTCGCCGTTACCCGGCACCGTCAACGCGATGGTCGAGAGCTTGTGAAAATGGCTGATGAAGGATTGCTGCCCGTGCGGGCTGGACGTTGCCCGCGCCTGTGCCCCCGCAGCAGGCGCTAGAGCCATGGCCGCCGCCGCGACAGTCGCCACGGACGCGGCTGACGCGAGAGCCACACGATGGATGAATGACATTCCCGCTTCCCCTTTCCCCTGGACGCCCGGGTCCCTCGGTGGGTGCCCGCGCACGGCCGTCAGGGCGGGGAATCACGCGCACCACGCAGCCACCAGCCAGCCGGCCGGTAGGTCGCAAGCACCATCAAGCTCAGCCGACAGCGCGGGAGAGCACCGCAGGCTGGCTCTCTGGCCGGCCGGCACCTGGCCGGATGGCACGATGCAGCTAACGCCCCGCTCTGCGCGCCGCACTCCTTGTCACGGGAATGGCGCACGATGGGTTCAGATTGCGGCCAAGATTGTTTTGGCGGAGCTTGCGCCCGGCTACCGGCCCGGCCGGTGCCCGGGCTGGTTCAGCCGGGCCAGGTAGGCGTTGTAAGCCGCCAGGTGCTCGTCGTCGTCGATGGTGCCGCGCGCGCCTGCCACGGCCGGTTCGGGTGCGGCCCCGGCGCTGAGCGGGCTGGCGGGCGGGGCGCCAGGTGCGGGCGCCACCTCAGGAGCGCTGTGCGCCGCGGCCGCCGGAGCGGCGGCGGCGGATTCTGGGCCGGATCCCGGGCCGGAGGCGCTGCGGGCGGCTCCGGGCGGGGCGACCAGGGTCTCGAAACTGGCCGTGCGCACGGTTTCCAGCCAGCCGCGGCTGACCGTGCCGACCCGGTCCGCGTGCGCCCACATCAGGAAGACCAGCATCATGAAGCCGAGCATGATCGCGTCGCCGCCGATCCACATGACGGCGCCGCCCGCGTGCAGGTCGGCCACGGGACTGGGCGACCCGGCCGGCCGCATCCCGCTCATCCCCTTCATGGGGGTGTTCTCCGTGCCCAGAACCAGCCCGGTGAACGTGTCCACCGGCATGGCCACGACCAGCATCACGAACCGGATCGGGTAGGACAGCCGCCAGCGGATCGGCTCGCTGCCCAGGATCGGCAGGAAGAACAGGTACCCGACCACCAGGTACAGCGCATGCTCGGCATCGTGCAGCGCGGGATTGCTCATGACCAGGCTCATCAGGCCGGTTAGGTGCGTGCCGGCGATCGTCGCCGCGTACAGGACGAGGACGAACGGCGGCCAGGTCAGGAAGCTGACCACCCGGGAGCGCACGACCCGCTTAGCCCAGGTGTGCACCGGGTTCCGGCTGGCGTGCAGCAGCAGGGTGACCGGCTGGGCCAGCACCAGCAGCGGCGGCGCGATCATGATCAGCATCAGGTGCTGGATCATGTGGTCCCAGAACAGGACGTCGTCGTACGCGCCGATGCCGCTCTCGGTGGCCAGCACCACGACCGCGAGCCCGCCCAGGAACAGGCCGGTACGCCACCACGGCCAGGGGCGGGCGGGGTGACGGCGGCCGACCCGCCACGCGCCCCACAGGTACAGGGCAGCGAAGACGACCACGATAGCCGTCACGACAGGCGCGAACTCCCAGCGTTCCAGGACCGCCTGCCAGCCAAACGGGGGCAGCATGGAACCTCCCTCTTGCTGGCTCGAGCCTACTCACTACCGCGTGTAGGAAAAGCCCGGGCCCTTGCGCTGGGATGGGGGGCCGATCAGGCTGGCTGCTCCCGGATCATTGCGGCGCTCGCCCTGCCGCGATAGGACCGCAGGAACACCCGACACGCGAAACACGAAGGCAGACGACGTTGAGCAGTGATCCAGGTGCGATCCGGGTACCCGGAGCGGCGGGCCTGCATCTGCACCGCTGGAACGACCGGACGGTCGTCGGTGTGGCCGTCGCCGCCTTCGCGTCGGGCTTCGGGCAGTTCGGCATCGTGGCCGCGCTCGGCGACGTGGCGCGGGGATTCGGCCAGGTCAGCCACGGCGCAACCTTCTCCGACCAGGCCGGGCTGTCCGGCACCGACCTGGGTATCGGGCTGGCCATCATGCGCCTCGCGTCGCTGGGCGCGCTGCCCATCACCGGCCTGGCCGACGACTTCGGCCGCCGGAGGATGCTGCTCATCACGGTCGGCGGCGGGCTGGCCCTGACGGTGCTGGCCGCGGCCAGCCCCAGCTACTGGTGGTTCGTGGCCATCTTCGCCTGCGGGCGTCCCCTGCTCAGCGCCTCGAACGGGCTGGCACAGGTCATCGCGGCCGAGCAGACCGCGTCGGCGGACCGGGCCAAGGCCGTGGCGCTCATCGCCGCAGGGTACGGCACCGGCGCCGGGGTCATCGCCATCGTGCACAGCCTGGCGTCGCACGCGATCGGGTTTCGCGGCGTGTTCGTTCTGGCGCTCATTCCCCTGGCTCTGCTGCCGCTCGTCGGGCGCTGGGTCCAGGAGCCTGACCGATTCACCGTCGCGGCCGCCGGATCCGGGCACCCCATCCCCGTACTCGATGCCGTGGCCAGGCCATTCCGTCGGCGCCTGCTAGTGATCGTGGTCCTGGCCTTTGCCATCTCAGTGATCACCGGGCCCGCCAACAGCTTCGTCTTCCTGTTCGCGCAGAACTATCTCCACCAGCCGGGCATCGTGACGGCGGGCATGGTGGTGGGGGCGGGCGTCGCCGGGCTGGCCGGATTGCTGGCCGGACGGTGGCTGGCGGACCGGGTCGGCCGGCGACTGACCGGGGCGCTGGCCATGGTGGCCGTGGCCCTGTTCGCCATCCTGACCTATTCAGGTTCCGCTCCGGCGCTGCTGGCCGGCTACATCCTCGGTTTGTTCGCCGCCTCGGTCTTCGCCCCGGCGGCCGGGGCACTGGTCAACGAGCTGTTTCCCACCTCGGTCCGGGCGTCGGTGGTGGGCTGGTCGGTGGCGGCGGGCGTGCTGGGGGCGGTCGCAGGCCTGGTCACCTTCGGGGCGGTGGCCAACGCCGATCACCAGTTCGGGGTGGCCAGCGTGGTCACCTTCCTGCCTGCGGCACTGGTCATGGGGGCGTTCTGGCTGCTCCCCGAGACCCGCGGGCGGGAGCCAGAGGATCTCTGGCCGCAGGCGTAGACCAGGCGCTGGGAGATGGCGACGTATGAGAGGCTTGGGGGCGGCGCCAGGCCGCACGGCCGGGTCTGGCGACGCTGCGGAGCAGCGACGGGACCAGAGCGCCTCACGGGCTGGTGGTCCCGGGGTTGTCGCAGCCAGGAGGGTTCGCCTAGTGGCCGATGGCGGCGGTCTTGAAAACCGCTGAGGCGCGCGAGCGTCTCCGTGGGTTCGAATCCCACACCCTCCGCTGGGCACCACACCCTCCGCTGGACACCACACCCTCCGGTGGCGAGACGTGGCCTGAGCTGGGGCTGGAAGACCGAGAAGGGGAAGAAGTACTTCAAGATCCTGTGCTCCAACCCGCACTCACCCCTACTCCCCCGGCGGCCATCGGCACAGGAGTCGCAGCATTATCTGTTTGCGCGAGGAAGGCGTACAGTCCGAACCGGGACGTCCAGTCCGGTGGTCAGATCAATTCGCCAGCGGCGTGGCGAGTCCTGGAGGCGGGACGATGATCTTCCTGATCGTGATCGGCGGCGTGATCGTTATAGCCCTAGGCATGGCGGCCTTGTATGACCGTCGGGTTCGGCGTCGGGACGGACCCGGTCATGTCGGCGTTTCGCCCGGCGAGCCACTGCAGGCTCGAATGGAAGTCGACCGGCTGGACGTCGAAGGCAAATAGCCACCAGAGACCAGACCTCATCTGGACTCCGCTGCTCGGGCTGTGATAGAGAGTCGACGCCCCTACCTCCGGAGCGGTTGTCACCGCCGGCGCCTGCGCTGCTCCTGCCGCGCCGGTGATCGATTCGGCAGCTCTCCCGTTAGGGGCGAAGGCCCCCCGCACTGGGCACTGGCGGCCGGACCTGACTTCGTCGTGCTCACTCCTGGCGGGTGAGGCCACGCGTACTTCAACGGGCTCAGACTTGCAGTTGGCAGGTGATCCGGCTTGACGAGCGACAGGGACAGACCCAAGGCCATGGCACTCGGATCGGAGCATGGACCCCTCTCCATCCTGGTCCATCGTCAGGCCGAGTCGGTGTGACCGTGCCGCCTGCCCGGCGTATCCGACCTGCCCGGACGGCCGAGTCGGTCAGGCGCCGGCGGCGGGGCATTCTGGCGATACTTCGCTCGCTCGCGACCACGATCGTCCTGGTCGCCTTGTACTACCTGCTGCCACTCGACCATCTCGCGAGCGTGCCCCTCATTGTCCTCCTGGTGGGCGGGCTGCTGATTCTGCTCGTCATCAGCGCTGGGGCGGTGCGCGAGATTCTCAGGGCCGAATACCCCGCCCTGAGGGCGGCCGAGGCCCTGGCCACCACGGTGCCGTTGTTCCTGCTGCTGTTCGCCTCCGCGTACTACGTGATGGAGCGGGCCAACCCGGACAGCTTCAGTCACTCCCTCACCCGCACCGATGCGCTGTACTTCGTGGTTACCACGTTCACCACCGTGGGCTACGGGGACATCACCGCCACCAGCCAATCGGCCCGGCTCGTGGTGACCGTCCAGATGCTCCTCGACCTGCTGGCCTTGGGCCTGGGCGTCCGCGTGCTGCTCGGAGCCGTGCAACTCGCCCGGCAGGCCCGCCCGGCCCCCGCCGGTCCCGGCGCTCCGGTCCGCACTGATCCGGCCCCCCTGGACCAGGCGGCCGGTGATCGGGCTGCCGCGCCCGAGCAGCCACGGCAGCGCCCTGGAGAGCCCGAGCCATGAGCCGCCTCGCGGCACCCCGCCCCCTACGCCATCAGCTTGCCGTTCGCCGGGGCGACTACCCCCTGGCCGCGCCGGCCAGCGTCTTCGGGGAGCGGGGACGTAAAGCCGGGCGCCGGATCAAGGCCGGATCGTAGAGGTACCAGCCTTCCCGGCCGCCCACGGCCGGGCTGGCGTACCAGCGGAGCCCGACACACCAGCGGCCATGCCGGTCCTTCCGCTGACCCGTGACCTGCGCCCAGGTCCATGTGCCATCCTGAAGTCGGATCTCGGCCTCGGTGTCCTCTGGGATGGTCGAGCCGGGCACGGCGTCGGCGGGCATGGCCCGCTCCAGCGCTGGCTCGCGGGCAGGGTCCGAGGCGACCATCTGGCCAGGATGCGCCCCGGCCCGTAGGCTCCAGTAGCAGTTTAGGATTTTCTTTCGCAAATGTTTTCGGATGGACTCAGCTCGCCGAGCCGGGCCTCCTGATCAGCGCTGCCCCAGTGTTCACGGTTTGTGACGTGCAGAGTGAGCTCCTGCGGGTAGTCAGGGCGGCCTGGGCGCAGCGTGGCGGCCCAACTATCTGAGGGGGAGCCATGCGCGGACAACACCACGCGGGAACGAAGAACTCCAGCGGGAACACCAGCGCAGTCGTGGGCGCGACGGTGGTCGCGCTGCTGATACTGCTGGCCGTCGTGATCTTCCTGGCGGTGGGCTAAGAGCCTTCGCCGGGCCCAGCCCGCCGGGGCGGCCCGGCCACCAGGGGTAGGCCCGGCTAGGCCTGCTCGGTCGGGCGGATAAGCACCTCGTTGACCGCTACGTGCCGCGGCCTCGTGACGATGTACGCGATCAAGTCCGCGATGTCCTCGGCACCCATCGGCTGCATGCCGGTGACCTGGCTGCGCATGGCCTCGAACACCTCGGGCCGGTTGTGGCCGGCCAGTTCGGTCGCCGTGGCGCCGGGCTCGACCAGCGAGACCCGCACGTGCCGCTGGGTGACCTCCAGGCGCAGCGCCTCACTGAACGCGCCGATGCCGTGCTTGGTCAGGTTGTAGACGGCGGTGCCGTTGCGGACGATCCGGCCGGCCGTCGAGCTGATGTTCACCATGTCGGCGACCCGGCGCGGGCCGTCCTCGGCCGCGCTCAGCAGGTACGGCAGCGCTGCGTGCGCGCAGTACAGCAGCCCCATCACGTTGAGGTCGACCATCCGCTGCCACTCCGGCAAGGGAGCGCCCACCGCGGGGCCCAGCAGCATCACGCCCGCGTTGTTGACGAGCGTGTCGAGGCGGCCCAATTCGGCGACCGTCCGTGCGACAGCGTCCGTCGCCCGCCGCTCGTCGGTGATGTCCGACTCCAGCACGAGGACGGTCCCGCCCTGCTCGCGGATGCGCGCGGCGAGCTCCTCCAGCCGGTCCTTGCGCCGGGCCGCGACGGCCACCGCCGCGCCCTCGGCCGCGAGCGCGACGGCCGTGGCCGCCCCGATGCCGCTCGACGCCCCGGTCACCAGCGCGACCGTGCCGTCCAGCCTGGTCCGTCCGTTGCCCATCGCGGGCGCCGCCTGGTCGAAGAAGGGTGTCTCGGGCATGACTGAACTCCTCAATCCGCTGCTGCTCAATCCGCTGCTGCCGCCGTCCCCGCCGCCGCGTTTCAGCCAGCTCAGAGCCGCGGACTGACTAGAGGATCCTTCGTTACCCCCAGTCTAACCGGAGCCCCCTCCGCTTGGACCACCGTCACCAGCGCGCGGCACCGACGGCGTCCCTACCCCCTAGTCGTCGAAGCGGGAGCGAGCCGGGGCACGGAGCACACAGTGCTCCGTGCCCCGGCTGTTCCCGCGTCAGACCAACCCCAGGGGCCAGCAGCCTGGCGTCCCGAGAACTCAGCTGAACAGGCAGAGTTCCAGGATGAGGGCTTCCACGGCGCCCTCGCGCTCCTCTGGCTTCCCGTACCGTACGGAGCGGCCAATCTCGGTTCCGATGTCGAACTCATCGAGGTAACGGAAGATCCCTTCACGGCCGTGTCCCAGCGCGATGTCGTACCCGAGCAGGAGGGCGGCGTGATGCATCTCGGACGTCGCCACCCTGTTGAGTACAGCTCGCATGATGCGGCTCTTCAGACCACGAGCCCGTCGGGTGATCCACTGGCGGCGATGGCGTCCCCTCACGCTGTCGCGCACATCTAACATGCCTGGCCCTCTTTCGTTAGCGGGGTTCGGTCCTCGGCCCGGCCAGGCTCCCCCCCAGCCGTGCCCCACTTTCTAACAGAGAGACGCCTAGCAGTCGCTCTAGGTGCACAGAATCCTCACATCAGATGGATCTCGGCACGCGGAAGAGGCGGCGGCCGCTCTCAGCCGACTACTGGGCCGCGGCGGAAGCGGGTGAACCAGCCGGGGCGCACGTCCCATCGCATCGTGGTCACGTCCAGGGCGGCGAAGTTCCGCAGCCGGTTGTCCGTGTCCAGGCCGGTCACCTTCACCGGCCCATAGCCGAAGTCACAAGTCCGCTGGTAGGCGCGGTGCAGGTGGCCGTGCATGAGGTAGGCCGGCATGACCGCGTCCACGATGCGCTGCACGCGCCGGCGATGGGCGTCGTTGCGGGCCAGGTCCTCGGGCGCCCAGTCTGCAGGAGGGTGGGCGAAGGTGTGGGCGACGCCGGACGGGCAGTCGTGACAGACCATGACGTCGGCGTGACCGCTGCTGGAGAGGGTCACTTCCTGTGCGGTGGTGATCTCCTCCTGTGGCCACCAGTCCACGCCCTCGACGCGGACCGCGCGGTCCAGGCTTACCGCGCCCCCGCAGGCGAGCCAGGTCAGGCCCTGCCAGCTCCAGCGGTAACCGCGCGGCAGGTGCATGATCCGCGGCACCACCGTCACGCGCCCGTCAGGCCCGGGCTTGCGATCCAGCTGGTCGAGCCGGTCGAAATCCTCGTGGTTGCCGTCCACGAACCACAGTTCAGCCCCGGCCCCGGCCAGGGCCTCGCTGACCCGGTCCAGGTAGACCTCACCGGCCTTGTCCGGCCAGATGCCGAAGTCCCCGAGGTGCAGAATGAGCCGCTGGCTCTCGCCCGCGAGCAGGCTCGGGACCCGCCGGATGACGCTGACCGCCCACTCCTCATCGCCGTGCCAGTCTCCGGCGACCACGATCCGCCGCGGGCCGCCGGCCGCCGTAGGTGCCTCCCCGGACGACTCGGACGACTCAGACGACTCGGCGCTCGGAGCGTCCGGGGATGCAGCGGCCATGACTGAGTTGTAGCCGCTGGACAATCATTCCGCCAGGGGGCCGGCCGTGGGCTGCGGGGCAGGACCCGCGCGAGTGACGCCCGCACGCACGCAGTTTTGGACGCGGGGCAGCATCGATGGGTCTACTGAGGCAGTGACGAGTCATGCGCCATCCGTAGCGGCGGCGGGGGCTCGGGCATCCCGGTTGTCAGCGGGCAATTTACCCGGAAGCCAGCCAGGGCCCGGCTATGCCAGGATCGTGCAGTGACCTGCGACCTCGCGGAAAGCAGCCGATGCTTCTGACCATCACGCTCACCGAGCCACCGGCGACGGATCTGGGCTACCTGCTGCACAAGCACCCGGACCGGCTGCAGAGCTTCGCCGTGTCCGCGGGCCAAGCGCACGTCTTCTATCCCGAGGCCGCCGAGGAGCGCTGCACCGCGGCGTTGCTGCTGGAGATCGACCCGATCGGGCTGGTCCGCGGCCACCCGCGGTCCGGGTCAGGCGGCCCCGAGGCGTTTTCCCTCGCCGAGTACGTCAACGACCGGCCCTACGCGGCCTCGTCGATGCTGGCCGTCGCGCTGGGCAGGGTCTTCCGCACCGCGATGACCGGCCGCTGTGACGCCCGCCCGGACCTGGCCGCCCGCACGCTGCCGCTGGAGATCAGCATCCCCGCGCTGTCCTGCCGCGGCGGCACCGACCTGGCGCACCGGCTGCTCAGGCCGTTGGGCTGGGACGTGCTGGCCCGGCCGATCCCGCTCGACCCGGAACTGCCGGACTGGGGCGATTCCCGGTACTTCACCGTCCGGCTGACCGGCCGGGCCCGGCTGGCCGACGCGCTCAGCCACCTCTACGTGCTGCTGCCGGTGCTGGACGACACCAAGCACTACTGGGTTGACGCTGGCGAGATCGGCAAGTTGCTCCGCGCCGGCGGGGACTGGCTGGCCACGCACCCCGAGCGGGACCTGATCACCCACCGTTACCTGGCCCATCAGCGGCAGTACGCCGCGACCGCGGTGGCGCGCCTCGCCGAGGTGGACGACACGGAGCCGGAGGCCCTGGACAACGCGGTACCAGAGGCACCCGACACCGCGGTACCCGAGGCACCCGACCGCGCTGTCACTGGCACCGCGGCGCCCCGGAGTTCCCTGGCCCAGCAACGCCGCGAGGCCGTGCTCGTCGTCCTCCGTGACACGGTGCTGCGTGACACGGTGCTGCAGGACACCGTGCGGCAGGACACCGCCGCGCGGGTCGCCGACCTCGGCTGCGGCGAGGGCAGCCTGGTCGCCCTGCTGCTCCGCGAACCGTCCGTGGCCCGGGTCCTCGGCGTCAACGTGTCCCACCGGGCCCTGGAACGAACCGCCCAGCGGCTTCACCTGGACACGATGCCGGAGCGGCAGCGGGAGCGGGTGGAACTGCTGCAGTCGTCACTGACCTACGCTGACGCGCGGCTGGCCGGCCTGGACGCGGCGGTGCTCATGGAGGTCATCGAGCACGTGGACCCGCCGCGGCTCGGCGCGCTGGAGGAGACCGTGTTCGGCGCGGCGCGGCCCGGCACGGTGGTGATCACCACGCCGAACGCGGAGCACAACGTGCGGTTCACCGCCCTGCGCCCCGGCGCGATGCGGCACCCGGACCACCGGTTCGAGTGGACCCGGCCGCAGTTCCGCGACTGGGCCGCCGGGGTGGCCGGCCGCCGCGGCTACCAGGTGCGCTTCCTGCCCGTCGGCCCGGAGGACCCCCATGTGGGCCCACCCACCCAGATGGCGGTGTTCACCCGTGCCTAACCCAGCTACCACTGAGCCAGCCGACGGCGAACCGGTCAGCACCGAACCAGCGGACACGGAATCAGCAGGCAGTGGACCCCGGGAACTCGGCATCCCCGAGCTGTCCCTGGTCGTCCTGATCGGGGTGTCCGGCTCAGGCAAGACCACGTTCGCCCGCCGGCACTTCGGGCCGTTCGAGGTGATCTCCAGCGACTTCTGCCGGGGCCTGGTCGCCGACGACGAGAACGACCAGGCCGCCACCCCCGACGCGTTCGACGTGCTCACCTACATCGCGGGCAAGCGCCTGGCGGCAGGCCGGCTGACGGTGGTGGACGCGACGAATGTGCAGCCCGCCGCGCGCAAGCAGTTCGTGGAACTGGCCCGCGCGCACGACGTGCTGCCCGTCGCGATCGTGCTGGACCTGCCGAAAAGTCTTTGCACGCAACGAAATTCGGGTCGGGCGGACCGTACGTTCGCAAGCTCGGTCATTCACCGCCAGCATGACCAGCTGCGCCGGTCGTTGCGCGCACTCAACCGGGAGGGCTTCCGCAAAGTCCATGTGCTGCGCACCCCCGCCCAGGTCGAGGCGGCTGTAGTGGTCCGTGAGCGGCTCCTCACCGACTACCGCGACCGGACCGGGCCGTTCGACGTGATCGGCGACGTGCACGGCTGCCGTACCGAACTGGAGGCGCTCCTGGGCAGGCTTGGCTACCGGGTCAGCCGGGACGCGTCAGGCCGGCCGGTCGACGCCGTGCCGCCGGAGGGCCGGAGCGCCGTGTTCCTTGGCGACCTGGTGGACCGGGGCCCGGACTCGCCCGGGGTGCTCCGGCTGGTGATGGGCATGGTGGCGGCGGGCCACGCGCTGGCCGTGCCCGGCAACCACGAGAACAAGCTGACCCGCGCCCTGTCCGGGCGGAACGTGCAGGTCAGTCACGGCCTGGCCGAGACCCTCAGCCAGCTGGCCGGCGAGGACGAGGGGTTCCGCAAGGCCGTCGCCGACTTCTGCCACGGGCTCGTCTCGCACCTGGTGCTCGACGGTGGCCGGCTGGTAGTGGCACACGCCGGGCTGAAAGAGGCGTACCACGGCCGCGCATCGGGCCGGGTGCGCAGCTTCGCGCTGTACGGAGATACCACCGGGGAGACCGACGAGTTCGGGCTGCCGGTCCGCTACCCGTGGGCCAATGACTACCGAGGCCGGGCCATGGTCCTGTACGGGCACACGCCCACGCCGGACCCGGAGTGGGTCAACAACACCATGTGCCTGGACACCGGCTGCGTGTTCGGCGGCCGGCTGACCGCGCTGCGCTATCCCGAGAAGGAGATCGTGTCGGTCCCCGCCGGGCGGGTCTGGTACGAGCCCGCCCGCCCCTTCCCGCCGTCTAAGCCTCCCGCGACCACCAGCCCCCCCGCGCGGCGTGATCCCGGGGTCCTGGACATTACCGACGTGCTGGGCAAGCGCGTCATCGAGACCGGGCACCACGGCCGGGTCACGGTCCGCGAGGAGAACGCGGCCGGTGCGCTCGAGGTGATGAGCCGGTTCGCGGTCGATCCCCGGTGGCTGCTCTACCTGCCGCCGACCATGGCCCCATCCCCCACGTCCAGCCGGCCGGACCTGCTGGAGCACCCGGCCGAGGCGTTCGCGGCGTACCAGGCGGAGGGCGTCACCGACGTGCTCTGCGAGGAAAAGCACATGGGCTCGCGGGCTGTGCTGCTCGCCTGCCGGGACGAGGAGACGGCCCGGGCCCGGTTCGGGGTGCCGGACGGCATGCCGGGGGCGATGTACACCCGGACCGGGCGGCCGTTCTTCGGGGCGGACCGTAGGCCGGCCGGGGAACAGAGCGGGCCGGGCCGTAGGCCGGCCGGGGAACAGAGCGGACCGGGCCGTAGCCCGGCCCGGGAACAGAGCGGGCCGGGCCGGGAACAGAGCCCGCCCGCGACCACCCGTCAGCTCCTGGACGCGGTGCGCGCCGGGATCGGTGCAGCCGGCCTCTGGGACGAGCTGAGCACCGGGTGGGTGCTGCTCGACTGCGAGCTGATGCCCTGGTCGGTCAAGGCCGGGGATCTGCTGCGGCACCAGTACGCCGCGGTCGGCGCCGCGGCGCGGGCCGCGCTGCCGCAGGCTGCCCGGCTGCTCGGGGAGGCCGCGGCCCGCGGAGTCGACGTGGCGGCGCTCGCCGCGCGGACGAGCGCCCGGGCCGCCAACGCCGAGGCGTTCACCGCCGCGTACCGCCGGTACTGCTGGCCGGTCGACGGCCTGGACGGGGTGCGGCTGGCCCCGTTCCAGGTGCTGGCCACGGAGAGCGCCGTCTACCACGAGCGTGATCACGGCTGGCATCTGGGGCTGGCCGACCGGCTGGCCAGCGCCGCCCCGCGACTGGTCACAGTGACCCGGCGGCTGCGGGTGGACACCACGGACCCGCACTCGGTGGCGGCCGGGATCACCTGGTGGGAAGACCTCACCGCGTCCGGTGGCGAGGGCATGGTGGTCAAGCCGTACGCCAACCTGACCCGGGCCGGGCGCGGCCTGGCCCAGCCCGGCATCAAGGTCCGCGGCCGGGAGTACCTGCGCATCATCTATGGCCCCGACTACACCGAGCCCGCCAACCTGGCCCGGCTCAGGGACCGCAACCTCGGCCGCAAGCGCTCGCTGGCCTTGCGGGAGTACGCCCTGGGACTCGAGGCCCTGGAACGGGGTGCGCGGGGCGACCCGTTGTGGCGGATCCACGAGGCCGTGTTCGGCGTGCTTGCACTGGAATCCGAGCCCGTCGACCCCCGTTTGTAGCGCGGAGGGCCGGGGGGAGACGGTTTTCGTTGCGGAGAATTATGGGCGGGCCGCTCTCGGGGGGCGGGCGAAGCCGTCGCCGATCTCGGCGGCCAGCATCAGGTAGGCGTCGGCCGTGGCCGGATTCAGCCGGCCCAGCTCCACTTCGGCCCCCTCGTCCAGGTGCGGGTCGTACGGGACCCTGACCACGGCCCGGCAGCGCGCCGCGAAATGCTGCTCCAGGCGTTCGGTGTCCACCGCGCTCTTGCGCCGCGGCCGGATCACGGACAGCACCACCACCGCGTGCCGGACGAGATCCCCGTGGCCGTGCGCCTGGAGCCAGTCCAGCGTGGCGCTCGCGCTCCGCGCCCCGTCTACGGACGGCGAGCTGACCAGGACGATCTGGTCGGCCAGGCGGAGCACCCCGGTCATGGCCGAGTGCAGCATCCCGGTCCCGCAGTCGGTGATGCAGATCGAGTAGTAGTGCTCCAGCACCTGGGACACGCCGCCGTAGTCCTGCTCGCTGAACGCCACCGACACGGTGGGGTCGCGATCGGAGGCGAGCACCTCCAGCCGGCTCGCGGCCTGCGTGGTGTAGGCCCGGACGTCCGCGTACCGCTGGATCTGGTCCCGCTCGTTCAGCAGGTCCCGCACAGTGGCGGAGGTCTCCAGCCGGAGCTTGTCGGACAGCGTGCCCCGGTCCGGGTTGGCGTCCACCGCGATGACCCGGTCCCCGCGTAGCGAGGCCAGGGTGGCGCCCAGGCCGACGGCAGTCGTGGTCTTGCCGACGCCGCCCTTCAGGCTCACCACCGCGACCCGGTGGTGGCCGCCGGTGACGGGAGTGCGGGCCCGGGCGGTCAGGTCCAGGCACCGCCGCTGCGCCGCAGACTCGGGGGCGCGCACCAGGCCACCGGTCGCCTCGAAGATCGCCCGGCGCCACCCGCCCGAGGGGGCTTTGTGCCGCCCGGGCAGGAGCAGGTCGGCGGTGAGGCTGTCGGCCGTGACCGTTCGCGGAGGCGAGGGGGGTGGCAGCGGTCCAGGTTGCGGTTCCGGTTGCGGTTCCGGTTGCGGTTCCGGTTGCGGTTGCGGTTCCGGTTCCGGTTGCGGGCGAGGTTCCGGTTGCGGGCGAGGTTGCGGTTGCGGGCGGGGTTGGAAGGGTGGCCCGGGCTCGGGTTGGGGGTGCGGCTGGGGCAGCGGGTGGGGCTGGGGCGGGGCGGGTGGTTGTGGTTGCGGCGGCAGCGGCGGCTGCCCGGGCCACGCCGCCTGTCCCAGCGCGGCCGTCCCGAGTTCCGCGGGGCCTGCATCCGCCGCCTCTGGCCCCGGTGAGCCGGAGTCGGACGGCCTGGAGTCGGATGGCCTGGACTCGGATGGCCTGGAATAGGACGGCCCCGAGCTGGGCGCGGGGGACGGCGGGGATCCGAACTGGCCGGGCGGGCCGCCGGAGTTCAGGATCAGCGACAGAGGCGAGTCGTGGCCAGGGGCGTCGTAGTCGTCCGGAGGACGGTACTCGTCCCCGGCGTCATAGCCCTCGCCCGCGAGGCCGAACACGCTGAGGCGCTCGGCCGGGCCGTAAGGATCAGCGGTGTCGTACCCGCCTGCCGGGCCGTAGTCGTGTGCGGTGTCATAGTCATCCGCCGGGGCATAGGCCTCGGCGGTGTCGTAGTCGTCGGGGGTGCCGTAGGGATCCGCGGGGTCGGCCGGCTCCGCGCCCGTTCCCCCCAGAGGCGGGCCGCCGCTCACCCCTCCCAGAGCCACGCCGGGCGCGAACGCATCCGGCAGCCCGGGCTGGGGGAAGGTTGCCTGCGGGCTTAAGCCGGCCCGGGTCCCGAACGGCGGTCGCTGGCCGAACAGCCGAGGCGGCCGGAGTTCGGCGTGCATGGGCTCGCTGCGCTCAGGCTCAGCGCGTTCGGACTCGGTGGCTTCGGGCAGATGATGCTGAACCCCCGTGTGCCGCGGCCCGGTGTGCTGCAGAACGCCATCCTCACCTGTCCCAGCCGCCTCGCTGCGGTCGAGGTCATGATCGGCCAAGGTCGTTCCCCTCCGCTCTCATCGGTGTAGGAGAATGACATGCCGGTAGGGGACCGGACCGGTAGGGGACCGGATGAGCACCTCACCGAAGCCTAAGCCACCTAGCTCGCCGCAGCACACCCTCGGCCGCGGCAATCAGGGAGAAACCCCATGCGAGCGGTTGTCATTACTCACCCCGGCGGACCCGAGGTCCTGCGCCTGGAGGAGGTGCCCGATCCGCTGCCCGGCCCGGGCGAGGTGCTCGTGGAGGTCGCGGCGGCCGGGCTCAACCGCGCGGACGTCTTGCAGCGACAGGGCCACTATCCCCCGCCGCCCGGGACGCCGCCCTACCCCGGCATGGAATGCTCGGGCCGGATCATCGAGCTCGGACCGGAAGTCACCGGCTGGCAGGTCGGCGACGAAGTGTGCGCGCTGCTGGGCGGGGGCGCGTACGCGGAGAAAGTAGCCGTCCCCCAGGGCCAGCTGCTGCCCGTCCCGGAGAGGGTGTCCCTGGTGGACGCGGCCGCCCTGCCGGAAGCGACGTGCACGATCGAGGGCACCGTGTACCAGATGGCGCACCTGGCCCCGGGCGAGGCGTACCTGGTGCACGGGGGGGCCGGCGGTATCGGGACGTTCGCGATCCAGATCGCCAAGGCCGAGGGATGCACGGTGGCCTGCACCGCCGGCTCACCGGAGAAGCTGGCCCGTTGCCGGGAACTCGGGGCCGACCTGGCCATCTCTTACCGGGACGACGACTTCCCGGCCGCCGTGCAGGACTTCACCGGCGGCCGCGGCGCCGACGTCATCCTCGACATCATGGGTGCCTCGTACCTGGCCAGGAACCTTGCTGCGCTGGCTACCTGGGGACGCCTGGCGATCATCGCCGTGCGGGGCGGCAGCCGTGGCGAGGTCGATCTGGGGCTGATGATGCAGAAGCGGGCCACCATCGTCGCCGCCACGCTGCGGAGCCGGACCGAAGCGGAGAAGGCCGCGGTGGTGGCGGCCACCAGGGAACACATCTGGCCGCTCCTCAGCGGCGGGAAGGTGGTCCCGGTCATCTACGCCAGGCTGCCGATGGCCGAGGCCGCGAAGGCGCACGAGCTCATCGACGACGGCTCGCACATAGGAAAGATCCTGCTGGTCAACTGAGGAACCCCGGGGGGAATTGCGGACTCGTTCACGCCCCCGGGCGCAGTCACTACCAGGAAGGCGCAAGACTAGAACCATGAGCGAACGCAACCCCGAGAGCAGCAAGGGCGCCAAAGTTGTGGTGGTCGGCCCGGACGGCATCACGGTGGACGCCGACGGCGATGAGGGCGAGAACACGGGCGAGCGGCCGGTCATGGAGATGGTCGAGCAGCCCGCCAAGGTAATGCGGATCGGGAGCATGATCCGGCAGTTGCTGGACGAGGTCCGGGCCGCGCCGCTGGACGAGAAAAGCCGGGCCCGGCTGCGCGAGATCCACCAGAGCTCCATCAAGGAACTCGAGGACGGGCTGGCTCCCGAGCTGGTTGACGAGCTGGAGCGGCTATCCCTGCCCTTCGCCGATGATTCGGTACCGAGCGAGGCCGAGCTGCGGGTGGCCCAGGCCCAGCTCGTGGGCTGGCTGGAAGGACTGTTCCACGGCATCCAGACCACGCTGTTCGCGCAGCAGATGGCCGCGCGAGCGCAGCTGGAGCAGATGCGCCGCGCCCTGCCCTCGGGCATGATGCCAGGCGAGGACGCGACGGGCCCGCAGCAGCAGGGGGGCAGGGGCTCAGGTCCTTACCTGTAGCCCGCCGCTCCGACTAGCCGAGCTAGCCGAGCCAGCCCCCCGCGCTCCGGCCGCGAAGGCCGGATCGCCGAACGCGCGGGTCAGACCCGGCCGTAGCGCAGGCGCGACAGCCAGGCGGCGGCCTGCGCGAACTCCGCGTCGGAGGTGCCGCGCCGGACGTGGGTGGGCCCGCCGTCGTGCCGCGGGTAACTCCCCAGGAACCTCACGTCCGCACAGACACGGCGCAGGCCCATCAACGCCTCGCCGACCCGGGCGTCGTCCACGTGCCCCTCGCAGTCGATGGAGAAGTAGTACCTCCCCAGACCGTCGCCGGTGGGCCGGGACTCGATGCGGACCAGGTTGATGCCCCGCACCGCGAACTCGGTGAGGAGCTCCATCAGGGCCCCGGGATGGTCCTCCCGCAAGAACGCCACCAGCGACGTCCGGTCTGACCCGGTCGCCGCGGGCAGCGGGCCTGGCTGGTTCACCACGACGAATCGGGTCACCGCGTTCGCGTGATCATGGGTGTCGGGGACCAGCACCGCGAGGCCGTACGTAACCGCCGCGAACGCGCCGGCCAGCGCCGCGTCGAGCTGCCCGTCGGCGACTTGGCGGGCAGCCTCGGCGTTGGACGACGCGGGGCGCCAGGCCGCGTGGGGCAGGTGTTCCTCCAGCCACCGCCGGCATTGGGCCTGCGCTTGCGGGTGCCCGCCCACGGTCGTGACGTCGGCGAGTTGCGTACCGGGCCGGGCCAGCAGCGCGAACGCCACCGGCAGCGGTACCTCCGCACTGATCACCAGGTCGTGGCCGGTAGCCAGCTCGTCGAGGGTCGCGGTGACCGCCCCCTCCACCGAGTTCTCGATGGGCACGATGCCCCGCTCCGCCGCCCCGCTGCGCACCGCGTCGAGGGTGGCCTGGATGCTCACGCAGGGCTTCGCGTGACCCGCTGCCCCGGGATCGAAGGCGAGCAGCGCCGCCTCGGTGAAGGTTCCCTCGGGTCCCAGGTAGGCGTACTGCACCGGCTTGCCCGTAGCGTCGGCGCCCACTGGCGGGGCGGGCTGGGCTGACGGGGCAGGCCGGGGTGGCGGGGCAGGCCGGGGTGGCGGGGCGGGCTGGGCCGGGGAGCCTGAGTCGGTGCGGGACAGTGCGATCACGTCGCCTTCGCTGGATGGCCGCCCACGCGGGAGGGCTTCGCATAGCTAACGGGCTGCGCCCGATAACGGGCGTCCCGTGACAGTGCGTGAGGATACCAGTGCCCCGTTGGGGCGTCCCACCGCCAGCTCCGCACCTTTCACGCGGAGCGTGCGTCATAAACGGACAAAACACCCGGCATCACGCACGTTCCGCGTGAGATGTGCGCGGCTGAGCCTGATATCCGCGTGGTATCGTGATATCTCGATATCACGAGAGGCGGATCTGATGCAGACCAAGAACATGGTGTTGCGGCTGGATCCCGGGCTCGCCGAACGGCTGGAGGCCGTGGCCGAGGTCGAGGGCCGGTCGGTGTCGGACGTGGTGCGCGAGGCGATTACCTCGCTCGTGGAAGCCCGGCAGCGGGACAAGCGGTTCATCGAACTCCTCGAAGACAACGTCGCGCGGCACCAGCGGCTTCTCGAGATGTTGCGGGACGACAAGTGATGACGCCTATCGACCTGGGTGCCCTGGTCGTCATCGCCGCGCGGGCCCTGGACGAGGACGTCCCGGTCGTGCTCGACCTGATGGATGTCCCCGCCGCGGAAGCTGCCCTCGCCGAGGCGGAATCCGCGCGACCAGGAGCCGCGGACGATCCGGCGGCCCGCGCGGCCGCCCTGCTCACCGCGCTCATCCGGCACCGCCCGCTGCCCCGCGGCAACCAGCAGGCGGCGGTGCTGGCGACCGTCACGTTCCTCGCGGTCAACGGCTGGCACGTGGATCTGGAGCCGGCCGACGTCGCGGCGTCGGTGGTGGCCGACCTGGCCGCCGCGCGGCGGTCCGGCGCCGACGTGATGGCGTGGCTGTCCCCCCGGATCTCCGGCCACCACGCACGCCTCACCCAGCAGGAAGCACCAGCAAAGACACCGTCACCGGCCAAGGAGGCACCGATGCATGGATGGCTGCCGAGTCTCCGGCACCCCGCCCGGCGCAAGGGAGTCACGATGTTCCGGCGGTTCAGCCCGCAGGCTCGCGAGGTGATCATCTCGGCCCATCAGGAAGCCCGTGCGCTCCGCCACAACTACCTCGGCACCGAGCACGTCCTGCTCGGACTGCTCCGCGACAGCGACGGGGTGGCCGGCCGGGCCCTGCACGTGCTGGGCATCAGTGCGGAGACCGCACGGGAGCAGGTCCTGGACATCATCGGCGAGGGGAAACAGGAGCCGGCCGGGCACATTCCGTTCACGCCACGGGCCAAGAAGGTCATGGAACTCGCGGTCCAGGAGGCCGTCCAGTTCGGTCACCTCCACGTGGGCCCCGAGCACATCTTGCTCGGCCTGGTGCGTGAGGGAGAGGGGGTCGGGTGGCACGTCCTCAACCGCCTTGGTGCCACCGTCCCCAGGGTCCGGGACCAGATCCTCGAGCTGGTCACCCACGACCGGCGGATGCCGGGCAAGATCATCACCCCGCCCGGCATCCGGGACTACGACACCCGGATCGAGCTGGCCCGCCAGGCCAAGGACGCGGCGGTGGACGCCAAGGACTTCGGCCGGGCCGTAGCCGCCCGGGAGAGCGAGAAGGAATTGGTGGCCGAGCGGGAACGCCTGATCGCCCGCTGGTCAGCCGGGATAGACGTGGCCACGCTGGGCCGCGAACTCGACTGGCTGCGGGACGAGGTGAACCGGCTGAAGCGGCTGCTGCTGGAGAACGGCATCGAGCCCGAGCAGGCACTCGGCAGCCCCGGGGATCCCACCCAGCAAACCGCCTGACCCCCAGTGGTGGCCCGTGAGGGCGCCGGGGCGCTCCGCGCAGGACCGCGCAGGGCCGCGCAGGGCCGCGCAGACATGGAAGCTTCATCCAGCGACCGAGGAGTCTTGAGACAGGTGTGACTGGATGTTGCAGCCCGGTCGTATTGCAGCCCGGTCGTATTGCAGCCCGTCGTGCCGTGTCAGCCGGCGCGGGACCGCCGCCGCGCCTGCCTGGCTTTCTGCAGGGAAGGCTCCCGGGCGGCCAGGGCCCAGGCCACACCCGCGAACTGCCGGGCGCGGTGCAGCTGGGCGCGCCAGTCGCCGCCGGTGGCCCGGTGCGCCATGGGCACCTCCACCTCGGTCACCCGCAGACCCAGGCGGAGCAGGTCGATGGTCATGCCCGTCTCCGCGCCCCAGCCGGGGGCCAGCGGGCGGACGGCCTCGAACGCGGCGCGGGTCAGGCAGCGCTGCCCGTTGAGCGGCTGCGCGGGAAGCCAGCCGGTGGCGCGGCGGATACCCGACCCGGACAGCGCGACCACGAAGCCGTGGCCGCCCGCACGGACCCGCTCGCTGAACACCGCGATGGTCATGTCCGCCTGCCCATCCTGGACCGGCTGCATCAGCGCCTCCGCATGCGCCGCGGACTCGCCCAGGTCAGCATCGAGGAAGAGCAGATGCCGGGGCACCGCGCGGCCCTCGTCCCGCTCCAGCAGCCCGACCGCCTCGGCGCCAGTTTCCAGCGCCGCGCCCTTCCCGCGGGTGCGCCCGTGCCGCAGGACTATCGCTCCCGCCTTTTCCGCAACGAGACCCGTGTCGTCGCCGGACCCGTCGTCCACGACGACGAGGATGTCGGCCCCGGGCAGGCCTGCGGCGGCTTTGACGGTCGCCTGGATGCGGTCGGACTCGTCCTTGGCTGGAATGACGATGGCGACGTCACCGCGCGGCACCATGCGCTGATCCTAGTGGCCGGCCAACCGGAAAAAATCGCCGCGCGGGCTGCGTCCCCGAGGTGCGTCGCGTGCCCGCTGGCCGGGAACCTACTGACCCGGAACCGGGGCCCCGTCGCCGGTGACCGTGAACACCGACTCCAGGCCGGTCACCTGGAGGATCTTGAGCACCGCAGGACGCGGACCGCTCAGCTCGACGTTCCCGCCGTGCTCGCGGGCCATCCGCTGGGCGGCGAGCAGCACGTTCATGCCGGTGGAATCGCAGAAGTCCACCCCGGACATGTCCACCACGAGCCGCACCGCGTGGTCCACGTTCAGTGCCGAAGCCAGCTGGCTCTGCAGCCGCGGGGCGGTATAAAGGTCGATTTCGCCGGACAGGGCTACGACGACGTGATCACCCTCGCTGCGACTCGATACCTTTAGCTCCACGAGCGGCACCCTACCGCCGCTGTGCGTCCAGGACCAGACGCTTACGGAGAGCACACGGTTAAATCACCGGCGGGCCGGGCATTTCTGCGCCAAGCTGAGAGTGACTGACCTGATGCCGGCACCAGCGAGGCGGAGCCCCCGGGATGTACCCCTTGCCAGACCAGCCAGAACCGAAGACAGCGACCCTGCGGCCGCTGCCGAACGTGGACGCGACCGGACCCATTCCGTTGTCCGCGCCCCTGCCGGACATGCTGTCCGCCCCGCTGCCCACTGAGCCGCTGGCCACTGAGCCGCTAACCACCGGGCCGCTAACCACCGGGCCGCTAACCACCGGGCCGCTGACCAGTGAGCCGCTGGCCGCGCCGCTCGCGGAGGACATGCTGCCGACCGTGCCCGGCGCGTGGCCTGGTGCTCCCGGTCCGTCGTACCCGGACCCCGTCCCGGACCCGGTCCCGGGCCCGGTGTCGTGGGTGCCTGACGTGGACCAGCAGCGGGCCCGCATCCGCGCGGACATGGAGGGACTGCGGTCCCGGGCGCGGGCCGCATCGTCCTGGCTGGAAAGCAGCCGGCACTACGGCCGCCTGATCAACCGCCAGGGTGTGGTCCCCGTCAGCGCCCGGATGACGCCCGGGGACCTGGCCTTCCTGGCCGAGGCCCGGGAAGAGGTTCTGCAGTTCACGGACCTCGCGGACCGCCTGATCGACCTCCATCAGCCGCTCGACGCGGGGGGCATCACCACCGATCCGAGCAGTCCCATCCGGCGCTGCCGGAGCTGCATGTGGCGCTGGCCCTGCCCGACGTTCAGCATCCTCGCCGAAGTGGTGGACCGGCCGCCGTCCGCCTGAGCCGCCCCGCGATCGGGGTTGCCCCGCCCGCTGCCCCTCCCTGGCCCTCCCTGGCCGTCCCTCGCCGGGCCCGGGACTTACCGGGCCTCCACGAGTTGCTCGGTCTCGGCGCCCACGCCGTGCGGGTTGCTCACCGCGGGTGCTGATCGCGGGAACGGGGCGAGGTCGGGGTGGGTGGCCTGACCCGCGGGCGGCCGCGATCCCGCCGGACGGCCCGGCTCGGCGGCCGGGTCCCTGGTCACCGCGCACGACAGGCAGCGCGGGCCGCCGCGCCCGCTGCCCAGCTCGCTCACGGGCACCGGAACGACCTGGACTCCCGCCGCGGTGAGCCTGGCATTGGTCTCCACGTTCCGCTCGTCGCAGACGGCCAGCCCCCGGCCGAGGGACAGCGCGTTGCCGCCGTCGTCCCACTGGCCGCCGTCCCGGCGGCCGCGCGGGGAGGTGACCGGGTCCAGGCCGGTGTCGATCACGGTGAGCCGCTCGATCCCCATGGCCTGAGCCGCGGCGGCCATGAACGGCTGGGGCCGGGACACCCGCAGCCCGTCACCGCGCGGCGTGATCATGTGCACGCTCAGCGTGTAGGCCAGCGCCGGGTGCATCACGACGGCCCCGCCGTCGATCACGGTGCAGATAGTGTCCAGATGGGCCGCTCCCGTCCGCTGGATCGGCACGGCCAGCACGGTGTGGGCGAGGCCGGCCAGGAACGCCTGCCGGGCGAGCCGCTCCACCCCCGCCGGGCTGGTCTGCTCGCTGACCCCGGCGGCGATCACGCCGGGGGCCAGCAGCACGATGTCGCCGCCCGCGATCGGCTCCAGGTGCGGCCCGTAGAGCATCTTTGTCCCGGCGAACCTCGGGTGACGCGCGTAGAGCACGGCGAGAAGCCGGGCTTCCCGGCCGCGCGGGCCGAGGCTCGACACCGCGACCCGGTCCCCGATCCACACACTCGAATCCCTGGTGAACACCAGGTTGGGCAGGGGATCGATGACAAAGTCGCGCCGGTCGAGGAGCTCGTAGACCACCCCGCGCCCGGCGCTGAGCTCGCCGGGGGCAACCCCGGCGATGAGCGCCTGGGCCAAGGCCTCCGAGTCGAGGCCCTCGAGGTGGTGGCGGACGACCTCTCGGAGATCGTCGCCGAGCCAGCGATCGTCCAGGGCCGAGGTGATCGCGGCTTCGCGGGCGGGTGCGTATTCGAGCACGTCCTGCAGCAGCTCGGTGACGTAGAGCACCTCGACGCCGTGGTCGCGGAGGATCTGCGTGAAGGCGTCATGCTCCTGCTGCGCGCGGGCCACCCAGGGCAGCCGGTCGAACAGGAGCCGGCCGTGGCTGCGCGGGGAGATCCGTTTCAGCTCGGCGCCCGGACGGTGAACGAGAACGGTGCGCAGCCGGCCGGCCTCACTGTCCGCGCCATGGGTGTAGCTCAAGATTCCCCCCGCCCGTCCCGCCGCGCCCCCGCGCACGGATGACCCTCGGAGGGAGTATCACCACTTCAATGGCCGATTACGCATCCTCAGTCAATGATCACTAGACGTGTTCATTACGCCGGGACGGCCACCCGGGGGCGGCGCCCTGCCCGGAGCGTTCCGCGCTCCCCGCCGCGACCCCTGCTGCGCCCTGCGCCCGGTCATCCGCGGTGCGGCGAGCGCCTGCGGCTGCCCCGCCAGAGCTGCCGCCGCCCGGCCCGGCCCCGCCGTCGCGGGGGGCAGGCACGACCGCCCACACGGTGGTGCCCCCCTCGTCTGCGTGCACTCCCCAGCTGGAGCACAGATGCTCCACGATGCCCAGGCCGCGGCCACCGATCGAGGACAGCGACGGACGGGAGGCGCGAGGACGCGTCGGGCTGCCCCCGTCGCTGACGATGACCTCAACCGAGGCTCCGGAGAGGATCCAGGAAACCCGGATACAGGAGTCAGGCAGCGGCCGGGCGTGCAGGATTGCGTTGCTCAGCAGTTCGCTCATGACCAGGGCGGCGTCGCCTACGGCGGCAGCGAAGAGACCGGCCTGGCGCAGTTCGGCGGCGATCCGGCCGCGGGCGACAGCGACACTGGACGGGACACACGGGAGCAGAACGACGCTCGCCGCCCTCACCTCCCCGGCGCGCCCCCGCCCGTGGCCGCGATAGTCGCCTTCCTCCTGGGAGCGGGAATGCCCCGCCAGCGGGCCCGGGAAACCGGGCACCGCGGCACCGGGTGAATCCGTCCCGGAGCACTCGAGATCCCGTTTACCATGAGTGGCACTATTGTCGCCGCAAGCAAAAATGGTCGCGGGGGGCGGCCGGGTACCTGCGTCCTGCGGCGGCGCGGGCCAGCGAGGCTGGCTCGCCGGACGGGACGCTGGACGGGGTGAACCGATGGACCGAGCGGGTCGTGACCCGCGCGTTCCGCTGATCGCAACCACCCAGGGCACGCGGGGAGACACCACGCGGGGAGACACCACGCCAGGAGACACCGCTCCCGGAGCGACTGCGGCATCAGCTAGCGCTCCGGCAGGGGGCGCGGCACCAGGCAAGGCGGCACCAGGCAAGGCGGCAGCAGGCAGCCCGGCAGATGGCGTGAAGCACGGCGGCGATACGCGTGGTGCCGATACGCGGCCACCGGTGCTCCGGGTCTTCACCACCCACCCCGCCGCCGGCCAGCTGACCCTGCTCGTCTGCTACCTGGCCGCGGGCGTGGCGGTGACCTGGCCGCGGGCCACCTACCTCACAGGCAGGCTGCCGTCCATGCGGGACTCGGCCGCCTACGTCTGGGGCTTCTGGTGGATGGCGCGCCAGGTGAGCCACCTGGCCAACCCGTGGGCCACCAATCACATGGCCGCGCCCGCGGGAGTGCTGCTGGGGTATCACACGCTGATGCCCCTGCCGGGCCTGCTGCTGACGCCGGTCACGCTGATCTTCGGCCCCAGCGTCTCGTACAACCTGCTGGTCATCGTGGTCCCAGGCCTGTTGTGCTACGCGATGTACCGGGCGGCCCGGCTGTGGCTGCCCAGCCAGACCGGCGCTATCGCGGCCGGCGCGTTCTTCGGCCTGTCGGCCATGCTCGCCCAGGAGGACTGGTACCACGTCAACATCGCCGTGGGCGCGCTGTTCCTCCCGCTGGCCCTCGAGGCCTCGGTGCGGTTGCGCCGGTCCCCGGGCTGGCGCCAGGCCCTGGTCCTCGGCGTGGTGGTGGGCGCGGCCGTGCTCACCGATCCCGAGTCGGCCGTCCTGACCGGCATCCTGACCGGGCTGGTCCTGTTGCCCTGGCTGCTCTGGCGGCCGTCGGTGGCCCGGCTGTGGCCCGCCGCGCTGGCCGCCGTGATCGCCGCGGTCGTGGCCGGCCCGCAGCTCGCCGCGATGATCCACGAACAGGCACGGGGCGGACTGCGGATCGACGCGCAGCTGCTCGGGGTGACGGACAAGCTCTACGGCGTCGGCCTGCCCGGCATGTTCGCGCCCACCCCTCGGGTCGCGGATTTCGGCCTCACCGCCCTGGCCCAGCCGTTCCTGCACGGCCGGGACAACGAGGGGCTGCCGATGTTCGGCGTCACCCTGACCGCGCTGGCCCTGATCGGCGTGATCGTCGCCTGGCGGCAGCGCCGCACCTGGCAGCTCGCGCTGCTCTGGGCCGGCTGCGCGGCGCTGGCCCTGGGCATGTCGCTGTGGGTGACCAAGGGGCAGTTCATCCCGTGGATGCAGGACTGGCACGGGGTACGGGTCTCGCCGCTCCTGCCGTACACCTGGTTCGTCCGCATTCCCGGCCTGTCCGCCTTCCGCGAGGCCGACAGGTTCGCCATCCTGGGCCTGGTCCCCGCGGCCCTGCTGGCCGGCGCGGCGGTCAACTGGATGCGCTACCACGCCAAGCCGCTGATTGCCGTGGTGATCGCCCTGGCGATCCTGGAACTGGGATACTCCGGGAACGCGAAGATCGGGACGATGCCCACCGTGTATCCCCGGCTGGACGGGCCGATCGCCGCCGACCATTCCGGGTCGACGGTGGTCGACGTCCCGTACGGGATGCGCGGCGGCATCCCCGAGTACGGCGGCCGGTTCGCGGCGCAGGCCCTGGTCATGGCGACCAAGGACGGCCATCCCCGGGCCATCGCCTACGTCTCCCGGATCCCCAACTCCACCCTCGCCGCGATCAGGAAGCACGCGTTCTACTCGTACCTGATCAAGACGCAGCACTTCACCTTCGCCCCGATCGCCGTGCCCCTCACCGCGGCGGCCCAGCAGTCGTGGCCCCTGTGGGCCAGGAAGGCGTCGTCCTACACACCGCTGACCGCCGGCCAGGTCGCCGCCGGGCGCCGGGACGCGCGAACGCTGCATATCGGGTGGGTCGTGGTATGGTACTCAAACCCGGCTATTGTGCAGTATTTGCACCAGACCGGGTTCCGCTTTGCCTACCGGACGGGCGGCGTCTCGGTTTACCGCCCCGCCCGCTGATCCTGCGGGTGCCCCTCCCGGGAGCTGGGAGGCACCGGCCATCACCCGGCGCCGCGCGGCTATTCCGGGCCTTTACTTCTCTTCCCGTACAACCCGGGCTATTCAGTAATTATTACTCACTTATTCCACGCGCTTTACCGGAACTTTCTCGCTTCGTAATAAATGTATTCTATCTTCGTACGCACAATTGGTGCTCTAGGTGAGCAGGATGCCTCCATAATCGAATGCGTCGGCACGGCTAGTTGGCGGACAACAAGAACGGGGTGACGATGGCCCACGCGGGCGAGGACCCGCCGGACCAGTCTGCCTCCGGTCAGATCGGGACCCTGCGGGAGGACGGCATCCCGCGGCGGGACGGCTTGTCGACCCTGACCGGGGAAGCGGGCGAGCGTTCCCCTGCCGCAGCAGCGGTCCGCGTCACGGATCTGCCGCAGGAGTCTCCCCCTGAGACGGCGCCAGGCCCGGTGGGCGGCTCCCGGGTGCCCGCAGCTTGGTTCACCCGGTTCGGGAAGCACCCGCTCACGGCGCATCTGGTCCTGCTGGCGGGTTATCTGGTCGCCGGGCTGGCCGTCACCTGGCCGCGGGTCACTTACCTGGCCGGCCGCCTGCCGGCCCTGCGGGACGCCGGCGGGTACGTCTGGGATTTCTGGTGGGTCGCCCGTCAGGTGTCCCACCTGTCCAGCCCCTGGTCCACCCGGTACCTCGCCGCGCCGGTCGGCTCGGATCTCGGCTACCACACCCTGATGCCGCTGCCCGGCCTGCTGATGACCCCGGTCACCCTGGTCTTCGGGCCGAGCCTGAGCTACAACCTGCTCTCGGTCCTCTGCCCGGGCCTGCTGTGCTACGCGATGTACCGGGCAGCCCGGCTCTGGCTGCCCACGCAGCTCGGCGCGATCGCGGCCGGTGGCTTCTTCGGCCTATCCGCGATCCTCACCTGGCGCAGCTGGTACGAGCTGAACCTGGCGCTCGGGGCGCTGTTCCTGCCCATGGCCCTGGAGGCCGCGGTACGGCTGACCCGCCGCCCCGGCCGGCGGCAGGCCATCATCCTCGGCGTCGTAATGGGCGCAGCCCTGCTCACCGACCAGGAATCGGCGGTGCTGGCGACCATCGTCGCGGGCCTGGTCCTGGTCCCGTGGCTGGCCCGCCACCCCTCGGCGGCCCGCCTGCGGGCGGCTGGCCTGGCCGCGCTGACCGGCCTGCTCGTCGCCAGCCCGCAGTTCATCGTGATGCTCCAGCAGGCCTCGGCCAGCCGGGCTCCCGCGCCACACCCGGGGCTGCTCGACGTGAACTACGTGCTCTCGGGGGCCTCACTGCAGCAGATGTTCGCGCCGTCCCCCCGGGTGGCCGACTACGGCCTGACGGCGGTGAGCCGGTACTACTACCACGGCCCCGTCAGCATCGTGACTACCTCGTTCGGCATCGTGCTCACCGCGCTGGCCCTGTTCGGGATCGTGGTCTCGTGGCGCCGGCGGCACGCGCGCTCGCTCGCGCTGCTCTGGGTGGCCTGCGTGCTCCTGTCGCTGGGCTCGGTGGCGTGGGTAGGCAGCCACTACTACGTGCCGCTGGCCCACGTGGTGAACGGGGTCCGGCTGTCGATGATCATGCCGTTCACCTGGTTCACGCGGATCCCCGGGCTCGCTACCTTCCGGGAGGCCAACCGGTTCACCGAACTCGCCCTGATCCCGATGGTGCTGCTGGCCGGGTCGGCGGTGGAGTGGTTCCGCAGGCACACCGGGGCGGGGGTGATCCCCGTGCTGGTCCTGGCCCTGCTGGAGACCGGCTGGTCGGGGAACCCTGGCATCGGCAGCATGCCTACCTCCCTCCCCGCGCTGGACGGCCCGATCGCCGCTCAGCACACCAACTCCATCGTGGTGGACGTCCCATTCGGTATCCGCGGCGGCATGCCCGTGATCGGGGACGGGTTCGCTCCAGAGTCGATGGTGCTGGCCACGGCGGACGGGCACCCGCTGGCCGACGCGCTCATCTCGCGGATCCCGGTCGGCACGCTGAAGGGGATCGAGGCGACCCCCTTCTACGCGGCTCTGCTCAGCGCCCAGGGCGGCACGCACCGGACCACGAGCGCACAGTTCCAGGAGGCGAAGGTCAGCGCGCGGAAGCTGGACGTCGGCTGGGTGCTGGTCTGGCGCCGGGAACCCCACCTGACGCGGTTGCTCCGGCTGGCCGGCTTCCGGTGGGCTTACCAGGCCGACGGGGCGCAGGTCTACCGACCGGCCCGCGACATGACGAAGGCCGCGCCCGGGACCCGGCCGCATGCCGACGGCTGACCCGGTCAGCCTCCTGGGGCCGGGGCCGGGTCCGGACCCTCGGCCGCACCAGTCTCGGCCGCAAGACCCGGCGCCGCACCAGTCTCGGCCGCACCACCCGGCGCCGCACCAGTCTCGGCCGCACCACCCGGTGCAGCAAAATCCTGTGCCACACCACTCTCTTCGGCACGTTCCCCTGCCACAGCATCGTCCGGCACGGGCGGGATGTCGGCCAGCAGCCCCTCCGCGGCCAGGCCGCGGAGAAGGCCGCGCAGGCCCGAGGCCAGGCCGGCCCGCTCCTGGGCGGTGAGGGCGGCGAGGATCCGGGCCTGCCTGGTCTGCCACGCGCTCCACACCCGGGCCGCCACCTGGCTGCCTTCCGGGGTGAGGTAGAGCCGGATGTACCGCTGGTTCGCCTCGTCCCGGCCGCGCCGAACCCAGCCCTTGCGCTCCAGGCCGGCCGCCAGCCGGCTCACCGTGCTCTTCTCCAGCCCGAGCAGGGTGCCGAGCTGGCCCTGGGAGATGCCGCGCGCGGCTACGAGCTCGATCAGCGCGCGGGCCTCGGACGCGGACAGGGGCGGGATGGGCGCCCCTTCCGGATCACCGGCCCGGCGGCCCGGCTCCCCGGCCCCCGGTATCGTCCGGCCGCCACCATCAGGATGGCCTTCACCCGGCCCGGCCCCCCCATTCCCCGGGCCTGCGCCTTCCGGGCTTACCACGCGGAGCAGCTGGCCGAGCAGCTGTACCAGCTCCGCGTCATCAGCCGACAAGTTCACGTAACAGTTGTACCGCACAACTGGCTGGATGGTACGTTTTCAACGTGATAGTTGCCCCGTACAACTCAGGGTCGGGTTCCCTGCGGGCGGCCGGACTCCCCGGCCGGCTGGCCGCCGCAGACGCCGGAATGGCGGCCGGATCGGCGCCAGCCGGCTCGCGGCACCCCGATCGCGCCGTAGGCTCACGGTCGTGACGAAACAGGGCCGGGTCAGTGCGCCAGGCCGGCTGAGCGGGCCGGTCGCGGGGAGCGACAGCGCCGCCACCGCGACCGCCGAGCCGGAGAACACGCTGCTGCCCGACGAACCGCTGCGTGATCTGGCCCTCCGCCACGGGCTCAAGCAGACCGCGGTCGTGCCGCCCCTGCGCAGCTACGTGGTGGATATCTGGCAGCGGCGGCACTTCATCAGCGGGTTCGCCACCGCGCGGAACATCGCGATGTACACCGAGGCGCGCCTCGGCCAGCTGTGGCAGGTGCTCACCCCGCTGCTCAACGCGGGTGTCTACTACCTGATCTTCGGGCTGCTGCTGGGCACCAACCGGGGGGTGCCGGACTACGTTTCCTTCCTGGTTACGGGCGTCTTCGTGTTCAACTTCACCCAGCGGGCGTTCATCACCTGCTCCACGGTGATCCGGGATACCCTGCCCCTGATCAGGGCGCTGCCCTTCCCGCGGGCCTGCCTGCCGCTCGGTTACGTGATGATCGAGTTGCAGCAGCTGATCCTGTCCTTCGCGGTGCTGTTCGTCATCGTGGTGGTCGCCGGCGAGCCGGTGACCCCTTACTGGCTGCTGATCTTCCCCGTCCTGGTCCTGCAGACCATCTTCAACGTCGGGTGCGGGTTCATCCTGGCCCGCTGGGGCGCCAGCATCGACGACGTCAGCCAGCTGCTCCCGTTCATCGTGCGGACCTGGATGTACACCTCGGGCGTGCTGTTCAGCCTGCAGACGCTGACGCTGACGTTCACCGGCAAGCTGCACGATCATCCGGCCCTTGCGTACCTGCTGCAGATCAACCCGGCCGCGGTCTACATCACCCTGATCCGGTACGCGCTGCTGGAGAAGTACCGGATTGCGCTGCCCGGCGCCAAGCCGTACAACCACGCCAAGTGCGTGCTGTACCGGGCGTTCCCCGGCAACCCGAACTACGTGTACAACAGCGCCTATTGCCATCCGAGTACCCTGCCCAGCATCCCCAGCCTGTGGGTGTGGGGCGTCGGCTGGGCCCTGCTGGTCGTCGTCCTCGGATTCCTGTTCTTCTGGCGGGCGGAGGCGAGGTACGGCCGTGGCTGAGCAGCCGATGGTGGTCGTGGACGGCCTGCACGTGGTGTACCGCGTGTACGGCAGCAACGCGGACAAGGGCACCGCGGCCACCGCGCTGCTGCGGCTGATCAAACGGCAGCGGCGGCCGTCCATCCGCGAGGTCCACGCGATCCGCGGCATGTCCTTCGTGGCCTACCGGGGCGACGCGGTCGGGGTCATCGGCCGGAACGGGTCGGGCAAGTCCACCCTGCTGCGCGCGATCGCCGGGTTGCTGCCCGCGGAGCAGGGCGCCGTGTACACCGACGGCAACGCCGCGCTGCTGGGCGTGAACGCGGCGCTGCTGGAGGACCTCACCGGCGAGCGCAACGTGGTGCTCGGCTGCCTGGCCATGGGCATGACCAAGCAGGAAACCGCGGAGGCGAAACCCAAGATCGTGGAGTTCTCCGGGGTCGGCGACTTCATCAGCCTGCCGATGAAGGCCTACTCCACCGGCATGGGCGCCCGGCTGCGGTTCGCGATCGCCTCGGCCAAGAGCCACGACATCCTGCTCGTGGACGAGGCGCTGGCCACCGGCGACGCCGAGTTCCAGCGCAAGAGCCACGACCGCATCGATGAGCTCAGGGCGCGAGCAGGCACGGTGTTCCTGGTCGCGCACCAGCTGGCCGAGATCGCCGAGACCTGCAACCGGGTCATCTGGCTGGAGAAAGGCGAGATCGTCAAGGCCGGGGACGACGTGCCCGGCATCCTCGACGACTACCTGGTCGCGGCGGGCGGGGAGCCCCGTTTCCGCGAGGCCGCCGCGACCGCCAACTATCCCTCCTCAAGCAGCAGCTAGGCCGCCTGCAGGCCGACCTGCTGCGGCCACCCTGCTGCCGGCCACCCTGCTGCTGGCGACCCTGCTGCCGGCCGGTACTGACCGACGGTGCTGCCCGACGGGCCTGGGTCGTGGTTACCTGAAAGCGTTCAGGCCGCTGGGCACGCCCAGCCCGGTCGGGCCGTCGTAGCCGGTCCCGGCGGTGCACAGGTACGTCCCGCAGCTGCCGTTCGAGCCGATCGTGATGTCCCGCAGGCCCGACACGTCCTGGTAGGGGAAACCGGCCGGGGCCGCTCCGGCCGGTTTGCCTCCCGGGTTGGCCAGCGCGTACACGGCCGCGATGATCGGGCTCGACGCGCTGGTCCCGCCGAGCTGCTGCCAGCCCGCCGGCAGGCCCGCACCCGAGGGGGGGTAGGAGTCGTAGACGGCCGGCCCGGTCCGCGGGTCGGCGTCCGCCGCGACGTCGTTGTCGATCCGGGTCGAGCAGCCGCTGGCGAACGGCAGCTGCCAGGACGGCTGACCCTCCAGGGCCGAGCAGCCCGACCCGGTCCCCTCGGTGGCGCCCAGGCTCCAGGCCTTCTCCTCGGTCCGCCTGTTGCCCTTCATCCACAGCGTGGTCCCGCCGACCGCGGTCACGTAAGGCGAGACAGCCGGATACTGGGTTCCGTACCCGTCGTCGCCGGACGCCACGGTGATCGCCACACCGGGGTGGTCGAAGTGGCTGTCGTAGCTGGCCTCGGTGCTGAACTCAGATCCGCCCCAGCTGTTGGAGATGAACCTGGCTCCCAGCCGGACCGCGGTGTCCTCGGCGGCGCTCAGCGCGCCGATCGTCGTGTTGTTCGCCTCGACCAGCAGGATCCTGCAGTGCGGGCAGATCGCGGAGACCATGTCCAGGTCCAGCGACTCCTCCTCGGCCCAGCCGGAATTGCCCTTCGGGAACGAGGCGGTCGTGCCCTTCTGGTTGACCACACGCAGGCACTTAGAGGACGTCGCGCAGGCCGGGATCCCGTAGTAGCTCCGGTACTTAGCCAGGTCACTGGCCGCGTGCCAGTCGTTGTAGGCGTCCACGACCGCGATGGTGTCCTTGCTGGACGCGTTGGCGGCCGAGCTCAGCCCGTAGGCGGATCGCAGCTGGCCTGGGGACAGGGTCCCCGACGCCGGCCGGCTGGCCTTCGCCGCCGGAGACGCCGCGGAGTGCACCACGATGGAGCACTGCATCACGCCGGGCGACGAGGGCTGCGGGCAGACCTGCGCGTAGCCGCTGGGCAGATGAGCCTCGTGATGGGCTCTGGCGAACCGGGGCGCCGCCGACGGCCCGGAGGCGGCGGCGTGCGACGAGGCGCTGGCCGGCACCGCGGCAAGGGCGCCCACGGTCAGGGCGCCCACGGTCAGGGCGCCCACGGTCAGGCCCGCGGCGGCCGCGAGCACTCCCGCCCGCCGCCCCGCCCCCCGCGGGAACACGACTACTGGCATGAATCCTCCAGAGGGCACGCATGCGCATGCCTGTGGATGGGGCCGGGAAGGGCCGGCGTGGCGGCGGGGGCTTGCGTCAGGAGCGCGGGCAGCACACGGTCGGCGTAACCCGCTCCCGGGATGGCACCGTAGATTCATACCACTTTTCCGGCTTCTGCCCGGCTGGCTTCACCAGAGGTATACGTACCGTTCCGCACCCGGGGTGACGCGCGCCGCTCACACGCGGCGCCGCCCCGTCAGCGGGACACGGCGCCGCGCGCTCAGCGGGATGGCCAGAGGGACGCACGTGCCGCCCGGTCAGCGGGACGCGGGACGCAGCTGCAGCAGCATACGGGTCCCGCGGTCCTCCCGGGACGAGGCGGCGACCTCGCCGCCCTGCGCCCGGGCCAGCTGGCGCACGATGTACAAGCCGAGGCCGATGCCGCCGAACCGGCGCCGGTCTCCGGTCTCACCCTGGACGAAGCGCTCGAAGATCCGCTCGTGGTCACCGGGGGCGATGCCGATGCCCTCGTCTTCCACGGTGACCTCGATCCAGTTACCGGCGAGCCGGGCGGCCACGGTGACGGTGCCGCCGCCCGGGGAGTACTTGAACGCGTTCTCCAGCAGCTGGCCCACGATGATGTCGGTGGCCATCGGGTCGCCGTAGGCGGGCGGCAGGCCGTCCGGAATGTCAGCGGCCAGCGTGTGCGCCTCGGACAGCGGGCGGAACGCGACCGCGGTCCCGCGCAGCAGCGCGGCCAGGTCGAACGGCCCGTTGGTCACGGTCAGCTGGTCCGCGCCGGCCCGCGAGCCGAGCAGCAGCTGCTCGACCAGGCGCCCCAGGGAGCCGGCCCGGTCGGCGATGGTCTGCACCGCCGCACGCCGCTCCTGGTCGCTCAGCTTGTCCCACCGGCTGGCCAGCGTGCTGGCGAAACCCTGCACCACGGTGATGGGGGTGCGCAGCTCGTGGCTGGTGGTGGCCAGGAAGAGGTCCTTGGCCTCCTCCAGCTCCTTGGCCGCGGTCACGTCGCGGAAGTCGATGACGCGCTCGTCCCGCCCGTCCAGCTCGTTGCAGAGCACGTCCAGCCAGCGGCCGTTGGGCAGCCGGTGGGTCAGCTTGCCATCGGCCGGTTCCGGCACGGGGAACGGCGGCGGGCTCCCGGCGACCTCCGCGGCGGACAGCCCGGTGAGCTCGTGCGCGGCCGGGTTCCACTGCCGGATGAGGCCGTCGGTGTCCAGCACGGCGATGCCGTCCGCGCTGGCGTCGATGACCGCACGCTCATGGGCCCGCTGCCGGACCACCTCTTCGAAGGCCATCGCGTTGCTGAGCGCAACGCTGGCATGGCCGGCCATCAGCTCGAGCAGTTCCAGCTCGACGTGCCCGACTTCCCGCCCGCTGTACAGGGCGTAGAGCGCGCCGTACGGCCGGCCGCCCACGTGCGACAGGCTGAGCGCGATCGTGTGCAGGCCGGGCAGCGCGGACCAGATCAGGTCGTCGAAGCCGCCGGATCCCCCGGTGGCCATCATCACGGTCTGCCCCGACCGCATCAGCTGGCCGACCAGGCTGGTCTCCAGGTCGGCGCTGCGGCCGCGCAGGCTGACGGGCAGGCCGTCCATGCTCACCAGGCGCAGCTTGCCGTCCTCGATCAGCACGAATCCGCCCGCGTCCGCGGTGGTCAGCTCGCGCAGGCTGGCCGCGATCCGGTCCAGCACCGCTTCCAGGTCACGCTGGGCGTTCATGTCGGCAACCACGTCGCCGAGCCGCCGGATCACCCGGGCGCGCTGCGCGATCTGGTATTTGGCCGCGTCGTCCTCGCCGTCGCGGTGGCAGACGTTCACCCAGCCGAGCATCTCGCCGTCACGGCCGGTCAGCGCGCTGATGTCGATGCGCAGGTCGATCAGGCTGCCGTCCTTGCAGGCCCGGCGGGTCGCGAACGAGATCTGGCCGCCGCTGCGCACCCGCTCCAGCACCGCGTTGTGCTCGGCCTGCAGCTCCTCGGGGATGATCGGCGGCTCCAGGCCGAGGACCGCGCCCGCGGGCCAGCCGAACATCCGCTCGGCGGCCGGGTTCCAGAGCAGGACGCTGCGGTCGGTGCTGAACGCGACGATAGCGTCGGCGGCACTTTCGATGACCGCCCACGCTGTCGCGTCTACCCGGTTCTGCCCGGTCGCCTGCTGCGGGCCCACAACATCATGGTGCCATCCCGGGACGTTCCTGGCGCGCCATTCCTCCGTGCCTTCGGTGAGGGCCTCACCCGTCCGCAGCCGGGCGCGGGTACGGGCCGCATCCGGCTGGGAGAAGACGACCCTTTCCGACCGGGCCGGCCGGTAGCCTCGCACCGGCAATGCACAAAGCACTTACGTCACGGTCAAACCGGTGGCCGCGGACCGGAACCGCGGGAACCGGCGGGCGCCCGGGAGCGTCACATGGGCATGAAGTTCTCCTTGCGGCACGCACGATGGAGCGCCGGCTACCCGCTGGCCGCCATGCTGTGCGTGATCACGGCGGCCGCCTGCGGCAGTGCCACCAGCACCGGCCCGGCCTCCGGGCCTTCGGCGTCCCCGGCCAAGGTCTCGCTCACCGTGGTGGTCACGCCGACCCCGGGGGCCGCGCCCCAGCGGTGGACCCTGCGCTGCGATCCGGCCGGCGGGACCCACCCCGACGCCAAGGCTGCCTGCCGCGCGCTGCTGGGCGCCAAGAACCCGTTCGCGCCGATCCCCCGCGGCATCATGTGCCCGATGATCGCGGCGGGCCCGCAGCGGGCCACGATCAGCGGGACCTTCTTCGGCCAGCATGTCGAGTCGGACTTCTCCCGGGCCGGGTGCGAGGCCGCGCGCTGGGCCGAACTCGGCGTAGTGTTCGGGCCTATCGGCACCGGGACCGGCGCCGCCTCCGGGTCACCCGTGCACTGAACTACCGTCAGCCGGCGCTGGTCGGGTGACGCTGATCAGCGGAGCAGCCGGGACATCCGCCGGTCGGCGAGCGGCTTGCCGCCGGTCTGGCAGGCCGGGCAGTACTGCAGCGCGGAGTCAGCGAACGAGACCTCCCGCACCGTGTCGCCGCACACCGGGCACGGCTCCCCGGCCCGGCCGTGCACGCGCAGCCCCGACTTCTTCTCGGCCTTCAGGTCGCCGGCGGCCAGGCCGGCCGACCGTTCCACGGCCTCCCGGAGTGTGGCGGTGATGGCCGCGTGCAGTTCCTTGACCTCGTCCTCGGTGAAGCTGCTGGCCAGCTTGAACGGGGACATCCTGGCCGCGTGGAGCACCTCGTCGGAGTAGGCGTTGCCGATCCCAGCGATGATCTTCTGGTCCCGGAGCACGCCCTTGATCTGGGTGCGCCGGCCGGCCAGCATCCTGGCCAGTTCGCCGGCCGAGAACGAGTTCGCGAGCGGGTCGGGGCCGAGCGCGGCCACCCCGGGCACCTCGGCCGGGTCGGTCACCAGGTAGACGGCCAGGCGCTTCTTGGTGCCCGCCTCGGTCAGGTCGAAGCCGGTGCCGTCGGTGAACCGCAGCCGGAAGCCGAGCGGGCCCTTGCCGGGGCGCGGCGGCGCCTCGGGCAGGTTCTCGCGCCAGCGCAGCCACCCCGCCCGGGCCAGGTGGATGATCAGGTGCAGGGGCCCGTCAACGGCCTGGCTGGCGTGCCCGTCGGCGGCCTGGCTGGCGTGCCTGTCAGCGGCCTGGCTGGCCTGCCCGCCGGCGGCCTGGCTGGCCTGCCCGTCCTGCGGCACCGCCACCAGGTCCAGGAATTTCCCGTGCCGCTGCGTGTCGGTGATCAGCCGGCCGCGCAGGGCGGTCAGGTCGGGACGGTAGGTCTTGAGAACCGAGATAGCCGCACTGTCGGCGCGGTCGATGACGAGCCCGTCCGCCCGCTGCCGCAGGAAGCGGGCTAGCGACTCCACCTCGGGAAGTTCCGGCATGGTAACGATTCTGCCTGCTGCCCTGGGATGTTCGCGCCACCGCCGGCTCGCGGATTGTTATCGCACCGATAACGGCTGGCCCGTGGTCATGTCACGCTCACGCCATGATCATGGACCGCGCGGGCCAGATCCGCGCGCAGGAGGTAGCGGCAGAGGTCCGCGCGCAGAAGGTTGCGGCGGAGGTCCGGGGGTAGCCGACCGCCGGCGGGCGCGGGCGGGCGGGTGCGGAGGGCCGCGGCGAGAGCCCGGCGGCACGCAGTACCGCAGTATCGCAGTACGGCAGTACGGCGCCGGATGGCCGCAAAGGTTCCTGCCGGTATGGGATCAGGCTGATTATTTGTTTAATGAAAACTAACGTAGCTTGCGGTGTTTGACCGGTGAGCGGAGCATGGATTCACAAGGATGAGAAGCCATGGACCAGGCAGAGCCTCAGCCCCTCCCGGGCCAGCCCGACCGGCCGGCCCCCGGCACTGCCCAGCCGGGCGGTGCCCAGCCGGGCGGTGCCCAGCCGGACGGCCACCAACCGTGCAGGCCCGCTGACATGCCGTCACGCGGCACGCCACCTGATGAGGGCCCCGGCCTTCCGGCCGGGGCGGGCCGCGGGAGGGCAGCGCCCGGACCGCACCGCGAACCGCTGACCGACTCGGGTCCCACCACGGAGCTGGACCATCCGGTGGTGGTCGGCTACGACGGATCCGGGTCGAGCAGGAATGCGCTCGCCTACGCCGCAGGGATGGCACGCAGGCTCGGCCGCCCCCTGCTGCTCGCGTACATCACCAGCCCCAGCATTTTCTGCGAGCCGCTCAGCGGCCAGGTGATCGCTCCCCTCCGGGACTCGGACGAGACCCAGCGCTGGCTGCTCGCCGAGCTGGACGAGGTCTGCGACCGGGAGGGGCTGGACGTGAGGATCGTCACCCGCCAGGGCAGCCCAGCCCGCGAGCTCGCCGCCACCGCCGCCGAGTTCAGCGCGGACGCGCTGGTCATCGGCGCCCCGGCGAGAGTGTGGCATCACATCGCCGGCTCGGTGCCAGGCTGGCTGGCCAGGCACGCGCACTGCCCGGTCATCGTGGTGCCCTGAGGTCAGGTCAGCGGGTCGTAGTAATGCGCGTATTGCCAGGTGCCCCGCTCGATCAGCTCATCGTCGGAGAGCGGGTTGCTGGCGCCGGGGGACACGGCGCTGCCGGGCCCACTGCTGCCGGACAGGCCGTTGTTGGACAAAGGGACGGCCAGCGAGCCGAACCGGTCCGGGGCCAGGGACGACAGATCCACAGCCGGCCGGCCGCCGGTGATCCACCGGGCCAGCGCTTCGCCGATCGCGGGGGAAGACGAGAACCCTGATCCGTTGCAGCCGCTGGCCACCCACAGGCCCGGAACCTCCGGCACCGGGCCGGCCAGGAAGCGCCCGTCGGGGCTCATCGTGAACAGGCCGCCGCGCTGCTCGGCCACCGGAGTCTGCACGGCTGGCACCAGGCCGGCGACCTGGGCTGCCATCGCGTCCAGCACGCCGCGATCCAAGGGCACGTCGTCGGTGTCGAACCCGGGCGGCTCGGCGCGCGGGTCAACCGGAAGCGGCGCAGCCTCGAACCCGCCGAGCAGCAGGCCCCCGCGGGCGGGCCGGACGTACACCGCGCAGTCCAGGATCCTGGTGATTGGCGCTCCGGGGGGGACTTCGGGGACGGGCTCGGTCACCAGCAGCTGGTGCCGGACCGGCGCGGCGGCCACCCAGGCCCCGGCCAGCTCAGCGACCTGGCGTACCCAGGCTCCGGCGGCGTCCACGACGACCCCGGCCTCGACGGCGCGGGCAGCGGTCACCAGGCCGGCGATCGCGCCATTCCTGCTGGTCACGCCGGTGACCGGCTCGTCCGCCAGCACCTGCACCCCGGCCCGCCCGGCAGCCGCCAGGTAGGCGTCGATCAGGGTGCCGGGTTCCTCGATGTACACGTCCTCCGGGCACCAGACCACGTCCTCGTCCCGGCCCGCGCGGTAGTACCCGCCCGCCTGCTCGGACGCCTCCGCTGGGCTGATGGCGGCCAGGTCAACACCCCAGCGCAGGGACTGGGCCAGCTCGCTGGCCAGCAGCTTCTTGTGCCCGCCACCACGCGCCACCAGCAGGCTGCCCGAGGCCGCCACCGGCAGCGGGACACCTGCCCAGTCGCTGAAGTGCCGCACCAGAGCGATACTGCGGCGGGCCAGGAAGGTGCGGACCTCATCGCCTTGCACGGACTTGAACAGGCCGGCCGCGCGCCCGGACGCCTGTGACCCCGGTGTGCGCCGGTCCAGGACCACTACGGACCGGCCCTGCAGCGCGCAGTGCAGGGCCGTGCTCAGCCCCAGGGCACCCGCCCCGATGACAGCAATATCCGCCTTCATGACCCGGCTCCCACGATGACCTCTCGGGGCTGGTGGCCGCAGGGGCCCGCTGGCCTGGAGGTGACATTGCCCTGGCCTGACCTGCCCCGATCAGCCCCGGCGCGGCGCCCCGGCGCATAAGCTCAGGCCAGTGCACCTACCACCTGCTCCGGCACAACCAGAAACTTCAGTACTACTAGTGGGCGAGGAGGGATTTGAACCCTCACGTCCTTTCGGACACACGGACCTGAACCGTGCGCGTCTGCCGTTCCGCCACCCGCCCTACGCAGTGAGTCAGGTTAGCACGTCCGCAACAGCTCCCTGAGCGCCGATACCATCGGATGCGGATAGGGGAAGGAGGTACCCCGGTGGGAGTTCTCAGTCGCTTCGAGCGCAGGCTCGAAGGCATGGTCGAGGGTGCCTTCGCGCGGGCGTTCAAATCCGAGCTGCAGCCGGTGGAGGTTGCCAGCGCGGTACAGCGCGAGATGGATGACCGGGCCGCGATCGTGGCGCAGGGCCGCACCCTGGTGCCGAACGATTTCGTGGTGGAGATCGCCGAGACTGACTTCGACCGCCTTGAGGTCTATGCGGACAGTCTCGGCGTGGAGCTGGCCACTCTGGCCCGCGAGCACGCCCGGGAGCAGGGCTACTCGTTCGTGGGACCGGTGCGGATGCGGTTCGAGGGGGTCCCGGACCTGACCACGGGCACCTTCCGGATCCGCTCGGGCGTCATCCGGGGCACCACCGTCGAGGGAGGGGAGATCCGCAGGCCAGCGAGCGACCTGCCGCGCATGCCGGGCTCCATCGGAGGCCGGCCGCGGCTGCTGGTCTCGGGGCCGGAGCCGGGACCGGACGGCAGCAGCCAGCGGACCTACGAGCTGAACGCGCCGGTCACCATGCTGGGCCGCGGCACCGACTGCGACCTGCGGCTGGTCGATCCGGGCGTCTCCCGGCACCACGCCGAGCTGCGGGTCGAGGACGGCGAAGTGGTCCTCGTCAACCTGGGGTCCACCAACGGAACCTTCGTGAACGGGCAGCCGGTGCGGCGCGTGACACTGGCAGACGGCACGCAGGTGACCCTAGGCCGGACGACACTGGTTTTCCGCCGGGACGGTATCTATTGACCCAGCCCGGACAATGGCCGCAGTCCCAGAACTGATCAAGGCCCGCAGGGGCCCGGACCCCGACCCCGCAATCCCCCCGCAAAGGCCGCAACGGCGAGGCACCCAAGGAAACGTAAGCCGATGAGCACGCTGACCCTCCTCCTGATCAGGCTCGCATTCCTGGCGGTCCTGTGGCTTTTCGTCATCACGGCGGTGGGTGTGGTGCGCACGGACCTGTTCGGCCAGTCCCCGTCCAGCCGCAGGCAGAAGCGGCAGCGGCAGAATGCCCGCCCCCGGCCGGCCCGGGCCGCGCGCCCCGCCCGGACCGGGCGCGGTGAGCCACAGCGGCTGCTGGTGACCGGCGGCCCGCTCTCGGGATCAACCCTGCCGCTCACGGAGCAGCAAATCACCATCGGTCGGTCAAATGACGCCACGCTGGTTCTGAACGATGACTACGCTTCGAGCCGACATGCCCGGCTGTTCCCTCAGGACGGTCAATGGATCGTTGAGGATCTCGGGTCAACCAACGGCACCTACCTCGACCGGCAGAAGGTGACCCAGCCGACCCCGGTGCCGACAGGCGTGCCGATCCGCATCGGCAAGACCGTTCTGGAATTGCGCAGATGACACTTGCACTCCGGTACGCGATTCGCTCCGACGTCGGCCTTCTCCGGGAGGGGAACGAGGACGCCGCGTACGCCGGGCCCCGGCTGCTGGCCGTAGCCGACGGCATGGGCGGTCATGCCGCCGGCGAGGTCGCCAGCGCCGCGGCTATCTCGGCCCTCTCCAAGCTCGACGAAGACGTGCCCGGCACCGACCTGCTTGACGCGCTCGCCGACGCGGTGAACGACGCGAATCACACGCTGCACAAGATGGTGGTCGCCGACCCCTCGTTCGAGGGCATGGGCACCACGCTGACCGCCATGCTGTGGTCCGGCGGCCGGGTGGCTCTGTGCCACATCGGCGACTCCCGCGCTTACCTGCTGCGGGATCGTCAACTCCACCAGATCACGCACGACCACACGCTGGTCCAGACGCTGGTCGATGAGGGCCGGATCAGCCCGGATGACGTGGCCACCCACCCGCAGCGCTCGATGCTGCTGCGAGCCCTTGACGGCCGGGCCGACGTGGAGCCGGACCTGACCCTGCTCGAGGCCCGGCTCGGGGACCGCTACCTGCTGTGTTCCGACGGGCTGTCCGGGGTGGTCAGCGAGGAAACCCTGCATAAGACGCTGGCCAGCGTGGCCAGCCTCGACGAGGTCGTGCTCCAGCTGGTGGAGCTGGCCATCCGGGGCGGCGGCCCGGACAACATCACCTGCATCGTCGCGGACGTGGTGGACAGCGCCACCACGGCGCTGCCGCCCAGCGACGCCTCCGTGATGGTGGGCGCCGCCTCCAACGGCAGCGGCGGCACCCGCTTCCGTACCGACAGCCCGGCCGGGCGGGCCCACCTGCTGACCCGCACCGCGCCCCAGGTCGCGGTGGCGATCGCGCACGACGATCCCGCACCGCAGGCGCCGGAGGAGACCGAGGACGACTACCGCCACCGGCGGCGCCGACTGCCGCTGGTCAAGTCGGCGCTGGTCATCCTCGTCGTCCTCGTCGTCGGGGGCGCCTACGCGGGCTGGCGGTACACGCAGGGCCAGTACTACGTGGCCGCGGACGGCGGCCAGGTCGTCATCTTCCGCGGCATCAACCAGAGCGCCGCAGGGGTAAACCTGTCCAGCGTGGCAAGACGGTTCGACATCCCGGTGTCCGGCCTGCCCGCCACCGACGCCAACGCCGTGCGGGCCACGATCATGTCGTCTACCGGCATGGCTGGCGCCCTGAAGATCGTGGACAGCATCAGGCAGGACTACGTGCGGTGCCAGACGGCCGACCAGGCCCTGCAGAAGTGGAAGACGACCAAGCCGACCACGGTGAAGGTCAAGTCCAAGGGGAAGACCACCACCAAGCAGGTCAAGCCGCCGGAGCCCACCATTCCGGCGGACTGCCCCGCGCCGGGGAGCACCGCCACCGGGACTGGAGGAACTCCTTGAGCGCCGTCACCACTCCATCTGGGCAGCCGATGGGCGCCGACGCGGGGACCGGGCAGGGCAGCCAGCCGGACGCTGGGCCCGCACCGCGCGGACGGCGCCGGACCGAACTGCTCATGCTGGTCTTCGTGGTGGGCGTGGTGATGCTCGCTTACGCGAACGCCGGGCTCGGGCTGAACGGCAACATCCCGGCCGGGATGTTCGAGTACGGCGTGGCGTTCGCCGTCCTGGTCGGCGCGGCCCACCTGGCGGTGCGCTGGCTGGCGCCCTACGCCGACCCGCTGCTGCTGCCACTGGCGGCGCTGCTGAACGGCCTGGGGATCGTGATGATCTACCGCCTGCAGGAGTCCGGCCGGGACGGCAACGGCGGCGCCGTGATCAGCACGATGTCAACGTCCACGACGACCTTTCAGGTGATTTACAGCGCCCTCGGCATCGCCGCCTTCGTCGCCGTGCTCGGGTTCATCCGGCAGCCGCGAACGCTGCAGCGGTACACCTACACGCTGGGCGCGGTCGGCTTGGTGCTGCTGGCCCTGCCCGCGCTGCTGCCCAGCAGCATCAGCGAGGTCCCTGGCACTGGCGCCAAGATCCAGGTCGCGCTGGGCGGCTTCACCGTGCAGCCCGAGGAGTTCGCCAAGCTGTGCCTGGCCGTGTTCTTCGCGGGCTACCTGGTGGCCAAGCGGGACGTGCTCGCGCTGGCCGGCCGCCGTTTCCTGGGTATCGACCTGCCCCGGGCCCGTGACCTGGGCCCGGTCCTGATCGCCTGGGGCGCCAGCCTGGTCGTGCTGGTCTTCGAGAGCGACATCGGCACCTCGGCGCTGTTCTTCGGCCTGTTCGTGGTGATGATGTACGTCGCCACGCAGCGCAGCTCCTGGCTGATTATCGGGTTCCTGCTGTTCGTGTTCGGCTCGGTGGTGACGGCCGAACTGTTCCAGCATGTGCGGGACCGCTTCATCATCTGGCTGGACCCGTTCAAGTACGTGCACACGGTGGTGCCCAGCTCGTACCAGCTGGTCCAGGGGCTGTACGGGCTGGGCTTCGGCGGCGTGCTCGGCCGCGGGCTCGGCCAGGGCCAGCCGTACCTCACCCCGCTCGTGCAGAGCGACTTCATCACGACCGCTTTCGGCGAGGAACTCGGGCTGGCCGGGCTGATGGCCCTGCTGCTCATCTACGGGCTGATCGTGCAGCGCGGGCTGCGCGCGGCCATCGCCGTGCGCGACCCGTTCTCCAAGCTGCTGGCTGGCGGCCTCGCGTTCACGGTCGCGCTGCAGGTCTTCGTGATCGTCGGTGGGGTTACCCGGCTGATCCCGCTGACCGGCATCACCACCCCGTTCCTGTCCCAGGGCGGCTCCTCGCTGATCTCCAGCTGGATGCTGATCGCCCTGCTGATGCGGATCAGCGACACCGCACGGCGGCCAGGCTCCGCAGCCCATCCAGGACGAGGGCATGACCCAGGTGGTGCGGGCCGGATGAACCGCGCGCTCCGGCGAGTCTCGCTGATCTGCCTGGTGCTGTTCGTGGCGCTGCTGATCAACGTGAACTACGTGCAGGGTTTCGAGGCCAGCAGCCTGGCCAACGAGCCGGGCAACGGCCGGACCTTCTCCGCGTCGCTCCAGTTCCAGCGCGGCTCGATCGTCACGTCCGACCAGAAGGTCGTCGCCTACTCCACGATGAACAAGAACTACGGGGAGTACCAGCGGCATTACCCGTTCGGCCCGTTGTACGCGCCGGTCACCGGCTACGACACGCTCTTCAGCTCGACCGGCATCGAGCAGGCGGAGAACAAGGATCTGTCCGGCACCGACCCGGCGCTGGAGGTGCACAACCTCATCGACCTGATCAGCGGTAAGCCGAAGAAGGGCGCCACGGTCGAGCTGACCATCAACTCGGCGGCCCAGCAGGCCGCCTACAGCCAGCTCCAGGCCAGCGGCAAGCAGGGCGGGGTCGTCGCCATCGACCCGCAGACCGGCGCCATCCTGGCCCTCGCCTCCTACCCCTCGTTCGACCCGAACCAGCTGGCCACCCTGAACGGCAAAAGGCTCCAGAAGAACGACAACCGCCTGCTGGCCGACCCGGATCAGCCGCTGCTGAGCCGGGCCACCGCCCTGACCTTCCCGCCCGGGTCCAGCTTCAAGATCGTGACGAGTTCCACGGCCTTCAGCACCGGCAGGTACAACCAGAACACGCTGGTGGACGCCCCGGCCCAGCTCAAGCTGCCCGGCGTCAGCCAGCCGCTGATCAACTTCGACGGCGAGGCGTGCGGCAGCGGCAGGGTGCCGATCATCTTCGCGTTCACGCTGTCCTGCAACACGGCGTTCGGCAACCTGGGGATGAAGCTGGGCGGGCAGAAGCTCCGGGCTCAAGCCACCCAGTTCGGGATGAACAACCCGAACCTGGCCATCCCGTTCCCCGTGGCCGAAAGCAACTTCCCGCTGTACACGGACCCGGCCCAGGTGGCCGGCTCGGCGATCGGCCAGGAGAGCGACACGGTCACGCCGCTGCAGGAGGCGATGTTCTCCGCGGCGATCGCGAACAACGGGACGCTGATGAAGCCGTACCTGGTGAACAAGGTCACCGCGCCGGACCTGACTGCGGTGTCCACCACCACGCAGACCGCGCTCAGCCACCCGGTGACCCCTGAGGTGGCGAACGAGGTCAAGCAGATGATGATCAGCGTGACCCAGTCGCCGTCCGGCACCGCGCACGCGACGGCGGGCACGCAGGCGACCGGCGGGATCGTTATCGCCGGGAAGACCGGGACGGCCCAGAACGGCATCAACAACTCGGGGCTGGATGATGCGGTCTTCACCTGTTTCGCCCCGGCCGCCAACCCGCAGATCGCGGTCGGAGTCATAGTGAAGGGTGGCGGCCAGGGGGCCGACGCCTCGGCACCGATCGCAGTGAAGGTCATCCAGGCCTACCTCGCCTCGCTGGGTAAGGGATGAGGGCCGTGATCGCGGCAGACGCCGGGACGCGGATGACTGATCCCCCGCCCGCGGCAGTGGCATCACGCGCGGCCACCGCGGCGCCCGATGGACGGACAACGATGCAGGACGGTTACTGACGTGCGAGACATGACACAGCCACGGCTCCTTGGCGGCCGCTACGAACTCGACGGCGTCGTCGGCCGGGGCGGCATGGCCGAGGTGTACCGGGCCCGGGACATCCGCCTGGACCGCATCGTCGCAGTCAAGACGCTGCGCGAGGACCTGGCGCGGGACGCGACGTTCCAGGCCAGGTTCCGGCGCGAGGCCCAGTCCGCGGCCTCGCTGAACCACCCGTCCATCGTCGCGGTGTATGACACCGGCGAGGACATGGCCGGTCCCACCCACGTCCCGTACATCGTGATGGAGTACGTGGACGGCCGGACCCTGCGCGAACTGCTCCGGGACGACCGCCGCCTGCTCCCCGAGCGGGCCCTGGAGATCACCGACGGGGTCCTGCGGGCGCTGGACTACAGCCACCGGAACGGGATCGTGCACCGGGACATCAAGCCCGGCAACGTGATGCTCACCCGGTCGGCCGAGGTCAAGGTGATGGACTTCGGCATCGCCCGCGCGGTCAGCGACGCCCAGGCCACCATGACCCAGACCGCCCAGGTGATCGGGACCGCGCAGTACCTGTCGCCCGAGCAGGCCCGCGGCGAGCGGGTGGATGCGCGCAGCGATCTGTACTCGACCGGGTGCCTGCTGTATGAGCTGCTCACCGGCCGGCCGCCGTTCACCGGGGACTCCCCGGTCGCCATCGCCTACCAGCACGTCCGGGAGAACCCGATCCCGCCGTCGCGCATCGACCCGGAGATCCCGGTCTGGGCCGACTCCATCGTGCTGAAGGCGATGGCCAAGGACCCGGCGGAGCGCTACCAGTCCGCCGCCGAGATGCGCACCGACATCCAGCGGGCGCTGTCCGGCGTGCCGGTCGCCGCGCCACCACAACCGACCGAGATGTACTCCCCCGGGACCCAGCGGATGGGCCCGAACACGATGATGGCCGGGGCCGCCCCGGCCGGCGCGGTCCCGTACGGCCCCGACGAAGACGGGTATGGCGGCGGGAACGGGCGGCGGAAGGCCCTGTGGTGGATCCTGGGCGGAATCGCCGCCATCCTCGTCATCGTGATCGCCTATCTGCTCCTCAGCGGCGGCGGGAAGACCGATTCGGTGCCCTCCGTCGTCGGCATGACCCAGTCGGCCGCCGAGAAGGCCGTGATCAAGGCGGGGCTGAAGCCGGCGGTGGTCAAGGTGTCCTCGGCGTCGGTGAAGGCCGGCCTGGTCACCCAGACGGATCCGCAGTTCGGGACCAAGGTGGCACCAAACAGTGTCGTCACGCTGGACGTCTCCACGGGACCGCACAAGATCAAGATGCCATCGGTGACCGGCGAATCGGAGAGCACGGCCCAGAGCCAGCTGCAGCAGTTCAACGTGACGACTAAGACCGACCCGACCTCCACCAAGCCGGCCGGGACCGTGGTGCAGCAGTCGCCCCCGGCTGGCACGCTGCTGGCCCCGAACAGCCCGGTCACCATCTACGTGTCCGGAGGCGGGACCCAGGTCCAGAACACGGTTGGCGACCCGAAGGCGACCGCCGTGTCGATCCTGCAGAATGCGGGATTCAAGGTCCAGGTCATCACCGCGGCCGGCCCGCCCAACTCCACCCCGGGCAGCGTGTTCAACCAGACCCCTTCCAGCGGGACCCTGCCCCAGGGATCGACGGTGACCATTTACGTGGCGTCTACGCCGACGCCGACACTCACCCCCACCACCCCGGCCCCGACGCAGAGCGCCACCACACCGCCCCCGACACCGACACCGACACCGACAGCGACCGGCACCGCGGGCGCGAGGGCCACTGGCTCCCGTACGCCGCGCTCCTAGGTGGTGTACCGGCTGGATGGTGTACCGGCGTTAGACTCGGCAGAGCTACTGACCAGGAGACGACCGTGCCGAAGTCCCGCGTGAGAACGAAGGCGGTGTACACGCCGCCGCCCAAGCGATCGGCGTCGAAGAAGGTCAGCCCGCGCTGGCTGGTACCCGCCATGCTGGCCTGCCTGCTGATCGGGCTGGCCTGGATCGCGGTGTTCTACGTAACCCAGGGCACGCTGCCGATCGGGGCCCTGGGAGACTGGAACCTGGTGGTCGGCTTCGCCTTCATCATCGGAGGCGTCGTCCTGTCCACCAGGTGGCGGTAGCTACCTCAGGTCAGCTGGCCGTTGCGCACCACCACGGCGATGACCAGTACGGCCAGCACGATCACGGTGGCGGCCGCCTGGAACAGGGCCCGGTGCTTCCGCGGCGCGTAGGCGTAGGCCGCGGTGACCACCGCGCCGGTGATCAGCCCGCCCACGTGGTCCTGCCAGGCGATAGACGGAACCGCGAAGCTGATGCCCAGGTTGAGGACGATCAGGAAGATGATCGCCCGGCTGTCCAGCCGCAGCCGCCTGGAGAGCACGAACCAGGCGCCGAACAGGCCGAAGATGGCACCCGATGCCCCCAGCGCGGACTGGTTCGGCGGGGCGAAGAAGAAGTACAGGACCGAGCCGCCGAGCGCGCTGAGCAGGTATACAGCCAGGAAACGCAGATGCCCCAGCATCCGCTCCAGCGCCGGGCCGACCAGGATCAGCGCCCACATGTTGAAGATGATGTGCGCCGGGCCGAACCCGCTCAGCCCCGGCTCGTGCAGGAACGCTGACGTGAGCAGCCGGTACCACTGGTCGTGGGCCACGCCCACGGTCTGGTGGATGGTGGGGTCGTAGGCCACGCCGATCATGTCGAAGTAGTTGACGACCCGCGGGTAGACCCACTCCACCAGGTAGCACAGGACATTGAGGGCGACGAGCACCCAGGTCACGGTCGAAGCAGACGTCACCCGGCCGCCGAACACCGCCGTCGGCTGCCGGACATCGCGGCTGCCCTCCCGCACGCATTCGGCGCAGTGCTGGCCGACCGGCGCGGCGCGCAGGCAGTCAGGGCAGGCGGGACGCCCGCACCGGCTGCAGGACAGGTAGGTCTCCCGGTCCGGATGCCGGAAACAGGTAGGTACCGGTGCGGGCGCCTCGGGGCCAGGCGCCGGAAGCTCGTCCACTCCTCGGCCTGCGAATCTAGTTAGCCGCGGATCCCGGTGCGTCCGGGGAGCCGCTGATCTCGACCGACTCGAGCACCACGTCCTTGGCCGGGCGGTCCCTGCGGTCGCGGTCCACGTGGCTGATGGCGTCCACCACGTCACTGCCCTCAGTGACCTCACCGAAAATGGTGTGCTTCCCGCTCAGCCACGGGGTGGGCACCGTCGTGATGAAGAACTGGGAGCCGTTCGTGCCGGGGCCCGCGTTGGCCATGGCCAGCAGGTAGGGGCGGTTGAACGACAGGTCAGGGTGGAACTCATCGGCGAACTGGTATCCGGGGCCGCCGGTCCCGGTGCCGAGCGGGTCCCCGCCCTGGATCATGAAATCCGGGATCACCCGGTGGAAGATCGTCCCGTTGTACAGACTGACCCGGCTGGGCTGCCTGGTCCGGGGGTCGGTCCAGTCCCGGGATCCCTCAGCGAGCTCGACGAAGTTGCGCACCGTCTTCGGGGCCTGATCAGGGAAAAGCCGGACCACAATCGTTCCCTGATTCGTCCGCAGAGTCGCGGTCAGCGAGTTTGTCATAGGTGGAATCCTTGCACGGCACGCCCGGTCATTAGCCGTTTCCCGCCGGACGCTTCCTGCCGGACAGCTTTTGCCGCCGGGTCATCCACTCCGACCTTACGGCGCTCCCGGCGAGCCTGCGAATCAGGCTGGCCCGGCCCGGAGACGGTTTAGCTTGAGTCCGGTTGAGGTCAAGCACAGGGGGAAGGCAGGGTTGAGCCTTGCCGCCCAGGGAAGTGAGTGGGCGGGGGAGCTGTCCGGGGAGTGTCGGAGGTTAATTGTGTTTTCAAGAAGTAGCAGCCAGGACGTAAAGTCCCGGGCCAAGGCAGGAACGGCGCTCGTCCAGAGCGGCGCCTACCAGGCTAAGGCCGGCGCTGTACGGGCCCAGGGACGCGCCCGCCAGGTCGCCACGCAGGTGGCGCCACTGGCGAAGAGCGCCCAGGAAACGGCAGGCCGCAGCCTGCTTGAGGCCCGCGCGTGGGCGGCACCGCGGGTCGAGGCGGGCGGCGCGGCCGTGCAGGAGCGGATCGCCCCGGCGGTTTCGGCGGCGATGGTGACTGCTGCCCGGCGCCTGGAGCCGCCGAAGGCGAAGCGGCGCCGCCGCTGGCCGCTCATCGCGGCCGGGATCGTGGTGCTGGGCGCGGGCGCAGCGGTCGCGGTGCAGGTACTGCGGAGCAAGCGGGACACCATGGCGACGGCGGAATCGGACCCGATGACGTCGGCTCCCATGCCGCCAGCTACTCCGGCGGACCGCCAGGAGATGGGCGACGCCACCCAGGCGGACGTAAACGGGCAGGTCAGGACATCCTGACCGGGCTTTTCTGGACGGCAGCGGGTGGCCAGCGAAGTCTGCCACCCGCTGCCGCCGCCTGGGAAGCGGCGTCCAGGGAAGCGATCAGGCCGACCCGATTTGATGGAAGTTACCGCTTAGTAGCAATGCCGGTCAAGTTGCATTCCGTAGCAAATCTGGACCGCTGCCCGTTCACCGGCGGAGTGTTTCCCTGACCTGGGTCGTGTCGGAGGCATCAGGGACAATGCATGGTGTGCTACTGAGCGATTTGGTGCGCACGTCAGAGGCGGTATCGCTGGCGGCCGGCCGCCGGGTCAAGATCGACGAGATCGCCGGGCTGCTACGCCGGGCGGCGCCCGATGAGATTCTGGTCACGGTCGCCTTCCTCTCTGGCGAACTGCGCCAGCGGCAGATCGGGGTGGGCTACGCGGCTCTCGGCGGCCTGCTGCGCGAGGTCGGCCCGCCCGCCCCGGGAGCGGCCGGCCCGGGAGCGGCCGGCCCGGGAGCGCACGGCCCGGGAACGCACGGCCCGGGAGCGGCCGGCCCGGGAACGCACGGCCCGGGAGCGGCCGGGCCGGGTCCGGGCACCCAGCCGCTGACCCTAGCCGAGACCGATTCCGTGTTCGCGGCGATAGGGGCCACCGCCGGCCCCGGATCCCAGACCGAGCGGCGCAGGCTGCTCGGGAGCCTGTTCGCAAGGGCCACCCCCGCGGAGCAGTCCTTCCTGACCCGGTTGCTGGCCGGCGAACTGCACCAGGGGGCGCTGGAAGGCGTGATGACCGAGGCCGTCGCGCGGGCCGCTGGGGTGGACGCCGGCGAGGTACGCCGGGCGCTCCTGCTGGGCGGCTCGCTGCCGGCCGTGGCGGAGGCGGCTCTGTCCGCGGCCAGCGCCACCCGTCAGGAGCAGGCCGGCGCCGACCAGGACCAAGCCGACCAGGACCAAGCCGAGCAGGCCGCCGCCAAGCAGGACCGAGCCACCACCGCGGCCGACGATGACGCGGCAACGGCGGCCGCCCTCGCGGCGCTCCGGGCCTTCCGGCTGGAGGTCGGACGGCCGTTGCGCCCCATGCTGGCCGCCTCCGCGCCGACCGTGGCGGCGGCGTTCGACCGGGTGTCCCCGGCGGCGGCCGAATGGAAGATCGACGGGATCCGGATCCAGGCGCACCGTCAGGGCCCGGTGGCCCGGATATTCACCCGGACTCTCGACGACATCACCGCCCGCCTGCCGGAGATCACCCGCGCCGTGCTCGCCTCCCCGGCCGAGACCCTGGTCCTGGACGGTGAGGCGATTGCGCTGGACCCGGCCGGCCGGGCCCGGCCCTTCCAGGTCACCGCGAGCAGGACCGGCACCCAGGCCGCGCCCGGGCAGGACGGCGCGGACGTCCCGCTGACGCCCTTCTTCTTCGACCTGCTGCACCTGGATGGGCGGGATCTCATCGATGAGCCGGCCACCATCCGGCACGCGCTGCTGGCCGAGGTCCTCCCCGAGGATCTCCGGGTGCCGCGCCTGGTAACCGCCGATGTGGCGGAGGCTGAGGCGTTTTTCGCGGACGCGGTGGCCCGCGGGCATGAGGGCGTGGTGGTGAAATCGCTGGACGCTCCCTACGCGGCCGGCCGGCGGGGCAGCGATTGGATCAAGGTCAAGCCCCGGCACACGCTGGACCTTGTAGTGCTGGCCGCCGAATGGGGTCACGGCCGCCGCCGCGGCTGGCTGTCCAACCTGCATCTGGGTGCCCGCGATCCGGCCGGGGGCTTCGTCATGCTCGGCAAGACGTTCAAGGGGCTGACCGACGAGATGCTCCGCTGGCAGACGGCCCGGTTCCTGGACCTCGCTGAGCCGCCCGGCCAGCGTCCCGGCGGCGACCTGAGCGACGCCCGGGGCGTGCTGCGGGTCCGCCCGGAGATGGTGGTGGAGATCGCCTTCGACGGCGTGCAGGCCAGTCCACGCTATCCGGGCGGGCTGGCGCTGCGCTTCGCACGCGTACTCCGGTACCGCCCGGACAAGCAGGCGGCCGAGGCAGACTCGGTCGATGCGGTCCGCGCTATCTGGGAAGGCCGGGTTTCGGGCGACCGGGACTAGTGGGCGGCAACCGGCGTTACCGAGGCTGATCAGCAGTTCTCAGCGGAAGCTGAGAGGTTAATCCGATTGCGCATCGAGTTTCGGCGGGCCTAATGAAACAGACGGGCCGCTCAGGCTCCGCCCCCGGGGCAGCGATGCCCCGGACGCCGACCCTCAGGGAGAAGACCGTGCGAATCAGCCGACCACTCATCGGTACCGCCGTCGGTGCTGGTGTCCTCGGGGCCACGCTTGCCCTGGGCGTGACGATGGCGAGCGCGTCCACCGGCGCTGCCTCATCCACGGTGTCTCACTCAGCCGTCAGGGCAGCCACGTCCTCCGCTGCGGCCACGCCGAAGCCCGCCAAGGGCAGCGGTCACAAGTGTCCCGCTATGTCCGGCGGCGGGACCGCGCAGCACGGCATGCAGGGCTGAGGACTCCGGTTAGCGGTCCCGGCCCGCCCCCGGGACCGGGCACGGGCAGCACAACCCGCCTGACACGAAGGCCCGGGCCCGCTCAGAGTCCCTCGATGGCGGGCAGCCGCCGCGCCTCGATCGCGTTGAGCAGCCGCTGGTAGTCCAGCTCGTTCTGCTCCGCGTAGGCCACCGCGAACTCCTCGATGGCCCGGTCGAACCTGTCGCTGGAGCCCAGGTAGCCGGAGATCATCGTGGCCCGGCCGGTCCGGGCGTGCGCCCGGGACAGCGCCCAGCCGCACAGGCCCGCGTAGTAGGTGAGCTGCGGCGGGTCCATGGCCGGAACGTTCATCGCGCCCTTCATGTCACGCAGTTGCCGGACGTAGTACTCCCTCGGGTCGGCCCTATCCACCTGGAGCCCGCTGGTCCAGCCCAGGAACGGGTCCGCCGCGGCCTGCATCATCCGCTCGCCGCGGACCACCCGCTCGCCCTGGTGCTTGTACTCGCTGGGCCCGGCGAAGGGGGCCAGGACCGACTCTTGAGCCTCCTTGAGCTGCAGGAACAGCGGCTCGTCCTGCCGCTCGCCGAGCAGCAGGAACACGAAGGCCTCGGTGCCGACCGAGCCGACCCCGACGACCTTGCGGGCGAAATCCCCGAAATAGTACCGGCGCAGCACCTCGCGGCGGTCCGCCTGCAGCGTCTCCTGGTACAGCCTGATCGCGCCGCGAAGCTCGTCGGCGATCACCGGCTCCTGCTCGATCCCGAAGCGGACAACCACTGGCGGGACGGGCTTGATCCGGTACTGGCCGTCCACCAGGTGGCAGAGCTTGTCCAGGGCCTGGACACTCGTGTGGCGATAGGCCTTGTGCACGTCCTCGTTGCGGCGCCGGATCGCCTTGCGCGACTGGACCGCGTCGAAGAGCTGGCAGACCTGGTCCACGTCGATCCGGGAATACCAGACGTCCAGGAACCGCATCTGGGCGAAGTTCTCCATCTCGGTGCGGTACGTGTGCGCGCACCGGCGGACCGCCGTGCGGACTGACCGGGCGGCGAACCCGCTCTCCCGGGCGGCGACCGCCACGCTGGCGGCGAGCCGCTTCACGTCCCAGTCGAACGACGCGGGCAGCGTCTCGTCGAAGTCGTTCACGTCGAAGACCAGCCGCCGGTCCGGCGCCGCGAACATGCCGAAGTTCAGCAGGTGCGCGTCCCCGCAGGCCTGCACCCGGATGTCCGTGGTGGGCAGATGCGCCAGGTCCCAGGCCATCGGTGCGGCCGCGCCGCGGAAGTAGGCGAACGGGGAGGCGGCCATCCGGCCGTGCCGGATCGGCACCAGGCCCGGTACCCGGCTCCTGGCCTGCTCCTCGAGGATCGTGACGGGATCCGGCCGGTCCGGCGACGGCGACCACTCAGCGTGACTGGACCTCGGCACGAACTTGCGCCGTTCCCGGCCCACCTGACGCCATTCTTCCGGCGTGAGGATCTCGTGCGCCTCGGACAGTACCCCCGGCGAAAGCTTGCCCATGCGTGTGGTCCCCCCCGGACGTCCCACGCAGGAGTCCCCTGCCGTCCTAAGACCCAGGGTATGTGGTGCCCTCCGGCCGCCCCGTCCGTAGGGTGGTCGGGTGCCCCGTGACCGCCTGGCCGACCTGCCGTACGCCGACACCCTGAGGCCGCACCACGGTGACCTGGCCGCCGACGGGGACTACGAGGGCGCCCACTTCGACGGGCTCGACCTCGACGCGCCGCAGGCCCCGGGCAGCCGGTTCATGGAATGCGCCTTCACGCGGGTCACCATGCAGGACGGACAGCTGCGCCGGGCCCGGTTCAACGACGTGTGGATGCGTGAGGTGCGGCTGACCGCGACCGAACTCACCGACAGCAACTGGATCCACGCGACCATCATCGGCTCGGTGGCCGCCGGGGTGATCGCCCACGGGTCGCGGCTGCGCCAGGTCACCTTCCGCGGCTGCAAGCTGCACGGAGTGAATTTCCGGGCGGCGACTCTCACGGAGGTGACGTTCGAGGACTGCATGCTGCGCGAGGTGGACTTCGGCGGCGCCACCCTGCGGCGCTGCCAGTTCCCCGGCTCACAGCTCCATGACACGGACTTCAGCCAGGTCACCCTGGACAAAGTGGACCTGCGGGGCGCGGAGCTGGGCATCATCATCACCCCGGGCGCCCTGAAGGGCGCGACGATCAGCTCCGCCCAGCTGGCGGAGCTGGCCCCGCTGCTCGCCGAGCACGTCGGGATTACCGTGGAGTGACTTCCGCCATCCTGGACCAGTCGGTGCCCGGGATCGTGGTGTTGACGATCTGCGGCGTCTCGGCCGCGGCGTCGGGCGCCCAGGCCACGAACTTCTTGAAGTGGTCCGAGTTCACGTGGGCGGCGGCCGCGTCGTCCTGGAACCCCTCGACCAGCACGAACTGGTTCGGGTTGTCCACGCTCCGCGACCACTCGAAGAAGATGTTGCCTGGCTCGGACCGGGTGCCCTGGGTGAACTCCTCCACGTCGGCGAGCCAGTTGCCGCTGCGCTCAGGCTTGATGGTCCACTTGACGACGATGAAGATCATTAATGCCCCCTTCGGCATCGATCACGGCACAGCCCGCGCCGGGACGGGTCGCAACGGGTCAGCCTGATCCTACGAGCGGGGAGCCGGGCCGCAGTCTCAGGCTGCGACGTTCGCCTCGGCCGGGCGCAGGGATCATCGAGCGCCCTGTGGCTAACCGAGCAAGACGGGTGGTCACCACGTTCCCCGGCAGATGTGCGCCCGGTCACGCGCCCGATCACCGGATCGATCACCGGCCGCCGAGCACCGGGGTCAGGCCAGGCGCGCGGGGAACCCGCCGGTGGCGATGGGCCCCCACCGTTCGATCGTGACCCGGATCAGTGACTTCCCCTGGCGCCGCATCGCGGCCCGGTACTCGTCCCAGTCGTCATGCTCGCCCGCGATAGACCGGAAGTAGTCCACCAGCGGCTCGAGTGCTTCGGGCAGGTCAAGAACCTCGGCGGTGCCGCTGAGCTGTACCCAGGCTCCGCCGAAATCGTCCGACAGCACCAGCACGTCAACTTGCGGGTGACGGCGGGCATTGTGCGTCTTGGCCCGTTCCGGGTAGGTCGCGATCACGACCCGGCCCTCGTCGTCCAGTCCCGCCGTGACCGGGGAGAGCTGGACGGTCCCGTCCCGTTTGGTGGTGACCAGCACCACGTGGTGCCGGCTGCGGACGAAGTCCAGCATGTCCTCACGCCCGACGGCGTCGGCGGTGGCTATCTGGGGGCTCATGGCGTCCTCGGCATGACGACCATCGTACGGGGCCGTCGCTCGTGAGGGCCGGCGCCGCATGCCATGCTGGCCACCATGTCCCAGCCTGACCTGCGCGCCGTGCCAACCCGAACCCTGAGCACCAGTGATTTCACAGTTCCCCGTGAAGACCGTTATTTCGAGGACTACCTCCCGGGCGCGGTCTACGAGTACGGGTACCTGACCGTCACCGAGCCGGAGATCCTCGAGTTTGCCAGGCGGTTCGACCCGCAGCCCATCCACACCGACCCCGGGTTCGCCGCGGGCGGGCCGTTCGGCGGCCTGATCGCCAGCGGCTGGCACACGGCGAGCATGATGATGCGGCTGTTCGTTGATCACTACCTGTCCCAGGTGGCCAGCCTGGCCTCGCCCGGCATCGACGAGCTGCGCTGGCCTGCCCCGGTACGGCCCGGTGATCAGCTGCGGCTGCGGACCACGATCGTGGAGGCCCGCCCGTCACGCTCCAGGACCGACCGCGGGCTGGTGCGCACCAAGGGCGAGCTCGTCAATCAGGACGACCGGATCGCGCTGGACCTGGTGGCCATGAATCTGCTAGGCCGGCGCGAACCCGGCGATCAGTTGCCATAATCGCCGGATGACCGCGAGCCGCCCGACGATCGTCGCCACCAGCATCGGCTTCTGGCCTGCCGGGCATGGGCCGATGGACTTCCGTCTCGGTCCCTCGTACGCCTACGCGGCGACCCTGGCCCGGGCGGCCGACAGCCCCCGCGTCTGCCTGGTCAGCACGGCCGTCGGGGATGCGCCGGAATGGCTGGCCGCGATGTACTCGGCCTTCGGCCGGGCCGGGTGGCGGCCCAGCCACCTGGCCCTGTTCCCGGAGCCCAACGTCCCTGACATCACCGGGCACCTGCTGGCGCAGGACCTGGTGTGGGTGACCGGCGGCAGCGTGGCGAACCTCCTGGCGTTGTGGCGGCTGCACAGCGTCGATCGGGCCATGCGCGCGGCCTGGGAGGCCGGGGTCGTGCTGATGGGCGTGTCCGCCGGGTCGCTGTGCTGGTTCACGGGCGGCACGACCGACTCCTTCGGCCTGCCGCTGCGCCCGGTGACCAACGGCCTCGGCTTCCTGCCCTACTCCAACAGCCCGCACCACGACGCCGAGGAGCAGCGGCGGCCGGCCATTCACCGGCTGATCGGGGACGGGACGCTGCCCGAGGGCTACGCCACGGATAACGGCACCGGGCTGGTCTTCGAGGGTATCGACCTGGTGGACTGCATCACCGAGGTCGAGGGCGCGAGTACCTGGCACATCACCCGCCGCCCAGACGGAACCGTCGAGGAAACCGCCCTCCCCAGCCGCCTCCTCCCCTCCTGACCCGGCCCGCCCAGCCCTGGCCCGCCCAGCCCCGGCTTCACCCAGCCCGGCTTCACCCAGCCCGGCTTCGCCCTTTCAGCCCGCACCCCGGGATGGGATTAGTAGCGAGTGTGCATGAGGGCCTGGACGTCGGACAGGGTCTGGCGGGCCAGCGCGCGGGCCCGCTCGTTACCGTCGGCCAGCACCTGACGCAGGTAGCCGGGGTCGGCCGCGAACTCACGCCGCCGAGCCCGGATCGGGTGCAGCCGTTCGTTGAGCGCGTCGGTGATCAGCCGTTTCAACGCGGCTGCGCCGCCGTCACCCACCTCGGCGGCGACCTGCTCCGGGCTGGTCTCCAAGCACAGCCCGCCGAGCTGCACGAGGTTGGCGACGGCCGGGCGGGACTCCGGCTCGTAGGTGATCGTGCGCTGGCCGTCGGTCCGGGCAGCACGGATGAGCCGCGCGGTCTCGTCTTCGCCCGCGGCCAGCGCGATGGCGTTGCCCCGGCTCTTGCTCATCTTCTGGCCGTCGGTTCCGAGCAGCAGCGGGGCGCCGCTGAGCAGGGCGTCCGGAGCGGTGAAGTACGGCTCCCGGGGGCAGTAGCGATCGTTGAAGCGCCGCGCGATAGTGCGGGTCAGTTCCAGGTGCGGAAGCTGGTCCTTGCCCACCGGGACCAGGTTGGCGTGGCAGAAAAGGATGTCGGCTGCCTGATGGACCGGGTAGGTGAACATCAGCGCGCTCATCGACGAACCGCCTGCCGCCGCGAACTCCTCCTTCACGGTCGGGTTCCGGCCCACCTCCGCCACGCTGACCAGGCTGAGGAAGGGGATCAGCAACTGGTTCAGCGCCTCGATCTGACTGTGCGCGAAGATCGTGGCCCGCCGCGGGTCGATGCCGACCGCCAGGTAGTCGGCGACCAGGCCGAGCACGTCGGCAGGCAGCGATTCGGGGGCGTCCCGGTCGGTGATGGTCTGGTAGTCGGCGATGAGCACCATGACCTCGACGCCGAGATCCTGCAGGCGGACCCGGTTGAGCAGGGTGCCGAACAGGTGGCCGACGTGCAGCGGGCCGGTGGGCCGGTCGCCGGTGAGCACCCGGAACCGGCCGGGATCCTCCTGGATCGCGGCGTCGAGGGCGGCACTGCGCTGGCGGGCCGCCTGCAGCGAGGATGCCTGCTCCTGGCCGGGAATCGGCCCGGGCTGCACTGAGCCGGCAGGGCCTCAGCCGGCAGGGCCTGAGCCGGCAGGGATGGGCCGGGCACGGCCTGGGCTGCAGGGGACTGGACTGGCAGGGCATGGGCTGGCACGGCCTGGGCTGGCAGGCGGGGCAGGAGTGAGCACAGTACTGGCAGGCACGGGGCCTCCTGGGGAACAGGCCTCCAGCCGCGACCAGCCCGTAACACGAAACTGGCCCGCCAGAGGCGGGCCATCGAACGCACGAGATAGCTACCGCCCTACCGCGGCCGCCACCACCCCATGCATCGCGTCACCCTTCCATGCTAACCGGAACCCGCGCCGCCTGCGGTCATCCCCGGCCGCCGGGCTGGGCGCTCCTTCCGGGCCTGGATTCGCACCACGGGCACCGTGGGTCACATTGATCATGGGCAACGTCCCACATATCATCCGAAACGCGCGGTTTTCCGGGGTGTTTTGTCCGTTTCGGCGCACGTTTCGGATGAAATGTGGACGGGAGGGGCCGGTGTTACTAGCGGGACTAGAGCGCTGCGGCCGGGGGACTTGAGGGCTGGGAGGACTTGAGGGTTGGGGGACTTGAGGGCCGGGGGTGCGGGGCGGGGGTGCGGGCCGTCGGAGCGGGGCGGGGGTGCGGGGCGGGGTACGGTGCCGGAGTGGAACGCGCGGTCATCTTCGGCGGAACCGGGGCGATCGGGCGGGCGACCGCCCGGCGGCTGCTGGCGGCGGGCTGGTCCGTGGACGTCACCGGGCGCGATCCGGCCCGGATGCCGCCGGACATCACCGGGGCGGGCGGCCGGTTCATCGCCGCGGACCGGAGCGAGCCCGCGCGGGTGCGGGCCGTGTTCGGGAACGGCGCGGACCTGCTGGTCGACTGCGTCTGCTACACCGCCCGGGACGCCGCAGGCCTCCTGCCCCTGGCCCGGAACGCCGCGTCCACCGTCATGATCTCCAGCAAAGCCGTGTACGTCGACGACGCCGGCCGCCACTCCAATTCGCCCGTCAAACCCGACTTCGGCGGCCCGGTCCGGGAAGACCAGCCCACGGTGGCCGCCGGTGACGGCGACTACCGGACCCGGGAGGGGTACCCGGCGAACAAGGTTGCGGCCGAGCACGTGCTGCTGGACAGCGGGGCGCCTGTCACCGTGCTGCGCCCTTCCAAGATCCACGGCCCCGGGTCACGGCAGCCCCGGGAGTGGATATTCGTCAAGCGCGCGCTGGACCGGCGGCTCGTGCTGCTGCTGGCCCACCGGGGCGCCGGCGTGGACCACCCGACGGCGGCCGCCAACCTCGCCGCGCTCATCGAGCTGGCCGCGGGCCGGCCGGGACGGCGCATCCTCAATGCCGCCGATCCGGACGCGCCCAGCGCTCTGGAGATCTCCCGGGTCATCGCCCGCTACCTCGGGCACACCTGGGAGGAAGTGCTGCTGGACGGCCGGGACCCGGCCGCGGCCGGGCTGGGCCGCACCCCCTGGGACAGGCCGCACCCTTTCGTGCTCGACATGACCGCCGCCGCCGCCAGGCTCGGCTACGTCCCGGCCGGCGACTACGCCGCCACGGTGGCCGCCGAGGTGGACTGGCTCGTCGCCGCGGACCGGGGCGGGGCGGACGCGGACCTCATCCCGGGTCCGGATGACAGTTACTTCGCGCCGTTGCTGGACTACGCGGCCGAGGACCGCTGGCTGGCCGACCAGCGGATAGCCGACAGCAGGATGGCCGGCCCCGGCGCGGCCAGAGATGCCCGGCCCCAGCACGCCCGGCCCCGGCACGGCCGCCCCGGCGCCCCAGGGATGCCCGGCCCCGGATGAGGGAGTAAGCCACCATGAGCCGAATGCGGATGCTGGAGCCCGGCCCGTGGATCGAAGATCCGCTGGAACCGTATGCGCAGGTCAAACGGTCGCGGCCGGATGGCCGCTGCTGGGTGATGGCGCACATGGTCAGCGGCCTGGACGGCTCGGCCGCGATCGGTGGCCGCGTCGGTGGCCTGTCCACTGCGCCCGATGCGGAACTGTTCCGGCTGATGCGCGCGCTGGCCGACGTGGTGCTGGTCGGGGCGCAGACGGTCCGGGCGGAGCGCTACGGGCCGGTGCGGCTGCCGCCGGAGCGGGCCGCGGCGCGGGTGGCGGCCGGGCGGCCGGCCACGCCGCCGCTCGCCGTGATCAGCAAATCGCTCAGCCTGGACTGGTCGGCCCGGGCCTTCACGGACGCGCCACCCGGCGCCCGGACCCTCGTGATCACCTGCGCGGCCGCGGATCCGCAACGCCTCGACCAGGCCCGGCAGGTGGCGGACGTCATCGTGGCCGGGGAGGATCGGGTCAACCCGGGCCTGGCCCTGCAGCGGCTGGCCGGGCAGGGTTACCGGGTCGTGCTCTGCGAAGGCGGCCCTACCTGGCTGGGCGAACTGGTCGCCGCCGGGCTCGTGGACGAGCTCTGCCTGACCCTGGCCCCGCTGATGGGCGGGGACCCGCTGCCGGTGGCGGTCGCGCCCCCGGGCGCCCCGCTGGCGCGCTTCGCACTGCGGCACGTGCTGTGCAGCGAGGGCGATGACACGCTGTTCCTGCGCTACGAGCGAGGTACCGATGGCCCGTGAACGGGCATCACATCAGTCCTCCAGCAGGCGTTCCCACATGATCTCGTCGTGCCAGGCCCCGACGGTGAAGATGTGCGCGCGGGCGATGCCGATAGGCAGGAAACGGTTCTTGCGCAGCACCGCCTGCGAGGCGGCGTTCTCGACCTGGGTGAACGCCTCCGCGCGATGCAGGCCGAGGTCCCGGGTCATCAGCTGGACCACCAGATCGACCGCCCGGGTGGCATGACCCTGCCCCTGGTGCGGGGTCCCGATCCAGTAGCCGATGGACGCCTTCCGCCAGGCCCGCTGCAGGATCTCCTGGACGGTTATTTGCCCAACAACGGTCTGACCGTCCAGCACCACCCCGGGCCAGGACCCGCCGCTACGGTGCCGGTCGAGCATCCACTCGATCCGCTGGCGCTGCCCGGCGAGGGTGTAGTAGTCCGGCGAGTAGGCCGGCTCCCAGCGCGCCTTGGTCTCGCGGTCGCGGCAAAGGTGCTCGGTAAGGGCCTCGGCGTCGCCGGCGGTGATAAGCCGGATATGGGTGACCGGGCTGTTCATGACGCCCGACCCTACCGCCGAGGCCGCTCAGGTCAGCGACACCGGCCGTCTCTCGTCACGATCCCCCGGCGCCACCCAGTCAGCGCGGCCCTCTGCTGGGCGGGACCCTGGCACACGTGTGGCGTTTGACGAGGTATGACCGGAACGGCAGGCTAGGGCCGGACTGGCCAACTGGCGGTGGCGGCGGCCAGGGGGCGGGGACCAGATGGGCCATCGCCGCTGACCATCTGGGGAGGATCCATGTCGTGGTGGGGCCGGGCGGCCCGCTGGGGCCGCGCCTACCGGCTCGACATCATCTGGGTGGTGTTCGTCGGGATCAACCTGGCCGCGATGCGGCTGCTGCCCGCCTGGGGGACGGTGCCGTTCCTGGCCATCTGGGTGAGCCTGACCGCGATCTACGGGGTGCGGCTCTGGAGGCTGCAGCCCACGATCCTGACCTGGGCCGCGGTCACGCTGGCCACCGGCGGCATCATCGTCGTGCAGGTCCTCAAGGGCCAGCAGGACGCCGACTACCTGGCCGAAGTCCCGCTGATCGCGCTGATGTTCCTGGTCATGGTCTGGCACGGCCGGCGCCGCATCGCGGCCATGGAGGAACGGCTCGCCGCGATGGAGGAGGTCCATCGGGTCTCCCAGGAGAACCTGCGGCTGCTGGAGGAGCAGCAACGGTTCCTGCAGGACGCGTCGCACGAGCTGGGGACGCCGATCACTGTGGCGTTGGGGCACGCCGAGCTCATGGAACGCGCCGCCAGCGAGACGGTCCTGGCCGGCGACGCCCGGGTCGTCGCCGGGGAGCTGCGCCGGCTGGGGCGGATGGCCAGCCGGATCCTGCTGCTGGCCTCGGCGGCGAGTCCGGGCTTCCTGCACCCGGAGCCGGTCCCCGTCGAGTCGGTGCTGGGCGACGCGCTGGAACGCTGGGGCTACCTGTCCCGCCGGTGGCGGCTCGGCCCGGTGACCGACGTGACGGTCGTGGCCGACCGGGACCGCCTCGCCCTGGCCCTCGACGCGCTGCTGGAGAACGCCATCGCGCACACGAGCAGCGGCGACGAGATCGAGGTCAGCGCCCGCCGCGAGGGCGGGCAGGTGGTCCTGACGGTGGCGGACTCCGGGACCGGCATCGCCCCCGCCGACCTGGACCGGATCTTCCAGCGGTTCGCCCGGGCCAACCCTCAGCGGAGCAGCGAGGCGGGCGGGTTCGGGCTCGGCCTGGCCATCGTGCAGGCCATCGCCGCGGCCCACCACGGCGCGGTCCGGGTGCAGAGCACGCCAGGCCGCGGCTCGTCCTTCGAGCTCGTCCTGCCGCCCGTCCTGCCACCCGGCAGGCCCGCCTCCCCAGCCGGTGAACTGCCCGGCGAACCGGTCATGACCGCGTCCGGGCCAGCGTCTCGATCAGCACGTGACGCGTCGGTGCCGGATCGATGACGTCGTGGATCTCCAAGGCGGCCGGGGTGCTGAGCGCGTTGCCCTTCGCGTGGTAGTCGGCGACCAGCTCCTCCCCGGTCGCTCAGGCCACGCGCAGGTCCACGCTGCCCCGCGGCTGGATCCGCCCGCGCAGGAGTAGGCCGGGCTAGCCGTTAGAGATGGTGCGTCGCGAGCCGCGGGCCACCCCGCCGCCGGTTACCCGCGGCGGCCCTCATGGCGGGGATGGTCTCGGCGGTGACGAGCCCGTGCTCGGCGGTGAGCTCGTCCACGATGGGGAAAGCCGTGGCGATCCGCTCGGGACTGTCGATCACGATGGTGACCGCGGGCACGTGGCGGCCCATCTGGAGGACACGGTCACCGTGCGGCGGGTGGTCGCCGTGGAACCCCCAGATCCCGCGCAGTGTGGTGGCACCGCTGATCCCGGCCGAGCGCAGCCGCCGGACGAGGGCGCGGTGCACGGGCTGGCCGGCGTGCTGGGCCGCTTCGGAGCCGAACACCATGAGCTTGCGCCACAACGCCATGCCGTGCTCGTCGGCGGCCGGCAGCGGGGTGGGCGGGGCGAGGAGCAGCCCGTCACGCTTGCACACCTGGACCCGTTCCAGGGTGACGAGCGGGCGGCGGAGCAGCGCCTCCAGTTCGAGCAGGACCCCGCCGATCCGCCCGCTGGAGCCTATGGCGATGACCATCATGGGCACCTCGGCGTTGCGGCTGAAGAACCTGGCCCGTTCCCGGCGGCCGCGGGCCGTGCCGTCCACGCCGAGAAGCGCGGTCGCCCCGGCGACGCCACGGCGGTGCAGCAGGTCGCAGACGGCCACGAACGCGGGGACCCGGTCAACGCGTTCCTGGCGGCCGAGGTAGACGGTGAGCTTGGTCTCCCCGGCCAGACCCAGGGGGACGGTGGCGAGAGCGCCCCCGGTCAGCAGCCGCGCCCGTTCCAGGGTGACCAGCCCGGCGGGGTTCAGCTCGAGGGTCGGGCGGAGCACCGACTCGATGCGCGGACGGGTGTCGACCGCGATCGCGGTGAGCGGCAGATCCTCCGACAGGGTCAGCGATTGATCGGTGCGGAGATGGTGCTTGAGCCCGAACCCTTCGGTGCCCCGCAGCAGGATGCTCGCGGCGATCTCATGCTGTCCGTACAGGCCGATCAGGGCATCCGCGACGAACCGGCCGCCGACCCGGTGACGCTCACTGAAGTAGCTGGTCAGCTTGATGGCGTCCGCGCTCACCGCGTCTCCTCCGGCATCCGCACTCACAGGTGCGCTCCGATCAGCCGGCCCAGCGCGGCGGCGGCAACCCCGAGGACCAGGCTGACGATCACGTTCGCCCCCGCCTTGCGGTACTGGCGTTCCTCGGCCAGCCGGTCGGTCTCGAACATCCACGTCGAGAAGGTCGTGTACGAGCCGACCGCGGCCGTGCCCGCCAGCAACGCCTGGTCATGGTCCAGGGCCAGCCCGGTGAGAAACCCGAGGATCATCGCGCCGGACACGTTGATGGCGAGGGTGCCGAACGGGAAGTCACGGCCCGCAGCCGACGCCACCAGACCGTCGGCCAGGAAGCGGACCACCGAGCCAGCCCCGCCGACGAGGATCACCCCGGCCCAGATGAGCATCGTCATGGCTGCCTCACCTCAGCACCCGGACCCGCCGGACGAGCGCGGTGGCCAGGTAGACCGCGGCGAAGCCGGCCGCCACGCTGGCCGTGGCGTAGCCGAGGGCCAGGCCCCAGGCATGTGCGCCGATCATGTTCAGGATCTCCACCTGCATGGTGGAGAACGTGGACAGGCCGCCACACAACCCGGTGCCGAGCAGTGGCCGGCGATAACTGGACAGCGGCAGCCGCTCCTGGAGGCGGGTGACGAAGTAGCCGAGGAGGAACGCCGCCACGACGTTGACCACGAACGTGGGCCACGGCCACGCCGTCGCCGGGTGTGGGAACCCCTCGGCCAGCGCGGCGCGCAGCAGGGTGCCGAGCGCGCCACCCGCGAAGATGGCCGCGACCTCTGGCCGGTCGATCCGGGGCAGGTTCCGCCGGGCGGTCCTGGCCGGAGCCTGGTCCGGGGCCGGGGCGACGGCCTGGTGAGCAGCGGGTGACTCCGCCGGGTCCTGGCCGGGTGGCCCGCCGGGGCCGGCAGTAAGGTCAGGCAACGCGAACGGCCTCCGGTGCGCAGCGGTCTGAGCAGACGCCATCAGCCGACGGTCCGGGAGGCCACGACCTCCGCGTCAGGGCATCATCTGACCATCACCAGGATAGTAGGCCTGGCTCCCCGCCTACCCGGGCGAGGAGTTCGCCGCTCCGCGAGCGTCCAATGGTCACCAGACACATGACCGGTCAGGATGACCCAGGCGGTGCTGGCCCGCCCTGCCCGGCGCAGGAGTTCCCGTTCTGGATACCGCGAGGTCAGGTCTGGGTACTGACCTGCTCGATGGCGTTGGCGATGGCCTCGCTCTCCGCCGGGACCGCCACCCCCGCGACCAGCACGGTCGGGGTGGCTTCCACCCCGGCGGCCAGGGCGCGTGCGGTGACGTACGGCGGCCACTCCAGGTACGGCCGCTCGGACACGCAGGAGGCGAAGGCCGGGCCCAGGCCGACGGACTCGCCGATGGCGATGAGTTGCTCGTCGGTCAGCCCGGCGCTGCCCTCAGGAGGCTGGTTCACGAACAGCGCGTGCGCGTAGTCCACGAACCGGTCCTGGTCCGCAGCACATCCGGACGACGCGGCGGCGCGGGTCGAATAGTGCGTCGTCGAGGCCTGGTCGAGGAAGTTCATCGGATGGTAGGCGATGCTGATCTGGTGCTCGACCACCATGGCGGCCAGCGTCGTCCCCGACGACAGCTCGAAGCGCCGGCAGAACGGGCACTGGAAGTCGATGTAGACGTCCACCAGGACCGGGCCGTCCCCGACGACGACCCCGTCGCCGCCGGGCGTGGCGGTAGCTGGGACACGGCTGGGCTTGGGCGCTGCGCTCACTGGGCCCTCCGGCATGGTCGGCGGTCTGGCGGTCCTCCCAGGATCACACAGTCCGGCCGGCGCCACGCCAGGATGCGGAACCACCCGCACCACCTGTCACATTGATCATGGCCGACGCCAATTCCCGCCTGGCCGGCGCTGACCGAACGGCCAGACGTCGGCAGCCGTTGTCAGCAGCCCTCGTCAGGCAGCGCCTCGTCAGCAGCCGTCGTAGGCGGTCCAGTTCGAGGCGCCCCCGGCGGCGATGGCGTTGTCGAAGATCTGGTCCTGGTACGCGGGGCCGGCCACGCCGTACTCGCCGGCCGCACCACCGTACTTTTCCCAGGTGCCCAGCTGGAACTGGTACGCCCCGCCGCCGTTACCCGGTCCCCAGGCGTAGCTGCCGCCCTCTTCGGCGTTGCGGATACAGTCCCCGAGCGAGGAATGGGCGGCATCCGTGCCGCTGGTGGGGGTACTGGGGGTGCTGGCCGCCGGCGTCGTGCTGGCGGTCGGCTGGGCGGCGGCCTGCTGCTGAGCGGCGGCGGCCTGCTTGGCGGCGGCCTGCTTCTTGGCCAGCCGGGCCGCGGCCAGCCCGGCGAGGTACTTGCGCCGGATGGTCCGGACGGCTTCGCGGACGGTCCGGGAGGCGACCTCATGGTGCTCGTTGATCATCATGTCGTCGCTGGTGAGGCTCGACGCGGCACGCGCCACCGGGATCGTCCCGTGGGAGCTGGTAGATGCCGCGGAGCCCGCCGGCCCGCCCGACAGGAACACGAAAGCCGCAGCTACGCCCGCGAGCGTTGCTACGGCCAATACTGGTACGCCGACCCGGAGGACGGGTTTCCTCGAGTTTTTGGGCCTGGAATGACGGGGTGCTGGAGGCATCCCACTCCTGTCCGCGAGGCTTCGCGTTCACCCGGCGAGCTGGCGTCAGCCGAGAAAGCCGACGTCAGGTGGCACGAGGAACACCTGTCCAGGGGGAACTTACTGGGACCTGAACGCCAGCGCAGGAAAATCCGGAAATAACACCCCAATTACCAGATCGTGGCGGCGGCCATCGGCGCGCCGAACCCGGGGCTGCGGGCCCCTGTCATGGCCGCCGGCAACGGTGCGCAGGAGGTGGGAGGAGCGGGGGCAACGTCACGGCAATACCGGGTCTGATCAGCGGTTACGCCGCTCACACGGCCGGCCGCGGCGGATGGCGTTCTCCGGCGTGGCCACGCTGGCCGGGAGATCCTCGTGGAGGTACCGCGCGGCCCGGGAACCCACGAGCCCGGCCAGTGCGGCCGGAAAAGCACATACGGTCTCGACCGAAACCCCCTCGATGTCCGTGAGCTGGTTCCGTACCGTCTCGGGGTCGGAGCCCGCCGGAGCGTGACGGGCACGCCGAGGCTGCCCCGGCGGCGGCGAGGCTGCCCCGGCGGCGGCGTAGTGGAGGTTCCCGCTATAGCCTCTCGGCGGAGGCCTGGGGTTCATCTCGTGGCTGCCCGCCGGGCCAAGAATAAGAGCTGATCAAGGGGTGCAGGCTGAGTGCCATCAACCGGAGAGTCCAGCGAAGTGGTGCATATCTCCGCTCATTGTGACCACTCGGAAGACGCGGAACCAGTCACCTACGAGAGTTACCTGGATACGCTGTCCGGCAGCGCGGAGTATGCCGAGTTTGATGTCCGCAAGACGGCCGACAATGTCCTGGTGGTTTATCACGACCGACGTGCCGGACGCGGTGGCCCGCTGGTGGCGGAACTCGAGTACGAGGAACTCTGCGACCGGCTGCACTATGTGGTCCCCCGGGTGGACGAGGTGATGGCTCTGCTGGCGGGCCGCCTTATCGGGCATCTCGACCTGAAAGAAGTCGGCTACGAGCCCGAAGTCGTCGCGCTGGCTTCCTCGGTCCTGGGTCCGGACGATTTTGTGGTCACGACCCTGGAAGATGCCTCGGTGGCCACGATCAAGCGGATCTTCCCGCGGGTCCGGACCGCTCTATCCCTGGGTCGCAGCCTTCACGGGGTGCCGCGACGGCGCTGGGCGGCGGTCCGCCACAGCGAGTTGTTTCCCCTGGCCCGGATCCGGGCCTGCGGCGCTGACTGGGTGGCGGTGAACTACCGGCTCGCGCGGCTGGGCGTGGCCAGGGCATGTCATCGGAACGGCATCGGCATCATGGTGTGGACCGTGGATCACGACCTGCTGATCGACCAGTTCCTCCTGGACCCGCGGATCGATGTCCTCGTCACCAACCGTCCGGGCCACGCGGCGCGCCGCCGGTCTGAGCTAGGGCAGGTCGTAGCCGATCCGCTGGGGAAGTCAGCGGCCGGCCAGCGCAGCAACGTCTAGCCGCCAGAACACGGGCCCGCAGGGCATGTTGGTTGAGTCGCCGAGTTGGCCCAGGACCTGAGGCACCTGAAGGACCTGAGGGACCTGAGGCACCTCAGGGTGGCGGCTGGGCGGGATGCCAGTCAGCGGCGAGCATGCCGAGGACGACCAGGTCGGCGAATCGCCCATTGACCCAGGCCGCGCGGCGCAGGCTGCCTTCCGCCACAAATCCGGCCCGGGTCGCCACCGCGATCATGGCGGCGTTGTCGGCCAGCGTCTCGGCCTGGAGCCGCTGGAGCCCGAGAATGGCGAAGCCGTAACCGCAGAGCACCCGGACCGCATCCGTCCCCAGGCCGCGGCCACGGAACCCTGGCCGCAGGGAGATCCCCAGGTGAGCCGAGCGGTTATGCAGGTCGATGTCCCACACCAGCGCGTCACCGGCCAGTTCGCCACTGGCCAGGTGCACCACCGAGAAGGCGGCGGTGTCCTCAGCCGGGTCTTTCACCTGGAGCGGGGAGTAGGCCGCGCCAGCCGGGATCGGCCGCCAGGGCCGCGAATCGGACCGGACCCTGGTCGCCACATCGTCATACAGCTCGGCATGCAGGATCGGGACATCTCCGTCCTCCCGGGCCCGCAACCCGGCAACTTCTCCGCGCAGCATGCGACGTTCCTACAGGAGGCGGCGCCTGGGCAGCAACCTGAATCCGGCCCGGCCCCGGACCGGTGCCACCCCGGGCCGCTGCCAGTCGGGCCGGTGGAAGCCGTCCCGGGATCTGCCGCATACCCTTGGTGGTCATGAGCCCCGACGGGCCGGCGCTGGCGGCCGCGGTCTCAGGGCTGGTGCGGAGCGACCCGCACGGCCCTGGCATCACCCGCGCCCGGAGCGGGGACGGCTTCCGGTATCTCGACCCGCCGGGGGCGGAGCTCACGGACGAGGAGACGCTGCAGCGCATCCGGGTGCTCAGGATCCCGCCGGCCTGGGAGAACGTCTGGATCTCACCGGACCCGCTGGGCCACATCCAGGCTACGGGCGTGGACAGCCGGGGACGGCTGCAGTACCTCTACCACGAGTTGTGGCGGCAGCAGCGGGACGCCCAGAAATTCGCGCACATGCTCCGGTTCGCCGGCGCGCTGCCTAACCTGCGTCACGCGGCCCAGCAGGACCTGAGGCGCCGGGGCCTGAAACGTGACCGGGTCGTCGCCGGCGTGGTCCGGCTGATCGACCTCGGCCTGTTCCGCATCGGCGGGGAGAGGTACGCCGAACTGGACCATCACTACGGCGTCACGACCCTCGAGAAGCGGCACGTACGGCTGACGCGCGACGGGGTCCTGTTCGACTACATCGCCAAGTGGGGCAAGGAGCGGACCATCTGCGTCACCGACCGGGTGGTTCAGCCCACCGTCCGGGCCCTGGCCCAGAGCGACAACGGCCACGAGGCACTGTTCTGCTACACCCGCGACGACGACTGGCACCGCCTCCACTCCCGCGAGGTGGGCGACTACATAGCCACCCGGTCGGGCGGCCACTTCACGGCCAAGGAATTCCGGACCTGGAATGCCACCGTCCTGATGGCGCTGGTGCTGGCGAACGCGGGGCCCTCGGCGACCCAGACGAGCCGCAAGCGCGTCATCTCCGCCAGCGTCCGCGAGGTGGCGCGGGCGCTCGGGGACACCCCGGCGGTCGCCCGGTCGTCCTACATCGATCCCCGCCTGATCGATCGCTACCAGGCGGAGGGACAACTATCCGGGATCCCTGCGCTGCCAACCGTGCTCCCCGCTTCCGCGGAGGCCGAGACCGCGATTGTCACGCTGCTGGCGTCCTGCGGCGACGGAATCGTCCCGGCCGGGAGCAGCGGGCAGGCGCTTTAACTCGGCCGCAGCCGGGGATTACGTTGCAGGAAGACCAAGGACGGCCATCCACAGAAGAACTGTCCGGCCCGCCAGGAACGCGGGAGTCGAGATGCCGTGGTTTCCGGACTTCACCAGTGCCGCCGAGCTGGCGCGCAGGCAGACCCGCGCCTCAGCCCGGGCTGATCCGGTGGGGCAGTACTTCACCGCGCTGAATCAAGGTGACGCCCACGCCCTGGAGACCGTGTGGCCGGGGGAGGTGGTAATCCACGACCCCCGCGCGGGCGAGATCCGCGGCCACAAGCAGGTGCGGCAGTTCGTCAGCCACAACAAGTCCTGGTTGCGCCAGCTGCACGCCCGTACCGAGAGGGTGGCCACCACCGTCGCCGGCGGACGGGCCGTGGTGGAACTGGTGGCTCACCTGACCCACGACGGGCAGGAAATGGCCTGGCCGCTGGCGGTCGTCGCCGAATCACCAGACGATTGGTCGGTGGTGTTCCGCACCTACTGCAGCCAATGGCCGGTTGACGGACGCCGCCACGTCAGGCCTCCCATACTCAAGGCCGGCCACGCCCAGGTTGGCGACGTCGTCGGCCGCTACCAGGCCGCGCTAGCCGCCGGTGACACCGAAGCGATAGTGGGCACCTTCGCCCCCGAGGGGTACTACCGCGAGCCCATCGGCCCAGACTCCGCCCACCGCGGCTCCGCCGAACTTCGCTCGTTCTTCACCAGGAGCTTCAGCGCAGGCGGCGGTATCGGCCTCCAGCCCTGCGCCGTGACCGATGATGGCGTGCGCTGCGCACTGGAATACAACTGCGTCCGCTGGGGCAGCCACGACCTGCTTCCCCAGGCGGGAATCGGGGTCTACGAGCGCGGCCCGGACGGGCTGCTGGCCGCGGCCCGCATTTATGACGACGTCGAAGCACCCAGCGGGCACCGCTGAACTGGATCAGCGGCCGGCGATCTGGCCGCCGTCGATGTGCAGGATCTCGCCCGTGATGAAGGGCGATGACTCCAGGTAGAGGATGCCGTTGACGATGTCGCTGACCTGGCCCACATGGCCGATGGGGGGAGGCGCGGCCCGAGGTCGGCGTAGCTGTCCGGCGGGTGCATCGGCGTCTGGATGATGCCCGGCGAGACAGCGTTAACCCGGATGCCGCGGGACGCGTATTCGACGGCCAGCGACCTGGTGGCTGAGGCGAGGCCGCCCTTGGTGAGGGCAGTCAGGACGGATGGAGTGCTGGAGTCGGCGTAGTCCGCCAGGGTGGTGGTGATGTTGACCACGTGGCCCCCGCCTTGCTTGAGCATCTCGGCGACGGCGCGCTGCGTCAGCCAGAAGAACCCGGTGAGGTTGACCCCGACCACGGCGGCGTAGTCCTCCGCCGTGTAGGCGGTGAATGGCTTGGAGAGGAAGACGCCCGCGTTGTTGATGAGGGTGTCGATGCGCCCGAAGCGATCCAGTGCCCCCCTGATGACCCGGTCCGTCGTAGCGGCCTCGGACACATCGCCGTTGACGGTGAGCACGGCCGGATCCGTGGCGGGCCTGATTGTCCGCGACGTGGCCACGACCGCCCAGTCACGGCGCCGGTACCCCGCGACGAGGCCGGCGCCGATGCCCTGGGAACCTCCGGTGATGATGGCCACCTTGCGGTCCTGTTCGCTCACGGCTATGCCCCCTGGTTGCCGGTGAGTGCCGGGTCGCTGGGGTGCGGGCTCAGCGGCGTTGTCTGCACGCTCATCCAGGCATCCAGCGGCAGGGAGGCGAGGATCGCCTGCATCGCGGCGCTGTCGTCGGCCCGCCACAGGCCCAGCGTCCGTCCCTGGCCCGGGAGCTTCCAGAGCCGCACGAGGTGCCCCTCCCCGGCCAGTTCACGCGCGCGTTCCGCCTCCCGCGCCTCGGTGTCCGCGACGGCCACGCCGGGAGTGCCTTCGGGGATGTGAATGGTGAAAGTGGTCAGGAACTCCACCCGTCCGTCCCCGGCCGCTGGCGCCCCAGGCGGCCCGGCCCCCGGGGCGGGGTCGTCCGGCCCGGCCACCGGGGCGGGGTCGTCCGGGGCGGGGTCGTTGGGGTGCGGCGAGAGCGGCGTGACCTCATCGGTGCGCCATATGCGCAGTGGCATCGAGGTGAGCACGCTTTCCAGCTCCGCGCCGTCGGCGGCGGCGAACAGGCCGAGCGTGCGCCACTCGCCCGGCTCCAGCGGCGGGCGCCACAGCCGCAGCAGGTGCCGTTGCGCGGCGAGCTCGCGCGAGCGCGCCGCCTCGCGGGCGCGGATATCTTCGACGGCTGCCCCCGAGGTACCGTCCGGGACCTGGGTGGTCATGGTGACGAGATACTCCACGCTCAGGCCCCCTTTATCCTCGGGCCACTCATTATTCATCGGCCGGCCGGGCTGGTCATCTGCGGGCTGGCCCGGGGATCACGGAGCACCCGGAAGGCGCACGTCAGCCCGGGCCTGGCGATGCGGCCGGCGCTGACGTTATTTCTGTTACAGCAATTCCCTGGCCTCCAAAATTTATCGGGTTTCTCTTCACCGATGAGCGGGCAATTCCGGGGCGATCGCTCATCCACTGCTGGACTTAGGCGATTGGCCGGGCGAGTCTTGATCTAGGACCAGCCCCGGTGGCACGAGACCCGCCGTGGTGGCCCCGGCGCGGACCGCTGACATCCAGGGGATAGGAGCTGAGATCGTGGACATGAGGCTCGAGGTTGTGGTGGTAACGGTCTTCGACGTGGGCCTGGCCAGCCAGGCCAGCCCGGGGGCGAGCGCATGAGCAGCGATTACGACGTCATCGTCGTGGGCGGCGGCTCGCCGGGCGAGCACTGCGCGGGTGAGCTGGCCGACGGTGGCCTGCGGGTGGCGCTGGTCGAGCGGGACCTGGTCGGGGGCGAGTGCTCCTACTGGGCGTGCATCCCGTCCAAGACCCTGCTGCGCCCCGGCGAGGCGGCGCACGACGCGCGGGAGGCGGCGGCCAGCGCGCAGGTGGACGTTCAGGCGGCGCTGGCCTACCGGGACTTCATGGTCTCGGGTTACTCCGACGCCGGCCAGGAGCGATGGCTGGCGGGCAAGGGAATCGACCTGCTGCGCGGGCGCGGCCAGCTCGCCGGGCCGGGCGTGGTCGAGGTCGCTGGCGTGCGCTACACCGCCACGGATGTCGTCGTGGCGACCGGCTCCGATGCGGTCGTGCCGCCCGTCCCGGGCCTGCGCGAACTCCAGGGCATCTGGACTAACCGCGAGGTGACCGGCATGAAGGCGGTCCCGCGCCGCCTGCTCATCCTCGGCGGCGGCCCCGTCGGCGCCGAGATGTCCCAGGCCGTGCGCCGCCTGGGCGGCGAGGTCGCCCTTGCCGAGGGCGCCAAGCACGTGCTCGCCCGCGAGCCTGTGCCGCTGGGTGAGGCACTCGGCGACGTCCTGCGCGCCGATGGCATCGAGCTGTTCCTGGGCGTCAAGGTGATTGAGGCACGGCGCGACGGCGACGACTACATCATGGTCCTCGACAACGGCCACGAACTGCGCGGCGACCACCTGCTCGTCGCCACCGGCCGGCGCCCGCGTACCAGCGGGCTCGGCCTGGAAACGGTTGGCGTCACGGCCGGCCCGCACGGTATCCCGGTCGACGCTCACCTGCGGGCCGGTGAGCGGCTGTGGGCCGTGGGCGACGTTACCGGCGTGCGGCTGCTGACCCACGTCGGCAAGTACCAGGGCGAGGTCGTCGCCGCCAACATCCTCGGCGAATCCCGCGAGGCCAGCTACGAGGCCATCCCGGACGTGGTCTACACCGACCCGCAAGCGGCGTCGGTGGGGAGCAGCGAGGCGCCTTTCAGCGCCACCATCCCGCTGTCGGACGTGGCCAAGACGGCTACGTACACGCACCGTTATGCAGAGTCCAACGGCTTCCTGACCCTGCTCAGCGACGGCGAGCGGCTGACCGGTGCGTACGCACTCGGCCCCGAGGCCGGCGAGTGGCTGCAGCAGGCCACCCTGGCCATCCGGGCCCGCGTGCCACTCGGGGTGCTGCGCGATGTCATCCAGCCCTTCCCCACCTTCTCCGAGATCTACGTCGCCGCGCTGAAAGCGCTCCATGGGCAGATCACGGCCACCCGCCAGACGGCGGTACCCAGCGCAGGAGCTTCGGGCTGAACGGAGGATCCCGTAAGCCTCCCCTTCGTCCCCCATGCCTCAGCAAAGCGGGAGCGCGGCATCAGGGGTACCTCAGCAAGCGCCTGAGCGTCGTCGAAAATGCACTTGCCTGCCGGGGACCTCCAGGCAGGACACGCCGCAGGAGGCCTCGCCATGGATCAGCCCGGCAGCAGAGCCGCCAGATCGCCATCCCCGAGTCCTCAGACAGCCATCCCGGCAGAAGGCCCGGCCGCGCCAGCGACGGTTTCCCGCGCTGATCGCGTGCCCCTGCTCGCGTGGGTAATCGCCGCCGTCTTCGTCGTGGCCGAACTCGCCGTCAGCGGCCGGTACGGCTTCCTGCAAGACGAGCTGTACTTCATCGTGGCCGGGCATCACCTCGCCTTCGGCTACGTCGATCAGCCGCCCCTCGCCCCCCTGCTCACCAGGATCACCGACATCCTCGGCGTCAACCCGACCGCGATCCGGATCATCCCGGCGCTGGCCGGCGGAGCGATCGTGGTCATGACGGCCAGGCTCGCGGCGCTGTTCGGAGCGGGCCGGTTCGGCCGGGTGCTCGCCGCCCTCATCATGGCGTGCGCTCCGGTGCTGCTCGGCGCCGTGCACATCGGCAACACCACGCCGCTGGACCTGCTCGCCTGGACGACCATCCTCTTGTGCGTCACCACGGCACTGCTGCGACAGCGGCCGCGCTGGTGGCTGGGGGCCGGGGTCGTGGCCGGCCTCGGGCTCGAGGCCGACAACCTGGTCGTCTTGCTGCTGATCTGCCTCGCTGTTGGCCTCCTCGCCTCGGCCCAGCGCTCTGTGCTGCGGACCAGATGGCCGTGGCTGGGCGCCGCTATCGCCGCGGTGATCTGGGCGCCGAACCTCATCTGGCAGGCCACGCACGGGTGGCCGCAGCTGGCCATGTCCGCCGCGCTGCACCGGCAGAACACCTCCCCGGCCGATTACGCTGGCGCGCTGCCCGCCCAGCTCCTTTACCTGGGCCTGCTGGTGACGCCGCTCATCGTCGCGGGCTTCGTCGTCCTCTGGCGAACCCCCGAGCTGCGGTTCCTGGCCATCACCGCCACCCTCGTCCTCGTCTACGTACTGGCCTGGGTACCGGGCAAGGTGTATTACGCCGACGGAGTGGCACCGGCGGTGCTGGCCGCGGGCGCCCTCGCGGCCGAACGCTGGATCGCCCGCGCACGCCGGCCGCGGGTGCGGCGATGGCCGGTGGTCGCCGCCTGCCTGGTCGGCGTGGCCGTGGCCTTGCCCAGCCTGCTGCCCATACTCCCGGTCAGTGACGTCCACGACCTGCCGGTTTCTTCTCAGCAGAGTTCCCTCGGGGACACCATCGGGTGGCCCCAGCTCACCAGTGCGGTCGCGGCGCAGGACGCGGCCCTGGCGCGGGCGGGCCAACCGCCCACCTCGATCTTCACCGGATCCTACGCAGAAGCTGGCGCGCTCAACGTTCTCGGCTCGGCTGACCACCTGCCGCCCGTGCTGTCGGGCCACAACACTTACTGGATGTGGGGACCCGGCCGGGCGTCCGACCGCAGCGTGCTGGTGGTCGACGCGCTCGGCCAGCTGCGGCCTTACTTCACCAGCTGCCGCCTGCTCGCCACCTACCACACGCCATACCACGTGAACAACGACTGGACTGGCCTGCAGATCGGCGTCTGCACAGGACCGCACGCACGCTGGCGCACGCTGTGGCCGCACCTTAAGCACTACGACTGACCGCAAGGTCGAGGCTAGGCGCACCAGCGACCACCCGGATTGGCCGTGCCGCCGGTCAGGCCCGGCGTCGCGCCTCCATCAGGCGCAGGATGAGCGGGGTGAAGATCAGCTGCATGGCCAGCTCCATCTTCCCGCCTGGGATGACGATGATGTTTGGCCGTGACATGAACGAGTCGTGCAGCATCGACAGCAGGTAGGGAAAGTCGATGCCTTTCGGGTTGGCGAACCGGATGACGACAAAGCTTTCGTCGGCGCTCGGGATGTGCCGGGCGATGAACGGATTCGACGTGTCCACCGTCGGGACGCGCTGGAAGTTCACGTGCGTGCGGGAGAACTGGGGGCAGATGTATTTCACATAGTCCGGCATGCGCCGCAGCACGGTCCCGACCACGTCCTCGCTGCTGTAGCCTCGCGCGCCCTGGTCGCGATGAAGCTTCTGGATCCACTCGAGGTTGATGATCGGGACCACCCCGACCAGCAGGTCAGCGTGCTGGGCGACGTCCGCCTTTTCGGTGACCGCGGCACCGTGCAGCCCCTCGTAGTAGAGCAGTTCGCTGCCGGAATCGACATCTGCCCACGGCGTGAAGGTCCCGGGCTGCTGACCGAAGGGCTTGGCCTCCTCCGCGTCATGCAGATACTTGCGGACCTTGCCGCTGCCGTCCTCGCCGTACTGGCGAAACAGGGTCGCAAGCTCTTCGAGCAGGTTCGCCTCGGGTGAGAAATGGCAGAACTCGTGGTTGCCTTCCTCGTCGGCGGCCGCCGTGGCGCCCTTCATCTGTTCCCGGTCGTATCGGTGGAACGAGTCGCCCTCGACGATCGTCGCGTTGATCTGCTCACGCCGGAAAATGTGCTGGAAGGTTCTGGTCACCGAGGTTGTGCCCGCGCCGGACGAGCCGGTGATGACCACGATCGGGTGCTTAGGTGACAACAGTCCTCCTGCAGTCAGGGGATCCGGAACAGGGAGCGGCTGTTGAAGAGCGAGTCATCGAAGGCCGACCCCTGTCCGCTGGCCTGGTCGCGGTGATAGCGCTCGATCCGCTCGACCTCGTTCTTTGATCCAAGTATCAGCGGTACGCGCTGGTGCAAGCTCTCGGGCTTGAGGTCCATGACCCGCGCGCGGCCTGTGCTGGCGAGGCCGCCGGCCTGCTCGACGATGAAGGAGATCGGATTGCACTCATAGAGCAGCCGCAGCCGCCCTGGCTGCGCTGGTTCCTTGCTGTCCCTGGGGTACAGGAAGACACCGCCGCGGGTAAGGATGCGGTAGGTCTCCGCCACCAGCGAGGCGATCCAGCGCATGTTGAAGTCCCGGCCCCGCCGTCCGGTGCTGCCCGCCAGGCATTCGGAGATGTAGCGGCGCACCGGCGGTTCCCAGAAGCGCTCGTTGGAGGCGTTGATCGCGAACTCCCCGCAGTCCTGGGGGATGCGCAACTGAGGGTGAGTAAGCACGAACGCCCCGATGTCACGATCGAGCGTGAAGCCGTCGACGCCGTCGCCGGTGGTGAGGATCAGCATGGTGGACGGCCCGTACAGGGCGAAGCCGGCACACACCTGGGCGGCGCCCGGCTGCAGGAAGTGCCCGGCCCGCGGCTCCGCTCCCGGATCGGGGCTGCGCAGGATCGAGAAGATCGTGCCCACCGAGATGTTGGCGTCAATGTTGCTCGAGCCGTCCAGCGGGTCGAATACCAGCAGGTACTTCCCACGTCGGCCGGCCGGCATCACGGGGCAGATTTCTTCCATCTCCTCGGACGCCATCGCCGCCAGGTGCCCGGTCCATTCCGTCTCGCCGATCATCACGTCGTTGCTGATGAGGTCCAGCTTCTTCTGTACCTCGCCCTGGACGTTCTGCACGCCCGCGCTGCCCAGCGTGCCGGCCAGCGCGCCGCGGCTGACCTGGTTGCTGATGATCTTGACGGCCGTCGCGACCGCATTGAGCAGGCCGGAGAAGTCACCTGTCGAACCGGGATGGCGGTGTTCGGACTCGATGGTGTAGCGGGTCAGGGTCTTTCGTTCTTCACGCATAGCTGCTCAGGCCCCCCCACCGGCGTGACCGGGCCCTTCGCCGCCTCGCTGGCGCCCCGGCAGTTCGCTGCCGTTGCCGGGTGCCATGGGCACGATGGCCAGCTTGTCCAGTCCGAGCAAGGCCGACCCCCTATTCAGGCCACGGTCGCGACCTCCGTCTCGAAGGCGCGTCACTCCGAGCATGCGCCAGGCCAGGGACGCGGGCTAGTGCCAATGGCCAGCCAGGCGGGGGACCTTATGCCCGTGCTTGGCCATCGCCGCCTCGCAGGCGGTGATGCGGGCGCATCGGCATGACCAGCGATCCCGCCGAAGATTTCGACGACCCGGACGTCAACGAGGGCCCAGCTACGCCGGCATGTGCTGTACCAGAAACTACGGGTCCCTAACTGACGGACGCCGCTGTTCCCGGCCTCAGTGCTCACCCGTGTAACCACTCGATATGCGCTGTTGCCGTACTTTTTCTGGGTACGCCAAACACACTTGCAACCTCGGCGTGCGCCGGAACGCCTCCAGGCGGCGACCTAAACCCGTATGAGCGGCTGAAGCCGACCAACTGTTGCGTACTCGGAGTTTACCGAGGTCCAAGCGTTGACCAGCGCGTCGCAGGAGGACGCGGGTGTCATGTGTCAGAGAGGACGGACGTTCTCCGCCTGCGGTCCTTTTTGTCCCTGGGTCGTTTCGAATTCGACCTTCTGGTTCTCATCCAGCGACCTGTAGCCGGTGCTCGCGATCGCGGAGAAGTGGACGAACACGTCCGCCGTCCCGTCATCGGGGGCGATGAAACCAAAGCCCTTATCGGCGTTAAACCACTTCACTGTGCCTGTTGCCATCAGTTCAAGTCCCTTATCGAATGCCGTGGCGCGACATCATCGCACCAGCCGCAATCCTAGCGGTCCGCGCGCCGGAACCGGAACCCGGCCTCGGCTGACCCTCTGCCGAAGCGGCAAGGTGGGCCGCAGCCAGTCGATCCGGGCCAGATCCCGTCAGGGGCCCATTCTCCTGAATCATGGGTGACTCGGCACCCCTGGCTGGGCTGACGATCGGGTGCCGATGAGCTCGATCAGCCCGAGAACCACCAGCAGGACGACCGCGATCACAATGACGACGGCGGCGGTGGGCTGGCCCCAGAACACGAAGACCAGCGCGGCTAGAGCCACGGCGGAGATTCGCAGCAGTTTGCGGTGCGCGTAGGTCCAGGTACCCACCGGGCCGGTACGCAGGCCGTGACGTTCGCCTCCCTGCCGGATCCAGCCCAGTCCGTGCGCGAAAGCCCCCCGGACCCGGACCGCAGTCCCCGACGGTCCGGTCAGGAACCCGCCGGCCGCGACGACCAAGCCCACCACCAGGACCGTGCGCAGACCTTCCTTGATGAACCGGACCAGCGTGTCGAACAACGCGGCCGCGGCGTCGGCGGGCAGTTTGCTGCTGGGCACGCTGTTCAGGTAGATGCCGCGGAAGATCACCAGACCGGCGGCGAGCACCAGCATCGACGCGGCGAGGCCGAGGCCGGCACCGATCAGCGCGCGGCGGCGGCCGCGGGCAAGATACACGCCGAGGGCCATCAGCAGCAGGGCAAGTATCGGCAGCACGATCTTGAGGTTGTTGATCAGCCGGTAGCCGGCCTGCGCCTTCACCAGGTACTTGGCCGAGAACAGGGTCAGCGTCGGGTTGACCGCCGGGATCTTGCTGACGAGGCCGAAGCCGCGTTTGACCAGGTCCTGCTTGACGATGTCGATGAACGGGCCCAGGTTCAGGACGACCTCGCCGTTCTTGACGCTGACTGAGCTGCTGCCCTGGCCCGAGAGCGCCTTCACCAGTTCCTGGTGGACAAGGGTGTTGGCCTGGACCCAGGCCCGGGCGAACCGCGGGCCTGTCACGATCTTGTGGACCTCGCCGTGAATGGATCCGGCGACCCCGCTGGCGATCGAGGGGGTCACCGACTTGAGCAGCGCACTGAGCCTGGGAAGTCCGCGGCCCGACAGCGCGGCCTCGGCTTGACCGGCGTAACCTGTCACGTTGAGCTTGGTGGTGATCTCGGCCGTGATCTTGTCGGTCAGGGCATTCTGGATCGCCGGATCATGGACCAGCGGCTCCATGGTCGCCACAAAGCGGCCAGTATTGCTGATCTCGTTAGCCGCCCACACGGCCACCACCGAGACCGGGGCAAGCACGCACCCGAGCACGATGAGGATCCCGGCCACCACCGTCCGCCACGCGAGGCGCCGGCGCCGGGCCGGCGCCGCACGCTGTCCGCCCGGCCCGTCTGGTTCATCCTTCTGGCTGGAGACGGGATCTGTGCCTGCAGGCCCCGGGTCGCCGCCGGTGTGAGACAGGGCTACCTCCCCCCGGATCCCTGCGGCAGACCTGCTCGCTGCCACTGCCATCGCGCCACAACGCCGACCGACGCTGGGTCCACCTTTCGCGATTCCACCAGGACTGGGCTCACCCCGCACGGGTGAGTCCCGCGGCATGCTGCGAGTAGGAGGCCGGCGTACCGGGCTTTAGCGGGAGGCGGCCGGAACCCGGCGGTGCATCCGGCCGCCGACGTCGATTCCCATGACGGCACCGCTGTCGTCGCGGGTGAAGAAGCCGCGTAGCCCTTTCATGCCGCCGTCGGTGATGATGTACTCGTCGCCGTCGCCGGGCAGCAGGCCGATTTCCTCCCGCGGGTAGCCGGGGGGCAGCTCCTCGTCGGCCGCCGCCCGGATCTCCGGCTTGATGTCGGCCGCGAGCGTCAGCACTGCCCCATCGGTGGCGATGGTGAGGTCCATGGCGTCGTTCTCGTAGTGCCCGGCGACCTCCTGAGCCCGCGCGTGGTCATAGGGAAGCGGCTGGGCGTCCCGGTCGGTCACCCCCAGGCAGGTCCGCAGCGCCCAGCGGACCACAGCCTGGTTGCAGGCGATGCCGCCCGGGCCGGCGTTGGAGAGTGAGACGACGGCGAAGTTCCGTTCGGGCACGGTGAGCAGCTCAGCGAACTGGCCGTTCGCGGACCCGCCGTGCCCGACGGTGCGGACGCCGTCCACGTCGCGCAGGAACCAGCCGATGCCGATGGCGTCGCCGAGGTTGGTGCCCCGCAACGCGACCGTCGGCGCCTTCATCCGGTGCAGCATCTCGGCGGGCAGGACCTGGGCACCGCTTTGCGCCCGGCCGTCACCGAGATGGAACCGGGCCCAGCGCAAGAGGTCCGCCACCGAGGACGCGAGGCCCCCGCCCGCATTACGGTAGCGCGGGCCTTTCCACAGCCGCGCGACGGACATCGCTGCGTCCTCACCCGGGTTGTGCCCCACGGTGAACCGCCGGGTCAGGACATCACCGGCCGCGAAGAAGCTGTGTGACAGGCCCAGCGGCTCGAGTACGAGCGAGGCGACGGCCTTTTCGTAGGGCATGCCGAGAACCTTCTCGATGACCCGCCCGAGCAGGCTGTAGCCTGCCTGGCTGTAAGAGGCCCGGGTGCCTGGCGGCGCGACCAGTTCCAGCTCGGCCAGCTTCGGCACGAATCTGGCCAGGGCGTCATCTCCCTCACCGGTGTCGGTGAGAAGGTCCCAGCCCAGGCCGGAGGTGTGGTTGAGCAGGTTCATCACGGTGACCTCCGCCGCGGTCTGCTCATCCGCAAGCGCGAGTTCGGGAACATATCGGCGCACCGGCGCGTCCAGCTCGACCTGCCCCGCCGCGGCCAGGCGCATCAGCACGGTCGCCGTATAGGTCTTGGTGACCGAGCCCAGGACGTACAGCGTGTCCCGGTCAACCGGCAGAGGGTTGTCCACGCTGGTCACGCCGTGGCACGTGTAATTCTCCCGGCCGTCCGCCCACACCCCGGCAGCAACACCGGGAATGCCGAACTCCGCAGCCGCCGCCTCGACGTAGTCAGCCAGCGTGTCAGGTGACATCTCATTCCTTTCCGCTTTCCTCGCGCCGGACGCACTGGCCGCGGTGGCCCCCGCAGCTACTTGCACTGTGTTCAAGCGGAACGATACAACCCGGCTTGAACACTGTGCAAGTAGATTCTTGAACGGTGTTCAAGCCCCCGCTACCCTGAGGCCCATGCCGCGCGACACGCTAACCCGCGACCAAATCGTCACCGCCGCTATCGGCCTGCTGGACGCCGAAGGCCTGGAAGGCCTGAACATGCGCGCCCTGGGCACCTGGCTGGGCTCGGCGGCCACCGCGGTCTACTGGCACGTGGGCAGCAAGGACAACCTCATCGCCCTCGCCGCCGACCAGGTCTGGAGCGAGATCACGCTGCCCGACCCTGCCGCGGCCGGCTGGCGGGCCGCAGCCGCCGCGATGGCTGCGGGCCTCCACGCGATGCTCACCCGCCACCCCTGGCTGGTGCAGGCCTTCGGCACCCAGGTACTTTCCGGCACCGGCATGGCCCGCTACAACGACCACAGCCTCGCCATCTATGAGGCGGCCGGATTCGCCGCCGCGCAGGCCGACCAGGCGGCGGCCACCGCCTTCACCTACGTACTCGGCAACGCCCTCGGCCCAGCCGCCGCGGCCACGCTCACCAGGAAGCTCAGCCGCGACGGCGGCAACGCTGACGAGCTCATGCGCGCCAGCATGGCCAAGGCCAGCGAGGTCGCGGCGCAGTTCCCGCGGCTGCGCGCCCGCCTCGGAACACCCGCCGCCGCCTACGCCGCGGCACCCGACAACAGCTTCGAATTCGGCCTCCAAGCCATCCTCGACGGCCTGGAGGCCCAGCTCACCGACCGCCGTCGGCCAGCCGGCCAGAACGCGGCTCGCTGGCGCCGGTCACCCGCCGGCCCTGAATCTGCTCTGGAGTTAACGGAAGAGGGCGCTGTAGGCGTTCAGGGCGGGCTGGCCGCCGAGGTGGGCGTACAGGACGGTGGAGTCGGGACCGATCTGGCCGGTGCGGACGAGGTCGATTAGCCCGGCCATGGACTTGCCCTCGTAGACGGGATCGATGATCATGCCTTCGAGGCGGCCGGTGAGCCGGATCGCGTCGAGCGTGGATCGCACCGGGATGCCGTAGTAGTCCCCGGCCCAGCCGGGCAACACTGTGATCTCGTCCTCGCGCAGATCGCGGCCCAGGCCGATCAGTTCCGCGGTGGCGCGCGCGATCCTCGCTACCTGGGCCCGGGTTTCGTCCAGCTTCGCTGACGCGTCGATGCCGATCACCCGTCGCGGGCGGTCCTGCCCGGCGAACCCCGCGATCATCCCAGCCTGAGTCGACCCGGTGACGCTGCACACAATGATGGTGTCGAAGAAGATCCCCAGGTCGCTTTCCTGTTGCTGGACTTCGTAGGCCCAGTTCGCGAAGCCCAGGCCGCCGAGTCGGTGGTCGGAGGCCCCGGCCGGGATGGGGTACGGTGTCCCGCCGGCGGTGCGGACCTCATCCAGCGCCTGCTCCCAGCTGGATTTGACGCCGATCCCGAATTCCGCTTCGACAACCCGCACGTCGGCGCCCATGATCCGGGACAGCAGGATGTTGCCGACCCGGTCGTTGAGCGGGTCCGGCCAGTCGACCCAGCTTTCCTGTACCAGCACGGCCTTGAGGCCCAGACGGGCCGCGACCGCGGCAACCTGCCGGGTGTGGTTGGACTGCACCCCGCCGATCGACACCAGCGTGTCCGCCCCCTGCGCCAGCGCGTCTGGCACGAGGTACTCCAGCTTGCGGATCTTGTTGCCACCGTAGGCGAGCCCGGAGTTGCAGTCCTCCCGCTTCGCCCAGATCGTCGCTCCGAGATGTTCCGACAGCCGATCCAGCGGATGCACCGGACTCAGTCCGAACATCAGCGGATAACGCCGGAAATCATTCAGCGGCATCCGGCCTCCTCACGCCGCAGGGGCGCTCATGTAAAGAATCTGTCAGCGGGCTAGGCTGGTGGCAGCACGGCGGGCTCGCCCCGCACCCTGCTGTGAACGTACGGCGCGGTCGTGCGTATCCTCCGGCGTAGCAGGCTTCCACCGCCAGCGTTAGGCGCCTTCATCGTGAACGAACGTACCGGGAATGCGCCTCGTGGCGAGCAGGGCCCGGTCACGATCTTCGGCCCGGACTTCCCGTTCCCGTTCGATGACTGGATCGCGCACCCGGCCGGTCTCGGCTCCATCCCGGCTCAGCATCATGGCGAAGAGGTCGCCATCGTCGGTGCTGGCATCTCCGGCCTGGTCGCTGCCTACGAGCTGATGCGGCTCGGTTTCAAGCCGGTGGTCTACGAGGCCTCACAGATGGGCGGGCGGTTGCGTTCGCAGGCCTTCGAGGGAGCCGAGGGCGTGGTCGCGGAACTCGGCGGGATGCGTTTCCCGGTGTCGTCGAGGTCCTTTTACCACTACGTTAACATGCTGGGCCTACAAAGCCGGCCGTTCCCCAACCCGCTGACCGAGGCCGCCGGCAGCACGGTCATCAACCTCGAGGGCGTCACGCATTATGCGCACGCGCTAGAAGACCTTCCCCCGCTGTTCACCGAGGTCGCCGACGCATGGGCGCAGGCCCTGGAGGATGTGCACTTCTCCGACATCCAGAACGCGATCCGGGCGCGCGACGTCACTACGCTGAAGTCGCTGTGGAACGATCTCGTGCCGCGCTGGGACGACCGTACGTTCTATGACTTCGTCGCGAGCTCGAAGGCGTTCTCCTCGCTGTCGTTTCACCACCGCGAGGTCTTCGGCAACGTAGGGTTCGGCACCGGCGGCTGGGACTCGGACTATCCAAACTCCATGCTGGAAATCTTCCGGGTCGTGATGACCAACTGCGACGAGAACCAGCGCCTGGTGGTCGGCGGCGTCGAACAAGTTCCCCGCGGGATCTGGCGCCACCCTGCGTCCGATATCGCCCACTGGCCGCCCGGCACCTCGCTGGCCTCGCTGCACTCCGGCGCACCCAGGGCCGGTGTCGCGCAGATCGCGCGCGACTGCGATGGCCGGTTCACGGTCACCGACGCCTGGGGGCATACCCGCCGGCACGCGGCAGTGCTGGCGACCTGCCAGAGTTGGCTGCTCACCACGCAGATCGAATGCGATGAGGGACTGTTCTCCCCGAAGATATGGACGGCCCTCGACCGGACGCGCTACATGCAGTCCTCCAAGACTTTCGTGATGGTCGATCGGCCTTTCTGGAAGGACACAGACCCGCGCACTGGCCGTGACGTCATGAGCATAACGCTGACCGACCGGCTGACCCGTGGCACCTATCTGTTCGACAACGGTGACAACCAGCCGGGCGTGATCTGCCTGACGTACTCCTGGATGAGCGACGCGCTGAAGATGCTCCCCGAGCCAGTCGACCGCCGGGTCCGGCTCGCGCTCAACGCCCTGCACAAGATCTATCCGGATGTCAACATCGCCAGCCACATCATCGGTGACCCGATCACCGTGTCCTGGGAGGCCGACCGGCACTTCCTGGGCGCGTTCAAGGGAGCGCTGCCCGGGCACTACCGATACAACCAGCGCATGTACGCCCATTTCATGCAAGATCGATTGCCGCCGGAACAGCAGGGCATCTTCATGGCCGGAGATGACGTCTCCTGGACACCCGCGTGGGTCGAGGGCGCGGTCCAGACCTCGCTGAACGCGGTCTGGGGCATCATGCATCACTTCGGCGGCCAAACCCACCCTGACAACCCCGGACCGGGGGACGTGTTCGCTGCCATCGGGCCGATCGAGCTGCCCGGCTGAGCCGAAAACATGGCAGAGCCAGCCGTTGCGCTTACCGCCTGGGGGCGCCCTCGCGAGCCGCATCCAGCGGATGGAGGGCTCCTGGGTAGTGTTCTTCACCCTGGCTGTCGCCGGGCTCGGCGAGGCCCGGTGGCTGCTGCTGCCATCAGGCAGGAGCAAGAGGAATGATCGTGATCGGCTGCCCGGTTGCATGGCCGGGGGCAGGGGAGGTGTCATGGCGGTATCGCTTGATGTGGTCGCGCTGGACAAGCCGGAGGACGTGAACGTCATCGTCGGCCAGGCGCATTTCATCAAGACGGTCGAGGACCTGCACGAGGCGCTGGCCGGGGTGAGCCCGCATCTTCGCTTCGGCATCGCCTTCTGCGAGGCCTCAGGCGACCGCCTGATCCGCAGGTCGGGGAACGACCCGGAGCTGATCCGCCTCGCCGTGGCCGCCGCTGAGGCGATCAGCGCCGGGCACGCGTTCGTGATCATGCTCAGTGGTGGTTTCCCGGTCAACGTGATGAACCCGGTGAAGTCGGTCCCTGAGGTGTGCACGATCTTCTGCGCCACCGCCAACCCGGTCGAGATCCTCGTCGCGAGTACCGGCCGCGGCCGCGGCGTCGCAGGCGTGGTCAACGGCTCACCCCCGGTCGGCGTGGAGACTGATGCCGACGTAGCGACCCGGCACCGGCTGTTGCGTGAGATCGGCTACAAGCTCTGAGTTCCTGCGCTTCAGGCCGCAGGCGGGATCCGGGCAGGCACGGCGTCGTGGACCGACGCCGACCGGACGGCTAGGGCCAGGAAGCGGCCGGCCCGCCATCGGCCTGCCAGACTGCCCGGACCGCAGCCGCTGCCGCAGCGGCCTGTGCCCGGCCGGCTGTCGCCGCTGCCGCCCGGCGCGACGAGTCAAGCACGTTGGGCCCGATGGCGTGCACGGCCGCGCGGTCTGGCTGGACAAGCACCACACGGGCTCCGGCCGCGGTGAGCGCGGCAGCCTGCCGGCGGGGACTGGTCATGTGGCCGAGGCCCTTGGCCACCGGCGCCACGATGACCACCCGCTCGTATCCGGCCGCCAGGTCGGCGTTGGCTACGGAGCGCACACCGCCGTCCACGAAACGCCGGTCCCCGATGGTGACCGGCGGCCAGACTCCGGGCACCGCGCAGCTGGCCCCAACCGCATCCACCAGGCCGGCGTCACCAGCGGAATCAAACACCACGAACTCGCCGGTCCGCGCGTCCACGGCGGTCACCTTGAGGGCCCTGGCTGGCCAGTCACTGGCGGGCAGCCGAGCCTCGATCACCTTGCGCCGGGCGGCCTCGGGCATGGTGCGCGCGGCCAGCGCCCAGTTGCCGATCCGCGCCCGCGCCCGCACCGGGTCCCGGACGGTGCTCATGACCCACAGCAGCCTCCCGATGACACCCCAGCCCATCCGGGCAGCGGGCTCGGGAGCCGGCGGCGCGAGCTGGGCCTGGTACAGCGCCTCAGGCTCCTGCCCCGAGGTTATGTCAGCACCGACAACCGAGCCCGCCGATGTCCCGATGATCACGTCAGCCGCGGCCAGGTCGATGCCCAGTCCGGCCAGCCCGGCGATCAGGCCGGCTTCCCAGGCAATGCCGGTGACACCGCCGCCACCCAGAACAAGCGCGCGTCTGTCCATGACTGTCTTCTATACCCATCCGCTCTGCCGGCCCGGCCGATCCGGATGCCGGGCGGCAGGCCTGGCGGCTTCCTTGCATACAGTGGCTGTACTTCTCCTGCATCCGATTGAAGGGACGTACCCGCCCGTGGGTCATGCGGCCACGCAGCAGGCCGGTTCCGGCGGCCTGACAGCGACCGAGCACCGTCTGGACAACGGTCTGCGCCTCGTGCTCTCTGAAGACCACCTGACTCCGGTCGCGGCGGTCTGCCTCTGGTATGACGTCGGCTCGCGGCAGGAAGTCGAGGGCCGTACCGGCCTGGCCCACCTTTTCGAGCACCTGATGTTTCAGGGTTCGGCGCAGGTCAAAGGAAACGGCCACTTCGAGCTGGTCCAGGGCGCAGGCGGTTCCCTCAACGGTTCGACGAGCTTCGAGCGCACCAACTACTTCGAGACCATGCCCGCGCACCAGCTGGAGCTGGCGCTCTGGCTGGAGGCGGACCGCATGGGCTCGCTGCTGGCCGCGCTGGACGAGGAGTCGCTGGAGAACCAGCGTGACGTGGTCAAGAACGAGCGCCGGCAGCGCTATGACAACGTGCCCTACGGCACCTCGTTCGAGCGGATGACCGCGCTGGCCTACCCCGAGGGCCACCCGTACCACCACACGCCCATTGGCTCCATGGCCGATCTGGACGCGGTGACGCTGGACGACGCGCGCACGTTCTTCCGCGCGAACTACGCGCCGAACAATGCGGTCCTCGCGGTCGTCGGCGACATCGACCCGGAGCAGACGCGCCGGTGGGTCGAGAAGTACTTCGGCTCCATCCCGTCGCACGACGGCAAGGTGGCGCCCCGCGACGGCACGCTCCCCGACATCATCGGCGCGGAGCTGCGCGTGGAGATCCAGGAGGAGGTCCCGGCGCGCGCACTGATGGCCGGCTACCGGCTGCCGCGCGACGGCACGCGTGAATGCGACGCGGCCGAGGTGGCGGTCACCGTGCTCGGCGACGGCATGTCGTCGCGGCTCTACAACCGGCTGGTGCGGCGCGACCGCACCGCCATCACCGCGGGTTTCGGGCTGCTGCGGCTCGCCGGCGCCCCCTCGCTGGGCTGGCTGGACGTGAAGGCCTCTGGGGACGCCGGAATCCCGCAGATCGAGGCCGCCGTCGATGAGGAGCTGGAGCGGCTGGGCGCGCAGGCGCCGACGGCCGGGGAGATGGAACGGGCGCAGGCCCTGCTGGAACGCGGATGGCTGGACCAGCTAAGCACGGCGGCGGGCCGGGCTGACGCACTGTGCCGGTACACGGTGCTGTTCGGCGATCCACAGCTCGCGTTCACCGCCACCAACCGGATCCTGGACATCACCGCCGAGGAGGTCCGGGCGATTGCCGCAGCGCGGCTTCGCCCCGACAATCGTGCCCTGCTGGTATACGACCAGGTGACCTCCGAAGACACGGCCGGCACAGCGGCCGGCGAGGCCGGCACGGCCAGCGCGGCCGAGGAGAACGGCGAGCCGGAAGGAGCCGGGCGGTGACGGACGCAGCAGTGGTGATGGACTTTCACCCGCAGCCGGCCTCAGGGCAGCCGAAGCCCTGGGCGTTCCCCGCGCCCGAGCGTGGCGGCCTCGGCAACGGGCTGACCGTGCTGCACTGCCACAGGCCGGGCCAGCAGGTGGTGGGGGTGGAGATCTGCCTGGACGTGCCGCTCGACGTCGAGCCCGACGGGATCGACGGGATCGCCACGATCATGGTGAGATGCGCTGTCCCAGGGCACCGGCCAGCACACCGCAGAGGAGTTCGCCGCCGAACTGGAGCGCTGCGGCGCGACACTCGACGCAGGCGCCGACTACCTGGGCGCGCGTGTCTCGCTGCAGGTTCCCGTCTCCCGTTTGACCAGGGCGCTTGGGCTGCTCGCCGAGGCGCTGCACGCACCCGCGTTCACCGGCACCGAGATCGAGCGGCTGGTGCGCAACCGTCTCGACGAGATTCCGCTCGAGCTGGCCAATCCCGGCCGGCGTGCAGCCAAGCAGCTATCGCAGGAGCTGTTCCCTGCGTCCGCGCGGCTGTCCCGGCCGCGCAAGGGCACCGAGGCCACCGTCGCGCGGATCGACGCGGCGGGGGTGCGCGCGCTTTACCAGGCTCACGTACGGCCTGCCACGGCGACCGCGGTCATCGTGGGCGACCTGACCGGTGTCGACCTGGACGCGGTGCTCGCCGGGACGCTCGGCGGATGGACCGGCGATGCCGCCGAGCCGGTGCCCGCGTGGCCGGTAACCGCCGACGACACCGGCCGCGTGGTTATCGTGGACCGGCCTGGTGCCGTCCAGACGCAACTGCTCATCGGCCGGATCGGCCCGGACCGGCACGACCGGGAATGGCCGGCCCTGGTGCTCGGCACGTACTGCCTGGGCGGCACGCTCACGTCCCGGCTGGACCGGGTTCTGCGCGAGGAGAAGGGCTACACCTACGGGGTACGGGCCTTCGAACGGGTGCTGCGGTCGCCGGCGCCGCACGCCGCGGACGGCGCGACGGGTGCGTCGGTACTCGCCATCAGCGGTTCCGTGGACACGGCGTCCACGGGTCCCGCACTGGATGACCTGCGGGCGGTGCTGCGCACGCTCGCAGCGGACGGCCTGACCGATACGGAGCGCGATACGGCGGTGCAGAACCTGGTGGGTGTCGCGCCGCTTGAGTACGAGAGGGCAGCGTCGGTCGCCGACACGCTGGCGGATCAGGTGGAACAGCACCTGCCGGACGACTACCAGGCGCAGCTGTACGCGCGCCTGGCCGAGACGGGTACTGCCGAGGCAACAGCCGCGGTCGTCGCGGCGTTCCCGGAGAATCGCCTAGTCACGATCCTGGTCGGCGACGCTTCCCAGATCAAGGCCCCCGTGCGGGCCCTTGGAATCGGCGACGTCGAGGTGGTCACAGGCTGAAAGAGCAGGTCCCAGCCTTCAGCGTCAGGCACCTGACCGCGGAAGGAGAGCACCAGCACCCTTCCACTTTCAACCTATAGCGCACCGGGGGGCTTGCGGCAAGACCCGGGTCGTGCCGTCAAGTCGCCGGCCGAGGCCAGAACCTGCGGAAACGGGAGTCGGAGCTGATGCCGTGAACCCTCTGACCACCAGCGCGTTTGACCTTCCCGACCGCCTCTCCGCCAAGGCCGACCCGACGCAGATCGCCGGCGACGAGAAGCACTTCGCGGCCATCGCGGAGAACCTCGAGCAGTCGATCGCCGAGCTGTCCGGCCGCCTCGATGCCGAGCTTAAGGCGCCCGGCGGCCTAGGCCAGAAGGCGATGGACCGGGACATGCAGATCCACCGGCTGGCCGCCCGCCTGCGCCTCCTGCAGCGCTTCGGCCTGGACCTGTGCCTCGGGCGCATGGTCAGCGCAGGCAATCCCGAGCCCGTATACGTCGGGCGGCTTGGCCTCGCCGACAGCACGGGCCGCCGGCTGCTGCTCGACTGGCGCTCCCCCGCGGCTGAGCCGTTCTTCGGAGCGACCCACGCCAACCCGATGGGCCTGGACAGCCGCCGCAGGTATCGCTGGACCCGTGGCCGGATCAGCGACTACTGGGACGAGGTGTTCACCCCGGACGCGATTGAAGGGCACGCCGCGCTCGACGATCAGTCCGCCTTCATCGCCAGCCTGGGCAGCAGCCGGTCGGCCCGGATGCGGGACGTGCTCGGCACCATCCAGGCCGACCAGGACGCCATCATCCGCGCGGGATCCCGCGGTGCTCTCGTCGTCAACGGCGGTCCTGGTACCGGCAAGACCGTCGTCGCCCTGCACCGCTCCGCCTACCTCCTCTACTCCGACCCTCGCCTCGGCCACCGCCGCGGCGGCGTGCTGTTCGTGGGGCCGCACCAGCCCTACCTGGCCTACGTCGCCGACGTCCTCCCCAGCCTGGGCGAGGAGGGCGTGCAGATAGCCACCCTGCGGGACCTCGTCTCCGAGGGAGCCGCGGCGGCGGTCGAGACCGACCCGGACGTGGCCCGCCTGAAGTCCTCCGCGGACCTGGTGCGGGCGATCGAGACGGCCGTCAGGTTCTACGAGAATCCGCCCGCCAAGGGGATGACGGTCGAGACCCACTGGTCTGACATCCGGCTCAGCGCCGAGGACTGGGCCGAGGCGTTCGACGCGCCGGAGCCCGGTACCCCGCACAACCAGGCGCGCGACCAGATCTGGGCGGAGCTGCTCACGATCCTGGTTGACAAGCACGATGGCGACGCCCCGGCTGACCTGCTCCGGAAGTCGCTGCAGCGCAGCAGAGAGCTGCTGCTGACCTTCAACCGCGCGTGGCCGCGGCTCTGGGCGTCTGACCTCGTCGGAGACCTGTGGTCGGTACCCGCCTACCTGCGGCTGTGCGCTCCCTGGCTCAGCCGTGATGAGGCGCAGAAGCTGCAGCGCGAGGACGCCCAGGCCTGGACCGTGTCCGACCTGCCGCTCCTGGACGCAGCACGGCAGCGGCTCGGCGACCCGGAGGCGTCGCTGCGCCAGCGCCGGAATGACGCCTCGCTCGCCGCCGAACGCGAGTACCGGGCCAACGTCATCGACAACCTGATTGAGGCCGCAGACGACGAATATGGCGTAGGCCTGGTGACGATGCTGCGCGGCGAGGACTTCCACGACGCCCTGGTCGACGAGTCCGCGCTGCCGGGCACCGACCCGGACCTGCTCGCCGGCCCGTTCGCGCACATCGTCGTGGACGAGGCTCAGGAACTGACCGACGCGGAGTGGCAGATGCTGCTGGTCCGCTGCCCGTCCCGCAGCTTCACCATCGTCGGGGACCGCGCCCAGGCCCGGCACGGGTTCACGGAGTCGTGGCAGGAACGGCTGGAGCGGATCGGGTTCGACCGGATCAGGCTGGCCACCCTCAGCATCAACTACCGGACACCGCAAGAGGTCATGGCGGAAGCCGAGCCGGTCATCCGGGCTGTGCTCCCGGACGCCAACGTGCCGACCTCCATCCGCAGCAGCGACGTCCCCGTCGTACACGGACCTGCTTCGGATCTGGGCTCGATCCTCGACAGCTGGCTCGCCGCGCATGCCGACGGGATCGCCTGCGTCATCGGCGATCCCACGTTCCGGGCGACGTCCCGCGTCCGGTCGCTGACCCCGGAGCTGTCGAAGGGGCTCGAGTTCGACCTGGTCGCCCTCATCGACCCAGAGACGTTCGGCAGCGGTATCGAAGGAGCGGTCAACCGCTACGTCGCGATGACCCGGGCGACCCAGCAACTCGTCATCCTCACGACCTCCTGACGTCGGCCGCGGGCGGCGGGCGGACCCTGAAGTGCTCGTGCGGACAGGGCTGTAAGCCAGGTGAAGCCGGTAACGATGCTGGCGCGCTGGAGCAGTCCGCCGAGATCAACGAGCCGGGGTGACTGGCCGAAGCCCGCGGCGGCCAGGGCCATGGTGGCCAGCATGGTGACGGCGGTGCCTGCGCTGTAGAGCCCGAATCCGCGCTGGCCGGCCCGCCAGGACCGCCAGCCGCTGGCGAGGGCCGCGGCGGGCACCCCGAAGAACACGGGGAGGGCCCCCAGATTGTGCGCGACGCCGGTACGGCTGGCCCGGGTGAGCGCATCGGGTGTGCCCGGCGGGTAGCCGCTGACCGGGTCAGTGGGGAAGACGGCCGAGCAGATAAGCCCCACGCCCGCCCCGCCGATCAGGGCCGGTGCGGCGCGGCTGCTGCTTGCGGGATTACCAGCACGCGCCAGCCCTGCGGCCCCGGCCAGGAACAGCGTCCCTGCCACGGCGAAGTTCCCGGTCTGGATCCAGCCGCGCGGTCCGAGGGCGAGAGAACTGACTGGGTGGCGCAGCGGCCGGTAGCCGTCCCGGACGGCACCCTCGAGCAGGAACACCGCGATGAAGACGGGGCCTGCGGCCACGCCGCAGCGCAGCAGTCTGCGGGTCCATCCCGCCGGCTTGACGGGGGTACGGATGCTCATAGCGGGCGTCAGTGGCGGAGGATGTCGCGAAGGTGCTGCACGGGCCATCGCCGGTCGAACAGTGTCGGGTTGTCCCGGTCCTCGGCGCGAAGGTGCTCGATCAAGGTCACGTAATCGTCGAGGTCGAGCGCCCTGATCAGGGCGAGCAGGTCGGCCGCCTCGCCGGTGACGGGGGCGATCGGTGCGACGAGCCGGTCGTAGAGCTCCACGATCTGGCGAACCATCATTAGGTGGCGCGGCCCGGGATCCACGGAAGGGAAGTTCGTCGCGGCGAAGTCCTCGGTGAAGACGATCGGCTCGACTGCCAGGGCCCGTGGTCCGTAGTGCTGGGCGAGATGGATGAGCAACTCGACGTCGAAGGTCTCGTTGAAGGACGTCATCTGCCGGATGGCAGGGCCGAGCGCGGCCCCGTCGAAGGCCTTGAAACCGGCCTGGGTATCGAGCACATGGGCCAGGGCTGGGATGAGCAAGGCCCGGACGAAATGGCGGAACAGGACGATGATCTTGTCCGGCTTGTCGCCGGTGCTGTGCGGCTCGGTGACCGGCCCGTCGGCCCGGACCAGCACCGCACCGTCGATGCCGTAACGCTGGCCGAGCGCGCCGGCCACCTTGTCACCGGCCACCACCGGCGCCGCCAGCGAGCCCAGCTGGGCCAGGTTCGCGGACAGGTCCGCGTCGGTGTAGCAGACCACATGCCGCCCGGCGCCGTTCGCCCGCGCCGGACCTGTCCCGACCGCGGCGGCCAGCCCGGCCAGTATCGATCCGCCCTTGCGGGACTGCTCGGTCGAGATCAGCCGGTCGAATGCGGGGCTGATCGAGGTGCCAGCCTCGATCACCTCAGCCAGCCTGAGCACCGTCACGCCGCGGTGACCTTTCCCCGGGTAGCCCTCGGCCGCCGCGATGTCCGTCATGAGGTCGGCGCTCGAGGGCCGGTCCGGGCATCCGTCGTCGCAGGCGATAATGCTCCACGTGACGCCGGGCAGGCCGCTGGTCAGCCACTCGAGCTGGCGGACCTTGGTCCGTACGAAGTCCTCCCCGTGCGGGTGCGCTGCACGGGAGACCATGCGGCTCGTCTCGCCATACATGGCCCATACCACGGTCAGGTGGATCGGCCCGGTGAGCTCGCCCAGCCGCCGCCGCGAGCGAGCCGCAGCAAGCGCCTCGGCCGCCACCGCCGGACCGTGGCTGCCCACGGCACGCCCCGCCGCCGCGGGGTCCTCGGCCAGGGCGGAGGCCACGTCGAGCACCGCCTGGTTCTGATCAGGGTCCGTGAGGTCGCGCACGGGCATCAATGCTTTGTCCATAGCCCCAGGATGCCAGGGCCCCGGCTCACAGGCCCCGGACTCGGCGGTGCGGGAGCGCTGAGTGCGGGAGGGCAGTTATCAGGGAGCGGCCGTGGCGAGCGCTTTGTTGACCCAGGCACGCAAGGCAGGCAGGGGGGCGGCGCCCGTCTGCCGGGCAGCCACCCGTCCGCCGCGCAGCACCAGCAGGGTCGGGATGGCCTGGGCCCCGAAGCGCTGCGAGATCTGCGGCGAGACGTTGACGTTCACTTTGACCAGCTTCACCTGGCCTGCCAGATCGCGGGCAAGCTGCTCCAGCGCGGGGCTGACCATACGGCAGGGCCCGCACCAGGGTGCCCACAAGTCGACGATGACGGGAATCTTGGCGGCCTCCGCGACCTCGTCGAAGGTTGCGTCGTCGGCGTCAACGATCCACGGCAGCGGCTGATGGCACTTGCCGCAGCGGGGCGTCCCGGCCGCCGCGGCCGGCACCCGGTTCGCCTGGCCGCAGTGCCCGCACCGGGTCAGCCCGCTTGTCATGGCTTCATTATCCCGCGCGGTGTCCGGGTTGGTCACGTCGTTGCCCGCTGGCCAGCGGAGCGCCAGCCCTGCTCGGGAATCGCTACCGTGGGCCTTATGACGAAATTCGGCGTGCAGCTGCCCAACTTCTCGGGATTTGAACCGGCCGACTTGTTCGATCACATCGCCGGCCTGGCGACGGCGGCGGAAGAAGCCGGGTTCGACTCGGTGTGGGTGATGGACCACTTCTACCAGCTGCCGCCCCTGGGCGGCCCGGACCAGCCGATGCTAGAGGCCTATACCTTGCTTGGGGCGCTGGCTACCCGCACCCAGCGGGTGCAGCTCGGCACGCTTGTCACCGGCGTGACTTATCGCAACCCCGGCGTCCTGGCCAAGATAGTTACAACGCTGGACATCGTCTCGCGGGGCCGGGCAATCCTCGGCATCGGGGGCGCCTGGTACGACGTTGAGCACCAGGGCCTCGGCATCGACTATCCAAGCGACCGGGTACGCCTCGACATGCTCGAAGAGGCGGTACAGATTTGCCGGGCCATGTTCACCGGCGATGACGTGAGCTTCACCGGCGTCCACTACCGGCTCGATCACGCCCGGAACCTGCCCCGGCCTGTGCAGCCGGGCGGGCCGAAGATCATGATCGGCGGCGGCGGCGAGAAGCGGACGCTGCGGCTAGTGGCCCGCTACGCCGACAAGTGCAACGTCACCGGCGACGTCAACACGCTGGCCCGCAAGATCGGCGTACTCCAGAGCCACTGCGCCGAGGTCGGCCGCGACCCAGCTGAGGTCAACGTGACCTGGATGACCCCGCTGATCCTGACCACGTCCGACCAGAACACGGCCGAGGTACGCGAGATGCTGGCGGCGGCCGGCTCCGCCGGCGAGATCGCCGGATTCACCGTCGGCCAACCGCACGAGATTCCCGGCCTGGTCGCAGGTCACATCGAGGCCGGCGCCGACGAAGTGATCTTCAGCTTCGCCTTCGCCGACACCGCGGGAATCGCTGCGGTCGGCGAGGCATTCGGACTGGACCGGCGGTAGAGCGGCGGGCAGAAACCTGGGATCCGGGCGTCAGAGGCTTTTCGAGCGAAGAGCCCTTTCAGCCGGGCTGTTCCCGTGGCGGGGCAAGTCCGCGCTGATAGGCGAAGGTAACCGCTTGGGCGCGGTCGCGTGCGTCAATCTTGGCGAGCAGGTGGTTGACGTGACTCTTGATGGTGCCCTCGCTGACGACGAGGTGCTCGGCGATCTCGCGGTTCGACATGCCGGTGGCGATCAGTGACAGTACCTCGGCTTCCCGGGGAGTGAGACCCGCGGGAAGAGGTGAGAGCGATGGCCGGGCCTGGGCCGGCGATAGCGTGGCGATGGCGTCAACGACGTGATGCTGAACGGCGGGGTCGATCACCGCGTGGTTATCGAGGACCTGTTCGAGGGCGTGGCGGATCTGCGCCCCGCCCGCGTCTTTGGTTAGGTAGCCGCGTGCGCCAGCCCGCAGGGCGTCTATCACGGACCGGTCATCCGCGTAGGTGGTCAGTACCACGACCGTGGTCTCTGGCACGCGGTCACGCAGCAGGCGGGTGGCCTCGACGCCGTCGCAGCGGGGCATCCGCAGGTCCATGAGAACGATGTCCGGGAGTAGGTCAGCGGCCAGGGCGACGGCCTCGTCACCGTCAGAGGCGGAGCCCACGACTTCGATGTCAGGCAGGAGACCTAGCACCATCGCCAGTCCTTCGCGGACCACTCGCTGGTCGTCAGCGATGAGAACACGCATCGGCTTGCTCACGCCGGCACCCGCAACTCCACGCGGAAGCCACCGCGTGTCATAGCTGTGCTGAGTTCGCCGCCGAGCAGTTCGGCCCGCTCGCGCATCCCGGTCAGGCCGTAGCCGAGGCCGTGTCCGCCCGCTCGCAGCGGTTCCTTGTTGATCGCAAAGTTCTCGACTGTCAGGCGGGTGCGGCGAGGCTCATAACCGAGGTGCATCTCGACCCGTTCCGGGCAGGCGTGTTTGGTGATGTTCGTCAGGGCTTCTTGCGCCACCCGGTACACCGCGAGCCGGGCCTCCGACGGGAGTTCGTAGGCCTGGCCGGACACCGTGAATTGGCACGGGACGCCAGTGACCTCCTGGAACTCGGCGGCGAGGCTGGCCAGGCGTTCGGGCCCGGGCAGTACGTCGTCGCGCAGCATGCCGATCGCCCGGCGGGCCTCTTCGAGCCCGGACCTGCCCAGGTGGTGGGCACGCTCGATGATCCCCGGCAGCCGGGGATCGCTGGGGTCTTCGGCCGCGAGTATCCGGGCGCCTTCCAGTTGGAGCATGAGCCCGGACAGGGAATGGGCGAGCACGTCGTGCATCTCCCTGGCGAGCCGCTGGCGTTCAGCCAGTCCAGCCGCCCGTGCCTGCGCCGCCCGGGTGCCCTCCAGTTCGACCAGCAGCCGTTCGGCTTGATCGTTGGCCTGCCCGAGCCGTCTTGCCAGCAGCGTCATGCCAGGGAAGCCAACAATCGCGATGGCGCTGAGCAGCGCCAAGGTCGGCGAGCTGTGGCTCACGGCCACCGCAACCGCAGCCAGGCACGTGATGCCGACGATAGCCAGGGCGATCGGGAAGCGGTCTGGCACGCGCGGCGCGAGCAGCACGAGGCCCGCCAAGAGCCCGGCCAGGCCCGGTCCATCGGGTTGCAGCCGCACCAGCGCCGCCGAACTGGCCAGGAGCATGACGGCGAAGATGACGCGGACCGCCGCACGGCGGTAGCGGGCTGTCAGCGCGCCCAGCCCGCCCAGCACGAACCCGCCCACCGCGAGAACGACAGCCACGTCGCGGTCTGGCAGCCCTGGGTTCCGGCCGCTGGTGAACACGACCGCTGCCACCACGACAAAGAGCGGTGGGACGACGCGGCGCAGCCACAGGTGGGTTGCCTCCTGCTGCGCCCGCGCCCTGCGCAGCGTGGCGAGGGCGACGCTGGCCGGGGGGTCTGAGCTCATCTCATCAACGTTACGGCGCGCCGGCCCGAACGGCCTCACCTACAGGCAGACATGCTCTAACGCCGGGTGGATACGTCTCCACCCGGCGTTAGAGCGTGGTGGACCGGCAAGTTCCAACCATGCGCCGAAGACGTTCCCGCCTCCGTCATCGCATGCTCTTACACTGCAGCCCAGCCAGGCCGGGGACCAGTGATGCTTCTGCCTCACCGCCGTTGGAAGGATCCGATGACCGCCGTTATCACCCACGGGCTCACCAAGCGTTTCGGGGCGAAAATCGCCGTGAACGGTGTTGAGCTCCTGGTCCCCCGTGGATCGGCGTTCGGCTACCTCGGCCCCAACGGCGCCGGCAAGACCACGCTCATCCGGGTGCTGCTGGGATTGACCCGTGCCGATGCTGGCACGATGTCCCTGCTCGGATACCCGGTCCCGCGGCATCGCGACGCGGCGCTCGCCCGTGTCGGCGCCATCGTCGACGAACCCCGGTTCCACCGCCATCTCACGGGCAGGCAGAACTTGCGGCTTCTCGCCGCGGCACGCGAACCGGCCGCGCGGGACCGCATCGGGCCAGCGCTGGAGCGGGTCGGCCTGGCCCGCCGCGGCGACGACCGGGTCTCGGAATACTCAATGGGAATGCGCCAGCGGCTGGGGGTCGCCGCGTGCCTGCTGGGAGACCCCCAGCTGCTCCTTCTGGACGAGCCGATGAACGGGCTCGACCCGGCCGGGATGGCCCAGATGCGTGACTTGATCCTTTCGATGGTGGCCGAGGGCCGTACCGTCGTGTTGTCCTCCCACCTCCTCGACGAGGTGGAGCGGACCTGTGACGCCGTCGCCATCGTGGATCGCGGCAGCATTATCCAGCAGGGCCCGATCTCCGAGTTGCTGGCGGGGGCGCCGATCGCGCTTCACGTCGAATGCTCCGAACCCGGCCGGGCCCGCGCCCTGCTCGCGGGCACCGCCCTCGGTGCCCGCGCCGGGGCCGTGCTATCGGCGCAGGGGCTGGAGATCACGCTGCCCGCGGGCACCGGACGCGATGTCATCGCCGAGATCAACCGCGTTCTCGTCGGAGGTGGAATTTCTGTCTACCGGCTCCAGCCGGTCCAGACCTCGCTCGAATCGTGGTTCCTGCAGGTCACAAGCAGACTGGGGGACCCGGATTGACGACCGCGCACGCCAGTGGCACACCCGCGCCCGACCAGGCACTCCAGATGACGCCCGCCGGTGACTCACGTGACCGCCGGGGATCCCCGGTTCCCACCGCCGGCATGATCGCCACCAGAGTCATGGAGTTGCGCAAACGGCGCGGCCTCATGATCGCCCTTATCGTGATGAACATCGGGTTCCCAGCAGTCTTCCTCCTCATTCGCCTGCTCGCCCATGCGTTCGCGCCGTATGCCAACCCGCCCGCCGGCGGCGACATGATCTTCGTGGTCCTGGTAGCCGGCTTCTTGCCCACCTTCGGCTTCATCGTTGCCGCCACGGTGGGCTGCACGGCGGGATCGCGTGACCTCACCGAAGGAATGTTCCGGCACCTGGTGGTGACCGGCCGGTCCCGGCTGGCGCTGTACCTGGCCAGGATCCCCGCCGGATTGGCGGTCGTCGTGCCGATGGTCGCGATCGGCTACACGATCGTCTGCGCGGTATGCGTCTTCGCCGCACCGACCTTCATCGATGACTCGAACGTGAACATACCTCCCGGCTTGTCACGCGCCGGCTTCGAGAACTGGGCCCGGGATCGCGCCGAGCCGGTCATCTGCCTTCTCCCCTATAACGGGCACATTCCGGGGAATGTCGCGTGCCCCGGCCCGCCTCCCTGGTCGAAGTCAGCGGTCACCCCCAGCCAGCCTGCGCCAGCCAGGCTGGAAGCCCTGGCCGTCAAGATTGCCAGCCAGGGCTACCACGGTTACACCCAAGTTCTCCGCCGCCCGCCGATCTTCCTCATGATCAAGGCCGGGCTGTGGATCGAGCTTGAAGCGGCCGTCGGATTCATCCTCGGACTGGGGCTCGCGTCGCTGATGGGGCAGAGACTCGTCCCGGTGATCTTGCTGATCGTGCTTCAGATGATCCTGACGCCGATCCTTTCCGCAGTTGACCTTCCCCATCTGCAGGACCTGCAACGATCATTCGTCGGGCTGGCCGTGGCGCACCTGGAACCATCCGGGCTGCCGATGGCATTCGGGCTGCCGGGGGTAGCCGGAGGCGTCGGGCGGCCCGGCGCCGCGCAATCATTGCTGCCCGAGTCGGCCACCCAGGCCGCCTGCGTCATCATCGCCTGGCTGGCGTGCTGGACGATCCTCGGCGCGTGGCGAATGATGACCAGGGACGCATGAGAGAACCTCTGTGCTGTACTCACCCCCCCGTCCCACTGGGCGAGCGAGTGGATCCCGCGGCAGCAGGGTCACGGTCCGCTGCTGACGGTGCTGATGTGCATCGTCACGAGTGACTTGTCAGCGCAGCCCTGCCGGCTCAGCGATGCGAACAGCGCGCTGTACTGGTCGGGCGGGTAGACCTGCACCCAATGCACCTGTACCTGGTGGTGCAGGCAGTTGTTGCCGATCAGCACGTCGCTGACGGCCAGCGTGGCGTGCGCGGTCGCGCCAGGCTCCAGGGTGACCAGCGCTGGCGCGGTATTGCTGCCCCGCCCGGCGGGTGCGCCGACCTGGCTGCCACCCGGCGAGCCGACGAACGCGACTCCCGGGTAGCCATACATCGTGCAGGCCGAGGTGGAGGCGTTGGTGAAGTCGAGTGGATAGTAGATCGTGCCGGCGGCGCCGTTCGCCGCGCCCACGGTCAGCCGCAGGTCCGTGGTCAGGCACGGCAACGGACCGGAAGGGGCCAGCGCTGCTGGTGTCGGCGACGTTGACGGCCTGATCGTCACAGTGACCGTCTTGACCGGCGTGGGAGTTCCGGAGGAGCCGCATGCGGTCCCGAGCAGAGCGATCGCGGTAAAGCAGCACGCGGCCAGCATCCGCTGACCCGTCATCGTGGGCACTCTCATGGCAGAACATCTCTATTCATCTGATTCACGTAAACCATTTACGTCACTGCTGCAGTTCAGCACTGACGTCGTGGACTTTGATGCGGCCGGCGAGCTCGCCGGGGGTCGCCGCCTTTCCTGCCGCCCAGGCCGCTTCGATGGTCTCAGGCGGCAGTGCGGACTGAATGGCAGCCATGGTTTGCTCGCGCGCTTCGAGCTCGTCGGAGCTGAACTGCTCGCCTACCTGCTCACGGAGCCCGTCCGCGTGGCCGAGCAGCCAGGCGGCGCCGGCTGGGTCTCCCAGCGCGGCGCTGGCCCGGGCGATGCCTTCCGCCGCTCTGAAAACCCCGGCGCGGTCACCGACCGCCAGGAACGCGGCGGCGGCTCGCCTGTGCAGCAGCAGGCTGGCGGTGAACTGGCCGGCTCCGTTGAGGATCATCGCGAGGGTCAGGGTGGCCCTGGCAATGCCGCGGCTGTCTCCGAGCCGCACGATGGCGTCCAGGCCCCGTTGAGCGGTCTCCTGGGCCTGGGTGCGTTGGCCGGCGTTGTTCAGGGCAAGCGCCAGGTTATTCAGCACAAGCGCCTCCAGCCAGGGGTCGTCAGCCCGGCTGAGGTAGCGCAGGCTGGCCTGGTAGCGGCCGATCGCTTCGACGTTCTCACCGCGGTCGTTGTGCACATTGCCGATGTTGTTGTGTGCGCTGGCGATGTCAGTGTCGTTGCCAGAGTCCTCGAAGAGGAGAAGCGCGCGCCGGTGCGAGCTTAGCGCCGCGTCGAAATCGCCCTGGTCACGTGCCAGGTTCCCGTCGGCTTTGAGCGCGCGGGCCTGGATGATGGGCGGGACTGGACTGCGCAGCGCAATGACGCGAGCCAGCCAGCGGCGGCCTTCAGCGAGCTGTCCAGTGATTTCCCAGTATCGCCATAGCGCGGTCGCCAGCCGATGCGCCGCGGTCGGCTGACCCGCTGTGATGGCGTGATCCAGGGCGGCACGCATGTTGGCGTGCTCGTCGCCGAGCAGCCGCAACCAGGCCACCTGGTTGCTGCCGGTCAGCTCGGGCGCCGCGGACTCGGCGAGGCTGAGATACCAGTGAAGGTGCTGCCGCGCGACCGCGTCGGCGGTGCCCGCGGCGGCGAGCAGTTGCGCCGCGTAGTCGCGGATGGTGACCGGCAGCAGGAACCGGATCCCGGACGCCCGCTCAGCCCGCCACACCAGACTGTTGTCGATGAGCGAGGCCAGCGCGTCCAGCGCTTCGATCTCGTCCCCGATTTCGCAGACCCCAGTCAGCGCATCCAGCGTCCACCCATCGGCGAAGACAGCCAGCTGCGGCAGCAGCCGCGCCGCGGGCGCGTCGAGCAGCCGGTAGCTCCAGTCCAGCGTCGCCCGCAGGGTCCGGTGCCGGTCATTGGCATCACGCGAACCCAATGACAGCAGGTCGGCGCGCTCGCCAAGCCGCGCCAGCAGCGCTCCGGGCGGCAACACCTTCGCGCGCGCGGCGGCAAGCTCCAGTGCCAGCGGCAGCCCGTCCAGGCGGCGGCAGATCCCGGCGACCGCTGCGGCATCACTGCCGCTGATCATCCAGCCCGGCAGGACCGCCCGGATGCGGTCGGTGAGCAGCTGCACAGACGGGATGCGGAGCAGTTCGTCTGGCCCTGCGCCGGCCGCTGGCGGCAGGCGCAGGGGCGCGAGCGGGTACTCGTGCTCGCCGTTGACCCGCAGCGGGCGCCTGCTCGTGACCAGGAATTTAACCCCCGGACAGGCGCTGAGCAGCGCGGAGACGACCGTCGCCGCCTCAATGACATGCTCGAAATTATCTAGCAGCAGTAGCGCACGCAGCGGCGCGAGCGTGGCCTCCACCTGTGCCTGCAGGGTCTCGGTGCCGCCCTCCCGCACCCCCATGGCGCGGGCCACGCCGGCTATCACCAATTGCGGGTCCTGCAGTGAAGCCAGGCTGGCGAACCGCACGCCATCCGGGAAATGCCGGGTGAGCTGACGCGCGACCGCTAGCGACAGGCGTGTCTTGCCCACCCCGCCGAGGCCGGTGATGGTGACCAGCCGGACTTCAGTGCGCAGCAGCAGCTCGCAGCACGCGCTAACGTCAGCCGCCCGGCCGACCAGTGGCGTGGGCGGAACCGGCAACTGCCCGGCAGGCTGGTCCACGTCCGGACCGTCTGGTCCCGGACGGCCACGCGCAACCGCCTCGAACAGCTCCCTGGCCGAGCCGGACAGATCGAGTGCCTCGCAGAGTAAACGGGCCGTCTCCTTGCGGGCGGTGCGGTTGATGCCACGCTCCAGGTCACTGACCGAGCGGACGCTGATCCCGGCAGCTTCCGCGAGTTCCTCCTGGGTCAGCCGAGCGGCCTGCCGTAGCCGTTTCAACAACTCGGCGAGCGTCGTCCCGGGTGCATCAGCCAAAGCCGGACCTCCCCTCGCAGGCGGTGGCGGGCCGGGCAGGGCCGGACGAGGCCGCCGGTGCGTCCCCAAGCCGAATATAAGGTGCAACGGACTGCACGCGGCCAGCCGGGGTGTCTGGTCCCCGGGCACGGTTGCTTCCTGGTCAGCTGAGCAGGTCGGCGACGCCGGCGATGGCGGGTTCGATGGCTCGCTCGCGGACGTTGCCGAAACCCATCACCAGCGCGGGTGGCGCCGCGGTGTCAGGGTTGCCGCGGTAGGCGCCGATGCCGTGCAACCCGACCCGCCGTTCACGCGCCGCGGCGATCACTGCCGCCTCGTCGGCGCCGGGTGGCAGAGGCGCGACAGCGTGGAATCCGGCCGCGAGCCCGGTGAGCCGGACCCGGGGGGCCTGTCTGGCGAACGCGCCGGTCAGTGCGGTACGGCGGGCGGCGTAGACAGTTCGCATCCGCCGCAGGTGGCGATCGTACCGGCCGGTTGTGAGCAGGGTTGCCAGGGCGAGCTGGTCTAGCGTGCAGGAGCCGCGGTCGCTCATTTCTTTCTCGGCGGCGACGGCTGAGGCCAGCGGTGAAGGGGCGTGGACCCAGCCGAGGCGGACCGCGGGCGCCAGCGCCTTGCTGGCGGTGCCGAGCAGGAAGACCTGGTCTGGGGCCAGTCCCTGCAGCGCGCCGACGGGTTCCTTGTCGTAGCGGAACTCTGAATCGTAGTCGTCCTCGATCACGTACCCGCCGCCGTGCCGCGCCCAGCCGGTCAGGGCGTGCCGCCGTGATGGGGACAGGACCACCCCGGTGGGGGACTGGTGCGCCGGGGTGACCACGACAGCCTGGGCTCCGCTGGCCGCCAGTTCGCTGACCACGAGGCCTTGCTCGTCGACCGGCACGTAGGTGACGTGGATGCCCATCGCCAGGGCCGCGCGAACTGTTTCGTCTGCCTGCGCGCAGCCGTAGCCGGGGTCTTCGAAGGCCACGCACGTCACGCCGCCCTGGCGGGCCAGGGCGCGCAGTACCAGGTTGATTCCTTGCGCAAAGCCGGTACTGATGATCATCTGCGCCGGGCCGGCGGCGGCGGCTCGTACCCGCCGCAGGTACCCGGCGAGGACCTCGCGCAGCACCGCGCTGCCGCGCGGGTCGCCGTATCCCAGGTCCGCGGAGGCGGCCTTGGTGCACGCCTGCTTGATGGCCCAGGCCCAGTCGGTACGCGGGAAGCTGGACAGGTCCGGTACGCCGGGTTGGAAGTCCGCGATGAGCGGCGGTTCCGAGGGATGGCAGCCTGGCGAGGGCGCCGGGGGCGGGACCACGGCCGGGCCGGCCACGGGCTGGTCACCGGCGTGCTGGCCGCTGATGCCGGCGACCCGGGTGGCGGACCCGGTGCGGCTGGTCAGGTATCCCTCGGCCAGCAGCTGCCCGTAGCAGTCCTGCACCATGCCGCGGGAGATGCCGAGCTCACGCGCCAGCTCCCGCGAGGACGGCAGCCGTTCCCCGGCGCGGAGCCGGCCACCCCTGATCGCCTCGCGCAGGCTCGCTTCCAGCTGGGCGCGCAGCGGCTGGCTGGCCGAACGGTCGAGCCGCACCAGCAGCCCCGGACTCAAACCGGACCACTCAATCGCCATGAAATCGGACCTTACCAGCGTGCCGGCTGGCTTCTACCGTGCGTGCTATGAGCACCTTGACGCAGGCGCAGCCTGGTACCGCGGTCCCGGCCCGGCTCCTCAGCGTGCCGCTGGCAGCCACGTTCCTGGCCGAGTTCACCTCGCTCACCAGCTTCTTCCTGCTGCTGTCGGTGATGCCGATGCTGGCGGCGGCAGCCGGCGCCGGCAGCTCCGCTGCCGGGCTGATCACCGGGGCCCTGCTGCTCGGCACCGTGGCTGCCGAGGCCCTGGCCGCAATAGCGATCAGGCGGTTCGGCTACCGGATGGTGCTCGCGGCCGGAGCCGTGCTGCTCGGCGCGCCGGCCGTGGCCATGCTCGCACCCGAGCCCCAGGCCGTCATGATGAGCGTCAGCCTGGTGCGCGGGCTCGGCTTCGGCTTGTGCGGTGTGGTCACCGGCGCGCTCACCGCCAGGCTGCTGCCTCCCGGACGGCGCGGTGAGGGGCTCGGCCTGCTCGGCATCGTCTCCGGCGTCCCGGCCGTAATCGCGCTGCCGGCCGGGGTCTGGCTCGCCGGACACCACCTGGCCGCCGCGGCCGCGGCGATGGCGGCCACTGCCGGCCTGCTGCCGCTAGTGGCGATCCGCTGGCTGCCGGACGGGCGGGAGGCACGCCGTACCGCCCGCGCCAGACGGATGCCAGGTGCCCGCGGCTCCGGACAGATCGCGGGCGCCGCGCTGCGGCTGCCGCTGATCTTCGCCGCCGCTACCATCGCGGCCGGCGTGCTGGACTCGTTCCTGCCGCTCGCGAAGGGGATCCCGAGCAACCTCGCCTCGGCCGCCCTGCTCGTGCAGGCGATCACCGCCACGCTCAGCCGCTGGCAGGCTGGCAAGCACGGCGACCGCTACGGTCACACCCGGCTGCTCATCCCGGCGCTCGCTGCGGCGGCGCTCGGCATGGCCGCGATGATGGTGCTGGGCTCGCCCGTGGTGATGTTCGCAGGCATGGTGCTGTTCGGCGCCGGGTTCGGGGTGACCGAGAACGCGACGTTCGCGCTGCTGATCGAGCAGCTGCCCGAGGCTAAGGCCAGCGCGTTGTGGAACCTCGCCTACGACGCCGGGTACGGCGCAGGCCCGGCGGTCTTCGGCCTGATCTGCGTCCGCACCGGCTACCCGGCGGCGTTCGCCCTTACCGCCGCGTTGATCCTCGCCGCAGTCCCGGTTGCCGTGCGCGAGCAGAAGGCCGCGGCCAGCGTGGTCATGGGACTGTCCCGCGGGGCGCTACCCACTGCACCGGCTGGCCGGTGACACCCGCAATCAGGTCGAAATCGCTGTCGTAATGGAGCACGGTCACGCGTTCCCGCTCGGCCACGGCGGCGATCAGCAAATCCGGGAAACCAACGGCTCTGACCTGCCCGCTGCGCCACAGCGCGGCCTGCACGCCCAACGCACGGCGCCAGTCCTCATCGTGGGTGGGCAGCCATTCGTACCCAGCGTCCCGGTCGGCCCGCAGCTCATCGAACTCCTTACCGGTCCTGGTGGCCCACCCGAGCTCGAATTCGATCACTCCGCACGTGGCGACCAGACCCGCCTCAATCATCGGGCCCAGTACCGCAGCGACCAGACGATGGCGCAGCCGCGCCAGGGCGCTTGTGTCGGCCAGGTAGCTGGCTACTGCCGCCATGCGGCCCGCATCACCTCGTCGTCCTCCAGATCAGGCAGGCCACCAGAGGCCAGCCGCTGCAGATCCCGCCGGCGGGCCGCCAGGGCGGCCACCTCGCGGAGGGCCGCATTCACGGTGTCCTTCTTCGTCTCGGTATGCAGCGCCTCCTGAGCGGCGGCGAGGTACTGCTCGTTCACATCGATCAGTGTCTTGGCCATCTTCACCTCCTCCCACCTAGTATATCTTGGAGTAGGTGCCGGAGATATACGGAACTAGCTGGCCAGCGCGAGGACCAGCAGGTAAATCACTACCCATCGCGGGGGATATGGCTTGCCTTGCTTATCGTCAGCCATGACCGTTCATCTTCTCTCGCCCTAAGGTATTGCTCCGCGTTCGGGGAATGTCGCGTCGGTCTGGCCGTTGGGTGGGAACAGGGCGTGTGGTGGCAGCGACGAGATGACGGGTGCGTCGACCATTGGCTAATCCGAGGCGATGACGAGGACGTCGAGCCGCGCGGCACGCAGGGAGGTACGTCACTGACGTTCGCCGGGCCCGTAAACTCCGGGTTCGGGATCGGGAGCCGGGGTGTGGCCGATCGGGTCATCTGCCATGGCGTGTCTGCTCTCCCATGTCCGGGTGATGCGCCGCCGCGAATACGTATAGGAGCCATGCACGGCATGTCCAAGAAGGAACCGCGAAGCTCCCCTAACGATGGTCTCGCCCTACTGGTTAGCGGCTTGCTGGTCTTCCCGCGTGGCATCGCCCGGGCGTGGTGATGGAACCGCTGGGGGCACGCTCGCTGGGGCGGTTTGGCCGGCCCCGCCGCCGCTTGCGGGCGGGGCTGTCGCAGCTGCTATGCGCGGTGGCCGGGCTGGCGCTCGGCCTGCTGCTGCCCAGGATCACCGTGGAGTTGACGGTGTCCAGCGTCCGCGTGTCGGAGGCCCTGGTCGCGGTGGGCTTCGGGGTCCTGGGCCTGGTGAGCATCATCTTCTCGCTGCTCTTCCTGGTCGTGCAGTGGGCGTTCAGCAGCCTCTCGCCCCGGCTGAACCTGTTCCGTGACGACCCGATCGTGTGGCGCACGTTCGGGTTCGCCATCGGGGTATTCGTGTTCTCGGTCACCACGGCCCTGGTCATCGGGGACCAGGCGAAAGTGTCGGTGGTCGTGCCAGCTGCTGAGGTGGTGGCAGTGCTCGCCGCCCTGGCGATGATCCGCAGCCTGCAGGTGAAAGCCTTCGCCTCCATTCAGCTGGCGCCGACGCTGGCGGCCATCGCCGGGCAGGGCCGCGGCATCCTCGACGACCTGTACCGCGGGCCGTGGCCGGCGGACCGCCTGCCGGCTGCCCCGCTGCCGCCGCGGCACAGGGCGGTCACCTGGCCGAACCGCCAGGTGACCTTGCAGCAACTTGACCTGGGCCGGCTGCTGCGGGTCGCTGACGGCGCCGTGATCGTGCTGCGGGCCGGCATCGGCGACACGCTTCAGGAGGGCGCCCCGGTCGCCGACCTGCACGGCGGCGAGGTGGCCGACGCGGCGGTACTCGGCGCGCTGGTGACCGGGCAGGAGCGAACCTTCCATCAGGATCCGAGGTTCGCGTTCCGGCTCCTGGCCGACATCGGCCTCCGGGCGCTGTCGGCGGCAATCAACGATCCAGCGACCGCCGTCCAGGTGCTGGACACGATCGAGAGCCTTCTCCGGCCGCTGGTATCCCGTGACCTGGACGTAGCCGACGTGGCCGACAGCACCGGGGCCGTCCGGGTGGTGCTGGCGCTCCCCTCCTGGGAGGACTACCTGCGCACCGGCCTGGACGACCTCATCGAGTCCGCGTCCCGCTCACCCATGGTCCTGCTGCGGGCCCGGGCGCTGCTCACCAGCCTGCTCAACGCGGCACCACCGTCGCGCCAGCCGCCGGTCGCCCGGCGGCTCCATCGTACGGAGGAGCTGGGGGCCACCAACTTCCCGGTGACCTGGCATGATACGACCGGCGGCGAAACACGATAGCCGCGAGAAGCTCGCCCTGCACGGTTACTGGCGGGCCATGGCCATCCGCATTTCGCTTTCGGTGTCGCTGATGAGGTCGCCGGACAGGTCCACCGTGACGGAGTGCAGAGTCCCGGTGAAGCGGAACGGGGACTGGTAATCCGGGGTGACCGGCGAGCCGGGGTTGGCGCCGCAGGTCAGCCCGCCCGGGTTGAAGACGATGGGTGTGGTGACCGGAATCTCCGCCTGCCCGACGAGTTGGCCGTCCACGTAGAGCTGGGCCCGGCCGGGAGCGCCCTTGCCCTGGGGGATGTCGGGATTCCCCGTCGGCTCGAACTCAAACCGCAGCTGATGCCGGCCCGGGGGCACCGGGTCGGGCGATGAGACCTGGTACAGGGCGCGGCGGACGTAGTTGTGGACGTAGTGCAGCTTCCCGTCCTTGAGGTAGAACGACCAGCCGCCGACGCCGGAGCCCTGGCAGAGCAAGACACCGTCCGCGCCGCCCGGCGGTACGTCCGCGTCCGCGGTGATGGCATGCGGCCGGTTCAGCACCCGCGGCCCGGCGAAGAACGGCACGGTCTGGGTACCGGGCCAGTACGTGAAGCTGTCCCGTGCCTCCGCGATCTGCGGCCGCTCGGTCATCAGCCGCTCCACCGCGCTGCCGTCGATGGGCAGCACGTTGTACTTACCCGCCTCCACATACCACTGCGCGATCATCTCGATGAGCTTGTCCCGGTGCTCCCCAGGGAATGCCGTACCTGGTTCGTACTCCGTCAGCGCCATCACTACGCCCTCCGTCTGGCTGACCGGCGGCCCGGCCGGCCAGAATGAGTCAATCCACGGCGGGAACCTGTGTGCTCACCCACCGGGGGTGAAGGTAAGGGCCTGGTGGCCCAACCGCGACCATGCCGGCGGGCGCGAACTTGGTGACCTTCCCCCAGCTTGTGCTTGCTGCCTAGAACGGTGCGGGGATGTACCGCAAGGGCAGGTCCGGCTGCACGTAACCGTGGGCCGGCTGCCGTTTGGGTAGCGTGACGTCCGGGAGGGGGAGCGGCTTGTAGGGGACCTGGCTCAGCAGGTGGCTGATGATGTTGAGCCGCCCGCGCCTCTTGCTGTCGGTGTGCGCGATGTACCAGGGCGCCCACGCGGTGTCGGTCGCGGCGAACATCGCGTCCCTGGCCCTGGAGTAGTCGTACCAACGGCGGTAGGACTTCAGGTCCATATCTGACAGCTTCCAGATCTTCCGCGGGTCATTGATGCGGCTCTTCAGGCGCCGCGTCTGCTCGCCGGGGCTGACCTCCAGCCAGTACTTCAGCAGCAGGATCCCGTCATCGGCCATGGCCTTCTCGACCCCGGGCGTGAGTTCCAGGAACCGCTCGGTCTCCTCAGGCTCGCAGAAGCCCATCACCCGCTCGACGCCCGCCCGGTTGTACCAGCTGCGGTCGAAGATCACGACCTCGCCGGCGGCCGGGAAATGGGGCAGGTACCGCTGGATGTACATCTGTGACTTCTCGCGGTCGGTCGGGGCGGGCAGGGCCACGACCCGGAACACGCGCGGGCTGACACGCTCGGTGATCCGCTTGATCGTGCCCCCTTTCCCGGCGGTGTCCCGGCCCTCGAACACGATGCAGATCTTGGCTCCCGACGCCTTGACCCACTCCTGCATGGCCACAAGCTCACTGTGCAGGAGTCTCATCTCCCGCTCGTACTCCTTGCGCTTCATCTTCGGAGGCGGGCCACCTCCGGCCCCGGGCCGCGCTGCGCCCGGCGGCCCCTGATCCTCCCGGGGGGGTTGCTTGTGCTTGTGCTTCTTAGCCATGTCGCTTCCTCCGGCTAGTCAGGCCGGCGGGCTGACGGCTAGGCATTGGCGGGGAGTCATCCCGCCACGATCACTTGATTCCGCCCCTGGGCCGTCACCCCGTGTGGGTGATGCCGGAATTGTCCAGAGGGGCGAAATTGCCACTACGGCATATGACCAGGGCCTGGGGGTGTCCGTGTTCCAGTGGGTGCCCGGGCTTCAGGTGATTTCGTCCTACCGCCGGCAGTGGCTGCTCAAGGACGTCATTGCCGGGGTCGTGCTGACCACCCTGCTGGTCCCGCAGGGCATGGCCTACGCGGAACTCGCGGGCCTGCCGCCGATCACCGGCCTGTACACATCCATCTTGTGCCTGCTCGGCTACGCGGCGTTCGGGCCGTCGCGGATCCTGGTGCTGGGCCCGGATTCCTCGCTGGGCCCGATGATCGCCGCGACGATCCTGCCGCTGATGGCCGCCAAGGGCGACCCGAAACGCGCGGTCGCGCTGGCGTCGATCCTCGCGATCATGGTCGCGGCGATCATGATCCTGGCGGCGGTGGCGAAACTCGGCTTCATCGCCGACCTGATCTCCAAGCCGACGATGATCGGCTACATGAACGGCCTGGCACTGACCATCCTCATCGGCCAGCTGCCGAAGCTGCTCGGGTTCAAGGTCGAAGCCGATGACCTGATTGGCGAGATCACCGGGTTCGCCAAGGGCCTGGCGAACGGCGACGTGGTCCCGGCCGCGGCCGCGGTCGGGATCGCGGCGGTCGTGCTGATCCTGGTGCTGCAGCGCTGGCTGCCGAAGGTCCCGGCCGTGCTGATCGCCGTCGTGCTGGCCATCGCGGCCACCTCGGTCTTCAGTCTGGCCGACCATGGCGTCAGCCTGGTCGGGGTGCTCCCCAAAGGTTTCCCGCCGCTCACCATCCCGTCGGTCCGCCTGTCCGACCTCGGCCCCCTGTTCGCCGGGGCGCTGGGCATCGCCCTGGTCTCCCTGGCTGACACGATCTCCACCGCCTCAGCGTTCGCGGCCCGCACCGGGCAGGAAGTGCGCGGCAACGGCGAGATGATCGGCATCGGCGTGGCCAACCTGGCGGCCGGCCTCTTCCAGGGGTTCCCGGTCAGCACCAGCGGGTCGCGGACGGCGGTGGCGGAACGCTCGGGGGCCAAGACGCAGCTCACCGGCGTCGTCGGGGCCGCCCTGATCATCCTCATGATCGTTCTGGTCCCGGGCCTGTTCCGGAACCTGCCCCAGCCGGCCCTCGCCGCGGTGGTGATCACCGCATCACTGTCCCTGGCCGACATTCCCGCCACGGTAAGGCTGTGGCGGCAGCGCAAGGCCGAGTTCCTGCTGTCGATCACGGCTTTCCTCGGTGTCGCCCTGCTCGGCGTGCTGCCCGGGATCGCGATCGCGGTCGCGCTATCCATCCTGAACGTCTTCCGGCGGGCGTGGTGGCCTTACGCGACGGTCCTCGGCCGCGTGGACGGGGTGGAGGGATATCACGACACCCGCTCATATCCCGGCGCCGAGCACCTGCCCGGCCTGGTGATCTACCGATTCGACGGCCCGTTGTTCTTCGCCAACGCCACCACGTTCCGCGACGAGATCAGGCGGCTGGCCAAGGCGGAACCGAAGCCCTCATGGATCCTCATCGCAGCGGAGCCCGTGACCGATGTGGACACCACCGCTTCCGACGTCCTGACCGAACTCGACGAGGCGCTGAACGCCCAGGCCATCAGCCTGGTGTTCGCCGAACTCAAGGACCCGGTACGCCGCAAGATCGAACGCTACGGGCTCACCCGCACCATCGACCCGCACCACTTCTACCCGACGATCGGCGCGGCCATCGCCGCATTCCGCGGCGAAACCGGCGCCCAGTGGACCGCCACTACCGGGCAGCCTCCCGACGGCCAGGGGGCCGCAGGCCGGGCACCCGCCGAGAGCGGCCAGCCGCCCGACCTTCCCCCAGCACCACCCCTCAGCTAGATCGAGGCCGCGGGACCTGCGTGCGGAGACTGGTTTGTGCCTTCGGCTGCTGGGGATCGGCCTGCCGCCATGGCCGCACCTGCCACATCCGGAGCCTGTCGGACGGTGTCGGCCCTGCACCATGCTCGCCCAGCGGCTCGCCCAGCGATGATGACGTTTCTGGACGTGATATCAGGAAGGCTGAGGCATGCGCTTTTTCGAGGGCTTGAGCGCACAGGCGAACCGGATCTTCGCCTGGGCGGATCGCGTGCAGCGCCGGCATGGCCTCCTGGGATTCCCTTACGCAGTGATCAAGAAGTACGGAGACGATGACGGCGGGCGCGAGGCCGCGCTGATTACCTACTACGGTTTCCTCAGCATCTTCCCGTTGCTGCTGCTCGCCGTGGCGATCCTGTCGCGGGTGCTGGCTGATGACCCGGAACTGCGGCAGCGGCTCATCACTGAGATCGTCCCGGCGGCGCTGCGAGCCACCGTTGAGAGTTCGGTGAGTTCCTTGCCGACGTCAACCATCCCGTTTATTGCCGGCCTGATCGGCTTGCTGTTCTCCGGAACCGGTGTCGTGTTCTCCGCGTACCAGACGCTGAACCATGTCGCCGGCGTCCCGCGGCGCCTTCGGGCCGGGTTCGCGTCCCGGTATTTGCGGGTGTTCCTGATGCTGCTGACGCTGCTGCTGGGGGCACTGGCGGCTGGCGCGCTCACGGTGGTGGTGACGGCGCTGCCTGCAGTACCGGAAGCCGAACGCGCCGCGGCGGTGCTCGGGTCCGCGGTAGTCATCTTCGCCGTCTTGCTGTTTGGCGCCAGGGTGCTGCTCGCTCGGCCAGCGCCGGTCCGGGCCCTCTGGCCGGCCGCCGTTCTGGGCGCTGCAGCGGTGACCCTGGCACTCAATCTCGGTGCACCATTGCTGGCGAGACTGGTCAGCAAGGCCGGGCCCGTCTACGGGAGCTTCGCCACCGTAGCAGGCATGTTCGCGCTGCTCTACCTAGTCAATCAGGCGCTGGTCTACGCGGCCGAAGTTGCAGCCGTCCAGTATGCCGGCCTGTGGCCGCGAGCCCTGGATGTGAACCGGCCCACGGCGGCCGACATCCGCGCGATGGCACTCCTGGCCCGCGAGCAAGAACGCATCCCGGCTGCCCGGGTCGAGCTCCGCCTTGTTTCCCGCGATTCACCCCCCGCAGACAACGCTTCACCGGAATCAGGCCGTCCGTAGGAACTCGGCCGCCCGGCTCACCCGTCTCAGGCAGCTGCCCAGGAACTGCGCGCGGCTAGGCCGTGACCTCGTTGTAGATCTCGAACCCGGTCTCCTCGGGCGGCGCCGTGAAGCCACCGGCGATTCCCTGCGCCATGCGCGGCATGAGGGTGCCATCGCGGAACCGCTCCCAGCCCTCCCGCGAGTCATGCACTGCGATGATCATCCAGCCGCCAGCCGATGGGCCCGCGGCATGGAACAGCTGCCCCTCAGGCAGCCCCCCGCCCTCCGGATGCACTGCCGCTATGGAGGCTTCGTACTGCTCCTTGGTGCCACCAGCGAACTTATGGACCACGCCGTACGCCATGCGGTTTCCCCCCGATCCCCATTAGCCCGGACCTGCGAGCGCCTCCCCAGACGATCTCCAGGCGGATGTCCTGCGGACTTTACGCCGTCGCCGTCGATCACGTCGAGTCACGATCACGCCCTGGCGCCTGGTCTCCGGAGATCCCGCCCCCTTCCCGGGCGGCCGGATCCGGTCGGCGTCGCCGCCAGCGGGGTACGTCAATGCCCGGCAGCATCGGGCACTCACGCTCTGCCCCTTCCTCCTTGTGCGCTGCCGCAACCTCGGTCGCGAGGGCGAGGACGCGCCCTTGACCTGCCTGATCCCCGGCCGGTACACCTGGGTTAGCCGGGCGGGGGAACGGGCTCCAGACGAGGAGCAACGGAGGGCGCCGATGCGGGAGCTGCCTGCAGGCCTGGTGACGTTCTGCTTCGTCGATGTCGAGGGCTCCACTCGCGCATTCCGCTCCGACCCGGCCGGTTATCCGGCTGCCCTGGCGGCCCACCATCAGCTGGTCCAGGCGGCGTTCGCCGCTGCCGACGGGATCATTGTGGAGACCGAGGGGGACGGGCTGTTCGCCGCGTTCGGCGACGCGGCCGCGGCGGTGGCCGGCTGCCTGCAGGCTCAGCTGGCCCTAGCCGGCCGCGACTGGCCCACCGGGCTGCGGCTGCGCAGCCGGATGGGGTTGCATTGTGACCAGGCAGTCCCGGTCGGCGCCGGCTATGTCGCCCTCGGCGTTCACCAGGCTGCCCGGGTCGCTGCGGCCGCGCACGGCGGCCAGGTGCTGTGCTCGGCTGCGGCAGCCCAGCATGCAGGCGGCCGCCTGCCTCCTGGCGCGGAGCTGTACCCGCTGGGCAGCTACCGGCTGAAGGACTTTGACGCGCCCGCGCCGCTGTTCGAGCTGCGCCATCCGCGCCTTCCCGGGCCGTTCCCGCCGCCGCGGGCGCCAAGGTTCGTTCCCGGCAGCCTCCGGCAGGCCAGGACAAGCTTCGTCGGCAGGGAAGCGGAGCTCAGGCGGCTCCGCGGCCTGATCGCCGAGCACCGCCTGGTGACCGTACTCGGACCTGGCGGCGTGGGCAAGACCAGGATCGCCTACCGGCTGGCCGCTGAGCTCACAGAGTCAATCGCCCGCGGGGCGTGGGTGGTCGAGCTTGCTGCCATCGCCGACCCGGCGATGGTCGCCGACGCCGTGGCACGGGCGCTGCCGCTGCCTGACCTGGCTGGCGGCGGGTCGGCCAGGGCCCTGCTGGTCTTCTTGTCTGACGCGGAGTTGCTCCTGGTCCTGGACAACTGCGAACACGTCCTGGACGGCGTTGCCGAGCTGGCCGACCGGGTGCTGGACAGCGCGCCGCAGGTGAAAGTGCTCGCCACCAGCCGCGTGCCGCTGAACGTGACCGGCGAGGTCCGGTTCGGCCTGGAGCCGCTCGGCCTTCCGCTGGACGCTGCGCTCGGCCCGGATCTGCTGCAGGCCGATGCGGTGCGGCTGTTTGCCGAGCGGGCCAGCGCGGCCCGGGCAAACTTCGCTGTAAACGCCGGCAACGCCCGCGCCGTTACCGAGATCTGCCGCAAGCTCGACGGGCTGCCGCTCGCGCTGGAGCTTGCAGGGGCGCGCATCGCGACGCTCGCTCCCAGTGACCTGCTCGCACGACTGGAGGACCGGTTCGCCGTGCTGGTCACCAGCGCGCGCGGGGTACCTGAGCGGCACCGGACCCTGCGGGCCACCCTTGCCTGGAGCTACGACCTGCTCGGCGAGCAGGCGCAGGTGCTGCTAGCCAGGCTTGCGGTCTTCGCCGGCCAGTGCCCGCTCAGCTGGATCGAGCAGGTCTGCGCCGCGCCTCCGCTCGAGCCAGCGCAGATCCCGGATCTGGTCGACGGGCTCGTCGCTCAGTCCTTGCTGATAGCGGGAGAGAAGGCGGGCCGTACCGAGTACCAGCTGCTGCTGGCGGTTCGCGACTACGCCGCGCAGCAGCTTGCCGGGCGGGGAGAGACAGCCAAGGTCGAGCGCAGCCGGGCCGACTTCCTGGCCAGGTACCTGGCTCCGCGTGACCCCATCTTCCAGTTCACCCCGAGCACCGGCGAGTACCTGGCCGCAGTCGCGGCTGCCGCCGACGACGTGCGGGCGAGCCTTGCCTGGTGCCTGAGCCACGATGAGGGAGCGCGAGCCTGCGCGCTCATCGCTGACGGGTACCGATGGTGGAACATCACTGGCCGGATCGAGGAGCTGTACCCTCTGGCACAGCGGGCGATCGCCCTTGGGCCGGAGCCGTCGTTCCCCCTCGTGCTGACGTACTACGCGCTGCTGCTCGGCCACGACTCGCTGGAGGCTGACGCGGCCGCAAGGCCACCGGCCGAGGCCAACGCCGTGCACCGCTCCGACGAGCTCGCCAGGCTCGGCACGCAGTGGCGCGACGACATGCTTGCCATTGCCAGGAACCTGGCCGACGACAACGGGCTCGCCCTGGCGCTGTACTGCCAGGCCGACTACCCGTGGGCCGAGGGCAACTTCGCCGAGGCCGCGCGGCTACTACACGAAGCAGCTGCGGCCGCGTCCCGCGCAGGCAGTGCCAGCCTGGCCGCGACGATCCGGCTCAGCGAGGCCGAGACACGCGCCGAGGGTGACAGCGCCCGGCTCGCCGGGTCACTCGACGATGTGATCGACCAGTTCCGGGCGGTCGGCGACCCCCACGGCGTGGCCATGACGCTGGCCGTGCTGGCCGCAGCTGAGCTGGATTGCGGCGAAACATCGAGGGGCGTGCGGCACGCGGCGGAGGGGCTGCGGATTGCGCGCGAGCACGCCTACGCAGAAATCGGCTGGCGGCACCTGACGCTGCTTGCCCGGGGGGCCGCCGCGCTCAGCCAGCATGAGCTCGCCGCCCGGCTGCTCGGGACCGTTGAGGCAGCGTTTGAGCGGGCGGGCGGCAAGACAGGCCCCGGCCAGGGCGGTGCCGCGGACCGTGACCGGGCCCGCTCCCTCGTGGCCGGGGCCATCGGCCAGGACAGGTTCGGCGCCGCGTACGCGGAGGGTCGCGCCATGACCCAGATGGAGGCCACGGCCGAAGCCATGTCCCTGGCCGGCAGCGACGCCACCCTCAGGCCGCGCCGCTAGCGCTAGCGCTCCGCGGGAAAGATGCTCCCCGGCCACTACGGGCGGGCCCCAGCGCGGGTCTGTACCGGCCACGACCTCTGTGCGCTCGGACGGAGCCGGCCCCAAGGCTCGCCGCGCCGGATGACATCGGCGTGTACAGCCGTATAAATTTGGCGTCATGAGCAGCGCGCCGACGGTCGATTCCCCCAGAACCCGCCTGCCAGGGCCCCCGCGGCCAGCGGGGTCGCCTGCAGGTCCGGACGAAGTTCGCCGGGCGGTGCTCGACGCTGCGGCAGCACTGTTTGCCCGGCGGGGAGTTGACGCGGTGTCGCTCCGGGACATTGCGGCCGCGGCCGACGTGCATCTTTCGCTGATCCGACGGTACATCGGCAGCCGTGACGACTTGGTGGCTGCAGTGTTCCGCCATGTCTCCGATCAGCTCGCCCAGGCCGTTGAGGAAAACCCTTTGTCGGGGCAGGGCTTCTCGGCTGACACCGTGATGGGGAAATGGGTGCGGATCGCCGCCGCTCTGGTGATCTCTGGCCGGTCTCTGGGGAGCCGTCCCGATTTCAACCCTGTCGTGGCGATGGCTGAGACCCTGATGGCCGGGTATGGCCTGGCTGCCGATGCGGCCCGGGTGCGGGCGGCGCAGATCGTGGCGGCCGCGCTGGGGTGGCGGATCTTCGAGGACTACCTTGTGCAGGCCGGCGGCCTTGATGCGATCCCTCTCGCGGCGTTGCGGGATGATCTGGCCCGGTCTGCGCGCAGGCTGGGCGCCACACCCTGGCCCTCGCCGCCCGACCCGGAGCCGGCACCCGCTGAGCCAGCCGGCCCAGCCGGCACCCGCTGAGCCAGCCGGCCCGAGCCGGCACCCGCTGAGCCAGCCTGGCCTGGTTAGGACCTTTGGCCCTACGGCCACCGGCCGTGGCATGGTGCAATGTACACGGTTGTATGAATTATCCGCACCGCCGCCCTCTCCTTACCCGGGCCGGTGGGGGAAATGTCCGGTCTCGAAAGTTACCGAGCGTCTTCAACCCGGAGGGGTGATGCATCGGTGCGTGCACTCGAACTATCCAGTTAATGCTGGGCGGGGCATGGCAGGGGGCAGCGACATGAAGACAGTAATTGTGGGCGGAGTTGCGGCCGGGGCTTCGACAGGTGCACGGCTGAGGCGGCTTGATGAGTCGGCCGAGATCGTGATCCTGGAGCGTGACCATTATGTGTCGTTCGCGAACTGCGGCTTGCCTTACCATATCGGCGGTGCCATCCCGGACCGCGACAGCCTGCTGCTGCAGACGCCGGAAAGTCTCGGCAAGAGCTTGGCGCTGGATGTGCGGACCGGGCAGGACGTCGTCCGCATCGACCGCGGCGCGAAGGAAGTGGAGGTGCGCGACCTCGCGCAGCAGCGGACGTACCGGGAGTCCTACGACAAGCTGGTGCTGTGCCTTGGTGCCGAGCCGGTCCGGCCGCCGATCCCTGGTGCTGACGACCCGCGGGTCGACGTGCTGCGCAACATCCCCGACATGGACCGGATCATCGCCCAGCTCGGCAAGGACGCCTCGAGTGCGGTCATCGTCGGCGGCAGCTACATCGGGCTGGAGCTCACCGAGGCGTTCCGGGCTCGCGGGCTGGCCACCACCGTCGTCGAGCGGACCGAGCGGCTCATGCCGTGGCTGGACCCTGAGATGACGCGGATCCTGGACTACCACGTCGGCACCCACGATGTGGACCTGCGGCTCGGCACCTCCGCCCACGCAGTTCGCCGTGGGGAGGACGACGGGCTGGTGCTCGATCTGTCCGATGGCACGTCAGTCGAGGCTGACGTGGTCGTGATGGCGGCTGGGGCGCGTCCTAACGTCGATCTCGCCCGTGACGCCGGTATCGAGATCGGGCCGCGCGGGGGGATCGTGGTCGATGCGCAGATGCGCACTTCGGCCCCGGACATCCTGGCGGCGGGCGATGCGGTGGAGACCGCTCACTTCCTGACCGGCGAGCCTGTGCTGTCGATGCTGGCCGGCCCGGCGAACCGGGAAGGCCGGATCGCCGCCGACACGATCGCCGGCCGCGAGGATGTCGGCGGCTATCGCGGTACCCAGGGCACCGCCGTGGTCAAGGTGTTCGACATGACTGCCGGCGGCACCGGCATGACCGAGACCGAGCTGCGCGCGGCCGGCATGGACTACCGCAAGATCTACACCCACCAGAACGGCCACGCCGCGTACTATCCAGGAACCGCGCCCCTGTTCGTGAAGGTGCTGTTCGACCCGGCCGGGGGGAAACTGCTGGGCGCGCAGGTGCTCGGCTGGGATGGGGTGGACAAGCGCATCGACGTCCTCGCGGTCGCGCTCCGCGCCGGGATGACGGTCTTCGACCTGGAGCATCTGGAACTTGCCTACGCCCCGCCCTATGGTGCGGCGAAGGACCCGGTCAACATGGCCGGCTTCCTCGGCGCGAACCTGCTGCGCGGCGACATCGATCTGTGGTACCCCGGGGACTACCCGGACTGCGCCGGGCAGGTGACGATCCTCGACGTGCGCACGCCGGCGGAGTATGACGCCTGGCACATCCCCGGGGCAGTCCTGCTGCCGTACACCGAGCTGCGGCAACGACTGGATGAGGTGCCCCGGGACAAGCCCGTATATACCTACTGCCGGTCGGGTTTCCGCAGCTACATCGCGTACTGCGCGCTGAAGCAGAACGGGTGGGACGATGTGGCGTTCCTGTCCGGGGGGATGCTGACCTACCACGGCTACCACCGCACGCCGCTGGCCGTTGGCAAGGGCGGCATGCCGGTGGTGGCCCACGGGGAGGATGTGCTGGCCCAGTGCCCTGGCGCGCTAGAACACCTCTGACGAGCCGCGAGCGAATCGCAGGCCTGCGTCATGGGTGACGTTGGGGTTGAGGCCGCGCTAAGCATCCGGGCCGAGCACGCCGAGGGCCCGCTGTGGGACGCCGCGTCGGCCCGGCTGTGGTGGGTGGACATCACCGGGCAGCGGGTGCACTGCTTCGACCCGCAGACGGGCAACGACAGCTCCTGGAGCACCCCTGGCCAGCCCGGCGGCGTGGTCCTCAGCGCGGCCGGGGAGCCGGTCGTGGCGAACCCCGAAGGCCTGGCCGTGCTGGACACCAGCACTGGCGTGATGGATCTTCGCGTCCCGATCGAGCAGGACAGGCCCCGGAATCGCGCGAACGACGCCAAGACCGACGGCCGGGGACGGGTATGGGTCGGCACGATGGCCTACGACAAGCGGCCCCGCAGCGCGGCGCTGTACCGGGTCGATCGCGGCAAGGTGACCTGTGTGGCGGAGGGCCTCACGATCTGCAACGGGCCCGCGTTCGACGAGCGGCGGGGGCGCCTCTACCTCGCCGACACCGCCGTCAGCATCGTCGATGTGTTCGACCTTGACCCCGCAACCGGCGCCATCGGCCGCCGCAGGCGTTTCCTCGATTTCGGCGACGCGCAGGTCTGGCCGGACGGCATGACCGTCAACGACGAGGGCATGCTGTGGGTCGCGCTGGGCCGGGCGGGCGCCGTTCACCGCTACCGCGCCGACGGGACGCTCGATGGCGTCATCGAGGTACCCACGACGAACCCCACCTCGGTGGCCTTCGGCGGCGCTGACGGCGGTGACCTGTACATCACCACGTCATGGTTCGACCTGAACTCCGAGAGCCGCACCGCCCAGCCACTGGCTGGCGGGATCTTCCGCTGCCGCCCCGGGGTGACCGGGCCCGCAGCCCCCCGGTACACGGGCCTCCCGTCCCCCCCGGCGCCCTGGCCGGGGCGGGACTCTGGGCGGCTGGGGCCCGCGGAAGGTGGCATCTCGTGATCGAGCGAATGGTTCTCTTGGGCGCCTCCGGTGATCTCACCAGCCGCCTGCGGCTCAGCGCGCTGATCGGAGGCCTACGGAAGGGGACGCGGGATTGTGGGCTCGGAATCCTATGTTGCCAATTTGGAGAAGGTTGACCATATCGTCGTCTTGATGATGGAGAACCGCTCCTTCGACCACATGCTGGGATATTTGTCGCTCACGGGCGGGCGGCCGGACATCGACGGGCTGCGTCCCGGGCTGGCGAACGAGTATCAGGGACGCAGTTACCCGGTTCATCACCTGACGACGACGGCAGTGGACGCAGACCCTGAGCACACCGCCAGCGCTGTCAACGTGCAGGTCGATGGCGGGCGGATGGGCGGCTTCGTGGCGAGCCTGGCGGCCACCCTGGCTGGCCGCGGGGTTCACGGTGGGGACCCGTCACCCGTTGTGGGGTACTACGACGGCGCGGACGTGCCCGTTTATGATCACCTGGCGGAGGAGTTCGTGGTCTGTGACCGCTGGTTCAGCTCGGTCCCGGGTGCCACGTGGCCTAACCGGCTGTATGCCCTATGCGGGAGCGCGGCCGGCAGCCGGGATGACCTGCCTCCCCATGTGCCACCGATCTACCACAAGCCGTCGTTCGTCCGGCACCTGGACGAGCACGGTGTGTCCTGGCACTGGTACTCCTTTGACACCCCCACCCTGCGCCTGGCCGACGCCCGCTACACCGCAGGGCACCGCCACCATTTCGGCTACTTCAGTAAAAGCGGCCTGAGCTGGAAAACCCGGTTCGAGATCAGGATCGACGCGGGGGCGGCAAGCTTCCTCGAAGACGCCGCAAACGGTTCCCTGCCGTCGGTGTCCTGGATCGACCCGGCCTTTACCACCTTCAACCCGCTCGGCTTCCCTCCCAACGATGACCACGCGCCCGCCGACATCACCGACGGCCAGGACCTCGTGCTGGCCGTCTACGACGCCCTGGCGAAAAGCCCCCACTGGGAACGCTCACTCCTGGTCATCGTCTATGACGAGCACGGGGGCTTCTATGATCACGTCCCGCCACCCCAGGCGCCAGACGACGACCCCGCGATGTTCGGCCGTTACGGCGTGCGGGTACCGGCGATCATAGTGTCGCCCTGGGTGGAACCCCGATCGGTGTCGAGCACCGTCTTCGATCACACCTCCATCATCAAGTCGATTCTGCTGCGCTTCTGCCCCCAGGCCCTGAACCCGCCTACCAAGGACAGGTCGTGGAGGCTGCGCGCGTTTCACCCGCAGCACCCCGGCGTCCGGGTGGCCCACGCCGCCCATCTCGGAGAGCTCCTGACCCGCACCGCGCCACGGCCCGCGCCGCTGCGGGACCCGCTGATCATGGACGCCGCAGCCCGGGTGGCAGAGCAAGCCAAAGGCGGCGATGGCGCAACCGGCCAACGGGGTCCGGGGGAGCATCCGCACACAGACCTGCAGAAGGGCTTCCTCGCAGCCGCTCACGAACTGGCCAGGCTAGGACACCCGGCCGGCAAACCCTGACGCGCGAACACCGGCCCTCCGCGCACCCGTCCACGCCCAGGCACTCGAGATCCCCCGCTGGCACAGTGAATCGCGGTCGCTGGAATCAGTTCCTGTGCCTGCGCCACCAGCCATCAGCCATGAGCGCGCGGCGATCAGCTAGCCCGCCGCGCTCTGCGGCGGCTGGCCGTCGCCGACGTGGTGTTCCTGAACATCCGAGAGCGGGCGGCTGAGCTGGCCACCATGCGCGGCTTCGGCTGGCGGGATACCGCGCTGGCCCGGCTGGTGATCACCGAGGGCACGATCATCGGGGTGGTCGGCTCGCTGGCCGGCGCCGGGCTCGGGCTGGCCGCCGCAGCCTGGTTCGCCGGGCAGCTGCCCGGCCGCCTGCTGGCCATCGCGGCCGCCGCGGTGGCAGCCGGGATCGTCATCACCGCCGCGGCCGACAGGCTTCATCGCAGCACGCGGATGAGGCATCGAGGGCCTGTCGCGCTGGCTAGGCGCTGATCGGCGGTCAGCAGGTTACAGCCCAGCTCCTCGGCGAGCGCTACGTAGGCGGAGTCGTAGGCCGTGACATTCGCGCGAAGCTCGAAGGCCCGGCGCATGAACCTCAGCGTGGGATATCGCTCTAAATCGAGCTGCGCGAGATCGCCCACCGCCGCGGCGAACCGTTCGTCAGTGACCGTGCCCGCAAGCCACCGCTTGCGCAGCACCGAGACGGTCTCGACGTCCACCAAATCGGGGGCTGCGACGTCACCCGCGCCACGGAACTCAGCCCGGGCCCGCCGCCCGTCGCCTCCGTCATCCCCTACGACGTTGGCCAGGACTGACGCGTCGATGACGATCAATGCCGCTGCCGCTCTTCGGCAAGGTCATCGGCGGCCTGCTGGAAGCCGACCCGGCCACCGCTACGACTTTCGATGCGATCCAGCACCTCATCGACGCTCGGCCGCTCCGCCAGCCGGCGCAGCTCCCCAGTGAGGTACTGCTGCAGCGACTGTCCACGTTGCTCAGCCCGGCGCTGCAGGGCGGCGTGCACATCCTCAGGGACATCCCGCACGAGCACGTTTGGCATGCTTACATTATGCTATCAAGTGTCGTGGTGTGCAACCCCGCGGCGGTCAGTTCGGCGTGCTGGGACTAGGCCATGCCCGAGCGGGTGAACACATGCGCCGCCCTGGTGCCCGAGTTGTGGCAGGGAGCGCCCACCACTGTGGTGGACCCGGAGACTGCCACCGAGTAGCTGAAGAAGTCACCCCGGCGCCGTCGGTCCTCCTCAATGTCTTTCTTCTTCCCGCGCGTGTTTGGGCAGCAGGAACACGAAGATGAAGGCGGCTGCCAGAGGGACGAGGCAGGCCCATGAGGTGACCCGGAGAGCGTCGGTCGCCGGGTGGTGTTTGAACTGCGTGAAGAAGATGGTGCCGAGAACCGCAACGCCGAGCGAGGTCGACAGTTGCTGCGAAGCTTCCATGACGCCGGACGCCGATCCGACCTCGTTCATGCTGACCGCGGCCAGGATGAACTGGATGAGCTGACCAAGCACGATGCCGACTCCCGCACCGACCAGCAGCAGGCCGGGAACGAGGTCCCAGGTCGAGGCGCTATGCACGCCAGTCAGCATCAGAGCGAGCGCGGTGGTGCCGGCGGCGATGAACAGGATGCCGATGTGGAGCAACTGGCGTCCGAGTCGCTTGACGAGCATGCCCGACACGAGCATGCCCACGATCATGCCGACGACCATCGGGGTCAAGGTCAGGCCGGCGTGGATCGGCGACCACCCTTCGCCGAGCTGGCCGTACAGCGACACGCAGAGCAGCAGTCCGCCGAAGGCGCCGAATAGGGACAGCATGACCGCGATGCCGCTGAGGTACATGCGGTTAGCAAACAGGGATGGCTCGATCAAGGCGTTGTGGCTGCGGCGTCGCTCGTAGCGAACAAAGACGTAGAGCAGGACCGCGCCAGCCGCGAGGAGTGCGAACGTCCAGGCTGGCCAGCCGTCGGTCTGGCCCTGGATGAGCGGGTAGATGATCGCCACGAGGGCCAGGCCGATGAGCCAGACTCCGCCGATGTCGAGCTTGAGGTAGGGGTGGCTGGCTCCGCTCGGCAGCGATCGGATCGCGAATGGAAGCGCGATGAGGCCGATCGGCACGTTGATGAGAAAGACCAGTCGCCAGCCGATGTTCCAGAGGTTGGCGTCGATGAGTGCACCGGCGAGGATCGGTGCCCCGAGCATGGCCAGGCCGGTTGACGGGCCGAACAGGCGGGTTGCCCGGCCCAGTTCCTCGTCGTCGAAGACTTCCTTCAGCAGGCCGAAGCCCTGTGGGATCATCAGAGCGCCGAAGCCTCCCTGCAGGGCGCGGAAGGCGATGAGCATGCCGATGCCCTGCGCCATGGCGCAGGCGGCCGAGAAGCCGGTGAACCCGACCAAGCCGAGCAGGAACATCCGACGGCGGCCGAGGATGTCTCCCAGCCGTGCCCCCGCGATCAGCAGGACGGCAAAGGCCAGGGTGTAGGCGGCGCTCAGCCACTGGATCGTGCTGGCACCTCCGCCGAGTTCGCGGTGGATAGAGGGGCCGGCGACGTTCACGATCGTGGCGTCGAGCAGATCCATGGTGTTGGCGGCCAGCACCACGCCCGCCACGATCCAGCGCATGCTGTAGAGCTGCGCTCCGGCGGGAGAGCCTGTGATGGTGGGGGCGGTGTCCATGATGGCTTTCTGGTTAGAGGGGTAGAAGTGAGCCGCTTGGAAAGGCGTCGCGTACGGTGTTTGTCACGAACACTGTTCGTTACGTACACTGTATGTGTGGCCCGGCGTTAGGGTCAAGCGTGAGCACCGCCCTGCTGTGCAGAACCTGGAGGTCCGCCGCACATGAAGACACCGGGCCGCCCCCGCTCGACTCGTGACCGCCCTGCGAAGGCGCCGCTGAGCGAAGGGGCAATCGTCAACGCTGCCCTCGCGATCCTCAAGGCAGAGGGCCTGGAAGCTGTGTCGATGCGCCGGGTCGCGGCCGCCTTGGATACTGGAGCCGGCTCACTGTACGTGTATGTCGACGGTCGAGACGGCCTGCTGGAGGCGATATTCGATCGCATCATTGGGGCGGTCAAGCTGGAAACGCCCGATCCGTCGCGGTGGCGTGCCCAATTGCACAACCTCCTGGCGCGGGTGCGCGCGGAACTCGTCACGCATCCTGGAATGGCCGCAGCGACCATGGTCGACCCGCCACGGACCGAAGTGGCTATGCGGCTGCTGGAGAACCTCCTGGGAATCTTGCTTGCTGGCGGCCTTGACGCTCAGGACGCCGCGTGGGCGGCCGACATCCTCGCGGCCCAGGTGACGTACGCCGCCATCGAGGCCGAGCTGCGGCGCACCGACCCCAGCGCGCTGGCTGCCGAAATCACGGCCAACTTCGCCCGCCTGCCGGCCGCCGACTTTCCGCTAATTACTGCCCACGCCGCTCAGTTGGTCGCTGGAGACGCTGACGAACGGTTTCGCTTCGCCATTGATGTAATGATCGACGGCGTGCTGGGCAGGGCATCTCGCCGATAGCTGCCTCGTCCAGAGGCCACCTGAAAAGCCGGCACGGGTGGCGACGAGCCAGCGCAGAACGAGCCCCTGCTCGACATAGAACCCCTGCCATAAGATAGGAACCGTGAGCGAGAAGTACCTTCCGGCCGTGGTCGGCGTCGCCGTGCTCGGTGACCACGTGCTCCGGCTCCTATTCAGCGACGGGACCGTCGGCGACGTTGATTTCTCGAGCGAGCACTGGACAGGGGTCCTGGAACCGCTCAACGACCCCCAATACTTGGCCCAGGTCGAGGTAGACGCTGAGGCGGGCACCGTGGTGTGGCCGGATGGTATCGATCTGGCCCCGGAACCACTCTATGAGCAGGCACGCGCCCACCCACTCGTAGCTGCTTGACGTTCCTTCGCTGTCTGCCTTAGACACAATGCCACTCAGCCTAAGTTGATCTTGGTTTCGAGGGTGTGTCGCTCCGTGATGTTCCGCCTGGTGGCCGGCATGATCGCGGCTTATGGCAGACAATGGCGTGGTGGCGGGCGGGCGGCTGACGGACTGGGTTTCTCTCGGCGTGCTGGCTGCGTTCGTGCCCCGCGATGCTGTGGATGACGCGGTAGCGGTGGCCGGGAAGCAGGCCAAGCGGTCGGATGGGAAGCTCCCGCCGCACGTCATGGTCTATTTCGTGATGGCGCTGGCCTTGTTCGCCGACGATGACTACGAGGAAGTCGCCGCCCGGCTGACCGAGACACTGACGGCATGGGGCTGCTGGGACGATTCGTGGAGCGTGCCCACGTCAGGCGGGATCACCCAGGCCCGCCAGCGGCTGGGATACCAGCCCGTGAAGGAGCTGTTCGCCGAGGTGGCGGCCCCCGTGGCGGAGGAGCTGACCGCCGGGGCGTTCCTGGGGCCGTGGCGGCTGATGGCCATCGACGGGTTCGAGTGGGACGCCCCTGACACGCCGGAGAACGCGGCCGCGTCCGGGTTCGCCGGGACGGGGGCTGAGGACGCGGGAAGGCCGGCGTTCCCGAAGGTGCGGGTGGTCACGGTCAGCGAGTGCGCCTCGCACGCGGTGACAGACGCGGCGATGGGCGCGGTGGCGGGCAAGGGCGCCGGGGAGCAGTCGCTGGCCCGCAAGCTTTACCGCAGGCTGGACGAAGACTGGCTGCTCATCGCTGACCGGAACTTCTTTAACTGGGCGGACTGGTGCACGGCTGCGGACACCGGCGCGCAGTTGCTGTGGCGGGTCAAGGCTGATCTGACGCTGCCGGTGCTGGCGTTGCTGCCGGATGGGTCCTATTCGTCGGTGCTGGTGAACCCGAAGGTCCGCGGGAAGGCCCGGCAGGCGCTCATCGAGGCGGCCCGCGGCGGGCAGGACCTGGACGAGGACCAGGCCCGCTATGTGCGGGTGGTCGAGTACGAGGTCCCCGGCCGTGACGGTGACGGGAAGGGCGAGGTGATCGCCCTGGTCACCACGATCACCGAGATGACCGCGGCGGCGGCGCCGCTGCTCGCGGGGGCCTACCACCAGCGCTGGGAACACGAGACCGGGAACGCCCAGCTCAAGACGTATCTGCGCGGCCCCGGGAAGGTGCTGCGGTCCAGGAGCCCGGACATGGTCCGCCAGGAGATCTACGGCTATCTGCTCACCCATTACGCCCTGTCGGCCCTGCTCTGCCGGGCCGCCACCGAAGCGGGCATCGACCCGGACCGGGTCAAATTCAAGCGGACCGTCCGCATCGCCCGCCGCCGGGCCGCTGACCCGGCGGCCTTTCCCCCCTGAGCACCGCGAACGCATCCTCGCCAGGGTCATGGCTGACATCACCAGGAAAAAGCACCTCAACCCCCGGCGCCGGAACCGGACCTACCCGAGGGTCGTCAAGCGAGCCCGCCACAACTCCTACCGCGTCAAACGGCCCGGTGACCACGGCACCCGCCACCCCGGCCCCGCCACGATCAAGCTGGTCAACCTGCCCCTGCCTGCACTCGCAGCATGACCAACTAAGCGAGCGAATTTAGGCTAAGCGGCATTGGCCTTAGACACCAAGTAGCGAACTTGCGCAGCCCATGTGCTTCGCGCCCCCAGGTGCCGTCTGTTCAGGACAGGAGCAGGCCAACCGCCGTGGCGAGCCGGATCACACCTTCGGTCTGCAGCGACGCGGCGGCGTAGCGGCCGGAATCGAATCCGCCTGTCACCCGCTCCGTTCCGAGATGTTGATCTCGATGGTGTGGCTCAACCGCTGGCCCCTCGATCAGGCGGCGATAGTGCCCGCCAGAAGACGGTCGGCGAGGCCGTTGCCCCAGCAGGCGGCTCTTATGCGAAACATTTATGCCCAGTCAGATGGCCGGCCCCATGTGGGCCAGGAAGTCTGTTATCCGCGGCCGGGCGGCAAGCGCCCTTCAACCATGCATGCGGCCCTGGCATTGGTGGTGTTGGCACGAGGCCGGAGGCACCGGCTGGCCCCCCTCCGCTGCGGGCCCCGGCTGAGCACAATCAGAGGGGGCTTCGATGGCGCTGGCAGAATCAGATCGGGGCGGGATGCGGCGACCCGGTGGTTCACCGTGACCGGGCGCGTGTGGCGTGCCGCCCTCTACCGTGTCCGCGCCACCCTGCACATGCGGTGGGGTGGCTACCTCGCCGTGGGTCTCTTCGTGGGGCTGGTGGGTGGCGTGGCGATGGGAGCGATCGCCGGCGCACGGCGCACCCAGTCCGCTTTCCCGGCGTATCTCGCCGCCAAGGACACTTCGGACCTGCAGGTCCAGATCTGGAACCTCGGCGAATCTCTGAGTGGCGCCGCGACGGCGAACCTGACCGGGCAGCTGGCGCGCCTTCCCGATGTGGAGCACGTCGCCAGCGCTCCCACGCTGCTGCTTCTTCCGATCGGGCCGGGTGGGAAGCCCGCTCCTTCCGCATCCGCCTACCTGGGCAATGAGGTAAACGTCCTCGGCAGCGACGGCGGCATGTACTTCCGCCAGGACGGCGTGAGCGTGGCCGCGGGCCGGATGGCCGATCCCGGTCGCGCTGATGAGATGGTCGCCACGGCGGAGGCGGCAAAGCTCAGCGGCTGGCACGTCGGTGAGACTGTCCTGTTCGGCGCCTACACGGTGCAGCAGGCGAGCTCCCCGACGTTCAGCCCGGCCACAACCAAGCCCGCGGCCCGGGTCTCGGTCAGGCTCGTCGGCCTGGTCGTGTTCCCGGCCCAGGTGGCGCGCGACGACGTCGACCGCTACCCGACTGTCGTGCTGATGACGCCGGCCCTCACCCAGCGGCTGCACTCGAGCGAAACGTTGCCGCTTTACGGGCTGCGGCTCGAACACGGCAGCCAGGACGTGCCGGCGGTGGAGCGGGAGATCATCCACTTCCTCCCCCGGGGCACCACCCACGCCTTCCACGTCACGTCGGTGGTCACCGGGCAGGTCGAGCGGGCCAGCAAGCCCGAGGCTATCGCGCTCGGCGTCTTCGGGGCCATCGCCGGTGCCGCCACCCTGCTGATCGCCGGCCTGGCCATCAGCCGGGGGCTGTGGGCGAACGATGAGGACCTCGGTGTCCTGCGAGCGCTCGGCGCCGATCCGGTGACGATGACAGTGGACGCGGGGCTTGGCCTGCTGGGCGCGGTGGTGCTCGGATCGGTGGCGGCCGTCGGCGTCGCCGTGGCGCTCTCGCCGCTGACACTGATCGGGTCGGTGCGTCAGGTGGATCCCTCGCCAGGGTTCGCCGTTGACTGGACGGTGCTCGGAGCGGGTTTTGCCGTGCTGGTCGCCGGCCTGGGTGCCCTCACTGTTGCCCTGGCCTACCGGAGGGCCACGAGACCTTACGGCGGCCGGCACGAGCCCGCCGAACGGGCATCGGGCGTGGTCAGCGCGGCCGGGAGGGCCGGGCTCCCGGCGCCGGCCGTGGCCGGTCTGCGTTTCTCGCTCGAGCCCGGCCACGGCCGGACCGCGGTACCGGTGCGCTCGGTGCTCGCCGGGGCCGTGCTGGCGGTGGTGGTCGTGGTGGCGACCGTCACCTTCGGCAGCGGCCTTAGCACCCTCAACTCCCACCCCGCCCTATACGGGTGGAACTGGAACTACGCCATCTCGGAGACCACCGGGGGCGGGGACGTCCCCCCTATAGCTGGCCGGCTCCTCGACCACGATCCGGACGTGGCCGCGTGGACGGGGTTTAACTACGGCGATGCCCAGATCGACGGCCAGACCGTCCCGGAGCTGGACGGGCAGACGCACGCCGCGCTCAGCCCGCCCATTCTCTCGGGGCACGCGCTGGATGCGGACAATCAGGTGGTCCTCGGCGCGGCCACCCTCGCCGCGCTGCACAAGAAGGTCGGCGACACCGTCGTCGTCAGCTACGGAAGCCCGCAGGACGCCCCGGTCTACATCCCGCCGAGCCACCTGGTGATCGCCGGCACGGCCACCATGCCGGCCATCGGAACCAGCGGAACCCTCCACCCCTCGATGGGGACCGGGGCACTGTTCGCCACGGACATCGAGCCTGTGGCGTTCCGGCGGGCAACCACCAGCCCCGACCCCAACCTGGACGGCCCGGCTATCGAGGTCGTGCGGCTCCGCAGCGGCGTGACGCCGACGGCCGGCCTGGATTCGCTGCAGCGGATCGCCGACGCGGCGAACAAGGTCCTGGCCGCCGACCCCAGCAGCACCGGCGATTCCGTCGAGGTGCTCGGTGTCCAGCGGCCCGCGGAGATCGTGAACTACCAATCGACGGGTGCCACTCCCCTGATTCTGGCTTCGGGACTGGCGGCAGGCGCTGTCGCGGCCCTCGGTCTTACCCTCGCCGCCTCGGTCCGGCGCCGCCGGCGGGACCTGGCGTTGCTCAAGACCCTCGGCTTCACGCAGCGCCAGTTGGCGACGGCAGTTGCCTGGCAGGCGTCGGTCGCGGCGATCACCGGGGTCGTCGTCGGCGTGCCGGCCGGGATCGCCCTCGGGCGGTGGCTCTGGGACCTCTTCGCCCGTGACATCTACGCCGTCCCCGACCCCTCGGTGCCGGTTCTCCAGGTCGTGGTCGTCGCGCTCGGGGCGCTTGTCCTGGCGAACCTGGCAGCCGCCATCCCCGGACGGATTGCCGCCCGGACGCCGACCGCCCTTGTGCTACGGGCCGAATGAAGAGGATCTGGGTGAGCGAGCAGGCCGTGTCGACAGGAACATCGCTGTGTACCGGCAGGTGCCGGGGGCGCACTCGTGACCGCCGCCCAAATCCGGCGACGAACAGGCCTTTGAGCGCGCCGAATCTCGAGATATGGACGCCGGGGTCTGATTGGAGCCAAGGTCGGCATCCGCGCAGAACGGTTATCCCGTGGCTACCTGCGGAGGAGGTCTCGTGAGGACAGCTCCGGACCGCTCGCTGTTTTTCGCGTCCATCGCTTTCGCTGGGGCGGCCTGCCTGGGCAGCGCGGTGGCGATTCGCGATCAGCTTCCTGGCCAGCCCCTGGGCATCGGCATCCCGCTGTCGGTCCCCGCTGGGGTGCTGGCCGGCTGGGGAGCCGGGGTTGCCGCACCGTGGCCGATGCCGGTTACGGCCCTCATCGCGGCGGCAACGGCCCAGCGCACCGGCCCCAGCGCGCTCGAGGGGGCGGTCTGCGCCGGAATCGGCGCCGGCTGCATCCTGGGTACCGTCATCGAACCCGTCACCTGGCGGCCACATTCCTGGTCGTCCATGACCACCCTCGCGATCATCGCCAACACTGGGGCGTCGGTGGCCCTTACCACTGCCGGATGGCGCCACCTGGCGGCCGCTCGAAGCCGTTGAAAGAAGCAGGCTTGGGCGTTTCCGCATCCGGGTCGCACACCAGCCACCCGCAACCCGAATCCCGGGAAACCACCACGCTCACCATCAACGACGGGACTGCCCGACCCGCGCCCACCGTGAATGGCGGGCTAACACCGGGTCTGGCGGGCCCCACTGGTCATCGGCTGGCGCGGACGGGCTTGGCCGGGAGCCCGGAAACGAAATCGAGTCCCCGCTGCACCCAGCTGGCGAGCGCGTCATCAGCAGCAAAGCCGGCAGGCCCGACACAGATGAAGCCGGACAGGGTCCGGCCGCCGAGCTGCATGGGCCGTACGTGCGGCTCCCGGAGTGCCTGCTGCCGGCCCTTGGCGCCCACCCGGACCATGAGCGCCCTATCCGTGATGCCACAGCACATATTGCCGTTGACCAGGAACGACAGGCCGCCGACCATCCTCTTCTCCACCACGCCGTCGCGGTTAGATAGCACGTGCCGGACGCGCTCGGCAGCTTCCGGGTCGTAATTCAAGGTCCGCTGCCCCCTTGGTTTTCACGCCACCCATCCTCTGGCCCGACCGGTGCACTTCAAACTACGCGGCGCCGCACCAGAATGGGCCAGGCGTTCCAGGCGTCCGCACATCAGCGATGAGGCATGTCACTCGCTCGCCAGCCTGCGACGGGCGCTACGTGGTACCGGGCATGGAGGCCTAGCCGGCGATCATGTACACGGCCCGGGCGGTCGCTATGCCCGCCGCGCCCACTTACTCCACGGCCGGACGTCGATCACGGTGCGTGTCTGTCACTCGGCCACCGGCGCGCAAGTAGCCGCCAATCTGGGCGGTCGCCTGTTCGGTCACCGTGGCCGCCTGAGGTGTACCAAAAGATCGTTATGAGCTCGAACCGATGTTGAACGCGGGCTTGGGCAACGTCTGCGGCCCCGGACCGTGTCCTGCCGCGGTCCTGCCCGTTGGACGCGGCGCCGCCGGGCTGTCATCCGACGGCCCGCCCCAGGAACGCCGCCAACTGGTCGGCCGCTGGGCGACCCGGATCGCAGGGCTGCTCGGCGGCGAAACGGCGCCCCGGACCACGGAACTCCGCGGTGATCTGCTGCCGGGAAAACTCCAGCAGATCCGCGGCCAGGTCCGGGTCGAGGTCGGTGGACTGGCCGGTTGCCTTCGCCAGGTCCCAGCCATGAACCAGCGCGTCCCTGGCGCGCATCCGGGCTGCCACGGCACCAGGCACCGACCCGAAGGGAAACTCATAAAGCCGCTCCAGACCCCGCGGAGCGGCCAGCACCGGGTAAGCGGCCTCGGCGGAGGCGGCGTAGGCGCCGATCAAGCCCTCGATGTCGTCCGGCACCTGCGGTGGCTGACCGCCTGCCAGCCACCAGTTCCCGGCGACGACATGGGCGACCACATCACGGACCGACCACTCCGTACACGGCGTCGGAGCGCCGGCTTGATCGGGCCGTACCTTCGCCAGCACCGAGACGAAGGCGCCCTCAGCACGCCGGCAGGCAGTAAGCGGATCCATACATCCTCCCCGCTGGCTGCCGGGCAAAAGGCTGGTCGCCGATCCGGGCAAGGCGACCCTTCGCGCGCCGGCCGCCGTCACCTCTTGCCAGCCGGTACCATACCGCGGCGGCCAGTGCCGCGGCCCGGTCCGCTCCACGGCAAGAGAAGGAATCCTCACTGAAGTGGCGCCAACCCGGCGGCCCCCGTTTCAGCCCATTACCGAACTGAACAATCTGCACTGAAACGGGCAGCGGATGCTGCCAGCTCCGCGTCCCTCTAGATCCGTACCTGTTGCGGTACTTCGGTGCTGTACGCGTACAAGCCTCAGCCTGAGGGCTTGGATGTGCGTGCGCCCCTGTGCCAGGGCAGCGCCCAGGGTGGGCTGTATTGTCGGCTGCCAGGAATATCTTGACCCAACGTGAGAAGCACACGTGATTTATACGACTTCGAGCTTGAGCCTGAGGTCCATGACTGGCTGGACAGTCTCAGCAACAGCGACTTCAAGCGGGTCGATGAGGTCTGCGGGATGCTGGCGCAGAGAGGAACCAAACTCGGTGGCCCCTGGTCAGATCACCTGGAGGGAGCGGTCTGGGAGTTGCGGATCCGGCTTCGCGATGTTGCAGCCCGGGTAACGTACTGGTGTACACCTGATGGGAAGATCGTGTTCCTCACCGTGTTCCGCAAGACCAGGCAGCATGACCAAAGGCAGATCGACCGGGCGGTCCGGGCGCAGAAACTGTGCGAGAGCGACCACCACGGACCGGCCGCCGGGATTTATGAGAGGCAGGTGTGATGACTGGCTACCACACCCGCTGGGTGCGCCCCGAGACCGAGGCTGACGATCCTGAGCGGCTCGCCATCCGGGAGTCCCTGGCCTTCGGCAAGGCACTCTATGACCGGCGCACCGCCCTTGGCCTGAGCGTCACCGATCTGGCCGGGCGCGTGGGCATGACGGCCGACGAGATCGAGTGCATCGAAGAAGGCGGCACCGAGCCAACCGTAGCCCTGCTACGGCGCCTGGCCGCCGCACTCGACGCCGACGTGCGCCTCACCGCTGGCCACGACCTCGGCTCCGTCTGGTTCGAAACTCGCGCCGCCTGACCCACCCCAGCCGCGCCTTGTGCTGTAGCCGCCGATCTGGCGTTGGTCCCTGCCAACCGGGATAGCTGACCGCATGACACCCCCAGCCGCCTTTCGGCGCGGCTCCCAGGGTGTTCGCTCTCACCCATTGCCGCCGCACACACCGATCACTCTGTCTCTGGTATGCACCAGCGTCTGTCGGCGTTTTCCAGTTGTCATTTGAACCCGTGCCAGGTGCCCCCAGGCGGAAGAGCAAAAGACCCAGCAAGCAGGCCCGCTGTGGTCGGCCCCGAGAGGGAAGCCCGGCTCGAACGCGTGTGCGGCATCTCCCCGCGGCCCCGGTTGCGGTACTTTGCTGCTGTAGTCCCGGTCCGGCTGTTCGAATTATGCCTCTGAGCTGGGTAGGTGGAGCTAAGGGGACTCGAACCCCTGCTTGCAAACAACAGGCAGCACGTCCACCGCCGTCCATACCCGCAGGTCACCGTCCCGGGACGTCCTTCCGCGTCCCTCTGGATCCGCTCCTGTTGCGGTACTTCTGTGCTGTACTTTCCCGCCGACACACCAGCGTCCGTACCCGTCGCGCCACTCGACCGCCAGCCGGAACTAGACGTTCTGCGCAAGGCGGATGGCACATCAAGCGCGGTCGCTGGCAACGCCGACTCGGCGATCTGCGCGTCACGAACTTCTGGTGCGTCGGGAGAAATCTCACCACGAGTGCGCCGATGACTCACGATCCACGGGTGCCTCACAAGACCCGCTTCAGATGGCCCGGCGATCACCGCGGTATTAGGTCCGCCGTCGCGACCTGCTAGCGCATTTTCCTGTCAGCTCTCACCAGGCTCCGGCGACCCGCCTTGCGGACTCCGGAAAGGTGACTCCGAGGCAATTAGTGCGACCTCGTGCGGCTCGATCGGGCTACCCACGTTCGCAGCGAAGTCGCCTGGCCGTACCAGTGGCAGCGTCCTGAGCGTGATCACGATGCCGCTTGTCGGGGCCCGCACGTCTTCGGCCGGAGCGCTCAGGTCCTCGAGAGGACGCACCAGTCCCACGACGTCACCCGCGTTGACCTCGTCGCCCAGCCTGACCCGCGGTTCCAGCAATCCGTGCGAGCAGACCACGGCCCCGGAGCCTGCTGCGAGGTGGAGGAACTGCGTCGCTCCGGCCTGCGGCTGCTCAGCCTGCGCATCAGCGGCCAGCAACCCCCAGTGCACTAGCAGGCGGCGAACCGCCACTCCGGCCCGGCTCAACACCTCGAGGTCTACCCGTCCCGCGCCCCCCAGCTCGGTGGCCACCATGAGCACGCCCTGCCGATCCGCTGCGGCCGAAAAGGTCCTGTCCTCTCCCCGGGCATCCACCACAATGCTGCCAGGGAGGCCGAGGGCGATGGCCGCCGCCACCTTCTCCCTGGTCCTTCGAGAGTCCTCATCAATGCGAAGGAACGCACATGCCGGGTACTCCGACGCACTTCCTCCTGAGTGGAGGTCCATCGCGTAATCGCACAGCGGCAGCAGGTGCGCCTCAACGTAGTCGGCCAGCATCTTCGTCGGACCGCCGTCGCGGTCACCGGGAAAGGCTCGATTGAGATTCTCCCCGTCGATGGGCGAGCACCTGCTCGCTGCACGAACCGCGGGAAGATTGAGCGATGGAAGCACGATGATCCTGCCGGTGAGCTTGGCTGGCACAACCTGCCCGAGAATCTGACGCGCGATCAGCTGCCCCTCCCACTCGTCGCCATGGGTACCAGCGGCCAGCAGGACGGTCGGCCCTGGAGTGCCTGACAACACCGCCACAGGAACGGGAATGACGCTGTATGCATGATCATTATTGGAATACGGCACCACCAGGTGCCCATAGGACTGACCAGGTGCATTGAGATCGAAGGTAGCGGCAATGCGGCTCATCGCAGCTCAGTCACCGCTCGGCACTCGGCATTCGCCGAGGCGAGGTCTGCGTCCCGCTGACCGGCTGGGGACGTGTACGGGGCGCGCTCGACTTGGTGGACCCCAGCTTCGGCACGTCCTCAAGCAGCTGAATCGTGTAAGCATCGCTCGGGCGCTCGAGCACCTTCTCTGCAGATCCCGTCTCCACGACGACGCCATTGGCGAGCACTACGACGTCCTGGGCGATGCTCCGGACCAGAGCCAGGTTGTGGGTGATGAAGAGGATGGCCAGGCCCCGCTCTGCCTGCAAGCGTCGCAGCAGTTCGACGATTGCCGCTTGCACCGAAACGTCGAGCGCCGCCGTAACTTCGTCGCAGACGAGCAGCGCCGGCTCCACGACGAGGGCGCGCGCGATGGCAACACGTTGACGCTCTCCGCCCGATAGCTGATCGGGATAGCGGTTCAGGAACTCTGAGGACAGGGCCGCATCCTCAAGTGCAGCCACCACCCTCGCCTCACGCTCACTGCGGGACCACTCGCCGAAGTGCTCGAGCGGCCGCTCGACGATCTGGCCAACCGTCCGGCGCGGGTTGAGTGAGGTATAGGGATTCTGGAAGACGAATTGGATGCCCCGCTGCGCCTTCTCGGTGCGATGCCGGTAGCCCGCCGGGAGGCGCTCATCGCCGAAATGAAGCTCGCCGGAGTAATTCGAGTGCAGGCCCACGACGCAGCGCGCGAGCGTCGTCTTGCCGGATCCGGACTCGCCCACCAATGCGACGCACTGGCGCGGGGGGACGATGAGGTCGACGCTGTGCAGCACCTCGGTGCTGCCATAGGAAGCCACGAGTCCCTCGACCCGTAGCGCGCTGATCTCGCCGGTGTCGCTGTCTTGCTGAACGAGTGCCTCGACGCTCGGGGCCGGCAGCTCAGCCTCGCTGGCGCGCAGGCAGCGCACGCGTTCAACCGTCCGCCAGTTCGACGGCGGGGGGAGGCTCCTCGTTGCAGGCCGGGAGCACAAGCGAGCAGCGCGGAGCGAACGAGCAACCGGGGGGACGCTGTCCCGGCCTGGGGGGACTGCCCTCGATGCCTTGCAGGGCCTCGGCGCGCCCTGCCAACGGAACGGCGCGAAGAAGACGCTGCGAGTAGGGATGCGCGGGCGAGAAAAAGACCTCCTGCACGCCTCCGAACTCAACGAGCCTCCCCGCGTACATGACGGCGACAGAGCTCACAAGCTCGGCGACGACCGCCAGGTCGTGACTGACGTAGACAGCGGCTACTCCGTAGGAGCGGCACAGCGTGCGCATGGTCTCGAGCACGTGGCGCTGGGTCGTGACATCAAGACCGGTGGTCGGCTCATCGAGCACGATGAGCGCCGGCGGCAGGCAAAGGCCATCGCCAGCGTGATGCGCTGCTGCTGACCACCCGAAAGTTGGTGGGGGTAGCAGCGCAGGAGCTCTCGGCTCGAGTCGAGCCGGACCTCGGCGAGTACTTCCCTGAGCCGGCTCGCCGCCCCTTCGCGCTTGTCGCCGTGCACCCGGAGCGCCTCGGCCATCTGAACACCGACCCTGCGCGCGGGGTCGAGCGCGCTCGACGGGTCCTGAGGCACATAGGCGATGCGCCGGCCGCGCACGTGGCGGAGCTCGCCGGCGGAAAGCTTGAGCACGTCACGGTCGTCAAGCAGCACCCGGCCGCCGGCGATGGAAAGGCCCCTGCGAGCATGGCCGGCCAACGCGAGCGCGACCGTCGTCTTGCCCGAGCCAGTCTCGCCGACGAGGCCGAAGACCTCCCCGGGCCCGATCGCGAAGGATACCTCGTTAACGATGTCGTATCCGGTCCGCTTCACGACCACGCGCAGGTCCTCCACGACCAGGCGGCGAGGATCGGCCACGCTGGCTTGCGAGTCCGGCGTCATTTGAGCGCATCCGTGGGGAGCAGGTTGTACACGACGACTTCCTCGACGCGATCCACGCCAAGCGACACCCGAGCGACGGCGTCGGTGAACGTGTTCAATCCGACCGTGAGGATGGCGATCAGGATTGCGGGTGCCAGCACTCCCCAGGGATTCTCCGTCAGGCCGACGCGGTTCTCGTTGATCATCGTCCCCCAATTCGGCTCCGGGGGCTGGAGCCCGAAGCCCAGGAACGAGAGCGCGGCGAGGATCGAGATCGAATAGGTGAGGCGGATGCCCGCCTCCACCATGAGCGGAGTCGTCAAGTTCGGCAGGATGTCCCTCATCATCACCCGCCAGGGCCGGACTCCGATTATCTCCGCCGCGTGAACATAGTCCCGCTCGGAGATGTCCAGCGTCTTCGAGCGGACGACACGTGCGACCTGCGGGGCATGAGCCAGCCCGATGGCGACTACCAGCAGCCAGAGTTTCGATCCGAGAATGCTGACGAGCATGAGGGCGAAGATGAGCTGCGGGAAGGCAAGGAGCACGTCGACGCATCGCATGATGAGCCCGTCGGAGACGCCTCGCCGGTATGCCGCCGCCATGCCGGCGATGGTGCCTGCGACGAGCCCGAGCAGCGTCAACGCCAGCGCGAGCACAAGGAGCAGCCATCCGCCCGCGAGTACCCGCGACAGCACGTCTCGGCCCAACTCGTCGCCGCCGAGGAGATTCTGGCGTGAAGGCGCGGCGAACGCTGAGGTGACGAACGCTGTAGGAGAGTATGGCGCGACTTCGGGCCCGATTACCGCCACTAGAACCACGAACAGGATGAGGATGAGGCCGACGCGCCCCCGTGGCCTCTTCGCCGCCCCGCTCAGTACGAAGAGCCACTCCCGGCGCCGATGAGCCGGTGCCTGCCCCGCATGTGCCTGCCTCGCCGGCGCCTGCGCGGATGATCGCTCGGAGTCCATGTTTACCGTGGGATCCTGCGTCGGGGCGTGGCGACCAGCGCAATGATGTCGCATGCGATGTTGACAAGGACGTAGAAAGCGCCAAGCAAGACGACGATGAGCTGGATCACCGGGATGTCGCGGTCGGTCACTGCGTTCACGAGCCCTTGGCCGATGCCCGGGTAGTCGAAGATGTCCTCAACGATCACGATCCCTCCGGCTAGGTAGAGGAAGCTCAGTCCGATCACCTGGATCGTGGGCGCGATGGCGTTCGGCAAGGCGTGGCTCAGCACGATCCTCCACATCGGCACGCCCTTCAGCTGTGCCATCTCCACGTAGTCGCTCTCGAGTGCTTCGATCATGGAAGCCCGCGTCATCCTGAAGATGTACGGAACGATCGCGATCACCAGAGCCGCCACCGGCAGGACGAGCAAGCGCGGCTCGCTCCAGGCGGCCACTCCGGGCGGGATCACCGAGACGGCTGGCAGCACGTGAGTGATATTCGCCGCGAAGATGATGACGAGGCCCACCGCGACGACGAACTCGGGGAGCGAAGTGATCGCCAGCGCGACGACGGAGGAAACCTCGTCGAAGATCCCGCCTCGGCGGACCGCAGCAATCGAGCCGAGGATGACCGCGATGGTGGTGCCGATCACGCCTGACAGCAGCACGAGCACGGCCGAGTTCGCGATGCGCGGGCCGACGAGCGATGACACCGGCACCCCATCTGCGAGTGAGACGCCGAAGTGGCCGGTGAGAACACCAGTCAGCCAATCCCAGTACTGCACCACGGCAGGCCGGTTCAGATGGAGCTGGGCCTCGACGGCGCGTACCCGGGCCTCTGTCGCGTAGTGCCCGAGCACTGCATAGGCGGCGTCGCCCGGCAGCACCTGGGTAGCGGCGAAGACCACGATAGACACAATCAAGATCGTCACGAGGCCCAGCCCGGTGCGGACCAACGTCAAGCGCAAGATGGGGTGGTTCGCCAGGCGCGGGGCGCGCGCGCCCGTGGAGCTCGCTGCCGTGCGCGTCGCAGCGGGGGCGCTGCCCGCGGACGCGCCGGAATCGCTCACCTCTATGTCTCCCGGCCGCGGTCCTAGTCCAGCCAATAGCCGGACACATCAAAGTTGTTGAACGATATCCCCGACGCGCAGGGCTTCACTCCGTGGACGCGCTTCGCGTACCCGTCAATCAGGGTTTCGAAGAACGGGATGATCAGTCCGCCCTCGGTGTAGTCGATCATCTGCATCTCGTGGCAGAGCGGAATCCGATCCGCCTCGGACACCTTGCGGATGGCCTCGTTGAACAGCGAGTTATACCGAGGGTTGTTGAAGTGCGTCTCGTTTTCGGCCCCCGGCCCAGGAATCGTCGCCAGGCTCGCCTGCAGCAGGTAACTGTGCGTGTTCCAGCCGTCCTGGGCGAACGTCCAGGAGAGATAGTTGGGGCCGTAGAACGCGGCGCTCGTGACGTTGTTCAGGTTTACCTTTACGCCGGCCGCCGACGCTTGTTGCGCGAACACCGTCGCCTGCTGGGTCGTCGTCGGGCCGATATTGGAGGTGACCAGCGTGACGGTCAGCCCCTCGTAGCCGCCGCCTTCAGGAGCGACTTGGCCTGATCGATGTCCTGCACTCGCTGGGGAATGCTGTGGTCATAGGCGGGGTCGTATGGCAAGAAGATGTCGTTGCCGATCTTGCCCAGGCCTTTTTGGCACACCTTGTTCATCTCGACCCGGTCAACGATCAGGCGCATGGCCTGCCGCACCCGGGCGTCGTTGAAGGGCGCTTGGTCGACGCGCATCGTGAACGGATACCAGCTCCCGGTCTTCGATACCACGACGGCGCCGAGACTGCTTGACTGGACTTCGGCCATGACGTAGTCGAGAGGAAATTCACCAGGTCCACGTTGCCTGCGAGCAGCGCGTTCACCTGGCTCGTCTCGGATGCGTAGTCGGTGATCACGTACTCGTCAACGTACGGGCGCCCTCCCCAGTAGTTCTTGTTGGCGACAAAGACGCTCTCCACACCGGGCGTGAAGCTCTTGTACTTGAACGGGCCCGTGCCGTTCGGAGGCGACTGGAGTCCAGCCCTCTGGGACGACGTAGAAGATGTTCCCCGCGAGGAAGTCCGGGAGGACGGACAGTGGGCTCTTCATCGGGATCTGCACGGTCAGCGGGTCGAGCTTCCGCAGGCCGGCGATGTTGACGAGCGTGACCTGGGCCGCACCGATCGAGGACGTCTTCGGATTCGCCATGTACTGAAGGCTGTAGATGACGTCGTCGGCCGTCAGGCTCTTGCCGTTATGGAACTCGATCCCCGAGTGGAGTCGCAGCGTCCACATCGTTGCGTCGGCGTTGGACGTGAACTCTTGTGCCAGTTTGTTGGCGTCGACTCCGGCCGCGTTCGTGTACGTCAGGGGCTCGTAGAGCGCGAAGCAACGGGCTATGTCCGGGCTGGTATCGATCAGGAATGGATTGAGGGTATCGGTACTCCCTCCGCCGGTCACGCCCGCCCGGAGCGTACCGCCGAATTTTGGCTTTCCGGCCGCTTGCGCAGACGGGGTGGTAGTAGGAGAGGAGCCGCACCCCGCCAGCCCCGCACCGGTCCCGAGTAGCGCGGCGCCGAAGCCGGCCGCCTTCAGGAAGTCTCGCCGGTTTGGCCCGTCGCCACCCCTGCGTGCACTGCCGTTCTGCTCGTCCGTCATTTGTGACGACGCTCCTAACCCATTGTTGTGCACTGTCGGCGCCACGCATCTCTGCGCGGCACCGGCCGGCATCGGCGACAGCTAAGCCTTTTCGAGGCTGTTCAGGAAGGCTCATTTTCTTCGGATGCGCACACACTCACGCCGCGCCGTTCGCCGGGCATCGGAAATGCTCGGCGGAGGCTAGCGGGACGGCCCCAGGTAGCGGGCACCGTCACTCGATGATCGTGAAGGCCTCCTCGGGGCACAGCAACTCGGCGGTTCGCGCCTCGTCGGCAAAAGCCGGGTCGATCTGTTCGTGCAGCACGCGGGACTTGCCGTCCTCATTCAGCTCGACGACGTTCGGGGCGGCCAGCACACACTGGGCATGGCCCTTGCATCGGGTCGGGTCAACTGTCAAGCGCATGGTCAGACTCTCCGTGCGGTGCTAGGTCCAGGCGGACCGGCAGGGCGAGCGGCCGAGCCGATGACTCGATTCCGGAGCGGCCGTACGGGCCGGTCAGTTCCCAGTGCTGAACACGCTCGCCAAGGGCGATCAGCCCCTCGCCGATGGCGGCCCGGGCCAGGATCGCGCCGACACAGGCATGCAGGCCGAAGCCGAACGTCAGGTGCCCGGTGGACTTCCGGTCGATGCGGAACACGTGCGGGTCAGGGACCAGCCGCGGGTCCCGGTTCACGCCCTTCTTGCTGACAAAGAGCAGCGTGTTGGCCGGCAGCTCGATCCCGTACAGGTTCTTAGCCGTGAGCAGCCGATGCTGGATGTCGTCGCCAGCGGGGAAGTAGCGCAAGCCCTCCTCCACAACGGCCGGCGCCTGGGACAGATCCGCCTTGAACGCCGCCCACTGCTCCGGGTTCAGCAGCAGCGCCTCGATGGTGGACGCCAACTGCGCCCGGACATTGTCGATGCTCGCGTTGACCACCGCCATCGCCAGGCTCAACAGGTCGTCCTCGGTCATCTCAGGGTCAGCATCGGCTCCCTCGGTGAGGTCGCTGATGATGTCGCCGTGCGGGTGAGCCCTGCGCTCCGCGATCAGCCCGGCCAGATAGTCTTCCATCGACCGCCACGCCGCCTCGATCGCCGGGATGCGGTGGTCGTACTGGGAATGGTTGCCCATCTCGTTGATGGTGGTGGCCCACTCGTCAAGCTCTACCGTGTCGGAGAACGGGACTCCCATCAGCGGGCTCATGACCAGGCCGGGATACGGGCCGGCGAACTCGGCCACCAAATCGGCGTGGCCTGGGTCGGCGATCCGGTCAAGCAGCATGTGCGCGATCGCCGACATGCCTTCCCGGTAGATGGCGACCTGGCGCGGCCGGAGCGCCTGAACGACGATCTTTCGCAGCTTGACCAGCCGTGGCCCGCCCTGGCTTGACATGTTCTCCGCTGCCTTCTGGTGCAGCAGCGGGCTGAGGTCGGGGTCCACGGCGTCGAAGATACGTACGATGTCGGAGTCACGCTTGATCTCCCGCGCCTCTGGATAACCGATGACCGTGTATCCGAGGGGTGACCGCACGAGCCAGCTCTGCTGCCGGAGGCGGTCAAGCACGCCGTACGGGTCCTGCTGAAAATCCACTCCCTTGACGTCGAGGAAAGGCAGTCCGGCGGCCTCGACCGCGATCCCTGATGATGAAGCGACGGACACCGTAACGGCCCTTCAGTGATGAGTTCGCCGACCCGCTCGCTCACCGGGGGGCGGCCGCCTCGGCAGGCCTACCTGTGAGCAGCCTTGAACACGGCCCGTGAGGGTGGCCGTCGTAAGAGGTCACGAGGCACTTCGCCGCGACCAGCGGCCCAGGACACAAGCATGCTTCAGTATGCAAAGCAGGCATGTCGCAGTCAATAGCTACAATACCTATTTTTTAACTGGGAATGCCTCATCAGCCCCGTGACCTGTGTATATGCGCATAGACGGTCGGCACGCGCTCACGCTCGACGTCGATATCGAGGCGACCGGCCGCAGCCAGGGCGTCCCGCGGAAAATCCCGATCCGCAGGGGGCCACCGGACCCGTCCCCGCCGCTGTTGCCGCCGCGGCCGAGCGGGGCGCATCAGCGATTGACGCTGATCGCGTCGCTGCTGGCTAGCCCGAGTGAGCGCATGGCCTTGCGGTAGGCGACCGCCACCGTGTCGAACTTCAGGTGCAGTTCTGCCGCGAGGTCGAACGGCACCTGTTCGGGCCGCTGCGATTCCACCACCCGCTGGTCTTGGCCGAATATGGTGTCCTCGAACTCCTGCAGCACGCGATCGCTCTGGTCCAGGTTGTAATTCCGGCCAATCACCACGTACCCGGCGCACCGGTCGGCTGACTCCGGCTGGGAGGCGAAGAAGTACACCATGCCGCGTTCGCCCCCCCAGCCCAGCCGCAGCGCGATCGTGTACGGCAGGTGCAGCTCATAGTTGCTGCGCCGTTCCGGAGGGCCGGCCTGCTCGTTGCCGAAAACCGGGAATTCGTTACTGTTGGCCGCCTCTGGCCGGACGATCTGATAGCGGAGTACGTTGTCCATCGGTGCTGACCTTGTGAGTCGGGACCACCGGCCGGTCCGGGTCACCGAGCAGGCCCGGGTGTACCCAGGGGAAGTGTCCGAAGTCAGTGAAGTTTTCTACTTGGCGGGCCGCATCGCACTGCCAGCGGTACGGCCCGGCGGTCAGCAGGACCCAGCTGTGGTTCTCCAGTTCCGGCACCTCGGGCAGCGGCCAGCGCGGTTCCTCCAGGGCCACCCAGATCAGGCCGTACCGTTCCTGGCAGCGGAAGACCGGGATCCGGGCCTTGGCCGGAACCCGGCTGGGGTCTTCCAGCTGAGGAATGGCCGCACAGCTGCCGTCGGCGCGGTACCGCCATCCGTGATACGGGCAGACCAGCTCACCGCCGTTGACCCAGCCAAGCGACAGCGCAGTGCCGCGGTGCACGCACAGGTCCTGGCCGGCCCGGGCCTCGCCATCGGTACCGCGCCACAGGACCAGCGGCTGGCCGAGCAGGTCGGAGTGGGCCGGACGGTCGGCCAGCTTGTGGCTGAACGCCACCGGATGCCAGCAGGCCCGTAGTGCCTGGATGTCGGCGAAGGCTCCGGGCGCAGTCATCGCGGCGCCATCTGCCATGGCAGCCTCCCACCAGCGGTCAGCGGATTCACGAATCGAGGCGCAGCGGTTTGGGGCTGCGGCTGAAGATCCTCTGGACCATTGGCTCAAAGAACTCCAGCGGGCGGTTGCCGTAAGACGGGTCGATCGCATTCTGGTCGTAACGCCGGACGAACGTGTGCGTCCAGGCCGCGTTCGGATGGTCCCGCCAACGGTGCCATGGGAGTTCCCGGTCCGGCTCGTCGTCATCGGCCGGGACGAACGTCGCGAACGCCTGATGGCGACGCAGCATCCAGTAGTTCTCGTCCGACACATAGCCGCCGAGCAACTCGGCAGCGAAGGCACCGTGCCGGTCCGGGCAGGCGAGGAAGCCGACGTCGTGCAGCAGCCCGACCACGATGGTCTCCTCGTCGTAGCCATCGGCATGCAGCATCGTCGCGGCCTGCAGGCAGTGCCGGTAGTTGTTGATCTGGTAGCCGAAGGTCGGCTCGTGCTCCCCGGCGCTGAGCAGCGCCAGGACCGCAGCGGCCTGGCGCTCGGCGTCATAGATGACGCGCTGCGCCTGGAGCGCGGCATAGTCCGCGCTGGTGAATTGGAACAGGTCGGCCTTCTCTATGTAGTGCCAGTCCTCCTGGTAGAGCGGGGACCGGCCCACGGGCGCCGGCGGAGTCTGGTTTATCGGCTCGGACGCCGTCATTATTGGTCCTCCCCCTTCGTGCTGCCCTGCTCGCGATAGCGGGTCAGGGCGTTGCGCAACGGACCCGGGTCCAGCCACTCTCGCACATCCACCGGGCGCGGGATGAACCCGCGCTCGTAGAGGAAGTCGCTTCTGTTCTGGAGCGTGTCCAGCAGATCATCGGCGATCTGCGGACGAAGGTCGGCAACCGTCTGGCGCGTGTAGGCAGCCTGCGCCCATTCCTCGGCCACCCCGACCTCTGCGGCGATGATGCGCCACGCGGAGCTGGCTCGCGCCGCAGCCCAGGCGGATGCCCGCACCAGCCCGTAAATGTAACGGGCCACCAGGTCCGGGCGCGCCTGTGCCAGCTGGGTGCTCACGGTGAGGATCCGCAAATGGCTGGGCGAGCTGCCATGCTGATCGCCGTTCGTTGCCGACCCGGCCAGCGGAACAGCATCGATCAGCGCAGCTGTGGCTAGCGCATGCGGCCCCGCCGCATACATGGCGTCTACCTCGCCTCGTACCAGCGCAAGCACCTCGGCGGTGTAGAGCCGGACATTCTCGCGCGCGGTGTACAGGCTAGCTCCGGAACTCCCGGCCTCGTGGCTAATGAAGTCTTCGTCCCAGGGCACGTCGACCAGCGTGACGTCAGCGCCCTGGCAGCCGGCCGCCGCCAGGGCAGTTTGGATGCCGTGCCAGCTGACTGCCCTGGAGAAGTCGATGTGCCGCCCAGGCCGAGCCGGCAGGGCGATCCTGGCCCCGCGGAGATCGCCGGACTCAGCGAGCCGACTGCCGCGCAGGGCCACGAGCCCCTGGAACTGGTTGACCCTGGCTAGGCCGATAAGGGCGTTGGCCCCAGTCGTCGAGCTGGCCCATAGCGGCGGAACGACCCCGCCCTCGCGGAACAGGGCGGGGTGGGCGTGAGTGTAGTGGGCATCCCGGAGGGCTGGTTCCGGGCTTTCGGCCAGCGAGCGAACCGCAATCTGATCTGCCTCGAACTCGTGGTCAAGCCAGCCCTCGGTGATCGCCACGCTCGACGCGGTCGGGACCGGGCACCGGGTGTACCAGATGCTGGAGACCCTGAGCTTGTCGAGCGGTTGGCTGGCCGTGTCCCTGGTGGAGGTCATGGCGATCTCCGCGGCTGGTGGTGAGAAGCTCGGCGCACTGTACTCGTCTTCCTGAGTTATGCGGCAGTGATGTTGCAGGTCCAGGTGTGGTCATCGATATATCTGAGTGTAGTGTGACACGGCCTGATCGCCGATTATCGGGCCATGAGGAACTCGCGGCACAGATCAGCAGGCATATCGGCGGCGGCGTGCTCGGTCTTGGTCCAATACCGGGGACACAGCGAGCGGCGGGTGGTGTACCGGCGGTGTAGTAGCCGCAGCGGGCGTACCAGATGATGCGTACAGGAACCGGCATCCTCTGAGTCGCTTGATCGGGCGGGGAGATGGCGAGAGTGGACCTCCATCTCCGCCAAGCCCTTTCCGCCGGAAACGGCTAGCACGCTCGTTACGGTGGGGTCTCCACGAGAGGGCACCGTCGTCACGCCGTTGCACCTGGCGTTCTTTCGCGCACGGCTCGGGATGTCGGCTCGTCTACGTGGCCAGAAAGCGGGCGGGCCCCAGAAAGGCGACTGGCTCGGGTGTCTCCCCTGTCACTGCAAGATCTGCCGCCACCTTGCCGAACAGCGGCGCGAGCTTGAAGCCGTGGCCGGAGAGTCCGGCGACAATTACGAGGCTCGGATGATCTGGGTGCAGACCGACGAGGCCATGGCCGTCGGGCGTGAAGCCGTCGGCGAACATCGACACCCGCACGGGGTCGGGCACGAGCCCCGGCAGGTACTCGCGCACGATCTCCCTCAATCGCTCAAGGACGTCGTAAGGCATGACCGGATCCAGATGATCCGGGTCGACGATGCCTGGCAGTTCGAACTGCACGAAGGAGACTTTCACCGAGCGACCGTCGATGACGGGTGCTCCGTAGACGAAGAGGTCGTCAACGGTGCGGCCGAACGCGGGGAATAGCTTCGAGGAAAAGCTGGCCGGGTCGAGAGCCGGGAACCAGGTCAGGGAGAGCCGCCGCGGCTGAACGACGCCGTTAAGTTCGGGAAGCAGCCGACTCGTCCAGGAGCCCACGGTTACCACGGCTCTGCGGAAGCGCCACTGCCGCGACGCCGTGGGAACCGTCACACCGTCGGGGTCGGGATCGATGCACTCGACCAGAGTGTGGCGGAGCACCCGAGCGCCGAGCGACTCAGCGAGCCTGGTCGCCCTCACAATGGAGTACTCGGGCCTGAGCGTGCCCCCGAGAGGGTCGAGCAGGGCGACGTCATCGTCGCCAAACTGGTGCTGGGGGAAGCGGTCGCGGGCCAACTTCGCAGCCAGCACCTCGTGGCTGAGCCCGTGCTCGGCGAGGCTGGCTACCGAGCTCGCAAAGCCTTCGTCATCGCTCTTCGCGATCTCGAGGTAGCCGCAGCGGTCGAGGAGCTCGGCGGAAGCTGCTTCTTCGAGCTGGCCCCACGCGTCCCTAGCGGCGAGCAGCAGCGGCACATAGTTGGTTCCCTCGTGGTATGCGATCCGGAAAACTCGGCTCTCGCCACCGGCGGCGGCCCGGTCATGGCCGGGCGTGAATTGCTCGAAACCGAGCACAGAGACCCCTCGCCTCGCCAATTGCCAGAGCGCCATGGAACCGACGCTCCCGATGCCGATCACCGCAACCTCGGCGTCGAATCCGCCGTCGAAGATCGGTACCTTGCTTCCTGCATCGGGACGTCCAGAAGCCAACGCCATCATCTCCCCAGTTCACGAGCACAACACGGAAATGGCTGTCCAGAACGGCGGCTATTCGCGCCCGGCGCCCCGATCTAGTGCCGGAAAGAATCAGCGCCTTCAGCCCGAGCACGGCCGCCCCGGCCGGGGGTCCGAACGCGGACAGGGCCAGCGCCCCAACGGCTCCCGGCGATGGCCCCAAACGATCTCTATAGAGATCAACATCGCTCTGACCTGTGAGACTAAGAGGACCTGCGGGACTCCTCTGTTGTGCCCCTTGCGGGCCTCCACCCGTCCCGCGAAGAGTGCGAGTGGGTCCCGCGCCTGCAGGATAGCCGCAGGGCCCTGTGCGTGCTCCCATTTGATCAAGGACAGCACCATGCCTGGCGACCGCCTTGATCAGCTGACCGGGCCAGCAACGTCACCGGACCCGCCGCACAGTCCTCGGCTCGCTGGGTAGCCCTGGCTACAGCGAGCCATCGATGAGGTGGGCAATCGACGGCTCGGGTGTTACTTCTTTACATCCAACGTCACAGATGTATGCTTGACTCGTTGACACTGTCAAGGCGGGAGGTTGCCATGCCTGACGATGACCGATTCCCCCGATACCTCTCGCCGGCGTGGCGAAAGGTGCTTCGCTGCCTGCAAGGGCACGATCCGGCCGATCGCGTTGGTGACGCCGTCACGAAGGCGCTTGCCGCCACGATCAGGACCATTCACGGGATCCCGTCGCTGCCAAGCCTCGCCGAGAAGATGCGCGAGGCTGCATCGAGGGGAGACTCGGTTCACTTCGACCCCCGGCAGGTCGCGAGCATGTGCCAACGAAAATCGCCGAGCGGGCGGCCGCGACTCTGGCCATGACCATGCAGCGCGAGCTTGCCCTCGTCTCACCTGCCGACGCGACCCGCTGCTCGCCCGACGAGTAGTCAAGGACCTCGCCTACCACTACGGATTCGACCGGATGGTCCAGGCGTTGCCGCAAGAGTCCTACGGGTATGGCGATCTTCGAGCGGTGATGACCGCCGCGCTGGCCGGAGACCCGATGGCCAAGCTAGCCGCCGGATTTGCCTCTCGACCGACAGGTGAAGGACTGCGGGCGCCGGCGAGGCGAGGGCAAAGGCGGGCGCTGGCAGATCTGCTCGACACGGACCTGGAGTCGCTATGACGTCGGCAGATGACGAAGATCACACCGCTATGTACCGCTCAGGCTGGTTCCGGTTTCCTGGGAGTGAGCGGCGCCCTCTCCGGCTGGGTTACGAGGCTCAACTGGACGGCCGTGCAGTAATTGGCCGACTTTCACGTGATCTTCCGCCCGTGGCGGCGGACCTGCTGGAGCTCGCGGCCATGGTTCATGCTGCTGACCGGCTAGCGCCACGTCCTAGCGAGCGCGAACGCTCGGACGGATCTGGCTGGGGACGGCAACTCTGGCTGCAGGTCCCTGTCCGTAATCCAAGTCTGTGGAACTCAGTTACCGAGCAGCTGACTGGCCTCCTGGGATGGCTCACGGACGATGTGTGGACCATCGAATTTTCTCAGCTCGCCCATGACGCCGGGCCGCTCGACAATCGGCAGGGGTTCCTTTTCAATACCGTTCCGCGCGGCTCGCCTCTCGCCTTGTTCTCTGGCGGCCTTGATTCCGCTCTTGGTCTCGCCCAGGATCTGAGGAGTTCCGGCGCGGTCGCCGTCAGTGTGCATACCAACAACCGAATGAAGGCAGCCCAGCGTCGGGTTGTCCGCGCTCTCGACGGTGGCACAAGCACCTCGTGCGTGCAGCTCCAGTACCGCGTATCGCTGCGGGAGCCTGAGCGCGAGAACAGCCAGCGGACCAGGGGCCTGCTATTCCTGGCGACGGGCATTGCCACGGCATGGACACTCGGCCAGGACCGGCTGCGCGTATACGAGAACGGGATCGGGGCGATCAACCTGCCTTACCTGCGATCACAGGAAGGGTCGCAAGCAACGAGATCGATGCATCCGCGGACGCTGCGAATGGCCGAGGGCCTTGCGTCGGCGGTCAGCGGCCGATCGTTCCAGGTCGAGGCACCGTATCTGCTCTTGACCAAAGCGGAGGCAGTCCGCGCGGTCCCGGAGATCGACGCTTCAATCATTGCTGCTGCGGTCTCGTGCGACACTGCCTTCGCGGCGAGGGTGCCCGGTGCTGCGCAGTGCGGTACCTGCACATCGTGTCTGCTACGACGCCAGGCCCTCATCGCGGGAGGACGTAGCGACGCCGACGAGGTGACCCGGTACCGAACTCGCTCGCCTGCTGGCACGAGCTCCCTGGCCGCGATGACCTGGCAGCTCGAACGCCTTCGCGACTGCCTCAATACGGCGGATCAGTGGCAGGGCATAGTGTCAGAGTTTCCGCCCATTATGGATGTCGAACGTATTGCCCCAGCTCAGCTGACCAGGCTCTACGGTGCGTACGTCCGGGAGTGGGGAGTATTGGATCTTGCTTCGTTCGGGCTCAGAGGCGACAGATCGGCGGCGTTATGCGAGACGAAGAGCGACCAGAGGTAGAAACCGGCGGCGGTCCGCTTGGTTCCCGGCTGCGCGCTGCCAGGGAGGCACGCGGGCTGACCCAGGCTCAGGCCGCCGTGGAGCTAAAAGTAAGCCGACCCTTGCTCATCGCCATGGAGAAGGGTAGCCGCGAGGTCCAGCCCGCCGAGCTGGTCAGTTTGGCCAGGCTTTATGACCGGCCGGTCAGCGAGCTGCTGCGACCGACGGCACCGCCAGTAGCTATCGGGGCCCGGTTCCGCGCTGCCCTTGCCTCGGCACCTGAGACGGACGACCTGCCGCAGCTGATCGCGCGCCTGGAGGAACTCGCGGATAACTATCTCGACTTGCTGCGCCGTGCCGGGGCCGGACCGCCCGGACAGTATCCGCCGGTCCGGCGGATCGATCATCTCGAACCTGCTCAGGCAGCGGAGGACCTGGCAACAGAGGAGCGCAACCGGCTGGGTATCGGCGATGGTCCTATCCAGCGGCTTCGTGAGATTCTTGAGGTCGATGCGGGACTTCGGATCTTCATCGAGCCCTTGCCTTCCAGGGTGGCCGGTCTCTTTGTCTATGTAGAGCCGCTGGGCGGCTGCGTTGCCCTGAATGCTCGTCATCCGGCCGAGCGCCGTCGCTGGACCCTGGCCCACGAGTACGCGCACTTCCTGGTCTCGCGTGAGCGGGCCGAGGTCACGCTCGTCGGTCACCGGCGTCAGCCGCCGGAAACCGAGCGATTCGCGGATGCGTTCGCGGCTAACTTCCTCATGCCTCGCACTGGGCTGCTTCGCCGCTTCAATGAGCTGAAGCGAAGCAGAGAAGGTCAGGTCACGGCGGCGGCGCTCGTCCAGCTGGCCCATGCCTACCAGGTCTCGGTCCAGGCCCTCACGCTCCGGCTGGAAGATTTGCCGACTAGTTCGCCCAGGAACCTGGGAGAGGCTACGGGATAACAACTTCCAGCCGCGAGCTGCCGCGCAGCTGCTGGGCCTGAAGGCCGGCGAAGAGCAGGCAGCCGATTCGCTGCCGTTTCATTACCGAATCCTGGCCACCCAGCTCTATGCCGATGGAGAGATCACCGAGTCTCAGCTTGCCCGGTATCTCAGCACGGACATCGTCGGGGCGCGACGGGTCTACCAGCGGCTGACCGAGACTCGCGACGTGTCAGACGACGGGGCATCTCAGATCGTCGATCTGGCCGAGGCGCTGGGGTGACAAAATGCCGCGCCACAAACTCCTTCTCGACGCATGTGTAGCCATCAACCTTGCCGCGGCCAGCAGGCTGAACGAGATCGCCGACGCGCTGCAAGTGACCTTCATCATCGCCACGCAGGCCGCTTCCGAGGCTGGATATCTTCGCGACATCGTCAAGGGCACGACCGTGCTGACGCCTATCAACCTTGATCAATTCGCATCGAGTGAGACCCTGGAGATCCGCGAGCTCGCACCCTCGGAACTGACGCTGTACTTGGAGCTCGCGTCGATCGTGGACGATGGTGAGGCCGCCACGATCGCGCTGGCCATTCATCAGCGTTTCGACCTAGCCACCGACGACCGCCGAGCGCGCCGACTCTGTACGGAGCGACGCCTGGCCGAGCCCGAGCGGACCGTGGCGTTGCTGCATGCATATGCGGAGGCCGCGCGGCTGAACAACGATGAACTCCGACAGATGCTCATCCGGGTACGTGACCGGGCGAGCTTCCTGCCCACTCGCTCCGACCCTCATCTAAAGTGGTGGAACGACCATATCGGTGACGCCTAAGCGCTCGTTACGGGAGAACAAATAGCCTAGCGCGATGAATCTCATTTAATCCAGGCTGGAGCTAAGGGTTTCTGATAGTGCGACCTTATATAGAGAGCAGTGGCGCTTAGAGGTTGCTCCGACAGGCCGCCACAAAGGCTATTCTGGCGTGGTCAAGTCTGCTTTTTCCTGAAACCGCGATCTAGGATACGGGCCGGTATCTCATTCTGCTGGCAGAGGGACAGGAGACCACTGCCGTCGATTAGATTGAGTGGCTTGCCGCCGGCGAACTTGTAACTTTCTGGACCGTAGCCGGAGGTGGTGATCATGATTCCCTTGGTGGCGCCCTCGTGTTGCACCGTGCCCCAGAGGTCGCGTACATGCGTGGGCTGAACCCAGCTAGCGAGGGGTCACGTCAGCGGGAACCAGGTCACTTCAGGTCAGCTTAGGTGTGATGACAATGGCAGGTCAGCTCCACACTCCGGCCGAGGCAGCCGGAATACTCAGGGTGCGCGAATCCTGGCTCAAGACCAAAGCCGCCGCCCGCGTCATCCCGTGCACGTTCATCGGTAAGCACCTGCGGTTCAGCGACGACGATATCGCCGCGATCATGCAGGCCGGGGCCCGCCAGCCGGTCGTCTCCCGCGATGCCCAGGCCCCGCCCCGGGTCCGCCTGACCAGCGAAGCCGCTACCGGGAGAGCACATGGCGTATGCGGAGAAGCGCGGGAAGGGCCGGCGCCGTGGCGGGTGAAGTACAAGCTGCCCAGCGGCATCGAGACCAGCGAATCCGGGTTCGAGACCAAAGCCGCCGCGCTCACCTGGGGACGGGACCAGGAAGCCAGGATCCGCGAAGGCCGGTGGACCGACCCGAACGCCGGGAAGCTCACCGTCGGCGAATGGATCGACCGCTGGCTCGCCATCCAGGACGTCGGCATCAGCACGGTGGACCACCGCGACTACCTGCTCCGCCGCTTCATCCGGCCCGCCTGGGACGAAACGCCGCTGCATTCGCTCAGCACCGAGGAGATCACCCGGTGGGAGAACGCACTGCCCGCCCGGACCGGGGTCTCCCCGCGGACGGCACGAGCTGCCCGCACCCTGCTCGGCACCATCCTGGGCGACGCCGCCACCACCAGGCCACCGCTCATCCCGTACAACCCGGCGCTCCGGCCGCGTAACCGGGGCCGCCGGACCGGCCGCCGGCTCCAGCTCAGCCCGCAGCGAGCCTGGGCCACCCCACTCGAAACCCTCTTACTGGCCGAACGGGCCGCCCTGCTCACCGGCCGGGACGAGGACTTCACCATGATCCTCACCATCGGGTACACCGGCCTGCGCTGGGGCGAGGCGATCGGCCTCGAACACGGCTACCTCCACGCCCGGCGAGATCCACGTCGAATGGCAGCTCCGCGAACTCAACGGCCGGTTCCACCGGCTCCCGCCCAAGGACGACTCCTACCGCAGCCCGGCCTGGGAGCCGTGTCTCCCTGTCGACTTGCCGCCTTTCCTCACCGATTTGCTCAGCCGCCAGATCCGGGACCACGAGCCTCCCGCCCTGCGGCTGCGCCGCCCAGCACGGCGGCAGCGGCCGATACGTCTTCCTCGGCCCCGACGGCGGCCACTACCGGCGCAGCAACTACGCCCGCCGCGTGTTCCGCCCCGCCTGCGACGGACGCCACGAAGCCAAAGAGGGCCGGCCGCCAAGACTCGTCATCGCCGACACCACCACCTGGCCCGGCGTCCCCATCGCCGCCTGGCCACCCGCAGACCCATCGCAGTCGAGACTACGCGCCGCCGCGCGGCCGCGGCATCCAGGTCATCCGCGATGACACACCCCTCGCCTGCTGGCTTCCCATCAAGCCGGGCCTGACCGTGCACGGCCTCAGGCACAGCCACAAGACCTGGATGGCCGAGGACGGCATCCCCGAGATCCTCGCCGAACAGCGCCTCGGCCACCAGGTCCCCGGCATGCGCGGCCTCTACGCCCACGCCTCCGACCGGATGCGCGACGACCTCAGGCACGCCCTCCAGACACGATGGGAAGACTCCCTTCGCGCCCGCGCCACCATCGCCCCGCGCTCACCCGTCCCACTGCTCGACGAGCTGCTGACAGCAGAGGTGACACCACCGGAACCAGGCGACACCGGGAGACAGGGAGAAGATGATCTCCCAAATTCCTCCCAACCACCCCAGGCGGCCCGCGCGAGCCACCCTCGCGATCCGGGGAGAACCGGAATTAACCGCGTCTGACCTGGCCAGATACCTGAAAACGGAGAGTGGAGCTAAGGGGACTCGAACCCCTGACCCCCTGCTTGCAAAGCAGGTGCTCTTCCAGCTGAGCTATAGCCCCGCGTGACGGCTGCCCAAGGATACCCGGTCCGCCTGCCCGTCAGGGGGGCGGCGGCGCAGGCGCAGGCGGAGATCCGGGCCGCGTGCCCGCCGGTGATCCATGTCCAGACCCCGGTGCAGAACCGTGCGCAGACCCGGCCGACCCCAACCGCGGATCGCCAGCTTTACTTCCGGGGGGCTCTCCAGCCTCCGAGCCTCCCGCCGACCCCGGAACCCCCGGACCCGCCGGCTCCCCAGCAGCACTCTCGACGAGACCCACAGCCGGGTCGATGATCACCCCGGCCCCCTCGGCGGCCAGAACCCCCGGAAGTTCAGCAAAGCTGCCCAGCAGATGGGTCGCGCCCGCCCGGTGCAGCCGGTCCCGGGTGTGCCCCCCGGTCAGGATCCCCGCAACGATCTGGGCGCCAGCCCGCCGCCCGCACAGGATGCCGCTTTCGGTACCCCCGGCATAGGCCGTCTCGCGGACATCGGTCACGCCGAGTCGGAGCATCGCGCACAGCATCGGGTCCGGCCACGGGTAGCCGCGCGGGGAGTCCTCGGGGCAGAGCACGAGGTCGACCTTGCGCCACCAGCCGAGCGTGTCCAGCACCAGGCCAAGCAAGCCCCGCGACAGCCCGGTGATGAAGCACACCCGGACCCCGGACTCGCGGATCTCCTGGAGCGCCTCGGCTGCCCCCGGCATGGGGGCCAGGCCGGACCGGTCGACGGCCAGGCGGTAGGAGCGGTCGAAGGCGAGGGTGGCGGCTTCGGCGCGGCCCGGGGCGTCGGGGAACAGCGCACGGAACACGTCAACCGCAGACTGCCCGCGGGTCTGGTGCACGTGCACCATGCTGCGGGCATAGGCGGCGGTACCGGGGACGATGCCCTGGGTGGCGAAGGCCTCGGTGAACGCGCGTTCCAGAATCCCGCCGTCATCCGCGGTGACCCCGAGCAGGCCACAGCACAACAGCGTGACCGGCGTCGCGCTGCTCACACCGAACCCCCGTCTTCAGCCCGGCCGCTCAGCGCTAGCTGCACGGGCCGGGCACCGCCTCACCTAGTCGTCGCTGGTCGTCGCCTCGGTCCACAGATCGAGCTCGGCGCGGTCCGACTGGACCTTGCGCCAGACAGCGAACACGCCAGCCCCCGCCAGAGCGAGCAGCAGCAGCAACTTCTTCACAATACGGAACCCCTTCACCTCGGCAATAGGGGAGCCGGCCTGGGAAGGGGCGGCCAGGCTCCTCACGCTCCATGCAGACTAGCAAGCGTTTCCGTCACCGGGGCCTGGCCACACGAGTCTCGTCCCACACCGGGTCGCTGGATTCGTACACTTCTCCGCCCGCCCCGAATACGAGGAACCGGTCGAACGATCGCGCGAACCATCTATCGTGTGTCACCGCCAGGACCGTGCCCTGGTAGGACTCCAGCCCCGCCTGCAGTGCCTCCGCGCTGGCCAGGTCGAGGTTGTCGGTCGGCTCGTCGAGCAGGAGCAAGGTCACCCCGCTCAGCTCGAGCAGCAGGATCTGCAACCGGGCCTGCTGGCCACCGGACAGGGTACCGAACGGCTGCTCGGCGCAGTGCTGCAGCTCGTAGCGGGACAGCGCGGCCATGGCCTCGTTGCGCTGCATCGCGTGTTCGGTCATGAGGATCTCGGCGGGACGCCGGCCAGCCAGGTCCGGGCGGGCGTGGGTCTGCGCGAACAGTCCCGGGACGACCCGGGCGCCGAGGCGCGCCACCCCCTCGTGCGGGACGTCAGCCCCGCCGAGCAGCCGCAGGAAACTTGACTTGCCCGATCCGTTGGAACCGAGCACGGCCACCCGGTCGCCGTACCAGACCTCACAATCGAAGGGGTGCATGAGCCCGGTCAGCTCCAGATCCTCGCAGATCACCGCCCGCTTCCCGGTGCGGCCGCCGCGCAGCCGCATCCGCACGTTCTGCTCCCGGGGCGCGAGTTCCGGCGGACCTTCGTCCTCGAACCGGCCCAGCCGGGTGACGGCCGCCTGCAACCGGGAGGCCATGTCGGAGTTGTAGGAGGCCTTCTGGCGGAGGGTGCGGACAAGTTGCTTGAGCTTCTCGTGCTCCTCGTCCCACCGCCGCCGCAACTCGTCGAGCCGCTCGTTGCGGTCCCGCCGGGCCTGCGGGTAGCTGGCGAACCCTCCGCCGTGCACCCAGACGCTGCCGTCCTCGACGGTGATGATCCGCTTTGCGCTGTTGGCCAGCAGCTCCCGGTCGTGACTGACCAGCAGGACGGTCTTCCGTGTCTGAGCCAACTGCTCTTCCAGCCAGAGCTTGCCCGGCACATCCAGGTAGTTATCCGGCTCGTCGAGGAGCAGGACCTCGGCCGGGCCGCGCAGCAGCGCCTCCAGCACGACCCGCTTCTGCTCGCCGCCGGACAGCGTGCTCACGCCCCGGTCGCGGCACCGCTCGTAGCCGAGGCCGAGCGCCGCGACCGTGCACGTGTCCCACAGCACCTCGGCCTGATAGCCGCCGGCGTCGCCCCAGTCGGCCAGCGCAGCCGCGTACCGCAACTGCGCAGCCTCGTCGCCCCGCGCCAGCATCGCGCCTTCCGCCGCATCGAGCCGCGCCGCGGCCTCCCGCACCCTTTTTTCCGCAACGAAGACCAGCAGGTCGCGAATCACCGGCTCTACGCCGGCGTTCCCAGGCAGGTGATCACCCCCGGCGCCGTCCCCCCGGATCCCCCCGATGCTCTGCTGGCCGATAAACTGCCGCATCACCCCCAGCCCGCCGCTGGTCGTGACGGTGCCGGACTGCGGGGTGACATCCCCGGCGATGAGCCGCATCAGGGTCGTCTTGCCCGCGCCGTTCGGCCCTACCAGCGCGGCGACCGTGCCCTCGCCGACCCGGAACGAGGCGTCGTCGAGCAGCACCCGCCCGTCCGGCAGCGCGTGATGCACATGCGCCACCTCGACGTGTCCCACCGCGGTCCCCTTCCGGCTGCTGGCGATCCCCTCTGCGAGGTAACCAGGCCGGCGTCCCGGTCCGCAACGGATATACCAGCGACCGGCCCCGTGCCAGGTCTTACGGATCCCTTACCGCACAATAAAGAAAGTCCCGTACCAGTTAATAGGTCGTATGTTCGGCCTATTCCTTTCGCGAGCGCGGCCATACTGACGGCGTGATTTCCCGCGAACTCGCTCCCCGCCGGGGCGCCCCGCCCGCCACCGTGACCTGTTGCATCGGAGTAGCGATGGTCCTGGTTTGACCGCCGTACTCACCGGCCGTGGCGCCTCAGGCGGCGGCCGGTCGATGACAGCGCGGCCCGACTCCCGGCCCGGGGAGATCCTGGGCTGGGCGGACGCCGCGGAGCCGTGGCCACCGTCGGACTGGTTCAGGAAACCAGACCGGGACATGGCGGCGCCGGGCTGGACGACTCCGGCTTCGGGCTCACCAGACCAGACCGTCCAGGACCAGATCGTCCAGGACCGGACCGTCCAGAGTGGAACCGCAGCCAGCACTGCCTGGGTCCGGACCGCGTGGCCGTGGCTGCTGCTGTGGCCGTGGGCGCTGGCCTGGGTTGCGTTCCAGGCCGGCATGGCCGGGCAGTCCTGGCACTTCTTCGCCCAGGGCGGGCGGCTCCTGTTCGCCAACTCCGCGGGCGCCGGCCTGCACCTGTACGCGGGCCACCCGGACCTGCAGATCGGTCCGCTGGCCCTGGCGCTGTCCGGCCTGCTCAGGGCGATCGGGCCCGGTAACGGCGAGACCACCGCGATCGCCGCCATGTCCCTGACCGGTCCGCTGGCGCTGGCCGCGGTGTGGCGGCTGGTACCGGCCTGTGAACGTGGGCACCGTACCCGGCTGCTGTTCGCCGGCCTGCTGTTCCTGCCCGTGTGGGCCGAGCTGACCACGCACTTCGCGCACATCGACGACCTGCTCGCGCTGGGCTTCTCGGTGGCCGCGCTGCACGCGGTCGCCCGGCGCCACCCGGTCTGGGCCGGGCTGGCCCTGGCGGCCGCGGCCGACTCGAAGCCGTGGGCGGCCGCGTTCGTGGTGTTGCTGCTGGCCCTGCCGCGGCGGCAGTGGCTGACCGCGCTGGCCGTGTTCACCGGCGGGATCGCGGCCGTCTGGCTGCCGTTTATGCTGGCCGACCCGCGGACCCTGTCCGCCGTCACCCGGTTCACTATCCCCAACGACCCCTCCTCCGCGCTGCGCGTGCTCGGCGTGGTGGACCCCCGTACCCCGTGGTGGGACCGCTCGGCCCAGCTCCTCCTCGGGATGGCCGGCGGGGCGGTGGCGGTCTGGCGCGGCAGGTGGCCCGCCGTGCTGCTGGTCGCCGTGGCCGCGCGGATCCTGCTTGACCCTGGTGTCTACGCCTACTACACCGCCGGCGCGCTGCTCGGCACGATCGTGGTCAACCTGGTGGTGACCCGGTGGCGGCTGCCGTGGGCCACCGCGACCGCGGCGCTCCTGCTGTACGTGGCACGGTTCACCCATAAGCTCATCCCGTTCAGCCTGCATCAGCTCGGGGAGCTGCGGCTGGTCTTCGCCATCGGCTTGCCTGTGGCGGTCCTCGGTATCCCCGGCTGGTGGGTGGCCCGCCGTCCCGGGCGGCACGCCCGGAGCCAGGTCGCCTCTCATCCCGCGGCTCCCGCCGGGGCGGATTCCGCCCTCGAGTCAGCGGTATGGGACCGGCTGGCTCACGGCACCTCTCAGAGCACGGCGCGCAGCGCGACCCGGCCTACGTCCGGCCGGGGAGAGTTGCACGTCGGGCAGCGCGGCCCGCGGCCCGGGATGTTGAGCCAGTAACCGTCCGCGATCCCGCGGGTGGCGTGGATCGCGGCGGTCAGCTGCTGGCTGGTGACCTCCGCACCGGGCGGGTTGGTGGACAGCCCGGCCAGGATGGCCACCCGCGGGTTGGCCGCCCGGGCCTGCGCGGCCGCGTCGCGCACGAACGTGGCGTACGTGCTGGGGTCCCGCTCCAGGCTCTGCGCCTGGAGTTCGAGGACGTCCGACACCTTGGCGATCGCCCCGGCCAGGCCCAGCCGGAGGAACTGGCGCCACCGCGGGCCGCCAGCCGGGTCCGCGCGGACCGTGGTGAGGTTGAGCGCGGGGGCCACGATGAGCGCCAGCCGGTGGGCGTGCGCGATGTCCCGGGCCCGCCCCGCGGCGCCGGCCGGGTCGAGTTGCTCGCCGCGCGGCGTGAACGCCCAGGCCTCCGGGTCGTACAGGACCGCGCGCGTGCCCGCCGGCAGCTGGCCGCCCGACACCGCCTGGTCCAGCTCGCTGATCGAGGAGAACGTGACCACGGCCTGCGCGCCGGCCACAGCGAGCGGCTTCTGGCCAGTTTGCAGGATCTCCAGGACCCGGGACCGCTGCAGCCCGGCCAGCACCGCGGGTTCCGACGCGACCTGCGTGAGCGCAGTCCTGGTCAGCATCCAGGCCGGCCGTCCGCCCGGGGTCAGGGCCGCCGGGGTAAAGGCCCCGGAGGGCGAGGATCCGGAGGAGGACGCCTGGCCGCGGGGGGGTGAGGACGCCGAGCAACTGGCGAGCGCGCAGGTGACCGCGGTAAGCACGGCGGCCCCGCACACTTCGCGGGCCGCCGCCGCTATCAGCCGGCCGGGCCGGGAGGCCATCATGGCTCCTCGGTACGTGTCGGGCCGGGCCGTCGTGGCTGGCACCGCGCTCCCGGGCGCGGGCCGGACGCGCGCCGCGCGCCGTCATGGGACCAGGGGCGGTTCCGGCCGGGCCGGGCCAGCGCCGCGGTCAGCTCGTGCAGCGCGTGCACGGAATGCGCGCTCAGCACGGCGTCGCAGTACGGCCAGGCGGCGGCCATCCCGCCCGCCAGCGGGCGGTACTGCTCGCTCTTGGTCCGCGGGTTGACCCAGATGATGCGGTGCGCGACCCGGGAGAGCCGCTGCATCTCGCGGCGCAACACCGCCGGCGCCCCGGTGTCCCAGCCGTCTGAAATGATCACGATCACGGCTCCCCGGGCCAGGCCGGGACGGCCCACGGTGTCGTTGAACTCCTTCAGCGACGCCCCGATCCGCGTCCCGCCCAGCCAGTCCGGCGCGGCCTGGCCGGCCCGCTGCCAGGCCTGCTCGGGCGGTATGTGCGCGAGCGCTCCGGTGAGCCGGGTCAGCCGGGTTGCGAAGGTGAACACCTCCGCCTCGGCCCCGCCTGCCGCGCAGTACAACAGCTGGAGCATGGCGCGCGCGTAAGGTTCCATCGACCCCGAGATGTCGCACAGCACGATCAGCTGGCGCGGCCGCAGCACCGGGGCCCGGCGGGCCAGCCGGAGCGGGTGGCCCCCGGTGCGCCGGGCTTGCCGCAGCGTGCTGCGCAGGTCGGTCCGGCGGCCCCGGGCCGCGGGGCGCTCGCGCCGGGAGCGGCGGAGCGGGACCGCCAGGGTCAGCTCGCCCATCAGCCCGGTCAGGTCCTGCAGCTCGGCCGGGGTCAGCTCGGCGAAGTCCGTGCCCGCCAGCCGCTCGACCTGGCTGGCCAGCACCGGCCGGGCGGTCTCCGGCTGGTCTCCCGCGTCCTGCTCCCCGGCTTCCCCCGGCTCTCCCAGGCCGTGACCTCCGGGATGGTTCACCCCGTCCGCGCCGTCAGCACCGGGCGGCGCTGTGACCTCGGGCGGGACCGGGTGATCCTGCGCAGCCCGCGCGGCCTCGGCCAGCAGGTCGTCCATGCCTGGCCGGAGCGGCGGGCCGGGCAGGTCCCGTGCCTCCAGCCCGGTCTGGCCGTCGCGTGCGCCGCCCGCCCCGCCGAACAGGTCGCGGAACACCCGCTGCACGGTCTCGATGTGCTCCGGGCCAGACGCGAACGTGGCCAGGGCGCACAGGCACAACTCGTACTGGGTGGCCGGGCGGGCCAGCGGCACGGCCCGGGCGAACCGCTCACAGCGGCCCGGGCCGGCCGGGACCCCGGCATCCCGCAGTTCCGCGCCGAGGCGGGCGGCGATCAGCGCCAGATCGGCCCGGACCTGGTCCCTGTTGGAGTGGCTCGCGGTGGCGCGGTGGTTACCGCAGGCCCCGCCCTCGGCGGGGTGGCCGGTGCCGGGGTTCTCGGACACGGCCTCAGTCACCGTCACCGGCCGCCGCGGCGAATCCGGCCTCCCGGAGGACCTGCAGGTCCTCGGAGTACTTGAGCACCACGCCCGCGGTCTGGGCCGCAACTGTCTCGCCGAGCCGGTCCGCCCCCAGCACGACCAGGGCCTCCGCCCAGCTGATCGCCTCGGCCACGCCGGGTGGCTTGGCCAGGTCGAGGTTCCGGAGCCGGGCGATTCCCCGGGCCACCTGCCCGGCCAGTGGCTCCGCCGCGGCGGGTACCCGGCGGCGGATGATCGCCGCGACCCGTTCGGTGTCCGGGTACTCGATCCAGTGGTAGAGGCAGCGCCGCTTCAGCGCGTCGTGCAGGTCCCGGGTGCGGTTAGAAGTGAGCACCACGACCGGAGGCACCGCGGCCCGCCGGGTGCCGAGTTCCGGGATCGTGACGGCCGACTCGGCGAGCAGCTCGAACAGGAACGCCTCGAACTCGTCGTCACCCCGGTCCACCTCGTCGATGAGCAGTACGGCGGGCCGCGGGCCGGGATGGTCCAGGGCGGCCAGCAACGGCCGGGCCAGCAGGTAGTCGGCGCTGAACAGGTCCGCGTCGCGGAGGTTCTCGCCGCGGGACTCGGCCAGCCGGATCGCGAGCAGCTGGCGCGGGTAGTTCCACTCGTACAGGGCCTCGGCCGAGGTCAGGCCCTCGTAGCACTGCAGCCGGATCAGCGGCGTGTCGAGGACGGCCGCGAGCGCCTTGGCTGCCTCGGTCTTCCCGACCCCGGGCTCGCCCTCAAGCAGGATCGGCTGGCCCATCCGGGCGGCCAGGAACAGCGCCACGCCCAGCGGCTGGTCGGTGAGGTACCCGGCGGCGTCCAGATCCTTGATGAGGGTAGGGACATCGGGCAGCCGCTCAGTGAGGTCGCTCATCCGGCAGCGGTCCAGGAGAAGTACGGCATAGCACCATCATGCTGCAGCACGCCGGCTGTCCGTGCACGTGGCGCCCGGGTCCCCGCGGTCAACCCATCCGGCCGTGACCGGAGGCGCGCCGCAGGCGTGTCCTTGCCGGGCCGGCCAGCTCGGGGGGTCCGGGGGGTCGCCCCCCGGGTCTACAGAGCGAGGTCGGCGCGCACGGGTCGGCCCTGGAGGGCCGACCACACGTTGGCGGGGGTGAGCGGCATGTCCGCGTGCCGCAGGCCCAGCGGGCGCAGCGCGTCAACGACCGCGTTGACCACCGCGACCGGCGAGCCCACCGTGGCCGATTCGCCCACGCCCTTGGCGCCGATCGGGTGGTGCGGGCAGGGGGTGACGGTCTCGCCGAGTTCCCACGACGGGCATTCGAGCGAGGTGGGCAGCAGGTAGTCCATGAACGAGCCGCCCAGGCAGTTCCCGTCCTGGTCGTAGGTGATGACCTGCATCAGCGCCATGCCGACCCCGTCGGCCAGGCCGCCGTGCACCTGCCCTTCCACGATCATCGGGTTGATCCGGACCCCGCAGTCGTCCACCGCGATGAACCGGCGCAGGGTGACCGCGCCGGTACCCGGGTCCACGTCCACCACGCAGATGTACGCGCCGTAGGGGTAGGTGAGGTTCGGCGGGTTGTAGACGGTCTCCGCATCGAGGTGGCCCTCGACCCCGTCCGGCAGCTCCAGGGAAGAGTGCGCGGCCATCGCGATCTCGGCGATGGTCCTGCCCTGCTCGGGGTCGCCGCGGACCTGCCACCGGCCGCGGGCCCACTCCAGGTCCTCCGGCGCGGCCTCCAGCATGGCGGCGGCCACCACCCGGGCGCGCTCCCGCACCTTGCGCGCCACCACGACGGCCGCGGCCCCGGACACGGGCGTGGACCGCGACCCGTAGGTGCCCAGCCCGAACGGCGTGCGGTCGGTGTCGCCGTGCACCACCTCGACATCGTCCGGGCTCAGGCCCAGCTCGTGGGCGACGATCTGGGCGAACGTGGTCTCGTGCCCCTGCCCCTGGGTCTGGCACGAAATGCTGAGCACGGCCGCGCCTGTCGGGTAGATCCGCAGGTCGGCGCCGTCGGCCATGCCCAGGCCGAGGATGTCCATGTCCTTGCGAGGCCCGGCGCCGACCCCCTCGGTGAAGAAGCTCAGCCCGATGCCCATGTACTCGCCGCGGGCCCGCTTCTCCGCCTGCTCGCGCCGCAGTTCCGGGTAGCCCGGCCAGGTCCATCGCCACGTGCAGGGCCCGTGGGTAGTCCCCGGAGTCGTACTCCCACCCGGTCGGGCAGGTGTAGGGGAACTGCTCGGGCCGAAGCAGGTTCGCCATCCGCAGGTCGGCCGGGTCCTCGCCGAGCTCGGCAGCCAGCAGGTCAACCATGCGCTCGACCAGGTACACCCCCTCGGCGATCCGGAACGAGCAGGAGTAGGCCACCCCGCCGGGGGCCTTGTTGGTGTAGACGCCGGTGACCTCGCAGAACGCGGCCTGCAGGTCGTAGGAGCCGGTGAAGATGTGGAAGAACCCGGCCGGGTACTTGCTCGGCTGCGCGGACCCGTTGAACGCGCCGTGGTCGGCCAGCACCCGGGCCCGCAGGGCGAGGATCCGCCCGTCCCGGGTCGCGGCGATCTCACCGTGCATGTGGTAGTCGCGGGCGAACGCGGTGGACATCAGGTTCTCCGACCGGTCCTCGACCCACTTCACCGGCTGGCCGGTCATGATGCTGCCGACCACGGCGCACAGGTAGCCCGGGTACATCGGGACCTTGTTGCCGAACCCGCCGCCGATGTCCGGGGAGACGATCCGGATCTTGTGCTCGGGCAGCCCGGCCACCAGCGCGTACAGGGTGCGGTGAGCGTGCGGTGCCTGCGTGGTGGCCCACACCGTGAGCTTGCCGGTGACGGGGTCCATCTCGGCCACCGCGCCACAGGTCTCCAGCGGCGCGGGGTGCGACCGCGGGTAGAGCATGTCCTGGGTGACCACGACGTCCGCGGCCGCGAACGCCGCGTCGGTGGCGGCCCGGTCGCCGGCCGACCAGTCGAAGATGTGGTTGTCCCGCTGGCCGGCCACGTCGTCGCGGATCACCGGGGCGGCCGGGTCCAGCGCCCGGGTCGCGTCCACGACCACCGGCAGCGGCTCGTACTCGACACCGATCAGCTCCAGCGCGTCCCGGGCGGAGTAGCGGTCCTCCGCGACCACGAACGCCACCTCCTGGCCCTGGAAGCGGACCTTGTCGGTGGCCAGCACGGCCTGGACGTCGTGGGAGAGGGTGGGCATCCAGGCCAGCTTGCGCTGCTGCAGCATCTCGCCGGTGATGACGGCCCGGACCCGGGGGTGGGCCAGCGCGGCGGCGGTGTCCACACTAAGGATCCGCGCGTGGGCCAGCGGGCTGCGCAGGATGGCGCCGTGCAGCATGCCGGGCCGCCGGATGTCGTCCACGAACGTGCCCTGGCCGCGCAGGAACCGGGCGTCCTCCTTGCGCCGGACCGGGCCGTACGCACCGCTGTGCGCCGGATCGGCGGCTGCGCTCATTGTCCCTCTCCAGCCGGGCGGGCCCCGGCGCCGGCCGCGGGCCCAGGCTGGCCGGCCCCGCGCCGGCCAGTCCCTCGCTCGCTGGCCTCGTACTCGCTCGCCCAGCGGACCGACCGAACGATGTTCTCGTACCCCGTGCAGCGGCACAGCTGGCCGGACAGGGCCTCGCGGATCTGCTCCGCGGACGGATCCGGGTGGTGGTCGAGCAGCCACCGGGCGGTCATCATCATGCCCGGCGTGCAGAACCCGCACTGCAGCCCGTGGCATTCGGCGAACCCCTGCTGGACCGGGTCCAGCCGGCCGCCGCGGGCCAGGTCCTCCACGGTGCGCACCCGGCGCCCGTCGGCCATGGCCGCCAGCACCGTGCAGGACTTCACCGGTGTCGCGTCCAGCCAGACCACGCAGGCGCCGCAATTGGAGGTGTCGCACCCCCAGTGTGACCCGGTCAGGCCGAGGTCATCGCGGAGGAAATGGATGAGCAGCAGCCGGGCCTCGACATCCCTGGTGTGGCTGACCCCGTTCACGGTCATCGTTATCTGCATATCGTCTGCGCTCAGCCCTCGCCCTGCGGTACGCCGCCGGGCGGACCCCCGCCATGCTGCCGGGCGCGCGCCAGGGCGCGGCGCAGCGACCGGATGGTGAGCTCGCAGGCCAGGTGGCGTTTGTAGTCGGCCGGGCCGCGCTGGTCGGACACGGGCAGGCACGACGCGGCGGCCAGCTCACCGGCCCGGGCGAAGCTTTCCTCGGTGGCCGGGGCGCCGCGCAGGAAGTCCTCGGCCTCGGCCGCCGCGAAGTGCGGCGCGCCCACCGCGGTCAGCCCGATGCCCGCGTCGGCGATGGTGCCGCCGGCCGGCCCCCGCCGCCGGCCCCCCGCCGTCCGACGCGCCGCCGTTCAGCCACAGGGCCGAGCCGGCCGCGCCTACCGGCCAGTCGCCGGCCCGGCGCCCGACCTTCTCGTACGCGCTGCCGCCGCCTGGCCGGACCGTGATCCGGATCTCGGTGAGGATCTCACCCAGCCCGACCACGGTCTCGTAGGGCCCGGTGTGAAAGTCCCGGGCCGGCACCGTCCTGGTCCCGCCGGGATGCGCGATGATCATCGTCGCCTTGAGCGCGGCAAACGCGGCCGACAAGTCCTCGGACGGGTCGGCCTGGCAGAGCGAGCCGCCGACCGTGCCCCAGTTCCGCACCACCGGGTCGGCGATCACCAGTTCCGCGTCGTGCAGGATCGCGAAGTGCCGGGCGGCGTCCACCGAGTCGAGCAGCTGTGCGTGTCTGGTCAGCGCCCCGATCCGCAGCTGATCGCCGGTCACTGTGAGATAGGACAGCTCACCGAGCCCGTTGATGTCGATCAGCGTCTCCGGCTGCGCGAGCCGCAGTTTCATCATCGGGATCAGGCTGTGGCCGCCCGCCAGGATGCGTGCCTCGGGACCATACCGGGCCAGCAGGGCAAGGGCGTGCGCGACGCTGGTGGCCTTCTCGTACTCGACGTAGGCCGGAACCTGCATACGCTCTCCCTCGGGGTAACCGCTGCTTGCGAGTGTACGAGTGCTCCTGGCCAGCGGTAATAATCAGAAGGTTATGAAGGATATTCAGAGCCGGCGAGCGAGCCTGGGCCGTCAGGCCCGGGTGAGCGGTCGGTGCGGGTCGTATCTGAATATCGCGAGCATGGATAAGACACTGCTATGACCCTGACTCAGCTCAACGCGTTCGTGCTGGTCGCCCGGCTGGGCTCGGTGACCTCCGCCGCGAACGCGCTCGGTGTCAGCGAGTCCGCGGTCTCCCAGGCGCTGACCGCCCTCCGCCAGCACCTCGGCGACCAGCTGGTCAGCCGCGGGCCGAGCGGGATGACGCTGACCCCGGGCGGCTCCCGGCTGCTGGCCACCGCCTCGCAGATCGTGGTGCTCGGCGCGGAGGCGCACGCCGCGGTCCGGGCCGCCCAGGGCGCCCCGGAGCAGCTGCGCGTGGTGGCGTCGCCCACCTTCGCGGAGTTCGTGGCCAGCCCGCTGACCGAGGCGTTCCGGCGCCGCTTCGCCGGCCCGCTCGAGGTGTCCGCCGGGGTGGCCGCGACCCACGAGATGGCGGTCCTGGTCGGCAACCGGCTGGCCGACGTGGCCATCGGCCCCAGCGTGGCCGGCGACCCCAGCCTGCCGGTGGTGAGCGAGCCGATCTTCCGGTACCGCCTGGTCGTGGTCACCGCCGGGCAGTCCCGGCTGCGCGGCGGCCCCCAGCAGTGGCGGTGGCTGGTCAACCCGTCCGGCACCGACCCGGAGAGCGACACGGGGCAGCTGCTCGCGGCGTTGCGGATCGGCGAGGACATGATCGGGGTGTTCCCCAACCAGACCGCCGCGTGGGCCGCGGCCGCCGACGGGGCCGGGGTCGCGCCGGCCATCGAGCATCTGGTCACCCAGCAGCTGCGCCGGGGTGAGCTGTCCCTGGTGGACGTGCCGGGCACGCCGGTGGACGGGTGCTGGCACGTGACCCTGCTGGAGCGCCAGCACCGGAGCACGGTGGCCAGCGCGCTGCGCCGGTTCCTGACCACGCCGGAGGCCATGCAGCTGATGAGGGCGCCCACGGCGGGCGTGCCGCCGTCGCGGTTCCGGCCGCCGGTCTACGTGACCATCTGGAGCTAGCCACCTGTCCGGACAGGCCTGACCCGGGGCCCCACGGGCAGTTAAGCAAGCACTTATTCACCTATTGCGCACGCCTGCTGGCTACCGGATCATGAGGCACACCTCAGAGGTGATCATGAGGCACACCTCACAGAGGCCTGGCCGCCATGGGTAGGAGTGGGCTGATGCGGATCGAATCCGACGGGCATAGCCGCGGCAACCCGCGCCTGTACGAACTGATCGAAAACGCTCCGAAAGAGGGCAAGAGCCCCACGGTGTGGGCCTGGCCACAGCTCGTCGACTACCTGAAGATCGCTGGCCAGCCGGTCGCCGGCCCCTGGCCGCCCCATCAGGAGCCGCGCCCGGATCCGGAGGAGGACACGCTTCCCGTCGCGGTGGCTGATCCGGAAAATTCGCCGCAACGGAACCGCTCCGCCCCCGCGGCCACCACCATCGGTGCTGCGGATTCCGGGGCGCCGGGCGCGGGCACCGGCGCAAGCACGGGTGCCGCAAGCACGGGTGCCGCAAGCACCCGAGCCGCAAGCACCCGAGCCGCAAGCACCGGAGCCGCGAACCCCGGGGCCGCAGAGAAGGATGCCGCGAACACCGTCGGCGGCGACGGCTGAACACGATCCGGCGTTCGGCAGGACAATGCCGTCCGGACAGGACACTGGAGGATCGGATGTACCCGTCTCGGTTCCGCTACGAGGCACCGCGCTCTCTCGACGAGGCCATTGCCATGCTGCGCGACGGCGGGGACTACGCCAAGGTACTGGCCGGTGGCCAGAGCCTGGTCCCGCTGATGAAGCTGCGCTTCGCCTCGCCGGAACTCGTGGTGGACATCAACAACGTGCCCGGCCTGGACTACCACCGCGCCGACCCGGACGGGACGCTGCGGATCGGGGCGCTGTGCCGGCACGCCGACCTGGAGCGGTCAGCCCTGCTCAAGGCCTCGCAGCCGACCATGGCCGCTGCGGCGCCGCTGATCGCCGACCCGATCGTGCGCACCCGCGGCACGCTGGTGGGCTCGGTCTGCCACGCCGACCCGCAGGGTGACTGGGCCTCGGTGGTGACCGCGCTGGGCGGGTCCGTGGTGGCCCAGGGCCCGCTCGGCCGGCGCACGATCTCGATGGCCGACTTCGTCACCGGGCCGTTCGAGAACGTCCTGGAGCCCGACGAGATCGCCGTGGAAGCCGTGATCCCGCCCGCCACAGGGGCACGGGCGGGCGGTTACCTCAAGCTGGAACGCCGGGTCGGCGACTTCGCCACGGTCGGGGTGGCGGTGGCCCTGGAAACCTCCGGGGGCCCAGGTCAGGCAGGCATTGTTAACCGGGCCGGGATCGCGCTGACCGGGGTGGGCGGCTCCACCATCGCGGCCACCGAGGCGGCCCGCGCGCTGACCGGCCAGCCGCTTACCACCCACACCATCGAGATGGCCGCCGGGCTGGCCGCGGAGGCCGCCCGTCCCCGGACCGATCACCGCGGCAGCGCGGACTACAAACGGCACATGGTGCACACGTTCGTGACCCGCATCCTGGAGCGGGCCGGCGGCACCGGGGCAGCGGGCGATGGCGTAGGCGGCACGGCGGAAAGGGCAGCCTGACATGACGATGGTGTATGACGACCACAGCGACGAGGCTGAGTCGGACATCCCGATGCGCCGCATCCGGTTCACGATCAACGGCCAGAAGAAGATCGCTGAGGTCGAGCCCCGGCTGCTGCTGGCCCACCTGATCCGGCGCGGGCTCGGGCTGACCGGCACGCACATGGGCTGCGATACCACGAACTGCGGCGCGTGCACGGTGCTGGTGGACGGCCGGCCGGTCAAGTCCTGCACCATGCTGGCCGTGCAGGTGGACGGGCGCGAGATCGCCACCGTGGAGGGGCTGGCCATGAAGGGGGCAGGGGAGGCGGGTGGGGGGCTGCACCCGCTGCAAGAGGGCTTCAAGCAGGAGCACGGCCTGCAGTGCGGGTTCTGCACCCCCGGGATGATGATGGCCGCCAAGGCCCTGCTGGACGAGAACCCCGACCCGAGCGAGGAAGACGTCCGCTGGGGGCTGTCCGGCAACCTGTGCCGGTGCACCGGTTACCAGAACATCGTGAAGTCGGTGCTGTGGGCCGCCGACAAGCTCAAGTCGGAAGGCTGACCCCGTGACCCAGGCATTGGACGAAATCAAGATCGGCGGGCTCGGCGCGAGCCGCAAGCGCGTCGAGGACAACCGCTTCATCCGCGGCAAGGGCAACTACACCGACGACATCACCCTGCCCGGCATGCTGCACATGGAGATCCTGCGCAGCCCGCTGGCGCACGCCCGGATCAAATCCATCGACGCCAGCCGGGCGTGGGAGATCCCTGGCGTGCGGCTGGTGCTCACCGGCGAGATGATGGCCACCCGCAACCTGGCCTGGATGCCGACGCTGTCCTACGACACCCAGGCCGTGCTGGCCACCGACAAGGTGCGCTTCCAGGGCCAGGAGGTGGCCTGCGTCATCGCCGATGACCCGTACATCGCCAAGGACGCGTGTGAGGTCATCGACGTCGAGTACGAGCCGCTGCCGGTGGTCGTCAACCCGCGCCAGGCCGTGGCCGACGGCGCGCCGGTCATCCGGGACGACAAGACGGGCCAGGACGGCAACGTCATCTACGACTGGGAAGTGGGCGACGCCGAGGGCACCGAGCATGCGTTCGCGCAAGCGGACGTGATCTCCCGGCTGCGGCTGCACTACCCCCGCTCGCACCCGTCCCCGATCGAGTGCTGCGGGTCGGTCGCGGACTTCGACCGGGCCTCCTCGAAGCTGACCGTCTACATGACCACCCAGGCTCCGCACATCATCCGGGCCGCGGTCGCGATGGTCGCCGAGCTGCCTGAGCACATGATCCGGATCATCTCGCCGGACATCGGCGGCGGGTTCGGCAACAAGGTGCCGGTCTACCCCGGGTACGTGTGCTCGATCCTGGCCTCGATCCTGCTGGAGCGGCCGGTGAAGTGGATCGAGGACAAGTCCGGCAACCTGATCTCCACCCACTTCGCCCGGGATATCTACCTGGACGGCGAAATGGCGCTGCGCCGGGACGGGAAGATCCTGGCCGTCCGGATGCGCACCCAGGCCGACCACGGCGCGTTCTTCTCCGACGCCCAGCCCAGCAAGTTCAAGATCGGGCTGATGCACTCGGCCTTCGCCGCCTACGACATCCCGGTGGCGCACATGACAACGCGCGGCACCTACACCAACAAGGCGCCCGGCGGGGTCGCCTACCGGTGCTCGTTCCGGGTCACCGAGGCCATGTTCTTCCAGGAGCGGATGATGCAGGCCGCCGCCCAGGACCTGGGCATGGACCAGGCCGCGTTCCGGCGGATGAACTTCGTCCGCGACGACGACTTCCCGCACCGCACCCCGTTCGGCTTCCTCACCGACTCGGGCCAGTACGGCAAGTGCCTGGACGTCGGCCTGCGGGCGATCGGCTACGAGGACTTCCGCCGGAAACAGGTGGAAGCCCGGGCCCGGGCCGGCTGCTCGGCCTCGGCATCTCGACGATGACCGAGCCGCTCGGCGCGGGCAACAGTCGCGAATACGACATCCTCGGCATCAAGATGTTCGACTCCGCCGAGCTCAAGGTGCACATGACGGGCAAGGCCATCGTCCGCACCGGCGCCCGGGGCCAAGGCCAGGGCCACGAGACGACCTGGGCGCAGATCGTCAGCCACGAGCTCGGCATCCCGGCGGAGGACATCGTCGTCGAGGAGGGCGACACCGACACCGCGCCGTTCGGGATGGGCACCTACGCCTCCCGCAGCACCCCGGTGGCCGGGGCCGCGGTCTCCATGGTGTCCCGCAAGATCCGGGCCAAGGCCCGCAAGCTGGCCGCGCACCTCCTGGAGGTGTCCGAGGAGGACATCGAGTGGGAGCTCGGCCGGTTCTACGTGCGCAGCGCACCCGACCGCGGGGTGACCATCCAGGAATGCGCGATGGCCGCGTACAGCAACATGCCGGACGGCATGGAGCCCGGCCTGGAGAACACGGCCTACTACGACCCGCCCAACCTGACCTGGCCGTTCGCGGTCTACATCGTCACGGTCGAGGTCAACCCGCAGACCGGGGTGTGGGACGTGCTGAACACGGTGGCGGTGGACGACTGCGGGGTCCGGATCAACCCGATGATCGTCGAGGGCCAGATCATGGGCGGCCTGGCCGAGGCCTACGCCATGGCCAGCATGCAGTTCATCACGTTCGACGCGGAAGGGAACTGCGTCGGCTCGAACTACATGGACTACCTGCTGCCGACCGCCTGGGAGACACCGGGCTTCGAACTGCACAGCGAGGTCGTCACCCCCTGCCCGCACCACCCGATCGGCGCCAAGGGCATCGGCGAGTGCGCGGCGGTCGGAGGCCCGGCCGCGTTCGTGAACGCGGTGCTGGACGCGCTGGACGAGACCGGGGTGCGCAACATCGACATGCCGCTGCTCCCCGACCGGGTCTGGGAGGCGATCACCCAGCGCCACGACGTCTCCGGGGCGCCGCCCGTCCGTACGGACTGAGTGCGGGCGGACTGGAGGGAGTTTGCGATGCACAGTTTCGATGTGCTGGCGGAGGCCGGCGAGCTGACTCGTCGGGGCGAGCCGTTCGCGCTGGCCACCGTGGTCTGGCGGCAGGGCCCGTCCTCGGGCCAGCAGGGCTCCCGCGCGATCATCACGGCCGCGGGTGACCTGCACGGCTGGATCGGCGGGGCGTGCGCGGAGCCGGTGGTGATCCGCGAGGCCCGGCAGGTGATCACCGCGGGCGTGCCGCGGCTGCTGCTGCTCGGCACTCCTGAGCAGTTTCCGGCCGAGCCGAGTCCGGGGCGGCGGTGCCGGACGGGATGACGTTCGTGCCGATCGCCTGCCAGAGCGAGGGCGCGCTGGAGGTCTACATCGAGCCGGTGCTGCCCGCGCCGCACCTGGTCATCGTGGGCCGCTCACCCATGGTGCAGACCCTGGCCGACCTGTCCCGGACGCTGGGCTGGCGCACCACGGTGATCGACCGCGGAGCGTTCTCCGCGGCCGACGCGGACGAGAGCTCGATGGTGGTGGTGGCCACCCAGGGCCACGGGGACGAGGAGGCCATCGAGCAGGCGGCCACGGCCCGGCCCGCCTACCTGGGCCTGGTTGGGTCGGCCAAGCGTGGCGCCGCGGTGCTGGGCTACCTCACGGACCGGGGAGTGCCGCAGGAGCAGCTCGACCGGGTCCGGGTGCCCGCGGGGCTGGACCTGGGCCGGACGTCGCACCAGGAGATCGCGGTCGCGATCCTGGCCGAGCTGGTCCAGCTGCGCGCGTCGGGGGTGGTTGGTCCCGGGGCCGCGACGGCTGCGAGCGGTGACGCGGGAGCGCTCCCCGGCGAGGGGAGGCGCGCCGCAGGCGTGTCCTCGCCGAGCCGGGGAATGGCGGGGGGCTCAGGCGGGTCGCCCCCCCGGACTAGCACCGATCCGGTCTGCGGGATGACGGTGGCTGCGGACCCGTCCAGCTCCCCGCTGGAGCACGAGGGCGAGACTTACTACTTCTGCTGCGCCGGCTGCCGCCGGTCGTTCCAGGAGAACCCGGCGGCGTATCTGAAGGAGAGCCGATGCTGATCACCAACGACTTCGAGGTCGCCCAGCCGGTCGAGAAGGTCTGGAAGTTCTTCGGTGACATCCCGCAGGTGGCCACCTGCCTGCCGGGCGCGGAGCTGACCGAGGACCTGGGCGGCGAGAAGTACAAGGGCCGGGTGGCCATCCGGATGGGCCCGGTGCGGCTGCGGTTCGGCGGCACCGCGGAGATCGCCGAGCGCGACGACGCGGCCAAGCGGCTGATCCTCAACGCGAGCGGCGCGGAGGAGAAGGGCCGCGGCCAGGCCAGCATGGTGGTCACCGCGACGCTGGTCCGCTCCGGCCGCGGCACCAAGGTCAACGTGGCCCAGGATATCCAGCTGTCCGGCGCGGCCGCCCAGTACGGCCGGGGCATGATCTCCGACGTTTCCTCGGTCCTGATGCGCGACTTCGCCACCACCATGCAGGACCGGATCGAGCGGGTCGAGCGCGGCGAGTCGGCCGAGCAGCTCGCCGCGGCCAGCAGCAGCCCGGCCAGCGGTCTTGGGCTCGGACTGCGGGCCGCGGTCATGGCACTGACCCGGGTATTCCGCCGTTTCTTCGTCCCGTACCAGGCCACGAGCTGAGAAGGAGCCCGTCATGGTCTTGTGGTGGATCGGCAATGCGGTACTGCTCGTCGTGGTGCTGCCCGTCGTGATCTTCCTGCTGAACCGGGTGCTCGCCGCGCTGGAACGGATCCGGGGCGCCGCCGACCAGATCCTGGCCGGGGGAGTCGAGCTCGTCGGCGAACTCCAGTGCGTCCCTGAAGGCCTGGCCCAGACCGACACCACGGTCCGCGAGATCTCCGTGGGGGCGGTCCGGTACGCCGGTTCCGTGGCGAAACTTCTCGGCTGATCCAGGAAGAAAGGGAGAGCAGCCATGCCAGCAGCAGCCTGGGTGACCTTGATCATCGCAGCGCTCATCATCGCGATCACCGCCGTCGGCCTGCTCCGGGTGATCTTCCACCTGCGGGCCATCCGGGCCACGCTGGTGGCGACCACCGGCGGGGTGCAGGCCGTCGCCGCGCTCACCAGCCCGGTGCCGCCCCGGCTGACCTCGGTCAACGCCAGCCTCAAGCCCGTCCGCGACTTCTGCGAGACGGTGTAAGGAGCCACTAATGGAAACACCTGGCATCGTCCTGGCGGCCGGGACGTCCACGACCGGCTGGGTGGTGGGCTACACCATCGGCATCGTGGTCGTCTTGGTGGTCGTGGCGCTGGTCGTGCCGATCCTGCTGCTGGCCCGGTCGATCGGCAACGAGGCTCCCAAGATCAACGACGCGCTGACCGAGGCCGTGCACAACACCGCGCCGCTCGGTGCGCTGCGAACCACGATCGAGCACGCGACCATCATCATCGGCGGCCTGCAGCGCGGCCGCGCACGGCTGGGAGGGTGACGATGCAGCCACATGCCCTGGCGATGTCCGGCACCGAGCACACGCTGTGGGTGACCGCGATCATCCTCGGCTTCGTCGTGGTGCTGGCCGTTGCGGCCCTGCTCAGCACCCTGGTCTGGCTGGTGAAGATCATCGACCGCCGGGTGGTCCAGGTGGGGGGGACGCTGCAGGCGGCCGCGGCCAACACCGCCGACACCGTGCTCATCCCGCAAGTCGCCACCGGTGTCGAGGCGGTTCTGGCTGAGGGCCTCCAGCATCACCTGTTCCTCGGCCGGGTGCTCGAGAAGGTGAAGTCTTGACCGCGCTAGTCGTCCTGACCGTCATCGTGGTCGCGCTGCTGATCGCGGGCCTCGCGTTCTACCTGTTCTGGGTGGGGACGCTGCTGACCCGGATCGCCGGGAACCTGGAAGGCGCGGCCGGGATCGTCCGGACCATCGTGGGCCACGCCCGGCTCATCGGGCCCGGGGTCGAGCACATCAACCGGACCGGCGGCGTGGTCGCCGGGGCGCTGCCGCTGCTGTACGGGATGGCCGAGGAGATCGTCGTGGACGTCACCCCGGCCGCCGAGCGTCCCCTGGTGCCCGAACCCGCCCGGCCGGCGTCCGGACGGCGCCGGTCGCGGCTGCACGACGCGGTGGGATTCACCCCGCACGCGTAGCGTAGCCGGAGCTTCTGCCGGTGCGGTACATCGTGCTCCTCCTGCGCGGGAGCACGATGTACCGCGCTGAACGTTACCCGGAAGCGGCCCCGCCGGGGGTTCGCGGGACGTCGGGGGCCTTCGGGGCGTCAGGGTTCGCCGGGATCCCGGGCGCGGTGCCGGGGTCGATGCTCCCGCCGATCCATTCGTTCCGCCAGGCCTGGTCGTACTGCTGGGTGTTGCAGCCGGGGTGGTAGACCGCGATCAGCTCGCGGCCGATCTGCTCCCGGTGCGCGCGGGTGCCCCCCGGCACCTCGTACATGGCGATGTACACCTTCCACCGGGATCCGGCGCGGCGCACCCAGCACGGGGAACTCGGGTGCCGGAAGGGGAAGCGCTCGGCCGACAGGTCGTCGCTGTGCCCCACGTAGATGACCGCGTACCGTTCCGGCCGGGTATCCGGGTCCGGCTTGCAGAGGATCACGTAGACGGCGGGCACCGGCGGTGCGGTCCATCCGCCGAGGACCCGCGGGCCCTCGAACGGGTACCCGGCCAGCGACCCGAGCCGGATCATCCGGCCGCGTCCTCGTCCTCGCTGATGGCCTCGGCCCGGACGACCGGGCCGGGCGGCAGGCCGGCCCGGGCCGCGGCCTGGCGCAGCTCCCCGGTCGCCTTCTCGATGGCTTCCTCGCGGGTGCCGGCCTCGACGATCAGCTGCGCGCCGTAGCGGGTGCTCCCGATCCCGGTGGCGATGCCGTTGCTGGCGGCGACGGCGTCGGCCAGCTCCACCACCTCCGCACGGGTCAGCACCCGGTCACCTTCGGCCTCGACGCCGACGCTCCACAGCACTGCGCGCTCCTAGTTCCGGTATGGCCTGGTTCAGGGTTGACTGGTTCAGGGTTGGCTAGTTCAGGGTTGGCAGCAGCGTAGCGAGTTCTTCCAGGCTGCTGAGGTCATGACCGGAGAGGATGAGGTCGATGCTGGGGGCGGCGGCCAGCATGCCGAGCGTGGTCGGCCGGAAGTGCGGGTCGTTGCCCTTGTGCGGGTTCATCCACACCACCCGGTAGCTGAGCCGCCGCAGCCGTTCCATCGCGGTGGCCAGCATCTCCGGGTCTCCCCGGTCCAGGCCGTCGGAGCAGATGACGACGATTCCGCCGCGGGTCAGCCCGCGGCGGCCCCAGTCGCGGACGAAGGCGTTGAGGCTGGCCCCGATCCGGGTGCCGCCTTCCCAGTCGAACACCACGCTGGCCGCCCGTTCCAGGGCGTCATCGGGCTTGCGGTGATCCAGGGCCCGGGTGATCCGGGTCAGCCGGGTACCGAAGCAGAACACCTCGACCCGGGCGGTCGCGCGTTTGGCGGAGTAGGCGAACTGGAGCAGGTGGCGCGAGTAGTCGGCCATCGACCCGGACACGTCGAGGATGAGGATCAGCGGCCGGAGCCGGACCTTGCGAGCCCGCCAGGCCAGCTCGGCGGGCTCGCCGTGCATCCGCAGCGACTGCCGGACCATGCGGCGCAGGTCCGGGGAGCGCCCCGCGGCCGCGGCCGTGGTCCGCCGGGTGCGCCGCCGGGGCGGGGTGAGCCGGATCCGGGCCATGATCCGCCGCAGCGCGGCGAGTTCCTCCGGGGTGCAGACGGGAAACGACTTGTGCCGGAGGGTCTCGGCGTCGGACGCCATCAGGCCCAGGCTCACCTGTTCCTGCAGATCTTCCCCCGGATCGGTGGCCGGTACCTGGAGCACCCCCTCGGACAGGGCGTGCTCGGGCTGAGTGAGCGTGAGCAGTTCCCGGGCCGGGTCGCGAGTGCCGGCGAAAAACCGCCGGAACACCCGGTCGTAGACGGGAATGCTCTCCCGCCGGGTCACCAGCGTGGTCCGGCCACCCCAGTACAGGTCAACCAGGTCGGTCGGGTCCAGCGCGCCCATGGCCGCGCAGTAGGCCAGTACGTCCCCGGAGCCGACGGGCAGGCCGGCCGAGCGGAGCTCCGCCGTGAAGTTCACCAGCAGCGCGACGAAGGGGGCGCGTTCAGGCACCGGATGTGATCTCTTGCAGGTTGTCCCGGACCAGCTCGAGGTCGTCCCGTTCCTTGATCACCGCGCCGAGAGTGTCCCCGGCGACCTCGGTGCCGAGCCCGGTCTCGCCGAGGAAGTCCAGGGTGCGTACCCAGTCGATGGTCTCCGCCACGCCGGGGGGCTTGGCCAGTTCCATCTCCCGGAGCCGGTTGACCGCCGCGACCACCTTCCCCACCAGCGTCTCGGACACGCCTGGCGCCCGGACCAGCACGATCTCCACCTCGCGTTCCGGCGGCGGGTAGCCGATCCAGTGATACATGCAGCGCCGCTTGAGCGCGTCGTGCAGCTCGCGGGTCCGGTTCGAGGTCAGCAGCACCAGCGGCGGCCGTTCCGCCTTGATCGTGCCGACCTCGGGGATGCTGATCTGGAAGTCGGAGAGCACCTCGAGCAGGAACGCCTCGAACTCATCGTCGGCCCGGTCCACCTCGTCGATGAGAAGCACCGCCTGGTCACCGGCCCGGACCGCCTCAAGCAGCGGCCGCTCCAGCAGGAACCTGGGGCCGAAAACCTTGTCGACCGCCTCATCCTCGGCCACCTGCCGCTCGGACAGGGCCCGGATGTAGAGCATCTGCCGGGCGTAGTCCCATTCATAGAGGGCCTGGCTGGTGTCGATGCCCTCGTAACACTGCAGCCGGATCAGCCGCCGCCCGAAGGCATCCGCCAGCACCTTGGCGACCTCGGTCTTGCCTACCCCGACCTCGCCCTCGAGCAGAACGGGCCGGTGCAGCGAAAGTCCCACGAACAGGGCGGTGGCCAGGCCGCGGTCGGCCAGGTAACCCCCCTGGCGCAAGATCGCTGTGAGCTCGCTGACGGTGTCCGGATACTCCATGCAGCGGTCAGTGACCCTCGGCCGGGCCAAGCACCAGGTCGGCAACGCTGCCGCCATCGGCCTTCAGCTTGCCCTCACGGGCCAGCCGGTTCCGCCAGGCGGTCCGGAGGTCCTCGTCCGGGCCGGCCATGCCGCCGAAGCCGACGTCCGCCATCTTCTTGCAGGTCTTGGTGTTACCGCAATCATCGTCGAGGTCGGCAGCGGTCTGCTGCTGCGCGCTCCATACCCCGCGCAGCACCTCGAGGGCCTCGCTCGGCTGATCGCTCATAATCAGGTACCCTCCCGGTGTCCTGGGCCCGACTCTAATTCGCCGGCGCCGCTGGGGCGACCTCGGATTAAGCGTTCTCTTATCGGGGCGGGCCGGGGCGGGGCTCAGCAGCTGCGGTTCAGGGCGAGCGCCTTGATCGTCGCGCCCCACTCGTAGGCCAGTTCGTACGGCCAGAACGAGGCCGGGATCGGCGCGGGCATCACATACACATGGCCGCCGAAGCAGCGCTCCATTCGCAGCCGGGCCCGGGAGTCCTGCGGCGTGATGGTGACCAGGGCGATGGAGTGCCAGTGGTACTGCCTGGCCAGCCGGGCCGCGTACTCCGCCTCGCCCTGGGTGGTGTCCGGGTGGGGGTCGAAGCAGATCTCCTTGACCCCCGGGATCGGTGGCGCGCAGGGTCCGCCGGTAACGATGTCGGATCCGCGCGAGATCACTAGCACACGAGCCCGGTGCTCGGAGGCCAGCCGCAGCGCGGTCGAGTAGCGGTCACCCGGCCCGGCCATCATCACGATCGCGTTCACGTGCGAGGGCATCCCGGAGACGGGGAACACGAACAGGCGCGCAGTCAGCCCGCAGATCGCCAGGAACACGGCAGCGACGGTCGCGATGACCACGGCGCGGCGCTTGCGGCGCCGCGGGGCACGATCGTCCATCGTCCCGGCGGAGGCATCCGGCACTTCGTTAGTCAGCACAGGCAGCCCTCGTACGGGGAAGGCGAAACTGGAGATCTGTCGGGAAACAGGCTATGTGCCCTGACGGGGGACACACCCATGACCTGCCCATCCAGAGGCAATCCAGAGCGGGGGTTCAGCGTGGGGCAGACAATGGGACGGTGATCGACGTCGAGCCGGCCATGTTCGAGGACATGGTGGCGGCCGCGCTGGACAGCCTGCCCGAGGATCTCGGCCGGCTGATGCGCAACGTGGCGGTGACCGTCGAGCACGGCCCCGGACGTCCCGGCCTGCTCGGCCTGTACCAGGGGATCCCGCTGACCAGCCGGACCTCGCAGTACGCCGGGGTGCTGCCGGACCGGATCACGATCTACCGCCGGGCCATCTGCAGGATCTGCGACACCGAGGCCCAGGTGGTGGAGCAGGTCCGCCGGACGGTCATCCACGAGGTCGCGCACCATTTCGGCATCGACGATGCCCGCCTCACCGAACTCGGCTGGTAACCCGCCCAGGGGACCCTCCGGAGCGACGGCTGCCCTGGCCCAGGGGCGGGCAGACTACGCAGACGTGTCGTTGCCCGGCATCGTTGCTGTCCTCTGCTGTCACCGACCTTCCCACTGCCGCAGGCTTATGAGCCATACGACCCGGCTGTGCGGTCGGACTACCAGCTATCCCAGTGCGTGAACTTCTGGATCGGCTCGCGATACGCGGGCTTGAAATCTTTCCGCAGCGAATATGCCACCGGGAGCATCGCAGCCTGCTGTACCTCGGCGTGATTGATGTCCAGGATCGCCGCCACCTCTTCCTCGAACTGGAGGTGGAGCGTTGTCCAGGCTGAGGCAAGTCCACGCGCGCGCGCCGCGAGCATAAAACTCCAGGACTGCGGCAGAACGGAACCCCAGATCGAAGCCTGGACCGACAGGGGCAGCCCATCCGCCCGCGGGGTGATACACGGGAACACCAGCGCGGGAACCTCTGCCAAGTGCTCGGCCAGGTAGGCCGCAGAAGCGACGACGCGGGGCTGCTGCGCCTCATGAACCGGGTCCTCGAAATGAACGTTGGCCGCCGAACCCGGCATGGACAGGTACGCATCCCACGCTCGCTTGTAGAACCCGGCCAGAGCAGTCCGCTTGCGACCCTTGATGGTCTCAGGTATGGCGGTGTCGGTCTCCTCGGCCAGGTCGAGCATGAGGGCTAGGGAAGGCATGACCGTTGCTGTCACTTCTGCTGTCAGTGCCTATTCCCGGCCTCAGTCAAGGGAGGGGGCAGGGCTGTGACGTGGGTGGGCCTAGATGGACTTGAACCATCGACCTCCGCCTTATCAGGGCGGCGCTCTAACCGGCTGAGCTATAGGCCCTTGCCTGCGGCACCCGGGGCGCGGCTGTCGCACCACAAACCCCGGGAATTGCCGCCGCGTAAGGCTATCGTATTCTGCGGGCCACCCGTCAGTCAGTCTCCCGGAGCGTGACCTCGATACCGCCGCCCAGGTGGGTGACCAGGTTGTAGATCATGGCGCCGACCGTGGACAGGGCCGTGATCAGGACGATGTTCACCGCACCGAGCAGCATGGTGTAACCGAGGACCCGCGAGGCCGAGAACCAGTGGTCAAGATTGGCCCCGGCCGAGCCCGAGCTGGAGGTGACGCTGGTCAGCGTGTGCTGGATGGACGTGAATACGCCCAGGCTTGACAGCATGAAGTAAAGGAACGCCACGGCCACGAACAGCACGACCCAGGCGACCAGCGACATGAGGAAGCTGAACTTCATCACCGACCAGGGCTCGAGCCGGGCGATGACCAGCTCGGCCCGCCGGGCCGGGGCCTGGCTACCCGTCCGTGCCGCCGCCGCGGAACCACCCATCGTGGCACCGCCCGCCGCGGCACCACCCGCAGCCGCCCCCGCCGCAGATCCTGAGCCGGCCTTGTACCGGCGGCGGGTCACCGCGGAGAACGCCGAGGTACGGTTGCGCCTCTCGTCTTTCACCGCCGCCGCGGGGGTGTCAGCGGCGCCCGGGCTCTTGGACGCGCCGGCCGTGGGCGTGCCCCCAGCCGGCTCGGTGAGCGATGCCGGGTACGACGGGATAGCCGCCGTGGCCTCCCCGGAGCGGTCCGCGTCGTAGCCGTACCCGTCCGCTGCCGTGCCGGACCGGCCAAACGCGGTGTCCTCGTCGTCGGAGTACGATGTGCTCCTGGAAAAGTTGTACTCAGTGTCGCCGTCTGGAGTCCCCGCCGCGGCCTCGTCAGCCTCAGGGCTTCGCAAGTCGGCAGCCGCACCGGTCCGTGGATGCCCGCCGTCGGGCAGCCACGATGGCGGTTCTGCGCGTTGTTCCACCCCATCCTCCTCGGGAAGGTTTCCTTCGAGGTTATCCCCGAATGGGGGGTACGTCCCCACTCGGGGCTCGTGAGCGTCGTCTGAGTGGATACTCATTAGACGTCACCAACCCTCCCCACGTTGCCTCCTCCAGGCCGTCCGTCATCGCACCGTGACCTGGGTGCGATCCAGCCGGGTGCCCAGATCCTTACCCGGACAGCCCGGAATCATCCCCTGGCGGGCCAGGAGCGGCGCGCCCGGGACCAGTTTCGGGGTCGCCGCGACCTGGATCGCCCGCGCCGCCCGGATTGCCCGGCCCGGCCCGGCCTCACCCTCGGTCTCGGTCTCGGTCTCGGAGTCACCCTCACCCTCGGACTCGGCCAGGGACTCCGCGTTGCGGGCGATGGCCACCACGCTATCCCCGGAGGCCAGGTTCATCAGCCGCACGCCCATGGTCTGCCGGCCGGAAAGCTTGACCTCGGCGGCCGAAGTCCGGATGACCCCACCGGAAGAGGTGATCGCGAACACCTCGTCATCCGGGTGCACCAACAGCGCTCCGACCAGCTCACCCCGGGAATCCACGATGCGGGCGGTCAGCACGCCGCGGCCGCCACGGCCCTGGATGGGATACTGGTCGGAGGGCGTCCGCTTGGCGTAGCCACCGACGGTGGCCACCAGCACGTCCGCCCCCTCCCGCACCACATGCATGTCGAGCAGTTCGTCGCCGTCGGTGAACCGCATGCCGATGACGCCGGAGGTGGCCCGGCCCATCGGGCGCATCGTGTCGTCGCTGGCGTGGAACCGGATGGCCTGCGCCTTCCGGCTGACCAGCAGCAGGTCGTCCTCGGGGGAGACCAGGCTGGCCGCGATGACCTCGTCGTCCTCGCGCAGGTTGATCGCGATGATGCCGCCGGACCGGGGCGAATCGTAGTCGGTCAGCAGCGACTTCTTGACCAGCCCGGAACGGGTGGCAATGACCAGGTAGGGCGCGACCGAGTAGTCCGGGATCGCGAGGATCTCGGCGATCCGCTCGTCGGGCTGGAACGCGAGCAGGTTGGCCACGTGCTGGCCACGCGCGTCCCGGGCCGTATCCGGCAGCTCGTAGGCCTTGGCCCGGTAGACCCGCCCCTTGTTGGTGAAGAACAGGATCCAGCGGTGCGTCGTGGTCACGAAGAAGTGATCCACGATGTCGTCGGTGCGCAGCTGCGCGCCACGCACCCCCTTGCCGCCCCGCCGCTGCGCCCGGTACAGGTCCGTCCTGGTGCGCTTGGCGTAGCCGCCGTGGGTGATGGTGACGACCACGTCCTCCTCGGCGATGAGGTCCTCGTCAGTCACGTCGCCGTCGAACGGGATGATCCGGGTACGCCGTTTGTCGCCATACCTGGTGACGATCTCGCCGAGCTCATCGCTGATGATCTGGCGCTGCCGCTCGGGCGAGGCCAGGATGGCCTCGTAATCGGCGATCTTCGCCATCAGGTCCTCGTACTCGTCCGTGAGCGCCTGGCGCTCGAGGGCGGCGAGCCTGCGTAGCTGCATGTCGAGAATGGCCCGGGCCTGCGCCTCATCGATCTCCAGCAGGTCCATCAGGCCCTGCTGCGCGGCGGCCGCGGACTCGCTGCCGCGGATCAGCGCGATCACCTCGTCGATCCGGTCGATCGCCTTGAGTAGCGCGCTGACGATGTGGGCCCGCTCCTGCGCCTGGCGGAGCAGGTACCGGGTGCGCCGGAGGATGACCTCGATCTGGTGTGCGACCCAGTACCTGATCATCTGGTCCAGCCGGAGCGTGCGGGGCACGCCGTTGACCAGGGCGAGCATGTTCGCGCCGAACGTGTCCTGCAGCTGCGTGTGCTTGTACAGGTTGTTCAGCACGACCTTGGCGACCGCATCCCGCTTCAGCACGATGACCAGGCGCTGGCCGGTCCGGCCGCTGCTCTCGTCCCGGACGTCGGCGATGCCGCTGACCCGGCCGTCCCGCACCAGCTCAGCGATCTTGAGGGCCAGGTTGTCCGGGTTGACCTGGTACGGGAGCTCCGTGACGATCAGGCAGGCCCGGCCGCGGGCATCCTCGTCGATGTCCACGACCGCGCGCATGGTGATCGAGCCCCGGCCGGTCCGGTAGGCGTCCTCGATCCCGCGCCGGCCGACGATCAGGGCGCTGGTGGGGAAGTCCGGCCCCTTCACGCGCTCGATCAGCGCGTCGAGCAGTTCCTCATCGGAGGACTCGAAGTTCTCCAGGTACCACTGGACACCGGCCGCCACCTCGCGCAGGTTGTGCGGCGGGATCCTCGTGGCCATCCCGACCGCGATGCCCTCGGACCCGTTGATCAGCAGGTTCGGGAAGCGGGCGGGCAGCACGACAGGCTCGCCGCCACGCCCGTCGTAGCTGGGCCGGAAGTTGACGGTGTCCTTGTCGATGTCCCGGAGCATCTCCATGGCCAGCGGGGCCAGCCGGCACTCGGTGTACCGCATGGCGGCGGGCGGGTCGTTGCCCGGCGAGCCGAAGTTGCCCTGGCTGTCGACCAGGGGCATCCGCATCGACCACGGCTGGGCCAGCCGGACCAGCGCGTCGTAGATCGAGGAGTCGCCGTGCGGATGGTAGTTGCCCATCACGTCGCCGACCACCCGGGCACACTTGGAGTAGCCACGATCGGGCCGGTAGCCGCCGTCGTACATCGCCCACAGCACGCGGGTGTGCACGGGCTTGAGCCCGTCCCGGACGTCCGGCAGGGCCCGCCCGACGATGACCGACATCGCGTAGTCGATGTAGCTGCGCTGCATCTCGACCTGGATGTTGACCGGCTCGGTCCGGTCATGCTGCGGCGGCGGGGCGCCTCCCGAGTCCACGTCGGTCACGTGTCAACCTCTTCCGTTCATTTGCTCATTCGGCCAGGTTCTCCCGGGCACTGCGGTCCGCGCGCGCGGCCCGGCCGGGCACCTAGATGTCCAGGAACCTGACGTCCCTGGCATTGCGCTGGATGAAAGCCCGGCGTGCTTCGACGTCCTCGCCCATCAGCACGCTGAACAGCTCGTCCGCCTGGGCTGCGTCATCGACCGTCACCTGGCGCAGAACCCGGTTCGCGGGGTTCATCGTGGTTTCCCAGAGCTCGGCCGCGTTCATCTCACCGAGGCCCTTGTACCGCTGAACGCCGTCCTTCGGGCGGGGGTCCCGCCGGCCAGCGGCGATGCCCGCCTGGATCAGCGCGTCGCGCTCGCGGTCGGAGTAGGCGTAGCCCGGCTCGGCTCCGCGCCCCTCCCACTTGATCTTGTAGAGCGGTGGCTGGGCCAGGTACACGTGGCCGGCCTTGATGAGCGGCTTCATGAACCGGAACAGCAGGGTGAGCAGCAGCGTGGTGATGTGCTGGCCGTCCACGTCCGCGTCGGCCATCAGGACGATCTTGTAGTAGCGCAGCCTGGAGATGTCGAAGTCGTCGTGGATGCCGGTGCCCAGCGCGGTGATCATCGCCTGGACCTCGTTGTTCTTCAGCACCCGGTCGATCCGGGACTTCTCCACGTTGAGGATCTTGCCGCGGAGCGGCAGGATGGCCTGGAACTCCGGGTTCCGGCCCTGCTTGGCCGAGCCGCCGGCCGAGTCGCCCTCCACCACGTAGATCTCGCACTTCTCGGGGTCGCCAGACTGGCAGTCGGACAGCTTCCCGGGCAGCGACGAAGACTCCAGCAGGCCCTTGCGCCGGGTCAGGTCGCGGGCCTGGCGGGCGGCGATCCGGGCCCGCGCGGCCTGGGTCGCCTTGGTGATGATGTCCTTGGCCTCGCCGGGGTTGCGCTCGAACCAGTCGCGCAGGTGGTCGTTGACGGCCTTCTGGACGAACGACTTGGCCTCGGTGTTGCCCAGCTTGGTCTTGGTCTGCCCCTCGAACTGCGGGTTGGCCAGCTTGACGTGGATGATCGCGGCGAGTCCTTCGCGCACGTCCTCCCCGGTGAGGTTGTCGTCCTTCTCCCGGAGCAGCTTCTGCTCCTTGGCGTAGCGGTTCACGATCGAGGTCAGCGCGGCCCGGAACCCCTCCTCGTGGGTGCCGCCCTCCGCCGTGTTGATCGTGTTGGCGAAGGTGTGCACGGACTCCGCGTAGGTGCTGTTCCACTGCATGGCGATCTCGGCCGAGATCCCCGTGCCCTCGTCACCGAAATCGATCACGGTGGCGTGCACGGGCTCCTTGGACGCGTTCAGGTAGCGGACGAAGTCGGCGATGCCGCCCTCGTAGCGGTAGCGCACCACCCGCGGCTGGCCCGGCTCCCCGCCCTCGATGTCAGCGGTAGCGCCGTGGTCCGGGCGCTCGTCGGTCAGGTTGATCTCGAGGCCCCGGTTCAGGAACGCCATCTCCTGAAGCCGTCGGGACAGCGTTTCCCAGTCCCAGTCCGTCGTCTCGAAGATGGCCGGGTCCGGCCAGAACGTGATCGTGGTGCCGGTCTCGTCGGTGGGCTCACCCTGGGTCAGCGGCGTGGCCGGCTGGCTGAACTCGTAGCGCTGCCGCCACACGTACCCGTCCCGGCGGATCTCGACGTCCAGCCGGCCGGACAGGGCGTTCACCACGGACACGCCCACCCCGTGCAGGCCACCGGAGACGGCGTAGGACTTCCCGTCGAACTTCCCGCCCGCGTGCAGCGTGGTCAGTACCACTTCCACCGCCGGGCGGTGCTCCACGGGATGCTCGTCGACGGGGATTCCGCGGCCGTTGTCTGTTACCCGGACCCCGCCGTCGGCGAGCAGGGTAACGTCGATGCGGTCGCAGTAGCCGGCCAGCGCCTCGTCTACCGCGTTGTCCACGACCTCGTACACGAGATGGTGAAGGCCGCGCTCGCCGGTTGAGCCGATGTACATACCGGGACGCTTGCGTACCGCCTCAAGGCCCTCCAGGACCGTGATCGAACGTGCGTCGTAGGACAAGAGCAAGCTCCTCTTGGAAGAGATAACGCGCTACGAGGGCGCAGCACAGCCGAACCGCCGTGCTGCCCCCGGGGCGCGTTCCTATTTTACCTGGGAGAACCTTCAGTCTCAGCCGTACGTGTCGCGTGGCCCCCGACCACCTCGCACGCGCCACTCACCGGGTCGCCGTGGCTGCTCTGGACCGCGGACCTTGACCCTGGTCACCGTGCCCTCACCCAGCTCACTGTTCAGCCTGCGCACCAGGGTGCCGGCCAGCAGCCGCACCTGGGTCGCCCAGGCCGTGGAGTCCGCGCTTACCAGGAGCTCCCCGTCGGTGAAACGGTCCGGACGGGTGTGCGCGGCGAGGTCGGCGCCGACGATCTGCGGCCATCGGCCGAAGACCGATCCCACCGCGGCCGCGGTCTGCCACCCCTGGTCGCCGATGAGGCCGTGGATGGCCGTGGTCAGGGGCTGCGGGTCGTCACGCCGGGGCCGGCGCGGCCGGCCCCCCGGCCCGGCGCTGGCGCCCCGGGCCGGCGGCCGCCCCGTCGCGGCGGCGGGAGCATCGCCGCGCGCCCGCGCGGCGGCCCTGGCCCTGGCGAGCGCCTCCCGGGCCAGCTGCGCAGGGGTGGATGCGTCCGGTCCGGGCTGGCCGTGGCCGGGCTCGATGGGGCCGGCGCCGGCTTGCTCCGGCCGGGCTGCTGCGTCCGGGTCGTCAGCCGGCACGGGTCACCGCACCCTCCGCAACGGAAAATCTCACCCCGCGCAGGGACGCCGGGACGTCCTCGGGGACCGCGGCGGTGACCAGGACCTGCTCCGCGCCGCCCACCAGGCTGGCTAGCCGGTCCCGGCGGCCGGTGTCCAGTTCGGCGAACACGTCGTCGAGCAGCAGGACCGGGTCGTCACCGCCCTCGCGGAGCAGCTCGTAGCCGGACAGGCGCAGCGCCAGGGCCATCGACCAGGACTCGCCGTGGCTCGCGTAACCGCGGGCGGGCAGGTCGCCGACGCCCAGGTCCAGGTCGTCGCGGTGCGGGCCGACGAGGCAGACCCCGCGCTCCAGCTCATCCGGCCGGGACCGGGCCAGCGCCTCACGCAGGTCCTCGGCCAGCTGGGCACGGTCGGCCGCAGGCTCGGCGCCATCCCGGGACTGGCCTGCCGGCTCGCCGGCGCTGGCCTCGCTCTTCGCGCTGCCGCGCTGGCGGTAGCTGACGGTGACGGCCACGTCGTCACCAGACACCGCGGCGTAGCTCGTGGTCAGCAGCGGCCGCAGGGCCGCGGTCAGCTCGAGGCGGCCGGCGAGCAGTTCGGCGCCCTTGACCGCGAGATGCTCGTCCCACGCGTCGAGCGCGCCGGCCAGCCCCATCCCGGGCGGGCTGGCGGCGTCGTCGCCCTGCGGGTCGCCGGCCGGGTCCGGCGCGGACGGCCGGGGCGCCCGGGCGTACCCCCGTGACCCCATCCGGGACCGGGCCGACTTGAGCAGGGCGGTTCGCTGCCGGACCACCCGCTCATAGTCACTGCGTACCCCGGCGTACCGCGGCGCCCGAGCGACCAGGAGCTCGTCGAGGTAGCGGCGGCGCTGGTCGGGATCACCCTTGACCAGGGCCAGGTCCTCGGGGGCGAAAAGCACGGTGCTCAGGATCCCGAGCACCTGGCGGGGCCGCGGCACCGGGTTGCGGTTCACCCGGGCCCGGTTGGCCCGCCCCGGATTGATCTCTATCTCAACCAGGCTGTCCCGCTCGGCCGACGTGATCGCGGCCCGCAGGATGGCCCGCTCCGCGCCCCGCCGTACCAGCGGCGCGTCGGTGCTCACCCGGTGACTGCCGAGGGTGGAGACGTAGCCCGCGGCCTCGACCACGTTGGTCTTGCCCTCGCCGTTCGGTCCCAGCAATGTGGTCACTCCGGGGCCGAGGGCCAGATCCGCCGCCGCATAGGACCGGAAGTCCGTCAGCGCCAGGCGAGTCAGATGCACAAGGAGCAGGCTACTGCGCTGGCCCGGGGCTGGCTCAGCTCCCCAGGCGGATGGGCATCAGGAGGTAGCGGAAATCGGGCTGCTCGTCCGGCGCGGGCTTGCCGGTGATCAGGGCGGGCTTCCCCGACTCGGTAAACGAGATCCGGGCGATGTCGGAATCCAGCGCGGTCAGCCCGTCCAGCAGGTACTGCGGGTTGAACGCGATCTCGATGTCGTCACCCTCGAAGCTCGCGTCGATGACCTCCTCGGCCTGCGCCTCGTCTCCGGTCCCGGCCTCGAGCACGAGCTGCCCGGGGGAGAGCGACAGCCGGACCGCGGTGTTGCGCTCGGCGACCAGGGCGACCCGCTTGACAGCCTCGGCGAACGGCGCGGCTGCCAGTTCCGCCACCGCGTTCACCTGCTTGGGCAGCAGGGACTCGTAGCGCGGGAAGTCGCCGCCGAGCAGCCGGGTGGTGGTCCGGCGGCCGCCGCCCTCGAACCCGATCATTCCCTCACCGCCGGCGCCCTCCTCGCCAGGCAGCGCCAGCGCGATGGACACTTCCGCGCCGGCGGTCAGCGCGCGGGCGGTGTCGGCGAGCGCCCGGGCCGGCACCAGCACCGCCGCAGACAGGTCCGGCCGGGCCGGGGTCCAGCGCAGTTCGCGGACCGCGAGCCGGTAGCGGTCGGTGGACACCAGCGTGAGGGTGTCCCCTTCGATCTCGATCCTGACGCCGGTCAGCGCGGGCAGCGTGTCGTCCCGCCCGGCCGCCGTGGCGGACTGGCTGACCGCGGACGCGAACGCGTCACTCCCGATGGAGCCGGCCGGAGGGGGCATGTCCGGCAGGCTCGGATAGTCCTCGGTCGGCATGGTCAGGAGGGTGAAGGTGGCGCTGCCACAGGTCAGCGTGGCGCGGGAGCCGTCGGTAGTGATCTCCACCGGGCGGCCGGGCAGGCTCCGGGTGATCTCCGCGAGCAGGCGGCCGGAGACTAGCGCCTCGCCTTCCTCCTCCGCGTCAACCGGCACCCGGGCCTGCGCCGAGATGTCGTAGTCGAAGCTGGACAGGGTCAGGTCCGCGGCCGCCTGCAGGCGAATGCCGGCCAGGACCGGGACCGCGGGCCGGGCCGGCAGGGCGCGGGCCGTCCAGGCCACGGCTTCGGCCAGTACATCGCGTTCTACCTGGATCTTCACCGGAAGCTGCCTCCCCATCTGGAGATTTATCCGCTCAGGCTCGGGCACCGGTTTGGATCTGCCCACCTCGTGGGTATCTGTCCCGGCGATTGGGTCGGAAGGGCTGCGGCAGGCGCGTTGGCATGAGCGGCCCGGGACTTGCCTGTTGCGTTGTTGCTTTCATTGATAGATAGAAGTACGTAGTCGCAATAGGGTCGGTGGACGCTGGGGACAGACCAGGTCTTCCCAGCTCAGGGCCGGAATGCGCGTCCACAGTAGCTGTGCCCCGCGGGGCCGGCGCGGGGGACGCGCTGGGGACGGCGGGCCGATTCCCGCAGACACCCCGGTGCCTTCCCACCGCTTTCCCCGCGTTGTCCTCTGTTCGTCCCAAGGCTGTCCACAGAGATTTCCACAGCCTGTGTGTACTTATTGTGACGGACAGCACTGTTCCGTGGTTGTTCACCCTGACCGCGCCTGCTGTTTGATCCGGTTGGTGAGTTCTGTCACCTGGTTGTAGATGGACCGCCGTTCCGCCATCAGGTTGCGGATTTTCCGGTCCGCATGCATCACGGTGGTGTGGTCGCGGCCGCCGAACTGCTGGCCGATCTTGGGCAGCGACAGGTCGGTGAGCTCGCGGCACAGGTACATGGCGATCTGCCGGGCGGTCACCAGCACCCGGGACCGAGAGGTGCCACACAGATCGTCGATGGACAACCCGAAGTAGGAGGCGGTCTGCCCCATGATCGTGGCCGCCGTGATCTCCGGGCCCTGAGCCTCGGGGATGAGGTCCTTGAGCACGATCTCCGCGAGCTGGAGGTCGACGGACTGCCGGTTCAGGCTGGCGAACGCGGTCACCCGGATCAGGGCGCCTTCGAGCTCCCTGATGTTGGTCGAGATGCGGCTGGCGATGTACTCCAGGGCCTCGGGCGGCGCGTTCAGCCCTTCCTGGACCGCCTTCTTCCGCAGGATCGCGATGCGGGTCTCCAGCTCCGGCGGCTGGACGTCGGTGATCAGTCCCCACTCGAACCGGCTGCGGAGCCGGTCTTCCAGCGTGACCAGCCGCTTGGGCGCCCGGTCGCTGGAGATCACGATCTGCTTGCTGGCGTTGTGCAAGGTATTGAAGGTGTGGAAGAACTCCTCCTGGGTTCCTTCCTTGTTCTCCAGGAACTGGATGTCGTCCACCAGGAGCACGTCCACGTCGCGGTACCGGCGCCGGAACCCGTCCTGCTTGCCGTCCCTGATCATGTTGATGAAATCGTTGGTGAACTCTTCCGAGCTCACGTACCGCACCTTCACCCCGTGGTAGAGGCTCTGCGCGTAGTGGCCGATCGCGTGCAGCAGATGGGTCTTGCCGAGACCGGAGTCGCCGTACACGAAGAGCGGGTTGTAGGCCTTGGCTGGCGCCTCGGCGACCGCAACCGCCGCGGCGTGGGCGAAGCGGTTACTCGAGCCGATGACGAAGGTCTCGAAGGTGTACTTGGGATTGAGCCGGGCCTGCGTAGGCCGGGGCGCCCCGGGCAGCGGGGGCCCGGCAGCATGCTGCGGCCGTCCAGTCAGGGAGTCGAAGGGACCGCCTAGCGGTGCCCCGCCCAGCGGGCCGGGGGCCGGATCCGGCCGGCCGGGCAGCGCTGGGTGCGGCTCGCCCGGCCGGGCCGCCGGGTATCGCGGCGCCTGGGCGGGAGGCGTGGCCAGGCCCGGGTGCCCGGTGAGGCCGAGCTGCCCCTCCGTCGGCCCGCTTCCCGGGTCCATGGCTGCGGGCAGGCCCGTGCTGCCCAGGCCCGTGCTGCCCAGAGGAGGGGGACCGCCCAGGGAATTGCTGTCGTCCAGGGGATCCGCGGCCCGGGGGACCCTCCCACTCATCGGGCTGCCGATCGTGCCTGGCATCCCGACGCGGCCATCCTGGCCCCCGGCCTGGCCACCCGGGCCGGGATCAGCCGGGGCGGGAGGGAACGCCGGTGCCGAGGTGATCGCGGTGGGGTCCACCGTCACCGCCAGCTGGATGCTGCGGCCCAGTTCGCGGGACAGCGCGTGCGTGATGAGCGCCCGGAGCCTGGTCTCGAGCTGCTCCTTGACGAACTCGTTCGGCGTGGCGATGAGCGCCGTGTTCTCGACCAGCCCAAGCGGGCGGGTCAGCTTGAGCCACGCCCGCTGGTGCGGCTCGATCTGCATGGTTGCGAGCTCGTCCAGCGACCGGGCCCACACCTCCGCGAGGTCTGTTTCACTCATTGGTCGTCCACCCCTCGCGCCCCCGGTCTGATCAGCCCAGTGTGATCAACAGCTTTGTCCACAGGTTGTGCACGCCGGATGTCGCGGCGTACACGGATCGCGCGGGAAGCAGTGCCTGTGGACGGGACCCGCGTGCCCGGGCTCTGGCCACCCCCGGCCGGAGCGTTGTCCACAGCCTAGGGGCCGGGGCTGGCGGACGTTCGGCAAACCCGGGGTTCCGGCGGATGTGCATCCCCCCGCTGGTTTGACCGGTGGCCAGGGGTGCGCGTAACGTGAGCAGACCCGAGCCACTTCCACGGTGGCCTTCCCGCATGCGCGCTTACCGCCCTCGCGGGGCCCAAAGCCCAGATCCGTACCTGGAGTTCCTGTGAGCAAGCGTACGTTCCAGCCGAACAACCGACGTCGTGCTAAGACGCACGGGTTCAGGCTGCGCATGCGGACCAGGGCGGGCCGCGCAGTCCTGAACGCGCGGCGGCGTAAGGGCCGCGCGCGGGTCAGTGTCTGACCTGCGCTCCCGGCCCAGGATCAGGGAGGTCACTTGTGCTTCCCGCGGCGGCCCGGATGCGGCGGCGTGAGGATTTCTCCGCCGCGGTACGAGGCGGCAGCCGGGCCGGCCGTCCCCTGCTGACCGGGCACCTGCTCGTTCGCCCCGGGTCGCAGGAGCCAGCCCGTACGGGCTTCGTGGTGAGCCGGGCCGTGGGTGGTGCGGTGGTACGGAACAAGGTGCGCCGGAGGTTGCGCGCGCTCATGGGCGGGCATATGGAGTCGCTGCCGCAAGGTAGCCTGCTTGTGGTTCGTGCCAATCCGCGAGCCGCGACCGCACGCCAGTCGGACCTTGCCGCTGAACTCGACCTGGTGATCAACACGTTGCTGCGGCGGCAGGTGGGGGCGCTGAGCCGATGATCAGCTCACCCGAGGCCAGCCCAGGCCAGCCGACGGCCCAGCCGTCGCCGGGCGCCCGGGTCCTGCTGCTGTTGATCGGTACATACCGGCGCTTCATCAGCCCGCTCCTTGGGCCGCGGTGCCGGTTCGAGCCCTCGTGCAGCGGCTACGCCCTTGAGGCAGTGCGGGTGCACGGGGCGCTGCGAGGTTCGTGGCTGGCGGTCCGGCGGATCGGCCGCTGCCATCCGTTCAACCGGGGCGGCTTTGACCCAGTGCCGCCCCGCCGCGCAGGGCGGCTGACGCCCCCAGCACAAGGAGCGAGGTCGTGACCAACCCGCTTACCCCACTGTACGACGCGGTCGCGTGGGTGATCATGCGCCTGCACGCGGGGCTGGGTGCCATCTTCGGCCCCTCCAGCGGGGCGGCGTGGGCGCTGTCGATCGTCGTCCTCGTCGTGCTGATGCGGCTGCTGCTGGTGCCGCTGTTCATCAAGCAGATGCACGCGACGCGCAAGATGACCGCACTCGCCCCGCAGGTCGCTGAGCTGAAGAAGAAGTACAAGAACGACCGGCAGAAGCTCAACGAAGAGACCATGAAGATGTACAAGGAGAACGGCGCGAACCCTCTCGCCGGGTGTCTCCCTCTGGTCGCACAGCTGCCGGTCTTCTTCGCGCTCTTCGGCGTGCTCCGGGCGATCGCCGAAGACGAGCCGAAGTACGGCCTGACTCCGGCGGTGGTGGCGAGCGCGCAGCATGCGAAGATCTTCGGCGTCGTCACCGTGGCGGACCGGCTGCTGACGTCGCTCTTCCCCCCTCATTTCTCTTCGCTAGGGACTCCCCAGCGGATCGTGATCCTGCTGACGGTCGTGGTCAGTGCTACGACCACGTTCATGACCGTGCGGCAGAGCATGAAGCGCGGCATGACCCCGCAGGTGGACCCGAACAACCCGATGGCGTCATCGCAGAAGATGATGCAGTACATCGTCCCCGTCTTCGCGCTGTCCGGCCTGTACTGGCAGTACGGCCTGGTCCTGTACTGGGTCACCACCAACTTGTGGACGCTGGGCCAGCAGTACGTGCTGTTCCGGAGGTTCCCGCCGCCGGCGACGGCGGCTGCGGGGGCTGCGGGGGCCGCGGCCGCGAGCCCGGCCCTGGCCGGTGGCAAGTCCGGGGCCAGGCAGCCCGCCAAGGGAGCGGCCAAGCCGGCCCCGAACGTGACCGCCGCCGGCCGGGCTGCAGCACGGCAGCAGGCTGCGGCCAAGGCCGCGTCGGCCAAGGCCGCGTCGGCCAAGGCAGACGGCCCCCCGCCCGAGGATGCCGGGACCAAGCCGGCGGCCAGTCCAGCCGCGGCCCAGTCCAGCCAGCCGCCCATCAATCAGCTGCGCAAGGCGCCTGCCAAGACGGCGCCTGCCAAGCCGGCCCAGGGTAAGCCGGCCCAGGGTAAGCGGGCGGGGAACGGGGCGGCCAAGCCCGCCAGCGCCTCGGCTGCCCCCAAGGCAGCCGCCAAGGGCGGATCCGGCTCGAACGGCAGCGGCGGCGGCCTGCGCAGGCTCGTCAAGGGCCGCACCGAACCCGAGGCGCCCGCACCTGAGCCCGAGACTAAGATCGTCAGGCAGCAGCCGGTGCGGCAGTCACGCAGCCGGCGCTCGGGCAAGCGATAAAGCCAAGGCCGGCCACGACCCCACGGGTGTCGTGGCGGCACATGAGCACCCGGAACGAGGAGGAACCCGGTGGTGAGCCAAGCGGAGAATGCGGGCACCGTTGCCAGCGGTGATACTGCAGGCCAGTCACTGGCGGGTGAGGGCGCTGACGTACCGGCCGGTACCGGGGCCGGCGGCCTGGAGGAGCAGGGGCCGGAAGACCCGGACATGGTGGCCGGCGATGAGATGGCCGCCGCCGCCGATGGCGACGGCGGGGACGGGGACGGGGATTCCGCGCCGTCCGATGCCGACGAGGCCCCCGCTGAGCTGGACCTGGCCGACCTCGAGCAGGAGAGCGAGATCGCCGCCGACTACGTCGAGGGCCTGCTGGACGTGGCCGACCTCGATGGCGACATCGACATGGATGTCGAGGGTGACCGGGCCGTGGTGTCTGTGGTCGGCGCGACGCTGCAGGAGCTCATCGGCCCGAACGGTGAGGTCCTGGAGGCGCTCCAGGAACTGACGCGCCTCGCGGTGCACCGGCAGACCGGGGCCCGGACCCGGATCATGCTGGACGTGGGCGGGTACCGCGCCCGCCGCCGGGTCGAGCTCACCGAACTGGGCCGTGACGCGGCCGAAGAAGTCAAGACCAGCGGCGTGCCCGCGCGTCTGGACGCCATGACCCCGTTCGAGCGCAAGGTCGTGCACGACGCGGTCGCCGCGGCCGGGCTGCGCAGCGAGTCCGAGGGCGAGGAGCCACACCGCCGGGTGGTCGTCTTCCCCGCGGGCTGACCTGGTCATGCTCCCCCCGGGTGAGGTACCGCCTCCCCCCGCCGAAGCAGCAGTTGTGTTCGGGGCCGCCCTCCCGCTCGCCGAGCGGTACGTCCAGATGCTGGCCGGGCCCGGGGTCACCCGGGGACTGCTCGGGCCGCGGGAGGTGCCCCGGCTGTGGAACCGCCACATCCTGAACTGCGCGGCCGTCGCGGATCTGGTGCCCAGGCCAGCGTCGCTCATCGACCTTGGGTCTGGGGCCGGGCTGCCGGGAATCGTGCTGGCCCTGCTGCTCCCGGACGTCGAGGTAACCCTGCTTGAACGGATGGAGCGGCGAACTATCTTCCTGGATGAGTGCATCCAGGAGCTGGGCTTGCGGAACGCGCGGGTCTGCCGGGCCACCGCGGAGGAACTGGCCGGGAAACTGGGAGCGGACGTGCTGATCGCCCGGGCCGTGGCGCCGCTGGACCGCCTCGCTCGACTCGCGGCCGGTCTGGTGCGGCGCGGCGGGCTGATACTTGCCGTCAAGGGAGCGGCCGCCGAGGAGGAGGTCGCCCAGGCCCGTCCGGTGTTGCGCCGCCTGGGTATGCGGGACGTGGCCGTAGTGCGGGCCGGGGACGGTAAGGTCGGTCGGGCCGCGACAGTCGTGCGGATGGTCGCTGCCCGGTAGCGGGACCGGAGCACGCGCGGGCATCGGGCAGGAGAGGAGCGCGGCGGTGGCTTCCGCAGCGGGCCTGGGATGGCCAGACGAAGCCGGAGCTGACTCCGGGGATGGCGTTACGGGCGGGGCGGCGCCGCGGCCATCCCGGGCCCTGGGGCTGGGATGGCCTGTGGCCGCAGTTTCACGTGAAGCACAGGTGCCGGTTGCCGTCGGGGCCGGCGTCTATCCCGATGGAAACGAGGGCGACATGCGAAGGCGCTGGGGAGCCGCCGTGCGGCCGGGTAGGAGAGCCGCAGCGGGGACGGCCGCGCCCGCGGATGAACCGCAGGCGGGCGGGAAACACGAGAGCCAGGCAGGCACGGGTGACCCCGGCACGGGTGACCTCACCACGGGCAGCGCAGGGGCGGGCGTGGCCACCGGCGGCGGAAGGCATGAATTGGTAGTTCCCGCGGCAAGGCAGCCGGATGAGGAAATCGAGGCCGGCCAGGAGGCCCGCAAGGCCACCGCGGGCGCGAACCGGCCCGAACGCGCGTGGCCCCGGCCGGGTTCGTGCCGGGTGATCACGATCGCCAACCAGAAGGGTGGCGTGGGCAAGACCACGACGGCGGTCAACCTCGCCGCTGCCCTGGCCCAGCACGGCTCGCGCGTGCTGGTGATCGACCTGGATCCCCAGGGCAACGCGTCCACGGCGCTGGACGTCGAGCACCGGGTGGGGACCACGTCGATCTATCACGTCCTGGTCGACGACCAGCCGCTGGTCGGGATCATCCACGCGGTTGAGGACATCCCCCTGCTCTACTGTGCGCCCGCCACGATCGACCTGGCTGGCGCGGAAATTGAGCTTGTTCCCATGGTGGCCAGGGAGGGCCGGCTCTCCCGCGCCCTCCGTGCCTACGATGAGTCGCAGCTTGACTACATATTGATTGATTGCCCGCCGTCTCTGGGGTTGCTGACGGTCAACGCCCTGGTGGCCGCGGCGGAAGTGCTGATCCCGATCCAGTGTGAGTACTACGCGCTGGAAGGGCTTGAGCAACTGCTGCGCACGGTGGACCTGGTCAAGAGCCATCTCAACCCCGACCTGACGGTGTCCACGATCCTGCTCACCATGTTCGACGGGCGGACCCGGCTGGCCACCCAGGTCGCGGACGAGGTCCGGGAGCACTTCGGTGAGGTCGTCCTGGAGTCGATCATCCCGCGGAATGTCCGGGTCTCCGAAGCCCCGAGCTACGGGCAGTCGGTCATGACGTACGACCCGGGATCGAGCGGTGCGGTCGCCTACCTCGGGGCAGCCCGGGAAATGGCGCACCGCTCCGGGCCGGGACAGTCGGCCGCGGGTTAGCCTTTCCGGCCGCCATCACCCGGGTCCGTGGTACCCGGATCAGCCCTCCGGGGATCAGCCCTCCGGGGATCAGCCCTCCGGGGATCAGCCCTGGCCGATTGGCCGTGTCCCGCGAGCGGGGCCCGGGCCGGGCCGTCGCGGGTCCGCGCAACCCGCCGCGGCCCGCAGGCCTGCGGCCCAGCCCAAGGCCGCCGCTAGCACCACGACGGTGCCCGCGGCCAGGAAGACCGGGCGCGGGTCACCACCCAGGGCCACAGTGGCGGCGCCGACCGCCACCACTCCCAGCGGATCCATGGCCAGGAACAGTACCCGCACGGTGCTGGTCACCCGGCCCAGCAGATGCCGCGGCACCAGGCGCTGCCGCTGGGTGCGGTTGACGAGGCTGGCCACCACTAGCGCCGCTCCGTAGCCCAGGTTCGCCAGGGCCAGCGCGGCGGCGGACGAGGCCAGCCACATGGCCGCCACCGCCACGCCCGCGGAGCCGATGGCCAGCACCACCAGGCGCATCTCGCCGGCCCGCCGGGCCAGCGGGGCGGCCACGAGGGCGCCCGCCAGCCCGCCCGCACCTCCGGCGGCCACCACGGCCCCGACCAGTGGCGGGCTCAGCCCGAGCGTGTCCCGGGCGTCATAGATGATCAGCTTCTCCACAGACAGGCAGAGGTTCACCACCATCTGGACCGCGGTGAGGACGAGCAGGATCCGGACCGAGAGCAGATATCGCAGGCCCTCCCGGACACTGGCCGCGAATTCGGGCCAGCGCGGGACCGCGGGCCCGGCCCGGCTGAACCCCCGGGAGGCCGGACTCCGGTGGGTGATTGTGACCAATGAGGCTAGTGAGACAGCGAAGGTCAGCGCGTTGGCCAGCAGCGCCAGGCTGGTCCCGCCGGCCGCGGCGAGCAGCCCCACGATCGCGGGGCCGGCGATGAGGGAGAACTGACTGGCCAGCTCGATTGCGGAGTTCGCGGCCATCAGCCCGGAGACAGCGAACAGGTCCTTCACCACCACGGTCAGGGCGGACTCGAAGAACACCGCACATGCCCCGGCCGACAACGCCAGGGTCAGCACCAGCCAGACTCTCAGCACGCCAGCCACCGACAGTGCGTACAGCGCCGCGAAGAGCAGGGTGCGGGCCGCATCCATGGCGATCAGCACGCCCCACGGGTCCAGTCGGTCCACCAGCACGCCCGCGGGCAGCCCGACCAGGAGGTAGCCCACGGTGACCGAGGCCGCCGACAGGGCCGACAGCAGCGGGTTGCGGGTCAGGTCCAGGACCAGCAGGGGGATGGCCAGTGCGGCCAGTCCGTCACCAAGCATCGACACGGCCTGGCCGGACAGGAACAGCCGGGAGGGCCACGTCCACCCGCGCGCACGGCCTCCGCGCGCACGCCACCACCGTCTGCCCGCCGCGCCTGCCCGCCCGCTCACACTGTCGCACAGTACGGGCGTGCGGCCGGGACCGGAATCGTTCCTAAGTCACCTAGCAGGAGCGGGTCCTGCTTGGCTTAGTGGCCGGCCCCGAACGGCCTTGGGTCGACTGGTCGCCTGCCGTGGTCCGCCGGGGCGTGCCCTTGAGCGGCACCACTGGCAGCGCCCGCAGCGGTGAGCACCTGTACCGTGACGCGCGCGGTCGCCGGCCCTGACCGCGTCGCGGCACCCAGGCGATCACCGGGCCGGTCAGGTCGTTGCGTCTGGATGTCCCGTACGGGCTCCAGGGATGGCATGCTCTTGTCCGGACGCGGGGCCGCCCGTGCCCGGACGAGGCCAGGCTGGTCGATGAGCCGGCCGGGGCCAGCCAGGCGCGTGGCCCATCACGCACAACGCAGCGGCAAGGAGAGGCGATGGCTCAGCAGAAGCGGGGGCTCGGTAAGGGGCTTGGTGCTCTTATCCCCACCGGTCCGGTCACCCCGCCCGCCGGTGCCATCGGCGGGGGCGTCCCCGGCGTCCCCGGGACGGCCGCGGTCGGACCGGCGGCGGGAGCCGGCGTACGCCCCGGAACCGCCCGCCACCGTGGGCGGAGCCTATTTCCAGGAACTTCCCATCGGCTCCGTCACCCCGAATCCCCGCCAGCCGCGGCAGGTGTTCGATGAGGATGCGCTGGACGAACTGGTGGCGTCCATCCAGGAAGTGGGGTTGCTCCAGCCAGTCGTAGTCCGTGAGGCGGGGCCCGGCCGGTTCGAGCTGGTCATGGGTGAGCGGCGCTGGCGGGCTTCGCAGCGCGCTGGCCTCACCGAGATCCCGGCGATCGTGCGCGCCACCACCGATGATGATCTGCTGCGTGACGCCCTCATGGAGAACCTGCACCGGGAGCAGCTCAACCCACTGGAAGAGGCGGCCGCGTATCAGCAACTGCTGGATGACTTCGGGGCGACCCATGAGGAGCTCGCCCGGCGGATAGGACGATCGCGCCCCCACATCTCCAACACGCTGCGGTTGCTGAACCTGTCACCCGGGGTTCAGCGCCGGGTGGCGGCGGGGGTGCTGACCGCGGGCCACGCCCGGGCGTTGCTGTCGGTGGAGGATGCTGAGGCCCAGGATCATCTGGCCCACCGCATCGTGGCCGAGGGCCTGTCAGTCCGGGCGGTGGAGGAAATCGTCACCCTGGGCGTGCGCCCGGCCAAGGAGCGCCGGCCGGTAGCCAGGCAGCCCTCGCCGCCCGCACTGAACGAGCTGGCCGACCGCCTTTCCGATGCGTTCGACACCCGGGTCAAGGTGGAGCTCGGGAAGCGCAAGGGCAAGATCGTGGTGGAGTTCGGGTCGCTGGAAGACCTGGAGCGCATCGTCAGCACCATGTCCCCCGACTGGAGCGGGTCCCTTAGCGCTTAATGGGCGCATCGTTTCACGTGAAACATGGCCACCCGGGAGTGGAACCTGATTCCGCGGGATGGCCGCAGCTAATTCCGCCGGATCGTCGCGGCTTGTTTCACGTGAAACAGCGGCTTACCTCAGACGCGGGAACCGCTAGCATCGCGCACGGCGGCCAGAAACGAATCGACATCCTCGGCTGTGGTGTCGAAGGCCGCCATCAGGCGGACCGTGTTCCGCTGACCGTCCCAGACGTAAAAACCCCAGTCGGGCTGCAGGGGCCCGATGATGCGGGGGTCGAGGTCGGCGAACACCGCGTTGGACTGCACAGCATGGCGCACGGAAACGCCGGGGACATCCCGGAGACCCTCGGCGAGTCTGCGGGCCATGGCGTTGGAGTGCGCCGCGTTGTGCAGCCAGGTCTGGTTCTCCAGCAGTCCAGCGAACTGCGCGGCCAGGAAGCGCATCTTCGAAGCCAGCTGCAGGAGCTGCTTGCGCTGGAAAGGCACGGCCTCCAGGAGATCCCCGGCCATTACCAGCACCGCTTCGGCGGCGACCGCACCGTTCTTGGTACCACCGAAGCTGAGCACGTCAGCCTCGGCCGCGATATCAGCCACGGTGCAGTCCAGGTGGGCAACCGCATTCGCCAGCCGCGCGCCGTCGATGTACAAGCGGAGATCGTGGGCGCGGCAGAACTCCCCGAGAGCCCGCAACTCCGCGAGCGAATAGCAGGTGCCCAGCTCCGTGACCTGGGTAATGCACACCGCCCGGGGCTGGGCCCGGTGCTCGTCGTGGCGGCCGCCGAGGCGGGCGGCCACCAGGTCCGGGGTCAGCTTGCCGTCTGGGGCAGGCACGGTGAGCAGTTTGCTGCCCAGCAGCCGTTCGGGGGCTCCGCACTCGTCCACGTTCAGATGAGCCGTCTCCGCGCAGATCACTGCCTCGTAAGGGTGCAGCATCAGGCTGAGGCCCAGGATGTTTGCGGCGGTGCCGTTGAACACGAAGTAGGCGGCGTGGGCGCCGAAGAGGGTGCAGAGATCGCTGGTTACCCGCTCCGTCCACGGATCATCACCGTAGGCGTGCACGTGTCCCTCGTTCGCCTGGGCCATCATGCGCAGGACCGATTCGTGGGCGCCTGCGTGGTTGTCGCTGCCGAAGCTCTTCCGTGAAGTCACGGTCGGAGAGCCTAGTAAGTTCACCGGCACCGCGCATCGGCACCGGCTGGCCAGCTCAATTACGTGACGCCCGGGACTGCCGTCCCCCAATGTCCCGGCAGCAACCACCTACAGGTAGGTACCATCTAGGGGTCACGGGCCCCGGTGCCCGGCGGATGCGTTTTCCGTTTTCTTAACTCAGGGGTGCCCGTGCCGCGCCGAGTCGTCAGTGTCACCCTGGATAACCTGGCCGATCTGCCGCGCCGGTGCCGCAAGTGCGTGTTCTGGGAACTCGACCCGGTGGGTCACGCCCGGGCCCTGGAAGTCGGCGACCCCGGGCTGGAGAAGGAAGCCTGGATCTCCTCGACCCTGCTGGACTGGGGTAGTTGCGGGAAGATCGTGTACGTGGACGGCGCGCCGGCCGGCTACGTGCTGTACGCGCCGCCCATGTACGTGCCGCGCTCGCTCGCCTTCCCGACCAGCCCGGTCAGCGCGGACGCGGTCCTGCTGATGACCGCGAACATCCTCAGCGAGTTCAGCGGTGGCGGGCTCGGCCGGATGCTCGTCCAGTCGGTGGCGAAGGACCTGACCCGGCGCGGGGTTAAAGCGATCGAGGCGTTCGGTGACCTGCGCTCGGAGGGCCTGTCCTGCGTCCTGCCCGCTGACTACCTGCTGGCGGTGGGGTTCAAGACGGTCCGGCCGCACCTGCACTACCCGCGGCTGCGGCTCGAGCTGAAGGCCGCGGTGTCGTGGCGGGAGGACGTGGAGGTGGCGCTCGAACGGCTGCTGGGCTCGGTAAGCCCGGAGCGCGCACTTCGTCTCGCCTGACCGGCCGCAGGCCGCCAGCAGAGGCTAGGGAACGATTCACGAGCGACTGCCGGGCGATTCCTCATGCAGCAGCAGGAGTGAGTAGGCGGCGACGGTCGAGTCGTCGGTAATGGTCCCGTTGCGGATCATGTTCTTGAATTCCCCCCGTGGCACCCAGCGGTGCTTCATGTCCTGCTCCTCGGGTTCCCGGTCGGGATCTCCCTCGGTCAGCCCGGTCGCCAGGTACACGTGGAAGCCCTGGCTGGAGGTGCCGTGCGAGCTGTGCAGGAAGCCGAGCAAGGTCAGGTCCCGGGCGCGCAGCCCTGTCTCCTGGGCCAGTTCGAGCCGGGCCAGATCCTCTGGGTTTCCGGTGCGGCCGCCGGGCCAGCCGCCCTGCGGGAAGGCCCAGGCCCGGCGGCGCACCGGATAGCGGTACTCCTCGACCAGGCAGAACCGGCCCGACTCAGCGGGGATAACCATGGCGAAATGGGGCTTATCGACCACCGCGTAAACGCCACGGCTGCCGTCCCGGCGCTCGATCTCGTCGCGGCGCAGCGACATCCACGAATCCTCGTAGATCAGGCTCGACGTGACCGTGCGGATATCGGGTTCCCCATCGTGACTCATCCTGGGCCGGCTCTCCTCGGCTGGCGTCCCGGCCCGCCCCGCATGACAGTCCCGGGCCCGTCACGGCGCGCCGGGTTAGCAGGCACGGGACTGGCGGGCCCGCGGAAGGTGGCGGGTCAGATGAAGTCGGCGAGCTCCTTGAGCAGCGCGGACTTCGACTTGGCCCCCACCACCTGCTTGACGACCTCACCGCCGGAGAACACGTTCAGGGTCGGGATGAGCATGATCCCGTACTTCTGCGCGGTCTGCGGGTTCTCCTCGATGTTCAGCTTGACCACGTCAACCTTGTCGCCGTGCTCCTGGGCGATCTCCTCGAGCACGGGGGCGACCTGACGGCACGGACCGCACCACTCGGCCCAGTAGTCGACGATGACCGGCTTCTCGCTCTTCACGACCTCGGTCTCGAAGTTCGCGTCGGTCACGACCTTGGTTGCGCCCACGATGGGTGCTCCTTCCGCTGTTTCGGATTGGGTTAAGGCTGATGGGGCCTGCGCAGAGTCAGGACTTGTGGTCCGCCTGGTCCGCCAGATACCGCTCGGCGTCGATCGCGGCGGCACATCCGGTACCCGCCGCGGTCACCGCCTGGCGGTAAATGTGGTCGACCACGTCACCGCAGGCGAACACGCCGTCCACGCCGGTGCGGGTGGACGGGTCGTCCACGATCAGGTACCCCTCGCTATCCATCGGCAGCTGGCCGGTGAACAGCTCGCTCCGCGGGTCGTGGCCGATGGCCACAAAGACGCCGTTGACCGGCAGGGTGTCCTCCGCGCCGGTCTTGGTGTTGCGCAGCCGCAGGCCGGTGACCTTCCCCTCACCCAGGACCTCGACGACCTCGCTGTCCCAGCGGAAACTAATCTTCGGGTTGGCGAGGGCACGGTCCTGCATGATCTTGGAGGCGCGCAGCTTGTCCCGGCGGTGCACCACGGTCACCGACTTGGCGAACCGGGTCAGGAAGGTAGCCTCCTCCATGGCCGAGTCGCCGCCGCCGATCACCGCGATGTCGAGCTCGCGGAAGAAGAAGCCATCACAGGTGGCACACCAGGAGACACCGTGGCCGGACAGCCGCTTCTCACCTTCCGCGTCCAGCTCGCGGTACCTGGAGCCGGTGGCCACGATCACGCTGTGGGCCTGGTAGGTCTCGCTGTGGGTCTTCACCACCTTGGGGGTGGCGGTCAGGTTGACCTCGATCACGTCGTCTGGCACGAGTTCGGCACCGAACCGCTCGGCCTGCTTGCGCATCGAGTCCATCAGGTCCGGGCCGAGCACGCCGTCCGGGAAACCGGGGAAGTTCTCCACCTCGGTGGTCTGCATCAGCGCACCACCCGCGGTGACCGACCCCTCGAACACCAGGGGCGCCAGCCGCGCGCGCGCCGCATAGATCGCTGCCGTGTATCCGGCAGGACCTGAGCCGATAATGATGACATCCCGAACGTCGGTCACGTCTGCTTGCCCTTCGCTGAACTTGCTACGCTGTCAACCGATCCTAGGGCTCCCATGTTCCCGACGTGCGGATCCAGGGCGCCCCGAACGCAGCGCGGGTTCAGCCCGCCACCGGCAGTGGCGCCCTGGCCAGGATGTCGGCGTCAGAGGCGGAACAGCGGGGCCCGGCCACGTAGACCACACCGGGCTGCGCGGCAGCGGCCTGCACCACGATGATCGTGGCCGGCCGGCGCTGGTAGCGTGCCTGGTCCACCAGCTTCACCTCGCCCGCACGCACCGCGGCCGCGCCCGCAACCTTGTCCACGCAGCCGGTCAGGCCCGAGCTGGGGGCGTGGCGGGACAGGCCGCCACTCACCTTCCCGGGGCGGTTCAGGCCCGCGGAGGACGTATCCAGCAGCCCGGCGGCCTGGGCGGCGAACGTGCCCGTGCGGTAGCTGGTCCCACTCTGGCGCACGGTGAACTGGGAGACGGTGCCCTGGCCTGCCCGGGGCGCGCTCGCCGCGGAGTGACGATCCGGGCCGGAGACCGGCGCCGGCGCGGCCGCGGAACTCCCCGAGGAAGCCGGCGGGGATGACGAGGAATGAGCCACCACGTAACTCACCCCGCCCGCGATCAGCACGACGCCGGCCGCGGCCAGCACCCGGGCCGCGACCGGGAGACGCAGCCGCGGGCCGCGCGGCCCGGCTGGCCGGGGGCGGGCGTCAGGGTGCTGGGCTGGCGCAGGGCGATCCTGTTCGGTCACCGGATCGGGCGCGGGGCGGCGGGCGGCCTCGGCGCTCAGCGCGGCGTCCAGCCGGGCCGCGATCCCCGGCGGCAACGGGGGCGGGGGGACCCGGGCGAGCAGCGCCGGGACCTCGGTCAGCCGGGCCTGCGCGGCAGCGCACTCGGGGCAGCTGGCCACGTGGGAGCGGATCCGTGCGCTCCGGCGCCCGCTGAGCAGGCCCTCGGCGCATAGCGCCAGGGACTCCGCGTCCACATGCCCACTCATGACTGGTTCTCACCCATTCCCTCGGCTGGTGAGACGCGCGGTGCGGCTGGCTGGTTCCCCCGGGCCGCCGCCTGTCCGGCTGAGGCCGGCTGGCCCGCGGCCCCGGGCGGCCCGGCCGGTGCTGGCTCGGGCCTCCCGGGCCCGCGCAGGTGCGCGAGCAGGGGCAGCAGCCGGGCGCGGCCCCGGGCGCAGCGGCTCTTGACCGTGCCCGGGGAAATGCCCAGGATCTCCGCGGTGTCGGCCACCGGGTAGCCGAGCATGTCCACCAGGACCAGCACGGCCCGCTGGTCCGGGGCGAGCGTCCGCAGCGCGGCGAGCACGTCCAGCGCGGTGTCCTTGTCTACCCCGGGATCGCCCAGCGCCGACCCCTGGGCCAGGACGTCCAGCGTCTGCTCGTCCATCCCGCTGGCCGCCGGCCGCGCGGCCCGGCGGCGGATCCGGTCCAGGCAGGCGTTGACCACGATGCGGTGCAGCCAGGTGGTGACGGCCGATTCGCCGCGGAAGTCCGCGGCCCGCCGGAACGCCGAGATCATCGCGTCCTGCAGGGCGTCCGCGGCCTCTTCCTGATCGCCCAGCGTGCGCAGGGCCACGGCCCACAGCCGTTCCCGGTGCCGGAGGAACAGCAGGCCGAACGCCTCGGTGTCGCCCTGGACGTGCCGGCGCAGCAGGTCCCTGTCGGAGGAGCCGGCCTGCGGTCCCCCGCGGGGGTCAGGCCAGGCCTGCCCGGGCTGCCCGGGCACGGCTCAGCCCGATCCCCGTACGAGGACGCTGTAGATAAAGGCCTCGAACTGGTTGTTGCTGCCCTGCAATGGCGGGAGCTTGGTGAACCAGATCAGCACGTAACGGCCCTTGGCCGCGCCGCTGGCCTGGAAGGTCACCGGGCCCGCCGCGACGTCCTTGAGCTTGGCCACCCTGGTGAACGAGGCCTTGCCCTGAGGGGAGATCGCGTTGCTGTTGCCCACCTCGATTTCCACATTGGCCCCGGCCTCGGGACCGAAGGTGATCTGCACCGAGCGCAGGCTCACCTGCTTGCCCATGTCCAGGAGCAGGCCGGTGCCCGCCTTCAGGCCGCCGAACACGGGATTCCCGACGTAGAACTGGGTGTGCCAGGCCGTCGAGGGAGTGCTGTCGATGGCGAGCTTGGCCCCGGCGTTGTCCTCGTCGCCCCCGTCGTTAGCCAGGCCGAGCGCGTCGTATCCCTCGGCCCCTATCGGTCTGAGCACGGTATCGCCGGCGGCGGAGGGGGAGGACGAACTGCCGCCCGGCTTGCCCGAGGCGGCCCCGGCGCTGCCGTGCGGGCGGGTCAGGCTATACACCCCGGTCCCGATGGCCGCGAGGACGAGCAGGATGACCAGGACGATGGCCAGCCGGGTGAGCACCGGCCGCTCACCGCGCCGCGGGGGCGCATAGGGCCGGCCGCTGTCGGACGGCGCCCACCCCCGGGTGCCGGGGTAGTCAGACGGCGGTTGCGGCGAGTAGTGCGAGGGTGGCCCGTAGTCCATGGACCCGGCGTAACCGCCTGCGCGGGGGCCTGCGGGCACCGGCGCCGCGGGTGGCGGGGCAAGCGGGGCCGGGATCACCTCGGCGAGCGCGTCGGCGAACAGCGCCGGGGTGGTCAGCGGCGGGCCGCGGCGGCGGTCACGCTGGAACAGGGCCTGGGTGGTCACCTCGTCGATCGAGGCGGGAACTCCCGCGCAGACCTGGCGGGGGCTGCACGGCCTGCCGTCGGCCAGCGGGGCAGGCGGCAGCGTGCCCATCCCGGGACCAGGCCAGTAGTGGGTCAGCGCCGCGTACAGGAGCATGGCCAGGCCGCGGGTGTCGGCCAGGGCCGGGTCGTCCGCGGACGCGTCGGACAGGGCGGCGTCGATGCCGGCGCCCAGGACCTTCACCCCACCCCCCGGCGTCCAGCGCAGCGACTGCGGGGTCAGGCAGAGGTGGGCCACCCCGGACGCGTGCGCCGCGGCGAGCGCCTCGGCGGCCTCGGCCACGATCTCGGCGCCCCGGGCGGGATCGAGCGGGCCGTCGGCGAGCAGGTCGTCCAGCGAGTCGCCGGCCACCCACTCCATCACCACGTACGCCTGGTCCCAGTCGTCCTCCACGTCGAAGACCTGGGCGAGCCGCGCATCGGTGAGCCTGCTGGCCGCGCGCGCGGCGGTCAGCACCTCGCTGATCCGCGGGAAGCCCGGGGCGAACGTCAGCACGGCCACCGGCCGGGCCAGCGTTTCGTCGATGGCCTTCCACGCCGCCCACCCGCTGGCGTCACTGACCCGGTCCTCAAGCCGGTAGCGGCCGCCCAGCCTGGTCCCCGGTTCCGAGATGAAGGTGCTCATAGGCCTGAAGTCAAGAGCGGGGCAGGCCCTCGACCCTCCTTCCGAGCCCCCGGATCTGCGGACGTTGACGAGCGCGTATTCGTGGTGCTGGACACCATGCTAAGCCGCGCGGGGTGGCGGGACGCGTCCCGCATGCCCCGCCACCGAAAACCGTTACAGGTGAGAGACACCAGCTTCGCCTCCGGATAACCCCGGCTGGGGCCATCAGTGCTGGTACAAGCGGCGTTACCGGGCCGCATCGTCGCGGCGCCGTTCACCGATGCAGCCGGCTCTTCACGGTGGATATCAGGCCGGCCACCTCGCTGATCCCGAGGGCGCGGGAAAACAGCAGGTAGAGGAGGAGACCGCCGCTGCCGCCGAGGAAGACGGTGACGAACCCGTAAGCCGGGCCGGGGGAGAGGACCACGCCGACCATGAACGTCACCGCCCAGGCGAACAGCAGGGCCGGGACGGCGGCGGCGTGCATCCGCCCGAGGGCGTCCGCGATCTGCAGGCCGGCCAGGCCGCCCAGGCGGCGGCTGAGGATGCGCCAGGACAGCACGGCCCCCACCACGTTGGACACGCCGAACGAGACGCCCAGGCCTTCCACGATGTGCCCGGTGGGGACCAGATTGAGCACGAGCAGGCTGACGCCGATGTTGGCCGCCATGACCGCGACCCCGATGAACATGGGGGTGCGGCTGTCATGCAGCGCGTAGAAGACCCGGAGCAGCAGCTGGAACATCATGTACGGCACCAGGCCGAGGGAGAAGACCCCGAACACCTCGCCGATGTAGCGGGCCCCGGCCACGGAGGTGCTGCCGTGCGCGATGCCGAACAGCAACTCGGCCAGCGGGCCCCCCAGGACGATGAGCAGGAGGGCGGCGGGCACCACGATCACCGAGGACAGCCGGACGCCGGTCGAGAAATCGTCACGGACCAGCGGGAACCGCCGCTCCGCCGCGTGTGCGCTCATCCGGGGCAGCAGGGCTGTGATCACCGAGATGCCGACGATCGCGTAGGGCAACTGGAACAGCTGCCAGGCATAGCTGTAGGTGGAGAACGAGTCGAAGGTGCCACCCGGCCGGGTGGACGCCGCGTTGGCCACGTTCTGTACCACCAGGAAGGACACCTGGGTGGTCACGATGTAGCCGAACAGCGGGGCGGCCATCCGGCGGATCTCGGCCACCTCGGCGCGCCGGAAGTCGAAAGTCGGCCGCCACCGGAACCCGGCGCGGTGCAGCGCCGGGAACATGGCGGCGGTTTGCGCGATGATGCCGAGCGTGGTGCCGAAGCCGAGCAGCTCGACCTGGGACGGGGAGATGGTGGCCGCCTGGGTGCCGATACCGCCGGTTGCGATGAACATGAGCAGCACGACGATGACCACGAGGTTGTTGATGACCGGGGTCCACATGGGCGCGGCGAACCGGTTGCGGGCGTTCAGCACGCCGCCGGCCAGCGAACTCACTCCGTAGAAGAAGATCTGCGGGATGAAAAAGTAGGCGAAGATCACCGTCAGGTGACGCTCCGGCCCGGTGAGCGCGTGCGCGTAGAGGTCCACCAGCAGGCTCGCGGCCAGGGTGGCCACCACCGTCAGCGCGAACAGGGCCACGGTGGCCAGGGTGAACATCCGCTGGGTGTAGGCCTCGCCGCGGTCTCTGTTCCGCTTGGCCGCGCTGACCAGCAGCGGGACCACCACGCTGGTCAGGATGCCGCCGAGCATGAGGTCGTACACCGCATTGGGCAGCGTGTTGGCGTTGTTGTACGGGTTCCCGACTCCATGCGCGGTCTCGCCGAGCGCGTAGACGAGCATCACCGTTCGGAGGAAACCGGTGCCCCGGGACACCAGCGTGCCCATGGCCATCACGGAGCTGGACCGGATCAGGCTGCCGCCCTCCGCCGGGCCGGGACCGGGCTCGCGCGGGGTGGTCCCGCCATCGCCCCGGCCGCCAGGAGGCGGCTGCTGGCCAGGGTCGCGCAGGGGCGGTCCTCCGGGGTCAGCGGGGCCGGGGTCAGCGGGGCCGGGGTCGCCGCCCTGGATCACGCCGCGACCCGCGCTGCCCGAGCGGGCCACTCCCTGATGCCGGCCGGGAGCACGGCGGTGCCCCCGGCCGCCGTCAGGGGCGGTCCACCCGGCCTGGGGCGCTGGCGTAGTCATCCGGCTCCTCGGGTGTGTCGTGATCACGGGCCGCCTCGGAGACGACGGTATCCGTTTCGCTGGGCGATCCGGTGGGTTCCGCACCGTTCGCGTCCTGACCTGGGGCGGTGCTCCGCCGCGGGGAAAGGAACGCGCCGCGGGCGCCGCCCCGGCGGATCGCCCGGGCGATCGCGGTGACGACGAACACCGCGATGGCGACGGCCACGATGACCAAGGCCGTAGTGCCGAAGTGGGTAGCATCCACGCTGAGCTGGGCCTCGGTCCCGGGCAAGGGCGCCCCGTTGGGCGCGGTCAGGCTCAGCCTGAGCACCGTGGAGCCAGCCACCGCAGACCTTACCTTGATCACCACGGTCCGCTGCTGGTGTGGCCCGATGGTGACGGTGGTCACGGGGGGGCGGACGGTCATCCGGTCCGATGGCGCACGCACCTGGAGCAGCACGGTGACCCGCAGGCCCAGCCGGTTGTTGATCGACACCGGGACGGGGCCGGATTTCCCGGTCAGGGTGTCCTGCCCGGTATCGATGATGCGGATCTGCCGATTCTGGGCGGCCAGGTACGCCGACACCGAGGCCAGCAGGGCCTCGGCCTGTGCCGGGTCGCCGCGCCAGGCGGAGGATTCCACCGCGGCCACCGTCGCGGCCAGGTAGCTGGACGTGGGCTGGTAGCCGAACATGCTGGCCTGCTGGCGGATGCTGCCCTCGAGGTCCCTGACCTTGCTGAGCAGGGACCGGGGCAGTTCCCCGGGGGCGGACTTCTCCTCGGGCGGCGACATCCGCGGTACCTGCCCGGCGGACGATTTCGCGCTGATCAGGTCGGCCAGGCTGGCCGGACGCAGCCAGGGCGCGTCGTCGCTCTCGGTCAGCAAGGCGGTGGCCAGGCCGGGTGCCGGGTTCCACTGGCGGGGCGGGGCGATCACCACGGAACGCGGGGTGGCTGGTTGCTCCGCGACGATCATGGCCGTCTCGGCCAGGAAGCGCTGCTCGGTCGCGAACGAGCCAGCGGCCGCGCTGGCCTGCGCTGTACGGGCCTGCCCCGGGCAGGCCCGGACCTGGGCGGCGGTCGGGCCGCCGGCCAGGACCTGGCTGAGCGTGCTGTCCGACAGGGCCACCTGCAGGCGCCCGTCCACCCCGTCCAGGGCGCTGGTGATGGCGCTGGGCGTGAACGAGGTCGATGTCGTGGGTGGCATCAGGGAGCTGTTCAGGATCACCGTGCGCCAGCCGATCGCGCCCAGGTTGCCCAGGACCTCGAAGTCGGCGAACCCGCCGGCCGGCCAGGCGATCGCACCGACGTCCGGCCCGCCCGGCCGTTGCGTGCCGCCCAGGTACCTGCGCGCCACGATGGTCCCCTTGGCCGCTGCACGCTGCAGGTCGCTGCGCATGGCGGAGTGCGTGAGCGCGGACATGTCCACGTCCGCGTACGGGGTGACGAAGTAGTCCTGCAGCGCGGTGACCGAGCGCAGCTGGGTCAGCCAGGTGCGGGCGGCCGGGCTGGCCGGCCTGGTGACCGCACCGGAGCAGGCGGATGTGCCGCCCACCTGGTAGGTGTGGCGCATGACCCCGGCGCTGGCCAGCACGCTGGGATCGATGGCCCAGGTGAGGTCGGCGCGGACGGCTTCCGGCGTGCTGCCCGCGGCGAGCAGCAGGCTGAGACAGCCGCCGGCCAGGCTGCTGGCGAGCCCGCCGTTGAGCAGGGCCGGGCAGGCGGCCTGCTCGGGGGCGCTGAAAATCGGCCAGATCCAGGCGATCTTCGTCCGCCGGGTCAGCCCGGCCGCGGCCGCGGAGCCCGGCCAGAACGGCAGGAACGTATGGTCGGTGCTCAGCGCGGCGTCGCCCGAGTCCACCGAGTCCACCTGGGCCGCCAGCGGATACACGCCGAACGAGGTCAGGGCCAGGCTGCTGGCGGGGATAGTGATCGACCAGTGGTCAACCGCTCCCGGAGCCAGCGTTCCCGGCAGTTGCGCCGGAGCGCCCGTCACCGTGAGGAACAATGGAAGGTTCCCGGTGGCGTACTCCCTCAGCGCGGCGCGGCTGCTGAGTGGGGTGGTGGACGACTGGAGCTGGACGCTCAGGCCGGATACCGCGGCCCGGGTCGGGTTGCTGACCGTCCCCTGCACGGTGACCGGCCGTCCCGGCCGCGCAATCTGCGGGTTTACCGACGTGATGCCGATCGTCACCTGCGCCGCCGCGGCCGTCGTACGCGAGGTCGCCGTGCGTGCGGGCGACTCGGTGCCGGAGCGTGCGGTGGCCGCCGCGGCCGGGTGTGCGGTAGCCGCCGCCGCGCCGCCCGCGGCCAGGGCGGGGCCCCCGGCGATCAGCGCGGCGAAGGCACAGGCCAGCACGCAGCGCCGGGCCAGCCCCGGCCACGCCGGCCTGGCAGGCCTCTGGTCGCGCTGCGTTTGGCACTGACGCGGCATGCCGGAAATGCTATTGCCGTTCCCTGAGTGGTCTTCCACGATGAGTCCGGGCTCCCTGGATTTCCCCCGGCCCACCACTACCCCCTACCCTCAATGCACGTGTCGGATACCACGCCCATCAGCCCGCAGCAGCGGAAGGCCGCAGCGGACCTGCTGCGCAAGACGGCCGCACCCGCGGCCGGGCTGGGCCGCATCTTCGCCGGCCGGGGGCATGAGCTGGCGCTGGTGGGCGGCCCGGTGCGTGACGTGTTCCTCGGCCGTCCGCACAGCGACCTGGACCTGGCCACGGACGCGACGCCGCCGCAGGTCCTGGCCATCGCGCGGGACTGGGCGGACAAGGTCTGGGAAACCGGCATCGAGTTCGGCACGGTCGGGCTGCGCAAGGGTGACACCGTTTTCGAGGTCACGACCTACCGCAGCGAGACGTACGTGCCTGACTCGCGCAAGCCCGCGGGCATCAGGTACGGCACCTCCCTGGAGGCCGACCTGCGGCGGCGTGACTTCACCGTGAACGCGATGGCAGCCCGGCTGCCGTCCCTGGAGCTGGTGGACCCGTTCGGCGGCCTGCGCGACCTGCGGGACAAGATGCTCCGCACGCCGGGCAGCCCCGAGGAGTCGTTCACCGACGACCCGCTGCGGATGATGCGCGCGGCCCGGTTCACCGCGCAACTCGGCTTCACGGTGGCCCCCGAGGTGGCCGCGGCCATGCTGCCGCTGGCCCCGCGGCTGTCGGTCGTGTCCGCGGAGCGGGTCCACGACGAGCTCACCAAGCTGCTGCTCGCCCCGCATCCCTGCGACCCCGTCCGCGGGATCGAGCTGATGGTGGACACCGGGGTGGCGGACGTGGTCCTGCCTGAGGTGCCCAGGCTGCGGCTGGAAACCGACGAGCACATGCGGCACAAGGACGTGTACCGGCATTCGCTGACCGTGCTGGAGCGGTCCGTCGAGCTGGAGAAGCGCTACGGCCTGCAGCCGGACCTGGTGGGCCGGCTGGCGGCATTGCTGCACGACATCGGCAAGCCCAAGACGCGCTCGCAGCTCCCGGACGGGCGGGTGGCCTTCCACCACCACGAGGTGGTCGGCGCGGCCATGGCCCGGAACCGGCTGAAGGCGCTGCGCTTCCCGTCCGCGGTGGTGGCCGACGTCACCACCCTGATCGCCCTGCACCTGCGGTTCCACGGGTACGGGCCGGGAGGGTGGACGGACTCCGCGGTCCGCCGGTACGTGCGGGACGCCGGGCCGCTGCTGACCCGGCTGCAGGTGCTCACCCGGGCTGACTGCACGACCAGGAACAAGGCCAAGGCCGCCCGCCTGGCCAGGGCCCAGGATGGCCTGGAGGAGCGCATCGTCACGCTCAGCGCCCAGGAGGAGCTCAAGCGGATCCGGCCGGACCTGGATGGCAACGAGATCATGGCCACCCTGGGCCTGCCGCCCGGCCGCCACGTGGGGCGGGCCTATCAGTACCTGCTGGAACTGCGGATGGAGCACGGCCCGCTGGGCAAGGACCGGGCCACTCAGGAACTGCTGCGCTGGGCCGAGGGTGAAGGGCTCGGGGTGCCCCCCGACCCGGAGGGCGGCTGACCCTCCCCGCCCTCGCGGGACGGCAGCTGGCCGGCCAGCCAGTACCCCGCCGCTGTGATCGCGTAACCGGCCGCGACGAGCCCGACAATGACGGCCGACCGCCCGGTGACGGGCATGAACGCCGCGCTCAGCGCGGCACCGGCCACGAACGTGATGTTGAACGTCATGTCGTAGAAGGAGAAGACGCGGCCCCGGTAGTCGTCGTCTACCTCCTCCTGCAGGATGGTGGTCGCGCAGATCGCGATCCCCTGCCCCACCAGGCTCAGGCCGAACCCGATGACCAGGAACGCGACCTGGCTGAAGGTCTCACCCAGCGGGCCTACGATCAGCGCGCCCGCCGCGAGCAGGACCGTGACCCAGGCCGGCTTGCTGAGCACCTTGGTCAGCCGCGGGGTGATCAGCGCCGCGCAGGCGTAGCCGAGGGCGGAGGCGATGACGAGGACCGTGTAATGGCTGAGCGCCGTATTGGCCCCGGCCGAGCGGTAAAAGTAGTTCCGGTAGAGCAGGATCGACATCAGGAACAAGATCCCGTACAGGAAACGGTTCCCGCCCGTGGCGCCCAGCGCCGCGGCCGGGCCGCGGCGCCGGAGCACGTACCGGGCCCCCCCGGCCAGCCCGGCGAGGACGACCGCGAACTCGCCCAGCACCCGGCCTGGCTGCTGCTCACCGGGCTGATGGGACGGACCGAGCAGCGGGCGCGGCATGGTCCGGGCCACCAGGCCGGCCAGGAGATAGCAGCAGCCGGCCGCCAAGAGGGTGACGGCGGAGCCGGTCCGCCCGCCGCCGGTCGCCACGTGGACGCCCAGGCCGGCGATCCCGCCGACCGCGGCCATGATGCCGCCCGCGGTCGGCGACACGGAGTTGGCCATGACCAGCTTGTCCCCCGCGACCACGTGCGGCAGCGCGGCCGACAGGGAGGACAGGAAGAACCGGTTGACCCCCAGGACCAGCAGGACGCTGGCGTACAGCGGGGCGCCCAGGTTGCCCGAGGCGACCAGCGAGGCGGTCAGCACCACGAACGCGGTGCGCAAGAGCGCCGACCAGACCAGGATCTGGCGCCGTGACCAGCGGTCGATGAACACCCCGGCGAAGGGCCCGATCAGCGAATACGGGAGGTAGAGGACGGCGAACGCGCCGGCCGCCGATGCCGGGTTCGGGAACGTGGTGCTGTTGAAGAACACGTAGGAGCCGAGCCCGGCGGTGAAGACACCGTCCCCGGTCTGCGAGATCAGCCGGGTGGAAAACAGCCGCCGGAAATGCCGCTCCTGGAGGACGCTCCGCAGTTCAGCGACGAAGGACGAGCCGGTTCGCCGGCCGTGCAGCATCGCCTTGACGGAGGCCAGGACGGTCACCTGCACAGACTACGGGGGACGATCCGCCGGATAACCCGCGCCGATGGCGCTCCGGGCAATGTTTCCGTATGCTCCGGGCACGGAAACGGCACGTGCCCCGCCTGGGCGGGCGGGGCACGTGCCGGTGCGGGAGACCGGTGCGGGAGAAGGGTGCCGCGGAGGCTAGGGCCGGTGCGGTCCCGGCGTCCGCGGCGGGTGGGTCAGCGCTCGACGTCGCCGCGGATGAACTGCTCCACCAGGTCGCGGGCGGTGTCGTCGCCGTACTGCTGCGGGGGCGACTTCATGAAGTACGACGCCGCGGACAGGATGGGGCCGCCGATGCCGCGGTCCTTGGCGATCTTCGCCGCGCGGATGGCGTCGATGATCACGCCCGCGGAGTTCGGCGAGTCCCAGACTTCCAGCTTGTACTCCAGGTTGAGCGGGACATCGCCGAAGGCCCGCCCCTCCAGCCGGATGTAGGCCCACTTCCGGTCGTCCAGCCAGGGCACGTGGTCGGAGGGGCCGATGTGCACCGCGGCCTTCTCCATCTCGTGCGGGATCTGCGAGGTGACGGACTGGGTCTTGGACACCTTCTTGGACATGAGGCGCTTGCGCTCCAGCATGTTCATGAAGTCCATGTTCCCGCCGAAGTTGAGCTGGTACGTGCGCAGCAGCTCGACGCCGCGGTCCTCGAACAGCTTCGCCAGCACCCGGTGCGTGATGGTGGCCCCGACCTGGGACTTGATGTCGTCTCCGATGATCGGCACGCCCGCTGCGGTGAACTTCGCGGCCCACTCCGGGTCGGAGGCAATGAAGACCGGCAGCGCGTTCACGAACGCCACCCCGGCGTCGATGGCGCACTGCGCATAGAAACGGTCAGCCTGCTCGGACCCGACCGGCAGGTAGGACACCAGGACATCCGCGTGCGACTCCCGGAGTACCTGCACCACATCCACCGGCGGGTCGGCGGACTCGGAGATCATCTCCTGGTAGTACTCGCCAAGCCCGTCCATCGTGGGGCCGCGCTGCACGGTGATCCCGGTCGGGGCCACGTCGCAGATCTTGATGGTGTTGTTCTCGCTGGCCACGATGGCCTCAGCGAGGTCCCGTCCCACCTTCTTCGCGTCCACGTCGAACGCGGCGACGAACTCCACGTCCCGCACGTGGTAGGGACCGAAGGACACGTGCATGAGCCCAGGAACCCGGTCCCCGGGATCGGCATCCTTGTAGTACTCCACGCCCTGGATCAGGGAGCTGGCGCAGTTACCCACGCCAACGATGGCTACCCGAACCGAACCCATGGGGACACACTCCTTCTCTCGCCGCACGATGGTGGCGTCAGATATCTCTCTTCGGTCAGCCGTGGTCAGTCAGCCGTGCCAGTTAGCCGTGGTCAGTCAGCCGTGCCAGTTCCGTCCGGGCGGCCCGGGCCACTCTGGCCCGCATCCGACTGGCGCTCGGATGCGATCAGCTCGTTCAGCCAGCGAACCTCGCGCTCGACCGACTCCAGGCCGTGCCGGTGCAGTTCGAGCGTGTAGCTGTCCATCCGCTCCCGGGTCCGGGCCATGGCGGCGCGCACCCCGTCCAGCCGCTCTTCCAGCCGGCTGCGCCGCCCTTCGAGGATGCGAAGCCGGATGTCGGCCTGGGTCTGGCCGAAGAACGCGAAGTGCACCCCGAACCCGTCGTCGTCCCAGGCCGCCGGGCCGGACTCGGTGAGCAGCTGCTCGAGCCGCTCCTTGCCGTCCGCGGTGAGCCGGTAGACGATCTTCGACCGCCGCCCGGTCAGCGGCTTGGCCGTGCCCTCCGGGGCCTCCTCCGCGATGAGCCCCTGGACCAGGAGCAGCTTCAGGCAGGGGTACAGCGACCCGTACCCGAACGCACGGAACGCGCCGAGCATGGAGTTCAGCCGCTTGCGCAGCTCGTATCCGTGCATCGGGGTCTCGTGCAGCAGCCCCAGCACCGCGAGCTCCAGCACGCGTGACCGTTGCCCGACCATGCCCGCCGCACCTCCCGTCCGCGTGGCTCGTGCCGCGAGACCCATGCTGAGACCCGGGCCGTGAGGCCGGGGCACCAGGACGGTATGCCCGCATTGTGCCAAAGCGATGTATCGAACCGATACATCGTCAAGATATGCCCCGCGCGAAGATCGCGCAACTCCGTGTTCACCGGCTGTTTCCCGGACAGCGGCTGTTTCCCGGACACCGGCCGCGAATATCCGGAACAGGTGCCCAGCCAGGGCTCGGAGCGCTGCGGCTTCCGTCGTACGCTGTCGGGGATGGGAGTTCGGCGATCGGTCGTGGATTACGGGCTTGCCCGGCGGGCAACGCTCGCCTCCGTGCTGGCTGGGCACACCACGGTCGCCGACGTCTGCGACGCGCACCCCTATCTGCTCCGGGCAGCGAAGTTCCATGGTGAGCCCACCGACACGGCCTGCCCCATCTGCCACAGGGCGAAGCTGACCCACGTCACCTACGTGTATGGGGACGAACTCGGCCAATACGCCGGGCGGGTTAAGCAGGGCCCGGAACTGGCGGAGATGGCGTCCGAATACGGAGAGTTCCGGGTATATGTGGTCGAGGTCTGCCAAAGTTGTGCCTGGAACCACCTTGCCTCGTCCTACGTTCTCGGCACAGGCGAGCCACGCGCCCGGCGCAGCAGGCGGGCCCGAGCCGGCGAATAACGGCGGGGCAAGAAGCTGCCGTCCGTCCAGGGCGGCTGGCTGAGCGAGCGCCACAGGGCTTGCCCTACGGAGCCGGCAAGCTCGCTGAGCTTGCCCCATGGGCGGCACCACCAGGCAAGAACGGTCCGGAGAGACAAACGCGCGCCGTACAGATGTGACGAATTTCTAACCTGCGCCGCATGGCTCGCGCCACCGGATACCGTGAGGCCCGGCGGCTGGACCGAAGCTCGTCCACGACTGCCTCACCCAACCAGCGAGGACGCGTGAGTAACCCAGATTTTTCCGGTTCCTATCCTCCGGATCCCGCTGAACGTGGCCGCTGGGACGGCTCCGGTGACGGTCAGCGAGGGGAGCGTTACGGCGACGGCCGCCGCACGCTCGGCACCCAGGACGCGGCCGGCCGCGGCTACCGGCGGGGCCGGGACTACGAGTGGGACCGCGGCGGGTCGGACCCGGGTTACGCCCGTTCTGACAACTCCCGGGGCCACGCCCGCGGGGACAACTCCCGTGCCGCGGGCGGCCGCACTGGCGGTTCGCGTGCGGGCCAGGCCCGTGCAGACCAGGGCCGTGCAGACCAGGCCCGGGCAGACCAGGCCCGGGCAGACCAGGCCCGGGCAGACCAGGGCCGGTCGGGACGGGGCCCGGCGGACCGGAGCTGGAACGACCAAGCCCGTGCGGAGTGGGGCGCGGCGGACCAGAGCCGGCCGGACCGGGGCCGAGCCGGCCAGAGCTGGGCCGACCAGGGTGACGCGGACCAGAGCCGGGCCGCGCGGGGCAGCCGCCGCGCGGCCAGGGACGCGGCCAAAGGCCGTCGCGGCACCACGGGCGCGAACCGCGCCACGAGCGGGATGAGCGCGAAGGACCGACTGGCGGCCAAGCTCGGTACGGACCGTGCTGCGGCCGGCTTCAGCGCTGCGGCCGCCGCAGCCGCCGCGGCTCCAGCCGCCGGGCACGCGATGGCTGGTTACCCGGGATCGGGTTACCCGGGCTCGGCCGACCCCCGTGGCTCCCGCGGCCCGCGGGACTTCGACCCGCGGTGGTCCGGCCGGGGCCGCGGCGGGCCCGCGGAGGCGCACGACGGGAACGGCCGCGGCGGCCGCGGCGGCAACGGCGGCGGGAACGGCCGGGGCCGCGGCCCGGGGCGGCCGCGGCGCAAAGGCGACTGGTGGCGCCGGTGGACCTGGAAGAAGGCCATCGCGGCGTCTCTGCTGACCGGCGTCGGCTTCCTCATCCTCATAGTCATCGGGATCTTCTACACCTACGCGCAGACGCCCATCCCGGCGGCCTCGGACCTCGCCGTCGGCCAGGCCTCCCGGGTCTACTTCCGTGACGGCACCACGCTGGTCGGCATGTTCGGCCAGACCAACCGGCAGATCCTCCAGCCGAACCAGATCCCGGCGATGGTCAGTAACGCCATGGTCGCCTCGGAGGACAAGCACTTCTACGACGAGGGGGGCGTCTCGCCGACCGGCATCATCCGCGCGGCCATCGCGGACCTGACCAGTGGCTCGGTCCAGCAGGGCGGCTCCACCATCACCCAGCAGCTCGTCCGGAACTACTACGACGGCATCGGCACCGCGCAGACGTTCACCCGGAAGATCAAGGAGATCTTCGTCGCGGAGAAGCTGGCGTCGCATGAATCCAAGGCGTGGATCCTCACCAACTACATGAACACGGTGCCGACCGGCCTCAACATGTACGGCTTCGGCGCCGCCGCGCAGGCCTACTTCGGCAAGCCGGTCAGCAAGCTGACCGTCGCGCAGGCCGCAATGATCGCGGCCATGCCGCAAGCACCCAGTTACTACAACCCCGACCCGAAGGCGGGGGCGGGCTACCAGGCGCTGGTCTACCGCTGGCACTACGTGCTGCAGACCATGGTCCAGATGGGCAACCTGACGCAAGCGCAGGCCAACGCCCAGAAGTTCCCCACGCTCGCGAAGGCGTTCAACAACAGCTGGTCGGGCTATCGCGGCTACATCATGGAGGCCGTGCTCAACGAGCTGGAGAACACCTACCACTACACGCAGTCCCGGATCGACGACGGCGGGCTGCGCATCATCACCACGTTCAGCAAGCCGATGATGAACCAGCTCTATGCGACCGTCGCGCAGCAAGAACACCAGATGATGCTGGACGGAAAGGCGCTGCCCAGGTACGCGCACGTCGGCGCGGTGCTGGAGCAGCCAGGCACCGGCGAGATCTATGCCATGTACAGCGGGCCGAACTTCGACACCCCGCAGAAGGAGTGCAACGAGATCCGCTGCCAGTGGGACATGGCGCTGCAGAACCGCGAGCAGGTGGGCTCCTCGATGAAGCCCTACGTGCTCGCCCTGGCCCGGTCCCAGGGGATGAGCGTGCAGACCAGCACGCTGGACGGTCACTCGCCGCTGTGGATCCCGCCCGTCGCCGATCCGATGACATACGCGAGCCAGACTCAGCCCGCCGACTCGGCCGGCTGGTACCAGGTCGGCAACGACGCCGGTGACGCCCAGGCGAACGGGGTCAGCGTGGTGACCGCCTCCGCGGAATCGCTCAACACCGCCTACACCGACCTGTACCACCGGGTCGCGGGCACCGACGGCCAGAACATGATCAAGATGGCCCAGGCGTTCGGCGTCAACACCACCGCCTCCGGCCTGTACAACATGCGGGACGAGGTCGGCACTGCGCTCGGCCAGGCCTCCCTCACGGTGGAGGAGCAGGCCAGTACCTTTGCCACGCTGGCCAACAACGGCGAGTACCTGTCCCCGCACGTGATCCTGCAGATCCAGCAGCAGCTGCCCGGGCAGGCGATGCAGACCACCCAGGCCAAGGTGGAGCGGCGCCAGGTGCTGACCCCGGCCGAGGACTCCGACGTGGACTACGCGCTCTCGTTCGACGACAAGCCGGGAGGCACGGCCCCGGACGCGGGGCTCGCCGACGGCCGGGAGCTCATCGCGAAGACGGGTACCACGAACCTGTCCCAGTCCGCCTTCTTCATCGGCGCGATCCCGCAGTTCAGCCTGGCGATCGGCATGTTCACCAACGAGCAGGGCTGCCCAGCGAGCATCGCCGGCTGCGCGGCCGCGGCGAACCAGGAGAGCGCGCCCCCGGCCGGCCTGCAGACCCTGTACGGCGTCGGTGACCTGCCCGGCTACGGTGGCGAGTGGCCGGCCACGATCTGGCACGCGTACGCCCAGGAGATGTTCGGCAGCATGCCGGTCCAGAGCTTCCCCACCCCGGACTTCGGCGGCACCCCGTGGAACCTGCTCGGCCCGTACACGCCGAAGCCGAAGCCGACCCCCGCCCCGACCCCGACGCCGACCCCCACCTGCAACGGCATCTTGTTCGCCGGGCACTGCTTCGGGAACCACTCCGCCAGCCCGGCCCCGAGTGCCCCGGTTCCGAGCAACCCGTTCCCCTCACCCTCGCTGCCTAACCCCACGCCCACGGCGTTCGGCAAGCAGCGATCGACGATCGGGTAGGGCCAGCCCGGGCGAGGGCACAATCACCGGAACTCGACAGCCGATGACGGAGCGTGGGTGACAGACGGAGACACCGGCCTGGGCGGCCAGGGACCGGGCGCCCAGGGACCGGCGGGGCGAGAGCCGGAGGCTGGGCTGCGGCCCGGGACGGCGCGGCTCGCCCTGCTCGCCGGGTCAGTCACGGCCCTGGTCACGGTCGTGCTGCTCGGCTCCGCCCTGTCGCTGACCAACAAGTGGGCCTGCCGGGCCGGCGCGTGGAACGGGTACCTATCGCAGTTCCAGGCGCACTGTTACACCGACATCTACCCCCTGTACTTCGGGGAGGGACTGTCGTCCGGCAAGGTGCCCTACGTTGACCACCCGGTGGAGTACCCGGTGCTCATCGGCGGGGCCATGCAGCTGGTGGCGTGGCTGGTCCACCCCATCAGCAACCCGTTCAGCCGCGGCCGGGAGTTCTTCGACCTCACCATCGTCCTGCTCACCCTGTTCGCGCTCGTCGGCGTGCTGGCCACCGCGTACCTCGCGGGCCCGTCCCGCCGGTGGACCGCACTGGGCGTCGCGCTGGCTCCCGCGGTCATCCTGGCCGCGTTCATCAACTGGGACCTGATCGCCATGGGCCTGGCCATGGCGGGCATGGCCGCCTGGGCGGCACGGCGCGGGGTGCTGGCCGGCGTGCTCCTCGGCCTGGCCGTGGCGACCAAGTTCTATCCGCTGCTGTTCTTCGGGCCACTGCTGCTGCTCTGCCTGCGCGGGGGCCGGATGCGGGAGTTCTGGGTCACGTTCGGCTCGGCGGCAGTCGCCTGGCTGGTGGTCGACCTGCCGGTGCTGATCGTGGCCCCGGCCGGCTGGGCCCGCTTCTACCAGCTCAGCGACACGCGCTCGGCCGACTGGGGCTCGATCTGGTACTTCTTCGAGACCGAGCACTGGCCCGGAGTCGGCACGGCCAGCGTGAGCACCCTCAATGTCATCTCCGCGAGCGTGTTCGGTGTCGCCTGCGTACTCATCGTGCTGCTCACCCTGGGCGCGCCGCACCGCCCGCGGGTGGCGCAGCTGTTCTTCCTCACCCTGGCCACCTTCCTGCTCTCCAACAAGGTCTGGTCGCCGCAGTACGTGGTCTGGCTGGCCCCCCTGGTCGTGCTGGCCCGGCCGCGGATCGGCGCCTACCTGCTGTGGCAGGCGGCGGAGGTAGGCTACTTCTTCGCGATCTGGGCCTACCTGATCACGGTGTCGGTGACCGGGCCCTCATTCATCGGGGTCGGGGGGATCGGCACTGGCCTGTACTTCACCGCCCTCATCGCCCGGTTCGCCACGGTGCTGCTGCTGTGCGTCCTGGTGGTGCGGGACATCCTGCAGCCCGCGCACGACGTGGTGCGCGCGGGCGGGGCCGACGACCCGGCGGGCGGCGTCTTGTCCGGCGCCCCTGACCGCCTGGTGCTCAGACTCGGCCCGCGTCGCAGCCAGCGGCTGGCCACCGCCGCGTCCGTCCGCTGAGCCGACCATGATCGTGGTGCGTTCTGCGCCGCGGGCGGCGCACAATGCTCCACGATAACGCCCTGCCGCGCGACGGGCGCCAGTCCGGAACTGGTCAGCCGGCGCCGGGGACGTGGGCACGGAGCCAGTCGATGTCGGCGGCGGGATCGGGTGTCTCACAGATGACCGGCGCCCCGGCCGCCCGGATCAGGTCGGCCAGCACTGCGGGGTCGATCGTGCCCTTCTCCATCCCGGCGTGCCGGTCCCGGCCCGAGCCGAACTCGTCCCTCGAATTGTTGCCGTGCACCAGGTCGATCCGGCCCGTGATCGCCTTGACCCGGTCCACGATCCCGGACAACTCTTCGCCACTGGCGTACGCGTGACAGGTATCCAGGCAGAACCCGACCTCGCCCGACCCGCCCGCGTCCCCGATCGCGTCCCAAAGCCGGGCCACCCCGTCCAGGCCCCGGGCCATGGCCTGGTCGCCGCCTGCCGTGTTCTCGATCAGCATCGGCACCGGCCGGTCGATCCGGGCGACCGCCTTGGCCCAGTTCTCGTAGCCCTCGGCCACGTCTGCGTCGGCGGTGACGTACCCCCCGTGCACGATCAGCCCCTGCGCGCCGATGGCCGCGGCCGCCTTGAGTTGCTGGCCGAGCAGCTTACGGCTGGGGATCCGGATCCGGTTGTTGGTGCTGGCCACGTTGATCCGGTAGGGGGCGTGGATGAACGCCCGCACGTCCGCCGCGGCCAGCGCGTCCCGCAGAGCGCCCGCGTCCCCGCCGGGAAACTTGGGATCCGCCCAGCCCTGCGGATCGCCCAGGAAGAACTGAACCACGTGCGACTCCGTGCCGACCGCCGCGGCCAGGGGGTCCTCGTCATGCACGTGGGGTCCGATGCTCACCATGTCACGAGACTAGCCGGGCACGGTTTTCGTTGCGGCGGATGAGCGGAGGGCGCGGGGCGGGCACGGGAGCACTCTGATCCGCCCGCGCGGCGGGGCGGAGCGTGGGTGCCACGACCGTCAGTGCCGGCGGGCCCGTCCCGACCCTCAGTGCCGGCGGGTCCGTGCCGGCCGCTACGGCAGCAGGCCGCCGTGCGCCAGGCCCAGGCAGACGCCCACGAAGGCGGCCACCAGGCCGGTCACGATCAGCATCCGTTCTGACCGGGTCGCCGAGAGCAGTTGCGCGGGGAGCCCCACGATCAGCGCGATCAGCCCGAGCCACGTCGCCCCGACGTGCGTCCAGTTCCCGGCAACCTTCTGATCCGCCAGGAACCCCAGGACACACGCGACGAGGCCCGCCACCAGGGTGAAGAGACTCAGGGAGTTCTCGATCGGGTGGTGCTGGCCGTCGTCGTTCAGCGTCAGGTGCGGCAGGCGCGGGCGGGCCCGCGCCCCGGCGGCGGCCCCGGGCCCAGCGGCCCCGGGCCCAGTGGTTCCGGGCCCAGTGGTTCCAGACACTGTGGTTTCAGGCACTGGGGCTCCGGCAGCTTGGGGCACTTCGGCCACCCCCTTGGGACATCCAGCCCGGTAATGGTCTTCTCGGGGCTCTTTCCCCTTCCGGGGGCGGCGGAATCCTGAGCCAGCCTGTCGGTCCGCCCTGGTAAGCTGACGCAGCCGCAACGGGTACCGGGGATTTCGCACCGGTGGCGCCGCGGCCCCTCCTGCCACGGAGAGACCGTGGCCGCTTAAGTCCAGAGGAGGCATGTTTCCAGCATGCGCCGCTATGAGATGATGATCATCCTCGATCCCTCTCTCGAAGAGCAGACCGTCCAGCCCTCCCTCGACCAGTTCCTGTCGGTCGTCAGGACCGGCGGCGGTTCGGTCGACAAGGTTGACGTATGGGGCCGGCGGCGGCTCGCCTACGAAATCGAGAAGAAGTCGGACGGCATCTACGCGGTCGTCGACATGGTCGCGGAGCCGGACACGGTCCACGAGCTTGACCGCCAGCTCAGCCTCAACGAGGCGGTCCTGCGGACCAAGATCCTGCGCCCCGAGATGCACTGACACTGCGGTACTGACCACAGGCCGCGCAGTTGCGGCACTGAACCCCCAAAAAGCGACCGGGAGTGGCCCCGATGGCAGGCGATACCCAGATCACGGTGGTCGGCAATCTAGTCAGCGACCCAGAACTCCGCTACACCCCGACCGGGGTGGCCGTGGCGAACTTCCGGATCGCGTTGACGCCGCGAACCTTCGACCGCCAGGCGAACGAGTGGAAGGACGGCGACTCACTGTTCCTCACCTGCAACGTATGGCGGCAGGCCGCGGAGAACGTGGCCGAATCCCTGCAGCGCGGCATGCGGGTCATCGTCCAGGGGCGGCTGCACCAGCGCTCCTACGAGACCCGCGAGGGTGAGAAGCGAACCGTCTTCGAGGTCGAGGTGGACGACGTCGGTCCCTCCATGCGCAACGCCTCCGCGAAGGTCACCAAGTCCAACCGCTCCGGCGGTGGCAGCGGTGGCTTCGGTGGGGGTGGTGGCGGCACCGGCGGTGGTGGCGGCTTCGGCGGTGGCAGTAGCAGCGGTGGCAGCGGCGGCGGCCAGGGCGGATCCGGCGGGTATGGTGGATCGTCCGGCGGCCGTGGCGGCGATGACCCCTGGGCCTCGGACTCCGGCTTCGGCGGCGAGGGGTCGTCCGACGAGCCGCCGTTCTAACCCTGGCAGCAGGGCGGGGCGCGGCCACAGGCACGCTCCCGCTAGGCCGCCACTAAGAAAGCAAACCAAACCATCCCCGCCGCAAGCGGGGCTCTGCACAGGAGCACCATGATGGCGAAAGCACCTATCCGCAAGCCCAGGAAGAAAGTCTGCCTGTTCTGCCAGGAGAAGATCTCCTACGTGGACTACAAGGACACCGGGCTGCTGCGGAAGTTCATTTCCGACCGAGGCAAGATCCGGGCCCGTCGGGTCACCGGAAACTGCACCCAGCACCAGCGTGACGTCGCCAAGGCGATCAAGAACGCCCGCGAGATGGCCCTGCTGCCGTACACCAGCACGGCACGTTGAGGACGGGGAAGGCCGCAAGCTAATGGGCACACCGATGAAACTGATCCTCACCAACGAGGTCACCGGCCTGGGTGAGCCTGGTGACGTGGTCGAGGTCAAGGGCGGCTACGGGCGCAACTACCTGATCCCGCGGGGTCTGGCCATGCGCTGGACCCGGGGCGCCGAGAAGCAGATCGAGCTGATCCGCCGGGCCCGCTCCGCGCGGGAGATCCGCAGCCAGGACGACGCCCGGGTCGCGGCTAGGGAGCTGTCCGCGCTGACCGTGCAGATCAGGGTCCGGGCGGGCGCCGCCGGGCGGCTGTTCGGGTCCGTGAGTGCCTCGGACATCGCCGACGCGGTCCGCGCGGCCGGCGGCCCCGTGCTGGACCGGCGGCGTATCGAGATCGACACCCCGATCCGCACCGTGGGGCGGCACCAGGTCACGGTCCGGCTGCACCCCGAGGTGAGCGCCACCCTCGAAGTGGACGTCGCCGAGGCCTGACTGGCCGCAGTACCGGCCGCTGGAGTACCGGGCGGCAGGAGGGCTGAGCGGCTGGCCGGGTGAGGGGCTGGCCGGGCTGAGCCCGAAGACCGCCGGGTGCCGTCGTGGACGGCCCCGGCGGTCAGTCGTGTCTGGTGCGCTGCGGGTCCCCGTCCGTGTACCGGGACAGCCGCTCGGCGAGTCCCGGATCGAGGTCCGCGACCATCGCCCAGATGCCCGCCAGGCGCTCCGCCATGGTGTCCGACGTGCCGGGCTCGTCGCCCGCCCGCGTCCTGGCGGCCTCATCCCGGGCCGCCGCGGCGAGCTCGTCGATCGCTGTTCCGATCATGGCCAGCCGCGAATCGGTTATCGAACACATGATCGGATCCTAGGGGAGTGGTTGTCATGATCGCCGCCAGTTTGCCGGACTGCCTGCGGTCCCCGGCTGCTCGTCTCATCCCGCTCCCCTTCGTCACACTGACCCCTCCTAGCTCTCCCGTTGGGGGCCGCCGACATCTCCCGCGGACGGTGCGCCGTCACCGGACAATTTGCTCTCTCTAACGCACGTTCCGCGTGGGAAGTGGCGGGGCGGGGCCTGGCCTGTCGGGAGCGGGCCGGGCGGCGGGCGGTGCGGTGCGCCGTAATATCGGGTCTCACGTTTGGCGTCACCCTCCGTATGTGGATAACTCCCTGTCTGGTGTGGACGGAAAATGGCCTCCGTGGTTTTTTCCGCGCACATCCGGTGGATGGCATAACCGCAGGCAGTGACGATGCGCTGGTTGCGGGCCCCGTCGTCATCCCCAGCTGTATCCCCAGACTGCGCACAGCGCCGGCGGCGTGTCTGCACAGGCTGTCCACAGGCCTGTGCACAGCAGGATTGGACGGCGTCGCGGGGCCCCACCAAACTGTCAGACCAACGCACTACAACAGGGTGAGGCCGCCGCAACGGTGGCGGCCAGGGGCGCTCTGATCCACGGGGAGGTGATGGCTGGTGAGCGTGGCCGAAATCGCGCCCCGGGGGGAGAGCTTCGATCGGACCCCGCCCCACGATGTGGCCGCGGAGCAGTGCGTTCTCGGCGGGATGCTGCTGTCGAAGGACGCCATCTCGGATGTGATGGAGACCATCCGGCCCGACGATCACTACCGGCCCGCGCACCAGATCATCCACGAAGCCATCCTCGAGCTGTACGGGCGGGGCGAGCCCGCCGACCCGGTCACCATTTCCGACCTGCTGAGCAAACGGGGCGAGCTGGCCCGGGTGGGCGGCCCCAGCTACCTGCACACGCTCATCGCGTCGGTGCCCACCGCGGCCAACGCCGGGTACTACGCCCGCATCGTCCGGGAGCGGGCCATCCTGCGCCGTCTGGTCGAGGTCGGCACCCGCATCGTCCAGCTCGGCTACTCCGGCGACGGCGAGGCCGACGAGCTGGTGGACCGGGCCCAGGCTGAGGTCTACGGGGTCACCGAGCGCCGGGTCAGCGAGGACTACCTGCCGCTGTCCGACATCATGCCCGGGGCCCTGGACGAGATCGAGGCGATCGGCAGCCACGGCGGGAAAATGACCGGGGTGCCCACCGGGTTCGCGGACCTGGACGCCCTGACCAACGGCCTGCACGCGGGCCAGATGGTGGTCATCGCGGCTCGTCCTGCCATTGGCAAGGCGCTGGCCCTGGACACCCCGCTCGCCACGCCGGACGGCTGGTTGACGATGGGTGAGGTCCGCGTCGGAGACCGGCTGATCGGAGGCGATGGCCACCCCGTAACCGTCGTCGCGGCCACCGAGGTGATGCAGGACAGGCCGTGCTACGAGGTCGAGTTCTCGGACGGCGAGGTCATCGTCGCCGACGCGGAGCACCAATGGGTGACGTGGGACGTGCGTACCCGGAAGGCGTACGACCACCACAGCGAACCTGGCGCGCCGAGCTACCCGGATGACTGGGCATCATGGACGTCATCTCAGGCGTCTGGTCACAGGTACGGTCCTGGCGAGCGAGCGCAGATGCGCGGCCCCCGGGCGGCAGGGATGTCATCGACGCAGGTGGGGACAGTCCTTGGGCGCACAGCCACAGCAATCGAGCAGCAGTGGGGCCGCGCGGCAGATGTCACGGGCGGCGTGCAAGCGGTACCTCGGACAACCCAGGAGATTGCTTCAACGCTTCGGGCCTGCGGGCAGCGGAACCACGCGATACCGGCAACGAGGCCGCTTCTCCTACCCGAAGCCGATCTGCCTATGGCGCCGTATGTCCTCGGCTATCTCCTGGGTGACGGCGACACTGCGGGAACTGGCCGGGCGGCCTGCCATGCCGATGACCGCTCGTGGCTTCTAGAGGAGTTCAGGGCACTCGGCTACAGCGTTGCCAGCTACGCGGATCCTGAACATTTCCAGGTGAGAGGCATCCGCGGACTCTGGCGTTCGCTTGGCCTGGCCGAGGGCAAGCACATCCCTGCTTCCTACCTGCGCGGCTCGTCGTCCCAGCGCCTCGCGCTGGTACAAGGAATGATCGATTCGGACGGTTACGTCGATAATCACGGCTGCTACCGCTTCACCAGCTCAAGCAAGCGCCTGATCGAGGATTTTGCGGAGCTGGTTACAAGCCTGGGCTGCGTCGCGCGAGTGCAGTACCGCGCTCCTCGCATGCGGGCCGTGCGGCCGGGCCGGGAATCCTGCGAAGTTATCGTCCCGGCGTCCCTGCCGCTGTCCCGGCTTCCCCGGAAGGCCCTCGCGGCACGCCACGACTGGGGCCGCGAGCAGGCTGGCCGGTACATCGTGGACGTCCGGCCTGTGCCGTCCGTGCCGGTGCGCTGCGTTCAGGTGAACAGCCCTGATCACCTCTATCTGGCTGGCCGGAGCATGGTCCCCACGCACAACTCCACGCTCGCGCTCGACCTGGCGCGCTCGGCGGCGATCAAGCACAACCTGCCCACGGTGATCTTCAGCCTGGAAATGAGCCGCAACGAGATCACCATGCGGTTGCTGTCCGCGGAGTCGCGAGTGTCCCTGCACAGCATGCGGACCGGGCAGATGGGCGAGGAGGACTGGGCCACCCTGGCCCGGCGGATGAGCGAAGTCGTCGACGCGCCGCTCTACATCGACGACTCTCCGAACATGTCCATGATGGAGATCCGGGCCAAGTGCCGTCGGCTGAAGCAGCGCCAGGGCCTCCGGATGGTGATCATCGACTACCTGCAGCTGATGAGCTCCCCCAAGCGGGTGGAGAACCGGCAGCAGGAAGTGTCGGAGATGTCCCGGTCACTAAAGCTGCTGGCCAAGGAGATCGACGTCCCGGTGATCGCCCTCTCGCAGCTCAACCGCGGGCCGGAGCAGCGCAACGACAAGAAGCCGCTCCTGTCTGACCTGCGTGAGAGCGGGAGCATTGAGCAGGATAGCGACGTCGTGATCTTGCTGCACCGGGAGGACGCGTACGAGCGGGAGTCCCCCGGGCCGGTGAGGCGGACCTGATCGTGGCCAAGCACCGCAACGGGCCGACCGCCACGGTGACCGTGGCCTTCCAGGGGCACTACAGCCGGTTCGTAGACATGGCTCCGGGCTGAGATGCTGGTGTAGAGTCTCAATGATCTTGGCCAAATCCCAGTGATGTTGGCCACTGTCTGGCCAATTGGCCATTTGGATGAGACGTCGCTGACGCCGTAGCCGTTTCAGAAAGCCCAACGCCGTATCGGCCGCGAGTAGGAAGCCGCCGGTGCCGCCGCCGTGCGATGGGGGCTGGGGGCTGGACTTCGCCGGGAGGACCCCGTCGAGATCCCGAAGATGACCGCGGGTACCGGAAGGGGTAAGCGAGCGGAACTGAGGCGGTGCGTGTCGCACTTGATCTGTGCCACACTCACTGAGATTATGCACGCAGCACATCCATGCGAACATACGTTCGATGACCAGGAGTAGCATGGAGGTCACTGACCAGCAGCGGAGGCTGCTGGAACTGTGCGCGATCCGGATCGACGGCGTGAGTGTCGATTGGAGCCTCATCGCCCGCCAGGCGCAAGATCCTAGCGGCCTTGACGACCTGTTCCGCGGGGTCATCACCGAGAAGTCCGCTGCGGCCGCACGATCGCGTCCGGTCTTGACCGCCGGGCTTCACCGTTTGCCAGCGCTGGCTGAGCGCGTGAGCGCCGAGCTCGAGGCTGCGTCGAGCGCTGCAGCCACGCTGGTCACGGTGCTCGACCGAGACTATCCGGCCAACCTGCGCTTGATTCCCAACCTCCCGCCGTTCCTGTTTTACCGAGGCGAGCTCAGCGACGAGGATGTCCGCTCGGTCGCCGTCGTCGGCACACGGCAGGCCAGCGAGGATGGGATCCGACGGGCGGCGAGCATGTCGCGGCGACTTGCTGGCCAGGGGGTTACTGTGGTGTCCGGTCTAGCGAAAGGCATCGATACGGCCGCCCACCGTGCCGCTTTGGATGCTGAGGGCCGGACCATCGCGGTGCTGGGCACGGGGATCACCAAGTGCTATCCGGGTGAGAACCAGGACCTAGCCGAGGCGATCACAGGCAGCGGCGTGCTTGTGTCACAGTTTTGGCCGACCAGCGCACCGAGCAGGTACACCTTCCCACGCCGCAACGTCGTGACATCAGGCATCAGCCAGGGCACCATCGTAATCGAGGCAACCAGTACCTCTGGTGCCAAGATGCAGGCGCGGCTTGCTCTTGACCATGGCAAGAAGGTGTTCCTTATCCGCTCCCTCGTCACCTCCCAGCCCTGGGCCAGGGATTACGTGGGCAAGCGCGGCGCGATCGAGGTGGGCGACGTTGACGAGGTGAGCGCCCACCTCGCCGCGCCCGGACGGGTCCTGCAGGCGGCCGAGCAGCAGCACCAGCTGACTCTCTCTTACCTATGAGCAACTGGTGGACAACCCCATCGCCGTGCTTCCCGCCGGGGAACCGCCCGGGTTCCCCCAGTGCCCAGCGTGCCCGTACCGCCTCATGGGCCCGGCATGGATTTGTGTGGCATGCGCCAGCAAGACCTTGGAGGCGATCGCCCCGCGAGCGTGCCCGGTATGCAGCCAGCGGCTCGACGGCGCCAGCCCCTGCCGGAACTCGTTGTGTGGCGAGCGAAACCGCCGCGTCGAGCGCATTGACGCCATTGCCTACCACTCGGGTGCCCTGCAAGACAAGATCCACAGCTTCAAATACGAAGGCAAGGCTGGCTGGTCGCTGATCTTTGGCCGGCTGCTGGTCGGCTGGCTTGAGGCTCATGCCGGCGACGATCCTCCCGACCTGATCGTCGCGAACCCCACTTACATCGGCCACGGCCAGGCGGGTCCTGGCCACATCGAGACAATCATCGGGTCGGCCGCCACAGCCGACTACGACGGGCGCTGGACCTTGGACACCGGAACCCCTGCGGCGATCATCAAATCACAGGCAACGGACAAGTCAGCCGGAAAGAGCCTTGCCGAGAAGCGGGCGGTCGCAGCAGGCCTCCGCCGAGTCCTGGCTACCCCCGACCCTGCCCGCACACAAGGGCGCGACATCCTCGTGTTCGACGACGTGTGCACCACCGGATACCAGCTCAACGCAGTCGCCGGCTGCCTGCTGGACCAGGGCCAGGCGACCCGCGTCCGTGCCCTGGTCCTGGCACGAGCACCCTGGCGGTGAGCGCAGCGTTGACGTCAACGCCCCTTGCGAAGAAATGCCATGGAACTGAGACTGAAACCGGTGTGACCATGGGCGAGACAACCGAGGACCCGCAGGTCACAGAAGATCAACATGTTACGTGGGACGAGACTTACAGCTTGGCCGGGCTGGCACAACGCCGTGCCTGCCTGGGCGGGTGCGTGAGTTACGGGAGCGGTCCATGATCCTGGTCGCAGGTGAGAGCCTCATCGATCTGATCACTGATCCGGACGGCGGGGTGTACGCCAGCCCCGGCGGGGGCCCGTTCAACGCGGCCCGGACCATCGCCCGGCTCGGTCAGCCCACCCGTTTCCTGGGCCGCTTCTCCGCCGACCCGTTCGGCCAGCTCCTCACCGCGAAGCTGGCCGAAGACGGAGTGGAGCTGGCGCTGCCGGACCCGGTCCCGGAGCCGACGGCGCTGGCGATCGTGGCGCTCGGCAGGCTGGGCGTGCCGGAGTACTGGTTTCACGTCGCCCAGACGGCGGGCTTCGTGCTGGACCAGCCGACGGCGCAGCAGGCGTTGCAGGCCGACGTGACCGCTCTGCACATCGGCTCGCTGGGGCTCGTCGTGGATCCGATGGCGACCGAGCTCGAGCACTTGGTGCAAGGCCTCGCGCCGGACATACTGCTGCTGCTCGACCCGAACTGGCGGGCCCAGGCTATCCCCGATGCAGACGCCCATCGGGCCCGGATCCGCCGCATCCTGTCCCGGACCGACATCCTCAAGACGAGCACCGAGGACCTGTCCTTCTTGGTGCCGGGCCGCGGTATCGCGGAAGCCACGCGGATGCTGCTCGGCTGGGGCGCCCGGTGCGTTCTGGTCACCGACGGTCCCTCCTTGGTTCGCGCGTTTACCAGCGCAGACCAGCTCGCGGTCCAGGTGCCGCCGGTCGAGGTGGCGGATACTGTCGGCGCGGGTGACGCGTTCGGCGGCGCGTTCCTGGCCTGGTGGGCGGAACACGGGCTGGCCCGGGAGAACCTGGCGCACTCCCCGCTGCTGCTGGAGGCCGTCACGGCAGCGGCCCGGGTGGCGTCGCTGACCTGCGCCAGGGCCGGCGCCGAACCGCCGTGGCGCTACGAGCTGGACACGGACGAAGAATGGGGCCAGCCGCTGAAGCAGTGACCCCGTCCAGCGGGGTTCTACGGGGTGTTCGCGCTCGGCACGGTACTCCTCCGTTCCAGGCTGCTACCCCATCGACTGGTCTTGAGCCTCCTGTGCTTGATATGGGTTTGTCAGGTGGTCAGTTGCGGACCCTCGACTGGGGTGTGCGGGACGCGGCCCCACTCGGCCCAGCTAGCCACGACGAGCAGCGGCGGGCACCAGGGTGCCGTAGACTATCCGGGCATCCAGCGCTCGTAGCTCAACGGATAGAGCATCTGACTACGGATCAGAAGGTTGGGGGTTCGAGTCCCTCCGAGCGCGCTCACCGCATCCGCAGCCCAGGGTCATGATCAGGCCTTGTGAGGGGTTGCCCGGGCTACTGTCTTGAGCGGATCTCTCACAGCTTCTAAACGATCTTGTGACGCGGTCGTGTTCAGCAGAGCCCAGACTGCAGATAGATACTCGAACTCCAGTAACTATGAGTTCCAGAGAAGTTCCGGCGCTACGGTGTTTATGACACTGTAAGGCCAGTAGTTCTCCTGTGGATCGATTTGGTGGTGTAACGATGTTGCGGTCTGGAGGAATCAGCGGCCACAGCAGGGCCGAGATTGCACAGGTATTCGCCTCTGGCCGCCGGTTCATCACTCCCACAGATGTTGCGGAGGCTCTCGGGGTGGACTCCGATGCGGCCGCAAAGAAGCTCGCCCGTTGGGCTAGAGATGGCTGGGTCCGGCGGGTCCGCCGAGGTCTGTACATCGGGGTACCCGTCGATGCGGCGAACCCGTCGGCGTGGTCCGAGGATGCGCTTCTCGTGGCGGCAGAGGTGTGGTCTCCGTGTTACTTCACGGGATGGACCTCTGCGCATCACTGGGGGCTAACGGAGCAGGTCTTTCGTGCGACGGTCCTCAAGACGTCGCAGCGAGTCCGCAACTCGTCGGTCCACCTCTTGGATCACGACTTCATCGCCAGCCATGTTGGTGATGACGCCATGACGTGGGGGCTGAAGACGCAGTGGCAGGGAGATGCCCGTCTCAGCTTTGCAGACCCGGCTCGCACGGTGGTGGACATCCTCGATACGCCGAGACTCGGAGGAGGAATCCGGCACGGAGCAGAGGTTCTCATGGCGTACCTCGATGAGAGGGATCCGGCTCGACTCATCGAATACGGAGACCGGCTTGGGAACCGTGCGATCTTCAAGCGGCTTGGCTACCTCATTGAGACACTGGACCTTGACCTTCCAGACCTTGTGTCGGCCTGCCAGGTGAGGCTGTCGTCGGGTATCTCCGCCCTCGACCAGGATGGTCCGGACGGCGGGCGTCGGGCCGTGCGTTGGGGCCTCCGGGTAAACGTGGCCGTGGCGAAGGAGGGGGTCTCGTGATCACGAAACGGGAGTTGGCACTTCTTCGAGCGGAGTGGATTCTCGACCAGAGAGTTATCGAGAAAGACTACGTACTCGGGTGGCTCCTGGCGGGGATCGCACAACACGAAGAGCTGCACCAGACGTGGGTGTTCAAGGGCGGGACATGCCTCCGCAAGTGCTACTACTAGACGTTCCGATTCTCGGAAGATCTTGACTTCACCATCGTCGATGGGGGACCAGAGGAACCTGACGACCTCAGCCAGATTTTCGGGCAGATCGGTGAGTGGGTTCGAGAGGAGTCGGGCATCGAGTTCGTGCTCGACGAGAAATCGTTCCAACGGAAGAAGAACAAGCGGGGTCATTTAACGACCCAGGGGCGGATCGCCTACCGAGGCCCCAACGACCACCCATCGCCGTTCCCCATGGTGAAGCTCGACCTCACCTCGGACGAGGTTCTCGTGGACCGGCGTGTGCTTCGTCCTATCGGACACCCCTACAGCGACTCGCTTCCAGTGCGTGGCGTCATGAGCTACTCCATCACTGAACTTTTCGGTGAGAAGCTCCGGGCTCTCGCCGAGCGCTGTCGTCCGCGAGACCTCTACGACGTCGTCCACATGCATCGGCATCCCGATCTCTCGGTCTCTCGGGTGCCGTGCGGCGTGCCCTCCAGAGTAAGTGTGCCCATGCGGGGATCGGTGTCCCATCAGCGGAGCTCATCCAGTCCTCACCGTTTCGAGCAGAAATCGAGAATGAGTGGGAAAACATGCTCGGCCACCAGTTGCCGAAGCCTCTGCCGCCGTTCGAAAGCTTCTGGAGCACACTCGACGATGTGTTCTCGTGGCTTGCTGGAACGCTTCCCATCCGTGAGCTTCCGCGGGCGCAGGTGGCGAAGGTTGACACCACTTCCTGGGAGGCGCCGAAGGCAATCACGTCATGGCGCCGCGGGCTGCCGTTGGAACTAGTCCGGTACGCCGGCGCGAACCGGCTCAAGGTAGACCTCGACTACCGTGCGGAGCAAGGACGTCAAGGAGTGCGGCGAGTGGAGCCGTACTCACTCCGAAGGACTCAGGACAGGAATCTCGTTCTCTTCGTCGTCAACGAATACGGACAGCTCCGGAGTTACCGGGTTGACCGGATCGCCGGGATCCGGCCAACGGCGGTCTCGTTCACCCCGAAGTTCAGGGTGGAGTTCTGACCCCTAACGAGTCCTTGCATGCCCGTCAGTACGGCCATATGACTATCCACTAACGAACCGGATCTCTCACGGCGGTCTCACTGCCTGGCAAGGAGGCACCGTACTCGGCAATCCTCACTGGATCACCACTGGACCCTGACCTGCGGACACGGATTCCAGCGCATTGGCCGGGCGGCCTGCTCTGATCTACGGATCGGAAGGTTGGGGGTTCGAGCCTCTCCGAGCACGCTCACTGCATCCGCAGGCCAGGGCGTTTATCGGCGCAGACCCCGCCGTTCAGGATCGTTCGGCGGAGGCTCTTCGCGCCGCCCGGACTCGTAGGCAGTCACCTGAGGCCGGAGATCGCTGAGCGCCAGAAGTACTGCCGCGTACGCGGTGAAGATAACGACGGCGGATGCGTCTAGGACTGACCTGCGCTCGCCACCGGCGGTCACCGCGGTGCGGGTCGACTCCGAGCACGCGGGCGGTACCGCTGGTGGGGGAGAGGAAACGACGCGTGGAAGAACGGTTACCATCCATCGCGGGCTACCCGGTACGCGATGAGGTCGCCGACCGAGATGAGGGCGAGGTCCTCGACGGCGGCGAGTTCCGCCAGTTCCTGGTACCGGGCCATGCTCCAGTCGGCCAGGACGACTTCGCAGATCGCGGTCGCGCCGGACAGGCCAGACAGCCGGGAAAGCTCGGTCGCCGCCTCGGTGTGGCCCTAGCGCTCCAGCACGCCGCCGCGGGCGGCCCTGATCGGGAAGACGTGGCCGGGGCGGGCCAGATCGTCCGGCTGCGCAGCCGGGTCGGCGAGCGCCTGAATGGTCCTGGCCCGCTCGGCCGCCGGAATGCCGGTCGTCGCGCCGTGCCGTAGATCCACCGAGACGGTGAAGGCCGTCTCGTGCAGACCGCAGTTGGCCGCGACCATCTGCGGCAGATCCAGCTCGGCACACCTGTCGAACGGCAGGGCCGCGCACACCACGCCCGCGGTGTGATCGAGCAGATACGTCATCGCTTCCGGATCAGTGTGCTCGGCCGCCACCATCAGGTCGCCCTCGTTCTCCCGCGATTCGTCGTCGAAGACGATGACGAACGCGCCCCGGGCGAAATCGGCGACGGCCCGTTCGGCCCGTTCGACCCGCTCCCTCTGCCCAGCGGCCTGGTCCGGCGCGACGACAGATCTCGCTCCCATGTGCTTCCTCCTCGAAACACTCAGCGAGGGGACGCGGCCAGCACGGCAGGAAGGCAATAGACCTGCCGCCGTGGACGACGGCAGCAGGCAGGAGAGGACGGAAGCCGACCTTCCCCGGGCGCTGCCGCCGTTCCGGGGAAGCGAGCACGAGAACCGCGCCAGCAGCGGCCAGGAACCACCGCCATGACGGGAACGACGTGTCCCCGCGCCCTACCTCCCATCCGGACTTTCACCGTCGGTCCTGGAGTTTCACCAGGTCAACCGGCTACTGGAGGCGACCGGGTCGCGGACTTTCACCGCCGGCTCGAAATTGCACCGACCCCGGAGCGCGCGAACACTCAGTGCGCATACTGTCACGATGCGGACCCGGATGTCTCCGTATATGGGAGTCTCCGGGCGTCTGCGGGTATGAGTGAGAATATTGTCCCTCTCTGCCGTCAACACAAGGATCATCGCGGGTTGTGACAATGAAATCACCGTACGTACGGGTTGGCCTGTGCGCGATTACCGCTGTGCTGGCCGCGGCCGGCTGCTCGGCATCGCCCGGGGGCTCCGTGGGCCGGCCGTCCTCCGCGGCGATGGTCAAGACCACAGCCACGCTCCGGCATTGGGGATCGTTCTTCGGGGGGGCCAAAGGCAACTTCGATCTGGAGAAGTCGCCGGTCACCATGATCGTGCCCGGCACCGTCGCCGAGGTGGGCACCTCGAACTCCACCGAGTACGCCCTGCTCACCAGCGGCGCCCTCTATGCCTGGGGCCTGGGCACCCAGGGCCAGCTGGGTGACGGCCGCGAGGTGAACTCGTTCACCAGGCCGGTCCGGGTCCGCTTCCCCGCCGGGGTGAAGATCGCGTCCATCCCCACCGACGTCATGCCCTACGACACCGGCCTGGCCGTGGACACCACGGGGAACGTCTGGGGCTGGGGCGAGAACGGCGGCGGTGAGCTCTGCCTGGGCAATACCACGGCCTACAGCACCCCCGTCGAGCTCCCGCTGACCGGCGTGACCGCCCTGGCCGGGGCCAGCAATCACGCGCTCTACGACTCCCACGGCACGGTCTACGCCTGCGGCCAGAACGTCAACGGCGACCTGGGCGATGGCACCAGACACAACACCACCACGCCGCGGAAAGTGGCGCGGCTCGACGGCTCGTCGGTCACCACGCTGGTGGCCTCGTTCGCGAACTCCGGCGCGCTGCTGTCCGATGGCCGGTACTTCGACTGGGGCTTCGACGGCAGCGGGCAGCTCGGCAACGGCCTGGTGCGCCGCTCGTCGGACGTCCCGGTGCGCGTGCACCTCCCGCATCCAGTCACCCAGGTCGCCCTGGGCGGCTCCATCTGGAACAACGGCCAGACGCTGGCCATGCTGTCGAACGGCTCGCTCTGGTCCTGGGGAAATGACCGCGCGGCCCAGCTGGGTGACGGCACCACACGCTTGGAACCCCTGCCGGTGCGGTTCCGCGCCCCGCGCGGTGTCGTCTACCGGAGCCTGGCCACCGGGTCGGCCACCTCGTACGCCATCTCGACCACCGGGAACGTCTACGCCTGGGGCGTCGGGCACGTGGGGCAGGTCGGGGACGGGCACACGCGCACCGCGGTGACCTCTGTCATCGTCGCCGCCGGGGCTGCGTCGATCTCGGCGACGGCGAACAATGTCGTCATCAGCATTCCGGGCAAGACCAGGAAGAAGTGACGATCATCTGGCCCGGGGGCCCTGCCCTCAGACGGCGAGCATCTTCTGGATCGCCTGGCGGGACACGCCCATTTCCCGGGCGATCTCGGCCTGCGAGATGCCCTCGCCGGTGAGGCTGCGGATCAGGTCGCGGCGCTCCCTGGCCAGATCCCGGGCGATGCGGACGTGCTTGAGGGCCTCGGCGCGGACCTCGATGAGACGGCGGATGGTTTCCTGCTGGGCGGGGGTGTGTTCTGACTCGCTCACAGCGCCAGTATGACAACCCCTGGTTGTCAGAGTCAACCACCCGTTGTCATGCCGGGTTTCCCTGGCGACCGGATTGCGGCATACTCGTAATCGTCGTCACGACACCGCCCAGACCTTGCGGTAGTTCGTCACCTCGACGTTGGTCATCGTGCCGCCCGGACCTGTGTCCGCGGCCCCCTCTGGCAGCAGTCGGCGAGGTAATTTCCGTCACTGCTGGCAGGAGGCATCGTGTGTTCCGGACTGAGCTGGACCGTGCCATCTCCGAACCGGGCCCTGCGGCCCGCTCCGAATCGGGCCCCGCGGCCCGCATCATGGGCCGTCCGGGTCCCATGGGCCCCGGCGGCCGGGTGATCTCGCCCGACGTTCCGCAACCCCCGCAGCTCGGCGATGACTCCCCGGTCTACGACGACGGGGTGTTGCGGATCACCCGGATTCCCGGGCCCGGCGTGGATCCCGCGCCCGGTTCCCGCTATGCGCTGGCCGGCGAGATCGACGAAGCCACCGTCGGCGGCCTGGCCTCGGCGCTGGCGCAGATCGCCGCGGACCTCGACGAGGTTCACCTGGACCTGGGCGCCCTGGACTACAGCGACCTGGCCGGGCTGCGGGTCATCGTCCAGCTGACCGCGGATGGCCGGCGGCCGGTGATCCTGCACCGGCTGCCGCCCCACCTGCGCGCCATCCTGGGCATCGTCGGCTGGGACACCGCTCCGGGGGTGGAATTCCCCGGCTAGGTGCCCGTCCTCCTGCTGCCTGCCTCCTCCTGGCCCGGATGCCCGGCCCGCTGAGGTCGCTGTGCACCAAGGGCCACGAGATCAGCCACGCCGCGGGACCCGTCTGGCGGTCATGATCATCCCTCCCGGCTCATGGTCGGCTGCGCATCGGCGTGCACTACCCGCGAGGGCCCGGTTAGCCGGCGCCTGCCCGGGTAGCAAAGGCCGCGCCGCGGACGCTAGAGGGCTTGGCAAGGGACCACAACGCAAAGTCAGGATCTAGGGCCGCAACGAAAACCGGCAGGCGCAGTGCCGCCGCACAGTCCGGAGAGGCCAGGGGCCAGTGAACAAGCCGCGCCGGCACAGAAACGGCTCTGAGCAGGGGCGATTCACTGGAACCGGGGAAGAAGGATGGCATGGCACTGAAAAGCTCGGCACTCAGGGACACGGCCGCCAGCATCCGGCGTTCCGCACAGGACCCGCTCGGCATCTACCTCAACGATCACCTGGCCGGCGCGACCGCCGGGCTGGAACTGGCCCGACGGGTAGCGCGAGCCGGCCAGATTCCGGCGCCCCAGCCGGACTTGCGGCAGTTCGCCGACGAGGTGTCCGAGGACCGGATCGCACTGCTGCGCTTCATGGGCACGCTGGGCGTCCCAGTTCGTGGCTACAAGGTCTGGGCCGCCTGGGCGGGCGAGAAAGCCGGCCGGCTCAAGCCCAACGGCCACCTGACCACCCGCTCCCCGCTGAGCAACCTCGAGGAGCTGGAGATCATGCGCTTGGGTGTGGAGGGCAAGGCGGCGGGATGGCGCACGCTCCGCGCGCTCGCAGACTGCGACGGGCGGCTCGACGCCGGTCAACTGGATGAGCTCATCTCCCGGGCGCGCAGGCAGGCCGATTTCCTGGAGGAGTCGCGGGTGAGGGCCGCGCTGCAGGTCATCGCCGCGGCCGGGGATTCCCATGGCTGAGGGGCTGTCGTCCCCTGAGGAGCCGCTGTCTCCTGAGAAGCCGCCGTCTCCTGAGGGCCGCCGTCCCCTGGAGGGCCACGCCGGGGCGGGGTGATCAGCGCGGGGCCTGGTCAGCGCGGGGCTGGTTTAACGCCGGGCTGGCCCACGTCAGGGGCAGTTTCCGTGGACCCAGTCGTGGTCGGCCCGGCGGCGCACCGGCTGCCCGGCGCTTATCTCGCGTCCGCAGCGGCCGCACTGGCGGCCGGCCGCCTGCGCTTCATGCCCGGCGAGCTGCGCCCATGAGTGGCGGGCCGGGGCATCCCCGCCGTCCGGTTGGCCGGTACCGGGTGAACCGGCCGGAAACCCGAGCCCTCCCGGACAGTACTGGCTCAGATGCACGGCCCGTACCCGCTCGCCGATCCGCACCCGGAACCTCCCCCTTTGGCACCTAGGCTACTGTCGGCGACTCGATGGAGAGGAAGAGCTGATGCGCGCAGTGATCGGGAGTCAGCACGGCGGTCCTGAGGTTCTGCAGATCGGGGAGGTCCGGGCGCCCGAACCCGGGCCAGGGCAGCTGCTGGTGGACGTGGCCGCCGCTGGCGTCAATTACATGGACATCTACCAGCGGGAGGGACGGTCGCCCTACGCATCCGCGAGCCTGCCCTATGTCCCCGGGGCCGAGGGCGCCGGGGTCGTCGCCGCGGTCGGGCCCGGCGTGCGCGACTTCGCCGTCGGGGACCGGGTCTGCTGGACCCAGGTGCCAGGCAGCTACGCGGAGCAGGTCGCGGTGCCCGCCGCCCTGGCGGTCCCCGTACCGGAGGGTCTGGGCCTGACCGTCGCCGCGGCGGCCATGCTGCAGGGCATGACCGCGCACTACCTCTCGCACAGCACGTACCCGGTGGGCCAGGGCGATCATGTGGTGGTGCATGCGGCCGCGGGCGGGGTCGGTCTGCTGCTCACCCAGATGGTCGCCATCCGCGGCGGCATCAGCATCGCCACCACCTCTACCACTGCCAAGGCGGTGCTGGCCCAGCAAGCCGGCGCGAACTACGTCACGGACTACGAGAATTTTGCCGACGTGGCCCGGGGAGTCACCGACGGCGCGGGGGTGGCGGCGGTGTACGACGGCATCGGCCAGGCCACGTTCGAGGCGAGCCTCTCGGCGCTGCGGGTCCGCGGCTACATGGTCCTGTACGGTGCGGCGAGTGGCCCCGTTCCCCCCTTCGACCTGCAGCGCCTCAACCCGGCAGGCAGCCTGTTCGTCACCCGCCCGACGCTGGGCCATTACATGGCCACGCGGGAAGAGCTGCTGTGGCGCGCCGGGGACCTGTTCCGCTGGATCACCGAGGGGCGCCTGTCGGTCCGCGTCGGCGGCCGGTACCCGCTGGAGCAGGCCGCCCAGGCCCAGGCAGACCTGGCCTCCAGGGGGACGACGGGCAAGCTTCTGCTGCTGCCGGGTGAGGCCGGGGCGTGAGGCCGGGGGGACGGGCGCGGGTGTGACGGTCGTCGCGGCTTGCCAGCTCAGCCTGGCTGTCGGTGACCCGGACGGCAACCTCGCCGCCGCGGCCGGGGCGGTCGCGTCGGCCGCCGCCGCCGGGGCCGGCCTGGTGGTCCTCCCGGAGCTCTGCGACAGCGGGTACGTGTTCACCGGCGCCGCGGAAGCCCGCGGTCTGGCCAGCCCGGCGGGTGAGTCCGCGGCGCTGCACCAGTGGCAGGTACTCGCCGCGCAGCATCACACCGTAATCGTGGGCGGCTTCTGCGAGCTCGGCCCGGATGGCCAGCTGTTCAACAGCGCTGCCCTCGTGGACGCGTCCGGGATCCGCGCGGTGTACCGGAAGGCGCACCTGTGGGACGCCGAGAAGCTCATCTTCAACCCCGGCGCCGGCGCCCCGCCGGTGGTGGACCTGCCCGCGGGCCGGGTCAGCGTCATGATCTGCTACGACCTGGAGTTCCCCGAGTGGGTCCGGCGGGCGGCGCTGGCCGGCGCGGACCTCATCGCGGCCCCGGTGAACTGGCCCTTGGCTCCCCGGCCGCCCGCCGAACGGCCGTCCGAGGTGGTGAAGGTCCAGGCTGGCGCCGCGATGAACGGCGTCTTCATCGCGGTCGCGGACCGGTGCGGCACCGAGCGCGGGGTCGCCTGGGTGGGCGGCAGCCTTATCGCCGGCCCGGATGGCTACCCGCTGGCCGGCCCGGTCACTGCTGACCAGCCAGCGATTCTGACCGCCGACTGCGACCTGCCCCGCGCCCGGGACAAGCGCATCAACGCCCGCAACGACCTGCTGGCCGACCGCCGGCCCGAGCTCTACTAACCCCCTCCGCCCCGCCCGCCGTCCGCCGTCCGCCCCCCTGGCCGTCCGCCCCCCTGGCCGTCCGCCCCCCTGGCCGTCGGCCGCCCGCGGCCCGCGGCCGTGCGTCCCCGGGCCCCCGTCCGCCCTGCCCGCCGCCACCTGCGCCCAGCGCCCGTCCAACCAGCATCACTGGTCACTTTGATCATGGATGCTGCGACTTTTCACGCGCTCCGTGCGCGATTTTGTCCTTTTCGTCCGATTAGGGCGCACCGTGCGGGTGATAAGTGGATCCCGGGGCGCGCGGAGGGCGCGGAGGGCGCGGGGGGCGCGGCGACCGGCGGGCCGGGCGGGCTGCGGCGGACGAGCGGGGGCGGCGGGCCGGGCAGGGGCGGCCTCCGAGGGCGGCGGACGGGCGATGACGCGGGAGCGGGGTCAGGCCGGGTAGCGGGCGCCGCGGACGGTGACCCGGATGGAGTAGAGGGAACTCGTGCCGCACATGAAGATCTGGTTGCGCTGCGGCCCGCCGAAGGTCAGGTTGGCCACGATCTCCGGCACGTGCAGCTTGCCCAGCAGGGTGCCGTCCGGGTCGAAGCAGTGCAGCCCGTCGCCCGCGGCCGCCCAGACCCGGCCCTCGCTGTCCAGCCGGATGCCGTCGAAGGTCCCGACCTCGCAACGCGCGAAGATCTCCCCGCCGGTCAGGCCGGTGCCGTCCTCCGTCGCGGTGAACAGCCGGATGTGCCGTTCCTCGCTGTCGCAGACGTACAGGCTCCGCTCGTCGGGGGTGAAGGCCAGCCCGTTAGGCCGGTTGAAGTCGCCGGCCACGATGCTCAGGCCGCCGGAACCCGGATCGATCCGGTACACGTGGCAGGCGCCGATCTCGCTGTCGGCCTGGTGTCCCTCGTAGTCGCTGTCGATGCCGTAGGCCGGGTCGGTGAACCAGATCGAGCCGTCCGCCCGCTCCACGACGTCGTTCGGGCTGTTCAACCGCTTGCCCAGGTAGCGGTCCGCGAGGACCGTGATCGACCCGTCCGGCTCCGTGCGGGTGACCTGCCGCCCGCCGTGCTCGCAGCTGACCAGCCGGCCCTGCCGGTCCACGGTGTGGCCGTTCGCGTAGCGGGAGGGCTGGCGGAAGACGCCCACGGCGCCGGTGGTCTCGTCCCAGCGCAGCAGCCGGTCGTTCGGGATGTCGCTGAACACGAGGTAGCGGCCGGCCGGGAAGTACGCCGGCCCCTCGGCCCATCGGCACCCGGTGTGCAGGATCTCGAGCCGCCGGTCGCCGTGGACGCGCTGGAACCGCTCGTCCAGGACCTCGAACTTCGCCGTGATGGTCTCGCGCACTGGGGCTCCTGCCTGTAATATTGTCTCGATATCAAGATAAAATAGGAGGCGGGCGGGCGGCGGCCGTCCGCGCTCCGGCCCTGCCCGGTGATGTCTTCCTGGAGGTGCACATGATCCATCATGTTCAGCTGGCCTGCCCGCCGGGAAGCGAAGCGGCGCTGCGGGCCTTCTACGACGGCGTGCTGGGCCTGGACGAGGTCCCCAAGCCGCCCGCCCTGGCGGCCCGGGGCGGTTGCTGGTTCCGGGCCCACGGCATCGAGTTGCACCTCGGCGTGGAAGAGGTCTTCCGCCCGGCCCGCAAGGCGCACCCCGGCCTGCTCGTGCGAGACCTCGGCGCCTGGGCGGCGCGGCTGCGCGCGGCTGGATACCCGGTCCGGCCCGACGGCGATTTCCCCGGCATGCGCCGGTTCTACACAGAGGATCCCCTGGGCAACCGGCTGGAGTTCCTGGAGCCGGACCCCCGCTGACCCGGGAGCAGACGGGAAACAACCGAGGGAAGCGGCGGGTGCGAGACGCTAAGCGCGGGTGCGAGACGCAAAGCGGCGGGCGCGAGACGCAAAGCGGCGGGCGCGATGCGGGAAGCGGGTTCCTGCCCTACCGGCCGGCGCGTCCGTGCACGGACGGCTACTGGCGGTCCTCCGGCTCCGGGATCAGCACGCCGAGCAGCCAGCCGACGACCCCGACGATGATCGCGCCCCAGAACGCGGCCCAGAACCCGGTGATGTGGAACGGGAGCGTGAGCTTGCCCGCCACCCAACTGGTCAGCCAGAGCAGCAGGCCGTTGACCACCAGCCCGATCAGACCGAGCGTCAGCACGTAGAACAGGCAGCCGACCGCCTTGACCACCGGCTTGATGATGGCGTTAACGAGCCCGAAGATCACCGCGACGGCCAGCAGGGTGAGCACCTTCGACGCGGTGCTTCCGTGGCCAAGCTGGATCCCGGGCACCAGCCACGTGGCCACGGCGAGCGCCGCCGCGGTCAGGAGGGCCCGGATCAGGAGACGCATGCGGCAATCATTCCACGGTGAGAGGTATGTGCCCGCCGGCTGCCGCGCGCTGCCAGCCGGCGGGAGCAAACCCCCGCTCCGCTTTCCCGGGGGACCACCGCCGGAGCCCCCGGCCCCCGCGATCGCCCGGCTCGCAGGGGACACGCTGGGGGCGCGCCGGGCCTCCCCGGCACTCGCCCTGACGGGTCCTGGGTAGTCCCGGCCAGAATGGGGTATAGGCGCATAAAATCTATTCAGCTAAGCAAATTAGTAATTTAATAATGGCGCTTCGATTTGCGCTTTCACTGGACATCCAAGACGGTTCATGCCACCATGACAAACGCGCCGGCAGATGCGGGAGACTACGAGTCGTAGTCCCCTGCTTGCCTGCGTTGGGGGGGATGAGGGCCCCAGTGCCTTCTTCCCGGGGGAGTGGAAACGCGGGAATCGGGCCGGACGATGGCGACCATCGCAATGGCCAGGTCCCGGCCCGCGATCCGCGGCGAGGGGGGAAGTAAACTGTGGGCTGTGTATGGCAATCGACGTACCCTGCCGATGCGCGGTTCGCCGACGCCCGGGTAGACCAGCGCGTCGCGCCCCGGCACCGCAAACCACCGCTATGGGTCAGGATTGCCCGTGCTGCGGCCCCGGCCCGGGCCGGCTGAAGACGCGCCTATTTCCACCGGAAATGCACGAAGACCCGGCCGAAGTTCTTTGAGTCCTTCTCGACCCGGCTGTACAGCTGTTTAATTTCTTTCTGCTCAAGGAATCTCAGAACATGTTTCTTCAGCTGACCTGAGCCCTTGCCCGGAATGATCTCTATCATGGGCGCCTTCTTGGCCACGGCTTCATCGATGATCGCCCGGAGGGCGCGGTCAATGTCCTGGCCCCGGTTGTAAATGTCGTGCAGGTCGAGTTTCAGCTTCATGGACTCATCTTCTCCTGCGGGGGGCTCAGCTGAAGGCGCCGGATAATCTCGTCTACCGCCTGATCCGGTGGGGTCGCGGCGTCCAGCACCAGGAGGTGCTCGGCTGGCTGCGGGCTCTCCAGGTCGGCGAGCTGGCTGTCCAGCAGGGCGGCGGGGAAGAAATGCCCGTGCCGGGTGCCCAGCCGGGCTTCCAGCAACTCCCGGCTCGCCTGCAGGAAGACCATCCGCGCTGCTGGCCGCCCGGCCAGCAGTTCGTCCCGGTAGGAGTGTTTTAGCGCGGAGCAGGCCATTACGGCGGACTCGCCCGCGGCGGCGGACTCATCCATCCGGGCTGCCACCGCGGCCAGCCACGGCCGCCGGTCAGCATCGGACAGCGGATGGCCCGCCCGCATCTTGGCGATGTTCGCCGCCGGGTGGAGGGCGTCGGCGTCGGTGAAGGGCCAGCCGAGCCTGCTTGCGAGCAGGTAACCGACGGTCAACTTGCCGCTGCCGGACACGCCAGCCACGACCACGATCATGGCCGCGAGCCTACCGGCGCCCGCCCGCGCCCGCCCCCACCAGCCCGCACCCACCAGCCCGCACCCACCCCCGACCTTGGCCGATGCCCCTCGCGGCGGGCACTTCGCGCTGTTAGTGTCGGGTAGGCCACGGGACGGCGGTGGGGCTGTCCCGGCCGTCAGCAACAGGAGAATGGGATGCGAGTGCGCCGCCCCCTGTCCATTGCCGTGGGCTCGGCCGCCATGGCCGCCGCGGTAGCGGGCAGTACCTCAGTCGCCGCGGGCGGTGCAGCCGTGGTGGCCGCGACCGCCACGGTGGCCATCAGCCCGGCCGCGGTTCATGTGCGGGATGCTCAGCCCGCCCCGCCGACCACGGCCTACTGCGAGACGCACTACCAGATCGCCTGCTACGAGCCCAGCCAGATTCAGCAGGCCTACAACCTGGGCCCGCTGTTCAGCAAGGGCATCACCGGCAAGGGCCAGACGATTGTCATCGTTGACTCCTACGGCTCCCCGACGGTCCGCCATGACCTGGGTGTGTTCGACAAGAAGTTCGGCCTGCCCGACCCGCCCTCGCTGCAGGTGATCCAGCCGGCTGGCCCGGTGGCCAAGTACCGGCCAAACTCCAACCGGGAGGGCTGGGCCGGCGAGACCGAGCTGGACGTCGAGTGGTCGCACGTGATGGCCCCCGACGCGAACATACTCCTGGTCGAGACGCCCACCTCGGAGAACGAGGGCACGAGCGGCTTCCCGGCGATCGTCAAGGCCGAGACGTACGTGATCGACCACCACCTTGGCGGCGTGATCAGCCAGAGCTTCAGCGCGACCGAGCAGACCTTCCCGTCCAGGCGGTCCCTGCTCAACCTGCGCGGCGCATACGTGGACGCCGCGAACAAGGGCGTGACAGTGCTGGCCGCCTCGGGCGACAGCGGCGCGGCCGACGTCATGTACAACCAGACCACCTACTACCTGCACCCGGTGACCTCGTGGCCGGACAGCGACCCGCTGGTGACCGGGGTCGGCGGTACCCAGCTGCGTCAGTCAGCCAAGGGCGCGTGGCATTCCGTGGTCTGGAACGACACCTACAACGTGCCCACCCAGCAGTACATCTTCGGCAACAAGGGCCCGAACCCGCTGGCGGGCGGGGGCGGGAAGTCCGTGGTGTTCTCCCGGCCCGCGTACCAGGACGGCGTCGCGGGCGTGGTCGGCGGCCAGCGTGGGGTGCCGGACATCTCGATGAGCGGGGCCTGCAACGGCGCGGTGGACATGTACCAGAGCTTCAAGGGCCAGCCGGCGGGCTGGTACCCGACGTGCGGCACCAGCGAGGCCACCCCGCTGTTCGCCGGCGTGGTCGCGCTGGCCGATCAGGTCGCGGGGCACCCCCTCGGGCTGATCAACCCGGCGTTGTACAAGATGTCCGCGATAGGCGCGGCCGCGGGCATTGTGGACGTGACCAAGGGCAACAACACCGTCTCGTTCCCGCAGGGCGGCAAGGTGCACACGGTGACCGGGTTCAGTGCCCGGCCGGGGTACGACCTCGCGTCCGGGGTGGGCACCATCAACGCGGCCAGGTTCGTGCCCTGGCTGGCGGAACTGGCCGGCTAGCAGTCCGCCGCGCGTCTGCTCGGCACCCGTCCTTTCCGCAACGACAACCTAGCCCGGGCCGGACATCCACCACAGCGGGGAGCCCGGCCGGCTCAGGCCGGGGCCCCGCGTTCGCGTCCAGGACCCATCCGGCCGGCCGGAGACTCCGAATACTGACCATGAGCACACCCGACGTGCCCGAATCCCGGCCGGGTCTGCGGCCCCTCCCGGGACGCGAGGAAGATCTGGCCGGGCTGCTGACCATGGTGGCCCGGGGCGACGAGGCCGCCTTCGAGGCGGCCTACGACCGGCTGGCCCGGCCCGTCTACGGCCTGATCCGCAAGGTGGTGCGGGATCCGGCCCAATCCGAGGAAGTCGCCCAGGAAGTCCTGCTGGAGGTGTGGCGCACCGCGTCACGCTTTGACGCCGGCCGGGGCAGCGCGATGACCTGGGTGATGACGATCGCCCACCGGCGGGCCGTCAACCGGGTGCGCTCGGCGAGCGCGGAGACCAGCCGGGAACAGAAGGTCGCCACCATCGCGGCCGTCCCCCTGGAGGGGGTGGCGGAAACGGTGGAGTCCCGGCTGGACGCGGAGCGGGTGCGCCGCTGCCTGGACTCGCTGACCGAGCTGCAACGCCAGTCGATCACCCTGGCTTACTACGGGGGTCACACGTATCCGGAGGTCGCGTCGCTGCTCAGCACCGCCCTCGGGACGATCAAAACCCGTGTGCGGGACGGCCTGATCCGGATGCGTGACTGCATGGGGGTGAGCTGGTGAAACTAAGCCGCCACGTGAAAATGGGCCGTCACGACCCGCACGGGCTGACCGGCGCGTACGCGCTGGACGCCCTGACCGGCCTGGAGCTGGACCAGTTCGAGCATCATCTGCACCGCTGCCCGCCCTGCGAGAACGAGGTCCGCGGCTTCCGGGAGACCGCGACGAGACTCGCCCTGGCGGTAGCCGCCAGCCCGCCGCTGGAGCTGCGTGAACGGGTGCTCACCATGGCCTCCGTCACCCGGCAGCTTCCGCCCGAGGTACGCGAGATGCCGCCCGCCCGGCTGCGGCCGGTCCACGGGTCCTGGCTGCTCCGGATGGCGGCCGCCGTGGCCGCGGTCGCCGTGGCGGCCGCGGTGGCGCTGGGCGTCGTCCAGTCCTCGACCCAGCAGCGGCTGGACCAGGCCCAGGCCGAGAACCGGTCGGTCGCCGCGGTACTGGCTGCCCCGGACGCCCATCTGGCCGTTCACCGCACCACCGCCGGCGGGGTGGCCACCGTGGTCGCCTCCCAGTCCCGGCACGCGATGATCATCAGCACGACCGGGCTGCCCGCGCTGAGCGGGGGGAAGGTCTATGAGCTGTGGTTCGTGTCGGGCGCGACCGCCCGCCGGGCCGGGCTGCTCCCGGCCCCGGCGTCCGGCCGGACTGCGCCGCTGCTGGCGACCGGCCTCGCCGCCGGGGACGCGGTCGCGCTGACCGTGGAGCCGGCCGGCGGCACCAGCCACCCCACCACGAAGCCGATCGTCGTCATGGCCCTGTAGAGGGCAGCGTGGCTGCCGGGCCCGGCTTGGCAGCCCCCCGGCTTGGCGCCCCCCGGCTTGGCAGCCCCAGGCTTGGCAGCCCCAGGCTTGGCAGCCCCCCGGCTTGGTAGCCCCCTGGCAGCCCCCGCCTGCCGGGCCCCGCCTGCCGGGCCCCGCCTGGCAGCCCGGCGTGGCGGGCCCACGGCGCGCTGGGCGGTGATGGTCATGACTTGGGCGGGGTAGCTCTACGGTGGTCCTTATGAGCGTGGCGAGCAGTGCGGCGGGCACCCGGCTGCCTGCCCCCAAGGGCACCCCGCGTGTCCTGGTGGTCGAGGACGATCCCAGCCTGGCGACCCAGCTGGTGCGCGGGCTGAGCCGGGGCGGTTACCAGGTGGATCACGTGATGACCGGCCAGGAAGCGCTGGCATCCGGCGATCCGGACGTCGTGCTGCTCGACCTGGGCTTGCCCGATGCGGACGGGGTGGAGGTGTGCCGCCGGCTGCGTGCGCGCTCCGATGCCGGGATCATCATCGTCACCGCCCGGGGAGAGGAGCCGGAACGCGTGCTGGCTCTGGACGCGGGGGCCGACGATTACCTGATCAAGCCGTTCGGGCTGGCCGAGTTGCTGGCCCGGATCCGGGCCGTGCTGCGCCGGGTCCGGCCGGGCGGGGAGGTGCTACGGCATGGCCCGCTCAGCGTCAACCTGCGCACCCGGAAGGTGACCGTGCACGGCCGCGAGGTGGCCCTCACCCCGAAGGAGTTCGACATCCTCGAGTGCCTGGCCAGCGATCCGGGCCGGGTAATGACCCGCCAGGAGATCCTGGAGAGTGCCTGGGATGCACACTGGTACGGCCCCACCAAGGTGCTGGACGTGCACGTGGCGGCGCTGCGCCGCAAGCTCGACGTGCCGGGCCTGATCGAGACGGCCTACGGCAGGGGTTTCCGGCTCGGCGAGGTCTGATGGCCCGGCGCATCGTACTCACGATGCTCGCCCTGATCGGGGCGCTGCTGGTGACCACCGTGGTGCCGATGGGACTGATCACCACCGGTCACGAGCGGAGCTCGTTCCGGCAGGAAACCATGCTGTCAGCCCGCGCGCTGGCCGGGCTGGCCGAGGACCGGCTGGACGACCCGCCCCCGGCCGGGGTCGCCGAGGTGGCCAGGGCGCTAGGGCAGGCCCGCCGGGCCGGGGAGCAGGTCCGGGTGTACAGCGCCAGCCGCCGCCTGGTCACCGGAACCGGCGGCGACGCCGCGATCCCGGCCGCCACGCTGACCACGGCGCTGCGCGGGCGGACGGTCGTGGACAGCAGTGTCGACGACCGGCTCCAGGTGACGGTCCCGGTGCTGGGGGACACCACCGGCGCGGTGGTCGGGGCCGTGGTGCTGTCCAGCTCGTCCGCGGAACTGGAGGAACAGCTCGGCGTCCTGTGGACCTGGCTGGCCGCGGTGGCCTTGGCTGGCCTGGCCGCCGCCGCGGTCGCGGCCATCGCGCTGGCCCGGTGGGTCAGCCGGCCGCTGAGCGCCCTGGACGCCGCCGCCCAGCGGCTCGGCGGTGGAGCGCTGGACACCCGGTCGGCCGCCGGGAACGGGCCGCCCGAGGTGCGGCGGCTGGCCCGCAACTTCAACGGCATGGCGGGCCGTCTGGAGTCCCTGGTGCACGGGAACCGGGCCACAATGGCGGACGTTTCCCACCAGCTGCGCACACCGCTGGCCGCGCTCCGGCTCCGGCTTGACGTGCTCACTCAGGACACCGACCCCGAGACGGCGGAGGAGCTGGCCGGGGCGCAGGACGAGATCGCCCGGCTGTCCCACCTGGTGGACGGGCTGCTGGCGCTGGCCCGCGCGGAGAACGTGCTGACCGAGCCGGTCACTCTCCGGGTCGATGAGGTGATCCGGGACCGGGCCGGGGCCTGGCGGCCGGTGGCGGAGGAGCGCGGGGTCGAGCTCCGCCCGTCGTGCGACGGCCCGGTCCTGGCCGTGGCCGGGGAAGGCCATCTGGAGCAGATCCTGGACAACCTGCTGGCCAACGCGCTCGACGCGGTCCCGCCCGGCGGCCATATCGAGGTCACGGCGGCTGTGGGCGGGGACGGGGCCCGGGTGGTGGTGGCGGACGACGGGCCGGGGATGACCCCCCGCCAGCAGCAGGTGGCGTTCCGTCGCTTCGCCAGCAGCACGCCGGGCGGCGCCGGGCTGGGCCTGGCCATCGTCCACCGCCTGGTGACCTCCAACGGCGGCTCGGCGGTGCTGTCGGATACCCCTGGCGGCGGGCTGACCGTCACCGTCAACCTGCTGGCCGAGCTCCCGGAACGGGCTCGCCGGGCGGCCCAGGCGTCCGACTGAGGTCGCAGTTTTCCTTACTCAGGCCTCGTAGTCGAAGATCAGGGCCAGGGCGTCGTCCAGCTTGCGCATGGTCTCCTCGGCGAGCTGGCCGATCCTGTCCCCGGAGAGCCTGCTGCGGCGCACCCGCACCGCAGAGTAGGACTCCAGGTGCCCGGAGACCGGATCGTTGTGGCTGAGCGCCACGACGTAGGGGGTCTCGGTCAGGTCAGGCCGGTCGCTGACCTTGACCACCACGGGGTGGCCGGTGATCAGGTTGAAGCCGTCGTTGCTGACGATGGCAACATAGCCAGCCCGGGCCACTCCTTTGTACGCGAAAATGTCACCGCGGTTCACGCGGCGCCCTTGCCGGCGCTAGGCGGGAAGTCGCCTGCGTTAGCCTCCGTCCATTCCGCCCAGTCGTGGCCAGTGGTCCGGTCGGCTTCGGCGATCGCGCTCGCCGCATCGCGCTGGATCTTCTCCCGTGCGGCCCGGGTCATCCAGGCCGACATGGACAGCCCCGCGCGGTCAGCTTCGGCGCGAGCCTGCCGGTAGGCACGCTCACCCATGCTGATGCTGAACGTCTTCACGGACATGTTCACGACGCTAGCAATGAGGTTCCTGCTAATGGGGCCGAATGCTCAATCAGGGCATCGGCCCCGGCGCGGCGCGGGCCAGGCGGCGTGCCATCCGGCCCGCGACGCCGCACGTCAGGGAGCTGTGGCCAGGGCCACCACGGCCTCGGACGTGTAGACCAGGAATGTGAACGTCTCCTGGAGGTACAACTCCACGCTGGTCGCGTCGTGGCCGAGGTACCCGATCGAGATGTCCTGGCCGACGTGCAGGTCGAAATCGCCGCCGCGGGTGGAGAGCACGAAGGCGCCCTCGATGGCCGGGGCCCAGATGATGTCTCCGTCGATCAGCCTCTTGATGTGCTCGTGGATCGGGTAGCCGTGGTCACGCGTCTCGCTGACCGCGGTGTACGCGTCGGCGCTGAGAACGACAGAGTACGGGCCATTGACACCCGCGATCCGCAGGTAGCGCAAGGCCTCGGCGATCGCCTCCGGGTAGGTGACCACGTCGCCCGGGAGGGTCATGGGCGAATTGCTCGTCTCCTGCCTGAGCCCGGCGATGTCACCGGCCGCGTATCCCTCGAAGACGGCCCGGTCCTCGGCGAACGCGATCTGCCGGGCGGCGTCCTTCACCGGCTGCCAGTCGGAGTCCTGGGCGCCGCGCAGCACGTCGTCGACCGCACTGCGGGTCACCCGGAACGGGACGCGGAACTCGACGACCGGCTTGACCTCGCGCCGCCGGGCGAGTACCCCGTCGTGCGGGGCCTCGATGTTGTGCAGGTGCCCCGTGCCGACCGCGGACAGCGTGTTTCCGCCGGGCCCGGACACATCCACCACGCGACGTCCCGCCAGGTTGCGCTTGAGGGTGCGGGTCGCCTCTTCCTCGATCTGGGACCAGGCTGCGTCAGAGACGGGGGCGAGTTCCCGGTGCAGGTTATCCATGCTGCGTCACTCCTCGAAGGCTGCCGATGCCGAGCGATCCGGCGGATCCGGGCGGTGCGGCCGGCCCGGCCGCCTGATCGTCATCCCTGCCGTCTTCAGTGCTGTTCCCCCCGGGCCCGGGGGGCGCGGCGCTGGCCGCCTGATCGTCAGCCAGGCTCTCCAGCAGCGGCATCGACGGCACGAAGAACAGGCTGCCGGTCACCGCGCGGCTGACGTCGAGCAGCCGGTCGTAGTTGCCCGGCGGCCGCCCGACGAACATGTTGGTGAGCATTAGCTCGATGGTCTGCGGCGAGCGTGCGTAGCCGATGAAGTAGGTGCCGTGCTCGCCTTCCGCGGCATTGCCGAAGGGCATGTTGTCCCGGACGATGTCGATTTCCTCGCCGTCCTCGCCGACGATGGTGGTCAGCGCGTTGTGCGCGAAGCTTGGCTTCACCGCGTCGTCCAGCTCGATGTCGTCGAGCTTCGTGCGGCCGATGATGTTCTCCTGCTCCTCGGTGGGCAGGGCATTCCATTTGGCCAGGTCATGCAGGTACTTCTGGACGATCACGTAGCTGCCGCCGGCGTACGCCGGGTCCTCGGTGCCAATCACCGTCGCCTGGACCGCGTCCCGGCCGGTCGGGTTCTCCGTCCCGTCGACGAAGCCGATCAGGTCGCGGTCGTCGAAGTACCGGAAACCGTGCACCTCATCCGCGCTGTCCAGGGCGTCGCCCAGCCGGGTGGTGATGTGCGTGGCCAGCTCGAAGCACAGGTCCATCCGGTCCGCGCGGATATGGAACAGCAGATCCCCGGGGGTGGCGACGGCGTGCCGGTCGCCGGCCTGGATCTCGCGGAACGGGTGCAGTCCCGCGGGCCGCTCAGGACCGGCCAACCGGTCCCACAGCTCTGCCCCCAAGCCCATTACACAGGTCAGGCCGGCGTCGAGGTCGCGGAAACCGACCGCACGCAGCAGGCCGCCGAGGTTGCCGCACAGCGTGCGCACCACGGCGTCGCTGGCCTGACCGGGCCGTACGGTGGCGACAAGGAAGATCGCCGCGGCCGACAACGGTGCGGCGACGGGCTGCGTCACCGCCTGCGGCGGGGGGCCGCCCGCGGGTCGTGGGGCTCCATCCAGGCTCATCAGCGGTCCCGGTGCTCTGGTGTTCCTGCTGGTCGGGTTCCTCGTATCGGTGGGCCGGCCCTGTGCGGGGATACCTGGGTCCTAAGGTACCGGGGCTTACAGATGAGGTCCGAGCAGGGTCAGGTCCGCGGGCGACAGCCGGTCACGGGCCGTCTTGGCCTGATGCCAGTACGGGTAGAGCAGCGGCGGTTCGCTGACGTTGCCGAGCCGCTCCATCTCCGCTTCGCTGAGCTTCAGGTCGGCGGCGGCCAGGTTGTCGGCCAGCTGCTCCGTGGTCCGCGCGCCGATGACCAGCGAAGTCACAGCGGGCTTGCGCAGCAGGTAGGCCAGGGCGACCTGGGCGGCGGAGACCCCGTGCTCGGTACCGATCTCGAGCAGCACCTCGACGGTGTCATGCAGCTTTTCCTGGTCGTAGACCGGGGGCTCGTTCCAGTCGGTCAGCTGCCGGGAGCCGGAGTCCGGCCGCTGGTCCCGGCGGTACTTCCCGGACAGCAGCCCACCCGCGAGCGGGCTCCAGACCAGCACGCCCAGTCCCTGGTCCACAGCCGCCGGGATCAGCTCGTACTCGGCGTCACGCGCCTGCAGTGAGTAGTAGATCTGCTGGCTGACGAACCGGGGCAGGCCATGCAGGCTGGACGTGCCGAGGGCCTTCATCAGCTGCCAGCCTGCGTAGTTGGAGACGCCGACGTAGCGCACCTTGCCCGAGCGGACCAGCAGGTCCAGCGCTTCCAGCGTCTCCTCCAGCGGCGTCACCCCGTCCCACTCATGCAGCTGGTAGAGATCGATGTGATCGGTGCGCAGACGGCGCAGGCTAGCCTCGCAACCGGTGACGACGTGGTGCAGGGAGAGGCCGGCGTCGTTGGGGCCGTCGCCCATCGGCATCCGGACCTTGGTGGCGACGAGGACGTCATCGCGGCGCCCGGCCAGGACCTCGCCGACGATCTCCTCGGCCAGCCCGGCCGAGTACACGTCCGCTGTGTCGATGATGTTGACGCCCGCGTCGAGGCACATGTCCAGCTGGCGCCGGGCCTCCTCCACGCCGGTCGAGCCGACGCTCGCGAACTCCCCGGTGCCGCCGAAGGTCATCGTGCCCAAGGTGAGCACGGATGTCCGGAGTCCTGATCGGCCCAGAGTTCGGTATTCCACGAAAGAAACCCTATCCACCCGCCCTCCGCCGCCGCGCGAGTGGTCGTATGCCCGGTCCCGCGGGGCGCCCGGTGCTACGCCCCGGCTGGGTCGTGCAACGCCTCGCGAACCGCGGGGACGACCTCCTCGGCGAAGACGCGGGACTGCCGTTCCCGGTCCCCGGACGGCCAGTACACGAACGCGTTCATCTGGTAATCGGTGTACAGGCTGGCCAGCGTCTCGACCCAGCGCTCCACCGGACCTTGGAACGGGCCCCGGTCCTCAGCGGAGACCAGCCCCATGACGTTATAAAGCCGGGTGATCCGCTCAGGATCACGGTTCTCTTCCAGCGCGGCCGTGGTGATGATGTCGTTCAGCTCGGGCAGCCGCTCCGGGGGCACGTACGGTGCGGACACCGACCAGCCGTCCGCCTTCGCCCCGACCAGCGCCGCCGCGCGCGGCCCCACCACGCCCAGCCAGAGCCCGACCTGGTGCGCCGGGCGGGGGCCGGGCTGCACCTCGGGGGCCTGGTAGTAGGTTCCCTGGAAGCTGAACGGCTCGCCTGCCCAGCTGGCCCGGATGACATCGATCGCCTCGCTGAGGGCCGCGCGGGCCTGGCCGGGCGTGCGGCTCGGGCCGCCCATGCCCGCGATGCCGCCGGTGAAGGCGCCGGCGCCGAGCCCGAGCTCGAACCGGCCGCCGCTCAGCACATCGATGCTGGCGGCCTGCTTCGCCAGCATGGCCGGCGGGCGCAGCGGCAGGTTGGCCACGTTGGGAAAAAGGTGCACCCGGCTGGTCCGGGCGGCCAGCCAGGTGATCAGCGTGAACGTATCGAGGAACTCCGCGTTGTAGGGGTGGTCCTGGATCCCCACGTACTCCAGGCCGGCCGAGTCGGCGATGGCGGCGATGCGGCCGGCGGTGGCCAGCCCGCTGGCGTGCGGGTCAACGTTCAGGCCGAATGCGGCGGGCTGGGCCATGAGTGCTCCTGCGCGGTCGGAGGGTGCGGGGGACCTCGGAGGGTGCCGGGGACCAGAGGGTCAGGGATCAGGGTCAGGGATCAGATGGTCGCAGATCAGAAGGCCGGGGAGGTGGGCCCGGGTGGCCCCCCGCTACCCGGGTGAGAGCCCGGGCGAGGAGATCCTGCTCGTCTGGGGTGAGGCGGTCGAGCAGCAGCTCGCTGATCGTCTGGGCATGCACGCCACTGCCCCGGGCGAGCACCTCGCGGCCCGCGGCGGTCAGCGCGACCATCACGCCGCGCCCGTCGCCAGGGGCCCCGGCCCGGCGCAGCCAGCCGTGCCGCTCCAGCCGGGCGACCGCCCGGCTGAGCGAGGGCTGGGTCAGCCGCACCGCGGAGCACAGTTCCCCCAGGCGCACCCCTCCGGGGTCCGCAGCCCGGTCCACCCGCAGCATGATCTGGAACTCGTTGATGCTCAGCCCGCAGGTCCGGGTCAGCGCCGCGCCCAACTGCTGGGTCACCACGGCGTGCGCCGCGGTCAGGGCGGCCCAAGCCTGCGCGCAGGCCTGCTCGTCGTGGGGCGCGGTGGGCAGCTGTGCTGCCGTCCTGTCCGCTGCCGCCATATCCGCTGCCGTCATCGCCGGGCCTTACCAGCCGGGCCAGCGGGTCCAGGTGCGCAGGGTCCCGGAGATCTGCTCCTCCTCGTACTGGAGGTGGGCCAGCAGGTCATCGCTCAGCGTGCGCAGGGCGGTGACGAGACGCTCGCGGGCGGGGGGCTCACCGGCCTGGCCCAGCTGGTTTGAGGCGGCCTCGACCTCGTCGAGCAGATCCGAGACGTGCGCGTGGTCGGCTTCCAGCTTGTCCACCACCGGGTTCAGTGCCGGGTTGGCCTGGCGCAGCGCCGGGAACAGCATCATCGACTCGTGTGTGTGGTGGGAGTGCACGAACCGGCAGTGCTGAAGGCAGCTGACCTTCAGCTGCCAGACCGCGCTGCCCGAGGCCAGCGACTGGATCGCGTCGCGGATCGCGCGGGCCAGGCCCGCCTCGGTGTCCGCGGCCATCTGCCGGATCACGCCGAGGTCGTGCCGGATCATGTCGTGTACCCACCTGAGCTCGGCCACCATGGCCTCACCCCGGGGGTTCGGCCGTCCCTGCTCGGTCAGGGTCATCGTGTCAGGCTCGCGGCCGGTCGCTCAGTTAGATACATACGCATGTATGTACCGTAGCACGCCCGGGCCCCGCCGGAGCGGGTGGCCCCGGGTCAGCGAGCTGGGTGGCCACGGGTCAGCGGGCTGGGTGGCCACGGGTCAGCGGGCCGCCGGGCCGGGGATCTCATAACTGACCAGCTTGTCCGTGCTGGTGCGGCTCAGTCGCCCCTGGGCCACCAGCAGATCCAGGTGTACCCCGGTCTCCAGCACCGCGAGCATCTGGTTGAACGGGTCCAGCTCGCTGAACGGGTGGCCGCGGCGGGTCCAGCCCAGCCCCTGGGCGGCCTCGTAGGCGGTGTGCGCCCCGGCCTCGATCCGTCCCAGGGACGCGCCCAGCCGCTCCTCATGGTGAGCCAGCAGGGCGTGCACCCGGGCGTGGGTCGTCTCGGTCACCGGCCCGTGCGCAGGCAGCAGCCGCATGTCCGGCAGGTCCAGGACCAGCCGGAGCGAACGCAGGTAGTCACCGAGCGGCAGTTCCGCCACGACCGCCTCGAAACCCACCGACGGGGTGATGTGCGGTAGCACATGATCCCCGGCGAACAGCATGTTCGACCCCAGGTCAGCGAACACGGTGTGCCCCTGGGTGTGACCCGGGGTGGCCACGGCCCGCAGCTCACGGCCACCCAGCTCGATCGTGGCCTGATCCTTGAGCCACTCGTCGGGCAGCTCCCACACGTCCTCGCGGTCTGGCCGCGCGTTTCCGTAGGCCGCGTGCAGCGCACGGATCAGCGGCTCCGCCCCGGCCCGTTCCATCCGCAGGACGTGCTCGGCCATGTTCTCGCGCTCGGCGTCACCGGCTGCGGTGAGTGAGGGGCGGTCGCCGATGCCCAGCGCCACGCGGGTGCCGAAGCGGCGGCGCAGGATCACCGCCATCGTGTAGTGATCCCGGTGTACGTGCGTGACCAGGCAGCGGGTGATCTCCGCGGAGTTGCGGCCGATCCGGTCCAGGGCCGCGTCCAGCAGGCCGCCGGTCTCGGCCAGCGCCCAGCCGGCGTTGACCAGCACCAGGTCGTCGCCCGACTCGATGGCGTAGACGTTCACCGCCCGCAGCGCGTCGCTGGGCAGCGGCAGCGGGATCCGGTGCACGCCGGGGGCGACGGTGAACAGCCCCGGCTCGGTCCAGTCCGGATTACTGCCCTGCTTCCCGGTGCGCTGTCCAGCCGAGTCCGCCATCGACATCCCATCCCCGGCCGCATCACACGTCCCGCCGCCGGAGTATCCCGCCGTACGGGTGGCCGCCGCCAGATCACCTCACGGCCCGAACGGCCAGCAAGTCGGAGCGGGGCATGTCGCCAGCCCCAGGTCATTATGCCCGGCACCTCCGGACGCCCCGCGCACTGAGGAGGCCGGTTCGGGCATTAACGTGGTGCGTTTTGCCCCGCGGGCGGGGCAAAACGCACCACGTTAATGGCTTCGGGTGGGCTTGGGTTCAATGGGACTGGAGGGGACGGGTACGTAGGGCAGCACCTAGGCAGACCGCAAACCCAGCGCCACAGCCGCCTGCTCCAAGGCGCCAAGATGATCACCCAGGCTGGCCAGGCCCGCGCCCATCGTGTTGACGGCCAGATGGGTGGCGCCCGCCTCCTGCCACCGCCCCGCCTGCTCGGCGAGTTTCCCCGCGTCGCCGCGCCAGCTGATCCGCCCTTCCATCCCGAGCTGGGCCGGGTCCCGGCCCGCTTCCCGGGCGGCCGCGTAGACGATTTCCTTGGCGTTGTCGAGCTCCGGCCCCGGGCTGACCTGCGGGAACCAGCCGTCGGCGAGGCGTCCGGCCCGGCGGTAGGCACGCTCGGACTGGGCGCCGAACCAGACCGGGATCGGCCTGCGCACCGGCAGCGGCGCCAGCCCGGCCCCGGTCACCCGGTCGAACTCACCCTCATGGGTCACCGACTGCTCGGTCCACAGGCGGCGCATCAGCGTGACCTGCTCCTCGATCCGCCGGCCCCGGGTGCGGAAATCCTGCCCCAGCGCCTCGTACTCCACCTCGTTCCAGCCCAGTCCCACGCCGAGCCGGAAGTGGCCACCGGACAGCAGGTCCACCTCGGCGGCCTGCTTGGCCACCAGGACGGTCTGCCGTTGCGGCAGGATGATGATCCCCGTCACCAGTTCCAGTGAGGTGAGCGCGGCCAGGAACCCGAACATCACCATCGGCTCGTGGAATGTGGTGTGCAGGTCATAGGGGCCGCTCCAGCCCCGGTGCACGGCGGGGTCTGCGCCGACGACATGGTCGTAGGCCATCACATGCGCGAAGCCCAGCCCCTCGACCCGCCGCCCGTAGGCCCGCACCGCTCCCGCGTCCGGACCGATCTCAGTCTGCGGGAAAACGACGCCGATCTGCATGGCTGCTCCTTCTCCTCCGCTCAGGGCTGGCCGCCGCCCAGGACATCCAGCACCTGCTGGCCGTACCGCGCCAGCTTGGCCTCCCCTACCCCGCTCACGGCCGACAAAGCCGTCAGAGTCGGCGGTGCCTGAGCGGCGATCTGCCGCAGTGTCGCGTCATGGAAGATCACGTACGCGGGGACGCCCTGCTCCTTGGCCGCGCCCGCGCGCCAGGTGCGCAGCTTCTCGAACAGGGGCGCCGCTGAGGCGGGCAGGTCGTCCGGGGGCGCCGTGGTCTTCGCCGCCCGCGCCGCCCGCGCCCGGGGCGGCCGCTCGGGCTCGCGGCGCAGCATCACCTGGCGCCGTCGGCCGAGGACCTCGTCGCTGCCCGCGGTGAGGTCCAGCGTCCCGTAGTCCCCCTGCACCGTGACGAGGCCCTGGGCCAGCAGCTGGCGGATCACCCCGCGCCACTGCGACTCGGTCAGCTCAGTACCGATCCCGAACACGGTCAGCGAGTCGTGCCCGTTATCGGAGATCTTGGCGGTGCTGCGGCCGAGCAGGATGTCGATCACCTGGCCGGCGCCGAACCGCTGGCCCCGCTCATGCTTGAGCCGGTACACCGCGGACAGGAACTTCTGCGCCGCGATGGTCCCGTCCCACGCCTCCGGCGGCGACTGGCAGGTGTCACAGTTGCCGCAGGCTCCCGCGTCCTCACCGAAATAGCCGAGCAGCTGGGCGCGGCGGCATTCGATCGTCTCGCACAGCGCCAGCATCGCGTCCAGGTGCGCGGACTGGCGGCGGCGGTGGGCGAGGTCCCCGGCGGAGGTGTCGATCAGCTTGCGCTGCTGGACCACGTCCTGCAGGCCGTAGGCCAGCCAGGCGGAGGAGGGCAGGCCGTCCCGCCCGGCCCGGCCCGTCTCCTGGTAGTACCCCTCAACCGACCGGGGCAGGTCCAGGTGGGCCACGAAGCGCACGTCCGGCTTGTCGATGCCCATCCCGAAGGCGATCGTGGCCACCATGACCAGGCCGTCCTCGCGCAGGAACCGGGCCTGGTTCCTGGCGCGCGTGAACGCGTCCAGTCCGGCGTGGTACGGCAGCGCGGTGATCCCGTTGGCGGTGAGGAACGCCGCCGTCTTTTCCACCGAAGCCCGCGACAGGCAATAGACAATGCCTGACGCGCTGGGGTGTTCGTTGCGGAGGAAGGTGAGCAACTGACGGCTCGGCTCAGCCTTGGGCACTATGCGGTAGTTGATATTGGGGCGGTCGAAGCTCGCCACGAAATGACGCGCGTCCGCCAGTCCCAGCCGGTCCGCGATCTCGGCGCGGGTGGCCCGCGTGGCCGTGGCGGTCAGCGCGATGCGGGGGACTGCCGGCCAGCGTTCGCGCAGCCCGGACAGGGTGAGGTAGTCGGGCCGGAAGTCGTGCCCCCACTGGGACACGCAGTGCGCCTCGTCGATGGCGAACAGCGAGACCGTGCCCCGGTCGAGCAGCGCCAGGGTGGACTCGGTGCGCAGCCGCTCCGGCGCCAGGTACAGCAGGTCCAGGTCGCCAGCCAGGAAGGCGGACTCCATCTCGCGGCGCTGCGCTGGGTCCTGGGTGGAGTTCAGGAACCCGGCCCGGACGCCGAGTGCCCGCATGGCGTCCACCTGGTCCTGCATCAGCGCGATGAGCGGGGAGATGACCACCCCGGTCCCGCGGCGGACCAGCGCGGGAATCTGGTAGCACAGTGACTTGCCGCCCCCGGTCGGCATCAGCACGAGCGCGTCGCCGCCCGCGATGAGATGCTCGATGATTTCCTGCTGGGGGCTGCGGAAGGAGGCGTACCCGAAAACCCGGCGCAGCACGTCCAGCGCGCCGTCCGTCCCACCGCTCATCGCAGGGGCCGATCCGGGAGTGGGCACGCGGCGATTCTATGAGGATTCAGCTGTGCCGGGGGGCAGTGATAGACCGTTGCGGGGACGCGGCCCAGCGTTCCGCGGCGGCTCAGCTTGCCACGAGCCGAGGAGGTCGATGTGGCCCAGCATCCGGTCATTGGGTATGTCGTGTGGGCGGTGCTGTTCGGGGCGCTGTTCGCCTGGGAGGGCCTGGCGCTCAGCCATATCAGCGGGGTGCCCACGCTCAGCGACGCGTTCCGGGCGATCATGCGGTATCCGTTCGGCCGGTGGGCGTTGTTCGCGTTGTGGCTGTGGTTCGGCTGGCATATCTTCATCCGCGGCTGGCACTTCCTGCTGCGCGGCTGACATGTCGTCGTCACTGCTCCGGCAGGATGTCCTGCCCGTTGCGGTCGGGTACCTGCTGCTCATGGGGGCGCTGGCCGCCGGGTTGCGGCTTGCACGGCGGGACGGTCATCCGCCGGCACCCGCGCGCGGTGGGGCCGCGGCGGAGGACGGCGCGGGATGGGCCGGCGGGGACGGCGCGGGATGGTCATCCGGCGGGGACGGCGCGGGATGGTCATCCGGCGGCGGCCGGCTGGCTCCGGCTGGGCCGGCACTACGCGGGCACCGCCGCCGGTGGCTACCTGCTGCTGATGGCCGTGGTGGTCCTCTACTACTACGGGGTAGCCCGGGTCGGAGGTCCCTTCATCAGGAGCGCGTTCACCGGCTGCGCGCTCCTGATCGGGCTCAGCGCGCCGGTGTTCGCGCTCGCCTCCTGGCTGACCGGACGCCGCCGCAGCCGGGCCGGGCGCCGCAGCCGGGCCGGCCGACGACACGCCGACCCGCCCGCCCCACGAGCCACACCGTGACCACCCGCCCCTTTGCCCGGTTCGTGATCAAACGCTTGGTGTTTCTATAACGACACCATTCGTTTGATCACGAACCGGCAGTGCTGCGGGCTGGGGCTACGGAGGCTGGAACGGCCGGTGGGTCTGCTGGGACTGGCAGGAGAGCAGTACGGGATTGAGCCCAGGCCGGGTAGCGGCTTCCGGGGCGGGCGGGTCAGGGGACGGGCGGGTCAGGGGGTCAGGAACTCGGTGACGGCGGCCGCGAAGTCGGCCGGCCGCTCCAGGTGTGGTGAGTGCCCGCAGCCGGGCAGGACGCGCTCGGTGTACCGGCCACCGGCCGCCTCATAGCGGTCGAGCACCGCGCGAACCTGGCCCACCATCGGCTGGGCCGGGAACACGTCTGGGCCTGGCCAGCCCGGGATGGCACCGAGCGCGCCGAGGTGGCCCAGGTCCACCAGGGAGGTGTCCGAGACGATCTGGTCGGCGTCACCGCGGATCCACAGCACCGCAGGCCGGTCCCCGATAGCCGCGAAGCCGGACAGGTCGCAGTACTTAGGGGAGATCGCGTTGTTGACGCCATGTCCGCCCGGTGCGACGCCCGGCCAGTTCGGCGACAGCGCCGTGTCGCCCGGGTAGTTGGCCGGGCCGATGGCCATCTCGAGCATGGCCTCCACCAGTGCGTCCTCCACTTCGCGGGGCAGCGCGACCGGGTTGCCATACAGGCGGGTAAGCACCTGGCGGGGGGAGGCCTGGCTCACCGCGCTCCGGTCACCGGATTGGATCCGCTGCACCATCTCGGGACTGGCGGTGCCTGCGCCCGAGCCCGCGTAGTCCGGCCAGCAGGGCGTGCCGTCCAGATCGCGGGTCCCCCCGAAGCCGAACGGGGACATGGGGCTCTCCAGGACGATGGACGCTACCGCGCCCGGGTGGTCGGTCACGTACTGGAGTGCCACGCCGCCGCCCAGGGACCAGCCCAGCAGATGCACCGGCCGGGGCCCGGGCAGTATGCCGCCCTCGGTCAGCAGCGCGTGGACATCGTCGGTGAAGTCACGGACGCCGCGGCCCGCGTCCACTGGCGCCTGCTCCGACTGGCCGAAGCCCCGCAAGTCGGGGGCGACGCACCGGTAGTCGCCGGCCAGCGTCACCATGGTCTCGGCGAAGAACCTGGCGGCGGACACGTTGCCGTGCACCAGCACGAGAGGTGGCGCGTCCGGCGGGCCTGCGGTGAGTACGTGCGTGCGCAGGCGCGAGGTCTCGATGTGCTGGGACTCGACACCAGGCGGCAGGTCCACGGGAGAGGGCATCAGGCGTCCAGGGTCTGGGCGGGAAAGTGCTTCAGGTCCTACCGTCCTGCGCGGGATCATGTCAACGACGAGGACAAGGAGCTTAACGGTGGATTCCATGACGCAGCCCGCGGGCGGCCAGGCGGAGACCGGCCAGGCGGAGACCGGCCAGGCGGAGACCGGCCAGGCGGAGACCGGCCAGGGGGCCGGGGGCGGGCGGCCGCTCGCTGGCCGGCGGGCCCTGGTCACCGGCGCGGCCAGCGGGATCGGCGCTGCCTGCGCGCGGGCCCTGGCCGGGGCGGGCGCGTCGGTGGTCGTCGCCGACCTGGACGGACCAGGCGCCGAGGCCCTGGCCGCGGAACTGGGTGGCGAGTCGTGGACGGCCGACCTTACCGACGTGGCCGCACTCGAAGGGCTCCGGCTCGATGTGGACATCCTCGTCAACAACGCGGGAATCCAGCACGTGGCGCCAGTCGAGGAGTTCCCGCCGGAGATGTTCCGGCGGATACTCCGGCTGATGGTGGAGGCGCCGTTCCTGCTGGCCCGCGCTGCCCTGCCGCATATGTACCGGCAGGAGTACGGCCGGATCATCAACATCAGCTCGGTACACGGGCTGCGGGCGTCGCCGTACAAGTCAGCCTACGTGACCGCCAAGCACGGCCTGGAGGGGCTGTCCAAGGTGCTTGCCCTGGAAGGTGCCGCCCGGGGTGTCACCAGCAACTGCATCAGCCCCGGCTACGTGCGCACGCCGCTGGTCGAGAAGCAGATCGCCGACCAGGCCCGGGTGCACGGCATCCCCGAGGATCAGGTACTCGAGTCGGTCATCCTGGCCGAGACCGCGGTGAAGCGGCTGGTCGAGCCGGCCGAGGTCGCCGGGCTGGTCCTCTGGCTGGCCGGACCGCAGGCCAGCATGGCTACCGGCGCGACGTTCACGCTGGACGGCGGCTGGACCGCGAAATAGGCTCCAGTTCGAAGCCGCCGGCACCAGGATGCGTAGCCGCGACGCTGAGTAGTCACGATGAGGAGCTGCCACGGTGAGGACGACATCCCCTGGCGCCGGCGCGGCTCGGCCGTACCCGGGCATCCCCGGCCGCGCCCGCCCTGGCCCGCTCATGAACGGATCCGGCTCCGGCTGCGTGGGGAGGGGTAAAGCTGACCGTTTCGAATGGGGATTGACGATGCGTATCAGATGGCGGCTGCTGGCCGGGCTGGCGGTGATCGCGCTCGTTACCGCGGCATGCGGCAGCACGTCAACGGGGAGCTCCAGTAGCACGAAGACCACGGGCAGCGCGTCTGGCGCGGCTTCCTCCGCAGCCGTGCAAGCCTCCGGAACCGCTTTGCGGACGAGCACGATTGGCGGGGTCAAGGTCCTCACCAACGCCAAGGGCTTCACGCTCTACTGGTTTGTCCCGGACACCTCCACCAAGTCGAACTGCAACGGGGGATGCGCCGCGGTCTGGCCGCCGGTCAAGGGGCCGGCCACCGCGGGAAGCGGCGTGACGGGCAAGCTTGCCACCATCAAGCGATCCGACGGCTCGACGCAGGCCACCTACGACGGGCATCCGCTGTACACCTACGTGGCAGACACCGCTCCTGGGCAGGCGAAGGGCAACAACCTCAACGCGTCCGGAGGCGTCTGGCACGAGGTGACCGTGAGCGGTGCGGCCGCGCCCGCGCCGTCCAGTTCGTCGGGCGGTGGCGGCGGCTACTGACCGGCCCCCAGGCCAGGTGACGTTCGCCTAGTTCGCCCTGGTTCCGGTCACGGTGCCGCGGGTGCCGAATCCGGCGCCGCGCTCAGCGGCCGGACCTGGCCCAGCGCCGGATCGTGTCGATGCGTTCCTGGATCTGCTCCGCGGTGGCCTGCGGCAGGGGCGGGCCGCCGCACGCCCGGCGCAGGTCCGCGTGCACCACCGCGTGCGGCTGCCCGGTGCGGTGATGCCAGGCGCCGATCAGCCCGTTCAGCTCCTTGCGCAGGCCGGCGAGTAGCTCCCGGCGGACCGGCGCCGCGCCCGCCGTCCCTGCCGCGCCGCGGGCGGCTGCACCGTCGAGCGCGGCTCCTGTTTCATTCTCCGCAACGAAGGCCGCCCACGCGGGAACGCCGCCCGGTGCGGGGGACTGCGGGCCAGCGCCGCCGACGCCAGTGCGGCCGACGCCAGTGCCGTCAGCCCCAGTGCCGCCGACGCCAGTGCCGTCAGCCCCAGTGCCGTCAGCCCCAGTGCCGCCGACCCCAGTGCCGCCAGCCGCGGAGCCCCGTGATCGCTTCAGCCGCTCGTTCTGCCGTTTGCGCAGCAACAGCGCGACCTGCTCGGGGTCGAGTAGCCCGGGCAGGCCCAGGAAGTCCTCTTCCGCGGCCGTGGTGCCGAACTCGGTGCCGTCGTAGAGGACCCGGTCGAAGTGCGCGGACGCCTGCAGCGCCTCGAACGGCAGCTCGCCGTCGGTGTCCCGGGTGTCCCGGCTGCGTTGCGCCTCGGCCAGCTCGCGCTCTTCGGCGTCGTCCGGCCGGGCGGCCAGCACGTGATCGCGGGCCGCCTCCAGTTCCGCGGCGTATCCGAGCAAGGTCGGGATAGAAGGCAGGAACACCGAAGCGGTCTCGCCACGCTGGCGGGCCCGGACGAACCGGCCCACGGCCTGCGCGAAGAACAGCGCCGTGCCCACGCTGGTGGCGTAGACGCCGACGGCCAGCCGGGGGATGTCCACGCCCTCGGACACCATCCGGACGGCCACCATCCACCGGTCGCCGGAGTCCGCGAAGGCGGAGATCTTCCGGCTGGCGGTGGGGTCGTCGGAGAGCACCACGACCGGCCGGGTTCCGCTGATCCGGCGCAGCAGGGCCGCATAGGCCCGGGCGTCCGCGTGATCACCGGCGATGACCAGGCCGCCCGCGTCGGGCATGCCCCGCCGCACCTCGGCGAGCCTGCGGTCGGCGGCCTCCAGGACGCGCTGCACCCATTCACCCTGTGGGTCCAGTGCGGTCCGCCAGGCCTGGGCGAGCTGATCGGGGAGCATGGGCGTGCCCAGGGTGCCGGTGATCTCGTCACCGGCCCGGGTCCGCCAGCGCATCTCGCCGGAGTAGGCCAGGAAGATGACCGGGCGGACCACGCCGTCGTCGAGGGCCGGCCCGTAGCCGTAGACATAGTCGGACACGCTGCGACGGCTGCCGTCGGCGTCCGGCGCGTAGGCCACGAACGGGATCGGGTTGGCGTCGCTGCGAAATGGGGTGCCGGTGAGGGCTAGCCGGCGCCGCGCGGGCTCGAATGCCTCGCGGACCGCGTCACCCCAGGAGAGCGCGTCACCCGCGTGGTGGACCTCGTCGAAGATCACCAGGGTACGCCGGTTCACCGTGCGCTGCCGGTGCAGGATCGGGTGCGCGGCGACCTGTGCGTAGGTCACCGCCACCCCGGTGAAGTCGGCGGAGGCCCGGCCCTGCGCGTTGCGGTAGGAGGAGTCGAGGGAGATGCCGACGTAGTGCGCGGCCTGCGCCCACTGGTGCTTGAGGTGCTCGGTGGGGGTGACCACGGTGATCGAGGCGATCTCCCGGCGGGCCAGCAGTTCAGCGGCGATGGTCAGCGCCCAGGCCGTCTTGCCTGCTCCCGGGGTGGCGACAAGCAGGAAATCGCGCCGGGGCAGGTGAAAATATTCCCGGTACGCTGCCTTTTGCCATCTCCGCAGGGACAGGAGCAGATCGGGCCGGACCGGAGCGTCCGGGCGGCTGCCATCCTCATGGGGTGCGGTCGCGGGGGTGCTCACGAGGCCGAAAGGCTACCAGCGGCCGCTCCGGCTGCCGGGCCAGTCCGTGGCATGGCGCGAGGACGGCGCGGCCCGGCCCGGCCGCACCGTCGCGTTACCTAGTCGCTGGCCTGCTCGGCCCGGGAAGCGGCGGGGGGGCGCCCCCGCGAGCGCATCTGAGCTGTGTCACCGGGCAGCCTGCCCGCCTCGGCCAGCGCCCGGCGCAGCAGGAACTCGATCTGGGCGTTGGTGCTGCGCAGCTCGTCAGCGGCCCACTTGGCCAGGGCGTCGTGGACGGCCGGGTCGAGCCGGAGCAGCATCCCCTTGCGTTCGCTCACCAGACCGGACCCCAACCCCTCATGAGTCTCCCGTCACTGGTAGAGCGAGCCGGTGTTGACCACCTGCTGGGTGGCCTGCTCGCTGCACAGCACCACGAGCAGGTTGGACACCATAGCGGCCTTGCGCTCCTCATCCAGCTGGACGACGTCCTGTTCCTCGAGTTGCTGCAGCGCCAGCCGGACCATGCCGACGGCGCCCTGGACGATCCTCGACCGGGCCGCGATCACGGCGCTCGCCGCCTGGCGGCGCAGCATCGCCTGGGCGATCTCGGCTGCGTAGGACAGCCGGGTGAGCCGCGACTCGATGATGGTGACGCCGGCCGAGGCGACACGGGCGGCAATCTCGGTGGAGAGCCGCTCAGTGATCTCGTCGGCGTTCCCGCGCAGCGAAAGCTGGCCAGCATCGCTCGTGTCGTAGGGGTAGCTGGTGGCGATGTGCCGGACCGCGGTCTCGGTCTGGGTCGCCACGAACTGGACGAAGTCGTCCACCGCGTAGAGGCCCAGGGCCGTGTCCTTGACCTGCCACACGACCACGGCCGCGATCTCGATCGGGTTGCCGTCGGCGTCGTTGACCTTGGCCAGCGGGGTCTCGTGGTTGCGGATCCGGGTGGACACGCGGCGCCGGATCGTGAACGGGTTGACCCAGCGCAGGCCGGGTTCCCTGACGGTTCCGTTGTACCGGCCGAACAGCTGCACCACGCGGGCCTCACCGGGGATGACCTGCATGAGGCCGCGCTGGGCGAGGATGGCCGCAAGCAGCAGGAGCACGCCGACGATGATCAGGGCCACGGCGCGCCCGCCGCCGGCCGGCTTGGACAGGATCAGGAGCCCGACCGCGATCAGCTCGATGACGATGGTGAGGACGAGGACCAGCAGGCCCGACGTCGAATGCGCAGGCCGCTCGGTCAGCCGCGGGGAAGGCGGCTGCGGCATCGCTCGCTGCGTGATAGGTGTTCCGGTGGTGCGCAGCCCGGAGCTGTCTGCCTCCGGGTTGGGCGCGGCGGGGATGTGTGTGGCCATCTCGGCCTCCTCCACTCTTGGAGTTGATAACACGAGCCTAGCATAGTGATATCTATTTTTCCACGACAGGCACGGCAGCGGCCAGCTTCCCTGAGGGCGAGAGGGTTGGATTCCTGTAGCTCGTGCCGCCGGCATGCTGCCGGGACTGCCCCGCTGGCATATCGTGAGGGCATGGGGAAACTTCTGCTCATACTGCTCGCGGTGTTCGCTGCGTTCCTGGTCATCTCTCTGTTGATTTCCGCCCTCCACTTCCTGTTCGTGGTGGCCCTGGTGGCGCTGGTCGTAGTCGGGGCCCTGCGCCTGACCGGCAGCGTGCGGCGGCGTCGCGCACGCTGGTAGCGTGCGCTGGTGCTGGCGTCTGCCGGGCACCCTAGGACGCCAGCACCACGGGCCGCCGCTGGCCGCCGGGCAGCCAGGCGGTTCATAGCGCGACCGGGGGAACATTCCTGTGCCGCGTTGTCCAGGCCCGGAGGGTCTCATGGAGCCATTTGCGCGTGACCCGCTGCCCGGCCGGGTGGTGTTCGGTGCGGGTTCGGCCGAGGGCACCGTGCCCGCGGATGCCGCGCAGGCGGCCCGCGAGGAGGCGGTCACTGCCGAGGTCCTGGCCAGCTTCGGTGGCGCGGACGCGCCGCGTTACCGGGAGATCATGGAGAGCCTGGTCCGGCACCTGCACGCGTTCGCCCGCGAGGTCCGGCTGACCGAGACCGAGTGGCAACAGGGGATCGACTTCCTGACCCGGGCCGGGCACATCACCGACGACCGGCGGCAGGAGTTCATCCTGCTCTCCGACGTGCTCGGGCTGTCCATGCTGACCGTGGCCATCAACGCCCCGGCGTCGGCCGGAGCCACCGAAGCGACGGTCGTCGGCCCGTTCTTCGTGGCCGGGGCGCCGGAAGTGCCGCTGGGCGGCGATATCGCAGGCGGGGCCAAGGGACGTCCCTGCTATGTGTCGGGCGCGGTCCGCGGCACCGGCGGTGAGCCGGTGCCCGGGGCCCGTATCGAGGTATGGGAGTCCGACGAGGACGGCTTCTACGACGTGCAGTATCCCGACGGCCGGATCGGCGGCCGCGGCTGGCTGCGCAGCGCCCCGGACGGCGGGTACCGCTTCTGGTCGGTGCGCCCGGCTCCTTACCCGATTCCTGATGACGGGCCGGTCGGCGACCTGCTCACCGCGGCCGGCCGGGGGCCGATGCGGCCCGCGCACCTGCACTTCAAGGTGGACGCGCCCGGGTACCGCACGCTGATCACGCATATCTTCGTCGCCGGTGATCCCTACCTGGACCGGGACGCGGTGTTCGGCGTCAAGGAGAGCCTCATCACCGACTTCGCTGAGCACCCGCCCGGCCGAGGACCGGACGGCCGGCTCAGCGATGAGCCGTGGACCAGCGTCACATTCGACATCGTGCTCGCCCGCCTGGCCCCCGTCCCGCAGGCTCCGGGCATCTAGTACGCAGCCGCCGCGGAACCGGCGGATTATCCTGCGGACTCTGGGTACCAGGGGCCAGCGGATGGCTGCGGCGACAGGGACCGCTCACCGAGGCCGATCATGAGGCGGGGAGGCGGAATGCCGGTACGGCACGCGATGCTGGTCATCACCCGGGCGGTGTTCGACATGGTGGAGATCCCGGGCCAGGAGCCCCTCGTGGTGGCCAAGGACAGCGGCGACGAGGCCGCCCGCCGGTGGTGGGACGAGCGGGTGCGGGCGGTCGCTGCGGACGTGTTCGGGCGCAACAGCGCGGCCTGGGAACGCGAGCTGGCGGACTGGCAGGCGGGCACGGACGTCGCCGTGGGCAAAGAGCGCCTGCACGACGGCGGTCCCCGGGTGGACGTGGCCCGGATCCGGTTTCCCGACGGCACCGAGACCGTGGTGGACCCCCAGAACGCGCACGACTACGTGGCGGAGGAATTCCGCGCCAGGAAACCGCAGCCCACCGTCGCCGCGCAGTTCGCGGAGTGGCGGGAGACCGTGCAGATCACCGAGCTGCGTACCTGGGTCGGCTGGCTGTTCAACGGAACCGAGCACGCGCCTGTGGATATCGGGCTGCCGGTATCCCAGTTCGGCTATCCGATCAGGGAGGTACTGGCCTGCCTCGACCGGCTGTCCGCAGACGGCTGGCAGATCGTGCACGTCTCCGAGGACCGGGCCGGTTACCTGGATGGCCGGGCCGCGTACCCCGAGGCTGAGCTAGCCGAACCGGGCATCGGCACGGCCCGCTACCTGCTCAGCCGGCCGGAATAGCGGCGGCATCAGCCCCCGGGCGGGCCGGGCCGGGAGAGGTCAGCGCCCGGTCAGGTTGGTCAGGCTCTCCCGCACAGCGACCGTCAGCGGGTCGCCCGGCGGGAGGACGCGCTCGCAGCGGGAGAGGGTGTCACGGAGCAGGGACAGCGCGTCGGTCAGCCGGCCGACGGAGTAGTAAGCACTGGCCAGGTTGGCCGAGCGGGCCAGGGTGTCAGCATGGTCCGGGCCGAGGACCCGCCGATAGCCCTCACACGTCTGCTCGTACAGCTGGACCGCGGACGCCATCTTGCCCGCCGAATGATAGGCGGAGCCGAGGTTGCCGCGCGCCGCGATCGTGTCCATGTGGTCCGGCCCGAGGACCCGCACCCGATCCGCGAGCACCTTCTTGTAATGCGAGGTCGCGTCCTTGACCCGGCCGTCGGCCAGATAGGCGTCGGCCAGCTTCTGCCGGGTCGTCAGCGTGTCCGGATGCCGGGCACCCTGGACCCGTTCCCGGTCGTTCAGCGCCCGCCGGTAAAGCGGGACCGCGTCGGACAGGCGGCCCGCGGCCCGGTAGGCGGCGGCGAGTTCCTCCCGGGCGCTGATCGTGTCGGGATGGTCGGAACCCAGGAGCCGGTCGTAGTCGCCCACCGCGCCGCTCAGCACGGTGACCGCCTCGCCGGGCAGGTCTGCGGCCATCAGGGCGTGCCCGAGGTCCCGCCGGGCCGCGATGGTGCCGGGGTGGTCCGCGCCCAGCCCCGCGACCCGGTCAGCCAGCACCCGCTGGAACCAGGCCACGGCCTCGGCGGATTGCCCGGCCGCGAGGTATGCGTCGGCCAGCCGCTGATCGATCACTTTGGTGTCCGGGTGCCCAGGCCCGAGAGTCGCCTCGCTGGCCGCGGCGAGCTCACGCCAGTACCCGACGGCGGACCCGGTCAGCCGGGCCCGGGCCAGGCTGTGGCCGGCGCGCATGAGCAGCGGGTGGCAACCGTCGTCCAGCAGCAGGTTCCCGGCGTGCTGCTGCAGGCTGGCGGTGCAGGACCGGAGCATCGTGCCCAGCCAGGGCGGCTCGGCGGCCGGCCACACCTCCACCAGCGCGTCGGCCGCGGCCAGCACCGCCCGGTCACGCATGGTATCCGGCATGACCGCCCGGATGGCCGCCTGGATCACCGGGCTCATCCGCACCGTCGGCGGGGACGCCGACCGGTCGAGGGCCAGCAGCGCCGTCCGCTCCAGGATGGGCAGCGTGTTCCAGGCCAGTTCGCGGGCGGCCGCTGCGGGAGTGCCGTCCGAGGCGAGGTATGCGCCGGCGGCGGGCGAGCTGAACACGGTGGCGGGTATTCCGTGGCCGTCCAGCAGGGCCGCCAGGGCCAGCACCGGCTGAGCCGCGCTTCCGGGGGCCAGCCGGTCGGCCTGCTCGACAGAGAACAGCCAGCTGACCGCGGCAGCGGGCGGCTTGCTTCCCGCCGTGGCGGCCAGCTCGTCCCGGCGGGCCCTGAAGTAGCCGTGGTAATCCCGGCAGGACAGCGAGGATGTGGCGATAACGCCGCTGGCCTGGGCGACCGCCATGGGCTCGCAGCCGAGGTCCTCGACCAGGTCGATCGCCCCCAGCCGCTGGTCCGGGTCGGCGGTCAGGCGGCCCATCAGGTAGCTCAGCGCCTCCCGGGAGCTGAACGCCGCCACCGGGAGGACCAGGGCCGGGTGGTCGCCAGGCAGGACCGCAGGGCTGGCCGCGGTGATCAGCACCTGGCCGGCCGGACCAGCCGGCCACAGCCCGTTCAGGTCCGCGGTGCCGGACAGGTCATCGAGGACCACCAGCCAGCGCCGCCTGGTCTCGCCGAGCCAGCTGACGAAGTGCATAGCGATGGCTTCGGCGTCGGCGCTGGGATCGGTGCCCAGCGCGGCCACCGCGGCCTCTGCGTACACGGCCAGCACCGACGCCCGGCTGGTGGCGGGCACCCAGACCAGCAGGTCTACCTCACGGGCCCGCCAGAGTGACTCGGCGAAGAACGCCGCGAGCTGGGTCTTGCCGCACGAGCCTTGCCAGTTCCGCGATCCCGTCCCGCCGCCGCGCCCCGGCACCAGGGCGACCGCGGTGCCCGGGACCAGGGCGGCGCCCAGCCGGGGCGCGCTCTCCGGCCTGGTGCTGAACCCGTCCGCGAGCGGGGGCACCACGCCCGCGCGGACTGGCCACCGTTCCTGGCCGTCTGGCGACTCCACCGGCCCGCCGGCCGGTACCTGGCTGATCAACCCGCTACCCCTGCTCTGCGGCCGCCCCGGCCGCTAGACGCGATCATCTGTGATATCACTGCCGCCCGCAACGGCTACACCAGCGGCGGGACCGCAGCAGCTGGCTGGGTCCCGTAGGTTTCATCAGGCCTGCTGGCCAGGACGTGCTCCACTAGGGTGATCAAGACGTTCTTGACCGATACCGGCTGGCGGGCGTCGCAGAGCACCACCGGGACCCGGGATCCTAGGTCGAGCGCGCCGCGGACCTCAGCGGGGTCGTAGCGCTGCGCGCCGTCGAAGCAGTTGATGGCGACGACGAACGGCAGCCCTCGCTTTTCGAAGTAATCGACCGACGCGAAACAGTCGGCCAGCCGGCGGGTGTCAGCCAGCACCACGGCCCCGAGCGCTCCGTAGGACAGGTCGTCCCACATGAACCAGAAGCGTTCCTGGCCCGGTGCGCCGAAGAGATAGAGCACCCGGTGGCCGCCGAGGGTGATGCGGCCGAAGTCCATGGCCACGGTGGTCGTGGTCTTGTTCTCCACGCCCTGCAGGTCGTCATGGCTCATGCTCACGCTGCTGAGGGCTTCCTCGGTGCGCAGCGGCCTGACCTCGCTGATCGCGCTCACAAGCGTCGTCTTGCCCGCGCCGAAGCCGCCCGCAATGAGGATCTTGAAAGCGGCGAGGGAGGCCTCGGCGCTGCCCTCAGAGAGCCCGGAGTCCATGCAGCACCTCCCTTAGCAGCTGAGCGCTGGGCTGCTCTCCGGCCGGGCGGCCGGGCAGTACCTTCATCCGGCGCTGCTGAATGAGATCGGCGAGCAGCACCCGGATCACGCCGACCGGCAGCCCCGTATCGGAGGCGACGTCGGCTACCGTGGCCGGCCGCCGGCACAGTTTCAGGATCCGCCGGTGCTCCGGACTGAGCACAAGCTGGTCGGCCGGTTCAGCCGGTCGGCCTGAGTCCACGATGACCGCGATCAGGTCCAGCACCCCGCCGCCAGCCGGCTCGGTACGCCCGCCAGTCAGCGCGTAGGGCCGCACGACTGGGTCCGAGTCCCGGTCAACCCACTTGCCCCCCCCACCCATCGAGGCTCAGTCCACCGTGATCTGGCTGGCCGGAAACCGCGGCCGGGCGGCCAGGTGGGGCCCGGCCCGTTTCACCAGCAGCGCCATCTCGTAGGCGACCAGGCCGGCGTCGGCGTGCGCCGGGCACAGGACCGCCAGGCAGCTGCCGTGACCGGCGGCGGTGACGAACAGCAGGGCCTGGTCCAGCTCGATGATGGTCTGGCGGACCTGGCCGACAGCGAAGTGCTGTCCCGCGCCGCTGGCCAGGCTCTGCACCCCGGCGGCGAGCGCGGACAGCCGCTCCGCCTCATCCCGCCGCAGGCCGGTGGTGGACGCGATGGCCAGCCCGTCCCGGGATAGGATCACGGCCTTCCGGAAGTGCTCCACCCGGCTGGCCAGGTCGTCGAGCAGCCAACTCAGGTCCTGGCCGGCCCCGGCAGCCTCCTGCTCCTCCATCACGTCTCCTCGTTGTCCGGAGCGGGGGACCCTGTGCGTCGCGGCAGCGGCGGGTCAGCGGCGTCCGGCGGCTTGGGGGGATCGTCCTGGCGGCCGCGGCGCCAGCCAGTCTGCAAGGACGCCGCGAGGTCGCGGGCCTGCTCCGGAGTGCGGCCGTCGGGCGGGGCCGCTGCGCCCCGCCCCGGGCGGTCGGCCGCGAGGCTGTCCCGCAGATGCGGGGACAGGCTCGCCTGCCGGGTGCGGCGCGGCAGCCTGCGGCCGGGTGCCGCCGCCCCGTTACCTGCCGCCAGCCCGTTGCTTTCCGGTGGCACAGTGTTTCCCGCCGCCCCGTTGCTTCCCGGTGGCAGAGTGTTTCCCGCCGCCCCGTTGCTTCCCGGTGGCGCTGTGCTTCCCGCCAGCCCGTTGCTTCCCGGTGGCACAGCGCTGGCCGGCGGCACGTGGCTTCCCGGCTGCGTGCTGTTGCCCGGTCCCGCGATGCTGGCCGGTCGCGCGGTGGCTGCGGGTCGCGCCGCGCCGGCCCCGCCTGGGCCGAGGTCGAGCGCGGCGGGACGCCCGGTGACCCGGCGCGCCGCGGGCAGCCTGCGGATATCGGGCAAAGCGGAGGCGGACACGAGCACGACGATGCTGTTGGGCATCAGCACGATCGCAGTGATGCCGCCGTACGGGGACTGGCGCAGCGAGACCCGGACACCATGCCGGGAGGCCAGCTTCGCGCCGACAAACAGGCCGAGCCGGTCTGCGTTGGCGAGGTCGAAGTCCGGCGGCTGCGCGAGCTGCTGATTGATCTCGGCGAGCTGGGCGGGCTCGATGCCGAGCCCGCGGTCATCGATCTCTACGGCGAATCCGTTGGCCACGCGTTCCGCCCGCACCTCGACCCGGGTTCCCGACGGGGAGAACATGGTCGCGTTCTCGACCAGTTCGGCCAGCAGATGGATCATGTCGGCGACGGCCGGGGCGGCGACCGCGTCCTCAGACGCGGTCAGGACCGTGACCCGGCGGTAGTCCTCGACCTCCGCCATGGCCGCCCGGATGACGTCGATGACCGGCACCGGCTCGGTCCAGGACCGGCCGGGCGCCGCCCCGGACAGGATGGCCAGGCTTTCCGCGTGCCGTCGCATCCGGGTGGTGAGGTGATCCAGCGCGAAAAGATCGGCCAGCGCCGCGGAGTCGGACGCCTTCTGCTCCAGCGCGTCGATCAGCCGGAGTTGCCGCTGCAGCAGGGACTGGTTGCGCCGGGCCAGGCTCACGAATACCTGGCGGAGGCCGTTGCGCAGCCCTGCCTCCCCAGCCGCCGCCCCGACAGCGGTCTGCTCCAGGCTGGCCACCGCCGCGAGGGCCTGGGCGATCTCCGCGCTCTTCGGCTTCGGCAGGGACTGCGGTATCCCGGGCCCGCTGGACGGGGTGCCGGTGTCCCCGCTGCGCAGCCGTTCCAGCAACTGAGGAAGCTGCTCATCCGCGGTGCGGCGGGTCGTGGCCGCCAGCCCCGCGATATCGCGTGAGAGCCTGCCGGAGAAGCGGCCCATCAGAATGACGCATATCAGGGCGATGAGGAGGCCCGCACCCACCAGAATCGTTAATTCGACGACTTCGCGGTGGTCCGGCGACCAGAAGCGATGCCCATGCAGCGAGCTGTCCAGCACGGCGGCCGCGGCCAGCGCCCAGAGCAAGATCATGCAGCTGGCCGGGATGGCGACAGTGGTGGCGAACGTGAACCGGATCGTCCGGCGCGTGCGGTCTGGCTGCTGGGTGCCCGCCGAGCTGGATATGCCCATCTGGTCACTCCTGGATCGATCCCGTGCCGCGGAATCCCGCCACTACCCGACCGGACGCTACCGTAGGCGCCCTATCTTGTGTCACTAAGCACTAATTGTCATCGCACTTCACGGAATTGCTGACCTGTCAGCCGGACTGTTACGCCGGCGAGCCGGTCAGCGGATAGCCACCGCCCGTGCCAGTTCGCTGATGATCTGGATCAGCACCGGGCGGGGGGTGGCGAAGTTGAGCCGCACGTGCCCCGTACCCGCCTCGCCGAACGCGGGCCCGTCGTTGACCAGCACCGAGGCCTTGTCCAGGAAGAACTGGCCAGGGTGGTCGCCCAGCCCCAGATCGCGGCAGTCCAGCCAGGCCAGGTAGGTGGCCTCCGGTGGCTGGTACCGGACGTCGGGGAGGAACTCGGCGAGCAGATTCCCGAGCATCATCCGGTTCCCGTCCAGGTAGTCCAGCACCTCGGTGAGCCAGTCCTGGCCAGCGGTGAACGCCGCGATGTTGGCGTGCACACCGGGCGTGCTCGCGCCGTGCTCGATGAGCCTTCCCGACTCCGCCCAGACCTCCTGGTCCGCGTCGTTGCTCAAGATGAGCTGGGCGCACTTGAGGCCGGGCAGGTTCCAGCCCTTGGATGCCGAGGTCGAGGTGAGGGTGTGCCCGGCCGTGACCTCGCTGAGCGAGGCGTACGGAACGTGCGCGTGCCCGGGGTAGGTGAGCGGCGCGTGGATCTCGTCGGCGAACACGCGGCCGCCGTGCCGCTCCACGACCTCGCTGACCTCGGCCAGCTCGGCCCGGGTGTACACCCGGCCCACCGGGTTGCAGGGGTTGCACAGGATGAGCAGGTGGCCGCCCGCGCGGAAGGCCGCGTCGATGCCGCCGGTGTCGAGGACTGCCCGGCCGCCGGCCGTGGTCATCGGCACCTGGATGATCTCCCGGCCCAGGAGCGGCGGCACGGACAGGAACGGCATGTAGGAGGGGGTGGGCAGGATCACGGGGCTGCCTGGGCGGGAAAAGAGGGTGATCGCGGCTTCGAGGCCCTTGATGACGTCCGGCAGCGGGCGGATCCGCTCCGGGTCCACGGCCCACCCGTGCCGGTCCGCGAGCCACGCTGCGCAGGCTGCGGCCATCTGGCGTGCCACAGAGGGGGGGAGGTACCCGAAGTCCTGCCGCGCGATGACCTCGCGGAGCGCCTTCTCCACCGCGGGGGCGGTGCCGAAGTCCATCTCGGCGACGAACGCCCCGAGCACGTCCGGGCCGGCGTAGGTCCACTTGAGGCCGCCCCGGCGGCGCAGGTCGGCCACCGTGATCCGGTCGAATGACTCGGCCAGGGTGGTCATCGGGTGCCCAGCGCCCGGGCCGCCCGGATACAGTCCCATGATCACCCTATCCAGCGCCTCGCCGAAACGGTCACGCATGGTCAGCGCGTGCACGTTCATGGTCGGATATACGTAGATACCCGCGGCGGCGATATCCTCCACCACGGCTGGGCCGAAATCCGAGCCTTGCGTGCGGTCTGGCCCGGCGATCCGGTGCGCCGTTGTTTACCTGGCGGAAACACTGGCAAGTCTCTCACCGCAGGGAAAAGGAGCGTAACCCACATAAGCAGCCGTAATCCACCATTTGGTAGCATCGCGACTTGCCTACCAGGGGGGCGCGCCTCCGCGTTCAGCCCGGCCGTAGCCGCCAGGCCCAGGGGAGTGATCGGCATGAGCATGCAGCCAGCACCGGTCGCGGACGTGGCGGACCAGCGCGCCAGCCTGTTCACCCCGGGGCCCCGGCTGGGCTGGGTGTTCCGCGATCGCCGCCAGCTCGCGGCGCCACTTGCCGAGCCGAGGCCCGACCTCCAGGCGATGCGGGCCGCCGCGGTGCAGCAGGCCGAGTCGGCCGAGAACGCGTACCGGAAGATCCGCAAGTTCCTGGGGATCCCCAGCACATTGCTGTTCGTGGTGATCTTGCTGGTGAACGGCTGCGCGGCCAACATCAGCGGCAGCGGGCCGCCGGTCGTCAGCGATCTGATCGCCCTGCTCATCTGCGGCCCCGGCATGACGCTCACGTTCCTGCGGTGGCGGAAAGCGCGCCAGGCCGCTGCCGCGGTGACCCGGGTCCCCGACGACCACCAGCGGGCGGACGTGGCCTGGCGGCAGCGCGAGGCGGACTGGCAGCGGGCCGAGCTGAGCCGGCTGGAGCATGCCGACGAGTGGGGCAGCGCGGAGCTTCCCGCCAGCACGCTTCGGGCCGACGTGTTCGGCGGCAGCCTGCGCGGCTGGCAGGCCCTGCTCACCACGCACGGCACCTCGCTGCTGGCCAGCCAGCCTGTCCTGACCGTTGACCTGACCGGCGAGGTGATCTGCCAGGAGCTCACCGACACGGCCCGCGCCGCGGGAGTCCCGGCTGCGGTGTGGCTGCTGCCCACCCAGCTGGGCCCCTCCGGCGTGCTGGCCGGCCTGTCCGCGGCCCAGTTCGCGGACGCCCTGGCCGAAGCGGTGCATGCCGGCGGAACGCCCGGCGCGGCCCGCGCCGAGCGGGCCGTGGACACCCGGGTCCTGGAGCAGCTGCACGGCGCGCTCGGTGGTGACGTCACGCCCGGCCGGCTGGCCGCGGCGGTCCGGGCGGCTCTCGGCCACGCCGACCGCCCGGCCGTGCTCAGCCCGGCGGAGCGGGCGCTCATCTCGACGGGGCTGTTCCCGGCGGAATACCGGCGGCAGATCGAGCCGAATTTAGTGCGGATCGAGGCGTTCCTGACCGCGCTTGCCCAGCACACGGAGCAGCCCGGCCAGCCTTCAGCGACCCCTGAGCCGCCCTCTTACTACACCTGCCTGGCCCTGGAGCCCGCCGCCCGGAGCGCCCGCGCCGAGGTCCTGGCCGCGCTCGCGGTCCAGTGGCTGACCGTCCAGGTGACCAGCAGCAACGACCCGGCCCCGGCCGTCATCATCGTGGGCGCGGACGAGATCAGCCGCCCGCACCTGGAACGGCTGGCCGGGGCCTGCGAGCGGCGCGGCGTGCCACTGACGCTCCTGTTCCGCCATCTGCGTGACACCGGGCTGGGCATGCTCGGCGGCGGCGCAGCCGCGTTCATGCGGCTGGGCCATCACGGCGAGGCGGACCAGGCTGCGGCCTTTATCGGCAAGCAGCACCGGTTCGTGCTCTCGAACGTCACCGCCTCGCTGGGGGGCAGCGACACACACACGATCACCGAGACCGAGGGCCAGGCCGTCACCGACACCATTCATATCGGCGGCCACGTCGGCTGGAAGGGCGGCCCGCACCCGCCCGGCCTGCGGGACGCCGGCCGCGATGGCTCCCGGCGCCACTCCCGCAGCCGGTCGGTGTCCCGGAACTGGTCCACCGCCCGGTCCTGGGCCGAGAGCACCAACTGGAGCAACGCCACGGCCAGCCAGCGGGTCTACGAGTACGCGGTCGAGCCCGCGGTCCTGCAGAACCTGCCCGACCAGGCTCTGCTGCTGGTCACCCGGGGTTCCGGCGGCCCGGTGCTCACGTCCGTGGAATGTGACCCGGCCATCGTCACGCTGCCGCGGGTCAGTACTACGCCGCTGCCCGACCCGGCCGACGTGCGAAGGGCGTGGCCGGCCGGCGGCCCGCTGCCCCCGCCTGGCCGGTACGCTCCAGACGCCGCCAGCCCGGCCGGTCAGGCCCCTGGCTGACCGGACGGGCTGGCGGCACCCACTCGGCTGTGGCCGCGGGTACCAGCGCCAGGACCAGGTGCCGGGGCGGTCCGGGCGACAGGCGGCCCCGGACTTGACGCCGCCGCCTGGCGTGCCGCGCGGGTGTGGCCACGAGGCTGTTCTGGCGCCGTGGTTGTGGCACCGATGCCGCTGGGGATCGTGGGGGCGGCGCCGCGGGCGCGGGTCCGCCTGCGGAGGCGCCGGGCGGCCTCGATCACGCCGCTGACCACCACGGTGAGACCCAGGCCGACCAGCAGCCCCGCCCAGGGACGGCCCTCGAAGGCCTGGCCGCCGAGCCGGCCGATGAAGAACGCGTAACTCGCCCACAGGACTCCGGCGAGGCCGGTGCCGAGCATGAAGCTGCGCCGGGGATAACCGATGAGGCCGCAGGTCAGGGTCACGGCGGTCCGGCCGCCTGGGATGAACCGGCAGGCCACGATGATCCGGGTGCCGTACTCCGCCAGGGAGTGCTGCGCCCACGCGCGCCGGCGTGCGCCCCGCTCGCCCGCGAAAATCCACCGGCTGACGGCGGGCCCGAAACGCCGCCCCGCCAGGTAGGCGGCGTTGTCGCCGACAAACGCGCCCAGCGCAGCCAGTGCCACCAGCACGGCGATCCGGGGGTCAGTGCGGCCCGCGGTCGCGACGCCCAGCGCGATCACCACGGTCTCACTCGGCAGGACCGGGATCAGCGCGTCGAACGCGGGCACGAGGACCGCGATGAGATAGGAAACCGGGGAGCTGATGTCCAGCGGGGCCAGGTCGATCACCAGCGGCCTCCGCGGTGCCGCGAAGTCAGCACCCGGGCCAGCACGACGGCCAGTGCCGCGCCGAAGGCGATCCACGGCGCGATCACGATCAGGTCATCGCCGGTCATACCCTCAGTGCAGCCGGCGCCCGTGCCGGGCGGGTGGAGCTGTTGTGGTGACGGTGTGGAGGCCGCCCGCCGGTGCGTCCCAGCCTGGTCTCCTGGGTACCAGTCCCATGCTGCGGGATCATGGGAGCGCGGCCGGCCGGCGTGGCCGGTGACCGGCCGGGCATGCCGGAGCAGCCTGGAGAGGCGGGTGAGCAGTGGTGGCGGCGACCGTGCTGGTCGTGGAGGACGAGCGCAAGCTGCGCGAGCTGGTCCGTTCCTACCTGGAACGGGCCGGGTACACCGTGCTGAGCACCGACTCCGGCGCGGAGGCGCTCACGCTGGCCGGATCGGCCTCCCCGGACCTGGTCATCCTCGACCTCGGCCTGCCCGACGTGTCGGGAGAGACCGTCGCCCGCGAGCTGCGCGCGGCCGGCCCCACCCCGATCCTGATGCTGACGGCCAAGAGTGCCGAGGAGGACCGGATCCGCGGCCTGGAACTCGGCGCCGACGACTACGTGACCAAGCCGTTCAGCCCGCGGGAACTGGTGCTGCGGGTCCAGGCGGTGCTGCGCCGCAGCGGCCCGGTCGCCGCGCAGGGGGTGGCCAGTTACGGCGACGGTGAGCTGGTCATCGACGAGCCACGGCGCCAGGTCACGGTGCGGGGCGCCGTCACCGGCCTGACGCCGACCGAGTGGGGTGTGCTGGTGGCGCTGGCCACCGTCCCGGGCCGGGTGTACTCCCGGTTCGAGCTGATCAACCGGGTGCGCGGGTATGAGTTCGAGGGTTACGAGCGCACCGTCAACTCGCACGTGAAGAACCTGCGCCGCAAGATCGAGGAGGACCCGGGCAACCCGCGGATCGTCCAGACCGTGCTCGGCGGCGGTTACCGGCTCGGCCTGCCACGCGATGGCTGACCCCGGCACCCCGGCCCGGAGCGGGACCATCGGCCTGCGCCTGGCGCTGGCGTTCCTCGGGGTGGCGCTTGCGGCGATCGCCCTGGTCGCCGGCTTGATCGCGGTGTTCTCCGCCGCGGACGTCTCGGCGCTGGCCGGGCGCGAGCGCGCTGAGCTGGCCGCCGCGGTCGCGGTGGCCGCGGGCGCGGCCTGGGAGCAGAACAAGAGCTGGGCCGCCGCGGATCTGGACCCGGTACTCGACCTGACCGCGCGCACCGGCGCGGACGTCCAGATCCGGGACGCCGCGGGCCGGCCCGTGGCGTCCTCGCCCGGGTTCGCCGGGCACCCCGGCGCCCAGACCAGCGCGCCGGTCGTGGTGCATGGCCGGCGGGTCGGGATGGTCGTGGTGCGGTTCAGCGGATCGGGGCTGGGCGGTACGGAGCACACATTGCGCAGCGCGCTGTTGCGGGCCATCGCGGGGACGGCCGGGCTGGCCGCGTTGCTCGCCCTGGCGACGGGCCTGGCCGTAGCCCGGCGGATCACCCGCCCGGTGGAGCGGATCATCACCGTGACCCGGGCCATGGGCGGCGGGGACCGAGCCGCCCGGGTCGGCCCGGTCGCGGCGCCGGGCGAGCTACGCGAACTGGCCGCCGCGTTCGACCAGATGGCGGACACCCTGGACCGGCAGGAGCAGTTGCGCCGCGACCTGGTCGCCGACGTGGCCCACGAGCTGCGCACCCCGGTCGCGATCCTCCAGGCGGGCCACGAGGCCCTGCTCGACGGCGTCGTCGAGGCGACCCCGGACCAGCTGGCCTCACTGCGCGACGAGGTACTCCGGCTGGCGCGCATGGTGGACGACCTGCAGACCCTTGCGGCGGCCGACGCGGCCACGCTGCAGCTGTCGCTGCGCCGGTGCGAACTGGCCGGGGTGGCCGCGGCCGCCTCGGACAGCCTGGCCGGGCGGTTCGAGGCGGCCGGGCTCACCGTCGAGCGGCAGCTCACGCCGGCCTGGGTCATGGCCGACCCGCGCTGGCTGCACCAGGTGGTCACGAACCTGCTCACCAACGCGCTGAAGTTCACCCCGGCCGGCGGCCGGGTGATCGTCCAGTCGCAGACAACAGGGCCGTCTGCCCTGCTCCGGGTCACCGACACCGGCACCGGGATCCCCGCGGACGAGCTGCCGCACATCTTCGAGCGGTTCTGGCGCGGCCGGCAGGCGGCCCCGATCTCCGGCAGTGGCATCGGCCTCGCGGTGGCCGCCGAGCTCGCCCGGGCCCACGGTGGCCAGCTGACCGCCAGCAGCGAGCCCGGCCACGGGACCGAGATGACGCTCACCCTGCCCGCCGCTGACCCACCGGCGGCCTGAGCTGTCTCTGGCCTGACCCTCAGCCGGCGCTCGGTGGTTCTTCACGCCGTCACCACATCAGCCGCACAGCCCGTGCACCGGGCCCGGATTGCCTGGTCTCGTCGCCCTGATCCGGCAACCCCCGAGGTGTGGATCAGGGCAGCCCACCCGCCGCGGAGCCGGCGCCAGTTGGCTGGCGCCCCGCGGCGCCGAGCAGAGGAGAGGACATGACCGCCACGACCGAGGACCTGCTCCCCGTGCAATCCCGCACTGGGCAGACCCTCCCCATGCGATCCCGCACCGGGCAGACCCTCCCCGTGCAGGCCCGCACGGCCCAGACCCACCGCCTCTTCATCCGGGCGACGCCTCTGCAGATCTGGGACGCGCTGACCCGGCCAGGCTGGACCCAGCAGTACGGCTACCGGGCCCCGGCCCAGTACGAGATGCGGCCGGGCGGGGCGTACCGGGCCTTCGCCAGCGTGAGCATGAAGATGCGCGGCATCGACGGCGTGGTGATCGACGGCGAGGTTCTCGAGGCCGATCCGCCGCGGCGGCTCGTGCAGACCTGGCACGTCCTGTTCGACGCCGGCACCCGGGCCGAGGCGGCAACCCGGCTGACCTGGGAGGTCGAGGAAGGCTACGGCGGGGTGAGCACGCTGACGCTCACCCACGACCTGGCCGGCGCGCCCCTGACCGCGGACATGATGGCCGGCGGTCACCCGGTGATCGGCGGCGGCTGGGCCTGGACCCTCAGCGACCTGAAGACGCTGCTGGAGACCGGCCGGCCGCTGGCCGCCTGACCTTGCCCTGCGCGGAGGCCAGGTCCACTATGTCATGGCTGCTGATCGTGACCGCTGGACTGTTCGAGACGGGTTTCGCGGTGCTGCTCAAGCAGAGCGCCCACTTCACCCGGCTGTGGCCCACCGCCGGCTTCGCGGCCTGCGCGCTGATCAGCTTCGGCCTGCTCACCCTGGCCCTGCGCCGGCTGGAAGCCGGTCCGGCCTACGCCGTCTGGACCGGCATCGGGGCGGCCGGGACCGCGGTACTCGGGATGCTGCTCCTGGGTGAGGCGGTCTCCACCGCCAAACTGGTCTCGATCGGCCTCATCGTCGCCGGCGTCATCGGGCTGTGCCTCTCCGGCGTCAGGCCCTGACTGCCTGCCCGGCGAGTCCCTCGCCAGTCACACTGGTCCCACCCGTCGAGTTCGTTACTGGTAGCTGCCCGCGGAGGGCGGTGGGAATGGCACGGGCAGGCGCGCGGCACCGGCTGGCGGGCTGATGCTGGGGCACTCGCGCGCCCTGTCCGGCGGGGTGGCCGGCCTCGCCGTCTGATCAAGGATTTCTGGTCGTCGCCTGGTCGGGAGGCCGGCGTCGCAGGGGCGGCACGGCCGGGGAGTCCGCGGAAGGAGAGCCTGCGGCCGGGGTGTTTGCGGCCGGGGTGTTTGCGGCCGGGGGGCTTGCGCCGTGGGTATTCGCGGCCGTGTGTGTGCCGGGTGGCGGGGGCCCGTCCGGGGCGGTGTAACTGCGCCGGAACTGGTCGTCGGTGACCGGCCAGCGTTCGCCTCGCGCTCCTTCCACCACCCAGTCCCCGGGCAGGGCGGTCGCGCGGCCCTCCCTGGTCCGCAGCACGACGGCCTGGCTGACCCGCCAGGCGCGGTAGTTCCCGGTGCGCAACCAGAAATCACCGCCCAGCGGTTCATGGCTGTCGCGGAACTCCGGGTCCCGCACGGTCCGCTCGTCTCCCCCGCCGTCGATGACCCGCCAGTCCCCGGCGTCCCCGTGCAACTCGTCACCGGACCGGCGGGTCCATGGCCGGCGGGCGTTCAGCCGCCGGGCCCGGACCGTTCCGGTGCGCCGGTATTCGGCCGCCTCAGGCGGGCCACCTGGCGGGACCACCGGCATGAAGCCCACGTCCTCGAGCTGGGCGAGCTGGGAGCGGAGGTAGTCGACGGCCTGGCTCCGCGCCTCGGGGGGAAGGTCGGCCCAGGGCACCACGCGGCTGTTCACGAGCGTCTGGCGTGGAGCTGCCTTCCTGCGCCCGCCCGCCCCGGCCGCCTCGCCAGCCGACCATCCGGCGCCGAGCCGCCGCTCGTACCAGCGGGTGTGCTCGGCGCGGGCGATGGCCTCCAGGTCCCGCTCGCTCGGCTCGATGAAGCTGCCGGGGACCACGGCCCGGCTGGGAACCCAGCGCCGCCCCCGGGCTACCACCTCGGTCATGATGGACCGGAGCTGCAGGATGTTGTCCTGGCGGATGAAGCCGTCCAGGTCGTCCCAGGGACGGCTGGTCAGCGTCCGGGGCTCAGCGGGCCGGGGAGGATGGCTGAGGCGGTAGCACTCGTGCCAGTGGCGGGCCACCCTGGTCCAGGTGTCCTCGGGTAGCTGGCCGTCCACGAGAAGGGCCCGCTGGAACGGGTGCAGCAGGTCGAAGATTGCGCCGCTGGTGCCTGCTCCGTCAGAGCTCAGGACGAACACCGGGATCCCCGGATGGAGCCGGGCTACCCGGCCGGCCTCGTGCATGCCCCGTTCGCTCAGGGTTTCGGCCACGATCACGGTGGTTTCGGCGCCTGCCGCGGGCGGCATGGCGTCGAGGGTGGCCAGGAGCCGGTCCTTCCAGGAGACCGCTTCGGCGTCGACCTCGCACAGCGCGCGGACCATCGGGGGCGGGGAGGTCGCGAGGTATTCGCGGCGCAGATCCTCGGCCCGGCGGTCCAGCAGCACCACGCGCTGCACCGGGAGAGGAGCGGCCAGTTGCTGGTCGGCCTCTGCGGGGGGCGCGGTGCCGGTGCCGGCTTTGGCTGCGGCGTCGGCGAGCTGGCGGCGTTCCCAGGCCCGCCGGGCCAGTTCGCGGAGGATGGCCAGGGCCAGGGTACTGTCCCCGGCAAGCAGCAGCTGCCGGGGTCCGGTGCGGAAGACCTGCTCGAGCAGGGCGGAAGCGGTCGATTCGTGGGCGCTGAGTGCGTCCTGGAACCAGCGGCTGGAGCGGCCGATGTGCCAGCCGCGCCAGTGATCCGCGTGGCGCGGGTCATCGATGCGGGCGACCAGATGCGGTTGCCGGTCGGGGTCGGGGCGGTAACGGCGCAGGACGGCCTGGGCGGCGTCCAGGACGGCTTCGTTGTCCGTCACGTCGTCCCGCAGCGCATACAGGCGCCGTAGCGCGCAGCCCCGGCTGCCGGCAATGACCGGCAGGAGCACCCGGGAGGATGAGGGCTGCCCGATCATGACATGGGCGCCGGTGGCCCGGGCCTGGTCCAGCAGCGGGTGGCTGGCATCGGGCTCGATCACCACGATGCTCGCGGGCCGGAAGGTCTGCGCCAGCCGCTCCAGCAGGGGCATCGTCATCGTGTCCAGCCCGGTGAAGATGGTCGCGTCCCGGACCAGCCGGGCCCGCATCCGGTCCACGGGCTGGCGCCAGAGGACCGCCGCGGCGGTCAGCGCGCCGGTCAGCGTCGCCCCGAGACAGACGGGGCCGCCAAGCTGGTAGGCCAGGGCCGGCGGCGGACGGCACGCGCCCAGCGGGAAGGACGGCGGGTTGCCGACGTACAGGTCGAGCACCCAGCCGGCCACGGCGCCAGGCGTCTGGCCGGTCCGGCACGGGAACAGCGAGGCGGTGGTGAGCACCCCGCCGATCGCTACCATCGTGACGACCGTGGTGATGCCGACCACCCGGGGCTGGAGCCTGCGGGGCCACCAGTAACTGAGCAGGGCCAGCAGCCACAGCGCCGCGAAGATCAGCGGGACGGCGAGGTCGCCGGGCTGGAGCGCGGTCCGCCACCAGGCGTGGCTGGCGTGCAGCCATGCGCGGTCAGCGGCGCTGACCCATGCTCCCCAGGCCAGGTAGATAGTGACGGCGGCGCCTGCGGCGGCCGGGGCCACCCAGGCGAGCCGGCGGCCTGCATGGATCCTGAAGAGCCGAGCCGTTACCACGGTGCCCCTATCCCGCACCTGTGATAACAGCCGTAATCCTGTTTCACGGGACGAAGCAGTCAAGCAGGTCTACTATCGCCAGATTGGCACATGATGGTGCGATCGCCTAGGCCGGCTGGGACGGGCGGACTGCGGGACCGCTATGGGGCTGGGCAAAATTGGGCCGGGGAGTTGTGCATACATTGTCCCAGCCTGGTGACGAACTTAATAAGATTGACATCCCGATTGGACGTGCCTGAGGTCGCGGTGGACTACCCTTCCCTGGTGGTGTTAAACCCATGAGGCGCAACCCGACTACCTGTGGGCCCACACTGCAGCGACGCCACACTTGCCACAAGCTTAGGATACGTTAGTGGTGACTCTTTGCTTGCCACTGGGTACTAAGTGTGATCGGAGCACCTTTGTATCCGAACATTTTTTCGTCCTGACTGACACGGCTTTGGACAGATTGACAGGGGCCATGACACGCACTGATGAGGTTTCCACCGCGTTGCCAGATCTCCGCGCGGTACGTCTGGACGAGATGCCCGCCCTGACGCCCGACGCTCTTGATCAGGTGGTGCAGCGCGTTCTACCCGGATCCTCCGTGGCCCCTGTGCTCAGCACGGCCTTCGGCTCGTCCATATAGTCTCTGGACTTGGCATGAGCAGGCCGCTGGTTCCGCTCAGCCAGGTCGTCCTGAAGGTCCATAGCCGTTGTGACCTGGCGTGTGATCACTGCTACGTCTACGAGGCCGCCGACCAGAGCTGGCGTGGGCAGCCTATGGTCATCTCGCAGGAGGTGACCGCGCAGGCGGCGCGGCGCATCGCTGACCACGCGGCCGCTCACTCGCTGCCGGCCGTGCAGGTCATCCTGCACGGCGGTGAGCCATTGCTGGCCGGGCCTGCCCGGCTGCGGGGGATCATCACCACGCTGCGGTCGGCGCTGGATGGCGTCTGCGATCTTGACCTGAGGATCCATACTAACGGGGTCCTGCTCACCGAGCGTTTCTGCACGCTTTTCGCGGAGCATCAGGTCAAGGTCGGCATTTCCATTGACGGCGACCGGGCCGCGAATGACCGCCATCGCCGCTACGCGGACGGGCGCAGCAGCTATGACCAGGTCATCCGGGCGATCGGGTTGCTGGGCAGCAGCCGTTTCCGGGATCTGTATGCCGGGCTGCTGTGCACGATCGATGTGGCGAACGATCCGCTGATGGTCTATGAGTCGCTGATGGATCTGCGGCCGCCCCGGATCGATTTCCTGCTTCCCCACGCGACGTGGGACCATCCGCCAGCCCGTTCTTCGGCCACGGACGCCGAGTATGCGCAGTGGCTGATCGCGATCTTCGACCGGTGGCTGGCGGACGGGTGCCCGTCGCGGATCCGGACCTTCGATTCGATCCTGTCCACCTTGCGGGGCGGGGAGAGCTATACCGAGGCCCTGGGCCTGGACCCGGCCGATCTGGTGGTCATCGAGACCGGCGGCAGCTACGAGCAGGTGGACTCGCTGAAGGCGGCGTTCGATGGCGCCCCGGAAACCGGGACGGACGTCTTTCGCCACTCCCTCGATACCGTCGCCGCCCATCCGGGTATCCAGGCCCGCCAGCAGGGAGCCGCGGGGCTGTGCCAGACCTGCCGACGATGCCCGGTCCTCGCCAGTTGCGGCGGCGGTCTTTATCCCCACCGGTACCGGACCGGCAACGGGTTCGACAACCCGTCGGTCTACTGCACCGACCTCCTCGCGCTGATCTCGCACATCAGCAGCCGCCTGCCCGCCAGGCCCGCCGGCAGGCTGGACATCGCGTCCCACACCCTGGACGGCGGGAGTTTCCAGGCCCTGGCGGGGGGGTCCGGGGACGCGGCTGGCGTAGCGCAGCTCATCGAGGCCGAGCACAGCCTGGTCCGCGGGGTGCTGAGCGCCGTCTACCAGGCCGCTGAGGCGGCCCCAGCCGTCTCCCGCGCGGCCAAGGCGGATCTGCGGGGGGCCTGGTCTCTGCTGGCTGCGCTCGACCACGATCATCCGGCGACGCTGAATGCGGTGCTGAGCCATCCCTACGTCCGCGTCTGGGCGCTCCGCTGCCTGGGGCGGCTGAGGCCGGCCGGGCCGGGGCCGGGCGATGGGGATCAGGTGCCTGTTCCGCAGAGGCTCACGGCTGAGCTGGGGCATCTGGGTGGGATCGCGGCCGCGGCCGCAGCGCGGGCCCGGGTGGGGGCTGCGGTCACGGTGCCCGTGCTGGACGGTGCGGTTCATCTGCCCACCCTTGGCCGGCTGGCCCTCGGGACCGGGGCAGGAGCCGGGCTCGCCAGGCACGGGTCCGGGCCGGCAGGGTCCGGGCCGGCCGTATTCGAGACGGCGGCGGTCAGCGTGATCAGCAACGCCATCGTCATCCGGGTGGATGAGGCTTGCTGGACCCTGGATTTGCCTGAGCTCTTGGCCGGCGAGGCCTGCGCCATTCCCGTCACGGGGACCAGCAGACCCGCCGAATGGCAGCCGGTGCGGATGCTTCAGGGCCCGGGGTTCCTGGTGGCACTGGAAGACACCGACCCGTTCCGCGATTGCTATCACCGGCCGGCCGCGGCACGCCTGAGCGAGGCCGAGTTCGGGCGCTGGCAAGAAGGCCTGCGCGCCGCATGGCCCGAGATCGAGCGTCACCGCCCGGCCTATGCGCCGTCGCTGGCCGCGGGGCTGAGCACGCTGGTGCCGCTGGCGGCACCTCAGGATGGCCGCGAGGTGAGCGCGGCCGCGAGGGCCTCGTTCGGCGCCGTCGCGATGGCGTTGCCTGAAGATCCGGTGACCCTGGCCCGGCTGCTGATTCAGGAATTCCAGCACGTGAAGCTCGGCGCGATCCTTGATCTTTACGATCTGTACGATCCGGACGGCGACCGCTTCTTTCCCGCCCCGTGGGGAGAAGGCAAACTCCACCTCGAAGGGCTCTTGCGGGGCGCGTACGCCCAGCTGGCGGTCACTGCATTCTGGCGGACGCGGCAGCAGTTCACGACCGGCCCTTCCGCCGAGATGGCGGGCCGGTTGTTCGCCCGATGCCGCGCCGACACTGCTGAAGCGATCGAGGCCCTGCTGGATTCAGGCTCGCTCACGCCGCTCGGGATGTCGTTCGTCCGGGAAATGTGTGAGTCGGTGCGTCTGAGCAATGTGGGCCCGGAAGAAATAAAAGGCACCAGTGTGAATAGAGCGACGGCCGGGAAGATCGGCAAGTAAGTTAAGGTCACCCCTTTTCTTGCCCGACGGCCTGGCAGTTGGCCGGGCGTCCCCCGGGATGTGCGGCGCCCGTGAGCGACGGGCGCCTGGGCGGATCCGGGTAATCCAATGATCTATGCGGCCGATCCTGCCTGGAGCGGGGAAGGTACCCCCTGGTAACCTGCAGAAATCTCCTATATCATCATTTCGCCTGGCGCTTGGAGTGGTAAATGATCTCTCGTCTCACTGCGGGGGGATGTTGAGGCTGGCGTGATAGGGGGATAAGGCGCCGATGGTTTCAGGGCGTGACGACAGGCCATACTTCTTTCTAAGCTACGCGCGGACCCCCAAGCGAGATCCATCCGATCGTGATGATCCGGACCGCTGGGTTTACCGTCTCTATAAAGACCTGTGCTCCGCCATATTACAAATGACCGACGCCCGGCCCGAAGAGGCTGGGTTTATGGACCGGGAAAACAAAATCGGCGCTGAATGGTCGCCGGAACTTACCACTGCTCTAGCGCGATCCCGGGTCTTCGTCCCACTGTACTCACGGCGATACTTCGAAAGTGACAACTGCGGCAGAGAATGGTTTGCCTTTGCTCGCCGGGAGATCACCCGCAAAGCCAGGGGGGGAGAGGTAGTCGACACCATCGTGCCGGCCCTCTGGACCCGGCTGGACCGTGAAAAATTGCCTTACGTCGCACAGTCAGTCCAATTTGACCATCAGCTACTGGGTGAGCGCTACTGCGCCGAGGGCTTCTACGGGATCATGAAGCTGCAGAATTACCGCGCCGATTACCAGCGGGCGGTACACAGGCTCGCCGAGCGGATCATTGCGATCGGTGACGAGAGTGGCCTCTTCGCCGACGAGGCCGCGGTTCACCAGGGCGCCGCACCGGACTTCGATGCGCTGCCGAGCGCTTTCGGCCCGGCCAGCGCGCGACGTACCGCAGGAGGCCAGCTTCAGATCGCCGTGCTGGCGCACGACACCTCGTCGCTGCCGCTGGGCCGGACACCGGATTACTACGGCGCCACGCCGCGCACGTGGAGCCCATATCGCCCGGATTACCCGCAGCCCGTCGCCGACTACGCGCAGGAGCTGGCCAAGAAGTGCCTGGACTGCAAGCCGTTCGTGGGTGCCTTTGAGGACGGCATCGCCAAGTGGGCCAGCAACGGGCGCCCGGTGCCGCCGAGCCTGTGCCTGGTGGATCCCTGGGTGAGCATGTCAGTTAAGCATCAGGAGCAGCTCAGCCGGCTTGACCAGGTCGAGGAGCCCTGGGTCAGCGTGCTCGTCCCATGGAACAGCCAGGACCAGGGAACGTACGAGGCAAGAGATGATCTTCGCGCGAATCTGCAGCACTATCTGGGGCGCAAGCTGGCCGGGGTTCCACACCGCTGCCAGATGGCAGCCAGCGGCATCCCCACCCTGCAGGACTTTGGCCAGATCCTGCCCGAGATGACATTGATCATGCTGAAGAGATTCCGCAAGGAAGCGACCGCCCGTCCGCCCGCAGGTCCCGTCATTGAGCGCCCGCGGCTGAGGAGAGCCGACCCCAAGGATTCCGGAGATGCCCGATGAGTGAGACCAGCCAGGGTCAGATCGTCACGTTCTACTCCTACAAAGGCGGTACCGGCCGGACCATGGCGCTCGCTAACGTGGCCTGGATCCTGGCCAGTAACGGGAAGCGTGTCCTGGCGGTCGACTGGGACCTGGAATCACCGGGCCTGCATAAGTTCTTCCATCCCTTCCTGGATGAATCCACGGTCAGCGCCACCCCCGGCGTGATCGAGATAATCAACGACTACGCGTCCGCCGCCGTTGACCCGGGACCGCGGACCGATGACTGGTACCTGGAACTAGCGCAAGTCGAGCGGCATGCCGTCTCCCTGGAATGGGCGTTTCCTGAGGGTGGCAAGCTCGATTTCCTGTCGGCCGGCCGCCAGAACCGTGACTATTCTGCCGCGGTCTGCTCGCTCGACTGGGACAACTTCTACGATCGGCTCGGCGGTGGGCGGTTCTTCCGTGCGATGCGGGACGACATGAAGGAGAAGTACGACTACGTACTCATCGACAGCCGTACCGGGCTGAGTGACGTGGCCGACATCTGCACGATCGAACTCCCTGACGTCCTGACTATCTGCTTCACGCTGAGCGATCAGAGCATCGAGGGCGCCGCCAACGTGGCCCGCCAGATCAGCGGGCGGTACCGGGACCGGAACATCCGGGTCCTGCCCGTCCCGATGCGCATCGAGGACGGCGAGAAGGAGAAGCTCGACGTCGGCCGGGCGCTGGCCCGGATGAAGTTCGAGGGCTTCCCGGCCGGGATGACGCCGGAGGGCTCGGCCCTGTACTGGGCCTCGGTGGAGGTTCCGTACAAGCCCTTCTACGCCTTTGAGGAGACGCTGGCCACCTTCGGTGACGATCCCGGCTCGCCCGCTTCCCTGCTCGCCTCGTTCGAGCGGATCACCGACTCCATCACGGCCGGGCAGATCACCGCCATGCGGCCGATCGCCGAGGATCTGCGGCTGCAGTACAAGGACGCCTTCGCGCGCCGGCAGCCCGTCTCCTCCCCCCAGGTGTACGTGAGCTACGTGCCCGAGGACCGTATGTGGGCCGACTGGATCGAGGCGGTGCTGACGCGGGCGGGCTTCCGGGTCCTGCCCCGCAGCACGGTGATGACGGCCGGCAGCGGCGACGGTGATGTGCGGGGCAGTATCCAGGCGGAACGTGAACTGCAGGTGGCGCCTCGCGCGATCGCGGTGCTTTCCTCCGCGTACCTGCATTCGCCCGACGCCAGGTCCATCTGGAAAACGCTGTCGTCGGCCGACGCCGCCGACACCCACCGCCAGCTCATCCCCGTCCGGATCAGCGAGGTGAGGATCAGCGAGCCCTTCAACGAGCACCCCGTTGTCGACCTGGCACGGATGGACGCGGCCCAGGCGACCGCCAAGCTGCTGTGGGCCCTGGACCGGCCCCTGCAACCGGCCGGGGGAGCGGGAAAGACCGCCGGGGACCCCAGGTTCCCCGGTGCGATCCCGCCGATCTGGAACGTGCCCGCCAGGAACGCCGACTTCACCGGCCGCGGAGCAACCCTGGAGCTCCTGCGCGACAAGCTGGCCGGGGGAGGCCGGGCGGTGGTGGTCGCGCAGGCGCTGTACGGGCTGGGCGGGGTGGGCAAGACCCAGCTCGCGCTGGAGTACGCGCACCGCTTCATGGCCGACTATGACCTCGTCTGGTGGGTGCCGTCGGAGCGGGCCGAGGAGACCAGCGGGGCCCTCGCCGACCTGGCCCGCAAGATGGGGCTGAAGGTGGGTGACAACGTGGCCGAGGCGGCCGAGTCGGCGCTGGAGGAGTTGCGCTGCGACACCACCCCGCACTGGCTCCTGATCTTCGACAACGCCGACGATCCTAAGCAGCTCGAACCGTACCTGCCCTCCGGGTCAGGGCACGTCCTCATCACCTCCAGGAACCAGGCCTGGACGCACTCGGCCGAGCCGCTCGAGGTGGACGTCTTCACCAGGGACGAGAGCGTCGGGCACCTGCTTCGGCATGTGCCCGAACTGGACGTAGCCGATGCGAAACGGGTCGCCGACGCCCTGGGCCATCTGCCACTGGCGGTGGAGCAGGCCAGCGCATGGCTTGAGCAGACCGGGATGCCAGCCCGGGTCTACGTCGAGCAGCTGGCTACCCAGTCCACCCGGATCCTGGCCCTGAACCAGCCGCCGGATTACCCGATGCCGGTCGTCGCGACCTGGAACCTCTCGTTCGACCGGCTGAAGCAGCGCTCACCGGCCGCCGTCCGGCTGCTTCAGCTGTGCGCGTTCTTCTCGCCGGGTCCCATCTCGATGGACCTGCTATACAGCGACGAGATGAACGAGTCCCTGCTCCCGTTCGATGAGACGCTGAGCGAGAAGCTGATGCTCGGCCGGGTGATCCGGGATATCAGCCGGTTCGCGCTGGTGAAGGTGGATCAGGGCAGTAACTCGCTGCAAATTCACCGGCTTGTCCAGGCGGTGATCCGTTCCCAGATGCGTGATGAGGAACAGGTCGACGCCCGGCACGAGGTGCACAAGATCCTCACCGGGGCCCGGCCCCGCCAGGGCGAAACCGATGACCCGGCTAACTGGTCCACCTACGACATCATCTGGCCGCACCTGGGCCCGTCCGTGGCCGAGGAATGCGACGATCCCCGGACCCGCCAGCTGCTGATCGACTGGGTGCGATACCAGTGGAAGCACGGCGAGTTCGAGTCCTGCCTGGCCCTGGCCAGCCGGCTGGAGACCCTGTGGCGCCACCAGCTCGGGTCCGACGACCCGCAGACCCTGTACCTGCAGTTCCACATCGCCAACGTGCTCCGCTCGCAAGGCCGGTTCAGCGACGCCCGGGATCTGGACACTTATGTCCTAGAGCGCCAGCGTGAGGTGCTCGGCCCCGACCACCCGCACGCTCTCATCACCGCGAATGGGCTGGGTGCCGACCTGCGCGCCCTGGGTGACTTCCAGGAATCCCTGACTGCCGACCGGGCGACGCACGAAAGCTTCAAGGAGCAGTTCGGCGAGGACTACCCGCGGACGCTCCTGGCCGCGCACAACCTCGGGTGTTCCCTTCGCCTGGTCGGCGACTGCTTTACCGCGCGACGGCTGGATGAGGAAACCCTGGACCGGCAGCGCCAGGTGCTCGGCCCCGAGCATCCGAGCACCCTCCAGTCGGTGGCCAGCCTGGCCCTCGACCTGCGCGCCGCAGGCGCGTTCCGCGAGTCGGTGAACCTGCTGCGGGACACCTGGGACAAATACCGGGAGGTCCTGGGCGACGACATGACCGACACCCTGCGCACCGCAGCCAGCCTGGCCGTGTCGCTGCGCAAGGCAGGAGAGCAGGCGGAGGCGATGAACCTGGCCCAGGACACCTACGAGCGCTACAAGCGCCGTTATGGAAGCGGCGCCCCCGACGCGCTGTCGTGTGCGCTGAACCTGGCGTGCGACTACGCGGCGACCGGCGACATGCCCCGAGCGCTGGACCTGGTGACTGGCGTCAAGGCGGCCTACCAGGCGGGCCTGGGTGATATGCACCCGAACACCCTGGTCGCGGTCAACAATCTCGCATGCTACCTGCGATCCATCGGGCGGCTGCCGGAGGCGCTCACGCTGGCGGCTGACACGCTGGAGCGGATGCGGCGCAAGCTGGGCGAGAACCACCCGCTGACCCTGTCCGGCACGGTCAACCTGGCCAACTGCCGCGGCGACTCCGGCGATCTTGAGGTGGCCGAGACGCTGGAGCGGGAGACAGTGGCCCTGCTTCGCGAGGCGCTCGGTCGTGATCACCCGGACACCCTGGTCTGCCAGGCCAACCTGGCCGTCACGCTCCGCCAGGCAGGCCGGAACAAGGAAGCCGAGGAACTCAGAGCCGCGATCATGGCTGACCTCAGCCGCGTCCTGGGCGCCGGTCACCCCGACACCGCACAGTTGCACAACTGGCAGCGCATCAATCGCGACCTGGAACCGCAGCAGATCTGACCGCCCGCTAGCGTCCCCCGGCGAGTCTTGTGTGGTCCGCTAATCCCCGGCGCGGAAATCCGCGATCACGCGATCCGCTGGCATCCGGCCGGCCGGCGGACAGCCAGCGAAGGATGTCCGGCAGTACGTCCAGCGCGCCGAAGTGGGCCGCCCCGGCCTGCACGACCACAGCGGCGCTGGGGATCCGGTCCGCCAGCCACCGGGCGTGACTGGCAGGGGAGAACACGTCGCTCGCGCCGTGCCACAGCAGCACAGGCACCCGGACCGTGGCCGGGTCGAATCCCCACGGCGAGCAGAAAGCGAGCGCATCGTCGATCCAGCCGTAGTCGGAAGTCCGCAGGGCCTCCGCGTAGGTCTCGATCAGCATGGACCGGATGCCATGATCGGCCACGACCCGCCGGTCCGAGTCGGGAAGCTCGGCCTGGAGCCTGGCGATCAGGCTGGCCGGGTTGGCCCGGATCTCCTCGGCTACCGCCTTGGTGTGGGCGACGATGTCCTCGTAACCGCTGGCCGCCGCGGTGAACTCGATGACGTTGGACTGGGCCATGCCGTCGAACCAGTCAAGTCCGTCCGCGCCGTGCGGGGCGATGCCCACCAGGACGGCGGCCCTCGTCATACGCTCGGGCAGCAGGGCGGCGCAGGCGAGAGCGTGCGGCCCGCCGCCCGACCGGCCAACGACCGCGAACTTCTTCAGCCCGTAGGCGTCCGCGATGGCCAGCACGTCCTCGGCCACATCCGCGACCTGCCGCCCAGCTAGCCGGTCGGATCCCCCGTAACCTGGCCGGTCAAACGAGATCAGCCGGACGCCCAGCCGGTGCAGGACGGCGGACCGGGGGTGCGGGCCTAAACGGCTGCCTGGCGTCCCGTGCAGGACGAAGACGGGTCTGCCGTCGGGATCGCCACTTGCCTGGGTGGAAAGTCGTCTGCCGTCGGGCGTCCGCACCGTGTACTTCAAGTTCGTCCCTTGCCGCGTCCGCGCCGCCGCCCTCACACCGGCGGCGGCATCGCCTCCAGCATGCCGCCGCAAGGCCGGCAACGGAAGGGAGGGCGCCGTCCAGCCTGGCCAGCCCGCCGTCCGGCCACCCGGCTGCCCGGGCTGCCCTGGCTTGCCCCGGCTGCCTGGCCTGCCCCGGCTGCCTGGCCTGCCCGGGCCTGGCTGGGCTGCCCCGGCCGGCCGTGTGCTGGCCGTCCTGGTGAAGACAAAAAGGACCGCCCGCTGACAGAGTGGATCCATGAGCGACTCGTTGAGTTTCCGCGGCGTCGGGACGATAGACCGGGACCGCGGGCACACCCTGTTCGGCCAGACCATGGGCTACGTCGCGGTCACCGCTGGTTTCTTCGCGCTGGGCTCCTACCTGGGCCGTACCTTGTCCGAAGGCTGGGCCATCGTCTGGTTCATCGTCGCCTTCGCGTGCCTCATCAGCATGAATTTCGCGGTCCGGCGGTCCGGAGCGCTCAGCGTGGGGCTGCTGCTGGCCTTCGGCGTGGCCCTGGGGCTGGCCATGGCACCGGCGCTCGTCTACTACGCGAGCACGAACCCTCAGGCGCTCTGGCAGGCGGGCGGGGCCACCGCGCTGTTCATCGCCGGGTTCGGGGCGGCCGGCTATGCCACCCGGCGTGATCTGTCCGGGCTCGCGCGACTGAGCTTCTGGGCGCTTGTCGCCCTCATCGTGTTCGGCATCGTGGCGATCTTCGTCCGCATTCCGCATGGCGAGCTCATCTACTCGGTGCTCGGCCTGGTGATCTTCGCCGGGCTGACCATGGTCGACTTCCAGCGGCTGCGTCGCTCGTCGGACGTCGCCTCCGCGCCGCTGCTGGCCGCGTCGATCTTCCTGGACGCGCTGAACGTGTTCTTGTTCTTCCTGCGGATCTTCTCCCGGGGAGACTGAGCCATTGACGAGCTAATCGCCGTCGTATCTCTTGACCTCGCGTCACACATTGATGACCAAGTTCTGGCCATTTAAGATTGGGTCAAGAGCGGCTGCCCCCAGCCGCCCCGAGCGAGAGGTGATCCGCATGCGCCGTCCTCGTCCTGGTCTGCTGGCCCGATTCTTAACGGTGAGCGTGCCTGCGCTTGCCCTGATGATGGCCTTGGGGCCCTCCGCGGGCGCGAGTACTGCGCGCGCGAGCGTAACCCCTGCGCCGGCCAGCGCCCGCGCCGCCGCGGTGGCCCGGCAGGCCCTCCGGCACCTGGCGATCGGCCAGCACGCCGCCGATCATCAGGTATCCAGCCCATCGCTGCGGGTCAAGGGCTTGTCCCAGGTCCAGAGTACGAACTGGTCCGGGTATGCCGACACAGGCAGCGGCTTCTCCACGGTTACCGGCAGCTGGGCTGAGCCTTCGGTCAGCTGCACCTCACAGACGTCCCTGGCGGCGTTCTGGGTCGGCATCGACGGCTACAGCAGCAGTTCGGTGGAGCAGGACGGCACACTCGCCGAGTGTTACGAGCGCACCGCGTACTACTACACGTGGTGGGAAATGTATCCGTCGAACGCCATTCAGGTCGTGGGCCAGACGCTCCGCGCGGGCGACAGCATCACGGCCTCGGTGGTCCGCAGTGGTACCAGTTATACGCTGAAGGTGACGGATTCCAGCCGTTCGGCCGACAGTTTTTCCACTAAGCAGACCTGCTCGGGCTGCGCCAATTCCAGCGCCGAGTGGATCGCTGAGGCGCCCAGCGGCAGCAGCGGCGTGTACCCCCTGTCGGACTTCCACAGCTGGACCGAGTCGGGCTCGACGGTGTCGGCGGGCTCCACGTCGGGGGTCATCTCATCCTTCTCCGACGATGAGATCACCATGACCGATTCCTCCGGCGCCACCAAGGCCCTGCCGGGGGCGCTCAACGGCAGCGGCAACGGCTTCGCGGTCACCTGGGAGCGCAGCTCGTAGCCCGGATTACCGCCCCCCTGGCCCCGCAGTCCGGTGCACCGGGCTGCGGGGCAAGTGGGGGTTAATGTCGCCCAAATACCTTGGTAAGGGTTCCGAGTGGGTTAGAGTTCTGTGCTTGTCGGGCTTTCCGGCTGAATTTCGCTGGTCACCGTGAACCCGTGGCCACCGCAGCGGAAGGCACCCTGCGATCTGGGAGCCCCTTGTGGGTCCGTATCGCGTATTCCGTCGTCTTCTGATCACTCTCCTGGCGACGGCATCCCTAGCGGCGATCCCCCTCGCCACCACCTCCCAAGCCGCCTCCGCCGGGTCCACGACCCCGCGTCTGGCGGCTTACCTCTGGGCCTACCACCACACGGCAGGCCACCCGTACTGCTGGGGCGGCACCGGGCCGGGCTGCTACGACTGCTCCGGGGTGGTGATGGCCGCGTACGCCCAGGAAGGCATCCATTTCGGCCGGTCCACCACTGACATGCTCGACTCCGGGCGGCTGATCCGGGAGACCGAGGGCCAGGCACGCCGGGGTGACCTGGCCTTCTACGGCACCGGACATGTGGAGTTCTTCGTCCGGCCGGGCCACACGTTCGGCGCCCTGGAAACTGGCACTCTGCTCGGCTGGCATCAGTGGAACGCGTGGTGGCATCCCACGATGTTCTTCCGGGTCAGGGGGGCCGGCTAACCCTGCGGCGGCCGATCCGCCCCCCGGTAAAGCCTGGTAAACCACCACCAACCTTTCTCAAACGGTCCGATGCTGCGGTTAGCACGTCCCGGCCACGGGAACGCTGCTGCTGTCGGGAACAACCGGCGCGAGAGGCGTGGCGGCGATGGCACGGCAGGGGGCGGACGGCGCCGCGCTGGCGGCTGGTGGACCCCACCGGCCCGCGCGGACAGCTTGCGGACTGTCCCGCCGGCCCGCGCGGACAGCTTGCGGACTGTCCGCCGACCCGCTGCTACCGCTTGCGGGCCACACCCGCGAACGCGTTGACGACGACGTGGGGGCTGGCCTCGCCCCGCCATTCCGGCATCGCTACGAGCCCTGGCTCGACTAGGTCGAGGCCGTCGAAGTACGCGGCGATCTGGGCGCGCGGCCGGGGAGTGAGCCGGGTGGGGCCCATCCGCGGATTGATCTTCGAGGCGACGCGATTGGCCCCGTCGCCGATGTCGGTCGTGGTGTCTGAGATCACCAGGTAGCTGCCGGACGGCATCGCGTCCATCAGCTCGGAGATGATCTTCTGCGGTTCATCGGAGTCGGGAATGTACTGCAGCACCATCAGGGCCATGACCGCCACCGGCTGGGTGAAGTCCAGGATCTGGGCCGCCGACTCGATGATTGTGGCGGTATCGCGCGCGTCGGCATCGACGTAGGCCGTGGCGCCCTGCGGCGTGCTGGTCAGCAGTGCGCGGGCGTGGGCTAGCACGATCGGGTCGTTGTCCACGTAAACGACGCGGGACTCGGGTGCGATCTCCTGTGCGACTTCGTGCGTGTTGTCGGCGGTCGGCAGGCCGGTACCCACGTCGAGGAACTGACGGATGCCCTGCCCGGCCACGAACTCGACCGCGCGGCGCAGGAAGGCCCGGTTGGCCTGGACCCCGGGAAGGATGTCCGGGGTGACCGCGATGGCCTGCTCGGCGGCCTCGCGGTCTGCGGCGTAGTTGTCCTTCCCGCCCAGCCAGTAGTTGTAGATCCTGGCCGGATGAGCGACCGATGTGTCAAAGGACAGCGAGTCGCCCGCCGTGCTGTCCGTCGCCGGATCGTCGTGGTCCTGGCTGCTCATTGGCTCGTGCCTTTCCCGTCTGCCGTTCCGGATGCTGTCATCCAGGCGCGGCCAAGCCTGCCTTGCTCAGCGGCGGGAACGTGATCCCTGCTGAATGACGTTTTCCTGGGCTCAACCTATCCGGTTCCATGGGAAACGTACCGCACGGGGCCGACCCCGAAATGGCGCCGCAAGCAATGCACCGCGCTGGTGCGGTTCGGCGGCCCAGCACGGGCACCGCTTAGAGTGGATGGGTGGATGCCGCGCAACGCCAGCTTCACGACCAGATTGACGACGCGACGCAGCGCCTGCTCGGCACGGCCCGGGTCATCGCCGAGCCGGACCTGCGGCAGCCGTCACTGCTGCCCGGCTGGGCGCGGGCCCATGTCCTGGCCCATCTGGCCAGGAGCGCCGACGCGATGCGCGCCCTGCTGGTCGGGCTCCGCTCCGGCCAGGACCGCCCGGCCTACGTCAGCGCCGGGGCCCTGGAGGCCGATATCGAGCGCGCCGCGGCCCAGGAGGCGAAGGACCTCGTGACCGACGTGGCCGATTCGGCCATGGCGCTGCGTACCATCGCCCGGCAGCTGGCCGACCAGGCCTGGCCGTGCTTCGTGCGGGTCCCCGGCTCGGCGCCGCTCCCGGCTGCGCAGCTGCTGGTCCGGCGGCTGGTCGAGGTCGAGCTGCATCATTGCGACCTGGCCGCGGGGTACAGCCCGGCCGACTGGCCGGACTCTTTCGCATGCATGGAACTCGCGGAGCCCATGCGCTCGCAACGCCAGGACCGGCTCAGTCGGCCGCAAGAGCTGCCGGACAGCGTGCCCCCGCCCCGCCCCGCACGAGTGCCGGGACAGCCAAGAAAGGGCCTGGGTCCTCTGTTCTCCTGACCACTTACGAGGTAGGCCTTTCTTAACAGCGGTCAACGACGATCCTGAATGGTCGCCGGGAAAAGGGGGTTCCCATGTCCAGGCTTATCAGGTTGCTTGCCCTGGCTACGGCCGCGGTGACACTCGCTCTGCCGGCCGGCTTAGCGGCCAGCGCGGCCAGCGCAGCCAGCGGCGCGACTGTCCCCACCGTCGAGGAAGCGGGTTACCAGTTCACGGGGGCGCAGTTCCGCTACGCCCAGGCCACCGTCTACCTGCGCAACGCCAGCCAGTACAGCGCCTCCATCGGCGCGCTCGGCCAGTCGGTCCAGTTCTGGGGCGGCGGCAACGTCTACGTCCTTGGCGTGTCCGATACCACGACGACCAGCCCGTACAGCCCCGCCGTGGCCGAGTTCAACAACTCCACCCACGCCCTCATCTGTGCCACGGCGGGGACCACCCCCTGCTCGGGTACGCCGGCCTCGTGGACGAGCGGTGCGGTCAGCTACCCGTCCGGGCACTCCGTGCAAGAGGAGATCTTCTACAACACCGGCAATGGTGATCTCACCTTCACAGTGAACGACCTCACCGCGAAGACCACCTCCGGGTTCACGCTGAACATCGGGACCGGTGTCTCCTTCAAGGAAGTCCGGATCGGCAGCGAATTCGGCGACACCCCGTGGAGCGCGCCGGCCTTCACCGCGCCCGCGGCGCAGGCCAAAGTGGCCGCTTTCAGCGGCGGGCAACTGACCAATTACAAAGGCACCAAGCTCGGGTTCTCTGGGTACTTCACCACCGCGCCGCTCATCATGACCGGCCCAGGGAGCGTGACCGAGGCGAACGCCGGGGCGCTGAACTCCACCGCCAACGGCTTCAACACCTACCTGGTGCCGTAGTAACAGCCCCGTACTGAGGACGAGCGCTCACCCGAGCACGCGGGTCAGGGCGGGCGCCACGTCAGCCAGGGTCCGGAGGGGCTGGCTCACGCCATTCCCCCGCCGGGCCAGGGCCGTGGCCGCCCGCTCTGATTCCGGGGTCGGCAGCGGGCAGAGCACGTGCAGGCGGCTGATCCCGGTCAGGGCCAGCGCGGGATCACCGCCCGCCGTGGGCACGCAGTCCGACAGCAGCACAACGACCCGTTCGTCGGCCGTCACGGCGGCCAGCTGGGCGGCCGCCGCGCGGAGCGCGGCCGCCAGATCGGTGACTCCGTGCCCGCGCAAGGCCAGCAGATCGCCGACCAGCGGCCCGGGCTCGCCGTGCGTGCCCTGGGCCTGCAGGACGGTCGCGTCGTTGCGGAAAGAAATGATCCCGGGAGCCAGCCGGCCGTCAGCCGTGAGGATCAGGCTTGCCGCGGCGACGGCGGCGATGGCCACCGCGAGCCCCGACATGGAGCCGCTGCTGTCGATCAGCAGGCACAGCGCGCGGCGATGAGCGCGCCAGGAGCGGGTCACCAGGTCGTCAGACCCGGGCGGCCAGGATCCAGACCACCGCTCGAGGGTCCGGTCCAGGTCAAGATCACCTTCCGACCGGCCGGGGCCGAGGCGGCGGGTCCCCCGGGCGGCCTGCCGCCCGGCCCGTGCCATCCGGACGAAGACCCGCGCGGCCAGCCGCGTTGCCGCCACGCGCAGCTCACGGTCGGTGGCTAGAGCCAGGTCGGGCAGGAGGGTCACGGCTGCGTCCGGATCGTCGGCCAGCAGCCGGGCGAACGAGTCCTCGTCGAGCTGCCCCAGCCCCGGCGAGACGTCAGCGAACGCCGAGTGCCGGGCGGCCAGCTCGGCCCGGCTGACGCTCCGCCGGGCCGGGCCCCGGCCCCGGTCGCGGCGGGCCGCGGACGCGGAGGCCTGGCGCGGGCCGGGCCGGTTCTGGCTGGGCTGGTCATGGCTGGGCTGGTCATGGCTGGGCTGGTTGTGGCGGGTGCCTGCCGCGGCTGGCGGCAGGCGGTCACCTTTTCCCTGGCCGTCCAGGGAACCCGCGCCGGGCCCGTCGGGTGCTCTGCGGTCCGCAGGGGCAGCGGGTCCGGCGATCCGGCCGGCCAGAGCTGATCCAGCAGTTCGTCGAGCACCGACTCCGGGGTCCGCTCGCACCCGTCAGCGATCCGGATCCGCCCGGACAGGGCGGCGTGCGCGGCGTCGCGGGCGCTCGCACGCGTCATCCGCGGCTCGGCGCGCAGCTGGATCAGCCCGGTCAGCAGGAGAACCAGGTCGATCGCGCCCCGCACCGAGGAGCCCAGGCGCGCGTCAGGATGCTCCCGGGTGGCCCGGGTGAGCGCCACCGCGAAGTCCACCACCGGCCCGCGGTGGCCGGTGATCCCGGTGGTGATGTGCCGCTCCGCCGCCTCGTCCCGGTAGCCGAGGACGACCCGGCAGATCCGGTCGGCGATGGCGTGGCTGACCCGCGCGGTCCCGATCGCGTCGAACGGGTTCATGGCCGCGACCAGTCGCTCACGTCGCTCACGTCGCTCACGTCGCTCACGTCGCTCACGTCGCCCAGGTCATGGCCGCACCCGCGCGGCGATGGCCGCGGCCACGTCCGTGCGCTGCCACAGCGTCAGGAGCCTCCCGATCAGATCCGCAAGGCCTCGAGGTCAAGGTCAATCTGCTGCCAGTTGCGCAGCATCACTGCGTTCGGATGATGGGCCCCTAGAACGTGGCTGAAGCTGTCGAGGACCCGTGTTCGAAGCTGTTCTGCCTCTTCACTACGCCCTGCCTGGTGGAGGGTGACCGCGAGATCCGCTTCGCAGACCAAGGTGTCGGGGTGGTCGTCACCGAGCACTTCCCGCAGCAGAGCGACGGCCTGGGTTTGCAGTGCTTCGGCCGCCTCGCGATCTCCTGAGTCACCACGGCAATTGGCCAGGTTAAGCACGCAGGACAGGGTCAGTGGGTGGTTCTCGCCCAGCTTGCGCCGCATCCGCTCCAGCGTGTCAGCCGCCAGCGTGAGTGCCTCCGGGAGCCGGCCGCTGCGCCGCAGGTAACACGCTAGGTTGTTCGCGGCAACCATGGTGTTCGGGTGATCGTCTCCCAGGCTGACCTGGTATGCGGCCCTCACCTCCATCGCCAGCTTCAGCGCCCGCGGCATGTCGCCGCCGGCCGCATGATCCCCGGCGAGGTTGAGCGCGCACAGCTGGGCCTCTGGAACGTCGCGACCGTAGCACCGCTCGTACCGCTCATAGGTGTCCCGGGACCGGGACATCGCCTCGGCCGGCTTTCCTGCCTTGCGGAGGGAGACGGCCAGGCTGGCTGCCGTGTGCAGGGTGTCAAACGTGTCCTGGCCCAGCACCTCGAGGTACTTCTCCCAGGTCTCGCGGAGCAGGTCCACCGACTCACGGAACGCCCCCGCCGCCCGCAGATCCAGGGCCAGGGTGGCTGCGGACTGGAGGGTATTGGGGTGCTCACGACCCAGTACCCGCCGCTGCCGGTCCAGCGTCTCCTCATCCAGCCGACGGGCGGTGGAGGAGTCGCCGACCAGCCTCAGCGAGCACCCCAGGTTATGCGCGGCGGCCAGGGTGGACCGGTGGTCCTCGCCGAACTCCGCCTTGAACCTCTCGTAGGTTTCCCGGTCAGAGGCCAGCGCCTCCTGGAACTCGCCCAGCGCACGCAGGTCGGCGGCCAGCGCGTTCGCCGTCATCAGGGTATAGTTATGGTCCGGCCCCAGCACGGCACGCTGGCGTTCCAGGACGAAGGTATCGAGCTCCCGGGACTCCCCAAAGCGGCCCTGGGAACGCAGCACGTTGGCGATATGGAACTGCAGGCGCAGCGTTTGCGGGTGATCGGGCCCGAGGTGGTGGCGCCACAGGTTCTCCAGCCGGCGGGCGAGGGCCAGGCAGGACTCGAACTCGCCGTGCTTCCACAGATAACGTACCCAGTCGATCAGCAGCTGGCGGGTCCGGGGATCGTCGCATTCCTCGGCCACGGACGGGCCCAGGTGCGGCCAGATGATGTCGTAGGTGGACCAGTTGGCCGGGTCATCGGTTTCGCCCTGGCGGGGCCGGGCCCCGGTGAGGATCGTGTGCACCTCGTGCCGCGCCCCGATCTGCTCCTCCTCGCTCATCTGCGACCGGATCACCGCCTGGACAAGGCGGTGCATCTGTACCGAGTTCGTGCTCTGATCCACCTTCACCAGCGCGAACCGGCTGACCTCCCGGATCACCCGGCCGATCATCAGTTTCTGGCTGAGGGTCTCGTCGTAGGGCAGCAGGCATTCGAGCATGGCTTCGCTGTAGAGCAGCGTCGCGGAGATAGGGTCTGGCGAGCAGAAGGCCAGGATCTGCAGCAGCCGCACTGACGCCGGGGATTGCTGTTTGAGCCGGTCGATAGACAGGTTCCAGGCCGCGACCACGGGCTTCGCGTAGTCGAGCGGCTTATTCAGTCCTAGCGCGCTGGTGGTCTGGGTCTCCAGCCATTCGGCGTACAGGGCCGCGGGCATGCCGGTCTCCGCCAGCCAGGCGGCCGCCTGCTCGATGGCCAGGGGCAGATCAGCCACGGCAGCGGAGACCCTGGCCGCATCGCCCGGGTCCAGCCCGGGAACGTGGTGCCTGAGATGTGCGAGGCTTTCCTGCCGGCTGAAGACGTCGAGTTCTACCGGCTCCGCATGGCGAGTCCACGCCTGATTGCGTGACGTGATGAGGATGTGCCCGGACCCGGTGGGGAGGAAGGGAGCCAGATCCTCAGGGTCCTCGGCGTTGTCGAAGATGAGCAGCCACCGTCCCGCAACGTCGCGTCGCAGTTGCTCCAGGGCCGATGCGGCCGTATCGGCCGCGTTGTCGCTGATCTGGAGGCCGAGCCTCCCGGCCAGCTCCGCGAGGGCCAGGGTGATCTCCAGAGGCTGTTCCGCATTGACCCACCAGATCAGGCGGTAGTCAGTCTTGAAGCGGTGGGCGTATTCCAGCGCCACCTGCGTCTTGCCGACACCGCCCAGCCCATAGACGGCCCGGGCCAGTACGACCGCGGTGCCGTCTCCGGTCAGCTCGTCGTGCAGCCTGTCCAGGATGATGCCGCGCCCCGTGAAGTCGGCATTCCTGTTCGGCACGTTCCAGATCTGCGGAACCATCGCGCTGACCTGAGGCACGCTGGGATGTGCGCGGAGGGACGTGGGAGCTTGCCGTTCGGGATCCTGCACCGTGAGCTCGCTCAGGGCGTGGAACACCTCCAGCTCCAGCCCAGCCCCGGAGGTGAAGGAGCGGACGACCAGGCCGGCGCCCCGCAACCGCTGCCGGAATCGCTCCACCGGACCGCGGTCGGTGTCATTCAGCTGCGATGGGCAGGCCGCGTCCTCCAGCAGGAAGATCAGCCGAGGCACGCCCACGACGCTGGCGGCCTGGAATTCCAGCTCGGTGAAGGAGATCTCCTCGCCTGGCACCAGCGAGCCATACTGGAATCCGATCACGGCCACGTAGATCTCACATTCGTGGACCCGCTGCTGGCAGTAATCGGCCGGGCTGCCGTCCCGCGCGGCGAAATGCCGCATGTCAACCGGGGCCATCCCGGCCCGGCCCACCGCGTCTAAAGCGGCCTGGACAAAGGGCCGGTCCTCAGGAAACCGGGCCATGTCCGAGGTATGGCTGATGAAAACCTGACCTGTCCGCATCACGCCCCGCCCGCAGCCGTGCCCGGGATGTGCCCATCCCCTATCCACGCTACATCGACCGCGGTTCCGGGACGCCGGACGCGGCAGGCCCCGTCCGCGGGTGCGGACGGGGCCTGCGTGAGCCCTTAAATAACGGTGTGAAGCATGGGTATCAGTTGTCGTGCAGGAGCTGCTCGAACGGGGTCACGGACGCGTACGGGTCCGCCTCGGCGGCCGGTTTACGGTGCTCGACCAGGGCGGCGAGCTCGGCCCCGGCCCTGTCGATCCGGGCGGTGAGGGCGTCCCCGGAGCCGCCCGCCGACCCCCAGTCCTCGGTCGCCGCGAAGACCGCGGTGGGGACCGTGACGGCGCGCAGGTAGGTAAACAGCGGGCGGATCGCGTGCTCCAGCGCGAGGGAGTGCCGCGCCGTGCCGCCGGTCGCCGCGATGAGGACCGTCTTGCCCGCCAGTGAGCCCGGGTCGAGCACGTCGAAGAACGACTTGAACAGGCCGTTGTAGGAGCCGCTGTACAGGGGGGTGACGGCGATCAGGGCGTCCGAGCGGAGCACCTGGTCGATCGCCTCGCGAAGCGCCGGCGCCGGGAACCCGGTCAGCATGGCGTTGACGATGTCATGGGCCAGGTCACGCAGTTCGATCGTGCTGACCTCGGTCCCGGCCGGCAGGTACCCGGCGGTCGCCGCGGCCAGCTTGCCGGCCAGCAGCCGGGTGGAGGACGGCTGGCTGAGGCCAGCCGAGACGACGGCGATGGTCCGCGCGGTCACCGGCGGCTCGCCTCCAGCACCGCGCCATCCTCAGCCGCGGGCTCGTCCGCCGCGGGCCCATCCATCGCGGGCTCGCCCGTCGCGGCGGCCCGGGCCGCGGACGCCACGAGGGCCTTGTGCGTGGGGCCGTCGGGCACGCTGGCCGGGCGCAGCGCGTCGAGTTCCCGGCGCAGCACCGGCACCACCTCGCCGAGCAGGTCCAGCTGCTCGAGCACGGTCTTCAGCGGCAGGCCGGCGTGGTCCATCAGGAACAGCTGGCGCTGGTAATCGCCGAAGTGCTCGCGGAACGTGAGGGTCTTGTCGATGACTTCCTGCGGGCTGCCCACGCTGAGCGGCGTCTGCCCGGTGAAGTCCTCCAGCGACGGCCCGTGCCCGTAGACGGGCGCGTTGTCGAAGTACGGCCGGAACTCCCGCACCGCGTCCTGGGAGTTCTTCCGCATGTAAACCTGCCCGCCGAGGCCGACGATGGCCTGGTCCGGGGAGCCGTGCCCGTAGTGGGCGAAGCGCTCCCGGTAGAAGGTGACCAGCCGGACGAAGTGCTCGGTGGGCCAGAAGATGTGGTTGGCGAAGAATCCGTCGCCGTAGTAGGCCGCCTGCTCGGCGATCTCCGGGCTGCGGATCGAGCCGTGCCACACGAACGGCGGGACGCCGTCCAGCGGCCGGGGGGTAGAGGTGAACCCCTGCAGGGGCGTGCGGAACCGGCCTTCCCAGTCCACGACGTCCTCGCGCCACAGCCGGTGCAGCAGGTGGTAGTTCTCGATGGCCAGCTCGATGCCCTGGCGGATGTCCTTGCCGAACCACGGGTACACCGGCCCGGTATTGCCGCGGCCGAGCATCAGGTCCACCCGCCCGTCGGCAAGGTGCTGAAGCATCGCGAAGTCCTCGGCGATCTTCACCGGGTCGTTGGTGGTGATCAGCGTGGTCGCGGTGGACAGGATCAGCTTCTCGGTCTGGGCGGCGATGTAGCCGAGCATGGTGGTGGGCGAGGAGGGCACGAACGGGGGGTTGTGGTGCTCGCCGGTGGCGAACACGTCGAGGCCGATCTCCTCGGCCTTGCGGGCGAGGGTGACCATCGCCTTGATCCGCTCGTGCTCCGTGGGGGCGCGGCCGGTCGTGGGATCGCTCGTGACATCGCCCACGGTGAAGATCCCGAACTGCATCGCTGCTCCAACCTGCTCTGGCCGGCTCACCCGGCCCCTGCCGTGGCTCACCTGCCATGCTCATCTGATTGAACGTGCAACTATATGCGCGCGACGGATATTCCATCCCGCGGCCGACCGTGCCGCCAGCGTGGCGCCGCAGTTGGCGGTGAGGTGCAGGAGCACCGGCGCGGCCAGGCTCCCGGACCGCTCGCGGAGCGCGGACAGCAGCAGCCCGGCGGCAGCCGTCCCGGCCACCGCCGCGGTGACCGGCCCCAGCCCTGCCCGGCGGCCGGTCGCGACCTGGTTGATCCGGAGGGCATCGACGGTGGGCCGGATGTGCCAGACGCCGAACACGGCGCTGGTCAGGGCCATCGCGGCCGGCCTGGGCAGCACCCGGTGCAGGGCGGCCTGCAGCACACCGCGGAAGGCGGTTTCCTCCCACAGCACCGTGCCGACCGGGATGCGGACTGCGGCCTGGTAAGCCGCCTGCGGCCAGCTGAGGCCCGTGACCCGCTGGTCGCCAAGCACAGGCCGGGTCGCGGGTACCGCGGCCAGCGCCAGCCACCCCGCGGCCAGGGCCGCGGCCGGCGGCCCGGCGGAGCGCAGCCCCGCGGCCATCCGGTCGGGCCGCAACCCCAGGTCGGTGGCGGTCAGGCCGCTGGCCGCGGCCGCCGCCAGCGCGACGCCGGTGGCGCCCAGGTTGACAACCGGATACCACTCCTCATGCCAGCGCTGCCGGCCCGCCAGGTTGTTGTACGCGGCGAGCATGGCGGCCAGGGTGACCGCGAAGGCGGCGTCGTGTCCCGGCCGCGCTCGATCACTGGTCATCCGCCGGGGTGGACCAGGCCGGTCTCGTAGGCCAGGACCACGGCCTGGGTACGGTCCCTCAGGCCCAGTTTCATCAGGATGCGGCTGACGTGTGTTTTCACCGTCTGCTCCGCCACCACCAGGTGGCGGGCGATCTCCGCGTTGGACAGGCCCCGGGCGACCAGGGCCAGTACCTCAGATTCCCGTTCGGTGAGGTCGCGCAGCTTCTTGCGGTCTGGTCCGCGGGGCGCGCCCATGCGCGCGAATTCGGCGATGAGGCGCCGGGTCACTCCGGGCGAGAGCAGCGCATCGCCGGCGGCGACGACCCGCACCGCCTCGGCGAGTTCGCGGGCCGAGGCGTCCTTGAGCAGGAAGCCGCTCGCCCCCCAGCGCAGCGCCTGGTACACGTAGTCGTCCAGGTCGAAGGTGGTCAGCACCAGCACCCTCGTCGCGCCCCCGTGGGCCGTGATCTGCCGGGTGGCCTGCAGGCCGTCCAGCACCGGCATCCGGACATCCATCAAGATCACATCCGGCTGCAGTTGGGCGGCACGCGCGACCGCCTCTTGCCCGTTCACGGCCTCGCCGACGACCTCGATATCAGGCTCACTGTTCAGCAGGGTGGTGAACCCGGACCGGACCATGCCCTGGTCGTCGGCGATCACGACACGCACGGTCATGGCCGGCTCTCCCGGGGGCCTGCGGAGTTGGGCAAGACGGCCGTGACCAGGAATCCGCCGTCCTCGGTCGGGGCCGCCTCCAGGTGGCCGCCGAGCATGGCGGTGCGTTCGCGCATCCCGATGAGGCCGTGACCGCCCCCGCCGGCGGCGTCCTGGTCCCCGGGGCCCAGGCCATTCCCGGCCGCCGGTGCGGCCAGCGGCGCTCGTCCCCTGGCGGGCGCCGCGCTGGAGGGGCACGCGTGGTTGCGCACCTTGATGACCAGGGAGCTGGGTGCGTAGACGAGTTCCACCCGCACGGCGGAGCCGGGCGCGTGCCGCATTGCGTTGCTCAGCGCTTCCTGCAGGATCCGGTAGGCAGAAAGATCCACGCCCGGCGGCAGCGCCCGGGGCGGCCCGCTGACGGAGGAACTCACGCTCACGCCCCCGCTGCGGGCCGATTCCAGCAGCCCGGCCAGCTCGCCCAGGCCTGGCTGGGGTGCCGTTTCCGCGCTGTCGCTGCGCAGCACGCCGAGGAGCCGGCGCAGTTCGCCCAGCCCGCTCAGCGCGCTGGCCCGGATGTCGGCGAAGCTCTCCAGCAGCTCTGGCGGGGGATCGGTGACCTTGCGCGGCCCGGCCTCGGCCTGGATGGCGATCACCGACATGTGGTGGGCCACGATGTCGTGCAGTTCACGGGCGATGCGCTGGCGTTCTTCCAGCAGCGCCCGTTCCGCTTCGAGCCGCCGGGCCTGCTGCGCCAGCTCGGCGCGGCCGCTCCGCCGGGCCCGGACGATAGCCCCGCTGAGCAGGGGGATGGCCATGAGGAGGACGCCCGCGCTGGTCTGCGGGTCGATGACGATGGCGCCCAGCACCGTGACGACCGCCGCGACGGCCACGAACCATGGTTTGCCGCGCACCGCGACCGCGTACAGGCACAGGCCGTAGACGATCAGGCCCGCAAGCAGGTAGACGGCGGTCGAGAGGGTGCGCGGGCCGATGGCCGACGAAGTCCAGGCCAGCGCCACCGCGGACGCCGCCCAGGCCAGGGCGGGGAAACGGGTCCGCAGCAGGAGTGGTGCGCTGGCCAGGAAGGCGTACAGCAGCAGCATCTGGGTGCTGTACGGATGGCCGTGCCTGCCGTTCTGGGTCTCCAGCCAGGAGGCCGTCGTCCCGAACAGGATGGCGGCGAGCACCGCGTCGGCCAGGAACGCCAGGTCAACCGGCCCGCGCTGGAAGCGCCGGAGCCACGCCGGATGAGGAGACGGTGGGTCGGTCACGCCGTCCGCGACGGCTGCCGCGATCCGCCCCCGCACCCCAGAAATCATGCCCTCAGCGTAAGCGCGGCGCGACCGGCCTTTCGTGACCCTGACGGGGGATCTGGCCGGCCCTACTCAGGTACGGGGGGCGGCCGCCCAGGTCACCCGGCGGGGTGGCCGCTGGGTACCTGCGGGGCAGGCCCTTAATGGGCCCCGCAGCGTGACGCCGGCTACCCCGTGCGGTCCGTAACTTTCTGGCCAGCACCTCCGTGGACCAGGAAGGACACGCGATGAAACTGCTCCGCCTGACTGCTCTCGCCGCGGCTGCGGCCGCCGCCGCATTCACGCTGACGGCTGCGGTGAGCCCGGCCCCGCCGGCTGACCTGCCGGTGTCCCTGCCTGCACTCACCCCGCAGGCGCTGTCGGCCCGCTACGCCCTCAGCGCGCGGGCCATCCACCGGGCGGCCCGGGCCGCCGCCCGTTCCGGCGACCAGGGTCAGGCCCGGACGCTGGAGGCACTGGACCGCCTGCACTTCCTGGCCTTCGATCCGCGCGGCCAGGGTGAGGCCGTCGAGGTGCTCGGCAATCTGGCGGCTGCCCGGCGGGTCGCGATCCTCGTGCCCGGCTCGGACACCTCGCTGGCCACCTTCGATTCCCCCGGGACGGCATCGCCCTACGGCGGAGCCCGGGCGCTCGCCGCGCAGGCGCGGCGGCTGGATCCCGGCGCCCGCCTGGCGGTCATCGCCTGGCTGGGCTACCGCACGCCGAGCCTGCTCAGCCCGGCCGTCCTGACTTCCGGGAACGCCGGGCAGGGCGCCCAGGCCCTGCGGCCGCTGGTGACCAGCCTGGCCCAGGACGGTGATCAGGTGGCCCTGCTGTGCCACAGCTACGGTTCGGTGGTGTGCGGGCTGGCCGCGCCGCACCTGCCCGTCACCGACATCGCGGTGTACGGCAGCCCGGGCATGGATGCGGCCTCGGCGGCGTCGCTGCACAGCACGGCCCGGGTCTGGGCCGGCCGGGAAGCGGGTGACTGGATCCGGTACGTGCCTCATGTCCGCCTGCTGGGCGTGGGGTTCGGGGCGGATCCCACGTCGCCCTCGTTCGGCGCCCGCCGGTTCGCCTGCGGCCTTGACGGTCACAGCAGCTATCTGCAGATGGGCAGCGTCTCGCTGCGCAACCTGGCCTACATCGCGCTGGGCGAGCCCGCCAAGGTCACCCGATGATCCCGCAACGGGTCCGGACCCTTGCTGCGAAGGTGGAGGCGGCCACGCCGGACGGACGCGACCGCACCGTGGACGCGCTGCGGGCCCTGGCCATCGCGGGCGTGATCTTGGGCCACTGGCTGGTCACCGCCTTGGTGCTGACCCCCTCCCCGGGCGGTGACCGGCTGCAGGACAGCAGCCCGCTCGCCTCAGTGCCGGACCTGGCCCCGGCGTCGTGGATCTTCCAGACCCTCGCCATCTTCTTCTTCGTCGGCGGTTACGCCGCCGCCCGCAGCCGCAAGGGCCAGTACCTTCCCTGGCTGCGCCGGCGGCTGGCCCGGCTGGGCCGCCCCGTGCTGGTGCTCGCGGCCTTCTGGGTGCCGCTCACGGCGGGGATGATCCTGGCGGGTGTCCGGGCCGCGACCATCCACACCCTGGTGATGCTGGTGCTCAGCCCGCTGTGGTTCCTGTGCGTGTTCGCCGGGCTCACCGCGCTGACCCCGCTGGCGGTGGCGCTGGTGCGGCGCGGCGGCGCAGCAGCGGCGCTGGTCCCGGCCGCCCTGGTCGCCGGGGTGGACGCGGCCCGCTTCGGCCTTGGCGGCCCGGCCTGGCTCGGCTGGGTGAACGTCCTGGCCGGCTGGATGGTGCCCTACCTGCTCGGTATCGCATGGGCGCGCGGCTCGTTCCGCGGCTGGAAGGTGCCCGCGGTCATGCTGGGCGCGGGCGCGGCCGGCACCGCCGCACTGATCGCCTGGGCTGGTTATCCCGCGAGCATGGTGGGCGTGAACGGTGCCCGCATCTCGAACCTGAACCCGCCCACCCTGGCCGCCGTAACCTTCGGCGTGGCCCAGGTCGGCGTGGCGCTGCTGCTGCGGCCGTGGCTGGCCCGGCTGACGCGCCGCCCGCTCGCGTGGGCCGCTGTCGCGCTGGCCAACCTGTCGGCGATGACGCTTTTCCTGTGGCACCAGTCGGCATTCCTGGCCGTGACCATGGCCGGGTCGATGGTCGGGCGGCTCCCAGGCCTGCTCACCGCGCCATCGGGTGCCCTGTGGATCGCCGAGCGGCTCGCCTGGCTGCCTGCCTTCGCCGTCGCGCTGGCCGTGGCCTGGCTCGCGTTCCACCGGGCCGAACGCCCGCGCGCCGAACATCCCCGCGCGGAACGCCCCCCACGGCGCCGGCCGCCGGGCGCACCCTCGGGCACACCCTGTCCAGCCTGGACACCGACGCCTGGCCCGCCCCTACAGCGGGCAGGCCAGGCGTCGGGCCATGCAGCGAGCGGCGCTAAACCGTCTTCAGCCTCTCCAGCAGGGCTTCGTGCTCATCCCACATCGTCTCCGGCAGGTGGCGACCGAACGTGGTGAAGTACTCCCTGGTGTGGTCGGCCTCGTCCTGCCAGGTGTCGGCATCCACGGACAGCAGCAGCTCCAGGTCGGCCTCGCTGACCCCCAGGCCGCTGGTGTCCAGGGAGGACGGGGTCGGCAGGTGGCCGATCGGGGTGGCCTGAGCCTCGGCCTGGCCGGCCAGCCGCTCGGTGATCCACTTCAGCACCCGGCTGTTCTCGCCGAAGCCGGGCCACGCGAACCGGCCGTTCTCGTCCTTACGGAACCAGTTGACCGCGAAGATACGGGGCAGCTTCTCCGGCTCCGTCATCCCGCCGATCTTCAGCCAGTGGCCGAAGTAGTCGCCCATGTTATAGCCGCAGAACGGCAGCATCGCGAACGGGTCGTGCCGTAGTTCGCCGACCGTGCCCTCGGCGGCCGCGGTCTTCTCGGACGCGATGGTCGCCCCGAGGAAGACACCGTGCTGCCAGGAGAACGCCTCGGTGACCAGCGGCACCGCCGTGGCCCGGCGGCCGCCGAACAGGATCGCGGAGATCGGCACCCCGGCCGGGTCGTCCCATTCGGGCGCGATCGACGGGCACTGGGCCGCGTCCACCGTGAACCGCGAGTTGGGGTGGGCCGCCGGGCGGCCGGACTCCGGGGTCCAGTCGCGGCCCTGCCAGTCGGTCAGGTGCGCCGGCGGCTCGTCGGTCAGGCCTTCCCACCACACGTCGCCGTCGTCGGTGAGCGCGACGTTGGTGAAGACCGTGTTGCTGGCCAGCATCTGGAGTGCGTGCGGGTTGGTGACCTCGCTGGTGCCGGGGGCGACACCGAAGAAGCCGGCCTCCGGGTTGATCGCGTACAGCCGGCCGTCCTGGCCGAACCGCATCCAGGCGATGTCGTCGCCGATGGTCTCCACCCGCCAGCCCGGAACCGTGGGCTGCAGCATGGCCAGGTTGGTCTTGCCGCACGCGGACGGGAAGGCGGCCGCGAGGTACTTGGCCTCGCCCCGCGCCGGGGTGACCTTGAGGATGAGCATGTGCTCGGCCAGCCAGCCCTCGTCCCGGGCCATGGCCGAGGCGATCCGCAGCGCGAAGCACTTCTTGCCCAGCAGCGCGTTCCCGCCGTACCCGGACCCGTAGGACCAGATCTCCCGGGTCTCGGGGAAGTGCGAGATGTACTTGGTCTTATTGCACGGCCACGGCACGTCCGCCTGGCCCGGCTGCAGCGGGGCGCCCACCGAGTGAAGCGCCCGGACGAAGAACCCGTCCGTGCCCAGCTCGTCCAGGACCGCCGCGCCCATCCGGGTCATGATCCGCATCGACGCGGCCACGTACGGCGAGTCAGTGATCTCCACGCCCAGCTGGGAGATCGGCGAGCCGAGCGGGCCCATGCAGAACGGGACGATGTACATGGTCCGGCCGGCCATGCAGCCGGCGAACACCCCGGAGAGGGTCGCGCGCATCTCGGCCGGGGCGATCCAGTTGTTGGTCGGCCCGGCGTCCTCTTCCTTCTCCGAGCAGATGAACGTGCGGTCCTCGACCCGGGCGACGTCGGAGGGGTCGGAGCGGGCCAGGAAGCTGCCCGGCCGCAGGTCCGGGTTGAGCGGCATCATCGTGCCCTGCTCCACCAGCAGGCTGGTGAGCTGGTCCCATTCCGCCTGGGAACCATCGCACCACTGGATGCGGTCTGGCCGGGTCAGGGCGGCGACGTCCGCCACCCAGTCAGTCAGGCCGCTATGAGCCGTCGGCGGCTGCTGCAGTCTGGGAAAAGCGTCGCTCACAGGATGTCCTTCCATCGCCGGCCGGTACCCGCAACTCGTGTCGGGTCCAGTAGAAATCCGGAACCTACCTTAACAACATGCACTCAAAGCTCCGCGAGTGGTAGACCTGCATGTGTGGAGGTTTGTGGCGCTCAGTCCGCGATTCTGTAACACTTGTAAAGACGATGAGCGGTGGTCTAGACCGATTATCGGAGCCAAGGCCCGCAGGACCTGGGTGAGTTGCCGCGGCGGGTCGGGAAGTTGCGGACCGGTGTACGGCCATTATGCGGAGCGCGAACGTCGCTAGACAGGGTGTGATAGTGGTCACGAAAGCCAGGGTAGGGGTGCGGCTCCGCCGTTTCCGGGAAGAACGCGGTCTCACCCAGGCCGCCCTGGCGAGCGCGCTGGGCATCTCGCCAAGCTACGTCAACCAGCTGGAATCCAGCCAGCGCCCGATCACGGCCTCCGTACTGCTCAAGCTGGCCAGCGTGTTCGACGCGGATCTGCAGCAGTTCTCGACCGAGGACACCGACCGCCTCGCGGCCCAGCTCCGGGACGTGCTCACCGATCCCTCGGTCGGCGAGCAGATCTCGATGGCGGAGATCCGCGAGCTGGCCGCGGCCATGCCGGCCGTCGGCCGGTACGTCATCGAGCTGCACCGCCGGTACCGGCACGGCCGCGACGTCAACGAAACGATCATGACCCGCATCGACGCGGGCCAGCCGGGGTCGATGTCAGTGCCGCCGCCCATGGCCCAGGAGGAAGTGCAGGAGCTGTTCTACGCCCGGCGGAACTACTTCCCGGCGCTCGACCTCGGCGCGGAGCGGATCTTCGCGCAGGCCGACCTCAAGCTCGGCAGCACCACGGCCGGGATCACTGAGCGGCTGGCCCGCCGGCACGGTATCCGCGTGGCCGACCTCCCGGACCGTGATCAGGGCGTCAAACGGCGCTACGATCCCGAGGCCCGGGTGCTGGCCCTGTCCCCGCTGCTCAACTCCGGGCAGCGGGCGTTCCAGCTCGCCACCCATCTCGCCTCGGTCGAGCTGGCCGCGGAGATCGACCAGATCGTCACCGAGGCCAACCTGTCCGGCGATGATGCCCGCATGCTCTGCCGCATCGGCCTGGCCAGTTACTTCGCGGGCGCCCTGGTCCTGCCCTACCGGCCGTTCCTGGACGCCGCGGAGACGGTGGGCTACGACATCGCGCTGCTGCAGCGGCGCTTCGACGTGGGCTACGAGACCGTCGCGCACCGCCTCAGCACGCTGCAGCGTCCCGGCGCCCGCGGCGTGCCGTTCATCTTCGTGCGGGTCAACCGGGCGGGCAACATCTCCAAGCGCCAGTCGGCGACCAGCTTCCACTTCTCCCGGGTCGGCGGCTCCTGCCCGCTGTGGAACGTCTACGAGGCCTTCGTCCACCCGGGGGAGATCCAGACCCAGCTGGCTCAGATGCCCGACGGGCGCAGTTACCTCTGGGTGGCCCGGACCGTGTCCCGGCGCTACGGCGGCTACGGCACCCTCGGCAAGACCTTCGCGGTCGGCCTGGGCTGCGACCTTCGGCACGCGCACCGGCTGGTGTACTCCCACGGACTCGACCTGGGCAGCCCGTCCGCGCTGGTCCCGATCGGCCCGGGCTGTAAGGTCTGCGACCGGACGACCTGCCCGCAGCGGGCCTTCCCCGCGCTCGGCAAGCTGCTCGACCCGAACCCCCACCACGGCAGCTTCATCCCGTACGCCACCGGCGACGGCGTGGTCGCCGCACCGCACGGCTAGGAGCGTTCCGGTGCCCGGACCAGACCGCCGCCGGGCCTGTCCCGGGGCCCTGCCGGCCTGACGTAGACTGCGCTGTCGTTGTGCCGACCGCATCACGTTCCGTATGGAGACGCCACCATGAGCATTGAGAAGCCCGAGGTCAACTTCCCCGGGGGCGAGCCGCCTGCTGACCTCCAGATCACCGACGTCTGGGAAGGCGATGGCGCGGTCGCGAAGCCAGGCGACACGGTCGAGGTGCACTACGTCGGGGTCGCGTACTCCACCGGAGAGGAGTTCGACGCCAGCTGGAACCGGGGCGGCCCGCTGCAGTTCCAGCTCGGCGTGGGGCAGGTCATCGCCGGCTGGGACCAGGGCGTGCAGGGCATGAGGGTCGGTGGCCGCCGGCAGCTGATCATCCCGCCCGGCATGGCCTACGGCGACCGGGGAGCCGGGCGGTCGATCGCGCCGGGCGAGACCCTGATCTTCGTCTGCGACCTGGTCTCTGCCTGACCGTTCTCGGGCCTGACCGTTCTTAGCCCTGACCGTTCTTGGGCCTGATCCTTCCCTTCTACGGGGGGACAGGTCTCTACCGGGGGGACAGGACGCAGAACTCGTTGCCCTCGGGATCGGCCAGGACCGTCCAGGGCGCCTCACCCTGGCCGACGTCCGCGAGCGCCGCGCCTGCGTCGCGCAGCCGGGCCACCTCGGCCGCGGGATCGTCGCCTCGGTAGGGAGCCACGTCCGGGTGGACCCGGTTCTTGACCAGCTTTTGGTCGGGGGCGCGCAGGAATTCCAGGTAGGGTCCCACGCCGTCGGGCGACCGGAGCCCGATGATCACGTCCTCAGTGCGCGTGATCTCCCAGCCCGCCGCGGCGGCCCAGAACCGGGCCAGGGCCGCGGGATCGCTGCAGTCGGTGAGGATGGCGGCCACCGGGCCGGTGTCCCGGTAGATATCCCGCGGCTCCAGGACGCAGAACTCATTGCCCTCCGGATCCGCCATGACGACCCAGGGCACGTCGCCCTGGCCGATGTCCACCGGGCCGCCGCCCAGCTCCCTGGCCCGGCTGACCAGCTCGGCCTGATGCGCACCCGAGCTGCTGGCCAGATCCAGGTGCACCCGGTTCTTCCCGCTCTTCGGCTCGGGCACCAAAGCGAAGACGAGCGGAACCGCGACCGGATCGGGATAGGCGTAGCCGACCGGCCACACGTCCACCTCGTCAGGCGTCTCGTCGGCGATCTCCCAGCCCAGCAGGCCGGACCAGAACCGGGCTAGCCGGGCGGGGTCGTTGGCGTCGGCCACGAGATGAACGAGGCGGGTCGGCATGGGATCCCACCTTTCCCCCAACCTTCCGCGTGACGCAATCGCGTTTCCTGGGGGTGGTCCGGCGGCGGGAACAGCCGGGGGCGCTGGGACGCTGTGCTGTATGTAGTGCCCCGCCACCAGTGGGGCCACAACCGAAGGAGCTGAGGTGTCCGACACCTACCACAAGGACCCCCAGGCTATATCCCAGCTCACGCCGGAGCAGTACCGGGTCACCCAGAAGAAGGGCACCGAGCCGGCGTTCCGCAACGAGTACTGGGACAACAAGGAACCCGGCATCTACGTGGACGTCGTGTCCGGCGAGCCCCTGTTCGCCTCCGTGAACAAGTACGACAGCCGCTCCGGCTGGCCGAGCTTCACGGTGCCGATCGAGCCGGGCAACGTCGTGAAGAAGCGTGACTTCGGCCTCGGCATGATCCGTACCGAGGTCCGGTCCGCCCACGGGGACAGCCATCTGGGCCACGTGTTCCGCGACGGGCCCCCCGACCAGGGCGGCCTGCGGTACTGCATCAACTCCGCGGCCCTGCGCTTCATCCCGCTCGATGAGCTGGAAAGCGAAGGCTACGGGGCCTACCGGACGCTGTTCGAGCAGACAGACGACACGAGGAGTGAAACACGATGAGCGCCAATCTCGAGAAGGCCATCCTGGCCGGTGGCTGCTTCTGGGGCGTGCAGGACCTCATCCGCAAGCGCCCGGGCGTGATCTCGACGCGGGTCGGGTACACGGGCGGCGACGTGCCGAACGCGACCTACCGGAACCACCGCGGTCACGCCGAGGCCATCGAGATCACCTTCGACCCGGACCAGATCTCCTACCGGGACCTGCTGGAGTTCTTCTTCCAGATCCACGACCCGACGACGCGGAACCGGCAGGGCAACGACGTCGGGGACAGTTACCGGTCGGCCATCTTCTACACCAGCGAGGCGCAGAAGCAGGTCGCCGAGGACACGATCGCCGACGTCAACGCCTCCGGCCTGTGGCCAGGCAAGGTCGTCACCGAGGTCACGCCCGCGGGGCCGTTCTGGGAGGCCGAGCCCGAGCACCAGGACTACCTGGAAAAGTACCCGAACGGCTACACCTGCCACTTCGTCCGGCCCGGCTGGAAGCTCCCCCACCGCGCGGACACGGTCACTCAGTAACGACCAGGCGCGCTCAGGCCCGCCAGCGACGGGGCCACCGTCCCTGGCGGGCCTGTGACGATTGCAGGGCTGGTGCCCTACCCAAGGCTCGTGCGCTGCCCGGGTGTCCAGGGCTGGTGCGTCACCCGGAGCGCCGGCAGGTGCGTCGTCCCTCCCGCCGTCTCCCGGTCAGCCATCATCACGGCCGGTCAGGAGGGCCGGGGAAGGTCACGGGCACGCTCCCGCCCGTCCGTATCGGCTCATTCCCGCGCACCGAATCTAACGTCTTCCCCCCAACAGCACCCGGAAACCCAGTATCAGTGGACTGCTGTGCGGCCTGATCAGTGGACTGCTGTGCGGCCTGGCTCAGCCGGGAGGGATATCTGATGGCCACATCCATGAGGGACGCCTGGTCCCGCCACGTTTACGGTACGGATCCATCCCAGTTTGCCGACCGCTACCGTCCGGCTGGGGAGCGTCGGCCAGGCACGGTGCTGCTCCTCCACGGAGGCTGGTGGGGACCGAATTTCGGCGCCGACCACCTGGCCGGGGCGGCGGCCGACCTCGCCCGCCGGGGCTGGGTCACGTGGAATATCGAGTATCGGCGGCTCGGCCTTGGCGGTGGCTATCCGTCCACGCTCGAGGATGTGGCGGCGGCCATCGACTCTCTGGCCACGCACGGCGACGCCGATCTGGGTCGGGTAGTGGCCATCGGCCACAGCGCCGGGGGCCACCTGGCCACCTGGGCAGCGGGCCGGGCCAAGCTGGCCGGCCGGGCGCCTGGCGCGGGCCCTGGGGCGAGCGCGGGCCCCGGGGCGCCCGGCGCGGCGCCAGTGGTCGGGATCACTGGCGTGATCAGCGTGGCCGGGGTCGTTGACCTGGAGGCGGCCGCCCGCCAGAAGCTCGGCAACGGCGCGGTGCTGGAGTTGCTTGGCGGCGGCCCCGGACAGTGGCCGGAACGGTACGCGGTGGCCGACCCCCTGGGCCAGGTGCCGATTCCCGCTGCCGTTCGCTGTGTACACGCCCGGGCTGACGACCGGGTTCCGTTCGCGCAGAGCGTTACTTACGTGGAGGCCGCCCGAGCCGCTGGTCAGGACGCCGGGCTGCTGGAGGTCGGCGGCGACCACTTCACGGTAGCCGATCCCCTGTCGCCGACGTGGCCCACGGTCGTCAAAGCGCTGGAGGACCTCACCAGCGCCGGATAGTTCAGGCGGCTTCTTCGTCTTCCACCACGAGTTCCAGGGCCCGGCGGCGGAGGAACGCCTGCGCGTCCTCCCATCCACGGGCAGCCCGGCCGCGGCCCGGGCCTCGGTGGTCCCACCCGCCGCGGATCCGGCGGCAAACGGATCGAGGAAAAGTCCTCTATCGAGGCAAGCCGTAATCCTCTGTGGTGCAAAGGGCTTGATTTTCTAATATTGGTAATGAAAGCCAAAAGAACCAGTCAAGAAATCTGTGAGAGCTATCATGTATACGGATAAGAAGTCATCGCCCGGAATCGCCCAGGCTCGCTCCGGTCGCGGGGCGGGAAATAGCCCCGAACGGCGTCGCGCCCGAGGGTGGCGCCCGCGCACGACCCGGGCCAAGGCCGGCGTCGCGGCCGTCGCCGCGGTGGGTGCCACCGGCCTGGCCCTGGCCCTGGCCGTGGGCCCGGCCGGCGCCGCCACCAAGCCGGCCTGGGCCATGACCGCCGGGAACATCCAGACGCTGAGCCAGACCGATCCTGCCTCGGCGTCCCACTTCTTCAACACGCCTGCGGCTTACGGCAACGGGGCCAGCCTGGTCAGGACTCCCGTCCAGGCCGGGTATGCGACCACGCCGGTGCTGTCCTACACCTCCTACGCCCAGTTCGCCTCCGACGTGCAGAACGGCGCGATCACCTACCCCTACAAGTGGGTCATGTATGACCCGGAGGAGTGGGCCGCGACCCCGGTCAATGAGCAGCAGGACCCGGTCCGGTACATGACCCTGTTCGGCCAGCTTGCCCACGCCAACGGGCTGCAGGTCATCCAGGCTCCGGCCCTGGACCTGGCGTACGTCACCGGCTCGGTCCTCCCGCGCCAGAACGGCGAGACGGCCGACCAGTGGTTCGTCCGGGTCAACATCGCCGGGGCTGCGGCGGCCGCTGGTGACATCTTCCTGCTCCAGAACGAGTCGAACACCACCTCGGGGGGCCAGTACGCGTACGTGTTCAACGCGACCCAGGGCCAGGCGCAGGCCGCGAACGGGAACGTCCGGGCGTTCTCTGAGGTCTCGACCGCCAACGGCACCGCGGCCCAGATGGCCACCGCTGCCGAGTCAATCAGCCCGGCTGGCGTCTATGTCGCGGCTGCGGGGAACATGGCCCAGACTGACCAGTTCTTCCAGCTGATGAAGACCGCGGGCTACTGAGGTAACCACCCGCTCTGCGGGGCCCGGCGCTGGCCGGGCCCCGCCTCTCGTCTGCTATCTCTCTCGTCTGCCCATCAGGCCGGCCTTCCTAAACGATCCCGCCCGGACCGCGGCAGACGCCGGTGGGGTGCTACTGGGTGCGCGGACGGGATCCGGTGGCAAACGGATCGAGGAAGAGTCCTCAATCAAGACAAGCGGTAATCCTCTGTGGCATGAGGCTTTATTCCCTCACGCTAGTAACGAAAGCAGGAAAACCAGTAAGAAAACTGCAGGAGCTGTCATGCATACGGATAAAAACCCATCGCCCGCAATCGCCCAGGCTCCCTCCGGTCACCGGGCGAGAGATGGCCCTGGCCGGCATCGTGTCCGAGGTCGGCGCCCGCGCATGACCAAAGTCAGCATCGCAGCAGGCGCCGCGGTTGCTGCCACCGGCCTGGCGCTGGCCATGGTGGCGGGCCCGGCTGGCGCCGGCACCAAGCCGGCCTGGGGCATGACCGCCGGAAACGTTCAGCGGCTGAGCCAGGCCGATCCCGCCGCGGCGTCACACTTCTTCAACACGCCTGCGGCTTACGGCAACGGGGCCAGCCTGGTCAGGACTCCCGTCCAGGCCGGGTATGCGACCACGCCGGTGCTGTCGTACACGTCCTATGCCCAGTTCGCCTCCGACGTGCAGCGCGGCGCGATCACCTACCCCTACAAGTGGGTCATGTATGACCCGGAGGAGTGGGCCGCGACCCCGGTCAATGAGCAGCGGAACCCGGTCAGGTACATGACCTTGTTCGGCCAGCTTGCCCACGCGCATCGGCTGAAGGTCATCCAGGCTCCGGCCCTGGACCTGGCCTACGTCACCGGCTCGGTCCTCCCGCGCCAGCGCGGCGAGACTGCCGACCACTGGTACGTCCGGGTCAACATCGCCGGGGCAGCGGCGGCCGCAGGTGACATCTTCCAGCTCCAGAACGAGTCGAACACCACCTCCGGGGGCCAGTACGCGTACGTGTTCAACGCGACCCAGGCCCAGGCGCAGGCCGCGAACCCGAAAGTCCTGGCCTTCTCCGAGGTCTCGACCGTCAACGGCACCGCGGCCCAGATGGCCAGCGCCGCCGAGTCAATCAGCCCGAATGGCTATTACGTCGCGGCCGTGGGGAACATAGCCCAGACTGACCAGTTCTTCCAGCTGATGAAGACCGCAGGCTACTGAGATCACCACAGCAGCTCTCAGCATGATGACTATCCGTGACGCAGTAACGCCGCCGGATTTGCGGGCGGCGCCGAATGAACGGCGGTGTGCTGCCGGTAGTGCTCGGCGACGAGGAACGCCAGGTCGAGGGATTGGCTCCGGTTGAGGCGTGGGTCGCACGCGGTTTCATAGCGGTGATGCAGGTCGCTCTCGGTAAGGTGGTGCCCGCCGCCGGTGCATTCGGTGACGTCGTCCCCGGTGAATTCGAGGTGGATGCCACCGGGATGGGTGCCCAGGGCGCGGTGGATTTGAAAGAAGCCTGTGACTTCGGCGAGGACGTCGTCGAAGTCACGGGTCTTCTGGCCGCTGGCGGTGATGGATGTGTTGGCGTGCATCGGATCGCAAACCCAGGCGACCGGGGTGCCGCTAGCGGTGACCTTCTCCACGAGAGGCGGCAGCACATCAGCGATCCGGTCGGCGCCCATGCGGGTGATCAGGGTAAGGCGGCCAGGCTCGCGGTTCGGGTCCAGTGCCTCGGCCAGGGCGAGGACGTCTTCCGCCGCGGTGGCGGGCCCAATCTTCACGGCCAGCGGATTGCGGATGGAACGCGCGAAGGCGACGTGCGTCCCGGCGGGGTCGCGGGTGCGCTCGCCGATCCATAGCAGATGGGCTGAGAGGTCATAGTGCTGGCCGGTGCGCGAGTCGGGGCGGATGAGTGCCCGCTCATAATCCAGCAGCAGCGCCTCGTGGCTGGAGTAGAACTCGACCGCCCGGAACTCTTCTGGATTGACGCCGCATGCATGCATGAACGCGATCGCCCGGTCGATCTCGCCAGCCAGCCGTTCGTAGCGCTGCCCGGCCGGGCTGGCGGCCACAAAGTCCTGGTTCCAGGCGTGTACCTGCCGCAGATCCGCGTATCCGCCACTGGCGAACGCCCGGCACAAGTTCAGCGTCACAGCCGAGCAGTGGTAGGCCTCCAGCATCCGCCCAGGGTCGAGGGTCCTCGCCTCCGCGGTGAACTCCAGCCCGTTAACCGCATCTCCTCGATAGGCCGGAAGCTCCACACCTTCCCTGACCTCGGTCGGGGCCGACCGGGGCTTGGCGAACTGGCCAGCCATCCGGCCGACCTTCACCACCGGCACACTGGCGGCGTAGGTGAGGACCACGGCCATCTGCAGTAGCGTTCGCAGTTTCCCCTGGATTCCAGCGGCCGTCGTCCCTGCGAAGGTCTCCGCGCAGTCACCGCCCTGCAGCAGGAACGCCTCCCCCCGCGCTACCGCCGCCAGCCGCTCCTTGAGCTGGTCGCACTCCCCGGCGAATACCAGCGGGGGCAGCCTCCCCAGCCTCTCCACCACGGCATCAAGCCGATCACGATCAGGCCACGCCGGCTGCTGAAGCGCGCTCGTGTGGAAGTATTCCGGGCCGCTGGCCCGCTGCGATGCCATCGCCACCCCGGTTTCTACATCAAAGCCACGTACCGCCGTGGTCCCGTGCTCGAAGGCACCGGGGCCCACCGATACGGGGACAGCCGACTATAGCTCCTGACCGCCACACGCGCTGTCGCACCACTCAGCTTGCTTCCGTCGCATAGACAGCGACGCCTGCGGACGACGATCCCGGCCAGCAGGCAGGCCAGGGTCGCGACCGGGATGACCAGCAGGACGGCGCCGAGAAGGGTGGCCACTCCCGCCGCCGGATGACCCGCCGAGCAAGCGGCCCAGGCGCCGGTAAGACCGTTAGAGAACGATCGTGCCGTGGTTGCCGGGTATGCCTAGCCGCATAGCCGGAGCAGCCAGCCAAGGGTTCCGGTGGCTGATCCGGGGGAGGGAGCGTGCATCATGACTGGCCGGCCGAGGACGGCGACCCACATGGCCTGGGGGGTGGCTGCTACGGCATAGGGGCGTTCACCGACGCGGATGGTGGCCATGACCGTGTCGCGGCGGGGATTGATGCGGCTGAGTGTCCCGGTGGCGGTGCTGGCCACCCAGACCGAGCCGTCGGCCGCGGCCAGGCCGGTGGCCTGGCCGCCGACGCGCACGGTGTGGATCCGGCCACCCGGGCCGACGGCGTTCACGCGGCCGGTCCCGTCGGTGACCCACAGGCCGTCACCAGCGGTGGCGAGGTGGGTGGGCGGACCTGGGAGGGTGACCACGGTGCTGACCCGGTTGCGGGTCAGGCTGATCCGGGACACGGTGTGGCTGTCGGGGTCGGCGACCCAGAGGCCGCCGTCGCCTGCGGTCATCACACCGGCCGTGTGGCCGATGGTGACTGCCGCGCTGGGCCGCCCGGTAGTGGGTGCGTAGCGGTCTACGGTGCCGTCGGTCGTGTCGTCTACCCATACCGCCCCCGCGGCGGTGACCACATCGCCGATCAGGCCGCCGTGCGGGAGGGTGGCAAAGGGGCGGGTCACCGTTTGGCCGGTCAGGCCGGGCACGATCCGGTAGAGGCTGGCCCCGTCGGCCACCCAGACCGCACCGGCGCCGGCCGCCACGTCGCCTGGGTTGATGATCAGGCGGGAGGGCAGGGTGACAGGGGCGTCGATCCGGCTGGTGGCCGGGTTCACCGCGTAGAGGAGGTGGCTGCGCGCGGCGGTACCGCCGGTCAGCCAGATGCCGCCCATCCCGCTGGCCAGCCCATTGACCTCGGGCAGCCGGGGGCCGCTAAGTACCCGGTCGCCCGAGGGCAGCACCCGGACCAGCCCCGCGCCGCCGCCGGCCGGGCGCGTCCCGGCCGTCACCGGCCCGCTGGGCAGCCCGCCGGCCAGGACCAGCACACAGCCCGCCGCGCCGAGGGCCAGCACGGCCAGCAACCCTCTGCGGAGCCATGGCACGCTAGCTGACCTGGACCCAGCTGGCCACCGAGGGCACGCCGGTGGAGTTGACCAGGAAGAGCATGTACCAGCCGGGCGGGGCGTGGTTGGCGTTGGGCGGGGAGGTCACGCCGAGCGTGCCAGCGCTGGTGGTGAAGGTGCAGTCCACGTAGCGCTGGTCGAAGTTGCTGGAGTGGGTCACCGCGCCCGCCCTGACCAGTGCCACCCGGGAGATGCTGGCCGCCTGCGGGGTGGTGACGGTGAACGCCTGGCCGTAGCCCAGTGTCCCGGGGGCTGTGGAGATGACCGGCCGCGCGCCCTTGAACAGGTAGGGCGGGGAAAAGATCTCGCCGCTGTTCTCGTACTTGCCCGAGCTCTGCCCGGCGGACAGCACCCGTCCGTCCGGCAGCAGCAGCGCCGTGGAGTGGTACATCCGCGGTGCGGTCTGTGCCGCCATCTCGGTCCAGGTCCCGGTGGCCGGATTGTAGCTCTCGGCGGTGAGGATGGGCCCGCCGTAGTAGCTGGTCGTGCCCCCGCCGACCACCAGCACCGTGCCGTCGGCCAGCAGCACCGAGTTGGCCCACAGCCGCGGGAAGTGCATCGAGGCGGTGTACTCCCAGGCCGGTGTGCTGGCCGAGAGGTTCAGCAGCTCCGCGGTGCCGGTGACGCCGGACGTGGTGGTCCCGCCCATCTCCATGATCGTGGTCAGCCCGGGCAGCAGCACCGACATGTCGGTGACGCCGCGGCTGCCCGAGTTCAGCTTCGGGCCGCTGGTCCACTTCGCGGTGGCCGGATTCAGGTAGCACGTGGTGGGGAAGTTGGTCCAGGCGAGCAGGCCGCTCGTGAGGAGTTTCACCCGCGGGTAGGTCACCATGGACTTGCTGGCCGTGGACGGCAGCGTGGTGATGGTATTGCTGACCGGGTTGTAGTGGTCCACGTTGGTCGCGCTGGTGCCGCTGTGCATCGTTCCAGCGAAGATGATCACCGTGCCGTCGCCGAGCAGCGTCGTGGTCGGGTACCAGCGTGCCTGCGACATCACCGGCCCCTCGGTCCAGGAGTTGGACGCCGGGTCGAAGATCGTCGTGTTGACTACACCCTGGGTTGGCTGGATGGCCCCCTGGTAGATGTGGCCGCCCGCGATGAACACGCGGCCGTCCGCCAGCACGCTGGTGCCGCTGCAGAAGATGTCCCGCTGGTAGGTCAGGGCGATGTTGGTGATCTTGCCGGAGACCGGGTCCCACAGCACGGCGTCACTGCCGACTGTCTTGTTCGGCCAGGAGAACAGCAGCACCTTCCCGGTGTGCAGCATGACGGCGTGGATCGAGACCAGAGTCAGGTTGAACGGCGCGGTCCACGACCCGGTTACCGCCGGATTGGTGGCTGTTTCGGGAGCCCGCCCTGACGGGCCGGTGTGCCGTGCGGGCGCGCCGATCAGGGACCGCGCCGGGGGGCCGCCGATCAGCGCGGCGGCCGCGCCCCCGGCAACCAGGAACCGGCGTCGGCCCAACTGCCCGGCCGCGGATTGCCCGGGAATATTCCGCCCATTGTCCGCTGGGACATTCGTAACTCGCATCTTAACCCCTCGCAAATCGTGGCTCAGCCTGGCAAACGCTCAGGCGAAATCACTTTCCCAGGCAACCCGGATAAGGCTGTCGCCACAGCCCGCGTGCGGGGAACGCGAGCTGCAAAGCCAGTATCCAGACCTGTTTTCTGGTGCTGTTCTCGACGCACCCCGTACGCTACTAAAGCTGGCATTGCCTGCACGTGCGTTTCTGCAATGCCGTTCTTATTTCCCTGATGATCAATAATGCGTTATATCGGTTGATCTGGTCCGTGAACGCCGATTGATTGTGCGGCCAGCCCGCCGGCCAGCCCGCCGGCCGGGGCGAGCGCGCTGGCGGCCAGCCGTTCCCGGCCGGCCAGGTTCGCGCACCAGGCCGCTTTTGGGTCATTACGCTGCCAAACACGACAGGCTGGCTGGTGGGTGAGGCGCCCGCCGAACGCACAGCGAGGCTGCAGTCGCCAGCGGTAACCGGACTCGTCCCAGCCGGTCTGGGAGGCCGGGGGCTGCTGCGGTCCGTGGCATGACGCGAAGGAGGAACTGATGAATTCGCCCGGCGACCTGACGTACGGCAAGTACCTGCGGCTGGACGACCTGCTCTCATGTCAGCACCCGATCAGCGACGTGCACGACGAGATGCTGTTCGTCATCATCCACCAGGTCTATGAACTGTGGTTCAAGCAGACGCTGCACGAAACCGAATTGCTGCAGCGCCGCCTGGAGACCGCATACGGCCCCGGCGCAGTGAGAACTGCGCGCCGGATCGCCAAGATTCTCAAGACGGCGGTCGTGCAGATGGACGTGCTGGAGACGATGACTCCCCGGCAGTTTGCCCGATTCCGTCCAGACCTGGGGAGTTCGAGCGGCTTCCAGTCCTCTCAGTTCCGCCGCATCGAGGCCGCCTTCGGCCGCCGCAACTTCGGCGAGGCTGGCGGCGACCCCGTTTTGGACGAGATCATAGGGCGGCGGTCAGTCTTCGAGTCGCTGCTGTGCTATCTGAGTGCCCACGGCTGGCGGGTTCCCGACGATGTCCTGAATCGGGACCCACGCGAGCCGTATCTGGGAGATGGCCGTGTCCTGGCGTTGCTGGCCGACGTCTATGCCGATGCGGGAACGTCGGCGGAGGTCTGTGATGCCCTCATCGATGTCGACCAGGGCATTCAGGAGTGGCGCTACCGGCACGTGAAGGCGGTCGAGCGGATCATAGGCACGAAGGCCGGGACGGGCGGATCGTCCGGTGTGGAGTATCTGCGCAGCACGCTGTTCCGGCCGGTGTTCCCGGACCTTTGGGAGATCCGTTCGAGGGCTTGAAAAGGGCGCTCATCCCGGCCTGGCGGCTACGGGCCGTCCGGCCAGTGGTGGCTGGTGACGTACCCACCCCTGACAGTCACGACGCCGGCCGGGGTAGTCGCGTCGCGCCAGATGGTGTAGTCGCCAGCAGCCAGACCTGGGTAGACGGCCGCATGCTGGACGGTGCGCCCGGCCCGGCGTTCCCGGACTTGCGAGTGGGTACGCCGGGCGCCCGGGGCGCCCTGCGCGCTTATCTCGATCTCGCGGCCGTCGAGATCCTCGGGTGTGTAAAGCACCAGGGCGCCAACCTCGGCCCCGACGTTGAGGACGACGCTGCCGGCCCCGGAGGGACCGGGCACAGATTCGTTCATTGCGCTGTCTCCTGCCTCATGGAGCGCGGAGCCCCGGATTCCTTCCCGGAGGAACCGCCAGGAAGGGACCCGGGGCCGGCTGGCAGATGCCGAACTGTCCGGCCCCGGTCCTTCCCGTTCTTCGGGATCAGGACGGGTTGTCGTAACCGTCGTAGGGCACGCCGAGATAAGGGAACGTGGTCAGGGGCTGGTTCGTGACGCTGGTGCTGGTCAGGCCATCGGTGACGTCCGGGACGACCGCGTCAACCTGGTAGCTCGGATCGATCAGCGGATACACGGCTCCAGCAATGGCCCGCAACTCGATGGTGACGACGTCGTCGGTTACCCGGCGCCCGTTCGGGAATCCGGCGGGGTCGCCGGCGATGAGCCCGAGGATGCTGTACGTCTTGGAACTGGCCGGTGTGGGCGGGATCGACGTGTTGAGCCGCAGCATGTCCGCCTGCACTGCGCCGGTGTAGTTCGTGAAGCCCTTGATCAGGCCGGACGGGATACCCGTGAGCAGAATCGCCTCCAGATCGGCGCGGGCGGTCCCGGCCTTGTCCAGGGCCGCGAGATGGGGGAATGCGCCCGGGTAGAGGACGGGCAGCAATTGCGCCAGCTCTGGGTGGGCGACGTAGGTCGCGAACTGCTTGTCGTGCGCTGGCTGCTGCTTGTTCCAGTAGTCCTTCTTCCCCAGCGGGACGATGACCTCGTTGAAGAGAGGATTGCCCAGCCGCGACACCTGGCTGAAGGGGCCACTCCAGATGTTGGAGCCATCGTCGTCAGCCACCCGCACACGCTGGCGGCTCGCCGAGGTCCACACGCCGATGGTCGGGCGGCCTTTGGTGGTCAGCTGGGAGATGGGTACCTGAATGGCGATGGAGTGCACGTTCAGCCGGTTGGTGGCGTCCACGCCCGGGGCGTTCTTGAGCCCGGCGGCCTTCCCGTAGACGTTGGCCTGCTGGAGCGGGCGGAGGTTGCCCAGATCGAAGATCGAGCCCAGGTCAACGTAGAACTCCTCGGCCCGCTGGCCGGCGAAGACCTTGATACCGCCGCTCAGGGAGTGGACGGCCGGGCTTCCTAGCCTGGCCTCGTAGTCCGGTGTGGAGAGCACGCCGACGTTGCACGGTGGGCAGGCCAGGTTCTGGCCCAGCGGGTGAGAGCCAGCGCGGTTGACCCGGGTGACCGAGTAGAACTGCTTGCTGTTCCAGTTAGGGTCGCTGAGCGATCCGATCGGGCCGGTGTTGTACAGGAAGCTCGATGGAGTCGTGAGTTTGGTAACGAAGCGGAACTGATACGAGATATCGGGTACGCCGTCGCCACTGTTGTCGACATGTATTTCATAGAGCACGTCGTCGCCGAACTCATAGAAGTTCGGGCCGCCCGCGGGCTCCTGAAGCGGAATATAGTTGGCGATCAGGGTGACGGTGTCTGGCCCGTCCGGGCTGACGAACGCATAGACATCTGTGCTGTCGGCGACCGGATCCTTGGAAATCTCCGGTGCCTCGCGATGCGAAGACATCAATTACCTCTCAGGCTGTGTGCCGAAATGGCAGGACGGTTGGGCGGTCATCGGCTCGCGCGCGTCAGGCGCGCCGCGAGTTCCCGGTCATGCACGCGGGTCTGGCTGGTGCCCCGGAACACGTCGATCTCTCCTGTGCTGACGTCGCGCACATGCACGATGATCTGCTCCGTAGCTTCCGCATCCTTCGTCTCGCGGCCGGCAGGCCGGACCGGCCGGGTGGCGGCTGCGAAAGCCGGCGCCGAGGTGAAGGCGAGGGCCGACGCGGCGATTCCCGCGGCTCCGGCTCCGGCGGCGCCCCGCAGGACCGAACGCCGCGACAGGCGCTGCGCCTCCCGTTCAGCATCAGAGCGGCCTTCAGGCGAGGCCATGTCATCTCGTCCAGGCATGAGTGTCCCTTTCCGGGGCGTACGCGCTGGCGCGCGCCCCTACGGTGCACGGCGTGACGGGAGTGATCCCCATGTGACGTGCTTCGGAGTCGGCGCCTGAGCGGATTGACCGCCTGGCGCGTCGAGACCAAGCCGTTATCTACTAAGCGCTGATGGCGGCGACGGCTGGCTCGTGCCCTAGGCCGGGTACAGCTTTTTCACTCAAAATCGGACGTGTCGCCTGCTCCGCGGCGCACGATCTCGGGCTTCTGCTGGGAGAAGTCGATCACCGTTGTCGGCTCGGTGCCGCAGTCGCCCGAGTCGATCACTGCGTCAACGGCGTGGTCAAGCTGCTCAGCGATCTCCCACCCCTGGGTCATGGGCTCGTCCTGGCCGGGCAGCAGCAGGGTGCTCGAGACGAGCGGCTCGCCGAGTTCGGCGAGCAGCGCCTGGGTCGCCACGTGGCGGGGGATCCGCACCCCGACGGTCTTCTTCCCCGGGTGCTGCAACCTGCGCGGCACCTCCTTGGTCGCGGGCAGGATAAAGGTATAACTGCCCGGGGTCGCCGCCTTGATAGCCCGGAACACCGGCTTGGCGACGTACACGAACTGGCCTAGCTGGGCGAAGTCCTGGCACACCAGCGTGAGGTGGTGCCGGTCATCGAGGTGGCGGATCGACCGGATCGTCGAGATGCCGCCGGAGTTACCGAGCTGGCAGCCGAGCGCGTAGCAGGAGTCCGTCGGGTAGGCGATGACGCCACCCGCGCGCACGATGTCGGCGATCTGGATGATCGCGCGCCGCTGCGGGTTGGCCGGATGGATGTCGAAGTATCTGGCCATGCGACGAGTCTAGACATCGTCGCCTCCCGCGGGCCGGTACCGGGGTGGACCGTTGACGACGCTGCCGGCGTGCCGCGGGACATTGCCGCCGGACATTAGGGAGCGGCACTGGTGCGGACCAAGCCTGTGTAGCCCGCGACAGCGAGCGCGGTGAGGAGCCACCCCAAGAGGGTGCCAAGGTAAGTAACCCATATAGCGGCCCGGCCCCAGGGCGCCTTTACGTTAGGGCTCCAGAAGTCAGCCTGATGGACATTCACGATTGGGATTACCGTGTCGATGGCATAACCCCAGGGGTTGAAACATGGATAATTGTTTGTGCAATGTCTCGCGGTTACGCTTTCCTGATGGCCCGGCGTAGTCGTCGGCTGCGTTCCGGTGGCGGCCTGTGTGGTGGCCTGTGTGGGGATGACAACATCGTACTTACTGGTGGAACTGAAGAAAAGTACGGTGAGCATGTACACGACGGCGAGGAGGACCACGGTGCGCCATGTCTGGTAACCATATTTGATCGTCATATCCAGCAGAAGATTGCCGAACTGGAGAGGCGGACTCATCCCGCCGTACTTGCGCTGGTCCTGGCGCCGGGCGATTGCAATGCTACGGGCATCGGAATCCCTTCCGGCCGCCAGATAGATGCCAGCGAGTTGCTCATATGGCTGACTTGCGAAGCTTGAATTGTGATCGTACTGACTCTGAATCCATTTCAGTCGTTCGCGTGCGTCTCGCTTATGGTCACCGTCTAGGGGCGTGATGCTGCCGTATGTGAAGCCGTCGAGGCGCAACGAGCCCCTAGTTGGCCAGTTCCCATTGCGGCGCTTCCCGCCCTCATCCGTATGGGAGTCGGCTAGGCGGCCAACCGCCGCATTCTCGAGGATGACCTCTCGAAGGACTTGTTGCTCTGGTCTCCAGTCGAGTTCCTGTGCAATCTGCACGCCTGTGGCATCCAGCGTAGTCTTCCCCCCCGGGGGGGTGCCCTCAAACCCGACAAGCTTTAGCCGAAGCGACCCGCCTATGGCTGTATATTTAAGAGACACCGTGCCGCGAGCGGCAAAGCTTTCAAGGTTTACGTTGCTGCCGACCAGCATCCGGTTGCCGCGCAGTGCATTGCCGCTGCCGTCACCCTCGTCGTCACCTTCGAGGCGGGTGCCGTGGCAGAGCAACTCGCCGCCGATTTCTGCGGCAGACAGCCGGACCGCACCCCCGCTTACTTTGCATCGGTCAAGCTTCACATTCCCGCCGACCTTCATCCCATCGGCCCACAGTGAAAACTTTCCACCAGAAGCCGACTTCAACACGGCACCAGTGCAGTCCAGCGTTCCAGCGATATCCGCCTCATTCAAGCAGATACCGTTCGAGGTGAGCCCCTTGAAATTTACATTTCCACCGACCTTCATCCCATCAGTGAACAGTGCATATCCCCTGCTAGCCGACACATCAAGGTTGCTACCCGCTCCGGTCAGGTCGGCGTCGGTGCAGCCGGGGTTCCCGGTGATATTCGGTGCGGGCGGCCGACCCATCAAGGTAGAGCCGCTCAGATCCAGGCCCTTGGTCACTGTTAGCGCCTTGCCAGATAGCCCTGCTAGGCAGCAACCAGTAAGAATGAGGAGCGAGGCTTTGGCGTAGTCGAGGTTAACCCAGGTGCCCCCGTCGAAGTAGCAGTGCTCCAGGCGCAGTGGATGCCGCAGCCTGGTGCCTTCCAGGTCTAATGGCCCGCTGATCTTAACCGCTCGCAAGTGGACGCCTTTCGCGTGCACATCAAGTTTCTTGTCAACGAGCAGGCGCCGCAACTCTGATGCCTGGATGGTTCGGTCTTCCCCCCAGTCCTTCATCTCGCCACAATCAGATGGGTCCCGGCCACCTACCAATGGCTCCCCGGCCCGGGCCGAATAGATCAGCTTGGCTTTAAGATCGTTCCCTGACTCTAGCCGGTCACTCATGTTCGTCTGATAGCTCCCCGCTTCTGCCACAGCATCTCAGCCCATATGCCAGACCGGGCTATGTCAAGGGCCCTGGGCTCCACATGCTGGCCGCGGCCGTTCCGGGTGATCTTCTGGCAGCGTTCGCGGTCAAATTTGCGGCCGTCGGCGCAGCGCGGGAAACAACGGTCCGGGACCGGGCTGGCGCGGGGCCAGACGCGCCTTGCAGTTGACGGCGAGCGCCCCGGCCGGACTGACCAGGATCGGGTTGAGGTCGAGCTCGACTAGTTCGGGAACTTCCTCGGCAACGCGCGCGATCTGCTCAAGCACGGCCACGAGCGCCTGGCGGCCCACTTTCGGCGTGCCCCGGTAGCCGTCGAGCAGCGGGGCGGCGCGCAGCGACGCCACCATGGCGTCCGCTGCGCCCGGCCCGAGCGGCGGGACGGCAAAGGCACGGTCCCGCAGCAGGTCAGTCATCACACCGCCGAGGCCGGCCATCACGACCGGGCCGAACTCGGGATCGGACGCGAGCCCGACGATTGCCTCGACTCCCCAGGGCGCCATCGGCTGGATAACCGCACCGCCCATCTGCGTGCCGAGCCGGGACTCCATCGTCTCGAACGCGGCGCGTACAGCGTCAGAGCTGTCCAGGTTCAGGGCGACGCCGCCAACGTCGGTCTTGTGGACGACATCCCCCGAACGAGCCTTCAAGACGACCGGAAACCCGAGGGCCTCGGCCGCGGCGGCTGCCTCTTCCGCGGTCGCCGCGCCATGAGTCGGCAGCACCGGTACCCTGCACGCTTCGAGCAGACGGGCCCCCTGGTCGAGCTCAAGCCAGCCCCCTGCGGCGCCGGCCGCCAGCTTCGATGCGACGATCCCACTGATAGCGGGCAGGTCGGACAGCTCTTCGGGCTCCGCAGCCGGGAACAGCGGGCGCTGCCGCCACTGCGCGTAACGGCAGACGTGACCGAGGGCGGCCGCTACTCGCTCCGGTGATGGAACCTCCGCGACATCTGCCGCGCCGCTCGTATCAAGCGGGGGGCCGGCCTCGACCGAGCAGACGATGACCGGCTTACCTGCATCTCGTGCGGAATGCGCGACAGTCTCTCGCGACGCGGCTGCCGAGATCGCCGGGGTTTCGATGACGACGACGATAACGGCGTCGATGGCATCATCGCGAAGAACGATCTCAAGCGCCTTCTTCGAGCATCGCCGCCGTCCCGTCCGCGGTGAGGTTGACCGGGTTGGCGGCCGCAGCGGCGGGGACGAGGACCTCGCGGAGCGCCTGCTGTGTCGCCTCCGGAAGTTCCGGGACGGTGAGCTCGCCACCCTCGCACGCGTCGGCGGTGAGAATGAGCGGGCCGCCAGAGTTCCCGACCAGCGCTACGCGACGCCCCGCGGGGAGCGGCGCGGCGAGCAGGATGGCCGAAACGTCGAGGAGTTCCTCGAGACGGTTGACCTTGATGACGCCTGCGCTTTGCAGCAATGCGGCCACGGTGACTTCCGGGGTCGCCGCCGCTGCGGTGTGCGAGCGAGCGCCTCTGGCGCCCGCCGTTGTTCTCCCCGCCTTCAGCGCCACGATGGGCTTGGTCCCACCGACCCGCCGGGCGATGCGGGCGAACTTACGCGGGTTGCCAAGCGACTCGAGGTAGAGCGCGATCACCGAGGTCCGTGTGTCGTTCTCGAAAAAGCACAGCAAGTCGTTCGGGCTCACGTCCAGCTTGTTCCCGACCGAGACGAAGGCCGAGAGGCCAAGGCCAGCGGCACGCGTCTGTTCACCGAGCACGACCCCGACCGCACCGGACTGCGAAACGAGGGCCAGGCGCCCGGGTGCCGGATCGAGCGAGGCAAACGTGGCGTTCATCCGGATCTCGGGGTCGGTGTTCACGACACCGAGGCAGTTCGGTCCCACGATCCGCATCCCGTGCCTGCGGGCGACGCTCAGCAGCTCATTCTCCACCGCGGCGCCGGAACGGCCTGTCTCCCCGAAGCCTGCGGTGATGATGGTGACGGCGCGCACGCCAATCGAGGCGGCCTCGCCGATCACGCCAGGGACAGCTGATGCAGGAACGGCGACGACTGCCAGGTCGATCGGCTCGGGTATGGACAACAGCGCCGGAAACGCGGGCACGCCGCAGACCGCCCGCGCCGAAGGATTGACCGGGTAGACAGTTCCCGAGAAGTCGCCGACGAGGAGGGACCGGAGGACCTCGTGACCGACGTTACCCGGGTGGCGTCCTGCTCCGACGACTGCGATCGAGCGCGGCTGGAGGATCGCCGCGATGCTGGCCACCTCCGCCGTCGCCTCCCGCTGATCACACGACGCACGGTACGCCGCCGTCGTCCGCAGATCGATCTCGAGACGCACCGTCGCCGCGCCGTTGTGCCGGGTGCAGTGCAGGCCTGTCGCCGCGAACAGCTCCAGCATTTCCGCGTTCTGCGCCTTGACCTCGGCGACGAAGCGCAGGATCCCCCTCGTTCGCGCGTACTCCGCCAGGCTCTCGAACAGCAAGGTCGCGACCCCGTGGCGCTGATACGTGTCGGTGACGATAAAACTGGCCTCAGCAGCCTGTGCTGACACACCGGGGCGGTCATAGCCCGCCAGCCCGACCAGCTCGTCCGACACGACCGCCACGAAGGCCATCCGGGCGTCGTAGTCCACCTCGCTGAAGCGAGCTGCCGCTGCCAGGCTGAGAGTCGGATGGTCCAGAAGCACATGCCGGTGCAGCGTGTCCGGCGACACTATTGCGTGCAAGCTGACCAGCGCGGGTGCGTCGGCCGGATGGATCGGACGGACCACGACCGCCTCGCCGTTCATCAGCAGCCCGTCGAACTCCCACTCCGGGGGGTAGCCGGCCGGCATCGCCGCGCCGGGGGCGACAGCGTCCGAAGTAACCATCGTTACCTCCTCCAGCATGTGATCGTGGCCGGGCCGCCACTAAATCGCCAGGGCCCGAGGTCCCGAGATGCCCGCAGGCCAGAGCCAGCCCCGGCTCAGGAATTCGGGCCGGGATCCTGGGAGCCGCTCACCACGTGCGGGGATACGGGCACGGGTTCGGTGTGCCAGATGTCGTGGCAGTAGCCGCGGACTGTGCGGTCGGAGGAGAAGAATCCTGAGCGTGCGGTGTTCAGGATCGACATCTGGGTCCACCGGTCCTGGTCGGCCCAGGCCGGTTCGACGGCCCGGTCGTGGCAGTCGACGTAGGACCGGTAGTCAGCCATGACCATGTACTCGTCCCAGTTGAGCAGGGATGAGATGAGCGGTTCGAAGGCGTCGCGGTCCCCGCGGGAGAACGTACCTGAGGTGAGGGCGTCGATGGCTGCTCTGAGCTCGGCGTCGTCGTGGTAATAGGCGGAGGGGGAATAGCCGCTCTGCCGGAGGGTGGCGGCCTGGTCGGCGGTCATGCCGAAGAGGAAGAAGTTGCCGGCTCCGACCCGGTCGCGGATCTCGATGTTGGCCCCGTCGAGGGTGCCGACGGTGACGGCCCCGTTGAGGGCCAGTTTCATGTTGCCGGTGCCGGAGGCTTCCTTGCCGGCCAGCGAGATCTGCTCGGAGACATCACCGGCGGGCACCAGGAGCTCGCTGAGCGAGACGCTGTAGTCGGGCAGGAACACGACCTTGATCCGGCCGGCCACGTCCGGGTCGGCGTTGACCACGGCCGCGACCGAGTTGATCAGCTTGATGATGCGCTTGGCCTGCTGGTAACTGGGCGCCGCCTTCGCCGCGAACAGGACCGTGCACGGCGTCACCACGGCGCCCGGGTCAGCCTTGACCCGGTTGTAGAGGGTGACCACATGCAGCACCTTGAGGAGCTGGCGCTTGTACTCGTGCAGCCGCTTGGCCATCACGTCGAACAGCGAGCCCGGATCGATGCTGACCCCGGTCACGGCGAGGGCATGAGCGGCCAGGCCGGCCTTGTTCAGCCGCTTCACCTCCCGCCACTGCTCCCGGAACTGCTCATCCCCGGCGAACGCCTCAAGCCCGGCCAGCCGGTCCAGGTCGGTCAGCCACCGCTGGTCCCCCAGCCGGGCCGTGATCAGGGCCGACAGCCGCGGGTTGGCCAGCAGCAGGAACCGGCGCGGGCTGACGCCGTTGGTCTGGTTGCAGAACTTCCCCGGCCACAGGTCCGCGAAGTCCCGCAACGTGGTCTGGGCAAGCAGCCGCGACTGCAGCCCGGCCACCCCGTTGACAGCAAAACTGCCCGCCACCGCCAGGTTAGCCATCCGGACCCGCCGCTCCGGAACCTCCTGGATCAGCGACATCCGGGCGACCCGCCCATCCTCACCCGGATAGCGGGCCCGTACGTCGTCGAGGAAGAAGTGATTGATCGCGTAGATGATCTCCAGGTGGCGCGGCAGCAACCGCCCGAACATGGCGACCGGCCACGTCTCCAGGGCCTCGGGCAGCAGCGTGTGGCAGGTGTAGGCGAAGCTGCGGCGGGTGATCGGCCAGGCCTGCTCCCAGCTCACCCCGTGCTCGTCCACCAGCAGCCGCATCAGCTCGGGGATGGCCAGCACCGGATGGGTGTCGTTGAGCTGGACGGCGACCTTGTCCGGGAAAGTCTCCCAGTCGCTGTTGCGGAACCGGAACCGGCGGATGATGTCGCGCAGTGAGCAGGACACCAGGAAGTACTGCTGCTTGAGCCGCAGTTCCTGGCCGGCCGGCGTGCTGTCACTGGGATACAGCACCTTGGTGAGGTTCTCCGAGCGCATCCGCGACTCGACAGCCTCCGCGTAGTGACCCTCGTTGAACAGGCCCAGGTCAAACGACTCCCGGGCGGCCCGGGCCTGCCACAGCCGGAGGATGTTGACCGTCTCGGTGCCGTACCCGGGGACCAGCATGTGACTGGGCTCACCGCGCACCGTCTCCCCTGGCAGCCAGCGGGCACGCAACCCTTCCTGGTCGTCGACCGGCTCGGTATGCCCGTAGAAGCCCACGACCTGGCGGTCGTCAGGGGCGGGGAACTCCCACGGGTTGCCGTAGAAGGCCCAGTCGTCGGGACGCTCCACCTGATAGCCATCCTCAAAGGCCTGCTTGAAGATCCCGAACTCATACCGGATGCCGTAACCCACCGCCGGGATGTCGAGAGTGGCCAGCGAGTCCAGCAGGCAGGCGGCCAGCCGGCCCAGGCCCCCGTTCCCCAGCCCCGGCTCAACGTCGAGGACCCCGAGTTCCTCCACCGAGACACCGAGGCTGGCCAGCGCCTGGCCGGCGAGGTCGGCGGTGCCGGTGTACATCGCGTTCTGGGGGAGCTGGCGCCCCAGCATGTACTCCGCCGACAGGTAGTAGACGAACTTCGGGTTGGCCACATAGTTCGCCCGGGCCGTCCTGGCCCGGCGGTCCGCGAGGCGGTCGCGGATGGTCACGGCCAGAGTCCAGTAGGCATCATGCAAGCTCGCCGACTCGACCGTCGTCCCCCGCTCGTAACACAGGTTATCGGCGAGGTCTTGCTCGAACTCGGCCGGCGTGTTACCCACCGACCGGGCCTGCGGTCCGCGTCTTATGGGCATGCGCCGAATCTAACCCTCTTCGCGCGAAGTGGACAGTCCCCACCCTGGCGACATGAGATGCGTCATTGTTCGGGCGTTCCCTGACGAAACGGTCATAACTGAGCAGTCGCATCACACGCCACTGGCGCCTCATACACCACTGGTGTGGACGCGACGGGAGGAGGGAGTTGTCCGATCCTAGGGGGCTCAAGTATCTATTGAGTGTCTTGTCCTGCTCTGAGTGTGTGATGCTGGTGTTCCATCCCTGGCGGCAGATCGCCACACGACAGTAGACGGTGAGGCTGCCGTGTTCATTGTGATGATTGCGACGGAATGTGCGCCGGTGGCGCAGGCGGGCGGGCTGGGAGAGGTCATCTTTGGGCTGAGCCGGGAGCTGGAATTGCGGGGCCACGCCGTCGAGATAATCATGCCGAAATACGATTGCATGCGCTACGACGAGATCTTCGGGCTCTCGATCGCCTATGAGAACCTGCAGGTGCCCTGGTACAGCGGGTTCGTGTCTTGCACGGTGTGGTTCGGGTTCGTGCACGGCAGGAAGTGCTTCTTCATCGAACCGCACTCACCGGACCAGTTCTTCAACCGGGGCCACTTGTACGGATCGCCCGACGATGTGACCAGATTCGCATTCTTGTCGAAGGCGGCCCTGGAGTTCATGTGGAAGACCAATAGACGGCCCGAGGTGATCCACTGTCACGACTGGCAGACGGCGATTGTGCCGGTGCTGCTCGACGAGGTCTACCGGCACATTGGCATGCATGATCAGCGTGTCTGCTATACCATCCACAATTTCGGGCATCAGGGTATCTGCGGCGAGCAGGTCTTGTGGGCAGCTGGCCTTACCCGCCTAGCACACTTCTTCGATTATGATCGTCTCCGCGATAACTTCAATCACGGCGCGATCAACCTGATGAAAGGCGGCATCGTTTACTCGAACTTCATCACCACGGTGTCGCCACAGCATGCCTGGGAGGCGATCCACGCCGATCAGGCGATGGGGCTGGGGCACACGCTCTACATCCACAGGGAGAAGTTCGGTGGTGTCCTCAACGGCATCGACTACAATGTCTGGAACCCGGAGATCGATATCCTGATCCCAGCGAACTACACTGCCGACACGGTAGAGTCAAAGTACGTGAACAAAGATGCCCTGCGTGACCGGCTGCTGTTGCGGAAAGAGTACAAGCCGATCGTCGCTTACATCGGCCGGGTTGACCGTCAGAAGGGTGTCCATCTTATCCGTCACGCCATTTTCTATGCCTTAGCTCACGGCGCACAGTTCGTCTTGCTTGGTTCTTGTCCCGACCCGGCCGTCAATGCTGACTTCTGGCAGTTGAAGCACGACCTGAATGACAACCCTGACTGTCACCTGGAAATCGGGTTCAACGAAGGCCTGGCCCACCTGATCTACGCTGGTGCGGACATGGTGGTGATGCCCAGCGTGTTCGAGCCGTGCGGCCTGGCCCAGATGACCGCCCTCAAGTACGGCACCGTCCCCATCGTGCGAGCCGTCGGCGGCCTGGTGGACACGGTCTTCGATCGCGATTACTCAGCCCGTGCCCCGGACGACCGCAACGGCTACGTGTTCCACCAGCTCGACTACGCGGCGCTGGAGTCCGCGCTAGCGCGGGCCGTCGGGCTTTGGCACTCATACCCGGGCGACTTCCGCCAGCTTATGCTCAATGGAATGCGTGCGGATAACTCCTGGACCCAGCCCGGTCAGCGTTACCTGGACATCTACGACTATATCCGCGCCAAATGAGAATCCGCACGCAGGCCAGACAAAGGAGCTAGGGCAATGGGCGAGCTTGCCGAGTACATTGACGGCCTTCCCAACATCTGCGGCTCGGAGCAACGCATCGAGGAGGTGATCCGGGCCAGAGGCACTGATCCCGTCTTCGTGTCACCGGGGGATACCGGCTTCGGAAACGTGGACAGTGCTTTCGCTACTGCCCTGCATATGCACCAGCCGCTCATCCCGGCAGGAGGGCCTGATCTGCGCACGGCGCCGGTCATCAGCAACCTGCAGTGGATGATGGACAACCCCAGCATCGGTGACAACCACAACGCCCCGGTGTTCCTGGGCTGCTACAAGCGGATGGGCGAGTTTGTTCCAGGGTTGCTCGACGAGGGGCTGGCGCCCCGGGTCATGCTCGAATACTCGGGCACCTTGCTGCACGGCCTGCGCCAGATGGGCGCCCACGACGTGCTCGACGCCCTGGCCGGCATCACGACCGGCACCCGTAACCGGCAGGCGGTGGAGTGGCTGGGCTGCCCGTGGGGGCATGCCGTGGCGCCCTCCACACCGGTCCAGGACTACCGGCTGCACGTGCGGGCCTGGCAGCACCATTTCGCCGCCCTGTTCGGCCTGGAAGCTCTCAGCCGGGTCCGCGGCTTCTCCCCCGCGGAGATGGCCCTGCCCAACCACCCGGATGTCGCCTACGAGTTCGTAAAGACCCTGACCGACTGCGGCTACCAGTGGGTCCTGGTCCAGGAACACACGGTCGAGGAACCCGATGGGGGCGGGCTCCAGCGGCCGCACCTGCCTCATCGCCTGGTCTGTACCAGCTCCAGAGGCGATGTCGCCAGCATCACTGCTGTGGTCAAGACCCAGGGCAGCGACACTAAGCTGGTCGCCCAGATGCAGCCGTACTATGAGGCCAAGGGCCTTTCACGCGGGGACCTTGCCGGCAGCCGGGTTCCGCCCCTTGTCACCCAGATCGCCGATGGGGAAAACGGCGGGGTGATGATGAATGAATTCCCGCCCAAGTATTTCGACGTGATCCGGGAATGCTCGGGTACCCAGACCCCGGCTATGAACGTCACCGAGTACCTCGAACGGCTCCACTCGGCCGGCGTCGGCCCCGGTGATCTTCCCGTGCTTCAGCCTCGCTTCCAGTCCAGGATCTGGGGCCGGATGAACCCCGGCGACGGGCCGGACCGGCTGGCCGAGGTGACTGGGCAGCTGCAAGGCGAGGATGGGGGCTTCAGCATGGAAGGCGGCAGCTGGACCAACAACATTTCCTGGGTACGCGGCTACGACCGGGTGCTGGCCCCGATGGACGAAGCTAGCTCGTTGTTCCACGAGCGGGTCCTGGCCAAAGCCATCCCGACCGACGATCCCCGCTACCGCAACGCCCTGTTCCACCTGCTCACTGCCGAGACCAGCTGCTACCGCTACTGGGGCGAGGGCATCTGGACCGACTACGGGGCCGAACTGGCCCGGCGCACCATCGACATCGTGACCCACGACCTGTAAACGCCAGGGAGCCCGGATGGCTGAGGTGGCATTCGCCCTTGTCCTCAACTTGCATCAGCCCGCTCGCAACCTTGAGGACCTCCTTGATCACCGTGCCTGGGAGGCCAGGGAGATCCTGTGGGCCATGGACCGCATCCCACGCTCGCTGTGGGCCTATGAGGATGTCGGCCGGGTGCACCTGTCGCTTTCTGGCACCCTGCTCGAGGCCTTGGCCAGTCCCGGCTTCCAGCGCCGTGTCTACGGGATCGTTGACTGCGGATCGCTGCTGTGGTACCTGCAGAACACCAAGATCATCCACATCCTGGGCACCGGCTACTATCATCCCGTCCTCCCCCTCATCCCCCGAGCCGACTGCGACGAGCAGCTCGAGCGCTGGCAGGGGATCGGCCGGCACCTTTTTGCGCGAACCAGCTTCCCTGGGTGCTGGCTCCCGGAGATGGGCTTTTGCATGGAACTCATCCCTACCCTCAAACGCCAGGGCTACAGCTACGTGCTCGTCGACAGTGAGCATGTCGAAGCGGTCACCCCCATGGGCTGGGACGAACTCCGCTACCGCCCGCACATCGCCCGGTTCGGGGGCGAAGAAATCATCGTCGTGGTACGCGACCGTGAACTCTCCAACGCCCAGGCGGCAGGGATGGATGCTGACTGGTTCATTCACGAGGTGTCCCAACGGACCAGGCACTGCAACTTCCCGCCCCTTGTGACCACCTGCACCGATGGGGAGAACGGCGGCTGGTTCCGCAACACCTCGCCAGAAGCCAACTTCTGGCACTCGTTCTACCAGGACCTGCTGCAGCGGACACGCGACAATCAAAGCGACGGCATCCATCCCTGGTTTATCGACGACTACCTCGAGCGCCACGGCACTCACGGCGAGGTAACCGTGCGCCCGGGCGCGTGGAACACCGGCTCGCACGACGGCTCCGGCTTTACCCAGTGGATCGGCTCGATTGCCCAGCAAGAGGCCATGGTCCGCCTCGACGAGATCAGCCAGGCCATCTACGCCGCACGCCGCAACGCCATCGGCATCTCCGCTCGCGACCCGGGTGTGTACCGACTGCTCGAGGAAGCCCACTGGCGGGTCCTGCGGGCCGAGACCAGCTGCAACTTCTTCTGGGGCGAAGCCTGGCTGCAGCGCTGCCACGACGACCTCGACCGGGCTACCCACTTCCTGGACCAGGCGGGATCACGTTTGATGTGATCCCACCACGTCTCAAAGGACGGTGAACGCAGTTGAAAGAGAGCACAGGCAAGCCGGTACAGGACCATGGTGGCAGCGCGTTGGACGCCGACGGGTACGTCGTCGTGCGGACCGGCTTGCCCCCCTCGATCCTCGAAGCCGTCGTGGACGACATCTGGCGCCATGCCGGTGCCACCCCCGACGACCCCGCCACGTGGTATCAGCCGGCAACCATCCGGCCACGGCCGGGAATGGTAGAGATGTACCACTACCAGTCGATGTGGGACGTCCGGCAGCACCCGGCGATCTATGAAATTTTCCGCGACCTGTACCGCACGGACGAATTGTGGGTCTCCATCGACCGTGTCGCGCTCAAGCCGCCGGTCCGGCCCGACCAGCCCGACTACGACCAGCCTGGCTTCATCCACTGGGACATCGACATCAACATGCACCCGGACATCCCACTCCAGCTGCAAGGGGTTCTCGCGCTAGAAGATACGTCCGCCGACATGGGTGGCTTCCAATGCGTCCCCTCCATCTACCGCGACCAGCGGCGCTTCCTCGACGAGCGCTCCAAGGCTGGTCCCGTGCCTCGTGCCCCCGACATCGGCGACCATCCGATCGTGAAGGTCCCCCTGGCCGCTGGCGACCTGGTTATCTGGAAGACGACGCTTCTGCACGGAAACGGCAGAAATTCCTCGGAGCGCCCCCGGTTGGCCCAATACCTCTCCATGAACCCGCTGCCCCCCGTCGGAGAACAGCGCGAGACCCTGCGGCGAAAGCGCATCATCTCGTGGTCAACCTGCGCGCCCCCCGACGCCGATCCCTTCCCCGGTGACCCGCGCCACATCGAGGAGCAGCGAGGCGAGCCGGCGTCCCTCGGCCTGCTGGGCCAGGCGCCTGCTGGGACTCGACGAATGGCCCACTGGTGACCCGCTCGAGCGTGACGCTAAGGCCGGCGCGGGCGCGTGAGGCTGGCGGCGATCCTCCGGCCTGGCTGCCACGGCCTCAGGACTTCAGCTGGCTGGCCAGGCGGAGCGCAAGGGCCACCGTGGTCAGGCTTGGGTTCGCCGCCGGGGAGACCGGGAAGACGGAGTTATCGCAAGCGTAGAGGTTGTCGTAGGCCAGGAACTTCAGGTTCTCGTCCAGGACGCCGCTGCCGTCCCCGGCCATCCGCAGGGTCCCGACCTCGTGCGCTACGCCGCCGATGGCTGCGACCTGCAAAGCCAGGCTCGGGTCCTCGCCCAGCACCGGTTCGGCGTTAAAGGCGGTCAGTATCGTCTGGGCCAGTTCGTCGGCCTCCGACAGCAGCGCCTGGCTGGGGGTGGCCGGCGCCATGTACAAGTTCACCGGGTTGGCCGGGTTGCCGTTCGTGGCCAGGTAGTTGCCCGCCAGCAGGGGCGAGTAGTACTGGAAGACGATCTCGCACAGCATGTAACCGTTGCGGATGTTCTCGTCCTGGGCCAGGTGATCAGGGTCGATGTACCGGCCCTGGTTGAACTCGGCGCCGAGCTCCAGCACGATGTCGAAGGCGTGCTGGTCTACCGTGGCCTGGGGGTGCTGCAGGACCAGCTTCGCGGAGTCAGTGGTGCTGGAGTTGGGGTGGTCCGGGGGGACCACGAAATGCCGGTAGCGGATCATGTGGTCGGTAATGCCCTTGCCGATCAGGCCGTTCGGGTCCTGGAGGCCCGACTGCAGAGCGATCTTGGCCGATTCGATCGTCCCCGCCGACAGCACCACCGCCTTGGCCTGGTAGGTGCGCTGCTTTTGGGCCAGCAGGTCGAAGCACTGGACCCCGGTCACCTGGGTCGGTTTGGCGGGGTTGGTGGTGACGGTCCATACCGCGTGGTTGAGGTTAATCGTCAGCGGGTTCCGGCCGGTGGGGTTCAGCTGCGGTGGCTCCGCGGCCAGCACGTCCTCCAGCAGGAGGTCGGCGGAGGAGAAGATCCCGACCGGGATGGACCAGTTGGTGGCCCCCATGTACTGCACGCCGACGGGTCCGTCCAGCACGTTCCAGCCCGGCATGAGGGTCCCGACGTAATTCCGCGACGCCGTCTGGAACGCGCTGTCGGGCAGCTGATCGGCGTTCATGGTGTGCAGGGCGTCGGTGTAGCCATCCTGGTTGACCAGGTAATTAGACACGTCGGACGGCCACGCGGCCAGCTGCCATGCGCTCAGCTGGGGAACCAGGCTGCCCCAGAACAGCGACCGGCCGCCCAGGTTGAACGCCTGCGCGCCCTGGTAGCCGGAGCCGTTGACGTTGGTGTAGTTGATCACCTGGAAGTACTGCCAGAGCGACCAGATCTGCTTCTGGAACTGGCCGATGAGCAGGCGGCGGGGCAGGTTGCCGACATGGGTGGGAAACAGGTACGGGCCGGCTTCGAGCAGGAGCACGTTGGCGCCGGCGTCGGCCAGGGTACTGGCCAGCACCCCGCCGCCCATTCCGGAGCCCACCACGATGACGTCGTAGACGATGGTGCCGTCCAGGTTCCGGTTGACCAACTGCTGGGCCACGATGCCGTTCTCGGTGACCAGGGCCGTGTTCGCCGGGAACGTCACCTGAGCGTCGGTGTAGGTGAGCTGCAGCCGGCGGCCGGGGCCGGCGCCGTGAGGTTGCCGCCGTTCATCCAGCGCCCGGGCAGGATGACGAACTTGAACTCCAGGCCGCCGGTGTAGTCGCGTTCGTCCAGGATGAACTCCCAGGCTCCGTCGGTGTACTCGCCAGCCCGGTCCGCCCATCCGTCCGCTGCCGTGCGCAGCACTACAACGGCCTCAGGGACCGCCGTGTCGGTCACGTAGCTGATAGCGAACATTGGTTCCTCCCCGAATCTCGCTCAGTTAGTGCCCGCTATCGAAGATCAGCAATAGTCCCGTTTCCCGCCGTTCAGCAGAAAGGGGACTTTACCGTTCCGGCCTCACGCCTGATCTTGTTCACTACCGATAAATCTACCCGCCCAGGGCCAGGACGACCGGGATCCTTATGCTGGAAGTAGGGAATTTCCGTCACCCGGACCACACGGAGGCGAGCGCATGGGGACGATCACCACGACCGATGGCACGGAGATCTTCTACAAGGACTGGGGTTCTGGCCAGCCCCTCGTCTTCAGCCACGGCTGGCCGCTGTCGGCTGACGACTGGGACACCCAGATGCTGTTCTTCCTGCAGCACGGCTATCGCGTCATCGCCCACGACCGGCGCGGGCACGGCCGGTCCACGCAGACCAGCGGCGGCCACGACATGGATCACTACGCCGACGACCTGGCCGCGGTCACTGAGCATCTCGATCTTCAGGGTGCCGTTCACATCGGCCACTCGACCGGGGGCGGCGAGGTCGTGCGCTACATCGCCCGGCATGGTGAGAGCCGCGTCGCGAAGGCGGTACTGATCAGCTCGGTGCCGCCGCTGATGGTGCAGACTGAGGCCAACCCCGGCGGCCTGCCCAAGAGCGTGTTCGACGATCTGCAGGCCCAGCTGGCCGCGAACCGGGCCGAGTTCTACCGGGCACTGCCCTCGGGCCCCTTCTACGGCTTCAACCGGCCCGGGGCCACATCCTCGGAGGCCATCATCGAGAACTGGTGGCGCCAGGGCATGATGGGCGGGGCGAAGGCCCACTACGACGGCATCGTGGCCTTCTCCCAGACCGACTTCACCGAGGACCTCAAGAAGATCTCGGTACCCGTCCTGGTGCAGCACGGAGACGACGACCAGATCGTTCCCTACGCCGACTCCGGGCCGCTGTCCGCGAAGCTCGTGCAGAACGGCACGCTGAAGACGTACCACGGATTCCCCCACGGCATGCCGACCACCGAGGCCCCGACGATCAACGCCGACCTGCTGGAGTTCCTGCAGTCCTGACCGGACAAGAACGGCCAGGTGCACAGTCCGGTGACCGGCCAGCCGGGCTGTGCGCCTGGCCGATTTGGGCCGGCCCCGAGGGGCATGAGAGTCGAGAGTCAAGGCATGAAGGGAAGGAAAGCGCCATGGGCTCGAACGAAAACCCGGCACCGCATCACGAGACCCCTACCTTCGGGAATCCGGATCTGCCCCAGGAAGGCATGGTGAACACCGCCGGGGATCCGGCCAGCACGAAGATGACGGGACCGCGAAACCCGGTGCTGGAAAGCCAGTTCCCCAACGTGATCACGGCGCCAGGGACGGACATCAGCACTCAGCCGTTCTTCTGGTCCTCGTTCAACATCTCGCCCCGGCGCCAGCAGCGCGGCGGCTGGGCCCGCGAGGTCACGCAGGCCGACTTCGCGATTTCCAACGAGATCGCCGGGGTGAACATGTACCTCGAGTCGGGTGGCATCCGGGAGCTGCACTGGCACCAGACCGGCGAGTGGGCGCTGATGACGGAGGGTAAGTGCCGGATCACGACCCTCAGCCGGGAAGGGATGCCGAGCGTCGAGGACGTCTTCGCCGGAGACCTCTGGTTCTTCCCGACCGGGCTGCCGCACTCCCTGCAGGGACTCGGCCCGGACGGCGCGGAGTTCGTGCTCGCGTTCGACGACGGGGCCCAGTCCGAGAGCAACACGTTGCTCCTGACGGACTGGTTCGCGCACACGCCACCCGAGGTGCTGGCCAAGAACTTCCGGGTGGCCCAGGAGACCTTCGACGACATTCCCCTGCACAACCTCTGGATCTTCCCCGGTGACGAACCAGGGGACCTCGAGGCGGACCAGGTCGCGGCGGGCGTCGAATGGGGCTCGACGACGCCGGTGATCTTCCGCCTGTCGGAGTCGAAGCCGGTCTATGAGAACAGCGGCGGCAGTATCCGCATCGCGGACAGCAAGAACTTTTCGGCGTCCAAGACGGTGGCGGCCGCCCTGGTCACGGTTAAGCCGGGCTCGATGCGGGAGCTGCACTGGCACCCGAACGCCGACGAGTGGCAGTACTTCCTGAAAGGTTCCGCGCGGATGACGGTGTTCAACACCGGCCCGCACGCCAACACCACCGACTTCCGGGCCGGCGATGTCGGCCTGGTCCGGCGCAACTGTGGTCACTACGTCGAGAACACGGGTGACGATGACCTGGTCTTCATCGAAACGTTCCGCAGCGACCACTACGAAGAGGTCTCGCTGGCCAACTGGCTCGCGCACCTGCCGCCCAAGCTCGTTTCCGCGCACCTGAACATTCCCGGGGAGACCCTGGCGAAGTTCCCGCGCGGCGCGCAGGGAATCGTGCCGCTGCCATAGCGCCGGGCAGGCGGTGGGGTCATCGTCGGGCCCATTCCTCGGCTAGTAGCTGGTAGGAACGGACGCGGTCGGCGTGGTCGTGGGTAATCGTCGTGACGATCAGCTCGTCGGCTTCAGTGGCGTCGCGGAGACGCTCCAGCTGGTCGGCGACCTGGCCCGGGTCACCGACGAACTGGGTGTCGATGCGGTCGGCCACCAGCTCGCGGTCAGCCTCGCTCCAGACGTGGCGGCGAGCCTGCTCGGGGGTGGGGAACTGGATGGCGCCTTCGGCGGTGCGGATGCTGCGCACCCACAAGCCGTAGCCGGCGGCCATCTCACGGGCCGCGGCCTCGGTGCCGGCCACGACGACGTCGGCTGACACGCTGACGTAGGGCTGGCCCAGGACCGCGGAAGGCCGGAACGCGGCCCGGTAGCCGTCCGCCGCCTCGAGCACGGTGGCCGGACTGACGTGGTAGTTAGCGGCGAAGCGCAGGCCGTTCCGGCCGGCGACCTCGGCGCTTTCACCGCCGCTGCTGCCGAGGATCCAGACCTCCAGCGCCGCGCCTTCGCCGGGCACCACGTGGGCCTCCTCCCCCTGCGGAGAGCGGTAGGTTCCAGCGATCAAGGCGAGAACGTCGGTGACCTGGTCGGTGTAATTCTGCGGCTCCGCACGCGGCAGCTGCAGCAGCGTCTTCTGCAACGCGAACCGGGGCGAGCCGAGCAGATGCTCGATG
>CAVYJW010000006.1:0-1041298 GCA_963768945.1 uncultured Actinomycetes bacterium
GACTGCGTGCGGCCGGTCCTGGCCGTTCCTCGCTTGCTTGGTTGCTTACTGGCCAGTATCTTCCACTCTTAGCTTCCGTTACGGCCCTCTCCGGTGGAAGACGTAGACGCCGCCGGTGTCGTAAATCACGTTGTAGGTGATCCCGGGATGCTGGCTGGCCACGAAGGCGGGGACGTTGGCCGGCTCGGGCGAGTACCCGCTGTCGGTGCCGTCGAAAACGATGTACTCGGTGGCCGGGTTGCCGCTGTTGCCGATCCAGAAGGTGTCGGTGCGCGCGGCCAGCGGAGCCAGCAGGTCGAGGGTGGTGGTCACCGTCGCGCCGTCCGGCACCTTGGCCATCGCCGCGTTGGCGTCGGCCACGTGCGGGCCGATCCGGTAGGTCGCCGGGGTCAGCAGGGTGCCGACCGGGAACTGGAAGATCAGCGCGGCCGCGACAGCCAGCATGGCCGCCGCGCCATGCCGGTCGATCTGCGTCAGCATCGCCGCGTACCAGTTCCCCCGCTGGCCCGCGGCCACCCCTGCGTCTGTTGCTGCTGTTGCTGCCGGATCCGGCAGGCGCGCGCGGATGCGGGCGATCGCGTCGACCGCGGCAAGGAAAAGGATCGGCATGACGGTGGCGTTGTAGTGCCACTCGGTGCCCCAGAAGTTCGGGCTGGTGCCGAGGAACCGCAGTACGATCGAGGGCAGCGCGACCAGTGCGAGCGGGGACCACAGCGCGATGAACACCGTCGGCAGCAGCAGGAGCAGTATGGTCTGCAGCTTGGTGGGCCACGACGTGAAGAACTGGCGCACGATGCCGGCGGCGGACAGGTGGCCGGCGGGGCTCAGCGTGCCGCCGTCGCTCCAGTACTGATACTGATGCGCGGCGTTGAAGTGCGGAATGATCACCGCGATGGCCAGCACGGACCAGGCGATGCCCCACACGATGAGCAACTGGCCGCCGATGATCCCGGCACGCGCGCTGGCCCTGGCCTGGCCATCGCTCCGGCTGTCGTCCGGGCCGGCCGTGGCCGGGCCGGGGGCGGCCTGCCAGCGGGTGATGATGATCATCAGGATGCCGATCGCGGCGACCGTGAAGCCCTGGTCCTCCTTGACGAAGACCAGCGGCAGCGCCCAGGCCACCGCCGCCCGGGGGCGCCCGCGGATCAGCGCCGACAGCGAGAACGCGAGCAGGGGGACCGCGAACGCGATCTCGTGGAAGTCGAAGTTGATCATCTGCTGCAGGCCCCAGGAGAAGCCGTAGGCGGCGCCGATGGCCGCGCCCGCGCGGCGGCCCAGCTTGTCCGCCGCGGCCCAGCTCACCGGCAGCACCGACACCGCGGTCAGCAGGGCCTGGACGACCAGCAGCGTGATCGGGGACGGTGCGATCAGGAAGAACGGCGCAATCAGCGCGATGATCGGGGAGAAGTGATCGCCGAGCAGGTTGAAGCCCGGCCCCCGGACGTCGGCGACCGGCGCCCGCAGATGCGCGTACTGCTTGACCGCCTCGGTAAAGATGCCCAGGTCCCACGACAGCGGGCCGAGCTGCAGATAGCGGAACAGCGAGATCGTCAGGTAGACGGCGAAGACGAGGGCGGCGATCAGCCACGGCGCCAGGTAGCGGGCCCGGGGGCGCCCGGCCACCGGGGGGCGCTCGCCCGCTGGGGCGGCGGGGCGGGAGCGGGGGCGGGGGATGGGCAGCGGGCCGGACGGCCAGCCCTTGGGGCCGACACGCGTCGCGCTGTTCGCTTCGGTGCCGTCGCCTTCCAGCTCGCGCGGTCCCTCATCCGGCATTGCAGGCAGCCTACACGTTTGGCCTATAACCAGACCAAGGGATAGTTCCTGGCAAGGGACAGGTTCCGGGCCGTCCTCCAGGGTGCGGCGCCCACGGGGGTCAGCCGACGATGGCGGCGTCCAGCAAGATGACGGCGGCGGCGCGGGCCCGGATCCCTGCCGACCGGTCGCGGTCCATCCGCGCCGATATGTTCGCCCCGTCGTACAGCAGCTGCAGCTGGCCCGCCAGCCCGGCCGGATCGGACGCGCCAGCGTCCCGGGCCAGATCGGTGCATAGGTCCCGGATCCAGGCCCGGTACTCGTCGCTGGCCTGCTCGGCCGCACTGCCAGGGGCTGATTCGGCGCTGGCGTTGACGAATGCGCAGCCGTGGAACGTGGGGTCGGCGATGGACCCGGCCAGATGGTCGAATACGCCCAGGAGCCGCTCCCGCGGGTTGTCGTACAGGGCCAGGTGCTCCATCATCCGGGCGCTGCGGCGCGCGTGCCGGCCCTGCAGGTACGCCCGGACGAGCTCGTCCTTGCTGCCGAACGTGCTGTACAGGGTGGCCTTGGCCACGCCGGCCTTCTCGATGACGCGGTCGATGCCGACGGTGTGTACGCCCTCTTGGTAGAAAAGCTCGTCCGCGGCGGCGAGCAGCCGGTCCCGGGCCGACCGCCGTGGTGGCCGCTGCGCCGGAGGCCGGGCCTGAACTGGCCCGGCGGATGATGCGGTACTCATGACTTGACAATATCAGACCGGTCTGTCTAGTGTCGGCAGTGCTGCAGACAGACCAGTCTGTTTATTTTGGAGGCTCAGTTCCGTGAAGGCTCTTCGACTCAGGCGGCTCCCCCGGCCGGTCGCGTTCTACCTGCTGGCGTCGGTCATCGTGTCGTTCCTGGCCGGCTCGAGCGCGCCGACCCCGCTGTATGCCGTCTACGCATCGCGGTGGGGTTTCTCGCCCATCACCACGACCGTCATCTTCGGGGTGTACGCCCTCGCCGTGCTGGCCGCGCTGCTGACCGGCCAGGCCTGTCCGACCACGTGGGCCGGCGGCCCGTGCTGCTGGCCGCCATCGCGATCCAGGCCGTGGTCATGGTGGTGTTCGCCACCGCGGACGGGGTGCCGCAGCTGCTGATCGCCCGGATCGTCCAGGGCCTGTCGACCGGGGCGGCGGCCGGGGCCATCGGCGCCGGGATGCTCGACCTGAACAAGGTCAGGGGCACGGTCGCCAACGCGGTCGCCCCGATCACCGGGACCGCCGCAGGCGCGCTCGGCTCCGGGCTGATCGTGCAGTTCCTGCCCGAGCCGACGCATCTGGTGTATCTGGTGCTGCTGGGCGTGCTCATCCTCCAGGGCCTCGGCGTGATGATGATGCCGGAGACGACCACGCCGGCGCCGGGGGCGCTCGCGTCCCTCCGGCCGCAGTTCACCGTGCCGCCCCGGGCCCGTAAGCAGCTGCTGTTCGCCGCCCCGGCCCTGGTCGCGGTCTGGGCCCTGGCTGGCCTGTACGGGGCCCTCGGCCCGGCGCTGGTCCGGCTGGTTTCCGGCTCGGGCTCGATCGTGCTCGGCGGCCTGTCCCTCGCCGTGCTGGCCGCGAGCGGCGCGGTGGCGGTCCTGCTGCTGCAGCGGCAATCGGCCCGCGGGCTGATGCTGATCGGGGGCGTCGCGCTGATCGCCGGCGCCGGGCTGACTTTGCTGGCCGTCACGTTCGGCTCGGTGCCGGGATTCTTCATCGGCACCGTGATCACCGGTATCGGGTTCGGCGGCGGATTCCAGGGCGCGATCCGGTCCGTCATGCCGCTCGCGGCGCCGCACCAGCGCGCCGGGATGCTGTCCGTGGTCTACGTGATCTCTTACCTGGCCATGGGCCTGCCCGCGGTGATCGCCGGCTTCCTGCTGGTCCATGAGGGCGATCTGCTGGCCACCGCCGTCCAGTACGGCGCGGCGGTGATGGTGCTGGCCGCCCTGGCCCTGCTCGGGGTGGCCCGGCCGGCCCGGGTGGCCGAGGGGCTCCCGGCAGCCGGGCGGGCGCGGGTCGCCGAGCGGGTTCCGGCGGCCGTCCGGGCGTTCCAGACTGCCCCACATTCCGGTAGTACGCCTCACCTGAGGGCCCCGGCGGTCAGGTCAGCAGCAGGCGGCGGAGCCGGCGGCGCGCCACGAACAGCCCGGCCAGGCCCAGGACAGCCAGGTACGCCACGTTGACCAGCATGGCCGGGCCGACGACGCCGAACGAGAAGCCGCGCAGCAGCGCCACCGCCTGGTACAGCGGCGTGCACTCCACCACGATCTGCAGGGCCCTCGGGTAGACGCTGAGCGGGTAGAACGTGGTGGAGAACAGGAACATCGGCAGCGTGGCCAGGATGACGAAGTCGAAGTCCTTCCAGCTGCGCATGTAGGTGGTGGCCGCCATCCCGATCCCGGCGAACGCGAAGCCGATGAGCACGGAGGCCGGGACGGCCATCAGCACCCAGGGGGAATGGACCAGCCCCATGGCCGCCAGCACGACCAGGAACGCGACCGCGTACAGCAGGCCGCGGCTCAGCGCCCAGGTGATCTCGCCGAGTGCGATGTCCCCGGGGCCGAGCGGGGTGGCCAGCGCCGCGTCGTAGACCTTGGCGTACTTCAGCTTGTGGAACACGTTGAAGGTGGAGTCGTAGACCGCACCGTTCATGGACGAGGTAGCCAGCAGCGCGGGCGCTACGAATTCGGTGTAGCCCACCGGGCGGCCGCCGGGCCCGGTTACCGGCCCGACCAGGGCGCCCAGCCCGATCCTGATCGACAGCAGGTAGAACAGCGGCTCCAGCACCCCCGTGATCAGGAGAATCCAGAGGTGGCGGTAGGCCCGGGCGTTCCGCTCCACCAGCGGCAGGCCGCCCCGTCCGCCGGACAGCGACCGGCTGAGCAGGCCCAGCAGCGGCAGCCGCAGGGTGGCAGGGGCGCTACTCATTGAGCCGCTTCCGGTAGGTCCGCTCGGCGACCACGCACCCGGCCAAGGCGAACGTGAGCAGGTAAGCGACTCCCGCGGCCGCCCCGCCCAGGTCCGCGGTGCCGAGGCTGAGCGTGCGGCACAGCTCCACGCCGTGCCACAGCGGGGTCACGTAGGCGAGCGGGCGCAGCCACGCCGGCAGCTGGCTGATCGGGAAGAACGTGCCGGAGAAGAGGAACAGCGGGATCATCAGGAACCGCATGAGCACGCTGAAGCTCGTATCGCGGGTGCGGGTCACCGCCCAGGCCATCAGCGCCGGCGCGAACGCCAGCCCGGTCAGGACCGCGACCGGCAGGGCGAAGATCACCAGCGGCGAACGGGCCGCGCCGAACGCGGCGATCACGGCCAGGAAGATCCCGCAGTTCATGGTCAGCCTGAGGATGACGAACAGCAGGTGGCCACGGAACACGTCGGCGGGCCGCAGCGGGCTAGCGGCCGCGGCGAAGTAGTTCTGCACCCACTTGACCGAGCCCAGAACCGGGTACAGGCTCTCGCCGAACGCGGTCTGCATGGCGGTCGCGGCCAGCAGCCCCGGCGCGATGAAGTCCAGGTAGCTGACGCCGAGCATGCCACCGGCGTGCTTGTTGACCAGCGAGCCCAGGCCCGCGCCCATGGCGCCCAGGTACAGCAGCGGCCCGAGCACGCTGGAGATGATCGAGCCGCGCCAGGTCCGCCGGTAGTCGGTCAGCCAGAACCGGAACTCGCGCACCGCGAAGGACCACCGCGCTCCCCCGGCCGTTTCCGGGGCGGCGGGGGTGACGGGGCCCGTCAGGTTGGCCCGCATCAGTCGTCCAGCTGGCGGCCGGTGAGCCGGAGGAAGACGTCCTCCAGCGTGCTGCGGCGGGCCAGCGACGTGATCGGCTCGAGGCCCAGCCCGCGCACCGCGGCGAGCGCCTCGTCCCCGTTCCTGGTGTAGACGAGGACCCGGTCGGCCAGCACCTCGAGCCGCTCGGAAGTCCCGGCGGGCAGCGCCGCCAGCTTCTCCGCCGCCTGCTCGTGGTCGCCGGGGTCGAAACGGACCTCGAGGACCTCGGCCGTGGAGTACTGCCCGATCAGCGCGCGCGGCGAGCCCTCGGCCGCGATCCGGCCCGCGTCCATCACCACGAGCCGGTCGCAGAGCTGCTCGGCCTCGTCCATGTAGTGGGTGGTCAGGATGAGGGTGACCCCGCGCTGCTTGAGCCGGAACAGCCGGTCCCACACGATGTGCCGGGCCTGCGGGTCCAGCCCGGTGGTCGGCTCGTCAAGCAGCAGAATGTCGGGCTCGTTGATCAGCGACCGGGCGATGACCAGGCGTCGCTTCATCCCCCCGGACAGCGGGTCGACGGTGTCCTCGGCCCGGTCGCTCAGCTGGACGAAGTCCAGCAGCATGTCGCTGCGCTCGCGGATCATAGCCCGGGGCAGCCCGAAGTAGCGCCCGTAGACGATCAGGTTTTCCCGGACGGTCAACTCGATGTCGAGCGTGTTCTCCTGCGGCACGACGCCGAGGCGGGCCCGGATCGCGGGACCGTTCCGTACCGGATCCATGCCCAGGATGGTCAGCTCGCCACTGGTGGGCGGCGACACGCAGCCGACCATGCGCATGGTGGAGGACTTGCCCGCCCCGTTGGGGCCGAGGAAACCGAACGCCTCGCCGCGCAGGATACTGAAGTCGATGCCGTCCACCGCGGTGAAGTCCCCGAACCGTTTGGTAAGGCCGCTAGCCTGGACGAGGACCTCGGGGGCTGCGGCTGGTTCGGCTTGTGACACGCTCGTGACGTTACCGTGGGGCCCGGACAAGTTAACAACACGTTTTCCGGCTGCGATGTGTATAACCGAGGCCGGCCAGGTAACCTCAGCAAACGTTCCCGTTATGGCTGGGATATGGATCGAAGGGACCGTTGACCAGGTGAAATCCATCCGTGAGAGTTACGCGAACTACGCGATACGGATTCACGAGATCGCCAAATTCGGGGTGGTCGGCGGCATCGGGTTCGTCGTGCAGCTCGGCGTTACGGACGCCGTCCACCTGGGCCTGGGTGTGGGGGCCCTCACCGCCGTCATCGTCGGCTACGTCGTGGCCACGGTCGTCACGTTCCTCGGGAACCGGCACTGGGCGTTCAAGCACCGCCAGGGCAAGGGCCTGTCACACGAGACGCTGCTGTTCGTCCTGCTGAATGTGGTGGGACTGGGCATCCAGGAAGCCGTGGTCGCCACCGTGCACTACGGCCTGCACATGACCGACCCGCTGTCCTACAACGTGGCTAACATCATCGGCATCGGCCTGGGGACGCTGTTCCGGCTCTGGTCCTACCGCAAGTGGGTCTTCCTCGAGGTCAACGAGGAGCCGGCCGAGGTCGCGCCGACCGTGCTGCCCGTGGACCTCCCGGTGGAGGAGCATTCGGCCCCGGCCCACTCCCACGGCGCGCACTCCGCTGGAGCGCCCTTGGCCGACAGCGGGCCGTCGCAGGCGGCGCCTGGGCGGCATCGGGCTCCCGAGCAGCCCGAGCAGCCGGGGAACGAGCAGGAGGAGATACACCCGCAGCCGTCCATCGGCTGACGTCTCCCGGCCCGGCTCGCGCCGCGTCACAGGCACGTTCGTATCCGGATGCAGGCGAGACCGCCGGTGGGTCAGCCAGGCGGGGGCGGGTGGAGCGCGGGCGCACCGCTGAAGCGCTGGCGTGCCGGTGTCGCTGTACCCGCGGGCTGCTCGTCGCCCGCCGGAGGCTGAGGAGCGGGGACGCCGCTCACCGGAAGCTGCGAGGCCGGGTCGCCGCCCGCCGGAGGCTGAGGAGCGGGGACGCCGATCACCGGAAGCTGCGAGGCCGGGTCGCCGCCCGCCGGAGGCTGAGGGGCGGGGATGCCGCTCGCCGGTAGCTCGGGAGCGGCGGCGACGGTCGCCGGCGCGGGCGTGCGCCGGCCCCGGATGCGCAGGAACGCAGAGATCACGATGGTCAGGTAGCCGACGTAGACCAGGAGCTGCAGCGGAGTCGGAGCGTCGCTGTACCCGAAGAAACTGTGCAGCACGTCCCCGAACGAGCTGTCTTCGGACAGCAGGGAGGCGGAGTGCCACATCGGCGTGGCCAGCACAGGGAGCCAGCCGAGCTGCTGCAGATTCTCGATGGTGTCGGCCAGCAGCCCCGCCGCGAAGACCATCAGCAGCAGGCCGATGACGGTGAAGAACCGGGCCATATTCAGCCGGTGGCCCAGCCGGTAGATCACGAACGCGATGGCGATCGCACCGGCCAGCCCGATAGCCGCCCCGCTCAGCGCGCCCGCCGTCGAGGTGGAAAAGATGATGGCCAGGGTGAAGACCACCGTCTCCAGCCCCTCGCGGCCTACCGCCTGGAAGGCCAGTAGCCCCAGACCCCACCGGGCCCGGCCGTTCAGCGCGGCGTCGACGTGAGCGCGCAGCTCCTTCGACAGCGAGCGCGCATGGTTGCGCATCCAGAACGTCATGTAGGTCAGCACGGTGGCCGCGACCACGAACGTGATGGTCTCGAAGATCGTCTGCACCCGCGACCCGTCGTAGCTCCGGATCGTCTCGTAGGCGACCGCCCCGCCCGCCGTGGCCAGGATCAGCGCGGCGCCCACGCCCAGGAATACGTCCCGGAAGTACTCCCGCTTCCCGATGCGGTTGAGGTAGGCGAGCAGGATCGCGACGATCATGCTTGCCTCGACACCCTCACGCAGGAAAATGACGAGCGTAGCCAGCATCAGTAACCTCCAGCCGTCGAGTCTGGCCGGCGCCGCGCCATTAGGCAAGGCTAACCTTACAAAAGCCTGGCACGGCGGAGGGGATGGCTGGGCCCCGCTTCCGGGCTGCCCTGAGCAGAGCGCCGTACGCCGTACGCCCCAGGCGATTGGGGGCGAGTTACACCGAAGTCTATTTCAATTAGATTCCGGTCGCTTTAGCTGGTGCAGCCCGTGTCCACCAGGTTGAGCTGCTGGTCCAGGACCAGCTTGCCCTGGGCCGGGGTGAGGTCGCCCACGGCCACCAGGCGGGCGATAACGTGCGTCTCGCGGGCGCGCGCGTTCTGCGGGTTGGTGCGCGGGTCGTCGATCGTGGGAGCGTTCACCGCGCCAGCCAGGACCGCCGCCTCCGGCCAGGTGAGCTGGGCCGGCTCGGTACCGAAGTACCCGCAGCTCGCGGCGCGCAGACCGTAGTAGTTGTTGCCGTAGTAGGCGACCTCGGCGTACATCTGCAGGATCTGCGCTTTCGTGTAGCTCATGTCCAGCTTGATGGCCAGCACGACCTGCTCGGCTTCGACCATGATCCCGGAGCGGCCCTGGGTGTAGAGAAGCTTGGCCAGCTGCTGCTCCAGCGTGCTGCCGCCCTGGTCGGAGCGGCCGATGAGCTCGCCCGCGGCCAGCCGTCCGATGGCGAGCGGGTCGACGCCGGGGTTGGAATAGAAGCGGTGGTCTTCGGTGGCGACGAGCGCCTCGGTGAATCGCTGCGGGGGCTGGACGCCCGGGTAGCTGATGCCGTGCTGCACAGCCTGCTCCTGGACCAGGCTGGGAGCCTGGCTCACCGAGGGTGTAACGAGCCACAGGCCGCCGAACACGACCGCCAGCAGGACGATGACGACAGCGACGGTCTTGAGGACGCGCCGGGGCCAGCGGCGGCGCTTGAGCGGCCGGGTGTTACTGCGGCGGCTGCTGCGGGGCGGCCGCAGGCGGCCCGACGAACCCTCGTTGCGGGGCCGGCGTGAGCGCTGGGAGTAAGGCAGGGTCGCGTCCGGGTCATAGCCGTAGCCATAACCGTCAGACCCATAACCGTCAGACATGGAATCGCGCGACGACGATGTCCTCATCTGACCCCGTTCCTTTTCGGCGGCTGCACCGGCTGCGGATCCTGCCCGTAAGACACCCCGGCCTCTTACCCGTGAACGAACGCGGCACTCGTCCAGATTTCTGGAAGCTGAGAGCGCTGGACGGGACCGGATCTGGCCTGGTGGCGGGGGGGACCACGGGACGTTCGGTTCAGCCTACGGCGACCCGGTGACCATGTGCGGCCACCACGCCGGCTCCCGGGCGTTAGTGGGGGCGCCGGCGGGTTATCCCAGGACCCGGGCGGCTCCCCCGGCGTGGGTGGCGGGCGGCGGCGGGGCTTGTCCGGTGGCACCGGGAACGTCCCGGCTGCGCTAAGGTATGAAAGCCCGCCGGGTTCGGCGGGTGTGCGCCTAGCGCACCGGGACGTGGCCCAGCTTGGTAGGGCACTTGACTGGGGGTCAAGGGGTCGCGGGTTCAAATCCCGCCGTCCCGACCATTGCGTAGCAGGTCAGAGGCCACTTCGCCCGGTCGGCGAGGTGGCCTCAAGATCGTTTGACCGCACGTTGACCGCAGGTTTTGGCGGCATTCTGCGGCATGTGGCGGTCTCAGATGTGGCGGACGTCACATTCTGACAGGACGACGATGAACAGCTGGCGCTCGCCCCCGACACCCTCCCCCTCGTTCATGTCTCGGTGCGGCACAAGAACTGCTAACCGAATGACTCGGTCACCGGCAGGCCTACGTCTGTTCCCCTGGATCTGAAGCGTCACGCGATCACGGCGTACGGTGTAGGGCGGACCCGCGGCGCGGGCAGGCTCGGCCGGGAAGTGTGTGGGGGTAGGCCGCCTCGTGGCGTGCCTGCGCGGGGACACTCCCGGCGCAATGAATATCGACCCAAGTCCGGCTTGGAACGCAGTCACCATGATGGCGCCGAGCACGGCGAGGCCGAACCCCTCCCTACCCGCGCAATAGGCGACCACTGCGTTGCTCGAGCGCTGCTTATTCGTATCGATGACGCCTCTAGGCCCATAGAAAGCAGATCTCAGATCTCAGAACCATACTCCCCAAAGCACTTGCAGAGAGCCGCTGGCATCGGAGGCATCACTCCCAGCGCGCTCTTTCGGCAGCGCTCGACGTCAGTCGGTGTTCACATAGCAAGTGTGCCTCGGAGCCAGACCGCTTCCACCGCCATGACATTTCGGTCACAGCGAACATTTCTCGCGTTGGTGAGCTGTTCGATTTGGCTCGTCCTGTAACCAAGGTCTAGCCTTAGCCGTCATGGTTGCCCGGCAACTCGTCTACTACAAGTACGGCTCGATCAACACCAAGCCGCCCTTCGACTACCCCTCATCGCTGACCGAACTTCGCGATAAGGCCGATATCGACCCGAACTTTGCTGTGGTCGAGAACCAGGACATCACGACAGCGGTCACCATCATGTCTCCCGGCTCCAAGATCGAGCCTGCGACGCTGCAACTGCTCGCGCTCCGGGATGCAGACCACCGTCCGTCGCAATGGCGGCCAGGAAGGCGTCTTGGCCCGTTGCCCTTGCTGGACGGGGAGTACCCAGCGGACGTGACCCACGTCATGGTCTGGCCGGACGGCATCGCCGCCCAGGACATGCACGCTAATGCTCCGCGGCTCAGCCGCCTGTCCTACTGCTTGCGACAGCTGGTCGGTGCGTACGTCTCCTTCGAGCCACTCTTCCAGCCGGATATGTTCGAACGTCTTCAGCAGCTCCGCGGTCAGGTCCGCGGCGTCGAGATGAGCATGAGTCGCCCGGAGACGATCGATGCCCAGAGCAGCGGGGCCTTCGGGATACTCCTCCCGGCTGCACGCGGCTCGCGCGCCCCATCGGTTGGCGTGCGTATTGGAGTTGGTCGCTACGGACCGCGCGATCGGTACCTGGACGACGCAACACAGGAAGCGATCTTCGAAGTTGCCGAGACCGCGTACGAGCAGCTGGACACGCTGATCGTGCGCGGTCGCAGTCGCATCACTGGCAAGTCGGACGAGGTCAACTTTCTGAACGAGCGCCTCCACATCAAGGCGGATATCCCGGCCCGCACCGATGTACCGGCGCTACCTGATGAGAGCTGTGTCTTCAAGGAGCTCGATCTCGCGTACCACTCCTTCCGTGCTCAGGGGCTATTCGAGCGTGCTATCCAGGCCCAAGCTATGCGAGCACGGTAAGCCAACCAGCTTGTGAAAATGGTTCGGTGGGTCGACCGGAACCTCTGGTCGTTTCCAGTGCTCGTATTTCTACTGGCGGAGCTAGGGCTTGGCGTGTGGTCAGCGGCGAGCAGCCGGCCGGGACTCCTGGCTACTGCCCCTGTCACAGCTCGGCAGGCGGTCTACTCATCGCTGACCGGCTCATCGAGCGCGCTCCTCGGCCTGGCAGTCGCCGCGGTCGCCATCCTGGCCACGTTCGGCCCCCGCCCCGCTCGCGCGGGCGAGTCGAGCCGACGCGAATTGTCGCTGGCCCGGGCCAGAAGCATCGTCGTTGGCTCACTCCTCATGGCCAGCTTTTTCCTGCTCCTGCTCTTGATCACTGCGACGGTCGCGCTTGCGGTCGACACCAGGCAAGCGGGAAACGGTGCCATCACCATGGTCATCGAAGGGTCGGGTTTAGCAAGCGTTATCGGGCTGCTGGTCGGCGGCATCGGATTGGCCCTGGTAATCGTGGAGCGATCCCGCCAGTAATTCCCGCGCACCCCGCGTTCAGTCGCGATCACCGATCACGGACCTTGGCCCGAGGTTCCGGACCGGGAAGAAGACCACTAGCCTGACTGTGCACGCTGGGATGCAGAACTCGCCGAATGGAAGCCGACAACCTCTAGCCGGTGATGACCGCGGCGCAATTTGGCTACGATCTCCACGAAGTCTGCGCGAGATAGCCTCGCTTGCCTTACAAGCGAGGGGTCACTGGTTCGAACCCAGTTGCGCCCAACCCAAATGCCCAGGTCAGAGTACATGTCCGGGTCTGTCCCGGCGCCTCTCATGATCGTCTGACCGTGATCTGACCGTCGGTGTAGCTGTGGAAAGCTGGCACCGGGCAGCATGGATTGTCTGTGGTTGGCACGCCGGCCGAGCGGGATGCCCCTGCTGGTTGAACAAGGTGGGGGCCATCTTTTCCGGCCGCTGAGGTGGCGGGGGAGGGCTGTAGCCGTCAGCGCAGCGTTCGGGAGTACGCGGGCTGTTGTCAGTGCGCGTGGCCGAAGCCGTTTTGCCTGCGCTGTGTTCCCGGACGGGACACTGCACCAGGGCGGCGTCACGGGCAAGCGGATGGCGGCTCGCACGCAGGCCGACGTGATGTGCTTCAGCATGCTGGCCGCAGGGAGCCGGATAAGGCCGGGCTGGCCGGGGCGCTTCGCCGCTCAGATTGACCGCGGGGCTCGTATCCCAGCCTCTGGCGGGCCTGGGTGATCCCGGGTTCGAATGGGACGCCCCCGATACGCCGGAGAACGCGTCCTCGCATCGATCGCCGCCATCACCACGTCGACGGAGTACACGGCGAGGCCCAGGTTCACCAGCCAGGAGCGCACCGGCGGCTCACGGGCCGCGAAGAATCAGCGTGGCAGGGACACCTGTCAGAGCTGATCCAGGTTTCGTTCGTGGACCGGTTCGCGAAGCGGAAGCTGGAACGCCAGTTCGCTGATATCGCTGACTCCGTCGAGTCGGCTGGCCGCGCTGATCACTGCGGAATACGGCGGGATGGCGGATCATGAACAGGCGGCGGTGTTCGCCGAGGTCACGGGGGCGCTGGAGCGCGCAGATCTGTCGGATGCGGCGTTACTCGGCGCTGACGCTGACCCAGTCAAGCTGGCCCTGCGGATACGTGCGAGCATGCCGGCGATGGCGGCGCAGCTGGGCGAGGCAGGGCACGGCTCTATCAGGTGGTGCTGGATGAGTGCTGCGACTGCCTGGTGCGGATTATCCGCCAGCCGACACACCGAAGGACCGCTGACTACGTACGGCCGGTGTTCTTATTGCCGTGGCGCCTAGCGCCGTACGGGTTACCAATCGGCGCGGCTACGAGAGGGCTCCTAGCGCGAGAGTAATCGCGCTGGGCTTTCCTTGGAGTTATCGTCAAAGTCACTAAGCTGAAGCATCAGCGCCGAGTTCGTCTGCGTCGGTATCATCTTCATTCGTATCGTCGGCCGTAGGCTGGATTAGGTCTGCGATTGCTGCATGGTAGGCATCTGCAAGGTCTAGTAGCGGATGAGTTGGCGTCGTGTCCTCTTCAGCGGCGTCATTTTTGCCCGCGGCAGCCTTTGTCTGGTCATCGGACCTGCGGTTCCACCACCGGAGAAGTGAGTCGATGCGTCTGGGCCGGGCAACAGCGCGACGGAGCAGCGATGCCTCATCGGGCGTCAATTGGTCGCCGAACATGTCGAGCCATCCTTGCTCGATATCGGCGTTGCCATCGCCGACGGCAGAGTCAGTGAGTATGGCCAGGATGTGGTAGTGCAAGTCTTGGAGGTGCGCGAGGATTGTCGGCCTGTACCAGCCACCTTCGTCATCGAGGGCCGGGAGCTCATTCAGGATCCGCACGATCTCGGCCGCGCGGGGAGGGGGCCAGCCGCCGGGCCATGCCGCGCGCGCCTGCCAGAGTTCGAGGATCGCTTCACGCGCCTTGGTGTCGCGGGCATCGGCGTCGGGAGCGTCGGCTTCCCGGGCAGTTTTGGCCTCGTGGATCAGCCGGACCGTGTGGTGCGAGAGCCACCTGGCGAGGGTGTTGTTGGTGCGGGGATCACCCAGTTCGGCAACGATCTGCTCGCCAAGTGCGAGGAGGGGGTCAGCGTGCTGTGACTGTCCCGTCGGCGTCGATGAGGTAGATGCGGCTGTGCGGGGGTCGGTATCCGTTGATGCCGGTGTCGGATCGGTGTCGTCCAAGTTGGACCTCCACGATCAGGATGGTTCGGCTGTAGGCGAGGTACTGCAGCAGCGCTGAGCGCGTGATGTGGATGCGATACCCGAAGGACGAGACGGTGGTTTCGCGGTCGTCGTCGATCCCTGGGTCTGCCCATTGCTCGCCTTGCGCGAGCACTGTCCCATCCTGGCCGAGCAATCTAAGTCCCGTCGGGTCGGGGGTTGCCCGAGCGTTATCACGGAACCGTCGGCCTGGCATCGGCAGTGCCTGACGGAGCCCGTTGGCGTATGGATCGTGCTCGTCGAGCGTGTCGCGATGGTCGCGCGGCTCCGTGAGCCAGCCGCGCAGCTCGAAGACACCATAGGCGACCTCGAAATCGCGTTCGTCCTCATCAGGCAGCTTCCAGTCGGTCGGATTGGACGAGGCGGCAAGCGCCCGCTGCAGATCCTGCGCCTCGTCCGGGCGGACGAGCGCTGACTGGACGTAGGTGTTCTCACGGCCGCCTGCCCGGCGCAGGGTGGTACTGGCGGCGGTGCGGACGTCCTCCGGCAGCTGCCCGTTCTCCAGGCCGAAGGCCCAGTCGTACTCGTCAGGCTCGGGAGTATCCCAGGCCTCATCCAGCGGCCGCAGTCGACCGAACAGCGCGGGCTCGGCCGGAACCGGCGCGCGCAGATCGGCAAGCCAACGACCGGCCGCGGGCAGGTGCGGCGCGAGCCAGTATTCCCACGAGTCGTCGTCCCAGGTGTCGACACAGATAGGTCGGCCTGCGTCGACGAGTTCCCCGGCGGCGGCCATCATCGCGTGGTATTCCAGGTAGAGCTGCAGGTTCTCCTCTGGCGGGATCGAGCCGTGCCGGTGGCTGGTCCGCTCCCAGGACCGCTGATCGCGTAGTTCTCTGGCGTCCGTCCACCAGTCGTCTTCGCTGAGCCCCCACCTGTCCAGGATCCAGGTCTCCGCGATTTCGGCGATCGCGTCGACCGGGACGTCGAAAACCCGGGCGAGGGGCGCATACCAGTACGGGAGCGTGTCTATCGGATCGAAGTCGTACCGGCGGTCCTCGGAGATGCTCCGGTCATCCCCATCGTGGCGCCGTTCCCGCTGGACGCGACAGCAGGTTGGCTGGTTGGCACAGCGGAGCGAGTCGATTCTCTGATCTGCCGGATCTATGACGGCCAGGGCGGTCCGGCGAGCCAGCTCACGGATCTGGGCGTGCGGGAGATCACGGCTCGTCGCATATCGGATGAAGACGTCGAGGTGTGGCACGAGGAGCGTGGGCCGGTCGGCTGCGACCCATTCCAGCGCGACCAGTAGTCCCGCCATCGCTGAGAGCTGGTAGAAGTGCAGGGCCGGAGTCCGGAAAGCGCCGGCGTCGGCGCGGTCGAGACACCCAACGAGAGCGCTAGTGAGCGGTGCGGTCGCGGTTGGGTCTGGGTGCGTGAGCAACTCCCGGGTCGCATGTGCAGCACGCCATCGGATCTCACGGCGCGGATGTCCGAACGCGCTCCACAACATCATCGGGATCGGCCCGCTGGCGTCCGCCGGCAGAATGGCGATATCGGGATTGCCGCCTCGAACGGAGTTTTCCAGCAGCCCGACCAGCGCCGCGGCGGCATCACCGGGTGTGCATAGCCGTCCGAAGAGCGCCGCGATGTTTTGCCATCCGTATGCGGTCAGCTGGGTCCGTGCCTCGGGCACAGCACGGAGAACGGCCCTGCGCACGGTGTCGTCGTCCGCGAACGCGCGTAGCTCGGCGAGCAGCCGGTCAGTGTCCTGACGCCAAGCCAGGTCAGGCAGGTACCGGGCGAGCAGATCCGGCAGCACTGCACGGGCCCACGCAGCAACACCCGGCCAGTCGGGCCATAGATTGAGGCAGTCCGCGATGATGGCGAGCACTGAACCGCCATGTCGGCTGGGCAGCGCAGCGACAGCAGCAAGTGCTTCGACTCGCTCATCTGGTGACGCGCCGATGACGACGGATGTCATGAAATTGCGCATCTGCTCGCCGTAGATATGCGCGTCGGTGAGCGTAGCGACGTCGTCGGCGAGTATCGTCCATCCACGCGACTCCGGGTTAGCGAGCAGAGCTTGTATTTCCGCCTTTGGCTCGTCGCCGTACCACTGGCGGCTGGCAGAGGCGGGCGAGGCGTTGGGCTTCTCGCCGAGTGCGCGCACGGGGTCGAGCGCTGACCGGATGTTCCCCCCGAGGCCGTGCGAGGCGGCTGCGTCGAGCAGTCGCCCAGCGAGCGAAGGCTGGTCGTGGGCGGCGACATGGCAGCGCAGCCAGCCAGCAGCGCGGCTGAGCGCGACGCGGGCGCCGGCGATGCCAGCTGCCCCGCTGGCATTGAGGCGGTCAATGATGGCGAGCTGATAGTTGAGTCGTGCTCGGTCATCGTCGATGAGGTGGTCCAGCCTGAGTGCTTGCCACGGGTCGAGTTCGCCGCTGTCGACTGCACCGATAAGCGAGGCAGGCAGCGTTGATGCCAGCCGCACCCGGTCCTCGTCGTCCCAGCGGCTCGCGGCGGCTAGGCCGGTTGTCGGATGGAGGCGGGCCGCGGCGGCTGCGATCGCCGCGTAGGGGACGACGTCGGCTTCGGTGACATGCGGTGCGACGGCCTCGGCCGCACGGATGAGACGGCCGGAAATATCAGCCCGGTCCCCTGGAGGGATGATGGCCCGGCTGGCGAGGTCAGCGTGGACGGCGAGCAACCGCGCGGCGTCGTCGTTGATGCCGGTCGCCACGTTAACGGCCTGGACGAACAGCTCCCTGCCCAGGTTGGGCGTGACTGCCCCCGCGACGTCCGCAGCACGCGCGACGATATCAAGCCTGTCGGAGGCGGGGTAGGTGCCGGTGCGGGCAGTTCGCGCAGCGCTGGCGCACAGGTCAGCGGCGCGATCAACATGGGAGCCTCGGCGGATAAGTGTGGCGGCGAGGTCCAGCCACAGTTCAGGGGCGCCATCGCGTAGCATCCGTGGCGCTGCCTCAGCCAGCTGGTCGAGGACCGCTGCCGGGGCGCCTGTGTCGATCACCGCCTGGGCGGTGAGCACCGCCCAGGCGCGGTAGGACCTGTCATAGGTGAACCATCGGTGCGCGGCGCGGTCAGCACGCTCTGCGAGACCCTGATCGATAAACGCCACCACCTCGTCGACATCGGCGACGCCGACCGCGGCGCGGGCGGCCAGGATGGCGGCGGCCGCGAGTGGCCCGATCGTTTGCGTCCACTCCTGTCGGTCGTGGGCGCGAGGGTCTTGCTCATAATCTTGGTCTGTCGTCCGCGGCTGTAGCGATGCTGGGACGAGAGCGCCGACCGGAAGGTCCGCCCCTGTCAGGGCCGCGGCAGCGGCGTGGCATCGAAGGATGGTGGTGCCGTCGGCATCGGCTCCGGCGAAGCTCCACTGGCCGACTGGAAGCTCACGTGCCCAGTGCCGCGCGAGCATGGCAGCCGTTTCCGGGTCACCGTAACGAACGGCGACATCGAGCATTTTGCTCTGCCACATGCGTAGGCCGCCAGACGGCGCGGCCACAAGCCCACTAACGATCTCGTTGACCCACGCGGAGTCAGGTGCCGTGCCGCGCGAGCCAACTTCGGCGAGGACAGGCGCTTGCGCAGCCAGGGGGACGTGGTTGGTGCGCAGGATCGCATGCGCTTCGTCCGGGGTGATGTCGTCGGCGACGCGCACGGCAAGCGCTGCAATCGCGTCGAGCACAAACTGCGCCGGGCGCCATCGCTGGAGTTCAGCGACGGCGGCTTCAGGGCCGTCCAGACGATAACGTGCCTCGGCGGCTCCGGCGACGTCATCGGGCCCGATGTCCCAGTGCCGAGCTTCACCGTCACGGCCCGCGGTCCACCGGCGGATCCACGCGTCGGCGTGATCGAGTTCCGCGCGGGCGGCGGCGTGCCGCTCCGGGTCACGCGACAGGGCAGCGGCGAGCCTCATGAGCGTTGGCGCGAGCCACTGGCTGCGGCTTTGCCGGAGCGCATGGGAGCGGAGCAGGTCGATGTCGGCGTAGCGGGCGACCAGGTCGAGCCGGGATTCAACCAGGCGGGAGAGCGTGTCGAACCTCGACGCGGTGTCGCACCCCCTGGCGGCTACACGCACGGCTGTGGCTGAGTTTCCAGTTTCTGCCGCTGCGCGGGCTGCAAGGTCCAGGCGTCGGCCCTGCACCTGCTCGCGGCGGAACCCGTCAGCTATACCGGCCGGGGAGTCCTCGTCCAGCACGAGCTGCAGCAATTCGTCTAGCCAGCCTGCGGCGAATAGATGGTCCGCGACGTGTGCTGCGGCGTCCGCGTCGGTCGTCCGCAAGCCGAGGAACATGTCCGCGAGCCGGCCGTGCGCAGCAATGACATCATCGATGTCGACGCGATCCCGGACGTATGTCTCGAAGTCCTCGTCCCGGAACTGGATAGCGCCGTCAGTGACCTTGACCCCGGGCGTGAGTCCTGCCGCGAATGCTCTGACGGCAGACTGGCTAACATCCAATGCGGCGGCGAAAGTCTCGGTGCTCACCGGCCGGGAGAGCGCGAGCATCAGGGCTAGCCAGCGCTGGCCGCCGGCATCCGCGCCGCTGACTTCCAGTGCCGACCTGACCAGGTCCTCGAATACCGGTTCCGGGGTCAGCGCGCACCAATCTAGCAGCGCAGTCATGTCAGCGCCGTTCGCCTCGGCCTGCGTGAGGGCATAGAACTGCGACCGGGGATTACCTCCGGTTCGGTTATGGAACTCGGCGGCGTCTTCGTCCGACGCGTCTGGGCGAAACCGGTGCAGGTGCGCCGCGGACGTGGCCGCGTCGAAAGGGGCGAGCTCGACCATGGCCGCCGGGTCAGCGCCGAGTGACGGGACTCGGTGGCTGCGGGCAGTGAGAACGATCGCGACCCGCCCAGGTAGCGCCAGCTGCACCAGGCCAGCGACGAAACCACGGTCGCCGCGCTCTGTCGCCGCGACCGCCGCGTTATCCGCCGCGTCGACAGCGATCACGAGGACCGCACCGGGGTCGAGCGTGCGTACTGCCCGATCGAGCGTCCGGCGGAACCACCGCCACAGGTCGGCCTCAACCTGGGGCGGATGAACTAGCAGCGGCGTCCCGCAACGCTGGGCGAGCTCGTTGATCACCTGCGTGGCGAAGCGCTGAGGGACGTGGCGCTCCTCCCCGGAGCTGAGGTAGTCACCAGCGCCGTAGCAGTCGTACAGCACCAGAGCAGATCCGTCGGGCAGATGGCTCTCAACTTGCCGCAGAGCGGTCGTCTTCCCTGCGCCGGCCGGGCCGTGAGCGACGATGAGCTGGCGCATATTTCCCAGTACAGCTTCGGCGACTGCCTTGGCGCCGGGCGCCGGTAGCGGATCCGGCACGTCGGGCAACCGGGGCGGCGCGGGATACAGGTCGACAAGCTCGGGCGCTCCGAGCTCGGCGAGCACGTCATCCGCGGTAAGGCCACCGTGTGGACCGGGCATCGCCTGGTCTCGGACGAGGTGGAATAGCCGTCGAGCCGAGTCGGGACCGCGGCCAGGTGTGAGCTCGTCGGCTCCAGCACGGACGGCCCGCGCCAGCGCGACCCGGTCCATAGCGCCAGTCTGAGAAAGATCAAGGATGGTCAGGAAGTCGCAGAACTCGGGGCTGCTCAGCTGTGTTCCAACAGCTTCCGCGAGTAGCCGGATCACACCAGCGTGCTCATCCCGTAGCGCGTTGAGCAATGCTTCCCGCCGTACAGGTCCGGCCTGCGCAGTGACCCACTCGGCAGCTGAGACGACACTCTTCAGGAGAAGCTCGTCGCCGGGCTGGTTGGTCACGAGCGCGATCTTCGTCTTGGCGGCCACCGCCGGGCCATGGCTGCCGAGGAGCTGTCGGTAGCCATGAGCAAGGTCGAAGGCAACCGAACGAGCCGCGCCCGCAGATCCGCCGGCACGCCTGCGGCGCCGCCTCTCGCACAGCCGAGCTGCCGTCCACGCCTTATCTGGCGCTCGCGTGCTGTACTTCAGCTGCGACAAGACAAGCGCACGCGCGGTCGCAACATCGTTACCGCCGAGGTACTCGGCGACATCCACGGTCTGATACGCCTCGTCTGGATCATCGACGCTGGCGAGCCCCTCCATGGTCAGCAAACGCAGGTCCGTGCCCGGCTCGATCAGCGTGAGCGCCCGGTTCGCCGCCCACCAGAAGTGGAAGTCGTCCCCTGCGTTCGACTCCGGCGCTCCCACGATTCTCTTTCCCTCCTGGCCGGTGACGCGCCAGTTACAGTACTCGTGCAGACTTGGACGTTACCCGCGCAAGTGGGGACGCGCGCGCCAGGCGGCCACCTGTCGCACTGCCAGTTCGGCGAACAGATCAACCCGTTCGAGCGGGCCGAATCGTGGAGGACACGGGTACCACCTCGCGACACATGTCGCGGCTACACGCGCGCTGGCTATGGATCAGGGCTGGTCGCGCAGAGTGAGCCTATGCGCGGAGGTCTCTGCGGCCGGATCGCCGAAACAGAGCCGATGGTAACTGCGCCACAAGATCAAGAGCACTGCGCGCAGATGACCAAGCTCTGCGCGCAGCGCAGTCGTCCGGGAGACGACCCTCATCGCGGCACCCATGAGGGCCGCCACCGTCAAGAGGGCATGGGGTATTAACTGGGCGCGTTCAACCGGTGCACGCGCCCGCGGTGACTTGAATGGCGTCGCCGGGCTGGGCCCTGACTGTTCTTCGGGATCTTTCTCGTAGCTGCCCGGGGTTACGCCGCCGTGCGGGAGGGGTCAAGCTGGAGCGCCCGCAGCCGCGCAGCGGCGAGGACGAACGAGTTGGACGCCGACGAGGGGCGGCGGATCATCGGGACAAGAACGACGATCACCACCGTGCCGCCGCGCAGGACGCCGCCATCGTCGTCCGCGAGCTTCTTCCATACCTGCTAACCGCCACCCGGTAACACGAACGTGCAGCCAGCGCCTGGCACGGAATCCCGGAATGCTGGCCTACGAGTCCCCCGTGGGCTTACAGTGCCGGAGCCGGGAGCAGAACACCCGAGAACGGGACCAAGGCAATGCCCAGTCACGAAAACGGCACCGAGATCATTTACCACGGCCGCCGGGAAAACGGCGACACGATCATCACCGTCGAGACAGCCGGCGGGCAGCACATCGGCATGCTGCCGCACATCGCGCGGCACAGCCCTTCGGGCATGAACTGGGGTTACCGCGGCTCAGGACCCTGCGACACCGCCCTCAGCCTGCTGCTCGCCGCCCTCGGCGACGACGCCATCTGCCCGTTATGCCAGGGAAGTGGCCGCGTCGTCTACACCGGCGACGGCGAGGACACTCGCATCGAACCCTACGACCCGTCACACCACCCCTGGACCAGACGGGGCTGGTCTTGCACCTGCGACGCCGGATTCCGGAAAGTCCCCTACATGCAGTTCACGGACATCGTCGCCGGGTGGGGCAACGAATGGACGATCACACATTCGCGGATCCTTGCCTGGCTGCAGGAAGCCAGAAATACCGCCGACGTGTGAACAGGTACAGGCACGCCCACGCCAGGTCTGTGGAGGTGCCCTCAGTAGTTCACCTCATTTTCGCATCGAGGGGGCCAGGGGTTCAAATCCCCTCAGCTCCACCCAGAACCGCAGGTCCAGGCCTGCGGAAGTCGGTCGGCATGGTATCGAAGATCATTTGTCACCCAGATGCCACCGGGACTAGGCGTCAGCAGGTGACACCGCGCGGGAGCAAACAGCTTCTGCAGGCACAAACGCCACCCCGGCGTCAGACTCTGTCTGCGGCATGCTCATCAACTGAGGCAGGCGCGTAGCGTTACCAGTGTGGCCGTGAGTACGCTTGCTGGGCGCTGCTGCCCGGAGAGCTAGCTCTGGTCGGCCGGATGGCCGTGGCGGTCGGGGCCGGCTTGCGAGGTCAAATGGGAGCCCTTCGAAGAGGGCTGGTGTAGACCACCGAGCGGGGAATGTTGTAACGGATGAGCGATCTACCGCCGGGCGGTAAGTAATCGGGGAACCCGTGGATGCGTGGCGCTGCTCTTCTCTGGGAACGGCGCTCACCGCCTGCCAGTTGATGCATCGCCGGGTGGGCCTTCCTGTCCACGATGAGGCAGTGGCTGGCTCTGTGACCGGCGAGGTGCAGGTTCTCGTCCGCTGCCTCGGCGAGATCTTTGGGGAACCTGCGACACGCCGGGGGTGTGGTGCGTGACGTGGCTTGCGGGGGTGGTGTGGGCTGGATTGTGTGACCGCGCCGGTGATCGATGAGGATGTTGATGCCGGTTACTGGCGTGCCCGCGCGGAGCAGGCCGAGGCGCGGGCGGGGGAACTGGAGGCGGTGGCCGCTGCGCTGCGGGCGGAGCGGGACGGGCTGAACACGCGGGTGGCTGAGCTGGCCGGGCAGGTGGCCGGGCTGCAGGAGAGCGTGACGACGCTGAGCGGGTTGCTGTTCGGCTCGTCGTCGGAGAAGGGCGGTTCGCCCTTACGGGGGAACGGCCGGGATGGCAGCGGCCGGCCGGGCGGCACGGGTAAGCGGGGGCAGCGGCCGGGCGGGCGGGGTCACGGGCGGCGGGATCGTTCGCATCTGGAGACTGAGGAACGGTTCATCGAGGCAGATGCGAGCCAGCGGTGCTGTGCCGAGTGCGGCGAGCCGTTTGAGTTCCTGGGAACCGAGGACAGTGAGCAGATCGACTGGCAGGTGAAGATCACCCGGATCGTGTGGCGGCGGCGGCGCTACCGGCGGCGGTGCTCTCATCCGGGGCCCAGGACGATCTGCGCGGCGCCGGCGGCCAGGCCGGTGCCGAAGGGCCTGTTCACTGCCGGGTTCCTGGCGCGGCTGGCGTATGAGAAGCATGTGCTGGGCCGGCCGGTGCACCGGATCGTGCAGGCGCTGGCCGCCGACGGGCTCGACGTGGCCCCGGGCACGCTGTGCGGGGCGCTGAAGCAGATCGCGCCGCTGATCGCGCCGTGGGCGGAGGCGATCGCCGCCTACGGCCGCCAGGCCGGGCATGTGCATGCCGATGAAACCAGCTGGCAGGTGTTCGAAGACATCGAGGACAAGGACGGCCACCGGTGGTGGCTGTGGGTCTTCGTCACCTCCGAGACGAGCGTGTTCGTGATGGACACCTCCCGCAGCGCCGATGTCGCCGCCGGCCAGCTGGGCATCGACCGGGAACAATCACAGCTGGAGGCCGGCCGCCGCCTGGTCATCTCCGCCGATTTCCACAAGGCATACCAGTCGCTGGCCCGGATCGACGGCGTCGATCCGCTCTGGTGCTGGGCGCACATGCGACGGTATTTCCTGCGGGCCAGGGCCGCTCACCCCGATCAGCTCGGCGACTGGGCCGATGCGTGGACCGAACGGATCGCCGTGCTGTACCGGGCGCACCACGCGCTCGCGGCCACCACACCGGGCACCGGCGCCCATGAGCGCGCCCAGGGCCGCTGGCAGCGGGCCTTCACCGACATCGACGCGCACCGCATACTCCAGGCCAGCGACGCCGCGAAGGGCCTGCTGCACCCAGCCGCCGCCAAGGTCATCGCCACGCTGAACAACGAATGGGACGGGCTCGCCCGCCATCAGGACCTGCCGCAGTTGCCGCTGGACAACAACACCGCCGAGCGCGCCCTGCGCACCCCGGTCATCGGCCGCAAGAACTTCTACGGCTCCGGCGCCGAATGGGCCGCCCGCCTGGCCGCCGACGTCTGGACCATCACCGCCACCGCCGCCCGGCACGACATCGAGCCCCTCGGCCTGCTGACCGCCTACCTGCAGGCCTGCGCCGAACACGGCGGAACCGCACCGGCCGGAGCCGGCCTGGACCCCTTCCTGCCCTGGACACCCCAAGGACGCGCTCGCCGTCGTCCCGCCAGCGATCCCGGTCCCGGCCCGTAACCCCGGCAGCCCGCAGCCGGCCAAGCCGGCTCACGCCTCTCCGCCACATGACGCCGAAGGCAACTCCGCCATGCCCAGCCGGCCCCACAACACGATCTCCCACAGGTTCACCGATTACTTACGCCGGGCGAAACGCTGCTTGATCTGACCGATGATCTTCGAGCACCCACCGGACCATTGATCCACCGATGGTTCGCTCGGCGAGGTTCTCTCGCCGCCCGCGCCGTCGTTGCCTTGACTGCGGCGCCTGAGATTGCCGCCGATGCACATGCGATTGAGCAACTTCTCGACGCCCAACTGAGCGACCCTGGTCGCCTGCTCTCGAACGTAATGGCAGAAGGCCGACCCACCACGCTTCTCGACTTGTGCGCGGGCGTAGGCACGGTGAGCGAGGCTGCGCTCAAGCTGAGTTTCGTGCCCACTGCGATCGACCTGCACCCCATCGCCGTACTTGCCACCCGGTGCCTGCTCGTGTTCCCGCCCGCCTACGCCAAACCTGATAGTCGGGTCACGGGTTCGGCTGAAGATCGCAGTTGGCGCGGGCTGGCCGAGGAGCTGCGCTACTGGTCCGAGGTGGTTCTCACTGCAACGAGGATCGATCTCGACGAGCTCTGGCTGGAGACGATCGCTGCAGTCGTGTGCGCCTGGATCGCCCGCTGTCCGAATCCGGGATGTGGCGACGAGCGCCCACTTGGTGCTGCCTTGGAATCGGGGGTCGCCCCGGACGCCAGTGCGCGGACACCGTTCGCAAGAGGCCACGCTACCTGTCCCTGCTGTCACTGCCAATTTCGCGTCGATCTCCGGCAGATGGAACGCTTGTCAACGGCCAAGTTGCAGTGGCTCTGGCTCACTTTCCGTGATGGGACGAGTCCGGCGTGTCGGGTGGCGTCGTGATCATGAGGTTTGTGATCATGCCGTGCGTGCGATCTTGAGGTTCTCAGTGTCGTGTTCCCTCAACTGGCCGGCCTTGCGGTCGAGCGGGTCTTCACGGCGGGGAAGTCGGTGCGGATCCAGGCCAGGACAAGCAGCGCGGGGGCCGATTGCCCGGCGTGCGGCGTGCGGTCGGCCCGGGTTCATAGCCGGTATGAGCGGAGGCTGGCCGATACCGCTGCCGGTGGCCAGGAGATGTTCATTCTTCTGCAGGTCAGGCGGTTCTTCTGCCGCAACGACGGGTGCACTGCCATCACGTTCGCCGAGCAGGTCCATGGCCTGACCAGCCGTTACGGGCGGCGCAGCACCGGGCTGAGCGAGACCTTGCGGGCGGTCGCGTTAGCGCTGGGCGGCCGGCCCGCTGCCCGGCTGAGCGGCCGGCTGGCCTGCCCGGCCAGCAGGTCGACCCTGCTGCGGCTGATCCGCGCCCTGCCCGACCCCGCCACCGGAACCCCGAAGGTCCTCGGTGTCGATGACTTCGCGCTGCGCCGCGGGCATGTCTACGGCACCGTGCTCGTCGATATCGAGACCCGCCGCCCGGTCGACATGCTGCCGGAGCGGTCCGCGGAGTCCTTCCGCGCCTGGCTCGACGCCCGCCCCGGCGTCCAGGTGATCTGCCGGGACCGCGGCGGCTGCTACGCCGAGGGCGCTGCCCGCGGTGCCCCGCTCGCCATCCAGGTCGCCGACCGCTGGCACCTGCTGCACAACCTCGCCGACGCCGTCGAACGGGCCGTCGCCCGGCACAAACCCTGCCTCCGGGACGAGCCCGCCCCGCCTGAGCCTGCGGCCAGCCCCGCAGCACCGGAGGGGCTGCGGGCACAACAGGCCCGGACCCGCCACGCCGCGGTCCACGCCGCACTTGGGCGCGGCCTGAACCTGACCCAGATCAGCGCCACCTTGCACCTGGACCGCACCACCGTGCGCCGCTACGCCAGCGCTTCTGACCCCGGTGAGCTCCTGCCGGACGCCCCGCCGGCCCGGCACAGCCTCCTGGACCCCCACCTGCCCTACCTGCACCAACGGTGGGACGAAGGCTGCCACCGCGCCGACAAGCTCCTGGAGGAGATCCGGGCCCTCGGCTACCACGGCAGCGCACGCACGCTGCGCCGCCACACCGCCCGGCTGCGCGAGGCCACGGCCCGGCCCGCGGCGCCGGCCCCGGCATCCAAGACCGTGGCCGCCTGGATCCTGACCCCATCCGGCAGCCTCACCACCCAGGACCGCGACGCCCTGGCCAGGATCACCAGCCGATGCGACGAGCTCGCCACCGTCCGCGCCCTGGTCCGCCAGTTCGCCGGCATGCTCTGCCACCGCAACGGCACCAAGCTCCCCGGATGGGCCGACGAAGCCGAAGCCAGCACCGTCCGCGAGCTAAGGTCCTTCGCCGCCGGACTCCGCAAAGACTGGACCGCCGTCACCGCCGGGCTCACCCTGCCCTACAGCTCCGGCGCCGTCGAAGGCCACGTCAACCGCATCAAAATGATCAAAAGACAGATGTACGGCCGGGCGAACCCCGACCTCCTGCGCAAGCGCGTCCTGCTCGCGGAGTGACCCCATCACCAAAAGTGGGCCAGAGCCACTTTCTCATGGCCACGGACAACGCTGGGCACCAGTTGCATTGATATCGGAAGATCGGCACCGTGAGCTTCCGGTCACGGCAGATATTTCCGAGCTTCTCATCGGTGCGCCCTACCCGACGAGTATCGCTTCGCGATTGGACGAGGTTTGGGCTGTCGGACCGTCAGGTCCGATCACACGGCGGATTGGCACAACTGCTCGACAAGCGAGCATCTTGGATGCCTTCCGAAGGTCCGTGCGTCGCGCCCGAGAGACAATGGCGGATGTCGGCTACGCACCCGAACACATCGTTGCGCTGTCGACATATCTCGCCCTCGCAGCGAGTGACCTCGTCGACTATCTGTGCACAGGCGCAGTATGGCAGCAAGGCCGCATCCAGCCTGCACTCGCCAAGGCGATGTGGGCCATAGTTCCTGAGTTTGTTGAAGTTGGCGGTCGCACTCTTGCCGAACTGTGGCAGCGCCGCATTGCAGCCATGACGGCCATCATCGAGGCTAACGCCACCCTGCCGGGAATCGCCTCGGTGCTTTCAGGCGATATGACAGCGCTACCCCTGGAAAGCGAGAGCGCCAACCTTGTCGTCTGGGATCCCCCGTTCTACGACAATATCGACTACGACCAGCTGGCAGCGCCGTGGACATCATTCCTGCGAAGCGTCCTGGGTGAACTTGATCCGCAGCTCTCCTGGCCGCAGGTAACACCTGCGGCCAACGCCGCACTTCCTGAGCGCTTCGATCCACATGCCTACGAAGAGTCCCTCTCCGCTGCAGCCAGCGAGATCGTCCGCGTGGCAAGGCCCGGCGCTAGGCTGGGGGTGTTCTGGGTTTCGCGCGTCGCCGAGGACCTCCAGCGGTTCGTAGATCTGATGCAGCCACCCGGGTTGGAGCTCATTCAGACCGTTGGGCTACGCACTGAAGCTGCGCGTGACGGCCTGGGAATCGGAGGGCCCGGAACCTACCTGCTGATCCTGCGGATCCTTAAGCAGGCAGGAGGACCATCCGGGCGAGTAGTGGATGCGGAACGACTGCTTGAGCTTTCCTCGTCCGATCAGCACAGCCTCTACGCGGGACTCGCCAACATCCTGGTAGAATTCTGGGATCAGGACGAGATCAACGGACGCTTGCCGGCATCCTTCAAGGGAAGCCTCAACCAGCGGCTTGCCGAGTTCGTCGCATCGCAGCCCGACCCCACCGACCTGCTCCGTGAGCTTGGGAGCACGAGCTTGCGGCAAGAAGCGGAGCGTCTCGGGTCGAACCGGGAGCAGCTTGCCGGGCTGGACGCTGCTGGCCTAGCTCGCCAAATTCTACGCCAGCTCGGCTTTACGGTGCCGAGAGCCCCGGTCTTCTCCATCGGCGCTGCCCTGCACGATGCCGACCGAGGGCGGAGCCGTCTGCGGCTAGCAGGCAGTGCAGACGAGTTGACTGGCAGCGGTATGGCGGCCGTCGATGCGGTTGAACAGGTGCTCCGATTCTCAGTCGTTACTTGGTGCACCCACAGTCGTAAGGATGCGTGGGAGCAGCTGGTCGAGGAATCCGTTGGAAAGACGAGCAGACTCTCTTTCGGCGATTGGGTCCACCTTTTTGCCGCAATCCCCAAGCGCCTCGCCCCAGAGAGTGAGATCTACGATCACGCCCACCGCCTGCTCAAGAAGTGTCGCGTCCTAGAGTCCCTGGAGCCGCTCGCCCGAGCAAGGAATCGGCTTGTTCACCCCGAGCCAGGACAGCACTGGACCGACGTGCGCATTGCCCTCGATGATGCGCTCAGTAACGTGGTCCGCAAGCTCCAGGATCTGCTCGACGAAGCCGCTCTTCCCGTGGTGCTCCAGCCAGTCGAGGAAACCCGCGACAGGTTCTCGCGCTTCCGGCTCCGTTTGCTAGACCATGACGAGCGGGAAATAGAACTCATCGTGGCCGGACCAACTGATCTGACCAAGCCCAGGATCCTCCTCCGATCGAATCCAAATCCTAGGGAAGTCGACCCGATACTCCTGGATGCCAGAATAATCGAGAAGCGAATGGGCCTAGCGTCCAGTTCCTGAGAAGAGAATCAGGCTACTCGCGGTTATCAATGTCGACGGAGACGTCCTGCAGGCCGAGTTGCCGAAGACCTTCCAGCACGACGAGGTTGAGTGTCTCGCGCGGGATGCCAGTTATGCCGCCCTCAGCCTGGATGACCAGATCAACCGTTACTTCCGTGCTGGCCGCACTGAGCGGGAGCACGGCGACCTTGACCACGTCCCTGACTTTGCTGCCGGGCACACCTCGGACATGCAGGGTCACACCACGAAATGTCGCTGATGGCTGCGCCGGACGATCCTTGATGCCAGCTGTCCCGTCGGCAGGTGCTGGCCTTTCGCCCTCTGGCTCCCACGCGGGCCTTGGGCCTGGCTCTCCAGCCTCGGCGGGCGCTGGTGGCTGGACAGGCTTACGGGTGGTGATGAGGTCCTTGATGGCTGCGCCCCGGACGAGCCACGTCCCGGGTTGGAACTGGATCTCGCTGGGGTCAACGAAACCGCCGAACTTCAGCACCGAATCCTCGGCGTCCCACGCGGAGCCGCTGGCCAGGCCGAACAGGCCTTGGCGCACTCCTTCGGCCAGTGCCTGGCGCAAAACCTGAGCGCTGGCGAGCTTCGGCAGGCGCGGTAGCCGGTAAAAGTAGCCCAGCAACGTGTCGATCTCAACCGCGTCGCTGCCCTCAGGAAGGAGCCCGAAGCGCGCAGCTAGGAGCGCTGCGGGCGCGAGGCTGGTCTCGACCAGCCGGTCGGCGGAGCGAAGGTACTCGATCACCCGGCCACCGATCGTGGCGTCGACCCTGGCCGGCCCAAGGTCGATGTGGTCGAGCTTGGGGCCACCGCCGTTCCCCTCGCCGAGTAGCAGCAAATGCCGGTAGGCCATGGTTATCTGCTGCGGCAGGCGCTCCTCGGCTCCCGCGAGCCGCTTGCCGAGTTGCTCGCGCTGTTCGGCGTTGAAACGGGTCAGCCTGTGCCGGTCGTCTTTCAGGTCGCGAAGTGCAGCGAGGGTACGCGCCGTGGCCCTGGCCTTGGCAATCGCTGGGGCATCAGCGGCGATCAACATGGCGGCGTTCTTATTGGAGCGCCAACTCCCACCGCGGTGTTCCAGGATCTCCCTGGCGGCTCGGGTCGTCGCTTCGGACGCATCTCCACCGACGCGAAGGCTGAAGTCGAGGATGCCGAGCACGAGCTGCTGGTTGTCCGGCAGGTCGGCGGATGCCTCCACCCGAGGCTCAACCCGCAGTTCTGGTGTGCTGGGGGCCACGGTCCCGATCGCCTCACGCAGCAGGGCCTCGATCCGGTCCTCATTGATCGCGCCCTCGCGTTCGAGGACGACCTTATTGAGGTTGGGCTCGGTGGTGAACCGGTAACGCCCGCCTTCGAGGCGCATGTACCAGAGGGACCCTTCGAGGCCGTCACGCACATCCTCGACCAGCCCGCGTGACAGCCCGGGCCGCCCGACCCCCATCAGCATCTGCACCGCAGATGCGCCCAAGACACGGTCGGACCCAAAGGAGTTCAAGAACGCGGTCGTAGCCAGGCCCGTGGCCAATCCAAAACTCTCGACCACGCCTCCCCGGCGGCGGTCCTCTTCCGGGGCCATCGAGTCGGGACGGATGATGTCGGCGTTCAGCGCAGCCTTGTAACTCTCCCCGGCGAACCGAAGGACTTCCCCGCGGATGCCCGGATCGCTGAGTGTGACGTCACCCGGGTGGATAAGCAGAGCTTTGCTCCGCCGCTGGGACAGAGCCTTGACCGTATGGGCAAGCGTGCGCAACGCTCCCCGAGTCCGCTGAAAACCCGATAGCGAACCCCAGCGATTGGTGAGGATATCTACCAGCTCCGGGTGAAACGGGAACGCGGTGGCAAGCCGGTCACGGTAGCTGGCTTCACGGTAGCTGGCAGGCACTGCGTCACCGAGAGACTCATACCAGTTGGCGTAAGCATCAGCGACAGCGCGGCGCTGATCTTCTGACCCGATGGTGGTGAAAAGCCGCCGGTGCAAGATCGGGAAGATGTCGTCACCCTCAACGGGGGTGACGATGTTCTCAGTCCGGCCCACCACCTTTGACAGGCGTTCCTGCATTTCCTCGCCAGCGACGCTCGCATAGTCCTCAAGGTTGGAGCTGGTGAGCGTGGCCACGACCGCGACCCGGGGAACACTAGCTGCCGCCGTGCAAAGTTCCTTAATGAAGGTCAGCGTGGTGGCCGCCAGGTTCCCATCGTGAGTCGGCACCGCCAGCGCCTTAGTGAGGTACTGCAGCAGCTCATCCAGCAGAATCAGGCACGGAGCATTCGCCTCCAGCAACTCGGCGATCTGCGTGGTCGAGGAGCCACGCAAGTTCCGGTCCTGCTCCTCCACCTTGGCGAAGCCGGACGGCCCGCCGAGCCGGTAGGCGAGCTGGCCGAGCAAGGTCCGGACCTGGGCGTCCTGGATCTGTGAGTCGATCTCTCCCGCCCCGAGCGCCCCGCCCTCAAGCACAACGACCTTCGCCTGGGGAAAGCTGGCCCTCCCCAGCTTGGCAGCTAGCTCGCTGACGAAGGCAGTGCCAGCAACTCGGGCCGGATCACGAAACAGGTGATAGGCAGCAAGCAGCGTGTGGGTCTTGCCTCCACCGAACTCGGTCTGGAGCCGGTACACACCAGCCGCTGCCATGTCGCCTGACAGGCGGGCGGTCAGCTCCCGCAGGAACGCAAACAGGTTCTCGGTCAGGTACGTCTTCTCGCAGAACGTCACCGGATCCAGATAGTCAGCCGGGCCCCGGTCACGATCGACCAGGCCAAGGTCAGCAGCGAACAGTGACTCGTCAAATGAGCCGTCAGCGATATCGCGCCTCGGCTCGGCAACTTCCAGCCAAGGCTTCAAGTCCGTCATCGCAGCGGCTCCTTATGCGGCAGCGGAATCGAGGGTGCCATCACGATGACTCCAGATCGAACAGCGTGAGTTCCTCAAACGTGGTCGTGGACCGCGCGGCCGCTTGCGACAAGGCGTCCCGGTTGCCGGTCAATCCGAGCAGCATGGTGCGCTCCCGGTTGTCGTCAGGCAGGATCTCGGCAAGGGCGCGGGCCATAGCCCAGAACCCAGGCTCTACCCCCATGCCCGTCGCACCCAACATCTCCTCCAGCTCGCGTCGGCGGCCAGTGTCCCAGAGCTGGCAGGCCAGATGCAGTACATCGATCAGCGCCGGAGAGGCCGACAGCTTGAGACCCTTCCGATCTTGCGGTCCGAGCAAGGCGAAATTGGAGCCGGACTGCCGCGCGAAACCGCGGGGGCGGCACAAGTGGCCTAGATCGATGTCGAACGCTTTCTCCAGCTTGTACGCCTCATCAGCCGGGATCGAAGCGCTGAGGTAGGCCCACCGCCAGGTCAAGTAGAACAGCGACTCCGGGTCAAGTACAGCCAGCGAATCGGGTCCTAGCAGACGCCGCATCGCATGGCGGGCCACCGCCTGGCGGGCCAGAACCATCAACTCCGGCACGTCGATCTCTTCGCCTGAGAGCTTTACAATCCTCGAATACTGGGCGAATACCTCGAACGCTGGACCGATCGCAGACACGAAGTAATCGGCGCCAACCAAGCCCATCTCCTCGAAGGCGTCCAGACGCTCAGCGATGCGATCTTCCAGCGCCCGGACGACGTCATCGTAGAACCCCTCTTGCCCACTGTGGCTCGGTCGGCAGACGAGCACGACGGATGATCCCAGTACTGCACTAATCATCGCAGTCATCCGGGCGCTGCGCTCCGATCGCATTGGCCATGAAGTCGAGACAACTAGTCCGGCAGTGCGAAGAGCTCTGAGAAGACGCTCCCATGCTTCTACATCGGTATGCGCGAAAACGATGGAAACGACGCCTTCTGGTTTGACAACGCGCGCTATCTCGCTTAGTGAATTTTGGAGCCTCTGCTCAAATTCTGTGTGTGATATATATTCAGGTGATTTTTTATCGGCCCTGCTCTCAATCACTTCCTGGTATTTTGGCGTTAGTGGTGTTCCAAAGACCGTTGGGTACAGGTGTCCAATACTCCGCTTGAGCCAGACGTAGAAGAAGTCAGAGAGATCGCCGTACTGTACAGCGTCGTAGTACGGTGGGTCAACGATTACGGCATCGAATGATGCATCTGGGAAGGCCAGGCGCTGAGCGTCCCCCCGCTGAACAGACGCCGACCTCGTGCCGGTGGTTGAGCAGTTGCGAATAGCGAGTTCAATCCATCGAACGTGGCCGTCCCATGAACCGGAAACCTTCTGAAATGGATTGATCTCTGTGTAGTCCCAAACCATTGCAAGTGCTTGGCGAGCAAATGCATGGCCTACCTTCTCGGCAGTCGGAAGCCAGCCTCCGAAGGTTGAGTTGTAGTCGGCGACTTTGTCTATACACAGACCGAGGTAAGTGGTAACGGCGATCGCGCGTTCCCGTTCCATCCCTTCGGAAAGCATGTGATCATGGGCAGCACGCACGGCTCCGCAAAGGGAACCCAGAACATAGAGCTGACGGTCATTGAACAGTCCACGGAAGGTGTTGATGCCGTAGACGAGGCTCCGGAGGATGCGGAACTGCGACTTAGTTATGGTCTCATCTGGCAAGGGTGATGTCCCGTCAGGCGTTTCCTCTAGTGCATCGAGCAGTGCCGTTACCAGAATCTTGGCACCCTCGATCTCCCCAGCTGTCGGAGCACGATACGTGCGAACTCCGTCGTCAATGTCGAGCACGGCGTAAAGTTTGTGGTCAAGTCCTATTTCTGTCGCATAATGGCGTAGGTCTTTGGCGACCATTGAGGCGCCACAACCGAGGCAGATCACCGAGCTTGCCTTCACCGTGCCATCGGACAGGTCGATTCCCGTTGGAGGCACATCGGTCCGAATTTCGAGGTCGATCTTGCCCAGCCTCCCGCTGGCCCTGACCCACGCCTTCCTGCGAGAGCTGTTGGCAAGCCAGAAGGAGGAGAGCAGCGGGATCTCGGCGCCGCAAGCCGGGTTGGGGCATTTCACCGTCCGCGCCCAGAAATAGACCGATGGGCGACCACCCGTTTTATTGGCCGGGAATACCTCGGCAAGCTTCGCCGTGACTCTGTTGCGTACCCAACCCGCCCATCTGACGAAGTCCTCCGCCAGGGTATTCTCACCGCGCTCGTCAGGCTGGCCGAAGCGCTGCGGAAACTCAAGCGTGCACTTCTCGATCAGGTGGGCGACGGGGTTGAGGTCAACGGCGGTTGTGGTGCAACCGAGTCGCAAGGCTTCGAGAGGGATGGTGCCGCCTCCGGCGAAACAGTCCAAGACCGTGGGCGGGCCATCGGGGTAAGCGTCAGCAATGAGTTTACGGAGTGGATCGATGCGGGCAGGGTTTGTCGACGCCTCGAAGGGGGATGCGGCAGCAAGAACCTTGAGAATCTCATTCCGCTTAGCGGCGTCGCCGGGGTCGGGCAGCAGTGTGCCGAGAACTACCGCCCTGCTCATTGCGAGGGGGCGGCGTGCCCACCACAGGTGCATGGTGGAGATGTGTCCGTAGCGCAGCGACTTCTCGCGAGCCGACTCAGCGTTGACCTCCTTGAGCGGAAGTTCCTCTTCGATGAGGCGACGATAGGTCACGCGGGTGCTCCTCTGGAGGCTTCGATGATGGGTTCAGGGGCAACGCCGAAACGGACATCCAGGGAGGGTTCCCACGCACCGGCCAATGTCCTGGCCGGATTGCGTACCCGGTACAGACGTGGCGAGTTCTGCGCGCAGTCGAGGACGACGTAGAGCCAGTAATCGTCGCCGAGTTCCTGGCTCTTAGCGAACTCGCTCCAGGTCAGCTCCACGCGGGCAACGCCTGCGCGTCCCTTTACCTCGATGCAGCGCCGTTCCAGGCCGAGGGTGGACAGCAAGTCGAATCCGACGTGCTCGTCCTCGACAGACCGTACCGTGGCGCCACGGCTGGTCTCGTGGCGACGGGCGACTCGGACGGCGATCTGCTCGATTTCATCGTTGCTTGGCGCGCCCATATCAGCTGGCGTGCCATGTTCGTCGCCTGCGTTTGGGAGTGGCAGCGGCAGAAGCAGCGCGCTGCCGGTCACGGTGACGTCACCGCGCACGACGTTGCGGCCCCGCTGCGTTTCCTCCAGCCGTAGGCGGCTGCGCTGCTGGTGTTGTTCCTTGACGAGCTCGGCTTTGCGAAGGCGGCCTTCCGCGCCTTGGACGCCGCGGTCGATCTCTTCTTCTGCGGCGATGATCGCGGAATCTGCCTGGGCGAGCAGGGAATTGAAGGAACGCTTTAGGAAGTCTTCCTGGATGGTGGCGACGTGCTCCCTCTCGGCCTTAGCTTCCCGGAAGACTCGTTCGAACAGATGCTGGCGTGCCCACATGATCAGTTCCGCGTCAGCCTCGGGCGCCGAAGGAACCGGGTTCTCCGGTGGCATCTGGATCTCCTCGGCGGGCGGTACTACGTCGAACAGAGAGGCTGCGGGTGCGGACTCAATGCGCCCATCTGGCTGGACCCGGACGGCAGCGAGTGTGCGACGGACGATCTCGCCGTTACCGTCAGCGACGTCACCGGTGAGGAACCTCAGGACGGTAGGCCCGTCGATGTCGGGGTCGAAAAAAACCGCACCCTTGGCCACCTCGGGTGCAGTGCGCTCGATCACGAAGCCGACGAGGGCGTCGAACAGCGGATGGCCTGGGCCGCACAACTCCGCTGCAGGGAGCGCCGCTTCCTCCTCGCTGAGACGCGGGCGGGTGGCGATCGATTTATCGAAGGTGAGGCGCTTGTACTCGGGAGCGATCTGGCGTAGCCCGGAGGCGGTGCGACTGCGGGCGACCAGGACATTCGGGGACCGGTCAACCCGCCAGGTGCCCGGGTCGAGCCTCTTGGTGATCTTCCCTCCCGCGTACGTGAGGGCGTCAGCGAAGAATCGCTCGGAGTAGCTGGGGGGAAGGCGGCGTTCTTCGGCGCGGGCAGCCCTGTCCCGTTCTGTTTCCCAGTCCAGGTGGTCGCGGGCGAGCGCGCTTTCCAGCAGTTCCTCGGCCCTGGCCTTGGTAGCTGGGTCGGCTTCCGCGCCGCCGAAGCTCTGGGCTGCTTCCTCTTTGGTTATCTCACCGGCGATGACTGCCTGGAGGACTTCACGCAGATTGGTGCCGATGGCCTGGCCGACGACGTCGAATACCTTGTCACCCAGGGCGACGCCCATGTTCTCCATCTTCTTCAGCAAGACGCTGAGGACGTAGCCTTCGCGGGTGTTGCTGGCGACCAGGTTGAAAATATAGACGTCCTCGGTCTGGCCGATTCGGTGGATGCGGCCCATCCGCTGTTCGAGCCGGTTGGGGTTCCAGGGGATGTCGTAGTTGACCATCAGGTGGCAGAACTGGAGGTTGATGCCTTCCCCGGCTGCCTCGGTGGCCACCATGATCTGGGCGGTCTCCCGGAAGTATCGTTCCTGCTCGATCCGGTCTGGCAGCTTCATCTGCCCGTGAATCTGGGCGACCTCGAAATCCTTGGAGAGGTTCTCTACGAGGTAGTCGAGCGTGTCCTTATGCTCAGTGAAGATAAGCAGTTGCCTGCGGCGGTCTTCTTTCAGTCCGAGGCTGGCGACGACGTCGAGGAGTTCGGTCAGCTTTCGTTCAGACCGGCTGTCCTCGACTTCCTGGGCGAGGGCGAGCAAGGGCCGCACCGCTACGCGTTCAGCTTCCAGCTCTGCCACAGTGTCAGGCAGCCAATCCTCAAGAGCGTCTTCCTCGGCCTGCCAGCGGGTCTCCTCATCGAGGTCGTCGAGGTCCTCAATATCGGTGAACAGGGTGGCCTGGAACGCCTTGCGGCCGCGCAGGTAGGCTGCCGGGTCTTCCAGCGCCTTGTCGAGCCGGTCGAGCCGCCGTTGCAAGGTCCGGCGGATCGCCCTCGTGCTGGAGGCCACACGCCGCTGCATGGTTGTCAGCGCGAACCCGGCAGTCCCCTTGGAGCCGTCACCGCGGATCTCTCTGAGTTTGGTGGAAACGAAGTCGGTGACCTGGTTATACAGCTCCAGCTCATCACCGGTGATCTCGTATTCAACGCGCTGGGGATGACGGTCCTTGAACAGCTTGTTCCCAGCCATGTCCCGCATGATCTCCTTTGAGACCTTGCGGAACTGCTGGGGTGGAACCTCGATCTTGCGAGGGCACCGGTCACCCCACGCGTCGAGATCCAGCAAACGCAGCAGCGCCCACAGGCTGTAGTCCCGCCCCGAGTGCGGTGTCGCCGTCATCAAGATGAGTCGATGGCTGCGGCGTGCAACGGCCTCGGCCGCCTTGTATCGCTCGCTTTTTCTGCTGATGAGGCCCTTGCCATCCACGGCGATCGTGAATCCGTGGGCCTCGTCTACAACAGACAGATCCCATTCCTTATCGGCCGCGTCGAACGTCTCGCGCGCCCGGTCAGTGCGCAAGAAGTCCCGGCTGACCACGATGCGGTCGAACTGGTCCCACGGGTTCTCGGTGAGCGAGGCGTCGAAATGGCTGGCGCCCAGCTGGACGAAATCCAGCTGGAACCGTTCGGCCAGCTCGCGGATCCACTGCGGCCGCAAGCTCGCCGGGGTGACCACGAGGATGCGGTCCCCGGCCCGCCGCAGGATCAGCTCCTTCATATACAGGCCGGCCATGATGGTCTTCCCTGCCCCGGGATCATCAGCGAGCAGGAACCGCAGCCGGGGCTCACGCAGGAAGCACTCGTAGACGGCCTCAAGCTGGTGGGGTAGCGGCTGGATGTTTGACACTGCGACCGCTGCCATCTCATAAGCGAACGCGATATCGAGCCGACGAGCCTCCACCCCCAGGCGGAACTGAACCGGGTCTCCGTCAAACCTCAGCTCGCTGAGCGTCTCGATGATCTCAACGCTGGCCAGCTCCGACTCAGCGAGCACATGTTTCCCTGGCCCGGACGGCCCGTCAAAGAAAAATTCCCAAAATGACCCCGGACGCACCGCGACCAGCGATACGGCTTCATCCCGCCCCGGAAACCGAACCTGGGTCCCGGCCGTCAGACGTTCGACGTCAACAGCCACTGTCAGACCCCCCAAGTAAGTTCACATCACCACTCCACCCAGCATTTGTCCTGGCGCCGCGCACTCACGCCGGGAGCCAGCACGTGACCTACCTGGACGAACTCCTCGCCGGCTACCAGCAAGGCCTAGCTGGGAACCCGTTAACGCCCATCCAAGCACTCCGCGCGGCCCTGGCGGACACCGACGACGCCCAGCAACGCCGTAGGTTGCTCGGGCTCATCGCCCAGAAACTCGCTGAGCGCATCGACAACCGCTCCATCATGTGTGGGACGATCAGCCCCCGACGATCGGTTACTTGACCGGTTCGAGACGTTTTGCCTCGACTGGCTGGGAATGCCACCGAGGCCGATCGGCTAGTACACGCCCATTCAGCGGCCGGCACCCTGTGGCTGCGCGTACCAGGTGTGAACCTCTGCCACCTGTCTCACCCAGAACTCCCACCGGGCGCTGGGAGACAGCCGTGGCGAGATGAGCTTCTTCCTCAGCGCCAGCCTGTAGAAACCTGGCCCCGCGTCGTTGGTATCCAGGTAGTGGACGAGCGCTGAGATCAAGAGGCCCGTGCGAGGAAACTCCCGCTCGGAAATCTGGCCCAGGAGGTGCCCCATGGCGGCGCGCTCGCTCTCCTGATCGAAATCGAAGCGGCGGAGACCGGTCCGCTGGGCCAGGACCTGATTCATCTCCGTGTAGGAGGTGACTCGCTCCAGCTTCGCTCGTTCGGTGAGGAAACGCAGCCCAGCATCCTCAAGTTGCTCCCAGTCGCCTTCGTCGCGGCCGTACTGCAGCGTCACCTGAGCTCCCCACTCGCGTCGGGACCTGCGAACAGGACGAGTGGAGACCATTCTGGCAGCCAGTAGCAGTGGCCGTGGGCGCATCCCGTCTACCCAGCGTCGTCTTGAGCGGGTCTTACTCGAAGGGCGGCTTGGCAGGTGACCGTTGAGTTGCGGGAGTGTCGTGTCGGCCGAGGCGCGCCGCTCCCACCCCCTGCGCATCAGTGCGCCGAACCTGGCGACCGGACCAGATCCTGGGAGCGTCAAAGGCAGCCCTCGGCCGCTCGTCCGGGAGACCACGAACCAGCCATGCGCGATTCCTGGCCGTGCTAATGCAGGTTGCGAAAGGCCGCTCTATTCCAGCATTTACTGACGTATGCCAAGTGGTGCCAGTTCCGCATCAGATGAAATTGGCGCTAGAGCGAGCAAGATATAGCTATCCATTGGATATGTCTGGACTGGGCGCAGTCCAGACATGACAATGGATAAGCGCCGCCTGGCATGTCGGACCTCTTGCCGGACGGGGTTGGGACCGGGCGCGGTCCCGATTGCGGAGAGACGTTCCCTTAAGGTCGGGGTGGTCATCGTGACTGAAGAGGTCGTGCGGCGGCGGTCGCGGCAGGCTGCGCCGCGGCCAAAGACGGTGCAGTTCTCGCTGACCCAGGACGAGTTCGAGCATGTCAGCCAGGCTGCGGCTGCAGCAGGGATGGCACGGGGAGCATTCGCAGCGGAGGTCACGCTAGCGGCAGCCAGCGGCGCCCAGGCCCGGACAGCTTCGCCACTTCGGGAGGTCGTGGACGAACTGATGGCCGCAGCTGGGCTGGTGCGGCGGATTGGCACGAATCTGAATCAGGCTGTCGCGAAACTGAACGCAACCGGTCAGCGGAGTGACGATTTGCTGCCCGCGGCGAGGTTTTGCGTGCGGGTGATCCAGCGCCTGGACGAGGCGGCGGAGCAGGTGCGCCGGAGCGTTCCGTGAATTCGCCGGAGCGTTCCGGGTGATCGGGAAGGTGACCCGCGGCACTGATGCTCGGCGGTTGCTTTATTACCTGTACGGGCCGGGGAAAGCGAATGAGCATACCGACCCGCACCTGGTGGCCGGATTCGGTGATCCGGCCGAACTGGAGCCGGAACGCCGCCCCGGCGGGACGGCGGACTTGCGGCGGCTGGCCGGGCTGTTCGCCCAGCCGATGGCCGCGCTCAACGGGGACAACTACGCCAAGCCCGTGTGGCACTGCTCGATACGAGCCGCGCCGGAAGACCGGCTGCTGTCGGACGCGGAATGGGCGCAGGTGGCGGCCGCGGTGATGGATCGGACTGGGCTGGCGCCGGGCGGGGATGACCGGGCGGTGCGGTGGGTGGCGGTCCGGCACGCCCCGGATCATGTTCACCTGGTCGCCACGCTGGCCCGCCAGGACCGGATCCGGCCGAAAGTGTGGAACGACTTTTTCCGGGTGCGGGAAGCCTGCCAGGACGTCGAGCGGCAGTTCGGGCTGCGCGCGACTGCCCCGGCGGATCGCACGGCGGCGCGGCGGGCGACCCGGGCTGAGTCGGAGCAGGCATCCCGCCGGGGATGGGCGGAACCAGCGCGGGTGACGCTGCGGCGGGAGGTATGTACTGCGGCAGCCGGGGCGAGCACGGAGGAGGAGTTCTTCGCCTGCCTGGCCAAGGCGGGCGTCCTGGTCCGGCGACGGCACAGCACCATCAATCCGCTGGAGGTCACCGGGTATGCGGTCGGCCTGCCGAACCACATAGCGAAGGATGGCCAGATCCTCTGGTACGGGGGCGGCAAGCTGGCTGCGGATCTCACGCTGCCGAAGCTGTGTGCCCGGTGGGACAGCCCGCCAGGTGGTGATCGGCTTGCCGCCGCCTCGTCGCTCCCCGCTCAGGCGGCCCGCGCCGTGCTCCGTGCCACTGTCGCGACTGAGGCGGAACAGGCTGGGAGCGAGACGGAGTTTTTCACCCGGCTGCGCGCGGCCGGCGTGCTGGTGCGGGAACGGTTCAGCACGATCAACCCGGGTGAAGTCACCGGATACGCGGTCGCATTGCCCGGCTGCACCGGATCAGATGGGGCGCCTCGCTGGTATGGCGGTGGGCGGCTGCACGACTCGCTGACCCTCCCCCGGCTGCGCACCGCATGGGCGCGACAGCAGGAGCCGGCGGAACGTTCCGGAGCGTTCCGGTTCACTGCGCCGGAACGCACCGAGATCTACCGGGATGCTGCCCGGCGTACCGCCTACGCGACGGAATACGTGCGCCGCTCCACCGCGGAGGATCCGCACCGCGGGGCGGATACCGCGTGGGCGGCGGCGGACACGCTGCACGCGGCGGCGCGGGCGTTGCGCAGCCCGATGCTGCGCTGCGCGGCCGCTGGGTATGACCGTGCCGCCCGGGCACCGTTCGGCCGCCCGCCCCCGCGAACCGGGGAGGGAGATCAGCTGCGGTCAGCCGCGCGGCTGCTCGCGATGACTGGCAGCACTCCAGGTGACGGCAGTAGAGAAGCTGGTGCTCTGATCGCGAACCTTGTCCAACTGCTCGAAGTCGTATCGGGGCTTCGAGAGGCGCAGGCGCACGCCGCCCAGGCGGCGGCAGCCCGGGAAGCTGCGGAGCAGCTTCATGCGACGTTCAGCCAGGCCCGGGGAATGTCGCCGAACCCCGGACACGTCCGGGCAAGCCGACCCGGACCTGCGGAGCGTGGCGAGACGCACCTCCGGACGCCGCCTGGCCAGGGTCTGCATTCGAGTGCCGAACTTGGGAGCGCCGCGCCGGGTTCGCGAACGCGTCCAGGTCGGCCGCCGCGCGTCCGTCCCACCCGCTGACGGGGCTGCAGTGTGCCAGAACCACGTTAGGGACCAGCCTAGGCACGGGATTGCGACGGTCGGAGCGTTAGGGCCCGGGAAAGGGTTTGCGGCCACAGGCGCAGAGGAGCAACCTTGAACCAGAGAGTGCTGGCCGGGAGGAGGAGGCCGTGGAAGCATTCGCCGACAGCGGCATGCTCTGGGTCATTGCGTTCACGGTGCTGCCCGTGCTCTACCTGCTCCCCACGCTCGTTGGCGTGGTACGCAGGGTCGATGGGTTAGCGCTGGTATTCCTCGTGAACCTGATCGCCGCGCCGACCGGCGTCGGATGGCTGGGCGCGATGATCATGGCCTTCGGGCCGCGGCGGCCTCCTCCACGGCCCACTGTCTCCTGGCCACCCGCTACCTTCTGACTGGTTCACCCAGTCGGAGCCGGAGCACAAGCAATTGGATTCTCAGGCTGCGGGCGACCGGAGGGCTTCGAGGCGAACGGGGACGGCTCCGCGGTGAGTATGCAGCGGCGGTTTCTGTCATCTGTTCGGTAAGTGCGTCGGTGACGGCCTCGGTCACGACTGCATGGTCAAAACCCAGGCGGCTGGCCAGTCGCGACACTTGGCGACCGACGTGACTGGGAGGCATGGCGACGATCAGCCGGGCAGCCGCACGCAACGCCTGCACCTGGCCCTCCGGGTAGCACATCCACCGAGACCAACGCTCGACCTCGTTATCGACGACCACATCGGCGAGCGGCCGGGTTCGACCCGCCAGTGATTCGGCCAGGGCAGTTGGCCCTTGGCTCCCGAAGACGTAAGCCGGATCCTGTCCCTCTTTGAGGTCAGCGACATCCAGCTTGTCCGTGAACGTACGGAGCAGGTGATAAGCGCGGACAGCGGCTCGTTGCCCGGCGACATCCGAGTCGAATCCGACGACGGCCCCGACAGCGCGAAGGTCCGTCACCTGAGCAAGCGCGGCGATGTGCTGGGCGGTGACGGCAGTGCCGCAGGTAGCGACACCAGCAAACCGTTCTTGTCCGGCGGCGGTGACTGCGAAGGCATCGAATGGACCCTCCACGATCACCGGACGTGCCCCGGCTGCGAGCGCCGTACGGGCCTCGTAGAGCCCGAAGAGCAATCTGCTCTTGTCGTACACGCAAGTCCGGGGAGTGTTCAGGTACTTGGGCGCACCGGCAATGCGCGGGTCCCGTGCGCGGCCGATAAAGCCAGCCACAGTGCCGGTGCTGGAGAGGATCGGGAAGACTACGCGGTCGCGGAAGACGTCGATGAGGCTGCCCCGCTGAGACTGACGAGCGAGTCCCGCCCGCTCGATGAGCTCGTCGGCGTAGCCCAGCGCACGCAGGTGATGAGTAAGGGCATCCCAACTGGCAGGGGCATACCCCGCGTGCCAGCGCGCCTGGGCAGCCGGGCTGAGCCCACGTGCCTGTAGGTATGGGGGCACCCAGCTGCCGAGCATCCGATCACGATAGAAGTGAGTGGCCAGAAGGTTCAGCCGAGCGACGACTGCCCTTTCCCGGTCCACAGGTAATGGGCCTCGGTCGCCCGCTCCCCCGGCTCCCCCTGGGCTGAACGTCATGGCCGACGGTCCCGCTGTGAAGAGTGCGGTACCGACCGCGCAGCTGGCGCCTCAGCCGCACGAGAAGCAACCGACCCTGCTTGCGCAGCCAGGACATCGCGGATCGGTAGCGGGAAGTCCTCGTCGCATGGCCGCCCCGCCCGCGTCCCCTCGGCCGGCACAGATCCAGCCGACGTACCCGCAGCCGGAACGTCAGCCTGCCCGGATGTCGGTGCCTCCAGCATCAGGTGCGGCGCGGAGGGCGCGTCCCGGGCGTAGGGATGGCGGGCGAACAGCGGAGCGGCCTCCTGCATCGCCTCTGCGGGCTCGAGCCCGTCGCTGCGAAGCCGGTCGTAGCGAGCCATGGCGTATGGATGCAGGCGGCGGAGCCGTTCTTCGCATCGGGTCACGGCGGTAGTGGCAGCCGGCTCGTACCAGGGCACACCGCGGTCGGTATATGGCAGCGCGGCACCCCACGCCTCGGCCGCGTCGAGCAGGCGGGCCCGACGCAGCCAGCCGGGATCGAGCGCGGGTTCCCACCGGGCCCGGTCGCCGTCGCGTTCGGCACGCATTTGCGCGTTCAGCACGCGGCGAGCCTGGTGGTCCTGCTCCGCGGCGATCCGGGCTTGGGCCCGGCGGTGGTAGCCGTACACCTGGGTGCCCGTAACCGCGAACGAGCCGACCTGGACAGCGCGGTACACCAGGTCTTGCATCGCGTCGCGGAACGGGTCGGGATGCTGGTCACTGCCGAGTTCCATGAGTCCTCCCAAGAACGTGGCGATCGAACGGGTTGGTCAGGGGTGGCGGCCCGGCCGGGCAGCGGGGAAGCTCTGTCCGCCCAGGCCGCCACGTGCCGACGGCGACGCAGGGCCGGCCGGGCCCCTGACGCCGGGCGGCACCGGGAATTCCTGCGCCGCGCCGTGCCTCGCCTCGCCCTGGGACCTGGGTGGCTGGCCGCCCCGCCGCTCCGGAGCGGCCCGGCGCATCAGCGGTGTGGAGTCCTGGGCGATGGAGCCGCCGCTGAGGTGAAAGGTGATGCCAGCCCGGCGGACTGCGGTGTTCTGAGCACCGCCGTCGTTCATCTGGTGGCGCAGCGAACTGAACAAGGTGAACGCGTGTTCGGCGACGCGCAGGTGCCTGTCGATGAGGTCGCTGACGACCTGCTCGCAGGAGACCACCGCGCGTACCCGGATGGCCGTCCCCGTGTCTACAGGCAGCACGGCGGGCGGGGACGGCGTGCAGATCCCGGCCCGCGCATCCACCCAGCCGCGCAACTGCACCCGGCTCTCGCCAAGGATGTTCTCGGCCGCCTCTCGCGTGGCCGCCCTGGCGGGTAGTGCGGCGAAGCGGCGAACTGCTGCCGTGGCGGTGACTAACGGGTTGTCGGCGAGCCGGTGCATGACCGAGCGCAGGGCGGCCAGCCGTGAGTCCAGTCGATCGGCGTTCCATCCGGTGACCATCACGTCCCTGCGGACACGGCTGTCGCCGGCCAGGGCGGCCGTGTAACCGACACGGCCAAGAGCGCCGGTGGCTTCCCAGGCCGCTCGCCGGGTCGGCATGGCGACGCGGACGCCATCCGGAGTGCGCACGGCCTGGACTCCGGCGTCGCCGTCGAACTCGGCGCAGATCGTCAGGATGTGCGTGGGATCCAGTCCGGCTGGATCTGGCTCAGCCGACGTCATGGCTCGTCTCCGGGACAGCGCCGGGCGCGGACGGGAGGCCTAGGAAGGAGCCGTATTCGCCCGCTACCCCCGGGTCCTGCCGTTCGCCGGGCAACGGGACGGCGGCGGCTTCACGGGGTTCGCGGTGCGCGGTTTCGCTGCACTGGTAGAAGGGGCCGCGGGCGCCCATCAGGATGGGCAGCTGATGGTCGAGGTAGTCCCGGTACCAGACACCGATGCCAGTGCCGGGCTGCAGCCGGAGTACCTCCCACGAGTGCCAGAGGGACTTGAGGCGGCTGACAGCCTCGTCGTGCTTCCACCACTGCGCACACCAGCGGTACTCACCGCCGAGCGTGCGGCGGAAGATGGGCAGGAAGTGGTCGGTGACCCAGTCCCCGAGCTCGTAGTACACCGGCTCGGGTGCTCCGGGGTTGGCTGGCACAGGAGAGGGAGCGTGGTCGCTCGTCACAAGGGCCTCCTTAGAACGGCGGGTTGGGCGGCTGATTGCGGTGCCAGGGGTCGGCCTTGATGGCCTGGTCGCGGATCTGTTCCTGGGCGGCCCGCCGGGCGGCGCTGATCTCGGCGGCATGCGGGCCGGCGTACCAGGGGGTGAGGTGGATCAGCGCGGGCTTGATCCCGGTGGCCAGCAGCAACGCGGTGCCCGGGGGCAGGGCGCGGATCGCGGCGGGTTCGAGGATGTCCTGCCGGCGCAGTGAGACCGATTCACTCGCGCGGCCGTCCCCGTAGGAGAGGGTGCGGACGGGGACGTCATGCTGGCCGACCAGCGTGGCGAGGTCGCGGGCCAGGCGGGGTGAGTCGACGCCGGCACCGATGATTTTCTTGGTCGCCGCGCCCCACAAGGTGGCCATCCCGTGCTCGCCCCACACGGTGATGCCCTGCTCGTAGGACTGCAGGATGGTGATGGGGATGATGCCGCGAGAGCCGAGGTGGGAGTACAGGTCAGGCAGGTCGGCGATCCGGCATATGTTCGCCGCCTCATCCAGCGACACCACCAGAGGCGGGTCCAGCCGCCCACCGAGCCGTTCGGCGTGGCGTTCAGCAGCCCGCATCGCGGTGTCGGACAGCGCGGCGATCAGCGGCGCGGCCGCGGACCGGGACTTCGAAAGTAGATAAAGGGTGTCCCGGCTGGCTGCGAACTCGCCTGGGTCGAAAACTGGGAGCAGACCGCGGCGGGGTGGGGTGACCCAGGCCATGATCTGCGGGTCGGTCATCGCTTTCGCCGCGGTTCGCGCGGTCTGGTAGATCCCGTCCCGGGTCTCCGCGGCACCGTTCTGCGCGCCACGTAGGGATGCGGCCATCGCGGTGAACCCCGCATCCATCAGCAACTCGGCCGGGGTCGGGACGGCGGGCTCGTTCAGCCAACCGGCCACGGCGTGCAGGGTGAGCCCGGCGGATGCGGCGGCCAGGAACAGGGCCGAGAGGAGGTCCTGGGCGGCTGGCCCCCACAAATCGCGACGCTGCTCGTCGGCCACGGTGAGAACAAAGTGCCCGGCGAGGCGATGGGCGTCCTCGACAGTCCGCAGCCCATCCAGGAGGTTCCACCACCAGGTCTGCGGCTGGTAAGTGATGTGCTGCGGGTCGAACAGCCATACCCGTCCCCCAGTGGCCTGCTCGCGCAGCGCCGCGGTCGCGGCCCACAGGTCGGACTTGTTCGACGTCGCGATGACCGGGCCGGGCGCGGACAGCACGAACGGGATCGCCTGCGCGGTCGTCTTCCCCGACCGGGGCGCCATGAAGTCGACGATGGTGTCTTCCCACGACGCGTAAACCGCCGGGCCGTGGCGACCCCCGGGGCGCATCAACTGCCCCAGGGCCAGACCTACGTGTGCCGGGTCCATCGCCCGGGGATCGGTTCCGGCGAGAGACCGGCGCAGCCCGGCGGCGGCGCGTGCGACGGGCAGCCGGGTCAGCACCCTCATCCGCGGGTTGCGGGCCAGCGCCGCGACCGGATCCCCTGGTGCTGCCCGCCACCGGCCGAGCAGCCGGGCCATGCCAGCAGCGAGCGTGGCGACAAGTCCGGTCATGCCGACTGCAGTGATGATGACAGCGATGGTGGAGGTGTGCGGCCACGCGTCCTGGCTGCGCCCGTGCAGCAGGTCGCGGGTGAATTTGATCCCAAACGGTTCCGTCCGGCCGCCTGTGATTGCCCCGGCGAGGGCAGCTGCAGACCAGATAAGACCGGACACGGCGACCCCGGACCAGCAGGCGATCAGTACCGTCCAGCCGGCCGCTGCGCCGCCGGAGGCAGCCGACGGGCCCGGCCCCAGCGCCCGGCTCACCGCAGGCTCCCCTCGTAGCCGGGGTGGATGCCCTGGCCGGTGGCCGGAAGTTCCCGGAGTTCGTGATTTAGGGCTAGCAACGTCATCGCCGCCTGGTCGCGCGCGGGACACGCCGCCCCGGCTGGCTGGCGGCGCTGGGGCCCGGCTGAATTGATGGCCGGGCCGGCCCGGGACTGGGGCTGCTGGCTCTGGCGTGCCATGCGGCTGCCGCTCTGGCGGCTCGGTCCCTGATTGAGTCCGCTGGTGCGTCGTGGAATGGCCGCACGGTCGTCCACTGGGCCAGATCGCCCTCGTGAAGGGGGAAAACGTAGGTGTGAGGCAGGCCGGTCTGATGGGGACAGGGGAAGGAGAAGGGATCGTCCCGGGCAGAAGCTGATGGCCGGAACGGGCGGTAGGACGACTCCCGCCGGTCAAACCACCCGGCGTCCATCGGCAAGGGATGAGTGTGGAGGTCTGGCGGGAGTGTTTTGATACTGGCCAGCGCAACGTGGGTGTCGGCGTGTGCGAAGCGGAGTTGCTCCAGCGTCGGCGCGTAGACGAGCAGGCCGCCAGGCTGAGCACCATGGGCTTGCACGAGGTGGCTGGCCATCTCCTGCCACTGCTCGGCGTCGCTCCCGTCGTTCATGCTTTCCCCCTGACGCCCGTAAAGGAAGGAAGCTGGGGAGCGCGGATCGCCTGGTCGGTGTCGTAGAGCTGGGTTTCGGGTCCGACGAGGGTGAGCTGGACCGGGATGCCGAGCCGTTCACCGGTTTTGATGAGGTACTTGCCGCGGCCTGGGTGGCGGGCCCCGGTCTGGTACGACTCGGGTGCGGACCAGGAGCCGACCAGGGCGCGTTCGGGGCCGGTGAGCGGGGTGATCTCGTTGACCCGGGCTAGTTCCCGGGGCGGCAACCCGGCCAGGACGGTGATGGCGGAGCGGTCCATGAAGCCGCGGGCTTTGGCACGGTCTTCCTCGGTGACAAGGGTGTCGAGGTCGGCGAGGGAGTGGGTGATCATGATGTGGGCCATGCCTTTCGCCCGGTTGAGGCGGGTGAGGGAGTCGGCGTGCTCGACCAGGCCGGGGGCGCCGCGCAGCGCGCGCCACAGCTCGTCCATCACCCCGAGGTAGGACCGGCGCGGGCCGCCGCCGGTGGCGGCGAGCGCGGCCGCGGCGTCGACGCAACCGAAGGCGTAGCCCCAGGTACACAGGAGCGCGGCGGTGAGGAGCTTGTCCCCGGCGGCCTTGACCGCGGAGATGTCCACGCTGACGGCCGGGGCGTTCAGGTCGATCGGGTGGGAGGTAGGCCCGTCGAACACCCCCGCCAGCGACCCGGTGCACAGCAGGTCGAGCGTGAACACCAGGTCGGCGACCCGGTCGCGGTACCGCTGCACGGTGTCGGCTCGGGCAGCCGAGCGGAGCAGGTCGGGGCCTTCTTCGATCACCCGCAGCACGTCCGTGACCGTGAGTGCCGCCAGTCCCGGGGACGTGCGGGTGTCGAGGAGGTCGATGGCGCGGCCGAGGATGACCTCCTCAGCGTTGCTGATCCGAGCTTCGCGAATCAGCATGGCCAGGGCGATCAGCAAGGACAGCCGCCGGGAGCGGACTTCCGCGCGCAACTGCTCGGCGTCCGCGCCGGTCATGGCAGACAAGGCCGCGCCAAGTGGGCCGACGTCGAGGGGGTTGATGCGGTCCAGGCCGCGGCCGATCCGGATGACCTGCCCGCCGAGGTAGCTGACCAGCGGGGTGTAATCCGGCTTGGTGTCGCCCAGGATAAGTACCCGGGTGCCGCAGGCGACGGCGCCGGTGACCAGCCGTTTCACCAGTGCGGACTTTCCGGTGCCGGGCTGGCCCAGGACGAACATCCCCGGGTTGGTGACCAGGCCCGCGCGCAGCCACGCCAGAGGGTCCAGGCATACCACCTCGCCCCAGAGCTGATGCCGGCCCACCGGGGTGCCCGCAGTCGGGGTGCCGCTGCCGGCCACGAACGGAAACAGCCCGCACATTTGGGTGGTGGTCGCCTGATACTCAGGCGCGGCCGTGACGTGGACGGCCCGGCCACCGTCTGGGATCGGCCAGCCCCAGGCAGGTGGCAGCGGGACGATATCCGAGGCTGGTGCTGAGGTCGCACGCTTCCGGGGTCGCGGGGGCACGTCCGGCTGTGATCCGGAGCAGGGCTTTCCGGTACCGAACTCGGCCGGAGGATGCATGTCTCGCGAGGTGTGCTGAGGAGTAGTGCGCATCAGCGGGTTCCCAGGGTCAGTGCCGGAAGCGGGCAGCGAGTTCGGTGAGGCAGATGCCGCAGGGCAATGTGGCGGTGAATCCGGCGGCCTGGCTGCGGTAGAGGCGCTGCAGCCGGATCTTGGAAGCCTCCGCGGCGGCCTCGGTGTCGGCGACAGCGCGGGTGAGCTGAGCCGGATCGGTGACGGTGACCGTGACGTACAGGCCGATCAGGCTGACCCCGGCGCCGCGTGCTTCCTCGTCGGCGGCCTGGCGGGCGCGGGCCTGGTCGTGGGTGTCGCGGGCGGTGACGTCGCGGCGGGTGCGACGGGCGTACTCGCTGCGGAACTGCGCGGCCCGGACCTCGCTGTCCAGGGATCGGGCAGCCTCGGCGGCGGGCAGCGACCGGTACTGCAGGCTGACCCGCTTCGGGTAGCTCCCCGGGCCGAGAAGACGGGCCAGGACACTCGAGGTCACGTTCTGCCCGGGCGGTTCCCGCCAGGCCCAGCTCACCGAGGTGCCGCTGTCGTGCCGGTAGGAGTCCCAGCGTTCTTCGGCTCCAGCCGGGCCGGCCGCGGACCAGTCCAGATGCTGTTCCAGCGTGGGGCTGATCCCGGTCGCCAGGAGTCGGCTGATCTCGCCGCGGACCGCCGGGTCGAACGCGGTGCGGATCATTCCGGCGAGGTCCGCGGCGCGGACACGGCCGAGCACGCTGACTCCGCAGGAGCCGAGGGCTGATTCCAGGCCCAGCAGGGCCTGGCCTGTTTCGGTGACTGCCTCAGCGAGGGTGCGCGGCTGGGCCGGCCAGGCGGCCGGATCGACGGTGATGCTGACCCGCGTATCCACATCAGCCGCGGCAGCGGGTGCGCTGGCCACGAGCCGGTCCATGATTTCCAGCGCGGGCCGGGGCGCCGCGGTGTCGATCGCGGCAGCGACCTGACGGGTGAGGGTGGATCCGGGATCGGGTGCGGTGTCCACGGTGACGGTGACCCAGCGCAGCGCGGGGAGGTAGCCGAGGGAGGCCAGCCAGGCACCCCAGTTCGCCACCCATTGATCGGCGTCCGCCGGGTCAGCCAGCCAGGTCGAGACGGGCGCTACCCGGATGGTGGCGGTCAGGTATCCGGTGTGCCGGTCGCGGACCAGGCCGTAACGACCTCCTTGGCCGTCTTCGGCGGACAGCAGCTCGGTGGCAGCCAGAGTCCCGGGCAGTTGGAGGATCCCCGTGTGCTGCTGCACGACGTTGGCGCGGTAGCTGGTGTAGCCCGCGTGGGTGCCATGCCACCAGCGGAGCCGTTGCACCGCGAGCTGAGCGAGCGGAATCCCGCCGACCCGGATCACCCCGGCGGCGCCGGCCAGCAGGACGGGCGGGGTGACGTATAGCAGCAGCCGCAGGGAAAACGCGGCGATCACCACCAGCGCGGCGAAGCAGCCGAGCAGAACGAACGTCGCGGCCGGGCCCAGACCGAGCAGCCCGATGCTGCGGCTGCGCCGCCATCCGCCGTAGGTACGGACGGGGTGCTCACTGGTCATCGCGGGTCTCCTTCCTCCATCGCGCCGGTGGCGAGCCGGGCCGCGTCCGCAGCGATCTGCGCCCCGGCAGCCGCGGCTGAGGCTGCCGGCCCTGCAGCTGATGCCGGGGTCGCGGTGCTGGCAGTGCTTCCGCTGACTGTGGTGGCGGCCCCGGCAGCGCCCGAGGTGGCTGGATCAGCAGCCCCAGGCGGCACGGCACCCGCTGAAGCGCCCGTACTGCCCGCTCCAGCCGTCCAGGCCGACCCGGTCGCAGCCGACGTCGGGAATGGGCCTGCCGCAGCGCCCGGCGCACTGGCGTCGCTCATCGGTCCTGGCCCGCCTGAGTCCGGCCGGGGGCCAACCGGAGACGGCCCGCCGTTGAGGGCTCCGCCAGACCCGCCGGGAGGCTGGGGGCCGAGCCGGGAGTCGAGGAAGGCGGCCTGATCCTGCGCTGACCCGCCGCCGGAAGTGCGCATCGCGCCGATCGCGATGGCGCCGACTGTCGCGGCGCCGAGAAGCTGCCCGCCGCCAGCGGAACTGGCGATGGCGCCGGTGGTCCAGGTGAAGAACCGCATCAGCGCCGGCAGCGTGAGCACCGATAGGAGCAGCATCACGAAACCCATCAGCGCGGTCTCCGGGCTGCCGCCGGAACCGATCATGGTGAACGCTGTGGCGTACACCGCAGCCGCGGCGGGTTTGTAGCAGATCAGCGCGAGCATCCAGGCGCTGACCTTGCGGACCCACGCCCGGGTCATCGGCGCGATCGACCCGGCGGCTGCCAGCGGCAGCACGCCCGCCAGGACGATCAGGGCCATCTGCCGGAAGAGCATCAGCACGGCTTGCACCAGGGACAGCACGATGGCGATCAACCCGAATACCAGGACCGCGGCGGGGGCGGCGCCGCCGCCGAGGTTCAGCAGCAGGGTCAGCCGCTGGGTGAAGTGCCCGCCGGTGGACACCTGCAGTACCCACGCTGACCAGGCGTCCCCCGCCTTCAGCAGCAGCGTCATGCTGGCCAGGCCGACGGTGCTGGCGGCGGCCAGGGTGAGCAGCCCGCCGGTGACGTCCAGCAGCGGGTTGGCCCGGCGGGTGAGCGCCATCCGTGCGCCCGCCGCGATCACCCCGGCGACCGCGACCGCTGCGGTCACCGGCAGCAGCCAGCGCTGCATCGCAGCGATAGCGGGCTCCCCCGCCAGGTTCGGTGAGGGGATGCGCAGCCACCAGGTCGCGGTGTTCGTGACCATCCACTTGACTCCGTCAGTCACCGCCTGTGCGATGCCGCTCAGGACGTCACCGGCAACGCTGCTGGTGGCTGACTTAATGAGGTTGCCGGCCACGCAGGCCGGGTCGGTCAGCGGGTTGCAGGGCATGACTCATCTCTCGCTGGGGAAGGCGGTGTAACCGGACAGGGAAGAGACCGTCGTCGCGGAACGGGACCAGGTGCCACCCGGCGGGGCGACCACCCGCCAGTCACCGCGCAGCCAGCGGACGTGGATCCGGGTGACGGCCAGCACCGCCGTGCCGTTGTGGGCCGGGCCTTCGGAGACGATGGCGACCGTGGCAGATACCGGCGTGTAGCGGACCAGGCGGTAGGCGGCCTCGACGGCATACGCCCGGCCGGCTGGCTGCCCCGGTGCGACATGAGTGGCGGCACGCAGCGCGGCATAGCCGCTGTTGTCCGCGGCCAGCAAGATTCGGGCGGCCCGGCCGACTACATGGTGGTTGATCGTCGGCCGGTAGATCCAGGGTCCCCATTGGGCTGAGGTACGGACGGTGATGTTGACCGCAGCCAGCACGGCTCCCAGCGGGGTGTCGGTGAATCCGCCGGACAGGCCGTTATGAATGCTGTACGGGCCAGCTGTGGCGGACACAGGCAGGTCGATGCCGTAAAAATCGAACCAGCGAAAGCCCGGACCGAAACTGACCCGGCCAGTGCTCGTTGCGCTGGGCGCGGCGGGGGCGGACCGGCTGACCGAAGCTCCATTGGGCTGGTGCAGATGAACTGCATGCCGCGCGGCGATGGTCGCGGCGACAACCATCACGGCGAGGAGAGCAAGCCTGCGGCGCCTGCGCCAGCGGCGACGACGACGTCCGGCATAGGTGAACATCGCGGGCCTCAGATGAAGACGCCGACGATGCCGGACGACAAGGCGATCAGGGTTAGCCCGGCGAGCACCCACGGGATGCCGGTCGCGCCGTCCGCCGCGAGGCTGTGCCGGTTGCGGCGGCCGATGGCCATCATCGCGCCGCAGCCGATCAGCCCAAATACTCCAGCGACCAGGGCGCCCCACTTCCACCAGGCCAGCAGGGTGTTGACGGTGCCCGACAAGCCTGGTGGCGGCTGCGGCGCAGGGTTTGGCACGGTCACCGCGAGCCCGTGCGGGCTGGCTGCGATGGCGTGTGTAGCAATGAGGTGGTGCAGGACGAGCGCAAGCGCGGGCATCGTCAGATCTCCTGCGAAGTGGGTGAAGTGGGGAAGGTCCGGCCAGCGGCAGTTCTGATCGCGGTGAGGGCACGCCGCGCCGAGCGGGGCAGCGGCACTGCGGCGGGGTCGTCGGCGACCCGGAGAGCGGCGATGAACGGGACGTGGATAACCGCGCCGACCTGGGGCTGGAGGAGACGGAACCGGCTGGTGGCGGTGGCGGGTTCGGGCCAACCGTCGCTGACCACGGCCAGCGCGGCCACCTGGCCGCCCTGCCGTACGGCCGCCGCGACGGCCTTGGTGGCCTGCTGCGCAGACCACGCCGTGCTGCGGCAGGCGACGATGAGGGCCCGGCCGGCTGACACTTTGGCGGGGTACGGCGGGTCGGGCTCAGAGCTCATCGCGCCCATGTCCCACGCGGGCTGGAGCCAGACCGCCAGAGCGCTGGTACCGGCGCCGCCGTGTGCGCCCCAGATGACGAGCTCGGGACGCTGCCAGCTGCGCTGGGGTTCCCCGGGGGTTTCCTGAGGCTGGTAGTCGGGCCGTCTGGTCGGTGGCATCGCGGTGTCCTTTCTGTTTTCGCGGCTCTTCGAGACAGGTCAGAGGGCGCTGGTTAGTGGCGGATGAGAGTCGTTGGGGGGCGGGGTTCTTCGGCAGGGACACCCAGGAGTTCCAGCAGGCCGGGAGTCGGGATGCGGTAGACCTCGCCGATGCGAATGACCCGGCACGGAAACTGGCCGCTGCGAGCGAGTTCGTAGGCCTTGGTGCGGCCCAGGCCCAGCGCCGCGGCGGCGGTCATCAGGTCCACCGTGGGGGTGGCGCGCAGCTGGGCGATCGTGAGGTGGCTCATCATCGGGTCCTCCGTCCGGGATGTGGTCAGACATGGGAGAGGTCGGCGGGACGGGTGGCCACGACGACACCGGCCAGGCTCAGAGGGTCGATCTGGACGTCCTCGCCGGTCTGCGGGGCCTGGATGATCTGGCCGCCGCCGAGGTACATCACGACGTGGCCCGGGTTGACGGAGGTGCCGTCGGAGCCGGCGGAGAACAGCAGGTCTCCCGGCTGAATCTGGGACAGAGGAATCTGGGGGCCGTCTTGGCGCCACTGGTAGGTGGTGCGGGCGATGGCGATGCCCGCGGCCGCGTAGGCGGCGTAGACCAGCCCGGAGCAGTCGTACGCGTCCGGGCCGGTGGCGCCCCACTGGTAGGGCTTGCCGACCTGGCGGACCGCGAACGCGATCGCTGCCGCTACAGCGCTGGAGGGGACCGGGTTGGTGTAGCGGGCGGCCCAGGTCAGCACGGCGGAGACGTAGGCCTGCGAGTGGTTGTAGGCGAAGATCGCCTGCCGGATGCCTGCCTGAGTCCCGGGCGCGGCGCCAGTGGCGCAGAGCATCGCGACGGCGGTGTAGATCGCGTCCGCGGGGTCGTACGGAGTCAGCGGCGCCGACGGGTCGGCGTTCACCGCGTACCGGGCGAAAGTCGCAGGCTCGAACTGCATCGGACCCTCGGCGCCCGCGTAGTTCGCGCCGGAGTGCACACCAGGCACGCCGGACTGGCCATGGTCGCTTTCCACTTCGCCGATGCCGGCCAGGACTGCCCACGGAAGGCCCGGGCAGGTCTGCGCGGCGGCGAGATACAACGCCAGATAGGCGGACGGGACGGTGTCCAGGGCCTGGACGCTCGGCTCGCCGGCCAGTGTCGTGCTCGCCTGGCTCGATGGGGACGTGGTAACGACCAGCAGCACCAGGGCGAGAGGGACAGCGACCGCCAGGGCGGCGGCTGCGGCGAGCCATTTAGACACCGGGCTGCTCCTCGCGTCAGGGTCCGGGCGGGATCACCGGGCCCTGTACGCACCCGGTGCGCAGCCCATGTAAATGGCACCCCTGAGCAGCCGAAAGGTGTCAAAAATCGTCAATGACGACTTCTCGTCACCGGGACTTGGGGCGGTTCTACGGAGTTGACGCCGGGTACGCATGCGATAGGGCCACGAGCTGTGAAGTGGTCGTGCAGGCGACATCCGCGGAGGCCGGGCAAGCGACTGGTCAATAGTCGCCAGATGAGCACAAGTGCGCTCGGTCGACCGGCGTCCGTGGTGATCATTGCCGTGGTTCTGTGGCGGGGCGGCCGCTCAGCCCCGCGTCCAGACGCGTGCCGGGCAGGATTCTTATGACCCTTTATCGGCCGGGTAATGACGTAGAGAAGTACTGCCGAATGGGTGACACTGGAACGGATACGGCGCTGTAGCCGACTGGAGGCAGAGCGTGGCTGACGGGAAACCCATCCAGGCCGCCTGGCGAGACCTCGGGCGACGACTCGCCAACCTGCGCCAGGCACGCAGTCTCACCCAGGAAGAGCTCGCGCGGCTCATGAATGCCTCGCGCAGCACGGTCGCCAACGTGGAGACCGGCCACCAAAAGGTGCCCCGCGATTTCTGGGAGGACTGCGACACGGTCCTCGGGGCCGATGGAACGTTCGTTGCCCACTACGACGAGATCCAGGAAGCTGCGTCGCGTGACGAGGAGCCAGACGCTAGGCGACGACGCCGGGTGGGAACGCCAGTCGGTGGGGCTGCGGCTCCGCGGTTAGCAACAGGTGAGGATCCAGACCAGGAACCGATCGTGGTGACTCTGGCGACGGAAGCGTTGGACCTAGCGACATGGGCAGAGCAGACCAACGTGGGCAACATGACCATCGACGCACTGGCTGACGGAGCCAGCCGCCTGGCCCAGGACTACCTGCGAAAGCCTCCCTTGCCTGTGCTACGCGAGGCGTCGTCGGCCTATCGGCGGGTATCGGGGCTGCTTCGTGGTGGCCACCAGTCTCTGCGTCAGACCCGGGACTTGTACGTGGTCGCCGGGCATTTGCTGGCGTTCCTGTCCTGGGTGTCCTCGGACATCGGCCAGTCGGCTGCCGCCGAAGCGCACGCCCGGGCCGGCTGGATCATGGCTGAGCAGGCCGATCATGATCCTTTGCGTGCCATTGTGCTGATTGCCCAGGGCAAAAACGCCTACTGGGAAGGGCGCTTCCAGGAGGCGGCCGACCTCGCCGGGCGTGGTCTGGAATGCGCCCCGCCGACCACAGCGCGGGTTCTTCTCGCGTCGCAGCTCGGTGATGCGCGGCAGGCGGACGGTGACATCGCTGGGGCACTGGAGGCGCAGAACGTCGTGAAACACGCCCGGGATGAGGTCACCAGCGCAGACGACGTGGCCGGGATATGGGCGTGCGGGCGGGCTCGGCAGGCCAACTACGCAATGGGCGTTCACCTGCGGGCCGGGAATGCGGCCGGAGCACTTGCAGAGGCCGAAACGGCTCAGCAGGCCTATGAGGCTGGGGAACCATGGGCCTATGGGACATGGGCGCAGATCCGGATCGGGTCGGGAATCGCGCATCTTCTCGCGGGACGAGTGGATGGCGCGGCGAGCGAACTCGCACCTATCTTCAGCATGCGGCCGGAGCATCGGCTGACTACGCTCACCACCAGGCTCGGGGAGGTCGGGACGCGACTCGCTGACCGCCGGTACCGGGGCAGCACGGAGGTAGCCGAGTTGCGTGAGCAGATCGTTGATTACCGCGCCCATGCCGTCACCGCACGGGCACTGCCTCGGGGAGAGTCGTGAGCGCCGGAGCGGAGCGGATGCGGGACCACTGGTGGTGGCGCCCGGGCTGGCAGCCGGGGCGGCGGATGTACACCTGGCACTTCACCTTCGACGGCCAGAAAGCTCTGCACGACCTTGTCGACGCGTACCAGGAACGGCTGGCCGGGCTGCCTGGCCTGGACCCGATCCCGCGGCAATGGCTGCATCTAACCACCCAGGGCATCGGGTTCACCGACGAAGTGCCGGACGCGGACATCGAAGCCATTATCGCGGCGTCCTGGGAGCGGCTCGCTGGCATTCCCCAGGCGACGGTGACAATGGGGCCCGCGGTGCTTGATCCAGAGGTAGTCCGGCTTGAGGTCCGGCCAGCCGATGGTCTGACGGCGGTCCGCCGTGCACTTCGGGACGCCATTGCCGCAGTGCGCGGACCCGGGCAGCTCAGCGAAACCGACGACTGGACGCCCCACGTCAGCGTCGCCTACAGCAACGATGACGGACCGATGGACCCCTACCTGAAAGTACTGGATCCACCGCTAGAACCAGTCATCGTAGAAATCCCCGACGTCCAGTTGATCGTCCTGGAGCGCGACACGCACCTCTACCAGTGGCAGACCCGTGCTGTCATCGAGCTGGGCTGAGCCCCACCCGCACCGGCGATGTAGCAGCCAGCCGCCGCGCCGATGGCATTGCCTAGAAGACCACTGAAAATCTTGGTGGTTCTGGCCTGGTGCGGTGCTGGCAGGGCAGTGTTGGAGGCATGCAGGGTGAGTGGGCCGGAGAGCATGCTGGGCCGGATGTGTGGGAGACGTGCCGGGAGCTGATCCCGGCCGGGAGTGTGTTCGCGTTCTTGGCTGAGCACCGGGAGGCGCTGTTCCCGGCGGAATTGTTCGCGGATATGTATCCCTCGCCGAATGGGCGGCCGAGCCTGCCGCCGCAGGTGCTGGCGGCGACGGTGGTGCTGCAGGCGCTGCATGGGCTGTCGGACTTCGAGACGGTGCAGGCACTGCGGTGCGATCTGCGGTGGAAGGCGGGCTGGGGCTGCTGGATTCCGCCTTCGATCCGTCGTTGCTGACCTACTTCCGGCGGCGGCTGGCGCGTTCGGATGACCCGGGACGGCTGTTCGCCAGGGTGCGGCGGGTGGTGGCGGCCACCGGGGTGCTGAGAGGTAAGCACCGGCGGGCGCTGGATTCCACGGTGCTCGATGACGCGGTGGCTACCCAGGACACCGTCACCCAGCTGATCGCCGCGGTCCGCCGGGTGATACGCGAGGTGCCCGGCGCACCCGGCGTGGCGGCCGTGCAGTGCACCGCTCATGACTACCGTGACCCGGGCAAGCCGAAGATCGCCTGGGACGACGAACAGGCGCGGGCCGTGCTGGTGGATGCCCTGGTCACCGACGCGCTGAATCTGCTGGCCCACCTGCCCGGGCAGCAGCTGGGCGAGCAGGCCGCGGACGCGGCAGGGCTGCTGGCCCTGGTCGCCGGGCAGGACGTGGAGCCGGCCGCGGGCTCTGATGGGTCTGACGGGCGGTGGCGGATCGCCCAGCGCACCGTCCCGGACCGGATGGTGTCCGTCGTGGATCCCGATGCGCGGCATATCCACAAGAACCGCACGCGTCACCAGGACGGCTTCAAAGCGCATGTGTCTTTCGAGCCCGAGACCGGGCTGTTCACCGCCGTTGAGCTGACCGGGGGCAGCGGGCCGGGCAATCACGAGGCCGCGGTCGCTGACCGCCTGCTGGCCAGCGAGGAAGGGAAGTTAACCGTCCTGGGTGATACCGCCTACGGCACCGGCGAGTTGCGTCAGCGCCTCCAGGCAGGCGGCCACGCGGCGGTGATCAAGCCACCTCCGCTGCGGCAGGTCATCCCCGGGGCTTCACCATCGATGACTTCACCATCGATGACCAGGCCGGCACGGCCACCTGCCCGGCCGGGCACACCGTCGCCCTGGGCCGTCCCCACGCCGACGGCACCCGCCAGGCGCAGTTCAAGGCACTGTGCCGCAGCTGCCCGCTGCGTAAGCGCTGCACCACCTCGAAAACCGGGCGGGTCCTCAGCGTCCACCCTCAGCATGCTCTGCTGGCCGCTGCCCGCCGCGCCGCCACCGATCCGGCCTGGCAAGACGAATACCGCCGATGGCGTCCCCCGGTCGAGCGGGCAATCGCCTGGCTGGCCGCCCACGGCAACCGCCGGGTCCCCTACCGGGGCATCACCAAGAACAACACCTGGCTCAGCCACCGCGCCGCCGCCCTCAACCTCCGCCGGCTGATCAACCTCGGGCTCACCCGCACCAGCGACGGCACCTGGACACTTGCATAGCCCTCCCGGGCCCGGGCCGCCCCTGGACCGCGGTCTCCGCGCCAAGAGCAACAGCAAGATTTTCAGTGGTCTTCTAGATGACCTATGCGTAGGGACGAGCTGCAGAAATGAAGCGAGGGCGTCCATGATCATTGTGTGACGAATGACGTGGACACCCTCGCGACCGCACTCTACGTGAAAACCGACGACCTGCTGAAGCAGTACCCGGACCTGGCTCCGCGGCGGCCGCCAGCCGGCCTGCAGCCCCGGCTGTCCGACGCAGAACTGGTCACCCTCGCGGTCATGCAGGCCCTGCTGGGATACACCTCCGAATCGCGCTGGGTGCGCCACGCCCACGCGCACCTGGGGCATCTGTTCAGCTACCTGCCAGGCCAGCCCGGCTATAACCGGCGGCTGCGCGCCGCCGCCGGGCTGATCACCACACTGATCCGGATGCTCGCGGCCGATACCAGCCTGTGGACCGACGACGTCTGGGTGGCCGACTCCACCCCGGTCGAATGCGGCCGGTCCCGCGAGACCGCCAGGGGATCTGACCTGGCCGGATGGGCAGAGTACGGGTACTGCGCCAGCCACTCGCGCTACTTCTGGGGCCTGCGCCTGCACCTGCTGTGCACCCTGCACGGCCTGCCCATCGGCTTCGCCCTGGCCGGCGCCAAAGCCGACGAGCGCCAGGTGCTCCTGGACATCCTGGCCGACCCCGCCCTGACCGCCGGCCGCGGCAGCCAGATCATCATCGCGGACAAGAACTACTACGGGCACGACTTCGAAACCGTCCTGGCCGACGGCCGCATCTGCCTGCTGCGCCCGGCCCGCCACGGCGAACCGGAACGGGCCGGCGCCCGGTTCTTCAAACCGCTGCGCCAGGTCATCGAGTCCATCAACGACACCTTCAAAAGCCAGCTCGACCTGGAGCGCCACGGCGGCCACACCCCAGCGGGCGTCATGGTCAGAGTCCTGCAGCGCATCCTCGCCCTGACCGCCGCGATCTGGCACAACGACCGAACCGGCGAACCCGTCAAGCGCTCCCTCGTCGCCTATGACCACTAAACCCTTGGCATAGGTCATCTAGGGCGGAAACAGCGAGGCTAGCTGAGCTGTCCGCCAGCTGGCCATCGTGATCGTCAGCATCGTGGTTCACGGCGGGAAACGCTGCTGCAAACTGAGCCGACCTCTAGCCTGACGCTCCACGGGACGGTCTCCGCTCGGAGGGCGGTCAATCCATTGTCGGAATTTCTTGTCGGTGCTGGCCGACATCGGTGACCGTCCGCTTGCCTGGAGTCACTTCAAGGCGAGCTAGAAGGTGGCGGAGAGTTGCCTGAGTCAGCAGACATTGCCGGACCGATGCCGACCCGGCACGGCGAGAATCCATCCGGTGCGGGTGCGTATCTGGTCGCGTGTGGATGGACACCGCCTACGGTGCCCGCACCCCTGCGTTCAGGCAGCGCCGCGGCAACACCGGATTCGGCGCCAGAGTTCCTGGCGGCGATCACAACGGAGCTGCAGGTCCGGGGCCTGACGGTGCGGCAGTCGCAACGTCAGGGCATCCTCGCGGAGATCTCCGCGTCCAGCCCCGCCCATCCGGACCGAGGCTCGGTGAGCATCGGCTACGACGGGTTCATGGTCTGGGAGCGGTGGGCCCCAGCGGCCGACAGCGACCGTGCCGCCGGGATCGTGCGGTTGATCGCCTGGATCTTGATGGGCGAAGCGGTGGCCGGAGCGGGGAGCCCGCGATGACCGATCAAGCTCCTTGGCCGGCCAGGCCAGTCCCGCCGCAGGGATTAGACGTAACTGTCCCTAACGTCGCGCGGATCTATGACCACCTGCTTGGCGGCAAGGACAACTTCGAGGCCGACCGCGAAGCGGCGCGCCGGCTGCTGGTGGCAGTGCCGGACGCAGCGCGAGCAGCTCGTGCCAACCGGACGTTCATGGCGCGGGCGGTGCAGTTCCTGGGCCGTGAGGCCGGGATCCGCCAGTTCCTCGACATCGGAACGGGCCTGCCCACCCGCGGCAACGTGCATGAGATCGCCCAGGTCGCTAACCCGCAGGCGCACGTGCTGTACACCGACATCGACCCGATGGTGGTAGTCCACGCCAGCGCGCTGCTGGCCAACTCCCTGACCGTCGCCGCGACCCAGGCGGATCTGCGTCAGCCCGAGCATCTATTCACGATGCCGGTGACGCGCGCGCTGATCGACATCAGCCAGCCGCTGGCTGTGCTCCTGGTCGCGGTCCTGCATTTCCTGCCCGATAACGAAAACCCGTGGGCGCTGGTCGACGAGATTAAAGGGAAGCTGGCTCCCGGTAGCTACGTCGTGATCTCCCATGTGACCGCGGATGAGATCCCCGCCTGGGTGGCCCGGCAGGCCTCTGAGGTGTATCGGGACGCCTCAGCGCCCGGGGTGGCGCGCAGCCGCGACGACATCGCCCGCTTCTTCTCCGGCCTGGATATGGTCGCCCCCGGACTGGTGGACGCGGCTGCCTGGCGGATCCCCCACTTGGCCGGGCAACCGCGTCCTGCCCTGTTCTACGCCGGGATCGGCCGCAAGCCCCTGCCGCACCGGAAGCCCCGGGTTGTTGCCTCCGATTGCATGCTCCCACCCGCAGTAGCGGGCTCGTGATGACCCCGGCCCGCGCCGTGACGCGGCCCGCAAGCGGCGCGGGCCGGTTCCATAGCAGAGCAGATGTGGCCAGCTCAGGAAATGGGGTATCCATGACCGCCAAACCCGCCCCCACCCATGCGGGCCGGTCGTGGACCACCGTGCTAGACGGGACACGGTTGAGGCGACTCCGGCGCGAGCACGGCCTGTCTCAGGAGCAGCTGGCCAACCGGGCGGCAATCAGCCTGGCTACCGTGGCCAGGCTGGAACGCCAGTCCCGAGCACCCTGCCGCGGTCGGACACTGGCCCGGCTTGCCGCGGCGCTGGATGAGCAGCCTGGCGCTATCAGCCCGGCATCACCCGCACATGGAACTCAGCCGCCGTCGCCACCATGAACCCCGTGCGGCTGCGTCGCGATGGGCAACCGTCCGCTGGCCACCAGTCGCTGACCAGCGGATTGTCGGAATTCATTGTCGGGACTTGCCGACATCGATGACCGGCGGCTTGCATTGGGTCACGTGGTCCTGCGCCGCAGGGCCACGGAGCCACCACAGGCGGACGCGCAGGGCACCAGCCCGGAAAGTGCGGCGCCGCAAGCGAGAAGGGATAGGGACCTGCGCTGCTCACCGCGGCCAGCCACACACTCCCCGGCCACCTCTACGCCGCCCGTCCCGTCCGGAGACGGGTACGCGAACACTGCTCGCGCGGGCGTGACGCCGTACCTTTACCCCGCTCCAGGCCACAGCCCGCTGACGGCCAGCATTCCGTCCCGCCATCACGGTGGCCCCGTGGAGCGCGGCGATGGTAGCCGCGACCGCCGCCCGGGACATCCGGGGACTGTTCGACGGGCTGCTGCCGACAGAGGTTATCGATGCCTATGACCGGCTCCTGGCCCAGGACGGCTGCGCCAAAGACCAGGCCGACTCGCTCGTGGGTGCCGAGCTGGTTGACGTCCTCACCCACTGGGGCATGGCGCACGTCCAGCCGCATACCCCCGCGGACCCGGCGTGGCTGCGGCCCGCATCCCCCGACCTCGCCCTTCAGGGCGTGCTCGCAGGGCACCAGCACAGGCTCGCCCGCGACCAGGAACTCATGCTGCAAGCGCAGCGGCGACTCGCCGACGCCCAGGCCAGGTTCGGCGCCGGCATGACTGGCAACGGCCAACACCCCGAGCATCTGATCGCTGTGGTAACTGATCGCGAGCAGATTAGCGACCTGTCCGCGTCCCTGGTCAACACCGCCCATAAGGACTGGATGACCCTGGAGAACCTGGCCACGGAGATGCCGCTGACCGAGGACTTCATCCAGCCGCCACTGCCCGCTGTGGACGGGCAGGTCCGGTGCCGCTCCATCTATGCGGCAGCCGCGATGGACGACCCGGCCGCCCGCCTGATCATCCAGGCCTGCGCCGAGGCTGGAGAGCAGGCCCGCCTGCTGCCTAGCGTGCCGATGAAGATGAAGCTCGCCGACACCACTACTGCCATGCTCCCGCTCACCCCAAACGGCACTTCCGCCGCGCTCGTGATTCGCGCCCCGGTGATCATCACCGCGCTACGTGAGTACTTCGAATTGCTATGGGACCGCGCCACCCCGCTAAAGCCCATCCGCGAGGCACCGTCAGGGGACCGGCTGCCACCGGTGCGACAGAAGGTGCTCGAACTGATGGCTGAGGGGCTCAACGACGACAAGATCGCCCGGCGCCTGTCCATCAGCACTACCACGGTGCGCCGGCACATCACGGCGATCCTGCACCGCCTCGGCGTCTCCAGCAGGTTCGCCGCAGGCGCCGCCGCACAGCGCAAGGGATGGATCGGATAGAGGCGTTATGAGAAATGGGTACTTGCGATCGTGGACGCCGCCTCAGCAGGTGAGGTGGCGGGCGGGATCAGTACTTGGGCTCCACGGGGAAGGGCAGCTTCTCGGTCCAGGCGCGCAACCCGGCGGCGGCCGCCTCGCGCAACGCACCCTCGGCGGCATCTTCCTGGATCGAGCGCTCGTCGTTCGGGCGGGTGAGTTCCCGGTAGAACCGCAGGTCCTCAAAGCCGTACGTGGCGACGTCGTAGCTGGTTGCGGCGTAGACCACGCGCGGGATCCGAGCCCAATAGCAGGCGATCAGGCACATCGGACAGGGCTCACTGCTGGCGTACATGACGCCGTCTTCGATGATGTGCCGCCCCAGGGCGGCCCCGGCCGCACGCAGCGCCATGCACTCGGCGTGGGCGGTTGGGTCGGAAAGTTCGACGACCTGGCTGGTGCCTTCTCCGACGATCTTGTCATCGACGACCACCAGCGCACCGAAGGGGGTCTTGCCTTCGTCCTCTAGAGCCCGGCGGGAGATGTCGATGGCTCGCTGGAGGTAGCGGTGGTCGGCTTCGTCCAGGTGCGCGGGCATGCTGCCTCTTTCTTTCACTACAGATAGACGGAGGGGTCTGCATCCCCGAACGGCCCGTCCATGTCGATGTCGTACCCAGTGAGCGGGGTCGTGGCGCCGGTCCGCCGCACGATGCCCAGGGCGGCGGACGCCGCATCCGGGTCCGGCCAGACGCCGCCGATCTGCAGTTGGATGCCGTCCACTACTCCCACGCTACGTTGGCTGCCACCGACGATGAGCCGGTGGACCCGCGGGCGGGTGGCCTCCGGCAGCAGCACACCGACGAGGGCAAGCCGGTACAGCCAGTCGGCGTGGGCCGTGTTTAGCGCCGCAAGGTCTTCGGGTGGGACGTCGCTGATGGCCGGCAGGCTGTGCAGCAGGATCCGGTCGATACGGACGCGCCGCCGGCCCATCGCGAGCTCGGCGAGCGCCTCGTCGATCTCGTCCCGGAGCACAGCCGCAGCGGGCCGCAGCCACCCCAGGTCGCATTGCACGGCCATGACCTCCGTTACTTGGGGTTCGTGGATGGCAGCCAGTGCCTCGCGCCAGGGTGTGGCGTCGATCGTGGTCATGGCGGGGTCGCCCGGTGGGTGCCAACGAGCTGGAGGACCCGGAGCCGGGCGGCGATGTCGTCCGCCGGGCCGCTGGCGGGATCGGCATCCGGCGCCGGCAGGGTGCGAGCGGCCAGCCGGGCGGTGGCGTTAAGGATGCCGGGTGACAGGCCGGTCAAGAACGCGCGGAGCTGACGGTCCGGTTCCCCGGCCGCGAGCGGGGCCAGGCGGCTGGCGATTGCCAGCACGCACGCGGACGGGCGCCGGTGCGGCTCGATCGTCGGCATCGGCACGCTCCAGGCCAGCGGTGCGGTCGCGGCGCGGACCTGGCGCCACAGGTCGCCCGGGTGGCCGGCGTGACCGATCGTCCGGGTCAGGGCCCGAATCGCTTCGTCGCTAGTGGTGAAGTAGCGATGCGATGCGAAAGTGCGCACGTACGCGCCGAGCAGCTGCGGGTCGGCACTGAACTCAGGCCGGACCAGCTCGGGCGGATGCTCCCGCCGAGCGTCGCGCAGCGTGGCAATCGCGTCGGCTGAGATCAGCGTCCAGATCCGGTCGAATTCTCCTGCATTCTCAAACGATCTTCTAGCGGCCAGCGCCGCTGGCCCGGTCGGGGTGTCCGAGGCGAACAGTGCGTCCCGCAGGCCCGTTAGGACCGAATCGCCGTCCCAGTAGTTCCCGAGGAACTTCGATCCCGTCAAGATCTCGTAGACCGGATACAGGCCGGCCGCCTGGTGGGAGCCGTGAAATTCGGTGAAGCCGCCGATCCACGCCAGCACCGACGCCGTGTCGGTCAGCGGAGTGCCCATGTCGGTGGCGCCTGCCGCGTAGGGCGGATCAGGATCGGCGAGCCGCAGGATCTGGTCCCGGGCCCGGACACTGAACGCGACAAGTTCGCGGGCCGCGCCCGCGGTGGTGACATCCTGCACTGACAACGTGAGGGATGTGCTCGCCAGCCAGGCCAGGTAACGGCTGGCCTGTGCCATCGCCCCGGCCGCCCGATGCGCGTCCGGAACCTCAGCGCCAGTGCAAGGAGCGGCGGCGCGGGTGAGCAGCGAGCCGACGAGTACCTCTGCGGCGCCGGAGGCGATGACCGGGTCGAGCTTGCCGACCAACGCGGCTTTGGCCAGCCGATGCACGACCTCCAGGTGCAGCGCGAGGGCCCCGGTTCCGTTCATGGTGACTGGGGTCGTGGCGAGTTCGTCGGCCAGCTCGCGGACTCCGTTACCGTCGCTGCGCGCAGCCGCTTCGTCGAACTGGCCGCGGTAGGCGTTGAGCACCGGGTTTTCGCGCATTCGGTGCTGAAGCCCCGGCTCTGGTGTGGCGACCGTGTCAAGGGCGTTGGTGAGGGTGCGGCGCAGCAGTCGTTGCCGACCGTCCGCGCTGGCCAGGCCGAACAAGCGGATGAAGGAGAACATCCCGAACACATTCGCCAGCAGGAACAGCAGCGCGCCGTAGGTACCCGGGATCGCCGTGTGCAGCAGCAGGCCGCTGGCGGTAAGCATGGCCGCGAGCCATCCGGCGACCACCCATTCGCGGAACGCGATGTGCGCGTCGATCTCCCGCAGCGACGGCCAGGCGCTCGAAGGAGAGAACGACAGCGCGAAGATCACCGCCTCACCGGTCAGCAGGGTGGCGAGGAACGCAATGCTGAACTGCACCGAATCGATCACGTCCCCCCGGCTGAGCGGAGTGACGATGGCGACGATCAGCAGGATGACCGCACAGCTGGACAGTGCCGCCCGGCGTGGGCTGTGCGTGATGCCCTTGACCCAACTGATAGCCGGGGCCGCTTGACGGCGGACCCGGGTCCGGGTGTGTAACGCGGGCTCGCTCGCCTGCCCGAGGTTATTCATGACCGAACTCAACGACGGTTCGGTCCGCGGGCAGCACCTCGTCGGGTTGGCCGGGCTGGGTCACGACCAGGACCGCAGTGCCCTCCGGAAGGGTCAGGTGCAGGCGTTCGTCGGCAGTGGCGACCCGGGCCGCGATCCGGGTTCCTATGCCTCTGCGGAGGATGGTGACCTCGGAGGCAGGTTCCCGGACGAAAGTGCCAATGCCGCGAGTGGTGATGACCAGGCCCTCGCTGCGCAGGGAGGCCAGGGCGTCGCGGACCGCGTCGCGGCCGACGCCGAACGTCTGCGAGAGGGCCGCCTCCGACGGGAGGGCTGCGCCGGGGTGCAGCGCACCAGCCTGGATCTGATCCCGCAGGATTCGCGCGAGCTGGCGGTACACCGGCTCGAAGCTGCCCTGGTCGATCGTCATGCGGGAGACAGTAGGAACCAGCCACTTCCACTAGGCCATGTGGCCCTATGGCCATAAGAGGGTGGGATCTCTCCTCTAGCATTGGCTGGCCGCGATGCCCGCCACAGCTATCGCGATGAGCAGCAGACCTTGCAGATCGTTCCGGTTACCTCCCCCGGTCGCGGGCCGCCGCGCTGGCCGAACCTCACCGTGAACCGTTCCGGCCAGCGCGGCGGTTACCTTATGATCACCCGCTGTCCCAGCCACGGCCAGCTACGCGTGAAAGCCCTGTTCAGGTACACCGGAAGGGCGCCGAGGGCGTCGACTGGACAAGGGCGGCCCTCTCCTGGAGGGGGATCTGGCCGGATACTGGGGAGAGGGCTGCCTGCACGGTCCCGCTGGGGCAGGCTGTGATCGTCGCAGATAAGCCGGGGCCTTCAGCGCCGAAGGAGGTCAACTGGCGAGAGGGCTCCCGTGATGCCGCTGATCCCCGCGAAGGTCATCGCTCAGATCCGCGCCACCAGCAGCAGCGACTTGGGTCAGCTCACCTGGGAATGGGTCCTGCGCGCCGACGGGCAAGTCTCCTACCGGCTCACTGCGATCGGGCGCCGCCAGGAACGCAACCCCTGGAAGCCAGTCACCCGGCTGCCCGCCGCCCAACTGCAGATGGCACGCAGCGACCACACCCGAGGCGTGGTCGTGCTCGCCGGGCTCGCCGGCCAGCATGGGCACCAGATCGGTTAACCACGGCTGGGCTCATGCTGACCGGCACGGCCGGCGTACCGTGCTGGCCAGCAACGAGCCGACGGTCCTGGGCCGTGGTCACTGACAGTCGGCGCAGCGGCCGATCACGGCGAAGTGGTGCGGGTCCACTTCGAATCCGTATCTGGTCCGCGCGGTGGAGGCCAGGTCCCCGAACATGCCGTCGGGAACCTCGGTCATTGATCCGCACTGTTCGCAGACCAGGTGGCCGTGGGCGGCGGAAGCCAGGTGGTAGGTCGCGGGTCCGTGGCCAAGGTGGGTGCGGTCGACGACTTTGAGCCGTTCGAGCTCGTCGAGGTTGCGGTAGATGGTGGACAGGTGGACGTCGGATGCGCGGGCCTGGACGTCGGCGGCCAGTTCCTCCGCGCTGCGGTGGGCGGGATTCTCAATCAGGGCGCTCAGCAGGAGCCTGCGCGCAGAGGTGGCCCGGCCGCCGTGCTCTCGCATCAGGGCGAGGACCTCTTCGATGAGGTCCCGGCTACCGGCTGGCTGCGGTGCCGCGTGGGCATCCTGGGTCACGGTTTCAGGGTAGGCCACCAGGCGTTCAGTTGCCTACCTTGCGCTATTGCAACATTATTGCAGGTGTTTCTAGACTGGCCTTGACCTGCTGCCTGAGGAAGGTGCGTCCCGATGGCTGACCCGCGTGCCCGCCTGGCCAGGATCCGGGACGGGCTGACCCCTGCCGAGTGGGCCCGGGCCGGGGCGATGGTGGCGGTGATCGTCGGGCTGAACGTGGCCGGGTGGCTGATGCTGGCCGTCGCGGTCGGCGGGCATTACCACATCACAGGTAAGGAGATTTTCGGGTTCGGGACCGGGATCCTGGCCTACACGCTGGGGATGCGGCACGCGTTCGACGCCGACCACATCGCCGCGATCGACAACACCACCCGCAAGCTGGTCCAGGACGGCAAACGGCCGCTGTCGGTCGGGTTCTTCTTCTCCCTCGGCCACTCCACCATCGTGTTCGCGCTGGCGCTGCTGCTGAACTTCGGCATCCGCGCCCTCGACAGCCAGGTCAAGAACGACAGCTCCGGGCTGCACAACACGACCGGCATCATCGGCACCACCGTGTCCGGCACCTTCTTGTACCTGATCGCCCTGCTGAACCTCATCGTCCTGGTCTCCATCGTCAAGGTGTTCCGGGAGATGCGCCGCGGCAAGTACAGCGACGAGGAGCTGGAACGCCAGCTCGATAACCGCGGGCTGATGAACCGCTTCTTCGGCGGGTACGCCAAGCGGATCGACAAGCCCTGGAAGATGTACCCCATCGGCGTCCTGTTCGGCCTCGGCTTCGACACCGCCACCGAAGTCGCGCTGCTCGTCCTCGCGGGCACCGCGGTGGTCTCCGGCCTGCCGTTCTACGCGATCTTGTCGCTGCCGATCCTGTTCGCCGCCGGGATGTGCCTGCTCGACACCGCCGACGGCTGCTTCATGAACTTCGCCTACGACTGGGCGTTCGCCCGCCCGGTCCGCAAGGTCTTCTACAACCTCACCATCACCGGCCTGTCGGTCTTCGTGGCGTTCTTCATCGGCACCATCGAGATCCTCGGCCTCATCGGCCAGGAATACGACCTGACCGGCGGGTTCTGGTCCTTCATGGCCAACTTCGACATCAACAAAGCCGGCTTCGTCATCGTCGGCATCTTCGTCCTCACCTGGGTCATTGCCCTGTCCATCTGGCGCTTCGGCAAAATCGAGCAACGATGGGACCTCGCCGCCGCCAAGGCCAACGCGAACGACTAGACGCCCGGCTGACGTAATGCCTGCGTTGGACGCTGACGGGATGGGTGGTGGGGCGCACCGGGCGTCGCGGGGCACAGGTCCGGTAATGGCGCCGGCGAGCTCAGGGAGAACCTGGAGCGGTGACCGAGGCGTCCACGTGGATCTGTCCGGCGTGCCGGAAGGTGAGGGTGAGCGGGACGGTCATGTCTGTCTCGTACTGCCTGGGATCCAGCAGGATGACATCGGCGCCGAGCGGGCTGAGAGTGATACTGCCGTGGGCGGGGATGGCCAGGCCCGCCACAACCGGCCGGCGGCCGCGGGATCCCGGAGGCCCGGTGAGGACCACCCGGCTGGCGAGAGGAGTGCGGGCGGACAGCAGCTCGTCTGGCTCGCCGCTCAGATTGCGGATCGTGAGATAGGTAGGCGCCACATGGATGGCGCTGGCCCGGCTGGCTGCGTAGGCCCGCATCGGGACAGCAGCCAGCCCGATCTGGATCCGTATCCGGGTGATGGTTCCGGCGCCGCCGGTGATCACCCAAGCGGACAGCAATCCGGTCACTAGGACCGCCGCGATCACCGGCGCGGCCGCCGCTCTGGCCAGCTCCGCGAGGCGGCTGGACGTGGCGGCGGAGCGGCCGGCAGCGGGCCCGGCCGTCATGGAGCGGCCACCGGGGCGGCCGCAGCCGCGGGGACACCCCGCTGCGGATACGGCGCGCGCCGGGACCGGAACCGCCGCAACCGCAGGCTGTTGGTCACGACGATCAGGGAGCTGGCTGACATGGCGACGCCGGCGAACAGCGGGTTGAGGTAGCCAAGCGCGGCGAGCGGGATGACGATCACGTTGTAGCCGAAGGCCCAGGCGAGGTTGATGTGGATGACCCGCAGCGTGGCGCGGGCGAGCAGGATGGCGTCGGCGATGCTGGCCGGGTCCCCGCTGACCAGGGTCAGGTCCGCGGCGCCGATCGCGGCGTCGGTGCCGGTGCCGATGGCCATGCCCAGGTCGGCCTGGGCCAGCGCGGCAGCGTCGTTGACACCATCGCCGACCACCGCGACCCCGCCCCCGGCGGCCTGCAGCTGGCGCACGACCGCGGCTTTCCCGTCGGGCGGGACTGCGGCGATCACGCTGCCGGGGGGGATGGCCAGCTGGGCGGCGACGGCCTGGGCCGTCCGCTCGTGGTCCCCGGTGAGCAGGACCGGGCGCAGGCCCAGGTGCTGGATGCGGGCCACCGCGTCCCGGGCACCCGGCCTGAGCGCGTCAGCGACGACCAGCACCCCTTGAGCCTGGCCGTCCCAGCCGATCAGCACGGCCGTGCGGTCATCGTTCTCGGCGGAGTCCATGGCCTGCCGGAGCGTGGCGTCGATGACCAGTCCCCGTTCGGCGAACAGCCGCGCGCTCCCGACCGTGACGTCGCGCCCGGCGACGGTTCCGCTGACCCCGGCTCCCGGCAGGCTGACGAAATCGGTGACCGGCGGGAGGCTGCCGAGCCGGGCGGCGGCTTCACGGGCGATGGCCTGGCCCACGGGATGCTCGGACGCGTCCTCCACGGCCCCCGCGAGCAGCAGCACGTCCTTCTCGTCGGCGCCGGGGGCCGCGTCCGTGCCCGGCGCCGGGGTGATGTCCTGCACGATCATCAGTCCGGTGGTGAGGGTGCCGGTCTTGTCCAGGACAACGGTCCGGATCCGCCGGCTGATTCCAGCGCGTGGACGCTCTTGACCAGGATCCCGAGTTCGGCGCCGCGGCCTACCCCGGCCAGCAACGCGGTCGGGGTGGCCAGTCCCAGCGCGCACGGGCAAGCCACCACCAGCACGGCGATAGCCGCGCTCCACGCCGCGGCCCCGGACAGTCCTGCGCCCAGCCAGAACCCCAGCGTGGCGGCAGCCACACTGATCACGGCGGGCACGAAAACCGCAGCAATCCGGTCAGCGAGACGCTGAGCCGCGGCCTTGCCCATCTGCGCCTGGCTGACCAGCCGGGTGATCTGGGCCAGGAGCGTGTCCGCGCCGACCCGGGTGGCCTGCACCACCAGCCGCCCGCTCATGCTGACGCACGAGCCGATCACCTCGTCCCCAGGACCGACCTCGGCCGGCATCGACTCGCCAGTGACCAGCGAGGCATCGACGGCGGACCGGCCGTCGAGGACCACCCCATCGGTGGCGATCTTCTCCCCCGGCCGGACCACGAACCGGTCCCCCGGGGCCAGCGCGGCCACGGGCACCCGCTGCTCGGTCCCGTCACGCATCACCGCGACGGTCTTGGCGGCGAGCCCGGCCAGGGCGGTCAGGGCCGCCCCGGACTGGCGTTTCGCACGGGCTTCCAGGTACCGCCCGGCGAGCACCGCAGCGGTGACACCGGCCGCCACGTCCAGGTAGAGCGTGTGCCCGCTGGCCGGCGCGAAGGTCAGCGAACGTCGTCGACGACCAGCAGGCGCGCGCCGCAGACCTGCGCTGGCCGGAACCGGCGAACGACAGGACATTGGCCGCCATGCGCAGGTCCCGGGCCTGCGCCCGCTCGTCGAGTGCGCGCCGGGTGCGGGCGCCCGCGTGCTTATCGAGGACGTGGTGGCCGGCGGCGGTAGCGCCGCGGCGGCGCTCCGGGTGCCTGGGCACCGAGGCCTCCGGCGGCGTCTTATCCGCCGGCTCCCGGCAGTTTTATGGTGACCGCCGAGGGCGCTGGCGAGGGGATGACTCTGTGGGGGAAATAGGAGTGGATGAAGTGCGGGAAGGCGTGGGCAGCGAGCGGGGGACCGACCAGGAGGGCGGCCGACAGCGTGACAAGGATGCCGCCCGCTATCAGCTTGGTGCCGGTGGAGACGCGTTCCACGCTGATCCGGATCTTTCCATCGCGCACCTTCCGGCCGAAGTATAGGCCGGCCATGAGGGCCAGGAACGACTGGACGACGATGGCGGTGATGGCCTCGAGCGTGGTGAAGTACTGGCTGTAGCCGATCGTGAAGCCCACGATCAGTTCATCTATGCTGATGCTGATGCCGAGCCCGATGATGGCGCGGCCGCGCGCTGCCACCAGCGCCCTGGCCTTCTCCGCCTCGTCGTCGTCATCGTCGTCGTTGAAGGCCTCGTCCAGCATCAGGATGCCAATGACGCCGACGATCACCGGGACGACGAGCGGGACGATGTACCGTCCGACGAAGGTCAGGTCGATCACGTCGGCTACGTGGGAGCGGTAGGCGAGCTGAAGTTCCTTGAGCTCGGTAGGGCTACCGAGTTGGTAAGGGTCGATGGCGATATGGTGGGGGCCGGCGATCAGGTGAATCAGCGGCGTCCCCGCCGCCAACCCGATCAGAGGCATTACGGCTTCGAATGTTATGAACACCGCTGTGACGCGCAGCAACTGCGCGCGCGTCAGCCGGATTTCCCCGAGGACGGCGAATGCGATGGCAAAGTTGTCCAGGCACAAAGGCAGGGTGAAGGCCAGCAGCCTGAGCATCTTCCCAACCTTTCGCCACCCGGCGTGACCGCCGTTTCCACGTCGGGTTGACCTCGCATCACGAGGAAGTAACACCTCATATTAACGGTGGATCGGCCGGCTGGTTCAACGTTCCGGAAAAGACCGGCTACCCTGGGCTTGGTCCGCATGCGGGCGAGGAACCGACAAGACGTCGGCCAGCATGGTACCACTAGGCAAAGCCCAGCGCAGGCGTGTTAGAGATGCGTAAGTAAATAATCGCGTTCGGTCACCAGAGGATTGGTGTCAGGCGTTTGCCTGGTGTATCTCAGGAACATCACTCCGCGATCATCTTGCGATCGCCTTACGATCACGCCCTCCATCTGAGACGTTAGGGGTATAACTTCCGCATTTCCCGCGTCATGCCGCCTGGCGCGTCTAACCTGTGCCAGCGGGAGTGGAATGCGCGGACCGGGAGGTGGAGTGAGTGCGCAACGGGCGCCGGTCCGTATGGCGGCGCCGCATGCAGGAAAGTGGCATGTCGCGTGTTGCGGGGCAGCTTGCCGTTCCCGCGGTGCTGGGGCTGGTGATCGGAGTGGTGCTCGCCTTCCAGTCGGGCACGAGCAACTCAGGTCTTACCCAGATCCCTCTCGGCACTTATGTGATCCCGACTGCCTCCGAGACCGCTGCGGCGTTGCCGGCGACCACTCCGGCGGCGAGCATGAATTCCGGGACCACCTGCGACCTCATCGTTCCGGCTGACCCGCTGAGCGCGCAGGGGCTGGCCACTCCCTATCAGCTCACCGGCCCCCGCGGGATGACGCCGGCCCGGTCGGGGTGCGAGATGAGCAACGGGGCGAAGCTGGGGGCCTTCGTCCAGGCCACGATCCTGGACCAGGCGACCGGGGCGCTGTCGGTTTATGAGCCGCTCGTGATCACGAAGGGCACCAGCCCGGACACGCCGGGCATGAAGCTCAATCCGCCCGTGATCCCGGCGGACGCGGTCGTGACGATCGACTTCGGGTTCAACGGCACGCACCTGGTCCCGGTGGGGGCGACGCCGACCACGCTCGCGGATGCCCGCTGCGTCAGCGGCCAGGCCGGCTCGGCCTTCGGCCAGACGTCGTTCTGCAACGGGGTCAACTTCTTCAACGCGGTGCGGCAGGCCGAGCGGAAGGGACTGCTCAAGGTGCCGTCCCCGGGTACCTCGAACGCGATCGTCCCGTCGGGCGGCGACCTGGGCACAGGCCGGTCGTGCCCGGTCATCAGCAACTTCGAGGTGGCAGGCCTGGACCCAGGCGAAAGCGTGACCACCACCTACCTGCTCAACCCGCTCACCGGCCAGACGGCGCAGAACAACACGACGAACCAGGGCTACATCGCAGGGGCGACGCTGCTGCACGGCAACAGCGCAAACGCCGTGCTTGACCAGTACGTCGACCCGATCCTCGGGTGCACCCCGTTCGAGGCGCCCGACCTGTCCCACGCCAACGTGCCGGCCTTTTCCGAGGCGCTGGACGAGATAGCGGCGGGCGCGTATCAGCCGAAGACGGCGGCTCTGGTGCCGGAGAACGACAAGGTGGTGATGGACGGCGGCAGGTTCGACCCGGCGAAGACCGACCGGTACCGGGAGGAGTTGGGGCAGGCCCCCGTCAGCGCGGCGACCAGCAAGTCGAGTAGCCCGGCGATGTACTGCCAGAACCTCGTCGACATCCAGACGCCCTTCCTGGCGGCCAATCAGAAGTTGCTCGCCACCGGCCAGTCGCCGGTGACGGCGACCGCTGACGACCTGCTCACCTTCTTGGCGAACGACCTGAGCGCGTCCTTCACCAGCTTCGGCTGCCAGCAGTTCCATCTGACGAATCCCGTCACGCTCAAGCGGAACAGCGCTGGCGCGGCGATCGCGGCGACCTTCGACACCGCCGTGCAGACGGCAGGGTGACAAAGGAGTCAGACAATGGATGTTCAGGAAGTCGGCGAAAGCGCACAGCCCACGCGCCCGGACGATGACGATGACGTGAGCACACGTGATGCCGAGGACTCGGGGGACTCCGACGACGATGACGATGACGACCGGGTCGTCCCGGAAGCCTGGCGGAGCAAGCCCTTCAGGCTGACCGTGATGGCGGCGGTGGTCATCCTCATGGCGGGGATCGGCTTCGGCGTCGGCAAGCTGACCGGGGTCGGCAATAACGTGGTTCGCCCGGACATTCCGAAGCCGGAGGCGACCGCTGACCCGTTCATCGAGGGCTCCGGCTCCATCGCCGACAACAGCCACGAGAACATCCTGTCGACGACGGCGCCTGGCATGGTCCACATCCTGTCGGGCGGGAAATCGGTCGGGATCGGCCTGGTGCTCACGCCGTCGGGGAAGGTACTGACTACGTATCAGCCCGCCAAGGGCGCGCAGGACCTGTCGGCGGAGTACGTCCTGTCTGGTGCGACCTTCAAGGCCGCGGTGATCGGCAAGGATCCGGTGGCGGGCCTGGCGCTGCTTCAGATGGCGAGCCGTCCGGGGTGGCCGTTCGTGACCGTCGAGGTCGGAAACTCGGACAGGCTCGTTCAAAACGCGGAAATCTCCAGCTTCACGTCCTACCACCTGCGGGGCAAGGTCTATGACACCGCGGTCGGCACCACGGGCACGACGACCAGAGTGACTATCGATGCCGGCACCCTGAGCGCCATGAACGTGACTGTCGACGTCGCCGGCACCAACAAGACCCGGAGCGGGCTGATGGCGTCGACGCTGCCGTCTGACACGCCGTCGGTGCTCGGCGGCCCACTCGTGGACCTGAACGGCAAGGTGATCGGCATCACCATCGGGGGTTCGGGCAGCGGCCTCAACATCACCGGGTACGCGATCCCGATCAACGCGGCGCTCGCGGACGCCCAGCAGATCGCTGACGGCCATTCCTAGCTGTGCGGAAGTGGAACCGCCGAGCAGTCAGGTACGGCTCGGACGGGTGGTGTGTGCCGGCCTGGAAGAACTGAGGTAATCGCGTGCCAGGCCTGCTGACTGCCGCAATAGTCTTCGGGACGGTCTTGGTTGCCGAACTGCCGGACAATTCCGGGCTGGCCAGCCTGGTGCTGGGTACGCGGTACCGGGCGGGCGGGGTGGTCGCCGGGGCGTTCGCGGCGTTCGCGGTGCACGTGGTGCTGGCGGTCACGTGTGGCAGCCTGCTCGGCCTGCTCCCGCACCGGATCGTGCAGGTCGCGGTGGCGGTGGTGTTCCTGGCCGGTGCTGTGCTGCTGCTGCGCGCGGACGACGATGACGATGACGAGATCCGGCTGAAGGCTGACGCGGCCGGGTTCTGGGCTGTGGCGGCGACCTCTTTCGGGGTGATCCTGCTGGCTGAGCTGGGTGACCTGTCAGACGTCGTGATCGCGAACCTCGCGACCAGGTACCACGACCCGGTAGCGGTGGGCGTCGGGAGCATGCTGGCGCTGTGGTCGGTGGTCGCGCTGGCCATCACGGGCGGGCGGGGGCTGCAGCGGATCCTGCCGCTGCGGTGGATCGCCCGCCTGGCCGCACTGGTGATGGTCGTCATGGCCGGGTTCACCCTGGCCGAAGTGCTCTGGTGAGATGTCTGCGGGTTACAGCCAGTCCGCCGCCATCGCGGCAGCGAGGCAGAGCAGCAAGACCCCGGCCACGACCTCGCCGCGCTCGCCGGTCACCAGACCTAGCTTCGCGCCCAGTTCCAGTCCGATCAAGGTCAAAACGGCGCTGAAGACTCCGAACGTGATCACCGCCGCGACGATGGGGACGGCAAGCGCTCCGAGTGCGAGTCCCACCGCGAAGTCGTCCAGGCTGAGTGCGGCCCCGCTGACCAGCAACCGCCATCCCTGCCAGGCCTGCGGGGCGTCGTCGTCGCCGCGCGCTGCCTCGACGAGTCCCCAGACCGCAGTCGCGGCTAGCACACCCGCGCCGGTCCACCGGGCGGCGCGCCCCAGTTCCCCGGCAAGACCGTGGCCGATGAGCAGCCCAGCAGCGGGCATCACGACGTCCCACAAGCCGAAGACCGCGGCCACTTTCAATCCGGTCAGCCGGTTCACGCCGCTGACCCCGATGGCGATGGCCGCCCCGAAGTTGTTCAGCCCGAGCGCGAGGGCCACGACTAGCAACGCCACCATAACGAAGAGCATCTCCCGAACGGATCGTGGTTCCTGCCCGGGCCCCGCGATCCGTTGATCGCATGAATAACCCGGGCCTCGCCAACTCAAATGGCGAGGCCCGGGTCACGTAATGGCCCTGGGTCAGCCAACGGCGTGCAGGACGCCGGCGCCGACGATCATGAGGCCTCCGGCAACCCCGTTGGCCAGCCACACGTGGCGCCGCACCGCGGGGATCGAGTACGCGATTCCAACGCCGATCGCCAGTCCGACGCCGGCCTGGATGGCGCTTGACGCGAACTGCTCGAAGGCCGACAGACCGACCGAGGCACCGTGCGAAACGCCGTCCACCGCGCCGTAGGTGATGTTGTCCAGGCTCAGCAGCCACGGCAGGATCCACACACCCCACCGCGCCTTCGGATTGTCCTCCGCTTTCGCTGCGCTCCTCGAGACGAGGGCGACCACGATCCAGTAGGCGCCGAGGACGGCGACGACCGCGGGCGCCAGGTTGCCCCAGCTGTCCGGGTACGACCAGTGCAGAACGACTCCGAGCAGGTATCCCAGCCCGTCACCGACGCCGAAGAGCAGCGCGAGCGGCACGAGCACAGACATTCGCCGGGACATCATCGGCCCGATCGCGATACACGCGATCAGGCTGTCGGTACCTAGTAGCAGCCAACCGCCCATGGTGACCTCCTTGTTCTTGCTTGCCTTTTGGGTACAAGCGCGGGGGTGGTGGGTGAAGGAGCGGCGGTCCCGGTGAGGCCGGGACCGCCGCTCCCGGGAGGGGAGCAAGCCAGTGGAGCGGCTACATCCCGGAGGGGTTCATCAACCGATGGTGACGACGGCCCTTGCGGTGTCGCGGAGCCGGCGCCGCCGTTGCCGTTGGCGCCGCCGTTGCCGTTGGCGATGCTGTTGGCGTTCCCGTCGTGTTTGTTGCCGTCTGCGTCGTGGTGTTGAAGGTTGCCGCGGTCGCCGCGCCGTTACCGTCCAGGGTGACCGCGACCGGGTTGGTCAGCCCGAAGTTCTGGCAGCCGAGGTTGGTGAAGGACATGTTGAGCCGGTTCGCCATGAAGGTGAACAGGTTGTTGCCCACCGCGGGCACCGGCGACGTGTCGGTCGCGAGCAGCGTCTGGTTGGCCGCCAGGAACGGGGTCTGGATGTTGACCATGTTCTGGCAGTACATCGCCGGGCTGTTGTTCTGGTTGTTCTGGTTGCTGATCGGAGCCTGGCCGACTTCCACCCGGTACATGTTGGTCTTGGTGGCGTCGAGGTTCCCATTTCCGTCCAGGGTCATCTCGTCGTTCTCCGGGACCAGCGCCGTGATAGCCGGCGGGTTCTTCGCGGCGAGGAGCTCGTCCAGCGCCTGGGAGGTCGCCGGCTGGTTGTTGTTGCCCAGGTTCGGGGCCATGAACGGGGTGCAGCCGAGCGTCGGGTCCAGGAAAAAGTCGATCAGGGCGTTGTCACTGCCGTTCGTCAGCACCGTGTCGCCGGCGAGGTTGGCGGCGTTCGATGTGGTGTTCTGCGCGGTCTGCCCGGTCGCCGGATTGAGCAGGTACTGGGAGGTCACGTTGTCCGACTGGTCCTGGTCGATCATGTCGAAGTTGCGCACGACCGGGCAGTCTTGGCCTGTGCCAAGCTGGCCACCAGAGGCGACGATCTTGGCGGAGGTTCCCTCCGACGGCACCGTCAGCCTTCCCTCGCGCTCGAGGAGGAACGCTTCGTTGAAGAAGTTGGTCCCGTTGCAGAACGACACCTGGCCGAACGGCGAGCCAGCCTGACCATTGACGCAGTTGCCCTGCCGAAGGGCGTTCGCCGTGGCGCCTACCTGGGTGAGGACCGTGCCGTTGAACCCGAAGTCGATCGTGGCCACGTAGTTCCTCGGCAGGGTCGGCACCGTCGGCGCGACGGCCGCCGTCGTGCCCTGGGTGATGACCAGCGGGTCGTAGACATAAAGCTGCCCAGTCCGAGTGTTCACGATCGTCGCCTGGACGAACGCGCCTAGGTTGCCCGCGTTGGCCATGGTGCAACCGGACTGCGCCGGGGTCATCCCGTTCGGGCCGGTGAGCTGGTACGGGGTCGCCATTCCCCGTGCCGACAGCGGGTTCGCCGGGACGATGATGTCGCAGTTGACATTGGCGGCGGCTACGGCGGCCGTCGGTGTGGCCGTCGCGGACGCCGTGGTGCATGGCGTGGCCGCGGCGGTCGCCGCCGTCGTCGCAGCAGTGGTCGCCGCCGCCGTGGCAGCCGCGGTCGGCGCAGCAGTGGTCGCCGCCGCCGTGGCAGCCGCAGTCGGCGCTGCCGTCGGGGTGGCGGCGGTCGGCGTGGCCACGGCCCCAGTCGGGGTCGGCGCCACTGTCGGCGTAGTCGCGGCCGCGGTGGCACCAGCCGTGGCAGCAGCAGCAGCGGTCCCGGCGGCGGTGCTGGCCGCCGACGGCGTAGCGCAAGCAGCGACGTTGGCGCTGTTGCTCGCACCGAACACCCCGCCAACGCTCGGGATCAGCAACGCCCCACCGACCCCGGCCACCACTGCCACAGCTCCGATGATCGCCACAAGCCGGGTCCGTGACTCTGGCTCGAACCTGCGATCATGGTTGAAGATTCTGCTTCTTCGGTATGACACGGCACTTCCCTTATGGCTATGTGTCAGCTCCCGGGCGATCACGTTAGCCCTATGGGTGAACCATGTCTTGAGAAATCACGATCTCTCCTGCCGGACGGCCGCCCAGCCAGGCCGCTTAGTCTCGATGCCATCCGATCTGAGCCACGTCATACCAGGTCAGGACCAAATAGCGATCTTGTTCGCCGAGAGCCAGGCTGATCGCAGCGCCACAGCCGTAATACTTCGATAAGGTTTAGCAGTTCGGCCGCTGGCTAAGGAGCTCAGCTCAGCACGAAAGGGTAGCTGGCATCAGCACAGCCACCATCTAGACACAGTTATCGTGCTGTGATACGTACCGGACAGGCGATCGGTTCACGGTGGCCTTCGGGAGCGAATGTCGGCCCTGTCGGCGCGACGGCGTGTACTGATCGCGGGCCACCCACCCCTCGGGGCAGATCATCGCGAGCCGGATGCGCCCGCCTGCTCGTAAGCCATCCGAGGCGGTAGCAGCTAGAGAGAAACGGACACCGCAAACGGACCGTGTCCAAAGAGAAACGCCGGGATCTCCGGACACGGAAACGGAAACGGCATCACGTGCTGCTGGGAGCGATAGGAGATCCCGGCACGGGGATCCTAAGAGCCTGACCTCCCAGGCCGGAGCTCGCTCCGCACCTCGTCACCAAACCGTAATAAATGGAGACAACGCGGGACCCTGCCGCGTGCGGACCCAGCCAGGCAGCTCAGCGAGCAGCCTCTAACAGGCAGTCTTCCGATCGCGCTGACCATGGAAATCGGTGGGCGAGCGGTTCGGTGAACCACTCGCTCCGCCCCGAATCCCTTCGCCAGACGTCTGTAACCACTGTTACGCAGCGGCTCACAGCTGCACATCATGAAACACCAGGAAAGCCCAGCTCACGGGCTATTTTGTGCAGGTGGTGGCAGGTGTTGGGTTCGAACCAACGCAGGCTGAGCCGACGGTATTACAGACCACCGATCCTCGTGCTTCTGTCTTGGGGACGACTGCCTGAGGATGCTGCCCGGAGAGGGCGGGTCGGCTTGCGGCGTCGGGCCTGGCGGCCTGCCTTGGCGGTTGCTTCGGCGAGCAGGTCTCGAGTTGCCTCGTCGATGGCGGCTGCGCGGAGCAGCAAGGCTGGTTCCGTGAGCTGAAGGTCACGGACCATGTCCTCGATGCGGCCGGGTTGCATGGGCGTGGCTGGCAGCTGCCGCGACGATACGAGGGCCCGCGTCCTGTCTGGCTGTGCTTGACCCGGTACTGGGCCTTGGCGGTTGGTGACCGCCGGAGCCGTGTGAGCTGCGGCCAGCACGCGGGATGCAGCTCCGGATGCGAGGGCAAGGTCATCGAGAGCAGTGGTGGCAGCGGTACAACTCTTGACCGCGAGGCGGTAACCGTCCAGCAGGGCAGTCACGCGGGAGCGCGGCGCTGGGTTATAGGAGCGGGGGATGTCGTAGTCGTCAGGCAGCAGGCGGGTAGCGATGTACAGCCGGTGGTCTGCTGCGGTCTGCCGGACACAACGCTGGTCGGTGACCGCGATATGGGTCAGGGTGTCGGTCGCGTGGTGGACAGCGGCCAGCACAGTGGAGATCCCGTCAGCGTCGGCGGCGAGGTCGGCGGCCTGGCGGGCGAGGCTCGCGTCACCACAGGCGGGTGTCCAGCCGGGGTTGCGGTAGGCGAGCCGTCCGATCCGCAGGACCAGGTCATCCATTTCGGCGGCTACCGGGCTGATGCCCGCGCGCTTATGGCTTCCGGTGCTGAGGAGGTCCCATTCGCCGGTGACTGCCCGCCAGGCTGTGCACGCGAGTTTCAGGGCCCGGGCGCTGTGATCGAGGTGTGCCTGGATGGCGGGGTGAAGTCCGAGGCTGGCGGCGCGCTGGGCGAGGCTGCGGAGGATGACGTCGCCGCTGTCCGCGGTGATCGCCGAGGCTAGAGCGTCGTGCCGCCAGGAAGTGGAGGTGGCTTGCGCGGACCAGCGGGCGGTGCGGGCGAACGCGGCGGCCCCGTACTGCAGCCGTGCCGCCGTGGAAATCACGCCCTCGCACAGGCCAGGCACGGTGATTTCCGCGATGGGAGGGTGGTAAGCAGGCGGGAGGTTCGCGGGGATGGCAGCCAGCACGAGGCGTCCCTCCCCCGCTAGTGGCTCCTGGTGGCTGCGGGTTTCGAGGTTGAGCGCAGCGGCCCATAGCCACCTGCCAGAGTCATGAAAGGTCAGCCCCGCTACAGCGGGCATGGTTGAATCCGGCGGCGATTCCAGGGACAGGCGCACCATCCAGGGGGCGAGTTTTGCGGCCAGGCCGCCGATCTCGCTGAGGAGGGCCTCGGTGACGTGTGCGGAGTGGATCACTTTCGCCCACGTCGAGGTGCGATTCCAGGCTCCCGTGGACGGATCGTTAGAGAAATGGGTGTGCAGCAGGTCGCGGCCGACGGCCAGATGATCAGCGGCGCGGGCCAGGTGCCAGGCAGCCGGGTGCGCATCGCCGGCGTCCCCATCGCTCATCGAGCCGGTTGCGCCATGCAGGACCTGAGCGGAGCGGCGCAACGCGATCCGCGCATCAAGCACCGCACGCGTTCCCCCGCCGGGACCTTCTCCCTGCGGGCTGTGCGGGAAATCCCCAGCCAGCGCCATGTCACCCAAGTAGCGCGCCAGAATGGTGACCAGGCGGTCCAGCTCCCGGATCACTCCGCTCCTGGCCTCATCTGGCAACTCTTCCTGGATCGACACGGCGGCGGTGAGATGACCCTGGGCCTGGGCCAGGAAGTCACCGAAGACCGGAGCCATCGTCGCCACGAGTCATCAGCTGGTGAATCCGCCGCGCCGCGCCCGCCGCTTCGGCGCAGGCGATACGGTCGGCCTTGATCGTGGCCGCTGCCTCTACTTGCGCGAGACAGCTATCCAGGAGTGCCCCGATCGCGGCGAGGACGTCGATCGCATCATCAATGCTGTCCCCCGCCGCCAGGAGCCTCGGCGGCTCGGCGGCTGGCCCGGCAGGCAGTGACGGAGCTGCGGTGATGGCCTCACGACCTTCCACGGCTGCATCGGCGGTGGTCATGAATGCTGCAAACAGTTCTGGGCTCCGGTCTACGCAGCTACGGGCGGCGAGCCTGACGGCTTCGAACGCGTCGAAGCTCACCGCGAGCGTGTCCGGCAGCGTGGACGCGTCCCGGAGCCGGACCTGAATGGACAGGTTCTCTTGCATGTCCTCACCTTCCTTGCGAGCCACCGGACTGCTCAGGCCGCCACGTTGCGGGCCAGGCCGATGGTTTCCGCGATCTGGCGCAGATGATCGTTGGGGAAATGGTGCCCGTGGCCGCGTAGCTCCCGGGCCAGACTGCGCTGGCTGAGACGCTGGCCGCAGGCGGATGCGTTCCGCAGGATGAGGGCCGCATCGCGGAGCAGGCGAGGATCAGGCCCGGCATCACCGGCCTCGTTCGCATCGCCCACTGGACGCATCAGCGCCACTCCGAGGCTGGGTGGGGGTGCCAGCATGAGCGTGGCAGCTGGACGCCGCCGGGCCGCTTGCTGGCGGGTCATCTTCACCACGAGCAGCCCGACGGACAGGCCCGCGAACGCCGCGAGCGGGCTCGTCGCCGCAGTCATGCGGTCGGCCAGGCTGACCGGGTCGCCGGGGCTGGCCTGGATATGGCCGACGTTCCCGGCGACGCTCACCGCCAGCCCAGTCAGCGCAGTCACCCAGGGCCACATCCGCTGCCGGGCAGGCCAGGCGTCGAGGTAGGCGACGTAAAGGGCGAGTTCTCCGACGGCCAGAAATACGTCGATCTCAGCCGGCCACGACATCGCCTGCCAGCCAGTCAGCCTGTGGTGGATCGCCCAGTCATACAGCCCCGCATAGCTGTGCGCAAGCGCGTTGCCGCTCGCCAGGATCGCGATCGCTGCGATCGCATAGAGCGCTACCCGGCGGGACCGCGCGTTCATGCGGGCCGTCCTTTCCCGCGGTTACGGATCTTCCCGAATGCATCCAGTGCGGTGTCATCAGCATCGGGGAGCGTGTGGAGATACCTTTGCGTGGTTGAAATGTCAGAATGCCCAAGTCGTTCTCTCACGACCGCGAGATCGGCACCACCGGCGAGAAGCCATGACGCATGCGCGTGACGCAAGCCATGCACCTTCACATGGATTCCCAAATCCGCGGTGTTGAGCGCCGGCATCCAGATGTGCCCGCGGAACCACCGGCGTGGAATGTGCCCATCGGTATCGGTGATCCTCGGCTGCCTCGGCTCATCCTTACCAGCGGCCCGGCGCGCAGCCCGGTAGGCAGCGAATGCTCCTTTGCAGTGTGCGCACCGGCAATGGCCGGCGTTGTACCCGCTCAGCGTGCCGTGAGCATAGCGGCGGCCCAGGTCGTTCGGTTCGGTGAGCCCGAGCGGCGCAGGGTTCGGGATGACTCTCAGGCGGGGGGTGGCCTGGGCCTCGGGAACCATCGTGAAGAACAGGTCGTCCGGGCCGAGGCCGTTATGCCGGGCATGGGCGGTGAGCTTGGCGACAATCTGGCGGCTGAGCTTCAGCCGGCGGTGCCTCTTTCCCTTCGGGTAGTCCTTGACCAGAAACCGCTTCCCGTCGGGGTGGAACTTGGGGTTGACCTCAACCGCGACCCGGCCGACGGTCAGCATGCAGGTCGCGGTGTTCAGGTCCCGCGGCCGGAGCTCGGCCAGTTCGCCCCACCGGAGGCCGCTTTCGATGGCGGTCTCCACCAGAAGCTGGGCGTCCCCGGTGGGGAGTGCCTGGTAGAGGACGTCGAACTGCTCGGGGGTGACCACGGTCAGCAGCTGGGGCGGGACAGTCGGGGTCCTGACTCCCTTGCACGGGTGCAGGTAGGTGACCTGGTCGTTCAGCGCGGTCGTGAAGACCGCACTGAGGATGCTCTTCAGGGTGCGGATGTTCGTCGGGCTGACCCCGGTCTGCGTCAGGTGCGTGACCCATTCGCGGACGTCGCTGGGCAGGATCTGGTTCATCCGCAAGGGCCCGAACCACGGCATGATGTGCTTGCCGATCGAGTAGGTATAGCCCTCCCGGGTGGTCACCTCGATCACGTGATTGGGCAGCCACTCCCCCTCGACATACCGCTGGAAGGTCTGCCTCCCGCGCCGCGGGTCACCCAGGCGGCCTTCGGCCTGCCGAACCTCTGCGGTCTTCCACGCGCTGTCGGCGTCCTTCTTGTTGGTGAAGGTCCCGGCGGTGCAGGTCTTCCCGCGAGCGTCGCGGTAGTAGGCGGTGTAGTGGTCTTTCCCCTTCTGGTCGGACCGTTTCCGCGACCACCCCATGAAAGATCACATCCATCAAGATCTTTTGACCGCAGCTTGACCGCAGACCACGCGTCACGCTGCGGCAGAAAGCGATATTCGACAGCACTCGAATTAGTGCTCTGACCAGCAGCTTAGCCGATGATTGCGAGGCCAGGAGAAAGGCGTTTGAACGCTAATACGACACTGGGGGTCAAGGGGTCGCGGGTTCAAATCCGGCCGTCCCGACTAGTTTTTCGAACACTTGTTGCCCGAATTGGGAACGAAAACCGCCATGATCGTTCCCACCTAGCCCCGGCGGCCCGGGCACACCACCCACGGCGGCGACCATGCCGCCGCTGATCGCGCTGCCCCGATCGCGGGAACCCGACGCCCGGCACCCTCGCGCGCACGGATCCCTTGCCAGCCGGCAGAACGACAGCAGCGGCCCCGACCCAGGCGTTCAGCACCGACCGTGGGCCGGGCCGCCGGGACGAGCCCACCCCTGACAGGCCCGGCGCCCTCCGGGCCGGCTGCTATGTATGTGATCATGAACAGCGGGATAGACCCGATGAGCGGCGAACCCGTCTACCGCCAACTGGCCGCCATCATCCGGTCCAAGATCGAGTCCGGGGAATACCCGCCCAGCGCTCCGCTGCCGTCAGCCAAGTCGATGGCTCAGGAGTACGGCATATCAGTCGGCGCCGTCACCCGCGCTGTGGACGTCATCCGCGCGGAAGGGCTGGCACGGACAGTTCCCGGCCGCGGTGTCTGGGTGCTCCCCCGCTCCTAAGTCCTCCCCGGACAGCCGACGCTCACCAGATACCACTGCCGACGGCAGCCAACTGGGCTGCAGATCCCGCAGAGCGCTTACCCCGGCACTTGCCCCAGGGATCATGCCTCTCGCGGCCGCGCGGGCGGCGCCTGGCCCGCCCGGTGCGCAGGCAGCGGGCCAGCTCCCGGCGCAGCTCACCGCGGCCCTGCACATACAAGGCCTGGTAGATGGTTTCGTGGCTCACCCTCATCATGGGATCGCCCGGGAACTCGATCCGCAACCGGCGCGAGATCTGCTGCGGTAACCACCACTGGCCGAGCCAGGAACCGACCTGGGCAGCCAGCCGCGGCCCCCGCCGCCCGGGCCGAAGTGCCCTGCTGAAGGTTGGAGGCTGGCTGAGTAGGGTCTTAGGTTCAGACAGCCTGGCCTGCCATCTGTTCTGAGGCAACCTCGCGCGCGCGGGACGATGGTGACCGGCTAGCTGGACGGTCCGGGGCGTTACGGTGCGGGCGGGAATGCCGGGTACTCGTGGCCCAGGGTGCGCGCGCATGCTGCCCAGGCGGCGTGGTTGGCGGGCTTGCCTGCCTGGATGAACGCGGCGGCCTGGTCTGCGAGGCAGTTGCCGGGGACGACCTGGTGCGAGCCACCGGGGATCGTGACCAGGAGGGCGTTGGGCATGGTGCGCGGTGCGGCCGCGACGTTGGCTGGCGGGTCTACCGGGTCGGCGCTGCCGTTGACGAACACGATCGGGACGTTGCTGTGCACCACTCCCGACACTCCCGGGTCGTGCGGCCAGAGCGCGCAGAGTTGCTGCTGCCAGGCCGCCGTGGCGGCCATTTGCGGGGTGAACAGGGACAACCGGGCCTGCTGGGCTACCTTCGCGGGGTTCATCGCGGCCCACGCGTCACCGCAGCGGATGGTGATCTCCTGCAGCTGGGTGGGCTCAGCTGAGGTCGCGGAGGCGAGCCCGCGCTCGTTGATCACCTTGGCCCACTGGCCGCGGGCGAAGGTGGCCAGGTCCCCGGGCAGCCGGACCGCCGTGTCAGGCGACGAGAGGTAATCGTCGATGGCGATGTTGAGGAAGGCCTGGAGGGTGATGGTGACTGTCTCCGGCCGCCCGCTGGAGCCGGTGATGGTGACCCGGGCCGGGTGGGCGCGCAGGCGGTTCACCACGGTGGCCAGGTCGGCGGCCGGGTGGTGGGCCCGGGCGCAGACCGGGGCGGCCTCGCAGCGTCGGGCCATCTGGTCGAAGGCCTGCTGGGCATGGATCGGGGTCTGCTGCCAGAGGGGAACGTTGAGCAGTGAACCGCTGTAGAACACCGCGGTGCGCACGTGCGCGCCGTAGCGCTGCAAATAGGCCAGGCCCATGGACACGCCGTAGGAGCCGCCATAGATGTTGATCTTGTTGTAGCCGAGTGCCTTCCGGATCTGGTCCAGGTCCCGGGCTGCAGCGGCGGTCGTGTCGTAACGCGGGCTGCGGCTGGCCGACGCCAGGCAGTGACGGACCGCCGCGCGCAGCCCCGGCCCGGTGGCGTCCAGGCCGGGGCAGGTCTGCGGCCAGGACAAGGGAGTGCCGCGCTGGGCGGCGAACACCAGGTCCATGGTCTGGTTCAGCTGCCCGAAACTCTGCACCGCCCAGTCAACGTCGCCAATGGCGGAACCGCCCCACCCGGCCAGATAGAACAGCGGGGCAGCGCGGCGGCGGGCCGAGGCGGGCAGGACGGCGACCAGCAACGGTATCTGGGGACCGTGAGGGTGCGCCCAGTCCTGGGGCACCCACACCGTGCGGCATTCCCCTGGGTACCCGCCGGGACCGCAGGGCGTCAACCTGGCGGGGAACAGCGCCCGGGGCGCAGGCGATCTGCCCGGAACTGATCCGCTCCCGCAACCGGCTGCCGCCAGCACTACCACTGCCGCCAGCGCAGCCCACAACCTCAGCCAGAGCTTTGAATTCCGCAGGCCAGATGCCGAAGCTGCCCGCATGCCCGCCATGGTGACCATCTCCTGCCACACACGAGCGACGAGCCCCAGGGCGCAGCCAGCCCATCACCGGTCAGAGCCCCGCTCTCAACTACTGTTCTGCGACTGGGCAGCGGGCACGAGGGCCGAACGTCCTCTTGCTAGTCCTGCGGCCGCCAGCCAGATGCCCGCCGGAGGGGCGATGGCGTCAGGTCTCAGCCAGGGGTCTGCCGAGTGCCCGGACGGCTATGCCCGGCGGCCCGCCGGCTCTGTCCCCGCTCTGTGAGAACTTTCTTTGCGTCCTTTTCAAGGGCGCGCAAGCGCGCCGGGCCCGTCTGCCTGGGGGGATTGGGCAGTTGCCCGCGAAGTGCGCTGACCCGGGCGCGACCGCACCGCCCGGCACGGCGGCAATTAACCCCGAGGGGACTGTCACCCAGTGGGGGTCCGACTTCTCCGGCTGGGCCAAGGCCTGTGGTTCTTGTTCGTGCTATTCATCCCGCTCATCGGCAGCGGAGTCCGCTGGGCTGGCGGGCATACAGCAGCGCCGGATCTGAGCGGCAGCCACGACCCGCAGGGGCTGCCGCTGCACGATCAGCCCCGGGACAGGAACCGCAGCCGCGCCGCCCGCGCGTCCCACGAGTAGATGACCGCTGTCCCGGCGATGACGTCGTGCAGTGCCCGGCGCCGGCTACCCAGCAGGATGCCCACGAATCCCAGGCCCAAAAACAGGAAGCTCAACGGGAGTGCCAGCGTGCGCACGACCGCCCGCCGCGCGCTCGCGACGGTGCCATCCTCCCGCACCACCTGCACGCCGAACAGTGCCATGCCGACGGTCCTGCCGCTCGCCGCCCAGGAAAAGGCGAAGTAGACGAACACCCAGACCGCACAGGTGATGATCACCCAGATGTCGCCCTTGTTCCAGGCGATGTCCTTGCCGGTCAGCACCTTCGCCGCGAAGGAGACGGCGGCCAGGGCGAGCATGAACACGCCGAGACTGACCCCCACATCCACGGCGAAGGCAGTAAAACGCGATGCGAAACCGGCGTACTTCCCCTGCAGGCTCTGCCGGATGACGGGGGGCCCGGAGGATATGGCATCGCCCGCGCGCGCCGTCATGACCCTGCCCTGTCCTGCAGCCCGTCAGGCGGGCCGGGCGGGCCGGTGTACGGGCGACGGCGAAGAAACCCTATCCAGCGGGCGATGAGCTCGTCGAGCCCGACGGTCTGGCTGCGGGCCACGTCGAGCACATCGCTCGCGACCCCGCTGGAGGATCTGGCGATGATGACGCCGAGGTCGGTCTGCTCGACCAGCGTGTTAACGTCAATGCGGTCGACGACGCTATTCACGTCCACCCGGTCCACCACCGCTTCCACGTCGACCCCCCTGACCACCTCATCAACATCAACCCGCTGCACGACCTGGTTCACATCCACCCCGGCGAGCAGCTGATTCAGGTCCAAGCGGGCAGCAAGACGTTCCACGTCCATCCGCCCGACCAGCCGGTCGATGTTAACCCGGTCCAGCAGCCGGTTGATGTCGACCCGGTCGAGCACAGCGTTCAGATCGACCCGGTCCAGCAGCGCATTCACATCCAGTGCGGAAACCGCAAGCTCAACCGCACGCTCCGCGACGGCCTGGGCCAACGCCTCCACACGCGGGCCCAGCCGGTCCCCCAACGAGCGCCGTCGCGCAGAAGGGTCCACGAGAGAAGTATCGCTGCTATCCAGACCCACGTGCCAGGTGTGAAAACATTCGCCCCACCCACCGCTGAGCTGGCGGCGTCACCAGGACAGACCTTCCCAGCCTGCCAGTCCGGTATCAGGCCAGGAGTGCCGGACCCCAGCGCGCCAGCCGAGACGCGGCGGATCATCCCAGCGCCGCTGATCAGGGCCCGCCGCCACGGCGCAACGCCCTCGATCCCGGTTTCCAGCGAGAAGCTCAGGGCCGTCCTGATCACCCCACGATCAGCCAGAGCACGAGAACATTGCCAAGGGTAGGCATGGCGTAAAGCCGGAGCCGATCGCGTACCTGGAAGCCGCGAGGGAGTTGGAACGGGCCGGGCGCAACCGACATGAGGCATTCGCGTGCGATACCGGCGTTAGTCAGATGAGAGGACAGGGAAACAGGTACCGCTGCGTGGTCCCGTCACGGGCCAGCCCGTCAAGATCATCACCGAGACCTGATCGAACGATACCGATTCCTTTCGCCGGGCGGCCAGGTCTACCTGATTGACGGCCTCTGCAGGCGAGAGAATCAGGAGCGAGCACGTGACCGAACTGGATAGAGCCCTGAGCAGCACCCTGGCAGTCCTTCAGAAAGTGCAGCCCGGCGACCTGGATGCACCCACGCCGTGCGCATCCTGGGACGTTCACGCGCTGATCAACCACTTCACCGACACGGCCCGCTGGTGGGCCGGTGTCGTCAGCGGCACTAGCGAGCCCACCGACGTGGACTACACGGCCGGTGATTTCGTCGCCGCCTACGAGGAGAGCGCCCGGATGGCGGCGGCGGCGTTCGAGGCCGATGGCGTGCTCGGCCGGATGATCCGGCTGCCGTTCGGCGAGTTCCCGGGCGCTGCCGTGCGGAGCATGGCGGCCCTCGATCAGTTCGCTCACGGCTGGGATCTGGCCCGCGCTATCGGCTACCCGGGCGACCTGGACCCCGAGCTGGCGACCGAGCTGCTCGCCTCGGCACGGCTGGCGATCACCGACGGTTTCCGCGGGCCGGACGGGCAGGCCCCGTTCGGGCCCGTCGCGCCCGCGCCGGCCGGGGCCGGACCCGCGGACCAGCTCGCCGCCTACCTCGGCCGGCCGGTGTGACTGATGCCGGATAGCGCGGCGTTCGGCCGGGACACGGAGCCGTTCCGGCGCGAGCTGTTCGCGCACTGCTATCGGATGCTCGGCTCGGTCGCGGACGCCGAGGACCTGGTCCAGGAGACCTACCTGCGCGCCTGGCGCTCGTACGACAGCTTCGAGGGCCGGTCCTCGGTGCGCACGTGGCTGTACCAGATCGCTACCAATGCGTGCCTCACGGCGCTGTCCCGTCGCGATCGCCGGGTGCTGCCGTCGGGACTATACGACGCGGAGCCGGATCCGGCGGTATGGCCCGAGGACGCCGGACCGGACGTCGCGTGGCTCGACCCGGTCCCGGACGCGCTGGCGATCCCGGAGGCGGCCGACCCGGCGGTCATCGTCACCGCCCGCGAGAGCCTGCGGCTGGCACTCATCGCGAGCCTGCAGTATCTGCCGCCCCGGCAGCGCGCCGTGCTCGTCCTGCGCGACGTGCTCGAGTTTCCCGCCGCGCAGGTCGCGGTCATGCTCGACACGACGACGGCATCAGTGAAGAGCGCGCTGCAGCGGGCCCGGGCCCGGCTGGAGGAAGTAGCCCCCGCAGCTGATCAGATCACCGAGCCGGACATACCGCAGGCGCGGGTGCTGCTGGATGAGTACATCGCCGCGTTCGAGAACGCCGACGCCGCTGCCCTCGAGCGGCTGCTGGTCGAGGACGTCATCCTGGAGGCGACGCCGCTGCGGTCCTGGTTCTCGGGCCGCCGTGCCTGCATCCCGTTCCTGCGCGACCGCGTCCTCGGCGCCGCCGGCGACTGGCGGATGCTGGCCACCGGCGCCAACGGCCAGCCCGCCGCGGCGGTGTACGCGCGGGACGCTGACGGGCAGCTGCAGCCCTACGGCGTCTGCGTGCTGACCGTGACCGACCGCGGGATCAGCCAGGTTACCTCGTTCGGAAATCCTGGCCTGCTCGCGGTGTTCGGATTTCCTCCCGAGCCGGGCATGACCGGACCATGGACACCCACATCGAGGTAGTCGTCATCCCGGTCTCCGACGTGGACCGGGCCAAGGCCTTCTATTCCATGCTCGGCTGGCGGCTGGACGCCGACGTCAGCGGGGACGAGTACCGGCTCGTGCAGTTCACCCCGCCCGGCTCGGCGTGCTCGATTCTGTCCAACCAGAAGGAATCCAGAGGTCAGGTACTGTTCTACATACATAATCGATGGCATCAAGGATGTCCCACCGACCGCGGGCGGACTCGGTTGCCCTTTGGGCGAGTACCGTGCGGAGACCGCGTTTGGGATCATCGACATGCGACACAGAGATGCGTAGGCGGAGAGCGATCCGCGCGACGTCTCTGTCGCTGATGGTGGTTCCAAGCCAATCAAGGAGCGGGTCCAGGAGCCAGTCCGGGAGACCGTCGGATAGTTCACGATCCGGCAGCGTGCGCCGATCCGAACGCTGAAAAGGGCATCAGGCTCTTGCATCACATGCAGCACTATCTATGTCGATTGCTTGCCAAACCTGGCTTCAAGGTCTACAGGTCCCGAAGCCTGCCGCGATTGTCCTGATGGCTCCGCCGCCGGCCGGGTCCGCACAAAAGGCCCCCGGCACCTGCCGCATCGGGTGCCGGAACTTTTGTGCGTCCCCGCCCGGTGCAACGCTGATGGCCATGACCGATACTGCACAACGGCCGGGTCAAGGCGACGGTGACGAACATGAGGTGAACGGCACCGATGGCCGGCTGGCCGACTATGAAGCGAGAACCCAGACACCGCTTGATCTGCTGGCGCTGGCCACGCTGTGGATCGCCGTGGTCCCTCCCGGCGACTTCGGCACCACGCATGGCGTCAGGGACATCGTGCTGGTCGCCCGGTTTGGTCTTTCGGTTGTCTACGGGATCGACATGACCATCCGCAGTGCCCTGGCCCGCCGCCATGTTCACTATGCGCTCACCCATCCGGTCGGAATCATCTCCGTGCTCTGGCCGCCAGCGCGCGTGATCTTTAGTTTCCGGCTGGTCCGTTCGGTGTTCAGGCGCGGGCACCTCAGCCGCTTCTTGCTGGCCGCATCGGTGCTGGTCCTCGACTGCGCGGTCATCGTGTACCTGTTCGAACGCCACGCGCCCAAGTCCAACATCCACACCCTGGGAGAGTCACTGTGGTGGTCAGTGGTGACGGTCACTACCGTCGGCTACGGCGACTTCTACCCGGTCACTACACCGGGGCGGATCACAGCGTGCTTCGTCATGGGCATCGGTTTGCTCACGCTGACGGTGGTTACCGCTCAGGTGGCATCGAGCTTCGTCGCACAAGGGCCCAGCAAAGCCCGGCCCGGCCCGCAGCCGGAGTCGCCCGGACCCGAAGTGACGCTGGCCGAACTCAGCCAGCGGCTGGCCCGGATCGAAGAGCTCATTACCGCCGCCACGACGTCCGCATTGCCTCGCACGGCACCAGCACCGGAACGGGAATCCGGCGGCGACTCGTCGTGAACCGCCCCAAAGAGCACTGCCCCGTGACCGAGTCAGACAGAGGAAAGAAAGTCCTAACATCGGTCTGCAGGCTGGCTGCGGTCACGAACGGTTCGGGTGCCTCCCGCACTCCAATGCCGAGTGGACGCGGCAGCGTTCATGTCGTCCTGCTACATCCGGAGCACGCAGACCGTTTCTGCGGCTAGAAACCAGCACGCCAGCGCCCGGATTTGTCGCCACTTAAATCCCTTTCAGATAGTTAGCCCGCTATATGCCTCTACGGAGGCGGCTACACCCCTCTGCAAGATAGAGGGTCGTCCGTAGACTGCAACTCGTACAATCATCAGCGCAGCGCCAACTTGTGCCTGTCAGACGCCCGGTGTCGGATAGCCCGGATAGCCCGGATGCCTCCGGGTGCCTCCGGGTGCCTCCGGGCTGCCTAGCCTCACTTGATGGGCGGCGCTTTGGCTTCGCTTGATGTGTGACAGTCCCTAGGGTTGTGAACCGGGCTCGGTTGAGCCTGGGCGGATCGGGCGAGATTTTCTCAGAGTTGGGCCTTCAGCTCGTCAATCTTGCCGATGTGCTCTCGGAGCTGGGTGTAGGCGGGGCGCTCGCGGATGCGGGCTAGCGCCCAGCGGACGCCTTCGGCGCGGTTTGGGACGATGCCGGCGGTGATCAGGGCGTCGAGGACCTCAACGTCCCTGGGGTCGAGCCGTGCCATGACCGCGGTGAGGTTGCGGCCTGGGGCGGTGCGGTCCGGCGGGCCGGCAGACATCGAGATGACGGGGTGCTTGCGCTCCCCGGGCTGCGCGGGGAACGTGAGCTGCACGCGCCCGATGAAGGGCATCGTCCGGGCGATCGTCTTGCGCAGGTTCTCGATAGCCCCGCTGTGTGCCTTCTCGAACGCGTGAAGCGTCGTATCCGGATCTTCGCCTGTCGGGGTGAGGATCACCCGGACCATCGCCTGGCCGGGCTCGATCACGGGATCGTCGCGGTACTGCAGCACCTCGACCTTCTGCACTGTCCCGTCGCCGCACCGCCTGTTCAGTTCTGCTTCGGCTCCTCGCTCGAGGCGTTCCTTCTCTTCCCGCTCCACGATCAGCTCCTTGATTTCCTGAGCAATCAGCGTAACTCCGTCTACTCTCGCAATCAACGAATTTAGCGGCAGGGTGCGGCAACGCAGCTCATCTCCCGATGCCTGGCTCTGCTGGACGGCGATCCTCAGCCGTAGTTCGATGCCTTGTGCCGTCTACGGTCGCGGCTAGTGGTCCGGGCCGCGGTGACGGTGATGCCGGTCTCGACGGCGACCTGGATGGTGTCGGGCCCGACGGTCACCGCGACGGTCTTGCGGGCGTGGGCCAGGCCGACCTGGATTCTCTGGCCGCCGACCATGATGGCTCCGCGGACGGAGACCCGCCGGGTCACGACGAGGGAGGCGGGCAGGCGGGGCGGCTGGGCGGTCCCGGGCCGGGCTCCGCGCAGCCGGGGCCGGGCCTCGGGCAGGACGGGGCAGGCGACAGTGCGGGCCAGGACCCCGCCGGCCAGGATGAGGGCGACGGGGCCGTCGAGCCGCAGGGTGACGCGCTGCCCCGTCAGCGGCAGCCCGGCGCTGATGATGTGGTCGCCGAGGCTGACGTTGCCCGAGGCGCTCACGGTCCGGTCGACCTCGGTCACGTCCCCGGATGCCGGGGGCCAGCGGCGGCGCCCCGGCGGGCTGCGCCCCCACGGCGGCGAGGCGGGCCAGGTCGCGGGCATCGAGCCGGGACGGCAGGGTCTTGATGCGGTGCCCGCCGAGCAGGACGTGGACCCGCTTGAGCCCGGCCCAGAGCCGGACGGTCCAGCCGGTCATCGCGGGCCCGAGCCAGACCTGCTGCCCGGCGATCCAGAGGTTGCCCGACGAGGGAACCAGCCGGTCCAGTTCCACGGCCTTGCCCTGCCCGCTGTCGCTGCCGGGGTCCGGCGGGGGCGGCGCAGCCGCCCCGTCATCAGGCTCGGGTTCTCCGGCGGCAGCGGGAAGCTGCGGCTGCCCGGTCAGCTCGGCGGGTATCCACAGGCCGAGACCGTCGCCAGCTGGGGCGGTGAACCGGGCGGCGGGGAAGGCCATGTCCAGGGACTGGTGCTAGCAGGCTCTTCCCTGAGATCTTGGTGAACCCGAACGCCGCGCCCTGCTTCTGGTATCCGAACACACGCTTCTGCTGCGAGCCGGTATCGGCGAAGGCCAGCACGTCCTTGCCGGGCAGCAGCGGCGTCCGGCAGGCCAGCTCGGCGTGGAACTGCCGGTGCACCTTCTCCAGCTGCCGGGCGTTGCCCCAGGTGAATGAACGCAGGAAGGACCCCAGGGGGACAGCGCCCGCACCCCGCCGAACAGCACCGCCATCGCGCCGTGCCGCAGCACGTCCATGTCATCGATGCTGTCCGCCCGGTGGCCATCCCCGCGACCAGGCAGGCCACCTTCACATCTGCATCCGGCCGGACAACCAGCATGTCGGTACACCTACCACTCCCCCAGTGAGGCTGGACTGATCAGCGCAAACGCCTAGTCCACAGTCCTGGGGGTCGAGCGGTCGCCGGTTCCAATCGGAGATAGCCCATGTGGCGTCAGCTTGCGGCACGGCTGTTATCTCGTCTGGCTCCGTGCGAGTCGGTCTTTCTCGATCTCGATGTCATAGCGGAGCTGCAGGTTCATCCAGAATCGCTCCGACGTGACGAAATAGCGGGCGATCCGCAGCGCCGTGTCGGCGCTGATGCGGCGCTGCCCATGGACGATGCCGTTGATCCCCCTGGTGGGCATGTCTATCGCCTTGGCCAGCTGGTACTGACTCACCCCGAGCGGCTCCAGGAACTCCGCCAGCAGGATCTCGCCGGGCCGTACCGGCGACATGAGCATGTCGGGCGCCATCGGTTCCTCCTAGCGATAGTCACGATCCCGACGTCTTCCGGTCCAGCATCAGGCCAGGAGAAGGAGACCGGAGACTGCACTCTTGGTCCGACTGCGTTCAGGAGACGATGGGCAGGCGCCGGACGCGCACCCATTCGTCGGTGAGGACCACCACGGCGCCACTGTCCAGGTCTTCGGAGACGACATCGAGGTTAGCGAGGATGATGGCGGCTTGCTCGATCGCACGTCGCCCCGTCAGGCGACGGATCAGCATGATCGAGGGACGATCGGCCCCTTCCCGGGCCAGCAGGGTGCCGAAATCAGTGTCTGCTGAGATCAGGACACGGCTTTCGCTGCGCGCCTGGGCAAGCACAACCTGGTCTGTCGCCGCCTGGAGGCCATAGTCCCGGACATGGACGGCGTCGTGCCCGGCCGTCTTCAGTTCGTCGGCGAGGACTGGCGAGAGGTTGTTGTCGATCAGAAATCTCATGCCGTGTGCCGCAGTGGCAGCTCGCGTTCCCGGACCGCCTCGGCCGCGTAGAGGAGGGCCTCGCGTACATCCTCGGGAGTGAGGTCGGGATGCTCGGCGATGATCTCGCCGACTGCCATCCCGTCTGCCACCATGGCCACGACCGTCGCAACCGGCATCCGCAGGCCACGGATGGTCGGCTGGCCGCCCATGACATCTGGGTCGGTCGCGATCCGGTTGAAGGTCATGCCTCGATGGTACTCACCAGGGCGCTCGGCCGTCGGCCAGCGTAGTTCCTCGCGGAGCGCTGCTACCACCGGGTCGTTGCTGTCGCGTCCGCTCTCCAGGAGTTCGGTGACCGTCAGCGCGGTGATGGCCCGGTTACCGTCGAAGAACCGCGGCCAGTAGGAGACCTGCCACCAGCCGCCAGCTCTCTCGGTGGCCGTCGCGACGACCCGGCCGTCGATCTCCAGGCGCATGATGCCGTCGCCGATCTTGATCGGCATGAGAAACCCTCTCCCGCCCCGGGGAGCCACTGGAGAGCCGTACGAGGGCCGGGCACCCGGAAACCGGACAGCCCGGCACCGATGACGGCCCGTCAAGGGCGACGGGGAGCCAATTGCGGGAGCCACTGCCCTCCGACCTCCCCGGACTCACCCCGACCCCGCCGGAGCGATTCTCCAGGTGAGAGGGTTCCCACCCGACTCCGTCAGACCGGGCCAGACACCCGATTCGCGCCTGGGGGTCAAGGGGTCGCCGGTTCAAATCCGGCCGTCCCGACGAGCGGTTAGCAGATCAGAGGCCGCTTCGCCGGGTTGGCGAGGTGGCCTCAAGATCTTTTGACCGCACGTTGACCGCAGGTTTTAGCGGCATGCTGCGGCATGCCGCGTTCATGAAAAGTGGCGAACGTCACATCTAGGCAGAGCGGCAGTGAACAGATGGCCTTCGCGCGAGCGCCCCGGCGGGAGCCGGTCCTAACGAGGCTTGGTTCACGCGCGCCCGGGTTCCGGACCGGGCGACAAGCTCAGCGAGCCGCGCCCCGGGGGGCTCCGCTCCGGAGACCCGCTCGATGGCCGGTATTTGATGAGTGTGATCCTTATGGGATGGTCGCGGAAACCCTGCGGCGGTCTCGGTGACTGAGGTGCCGCTGTGGCCCATCAGGTCGCTGATGTCCTCGATGCGGACTCCGTGGGCGGACAGGATGGACACGAACGAGTGCCGTAGCTCCCGCGGTGCCCACGCCTCCCCCAGCCCGGCCGCCGTGGTGATGACTGCGAACTCGCGGCGGACCTGCCAGCGGTCCAGCGGGGTGCCGTCCTCGCGGCAGAAGACCAGGTCGTGGTCCTGCCATGCCTCGCCCGCCTGTATCCGTTCCGCGGCCTGCCGCTTGCGGTGCTCCCTGAGTGCCTCGGCTGCCTTTTTGGGCAGCTTGAGCAGGCGGCGGCTCTGGGCGGCCTTCCTGGCTCTCGGGGACGAGGATCAGGCTGGCGACATTGCGGCGGACCTTGTCCCGAGCCTGGGAACTGCTCCGCAGCGGCTCGGGCCCGCCCTGACCCTGGCGGCCCTGGCCGCCGATCTCGCCTAGGACCGGCGGGCTGCCGGTCGCCTGGCCGCGTGCCCAGCGCCCGGTCACTGGCCGAGGAATACGGAGTGAGCCACCGCACCACCGAGCGGGCACTGAACACGCTCCGCGACGAGGGCCTGCTCGTCGCCGTGGTCGGCAAGGGCTATTACGTGGCCTGCAACTGACCTCACAGTCGCACGCGATAAACCCGTGGCGACGTCGGTGGTCATCCGTCGATAATCGCCGGCGTGGAGGAAGTCGAGGTCGTCGTTGCCCATAGCGAGCGCGCGACCCTGCGCGTCGGCGACGTGTTCCTGAAGATCGACGCTGATCAGACTCACACCGACGTCGAGGTCGAGGCGATGGCCATGGCGCCGGTCCCGACTCCGGAGGTCCTGTGGCGGAAGCCGCCCGTGCTCGCGCTCGCCGCCCTGCCAGGGACGGCACTCGGCCGCCTCGGCGAGCCGTTGACCGCGTCGCCGACGGCGTGGGCTGCGGCGGGTGCCGCCGCACGGACGTTGCACGACGCGCCGCTGCCGCCCTGGCCCGGTCAAAGCCACGGCGAGCACGCATCGGAGCTCGATGTCGAATGCGAGTGGCTCATCACGAACGGCGTCCTTCCTGCCGACCTGGTCACGCGCAACCGCCGGGTGGCCGAGGCCGCGCTCCGGCCGTGGATACCGGTGTTCACGCACGGCGACCTGCAGATCGCCCACGTGTTCGCCGACGGTGACGAGATCACTGGCGTGATCGACTGGTCCGAGGCGGGCCAGGGCGATGCCCTGCACGACCTCGCCATCCTGACGCTCGGACACGAGGAGCACCTTGGCGACGTCGTCGCCGGCTACGGCACCGACGTCGACCTCGACGTGATCCGCGGGTGGTGGTCGTTGCGAAGCCTGCTGGCTGTTCACTGGCTGGTTGAGCACGGCTTCGACCCGTTCTCGCCAGGCTGCGAGGTCGACGTGCTGAGATCCCAGCTATAAGGCTGCACAACCAGCCCGCGTTACAGACGCACCGTCATGCATGCTGGCGCTCGACGTGTCGCAGATCAAATGGCGGACGACTGTCGCGCAACTACCGACGGGGACACCCTGTCTAGAGCTTTGGGTCCCCTTGCCTAGGCTCACCTGATGGGCGGCGCTTTGGCTTCGCTTGATGTGTGACAGTCCCTAGGGTTGTGAACCGGGCTCGGTTGAGCCTGGGCGGATCGGGCGAGATTTTCTCAGAGTTGGGCCTTCAGCTCGTCAATCTTGCCGATGTGCTCTCGGAGCTGGGTGTAGGCGGGGCGCTCGCGGATGCGGGCTAGCGCCCAGCGGACGCCTTCGGCGCGGTTTGGGACGATGCCGGCGGTGATCAGGGCGTCGAGGACCTCAACGTCCCTGGGGTCGAGCCGTGCCATGACCGCGGTGAGGTTGCGGCCTGGGGCGGTGCGGTCCGGCGGGCCGGCAGACATCGAGATGACGGGGTGCTTGCGCTCCCCGGGCTGCGCGGGGAACGTGAGCTGCACGCGCCCGATGAAGGGCATCGTCCGGGCGATCGTCTTGCGCAGGTTCTCGATAGCCCCGCTGTGTGCCTTCTCGAACGCGTGAAGCGTCGTGTCCGGATCTTCGCCTGTCGGGGTGAGGATCACCCGGACCATCGCCTGGCCGGGCTCGATCACGGGATCGTCGCGGTACTGCAGCACCTCGACCTTCTGCACTGTCCCGTCGCCGCACCGCCTGTTCAGTTCTGCTTCGGCTCCTCGCTCGAGGCGTTCCTTCTCTTCCCGCTCCACGATCAGCTCCTTGATTTCCTGAGCAATCAGCGTAACTCCGTCTACTCTCGCAATCAACGAATTTAGCGGCAGGGTGCGGCAACGCAGCTCATCTCCCGATGCCTGGCTCTGCTGGACGGCGATCCTCAGCCGTAGTTCGATGCCTTGTGCCGTCTACGGTCGCGGCTAGTGGTCCGGGCCGCGGTGACGGTGATGCCGGTCTCGACGGCGACCTGGATGGTGTCGGGCCCGACGGTCACCGCGACGGTCTTGCGGGCGTGGGCCAGGCCGACCTGGATTCTCTGGCCGCCGACCATGATGGCTCCGCGGACGGAGACCCGCCGGGTCACGACGAGGGAGGCGGGCAGGCGGGGCGGCTGGGCGGTCCCGGGCCGGGCTCCGCGCAGCCGGGGCCGGGCCTCGGGCAGGACGGGGCAGGCGACAGTGCGGGCCAGGACCCCGCCGGCCAGGATGAGGGCGACGGGGCCGTCGAGCCGCAGGGTGACGCGCTGCCCCGTCAGCGGCAGCCCGGCGCTGATGATGTGGTCGCCGAGGCTGACGTTGCCCGAGGCGCTCACGGTCCGGTCAACCTCGGTCACGTCCCCGGATGCCGGGGGCCAGCGGCGGCGCCCCGGCGGGCTGCGCCCCCACGGCGGCGAGGCGGGCCAGGTCGCGGGCATCGAGCCGGGACGGCAGGGTCTTGATGCGGTGCCCGCCGAGCAGGACGTGGACCCGCTTGTAGGCGAAATCAGGCTGCTGGCGCGATGTTGACGTCGAGCATGACCGTCTCGGCGGCAGGGTCGTAGTCTCGCGGGTCGCCCTCCAGCGCGAACGCGATGGCGGACAGGCATTCGTGCTCGGCGTCCTCGCGGGTCGGCGTGCCCCCACCATTGATGTGCAGGGCCGGCACGCGATAGTGCCAGTTGCTGGCCTCGTCATCCCAGAACAGCTCAACGCGCAGCGCACTCGTGGCTAGCTCACCTACAGTTTCCGCAGTTCAGCGGTTGTATAACCATAGTCCCGGGCAATCCTGGTCATCGCCGGGCCGCCGAGATCCACACCGTGATGGTAAGCCCAGACACGTTGCTGGTCGCCCTTGACGAGTACCCGGTGAGAGCCTGAGCGCCGGGTCTCAATCCAGCCGTCTCGCTTCAGCGCCGCAGGACGCGCGCAGCCTTGGCCATGCCACAGCACCGTAGGCCACCAGTCCGTCCATCCCGGGCAAGGACTTCGCTGACGCCCCGAAGAAAGAGCCGTCACACTCACTCATGCCGCGGCTGAGCGATCGCCTGGCGCCTGCGCCCGGACCGCGAACACCCCATGCGTCGTCTGGGAGCTCTCTTCGGTCAGGCTGATGCGGCGCTGACCATAGTTACAGAGAGTAGCCGAAGGACCAGCAGGTAACGCGCGCAGTGCCGTTCGGTGCACTTGACGGCTCTTCAGTGATCACCGGCCGGGGGCAGCCGATCAGGTCGATCTGTGCGCGATGTCGTCCGGATCTGCATGAGCGCGCACACTCGCCGCGACGGGCCTGGCTGTTGCTCCACTGGGCGATCAGTGGTTGCGGGATCCCGGTCAGGCACAGGACTGGGCTTCACGCCCGATCCCAGGGGTGGCTGCTGCGCGCTCTCAGTTAAGGTCGATGCGCAGACCCGCGTCGCCAGACCGCCGCCAAGGCAAGTCCTGCTCTAGCGTGGCGGGTCGCCTTCGATCAGACGCCACCGGGAGTCACCGTCGGCTATCTGCCTGGCGGAGCATCTCGTCGGTTTCGGGGTCGGGGCATGAACTCCCCGACCTCTACCGCGCAGCGGCAGGCGCTGGCGGTCTTGGCAGCCCATTCCAGCGCCTCCTTGTGTGAGGGCACCTCGACGACACAGAGTCCGCCGATGGCCTCCGGGTACGGGCCGTCGGTGACGTCCCGCCGGTGGCCACGATGCTCGCCTTCTGGTTTTCCAGTCCGCCGCCGAAAACCCACACGCCGGCGTTGATGGCCTCTTGGACCACCTCGTGCGAGGCCTTGGCCACGGCGGGCACCTCCTCGTCGGGGATGTGGTCCATCGCGTGGGCACCGAACGAGATCAGGTATCGCGTCATCCCATGACTCCACTTGCCCCGGCGGCCTGCTCCAGCCGCCTGTTGACTTGCAGGCGAACGCCTTGCTCCGGATCTGACGCTCTGCCAGAAGAAAATTCTCACAGGACCTCTGCTGCGCCCTCGCCCTGCGGCCGGCCGTCGTGCTGACCGGCCGCGGCACGGTCGCCTGCTGCTTCGTCACTGTCTCCTCCGTGACAGACCCGGCGGGGACCGCCAGGATTTGCGGCGACGACGATGAAGTAACCACAGCGAACTTCAGGCGGTTTGGCCGCACGCTGGGTGCCAGCCCTGGACAGCGCACCACGGCGAGCACGGATAATAAGAGCCATGCCTGCTGACGAATCACCGCGAGCGACGTGCGTCTTCTGCCAGATCGTGGACGGCCGGGAACCGGCCAGCGTGGTCTACTTTGATGCCGGGGTCATCGCCTTCATGGACCTGCGCCCGATCAATGCCGGCCACCTGCTGGTAGTGCCACGGGCCCACGCCGCGCGCCTCGCCGACCTGGACGAGCGGCTCGGCGCGGCGATGTTCGCCGTGGGGCAGCGGCTGGCGGGAGCCATCCGACGCTCAGGTCTGCCGTGCGAGGGAGTCAACCTCTTCGTCCCCGACGGCGAGGTCGCCGGGCAGGAAGTCATGCATATCCACCTGCACGTGCTGCCGAGGACACCGGGCGACGGGTTCCGGATCGAGCGTGGGTCAGCAATAACCGGCCGGGCCGAGCTTGACCAGGCAGCTGCCCTTGTCCGGGACGGCCTGGACCGGGCAGACTGACTGGGTGCAGGCCGTGCGCCGCCAGCGGATCCCGATTTCGTCCGCATCGAAGCAGTGCGGCGCCGGTTCCGCGGCCAGTACTTCCGTCACTTGAGGCGTATCGCTCACCGCAACCGGCGCACATGCCGCGATGAGGTGCGCGGCCAGGGCACCGACCGTGCACGCGAGGATCCAATCCAGTAGGCCAGCCGAGCAGTCGAGGGCGCCAGTGGTGACGCGACCGCAGGGACCTCGCGCCGGCTGAGCCGATCGCAGGGAGTTACCAACTCACTGACGGCAGTCGCGACAGTCCTGCCGTTATCTGGAGTCCGAATCTGGGTGTCCTCGCTGTAACCGCCGCAGGTGTTTTGTTACAGTTTTGCCCCCTGATGGATGCATTATCCCGGCAGTGTCTCCGCCGTAGCCCCTGTGCAAATCTCCTTGTTGCTGATCCTTTTCGAACTAAGTGGCTGCCACGGTGAAGGTTCTTCGGCGGCTACATGTCAACGCCGCAGACGTCCTGATCCGACCCGGCACAGCCAGGGACGGCCCCAGATAACCGCCGATATTTGCGCCATTGCAATCGAGGCGACCGCCAGATCGGACCGCGCATAATGGTTGATCTGTGCGCTGCTTCATAGTCCTATCTGCCAGCCACACGGAATCGGCGTCACGGACGCGAAATTTCCGGCTGCGACTTGGTCAATGTTCACCCCGCGTAACAATCCAGGCCAGGCGCCAGTTGTGCCTGGGCAGACCATGACAGACGCGATGCCGTCGCCGGGCAGAACATTTCGGCGCGGCTGGGAACAAGGTGGGAACCACCAGCGCTCGTAACCGCGCTCGGCGGCTTGGTCCCGCTACTTGTGCGCGGCTTCACCTGCAGAAACATAGTGGTGTGCTGGCGGCGGAGCTGCGGATGCATGCCTGGGGGTCAAGGGGTCGCCGGTTCAAATCCGGCCGTCCCGACCAGTGCTTAGCAGATCAGAAGGGGTTCCGGGTCTTCACCCGGGGCCCCTTTTGGATCTTCGGGAGCCAGGCGGGGAGCCACCCGGTTGGTGTTTGCCGGTGACGGTTGGTGACGGGCTAGGCCGATCTGGCCAGCTTCCCGCTGAGGATCTTGTTCATGACCGTGGCGCCGGTGGTGCAAGGCTTCTGGGACAGCCCCCTGACCCGCGTTGCCCGGGCGGACTCTGCCATGATCCCGCGGCCCCGGGGAGGACCCCGGCGGCTTTCTTCGGCGAGAGGCCCAGGCGCGCCACCCTTGGAGCAGGGCGCCACAGCCTTTACGGATCAGGATCCTGAGCTCGGCTCCCCAGTCCGTGCCCGCAGTCCGGCCGGGATGGCCCCTGCCCCGAGTTACAGGCACCTCGCCGGAGGTTCTGCTGGTATTCGTACGCGATGACTCCGATAGATGCGGATAGCCCTATCGGCGCCGGGCTGGGTCGCGCTGGGCCCACCAGCGCCCGAGGGCTTCGGCGGACCGCCGGGCGTAGCGCACCAGGCTGGTCCGCTACCGCTCGGTGCGCCCCCAGGCACAGGCTCAGTAAGGCTGTCTATCGGCTTCGTGGCCGTGCTGGCGGGCGAGGTCAGCGAGCAGAGCTGCGGCCCGGGCGCGGTCCTGGCGCAGCCAGGGCAGATCGGTAGCGGGCAGCTGGGTGACTGGCGTCCACGGATTGCGTTCCGCGCGGCCATCGACCGTTGCCAGCCGGTAGGCGACCTGCCCGTTAGCCCGCAGAACCCATTCCCACGACAGTGCCACGAACGCGCTCCGGCGGCTGCTGCCGAGCTGCGCGACAACCTCCGCCGCCCTGCGCGCCTGCCACCAGCCAGCCGCCTTCCCGCCGGGCACCGTATCCGCCGCGCCGCTGGCTGCCGTCCTCTGACCAGGCGGCACGGGCGCGTCCGGGTCGTGGCCGGCGCCCCCTGGGCCCGGGTAAAGAGCCCAGCACAGCGTCGCGATCACCGTGAGCGCCGCAGCCAGGGAAAGGATCCCGCCGCCGGCAAATGCTGTGAAGCTCATGGCCCCCCCCGGCCGGTCAGATGGACTGCGGCGGAGCACCCCTCAGCGCGGCACTCGCCTTGATGGAGCCCCACTGTAACGGGGAGGCCCGCTCCAGTCTTGAGCACACAGAGGTTCTGTAGGACGCGCCACAGCGGTACAGTCGCCGACCAGCATCCGGGCCGGGCGCACGCTCAGCGGGCGGCCATGCCCGGGGCGGGATGACGCGGGCCGGAGACCGTAGTCCCGAACGTGGACGGCATCGTGCCCAGCCGCCGCTAAGTCGGCGACGACCATGGGCGAGAGGTTGTTGTCGATCAGGAAGCTCATGCCGTGTGCCGCAGCGGCAGCTCACGTTCCCGGACCGCCTCGACCGCATAGAGGAGGGCCTCGCGCACATCCCCCGGGGTGAGGTCAGGATGCTCGGCGACGATCTCGCCAACAGTCATCCCGTCTGCCACCATGGCCACGACCGTCGCAACCGGCATCCGCAGGCCACGGATGGTCGGCTGGCCGCCCATGACATCTGGGTCGGTCGCGATCCGGCTAAAAGGTCATGCCTCGACGGTACTCACCAGGGGCGGCCAGCCGCCGGTCACCGCATTTCATCGCAGAGCGCTGCCGCGACCGGGCCGTCGATCCCCAGGCGCAACAAGCCGTCGCTGATCCTGATCGGCATGAGGGGCCTCTCCACCCCCGGGGAGCCAAGGACGGGCCGTACGGGAGCCAGCGGCGGGCCGGAAACCCGGCAACCCGCGTCTATGACGGATCGTCAAGGAATCCGGGGAGCCAATTACGGGAGCCAATGCCCTCTGACTGCCCCAGTGCGAACCGGCTAATCCGCCGCCTCTTGCCGACCAGCCTCCAGCCGGCCGGTGCGCCGCTGTCCGGGCTGTCCAGGCTGTCCAGGCTGTCCAGGCTGGGCGGGCTGAAGGAAAAGGACGACTTCCGCCAGTGCTCCAAGCGGCCGCGGGCGCGGCCGGCGACATCGAGGATTCCCGGGCTGCCGCGGAACACCTTCACCTCCAGCGCCGCGCCGGCGCGGATCTTCACCGACAGGCCGTGCAGATGCGGATCCAGGAGGTAGGCGTCCTCGCGGGATTCCATCCCGGCCGGGAACCGCCCGAACCATCCGGCCACCGCAGCCTCTAGCTGGCCGGGGAAGATCCAGCGCACTTCAAGACTGCCGGCTCCTTCGGTCACCGGGTCTTCAGGCGTTGTGGCCCCGGTCACGTCTGTCACTGGGTGGCCTTCCTGGCTGGCTGGCATGTGGCGGGGTGCCATCGGGGTGGCTAGGGCAATACCGTCGGCACCGGCACACTTGCCGGCCTGCTGCACGGTTCAGGCGAGTTGGAGGTTCTGGTGGCTGCCGTAGACGCACAGCCCGTGTAGGGGCGACGATGTCTACCGCGATGTTCGCCGCCCGCCTGTGTCCTTGCCTGGCTTAGTTGCCGCCGGTGTCATGGTGACCTCCTACGCCACAGGCCGCTGGCTTGTATCACTGTTACCCGTGCCCGGCGATGCCCTTCCCAGGATTAACCTGCACGTCAGTGCGTATTAGGGGCAGAGGTCCTGACGTTCGCAGCCGGCCAGCGGCCCAAGCGCGCCGGTCCTGCCGCCGCGCGCCGCGGCCGGTACTGAACCCGCGGGCGGGGATGGGTGATGGCGCTAGTGGCCGGCCCGGACGCCCAGGGCCGAAGGTCCCATGGGCCAGGTACTAAGTCTCTGTTGACAGGCCTGCCGCCGCCGGACGCCAGCTGGTGATGAATGGCCTGTCCCGGCAGGAGTTCACCAGGTGTCCCCGCCGCGAGACGGCCATGGACGCGAAGACAGACCCCCTGCCTGGGCGCGCATAGCCAGACCTGGCCCGGGATGGGGACCTTGGCCCCTGGCGTGCGGACGTAACCGGAAAGATCATGGGCTCGGGCTTGCGGTCCTTATGGCGGAGTTCTTCGGCGCTGTTGACGGAAAGGACCGGCGCGCGCATGACAGATAACGTGCCTGTGCAGAAAGACGGTTCGCAGCAACGTGGGACCGCACCAGGTGCGGATGGTGTGAGCGACGCCGCGGCCCAGACGATGGACCCGGTGGCGCTGGGGGTGGCGTTCGCGCGCACGCACCATGTGCTTCAGCTTGAGTTCGGCGACCGCCGGGACTTCGATGATCCGCGCCGGGAATGGCGGCGGCTGTTCTCGGAGTTGCTGGGCACTTTCGCGCTGGTCCTGGCCGCGGCGGGCGGGGGGCTCTTGCATGCGAAGGGGCAGATCAGCCTGGCTGCGGCGGTTGTCGCGCCGGGGCTGATGGTGACGGCGATCATCTTGTTCATGGGCGCGGTCTCCGGTGCGCACCTGAACCCGGCCGTGTCGCTGGCGTTCGCGCTGCGCGGGGACTTCCCGTGGAAGCGCGTCCCCGGCTACATCGTCATCCAGCTCGCGGGCGCGACGCTGGCCTGCCTGTTCCTGCGCTGGGTGTTCGGGAACGTCGAGCATCTGGGGGCCACGCTGCCAGGTCCGGGGTACAAGCCCTGGCAGGCGCTGCTGATGGAGATCGCGCTCACCGCGCTGCTGGTCAGCGTCATCCTGGGGACCGCGTCCGCGGCGCAGAACGTCGGCGCGATCGCCGCGCTGGGCGTCGGCGGCTATATCGCCCTGGCTGGGCTGTGGGCGGCGCCGGTCAGCGGCGTGTCGATGAACCCGGCCCGTTCCTTCGGCCCGGCCCTGGTCAGCGGGGACTGGACCAGCTACTGGGTGTACGTCGCCGGGCCGGTCGCTGGTGCGCTGATCGCCGTGGGCTGCGCGCTGGTGCTGCGCGGCCGCGGCGGTGACGTCATCTCCCGTGCGGCCGGCTCCGGCGTCCTGGACGAGGGGGCCCAGGCCGCCAAGGCGAAACTGTCCGAGGACATCGACCAGGGCAAGGTCGTCCCGCCGGGCATCGCCGGCACTGATACGCAACCGGCCGGGCAGTAACCGGCCCCGGGTCTATGGGCTGGAACGATGGCCCGCCACAAACGAGGGTGGCTATGGCAGAGACGACGTCGTTCACGATCGGGGCCGGTGTCAGCTGCACCGATGGGGCCTGTGGCGAGGTGGCCCGCGTGGTCATCGACCCGCTCGCCCGGGCGGTCACCCATCTCGTGGTCGAGCCGGGGCACCGGCATGGCCCCGGCCGGCTTGTTCCTATCGGCCTGGCCGACGCCACGGCGGGCGGCATCCGGCTCCGCTGCACCCTGGCGGAGTTCGCGAAGCTCGATCCCGCCGAGGAGACGCAGTTCCTGCCCGGCACCCCCGGACACCCGGGCTATGACCCGGAACAGGTGGCCTACTGGCCTTACTACGACCTGGGCGCCGGCCCCGACCCTACGGGCGGCATCGTCGATATCCCGCAGCCCGTCACCTACGACACCGTCCCCCTGGACGAGGTGGAGGTACGCCGCGGCCAGCACGTCCATGCCACTGACGGCACCATCGGGAAAGTCCAGGGGCTGATTATCGACCGCCGCAGCCACCACGTGACCCACGTGCTGCTCCAGGAAGGGCACCTGTGGGGCCGCAAAGACGTGGCCATCCCCATCAGCGCCGTGACGGACGTCGGGGATGGTATCCGCCTCAACATCACCAGGCAGCAGATACAGGACCTGCCGCCCGCAAACATCGACCACCCCGACGGATAGACCCGCCAAGGCACGGCGTGCAAGAGTTTGAGGCCCTCACCGGCGAGGCTGTCGATCGTGGCGTCGCCGCGCCGCGCCCGCCCTGTGGCGGCCGCCCTGTGGCGGCCGACCTCGCCTCAGCCCAGGTTCAGCAGAAGAACACGATGTCCGGGCGGTCTGCCGTCATGAAAGCCACCCCAGCGGGCGATCTGGACTGCAGCAGGATGAGCCGGTCCACTCCCATGAGTGGCCCGGCTGGCCGCCTGACGGCGGACGGCTATGCAGCAATCTGGTTGCGAAATTCCGGGGCACTGGCCTCCGGGAACCGTCCAGGCAGCAGCGCCGGGCGGCGCCAGTCCTACAGGTCGCGTTCGGCGGTTATCCGTCCTGCGGCAACGGCGTCAACGAGTGATTTGTGGTCGCATTCGTTCTGGTCGGCGTAGGCAGCGGCGAACCGGCGTGGGGAGCGCATGATGGCAGCATTGGAAAGCACATGGTGGCAGTACCTGCTGCTGTTCCTCGCGGTTGCTGCCTCGTGGGCGGGCGTACCCGTCGTCGGCACCGCCGCCCTCGGAGCCGCCGCCCTGGCCGCCAGCCAGGGGAGGCTGGAGCTGGCGGCGGTGATCGCGGTGGCTGCCATCGCGGGCGAGGCTGGCGGGCTCGGCGGCTACGCCATCGGCCGCCGCTGGGGCCGTCAGCTGCTGGAACGTCCCGGCAGGCACCACGCGCGCCGGGAGAAGATGGTTGAGCGGGGCGAGAAGCTGTACGCCAGATGGGGCTGGCTGGCCGTATTCTTCACCCCTGCCATCGTCTCGGGCACGGCCAAGATGCGGCCGTATCAATTCGCCTTCTGGAATCTCCTGGACTCCCTCGGCTGGACGGTGTCGGTGGCAGCCAGCGCCTACGGAGTGGGCCGGCTCGCCACAGGCCACCACACCGGGCACGATATCGCCATCCTGGTCATCGGGCTTGGCGCCGGGGCGCTGGTCACCGTCGCCGCCGTGCGCCGTCACCGCAGGCGAACGGCCCGGCTTCTTGGTGCCCCCGCCAGCGGGACGCCGGATGATCCCTCGTGACCACCACGGCCTTCGGGTAGTGCCGGGCCAAGGCTTAGAGGTGCCAATCGGCGAGATGGGCGTGCCGAGGCGGCTCGCGCCACGTGCAGCGTCGCGGCGGCCTCTGGCCCTTGGATGTGCGGCCTGTCGCAATCGGGCTGCGAGCGGCTTCCTGTGCCCGGTCGCGGCGGTTACCCCAGTCCCAGCCGAAGAAGTCCAGTGCACTGGAGAGGCCGCGTACTGGCGGATATCAGCTGGGCTGATTCTCGTCAATGGAAGAAGTGACAGGATGCTGCTAGATGACGCCGCTTCCAGCGCAGGCCTGAGATAGAGGGAGACAGCGTCTTGGGCCCGGCCTTCGCTTTCACGGCCGCGTGTGCGTTTGCGCTGGGCACAGTCCTGCAGCAGAAAGGGACGCTCGGCACCACGAGCGGGAGCGGGGACTCGCACTAGCTGATCCAGATTCTGCGCAAGCCGGTGTGGCTGGCAGGCCTCCTGCTCCAGGCGTCGGGGTGGGAGCTGCAGGCCGTGGCTCTGGACAAGGGCCCGCTGATGGCCGTTCAGGCGATCACGACGCTCAGCCTGGTCATCGCCCTTCCCTTCGGGGCGTGGCTTACCCATCAGCACATCGACCGCAGGGTGGTGCTCGGTGCCGTGGCTGTCGTCGCCGGCATCGTGGTGTTCCTTTCCGTCGGTTCCCCCAGGGCGGGACCACCCATCCAAGCGCCCGCACATGGTGGATCGCCTGCCTCTTCATGCTGGTGCTGGTGCTGGCGATGGCCGGGCTGGGCTTCAAGCGGCACGGTGCGGCCAGAGCACTCCTCTTCGGGGCGGCGGCAGGATTCGGTTTCGCTCTGCAGACCGCCGTCACCAAGGATTTCGTCACCGAGATCGGAGGTGGGGTGGTGGCCCTGCTGGCCGACTGGTCCGTCTACGTGCTGATTGCCTCCGCCGTGACCGGGTTCGTCCTCCAGCAATCCGCCCTCAAGACAGGCTTCCTCGCCCCGGCCATGGCGTCGAGCAACGCCGTCACCCTGTTCGCCGGGTCATTCTCGGGGCTGTCGTCTACGGCGAGACACTGAGCGCACCCGGATCGCACGCCCGCCGGACATGCGCGGCTTCATTCACGAGCAGAAACTCGGTGCCTCGGCTGCTCTGGTGCAACGCTGATGGCCATGACCGATACTGCACAACGGCCGGGTCAAGGCGACGGTGACGAACATGAGGTGAACGGCACCGATGGCCGGCTGGCCGACTATGAAGCGAGAACCCAGACACCGCTTGATCTGCTGGCGCTGGCCACGCTGTGGATCGCCGTGGTCCCTCCCGGCGACTTCGGCACCACGCATGGCGTCAGGGACATCGTGCTGGTCGCCCGGTTTGGTCTTTCGGTTGTCTACGGGATCGACATGACCATCCGCAGTGCCCTGGCCCGCCGCCATGTTCACTATGCGCTCACCCATCCGGTCGGAATCATCTCCGTGCTCTGGCCGCCAGCGCGCGTGATCTTTAGTTTCCGGCTGGTCCGTTCGGTGTTCAGGCGCGGGCACCTCAGCCGCTTCTTGCTGGCCGCATCGGTGCTGGTCCTCGACTGCGCGGTCATCGTGTACCTGTTCGAACGCCACGCGCCCAAGTCCAACATCCACACCCTGGGAGAGTCACTGTGGTGGTCAGTGGTGACGGTCACTACCGTCGGCTACGGCGACTTCTACCCGGTCACTACACCGGGGCGGATCACAGCGTGCTTCGTCATGGGCATCGGTTTGCTCACGCTGACGGTGGTTACCGCTCAGGTGGCATCGAGCTTCGTCGCACAAGGGCCCAGCAAAGCCCGGCCCGGCCCGCAGCCGGAGTCGCCCGGACCCGAAGTGACGCTGGCCGAACTCAGCCAGCGGCTGGCCCGGATCGAAGAGCTCATTACCGCCGCCACGACGTCCGCATTGCCTCGCACGGCACCAGCACCGGAACGGGAATCCGGCGGCGACTCGTCGTGAACCGCCCCAAAGAGCACTGCCCCGTGACCGAGTCAGACAGAGGAAAAGAAAGTAGTCCTAACATCGGTCTGCGGGCACCGTTCAACTCGGCTGAGCATTTGCTGCACAGCGTGACTGCGAGATAAATAATCGGCTGCGATGCGGGCAAGAACGGACCAAGAAGCCGCGCCGGCGGCGCATCCGCAGGAGTCTCGTCGCGCTTTCCTGCCTCCTGGTGCTGCTGTCCGTCACGGTGGTGTGGGCGCACCGGACCGTGCTCAAAACCGACGCGTTCGTCGGCACCGTCGCGCCCGTGTTCAAGAATCCTGCAGTGGCCTCCGCCATGGCGGCGCGCGGCGCCGACGAGCTAGTTACCGAGCTCAACCTGCAGGCCTGGCTGCGTGCTGCGCTGCCTCCCAAGGCCAGCTTCGCCGCCGTACCGATCACCTATGCCACCAAGAGCTTCGTCGCGGGCGAGCTGACGAAGGTGCTGGCCTCGCCGAAGTCCCGGGCCGTCTGGACCGGGACGCTGACCGCCACGCATCAGCAGCTGGTGGCTGTGTTGCGCGGCCACAACACGGCGGCTGTTTCCGCCTCGGGCGGCTACATCGATTCCCCTTATCAACCAGGCCCTGGGGGAAGGTGTCGGGCCTGGCCTCTGACTTGACCGGCAAGCACGTAACGTTGCCGACGATCACCAGCGCCGAAGTGCCGCAGCAGCAGGTGGCCAGGCTGTCCAAGGCGAGAACAGCGCGTTCGCCTGGCCGGCGACAGCGTAGAAGATCCCGGCGCGGCCGCAGAAGGACATGCACACCACACTGCTCCAGCAGTCGTCTCCGCACCGTCTTGCCGTGCTGCCCTCGCAGCCCGGACCTGGCAAAGATCAGGTAAAGAAGACGGAAGGTCACGAGATCGGATCCTGCCGGAACCGGGGCCCTGCCGCAGGTCCCCTGATCGGTCCGGGAGCAGTAAATCTCAGCTCAGGCGCAGGATGACACGCTTTACGGCACCCACATGCTCAGTCGTCGATCTCCTTCCAGACCGTCTGCTCGTCGTGCTCCTCCCAGCCGGCGCCTGGCAGCGCGATGGCCCAGCTCGTCCATGTCCCGGCCGGCCGGGCTGGGGCGGTCCTCACCCTGGCACGGACGAACATGCCGGGCGTGAGCTCCACGGGCGAGCGTAGCGGGGCCGTCGTCATCCCCCAGTGCGTCGGTGGAGCGCCGGGTCCCACCGAGAGTGAGATGCCGGACGCGAGTTGGGCGCTGAACCACAGTGCGAGCGCGTTGGCCGTCCCGTGGTCGCGAATGGGGAGCACCGTCTCGGCTTCGTGCGGCGCCTGCGCCTGCTGAAGCGGGATCAGGTCGGTGTCCGTCGTCCACAGCCGGCTCGCCTCCGAGCGCTTGTCACGCGCAGCGAGGTGCCGGAAGGTGCCGGAATAGAAGATCTCGTTGACGGTCTTCTCGACCAGGTCATCGAACCTGAGGCCGTATGGGTTGTCCCGCAGGAATTCCACCGTCTCCTCGAGATAGCGGTCGTGTACCAGCGCAGCCCACGCCATGACCAAGCGGGGGATCATGACCCCGCCCGGCTTGAGCCAGCGATCACGGGCGACGATGACCGGAACGAGCATCCCTTCGTCGATCCCGAACCCACCGAGCCACTCCGAGACGATCACATCGACACGTTCCGGCAGCTCGACATCTATGACGTCGCCGTGAATCACCTGGACGATCTCCGCGACCCCGTTCGCGGCGGCGAGCTCCTGCGCCAGGACGGCGGCCGACGTCCGCTCCACCGCGTAGACGCGCGCAGCACCCGCCCGCGCCGCGAACACGCTCAGGATGCCGCTTCCGGCCCCGACGTCGAGAACGATGTCGCCGGGCCGCACCACCGAGTCGATCGCGCGCCGGAAGGCCTCGGTGCGAACGCGGTCGCAGATCATCGTCCGGTGTACCTCGAACTCCGCGTACATCGGGTCCGGCGGGTTCCTGATCGGCGTCCGCACGCCAGCATCGTAGCCCCGCCGGGTGGCCGCTGTTCTCGCAGGCGTCAAAGCTCGCCTGGAAGACGTGGATCAGTCAGGAATTACGCGCGGATGTAGTTCCAGACCGGGAGCGCCACCACCCCCGCTACTAAGCACACCTGCCTGCAGACATTAGCCAGACACCAGGCGAGAACCTCCTCGCCACCCTCCAACTCTTCACCAAGGACCTTGGCTACCACCACCGTCGGCGGGACCTGAACGCTCAACCCCGAAGAACGACCGATACAGGTATTACACGTGCACAGCGCACCTCAGGGTCTCTGCTCCCGAGGCGCACGCAATTCAGCATGCGCGTGACAGAATGCGGATAGTTCGTGTCAACTGGTGATACGACGATGGAAGGGCACTGTCTAGTGCGGTGACCACGAACGTCCACCGGGTCTGATTCATGCGGCTCTGGGTCGTGGGCGGCCCCAGCGTTGCTGGCGTTCACTGCGGATGCGTGCGCGTTCGCGGCGCTGGGCGGCGAGGATGTCGGGGTGGCGAGCGTTGGCGTTGCGCCAGGCCAGGTAGTCCTGCAGGCGACGGGCCAGCACGGTGTGGTTCGGGTGATCTGAGCCGCCCATGACGAAGGTCCGTAAGGGCCCGAATTGCGCCTCGATCGGGTTGGCCCAGGAGGCGTTTGTCGGCGTGAAGCACAGCCGGACCTTGTTCTTCCCGGCCCAGGCGCGGATGGCCGGGGTTTTGTTCGCCGACAGGTTGTCCATGATCGCGTAGATGGGGGCGCCGTCGGGGCGGGCGGCCCGGATGGACTTCAGGGCGGCGAGGGTGTGATCGCCGCCCTTGCGGAGCCGGGTGATGCCCCAGAGCTGGTCATCGCCGAGGGAGTAGCAGCCGTGGAAATACCGGATCCCGTGCGTGCGGTGATACGTGGCTGGCAGCCGGGCGGGCCTGGTGCGCGGCGCCCAGGTGCTGCCGTGAGCCGGGCGGATCGATAACGGCCCGAACTGGTCAAAGGCGAAACACCGATCCGGGAACGTGCTGGTCACATGCTCGATCCGGTCGAGCTTGGCGTCCTTGTCGGGGTCCGCGGATTCCTTCCAGGTCCGGGTCCGCTGGAAGGAGATCCCGTGCTTGTGCAGGATCTGCCGTAGCCGCTCCCGCCCGGCCTGCACCGTCCGGGAAGGGTTGCCAGCGAGGTAGGCGGCGAGCTTGCGCAGGCTCCAGCGCGTGAATGGCAGGCCCAGCGTCTCCGGGCGGGTGGTGGCCGCCGTGACGATGAACTCCACGTCGTCATCGGTGATCAGGCGGGGACGGCCTCCCGCCCACTGAGGGTCCAGCGCGGCCAGCCCTTTCTCATTGAACAAATGGACCACATCGCGCACGGTGTCCTCATCGGCGGCGACCAGCCGGGCGATCGCCCGGACCGGCGTCCCTGACGCCGATGCCATGATGATCAGCGCCCGGCGGACCCGGACCGAGCCGTGCTTCCCGCGGCGCACGATCTGCTGCAGCCGCTGGCCTTCCTGATCCGTGAGCCGTCTCGCCCGCACTGGTTCTGCCATCGCTGCCCCCGTACTCGGCCCAGCCCTCACAGGATCGAGTGTGAAGCAATACCCCAGCGCGCGGGCACCAGCGGAAGATCACCGAACCCGGCGAACGTTCGTGGTCACCGCACTAGGCCGGCGCAGGTCGGCCGGACGAACGGGAAGGAGTTCTTCATGGGTTTCAGGCGGCGGGTACGGCGGCGGGCGCTTGTGGCCGGAGCGGTGGGCGGAGCGGCGCTTGTGCACCACGAGCGCACGAGGGCCGACCAGCAGCAGGCCTACGACGAGGCGCCTGCCGACGACCAGGCGCCTGCCGACGACGGCCAGGACCAGGCGCAATATGCGCCCCCTCCGGCGGACCCGGCCGACGAGATCGAACACCTCGCGCAGTTGCACACCTCGGGCGCGCTCACAGACGAAGAGTTCGCGGCGGCCAAGGCAAAGATACTCGGGACCTGACCGTGCCGGATCGCCAGAAGATGCCGAACAGATCGATTCCCGGCAGGAACAGGGGGCTGAAATGAGTGGATCGCGCAAAGAGGTGCTGGCGGACGCGCTCAGGGCCGAGGCCGGTGCCGCGTCGGCTGACCTGAAGACCCTGTTCACCGATGATGTCGTCGGCTGGTCGCCGTACGCCACCGTGTCAGGGCTGACAGGACTCGCTGACCTGTCCGCCCTCCGTGAAGAAGCGTTCTCCAACGTCGTGATCACGTTCCGGGGACTCGACGAAGTGGGCAACAAGGCGTTCGCCGAATGGCTCGTCGAAGCCGATCACACAGGACCACTCGTGCTTAGCGAGGATAGCGTGCTGGAAGCAACGGGACGGCACGTCCAGTTGCCCGGCGTCACTGTGGCCGACTTCCGCGAGGGGAAGATCACGTCCTACCGGACGTACTTCGACGACATCTCGCTGATCGAGCAGATCGTCGGTGCCTGACCAGCCCGCCGCTGGGGAATTCCATGTCGAGGACGATCCAGATCCACTCGACATCAACGTCCTCGAAACGCAGATCCTCCGTGAGGCGTCCGCCGCCACGGGACTCGGCGACGAAGTCAACCTGGCCATCTTCGTGCGCGACGCTGGCAAGGTCGTCGCCGGCATCAGCGGGTGGACGTGGGGCGACTCCTGCGAACTGCAGAGCCTCTGGGTGGAGCCGAGCCTCCGCGGGCGCGGCCTCGCTACACGGCTCATCGCCGCCGCCGAAGCCGAGGCGGCAGCGCGCGGATGCTCGCAGACCGTCCACTTCACCTACGCTTTCCAGGCCCGGGCTCTTTATGAGCGGAACGGCTACGAACTAGTGGGTTGCGTAGAGGACTTCCCATCAGGAACGGACGTCCTTTGGTTCCGCAAGCGCCTTTAAGGCCGCGCCGTCGCGGTGGCTAGATGGGGTTTCGAGCGAGGCGGCGAACTCGGCCAGGTGCCGGTCGGTGATCCGGCGCAGCTTGCCAATCTTCATGCTGCGTAGCTGGCCGGTGCGGAGCAGGCCGTAGACCTTGTCCCGCCCGATGTGCAGCATCTCCCTACCTGCTCGACTGTGTAGGCCTGCACGTCATCTCGGCCCTTCTCCACTGCTTCGTTCCTGGCCTCGTGCGGCTGGCCGCTGGCGCGGCGTGCTCACCGGGTGGAGCCGCGCGGCCGGGACGACGTGGGGGCGCGCGATGCTCTCGGCCCGGTCCAGCCGGGCTGCTGCGCACCAGGCGCGCGGACCGCGGCCCAAGGGGCGGCGTAGCCGGTGACCTGGCCCGGGCGGCGAGTGCTGTACCAGGCGCGGACGAGCACGCCCGCCTCGTGCAGGCGGGGTAGAAGAAATTCTTCCTCGCTGCCTGATCCGGCCGCCGCGGTGGCGACCGCGCGCTGCAGCGTGATCCGGGGCACTTCGAGGCGTCAGTGAGACCGCTTGCCCTAGCTCGCGGTCTGGACCGTCCGGTCGCTCAAGGCTATGTTAGGCCGGGGTTGACGAGCCAGCCAGAGACCCTTGCGCACCCAGACTGCGTTCCCACCGCAGCGTGAGAAATGTGTCGCCAGTCACTTCGCCGCATAAGGAGCACGAAAAACGCCCAAAATACTCTCCTTGCGGCCCGAACCGGGCGAGAATTGATAACGTTCTTGCAGCTGGAACCTCGGAAAACCGGGGAAATAAAAATGGAGGATATTCATGAGCAGCCCCTACCAGCCGTACCCGCAGGACCCGCCAGGCGGTCCCGGGCAGCCGCCGTACCCGCCGCAGGGCGGCTGGGACCCCAGCCAGCGGGGCTATCTGCAGGGCGGGTCCGTCGGCTTCGGGGAGGCGATCTCCGAGGCTTTCAAGAACATCGTCACCTTCAACGGCCGCGCCTCACGATCCGCGTTCTGGTGGTTCTTCATCGGCGCCATCATCATCGATCTGATAGGCGCCATCATCGGGAACGCGGCCCATGCCATCGTGATCCAGTACATCGTCTATGTGGTCGTCGCCATCGGGACTATCAGCCTGGCGGTCCGGCGGCTGCACGACTCCGGCAAGAGCGGGTTCTGGTGGCTCATCGGCTTCATCCCTATCATTGGCACCATTACGCTGATCGTGTTCTACTGCCTTCCCGGGACGCCTGGGCCGAACAAGTACGACGCATAGCGGGACGTGAGCACGCCGATGGCAATCTGCGGCCCCACCGCCGAGCAGATCTAGAGGCCTCCCTTCGACAGGCGTCGCCTGGGATCTCGTCGCCGGTCGCTGCCCTGTGCGACCGCGCGGGGATGTTCAGCGCAGACTCACACGTTGAGCCGTAGAGGCAGTCCTACCGCCTTTCTGGGGAGCTTGGGGAGGCGCCGGCTTTTGCAGATCTTGGTGTCGCCCTTGGCCCGCACGGACCGGTAGACGGCCACTGTGCCCGCGTCGAGGTCGACCTCAGCCCAGGTGAGGGCCGGGGCTTCCTCGGTGCGGACCCGGCCAGCAGGGGCACGACCACGTAGGCCGCGAATCGGTGCTGGCTGCCTGGGCCTACCGTGTGCAGGAGCTGGACCGCCTGGTCCGGGTTCATGGCCTTGGAGGGGCGGCCTTCCTGGCCCTCGGGGATGAGGATCGGGCTGGCGACGTTGCGGCGGACCTTGTCGCGGCCTGGGCGTGCCGGATGGCGCGCTCCAGGATCTGGTGGATCAGCTACAGCGTCCGGTCGGACAGTTCCTCCGCTCCTCCGCCCGGCCGTCCATCCACGTGTCCAGCTCGTCGGCGGTCAGCTTCTTGAGCCTGGCCGCGCCGAGCTGCGGATCAGGTGGTGATCGCCAGCGACCTGTAGTTACTGACCGTCTCCGGGGACTTGCCCTTCACCCCCACAAGTACGGGATATCAGTCGGGCCGTCACCCGCACTGTGGACGTCATCCGCGCGGAAGGGCTGGCACGGACAGTTCCCGGCCTTGGTGTCTGGGCTGCTCCCCCGGTCGTAAGTTCTCCCCGGACAGTTGACGCTCACCACATCCCACTGCCGACGGCAGCCAACTGGGCTGCAGATCCCCTCAGCGCTTACCCGGCAATTGCCCCAGGGATCATGCCTCTCGCGCCTTACCATTCAGCCCATGAACGACAGGGCCATGAACGAGAGAGTTCTGACAGTCAGCGTGCCCGGCGGCAAGCTGATCGGGGTGCGATCCGGGTCAGGCCTGCCGCTGCTCGTCTTGCACGGCGGACCGGCCGTTAATGACTACAGCGACTGGTTCGCCGCCGAGCTGGCGGGCTGGGACGCGCTCCGCTACACCCAGCGTGGCGTCGCCCCGTCGGTAACCGAAGGACCGTTTACCATCGAGCAGCATGTGTCCGACGCGCTGGCCGTGCTCGACCAGCACGGCGTGGCCGCCGCCATGGTGCTCGGCCACAGCTGGGGCGGGTACCTGGCCATGCAGCTGGCCGCGCGGGCACCCGGCCGGGTAAACGCGCTGGTGCTCGCCGACACTCTCGGCGCGGTTGGCGACGGCGGTCTTGCCGGTTTCGTGGCTGAGCTGGAGGCCAGGGCGACACCCGAAGCCCTGGCCAGGATCGCGGAACTCGACGAGCTCGCCACCACCAGCAAGGAGCAGGAGGCCGCGGCGGCGCTGGAGTATTTTCGGCTGGACTGGCCCGGCTATTTCGCGGTCCCGGCTGATGCGCCGCCGGTCCCGGACACGGTGCGGGTGAACCCGGAGGGTTTTGGGCAGACATCCGCGTCGGTCGCCGAGGCCGTCGAGCGCGGTGACCTGCCAGGCATGCTGAGCAGATTCACCGGACCAGTGGAGGTTGTCGCAGGAGAGTGCAGCCCGCTCCCGCGGCAGGCGGCCGACACCACGGCTGCGGTGTTCCCAGACGCGCGGCTGACGATCGTGCCAGGCGCCGGGCACCAGGTCTGGCACGAAGCACCGGGCTGCCTGGCCGCGGCGCTGGCCCGGGTCGCCGCCCGGCTACCCTGACCTGCGCGCCCCGCCACAGCGCATGGAAATGAGGCCGGGACCGCTGGGGCGCCGGTCGCCGTGAAGAAGCGCGTTCCTGGTGAACCCGATCCAACGTGGCCGGCGACATGATCGCCGCCTCGCTGATCGCTGAGGCGGACCGCAGCGACTAGCACCGCAGCGACTAGCACTGCACTCTCACTCGGAAGCTAAGGTATCTTAGAAGTCCGCGTTAGACATCTAAGATATCCTGATCTGTGTCGAATCAGAGAGGATGGCGTGCATGGCCACAGCGAAAACACCGATCGAGATCGACCAGGAGGCGCTGGCCGTAGCCGCTGAGGTTCTTGGGACCACGACTAAGAAGGACACTGTGAACGCTGCCCTTCGCGAAGTGGGGCAGCGGCTCGTGCGGCTGCGCGCCTTGGCCCGGCTCGGGGAGATGGCTGACCGTGGCGACTTCGATGAGTTCCTCGATGGCAAAGCGGCTTATCGCAGGTGAGTCCTGCCCTGTATCTGATCGACACCTCGGGCCTGTTCCGCATCCTGCAGGACGAACTGAGGAAGGCGTGGTCTGACCAGCTCGTCGCGGGCGTGATTGCGATGTGCCCGATCGTGGAACTGGAGTTCCTGTTTTCTGCGCGGTCGCTGGCCGACCGGCTGGAGAAGCAGCAGTTGATGCATGACTTGTTCGGTTGGGTGCCCATGCCCGAGAGGGCATATGAGCGCGCAGGTGAGGTCCAGCAGATGCTCACCGAAGATGGGATGCACAGGTCGGCCGGCCCGGTTGATTTGCTTATCGCCGCGACCGCGGAGCGTGAGCGGCTAACGGTTCTCTGCGATGATCGTGATTTCCAGGCCATCGCGAGGATGACCGGCCAGCCGGTCAAATTGGTCACCGACATCTGAGATGGCAACAGGTCGGCTCCGGGAGGCTGCGCGGCGACTGCGGTTCCCCTTAGCTCCACGAGTCACGGCCAGTGCGGTGCGAACCTGAGCGGGCGTTCCGTCAGCGCAGCTCTGCCCGGAGCGCCAGCCCTGGTATTCGACTTCGTTCATCGCGTTGGCCGACCCAAAGGCGGCCAGCGGATCGCGCCCAGGTTTTCCCGCCACCGCTTGACTTAAAGCGCTTGAGGTTTGTTTTGCTGGTCGCATGACAGCTTTAACCATCCAGGATGTATCCCGGCGCAGCGGTCTCAGCGAACCAACACTGCGTTACTACGAGCAGGTCGGGTTGATAGGCCCGATCGAGCGCGACGAAAGCAGCGGGCACCGCCGCTACCACGAGGACGACGTCGATACGTTGCAGGCGCTGGCATGCCTGCGCGCCATGGGCGCGGGCATCGAAGACATGCGCACGTACCATGCCAACCGCACGCGTGGACACGAGGCGGCGGGTGAGCAGCGCGATCAGTTGTTGCGTCACGCCGAGCGGATCGAAGCCCAGATCGCGACGCTGCACATCCACCTCGACTACCTCCGCGCGAAGGCAGCGTTGTGGGACGCCCGCGATCACGGTAATCCCGCCGCGGAGGCCGAAGCAAACCTGCGGGTGCAGGACATGTATCCCCGCCTGGAAGAGGTGGTGCTGCGTTGAGCCCGGTGCTGGTGACCGGCGGGTCCGGCTATCTGGGCACGCAGCTGATCGCTGCGCTGCTGCGGGACGGGCTTCGGGTGCGCGCGACGACGCGATCTCTGGACCACGAGGGCGATGTGCGTGCGGCGGTGCGTCGCGGCGATGCAGACGACAGCCGACTGGAGGTCGTCACCGCCGAGCTGACCGCCGACGAGGGCTGGGCTGCCGCGGCGGACGGCTGCGCGGAGGTCCACCACGTCGCCTCGCCAATGGTCCAGTCGGACGATCCCGATGAGGTGATCGTTCCCGCCCGTGACGGCACGCTGCGTGTCCTGCGGGCCGCGCGCGACGCCGGTGCTCGACGTGTCGTGCTGACCTCGTCGTTCGCGGCGGTCGGTTACTCACCAAAGCCGGATGCCGAGTACACCGAGGCCGACTGGACCGACTCCGACACGCCCGGCCTTCCACCGTATCCGCGGTCCAAGACGATCGCCGAGCGAACCGCCTGGGACTTCATCGAACATGAGGGTGGCGACACCGAGCTGGTCGTGGTCAACCCCACGTTCATCCTGGGCCCTACGTTGACGGCGCAAGCGCGTTCGTCGTTGCAGCTGACCAAGGCGATGCTAGACGGGACAATGCCCGTAGTGCGACGCCAGCGCTTCGGCGTCGCCGACGTGCGTGACGTGGCCGATCTGCACATCCGTGCGATGGCCGCACCCGAGGCGGCCGGCAAGCGGTACCTGGCCTTGGCGGACGGGCCGACCATCAGCTTCCTTCAGATGGCCCAGATCCTGCGCGAGCGGCTCGGCCCGCTGGCCGAGCGAGTGCCAACCGAAGAGGCACCAGGACCGGAGCCGCCCCGACTGATCATCCACAACGACCGCGCCAAGCAGGAGCTCAGATGGCGCCCACGCCCAGCCGAGACCACCATCGTTGAAACCGCCGAGAGTCTGCGCGACCTCGGCTTGCTGGAGAAACGGTGATGTAAGCAACCGGTCGCGGGCAAGCCGTCCTACCTCACCAGACGGGCCTCGCCATATACCCAGTCGCTGCCGTCCCGGCGGATGGTGCTATCCCAGCCCAGCCGGCGCAGCCGGAGTTCCAGCTCCTGCGGGTCCACGAAGTTCTTGATCACGCGGAACGTGCTGCCATCGCGCAGCCGCCGCTCGACGACCTCATCCCGGCCCGCCACATAGGCCTCTTTCCCGCGCTCATCGACGTGCTCGTCGATGAACAGCACCCGTCCGTTTCCGGCCAGCAGGTTACCCAGCAACTGCCAGAACTGCGCGAGCCGGCTCGCCGGGACATGCGAGAGCCACGCCGAGAAGAAGATCACGTCGAACCGGGTACCCGGGTCCCACGAGAACACGTCGGCAACCTCGAAGCTGACATTTGCCGGCCGCACGCGGTCACGAGCGATCGTCACCGCCTCGGGCGCCGCATCAATCGCCGTCACCGTGTCAGCCCACCCCGCCAGCGCCTCCGTCCACAAGCCAGTCCCGCACGCGATCTCCAGCACGCTTCCGGCCGGGCGCATCTCCGCGACCAGTCGCGCGATACGCGCACGAGCCGCCGCGACGTCGCCGTACGCCGTCACGTCGTACTCGCCCGCCCGGCGACGGTAGTAATCAACCTGATCAGCCAGAACCTCGTCGGTCACCCGGACATCATCACACGGCGATGCGGCCGCTTGCGGACTGACCGGAACGCACGAGCTGCCACCGGAATCAGCCGACGTTCGCACTAACGTGACCCAGCCCGGGCCGGCCCTCCTCCCCTATCGACCCAAGCCGGGCGCGTTTTCTTGATCTGTCCTGTCGATCGGCAAGTACCCGCTGGCCACTGCGTACGGCTCAGGGAAGCTGTCCCGGCGCGCCCTGCTGGTCGCAGCCGTGGACGAGCTTCTCTGCGCTTACAGGGTCACGGTGTGTCGCAGCTCGCACAGGATCCCGCGACGGGGATGGACGGGCAGGACAGCTGATGGCGGTGATCGCGGTGGGCGCCTTCTATCGGTATCGCGTGCGCTGGTTTACCGTCGGATCATGCTCAAGCGAAAAATCGAGCTCCGGCCAGAGCGCCTCTACCAAGCGGACGAATGGCGCATCGTGGAGGCGCGGTTCTCGGACGAGTCCGTCGGTCTCACGAGACCGTCTTTTCGCTTGGCAACGGATTCGTCGGCGTCCGCGGCCGCTTCGAGGAGGACGCCCGGCGCTGGCCCCGGGACATTCGTCAGCTACCTCATCGAGGAGGGCGATCCGTTGGAGGTTGTCATCCGGGGAGAGCCGGACCTGCTCAGCCCCGGGCCCCCGGTCACGATCAAGGTGCCGCCACCATGACAGGGACGCTGCGCGCCAATCATCGGTTTCCAGCGCCCGCCCCAGCTCCGCCCAGGCGCGGGCTTCGCGTCAGAAGAGCCCGGCCGTGAGGCATTAGAACGTCCCGTAGCTTATTAAGCTAGACGAAAGGCTCAGGAATATGACTAGTAGCGTGATACAGCCAGCCGATATCCGCGAGGTGGCAGTGATCGGGCTTGGCCTCATGGGCTCGGGCATCGCCGAGCTAGTTGCCCGCAGTGGCCGCCGCGTCGTCGCGATCGAGATCAACCAGACTTTCCTGGACCAGGGCATGGCCCGGCTGCGCGGCTCCCTGGACAAGGCGGTCAGCCGGGGCAAGCTCACCGAGACTGCACGAGACGAGATACTCGCCCGCATCCGGCCCACGGACGACATCCCGGCCGGGGTGGCCGGCGCCGACCTGGTGATCGAGGCCATACCAGAACGCATGGAACTCAAGCGGACCCTCTTCGACCAGCTGGACGAGGCCTGCCGGGCCGATGCGATCCTGGCCACCAATACCTCCTCGCTGTCGATCACAGAGATCGCGGGCGCTACGCGGTATCCACCCCGGGTGGCGGGGTTGCACTTCTTCAATCCCGCTCCGGTTATGAAGCTGGTCGAGATAATCTCCACGGTGCTCACCTCGCCGGAGACCGCCGAGACGCTGGCTCTGCTGTCCAGTGACCTGCGCAAGAGTCCCGTCCAGGTCACTGACCGAGCCGGGTTCATCGTGAATGCGCTGCTGGTGCCCTACCTCAACCAGGCGGTGCGGCTGCTGGAAACCGCGCAGGCCACCCGCGAGGACATCGACAAGGCGGCCAACGTAGGGCTCGGCCTGCCGATGGGGCCGCTGACGCTGCTTGACCTGATCGGCCTGGACACTTCTCTGGCGGTCCTTGAGGTGCTCCAGGCTGAGTTCGGTGGCACCCGTTACGCGCCCGCACCCCTGCTGCGCAGGCTGTGCGACGCCAGGCTGTTCGGCCGCAAGAGCGGACGCGGGTTCTATGACTATCGGCACAGCACTCCCGCGGCCGCTGCGGATCACGACCTGGCGGCTGCGCCTCTTCCCGCCGAGGTCGCGGTCATCAGGGAACCGGACGGCCTGCTGGACGAGCTGGCCAGCGATATCGCCGCGGCCGGCATCAGCGTCGTGCCGCAGCCATCACCCGAGACCGGCCTGGTTATCGTGGCGGCAGACCCGAAGCACCGGGTCCTGGACGCGGCCCTGGCCGTGGGCCACCCGGCCGATGTGGTCGGTATTCACTTCATCGACGCAGGTGACGGCAAGAGGGGACTCGCGGAGCTGGTGTTGCCGGACGTGACCGCGGCGGGCACGGCCGCCAAGGCGACCGCGCTCGCGGCCAAGCTCAGCCTGGACACTGTCACTTCCCGGGACCGGCCGGGATTCCTCACCGAGGCACTCGCCTACGCGCAGTTCAACGACGCGGTCCGGATGTTCCAGGACGGTTATGCCAGTCCAGCCGACATCGACACCGCGATGATGCTTGGCTGCGGTTACCCCCGCGGGCCGCTTCAGATGCTCGACGACGCCGGCCCGGCGCGCGTCGTCAGTGTGCTGGAGGCAATGCATGCCGCTACCGGTGACCAGGCGTTCACCCCGGTACCCCTGCTGGCCGAGTACGCCACAGCCGGGATCCGGTTCCGTAGCTGAACGTGGCGCACCGCGCTGGATGGGGACATCGCCTCGACTGGGCGGCGTGCATGACCAACTATGAGCGAGTGCCGGATTCGCAGATACGCGCTGGAGATCTGGTCGCCGGACCGCGCGGCCGTGAGCTGTGCGGCCGGCACCAGGTGCCGGAATATCTCGTCCCCGCCGCCCGCGTTCCCGCGATGACTCTCGGGTGCCTCCGCCGTCGAAAAATGCGACGGACCAACCCGGGAGGCGGGCACAAATGGCGGACTCTGAGACCACTCCACTGACGGCCTCACCAGCCGTGAGCAATGTGAACCAAGACGATGAGTCGCGCATGCTCCTGGGCTTCCTGCAGTACCAGCGCGGCTCGGTGCTGAAGATCGTCGAGGGGCTGCCTGAGGATGCCTGGCAGACGCCGGTCGTGTCCTCTGGCTGGACGGTGGCCGGGATGCTCTGGCACCTCGGCGGCGTCGAGCACCACTGGCTCCAGCACGTGACCACGGGCGTCATGGAAGAAACGCCGGCGGGCGAGGAAGCGGGGGATGAGGAAGAAGGCACGTACGATCCGGAGGCAGCCTTCACGTGCGACTGGCCCAGCGCCGACCTCATCGCCAACTACCGCGACGAGTGCAGGCGATCCAACGAGGTCCTCGCTGTCACCCCGTTGTCCGCGGTCCCGCGCGGGCTCGAGTTTCACCCTGACCCGGAGTACACCAAGCAGATCACGAACGTCCGCTGGATCGTCCTGCACGTGATCGAGGAGACCGCAGCGCACTCCGGCCACCTGGAGATCGCACGCGAACTGCTCGACGGGAAAACCAGGCTCGGCGGACGCTGACCTGCCCCAGCGCACGAGGACCCAGTCCTCGCCTGCCTTCCGTTGCAGCGCACGCGCCGCTGGCGTTGCCGTGTCCGCTGACGGCCGGGGCCCACGAAACTTCGGCCTAGTGTCCCAGCGCGGCGGTATCCAGCGGCTCCGCCGCGCCATCGACCGGTATCTGGCCGCGGGGCCCAGTGGTCAGGCGTCCCGGCGGACCAGCACGACCACGGTCACGGCCAGCAGGATGGCCGCGAGGACGACGAAGACGCCGGTCTCGATGCCCTGGAACGGCCAGAACCGGCTGGCGGGCTGGTAGGTGACGAAGGAGCGGTATCCGGTCAGCGCCGCCCGGCAGGATGAGGTCAGGCCCCCGGTGGCTGAGGTCAGGCCTCCGGTGGGGCCGGCCAGCCCGGCGCACGCCTTGGGCAGGGAGCTGACCGGCACCCCGAAGGCCGCCGGCTGGTCCTGCGGGCCCGCCATCAGCCTGGCCGGGTTGCGCGCGCCCTGGCTGATCAGCCAGTAGGAGCCGGTCAGCCGGGGCAGGGCGGTCAGGCTGCGGGTGATGGTTACCGCGCTCAGGTAGTGCGGGCGCAGCCAGAGCGTCACCGCGACGCGGGCCGCGATGAATCCGCCCAGGGTGACCGCCATCGCGGGCACGGTGCGGCGGATCAGCGCGCCCGCGCAGATGCCGAGCGCCATGGCGAACACCGCGTAGGCCACCGGCACCAGGTACAGGACGTCGAACCGGCCAGGGTAGAACTCGCCGCCGTGCTCGGCGTTGGTCGGGCTGGCCCACCAGGTGGTCAGGGCGGCGATGGCAGCGCCCCAGGCCGCGGCGGCGAGCAGCAGCCAGCCGGCCTTGACCGCGAGCCAGCGGGCCCGGGTGATGCCCTGTGTCCAGGCGAACTGGGTGGTGCCGGCCTCGAACTCGGCGGCCGCCATGGGGGCGCCCAGGAACAGCCCGGCGAGGACCGGCGTGGCCAGCAGGATAAGGCTCACGAAACCAACCGTGGGGCCGCCGTTGAACAACCCGCCCCCGGTTGAGCAGGTCCCGCCGTGATGGCCGTTATGGATACTCGACGAGGCGCATTCTGTGATGACCATGTGGTACTGCGAGACGAGCTGCAGGCCGGTGAGCAGCAGCAGCAGGCAGAGCGCGGCCATTATGGCAGTGCCCACGGCGAACTGGGCCCGGTACTGCCGCCAGGTCAGCCAGGTCATTGTTCCTCTCCAACTGAGGTCAGGTGTGATGTGGCGGGTGCGGCGTCCTGGCCCATGTAGGCCAGCACCATCTCTTCGAGCCCGACTTCGGAGCTTTCCCACGCCGGGTCGATGACCGGGGCGTTGCCGCGGACGAGCAGCGTGGTCTGCCGGGCGGTGTGCACCGCCTGCACGATGGTGTGCGTCCTGGCGATCGCGGCGGTGTCCCGGCGTGGCCCGACCAGTACGCGGTGCTCGGCCAGCAGCACGTCGATCTCGCCGGAGAGCTGCACGCGGGAAGCGGACAACAGGATGAGGTGGTCGACGACCCGCTCCATGTCCGCGACCAGGTGCGAGGACAGCACGACGGTCAGCCCGCCGCCGGCGACGGCGTCGGCCATGGTGGCCAGGAAATGCCGCCGGGCCAGCGGATCCAGCGCCGCGACGGGTTCGTCCAGCAGCACCAGCCTGGGCCTCTTGGCCAGCGTGAGCGTCAGCGCGAGCTGGGCTCGCTGGCCCCCGGACAGCGAGCCCGCCGAGCGGTCCAGCGGGATATTCAGCGACTTCAGCCGGTCGCGCACCAGCGCCGCGTCCCAGCGGCGGTTCAGGTGCGCGCCGATGCTGATGTGCTCCTCGGCGGTGAAGCGCCGGTACAGCGGGATCTCCTGGGCCAGGAAGCCGACCTCGGCCAGGAAAGCGGGGTCCTGGCGGGGCGCGCCGCCCAGCACCGACATCTCACCCGCGGTCGGCCGGGCCAGCCCGGACAGCAGCCGCAGCAGCGTGGTCTTGCCCGCGCCGTTCGGGCCGATCAGCGCGCATATGCAGCCCTCGGGCACGGTGACGTCGCAGTCGCTCAGGGCGGTGACCCTGCGGAACCGCTTGACCAGTCCCCGGGTCTGGATGACCGTGGTCACGCGATCTCCTCCTCGGCTGCCTGCAGCGTGAGGCGCAGCAGTGATTCGATCGACTCATCGTCGAGTCCGGCCTCGCGGGCTTCCCGCACCCACCGGGCCAGGCTGCGGCCGAGCCGGGAGTGCGTGCCGGGCGGCGGCCCCGGCGGGCGCTTCAGCACGAACGTGCCGTGCCCGGCCCGGGCCTGCACCAGGCCCTCGCGTTCCAGGTCGCGGTAGGCCTTGAGCACGGTGTTGGGATTGACGGCTGTCGCCGCGACGACCTCGCGCACCGTGGGCAGCTGGTCGCCCACGTCCAGCACGCCCATCCGCAGCGCCTGTCGTACCTGCTGCACGATCTGCAGGTAGGGCGGTACTGCCGAGCGGCCATCAATGCGGAAATTGATCATGCCCTGCGTCCTTAATGTCTTAAGCTGTTAAGACATTAAACGTGAGGGGGGCCAGCCGTCAACGGTCCTCACAGGCCTGCCGCCGGCACCGTCAAACCTGGGTGCGGGCTGTCGTTAGCGCAGCGGGCTGAACGCCGCCCGGATCTCGGTCGCGAACAGCTCGGGCTCTTCCCAGGCGGCGAAGTGGCCGCCCCTGTCGACCTCGTTGAAGTAGGTGAGGCTGGGGTACGTCTTCTCGGCCCAGCTGCGCGGAGCCGCGAAGATCTCGCCGGGGAACGTGGTGAAGCCGACGGGGAGGGTGACTTCCGGGCGAGGCTGCCCGGCCGCATGTGCTGCGGCTTGTGCGTCCTCCCAGTACGTCCGGGCCGCCGAGGCCCCGGTGCCCGTCAGCCAGTACAGGGTGATGTTGTTGACGACCTGGTCCCGGGTCAGCTGGCCCGAGGGCTGGCCGTCGAGGAAGGCGCGGGAGATCTTATAGTAGCTGTCGGTGTCGTGGTCGAGCATCCAGGCCGCCAGGGCGACGGGGGAAGCCAGCAGGGCGTAGCCGATCGTCTGCGGCCGCGTGTTTTGCTCGATGAGGTAGCCGTTGCCGGTGGTCCTGAACGTGGCGATCGCGTCGAGCGCCGCGCGTTCGGCCGCGGAGGGGTCCGCCGATGGGTAGCCGCCGCCCAGCCCGGCCAGGAGCAGGTTCATGTGGATGCCGAGCAGCCCCTGGGGTGCCTGGCGGCCCATCGCGTCGGTGACGGCGGCGCCCACGTCACCGCCCTGGGCGACGTAGCGGGTGTAGCCGAGGCGGTGCATCAGCTCCGCCCAGGCGCGCGCGATGCGGCCGACGTTCCAGCCGGCCTCGGCCGGCTCGGCGGAGAAGCCGTAGCCGGGCAGGGACGGCAGCACTAGGTCGAACGCGTCCTCGGCGCGTCCGCCGTGCGCGGTCGGGTCGGTGAGCGGGCCGATGACCCCGAGCAGTTCGATGACCGAGCCGGGCCAGCCGTGCGTGATGATCGCCGGCAACGAGTTCTCGTGCGGCGACTTGACGTGAATGAAGTGGATGTCCACCCCGTCGATCTCGGTGCTGAACTGCGGCAGCGCGTTCAGTTTCGCCTCGCACGCGCGCCAGTCGTAATCGGCCGCCCAGTAGCGGGCGAGCTCCTGGATCGTCGCCAGCTGCACGCCCTGCGACCGATCGGCAACGAGCTCCCGGGAGGGCCAGCGCGTCGCGGCGATACGCCGCCGGAGGTCGGCGATCGCTTCGCCGGGCATGTCGACCCGGAAGGAGCGGATTTCAGTTTCGTTTGACATGAGTCTCCACCTGCCTGGATTGGCTGACGACGACAGCCGGACTGGTCGGCTCCGGCCTAACCGTGGAGGTGAATACGTAGCCGAGGAACTCGTCGAGCGTCTGGACGTGGCCAGCCGACAGCTGCCATGGGCACGGCCCGAACCTATTGTCGCGCGCTCCTGCCTGCCGCATCGTCTCGGTGACGGACGCGGGAATCTCCAGGGGGGCGGCCTGTGCCAGCCTCAGTGAGCCGGACTCGCTCATCGCCAACTCTCTAGCACGACAGGATCACAGCATGGCATGACGGGTCAGGCGCGGGCAGATAAGCCGGCATTCACTTCGTGCCGCGACGCGGTCGTGTCATCAGTTTTTGGGCCTGGGATATCGGTAGGCGGAATGGTAACCTCCGCGGGTGGGCGGCGTCGGCGCGGGGAATGCCCCGGATCCGGGATCTATTATCGTCACCGAGAGCCGGGGACAGGTGGGGTTCCTGTTTGGGTTCCTGGTGCTGGTCTTCGCTGTCGCGCTGGCCAGAGGCGTGGTCGGCGCCCAAACCACGGCAGGGCGAACGGCCGCCGCGATCGTCTGCGGCGTCCTCATCGCGGTCTTGCTCACGGGCTGGATTGTGAGGACCCGGCGTCCCGCCCGCCTCGAAGTCACCGAGGACGCCGTCAGATTCGTCCAGCGCAATGGCCAGGTGTCCACCCTCTCGCGCCAGCGGGGGGATGCGCTCCGTTTCGTCAAGCAGCACCGCGGAGCCCTGAGCCGGGTCTGGACGCTCGGGCTGACAATCGCCGGCACGGACACCGTCATAACCCTCCCGGGCTTTTTCTCACGCAACGCGGTGCGGCAGGCGTGCGGTGCCCGCGGCTGGCGCTTCGACAACTAACCTTGCCGTTAACCTGCCTGGCTGAGCATCAACCACCCAGGCGTTCGCGTGCCTGCCGCGTGTATCAATTGCGCCGCCCGCGCCTCTCACTGGGCGTAACTCATTGGTGCAACGCCGCTATAGCACGCGGTGCTGGCCGGCCCGGGCTGGCAAGCGTGCGGGCTCGCGCAGCCGACGCCGGCCGCACGAGCTGACCGGACCGGCAAGGCCGCGGTCTTCACGCGGGAAGAAGAAACAATGACCGCATATGTCGCCGCATCTTCCGGTGCTCATGGCCTCATACCTGTTGCCGTCGTAGTTTCCCTGATTACTGCCGGGGCCACATTCATTGTTGGCTGGCTCAACCTCAGAGGCCAGAAGGAGACTTTCAAGTGGCAGCGGGATCACGCCACGAAGCAGATAGACCTGATGCAGTCCGGGCAGATAACAGATCGTTTCATGCGGGCAATTGAACATCTAGGAAGCAGCAGTTCCCAGGTCCGGATAGGTGGCATCTTTGCCCTCGAAAGAATAGCCAGAGAATCGCCTCCCGATAGGCCGCACATCGTGAGCACGCTCGCGGCCCTGGTCCGGGAACGCCTGCCGGCCCTGGCGGTGGGAGACGGCGGATATGTGCAAGTACTCATGCAACGGGCTCCCGACGCGCAGGCCGCCATGACCGCACTGTGCCGTCCTCCGTTGTCCGATGACCGCCGCGATTCCTCGGAGATCGGCGGCCTCGATCTGTCGCGCACCGATCTTCGGCGAGCAAGCTTGAAGAACGCAGATCTCCGCGGCGCAAATCTTTGGGGCGCCCACCTCGAAAACGCGGATCTGCGCCGGGCTGACCTGACGGACAGCAATCTGAACAATGCGCACTTCGGCACCATAACCCCTTGCCAGCCAGGCTTCGAGCGAGGTACCGACCTCCGGCATGCGACGCTCACACGAGCGCAACTCGACAACACCTATGACTTCAGCGTTGCCCTCACTGAGGGCGTGATCGGGCTGGCCGATGACGAACGGACCCTGGCTGGCCGGCAAGCATGACCGGCTGGCACATGCCAGCCGTCAGGGCCAGGGCAGGCCGAGGATCTGCAGGAGGTCGCGGAAGTCCGTGATCGTGTAGTCCGGTGCGCAATCCCGGTAAACCTTCACTCCTTGATCGGAATCAAACATCACGGTGGTCAAGCCGGCTTCCTGCGCTCCGTGGATGTCCCGGTACATGTCGTTGCCGACGTACAGCGAGTTCCCGGCCGCCACTCCCATACCGTCGAGCGCGTACTGGAAGAGCCGCCGATCGGGCTTGCGGTACCCGTGGTCGCCAGAAACGATGATCGGGTCGAAGTAGCCGAGCAGGCCGACCTTGTGCAGCTCACCGCGCGCATGGATGCTCTGCGCGTCGGTGACGATCGCGAGCGGGTAGTGCTCGCGCAGGATGTCGAGCACGTCACAGACGTACGGGTACAGGCCGAGTTGCCGGCGCGAGATGCCGCGGGACATCTCGGCTAGGAACACCGGCATCTGCTGGGCCTTCCCAGCTGGGAGGGCGCGGGTGAAATCCGTCGCGTGATCTTCGATGATGCTGCGCCAGATACCGACGGCGTCGAATTCGGGGTACTTCTCCGGGCTGGCCCGCAGTTGCTCCTTCATGATCTGGAAATAGGCATCACGGAGTTCGTGCCGGTGAAGATCGATGCCCTGGTAGGTGAGGAAGTGCGCCGCGGCGCGGAAGATCCGCTCCTCGTCGTCGTCGGCCAGGATCCTGACCAGGGTGCCGTTTACGTCGAAGGCGACCGCTCGGATGTCCATGCTTTGCGTCCGTACCCCTCGCTCGGCAGGGCGTCAGCAACGAGTGTAGGCCGCCAGGCCAAGCGAGGACGCGCTGGCCATATCCTCGCTGGCGCTGGCCGCATCCTCGCTGGCACTGGCACAGGCCGCATCCTCGCTGGCACTGGCGCTGGCCGGCAGACCGGCACCAGTGACCTGACGGCCCGGGATCTGGGGGGTTCATGCGGGTTGCAGCAGCCTTTTCGCCTGCGACACGAGCCTTCTGCCGTAATCCTGGCCGATGTAGTCGTTGCGCGCGATCCGCAGCAGGTTCAACGCCATGTAGTAGGGCGCGCGGGCGGCAATCGACTCAAACGTCCGCTCGCGGTCGGGGAAGTGAGAGCTGTACTCCCAGAAGAAATGCCCGATGAACGGTTCCGCGCGGTGCCGGTCGCCGGAGTCACGCATGAACGCGTGCTGGAGTTCGCCGGCGACCCGCCCGACGTCGAACATCCGGTCCCCGCGCTTCATGCGCTCCAGATCGATCGCCGCGACATCCATGCTGTGGCCGAACAGGAAGTTCGCCGGGGTCGCATCCCCGTGCAGCCAGACCTGCCGGTCCTGCCACATCTGCGGCCGCTGCCGCCAGCGGTCGCGCAGCGTGGCGAGCTCGTCGATGTCGCGCTGGCCGATACGGCGGGCCTTCCTGAGCCTGCCGACGATCGTGTCGAAGTACCGGCACTCGGGATCAAACTCCACAGTTGCCCCGTTGGCCGTCCGATTGTGCAGAGTGGCAAGGAAGTACGCCAGCGCCTTCAGCCGCCAGTAGAGGTGCGCATCGTCGCGCTGCTGCGTCGCGCGCACGATCGCGTGGCTGAACTCCTCGCCGGAATAGTATTCGACGGCCAGCACGCCGTTGATGTCGCGGCTGAGTCCCAGCGGCCGGATCACATGGTGTGGTGATCCAACCAGGTTGTACTGGCGCAGCATCTTAAGGCAGTCATATTCCTGGCGTGCCATCCAGGCTGCCTTGTCCAGGTCCCTTCCGAACCTTGTGCCGTAGAACTTGCAGATGACCTTGGTGCCGCTGAACTTCTCCTCGTATGCATAGACCTCGTTGCTCCCGCAGAGCCGGAACACGCGGAACGCCAGCCGTGGTTCGCGCACCTCCAGGCGATCCCGCATGATCCTGCTGAGGAAGCCGTGGAGCGGGTCCTCACCCGCGACGTATCCCACATATTTCCCGTTCATCGAGCCTTCCCCCGTGCTGGGCCGCAAGCGACGCATCGAGCAGCGCGCTTACCGTCCCCCGTGTGCGCGGCGTTTCGTCATATGCCATTCACCGCGCCTTTACCCAGCTGGAGACCTCTTGTCCGCTCCTGATACATGTCTGAGCCCGGTGCCTGCTCAGATAATCGCCGACGGCGGCGGTCCGGAAGCCGATAACGGGAGTCGAGAAGGTGGCAGGCAGAAGGGGTCCCGGGAGTCGTCCCGGGACCCCTTCCTGATCTTCGGAGCGTTCGCGCCCAGCCTGCCCGTCAGCCAGCCGAAAACCCGGCCAGCCAGGTCAGCCTGTCATCGCATCAAGAACGGGGCGCGTAGCTTCGGAGCACGCCATTCAGGTCCGCCACGTAGAAAGCGCCCTGCGAGACGGCCGGAGAGCTCCAGTAGCCCCTGGTGTTGGGCTGCTGCGTCCACACGGTCGCGCCGGTCGCCAGGTTGAGTGCGTAGAGACTGCCCTCGTTGCTCGCGATCACGAGCACCTGCCGCCCGAGCGGGCCGGTGACCGCGGGAGAAGCGAAGAACGTGGACTCGGGAAGGACGTGCCACACCAGCGCCCCGGTCGTGGCGTTGAGCGCGTACACACCAGTGTCTGATCCGACGTAGATCCGGTCGCCTACCAGGGCGGTCCCCGACAAGTCGCCGTTGGTGCCCGTGGCGAGGTGGTACTTCCAGATCAGCGCGCCAGTGGCGAGGTCGAGGGCATAGACGACCTTGTCTTTGCCGGTCACGTAGACGACGCCGTCGGCGAAGCCGTTCCGCCCGCGCGGGGAGATGGTCGGGGGGGCGCCCACATCAGCGAGTTTCGCGGTGCTCGTCTGGTAGCGCCAGACCTGCGCGCCCGTGTTGGCGTTGAGCGCGTAGACGGCGTCGTCGCGGTCTTTGCTGCCGAACACGACCAGCGGAACGCGGTTCGCGCCCATGCCGTAGGCGGGAGACGACCAGCTACCGCCCGGGGAGACCGCCCACGAGGTGAACTCCCAGTCCTTGGTGCAGGCGCCGTGCGTATTGCCGGGGCCGTACATGGCCCATTCCGCTCCCGATGCGCTGCCGCCCGGGATGGTGCCGTCGTAGACCACCGGCCCTGACCCATCGGTGGCGTCAACCACGACCGGGGAGGCCAGGATGACCTGCCCGGTGTTGAACGAGCACATCGGCGCACCAGTCGAGGCGTTCAGCGCGTACATGGCGCCGGCGGTGGAACCGAAGTACACGACGCCGCCGGCCACCGCAGGCGAGGACTCGACTACCCCGGCGGGGAGCTTGTAGCTCCAGACCGGGGCGCCACCGCCCGCCGGGTAGGCGTAGAAGTGGTTGCCCCCGCCGACGTAGACGAGCGCCTTGCCGCCGACTGTGGCCACGGCGGGCGAGGTGAAGCTGGGGGTGCCAAGCCGCGCGGTCCACTGGGCAGTCAGCGAGGAGGCGGTCGTGGTGCTGATCGCCGTCTCCGGGGAAACGCCGGAGTGGCCGGGATCAGCACGGAACATCGGCCAGTCGAAGGCCGCGATGCTGCGCGGGGAACGCCTGGTGCCGGGGGACGTGCGGGTGAGTCCGGGTGCCCGGGACGGCCTCGCCGTCGGCGCAGCACGCGCCACGTGAGAACGCGGAGCCGCACTGGCGGTGCCCGCAACCGCTAGCGACCCGGCCAGGGCGGCACCTGCCGCCACCGTGACCAGGGCGGGCCTGAATCGAATGAGGGTTGACATCAGAATGCTCCTAGCTTTGATGAAAGGCACGGCGGGGATTGCTGGACAGCCCGTCAAGGATTCTCATCCGCAGATAGGCCGCCCGCGCCTGGGTCACTGCGCGCAGTAAGTCGTGGAATCCACCAGAATTGGGCAATTGTTCACACTCCGGTCACGACCCCGGTGGGTGGCCGCCTGGAGGCGTACCCTCGCTCCCCGACCCAGGAATGGGTATTCTAAAGCTTCGGCCGCGTGCCCGGGCGACATTTCATTGAACGCCGTTATCCGTGTCGCGGAGGTCGGAATGTGACAGGCGAACCACGGCTTCTGAGGTCACCACGTGAGCGTTTCCGCAGGTCAAAGCCACCCCTGGCCGATATGACCTCTCATCGGCGGTTCAGGATCCTTACTGCCACATCCGCTGATTTATTTTGAATTGAGCACGCGCACCGGCACCATGGCGATAACGGTCGTATCGCGCCCTTTTACGTCTGTGACGAGCAAATGTCCGGTAATTCAGCGCCGAGCGCAAAGGCGGTGATCCGATGGTCTCCTATGAGCGGCTTGCGGCGGTCTGCGCGGAGCCACCCTGCCAGCGCCGCGCCATGTCGCGCATCATCCGCGGGTACACGATCAGATTCCGAAACGGTCTTATCGCGGCCAGGTAGCCAGTACCCGGCAAGCCGTTCGGCTTCACGAGGACCGCCAGCCGGCCGCGGTAGGTACCCTCACCGTCCGGGACCCAGCCAACGTGCAACACGCCATGCACCGCCCGGTTGGCGATCTCCGCGGCGAACTCGTCGCCGGGGAGATACAGCGAGGTGAACGGCAGCGCGGCGCGGAAATCATCCCCGCCGCCGGCCACCGGCAGCGCCGATAACGTCCCCTGCCCGGAAATCCGGGTGTGCTCGTGAATCGGCCAGGCCCTGGAGGCCACCTGGCTGCTGGCGTGACCCGGCGGACGTGGCTGGCATTAGCCAGCCTTGCCCTCCGTTCTCCTCCGGAGCACACAGTCGCCGCATATCGCGGTCCCTGGCACCCGGTAGAGCAGGCAGCAGCTGCGGCGGGCCAGGAACCACCGGGGCTGGGCGGGGTCCGGCTGGACGAACTGGCCGGTCCCCCGCAGCCAGCCCATGGCCAGGACCTGCGCGGCCAGGCGGCCCGCCGCCCCGGCTCGCTGCGGAAAAGCCACGGCCAGCATGCTGGATGCCCCGGACAGCGCGGACGCGACGTTGCCCCGCAGCACCTGCTGGGAGAGCCGGAACACCGCGCCGAACGCGGCGGCCACCGGCCCGGCGAGACTGTGCACGCGCTCCGACAACACCACCGCGGCCTCGCGGAGCTCGCGGTCCGAGCCCGGCTGGCCGAGCCTGACACCGCCGGCTTGCCGCGCGGCCAGCGGCCACGGACCGTTCTCGACCGGACGCCACCACAGGCCGGCCACGGTCAGCCCGGGAACGATACCCCCGATGACTGCGGCCCCCAGCAATGGTGACACCAGCTGCGAGGCCAGCCCCAGGAACACGGTTGAGGCGGCGACCCGCTCTTCCACGTCCCCAGGAGCGATCCGGGCGCGGCGGGCCAGCACGGCGCGGGCGTGGCCGACCGTGTCGGAAAGCGCCGCCGGATCCGACAGCAGCGCGCCGAACGGCCGCCACCCGCCTTGGGAAGACCATGGCTGGATCGTGAAATACGGGCCGGCGGCGGAAGCCTGCGCGAGCGCCGCCGCCGCACTGACAAGTGCTGGCGGCCTGGTCATCGCGTCTCAGTGTAGGACTCAGCCGCCAGGCCCTGCCGGGTGGACGCGGGTGAGCCCCGGCCTGTCCAGGACCGGGGCTCACCGCGCACGTTGTTGTTCAGCAGCCGTCGTAGGCAGACCAGGCGGCGCTGCCAGACTGGGCGTACTCCTTGGCGAACGCGGCGTTCTGCTCCGCGACCGACGCGTTCTCAGGGAGCCCGGAGTATCCGAGCGACTGCCAGGTGGACGGCAGGAAGCCGTACAGGCCGCCCGCGCCGCTGGAGCCGTTGACCGCGCCGGCATCCCCGCCGCTCTCGGCCTGGATCACGCAGCTCTGGAAGCCGCCCGAGCCGCTGTACGTCGCCGTGACCTGCGTGGGCACGGCACTCGTGACCGCGTCCCCGCTGGCCGGCGTCGAGACCGGCGTCGCGACGGGCACCGCTGCTGGGGCCGCCGCCGGGATCGCCGCGAGCGCCTCGCGGGTGAGCCGCTTCACCCGGTCTGAGCTGGGCAGCCGCAGCCGCTCTCCGGGCTGGATCATCGACGGGTTATGCACGGTGTGCCGGTTGGCCCACCACACGGCCGGCCAGTTGGCCGCGCTGCCGTACGCCTGCTGGCTGATCGAGCTGAGGGTGTCACCAGCGTGAACGGTGGTGACGTGGCTGCCCTGGTGGGCCGCTCCAGGATGCAGCGAAACCGTGACCATGATCATGGTCTTCGCGGCCCCGCTACCTGCAATACTGAGAAACGACATGGCTTGCTACCTCCGAGGTTCGTTGCCATGCAAAGGCCCCGGCCGCGTGCTGCAATCACGCTTGGCCGGGGCCGCCTGAACTAGTCGGGGATGACTGCGTGCATACCTCCCGTGGTCATGTGTCGACTCCATTCAGTGAGCAGTGGATGATGCGTCGGTAACGTTAACCTGGATTTCCGGTAACGCAAAACACGTGTGGCCCAGTTCAGAGGTTTCCGGGATGGGCTCGGCCCTCGGATCTCAGCGGAAATAGTGGGCCTGAACTGCGCCTATCTGATAATTGCCAAACATCGGCAAACCGGGCCACGTGATTTTGGCCACGACCTGCCCAATAACTGTCTCCCGTGACACCTGGGGCTGGATGTGCTGATGTGAACACCACGCGATCGGGCAGCGCGGCCTGCGTTCTGGGCCCCGCGAGGCGTGGGCCGGCACGACGTGAACCTATCCCGCAGACTCCCGCCCAAACCCGCCGAAAACGGTTAACGCCGCCGGGTGGTCTGGCAGAGTTTGGACGTGTTCCGCCCCGCAGCAGACGACAGCGCCACCTTCGACCACGCCACTGGCTTCCCGCCTCGGCAACTCTCCTCGCCCCCAGGTATCACATCCATGACTGCAGCCACATCAGCAACGGCCAGGGCCGTCGCCGGCATCACCAAGGCCCTGCGCGTGCCGTCGTGCCACCCGCCCGGGCAGCGTGACCGAGGGAGTGCGACGTGCCGGACGTGACATGGTGAGCGCGCCTGCCGCTTTTGCTGACGGCCGGGCGCTGCGGGCGTGCTGGCATCCGGTCATGTTCAGCCGCGACCTTGCGGACCGGCCGGTCCACGCTGACCTGCTGGGGGAGGCCCTGGTGGTGTGGCGCGGGGCGGACGGCCGGGCGCGGGCCAACTCGGATCTGTGCGTGCACCGCGGCACGGCACTCTCGCTCGGATGGGTCACCGGGGATGAACTCGTCTGCCCTTACCACGGATGGCGTTACCGGGCCGATGGGCGCTGCGTGGCCATCCCGCAGCTGGAGAACCCTGCGCAGGTACCAGCCAAGGCGCGGATCGGCGCGTTCGGCTGCCAGGAACGCTATGGCCTGGTGTGGGTGGCTCTGGAAGAGCCGCGCTGGGCAGTTCCCGACGTGCCCGAACTGGAGGACGGGGACTGGGAGATGGTGACGGCCGGGCCGTACCGCTGGACATGTGATGCCGCCCGCCAGGTAGAGAACTTCACGGACTTCGGGCACTTCCCCTGGGTTCACCCGGGATTGCTGGGCGATCCGGACCAGCCGGTGGTACCCCGCCACGAGGTCCGCACCGAGGGGCATGTGCTGCACTACTCGATCGTCCGGCCTGAGGCACCCAACACCGATGACTTCCCGGTCTTCGGCAACGAGCAGGCCGGCCCGCCGGAGCGGCGCAGCCGCTATGAACTGCACCTTCCCTACACGATCGCCCTGCGCCTGGGCTGGGGCGGGGACCGCGCCATGGTCTACTTTTTCGCCTCCCAGCCCCTCGCGGCCGACCGCTGCGCGGGGTATGTCGTCATCGGGCGCAACTACAACCTCGGCCAGCCCGCGGAGGTCATCCAGGAATTCGAGGACACGATCTTCGGCCAGGACCAGCGGGTCGTCGAGTCACAGCGCCCCGAGCGGGTGCCCTTCGACCTGGCCGCGGAACTGCACCTGAAGTTCGACGCGGTGGCGGTCGCCTACCGGAAGGCGATGCGGTCGCTCGGCCTGGCCGCCCATGACGTGCCCCGGCCGATAAGGTAGCTGGCGCCTCACCACACCCCGGGCACCAGCCGCTTGCGCCCGGCCGCGAAGTGCTCGTATTCCTCGCCCAGCGAGTCCGTCAGCTGCCGTTCCTCGGCGCGCATGCGCACCGCCAGGCCCACCCCGCCCAGGACCGCCACGGCCAGCAGGCTCCACACGTCGTCACAGGCCAGCGCGATCCCGGCGAGAACGAGCGCGATCCCGGTGTAGGAGGGATGCCGCACGTACCGGTACGGGCCGCCCGTCACCACCCGGTGCCCCGGCTGGACCTTGATCCAGTACTGGAAGAAACGCCCCAGGGTGGCGATCGACCAGGCGCGCAGCCCGATGCCGACCACGATCAGGACCATCCCGGCGGCGAACGGCCAGACCGGGCCGCCCGGCCACGGCAGCCCGCCGCGGCGGCCGAGCACCTCCGCCAGGACGACCGCGCCCAGCAGGCAGGGCAGCAGGACGAACGCGCTGCGATCCACGGTCGCCGGGCCACGTGACAGGTAGTGCTGGCGCACCCGCATCACGAACTCAAAGACTGCCCAGACCGCGATCGCGACGGTAAACGCCGCCTCGGCGGCGCCATGCCGGAAAACTAGCGGCCCAACCACCCTGCAAGTACACCACTCCGCGCTGCCATGCGGTGGCGCCAGAGTCTTGGCCCTCCGTTTAACCCCCTCCACCTGCGGATATACCAGAACGCGGGGGCCAGTTGCCGTCGTGCCGCGAAACGGGGCGCGCGGGACGGACAAGGTGCGCCGCGGCGGCCCGCTCATTCACGCGCCAACCGCTCGGGGGATCGCCATAGCCAAGATCACGCCGCCACCGCCGGGGCCGCCGAGCGGTGAGGAACTGCGCGAACTCAAGCTCGTCTGCATGACGAACCTGCTCTCAACCTCCGAGGAGCGCGTCTACTTCAAGGACCTGACGAGCCGGTTCCTGTTCGTCAGCGAGGGCTGGATCGACGCCGTCGCCCCGGGCCGGACAGCGGAGGAGCTGATCGGGAAGACAGATTTCGACGTGTTCACCGAGCGGCACGCCTCGGCGGCGTTCGCCGACGAGCAGAAGATCATCCGCACCGGTGAGCCGCTCGTGGGAGAGGTGGAACGCGAGACGTATTCGGGCCGGCCGGACGCCTGGGTATCCACCACCAAGATGCCGCTCCGCGATGAGCGCGGCGAGATCATCGGAACGTTCGGGATCAGCCGGGACATCACCGTCCAGATCAGGGTCGAGAGCGCCCTGGCCCGCCAGGCGGGGGAACTGGGCGCCCAGAACGAGCGGCTGCGCGAGCTGGACCGGCTGAAGGACGAGTTCGTGGCACTCGTCTCCCACGAGCTGCGGACCCCGCTGACCTCGATCATCGGCTACATCCAGCTGCTGCGGGACGAGCGGGCGAGCGACCTGGACACCGACCACTTCGCCGAGGTCATCGAGCGCAACGCCGAGCGCCTGCTCCGCCTGGTCGGCGATCTGCTGTTCCTGTCCCAGATGCAATCCGGCCAGCTGGCCCTGGAGGTCCGCGACGTGGACCTGGCCAGCCTCGCGGTGGAGGCGGTGGAGGAGGCGCGGCCGGAGGCGGAGCGTAAGCACATCCACCTGGTCCTGTCCGGGGGCGCTGTCCCTCGCCTCGCCGTGGACCCGACGCGCATCGCCCAGCTGCTCGGGAACCTCATCTCCAACGCGCTGAAGTTCACCCCGGAAGGCGGGAAGGTCGAGGTCACCCTGGCCGCGGAAGGCGACGAGGCGGTGCTCAGCGTGGCCGACACCGGCATCGGCATCCCGGCCGCCGATCGTGAGCGGATCTTCGAGCGGTTCTACCGCACCGATGCCGCCACGCAGCGGGTCATTCCGGGCAGCGGCCTCGGCCTCACCATCTCCCGCGCCATCGTGGACGCCCACCAGGGCACCATCACGGTGCGCAGCGACGAGGAGCACGGCAGCACGTTCACTGTGCGGCTGCCGCTGGCTTCCGGGCCGCTGGCTTTAGGCAGCTGGCCCAGACGAACCCCGCACCGACCGCTCGTCTGGGTCACGCTCACAGTGCCAGCTCCGAAGCTCGCGTGACCCAGAACAAGCCCGCACCGACCGCTCGCCCGGGCCTGACGGCCCAGGCTCGCTCGCCGGTCTGGGTCACGCTCACAGGTGATGCGGCTTGGCCAGCGGCCAGCCCCCCGCGGCCAGCCTGGCCCTGACCCGGGCCACGTCGGAGTCGCGAACCTGCTCGTTGGTGACGGACCCAATGGCTTTGCGGATCGCCGCCGCCGACTCCGGGTCGCTCTCGCTGGCCAGCGTATCGGCGATCTCGCCGACCTCGGTGTCGGTCAGCTGGCTCCCCAGCAGCGCGAACAGCGGGATGTAGTCCACATCGGGAACACCTTCGGGGTATCCCGCACGCAACCATTGGATGATCGAGTTCAGGAAAGGCGGTAGCGCCATGTGCTCAAAGCCTCTCGATGCGGGCCGCAGGCCAGGGTGAGCGTCTCGCCGGAGATACGTACTCCGGCGCTTACTTCGGGGCGGGGTGGCCGATCTGGTAGATCTCGTAGATACCCCAGCCGATGGCGGCCAGCACGACCAGGAAGCAGAATGCGGCGGCCACCAGGCCCACGGGGTTACCGCCGACCACGACGTCGGAGTCACCTCCCGCCGTCCGGGCCTTGGGCCCCTTGGACAGCGCGAGCATGCCGATCGCGAACAGCGCCGGGAGTCCCGCGCCGGCGAGCAGGCCGAACACGAGGATCTTCCAGATCGCTGAGAGGTTGATCCAGGCCATGGCGTGTTTTCCTCCGTCGCTCAGGCCGCGGTCGCGGGCTCGGGCTCGCGCGGTGCGACCGACCCGGTCCAGTCGTCGTTCACGTTATTGCGGTCCACCTTGTTCTTGCGGGACCGCCAGTAGATCGTGCCCGCGATCGCGGCCAGGATGATGAGGACGACAATCACGCCCGGGCTGCCGTGGACGGCCTTGGCCAGGAACTCGGCGCCGGCCCCCACGACCGCGGCGCACGGCAGGGTGAAGACCCAGGCCGTGGCCATCCTTCCGGCCACGTTCCAGCGGACCTCGGCGCCCTTCTTGCCGAGCCCGGTGCCGATGATCGAGCCGGTGGCGACGTGCGTGGTGGACAGCGAGTAGCCGAAGCTGCTGGACAGCAGGATGACCGCGGCCGACGCGGATTCCGCGGCCATGCCCTGCGGGGCCTGGATCTCCACCAGCCCCTTGCCCAGGGTGCGGATGACCCGCCAGCCACCGAGGTAGGTGCCGAGGCTGATGGCCAGGCCGCAGGTGAGGACCACCCAGAACGGCGTGGTGGCGTTGCTGGGGATCGACTTGTTCACGATCAGGGCCAGCGTGATGACGCCCATGGTCTTCTGCGCGTCGTTCGTGCCGTGCGCGAGGGACACCATGGACGCCGACCCGATCTGCCCGATCCGGAAGCCGTGACCGCGGGCCCGGTCGGTCATGCTCCGGCTGATCCGGTAGAGCAGCCAGGTGCCGGTGCCCGCGACGAGAGCGGCGATGATCGGCGACAGGCCGGCCGGGATGATGACCTTGGAGACCAGGTCGTGCCACTGGACCGCGTGCCCGCCGGCGGCGGCGATCGTCGAGCCGATCACTCCGCCGATGAGCGCGTGCGACGAGCTCGACGGGATCCCGAAGTACCAGGTCAGCAGGTTCCAGGTGATCCCGCCCGCCAGCCCGGCGGCCACCACCTGCAGCGTGACCACGTTGGTTTCGACCAGCCCGCTGGCGATCGTGGCCGCGACGGCCAGCGAGAGGAACGCCCCGACGAGGTTGAGCACGCCCGAGAGGCCGACCGCCACCCGCGGGGGGAGCGCTCCCGTGGCGATCGAGGTGGCCATCGCGTTGCCGGTGTCATGGAAGCCGTTGGTGAAGTCGAAACACAGCGCGGTCACGACCACCAGGGCCAGCAGCAGATCGTTCACGGCCACAGCGTCTCGGCCCGGAATCTGCCTGTCGAGAGGGTGACCGATTTATTCGTGCTTTGTCAGCTGTTTGCCATCTCTTGTTAACTTTGCTGCCAAGTAGCGACGCGAGCCGTGGCCACCGGATGATCGACGGTGACCTGCCTGCGGGTGCTCAGCCCAGCACCGCGGACACGACGGCGCCAGGCCCGGCACCCGCCTGGACGGCCAGCGCGCCGTCCGGCGCCCAGACACCGGACCTCCCGGCGCACTCGGTGTAGCCGCCGCCCGTGGCCCCGGCGAAGCTCGCGATCGCGAGCCAGACGCCGAGGCGGGCCGCGATCCGGCTGGCCCGCTCCTCCTGGAGAGCCCGCTCGTCCGCGGACATCACGGTGCCGGCCACGTAAGCGTCGATGCCGAGGGCGGCTGTGTCCACCTGGTGCTGGGGGACGCTGACGTCCTTGCAGACGGCCAGGCCGAGCCGCCAGCCGTCCACCTCCAGCACGGCGGGCTTGTCGCCCGGGGCGAAGCGCCCGGCCTCGGCCTCGCTCAGCCACAGCTTGCGGTAGGCCACGCTGATTCCGGCTTCGTCCACGGCCAGCACCGCGATGTGCGGGCGCCCGGCCTCTCCGGGCACCGGCGCGCCGGCCAGCGCGACCGACCCCGTCTCGGCGCACGCCTCGGCGAGCGGGCACAGCCGCGGGTCGCTGGCCGTAAGAGCCGGCGCGCCGAGTTCGTACCCGGTCAGCGAGAGTTCGGGGAAGACCACCACCCGGGACGCCGCCGTGCGTACCGCAGCCGCGTGCGCCATCGCGTTCTGGGTCACGTTGTACGGCACGCACAGCGGCTGAGCCACTGCGACGCGAAACGCTTCCCGCATGGGGACCCCCGAGCTCAGCAGCAGGCAGCCCACCGATCTGCCCGCTTAGGCTCTTTATTTTCGCTCACCAACGCAAATCGGGGCCGAGGACATGTCGATTTCCAGGCCCGCAGATCGTGTAGACGGTGAAAAGCCGGCCGCCGCCGGCCCTGACCGAGGAGGAAGCGATGCCGCAGTATCTGCTCAGCATGTACCAGCCCGATGGTGACCCGCCGCCACCGGAGGTACTGGGCCCGATCATGGCGAAGGTGGAGTCCTGGAGGCAGGATCTGCAGGCCGCGGGGGCCTGGGTCTTCACCGGGGGGCTGCACCCGGCCAGCACGGCCACCGTGGTCCGCTCCCAGCATGGCGATGTGGTCATGACCGATGGCCCGTTCGCCGAGGGCAAGGAGCACCTCGGCGGGTTCACCGTGATCAGCGTGCCCGACCTGGACGCCGCGCTGGAGTGGGGCAGGCGGATCTCCGAGATCACCGCCCTGCCCTGCGAGGTCTGGCCGATGCGAGGCACCGGCGGAGGCTGAGGCGGCCATGACCGGCCCGGATATCGAGCGGGTCTTCCGTGAGGAGTACGGGCGGGCCGTGTCGGTCCTGGTCCGCGTGTTCGGTGACATCGACATCGCCGAGGACGCGGTCCAGGACGCCTTCGCCCGTGCCGTGGCGCGCTGGCCCGGCGACGGGCTGCCGCCGAGCCCGGCCGGCTGGATCATCACCACCGCCCGGAACCTGGCCATCGACCGGCTGCGGCGGGAAGCCTCCCGGTCCGATCGGCACGCTGAGGCCGCGCTGCTGCACGCCGGCCCGGAAGCGGAGAGCACCGGGGGCGGCGGCACTGAACCCAGTGAGGAGGGCCCCGTGCGCGACGACCGCCTCCGGCTGCTGTTCACCTGCTGCCATCCCGCGCTGAGCCCGGCCGCCCAGGTGGCGCTGACGCTGCGGCTGCTGGGCGGACTGACAACCGGGCAGATCGCGCATGCGTTCCTGGTGCCCGAGCCGACCATGGCCCAGCGGCTGGTCCGGGCCAAGGGCAAGATCCGTGACGCGCGGATCCCCTACCGGGTCCCGGGTGAAGCAGACCTGCCCGGCCCGCCTGGCCGCCGTGCTGGCCGTGGTCTACCTCATCTTCAACGAGGGCTACACGGCGAGCACCGGCGACCACCTGACCCGGCCCGACCTGTGCGCGGAGGCGATCCGGCTCGGGCGGCTGCTGGCCACGCTGATGCCGGACGAGGCGGAGGTCCTGGGCCTGCTCGCACTGATGCTGCTGACCGAGTCGCGGCGGGCGGCCCGGACCGCCCCTGACGGGAGCCTGGTGCTGCTGGCCGACCAGGAGCGGACCCGCTGGGACCGCGGGCTCATCGCCGAGGGGCAGGCCCTGGTGCGGCGGTGCCTGCGCCGCGGCCAGCCTGGCCCCTACCAGATCCAGGCGGCGATCAACGCGGTGCACAGCGACACCGCTGCCGCCGGCGCCACGGACTGGGAGCAGATCCTCCAGCTCTACGACCAGCTGATGGCCGTAGCGCCGAGCCCGGTGGTGGCCCTGCACCGCGCGGTCGCGGTGGCCGAGGTTGACGGGCCGGCCGCCGGGCTCGCCCTGGTTGACGAGCTGGGTGCTGCGGCCTACCAGGCCACCGGCCCCGGCCTCCCGGGCTATCACCTGTTCCACGCGATTCGGGCTGACCTGCTCCGGCGGCTGGGCCGGGCCGACGACGCGGCTGACGCCTACGACGCAGCCCTCGCCCTCACCGCCAACGCCGCGGAGCAAGCCTTCCTCCGCCACCAGCGGGACCAGCTAGCCCGGCCCACCTCAGCCCCGGCCCACCTGAGCCCGCCCACCTGAGCCCCGCCCACCTGAGCCTACCGCGCCCACCTGAGCCCCGCCCCGCCGGGCTCGTTCATGTCCGTGATCAGACGATCGGTGTTGCCCAAGCAACACCGATCGTCTGATCACGCTCACGGGAGGTCCGACCTGGCGGCGCAGGGGTAACACTGGCCACGCAGGCCACAGGAGATTCGGCCCGGCGGGCCCGGCGGAGGGCGTCTTTCCGTCCGCGGGCGGGAAGGGTCGTGGGCCCCCTTTGCGACCCACTTTCGGGCGCGATAACCGTTCCCCGGGGGGCGTTACCTGGCGGTCAGGACCGGCTGGTACTCCTGGGGTCCGGCCGCGTCAGGCGCGCCGGACAGGACCCTGGTGCAGCCCTTGCAGGACGACCGGCCGATGAAGAAGGCCGGGATGGTCAGCGAGTCGGTGCGCGGGTTGGTGGGCAGCAGCATCGGCAGCCGCGGCGCCTGGCTGAAGTCGAAGTCCTGTACCAGGTTGCCGAGGATCGGCTCGTCCTCGCGGACGTCGGGCCGGGGGTCAGGACGGCCATCCGTGGCCGGGTTAAGCCGGGAGCCGCCCAGGAAGTCGTCCTCGATGAACTTCAGGTAGGCGTCGCTGCTGAGCGTCTGGTGATCGATATAACCCTTCCGAGCGTACGGGGAGATGACCAGGCCAGGCACCCGGAGGCCGTAGCCGTTCTGGTCCACGGCCGGGGGGACCGCGCTGTCGTAGAAGCCGCCCCAGTCGTCCCAGGAAAGAAAGATCGCGGTCGAGCCCCACTCCGGGCTCTTCATCGCGGCGTTGATGAGCGCCGTGACGTAGGCCTGGCTCCGGTGAACGCTGGCGGGCGGGTGGTCGCTGTCCGCGCCGGAGGGGACGATCCAGCTGACCGCGGGCAGGGTCCCTTTCCTGGCCGCGTGCAGGTAGCTGCTCAGCGCCTGGATGTTGTGAAGCTGATGGTCGGACTGCACGTCCCCGAACAGCGGCAGCGGGTTCCAGATCCCGGGGGTCTCCACGTTCTGGACGACCGGGCTGCAGGTCTCGGCCGAGTCGTCGTCGCAGTCGGGCTGGATGCCCGCCTGTACGTAGTACCGCCAGCTCACGTGGTGGGCATACAGCAGCCAGGTGATGTCCGTCCAGGCCAGGTCGATGCTGGTCCTGCCGTCACGCAACTCTTTGTCAACGGCCTTCTGGAACCTGTCGACGCCGTAAGGCCCGACGATGTCGTTTACGCAGCTCATCGGCGAGCGGTTCTTGCACTTAGCCGACCACGCCGACACCATGTACAGGTGGTCCGGCAGCGACCACGACTTGACCGGCTCGAACATGTGGTCGTCGAGCACATAGTTCTCGGCGTACTTCCAGTAGTTGGGGATCTCCGCGGCGGTGTGGTAGCCCATCACGTCCGGGGCGCCGGTCCCCGCGCAGGCGGGGTCGTCGGCGATCTGGCAGGACGCCTCGGCGGCGTCCCGCTGCCGGATAAATCCGTTCATCTTGCCGTGATTCACGTCGGCCACCGCATTGCTCTCGGCGTGCGGGCCGCCGCCGTTGAGGTCCGCGGTGTCGTGGTAGGGCCGGGTGCAGCCGCCGCTCGGGTCAGGCACGCACACCGTGGGCTTCCCGTTGCGCATGGGAATTCCGTCCACGCCGGGATACGTGCCGAAGTAGCTGTCGAACGAGCGGTTCTCCTGCATGATGATGATCACATGCTTGATCTTGTGAATGCCCGGGGGAACCACGTACCGGCCGGTGGGGCCGCCCGCGACCTCGTTTGCTGACGTCGTCTTCGTCTTCGCCTTGTTCTGGTGCCCCTGGGCCGGCTGGCCCGTTCCCGAGCACGCGGCGAGCAGGCCAGCCACGAGCAGGCCAGCCCAGGCGATGTACAAAAGCTTGACGCGGACGCGCCTCGTTCCCATTCCGAGCCTCTCCTGTGTGCCGGAATCCAGGCGTCCGGCACGGAGCGCCCATTCGGCAGATACCTGCCCCCCGGTCGGCAAAATTACCTGAAACGGAAAGCAATCGCGTGGTCAGTCCGCCCGAAATCGGGGCGAAAGCCGCGAATAATGCCGTCCGGGGCGTGGGTCAGCCCGGCGGGACGGTTCGTTGCGGAGAAGTTCTGACGCGCGGAGGCGGGGGGCCCACTGGTGCGCGGGCCGTAGCCCTGCGCACGGCCGGGACGGCCACCGGCTGAGCGGCCCGGGACGGCCACCGGCTGAGCGGCCCGGACGGCCACCGGCTGATCTGCGCGGGGTTGGGCGTTTCCGCCCGGATTTTTCCGGGCCACCCTGGTGAGTGGCCACCCGGTATGGGTAGAGCCCGGGGCGTGAAATCCGCCAATGACGGGCCACGGGTCCTCGTGGTCGGGGCCGGCTTCGCGGGCCTGTCCACGGTGAGCAGGCTGACCCGCGCCGGGTTCCGGGTCACCCTCACGGACCGGCACATCTACAGCACGTTCCAGCCGTTGCTGTACCAGGTGGCCACGGCCGGGCTGGCCCCGAGCGACGTGGCGTACCCGCTGCGCGGCTTCGCCCACAAATACGGCGCCCGTTTCCGGCACGGCGAACTCGCCGCCGTGGACGCTGAGGCCCGGGTGGCCGAGTTCGCGGACGGCGGCCGGATGGCGTACGACTACCTCATCCTGGCCATCGGGGTCACGGCCGCCTTCTACGGGATCACCGGCGCGGCCGAGTACAGCCACGGCCTCTACACGCTGCACGACGCGGTCACCATGCGCGAGCGGATCCTGGCCGGCCTGGAACAGATGAGCCTGGAGCCTGAGGACCACCAGGATGTGACGGTCACGATCGTGGGCGGCAGCGCGACCGGGGTTGAGCTGGCGGGAACGCTGGCCGACCTGCGCAACGACGGCCTGCCAGCGTCTTATCCCGAGATCGATCCGGAGCGGGTGCATATCAGGCTGATGGAGCAGGCACCCGACCTGCTCGGTCCCTTCCATCCCTCGCTCCGGAAGTACGCACGCGATCAGCTCGTCAAACGCGGCGTTGACCTGCACCTGAACGCGGAGATCCGCGAGATCACCGCGGACCGGATCATCCTGGCCAGCGGACAGGAGATGCCCAGCAACCTCACCGCTTGGGCGGCCGGCGTGGCCGGCCTCGAGCAGCTTGGAAAGTGGGGCCTGCCGCAGGGCAAGGGGGGCCGTGTGCTGGTCGGCCCGGATTTGCGGGTGGAGGGCCAGGAGCGCATCTTCGCGATCGGCGACATCGCGCGGCCGGAGGATGAGCCAACCCCCCAGCTCGCCCAGCCCGCCATCCAGATGGGGCGGCACGCCGCCGTGCAGGTCCAGCGGCTGGAAGCCGGGCAGGGCACGGTCCCGTTCCACTACCACGACAAGGGCACCATGGCCACGATCGGCAGCCGCTCGGCGGTGGTCCAGCTGAACCACGGGATACGGTTCCGCGGCACGATCGCCTGGCTGGCCTGGCTGGCCCTGCACCTGGTCACGCTGCTCGGCGGCCGGAACCGGATCAACGCGCTGATCAACCTGTCCTACCGCTACCTGAGCTGGCGCCGCGGCGGCGGGATCATCGTCGGTGACGACCCGCCCGCCCAGGGCGCCGACGGCAACTAGCCGAGCCTGCGCGGGCCGTCAGCCGGAGACGATGCCCGGGACCCGCAGCACGTCGACCTCATCAGCGGCGAGTTCCTCGAGCAGGTCGGCCACCGTGTGCAGGCCCGGATCGGCCGGGAAGACGACCGCGACGGCGTGACCCAGCCGGGCCTGGCGGAGCGCCTCCCGGCCGCGCGCTTCTTCCTCCCCGGGTTCGGCGCGAATCACGAGGGTCCCGGACCGGAGCAGGTCGGCCACCTGTTCCAGGACGGCCCCGGGACCGGCGACCACCGAGGCCCGGCGCAGCTCGCTGGTTGCGCGGGGGGTGAGCAGGTCCCGTGCGCCCGGTCCGGTGCCGACCAGGGCGAGCCTGCCACGCGGACGGATCCGGGCTATCGCCACGCTCGCGTCCCGGGACCCGCGCTCGGGCACCACCAGCTCCGCCGCGCCCGCCAGGGCCACCGCCTCGGACACGCTTAGCCTGGCCGGGGCGGCGACGCCCCCGCCTCCCCTTCCCGTCCCGGCCAGCTCCTCGGCGGCGTAGCTCACCAGCGGCCAGCCACGTTCGCGCGCGGCCGCGGCGATCCCCGGCAGGGCGTCCACGTCCTCGCTCAGCGTGGCCACCGTGGCCACGCTGGCCGCGGACAGCCCGGCCTCGCCCAGCGCGGCGTCCGCCAACCGCAGCACCTCGTCCGCACTCGTCTCGTGGCCGGCCGTCAGCCCGGCCAGGTGCACCCCGACTACCAGCGACGGCGGGCGCAGCACCGCGGTGTGCGGATGGGCCGGAATGACCCGGTCGCTGATCAGGATCCGGTACTCGCCCGTGTCTCCCACGCTGGCCGGGAGCGGCGGCAGCGGCCAGGTCTCCGCCGATTCGAGCCGGACCCGCTCACCATCCAGCAGGGCCCGGCTGACCGTGCCGATCGCACCCTCGGTCGGCCACCCCAGCGTGTCCAGCCCGGGCAGGCTTATCGCGTCGGTGGCCGTCGTGATCACCGCGTCCGCCCCGAACACCTCGGCGACGCGGGTGGCCAGCGCGTTCGCACCCGCCGCGTGCCCGCCGACCACCGCGACCGCCCGGCGTCCCGATTCGTCCACGCAGACGACGGCCGGGTCGATCCACTTGCTGTTCAGCAGCGGGGCGATCAGCCGCACCGTGGCACCGACGGCGAGGAAGCACACCAGCCCGTCGCACTGGGCCCAGGCCCGGGCGAGCGCCTGCCGGGCGGGACCGTCGTAGCTACGGGTCTGCCCGGGCCAGGCGGCGGCCAGCCGCTCCGCGGCCGCGCGACCTCCCCCAGTCACCGCGATAAGGCCAATCATCCCCGCAACTTACCGCAGCCTCATATGCATGCAGATCGTGGTGCCGTCCGCGCTGCCCCGTACCTCAACCAGGCCGCACCTGGTTGCCGAGCCGTGAATCTCAGGTATGCGGCTCATGTGCAGAAGCATGGCACCGGGTTACGATCGCAGGTGTACCTTCCCAGTCCTAGCCTGAGTTTGCAGGGGGAGCAGCGTGGAAGGACCCGAAGGGCTCTGGCTCTCAGCCGAGCAACACGGCAGCCTCACGGTGGTCACCATCCGTGGGGACCTCGACATCGTGACCAGCGGCCGTTTTGACGACTGCCTGAAGCAGGCGCGCGCGGTGAGCAAGCGGATCATTCTCGACCTGGCCGGGGTCAACTTCATGGACACCAGCGCCCTCGCGGTCATCGTGGGGCACTGGAAGAAGCTCAAGGCCGAGGGCGGGACGCTGATCCTGGCCGGGGCGCGGTACCGGTACACGAAGAGCCTGTGGATCACCGGGCTGGCTGACCGGCTGCCGCGCTACGACACGGCCGAGCTGGCCATCGCGGCCGAGGAGCAGGCAACCGGCGGCGATCCGGTCGCCGGTGGTCCGGCCGCCGGTAGTCCCAGGGCCGGGGAGGCCGCTGCCGCCGACTAGCATGCACCTGGCGGGAGGCGGAAGATGGTCAGCTCGGATCTGGCGGTCGGCGCGGCCAGCCTGCTGGCGACGGCGGCGTCGTCGGAGCCCAGCTCGCTGCGCCGGCTGGCCGGACTAGCGGTGCAGCAGGTGAACGGCTGTTCGGCGGCCACGGTGGCGCTCTGGCGCGATGGTGAGCCGGCCGTGGTGACGTCGAGTCACCCGGAGCCGCCCGCGCTGATCTGGGTGCAGCTCCGCGCCGGGCGCGGGCCCATCCTGGACGCGCTGGCCAGCGGGGACCCGGTCAGCTGCGACGACACACTGGGCTGCGGGCAGTGGCCGGAGTACTCGGCGGCGGCCCTCGCCCTGGGCGTGCGATCCTCGATCACGCTCCCCTACCGCGGCGCCCCGAACTCCTTTACCTTGTCCTTGTTCGCCGCGCGGCCGGGGGTGATGGATGCGGCGCAGATCCCGCTCGCCGAACTGCTGGTGGCGTTCGGCGGTGCGGCCCTGGCCGCCGTCTCCGACTACGACGAGGCGCAGCGCACCGCGGTCCAGCTGCGCGACGCCGCGGACGCCCGTTCCCTGGTCGATCAGGCCAAGGGCATCCTGATGCACGCGCTCGGCTGCAGCGCCGACGAGGCCCTGGACCGGATGCGCCAGGTCTCCCAGCGGAACAACATGCGGACGACCGAGGTCGCCGCGACGATCATCGGAGCCCGAGCCGGCCGGGCGGGCCAGGCACCGCAGGCTGGGCAGGCCCCCCGGTCCGGGCAAGCTAGGGCACCCGGGGCCAGGCGTTAACGTGGTTCTTCACCTGCGCAGATTGGGCTCATTCCGTGCCAGACGTCCCTGACCGCCAGCCGCCCGGCAGCGGCGTGGCGGAGCTGCGTGCCCGCCATGAGGCGCTGCAGCAGACCGCCACGATGCCGGGCGCGGACCTGCGACCGCTGCTCGAGGCGGCCCTGGCCGAGCTGGACGGCGCCATTGACGCGCTGGGCGCGGCGCAGGCCCAGCCGGCCGCAGGCGGCAAGGATGAGCGGGCAGCAGGGTCTGTGCACGCCGAGCGCCGCCTGCTGCACGCGGTGTTCCAGCAAGTGCCGACGCCCCTGTTCGTACTGGGCCAGGACGGCACCGTGCGCCGGGCCAACCCGGCCGCGAGCGCGCTGCTCGGGGCGGCCCGCGGCTATCCGACCGGGAAGTCGTTCAGCGCGCTCGTTGACCCGTCCGGCCGCCCGGCCGCCCGTTCGCTGCTCGCCGCAGCCGCCCGCACCGAGGGCGGCCGGCAGCTGGACTGCCAGCTGCTGACGGCCAGGGGACGGATCAGCTGCGCGCTGGACGTGCGCCCGGTCAGCGTGCGCGGCGGCGACGACTGGCTGCTGGTGGCAGCCCGGACCCGGGCCGCGGACGGCGCCGGGAGCACGAAGAGCCGCCCCACGTCCCAGCGCGCAACTGGTCTGGCCGCAACAGATCAGGCCGCACTGGAGCAGGCCACCCCCGATCCGGTGGTGACGATGATGACCCGGCGGCTCGACCTGGCCACGACGGCCAGCCGGCTCCTCCTGGAGAACGTCACCTTCAGCGAGTCCGTCACCCTGCAGCGGTGTGCCCGGCTGCTCTCCGAGGCGCTGGGGGCGTGGGTCATCGTGGACCTGGACCGGGGCGGCCTGCTCCGCCGCCACTACGTCACCGGGCCCGACAAACACGAGTCCGGGCCGCTGACGCAGATGGTGGCGGCGGTCAACCCGGAGCCGGGATCGCTGCCCGCGCAGGTCCGCGAGTCAGGCGGCACGCTGCTGGTGACCCATGCCGAGGACAACGGCATCCTCGGCGCAGCGCCGGACGGCGTGCCGCTGCTGGCCCTCCTGGGCACCGGGTCGCTGCTCAGCGTGCCGCTGTCGGACGGCGAGCAGACGCACGGCGTGCTTACCCTGGCCCTGGACCCCGCCCGCGGCTACTTCAGCCTGGCCGACGTGGGGCTGGTCGAGGAGATCGCCGAGCAGATGGCGCTGGCCATGTCGGTGCGCCACATGCTGCGCAGCCGCACCGAGACCGCCGAGGCACTCCAGGCCAGCCTCATCCCGCCGGTCTTGCGGGCCGTGCCCGGGGTGGAGATCGCCTCCGCGCACATGGCCCCGACCCGGGGCCGGGCGGTCGGCGGCGACTTCTATGACGTGCATCCCACCCCGGCGGGCTGGGGCGTGGCCATCGGGGACGTGTGCGGGAAGGGCGAGGACGCCGCCTCGGTCACGGCGGTCGCCCGGCACGCGATCCGGGTCCTCGCGCACTGGAGCGCCGACCCGGCCGAGGTGCTCCGCGGCGCTAACGAGATCATGCTGGCCGAGGAATTCGGCAGCCGCTTCGTCACCGCGAGCACGACGCACCTCAGCTGGAACGGCCGCAGCCTGCACGCCGTGCTCGGCAGCGCGGGGCATCCCGGCCCCGTGCTGGTCCGGCCGGACGGGCGCGCCCAGGTCCTAGCGGGCGGCGGGCTGCCCCTCGGGATCTTCCCGGACGCCGAGCCGGTGACCCACGAGCTCGAGCTGGCCACCGGCGACGTCCTGTTCTTCTGCACCGACGGGCTGACCGACGCGCGCGGCCCCGACCAGGCCTACTTCGAGGGGAGCCTCTCAGACGGCCTGTCCACCCTGGCAGGCAAGCCGCCCGCGGACATCGTCTCCGGCATGCGCCGCCTGGTGCTGGACTTCTGCGCCGGGGTGCTGCTCGACGACCTGACCATGCTGGTCCTCCGGGTGGGAGAGCCGCCGGGCGCCTGAACCCGGCGGCCCTGAACCCGGCGGCCCTGAACCCGGCGACCTGAACCCGGCGACTCTGGTGCCCGGCGGTCCTGGTGCCCGCGCCGCTCAGTAGCGGGCGCCGGCGACCTGCTTGCCCAGCGGGTCCAGCACGGCCAGCTCGCTGTCACTGAGCATGACGTCGACTGCGGCCACGTTCTGCTCCAGCCACTTCACCCGCTTCGTGCCGGGAATCGGCGCCACCGGAACCCCGAGGCGCTCCTGCTGGGCGTACACCCAGGCCAGCGCCACCTGCGCCGGAGCCACGCCCTTGGCCTCGGCCACGCTCCGGACCGCGTCCGCAATGGCCTGGTTGGCCTGCCCGGCTTCTCCGGTGAAGCGCGGGTTCCGGGTACGGAAGTCCTTCGCGTCCAGCGCCGCCACGTCCACGGTGCCAGTCAGGAAGCCCCGGCCCAGCGGCGAGTACGCCACCAGCCCGACACCCAGCTCACGCAGCGCGTCCAGGACGGTAGTCTCCGGGTCCCGGGCCCACAGCGAGTACTCACTCTGCACCGCCGCGATGGGGTGCACGGCATAGGCCCGGTGCAGCAGCGCGCTGTCCACCTCGGACAGGCCCAGATAGCGCACCTTGCCCTCGGCGACCAGCTCCGCCATGGCGCCGACGGTCTCCTCGATCTCCGCGGTCTGCGGCGGCCGGTGCAGGTAGTACAGGTCGATCACGTCCACGCCCAGCCGGGTCAGCGACGACTCGCAGGCCCGCTTGACGTAGCCGCGCTCGCCGCGGATGACGCGCTTGTCGTCGCCGCCCGAGCGGTCGATGCCGAACTTGGTCGCGAGCTGGACCCCGTCGCGCCGGCAGGCCAGGGCCCTGCCCACGAGGACCTCGTTGTGCCCGGCGCCGTAGATGTCAGCCGTGTCGATGAACGTCACGCCGAGGTCGAGCGCACGGTGGATGGTCGCGATCGACTCGTCCCAGTCGGTCGCGCCGTACCACTCGCTCATGCCCATGCAGCCGAGGCCCTGCGCGGAGACGGTAAGGCCGCCCAGTGAAACGTTGCGCACGTTACTCCTGTCCTGTTCCTGATCTGGCCGCGCGGATGCGGCCCTGGTAAGTCGCGATCTTGTTATCGAGCAGTTCCAGGCACTCCTGCTGCTGGCGCAGGGCCTGGCGGACGCGCTCGCGATGGGCTTCCAGCAACGCCACCCGCTCCTGCTCCCCCGCCCCCGACCGGACCAGCCCGGCGTAGCCGAGCATGTCGCGCACTGGCATACCGGTGGCCCGGAGCCTGCTCAGCAGCAGGATCCAGTCCACGTCGGCATCGCTGTAGCGGCGCCGCCCGTCGGCCGTGCGCGCGACCCGCTCCGGCAGGCCGATGCGCTCGTACCAGCGGAGCGTGTGCTGGGACAGCCCGCACTTCTCCGCCACCTGCCGTGTGGTCCAGCCCGTCACATCTGTGACCCTAGACGTTAGAGCACGCTCTAACGCAAACGGTCTGTCCGGCCCGGCCACCCCGGGCCGTCCGGTGACTATCGCAGGGTGTGACCATTGGTGGTACGAGTACGGCGTCGGCGATGAGCCGGAAGACGAAAAATGATCATCATCGACGCACCCGCCCGCAGCTCATGCCGTGGATAGATCAGGATGACATTGGATGCAACATCCAGGCGGCCGGGCGGGGTGGTCAGACCGGCCAGGACTCGCGGCGCCAGGCCGCGTCCCAGAACATCCACTCGTAGCGGGCCCCGGCCGCGAAATGGGCCCGGGCCCGCTCCTCCTGCTCGCCGGTCAGGTCGCGTCCGGCCTGGTCGGTGAGGTCGAGTACCTCGGCGACCTCCCCCGCGTACTCCGGGGCGGCGTAACTGTCGATCCAACGCTGGTAGACCGTGTTCGGCGAGCCCTGCTCGTGCAGGTGGCGGCCCACCTCGCCGTAGATCCAGATGCACGGCAGCACGGAGGCCAGGCCTTCCGCGTAGCCGCCCCGGAACACCGAGGCCAGCACGTAGCTCGTGTAGGCCTGGGTGGTCGGGCCGGGCCGGGCCTCCGCCAGGGCAGCCGGGTCGCCGCCCAGGCCCGTGACCAGCTCCTGGTGCAGCGTGGCCTCGGCGGCCAGGCCGTTCGCGGCGTGCCTGGTGAGCACCCGGGCCGCGTCGGCGGTCGGCGCCTTCACCCCGACCAGGCCGACCGCCCGGACGAACTCGTGGATGTAGTGGTCGTCCTGCGAGAGGTAGTAGAAGAACGCCTCCGGCGGCAGGTCTCCTGTCGTCAGCCCCTGGAGGAACGGATGGTCCAGGATCGCCGCGTAGGTATCTGCGATCTCGGCCCACAGCCGCCCCGTCCAGCCCGGCCGGGCCGGCGCCTGTGCCTGTGCCGCGTTCGCCGCTGCCGAAGTCACGCTGTTCCCCTCACGACGGATGCCCTCACGCTGGATCGGTTTCCTCTCACGACAGATCGATCCACACGGTCTTGGTCTGGAGATAGGAGTCCAGGGCCTCGCGGCCGAGTTCCTTGCCGAACCCGCTCATCCTGAACCCGCCGTAGGGCACCGCGACATCGAACCATCCGTAGGTGTTCACCCAGACCACGCCCGCCCTGATGGCCGCGGCCACGCGGTGTCCGCGCTTGATGTCCCGGGTCCAGACGCCCGACGCGAGCCCGAACGCGGTGTCGTTCGCGGCCGCTACCGCTTCCTCCTCGGTGGTGAACGAGGACACCATGGCCACCGGCCCGAAGATCTCCTCGCGCATCACCCGCATGTCCGGGGTGACCCCGGTCAGGATGGTCGGGGTCACGTAGAAGCCGTCCTCCAGGGCCGGGTCGGTCACCGGCGTGCCGCCGACCATGGCGGTGGCCCCGTCGTCCAGGCCGGAACGGACCAGCGAGAGCACCCGGTCCCGCTGCTCGGCGCTGACCAGCGGGCCCATCGTCGTCTGCGGGTCGAGCCCGTCTCCGAGCCGGATCGCGCGGACCCGGTCAGCCAGCCGGGCCAGGAACTCTTCGCGCACCGCGTCCTGCACGTAGACCCGGGCCCCGGCGATGCAGCACTGCCCCTGGTTGAAGTAGACCGCACCGAACGTCCCCTCCACGGCGGCGTCGAGGTCGGCGTCGGCGAAGACCAGGCTCGGCGATTTGCCGCCCAGTTCCAGCGAAAGCCGTTTCATGTTGCCCCTGGCCGCGTCGAGGATCTTCTGGCCAGTCCCGGTCTCGCCGGTGAACGTGACTTTGTCCACGCCCATGTGGGCGGCCAGCGGCGCGCCGGCCGTGGGCCCGTACCCGGGGATCACGTTGACCACTCCCGGCGGGAACCCGACCTCCTCGATCAGCTGGGCCAGCCGGAGCGCGGACAGCGGGGTCTGCTCGGCCGGCTTGAGCACCACCGTGTTGCCCGCGGCCAGCGCCGGGCCAAGCTTGTAGCCGCACATTAGAAGCGGGAAGTTCCAGGGGATGATCGCCGCGACCACGCCGACCGGCTCGCGCCGGGTGTAGACGTGGAAGGCCGCCCCGCTGGCGGGGGTGATGGTCTCGCCCTCGATCTTGGTGGCCCAGCCGGCGTAATAGCGGAACAGCCCGGCGCACAGCGGCACGTCCACCGCGAGCGACTCGCTGGTGGGCTTGCCGTTGTCCAGCGCCTCCAGCCGGGCGAACTCCGCGCCCAGGGCCTCGATACGGCGGCCGAGTTCCCACAGCAGCTCGGCGCGGCGGGCCGGGGCCTCCGCCGACCACGGTCCGAGCGCCGCCCGCGCCGCCTCGACCGCGGCGTCCACGTCCGCCGGCCCGGAACTGGCGACGGTGGCGAGAAAGGCGCCGGTGGCGGGGTTCTGCACCTCAAACCACTGTCCCGTGGCGGCCGGGCGCTCGGTCCCGGCGATCACCAGCCCGCGCGGGCGCTGCAGGAACTGCTCAAGAGGCTCCAGAGCGGCCACGTGCGAGCTCCCGGTAGGTAAGAGACAGCAGGATCCGATCCCGATAAGATCTGAGATCTGCACTGAAGCACACCCGCTCGGAACGCGTCAAGAGCCTCACCTGGACTGCGGCTATCGGGCGGAACCCGGTCAGATTACTCCGCTGTTGCCGTCGGTTAAATTCACATTTCGCCGCGGTCTCGGCCTGTGGGGGGCCACAGATCTTATATCTTTGCCCTCTCTGGCCTTCTGCGCGTCCACCCGCCCCGGATGCCGCGAGGCGGGTCCCCGGAGCTTGCCGGGGACAGGGCTCAACGACCCCCGCCGGGCGCGGGCTCTCGGAGGTGCCGAGGCGGGTCCCCGGAGCTGCCGGGGGGCAGGGCTCAACGGCGGGCTGAGCCACTTGCCAGCGGCGCCGGCCCGAGCCTAAACTTGGCCGATCATAAGATCTGAGATCTTATTTTAGGCCAACGAGTGAGGATGTTCGTGCCGACTCCGGAACAGCTCAGCGCCCGTGTGGTGGCCGCGGTGGACACCCACCGGCTGATCGAACTGGTCCAGCAGGTGTCCCGCATTCCGAGCGTGCTCGGCGAGGAGGGCGAGCTGGCCGGGTTCCTGCAATCGGTGATGGCGGAGTCCGGGTTCGAGGCGGCCAGCCTCCAGCCGGTGCTGCCAGGCCGGCCGAACGCGCTGGGCGAGCTGTCCTTCGGCGCAGGCCCCCGGGTCGTGCTCACCGGGCACCTGGACACCAAGCCGGTGTCGCACGGCTGGACCGCGACTACGCCCTTCTCGGGTGAGCTGATCGGCGGCAGCATCTACGGTCACGGGATCATGGACATGAAGGCCGCGCTGGCCTGCGAGATCGTTGCCATGGAGGCGCTGCGGGACAGTGGCCTGGGACTGTCCGGCACGGTGGCGATGGCCGCGGTGGCCGACCACATGGGCGACCAGCTCGGCTCCATCGCCTACTTCGACAGTAACCCGGCTGACATGGCGGTACTCGGCGAGCTGTCCGACAACGAGATCTTCCTGGGCCACCGCGGCCGGTACTACTTCGACGTCACCGTCCTGGGCAAGTCCGCGCACACCTGCCACAAGCCGCTCGCGGTCAACGCGAACGCCCTCGCCGCGCACGCCATCCTCGAGCTCGAGGCGTCGCACTTCACGCCGGAGCTGGAGGACTGGGTCCGCGATCTGTTCGGACCGGAGACGTACGTGGTGCCCGGCCGCGTCTACGGCGGGCTGCCGCCTGGCGGGCCGTCGATGATCCCCGACGAGTGCGTAATCCGGGTGGACTGCCGCCCGCAGCCCGGCGTCAGCCCGGCCGACGTGCGGGCCGAGGTGGACCGCTGCCTGGACCGGGCCCGGCAGCGCGACCCGCGGCTGCGGGCCGAGGTCGTGCTGGCCGACGTCAAGGACGGTTACCTGGCGGGCCCGGACGACGAGGTGGTCCGGCACATGCGCGATGCGGTGCGGGTGGTCCGGAACCGGCAGCCCGAGGCGGGCGAGGCGGGCGAGGCGGCCGGGTCCGCCGCCACGGCGGCCCGGCGGGCGGCAGAGCCGGTGCTCCAGGTGGCCGGCTGGCTGGGCGACACGGCCAGCTTCGGCGCGAAGGTGCCGACGGTCATCTTCGGGCCCGGCGGCGAGCCGGTGTACTGCCCGGACGAGCACCTGAGCGTGACCGACATCATCGAGGCGACCCAGGTCTACGCCAGCTTCGCCGCGCTCGCCCTGGCCCGGCCCGGGGAATGAGCCGATGCCAGACGGAGCGGAAGGCGCATGAGGGTGGTGCTGGCGAAACCCGGATTGGATGGCCACGACCGCGGGGTCAAGGTCGTCGCGATGGCGCTGCGCGACGCCGGCGCCGAGGTCATCTACCTCGGGCTGCGCCAGACTGCCGTCCAGATCGTGGCGGCGGCGCAGGCCGAGGATGCCGACGTGATCGGCATCTCGGTCCTGTCCGGCGTGCACATCCCCCTGGCCCGGCAAATCCGCGAGGCGCAGCAGGCGGCGGGGGTGGACGACATCCCGCTGGTGGTCGGGGGCACGATCCCGGCCCAGGACGTGCCGGCCCTGACCGGCCTGGGCGTCCGCGCCGTCTACGGCGTGGGCACGCCGATCGCGGACGTCGTCGCGGGTGTGATGGCCCTGGACGGCGGCGGCCAATGATCACCACCGACTCAGGCATCCCGGTCGACCCCTGGTACGGGCCGCCGGAGGAACCTGGCCCGCCGCTGGGCGAGCCGGGCGAGCCCCCGTACATCCGCGGCCCGTACGCGTCGATGTACCGCGAGCGGCTGTGGACCATGCGCCAGTACGCCGGGTTCGGCTCCGCCGAGGACACCAACGAACGCTTCCGGTACCTGCTCAGCCAGGGCCAGACGGCACTGTCGGTCGCCTTCGACCTGCCCACCCAGCTGGGCTACGACTCCTCGCACGAGCTGGCCAGCAACGAGGTAGGCCGGGTCGGGGTGGCCATCGACACCGCGGACGACATGGCCGCCGTGTTCGACGGCCTGCCGCTGGAGGACCTGTCGGTCAACTTCACCATCAACGCGACCGCCCCGATCATCCTGGCCTTCTACATCGTGGCGGCGCAGCGGCGCGGCGTGGATCCGGCCGGGCTGGCCGGCACGCTGCAGAACGACATCCTCAAGGAGTTCCTCGCCCGCAAGCTGTACGTGTTCCCGCCGCAGCCCTCGCTCCAGCTGGCCGGCGACGTGGTGGAGTACTGCGCCCGGGAGCTGCCGCGCTTCAACCCGATCTCAATCACCGGCTACCACGCCCGGGAGGCGGGCTGCGACGCCGTCCAGGAGATCGGGCTGACCATGGCCGCGGCCATCGCGTACTCCGAGCATTTCACCACCCGGGGCCTGGCGTTCGACTCGTTCGCGCCGCGGCTGTCCTTCCACTTCTCCAGCCAGCTGGACCTGTTCGAGGAGGCGGCCAAGGTCCGCGCGGCGCGCGGCCTCTGGTACGACATCGCCACCGGGCGCTTCGGCGCGGCCAACCCGCAGTCGGGCCGGCTGCGTTTCTTCTCCGGCTGCTCGGGTGCGACGCTGACTGCCCAGCAGCCGCTCAACAACGTGGTCCGCTCGACCCTGCAGTGCCTGGCCGCCGTGCTGGGCGGCGCCCAGTCCATCCACGTGATGGGCTACGACGAGGCGCTGGAGATCCCCACGGAGGAGTCGGTCCGGCTGGCGCTGCGCACTCAGCAGATCATCGCCCACGAATCCGGGGTGACCAGGACCGTCGACCCGCTGGCGGGTTCCTATTTCGTGGAGTCGCTCACCACCGAGCTGCGCACCCGGGCGCTGGCCCTGGTCCAGGAGGTGGACGCCGGCGGCGGCTACGTGCACCTCCTCGAGCAGGGTGTCCCGCAACGCTGGATCGCCGAGGCCGCGTACCGTAGCGAGCTGGCCACGGCGTCCGGCGAGCGGATCAAGGTCGGGGTCAACCAGTTCACCGGCGGCGGCGAGGACCGCCCGCCGCGGCTGTTCGAGGTGGACTCCGCGGCGGGCAGCCAGCAGCGGGCCCGGCTGGCCCGCCGGCTGGCAGGCCGGGACGCCGCTCCTGCCGCCCGGGCGCTCATCCAGGTCAAGGAGGCGGTGACGGCGGGCGAGAACACCATGCCCGCCTTTCTCGACGCCGCCCGGGCGGGCTGCACCGTGGGCGAGATCACCGATGTGCTCCGCGCCGAGTTCGGCGAGCACCGGGAACCTCCCCCATGGTGAGGCCGCCCGCGGCGAAACCACTGGCCGGGATCCGGGTGCTGGACCTGACCCGGTTCGTGTCCGGCGCCTACTGCACGATGGTGCTGGACGCGCTCGGGGCCGACGTGGTCAAGGTCGAGGGGCTGCCGGGCGGCGACCCCTACCGCAGCCAGGGCGCGGTCAGGGTGGGCAGCCTCAGCGGCCTGTTCGCCTCGCTGAACACGGGCAAGCGGAGCATCGCCGTCAACCTGTCCGCGCCGGACGGGACCGAACTGGTGCGCACGCTGGCGCGGTCCAGCGACGTGTTCGTAGAGAACGCCCGGCCCGGGTCGCTGGAGCGGGCCGGGCTCGGCCCGGACAGGCTGCAGGCACTCAATCCGGCGCTGGTGTACGCGTCGATCTCCGGGTTCGGCCAGTGCGGGCCGGACGCGGCCCGCGGCGGCTTCGACCTGATCCTCCAGGCGGCCAGCGGCATCATGGCGGTCACCGGCACCGAAGCGGGCGGCCCGGTCAAGGTCGGCGCGCCGGTCCTGGACATCGGATCGGGGATGAGCGCGGCCACGGCCATCATCGCGGCGCTGTTCGCCCGGACCGCCGACGGTCTCGGCCGCACAGTGAGCTCGTCGTTGCTGGAGTTCGCGCTGAGCTGCTTCACCAGCTCCGCCGCGGACATGCTGGAGACCGGCACCTCGCCGGGCCTGCTCGGCAACGACTCCCCCCAGTTCGCCCCCTACGGCGTGTTCCGCTGCCGCGACGGGTCCATCGCGCTCGCGGGGGCGGGCAGCGAGCCGCTCTGGCTCAAACTGTGCGGCGTGCTGGGCCGCCCGGGCTGGGCCGCGGACCCGCGCTTCGCCACCAACGCAGACCGGCTGGGGCATCGCGCCGAGCTGACCGACGAAATCGAGCAGGTCCTGACCCGGGAAAGCGCCGCGCACTGGCAACAGGCCCTGGACGGCGCCGGGATCCCCGCCTCCCCCGTCCTCCCGCCCGCCGCCGCGCTGACCTCGGCGCAGGCTGAGGCCCTCCACATCCGCCAGGCGGCCAGTACCCCGGACGGTCACGGCTATCAAACGGTCCGTCCGCCGCTCTCGGTGGCGGCCAGCCCTGACGAGCCCGCCGGCGCCACCAGCCCCTCCCACACCGGCGCCCCTTCCGGCGGCGGAATCCTCGGCTACTCACGCGGCGCGCCCGGCCTCGGCCAGCACACTGCCGAGGTCCTCCGCGAAGCGGGGCTCGCCGTCGCGGAGATCGAGGACCTGGCCAGCCGCGGGGTGGTGGCCGGATGAGGACCACCCGCCCGGACCCACCAGGCACAGGCCAGCCAAGCACGGGCCAGCCAAGCACGGGCCAGCCAAACACGGGCGAGCTGGCCCGGCAGGTCCTGGACCGTACCATCGCGCTGTGCGGCATCCCGGCTCCGCCCCGGCACGAAGAGCAGCGGGCCGAGGTGATCCGCGACTGGTGGGCGGCCGACGGACTGGACGCTGTCACCGTTGACGCCGCGGGTAACGTCCGGGCCCGGCTGCGCACCGGGGACCCGCAACGTCCCGTGGTACTGCTGTGCGCCCACCTGGACACCGTGTTCGGCCCCGAGGTCACCCACGCGGTGGTGCGCCATGGCGGGCGCCTGTCCGGGCCCGGGGTGGGCGACAATACGGTCGCGGTCTGCGCGCTCAGCGCCCTGCACACGCTGCTCCCCCGCCAGCTGCGGCACCCGGTGTGGATCGTGGCGACCACCGGCGAGGAGGGCCTCGGCAACCTGGCCGGCGTCCGCGCCCTGCTCGACGACCCGCCGGGCCCGGTCCGCGCGGTCATCGCGCTCGAAGGCAACTACCTCGGCCGGGTGAACGTGACTGGCGTGGGCTCCACCCGGTGGCGGGTCACGGTCACCGGCCCGGGCGGCCACGCCTGGGAGGAGGCCAGCCAGCCCAGCGCGGTGCACGAGGCGGCCCGGCTGGTCACCGCGCTCGCCGCGCTGGCCCAGCCCGGGCCGGAACAGCCCGGGCCGGAACAACCCGGTCCGGAACAACCCGCTCTGGAACAACCCGGTCCGCCGAAGGCCACCGTGAACGTGGGGCTGATCGAGGGCGGCGAGTCGGTCAACTCCCGGGCCCGGCGCGCCGGGTTCCTGGTCGACCTGCGCAGCGGCGACCCCGCCGCCCTGGACGCGCTGCGCGCGGCCGCCCAGTCGGTGCTCGATGACCCGGCCGTGCCGCTGGAAGTTTCAGTGCAGGCCATCGGGGAACGGCCCGCCGGCCGGCTCGACCCGGGGCACCCGCTGGCTACCCTGGCCGCGCAGGTGCTGCGTGAGGCGGGGATCCCGCCCCGGCTCACCGCGGCCAGCACCGACGCCAACGCCGCCTACCCCCGCGGCATCCCGGCCCTGACCCTCGGCATCACCACCGGCGAGGGCACCCACACCGAGCAGGAGTGGATCGACGTCGACCCGGTGGCGGCCGGCCTGGCGGCCCTGGCGGCCACGGTCGCCCGACTGGACGGACAGGAGTGGTGAGAACGGTGCGCACCGGAGTAACCCTGCAGGGCGTGGACCCGCCGGCCGCGTTCGAGGAGATGGTCCAAGAGATCGAGACCCTCGGCTACGACAGCTTCTGGCTGACGGACTCCTCACTGCACTCGCGCAACTGCTGGGCCTACCTGACGCTCGCGGCCCGGCAGACGTCCCGGATTACCATCGGCACCGCGGTCACCAACCCGGTGACCCGCCACCCCGCGATTACCGCGGTGGCCGCGGCCACCCTGGCCGAGATCTCCGGGGGGCGGGCCATCCTCGGCATCGGGGCGGGCGACCGGCCGCTGCTGTCGCTCGGCCATACCCCGGCCCGGCTGGCGACGCTGGAGGCTTCCATCGCGGCTATCCGCGCGCTGTGGAGCGGCGCGACGGTCGAGGCCGACGAGCCAGGGTTCGCGCTGCACCACGCGCACTACCGCTTCCCCCCGGCGGTGGACATCCCGGTGTGGGTGTCCGCGACCGGGCCGCGCACGCTAGAGCTGGCCGGGCGGATCGCGGACGGGGTGATCCTGCTGGCCGGGTTGCACCCGGACGGGATCTCGTTCGCGCTGGAGCACATCGACCGCGGCGCCGAGGCAGCCGGGCGCAGCGAGCGGCCGCCGGTGACCGTGTTCGCCTACGGGGCCATCGACGAGGACGAGGCGGAGGCCATCGCCGCGGCCCGCACCATCGCCGCCTGGTTCCCGCAGACCGCTCCGGTGCACTGCCGCCTGGCCGGCCTGTCCCAGGAGGTCATCGACCAGGTCCGCGCCAGCTACGCCGGCGGGGAGTTCCAGGAGGCGGCCCGGGCAGCGGAGGCGCTGCCGGTCGAGTTCGTCAAGCGGATGGCGCTGGCCGGCGGCCGCGCCGAGGCCCGCCAGCACCTGCGGGACCTGACCGCGCTGGGCGTCGATTCCGTCACCGTGTTCCCGCTCGGCGCGCACCGGATGGCCACGATAAGAGCGTTTGCGGACTGTGTGGCGGCCGAGACGGCGATGGCGTGAAGCCTATGGGCGCACGGGCAGCCAAGAAGGCACAGGCAGCCAAGAAGGCACGGGCAGCCAGGAAGGGACCCGCATGATCGTCATCCAGGGCGGCACCGTCCTCACCGTGGACGCCGCCGACACCGTCCACTTCCCCGGGCACGTGGTGATCGACGGGGACCGCATCACCGCCGTGGGCGCGGGCGGTTACGCGGGTGAGGTGACCACGGGCACGGAGATCATCGACGCGTCCGGCATGGTCGTCATGCCGGGCCTGGTGGACCTGCACTACCACACGGCGATCGGCAAGGGCTTCTGTGACCACCTGCCGCTGCTGGAGTCGCTGGAGCAGTTCTGGTACCCGTCGATCCGGGCGCTCGACCCGGAGACCGCGTACTGGGCCGCGCTCAACAGCTACGCCGAGTCGATCAAGTGCGGCGTGACCACGGTCAACGACATGTACCGCCACCTCGGCGGGCTGGCCAGGGCCGCCGAGGAGATCGGCATCCGGGCCGTGCTGTCCAACGACGTGGCGCTGCCCGAGCATGACCTGGACACGCTGCAGGACAACAAGGACTCCTACGACGCGCTGCACGGCCTGGGTGACGGCCGGGTCGAGGTCTACGTGGGCATCGAGTGGCTGCCGCTCGCCTCCCCCGGGCTGCTCCGCGACGCCCGGGCGCTGGCCGACGAACTGGGCACCGGGATCCACGTGCACCTGAACGAGTCCCTGGGCGAGGTGGAGAACAGCAAGCAGCGGTTTGGCCTGGCGGCCCACCGAGGTGGCCTACGACGCCGGGCTGCTCGGCCCGGACTGCGTGGCCGCGCACTGCGTGTGGCTCACCGACCATGAGATCGGGCTAATGCGCGAGACCGGCACGCACATCTCGCATAACCCCAGTTCCAACGCCAAGCTCGGCAACGGGGTCGCCCGGGTGCCGGAGATGCTCGCGGCCGGGCTAAACGTGGGCCTCGGTCACGACGCTGCCGAGTCCAGCAACACGTGCGACCTGTTCGACGTGATGAAGTTCGCCTCGCTCATCCACCGTGCGTCCCGGGTGGACGCGAGCCTGCTACAGGCCCCGGCGGTGGTGCGGATGGCGACCCGGAACGGGGCGGCCGCCCTGCGGCACAACACGGGCGAACTGGTCCCTGGCCGGAAGGCCGACGTCATCCTGGTCAACACGCGCAGCGTGATGTTCACCCCGCTGCTCCCCGGGGACCCGGCCCACGTGTACTCGCACCTGGTCTACGCGGCCGATGGCAGCGCGGTGGACACCACGATCGTGGACGGGCGGATCCTCATGCGCAGCCGCGAGATCACCACCGTGGACGAGGCTACTGTGCTGGACCAGGCCAACCAGGCTCTGCAGCGCGTGGTCGCGGCCATCGACAACCGGAACTGACCCAAGCAGCACCGACCCAGGCAGCACCGACCCAGGCAGCACGGACCGAGCAGCACACAGGAGCACGGGCATGAGCAAGATCATCATCACCGGCGGCACGGTGCTGACCATCGACGACGCCGACGACGTGCACTTCGGCGGGCACGTGGTGCTGGACGGCGACAGGATCGCCGCGGTCGGCGACGGCCCCTGGGCCGGGACGCCCGGCGAGAACGACCAGGTCATCGACGCGTCCGGCAAGATCGTCATGCCCGGGCTCGTGGACCTGCACTACCACACCGCGATCGCCAAGGGCTTCAGCGACCACCTGCCGCTCTGGGAGTACCTGGACGCCTGCTGGTACCCGTTCATCCGCACCCTGGACGCTGACGCGGCCTACTGGTCCGCGGCCGCGAGCTACCTCGAGTCGATCAAGTGCGGGGTCACCACCGTCAACGACATGTACCGCCGGCTCCCCGACCTGGGCCGCGCGGCGCACGACATCGGCATCCGGGCCGTGCTCTCCAACGACGTCGCCCTGCCCGAGCACAACCTGGACACCCTCCAGGACAACAAGGACGCCTACGACGCCGTGCACGGGCTCGGCGGCGGGCGGATCGAGGTGTACGTCGGGATCGAGTGGCTGCCGCTGGCCTCCCCCGGGCTGCTCCGCGACGCCCGGGCGCTGGCCGACGAGCTGGGCACCGGCATCCACATCCACCTGAACGAGTCGCTGACCGAGGTGGAGAACGCCGTGGAGCGGTTCGGCCGCCGGCCCACCGAGGTGGCCTACGACGCCGGGCTGCTCGGCGCCGACTGCGTGGCCGCGCACTGTGTGTGGCTGTCCGACACCGAGATCGCGCTGATGCGGGAGACGCACACCCAGATCTCGCACAACCCCGGCTCCAACGCCAAGCTCGGCAACGGGATCGCCCGGCTGCCGGAGATGCTCGCCGCCGGGATCAACGTTGGCCTTGGCCACGACGCCGCCGAGTGCAACAACAGCCGGGACGCGTTCCAGACGATGAAGTTCGCCTCGCTGATCCACCGGGCCAACCGGGTTGACGCCAGCCTGCTGCAGGCCCCGGACGTGCTGCGGATGGCCACCCGCAACGGGTCCGCGGCGCTGCGGCACGACACCGGCCAGCTCACCCCCGGGCACAAGGCTGACGTGATCCTGGTGGACACGGCCAACCCGATGTTCACCCCGCTGATGCCAGGCGACAAGGCGCACATCTACTCTCACCTGGTGTTCTCGGCCAACGGCAGCGCGGTGGACACCACGATCGTGGACGGCCAGATCCTCATGCGCGGGCGGGAACTGCTCACCATGGACGAGCCGCAGATCCTGGCCGAAGCCAACCGCGGGTTCCTGCGCACCCTGGAGAAGATCCGTTCCTAACGGTTGGCCCGCCCGGCTCGCCCACGCCACTGACTCGACTCCGGGGATCACCTGATGCAGATCGACGCGCACACGCACATCCTCAGCCTCGCCGAGGACGCGGAGTTCACGACCGAGTACGGGCGTGAGGGTTCGCTGTGCATCTACCGGAGCCTGGGGCTGCTGCCCTCACACCGCCCGCCCACCGAGGAGGAGTGGGAGGCCAGCGGGTACAGCCGCAAGGGCTTCCCGGTCATCGGGCCGGACGAGTCGGTCCGCGACCACCCCGGCTTCGACAAGATCGTGATCCTGGCCGTGTCGCCCCAGTTCCTGAACGGCGAGCTGATCGGCACCGTAGACACCTACGGCATCACCGGCGTGCCCGGCCCGCCGACCCCGGAGAAGTGCAACGACTACATCGCCGCGATCGCCGCGGCCCAGCCGGACACGTTCATCGGGTACGCCTCCGTCAACCCGGCCCACCGCGGGCCCGCGGCGGCGGTGCGGGAGCTGGAACGGGCGGTTCTGGACCTGGGCCTGACCGGCCTCAAGCTGTACCCGATGTACCAGGACTGGTCCCCTGCCGACCCGCTGATCGCGTTCCCGGTGTTCTCGAAGGCGGAGGAGCTGGGGATCCCGGTCATGGTGCACCAGGCCGGGTTCGACCCGGATCGACGCCCGGATGGAGTACGCCCGGCCGGCGCTGCTCGACGCGGCCGGGCGGCACTTCCGCGACCTGCGGCTCACGATCGCGCACTGCGGGCTGCCCTGGGTGGACGAGGCCATGTTCATGCTGACCAAGCACCCGAACTTCTACGCCGAGCTGAGCTATCACATCGCCAGCGTGACCACCGAGGAACTGTTGCGCTTCCTGGTGCACGCGCAGGCGTCGTTCGTCCCGCTGGAGAAGCTGTTCTTCGGCACGGACTACCCGGGCTTCCTGTACGACCCGGTCGGGCTGCGCGCCAAGCTGCTGGCGGTGAATGAGCACGCCGGGCGGGTCGGCTGCGACCCCATCCCCCAGGCCAGGCTGGACGGCATCCTGGGCGACAACTACGCCCGCATGCTTGGCCTCATCCCCGGCTGACACCCCAGGGGGCCCAGGCCGCCCCCGCACCTGGTGGCCGCACCAGCCTCCAGGCCCGGCTCCGCCCCACCCCAGCCCCAGCCCCAGCGACCACCGCCCCCACCACCCCCACCACCCCCACCACCCCCACCACCCCCACCACCCCCACCGACGGATTATCGTGGAGCGTTGTGCCCCGCCGACGGCGCAAAACGCTCCACGATGGTGGGTTCCCGGCCTCCCCGCGTCACGTCGGAGGGTAGATTCAGGCAGTGCTCATCAGGCCAGCCACCGGCCAGGACTGGCCGCGCATCTACCCCATCTACGCGGCGATCATGGCTGAGGGCAAGACTTATCCCTTTCCGGCCGGGCAGACCCTGGACGAGGCCCGCCCCTGGTGGATGGAAGAACCGCCCGGGGCGACCGTCGTCGCCACCACCGGCGACGACACCATCATCGGCTCCGCGAAGATGGGCCCCAACCGGCCCGGACGTGGGGCCCATATCGCCACGGCTTCCTTCATCGTGGACCCCGCCTGCCAGGGCCAGGGAGTGGGCCGCGCGCTCGGCGAGTACGTTCTCAGCTGGTCGCGGGCCGAGGGTTTCCGCGGCATCCAGTTCAACGCCGTGGTCGAGGCCAACCACGCCGCCGTCCACCTGTGGCGCTCGCTCGGATTCGACGTCATCGGCACTGTCCCCGAAGCATTCGATCACCCCGAACGCGGGTTCGTCGGCCTCCACGTCATGTACCAGAAACTCTGACCCCGCCGGCCCGCCGGCGGATTATCGTGGAGCGTTGTGCCCCGCCGGCGGCGCAAAACGCACCACGATCATGGCTTCCGGGCTCAGTGGACCGGCCACAGGGGCCGGGCGCGCGTCAGAGGACCGGCCACTGCGGCTGGGGGTCGATGCCGATCTCGCGCAGAACGCGGCGGTTGATCTGCTCGACCTGCTCGCGCAGCTCGCCCTCGTCCACACGGGTCAGCTTCTTGTGGTCGAGCAAAACATCCCCGCCGACCAGGACGGTGTCCACCGAGTGCCCGGTCACGCCGTAGACAAGGTTGGCCACCGGGTTGTGCAGGGGCCGCCAGTCGAAGTCCGCGGTGTCGAACACCACCAGGTCGGCCTGCTTGCCGCGCTCCAGCGAGCCGGTCTCGGCGTCCATCCACAAAGCGGCCGCGCCCCTGATCGTGGCCATCTCCACGGCCTGCTCCGTGGTCACGGCGCCCGGGTCGCGCCGGGCGTCCCGGGGCAGCAGCGCGGCGAGCTGCATCGAGCGGCAGATGTCGGTGTGGTTGGAGACGTTCTCGGCGTCGGTGCCCAGCGCCATGGGCACCCCGGCGGCGAGCAGCTCGGGCCACTTGCCGGTCTGCGTGGTGCCCTTGGCCAGTTTGAGCGCGGACGAGGGGTTCTGCGAGATCCGCGCGCCCGCGTCGGCCACGAACCGCACGTCCCGGTCATCCAGGCTGGTCATGTGATTGAGCAGGGTGCGCTCGTTGAGCGCGCCGATCTCGTGCATGTGCTCCACCGGCCGGTGCCCGAAGGTGGCCAGCTCCAGCTCGACCTCACGCTCGCTGGTCGACTTGTGCAGCACGAACAGGGACTCCGCGTCCCGGGCCAGCTCAGCGGCGCCCCGGTTGAGCTCGTCGGAGCAGGTGCCCACGCCCTCGATGGTGACCGCGTCCCGGATCCTCGGATGGCCGAACTTGCGCACCTGCTCGACCCCGTCGGCCAGCCGACGCAGCGCGGCCTTGGCGTCCATCCGCAGCCAGTCGGGCAGGTCGGCGGCGCCGGCCGGGCCGGCCTGGTCCCAGGTCCACGGGCCGGTCCGGGCCCGGATCCCGGAGGAGGCCAGCGCCTCCAGCACGGCGTCCAGGTGGTTGCAGCCCGGCTCCTCGAACAGGGTGGTGCCGAACCGGATCATCTCCGCGGCGGCGTGCTGCGCGTGGACGTACATGTCCTGCTCGGTCAGGGCGGCGAAGGACGGGTAGATGAACCGGCGCAGCGCGTCCAGGGTCTGGCCGCCTTCCGGCATCGCGCCCTTCGCGCAGCACAGCAGGTGCCGGTGCCCATTGACCAGGCCCGGGGTGATCACGCCGTCCGGCGCGTCGATGAGCCGCCGGGGTGCGTACCGGGTGAGCAGGTCGGCCCGCTGGCCGACCTCGACGATGACCCCGCCGCGGATGGCTACCGCGCCGGTGCGGTAAATCTCCCGCTGCGGGTTCATGGTGAGCAGCCAGCCGCCCGCGACCACCGTGTCCACCGTGACCGGGCCGCCCGTCCCCCGCGCGGGGCGATCGCGACCGTCCACGGTGTCCGTCATCCTGCCTCCCAGATCAGATCTCAGATCTGAGGCTAGGATCGGGAACCCAGGGCCGTCAATGCCACGGGCGTAACCATCGCGTTTCGCCGACCCGGCAGGCTACGGACGGTGGCACCAGCGGCGGCGGAGGCCTTGACTAAGAGCGGCATGCCAGAGTCTCATATCTCATGTCTCGGCCGACGCACCGGGTGAGGAGCCACCTGATGAGCACGGACATATGAGCACCGGCATATGAGCACCGGCATATGAGCGCCGGCATATGAGCACCGGCACCCCGGCGTCGGCGCTGTTGCGCGAGCGCGGCGCGCCTAGCTGGGCGGCGGCCGTCAGCCACCCCATGGTGGCCGAGATCGGCGCGGGCTCGCTGCCGCACGAGACATTCCGCTACTACTTCGAGCAGAACGTGCTGTACCTCGAGGACTACGCCCGGGCCATCGCCCTGATCATCGGGCGGGCTCCGGACCTGGCCGCCGTCACGGTGCTGACCAGGTTCCTCGACCAGATCGTAGACACCGAACTGCCCGCCAACTATGCGTTCCTGGCCCGGCTCGGCGGCTCCGCGGATCCCGATCCTGCCGCCGTAATGGCGCCCGTCACCTACGCCTACACCCGCCACCTGCTCGACACGGCGGGGCGGCATGACCTGCCGGCCGGGCTGGCCGCGGTGCTGCCGTGCCAGTGGAGCTATGGCGAGCTCGCGACCCGCCTGGCCGCGTCGATGCCCCGCGACCCTGTCTACGCCGACTGGATCGCCATGTTCGCCGGGGACGGCTACGACGAGTTGGTGCAGGCGAGCACATCCCTGCTTGACCAGCACACCGACGTGGCCGACGAGGACCTGATGACGTCCCTGGCCGCCGTGTTCGATCGCTCGACCCGCTACGAGCTGGCCTTCTGGGACATGGCTCTTGCCGGCCCGCCGGGCCAGCCCGGCTAACAGAGTCCCCCCGACCCCCGGTCGGCCCTCCGCGCCGAGCGCGGCATAGCCACGCGGGTAACGCCCGGCGCCACGCTTGGCCCTCGGGGCGGAGCGCGGCGTCGCCACGCGTGAGTAGCTGCCCACCGCGTCACCCCACCTCCGGCCCCCATCGGTCTCCCTCGATGACCTCTTCGCCTACGCCGCCGACGCCGGAATCACCCTCCCACCCGAAATCAAGCAAGCGAGTTAATGACCCGCAGGGCCGGAACGACACCTATCGGTTGATCACGAAGGGTTGATCATGAACCCGCCGGGGCACTGGCGGACGAGGCGGCCAGCAGGAGCTGGGCGGCGCGGTGGCCGATCATCATCGATGTCAGGTTGGTGTTGGCCCGCGGGATGACTGGCAGGATCGACGAGTCCGCCACGGACAGCCCTGAGACGCCGAGCACGTCCAGCCCGGGGCCAACCACCGTGCCGGGGTCGGACGGGTCGCCCATCCGGCACGTCCCGCAGTGGTGGTTGTACGTCCCCGCCACCTGCCGGCCCGCCGCCACCAGGTCATCCGCCCGCCACCAGGCATCCTCGGGCACGCGGACCAGGCCGCGGGCGGCCAGCTCGTCGACGAGCCCCGCGGTGGTGGTGACGATCTCCGCCATCCGGGCCGCGTCCTGCGCGTCCACCAGGTGGCGGACCCGGACCTCGGTCCCGCCGTCCGGGGTCAGGCTGACCTGGCCGCGGCTGAGCGGCGTCATCAGCGCCGCGGTGAACGAGACCTGGGTGGCCGGCACGGACGGGGCGTACGGCCGGGTCTGCCACGGGAAGATCTCGGCCTCGACGTGGTCACCGGGCAGCTCGTAGCGCAGCAGCGCGCCACTCACCGGCCGGGCCTCGATCGCGGCCACGTCGGTTACGTCCACGTCCAGCAGGCACCACGGGTGGTCCTGGAGGTTCGCGCCCACCCCGTCCCGGGGTGACAGCAGCCCGATGCCCGCCCGCCGCAGCATGGCCTCCGGGCCGATGCCGGAGTTCATGAGCAGCAACGAAGACCCGAACGCGCCCGCGCACACCACCACACGGCCGGCGTAGAGGCGCTCATGACCCTCCGGGCCGAGAACCTCGGCGCCCACGCACCGGGTTCCGTTGAAGAGAAGTTTTCCCACCCGGGTGCCGGTCCGCACGTCCACGGCCGGGCGGACCAGCGGGAGGACGGCGGCGTGAGTGCCCCACCGTCCCTCGTCCCGGCGGTTGGTGGGCCACACCCCGATGCCGAGCGCTCCCGGCGCGTTGTGGTCCGCGGCGGCCGGGTAGCCGCGCTGGGCGCACAGCGCGATGAGCGCCTCGTCGAGCGGGCCGGGGGTGAGCCGGGTGACCGGGATGGGACCGTCGGCGCCGTGGTAGCGCGCGTCGCCGAACTGCTGGTCGGACTCGATGGCCCGGAAGCCGTCCAGGCAGTCCCGCCAGGACCAGCCGGGCACCGCCCAGCCGTCGAAGTCCCACGGCTGGCCGCGCAGGGCCGCGGCCGAGTTGACCGTGGACCCGCCCCCGGTGCAGCGGCCCTGGGGCAGGTCGAGCCCGGTGTCGGCGTCGGTGTAGTGGTAATAGCACTCGTCGGGCAGCAGGTAGTCGTAGAGCATCCAGCGCGGCGGCGGCGTGCCCGGGTCCGGGCCGGCCTCGACCAGGGTGACGGAGGCAGAGTCCTTCAGGCCGAGCGCGCAGAACAGGCCGGCTGCACCGGCCCCGACGACGAGGACGTCAGGGTGGCTGCTCACGGGCGGCCCGCGACCGATTCCGGGTCGAGGTTGGCCAGCTGGTCGGCCATGACCGAGAGGATGTGCTGGCGCATCAGGGTCTCGGCCCGCTGCCCGTCGCGCTGGACAATGGCCTCGTAGATGCCCTGATGCTCCTGGACCGACGTGCCCATCCGTCCTGGGATGGCCACAGTCAGGCGGCCGATCCGGGTCACGTGGTCACGGATGTTGTTCAGCATCGCGGTGATCCTGCTGTTCTTCGACTGGCCGTAGAGGACCACGTCGAACTCGTCCAGCAGCGCCGCGAGCCAGTCGGAGTCACCGGCCTCGAGGGCCGCCGCGCTATCCCGGACGATGCGGGACAGCATGGCCAGGTCCTCGGTCGCGATGTTCAGCGCGGCCTCCCGCGCGCACAGCCCCTGCAGCAGCTCCCGCACCTCGTAGATCTCGCGGAGGTCCTGCCGGCTGTACCCGCCGACGACCGCACTGCGGTACGGCGCGATCTCGACGAAGCCGTCTTTCTCCAGCCGCACGAACGCCTCGCGGAGTGGGGTCTTGCTCACCCCGAACCGGGCGGCCAGCTCAGCCTCGCGGAGCAGGTACCCCGGCGGCAGCTTGCCGGACACGATCTCCTGCCGGAGCTTCAGGTACACCGAGTCCTTCAGCTGGCGATGCTCGACGCCGTCAACGGGTGCACTGGTCATAGCCGCCTCCATGGCGGGACGCCGCCGCCCGGTGGGGTTGCCACCGGGCGGCGAGGTCCGCACTGCGAACGATCTGAGATCTCAGATCGTATCTCACTCACTCTGCCCTCACCCAGGCCCTTTTCCGGGTCAGCTCTTCGGCAGCAGGGACGTGTTCACCACCGAGGAAGCCTGGACCGGCTTGGTGATGAGCCCCTGGCTTTTCATCCAGTTGGCGAAGCTCTGCCACTCGCTCACGCTCATCGCGCCGAAGCCGGCCGGGTTGTGCAGCAGCGGGGCGGTCGCGTAGACCATCTTCTTGAGCAGCGCCGGGCTGTACCCCTTGGCCACCGGGGACAGCGCGGCCAGCGCGGCGGCCGGGCTGGCCTGCGCGGCCGCGGAGCCCTGGCCCAGCCCGGCCAGGAACTCGCGCACCATCGTGCGATAGGCCGGGTCGCTGGCCAGCTTGGACTTGTTCGCGATGATGACCAGCTCGTCGTAGTTGGGCACGCCCTGCGTGTCCACCGGGTACACCTTGGGCTTCAGCCCGAGCGACCCGAGCTGGATGGCCTCGACGTTCCGGTAGCCGCTGATGATCGCGGACACCTTGCTCGACACCATAGCGGGGACCAAGCCCTCGTTGACCGTGACCAGCTTGATCTGGCTCAGCGACAGATGGTACTTCTTCAGCACCGCCTTGAGCATCTCCGCGGAGACCGGATCCCCGTCGGTGCCCACCGTCTTCCCGGCCAGCTGTCCCGGGCCGCTGACCCCGCTCTTGCCCGAGATGATCAGCGAGTTCAGCGAGGTCGGGATCATCGCGGCGACTGCCGCGACGTTCAGGCCGTCGGTGGCCGCAGTGATCGTCTCCGGCTCGTAGGAGATGGCTAGCGGCACCTGGCCCAGGCTGACCAGCTTCAGCGCGTCCGTGCTGTTGGACGGCGACTGGAAGGTCACGTTGAGATGATGCTTGGTGAAGTCGCCGTCCTTCTGGGCCAGGTACAGAGCGATGTGATCGGGGTTCGGGAACCAGTCCAGCAGGACGGTGGTGTTGGTCGTGGCCGTGCCGCCGCCACTGCTGCCGGAGCTAGGCGAAGCAGACGACGAACCGCAGGCCACGGCGGCCGACATCACGGCCGCGGCCCCGATGATCAGCGCACCGCGTCTGCGGCCCCTCCGCACTGCGGTCATGAAAGTCACCGTTTCCCTTCTCGTGCCCATGGGCAGATGATCCGCTCGAGTACCGAGACGGCGATGAACAGCAGAATGGCCTCAGCCGTGAGAATGAAGATCGCGGCGAAGACGAGGGCGGTCTCCAGCTGGGGGATGGCCTGGATCATCACGTAGCCCAGGCCGTTCTGCGAGCCGGCGTACTCGCCGAACACCGCGCCGATCGGGGCGTACGTGGCCGCGATCCGCAGCCCGGAGAAGATCGACGGCAGGGCGGCCGGCGCCTCCACACGGCGCAGCGTGGCCCACCGGCTGCCGTCCAGGGTCTGCATCACCCGCAGCAGCTCGGGGTCCACCGAGGCCAGGCCGTCGATGGTGTTCACCACGATGGGGAAGAAGCAGATCAGCGTGACCACGATCAGCTTCGGGGTGATCGTGTAACCGAAGATGATGGCCAGCACCGGCGCGATCACCACGACCGGGACGGCCTGGGAGCCGATCAGCAGCGGGTAGACAGCGTTGCGGACCACCCGCGAGCTGTGCAGCGCGAAGGCGATGAACAGCGCGATCACGATCGAGAGCAGGAAGCCCAGCAGGACTTCCTCGGTGGTCACCAGCGTCGCGCTGGCCAGCGTCCCGTGCCACTCGGCGACTCCGGTGGACCAGATGCTGTCCAGCGAGGGCAGCACGTAGTCGGGGACCCCGAACCAGTGGCTGACGGCCTCCCAGATCAGGGCGATCGCGACCAGGATGGCGGCCGCGGGCAGCGCCCGGCGGATGCCCGCGGACGCGCGCCCTGACTTGGCCGGGGCCGCGACGGCCGATTCGTCGGGCCGGGTGACAGTGGTGCTCATGCCACGGCCTCGAGCAGGGACAGGATCTCGTCGCGGAGCTCGGTGAACTCCGGATGCCGGATCAGCTCGCGGCGGCTGCCCGCGTGCGGCAGGTGGACGTCGAACTGGGCGACGATCCGGCCCGGCCGGGCGGACATGACCACGACGCGTTCGCCGATCAGCAGGGCCTCCTCCACGTCGTGGGTGACCAGCACGGTCGTCCTGGGTTCGGCGTCCAGCGCGGTGCGCAGCCATTCCTGCAGGTCGGCACGGGTAATCGAGTCGAGGGCCCCGAACGGCTCATCGAGAAGCAGGACTTCCTTGCCCGCCACCAGGGTACGCAGGAAGGAAACCCGCTGCCGCATCCCGCCGGACAGCTGGTGCGGCAGCTTCTCCTCGAACCCGGCCAGCCCGAAGCGCTCGACCAGGTGCCCTACCCGCTGGCGCGCGGTCCGCCGCCGGACACCCTGGTTCTCCAGGGCCAGCGCCGCGTTGCCGAGCACGTCGCGCCAGGGCAGCAGCAGGTCACGCTGGGGCATCCAGGCGCAGCGGCGCAGCCGCTCGGCCGAGGTGGTGGCGCCCAGCACGTCGATCGTGCCCTCGTTCGGCTCGTCCAGGCCGCAGATCAGCGCGAGCAGGGTGGATTTCCCGCAGCCACTCGGCCCGACGATGGTCAGGCGGCTGTGCAGCGGGACCTCCAGGTCCACCCCGGACACCGCGACCACCTGCCCGAAGACCCGGGCCACGCCGGACAGCCGCAGGCCGGTGCCGCTGGCCACCGGGGCACCCGCACCCGCAGGTGCGGGCCCGGGTGCCCCGGTGGCACCCGCACCCGGGCCGTTGAGGGGCGCGCCAGGGGCGGGCGCGCCCGTGTGCGCGTCCTCCTGAAGGGGAACACCCTTGGCTGCGGGCGAACCGCTCGTTCCGGCCATCGACTCCCCGATCGGCAGGGAAATAGGATCTCAGATCTCGATTTCAACAGTGAACCACTCCTGGCCCGGCCACGCGAGGTTCCGACATGGAACCGTTACGTCCGCAATGCGCTGTTAACGGGCCCGCCCCCAGCCGACGGTGACAAGTCCACTTGACATTTGCCGTCCGGGCAGGCGATTCTGGGGGTGTGACAAGCAGACTTTACATGGGGCCGGGTACCCACCCCGCGGCGGGGGCCGTGCGGTGAGGAACGACGTGCGGGAACGCCGCACCGCCAAGGGACTCGCCCAGGCCGAACTGGCCTGCGAGTTGGCCGTCTCACGGCAGACGATCAACTCCATCGAGACCGGCCGCTACACTCCGTCCCTCCTCCTGGCCATGGCCATGGCCCGGTTCTTCGGGACCACCGTCGAGGAGATATTCCACGCAGATCACGACTAAGACCAGCCGCACCTACTGGGTCACGCCGGCCGTCGGGGTGGCTTGCGGCCTCATCTATCTCATCGCGTTCTCGTCCGGTGAACTCCCGGCCAGAATTGCTCCCGCGTAGCCAGGCAGGCCCAGCCGGGACCGCCTCCCGTGCCAGCCCGATCACCCGCGGCTGACGTTGCCGTGCCTATTTCCCTCGGCTGAATGGATCGCACCGGCGCAGGGGCGCCGTGTGATTCACGCCTGGGCTCCCGCCCAAGGCCGACGTAGGCTGCGGTCAGGAGGCGATGGGTATGGGGTACGAGCACATCCTGGTGGAGAGGTCCGGGGACTTCGCCACCATCACGATGAACCGGCCGCAGCGGCGCAACGCCCTGTCCCTGGCGCACATGCGCGAGCTGATCGCCGCGTTCCGCGACATCGGGGACGGCGATGCCGCGGGCGTGGTCCTGGCCGGTAACGGCGCGGTGTTCAGCTCTGGGCACGATCTCGCCGAGGTGGCCGGGACCGACCTCCCGGCGATCCGCAAGCTGCTTGGCACCTGCACCGAGCTCATGACGCTGATGCAGCAGGTGCCGCAGCCGGTCGTGGCCCGGGTCCACGGGCTGGCCACGGCGGCCGGCTGCCAGCTGGTCGCCAGCGCCGACCTTGCCGTGGCCAGTGAGGACGCCGGCTTCGCCACGCCCGGCGGCAAGGGCGGCTGGTTCTGCCACACCCCGATGGTGGCCGTGGCCCGGAACGTCGGCCGGAAGCGGGCCCTGGAGCTGGCCATGTCCGGCGACGTGATCGACGCGCGGACCGCCCTCGACTGGGGCCTGGTCAACCAGGTCGTGCCCGCGGGGCAGCTCGACTCTGCGGTCCAGGACTTGCTGGAGCGCGTCACCCGGGGCTCGGCGGAGAGCAAGGGCATCGGCAAGCAGGCGCTGTACGCCCAGATCGACTTGGACCAGCCGAAGGCGTACGCCTACGCCGTCGAGGTCATGGCCTCGACCAGCCAGCTGCCGGACGCGCGCGAATGGACGCGGGCCTTCCTGGAGAAGCGCAAGCCCCGCTGGGTCCGCGGCCGGTAAGGGGCGCTATCCGGCGCTGTCCAGCGCCTGGAGCAGCGCCTTCATCCACGGGCCGAGATCATCCGGGGTGCGGGCCGAGATGAGGTTGCCGTCCACCACGGTGACCTCGTCCACCCAGTCCGTCCCCGCGTTGATCATGTCGTCGCGGATCGCTGCCACGCTGGTCGCCCGGCGGCCCTTGAGGATCTTTGCGGAGATCGGCACCCAGCCGGCGTGGCAGATGAACGCGACCGGCTTGCCCGCCTCGTCGAAGTCGCGCACCAGGCCCAGGACGGCCGCGGAGCGTCGCAGCTTGTCCGGCGCGTATCCGCCCGGGATGACCAGCCCGTCGAACTCCTGGGCGGTGACCTGGTCCACGACGGTGTCCACCGGCACCGGGCCGTGCCCCTTCTTGCCCATGACGGGGTGATTGTCGAGGCCGGCCACGGTCACCGTGACTTCCTCCTCCCGGAGACGGTACAGCGGATACAGCAGCTCCATGTCTTCGAACAGGTCCGCCGCGAGGAGGAGGACCTTCCGTCCGGCCAGCGCCATGGAACCGACCCTACGCCGGCCACGGCGGGCGCATGGCGGGCGGACTGCATCCCGCCGGGAGCGCGGGTGAGGCGCAGGCCCGTCGCAGCGACGCGCTGACGGAAAGCAGTTACGCGACTACCTCATGCTGTCGCTGATACGTTCCAGCGCAGAGCGGCGGTGCCTGTGATGCCAGAGGGGGACATGGTGCAGGCAGTCAGATCCTCGCGTGTAGTACGGCTTTCCTTCCTGACGCTCGGCGTGGCGGCCCTGGCCAGCGCCGGCCTGCTAGCCGGCGGGAGCTCGGTTCATGGGCCCGGGAGCCCGGTTCATGCGCCACAGGTCAGCGCTGCGGTTCTCACCGCCGGAACCCGCCACGGCGCCGTGCGGCCGGCCGGGGCCGTCCGCCGCGTGGCAGGGACGCTCCCGCTGGCCGGCGCGCTCCCGGTGAAGGACATGGCCAGTGCCTCCCGGCTGCCTGGGCCGCTGCACGGGGTCGCGCGCTACCTGCGCACCCGGCACGGCGTCGCGCAGGTGGCGTTGTTCAACAAGCTCACCGGCCGGACGTACCTGCTCTCGGGCGGCCGGAACACGCAGTACACGGCCAGCATCGTGAAGGCCGACATCATGTCCCTGTGGCTGTGGCGCTACCAGTCCCGGCCCGGCATCATCCCGGACAGCATGCCGTACTCCATCAGGTACCTGCTGCAGAACATGATCACGATGAGCGACAACGTGGCCGCGACCTCGCTGTTCTACTTCTCCGGCGGCTGCACCACGCTCACCCTGTTCAATACGCTCATCCCGACCCACCACACCCGGGTCGGCTGTGAGACGCCGACGTACTACGGGTGGGGCGATACCACAACCACGGCCGCCGACCAGGTCGCGATCGTCCGCATCCTCGCCTACCACAACCGCACCCTGGGCCGCGACGCGAGGGAGTATGGCCTGCACCTGATGGAGAGCGTGGAGCCGACCCAGCGCTGGGGCATCACCTGTGGCCCGTGGGGCACCAGGTGTGCCGCCCCCGACTACGCCACGCCCGACCCGGCCGTGACCGTCGCCGTCAAGAACGGCTGGAAGTACGTTCCCACCTGCGCCAAGCAGGACGACTCATGCCCCTGGCAGGTCAACAGCATCGGCTGGGTCCGGGGCAAGGGCCGCAACTATGTCCTGGCCGTGCTCACCACTGACGACCCCGCGGGCCCCGGCACCGCCGGGCTCGACTACGGGATCAGCACCGTCCAGGGCGTGTCCCAGCGGATCTGGGCTAACCTGGCCGCCGGCCCGCGCCCGCTGGACCGCCGTCACCGCGCACTGTCGGGCGGCGGATGATGGAGCAGTCGAACTACTACCTCTCGCCGGAAGCTGAGGCGGCTTTCAGCGACTACCTCACCCACCAGATGGGCCAGCCCCGCTTCGCGAATGCCCGCAGTGTCCGCAACGAGCTGGACCGGGCCCGCCTCCAGCATGCGCACCGTCTCGCGACCGACCTGGACCGCAGCTGGAACCGGGACGATCTGATGCGCGTCGAGCCCGCGGATGTCGTTACCCGTGCGTGATGGCAGGGCCATTGCCGCGGCGGGCGCCCGGGCGACCGCGTAGGCCGGACCGGCCGAGGGCCATGCGCCGCCCCACGCCGACCAGCATCCAGCCCAGGTCGTGACGCAGGGACGGCCGTGGCCCCCCACGCCGCACACGCTCCCGCCGGGGGTGGGCGAGTTCGCGGTGCAGGTTTTCGTTGCGTGCCTTGATCTGCTGTTCCATCAGGTACGGATGCATGGCTAAGTCACCTCACGCCGGGAAGGTTCGGGTTCGCCTCCGGGGAGGCGCTCGCTCGTTATGACGGCTCGCCGTCGGCTGGTTCATCGCCGCTGGCGGTCGCGGGCTGGGCGTCACCGGGTGGCGGCAGGCTAATCGGGTAAGCCAGCATGAGGAACTCCACCGGGACCGCGTCCGGCGGCCGGAGAGAGGGATCCGTGAGCCGCTCCCGGAACCGGGGCAGCAGCAGGGCCAGCACTTCCTGGCTGAGCTCTTCCAGCTCCGCGGCGGTGAGGTAGACAATGCTCTCGCTGCTGCCCGCCGCGTCCCGCCACTGGCGCGGGAAATTCTTGTTCGTCTCCAGCCAGGTCCGGTACCGGGCGAACTGCCGCTCACGGAGCATGCGGACCAGGGCGCCCGCCGCCATCTCGGTCTCCGGGTCATCGTGCGCGGTGGCGAACTGCATACCTACCGAGGTCAGCCGCCACGGCCGGGACCGGCCCTTGCCCCCGCCCGCCTCCTCCACGAAGCCGTATTTCGCGAGCTGGCGGAGGTGGAACGAGCAGGTGGTGGGCGACTCGCCGATCCGCTCGCCGACCTCCGTGGCCGTCATGGCCCCTCCGAGGAGCAGGGCCTCGATGAGCGCGATGCGGACCGGGTGGGTGAGGGCCCGGAGCGTCCGCGAGTCGGTCAGCTTGCGGACATTGTCCAGGGGTGAGGCTGGCGGCCCCTCGTCGTCAACAGACACATCTCGATACTTATCTTTCGAGAGATATCTGTCAAGAGATTTCTCTCGAAATTGTTCCGGCGACCAGGTGGACGGCCGGGTTCGTGTACGCCAGGCGTTCCTGCCAGGCTGGGATGATGACCTGGACCGCACCCACCCCCGAGCCGGTCGACGGGCCGCTCACCGGTGCCGACCGGCCGATCCTCGAGGGCTACCTGAACTGGCAGCGGGTCACGCTGCTGAACATCTGCGCCGGCCTGACCGGGGAACAGCTGGCCAGCCGGCCCATCCCGTCCTCAAACCTGTCGCTGCTGGGCCTGATCCGGCACCTGGCCAAGGTCGAGCGGATCTGGTTCCGCCAGCGCGCGGCCGGCCAGCCGGTCCCGCCCTTGTACGACCCGGCCCGGGGGAAGGACACCGATTTCAACGACGCCGTCGCGGCGGAGGCCGAGGCGGACATTGCCCGACTGCGGGAGGAATGGCGCCAGGCCGACGCGGCCACGGCCGACCTGGGCTTCGAGGACACACTCGACGGCGGCGGCGACACGTTCTCGGTCCGGATGATGTACGTGCACCTGATCGGCGAGTACGCGCGGCACAACGGGCACGCCGACCTGCTCCGTGAGGCTCTCGACGGCGTCACCGGACGCTGAGGGTTCCGGCACCGGGGACGGGGGCGGCCAGGGCTGGGTGCCGGGCCGAGGTGGCCGGGCCGAGGTGGCCGGGCCGCTCAGCCGCCGTCCGGGTGGCCGGTGATCCGGGCGAGTGAGAGCACGAGGTGCCGGACGAAATTCTCCGGCTCGGGCCACGGGAAGCCGGGCAGCGAGGTGCGCAGCGTAACCGCGCCGTGCAGGGCCACCCAGACCGCGGTCGAGTCGGCCACCACGTCGGTGCTCGCCGACGCTCCCGCCTCGGCGCAATCCTCGATGGCCCGGACGAGCAGGGCGAACGCCTCGGCGCCGAATTCGAGGACCGGGCGGCCTTCCGGGCCCAGCGGCACCGGCGCGCAGTAATCCTGCGGCATCCCGTGCGGCCCGGAGAACAGGACCCCGTAGCGGGCGGGATGGGCGAGCCCGTAGCCGACGTACCCCCCGCAGCCGGCGACCAGGCGTTCCACCGGGTCCTGGGGGGCCGACGCGGAGCCCTTCTCGATGGCCCCGGCTAGCTCGTCGAAGACGCGGAGGACCACGGCCATCACGATGGCATCGCGGTCTGCGAAGTGGGCGTAGATCGACGGGGCGGAGATGCCGACCTCCCGGGCAACCGCGCGCAGGGTGACCGCCTCGTCCGAGCCGGACCGCTCGATCAGCGCGAGCGCCCCGGTCACGATGTCCTCGGTCAGCCTGGCTCCCTGACCCCGAGCGTTGCGCTGCCGACGCGGCGATGCGGTAGCCGGGGCCGCGGCGCCGGAAGCGGGCGGGACCAGCTCTGATGCGGTATTCACGGTTCCTACTTTACAGCCGTTAGCTCATATGTCTATGCTTACGACTGTAAGCCAACGATCGTAAGTCAACAGCCGTAAGTAAGCGTGCCAAGGAGAGTCCGATGCCCAGCTCAAATCTGTGGCCGCAGGGCCACCCGCGGCGGCGGCAGATCCTGCTCGTGCTCTGCCTGAGCCTGCTGGTGGTCGTCATCGACAACACCATCCTCAACACCGCCCTCCCCACGCTGGCCCGGGTGCTGCACGCCGGGACCAGCTCACTGCAGTGGATCGCGGACGCGTACACGCTGTGCTTCGCTGCGCTGCTGGTCCCCGCCGGGGCGCTGGGTGACCGCTACGGCCGGCGCCTCTCGCTGCTCGGCGGGCTGGCCGTGTTCGCCCTGGGCAGCACGGCGGCGGCGTTCGCCTCCGGCACCGGGATGCTCATCGCGGCGCGGGTGGTGATGGGCCTCGGCGCGGCGTTCGTGATGCCGGCCACGCTGTCCATCCTGAACTCCGTGTTCCCGCCCCGGGAGCGCCCGCAGGCCATCGCGGCCTGGTCGGCCGTGGCCGGGGTGGGCATCGTGATCGGCCCCACCCTGGGCGGCCTGCTGCTGTCGCACTTCTGGTGGGGCAGCGTGTTCCTGATCAACGTCCCGCTCGTGGCGCTGGCGCTGGCCGGCGTACTGCTGACCGTCCCAGAGACCGCCGAGCCGGGAGACCACCGCCTCGACTTCACCGGCACCTTGATGATCGCGGGCTCGCTGTTCCTCCTTGTGGACGCCATCATCGAGGCCCCGACCCGGGGGTGGACCGGGGCGTTCACGCTGGCTGAGGTGGCCGCCGCGCTGGCAGGGCTGGCCCTGTTCACCTGGTGGGAGCTGCACATCCCGAACCCGCTGATCGACCTGCGGGTGTTCGCGGTCCGCGCCTTCTCGGCCGCAGCCGCCTCGGTGACCGTGATCTTCTTCGCCCTGTTCGGCAGCCTGTTCGTGCTCACCCAGTACCTCCAGCTGGTGCATGGCTACAGCCCGCTGTCCGCCGGGTTGCGCGCGCTGCCTTTCGCGATCGCCATGGCCGCCGTGTCGCCGGTGTCCCCGGTCCTGGCCGGGCGGCTCGGCAGCCGGGTGATCATCCCGGCCGGCATCGTGCTCATGGGCGCGGGCCTGCTGGACCTGTCCACGGCCGGCGTGCACACGAGCTACCCGCCGCTGGCTGCAGCCGTGGCCATCATGGGCGCGGGCATGGGGCTGGTGATGGCACCAGCCAGCACGACCATCATGACCACGGTTCCCGCGCACCAGGCCGGGGCGGGCAGCGCGATCAACGACACGATCCGGGAAGTCGGGGGCGCCCTGGGCATCGCGATCGTCGGCAGCCTGGCCGAGAACGTCTACCGCTCGAAGCTCGGCAGCGCGCTGGCTGCAGCGCACGTGCCGCAGCCGGTCAGCCACCTGGCCACGAGCTCGGTCGCCGCGGCGGACATCGTCGGCCGGCACCTCGGCGGGGCATCCGGCATGCAGTTGGCGGCCGCGGCGCACACCGCGTTCACCACGGCCATGGCCACCGGCATGCGGATGGCCGCGGTGGTGGCCCTGATCGCCGCCATCGGGGTGGCGTTCGCGCTGCCCCCGCGCAGGCGGCCTGGCACTGTGGCCATTCCGCAGCCGGCTGGCGGGGTGGCCGTCCCGGAAGGCGCGGCGACCACGGCGCCGGCCGCCCAGGCCCGGTAGCTCCCGCGGCGCCGGCGGGCGCTCAGGCCCGGTAGCTCCCTACCGGCGGCCAGATCCTCTCTGGCTTCCGTAGTAAGTAGGACGTAGCTCGGGGGGCTGGCTTTCCTCGGAGGTGCTTGAGATGGGAACGTGATCAGACGATTGGTGTTGGCCTGGCGACACCGATCGTCTGATCACGTTCGCGGCCTGGGGCTAGCGGGGCTGATGGGGTCGCAGGGGAACCGGGGGCCGGTTCCCGGGGGCCGGGGGCCGGGAACCGGGTGGTGCCGGGGGCGTTCTGGGAGACGATCATGGCTGAGGTCAGGTATGAGAACGCGACGCGGGTCTATCCGGGAGCGGAGCACCCCGCGGTGGACGCGCTGACCCTGGCCATCAGCGACGGCGAGTTCGTGGTCCTGGCCGGCCCCCCGGGCTCCGGCACCACCACCGCCCTGCGGATGCTGGCCGGCCTGGAGGAGCTCGATGAGGGCTCGATCCTTATCGGCGGACAGGACATGGCGGGCGTGCCGTCCCGCGACAGGGACGTCGCGATGGTGTTCCAGAACTACGCGCTCTACCCGAGCAAGACCGTGGGCGAGAACATGGGCTTCGTGCTCCGCATGCGGGGCATCGGCGATGAAGAGGCCGGCCGCCGGGTCCGTGAGGCCGCCCGCCTGCTCGACCTGCAGCCGCTGCTGGACCGCACGCCGCGGAACCTGTCCGGCGGTCAGCGCCAGCGGGTCGCCCTGGGCCGCGCCATCGTCCGCGAGCCGAAGGTCTTCTGCATGGACGAACCACTGTCCAACCTGGACGCCGGGCTCCGCGCGACGACCCAGGCCCAGATCAGCGAGCTCCAGCGCCGCCTGCGGGTGACCACCGTCTATGTCACCCACGACCAGGCGGAGGCCATGGCCATGGGCGAACGGGTGGCCGTGCTGCGCGGCGGGCGGCTGCAGCAGTTCGCTGCCCCGGCCGAACTGTACGACCGGCCCGCGAACGTGTTCGTGGCCGCGTTCATCGGGTCGCCGGCCATGAACCTCTTCGACGCCGCGGTGGAGCAGGACGGGCTCAGGCTGGCCGGTGCCAGCCTGCCGCTGGGCGATGCCCAGCGGCGGGCGATGCAGGGCCGGGACCGGGTAGTCGCCGGGATCAGGCCGGAACATCTGACGGCCGGCCACGGCGAGCTGGAGCTGAAGGTCGCCCTGGTGGAGGACGCCGGGGGTGACGCTCATATCTATGGGCAGCTGGCTGGTGAGCCGGGCAGCAACGTGATTGTCCGGTCCGGGCCGGTGCGACCGCGGCCCGGCGAGCTCATCAGGGCCGGCGCGGACCCCGGGCACGTGCACCTGTTCGACGCGGCCAGCGGCGAGCGGATCAGCGACGGGTGAGGCAGGGCTGGGCAGGCGGGGCTCACCGGGCCAGGGTGCATCCTGGGGCAAAGCGGGTACCTACCCGGGATGCGCGGCGCGCGCCCGCATCGGCGGAAGGGGCACGAGATGGAACCGGCAGAAACCCCCGTTGTCTTCGTGCATGGTCTCTGGCTGCACGCCGCGTCGTGGGGCCCGTGGATGGAGTTCTTCCAGGAGGCGGGGTACGCGCCCGTGGCACCCGGCTGGCCGGGCGACGCCGACACCGTCGAGGAGACGCGGAGCCACCCGGAGCAGGTGGCCGGCAAAGGCCTCAACGACGTCGTAGAGCACTACGCCGGGATCATCCGCGGGCTGACCGCCCCGCCCATCGTGATCGGGCATTCCTTCGGCGGCCTGATCGTGCAGCGGCTGGTCGGGCAGAACCTGGCCGCCGCGGGCGTGGCCATCGACGCGGCTCCCATCAAGGGCGTCTACTACCTGCCCCCGTCGGCGCTGCGGGTGGCCTCGATCGCCTTGCGCAAGCCCGCCAACCGGGAGCAGGCCGTGTCGCTGACCGCGAGCCAGTTCCGCTACGGCTTCGGGAACCAGCTGAGCGCGCAGGAATCCTCCGAGCTGTACGACCGCTGGACCGTGCCCTCACCCGGCAAGCCCCTGTTCGAGGACGCCCTGGCCAATTTCACCCCGCACTCGCCGGCCGCGGTGGACACCCGCAACAAGAACCGCGGCCCGCTGCTCCTGATCGCCGGAGGCCGCGACCATACGGTCCCGGCGGCGATCACCACCGCGACCCGGAAGCTGTACCACAAGTCCCCGGCCATCACGGATTTCCGGGAGTTCCCGGACCGGGGGCACTCGCTCACCATCGATCACGGCTGGCGCGAGGTAGCCCAGTCATCCCTCGACTGGCTCAGGCAGCGGCACCAGTAGCCGGGCCGCGCCGGACCCGGAAGATCTGACCGTGAAACCGCGATGCATGTAACATAGATACATCGTGAATACTACCGAGGCGCCTGTGGCGCGACCGCCCGCGGCGCCGAGCGCCGCCGACCGGGCCTACGCCTACGTCAAGGGCGAGATCCTCGCCCGCCGGTTCACCCCGCATGACCTGCTGTCCGAGGGACAGCTGGCCGACGCGGTGGGCGCCTCACGCACCCCAGTCCGCGAGGCCCTGCTCCGGCTGCAGGGCGAGGGCCTGGTCCGCCTGCTGCCCAAACGCGGGGCCCTGGTTCTGCCGGTCACGGTGGACGAGATGGCCGACGTGATGGAGACCCGGCGCCTGGTCGAGTCCTTCGCGGCCCGCAAGGTCCTCACCCACCCGCCCTCCGTGGACCTGGAGCCAGTGCTGAACAGCCACCTGGAGGCCATGCGCTCCGCCATGCAGGCCCATGACGTCGCCGCGTACGTGCAGGCCGACCGCGACTTCCATCTCGCGATCGTCGCGGCGACCGGGAACGAGATCATCACCTCGCTGTACCGCTCGCTGCGGGAACGGCAGCTGCGCATGGGCACCGTGAACCTGCTGGACGGCACCGGCACCCACGTCGATCCCGGCCGGATGCGCTCGACCCTGGCCGAGCACGAGCGGATCCGTGACGCGCTGGGCGCGGGCCGCGCCGATGCGGTCGTCAAGGCCGTGGGCGCCCACCTGGATCATGCGGAGAGCACCCTCGCCCGCCGTCCCTGACCACCCACCGGACCTGGCCACCGGACCTGGCCACCGGACCTGGCCACCGGACCTGGCCACCGGACCTGGCCGTCTACTTCCACCACCTGCCCCACGGAACCTGAATCCCATGCCCAGCCCGGCCCCGTCGTCGCCCGCCGTCCCGTCCACCCCTGAGATCCGCGCCGCGCCCGCCTTCCGGCGCTGGGCCATCGCGGTCACCGTGTACATCGCTGCGGTGTTCAACCGCACCTCGCTCGGCGTGGCCGGGCTGGAGGCGGCCAGCCGGTTCCGGATCACGCCTGGGCAGCTCAGCGTTTTCGTCCTGGCCCAGCTGGGGGTGTACGCCGCGATGCAGGTACCTACCGGCCTGCTGGTGGACCGCTACGGCCCGCGCCGGCTGCTGATCACCGCGGCCTGCACTATGGCCGTTGCGCAGCTCGCGTTCGCGTTCGCGCACTCCTACCCAGAGGCCGTGCTGGCCCGGGCCCTGCTGGGCTGCGGTGACGCGCTGACGTTCGTCAGCGTGGTGCGGTTCGCTGCCCAGGACTTCGCCCCGCGCCGGTTCCCGCTGGCCGTCTCGGTCACCTCGATGCTCGGCATGGCCGGCAACGTCATCGCGACCATCCCCCTCACGCTGCTGCTGCACACAGCGGGCTGGACCCCCTCGTTCGCCAGTACGGGCCTGATCTCGCTGGCTACGGGAGCCGCCGTCTGGGCACTGCTGCCCGCGGACCCGCCAGGCGGCGGGATGGTCCGCAGCCGGCCTCTGGGCGAGTGGCTGGCGGCGGCGCACCGGGTCAGCGGCCGGGCGCGCGCGGCGTGGCGGACGCCCGGCACCCGGCTGGGCTTCTGGCTGCACTTCTCCTGCATGTCGGTGACCACGATGTTCTCGGTGCTGTGGGGCCTGCCGTACCTCGTGGCCCGGGGGTTCAGCCCGGCCCGGGCCAGCGCGGTCCTGCTCGTCTGCGTGCTGGCCGCCATCGCGATCAGCCCGGCCGTCGGCGTGGTCTTCGGTCGCTTCCCGGCGGCCCGGGTGCCGTTCGCGGTCGGCGTCTGCGTGGTCACCGTGGGCGGCTGGGTGACCCTGCTGGGCGGCTTCGGAGGGCGGCCGCCGCACGCGCTGATCGTCGTGGTGGTGGCCCTGATGGCCGCGGGGGGCCCGGCCTCCACCATCGGGTTCTCGCTGGCCCGGGACTACAACTCGGGCACCGCCGTCGGCACCGCGACCGGGGTCGTCAACGTCGGCGGGTTCAGCGCGGCCATCCTCGCCTCACTCCTGGTCGGCGGGATCCTGGACCTGGCCGGCCGCAGCGACGTGGCCGCCTACCGGCTTGCGTTCGGCTGCGCCGTAGCCGTCCAGCTGGCCGGCACGGTGATGGCGGTGTGCTGGTGGCTGCGCGTGCGGGGCCTGCTGCTCGGCGCCCAGTCCCGCGGCGAGCCGGTCCCGGTGCGGGTGGTCCGGCACCAGTTCGACCGGCGCCAGGTCGACCAGGTCCAGTTCAACCAGGTTGATGTCGCGCCCGGCCCAGCCTGGGCCGGGCGGAGCACGGGCAGGACACAGCCAAACCCCGGCTGGCTCAACAACCGGCGCCGCTAGTGTGGCACGGTCTCGGCGGGCCGCACCTGGTTAATCCCCGTGGCCAGGCTGGTTACCCCTGTCCGAGGCCCCTCAGCCAGCCGAACGTGTCCTCGGCGGTGCCCGCCGAGGGCCGGTACTCCAGCCCGACGAAACCGCCGTACCCCCGGCGGTCGAGATGTCCCAGCACGAACGGGTAGTTGATCTCGCCGGTCCCCGGCTCGCCGCGGCCCGGCACGTCGGCGATCTGGACGTGGCTGATCAGGTCCCAGTACGTATCTACCGTCCGGGTGATCTCCCCCTCAACCCGCTGCATGTGGTACACGTCGTACTGGAGCCGGACGTTGTCCCGGCCGGTCTGCCCGGCGAACGCCGCAGCCGCCGCGGTCGTGGTCAGCAGGCAGGGGCCGTTGTCCATCGGGTTCAGCGCCTCGATCATCACCTCGCAGCCCGCCGCCGCAGCCCGGTCGGCCGCCCAGGCGACGTTCTCCAGGGCCAGCTCGAGCTGGAGGCTGAGCGGGTACCGCGGCTGGCGCAGCCCGGCGAGCAGGTTCAGCCGCGGGCATCCGCACGCCTGGGCAATCCGCAGCGCGACCGGCACGTGCTCGCGCAGCTGGGCGGTGCGGTCCGGGTCGGCGGCCAGGCCCCGGTCTCCGGCCGCCATGTCACCCGCGTCGAAGTTCAGCAGCGCCAGCTGCATGCCCCAGCGCCTGGTCAGGCCGGGCAGCAGCGCGGCATCCTCCTCCCCCGGCCACCACAGCTCGACGGCGTCGAAGCCGGCCCGGGCCGCCCGCTCGAACTGGTCGGGCAGGGGCAGCCCGGCCCAGAGCATCGAGAGGTTGGCGGCGAATCGCAGCGGCATTGCGGATCAGGCTCCCTGCCCGGTGGTGCGCGGCGGACACGCACGCAGCCTAGGCGCCCGCGTGCCGTCCACCTGCGTTGGCGGCCGCCGCTACCGTAACGCAGTCTTCATGATTGGCGAGTACACCTGTCGTTTGGGCTCACCCGGCACGGGAACGCTCCTCGCCAGGGACGGCCGACGCGGCTCGACGCGTAGCTTCAGGTACGGGAGGCCCTGCTCCCACATCAACGCGACTAGAGCTGTGCTTCCTGGCTGCGTGTCTCTCAAGCTGAACATGATCCGGAGGGAGAACGTGGGTGCCTAGACCGGCGTCGTTCCGGCCCGACTACGAGACGAGCAAGCCCGGAACCGGGCTGGTCACCGGGTCGCCGCGGATGATCGCGGTCCAAGCGGGCCGGGCCAGGTGGTGGGAGGTGGTCACGGCGGGTGGTGGAGCGGGTGGTGGGGGGTGGTAGGCGGGGTGGCTTGGCGAGCGTGGCGGGCGTGGTGGGGGCCGGTTCCGCCGGCTGCGCGCGCGGCGCTGGTTCCAGGCGTGATGGCGCTGCTGCTGGCGTTCGTCGTCTGGCTGGGCTGGTCGGTGGGCATGCCCTCACCTATCCCGGCGGCGGAACAGTGTCGGAGCGCCTGGCGAGTGGGCCCGGGACCACTACCTCGGCCCGCTGGTCACGTTCGGGAGTGGATCCATACAAGCCCCCGAAGGTCGGCGGGAAGCCCTCGTTCGCGCTGACCGGCCCGAGCGCGGGGCCAGTGAGCGCGCCGAAGCCCACCGAGCACGTGAAGGCCGAGCCGTGCCGTCCCTGCCCCCGCGCCGCTGAAGCCCCTGGTGGCCCATCCCTGCGCGGCGAGGGCAGTGGCGGGTGCTGGGCACGGCCAAGGGCGAGCCCGCCATCTACGGCACTTACCTGCGGGCGAGCAGCGTTTACACGTCGTACGTGGCGGGCATCGTTTCGATGAACCAGGACCTGGTCCGTTTCCAGCTGCACCCGGGGGCGGAGGATCCGGGGCCTGGGCAGTGGAAGGCTGCGCCAGACATCCCGCCCGGCAGGCGCCTGGGCTGCTGGCCACCTTCAACGGGGGCTTCAAGATTTCCACGTCCGGGGGCGGGTTCTACCTGAACGGTGCGACCACCGGGGTGCTCACTAAGGGCGTCGCGTCGGTCGTGTACTACCGCGACGGGCGGATCGCCATCGGTAACTGGGGGGGTCAGTGCGGATGGCACCGGACGTGGTGGGCGTTCGGCAGAACCTGCACCTGATCGTCGCGCACGGCAAGATCCCCGCCACGGTGGACTACAACGTCGAGACCAGCTGGGGCGCGACCCTCGGCGGCGGCTACTACGTCTGGCGGTCCGGGATCGGCATGACCAGGACGGGCGGGTCGATCTTCGTCTACGGCCCGTCGCTGAACGTGCGGGAGCTCGCCCAGCTGCTGCAGGCGAGCGGGGGCGGTGACGGGGATGGAGCTGGACATCAACCCGGACTGGATGTCGTACATGTACTACCTGCCGAAGCACCGTCCGGCCGACCCGACCCGGTCAACCTGCTCCCGGACCAGGTGCAGCCCCGGATCGCTACTACGGCCTGGCGAGCCGCGACTTCACGCGGTGTACGCGCGGTGACGACCCGCGCGCGGGCGGCCGAGCGGGCCGCCCGGCGGCTCCGCCGTGCTCGCGCGGTCCCCTCTCCCGGTGCGCTGGCTGGCCGCCGTCGTGCAGACCTCGCGGCCCCGGCAGTGGCCGAAGAACCTGCTGGTCTTCGCGGCGCCGCTGGCGGCGGCGTCGCTGGGCCGGGACGACGGCCTGGGGTACGCGCTGGTGGCTGCCGCCGTGTTCACGGTGGCCGCGGCGGCCGTGTACTTCGTCAACGACGTGGCAGACGCGGACCGGGACCGGCTGCACCCGGTCAAGCGGCACCGCGCGGTGGCGTCGGGACGGCTCCCCCGGCCACGCGCTGGGCCTGGCCGGTGCTCGGCCTGCTCGCCGCTGAGGCCGCGTGCCTGTGGATCGGCGAGCCCACGCTGGCCGTGCTGGTCGGCGTCTACGTGGCCTTCTCGCTCATGTACACGTTCGTGCTCAAGCACATCCCCGTGGTCGAGCTCGCGTTCGTGGCCGCGGGCTTCGTGCTGCGCGCGCTCGGCGGCGCGTCCGCGACCCGGGTACCGCCGTCCGGCTGGTTCCTGGTGGTGTGCAGCCTGGGCGCGCTGCTGGTCGCGATCGCCAAGCGCTACACCGAGCTCGCCCTGCTCGGCCCCGAGGCCGCCGGTGCACCGGCCGGTGATGCGCTGGTACACGCCGGCGATGCTGCGGCTGAGCCAGCGCATCGCCGCCGGGGTCGATGATCGCCGCCTACCTGCTCTGGGCCTACGGCCAGCACGGCGGGTGGACCCGCACCCTGCACCTGCTCAGCGCGCTGCCGCTGGCCGCGGCGCTGCTGCGGTTCGACTGGCTGACCGCGAACCAGCCCGCCAAGCCGGTCGAGGACCTGATGCGGGACGTCATGATCGGCGGCGAGCTGGCCTGGCTGGCGCTGTTTGCAGGCGGCCTGTAGTGGCTGTCGTCGCCCAGCGGGACACCAGACGGCTGCTGACCGGCTGGGGGCGCACCACGCGGTCCCGCGCCCGGGTCGTCGGCCCGGTGCCGGCCGACCAGCTCCGGGCCCTGGTAGCGGGCGGGCCCGCGGGCGGCGTGCTGGCCCGCGGCGCCGGGCGCAGCCACGGGGATGCCGCCCAGAACGGCGGGGGGGTGGTGCTGGACCCGGTGACCGTCTCGCGCATCGACCTGGACCCGGACGCGGCCACCGTCCGGGCGTCGGCGTCCACCACCTTCACGGACCTGCTCACCCGGATCGTGCCGGAAGGCCTGCTGCTGCCGGTGCTGCCGGCCACCCGCCACCTGACCGTCGGCGGCGCGGTGGCCGCCGACGTGCACGGCAAGAACCAGCGCAGCGACGGCAGCCTGGGCCGGTGGATCGAGGAGATCGAGATCCTCGATGGTGCCGGGGAGGTACGGCGGCTGACCCCGGGCGGCGACCCGGAGGGTTTCCAGGCCACCGTGGGCGGGATGGGCCTGACCGGGGTCATCCTCGGCGCCACGATCCGGCTGCTGCGGATCCGCAGCGCGCAGATGCTGGTCAGCACCCGGCGGCTGGCCGATCTCGACGTCCTGCTCACCGCCATGGACGAGAGCAGGGACCGCTACTGCGTCGCGAGGATCGACACCACCGCCACCGGCAGGTCCTGCGGGCGCGGTGTCCTCACCGTCGGCGACCATCTGGCTGATCCGGATCCGGGCGCCGAGGCCGGCGGCCTGGCCTACCGGCCGCGACGTGCGCACCGGGTACCGCGGCTGCCCGTCTGCCCGTTCTCCGCCTGGTCGGCCCGGGAGTTCAATGGGCTGCGCTTCCGCGGCGCGACACAGGAAGACAACGAGATCACCGACCTGGCCACCTTCTTCCACCGGCTCGACACGCTCGACGGCTGGAACCGGGCGCTGGGCCCGCGCGGTTTCGTGGAATACCAGTGCGTGGTACCCGAGGGTGCGCACGGTGTCATCGCGCAGATCCTGGAATCGGCACAGCAGCATCGGTGCGCTCCGTTCCTGGGCCGCCTGAAGCGTTTCGGCCCGGGCACCGGCGGCTACCTGTCCTTCCCGATGGCCGGCTGGTCGCTCGCCATCGACATGCCCGCTGGCAACGGCCGGCTCGGGCCGATGCTGGATGACCTGGACCTGCGGGTCGCCGCGGCGGGCGGCCAGGTATACCTGGCCGGGGACAGCAGGCTCCGCGCCAGCGTCTGCGCCGCGATGTACCCCGGGCTGGAGCAGTGGCGTGCCGTGGCCTCGCGGCTCGACCCGGCCGGGGTGTTCTGCTCCGACCTGGGGCGGCGGCTGGGCCTGCGGCGGGCCCCGGCGAAATCGAGCGCGACATCGAGCGGGAGGCAGCATGCCGGATAAGCACGGCATGCCAGATAAGCACGGCATGCCGGATAAGCGGGGCGCGGCGGGCAAGGAACTCGGCGTCCGGGTCCGCACGCTGCGCTTCGACGCCACCGGCCACGTCACCACGCTGCTCGCGGCCGCCGGGCGGATGCGCGCCCAGGGCCACGGCACGATCGCCGTGCTGTCCTCGGCCGCCGCGATCCGGCCGCGCAAGTCCGACTTCGTGTACGGGGCGGCCAAGTCCGGCCTGGACGCCTTCGGCCGCGGGCTGGCCGACTCGCTGCACGGGACCGGGGTGGACGTGCTGCTGGTCAGGCCCGGCTTCGTGATCGGCCGGGTGACAGCCGGGATGGCGCCGGCGCGCTGGCCACCACGCCCGCGCGGTGGGCGCGCGTGGCGGCGCGGCTCGCGGGCAGGCGGCACGTGCCCCGGCGGCCTGGTCTGGGTGCCGCCTGCGCTGGCCCCGCTGGCGGCCGCCTTCCGGATGCTGCCCCGGCCGCTCTGGCGCCGGCTGCCCCGCTGACACAGGGTTCCCCCGGATGCGTGGTGGCAGAGGATGACCGGCTGGGAGGCGCTGAGCCGCGGGCTGCGGAGAGGGCTACACGGTGACGCGGTGCCGACGGGCAGGCCGCCTCGACACTGTGCGGGTACGAATGCGACGTGGTGTGCGACTGGCGGATGCCCGGCGTGTCCGTTCTCGAGGTGCTGCAGTGGATGCGCCGGGACGCGCGGTCCAGCCCGGTGCTGATGCTGACCGCCCGGGACACGCCGCGGGACAGGGTCACCGGCCTGGACCAGGGCGCCGACGACTACCTGGTGAAGCCCTTCGATTTCGCGAGAGCTGCTGGCCCGGCTCCGGGCCCTGCAGCGGCGGCCGCCGCACCGCGCAGCCGCCCCAGCTGATGGTCGGGGACGTGGTCTACGACCCGTCGACCCGGGATGTGCGGATCGGCGCGCAGCGCCCGGCGCTCACCGCGACCGAACGCGGCATCCTGGAGATGCTCATGCGCCGGTCGCCGGCCGTGGTGGACCGGCGGTCATCGCGCAGAACGTATGGGAAGAACGACGCGGACGCGCTGGGCTCCAACACCATCGATGTGCACATGGCCAGGCTGCGGTCCAAGCTCGCGGGCGGGCAGGTGCGCATCGAGTCGGTGCGCGCCGTCGGATACCGGATACTGGGCCGGTGAGCTGGCGTCCGCCCTGGCCCCGCGTGCCGCTGCCCCGCAGTTCGGGCACGCGGCGCGGGTCGCCCTGGCCGCGACCCTCCTGGTCGGCGTGGTGTACGCCGGATGCGTGACCATCCTGGACCGGGCGGTCACGGCGCGGCTGGTCGCCTCGGTGGATACCCGGCTGCGCGAGCGCCTGGCCAGCGCCGTGGCCAGCGAGCATCCCGGCAGCGGCAGCCCGCGACGGCCAGCGGCCAGGTAGCGGCGGCCCATGCAGGCTGACCGGGGCGGTGATGACGACGACGACGTTGACGAGGCGCCCGTGTTCCTGGGGCGGGCCTGGCCGGGCACGCGGCGGTCGCGCTGATCGCGGGCTCTCCCGGGCTGTCCGGAGGGCCGGTGGCGCCGGGCGGCGGCCCGGTCACGGTCAGCCTGGGGGCGGGTACTGTTCCGGCTGGACCAGGTCCGCCACGACGGCGCCTGGCTGGTGGCCGGGCAGAGCCTGGCCGAGCAGCAGCACACGGTGAACGTGCTCCGGGGCGGCGAGGCGCTGGTAGGCCCGGTACTGCTGCTGGCCATGTTCGCCGGATCCCTGATCATCGGCCTGCGGGCCCTGTCCCCGGTGGAGCAGTCTCGGCGCCGCCAGCTCGAGTTCACCGCCGACGCCTCGCACGAGCTGCGCACCCCGCTGAGCGTGATCGAGCGCGGAGATCGGCATCGCGCTGCAGCGCGGCGCGGCCCGCCGCCGATTACCAGGCGGCGCTGCGGCGCATCGACGACGAGAGCCAGCGCCTGCGGAGGATCGTCGAGGACCTGCTGTGGCTGGCCCGGTTCGACTCGGAGCCGCCGCCGCCGGGAGCCGAGCCGCTCGACCTGTGCACCATCGCCGGGCAGTGTGCCGACCGCTTCCAGGCGGTCGGCGCACTCGCCAGTCGCTGGACATCTCGGTGACCGCGCCCCGGAGCCCAGGCCGTGGATCAGCGCGCCGCCGGAATGGATCGACCGGCTCACCGGGGTCCTGGTGGACAACGCCTGCCGCCACGCGGGGCCCGGCGGGAGCGTGCCGGCTCGGTGTGACGGTCCGCGGCAACCGGGTGAGCCTGACGGTGGAAGACAGCGGGCCGGGCGTCCCGGCCACGGAGCGGCACCGGCTGTTCGACCGGTTCCACCGCGTCCCTGATCACGGGACCACGGAGCAGGGTGGCGGGGCCGGGCTGGGGCTGGCCATCGCCGACTCGATCGTGTCGTCGACCGGCGGTCACTGGCGGATCGGCGAGTCAGCGCTCGGCGGCGCACTGTTCGAGGTCTCCGGCGGGCGGTCAGACAGGCCGGACAGGCGGGAGCAACGGCTGTGGCGGCCCACCGGTCCAGGCCAGGCTGAGCAAGGACACCGCCTCGAAGCTACAGGCACGGCGAGGTGGCATCCGCAGGAGATGGTCCGCAGCCATGCACCGCCCTCTGCCATCATCAATATGTGACCAGCATTGACAGCCTCGCCCGCACCGCTTACGAAGCCCACCGCGGCGCCCACTCCGGCAATCTCCCGCCCTGGGAAGACACCGCAGAGCCGGAACAGCAAGCGTGGAGGGCCGCCGTGTCCGCGGTCGCCGGGCAAACCGGCGTGACTCTCACCGATGCCGTCCCACCCCAGTCCCTGGTCATCAAGGCCGCGGACCAGGAACACATCTTTCACACCAACTTCACCGCCGGGCGCCAGGGCACGCTCGTCATCAACGACGATTTCGCCTCCGGCCACCACGCCCGCTTCAAGGTCGCCCACGATCTGTGGTACGTCGAAGACATGGGCTCAACCAACGGCACATGGCTGAACGGACGCCGTATCCACGCAGCCCAGCTGCTGAAGAAAGGCGACAAGATCAAAATCGGGCACGCCCTCCTGATCGTCATGTTGACCTGAGCGACTCCTGGAGGTCTCCTGGCGCCGCCCCGGCACCCGGGCGCACGGCGCGGCACCCCCGCCCCATCCGCCCGGCCCAGCCCCGGCCCAGCCCGTGAAGCCCGGAGTGCCCCGGGTCCGGTAGTGCGCTGGCTGGCGCGGGCGCGCAGGTGGCCGCGATGCCCGCTATTTTTCCGCTCTCAAACGGTCCGGGCGACTCGGGTTAGGGTGGGCACGGTGAGCAGTCTCCGGGTCCTTTTCCTCGGCGGCACCGGGGTGATCAGCTCGGCGTGCGCCCGGCTGGCGGTAGATCACGGCATCGACCTGTCCGTCGTCACCCGGGGGCAGACCCGGGCCCGTCCGCTGCCCGCGGCGGCGCGGGTGCTGCACGGGGATGCCCGGGATCCGGACCAGGTCCGTGAGCTGCTCGGGCACCGCGAGTTCGACGCGGTCGTGGACTGGATCGCGTTCACCCCCGAGCATGCGCAGGCCGACATCGACACCTTCCGCGGCCGGGCGGGGCAGTACGTGTTCATCAGTTCCGCCTCCGCGTACCAGACGCCGCCCGCCCGGCTGCCGATCGTGGAGTCCACGCCACTGCGCAACCCGTTCCTGGCTTACTCTCGTGACAAGATCGCCTGCGAGGACCTGCTGGTCCGGGCCTACCGGGAGGAAGGCTTCCCGGCCACGATCGTGCGCCCCTCACATACCTACGACCCGACCCTGGTGCCGCTGCACGGGGGCTGGACGGCGCTGGGCCGGATGCGCCAGGGCAAGCCGGTTGTCGTGCACGGCGACGGCACCTCGCTGTGGACGCTGACCCACCACCGGGATTTCGCGCGGGGGTTCGTGCCCCTGCTCGGCCACCCCCGCACCATCGGTGACTCGTTCCACATCACTTCCGACGACGTGCTGACCTGGGATCAGATCACCAGGGCCCTGGCCGCCGCGGTGGGCGCGCCCGCCGACATCGTGCACGTGCCGTCGGCCGTGATCGCCAGCGCGGACCCGCAGTGGGGCGCGAGCCTGCTCGGCGACAAGGCGCACTCCCTGGTCTTCGACAACTCCAAGCTGCGCAGCGTGGTGCCCGGCTACCGGGCGGTCATCCCGTTCGAGCAGGGTGCCCGCGAGATCGCGGACTGGTACGACGCCGACCGGGACCGGCAGCAGGCCGACGCGAGGCTGGACGCGATCATGGACAAACTGGTCCAGGCCTACGGCGGCTGACCGTCCCGGGTCAGGCCGCGCGGCTGCGGCCGGCCAGCCGGGCCCGCTGCGCCTCACGGGCCGGGCTGTGGGTGATCCAGATGACCACGTCCAGGAGTCGCAGCATGCTGGCCCCGGCCGCGTCAGGCGGCCGCAGCTTCTCGAGGGTGTCCCGGGCCTCCTGGTCCTGGAGCAGGTAGCGGAGCACCTCCCAGGTCTGCCCGGGCAGGCCTGCCGCGCGGATGACCACCTTGTCGGAGGGCGGGCAGAGCCGCGACCGTTTGCGGGCGAGGAGCTTCGACGCGGTGGCGGTGCCGACGCCCGGCATCTCCAGTAAGGCATCCCACAGCGGGTCCACCGTGGCGAGCTCCGCGTCGGTCGCCACCCACAGATCGATGTCGGCCGGGATCGCGCTGAGCATGGCGGACACCGAGCCGGCCTCGCTGCCAAGCAGGTGCCGGACGGCCTCCGGCCGCCAGGCGATGTCCAGCAGCGAGACGGCCAGCAGGTCGTCGGCGGTCACCGCGCCATGCGGGTTCTCGCCGAGGGTGCCGAAGCTCATGCCCGCGAAGCCCTCGGCTGGATCGAAGTACGCCGCCATCGCCGGGCCCAGGCCAGGCACGGTCAGGGTTTCCCTGAGCCGCCCGGCCGCACGCCGGATGGCGTCCCCTCCCCTTAACGAACTCATCTGCTCAGTATGCGAGTACCTGGCCGGTCTAGCCCAGGAATATCCGCTGTAAAGATCATGCAGGTTTGCTTACAGATAGCGCAGCTCAGCGAGGGGTGCGGTCGCCGTCACCCAGGGAGCCGGGCGGCCTGCCGGCGAATAGTGACCGAGCTAGCACAGTACGTCACCAACCCCGCCACCCCGGACCGGCCCCGCGACCGCCGCGACCGCCGTGCCCGCCTGCCCCGGGCCGGGCCCGCGGGGCCGGTCCCCTGGGCCGGACCCGGAGCGCATCTCGGTTGGGTCACGAATCAGCGTCAAGTGACATCCCGGGTCTTGCCCGGGCCTTTGGCCTGACTTTCAATCAGTGAACCACGATTCATCAGTTGCCCAAGTTGCCTATCTGAGCAGGATCTTCTCGGTGAATGATGATTCATTTCCGGCGCCCGGCCCGGCTGCGGCGCGCCCCGCTGACCGGGCGCACGGCGCCCCCCGGCCCGGGTTAAGCCCGGACCCGGATGGCTTGCTGGAGGTGCACGGGGTGACCGTGCGCTTCGGCGGCCTGACTGCGCTGGACGACGTCTCCTTCACCGCACCCGGCCGCCAGGTCACCGGGGTCATCGGCCCCAACGGGGCCGGGAAGACCACGCTGCTGAACGTGCTGTGCGGGTTCGTCCGGCCCGATCAGGGCCGGCTGAGCTTCGGCGGCACCGAGCTGGGCCGGCTCCGCCCGCACCAGCTGGCCGGCCTTGGGATCACCCGGACGCTCCAGGGCGTGGGGCTGTTCGGCCGCCTGTCCGTGCTGGAGAACGTCATGGTCGGCGCCCAGGGCCGGGCCCGCGCCGGGTTCTGGTCCGCGCTGGGCGGGCTGCCCCCCAGTGACCGGGACGAGCGCAGGCTCCGGGCCCTGGCGCGGGAGGCGCTGGACCGGGTCGGCGCGGCCGACCTGGCCGGGGCCAGGCCAGATCAGCTGGCGTACGGCCTGCGCAAGCGGGTGGCCCTGGCCCGTGCCCTGGCCGCCCAGCCCCGTCTGCTGCTCCTCGACGAGCCCGCCGGCGGCCTGTCCGAGACCGAGATCGGCGGGCTCGGCGAGCTGATCTCCAGCCTGTCCGCGGAGACGTCGGTAGTGCTGGTCGAGCACCGGATGGACCTGGTGATGGCGGTGTGCGACACGGTGGTGGTCCTGGACTTCGGGCGCGTGATCGCTCAGGGCACGCCGGACGACGTGCAGGCCAACCCGGCGGTCACCACCGCGTACCTCGGCGTGGAGGACTCCGGTGAGTGAGCAAGCCGCGCTGGCGGTGGAGGAGGTCGTGGCCGGCTACGGCGGCGTGCTCGCCCTGCAGAGCGTCTCGATCACCGCCCGGCCGGCCACCATCACCGCGGTGCTCGGGGCGAACGGGGCAGGCAAGACGACCCTGCTGCGCGCCATCAGCGGGGTGATCCGGCCGCGCCGGGGCCGGGTGCTGGTCGGCGGGCAGGAGATGACCGGCCGCAGCGCCGAGGACATGGCACGGGCCGGGGTGGCGCACGTGCCCGAGGGCCAGGGCGTGATCGCAGAGCTCACCGTGCAGGAGAACTTGCGGCTCGGTGCGTTCTGGCGGCGTGGGCGGGGCACCCGGGCCGCCGCGCTGGCCGAGGCCTACCAGCGGTTCCCCGTCCTCGCCGGGGCCCGGAACCGGGCCGCCGGGACCCTGTCCGGCGGCGAGCGGCAGATGCTGGTCATCGCCCGGGCCCTGATGGCCCGGCCCAGGGTTCTGCTGCTGGACGAGCCGTCGCTCGGGCTGGCGCCGAAGATCGTCTCCCAGGTCATGGAGCTGACCGCCGGACTGCGCGAGACCGGCCTCACGGTGCTGCTGGTCGAGCAGAACGCGCGTAGCGCCCTGAGCATCGCCGACCAGGGAATCGTGCTCAGCCTCGGCCGGGTCGTCGCGGCGGCGGACGCCGCGGCGCTCGCGGCCGACGTCGGGCTCCGCAAGCACTACCTGGGCTTCTAGGAGGCGGCCGGTGACAGAGTTCCGCGAGCTGACGCTGGGCGGGATCAGCGTCGGCATGATCTACGCCGCGATCGCCCTGTCCCTGGTGCTGATCTGGCGGGCGACCCGGATCCTGAACTACGCCCAGGGTGGCATGGCGATGTTCACCACCTACATCGCGCTGCTGGTCATCAACCACACCGGGTCGTACTGGGCGGGCTTCGCCGTGGCACTAGCGGCCGGGCTGGTGCTCGGCGGGGTGATCGAGCGGCTGGTCATCCGCCCGGCCGAGAACAAGCCGCCGCTGAACGCCATCATCATCACGATCGGGCTGCTCATCTTCCTGGAGGGTCTCGCGGGCATCCTCTACGGTGGCCAGTTCCGGTCGTTCCCCGCCGCGTTCTCCATCACCGGGCTGCACGTCGGGTCGGCCGCACTCGGCGTCTCGGCCAACGACGTGTTCGTGGCGGTGGCGGTGCTGGCCGCGGCGCTGCTGCTGGCGGCGGGATTCCGGTACACCTCCGCCGGCCTGCAACTGCGCGCGTCAGCGTTCAGCCCGCCGGTCGCCCGGCTGCTGGGGGTCCGGGTCGGCCGCATGCTGACCCTCGGCTGGGCGCTCGCCGGGCTGTTCGGCGCGCTGGCCGGAGTGCTCGTCTCGCCGTCCACCTTCCTGTACCCGAACAGCATGGACTCCATCTTCGTGCTGGGGTTCACCGCGGCGGTCATCGGCGGCCTGGACAGCCCGGCCGGCGCGGTCGCCGGGGGGGTCATCCTCGGTGTCGCGCTCAGCTACGTCGGCGGCTACCTGGGCTCGGATCTGGTGCCGCTGTTCGGGCTGGCCGCGCTCACCGTCGTCCTGATGGTCCGCCCGTCTGGCCTGTTCTCCCCGGCCGCCACCCGGCAGGTATGAGATGACCCTGGCGCGGCACGTGGCCGCGGCGGCCGCCCTCGCCGTGCTCCTGGTGATCATCAGTGGCACGGTGAGCCCGTTCCGCGACTACCAGATGGCCGAGGTCGCCTGCTACGTGGTGGCGGTAGCCGGGCTGACCGTGCTGGTCGGGCTGAGCGGCCAGATCTCGCTGGGCAACGGGGCGTTCATGGCCATCGGCGCGTACGCCGCCGCGCTGCTGCTGCTGCACCTGCACTGGCCGCTGGCCGTGGTGCTCGTGGCGTCCCTGGCCGTCGCCGCGGCAGGCGGCGCGGCCGTCGGCGTGGCCGCGGCCCGGCTGCGCGGTCCCTACCTGGCCGGCGCGACCCTGCTGCTCGCGGTGGCCCTGCCCTCGCTGGCCCTGCGGTACGGCCTGCTCGGCGGGGACCAGGGGCTGACCGTAGTGATCAACAGCCCCGGCTTCCTCGGCCCGAGTTTCTCCCTCACCCGCTGGCAGGCCTGGCTGACCTGTGGCTGCGCGCTGATCACCCTGGTGCTGCTGGCCAACCTGGCCCACAGCCGGGTCGGGCGGTCCTGGCGGGCCGCCAGGGACGACGAGGTGGCGGCCGCCCTGGCGGGCCTGAACGTGGCCCGGCTCCGGGTGCTGGCCTTCGTGGTGAGCGCGGCCTGCGCCGGGCTGGCGGGCGCGCTGCTCGCCGTGACCACGTCGATCGTCTCGCCCGGCGCGTTCACCCTGACGCTCTCCATCGGCCTGCTCACCGCGGCGGTGCTGGGCGGTCTCGGAACCCTGCCGGGGGCGGTGTGGGGCAGCCTCGTGCTGGTCCTGGTCCCGACCTACGCGACCGACGTGGCCAGCAGTCACGGGCTGTCCAGCTCGGTCGGGTCCAACATCCCGGTCGCGGCCTATGGCGTCGTGCTCGTGGTCGTCATGCTCACCTTTCCCGATGGCATCCAGGGTGGCGTGCACCGGCTGTCCCGGCCGCTGGCCTCCCGCCTGCCTGCCTGGCCCGGCGTGCCGCGACGGCGCCCCCCGGGTCCCCAGTTCCGTGCGCCAGCCAGTGAACACCAGGAAGAAGGCTCGCTATGAACAGATCTCACCGGGTCGGCCTGCCCGCCCTCGCCGCCGTGGCCGCCCTGGCCATGGTGGTCAGCGCCTGCAGCTCCGGCGGCAGCGGATCAGGGTCGCAGAGCACCAGCGGCGCCCTGACCGCCTCCGCACCGGGCATTACCGCCACCACCATCACGATCGGCAGCCACCAGCCGCTGACCGGGGTGGCCGCGCCGGGTTACGACGAGATCGCGCCCGCGTCCAACGCCTACTTCGACTACGTCAACGCCCACGGCGGGATCTACGGGCGGAAGATCGTCTACAAGTACCTGGACGACAAGTACGACCCCACCAGCACGGTGTCCGTGGTGAAGCAGCTCGTGCTGCAGGACAACGTGTATGCCATCTTCGACGGCCTGGGCACGCCGACGCACCTGGCCGTCGCGCCGTTCCTGAACTCCGAGAAAGTGCCGGACGTGTTCGTGGCCTCCGGCTGCGAGTGCTGGAACTCACCGTCCACCTGGCCGGAGACCTTCGGCTGGCAGCTGGACTACGTACGCGAGGGCAAGATTCTCGGCACCTACATCAAGCAGCACTTCGCCGGCCAGAAGATCGGCTACTTCTACCAGGACGACGAGTTCGGCAAGGACGGCGTCAAGGGCCTGGACGACGAGATCCCGCAGGCGGACGTGGTCAGCAGGCAGAGCTACGATCCCACGAACATCAACGTCGGCCCGCAGGTGGCCGCGCTCAAGGCGTCCGGGGCCAAGGTGGTCGTCTCGTTCACCGTCCCGGCCTTCACCGCGCTGCTGCGGCTGAACAGCCTCAAGCTCGGCTTCAGCCCGACCCTGGTGGTCAGCGACGTGGGTTCCGACCCCATCACGCTCGCTGGGCTGCTGGAGGCTTACGCCAAGCAGGGCGGGGCCACGGTGTCCGGCAACCAGCTGACCCAGGGCATCATCACCGACGGCTACATGCCCACCCTCGGCGACACGAGTAACAGCTGGGTCGCGCTGTTCAAGAAGATCCACGACAAGTACCTGCCCAAGCTCCCCTTCGACGGCAACGTGGCCTTCGGCGAGGCGGTCGCCTACACCTTCGTGCAGGCCATGCTCAAGGCGGGCAAGAACCCGACCCGGGCCGACCTGGTCAAGGCGATCGAGGGCGGGCTGCCGCAGGGCCCGGCGGTGGCACCCTACGCCTACTCTGCCTCCGATCACGCCGGGATGACCGGGGCGTTCATCGGAGTGATCAAGAACGGCGTCATCGTCAAGGAGGGCCCGGTGCAGGTCACGAACACGTCTGCTACCGGGGCCGTGCAGAGCTACACCGGCACGCAGCCCCCGGCACCATCCAGCGGGATGCCCTAACATACGCTCGGGCTCCCGGCAGGCAAGGGTCCTGGTCATGGGTCCCGGACGGGGGTAGGAGGCGTGGGCGTCGCGACGAGCGGGCGGCTGCCCGACGACCGCGGGCAGCCGCCGGCACAGCGGCTGCTCGCGGCCGCGGAGCGGCTCTTCGGGGAGCGCAGTTACCAGCGCACCACGGTGGCCGACATCTGCGCGGGCGCGGGCATGGCGACCGGCAGCTTCTACGCGCACTTCGGCTCGAAGGCGGAGATCTTCGCCGCCGTGGTCCGGCAGCTCAACGCGGACCTCCGGACGGCGATGAAGCAGGCCATCGAGCAGGCCGGCCCCGGGCAGCGGGAGATCGAGCGGGCCTCGTTCCGTGCCTTCTTCGACATGCTGTCCGAGCGCCCGTGGATGGACCGCATCGTGCGGGAGTCGGAGTTCGTGGCGCCGGGCCTGTTCCGGGAGTACTACGAGCACCTGGTCCGCGGCTATGCCCGCGGGGTACGCCAGGCGCAGCTCAGCGGCGAGGTGGACGCGCGCTACGACCCCGAGGTCATCGCGTTCATGTACACCGGGATCGGCAACTTCGTGGGGATGCGCTGGGCGGACTGGACGGCCGGCGGGCAGGTACCCGACGACGTCCTGGACGATCTCCTGGAGGTGCTGCGCCGGGGCCTGCCGCCCGTCCGGCCCCCGCGCTAGCCACCATGGCCGGCGTGGGGGCCAAGGCCGGCGTGGGCGCCGTGCTGGTCCCGGGCCTCCTCCGGGCTGCCGCCCATCATCCTCAGCATGGTGCCGCCCCCGGACCGGAAGAAGCGCAGCACCAGCGCCGCGGCCATGATGATGAACACGATGTTCAGGTACGTGGTGTAGTTCCACACGATGCCGGTCTCCCCGACCTTCGCCGTGCGGTCCGCCGGGACCAGGCCCAGCCCGCTGAAGACGAACTCGACGATGTAGCCGGCCAGAACCATGGTGGCGTAGAACACGCCGGTCAGCACGAGCATCATCCGGGTGCCGTAGTACTTCCGGTAGATGAGCAGGATCGGGATGATGATCAGGTCGGCGAAGATGAACGCGATTACGCCCCCGAAGCTGATCCCGCCGTTCCACAGCACCGCGGCCAGGGGCACGTTGCCGATCGAGCAGACGAAGCTGAGCAGCGAGATTACCGGGCCGATGAGCGGCCCCCAGATCCGGGCGGCGAGTGGATGGCCGGCCAGGAACAGGTGCCGCCAGAAGCTGTCCGGGACCCAGGCGCCGACCGCCCCGGCGATCAGCAGCCCGACCACCACGTCGCGCAGGACCGCGGCCCACTCCATGACGAAGATGTTGCTGACCGAGGTGTAGCCCTCCCGGCTGAACAGGCGCCGCCAGAAGCTGCCGGTGGCGGTGATGCTCATGTCCATGGCCGCGTGGCCCTCCATGGATCCGGCCAGTCCCCGGCCGGCCTGCCGCCGCGCCTCGTCGATCAGCTGCTGCCGGACGACGAGGCGGAAAGCCACCGCGAGCAGCACGATCATGATGGGGCCGCCGACGAACTCGGCCAGGGTGAACTGCCACGAGATCAGCAGGGCCAGGATGATCCCAAGCTCGATGACCAGGTTCGTGCTGGCGATCTCGAACACCATGGCCGCGGTGAAGCTGGCGCCCTTGCGCAGCAGCGACCGGGCCAGGGCCACGGCCGCGTAGGAGCAGGACGAGGAGGCCGCGCCCAGCGCCGTGGCCCGGGCCAGCGTGACCGGCCGGTCATCCCCGAGCAGCCGGACCACGGCGGACCGGCGCACCACCGCCTGGACCACGGCGGACAGCGCGAATCCCAGCAGCAGCGACCAGGTGATCTGCCAGGTCATCGACCCGGCCACGGCCAGCGCGTGGCCGATCGCGTCAAGCGCGCGCATCGTCGGCCCCCGGCGCGGCGATGGTCAGCAGCTGGCGCAGGCAGTGCTCCAGCAGCGGATGCGGGAAGCCGTCGCTCAGCCGGTAGTAGACGACCCGGCCGTCCTTGCGGAAGCTGACCAGCCCGGCCATGCGCAGCATCTTCACCGCGTAGGACACCTGGTCCTCGGTCACCTCGAGCACCAGGGCCAGGTCCCCGACGCACAGTTCACCGGCGGCGACCAGGGCGAACAGGATCCGCGACCGCACTGGGTCGGCCAGCAGCCCGAGCAGTCCGGCCAGCCGCCCGGCGTCGTCCACCGACAGGGCGCCACCCCGGGCCGCAGCCACGCCCGGCGCACTCACCGGATGATCATGATCTCGCGGCGGCATGTCCTCACCTCCGTACGTCCGTATAATCACACGGATGTACGGATGCGTCAAACGCGTCGGCGGCGGCCCGGTCCCGGCGACGCGCCGGGCAGCGGAACTGCGTCACCCTCCGGGCGGGGTACCGGGATTCGGGTTCGCGGCGGGCAGGCCGGAGCAGATGTTTGCCGCGGCGTTGCGGGTCTGCACGGTGGTCTGGCTGGCTGGGCTGACGCCGGCCCCGCCGCCGGCCGCAGCCTTGCCCTTCCCGCTGGCCTGGTCCGGCGAGGCGGGCGGGTTCACGCCCGCGAAGTCGCCGCCAAGGATCAGCGTGACCGGGCCTGGCTGTCCAGCCTGGGGGGCCGGCTCGGTGAGCAGGTTCTGGGCGGCGGGGGTGGCCTTGAGCGCGGTGGTCAGCGTGTAGGCGCTGTCGGCCTGAGCGGTGCCCGAGTAGGTCACGGTGGTGACGCTGGTCGCCGCCGCGTCCCCGGTGCCGATCACGTCGAAGCCGAGCCGGGTGAGGCGCCGGGCGGTCCGGGCGGCCAGGCCCGGGATGGCGGTGCCGTTGAGCACGCGCACCTGGACCCTGCCGTCGGGCAGCGTGGGCAGCCCGTGATGCCAGGTCTGGCCGTCGAGGATCATCTGGAAGATGACGTCGTCGGCGGGCTCCTCGGGCAGCAGCCGGTTGACGTTGGCCGGGTCGGTGAGCGTCGGCATGGTCAGCAGGGTCACGTTCCTCGCCTGCATCCCGGCGAGGCTCCTGGCCAGGCCCAGCAGCTTGCTGACCGAATCGAGTCCCTGGTCCACGGTCAGCGCCCGGGTGGCCACATCCGCGATCTTGAGCAGCTGCACCGAGTTGCTCAGGATGCCCTGGCTGTCGACCTTCTGGATGACCGAGGACATGAACGCCTGCTGCAGCTCGATCCGGGGCAGGTCACCGCCGACGTCGCCCTCGGCCTGGACGCCGTGGCGGGTGCGCACGTAGGCGAGCGCCTGGTTGTAGGTGAGCAGGTGCTTCCCGCCGGTGAGATTCAGCCCGCTGTAAGGGTCGTGGTACCCGCTGCGCGGGACGCAGACCTCCACACCGCCGATCGTGTCCACCATCGCGCGGAAGGAGTTGAAATTGAACATGACGAAATGGTCGAGCGTGATGCCGGTCAGGTCCTTGACCGTGCTGACCGCGCAGGACGGACCGCCGATGTTCATCGCCCCGTCGATGATCGCGGACTGGTAGGGCCCGAGGATGCCGCCGCCGACGCTGCGCCGGGCCTTGCACCCGGGCTCGTAGACCATGGTGTCCCGCGGGATGGACAGCACGGTGGCGTGGGTATGCGTCGGGTCCAGGTGGACCAGCAGGAGGTTGTCGGAGTTACTGGTGTTCAGGGCAGGATTGCTGCCCAGGTCGCCGGCCCGCTGGCCTTCTCTCGTCTGCGACCCGAGCACCAGGATGTTCTGCACGCCATACACGGAGCGGTGACTCAGCCCGCTGACCTTGACCACGCTGACGTTCCCGTCCAGCCTCCGGTAGATCGCGTAGGCGCTCAGGCTGGCCACGACCACCGCCACGGCCGCGACGGTGCTGGCGATGTAACCGGCCTTGGCCAGGCGGCTCAGGGGCCGGCCCGTGCCTTGCATGGTGACTCCCGTCTTGCAGCCTTCCCGGCAGACCCCGGGGCAGCATGGCCAGCGGTCGCCAGGGAGCATACCGGCGAGACCCCCCGGACGGCTCATATCAGGCAGGCGTTGACCATCTCATGGTCTGGGCGAGAATCAGACGGGGTACCCGGGCGGGGAAGGCAGGAGAGGCACCAGGCAGAGAGGCAGGAGAGGCACCAGGCAGGGAGGCAGGAGAGGCACCAGGCGGGGAGGCAGGAGTGCCGGGTCGGTCAGCCGGGGCCGCCGATCCACAGCGGGATCGTCGCGCCGCGGTAGGTGCCCCAGCGGAACCCGTAGTCACGGGCGCTGGTGTGGAAGTAGCGCAGCCTCATCCGGGAGAAATAACTCACTTCCCCGTGCGCCGCGACCCGCGACAGGCTCACCTCGGCGGGGTACCTGGTGTAATGGCCGGCCGCGCAGTTCGGGATGCAGTTATCCACCCACATCGTGCCCCGGCTGAACGCCGAGCTGGCCGTCCACTGCGACCAGTGCTGGATCCGCACGAACGTGTCCGGGCCCCCCACATAGATGGCGGACAGCCGGGCTGTCCCCTGGCTCCAGCCGTCCTGCCCGTTGTAGGCCACCGGGAGCCGGAGCCGGTCCGCGACCGCGACCGGGTTCCGGGTGTCCCGCGCGTTCCGCGTGGTGAGCGCGGCGGCGGCCCCCGCCGCCAGGAACGCGAGCACGACCGCCGCGAGCGCCGCGATGCCGACCTTCTTCACAAGCAACGTCCCCCCGTGCTTCAAACCCGTGCTTCAAACCCGTGCTTCAAACCCGTGCTTCAAACCCGTGCTGTGCTGGCCCCGTGACGGTACCGGCCCCCGCCGATCCGGACCAGCATAATGCCGGCCGCCATAATGCCTGGCCTCAAGCCTGGGTCAGGCGATGACCCGGGCCGTGGACGAACCGTCGGCTAGGCGGCGGACCTCGAGCCGCTCCGCGACCCGGTCCTTCAGGTCGGGCACGTGGCTCACGATGCCCACCACCCGCCCGCGGTCACGCAGTTCGTCGATGACCGCCATCACCTGGTCCAGGGTCTCCGCGTCGAGGCTCCCGAAGCCCTCGTCGATGAACAGCGTATCGAGGTCCACCCCGCCCGCCTCGGCCTTGACCACGTCGGCCAGGCCGAGGGCCAGCGCCAGCGAGGTGTAGAAGGTCTCGCCGCCGGACAGGGACCGCGGGCTGCGTTCCGCGCCGGTGTGCCGGTCGGTCACGACGAGGGTGAGCCCGGTCCGTTCCCGCCGCGCCCCGCTCTCGTCGGTGCGCCGCAGCTCGTACCGGCCCGCCGACATGGCCCCCAGCCGGACGTTGGCCGCCGCCACGACCTGCCCGAACCATTGCCGCAGCACGTAGGTGGTCAGCGCCATCCGGCGGTGCCCGTCCATCCCCTTGGCCAGGCCAGCCAGCCGGATCACCGCCGACGTGTCCTCCTGCAGCTGGGCGAAGGCCTCCTGGGCGTACTGCACCTCGGCGAGGCGCTGGTCCAGCCGCCCAACCCGGGCCTGCGCCGCGTCGCGGGCGGCGCGGACCTCCTGCTCGGCTTCCCGGGCGCGGGCCAGGGCGGCGGCCGCGGTCAGCGCTGCCGTGTGCACCGCGCCAGCCTGCCCCGGATCCAGGCCGGCCAGGTCGTCCGCGGCCGCGGCGGCCCGGAGCGCGGCCAGGTCAGCGGCCCAGCCGGTGACCTGGTCGTCGAGGGACGCCTGGTCCCCCGGGCTGAGCAGCGCCGCGCTGGCCAGGTCGGCCGCGGCGAAACCACGGGCTGCCGCCTCACCCTCGGCGCGCTCAGCCGCCCGCCGCTCGTCGGCCAGCGCGGCCGTTAGCTGGTCCAGCGCCGCGGCCAGGAACCGGTTCGTGTCCGCGGCCCGGCGCAGGGCCAGCTGCCGCTGCGCCACGGACGGGTGTCCCTGGGCGGCCCCGGCCAGCTCGCGCTGCAGGTGGCTCAGCTCGGCCTCGGCCGCGGCGGCCTGGGCCTGGGCTGCAGCCAGCGCGGCGGCCGCGTCCTGGAGTTCCTCGGCGAGCCGCTGCTGCTGCGCGCGGTGGCCGGCGAGTCCGGCCTCGAGGCCGCCGGCGTCGGCCGTGGCCCGCTCCGCCCCGGTCACCAGGTCCTCCACGGCGGCGGCCTCGGCGGCCAGGCTATCCACGGTGCCGCCGTCCGCCACCGCGGCGCTGGCCGCCACGGCGGCGGTCATCTCGTCGCGTTCGCGGGTCAGCTGGGCGCGCGCCACCTCCGCCTCGTCCCGCCGCGCCGCGGCCGCCGCGAGGTCCTGGTCGGACACGAGACCGCCGGCGGCCCGGGCCGGGGCGGGGTGGGTGGTGGAGCCGCAGACCGGGCACGCGGCCCCGCCGGCGAGCTGCGCGGCCAGTTCCGCGGCCATGCCGTCCAGCCGGGCCGCCATCAGCCGCAGGTGAGCTTCGGTCAGCGCCTGGTGGCTGTCCACGGCGTTGGTCAGGGCGGCGTTCTTGGCTGCGAGCAACGGTTCCAGGTGGGCCAGGTGAGCGGCGGCGGCGGCACGCCGTACCAGCGCGGCCTGCTGCTCGCGGGCGGCTCCCAGGCCGGCGGCCAGGAGCCGGGCCGCGGCCAGCTGCCCCACTGCCGCCTCGATCTGGCCGGGCAGGCCGGCGCGGGCCGCCTCCAGATCGCGGAGCCGGCCGGAGGCGGTCGCGACCGCCTGCTGCACCGCCCGCAGCGCGGTGACCCGGCTGGGCAGGGCCGCTTCGGCGTCCGCGAGATGCTGCAGCGACGCGGCGTCCTTCTCGGCTGCCTCGGCGCGCACGAAGGCCTGGGGGCCGCCGTCGCCTGCGAGCATGTGCTCATCGGGATCCGGGACCAGCCGGAGCAGGCCCTCGCGGGCCTCGCGGACCGCCTGCTGGGCCTCGTGCCACGCAGTGAGCAGGGGCCGCACCGGTTCCGCGTGCCGGGCCGCGGCCAGCCGCGCGGCCCGCTGGTCGTGCCCGGGCCTGGAGGCCTCGTGCCCGTGCAGCCGTCGCAGGGCCTCGGTCAGCCGGGTCATCAGGCGAGCCTGCTGCTGCTCCCGCTCGCAGGCGGCCAGCCGGGCGGCGGTCTCGGCCGCGGCCACCTCCAGTCCCTCCGCGCTGACTGCTGCGCGCTGCGCGAGGTCCGCACCGGTCTGCTTCAGGCGGGTGGCCCGCTCGGGGGCGGGCAGCTCCAGCAGCTCGGCGCGGGCACCGGCGTCCAGGCCCGCGGCCTCGGCCGCGGCGGAGGTGGCCGCGTCGATCGCAGCCTCAGCGTCCTGACGCTGCCGGACCGCGGCCGCGCGGCGCCGGTCCAGTTCGGCCGTGATCCGGTCGTAGAGCTGGGTCCCGAACAGCTTGCTGAGCAGCACCCGCCGGTCGTCGTCCGCGGCCTGCAGGAACTTCGCGAACTGTCCCTGGGGCAGCAGCATGACCTGGGTGAACTGTGCCCGGTTGAGCCCGATGAGCTCGGTGATGAGCTCCCCGGCCTCGGCCTTGTTGGCGGACAGGCTGACCCACGAGCCGGCCTCCTGGCGCTGCAGGTGCACGTGCGCGGGTTCGGTGGTGAACCCGTCGCCGCGCCGCTTGGGCCGCCGGTGCTCAGGAACCCGGGTCACCCGGTGCCGGACGCCGCGGACCGAGAACTCCAGGCTGACCGAGGGCTCCGCGTCGGGCGCGGCGAAGTGCGAGCGCAGCCGGTCCTCGGCGGACTCATCGCCGGCCAGGCCGCCGTACAGGGCGAACGTGATGGCGTCCAGGATGGTCGTCTTGCCCGACCCGGTCGGCCCCTCCAGCAGGAACAGGCCGCTGCTGGACAGCCGGCCGAAGTCGATCCGCTGCGCACGGGCGTACGGCCCGAACGCAGTCAGCTCCAGGCTGTGCAGCCGCATCAGGCGGCCGACTCGGCGTGCTGCGCGGTCTCGACGGCCGCGCGGAGCACCGCGCGGTGCGCGTCGTCGGCCGGGCCCCCGCTGGTGAACTCGACGAACAGGCCGCAGATCTCGACCGGGTCACTCGCCGAGGCCAGCCGCTCCAGGTCGGCGTCGGAGCTGGTCAGCTGCCCCTGCGGCGCGAAGTCCAGGATCAGCGTGTGCGGCCACTTCTCGCGCAGCCGCTCCATCGGGGCAGGCGGCCGCACCGTGTCGGTCAGCACCACCTTGACCCAGGCGCCGGCCAGGTCCGCGAGATCCGTTTCGCCGCGGGCGAGGAGGCTGTCGAGGGTGCCGCGCACCTCCCGCAGCGGCCGGGGCACGGGCGTCGCCAGCGCGGTGGTGCCCACCCGGCCCGCAGCGTCGATCTCGGCCAGCGTGACCGACTTGACGTGGTCCTTCTCGCCGAACGAGAACGCCAGCGGCGACCCGGAGTACCGGATCACGGGGTCCTGGCCGGCTCCGGGGGGCGGGCCGGCCCGCTGCGCGCCGTGCAGGTGGCCGAGGGCCACGTAGCTGAAGCCGGCGAACACGGCGGCCTGGCACGTCGGCGACGCCGCCGACCCGGATGTCGCGCTCGGATTCGGCGGGCTGGCCGCCGGTCACGAACGCGTGCGCGGCGACCACGGTGCGGGCGGCGCCCCGGGCGGCGGCGTCCGCCCGGATCAGCCGGGCTGCCTCGGCCAGCACCGCCTCGTGCGTCCGGGTCTGGACGCCGAGGTCGGCCATGACCGCGTCGGGCAGCAGATAGGGGATCCCGTAGACGGCCACCGGGCCGTGCTCGTCGGCCAGCAGCACCGGCCGGGCCAGGTCCGCCACGGAGGTGCGCAGGTGGATCCCGGCCGCCTCGCTGAGCCCGGCGCCGAAGCCAAGCCGGACAGCGGAGTCATGATTGCCGCTGATGAGGATCACCGGGATGCGCGCCTGCGCGAAGCGCAGCAGGGTCTCGTCGAGTAGCCGGACGGCGTCGAGCGGGGGCACCGCGCGGTCGTAGATGTCCCCGGCCACCAGCACGGCACCGGCCCGCTGGCGGACCGCCTCATCGAGCAGCCAGCGCAGGAAACCGTCCTGGTAGGCCAGCAGGTTCTCGCCGTGCAGCGTGCGCCCCAGGTGCCAGTCCGAGGTGTGGATCAGTCGCATCGCACCGCCGTGGACTCTTCGTGCTGGCTGGCCGCTCCGGCCTGGCCGGCGGATCGGTGGGATCGTGACGCTCGCCATGATGCCGGACTGTTGCGACATCCTCGGTGATCCCGGTTCCGTCCGCGTGTCGCCGTCGCTGCGCCCGATCCGGCGCTAGAGCAGGCTGGCGCGGCGCTAGAGCTGGCCCACGTCCGTGACCCGGAGCACGGCGTGCCCGGCTTCCTCGGAGGCGGCCAGGTCGACCTGGGCGGAGATGCCCCAGTCGTGGTCCCCGGCGGGGTCGTCGAAGATCTGCCGCAGCGTCCAGGCCTGCGGGCCCTCGTCGAGGATGAGGAGAGCGGGACCGCGGGCGTCCGGCCCGGTGCCGATCTCGTCGTGCACGTCGAAGTAGGGCTCGACGGCCGCCTCCCACGCCTCGGCGTCCCAGCCGTCGCCGGAGTCCAGCTCGCCGAGTTCGGCGTAGTGGCCGAGCGCGGCCAGCTCGACCCGGCGGAACAGCGCGTTGCGGACCAGGACCCGGAAGGCGCGGACGTTGCGGGTCACGGCCGGAGGTCCCGCCTCCGCGTGGCTGACCAGCACACCGGACGGGTCACGCAGCTGCTCCCACTCGTCCAGCAGGCTGGAGTCGACCTGGCGGACCAGCTCCCCGAGCCATTCGATGAGGTCGGTGAGCTCCTCGGTCTTGGCCTCGTCAGGGACGGTGTTCCGGAGCGCCTTGTACGCGTCGGCCAGGTAGCGCAGCACCAGGCCCTCGGAGCGGGACAGGCCGTAGAACCCGACGTACTCCACGAAGGTCATGGCCCGCTCGTACATGTCGCGGACCACGGACTTCGGGGCCAGCGCGTAGTCGGCGACCCATGGGTGGCCCCGGCGGTACATGTCGTAGGCGGCCTCGAGCAGATCCTCCAGCGGCTTCGGGTGGGTGACCGAGTCCAGCAGGTCCATCCGGGTCTCGTAGTTGACGCCATCGGCTTTCATCTGCGCGACGGCCTCGCCGCGCGCCTTGAACAGCTGGGCGGAGATCACCGTCCGCGGGTTTTCCAGGGTCGCCTCAATGATGGAGACCACGTCGAGCGGGTAGCTGGGCGACTCGCGGCCGAGGAGTTCGATCGCGGCCAGGGCCAGCGGGGACAGCGGCTGGTTCAGTGCGAAATCGAACTGGAGGTCCACGGTGAGCCGCGCCCGGCGGCCTTCGGCGTCCGGCTCGTCCAGCTTCTCCACCACTCCCCCGGCCAGCAGCGCCCGGTAGATGGCGATGGCCTGGTGGATGTGCCGGCGCTGGGCGGCCCGGTCCTCGTGGTTGTCGGTCAGCAGGTGGCGCATCGCCTCGAACGCGTCGCCCGGCCGGCTGATCACGTTCAGCAGCATGGCGTGAGTGACCTTGAAGCTGGACGTCAGCGGCTCGGGGTCGGCGGCGACCAGCCGCTCGAACGTGGGCTGGCCCCAGGCGATGAACCCCTCGGGCGGCTTCTTGCGGACCACCTTGCGCCGCTTCTTCGGGTCGTCGCCGGCCTTGGCCAGCAGCCGCTCGTTCTCCACCACGTGCTCGGGGGCCTGCACCACCACCCGGCCGGTCGTGTCGAAGCCGGCCCGGCCGGCCCGGCCCGCGATCTGGTGGAACTCCCGCGCCTGGAGCAGCCGGGTCTTCGACCCGTCGTACTTGGACATCGCGGTGAACAGGACCGTGCGGATCGGCACGTTGATCCCCACGCCCAGGGTGTCGGTCCCGCAGATGACCTTGAGCAGCCGGCCTGGGCCAGGGTCTCCACCAGCCGCCGGTACTTGGGCAGCATCCCGGCGTGATGGACGCCGATCCCGTGCCGGACCAGCCGGGACAGGGTCTTCCCGAACCCGGCGGTGAACCGGAACCCGCCGATCAGCGCGGCGATCTCGTCCTTCTCCGCGCGGGAGCAGACGTTCACGCTCATCAGCGCCTGGGCCTGCTCCAGCGCCGCGGCCTGGGTGAAGTGCACCACGTAGATGGGGGCCTGGTGGGTGCTGAGCAGCTCTTCCAGGGTCTCGTGCAGCGGGGTGGTGACGTAGTTGTAGAGGAGCGGCACCGGGCGCTCGGCGGACTGGACGACCGCGGTCGGCCGTCCCGTACGCCGGGTCAGGTCGGCCTCGAACCGGGTCACGTCGCCCAGGGTCGCGGACATGAGCACGAACTGGACCCGGGGCAGTTCGATGATCGGGACCTGCCAGGCCCAGCCGCGGTCGGGGTCGGCGTAGAAGTGGAACTCGTCCATCACCACCTGGCCGACGTCCGCATCGGCACCGTCCCGCAGCGCGATGCTGGCCAGGACCTCGGCGGTACAGCAGATGATCGGGGCGGTGGCGTTGACGCTGGCGTCGCCGGTCATCATGCCGACGTTGGCCGGGCCGAACGCGGCGCACAGCGCGAAGAACTTCTCCGATACCAGGGCCTTGATCGGCGCGGTGTAGAAAGACCGGCGCCCGCCGGCCAGCGCCGCGAAGTGCGCGCCGGTCGCGACCAGGCTCTTGCCCGAGCCGGTCGGGGTGGACAGGATGACGTTGGCCGCGGACACCACCTCGATAAGGGCCTCTTCCTGGTGCGGGTAGAGAGCGAGGCCCTGCTCCTTGGCCCATCCCGCGAACGCGTCGAAGACCGCGTCGGGCGCAGGGTCAGCCGGGAGAAGGTCGGTGAGGGTCACAATTATGAAATGCTAGCCGCCCGGTTAATGTTCCCGCCGGCCCGCCGGAAGCATTCACCGGGCCGCGGGCTGGCCAAGGTGCCGGCGCAAGGCCCGGGCGCCGCGCACGGCATTCGCCTGGCCGTCGTTGTTGAAGTAAGCGAAAACGTCATGGCCCGTCGCGTCCCATTCCCCGATCCGGGCCGCCCACCAGGACAGATCGGCGTCGTTATAGGAGCCCGCGTACAGATGCTGGTGATCAGGGCCGTGCAGCCGCACATAGACGAAATCCGCGGTGGCCCGCAGAACGCACGGCAGGTTCGCGCCACTCATCACGCAGTAGGCCGCGCCGTGGGCCTCCAGCAGGGCGAAAACCTCCTCGCAATGCCAGCTGGAATGGCGGAACTCCACCGCGACCCGCATCCATTCCGGGACCAGCCGCAGGAAATAACCCAGCCGGGCGTCATCGCGCTCCTGGGCCGGCCCGAGCTGGGCCAGCAGCACGGCCCGTTTATCGCCCAGCTCATGCCAGCCCGCGCCGATGCGCTGCAGCCAGGTTTCCGGACCGTACAGTTTCCGCCCGTGGGTCAGCCCCCGCGGCGCCTTGACCGACAGGCAGAAGCCGTCAGGCAATTTCCTTCTCCAATAACGGAACGTGCCGGGCCGGGGCCAGCGGTAGAAGCTGCTGTTGAGCTCGGCCGTGCCGAACGTGGCCGCGTAGCGGCCCAGCCGGGCGGCGGCGGGCAGCCCGGGCGGGTACAGTTCCGGCTCCCAGTGGGCGTAACTCCACCCCGACGTCCCGATCCTGACGGCCACCGGGGCTTACGCTCCGGGGTTGTCCCCGCCGGGCGGCTGATCGCCGGCTGGCTCACGGCCGGGCGGGCCAGTCTGGTCTTCGTTGCGGAAAGATTTTTCACCCGGCAGGCTCGCGTCCACCAGCGCGGTGGAACCCGCCGGCCGGGAGGTGGTGTCCTGGGTCCGCTCCCGCAGCCGGCCCAGCGTCTCGGCGTCACCGAGCGGGATGGTGGCCTCCAGGCGGGCACTGTCCCGCACCTCGGGCAGGTCCACGACCGCGTCTACCAGGTCGGCCCGGCGGCCCGGGGTCACGTGCCCGGATACGGCGTGCAGCGACGCGCGGGCCGTCCCGCCCGGCTGCTGCGAGACTTCGGCCGCGGCCACGGTCTGGTCGCCGTCCTTGATTTCGACGCGCCGGGCGTCCTGCGGATCGGTCATGGAACACCTCCTCAAGAGTTTGTTACCGTGCCGCTGCCCGGTCCGGCGTCCGTGAAACCGCCCGTCCGGCCGGCGACCGGAGTTTCCCGCCGGCCACCGGGGGGCTGGCGCCGGGGCGGTCCCTCGTCCGCCCCCCGCGCGCGGGTTCATGCGCGGGGACCCGCGCGGCCGCTGGGTCAGCCGAAGAAGTACACCCGGAAGGCCAGGACGATCACGACCAGCAGGATGCTGCCCACGCACTTGACAGCCAGCCCCCGCTCGTACCGGACCGCGTCGCCGACCTCGTCCTCGAACACCTGGGCCTGCTCCGCCGTCACCGGGTCCGCCGTCACCGGGTCCGCCGCGCCCGGCTCGACCTCGCTCACGTCGGCACCACCATCTTCCCGGTCTTCTCGGTCTTGTCCCATCTCGCCTCGGCATGGCGGAGTTCCTTGATGTAGGCGGCCGTGGTGATCGCGCACAGCAAGGGCCCGTAACCGCCGATGTACACGAACAGCGGCCCGAGGAAGCGGCCGAACCTCCGGGACTCGGCGACCTTGCCGAGGAACGCCACGCCCATGCACGCTGAGAGCCAGATATAGGTGAACAGCTCGATGCCGCGGACCCAGCCCAGGGTGACCCCGACGCCGGCGGCCGCGGCGAGCTGGTGGCCTACCCAGCTCACCGGGCCGGGCAGGACGGCGGCGAGCAGGATGAGCACGTTGATCGCGCCCGGGAACATGAGCGCTTCTTTCCAGGTGTGGCGGCCGATGTCGGGGTCGATGGTCAGCGTGTAGGACGTGATGAAGATGTACGTGACCACGTTGGTCAGCCACAAGAGGTGAAAGGCGGTCCAGGCGAGCTGGTAGTCGACGAAGAACAGGATGACCAGGGACCCCGACGCCAGCAGCATGAACACCGGCAGCAGGAGCAGGCAGAACCACAGCAGGCCGAAGCTGACGCTGCCCAGCCGGTTATTGGACTGCCGCCGGAACCAGACGCTCTTGAACTTCCGGGTGATCTGGACGTTGCCGCGGGCCCAGCGCAGCCGCTGCTTCCACAGTGCGACGATGCTGCCCGGCTCTTCCGCCCACACGGTCGCGTGCGGCTCGAAGATGACCCGGCGCCCTCCTTTCTGGGTCTCGAACGTGGTCACCGTGTCCTCGGCGAGCGTGGTCGTGTCCACCCGGCCGCCGATCGCCTCGATGTTGGCCCGCGAGTGCAGCTGCGCGCCTCCCGCCAGGCAGGCGATCACGCCGAGCACCTCCTGGCTCCGCCGGGCCGCCGCCTGGGCGGTGATGTACTCGTAGCCGATGAACCGGGTCATGTAGTTCCCCGGACGGCTGCCCTCCTTGATGTAGGCGGTGACCGAGCCGACCCCCGGATCCGCCAGGTGCCGGGTCATCCGGCGCAGCGAGCTGCGCTCGTAGATGACGTCCGAGTCCATGATCAGGATGGCCTGCATCCAGTCATCGGCCAGGATCTCCGCCAGGCCGTGGTTGAGCGTGGCGGCCTTGCCCTCGCCGCCCGTCTCGCGGCGCAGGTGCATGACGTTCCCCGGGTACTCGGCCGCCTTGGCCAAGACGACGTCCGGGGTGGCGTCGGTGCTGGCGTCGTCCACGACATAGATCCGCAGGCGTTCGCGCGGGTAATCCAGCGCCATGAGCCGGTCGATCGAGGTGCCGATGACCGCCTCCTCGTTCCAGGCCGGGATGAGGATGGCGGTCCGCGGGAAATAGGGCCGGGATTTCGCGTAGTGCAGCCGGCGGAAGTGCAGGCCGACCAGGAGGAACTGGTAGTTCGCGACCAGCAGCGGAACCGCGCCCAGGATTACGAAGGCCACCAGCAGGGACTTGATGGCGAGCAGGAAGTCCGTCACCCCGGCACCGCCCCGCGCACCGCGCCGTCCAGGATGCCCCGGACCCGCCGGTAACGGCCGATGGTGGCACAGTTGTGGCTGTCGGTGCTGGCCACCAGGGGCACTCCGGCCGCGGCCAGCGCCCGGATGGTGCGCGCGGACGGGCAGGCCCACTTCTCGTTGACCTCCACCCGCGCGCCGGCCCGGGCACAGCCCTGGGCCAGGTGGTCCAGGGCTGTGCCGGGCACGTCCGCCTCGTCCAGGCCCATCTTGGGCAGCAGGCTGAACAGGTGGGCGAGCTGCGGCAGGGCCACCCGCTCCAGGGCGCCGAGGGTGGCCTCGATGAGCCCGTCGATGACGTCGCCCGCCGAGCACTGCCGGCGCCCGAGCGCGTCCCGCATGTCCTGGGGCAGCACCGGACCGTAATCGCCGGGGTACTGGTGGTCCGCGATCAGCACCCGGTCCACGCCGCGCAGGGAAGGGGGCAGGTCCAGTTCCCCGGCCCTGTTGAGGATCTTGGCTTCCACCCCGGCCAGCACCTCGATTCTCGGTGCCGGCTGGAACTCGCGTACCGCGGCCACGAAGTCCGGCACCCAGGTGGAGCCCTGGCGCACGTGGTCGGCGAGGCACAGGACCCGCAGGCCCCGGTCCCGGGCCGTGCGGACGTTCTCGGCCACACTGCTGACCGCGTCGTCGGAAAAGGTCGTGTGGACGTGGTGGTCCTCGTCGAGCGCGGGGAGGCCCGAGGCTGCGGGTCCGCAGGCTGCCCTCATGCGGCCACCTTCTGCACCTCACTGAGGTCCATGAAGCGCTCGTCAAGGAAGCGGACCATGGCCACCTCACGGAAGTCCACATGCTCCGGCACCGGGAGGCCGCGCAGTGCGTCGAGGGCCAGCCGCGGCATGTCCACGCCGCTGGCCATGGTCAGCGGGAGCGCCCCGGGCGCCCGCGGGTTGACCTCGAGCAGGGCCGGGCGGCCGGCCACGTCCCGGCGCGCCTGCACGTTGGCGATGTAGGTCAGGCCGGTGACGCTGGCCACCGTGGCCCCGAAGTGCTCCAGTTCCGGGTCGTGCATGGTGCGCCCGGCCACCGAGACGCCCGAGTCCACCCGGGCCCGCAGCCGGGGCACCGAGGCGATCACATGGCTCCGGGTGTCAGCCAGCACGTCGATGGAGTACTCCTCGCCAGGCAGGTACTCCTGCACGATGAACTCCGCGGACCGCTCAAGGCCGGCCAGTTCCCCGGCCGAGGCCACCACGGAGATATCCCGCGAGCCGCTTCCCGTCCGCGGTTTGAGCACGACCGGGTAGTCCCACGACGCCGGGTCGAGCTTCTCGTCGAAGCACTCGGTGCGCGGGACCCGGACGTGCCCGGCACAGCACTGCGCCAGGGCGAGCTTGTCCAGGGTCAGGTCCAGCGCGCGCGCCGGAGCCAGCATGAGCTCGATCCCGGCGGCGTCGTACTCGGCCCGGGCCTGGGCCAGCGGGCGCATCTCCGCGTCCACGGTCGGGATCAGGACGTTCACGCCGAGCGCGGCGCAGCGGGCCAGCACGGCCGAGGCGAAGCCCGGGTCCAGGCCCGCCGGGATGAGGGTCCGCGCGTCTGGCGGCAGCAGGTAGAGGCCGGCCGCCCACGCGTCCATGTCCGCAGCCAGCAGCCGCACCGTGGGATCCTGCTGAAGTGATTTGATGACGGACACCGCGGCCGGTCCCCCGGCCCCGGTGACCAGGACCCGTGTCTGCGGCTGGCTCACCTTATGTTGCGGCATCCGGCACCTCCCTGAGTAGTTCTGCGGCTTGTCCCTGCGCCTGTTCCTGCGCCTGTTCCTGCGCCTGCTCCTGCCGGGCCCGGCCGCGCCGGTCCGGCGCGGCGGTCGCCCCGGCACCGTTCTCGCCGCGCACGACGCCCTTCGCCGGGGTCAGCTCGTGCTGCCCCGCCACCGCCGCTTCCCGGACCACCTCAAAGGGCTCGGCGTAGCGGCCCTCGCAGTAGCGGGACCAGTAGCGCGCGGTCAACGCGATCAGGTCGGGCTCCATGTAGGTCCGGATCTCAACCTGGGAGGCGAATGCGTCGATGGCCTGGAGCTTGAGGTCCAGCTGCTCGTCGATGGCGACGAAGCGGGTGGGGCGGAAGTCCACGGTGGCCGACGGCGACTGGAAGCAGTACACCCGGCCCACCTGGCGCACCGCGACCAGCGCCGCCAGGTGGGTGTTCCGGTGGTCCTGGTGCACGTCGTGCAGTGAGTGGGTGTAGATCACGGTCGGCCGCACGGTCTCGACGATGCGGGTGATCACGCCGATCGTCGGGTCCCCCTCGCGGATGTCAGTGTCCTGCAGGTCCTCGTGGAACAAGGTGGCCCCGATGACCTCGGCCGCCTTCCGGGACTCGATGGCCCGGGTGTCCTCCGTGCCGCCGCGGGCGCCGCGGCTGAGGGTCAGGATCGACACCTCGTGTCCCATCCGCCGGTGCATGGCCAGCGTGCCCGCCGCGCCGATTTCGACGTCGTCCGGGTGCGCGCCGATGGCCAGCACGCTCTGCCGGGCGGCCTCGCGGGCCGCGCGGCCCTTGGCCACCAGCGCGCTCACGGTCTCGACGAGCTTGCCCGGGCGGACCGGCTTCTCCAGGAACTCGTCCGCCTTGTTCCGGAGCGCCCGGACCGCGTAGTCCACCGACGGGTGCGCGGTGACCACGGCCACGGGCAGCTCCGGGGATATCTCCCGGACCGCTTCCAGCAGCTCGATCCCGGTCATGCCGGGCATCTCCACGTCGGTCAGCACCAGATCCCAGCGTTCCGCCCGGGCCCGGTCCAGCGCGGCCGCCGGGTCCGCGATGTGGGTGACCTCGAAGCCGCCCCGGGTGCGGAGCACGTGCAGGACGTAGCCGGCGGCTTCGGGATCGTCCTCGACCACCAGGATCCGGCCGGGCGACTCATTCGGGTCCATGCGACCTCGATCACGATAAGTAACTCAAGATTACTATAGGTAGTTACCCTGGTTCCGCCCCGGGGCCCGGGGGATCACCCAGGGCCGGCAGGTACAGGTGGACGGTGGTCCCGGAACCCAGCGTGCTGGTGACCTCCACCCGGCCGCCGTGCAGCTCGGCGACCTCCTTGACGATCGACAGGCCCAGGCCCGATCCGGGACGGCCGGCTGCGGTGGCGTTCGAGGCGCGGAAGAAACGGTCGAACAGGTGGGCGATGTCATCCGGCGGAATCCCGATCCCGGAATCCTGGACATCGATCCGCCAATCCCGGCCGTCCGCCGCCGCAGTCACCCGGACCCGCCCGCCCTCCTCGGTGAACTTGACCGCGTTGGCGATCAGGTTGTCGATCATCTGGACCAGCCGGGCCTGGTCGGCCAGGACCGGCGGCCCGTCCGGGGCCGCACCGTCGAGCGCGATGCCTTTGTCCGCCGCGCCCGGCGCCGCGGCCTGGACCGCTTCGGCGATTACCTCCGCCACGGAAAGCGGCGCCAGCTCCAGCGGGATGATCCCCGCCTCGATCCGGCTCAGCAGCAGCAGATCGCCCACGAGCTTGGTGATCCGCTCGGCGTTACGGGAGATGACGTCCAGGAAGCCGGACGAGACCGGGGGCAGCACGTTCTCCTCCCTGATCAGTTCCGCGTACGACACGATCGAGGTCAGCGGGGAACGCAGCTCGTGCGACACGGTGGCCAGGAACCGGGTCTTGAGCTCGTCGAGCTCGCGCAGCTCGTCGTTCTGCTCGGACAACTCTTGCCGGGCAGTCTCTGCGGCGTGGCGCGAGGCGAGCTCGGCCTCCAGCCGGCGGTCACGCTCCTGCTCCCGGGCAGCCCGCTCGGACATGTCCCAGAGCAGCAACAGCCCGCCCCGGTCCTGGCCACCGGCGGAGACCGGCCAGTAGTCGCACTCCAGCACGCGGCCGTCCGCGCACGGGAACCGGATGCCTTCGACCCTCTGCCGGGCCGCTTTGTACCGGGTCATCTGCTCAGAGACATCCGCGGGCCTGGCGAAGGTACGTGCCAGTGGCTCAAGGAGCTGCTCCCCGCCGACCCCGCTGAACTTGGCCGGCGGCTCCTCGATGCCGAGCAGGTCGCACAGGCTCTGGTTGACCTGGACGATCACGTCGTGCTCGTCCAGCACCAGCACGCCAGGGATGGCCGCCGCGAGCATGCTGTTCAGCCGCTCCGTCTGGTCGCTGAGGTCGCGTACCGCGGCCTGCTCGGCGGCCAGCAGCCGGTCCCGCTCCCGCTCGGCCCGCTTGCGGGCGGTCACGTTGGTGAGGGCGACCATGAACCCGCGGGGCAGGTCCGCCTGATCCGGCACGGCGGTGACGGCCGCGTGCACCCACAGTGGCTGGCCGCCGTGATGACGCAGGCGGAAGTCGGTGCGCAGCTCCGAACCGGCCGCCCGGGCGCGCTCCCAGTGCCGCCGGACCCGCGCGACGTCGCAGGGATCGGCCGCCTCCAGCCACGAGGTGCCGAGGATGTCGTTCGCGAGCTGGCCGTTCAGCGCACACCAGCGCTCGTTGACGTACGCGCATGCTCCCGTCTCGTCGGTGCGCGCGATGCCCACCGGGGCCAGCTCGGACAGCAGCCGCACCCGGGCTTCGCTCGCCGCCAGCGCCGCGTTCGCCCGCTCCAGCTCGGTCAGGTCCCGGGCGAAGCTGCAGAAGTAGGCCTGGCCGCCTACCAGGAGCGGCAGCGGGGTCAGTTCCACCATCCGCTCGGTGCCGTCACCGCGCAGGATGGGCAGGTGCATGCGGCCGGTGAACTCCCCGGGGTCCTGGCTGCGCAGGAAATGGTCGGTCGTTTCCAGGAAGAGGCCCCGGTTGTGCTCCGGGACGAGCAGATCGCCCATGCCCTGGCCGATCACGTCGGCGCGCCGGCGGCCGTACAGTTCCTCCGCGGCCGGGTTGAAGGCGACGATATTCCGTTCGGCGTCGGCCACGACCACGGCATCCGGAGCCGCGTGGATCAGCGCGTCGGTGACCATCCGCCGTTCCGCGATTTCCCTCCTGTCCTCGCCCCGGCGGATCCGGGACGCGATCACGGTGGCGAGAGCGCGGGCGGCGGACCGCGAGTCGGCGGTCCACACAGACCGCTGTCCCACGAGGGCGAGGGCACACGGCGAGGAATCGCCCGGCAGCCGGGCCACGGCGATCAGCGCCCCGCCTTGGTCCCGGCCTGACCCCAGCCCGGGCCAGGCGACTCGTCCCTCGATGCAGCCGCCCGCCGAGGCCACCTCGGGGTGGCCGGCCAGCAGCGCGGCGATCTGCGCCATCAGGCCGGGATCCACCGCCGCGAGCGGGTGCGCGGCGACGACTGCAGGTTCTCCCGGCGCGAGCAGCCGCAAGGCGACAGCCGCCCGCGCGCCGAATCCTGCCGCGCAGCGCCGGAGCAGCTCGGGCAGGGCAGCGTCGGGTGCCGCAGCGTCCTCGCTGACTGCCTGGCTGACCGCGAACTCCAGCAGCGCGAACGGTGAGATGCGGGTGCCGGGCTGCGCGGCAGCCGGTGAGGTCGCTCGAGATACCCCCATAATCGAGCGCTCCCCCCTCTATTAGTAATCAAGTGATTACTCTACGCACATAGTACCTGTCGTGGCGGTGCCCGCGCGGGCCGAGGGGAACAGCGGCCGGCCGGAGGCGGTTGCCCGGTTGACGGCGGCCGGTGGAAGGCAGCCAGTGGACGGCGGCCAGTGGACGGCGGCCAGTGGACGGCAGCGGGCTGAAGGCGGCCGGGAGGCGGCATCGGCACGGCGGTGCCGCGAGGCGGCACCGGCATGACGGCGAGGGAGCGGACTGAATGACTCAGCAGGCGCGCGACCAGCTCGGGCGGTTCGGGATCTGGCGGGGCGAGCGCCAGGTCACACCGGAACTGGCCGCGACCATCGAGGAGCTCGGGTTCGGCGCCCTGTGGCTGGGCTCGGCCAGCGGGGACCTGGCCGCCGCCGAGAGGTTCCTGGCCGCGACCACGACCCTCACCGTCGCCACCGGCATCGTCAACATGTGGCAGTACGAGCCGCACCAGGTGGCTGCCTCGTTCCGGCGGGTCCAGGAGCGGTTTCCGGGCCGGTTCCTGCTGGGCGTGGGCGCGGGCCACCCGGAGGTGACCCAGCAGTACGCCAAGCCCTACGACACGCTCGCCCGCTACGTGGACACCCTGCTGGACGACGGCGTTCCGGCCGGCGGGCTGGTCCTGGCCGCGCTCGGCCCGAAGGTGCTGCGGCTGGCCGGGGAGCGCACCGCCGGCGCCCATCCCTACCTGGTGACGCCCGGCTACACCGCGCAGGCCCGGAAGATCCTCGGCCCGGGCCCGCTGCTGGCCCCGGAGCAGAAGGTAGTCATCAGCACCGACCCCGTGCAGGCCCGGGCGATAGGCCGCCCCCGGGTGGAAAAGCCCTACCTGGGCCTGGCCAACTACACCGCCAACCTGCGCCGCCTGGGCTGGACGGACGCCGACCTGAGCGGCGGCGGCAGCGACGCCCTGATCGACGCGCTGGTCGCGCACGGCAGCGCGGCCCAGGTCGCGGCCCGTCTCACCGAGCACCTCGACGCCGGGGCCGACCACGTGAGCATCCAGCTGCTCACCCCGCCCGGCGCGGGCCCGGCCGACGGCTACCGGGAGCTAGCGGGGGCCATCCAGGCCCGCTGAGCCTGGGCGCAGGCCCGGCCGTTCAGGCCCGCTGAGCCTGGGCGCAGGCCCGGCCGTTCAGGCCCGCTGAGCCTGGGCGCAGGCCCCGGCCACTGGCCTGGTCAGCCCGGGATGACCAGGACCTTGCCGGTCGTGGGCCGCTCCACGGCCTCGTGTGCAGCGACGATCTTCTCGAGCGGGAACCGGTGCTCCGGCAGTTCGGTGAGCGCCCCTGCCCTCAGCGCGGTACCGATGTCGGCGACCGCCTGGTCCCGGACCTCCTGGGGCAGGGTGTAGAGGAGCATGAACCGGAGCACGATGTTGGCGGTCATGCAGGCCCGGACGGGCAGCACCGGGTCCTGGGGCTCGGCCGCATAGCAGGCCAGCACCGTGCCCGGCCGGGAGATGGCCAGGTCCATCTGGAGGTTCGCGCCGAGCGCCACCTCGACGATGCGGTCCACCGGCCCGACCGCGGCGGTGATCTGGCTGGCCGCATCGGGGTCGGTGTAGTACACCACGTGGCTGGCGCCGGCCTGCCGGGCCAGCTCAGCCTTGTCCGGGCCGCTGACGGTCGAGGCCACCCGGGCCGCCCCGCCCCACCGGGCGAACTCGATGGAGAAATGCCCGACCGCCCCGGACCCGCCAGCCACCAGGACCGTGGTGTCCTTGACCGGCCCGTCCGCGAACACCAGGTGGTGCGCGGTCACGCCGGGCACGCCCAGGCTGGCTCCGAGTTCCATGGGGGCGCCGTCCGGCAGCGGCACCGCGTGGTTCTCCGGGACCACGGTCCATTCGGCGGCGGTCCCCCAGCGGCGCCCGGCGGCGGCGAGGTACACCCACACCCGCTGGCCGATCCGGTCCTCGGGCCCGCCCGGGCCGACCGCGTCGATCACCCCGGCGCCATCCTGATGCGGGATCTGGAAACCGTCGATGGGCCGCGGGGTCGCCCCGCCGCGGCTTTTGACGTCGGTGGGATTGACGCCCGACACGTGCACCCGGACCCGCACCTCGCCCGGCCCTGGTTCCGGCCGCTCGATATCCACCACCCGCAGCACCTCGGCCGCCGGGCCGGTGTGATCGTAGATAGCCGCTTTCACCGTGCACCCCTCACTGTGGCCACCGCCGCTCTGGCGCCCGGCCATCCGGCACGCCCCTACCATTCTTGCCCAGCGCCCCTGGCGTGGCGCGGGGACCCGGGCAGACGGGCGCGGGCGGGGACGCGATCGCGTCCCCGCCCGCGCGGGTGGCTTGGTTACGCGGCGCCCGGCCGGTGCCGGCCTGGCGCTACCGTGGGCAGCTGACCTCAGGCCTTGAGCACGGCCTCGATCTCCAGCTGAACGCCGATCTTGTCACTTACGACCACGCCGCCGGTCTCCATCGGTGCGCTGAAGTTCACGCCGAAGTCGCGCCGGTTGATCTCCGTGGTGGCGCTGAAACCGGCCCGCGTGCCGCCGAAGGGGTCCGGCCCGAAGCCGTTGAACTCCACGGTGAGCGGAACCTCCTTGGTGACGTCCTTGAGGGTCAGCTCGCCGTCCAGGATGTAGTGGTCACCCTCGGCCCGCAGGCCCGTGGAGCGGTAGGTCATCGTGGTGTACTTGTTGACCTCGAAGAAGTCGGCGGACCGGATGTGCTGGTCACGCTGCTCGTTCCCGGTGTTGATCGAAGTCAGGTCGATGGTGGCGGTGACCGACGAGTCCAGCAGCTTCTCGCCCGTGACGAGTTCGCCGGAGAACGTCGTAAACCTGCCGCGGACCTTGCTGACCATCATGTGCCGGGCGGTAAAGCCGATCTCGGAGTGGACCGGGTCGATCTCCCACGTGCCCGCGACGTAACCCTGGATGGCGCCTGCATCGGTGCTAGCCGTCATGGGGAATACTCCTGTCGTTCATATTGACTGGGTTCATATTTGAGCACTCAACGAATACCACGTCCAGTCAAGCGTTGTCAAGCGTTCAACTATTATGGGTATGCTGTAGTCATGAGCGATCCTGGACCCCGCTGGCTGAGCGCCGGCGAGCAGCACACGTGGCGCGAGGCCATCGAGTCGTGGCAGTGGCTCCTGGCCTCCGTGGACGCCCAGCTGCAACGCGATTCCGGGATGCCGCTCGCCTACTACGAGATCCTCGTGCGGCTGTCCGAGGCGCCGGACCGCGCGCTCCGGATGACCCAGCTCGCCGAGGCGTCCTCGTCCAGCAAGAGCCGTGTGTCGCACGCCGTGGCCCGGCTGGAGGAGCGTGGCTGGGTCCGCCGGATGGACTGCCCGACCGATCGCCGCGGCCAGATCGCCGTGCTGACCGACCAGGGCTTCGCGGCACTCAGCGCGGCCGCGCCGGGCCATGTCGAGCAGGTCCGCCAGGTCCTGTTCGACGCGCTGAGCGTGGAACAGCTCCGGCAGCTGGACGGGATCAGCGCCGCGATCCTGGCCAAGGCGGCCACCACCCCGGCGGACGCGGAGGGCTGTCCCGCCGCGTAACCCGGCTAACTCCCCGCCGAGGCTGAGCCGGACCAGCTTCCGGGCCCCATCTGCTCATGATGGCGAACCTGCTCACCGCCCCTAACGGTCTTCACAGCGTCTGGACTCTGCCGCAGGAAATGGTGTTCCGGCCGCTCGTCAGGGCGCTGTTCGTGGCCGCGCCCACAGCCGCAGCGGGACTCACGCGTCCTGCTCCGCGGTCACGGCGCCCGACCCTGGCGCTGCGGCACCGCCACGTGCCCGCCGGGCTGGCCCGCCCGGCCCGCGCCGTCACTACACTCAGCCCCTATGGAGAAGCGCATTCTGGGCAAGACAGGCAGGGCAGTCTCGGTCGTGGGCCTGGGCACCTGGCAGCTGGGAGCTGACTGGGGCGAGGTCGGCGACAAGGATGCGCTGGCCGTGCTGGACGCGGCCGCGGCGACCGGGATCACGTTCCTCGACACCGCCGACGTGTACGGCGACGGACGCAGCGAGCGGATCATCGGCCAATTCCTGGCCGGCAACCCGGGAGCGGAGTTCACGGTGGCCACCAAGATGGGCCGCCGGGTGGCGCAGGACCCCGCGTGCTTCACCCTGGACAACTTCCGCGCGTGGACCGACCGCTCCCGGGCCAATCTGGGGACGGACCGGCTCGACCTGGTGCAGCTGCACTGCCCGCCGACCCCGGTGTTTTCCTCGGGCGCGGTCTACGACGCGCTCGACACGCTGGTCGCCGAGGAACGCATCGCCGCCTACGGGGTCAGCGTCGAGACCTGCGGGGAGGCCCTCACCGCGATCGCCAGGCCGGGTACCGCCACCGTGCAGATCATTCTTAACGCGTTCCGGCGCAAGCCCCTGGATGAGGTGCTGCCCGCAGCGTACGCCGCCAGGGTGGGCATCATCGCCCGCGTCCCGCTCGCCTCGGGGCTGCTGTCAGGCCGGTATACCCATGAGACATCCTTCGCCGCCGACGACCACCGCACCTTCAACCGGCACGGCGAGGCCTTCGACGCCGGGGAGACGTTCTCCGGCGTGGACTTCGACACTGGCGTGGACGCCGCCCGGGAATTCGCCGCGCTGGCACCGGCCGGCGCGACCCCGGCCCAGGCCGCTCTCCGCTGGGTGATCCAGCAGCCGGGTGTCTCGACCGTGATCCCGGGCGCGCGCAACCCGGAGCAGGCCAGGCAGAACGCTGCCGCGGCCGGGCTGCCGCCCTTCAGCGACACCGATCTGGCGGCGATCGCGGACCTGTATGACCGGCGCATCCGGGCCCAGGTCCACGACCGCTGGTAGAGGCCGGCGATCAGTGCTCATCCGGCGTCATCAGGGCGGCGACCCCGGCCGGACCGGGACCGGGCTCGTCAGCCAGGGCCGCGACCACCCCGGCCTGGTCCTCGGCGCTGCGGTTCTGGCTCAGCTTGTGTTTGGCCTCCACAGTGGCGATGCTCAGTTCCACCCCCACGATGCCGCGGAGCTGGCCGTTGATGTAGTCGGGCGGGGCGTCGGTCACGGCCCAGGGTGCGGCCCGGTGGTCCTCGTGCCGGCGGGTCAGCCGGGTCACCACGTCGCGCAGCCACTCCGGGTCACGGTGCACGGTCAGCGGCCCGGTGAAGTGGACCGTGACGTAATTCCAGGTGGGCACCACCCGCCCGTGCCGGGCCGTGCTCGGATACCAGGACGGGGAGACGTAGGCCTGCGGGCCGTGCACGATGGCCAGCGCGCTGGAGCCCGGGGCTATCGACTTCCACTGCGGATTGGCCAGGGCGAGATGGCCGAGAAGCCGGCCGTGCTCGCCTGTCTCCCGGTCCCAGATGACCGGGATGAGGCTGGCGACAGGCTTGGTCCCGTCGAACGTGACCAGGTCGGCCGAGGCGGCGGCCGCCACGAAGGCGGCGACGTCGGCGGTCTGCGGGGCGCTGAAGTGGTCCGGGAGGTACACGCCTCTGAGGGTACGCATCCTGCGCCCGGGGCAGCCAGTCCCGGTTGCGCCGTTCCCGGACGATGAGTCCGGCCGCCCCGTAACGTCGAAGGTAGTGACACTGTCCAGGCGTTGCGAAGGGAACCATCATGCCCGTACGAGACACCGCGCCCGCCGGGGCGCCTTGCTGGGTTCAACCTGCTGACCTCCGACCCCGAACGCAGCCGGGACTTCTACGGCCAGGTGTTCGGCTGGACCTCCACCGAACCCCAGGAGCAGTTCGGTGGCTACTTCAACTTCTCCTCCGGCGGCGTCCTGGTCGCGGGCGGCATGCCCAAGCAGCCCGGCATGGAATCGCCGGAGACATGGTCGGTCTATCTGGCCACCGATGACGCCCAGAAGACACTCGACGCCGCCACCGCCCACGGCGGCCAGGTCGTGCTGCCGGCCATGCAGGTGGCCGACCTCGGCACGATGGGGATGATCACCGACGCGGGCGGGGCAGCGATCGGCGTGTGGCAGCCGGGCCTGCACAAGGGCTTCGGGGTAGTGGGCGAGGCGGGGGCGCCCGCCTGGTTCGAGGTGTACACCCGGGACTACGCGGCCACCATCGCGTTCTATCGCGACGTGTTCGGCTGGGACACGCACACCGTGAGCGACACGCCCGAGTTCCGCTACACGATCGCCCAGTACGGCTCGGACCAGCTGGCCGGCATCATGGACGCGACCGGGTTCCTGCCCGAGGGCGCGCCGGCCCACTGGGCGGTCTACTTCGGCACCGGGGACGCCGACGCCACACTGGCCACGATCACCAGCCTGGGGGGCTCGGTCATCAGGCCCGCGGAGGACACCCCTTACGGACGGCTGGCCGAGGCGGCGGACCCGACCGGCGTCCACTTCAAGATCGTCGCGCCGAACGCGGCCATGCCCGCGTCGGAATCCTGAGCTAGCGGGGTAAGGGGAAGAGGGCCTCTCGGCGGAAGCGGCGACTCCACCACGAAACCCGCAGGTCGGCCACAGAACAGACCTGGTAACACCACACAGTGGCCATATGGTGCCTCAAGTCGTTGTCAGCGAACTGTGCGGGACTGCGAGGGGTTCTTGGTCGGTGGGCCGCCTTGCTGACCGCCACTTTGGCGGTGACCTTGGGCTGCGCGGGTCTTGTTTCACGCGGCCCAAGGCCACCCTGTCGTTAGGCTGCTTGTCCCCTGCGGTCGGTGGCCATGACTTGAGCGGCGCTTACGCTGGTGACATGAGTGAGTCTGTCGCTGAACTGCCGGCCGACGACGCGCCGTTGGCTGGTGTGGCTGACGACGCGCGGCGTGGCGTGGCTACGCATCTCACCATCCACGGCGAGCGTGTGGCCGTGATCATGCCTGAGGGGGTCATCGAGGCGCTTCGTGATTTCGCTGCTCGTCCAACCGATGAGCGTCTTGCGGGCTTCGTTCCCGCGCTGCTCCCCCAGGCTGTGCCGTGGGCTCGCTCCTTGCCCGAGGCGGACCTTCCGGTCTTCGTTTCAGAGCTTGCTGAAGCGGCTGGCAGTGGCAGGGATGCGCCTGAGAAGGTCGCGGCGCTGATTAGGGAATGGCGGGCGACAGCGGAGATATATGCTGACCCTCGCGAGGCTGCGCGGCTACGGCAGGCGTTGCAAGAAGCTCGTGAGGGAAAGGCCACGCCCTGGGAGTACGACGACGCCGAGTTGACCTAGTTCCTGTCGCGCGGGAAGACTGGATCTCATCAAGCGAAAGGACCGCCGGGTCTACCGCGAGATCCAAAGGTTCTTTAGAGAGGACCTGGAGGCGAGAGTGGGCCTCGGGTACCCGCTGCGTGGTGAACTGGCAGGGCTACCGGGCTGAGCCCATTGAAAGTTGAGCTGCATCGTTGAACGAGCGGAAGCCACCGCCCAGTTACCTGGGCCGGGCGGAGTATCTGCGGGGGCCCGCAGGGCCCTAGGTAAAGGCTGTGCGCCCGCAGGGCGCCGTTGGATTGGTTCCCTAGCCGGACCGTACGAATCAGCGATGAGGCGCAGCCGCCACCGCCTGGCGGGGGTGAGTGAGTGAGTGGGCCGCCCCCGGTGAACGTCGCTTCGGCGGTGGCCTTGGGCCGCGCGGGTCTTGTTCCGCGCGCCCCCATGATCGCCAATCGCCAGGCTATTTGTCCTCTGCCGGCCAGCTGGTCGTCCACCCGATGACCAGTTCCGGGTTGCCCTGCCCGGCGCGTTGTTGGGACCTCCCCCGCCCACCGGGGCGGCGCCAGTCCACTCTGTCACGGTGCACTGCCTCGTGCGTCATATGGGGGGATAAGGCAGGCCGATACTGGCGTGTTTGTCATCCAAGGCATCGGCCGCGTTGCTAAATTGGCTCTGGCGGCATGGGTTCTGCCGGGCGGACGCACGAGGATTGGGGACACCGCCGTGTCACGGGTTGACCTGTCTTACCCGAGCGTGTCCGGAATCAGCCGGTGACCTGCCGTGGCTAACAGTCCTGGCCCGACGGCCCCCGGCCCTGCCCGGCTGGCCAGCAGCCTGGTGCGGCACCGCTGGATCGCCGCTGCCGGGATGACCGCCACCATCGCGGCCGTGGGGGGCGGCGGCGTGGCCCTGGCCCTTCATGACAGCTCTTCCGGCCGGGCCAGGGATTGCGGGCTGGTGCCCTGCGCCGCCGCGCTGCCGGCCGCGGTGCGGTCCAGCGGCACCGGGCCCGCCAGCGGGGCGGGGTCAGCCAGCGCGCCCGCCACGACCGCGCCCACGGCCCCCCGGCGCGCCGCCACACCGCCCTCCGCCCGCCGGCACGGCGGCCACGGCGGTCCCGGGACCACCGCCGGGCCCGATGCCAGCCCCGCCTCAGGCGGCCAGCCGGGGCCCGGCCATCGCGGCCACGATGACTGGCCGGGCAGTTGGCTGAACCGGGGCCGCCTGAACCGGGGCCGGCTGGAACCGGGGCCGGCTGGAACCGGGGCTGGCTGAAGGGGGGCTGGCCCAGCCGGGGCGGCGCGGGCGGCGGCTGGCCCGGGGACGGCCAGGCGGGGCAGGACCACGGCCGGCCTGGCGGCCACTGACCGCTGGTGCCGCGGCCGCAGGCTCGTGGCCCGGCGGGCGCTGACGGTTGACCGTGCCCCAGCCCCCCCGCGGCGCCCGGTAGGGTTCGTCCCATGACTGACCAGGACGCCCTCGAAGCCCTCTCCTCCCAGGAACTTCACGACCGCGCCGTGCGCCGGGCCGTGCGGCATCTGGACCTCGGTTTCCTGTGGCAGTTGCTGCGGGAAATCCCGGAGGCCGAGGCCGTCGCCGGGCACATCGACGAGACCGCGGCGGACGAGACTCAGCTGTCCGCGGTGCTCGACGACGCGTTCGGCCACCTCGACCCGGGCGTCGCGGATGCGCTGCGCCCGGTCTACCTGGACTACCTCGAGAAACACGGCGGGTGAGCCCCGGGCGCCCTCAGCCCTGTGCAGGTCAGGACCTGTGCAGGTCAGGACCAGGGCAGGTCAGGACCAGGGCCCATCAGGACGTGGGCCCGGTCGGCGGCCTCACCGGCGTGGTGGGCGGACCGGGCTTGACCCGGCGGCTGCCTGAGGCCCACCCGCTGCCCGCGGCCCCCCGGTGCAGCATCTGATCAAGCGCCGAGCTGACCCCGCCGTCCTCGTTGACGAGGCGGCGGACCACATAGATCAGCGCGGGAATGGCCCAGAAGTCGCCGCAGACCCACAGGATCGCCGCGCCGATCTCCTGGTCCGCGTACGGCGGCAGGGTGACCCCAGGCACGTGAGCGTAGACGGAGTACCAGGAGTCCTGGGAGAAGATGCTCATCGACATGGCCAGGATCCACATGACCACGTTGGTGGCGATCAGGGCAGCGGCCTGGGAGACAAGCGGCATCCGGCGCTGGAACGGCGGCGATGGGATGAACTGGAGCCAGAACAGCACCCCGGCCAGGAAGAAGCTGGAGTGCATCAGCCAGATGTGCACGGCCTGATTGCGCTCCGCGAGGTCGTACAGCACGGGCAGATGCCAGGCCACCATCACCACGCTGAACAACGTCACCGAGACCCAGGGCCGGAGCAGGAATCCCGCGATCGCCCGGAGTGGCCGCGACCAGGCGTCCCGAAGCACCGCGGCGGTCGCGGCCCGCCCCGCCCGGCCGGGCAGCCCGTCGAGCAGCGGCTGCCAGGGGGCACCGGCCACCACCAGCGTGGGCGCGGCGAACATGAGCAGCAGGTGCTGGAGCATGTGCACGAAGAAGTAGTCGTCCGACCAGTAGTCGAGGGGTGATTCGACCGCGAGGAGCAGGACCGCGAGACCGGCGTAGAACCACAGTGACCTGAGCCTGCGCTGCCGGGTCCGCTCCGGCCGGGACCGGCGGGCCAGCCGGGCCAGCCCGATCTCGTGCCAGATCACCAGGATCAGCACCACGATGAGGAACGGGTCGTAGGACCAGTGGTCGACGAGGTAGCTCACGCCATTACCTCACGACGACGAGCCGTAGGGAATGGCCACTTTGACGACCTGAGACCGGCTCCACCCGGAACCCCCGGAGGACAGGGCCCAGACCGACAGCTGGCTCTCCCGGGCGCTCAGGGCCTCGAAACCGCCTCCCGGGGCCGCGGCGAGGGTGACCCCGCCGTCCGGGACCGACGACGCCGTGGCGGGCAGGGCGGGAAGAGAGCGCCAGGCCGCCCCGGGCCCGCTGGCGGATACGGCCCGGCCGCCGGACAGCACCACGCCGAGCGAGCCGCCGGCGAACGCCGCCGAGAGGGGCCGCGCCGCACCGGTCCGGTACGGCTGGGACAGGGTCCACGAGGTGCCGTCCTGGTTGGACCAGGCCCCGAGCAGGTGCGTGTCCGTCCCGCGGCCTGCGGCCAGCAGCGCCGCGAGCCCGTGACCCGAGCGGGCCATCTGCAGGACCTCGACGTCCTGCCGGGCGAGCGACGCGGGCAGCGCGGGCCCGGTCCGGGACCAGCGGCCGCCGGCCAGCCGGAAGATCCCGGCCTCGCCGGCGCGCGCGCAGGCGCCCGCCACCAGCGGGACGCCGGACGGGCTGTAGGCAACCGAGGTGAGCTGGGCCGGCTGGCAGGCGCGGCCCGCGGCCGTGACCAGCGCATGCTCGCTGGCCAGCGTGACCCAGGCCGCTTCCGGGCGCACCCTGAGCTCCACGTCGCCGGTCCTGGTCAGCGCGATCAGCCCGCCGTCGGGTGCAGCCGCCAGGGCGTCCGGGAATCCCGCGAGCCGGGCGTCCAGCAGCCCGGACTGGACCCACTTCGCCCCGTTGTCGCTGCTGCCCGCCAGCGGGGAGAAGGACAGGTCCTGGCTGGGCCGGACCGCGGCGGCCAGGACGGGCCCGCCTTCGGCCGCCACCGTGATCCCGCCATTGCTGGCCACACCCAGCGGCGTGGCCAGTTTCCAGCTCCCGGCCCGGCCGGGGCGGACGAACACCTGCCAGAAGTTGTTGTGCTCGGCCGCGGAGCCGCCCATGACGAGCACTGCCCAGCTGCCGTCCGGGTACTCCCCGGAGGTGGCCAGCGACACGCGGACCGGCGGGGCGGGCGGCGCGGACGGCCCCACCGGGGCCGCGGACGTGCTCCCGCACCCGGCCAGCGCGCCGCCGGTCAGGACGGCGGTGGCCAGGAGAGCCGCGGCGCCGCCGCGGCGGGGCCGGCTGATCACGAGGAACCCAGGTTCTGCTGCGCCGCGCTGGACAGCTCACCCGCGAACGACGCCTGAGTGCTGGCCGTGCCCGGGCCGGGATCGAAGTTCAGCTCGGTGCGGGTCCAGCCGGACCTGTCGATGACGTAGGCGATGTCGCTGTGCCCGATCATGCCGCCCGCGGGGAGGACCTGGGCCGCGATCCCGTACTGCCGCCAGACCTTCTGAAGCTGGGCGACGCTGCCGGTCAGGTACTGCCAATTCGGCAGGGAGTCCATGTGCTCCTGGCGGTCGAAGGCCTGGGTGTACGCGGGCTGGGTGTAGAGGGGGTTGGTGACCACCGCAACCAGTTCCACCTGCCGGGACTGCCCGGCGAGCAACTGGTCCGCCTGCCGGAACTCCTGGGCGATCAGCGGGCAGTCCGACGTGCACACCGGGTCGAGGAAGGTCAGCAGGACCACCTTCCCGCGCAGGCTGGCCAGGCTGACCGCGCGGCCGTGCTGGTTGGTCAGCGTGAACGCCGGGGCCCTGAAGTTCAGCGGGGCGCTCGACCCGTCCAGGGCCTGGGCGAGGATCGGCGAGGCACTCGCGGTGGCCGACGCGGCCGCCAGCGGGATGACCCCGATGATGGCCACCCCCAGGGCGCCGACGGCCCCCAGGGTCCGCGGGCTGGCGTTCCCGATGACAGTGGCCAGGCGGCGCGGCCGGATCCGGTCCCGCCAGCCGCGGGCCGGCGGCGTGACCGGGTCGCCCGGGGCGGCCGGGGCCGCTGCCGTCGCGGTGGCCGGCGCGGGCGCGTAGGCGAAGGCCAGGTAGCCGCCGACGACCACCAGGGCGAACGGGATCATGCTGTTGGGGTCCGTGCCGAGTCCGCCGAAGACGCCCAGGTCCTGGACCAGAACCCAGACCACGGCGCAGAGCACCAGCAGGAGTCCGACCGCAGGCCGCAGCACCGCACGCTGCCCGCTCGCCAGGGCAAGGCCGGTGGCAGCCAGCACGGCCACCACGACGAGGTTGACCGCGAACCCATGCGCGGCCGCGAAGGTCCCGAACGCCTGCACCCAGGACGACAGGAACCCGGGCTGGGAGGTCTGCGCCATGCCCTGCACCATGCCGGCCAGGACGCCGGGTTGCCTGCCCACGCTGCCCTGCCAGAACCCGCGTCCCGGCCAGGCCTGGAGCAGCGCCATGCCGGCCAGGAACAAGCCCGTGACGGCCAGCACGGCCCGGCCGAGCCGCTGGCCGACCCAGGCCCGGTCGGGCAGCGCGACGAGCCCGCCGGCCACGGCGTACAGGAGGGCCGCCCCCGGGGCGCCGAACAGCCAGCTCAGGCCGGGAGCGAAGATGCCGCCGAACGCCTCGCCGAAGATCCACACCACCAGGCCCCAGCCCACGCTGGCCAGTCCGCCAAGCCTGGACCAGGGGCCGCGGGCGGCGGTGAGCAGCCAGATACCGATCCCGATCTGGATCCAGACCGCCGCGGCGGCCGCGCTGACCGGGTGGTAGGTCCACCCCTTGGCCGCGAAGTCCACCAGGCTGCGGACCCAGCCGGGTGATCCGTCAGCCGACGGCTGCGTCACGTTGCTGGCCAGGCCCAGCGGCATGGCGGGCTGCGCCTGGAGCAGGCCGTCCAGGATCCATAGCACGCCGAACCCGATCCGGAGGATCTGCCGGGCCCGCGGCTCGGCCGCGAGGTCCCCGGCCGCGGGCCGGAACGAGGTCCGTGATCCGGGCACCCACTCACGGACGCTGACCCAGAGCATCGCGAGGAGGAAGAAGATGAGGAGCGCGATGATCCCCTGGTGGATGAGCGCGGACTGGAAGGCCGCGACCACCGTGGGATTGTTCAGCTCGAGGGTCGAGCCCATCCCGGACATGACACGTGACTCCCTTATTCACCCCAGTTGGCTCTGCCTGCCACTCCCGGTCCCAGAGGGGTGACACAACCGCCGCAGCGGCGGAATTACGCTGACGTGATCCTACGCCGCCGCTGGCCCCGGCGGTCACGGTATCGTCCCCGGCCAGGGCCGCCGCGCTGGACCCGCCCGCGCCCGCCAGTCCCCGGGCCCGCCCCCGCCCGTTCCTCAGGCACGTCCGCCTGTCTCCCGGGCCGGCTCCTGACACGCTGAGTAACCGCACACGGCAACCCGTCAGCATCTTCACTGGTGCCGCCTATGGCTCTCGGGGCCAGTCACCCGCACAATGAAGTGAAGGGACCTAGTGATCAGAGTGACGCGTGCGCCCAGGTGGAGACTAGATGCGGGGAAAAATACGGCGGTACGCCGCAAAAGCCCGGCCGCCCGGCCGGGGTTTGCTGGCCAGGCCAGCCACATTGGGCGCGGGGCTGGCCGCTGCGGTCACCCTAGGTATCATGGCGACGTCACCGAGCGCGCACGGAGCGGAGCGGCTGGCAGGCCGGCTCGCCGCGGCGGTCAAGGCGCTCCCCCGCGGGGCGCGGACTGTGCCTCCCGCCCTGGTGCACGGCCGGTTCTATAACGGCACCCCCGCGGTGGGGGCCCTGTTCACCGTCAGTGACGGCCAGCTTGGCCAGCACTTCTGCTCCGCAAGCGTGGTAGCCAGCCGGGTCAAGGACCTGGTGATCACCGCGGCACACTGCCTGAACGGCGCGCAGCCGGGTCAGGTGGCCTTCGTCCCGGAGTATCACCGGCACACCGAACCGTACGGCAGCTGGACGGTCACCCGGGTGTTTGTGGACGCCGCCTGGGCGTCCTCCGAGAACCCCAATGACGACGTGGCCTTCCTCGTCGTCAGCCAGCCGGGGAACTCCACCCCGATCCAGGAGCTGACCGGCGGGGAGCAGCTGGCCACCGGCTGGAAGGCGGCGCAGCGGGTCCAGGTCATCGGCTACCCGAACGGCAGGCAGCGGCCGATCACCTGCACCGCCGAGACCCGGGCGTTCGGCCCGCGGCAGCTGGAGTTCGACTGCGGCGGGTACACCAACGGCACCAGCGGCGCTCCCTTCCTCGCCTACGTGCATCCGGCCACCGGCCTGGGCGCCGTGACCGGCGTTATCGGCGGCTATGAGCAGGGCGGGGACACGCCGTCGGTGTCCTACTCCATCCGGTTCGGCCAGACGGTGCAGAACCTCTACAACGAGGCGGTCAGCAAGAACTGACCGCCAGCTCAGGACACGGGCTCGGGCGGCGGGACGATCTGGTCCAGCTCAGCCAGCGCGTCCTGCGGCGGGATCCAGTCCGCCGCCGCGGCGTTCGCCTTGACCTGGTCCGGAGAGGTAGCCCCGGCGATCACCGACGCGCAGCCGCGCTGGGCCGCCAGCCCCCCGATGGCCACGTCGAGCAGGCTGACCCCGTGGTCGGCGGCCCACCGGGCGAGCGCCTCCACCCGGCCGAGCTTCGGCTCGGTGATGTAGCCCTCCCGGCTGGCCAGCCGGGTGCCGGCCGGCGGGGCCTGGCCACGCCGGACCTTCCCGGTGAGCAGGCCGTTGGCGAGCGGGGAATACGGCACCACCCCCAGGCCGCAGTGCCGGGCCGCGGGCACGACCTCGGCCTCCGCCTGCCGCTCCAGCAGCGACCAGCGGTTCTGCGCGGAGATGAACGCCTCCGTGCCGGCCTCCCGCGCCACGTGCGCGGCGTCGGCGATCTGCCACCCGGCGAAGTTGGAGTGGCCGATGTAGCGGACCTTGCCCTCGGCGACCAGCTCGCTCAGCGCGTGCAGGGTCTCGCCGATCGGCGTGACCGGGTCGGGCGTGTGCATCTGGTACACGTCAAGGTAATCGGTGCGGAGCCGGCGCAGCGACTGCTCGACAGCCCGCCGGATGTAGGCCCGGCCGCCCTTGGCCCCGGCCGCCGGGCCGTACCCCATGTCCACCCGCTGGTGGCCCCACTTGGTGGCCAGCACGATCTGGTCGCGGCGGGCGCCGACGACCTCGCCGAGCATCTCCTCGGAGCCGCCGCCGTTGCCGTAGATGTCGGCGGTGTCGAACAGCGTGATCCCCACATCGATTGCCGCGTCCACCACGCCGCGGGTCTGCTGCACGTCGAGCCGGCCGCCGAAGTTGTTGCAGCCGAGGCCGGCCACCGAGACGAGCAGCCCGCTGTCACCCAAGGACGTGTACCGCATGACCCTGCCTTCATGATCGCGACGCGTTCTGGCCAGCGCCCAGGCTACCGGCCGGCCGACGGCAGCGGCCGCCGGCACCACACGCACCAGGACGCCCGCACCAGGACGCATGGAACAGGACGCCACCAGCGGGGCGCCGTGGGGGATGCCAGGCAATGGCTCAGGCGATACAGTGGCCGGGTCAGCGAAAAAGGCGACTTCCCCGCGCATTTCCCCCCCGCATAGAGGCGAGGCACGTTGCGGTAATGCCGAAGCCCACCCGGCCGGCTCGGGTGCATGCTGTCCGGCGGCCGTTACCGGAGAGGAAGTGGGTCGATGGCAGATGCGGTCGGCGGCCCGACAGTTCTGCGCCTGCTGCTCGGGGCTCAGCTGCGCCGTCTGCGCGAGTCGCGGGGAATCAGCGCCCAGGAAGCCGCGCGGGCCATCCGGGGCTCGGAGTCCAAGATCAGCCGCATGGAGCTCGGCCGGAATGCGGTTCGCGAGATAGACATAGCCGACCTGCTCACCTTGTACGGGATTACCGACAAAGCCGAGCGGGAGCAGATGCTGCTGCTGGCCAGCCGGGCGAACCAGCCAGGCTGGTGGCATCGCTACCACGACGTCCTGCCCGGGTGGTTCCAGGCCTACATCGGGCTGGAGGAATCGGCCCAGTCGATCCGCACCTACGACGCCCAGTTCATGCCCGCCCTGCTGCAGACCGAGGACTACGCCGCCGCGGTCCTGGCCCTCGGTGACTACTCGCTCGACGAGGCGGAACGCCTCATCGTGCTGCTCAAGGAACGCCAGCGCCGCTTCGCGGTCGGCGGCACCCGTCTCTGGGCGATCATCGACGAGGTGGTGCTGCGCCGCCCTCTCGGCGGCTGGGGGGTCCTCCGCGCCCAGCTGGAATGCTTGCGCGACGCCTGCCGCCAGCCGTCCCTCACCCTGCAGGTGACCCCGTTCCCCGAGCTCAGCTACGCAGCCCCCGGCTCGTTCAGCATCCTCCGCTTCGCCGACGCCGACATGCCCGACATGGTGTACGCGGAGCAGCTGACCAGCGCCACCTACATCGACAAACGGGCCGAGGTGGAGCGCTACCTGCTGGCCATGGAGCGGCTCAGCGTCGTGAGCGCGTCCCCGGCCGAGTCCCTCGACCTCATCACCAGCATCCTGACCGACTTGGACCAGGCAACGTCATAGGCGGCGGATGCGGTCCTTCCTCCGGTGCTTATGCCGCCGGAGGAAGGACCACATCCGCCCACGCGAGCTGGCCCGGCCGGACGCCGGGAGGCTAGCGAACGGGCATGTCGAACTCGCCGTTCCGCACGCCGGCCAGGAACGCCGTCCACTCACGGCGGTTGAACACGTGCGGTGCCTTGCTCACGTCCTTGGAATCGCGCAGCGCCACCAGGCCATTAGGCAGGTGCGCCACTTCCACGCAGCCCGTGACGCTCGAGGCGCTGCTCTTGAACCAGCGGGCATTGGTGAAATCCGGAGTCATCCCCACTATCCCTTCTAGGAGGTTAGGAGCATTCGTCTCAGCTGACGTCGCCAGCCAATCGCTCGATGAATGTAACTGTGTCGGCTGGTGACAACGCCGCTGCCCGGAGCAGATCGAAAACGTCCGCGCAGGAGCGAACCTCGGCGTCTCTTTCCAGATAAGCGTGGCCGGCGACGCCCTCGGTGTAGACCACGTCCTGATCACCGCGCTCGGGGAACTCAAGGATGCAGAACGGCCCGTTCAGGGCCGGGTGCACGCCGCTGGACAGCGGCAGCACCTGCAACGTCACGTTCGGCAGCTGGCCCGCCTCGAGGAGCCGGGCCAGCTGCTCGCGCATGACCTCCGGGCCGCCGATCATCCTGGAGATGACCGGCTCGTTGAGGATGCACCACAGCTTCAGCGGGTCCGTTCCGGCGAGCACCCGCTGGCGGCCCATCCGCAGCTCCACGGCACGGTCGATCTGCCGGGTGTCCTGCCAGCGGCGGACGGAGGTCATGACCGTGCGGGCGTAACCTTCGGTCTGCAGCAGGCCGTGGACCACCTGGTCCTCGAAGACCCGCAGCGCGGATGCCTCGGCCTCCAGGCCGACGTAGACATCGAACCCGGTCGGGAGCACGTCGTCGTAGACGGCCCACCAGCCCTTGCGGTGGCCTTCCCGGGCCATCTCGACGAGCACCTGGCGCTGGCCAGCGTCGTCCACGCCGTACATCTCGAACATCGTCATCAGGTAGGCGGTCCGGGTGGGCGCCTTCCCGGTCTCGATGCGGGACAGCGTGGACGCGGCCAGGCCCAGCCGGTCCGCAGCCTCTTCGAGCTTGAACGAGTGCGCTTCGCGCAGACGCCTTAACTCGGAACCGAGCCGCCGCCGCCGCACCGTCGGACCGATCGACACGGGCATCTCGCCTCCTCGAAGGCAGGTCCGGCAGAAACCCCGTCCCAGGTCGAGGGGCAGGGTTCACAGGAGCTCTTACGGTACATCAAGTAACGATACCGGACTTGCGAAAGGGATGAGATCTCATCTGAAATTTCGTCTGCGATATTTGTGCTACGCACTTGCGTGAGATGCACGCCCACCCCCATCATAGATCTGACACGCCGTATCTGACCGGCTACCGTCGCGGACCCAAGCGGCGGGGCGCCACGCTTGTGGCGGCCCGCTGGCGGTGTCAAGGGGGGGACGCGCGGACCGGGAAGGAGCGCACCAAGGATGGGAGCAACCACATCCGCGGCGGCCGGGGCGACACGCGCCGGCGGCCCGCGGACAGTAGCCACAGACATGCCGCGGGCAACTGCCGCGGCGGGCGGCGCCGCTCCGGTCATCGCGGGCAGCCTGACCATCGCAGGCCGGACGAGGAGCGTCGCGGAGGCGCGGGCCTTCGTGGCCAGGACCCTCGGCGCGGCACATCCTTGCACCGACGAGGCCGTTTTACTGTGCTCTGAGCTCGTCACCAACGCCGTGCTGCACAGCGAGTCGGGCCGGCCCGGCGGGAGCGTCACCGTGGTCGTGCTCCGCCTCCCCGGCGCGGTCCGGGTGGAGGTCGTGGACAACGGCAGCGCGCGCAGCACCCCGGTGGTCAAGGCCGAGGTGTACGAACCCCACGGGCACGGCCTGTTCCTGGTCGACCAGCTCGCCGAGAACTGGGGCTATACCCGCGACGAAGTCGGCACCACAGTCTGGTTCCGCCTCATCTGCTGATACCCGGCGCGAACCGCGGGCCACGAGACACCGGCCGCCCTCCCCGAACGCACTCAGCGCGGCCCCCGGGGGGAGGGCGGCCGGTTCAGCCTTCCCGGGGATGAGTACGGCCGGTTCTGTCTTCCCGGAAGGGCGGCCGGCTCAGTCTTCGCGCCGCGCCCGCGCCCGCGCCTCGCGTCGCGGGGGCCCGCCGCCCCGGCCCCCACTGGAACGCCGTTCCCGCAGCCGCAGTGACAGGCGGATCGGGCTCCCCTCGAAGCCGAACTCCTCTCGCAGCCGCCGCTCAAGGAAGCGGCGGTAGCCCGCCTCAAGGAAACCCGTCGTGAACAGCACGAAGTGCGGGGGCCTGATGCCCGCCTGGGTCGCGAACATGATCCGCGGCTGCCTGCCGCCGCGGGACGGCGGCGGGGTGGCCGCCGTGACCTCGTTCACCCAGGCATTCAGCCGCCCGGTGGGCACCCGGGTCTCCCAGCTCTCCAGGGCCTGCTCGATGGCGGGCACCAGCCGGTCCACATGCCGTCCGGTCACCGCGGAGATGTTCACCCGCGGCGCCCAGCGCGCGGTGTGCAGCTGCCGGTCGATCTCCCGGTCGAGCTGCAGCCGCCGGTCCTCATCCACCAGGTCCCACTTGTTGTAGGCGATGACCAGAGCCCGGCCGGCGTCGATCACCATCGAGATGATCCGCAGGTCCTGCTCGGTCAGCGGCTCGCTGGCGTCCACCAGGACCACGGCCACCTCGGCCCGCTCCAGCGCCCCGGCGGTGCGCAGCGCCGCGTAGAAATCTGCCCCCTGGTTCTGGTTCGCCCGCCGCCGGATGCCGGCCGTGTCCACGAACCGCCAGGTGGTGCCGCCCAGCTCGATCAGCTCGTCCACAGGGTCGCGGGTGGTGCCCGCCACCTCGTCCACGAGCACCCGGGTCTGCCCGGCCAGCTTGTTGAGCAGGCTGGACTTGCCCACGTTGGGCCGGCCGATGAGCGCGACCCGCCGCGGGCCCCCGGACTCGCCGATCCGCTCGCTCGGGGTCTCCGGCAGCGCGGCGAGCACCGCGTCCAGCAGGTCCCCGCTCCCCCGCCCATGCAGCGCGCTGACCGGCTGAGGCTCGCCCAGGCCGAGCGACCACAGCGCCGCCGCGGCAGGTTCCGCAATGGTGTCGTCCACCTTGTTGGCCGCAACGACAACCGGTTTCCCGGCCCGTCGGAGCACGGCGGCGACGGCGTCGTCCGCGTCGGTGACCCCGACTATCGCGTCGAGCACGAACAGCACGGCGTCCGCGGCCTCCACGGCCACCCGGGCCTGCGCCGTGACCTGCTCGCCGAGCTCGCGTCGCTGCTGGCCTTCCTCAGCGCCGGGGAACGGCTCCCAGCCGCCCGTGTCCACCACCGTGAACGCGCGGCCCCGCCACGAGGCGTCGTACGTCACCCGGTCCCGGGTGACCCCGGGGACGTCCTGGACCACGGCCTGCCGGCTGCCGAGAATACGGTTGACCAGGGTGGACTTGCCCACGTTGGGCCGGCCGACCACGGCTAGCACGGGGACGCGGACACCGGGCCCGCCGTCACCGGCCTCCCCTGGGTCACCAGCGTCGGCCCAGAAGTCTTCACCGCCGTAGTCCCCTGCGCCGTAGTCCCCGCCGCCGTAGTCCCCGCCGCCGTAGTCCCCGCCGCCGTAGTCCCCGCCGTTGGAGTCCCCGCCACCGGCGGACGGGTGCTCGGTCACCGTGACCACGCCGCATCGGCCCGCTCGCGGGCCAGGCCGTCGATCACGCGGATGACCTCATCCAGGCCGAGGGCGCTGGTATCGATCTGCACGGCGTCCGGCGCCTTGGCCATCTGGGCCGCGTCGGCCTGGTCCCGGCGCTGCTGCTCGGCCTGGGTCAGCGCCACGGTGACCGCGGGGTCGGCGGCCAGGTCGGCGCTGCGCCGCTCGGCGCGGATGGTCTCGCTCGCGGTCAGGTACACCTTGACCGGGGCCTGCGGGGCGACGACGGTGCCAATGTCCCGGCCCTCCGCCACGATCCCCCCGCTGTCGGCGCAGGTCCGGGCGATGATGGCCCGCTGGATGGCCACCAGGCGGGCGCGTACTTCGGGGACGGAGGCGACGGCGCTGACCGCGTTGGACACTTCCCGGGTCCGGATCTGGGCGGTGACGTCGGTGCCGTCCACGCTGACGGAGGGGTGGCCGGGGTCGGTGCTCACCTCGATGACCGGCTCCTGGGCGTGGATGGCCACCGCTGCGGGGTTGCTCACCGGCACGCCGTGGGACAGCATCCACCAGGTCAGGGCGCGGTACATAGCACCGGTGTCCAGGTAGCGCAGGCCGAGGCCACGTGCGACACCGCGGGCGGCACTGGATTTGCCGGACCCCGCGGGGCCGTCCACGGCAATGATGAGACAGTCGGTCACACGGGCGATGCTACCGGCGCACGGGCCATCCATTGGCCGCGAGCGCCTCGGTCAGCCGCCCGACAGCCTCCGGGTGTACCGTCAGCTCGGCCACGCCGACCGGCAGGCCCGGAGAATGCTCGATGCCGATGTCCTCGATGTTGACCCCGGCCTCGCCCGCGGCCTGGAACAGCCGGGCGAGCTCTCCGGGCCGGTCGGGGATCACGACCTGGACGGCGGCCTCGGCCCGGGCGGGGGCGCCCCGCTTGCCCGGGATCCTCGCCACCCCGGCGCCGCCCTGTTCCAGGAGGGCGGCGAGGACCTTCAGGTCCGGACCCGTGGCTCCGGTTCCCGGGCCGGTGCCGGTTCCCGGGCCGGCGCCAGGAGCCTGGGCGGTATCGGCCAGCGCCTCGGCCACCGCCGCCAGGTCGGCCGCCACCGCGGCGAGCACGTCAGCGACCGGGGCCGCGTTGGCCGCCAGGATCTGAGTCCACAGCCCGGTGTCACCCGCCGCGATGCGGGTCACGTCGCGCAGTCCCTGGCCCGCGAGGGACAGGGCCCCGTCGCTGGCGTCGGCCAGCCGGGCTGCCATGGCCGCGGACAGCACGTGGGGGGCGTGCGAGACCAGGGCCACCCAGCGATCATGCTCAGCGGCGCTGACCTCCGCCGGCTCGGCGCCGCAGGCCCGGGCCAGGGCCCCGACGGCCGCGAGGCCCGCGGCCGGGACCGGCGGACTGGGGCAGATGACCCAGGGGCGGCCGAGGAACAGGTCCGCGCGGGCCGCGGCCGGACCGGACCGCTCCCGGCCGGACAGCGGGTGCCCGGGCACGTACGAGGCCATATCACAGCCGGCCGCCTGGGCCTGCCCGACCGGCAGTGTCTTCACGCTGGCCACGTCGGTGTACCAGCGGGCCAGGCCCGCCGCCTGGGCGCGGGCCAGAGTCGTCGCCACGGCCTGCGGTGGCACGGCGAGCACGGCGACGTCGGCCGGGCCGCCGGGCGGCGGTCCCGCGGGCACATCGCCGGGAAGCATCGTGCCCGCCCCGATGTCGGCGGCCAGCCGGGCCGCCGCCGGATCGGAATCCGCGAGCCACACGGTCACGCCCCGGGGCCGCAGCGCCAGCGCGACCGAGGTGCCAATCAGCCCGGTCCCGATCACGATGACGCTGGCCAGGGCCGGTGTGGTCGCCACGGGCGGGCTCCCCGCCCGGGCGCCCGCCGCCGGCGGCCGGTCGGCCGTCGGCCAGCAGCCGGCCGGCTGGTGTGCGGCGGCCGGCGGCCGGTCGGCTGGTGCGCTCACTGCGCGATGTCCAGCCGCAGCGCCGCCGCCCCGCGCAGGTAGACGTGCTGCATGGCCGAGCGCGGCTTGCTGGTCTCGATGTGCATCATCAGCCGCACCACGCGGGGCAGGGCGTGCGGGACCGCGATCTCGGTGCCGCACAGCAGCGGCACGTCCTGGAAGCCGATCTTGCGGGCGGCCAGGGCCGGGAACTCGGCGGTGAGATCGGGGGTGGTGGTGAACACCACGCTGATGACGTCGTCGGTGACCAGGCTGTTTCGCGCCATGACTTCGGCCACGAGCTCCGTCGTGCCCCCGAGGATGGCCTCCCGCTCGTTCTCGTCCACCTGGACCGCACCGCGGATCGCCCTGACCGCCACCAGCCTGCTCCTTCACGCCGTCAGGTCCGAGGACTTCGTCCTGGCCCGCTGATACCGCCAGGTTACAGACCGACGGCTGCGTACAGCTCACCAATCTCACGCGTGGTCAGCGGGCGGGTCGTCCCGGGCCGCTGCGACCCAAGCGCGATGGGCCCCACGTGGGTGCGGACCAGCCGGCTGACCGGGTATCCGACCTCGGCCAGCATCCGTCGCACGATGTGCTTGCGCCCCTCGTGCAGGGTGAGCTCCACCAGGGCCCTGGAGGCGGCCTGCTCGACCACCCGGAACTTGTCCGCGCTCGCCGCGCCGTCCTCGAGTTCGACGCCGCTGAGCAGCCGCCGCCCCACGTCCCGGGGCACCGGGCCAGGCACGTCGGCCAGGTAGGTCTTCAGCACCCCGTAGCTGGGGTGGGCCAGGCGGTGGGCCAGTTCGCCGTCGTTCATCAGCAGCATCAGGCCCTCGGTGTCGTAGTCCAGCCGGCCCACGTGGTACAGCCGCTCCGGGTAGTCCTCCAGGAAGTCCGCGATCGTCGGCCGTCCCCGGTCGTCGGACATCGTCGTGAGGACCCCGGCGGGCTTGTTCAGGGCGAGGTAGACCACATCCTGGCGGGACGGGATGCGCATCCCGTCCACCCGGATGACCTGATGCTCCGGGTCCACCCGGGCGCCGTACCGGCGCACGGTCTCGCCGTCCACCTCGACCCGGCCCTCGCCGATCAGTTCCTCGCAGCGCCGGCGGCTGCCTACGCCCGCGGCGGCCAGCACCTTCTGCAGCCGCACACCGCCGGGCACGTCGATGAGGCTGTCCCGGTCGTCGTCGTCGTACGGGTCGTCGTCGTCCGGGTCCTCGCCGCGCCTGGCCGGCGAGGCGGGGCGCGCCCCAGGCGTGTCCCTCCGGGCCGGCGCTCCGCTGGTCCCGGGGGGCCGCCTCCCCGTGCTGGCAGAATCAGGTCCCCTGGTGTTCATCAACCGCATCCTCGACGTCCTCGACGTGCTCGGGCAGGAACGGGGCGAGATCCGGGAGTTCCCCCAGGCTGGCCAGGCCGAGGCGCTCCAGGAAGTACCCGGTGGTGCGGTACAGGATGGCCCCGGTCTCGGTCTCGGTGCCCGCCTCCTCGACCAGACCGCGCAGGGTGAGCGTGCGCAGCACGCTGTCGCAGTTCACCCCCCGGACCGCAGACACCCTGGCCCGGTTCACCGGCTGCCGGTAGGCCACCACCGCCAGCGTCTCCAGGGCGGCCTGGGTCAGCCGGACCTCCTGGCCGTCCCGGACGAACCGCTCCACCACTGGCGCGCAGACGGCCCGGGTATAGAAACGCCAGCCACCCGCCACCTCCCGCAGGTCGAAGCCACGCTCCTCGGCGTCGTAGGAGGCGGCGAGGTCGCGCAGGGCCGCCGCGACCTCCTCGCGGGGGCGCTCGAGAACCTGCGCGATGACGATCTCCGGCACCGGCTCGTCCACCACGAGCAGGATCGCCTCAAGGCTGGCCCGCAGTCCCGGACCATCTGCTCCTTCGGCCGGCCCGGCCTCGCCCCCGGTCATGTCGGCCCGTGCGGCGGCCTCGCCGTCCACGGCACGTTCCACGTCCCCCGGTGGCATCGCACCGTCGTCGCCCGCCGGGCCTGCCCGGTCCTCCATGCTCACCCGTCTTCCTCGTCGGCGTTGCCGCCCGTCCCGGGCTCCCCAGCAGGCTCCGCCCCGGCCACCCAGGTCACGTACAACTCCCCCAGCGGGGTCATCTGGTCGAACGAGACGTTACCTTCCCGGTAGAGCTCGAGCAGCGCCAGGAACCGGGCCACGACCTCATAGGTCCCCAAGCAGTCCGCGGACAGGCGGCGGAACGTCGCCCGCCCGAGCCGGCGCAGCCGGGCCGCCATGATGTCCGCCTGCTCGCGGACGGTGGTCGTCGGCGAGTGCAGGTGCTCGGTGGACACCTCAGGCACCGGGCGGGGCGTCAGCGCCCGGGCGGCGATCGCGGCGAACTCCAGCGGGCCCAGGCCCAGCAGGACCTCCGGGAGCAGCCCGGCGAACTCGGGCTCCATCGGCACCCGCCGGGCGAAGCGGCGGCCCTGCACCGACATCCGGCCCGCGAACACCGCCGCGACCTCCTTGTAGGCCCGGTACTGCAGCAGCCGGGCGAACAGCAGGTCCCGGGCCTCCAGCAGAGCGAGGTCTTCCTCGTCCTCGACCTCGCCGCTGGGCAGCAGCCGCGCGGCCTTCAGGTCGAGCAGCGTCGCCGCCACCAGCAGGAAATAGCTGGCCTGATCGAGGTCCCAGCCGTCGGCCAGGGCCCGGATGTAGGCGATGAACTCGTCCGTCACCTGGGAGAGGGCGACCTCGGTGATGTCGAGCTTGTGCTTGGAGATCAGGCCGAGCAGCAGGTCGAAGGGACCTTCGAAGACGTCGAGGTGCACCTCGAAGCCGCCCTGGCCGGTGCCCTGCGCAGCCTCATCGGCGGGCTCAGCTGTCACCGCACCCGTCACCGGCAGCCCGCCACCTCACGTCGTATCTCGCAATCGCCCGGCCAGCAGACTCGCCTGGCCTTCGGCGTCCAGGTCGGCCAGCAGCACGGCGATGGCCTCACGGACCAGCCTGCCACGATCCACGGCAATCCCGTACCCGCGAAGCGCGAGCCGGGCCCGCTCGAGGTCGAGAAGCTCGGCGGCGGACAGGTACACCGTGATCTTCTGTGGGTGGGCTTCACGCCCGCTGGCCAGGCGGCCCTCCCCGCCGGATGGGCCTGGTGCGGATGGGCCCGGCGTGGCCGGCCGGAGCAGCTCGGCGACACCCGGCAAGCTCACCCGCCTTGGACGGGACCCGCGCGTCCTGCCAGCTGCCACCGCTCCAGTACCTCCCGTGCCAGCTCCCGGTAGGAACTCGCTCCCGTGGACGAGGGGTCGAAGCTGGTGATCGGCTCGCCCGCGACGGTGGCGTCGGGGAACCGCACGGTGCGGTTGATCACCGTGTGGAACACCTTGTCGCCGAACCCCTTGACCACCTCCGCGAGCACCTCGCGAGAATGCAGAGTCCGGGAATCGTACATGGTGGCGAGCAGCCCGTCGATGCCCAGGCGCGGGTTGAGCCTGCTCGAGACCTTGTCGATGGTCTCCAGCAGCAGGGCTACACCCCGCATGGCGAAGTACTCGCACTCCAGCGGGACGAGCACACCGGCCGCACAGGCCAGGGCGTTCACGGTGAGCAGGCCCAGTGACGGCTGGCAGTCGATGAGGACGACGTCGTACTCCGGCAGCAGCGGCTCCAGCACCCCACCGAGTACGAACTCCCGCCCCACCTCGTGAACGAGCTGGACCTCGGCCCCGGACAGGTCGATGTTGCTGGGTACCAGGTCCATGCCGTCCACCGTGGTCTTGAACACCACGTCGGCCGCCCGCAACCTGCGTTCCATCAGCAAGTTGTAGACGGTGTACTCGAGCTCGTGCGGCTGGATGCCCAGGCCGACGGACAAAGCGCCCTGCGGGTCGAAGTCCACCAGCAGCACCCGGCGCCCGTTCTCAGCCAGCGCCGCACCCAGGTTGATGGTGGTGGTGGTCTTGCCCACCCCGCCCTTCTGGTTGCAGACCGCGACGATGCGCGCGGGACCGTGGTGGAGCAACGGTTCCGGGTCGGGGAAGGCCGGCACCGGCCGCCCAGTAGGCCCGATGGAGCCTGGTTCAGCGTGAATCAAGTGCGCCCCTGCTACCATCTGCTGCACCTCCCCGGCGGACTGGCAAAACCTCCGCTGGAACCGGGACTCTAAGGCCTGCCATGGCCGCCGGCAAGCCGACTCACCGGAGCGTTGCTCAATAACCGCAAGTGAGCGTAGGCCGCAGGACCTGGCGAGGTCGGCGCAGGCGCTTGCTGGGCAACGCGACCCCGGAAGCTAGCACCGTATGGGCAGCTGACAGAGGCCCAATCGGTTCCGGTTAGCCGAGGGCGCGCGGATGGGAGGCAGAGTACACCTCGCGGAGCTTGTCCACGGTGACCATGGTGTAGATCTGCGTGGTGGTCACCGAGGCGTGCCCCAGCAGTTCCTGGACCACCCGCACGTCCGCGCCGCCGTCGAGCAGGTGCGTGGCGTAGGAATGCCGCAGCGTATGCGGCGAGACCCCGGCCAGCCCGGCCCGGTCCGCGGCCGCCTTGAGCACACCCCAGGCGCCCTGCCGGGTCAGCCGCCCGCCGCGGGCGTTCAGGAACACCGCCGGGCTGGCCGACGCCCGGCGGGCCGCTGCGGCCAGCGATGGCCTGGCCCGGACCAGGTAGGCCTCCAGCGCCTCACGGGCGTACCGGCCAACCGGCACGACCCGGTCCCGGCCGCCCTTGCCGGCCAGCCGGACGGTGGCGGGCGGCGCGTGCTGCCCCGCCCCGGCCGGGATCGCGCCGACCTCGGTGGCCAGGAAGCCGAGGTCGTCAACGTCGAGCCCGACGGCCTCGGAGATCCTGGCCCCGGTCCCGTAGAGCAGCTCGAGCAGGGCCCGGTCGCGCAGCGGGCGCAGCGCATCGCCGTCGCCGCCGGTTCCCGCAGCACTGGCCCCGGCGGCGGCGATCAGCCGTTCCACCTCTGGCACCCCGATCGCGCGGGGCAGCTTCCGCGGGCTGGCGGGCGGGTGGACCAGGCTGGCCGGGTCGGAGCCGGCCAGCCCCTCGGCGGCGGCGAACGCATGCAGCCCGCGGACCGCTACCACGGCCCGGCCCGCCGAGCTGGCGGCGAGCGGCGTGTGGCCGTCATCCCCTTCGCGCAGCCCGGCCAGGAACGCCGCCACGTCGCCGGTGGTGACCTCGCCGATCACGGTCCGGCCGCGGGCAGCCAGCATGACCTGGTAGCGGAGCAGGTCACGCCGGTAGGCCGCCAGCGTGTGCACGGCCAGGCCGCGCTCCACGGTGAGGTGATCGAGATAACGGCTGACCGCGCCCGTGACGGTGGCAGGCCCCGCTGTGGTCAGCTGAGGACCTCGCTGGCGGGCACGGACGGCAGGCCGTGCGCGTCCGCGACCGGCTCGCAGGTCAGGCTGCCCTCGTAGGTGTGCAGACCGAGCGCCAGCGCGGGGTCCGCGCGCAGCGCGTCACGCCAGCCCCGGTTGGCCAGCTCCACCACATACGGGAGGGTGACGTTGGTGAGCGCGTAGGTGGAGGTGTGCGGCACGGCACCGGGCATGTTCGCCACGCAGTAGTACAGGGAGTCGTGCACCCGGTAGGTGGGGTCGGCGTGGGTGGTCGGACGGGAGCCTGCGAAACAGCCGCCCTGGTCGATGGCGATGTCCACCAGCACCGAGCCGGGCTTCATCCGGGACACCAGCTCGTCGGAGACCAGCTCGGGCGCTTTCGCGCCCGGCACCAGCACCGCGCCGATGACCAGGTCGGCGTCGATGACCGCGCGCTCGATCTCGTAGGTGTTGGAGGCGACCGTCTGGCAGTGGCCCTGGTAGATCGCGTCCGCCGAGCGCAGCCGGGCCACGTTCTTGTCCACCAGCAGGACCTCGGCCTGCATGCCCAGGGCGATGGCGGCCGCGTTCATGCCGGAGACGCCTGCGCCGAGCACCACCACCTTGGCCGCGTAGACGCCGGACACCCCGCCCATCAGCACCCCGCGGCCGCCGCCGTCGCGCTGCAGGTGATGCGCCCCGACCTGGGGGGCCATCCGGCCCGCCACCTCGGACATGGGGGCCAGCAGCGGCAGGGACTTGTCTGTCAGCTGGACGGTCTCGTAGGCGATGGCGGTGATACCCGAGTCGAGCAGCGCATCGGTGCAGGGCCGCGACGCCGCGAGGTGCAGGTAGGTGAACAGCACCTGCCCTTTGCGCATCCGGTGATACTCCGCGGCCACCGGCTCCTTGACCTTGAGGATCAGGTCCCCGGTCTCCCAGACGTCATCGGCGTTGGGCAGGATGACAGCCCCGGCGGTCACGAAATCCTCGTCGGGGATGGAGGACCCGGTTCCCGCGTCACGCTCGATGAATACCTCGTGGCCACCCCGGGCCAGCTCAAGAACACCCGCTGGGGTGATAGCCACCCGGTACTCATGGTTCTTGACCTCTTTGGGAACGCCTACCTTCATGGCTGCAAGCCCTCTCTTCGTAACTCCGCATCCGGCCCCATTGCCGGGTGCGGCGAGCCTGACGGACTGAGCGCCCTGGCGAGCCCAGTGTCCTGGCGGACACAGTGTCCTGGCGGACTCGCCACCGATCAGCCGCCACCCGCGTCCGCGGGCCGCAGGCCGGTGAAGCCGCTGCTCCGAGCGGCATACGCGGACAAGATACCCACCGCGGTAGAACCATTGTGCAGGTCGCCCGCGATGAATGCCTCCAGTGCCTCGTCCAGGCCGGCCCAGCGGATCTCCAGCTGGGTCTCCTCGTGCCGGGGAACGAAGTCGCGCTGCGCCGCTGGAACCTCCACCAGGTCACGGGCCAGGAAGACACGGATCCACTCGGTGCTGATACCCGGGGAGGAGTAAAAGTCGACCAGGATCCGCCAGTCGCAGGCCCGGTATCCCGTCTCCTCCAGCAGTTCCCGCTCGGCGGTGGCCCGCAGCGGCTCCCCGCGGACGTCCCGCAGGCCCGCGGGCAGTTCCCAGAGCACGTGGGCCACCGGGTGCCGGTACTGGCGGATCATCAGCACCTGGCCCGCCTCGTCCAGGGCGACGATCACCACCGCGCCCGGATGCTCCACCACCTGCCGGTCCGCCACCTCGTCATCGGGCATCTGCACCCGGTCGCTGCGCAGTGTCACGATCGGGCCGCGGGCCTGCACCACCGAGGAGAGCACCGGCCAGCTTTCCGGTACGTCATGCAGTGGAGCCGGTTCCTCCGGCCCCGGCCCGGGCAGCGAGGCTTCGTCGCAGGTCATGCGCTGGCCGCAGCCGGATGGCTGAGGGCCGCTGCGCCGCGGCTGAGCGACTTGGCCCGCTCGCGCGCCGCGGCGACCAGGCCGGCGAACAGCGGATGGGCCCGGGTAGGCCGGGACAGGAACTCCGGGTGCGCCTGGGTGGCCACGAAGAACGGGTGAATCTCCCGTGACAGCTCGACGAACTCGACCAGGCGGCCGTCGGGCGACAGCCCTGAGCAGATCAGCCCGGCCTGTTCCAGGACGGGGCGGTAGGCGTTGTTGACCTCGTAGCGGTGCCGGTGCCGCTCTTCCACCAGGTCCGTCCCGTACAGCCCGCGTACCAGGGACCCCTCGGACAGCACGGCCGGGAACAGGCCCAGCCGCATGGTGCCGCCCATGTCGCGCTCGCCCGCGACCACGTCCTGCTGGTCCGCCATCGTGGCGATGACCGGGTCGGGGGTGCCCGGGTCGAACTCGGTGCTATTCGCGCCGGGCAGCCCGGCCAGGTCCCGGGCGACCTCGATCGCGGCGCACTGCAGTCCGAGGCACAGGCCCAGCAGCGGGATGCCGTTCTCGCGGGCGTAGCGGATGGCGCCGAGCTTCCCCTCGATGCCCCGGACCCCGAAGCCGCCCGGGACGAGGACCCCGTCCACGTCCGCGAGCTGGCGGGCCGCGCCTTCCGGCGTCTGGCAGTCGTCGCTGGTCACCCACCGGATATTCACCCGCGCGTCGTTGGCAAAGCCGCCCGCCCGCAGGGCCTCGGCGGGCGACAGGTAGGCGTCGGGCAGGTCAACGTACTTGCCGACCAGCGCGATCGTGACGCTGTGGGCCGGCCGGTGCACCCGGCGCAGCAGGTCATCCCAGTCGCTCCAGTCCACGTCGCGGAACGGCAGGCCGAGCCGCCGCACCACATAGGCGTCGAGCCCCTCGGTGTGCAGGACTTTGGGGATGTCGTAGATGGACGGGGCGTCAACCGCGGAAACGACGGCCTCCTCGTCCACGTCACACATGAGGCTGATCTTCCGCTTGAGCCCGTCGCTAATGGGCCGGTCGCTGCGGCACACGATCGCGTCGGGCTGGATGCCGATGCTGCGCAGCGCGGCCACGGAGTGCTGGGTCGGCTTGGTCTTCAGCTCCCCGGACGGGCCGATGTAAGGCAGCAGCGACACATGCAGGAAGAAACAGCGGTCCCGGCCGATCTCGTGCCGGATCTGCCGGATGGCCTCCAGGAACGGCTGCGACTCGATGTCACCCACGGTGCCGCCCACCTCGGTGATGACCACGTCGATGCCCGGGCCGCCCATGTCGATGATGCGGGACTTGATCTCGTTGGTGATGTGCGGGATGACCTGCACGGTGTCGCCCAGATAGTCCCCGCGCCGCTCCTTGGCGATCACGCTGGAGTAGATCTGCCCGGTGGTGACGTTGGCCGAGCCGCGCAGCCGCGTGTCGAGGAAGCGCTCGTAGTGCCCGACGTCCAGGTCGGTCTCGGTCCCGTCGTCGGTGACGAACACCTCACCGTGCTGGAACGGGTTCATGGTGCCGGGATCGACGTTCAGGTAGGGGTCAAGCTTCTGCATCGTGACGTTCAGGCCACGGAGCTTGAGCAGCCGTCCCAGGCTGGAGGCGGTCAGCCCTTTGCCGAGGCTGGAGGCAACTCCCCCGGTGACGAAGAGGTGTGTCGTCGGATATTGCCTTGATGCGTGCGATGCCGCAGTCAACAGAAGGCTCCCGTGGTCGGTGTGATGCGGGAATCCCGCCGGTCCACGGACCCTCAGGATATCAGCCCTCATATACCGCGCGATGGCCAGACACGCAAGGCGCCCTGCGACCCTGCTCAATTCCAGCCAGCCCAGCTCAACCGTAGGCCCGCCACGGCCGTCAGCACACCACAGAGGTCACACTGGCGAGGTGCTCGGCTCGCCGTTCTTGCGCTTCACCGCGCCTCTGCCCGGGCCACCGTCGGAGTTCTCACCGGCCTCGCCGAACCGGGCCAGGAGAACCGCGCAGGTCACCGCCAGCACGAAGGCCGCGGCCCCGACCACGGCGAGCCCGGGCCTGGTGTGGTCACCGAGGAAGATGATCCCGATGAGAGCGGGTGGCGCGGTCTCGGCCAGGACGACGCCGGCGGTGGCCACGGTGACGCTGCCGCTTTCCAGCGCGGTGGCGTACAACATGAAGGACACCACACCCCCCGCGACGACCGCGTAGGCGGCCGGATCGCGGATCAGTTCCGCCGGGGAGTACCCGGGCAGCACCCGGGCAGCCACGGCGACCACGCCGTAGCCCAGTCCGGCGACGGCGCCCAGCATGGGGGTGCGGGCCGTGCCGCGAAGCCGGGAGGCCAGGACACCGGCCACGGCCACGAAGGCGACGGCCAGGATGAGCGCCAGCTTGAACTGCCCGCTGACCGCACGCGCCCCCTCGGCGCCGGCTGACGCGCCCAGCACGCCCACGCCGACCACGACCCCGGCCACCGCCAGCCACTCCCGCCAGGCCAGTTCCACGTTGATCAGCCAGGCCGCCAGCACCGCGGTCACGGCCAGGCTGCCGGCGATCATGGCCTGGACCGCGAAGAGCGGCAGTCGCCGCAGCGCCACCAGCTGGGCCACGAACCCGAACAGGTCCAGGGCAAGGCTGGCCACGAACCGCCACTGGCGCAGCATCCGGACGACGAGGCCGGGATCCACGGTCCCGAGCGCGGTGCCGGGCGGCCCGCCGTCGGCAGGCTGGCGGCTCGCCGCGCGCACCGCCACGGCCTGCATGACTGCGGCGATCCCGTAGCACAAGGCGGCCACGACCCCGGCCACCAGGCTGATCAACACGACTACGACCCTACGCGGGATTCAGCCCGGCACGATGCCGTGCCGGGCCAGGTCGTCACGGGCAGCAGCGGCGCCGGTGAACTGAACGCTCCTGATCCCCAGGGCCGCCGCCCCGGCCACGTTGTCGGCCCGGTCGTCCAGGAAGACGACGTCCCCGGGGCTGGCGTCCAGTAGCGCGAGCGTGGCCCGGAAGCACTCCGGATCGGGCTTGGCGGACTTGAGCGCGCAGCTGAACACGAGATGCTGGAAGTGGTCAGCCAGCGGCAGGTCCTGCACGGCCCGGGCCACGTCGGCCGGCGCATTGGACAGCAGCGCGAGGCACTGGCCGGCCGCGGCCAGCCCGGTGACCAGGTTGACGGTGCCGGGCTGCAGGGTGAGCCAGGACGCGGTATCCAGCCTGCTGAGCTCCGCGATCTCCGCGTCGGTGTAGGAGCGGCCCAGGTCCGCCGCGACACGCTGCCAGTAGGCGGTGACGTCCAGCGCGGCCCGGTCGTAGTCCAGGCGGTACCGCCAGTAAGCGGCAGCAAAGTCCGCGGCCGGGGCGCCGGAGGCGTGGGCCAGCCGGGCCCGGTCCGCCTCGGGCTGGGGCTCGCAGATCACGCCGCCGTAGTCGAATAGCACCCAGATCATGCTCACCCTCCGGCCGGTATCAGGCTCTGCGAACCTACCAGCGCGGCCGGTGGCCGCCGCCGGGCGCGTGCCGGGGCCGGCGGGGCCCGTGCGGGCCCGTGCCTTACCCGACCGGGCTAATACCCGGCCTGACCATCCCGGTGCCTGGGCGGAACGGGCTCGTGTGGGGCCCGACCATCCCGGTGCCCGGGCGGACCGGGCTAGTGCCCCGCAGCGCTGCGCCGCTGCTGATGCCCATGGCGTGCGCCAGGACGGTCCAGAACCCGGGTGAGCGGCCGGCCGAGCGCACCGGGCCAGTCCCGACCACCCCCTGGCAGCCTCCGGCGCTGGCGATGACTACGGGGAAGCCCCTGGAGCCTGCGGCGAAGCTGAGCCGGTAAATGACCCCCAAGTCGGCGGGGCAGCTCATGACCACGCGGGGCATGGCGGGCAGCCCGCAGGCCGCCTCGGCCACCGCGCGTGCCCGCGCGGGGCTGGGCACGGTGATCCCGGCCGGGAAGGCGAAGTGAACGTGGTTCTGCGGCAGGGCGCTGACCCGGCTGACCACCAGCCGGGTCACCGCGGCCGGCTCGGAGCATAGCGCCGCACTGCTGGAGCTTCCCGGGTCGGCGGTGCCGGTGCTCGCCGGACTGGCCGTGCTGGTGCTCCCCGGGCTGGCGGTGCTGGCCGGCTGGGTCGCGCTGGACGTGGTGGCGGCCTGGCTCCCGCAGGCGCCCATCAGCATCGCGGCGCCCGCGGCGGCCAGGACGAGCAGTCCCGGACGGGTGAGACGGCCGGACTGGGTTCCGGGCACGCCCATGATGTTCTCCGTTCCCTGGGCAGCCAAAAGGGCCGAAAAATCAGTGTGTCCAGGGCGCTGAGCGGCGGCCTGGACCGCTCAGTGCCCTGAACTACAAAGACTTGGACGTGTGGGAGGCGCCAGCGGTTCCGCTCGGTGAGAACTCGCCACGATCAGTGGCGCCTGCCGTACCCGCCACCGCCTCGCGATACCCGCGACGCCAGCGAAAGGACGTATGCCGCCCGGCCTGACCAGCACAAACGGGTCAGATCAGACCCCTGCCGCCTGCATCCCCCGCAGTTCCTGCTTCAATTCCTTGACCTCGTCCCGGATCCGGGCCGCCACCTCGAACTGCAGCTCCGCCGCGGCGGTGTGCATCTGCTCAGTCAGCTGGGTGATCAGCGCGATAAGGTCGCCGCGAGCGGCGCCGCCGCCTTCGCCCTCGCCCGCACCGGCGGCTGAGGCCCGCACCCGCGAGGACAGTCCAGGCACCGGGGTCTTGCCCCGGCTCTGCTGGCGCCCGCTCCCGCCGATCAGCTTCTCGGTGTCCGCATCCTCCCGGACCAACTGGTCGAGGATGTCGGCGATCCGCTTGCGCAGCGGGGTGGGGTCGATGCCGTGCTCGGTGTTGTAGGCGATCTGCTTGGCCCGCCGCCGGTCAGTTTCGTCGATCGCCCGCTGCATGGACGGGGTGATCTGGTCGGCGTACATGTGGACCTGGCCCGACACGTTCCGCGCGGCCCGGCCGATGGTCTGGATCAGGGACGTGCCCGAGCGCAGGAAGCCTTCCTTGTCGGCGTCCAGAATGGCTACCAGCGACACCTCGGGCAGGTCCAGTCCCTCGCGGAGCAGGTTGATCCCGACCAGCACGTCGTATTCTCCGACCCGCAGCTCACGGAGGAGTTCCACCCGGCGCAGGGTGTCCACCTCGCTGTGCAGGTACCGGGCCCGGATGCCAAGTTCGAGCAGGTAGTCGGTCAGGTCCTCGGCCATCTTCTTGGTCAGGGTGGTGACCAGCACCCGCTCCGACCGCTCGGCCCGCGTCCTGATCTCGTCCACCAGGTCGTCGATCTGGCCCTTGGTCGGCTTGATGATGACCTGGGGGTCGATCAGGCCGGTCGGCCGGATCACCTGCTCGACCACGTCGCCGCCCACCCGCTTCAGCTCATAGGGGCCGGGCGTGGCCGACAGGTACACGGTCTGGCCGATCCGCTCAGTGAACTCGTCCCAGGTGAGTGGGCGGTTGTCGATCGCGCTAGGCAGCCGGAACCCGTGCTCGACCAGGGCCCGCTTCCGCGACACGTCGCCCTCGTACATCGCCCCGATCTGCGGGACGGTGTTGTGCGACTCGTCGATGACCAGGAGAAAGTCCTCGGGGAAGTAATCGAGGAGGGTGTTCGGCGGGCTGCCGGCCTCACGGCCATCGATGTGCCTCGAGTAGTTCTCGATGCCCGAGCAGCTGCCCACCTGGCGGAGCATCTCAATGTCGTAGGTGGTGCGCATCCGCAGCCGCTGCGCCTCCAGCAGCTTGCCCGCCCTGTCCAGCTCCTCCAGCCGCTCTTCCAGCTCCGTCTCGATCCCCGCGATAGCGCGTTCCATCCGCTGCGGGCCTGCCACATAGTGCGAGGCGGGGAAGATGTACAGCTCCTCGTCCTCGCTGATCACCTCGCCGGTCAGCGGGTGCAGCGTCATCAGCCGCTCGATCTCGTCGCCGAACATCTCGATCCGGATGGCCATCTCTTCGTAGACCGGGATGATCTCGATGGTGTCGCCGCGGACCCGGAAGGTGCCCCGGGTGAAGGACAGGTCGTTGCGCGCGTACTGCATGCCTACCAACCGGCGGAGCAGGGCGTCCCGCTCGATGGTCTGCCCGACCCGGAGCGGGACCATCCGGTCCACATACTCCTGGGGGGTGCCCAGCCCGTAGATGCAGGAGACCGAGGCCACCACGATCGTGTCCCGGCGGGTGAGCAGCGAGTTCGTCGCCGAGTGGCGCAGCCGCTCCACCTCGTCGTTGATCGAGGAGTCCTTCTCGATGTAGGTGTCGGTCTGCGGGATGTACGCCTCGGGCTGGTAATAGTCGTAGTAGGAGACGAAGTACTCGACCGCGTTGTTCGGGAGCATCTCGCGCAGCTCGTTCGCGAACTGGGCGGCCAGCGTCTTGTTGGGCAGCATGACCAGGACCGGCCGCTGCACCCGCTCGGCCAGCCAGGCCACGGTGGCGGTCTTGCCGGTGCCGGTGGCGCCCAGCAGGACGGTGTCCCGCTCGCCGCCGTTCACCCGGCGCTCCATCTCGGCAATGGCCCTCGGCTGGTCACCGGACGGGACCATGTCCGTGACCACCTCGAACGGCGCCACCCGCCGCTGCAGGTCACTCACTGGTCGCACGTCGTCGCCTCCTCCCGTCGCTAAACTCCCGCAGTCTCCACTGTATTTCCGGGGTCGGACAGAATCCGGCTGGGCTCAGGACTCCTGCGCGGCGTTCGCCCGGCGGCAGAGTTCGGCCCACAGCTCCCCGACCTCCCGGTCGAGTTCAGCCAGGGACCCGGAGTTGTCCAGCACGATGTCCGCGATGGCCAGCCGGTCCTCCCGGCTGGCCTGAGCCCCCACCCGGGCCGCGACCTGCTCACGGGTCATGCCGCGGTCCCGGGTCAGGCGGTCTTCCTGGATCCGGGGCGGGACATCCACGACGACGACGAGATCGAACAACCCGGCCAAGTGGTTCTCGGCGATCAGCGGGACGGCCTCGACCACGATGGCGCCGCGGTCAGCGCCCTGCTCCAGCTCACGGATGCGCTCCCCGACCAGCGGGTGGACGATGGCGTTCAGCTTGGCGCGCAGCTCGTCGTCATAGAAGACGATCTCACCGAGCCGCTGCCGGTCCAGGGTGCCGTCGCCGGCCAGGACCCCCGTGCCGAACACGCCGACTACCTGGGCGAGGCCGGGGGTGTGCGGCTCGACGACCTCCCGGGCCAGCAGGTCCGCGTCGATGATCAGCGCCCCGTAGCCCGCCAGCCGACGGGAGACCTCGCTCTTGCCGGAGCCGATTCCCCCGGTCAGGCCAACTTTAAAGAGCATGCTGCCGACCACCGATCCATGATCGCCCGGCCGGTGGCCTCTGGGAATCGGGAGCGATCATGGATCGGTGCCGGGACCAGTGAGTTAGCTCTGGCCCCCGGACAGCTTGTCCCGCAGCGCGGCCAGTGCCTCGTCGGAGGCCAGGGCGCCGCTGCTGGAATCGCCCCGGTCCGGGGTGCCCGACGTATGCGTGCCGCTGGCCGTGTCGCCGCCATCCTCGCCGCCCTCGGCGCTTTCGGCCTTGCTGCGGGCGTCGGCGACCTGCCGACGGTGTGCCTCGAACCGGGACCTGGCCTGCGCGTACTGCCGCTCCCACTCCTCGCGCTGGGTGTCGAAGCCCTCAAGCCACTCGCCGGTCTCGGCGTCGAAGCCATCGGGGTAGACGTAATTGCCCTGCTCGTCGTAGGTCGCGGGCATGCCGTAGAGGGTCGGGTCGAAGTCGTCGCCGACAGCCTCGCCGACCGTGCCCTCGTTGGCCTGCTTGAGGGACAGGCTGATCCGCCGCCGGTCCAGGTCGATGTCGATGATCTTCACGAAGATCTCGTCGCCGACCTGCACGACCTGCTCGGGGATCTCGACGTGCCGGTCCGCCAGCTCGGAGATGTGCACCAGGCCCTCGATGCCCTCCTCGACGCGCACGAACGCGCCGAACGGGACCAGCTTGGTGACCCGGCCGGGCACGACCTGGCCGATCTGGTGGGTCCGCGCGAACTGCTGCCACGGGTCTTCCTGGGTGGACTTCAGCGACAGGGAGACCCGCTCCCGGTCCATGTCCACGTCCAGCACCTCGACGGTGACCTCCTGGCCGACCTCGACCACCTCACCCGGGTGGTCGATGTGCTTCCAGGACAGCTCGGACACGTGCACCAGGCCGTCCACGCCACCGAGGTTGACGAACGCGCCGAAGTTGACGATCGAGGAGACGGTGCCCTTGCGGATCTGGCCGCGCTGCAGCGTGTTCAGGAAATTCTGGCGGACCTCGGACTGGGTCTGCTCCAGCCACGCCCGGCGGGACAGGACCACGTTGTTGCGGTTCTTGTCCAGCTCGATGATCTTGGCTTCGATCTCCCGGCCCACGTAGGGCTGCAGGTCACGGACCCGGCGCATCTCCACCAGCGACGCGGGCAGGAACCCGCGGAGGCCGATGTCGAGGATCAGGCCGCCCTTGACCACCTCGATGACGGTGCCGGTGACGACCCCGTCATCATCCTTGATCTTCTCGATCGTGCCCCAGGCGCGCTCGTACTGCGCACGCTTCTTGGACAGGATGAGGCGGCCCTCCTTGTCCTCCTTCTGGAGGACAAGGGCCTCGATGTGGTCGCTGACCTTGACCACGTCGTGCGGATCCACATCGTGCTTGATCGACAGCTCACGGGAGGGGATGACCCCCTCCGTCTTGTAGCCGATGTCGAGCAAGACCTCGTCTCGGTTGACCTTGACGACGGTGCCTTCGACAATGTCGCCGTCGTTGAAATACTTGATGGTCTCGTCGATCGCGGCGAGGAAGGCCTCCTGCGACCCGATGTCGTTGACCGCCACCTTGGGGGTCGGGCTGGCCTCTGTGCTGCTCGTCATGTGTTGGTTGGCTCCGGCGGACAGAAAGTAGTTTGGGGCGCGCCATACCGAGGGCCCGTCAGGTGGGCCTACAGGGTGCACTGGATTTGGCTGGCCGACCCGCCAGGCGAGCCACGGAGGGGCCTCAGGGCCACCCGTAACTTTGCCTGGCCACGGCGGACTGCACCAGAACACGGCGCAGCGCTCAGGATATGAGAGCTAAGCCACCCGGTCAATCGGAGACCCCGATCGCCGCATGATCGTTACCGCTCGCATCGACCCTGGACGCTGACGCCTTCAACGCGATCCCGCGGCTTTTTACTCCCGGTCTCATTCTGAGAGCGCCGCGGCCGGGGAGGGAAGGCGCGCCGGAGGCGTGTCCTCGCCGGGCCGGACAGCTCGGGGGGTCCGGGGGGTCGTCCCCCCGGGCTAGCTCAGTGCCCGGCCTCGGCCCAGCTGCAGCCGGTGCCGAGCGACACTTCCAGCGGTACACGCAGGTCGAAGGCGCTGCGCATGGTGCGGGTGACCAGTTCGCGCAGCCGGTCGAGCTCTCCGGGGGCAACCTCGAAGACCAGCTCGTCGTGTACCTGGAGCAGCATGCGGGAGTGCAGGCCTTCCTCCCCCAGGGCCTGGTTGACCTGGAGCATGGCCACCTTGATGACATCGGCGGCGGAGCCCTGGATCGGGGCGTTGAGCGCCATCCGCTCGGCCATCTCCCGGCGCTGACGGTTGTCGGAAGTCAGGTCGGGCAGATAGCGCCGGCGGCCGAGGACGGTCTGGGTGTAGCCGTCCCTGCGGGCCTGGTCCACCACCGCGTACAGGTAGTCCCTGATCCCGCCGAACTGCTCGAAGTACTCGTCCATCAGGACGCGGGCCTCGTCCGGGGTGATGTGCAGCTGCTGGGACAGGCCGTAGGCGGACAGCCCGTAGGCCAGCCCGTAGTTCATCGCCTTGATCCTGCTGCGCATCTCGACCGTGACCTCGTCGGCCGGGACCCCGAAAACCCGGGACGCCGTCTCGGTGTGGAAGTCGCGCCCGGACGTGAACGCCTCCTCCAGCGCGGTGTCGCCGGACAGGTCGGCCATGATGCGCAGCTCGATCTGGCTGTAGTCGGCGGTGAGCAGTGTCTCGTAGCCGCTGCCGACCACGAAACCCTGACGGATCCGGCGCCCCTCCTCGGTGCGGATCGGGATGTTCTGCAGGTTCGGGTCGGTCGAGGAGAGCCGCCCGGTGGCCGCGATCATCTGGTTGTACGTCGTGTGGATCCGGCCGTCCTCGTCCGCCATCGGGATCAGCGAGTCCACGATGCTCTTGAGCCTGGCCACGTCCCGGTGCCGCAGCAGGTGCTCCAGCACCGGGTGCCCGGTCTGCGCGAGCAGGCTGGTGAGCGCCTCGGAATCGGTGGTGTAGCCGGTCTTGATCCGCTTGGTCTTGGGCAGGCCCAACTCGGTGAACAGCACTTCCTGCAGCTGCTTGGGTGAGCCGAGGTTGAACTCGTGCCCGATGATCCGGAACGCCGCCTGTTCGGCGGCCTTCACCTCGCCGCCCAGGCTGGCGGACATGTCGGCGAAGTGATGGGTGTCGGCCGCGACCCCGGCCCGCTCCATCCTGGCCAGCACGCCGACCAGCGGCAGTTCCACGTCGGAGAGCAGTTGCGCGGCGCCGCGCTGCTCCAGGTCCGCGTCCAGGGCGCCGGCCAGTTCCGCGGTGGCCGCGGCGCGCAGCACCAGCGCCACGGCAGCCTCCGCCTCGCCATCGTCCTCCCCGCCGTCTTCCCCGCCGGACAGGTCCAGGGTGAGCTGGCCGGTGGCGGTCCCGCCATCGCGGAGTTCCTTGCCCAGGTAGCGCAGGGCCAGGTCGGCCAGGTCGAACGAGCGCTGGCCCGGCAGGGCCAGGTAGGCCGCCAGCGCCGTGTCGGTGGTCAGGCCGGCCAGCTCGAGGCCGCGGGCGGCCAGCGCGTGCATCGGCCCCTTGGCGTCGTGCAGCGCTATGGGCTGGCCCGGGTCGGCAAGCCAGGCGGCCAGGGCCCGCTCATCGTCCTCGGTCAGCGTGACGGGGTCCACGAACGCCCCGGCCCCGTCCGCGGCGGCCAGCGCCAGGCCGTCCATGGTCCCGGTGCCGCGGCCCCAGGTGCCGTGGACCGCGACTCCCGTCCGGCCCGTCCCGGTGGCGTGCTCCTCCAGCCACGCGGCCAGCTCATCCGGGCCGGGCACCGACACCACGACCTCGAACCCGTGAGCCGGCCCCGACGCCTCAGTCCCGGCCGTGGTGGCCGGGCCGGTAATTCCGTTAGGGAGCGTGCTGTACAGGCGGTCGCGAAGGACGCGGAACTGGAGCGTGTCGAAGAGCTGATGGATCTGGTCACGGTCCCACGGCACCGGGCGCAGGTCGGCGGGGCCCGACTCGAGCGGGACGTCCCGGGCCAGCTCGGTCAGCTGCCGGTTGCGCAGCACGTTGCCGAGGTGCTCGCGCAGCCTCTCGCCCGCCTTGCCCTTGACCTCGTCGACCCGGTCGACCAGCTCGGTGAGCGAGCCGAACTCGGAGACCCACCGGGCCGCGGTCTTCTCCCCGACCCCGGGGATGCTCGGCAGGTTGTCGCTGGGGTCGCCACGCAGCGCGGCGAAGTCCGGGTACTGCGCCGGGGTCAGGCCGTACTTGGCCTCGACCTCCTGCGGGGTGAACCGGGTCATGTCGCTGATGCCGCGCCGGGTCATCAGCACCGTAACGTGGTCGTTGACCAGCTGCAAGTTGTCGCGGTCACCGCTGACGATGAGCACGTCCATGCCCGCCTCGGTGGCGGCCACGGTCAGCGTGGCGATGATGTCATCGGCCTCGTAACCCGCCACCGAGAGCCGGGGGATGCCGAGCGCATCGAGCACTTCGAAGATGAGGCTGAGCTGGCTGCGGAAGTCCGCCGGGGTTTCCCGCCGGTTCGCCTTGTACTCCACGTACTGCTCGTGCCGGAAGGTCGGCTCGCTGCGGTCGAAGGCCACCGCCACGTGGGTGGGCTGCTCGTCGCGCAGCACGTTGATGAGCATCGCGGTGAAACCGTAAACCGCGTTGGTCGGCTGCCCGGTCGTGGTGGAGAAGTTCTCCGGCGGCAGCGCGAAGAACGCGCGGTAGGCCAGGGAGTGCCCGTCGAGCAGGAGCAACCGCTCCGGGCGCGCCGCTGGCTCGGGTGCGGATGCGGGTGCCTGGGTCGCCTTCGTCGCCACGCAGGAAGTCTAGTAGCAGGTACCGACGTCGGCGGGCCGACATCCCACGGCGCCTGGCATGCCACGGAGCGGCATGCCACGGCCCGGCGGCCACCGGGAAGGCGGCGGCCGCCGGGCCGCGATGAGCCGGCCGGCTGCAGGCACCGCTTATGCGGCGCCTGCAGCCGGCGAGGGCTCAGGAGTGGAACGCGAAAATCGTTGTGGAGTTGAAGGTCTGCCCGGCGCCGAGAACGGTGGACGGGAAGGCCGGCTCGTTGGGCGAGTCCGGGAAGTGCTGGGTCTCGAACGTGTACCCCGCACCCTGCCGGTAGGTGTGGCCGCTGATGCCTACCAGCGTGCCGTTGAGGAAGTTGCCACTGTAGAACTGCACGCCGGGCTGGTCAGTCCAGACGGTCAGCAGGCGGCCGCTCGACGGGTCGAATGCGCGGGCGGCCAGGTTGAGGCCGTCCGGACCGGTGGTCTGGGCGGTCTGCGGGTTCAGGATCCAGTTGTGGTCGTAACCCTGCGCGATGAGCAGCTGGCTCTCGCCCCCGGTGGCCGACGCGAAGCTGGCCGGAACGTTGTCCGGCGCGCTGACGTCGTCGATCCGCGAGCCGATCGTGTGCGGCGCACGGAAGTCGAACGGCGTGCCCGCGACCGGGACCCCGTTGGGCAGCGGGAGCGGGATCTGGGTGGTGTCAGTCGGCGAGTAGCTGTTGGCGTTGATCTGCACGAACTGCTTGTAGGCCGAGCCCGCCGCCGAGTTCTCGCCGGCCAGGTTGAAGTAGCTGTGGTTGGTGAGGTTGAGCACCGTGGACAGCTTCTTGGCGTCGTTGGTGGCCTTGTAGTGGATGCCGATCTGGCCCTGGTTGTTGAGCGTGAAGGTCACCACCACGGTGAGCTGCGCCGGGTACCCGGTGCACCCGCTGGGGCATCCCGGGGATCCCGGGGCACCGCTGGAGTCACGGTTGGGGCTGACCAGGGTCAGCTGGACGCCGGCCACGCCCGGTGCGTGGACCGCCTGGGATGCCCAGACATGGTCGCCGAAACCAACCAGGCCGCCGTGCAGGCTGTTGACGCCGTTGTTGATCGGCAGCGTGTAGGTCTTGCCGTTCAGCTTGAACGTGCCCTTGGCGATGCGGTTGCCGTAGCGGCCGATCGTCTCGCCGAAGTACGGGCCGCCGTTGGCGGTCACCGGCGGGCTGTCGAACTTCACGTAGTCCTGCAGCGTCTTGAAGCCCAGCACCACGTCGGCCTCTTGGCCCTGACGCGACGGCACGTCGATCGACTGGATGATCCCGCCGAAGCTCAGGACCCTGACCTGCATGCCGCGGCAGTTGGTCAGCGTGTAGCGGTACACCGCGGTGTTCTTGCCGGTGTAGGGCTCGATGGTCTTGCCGAAGAACTGCTTGGACACGGTTGGCTGGCAGCCGCCGCCCGTAGGGGCGACCGGAGCGGACCGCATGGCCGCCAGCGACGCTACGGTCGCGATCGCCAGGCCGGCCACCGCGCCGATCCGCAGACTCTTGGTGCTGATCTTCCCTCTTAATACTGGACGCATGGAGATTCCCTTCGTTGGGTTCCCGAGGCTGGCACAGGCAGCCTCGGGGGCATTGTTAACGCTCACCTGCCTGTCCCGCTAGCGTTTCGGGACAGAACGCCCGATCTTTTCCGGCTATGTGACTGGATGGTGATCTCGAGGGCCGGGCAACTCCGGTACCGCCACCCAAACCACATATAGACGACTCTAGTAACTTGGGTCGCTGGGACCTCATGAGCCACGGAGACCACGCTGCCAGGCCTCGGCCTCCCTCATGGACCCGGGCCAGTGAGCCCCCGGTCCGGGGGGCCCGTTCGGGGGGCCGGTCCGGGGGGCCGGTCCGGTGAGCCCCGGTCCGGGGGGCCCGGTCCGGGGAGCCTCGGCGCGGACCGCGACTGCGTGATCCGCCTAGGCTTCCCCCTACGGCGCGGCGGGCGCCGGGTGACTACTCGGAGGCGCGGGTGGATCGAGACGGCGAGACGCGGCCGGACCAGGACGGCGCGGGACGCGCAAGCCAGGTCGGCGCGTCAGAAGTGGACGAGAACGGCGCGGCACGCGCGGGCCAGGACGGCGCGACGCCAGCGGGCCAGGACGGCGCGACGCCAGCAGGGCAGGACAGCGGGACGCAGATCATCGAAGGCTTCGCCCGGCTCAGCGAGGGCACCCTGCCCAGACGCATGGGCATCACCGTGACGGCTGCCACCGCGGAGCGCGTCACCGGCACCATGCCGGTCGAAGGCAACATCCAGCCGTACGGCCTGCTCCACGGTGGTGCATCCTGTGTGCTGGCCGAGAGCCTGGGCTCGCTGGGCGCGGCCCTGCACGCCGGCCCGGGGCGGTTCGCGGTCGGCCTCGAGATCAGCGCCACGCACCACCGCGCGGCGACGACCGGCCTGGTCACCGGCGTCGCCACCCGGGTGCACGGCGGCCGGGCGACCGCCACCTACGAGATCGCGATCAGCGACGACCGGGGTCGCCGGATTTGCTCGGCCCGGCTGACCTGCCTGCTCCGCGACCAGGTCCCGCCGGGGGGTAATGACCCGGGCGACATCACGGCGGCCGGGGAATGACTAGGGCAGTCCCGGACGGGCGGGGAAACACACGTGGCCGGACGTTTATCACAAACTGGCCAGGGAATGGCCGGCCCTTTGCGCGGCGCGGCCACTCCTCGCTACCGTGGTGCACAGAGCCCGGGGAGCTGAGTAGAGAACATGTCGGCCCGGGGAAGGCCGACACGGCACCAAAAGTTCCCCGGGCTCCATCCCGGGGAACGGCCTAGCGTCAGCAGGCACGGGCGCACCCACTCCGGTTCAGCCCGCGCCGCAGCTCAGGTGCTGTGGCAATTCCCGTCCGGGCCGGCCGAGTCGGGGCACGGGCCGGCGCGCAGCCCGCGGGCCGGTGCGCAGCCCGCGGCGCAGCTCAGGCCCCGGTCGTATTCAGCCGGGCTCAGCCAGATCCCCACGGCCGGGATGCGTTTCTGCCGCGCTGCGAAGCGGCTCAGGCCCCGGAATCCGGCTTGGCGGCCGCGGCATCGGTAGCATCCGCGGCACTGGTGCTAGCGGCGCTGCTGTTTGCGGGGCTACCCGGGGCCATGCTCCCGTCGAGCACCCGCTCCGCCACGGCCCGCATGGCCAGGCGCTGGTCCATGGAGGTCTTCTGGATCCAGCGGAACGCATCTGGCTCGGACATTCCCTGCTCGGTTTGCAGCTTGCCCTTGGCCCGGTCGAGGAGCTTGCGTACCTCCAACCGCTCCTTGAGCGTGCCGACCTCGCCCGCCAGCGCCGCGACCTCCTGGAAGCGGCTGACCGCGATTTCGATCGCGGGCACCAGGTCCGCCTTAGTGAAGGGCTTCACCAGGTAGGCCATGGCCCCCGCGTCGCGAGCACGCTCGACGAGCTCGCGCTGGGAGAACGCGGTCAGGATGACCACAGGCGCAATCTGGTCAGCGGCGACCCGCTCGGCGGCCGATATCCCGTCCAGGACCGGCATCTTCACATCGAGGATCACCAGGTCCGGCCGGAGACTGACGGCGAGGTCCACGGCCTGCTGGCCATCGGCGGCCTCACCGACCACCGAGTACCCCTCTTCCTCTAGCATCTCCTTGAGGTCAAGCCGGATCAACGCCTCGTCTTCGGCGATCAAAACGCGCAATGGGGTCTGACTCACGCTCGCGATCGTACCGGTAGCAGGTAGATTGACGTTCGGCTGAGCCAGCTGTGGACCGTCTGGCAGCGGCGCCCCGGTAGACCAACAGGCAGAGTCCATGGTCTCAAAAACCATGCAGTGTGGGTTCGAATCCCACCCGGGGCACCCCAGGTCACCTGCGTCGTTCTCCTCATCCCGAGACCAGCCCCAGGGCCGCGGCGTCGCCGATGAGGCGTACCCGCAGCGCGCTCGTCCGGCCCGGGGCCGCCCGCCACCATCACTACCGTGTCGCTTTTGTCACAACGGCCGATTTCCAGCATTGCCTCCTCGCCTCCTCGACCTGGCCACCATCGCGCCAGCCTGGCGAGCCAACGCCTCCTCGACCTGGCCCGCCATCGCGCCGGTGTGCGGGATGGGCCGCACGATGAACGTCTATGCCCCAGCTCAGCACCAGCTGGCTACGCGTCCTCGGCTGGGGCGTGAAGGCCGGCAACGGGATGGGCGAGCGTTACCGGGCCAGCTGCCGGGCTGTCTCGCCGGTCATCGTGAAGGCCCGCGTCGCCCGCCTGTGGACAGCCGTCACGATAGGGGTCCGCTGTGGACAGGCAGTCAGGAAGTCTCGGACACCGCCACCATGATTCGTCCGCCCAGCCCGGCTATTCCCTCTCCAGGGCGGACTCCGGCCACGGAAAGACCGTTAGTGATATTCGCGGGCGGTACGTGTGCGGAAAACGCTGTCCCCTGAGACCATTTCCTGCCGCGATCGCCCTGGGACCCGCCGCCCCGTCCGCCAAGGCTCCGCGCGGCCCGCACCTGTGTGGCCTGCCTTGCTGTTGTTATTGGTGTTGCCGCTGTTCCGCTAGGCCGGACGTTCCGCGAACGTGATCAGACGATTGGTGTCGCGGGGGCGACACCAATCGTCTGATCACGAAGTCACAGCCGTGCATTTTCGCTGGCACATATTGACGGAGGTGTCTCCGCGGCGCTTTCCGCACGATTCGAAGCGGCCGAGAGGGCGGCGGCCAGATCGCGTGCGCAAAACGTCGCCATGACAGCCGTTTCCGCACACGATGCGCGGGCGCACGGCCACCCCATCCCGCCCCACCAGTTTGATCACACAGTCGGCCGGACGGCGGCTCGCTGAGGATGGCGGAGGCTCGGGCCAGAAGACACAGCGGAGGCTCGGGCCAGAAGGCGCGGAGGCTCAGGACAGGGAGCGGGCGGTGGGAGGGATCGGGGCAGGCAGCAAGCTGTCGCCCTCCAGGTACTTATCCACGGCCGAAGCCGCCGAGCGCCCCTCGGCGATGGCCCAGACGATCAGCGACTGGCCGCGGCCCATGTCCCCGGCCACGAACACCCCGGGCACCGAGGTGGCGTACGCGCCGTCCCGGGCCACGTTGCCGCGGGCGTCGAACTCAACGCCGAGGTCGGTCAGCAGCCCCGCCCGCTCCGCCCCGGTGAAGCCCATGGCCAGCAGGACCAGCTCGCAGGGCAGCTCACGCTCGGTCCCCTCGACCGGGGTGAACTTGCCGTCGGCCAGCTCCACCTCGACCAGCCGGAGCGTCTTCACCCGCCCGGCCGCGTCGCCCACGAACTCCTGCGTGGACACGGCGTAGACCCGCTCCCCGCCCTCTTCGTGGGCGCTGGACACCCGGTAGATCATCGGGTAGGTGGGCCAGGGCTGGTTGTCAGGGCGATTCTCCGTGGGCCGGGGCAGGATCTCCAGCTGGGTGACCGAGGCCGCGCCTTGCCGGTGCGCGGTGCCGAGGCAGTCGGCCCCGGTATCGCCGCCGCCAATGATGATCACGTTCTTCCCCCGGGCGCTGATCCGCGGCTCGGGCACCGGGCCGCCGCCGGTCCGGGCCTGCGACGCGACGACCGCGCGATTGGCCAGCGGCAGGAAGTCCATGGCCTGATGCACCCCGGCCAGGCCGGCGCCGGGAACGGGCAGCCCGCGGGCCACGGTGGCCCCGCCGGCCAGCACGATCGCGTCGAAGTCCGCGCGCAGCCGGGCGGCCGTGACGTCCCGGCCCGCCTGGACCCCGCAACGGAACCTCGTGCCCTCGGCCTGCATCTGCCACAGCCGGCGATCCAGGTGACGCTTTTCCATCTTGAACTCGGGAATCCCGTAACGCAGCAACCCGCCCGGCGCGTCAGCCCGCTCGAAGACCGTGACCGCGTGCCCGGCCCGGGTGAGCTGCTGGGCCGCGGCCAGCCCGGACGGCCCGGACCCGATCACGGCCACGCGACGGCCCGCCGCGACCGCCTCGGCGCTGGGCGGCAGCGGCCGCACCCAGCCCTCGGCCCAGGCCCGGTCGATGATCTCCACCTCGACCTGCTTGATGGTCACCGGGTCGGCGTTGATGCCGAGCACGCAGGAGCTCTCGCACGGCGCGGGGCAGAGCCGGCCGGTGAACTCGGGGAAATTGTTGGTCGCGTGCAGCCGCTCCGCGGCCTCGCGCCACTCGTGCCGCCAGACCAGGTCGTTCCACTCCGGGATCAGGTTGCCCAGCGGGCAGCCCTGGTGGCAGAACGGGATGCCACAGTCCATGCACCGGCCAGCCTGTGCCTCCAGGGCCGCAGGCGGGAAGTCGGTGTACACCTCCCGCCAGTCCCGGATCCGCACGTCTACCGGCCGCCGGGAGGGCGTCTCGCGCGGCGTGGTCAGGAACCCCTTGGGGTCAGCCATCGCGTAACCCCCCTCAGCCGTGCGCCGCGGCCATGACGGCCTGGTTGACGTCGCGGCCCTCGCGCTCGGCCAGCCGGGCCGCGTCGAGCACCCGCTTGTAGTCCTTCGGCATGACCTTGCCGAACCGGGCCAGCGCGGTGTCCCAGCCGGCCAGCAGCCGCGCAGCGACCTCGGACCCGGTCTCGCTGAAGTGCTGCTCCACCAGGTCACGCAGCCGGGTCGCGTCGTCGTCGTCGAGCCCTTCCAGGTCGGCCATGTCCGTGTTGACCCGGACCGGATCCGGGTCGAGCAGGTAGGCGATGCCGCCGGACATGCCGGCCGCGAAGTTGCGGCCGACCTGGCCGAGCACGGCCACGACGCCGCCGGTCATGTACTCGCAGCCGTGATCACCGGTGCCCTCGGCCACGGCGGTGGCGCCCGAGTTCCGCACGCAGAACCGCTCGCCGACGACACCGCGGAGGAACATCTGGCCCGCGGTGGCGCCGTAGCCGATCACGTTCCCCGCGATGATCTGTTCCTCGGCGACGAAGCTGGCGTCCGGGTCCGGGGCGACGATGATGCGGCCGCCGGACAGGCCCTTGCCCAGGTAGTCGTTGGCGTCCCCGGCCAGGCGCAGGGTGATCCCGCGGGGCAGGAAGGCGCCGAAGGACTGCCCGGCCGAGCCGCGGAACCGGACCAGGATGGTGTCGTCCGGCAGGCCCTTGCCACCCCACCGCCGGGTCACCTCGTAGCCGAGCATGGTCCCGACGGTCCGGTTGACGTTCCGGACCGGCAGATCCAGGGTGACCGGCTTCGCGTCCTGCAGCGCCCCCTCGGCCAGCTGGATCAGCATGTTGTCCAGGGCACGCTCGATGCCGTGATCCTGGGTGGTGATGTTGCGGGTGGCCGTACCCGGGGGCAGGGCGGGCATGTGCAGGATCGGCGCGAGGTCCAGCCCGGCCGCCTTCCAGTGCCCCACCGCCCGCTCGCTGTCCAGCAGGTCCGTTCGGCCGATGGCCTCCGCCAGGGTGCGCAGTCCCAGCGCGGCCAGGTACTCGCGGACCTCCTCCGCGATGAACTCGAAGAAGTTGACGACGAACTCCGGCGTGCCGTTGAACCGCTTGCGCAGCTCAGGGTTCTGGGTGGCCACCCCGACTGGACAGGTGTCCAGATGGCAGACCCGCATCATGATGCAGCCCGACACGACCAGCGGGGCGCTCGCAAAGCCGAACTCCTCGGCGCCGAGAAGCGCCGCGATGATGACGTCCCGGCCGGTCTTCAGCTGGCCGTCGGCCTGGACCACGATCCGGTCCCGCAGCCGCGCCCGGAGCAGGGTCTGCTGGGTCTCGGCCAGGCCCAGCTCCCACGGTGCACCCGCGTGCTTGAGGCTGGTCAGCGGGGCGGCGCCGGTGCCGCCGTCATGCCCGGAGATCAGCACCACGTCGGCGTGCGCCTTGGACACCCCGGCCGCGACGGTGCCCACGCCCACCTCGGCGACCAGCTTGACGTGCACCCGGGCCTGCGGGTTGGCGTTCTTCAGGTCATGGATCAGCTGGGCCAGGTCCTCGATGGAGTAGATGTCGTGATGCGGCGGCGGGGAGATCAGGCCCACGCCCGGGGTCGAGTAGCGGGTCTTGGCGATCCACGGGTACACCTTGTGGCCGGGCAGCTGCCCGCCCTCCCCCGGCTTGGCCCCCTGGGCCATCTTGATCTGCAGGTCGTCGGCGTTGACCAGGTACTCGCTGGTCACCCCGAACCGGCCGCTGGCCACCTGCTTGACCGCGGAGCGGCGCAGGTCGCCGTTGGCGTCCGGCACGAAGCGGTCCGGGTCCTCGCCGCCCTCGCCGGTGTTGGACCGGCCGCCCAGCCGGTTCATCGCGATGGCCAGGGTCTGGTGCGCCTCGGCCGAAATGGAGCCGTAGGACATCGCGCCGGTGGAGAACCGGCGGACGATCTCGGAGACTGGTTCCACCTCGTCGATCGGGATCGGGCCCCTGGGCTCCGGCCTGGGCGGCTGCACCACGGCTGCAGGCGCCGCAACCGGCCGCCCGACCGGGTGCGGGCCGGTCGGGTGCAGTCCGGCCCGACTGCTGTTCTCTTCGGGCGCGCGAGGCGCGCGAGGCCCCTGAGGCGCATGAGGCCCCTGAGGCGCATGAGGCGCGCGGGCCGGGTGCGACGCTGCGCCCAGCCCACGCGGGTCAGTGGGCTCATCGACGCCGCGGATGCGGAGCAGGCCGCGCAGCGTCATGAGCCGGGCGGACTGGTCGTCCACCAGGTGGGTGTATTCCTTGAAGATCTCGTACCGGCGGCTCCGGGTCGCGTGCTGCAGCTTGAACACGGTCTCCGGGTTGAACAGGTGCGCCTCGCCCTCACGGCGCCACTGGTAGTCACCGCCGGTCTCCAGCCGCCGGTGATCGAGGTCGGCGCCCCGGGGCGGGAAGGCCCTGGTGTGCCGGGCCGCGATCTCGGCGGCCAGCACCTCGAAGCCGACACCGCCGAGCCGGGAAGTGGTGCCGGTGAAGGAGGTGCTGACGACCTCCTCGCCGAGCCCGATGGCCTCGAAGATCTGCGCCCCGGTGTAGGAGGCGACGGTGGAGACACCCATCTTGGACATGATCTTCAGCAGGCCCTTGCCGAGGGCCTTGACCAGGTTCTCTGCGGCCTTCTTGGCGGTGACCCCGTCCAGCAGGCGGCGGCGGACCATGTCCTGGACGGTCTCCAGCGCGAGGTACGGGTTGACCGCAGCGGCGCCATAGCCGATGAGCAGCGCGATGTGGTGGCACTCGCGGGCGTCGCCGGCCTCCACGATCAGCCCGGCCCGTGTCCGGGTCCGCGCCCGGATCAGGTGATGATGCACGGTGCCGGTGAGCAGCAGCGACGGGATCGGCGCCAGGGCAGGCTCGGCCGGCTCGCCGCGCCCGCGGTCAGACAGCACGATGATGTGCGCGCCGCCGGCGATCGCGGCGGACACCTCGGCGCAGATCTCGTCGAGCCGGTCGCGCAGCGCGGCACCGCCGCCCTCGACGTGGTACCGGCCGTCCACCACGTGCGAGGCGAAGCCGGGCAGGTCGCCGTCGTCGTTGATGTGGATGATCTTGTTCAGCTCATTGCGGCGGAGGACGGGGAAGGGCAGCACGATCTGGCGGCAGGACGCCGGGCCCGGTTCGAACAGGTTGCCTTCCGGGCCGGTGGAGGATTCGAGCGAGGTCACCAGCTCCTCCCGGATCGCGTCCAGCGGCGGGTTGGTGACCTGGGCGAACAGCTGGGAGAAGTAGTCGAAGATCAGCCGGGGACGGTCGGAGAGCACGGCGACAGGGGTGTCGGTGCCCATCGACCCGACCGGCTCGGCGCCGGTCCTGGCCATCGGGGCGAGCAGCACGCGCAGGTCTTCCTCGGTGTATCCGAACATCCGCTGCTGGGTGGTGAGCTCCGCGGCGGCGGGCAGGCTGGCGGCCCGGTCGGGCAGGTCGTCTAGGTGCAGCAGCCCGGCGTGCAGCCAGTCCTCGTACGGGTGCTCGCTGGCCAGCGCGGACTTCACATCCGCGTCCTCCAGGATCCGCCGCCGGCCGGTGTCGGCCAGGAAGACGCGGCCGGGCTGGAGGCGGCCCTTGCGGACCACGTCCGCCGGGTCGATGTCGAGCACGCCGACCTCGCTGGCCAGCACCACGAGCCCGTCGCGGGTCACCCAGTACCGGCCGGGGCGCAGCCCGTTGCGGTCGAGCACCGCCCCGATCACGGTCCCGTCGGTGAACGCCACGCAGGCCGGGCCGTCCCACGGCTCCATGAGGGTGGAGTGGAAGCGGTAGAAGGCGCGCCGGGCCGGATCCATCCCGTCGTGGTTCTCCCACGGCTCGGGGATCATCATCAGCATGGCGTGCGGCAGCGACCGGCCACCGAGGTGCAGCAGTTCCAGGCACTCGTCGAAGCTGGCCGAGTCGCTGCCGGTCTCATCCAGGATCGGCAGCAGCCGCTCCATGCCGCGCCCGTCGGCGGACCGCGGGAACAGGTCGCTGGCCAGCATGGCCTCGCGGGCCCGCATCCAGTTCCGGTTCCCCCGGACCGTGTTGATCTCCCCGTTGTGCGCGATGTAGCGGTACGGGTGGGCCAGCGGCCAGGACGGGAACGTGTTGGTCGAAAACCGCGAGTGGACCAGGGCCAGCGCCGAGACGTAGCGGGGGTCGGCCAGGTCCGGGTAGAACGGCTCGAGCTGCAGCGCGGTGAGCATCCCCTTGTAGCCGATGGTGCGCGAGGACAGCGTGACGACGTAGCAGTCGGTCTCGTGTTCCACCCGCTTGCGCAGGCAGTACGCACGCCGGTCCAGCGCAATTCCGCTTTCACCATCCGCCGCAACGAAAACCTGGCGCAGCGTCGGCAGCACATCCCTGGCCCCACGCCCGCAGTGCTCCGGGTCATAGGGGGTGTCGCGCCAGCCGAGGGTGGTCAGGCCTTCCTCGGCGGCGAGCCGCTCCACCACCATGGCAGCGTCCGCGCTGGCCTGATCGTCAGCGGGCAGGAACACCATCCCGGCCGCGTAGCCGCCAGGAGGGGGAAGCTCGAAGCGGCACACCGCGCGGAAGAACGCATCGGGGACCTGGGTCAGGATGCCGGCTCCGTCGCCCGTGTCCGGGTCGCTGCCCTGGGCGCCGCGGTGCTCGAGGTTGCGGAGCACAGTCAGGGCCTTGGCTACGGTGTCGTGGGTCGGCATCCCGGACAGATCGGCCACGAAGCCGACGCCACACGCATCGTGTTCAAAGCTGGCGTCGTAGAGCCCCCCGGCATCCACTGAAGCGGCAGGTGCCATCCGCACTCCTGTCGTCTCGTCCGAATTCGCGGTCTCTCCTGCGGTCGGGACGACATTGGCCCTGCCATGAACCCTGGGAAGAGGGTATCGCTGGCTCCCTCGAGCTATCGCTCGTAGGTTACACGGAGATTACGCCACCAGTGCCATCATCCCCGCTTCGTGAGGTTCGCGAAACACCCGACTCGTGGGAAACATCCGCTTCGCGAGGATTGTCCCCTGGATGTGCCCCGGCCAGCTGGCCGGCAAACTCCGGCCGTCCGGGGGCTGGCAGAGGGGCCGGTGAGGCAATCGTGTCCGGTCCCCGTTTGCCGGACGTCATGATCAGGTAGCTGACGGCCGCGATCCAGATGGCGATCATCGCCCACTGGTCCGTCCGCAGGCCAAACACGTGGTGAGCGAAGTCGATGCGCAGCGACTGGACGGCGAAGCTGCCGGTAGCGTAGCCCGCTGCGTACAGCGCGAAGACCCGGTCGCCCGTCAGCCGGAAGCGGCGCATCGCGCAGATCAGCGCGAGGCCGAGGGCCAGGTCCCACAGGGACTCGTAGAGGAACGCGGGCTGGAAGGTGGCGTAGTTCTCGTAGGGGATCACCCGGTGGGCCGGGTCGATCTCCACCGCCCAGGGCAGGCTGGACGGGCGGCCGTATAGTTCCTGGTTGAACCAGTTACCCCAGCGGCCGATGGCCTGCCCGAACGCGACGGCGGGGGCCGCGGCCCCCGCCACCGGCCCGAACCTCACCCCGGCGCGGCGGCAGCCGAGCCAGGCCCCGAGGGTGCCCGCGACCACCGCGCCGGGCATGCCGATCCCGCCGTCCCAGACCCGGAAGATGTCGATCCAGTCGCGGCCCGGCCTGAAATACAGCTCATAGTCCATGACCACGCTGTAGAACCGGGCGCCGATCAGGCCAGCCGGGACCGCCCAGGTAGCCGCGTCGAGGATCACGCCCCGGCGGCCGCCCAGCCGCTGGTACCTGGCGCTCGCCACGCGGACCGCGACCAGGATGCCAAGCACGATGCACAGTGCGTAGCCACGGACGGGCAGGAACCCGAGCTGCCAGGTCCCGGAGCCCGGGCTGGGCAGGAACGCGGCCGTCGTGCCGGGGGATGCCACGCCACGTGAGGCTAGTGCACCTTCCGGTAATTGGGGGGCTGCATTACCGGTTCCTCGCTGCAGGACGAGCGACTCCCTGTCCTGGCCCTCCTAGCTGGCCCGGACGCGGACCCCGGCGGCGAGCTCGGCGGCCAGGTCGCGGACGGAGTCCAGGCCAGCCTGGGCGTCTGGCGCGGCGAGCAGCCGCTGCACGAACGCTGACCCGACGATCACCCCGTCCGCGAAGCCGGCCACTTCCGCGGCCTGCACTCCGTCACGAACGCCGAGACCGACCGCGACCGGCAGGCTGGTGGCCCCGCGGACCCGGCTGACCAGTCCGGCGGCGGCGGCGCCGACGCTGTCCCTGGCGCCGGTGGTGCCCATCAGCGACGCTGCGTACACGAACCCGCGGCAGTCCGCGGTGATCCGCGCGATCCGCGCGTCCGACGAGCTGGGCGCGACCAGGAAGACTCGGTCCAGGCCGCAGGCATCCGCGGCCTCCAGCCAGTCGCCCGCCTCCTCCGGCGGCAGGTCCGGGGTGATCAGCCCGGCCCCCCCGGCCGCGGCGAGGTCGCGGGCGAAGGCCGCCACGCCGTAGTGGTCCACCGGGTTCCAGTAGGTCATGACCAGCGTGGGCACGCCCGCGGCGGCGACCGTCTCGACGGTGTGCAGCACGTCGGTCACGCGGGTTCCCGCGGCCAGCGCGCGGTACGTGGCCTCCTGGATGACCGGGCCGTCCATCAGCGGGTCGGAGTACGGCAGGCCGATCTCGATGACGTCGGCCCCTGCCTGCGCGATCGCCACCGCGGCCTCGGCCGCGCCGGCCACCGAGGGGAAACCGGCGGGCAGGTAGCCGACGAGGGCGGCCCGGCCGCCCGCGGCGGCCTTCTCGAACGCGACGCTGACTCTGCTAACCCGGGGGGACGACCCCCCGGACCCCCCGAATCCCCGGCTCGGGAAGGACACACCTTCGGCGCGCCCCCCCTCGCCAGCGATATCAGCTGCGCTCATCGGGCGCTCTCCCCGTGTTCGACATGGCCGTGTTCGAGATGGCCGAACCACCGGGCCGCGATGTCCACATCCTTGTCGCCCCGGCCGGAGAGGTTAACCAGCAGCAGGGCCCCTGGGTCGAGCTCGCCACCCAGCTGGAGCGCGCCGGCCAGGGCGTGCGCCGACTCGATCGCCGGGATGATCCCCTCGGTCTGGCACAGCAGCGCGAACGCGTCCATGGCCTGGGCGTCCGAGATGGCCCGGTAGCTGGCCCGGCCGGTGTCGTGCAGCCAGGAATGCTCCGGGCCGACGCCCGGGTAGTCCAGGCCTGCCGAGACCGAGTGGGTGGGCAGGGTCTGCCCGTCGGCGTCCTGGAGCAGGTAGGTCCGCATGCCGTGGATCACACCGGCGGAGCCGGCCACCAGCGTGGCCGCGTTGCGGCCGTTCTCCGGGCCCTCGCCGCCGGCCTCGCAGCCGATCAGCCGCACCGACTCGTCGGGGATGAACGCGTGGAAGGCCCCGATGGCGTTCGAGCCGCCTCCCACGCAGGCGATGACCGCGTCCGGCAGCCGCCCGGTCATGGCCAGTACCTGCTCGCGGGCTTCGACCCCGATGATCCGCTGGAAGTCGCGCACCATGGTCGGAAACGGGTCGGGGCCCATCACCGATCCGATGCAGTAGTGGCTCGTCTCGACCGTCGTCACCCAGTCGCGGAACGCCTCGTTGATGGCGTCCTTCAGGGTGCGGCTGCCCGTGGCGACCGGGACGACCTCGGCACCGAGCATCCGCATCCGGGCGACGTTCAGCGCCTGACGCTGGGTGTCTTCCTCGCCCATATAGACCACGCAGTCGAGGCCCAGCAGCGCACAGGCGGTCGCGGTGGCCACCCCGTGCTGGCCGGCCCCGGTCTCGGCGATGACCCGCTTCTTGCCCATCCGCTTGGTCAGCAGGGCCTGGCCGAGGACGTTGTTAATTTTGTGCGAGCCGGTGTGGGCCATGTCCTCGCGCTTGAGCAGGATCCGGCAGTCCCCGGCCCGGGCTGCGAACCGCGGCACCTCCGTCACCAGCGTCGGCCGTCCCGCGTACCCGCGCAGGAGCCCGGCGAGCTCGGCCTGGAAGGCCGGGTCCTCCCGGGCCGACGTGTACTCGGCCGCGAGTTCCTCCAGCGCGGACATCAGCGCCTCGGGGGCGAACCGGCCGCCATAGGGCCCGAAGTGCCCGGCGTCCCGGTCCGCACCGGGCGGCCGCCCGTGATCGCCGCGGGTGGTCGCGGGGCTGGTCATCGGAACTCTCCCGTCCCGGGCCTGAAGGCCCCGGTCGTCTCAGGCCCCAGGGCCGCGGGCGTCGCGAGCCCCAGGGCCACGGCCGTCACGGTCATCCGCGGTCACCCCGCAGCGCCGGGTGCGAGCCGGCGGTGACCAGGTCAGCCACGGCCGACCGCGGGTCCTTACCGGTAACCAGGCTCTCCCCCACCAGCACCGCGTCGGCGCCGGACGCGGCGTAGGCGAGCAGGTCATGCGGGCCGCGGATGCCCGACTCGGCGACCTTCAGGACGCCGTCCGGGATCTGGGGGGCGAGCCGCGCGAACACGGTCCGGTCCACCTCCAGGGTGGCCAGGTCACGCGCGTTCACACCGATGATCTTCGCGCCGGCTTCCAGCGCCCGGTCCAGTTCCCCGTCCGCGTGCACCTCGACGAGCGGGATGAGCCCGATGGACACGGCCCGCTCCACCAGGGAGACCAGCGCGTTCTGCTCCAGCGCGGCCACGATGAGCAGGATCATGTCAGCCCCGTGCGCGCGGGCCTCCCAGAGCTGGTAGGAGCTGACCACGAAGTCCTTGCGCAGCACGGGGACCTGCACCGCCGCTCGCACCGCCGCGAGGTCGGCGAGGCTGCCCGCGAACCGGCGCCCCTCGGTCAGCACGCTGATCACGCTCGCGCCGCCGGCCTCATAGTCCGCGGCCAGTGCCGCGGGATCGGCGATCGCCGCCATCGCCCCCTTGGACGGGCTGGCCCGCTTCACCTCGGCGATGACCGCCACATCCTCGCCCTTGAGCACCGCCATCGCATCTTTCGGCGACGGCGCCCGCCCGGCCATGTCCTTGAGCTGGTCGAGCGTGACCTCCCGCTGCCGGGCAGCGAGATCGGCACGTACCCCGTCCAGGATCTCGTTGAGCACGCTCACGCGGTTTCGCTGTCCCCTCCGTTTGGGTTCCTTGCGCCCCGATCGTAGCGAGGCTGCTTCTCTCCGAATACGGGCCCCCTCCGGGCTGCACCGGCACGCGCCCGGGCCGGGCACGCGGTGCGCGGCCAGATCGGGAACGCCGGAACGCCGGCCGCCCGCTCGCCCGCGGTGACCGCACCAGGGTCCGCCTGCCGCCTGATCAGGCCTGACCCAGCTCTCCGCCGCGGAGGACGCTAGCTGAAAGCTCCTGCCCCAACGCCCGCACCTCCCCTGGCCGCCGGCCGCCTGCTGCTCAGCCTAACCCGCGCCGTCGCTCCGGCCCGGCCCGTGACCGCCTGATGCGGTGCTCGGGGTCCCCGATGCGCCGCTGGAGGTCCCCGACGCGGCGCCGACGGTCCCCGACGCGGTCGTGGATCCAGCGGGCGGGGTGGCGGAGTCGGTCGGATCGAGACCCTGGCTCAGCGATTCCCAGAGGCTGGCCGGGTCCGCTACGGCGACCGGCTTCCTGCTGGCTGGCTGGTCGTACCGACTGGACATGACCGGCCAGCGGGCGCCGTGCCAGGCGACCAGCAGGCCGGTCCCGATCACCAGGAGCCCGCCGGCCAGCACGGCCCAGCGCCATGGGAACGCGGCCATTTCCACGTGACTGGCCAGGGCGAGACCCGCTATGGAGCCGCCCGTGCCCGGGGTAATGCCGCTGCCGACCGTGCTCCCGCCCGGCGCCGAACCGGCCTGCGCGGCGGTCGCGCCCACCGCGGCGCTGCGCACCTGCGCAGCGGTCACCGGCAGGATCACGGACGCCGCGACGGCCACGCCGAACACGGCGAGCAGGCCGCCGACGGCCCGGCGGGCCAGCCCGCGCGTCGCCAGCACCGCAGCCAGGCCCGCCAGCGCGGCCAGCCCCAGCGCACCCGCCGCGGGCACGAGGTCCTGGCCGCTCACCGCGACCCCGGACTCGGGCAGCGGATGCGGCTCGATGGTCACCACCCGGGCCCAGCCCTGGCGGGCCGCGAGCAGCACCACCGCGGCCCCGGCCGCGCCCGCCAGCAGCGTGAGCAGGTACTCCCGCCGGGCGGCCGCGGCCGGGCGGCGGGTGCCCATCCGCTCGGTCACCGGGCCGGGAGCAGTCATCCCGCCACCATTCATCCCACCACCGTGGCCGGCAGCGGGTCCGCGTCGAAACAGGTCCGGTCACCGGTGTGGCAGGCGCCGCCGGTCTGGTCCACCTTCACCAGCAAGGTGTCCCCGTCACAGTCCAGCGCGACCGCTCTTACCTGCTGCACGTGACCGGACGTCTCACCTTTTACCCAGTACTCCTGGCGGCTGCGGGACCAGTAGGTGCACCGTCCGGTGGTCAGGGTGCGGTGCAGCGCCTCGTCGTCCATCCAGCCGACCATCAGCACCTCGCCGGTGTCGTACTGCTGGGCCACGGCGGGGACCAGGCCGGCCGCGTCGCGTTTCAGCCGCGCGGCGATCGCGGGGTCCAGCGCGGAGGGGGACCGGGGGCCGGTGACCGCGCTCGCTTGCGTGTTCATAGCCCGATCCTCTCAGGTCCGCGCGCCCGGACCTCTGCTGGCCATTCCCCTGGCCCATTTCACTGGCCCATTTCTTCACTGGGCCAGGCCGGGTGGCTACCATCGCGGGATGACTCTCGCCCGGGATGAGCGCCTGGCGCTGTGCGCGCTGCTGGAGCAGACCGGCCCGACCGCGCCAACGCTATGCGACGGCTGGAGTACCCTTGACCTGGCCGCCCACCTGGTGCTGCGGGAACGCCGCCCGGACGCGGGAGCCGGCATCATGGGCGGCCCCCTTGCCGGGTACACCCGGCGCGTGCAGCGGGCGCTGACCGAGCGGGAATCGTTCGGCGCCCTCATCACCGCCATCCGCGACGGGCCGCCGCGGCTGTCCCTGTTCGGGCTGCCGGGCGTGGATGAGCGGGCCAACCTCGTCGAGTTCTTCGTGCATCACGAGGACATCCGGCGCGGTCTCCCCGGCTGGGCAGCGCGGAAAGTCACCCCCGCGCTCTCCGAGGCGCTGTGGGGCCGGCTCGGCATGGCGCGGTTCGTCCTGCGCAAGGCCCCGGTCGGGGTGGAACTGGTCCGCGACGACATCACCACGGACCCGGGTGAGGGGCGGGTCCGGATCACCGCCAAGGCACGCACCCCGGTCGTGACGGTCACCGGCGCACCCGGGGAACTGACCCTCTGGACATCGGGCCGGCGGGCCGCCGCCCAGGTGCGGCTGGACGGTACGGAGGCGGCGGTCCGCACCCTCAACGGCAGCCGCTGGGGGCTCTAACCTCCGCGGCACCTCTCTCCCGGCCGCTCTCCCTGCGGCGGCCTGCGGCCGCGGCCGTAGGCGATACGGCCGCAGGTATATTCCGGCGACGGCCCGCCGCGCCGTGTCCTGGCCGTGACCTGGAGCCCGCGGCCGCTCACCCAGATCAGGCCGAAGTTGCGGACGCTCGCGCCGCGGGGGCCGGGCTCGCGTTCGAGGTGGGTCACCGGGTGGCCGCGCCGGCGGGCCTCCAGGGCGTGCATGAAGCCGAGCACGCCCCCGCCCACGACAACCACCGACATCAGCGCCGCCTCCCAGCCAGGGCCACCAGTCAAACGGCGCGCGGTGACGCGGGCCTGAACACCCGGTACCCGGCGCCCAACGACGGGAGAACATCGCCTGGCCGGCCATAATCGGGGCGCCCCGGGTACTACCCGGCCAGCCGATGGCACACGATAGAGGTGATCTCCCGCTCCGGCCGCACGCCGGGGGATTCGCGGGCGAACGGAGGGCTGTGCAGTGCAGGTACTCGGCATCGACATCGGCGGCACAGGGATCAAGGCCGCGCCGGTGGACACGACCACGGGAAAGTTCCTCGCCGAGCGGGACAAGATGGAGACGCCCCGACCGGCCCGGCCCGACGCGGTCGCGGCCGTCGTGGCCCGGCAAGTGAAGCACTTCGGCTGGACGGGCCCGGTGGGCATCGCGTTTCCCGGTGTGGTGGTGGACGGGGTGACGATGACCGCGGCCAACCTGGACCCCGCCTGGGTCGGGCTGGACACCCGGGCCCTGTTCAGCAAGGCCGCGGGCGTGCCCACGACGCTGATCAACGACGCCGACGCGGCGGGCCTGGCCGAGATGACGTTCGGCGCGGGTGCCGGCCACCGGGGCACGGTGCTGATGCTGACGCTCGGCACCGGGATCGGCAGCGCCCTGTTCAGGGGCGGGACGCTGATCCCCAACACCGAGTTCGGCCACATCGAGATCCGTGGCCGGGACGCGGAGGAGCGCGCGTCGGAACGGGTCAAAGAGCAGCACGACCTCAGCTGGGACAAGTGGGCCGGGCGGGTGGACGAGTACCTGCATCATGTGGAGGCGCTCACCGCGCCGGACCTGATCATCATCGGCGGCGGGATCAGCCGTAAGGCGGACAAGTTCCTGCCGCTGCTGACGTCGCTGCGGGCCACCGTCGTGCCTGCGGCGATGCACAACGACGCCGGCATCGTCGGGGCCGCCCTGTCGGCCGGCCTCGGCGCGCCAGTGGGCTGAGCTCGGCTGGCTCGGCTGGCCTGGGCGGCCGCGCCCTGGGCGGCCGCTCTGGGCGGGCCCCGGCGCCGTGCGGCCGCCGGGTTGGCGCTACCTGACCCGGGGTCTCCAGGGCGGGCTACCTGACCGGGAGGCCGGCCCCGCGCAGCGCGTCCTTCACCTCGCCGATCCGCAACTGGCCGAAGTGAAACACGCTGGCGGCCAGCACGGCGTCGGCACCGGCCCCGACCGCCGGAGCGAAGTGCGCCCGCTCGCCGGCCCCGCCGCTGGCGATGATGGGCACGTCCACGACCGCGCGCACCCCGCGGATGAGTTCCAGGTCGAAGCCCGCCTTGGTGCCATCCGCGTCCATGGAGTTGAGCAGGATCTCGCCGACGCCCAGCTCCGCCCCGCGGGCCGCCCATTCCACCGCGTCGATCCCGGTGCCCCGGCGTCCTCCATGCGTGGTCACCTCGAAACGCGCGGGCCCGCGGCGGCGATCCCCCGGAGCCTGCCGCAGGCGACCACCCGCCGCGGACTCTTCCGTGTCGCCGGCCGGTATGCGGCGGGCGTCCACGGACAGCACCACGCACTGCGAGCCGAACCGCTGGGCCGCCTCCGCGAGCAACTCGGGGCGGGCGATGGCCGCGGTGTTCAGCGACACCTTGTCCGCCCCGGCCCGCAGCAACCGGTCCACGTCAGCGACGCTGCGCACCCCGCCGCCCACGGTGAGCGGGATGAACACCTGGTCGGCGGTCCGGCCCACCACATCGATCATGGTCTCCCGGTCGCCGCTGGACGCGGTGATGTCCAGGAACACTAGCTCGTCGGCACCTTCCGCGTCGTAGGCGGCGGCCAGTTCCACCGGGTCGCCCGCGTCGCGCAGGTCACGGAAGTTGACGCCCTTCACTACCCGCCCGGCGTCCACATCAAGGCAGGGAATCACCCGCACCGCCACCGTCATGGCGTCCCCCGTCCGGCCCGGCGCGGGCCGCGCCTCAGGCCTCGCCCCGCTGGCTGCCGGGCGCCCCTGCTCACGCTTAGGGTGCCCTGTCCCGCAGGGCGCCGCATACCTCGAATCCCGCCAGTCCCACCTGCCCCGCAGGACCATCCCGGCCGCACGCCCCGTTCGTGATCAAGCGATTGGTGCTGCTCTGGCGACACCAATCGTTTGATCACGAAGGGGCGGGCCGGGGGCCGGGGCGCGCGGACGGGGTGCGCGCGGGCGCGGCATGCGGGGCGGGCCGGGGGCCGGGGCGCGCGGACGGGGTGCGCCCGGGCGCGGCATGCGGGGCGGGCCGGGGGCCGGGGCGCGCGGACGGGGTGCGCCCGGGCGCGGCATGCGGGGCGGGCCGGGGGCCGGGGCGCGCGGACAGGGTGCGCGCGGGCGCGGCATGCGGGGCGGGGGATGGCGGGCCGGGCACGCGGAGGCATCAGGTGCCGATCCCGGGATGGTAGGCGACGGCCTCCACCTCGACCAGCATCCGGGGGTCCACCAGCCGGGCAATCTCGATCATGGTGGCGGCGGGCATCGTGTCGCCGAACGCCTCACGGTGCGCCCGGCCGTACTCCTGCCAGCGGGAGATGTCGGTGACCAGGATCCGGGTCTTCACCACGTCGGCGAGACCTAGGCCCAGCTGCCCAAGGGCGGCCGCCACGTTCCGCAGCGCCTGCGCGGTCTGTGCGTACGCATCATGCTCGTGGACGAACTCCGCGCCCAGGACCGATGTGCAGCCGGCCACGAACACGTAGTCCCCAGCCGCCACCGCGCGACTGTAGCCGACCACCGGCTCCCAGTCCGTGCCGCTGGAGACCCGGCGCGTCATGCCGCCACTGCCTTGAGCGCGTCTTCCAGCGTGAACGCCCCCGCGTACAGGGCCTTGCCCACGATCGCGCCTTCCACTCCGTCCGGTACCAGGGCGGCGATGGCCTCCAGGTCGGCCAGGCTGGACACGCCGCCGCTGGCGATCACCGGCCGGGCCGTCCGGGCGCAGACGTGCCGCAGCAGATCCAGGTTCGGCCCGGACAACATGCCGTCCTTCTTGATATCGGTAACTACGTACCGGGCGCACCCGTCGGCGTCCAGCCGGTCCAGCGCCTCATCCAGCTCGCCGCCCTCGCGGGTCCAGCCCCGGGCGGCGAGGCGCGTGCCACGCACATCCAGGCCTACCGCGATCTTGTCGCCGTGCTCGGCGATGGCGGCCCGGACCCAGCCGGGGTTCTCCAGCGCGGCGGTGCCGACGTTGACCCGGGCGCAGCCGGTGGCCAGCGCGGCGGCCAGCGAGACGTCGTCACGGATGCCGCCGGACAGTTCCACCGCCATGTCGAGCCGTCCCACGACCGAGGCGAGCAGTTCCGCGTTGGACCCGCGGCCGAACGCGGCGTCCAGGTCCACCAGGTGCAGCCACTGCGCACCCGCCGACTGCCAGGCCAGCGCGGCCTGCAGCGGCTCGCCGTAGTCGGTCTCGGTCCCGGCGGCGCCCTGGACGAGCCGGACCGCCTTGCCCCCGGCCACGTCCACGGCGGGCAGCAGGGTAAGGCTGCCCTCCCCGGAACCACCGGCCCCGGAAGCACCGGCTCCTGAAGCACCGGCTCCCGAACCACCGGCTCCCGAACCACCGGGCGTCATCGCACCATCTCCAGCCAGTTCGCCAGCAACGCGGCGCCCGCGTCGCCGGATTTCTCGGGGTGAAACTGGGTCGCGCACAGCGGGCCGTTCTCCACCACCGCGATGAACGGCTCCCCGTGCGTGGCCCAGCTGATCAGCGGGGGCGTCATCCAGTCCGACGGCGGCAGGGGCAGCGCGCGGGCCGCGTAGGAATGCACGAAGTAGAACCGGGTGCCGGGATCGAGACCGGCCAGCAGCCGTGACCCGGCGCCCACGTCGAGCGTGTTCCAGCCCATGTGCGGCAGCACGGGCGCGTCCAGACGTTCCACGACGCCGGGCCACTGCCCGCAGCCTTCGGTGTGCAGGCCGTGCTCGACGCCCTCGTCGAACAGCACCTGCATGCCGACGCAGATGCCGAGCACCGGGCGGGACCCGGCCAGCCGCCGGTCGATGACCTGGTCGCCGCGCACCGCGCGGATCCCCGCCATGCAGGCCGCGAACGCGCCGACCCCCGGAACGACGAGACCGTCCGCGTTGAGCGCGGCATCGAAGTCGGCAGTGACCTCGGTGTCCGCCCCGGCCCGCTCCAGGGCCCGCTGGGCGGAGCGGATATTTCCCGACCCGTAGTCCAGGACCGCGACGCGGGGCCGACCGCTCACAAGACGCCCTTGGTGCTCGGGATCCCGGGGGCCCTGGGGTCCGGGGTGGCGGCCGCGCGGAGCGCCCGGGCCACCGCCTTGAACTGCGCCTCAACCAGGTGATGCGGGTTACGGCCGGTCACCTCCAGGTGCAGGCAGATGGCCGCCGTGGAGATCACGGACTCGAAGAAATGCCTGGTCAGGGTGGTGTCGTAGGTCCCGATCAGCGGGGCCATGCCGTCCGGCTCCGTGTGCACCAGGTAGGGCCGCCCGGACAGGTCGATCGCGGCCCGGGCCAGCGTCTCGTCCAGAGGCACGGCGGCGTCCCCGAAACGGCTGACGCCCGCCTTGTCACCGAGCGCCTCGCGCAGTGCCTGGCCCAGGGCGAGCGCGGTGTCCTCCACCGTGTGGTGCGCGTCTACCTCGATGTCGCCAGTAGCCCTAACGGTCAGATCGAGCAGCCCGTGCTTGGCCAGCTGAGCGAGCATGTGGTCGAAGAACGGCACCCCGGTGCTGATGTCAGCCACGCCGCTGCCGTCCACGTCCAGCTCGACCAGGACGCTGGTCTCCTTGGTGACCCGCTCGACCCGCCCGGTCCGCCGCATGGCCCGGCCCCAGGTGTCGTTCATCGCTGTGCCTCCGCAGGTGGTTGGCTGTGCACCGCAGTCTCGTCCAGGCCGGGTGACCCGGTCCTCGGGGCTGAGCCGCGGCGGCGGGCCGGCCAGCCCGGGGGGTCCGGGGGGTCGTCCCCCGCTGGCTCGGGGAGGGGAGGCGCGCCGGAGGCGTGTCCTCGCCGGGCCGGCCAGCTCGGGGGGTCCGGGGGGTCGTCCCCCCGGGCTAGCACGGCGTCCAGCGCCTCGCGGAACGCCGACATCTCCCCGGGCGTCCCCGCCGTGACCCTGAGCCAGCCGGGCGGCCCGGTCTCCCGGATGAGCACGCCCCGGTCCAGCAACGCCTGCCAGATCGCGTGCCGGTCGCCGAATTCGCCGAAGAGCACGAAGTTGGCGTCGGAGTCCGCCACCCGCAGGCCCCGCCCGCGCAGCCAGGCGACGAGCTCGTCGCGCTGCTTGCGCAGCGCCGTCACGGTGGCGAGCGGCTCGGTGGCCAGCGCCAGCGCGGCCCGGGCCACAGCCTGGGTGACCGCGGACAGGTGGTAAGGCAGCCGGACCAGCAGCAGCGCCTGCGGTACCGCCGGGTCGGCGGCCAGGTACCCGACCCGGGCGCCGGCCAGCGCGAACGCCTTGGACATGGTGCGGGTCACCACGAGGCGCCGGCAGCGCGGCAGCAGTGTGAGCGCGGTCGCGGACGTATCGCGGGCGAACTCCGCATACGCCTCGTCCACGATGACCATGCCCGGGGCCGCCTTGCAGACCGCCTCGATCACCTCGGGGGCCAGCGCGGTGCCGGTGGGGTTGTTCGGCGAGGTGAGGAAGACCAGGTCGGGGTGGTGTGCGCGGATGGCGGCCAGCGCGTGACCGGGCTCGAGCCCGAAGTCGGCGTCCCGGGCCCCGCTGATCCAGCGGGTGCCGGTGGCCAGCGCGATCAGCGGGTGCATCGAGTACGAGGGCTCGAAGCCCAGCGCGGTCCGCCCCTGGCCGCCGAACGCCTGGAACAGCTGCTGGATGATCTCGTTCGAGCCGTTGGCCGCCCAGACCTGGTCCGCCCGCAGGCCGTGGCCGAGATAGGCGGCCAGGTCACCGCGCAGCGCCACCGCGTCGCGGTCCGGGTAGCGGTTCAGCGTCCCCGCCACGTCGGCGACGGCCTGGGCGATCGCCTGGGCCATCGCCGGGGAGGGCGGATAGGGATTCTCGTTGGTGTTCAGCCGGACCGGGACGTCGATCTGCGGCGCGCCGTAGGCAGTGTGCCCGGCCAGGTCCTCTCGGATCGGCAGCCATGACGGAAGCGAAGCTGACCTGGCGCGGGGACCCCCCGGGGCACCTGGGCTCCCGTCGGCGGAACCGGACCCGGAACCGGACCCGGAACCGGACCCGGAACCGGACCCGGAACCGGACGCCGAACTGGACCTGGAACCGGACCCGGAACCGGATGCCGAACTGGACGCGGAACTGCTCACGGCTCGGCCCTGGGGATGCGTATCCGCACCGCGGCGACGTGCGCGGCCAGGTCCTCGGCCCCGCCGAGCGCGTCGATGTGCGGCGCCACCTCGGCCAGGGCATCCCGGTCGTATTCGACCAGGTGGATAGCGCGCAGGAAGGTCAGCACGGACAGGCCCGCGGTGTGCCGGGCGGTGCCGCCGGTCGGCAGCACGTGGTTCGAGCCCGCCAGGTAATCGCCCAGCGAGACCGGGGCGTACGGCCCCACGAAGATGGCGCCCGCGTTGCGCACCTGGCGGGCCAGCGCGCCCGCGTCCTGGGCCTGGATCTCCAGGTGCTCGGGCGCCCACGCATCCGAGATGGCCAGCGCGGCGTCGGTGTCGTCCACCAGGACGCAGGCCGACTGACCGGCCAGGGCGGCCTCGACCCGCTCCCGGTGCCGGGCCGCGGCGATCTGCGGTATCAGGGCCTTTTCCACCCGGTCGGCAAGGGCCGGGTCCGTGGTGATGAGCAGGCAGGCGGCCAGCGGATCGTGCTCGGCCTGGGCGATCAGGTCGGCCGCGACGAACTCCGGGTCCGCGGTCTCGTCCGCGATGATCGCGATCTCTGTCGGGCCGGCCTCGGCGTCGGTGCTGATCGTGCCGAGCAGGAGCCGCTTGGCGGCGGCCACGTAGATGTTGCCCGGGCCAGTGATGGTGTCCACGGCGGCACAGTCGGCGGTGCCGTACCCGAGCATGGCGATGGCCTGGGCCCCGCCGACGGCGTGGACCTCCTCGATGCCGAGCAGCGCACACGCGGCCAGCACCGCCGGGCTGGGCAGGCCGTTCTCCTGGGGCGGCGAGGCCACCGCGATCTGCGGCACCCCGGCCACCTGCGCGGGGACCACGTTCATCAGCACCGAGGACGGGTACGTGACCAGGCCGCCCGGTACGTACACCCCCGCCCGGCCTACGGCGACGTACCGTTCAGTGACGGTGGCTCCCGCGCCCAGGCTGGTCACGACGTCGGCCGGCAGTTGGGCCCGGCACACCAGGCGGAGACGCCGGACGGACTCCTCCAGCGCCGCCCGCAGGTCCGGGTCCAGCGTCTCCAGCGCGCCGGCCAGCGCGGCCGCCGGGACCCGGGTGCTGGCCAGTTCCACGCCGTCGAAGCGCAGCGTGTACTCACGGACGGCGGACGCGCCACGATGGCGCACATCGTCGCAGATCGGCCGGACCTTCCCGATCGCAGCCTCGACGTCCAGCCCGGCCCGGGGCAGCACCGGAGCCAGCTTTTGCCTGCTCAGCTGGGCAGGCGACGATCCGCGTAGATCAATCCTGGAAAGCACCCGCCCAGTGTACGGAGCGGGCCCGGGCAGGTGCCTGGCCCGTCCGCATTGTGGACATTCCGCCGACCCGGCTGCGGCCCATCCACGTCATTCCGGCGGGATACATCCCGGCTGGGGTGTGACCCGGGCCTCCGGCGGGCCAGCCCGCGCCTGTCATTCCTGGGCCAGGGCCGATCCGGAGGCAGCCACCCGCCGGTCGCGCACCCACGCGGCCAGTTCCATGCCGCCTGCCATCAGGGCGGCCCCGAGCGGCCAGAACGCGATCGCGCTCCGGGCTCCCAGCGACGGGGAGGCCCGCAGCTTCGCGCCGGGCGGCAGGGTGGCCAGCAGGTGGTGATAGCTGGCCAGCCCGGCGTGCTCCCCGATCCAGAGCGTGATCAGCGCGGCGGCCACGGCACTGACCAGGACCATGATCATGGCCACCGGGCCGTAGCTGCGGACCGCGACCAGATAGCCGAACAGCCCGCTGAGCAGTCCGGCGGCCAGGCAGATGAAGCAGTACCAGCCGTCCGCCGCGATGAAGGCGCCGGTCTCAGCGTTGATCACGGCGGCGGCGCCGCGGCCGGTCATGACCAGCAACGGCCGCGGGGCAGCCACGGCCCAGACGAAGCCAGCCACCAATCCGAGCAGCACGGTCCCGGCCGCCACGGCCAGGCAGGCCACGACACCGCGGCGGATTCCGGCGGCGGCGCGCGCGGCGGGCGCGGCGGGCAGGGGCATCGGCTCGGTCATACTGCGCAGCAGCGTACGTGACAGGACCCCCGGCCGTGCACCCCGCACCGGCCGCCGCACCGGGCCGCCGCACCCGCCGCCGCACCGGGCCGCCGCGCGGGCGAGCGGAACCAGCCCGGAAAATCGGCGGGACGCTATTCGTTGGTACCTTAGGTACCGGCGCACGGCATAACCAAGTCGGCCAGGCCGTCTCAAGGGGAAATGATGATTGAGGCACGGGACCTCACTAAGCGCTACGGGGAGAAACTCGCCGTTGACCATTTGTCCTTTACCGTGGAACCGGGGCGGGTCACCGGCTTCCTCGGGCCAAATGGCGCGGGCAAATCCACCACGATGCGGCTGATCCTCGGCCTGGATCGCCCGCACTCCGGCACCGCGACGATCAACGGTAAGCGTTACGCCGATCTCGCCCAGCCGCTGCGCACCGTGGGCGCCCTGCTCGAGGCCCGGGCCATGCACACCGGGCGCAGCGCATACAACCACCTGCTCTTCCTGGCCCAGACCCAGGGCATCCCGCGGTCCCGGGTAGACCAGGTCCTCGGGCTTGTCGGGCTGACCGAGGTCGCCCGCAAGCGCACCGGCGGTTTCTCGCTGGGGATGGGCCAGCGGGTCGGCATCGCCGTCGCACTGCTGGGGGATCCGCAGATCCTGATCCTCGACGAACCGGTCAACGGGCTCGACCCGGAAGGCATCCTGTGGATCAGGAACCTGATGAAGCAATTGGCCAGCGAGGGGCGCACGGTCTTCGTGTCCAGCCACCTGATGAACGAGATGGCCGTCACCGCTGACCACCTGATCGTGATCGGACGCGGCAAACTGCTCGCGGAGACCAGCACGCAGGACTTCATCGAGCGCAGTTCGGAGAAATACGTGCTGGTGCGCTCGCCGGACGCGGCTACGCTGGCCAACCTGATCACCGCGGCAGGCGGCAAGGCCGAGCCGGAGAACGCGGCCGATGGCAAGACGCCCGCGCTGAGGGTCAGCCATCTGGACGCACCGCGGATCGGCGAGATCGCCGCCGCCGACCGCATCGTGCTGCACGAGCTCACCCCGCGGCTCGCCTCGCTGGAGGCGGCGTACATGGAGCTGACTGCGGACAGCCTCGAATATGGACTCCCGGCCGCCGGGACCCCGGCACCAGCCGCCCAGCCAGCGAGTAGCGAGCAGGCGCCGGCCACAGCTCAGGGGAGGACCGAGTGACCTCCGCCAGCCCACCCGTACCGGCCACCCGGGCCGGCGCTTCAGCCGCCCCGGCCGTGTCCGGCCCCGCCGGGTTCGGCCGCCTGCTGCTCTCCGAGTGGACGAAGATCCGGTCGGTGCGCTCGACCGTCTGGTCGCTGGTCCTGCTCGTCGTGCTCACCCTCGGCTTCACCGGCCTGTTCACCTGGCTAACCATCCTTCAGTGGGACAAGAGCGATCCCACGCAGCGCGCGCAGATCATGGCCGATCCGGTGAGCACGATCCTCGGATCGGGGCTTGAGTTTGGCCAGCTGACCATTTGCGTCCTGGGCGTGCTGGTCATCACGAGTGAATATTCGACCGGGGTTATCCGGGCGTCGCTGCTCGCGGTGCCCCGGCGAATCCCGATGCTGGCGGCTAAGGCGCTCGTTTTCGCCGTGCTGGTCCTGATCGTCGGCGAGCTGGTCACGTTCCCTTCGTTCTTCCTCGGCGCGGCCATCCTGCACAGCCACGCGCCCGTGTCGCTCAGCGATCCCGGGGTCGCCCGGGCGGTGTTTGGCGCGGGCCTGTACCTGGCCGTGCTCGGCCTGTTCGCGATGGGGATAGGCGGGATCATCCGGCACACCGCCGGTGCCATCACCGGAGTGATCGCCTTCGTCTTGGTGCTGGCCCCGCTGACCCAGCTGATTCCCGGGAAGATCGGCAAGTACGTGCACGCTTACCTGCCCACCGAGGCGGGCCAGCTGATTGGCCAGGCGCACCAGCAGGCCAATCAGGTGCTCTCGCCCTGGGAAGGCTTCGGCGTGTTCTGCCTGTGGACCGCCGTGCTGCTGGTCATCGCCGGTTACCTGCTCAAGACCCGCGACGCCTGACTAGCCCGGGGGGCTCTGCTAGCCAGGGGGCCCTGCTAGCCCGGGGGCTCGAGCCCCCGGAACCCCCAACGTGCCCGCTTCCGTCGGCACGCCATCTGCTGCAGCAGCGTGATGAGTCGCCGACTTGGGGAGAACACGCCTGCGGCGCGCCTCCCCTCGTCGGCGAGCGTCCTGCAACCCCGGGGTAGACCGCTAACACCCCCGGACGCCCCGCCCCACCTCACGCCCCGCATCTAGCCGACGCAGGCGGGGCCTAGGAGTTGCTTGAGGTCGGCCAGCAGGGCGGGTGACGGCTTGACCCGCAGCTTGTCATCCAGCCGGACAATCGTCGCCCTCGGGCCATTGCAGAGTTTCAGGTGCACTTCGGACAGCCCCGGATGAGTGCACAGCACCTGGCGCAGCCGGTTGACCACGGGCGCGACGCAGCGCTGGACCGGCATCGACACGACGAAAGGGCCGCCCTGGTCCGCCGTCAGGTCCGGCGCGCTCACCTCCTGCGCGATCAGCTTGGGCGCATCCTCGCGCCGGTCCAGCCGGCCCTTGACGATCAGGATCGCGTCCTCGGCCAGGAGCAGCGAGCACTGCTGGTAGGCAGCGGGGAAGAAGAGCACCTCGATGGCGCCCTCCAGGTCCTCCAGCGTGGCGGTGGCCCACGGGTTGCCCTGCCGGGTGACCTTCCGTTGCACCCCGGACAGGATCCCGCCCAGCGAGACCATCTGCCCGTCCGCGCGCCCGCCCCGGGCAGCGGTCCCGCGCTCTGCGGGGTCCTCCCCCGCGGAGCTGAGCAGCTCAGCCACTGAGCAGTCGGTGTTCGCGGCCACGATGTGCTCGACGCCCAGCAACGGGTGGTCGGACACGTACAGGCCGAGCATCTCCCGCTCGAACGCCAGCAGGGTGGTCTTGTCCCATTCCCCGTCCGGCACCGGGACCTCGAAGCTGGCCTCGATCTCGGCGTCTCCGCCGAACAGCGAGTCCTGGCCCATGGCCTCCTTGCGCTTAACGTCGATCACGGTGTCGATGGCCTGCTCGTGGATGATGGCCAGGCCCTTGCGCGGATGCCCGAGCGAGTCGAACGAGCCCGCCTTGACCAGCGACTCGATGACGTTCTTCTTGCACACGTTGCCCGGGACCTTGCGCAGGAAGTCGGCGAAGCTCGTGAACGCGCCCTTGGCCGCCCGGGCCTCCAGGATGGAGTCCACCACGTTGGTCCCGACGTTGCGGATCGCGGCCAGGCCGAAGCGGATGTCGCTGCCGACCGGGGTGAACATGGCCTCCGACGCGTTCACGTCGGGCGGCAGGACGGTGATGCCCATCCGGCGGCATTCGTTCAGGTAGAGCGCGCTCTTGTCCTTGTCGCCGGACACCGAGGTGAGCAGCCCGGCCATGTACTCGGCGGGGTAGTTGGCCTTGAGATAGGCGGTCCAGTAGGAGACCAGCCCGTAGGCGGCGCTGTGTGCCTTGTTGAACGCGTAGTCGGAGAACGGTACGAGGATGTCCCAGAGGGTCTTGACCGCCGCGGCGGAGTAGCCGTTGGCCTTCATCCCGGCCTCGAACGGCGCGAACTCCTTGTCCAGGATCTCTTTCTTCTTCTTGCCCATGGCCCGGCGGAGCAGATCCGCGCTGCCGAGGCTGTACCCGGCCACCTTCTGGGCGATGGCCATGACCTGCTCCTGGTACACGATCAGCCCGTAGGTGTCGCCCAGGATCTCGGCGAGCGGCTCGGCCAGCTCGGGGTGGATGGGCACGACCGGCTTGCGGTGGTTCTTCCGGTCGGCGTACTCGTTGTGCGCGTTAGCGCCCATGGGACCGGGCCGGTACAGCGCGCCCACCGCCGAGATGTCCTCGAAGTTGTCGGGCCGCATGCTGCGCAGCAGGGCCCGCATCGGGCCGCCGTCGAACTGGAAGATGCCCAGCGTGTCGCCCCGGGCCAGCAAGTCGTAGGTGGGCTTGTCATCCAGGGGCAGCGTCTCCAGGTTGACGTCGGTGCCCCGGTTGGCCTTGATCCCGCGGACCGCGTCGTCCAGCACGGTGAGGTTGCGCAGGCCGAGGAAGTCCATCTTGAGCAGGCCCAGCGACTCGCACGCCGGGTAGTCGAACTGGGTGATGACCGCGCCGTCCGCCTCGCGCTTCCACACCGGGACGTGGTCGACGATCGGCTCGCTGCTCATGATCACGCCGGCGGCATGCACGCCAGCCTGGCGGATCAGCCCTTCCAGCCCGCGGGCGGTGTCGATGACCTGCCGCACCTCGGCCTCGGCCTCGTACAGGGCCCGGATCTCGCCGGCCTCCCCGTACCGTGCGTGAGAGTCGTCGAAGATCCCGGACAGCGGAATGTCCTTGCCCATCACGGCGGGCGGGAACGCCTTGGTGATCCGGTCGCCGAGCGCGTACGGGAAGCCGAGCACCCGGGCCGAGTCCTTGACCGCGGCCTTGGCCTTGATCGTGCCGTAGGTGATGATCTGCGCGACCCGGTCCTCGCCCCACTTCTCGGTGACGTAGCGGATCACGTCACCCCGCCGGCGTTCGTCGAAGTCGATGTCGATGTCGGGCATGGACACGCGTTCGGGATTCAGGAACCGCTCGAAGATCAGCCCGTGCTTGAGCGGGTCCAGGTCGGTGATGCCCAGGGCGTAAGCCACCAGGCAGCCCGCGGCCGAGCCGCGGCCCGGCCCGACCCCGACGCCGTTCCGCTTCGCCCACATGATGAAGTCGGCGACGACCAGGAAGTACGAGCAGAAGCCCATCTGGGTGATGATGCCCATCTCGTACTCGACCTGCTGGCGGCGGCGCTCGTCGTAGCCCTCCGGGTACCGCCGGTCCATCCCGCGCCAGACTTCCTGGCGCAGCCAGCTCTCCTCGGTCTCCCCTTCGGGGACGTCGTACAGCGGCATCAGGTTCTGGGTCTCGAACTTGACGTCGGCGCGCTCGGCGATGAGCAGCGTCGAGTCGCAGCCGGACTGCCATTCCTCGTCGGGGAACGCCGCGCGCATCTCCTGCGGGCTCTTCAGGTAGTAGCCCGAGCCGTCGAACCTGAACCGTGTGGGGTCGGCCATGTTGGACCCGGTCTGCACGCACAGCAGTACCTCGTGCGCCTTCGCATCCGCCTCGACCGTGTAGTGCGAGTCGTTGGTGACGACGAACGGCAGGCCCAGCTCTTTCGCGATGCGCCGCAGTCCGTCCCGGACTCGCTGCTCGATGCTGAGCCCGTGGTCCATGATCTCGACGAAGAAGCTGCCCGCGCCGAAGATGTCTCGGTAGGCGGCGGCTGCCTCGAGCGCCTGCGGGTACTGGCCGAGCCGCAGCCGGGTCTGCACCTCGCCACTGGGGCAGCCGGTGGTCGCGATGATCCCCCTGGCGTGCTCGGAGATCAGCTCACGGTCCATCCGCGGCTTGCGGAACTGGCCCTCCAGCGAGGCCAGGGAGGACAGCCGGAACAGGTTGTGCATGCCCTCGGTGGTCTCGGCCAGCATGGTCATGTGCGTGTAGGCCCCGGCGCCGGACACATCGTCGTCCTTCTGCGCCGGGGTGCCCCAGCGCACCGGCTGCCGGTGCCTGCGGTGCTCGGGCGCGACGTAGGCCTCGATGCCGATGATCGGCTTGATCCCGGCCTTGGTGGCCTTGGACCAGAAATCGTAGGCGCCGTACAGGTTGCCGTGGTCGGTCATGGCCACGGCGGACATGCCCTCGCGCTCGCACTGGGCGAACATGTCCTTCAGCCGCGCGGCCCCGTCCAGCATCGAGTATTCGGTGTGCACGTGGAGGTGCACGTACCCGTCGCCGCTGGGTCCCGTCGCGACTGCCGTCATGGGTACCGCCTTTCTTCAGGCACGCAACGAAAACCCTCGCGGGCACGCTCACCAGCCAGGGCCGGGGAAGCTCCGGTGCTGGCCTGGTCAAGGACCTGCCCAGCCGCGGGATTCCCCGGCGGGAGGATGCCGCGGCAGTGGCCGCACCGGCCTGGCGAGTCGAGCCTACAGAGGCCGTGGAGGCGCTGCGACCCGCCACACCGGATGCCCTGTTATCCCGTTTTGCACCTCCACGGCGACTGGAAGAATATGGCTCTGAGCTTCATCGATCACGACAGCACGGGCGGTGACGTCAGGCTGCCTCTCCGGCTCAGGATCCGGACCCGCTGGCGGGCTGGATGTTCTGGTTGATGTGGAACGTGTTCTCCGGGTCATACCGGGCCTTGACCTGGGCGAGCCGGTCGTAGTTACCGCGGTAGGACGCTTTGACCCGGTCCTGGCCCTCGTTCATCATGAAGTTGATGTACGCACCACCGGCTGAGGTCGGATGCAGCTCCTGCCAGTAGTCCTTGGCCCACTCGGAGATGGCGTCGGCGTTGGCCGGATCGGGATCGACGCCGACGATGACGCCGGCCCAGCCTCCGTCGCGGTAGGCGAAGGCGGTCGCGCCGGCGGCGACGCGGCTGACCGCGCCGTCGATGGGGTACAGGTGCATGGTGGAGTGGCCGCTGGGCAGCCGCGCGCCGTACTTGCGGTGCACCTCGATGGCGGCGTCAGAGATCTCGTGGAAGAAGTCCGCCCGCCAGTACCATTGGAGGCCGGCCGGGTAGAGGGCGTCGAACGCGCTCTGCAGCACGTTGAACGGCATCTCATGCAGGCCGACCAGCAACGGCAAGCCAAACGCCCTGACCGGCTCGAGCACCTCGGCGGCCCGGTCGTGGGGACCGGTGTAGCACCAGACGATGCCGCACGCCTTGCGTCCCCAGAGTTCCTCGGGGAAGGGCGGGGCCGGCGGGATCGTGAGCAGGCCGATCCACCCGCTCAGCTCTTCCGGCAGCGACGGCAGCAGCTCGCGGTACCAGCGCATCACCTCGGGGGCGTCGGCGATGTCGTACAGCACCGGGCCGCCGATGATCACGCCGCTCTCACCGATGTCGTGGCAGCGGAACGTGAACGAGGTGACGACGCCGAAGTTCCCGCCCCCGCCGCGCAAGGCCCAGAACAGGTCGCTGTGCGAGCTCTCGCTGGCCGTCACGAATGTGCCGTCGGCGAGCACCACGTCCGCGGCGAGGAGGTTATCCACGGTAAGGCCGAAGCGGCGCGACAGATAGCCGATGCCACCGCCGAGGGTCAGGCCGGCCACGCCGGTGGAGGCGAGGAAGCCGGAGGGCGTGGCCATGCCGAACGCCACGGTCGCATGGTTGACATCACCCCACGTGCATCCGGCGTCGACCCGCACGGTGTGACCCTCCGGGTTCACGGTCGTGCTGCGTAGCTGGGAGAGGTCGATGACCAGGGCATCATCTGACACCCCCAGCCCGGCCGCGTTGTGACCGCCGCCCCGGACGGCGATCTCGGCTCCGTGCTTGCGGCCGAACCGCACGCAGGTGATGACGTCGGCTACGTCCCGGCAGCGCACGATGGCGGCCGGGCGTTTGTCGATCATGGCGTTGTAGACGGCGCGTGCCTCGTCGTATCCCGGACCTCCCGGGCGTATTACGTCGCCGCGCACGGTGGCGGCCAGTTCTTCGTACGGCGCCGTGGCGGGCGCTGATGTTGCGGTCATTGCGGTTCCCCCTTCGGATAGGTCACCCCGAGGTGACAGACCCGACGCTAAGGACCCGCGCGTTCGCGGAGCGTTCGCGTTCCGCGTTCGGGGTCAGGCGGTCGGGAGAACGCTGCCCGCCGGGGGGAGGGCGCCTCGCGCGGCGAGGTCACGATGGCAGCGCCGGAGCAGCGCGGCACTGCCGTGGGCCTCGGCCAGCTGGGCCGCGGAGCGCAGGCGGGCGACGGCGGCGTCCGCGTCGTCATGCGCGGCCCGCATCCGCATCACCTCGGGCAGCCACCACAGGTCGTCCCGGGCATTCGCGTCGGCGAGCGCGGCGTCCAGGATCGCCCTCGCGGCGCCAGGCTGGCCGGCGCGTACCGACAGGTCGGCGAGCAGTGACAGCCAGTACGGCATGCGCGCGAACGAGCCCTCTGCCTTGAGGTGGTCGATACCCTGCCGGGCCAGGGCGATACCCGATCCGCCCACGCGGGACCAGCCGTCCAGGATCAGTACCCACTCGCGGTAGTAAGCGAAGGAGTACCGCTCGCAGAGCTCGCGCAGCTCCGCGACGGTGCGTCTCAGCTCGCCGGCGTCCCTGAGCCCGGGTCCCTCCCCCGGCCCAGCCGCATCTGGGACCCCGCTCGCACCAAGGCTCATCTGGCACGTGATACCGGCGTAAGCCAGGGCCACGGCGAGGTTGTACGGGTGATCGATCGACCGGGCCAGCTCGATGGCGTTGCGGGAGGCGGACAGAGCCGCGTCGTCGTCGCCCAGCAGCCAGTGGGCGTGGGCCGACCACGCCGCGGCGTGCACCCTGGGCCGGGTGCCGATGCTCAGCGAGACAGCATCACTCGCCAGTTCCGCGGCGATCCCGAGGTGCCGCAGGCCTTTCGCGGGCATGCCCAGGCTGATGGACGACCCGCCGACGCCGAAATGAGCCACGCCGCTCAGCTCGGAGCCGGGGTCGGCGAGCGCCAGGGCGCGGCTGGCCGTCCGGTACCCATCAGCCGTCCGTCCCTGGACGAACTGCGTCCCCCACAGCGCGACCATGCCGTTGACCCTGGAGCCGGTGCGACCCAGCGATCCGGCCAGCTCGATCGAGCGTTCGAGCGTCTGCTGCAATTCGCGGGACGCATAGCCATACCGGGCGTTGAGCGGCGCGGCCATGGCTTCGAGGACGGCGAGTTCCTGGCTGTCCCGGTCCTTTCCGGGGGGCAGGTCGCGGAGGATCGACAGCGCCTCCTTGTGCAGCCGGATCGCCTCGGCATGAGCGAACACGCCCGCCGCGACGTCGGCGGCCCGCCGGTAGTAGACCACTGCCCGGCAGGCCGTCCGCCGCGGGCGTACTGCTCCGCGAGCTGAGCTGCGACCAGGTCCGTGTTCCCGGAATGCAGCAGTTCGAGGGCCTGGGCGATACGCCGGTGCAGCAGCCACCGCTTGGGCGGGCTGACCTGCGCGTAGGCCGCCTCACGCACCAAGTCGTGGGAGAAGTCGTAGCCGTCCCGGAACTCGCGCATGATCCGGCGGCGCCACAGTTCGTCCACCGCTCCCACCACGAAGTCGGCGTCCAGGTCGCTGGCCTCGGTGAGCAGGTCGAGGGTGAAGTCCCTCCCGACCGCGGCGGCCAGGCCGGCCACCTCGCGGGCCGCCGTCGTCGCCTGCTCGAGCCGGTTGCGCAGCACCCCGGTGAGATCTCCGGGGGCGCGGGTGGTGCGGCCGCGGTCCGCGGTGCCGCGCACGGCCTCCACGACGTACAGCGGGAATCCACCCGTCGTCGCCTGGAGCAGCGACGCCTCGTCTTCCTCCAGGGGCTGGCCGGCGATCGCCTCGGCCAGGCGGGCGGTGTCGGCCGCCTCGAACGGGCTGAGCGTGAGCTCGGTGAGCAGTCCGGTGGCGCGCATCCCGTCGGTCCAGTCCGCGAGCACATGGTCCACGCCAGGGTGGTCGTCGCGTAGTGTGCCGGCCACCAGGAGCTGGGCATCCGGGGCCAGGCCCAGGCAGAACGAGAGGAAGGCCAGCGTTTCCTGGTCGCACCATTGCATGTTGTCGAGGACCAGCAGCATCGGGCGGCCGACGGCCAGCAGCGCCCGCGCCAGTCCCTCGAAAAAGCGCAGGCGCTGCCAGGCATCGGCCATCACTGTCAGCCTGTCCCCGCGTTCGTCTCCGGACGGCACCAGCCGGTGGACTTCGGTGCGCCACGGCTCGTCGAGCCGCGCCGCCGCCGACTGGACCGCCGGAGTGCGGACCCAGTCCGCCACGGGCGCCAGCGCGAGCCGCCCGGATGTCCCGAAACACTGGCTGCCCGCCACGACCGCACCTTGCAGCCGGGTCAGCCTGGCGATCTCGGCGACCAGGCGGGTCTTCCCCACGCCGGCGCCCCCCCGGACCAGGACCAGGCCCGGCTGGCCCGCCACGGCGACCCGCCACTGCTCCTGCAGTACGCCGAACTCCCGGGACCGGCCGACGAGCCGCGCCGCCGCCATCCCGGAGCGGCCGGGGCCGGGGCCGGGTCCCGGGGGCACCCGCGCCACGGCCGAGCCGGAGCGGGCCATCAAACGGTCGAAGACCTGGCGGGTCGCAGGGTCCGGGAGGATGGCGAGCTCACGCTCGAGGACCGACGCGCAGTGATGGTAGGTACTCACAGCGCCGGCCCGGTCGCCCAGGTCCGCCTGCAACCGCATCAGCGTGCGGTAGCCGGCCTCCTCCAGCGGCTGCAACTGGATGCGCCGCCGGGCGGCCGCCACCGCCCCGGTCAGGTCCCCGGTGTGCGCCCGCACCGCGGCGATGAGGTCGCACAGGTCCACGCACCCGCGCTCCAGCTCTGAGCGGATGTCCAGCACCCAGTCCTCGTACACGCCGGGGAGGAAATCACCCCGGTACTGCTCGATCGCCAGGCTGGCATGCCGCAGCACCCCCTCGTCATCGCCGGCGTCAGCCGCGGCCCGGGCCGCTTTGCGCTCGGTCTCGAAAACCCGGACGTCAACACGGCACGTGTCCGTATCACGCCAGCACAGCTCCCGTGGCATCACGACCAGGGAGGTGTCATCCCCCAGGGCCTGGCGTAGCTGGTGCAGTTCGCGGCGCAGGTTGGTCAGCGCCTGGCCGTCCGCGGACTCCGGCCAGAACAGGCCCGCGATCCGCTGCCGGGCCTGGGGCACCCCGGCGTGGGCGACCAGGAAGGCGATGAGGGCAGTCCCACGGGACGAGCGGGTCCGGATCCCGGTCCTGTCGTCGGTGATGGACTGCTCCCCCAAGAGGGACACGTGCAGCATGGAGACGCGGCCTCCTGGGACACCAGGGTAGACGGGCGAGCGGCCCGGGCACAGCCTGTGTGAAGTGCGTGTGTCACGGTCGCCCTGACCGGGGGCGGCGGGCCGGGCTGAAGCCTGTCCTCCGGCTCCGGCGTCGCGTAGCGTGCTGACCCATGCCGCAGTCGCTGACGTTCGGCCTGTTCCCGCTCGGCCTGGCCGGCGGTCCGGACGGCCTGGCTGCGGGGCCACCCGATGACGTCGATCAAATCGTTAGGGCGGTGCAATACCTTCAGGGTGACGGGCCGCCGCTGCTGGCGCGGATGTACGTGAGCTGGGCCGGTGCCGCCTCGACGGCTTCCGCGCTCGCCCAGGTGCGGGAGCTGGCGGACGCCCAGATCCCCTGGGACCTGGTGCTGTGCTACCGCGACCCGGCGGGCGACGTCACGGGCTGGGCCGGGTTCGCCGCCGACGTGGTGCGCGGGCACGGCCATCAGCTGGCCGCGATCCAGGTGACCGGGGAGGCGAACCTGACGGGCATCCCGGATGCCGCCGACGGCGCCTTCCCCCGCGCGGACGAGGCACTGGTCCGCGGGATGCTGGCCGCCGCGGATGCGAAACGGGACTGCGGCGCCACGGCAGCCCTCGGGTTCGCGGTGAGTCCCGAGGTGAACCCGGCCGGGGGCGCGTTCTGGCCGGCCGTGGCCCGGCTGGGGGGCGCGGAGTTCGCGGCCGCGGTGGACTACGCCGGCCTGGACATGTACCCGGACGTTTTCGGGCCGCCGGTGACCCTGGGCCGGCTCGACAGGGCCGTGGACTGGCTGCTGCGCAGCTTCCGCGAGGAAGTGCTGCCGATCGCCGGCATCGGCCCCGGGACGCCGATCCGGATCTGCGAGAACGGCTGGCCAACCGGGCCGGGCCGCACCCCGGAGCGGCAGGCGGACGTGCTCGAGACCATCTTGCGGGCGGTGCACGCACGGCGGGAGGAACTGAACGTCACGCACTGGGAACTGTTCACGCTGCGCGACGCGGACAGTGCCAACGACGGCCTGTTCCACCAGTTCGGCGTGCTGCGCGACGACTACTCCCCCAAGCCAGCCTTCGAGCGGCTGCGCGGCCTCTTCCGCGAGCTCCGGTAAACCGCCCGCCTGGCTCAGGAAGGTCCGCCCGAACCCCGGCCAGCCAGCCCCGGGCCGCCCAGCCCCCGGCCGCCCAGCCCCGGGCCGCCCAGCCCCGGCCGCCCAGCCGGTCGCGGAGGGCCCGCAACGCCTGGCGCCGCTCGGCGGGGGGAAGGCGGTCGAGGAACAGGTGCCCGTCGAGATGATCGAGCTCGTGCTGCAGGCAGCGGGCCAGCAGCCCGTCGCCTTCGACGGTGACGGGCTGCTGGTCAAGGTCCACCCCGGTGACCACCGCGTGCCCGGCCCGGGGGGTAGGCAGGAACAGGCCGGGGATCGACAGGCAGCCCTCGGGGCCGTCCTGGTGGCCCTCGCCGGACTCCAGCCGGGGGTTGATCAGGTAGCCCTCCTGGCCCTCGACGTTGTAGCAGAACACGTGCAGGTCCACGCCGATCTGGGGGGCGGCGAGCCGGCCCGGCCCGGAAGCCGGCAGGTATCCGTCAGGTCCGTGACCAGCCGGGCCAGCCCGGCGCCGAAGCTGGTTACCGGACGGCACACCTCACGCAGCACGGGATCGCCGAACAGGCGGATATCCCGGACGGTCATCCGGCCGGCCCGCCCGGCTCCGGGGACGCGGTCGGCACCGGGCCGGGGGACGCCACGGCAGGCTCCGCCAGCTTGGGGATGGCGTCCAGCAGTTCGCCGTGCCAGCGGATCTCTGCTTCCAGGCGGCCGATGGCGTGCCGCAGGATCAGGCTGTCCGCGACCGTCTGCTCGGCCCAGGCCCGTTCCCGCTCGTGCCGGAAGAACTGGAGCTGTGCGGCCAGCGCTCGCTGCCGGTCCTCGACCAGCCCGCGCAGTTCCTCCTCGGGGAGTTCGCCGCTCATCGCGACGGCCAGGTCCACCGGGTCCGGGCGCAGGCCGACGTGGCGGAAGGCCTCGGCCCGCAGGGCCAGCAGTTCCCGGCGCCCCTCATTGGTGATGGCGTAGACGGTCCGGGCGGGCAGGTTCCCCACCTGCTCGGTGCGCACCGCCTCGATCAGGCCCTCGGCCGCCATTCGGTGCAGGGCCCCGTACAGCGAGCCGGGACGCACCTCGGACCACAGCTCGGTCCGGTCGACCCGGGCGCCGCGCCGGATCTGGTGCCCGTACATGGGCCCGTGCCGGGCTAGCGCGCCCAGCACGAACAGCCGAGTTGGGTTCACGCGACTAGTCAAACAGGAGTACTCCGGTTTGCCAACCTGACCAGACCCTGACCCTGCGCTTACTGACAGGTCACGCTCTGGGGCACAATGATGCGCCGGCTCCCATCGCCATCGCGGTCATCCTGGTCATCGCGGCGTTTGTGCTGCTCCTCGTCGCGGTGAACGGCCTCGCGCCGGGAGCCGGCCGGCTAGCTTTCCGCGCGGAGGATGTTCAGCGCGTGGGCAAGGTCCGGGGAGTACTCGCTGGTGAACTCGACCCGGCGGCCGTCCGCCGGGTGGGCGAAGCCGAGCCGGACCGCGTGCAGCCACTGCCGGGTCAGGGCCAGGTGGGCGGCGAGCACCGGGTCGGCCCCGTAGAGGCGGTCGCCGGCGCAGGGATGCCGCAGCGCCGCCATGTGCACCCGGATCTGGTGGGTCCGGCCGGTCTCCAGGATGATCTCCTCGAGGCTGGCCCCGCGGAAGGCTTCGAGCGTATCGTAGTGGGTGACGCTCGGGCGGCCGCCGGTCACCACCGCGAAGCGGCCGTCTCCGGCCGGATGCCGGCCGATGGGCGCGTCGATGGTCCCGCGCAGCGGATCCGGGTGGCCCTGCACCAGGGCGTGGTAGCGCTTGTCCACCTCGCGGTCGCGGAACGCCTGCTTGAGCACACGGTAGGCGTGCTCGCTCTTGGCCACCACCATGAGCCCCGAGGTGTTCGCGTCGAGCCGGTGCACGATGCCCTGGCGCTCCGCCGCCCCGCTGGTGGCGAGGATCTGCCCAGCCCCCAGCAATCCCTCGAGCACGGTCGGGCCGGTCCAGCCCGGGGTGGGGTGGGCGGCCACCCCCGGCGGCTTGTCCACCACCACGATGTCGCTGTCCTCGTACACGATCTCCAGGCCGGCCACGGGGCGCGGTACCGGTGCCGTGGACACCGGGGCGGGCAGCGTGACGTCCAGCCACTCCCCCGCGGGTACCCGGTCGGACTTGGCCGCCGGACGGCCCCCGATCAGCACCTGGCCCCCGCTGATGAGTTCGGCGGCGCTCGTCCGGGACAACCCGAACATCCGGGCCAGCGCCGCATCGACCCGCTCGCCGTCCAGCCCGTCGGGAACCGGCACCCGCCGCTGGTCCGCCCCGCTCACGGGCTGCCGTCGCCGGGCGTGGACGGCCGGTCGGGGACGGGACTGGCGGCATCCCTGGCGGCGCCCTCGCCGATCCCGGTCGCGGTTCCCCCACTGGGCCCGGCAGGCTGGGCGGCGGCCGCGTTCCGGGTGCCGTCGATGGAGACACCCCGGGCGGCCAGGAGCACGGCCAGGATCCCGCCGCACACGATGCACGAGTCAGCCACGTTGAACACGGGCCAGTGCGGCAGCTCGATCCAGTCCACCACGTGCCCGCGGAGGAAACCCGGGGACCGGAACAGCCGGTCGCCGAGGTTGCCGGCCGCGCCCCCGAGCAGCAGCCCGAGTGTGACGGCCCAGGGAACGCTGCGCAGCCGCCGGGCGGTGCGCAGGATCGCCACGATGACCCCGAGGGCGATCAGGGTGAAGACGACGGTGATCGAGGTGCCGATGCTGAACGCCGCGCCGCTGTTACGCAGCTCCCGCAGCGTCAGCAGGCCGCCGAGCAGGCGGATGGGGCCCCGATTCGACAGGGTCGCCACGACGATGGTCTTGGAAATAAGATCCGCAACGAAAACCACCGCGGCGACCGTGATCAGCAGGCGGATCCGGCGCGGCCCGGACGCCGGACCGGGGCCGTCCGCCCCGTGATGCAGATCGGCGGGGCTTCCCACGCCGTTCAGCGCCGTTCCTCGCGCTGCTTGCAGGCCACGCACAGGGTCGCCCGGGGGAAGGCCTGCAGGCGTGCCTTCCCGATCGCCTTGCCACAGGACTCACAGACGCCGTAGGTGCCGTCTGAGATCTTGGCGAGCACCCGCTCGGTCTGGCCCAGCAGCTCGCGGGCGTTCTGGGTCAGGGCGAGCTCATGCTCCCGCTGGAACGTCTTGGCCCCGGCGTCGGCGGAGTCGTCACCGGCGTCACCGACCGCGTCGCCGAGCCGCTCCGCGATCTCGGACTCCGCCGCCGAGATGTCCCGGCGCAGCCCGTCGGCCTCATCCTGGAGTTCCTGGCGGACCTCGGCGAGTTCTTTCTGCGTCCAGTGCTTCTCGCCAGGCCGGACAGGTAGAGCCGCGGCACCCGAACGTGCGGTTGCTGTCATCTCGGCTCCCTTTGACACGACTTGTCCACTATGCAAGCTGCCACCAATCGATCTTGAACTGGCGGGCGGTTACCGGAGGATAGACCGGCCTCCCCGGCACTGCAAACGCATCTGGGCCCGGCGATAATCCGCAGCGTCCCGGCCGCTGAGGCCCGTGACGGCGTGGCTGTCATTCCCGGCCGCGGCGGCCAGGAATGGCCGCGCAACAGATGTCCCCTAATACTGGGAGGGAAAACCCCCGGCCCCCGGATGGAGACCCCGATGGCCCAGGCCACCGCCGACTCGCCACGCACGTCGGTCCGCCACCCTCTCGCCCCGCTCACGGCGGTCGAGGCCGGCCAGGCGAGCCGGCTCGCGCTCGCCGCCGCGGGCCCCGCCAGCCGGCTCGTCTACTGCGCCCTCGCCGAGCCCGCCAAGCAGTCCGTCCTGGCCTGGGACGGCCGCCCGCTGCCCCGGGAGGCCCGATGCGTCCTGTACGAGCGGCCCGGGCAGACCTGGGTGATCACCATCTCGCTCGATCAGGCTGCCGTGATCAGGAAGGTCCTGGTACCGCACGTCCAGCCGCCGCTCATGGCCGAGGAGTGGACCGCGAACAGCGAGCAGATCAAAGCCGACCCGGCATTCCAGGCCGCGCTGGCCCGGCGCGGTATCACCGACATGACACTGGTCCAGGTGGATCCCTGGCCGGCCAGTAACTTCGGGCTGGAGGTCGACGCCTCCGGGCGGCGCCTGGCCCGTGGGGTGGCCTACCTGCTCGACGGCCCCGGCAGCAACCCGTACGCGCGGCCGGTCGAGAACCTGGTGGCCCTGCTGGACCGCGACACCGGGGAGGTCCTGGAGGTCGAGGACGGCGAGGTGGTGCCCGTTCCCCGGAAGGCCGGCCGTTACGACGCGGCCAGCGCGGGTGATCTCCGCGAGCTTTCGCCGTTGCAGATCCTGCAGCCGGACGGGCCCGGGTTCACCGTGGACGACGGCTGCCTGGCCTGGGGACCCTGGCAGATGCGGGTGTCATTGCACCCGATCGAGGGAATCGTCCTGCACCAGATCGGCTATCACGACCAGGGGCGGCTGCGGCCCCTGATCTACCGCGCCAGCCTGTCCGAGATGATCGTCCCGTACGGCTCCACCGCGATGAACCACTGGTGGAAGAACGCCTTCGACGCCGGTGACGTCGGCCTGGGAAAGATGGCCAACCCGCTGGAACTCGGCTGCGAGTGCCTGGGCGAGATCGTCTACCTGGACGCCGCGGCCGTGGACGAGGACGGCGCGGCCCGCGTCCTGCCCCAGGCCATCTGCCTGCACGAAGAGGATTACGGGGTGCTCTGGATGCACCGGGACGCGGCGAACCAGGCCGCGGAGACCCGCCGTTCCCGGCGCATGGTCGTGTCGTCCATAGCCACCGTCGGCAACTACGAATACGGCTTCTTCTGGTACTTCTACCTGGACGGCACGATCCAGGCCGAGGTGAAGCTGACCGGGATCATCCAGACCCAGGCGGTCCGGCCGGGAACCCGGGCCAGCTATGCCAACCTGGTGACCCCGGAACTGGCCGGGCCCCATCACCAGCACCTGTTCAGCTTCCGTCTGGACATGTGCCTGGACGGCCCGGCCAACTCGGTCTACGAGGTAGACGCGGTGCCCGTTCCGGCAGGCCCCGCCAACCCGTACGGGAACGCGTTCACCGTCCAGGAGACGCTGCTGGAGACTGAATCCGCCGCCCAGCGGATGGCCGCGCCCGAGCGGAGCCGGACCTGGAAGATCGTCAACCACAGCGCGCGGAACTCCTGCGGTGAGCCGGTGGGGTACACCCTGGTGCCGACGCACGCCAGCGCGCCGCTGCTGGCCCAGCCAACCGCGGCCATCGCGTCCCGCGCCGCGTTCGCCACCCGCCACCTGTGGGTCACTCCCGCCCGCGACGATGAGCTGCGGGCCGCCGGGGAGTTCCCGAACCAGCATCCGGGCGGCGCCGGGCTGCCCGCCTGGACCGCAGCGGACCGCCCGGTCGCCGACACTGGCATCGCGCTGTGGCACACGGTGGGCGTGACCCACTTCTGCCTGCCGGAGGACTTCCCCGTGATGCCGGTGGAGTACACGGGTTTCACCCTGCGGCCTACGGGGTTCTTCGACCGCAACCCCGCCCTGGACCTCGCCCCGCCCGACGGCCACTGCAGTCCATCCCCCACCGCCGACTGACCCCGCCCGCGCCCCGGCCCACGACACCCGCTGTCACAGCCACGCCGCTCCCGCGACCATTTCCGCCCACGACCCACGGAGCCGCCACCGGGGAGCCGCCGCCGGAGCCGCCGGGGAGCCGCCGCCGGAGCCGCCGGGGAGCCGCCGTCCCGTCCGCCCAAGGCTCCGCGCGGCCCGCACCTGTGTGACCTGCGTTTCTGTTGTTACCGACGTTACCGCTGTGCCGCTAGGCCAGACCTTGCGCGAACGTGATCAGACGATCGGTGTCGCTATCACGACACCGATCGTCTGATCACGAAGACAACCGCGCATTTCGATGGCACATGTTGACGGCGCCGCCCCGACGACCGCCTTTCGGCACCCCCCGCACCCGGGCGACGGGGTGAGGGGGCCCCGGCGCGGGCACCCGGCCCGGCGGCCCGGGTGCGTGCCCCCGGGCGCGGGCCCCCGGCGCGGGCCCCCCGGCGCGGGCCCCCGGCGCGGCGGCCCGGGTGCGGAGAAATGGCGTCGGCTGGGGGCGGGGGGATCGGCTATCGTTGTGGGGGCAAAGGCGTTGATGGGGACAGCTGCCGCAGCAGGCGGCCACGAGCGACCCGGGGATGGTGCGAGCCCGGGGGCAGGCCAGCGGACCAGATCACCCCAGAGCCGCCGGAAGAACAGCAGCGGGCAGGCACGCCTTCAGCAGGCTGGCCCGCGAGCCCAGTAGAACCGGCCGCGAGACATGAATTGAGAGGGTCGCGCTCCCCGGCGGAGCCGCGGCCAAGGAGGGTGGTACCGCGGGGCCGCCGCCGGCGCGCCTCGTCCCTCCAGCGAAGCCGCGCGAACGGGCCGACGGCCAGCCCGCGAGCGCCACGCAGGAGGACCACCCGCCATGGGGCATGCAGACAGCAGCGCTTACCCAGACCAGCCGCAGCCAGGCCAGCCCGGGCCGGCCCAGCCCGGGTCAGCCCAGCCCGGGTCAGCCCAGCCCGGGTCAGCCCAGCCCGGGCCGGTGCAGCCCGGGCCGGTGCAGCCCGGGCCGGTGCAGCCCGGGCCGGTGCAGCCAGCCTCCGGGGAGGCGGCCCCGCGGACGCCGGGCCCGCGCTACTTCCCTGACCTGCCGCCGGCCATCGACCTGCCCGCCATGGAGCATGACGTCCTGGCCCGCTGGCAGGACGGGAAGTTCTTCCAGCGGTCGCTGGAGGCCACCGCCGCCGGCCCCTCTGGACGTTCTACGAGGGCCCGCCGACCACGAACGGCATGCCCGGCGTGCATCACATCGAGGCCCGGGTATTCAAGGATGTCTTCCCCCGCTTCAAGACCATGCAGGGATTCCACGTCCCGCGCCAGGGCGGCTGGGACTGCCACGGGCTCCCGGTCGAGGTGGCCGTGGAGCGCGAGCTGGGGCTGTCCGGCAAGAAGGCCATCGAGAGTTACGGGATCGCGGAGTTCAACGCCCGCTGCCGCGAGTCGGCGCAGCGGCACGTGGACGCGTTCGAGGAAATGACCGTCCGGCTGGGCTACTGGGTGGACCTGCAGCACGCCTACCGGACCATGGACACCAGCTACATCGAATCGGTGTGGTGGTCGCTAAAGGAAATCTTCACCAAGGGCCTGCTGGTCAAGGACTTCCGGATCAGCCCGTACTGCCCGCGCTGCGAGACGCCCCTGTCGGACCACGAGATGGGCCAGCCAGATGTGTACCGCCTGGTGACCGACCCGGCGGTCACGGTCCGGTTCCCGCTGGTCAGCCTGCCGGACGGGGCGAACCCGTTGCTGGACGGGGCGGACTTGCTGGTGTGGACCACCACGCCATGGACCCTGGTCTCCAACACCGCGGTGGCGGTCCACCCCGACGAGAGTTACGCGATCGCCCGCAAGCCCGGCGACGGCGACACTGTCGTGGTGGCCGAGAATCTGGTTCCCCGGGTACTCGGGGAAGGCTGGCACGTGGTAGCCACGGTGCCGGGTGCGCGCCTTGTCGGGGCGACCTACCGGCCGCCGTTCGACCTGGTCGAGATCGCGGGCGCGCACCGGGTCGTGCCCGGCGGCTTTGTCACCACCGAGGACGGCACCGGCCTGGTGCACCTGGCGCCGGCCTTTGGCGCCGACGACATGGAGACCAGCCGCACGCATGGCCTGCCGGTGGTGAACCCGGTCCGCCCGGACGGGCGGTTCGAGGAATGGATCCCGCTGGTCGGCGGGATGTTCTTCAAGGAGGCGAACGAGCCGCTGGTCCGGGACCTGACCGAGCGCGGCCTGCTGTTCCGGGTCGAGCAGTACGAGCACAGCTATCCGCACTGCTGGCGCTGCCACACCCCGCTGCTGTACTACGCGCTGCCGTCCTGGTACATCCGGACGACCCAGGTCAAGGACCTGATGCTGGCCGAGAACGAGCGGACCAACTGGCAGCCGCCGACCATCAAGCATGGCCGGTACGGCGAGTGGCTGCGCAACAACGTGGACTGGGCGCTGTCCCGGACCCGGTACTGGGGTACTCCCCTGCCTATCTGGGAGTGCGGCGAGCAGCACCTGACCTGTGCCGGGTCGCTCGCCGAGCTCAGCGAGCTGGCCGCGCAGGACCTGTCCGGGCTGGACCCGCACCGCCCGTACGTGGACGAGGTGACGCTGACCTGCCCGGAGTGCGGCGGGCAAGCCCGTCGGGTGCCGGAAGTGATCGATGCCTGGTACGACTCCGGGTCGATGCCGTTCGCCCGCCTGGGCGCGCCCTGGCAGAACGCGGAGGAGTTCCGGCAGACGTACCCGGCGCAGTTCATCTGCGAGGCGATCGACCAGACCCGCGGCTGGTTCTACTCACTGATGGCGGTCGGCTGCCTGGTGTTCGGCCGGAACGCCTACGAGAACGTGGTCTGCCTCGGCCTCGTGGTGGACGAGCGCGGGCGCAAGATGAGCAAGCACCTGGGCAACGTGCTCGAGCCGCTGCCGCTGATGGAGGCACACGGCGCGGATGCGATCCGCTGGTTCTTCGCAGCGTCCGGCTCGCCCTGGTCCACCCGGCGGATCGGCGCCACCGCGCTGGACGAGATCGTCCGCAAGGTGCTGCTCACCTACTGGAACACCGTGTCGTTCCTGGTGCTGTACGCCAATGCGGCCGCGGCGCAGGGCCAGGCGTGGGGACCGCCGCAGGCCGCGCAGGCATCGCCTGCCTCCCGCCGGCCGCTGCTGGACCGCTGGCTGCTCAGCGAACTCCACACGACCACTGACGAAGTAACGGCCAGCCTGGAGGGCTTCGATACGGCAGCCGCGGGCCGCCGCCTGGCCGCGTTCATCGACGACCTGTCGAACTGGTACGTGCGCCGCTCGCGGCGTCGGTTCTGGGAAGGAGCAGCAGCGCCGGACGGCTCGTCGGCGTTCGCCACGCTGTACGAGAGCCTGCATGTGCTGACCCGGCTGATGGCGCCGCTCACGCCGTTCCTGGCGGACCACGTATGGGCCGTGCTGCGCGGCCCGGACGACCCGGAGTCCGTGCACCTGGCCAGCTGGCCAGCCGCGGACCAGGCGCTTATCGACCCCCGGCTGTCCGCGCAGATGGCGCAGACCAGGCGGCTGGTTGAGCTCGGCCGGTCGGCCCGCGCGTCCGCCTCGATCCCGGTCCGTCAGCCGCTGCCCCGCGCCGTCGTGAGCGCCGCCGGGTTCGCCGAACTGGCTCCAGGGCTGCGTGCCGAGGTCGCCCGCGAGCTGAACGTGCGCGCGCTGGAGCCGATGGCCGCGGTCGGGGAAGACCTGGTCGATTACGTGGTGAAGCCAAACTTCCGCACCCTGGGCCGCCGGTTCGGGAAGGGCACCAAGACGGTCGCGGCGGCAATCACCGCGGCAGAACCGGCGATGCTCGCCGCCGAGCTGAGGTCGGCGGGCAAGGTCTCGGTCGAGGTGGATGACAGCACCGTCGCCCTCGGGCCGGATGATGTGATCGTGACCCAGACACCCCGGACGGGCTGGACGGTGGCGTCCGAGGGCGGTGAGACCGTCGGCATCGAGGTGTTCATCACCCCGGAGTTGCGCCGCGAGGGCCTGGCCCGGGAGGTCATCAGGCTGATCCAGGACGCGCGCAAGTCCGATGGGCTGCACGTGAGTGACCGGATCACGGTGGCCTGGGAAGCCACGGACCCGGACCTGTCCGCCGCGCTGGCCGAGCACGGGCAGCTGATCGCGGGCGAGGTGCTGGCCGACCAGTTCGGTCCGGCCACGCCCACGGACACCGACCCGGCCGGGGGCGCGCATCAGCACGCCGAGCCGGATCTGGGCCTGACCTTCTGGCTGACCCGGGCCTGACCACGCGCGCCGACTCCCCCGCCCACGCCGGCGGGGAGCCGGCCGGGCCTGGCAGCCGGCCTGGCTAGCCCTCCATCTGGTCGGGCTGGCAGGCGCGGCAGGCCATGAACTTGGCCTCTTCGGCCTCCCGCCTGGTCATGATCTCCAGGTCATCCGCGCCGAGGAACCTGATCAGGATGCAGCCCCTGCGGTGGTAGCGGGCCACTCCGGGCACCACGGTCACCTCGACCCGCCCAGTGGAGGGCTGGACAGCCGGTTCCCCGGCCTCCGGTTCCCCGGCCTCCGGTTCCCCGGCCTCCGGTTCCCCGGCCTCCGGTCCGGCCTCCGTCCCCGGCCTCCGGTTCTTCCGCGGGAGGCTCCTGGGCAGCAGGCGCCGCGACCGCAGCATCCTTGCCGGCGACCGCGGGAGTGTGGGTTTCCCCCGCCTGGGCGGGCAGGTCCGCGGGCGGCGATTCGTGGCCCGGAAGCGAGATGATCCACTGGGGCCGGTCAGGGCCGGAGTCCGCGTGCCCGGCGGCCCCGTCCTCCGGGGCTGACCCGGCGGCCCCCTCTTCCAGTTCCAGATCTGACCCGGCGTCCGCGTCCTCAGGAGAGCCCAGGGCTGCGCCGTCGTCCGTCAAGCCCGGACTGCTCTTATCAGCGTCCACGGCTGGTCCGGCGGCCGGTGCGTCCGGACCCGGCCCGGCAGCCTCCTCGGCCGTCGGCCCGGCGTCAGCAGACCCGGGGCTGGCCGAATCCGGGGTGTCCGGTCCTGGGCGATTTGCATCCGCACGATCTTCGTCAGGGGGTGCTGGCTCCGGGCTGCCCATGTCCGGGGTGACCGTCTTCGGAGGGGCCAGGGGGCCCGCGAAGGCCGCCGCAGGCGGGGGCCAGGCGGTGGGGTCCAGGGCCGCGGCTGGCTGCCAGCCAGTTCCGGGTCCCCATACCCAGGCCTTGACGCCCGCAAGGGGGGCACCCTGCGGGCCGGCCGTCTGGGCGGGCCGGCCGTCTCGGGCGGCGCAGCCTTCCCTGAGGAGCCGGGCGGCTCAGGGGGGACAGGCAGCTCGATGCCCGGCCAGCTCAGCGCGCCAGTGTCGCGCTTGCCCACGGATCCGAGCTCCTCGTCGACCCGCTCCCATAGGTCGTCGCCGCTCCCCGCGACAGGAACCTCCGCCGGGGCACGCCCCACGTCAACCGGAGGAGCGGGCGGACGGTCCCCGGCATCCTCGTGCTGGGGGCGCCGGTCTTCCCGTCCGGCGGTCCCTGCGGCCGGGCTACCTGTGACCTGGGTGCCCGACGCCTGGGCGCTGGCCAGTACCGGGGTACTGACCTGCACCTGCGGTGCTGACCAGGACTCCGGCACGCTGGCCGGCCGGGACTCGCCCCCGCCGAATATCTCCGACCAGTGCGTCAGTATCCCGACCGCCAGGATCAGCGCCGCTACCACACAGACCCCGATGGAGACGTACACCATCAGCAGGCTGCTGGCCAGGACGCCGGCCACGAGGAGGCCGATCGCCAGAGCAGCCAGGAGAGCGCTGGCTTTGATCACGTGCGCTCTCCGCGGGCTATGCGGGTCATGCTGCCAACCGAGGAAACGCTGTTGGGTCGTGTAACTGCTACGGAGCTGGCTAACCGGCTACCGGTGGTCGTGCGGCGAGCCATCCGACGGGTGGAAGCTGCCGTGTGAGACAGGCTCCGGCGCGCCAGCGTAGGCACTGGCAATGGACGGCTGGCCATTCCTGGCTTCCATGCGGGACATACCCGAGGAAACGGACGAGTCAGGCCCGCTGCCCATGGCTGGGAAGGCACCGCTGTCGGTCGCGCCTGCCTCCAGGTCACGCATCTGCCCTTCGAGGTACGCCTTCAGCCTGCTGCGGTACTCCCGCTCGAAGGCACGCAGGTCATCAACCCTCCGCTCCAGCTCTTCACGCTGCTGGACCAGGGAGCCCATGGCCTGACGGTGGCGCTCCTGGGCGTCCCGCTCGAGGCTTTCCGCGCGGGCCCGGGCATCGCTGGTGATCTGCTCCGCCTGGCGGCGGGCCTTCCCCAGGATGTCGTCGGCCTCGCGGCGCGCCCGGCCGAGCGTCTCGTCAGCCTCGCGGCGCGCATCGGCGATCGCCTGGTCGGCGGTCTGCTGCGCGAGCGCCAGCACGCGCGCGGCCGTGTCCATGTGGTCCTCAGCCGGCGGCATGCCCATCATCGGCGGCTCAGGCCTGCGCTCAGGCTCTTGGCGCGGCGGTTCGGGCGCCATCATCTCGGGAGCCGGGTCGGCGAGGGGCGAGCTGAGCGCGGACATCGGCACCTTGCCCCCCCGCAGGCTCTCGGCCAGCTTCGCCCGGAGTTCTTCGTTCTCCTGGATCAGCCGGTCGAGCTCGACCTCGACCTCGTCGAGGAAGGCGTCAACCTCTTCCTCGTCGTAGCCGGGCCTGAGCCTGGTGGTACTGAACTGCTTGTTGCGCACATCCGCGGGCGTCAGCGGCATCTCGTCTCCTCGGCACGCTTGAACGGTGTTCCTGTCGGACGCTACCGGATCAGAGCAGCTGCACGGCCTGCATCGCAAAAATGACTACGAAGAAGAGCACCATGAAGCTGAGGTCCAACGCCAGACTACCGATCCGGACCGTGGGGATGACGCGTCTTAGCAATCTCAGCGGAGGGTCGGTGGCAGTAAAGACCAGTTCGGCCAGGATGAGGACGATGCCCTTGGGCTGCCAGCGGTCCGGAGAGCGCGAGAAGGCCTGGATCCAGCTAAGGATCAGCCTCCCGATGAGAAGCACGAAATAGATCGTGAGCACGTAGAACAGAACTATCTTTACAATCCCCACAACCCTGCCTGCCTTCACCGGCGCTGCCGTGACGGGCACCGGGATGGCTACCGCGGGTGCCCTGCCGCGTGCTCGCCACCGAGTGTGCCGTACTCCTGAGCGTCTAACTCTGGTTGAAGAAGCCTCGTTCAGCTATCCGGGCCTTGTCCTCCGCCGTCACCTCGACGTTGGCCGGGCACAACAGGAACACCCTGTTCGTCACGCGGTCGATGCTCCCGTGCAGGCCGAAGATCAAGCCTGCGGCGAAGTCGACGAGCCGCTTGGCGTCGCTGTCGACCATCTCCGTTAGATTCATGATCACCGGAGTGCCCTCACGAAAGTGCTCTCCGATGGTACGGGCTTCATTGTACGTGCGCGGGTGCAAGGTGGTGATCCGCGCGAGATCGGTGGCGTGGGACGTTCCGGAGATGTGGGTGCTGGCCTGCGGGGCCGCAGGCGGGGCAGGGTCCATAAGGAGCTCCGTGCGGTTGCGGACTACCGGGCGGTCGGCCTCCGGCTCGGCAGGCTCGGCCGACTCACCGAGCTCCTCCTCGTACTCCTCATAGGAGTCGTAGCCCTCGTCGTACCGCGGATCGTCCTCGACGAGGCCGAGGTAGACCGCCATCTTGTGCATCGCGCCGGCCATCGGTCAGACCTCCGTCATCACTGTCATGCAGCCCCGGTGCGTCGGACATTACCTGACGAAGCCCGGCCGGCCTCCGAGCAACGCCGTACCGACCCGCACATGTGTCGCGCCGGCGCTGATGGCGGCCTCCAGGTCACTGCTCATCCCGGCGGAGATCATCGTCGCCGCCGGATGCGCCGCGCGCACCTGGGCGGCGAGGTCGGCCAGCCGCCGGAACGCGGCCAGCGGGTCGGCGCCCTGCGGCGCCACCGCCATGACGCCCCCCAGTTCCAGGCCTTCCTCACGGGCCACCGCGTCCGCGATGAACGGCACATCCGCCGCAGCGGCTCCGCCCCGGCCGGGATCGCCGTCCAGGCTGACCTGAACCAGGCAGGTCACCGTGCGGCCGGCTTTCCGGGCCGCCGCCCCCAGGGCGGCCACCAGCCGGGGCCGGTCCACCGAGTGGATCACATCTGCGTAGCGGACCACGCTGCCCACCTTGTTGGTCTGCAACTGCCCCACGAAGTGCCAGGTGAGCCGGTCACGCAGATCCGCGGACGCCGCAGCCTTGGGGGCCGCCTCCTGGTTGCGGTTCTCCCCCACGTCCCGCACGCCCAGCGAGCTGAGCACCCGGATATCGCTGGCCGGGAAGGTCTTGGTGATGGCGATCAGGGTGACGTCCTCCGGCCGCCCGGCCGCCCGGCACGCCGCGCTGATCCGGGCCCGGACCTGGGCGAGCGAGGCGGCCACCTCACCAGCGCGGTCAGGACCGGGGTTCTGCTGGCCCGGCTGGCCTGGCGGGCCCGTCACCGGGTCCGGCCGCTCACTACTTGAGGAAGTCGGGGACGTCGAGTTCGTCATCCTCTTCGAACACCACGGAGCGGCGGCGCGTGGTCGCCGCGTCGAAGACCCTGGCCGCCGCCGCGGTGTCCGTCCGAGGCGCCGCCGCGACCGGGTCGGGACCGGCCGACCGGGGCGCGGGCACGGCGTCCATCCCGCTCTCCTCAGCCACCGGGTCGGGTGACGCCGCGGAAACCGCCGCGTCCTGCCCGCCGGTCTCGGCGCTGGCGTAGGACACGGGCTCTGGCTCTGGGGCATTGACCGTCTCAGACGGCGCGGCCCACACGTCGGCGGGCACCGGGGGCGCCGGCATGGCCGGGGCCTGGTAGGTGTCCGCTGCGGGCGCCGGGGCTGGATCCGTGGCGAAGGTGGAGGCCACCCGGGCCGACCGTGGCCGGCGGGTGCCACCTTCGTCGAACCCGGCCGCGATGACCGTGACCCGGACCTCATCGCCGAGCGCGTCGTCGATGACTGCGCCGAAAATGATGTTGGCTTCCGGGGCCGCCGAGTTGGAGACCAGCTGGGCCGCTTCGTTGATCTCGAACAGGCCCAGGTCGGAGCCGCCCTGGATGGACAGCAGGACACCATGTGCCCCGTCGATGCTCGCCTCGAGCAGTGGGCTGGAGATTGCCATCTCGGCGGCCGCGACGCTGCGGTCGTCGCCGCGGGACGACCCGATTCCCATAAGCGCCGAGCCCGCCCCGGACATGACCGACTTCACATCGGCGAAGTCCAGGTTGATCAGCCCGGGCGTGGTGATCAGATCGGTAATTCCCTGGACACCGGAGAGGAGCACCTGGTCAGCTGCCTTGAATGCGTCCAGCACGCTGACGTGGCGGTCGGAGATAGACAGCAGCCGGTCGTTCGGGATCACGATCAGCGTGTCAACCTCATTGCGCAGCCGCTCGATGCCCAGTTCAGCCTGGGACGCCCGGCGCTTGCCCTCGAACCCGAACGGCCGGGTGACCACGCCAATGGTCAGCGCGCCCAGGGACCGGGCCACGTTGGCGACGATGGGCGCGCCGCCGGTTCCGGTGCCGCCACCTTCCCCCGCGGTGACGAAGACCATGTCGGCCCCCTTGATGACCTCCTCGATCTCCTCCCGGTGATCCTCGGCGGCGCGCGCCCCGACTTCGGGATTGGCTCCTGCGCCGAGACCGCGGGTAAGTTCCCGGCCGACGTCCAGTTTGACGTCGGCGTCGCTCATCAGGAGCGCCTGCGCGTCGGTGTTGATCGCGATGAACTCAACGCCTTTGAGCCCCTCTTCGATCATCCGGTTCACGGCGTTGACGCCGCCCCCACCGATACCGACGACCTTGATGACCGCCAAATAGTTCTGCGGTGCTGCCACGAGGAGGGACCTTTCCGCTCGTTTGCCTCTGTCGCGTTTCTGCACACGGCTTTTACTGCCGGAGAGAGCGCCCTTTTCTGGAAACCACCACCGAAACCAAGGCTCGCAGCGGCCTGCCGGGAATCGCCCCCCATTGATCCGGCCGGGCACGCTCCGTGATTTCCAGTGAGTTAACCCTCACTCTCAAGTTGAGATTTACAGTTATGTATCCTGGCGATTGATACGGACAGTAGGGTTGGAGGGGGGCAGGGTCAACTAGCCACGCGCGAAGCGGGCCGGCGTGTCGTCGTCTGCCCGGATATTCCTGGCCGCCATTCACCCTCCGGTCACGGCCGTCCCCGGTGCGCTCACGTTGTAGGTCCGCGCATCCGTGCGCATCAGCAGCGCGAGTTCCCTGGCCTTCTCGGCCGGCCGGTCCGTGCCACCCCACACGACCGTGATCCCGCGGGCGAGCCTGAGGGTCACCTCGGACACGCTCGGCGCCTGCACGGACACCACCTCCCGGGCCAGGTAGCGGGGCAGCTCATGAACGACCACCGCCGCGGCGTACACCGCCGGGCTGCCGCGCAGCGCCGGAACGGACACCGTCCCCGCCGCCACCTGGAACAGGGGCAGGCTGGGCGGGCGCCGGGAGGATGGCTCCACGGCGACGCCGTACCTGTCGATGAGCTGGTACCCGCCGCCGGACTGGACGGCCAGCGCGGGCGTGCGCTCGGTGACGGCGATCGTCACCCCGTCCGGCCAGTCCCGGCTGACCTGCGCGGACTGGACCTGGCGGATCCGCCCGACCCGCTGCGCGATCGCGGCACTATTCACCCTGATCAGCGGCAGCCCGGGCGGGATGGCCGCAGCCGACCGGACCTCGGACCCGGTGACCAGGTGCGTGCCGGTCACCTGGACCGAGCGGACCACGAAGAACCGCGAGTCGAGCAGGGCCCAGGCCACCCCGGCCAGGATGGCCACCGCGGCTAGGGCGAAGAAGGCCGCCCGCCACGGCTGATGCCCGGGCCGGCCGCCGGCGACCCCGGGCGGGCTTCATCCGCGCCCGCGCCGCCCAGCCCCGCGGCCTCCTGGTCGCTGCCCTGCGTGACGTCCCCCGCCGGACTGCTCATCCCGCCGGCCCGCCGCGGGCGCGTAGCGCGTCGAGGACCGGCTGACCCAGCGCGGTGACGTCGCCGGCGCCCATGGTCAGGACCAGGTCACCGGGCTTCGCGGTGGCCGCCACCGCGCCGGGCACGGCCCCGCGATCCGGCATGAAATGGGCCTGGGACCCGGGCACCGCCACGGCGACCAGCTCTCCAGTGATGCCCGGCTCCGGATCCTCGCGCGCCGGGTAGACATCCAGCACGAAGGCCTCGTCGGCGCGGCCGAGAGCGGCGCCCAGTTCCCCCGCGAAGATGCGAGTCCGGCTGAACAGGTGCGGCTGGAAGATGGCGATCACCCGGCCACCGTCCGCGATATCCCGGGCCGCCGCGAGATCGGCGGCCAGCTCGGTCGGATGGTGCGCGTAGCTGTCCAGCACCCGCACCCCGTCGGCCTCGCCCTTGAGTTCCAGGCGTCGCCGCGCACCGCGGTAGGCGGCCAGCCCGCGGGTCACCCCGTCCACCGGGAAACCGAGCTCAAGGCACGTGGCCAGCACCGCGGTGGCGTTGAGGGCATTGTGCCGGCCGGGGACGCCCAGCTGCACCCGCGTGGCGACCTCAGCCGCCTGCGCCGGCGGCCCGGCACTGACCTCGAAGCCGACCGTCATGCCGCGCGGAGCCACGGCGGTGACCCGGTAGTCCGCTTCCGGGGCCTCGCCGTAGGTCCGGACCCGCAGCGGGAGGTCCCGGGTCGCCTCGGCGAGGGCTCGGGCGCCCGGGTCGTCGGCGCAGGCGACCAGCAGCCCGCCCGCGGCGATGCGCCCGGCGAACGCGGCGAAGGCGGTCTCGATCTCGGCCAGGCCGGCGTAGTTGTCCAGATGATCGGCTTCCACGCAGGTCACGATGGCCACCTCGGGCGAGAGCATGAGGAACGAGCCGTCGCTCTCGTCAGCCTCGGCCACGAACAGCTCGCCGCTGCCCTCGCCCGCGCCGAGGCCGGTCTCGGTGAGAATACCGCCGATCACGTAGGACGGGTCGGCGCCGCAGTCCCGCAGGACGGTGGTGAGCATGGAGGTGGTAGTGGTCTTGCCGTGCGTGCCGGCCACCGCCACCGTCCTGCGGCCGAGCATTACCGAGGCCAGCGCGGCCGCGCGATGCAGCACCCGCAGCCCGCGCTGCCGCCCGGCCACCAGCTCGGGATTGTCCGAGCGGATCGCGGTGGACACCACCAGCGTGTCGGCCCCCGCGATGTTGGCGGCGTCGTGCCCGACCCGGATGTCCGCGCCGAGCACGGCCAGCTCGTCGAGGAGCGCCGTGCCGGCCGCGTCGCTACCAGACACGCGGATCCCCCGGGCCAGCATGATCCGGGCTATCCCGGACATGCCGGCCCCGCCGATGCCGGTGAAGTGCACCCGGCCGAGCCGCTCTACCGGGACCGGGTCCACCGGGGTTACCAGGCCCATCCGACCATCCTCATCTGCTGCTGGTTCACGCCCTGCGCCTGCCCCGGCTGGCCCGATCCTGGCTGGCCCCATCCTGGCTGGCACTGGACCGGCTGCCGCTGGCCCGGCTGCCACTGGCGTGGCCCGCGCTATCCCGGCTCCGGGATCGGCCCTGGGCCCGGTCACGGACGATGCCGAGGACCTCAGCGGCCAGCCTGGCGTCGGTGTCGCGGTGGCCCATCGCCGCCGCCGCCTGCGACATGGCCGCCACGAGCTGCGCGTCCACCAGGATGGGCAGCAGATCGGAGCGGATCCACTCCGGGTTCAGGTCCGCGTCGGCGATGATCAGCCCACCGCCGGCTGCCTCGATCGGCGCCGCGTTGAGCCGCTGCTCGCCGTTTCCGTGCGGCAGCGGCACGTAGGCCGCGGGCAGGCCCACCGCGGTGAGTTCCGCGCAGGTCATCGCACCGCTGCGGCAGATCGCGAAGTCGGCCGCCGCGTACGCCAGGTCCATCCGGTCCACGTACGGCAGCGTGATATACGGCGGCCCCGCGGCGGGCAGCCGCACGTCGATATCGCTGCGCGGCCCGAGAATGTGCAGCACCTGGATGCCGGCCGCGCGGATCGAATCGGCCGCGTCCAGCACCGCGTAGTTCAGTGAGCGGGCGCCCTGCGAGCCGCCGGTGACCAGCAGCACGGGCAGGTCTGGGCGGAGCCCGAAGTGCGCCCGGGCCTTGTCGGCCAGGGCCAGCCGGTCCAGGCTGGCGATCTCGTGGCGCAGCGGGATCCCGATGTAGCGGGCGTGCGGGAGCTTGGTGTCGGGCTGGCCGGTGAACACGTGCGTGGTGAACCGGGCGCCGATCCGGTTGGCCAGCCCGGGCCGGGCGTTGGCCTCGTGCACCACGATCGGCACGTGGTGGCGGCGGGCCGCCAGGTACCCCGGGGTGGCCACGTAGCCGCCGAACCCCACGAGGACGTCCGCGCGGACCTGGTCGAGGACCCGTGCCGCGGCGCTCACCGACGCGCTGAGCCGACCGGGGACGCCGAGCAGCTGCGGGGTGAGCTGGCGGGGCAGCGGGACGGGCGGGATCAGGGCCAGTTCGTAGCCGCGCAACGGAACCAGCCTGGTCTCCAGGCCGCGCTCGGTCCCGAGGCACACGATACTGAGCTGCGGGTCAGCCCGGCGCAGCGCATCGGCGAGGGCCAGCGCAGGCTCGATATGGCCCGCGGTCCCCCCGCCCGCGAGTACGACGCTCATCGCCCGGCACTCCCTTTCTCACCGACGGCGCCCGGGCGCGGCTAGCTTTTCCCGCCGACCGGCCAGGCCCAGCCAGCTTAGGACGCGGAGCGGCACGCCGGGGCCAGCCTCGGCAAGGGCCTGCGCCGCACCGGGCTCCCGTTTCGCGAACGACATCAGCATGCCGAGCGCCACCATGGTCACGAACAGCGAGGACAGTCCCTCGGAAATCAGCGGCAGCGGGACGCCGGTGATCGGCAGCAGACCGATCACGGCGCCGATGTTGACCAGCGCCTGGCCGACGATCCAGGCGGTGGCGGCGCCCGCGGCCAGCCGCATGAAGGTGTCCTCCACCCGCCGGGCGATGCGCAGCCCGGCATAGGCCAGCCCGCCGTACAGGAACGTCACGCACAACGTGCCGATCAGGCCGAGTTCCTCGCCCAGGATGGCAAAGATGAAGTCGGTCGTCGAGTGGGGCACCCAGCCCCATTTCTCCCGGCTGGCGCCGAGCCCGACGCCGAACCAGCTGCCGGACCCCAGCGCCCATTTTCCCTGGATGGTCTGCTGGTTGGGGCCGACCGGGCTGCCCCCGGCGTGGAAGAAGCCGAGCAGGCGCTCCGTCCGGTAGGGGGCGACCACGATCATCGCCAGTAGGGCCAGACCGATCATGGCCAGGACGCCGAGGAAGACCCGGCCCGGGGTGCCGATGATCCACAGCAGCGCGAGGAAGATGATCAGCAGGATGAACGTGGTGCCCAGGTCGTCGCCCAGCATCACCAGCATGGCGAGGATGCCGACCCCTGGGAGCAGCGGGATGAGCAACTGCCGCCAGTCCTCCAGCTGGCCTAGCTTGTCCTTGCGGGCGAGCAGGTCGGCACCCCAGAGCAGGAACGCGAACTTAGCCAGCTCCGACGGCTGGAACTGCAGCGACCCGATCTGAAGCCACCGGGAGGCACCGCCCGAGGTGACGCCGATAAACGGGACGAGCGCCAGCCCGAGCAGGGAAATGAACATCAGCGGGTAGGCCGCGGCCCGGAAGCGGGAGGGCGAGCATTTGGCCGCCACCCACATGCAGGGCAGCCCGATCAGCACGCCGAACAGCTGGTGCTGCAGGCCGGACCAGGGTGAGATGCCCGCCATCAGGCCTGCCGCGGACGACGTGGACAGCACCATGACCAGGCCGAGCGCCAAGAGCAGCGTGGTGATGCCGAGGACCAGGTAGAAGGAGGTGAGTGGCCGGTCCAGGAAGGCGAGCCTGGCCGACACCCGGTTCCGCGCCGTCTCGCTCCACGACCCGGCATCGCCCGCAGCCTGGCGGGACGGCTGCGCCGACACGTCTGAGAGCATTACCCAAGTCTCGGTCTCGGGGGCCGCCGGGCTGGGGACATCCGGCGCGTGTCGCGCCTATTTAGGCATCCACCCCAGGCGACGATGCCGGGCCAGGCGGGGCCGGACGCGGTGGCGCCCTATTTCGGCATCCACTCCACGTAGAAAATCCCCAGGCCAAGGGCGACGAACATGGCGGAAATAAGCCAGAATCTGATCACGATCGTGGTTTCCGCCCAGCCCTTCAGCTCGAAGTGGTGCTGGAGCGGTGCCATCCGGAACACCCGGCGGCCGGTCATCTTGAACGACCCGACCTGGATGATCACGGACAGGGCGATGACCACGAAGATTCCGCCCAGGATGGCCAGCAGCAGCTGGGTCTTGGTGCACACCGCCAGGCCGGCCAGCACCCCGCCGAGTGCCAGCGACCCGGTGTCGCCCATGAAAATCCGGGCAGGCGGTGCGTTCCACCACAGGAAGCCGAAGCAGGCGCCGAGCACCGAGGCCGCCACCACCGCGAGGTCGAGCGGGTCACGCACCGAGTAGCAGTGCGGGGCGAGGAACGTGGTGCAGTCGTTGCGCAGCTGCCAGTTGCCGATCAGCACGAAAGCGGCGAGCACGAGGCAAGCGCAGCCGGTGGCCAGGCCGTCCAGGCCGTCGGTCAGGTTCACCGCGTTGGACGTGCCGGCGATCAGGAAGACGATCCACAGCATGAACGCGGTGACGCCGATCGGCGGGCCGAAGTCACGCAGGAAGGACAGGTGCGCGTCGGCGGGCGTCAGGTCGTACCCGTCGGCGAAGTGCTGCTGGACCACGAGCAGCGCGAACACGGCACCGACCACGGCCTGGCCGGCCAGCTTGGCCCCGCTGCGCAGGCCCAGGCTGCGCTGTTTGTAGATCTTGATGAAGTCGTCGAGGAAGCCGACCACCCCGAGGCCCACCATGAGGAACATGACCAGCACGCCGGAGACGGACGGCTCCTGGCCAGTGAAGATGTTGCCGACGAAATAGCCGATGACCGCCGCGATCACGATGACGGTCCCGCCCATGGTGGGGGTCCCGCGCTTGGTCGCGTGGCCCGCCGGGCCCTCCTCCCGGATCAGCTGGCCGTAGCCGCGCCGGGAGAAGATCCTGATCGCCAGCGGCGTGCCGAACAGCGAGAGCAGCAGGGAGACTCCTGCCGAGAACAAGATCGTCCTCACTGTGCCGTCTCCCCAGTCAGGGCGAGCGCGACCCGCTCCAGGCCGGCTGAGCGTGATGCCTTTACCAGTACCACGTCTCCGGGCGCCAGCCGGTTCCCGAGTGCATCCAGGGCGGCGCTCGCAACGGCGGCGTGGATCATCTCGCCACTCCAGGACGGCTCGGCCTTGGCCCCGGTGAGGATGGGACCTGCCTCCTCGCCCACCACGATGAGGCCGGTCAGGCCGGTCCGGGCGGCGTACCCGCCGATCTCCTCGTGCCGGGCCCGGGAGTGCGCGCCCAGCTCGCTCATCGGCCCGAGTACCGCGAACGAGCGGCGGCCGCGGGCCAGCACCGCGAGCGTGTCCAGGGCGGACCGGACGGCCTCGGGGTTAGCGTTATAGGCGTCGTTGAGCACGATGACGCCGTCCGGCCGCTCGGTGACCTCCATCCGCCACCGGCTGCGGGCCTGCGCCCCGGACAGCCGTTGCGCGATCTCCGCCACGGGCATGCCCAGCTCACCGGCCAGCGCGGCCGCGGCGAGTGCGTTGTGCACGTTGTGCTCGCCGTACAGGCGCAGCTGGACAGGGCCGGTTCCGGACGGGCTGACCAGCCGGAAACCGGGCCGTCCCCGGCTATCGAGCCGGACATCCTCGGCCCGCACGTCGGCCGGGCGGCGGCCGAACGTCACCACCCGCGCCGCCGTCCGCGCGGCCATCGCCATGACCCGCGGGTCATCGGCATTCAGCAGCGCGACCCCCCCGTTCTCCGGAAGCGCGGCCGGCAGCTCGCCCTTGGCCCGGGCGATCTCCTCGATGCCGCCGAACTCGCCCTCGTGCGCGTGGCCCACGTTCAGCACCACGCCGAACTGGGGCGGGGCGATCTGGCACAGGTGGGCGATGTGCCCGGGTCCCCGGGCGGACAGCTCGAGCACCAGGTAGCGGGTGTCGGCGGTGGCGCCCAGCACCGTCAGCGGATGGCCGATCTCGTTGTTCCAGGACGCCCTCGGCGCCACGGTGGGACCCAGGGCCTCGACGAGCTGGGCGGCCAGGTCCTTAGTGGTGGTCTTGCCCGCCGACCCGGTGATCCCGGCGATCCGGAGGGACGGCAGAGCGTCCACCACGGCGCGCGCCAGCCTGCCCAGGGCCTCGGTCACGTCGGGCACGATCAGCGCGGGCACCCCGCACGGCCGGGTAGCCAGCACCGCGGCGGCCCCGGCCGCCACGGCCTGCGAGGCGAAGTCATGCCCGTCCACCCGGGTGCCGGGCAGGGCGGCGAACAGGGCACCCGGGGCGGCGGCCCGCGAGTCGATGATCACCGGGCCGGTGACTAGCGCAGCCGGATCGGGCTCCTGGCCTGGTGCGGCCCCGGTGAGCTGGGCACCCATGATCTGGGCGACAGCACCGAGGGAGAGCGGGATCACGCGTCCTCCTCCATGGCCCTCTCTCCCGGGCGGGCCGGGCCGGAACTGAGATCGGGCCGCGCCGGGCGCAGCCGGACCCGGGCCGCGTCCCGGCCGCCCCGGTCGGCAAGCACCTCGGCAAGGGCATCGGCGGCGACTTCCCGGTCGTCGAAAGGGGTGACCTGTCCCCCGGCGTACTGCCCGCGCTCGTGGCCCTTGCCCGCTACCAGCACGATGTCCCCCTTGCCCGCAGCCGCGATGGCCAGGCCGATCGCGGCAGCGCGGTCCGGCTCGATGATCACCCGTCCGCGGCGCTCGGGCGGGATGGTCAGGACCCCCTGCAGCATCTCAGACAGGATGGCCAGCGGGTCCTCGGATCGGGGGTTGTCACTGGTCAGGATAGCCAGGTCGGCGAGGCTCACCGCGGCCGCGCCCATCAGCGGCCGCTTGGCCCGGTCCCGGTCACCGCCGCAGCCGAGCACGATGGAGAGGTGTCCCTGGGTGACCGGCCGCAGCGCACGCAGCACGGCCTCGACCGCGCCAGGCTTGTGTGAGTAATCCACGAGCACGGTGAAGTCCTGGCCGCACTCGACCCGTTCCAGCCGGCCCGGCACGCCCGGTGCCGCCGCGATCCCGGCCACCGCCGCCGCAAGGCTGACCCCCGCCTCGACCAGGGCGACGATCGCGCCCAGCGCGTTGGAGACGTTGAACGGGCCGGGCAGCGCCACCGACGCGTCGGCCTCCACCCCGCCCGGGCCGACGACCCGGAAGGTGCTTCCGTCCGCGCCGCCCCGGACGTCGGCCGCGCGCCAGTCGGCGCCCGGGTCACCGGCGGCGGAGATGGTGGTGACCGGGATCTGCGCCCGGCGGGCCAGCTTGCGGCCCCACTCATCGTCGGTGTTGATCACGCCGATCCGGGCGAAGCCCGGGGTAAACAGGCTGGCTTTGGCCTCGAAGTACTCGTCCATGCTGGCGTGGAAGTCCAAGTGATCCTGGGACAGGTTGGTGAACACCACGACGTCGTACGTGGTGCCCGCGACCCGGCCGAGGGCCAGCGCGTGGCTGGAGACCTCCATGGCGGCGGCGGTCACGCCACGCTGCACCATCTCGGCCAGCAGCGCCTGCAGGTCGGTGGCCTCGGGCGTGGTGAGCTGGCTCGGCGCGACGGCCCCGGCTACCCGGGTCTCCACCCCGCCCAGCAGCCCGGTCACGTAACCGGCCCTGCGCAGGCCGGACTCCAGCAGGTAGGTGGTGCTGGTCTTGCCGCTGGTGCCGGTGACCCCGACGAGGGTCAGCCGGCTGGACGGGTTCCCGTAGATCCAGGACGCGACCTCGCCCAGCCGGGCCCGCGGATCGGAGACCACGAAGACCGGCAGCCCGCAGTGCCGGGCCAGGCTCTTGCCGTCCGGGTCGGTGAGCACGGCCACCGCCCCGGCGCCGGCAGCGTCGTCACAGAAGTGCGCGCCGTGATGCCGGCTCCCCGGCAGGGCCGCGTACAGGTCACCCGGCCGCACCCGGCGCGAGTCGTGGGTCACGCCAGAGACCGTGACCGGGCCGCCCGGCCCCGCCAGCGGATCAGGCCCAGCGCGTCCGGTGCTCAGCCCGAGCAGCATGGCCAGTTCGGAGAGCGGACGCGGCGGGACATCGCGTGGAAGGAGAGCCGCAGGCACGGGCCGAGGGTACCTCTGATCACGGTGCCGTGAGCCTGACGTTGGGACGCTTCCCCCGATCGGGGGGGATCTTCATCGTCGTCAATGCGAAGTTCATGACCTTATAGAAGACCGGGCCCGCTACCTGGATGCCGAAGTAGCCGCCCTTGCGCGGGTTCTGCACGTTCACCGCGACGACCAGCTTGGGGCTCCCGGCCGGGGCGATGCCGATGAAGCTCGACCCGTACAGGCACAGGCAGCCGCCCTTTTTGGGGTCGGCGATCTGCGCGGTCCCGGTCTTGGCCGCGACCGAGTACCCGGGTATCTCCCCCCAGGGCTCCCCCACCTGCCCGTCCACCCAGGGGACCTGCTGCAGGATGCCCATCAGCTCGTGGGCGGTCTTGGCCTGGATGACCCGGTGGACCGCAGGCCGTGGCGCGGGCACGAACCGGCCGCTGGAGTTCGTGGTGCCGTCCACGATCGAGGGGGTAACCCGGACTCCGCCGTTCGCGATCGTGGCGTAGACGCTGGCCATCTGGACCGCGGTGACCGCGACGCCCTGGCCGAACGACAGGGTGTACCGCTCGTCGCCCCACCACTTGCTCGTCGGGTAGAGGATGCCGTTGCTCTCCGCGGGCAGCCCCGGCACGCTGGGCTGCCCGATGCCGAAGTTCCTGAAGTACTGGTACTGCCTCTGGGGGGTGACGTGCTGGTCCACCTGGACCATGCCCACGTTGCTGGAGTGGGCGATGATCCCGGCAATGGTCCACCTCTCGGTCGGGTGGTACTCCGCGTCATGAAAGCCGAAGCCGTCGATGGTGATCGATTCCGGGACGGTGTAAGCGCTCATCGGGGTCTGGCCGCCGTGCTCCATTGCGGCGGCGGCGGTGATCACCTTGGCGGTGCTGCCGGGATCGAACACGTCGGAGACGGGGATGTCCGTGGTGTCGGCCAGGTTGGACGGGTGTGAGGGGTTGAATGAGGGCGCCTGGGCCATGGCCAGGATTTTCCCCGTGCTGGGCTGCATGATGACCACGGTGCAGTTGCTGGCGTCGGTTTTCTTGACCTCCTGGGCGCAGGCCTGCTCGGCCTCCCACTGCAGGCCAGCCACGATGCTCAGCTGGACGTTGTCCCCGGGTACTACCTGCCGGGTGGTCTGCCCGGCCACTGGGATCGGCTGCTGGTTGGTGGCGACCTGCGCCTCCTGCTGGCCGGGCCGGCCAGCCAGCAGCGAGTTGTAGGACTGCTCGACGCCGGCCTCCCCCTGCAGTGCGCCGGAGGCGGTGGTGCTGGTGAAGCCGACGATGTTGGCGGCCAGATCCCCGTTCGGGTAGACGCGGGTATATGACGGGGTCAACGCGATGCCTGGCAGGTTGAGCGTGCTGATCTGGGACGCGGTGGTCGCCGGGACGCGTTGCTTCAGCACCACATAGTCCGGCGACACGGACGACGGGTGGGAAAGCAGGGCCAGGATGGACGCAGGCGTCATCTGGAGCGGGCCGGCCAGCGCGTTCGCCACCGAGCTGAGTGACCGCTTCGCCTGCGCGATCATCGGCGGGTCCGCATGGACCAGGTCGGTCTGCACAGTCATCGCGAGCGTGGTGCCGTCCGCGCTGGTGATGCTGCCGCGGACCGCGGGCACGGGGATCGTCGTGAGCCGGAAATGATCGGCCTCGGTCCGGTACGCGGAGCCCTCCATGCCCTGAAGCTGGACAAGCCGGCCGGCCACCAGCGAGAGCACGAAGCCGACGCAGAGCATGGTCATGCGCAGCCGGCGGGACGGGCTGCCGAGGGTCAGCGAGCTGCGGCGTCGCGAGGCCTGGCCGCGCGCCTGGCCCCGGGTGCCCCCGGCTGGCATGCCGCGGGCCGGAGAGCGCGGCGCGGCAGCCGGACGCGGCGTCCCGGTTCGTGACCCGTCCCGGCCCGTCTGCCGCCCGTCCGGGCCAGGACGCGGGAGCCGGCCGTGGCCGGCCTCACCGCGGCTGCCTGGGCTGCCGTCACGGGACCGCCTCGCCGCGGCGGGCCGGCGGGGCCCAGTCCCGGCCGGCGGCCGGGAACCCCGCGGGCCGAGGCGGCCGTCGGCTTGGCCGTCTCTCACGGGGTCCACCCCGGGACCACGGGAATGCCCGGATCCGTGGCGGGCTGGCGGATGATCCGGCCGGAGTTGAGGTCGAGGAAGCTGGTCAGCGGCGGCTCGACCATGCCGAGCTGGCGCGCCCGCTCCGCGATCACCGAGGGGGCCGAGTCCTCAGCGACCTGCTGCTCGAGCGCCTGCACCTGCTGGGCGCGGGCTGCCTGCGCCTGCTGCAGGCTGGTGATCTGGTACGAGCCGGTGGCGAGGATCGTGTTTATGACCAGCAGGCAGATCAAACCCCCGCCGAGCAGCACGGTCACGAAGATGATGAACGGCGTCCGCGCAATAGCGGTGGAGGGCGCGCCGGCCCATGGCCCAGGCTGGGACGCAACTCCACCCGGCTGCGGGACCGTCCCGGTGGCCCGGTCCGGGATGGTGCCGGCCGGGCGCCCCGGCCCGGGCTGTGCGGGGCGGCCCGGGCCAGTCCCGGCCGGACGGCGAACCGGCCGGTTCCGGCCGGGCAACACCGGGGACGGCGATCCCGCCGTAGCCCGTGCCCGCTGGCCCGATGGTGCCTGCCCCCGCGCACCCTGCCCGTCAGCGCGCTGCCCAACAGCACCCTGCCCGTCAGCGCGCTGCCCGTCAGCGCGCTGCCCGTCAGCCCCCTGTCTCTTAGCACCCCGTCCTCCGGCACTCCGTCCCCGGACGCCCTGCTGGCCGGAGCCCGGTGCCCGAACGCCGGTCGGCTGGGGCCGGACGCCCGTCCCCACGTCAGTGCGCACGCTCACTCCTGCGTCCCCCTTGCGGCCGGATTACCCTGCCTCGCCCCGTGATGCCCTGTTCCCTGGCGCGCTGTCCCCTGGTGCCGTGCTCCGCGGGGCCCTGTCCCGCCCCGGTCACGCCGCGTCCCTGATCCGCTCGGCCGCCCGCAGCCGGGCGGGCGCAGCCCGCGGGTTACGCGCCAGTTCCGCCTCTGAGGGCCGTTGCGCACCCCGGGTGAGCAGCCTGAACTCGGGCCGCGCCGACTCCAGGGGCACGGGGAGGCCCGGTGGTGTGGTGTCGGCCGACGCCTCAGCCAGCGAGGTCTTGACCGCCCGGTCCTCGAGTGAGTGATAGGCCAGCACCACGAGGCGGCCACCTACGGCCAGCCGGTCCAGGGCGCCGGGCAGTGCGGCGTGCAGCGCGTCAAGTTCCCCGTTGACCTCGATGCGCAGCGCCTGGAAGGTCCGTTTGGCGGGATTACCGCCGGTTCGCCGGGCCGGGGCCGGAATGGAATCCCGGACGATCTCGGCCAGCTGGGCGGTGGTGGAAAGTGGAGCGCGGGCCCGCTGGCGCACCACGGCGTCGGCGATCCGCCGGGCGAACCGTTCCTCGCCGTAGTCGCGCAGGATCCGGGCCAGCTGGCCGGCCGGGTAGGTGTTCAGCACCTCGGCCGCGGTCAGCGTTCTGGTCTGGTCCATTCGCATGTCCAGCGGGGCGTCATAGGAGTAGGCAAAGCCGCGGGCCGGATCATCCAGCTGTGGCGAGGAGACGCCCAGGTCGAACAGGATGCCCTGAACGCGACGGTCACCGCGGCGGGACAGGACCTCGGGGATCTCGTCGTACACCGCGTGCACCAGGGTGACCCGATCGCTGTAGGGGGCCAGCAGCCGCCGTGATTCCTCCAGCGCCTGGGTGTCGGTGTCCACCCCGATCAGCGCGAGTCCCGGATGCGCGTGCAGCAGCGCGCGGGCGTGACCGGCCCGGCCCAGAGTGGCGTCCACGAGGATCGCGCCACGCGGCTGCAGCGCCGGCTCGAACAGGGCCAGGACTTCGTCGACCATCACCGGCAGATGCCCGGCTGCCGACTCGCCCATCAGACCCCCTTTCGCCCCGCCGCACCCTCCCGGGGATGCGGCGGGCGGCGTGACTGCCTGCGTGCTGCTCGGCCAGGTCCCCATCCGCGCGACGCACGGGCCTGGACGTCTCCTGGCGCCGGGGAAGTGACGCCAGCCGACGTGATCGCCCAGGCGCGGGTGGAGACCTCGCCGAGCACCCGGCACCGGAAAAACCGGCACCGCTTACAGGACCCCTGGCAATCCCTCCTCTGAAGCTGCGGAGAAGGCGTCCTCCTGCTCCGCCAGGTAGGACTCCCATGCGGCGGAGTCCCAGATCTCCAGGCGCGTGTTGGCCCCGATGACCGTGCAGTCGCGGGCCAGCGCCGCGTACTCGCGCAGCGCCGGCGGGATCGTGATCCGGCCCTGCTTGTCAGGGGTCTCATCGGAGGCACTGGCGAAGAACACCCGGCTGTAGTCCCGTACCGCTTTCGAGGTGGTGGGCGCGCGCAAGCCGCCCGCGATCCGGCCGAACTCGGCGACCGGGAAGACGTACAGGCAGCGTTCCTGGCCCTTGGTGATCACTAGCCCTCCAGCGAACTCCTCGCGGTACTTGGCCGGCAGGAACAGCCGTCCCTTCTCGTCAAGGCGTGGCGTATGAGTGCCCAGGAACACAGGCCCTCACCTCCCGCCCCCGGAGTAGCGTGCCCCATCGCGCTCCACTGTACCCCACAATCCCCCACCGTCAACGTCACCGAGCAACCGCATAGCGGATAAACGCAACGTTGTGGCAGTTCAGAGGCAGGGGAGCAAAGTGGGGGAACTGTAAGTGGCCGTCGGCGGAGGTCAGGTCCGGTCCCTGCATCGCGCGCTGGGCCGTCCAGGACGTACTGTCGGTACGCACCAACACGTCGGCCGCCGGCGGTTCAGCGCCCGGCGGCGGCCGCGGCTGTCGGCCACGGGCCCAGCTGACCAAGGAGGACGGGTGGTCTTGGATACGGGGGCCGGCGCCGAGCGAACGCTCGACGACCTGGTACTGGTGGCCCATCGCATCGGCACCGCGATCGAGTCGGTCATCGAGGGAAAGCCGGACGCGATCCGGCTCGCCCTGACGGTGCTGCTCGCCGAGGGACACGTGCTGATCGAGGACGTCCCCGGCGTGGGGAAGACCATGCTGGCCAAGGCGCTGGGCCGGTCAACCCACTGCGTGGTGCAGCGGATTCAGTTCACCCCCGACCTGCTGCCCAGCGACATCACTGGGGTGAGCGCGTTCAACCAGGAACGCCGCGAATTCGAGTTCAAGCCGGGACCGGTCTTCGCGAACATCGTGGTCGGCGACGAGATTAACCGGGCGTCCCCGAAAACCCAGTCGGCGCTGCTGGAATGCATGGAGGAGCGGCAGGTCACGGTGGACGGCACCAGCTACCCCCTGGAACGGCCTTTCATGGTCATCGCCACCCAGAACCCGATAGAGATGGAAGGGACCTATCCGCTGCCCGAAGCGCAGCGGGACCGTTTCACGGCCCGCATCTCCATGGGCTACCCGAGCACCGAGGCTGAACTGGCCATGCTCGACGTGCACGGCTCGAGCTCTCCCCTGGACTCCCTGGAGCCGGTCGCCACGGCCGGAGACGTGCGGGACCTGATCGCAGCGGTGCGCCGTGTGCACGTGGCCGACGCACTCAAGCAGTACGTCATCAGCCTGGTCAGCGCCACTCGCTCGGCCCCCGAGCTCCGGCTCGGGGCATCCCCGCGCGCGACGCTGCATCTGCTCCGGGCCAGCCGTGCCCGGGCGGCGCTGGACGGCCGCGACTTCGTGATCCCCGATGACGTGCAGGCCCTGGCCGGCCCGGTCCTCGCGCACCGCCTGCTGCCGACCGCGGAGGCCATGGTGGAGCGCCAGCTGCCCGACCGGGTGGTCGGGGCCATCGTGGAGCAGACCCCGCTACCCCGGATGCGCTGAGTTCCCGGCCCCGCGCCCTACGGCAGCACCCGGCCCCGCGCCCTACGGCAGCACCCGGCCCCGCGCCCTACGGCAGCACCTGGCCGCGCCGCCTGCAGCACCTGGCCGCGCTGCGCTGTGCTGAGTTTCCCTTCGCCGCGCCGCCCCGCGAACCCGTGGCCAGTTCGTGACGTAAGTTAGGACAACGGGCGGAGGAAGGTCCAGGATGCGGGCGCTGTTCGCCGGGTTGACCACACGCGGGAAGTCATTCCTCGCGGCGGGCTTGGCCGCGGGGGCGTTCGGGCTTGGCCTCGGGGAACGGGCCCTGCTCAGCATCGGCATCGTGCTGCTGGCCCTGCCGCTGCTGGCCGCGCTCGCGACCAGCCGGGCCCGGTACCGGATCCGCTGCGCGCGGCGGATCAGCCCGCCCCGGGTGCCCGCGGGGCACAACGCCGTGGTCACGCTGCGGCTGGAGAACATCTCCCGGCTGCCGACCGGGCTGCTGCTGGCCGAAGATGCCCTGCCTTACTCACTCGGCACCCGCCCGCGTTTCGTGCTGGAGCGGATCGAGCAGGGGGGCTGGCGCGAACTGACTTACCCGATCCAGTCCGGCACCCGGGGCAAGTACACGATTGGCCCGCTGCAGGTGCGCGTGGCCGATGCGTTCGGCCTGGTGGAACTTACCCGCTCGTTCGCCGTCCGGAGCACGCTGGTGGTGACACCCGCGATCATCCCGCTGCCGAGCATGCCGCTGGCCGGGAACTGGCGCGGGGAGGGCGGCGGCCATACCCGGACCGCGGATACGGCCGGGGAGGACGACATCATCCCCCGCCCGTACCGCGACGGTGACGAGCTGCGCCGGGTGCACTGGCGATCTACCGCCCGGCATGGCGAGCTCATGGTCCGGCGTGAGGAACAGCGCTGGCGGAACCGCGCGGTGCTGCTGCTCGACACCCGCTCCCGGGCGCACAGCGGCGCCGGGGCGGGCTCCTCGTTCGAGTACGCGGCGAGCGCCATCGCGTCCATCGGCGTCCACCTGGCCCGCAGCGGGATCGACGGGCAGCTGGTCACCGACGCCGGGCCCGCCAGCTCGCCCGGGTCTTTCGAGGATTCGCTGCTCGACTCCCTCGCGGTCATCAAGCAGTCCGGCCAGTCCGGGCTCGCCCGTGGCATGGACCTCGCGCAGGGCGGCACCGGCGGCCTGTTCGTGGTGGTGGCCGGGCGGCTGTCGGCGGAAGAAGCCGGCAGGCTCGCCGCCGGGCGCCGGGACGCAGGCCCCGCGATGGCGCTGCTGCTCGCGGTGTCCACCTGGTCTGGCCGCGGGCCGGCCGGCCGCCAGGCGGACGAGACGGACGTCCCCACGGCGATCCTGCGCGCGGCGGGCTGGCGGGTCACCACGATCAGCGCCGACACCCCGCTCACCACGGCCTGGGAGCGACTGCGCGCCTCCTCCGGCCTGCTCGGCGCGCCCGGGCACGAGCAGGGCCGCTTCCGGGCTGGGGCCGGCCGGTGAGCCAGCGACTCACCGTCGCCGCGGCCGTTGCCACGATCGCAGCCTCTTTGTCTGTCTACCCGCTGGTGTCGGGCTGGCTGTGGTTCTGGGAGGGCGCCGGGGCGGTCGCCGTGGTCGCGCTGGCCGGGGCCCTCACCAGGCTGCGGGTGCTCCCGTGGGCGCTCTGCGCACCTGTCGGCCTGGCCGCTCTCCTGCTGTACGTGAACGTCCTGTTCTCCAGCCCGCAGTCACTGGGCCGGATCATCCCGACGGCCACCTCCCTGCATCACCTGTGGCTCCTGGCCCGGCAGGGGCTGGACGACACCGCCAGGTTGGCACCACCCGCCCCGGCCAGCCACGGGATCCTGATCCTGACCGTGGCCGGCATCGGCGTGGCAGCAGTCGCCACTGACCTGCTCGCGGTGCGGCTGCGCAGGCCGGCCATAGCCGGGCTGCCATTGCTGGTGCTGTTCTGCGTCCCCCTTACCACCGACGCCCACCAGGGCGTTTTCGGGGCCATGACCGTGTTCGGCCTGGGCATGGCCGGCTACCTGGCCATGCTGGCCGTGGACGCCCGGGAACGGCTGCGGCTGTGGGGACGGCTGGTCACTATGTGGCACCGCGGCCAGGAGCCAGCGACGGTGCCGCGAGCCACCCCGAACACCAAGGAGCTTGCCGCGGCCGGCCGCCGGATCGGGCTGACAGCCGTGGTGATCGCCCTCTTCGTCCCGTTGCTGGTGCCAGGGCTGCGCAACCACAAGCTGTTCTCTGCCGGGGGCGGCGATGGCAAGGATCTGGTTACGCTGCCCAACCCGCTGGTGCAGATGAACAGCGAGCTGCACCGGACGGCGCCCACGAACGTGCTCACCTACCGGACGACCGACCCGGACCCGCAGTACCTGCAGGTGTACGTGCTGAGCAACCTCACCGCCAGCACCTGGACGCTGGCCCCCACCGGGGGCCAGCCGGTACAGAGCGGGAAGCTGCCCACCGCGCCGGGACTGAGCCGGGACACCACCACCTCGGCCGAGAGCACCAGGGTCACCCTGGCCAAGGGGCTGACCGCCGGGGCAGGCAAGGCCAGCTTCCTGCCGCTGCCGTACCCGGCCCGCAGTGTCAGCGTCGGCGGGAACTGGCGCACCGACCCGCGCACGCTCACCATGTTCTCGGCGCAGAGCCTCTCCGGCCTCAGCTACACGGTGTCCAGCCGCGAGGTCTCCCCGTCCGTGCGGCAGCTGCAGCAGTCCGGCGAGGTCCCGAACAGCATCGCGAACAACTACCTCAGCGTCCCGGCGGTGTTCCTGCCGCTGAGCAAGCTCGCCCAGCGGATCACCCAGGGGCAGAACACGTTCTACGGCGAGGCCGTGGACCTGCAGCACTGGTTCACTCAGTCCGGCAGGTTCACCTACAGCCTCGACGTGCAAGAGCCGGACACGTCCAAGGCGCTGATCAACTTCCTGACCAAGGACCGGCGAGGTTACTGCCAGCAGTTTGCGTTCGCCATGGCCGTGCTGGCCCGGCTGCTCGACATTCCCTCCCGGGTGGCGGTGGGGTACACGGAAGGCTCGCCGATCGGGCACGGCCGCTGGCAGGTCCGGACCAGCGACGCCCACGCGTGGCCGGAACTGTACTTCCAGGGGGCTGGCTGGCTTCGCTTCGAGCCCACCCCCGCGGGGTCCGGCGGCCAGGCCACCGCGATCCAGCCCGCCTACACCCTGCCGCCGCTGCTCGCCGCCCCGGGCGGGACCCAAAGCGTGCCGACGCCGTGCCGCCACAGCGCCGAAGACAGGCGCCACGCCGGGACAGTCCGGGGCGCTGGCCAAGCTGCGCCGCCTCAGCGCCACGGGCGCCGGAGGGGGATCCAGCGCCACCCGCTCGGGAACCATCTGGCTGATCGTCGTGGCAGTGGTCGTCGTGCTGCTCATCACGCCGCGCCTGGCCAGGTCGCTGACCCGGCGGCGGCGCTGGTCACGTGCGCGGGGCGACCGGGAGCGGGCCCAGGCGGCCTGGCTGGAACTGCTGGATGACCTGACCGACCATAAGATCGCCTGGTCTGCGAGCGAATCGCCGCGCGCCCTCGGGACCCGGCTGACCGGGACGTTGCGGCTCAGCCCTGAGGCGGCAGCCGCGCTGACCCGGATCGTGCAGGCCACGGAGCGGGCCAGGTATGCCCGGGATGCTACGGACTCGGCCACGTTGCGGGCCGACGTCGGCCTGGTCCGCCGCGAGGTGGCCGCGGGCTCCGGCCGGCTGGGACGCTGGCGGGCCCGGCTGCTACCGCCTTCATCCTTGCTGCCGGTACGCGCGGCCGTCCAGCAGGGGCTGGACGTGTTCGGCTGGATGGACGTGGCCGCGCACCGTACGGGCACCTGGTCCCGCCGCAGCCCGCGAGCCGGCCGCAAGGCGCGGGAGGCCTGACCAGCGGGCTGACTACCAGCGGGCGGGCTGACTAACCGGGGCGCTGCCTGAGCGACGAGGGCCAGCCGGCCCCCGCTGGTCACGACTGCATGACAACGGGCCTGCCCGAGCACGAATGCCTGCCAGGCACGCCATTAACTACGAGCCGCCTGCGGCGAGGGCAGGCCAGCCGGATGAAGCCGGCCTAGCGGTCCCGCTCCTGACGACGGCGCCAGCGCTCTTCGAGCCGTTCCATGAACCGGGACCGGGAACTCGCCGGCGGCCGCGCCCGGCGGTCACGGACCAGTCCAGGCCGCCCGGCCGAGCCACCGGACATGTGCCGCCAGCTGGACAGGGCCCACATCGAGCAGGCAAGCATGACCACGAAGCCGGCCACGCCGATCAGGGTCAGCTTGGAGATGACGCCGGCCAGGAGGAGGCCCACGCCGAGCAGGAAGCCGATCGCCGCCTCAACCACCCGGCGCTTGTAGTGCACCCGTGGATCTTTCGCGCGCACCGCCTGCGCGAACTTCGGATCCTCGGCATAGAGCGCACGCTCGATCTGATCGAGCTGACGCTGCTCGTGCTCAGACAGCGGCACGGCGCCTCCCATGAAACCTCGCGCGCGGGGACGGGTGCGATGAGTTCATCTCACGGTCCAGGGTTCTTGTTTCCAGAATACGAGTCCGGCTGGTCTGGGTGGAAGGGTAGTGAGAGGGTAAAGGAATTCCGGCTCCTGCCAGCACCCCGGACCTCCTCTGGCGCCTGCCGCAGCCATCTGCCCGGCGAGCCGGACATCAGCCAAACGCAAATTCGAATTAGATCCGCGTAAGGCTCAGTATATCAGCGTTCCAGGAGCGGGCGCCGGGCTGGTTCGGCGGACTCCCGGAGGGCCTGACCCGGCTGGCGGCCGGGAACGTGATCCGGCTGATGCCGGGAATGTGATCCGGCTGACACTCCGGAATGTGCTCGGCCCGGCCCCGGTCCCGGCTCCGCGGACGGCCGGCCCCGGCGCCGCTCGCCCGGCCCCGGCCCGGCTCGCGGACGGCCCCGGTTCATCCTGCTGCCCGGTCACCAGGGCGGCGGGCCGGACCGTGTCGGCACCGAACCGCCCGCTGATCCGGTCCAGGGCGCGCTCGGCATCGCGCCAGCCTGGCCGATCCCCGAACGCCAGCTGGGTGACGGCCCGGGAGGCGGGCACCAGGCCACTCGTGCGCACCCCGACCAGCCGGAGCCGAGCGCGGGAGTCCAGCCCGGCGGCACCGTACAGGGCGCAGGCGGTGGCGTAGATGGTGCGGGCCACGTCGGTGGGCTCGGGAAGCGTCCGTGACCGGGTGATCGTGGTGAAGTTGGCCAGCCGGAGCTTGATCACCACGGTCCGCGCCACGGCCCCGGCTGAGCGGAGGCCGCGCGCGGTCCGCCCGGACAGGCGGAGCAGCTCGCGGCGGATCACCTCCGGGTCGTCGACGTCGCTGGCGAACGTCTCCTCCGCCCCGATGCTCTTCTCCGGGGTGCTGCTCACCACCGGGCGCTCGTCACGCCCCCAGGCCAGCGCGGCCAGGTGGGCGCCCAGCGAGGGACCCAGTTCGCGCTGCAGGGTGCCGACCGGGATCTCCGCGATGTCCAGGACCGTGCGCAGACCGAGCCGGGCCAGCACCTGCCCGGTCTGCTCCCCCACGCCCCACAGCGCCGCCACCGGGAGCGGGTGCAGGAACTCCAGGACGCCGTCAGGGGGCACGACGAGCAGCCCGTCCGGCTTGGAGCGGGTGGACGCAAGCTTGGCGATGAACTTGGACGGGGCCACCCCGACGGAGCAGGTGATGCCCTGCTGCTCAGCGATCGTGGCCCGGATCAGCGCGCCGATCCGGGCGGGCCGCCCGAGCCGCCGGATGGCCCCGGACACGTCCAGGAACGCCTCGTCCAGCGCGAGCGGCTCCACCTCGGGCGTGACCGACCGGAAGACCTCCATGACCTCCTTGGACACGGCGGCGTAGACGTGATGCCGGGGCGGGATGAACACGGCCTGCGGGCACAGCCGGCGGGCCCGCGTCACCGGCATGGCCGAGCGCACCCCGAACTCGCGCGCCTCGTAGGACGCGGAGAGGACCACGCCGCGGCTGGCGGTCGCGCCCACGATCACCGGCCGCCCGGCCAGCTCGGGGCGGTCGCGGATCTCGACGCTGGCGTAGAAGGCGTCCATGTCCACGTGCAGGATGTGGCAGCCGCTGTCCGGCTGCTCGGGGTCAGGGCCGCCGTGGCTCATCGGTACCCGAGCACGTGGAACTGGGCGGCGAAGTCATGGAAGGCCGGATGTGTGGAGGCGGCCTGCTCCAGGGCCAGCAACGCATCCGCGGCGCCCGGGTCCACGTCCGCGAAGGAACCCGGCACCAGGTCGGTGAAGACCCGGATACCGTGTGCGGCACCCGGACGCAGCCCAGCCCCTTCGATCAGGCCGGTCACCTCGGCCAGGGTGAACCGGCGCGGCCCGCCCCCGGACCGGGCATCAGACCCGCCCCCGGACCGGGCATCAGACCCGCCCCCGGACGGGGCATCAGACCCGCCCCCGGAGCGGCTATCAGACCCGCCCCCGGAGCCGCCGTCAGACCCGGCCCCGGACCGGCTGTCAGCCGTGACCGCCGGGCCGCCGACCGCGGCCAGCAGCCGCCGGGCCTCATCGAAACGCCCGGCCAGGGCCCGGTGGATGACCGCCGCGACGGCGCTGGTGGCCAGCACGCTCACCGCGCCCCCCGGCCGCAGCACGCCGGCCACCATGGTCATGGCCGCCGCCGGTGAGTCCACGTACTCCAGGACGCTATGGCACAGCACCAGGTCAGCGCCCTTTTCCCCGACGACGGCGGCCAGGTCGCCGACGTCGCCCTGGACGGCCCGCAACTGCACGCTCATCTCCGCGGCTCGGCGCTGCGCGGCGGCCAGCGAATCCGGGCTCGGGTCGATCACGGTCACCGTGTGCCCCTGCCCGGCCAGGGGGACCGCGGACCCGCCGGTCCCGCCGCCGGCGTCCACGATGTCCAGCCGCGACCGTCCAGTCTCGGCCACCAACCCGGTCACGACGGCCCGCAGCACCTCCCGGATGACGGCCGTGCGCGCGTCGTCGTACCGGTTCCACCGCTGGGCCGTGCCTATCCCGGTTGGCGCGCCCGTCCCGGCCGGCACCCCCAGCCCTCCGCCACGACGCTCGCTGGCCACGGCCCCTCCTCGCTCACGGTCGGGTCCCAATGTAGTGCGCCGCCACGACAACCCCCCGACTTCGCCACGACCTCACGACCCCGCCCGGTGCCCCAGCATCCCCCACCCGTGCCCCCCGGCATCCCGCCAGCATCCCTCACCCGCCCCCCGGCATCCCGGCAGCACCCCTCACCGTGCCACCGCATCCCCGGCCGCCCGCCGCTTAGTAAAACCTGAGAGATCCCCTTAAGAATGCTGCGAGTTGTTACCGTGTCCTTACGTATGTCTCCCCGGCCGCTCGTTCCCAGGCCCGGGAAGCTACGTTCTGGCGGCCCGGAATTCCCCCGGGCTAACCCTGCGCATTCCGCGATTACCAGGCTCTTCGCTGGGAAATACATAGGCCAGTGCTCCGCGCCGGGAACCAGTGCGGGTGCGCAGCCGCCGCGGCGGGTACGCCGCGGCAGAGCCGAGGGGCAGTTACGCTGGGCAGGCGGCGCGTACCACTGAATTTCGCGAGGAGCGCCGGGCGATCCGGCTCCCGCCACGGGGCCGGGAGATCTGCGGGCTGGAGGTCAGCGCCGACATGACGGTCCATGAGGTACGCGTGATACCTGAGCCGGTCTCCGGATACGGCAACAATGGGTTTACTTGCGGTTTTCCTCAGGGGAACCTCTGCGAATGGTCATCCATATCCAAACGGGTCTCACTCACGAGACTCACCGCCTAGGCTCTCCCCCATGGTCGAGCACCTGGAACTCCCCCGCCCGCTGCGACTCATTCGCTGCACCGGGCTGAGCTTGAGCGAGTCCCTTGGTCTTCCACTCGCTGCCTACTTCCTGGGCGCCTGGCTGGGCGGCCGGAACGTCGGGCTCATCGCCGGCGTCGTGGCGATCTGGCTCACGGCGGCGATCCGCAAGATCGCCTGCGGCTCGGTGCCCAGCCTGCTGACGATCTCAGCCATCGTGCTCACACTGCAGACCGTCGTGGTCCTGGCCACCGGCGTGTTCTGGATCTTCCTGCTCCAGTTCCCGCTCGGCTACGCGGCCATGTTCATCCTGTTCGCGCGCACGGCCCGCGGCCCCAACCCGATCGTGGCCAAGCTCGCCGCCGAGGTGGTGGCCCTGCGCCATCCTGCCCACCACCCGGGGCTGCACCGCTTCTTCCAGGGCGCGACCTGGCTGTGGTCCGGCATCTTCCTGCTGCTCACCGCGGGCCTGGGAGTGATGATGTGGACCGAGCCGGCAAACACGTTCCTGTGGCTCTCCACGGTCGCCACCGTCGCCGGCACCGTGGCGGGCATCGGCGCCTCGGTACTGTGGTTCTGGTCAGTCGTACGCAAGCACGGATTGCGGGTGCAGTTCAGCCCGGCGTGACGGTTTTCGTTGCGGAGAATTTGACCTTGAATTTGACCGTCAGGCGATCAGCGTCGGCTTCAGTTCCAGCAGGTGAGCCAGCAGGCCGTTGACGAATGCGGGAGACGCGTCGGTGGACAGGTCACGGGCCAGCAGCACCGCCTCGCTGATCGCCACCGCGTCCGGGACGTCGTCCGCCCACAGCATCTCGTAGAGGCCGATCCGCAGGACGTTGCGGTCCACGATCGGCATCCGGTCCAGCGTCCAGCCCTCGGCGTGCTCTTCCAGCAGCTCGTCGATCCGCTCGCGGTGCGCCTGGACGCCGCGGACCAGTTCAGCCGCGTACTCTCCCACCGGGGGGCTGGCCGCGATGACGCGCTGCTCCAGCATGTCCAGCACCGGCTCGCCACGGACCTCGGCCTCGAAGAGGATATCCAGGGCCCGCTTGCGGGCCTTACTGCGCGCGGACACGGAACCAGTTCGCTGAAGATCCGGGCACGGGGGATCCGGGCACGGGGGGCCGGGTCACGCGCGGCCCATGTAGTCACCCGTGCGGGTGTCCACCTTCACTCTTTCGCCCGTGGTGATGAACAGCGGCACGTTGATCTGGGCGCCGGTCTCCAGCGTGGCGGGCTTGGTGCCGCCGGTGGACCGGTCCCCCTGCACACCCGGGTCGGTCTGGCTGACGGTCAGCTCCACCGAGGCGGGGAGCTCCACGTACAGCGGGGTGCCGTCGTTGAACGCGACCGTCGCGGTCTGCTCCTCGAGCAGGTAGTCCGCGGCGCTGCCGACGGTCTGCCTGGGGATGCGCGGCTGGTCGTAGTCCTGGGTGTCCATGAAGACGAAATCCTCGCCCTCACGGTAGAGGTACTGCATCTCGCGCTTGTCAACGTTGGCCACGTCAACCTTTACGCCGGCGTTGAAGGTCCGGTCCACGACCTTGCCGGACATGATGTTCTTCAGCCGGGTGCGCACGAAGGCGCCGCCCTTACCGGGCTTGACGTGCTGGAAGTCGACGACGTTCCAGAGCTGGCCGTCGATGTTCAGCGTCATGCCGTTCTTGAGGTCGTTCGTGGTGGCCACGTCTGCGTGTCTCCTGCGTGCGGGTGCGCCCGCCCCGCCGCCGATGGCCGGCTACAGGACGAGCAGTTCCCGGGTGGTAGTGGTGAGTAGCTCCTGCGGTGCCGCCGTCCCCGTGCCGGCGCGCACCACCAGGGTGTCCTCGATCCTGACGCCACCTTGCCCGGGGAGGTAGATCCCGGGTTCGACAGTGATGGGGACCCGGTCCCCGAGTGTACCCGTCCGGCCGTACCCCACGATCGGGGCCTCGTGGACTTCCAGGCCCACACCGTGGCCCAGCCCGTGCTGGAAATGCTCGCCGTGACCGGCCCCCGTGATCAGGTCCCGGGCCGCCGCGTCCACGGCCCGCACGTCCGCGCCGGGCACAGCCGCCTCAATCCCGGCCGCCTGCGCGGCCGCCACCAGCGCGTAGATGTTTCGCTGCCAGTCGGCGGGCTCGCCGAGGACGACCGTCCGGGTCATGTCCGCGTGGTACCCCTGGTAGCGGGCGCCGCAGTCGACCGTGATCATGTCACCGGCCGCGAACGGGCGGGCAGACGGCACGTGGTGCGGGATGGCCCCGTTCGGGCCGCTGGCCACGATGGTGTCGAAGGCCAGCCCGTCCGCGCCGAGGTCGGTCATGGCCCGCTCCAGTGAGATGGCCAGCTCGCGCTCGGTCACGCCGGGCCGGATCAGGGGCACGATCTGCTCGAACGCGCGCGAGGTGATCCCGCAGGCCTGGGCGAGCAACGCGATCTCCTGCTCGTCCTTGGCCATCCGTATCTCCTCAACGGCCCGGCCCAGTGGGACTAGCTCGGTCCCGGGAACCGCCCCGGCGAACGCCTGGTAGCGCTCTACGGTCATCTCGTGTGCCTCGAACGCGAGCCTTCGCACCCCCCGGGTGGCCGCAACGCGGGCCAGGGCGGGCTCGATCTCGCGCTCGATGAGGATTTCCAGGTCGGGGCAGGCCTGCCGGGCGGTACCCGCGTATCGGGAGTCCGTGGCGAGTAGCGGGCCGGTGCCGGAAACGGGGCCGGTGGCGGTACTCTCGCCCGTGCCGTCAATGGGCCCGTGACCAGTGCCGCCGCCGGGTCCCGTGGCGGGCAACAGCAGCGCCGCGTTGGAGCTGGCCAGGCCGGTCAGGTACCGCACGTTGGCCGGGCTGGTGATCAGCGCGGCGTCCGCGCCGAGCGCCGCCAGGGCCGGCCGCAGCCGCTCCCGCCGGGCCCGCTGAAGCTCAGACATGCCCCCGACTGTAACGATGACCCGCCCCCGTGCCCACTCCCGCCCGCCGGTCCAGCCACCACGCGGCGGCCACCACGCGGCAGCCCGGCCCGTCCCCCGCCCCGGCCCCAACCCGGCCCGTCCCCCGCCCCGGCCCCAACCGCACGGCCCGGCCCTCGCACCCGGCCCGCCCCGTCCCCGCCCTGCGGCTCCGACCCCACACACCCCTCACGTCCCACCCGTCCCGCAGGGTCTGGTGCGCCAGAAACGGTCAAAACACCCACCTGAACGCACCGTGGCGCAGGAAACGTGGCCGGGCCAGGGGGTCAGGGGGGCGTTGGCGTCACGGTGGCCCGGGCCAGGACGGACAGGCCGGCTGGGTGGAGCGAGTCGGTGCGGTCCCAGAGGGCGGCCGGGACCGAGTCTCGCTGCCGGACGTGCTCGACGGCGCCAAGCCCGTGCTCCTCCAGCAGAGCCGACATGTCGTCGGGGCAAAGAACGATCGCCACGGCTCGCCACGCTCGGCGGCCGCGGGAGCCACCAGTTCGGCGTAAGCCTGGCCGGTCTCGTCGCGCAGGGCGGCGGGCAGCATGTAGTCGGCGACGAGTTGCGTGCCCGGCGCGAACCCGGCGATCTCCGCGAGGGTCTGGCCGATCGCGGCGCTGGTCAGGTACATGGTCACGCCGAGCCAGCTGACCATGGCCGGCCGGGACGGGTCGAACCCGGCCCAGCGGAGCCGACCGGCCAGCGAGTCGCGCTCGAAATCCATGGCCACGAAGCTCACGCGGTCCGGCTCGGGTATCCCGGCCGTTGCGAGCTGCCCGCGTTTCCACTGCTGGGTGACGGGATGATCGACCTCGAAGACGCGAGCCAGGGCCCGGCCGACCCGCTCCCCTGCAGCTAGCTCAGTGCGGTAGGCGAACGAGTCGAGGCCCGCGCCGAGGATCACGTACTGGCTCATGCCGTCGCGGACGCAGGCGGCCAGGTGGTCTTCGGCGAACCGGCTCCGGCAGAGGACCTGGGCCCGGGCGCAGGACAGCACCAGGTGGGTGCCGTGGGTCCGGTGATAGCCGATGAGTTCGCTGGCCCGCTCGCCGAGCAGGCCGGCCGCCAGTTGGTCGGCGAAGATCATGGGCTCGCGGTCAACGATCAGGTGGGCGGCGCGCGCCGCGGCGGCTTCAAGCCGGCCACGCTGGGCAAGGGCAGCCCGACGGGTCGCGTGTTCGACGACGGCGGAGTCCTCAGGTGGTGAGCGCCGGGGCTAGTCCGCGGGCGGCGGGCCGGTCAGGTACTTGGCCAGCAAGAGGTCGTCAACGTACTGGCCCTCGATGAGGAACTCGGCCCGCAGCACCCCCTCGCGCTGGAAACCGAACTGGGTGTACAGCCGGATCGCGTCCGGGTTCGTGCTGAAGGTCCGCAGGCTCAGCTTGCGGGCGCCGCGGGACCGGGCTCGCTCCTCGGCCGCAGCCAGCAACGCCGTGGCCACCCCCCTGCGCCGCGCCTGCGGCGCCACCGCGAGTCCCAGCACCCCGATCACGTGGGCGTTCTCGGGCAGCGGCAGCGGGGACCCGAGCCGGATGTACCCGACCACCTCGCCGTCGATCGCCGCAACCAGGAAGGCTTGTGGCGGGCTCTCGGTCAGGAAGAACACCGAGCCCGCCTGCTGGATCACCGACGGGAACCCGCTCTGCGGGGACCACGAGATCTTGTCCAGCCGGGCCAGCTGCGCCTCGTCGGAGGCGCGCGCCACCCGGACCTCCACCGGGGTGACTGGTGTGGTCATACGATCATCCTTTCGCACCCGCGGCGGTGGCCGTGCGCCGAGGCCGGAGGTCCGGCCCACGCGCCGGGCCGGCCTGGTTTCGTCGGCATCTGGTGGCAGGATCGGGGGATGGCGAACTCAGCTGCCCCGGCTGACGTCCGCGGGAGAGAGGCTGGCCGCACCGCTGGCGAGTCCCAGGTCACAGCCGAGCGGGCGGTCGCGCAGCTGCTGTCCGGCCCGCCCGCGGACCACGCCGAGGAGGTGGCCGAGCGGTTGCTGGCCATCCAGGGCCAGGACCCGCGCGGGGCCAGGCTGGCCGTCCGGGTCCGCAGCCGGGGGCTGTCCGCGGCGGACATCGATCACGCGCTCACTGTGGACCGGACGCTGGTGATCAGCTGGCTGAACCGCGGCACCCTGCACCTGGTGCGAAGCGAGGACTACTGGCCGCTGCACCGGCTCACCACGCCTCAACTGGAGACGAGCTGCGCGCGCCGGCTCACGCAGGAGGGCATCCCGCCCGCGGAGGCGGACCGCGCGGCCGGGCTGATCGAGCGTTTCCTGGCCAGCGACGGCCCGCTGACCCGCGCGCAGATGGCCGGGCGCCTGGAGGCCGCCGGAGTTCGGACCGGGGGGCAGGCTCTTGTGTTCCTGCTGTTCCTGACCTCGCTGCGGGGCATCTCGGTGCGTGGGCCCATGATCGGCAAGCAGCACGCCCACGTGCTGGCCCGGGACTGGCTAGGCGCGCCGCCAGCCACGCCTGACCCGGACGCCGCGCTGGGCTGGCTGGCCCGCCGTTATCTGGCCGGCCACGCTCCGGCTACCGACCGGGACCTGGCGAAATGGGCCGGCCTGCCGCTGCGCGACGCCCGCCGGGCGCTGCGAAACATCGCGGCCGAACTGGACGAGGGCGACGACGGCCTGGTCCGGCTGGCCCGGCCTGCGGACGGGACGGGACGGCCCGCTGGAGCTGGCCGGGCCGACCCGGGCCAGCCGGTCGCACAGCCGGGGCCGGTGGTGCCGCCACCCCGGTTGCTGGGCGTGTTCGACCCGCTGCTTCACGGCTGGCAGTCCCGCGCGGCGGTGCTGGGCCGGCACGAGCCGGAGATCGTCCGGGGCGGAATGTTCCGCTCCTTCGCGTTGGCGGGCGGCCGGGCGGTCGGTACCTGGGGCCTATCGGGCGACCTGGTCTCGCTGACCCTGCTGGAACCGGTGAGCGCCGCGCACCGCCGCGCCCTGGAAGCCGACGCGGAGGACGTCCGCCGGTTCCTCGGCCTGGCCAGGCCAGCCCCCGCGTAGCGGTCCGGTTTTCGCCGGGGCCGCCGTCCCGGGATCAACCCCCTCCCCCGTCCCAGGATGAACCCGGCGGGAGAGTTCGCGATATAACGCTTGCGGACCAGCCGACTCTCTCCATATACTCGGCTACGGATATACGGAGACGGGGAAGTAGGTGGTCGTCATGGCGGGCCGGCGGCGGAGGGTGTCCAACCCCCTGGCGCTCGCCGTGCTGTCGTCCCTCCGTGAGCGCCCGATGCATCCGTACGAGATGGCGGCGACCATGCGTTCCCAGGGTAAGGAGCGCAGCATCAAGCTGAACTACGGCTCCCTGTACACCGTGGTCAACAACCTGGCCAAGCACGGCCTCATCCAGGCCATGGAAGCCAGCCGCGCGGGACGGCGCCCCGAGCGCACCGTGTACCGCCTCACCGATGAGGGCCGCGCGGAGCTGGAGGACTGGCTTACTGAGCTGCTCGGCACCCCGGTGAAGGAATATCCCCAGTTCGAGGCGGCACTCGCGGAGATCGCCGTGCTCAACCCGGGCCAGGTGCGCGACGTGCTCGAGCACCGAGTGGAGGCCCTGGAGAAAACGGTCGCCCAGGAACGGGCCGAGATCGCCCAGCTGCCCTGGCTGCCGCGCCTGTTCCTGCTCGAGGCCGAGTACCACCTGACCATCCAGGAGGCCGAGCTGGCCTGGGTACGCGGCCTCGTGCGGGAACTCCAGGACGGGTCATTCCCCCTGATGAAGGACTGGGACCACTGGACCCGGACCGGGGAGTTCCCGGCCGGCCTGGCGGCCGAACTCTATGAGGCGGCCGGCGTGACCCCGCCCGCGGAGGGAGCCGTCTCCGGGACCACGGCCAGGCCTGATCAAGAGTCCGGCTCGGCCTCCGACGGCAGCTCCCGCGGGGAAAGGGGCCGCTGAACTGACCCAGGACGCAGCCGGCCCCCGGCTAGGTGCGGGAACACCTGACCAGGGGCCGATCCTCGAACCGATCCCGCGGGAAACGAGATCCGATCGGGTTGTTGCAGCTCAAGGATACTCGGCGTGTTCCGCGCGGACAGGTTCAACCAACCGACCCTGCACGGAGGAACGCGCACATGAGTACCCAGGCGCAGGACGCGGGCCCGGCCCGCGCCACGCACAGTCGAGCCCTCGCCATCGACGCCCGCGAGCTCGTCAAGACCTACCCCAAAGGAATCCGCGCCCTCGACGGGCTGAGCTTCGCGGTTCAGGAAGGCACGATCTTCGGCCTGCTCGGACCCAACGGGGCCGGCAAGTCCACCACCGTCAAAATCCTCACCACCCTGGCGCAGGCCGATTCCGGCTCGGCCAGCGTGGCCGGCCTGGACGTACGCAGCCAGGCCGCCGCCGTGCGCCGCGCCATCGGCGTGGTCGCCCAGCGATCCGGGGCCGACCCGACCGCCACCGGCCGGGAGAACCTGATGCTGTCCGGGCGTATCCAGGGCCTGCGGGGCCGGGAACTGGGCCGGCGGGCCGACGAGTTGCTGGCCCGGTTCGACCTGGCCAGTGCCGCGGGCCGGATGGTCCGCACCTATTCCGGCGGCATGCAGCGCCGGCTCGACGTGGCCTTGGGGCTGGTCCACCGGCCGGAGGTGCTGTTCCTCGACGAGCCCACCGCGGGCCTGGACCCGGAGTCGCGCTCCGCGATGTGGGATGAGATCGCCCGGCTGTCCGCCGGCGAGGGCCTCACCATCCTGCTGACCACGCACTACCTGGAGGAGGCCGACCGGCTGGCCAACCAGCTCGCCATCGTCGAGCGCGGCCGGGTGGTGGCCGCCGGGCAGCCCGGACCAGCTGAAGGCCCAGCTGCACGGCGACACCGTGTACGTGGAGCTGGCCGTTCCCGGGGACCCGGCGCGGCTGGACGTCGTCCTGCGCCAGGTCCCGGCGGTCCGCGAGGTCAGCGTGACCGGAACCCAGCTGAGCGCCCGGGCCGACGACGGCGCGACCACCCTGCCGAGCCTGCTCATCGAGCTGGAGCGGGCCGGGATCGCGGTGCACGGGATCACCGCCGCCCGACCCACGCTCGACGACGTGTACCTGCGGTACGCCGGGCGCCGTTTCGCCGAGGCCGAGGAGCCGGCCCTCGCCGCCAGCCAGCCCGCCGGCAACCCTTCCGGAGGAAACCGATGACAGTCATCGCCGCCCACACCACCTGGATGACCCAGCGCCAGCTGAAGGCGCTGGCCCGGCAGCCCGCCTACCTCATCATCCAGATCATCCAGCCCGCGATCTGGCTGTTCCTATTCGGCTCGCTGTTCCGCAAGGTAGCGGAGCTGCCCGGGTTCGGCGCCCCGTCCTACCTCGATTACCTCGTGCCGGGGGTGGTCGTGATGAGCGCGCTGTCCACCAGCATGTGGAGCGGCATGACCGTGCTCGAGGAGATCGACCGCGGGATCATGGACCGCTTCCTGGTCCTCCCGCTGCGCCGCTCGGCGATCATCAACGCCTCTGTCGTCATGCAGTCCATCGGCACGGTGATCCAGTCGCTGATCATCGTGGGGCTGGGCCTGGCCGCCGGCGCCCGCTACCCGGGCGGCGTGGTCGGCCTGATCGTGCTGCTCGTGGTGTCGGTCTTGGTCGCGGTGGTGTTCAGTGCACTGTCCAACACCATCGGGATGCTGGCCCGGCAGCGGGAGACCATCATCGGCCTGAGCGTGTTCCTGCTGCTGCCGCTGACCTTCCTGTCCACGGCGTTCATGGCGCCGGCCCTGATGCCGCACTGGATGCGGATCGTGGCGGACTGTAACCCAGTCAACTGGGCGCTCGAGGCGGGGCGGGCGGCGATGAGCGTCACCCCGGACTGGGCGCGGGTCTTCACCCAGGGCGGCGGGCTGCTGGCCCTCGCGGTCGCAGTCACTGCCCTGTCGGTGCTGACCTTCCGCGCCTACCAGAAGTCCGTCTAACCCCACGGGCCCGGCCTGCCCTACTAGACCCACCGGCTCCACGGAACACGACTCCGCGTTGATGATCAGACGATTGGTGTCGCTATCGCGACACCAATCGTCTGATCACGAAGAAGATGTCGGGCGGGGCGGGGCTGAAGGGGCGGGCGGGGCGGGCGGAACACGGGCCGGGCGGGCGGAACACAGGCCGGGCGGGCGGAACACGGGCCGGGCGGGCGGAACACGGGCCGGGCGGGCGGAACACGGGCCGGGCGGGGATGCGGCCCGGATGATCAGGTGGTGAGGTCGCGGACTTGCTCGATGAGCCGAACCCGCTCAGAGTGGGTGCCAGCCAGCGGGGTGACGTTGAGCGTGGTCACGCCGGCTTCCCTCATGGCGGCGAGCCGGTCCGCGACCAGGCCTTCCGGCCCGATTAGCGAGGTGCCCTCGAGCAGTTCGGCGGGCACCAGGGCGGCGGCCTCCTGCTTGCGTCCCGCCAGGTACTCGTCCTGGATCCGGTCGGCCGCCTCCTCGAACCCGAACCTCACCGCGAGCTCGTAGTAGAAGTTGTGGCCCTTGTCCCGGTGCGGGCCCATCCCTCCGATGTACAGCGCGAACATCGGGCGGGCCAGGTCCAGGTACCCGGACACGTCCGCGCCGATGGCCAGCGGGGCGGACGCCACCACGTCCAGCGGGCCGAGCGACGGGTCACGGCGGACCTGGCCGGCGGCGAGCGGCTCAGCCCAGGCAGTAGCCGCCTTCTCCGGGTAGTAGAAGATCGGCTGCCAGCCCTCGGCCAGCTCGGCCGCCAGCGCCACGTTCTTCGGCCCCAGCGCCGCGACCATGATCGGGATCCGTTCCCGGACCGGATGGTTGATCAGCTTGAGCGGCTTACCGAGCCCGGTGCCCTGCTCAGGCGGGAGCGGGATGGTGTAGTGCTTCCCGGCGTACTCCAGCCGCTCACGGCGCCAGACCTTGCGGCAGATCTCGATCAATTCGCGGGTGCGGCCGATCGGGGCGTCGTAGGGCACCCCGTGCCACCCCTCGATCACCTGCGGGCCGGACGCTCCGAGCCCCAGGGTGAACCGGCCACCGGAGACGTAGTCGAGCCCGGCCGCGGTCATCGCGGTGAGCGCTGGGGTCCGGGAGTACAGCTGGAAGATCCCTGAGCCGATCTCGAGCCGCTCGGTCTTGGCCGCGATGAACCCCAGCTGGCTCACCGCGTCAAAGCTGTAGGCCTCGGGCACGAACACGATGTCCAGCCCGGCCTTCTCGTAGTCGGCAAGCTCGGTCACCGTCTCGGCGAAACCGCCAGCGTAGTTGAGATGCATCCCGATGCGCATGATCCGGCCTTTCGCGAGGCAGCCGAGCCGGTTGCCGTTCGGCTCAGGTGATGTTGAGAGTAACGGCCACCGCCCGTGCAGCGTCAACCATCAGCCGGCGTCTGCGCCCGCTTCCGCGGACACCGTGTCCTGCCCGGCGGCCGTCTCAACCGCGGTGAGCTCGGCGATCGCCTGGAGCGCGAGCTGGTAGGACATCAGGCCGAAGCCGGTCACCGTCCCGTCCGCAACCGCAGCCACCACGGACGTGTGCCGGAACTCCTCTCGCCTGGCCGGGTTGGTCATGTGCACTTCGACCAGCGGGGCAGTGCGCATGGCCAGCGCGTCGCGTAGCGCGTAGGAGTAATGAGTGAACGCGGCGGGGTTGAGGACCACGGGCATCCGGGCCAGGGCCGCCTCCTGCACCCAGGCGATCATCTCGGCCTCATCGTCGGTCTGGCGGACCTCGACGTGCAGGTCCAGCGTGCGCCCGGTGAGCCGGCAGGTCTCCACCAGGTCGTCAAACGTCTGGGTGCCGTACACGTCCGGCTCCCTCGAGCCCAGCTGGGCGAGGTTGGGTCCGTTGAGCACGAGGACCTGTTTCACCGTTCACACACCTCCTGATAGGCCCGGCACAGCAGGTCCTCGGATGGCGCGTCCAGCGTGCCAGGCTGGGCGAGCCCGTCCAGGACGACCAGCCTGAGCCGGGCACCGCGGGCCTTCTTGTCCACTGCCATGGCTTCACGCAGGTCAGGCCACACATCGGCGCGGTACACCGTGGGCAGCCCGACGGCCTTGAGCACCCTGCGGTGCCGCGCGGCGGTTCCCGCGTCCAGGCGGCCCTCCAGCCGGGCGACTTCCGCGGCGAACACCATGCCGATGGCCACCGCCTCGCCGTGCCGGATCTGGTAGCCCTCCACGCGCTCGATCGCGTGGCCGAGCGTGTGGCCGTAGTTCAGGATCTCCCGGCGCCCCGCCTCGCGCAGGTCCCCGGAGACCACGTCCGCCTTCAACCGCACGGCCCGCTCGACCAGCTCCCGGGCCGGACGCCCGTGCGGGACGACGGCTTCCGCGGGGTCCTCCTCGATGAGCTCGAGGATTACCGGATCGGCGATGAACCCGGCCTTGATCACCTCGGCCAGGCCGCTCACGTACTCGGCGCGCGGCAGCGTTTCCAGCACGGTCAGGTCGGCGAGGACCCCGGCGGGCGGATGGAACGCCCCGACCAGGTTCTTCCCCTCCGGGATGTCCACCGCGGTCTTGCCGCCGACCGCGGCGTCGGTCATCGCCAGCAGCGTGGTCGGCACCAGTACCACCCGCACCCCGCGCAGCCAGGTAGCTGCCACGAAGCCCGCCAGGTCCGTGGCCGCCCCGCCGCCGACGCCGACGATGGCGTCGCTGCGGGTGATCCGGCTGCTGGCGAGCTTCGACCAGAGCGCGGCAGCGACGTTGATGTCCTTCGCCGCCTCGCCCGCCGGCACTTGCGCCGTGTGCACGTCATACCCGGCGTCCCGCAGCGCCCGGCAGACCGGCCACGCGATGTCATCCAGGCCCTCGGGCGCGATGACCATCACCGACGACGCGCGCTTCCCGACGAGTGAGGGCAGTTCGCCGAGGATGCCCGTGCCGACGACGACCTCGTAGGGATGCTCGCCGCCGACCAGGATCCGGGTCACGCTCACGGCTGCGGGGCCACCGGGCCGTGGCCGTTCTCGCCGCCGGAGGTCAGCCGCGCGGCGACCTCCTCGGCGACGTCCTTGGGCTCACGGTCGTCGGTGGTCACGGTGATCCAGGCCAGCGCGGTGTACACCGGGATCCGTTGCTCCAGCAGCGCCTTCATCCTGGCCCGCGGGTTGCCGAAAAGCAGCGGGCGCCCACCGTCCAGCCCGGTCCGGTGCACCGCCGAGACGAAGCCGGTCTCCAGGTAGACCACCCGGCGGCCGGCCAGCAGGTCGCGGGTGCCTGGATCGAGGATGGCGCCGCCGCCCAGCGCAAGCACGCCGGGGTGGCTCGCGATCAGCCGGGCCGCGGTCGTGCGCTCGAGCGCACGGAACGCGCCCTCGCCGTCCTGGACAAAGATGTCGCTGACCGGCTTGCCAGCTGCCTCCTCGATGACCGTGTCCGTGTCCACGAAATCCATCCCGAGAAGGCCGGCGACCAGCACGCCGACCGTGGTCTTTCCCGCGCCGGGCGGGCCGATCATGATCGCGGCCGGCTGGCCGTGATCTGGCTGGCCGTGATCTGGCGTGCGGGGCTCTTGCATGGTCACTTCATCACCAGCGAGTTCAGGTAGCCGGACCAGTTGCGGTGGGCCTCGGCCACCGAGTCGCCCCCGAACTTCTCCGCTGCGGCCCCGGCCAGCACCAGGGCGACCATGGCCTCGGCCACCACGCCCGCGGCCGGGACCGCCGTCACGTCGCTGCGCTGGTTGATGGCCCGGGCCGGCTCACCGGTGCGCACATCGACCGTGGCCAGTGCGCGCGGCACAGTGGAGATGGGCTTCATCGCCGCCCGCACCCGCAGTACTTCTCCCGTGCTCATGCCCCCCTCGATCCCGCCGGCCCGGTTAGTCCGCCGCCGGATCCCGCCCTCGGCCAGTTCGATCTCGTCGTGCGCCTCTGAACCACGGCGCCGGGCCGTGGTGAACCCGTCGCCCACCTCGACACCCTTGATGGCCTGAATGCTCATGAGCGCCGCCGCGAGCCGCCCGTCGAGCCGCCGGTCCCAGTGCACATGACTGCCGAGGCCGGGCGGCAGCCCGTGAGCCACCACCTCGACGACCCCACCGAGAGTATCGCCGTCCTTGCGGGCCGCATCGATTTCCGCCACCATCGCCGCGCTGGCCGCCAGGTCCAGGCAGCGCACCGGGTCCTCGTCGATCCGGTCTCGGTCGGCAGGCTCCGGCAGGGTGTCCGGCGGCGCGCTCACCGGCCCGATCGCGACCACGTGGCTGAGCACCTCGATGCCGTACGCCTGGCTCAGGTACTGCCTCGCGACCTCGCCCAGGGCGACCCGGGCGGCGGTCTCGCGGGCGCTGGCCCGCTCCAGTACCGGGCGGGCATCGTCGTGACCGTACTTCTGCATGCCGGCCAGGTCGGCGTGGCCGGGCCGGGGGCGGGTCAGCGGTGCGTTGCGGGCCAGGTTCTCGAGTTCCCCGGCTGGGACCGGGTCTGGTGACATCACCGTTTCCCATTTCGGCCACTCGGTGTTGGCGACCCGGATCGCCACGGGCCCGCCGAGCGTGCGCCCGTGCCGGGTCCCCCCGGTGATCTCCACCTCGTCCTGCTCGAACTTCATCCGCGCGCCGCGCCCGTACCCGGCCCGCCTGCGGGCCAGCGCCGCGGCGATGTCCGCCGTGCTGACCTCGACGCCTGCGGGCACTCCCTCGCAGATGGCCACCAGGGCACGCCCGTGCGACTCTCCCGCGGTCAGCCAGCGAAACATGTCCCGATCCTCCTACGGGCGGCCCAGTGCGGGCCAGTCACACAGTGCGGGCCAGTCATGCGGTGCAGGCCAGTCATGCGGTACGGGCCCGTCGTGCGGTTGGGGCCCGTCGTGCGGACTCGGCCGTCCCGCCGGCTTGCGCCACCGATACTTCGACGCCGCGCCGCAACCGGTCGCCGGTGGCGGCCAGCAGGGCATCCGCGGCCCGGCGGACGGCCGCCCCGGCGGCGGCCGGGTCACACCCGGCGGCGAGTGTCACCTGGAGCGCAAGGTCAGCCCCGCGGGAGCCGGAGGTGGCGTCGGCATTCTCTTCCTGGGCCGGGCTGCCCAGACCGGCGTCCGCCAGTTCCGCTTCCAGCGCGTCCGGCTCCCCCGGGTCAGCCCCCGGCGAGCCGTGATCGCCGTCCGCCGTCGCAGGCCGGCCCGGGACTCTGCCGGCCGCAGGTCCAGGGCCCGCGCCGCCGGTGGCGGTGACATGCTGATCGGGTGAGGTCACGGCGGCCGCCACGATCAGGGGCTCGCGCGCCAGCGCTGCCCGCAGCGCGGCCAGCACCTCGGGATCCTGGTGCGGCAGCGGGACCGGCCGGCCCGCCGCGAGCGCCGCTAGCCGGGCGCCGTCCACGGCGAGCGGGACGGGGCCGGCCACGTCGATGACCACCGCGCTGGCGTCCTGGGTGCCGGCCAGCCAGGCACTGGTCGCGGGGACCGGCACCGGGCGTGCGTCGCCGCGCCACCGCTTGAGTGCATCGAGGCAGGTGAAGGCGAGTATGGCCCGGCTGCCGTCCTGGGCGACCAGGGTGGGCAGGGCCATCTCCGTGGACTTCTCGCCGCCCTTGTCGTCCGCCTCAGCCAGCACGGCCACCACGGGCACCAGCAGGCGCGACTGGGCCAGGGCGGTCAGTGCGGCATGCTCGCTACCCTGACCCGCGGCGTATGCGGCCAGCGCAGCCTGCACCGCCGGGTCGGCGGCGCCGTCGTCTCCTGGGAATTGAGGCTCTGCCACGGTCAGCCCTTGCACGCCCCAACCCTAGGCCATCTCCGGCGACACACGGACGGCTAGCGCTATCCCGCCGTAGGCTCTACCGGGACGGCCCCGCCGTGGCGCAGTCGCGCCGGGCCCGGATGCGCACCGCGGTGCCCCGGGCCAGCCGCCAGCGTCCCGCCCGACGGTGCCCCGGACAGCTCAGCAGGCATGCGGCGAACCGGCCATTACCGGGCCAGAATGCCCACCGTAGGCGAAGCAGTTGAGGCGGAAATCGCCGTATGAGAGTCTTTTGAACTGCACAGGAGGCCAACCGGAGGGGAGCGTGTGGCAGAGGCTGAGCACATGGTGAGGATCATCGAACCGGGAACGCCGATGCAAAAGGTCATTCCGCCCCGCCTGGTCGAGCCCTATCTGACCGGGCGGCGCTCGGTGATTGCTGGATATGTGTACCGGGCCAGGGACTGCGCCTTCCACGGCCCGGCGAATTTCTATGATTCGCTCAACCTCGGGTACGAGGGCTCAGACTTCACCGCCGAACTTGCGGAGATCTATGTCATGCGCTGGCTCGCCCTGGAGATGGAATCCTCCCTGGCGCCTCCCCCTGCGGACGGCCAGAACAGCCTGCCTTCCATCCCCGAGTTCTACACGCTGCCTATACCGGTTCCGGTGGGAGCGGAGATCCACCGGATCGTCCTTGGCGGGGAGGAGTTCATCGCCCGCTATGACGGGCAGTCCTGGCTGCGGCCGTCCAGGGGGCTGTAAGCCATGCGCTTCAGGCTGATGGCGACCTATCGCGGAGTGCCGTATGAAGTAGGAGTCGGCCCCTCCAGTTCCGATGTGGTCTTGTTCGCGGCGTGCCCGCCCCCCGAGGAACTGGGCTTCGAGTCCGCTCCCGGGCACTGGCGCAAGCACGTCATGAGGGCGGAGGTCAACGTGCTGTGGGAGTCTCGGCCAGTTGGCACCTTCCATGGGGATCCCTGCCTGGTGCTCGATGACCTGGGCGACCGGCTCCACATCGCCTACCTGGGCAAAGACGGCCGGCGGGCCCGCGAACTCGGGTACTGGCAAGTCAACCGGGGTGTGTACGAACTGCTGACCCCCCGCGACGAAGTGACCGGCCTGACTGAGGAGAAGGCGGAGAAGAACCCCCGCCGGGCGCTGGCGAGCGGGGTGCAGCCAATGCCGTCCCATCCGTATGGCTCGCCGCGGCGGCCGCCGGCGCCCGCTGCCCCCGCGGGCCCGCCGGACCCGCGCGGAAGGGGCGGCGGGGCCGGCTACGCGGGCGAGCCGGCCATGGCACCGGCCGGGGCATGGAATGGCAACGGCCCCCCAGCCAGCGCCGGGAACTGGAACGGCGGCGGTCCCCCCGCCGGAACGGGCAGATGGAACCGCAACGGGACGCACGCCGGCACCGGGGACTGGAACCGCAACGGCACCCCCGCCGGCACGGGGGACTCGAACCGCAACAGCACCCCCGCCGGCACCGGGGACTGGAACCGCAACGACGCGCCGGGGACGGTGTCTGGGGCGAACGGGCACGGCATGGCCAGCTGGAATGGCATGGCTGGCCCCGATGGGACGCTCGACGTCCCCGTGGCACCTGGCTCTGGGCGCAGGCGGCAGGCACCGAAGTTGGGTCGGCGATCCGCCCGCAAGCAGCGGGTTCCCACCCGGGCGATCTTCTCGGAGCTGGCTGACCTGGCGGCGATCCCACGGTCGGCCTATGCGCTGGAGCAGGAATCGGACGGTGCGATGTGCCTGCTGAGAACCGAGGAAGGGTTCGAGGTCTTCAGCGCGGCCGATGGCGCCCGGCATGAGATGCGCTCCTTCGACGACGAGGAAGCGGCCTATTTTTACCTGTTCGGCGTCCTGGCCGCGGAAGCCGTGCGCAACGGCTCGCTGATCCCGCCCCGCTGACAGGCTCACAGCCCGGCTGAGCCCGGCCCGGCTGAGCCCGGCCCGGCTGAGCCCGGCCCGGCAGAGCCCGCCCGGCCCGGTTAGAGCGCGGCGGGCGAGGCGATCAGGACGCTCAGCCGGCGCAGCCCCCGTGCGGTACGGGCCTTGATGGTGCCCAACGGGACGTCCAGCCGCTCGGCGATCTCCCGCTGGGTCAGGTCCGCGTAATAGGCCATCTCGATCGCCTCGCGTTGCAGGTCGGGGAGCCGGGCCAGCGCCACTTGCATGTCCCGCGTCCGCTCCACCTGGCTGGCAATGTCGCGCCCGTCCGGGCCGGCCATCGAGCTGGCGTCCTCGAGGGGCACCGTCTCCTTGTGCCGGGCGCGCAGGTGGTCGATCGCCCGCCTGCGCGCGATGGTGAGCACCCAGGCCTCCAGGCTCCGCGACGGGTCGAAGCGGCTGCGGAACCGCCACACCTCCACGAATACCACCTGGACGACGTCATCGATGTCAGCGTCCGGGACCCTGCCGCGCAGGTAGCGCCGCAGGATGGGCCCGAGTTCGGCGTAGCAACCGTCGAACGCGTCCTCGTTGGCCCCGGCCAGGTGATGGCCGAGTTCTCTCATCCTGTCCGTGCCCACCCGTGCCACCGTCCTTCCCGGCCGGCTCCCGATTCAGGACCCCGCCCGGCCGTCGCCGAAAATCGCTTCAAAAGTTATTCATAGCCGAGAATGAGGCTGTGCGCAACCGAGCGCGGCGCCGCCGCCGAAGACAGGTGAACCGGAAAGCAGAACAACCCCGGCACAGGGTGCAGGTGGACCAGCCCAGACAGGGGCAGTCGGGACAGGGAAGCCGGACACGCCCGGAAAGACCCGGGCCGGGGTGGCGCAGGAGGAGTGACCGGTGCGGCGGGATTCGACGAGGCGGCCCGGTCAGGCCGCCGCTAACCGCCGTGCGGAGGAATCAGTAGCCGAGGGCCGCCACGACTTCGGACAGCGCCTCGGGCAGGGTGCCGGCGAGCCAGGCCGCGGCCGGAATCCGGTCCCGGTCCCAGCCCGGGCCACCCAGGATCAGCCGTGCGCCCGGGCGGCGCGGGAACAGGTCAGGCAGGACCGCAGGATCACCGGTGGCCGGAACCTGCGACCACAGGAAGACCACTGCCGGACCGGTGCGCCGGACGGCGGCCGCCAGCGAGGCGTACGGGAGGTCAGAGCCGAGCAGCCGGCTCTCGATCCCCCGCTCCGCCAGCGCCGCCGCCAGCGCGTAGAGCGGCAGGCTGTGCTGCTCGCCCTCGGCCGAGGCAAGCAGGACCGCCCGGTGCTCCACCCGGCCGGGCAGGTCAGCGGCGCGCCGGGAGAACGCGGCCATGATCGCGACCGACAGCAGGTGCTCAGCCTCGATACACGACCCGGTCTGCTCGAAGCGGCTGCCCAGGCCGGACAGTACCGGAAGCAGCAGTTCCTCCCAGGTACGGACGCTGCCGTCACGGGCCAGCGTGGCCCGGATGGCCTCGCTGATCCATTTCTCGTCCAGAGCCAGTACGGCGCGGGCCAGGCCGCGCGGCGCGGCCGACGCGCCGGGCAGTGCCAGTCGCTGGCCGCCGGACCCGTGCCCGGGTCCCGGCCGGGAGGCGGGGAGTCTCTCGCCGGGAGACCCGTCCGCCTCGGGCCCCTCCGCATCCCCCCGGTCCGCACCGGGCCCGGCCCCCACTCCGCCAGCCACGAGCACCGTGAGTGGCCGCTCGCCGGGCTGCCCATCCGTCCCGTCCACCGGCCCCGCCTCAGCGCCAGCCGCCCCGGCCTGGGCCGGGGCCAGCGCCACCGGAACGGCCAGGGCGGCGCGGGCCGCATCGGCCGGGGCCGCGCCGCGCAGGATGAGCTTTTGCATGTGCTCGAGGCGGGTGATGTCCTGCGCCGTGTAACGCCGGTGCTTCCCGGGGCTGAGTTCGCAGGCACCGATCCCGTACCGCCGGTTCCAGGTGCGCAGCGTCGATGGCGCCACCCCCAGACGGCGGGCCACCGCTCCCACACTGAAACCAACCGTGTCCGTCATGACCTTCCTGAAGTGACTTATGCCACCGACCGCCGCCGGTAATCCCGGGCCCGGCCCTGGGACCAGAACCGCTATTCAACCCCGACCACGCACTGCCGGACAAACCAGGCCCAGGCCGGTCAACCCGCAGCGTGCGGCCGCGGTGGCCGGCTGGGTCGCGCTCAGCGCCATGGCCGTGGCCCAGGTGGTCTCCTCCCGGGCCGGCCATCTGGAGTTCTTCGTCACGCTGATCGTCGCGGCGCTGGCCGTGGCCAGCGTCTCGTTCACCGCCGTCGGGTCAGGCTGGCCGCGCGCCGTCATCGCGGCGGCCGCCGCGTTCGCGCTCGGGCTGGCCGCGGAGTGGGCAGGGACCAGGACCGGGTTCCCGTTCGGGGCCTACCGCTACACCGGGCTGCTGCGCCCGGCCACCGGGACCGTGCCGCTGGTAGTCCCGCTGGCCTGGGCCGCGATGGGGCTGCCGGGCTACGCGGTCGGCGCCACCATCGCCCGCAGCCGCGCCGGCCGGATCGTCGCGGGCGCGGTCGCGCTGACGGCGTGGGACCTGTTCCTGGATCCGCAGATGATCCGCAACGGGTTCTGGCGGTGGGCTCACACCGGCCCGTACCAGGGCGTGCCGCTCAGCAATTTCGCGGGCTGGCTGCTGGTGTCCGCCGTGCTGATGGCCGTGTTCGACGTGATCCTAGGCGCCGCGCCGCGCCGGACCGCACCCCGCGCGGCTGGCCCGGACCAGCGGGACAGGCACCCTCAACCAGGTCAGATAACGGAAAACCACCCCGGCCTGGTCGCCACCTACACCGTGATGGCCGTTATGGAAGCAGTGGGGTTCGCGGTGATCTTCCCGCACGGCCGGGCGGTCGCGGTGGCCGGCGCGCTCGGCATGGGCATCCCGGCCGCTTTGGCCTGGGGCCGCCGTCGTACCCGCAACCGGACCGGAGGATTGCAGCGTCCATGAGTGATGTCGTGGTGATCGGCGGCGGGGTGGGCAGCATGGCCACCGCGATCCGGCTGGCCGCCCGGGGGCACCGGGTGCAGCTGTTCGAGCGCCGCCATGAGCTGGGCGGCAAGCTGACCGAGCTGCGCCGGGACGGCTTCACGTTCGGGCTCGGCCCATCCCTGCTGACCCTCCCGGACCTGTTCGGCGCGCTCGCCGCCGAGGCCGGCCGCAAGCTGGACGAGCTGGTGACCCTGACCAAGGTCGATCCGGTGTGCCGGTATCACTTCCCGGACGGCAGCGTCCTGGACGCGCGCAGCGATCCGGGCGCGATGGCCGCGGAGGTGGAGCGGTTTTCACCCGGGCAGGGCCGGGCCTGGCAGCGGTATTTCGAGTGGGGGGAACGGTGCTGGGCCGCGAGCGAGCGGGCCTTCCTGGCCGGCCCGCTGGACCTGCCCGGGCTAGCCCGCCGCCAGGCCAGCCTGCCCGACCTGTTCGCCAGCGCGCCCGGGCAGACGCTGGCCGGGCTGGCGCGCAGGTTCTTCACCGACCCGCGGCTGATCCAGTACGTGTGCCGGTACGCGACCTACTCCGGGTCCTCCCCCTACCGGGCGCCTGCGGCGGTCGGCTGCATCCCGTACCTGGAGCATGCCCGGGGAGCCTGGTACGTGGAAGGCGGCCTGGCCCGGCTTCGGGACGCGCTGGCCCGGCTGCTGACCGAGACGGGCGTGGTGGTGCACACGGGGGCCACGGTGTCGCAGGTCCTGACCACCGACGGCCATCTGGCCCCCGGACAGGCCGCGGGCCCGCTGGGCAGCGGCTGGCCGGGCCGCGGCTGGCCAGACAGCGGCTGGCCAGGCCGGGGCCGCGCGGCCCGGGGCCGCGCGGGCGGCGTGCTGGTCGCCGGGGAGCGGGTGCCTGCCGACGTCGTGGTCTGCGGCGCGGACTCGGCCCGGCTCTACCGCGACCTTTCCCCGTCCCGCCCGATGCGCCGCCGGATCGCCCGGATCGGGCCGTCGTCCTCGGGGTTCCTGGTGCTGGCCGGGGTCCGCGGGCGGACCTCCGGGCTCGCGCACCACAACGTCATCTTCTCTGCGGATTACCGCGGCGAATTCACGGACATCTTCGACCGCCGCCTGCCGCCCGGCCGACCCCACGATCTACGTGGGCTGCCCGGCTGAGGACGCGGCCACCGCCCCGCCCGGGCACGAGAGCCTGACGCTGCTGGTCAACGTCCCGGCCGCGAGCCCGCGCGGCTGGGGCCTGCCCGCGGCGGATTACCGGGAACTGCTGCTGGACAAGCTGGCGGCCGCGGGCGTCGGCGTGCGGGGCCGCGTGCTGTTCACCGAGACGCTGACCCCGGCCGACTTCGAGCGCCGGTATGACGGCTGGCTGGGCTCGATCTACGGCACCTCGCACAACGGGCGGCTCGCCCCGTTCCGCCGCCCGGGCAACCGCGGCCCGCTGGCCGGGCTGTACCTGGTCGGCGGGTCGGTCCATCCGGGCGGCGGGCTGCCGCTGGTCGTCATCGGGTCGCGCATCGTGGCGGATCTGGTCACCGAGGACCTTGCCACGGGAAGGATCTGACGATGAAGTTCCAGACGGCGGCCCAGGCGGCCGCCGCCGCCGTGGTGGCGGCCCGGCTCGCCCGGGGCCGCGAGATGCGGCCGCCTCTGCAAGCCGGGGTGCTGCCTCCCGGGACCACCGTGTCGGCCGTCATCCCGGCCCGGGACGAGGCGGCGCGGATCGGCCCCTGCGTGATCGCGGCCCGCGCCGACCCGGGGGTCAGCGAGGTGATCGTGGTGGACGACGAGTCCACGGACGGCACCGCCGCGGTGGCTGCCAGCGCCGGAGCCCGGGTGATCCCGGGCCGCCAGCTGCCGCCCGGCTGGGTCGGCAAGCAGTGGGCGCTGCAGCAGGGCCTCGAAGTGGCGACCGGTGAGTACCTGCTCACCCTGGACGCCGACGCGCGGCCCCGGCCCGGGCTGGCCGCGGCCCTGGTCATGGCGGCCGCCACGGGGCCCTTCGACCTGGTGAGCGCGGGTCCCCGGTTCGTCTGCGACAGCGCCGCCGAGCAGGGCCTGCACGCGGCCATGCTGGCCACCCTGGTCTACCGGTTCGGCCCGATCGGACCGAACCGGCAGCCACGCCCAGGCCGCGTGGTGGTCAACGGGCAGTGCCTGCTGACCCGCCGGGCCAGGCTGGCCGCCGCGGGCGGCTTCAGGCCGGTCCGCGAGTACCTCACCGACGACATCGCGCTGGCCCGGGACCTGGCCCGGCGGGGCTGGCGGATCGGCTTCCTCGACGGGCGTGACCTGCTGGATGTTGACATGCACGCGTCCGTGGCCGAGGTGTGGCGGGAATGGGGCCGGTCGCTGCCGATGACGGACGTGACCAGCCCCGCGAGCCAGGCCGCCGACCTGGCCGTGCTCGGGCTCACCACGGCGCTGCCGCTGGCCCGGCTGGTGGCCGGCCGCCCGACGGCGCTGGATCTCGGGCTGCTCGCGCTGAGGGTGTCCCTGCTCGGCCCGCTGCGCCGCAGTTACGCCTCGCCAGGGCCGGGGCTGTACTGCTCGCCGCTGGCCGACGTGGTCGCGCTCATCCGGATGACGGGCGGGGCGATTCGGCCGGTGCGGTCCTGGCGGGGCCGCCGCTACCCGGTGTCCCCGGCCCCCTCGGCGGGGCGGTGGCAGCGGGCCGCGGGGCTTGCGGAGACGCCTGCTGAGTCATCGGCTGGGGTGACCGGGGCGCATCCGGGCCGGGGCGGCGGCCCTTCTGGTGCCTGGAGGCCAGCGCCGCCATCACGAACCGGACCCCGATGAGCGACATCAGCGCACCCGTGGCCGCGACTTCGAGGGCGGGGGTGAAAATCAATTGCAGAAACGGAACCGCGAACACGCCGGTCCTCGCGCCCGCGGCGAAGGAGCGGGTGAACAGGGCCACCCCGGCGCACAGGGCGATGCCCAGGCCGAACGCGGGCGGGCAGATCACGGCGAAGCCGCCGGCGAAGGTGAGCACGCTGCGGCCGCCGCGCAGCCGGGCGAAAACGGGCCAGGCGTGGCCGATCATGGCCGCCGCGACGGCCGCGTACACGAGGGCCTCGCCCCGGGGCGCCCCGGGGCCCAGCAGCCCGAGCCGCAAAAACCCGCGCTGCAAAAACCCGTGGGCGAGTATCAGCCCGAGCAGCCCGGCCGCCGTGCCCTTCAGCGTGTCCCCGGCCAGTACCGGGACGGCGCCCGCCCAGCCCAGCTGGTCCTTCATGTTCCAGAAGCCCGGGTTGTGGTCCCCCACCTGGCGCGGGTCGAACCCCCGGGCCCGGCCGGCCAGCACCGCGACCGGAATCGAGCCCAGCAGGTAGCCGCCCGCCACGGCCGCCACAGCCGCCGCCCAGGAGTCAATCATGATCGCCTCTTTCCACCTCACGCGATACCCGCGGGAGCACGCCCAGCGCGCGATCAGCCGCATGGCCTTCGACCGGCCGCTGCTGGCCAGGACCGCCGGGCTGCGGTTCTGGCGGCTGCTCGGCACCGGGCGGGGCAACGCGATGAGCCTGGGCGCCGACCTGCGCCGCTGGGCGATGTTCGCGGTCTGGCAGGACGACGCGGCCCTGGACCGCTTCCTGGCGCAGTCGTCCATCCCGGCCGAGTGGCGCTCCAGGGGCCAGGAAACCTGGACGGTCCGGCTCGGGTACGCCGGTGGCCACGGCCAGTGGGGCGGCCGCGACCCCTTCGAGGGCATGGCCGCTCAGGCGCTGGCATCCGGGCAGACGGTGGCGGTGCTGACCCGGGCGGCGATCAGCCCCCGGCGGCTGGCCCGCTTCTACCGCGCGGTGCCCGCGGTGGACAGGGCCCTTGGAGAGGCGGACGGATGCGTGCGCGCGGTGGGTATCGGCGAATGGCCGCTCGCCCGGCAGGCGACGTTCAGCCTGTGGCGGGACACCAGCGCCGTGCGCGGCTTCGCGTACACGGGCGGCATGCACGCCGCGGTGATCGCCCGCACCCGTAAGGAGGGCTGGTTCAGCGAGGAGTGCTTTGCCCGGTTCGTCCCGTACGCGTCGGACGGCTCCTGGGACGGCGCCGATCCGCTGGCCACCGCCTGAGCGGTTCACGACCGCGCCGTTCACGACCGCGCCGTTCACGACCGCGCCGTTCACGACCGCGCCGTTCACGACAGGGCGCTGGCTGGCGAGCCGGCGACCGCCTGGCCGGCCTGCCGGGTGATCCCCGTCCGGGCCAGGTCCCGGGCCAGCAGGCAGGCCCGGGTGACGGCCCGGGCCCGGGCCGAGCCGTGCGCGATGACGACCGTGCCGCCCAGGCCGAGTAGCACCGCCCCGCCGTGCGCGTCCGCGTCGAACCGTTCGGCCAGGCGGCGCAGCCTACCCCGGTTGGCGAACTGGGCCACCGCCCCAGCCGGCCCGGCGGTCAGCGCCGCCCTCGTCTCGGTGACCGCCAGCCGCAGGCTGCCCTCGATCGTCTTCAGTGCCACGTTGCCGGTGAAGCCGTCGGTGACCACCACGTCCACGGCACCGGCCAGCGCTTCCCGGCCCTCCACGTTCCCGGTGAACCTGACCGGCGCGGAGCACAGCAGCGGCTGGGCCCGGCGGGCCAGCCGGTTGCCCTTCCCCGGCTCGGTGCCGATCGTGAGCAGGCCCACCGTAGGCGACTCCAACCCCAGGAGGGCGCGGGCGTACCCCGACCCGAGCACCGCGAACTGGGCCAGCATCTCCGGGGTGGGGTCGGCGGTGGCCCCGGCGTCCAGCAGCACGGTGCCGCGCCCGGCCGTGGGCAGCACCACCGCGATGGCCGGGCGGAGCACCCCGGGCGCGCACCCGAGCGTGGCCACCGCGGTGGCCACGGTGCCGCCGGTCGAGCCCGCGGACACCAGGGCGCCAGCCTGGCCGCTGGCGACGAGCCCGCAGGCGACCGCCGCGCTGGTGCAGCGCAGGCCGCCCATGCGCACCCCGCTATCCCCCATCGGGATGACCTCCGCCGCATGCACGACCTCGATATCGCCGGCCGCATCATGCTCGTCCAGCAGCGACCGCAACGTCCCGGTGTCCCCGGCGAGGACGACCTGGGCACCATGCTCGCGCACCGCCGCGACGGCCCCCGCGACCTGCTCGCGGGGCGCGTGGTCGCCACCCATGGCGTCCAGCACGATCGGTGCGTCGGATCCCGGCATCGGCTCCTCCTCGCGGGTATGCGTGGTGTGACTCTTCCCGCTGACTTATCCCGTCGGCGCGAACGCGCAGCCGGCCAGCTCGGTGGCGGCCTCGTCCAGCGAGCCGACCAGATGCGCCGCGGGGACCGGCGGCCGGTCTTGCCACCCGGGACCGCCGATCACGATCCGGAGCCCGGCAGGCAGGCCGTCCAGGAGGCCGGGCCGGGCGGTAGCCGGGACCTGGGACCAGACGAACACCGCGGCCGGGTGGATGGTGCTGACCGCATGGGCCAGCGCCTCCCGGGGAACCCGGCCGCCGAGCTGCCGCACGTCCACGCCCCGCCCGGCGAGTTCCGCGTGCAGCGCGTACGCGGGCAGCACGTGCTGCTCTTCTTCCGAGCAGGCCAGGACGACCGGGCGGATCGTCCGGGCGGGCGGAGCCAGCGTGATCACCGCGAGCAACGTGGTGAGCAGCGAGCCGGACAGCATGTGCTCGACCGCCCCGTGGCCGGCGGTGGCGGGATCGCGGGCGCCAAGTTCCCGCAGCGCGGGGACGGCCAGTTGCTGCCACGCGGCGATGATCCCGTGCCGGGCGAAGGCGTCGCCGAGCATCGAACACAGCAGGGGCGCGTCCAGCTGCATCGCGGCGCGGAGCAGCAGCGCGGGCGAGATCATCGAGTCCGCCAGGGCATGCTCGGGCTGGCCGCCGGCGGCCAGCCCGGCCAGCCCGGCCAGCCCGGCGGCCTCGGCGGGGGGCACGCCGGTCTCCACCAGGGTCCGCATGGCCCGCAGTCGGATCAGGTCCTGCGGGGTGTACCGGCGGTGCCCGCCGGCGCTGCGGCCGGACGGGCCGATCCCGTGCCGGCGTTCCCAGGTCCGCAAGGTGGCGGCGGGGACGCCGAGCTGCCGGGCGGCACCACTCACCGTGAAGACCGGCCCGGGCGGGGATGCGGCGGCCGAGCTCACGATCCGGGCAGCCTGACGACGACCTGCCGTTCGGCGCGGGCGGCGCGGGCGGCCGCGGTGAGGTGACGCGCGAAGATCGCGGCCTTGCGGCGGCGGGAAAGCCGGACCCGGTCGCGCAGGACCTGGTAGTCCCGGCGCTCCAGCTCGTCCAGGATGCCGCCGTAGAGCTCCAGCGCGGCCCGGATGCAGGGCTGAGAGGAGGGCGCGAGCAGCTCCACACCGGGCAGCGCGGCCTGGTAGTGCGCCCGGGCCCGGGCGCACTCGAACGCGAGCAGGTCCCGGACGGCCGCGGAGGGCTCCGGGCGGCCCAGGTCCGCCGGTGCCACCCTGAACTGGTCCAGGTCGGCTACGGGCAGGTAGACGCGGCCGCGGCGCAGATCCTCGCCGACGTCCCGGATGAAGTTGGTGAGCTGGAAGGCCAGGCCCAGCTGGCGGGCGGGCTCGCGGGCCCGCCCGGGGTCGGCGGACTCCAGCACCGGCAGCATCATGGTGCCGATCACCGCGGCGGACCCCTCCATGTACCCGAGCAGGTGGTCGTAGCTGGCGTACGACGTCACCGTGAGGTCCATCGCCATCGAGCTCAGGAAGGCCCGGAAATCAGCCTCGTCGATGCCGAACGAGCGCACTGTGTGCACCACGGCGGCGAGCACCGGGTCATCGCAGCGGCCCGCCCGCAGGTAGCCGAAGAAGCGCTCGCCCCAGTCCCTCAGGGCCAGGGCGCGCTGCGCCGGGCTCAGGCCGTTGTCCAGGTCATCCACGATCTCGTCGGCGTACCGGGCGAAGCCGTAGAGTGCGTGCACGTGCGGCCGTTTCCAGTCCGGCAGCAGCCTGGTCGCCAGGTAGTACGAGGTGCCGTGCCGGCGGTTCAGCTGGCGGCAGCGCTCGTAGGAGGCGGTCAGGGTGGCCGGGCCGGTAGCGGCGGGCGGTGTTCCGGGCTTACCTGGTCCAGTTCCGGCCGGGCCCAGCTCGCTCAGACCCAGCTCGGTGAGGCCCGGGATGCCCGGGCTCTGCTTGCTGAGGCCTTGCTCGCCTGGGCCTTGCTCGCCTGGGCCTTGCTCGCCTGGGCTCTGCGGGCCTGGGCCGGCCGGGCCGGACCGGGACGCCCCGGCATCCCGGCCCGCCCGCCGCTGCTCTTGCGGTGCCTCGCTCAGCTCGGTCATCGACGGCCGCCCAGGACGGCCCGGGCCGCCAGCCGGCCGGAGATCAGCACCATGGGGACGCCTATCCCGGGAGCGGTGCCCGCACCCGCGAAGTGCAGTCCCGGAACCCGCCGGGCCGAGCGGCGCGGGCGCAGCCACGCGGTCTGCGAGAGCCGGTGGTCCAGGCCGAACGGGGTGCCGGCACTGTGCCCGCGCGCCGCCCAGCCGGGCGGGTCCACGACCAGCTCGGCCGGGGCCCGCTCCAGGTCGCCATAGCCAAGCCTGGCCAGCCGGGCCAGCAGCCGTCCGCGCAACCACGGCGTGGTGACCGACCAGTCATGCCCGCCGAGCAGGTTCGCCGTCGGCTCCAGCACGCTCAGCGTGGCGTGGCCCGCCGGGGCCGCGTCCGGGTCGTGGCTGGGCGAAGTCACCAGCAGGCTGGGGTCCGGGCCGGGCTGGACGTCGCCCCGCCGGGTCAGCGCGTCGAAGGTGCCCGCCCAGTCCGGCCCGAGGTGCAGTGTGTGGTGTGCCTGCCCGGGCAGCTGGTGATCCAGGCCGAAGTGGGCCACCAGGGCGGAGGGCGCGAAGTGCGGACGGAGCAGCCGCCAGTCCGCCGCTCCCGGCGGCAGCAGGCCGCGGTGCGCGGCGGGCAGGTCCGCGGCCACGATCACGCTGGAGGCCTGGAGCAGCTCACCGCCGGCGAGCCGGACGCCGGTCACGCCGGACGCGCCGGTCAGCACCCGCTCGGCGGGGGTGCCGTAGCGCAGCTCGGCCCCGGCCTTGGCGGCCACGTCCGCGAGGGCGAGCGGCACCGCGTGCATCCCGCCGCGGGCCGGGATGTGCACGCCGCCGATGGTGTCCATGGTGGAGATGATCGAGTAGATCCCGGGGGCACGGGCCGGGTCGAGGCCGACGTAGAGCGCCTGGAAGGTGTGCGCGCGGATCAGCCGCCAGTCGGTCAGGTAACGCTCAGCCAGGCTGCTCATCCTGCGGAGCGCGCCCAGGCGGGCCAGCCTGATCACCGCCCTGACCTGGACGAGCTCGCTCAGGTGATGGAAATCCCGGGCTACGAACGGTTCCCACTCCGCCTCCAGCAGCAGCTCCAGCTGGCGGCGGAATCGCAGGTAGCGCTCGGCTTCCCGGGCCCCGGACAGGCGGCACACCTCGGCGGCCATCCGGTCCGCGCCGGGCAGCACATCCAGGTGTGATCCGTCGTGGAATGCGAGCCGGTAGTAGGGATCCAGCTCGGTCAGCGGGAGCCAGCTCGCCAGTTCCTCACCGGCCGCGCCGACGGTCTCCGCGATCACCCCGGGCATGGTGAGCACGGAGGGGCCGGTGTCGAACCGGTAGGCCCCGACGCTGGCCGTGCCGCAGCATCCCCCCGGGCCGTCACCGGCTTCCACCACGATCACGTCGCGGCCGGCCGCAGCCAGGTGAATCGAGGCCGCCAGACCGGCCAGCCCGGCGCCGATCACGACTACTGGCCCGGTCATCTCAGCTGGCCCGGTCATCTCAGCGGTCCCGCCGGGTGACCAGGCCGGCCAGCTGGAGCAGGCCGGCCCGGGCGCCGTCCGGGATGTCCGGCTCGGCCTCCAGCGCACGGCGGGCCTGCCTGGCCAGGCCGGCGATCCGCCGCTCGACCTCGTCCAGGGCCCCGCATCCGGCCAGGACAGTGCGGACGCCGGCGATGTCCGCCTCGGTCGCGGCGGGGTTGCCGGGGACCGTCTCGAGTACTCGCCGTTCCGCCGGGCCGGCCATCTGCCTGGCCAGCACGAGCAGCAGGGTCTGCTTGCCTTCGCGGATGTCCTCCCCGGCGGGCTTGCCGGTGCTCTCGGGGTCGCCGAACACCCCGAGCACGTCGTCCCGGAGCTGGAACGCCTCCCCGAGCGGCAGGCCATACCCGGACAGGAAAGCCTTGTCGCCGCCGGTCCCCGCGACCGCGGCACCGAGCTGCAGCGGGCGTTCCACTGTGTACTTGGCTGATTTGTAACGGATGATCCGCTCGGCGGCCCCGATCAGCTCCGCGGCCCGGACGGCCTTGCCGGCCACCGCGGTCCCGGCCACCGCGGTCCCGGCGGGGACGGTCCCGGCCACCGCGGTTCCGGCGGGGACGGTACCGGCCGCCGCCGTCCCGGCCACCGCGGTCCCGGCGGGGACGGTACCTGCCGGGACGGTGCCGCGCTGGGCGTGGACCACGTCCAGATACTGACCGCCGATCACCTCGGTCCGCAGCGTGGTGAACAGGCGCAGCACGGCGGCGAGCCGGTCCGGGCGCAGCCCCGCATCACACAAGGCCGCGTCGGCCCAGTTGAAGGCCTGGAGACCGAGGACGAGCGCCGCCGCCCGGCCGAACTCAGGGCGCGGTCCCGGCCAGCCGTGGCCGCCGTCCGGACCAGCCAGCCGGACATGCGCGGCGGGCTCCCAGCGCCGGACGGCCGAGCCGTCCATCAGGTCGTCGCAGATCAACGCGCAGGCGTGCAGGAACTCGACCGCGCAGCCCACCCGCACGGCGGCGTCGGCGTCGGGCCCGGTGGCCGCGCCCCCGGCGGCTCGGTATCCCCAGTAGACGAAGGCCGGGCGGAGCCGCTTGCCCGGGCCAAGGACGAGCCGGCCGAGCACGTCGGCGAAGGGGGCGATATCGGCGCCCAGGAAATCCAGATCAGCGAATCGCCGGCCGAGCATCGCGGCCAGTTCCGCCTCGATGAGCTGGCCCGGCCAGGTCACCTCGGTGGCCGCGGCGGGGACCTCACCCACCTGCACAGTCACGATCCGGCGATCCTCTCTGCGAAGGCTGCGGGGAATGCCATTACCGGGAGATTCGGCCCAGCCGACCCCGGCGGTTGCACAGGCGGGGCGGCCCGCCAGACCGGCGGCCGGGCGGGGACGGCCGACCTGACACCGTTACCCGGGGACCGGTGACCCGGGACGGCTGATCTGGGATGGCAGGCGCAGGCCGTGCTGACCCGGGCCGGCAGGCGCAGGCCCGGCTGACCCGGGCCGGCAGGCGCAGGCCCGGGGTGGCGGGGTTCGGCTGACCGGGACGCCGCAGGTTCTTACAGGTCTATTACCATCGCCGCCACGGCGCCCAACCCCGGCACTCCCAGGTCGCCAGCGGGCCGGCGTTTCGGTGGGATACCCTCAAGCCGCCCACCTGGTATTGACCGCTTTAAGTATCCGAGTGATTACCGATCAAGAGGAGAAGGTGCATGTGAGCGCACTACAGCCGGGGTTGATGAACTTTGCCCGCATGCGCGGCCCAGGCCGCTATGGTTCAACTGCCGGCGGGGCTGACGGTCCCCCGCTCCCCAAGCAGCCCCGCCGGCACTCGACCGCAACCCGCCCGTCCCAGCGCCCCGGATGCCACGGGCCTGCGGACACGCAGGGAACCTGATCATGGTTTCACTCGCTGGCGCCCAGGTCCCACTGACCGGTGCGCAATACGACCTCTCCGCGGGCGACTACCGGGCCACCGTCACCGAGCTGGGTGCCGGGCTCCGCCAGCTGGAGCACCGGGGCCAGCCTGTCGTCGTGGGGTACGAGCCGGACACGCTGCCCCCCGGGGCCGCCGGCCAGCTGCTCTGCCCCTGGCCGAACCGGGTGGACGGCGGCCACTACGCCATCGGCGGCACGGACTACCAGTTGGACCTCAGCGAGCCGGCCAACCGCAACGCAATCCATGGACTGACCCGCTGGGCTTCCTGGGCGCCCGGACCGGCCCAGGCATCCGCGGGCGAGGATGAGATCACCCTCCGGCTCGTGCTGCTCGGGCACCAGGGCTACCCGTTCGCCTTGGAACTCGACGCTTCCTACCGGCTGGAGGCGGACCGCGGCCTCCAGGTCAGCGTCAGCGCCCGCAACCTTGGCACGGTCGCCGCCCCGTACGGGACCGGGTCGCATCCCTACCTGACCACCGGGGCGGCGACCGTGGACGACTGCGACCTGGGCCTCCCGGCCAGGCTGTGGCAGCCGTCTGGCGAACGAGGCATCCCGGACGGCGCACCCAAGGACGTGACCGGCACCGAGTTCGACTTCCGCACGCCGCGGGCGATCGCCGGAACCCAGCTGGATCACGCGCTGACCGGCCTGGACCGGGATGCGGCCGGACGCGCCTGGGCCCGGCTCAGCAGCGCGGGGAAGCAGGTTTCGCTCTGGGGCGGCCCCGGCTACGAGTGGATGCAGGTGTTCACGGGTGACACGCTCGACCCGTCGCACCGCCGGAAGGCCGTGGCCATCGAGCCGATGACCTGCCCGCCGAACGCCTTCGTCTCCGGCGTGGACCTGCTGATGCTCGAACCGGGCGACAGCGTGACCCACACCTGGGGCATCGAAGTCACTCCCGCCTGACCGCCTCCCTCCCCCGATCCCAGGGCACCGTCACGCCCCTCCCCGCCTGCGGAAGCTTCGTGATCAGACGATTGGTGCCCCAGCGACACCGATCGTTAGATCACGAACGTGGTGTGGGACTGGAGTAGCTGACGGGGCTAAAGGGGCGCTGGCGGGTTACGGGTGGGGCTGCGACCCGGTGCCACGCCCACGTGGTTGCCCCAGCGACCTCTATGTCACCGACGTGGGGTCGCGCTTGTGCGGCTGAAGGGGGTGGGAGGGCTCAGGGTGCGCGCTGGCGCGGGTGTGACTGAAGGGGCTGGGAGGTTCAGGGAGTGCGCTGGCGCGGGTGTGGCTGGAGGGGCTGAGGGGGTTCGGGGCTGGGGCCGGTGAGGCGGGCCAGGTCGTCGGTGGTGTCCACATCGTCCGGCCGGCCGGTGTCCGCGCACTCCACCAGCGTGACCAGATCCGGGTGCGCGCGCAGGAACGGGCGGGCGCCCACGTCACCCGCGGCCAGGTCGATGACCTCCGCCCAGTGCTCGCGGGCGATCAGCACGGGGTTGCGGGGCTGGCCGTCGTAGGCGGCCACCGCGACCCGGGCACCGCCGGCGTACGCGGAGATCAGCCGGGCCACCGCTCCGGGCCCGACCAGAGGCTGGTCTACCAGGGCGACCACCGCCGCGGCGCAGCCGTCCGGGACCGCTCGCAGGCCGGCGGCCAGCGAGGATCCCATGCCGCTGGCCCAGTCGGGGTTGAACACGCTGACCACGGCGGGGGGCAGGCTGACCGGCGCGGCGCCGGTCACCACCACCAGCGGGGACGCGCCGCCTGACTGGAGCAGCCAGATGCCCCGGTCCACCAGCCGCACCCCGGCCACCTCCACCAGGGCCTTCGGCCGGCCGAGCCGGGAGCCCGAGCCAGCCGCCAGCAGCACCCCCGCAACGCTGCCACCCGCAGACGGGCCACCCGCAGACGGGCCACCCCCGGGCAGGCCACCCCTGGGCAGGCCAGCCCCGGACGAGCCAGCCGGGGGCTCAGTGATGGATCCGCCCGGAGGTTTTGGTCAGCGGCTGACCGGAGCCACCCCAGCGGAGCTGGATCAGTTCCGCGGCGACGGACACCGCGGTCTCCTCGGGCGTACGGGCCCCGAGATCGAGGCCGATCGGCGAGCGCAGCCGGGCCAGCTCATGCTCGGCCAGGCCAGCCTCGCGGAGCCGGGCGAGCCGGTCCTGGTGCGTCCGGCGGCTGCCCATGGCGCCGATGTACCCGGCGGGTGTGCGCAGCGCCACTTCCAGCACCGGCACGTCGAACTTGGGATCGTGGGTGAGCACACAGATCACCGTGCGCGAGTCCACTGGGGTGCGGGCCAGGTAGCGGTGCGGCCACTCGACCACCACCTCGTCGGCGTCCGGGAAGCGGGCCGGGGTGGCGAAGATCCCCCGGGCGTCGCAGACGGTCACTTGGTAGCCCAGGAACTTCCCGGCGCGGGCCACGGCCGCGGCGAAGTCGATCGCCCCGAACACCAGCATCCGCGGCGGCGGCGCGAAGGAGTGCACGAACACGGCCAGTTCGTCACCGAGCCGCTCGCCGTCCGCGCCATAACGGCGGGTGCCAGTCAGGCCCTGGGCCAGCATCCCCCGGACGTCGTCGTCCACCGCGGCATCCAGCCGGTCACCGTTACCCAGGGTGCCGCCGGCCTTGTCGTCGGCCCAGATCACCCGCCGGGCGCCGACCCGGCCCGGGCCCTCGATGACGTTGGCCACGGCGACGGGCTCGCCCGCCGCGATCGACGCCGACACGTCGCCGAGTTCCGGGTAGAGCTCGCGGCTCACCGGCTCCACCAGCAGGTGCAGTATGCCGCCGCAGGTCAGTCCGACCGAGAACGCGTCGTCGTCGCTGACCCCGTAGATCGCCAGAACCGGCTGCCCGGTCTGGCAGACCTCCTGGGCGACCTCGTAGACGGCACCTTCCACGCAGCCGCCCGACACGCTGCCGGCGACCTCGCCCTCAGCGGACACGGCCATCGCGGCGCCGGGCTCCCGCGGGGCGCTGCGGAACGTCCGCACCACGGTGGCCAGGCCGAACACCTCGCCCGTGTCCCACCACCTCGTGATGGGGTCCAGGATGTCTCGCAACCGCTTTCACCTCGGTACTTAGGGTCACTGCAGCCCCGGGCACTTCAATCACACCAGGCGGGCGGCTACGGACCGTCACGCCGGCATTTGCCGGGACATGACCTCAGGGTACGTTCACGTAACCGGCCCGCGCTATGCCCGGGACCTGGCGGTGCCGCCGGGCGCGCGAGGCGTTGCGGCAGGACTGCATCCTGCCGGCCTGCCGAGGCTCAGGGCCAGCCCGCGGGACCCCCGGCTCTGGCGAGTTAGGTTAGCCTAAGCTATCGTCGGTTCCCGGTTCAGCGGCGATCCCTGCTCCGGGAGCAGGCCCGCCGGAGGCGATGACGAAAGGCGACTGGCTGATGGCAAGGCGATGGGGCCATGTTCCCAGGATGACCGCGGCGACCCTGGCCGTGGTGGGCCTGGTGGCCGCCACGATGACGGGCTGCTCGGCGTTGTCGGGCTCGGCATCGTCGGGCGACGCGAACTCCATCACCCTGTACAGCGGCCAGCACCCGCAGACCACCCAGAAACTGGTCACCGCGTTCGAGAGGCAGACCGGGGTCAGGGTCAACGTGCGCAGCGACGATGAGGACGTGCTGGCCGACCAGATCGTGACCGAGGGCGGGCACTCCCCGGCCGACGTCTTCTACACCGAGAACTCCCCGCCGCTGGAGTTCCTGCAGGGCAAGGGCCTGCTGTCGGCGGTGCGCAGCAGCACGCTGGCGGCCACCCCGTCGAAGTACAACTCCCCCCAGGGCGACTGGGTGGGCGTGTCCGCCCGGGTCAGCGTGCTCATCTACAACCCCCGCCTGATCAGCAAGGGCCAGCTGCCTACCTCGGTGATGCAGCTCGCCGAGCCGAAGTACCAGGGCAAGCTCGCCCTGGCCGCTGGCGAGACCGACTTCCAGCCAATCGTCACCTCGGTGCTCCGCGCGCACGGGAAGGCTGCCACGGTGAAGTGGCTGAACGCCGTCAAGGCGAACGCGGCCGGGCACATCTACCCCGACAACGAGACCATCACCAGCGACGTGAACCGCGGCAGCGCCGCGCTGGGCATCATCAACCAGTACTACTGGTACCGGCTGCGCGCCGAGATCGGCGCCGGCGCCATGCACTCGAAGATCGCCTATTTCGCGCCGCACGACCCCGGCTACGTCCTCGACGTCTCCGGCGCCGCGGTGCTCAAGTCCAGCAAGAACCAGGCCGACGCGCAGCGTTTCCTGGCCTTCCTGGTCAGCAAGCCCGCCCAGGAGATCATCGGCGGCCATTCACTCAGCTACGAGTACCCGATAGCCTCAGGCGTGACCACCGTGGCCCCGGAAACCCCGTTCAGCCAGCTCCAGCCCAACTCCATCACGATCGGCGACCTCGGCACCGGGTCTGCGGCCGTCGCCCTGCTCCGCCAGGCGGGCCTGCTGTGAGATCCGGCAGCCCGGCCGGGCCGGCAGTGGCGTGGAGGGTGCCGATGACGTCATCCCCCGTGCTGGACCGCCGCGGCCCGGGACCGGGGCAACCCGGTGAGGACGGGCCGGGCTTCGTTGCGGCAAAAAAGGCGAGGCGGGCGCGGCGCCCGCGCGCGCTGACCGCCGCAGCCGTGCTGATCGCGGCGGTCCTGGCGCTGCCCCTGGTCTTCCTGCTGGTCGAGGCCAGCGGCAGCGGCGCCGGGGCGGACGCGCGGCTGATCTTCCGGCCGCTCACCGGGGAACTGCTGTGGAACACGGTCCGGCTCACCGTGGTGGTCACCGCCCTGTGCGCGGTGATCGGCACCGCGGCCGCGTGGTGCCTTGAGCGCACCAACGTCCCCGGCCGCAGGATCTGGGCCGTGCTGATGGTCGTGCCGCTGGCCATCCCCGACTTCGTCGTCAGCTTCGGCTGGGCCTCGTTGTGGTCCTGGATCCACGGCTTCCGCGGCGCGGTCATCGTCATGACCCTGGCCGTGTACCCGCTGGTGTACCTGCCGGTAACGGCGAGCCTGCGCGGCGCGGACCCTGGGCAGGAGGAGGTCGCGCGCAGCCTGGGCTCGGGCCGGGTGCGCACGTTCGTCCGGATCACCCTCGGCCAGGCCCGGGGCGCCATCCTGGGCGGCTGCCTGCTGGTGGCGATGGTGATGCTGGCCGAGTACGGCGCGTTCGAGATCGTGGGCTACCAGACGTTCACTACCGAGATCTTCACCGAGATCAACGTGGCCTTCAGCCTGCCCGCGGCCTGCGCGCTGGCCCTGGTGCTGGTGCTGCTCAGCCTCATCGTCCTCGGCGCCGAGGGGAAACTCCGTGGGCGGGGCCGGGTGAGCCGGTCCGGCGCGCTGGCCCAGCGGGTGACCGCGCGCCACCGGCTGCGCAGGTCCCGGATCCCCGTCCTGGCCGGCCTGACCGCGCTCACCGGGCTGTCGCTCGGCGTCCCGGTCGGGTCCGCCATCTACTGGATGTCCGCGGGCGGCCGGGACTCGCTCACCGGCGTGTCGATGCCGATGGCGGCGCTCACCACCGCCCTGTACGGGCTGCTGTCCGCCGGGCTGGCCACGCTGATGGCGCTGCCGGTGGCCCTGCTCGCGGTGCGGCACCCCGGCCGGGCCCGCCGTTTCCTGGAGCGCAGCACGTACCTGGTGCTGGCCATGCCGGGCGTGGTCATCGCGCTGGCCCTGTCCTACTTTACCGAGCGCTACCTGGGCGGGTTCGGCTACCAGACCGCGCCGCTGCTGATCCTGGCCTACGCGATCATGTTCTTCCCGCTCGCCCTGGTCGGGGTCAAGGCCTCGCTGGCCCGGGCCCCCGTCAGCCTGGACGAGGTGGCCCGGTCGCTCGGCCAGCCCCGGCTCAAGGTGCTCTTGCGGGTCACGTTGCGGCTGACCGGGCCGGGCCTGGTCGCCGCGTTCTGCCTGGTGTTCCTGTCGGTTATCACCGAGCTGACCGCCACGCTTATCCTGATCCCGACCGGAGTCCAGACCCTGGCCTCGCAGTTCTGGGTGTACGAGACGAACCTGTCCTACGGGCAGGCCGCCCCGTTCGCCCTGGTGATGATCGCCGTGGCGGCCATCCCGAGCTGGGTGCTGGGCCGGTTCTTCGATCGCGGCGCGGCGTACCCGAGGATGATGACATGACCCTGCTGGCGGTCGCCGGCCTTGACAAGCGGTTCGGCGCTCACCAGGTGCTGGCCGGCCTCGACCTCGACGTGCCGGCCGGCTCGCTGACCGCGATCCTCGGCCCGTCCGGCAGCGGCAAGACCACTCTGCTGCGGATCCTGGCCGGGTTCGAGCACGCCGACTCCGGCACGGTGCGGATCGGCTCCGCCATCGCCGACGGGCCCGGCGTGTTCCTGCCCCCGGAACGGCGCCGGATCGGCTACGTGCCGCAGGAAGGAAGCCTGTTCCCGCACCTCACCGTGGCGGCCAACGTCGGGTTCGGGCTGAGCGGCCGCAAGTGGGGGCGGGACCGGCGCAGCAAGCGCTGCGCGGACTTGCTGGAGGCGGTCGGGCTCGGCGGCCTGGCCCGCCGGTACCCGCACCAGCTCTCCGGCGGGCAGCAGCAGCGGGTCGCGCTGGCCCGGGCGCTCGCCATCGCGCCGGAGGTCGTCCTGCTCGACGAGCCGTTCGCCTCCCTCGACGCCAGCCTCCGGGCCAGTGTCCGGGCCGACGTGCAGCGGCTGCTTAAGCAGTCGGGCACCACCACCGTCCTCGTCACCCACGACCAGGACGAGGCGCTGTCCACCGCGGACCGGGTAGCGGTGCTGCGCGACGGCCGCATTGCCCAGTGCGACACCCCGCAGGAGCTGTACTCGCGACCAGTTGACGCGGACATGGCCCGCTTCATCGGCGAGGCCAACCTCATCCCCGGCATCCTCAACGGCTCGTCCGTGCAGACTCTCCTTGGCCTGCTCGCCGTGACCGGCACGGACCCGGCGCAGGACGGGGCCGGCGCTGGGGCCAGCCGGAACGGCAGCGACGGCCCGGGGCGCCGGCCGGCCATGGTGCTGATCCGGCCGGAGCAGGTAGAGCTGGTCCCCGGCACGCCGGGCACCGCAGGCGCCGCGGGCGCCTCAGGCACCGCGGGCGCCTCAGGCACCGCGGGCGCCTCAGGCACCGCGGGCGCCTCAGGCGCCTCAGGCACCGCTGAGCCGGGCCTGGCCGGCGGCGGTGACAGCGGCGGCCTGACCGGCCGGATCACCGGCTACGGCTACCACGGGCACGACGCGGTGGTCACGGTGCAGCCGGAGCGGGATCCGCAGGGGCCGCCGCTGACCGTGCGGACGCTGGGTGGCCAGGCGCTGTCCCCCGGCTCATGGGTCACCCTGCGCGCCCGCGGCCCGGTGATCGCCTGGCCCCAGCACGCCGACTGACGGACCACGGCGCTGACAGAGCACGGCGCTGACCCGCGCCGGCCCGGGCTGCTTACTCCACGATCTTGGAGATCGGGATCTCCAGGATGTCCCGGGCCCCGGCCGCCTTCAGCGCCGGGATCAGCGTGTTCACCCCGCGCTTGGGCACGACCGTCTCCACCGCGTTCATCCCGCCGCGGGCCAGCGTGGTGATGGTCGGGGAGGACAGCGCGGGCAGCATCGCCGTCACCGCTTCCAGCTGGGCCGCGTTGACGTTGAGCTTGAGCAGGACGTGGCCGCGGGCCTGGATGGCGCCGCGGAGCAGCAGGGCGATGTCATCCATCGCGACCCGCTTCTCCGGGTCCGCGTACGCGTCGGTGTTCGCGATCAGCTCGGTGTAACTGGTCAGCAGGGTGTCGAGGATGCGCAGGCCGTTACGGCGCAGCGAGGACCCGGTCTCGGTCAGATCGACGATCGCGTCCACGATGTCCGGCACCTTAGCCTCCGTGGCGCCGTGCGAGGGGATGACCATCGCCTTGACCCCGTTGGCCTCCAGGTACCGGGCGGTCGTCGCGGGCAGCTCCGTCGAGATCCGGACCCCCTCGGGCAGGTCGGTCACGGACTGCCACGGCGAGTTCTGCGGGACCGCGAGCACCACCCGGATCGGCTGCGACGTGGCCTTGGAATAGTGCAGTTCCCCCAGGGACGCGACCTCCGCGCCGGTCTCGGTGATCCAGTCCCGGCCGGTGATGCCCAGATCGAACAGGCCGCGCTCGAGGTAGGACGGGATCTCCTGCGGGCGCAGGAAGCGCACCTTGTCGATCCGGGGGTCGTCGATCGACGCGTGGTAGTCACGGTCGGAGGAGCGGCGGACGGTCAGGTCCGCGGCGTCGAACAGGTCGAGGGTGGCTCGCTCCAGCGAGCCTTTGGGCAGGACCAGGGAAAGCACAGTGAGAACCTTTCTTCCGCAACGAAACCGGCCTGGGCTGAGCATCACGCCCGGTCAATGTCGTTGCGGGTTCCCGCCACCAGCCCCATGCTCAGAGACACTGTCCCCGCGCAGGGAGCGCAGCACGAGCGCGGTCTCGAGCGCGGCCACGACCGCCTCCCATCCCTTGTCCTCGCGGCTGCCATCCTGCCCGCTGCGTTCGCGGGCCTGTTCCAGGGTGTCACAGGTCAGCACCCCGTTGCCAACTGGTTTGCCCGCGTCCAGCGCGACCCGCGCGATGCCGTAAGTGACCGCGTCGCAGACGTACTCGAAGTGCGGCGTGCCGCCCCGGATCACCGCGCCAAGGCAGGCCACCGCGTCGTGGTTGCGGGCCAGCTCGGCGGCGACCACGGGCAGCTCAACCGCGCCGGGCACCCGGACCACGAGCGGGTCGTCGATGCCGCACGCCTTCGCGGCGGCCAGCGCGCGGTCGGTCAGCGCGTCGGTGATCTCGGCGTGCCAGCGGGTCACCGCGATGGCCAGGCTCAGCCCGGCGGCGTCGACGGTCTCGGCGGGCGGGCGGCCGGCCCCGCTCACGGTGTCTCCCCGGCGCTGGCGCCGCCCCGCAGCCTCCGCCGGACCTCGTGGCCCACAGGTTCAGCCCGTCCGGGGCCGGCGCCGCGAGCCCGGGCCTGACGGCCCGGGCTCGCCAGCCGGTACCGGACGGCGCTCACCGTGTCTCCCTCAAGGCTCGCACCGTCCGGGACAAACCCCCACCGGCCGCCCGCCCGGGCCTGACGACCCGGGCTCGCCAGCCGGTACCGGACGGCGCTCACCGGCACGCCGCCAGCGCCGTGCCGCTGCCAGCGCCATTCGCGATCCCGCGGGTCCCGCTGGCTGGGCTGGCTGTTGGCCGGGCTGGCGTTGGCCGGGCTGGCTTTGGCCGGGCTGGCTTTGGCCGGGCTGACGTCGGCCGAGCTCCCGTTGAGCGTGGCGGGCAGGCCGTCGATCAGGTGGCCGAGCCGGTCCCGCTTGACGGTCAGGTAACGGAGGTTCTCCGCGGTGGGCGTGACCGGCAGCGCGACCCGGCCAGCCACCTCGATGCCGAACCCGGACAGGCCACTGACCTTCGCCGGATTGTTGGTGAGCAGGCGTACCGACCGCACGCCGAGGTCGGCGAGGATCTGGGCGCCGGTGGAGTACTCGCGGGCGTCTGCAGGCAGGCCGAGTTCCAGGTTGGCGTCCACCGTGTCGGCGCCGGCGTCCTGGAGCTGGTAGGCGCGCAGCTTGCTGAGCAGGCCGATGCCCCGGCCCTCGTGGCCGCGCAGGTACAGCACGACGCCGCGGCCCTCGGCGGTGATCGCGGCCATCGACGCCTCCAGCTGGTCCCCGCAGTCACACCGGCGGGAGCCGAACACGTCCCCGGTCAGGCACTCCGAGTGCGCCCGGACCAGGACGTCCTGGCCGTCGCCCAGGTCGCCGAGGACCAGGACGGGGTGCTCAGTCTGGTCCACCAGGTTCTGGTACCCGAAGGCGCGCCACTCGCCGTAGGAGTTGGGGAGCCGGGTTTCCACCACCCGGCGGACCATCCGCTCGCTGTGCCGCCGGTACTCGATGAGCTGGGCGATCGAGATCAGCCTGAGCCCGTGCTCGTCGGCGAAGGCGCGCAGCTGGGGGAGCCGGGCCATGGTGCCGTCGTCGTTGACCACCTCGGCCAGCACACCGGCTGCGGGCAGGCCGGCCAGCCGGGCCAGGTCGACCGCGGCCTCGGTGTGCCCGGGCCGGCGCAGCACGCCGCCCTCGGCGTAGCGGAGCGGGAAGATGTGCCCGGGCCGGACGATCTCGTAGGGCTCGGTGGCTGAATCGACCAGGGTGCGCACGGTCCGCGACCGGTCCTCGGCGGAGATCCCGGTCGTGACGCCGTCCCGGGCATCGACACTGATGGTAAACGCGGTGCGCATCCGCTCGGAGTTGTGCGGCGTCATCAGCGGGAGCTGGAGCCGGTCCAGGTGCGCCCCGGGTAGCGGCACGCAGATCACGCCGCTGGTATACCGGATCATGAACGCCATCAGATCGGGCGTCATCTTGCTGGCCGCGATGATGATGTCGCCTTCGTTCTCCCGGTCGGCGTCGTCCACGACCAGGACCGGACGGCCGTCCGCGATGTCGCGGACCGCCTGCTCAACCTCGTCAAGCATTGACTCGCCGAGCATGGTTTCCTCGCCGCTCATGACCTGGCTCCTGCCTGCTCGTTGCCGGCCTGCTCGTTGCCCGCCTGACTGCTGCCAGCCAGCAGGCTCTCCACGTACTTGGCGATCACGTCAACCTCCAGATTCACCTCGCTGCCGGGCTGAAGGCGGCCGAGCGTGGTCATCTCCAGCGTGGTAGGGATGAGGCTGACCTCGAACCAGGGAGCAGGGTCGCCGGTGCCGTCCGGGCGGCCGGTGGCGCCGAGGGCGGAGACGGTCAGGCTGACCCCGTCCACGGTGATCGAGCCCTTCAGCACGATGTACCGGGCCAGCTCCGGCGGGGTGGCGATGCGCACCACGTCCCAGTGCTCACCCGGGGTGCGTGACAGGATCTCGCCCGTGCCGTCCGCGTGGCCCTGCACCAGGTGCCCGCCGAGGCGGCCGCCCAGTCTGACTGGTCGCTCCAGGTTGACCGGGGACCCGGGGCTGAGCCCGCCGAGCCCGGTATGCTGCAGCGTCTCGGCCATCACGTCGGCGGTGAAGGTCTTGTCCGAGGAGTCGGTCACGGTCAGGCAGACGCCGTTGACGGCGATGGAATCACCGTGCGAAGCGTCCGCGGTCACCAGATGACCGCGAACCGTCAGCCGGGCCGCGTCGGCCAGTCGCTCCACGGCGACGACCTCGCCGAGTTCTTCCACTATGCCGGTGAACATCCGCGGTTCCTCTCCTCGGAGCCGTTACGCCACTCGGCTCCGGGGGATGCGCGGACACGCAAACGGGGTCGGGCAGGCCATGCTGCCGCCGCGCGCGTGCTGCCTCCCATCCGGACTTTGACCGTCGGTCCCGGAATTTCACCGGATCAGCCGGCCGCTGGCGCTTGGCGCCTTGGCCGGGTCGCGGACTGTCACCGCCGGCTCGGAATTTCACCGACCCCGGAGCACGCTTTACTCCAGCAACTAGTGTGCCACGGGAGGTATTCCTGCCCGCAACCCGCCTGTTCCGTGACCCTCCGCACAACCCCGGGCCGTGCGGGCGCTGACTGGCCCCATGCGGCGAGGCTCGCCGCCGCGCGGTCACGCGCCGGGTTCGACCTCGGCCAGCCGGCGGGTGAGGAAGTCCCGTTCGGGCTGGTTGGCGGTGAGGTCGAGGGCGCACCGATAGGCCTGCGCCGCCTCGTCCGCCCGGCCCAGCCGGCGCAGCAGGTCCGCCTTGGCGGCGGGCAGGTACCGGTAGCCGGCCAGGCGGCCGTCATGTTCGAGGTCTGAGATCGCGGCCAGGCCTGCCTCCGGCCCGTCCGCCATAGCCAGCGCGACCGCCCGGTTGAGCGCGACCACGGGCGAGATCCACGCCCGCCCCAGCAGGTCGTACAGGCGCAGGATCTGCCGCCAGTCGGTGTCCTGGTACGCCGGGGCCCGCGCATGCAGGGCCGCGATCGCGGCCTGCAGTGCGAACCGGCCTGGGCGGCCGCCTCGCAGCGCCGCACGCACCATCATGGTTCCCTCATCGATGGCGGGACGGTCCCACTGTGAGCGATCCTGCTCCTCAAGGAGCAGCAGCCGGCCGTCTGATGCGCACCGCGTCGCCCGCCGGGCGTCGGTCAGCAGGAGCAGCGCCAGCAGGCCGCGGACCTCGGGCTCGTCCGGCATCAGCAGGCGCAGCATCCGGGCCAGTCCGATCGCGCGATCCACCAGCTCGTCACGGACCAGGTCGCCGCCGTCCGGCGCGGTGTGCCCGGTGGTGTAGAGCAGGTGCACGACGGTCAGCACAGCGTCCAGCCGGTCCGGCAGTTCCGGCGCGGCCGGCACCCGGTACGCGATGCGGGCACCGGAGATCTTCTTCTTGGCCCGGGTGACCCGGGCGGCCATGGTCGGCTCGGAGACCAGGAAGGCCTGCGCGATCTCCGCCGTGGACAGCCCGCAGACCAGCCGGAGTGTCAGCGCGACCTGCGCCTCACGGGCCAGCGCCGGATGGCAGCAGGTGAATATCAGCCGCAGCCGGTCGTCGGGGATCACGCCGCTGCCCTCCTCCGCCCCGGCCGCCGCACCCGGCCCGGGCCCTGCGGGCTCTACCAGCAGCGGGAGTTTCCTGCGCAAGGTGGTGTCACGGCGCAGCAAGTCGATGGCCCGGCGCCGGGCCGTGGTGGTCAGCCAGGCACCGGGATTGCGCGGCACACCTTGCTGGGACCAGGCCTCCAGCGCCGAGACGTAGGCGTCCTGCACGCACTCCTCAGCCAGGTCCAGGTCCCCGGCGACGCGCGCCGTCGCGGCGAGCACGAAGGCCCACTCACGACGGTGCGCGTCCGCCACGGCGTCAGCGGCTGCCGGGCGGTCCTTCCCGGCCCCCGATCCGGGGCTGGGCCCCGCGTCGGCGGGAAGGTCACCCGCGGTGGATCCGGTCACATGCCGTCGAAGACCATGATCGGCCGGACCTCGACGCCCCCGAAGCGTGCCGGGCAGAGCTTGCCGATCTCGAGCGCGTGGTCCAGGTCGCGGGCCTCGACCAGGTAGAAGCCGCCCAGCGCCTCCTTGGTCTCGGCGAACGGGCCGTCGGTCACCACGTCGCCGCGGACGGAGGTGGCGGTGGTAGTGGGCTGCAGGGCCCGCCCGCTGACGATCGACCCGCCGGTCTCCTCCACCTGCTTGGCGAAGCGGTTGTGCGCTTCCATCACCTCCTGCAGCACCTCAGGCGACGCGGTGGCGTAGCTGCTCTCGTCTTCGTTAATGAGGATCAGGTACTCAGCCATGACGGCATCTCCTTCAGGTTCTCGACTCGTCCGTCACCAGTCCGACGAACGGCTCCCGTGATATCGACAGCCTGCGCGTGAGCTCTTCCGTCCGATTATGGGCGACGGCCTGATTATGGGCGACGGCCCGGCGAGGGTCAGCGCCTACGGCCGGGCTCGCTACGCGGCGGCCCCGCCTGGTGTCGCGCGGGCCGTGCGTCCCGGAGCGCACTTCGTCCACGTGCGCCGGCAGTCTCATGCTGACTGATTTCAACGGGACGTCATTTCTGACGTAAAGTAGTCTATTAATAACAATTAGTCACAAGACGGTCGGGTCTCACATCCGCAAGGCCAAACGACAGGTGAACGCCATGGCGGCGGCCGGCTTCGCCGAAGCGCTGCACTCGGAGCGGACGAAGGCCCGGACCGTCCCGTCCACCCGATGGACCCTGATCACCGCCGCGATCCTCGGTATCGGGATCGGGGTGCTCGTCAGCGGGCTGACGGCGCACCAGTACGCCAAGGACACCCCCGGTGCCAGGGCCGTGTGGGACCCCACCGCACTCAGTGGCTCCGGGTTGATGATCGCGCAGCTCGCGATAGGTGTGCTCGGGATCATGATCATCACTTCGGAGTACGCGACCGGCGCCATCAGGACCAGCCTCGCAGCCGTCCCCCGCCGCGGCCGCTTCCTGGGTGCCAAAGCCGTGATGATCGCGGGGGCGGCCTTCATCGCCTCCGAGATCATCACCTTCGCGGCCTTCTTTGTCGGCCAGGCGCTGATCTCGGGGCGCGCGCCGACCGCCAGCCTCAGCCAGCCCGGCGTGCTGCGAGCGCTGATCGGCTATGGGCTGTATGAGGTGCTGATCGCGCTGCTCGGCCTGGCACTCGGCGCCCTCCTGCGTCACGCTGCGGCTGCCATCGCCGTCCTCGTGGCCCTGATCTTCGTCTTGCCCGCGATCGCCGCGGCGCTCCCCTCCTCCATGGAGAACACCGTCGAAAAGTTCTGGCCTACTCAGGCGGGCCAGCGGGTGACCGTGGTCGGCAGAGCCACCAACGAACTGCCGGCCTGGGCCGGATTCAGCGTCCTGTGCCTCTTCGTGGCGATCGTCCTGGCCGCTGCGTTCTTCACGCTCAGCCGCCGCGACACCTGACTGACAACTCGTCCTGCCTCGCGGCCCTGGGGAGGGAGAGAGGTGTCTGCTGCGCGAGCGGGCGGAGGAGCGTGGGGCGCGTACGGCCCAGCACAGCGTGAGCCGCGTCAGCGGGCGCTCAACTCGGCCAGGACGCCCGCGCGGTGGCCCGCTCGGCCTGGGCGCGGAGGGCCTGCACCGCGGTCGCCGGGTCGCCGGCAGCGTACACCGCCGAGCCGGCCACGAAGACGTCCGCTCCTGCCTCCGCGCAGCGCTCGATGGTCTTCTCGCTCACCCCGCCGTCCACCTGGAGCCACACCGCGCCGCCGTGCCGGGTCACCAGCTCACGGGCCCGGCGCAGTTTAGGCATGACCAGGTCCAGGAAGGGCTGGCCGCCGAATCCCGGTTCCACTGTCATCAGCAGCATCATGTCGATTTCCGGCAGCAGGTCGGCGTACGGCTCGACCGGCGTCGCCGGATTGATCGCGAGGCCGGCCCGGGATCCTGCGGACCTGATCATCCGGAGGGTCCGCACCGGCGACGAGGCCGCCTCCGCGTGGATCGTGACGTTCCGCGCGCCGGCCTCCGCGTAGGCCGGCGCCCAGCGATCGGGTTCCTCGATCATGAGGTGGCAGTCGATCGGCAGGCCCGCGTGCTTGAGCAGGGACTCGACGACCGGCAGCCCGAGGGTGAGGTTGGGCACGAAGTGGTTGTCCATGACGTCCACGTGCAGCCAGTCGGCCACGCCGGTGACTGCGGCTGCCTCCTCCGCGAGCCGGGCGAAGTCAGCGGACAGGATGCTGGGTGCCATCTGGACGGCCATGAGGCCGAGTGTAGGACCCTTGCCGCATCCCCGTGGGTGGCCTCCGGGGTGAGACCTCGGCCCCCTGTCCTAGTGACCGGCGATCCGGGCCCGGGCCGGGGTAGGGTGCGGCGAGGAACAGCACCCCGGCCAGAATGTCGCAGCGTCCGGATATCGTTCGAATCTGTATTCGATACCGTGCTCCGGACAGGAGGCAACTTCCGTGAATCCCCAGGCACCCGAGGCCGCCGCCGCCCTGCTCGACCGCGTGCGCAAGCTCCTCACCAAGGCGGAAGCCGACGGCGTGACCGCAGCCGAGGCGGAGGCCCTGACGGCCAAGGCGGCCGAACTGATGGCCAAGTACGGCATCGACCGGGCCCTGCTCGCCGCCCGGCGGCCGGAGACCGACCACCCGGACGACCGGAAGGTTGACGTCGACAACCCGTGGGCCCGGGTGCAGGCCCATCTGCTCTGCGGACTGGCCGCCGCCCTGCGGTGCCAGTGCGTACTGCTTCCCCGGCAGGGCCCGGGGACCCGCATCCACATCTTCGGGTTCGCCTCTGACATCGAGCGCACCGACGTGCTCTACACGTCGCTGCTGCTGCAGATGTGGCAGGGCCTGGGGACAGCCCAGCTCCCTGACTGGAGCCGCAGCCCGCGGGCGTGGCGGCGCAGCTGGCTGCTCGGCTACATCTCCGCCGTTGTCTCCCGGGTCCGGGCCGCTGAGCAGGCGGCCACCTCCCAGGCCACTTCCCCGGCCGCCGCCGAGGGCCAGCGGATGACGCTGGTCCTGGCCGACCGGCGGCAGGTCATCATGCGGAACATCGAGCACGCCTATCCCGCCACCCGCAAGACCCAGATGACCTACTCCGGCAGCGGCTACGGGGCCGGGTACAGCGAGGGCCAGCGGGCCGACATCGGCTCGGCCCGGCTGCGCCGGACAAACGGGCGCTCGCTCACCAGCACCGGCCAATCCAGTGCCGGCTAACCCACTGCCGACTAACCCACTGCCGGCTAACTTACCGCTGGCTAACCCACTGGTGGCTAACCCAGCGCTGGGCGGTCAGCGCGCCGACTGCCCAGCGTCCTCACGGCGGCGCAGCAGGGCCAGGAAGATGGCATCGGTGCCGTGTCGGTGCGGCCAGAACTGGGCGTACCGGCCATCAGGCTCGGGGCAGCGCAAATCTGGCACCTCGGCCAGGACGGCGGGCGCATCGAGCACCTCGATATCGTCACGGCCGCGGAGCACGTCCGCCAGCACGTCCCGGGTCTCGCCCCGATGCGGCGAGCAGGTGACGTAGCCGACCACGCCACCCGGGCGGACGGCGTCCAGCGCACTGCGGAGCAGGCTGCGCTGCAGCACGGCCAGGCCCAGGACGTCCTGCTCCGAGCGGCGCCATCGCGCCTCCGGGCGGCGGCGCAAGGCCCCGATCCCCGAGCACGGGACGTCCGCCAGCACCCGGTCGAAGGCCCCGGCCCGCCAGCCTGGTGCGGTCGCGTTGACGGCCGCCGCGGCGGCCGCGCGGGTGACCGACACCGCGTCGCGGGCCAGCCGGGCCCGGTGCGGGCGGGCGTCCGTGGCCAGCACGTGCGCCCCGCGCTGCGCGGCCAGGCCGGCCAGCAGCCGGGCTTTGCCGCCCGGGCCGGCGCACATGTCCAGCCACCGCTGGTCCGGGCCGGTCAGCCCGGCCCGGGCCACCGCGATCGCGGCCAGCTGGCTCGCCTCGTCCTGGACGGCGGCGCGCCGGGCGCTGACCGCCTCGATCGCGGCCGGGTCCCCGCCCGCCAGGTAAGCCCCGAAGGGTGACCAGGCAGCGGGCTCAGCACCGGTGGTCGTGAGCTCCCCCGGGTCAGCCAGGCCGGGCACCACGCACAGGGTGACCCGGGGCCGGATCCCATTCGCCGCCAGGGCCGCCTCTGTCTCGGCCAGGGCGCCTGTGGCGTCCTCTCCCAGGGCGCCGGCCACCACCTGAACCATCCACCGGGGATGGCTGTAGCGGACGGCCAGGTGACCAACCGGATCGGCGTCGCGGCGCGGGGCCGCGACACCCATCCAGGCCTCCAGGTCCCGGGTGGCCACCTTGCGGAGCACCGCGTTAACGAAACCGGCCGAGCGCTGGCCGGCCAGGTCACGGGCGAGGTCCACGGATGTCGCGACGGCCGCGTGCTGCTGCACCCGGGTGGCCAGCAGTTGGTGGGTGCCGAGCCGGAGCACCTCGCGCAGCGGGAGGTCCACCCGGTCGAGCTTCCGGTCACTGCACAGGCCGAGGATCGCGTCGTAGCTGCCCCGGCCGCGCAGCGTCCCGTAGGTGAGCTCGGTGGCCAGCGCGGCGTCCCGGCCCGCCAGGCCGCGCTCGGCGAGCATCGACGGCAGCAGCAGGTTGGCGTAGGCGTCCCGCTGATCCACGGCGATGAGCACGTCGTAGGCGAGCCTGCGAACCGGGTCGGCGCGGCGGCGTCCCCGGCCATCGCGCAGCGCGGGGCCACCGCGGGCGCGGCCACTGCGCGAAGCACCACTGCCGGAAGCGCCCCCGCGGGAACCACCACTGCCGGAAGCACCCCCGCGGGAACCGCCCTCACGGGAAGCGCCGTCACGGGGGAGCGCCGTCACGGGGAGCGCCGTCACGGGGAGCGCCGTCACGGGGAGCGCCGTCACGGGAGGCCCCGTCCTGAGCGGACCTGCCCTGAGGGACGGTCCGCGGCTTGGGGATCGGTGCGGTCATCTCAGCTCAGCACCACAACATCCTGGCGGAGCCCGCGAGCCCAGTCGGCGGCGCGCATCCGCCGTTTGCCCGGCGGCTGGACGTCACCCAGCCCGACCGGCGTGGTCGCGGTGCCGACAAGCACCCCGGAGCGCAGGAAGCGCACCTCGCCCGGGGCGAGGGAACCGGCGGACGCCGCGCCGTCCGGAGCCGGGTCAACCGGCCACAGCTTCAGCCGGTCCTCCCCCAGAATGGTCCAGGCGCCCGGACCGGGGGTGGTGGCGCGAACCTGCCGGTCCACGGCGGCGGCAGGCTGCTCCCAGCGCACCCGGGCATCCTCGGCGGTGATCTTGGGAGCGAGGGTCACTCCCTCGGCAGGCTGGGGCCGCGCCTCGAGCTGCCCGGACTCGATCCCGTCGAGGGTGGCCACGAGCAGCCCGGCGCCGGAGATCGCCAGCCTCCCGAGCAGATCCCCCGCTGTGTCACGGGGATGGATCGGCTCGGTTACGACCCCGAAGACCGGGCCGGCGTCCAGCGCCTTGACCAGCCGGAACGTGGTCGCGCCGGTGATCTCGTCGCCACGCAGGATGGCGTGCTGCACCGGAGCCGCGCCACGCCACGCGGGCAGCAGCGAGAAATGCAGGTTGATCCAGCCCTGGGCGGGGATGTCGAGCACGGCCTGCGGGATGAGCGCACCGTAGGCGGTCACCGGGACGATGTCCGGGGCGATCTGGCGCAGCCGGTCGGCGAAGTCCGGGTCCCGGGGCCGGGTGGGCTTGAGCACCTCGATGCCGGCCCCGGCGGCGCGCTGCGCTACCGGGCTCGGCTCCAGGCGCAGCCCCCGGCCGGCCGGGGCGTCGGGCCGGGTCACCACCGCGGCTACCTCGTGCCGGGACTTCAGGAGGGCATCGAGCGCGGCTACGGCAGCCTGCGGGGTACCGGCGAACACCAATCGCATGAGGGAACCTAGCGGGCCTGTCCGCCGGTCGCGTGCGGCGACGCCCGGATCTCCGGCACGGGCTCGCCCCACCACTCCGCCTCGCGGATGGCCCGCATGGCCAGCTTGCGCTGCTGCGGGTCGAGCCGGTCGATGAACAGCACCCCGTCCAGATGATCCGTTTCGTGCTGCACGCACCGGGCCAGCTGGCCGGTGCCCTCGAGGGTGACCGGCTCGCCGTACATGTTGAAGCCCTTGGCGGCCGCACCGAAGGCACGCTGGGTCGGGAAGGCGAGGCCCGGGAACGACAGGCAACCCTCGTCGTCGGTCTCCGTCTCGGCCGACAGGTCGAGCGAGGGATTGATCAGGTGCCCGAGCTCGCCGTCCACGAAATAGGTGAAGACCCGCAGGCCCACGCCGATCTGCGGCGCGGCTAGGCCGAGGCCCGGCGCCTCCAGCATCGTGTCGGTGAGGTCCTTGACCAGCTTGCGCAGCTCGGCGTCGAAGTCGCGGACCGGCTCGGCCGGGGTGCGTAGTACCGGGTCACCGAAGATGCGGATCGGCTTGACGCTGATGGCGCACCGTCCTTCCGTCTGGGCGCTCACCGGGCCCTGTCACCGGGAGCGTTAACCACCCAAGTCTATGAACTGCCGGGGCCCTAACTGGCCGAGACCGAGCGGGCCTTAAACGCAGCCTTCCGCGCGGCCCGAGCCACCCCCGGATCCGGGTGGTGATCACTGAGCGCGGTCAGCAGGTCAGTCACCCCCGGATGGCGGACCCGCCACAGCCCGGCGACCAGCTCCGCCTGCGCGCCCGGGGGCACGTCGGGCAGCAGCTCGGCGACGACGTCCTCCGGGTCCGCCTCCTCCAGCAACCCCGCGCCCAGGTCCACCAGCAGCCAGGCCCGGTCCTCCCGGTCAAGCTCGGCGTCCTCGCCGTGCTCGTGCAGCCAGACCGCCGCGTGGGCGCGCAGCACCGGATCGGCCAGGGCTTCACGGACGCCGGCCACGGCATCCTCGCCGATCCGGTCGAGCACCGCGAATCCCGCGCCGCGCAGGCCCGGGGAACCCTGGCTGGCCGCGCTGATCAGCTCCGCCGCAGCCTGCCGGGGAGTCCGCCCCGCGAGCCAGCTGGCGATCTCCGCTTCCCCGTCCTCCACGTCGCAGTTGGCCAGCGTGGCCAGCAGGGCGGTGGCGTCGCTGCGCGCGCGGCCGCCGGTGACCGGGACATGCCATCCCTGCGCCCGCAGCCGCCTGTGCACGCCCCAGACGCCGAGCGGCGCCAGGGTGACGGTCAGGGCGCCGCCGTCCTCGTCCACGCCGGGCTCGTCCGCGCCCAGCTCGACCACGCCGAGATCGGCCAGCATCTCCAGGGCGACGGACAGGGCCGCCCCCTCGTCCTGGAGCACGCCGCGGTCCGTCGCCTGCTCACCGCCGGGCCCGGGCACGCTGCCGTGCGCTCCCCGGCGCTGGGTGTCGGCCGCGGCCAGATAGGCGTCGAACAGGGCATCCATCCGCACCGGACCGCCGACCGTGTACAGGGCGGTCGCCATCCCGTCCAGGTCCTCGGCCTCCAGCATGACCGTGAGCGCCGAGTCCCAGGCGGCTAGCACATCGTCTGCGGTCCCGGACGCGAGCACGTCAAGCCGGTCCCCGGCCTCCGCGCGGCCGTCGCTGAGGAGCAGCATCCGGGCAGCGACCGCGACCCGCCACGCCGCCTCGAACTCGGCCGGGATCAGCTCCAGGTGCATGGCGGCCGCCAGGGCGTCCGCCTGGCGCAGCCGCCCGGCCTTGGTGAGCGCCCGGCCGGGCCCAATCCACCTGGCCACGTCACGGCCCGCCCGCAGCAGCGGGGCGACCCGGGCCGCCGCGGCCAGCTCCTCACGGGGCGCCAGGCGCACGGTCGGGAGCCGGGGCGGACCGCCGGTATCAGTCGCCTGCGCGTTCCCGTTCGCATTGCCGCGCGGACCCGGCGTGGTCCGAGACGGCGGATTCCGTCGTGAGGTGGCCACCCCAGCACCCTATGGCCTCCCCGGGGGAACTCAGATCAGCTCGGCCGGGTCGAGCTGCACCCGGACGGCTCCCGGGGCCTTGCGCGCGCTGCGTCCGGCCTGCGCCCGGTGCAGCGCTCCGGCCAGCGCCAACCCCGCTGACCTGGGCACGCGCACGAGCGTCCGGACGTTGTCCGGGGGCTCCTCGACGGGACCGAGCAGTTCGGCAGCGGGCGGCAGCTCCGTGTCGGCGAGCAGCGCGTGGACCGCCTCCTGGGGTCCGCTGAGGGCCGCTATCCGCACCGCGGGCGGGAAATGAAGCTCGGCCCGCTCGTCGAGTTCCCGCTCAGAATTCGTCACCGGGTCCCACCGCACCAGCGCCTGGACCGCGGGGATGGCGGAGTCGGCCACGACGACCACCCGGCCGCCCGCAGGCCCGGACCGGACCAGCGCCGCAGCGTTCATCCAGCGCCGCAGCGCCTCCTCGGCGGCGCGCAGGCTGGGCCGGCCGAGCAGCATCCAGCCATCCAGCAGCAACGCCGCCGCGTACCCGCCGACGGCCTGCGGCTCGGCTCCGGGCGTGGCCACCACCAGGGCGGGCGAGCCCGGCACGCCGGGTATCGTCGCCGCCCCGCCGGACGTGACCAAGGGGACCCCGGGGAAGGCCCGGCCGAGTTCCTCCGCGGTGCGCCCGGCCCCGGTCACCAGGGCACGGACGGCGGAATGCCCGCAGCGCGAGCACCGCCATTGCTCGTCTGCCACCCCGCACCATCCGCAACGGGGCGCCCCGCCGACGCTGGCCAGGGCGAGGGGGCCTCCGCAGGCCGCACACCTGGCCCTGGCCCGGCAGCGGGCACACCCCAGCGCCGCGACGTAGCCGCGGCGCGGCACCTGGACCAGGACCGGGCCGCTGGCCAGTGCCTCGCGGGCGGTCCGCAGAACCAGGCTGGGCAGCCGCGCGGTCTGGGCCGCCTCGTCCCGGGCGAGTTCAGCGTCACCGCCCGCGGCGCGGACCGCGGGGGCGTGGCCGCGGAGCACTTGACGGCCCGCGACGATTGGCCGCGCCCAGCCGCTGGCCACCAGGCGGGTGGATTCGGCGGTCCGGGCGAAGCCCCCGATCAGGACAGCCGCGCCGGTGCGGTGCGCCCGGAGCGCCAGCACCTCGCGGGCGTGCGGGTAGGGCGCACGCGGCTCCGCGTGAAGGTCGTCTCCGTCGTCCCAGAGGACCACCAGCCCCAGATCACTGACCGGGGAAAACATCGCGGCGCGAGTGCCCGCCACCACCCGCTGCGCGCCGCGCCGGACGGACAGCCAGCGCCGGTAGCGCTCGGCGGGCCCCAGGTCCGCGGACAGTGTGACATGCCGGCCCGGGCCGAGCTGCGCGGCCAGCGCCGCGTCCAGCAGGCTGAGATCGCGGGCGTCGGGAACCACGACCAGGGCGCCCCGCCCGGTAGCTGCGGCGGTGGCTACCGCCCGGGCGATCTCCTCCGGCCAGTGCGGGCCGGGCAGCGCCGACCACACGGCGCGCGGCCCGCGCCGGCTGGCCAGCGCGTCGAGGAACGCGGGACCGTCCGGATAGCGGCCCCACGGGCCGGGCCCGGGCCCCCCGGCCTCGGGCACGGTACCGCCGTGCCCGGTCCCCCCAGGCACGGTCCCCCCAGGCACGGTCCCCCCAGGCACGGTCCCCCCAGGCACGGGAAGCGAGGCGGCGGATTCGGTGCGGGCATGCCGGGGCGGGATGGCCAGCCGCAGCACGTCGGCCAGGGTGCCCGCGTAGCGGTCCGCGACCTCACGGGCCAGGGCCATGATCCCGGGGCTCAGCACGGGCTCGGGTGACACCACCCGCTCCAGGCGGGCCAGCCGCCCCTGATGCCCGCTCTCCCCCGCCCGGTCCAGCAGGTAGCCGTCAACCAGCTGGCCCGCGAAACGGACCCGCACCCGGCAGCCGGGCACGGCCTGATCCGAGAGCCGCTCGGGGATCAGGTAGTCGAACGGCCGGTCCAGGTGGGCCAGCGGGATATCGACGGCGACCTGGGCCACCGGCAGAACCGCGGCGACCGGCCCTGGATCGCGCCCGGCACCCCGCCGCGCCGGCCGGGTGGCCGCCTGCTGACTCGCTGCCCCTGCCACAGTCCTGTCCTACCAGAGGGTAGGGACACACTGCCCCCGCGCGGCTGATCAGGCGCGGCGGGACCGATCAGAGATGCACCGTGCCGCAGGCGGCGTCGGCGGCGCGGGTCTCGCGGTTCAGGGACAGCAGCAGCACGCGCGGGACGTCGCGTCCTGCCCGGACATCCGCGCGCATGGCCCGCAGGTCGCCGGACAGCGCAGCCAGCGACTGGGTGGTCGCGGCGCTCCGGCTGTCCGCCGCGGCACTGCCGATCGAGGTGATCGCGGCGGCCAGGTCCCGGGCCAGCTGGGCCCGGCTGCGGCCGTCGCGCACATCATCGGCGACCCGGTTGTAGGCGGTGAGCGCCGTGTTCTTGTATGCCACGCAGCCGGGGTCGGCGGCCCGGAGGAGGTCCGGCACCAGGTAGGCCGCTGCTCCTGCCCAGGCCAGCATGAGCGCGACCGCCAGCCAGCAGCGGACCAGCCCCCGGCTCCCCTGGCGGACCCGCCGGAAGCCGAGAACGGCCAGCAGCAGGCCGGCCGGGATCGTGATGAGGGCCGCGCCCAGCAGGCCGCACACGACCGCGGCCGTGGCGGGCCGGTTGCCCGGCCCGCACCGGAGCTGGCGCAGCGGGCGGGGCGGGGTCCGGCGGCGGGGGCGGGGCGCGGTCCCGGGACCGTTCCGCGGGGGTACCCGGCTCTGGCTGCGCCGACGAGCCCGCGCGGTCTGTGGATGATGGCAATGGCTCACCGGCTCGCACGAGCGGGCGCAAACGCGCTGACCAGAACACCGGGCGTTATGAGCGTAAATTCCGGGCCCAGATGGTGTCCAGGGCCGGGAGCCGGCCCGGCCGGCCCGGGGGCTAGAGGCGGGCTAAAGGCGGGCTAAAGCCCAGCAGCGGACCGCAGGTTCTCGGCCCGGTCAACCCGCTCCCAGGAGAAGTCCGGCTCCTCGCGCCCGAAGTGCCCGTAACTGGCGGTCTGCGAGTAGATCGGGCGGAGCAGGTCGAGATCCCGGATGATCGCGGCCGGCCGCAGGTCGAAGACCTCCAGCACCGCATCCTGGATATGCTCGACGGGCACCCGCTCGGTGCCGAAACACTCCACGAACAGGCCCACCGGCTTGGCCTTGCCGATCGCGTACGCGACCTGGGCCTCACAGCGGTCCGCCAGGCCCGAGGCGACCACGTTCTTGGCCACCCAGCGCATGGCGTAGGCCGCGCTGCGGTCCACCTTGGACGGGTCCTTGCCCGAGAACGCGCCGCCCCCGTGCCGGGCCATCCCGCCGTAGGTGTCGATGATGATCTTGCGGCCGGTCAGCCCGGCGTCGCCCATCGGGCCGCCGATCTCGAACCGCCCGGTGGGGTTGACCAGGAGCCGGTACGCGGTGGTGTCGATGTCCAGGCCGTCGAGCACCGGGGTAACCACGAGATCCAGGACGTCCGGGGTAAGCAGCTCCCGCAGGTCGATGTCCGGCGCGTGCTGCGCCGACACGACCACGGTGTCCAGCCGGACCGCCTTGTCCCCGTCGTATTCGATCGTGACCTGCGTCTTGCCGTCCGGCCGCAGGTAAGGAACGTCACCACTGCGGCGCACCTCCGACAGCCGCCGGGCCAGCCGGTGCGCGAGCATGATCGGCAGTGGCATGAGTTCCGGAGTCTCACGGCAGGCGTAACCGAACATGAGCCCCTGGTCACCCGCCCCCTGACGGTCCAGGTCGGTGGAACCCTCGCCCTCACGGTACTCGAACGCCCGGAGCACTCCCTGCGCGATGTCCGGGGACTGGGCGCCGATCGACACCGACACACCACACGACGCGCCGTCGTATCCCTTGAGCGAGGAGTCGTAGCCGATCTCGAGGATCTTCTCGCGGATGATCCCCGGGATGTCCACGTAGGTCTCGGTGGTCACCTCCCCCGCCACGTGCACCTGGCCGGTCGTGATCAGCGTCTCCACCGCCACGCGGCTTTTCGGGTCATCTTTGATCATCGAGTCGAGGATGGCGTCACTGATCTGATCCGCCATCTTGTCCGGATGCCCCTCCGTCACCGACTCGGAGGTGAAAAGACGTCGGGCCACCTGACTCCCCGTCCTAGTAAGCGGCTGAAACCTCGCCGAAGTGTAGCCGGGCTCCCTCGCCTGCGAGACCAGAAAGCCTCCTGCCCAGCCAAGTGATCAGGATAGACGAGCCGGTGACCGCACATTACGTGCGGCACCTTCGCCAGCAAGCGTGGTTAACCAGGCAGCCGGGCGGCGACCAGGTCCCACACGACGTCGGCGAGCACCTCCTTGGGCCCGCGCGGGACCTTCTCCGCGGTGCCGTCGGAGGCCAGCACGATCGCCTCGTTGTCGCTCGTGCCGAACGCGAGCCCGGCCCCGACCTGGTTGACGACCAGCAGATCGCAGCCCTTCGCGGCCAGCTTGGCGTGGCCGTTGCGCAGCAGGTCCTCGGTCTCGGCGGCGAAGCCGACGATGACCTGCCCGGGCCGGGCCCGGTGGGCCGACAGGCCGCGCAGGACGTCGGGGTTTTCCACCAGGCGCAGCGGCTCAGGTGCCTGCCCGGCCTTCTTGATCTTCGAGCCGGTCCGGGTTTCGGGCCGGAAGTCGGCCACCGCCGCCGCCATGACGACGGCGTCGGCGTCCGTGGCGGCGGACGTGACCGCGGCCTCCAGCTCGCGGGCCGAGGTCACCCGGACGACCCGTACTCCCGCCGGGTCATCCAGTTCCACGTTGGCGGCCACCAGGGTGACCCGGGCACCCCGGGCAGCCGCGGTCCGGGCCAGCGCGTACCCCTGCCGCCCCGAGGACCAGTTACCGAGGAACCGGACGGGGTCGAGTTCTTCCCGGGTGCCGCCGGCCGAGACCACCACGTGCCGCCCGGCCAGGTCGGGCCGCAGCCCCGCCGTGCCGCGGGCCAGCACCCGCGTGGCCGTCTCGTACAGCTCGGCCGGGTCGGGCAGCCGACCCGGCCCGCTGTCGGCGCCGGTGAGCCGGCCGGCCGCGGGGTCCAGGACGAGGCAGCCTCGGCCCCGCAGAGTCGCCACGTTGGCCTGGGTGGCCGGGTGCTCCCACATCTCGGTGTGCATCGCGGGCGCGAACACCACCGGGCAGCGTGCGGTCAGCAGGGTGGCGGTCAGCAGGTCGTCGGCCCGCCCCGCGGCCGCGCGGGCCAGCAGATCGGCTGTGGCGGGCGCAACGAAGACGAGATCGGCGCGCTGCCCGATCCGCACGTGCGGCACCTCGTGCACGTCGTCCCAGACGCTGGTGGTGACGGGCTGCCCGGACAGGGCGGCCCAGGTGGCTTGCCCGACGAAGCGCAGCGCGCTGCTGGTGGGCACCACCCGGACCTGGTGGCCGCCTTCTGTGAACCGCCTGAGCAGTTCACAGACCTTGTAGGCGGCGATGCCGCCACCGACACCGAGAACGATGCTCGACGGCACGTGGTCCCTGTCCCCCAGCCGCAGGCCGGTCAGCCCGTGGGTTCGGCCGTCTCCTGGGCGGAGAGCAGCCCCTGGCGGATCTCACGCAGCGCGATGGACAGCGGCTTCTCCTGAACCCGGGTCTCGACCAGCGGGCCGACGTACTCGAGCAGGCCCTCGCCGAGCTGGGCATAGTAGGCGTTGATCTGCCGCGCCCGCTTCGCGGCCATGATGACCAGGCGGTACTTGCTGTCTACGACTTGGAGCAGATCGTCGATGGGCGGGTTGGTGATGCCCTCCGCGGCGGGATTCCCTGCCACTATGTGCCTTCCGTTTGAGAAAAAATCAGGTGGCCACTAAGGCCACCGTCAAAGATACCAGCTGGCGGCAGACATCCCCGACCGATGTATTGATCAGCGTCAGGTCGAACTCGTCTTCCGCGGCGAGTTCCACCCGGGCGGCCTCCAGCCTGCGCTGGATCACCTCCGGGGGCTCTGTGCCGCGGCCGGTGAGCCGGCGCACCAGCTCGTCCCAGTTAGGCGGGGCGAGAAATACCAGCAGGGCATCTGGCACCGCCTGGCGCACTTGCCGTGCGCCCGCAAGATCGATTTCCAGAAGCGCGGGAACTCCGGCCGCCAGTTTCCCGGCTAGCGGGCCGCGCGGCGTTCCATACCGGTGGCCGGCGAATGTTGCCCATTCGAGCAGATCTCCCTGGGCCAGCATCCGGTCGAACTCGGCATCGCCGACAAAGTGGTACTCCCGGCCGTCAACTTCACCAGGCCTCGGCGCCCGTGTGGTCACCGATACCGAGAGCCAGATTTCCGGGCTTTCGTTCCGCAACCCGGCCACCACGGTGCTCTTGCCGACCCCGGAAGGGCCGGAAAGAACCGTAAGCCGGGCTGGCACCTCGCCCCCCCGGACAAGCGCGGTACCGCATGAGCGATCAGCGGACGTCATGGCCGTCGGCCTTGGTCCCCGCGCCCGCCCCTGGGGGTGATCAGACTGCCTCAGATAACACCACCGAACTCGTTTTCCAGCGCGGCGCGCTGGTTCGCGCCAAGGCCACGGACCCGGCGCGATTCGGCGATGCCGAGCCGCTCCATGATCTGCCGGGCACGTACCTTGCCGATCCCCGGCACGGCCTCGAGGAGAGCCGAGACTTTCATCTTTCCAAGGATGTCATCTGTCTGGCCGTCCTTGAGAACTTGGGACAGGGTCAGCTCGGCCTTCTTCAGCCGGGCCTTGACCTCGGCCCGTTCCTTGCGCGCCCTTGCAGCCTTCTCCAGGGCTGCGGCTCGCTGATCGGGAGTGAGGGGAGGAAGAGCCACTCCGGGTCACCTCGGGTTTCAGAATCGAAAACTGCGGACGGAAAGGGAAAGTAGCGAGTTCAGCCCGCTACGGCAACGCAAACACCCGTTTGTTACGTCATAAATTGGACGATATTACTCTCCGGATCAGACCGAATACGTAACGTAGTCAAACGGGCTATCCCCATGGCCCTATCATCCCGCCCGCGGCGGAGTGCTCCAAACATGCCGGGGCGGCGATCAGCACCCAGATCGCATGATCAGCACGTACTTTCCATGATCATCCAGGCCGCGGGAGATGCGCCGGGAAGGTCTGGGAGGGGATACGCCGGAAGGCCGCAGCCGTATGCTCACTCCGCCGCCGCGAGCCGCCGCAACGGTGCCGCGATGGCCGCTGCGGCCGCGCCCGGGTCGGGCGCGCCGGTGATGGGGCGCCCGATGACCAGAAGATCGGCCCCCTCCCGCAGCGCCTCCTCGGGCGTGGCGACCCGCGCCTGGTCGTTACGGTCCGACCCGGCCGGGCGCACGCCCGGCGTGATCAGCTTGATGGACGGGCCGACCTCAGCGCGGACCGCGGCCACCTCGCGAGGGGAGCAGACCAGCGCCCGCGCGCCGGCCGCGACCGCGAGCACGGCGAGGCGCCGCACGGCGTCCGGCACCGGGCCGCGCAGGCCGATCGACTCCAGGTCTGCGGAGCTCAGTGAGGTCAGCACGGTCACCGCGGCGATGATCGTGTCCGGGGCGGCCTGCACAGCCGCACGGATGACCTCAGGGCCCGCTGAGGCATGCACGGTGACGATGTCCGGCCGCAGCCGGGCCATGGCCCGGGTCGCGCCCGCCACGGTGGCCGGGATGTCGTGCAGCTTCAGGTCCAGGAAGACCTGCACGCCGCTCGCGCCCCTGATCGAGGCGACCACGCCGGGGCCGTAGCGCAGGTAGAGCTCGAGCCCGATTTTTACCGTGCTGACGTGCGGCGTTACCAACCCGGCCCAGCAAGCTGCGGTCTCCAGGTCGGGCGCGTCAAGCGCCACGGCGATCGGCGCTGGCTGGCTCAACTCTCCTCCTCGGGTACGGGTGCTGGCAGGCGGGCGGGGCGCCTGCTCACCGGACGATCCCGGACAGCCGGCGGAGCGGCGCCCCTCGCGGCTCGTGCGCGAGCCCGATCACGTCGCTGAGCCGCTCGATGCCGCGCTGCCCAAGTTCCTCGTCGAGTTCGCGGAGGATGCGGACGCAGGCCGATGGGTCGTGGAAGATCGTGGTTCCGACACTCACCATGGACGCCCCGGCCAGGATGAGCTCCAGCGCGTCGCGTCCGGTCCTGACGCCGCCCATGCCGATGATGGGGACGTCGGGCAGAGCCTTGCGAACCTGCCAGATGCAGCGCACCGCCACCGGCCGGATGGCGGGGCCGGACAGGCCCCCGGTCACGCCGGCCAGCACGGGGCGCATGGTCTCGGTGTCGATGACCATCCCGAGCAGGGTGTTGATCATCGAGAGCCCGTCCGCGCCCGCGTCGACGCAGGCGCGGGCGATCGTGACGATGTCCGTGACGTCCGGTGAGAGCTTCGCGAACACCGGGATGTCGTACCGGGCCCGTGCCCGGACCGCCTCGATGACGGCGGCGGAGGCACCCGGATCGCAGGCGAAGACCTGTCCCCGATCCTCGACATTCGGACAGGAAATATTCACCTCGATGGCAGTGACTCCTGCCGCGTCGGTCAGGCGTGTGGCGAGTTCCGCGTACTCGTCGACGCTGCCGCCGGCGATGGACACCACCGCCCGTGCTCCCCGCGAGAGCAGCCAGGGCAGGTCACGCTGGAGGAAGGCGTCGATCCCCGGCCCCTGGAGGCCGATGGAATTCAGCATCCCGCTCGGCGTTTCCGCCATCCTGGGCGTCGGCCTGCCCGCCCGGGGCGCGACCATCACGGACTTGGTGACGACCGCGCCGATCTTGGCGACGTCGAAGAACTGGGCCAGTTCGCGGCCTGCCCCCGCGCATCCCGATGCGGTCAGGATCGGGTTCGGCAACTCGACGTGACCGAGCCTGGTCCGCAGGTCAACCGTCATGCTGCTCCTTCCGCCCCGGGCCGGGGCCGGCGGCGCGGTCCGCCGCGGCCGCCCCGTTGAGCTCCCCCGGGCGGGACCCGGCCCGCGACGATCCGGGCACGGGGGATACCGCGGCCTGCCCGGCCGCGGCGCCGTTCCCCGCGTGCTGGCGCGGGTTCCAGCCCGGGGCGCCCAGCGCGTCGAACGGGATGGTGCCGATGTCGTCCCAGCGGACCGTCTCCCCGCGGAACACCGGGCCCGCCACGCAGGAACGGACCATCCGGGTCACGCCGTCGTCACCGACGACCGGCAGCACGCAGGTCATGCAGACCCCGATGCCGCAGGCCATCGACTCTTCCACCAGGGCCTGCACGGGGATGTCGTAGCGTCCGGCCAGCGCGGTCACCTGGCGCAGCATGCCCATCGGGCCGCACGCGTAGATCACGTCGGTGCGGGCCTCGTGGATGATCTGGGTGAGCCGGTCGGTGACCAGCCCGCGGACTCCCATCGACCCGTCCTCGGTGGTGACCGTCGCGGTCCGGCCGGTCCGGCGTGCGGTGAGCGCGCCGAACACCCGGTCCGCGCTGGCCGCGCCGAGCAGGAAGTCCACCTGGCAGTCACGGCTGCGCAGCCGGTCAGCCAGCGCGAAGAGCGGCGCGCTCCCGTAACCACCGCCGACCAGCAGGCAGCTGACCGGGTCCCGGGGTACCGGGAACGGCCTGCCGAGCGGCCCGGTCACGTCGATGACGTCCCGGGTACGGCGCTCGGCCAGCCACCGGGTGCCCGGCCCCTTCGCGGCGAACACGAACTCCACCGTCCCGCCGTGGTCCGGCCGCACATCATGGATCGAGAACGCGCGGCGCAGCAGCATGGACGTATCTGGGCCGCCCACCGCGACCGCGAGGAACTGGCCGGGCCTGAAGCGCGCCGCGATGCCCGGGGCCACCACGGTCATCGCGTAGTAGGCGTCCACCTTCCGGACCGTCAGCACGGTGCCGCGGACCTGGACCTGGACGGCATCCTGCTCGCCGTCGGCGGCGGTCATAGCACCGCTCCCGGAGGGTGCTGCTGGCCCGGGGGGTTGCCAGCGCCGGCGACGGGGGGCGCCCCGGAGGGGTGTTCCCCCGGAGCCGACGCTCCCGGGGGGGCCGGGGGTTGCCCCCCCGGGCAAGCAGCGCGTAATCCTGCAATGACCGCACCCCCACCTCGCCGCGCTGGATGGCCTCGATGCCCTGCACCGCGGCGCCGAGGCCCTGGACCGTGGTGACGCAGGGCACGCCGCGCCGCACCGCGGCGGTCCGTATCTCGTAACCGTCCAGCCGGGGACCCGACTGCCCTGGGCTGCCGAACGGCGTGTTCACGATGAGATCCACCTGGCCGGCAAGGATCCTGGCCACGATATCGGGCTCGCCCCCCGGTCCGGGGCCATCGCTGTGCTTCCGGACGATCGTGGCACGAACACCGTTGCGCCGCAGCACCTCACCGGTTCCCTCGGTCGCCCAGATCTCGAAGCCCAGGTCGGCCAGGCGCTTGACCGGGAACACCATGGACCGCTTGTCGCGGTTGGCGACCGACACGAACACGCGCCCTTTGACCGGCAGCGGCCCGTAGACGGCCGCCTGGGACTTGGCGTAGGCGGTGCCGAACGCCTCGTCGATCCCCATGACCTCGCCCGTAGAGCGCATCTCAGGGCCGAGGACGGTGTCCACGCCCTGGCCGCGGGCGTCGCGGAACCGGCCAAACGGGAGGACCGCCTCCTTGACCGCGATGGGAGCGTCCAGCGGGGGCGTTCCGCCGTCGCCCACGGCAGGCAGGATGCCCTCGGCCCGCAGGCCGGCGACAGTCGCGCCCATCATGATGCGGGCCGCCGCCTTGGCCAGCGGCGTGGCCGTGGCCTTGGACACGAACGGGACGGTCCGTGACGCCCGGGGGTTGGCCTCCAGCACGTGCAGGACGCCGGCCGCCATCGCGTACTGCACGTTGAGCAGCCCGCGCACCCCTACTCCCCGCGCGATGGCCTCGGTCGATTCGCGGATCCGGGCGATGTCCGCGCGGCCCAGCGTGATGGGCGGCAGCGCGCACGCCGAGTCGCCGGAATGGATGCCGGCCTCCTCGATGTGCTCCATCACCCCGCCGAGGAACAGTTCCTCCCCGTCGTACAGGGCGTCCACGTCGATCTCGATCGCGTCATCGAGGAAGCGGTCGATGAGCACCGGGTGCCCGGGGCTCGCCGCCGCGGCCCGGCCGACGTAGTCCTCCAGCGTGGCGTCGTCATAGACGATCTCCATGCCCCGGCCGCCTAGCACGTAGGAGGGCCGGACCAGGACCGGGTAGCCGATCTCGTCCGCCACCACCTTGGCCTCGTCGTAGGACAGCGCGGTGCCGTACCGGGGCGCGGGCAGCCCGGCGGCCTCCAGGACCGCCCCGAACTCGCCGCGGTCCTCGGCCAGGTGGATCGCGTCCGGGCTGGTCCCCACCACCGGCACGCCCTCGGCGGCGAGGGCGCGGGACAGGCCGAGCGGGGTCTGGCCCCCGAGCTGCACGATCACCCCCGCCACTGGCCCGCTCTGCTCCTCCGCGTGCACCACCTCGAGCACGTCCTCCAGCGTGAGCGGCTCGAAATACAGCCGCCCGGACGTGTCGTAGTCGGTTGACACGGTCTCCGGGTTGCAGTTGACCATCACGGTCTCGTAGCCCGCGGCGGACAGCGCGAACGACGCGTGCACGCAGGCGTAGTCGAACTCGATGCCCTGGCCGATCCGGTTCGGCCCGCTGCCCAGGATGATGACCTTGGGGGCCCCGCCGGGGGGCACTTCTGTCTGCTCGTCGTAGGTCGAGTACAGGTAGGGCGTGCGGGCCGCGAACTCCGCGGCGCAGGTGTCCACGGTGTGGTAGACGGGACGGATCCCGAACGCGTGCCGCAGCAGCCGTACCTGGTCTTCCGGCAGGCCCTTGAGCTGCCCGATCTGGGCGTCGGAGAATCCGGCCCGCTTCGCCGTCCACAGCGCGGCGGTGTCGAGTTCCCGGCCCGGCCGGGCGGGCGCGGGCACAGCGGGCACCTGGGCCGCCCCGGCCAGCCGCCCGGCGATTTCCTCGATGCCCAGGATCTGGTCCACGAACCAGGGATCGATCCCGCTCACCCCGGCCACGTCGGCCACGCTCGCCCCGGCCCGCAGCGCCTGGTGGACCGTGGACATCCGGCCATCGTGCGGGACGGCGCAGCGCGCCAGCAGCTCGTCCCGGTCCCCCGGCGGTCTGTCCCAGCTGAACGGGGCGGCCCGGTTCTCCAGCGAGCGGAGCGCCTTCTGCAGCGCCTCCGGGAAGCTCCGCCCGATGGCCATCGCCTCGCCGACCGACTTCATGTGCGTGGTCAGCTCCGGGTCGGCGCCGGGGAACTTCTCGAACGCGAACCGGGGCACCTTGACCACCACGTAGTCCAGCGCGGGCTCGAAGCTGGCCGGCGTCTCGCCGGTAATGTCGTTGCGGATCTCGTCCAGCGTGTAGCCGATGGCCAGCCGGGCGGCGATCTTGGCGATCGGGAAGCCGGTCGCCTTGGAGGCCAGCGCCGACGACCGGGACACCCGGGGGTTCATCTCGATCACGACCATCCGGCCGGTCTGCGGGTGCACCGCGAACTGGATGTTGCAGCCCCCGGTGTCCACCCCCACCGCCCGGACCACCGCGATGGCCACGTCCCGCATGTGCTGGTACTCGCGGTCGGTCAGCGTCATCGCCGGGGCGACCGTCACCGAGTCCCCGGTGTGCACGCCCATCGGGTCGATGTTCTCGATCGAGCAGACCACCACCACGTTGTCGTGCCGGTCGCGCATCAGCTCGAGCTCGAACTCCTTCCAGCCGAGGATGGACTCCTCGAGCAGCACCTCGGTGACCGGGCTGGCGTCCAGGCCCGCCCCGGCCAGCCGGCGCAGCTCCGGCTCGGAGCGGGCGATGCCGGAGCCGGAGCCGCCCAGGGTGAAGGACGGCCGGATCACGACCGGGTAGCCCAGGTTCGCCGTGGCGCCCAGGCACTCGTCCATGGTGTGGCAGATGTGGCTGAGCGGGACCTCGCCGCCGAGCCCGGTGACGATGTCCTTGAACCGGGCCCGGTCCTCGCCGGCCTTGATGGTCTCGATGCCGGCGCCGATGAGCTCGACGCCATACTTGGCCAGGATGCCCGCCTCGTACAGCTCGACAGCCGCGTTCAGCGCGGTCTGCCCGCCGAGGGTGGGCAGCACGGCGTCGGGCCGCTCCTTGGCGATGACCTTCTCCAGCACGTCCTGGGTGATGGGCTCGACGTAGGTGGCGTCGGCGAACTCCGGATCAGTCATGATCGTGGCCGGGTTGGAGTTCACCAGGCTGACCCGGATGCCCTCCTGGCTCAGCACCCGGCAGGCCTGGGTACCCGAGTAGTCGAACTCGCACGCCTGCCCGATCACGATCGGCCCGGACCCGATGACGAGCACCGAGCGCAGGTCCTCACGCCGGGGCATGCGCACCTCCCCTGGCCCCGTCCATAAGGGCACAGAATTTCTCAAACAGTCCGGCCGCATCATGCGGGCCCGGTGCGGCCTCGGGGTGGTACTGGACGCTGAACGCCGGCTGGTCGAGCAGGCGGAGGCCCTCGACCACGCCGTCATTGAGGTTGACGTGGGTGATCTGGGCCGGGCCGAAGTCGGTGGCGAACGTGGCGCCCGGGGACGCCCCCCGCTGGCCAGGCCTCCGGCGCTCCGCTGGCCTGGCGGCCTCGGCGCTCCGCTGGCCTGGCCGGCCTCCGGCGCTCTGCTGGCCTGGCCGGCCTTCGGCGGCGGCGGGCATGGCCACCGCGAAGCCGTGATTGTGGCTGGTGATCTGCACCTGGCCGGTGGCCAGGTCCTTGACCGGCTGGTTCACGCCGCGATGGCCGAACCGGAGCTTGTAGGTGCCCAGGCCGAGGGCCCGGCCCAGGATCTGGCTGCCCAGGCAGATGCCAAACACCGGGACGCCGCGGGCGAGGACGCCACCGACCGCCTCCACGGCGTAGCCAGCCGCAGCCGGGTCGCCCGGACCGTTTGAGAAAAAACTCCGTCCGGGCTGCCGGACAGGATCTGCTCGGCGGTACTGGCCGCCGGGAGCACGGTGACCTGGCAGCCCAGCCGGGCCATGGCCAGGGGCGTGGCCGCCTTGATGCCCAGGTCCACGGCCGCAACCTGGTAGCGGACCGGCACGCCGTCCGGCGGGGACACGGTGTAGGCGGTGTCCGTGGACACCTCCCGGGCCAGGTCCGCCCCGGTCATCTGCGGGCTGGCCAGGACCCGCTCACGCAGCGCGTCCGCGTCCATGGTGCCGGTCGCGATCCCGGCCCGCATCGCGCCCCGATCGCGCAGGTGCCTGGTCAGCGCCCGGGTGCCGGTGATCGCGATGCCGGTGATGCCCTGGGCGCGCAGTTCATCGTCCAGGCTCCGCTTCGACCGCCAGTTCGAGGCCATCCGGGCCGGCTCGCGGACCACGTACCCGCTGACCCAGATCCGCCGCGATTCCGGGTCCTCGTCGTTGATCCCCGTGTTGCCGATGTGCGGCGCGGTCATCGCCACGATCTGGCGGCAGTAGGACGGGTCCGTCAGCGTCTCCTGGTAGCCGGTCATGCCGGTGTTGAAGACCATCTCGCCGAAGGTCTCGCCCTCCGCGCCGAACGACGTCCCGCGGAACGTGGTGCCGTCCTCCAGGACCAGGATCGCAGGGGCGCCCGGCCCGCCAGGCCCCGCGTTCAGGGACTGGGCCATCAGGCCAGCTTCCCGTCGAGGACGGTAGGCGTCCCGCGCAGGAACGTGGCCACCACCCGGCCTGGCAGTTCCATCCCCGCGAACGGGCTGTTCCGGCTCCGGGAGGCGTGCGCACGCGGGTCCACCGTGTCGCGCGCCGAGGCGTCGTAGAGCGTGAGGCTGGCCGGCAGACCCGCAGCCAGCGCGCCCTCCGGGCCGGGCAGCCGGCCGATACGGGCCGGCCGCCGGGACATCCGGTCGGCCACCCCGGCCCAGTCCAGCAGGCCCGTGTCGACCATGGCCTCCTGCACCACGCGCAGCGCGGTTTCCAGCCCGGTCATCCCGAACGCGGCCGTGTCCCACTCGGTTTCCTTGTCTTCCACCGGGTGCGGCGCGTGGTCGGTGGCCACGCAGTCGATGGTGCCGTCGGCCAGGCCCTCGCGCAACGCCGCCACGTCGGCCAGGGTGCGCAGCGGCGGGTTGACCTTGTAGACCGGGTCATACCCGACCGCGAGCGAGTCGGTCAGCAGCAGGTGGTGCGGGGTCACCTCGGCCGTGACCCGCCAGCCCTTGCCCTTCGCCCAGCGGATGATCTCCACCGATCCGGCCGTGGACACGTGGCAGACGTGCAGCGCCGAGCCGACGTGGGCGGTGAGCAGGCAATCCCGGGCGATGACGGCCTCCTCGGCCACGGCCGGCCAGCCGGTCAGCCCGAGCCGCCCGGACATCTCCCCCTCGTTGAGCTGCGCGCCCTCGGTGAGCCGGGGTTCCTGCGCGTGCTGCGCGATGACCCCATCGAATGCCTTCACGTACTCCAGCGCCCGGCGCATCATCACGGCGTCGGACACGCAGCGCCCGTCGTCGGAGAACACCCGGACCCGCGCCGGGGACTCGGCCATCGCGCCCAGTTCGGCCAGCCGCGTTCCGGCCAGGCCCACGGTGACCGCCCCGACCGGGTGGACGTCGCAGTGCCCGGCCTGCCGCCCGAGCCGCCAGATCTGCTCCACCACGCCTGCCGTGTCCGCCACCGGGTCGGTGTTGGCCATCGCGTGCACGGCGGTGAACCCGCCCAGCGCCGCCGCCCTGGTCCCGGTCTCCACGGTCTCGGCGTCCTCGCGGCCCGGCTCCCGCAGGTGAGTGTGCAGGTCCACCAGGCCGGGCAGGGCGATGAGGCCCGCCGCGTCCAGGACCTGCGCGCCCGCCGGAGCGGCGCCGTCACCGATGCTGTCGATCACGCCGTCGTGGATCACGATGTCGGCCGGGTCGCCGCCCAGCGGCCGCGCGCCCCTGATCAGCCACGTCCCCGGGTTCTTGCCCGTGCCCGCGGTCATGACTGCGCCTCCGCTCCGCCGAGCAGCAGGTACAACACGGCCATGCGCACGCTCACACCGTTGGCCACCTGTTCCACGATCGTGGACCGGGCCGAGTCCGCCACCTCGGCGGCGATCTCGACGCCGCGGTTCATCGGGCCCGGGTGCATCACGATGGCGTGCTCGGGCAGCTGCGCCATCCGGGTGCCGTCCAGCCCGTAGCGGCGGCTGTACTCCCGCACGCTGGGGAAGTAGGCGGCGTTCATCCGCTCCTGCTGAACCCGCAGCATCATCACCACGTCGGTCTTGGGTATCACGGCGTCGAAGTCGTAGCCGACGGAGCAGGGCCACGCGCCGACCGCCACCGGCAGCAGGGTGGGCGGCGCGACGAGAGTGACCTCGGCCCCCAGGGTGTTCAGCAGCAGCACGTTGGACCGGGCGACCCGGCTGTGCAGCACATCACCCACGATCGTGACCCGCAGCCCGTCCAGGGCCTCACCGCCGGGGCGGCCGAACTTGCGCCGGATGGTGAACGCGTCCAGCAGGGCCTGGGTGGGGTGCTCGTGCGCGCCATCGCCGGCGTTGACCACGGTCCCGCGCACCCAGCCCGCGAGCCGGTGCGGCGCGCCCGAGGCACTGTGCCGGATCACGACCGCGTCGGCGCCCATGGCCTCCAGGGTCAGCGCCGTGTCCTTGAGGCTCTCGCCCTTGGCCACACTGGACCCCTTGGCCGAGAAGTTGATCACGTCGGCGGACAGCCGCTTGGCGGCGGCCTCGAACGAGATCCTGGTCCGGGTGGAGTCCTCGAAGAAGAGATTGACCACCGTGCGCCCACGCAGCGTGGGCAGCTTCTTGATGGGCCGGTCGGCCATCCGGGCCAGCTCGTCGGCGGTGTCCAGGATGAGCAGGGCATCGTCGCGGCTCAGGTCGGCCGCGGAGATCAGGTGACGGTTCACGTGCCGCTCCGTTGCTCCGTTGCGGCAGCGCGCCCGATGATCACTGCATCCTGGCCATCCACCTCGGTCAGCAGTACCCGCACGACTTCCTGCCTGGAGGTGGGCAGGTTCTTGCCGACGTAGTCCGCCCGGACCGGCAGCTCGCGGTGCCCGCGGTCGATCAGGACGGCCAGCTGAACCGCACGGGGACGGCCAAGGTCGTTCAGGGCGTCGAGAGCTGCCCGCACGGTCCGGCCGGAGTAGAGCACGTCATCGACGATGACGACGATGGTCCCGTCGATGCCCTCGGGGGGCACCTCGGTGGGGCCGAGGGCCCGGGCCGGGCGGAGCCGCAGATCGTCGCGGTACATCGTGATGTCGAGTGACCCGTGGGGCACCGGGTGTCCCTCGACCTGCTCGATGCGCTCGGCCAGGCGCCGCGCCAGCGTGACTCCCCGGGTAGGGATGCCCAGCAGCACGACGTCGGACGCGCCGTCGGTCCGTTCCAGTATCTCGTGTGCGATCCGGGTGAGCGCCCGCCCGATCTCGGCGGGCTCAAGGACCATCTTCGGGTCGGCCGGGCCGGGTCTGGCCGGGCTGCCGCCCGGCGCACCGGCCGCCGCGAGGGCCTGATCGCGGGCAGGATGCAGCGCATGCACGCCACGGACCTCCTTTCCCGCCTCACTGGACGGGCCTTAAAGGACGATCTGTCCCGGCCACCCTACCAGGAGGAGCGCCGTGACATGGGATGTCGCGGCGTGGCGCCGCATCTGGCCAGGGGAGCCGCCCTGCCGGGGAGTGGGTCCGCCGGCCGGGAAACTCGGGACGGGCTCCGGCGTGGATTGGGTGACGATGAGTGATTCGTGTCACACTGAGAGGGCACGGATCAGCGGAACTCGCGAAAACCTGCCGGGTGCGGACGCCAGAGCAGCGAGAAGGCCAGCCCCAGCCGGCTTTTCGGGAATCGTGTCCGGTCGCCCTGGCGATGGCCATCGCCCCGGGCGCGAGCGACAAGACGCGTAAGTTGACCCGCTTTTTGCTATTCGGCTTGACCTGGTCGCTCTTGCGGCCTACCGTCACTGTCCGTAACCGTTACTGAAAGCGACGACTGGCCGGGGGGCCGACAACATGCCATCTGAATACGCCAAGACTCTCGGCGCACGACTGCGCGCCATCCGTACACAGCAGGGGCTGTCCCTGCACGGAGTGGAGGAGAAGTCACGCGGCCGCTGGAAAGCCGTGGTTGTAGGTTCGTACGAGCGCGGCGACCGCTCAGTGACCGTGCAGAAGCTGGCCGAGCTGGCGGAGTTTTACGGCGTGCCGGTGTCGGAACTGCTGCCCGGTGACTCGACACCCGCTCCGCTGGCGCCATCGCCGAAGCTCGTCATCGACCTGGAGCGCATGGCCCAGCTCCCGAAGGACAAGGCCGGCCCACTGGCCCGCTACGTTGCGACGATCCAGAGTCAGCGCGGCGACTACAACGGCAGGGTGCTGTCCATCCGGCAGGAGGACCTGCGATCACTGGCGGTCATCTACGACAAGTCGCCGATTGACCTCACCGAAGAACTCATCAGCTGGGGTGTCCTGGACTCTGAGGCCCGGGGCGCCGTCGAGGCCTTCTGACCCGGGGCGGCCCCCTCTCGGGCGGCCTGCCGGCCATGGGCTGGCAGGCCGCTGGCGTCCCCGGACCCGGGCGCGGAGCGGACGCGGCCTCACGCGGAACCCGGGCAGGCCCGGGCGAGCCTGACCGGAACCCGGCCAATCAGGGCGAGCCTGACCGGAAGCCGGGCAATCCCGGGTGAGCCTGGGCAATCCCCGGCGATCCTGACGCGAATCCCGGCAGCGGGCCCTGGTCCGGCGGCGACTACCCGGCCGGCCGGAGCGGCAGGGCGGACTGGCCCGGCAGCCCCAGCGCTTCCTCGGCCAGGTTCAGGAACGTCTCGGCGTCCCTGAGCAGATCATCAGCCTCGCGGGCGGACACCGCCCGAACCAGGCCCGCCTCTGCGGCGGCCCGCTTGCCCGCCCCCGCGGCGAAGAACGCAGCCCATTCCGACAAGGCCGGCTCCACCCGTGGCAAGAGCTCCCACACGCTGCGGGGAGCTTTCCGCCGCGGGCTCTGGCCCGGGCCCATCTTCACCGCAACGATCGCAGCGGCAGCGCGCAGCGCAGCGAGGTGGGCTCCCACGTACCGGGTGGCCGGGCCGGCTTCCCCTGCCGCGTCGGCCAGCCCACGGCGGGCTGATTCGATGAGGGTCAGCGCCGCAGGCGCTATACGGCAGCGTGGCTGGCCTGGTCGTACCGACATGACCGTACTCATGGCCTTCCTTCCGTCGCGGAGCCGGGATCAGGCGGGTGATTCCTCGCGCCGCCGGACCCCGGCCCGGCCGCCCAGGATGAGGGGGGAACGTCCCGGCGGTCCCGCTAGATATTCGAACATAGGTTCGCCTTAAAGTCCAGCTACTTGTATCTGAGTTCGAAGGTACCCGGCGGGTCCGACAAAACGCCGTGACCGCCGGTCCGGCACTGTCCCCGGCGCGCTGCGGCCTCTCCCTGACCGCTGCGTCCTGGTCCGGCGCACGTCCGGGCGGCAGCGCTCGCGTACGCTTGCGCGGGTGCGCGCTGGCCCGGAGCTGCTGGAATTCGGCAAGGCACGCTTCCTCGCGGAACTGGGCGTCCTGATCAACGTCTACGCGGCCGCCATGCAGCCCCCGCAGCACCAGTTGCCGGGGCGGCGGGCGATCATGGAACGGCACGCTGACTTCCCCTCGTTCCGCTGCGTGGCCATGACCCTGCCGGACGATCCCGGGAACGCGCCCCCGGAGCTGCGGACGCAGACCGGGCGGGACCGGCTCACCGTCATCGGGTTCGCGTACGGCTTCCACGGGACCAGCGGCCAGTGGTGGCACGACCTGGTGCGCAGCGCACTGGCCGCAGCCGGCGGACGTGAGCTGGCGCAGACCTGGCTGGGCGACTCGTTCGAGGTCGCCGAGGTGCACGTTCACCCCGGCTACCAGGGCCGCGGGGTCGGCCGGGCGATGGTGCCCGCGCTGATTCATCCCCGGCTGGAACGGACAGCGCTGCTGTCTACGCAGGACACCGACAGCCGGGCCCGCCGTCTGTACCGCGGCCTGGGCTTCAGTGACCTGCTGACCGGATACAGGTTCCCGGGAACCGACCCGCCGTACGCCGTGATGGGCGCGGCGCTGCCGCTGCGCCCAGGCGGGCCACGGGAACCACAGGGCTGACTGCCGGGACCAGGCAGCTAATCTCACCGCCGGGATCAGCCGGCGGGCCGCAACGGTCAGCTCCCCGCGGCCAGCCCGGTCCGGGCGGGAGGCGCGTTGCCCCCGGCCACCCGCCCGGCCAGCCCGAGGCTCTCGTAGATCTCCCGGGTCGCGCGGGACCCGTTCAGCGTGAAGAAGTGCAGCCCCGGGGCGCCCTCGGCCAGCAAGCGCTCGCACATGGCCGCGGCGTACTGAACGCCGATCTCCCGCACCGACGCGGCGTCGTCGGCCGCCGCCCGTACCCGGTCCCCCAGGGTGCCAGGGAACCGGGCCCCGGACAGCACAACGATCCGCTCCAGGGTGCGCAGGCTGGTGATCGGCATGATCCCGGCGATGATCGGCACCTCGCATCCGGCCGCCGCCACCCGGTCCCGCAGCCGCAGGTAGTCCTCCACGTAGAAGAACATCTGGGTGATCGCGAAATCGGCGCCCGCACGGCACTTGCGCACGAAGTACTCGGTGTCGGAATCGAGATCAGGAGAACGCGGATGCCCTTCGGGGAACGCTCCGACGCCCACGCAGAAATCACCCGAGGCCTTGACCAGCCGGACCAGGTCCGCCGCATACTCCAGGCCCCCCGGATGCGCGACCCACTCGGCGTTGGGGTCCCCCGCGGGGTCACCCCGGAGCGCGAGCACATTGCGCACGCCGACTGCCGCGTACGATCCGATCACGCGCCGCAGTTCGGCCATGGAGTGATCCACCGCCGTGAAATGCCCCACCGGGGTGAGCGTGGTCTCCGCGGCGATCCGGCCGGTTATCCGGACGGTCCGGTCCCGGGTCGAGCCGCCCGCCCCGTAGGTGACCGAGACGAACGTGGGACGGAGCGGCTCCAGTTCCCGGACGGCCCGCCATAGCCGCCGTTCCGCGTCCGCGGACTTGGGCGGCATGAACTCGAAGGAGAAGGACTCACCGCCCGCGGCCAGCAGGTCACGGATGGCGGGCGCACGGTGCAGGGCCCCGGATGACATGTCCACCAGGCTAGTCGGCCGCGGCCGGATCATCGTGCCATGGCAGGCGCGTGGCCTGCCCCGCGCCCGGAGCGATCTGCCTTCAATCAGGCACGCAGAGCCGCCACCCTGGGGGTACCGGCCTGGTGACCGGACCAGGGTCAGGGAGGAACGGGAGCCTGCACCTCAGAATGCGAGGGCCTGCGCCCGCCGGTTCACCTCTCTGCCGCGGCGCTCCGTCATCGCCTGGACGGGCGTGCCGGGAAGCGTCTCGTCGGCCGTGAAGAGCCAGCGCAGCGCCTCAGAGTCGTCGAAGCCGCAGTCATACAGCACGGTGAGGGTGCCGTGCAGCCCCTTGATGATGGCGCCCCCGTCGAAGAAGGCGGCGGGGACTGCCATCGTGCCGTCAGGCCGCTGGACAGCCAGCAGCTTGCGGTCACGGAAGAGCTGCTTAAGCCTGCCCGGCGGGATGCCGAGCCGGTCAGCGGCTTCAGGGAGGGTGAACCAGTCGCCGACGAGCGCGTCGGCCGGGGGGTCAATCTGTGCCACGTCTCCGAATTTCCCACACGGCGGCCCGGGTCAAACCCGGACACGCCAGTCTCGTCTGTTCTCTTCGCGAGCCGGTGCGGCCCGCCCATGTCCTGCTGCCCTGGTCAGGCCGTTTGCACCCGCTGTTTGCACAGGCCGTTTGCACCCGCTGTTTGCACAGGCCGTTTTTGCGCGGGCCGTCTGTTCACGTCACCGCCGCGTCCCGCACTGGCACGGCAGGGTCGGCCAGCCGGGAGGTGTCCACCGCCCGGCCCGCTTCCATGAGCCGGGCGGCCCTGCAGCATATCCCGGGGCCGGCCCACCGTGAGCACGGCGACCAGCCGGTCCGTGCCCGCTGTCCCGGACACCCAGCACGCCGTCCAGCGCTCGGCGGCCGGATCACCGCGCCAGATGAGACGGTCCTCGCGTTCATGGTGGCCAACGTACTGGACCATCCGGCCGAACTGCTCGGACCAGAAGTAGGGCACCGGATCGTAGTCCTGCTCGGCTCCTAGCGCGTTGGCCGCCGCCACGTTGGGCGAGTGCAGGGCGGTATCCCAGTGCTCCACCCTCAGCCGCCGGCTGTAGCGGCCGGACCAGAACGCGGCGCAGTCCCCGGCCGCGTAGACGCCAGGCAGGGAGGCGCGGAGCCGGCTGTTGACGACGACCCCATTGCCCAGGTCAACTCCCGACCCGTCCAGCCATGCGGTGCCCGGGCGGACCCCCACCGCGGTCACGACCAGATCGGCCTCCAGCCACCCGCCGCCGGGCAGGGCCAGGCCGCCTTCCTGGACCGATTCCACCGGCTGGCCGAGCCGCAGGTCCACCCCGGCCGCGGCGTACCAGGGCACCATCTGCGACCCGGCCGCCTCGCCCAGGGCCGCGGCCGCCGGGACCGCGGCCGCCTCCAGGACGGTGACGGCGCACCCGCGGGCCGCGGCGGCGGTGGCGAGTTCGGCGCCGATCCACCCGGCCCCGACGATGGCCAGCCGGGTTCCCTTCTGGAGCGCGGCCCGGATCTCCAGGGCATCATCCACGGTGCGCAGGACATGCTGCCGGCCGGGCCCGGGCAGCAGCACGGGCGCGGCTCCCGTCGCCACGATCAGCCGGTCGAAGCCGTATTCGCCCCGGCCGCTGCGGACCACTTGCTCGTCCAAGCCGGTAGCGGCTTCGCCGAGCCGCAGGTCCAGGCGGAGGGCCGCCGCGTCGGTGTCCAGTGACGTCGAGTCCAGCTCGCCCATCATCAGCTTCTTGGACAGCGGCGGGCGGTCGTAGGGCGGATGAGGCTCGGCGCCCAGCATGGTGATCTGGCCGGCATAACCCTTGGCCCGGAGCTCGGCTGCGGCGCGCGAACCCGCCAGCCCGCCGCCCGCGATGACTACCCGCTCGATCTGCACGAGCACCAAGGCTAGAGGCACCTAGCCTGAGCTGGGTCGGGCCGGGCTGCGGATCGGTCCCGCGGCCCGGGTTTCCGGACGGGCACGCGGCGGTTTCCGCCCGGGCCATATCCCGCCCGCTGTTCCGGCCGGCAAGCGGTGATCACAGCATCGGCGGAGAAACCCGCAGGTAACCAGACCAGCCTCGGTAGGGTCGTCACTCCCGGTCACCGCCTGACTCCCGTACAGGTGTTCCCAGCGCCCGGAGTGACGTCCGGCAATACAATCGACCCCGATGGACACGACGCTCGCGCGCCCACCCGTCGGCCGGCTCCTCGATGGCCGGTACCGGGTTGAGTCCCTTATTGCCACCGGCGGGATGGCAACCGTGTATCTGGGTACCGATACGCGGCTGGACCGCACCGTGGCGCTGAAGATCATGCACGCCGAGCTGGCCAACGACGAGGATTTCGTCCGCCGGTTCGTCGGCGAGGCCCGCTCGGTCGCCCGGCTTTCGCATCCCAACGTGGTCGGCGTGTATGACCAGGGCGCTGACGGGCGCACGCTGTACCTGGCCATGGAGTACGTGCCCGGCCGCACGCTGCGCGACCTGCTGAACGAGCGTGGCAGGCTATCTCCCCGCGAGGCCCTGGACATCATGGAGGGCGTGCTGGGCGGCCTCGGCGCCGCGCACGCGGCCGGGCTCGCGCACCGGGACGTCAAGCCAGAGAACGTCCTGCTCACCTCGGACTACGCGGTCAAGGTCGCCGACTTTGGCCTGGCCCGGATGCTCGCGGGCACCAGTCACACCAAGACCGGCATGCTGATCGGCACCGCCGCCTACCTGGCTCCGGAACAGGTCTCCCGCGGTGTCGCCGACGCGCGGACCGACGTCTACGCGGCCGGGATCCTGCTGTTCGAGATGCTCACCGGCCAGCAGCCGCACACCGCGGACACGCCGCTGGGGGTGGCCTACAAGCACGTGAACGAGGCCGTGCCGGCGCCGTCGCAGCTTGTGGACGGCGTCTCGCCCGCCCTGGACGACCTGGTCCTCCGGGCCACCAGCCGTGACCCTGGCCTCCGCCCGGCGGACGGCGGCCAGTTCCTGCACAGCCTCAGCGAGGTGCGGCTCAGCCTCCCCCCCGCTCCCCCGCCGCCAGCGGCCGCCTACCAGGACCCCGGCTATCCGGTCCCAGCCGGCTACGACACGCCCGGCTACCAGAACCCCGCGTACCAGAACCCGGGGTACCAGAACGCCGGCTACCAGAACCGGCGCTACCAGAACGACCCATACCAGAACCCGGGGTACCAGACCCCCGGCTACCAGGACCCTGCCTACCGTGACTCCGGCTACCAGGACCCCAGCTATCAGCCGGGAGGCTGGCCAGCCCAGCCTCCGCCGTCGCAGTACGGCGATGACCTGATCCCTGGCCTGCCTGGCTCCGGCGGCGCCCCGGCGGCCGGAGGTACCCCGGCCGGGCCCACCAGCGTGGGCGCGGCCTTCCCCACCACGGGCTCAGCGGCCGGCGCCCTCGTCCGCCTCAGCGTTTTCCGCTGGCCCGCCGGGCGAGAACCCGGGCGCGGTCACCCAGCGGGTGCACGACGGCGGGTTCCCCGGGGCCGCCAACCACACGCTGGTGGTGGCCCCCGCCGCGGTCAGGGACTATGACCGGGACCCGGATGGCTACACCGGCCCCCGCGAGCCCGGCCTGCAGCGCTGGCTGTTCAGCCGCAGGCTCTACTACGTGCTCGGCGGCCTGGCCGCGGTGCTCCTGATCGGCCTGCTGGTCTGGTGGCAGTCGGCGGGCAAGTACGCCACCGTGCCCCCGGTGCGTGGCCTGTCCGCGAACAGCGCACGGCTGGAAGTCCGCACCGAGGGCCTGACCGTGAAGATGGGCAAGCCCCAGTTCAGCACCCGGGTGGCCAAGGGCGACGTCGTCGGCACCAACCCGGCCATCGGGTCCCGGGTCAGCAAGGGCGGCACGGTACTGCTCATCGTCTCCAAGGGCCCGCAGATGATCTCGGTTCCCCAGGTGACCGGGAGCCCGCTGGCCAGCGCGGAGGCCGCGCTCAGGCGGGCGGGCCTGACCCCGGGCAAGGTGACCGGCCAGACGTCCACCACCATCCAGAGCGGGATCGTGATCAGCACCACCCCGGCAGCGACCGTGCCCTGGCAGCAGGGCCGGCCGGTGAACCTCGTGGTGAGCACCGGGCAGCCGGTGCCGAATTTCGTCGGGCAGCAGAAGGCGGTGGCCGAGCAGTGGGCTCAGGCCAACAACGTCTCACTGAACGAGGTCGCGGACCCGAAGAGCAACCAGCCGGCGGGCGTCGTCACCCAGCAGTCCGTGCCGCCGAACAGCTCCTTCACCCCGCACCAGGTCATCACCATTGACATCTCCAATGGCCCGCAGATGGTCAACGTTCCCAGCGTGGATGGCCAGCAGGTGTCCCAGGCCGAGCAGGCGCTGGCCCAGGCGGGCTTCCAGGTCAAGGTGGTTCAGGTCGGGCCGCTGAACAACGTGTTCCACTACAGCCCCCAGGGGCAGGCCCCGGCGGGCAGCACGATCACCCTTTACGTGGGGTTGCCGTAAGCCCGTCCGGGCACCCCGTGAGCCCGTCCGGGCACCCCGTGAGCCCGTCCGGGCACCCCGTGAGCCCATCCCGGCACGCCCGGTAGAAGCCGCCCGGCACGCCCGGCCCGGTTCGGCACGCCCCAACCCCATCGGACGCAGCGTTTGCGTCGTCATCGCTCTGCGATGACCTACTGCCTGCCTCTTGCTGCCGAAAACTGCCTTTGGTGGGTATGTCTCCGATTAGCACTGGTTCGGTCCAGGCAAATGTCGCCGATGCACTAATATGTCCGCGCCCCCCTGGTCGTGCCCGCTTCCGGTTGAGGAGGGCCTAACCGAGGAAGGCCTGCTGAAAATCCGCCGAGCGACCGTGCTCCGCCGTCCCGGGCGCCTGACCGCGCTCCGCGCGGTCGCGCACCTGGCCGTTTGGCTTCCCTTCATCCTGGGCCCGGCCGCTCTCATCCGGCACGGCTGGCGGCCGGTCGGCGACGAGGCGGCCATCGCGCTCCGGTCATGGAGCGAGCTGACCGCGCACGGCCCGATGGTGGGTCAGGCCACCCGGCTGGCCCACGGGGTCTTCGACCCGGGCCCGCTGGAGTACTGGCTGCTGGCCATCCCGGTCCATCTCGATACGGTGCACGGGGTCCTCTGGGGAGCGGTCATCTGCTGCCTGGTGGCCTGCTCGCTGGCGGTCGAGGCCGCCTGGTCGGTGCTCGGCGCGGCAGGCGGGCTGTGCGCCAGCGGGCTCATCGTCGGCCTGATGGTGTGGATGCCAGACATCGCCATCACGCCGAGCTGGAATCCGTGGTTCGGGATGGCCTTCTTCATCGCGGCGCTCGCGGCCGCCTGGGCGGTCTTGTCCGGGCACCGGGGCTGGTGGCCGGTGCTGGTCATCACCGCATCCATCGCGGCCCAGGCCCATCTGATGTTCACCGTCCCGTCCGCCGCCCTGGCCATCCTGGCGCTGATTGTCGGGCTGGTGGACACGATCCGCGGCAGGCCGGGTTACTGGTGGGTGGTCACCGGCCTGATCGCGGGGGCGGCGTGCTGGAGCGCCCCGGTCATCGAGCAGTTCACGTCCCGGGACGGGAACCTGGGGTTGCTGCTGCACAGCAGCGGGGGCGCCGGGACCGGGCCGCAGACCGGCGGCGCGTTCAGCCTCAAGGCGCTGTCCGCCGCGGTCGGGCCGGTCCCGATCTGGTGGAAGTCGCTGCAGTCCCCGGCGATCTACCAGCTGATCAGTCACCGGCCGGCCGGACTCGCGGTAGCGGTCCTGATCCTGGTGGCGGTGGCCGCGGTCATGGCGGTACGCCCGCTGCGGTGCCGGCCGCTGGGGGCCCTGGCCCTGGTAAGCCTGGTGATCAGCCTCGGGGCGCTGGTGACGTATTCCAGTATCCCGGTGCACAACTCCAGCCTGCTCACCCTGGGCTACCTGATCGTGCTGCTCTTCCCGGTCGGCGTGCTGAGCTGGCTGGTGGTGGGGAGCTGGGCCGTGCTCACCGCCCGGCTGATCGTCAGCCGGGCGGCTGCACGATCGGCCGCCGCGCGGACGCGCAGGCGGCCCGCGGACGACGGCGAAGGCCCCGCCGGGCAGGCGCTCCGCGGCGCGGGGCCGCTGGCCGGCCTCGGGGCCGCGGCGCTGATCGCGGTGGGCGCGATCCTGGCCGTAGCGCTGCAGGGACCCACGGTCCATAGGGTGACCGCCGACCCGGCCATGGCTGCGTCGGTGGCCGCCTCCCGGCAGATCGCCCGGGCCCTGCCCGGGCAGCCGATAGCCCTGTCGATCCGCGACTTCGATGCGTCTGCGTTGGGGCGGATGACCCTGGGCGTGGCCTGGGCACTGACCCCGGACGGCTTCCGCGCGGAGATCATGCGCGCCCGGCTGGCCCGCGAGCTCGGGACCCGCTACGTGTTCCGCGGGGACGCGATCCCGCGGGTCAAGGTCCGGGTGCAGCCGCACGGCACCTCGATCGCCGTGACCAGGCCCACCCAGCTCGCCAGCCATAGGTAGGACCACACCACCAGCAGCACCAGTCGTCACCAGGATCGCGTCCCCCGCCAGCCCCTGGCGGTGCCTGCCGATCTGGGCCAGGTCGTGATGCGTTGCGATACTGTGGCCGCCTGGACGGTGACCAGCCACCAGCGCGGCAGTCAGCACGCAAATCCTCAGGCAGCCCCGGTGAGTGCCGGCCCACCCCCGGGCCGGCCCACCGGGCTCACCCCGGAGCCGCCGGCCGGTCCCAGCCCAGCCCCGGTCTCATCACACACATGCGGAAGTGGCCAGCTGTGAGCGGAACCAAGGTCACGCCAGCGGCCGACGGGTCGTCGCCCCGCGATGACGCGGGGCCTCGCGAGTCTTCCGGCCGCCGCGGCTGGTTCTCCCCGGTGGCCATGATCATCACCGGCTTCACCGTGATCGGCCTGGGCCTGCGGCTGTTCCTGCTGAGCCGGCCGGGGTACCTGCTCGGCGTCACGCAGTACGACGACGGGCCGTACTTCGGCAGCGCGCTGCGCTTGGTGCACGGCGCGTTGCCGTACCGCGACTTCATCATCGTGCAGCCGCCGGGCATCACGTTGCTGATGAGCCCGGCCGCGCTGCTGGCCCAGGTGACCGGCACGGCCTGGGGCATGGCGGCCGGGCGCATCCTGACCGTCGCGGCGAGCGCCGCCGGGATCGTGCTGGTCGGCCTGCTGGCGCGGCATCGCGGCCCGCTCGCCGTGGCCTTGCCCTGCGGGCTCCTGGCCATTTTCCCGGGCAGTCTGGTAGCTGCGCACACCGTGCTGCTCGAGCCGTGGGTCACCCTGTTCTGCCTGATCGGCGCCGTGACCGTGCTGGACCGTGACCAGTTCGCCCGCAGCGGCCGGCGGCTGCTGTGGGGCGGGGTGGCGTTCGGGTTCGCCGGCGCGGTCGAAGTGTGGGCCATCATCCCGGTCGCGGTGGTCGCGGTGCTCCTGGCCCCGGAGATCCGCCGCGCCGCGCTCTTCGTGGCCGGGGTGGCGATCGGGTTCTGCGTGCCGGTCATCCCCTTCGCCGCGGCCGCTCCGCGACGGTTCTACAACAGTTTCTTCGCGGCCCAGGTGTTCCGCGTCGTGCCGACCCGGACGCCGGTGCCGAAGCGGCTGCGGCTGATGAGCGGGATCGGCCAGCTGCTGCACCTCGGCGCGACCGGGACGCTCATCGCCGCGCTCATCATCGTGATCTTCGTGGTGTCGGCGTTCATCGCCGCCTGGCGGATCAGCGGCCGCCCACTGACCGGCCTGGACTGGTTCGCGGTGGCCACCTGCGCGCTGGTGGTGCTGGCCTTCCTCTGGTACGCCCAGTTCTTCCTGCACTTCCCGGCGTTCCTGGCGCCGTTCCTGGGCCTGTCCATCGGGCTGGCCGCCGGCCGGCTGGCCGGTGCCGTGGCAACGGGGGGCATCGACGCCCCCGCGACCCAGCGCAGTCCCGGTACGTGGGCCCAGTGGGCGGTGGTGGGCCTGGCCGCCTGCGCGGTCGTGATCTTCGCCGTGCAGCAGGGCCAGTCGGACCTCAACGCGACGCCGCGGGTCACCCCGGCCGCGCTCCGCGCCGTGCAGCGCATCGTGCCCTCCGGGGCGTGTGTCCTCAGCGACCAGGCGTCCTTCCTCATCGCCGCAGACCGCTTCTACTCCGACACGCCGGGCTGCTCACAGCTGGTCGATGCGATCGGCACGGATTACGCGCTGGGGCACGGCCGGGACGCCAGCTCCGGGGCGGCCCGGTTCCCCGCCGTCAACGCGTACTGGACGAGCGCGTTCCGGCACGCCCAGTACGTGTGGCTGTCGCTGCGGTTCAACAAGCGCCGCATCGCCTGGACGCCCGCCCTGCGATCGTATTTCGGGGACCACTTCACCCGGGTATACCGGGACGGCACGAAGGACGCCCTGTACGCCCGCGCCAGCCGTGGCTGACGGGCCCCTCTCTCCGCAGCCCGGCCTGCGGGCCGCGCGGCCCCTGCCTCCGCCGCCCGGCCTACGGGCCGCGCGGCCCCTGCCTCCGCCGCCCGGCCTACCTGCTGCGCGGCCCCGGATCGGCGCGCACGTCCCCGTGTCCGGCGGCTTCACGGCCGGGCTGTGCTACGCCGCCGACATCGGCGCCGAGGCGATCCAGGTCTTCGTGTCCAACCCGCGCTCCTGGGCGCTGCCCGCCGGCGACCCGGCGCAGCAGGCCCGTGAGGCGGACGCGATCCGGGACCGGCTGGGCGAGGCGGGCCTCCCGGTGTTCGTGCACACTCCGTACCTGATCAACGTCGGGTCCGCGGACCCGCTGATCCGCGAACGTTCCGTGGCCTCGCTGCAGCACTCGCTGCAGCGGGGCGGCGCGATCGGCGCCCGCGGCGTGGTGGTCCACACTGGCTCGGCGGCCGGCGGCGACCGGGACAAGAGCATGCTCTACGCGCGGGAATGCCTGCTGCCGGTGCTGGACTCGATCCCGGCCGACGGGCCGGACCTGCTACTGGAACCGATGGCCGGCCAGGGCCAGATGCTTTGCGCCACCGTGGCCGACCTGGGGCCCTACCTGGAGATGCTCGAGTGGCACCCGCGGGCCGGGGTATGCCTGGACACCTGCCACGCGTTCTCAGCCGGGCATGACCTCACCGTCCGCGGCGGCGCGGACGCGGCGATGGACGAGCTAGCCAGCGTCCTGGGCGGGACGGGCCGCCTCCACCTGGTGCACGCCAACGACTCCAAGGACGCGTGCGGCTCACACCGGGACCGGCACGAGAACATAGGCGCGGGCCAGATCGGCGCGCGGCCCTTCGGCACACTGCTGCGACACCCGGCCGCAGCGGGCGTCCCGTTCGTGATCGAGACTCCCGGTCCCACGACGGCCCACGCGGCCGACATCGCCACCCTCCAGGGGCTCCGCGCTCCGTAACGCCGGCACGCCCGCCGACGCCGGCCCGCCCGCCGCGACCCGGCGTACACCCGGACCGCTACTCCTGATGGGAGAAACGCTCCTCGTGCCAGGGGTCGGCGGAGTTGTGGTAGCCGCGCTCCTCCCAGAAACCACGCCGGTTCTCGGTGAGGTACTCCACCGCCCGCACCCACTTCACGCTCTTCCAGCCGTACAGGTGCGGCACGACCAGCCGGATCGGGTAGCCGTGCTCCGGGGTGAGCGGGACCCCCGCCACCGCCGTGGCGAACAGCGTGGTGCCGGCCGCGAAATCGTCGATGCCGATGTTGGCGCTGTACCCGTATTCGGCCCACACCATCACGTGCGTGACCGGGCCCGCCGGAGGCGCCGTGGACAGTATCTCGGCCGCGGCGATGCCCTCCCAGGCGATCCCCGAGACCGTGCACTTGGTCACGCAGTGCAGGTCGGCGGTGACGGAGCAGCGCGGCAGCCGGCTGATCGCGGCCCAGTCCCAGCGGTGCTCCACACCGGACTCCGTGGTGCCCATCACGGTGAAGGTCCAGGTGTCCGGGCGGAACCTGGGGACCCGGCCGTAGTGGCGGGCGGGCCAGTCCGCGCGCACTACCTGGCCCGGCGGCAGGTCCCGCCCGACCCAGACCCGGCCACCCGCCGCACCGGCGAGGACCTGGCTCACGAGTGACTGTTCCAGGGACTGATGGCCCAGCACTGACCGGCCGCCGTCCGGCTGACCCATGCTTGCCCTCCTGGCTGCTCCGCGGCTTCTACGATCGCATGCGGGCGGATCCGGGTACCCGTCACCCCTGCCCTCCCTGGATGCGCTAGGGTAACTGGCATGCGTCAGCAGTTTTGGTTCTGGTATGGCTATCGGCCCGGTAATCGGACGGTCGCCCGCCAGACTCTGCGCTGACGCGAGCGAACTTCCAGGAAAGCCCCGGGCCCCAGGCCCGGGGTTTTTGCGTGAACGGCACCCCGGCCCGGCACCGGCCCATCACTGCCGCGGCTACGGCCGCGGCTCCGAGAGAAGAGGACCCCATGGTTGTGGTCATGACCCCCGAGGCCACGCAGGCGGACGTGGACGTAATCGTCGATATGGTGCGCGATGCCGGCGGTGAGGCGTTCGTGACCCGTGGTGTCTCGCGCACCATCGTCGGCCTGGTCGGTGACGTGGATCAGTTCGGCTCGCTCAACCTGAGGAGCAGCCCGGGAGTGCTCGACGTGGTCCGGATCTCCGTGCCCTACAAGCTGGTCAGCCGGGAGCATCACCCGAACCGGTCGGTCGTCCAGGTCGGCGGCGTGCCGATCGGCCCGGACACGATGACGGTGATCGCGGGCCCGTGCGCGGTGGAGACCCCGGAGCAGACGCTGACCGCGGCCCGGATGGCCAAGGCGGCGGGCGCCTCGCTGCTGCGCGGCGGCGCGTTCAAGCCGCGCACCTCGCCGTACGCGTACCAGGGCCTGGGCGAGGAGGGCCTGAAGATCCTGGCCGACGTGCGCGAGGAGACCGGCCTGCCGGTGGTGACCGAGGTCATCGACCCGCGCAGCGTGGACCTGGTCTCCTCCTACGCGGACATGCTCCAGGTGGGCACCAGGAACATGCAGAATTTTGCGCTGCTCCAGGCGGTCGGCGCGGCCCGCAAGCCGGTGCTGCTCAAGCGGGGTTTCAGCGCCACCATCGAGGAATGGCTGATGGCCGCCGAGTACATCGCCCAGCGCGGCAACCTTGACATCGTGCTGTGCGAGCGGGGCATCCGCACGTTCGAGACCGCGACCCGCAACACGCTGGACATCAGCGCGGTCCCGGTGGCGCAGCGGCTGAGCCACCTGCCGGTCATCGTCAACCCGTCGCACTCCGGTGGCCGCCGCGACCTGGTGCTGCCGCTCACCCGGGCGGCCATCGCGGTCGGCGCGGACGGCATCATCGTGGACGTGCACCCGGAGCCGAAGATGGCGCTGTGCGACGGCGACCAGGCCCTGCTTGACTCCGACATCCGCGAGCTGGCCAGCGTGGCGGCGCACCTGCCGCCGCTGATGGGCCGGACGCTGACCCCGCCGCGCGATGTCGGCCTCCGGCACTCCAGCGCCGCGCCCGCCCCGGTCGGCTAGCACCGCCGGGCAGTCCCCCGCGCGGCCGGCCGCTGCGGGCCTGCCCGTCCGCCGCTAATTCTCCGCAACGAAGACCAGGCGCGGGGCACCGGCCCGGGCCTGGTCCTCGTTGCGGATCTTGAGGTTCTCAGGGGTGGCCGCGCCGGTACTCCTGCGCGATCGCGGCCAGCTCCCCCGCGAGCTCTGCCGCATCCAGCCGGGCCTCGATCCGGCGCAGGTCATCGATCCGGGCGCCCGTCACGCCCGCCCGGGCACGCTCACCGAGGAGACGGGAAGCGATCTTGCGGCCCAACTGTGGGACAGCTGTGACGCTGCGGTGGCGAGCCGGCTGGCCTACCCCGAGGTCAGCGCCGCACTGGCGGCTGCCGGCCGCAACCACGATCTCACCGGGAAGGAACTCGACGCCGCCCGGCAGATGTGGGACGAGTTCTGGGCAGCTACCCGGCCGGTCGAGCTCACCCGCAGCCGCGGCGCAGCACGCAGGCCAGCTGGCCTTTTCGCACGCGCTCCGCGGCACCGGCGCCGTCCACCTCGCCAGTGCTCTGGCTATCGGTGACCCTGGCCTAATCATGGCCGTGTGGGGTCGCCGCCTGCACACCGGCGCCCGCTCAGCCAGCCTCCGGGTGGCCCCGGCCTGCCTGGATGCGGCCTGACGCGGAGGGGTACGGTGCGGGGATGACGGTCAAACTCGTAGTCCTGTACACACAGCCCGACGATCCGGCCGCGTTCGAGGAGCACTACCTCGGCGCGCACATGCCGCTGGTGGCGGCGCTGCCCGGATTGCAGCGCGCCGAGGCCGGGCGGCTCACCGCGGCCCTCGACGGCGGCGGGCAGACCTTCTACCGGATCGCCGAGCTGTACTTCGCCGACCAGGGTGCGATGAACAGCGCACTCGGATCGCCAGAAGGCCAGGCCACGGCAGCCGACTATCAGAAGATCGCGCCGACCGGATCCCGGATGTTCGTCCAGGTGCTGGACGGCTGAAGGGTGTGCGCCCCGTCCGGGGCGGTGGCCCGCGCTTCGCGTGCCACGGCTGTCGATCCGGGCGGGCGCCCTTCCGCTCACTGGTGACAGTCAGCCGGGCCTTGAACCAGGACGACACGATGCGCTACCTGTTCTCGCTGTACGGGCCGGATGACGCCCTGCCCGGGCCGGAGACGCCCGAGGGCAGACGATGATCGGCGAATGGCGGGCCGCCACCGAGGCGATGGCCAAGGCCGGCGCGCTGATCGACTGCGGCCCGCTGCACCCGCCGGCCGCCACCGTCCGGGTGCGCGACGGCGAGACGCTGCTCACCGATGGGCCGGCCGCCGAGATCAAGGAACAGTTCGGGGGCTACAAGCTGATCGAGTGCCCGGGCCTGGATGAGGCCCTGCGCTGGGCCACGACCGTACCGACCGCGTTCAACGGGTCGGTGGAGGTGCGGCCGGTGGTGCAGATCCCCGCCCGGGGGGTGCCGGGCTGAGCCAGCCGTACGAGGAGATGTTCCGGGCCCGCTGGCGGGCGGCGGTCACGGCCGGCACCCGCCTGGTTGGCGACCTTGAGATCGCCGAGGACGCGGTGCAGGACACCTGCGCCGCGGCCCTCACCCAGCCGCGGCCCTCACCCAGTGGCCCGGCCCCCGCCGCGCCCGAGCGGGACTTCATCGGCTGCCGCATCCGCGAGCTGGCCGGCTGAGCTGTTGACAGAATCCGCAACGTACACGTCATGACGGAGACCACGGCATGAGCACGATCACGGTCCGGGGGGCAACCCTCGCCGACTTCCCACGGATTGCGAAGGTCGCGGTGGCCACCGGCCAGGACGAGGAGTGGGCCGGATCCGACCCGGCCTACCTGGCCTACCTGCTGGAGCACGGGACGTTGCTGGTCGCGGGGCGAGACGGGTCCGTGACGGGGTTCGGCGCGACCCGGATGATCGGGCACGGCCCGGCGGCGGTCAGCATGCTCTGCGACCTGTTCGTCCATCCGGGGACGCACGGACGGGGCTGCGGCCGGGCCATCCTCGGCCAGCTGTGGCCCGGGGGAATGGGGCCCGGGGGAATAGGGGCCGGCGGGACGGGCCGGGGCCGGACGGAGGCCGGCAGGACGGCAGGCCGGCGGGACGGAGGCCGGCGGGACGGGCCGGGGCGGGCCGCGCCGGATGACGTTCAGCAGCCAGCACTCGCACGCGCTGCCGCTCTACACCCGGTTCGGCCTGGACGCGTGGTGGCCGCTGCTCTACCTGGCCGGCGACGTCCGCGCGGTGCGGGCGCCGGACGGCTGGACGGTGGCGCCCGCCAGCCTCGCCGAAGTGGCGGCGGCGGAGCAGGACTGGACCGGGGTGGACAGGTTCGCCGATCACCGGGCCTGGGCGGCGCGGCCGCACGGGCAGCCGGTGCTGGCCTTCCGGCACGGGAAGCTGGCCGCGGCGGGCACGGCCGCCGGGCAGGGTGCGGAGTACGGCCTGGTCCACCTCGCGACTGCGCCTGATGCCCCGCCCGGGGATGCGGTACTGGCCATGCTGGCCAGCCTGAAGGCCCCGGAGGGCCGCGCCCGGGTTTGTCTGCCGGGGCCGCACCCCGCCGTGCGCCTGCTGTTCGCGGTCGGCTGGCGCCACGAGGACAGCGACCTGTTCATGGCGTCCGAGCCGGGGCTGCTCGACCCGCGGCGCGCGGTGCCCAACCCGGGCGGCGCCTGACTCCCCTGGTGATACCGGCAACACCCGGACCTGCCAGAGTGGTCGCACTGGTGCCATGATGCTCTGTGTGGATAAGAAAATGCTCCACGATTCGCACCGGGGCCACGAGTCCGGGCAGCTTACGGCGCATGCCGGGGCGGAAGCCCACAGCGCGCGGCGGTACCCGCATGACGGTCACGCCGCCCCCGTTACCGCCCGCGAGCGGCACCGCCGCGAGGTCCTGCTGCGGGTGGCGCGGATCAGCGATGCCCTGAACCAGCGTCTGGCTCTGTGAGTGTTTCCATGACGGAGTTCCTCACCGCCGACGACGCGCTGGAGGTGGCCCGGCTGGTCACCGGCGAGCCGCCCCGGGTCCGTGACTTCGGTGATCTGCACGCGGCACTAACCCGGCCGCAACAGACCGAGGACGGCCGGGAGGTGTTCCCGGATATCTGGGCCAAGGCAGCGGCGCTGATGGAATCACTCGGGCGCAGCTACGCCCTGGTGGACGGGAACAAGCGGCTCACCTGGAACGCGACCTGGTACTTCCTCGGCCTGAACGGCCAACCGCTGGCCGAGCCGCTCGACGAGGAAGCGGCCTTCCGGTTCATGTACGACCTGGTCCGGGGCAGCATGACGGCCTCCGCCATCGCGGAGCGACTGCAGAAGTTCGCCGCCTGAGGCTTCCGGGCCACTGACAGGGGCCCCCTTACTACCGGGGATCCCCCCGGATCCTCCCGGCTGCCGGCGAACTCGAGGGGCGTGAGTGGCGTTTCCGTGGCGCGCCTTCGCAGGGAAGCGGGCCGCCGGCCCGCACGACCCGGCCTGGAGCGGCCGGCCGTGCGGGCCGACCTGATGGGACCGGCCCGGGCGGGCGGCCACGGAGTCCCCGTCGAGCAGGACATCCGACACAGGCAGTCCCACCGCCGTCCCAGGCGTGCTGTCAACACGAACGGTAGCCGGAGTCGGCATTTCCACGAGGACGCAACCGCGCAATTTACCGGACGTTCGCCCCTAGCCCGCTGTCCGCGCCGGCCACGCGGGGGCGCGGCCGCCTGCCCGGCGGGGCGGCCGTCGTCTCCCGCCGCGCGGAGGACCGACGTCGTCTCCCGCCGCGCGGAGGACCGACGTCGTCTCCCGCCGCGCGGAGGACCGACGTCGTCTCCCGCCGCGCGGAGGACCGACGCTTCCCTGCCCGGGCACCCCCGACTCTGCCCCCGCTCCGCCGGGCACCTTCACAGAGCGAGAACGCCGACCAGGATGCGGTTTTCGCCGCGCTGCCAGATGGTGCCGATCTCGGCGAAGCCCGCGGCGCGCAGCCCGTCCACGTGGGTGGCAAGCTGGACGGACTCCGACCCGTCGTGGTTCTCGGTCAGCCTGCGCTGCTCGCGCTCGGCCAGCGGGCCGGCCAGCGCGGGATCCTCCTTGATCGCCTCCCACCAGCCCTGCCAGCTCTCCGGCAGGCCGCCGGGAAAGCGGCGCTGCTCCTCCCGCTCGATCAGGGCCTGGCCCAGCCGGGCCAGCGTGGGGACCACCCCCGGGTCGTCCTTCAGGTGATCCCCGTCGAGCAGCAGGCCGCCCGGCCGCAGCACCGTGGCCAGCCGCGCGTACATCACGTGCAACGCCTCCGGCTGCAGCCAGTGCAGGGCCGTGGTGCTCACCGCCGCGTCCGCAGGCCGGTCCAGGCCGAGCTCCGCGGTCCAGCCGTTAGAGCGCAGGTCCACATCGGCGAACCGAAGCCCGTCGCGCTGCCCATAGGCGGCGCGGCCGAGCCCGAGCAGCACCGGATCGGCGTCGATGGCGACCACGCGGGCCGCGGGCATCCGGTCCAGCAGCCGGACCGACAGCGAGCCGGGCCCGCAGCCCAGGTCGAGCACGAGCGGGTCGGGACGCCCCGCCGCCTCCTCGACGGCGTCGATGAGAGCGGTGAAGCGATCCTCCCGGTCGGGCAGGTATCCCTGCTGCTGGATTTCCCACCGGGCGATCCAGCGCTTCGCGGTCTCACGGTCCAGCACGTCCTGATTCAGTTCGGGCACGCCCGCCTCCTCGTCACTGGCGACTATGCTTTCGGCAGTCACAAAGCTAGAACGCGGAGCATAACTGGTCAAGTGAATTTCAACAGTCACATGGACGCCGTGGTGATCGTGGCCGCCAGCCTGGTCAATACGCTCACGCCGGGTGAGGATGGCGGCCACCCATACCCGCCGCTGGACGAGGACCGCCTGCCGGCGGCCGCCACGGCGGCGCTGCGCGCAGGCCGCCCGGATACCCGGGATCTCACCCTGCCCGAGGCCAGGGAACTGCACCGCTTCGCGATGGCCTTCCGGGCCGTGTTCGCCGCAGTCGCCTTGGGTGATGTGGACACCGCCGCCCGCCAGGTCAATGAGCTGCTCGCGGCCACCGGCGCCCATCCCTGGCTGGACCGCCACGACGGTGAGCCGTGGCACCTGCACTTCCACGGGGCGGAGGACTCCCTCGCGACGGGCTGGGCGGCCGGCTGCGCCACCGGCCTGGCCGTGGTCCTGGGCAGTGACCTGCACAGCCGGATCGGGGTGTGCACGGCGCCGCGCTGCGACCGGGTCTACGTAGATACTTCGCGGAACGGCACCCGCCGGTTTTGCTCCACGGCCTGCCAGAACCGGGTGAAGGCGGCCGCCTTCCGGGCGCGCCGGGCGACGGTGCGCTGAACCGGCCGACGCCGGGGCGCAGCGGAACCGGCCGACGCCGGGACGCTGAACCGGCCGACGCCGGGACGCTGAACCGGCCGACGTCGGGGCGCAGCGGAACTCGATCGTGGGCCACACGGCGGCCCCGGTGGCGGTACGCGAACCAGCCCGGCTGCCCTCCACCCGCCCGTGGCCTGGATCCGCTGCGGCCGACGTGGCCAGAGTGGCCAGTGTTACCGAAGTGCCCGCGGGCCAGGGATCCCGGGAACGTGATCAGACGATCGGTGTCGCTATCACGACACCGATCGTCTGATCACCAATTGGCCGCACCTGATACTGGCCAGCCCCGGCATATCGGCCAGCCCAGAGCCCCACTGTGCCGACCCGGACTGTGCCGACCCCGGACTGTGGTCGACCCCGGACTGTGCCGATCCCGGACTGTGGTCAACCCGGACTGTGCCGATCCCGGACTGTGGTTGACCCGGATTACGGCCACGAACCCCGAGAGCCGCGTGCCACCTCATGACAACGCCGTTCCGGCGACCCGAAGCGTCCACGGACGGCGTGCTGGCTGCGAGGGCCGGCCGACTCCGGCTAGCCCGGCCCCGCCGCGTCGGCTCGGCGGTCCGGCGGCGGCTCGCTGCAGTCTGCCGTCTGGACCGACGGCGCGGAGACAGCCCGCACGGCGGGGACAGCCCGCACGGCGGGGACAGGCCGCACGGCGGGGACAGCCGGCGCCGCAGGGACAGGCCGCGCCGCGGAGACAGCCCGCACCGCGGGGACAGCGAGGACGACCGCGCTGCTCACCGAGGACCAGACGGCCCCGAACCCGAGTACGGCAGGCGCACCGAGCACGGCAGCGACTGGGCCTGCCGCGGCGAACGCGAGCGGGCCGAACGCGAACGCGGCCACCGTCTGGAACGCGCTGACCCGGGCCAGCACGTCTGCGGGTAGCTGCTGCTGTTCGGCGGCTGCCGCGAAGGTGCCCCCCAGGGCAGATCCCACGCCGGCCACCAGGGCCCCGGCGGCGACCGCGGCCAGCGGCCCACGCAGCGCAAGCAGGGCGCAGGGCACGCCGTAGCCGAACGTGGCCAGGGTCGAGGCGACCATGGGGTGGCGCGGCCGACGCCCCAGGGCCAGCAGCGCGCCGAGCACGGACCCGGCGCCATAGCAGGCCATGACCGCACCCCAGGCTCCGGCCCCGCCGAGGTAGTCCCGGCACAGGACCGGGCCGAGCAGCAGGAACGGTCCCCAGGTCAGCAGGTTGAAGAGGGTGAACTGGAGCGTGGTGACCACGAGCCATGCCCGGCCGCGGAACTCGGCCCAGCCGTCGCGCAGGTCATCCAGGTAGGACCGGGTGACGTGCGCCACGGCGGCCGACGCCCCGGCGGCCGGCAGACGGAGCGAGGCGAGGGCCAGCACGCTGACCGCATACGAGCCCGCGTCCAGCGCGATGACGGTGCCGGGGCCGGCCACCGCGACCAGGACGCCGGCCAGTCCGGGGCCGGCCACCGCGGCCGCGGACCGGGCCCCGGTGAGCAGGGCGTTCGCGTTGACCAGGTCGTCCCGGGGCGCCAGTTCGGCGGTCAGGCCGCTGAGCGCGGGGGTGAAGGCCGCCTCCCCGGTCCCCCGGGCCACCGCGAGCAGGATGAACACCCACAACGCGGGGCGCCCCGCGAGTACGGCCGCGGCCAGCACGGCCTGGGCAGCGCAGCGCGCGGCGTCCGCGCCGAGCATGACCGGCCGCCGGCCGAGCCGGTCGGCGATGACCCCGCCGCCCAGCATGAACAGCACCTGCGGGACGATCCCGGCCGCGAGGACGACACCCAGATCGCCAGCCGTGCCGCCGTTATCCAGCACGGCGAAGGACACCGCGAGCGAGGACATCGAGGTGCCCAGCAGAGAGGTGGCGTACCCGGCGAAGAACCGGGCGAAGTCGCGGTCGCGGAGCACGGTCAGCCGCCGCCGGGATCTGGCCTCCACCTTCCTCGGTGCCACCTTATCCCTACCCGCTGCACCATTTACCGCGACAATTGATTGACCGTTTGCCGGTGATTTACTGCGGCTGCTGAATATCGTGATGAACTCCCTGGACACACGGTCTACCTTGCCATCCTCCACCAACTAGTGTCAGCCTGGCGGACGCGATAACGGAGTATTAATTCCCATGCCGCACATCGAGGGCTGACAGTTTCCGCAGTAAATGTGGAGCGCAACGAGTGTTACGCTTTTCCGCATGGCGACTCCGGCTCCCGTGGAGTACACGACCGCGGTCGACCGCTATCTCGATCAGGCCGCCCTGGGCGCGGCCTCCCGTCGCGTGTACCGCATCTCGCTGGTCTCCTGGTCATGGCCGCTCGTCGGCAGGCCTGCGCCCCACGGCGCCAGCCGCCGCGGGGCGGCGCCACCTCTCGTCCCGCTGGTCCGGCTCGACGACCCGGCCACCGGCCCGGCCCTGGCCGCCGCCCTGCAGGAACGGGCCGCCGGGACGGACGTGCGTACCGTGAACCGGGAGCTTTCCGCGCTGCGCAGTGCCGTGGCCTGGTGGCAGGACCAGCGGTGGATCAATCACGATCCGACCGCCGGCCTGCGCCATCTGGCCGGTCCCCCGCCGCCGCAGCCAGCGCTCACCGGCCGCCAGCTGACCCGGCTGTTCCAGGCCGCGCCGACTCTGCGCGATCATGCGCTCTGGCGCGTGCTGCACGACAGCGCCGCCCCCGCCGAGGAGGTGCTCCGCCTGAACGCCGGCTCGCTGGATCTGGCCAGGCAGCGGGGCCGCGCCGGACCGCCGTGGCCTGGGCAGTGGATCGGGTGGGGCAGCGCGAGCAGCGAACTGCTGCGCTGGCTGACCGCGGGGCGCCCGGAGGGGCCGGTGTTCCTGACCAGCCGCCGGGCTCCCGCGGGTACTCACGTACCGGACGTGTGCCCGCTCACCGGCCGGGCCCGGCTGTCTTACCGGCGGGCCGCGGAGATATTCACCGAAGTCACCCGCCCCCTCGACCCGGCGGGCCGAGGCTGGACGCTCAGCCAGCTCCGCCCGTAGCGGCCAGCACTCCCCCGTCCGCGGAGCCCGATCGTGAACGAAAAACAACTGCCCGGGCGACCCAGAGCCTCCACGAAGGGCCCGGAGCCGGCCCCGGCTTCAGCGTGACGACGGCGAGGGCGTGGTTTCAGCGTGACACTGGTCCGGCCAGGCGGGCGTCGTCGCGGCGCAGGCCCGCAGGCAGGTACGCGGCGCCCGGGCCGGCGGCCCGGGCGGTGTCGGCGGGGTTCGAGATCGCGCAACGCTGCAGGGAGAGGCAGCCGCAGCCGATACAGGAGTCCAGGCCGTCACGCAGGGCGGCGAGGGCCTCGATCTGGTCGTCCAGCCGTTGCCGCCAGCCCCGGGACAGCCGGGACCAGTCCGCACGGGTGGGGGTCCGGCCCGCGGGCAGCGACGACAGCGCCTCGGCCACCTCGTTCAGGCTGAGCCCGACGTTGCGGGCGGCCCGGATGAAGGCCAGCCGGCGCAGCGTGCCGCGTTCGAACCGGCGCTGGCCACCCGCGGTCCGGGCCGCGGACAGCAGGCCGAGTCCCTCGTAGTAGCGAACGGCCGACTCGGCGAAACCGCTGCGCCGGGCTATCTCGCCGACCGTCAGCAAGTCCGTGGCACGCACCAGGCTCCCCCTGACATGAAGCTAGCTTCAACTATAAGTATCCCATGAGCGCGGCCCGGCCGGGAACGCAGGCGCTGACGAACCCGGATGCTGCGACTACGGACCTGAGGGCGACTCCCCGCGGATCGCCTCTTGACTTCAAGTTGACTTTAACTAGCAGTATGGGCGTGCACCCGGAAAACCTCGGAGGAGCCATGCCTACTGCAGTGATCACCGGAGCGTCGCAGGGCCTGGGCCGCGTCACGGCCCGCGCGCTGGCCGGGCGCGGCTGGTCCCTGGTGGTGGATGCCCGCCACGCCGGCCAGCTCGCCGAGGCTGTGGACGGGCTCACCACGGTGACCGCGATTCCCGGCGACGTGACCGACCCCGCGCACCGGGCCGCGATCGCGGCGGCGATCACGCCGCTCGGCCGCCTGGACCTGCTGATGAACAACGCCAGCCATCTCGGGCCCAGCCCTCAGCCTGCGCTGCGCAGTTACCCGCTGGCCGAGTTCGGCCAGGTCTACCAGACCAACGTGCTGGCGCCCCTCGCGCTGATCCAGCTGCTGGCCGGGCCGCTTACGGCGGCCGGCGGCGCGGTCGTCAACGTCAGCTCGGACGCGGCCACCGAGGCCTACCCCGGGTGGGGCGGCTACGGCTCGGCCAAGGCCGCGCTCGACCAGCTCACCGCGGTCCTCGCCGCCGAGGAGCCCGGGCTGCGCTGCTACGCGTTCGACCCGGGGGACATGCGCACGGCCATGCATCAGCGCGCCTTCCCCGGCGAGGACATCTCGGGCCGACCGGAGCCGGAGGTGGCCGCCGCGGCCCTGCTGCGGCTGCTCGGCCAGCAGCCGCCCAGCGGCCGCTACCGGGCCAGCGACTACCCGCAGGCCGGCCTGCGCACGGCCCGCCCCGGCCCAGCCGTCCCGGGCGCAGACCCGGCCGTCCCGGGCCCGGCCGGCCAGCAGAACGCAACGGTAGCCCGGTGAGGCGCGCAGCCAGCCGGCCCCCCGAGGCCCGCGGCCTGGCCCAGGACGGCGTCCGGCTGCTAGCCGCCACGCCAGACGGCCTGGTCCACGCCCGCTTCCGCGATCTGCCCCGCTTCCTGGCCCCAGGCGACCTCCTGGTCGTCAACAACACCGCCACCCTGCCCGCCGCGCTCACCGGCCAGCGCACCGGCGGCGCCGCGGTGACCGTGCATCTCTCCAACCAGCTAGATAACGGAACCTGGCTGGTCGAACTCAGGCAGGGTCCGGCGGCGCCCGCGAGGGTCATGGACGGGGCCCCCGGCGAGGTCATCACGCTCCCCGGCGACGGGTCGGTCACGCTGCTGCATCCCTACCCGGACCCAGCGTCCACCCGGATCTGGGCGGCGGTGGTGACGACAGGCGCTGGAGCGGTCGGCGAGTACCTGGCCCGGTACGGCCGGCCGATCCGCTACTCCTATGTCCCGGATCGGTGGCCATTGTCGGCCTACCAGACGGTGTTCGCCCGCTCCCCTGGCAGTGCGGAGATGCCGAGCGCAGCCCGGCCGTTCAGCGCCGAGCTGGTCACCCGGCTGATCGCAGCCGGCGTGGCGATGGCACCGATCACCCTGCATACCGGGGTGGCATCCCTGGAGGCGGGCGAGGCACCGCTGCCCGAGTGGTTCGAGGTTCCGCAACCGACCGCCGACCTGGTCAACCTGGCCCGCGCGGCGGGCCGCCGGGTGATCGCGGTCGGCACCACCTGCACCCGGGCCCTGGAAAGTGCGGCGGTACCAGGCGCGGGCCAGGGGGACACCGTCACCGCCCGCCGCGGCTGGACCGGCCTGGTGCTCGGGCCGGAGCACCCGGCCCGCGTGGTCAGCGGCCTGATCACCGGGTGGCACGAGGCGGGCGCGTCACACCTCGCGCTGCTGGAGGCCGTGGCCGGCCCGGCGCTGGTCGAAGCCTCCTACCGCGAGGCAGAGTCGGCCGGCTACCTATGGCACGAGTTCGGCGACAGCTGCCTGCTCCTGCCTCCGCAGCCAGTGGCGCGGCCGGCGGGACCCGCTCAGCCCGCCGCCGGCGTGTCGGGCAGCCAGCGCTTGATGCAGCCGAGCAGTTCCTCGGTGTTGACCGGCTTGGTGACGTAGTCAGTGGCCCCGGCGGCCAGGCTCTTGTCCCGGTCCCCCTGCATGGCCCGGGCGGTGACCGCGATCACCGGCAGGTCGGCGAACTCCGGCATCTCCCGGATGGCGGCGGTGGCGGTGTAACCGTCCATCTCCGGCATCATCACGTCCATCAGGACGAGATCGATGTCCTGGTCGCCGCGCAGCGCGTCGATCCCCTGCTGCCCGCTGGGCGCGTGGACGACGGTCAGCCCGTACAGCTCGAGGACGCTGGTGATCGCGAAGACGTTCCGCAGGTCGTCGTCGACGATCAGCACCTTACGCCCGCCCAGCCCGGCGTGCGGGCCGGGCTGGGCCGCCGGGCGGGTGCCCGCGGCCCGGTCCGCGGCCCGGTCCGCGGCCGCGCCGTCGACGGCGCGGTCACCGTTAACGGCGGTGCCCGTGGCGGTGTCCCCGGCCAGCCCCGTCATCCTGGCGTTCGGGCGGGCGGGCGCGACGGCACCACCGCTCGCGGCACCACAGCTCGCAGCCGCGCCATTCCCGGCAGTGCCATTCGCGGCGGCTGTCCCGTTCCGCGCCGGCGGGGTGCCTGTGGCCGGTGGCGGGCTCGCCGCCGGCGAGCCCGCGGCGGCTGTCCCGGCCAGCGGGGCCACCCCGGCCTCGCCGGGGACGGGGCCCACCGTGGCGTCGCCGCTGCCCTGGTAGGTGACCGGCAGGTACAGGGTGAAGGTGCTGCCGCGACCCGGCTCGCTCTGCGCGGTGATCCGGCCGCCAAGCACGGCCGCGACCTCACGGCTGATCGCCAGCCCCAAGCCGGTGCCGCCGTAGCGGCGGCTGGTGGTGCCGTCGCCCTGCTGGAACGCCTCGAAGATCGTCTTCAGGCTGTCGTCGGAGATGCCGATCCCGGTGTCCGACACCGAGAAGGCCAGGCCAGCCCCGGCCCCGGAGAGCTGCGAAATCTCCCGGCGGATCCGCAGCTGCACCCGGCCCTGCTGGGTGAACTTGACCGCGTTGGACAGCAGGTTGTGCAGCACCTGTCGGAGCCGCTGCCGATCGGTGACGACCTCGGCGGGCACGTCCGGGGCCGACGCCACCGCGAACTCGAGCCTCTTCTCGGCCGCGAGCGGCTCGAACACGGTCCGCAGGTCCTCGGCCAGCGACCCGAGCGCGAACGGCTCGGGGTGCACATCCAGCTTGCCGGCCTCCACCCGGGACAGGTCCAGGATGTCGTTGATCAGCAGCAGCAGGTCCGACCCCGATGAGTGGATCACGTTGGCGTACTCGACCTGCTTGGGCGACAGGTTCGCGGCCGGGTTCTCGGCCAGCAGCCGGGCCAGGATGAGCAGGCTGTTCAGCGGCGTGCGCAGCTCGTGAGAGACGTTCGCGAGAAACTGCGACTTGTACCGGGAGGCCAGGTCCAGCTGCCTGGCGCGCTCCTCGATCTCCTGCCGGGCGTGCTCGATCTCCGCGTTCTTGATCTCGATGTCGCGTTTCTGCCGGGCCAGTTGCGCCGCCTTGTCCTCCAGCTCGGCGTTGGAGCTCTGCAGCTCCTCCTGCCGGGCCTGCAGCTCGCCGGTGCTGGACTGGAGCTCAGCCGCCAGCCGCTGGGACTCCTGCAGCAGGTGATCGGTGCGCGAGTTCACGATGATCGTGTTCACGTTGACGCCGATGGTCTCCATTAGCTGCTCCAGGAAGTCCTGGTGCACCTGGGTGAACCGGCTGAACGATCCCGCCTCGATGACGCCGAGGACCTGCCCCTCGAACACGATGGGCAGCACGATGAGGTTGACGGGGGCGCCATCGCCGAGCCCGGAGGAGATCCGCACGTAGTCGGGTGGCGCGTCAGTGACAATGATCGGCTTCCTGGTCTTGGCCACCTGCCCGATTAGCGACTGGCCCAGCCGGAACTGGCTGGGCGCCGCGATGTCGGCCTGCAGGCCATACCCGGCGGCAAGGCGCAGGACCGTCCCCTCACTGGTGTCGCCGGCAATGAAGAACGTGCCGTGCTGGGCGCCGACCAGCGGGATCAGCTCGTCCATGATCAGCTCGGCGACCGTGGCGAGATCCCGGTGCCCCTGCATCAGGCCGGAGATCCGGGCCAGGTTGGTCTTGAGCCAGTACTGCTCCTGGTTGGCCTTGGTCGTCTCGCGGAGGGACTGCACCATCGCGTTGATGTTGTCCTTCAGCTCGGCGACCTCCCCCTCGGCCTCCACCGAGATGGACCGGGTCAGGTCCCCCGTCGCCACTGCGCTGGTCACCTCGGCGATGGCCCGGACCTGGCGGGTGAGGTTCCCGGCCAGCTCGTTGACGTTCTCGGTAAGCCGCTTCCAGGTCCCGGACACGCCCTCGACCTCGGCCTGCCCGCCCAGGCGGCCCTTGCTGCCCACCTCACGGGCCACCCGGGTGACCTCGGCCGCGAACGAGGAGAGCTGGTCCACCATCGTGTTGATCGTGGTCTTGAGCTCGAGGATCTCGCCGCGCGCGTCCACGTCGATCTTCTTCGACAGGTCACCCTGGGCGACCGCGGTGGTCACCAGCGCGATGTTGCGGACCTGGCTGGTCAGGTTGCCCGCCATGAAGTTCACCGAGTCGGTGAGGTCCCGCCACGTCCCGCCGACCCCGGGAACCTGGGCCTGGCCGCCCAGGCTGCCCTCGGTGCCCACCTCCCGGGCGACCCGGGTCACCTCGTCGGCGAACGCAGACAGCTGGTCAACCATGGTGTTCAGGGTGTCTTTCAGGGCCAGCATCTCGCCCTTGACGTCCACGGTGATCTTCTGGGTCAGGTCACCGCGGGCCACCGCGGTCGCGACCTGGGCGATGTCGCGCACCTGCCCGGTCAGGTTGTCGGCCATGGCGTTGACTGACTCTGTCAGGTCTTTCCAGGTCCCGGCGACCCCCGGGACCTGGGCCTGGCCGCCGAGCTTGCCCTCGGTGCCCACCTCCCGGGCCACCCGGGTCACCTCGTCGGTGAACAGGGCGAGCTGGTCGGTCATGCTGTTGAAGACGGCGGCGATCTCGTCCATCAGCGGGTCGCCGGTATGCGGCAGGCGGGTACTGAAGTCCCCGCCCCGGACTGCGGTCAGGCCGTCGAGCAGCCGTTGCAGCCGCGGGTCAGCGGGCTGGCTGGCCAGCACTGCTTCCACCATGGCGACTCCTCTTGCTGCTGGCCGCACCACCCCGGAGCGGCCAGTCACCTGTGTCCGTGACAGGCCGATACTGCCACGGCCGTTGACGTGGTCAAAAACGGGCGTTAAGGAGACCCTCTGCCCGGTAACGTGGCTGTCAAGCCGCTGAATCTCCCGGGAAGGCCTCCTACCGTGACAGTACCGAGCGGCGCAGAATTCGCACGGCTAAGCGCCCTAATCGCACGGCAGCGGCGCGAGCTGGACAGGATGCAATCCGGGGCGCCCGCCCGCGCCGTGGTGGACCTGGCTCGGGGCATGCTGATGGAGCGGCTCCGCTGCTCGCCTGCGGAGGCGCTGGCCCAGCTGGCGCACCTGTCCGCGGAGTCAGGTACGAGCCTGGCCGAGCTCGCGGCGCAGATCACCGGGCAGCAGTCCGCCGCGACGGCGCCCGTGGAGTCCGCCGGCCCGGACGCGCCGGAGCGCACTCAGCCCGGCACTCACCGGGTCGCGCTGGCTGGGGCCGCCGCGGAGGCGGCGCACGATGGCGGCGGCATCGCGGCCGCCGTCCTCGAGGAGGCGCTGGCCTCGGCAGGCGCGGTCGCGGTGGCCCTGTGGCTGGCCGAGCCCGACGGCGGCCTGGAACTGGCCGGTCAGGCCGGGTTCTCGGCGCGCGACGCCAGCCGCTGGCGGCGCATCCACCCGGATATGGACACCCCCGCGCAGCGGGCGGCGGACGAGGGGGCCGAGTACTGGTGGCCCGAGGGCCGGGCCGACGCCGCGCTGGCGCCGCTGATGGGCGACTGGCCGCAGGGTGCCCGTGCGGTGCTCCCGCTGCCCGGCCCGGGGACGGCGCTCGGCGCGATGGAGATCTGCTGGCCCGGGCCGCTGGAAGAGTTCCCCGACCCGCTCCGGCGGCACATCGGCGCCCTCACCGACGTTTGCGCCCAGGCCCTGGGTACCCGGCTGCCCAGCGGGGATCTCGCTGCGGATCACCGGGCCTCGTGGGCCTTCGGCCTCGTGGACAGCCTGCTCGACTCGGCGTTGTTCGCGACCGCGATCCGCGACGACGCCGGGATAATCACCGACTTCCGGATCAGCTACCTCAGCAAGGACTTCGCCGACCCTGGAGGCCGGCAAGCCGCGGCCCTGGCCGGGCGCCCGCTGCTGGAGGTTTACCCGGCCGCCGCCCTGGCCGGCGGGCTCTACGACCGGGCTGTCCAGGTGATGGCCACCGGTGAGGCCGAGTACACCTCGGGAGAGAGCATCGCCGCGCTGGTGGCCGGCGGGCTGGTCACCCCGGTGCTGGAGGTCCGTATCGCCCGCCTCTACGACGGGGTGGTGATCACCTGGCGGCCCGCCGGCGAGGTCGAGCGGCTCGGCGCGCTGCTGTACCAGGCCCAGCGGCTCGGCCGGATCGGCGGCTGGGAGGAGAACCTGCTGACCGGCGAAGTGCTCTGGACCGAGCCGACGTTCGCGCTGTTCGGGCAGCCGCCGGGCGATCCGGTCCCCGTGGCCAAGCTGCACGGGCACGTCCCGGCGGACGACCTGCCGGTGGTGGAGAGCTTCCGTACCACGCTGCTCGAGGACAAGCGGGAGGCCGCCGCCGCGTTCCGGGTCATCCGGGCCGACGATGAGAGCGTGCGGCAGATGCGCGCGTTCGCCGAGCCGGTCACCGACCAGGCCGGCACGCTGGTCGCGGTGCGCGGTGCCTATCAGGACGTGTCCGCGGACTACCACACCCAGGTGGCGTTCGCCGCGACCCGGGACCGGCTGGCCGACACCGAGGAGCGTGCCGCCGAGGAGCACCGGCTGGCGCTGCGGCTGCAGCAGGCCATCACCCCGCGGACCGCGGAACCAGTGGAGATCGCCGGCCTCGACATCGCCGCCCGCTACAGGCCCGCCGGACCCGGGAACCTGGTCAGTGGTGACTGGTACGACACAGTCCCGTTGCCTAGTAAAGAAGTGCTGCTCGTGGTCGGGGATATCGCGGGTCACGGCATCGACGCGGTGACCGGCATGGTGGCCCTGCGGAACTGCCTGCGCGGTCTCGCGATCACCGGCGCCGGGCCGGCCCAGCTGCTGGCCTGGCTGAACGGTGTGGCCTGCCATCTCACCGACGGCATCATCGGCACGGTGGTGTGCGGGATCTACGACCCGGCGCAGCGGACGCTGCGCTGCTCAGCGGCCGGGCACCTGCCGCCGCTGCTGGTGCGGGACGGGGCGGCACGGGAAATGACCCTCCCGGCCGGGATCCTGGTCGGCGCGGACCCGGACGCCAGATATGACGAGCTGACCACCACGCTGCAGCCGGGCGACGCACTCGTGCTGTTCACCGATGGCCTCATCGAGCGGCACGACGAGGCCATCGACGACTCGATCAACGCGCTGCTGCGCCTGGCCAGCGGGCCGGTCGACGATGTCGCCCGGTTCGCCGATCACCTGATGAGCAGCGCGCGGTCCGACACTAGCGACGACGCGTGCCTGGTCGCAGTCCAGGTCCGCTGAGCCGGACCGCGCCCGGCTGCTGCGTCAGCCGAAGAAGACCTCGGCCTCGGCGTACCGCTCCGGTGGTACCGTCTTGAGCTCGCGGGTGGCCTCGGCCAGCGGCACCCGGATGATGTCGGTGCCGCGTAGCGCCACCATGGTGCCGAAGGCACCGTCGTGCACTGCCCCGATCGCGTCTATCCCGAACCGGGTGGCGAGCACCCGGTCGAACGCCGTGGGGGTCCCGCCGCGCTGGATGTGGCCCAGCACCGTGCAGCGGGCTTCCTCGCCGGTCCGCTTCTCGATCTCATCAGCTAGCGTCTGCCCGATGCCGCCCAGCCGCACGTGGCCGAACGCGTCCAGTCGCTGGTCCGAGACCTCCACGTCCGCTTCCTGAGGGGTGGCGCCCTCGGAGACCACCACGATCGGTGCGTACCGGGTCTGGAATCGGTGCTCCACGTAGGCGCAGACCTTTTCGATGCTGAACGGCTTCTCCGGGATGAGGATCACGTTGGCCCCGCCGGCCATCCCGGAGTGCAGCGCGATCCAGCCCGCGTGGCGGCCCATCACCTCGCAGATCAGCGCGCGGTGGTGGCTTTCCGCCGTGGTATGCAGCCTGTCGATGGCCTCCATCGCGATGTTCACCGCGGTGTCGAAGCCGAACGTGTAGTCGGTGGCGCCCAGGTCGTTGTCGATGGTCTTGGGCACCCCGATCACCTGGACGCCCTCCCCGCCCAGCCGGGTAGCCACGCCCAGCGTGTCCTCCCCGCCGATCGCCACCAGGGCATCCACGCCCAGGCCGGCCAGGTTGTCCTTGATCCGTTCCACCCCGGAACGGCTCCCCTGGCTCGCGGTCTCCGTCAGCGGGTTAGTGCGCGATGAGCCGAGGATTGTCCCGCCTCGCGGCAGTATCCCCCGTACCGCCTGCACGTCAAGGGGCACGGTGTCGCCCTCGAGGGGCCCGCGCCAGCCGTCGCGGAAGCCCACGAACTCGTAGCCGAACTCCGCCGTACCCCGGCGGACCAGCGCCCGGATGACCGCATTCAATCCAGGGCAGTCTCCGCCGCCCGTCAGCACTCCAACTCGCATGGGGCAACACTAGACCTCATGAGCGTGCTGGCTGTAGACGCTGGGACAACCGGCGTCACCGCATTGGTCGTGACCGAGGACGGCCTGGTGTCCGGGCGCGGGTACCAGGAATTCCGGCAGTACTTCCCGGAGCCGGGCTGGGTGGAGCACCTGCCCGAGGACATCTGGCAGGCAACGCTGGCCGCGGCCCGCCAGGCCCTGACCCTGGCGGGTGATCCGCCGGTGCGCAGCCTCGGGATCACCAACCAGCGGGAGACCGCGGTGGTCTGGGACCGGGCCACGCTGGCCGCGCCGCGCCGCGCGATCGTCTGGCAGGACAGGCGGACGGCCCGGATCTGCGACGCGCTGCGCGAGGCCGGGCACGAGGCCCGGGTGGCCGGGCTGACGGGCCTGCGCCTCGACCCGTACTTCACCGGGACCAAGCTCACCTGGCTGGCCGAGAACGACCCGGGCACCTGGCAGGGCCTGGCCGACGGCTCGCTGGCCTGCGGCACGGTGGATTCCTACCTGATCGTCAGGATGACGGCAGGCCGCCGGCACGTGACCGACGCGTCGAACGCCTCGCGCACGCTGCTGTTCGATATCGAGGCCGGGCAGTGGTCCGCGGAACTGTGCGAGCTGCTGCAGGTGCCGCAGCGGGCGCTGCCCGAAGTAGTGCCGTCCACCGGGGTCGTCGCGCGGACCGATCCTGGCGCGTTCCTCGGCCTCGACCTCCCGGTGGCCGGCATCGCCGGCGACCAGCAGGCTGCGCTGTTCGGCCAGGCCTGCTTCAGCCCGGGCGACACCAAGTGCACGTACGGGACCGGGTCCTTCGTGCTGGCCAACACCGGGACGACCGTGGTCCGCTCGGCGGCCGGCTTGCTGTCCACGGTGGCCTGGATGGACGGCTCCGGCCAGCTCACCTACGCCCTAGAGGGCTCGGTGTTCGTGACGGGCGCCGCGGTCCAGTGGCTGCGGGACGGGCTCGGGCTGCTGGATCAGGCGGCGCAGAGCGAGGCGCTGGCGCGGAGCGTGCCCGATTCGGGGGGCCTGGTGTTCGTGCCCGCGCTAACCGGCCTGGGCGCGCCCGACTGGGACCCGCACGCGCGGGGGGCGATCTTCGGCATCACCCGCGGCACGACCCGGGCGCATGTGGTCCGGGCCACGCTGGAGGCGATCGCCTACGAGGTGCGAGACGTGGCTGACCTCATGATCGGGGGTGGCTCGCAGGGCGGCCGGGTGCTGCGCGCCGACGGCGGCGCCAGCGCCAACGACCTGCTCATGCAGATCCAGGCGGATCAGCTACAGCTCCCGGTAGAGCGTCCCGTGATCGGTGAGACCACCGCGCTGGGGGCGGCGTTCCTGGCCGGGTTGGCCACCGGGACCTGGTCCTCGACCGCCGAGCTCGCCGCGACCTGGCGCCTGGACCGCCGATTCGATCCCGGCCCCCGGGACGAGGCGGCCTACGCCCGCTGGCGCCGGGGCGTAGCCCGCGCCAAAGGCTGGTCCACTTCCTAACCCGGCCCTCCTCATCCCGGCCCGCCCGGCCAGCCCGGCCAGCCCGGCCAGCCTGGCTAACCCGGCCAGCCCGGCCAGCCCGGTCAACCCGGCCCGGCGGGAATCCCCGGGGCCCCCATTGGTATTGCAGTCATTAATCCGCTCCTTTAATCAAGGGCCGTAACCTTAGCGTTTGCTGGACGCTGGGAACGCTTGGTTGATGGGACGTACTGATCAGCCCGGCGGGCCCGGCAGCGGCAGGGGATGGAGGCACGCACGTGATCGACCTGGAGCTGTCCTGGCCGGCGGCGGCGGTCACTGCGGCGTGCCTGGCCGGCGCCGCGATGGCCGCCCGCTACGCCGCCCGTCCCACCGGACAGCAGCCCTCCGCCGCCGGCCCGGCCCCCACCAACCAGGAGCCCGGCAACCCGAAGCCCGGCAACCAGGAGCCCGGGGACGGGCCCAGCCGCGACCGCCTGGACGGGACACCGTCCCCCGGTCCCTGGCCACGCCGGCTGGCCCTGGCCGCTGGGGTCGCCCTGGAAGCCGCCGTCCTGCTGGCCCTGTTCGCCCTCTGGCAGCTAGCCGGGAGCTTCAGCCTGATCGGCCCGGCTGGCGCGCTGGCGCGGGCCCGCTGGATCTGGCACACCGAACGGGTCGTGCACCTGCCCAGCGAGACGGAGATCCAGCGCGCGTTCCTCGCCCATCCGCTGCTCGTCGAGACTCTGAACCTGTACTACGCCTCATTGCACTTCGTGGTGCTGATCAGCTGCCTGGTCTGGGTGTACGCCCGGCACCGCCGGCAGTACCCGCAGGTCCGGACTACGCTGGTGCTGTTCACCGCGGGGGCGCTGCTGATCCAGTTCCTGCCGGTCGCGCCGCCGCGGATGCTCCCGGGTGACGGCCTGGTGGACACCGCGGCGCGCTACGGCCAGTCGGTCTACGGCTCGGTGGCCGGCTTCAACGCCGACCAGCTCTCGGCCATGCCCTCAGTGCACGTGGGATGGGCGCTGCTGGTGGCACTCGTGGTGGTGCAGGTGTCCCGGAGCCGCTGGCGCTGGCTCGCGCTGGGCTACCCGGTGCTCACCCTGCTCGCGGTCGTCGTCACGGCCAACCACTTCTGGCTGGACGGCATCGCCGCGGCGCTGCTGCTGGCCGTGGCGCTCCTCGTGCAGCGGGCGGGCCGGGCGGCACGCCGCCGGATCCGCTTCTGGTGGCGCCGACGGGGCGGGCCGGCGCGGGAAGGCAAGCCGGGCTATGTGCCGGAGCGGCCCTCGGTGGACGCGCGGACCAGCCGCTCGGCCTTATGCTCCGCCTTCAGCCGCTCCTTGGCCCGCTGCGCGTCCTCGTCCACGTACTCCTGGCTGGCCAGGGCCATGATCGCGTACATGATCTCGTCGGTCACCGCGCGCAGCACGAGCCGGTCTGATTCGAGCCCGGCGTAGCGGGAGAAGTTCAGCGGCTTGCCGAAGCGGACTCCGGGCCGGTAACGCAGCCGCGGGATCAGCTTGCCCGACGGCATCAGGTCGAACGTGCCCACCATGGCACACGGGATCACCGGTGCTCCCGATTCCAGGGCCAGCCGGGCCACCCCGGTCTTGCCCCGGTACAGCCGCCCGTCCGGGGTTCGGGTGCCCTCGGGGTAGATGCCGAGCAGCTTGCCCTGGGCCAGGACGCGCAGGCCGGTGTTGATGGCCCGCTCGCTGGCATGGCCGCCGGCCCGGTCCAGCGGGATCCCCCCTACCCCGCTGAAGAAAGCCTTGCTGAGCAGGCCTTTCGGCCCGCGGCCGGTGAAGTACTCGGACTTGGCCAGGAAGGTCACTTTGCGCGGCAGCGGGAGCGGGCCGAAGAAGTGATCGGCGAACGAGAGGTGATTGCTGGCGATGATGGCCGGCCCTTCCCGGGGCACGTTGTCGATGCCCTCGGCCCAGGGCCTGAAGATCAGCGCCAGGAAGGGCCCCAGGATCGCCTTGACCACCCAGTAGAACACGCCTCCATCGTCGCATGAGATATGCGGGAAAGCCGCCGCTCGTCAGCACTGATTACCCGGCCGGGCGGCGTGCGGCGTGCGGCGAGGCGCGGGGCATGCGACGATGCCAGGGCGTGAGATGCGCGGCCCGGCTCCGGGGGACGGTTGGTGCTCACGGGGCACCGGGCGCGCAGTCCAGGCCCCGGCGTAGAGGACGATGAACTCATGCCAGTCATCCCAGGCGCGGAAGCGTATTTCCACGCGGGCACCGGCGGCACCGGCGTCCTGCTCTGCCACGGGTTCACCGGTTCCCCGGGGTCGCTGCGGCCGTGGGCGGAGTACCTGGCCGGGGCGGGGCTGACGGTATCTGTTCCCCGGCTGCCCGGCCACGGCACCACGTGGCAGGAAATGTCCCGCACCCGGTGGGAGGACTGGTACGCGGAGACCGACCGGGCCTTCGAGGAACTGCGCGGGCAGAGCAACGAGATCTTCGTGATGGGCCTGTCCATGGGCGGCTGCCTGGCGCTGCGGATGGCGGAACTGCGCGGTGCCGGGGTGAGCGGCCTGGTCCTGGTCAACCCGTCGGTGGCTCCCGACACCAAGCTCTTCCTGCTGGCCCCGGCGCTCAAGTGGGTGGTGCCGTCGCTGCCCGGGATTGCCAGTGACATCAAGAAGGAGGGCATCCAGGAACTCGGCTACACCCGGGTCCCGGTGCGGGCGGCGGCGTCCCTGCCCGCGCTGTGGCGGCTGACCCGGTCGCGGCTGGGGGAGGTGATCCAGCCGGTGCTGGTGTACCGCAGCACGGTCGATCACGTCGTGGGACCGGCCAGCATGCGGGTACTGCAGACGGCCCTGCCCCCTGGCCAGCTGACGGTTCGTGATTGCCCGGACAGCTATCATGTGGCCACCCTGGACAACGACGCACCAACGATCTTCGCCGGGAGCCTGGAGTTCGTCCGTGCGCATAGTCATGCGGAGACGGAGTGAAGGGCAGCGGGCGGGGCGCGTCGGGCGGCGAGGAAGCCGCCTGGCGTGACCTGATCGCGAACTACTCGGCAGAGCCGGAGGCGGTCGGTGACGAGATGCCCTGGCCGGACCGGGAGAACCTGCCTGGCCCGCGGCGGGCCGGGACCCTGCCGGACCCTGGCCCGGAGACCGACCCGTCGCTCACCCTGGACCTGAACGACGACACGGACCCCGCTCTTGACCTCGGAATGGACCCCGGCGGGACCTCGGATCCCGGGCCGGCCGCAGGCCCGATCGCTCCCCCTGCCCCAGGCCAGCGCGACGTCCCGGGCGCGGACGACCCGCCGCCTTCCACCGCGAACGGCCCGGCGGTCAACGGTCCCGCCCCGCATGGACCCGCTTCCATCGGCCGCAACGAAGACCCCGCACCCGCCGGGCCCCCACACGGAGGCAGGCCACGGATCGTCCGCCCAGCCAGTTCCGTTCCGCCGGTCCCGCCGGGGGATGAGGACTTCGTGCCGCCGGTCCCGCCGCCGCTGCCGTCGCTCGACCCGATGGCCAAGGGAGCCTGGGCCGCGTTGTTCGGGGGGCCGGGCTACCTGCTGCTGGCAACCATGGCGGGATGGGCAATCCCGGGGTGGGCCGCGTTTCTGGCCGTGGCGGCGTTCGTCGGCGGCTTCGCGACCCTGGTGATCAGGATGGGCGAGAAGCCGCCCCGCGACTCAGGGCCGGATGACGGCGCGGTGATCTGAGCGGGTGGAGCCGGTGCTCCGCGGGCCGCACGGGCATGCCTGCGGCCCGGCGTCCCCGGTCACCAGTCGCGCGGGCCCGCCTCGTCGCCGGTGCGATCGCGGAAGGGGTTTCTGGGCCCTCGTCCCGGTCCCGGCCAGCCGCGACCGCGCCGCGACCTCAGGATGGCCAGCGCCACGAGGACGAGGACGATGACCACCACGAGCTCCGGCCCAACCGTCGGGACCCGCCAGATCAGCAGGCCTAGCCGCCAGATCAGGTGCCAGATGATCAACCGGATGAGGAGATGAGCCAGGCCGCCCCCGCCCGCGCCGCCGAGGGCCAGGCCTGCGTGCATCACAGGAGTGTGTGGAACCACACTTCACGGTGCCACGTGCGGGACGGTGCCCGGGCCAAAGCGCGGTCAAACCTTACGTGGGTTTTACTCCCCCGGGCCGGGGGACGCGAACGGCTCGGGGTGCGGCCCGGCCGGTCCAGAAGGCCCGGCGGGCGGTCCAGCCGTCCCTCCCGGCTCAGCCGGTGGTTCAGGCGTGGCAACGGTCTCCCCCGGCTCAGCAGGCGCTTCAGCCGTCCCCACCGTCTCTCCCAGCCCGGTCGCCCCAGCCGTCCCAGCCGTCTCTCCCGGCTCAGTGGTCCCGGCAGGCGGGTCCGGCACCAGCCGTGGGAGCGGGCGGCCTGGCCCGTCGGTCACCTCTTCCCACACCCCGCCGCTGGGGGGTTCCTCGGTCACCTCGTCCCACACCTCACCGTCGGCGGGCGCGTCGTCCCGGGGCCGGGCCTGCCGTCCCGCCGCAGCTACCGCCGCCTCAAACGCGGCCACCGCGTCCTGGAGTACCACGGAGGCCGCGTCACCCGCGGCCGCCACGGTGGAGGACAGGCCGGGACCGGATTCCCGGAGCTTCCGCCGGGCCCGGCAGATCGGGCACCATTGGCATTCCGGGGCCTCGTAGTCGGCGGTCGCGCTCTCCCAGACGTCCTCGCGGGAGTTGCCGCCGAGGACGGTCCGGACCTGGTCGCCCAGTTCCCTGCTCACGCCACGCGCCCCCGAGCGGACCAGCCATCGCTGGAGCTCGCCGATCAGGTCGCTGCCTGGCTGCCGCTCCGTCACGTCGCGCCTTCTTCCGTGTCCATGTCCATTTGTGTGCTCCCCGCCGCCGCGGCCTGCGCACGCAGGCCCTCGACCCGGGATTTGAGCCCCTTCAGCGCGGTGTCGATGATGACCTTCTCGGCCTTCCGCTTCAGCATGCCGAGCAGTGGCATCCGGAGATCCACGCTGAGGTCGTAGGTGACCTCGGTCCCGCGGGAGCCGCCAGCCAGAGAGTAGCCGCCGGTCATCGCGCTGATGACCGAGCCTGGCTCGGCGAGATCCCAGCGAACGCCGGAGTCGTCCCACTCATAGCTAAGGCCGTAGCTGTCCTTAATCATCCCGGCATCCAGGCTGAAACGGACCAGGCTGGGGCGGCCGTCCGCGTCGCGCTCGGCCACCTCGGCAGAGCGCACGGCGGACGCCCACTGCGGGTAGGCGGCGAAATCGGCTATCACGGCCATCACGTCCGGCCCGCTAGCGGCGATAGAGATGCTCGACGTCGTCCTGTCGGCCATGCTCGGAGCGTACCGCCACGACCGGGTCCGGCACGCCGACCGGGCCGGGCGAGCTGTCCCGGCCTCCTACCATTCCAGGACGTACGGAACCCCGGTGGCGCGAAAGTGCCCCACGTTGATGCACTCGGTGCGGCCGATCCGGGCCCGGCGGGCCAGCGGCTGGTGCACGTGGCCGAACAGGGCGTACCGGGGCTGGGTGCGGCGGATGTGCTCGAGTACCGCCGTGCTGCCCCGTTCGAGCCGGCGCGCCACGGTGTCGTAGAGCAACTGCGGGACGGCCGGCGGGATGTGCGTGCACAGCACGTTGACCTCGCCGGTCGCGGTCACCTTGGCCGCGTAGGCGTCCTCGTCGATCTCGTTTGGGGTCCGGTAGGCCGACGGCAGCCCGCCGCCGACGAACCCGAAGGTCCAGCCGCCGAGCGTGGCCCGCTGCCCGTCGAGTACCTCGTGCCCGGGTTTGAGGTGCTGCTGCCACAGCGGCGGGATGTCCACGTTGCCGTAGGTCATGTAGGCGGGCTCGGGCATGGCCGCGAACAGCGCCGCGTACTGGCTTGAGGCAGCGTTCTGGACGTGCCCGGACGGGTCACCCCCCAGCTGGCCCCACAGCCGCCGGGAGAACTCCCGCGCCTCATCGAACCGCTTGGCCATACGCAGCGCCACGAACGTGCGGGTTGCCTCGGCACCGAACAGGTCGGGAAAGATACCCTGCCGGTGGTCGGCGTAGTCGATGAACAACAGCAGGTCACCCAGGCAGATGAAGCCGTCCGCGCCCCCGGCGGCGGCGAGCGCCTCCGCGCGGCCATGAACATCGCTGACCACGTGCACCCGCATGAGGCAACCGTACAAGCCCCGGCCGTTCCCGGGCCGCTCCCGCCCGTCCCGGTCTGGCCCCCGGGATGTCAGTCCGCGGGCCGCCGGAGCGGGTGCTCGAAGTAGCCGCGGGCCCACAAGCCCACCGGCTGATTCGCCAGCGTCTGCGCCATCCACGGGGCGAGCCTGGTCCCCCCGCCGATCCTGACCGGCGTTCCCCGGCTGAAGTCCGAGCGGACGCTGGGCCCGGTGATGATCCAGCCTTCCTCGCCCACCGCGTTCATGGCCGCGTAGCGTTCCCCCGGGACGAGGTCGCCCAGTTCCACGACGGAGATGACCCGGGCGTTCATGGCCGTGACCAGGATGCCGATCGTGTGCTCGGGCGGCTGCTGTTCACTGGGGGCGAGGGCAATGGTGATCAGGGAGCCGTACTCCCATCGCGTGGGCATTCCGACAGATTGCCACAACTGGCGCCCGGACGCCGCCGGCCTGGATACACCGCACCCGGAGGGGTGTCGGACGCCAGCACGAGGGGAGACGAATGGCGGGGCCGGCGGGCTGGACCAGGCTGGCCACCCCCGGCCGGTAGCCTGAATCGGCTACCTGTGGATAGCTAGCGGGGGGCCGCCCGGGGTACGGTCCAGTCGTTCACCGGGAACAACATGACCGGCAGGAGCTGTCATGCGTGAATACAGGACTCCCGCTGTGGTGGAGGTCGCGCCGTCGGAGAACCTCTCCGACGTGGTCTTCGAGCGCGCGGACCGTGAGCCGCAGGCGGTGATCATGCGCCGCCAGGCAGCGGACGGCGGACCGCTGTGGCGTGAGGTGGCCGCCGCGCAATTCCGCGACGAGGTCACGGCGCTGGCCAAGGGCTTCATCGCGGCCGGCATCGGGCCTGGGGACCGGCTGGCGCTGCTGTCCCGGACCCGGTACGAGTGGACACTCGCGGACTACGCGATCTGGGCGGCCGGCGCGGTCAGCGTCCCCATTTACGAGACATCCTCGGCCGAGCAGGTCGAGTGGATCCTCAGCGACTCCGGCGCCCGGGCCCTCATCGCGGAGACTCCCGCGCACACGGACACTCTGGCCGAGGTGCTGGGCAGGCTGCCGACCGTGGAGCGGACCTGGCTGATCGAGGGGGCGGCCGACGACGGGGACGTCGCGGCCAAACCGCTGGACAGCCTGGCGGCGGAAGGTTCCGCGGTCAGCGACGAGGCAGTCGCCAGGCGCCGGTCGGAACGCGCGGCCACGGACCTGGCCACGATCATCTACACCTCTGGGACCACAGGCCGCCCCAAGGGATGCGAGCTCACGCACGCGAACTTGCTCGCCGACGTGCGGAACGCGATCGGTGCGCTGCCGGAGATCTTCACCTTGCCCGGGCGCTCGGCCCTGCTTTTCCTTCCGCTGGCGCATTCCTTCGCGCGCATCATCCAGGTCGGCTGCCTCGAGTCGGGCACCGTCCTGGGGCATACCCCGGATGTCGCGAACCTGGTGACCGACCTGGGCAGCTTCCAGCCGACCTTCATCCTGGCCGTCCCGAGGGTGTTCGAGAAGGTGTACAACGGCGCGGAACTGCAGGCCTCGGCGAGTGCGGCGAAGAGCCGCATCTTCGCCGCGGCGGCACGGGCCGCGATCGAGTGGAGTCAGACGCTGGGTGCCGGGGGACGGGCTGCCCCGGGCCGCCAGGGCCCGCGGCTGCGGGCCGCGCACGCCGTCTATGACAGGCTCGTCTACAGCAAGCTGCGCGCGGCCACCGGAGGGCGGGTCCAGTACGCCGTGTCCGGAGGCGCCCCACTTGGCGAACGGCTCGGGCACTTCTTCCGCGGCGCGGGTATCACCGTGCTGGAGGGCTACGGTCTCACCGAGACGAGCCCGGTGGTGTCGGTCAACCTGCCCAGCCGTAACAAGATCGGCACGGTCGGGCTGCCGGTGCCGGGGGTTACGGTGCGGATCGCGGACGACGGCGAGATCCTCGTGTCCGGGCCGAACGTCTTCCCGGGCTACTGGTATAACGAGGCCGCGACCGCAGAGATGATCGACGCTGAGGGCTGGCTGCATAGCGGCGACCTGGGTGAACTCGACGACGACGGATACCTGCGGGTGACCGGCCGGAAGAAGGACATCATCGTCACCGCCGGGGGCAAGAACGTGGCCCCGGCTGTCCTGGAGGACCGGCTGCGCGCGCATCCGCTGGTCAGCCAGAGCATGGTGGTGGGCGACGGCCGCCCCTACGTCGCCTGCCTGGTGACTCTCGATGAGGAGGCGCTCGAGGCCTGGAAGGGGCGGCGCCCGAAGCTGGCCTCGGCCAGCCTGGCCGAGCTGGCCGAGAACCCCGACCTGATCGCCGAGATCCAGGCAGCAGTGGACGACGCCAACAAGGCAGTGTCCCGGGCGGAGTCCATCCGCCGGTTCCGGGTGCTCCCGGTCGATTTCACCGAGCAGGAGGGCTATCTGACGCCGTCACTCAAGGTCCGTCGCGGCGCGGTCAGCAAGGACTTCGCCGCGGATATCGACGCCCTCTACGCCTGACGAGCGGCCGCGGCTGGCGGGCACGGCCGGGCTGGCCTGCGGCCCGGTGCAGCGGGCCAGTGCAGCGGCCCGGTGCAGCGGCCCAGTGCAGCCGGCCAGCGCAGCCGCCCAGCGCGCCGCCGCACGTGCGGCGGGTCAGCCCGCCAGGATCTGCTCCAGCCGCCGGGCCACCAGGTCCCAGCGCCATTCACGGTCCACCCAGGCCAGCCCTTTCTCGCCCATGGCCCGGGCTCCGGCGGGGTCGGCGAGCAGCTCGGTGAGCCGCGCCGCAAGGGCCGTCACGTCGCGCCCCGGGACCACGTAGCCGGTCTCGCCGCTGAGGACCGCGTCGGGCGCGCCCCCGGAGTCGCCCGCGATGACCGGCAGTCCGGTCGCGGAGGCCTCCAGGTAGACGATGCCCAGGCCCTCGACGTCGAGGCCGCGGCGACGGGTGCGGCAGGGCATCGCGAACACGTCGCCCGCGTCGTAGTAGGCGGGCAGTTCCCCGTCCGGCACCTGGCCGGTGAACACGACCGAATCCGCGACGCCGAGCTCGCGGGCGAGCTGGCGCAGGCGTCCGGTGGCCGGGCCGCTGCCGACCAGCAGGAGGACCGGATCACCCGCCGCGCGGACGAGTGGCCAAGCCCGGATGAGGGTGTCCTGGCCTTTGCGCTTGACCAGCCGGGATACGCAGACCACCACGGGCCGCCCGGCCAGGCCGAGCCGGTCACGGATGGCGGCGCCGCCCGCACCCGGGTGAAACGCCGCGGTGTCCACGCCCGGGGCCAGCCGGGCCATCCGGGCTGCCGCCGCGGGCGACAGGGCGCGGGCCAGGCGAACCCGGAAGTACTCGCCGAGGTAGGTGACGACGTCAACCGAGTTACCAATCCGGCGCAGCAGGCTGCGGGCGACCGGCAGCGCCGCCCAGCCCGCCTCGTGGCCATGGGTCAGGGCGACGATCCGCCGGGCTCCGGCCGCGCGGAGCGCGGGAGCCAGCAACCCCAGCGGCGCGGCCGCGCCGAACAACACGGTGTCACAGCCGTGCTCGGTCAGGGCCTGGACCGCGCGGCGGCGCACCGAGGGCACCGGCAGCATCAGCGAGGTGGGATGGCGCAGAACCGTGAACGGCTGCCGCCCGTCGAAGTCGGCGGCGCCCTCCCAGGCGGGGGCGTACACGACGACCTCGCCGGGAGGCAGGCGCAGGGCCAGGGCGTGCACGAACGACTGGATGCCGCCGGCCCGCGGCGGGAAGTCATTGGTGACGATTAGCAGCTTGGGCATCTGGAGGTGATCATATCCGGCGGTCCCTGACATGCTCCCAGGCTCGTCATCTGGAAACGGCAGACGCCAGCATCGGCCTTTCGCGATCGTGATGTGGCTCGCTGAGGCTGATCCTGGCTGGTGATTTCAGTGCCCGGGCGCCGGGCTGGCCACGGAGTCGCGGCCAGCAGGAACCCGGATAGCCGTAGGCGGGCCGGTAATCGTTCCCCGGCCCGCCTACGCCATGTATGCGCTGTCCGCCAGAAGGGTCAGGGCCTCGCGGCGCTGTCCAGGTTGGCGGAGTACCAGCCGGACAGCGGCACCTTCTCCACGTCCTCGCCGGTCTGCGGCGCGTCGATCAGGTAGCCGCCCCCGACGTACATGCCCACATGGCCATCACCGTCGAAGAAGAGCAGATCGCCGGGCTCCAGGTCGTTGGTGGAGACGGCCGGAAGGGCCGCCACCTGCTCGTACGTGGTGCGCGGGATCGCGACCCCGGCGGAGGCCCAGGCCGCCTGGACGAGCCCGGAGCAGTCGAACGTATTCGGCCCGGTCGCTCCGTATACGTAGGGATCACCCAGCTTGGAGTAGGCGTAGGCCACGGCCTGGCCCGCGGCGCCGCTCACCGGGACGTTGTCCGTCGCCTTTGTGCTGCCGCCGACGCCGGGCGTGGTCGTGGCGGCCACCGTCTGCTGCTGCTGCGCGGTGAGCGTGGCCAGCATGGCCTTCTTCTGGGCCAGCGACTTGCCGATCGACTTCTTGCGGGCCAGGCGCTGCGCGTCGAGGCTCGCGATTCCCTGCTCGGTCCGCCGGGCGGTGAGCTGTGCACTCTGGAGCTGTTGGGCCGCCTGGATGAACTCGTTCACCTGAGCGGACCGGTCGCTCGACAGCTGCAGCAGCACCGACGCCTGGCTGAGCACGGCCTGGGGGTTGTCGGAGGTCAGCAGGGCGCCCATGGACGTCATGGTGCCGTTCTCGTAGGCGGTCGAGGCGATGGCCGCGATCTGGCTGCGCATCGACTCGAACTTGGCCTGGTCCGTCCTGACCTCTCGGTTGACCAGGGCGAGGCGCTGCTTAGCGTTGCTGAGCTGCTGCTCCGACTGGTCGTACATCTGGACCGCCTGGTCCTCTTCAGAGGTGAGCCGGTTCACCGACTTCTGGACCTGGCCGACGGTGGGCTTCGGCGCGGCTCCGGCGGAACCGGTGAATGTGGCCAGGGCCCCGGCGGCGGCCACGGTGGCCCCGATGGCCAGCCCGCGGCGCAACACCGACTTGCCCCGGACTGACATGCGCGAGCGCGCAGGCTCGGCAACTGGACGCGTACTCACGTACGTGATCACGCTCCTTCTTCCACTCCGCCTACCGGGTGAGCTGACGGGTTCGGGCTGTGGAAGATGCCCTACGGCCGGGTCACGGTAGGGCCGACCGCATCGCGATGACTGCGGTGCGGCAAACCATTGCGCAACCTGGCCGATTCACCCCTGAAGGACTCTGGTCCAGGGTTGGTCCCGGGACAGTCCTCCGGTGGGTCCCCGGCTCTCCGGCTGGCCGTTGCCAGCGCGAAGACTCGGCGGTGGCCGGTCGCCGTCACCAAAGTGGTGGCTGGGGAGCGAACCGACCGGGGCTGACACTAGTGAAGGCCACCAGGGGAATTCAACCGCTTCGCGAACTCCCGTGACCTGCTTGACCATCGCCAGGCGTTTCTGTTCCCGCAGATTGCCTACCGGGCCGGGGTTCCAGCCGCCGCAGCCGGGGCCGGCGCGGCGGGCCTTCCCCAGCATGCGGGCGTGTCCCGGTCAGAACGCGGGGCGTCCTCGGCAGGGCCGGGCGGTGTCCCGTCAGGGCGGGTCTTTGTCCCCTGGGGTGCGGGCGTGTCCCCTGGGGTGCGGGCGTGTCCTGGTCACGGTGCGTGCCTGTCCCAGTCTCAGGACGCTTTAGCCGACGGGCTCAGCAGGAGCGGCGAGACCAGCCGCGCGTCGGCGAGGACACGGAGCGCCCGCCGCTCGGCGGGATCGAGATCGGCCACCGGCTCCCCGTCGGCGAGCAGGGCGGTGACAACGCAGTCCGGGCAGGCGATGTCGCGCATTTCACAGCGGTCACATTCGATCAGCATCTCTCCTCCTCATGGTTGGCTCCCGCCGGACGGGCCGGTGGTCGCGGCACCCGCCGAGGGGTGCATCGAGGCTCACGCTAGGCGGGGGTACTGACACTCCGGCCGCAGACGAGCCTGGGATGATGCCGGCATGCCTGATGACGACCGCAGCGCAGCCCAGCATCGGCGGCAGGCCTCGTCGTTCGGCGCCGCCGCAGCCGCCTACGAGCGGGGCCGGCCGCCGTATCCTCCCGAAGCGGTCGACTGGCTGCTGCCGGAGGGCGCGTCGCGGGTGCTCGACCTGGGGGCGGGCACCGGGAAGCTCACCCGTCAGCTCAGCGACCGCGGCCTGGACGTGATCGCCGTGGAGCCCTCCGCGGGCATGCGGGAGCAGCTGACGCGCGCGGTGCCGGGTGTTCCCGTGCACGCGGGGTCGGCGGAGGAGATCCCGCTGGCCGACGGCTCCGTCGACGCGGTGCTGGTCGCCCAGGCGTGGCACTGGGTGGACCGCGGCCGCGCGGTACGGGAGGCGGCGCGCGTACTCGTCCCGGGCGGCCGGCTCGGCCTGGTGTGGAACATCCGGGACGAGCGGGAGGAATGGGTAGCCGAGCTGGGCCGCATCCTGCACGACCCGGGCGAGCACCGCGAGGAGGACCGCGGGATCATCGGGCCCCCGTTCGGGCCCGTCGAGCGCCGGGACGTGGAGTGGAAGCACCGGCTCAGCCTGGACGAGCTCATCGACCTCGCAGGCTCGCGCAGCTATGTGATCACGATGCCGGATGACCAGCGGGCCGCGGTGCTGGCCGGGGTACGGCGCCTGGCCGGCCGGGCTGGGTCCGGCGAGCTGCTGCTCCCTTATGTGACAGAGTGCTACCGCGCCCAGCTCGACAGCTAGCCCGGTGCGCCGGCGTGCCCCAGCCGGAGTGTCGGTAGCGCGGCATACCGTGACAGCGTGATCATGCTTGACAGGTCGGTGCGGCGCCGGTTTTCGCGGCGCCGGGTTTTGCGGCGCTGGGTTTTGCGGCGCTGGGTTTTGCCGCGCGGGCGCCTGCGCCACCCGTGGACCCCCGGCATCCGGCGGCGGCCGCTCGGCACGCTGGATTTCGTCGTGGTCAACGTGGAGACCACGGGCTGGTCACCGGCTGCGGACGGCATCACCGAGATCGGTGCGGTCCGCATCAGCGGCGGGCAGGTCCGGGCGGAGTTCGCCGCCCTGGTCAACCCGGGCCGGCTCATCCCGGCAGACATCGTCGCCCTGACCGGCATCACCGAGGCTATGGTCGCTGAGGCTCCCCCGGTCAGCGCGGTCCTCCCCGGTTTCCTGGACTTCGCCCGCGGGGCGGTGCTCACCGCGCACAACGCCCCCTTCGACGTCGGCTTCCTGAGTGCGGCGTGCGAGGCCATCGGGCGGCGCTGGCCCGCCCCGCCGGTGCTGGACACGGTCACACTGGCCCGGCTGCTGCTCACCGAGGACGAGGTGCCGAACTGCAAGCTGGCCACGCTGGCGGACTTCTTCGGAGCGCCCGCCCGCCCGAACCACCGCGCGCTAGCCGACGCCCGGGCTACCGCGGCGGTGCTGGCGGCCCTGCTGGACCGGCTGCCTGCGGCGGGCGTTCGGACGCTCGCCCAGCTCAGCGCTGCGGAACGGGCCGCCGCGCGGCGGGCTGCTCCCCGGCTCGCCCCCGCTGGCGTGGACGGTCCGCGGGTCCGCCGCTGAGCAGCGGTACGCTACGCCGGGCAGGCAGGCCGCACGTGACAGGCCGCAAAGGCAGGCCGAGAGCAGCCCAGGTGCAGGCCTTAAGGAGGCGGCAGGTGATCACCGCGATCGTTCTGTTGAAGGCCGATGTGTCACGGATCCCCGAAACGGCAGAGGTAATCGCCCGGATCCCGCAGGTCACCGAGGTCTACTCGGTCACCGGCGACTTCGACCTGGTGGCCCTGGTCCGGGTGCGTGCGCACGAGGAACTGGCTGACGTCATCCCTGGCACCCTCAACCGAGTCGACGGCGTCACCCACACCGAGACGCACATCGCGTTCCGCACCTATTCGCGGCACGACCTCGAGGCCGCGTTCGCGCTCGGCTACGACGAAGGCTGAGCCTGGGAGGACGACCCCCGGCCGCTACCAAAGCTAGCCAGACTGGGCTAGCCGCTGGCTGGCCGCCACCCAGCGGGCCAGTAGATCCGCCGCCGCCCCGGAATCGAGGCCCGCGCTGGCCCGGGCGAACGCGTCGGTGAGGGCCGTGTCCAGCGCCTCGGCTCCCGGGACCCCGGCGGCCGCGGCGAGCGCCGCGGCGGCATTGAGCAGCACGGTGTCCCGCACCGGGCCCCGCTTACCGCCCAGTACCGCGTGGGCGACCGCCGCGTTGTGCTCGCGATCACCCCCGCGCAGATCCTCCGGCAAGGCCCGCTCCAGCCCCAGCACCGCCGGATCGAATACGGTCTGGGCCACCGTGCCGTCGTGCACCACCCAGACCGTGGAGGTGGTCGTGGGGGTCAGCTCGTCCAGTCCGTCGTCGCCGTGGAAGACCAGCGCCGAGCAGCCGCGCCCGGCCAGCACCCCGGCGACGACCCCGCCCATCCGCGGGTCCGAGACGCCCACCGCCTGGGCCCCCGGCCGGGCCGGGTTGCACACCGGGCCGAGGAGGTTGAACACGGTGGGCACGCCGAGCTCGCTCCGCGCGACCGACGCGTGCCTCAGGGCGGGGTGGTAGAGCGGCGCGAAAAGGAACGCGATCCCTGTCTCCTCGGCGAGCTGGGCGCTAGCCGCCGGGGGCAGGTCGATGACCACGCCCAGCGCCTCGAGGACATCCGCGGTGCCGCACGCGGACGAGGCGGCGCGGCCGCCGTGCTTGACTACCCGGACGCCGGCGGCCGCCGCGACGATGGCGCCCATCGTGGAGATGTTCACCGTGTGCGCGCCGTCACCGCCGGTGCCGACCAGGTTGACGAGGTCGCCGGGCACGCTGATCGGGGTGGCCTTGCGCAGCATCACCTGGGCCAGCGCGGTCAGCTCAGCGGGCGTCTCGCCCTTCATGCGCAGGGCCACGCCGAACCCGGCCACCTGGACCGGGGTCGCCGCGCCCTCCATGATCTCGTTCATGGCCCAGGCGGCCTCGTCCGCACTGAGGGTCTCGCCCCGGATCAGCGCGCCGATCAAGGCGCGCCAGGACAGCGCCCGCGGCGCGGTCGGTTGCATCGGGGCCTTCGCCGGCCCGCTCAGCCGCCGGCCTGGGCGGACAGGTGCTCGGCCCGCTGGCGCATCAGGCCCGCGAGGGCGGCCGCGAATGCGACCGGATCGATCGGGTGGCTGGTCACGGCGTCCGCGCCGGACCAGGTGGCGAGCCAGCCATCGTCCGCCCGGCCCACCACCAGCAGCACTGGCGGGCAGTCGTGGATCTCGTCCTTGGCCTGGCGGCAGACGCCCATCCCGCCGGCCGGTTGCGCCTCGCCGTCCAGGACCATGACGTCCACGCCGCCCGCGTCGAGCAGGCGGATGAGCGCCGGCTCGGTGGCCACCGGGATGATCTCGGCCTCGGGCACGTCGGGGGCGGGACGCCGCCCGATGGCAAGCTGCATGCGGGCGCGGGTGTCCGCATCGTGGCTGTAGACAACGACCTTCATGAAGTGGATGGTACCGACACGGGGGGTCGGCCGACGCTCGCCTACGGGTTGTCGTAATAATGACCTCGTGGCCACCGCATCCGTCACCGAGAAGGCACCCACTCCCCGCCCGCCCACCGCGCGGCCGAACCTGGTCAGCGTGGGCACCATCGTGTGGCTTTCCTCGGAACTCATGTTCTTCGCGGCACTGTTCGCGATCTACTTCACGATCCGCTCGGTAGACAAGGGCAACGGTATCCCCTGGCCGGGCGCCCACCTCGACCTCACCCTGGGAGCGATCAACACCACGGTCCTGCTGCTGTCCAGCGTGACCTGCCAGCTCGGGGTGTTCGCGGTCGAGCGCGGGCAGGTCAGGCGGGCCGGCCGGATCTGGCAGGTGTCGCGCTGGGGACTGCGCGAGTGGTACGTCCTGTCGTTCCTGATGGGCCTGTACTTCGTCTGCGGGCAGGGCTTCGAGTACTACAGCCTGGTCCACGACCAGCACCTGACCCTGTCCTCCAGCGCGTACGGCTCCGTGTTCTTCATTCCCACCGGGTTTCACGGGCTGCACGTGACCGGCGGGCTCATCGCGTTCCTGTTCGTGTTGGGCCGTACCTACGTGGCCAAGACCTTCACGCACGAGCAGCAGGTCAGCGCGATCGTTGTCTCCTACTACTGGCACTTCGTGGATGTCGTGTGGATCGGGCTGTTCACCACGATCTACCTCATCCACTGAGGGCCGCTGCGCCGAATACGTCAATAGAGCAGCGGTCTACCTCCCTAACCACAAGAGCACAGACCAGAAGACGAGGGCTCTCCATTGAGCTGGATCATCGCGCGGCGCCGGCGTCCGGTCGCCGGATATGCCGTGGTGCTGCTTGGGCTCATCGCGGTGGGCGTCATCTACGCGGCGTTCACCGCCCAGGGCAGCCCGGCCTCCGCGTCCTCCCCCGCCGCCTCCCAGCGCGACACCAGCCTGGGCCGGCAGTTGTTCGTGCAGAACTGCTCCAGCTGCCATGGCTTCATGGCCCAGGGCACGAGTTCCGGGCCGAGCCTGATCGGGGTGGGCGCGGCGGCAGTGAACTTCCAGGTCAGCACCGGCCGGATGCCGCTCAAGGAAATTGACGCCGAGGCGCCGCGCAAGCTGCCTGTGCTCACCCCGGCGCAGACCCAGGAGATCGCGGCCTACATCGCGTCGCTTGGCGGCGGCCCGGCTATCCCGGACGCCGCCCAGGTGAGCACCAGAGGCGCGGACGTGGGTCTGGGCCAGGAACTGTTCACCACGAACTGCGCCCAGTGCCACAACTTCGTGGGGGCGGGCGGTGCGCTCACCTACGGGAAGTACGCTCCCGCGCTCACCCAGTCCACGCCGACCCAGATCTACGAGGCCATGCTCACCGGCCCGGAGGCCATGCCCGTGTTCAACGACAGCACGATCACGCCGAGTGAGAAGCGTGACATCATCGCGTACGTAACGCAGACACGCTCCTCGCCCAACCCCGGCGGCTTCAGCCTCGGCCGGATCGGGCCAGTCACCGAGGGGCTCGTCGGCTGGATCGGCGGAATCGGCGCGCTAGTCCTGGCCGCGATCTGGATCACGGCGAAGCGGCGGGTGCACGAATGAGCAGCACAGAGGGATACCCGGGAGACGTCCATCCCGTTGACCCGGAGGCTGGCGAGCCCGGGACCTCACGGGCCCCGCACCGGGTGATCGGCACACCGCCGCCCGCGGAGGAGCGGACGCTGCTGGGCACGGCCCGATCCGACGCGCCGGCGACCCCGCCCCGGGAACTGCCCGCTGACCCTGACGACCTGGCCGTGGCCAACCGGGCCGAGAAGATCATCGCCGCCCTGTTCATCCTGTCCATGCTGGCTGGGATCGGGTTTATCGCGGCCTACATCGGGCTGCCCGTCAGCGTCTCGGTGGACGCGGTGCTGCGGTCCAACCTGGCGCTCGGCATCTCCATGGCCGTGGCCTTCCTCGCGCTGGGCGTGGGCGCCGTCATCTGGGTCCGGCGCCTGATGCCGGACGTGGAGCTCACCGAGGCCCGCAAGCCGCTGGCCTCGGCGGAGGAGGACCGGAAGGCGTTCGCGGAGACGTTCCGTGAGGGCGCGGAGGCCAGCCAGTTCGTCAAGCGGCCCATCCTGCGCCGGACCCTGATCGCCGCCACGGTGCCGCTGGTCCTCGCGCCGATAGTCCTGCTGCGCGACCTGGGTCCGCTGCCGGGCACCAAGCTGCGGTACACCGTGTGGCGCAAGGGACTGCGGCTGGTGATCGCTGACACCGGCAGGCCGATCAAGCCGGCCGAGTTCGACTCGCCGGGCGGGATGATCACCGTGATCCCCGAGGGCTACGAGGACAACGACGACGCACTGGTCAAGGCCACGGTGATCATCATCAAGTTCGAGCCGGGCGAGCTGAAGCCCCCCACGAACTCGAAGTGGGTCGTGGAGAACATCGTCGCGTACTCGAAGATCTGCACCCACGTCGGCTGCCCGGTGGCGCTCTACGAGCAGACTACGCACCACATCCTGTGCCCCTGCCACCAGTCCACGTTCGACGCCACCCGGGGCGCCACGGTGCTCTTCGGCCCGGCGAACCGCCCACTGCCGCAGCTGCCGATGGGCGTGAACTCCGAGGGGTACCTGGTCGCGCTCAGTGACTTCAAAGTTCCGGTCGGCCCAAGCTTCTGGGAGCGGGGATGAGTAGTACCAACGAGGCCCCGGCCGGCACCGCCCGCGAAGGCCCGATCGAAAAGGTGCTCGAGGGTACCGGAACCTTCCTCGACGACCGGCTGCACGCCGCCAAGGGCGCGCGCACCCTGCTGAGGAAGGTGTTCCCGGACCACTGGACGTTCCTGCTGGGCGAGATCATCCTGTACTCGTTCATCATCCTGCTGCTCACCGGCGTGTTCCTGACGCTGTTCTTCCAGCCCAGCATGACTTCCGTGGTCTATCACGGCACCTATTCGAGGCTCGATGGCGTGCGGATGAGCGAAGCCTATGCCTCGACGCTGCACATCAGCTTTGACGTGCGCGGCGGGCTGCTCATGCGGCAGATCCACCACTGGGCGGCCGACCTGTTCATGGCGGGCATCATGGCCCACATGATCAGGATCTTCTTCACCGGGGCATACCGGAAGCCCCGCGAGCTCAACTGGCTCATCGGGATCGTCCTGTTCACGCTGGGCCTGCTGGAAGGCCTCTTCGGGTACTCGCTGCCCGACGACCTGCTGTCCGGGGCGGGCCTGCGCATCCTGGAAGGCGTGCTCCTGGGGATCCCCATCGTCGGGACCTACCTGTCGTTCTTCCTGTTCGGCGGCCAGTTCCCCGGCACCGACATCATCCCGCGGATGTACATCATCCACGTGCTGCTGATCCCCGGGCTGCTGCTGGCCCTGATCACCGCGCACCTGTTCCTGATGTTCCACCAGAAGCACACCCAGATGCCGGGCAAGGGGCGCACCGACAAGAACGTCGTGGGCCAGCCGCTCTACCCGTACTTCATGGCCAAGACCGGGGCGTTCTTCTTCTTCACCTTCGGCGTGCTGGCCCTGCTGGGCTGCCTGGCCCAGATCAACCCGATCTGGCTGTACGGCCCGTACAACCCGGTGGCCATGTCCGCGGGCTCCCAGCCGGACTTCTATATGGGCATGCTCGAAGGCGCGCTGCGGATCTTCCCCAACTGGTCGTGGAACCTCTGGGGGCACACGTTCGCCTGGAATGTGCTCATCCCGGCCCTGGTGCCGCTGGGGTTCCTGTTCACGGCGGCCGCGCTCTGGCCGTTCCTGGAACGCTGGATTACTGGGGATACACGCGAGCATCACGTCAACGACCGGCCGCGTAACGCGGCCACCCGGACCGCCATCGGCATCGCCGTCATCACCTGGTACGGGATCATGTGGCTGGAAGGCGCGAACGACGTCATCGCCGAGCACTTCAGCATCTCGCTGTACACCACCACGGAGATCGCCCGGTACGCCGTGTTCATCGGGCCGGTGATCGCCTACATCCTGACCAAGCGGATCTGCCTCGGGCTGCAGCGTAAAGATGCCGCGGCGCTGCTGCACGGCTACGAGACCGGCATCATTTACCAGCGCCCGAGCGGCGAGTACATCGAGTTGCACGCGCCGTTGCCGGAGGATAAGCGCGCTGAGCTGGAGGCCAGGTTAACCAGCGCGCTGCCGCTGGAGGCGGGCGCGGACGACGACAGCGGGGTGCCCGACCCGGCCACCCGGGGGCCGGTCGGCAAGCTCCGGCTGGCCCTCAACCGGGTGATCAGCGAGAGCGTCCCGCTCCCGGTGGGCAACGGCCATGGGACCAACGGGCACGGCAACGGGCACGGCGGTAACGGTCACGGTGAGACGGAACGCGCCGCCGTCACCGCTGGCGAGGCCGACAAGACGGTTCTCGGGCAGGGCGACCCGGAGGATCCCGGCGACCACTGAGGGACTGCGGGCAGGGTCCCCGGGACACGGTCTCGTGTCCCGGGGACCTCTCTGTACCCGGTAACTCCGCCCAGGGGATGGTCAGGCGGCCGCGAGCCGGCTGCCGACGGGGCTGACCCGCACCGCGTCGCCGGTGGCGCTGCCCGCGAGCAGCTTGCGCCAGCCGAGGAAGTAGATGGTCCAGCCGTCGCCCCAGGTCCCGGCGACCGGGCTGCCCACCACGCTGATCGGGTCGCCCAGCATCGAATGGCCGTAGAACCAGGCCGCATAGCCAGGGGCGACGTTGACGCAGCCGTGGCTCACGTTGGTGACCCCCTGCTCACCCACGGACCAGGGGGCGCTGTGCACGTAGTCACCACTGAACGTGAACTGGATGGCGTCGTAGACCAGCTCGTTGTAGTAGCCGGGCATCCCCGGGCCCACGCCGTAGCTGGCCGAGTTCATGTCCACCGGGCTGCCCATGGCAAAGGACAGATACCGGCCGTCCGGGGTGTCCATCCCGGGCCGTCCGGTGCTGACCGGCCAGTCGCCGGCGAGCCTGCCGTTCCACCAGACCTTCATGTAATGGGTGGCGGCGCTGGCTACTGCGATGAGCGAGTCACCGATCCGGAAGTGCTGGCTCAGGCTGGCCCGGCCGTAGACGCCAGGCGCGCCCTGCAGGCCGGCCAGGTGCGCGGTGAAGTGCACCCGGGTGTGCGCGGGCCAGTAGCGCCGGGGCCGGAACCACACGCTCTTGCTGGTCACCCAGTACCAGGCCCCGGTGACCGGCTTGCTCGACCAGATCTGCAGCGCGCGCTCCACCGCGGCCTTGTCGGTGATGGGCCGGCTGAAATCGATCATGATGGGCATGCCCACGCCGACCGTCTCGCCCGCGCCCAGCGTCGTGGCGGCGGTGAAGGTGCGGCGAGGCCGCAGCGTGCGGAATGTGCTGGCCATGACGGTGCGCTGGCCGCGGGAATCGACGGCCGTCGCGGTGACCCGGTAGGTCCGCGACGGCGCCAGCGCCCAGCGCGTGCGCCAGCTGCGGGAGCCCGGGGTGTACGTCCCGGCCAGGGCCTGGCCGGCTGCCGCCTGGCTCCCCGCAGCCTTCCCGGCCATGGTGCGCACGCTCACCCCGGTCAGCCTGCCGTCCCGGACCGCGACCCGGATGCCCAGGTCCGGCCGAAGGTCGACGGGGGCAGCGGCCCCCTGTGAGGCCCTGGAACGCCTGCTGGCCGCCTGAGCTGAGCGGGCCTGGGTGATGATACCCGGCGCCGCACCGCGCGTTCCTGGGCCGCTCAGGCCCGCGACGATGGCGTCCCCCACCCGGCGGCTCAGGGACCCGTGGCCCAGGGACCCGTGGCCCAGGGACCCCTGGCCCAGGGAACCGTGGCCCAGGGAACCGTGGCCCAGGGAACCGTGGCCCGGGATTAACCGCCTCCTGGGCGCCACTCCGGTGCGCCGGGCCAGCGCCGTGGCGCTCCCCCGGGGTGGCTGAGCTGAACATCAGATTGCCGCTGACGATGGTCACCTTCGCGTGCGGCGCTTGCGCGGGCGGGCCCGCCCCGGCGCACCAGGCGATGACCAGCAGGCTAGCGGTCCCCGCCCCGACTAGGCCGGCAGTTCCGGCCAGGCTGGCCGGGACTGCCCTTGACCCGATGTACTGACTCCATCCGCGGTGCGCACGCACGCGGAAACCCTCCGGTCTCTCCCCCGACACGATCCGACCCCCTGGTGCCTTCTGGCGGCCACACGCCTTCCGCCCGGCCCTGCCCGGCCGCGTATTCTGTAATGGCTTCGTTACTTTAAGTAATCAGCGCAGGCCTGAGCATAACGCCCGACGAAACGACTGGCGAGCCAGCGGAGAAGTGTCGGCCGCAGGATTACGTGATCAGACGATTGGTGTCGTGATTGCGACACCAATCGTCTGATCACGAACGCCACGCGTGACTGCGGGGACTGGTGAAAGCTGGTGGGGCTGGTGAGGTGAAGGCGGCTAGTGAGCGTATATGCCGCGGTAGTACTCGAAGACGAAGCCGATCGTGGTGAGGAAGACGGCCAGCAGCCCGATCAGGAACAGCCACCAGCCGATGGCCACGCCGAATGCGGCCAGGGAGCAGGCCAGGCCCACGTACAGCGGCCACCAGCTGTGCGGGCTGAAGAAACCCAGCTCGCCCGTGCCCTCCTCGATCTCGCCGTCCGGATTGTCCTCGGGCCGCTCCGGCAGCCGCCGCCCGGTGAACAGCAGGTAGAACCCGGTCAGGAAGGCCAGGCCCACCGCCAGCGCGAGGGCGGCGGTGCCCGTCGGGTCCTTGGAGAAGTACCAGTAGACGATGTCAACAACGCCGAAGAAAATCGCGCAGCCGACGAACAGGGTTCCCTCAAACTTCATCTGGCACCTCCCCAGCGCCGCAGGCCAGGGGCACCGCCGCCTGGCCCGGCAGGGCCTGCGGCTCGGTGATCATCCTGTAGGTCATTTCTTGCCCTCGAGTATGCGCTGCTGATGCGTCCGCCCGGACTGGATCTGCGGGTGGTGCAGTTCGAACGCGGGCCGCTCGGAGCGGATGCGCGGGATACTGGTGAAGTTGTGCCGGGGCGGCGGGCATGAGGTCGCCCACTCCAGCGAGTTCCCCCAACCCCACGGGTCGTCCACGGTGACCTGCTCGCCGTACTTCCAGGTCTTGTAGACGTTGTAGAGGAAGAAGAACGTGGACGCACCAAGGATCCACGAGCCGATGCTCGAGATCTGGTTCAGCGTGGTCACGTTGGCCGGCAGGAACGGGTAGTTCGCCACCCGGCGCGGCATCCCCTCGACACCAATCCAGTGCTGCACGAGGAAGGTCATGTTGAACCCGATGAACAGCGTCCAGAAATGCCACTTGCCGAGCGTGTTGTCCAGCATCTTCCCGGTGAACTTGGGCCACCAGAAGTAGAAGCCGCTGAACATGCAGAACACCACGGTGCCGAACAGCACGTAATGGAAGTGGGCGACCACGAAGTAGGAGTCGCTGACGTGGAAGTCCAGCGGCGGCGAGGCCAGGATGACCCCGGTCAGCCCGCCGAACAGGAACGAGACCAGGAACCCGATGGCGAACAGCATGGCCGGCTCGAACGTGAGCTGGCCGCGCCACATCGTGCCCACCCAGTTGAAGAACTTCACCCCGGTGGGCACCGCGATCAGGAACGTCATGAACGAGAAGAACGGCAGCAGCACGGCACCGGTGGTGAACATGTGGTGCGCCCACACTGTCATGGACAGTCCCGCGATCGCGATGGTCGCGCCGACCAGCCCCTTGTAACCGAAGCACGGCTTGCGGCTGAACACCGGCAGCACCTCGGTCGCGATGCCGAAGAAGGGCAACGCGACGATATAGACCTCTGGATGCCCGAAGAACCAGAACAGGTTCTGCCACAGGATTGCCCCGCCGTTCGCGGCGGTGAACACCTGGGCGCCGAGCTTGCGGTCGATCTCAAGCACCAGCAGCGCCGCCGCGAGCACCGGGAACGCGAGCAGCACCAGCATGCTGGTGAGCAGGATGTTCCAGGTGAAGATCGGCATCCGGAACATGGTCATGCCGGGCGCCCGCATGCAGATGATCGTGGTGACGAAGTTGACGCCGCCGAGGATCGTGCCGAGCCCGGCCAGGGTCAGGCCCATGATCCACATGTCGCCGCCGATGCCCGGCGAGTACACCGAGCTCGTCAGCGGCGCGTACGCGTACCAGCCGAACGCCGCCGCCCCGCCCGGGGTCAGGAAGCTGATCAGCAGGATGATGCCGCCGAACAGGAAGAAGTAGTAGCTGAGCAGGTTCAGCCGGGGGAATGCCACGTCCGGCGCGCCGATCTGCAGCGGCATGATCTCGTTCGCGAACCCGACGAACAGCGGGGTGGCGAAAAGCAGCAGCATGATCGTGCCGTGCATGGTGAACAGCTCGTTGTACTGCTGGTCGGAGACCACGTGGTTGTCCGGCCCGAACAGCTGGATCCGCATGATCATGGCCATCAGGCCACCGATCAGGAAGAACGCGAACGACGTGATCAGGTACAGGTGACCGATGACCTTGTGGTCGGTGGAGGAGAGCCAGCTGGCCAGGATCGACCCTTTGCGGCCGTACTGCTCGAAGGCCTGCTCCTGGACGGGTTGCTCAACGGTGGTCACGGGTTCACGCACCCCCTGCTGACTTCTGCTGCGAATGCTGCTGAGCGCTGATCCAGGTGTGGAACTGCGCCGGCGTGACAATATGCACCGTGAACAGCATCCGGCTGTGGTAGACGCCGCACAGCTCGGTGCAGCGGCCGGTGAACGTGCCGGTCTTGATCGGGGTCACCTCGAAGTGGTTGGGGTGGCCAGGAATCACGTCCCGCTTGAACTCGAAGGGGACGATCCAGAACGAGTGCACCACGTCCAGGGAGACGAGGTTAAAGCGGACCGTCCGGTTGGTGGGAATCTCCAGCACCGGCAGGCGTCCCGGCCAGGGCGCCCCCGTTTCGGAGACGACCCCGCTCGCCGAGCCCGGCACCTTGTACCCGGGGTACTGGAACTCCCAGCTCCACTGGTAGCCGTACACGGTCACAGTGACGTCCGGGTGCGGCGGGAGCTTGTCGATGTAGTTCTCGTCCCGGGCGGTAAAGAAGAAGAAGACGCCGACCATGATGAACGGGATGACCGTGTACATGATCTCGATCGGCAGGTTGTAGCGGACCTGCTGCGGCGGCGCGTCGTTGCGCTTGCGGTGGAAGATCACCGCCCACAGGATCGCGCCCCAGACCACGGCGCCGACGCACAGCGCGGCGATCCAGCTGCCCCGCCAGAGGGTCACCACGACTTCGCCCTGCTTGGTGACGGGGACCGGCAGACCGAGCCGGGTGAACGTGGTGGACTGGCAGCCGGCCGTCGCCATCAGCACTGCGGCGAGCAGCACGGTGCGCGGTAGCCAGCGGCGCAGTCGCTGGCCGGGCTGGCGCCGGGCGAGCCGGCCAGCGCTCCGCGCGTCTGGCGAGCCGTCGGCCACCGAACCATCGGGCACGAGGGCATTCTCCTCGCCGGGCATTGGGCCCGGATCGTGCGCGCCCCGTCGGCGTGGGGCGCTGGGGGTGGGACTCACAGGTTGCCTTCCCAGCGGAATGACTCCCGGCTGCACGGGCAGGTCATGGCTCGTCCTACAGGCTGTCGTGCAAACAGTATCGTGCGCGCCTGCCGCCCTCGGCGGGGACCCCGATTGTGCCGCGGCGTGTCCCGCCGGATGCGCTTATGGACGGCGGCGTGCGGGTATCGCTTCCCCGTGGCAGCATGCATGCGGAGGTCGCAGCGTTCCGGGCAGGCCCGCGGAGTATTGTCACCTTTTTAACGCAGGCAGCACGGCATTGTCAGCACGGAGCAGGCAGCACGGAGCAGGCAGCACGGCATTGTCAGCACGGAGCAGGCAGCACGGCGCAGCAGTACAGAGCGAGAGGCATGCGGATGACCCCCCCGACGCGCCCAGCACCCATGCTGACGATCGACGCGCTGGGCCGGAAGTGCCCCATCCCGATCATCATGCTCGCCGAGCGCATCAGGGAGGTCCCGATCGGGGCCACGGTCGCCGTCCTGGCTGATGATCCTGCCGCCCAGACTGACATCCCGGCCTGGTGCATGATGAAGTCCCAGGAGTTCGTGGTGGAGACGGCCCTGCCGCGCGGCTGGGCGTTCCTGGTCAAGCGCACCTACTAGCGGCTCGCTAGGAGTCCCCCGCGGACCGGAAGCGGTCCGCGAACCGGGGGTCTTTCTCCCACCAGGGCCGGTTCCCGGCCGGTTCCTCGCCGTCCGGCAGCCCGGGGTCGGCCGGGAGCGCCGCGGCCGCGGCGCTCTCCGCGGCCTCGACGGCATCCAGCTCGGCGTCCACGTTCGCCGCCTCGGTCTCGTCTTCCCTGATCATCTGGATGAACTGGGCGGCCAGGAACGGCAGCCCGACGATGTCGCCGAGCACCCACAGCGCCCCGCCGCCGATGACCTGGTCGCTGCGCAGGCTCGGGCCCCACGGACGGGCCAGCGCGTGGTAGTAGGCGCCGGCGATGAGGCTCTGGTCGGCGAGGATGGCCAGGCCGAGGACGGCGTCCCCGACCACCTCGCCCGCGCTCACCCACAGGGCGACCAGGTAGGGGTAGGCCCTCGGCACCGGGTCCACCCGCAGGAACATCCAGAAGAACACGAATCCCGGAGCCAGCAGGGCCAGGTAGGTCAGCTCGCGGACCGTCCCGTTGCGCATGCTGGCCGCGTACCAGGGCGAGAAGTACAGCACGAACGGCACCAGCACGATCACCAGCGTGGGGATGGCCGGGAACGTGAGGATCCGCGCGGTGCGGCTGTGCACCACCGCGTCCAGCCGCCGGCCGGCCCGCGGCGCCGCCGCAGTGATCAGCGTGAGCGGCCGGCCCAGCGCCGTGAACAGCGGCACCACCAGCAACAGCAGGATGGTCTGCACCGAGCGGATGTAGAACAGCACGCCCTGGTAGACGCCGAGGAAGGACATCGTGGCGATCACCAGGACGCCGAGCCCGCCGAGATAGAACGCGACCGCGCGGGCCGCCGGCCACGGCTGGCCGGCCCTGCGGACCCGGCGCATCCCGGCCAGGTACAGTCCGGCGGCCAGCAGCACGGCCACGAGCACCGGGACGTCCAGGGTCCACTCGGTGAGAACCCGGGCCGCCGTCAGCTCAGGCGGCCCTTGGTACGCCTGCCCGGGGACACCCGCGAGGAGAAGAGCTGCCACCCTGCCACGCTATCCCCACGGGCTCCCCTCCCCGCCGCCGGAGGCCCGCCACCGGGGACGGTGGCGCTAGAGGTCTGGACGACCGCGATCCCGCGCACCCACGGCTCCCGCGCGTTTAGCTACTTAGAGTAGCGGCAAGGATCATTCCTGTTACGGACGGTGGGGCCCGGCCCGGTCCGCCCTTGGTCGTTCACCACGCGGCCATCCGCACGCGGCCACCGCGGCCATCCGCACGCGGCCACCGCGGCCACCGCGGCCACCGCGGCCACCGCGGCCGGAGAGGAACCTTAATGCCGCACTTCACGATGCTGCGGAGGGCCCGGATCGCTGGGGCCGCAGCCGGGCTGGCCGCGGCCGGCTTCACCGCGGCCGGGTTCACCGCGGCTCCCCCGGCGCAGGCGGCTGTCCCCCGGGCCACGATCGACGGCTCCCGCCCCGCATGGGCGGTGACCTCCAACCAGGTCAGCCGGGCAGTGACCGGATCGCTGCGGGCCCGGGTCTACCTGGCCGGCCGTGACACGTCCGGGCTGGCCACGTTCGCCGCCGCCGTGTCCACCCCAGGCAACCCGCTCTACCGTCACTTCCTCACTTCGGCCCAGGCCCAGGCGCGATTCGGGGTCAGCCGCCAGGAGATCTCGGGCGTGAGGTCCTGGCTGGCCGGGTCGGGCCTGCGGGTCACCGGCGCCACCGGCAGCGGGCCAGCCGGAGCGTACCTGTCCGTCCGCGGGTCGCTGCGGGCGGCCGGGCGGGCCTTCGCCGTCACCTTCAGCCGGTTCCGGGGCCCGGACGGGCGTCAGTACCGGGCGCCGGCGCAGCCCGCGAGCGTACCCGCGGCCCTCGCGGGCTCGGTCCTGTCCATCACCGGCCTGGACACCGCCCCGCACCTGGCCAGCCCGGCAGGCATCGCCGCCCCCGCCACCACGCAGGCCGACGCCAGCCTCGCCTCGGGCCCGGGGTGCTCCTCGTACTTCGGGCAGAAGGTAGCGCGCCACGTGCCCCCGGCCTACGGCCGCCACTGGCCGCTGGCCATCTGCGGATACGTGCCGCAGCAGCTCCGCCACGCCTACGGGGTGACCAGCTCGGGCATGACCGGCCGGGGCCAGACGGTAGCGATCGTGGATGCCTACGACTCCCACACCATCCGTGGTGACGCCCGGCGCTACGCCAAGCTGACCGGCGACCCCGTCCTGCGCCCCGGCCAGTTCCGGCAGTACCGGACCGGGTCGTTCACGCTGGCCGGGGCCGGCCAGTGCGGGGGACCCGCCAAGTGGCACAGCGAGCAGACCCTGGACGTCGAAGCACTGCACGGCCTGGCGACCGCCGCCCGCATCCGCTACGTGGCGGCGCGGAGCTGCCGCCAGCAGGACCTGATGAGCGCCCTGGCGTTCATCGTCAACCGCCACCTCGCCAGCATCGTCAGTGACTCCTGGGGCTGGGGAGCATCGGATTTCCTGCTGCAGCCCGTGGCGAACAGCATCTTCCGGCTCGGTACAGCCGAGGGCATTGGGTTCTTCTTCTCCGCCGGGGACTCCGGCTACTACACGCAGAGCGGGATCCAGGTCGAGTTCCCCGCGTCGAGCCCGTGGGTCACCTCGGTCGGCGGGACCAGCCTCGCGATCGGCCGGCGCGGCCAGTACCGCTGGGAGACCTCCTGGGGAACCGTGCTCGATCAGCTGGTGCGGACCCGGAACGGCGCCCGCTGGCAAGACGCACCGCCCGGCCGGTTCACAGCGGGCTTCAAGGGCGGTGGCGGCGGCGGGGTCAGCACCGTCTACCCGCAGCCCTTCTACCAGCGGGGTACCGTGCCGCTGAGCCTGGCCACGAAGCTGCCCAAGGGCCCCCGCAGCCCGGCCCCGATGCGGGTGGTACCCGACGTGTCGGCGGACGCCAGCCCGGCTACCGGGCTGGTCATCGGCCTGAGCATCCTGCGGCACGGGACGTACCTGTTCACCGACACCTCGGTCGGCGGGACCAGCCTGGCCTGCCCGACCATGGCGGCGATCGAGGCCGACGCCCAGGAGGCTGCGGGCGGCCCGCTGGGGTTCGCGGATCCCGCGATCTACGCCCGGTACCAGACGCCGGCCTTCCATGACGTGACCGACCACCCGCTCGGGATGGCCCACCCCTCCGTGGTAGCCGAGGGCAGCCAGGGCACGTTCCTGGAGGCACTCAACATCGACGGTGCGGGCCGGGGGGCGCTGCGGGCGGTCCGCGGGTACGACGACGCCACCGGGGTGGGCTCACCCCGCCGTTACATCCAGTCGTTCAGGCGCTGATCCGGCACGGCGATGCCACCGGGGGAAATCCGACGGCCAAAGTGGCCTAGCGCCGTCACTACTGGATAACGGAACCCGCCTGATGTGCGATTTCTCTTGCGCAAGATGCCAGAGGGGGACCAGTCTATTCCGATTGTGCCTGTTACCCAGGACACAGTGATCAGGCGCCATGATCATCCGTCAAGGAAGGAATGTGCATGCCGCAAGTCACACGCCTGCGTGTGGTCGGAGCCTCGATTGCCGCAGGAGCCCTGACGCTCGGCAGTCTCGCCACGGCCACCGCCGCTCAGGCGGCCACCCCGAGAAGGGCGATCGCCGACAGCCATCCGCAGTGGGCGGTTGCCGCGAAACGTCTCAGCAGCAAGGCCGTCACCAGCGGCACCGTCAACGCGCGGGTGTACCTGGCCCCCAGCCACCAGGCTGAGCTGGCCGGCGACGTCGCCGCCGTCTCCACCCCGGGCAGCAAGAGCTACCGGCACTTCATGAGCGCCTCGGCGGTCCGCGAGGAGTTCGCGCCGTCCGCCTCGGAAATCGCCTCCGTGAAGTCCTGGCTCACCTCGGCCGGGCTGAGCGTGACCAGCGTCAGCGCCAAATACCCGGCGGGCGCCTACATCGGGGTGCGCGGATCCGTCGCCGCGGCCAGCAAGGCGTTCAGCGTGACGTTCGGCACCTACCGCGGCCCCGGCGGCCAGAGCGCCCGGGCACCGGAGCAGGCGGCCACCGCGCCTTCGTCCGTAGCCAGCTCGGTCCTCGCGGTGTCCGGCCTGGACACCGCGAAGAGCGCGATCAAGCCGGCCCTGCCGCCGCCCGGGCCGAACTACTGGGTGGCCAAGCCGTGCTCGACCTACTACGGGTCGAAGATCGCGACCAGCGAGCCCAAGGCCTACGGCACGCACCAGCCCTGGACCAACTGCGGCTACACGCCGAGCCAGGTCCGCGGGGCCTACGGGGTGACCGCCTCCGGGGAGACCGGCAAGGGCCAGACCGTCGCGATCGTGGATGCCTACGCGTCGCCGACGATCAAGGCGGACGCCAACCAGTTCGCGACCGTCGTCGGCGACAAGCCGTTCGCGGCCGGGCAGTTCAAGCAGTACAAGGCCGGCCCGTACACGCTGGCCGGGCCGAACGAGTGTGACGCGCAGGGGTGGTACGGCGAGGAGACCCTCGACGTGGAGTCCGTGCACGGCGAGGCGCCTGACGCCAACGTCCGGTACGTCGGCGCGGGCAGCTGCGAGGACTCCGACCTGGCCAACGCCGAAGCGCTCATCGTGGACAACGACCTGGCCAGCATCGTCAGCAACTCCTATGGCGAGCCGGCCAGCTACTCCACCATCAGCGCCACGTTCGACCTGATCTTCCAGGTCGGCGCGCTGGAGGGCATCGGCTTCTTCTTCTCCTCCGGCGACAACGGCTACGAGGGCCCGGGCGAGGACTCCATCTCCCCCGCGGACCAGGTGGACTACCCGACGTCGAGCCCGTACGTCACCTCGGTGGGCGGCACCAGCCTGGCCATCAGCAAGACGAACAGCTACGAGTGGGAAACCTCCTGGGGCACCATCCTCGACCCGCTGATTCACACCAAGAACGGCGGCAAGAAGTGGCAGTTCACCCCGCCGGGTGACTACGCGACCGGGTATGACGGCTCCAGCGGCGGTGGCGTGAGCACGGTGTACCCGCAGCCCTCCTACCAGGCGGGCGTGGTGCCCAACAGCCTGGCCACGAAGCTGCCGGACGGCACGACCAGCAGCACGCCCATGCGGGTGGTCCCGGACGTGTCGGCGCTCGCCGACCCGAGCACCGGGATCCTGGTCGGCCAGACGACCCTGCAGCCGAACGGGAAGACCTACGCCTTCTCGCTCAGCAGGATCGGCGGCACCAGCGTGGCCTGCCCGACGTTCGCCGGCATCGAGGCGGACGCCCAGCAGGCGGCGGGCGGCCCGCTCGGGTTCGCCAACCCAGGGATCTACTACCTGGACACACACGCACCCTACGGGTCGTCGAACGCGGCGTTCAACGACGTGACCGACCACCCGTTTGGCCCGGGCTACCTGGGCATGGTGCGTAACAATTACACCAACCCGGCCACCAAGCAGGGCCCGCTGCTGACCTACCTGCGGACCCTGGGGATCGACGGCGAGGGCGCCGACGCGCTGCCCGCCGTCAAGGGCTACGACGACTCGACCGGAGTCGGCTCGCCCAGGAACTACATCCAGGATGCGCCCGCGCTGCCGTAACTTGGCGGCGACAGCATCACGGAGGGGACGGCCCACACCCGGGCCGTCCCCTCTGGCGTTGCGGACGGCAGCGGACCGGGCGTGGGGTTCGTTGCGGAAAGAAGGAAGCGGCAGGAGCGGCGGGCGAGGCCGGCCGGCTCAGCTGTAGTGCGCGGCGATGTCCGCGGCCGCGGCCGCGCCGTACATGGCACCCAGGCGCTCGGCCACCGCCCCGGGCTTCAGCTCGTACTCCTGCGTGCCGACCGTCTCCAGGACGTGCACCGCGAGCATGTTGCCGAGCTGGGCGGCCCGCTCCAGGGGCAGGCCCCAGGCCACCGCGGCCAGGAAACCCGACCGGAACGCATCACCGGTCCCGGTTGGGTCGACCTTCCGCACCTCCGGAACCGCCGCAACGAAGACCGGATCGGCGCCGGCGGCTTCAATCTTGGCGCCGGCGGGACCCAGGGTGGTCACCCGGACGCCGACCCGGGCCAGGATTTCCGGTCCGGACCACGAGCTCTTGCGCTCGATGAGGGCTTCCTCGTACTCGTTGCAGAACAGGTAGGCCGCGCCGTCGACCAGGGCGCGCACGTCGTCGGAGGCCAGCCGGGGCAGTTGCTGCGACAGGTCGGCCGCGAACGGGATGCCGAGGTCCTTGCACTCCTGGGTGTGGATGAGCATGCCCCCGGGGTCGCTGGCGCCGATCAGCACCAGGTCCAGGCCGCCGGCCGGCCGGCGAGGGGGGCCAGTTCGATGTCGGCGTCCTCGCTCATCGCCCCGGGGTAGAACGAGGCGATCTGGTTGCCATCCACGTCGGTGGTGCAGACGAACCGGGCGGTGTGCTGGGTGGCCGACTCGCGGACGCCGCTGCAGTCCACCCCGTGCCCGGCCAGCCAGGCGCGGTACGGGGCGAAGTCCTCCCCGACGGCCCCGACCAGCAGCGGGCTGAGCCCGAGGACGCCGAGGCCGAACGCGATGTTCGCCGCCACTCCCCCGCGCCGGATCTCGAGGGCGTCAACGAGGAAGGACAGCGAGACCCGGTCCATCTTCTCGGGGATGAACTGCTCGACAAAACGGCCGGGGAAGGTCATCAGGTGATCGGTCGCGATGGACCCGGTGATGGCTATGCGCACTGCCGCACTCTAGGCGATGCCGGGGACCGCTGGAAGCAGCACGGCCGGGAGGTTGCCCTCCCGGCCGTCGCTCTGCATGCTTCGTGAACGTGTGCCGGACCTGTACTCGCCCCCCGGACTTAGTGGAACGAGTCGCCGCAGGCGCAGGACCCGCTGGCGTTCGGGTTGTCGATCGTGAAGCCCTGCTTCTCGATCGTGTCCACGAAGTCGATGGTCGCGCCCATCAGGTACGGCGCGCTCATCTTGTCGGTGACCACGTGCACGCCGGAAAACTCGGCGTCGATGTCCCCGTCCATCTCGCGCTCGTCGAAGTACAACTGGTAACGCAGCCCGGAACAGCCGCCCGGCTGGACGGCGATGCGCAGCCGCAGGTCATCGCGGCCTTCTTGCTCCAGGAGAGCGCCCACCTTCGCTGCCGCGGTGTCGGTCAGGATGACACCGGTGGTTGTCGCCTCATTCTGGACCGTCATATGTGTTAGCTCCCGCGTTGGACTGCCGCCGCGTCCGCGGCGCTGCCTTATCTCCTGCACCAACCATATGCGCTCCCCCGTCATTCCGGGCGGGGCGGGCCGGTCCGGGGGTTTTCCCGGGCCCGGCCTAGCTGGGGGCCGGGCTAGACGCCGGGCCGGGCGGCGGGGCCGGGCCGGGCTCGGCTAGAGGCCGGGAGCGCCCCAGAGCGCGAACCAGCGGGTGAGATCGGGCTCGATCTTCAGGTCGGCGCCCACCGACCCGCGCACCTGTAGCTCCAGCGCATTGTCCCGCTGCTGCCCCGACTTCGGGGCGAACGGGTAGAAAGTGCCCCGCTTGTACAAGTAAACGATGCCCAGCGCACCCGGATCACCCCGGAAGCTGACCAGGGTACACAGCAACTGGGGGCCGAAACCGCCGTCCGCCAGCGAGGAGTTGACCGCGTGCAGGTCGGTGACCAGCGCCTCGAAGTCATCCGGGGCGTGCCGGGAGGTCAGCCAGGTGTACCCGTAGGAGTCGGTGGTGACCTCGACGGACGCTGTGGCCGAGCCCATGGCCAGCAGCTCCCGGACGTCCTTTTCGATGTCCCCGAACGCCTTGCCCTCGGCGGCGCGGAAGCAGACGGAGCCGGTGCCGGTGGGCTTCAGGTTCATCCCCGCCTCCAGCGTGATCGCCGCGGTGGGCAGGGAGAACAGCTCGTCCAGGTTCGGCTGGGCCGGCTTGGTCCGGCCCAGGATCGTGTCCAGGAAGCCCACCGCGTTACCTGCTCAGCTGCTCGGAGATCTCCGACAGCTGGCGCAGCCGGCGCTCCAGTGACGGATGCGTGGAGAACAGGCTGTTCAGGCTGAATTCCTTGCCATTGGCCTTGAACGCCGGGATGAAGTAGAACGCGTTCAGCGGCTCGGCAGTGCGCAGGTCCTTGGTCGGGATCGCGTTCATCGACCCGCTGACCTTCTGCAGCGCGCTGGCCAGCGCGGATGGCTGGCCGGTGAGCAGCGCGGCCGAGCGGTCGGCGGCCAGCTCGCGGTAGCGGGACAGCAGCCGGGTCAGCAGGAAGCTGATCGCGTAGGTCACCACGCCGACGACCAGCACGACCAGCACGATCGGGATGGCGCCGCCGTTGTTGTTGTTGCCGCCGCGGCCGCGGCCGCCGCCGCCGAAGAGTTCGGAGTAGAACGCGAACCGGACCAGCAAGGCCGCGATGATGCCGATGAACGAGGCGATCGTCATCACCACCACGTCCTTGTGGGCGACGTGGGACAGCTCGTGAGCCAGCACCGCTTCGAGCTCGCGGTCATCCAGGGTGCTGTTCAGCAGGCCGGTGGTCACGACGAGGACCGCCGTCTTGCTGTTGCGCCCGGTAGCGAAAGCGTTCGGCATCCGGGTCGGCGAGAGGGCAACCCTCGGCTTGGGCATGTTGGCCAGCGCGCACAGCCGGTCCACGATGGCATGCACCCGGGCCGCCTGCTCGCCGTCCTGCGGGGTGACCAACTGCGCCTTAGCGGTGCTCAGTGCGATCTTGTCGGAGTAAAAGAGAGATCCGACTCCCAGGCCCACGCCTAGCAGGACGGCAAAGAACACGATGCCGCCGCTGCCTACCCTGTGGCTCGCGCCGAGTAGCAGCACGAGAACAACGACGAAGGCGACGAAAACGAGTCCGAGGAGAAACATCGTCAGGGTCATCCGCGCCGTGAGTCCCCTGTCAGGCGCATAGCGAGTCTTCGCCACCGCGCCGCCTCCGTTCTGTCAGCTGGCCAGGCCAGCTGAGCTTAACCGGCTTCGCTCTCGAAGCCATCCAGTTTCATTATCAGGCAGAGGCTGAGCAGAATCCCCACAATGCGCCGCGGCGTCTGGCCGGGTCTGGCCCGGCCGGCGATGCGGCCGCAGGTAGGCCTTCCGGCCTGGCCAGCAGCCTGGTCATCCTCCCCCAGGGACGCCCACCTGTCAGTGTGCACCGGCCAGCTGAAAGTTTGCTGAGTCAACCCTGAAAACAGGGTGAGCCCTGGCCAGCTGACGGCGGATGACCATCAGCCCGGGGATCGGGATCCCTCAGCCCGGGATGAGGCCATCCTCCGCAAGCAGGCCACGCACGTCGTCCATGCTGGCGTCGGAGTACGGCAGAATCACGTCCGAAGGTTCAAACGAATCCGCCGGAACCGGTGTTCCCGCGGTGCGGACACGCTCCAGCATCTCAGCCAGGACCGGGCGGAAGGCAGCCTCGTCACCGGAGCTCACCGCGGCCTCGAGCCGGGCGTCCAGCTCGTTCAGCACGCGAGCAAGGCTGTCGTCCGCGGTCAGCTGGCCCTCGCCGAGAATCCGGATGATCATGACCCGTCACCGGCCTGCGGTTGGTCCGCAGCCGCCGACTGGCCATTCCCGGCGGGTCCCGATGCGGAGCCCTCGATTTCCCGGGGCGCCTCGCCCTTGCTCAGCTCGCCCTTGAGCCGCTCCAGCTCCCGGTCCACGTCGTGGCCCCCGCCCATCTGGTCCAGCTCACGCTGGATGTCGTCGTTCGGCTGCGCGGTCACGTCATCCAGGGCACCGGAGGCCATCAGCTCGTCGATGGCACCGGCCCGGGCCTGCATCTGGGCCGTCTTGTCCTGGGCCCGCTGCACCGCCATGCCCACGTCGCCCATCTCCTCGGAGATGCCGGACACGGCCTCGCCGATCCGGGTCTGGGCCTCAGCGGCGGTGTAGGTGGCCTTGATGGTCTCCTTCTGCGTGCGGAAGGCCTCCACCTTGGACTGCAGCCGCTGGGACGCGGCAGTCAGCTTTTCCTCGTCGGCCTGCAGCGACTGGTACTGCGTCTGCAGGTCGCTGATCTGGGTCTGCAACGCCGACTTGCGGGTCAGCGCCTCCCGGGCCAGATCCTCGCGCCCGCTGCCCAGCGCCTGCCGGGCCTGGCCGTCCAGCTTGGCCTGCTGCTGCTGCAGCGAGTTCATCTGGAGCTCGACGCGCTTACGCGACGTGGCCACGTCGGCGACGCCCCGCCGGACCTGCGTCAGCATCTCCAGCTGGCGCTGGTAGGAGTAGTCCAGGGTCTCGCGCGGATCTTCCAGCCGGTCCAGCTGCTTATTAGCCTTGGCCTTGAAGATCAGTGATACCCGCTTCACCACGCTCATCGGCGCGACCATCCCCTCATCGTGTAACGCTGCGGCCAGCCACCTGCGGCGTGCTAGCCGACACCCCCCGTGCTGTGGCCGCCGCCCGCAGGCTGGTGGCTCACAGCCTACGCGGTCAAACTCAGCGCAGCCATCACGGCGGGAAGGCTCGTGCTCTGGTGATCCGCGGCCTTCGTCCCGGTAGGCTGAGCCCGTGTTCAGACGACGTAGCACGGCCACCCAGGATGCCCCGGCCGAGGGCACCGAGGGCACTTCAGCGACCGATCAGGCCGACCATGCCTCGGTGACCGCGGGCAAGGGCCGGCCGACCCCCAAGCGCAGCGAGGCGGAACGCCGCCGCCGGTACAACGCCCCCGGTGACCGGAAAGAGGCGCTGCGCCAGTCGCGGACCAGGGACCGCTCGGCGCGGGCCCGCAAGACGGAGGCCATGCGGCGCGGCGAGGAATGGGCGCTGCCCGCCAAGGACAAGGGGCCGGTCCGGGCGCTGGCCCGCGACCTTGTGGACTCCAAGCGGCGGCTCAGCGAGTTCTACATGTACGGCCTGGTCGTACTGCTGTTCCTGCTGTTCCTGCACAGCCCCGTGGTGCAGACAGTGCTGCCCCTGCTCCTCGTCGTCATGGTGCTGATCATGATCGTGGAGGGGTACTTCGTAGGCCGCCGGATCACGACGCTGGCCAGTGAGCGCTTCCCCGGGGAGAGCACCCGGGGGGTCAAGCTGTACGCGGCCATGCGGGCGCTGCAGATCCGCCAGCTCCGCTTCCCCAAGCCCAGGGTCAAGCCGGGCGCCACGGTCTGAAGCCGAGGGTCAAGCCGGGCGCCACGGTCTGACGGTGAGGGGCTGGCCGGGCACGGGCCGGGGCCATTGCCTTAGTGTGCTGGATTATGGAACATCGTCACCTGGGCCGCAGCGGCCTCAAAGTCAGTGAGATCGCCTACGGGAACTGGGTTACGCACGGTTCCCAGGTCGAGGAAGACGCTGCCCGGGCGTGCGTCGCGGCGGCCCTGGACGAGGGCATCACCACGTTCGACACGGCCGACGTCTATGCCGGGACCCGGGCCGAGGAAATCCTCGGCCGCGCGCTGCACGGGGTCCGCCGGGAGTCCCTGGAGATCTGCACCAAGGTCTACTGGCCGACCGGCTCCGGGCCCAACGACCGCGGCTTGTCCCGCAAGCACATCATCGAGTCGGCGCACGGGTCGCTACGCCGGCTCCAGACCGACTACCTGGACCTCTACCAGGCGCATCGTTACGACCACGAGACCCCGCTGGCGGAGACCCTGCGCGCCTTCGAGGACCTGGTCCGCCAGGGCAAGGTGCTGTACGTGGGCGTTTCCGAGTGGCGCGCCGAGGAGATCGCCGCCGCGCTGCGGATCGCCGACGAGATGGGCTTCGACCGGATCGTCTCCAACCAGCCGCAGTACAACATGATCTGGCGGGTGATCGAGTCCGAGGTGATCCCGCTGGGCGAGAAGGAGGGGATCAGCCAGATCGTCTTCTCCCCCATCGCCCAGGGCGTGCTGACCGGCAAGTACCGGCCGGGCGAGCCTGTGCCCCCCGACTCGCGGGCGACCGACCCGAGCGGGGCCGCGTTCATCCGGCGGTTCCTGAATGACGACCTGCTCCGCCGGGTGGCCGCGCTGGCCCCGATCGCCGGGGAAGCCGGGCTGACCCAGGCCCAGCTGGCCGTGGCGTGGGTGCTGCAGAACCCCAACGTGTCGGCGGCGATCATCGGCGCGACCCGGCCGGAGCAGGTCCGGGAGAACGTCAAGGCTTCCGGGGTCCGGCTGGACCCGCAGGTGCTCCGGCGCATCGATGACGTCCTGGGCGACGCGATCCAGCGCGACCAGGCACTCACCCGGAGCCCTGAGCACCGGCCGTAATACTCCCGGGGGCACAACCCTGTCGATACTCCGGGGGGCACAGCCCTGTCGATATGTGCCCTGGGAAGGCGGCCGGCGCGTTCGTGATCAGACGATCGGTGTTGCCCCAGCAACACCGATCGTCTGATCACGCTGAGGGCAAGCCCGGTCCGGGGCCCATGGGTCACACCAGCCACGCAGGCCACAGGAGAACCACCCCGCCCACAGGAGAACCACCCCACGGTTGGCAGCCGTCCCTTGGCGGTCGTTCCAGCGACACCAAGTCATGCCCACGACACCGGACAGGTGGTCCCCGGGGACTGGGCGTCGTCCGTGGACGGCTTCGGTCGTGGGAACGCGCCCCGGACTAGTCAGCGCGCAGGCTCATCGGGCCGTACTCGACCCGGCTCTCCTCGAGCAGGCTGACCTGGTCCACGCCGCCGGCCAGCAGGTCCCGCCAGTTCTCGCCGAGCCAGCTCTCGGCGTCGCCCTGGCTGGCGAACGTTTCCCTCGGCACGCCCCGCGACGGCACCAGGGTCCCGTCCGCCGTCTCGAACTGCCAGGTCCAGGCCATGTCTTTACCGCCTCCTCAGTACGCGGTAAGCGACAGTAGCCCACCCGCCTCGGCCGCCGCGCATCCCCCCGTGCTCCCGGGCCGGGACGGTCACGGCGTCCGCGGGAAACATGAGCGTCACCCACTCATTGCCCTGGAAGCACGATTTGTGGTGTCCTATTGAAGAAGGGGGGATGGGTCGCATATCCATCCACCCTGCGGAACGGCAGCAGAGGCGGCCGGGAAACTGTTAGGTTCTATGCGCAGCCCTGAGCCGGGCGCCGCGGCACGTGTCCCCCTGGCTCAGCCCCGGGAGCAAGGTGGTGACGACATGGCGCGCGTTGTCGTCGTTGGTGACCTCATGACCGACACGGTCGCTCACGCGGCCCTTCCGCTGGCGAAGGGCAGCGACACGCCGGCCACCGTCAGTATGCACGGCGGCGGATCGGGCGCGAACATCGCGGCCTGGCTGGCCGCGGATGGCAGCGAAGTAGCCTTCGTCGGCCGCCGCGGCGCGGACATCGCCGGACGTAACCGGGACATGGAACTGATGGGCTACGGCGTGGACGCCCGGCTCGTCATGGACCCGGACCGGCCCACCGGAACCTGCGTGGTCATGGTCACCCACAAGGGCGATCACACGATGATGTCGGACCCGGGCGCGAACGCCGCGCTGCACCCCGACGACCTGCCCAAGGACCTGTTCGCGCCCGGTGCCCACCTGCACATGTCGGGCTACACGCTGCTGAACGAGGGGTCCCGCGGCGCCGCCCTGGCCGCGTTCGCCCACGCGGGCCGGGCCGGAATGACGATCTCGGTGGACGGGGCCTCGGCCTCGCCGCTGGATCGGGTCGGAGCCGAGCCGTTCCTCGAGATGACCAACGGGGTAACCCTGCTCATCGTCAACGCGGATCAGGCGACGGTGCTCACCGGCCGGGAAGACCCCGAGTCCGCCGCGCACGTGCTGACCGCCTGGTACCCGGAAGTCGTCGTCAAACTTGGTGCCGATGGGGCGCTTTACGCCAACGGCCGCCCCGACCCGGTCCGGGCCCTCGCCCTGCCCGTCGAGACGTTCGTGGATGGCACGGGGGCCGGTGACGCCTTCTGCGCCGGTTTCCTGCCCGCCTGGCTGGACAAGAAGCCGCCGCTCGAGGCGCTGGGCAGCGGCTGCCGCCTGGCCGCGAACGCGCTCGGCATGGTCGGTGCCCGGCCTGCTCTCTGATCCCGGCCAGGACGCTGATCCCGGCCCGGGCGCTGATCCCGGCCCAGGCGCTGATCCTGGCCAGGACGCTGATCCCGGCCCGCGGGCCGCGTTCCTGGACAGCCTTTTCTCCCTGGACGGCCGGGTTGCCCTGGTCACCGGGGGCAGTTCCGGCATCGGCCACGCCATGGCCCGCGCTCTCGCCCTGGCCGGCGCGCGGGTCGTGCTCCTGGCCCGCGGTGGAGAAGGCCTCGGCAAGGCCGCCGCGGCCATCCGGTCCGCCGGCGGGACAGCCGCCTGGGTCCGGGCCGATCTCGCCGATCCGGCCGCGGCCCAGCGGGCGGCCGAGGAGTCCGTTGCGGTGTACGGAGAACCGGACATCCTGGTGAACGCGGCCGGGACGAACCCGCGGCCGCCTCTCGGCGAGCAGACCCTGGAACAGTGGGGCGAGGTCATGACGGTCAACCTCACCGCACCGTTCGTGCTCGGCCAGCGCTTCGGGCCCGCGATGGCCCGGCGTGGCTGGGGCCGGATCATCAATGTCGCCTCCCAGCAAGCGCTCCGGGCATTCGGCAACAGCGGCGGGTACGGGGCGTCCAAAGCGGGGCTGACCGGGCTGACCCGGTCCCAGTCCGAGGCCTGGGCCGGCAGGGGCGTGTGCTGCAACACGGTCACGCCCGGGTTCGTGGCCACCCCGCTCACCGAGGCCGTGGCCAGCGACCCGGTACGTGCCGCGGCCCTGGCCGCCCGCACCATGATCGGCCGCAACGGCGAGGCCGCCGACTTCGAGGGCGTGACCGTGTTCCTGGCCAGCCGGGCCAGCAGCTACGTGACTGGCCAGCTCATCTTCGTGGACGGCGGCTTCTCCGTCACCTGACCGGCCCTCCCGGCGGCCGCGCCACGCCAGCGGCGTTGGCCATATCTGCCGCCGTCAGGCGGCACAATGGCGGACATGGCACGACGCACCGCGACCCCCCCGCCCCCCGAGGACTTCGAGGAAAACATCGTCGATATCGATGTTGCCGAGGAGATGCGGGGCAGCTTCCTTGAGTACGCCTACTCCGTCATCTACCAGCGGGCGCTGCCCGACGCCCGGGACGGGCTGAAGCCGGTCCAGCGCCGGATCCTGTACCAGATGAACGAGATGGGGCTGCGGCCCGACCGCCCTCACGTCAAGTGCGCCCGGGTGGTCGGCGAGGTCATGGGCCGGCTGCACCCCCACGGCGACAGCGCGATCTACGACGCGCTGGTCCGGATGTCCCAGCCGTGGGCGATGCGGCTGCCACTGGTCGACGGGCACGGCAACTTCGGCTCGCCCGGCGGGGACGACGCCCCGGCCGCGATGCGCTACACCGAGGCCCGGCTGACCGCGGCGGCCATGGAGATGGTGGCCTCGATCGACGAGGACACCGTCAACTTCCAGCCCAATTACGACGGCAGCGAGACCCAGCCTGAGGTGCTGCCCGCCGGCCTGCCGAACCTGCTGGTGAACGGCACCGCCGGGATCGCCGTGGGCATGGCCACGAACATGGCCCCGCACAACCTCGGCGAGGTGATCGCCGCGGCCCGCCACCTCATCGCCAACCCCGAGGCCAGCCTGGACGAGCTGATGCGCTTCGTGCCCGGCCCGGACCTGCCGACCGGCGGCAAGATCGTCGGCCTGGACGGGATCAGGGAGGCGTACGAGAGCGGGCGGGGCATCTTCCGCACCCGGGCTACCGCCCGGGTCGAGAAGATCACGCCGCGCAAGGACGGCATCGTGGTCACCGAGCTGCCCTACGGCGTCGGGCCGGAGAAGGTGATCGCCCGGATCAAGGACCTGGTCCAGGCCAAGAAGCTGGCCGGCATCTCCGATCTGAAGGACCTGACCGACCGCCACCGCGGGCTGCACCTGGTCATCGAGGTCCGGGGCGGGTTCCACCCCGAGGCCCTCCTCGACGAGCTGTACCGGCTCACGCCGATGGAAGAGACGTTCGGCATCAACAACGTCGCGCTGGTGGACGGCCAGCCACGGGTCCTCGGCCTGCGCGAGCTGCTGAGCATCTACGTCGATCACCGGCTCGAGGTAATCCGCCGGCGCAGCGAGTTCCGCCGCCGCAAGCGCGCGGACCGGCTGCACCTGGTGGACGGGCTGCTCATCGCGCTGCTCAACATCGACGAGGTCATCCAGGTCATCCGGGCCAGCGACGACTCCGCCCAGGCCAAGGAACGGCTCATGTCGGTCTTCGACCTGTCCGAGATCCAGGCGCAGTACATCCTGGACACGCCGTTGCGCCGGCTCACCCGCTACGACCGGCTGGAGCTGGAGCGAGAGCGGGAGACGCTGCAGCGGGAGATCGCCGAGCTGACCGCGATCCTGGAGTCCGAAGCCAGGCTCCGCGAGCTGGTCTCCAGCGAGCTCGGTGAAGTCGCCGAGCGGTTCGCCAGCCCCCGGCGCACCGTGCTGCTGGAAGGCAGCGGCAAGGCCCGCACGGCGGCGGTCCCGCTAGAGATGGCCGACGATCCCTGCCTGATCCTGCTGTCGTCCGCCGGGCTCATCGCCCGGATCGCGACCCAGCCCGGTGAGCCGGCCGAGGGGACGCTGGACGCGGCCGCGCGGGACAGCGCCGGGCCCGCCGCGGCCGACGCCGGGCCGCGCGCGGCGCACGACGTGATCATCGCCACCGCGGCGACCACCGCGCGCGGGACCACGGCCGTGGTCACCTCGCAGGGCCGGCTGATCCGCGTCGGCGTGCTGGAGATCCCTGCCCTGCCGCCCGGCGCCCACTCCCCCTCGCTGGCCGGCGGCGCACCGATCGCCGAGTTCGTCTCGCTCGAGGCGGGCGAGACCGTGGTGGGGCTGGCCGCGCCGGACGGGACGCCGGGCGGGCTCGCGCTTGGCACCGCCACCGGCGTGGTCAAGCGGGTCGCCCCGGACTACCCGGCTAACGCCACCGACTTCGAGGTCATCTCGCTGAAGGACGGCGACCGGGTGGTCGGCGCGGTCCAGCTGGACGGGGAGGATACGGACCTGGTGTTCATCACCAGCGACGCACAGCTACTCCGGTTCCGGGCCGCGGCGGTCCGCCCGCAGGGCCGGGCGGCCGGCGGGATGGCCGGAATCCGGCTCGCCGCCGGGGCCGCGGTGACCTGGTTCGGCGCGGTGCCGGACAGCGCGGCCGGCCCCGGGAGCGGCGCGGCCGAGGACGCGGTGGTGGTGACCGTGGCCGGGAGCAGCCGCACCCTGCCCGGGACCGCCGCCGCCACGGTCAAGGTGACCCCGTATCAGGAGTACCCGGCCAAGGGGCGCGCCACCGGCGGCGTCCGCTGCCACCGGTTCCTCAAGGGCGAGGACACCCTGGTGCTCGCCTGGGCCGGACCGGGTCCAGCCCGGGCCGCGACCGACGCGGGCGTCCCGGTCTACCTACCTGACGCGGACGGCCGCCGGGACGGCTCCGGGGAGCGTATCCGCCAGGGACTGGCCGCGCTGGGCGGGATCGCCGCGGCGGCCAGCGCGGCCAGCAGGTCGCGCGGGCCGGCGTAGGGGGGGTCACCGAACTGCCACCAGCGCGCGATCTGCAGGCCACGCGCCCCGGGGTCGAACACCTCGCCGCCGAAGCATCCGGCGCGGGCCAGCACGGCCAGGTCCGCGTCGTCCCCGGCTAACGTGACCACGAACGCCGCGGCGTCCAGCAGCGCCGCGGCGCATCTCGCGGCGCGAACCGGATCAGTGCCGGCGCGGGCGAGCCGCCACGCGGCCTGGGCGCGGAGGAACTCTGCCATGAGAATCTGTCTTGTCACTCTGAGTATCGTACTCTTAACGAAGAGTAATTGCCCTTCTCGCCTTTCCCCAGGAGGATCGGCCGGCCTGCAGTGAGCTTCAGGCGTCGATCCGGGACAGATCCAGCTCGGCGGCGCCGCCCACGATGAACTCCCGGCGGGGCCCTACCTCGCTGCCCATGAGCAGGTCGAACATCCCGCCCGCGGCGGCCGCGTCCTCGATCCGCATCCGGCGCAGCGTGCGGTGCCGCGGGTCCATGGTGGTCTCCGCCAGCTGCCCGGCGTCCATCTCGCCCAGGCCCTTGTACCGCTGGATGGGCTCCTTCCAGCGCTGGCCCCGCCGCTCCAGCTCGAGCAGCCGGCGGTGCAGCTCACTGTCGGAGTACGTGTAGCTGTACTTCGCCTGCCCCTTGCGCGGGCTGGACAGCTCGATCCGGTGCAGCGGCGGCACCGCGGCGAAGACCCGTCCCGCATCCAGCATCGGCCGCAGGTAGCGGTGGAACAGGGTGAGCAGCAGGGTGCGGATGTGCGCGCCGTCCACGTCGGCGTCGGACATGAAGATGACCCGCTGGTAGCGGGCCGCGTCCAGGTCAAAGGAGGCGCCGGAGCCGGCCCCGATGACCTGGATGATGGCCGCGCACTCGGCGTTCTTGAGCATGTCGGCAAGTGACGCCTTCTGCACGTTGAGGATCTTGCCCCGGATCGGCAGCAGTGCCTGGAACTCGGAGTTCCGGGCCAGCTTCGCGGTGCCGAGCGCGGAGTCGCCTTCGACGATGAACAGCTCGCTGCGGTCGTCGGCGCTGCGGCAGTCCACCAGCTTGGCGGGCAGCGCCGAGGTGGCCAGCGCGGATTTGCGGCGCTGGTTGTCCCGGTGCTCCCGGGCCGCGATCCTGGCCTTCGCGGCGGACGCCACCTTCTCCAGCACCGCCCGGGCCTGCTGCTTGCCCGCCCGGCCACGGGCCTCGAAGACGGCCGTCAGCTCCCTCGACACCACGTCGGCCACGATCCGGGAGGCGGCCGGGGTACCGAGCACCTCCTTGGTCTGGCCCTCGAACTGCGGCTCGGGCAGCCGCACCCCGATCACCGCGGTAAGGCCCTCCAGCGCGTCTTCGGTGCGCGCCGGCTCGTCGCCGTTCTTCAGCAGCCGCGCCGCGCGCAGCTGCGTGTTCAGGGTCTTGATCAGGGCCCGCTCGAACCCGGTGACGTGCGTCCCGCCCTTGGGGGTGGCGATGACGTTGACGAACGACCTGGTCACGCTGTCGTACCCGGTGCTCCATTGCAGGGCCACGTCAACCTGCAGTTCCCGGTCGACGTCCGTGGGCGTCATATGACCCTGCTCGTCGAGCACCGGTACCGTCTCGCTGAACTGGCCGGCGCCGGTCAGCCGCAGCACGTCGGTCAGCGCCTGGCCCGGTGACAGGTATTCGCAGAACTCACTGATTCCGCCGTCGAACCGGAACTCCGCTTCTTTTTCCGCAACGGAACCTGATCCGCGCCGGTCCCCCAGGCTCTCGGCTCCATCGTCGGCGGAAGGGTCAGACCGCTGGCCCAACGCCGGCCGATCGTCCCGGACCCGGATCGTCAGGCCGGGGACGAGGTACGCGGTCTGCCGGGCCCGGTCCACGAGCCCGTCGAAGGCCCAGTCCGCGTCCTTCGTGAACACCTGGCGGTCCGGCCAGAACCGGATCCTGGTGCCTGTCACCTTCCGGGCCACCTTGCGGGTCTGGCGCAGTCCTGCACCCCGGCTGAAGGACGCCTGCGGGCCCGCGGTGGCGAACTCGCCGGGGACGCCGCGGCGGAACGAGGCCGTCCATTCGTGTCCCTCCCGGTCGACCTGAACGTCCAGCCGGGCCGACAGCGCGTTCACCACGGAGGCGCCGACGCCGTGCAGGCCGCCGGAGGCGGTGTAGGACCCACCGCCGAACTTGCCGCCCGCGTGCAGCCTGGTCATCACCAGCTCGACGCCAGTCAGCCCGGACTTGGGCTCCACGTCCACCGGGATGCCCCGGCCGTTGTCCCGGACCTCGGCGGACATATCCGGATGTAGTACGACATCGATGGAGGTGCAGTGCCCGCCCAGGGCCTCGTCCACGGAGTTGTCGAAGATCTCCCACAGGCAGTGCATCAGGCCCCGTCCATCGGTGGAGCCGATGTACATGCCTGGCCGCTTGCGGACCGCCTCAAGCCCTTCGAGGACCGACAGGTGACGGGCGGTGTAGGAGTCCCCGGCGGTCAGGGACGTGAGCGAGGCCGCGGCCCGGCCCGTGCGGCCGGTTCCGGCGCGGCCACTCCCGGAGCGGCCGGTTCCTGGGCCGCGCCCAGCAGAGCCCCGCTGAACAGGGCCGTCGGTATCGGCGCGGACGGCGGTCAAGTGGTTCTCCTCGGTCAGGGTGCTAGGCGGCGCGAATCGGGGGGACTCCGGCAGACTAGCCGCCCGGTCTGACAGCCCGGGGAAGCCACGCCGCGGACATACCCGGCTACCAGGGACAACGCGCCCCCGCTACAGTGGAGCGGCGAGGACAGCTGCCATCCTCCCATGGCGGGCGTTCGCTTTGGGCGTACGTCGCACTCACACGGGAAGGCGTGGGCCTGGCAGAGTGTTGAGTAGCACGTAGGGCAGAGCCCGCCGGCAGATGACCGGTGGCACGACGCGAGGGAGGCGACATGACCGGAGCTCTCGCACCAAGCAGGCCGCTCAATGCGACGGACCTGTGCGACCGGTGTGGTGCCCAGGCTTACGTACGCGTTGTGCTCCCCGATTCTGGGGAGCTGCTGTTCTGCGCCCACCACAGCCGGCAGCATCTTGAGGCGCTCGCGAAGCTGGGTGCCGAGATCCAGGATGAGACGGAGCGGCTGTCACCGGGAGGCGGGACAGGGCGCGAAGGGTAGTCAGGGTCGCGACCCGCGGGCCCAGTCCCCGCCCACGGGCCGCCAGGACCACCCCAGCCTGACGTCGGTGCCGGCAGTGTGGCCGGGCCGCGTCTGGGCCCGCCGGCCGGATTCCCGCTGATCTCGTCGCGATCGAACAACTGCGTGAACTTACCTGACGGACGGCGGGCGCCGGCCAGGCTATCCTGGCCGGCGCCCGCCGTCCGTTATTGGTTATTTCAGTCGAGGTAGTCGCGAAGGACCTGGGACCGGGACGGGTGGCGCAGCTTGGACATGGTCTTCGACTCGATCTGCCGGATGCGCTCGCGCGTCACGCCGTAGACCTTGCCGATCTCGTCCAGGGTCTTGGGCTGGCCATCGGTCAGGCCGAACCGCATGGAGACTACCCCGGCCTCCCGCTCGGACAGGGTGTCCAGCACCGAGTGCAGCTGCTCCTGGAGCAGGGTGAAGCTGACCGCCTCACCGGGCTGGATCGCCTCGGAGTCCTCGATCAGGTCGCCGAACTCGCTGTCGCCGTCCTCGCCGAGCGGGGTGTGCAGCGAGATCGGCTCCCGGCCGTACTTCTGCACCTCGATGACCTTCTCGGGGGTCATGTCGAGCTCGGCGGCCAGTTCCTCAGGAGTGGGCTCGCGGCCGAGGTCCTGCAGCATCTGCCGCTGGACCCGGGCCAGCTTGTTGATGACCTCGACCATGTGCACCGGGATGCGGATGGTGCGGGCCTGGTCGGCCATGGCCCGGGTGATGGCCTGCCTGATCCACCAGGTGGCGTACGTGGAGAACTTGTAGCCCTTGGTGTAGTCGAACTTCTCGACTGCGCGGATCAGGCCGAGGTTGCCCTCCTGGATCAGGTCCAGGAACAGCATGCCGCGGCCGGTGTACCGCTTGGCCAGCGACACGACGAGGCGCAGGTTGGCCTCGAGCAGATGGTTCTTGGCCCGGCGGCCGTCCTCGGCGATCCACTCCATGTCCAGCCAGGCCGGCTCGAGGCCGTCCATGCCCTCGGCGAGCTTCTCCTCGGCGAACAGCCCGGCCTCGATACGCTTGGCCAGCTCGACTTCCTGCTCGGCGTTGAGCAGCGGCACCTTGCCGATCTGCTTCAGGTAGTCCTTGACGGGGTCCGCGGTCGCGCCCGCCGACGCCACCTGGGCGGCCGGCAGGTCATCGTCGTCGTCCCCGTAGACGAATGCCTCTTCCTCGGGACCCGTACCCGCGGGCTTGGCGGCCGGGTCGGCCACCACCGCAGCCGCGGCATCCGGGACGGCGCCCGCGGCGCCGGCGACAGGGCCGCCGGCGACGGGATCGTCACCGGCGGGCGAGTCGTCGAGCTCCTCGTCGGCTACGTCCTCGGCTACGTCCTCGTCCGCCTCGACCACGTCGACCTCGACCTCGAGGTCCACTTCCAGGTCGTCGAGCTCGGCGGTGTCGAGGCCGTCCTCGGCCAGGTCGGCATCACCGGGATCAACGTCGGCGTCTAGATCCGCGACGTCCGTCAGGTCTGTCACCTCCGCCAGGCCAACCGCTTCCTTACCCGTCGCGGCCAGGTCCGGATTCTCGCTCACTATGCCTGAACCCCCCTGACCGCCCGGCGCCGAGCCGTTGCCGGACCGGCCGGCGGCCTTCCGCGCCTCGCCTCGACCACCAGAGTTCTTCTTCTGCCGTTGCCGGGACGTGGCGGCGTCGCCACGCTCCGGCGCAGCTGGAGCCTCCTGCGCTGGGTCCGCGCCGTTCGCCTCCACGAGCGTGACCGTCCGGTCCGCCCGCGGGCTGGCGGGATCCGCAGATCCGGGATCCCGCGAAGCCTGCACCCGTCCGCCCTGGCCTTGCGGCCCTGGCTGCCTCCGCGCTGCCGAGCGTGCCGCGCTTCCCACCGCGGTCACCCCTTCCTTCGCTGGACGGCGGCCTGCCCAGCCGCGAACAACACCTGACTGCACGAACTGGCAGGCGACACAGACACCTCTCCTGCTTTCATGAGCGGGAAAATGGACCCTACCTCGTGCGACCCGCTGCTGGGACCAAGCCGGAAGCCAAATCCGGGCCGCGTGACCCCACGGTCCCGAGAGGACCAGCTCCCGACAACCACCTTAGGCGGACTCTGTGGGTGGCTCGAACCGCTGCCGCGGCCGACGGCGCGGCGCGGGTCCCGGCTTTCGGGCGCACGCCCAGGTCAGCCCTGCCCTTTCTCATGCTTTACCCCTCCGCGCGGCGGGAATGACACCTCCCGGCGGGCGCTGCGGCGATGTGCCGTCCCGCCGGGGGACGTGCAGCACGAGGACGGTGACGTCGTCGTCCTGCTCGTAACCCGTGAGCATCCGGTCGACCAGGTACTCCAGCAGCCGGGCCGGGTCCTCGACCATCCCCGGCCGGGCCTGTGCCGCCACGGAGACCAGCTCGTCCAGGCCCGAGTCCAGGCCGCGCCGGCGGTTCTCCACCAGCCCGTCGGAGTAGAGCACCGCGGTGGTCCCGGGAGGCAGCCGGAACACGTACTGCTGCCGCGGGCAGGCCCAGCCCAGCGGCGTGCCCGCCTCGGTGGTGTCCAGCCGCGGCGGGGCGTCCCTGGACAGCAGCAGCGGGGGCAGGTGCCCGGCGTTGCCGGCCAGGCCCTCCCCGGTAACCGGGTCCACGACCAGGTACGCGACGGTCGTGACCTGCTCGTCCAGCTCAGTCGCGGTGAACAGCCGGTCCAGGCCTGCCAGCACCGCGGCGGGCCGCGGGTCGGTCAGGGCCAGGGCGCGCAGCGCGTTCCGGACCCGCCCCATCCCGGCCGCCGCGGTCAGCCCCTTGCCCATGACGTCCCCGGCGGCGACGGCAAGCCTGCCGTCGGGCAGCCGGAACGCGTCGTACCAGTCGCCGCCGATCTCCATGTTCCGGGTGACCGGCAGGTAGCGGGCCTCCAGGACGATGCCCGGGACGCTGGGCAGGCGGTCCGGCAGCAGGCTGCGCTGCAGGGTCTCCGCCGTCGTGTGCTCGCGCTCGAACAGCGAGGCCCGCTCCAGGGCCAGCGCGCACTGCCCGGCCAGGGCCTCCAGGAAGACCCGTTCCTCCTCGGTGATCTGCCGCGGCTTGGTGAACGAGAACCGCAGCGCCCCGAGCGGTGCGCCGGCCGCGAGCAGGGGCAGCCCGACCCAGGCCCGCTCATCGCTGTGCGCGAGGAACACATCGACGTCGGCGATCCCGTCGAAGTGCCGCCGCAGTGACTCGGGGTTCTCCACCAGCACCGGCCGCCGCGATGTGATGGCCAGGGTCATCACGCTCGGCGCGTCCAGCGGCATGTCACCGGCCGGGGCCCCGGGGACGTCCGGGAGCCCGAGCGGGTTGATCGTGTGCAACTGCAGCCGCTCCCGGTCCAGCAAGGCCACCGCCGACCGCTCGGCGCCGATCGCCGAGCGCCCGACCTCAGTGATCACCTCGACGACCTGGAGCACGGTCAGGGCCTCGGCCAGCATGGACGTGGCCTGCTGCAGCCGGGCGGTGCGCAGCGCGGCGGCGGACAACTGCTCGGTCAGCCGGCCGCGCATCTCCTCGGCCTCGCGCTGGCCGGTGACGTCGGTGCTGGCCCCGACCCATTCGATGATCTTCCCGTCCCGCTCAATCGGGACGGCCCGCACGTCGTAATGCCGGTATGACCCGGTCTTGGTGCGCACCCGGTAACGGCTGTCGAATACTTTCCCGGCGCGGACGCATTCCCGCCATTCCCGCTCCACCCGCTCACGGTCCTCCGGATGAATCGCGTCCAGCCAGCCATTGCCCAGGTACTCCTCCAGGGTCTGGCCCGTTATCCAGCGCCACTCGGGCGAATCCTCGGCGATCTGGCCGGTCGGGGTGGTGACCCAGACGACCTGGGCGCCGGCCTTCACCAGCGAGCGGTACCGCTCCTCGCTGCGGCGGACCGCCTCCGCCGAGTTCGCCCGGTCGGTGACGTCCACGGCGATCAGCGCCACGCCGGCTATGTTCCCGTCCGGGTCGTGCGAGGGGAACCAGGAGAACGCCCACTGCCGGCCCCCATCCCCGCCCGGCGCACTGTCACCCTGGCCGCCCGGCTGCTGGCCGCCGGCTGACTCGGGCGTGGCCGACTCGGCCTCGCTGACCGGCTGGTTCGACTCGAACAGCGGCTGGCCGTCCGCCAGCACGTGGCGCACGGCCGATTCGACCCGGGAGGCGAGCGTGCCCGGCCACACCTGGGACGGCAGCAGGCCCAGGTGCGCTTCGAGGTCGAGCCCGTCGATCCTGGCCAGCGTCTGGTTGATCCGGCGGACGCGCAGGTCGGCCCCGAAGAAGGCAAAGCCGATGGGAGCCTCACGCAGCAGGGTGGCGAGCAGGGCCGAGTCAGAGATGTCCAACCCGGACACCCGGGGCTGCGGTACGGAGGTATCAGTGCTCATCGCCGCACTCCAGTCCCGCTGCTCGAGCCATGCAACGGCTCCTTCCCGCTCACTGCGGACACAAGCAGGCTGCGGCAACGCCACGGCCGGTGAACGCACAAGCACGATGCCACGCCAAATGGGTACGGCCCCGTCCCGTTCCGAACACCCACAGTGGCCACGCAGGCGAGCTTCCCACATCCTAGGCGATATCGTGCCGCGCCGAGGGCATCATGCCGACCTCGTTCTTCCGGAAAGAGGTGACAGCGTGCCCGCCGTGCCCACCGGGTACCCCGTAATCTGGCTGCGGCTCCCGGGAATTGCATTGATCGTGAGATGCCTGATGCCCCGAATGTCCGGCGCCGGCGGCCCCGGATGCCCGTAATATCTGCCACAGGCGGAAACATGGCCACCATCCGGCGCGGACGTGGCACTGCGCCGCGAGAATCTGGAAAGCTGTCCATGTGAGCCCGCAAAGCCGACGACGAGAGCCCCCCGGCGGGCCGGGCCACCCTGGTCGAGGGAAGGGGACCCGCTCGGTGCTCCCCAGTACTGCTAGTGCCGGTGCCGCCCCACCGAACGCGCTGTTCGCCGAGATGCTCCGGGCTGCGCGTGAGCTGCTGGCGGTCCGCAGCCCGCTGGATGCCGAGCTGATGGTGAGCGAACTACTCGGCACCTGGTGGGGAGAACGGCCGCCGCGCAGCTCGCACGGCGATATCGAGGAACTGGTCGGCGAGGGACTGGTCAGCTACGCGGCGAAGCAGCGCAGCCCGGCCTCTCTGGCCCTGCTGTCCGGTATCGCCTGCCTGGGCACGCCGCGGCAGGCCATGCAGGCGGAGACGGCCGCGCTGGCACTGATCGAGCACGGCGTGGTCCGCCCGCCGTGGGCCGAGTACGTGGGCGCAGTGACTGCGGGCGAGTGCTACGTCAACCCCGACGTGTTCGGCGACCGCGACGAGGTCGTCTGCGTGTACAGCTACGCCGGGGAAGACCCGCACGCCCTGGTCATGGTGGTGGACTACAACGCGGGCGGGATGCTCCGCGACGGCTGGGTGACCTCCCAGGTCGACCGCCTGCTCGAGCGCTGCCGGGCGGCGAGCGCCGCCGGCGGCGGCCAGCTCCCGCGGGCTACGTTCAGCCAGGTGGAGGCCCCGCAGGCGCGGCGGCTGCTGGAGACGGCGCTGGCCGTGACCGAAGCCGGGCAGGGACCGTCTCCCAGCGAATCGTTCGCGTCCTACCACGCGTTCATCCGGGCCCGGATCCGGACGCTGCCGCCCGCCCGGCCAGGGTACGGTGCCCGCAACGGAACCGGCCGCCCCCTGACCGGCAGCGCCGCAGGGCCTGCACCGTGGAGCGCGATGTCTTCGGGCGCGGGCCCCTGGATCACCGGGCATGGGTCAGGCTGGGGCGCGGCCACCACGCGGCGGCACGCCTGGACCCGGGATCGCCGGGCCATGCTGGTGGCCGGCTTCCTGGCCTCAGACGAGGCGGAGGACCTGTCCGACACCCGCGCGGCCAGCCGCTGCGCGGATCACATCATCGACTACGGCTGCGACCGTGACTTCGGGCGGCCGCTGCGGATGAGCCCGGCGAAGGTCGCCACGTTCCTGCTCGACTGGCTGCCGCGCAAGGTGCTGCTGCCGTCGGCCGAGCAGCACGCGATGCCGCACGTGCTGGCCGCCTGGGTGCGCTGGGCCGGGCGGCGCCAGGGGCTGGCCGCCGAGATGATCGCGGAGAGCCTGGATGCGGTCTTCGACTCGATGGGCACCTTCGCCCAGGTCTACCGGGATCCGACCTCGTTCGGCCTCGACGCGTCGCTGGTGTCCCGGCTGCTGCCGGACGATGACCTGGAGGCCCTGCCCCGCCGGGCGTTCGCGTTCCCGGTACTGCGCGGCATGTTCGGCGGCATCGACCTGGCGGGGCTGGATCCAGCCGCAGAGGCAGACCGGCGCACGCTGCTGGCCGCCGACCATAACGACGCGAACGGGCGGCCGAGCGGCCCGCGGCACATCGACCGGCACCTGGCGCTGGCGGAACGGCTGTGGCGGGGTGACCCGCCCGAGCTGTGGGAGGCCGCACAACGGCTGCTGGACCGGGGCGAGGACCGGCACGCGGTGCTGCACACGCTGATGTACGTCATCCGGGACAGCGGCGGCGACCAGGCCAGCCTGATCGCCGCGCTGCGTGACCTGCCGCCGGGCCCGCCGGACTGACCGGCTGAGCGCGGATCAGCCGGCCTGGGGACCACCCAGCTCGCGGAAGGCGCCGCGCAGATCGGGCGCGGCCACTGTGGTGAGGTCGGCAGCGCTCGCGTCCTCACCGAGCTCCGCCACCCGCAGATCCCGCGCCGCGCAGGCCCGTTCGAACAGGCTGCGCGCGAACCGGCCGTTGCCCAGCTCGTCAATCTGCCCCCGCGCGGCCGCGGCGCTGAAGATCTCGCCGAGGACCGGCAGCGCGTCCGGCTCGAACGTGTCACCGTGCTGCTCCGCGATCACGCCGGCGATCTTGCACAGCTCGTCGGGTGAATAGCTGGGGAAACCGATCCGCACGCTGAACCGGGACGCGAGCCCGGGGTTGCTGCGCAGGAACCGGTCCATGTCCGCCGGATAGCCGGCCAGCACGATGACCAGCCGCTCGCGGTCGTCCTCGGCCCGTTTCAGCAGGGTGGCCACGGCCTCAGAGCCATAGGCGTCACCGCCGGAGTAGCCGGCGTTGTAGAGCGAATAGGCCTCGTCGATGAACAGGACGCCACCCAGCGCGGAGTCGATCAGCTTCCCGGTCTTGATCGCCGTGGAACCCAGATGCTCCCCGACCAGGTCAGCCCGGTGCGCCTCGATCACCTCGGGACGGACCAGCAGACCGAGGGCGGTGAAGATGCGGCCGAGAATCCTGGCCACCGTGGTCTTGCCCGTGCCGGGCGGCCCAGTGAACACGAAGTGCCGGACCGGAGGCTGGCTGGACAGGCCCTGCCGTTCCCGCAGCCGGGCCACCCTCAGCTGGGCCGCGATCTCGTGGACCTGCCGCTTGACCGGCTCCAGGCCGACCAGCTCGTCCAGCTCGGCGAGGGCGCTCTCCAGGGTGGGGGCCTGGATGTAGCCGCGGAACCGGGCGGTGAGCTCGGCACCGGCCTGCTCCAGGTCGGACGCTTCCAGGGTAACCAGCTCGGCGGAGGATGGCTCGGCGCCATCGGTCATGATCCGGACGTCCCGGGCCCGTCCGGCCTTCTCCAGCAGGCTGCGTACGAACCGCCCGTTGCCCAGCTCATCGGCGAGCCGACGGCGGCCCACGTCCTCCATCATCCGCCACAGCGCCGGGCGCGCGTCAACGTCGAGGATCTCCCCACGCTGCCCCAGGGAGAGCTCGGCGAGGGCCATCAGCTCGGCGGGTGTGTAGGTGGGGAACTTCACCCGGAGCCCGAACCGTGAGTTGAGACCGGGGTTGCTGGCCAGGAACCCCTCCATCTGCTTCTCGTACCCGGCCAGGATGATGATGAGCTCGGTGCGGTCGTCCTCGGCCCGTTTCAGCAGCGCCTGAATCGCCTCGTGCCCGAAGCGGTCGCCCTGCCCTTCGCTGTCGTTCACCAGGCTGTACGCCTCGTCGATGAACAGGACCCCGCCGAGCGCTCTGTTGACCAGCTCGTTCGTCTTGATCGCGGTGGCCCCGAGGTACTCGCCCACCAGGTCAGCACGCTGCGCTTCCACCACCACCGGGGTGTCGAGCAGGCCGAAGGCGTAGAAGATCTTCGCGACGACGCGGGCCACCGAGGTCTTCCCGGTGCCGGGCGGTCCCAGGAAGACGAAATGCTGCATGGGCTTTTCTGCCCCGTAACCCGCCATCACCCGGCGGCGCGCGGCTTCGACGGACGCCGTGATCTGCCGGATCTGGTCCTTGACCGACGAGAGGCCGATCATGTTGTCCAGCTCAGCCATGGCCTGCGCGACCGTGATCTCCGGCGGCTGCTGATCGCCGCTGGCCCGGTCACGGGCCAGCGCGCCGTCCGCCGGGCGCACAGACCCTTCGGCCGTCTGCACCACCCGCGACACGCCGCCGGGCCGGGCCGGGCGGGCACTCGACGCGGCTGACGGCCGGCCGACGGGCCGAGCCGCCATCGCAGCGCCGCCGGGCCGGTGGGGGGCGGCGAGTGCGCCAGAACGGCCCTGCTGGCGGCTGAGCGCCCGGGCCTCCTGCTGAGACTTGCCTATCCTCCAGCCGATCACGATGAGGCCCAGCGCCCAGGCGATTGCATAGCTGATCACCAGCCGGCCGGGCGCCAGCCACCAGGCCAGCAACCCCGGGGGCAGGGCCCAGAGCTGGGTCCAGGCCACTGTCCGGCAGGGCACATAACGGCGGGACAGCACCCGGAGGTGCGAAACGGCCACCGCCGCGCACGGCAGCAGCAGCAGCGGCACGATGCCGGAGCTGAACCGGCCGGCCACCGCCGCGATAGCCAGGATCGCCACCAGGCCCCAGGCCCCGACGAACATCGACGCTAGCCAGGACCGGTGCCCCCGCCAGACCGCGACGGGACCGTACGCGAGAGCGGCGACCACGAGCAGATCCCAGAACCGGGCACCCAGGCCCAGAGCCAGCACGATGATGATCAACACGCCCAGGACCAGCAGGATCTTCACCGGCAGCGAGGCCGAGCGGACCACTTGGCGCACCCGCGCCAGCCCTTCCTGGGCCATTCGCCTGCCAGGCAGGGATCCGTCCTCCGGCCGCATCTTGCTCCCTCGTGCCGTTCCTTGTATAGCGCATTACCACGCGCCTACAGCGACACACAACCAGATACCGGCAGAGAATGGCCAGGCCAGGTTCTGCCGCTCCGGCGCCAGCCGCCGCCCTCGGGGGCTGGCGCTCTGGCCGGGCGCCGACCTTGCCAGGGTAATGGCCAGTTCGCGGTTAACGGCTTTACGGCACTCCCGGGGCAGCCAGAAAAAACGTTCTGACCTGGTCTTCCAAGAAATCCAGAAGCTGCTGGAGCAGGACATCAAGGCCGACCGTCAGGCCTCAGCGCAAGGGCTGCGCAGCCAGGCACTTCCCACCGGCGGGTCCCGTGTTTCCTGCCCGCGGTTTCCTGCCCGCGGTTTCCTGCCCGCGACCCGTTCAGGCGTCGAGCTGGTCCACGAACGAGTAGGGCGGCCACGGGCCGTTCAGGTCCACCCGTACCCCGGCGCGGGCCCCGGCCAGCGCGTGCACGGCCGTCACGAACTCGGCAGTGCGGTCACCGCACAGAAGATAGGCAGCATTGAGGAACATGTGCTCGGGCCCGCGGACGTAGCGCGGGTCCTCGGACGGCTGGCGGTGGGAGGCGTCGGCGATGTCCGCGAGCACCCAGTCGATCGTGTCCGCGAGCGTGTCGGCTCCGTCCTGGTGATCCACCGGGCCGTAAACCTGGACGCCCCATTCCACCGTGTCGCGGAAGCGGGCCAGCAGGCCGGCGAACTCACCGCGGCGCCGGGCCAGCAGTGCACGGACCGTGTCGTCGTCGGGGTAGACGGTGGCCAGCCGGAGCGGCAGGACGGGGCCGCCACCCGCCGCGGCCCGGGCGATGACCTGATGGTGCGCACGGCCGACCCGCTCGATGTTGTCCAGGCCGCCCAGCAGGCTGGCCAGGGCTTCCTCGCCGAAAGCCCGGGCTTCGACCGACCCCACGACCGCGGTCAGGCCCGCTTCGGCCACGGAGCGCACTCGCTCGCCGCCGACCCCCGCCAGCCCGGCGAACTGACCCGCGCCGAGGTCGTCGGTGATCGCGTAGACCCAGACCACCCGTTTCCCCGCCGGAGCGGCCAGCCGGAGCGGTTGGCAGCGGGATCGCGCCGCCAGGGCGGTGCCGGACATCGTCCTCACAGTCATCGCACTCCTCCTCGGGCCGGCCCCTGGCCGCGTGGCATAGGTGCCCGGTGCGGGACGCGATGCCCAGGCCCCCTGAAAGTTCATTGGGCCCCCCTGGCCCATGCGTGTAACGGATTTCGGGCTCATAAAGTTCACCACCCTGGTTACCGGGTGGGAGACGAGCACCGCGTGGCAGGTCGCAGGGGCCATGCTCTCCCAGCCGGGCACCACGCCCGCCTCTCGCCGTTCCCAGGCTGGCCTGCCCGGGCGGGTACCGCCCGGGCAAGCCACGGCAGATCATCGATCCGTAATCTGCTGCCGGGCCGGACGAGAAGGACGTGGCCGGCTTCAGGCGCTGCCTCACACGTGAACGACGGTGATGCGCTGCGCCTTCGGCCGCTCTGGTTCTTCCACCAGCCTGCTCAGGTCGTCGGGATCACTGGTCAGCAACACGACCGGGCGCTCCCGCTCGAGCGCCGTGGCCGCGACGACGGCGTTGACGGCGCGGCGGTTACCCGGTAGCCCAGTCGCTCCAAGGAGTTCACCAGCGTGGCGACCGAGCCCGGGGCTCACCGGCACGATGGTGATCCGGGATAGCACCCGGTGCACCGCCGCATCGCGGGGGCCGCCTCTCAGCACCTCGGTCAGGGTCATCGCGCTCGCCACGACCCGGGCGCGGCGGGCGATAGCGGTCTCCAAGTGAGCACGCGCCCGCGAGTCACCCGCAGCCAGCTTGGAGAGTCCTTCGCTATCGAGGACGAGCGTCCCGCCCACGGCTACTCATCATCCGGCCAGGCCGCCCGCGCCTCAGCCAGATACTCCGGAGGGACCGGCCCATGCTCCACGGCCAGCACGCCCGACAGTTCAGTGAGCAGATCCACTTCGAGTTGCCGGGCGACGGCCTCCGCCACGTACTGGCTGAACTTTCCCCGCCCGAGCGCGCCGCTGGACAGCTGACGTCAGGTCCTCCGGCATCGAGACACTGACCTTGCGCGCTGTCCCAGCCGGTTCGACCCTCACACGTCCCCGGCCGGCGGTGTCTTCTGGGCCATCCGGAGCGCCCAGCAGGACCTGAAGGGCGAACAGCACTTCGAGAGCGCTCTCAGGACGGTCCTGCGCCTCAGAAGCGAGCAGCCCAGACACTGAGCCGGGCGTTCGTGTCTCCAGCTCACGGACCCGCACAAGCAACTCACGGATCTCGCCGCGGAGCTGGTTCCGTTCTCCTGTGCGGGCCGGGTCGCTACTCATGGCAACATGCTACCAGTGGTAGCAAGACGATTCTGGGCAGCTGAGTCTCGCGCGAGCCCGCTTCCTGCAAAGCCGGGCGCCCCGCGGTGCTGTCAGCCCTGGGACTGCTAGCAGACCCACCTGGCTGGGCCCAGGCGGCACGCCTGGACCCAGCCACACTCCTGTTGCATCTGATGCAATACCGCTCACTTCTAACTGCAGCCGCTGGTGGCGCCGCACCCTTCGCAGACGTAGCAGCTGCCGGCCGGGCGCATCTTGGTGCCGCAGGTCAGGCACAGCGGGGCGTCCGCGGTGCGGCCTTGCTGCGCCTCGATCAGCTCGGTGGAGCTGTGCGGCTGATAGTGCGCGGAGCTGGCGGGCTCCGGCCGCTCCTCGGACCGGCCCTGGGGCCGCTCGACGGGCGCGGACTGGGCCATCTCCCCCGGGTCCTGCTCTTCTGCCATCGCGTCCGGGTCCTCACCAACCAACTGCGCGGTGCGCTCGCTGGCGGACAGGATGCCCATCTCGGCGCGGGTCTCGTAGGGCAGGTGGTCCAGGGCCAGCCGGCGGAACACGTAGTCCAGGACCGAGCTGGCGATCCGGATGTCCGGGTCGTCGGTGATGCCGGCCGGCTCGAAGCGCATGTTGGTGAACTTCTCCACCCATTTCTCCAGCGGCACCCCGTACTGGAGGCTGATGGAGATCGCCATCGAGAACGCGTCCATCACGCCCGCCAGGGTGCTCCCCTGCTTGCCGAGCTTCAGGAAGAGCTCACCCACGCCGTCGTCCGGATACTTGGACGCCGTCATGTAACCTTCGGCGCCGGCGACGGAGAAGCTGGTCACGGAGGCGGTGCGGTTCTTCGGCAGCCGCTTGCGCACCGGCCGGACCTCGTGTGGCGCGGCGGCGGGCTCCGCGGCCGCGGCGGCCGGCTTCTTCCTGGCGTCGGACAGCGGCTGGCCGACCTTACAGTTGTCCCGGTAGACGGCCAGGGCCTTGAGCCCGAGCTTCCAGCCCTCCAGGTAGATGGACTCGATGTCCTCGACCGTGGCCGATTCCGGCAGGTTGACCGTGTTGTGGTTGACGATCCCGTTCGCGACAAACGCATGCTTGTCCGGAACAGAGAGGTCGTACACTTCGGCCTCCCCCTGGTCCGCCACCGAGACCACCGGCGAAAAGTGCAGGTTGCCACCAATGATCTGGCGCAGCCATGCGGGCAGCTGCACTCCAGGCAGGGTGGACACGCGCTCAAGCGTCCTGCGGGTAACGTGCCGCGTACGCGGATCGAGCAGGAATCTGAACGCGGGCCGCCAGCCGGGGCCAGTCAGGCTGCCGGGCACTCCCGCCGGGATCAGGTCGTACAGGTCCCGGCCGCTTATCCCAGGCACGATATCTGAGGTGCCGGCGGAGCAGCGCTGGGCCAGGTAGCGCGCTGCCCGCTCTGCCTTGTCAGGCTCGGGGAAGGGAACAAGGCTGCACATGAGCTGTCCCTGTAGCCCTGCGGCGTACACCTCGTCGTAGCTCTTGTCGTATTCCTTATTGTGCTTGGTGATCCGGCTATGCATGACGCCGAGGTTCGTCATGACCGCCTGCAGGTCATCCAGCAGCGGCGCCCTGTCGAGGCAGATTGCCCATTTAGCCGCATTCCCGGTGACCACGTACGCATCGAGAGCGAGGCCCTGCAGGAACGCCAGCACCATCTCGCGAGGCGAGCGGAGCACCGCATCGGGGATGCGCTTGTCCGAGGAACGGGACCCACAGCCGAGCGCGGCCATGAACTCCACAACGCACTTGGACGAAACAATCACTCCCGGGCACTTGCCGGGCTGCTCGGTGATCCGGGCAGGTAGTCCGAACACGTTCTGCCAGGCATCCCGGACCTGCTCCAGGACCTCCGGCACGGAATTCGTGATCGTGACGGTCCAGTTGCCGCGGGTGGTGTGCCCTTCGGCGGCGTACGCTCCCAGAAGGAAGGCAAGTTCGGCGGTCATCTCCTCCGGGAGTTGCACCGGCTTCTGGCTGCCGTACGGCCTCGATGTACGGATGTCGCGCAGGCTTGCCGGGGTGGCAGCCCAGAGCTCGGCACCGTACTGAATGGCGACCTGGTCACCCGGCCGGATCTCCGCCAGGGTCTTCCACTCCACCGTGCCCTGGCCAGCGACGAACAGCCGGTGCGGAAGCGTCCCCGTGACAGAGTGCCCCGACCGGAGAGCGACTCGCCGCACCGGGCGAACGCCGCCGTAGTAGAAGGCGTCGGTCTTCCGGTCTCCGTCCAATGACGAGATAACCAGGTGTTCCGGCCGGAAGGTGTCCTCCGCCTCGTTCTGGTGCAGGCTTGCCATCCGGACGAGGCCTTCGGACGAGGGAACGAGCGTCTCCCCCGTCACGCACTTCGAAATCGCCCCACTTAGCGCGGGCTGGACGGCGGCCATCATCCGCACATGACCCATAGGGCCGATAGAGCGCTCGCCCATAGCGCAGTCGAAGACCTCGTAGTGCTCGGGCCTGAGCCCGGGTGCATCGACGACATGGCCGTGCTCGGCGATGTACTCGACGATCGCCTCCGCCTGCTCCGGCTGGTAGCCCAGGTTCTTCAGGGCGCGCGGCACGGTCTGGTTGACGATCTGCATGGAACCGCCACCGACCAATTTCTTGAATTTAACCAAAGCTAGATCCGGCTCGACTCCGGTGGTGTCACAATCCATCATCAAGCCTATAGTCCCGGTAGGGGCGAGTAGGCTCCCCTGAGCATTTCTATAGCCATTTTTCTCACCCAGCGTGAGGCATTTATCCCACGCTTTATTCGCCGCTGCGAGGATCTCTTCGTCCATCCCGCCCAGCGCCCTGATCTGGTGGCTGGCGTCGGCGTGCTTGCGCATGACCCGCCTGTGCGCGGTCGCGTTCCGCTGGTAGCCGTCGTACGGCCCGACCACCGCCGCGAGCTCCGCGGACCGGCGGTAGGCGGTGCCCGTCATCAGCGAGGTGATGGCGGCCGCGACAGCCCGCCCGCCATCGGAGTCGTAGGCGTGCCCGGTCGCCATGAGCAGCGCGCCCAGGTTGGCGTACCCGATCCCGAGCTGCCGGTACGCCCGGGTGGTCTCGGTGATCTTCTCGGTCGGGAAGTCCGCGAAGCAGATGGAGATGTCCATCGCCGTGATGATCAGCTCGGTGATCTGCCCGAACCGCTCCACCGCGAAGGTGTCGTCATCCCGCAGGAACTTCAGCAGGTTGATGCTGGCCAGGTTGCACGATGAGTTGTCCAGGTGGACGTATTCGCTGCACGGGTTGCTGGCGGTGATCCGGCCCGACTCGGGGCAGGTGTGCCAGTCGTTGATGGTGCCGTCGTACTGGATCCCGGGGTCGGCACAAGCCCAGGCCGCCTGGGCCATGGTCCGGAACAAGCGCCGGGCGTCCACCGTCTCGACGGTCTCCCCGGTCAGCCGCGCGGCCAGGTCGAACTTGGCGTCCCGCTCGACCGCGCGCATGAACTCGTCGGAGACCCGGACGGAGTTGTTGGCGTTCTGGTACTGGACGCTCGCGATGTCTCTGCCGCCCAGGTCCATGTCGAACCCGGCGTCGCGCAGAACCCGGACCTTCTCCTCCTCGCGCATCTTGGTCTCGATGAACTCCTCCACGTCGGGGTGATCGACGTCAAGGACGACCATCTTCGCCGCCCGGCGGGTGGCCCCGCCGGACTTGATCGTGCCTGCGGACGCGTCCGCGCCACGCATGAAGGAGACGGGGCCGCTGGCCGTGCCGCCGGAGGAGAGCAGCTCCTTGGAGGACCGGATCCTGGACAGGTTGACCCCGGCTCCGGAGCCGCCCTTGAAGATCAGGCCTTCTTCCTTGTACCAGTCCAGGATCGAGTCCATCGTGTCGTCAACCGCCAGGATGAAACAGTTATGCACCCGGAGGTTGCCGGAGAGGTATTCGCCACTCTCGGTCTGGATGTCAAAGACCTCCATAGCGCCCCGCGGCTCGATCTCCGCGATCTCCAGCACCTGGCGATCCGAACCCCCAACCTCGGGTTCCACCTGCAAGAGAGCGTCGCCCACACGGAGGGTGCCAGCGGTTACGAAGGCGCCGTTAACGAGATCCGTGGCGAGCCAGACAAGGTGATCGCCGGTGACGTCGAGCGTGTAGCCGGCCTTCGTGTGCAGGCGCAGCACTTCTTTCACGCCGTTGGCCTTGGTCGCGACGATCCTGGTGAGGCCGTGGGCGTCGTACGCCTTGGTGCCGACGGCGTCATCGGCCACCAGCTTGCCTATAGGAATGAGTCCCGCGGGCGTATTCACCAGGGCGTCGTAGGGCTGGCACGCCGATACCTGCTGCGGTGAGCTGGTGCCGACGTTGAACCAGACCGGGGAGTTGAAGGCGAAGATCTGGTGGATGAGCGCATAGGCGAGCTCGTGCTCGAAGATCTCAGCGTCCTGGGCGCTGGCGAAATACCCGTTCTCCCGGCCGGCGTCTACATACTTCCCGACCACGCGGTTGACCAGCTGCTTGAGGCTCCACTCCCGCTGCGAGGTACCGACCGCACCACGGAAATACTTGGTGGTGACGATGTTGGCGGCGTTGACTGACCAGAAGTCAGGGAACTCGACACCTCGCTGCTCGAAGTTGATGGTGCCGTCCCGCCAGTTGGTCATGACGACGTCGCGGCGCTCCCAGGTGACCTCGTCGTACGGGTGCACGCCCTCCCGGGTGTGAATCCGCCCGATCGTGAGACCCTTGCGCGAGCCCCGGCCCCCGCGAGGCGCAGACCCGCTTGCCGTCTCCGTCATGTCATTCCCCCTTCCGGGATCCCCAGGGATCCCACGGGCCCGGCCAGACCCATCCGTCGATGTAATAGTGCGAACCAGAACTCCGAACCCACCTGCTCCTCAGGAGCCAGGCGCCAGCGCGCCCGCGTCCTGCCGCGCCGTGCGCAGCGCGGAAATCTCATCCTCGAAATCAGCGAGCGACTCGAACCCCCGGTAGACCGAGGCGAACCGCAGATAGGCCACCTCGTCCAGGTCACGGAGCGGTCCGAGAATCGCCAGGCCCACCTCGTGCGAGGCGACCTCGCCCGCACCCCGGGCCCGGATCGTGTCCTCGACTTGCTGAGCCAGGATCGCAAGCTGGTCTTCAGTGACCGGCCTGCCCTGGCAGGCCCGGCGGACCCCGCGCACGATCTTCTCGCGGGTGAATGGCTCGGTCGCGCCACTGCGCTTGCCCACCATCAGGATCACTGTCTCCTGCGTGGTGAAGCGCCGCCCGCAGGCCGGGCAGGACCTGCGACGGCGGATCGCAGCGCCGTCGTCGGCGGTTCTGCTGTCGATGACACGGCTTTCCGCGTTCTTGCAGTACGGGCAGAACACAACGATCACCTCCCCAGGGCGACCAGAGCCAGCGCAGGCTCCTAACACCACAACTTGTACGCGAACTACAGCGCTGTAACTACTATATCTTGTGGTTACGCTAGAACAGACACACTGGATTGCGCAAGCGGCAACGCGCTGGTTCAGAGATTTTCCGGTAAACCCCGCGCAGCCCGCCCCCCGGGGGAAGCTCAGGAATCCGTCTCCGGGGAGGTAGGCCGGACGCGCTCAGCCCGGGACAGGAGCGGGCACGACGCGGCACCTCCAGGTTCCGTCCGCGCCCCGGGGCACCCGAAGCCAGCCGCGTCAGCTGTGGATCAGCGCAGCTAAGGGATGTGCCGCCCGCCGGCCGCCGCGGGCAGACCCCGCGCCCGGAAGGGCCGCGGGGGCTGAACGGCCAGCCGATGGCGAACGGGGCCCCGGACAACCAGGCTCGCAGGAACGGGGTCACGGGTGGCTCAGCCCTTCGGGACCCACAGGCTCTCGCCGGGCACCACGACCTGGCTGCCCAGTGCGTTGAAGTCCATGATCTGCTGGATGACTACCCGCGGGTCGGCCTGAGGCTCCGCGTTCACCGCGATCGACCACAGGGACTGGCCGGGCTTCACCACTACCTGCCGCATGGCCGCCCGGACCGTGGACGGCGGCACGCCGTGGTTGCCAGCCTGCGCCCCGGAAGCCACGGCGAGCAGGACGGGGGTGATCAGCGCTATGAGGAGGAGGACCGCGGAAGCCCAGACCAGCCTGCGCCCTCGCCGGGTGAGCCTGGTCCGCCGGACCCGCCTGGCGGGGACACGGGACGCGGATGCGGCGCGGACCATGCGCGTCCCGGACTGCACCGCGGGCCGGCCGGCGCGCCGCGGGCGACTAGGGGCCGGGATCGAGGGGTGGGACTGGATCTGGTCGTCGGGTGCCACCCGGGGCCGGGGCACCAGGAGGGCACTCCCCGCACCCACGGGCGGACGCACCGGCGCGTCACCGGGCATCCGGGACCCCGGCGCGGCCGGCCGCAGGACGCCTGGCCCGGAGCTGCCTGGATCAGAGACGCCTGGTTCAGAGACGCCTGGTTCAGAGGTGGCCGAACCGGCCGTCGCGGGCGCGTCGGGGACAACCCAGAGCCGGGGGCGCGGCGGCGCTTTCCTGGCGCTGCGCGGCCGGGGCGGCACCGCGCTATCCGGCTGCGCTGGCACCCACACGCGGGGGGAGTTTCGCTTTTCCGGCCGCGATGCCACCGTGCCGGGCTCGCCGGCACGCAACTGACCCGGCCGTGCACCGGCCCGAGAATTCCCAGCACGCAGCGGGCGGACCAAGGCCCTGGGCTTCCTGCCCGCGCTCATCACGCTCATGCCAGCCTCCTCTATCGAATGACCGTTCTATCGTACAGCCGTTCGATCGATCGCGCTTTCGATCGAATGACTGTACGGTACAGGTGTAGCGGGGGGGTCTGACAGTACGGTCCCTGGACATGCATCAGCGCAGGTGAGACCGGGTTTCCGCGTCCGTGGGCGTAGGCCATTGTCTGGGGGTGTCCGGCGCGTATGCTCCCGCGATTGACTCCCTAACTCAGGCGAACGAGCGTTCGAGCCAGGTAGCCGGGCCACTCCCCAGCCTCGCGCTCAGCGCCAGGGTCGACACTGCGGCACCGGACCAGCGGGCGCGCAGGCGAGGCGCTGTTTCCTTGTCCCGTAGGAGAGAAACGCCGGTCTCAGGCGGGGGGCTGGGTGCGTGCCTACTGTGCTCGTAGCAGCCCTGCCGCCGGCGTGCCGGCGGCGAGCCGGCCAGGGATAGCGGCGGCGATGTTGGCGAGCACCAGCGCGCCGAGCGCAATGAGGATCACCGGCAAGACCGGAACGGTGGGCTCGGGAACGGCGTATATCGCCTGGGCGAACAGGACCCACAGTCGGCGGCCCAGGGCTACTCCAGCCGGGACACCCACGGCGATCCCGATGATGGCAGCGACTGAGGCATGCCAGGCGACCGCGCCCGCGAGTTGCCCGCGGGTGAAGCCGAGCGCCTTCAACAAGGCGAGATCACGTCTGCGGCGCCGGACTGATGCGGCCAGCGTGAGGGCGAGAGCGGCGAGCGCACCGGCGGCGAGCCCCGAGGCGAGGGCGACAGGGGCAGCGCCCATGGTGCGGTAGTTCACGATCTCCGCTGGGCGCTGGATGCCTAGGACGGCAACGTTGTAGCCCCCGCCGCCGCCGTCAGGGACGGCCGCGAACGCGCGGTTGGCAGCATTAGCTATCCGCTGCAATCCGGCCAGTCCGGCCGTGCGGCTGACCCCGCTGCGTAGTTTCACGAAGACCATGTTGGGGCCGTTGAGCGTGGGGTCGTGGCTGAGCTGGGCCTGCTGGAAGGCGGCGGGTTCGATGCCGGCGGAGACCAGTGCTCCGGTGCCCATTGACGTGTGGTCGGCGAAGATGCCGCTAGAGCCGACGGCGGGCATGGTGGCGGTTCCCACGATGACGAGACGGGTTGGCGGGATATAGAGGGGGGTGTCTCGCGGTTGCCCGTAACTGACGACGACAGTGTCGCCAATGCGCTTATGCAGCTGCGCGAGCGTGGCCGCGCCGAGAACTATCTGGTGTTTCTGCGTGACGGCATGACCCGCCAGGATCGGCAGGGTAAGCGTGGCATTGGTGTGTTCGTACAAGACGGCGACGTTCTGCCCATCGATGACGATGTCGTCATGGTCGGCTCCGGTCCAGGCGGCGATGTCGTGGTCGCGGTTGAGCAGCGCGAGGGCCTGCGGTGGGACGTTGTTGCTGGCATTGAGCATGTAGCTCCAGTTCCACCCGTAAAGCGCGGGACGCGAAATGAGGCTCTGCAGGCTGCTGCCGAAGGTAAGAGCTGCCACCACCATCGCCACGGCGAGGGCTGCTCCCAGCAGCGCTGAACGTACCGGCACCGCTGTTCGGCGCTCGCCCGGCTCCAGCGCCAGCCGCACCCCTACGGCGCCTGGTGCCGGCAGTCCCATCGAAATGATCACTCGCGCGACCCTCGAGGTGCGCGCGTGAGCAAGCCGGGATCTGAGGGCGACGCGATGCGGCGCTTCCCGGTAGGCAAGGGCTACTGCCATCGAGCCGATCCCGCCGATCAGCACCGCCGATCCGATGCCGAGGACCAGCCAGTCGAAGGCCGGTCCGGGCGACGGATAGACCGGGCGGACCGGGCCAAGGGGTGCGAGTGGCGAGACCGCGACGGCAACGGCGACCGCGAGCAGCGACCCGAGCACTACGGCGCAGATGACGCCGAATAGCCCGTCAGCTGCGACCACCTTCGGGTCGGCGCCGAGGGCGCGCAGGACCGTCAGATCCTCGCTGGCGGTACGCAGCTGGCGGGAGACTACCTGGCCGGCGATGAGCAAGGCCGCGAGGGCCGCGATTGCTCCGAACGCGCCGAGGGCAATGGCCAGTGGCCGGACGACCTGGCCGACCTTGGTTTCGATGGGCGCGGTCGTGTGGAAATCGTACTCCGTGCCCCGCGGCAGCAGGCGTGCGAGCGCCTGCTCTACCCCGGCAACGTCGCGGCTGCCGTGGTCGAGCTGGAGCCCGTAGTAAATGACGCCGCCCGCGCCACGCCCGGAGTCCGCCAGCACCTCTTTGGCGAATGCGGGGGTGAAGAGCACCAGTGCCGGGAGACGGTCGACCTCATCCTGGACGATCCCGCTGCTGAGCACGACCAGCCCGACCAGCTTGGCGTCGATGCGGCGGTATGGCTGCACGCTCGGCGTGCCGATGCCCGGCAAGCTGGTCTGCTCGTTGGTGAAGAAGCCGTAAGGAACGGTCTCGCCGACGTGCAGTCCGAGCAGCCGGGCTGCTTCCGCGGTCATCACGAACTCGTCGGGCCGGCGGGGTCAGCCATCCTGCCCTGTGTTACCGCCACGCGATCCTGGTTGAAGTAAAGGCCGTCAACGCTGGCGGCGGAGTAGATCTGGGCGAGGTGGCCAACGATGGGGGCTCCGTCCGGGCGCAGCGGAGCGGCGTTGACGTTGATCCAGGCCTCGGCGTGTCTCACCCCGGGCAGCTGAGCGATCTTCTTCGTCAAGACCGCTGAATAGTTCACGCCGGCAGAACCGTTTCCAGCGGCGCCAAAGGTCGGCACGCTCAGGTCCGAAGGGTTGGTGCCGGCCAGGAACACTGAGAAGGACGACTGCGTGCGCCGGGCGGCGGCGATCGAGCCCATAGCCACCCCGCCCATCAGCCCGACCAGGAGGACCACTGACAGGTAGCCCCCCCAGCGATGCCCGAGCGTGGCCCGGAAACGATACCAAGCGACCCGGAGAACGGGACCGATCATCGGCTCGCCCCGGTCAATCGCTGTTTCACATCCCTCTCGTCTCCGAACGTCTCAGTCTCGCTGGCCCGGTCCCAGGGTCGTTCGCCGGCATGGCATAGGCAAGGTGGCCAGCCGCTGCGGCGGCCTCGTGCTAGCACCACCTCAGTTCGGGTTCCCCGCCCGGTGCTCTTGCGGACAAGCTGACCGCTCCATGGCGGGGAGCGACGCCGCTGAAGCCCTGCGGGTGCGATGGGGCGCCGGTGTCTTGTGTCGTTTCCCGTCCCGGCCAGTCTCGTTAGCAACTTCGTTAGTTAGTAGCCGTCCAAGCGACACGCCGCGCCGGAGTGGTGGGCTCCGGAGAGTTTTTCGGCCTCCCGTAGGCTCCTGCAGGCCCCCTAGGACCCAGGAACCGCCTCTGACCTGCAGCGGAGCCGCTGCGGAGCCACAGCTTTGTGGTAGCGCGGGGGGAGGGCATTTCTCGACTGCTCGAACAGATGTTTGAGATCCTCAAGCGAAAGCGCTACCGTCTGCTACGGGGTCAGCCACCAGATCCGGAGGTCAGCGTTGATGGACAGCAGCTCGGACGACGACGGCGCGCCGGGCGCGCCGGGCGGGAGCGGCACGGATACGGCCGCGAGACCGAAAGGCCGGCCGGGGAGAAAGCCGAAAGGCAGCGTCCCGACGGTAGTCACTGAGATGCCGGACCGGCCCGATCCTGACCATGTACTCACCTGGCGGCAGCGCAAGGTGCTGCAAGTCATCCGGGAGTCGGTACAGCGGCGCGGGTACCCGCCGTCGATGCGGGAAATCGGTGAGGCGGTTGGACTGACCAGCACCTCGAGCGTTTCTTACCAGCTCTCCACTCTGCAGAGCAAGGGATACCTGCGACGTGACGCGGGCCGCCCCCGGACGGTGGAGGTCCGGCTGCCCGGCCACCCGGCGGTCCGGCCCGGGACCGAGGCGGACGATGAGGCCCCGCTGGACATCGCCTCACAGGAAGCTACTTATGTGCCGCTGATCGGCCGGATCGCGGCTGGTGGCCCGATCCTCGCCGAAGAGGCTATCGAGGACATCTTCCCGCTGCCCAAGCAGATCGTCGGCGACGGGACGCTGTTCCTGCTCAAGGTGGTCGGCGATTCCATGATCAACGCGGCAATCGCCGATGGCGACTGGGTGGTCGTCCGGCAGCAGCCGGTGGCGGAGAACGGTGACATCGTGGCGGCCATGATCGACGGCGAGGCGACGGTCAAGACCTTTAAGCGCTCTGGCGAGCACGTCTGGCTGATGCCGCATAACCCCCTGTACACGCCGATACCGGGAGACGAGGCCGCGATCCTGGGCCGCGTGGTGGCGGTGCTCCGCCGAGTCTGACGTGAGCGACAGAGCGTCGAGGGCGGGTCTTCGGACGAGCGCCGGCCAACTGGAGGCCCGCAGGCAGACTTCCCGCAGGCAGACTTCCCGCAGGCAGACTTCCCGCAGGCAGACTTCCCGCGGGGTAGAACCCGGCTGGTCTAGCCAGGCACGACGTTGACCAGCCGGGGCGCGCGGACGATCAGCTTCTGGACCGGCCGGCCCTCCAGCGCCCGGGCCACCCCCGGAGTGGCCAGGGCCAGCTCGCGCAGTTCATCCTCGCCGATACCGGGTGAGACCTCCAGGCGGTCTCGCACCTTGCCTGCCACCTGGACCACGCAGGTCACCAGGTCCTCGACCAGCAGCGCGGGATCTGCGGACGGCCACCCGGCCACCGCCACCGAGGGCTCGTGGCCCAGCAGCTCCCAGCACTCCTCGGCCGTGTAGGGCGCGAACAGGGACAGCAGCACGGTCAGGGTCTCTGCCGCTTCCCGGACCGCCGGGTCGGCGGCACCCGGGCCGGAATCGATCGCCTTCCGGGTCGCGCTGGCCAGTTCCATCAGCCGGGCCACGGTGACGTTCAGCCGGTAGGCCTCCACCAGACGGGTCACCTCGTCGATGGTGCGATGCGTGACTTTCCGCAGAGCCAGGTCGCCCTCGGCGGCCCGGCCGTCACCCCCGGCCCGGCCGTCACCCCCGGCCCGGCCGTCACCCAGGGTCTGGCCGTCACCCAGGGTCTGGCCGTTACCCGAAGCCGGGCCGGCACCCACAGCCGCAGAAGCCGCCGCGATATCGTCCGCGATCCGCCACACCCGCCCCAGGAACTTCACGGACGCTTCGGGGTTCATGTCGGCCCAGTCGATGTCGTCCTCAGGCGGGCTGGCGAAGACCATCGTCAGCCGGACCGCGTCGACCCCGTGCGCGGCCAGCTGCTGTCCCAGGTCAACCCCGTTGCCCAGGGACTTCGACATGGCCCGGCCGCGGTTGATGACCTGGCCCTGGTTCAGCAGTCTGGTGAACGGCTCACCGAAGTCCACCATGCCCATGTCCTGCAGCACCTTGACGAAGAACCGGCTGTACAGCAGGTGCAGGATGGCGTGCTCGACGCCGCCCACGTACAGGTCGGTGGGGGCCCAGCGGCGCACCGCGGCCACGTCGAACGGCCCGTGCTCGTAGTGCGGTGAGCAGTAGCGCAGGAAATACCACGAGGAGTCGACGAACGTGTCCATCGTGTCGGTGTCGCGCCGGGCGGGGCCACCGCACTTAGGGCACTCGGTGTTGACCCAGTCCTGGGCCGCCGCCAGCGGCGAAACCCCCTTGGGGACCAGATCCTGGCCCCGCAGGTCGGGCAGGACCACCGGTAGCTGGTCGTCTGCCACCGGCACCTCGCCGCACGACGCGCAATACACGATGGGGATGGGCGTGCCCCAGAACCGCTGCCGGGACAGCAGCCAGTCGCGCAGCCGGTAGTTGACCGCCGCCCGTCCCTGGCCCTCCGCTTCCATGATCGCGGTGATCCGGGCGATGGCGCCGGCCTTGCTCAGCCCGTTCAGCGGGCCGGAGTTGATCAGTGATCCGTCGCCGTGGGTGGCGATCCCGGTCTGCGCGGGGTCGGGTTCGCCGGTGTCCACGACCACCTGCACGGGCAGCCCGAAGGCCCGCGCGAAGTCCAGGTCGCGCTGGTCATGCGCGGGAACAGCCATGATCGCGCCGGTGCCGTAGTCAGGCAGCACGTAGTCAGCCGCCCAGACCGGCAGCCGCTCGCCGTTCACCGGGTTGATCGCGTAGCGGCCCAGGAAGACGCCGGTCTTCGTGCGGTCCGTGGCCTGCCGCTCGATATCAGTCAGCTTGCGCACCTGGGCGACATAGTCCCGCAGGGCCTCGCGGTGCTCCGGGGCGCAGATCTCCTCGGCCAGCGGCGCATCGGCCGCCACCACGAAGAACGTCGCCCCGTACAGCGTGTCCGGGCGGGTGGTGAATACGGTGACCGGCTCGCTGCGGCCCTCGATCACGAAGCGGATGTCGGCCCCTTCGGAGCGCCCGATCCAGTTCCGCTGCATCAGCAGGACCCGGTCCGGCCACTGGCCCTCTAGCTGGGCCATGTCGGCCAGCAGGCGCTCCGCGTACTCGGTGATCTTGAAGTACCACTGGGTCAGCACCCGGCGGACGACCTCGGTCCCGCACCGCTCACACCGGCCCGCGATCACCTGTTCGTTGGCCAGCACGGTCTGGTCGTGAGGGCACCAGTTGACGTAGCCATCCTTCCGGTACGCCAGGCCTCGCTCATAGAAGCGCAGGAACAGCCACTGGTTCCAGCGGTAGTAAGCCGGGTCGCAGGTCTGCAGCCGCCGCGACCAGTCAAAGGACACGGCGTACCGGCGGAACGACGCGGCCTGCGTCTCGATGTTGGCGTAGGTCCAGTCGGCGGGGTGCGTGTTGTTCCTGATCGCCGCGTTCTCGGCAGGCAGCCCGAACGCATCCCAGCCGATGGGATGCAGCACGTTGTGGTGGCGCTGGAAGTAGTACCTGGCCACCGCGTCGGCGATGGCGTACGCCTCGGCGTGGCCCATATGCAGATCGCCGGAGGGGTAAGGGAACATGTCCAGCAGGTAGGTGCGCGGGCGGGGATCGTCCGGGTCGTCGCTGGCCCGGAACAGGTCGCTCTCAGCCCAGCGGGCCTGCCACTTTTCCTGGATCTCGCGGGGGTCGTAGTGTTGCGCCCGCTCGGCACTCTCGGCGGCTGTCATGGTGTTTCCTCAGCACTTGGTCGGTCCGGTTCCGGCAACAGAAAAGCCCCCCGGTCACGAGGGGCAGCCGCGCCAACGACGGGGTCAGTCAGCGCGGCTATGTAAGGAGCAGCCGGTCGGAACGCATACGCCAAGGGTAGCGCACGGCGGCCGGCCACGCCGCCGGTGTGGTCTGGCCTCCTCAGGCGCCTGCGGCGGCGTGGGCCAGCTTGGCGATCGCCGCGCGCAGCGTCTGCACCGCGGCCGCGCTCGACTCGCCCGCCGCATGGCGCTCGGCGATCCACGCCGGATCGTTATAGCTGAGCCAGGTCTGCCCGCTCTCATCCGTCCAGGCGAGCATCTTCAGCGGCAGGTCGATCCCGGCGGTCTGCTTGTCCTGCATAAGCGGCGTGCCGCCCCGGGCGTTCCCGAACATCAGCAGCTCGGTCGGACGCAACTCCAGACCCACCTCCCGTGCGCCCGCCGCGTGGTCCACCCGCGCGAAGACCTGCAGCCCGGCCGCGGTGACGGCCTCCCTGAGCCGGTCGATCGTGTCGGGGACCGGGTAGTTGCTCGGCAGGGTCACCAGTCCGTCAGTCATTGCCTCACCCAGTCGCGCACCAGCTCGCGGGCGATCCGGCCGCGAGCCTTTCCCTGGCCCGCCCCCGAGTATCCCCCTCTGGGCACGGCCCAGGCCAGGCCAGCACCCGGTGGCGCGCGGAATTCCGGCAACACAGCCTTCACCGCACGGAGCGGTAAATACCATTGTTAAATTCGCCTGGCCGCACAAAATCGCATGTCCCGCATTCGTGTTGACCGGCGGAAGCGAATGTTAATAGGGTCGTCCAGGTCATGACGGCGTGCACGTCCACGGATGGCGCCTTCGCCGGTATGACTCGCCCCCGCCCGGGGCGCCGGGGGGCATGGCCTCCTGGCGGGGGCAGCGGCTGCTGGTAATCCTGTGTCAGCCCTGGTGCTGGCCAGCGCCTGCACGGGCAATCCTGCGCGCAGGCAATTGCAGCAAGATCGGTCTTTTCGGGGAACTAATGCTTTTCGGGGAACTAATGAAAGTTGCGGGACGATCCGGGGTTCCCGTGACCAGGAAAGAGATAATGGCTAGTGCATACGATCGCCGACCCGATTGCGCCCATGCCTGAGTGCACCGCACCAGGCAGCAACGCGACACCGATTGCCATCGTCGGCCTAGCCTGCAGGTTCCCGGACGCTGACGATCCGCTGGCCCTCTTCGAGAGCGCCCTGGCAGGACGGCGCGCGTTCCGGCGGCTTCCGCGGGGGCGGCTCGGCGCGATCGCGGCGCCGGACGCTGGCCACGATGCCGGCCTGGGGGGGCCAGCCGGCGGAGCCGTCCCCCGGGCGGCCCTGCTCGAGGGCTGGGAGTTTGACCGTTCCGGCTTCGGCATTGCCGAGCGCACCTTCCTGGCCGCTGACCCGGCCCACTGGCTGGCGCTGGAAACCGCGGGCCGGGCGCTCGCCGACGCCGGCTTCCCCGGCGGGCATGGACTCGCCCGGGACCGGGCCGGGGTGATCGTCGGGAACACGCTGACCGGTGAGGTCTCCCGCGCGGCGGCGCTGCGCACCCGCTGGCCGTTCGTCCGCGCCGTGCTCACCACCGCGCTGGCCGCCGGGGATGTCCCGCCCGCGGCGCGGGCCCGGGCACTGGGCCAGGCCACCGCAGCCTTCGCCGCGGGACCCGAGGCCAGCGGCGAGACCCTGGCCGGCAGTCAGTCCGGGGCGATCGCCGACCGGATCTGCCGTCATTTCGGATTCCGCGGCGGCGGCCAGGCCGTGGACACCGCCCATTCCTCGTCCCTGCTGGCCGTGGCCAGCGCGGCTGCCCTGCTCGCCGCCGGCGAGCTGGACTTCGTCCTGGCCGGCGGGGTGGATATCAGCCTGGACCCCTTCGAGCTCGGTGCTCTGGCCCAGGCGGGCGTCCTGGCCAGCGGTCCGATGCGGATCTACGATGCCAGCCCGACCGGGTTCCTGCCCGGCGAGGGTTGCGGGATGCTGGCCCTGATGCGGTCAGCCGATGCCCGGGCCGCGGACATGCCCGTCTACGCCGAGATCGTCGGCTGGGGCGTCGCCTCCCCCGGCCAGCTCGATGTGGTGAACGCCGACCCGGACAGCCAGCTGCTGGCCCTCCACCGTGCCTACCAACGCGCAGGCGTTGACCCTGCCGATATCCAGTTCATCGAGGGTGACGGGCGGGGCACTGCGGACGGAGACCTGGCCGAGCTCACCGCGCTGACTGGAATCCGGGCCGGCGCGACGGCGGCCGCCGTCCTCGGTTCGGTCAAGGCCAACATCGGGCACACCAAGGCCGCCGCAGGGGCGGCAGGACTGATCAAGGCGGCCCTGGCGGTGAACGCCGGGGTCCTGCCGCCTGTCACGGGATGTGCCCGCCCGCACCCCCTGCTCGCGGGCGGGGACGCGGTGCTCCGCGTGCCCAGGACCGCCGAAGCCTGGCCGCCCGGTACGAGGCTGGCGGCGGTCACCTCGCTGGACCCGGCGGGCAGCCATGTGCACGTGGTGCTGCGCCGCGAGCCGAACCAGGCGGCTTTTCCGCAGCACGCCAGTACCGGCCCCTACCCCGGCCAGGCCCCGCCCCCCGGCCAGGCCCCGCCCCCCGGCCAAGGCCCGCCTGCCGGCCAAGGCCCGCCTGCCGGCCAGGCCCATCCCGCTGGCCAGGCCCATCCCGCCGCCCAGGCCCCGGCCACCGGCGACGCCCAGCGCGCCGGGCAGCCCCTGCGTGCCGTTTCCGGCACCCGCACGCTCGGATCGTGGTCGGTGCCTGGCGCGCCGCGGCCGGAGATCTTCGCGTTCAGCGGCCCGGACCGGCAGTCGGTGGCGGCGCAACTGGCCGGGGTGGCCCAGGCGGCCGGGAAACTGTCCGACAGCGAACTAGGGGACCTCGCCTGCCAGCTGGGCCGCCAGGCCGCCCGCGGCCCGGTCCGGGTCGCGGCCGTGACGGCCAGCCAGGAGGAGCTGTCCCGGCTGACCCGGGAGGCCGCCGGGCTGCTGCCCAGCCTGGCCGCCGGCCGCTGACCACGCGTCCCGGGCTGTTCGCCGCGGACGGCGCCGCCGGGCGAGTTGTCCTGCTGTTCCCCGGGGAGGCGTCCACGACCGCCGCCGGGCAGGACTGGCCGGGCCTGGGGTCCCAGCCCGCGATCGTCCAGGCGTCGCTGTCCGGGTTGCGCTGGCTGGACAGCCTGGGGGTGCGGGCCGTCGCCGCCCTCGGGCATGGCGTCGGCGAGATCACCGGCCTGGTCTGGGCGGGCAGCCTGGCCGAGTCCGACGCCGCGGCGCTCGTGGCGCAGCGTGCCGCCGTGCTCGCCGCGCCGGGCGCCCGCCGCACCGCGATGATCTGCCTGGCCGCAGACGCGGACACCGCTCTCGCCCTGCAACCGGGCGGTGAGCTGGTCATCGCGGCGTATCACGGGCCCCGCTGCCATGTCCTGGCCGGCCCGGCGGACCCGGTACATGACGTGGCCCGGCAGGCAGCGGAAGCGGGCATCCAGGCCTACGTCCTGGACGTCCGGCACGCGCTGCACTCCCCGGAGATGGCAGACCGTGTGACGCCGATGAGTGGCGTGCTCGCCGGGGTCACGTTCGCGGCGCCCGCGCGGCGGCTCATCTCCACCGTCACCGGCGGTGACGTGACGTCCGCGGCCGGCCTCCCGGATCTGCTGTGCGATCAGCTGGTCTCGCCGGTCCGCTTCGCCGAGGCCCTGGCCGAGGCGTGCGAGGCTGCTGACCTTCTCGTGGACACCGGCCCCGGGCAGGCGATGGCGGCCCTCGCGGCCGGCTGCAGCGAGGTGCCCGCGGTCAGCCTGGCCGCCGGGCCGGGCAGCCCGGCCGCGCAGGATGCGGCGGCTGCGCTGTTCGCTGTGGGGACCATCGCCAGTCTCAGCCCACTGCTCGCCGGGCGGCCGTCGCGGCCGATCGACATCGGCCGGGAACGCGTCTTCATCACCAACCCGTATGCGCTGGCCACGGCCGAGCTGGCCGGGCTGGCGGAGCTGGAGGAGCCGGCAGGCGGGGCCAGCCCGGCAGGCGGGGCCAGCCCGGCCGGCGCGGCCAGCGTGGCCGGCGCTCGCGATGCTGGCGGGGCGGCACGGGATCCTGCCGGCGGGCCGGACGACCCGGGCGGCCCCCGGCTCCAGCCCCAAACGCAGCCCAGTCCACGGGACACGGAGGCGATCCCGGGAGTCGCCCCCTGGGTCCGCTGCTTTACCGAGGAGCTGCGGGCCCCCCGGTCCCGCGTGCTGCCGGTAGACGAGGAGCCCTGGCAGCTGCACGCGACCACCCGGCAGCCCTTCGGCCGGATGGCCGCGGAGGTGTTCGAGGACGATCCCGCGGCCACGGGGGTGCTGGCCGTCATCGGCGATCTGGCCGATCCCGACGCCGCTGCCACCCTGGTGACCGCGGCCCAGGAAGCGGTGACCGCCGGGGCACTTGTGGTGATCACCCCCGCCGCGGGCCTGGCCGGATTCTGCGCGAGCCTGCACGCCGAGCACCCTCCGCTGGGCATCACCCTGATCCGGACCGCGAACAGCATGGCCGGGCTGCTCGCCGCGCAGCGCTACGCCGCCGCCGAGCCGGCCCAGTTCCGGGAACTGGTGCTGGACACCAGGGGTGACCCGCGCGAACCAGTAATGGTGGCCAGCCTGGAGCGCCCGCCTGCCGGGGAGACCGGAGAGTCTGACCCCGCCGCGCAGGCCGCACCCGGGGAAACCGCGCCCGACGAGACCCGGCCCGACGAGACCCGGCCTGAAGAGACCCGGCCCGGGGGAGCCAGATCCGGCGTGACCGCCGCCGCGCTCGGCCCAGCCGACGTCGTCCTTATCAGCGGCGGGGTCTCCCGGGACCTGCTCGCCGCAGCCCGGGTGCTGGCCTGCTGCGGCGCCCGGCTCGTCCTGGCCGGGACGGCGGAGCCCGGCGAGGCAGCCAGGATCGACCTGGGCCTGGCCGCCCTGCGAAGCGCGGGCGCGGGCGTGAGCTACGTGGCGGCCGACCTCTCCGATCCCGACGAGGCCGAGGCAGCCATCACCCGCGTAGAGCAGCGCGTGGGGCCGGTCACGGCGATCGTGCACGCGGCCAGCAGCGGCCCGCTGCACGAGTGCACCAGCCTGTCCGGGGATGACGTGGGCGCGCACATCGCCAGCCAGTCGGACGGGCTCAGCAACGTGCTCGGCGCGGTCAGCGCGGCCGGGCTGCGGGTCCTGATCACCTTGGGCACCGTTCCGGCCCGCTACGGCGCGGCGCGTAACTGCGCACCCGCCCTGGCTGCCTCCGCGCTGGCCGAGCAGGCCCGGCGGCTCCGGCCCAGCCTGCCCGGCTGCCGGATCCTGCATGCGGACTGGCTACAGCCGGGCAGCGGCGACGAGACCCAGATGGCTGAGCTGGCCCGGTCCCGGCCGCTGGGCGTCGACGACGCCACCGCGGCCGAGCTGAGCGGGCTGCTGCTGGACCTGCTGGCCGACGGCGACGCGCCGGGCCGGGTCGCGATACACGGCCGCTTCGGCCCGGCCGCCCCCGAAGCACCCGCCGCCGAAGCACCCGCCGCCGAAGCACCGGCCGCCGAAGCGCTGGGTGGAGGCCTGGACCGGCCCGCGGAGATCCGCGGCCGGTTCCTGGAGTCGGCGCGGGTGTACTACCCGGGCGTGGAGCTCGTCGCCGACACGAGGATCTCCCCCCGCACCGACCCGTACCTGGCACAGCACCACATCGACGGCCTCATGGTGCTCCCGCTGGCTGTCGCGCTGGAGGCGATGGCCGAGGCAGCCTCGGTCCTGGCGGGGCGGCCGCTGCGGCAGCTGGCCAGGACCCGGATGAACGCGCCCGTGGTGCTGCTCCCCGGGGATCAGGAAACTACCCTGCGGATCTGCGCACTGCGCCGCGCGGACGCGGTGGAGACCGTGCTCCGCTGCGCCGACAACGGCTTCCAGGTCGATCATTTCCGGGCGTTCTTCCCGCTCGGGCCCGTCGCCCAGGCGCAGGGCCACCCCGTGCCGGAGCCGCCAGGGCCGGCCGCCGCCCCGCAGGGTGTGCAGGGACTTGGCCTGACGGTGGCCTCGGCCGGCGGGATCGTGGACGGCACCGACCTGTACGGGCCGGTGTTCTTCCAGGCCGGGCCGTTCCGCCGGGTCGCGTTCCTGCCCGAGGTGACCTCGCGGTCATGCTCGGCCCTGATCCGCGGGGCCGACGACCGGCCCTGGTTCAGCGGTGCTCCCGGCATGGACGCACCGCTGGTGCTGGGCAGCCCTGGGCTGAACGACGCGGTCATGCACATGCTGCAGGCCTGCGTCCCGCATCGCCGGATGCTGCCTGCCGCTTTCGGCGCGCTTACCGTCGCCGGGGCGGAGGTACGCGGGGCGGTGCAGGTCCGTGCGGAGCGGTCGGCCGGGGGATGGCAGGTGACCGCGGTCGACGCGGCCGGCGACACCGCGGCGGCCCTGTCCGGGCTGCGGCTGCGCGACGTGGGGCCGCTCGAGGCGTCCGCTCCCTGGCACCCCACACTGCTCGCGGCCGCGCTGGAAGGCTGGGCGGCCGAGTTCGGCCTCGACCCGGCGCTCCGGGTCACGGTGAGCTGCGGCCGGCCCGGGCAAGACCGGCAGCCCCAGGCGGACGGCGTGCCCTGGCTGGACGCGGCCACCGGGCTCGGCCCGCTGGCCGGCTTCCAGCTGACTGCCCGGGCCAGCATGCCCGTGGCCTGTTACTGGGCTTCGGTCCAGGCCGGCCCGGCGGCCAGCCGGCCAGGACCGGTGGTACCGCTCCCCGCAGACAGTGCGGAGGGCCGCACGGACCAGGCCAGCAGCCGCAACGAAAACCGGACCGGGTCACTGACGCAGCAGCTGCGTGAGCAGACCGGGGAGCCGCCGGACAGGGTGGCGGCCCGGATGCGCGCCATCACCGCATGCCTGACGGCGGCGGGGAGGGCGGCCGGGACGCCGCTGACGCTGGGCCCGTCGCGGGACGCGGGCTGGGTCCAGGTCGAGGCGGGCACGGCCACGGTCGCCTGCACGATCACGGCCATCGAGGGGGTCCGCGGGCCGGTCGTCCTCGCGCTGGCCACGTGGCCTGCTGCGATCCACGACCCGGGTGGTCACGCACCCAGCTTGACGGGATACGGAGCCCAGTCCCCGGGTGGCGAATCCGGCTCAGCGGCCCCCGGGGTCTCAACCGCCACGGGGCCTACCGGGCCCACTGGCACTGGCTCAGCGAACGCGGGTTCAGCGAATACCGGGTCCAGCAACACCATGCGGCCGACGGCTGATCAGCCGACCACGAGCCCCTGAACGCCGGCGGGCGGCGCCAGGGCGCGGCTCGGTGAAAGCTGGGCCCGCCGCCCAGGGCCTTCGGACCGGTGGGTCAAGCCCAGCGGGCCAGCCCTGGGAATCAGAGCCGGGCGGTCAGAGCTTGGTCAGCTTGGTGTACGGGGCGGAGATCCGCTCCTGCTGCGTGCCGAAGTCCACGAAGACGCCGGACTCGTCGGCGCTGAGGACCCGGCCGAGGCCGTAGCGGTCGTGGGTCACCTGGTCACCGGTGGCGAATTCCTTCACCGGACGGATAACCGGAGGGGTATTGAAGGGACTTCCTGGCAGGTAACGCCGGGTCGCGGCGCGGGCTGGTTTCATCTCTACAAGTATGGACCCTGCGGCTACCCGCCGCAGGCGCACCGGCCACTCAGCTCAGGGAAGAGACCATATGTCACGGCGGATCAGGACGCGTATCACAGAGAGAAATGACCTGCTCACGCGGCGTGTCGTAAGCCGACCGGCTCGGCCGCCGATGACCGTCCGGCCCGCCAGGCAGCCTCGGCTTCCCCCATCGGCGTCGACGGCGGCCCCTGGATGAAGGGCCAGATCTCCTCGGCGATGCCGCGCCAGTCCGCGGTGGCGGTGAGCTCCCCCAGGATCGCGAACAGTCCCAGGTTGATGCGCTGCAGGATGACATAGGACCGCGGCACGCTCACCCACTGGGCCAGCGGGCTGCGCACGTCGAAGAAGCGGCGGACCACGGCGGACGCGTAGTCCCCGGTGATGGTCAGCGGTCCCGGCCGGCGGACCGTGTCGTAGAAGACCGCCATGTGCTCGACCACCGTCTCGGTGCTCAGCGGGGCATCCGGGCGCAGGAAGCCTGCGTCCACCATGCCAGCCCGGAAGCCTTCCGGGTTCTGCTCCACGCACAGATAGCGGACCATGTCCACGAGCGGCCGCAGCTCCTCCGTGCTGAAGTGCTTGACCAGGCCGAAGTCGAGGAACGTCACCCGGCCGCCGCCGTGGAACAGGTAGTTGCCGGGATGCGGGTCCCCGTTGAACGCGTGCACGTCGTACAGGCTGCGGAAGGTGAACCGGTAGATGGTCTCCGCGGCGAGATCGCGTTCCGCCTGGGACCAGTTCGCCAGCTCGGCGAAGCGTGCGCCGTCGGCCAGCTCGCTGGTCACCAGCCGCCGGGTGGACAGCTCGTCGATGATCTTCGGGACGATGATCGTGGGATGGCCGTCGTAGTAGGCCGCGACCAGCCGCTGGTTCTCCGCTTCCCGCCGGTAGTCCAGCTCCTCCAGGACCCGGTCGCTCAGTTCGGCGATGAGCCCGTCCACGTCCTGGGCCGGCGCGGTGATGCGCAGCATCCGGCGCAGCAGCGCGACGTTGCCGAGGTCCGCCGCGATGGTCTCGGCGATGCCCGGGTACTGCACCTTGACCGCGACCGCGCGGCCGTCGTGGGTGATGGCCCGGTGCACCTGCCCGATGGACGCGGCGGCGATGGGCTCGGGATCCCAGCGGGCGAACGCCTCCTCGGGAGGCAGGCCCAGTTCCTCACGGATGACTGCGGCGGCGAGCTCCGGGCTCATCGGCGGGACGCTGTCCTGCAGCCGGCTGAGCGTGCGGCGGACGGCGGGGGACAGGCCGTCGTCCACGTAGCTCGCCATCTGGCCGATCTTCATCAGGACGCCCTTCATGGCGCCGAGGGTGGTGGCTACGTCCTCGGCGGTCTGCAAGGCGAGGTCGTTGCGGAGCTGCTGCCGGTGCTCACCGGCCGCGGCGAACAGTCGCGGCGCACTGCCCGCGTACCGCAGGCCGCCGCGGATCACCAGCTGCACGGCGGCCCGGCCGCGGGACAGCCGCAGCCGCCCGACGCGGCGGCCCAGCACGGCCAGCCCGGCGAGCCCCGCGACCACCGCGGTCGCGGCGAGCAGCTTCTTCACGCGGGCCGCGCCGCCCGCGCCCGCAGGGCGATCCGCTGGCGGGCCTCGAGCACTCCGGGCTCGCCGAGGAACACGGCGTCGAGCACCCCGAGCGCCTGGCGGATCTCGGCCCGGCGCTCGTCGGTCAGCGGCGGCGACGGCGGTGCGTACCCGTACATCTCGCGCGCCCACCCGGGCAGGGCCGCGACGGCGGCGCCCCGCACGTCCTGCCAGATCTCCGCGAGATCCTCCCCCAGGCCAGGCGGGTTGAGCAGGTAGTCCATGGATTCCCGGGCGGCGGGCGTGCAGAGCAGCTCAGGGCGGACCGACGCGATGTAGGCGTCGAGGTCGGCGGTACTGGCGGGGACCAGGTCGCGGGGCACGCCCACCAGCTCAGCCTCGGTCACCATCTCGGCCACGAAGCGGTCCGCGTCCTGCGGCGCGAGCGGCGTCCCGACCAGCCCGGCGGCCACGATCCCGGACTCGACGAACGTGGCGTGCACCCACAGCAGCAGCGCGGGATCCCCGGCCGCGTAGGCCCGTCCGGTGACCGTGTCCACGCCGCGGACGTGCTCGTGCACGCGGCGCACCCGGGCGGCCACCCACTCCGCCGACCCGCGGTCACCGAAGGTCACGGTGGCCAGGTAAGCGTTGGTGGCGGCCAGCCGGCCGACTGGATCCTGGCGCCAGTGACTGTGCTGGTCCACCCCGGCCATGGCCAGCGGGTGCAGCGCCTGCATATGCAGTGCCCGGAGCCCGGCCACGGGGCTGGACAGGTCGGCACTCACCCGCCAGGCCACGCTCCCGGGCCCGAAGAAGCCCTCGTCCGCCGGGTGCTCGGGGATGCTCGACGCATAGGCCGCCGCCGACCGGGACACCAGGTCCGCCGCGGCGGCGAACGGGTCCGCGGTCACCGGGTCACCCCGGGCGAGCCGCCCGCCGGGGCCGGGGAGATCCGCGGGCCGGCCGTTTTCTGCAACGTCGTCATACCACTCACGCTACCCACCCTCGCACCCTGCTTCCGACCTGCCGGGCAGGCCAGCGGCGGGGCCGGCGCCCCATGACGCGGATGGCGCGGTGATGCCACACCCGCCCCACTGATGCCGGCCTGCCCCCGCCGCCCAGGACGGCCACACGCCACGTACTCGCCCCCGGGGGACCAAAAGTGTGGACTCGGGGCGGAACTGGCTCAAAGTGAGAACCACTCGTGTACCACCCAGAGGTACGCATGGGGCAATGGCCCGTGCAATCTGCCGGCCTCGTGCGTTTCCTGCGAAGGAGCAGCCGATGACCGATCTCGATGCCTCTGCCAGTAACTCTGCCGGATCCGCCTCCGCCACAGAGACGGAGATCGCGGGGGACCCGGTCCCGGTGCTGGCGCCACTGGCCGGTGACCCGGCCATGCTGGGCTTGCCGATCTTCATCGTCGGGTCGGTCGCCCTGGGCCTGGTCCTGGTGGGCGCGGTGCCGGCCACCGCGGTGGGCGCCTCCCTGCCCATCATCCTGGCGGCCACCTCGATCGGATTGATCATCTCCACGATCTGGAGCGCGGCCATCGGCCAGAGCGCCGTGGCCAGCATCTTCGGCATCTTTGCCGGGTTCTGGCTGAGCTACGCGGTGCTCGTGCTCGGGCTCATCCACGGCTGGTTCGGCATCACCGTCCTGGCCGCGGCCGCCACTCAGGAGCTGTTCCTGATCTCCTGGCTGGTCATCGTCGTGGTTCTCACCCTGGCCACCCTGCGGCTGCCGCTCGCCTTCACGCTGATCTTCGCGCTGGTGGACCTGGCCCTGCTGCTGGTGCTGCTCGGCACGGAGGAAGCCTCGACCGGCCTGCTGAAGACGGGCGGCTACGTCGTGCTGGCCTTCGCCGCGGTCGGGGTGTACGTCTTCTACGGAGCGGCCTCGCTGGCCACCGGCGGCAAGGGCGTCCCGCTCGGCAAGCCGGTCCAGGGCTAACCAGCGCAGGCCAGGTGGCGCCGGCCCGCGCCCTCGCCGCGGGCTGGTGCTCCCGGCCGTCCCTGGATGCACTGATTCGCTGGCGGGTGCCCACCTTCGCGTTGCGGGGCACCGGCCACGGTGAGGCAGCATGGAACGGTGACACAGACCGCCAGTGACGCTCCGGGACCATCCCGCGCGGCGCCGTGGCTGGCCGGGGGACCGGCGGATTCCGTTGCGGAAATTGCGGGCTTGATCGGGGCCGGCGGGGTCGTCATCCTGAGCGGGGCAGGCTTGTCGACCGAATCGGGCATCCCCGACTACCGGGGGCCGACCGGCCTGGCCCGGCGCGCGGAGCCGATGACGTACCAGGCGTTCACCGGCGCTGCCGCGGCCCGGCAGCGGTACTGGGCGCGCAGTCACCTGGGCTGGCGGCACATCGCCCGGGCGGCGCCGAACCAGGGGCACCGCGCCGTGGCCGAGCTGCAGCGGCGCGGGCTGCTCAGCGGGATCATCACGCAGAACGTGGACGGGCTGCACCAGCAGGGCGGCGCGCGGGACGTGATCGAGCTGCACGGCAGCCTCAGCCGGGTCATCTGCCTCGGGTGCGGCGCGCGGACCCCGCGCGGCGAGCTGGATCAGCGGCTCCGCGCGGCGAACCCGGCCTGGGACGCCCGGGCGCGGCAGGTCAACCCGGACGGCGACGCGGTGCTGGACGCCGGGGTCACGGACCAGTTCCAGGTCGTGGACTGCCTGCGGTGCGCGGGCGCATTGAAGCCGGACGTGATCTTCTTCGGCGAGAACGTGCCGCCGGGCCGGGTCGCGGACTGCTACGCGCTGGTCGGCGCGGCCCGGGCGTTGCTGGTCCTCGGTTCCTCGCTGACCGTGATGTCCGGCTACCGCTTCGTCCGGCACGCGGCCAAGCTCGGCATCCCCGTCGCGATCATCAACCAGGGTGCGACCCGCGGGGACGCGCAGGCCACGGTCATCCTCGACGCCCCCCTGGGCCCGGCCCTGACCAGCCTCACCACCAGGTACGGGTAGGGCTAGCCGCGCGGCTCAGTTCGGGTTGTAGGGCGTGTTCCGCAGGTCGGGGGCGGGGGTCGCGGTCAGCGAGCGGAGCATCGTGGTCTCGCGGGCTAGCAGCGCGCGCTCGGCGCCGAGCCGGCGCACCGCGTCCGGCTCGGCCAGCAGCTGCTGGCGAGCCGGCAGGTCGAGGATCATCGAGGCGGCCACCAGGTAGGACAGCACCAACGGCTCGTCCGGCAGCTCGGGCACGGTGACCTCGATGCTTTCCCGGCTGGCCAGGGCCTCGACGTAGCCGCGGAAGCCGCGCTGCACCGCCTGCGCGGCGAGCCCGGCGGCTGCCTCGTCGCCAACCTCCTCGTCGAGCAGCTCCACCTCACCCTGCAGGTAGGGCTGGGAGTCGTCGAGCGACGCCACCCGGAACCGCTGAGTGCCTACCGTCACCAGGTGAAACCGGCCGTCCTCCAGCTCAGCGACCTCGCGCAGCGTCGCGGTGCAGCCGATCTCATGCAGCGCGGAGATCCCGTCCACGCCGGTTTCCCGGCCCTTGCGGATCGCGATGACGCCGAACCGCCAGGGTTCCGGACCGTCCAGCAGGTCTCGGACCAGCCGCCGGTACCGCTCCTCGAAGATGTTCAGCGGGAGCATCACGCCCGGGTACAGGACGGTACCGAGCGGAAACAGGGGCATCGTCTCGCTCATTACTGGAGCCTATGCGCCCCGCGACGTGCGAGACAGCCTCGGGCAGGCGGATGAGGACGGCGGGCGGGCGCGGTGACCGGCGCGGCCGGGGGAAGGGCCGGCGGGCGCGGTGACCGGCGCGGCCGGAGGAAAGGCCGGCCCGCAGAGCCGAAAGCCCCGCCGGCCGAGGACCTCTGTCGGGTGCGCCGGCCCCGGCCGCGGGGAACGCTAAGCAACACACCCGAACGCCAGAGGATCGCCGCCCATCCCGATCGGAGGGTGATGTGGAAGAACACCAGCAAGGTTCGGCCCGCCTGCCCGAGCAGGCCAGCTCCCGGGAACGGGGGCACCCGGTGGATCACGCCGGGCTGGAGACGCTGTCGTTCGACGCGTGCCTGAGGCTGCTCGCGTCGGTCCCGCTAGGACGGATCGGTTTCTGCGCGGACGGCGAGGTGGTCATGCTGCCGGTGAACCACGCGGTCGACGGCCAGGACGTGGTCTTCCAGGTTGCCGGAGGGTCGAAGCTGACCGCGGCCGAGCAGCAGGCCCTGGTCGCGTTCGAGGCCGACGACTACGACGAGCGCACCCGGGCCGGCTGGAGTGTGCTGGTGACAGGCCGCGCGACCGTGGTTTACGAGGAGGCCGAGACCCAGCGGCTCGGGCTGCTCGGCCCGCTGCCCTGGGCGAGCGAGGTCGAGCATCCCTTCTGGATCCGGATCCGCCCGACCTCGGTGACCGGCCGTCGGATACCGGGTATCAGCGCCCCCTAGGCGGGGCCCGGCCCGGACCTCCGCCCGCTAGGCAGGCGCGGCCCGGACGCCCGGTGAGTGGCCTGTTCACCGCACGCTCACCGCGGTGAGCAGGGCGAGCAGGATGGTGGCGCTGGCGGTCAGGCCGTGCACGATCGGGATGATGACGCGCAGGTCGTCCTGGGGAGTTCGCGGCGGCCCGGAGACCGGGCCCGGCAGCCCGGAGACCGGCGCCGCCGGCCCGGGACGGGCCCGGGAAGTCCACACGGTCAGGGTGGCCATGCCAAACCCGATCGCGGCCACCAGCACACCCACGGCCAGCCAGGCCAGGACGGTCCACCCGCTGGCCAGGTAAGCGATCCAGACCAGCAGCCCGGCACTGGCCACGCCGAAATGCCCCAGGGTGACCGCCGGACCGAGGCCGCTGCGGCCGACCCGGCGGCGCAGGCCGCCCCGCCTGATCCAGCCGGCCAGCATGAAAGCCCCGCTGCCGACGGTCAGGAGCCACGCCGCGAGCGTACCCAGGCCCAGCCCCCAGCGGCCCGCCAGGGATCCGGCGGGAGGTGGCGGGGGCCCAGCCCCGGGTGGAGGCGGTCCGGGAGGGGGACGCCCCCCATGCGGCTGCTGCGACTCGATCAGCCGGGCCAGGCGGGCTCCGGCAGCGACCGCGCGGTGCCGCCAGGCCGTCTTGTGCTGGTGGGCGCCGGCCACGTCGTAGATGGCCCGGCCCAGGGCGAGGTTCAGCTCAGCCCTGGCCAGGCCCCGGCATGCGGCGACGACCGTGGTCAGCAGGACGTGATGCTCGATGGCCTGCACGGCCGCGGTGGTGCACGCTGGGACCGACCCGCGGGGGTGCGGGGCGCCGCCAACCCCCAGGGCGGTGGCCAGCACGCCGGTGACCAGGAGCACGGCGGCCCGCCTCACGGGGGTCAGCGTATCCGGCTCGGACAGGGCCGCGACGGGGGGGCCGGGTTGTGCGACGATGAACGGGGTGAGGTTCTCGCCGCGCGGTTCCGAGGACAAGGCGGTCGCCCGTGCCCCCACTTGACCGGCCCCCAGTTGACCGGCCCCCAGTTGACCGGCCCCCAGTCGACCTGTCCGCGCCGGAGTTCTGGGGCCTTCCGCTCCCCCAGCGTCGCGACGCGTTCACCCGCCTGCGCAGCCTGCCTCAGCCGCCGTTCTTCGCCGACCCGGACGTTCCGTTCGCGACCTGCAGCGGAGGGTATTACGGGCTGGTCCGGCACGCGGACGTAGTAGAGGCGAGCCGGAATCCTGACGTGTTCAGCTCCGGGCGGGGCGCGACGAGCCTCGTCGACCTGCCCGTCGAGTTCAACGAGTATTTCGGTTCCATGATCAACATGGATGACCCCCGGCATGCACGGCTGCGCCGGATCGTGTCCCGGGCCTTCACGCCCCGGATGATCCGCAAGTTCGAGGACGACGTGCAGCGGGTCGCCGCCCGGATCGTGGATGACCTGGTGGAGGCAGGGCCGGGCGACTTCGTCGAGCAGGTGGCCGCGCGCCTGCCGCTCACCATCATCTGCCAGATGATGGGAATCCCGGACAGCAGCTACGCCATGGTGCTGCACGACACGAACGTGATCCTGTCCGGCAACGACCCCGACATCGTCAGCGAGAACCCCGACGAGGCGGTGGGCCAGATCCTGACCGCGGGCGCGGAACTCGCTGCCCTGGTCACCGAGCTGTGCGCCGTGCGTAGCCAGGAGCCTAAGGACGACCTGATCACCGCGCTGGCCACGGCGAACATCGACGGCGAGCAGCTGACCAGCGCCGAACTGGCCTCGTTCTTCATCCTGCTCGTGGTGGCCGGCAACGAGACCACCCGGAACGCGATCTCGCACGCGCTCATCCTGCTTACCGACCACGCGGAGCAGCGCGCGTTGCTGGTGGATGACCTCGAGGCCCGGCTCGACGGCGCGGTGGAGGAGATCGTCCGGCACGCGTCGCCGGTGATGTTCATGCGACGGACCCTCACCCGCGACTACGCCATGAACGGCCAGGACTACCACCAGGGCGACAAGGTGGCCCTGTTCTACTGGTCGGCCAACTATGACGAGACCGTGTTCGCCGACCCGGCCCGGTTCGACATCACCCGCTCCCCCAACCCGCACGTCGGCTTCGGGGCCGCCGGGCCGCACTTCTGCCTCGGTGCCCACCTGGCCCGGCGGGAGATCAGCGTCGCCCTCCGCGAGTTGCTGGGCCGGGTCCCCGACATTTACGCCGCCGCGCCGCCCGACCGGCTGCTCTCCAGCTTCATCAACGGCATCAAGCATCTGGACTGCGCTTTCAGCCGCTGACGTAACCGGGCAGACTCACCCGCACCCAGGCAGCGCACCTCACACCCGCGAGTCGGCCTCAATCTGGTAACGAACTGTGATTGTAAGAACGCAGAGTGTATAACTAGAACTCCCCTGGCTTACGGGGGGACCGCGCGTCAATGGTGGGGGTCGCCTTCTCGACGTGCCTGGCCAGCCGCTCTGCCCGCAAGGCGGCGGCCGCAGGCACGGAACGGGAGGCGGAGGGGCGCGAAAGCCGAGGGGGACCTTCGTCCACTGGGCGGCGCTTTCCGGGGGCGTGGCGCCGCCCAGGACGAAGGTGCCGGTAACGGCGGGCTGGCCGCTGTTCCCGCGGAACGCTGACTGCCGGCCCGCGACCGGGCTGGCCGTCGGCCTCCCGGGTCAGGCCAGCCTCCCCGTCAGCCCAGCCTCCCCGTCAGGCCAGCCTCCGGGTCAGGCCAGCGCGCTGATCTGCCGGGCCAGCGCGAAGTCGGCCCCGGTCAGGCCGCCGGCCGAGTGCGTGGACAAGGTCAGCGTCACCTTGTTCCACTGGATCAGAACGTCGGGATGATGGTTGGCCTTCTCCGCCAGGTAGGCCACCGCTCCGGCGTAGAGCATGGCGGCCCTGAAGTCATCCAGGGTGACCTGACGGGTGATGCTGTCACCCGCCCGGGTCCAGCCCGGCAGGCTGGCGAGTTCGGTGCCGATGTCATCCTCAGAGAGCAGTCCCATGTCCCGCGAGCCTATCCGGGAGGTCATGGCAGCCACCAGAGGCGTGACGTGGCCTCAATGCACGAGCCCACGTTGACCGGGGTACCCGCGGTGAGGTCGCTGCCCGGGTCGCGCAGGCAACGGCCGCCCAGGGCATTGCGCAGCAGGCCGTTGCCCAAGGCGGTCCACTGCTGGTAACTGCTCCCGTTGCACCGGCGGAGATGGACGGCCGCCGTCTTGCCCGGCGACGCGACCGCGAGGCAGTACTCGCCGTCGCGGATCGCCTGGCCGGCGAGGCGCCACCGCTGCCGGCGCGCGCCGCTGCCGCAGGTACTGGTAACCGCTGCGGCGTTCTGGGCGTATCCCGCACGGGACAGGCAGACGCCGGCCACACCGCTGGGCACCGTACCGCCGCCCAGCGCGTTCACGGCGGCCTGGGCTGCGGAAAGGTAGTTGCTGTAGGCACCGCTGGTGTACGTGGCCCACGGAGAGAAGCTCGCGCCGCCCTGGCTGATGTAGTACGCGCCGTCCGCGTTGCACTTGGCGGTGAACGCGCAGGCGTCGCTGATACTGGTCCAGGCCTGGTTGTCGATCTGCCAGAGCCCCCGGTCATACACTCCCGAGCAGTTCACCGGGGGGTAGTACCCGTCCTGGCCGGTGGGGTCGCAGTAGTAGACGGTGGGCTGGCCGCCGGACTCGGCGACGCAGATGGCGCTGGCCGTGACCAGGTCGTCATTGGGGGCGTTGTTCGTCCACCCCGCATAGGTGGCATATCCGGCACAGGCCTGGGCCGCTGAGGCAGCCTGCTGCGTGCTGAGGATCCGGTCGAACGCCCCGCGCGGGGCCACCGACGCCGGGCGCATCACCGGCCCGGGCTGCGGCACGCCGCCGTTCGCCTCCCCGGCGGGACCGGCTGTGTCCCGGACAGCATGCCGTGACGCTGAGTGATCAGCAGAGCGGGAGATGGGCGCCGCAGCGACGATGCTGGCGGGCAGGACAATGGCCGCTGCGGCAGCAAGAACGTAACGGGTCGCCGCCTTGGCGCTGAACGCCATGATCGAAACCCCCTCGATTCCGGACGGGAAATACGTCCCGCCACACGGGCCCGACCTTGTGGGGAAGGGTCCTTGAGGGGCTCGTTAGCCGACTATTGAGCCGGCCCCGTGATGCTGAACAAACGCATACCCGGGCTGTGATGCTGAAAAATGCATACCCGGGCTAAAGCGCACCGGAACGTAAAGACGAGGCATGAGAGCCCTTATCGGATTTCTCGTGACCGTAAGTGACAGACTTGCCCGCAACCGGGCAGTATCCAGTCAGCGGCCAGCCCCCCGGCGGGCATTTGACTCGCTGTTCAGCAGCAGGGCGGCGGCACGCGGCTTCCATCCGCCGGGGTTCCCTGGCCATGACCGCGCCCAGCAGCGGTCCGTAGCGGGGTCGATGCGCTACGGACCTCCTGGGCCCGGTCCCGCCGCCTGGGCGCGGGCATCAGTACCACCGGCGCCAGGCCTCAGCCGGTATGCTGACCGGGCCCGCTTCAGTGGGCAAGCGGCGCAGCCGTGCGGTCCGGCCGGTTGCGGCCCGCCCGGAAACCGTCCTCCCGCACCGGCCCATCCCACCCGGCCGCCCTGGAGTGCTCCCTATGATCACGCCTGACGCCACGGAGCCGCGGTCGACCCCGCTGCGTGGCGTGCACGAGCAACTGGGTGCCACGATGACCGAGTTCGCCGGGTGGCTGATGCCGCTGCGGTACCGCAGCGAGACCGCGGAGCACCGGGCCGTCCGGGCCAGCGCGGGCCTGTTCGACCTGTCGCACATGGGCGAGATCATCGTCGACGGTCCCGGCGCCGCTGCGGCCCTCGACTACGCGCTGGTCGGCCAGCCCTCGTCGATGGCGGCCGGCCGTGCCCGCTACACGATGATCTGCGCGGCGGACGGCGGGGTGCTCGACGACCTGATCGTCTACCGGCTGGACGACCAGGAGTTCCTGGTCGTCGCCAACGCCGCGAACGCCAGCGTCGTCGAGACCGCACTGCGCGAGCGGGCGGCCGGCCACGACGCGCGGATTACCGACCAGACCGAGGCCTACGCGCTGATCGCCATCCAGGGCCCGGCCGCGGCCGGCATCCTCGGCCCGCTCACCGACGTCGCCCTGGACGGGGTCAAGTACTACACCAGCCACCGGGGCACCGTAGCTGGCCGGGAGGTCCTGCTCGCCCGCACCGGCTACACGGGCGAGGACGGGTTCGAGCTGTTCAGCCAGCCCGGGGACGCAGAGCACATCTGGATGACGCTGTCGGCCGCGGGCGCCGCGGCGAGCCTAATACCTGCCGGGCTGGCCGCCCGGGACACGCTCCGGCTGGAGGCCGGGATGCCGCTGTACGGCAGCGAACTCGGGCCGGACACCACACCATTCGACGCGGGTCTCGGCCGGGTGGTCAAGCTGGGCAAGCCCGGCGATTTCGTCGGCCGGGCCGCCCTGACGGCCGCGGCCCAGGCGCCCCCGCGGCGGGTCCTGGTCGGCCTGCGCAGCGGTACCCGGCGCGTTCCCCGGCACGGGTACCCCGTTCTGTGGGACGGTCAGGCCCGCGGCACGGTCACCAGCGGTGCCCCCTCCCCCACGCTGGGTGTGCCCATCGCCATGGCGTACGTCGAGCCCGAGGTGGCCGCCGAGGCCGGTGCCGGCCCCCCGGGGGCTGACCAGCACGGCACCGCAGACAGCCGGCACGGCACCGCAGACAGCCGGCTCGCGGTGGACATCAGGGGCCGGGCTGAGCCCGCCGTGCTCACCCCTCTGCCCTTCTACCATCGGACCCACGAACGCCCACGATGACTTCCCCTCAGGCAGCCTGGCCCGTCGGGGCAGCAGATCCCAGGAGAGCGACCAGATGACAGTTCCGGAAAACCTGAGCTACACCCCGGAGCACGAGTGGGTGGCCATCGACGGCGGCGTCGCGTCGGTCGGCATCACCGACTTTGCCCAGCAGGCTCTCGGCGACGTCGTGTACGTGTCCGTGCCCGCGCCGGGGACGGCCGTGACCGCCGGCGAGCCCTTCGGCGAGGTGGAGTCCACGAAATCGGTCTCCGACCTCTATTCGCCGGTGGACGGCGAGGTGATCGAGGCCAACCCGGAGATCGACGACGACCCGGGGCTGGTCAACACCGACCCCTACGGGGCCGGCTGGTTGCTCCGGATCCGGATAGCCGACAACGCCGATCCCGTCGGCCTGCTGACCCCGGAGGAGTACACAGCGCTGACCAAAGAGGCTGAGTGAGCCCAGCCGGCGGCCGCCGCGGGCCGCCCGGGCCCGCCGGCCTGGCCCGGTACGACGCGGCCACGGCCGGCCTGGAGCCCCCGTTCGCGGTCATCGACCTGGCGGCACTGCGGGCCAACGCCGCCGACATGACCCGGCGGGCGGCGGGAAAGCCGATCCGGCTGGCCAGCAAGTCGGTCCGGTGCCGCGCGCTGCTCGAGCAGGTCCTGGGCATCGGCGGGTTCCGCGGGATCCTGGCGTTCACCCTGCCGGAGGCGCTGTGGCTGGCCGGGCAGGGCGTCAGCGACGACATCGTGGTGGCCTACCCCAGCACAGACCGTGCGGCGCTCACCCGGCTGGCCAGTTACCCAGCCGCCGCCGCCGTGATCACCGTGATGATCGACTCGCCCGACCATCTGGACATCATCGAGAAGGCCGCGGCGGCCGCGACCGATGCCGCGCCGATCCAGGTCTGCCTGGACATCGACACGTCCTACGTGGGCAGCGGCGGCATGATCCGCGCCGGGGCCCGCCGCTCCCCGGTGCGGACCCCGGTCCAGGCGGCGGCCATGGCCCGGGACATCGCGAGCCGTCCGGGGATCCGCCTGGCCGGGCTGATGGCCTACGAGGCGCAGATCGCCGGGGTCGGGGACAAGCCACCTGGGCGGCCCTTCTACGCGCTGGCCGTCCGGCAGATGCAGCACCGGTCCGCGGCGGAACTGGCCAAGCGGCGCGCGGCCATCGTGGCGGCGGTACGCGAGGTGACGCCGCTCCGCTTCGTCAACGGTGGCGGCACCGGCTCGATCGAGGGGACCGCGGCTGAGGACGCGGTCACCGAGATCGGGGCCGGCTCGGGGCTGTACCAGCCCAGCCTGTTCGACAGCTACCGGGCCTTCTCCGGACAGCCGGCGGCGCTGTTCGCGCTGCCCGTGGTCCGGCGGCCGTCCCCGGGCGTGGTCACCGTGGCGGGCGGCGGGTACGTCGCGTCCGGGCCGGCCCACGACAGCCGCCTCCCCCGGCCCTACCTCCCGGCCGGCCTGCGGCTCGATAAACAGGAAGGAGCCGGTGAGGTGCAAACCCCGCTGCTCGGGAAGGCCGCGGACGGGCTCGGGATCGGCGACCGGGTGTGGTTCCGCCACGCCAAGGCTGGCGAGCTGTGCGAGCGGTTCGGCGAGCTGCACCTGATCGACGGCGACACGGTCACCACGACCGTCCCCACCTACCGGGGCGAGGGCCAGTCCTTCGGCTGAGCTGACCGTCCTCGGCGACGCCGGGGCCGGTGGTGGGCAGGTCAGCGGTGGCGGCGGCGGATCAGGTAGGTGGCCACGCCAAGAACAGCCAGGGCGGCGAGGGCCCCGCCGGCCATCCGCGCCTCCGGACGCTGGAGCTGCTCCCGGGCCCGGTCCAGGGCCCGGTGGGCCACGTTGGCCGGGCTGACCCGGTCGGCGAGCTGATCCACGGTGCGCGCGAGGCTCTCGCGGGTGCGCGCGATCTCCTTGACCAGCGCATCCGGGTCGCGGATCGCGACCGTGCCATTCGCCTCGGCCATCGCTTGCATCCCTTCTGGGGGTGATCTTTGCCGGTAAGTGTGGCAGGCGGGGGCAGTGATGTGCACGGCCGGCACGGTTACCCGTGGGAAATGCGGTGGGCTGGGCGGAATCGGGTCTGGGCGCGGGCGGGACGCGCACGTAAGGTCGAGCGTGTCGGCGGAAGGGACCCACTCATGTCAGCGACGAACGAGGCCCCGGCAGCCGGAACCCCGGCACCCGGAACGGCACACGGAACCCCGGCACCCGGAACCCCGGTACCCGGAGCGCCGACGGTCAACGACCTCGATCTGCCGGTGTTCGATTACACCGAGCCGGGGCTGGCCGGCGAGGTGTACCACGAGCGGCTGGCCGCGGTCCGGCAGCAGGGCTGGCTGGCCCGCTCCCCCCTCACGTACGTGGTGCTGGACCGGGAGTCGGGCGAGTTCTTCCTGCGGGCCCGGCAGACCGCCTTCCCCGGCCGGGAGATCGCGGAGATCTTCGGCGTCACCGGCGGACGCCTGCGCGAGCAGATCGACGCCAACATCCTGAACGCCACCGGGGAGCGGCACCGGCGGCTACGGGCCCTGATCGGACCCGCGTTCACCCCCCGCGCGGCCGATCGGTGGCGGCCCGCGATGCGCGGGTTCCTGGACGGGCTGTGGCGCGGCCTCGGGGACGTGGAGCCGGGCGGCCCAGCCGGATGCGAGTTCGTGGCCGCGTTCGCCAAGCCGTACCCATCGCTCACCATCGCCGCCGTTCTGGGCGCCCCGCCGCCGGACGCGCCCCGGCTGCACGAATGGTCGGGCTGGGTCCAGAAGCAGTTCGACATCCGCGCCCTGGCCAGCGAGCCCGCCCGGATCGAGCGCGCGGTCGGGGAACTGTACGAGTACGTCGAGACGCTGCTGGAACGCCGCCGCCGTGCACCCTCTGACGATCTCATCAGCGCGCTGCTCGCGGCCGAGGAGGAGGGCGAGAGGCTGACCCACGATGAGTGCGTCAACCTGGTCCTCAACGTTGTCGCGGGCGGGATCGACACCACCCAGGCCCAGCTGTCGCACGCCATGCGGCTGTTCGCCGCCCACCCCGGGCAGTGGGCCGCGCTAGGCCGCGACCCGGGCCTGGTGCCGGCGGCGGTCGAAGAGGTCCTCAGGTTCGAGCCGATCACCCCGTTCACCGCCCGCATCTGCACGGATGCGATCGAGCACCGGGGCGTGCTGTTCCCGGCGGGCACGATCGTCGCGATCTGCGCGGAGCGGGCCAACCGGGACGCCGGGGCGGGCGACGAGTTCGACATCGCGCAGGACTCCGGCGGGCGGCTGCTGACGTTCGGCGCGGGACCCCACTTCTGCCTGGGCTCCAACCTGGCCCGGGCCGAACTGGAAGAGGCCCTCACCTTCCTCGCCCCCCGGATGACCGGGCTGCACCCCGCGGGCGAGCCGCGGCTGGGCGGCGTGGAAGGCATCTACGGCATCGAATCCCTCCCCCTGGCCTGGACCCCGCGGTAAGCGTCCCGCCAGGGCGGGTGAGCCCGCACTAATCCAGGTGCGTGGCCCCCAGAGCCCAGTTGGACGCGGCCACGGAGGGCATCGAGTGGCGCCGGGCTAGCACCTTCGGGAGATCAGCCGCCAGCGTCCGGTCCTGCCCCGCCCGCGGCCCGATCCGGAGGACGATCCGCTCACCAGCAGTACCTTTCGCCGCGAAAGCCCCGCGAGCAACAGCCGCGGCTGGTGATCTAACGAATGGTGTCGTGATAGCGACACCGATCGTTTGATCATGTTGCGGCTCGGCACCCTCCGGGGCGCGGTGAACGAAGGCCAGCTCTCGGGCCGCATAGAATGCGTGTCGTGACGGTCAGGGCGGTCATCTTCGACTGGGGCGGGACGCTCACCCCCTGGCACTCGGTGGACCACAAGGCCCTCTGGCGGGCGGTCTGCGCGGCCCACTTCCCCGGCCGGGGCGACGAGGTCGCGGCGGCCATCCTGGCTGCCGAGAACGCCTGCTGGGAGCTCACCGATACGTCCCACTCCAGCGCGACGCTGGACGACATCTTCGCGCAGGCTGGGGTCACGCCAACCGAGGAGCTGCTGGCCGCCTACTACGAGGCCTGGGATCCGCATACGATCACCGACCCTGATGTGCCCCCCTTGCTGCGGGCACTGCGCAAGCGCGGAATGAAGGTCGGCGTGCTGTCCAACACCTTCTGGCCACGGACGGCACACGAGCGCGTGTTCCGCCGCGACGAGGTGCTCGACCTGATCGATGCCGCCGTGTACAGCAGCGAGATCCCGTGGGCGAAGCCCCATCCGGAAGCCTTCCGCGCCGTGATGCGGGCGCTGGAGGTGGATGACCCGGCCACGTGCGTATTCGTGGGCGACCGGCCCTTCTCGGACGTGCACGGCGCGAAGCGGGCCGGCATGCGGGCCGTGCTGATCCCGCACAGCGAGGTGCTGCCGTTCGACGAGGTCACCCCCGACGCGGTCATCACCCGGCTGGCCGACCTCCTGGCGCACCTAGACGCCTGGTCCGTCCCGGGCGCCTGACAAGGCGGCCCGCCTCGTTCCCCGGCCGGCTGGCGCGCAGCGCCGCCACCCGGCCGCCACCCGCGCATGTTTCCCGGCGTCCCGCTGGCCGGAGCGACTATCGCGGTGGACGATGACCTTGGCGGCTCGCTGCCGCCGCACTCACTGCGTGGCAGTGACGGCGGATCCCGGCAGCGGGCCCTGAGCGAGGGGGAGCGTCATGCTGGCCGGCATCGTCCTGGCGACATCGTCGTCAGCCGCAACGCAACATCTGTCAGATCCTCGGGTGGTCGGCGTCATCGCCGCCTTAACGGGCAGCCTTTTGCTGTCCCTCGGCCTGTGCGCGACCGCCCTGCCCGGTGGCTGGCGGATGGTCGCCAGCTCGGCCGCCCTGGTCGGGGCGGTGGCCATGGTGGCCAGCGCGGCCGGCTTCACCCTGAACCGCTGGACAGCGGTCTCGGCCGCTGCCGCCGTGTGCGCGGTCACCGGCATCTTCGGCGTCATGCGGCTGATGGGGCCGGGTGTCCGCGCCCGGCGATTCCGCTGGACCTTAGTACTGACCCTCGGCCCCCTGCTCGCTACCTGGGCGGTCATCGCAATCATCGTGGCCACGGCACCGGGACCGAGCACCCGCGGATTCGAGACCGCTGTCATTCCCGCGGTGACCATCTACGTGTTCGGCTGGTCGCTACTAAAGGGCCTGCTGCAGATCATGGCTGGCTCCGACGAGGACGACCAGGAGGAGGCACTCCCGGCGGCGAGGCCGGGCGCGGCGGTGGCGGCGGTACTCGGCGGCTACGCCCTCATCCCCGGCGTGGTCGCGATAGCGCTCGGATTGGCCGGCGTGTTGCTCCGGGTCTCACGGGCGTCCGCCGATGCCCGGTCCATCGTCGCGTTCTCGCTCGCGCTCGGGACGATCCCGGTCGCAGTCCTGATCGGGTTCGCGTGGCGTGGCGCGCCCGACCTCATCTCGTTCGGGGTGGTGATCGGGGGTTTCCTGGTGGCGAAGGCAGCCCTGCTGCTCGCCATTCCGGCCTTCATGGCGCCGGATGCGGTGCTGATCGCGGGCGGGATCTGCGCGGCCGCCGGGCTGGCCGCCCGGCTCGCCCTGGCGCCCAGTACGCGGCCACCCTCCCCGGACCCGACCCCCCCGTACCCGCCTGCCGTGGACCCGCCCGCCGTGCCAACGACCGACTGACGGCCGGCCGAGGCGGCCGGGCGGCCGGAGGCCGCGCCGGCCGGACCGGCAGAATGACCGTTATGCCCGCTCCTCATGACGCTGCCGTGGACGATAACGCGCCCACCGGAACCACCGCCGCCGGAACCCGCGCCGCCGGAACGCCGGCCGCCGGGAGCACCACGGACGCCGGTGCGGCCGCCGCCGGCTCACCCGGCCCGGGCGTAGGAACCCCGGCCGCAGGAACCCCAGCCACAGGAACCCTGGAAGCGGCCTCCGACGCCGCGGAACTGGCCAGGCTGCGGGACGCCTGCACTCGCTTCCTGACCTGGCACGGGGCGGGCCGCGCGGCTGACCTGCTCGCCACGATCCCCCCGGACACGGTGACCGACCGCTACGGGGAGGGCGGCGCCGTGACCGAGCTGGAGAGCGAGATCATGCTGGTGCTCGGCAAGCCCGCCGCCGTGTTCCTGCCCAGCGGCACCATGGCCCAGCAGGCGGTGCTGCGAGTGCACGCCGACCGGCGGCACCGCCGGGCCATCGTGTTCCACCCGGCCTGCCACATCGACACCCACGAAGGACGTGCCTACGAACGGCTGCACCAGCTGACCGGCCGGCCTGTCGGCGAGCCGGACCGGCTGCTCACGGTGACTGACCTGGAGCAGGTGGCCGAGCCGGTCGGTGCGTTGGTGATCGAACTGCCGCAGCGTGATCTCGGCGGTCAGCAGCCGGACTGGGCCGGCCTGGAAGCGCAGGTGACCTGGGCCCGGGAGCGCGGCGCGGCGGTGCACCTGGACGGTGCGCGGCTGTGGGAGTCCGCGGCGGGCTACGGCAAGCCGCCGGCCGGTATCGCCGGCCTGTTCGACACCGTGTACGTGTCCTTCTACAAGGGGCTGGGGGCGCTGCCGGGCTGCTGTGTGGCGGGCCCGGAGGATGTCGTCGCCGAGGTGCGTGAGTGGCGGCACCGGATGGGCGGGACGCTGTTCAGCCTGTGGCCAAACGCGGCGTCGGCTCTGTCCTGCCTGGCCCGGCGGCTGCCGATGATGCCGCGCTACTTCAGCCACACCCGGGCGATCGCGGACGCGCTGCGCGACCTCCCTCGTGTCACGATCGTCCCGGACCCGCCGCAGACCCCCATGCTGCACCTGCTGCTGCGAACCACGGCGGAGGACTTCGCCGCCGCGGCCCGCAGCCTGGCCACCGAGCAGGGCGTGTGGACCTGGCCGGCTGCGATGGGCACCCCCGACCCGGGCACCCAGCGGGTCGAACTGGCCGTCGGCGACGCCACGCTGGCGCTGCGGCCCGCCGAAGTGCGCGAGTTCATCCGCGCGCTGCTCCCCGGCTAGCGGGCCGCCCGCGAGCCGCGCCAGAAGTCGGACGGGTCCCGGCCGGGCCGGAATCCGGCGGCGTCCGCCAGGCCGGCCGCCTCGGCGAACCGCTCGCCGACGTAGCCGGGCAGGTGCGCGTCGCTGCCGAAGGACAGCGCCGTGCCGCCCTCCTCCCGCCACCAGCGCAGCAGGCTGACCGACACGAGCGGGCTGGCCGTGTTCAGCTCCAGGACCCGGCCCGAGGAGGCCAGCGCCCGCAGCACCGCGCGGTACTCCTCCTCGAAGTCTGATTCCCGGTAGCGGCCCGCGGCCTCCGGCCAGTACCGCCGTGGATAGTCCAGGTGCGCCAGCACCTCGAACAGGTCGCTGCCCTCGATCATGGCGACCACCTCGGCGAAGTACCGGCGCATCAGGTCGCCGGCGGGCTCGCGGCGCAGCAGCGCCCGCGCGTAGACCAGCCGTCCGCCGCTGGGCAGCGTATGCACGGAGCCGAGGATCCGGTCGAAACGGCCGGACGACAGCACCGCGGCGGCGCTGCCGGCGAACAGGTGCGGCTCTCCCGCTTCCGCACCAGACAGGATCCGCAACGAGGGGAATCGCTGCCGGCATTCGTCCAGGCAGGAGAGGTAGCCGCTGATGTCGAGGGGCCGCCGCCCCCACTGCCCGTTGGGCGTGATGCCGGTGCCCGTGATCGGGTCGCCCGGTCCGGAGTCGGAGAAGTCGAGATGCTCGGTGAAGGCCACCGCGGGCAGGCCGGCCTCGACGGCGCGGGCGCACGCGGCGGCCATCGAGGCCCGCGGGCCGGTGTCATGCGACCACTGCGAATGGACATGATTATCGGCTGGCACAAGATTGTCAGCTGGCGCCAGCGATGGTCAGCTGGCGCGTGGTAGTCAGCTGGCAGAGTCCCGTGGCCAGCCCGGCCACTATCGGTGGGGCCGATGGGATTTGAACCCATACTCGCAGGATCCTAAGTCCTGTGCCTCTGCCGTTGGGCTACGGCCCCGCTGCTGGTCAAGAGGGTGTTCCCGATCTCGGTGTCCCGGCTCAGGCGGCGAGGTCCTGGCGCAGCCGGGCAACGTGGCCGGTCGCCCTGACGTTGTAGTACGCCCGCTCGATCCGCCCGTCCGCGCCGATCACGAACGTGGAGCGGATCACGCCGACCGTCTTCTTGCCGTACATCGTCTTCTCCCCGAACGCCCCGTAGGCCTGCAGGACCTCTCGGCCGGGGTCGGCGAGCAGGCTGAAGTTGAGGGATTCCCGGTCGCGGAACTTGGCCAGCTTCTCGGGGGTGTCCGGGGAGATGCCCAGCACGGTCAGCCCCGCGCCGGCGAGGTCGCCCAGGTTGTCGCGGAAGTCGCAGGCTTCCTTGGTGCAGCCCGGGGTCATCGCGGCCGGGTAGAAGTACACGATCACGCGCTGCCCGCGCAGCGCGGACAGCTGCACCGTCTTGCCGTCCGCGTCTGGCAGTGAGAAGTCCGGCGCCTCATCACCTGGCGCCAGTTTCTGGTCGGTCACGTGCGCTCCCTCCGGAAAGACGACTCCACGTTACCGGGCCGCCAGGCCCGCCGGTGACCTTATTACGACCGGCTTACACAGTCTGCGCAGGCCAGATGGACGGTGCGTGGCCGCGCGTAGAGTCCACGACGGGTGGCGGGGGATTGCGCGAAATTGCGTCACAAGTAGGGCAATCGCCAACCCAAGGAGGACCCAGCGTGTTCTCGCAGTTGAAGGCCCGAAGGCCGGGCGCCCCCCGGCAGGAGACCGCCCCGATCAAGCTCGCCCGGCCCGCCCGCTTCGGCGTGCCTGCCCGGGCCGTCCGCCCGCTCGGCTTCGCGGCCGTGGCGGCGGTGGCCGCCATCACCGTCGCCGGGTGCAAGCCCGGGGTTTACACCAGCAACTCCTCGAGCGGCCCGCAGAGCGGGATGTCGTCGTCCTCGGCGCTGTCGCTGGCGGCGCAGCAGACCCAGCAGATCAGGTCGTTCAGCGCGGACGTGGAGATCCAGGCCACCGGCGCGCTGAACGCGACCCTGACCGGCACCCTGCACGAGGTGACCACGCCCAGCCCGATCATCTCTCTCCGCGCCAACGCGGGTGCGCTCGGGAACGTCCGGGTGATCCTGGCGGACGGCATGGCCTACCTGAGGAGCCCGCTGCTGAACCGGTCCTACGGGAAACCGTGGGTGATGGGCTCGACATCCTCCATGGCCAGCACGTCGGGCCTGAACCTCGGCCCGCTGCTCGGCCTGCTGTTGACCAGCAGCCCGCTGGTGCAGGTTCCGCTGTTCAGCCAGGCCTCGAACCTCCGCATGATGCGCCGCTCGATGATGGACGGCTCACGGACGTCCGAGTGGGGCGGCCACTACATGCTCTCCACCGTGCTGGGCAGCCTGAACTCCAGCCTGCGGCCGGGCATGCAGTCCGTGATGAACAGCGGAATCACCATGACGAGGTTCCGGGCCTGGATGGATCCCACGCACATGATGCGCAAGCTGGTTCTCATCGAGGTCGGCAACAACACCCGGATCACGATCACCCTGGTGATCACGTCGATCAACCGGCCGATGCACATCACGATGCCGTCGACCACGCTGATCTTCGTCCTGGGCGGCGCCACTCCCACGCCGACGCCGAGCGTGACGGTCAAGCCGGCCGTGACCGCCACTCCCACCACGGGGGCGACGCCGACCCCGGTGGGGACCGGCACCGCGGGTGTGACAGGCACACCGACCCCGGTCCCGACCGGAACCAGTCCGACGCACTGGTGACCTGCGCGTCCTGACCGCAAACGGCAGGCCCGCCGGACCTGGAGATGACGCACCAGGGCTGGCGGGCCTTCCCGTGTTCCGGGAACCGTGCCCGCCCGCCGTCGCGAGCGGCTTAGCTACCAGCCCGCCCGCCGTAGCGGGCGGGCACGCTACCCGAGCAGGGCCGCGATGATGGGGGCCAGGGCGCGGAGCGCCCGCCCGCGATGACTGATCTTGTCCTTGTCGGCCGGCTTCATCTCGGCCGTGGTGAACTCCGCCCCCTCCGGGACGAAGATCGGGTCGTAGCCGAACCCGTTGGTGCCCCGGGGCGCCGTGGTCAGGGCGCCGTCCACCACGCCCTCGGTCACGTGCTCCGCCCCGGTGGGCAGCACGAGTGCCGCGGCGCAGGCGAAGTGTGCGCCCCGGTGCCCGGCCGGGATATCGGCCATCTGGTCCAGGACGAGCTCAAGGTTGGCCGCGTCGTCGCCGTGCCGGCCGGCCCAGCGCGCGGACAGCACGCCAGGCATCCCGTTCAGCGCGTCGACGCACAGGCCGGAATCGTCCGCCACCGCGGGCAGGCCGGTGAACGCGGCCACCGCCCGGGCCTTGAGCAGCGCGTTCTCGGTGAAGGTGAGCCCGGTCTCGGCGACCTCGGGCATGCCCGGAAACTCGTCAAGATCGCTGACATCCACCGGGACCCGCCCGGCTTCCAGGATCCGGCGCAGCTCGATGAGCTTGCCGGTGTTCCGGGTCGCCACGATGAGCCTGTTGCCCACCGGGCTCACCGCCCCGACGGGTCGCGGGCCAGGACTTCCCGCTGCAGCTTGGTCAGCTGGGCGCAGCCCGCGACCCCGAGATCGAGAAGCTCGTCGAGCAGAGCACGGCTGAACGGCTCCTGTTCCGCGGTGCCCTGGACCTCCGCGAAGTCGCCGTCGCCGGTGCAGACCACGTTCATGTCGGTCTGCGCGGCGGAGTCTTCCTCGTAGTTCAGGTCGAGGCGGGGCTGGCCGTCCACGATGCCGACGCTGACCGCGGCCACCGACCTGACCAGCGGGTCGCCCTTGAGGCGCTTGCGGCCGCGCAGCCAGGCCACGGCGTCGGCCAGCGCGACGTATCCCCCGGTGATCGCGGCGGTCCTGGTGCCGCCATCGGCCTGAAGCACGTCACAGTCGATGACGATGCTGTTCTCGCCGAGAGCCTTGGCGTCCACGCAGGCCCGCAGGGACCGGCCGATCAGCCGGGAGATCTCGTGGGTGCGGCCGCCGATCCGGCCCCTGACCGATTCCCGGTCGCCGCGGGTGTTGGTGGCCCTGGGCAGCATCGCGTACTCGGCGGTGACCCAGCCGAGACCGCCGCCGCGCCGCCACCGGGGCACATCCTCGGTGGCGCTGGCCGCGCAGAGCACCCGGGTCGCCCCGAACTCCACCAGCACCGAGCCTTCCGCGTGGTCGAGCCAGCCGCGGGTCATCCGTATCTCGCGCAGCGACGCGTTGCTGCGCCCATCGGGTCGGGACATGCCTGCCACCCTACCGACCAGCGGACCGTGGTCGCTCTGACGCCGGGCGCGCCGCCCGCCCAAGCGCCGCCCGCCCAAGCGCCGCCCGCCCAAGCGCCGCCGCCCAAGCGCCGCCCGCCCAAGCGCCGCCCGCCCAAGCGCCGCCCGCCCCGCCACCCTCGTCGCGATCCACCCTCCGGCCGACACTCGCACTTTTCACGCGGAACGTGCGCCCTAACCGGACAAATCGCCCGCCATAACGCACGTCGCGCGTGAAATGTCGGTCGGCGGGGTCAGTCTGGGGGGGTGGAAGAGCGGTTGGACGGGGTAAGGACGACTGGCGAGTTGCTGGCTGCGGGGGTCTCGGCGGGGCGGATCCGGCGGCTGGTCAGGGACGGGGCCTTGCGGCCGCTGCGGCCGGGGGTCTACGCGTCAGCGGCCACCCTCACTGCGCTGGTCCGGGACGCGCGCGACGAGCAGGCCAGGCAGGCCGCCCGGCAGCTGCTCCAACTGGGCGCGACCCTCGCGGTCACTGGGTCGCGGTCGGCGGGAAGCCATCGTTCAGCGGCATTGGTGCACGGGCTGGGGCTGGTGGGCCGCGGCCCGGAGTCAGTCGCCGAGATCACGAGGGCTCCCGGTGACCGAGGCAGCTACACCGGCCGCCGCGGCGTGCTGGTCCACATCGCCGCGCTGCCTGTGGATCATGTGGTCAGCTACCGCGGCGTTCTCCTGACCTCGGTGCCCAGGACCGTGATCGACTTAGCGCGCACGCTGCCCTTCGCTGAGGGAGTGGCCGTTGCCGATTCGGCCCTGCACGCCGGGCTGACGTCGAAGAGCGAGCTCACCGCGGTCATCGCGGACTGCGCACGGTGGCCGGGCCTGCGGCGGGCCCGCGAGGTGACCGCCTTCAGCGATGCCCGAACGGAGTCGGTGCTGGAGTCCCTGGGCCGGGCTGTGTTTCACCAGTTCGGCCTGCCGCCGCCGGACCTGCAGGTCTGGGTCGGCGACGACGACGAGATCATCGGCCGGGTGGACTTCCTCTGGCGCCGGTACCGCACGATCGGCGAGGCCGACGGGGCAGTGAAGTACCAGACTCCGGACCGGGCCCGTGCCCAGCTGGAGCGGGACGCGCGGCTGCGCGCCGCCGGCTACGAAGTCGTGCACTTCACCTGGCCGGCGATTACCCGGGTACCGGCCCAGGTCGTGGACTCGATCCGGGTAGCGTTCAGCCGGTCCGGCGCCGGCTGACGCGTCGGGCCGGCGCAGCCGGAGCGGGGTCGCGATCAGGCAATTCTGGCTCGCCGGGGAGGGGAGGCGCGGCGCAGCCGTGTCCTCGCCGACCCGGCGATCAACCCGGCACCCGCGGCAGGCGACGTGCATACAGAGGCGGGCAAGTTGGGTCCGGGGGCTCGGGCCCCCGGGCGGCAGAGCCCCTAGCACCCGGCGCGGTCTGGTGCGCCTGCCTCGATCCAGCGGTAAACCTTGGCTATGCCCTCGGCCAAGGGCACCCTCGCCCGCCAGTCCAGGTCCCTGGCGACCCGGTCCACGGCCAGCGAACTGCGCAGCAACTCCCCCGCCCGGGGCTGCCCGGGCCGGGTCGCGACGGGACGCCCCGCCACGTCGCTGATGATCGTCACGATGTCCAGGACGCTGACCTCCACCCCGGTTCCGATGTTCCAGGTCCCGGGACGCCCCGCGTCGGCGGCGGCGAGGAAGGCGCTGACCGCATCCCCGACGTACACGTAGTCGCGGGTCTGCGAGCCGTCCCCGTAGAGCGGCGGATCGTCCCCGGCCAGGATGCAACCGCAGAAGATGGGGATCACCCCGGCGTCGCCATCGGGGTCCTGGCGGGGCCCGTACACGTTGGCGAGCCGCAGGATGGAGTGCCGGCTCCCGTGCAGCCGGTTGTACAGCCCGACGTACTGCTCGGCGCAGTACTTGGCGATGCCGACCGGGGATTCGGGCAGCGGGAGCACGTCCTCCCGGGACGGGATCGGGGCGTTGCGGCCGTAGAGTGTGCCGCCGGAGGAACCGAGCAGCACCCGCGCCCCGATCGCGCGGGCCGCTTCCAGCACGTTGACCGTGCCGACCACGTTCACCTGAGCATCCTGGGCGGGGGCATCCACCGAGGTCCGGACGTCGATGTGGGCGGCCAGGTGGCAGATCAGCTCAGGCCGGGCATCCTGGACGACGTCGCCGAGCGATCCGGCGTCCGCGATGCTGAGCTTGTACAGCGAGGCGTGCTCATCGAGGCGGCCTGCCCGGCCGGTGGACAGGTCATCGACCACAACCACGTCGTCGCCCCGGGCCTGAAACGCGTCGGTGAGATGGGATCCGATGAACCCGGCGCCGCCGGTCACGAGTACCCGCATGCTTGAGCATCCTAGGCGCTGCCGCCCGGGTCTGGCTCATCCCAGGTCGAGCACCAGGCCGGAGGTGGCCAGGGACAGAGGGCCCCGGAAGTGCGGGGCCGCTTCCTCCAGCGTCCGCCGCCGGTCGTTCCACGGCACCAGATGGGTCAGGATCAGCTGCCCCGCACCGGCCTGGGCCGCGTACTCCGCCGCTTGCCGGGCGGTGAGGTGCAGCCCTTCGGGCAGGTCCGGGCCGTCTAGGAACGAGGCCTCGCACAGCATCAGGTCTGCCCCGCGGCCCAGGTCCGCCAGCGCGGCTGACTCGCCGGTGTCCGCCGAGTACGCCAGGGTCCGGCCGCCGGCCTCGATCCGGAAACCGAACGTCTCGACCGGGTGATTCACGTGCGCCAGCGTGACGCGGAACGGCCCGATCTCCCGGGTCCCCGGCTCCAGGGTGCCGAAATCGAAGGCTTGCGCCATGCCCGGATGCTCCTCCAGGCCGTAGACCTGGGCCATCCGCCGCGCGGTCCCGGCCGGCCCGTACACCGGGATCCGCGGCCCGGGGGCGTCCGGCCCGTAGGTACGCGCCACCCAGTAGCCGCACAGGTCGAGGCAGTGATCCGCGTGCAGGTGGCTCAGGCACACGGCGCCGACGCCGGAGAGGCTGGTGTAGCGCTGCAGCGGGCTGAGGGCCCCGTTGCCGAGGTCGAGCAGCAGCCGGAATCCCTCGTGCTCCACGAGGTAGGACGAGGCGGGGCTGTCCGGGCCAGGGAACGACCCGGAGCACCCGAGGACAGTGAGGCGCACGGGCACCGAGGGTACGCGCCGCCGCCCGGGCCAGCCACCCGGACGGGCGGCCAGCGCCCAGACGGGCCAGCGCCCAGACGGGCCAGCGCCCGGACGGGCAGCCAGATCGTCAGGACCGGCCGACCAGGGCGATCTGGCGGCTTTGCGCGACCAGGCGGCCCGCGCTGTCCCAGACCTCGGCTTCCTCGTCGAACCAGCCGCCGCTCACGTGCCGGCAGCGGGCCGCGACGCGGAGCTCGCCGGGGGCGGGCACCGCCCGCATATGCCAGGTCAGCTCGACCGTGGGCGACCAGCCGACCACCTCGATGCCGAACACCACGGGGGGCAGCGAATCCACGGCCAGCGCGAGCAGGTAGGCGTCCGGCTCACGAGGCTCGCGGAGCTGGAAGTAGCCGCGCATCTCAGGAACCCCGGACGGCTCGCCGCGGGTCCAGCCGAGCGTAGCCGGGTCAAGCCTGATGTCGACCTGCTCCGCGTAGCCGCTGAACGCCCGCGGCCCCTGCGCGCTCCGGATGTCGTGGCACTTCGCGATGGGCGGCAGCCGGGGCGGCTCACCGGTCCACGACAGCCCGCCGACGTCGTCAGGGTCGCCCAGGGCGCCGGTGGTGACTGTGGTCTCCAGCATGGGCCTGCCCCCCTGGACGAGCGTGGCCCGGGCGGTGGCGGCCACCTTGCCCTGCTTGAGCCAGTCCACCTCGACGTGCGCGGGTTCGGGCCGGGGCGTCCGGAGGAAGTGCGCGCTGGTGGCGATGGGGTACGGGTGCGGGGACGAGTCCAGCACGGCCCGCAGCACCGTGGCCAGGAGCACCCCGCCGTTCACCGCACCCGCGATGGCGAAACGCTCGTCCGGCAGGATCTCGTACCGGCCCTCGCCGCCGGCCTGGCTGCGGTGGCCTCGTCGAAGGCGCTCATCAGCCCGTGATGCTGGGGCGGAAAATCAGGCCCATAGCTGGCCTTCTAGCCGCGCTTCGGCCTCCGCCAGCGTGCCGGAGTAGGCGCCAGTGGAAAGGTACTTCCAGCCGCCGTCGGCGACCACGAACGCGATGTCGGCCCGCTCCCCCGCCGCCTGGGCCTTGGCCGCCATGCCCAGGGCCGCGTGCAGGGCGCCGCCCGCCGAGATGCCGGCGAAGATACCCTCCTGGTCGAGCAGTTCGCGGGTGCGGCGCAGCGCGTCCACCGACGACACCGAGAACCGGGTGGTCAGCACCGATTCGTCGTACAGCTCGGGGACGAAGCCCTCGTCGATGTTGCGCAGGCCGTAGACCAGCTCGCCGTACCGGGGCTCGGCGGCCACGATCGAGATGCCGGGCACCCGCTCGCGCAGGAAGCGCCCGGTGCCCATCAGCGTCCCGGTGGTGCCGAGCCCGGCCACGAAGTGCGTGATGCCGGGCAGGTCAGCCACGATCTCCGGCCCGGTGGTCTCGTAATGGGCCCGCACGTTGGCCTCGTTGCCGTACTGGTAGAGCATGACCCAGTCCGGGTGTTCCCCAGCCAGCCGCCGGGCGACCCGGACGGCCTCGTTCGAGCCGCCCGCCGCCGGCGAGAAGATGACCTGCGCGCCGAACATCTCCAGGATCTGCCGCCGCTCCGCCGACGTGTTTTCCGGCATCACGCAGATCATGTTGTAGCCGCGCAGGTGCGCCACCATGGCCAGGGAGATGCCGGTGTTCCCGGAGGTGGGTTCCAGGATCGTCGTCCCGGGCGCGAGCAGGCCGTCCTTCTCGGCCTGCTCGATCATGAAGAACGCGGCACGGTCCTTGACCGAGCCGGTCGGGTTGCGGTCTTCCAGCTTGGCCCACAGCCGCACGTCGGGTGCGGGAGACAGCCTCGGCAGCCCCACCAGCGGGGTATGGCCGACGCTGTCGAGCAGTGAGTCGTAACGCATTCGCTCTCCCGGGGGGTCAGCCCGCCCCGCCCGCCACGGCCGGCAGCACGGTGACCGTGTCACCGTCCCTGACCGGCGTCTCGAGGCCGCCGAGGAAGCGCACGTCCTCATCGTTCAGGTACACGTTGACGAACCGGCGCAGCCCGGTCTCGTCCTGCAGCCGGTCGCGGAGCCCGCCGTACCGGGTGTCCAGGTCGCCGATGAGCTCGGCGATGGTCGCACCCGAGCCTTCTACCGCCTTGGCGCCGCCGGTGTAGGTGCGAAGGATCGTCGGAATGCGGACTTCGATGGCCATGAACAACGCTCCAGGGTGAGGCGGTCGGTCTCTGCGGGCGTCCTGGCCGGCGCGGGCGGTGACTGCCCTCACCGGATGCCAACGGGATGCCCCCCGCGATCATTCCAGCCCGGTGGCCGTGGGGTCACCCGGCGGGCTATCGGTGATCCGGACTTCTTCCTCGGTCACCGCCCCGTCCACGATCCGGAACGAGCGGAACTCCACCTCGCCGGGGTCGCGGGTGGAGACCAGGACATAGTGGGCCCCCGGCTCGTTCGCGTAGCTGATGTCGGTGCGCGACGGGTAGGCCTCGGTCGCGGTGTGCGAATGGTAGATAACGGCCGGTTCCTCGTCCCGGTCGTCCATCTCACGCCACACCCGGAGCAGTTCCAGCGAATCGAACTCATAGAACGTCGGCGAACGCTGGGCGTTCAGCATCGGGATGAAACGCTCCGGGCGGTCCTGGCCGGCCGGCCCGGCGATTACCCCGCAGGCCTCGTCCGGATGGTCCGTACGGGCGTGCGCCACGATCTTGTCCCGCAGCGCGGGGTGGAGCGTCAGCATGGATCAGAGGGTACCGGCGGGCCGGGCTACCAGAGGGCGTGGACCAGGGTCTCCTGCAGGAACGTGAGCCAGTCGTAGACCCAGATGTACGCGGAACGCGGATCGGCCGGGTCGAGGTCCGCCGCGCGGGCCTGGAAGTCCTCGGTGATGGACAGGCGGACCCCGAGGGCTAGCCGGACGTCGTTCAGGGCGCGCAGCCAGACCTGCCCTTCCTCCTCCGACAGCCGGACCCGTCCGCCTTCCTCGGGCAGCGTGGCCAGCACGGTGCGGGCGGCGGCCGCCTTGCCGTTGCGGAGTTCCTGCTCGGTGAACCGGCGGAAGTCACCCGCCGCCTCGATGTCATCCGGATAAGCGTCGGGCAGCAGGCGGGCCAGCACCGGGTCGTCGGGCGGGGTGGCGGGGCCGGTCTGGCCGAGCAGGCGGGCGAGGTCGTCCAGCGGGTCAGGCGGCCGGTCCGTTCCGCCCGGGCCCGTGCCGCTCGGGCCGGGGCTGCCCGCGCCGGGGCTGCCCGCGCCGGACCTGCCGGGGCCCGTGCCGCCCGCGCCCGTACTGCCCGTGCCCGCGCCCGGGCCAGGCCGGTCGGGGGCGCGGCCGGTGAACGCATCCTCGATGAGCCCGGGCCCGCCCGGTCCTTGCTCCCCGGGACCTGGCTCCCCGGGACCCGGCTGACTGCCGACCAGTTCGGCGATCTGGGTGACCAGGGAACGGATGATCGCGGCCTGGGACGGCACGAACGTGGCGGTGGCCCCGCCACCGCGCACCCCGCGGAAGCCGTTCAAAGCCTCACCCGTTTCCTCGGAGTCGCCTGCCCCCCGTTTCCGCCGGAGGCTCACTTGTCGTGACTCACGGTGGCCCACAGCCCGTACCCGTGCAGGACTTCCACGTCCCGCTCCATGGACTCCCGGGTGCCGGACGAGACCACGGCCCGGCCCTTGTGGTGCACGTCGAGCATGAGCTTCTCTGCTTTGCGCTTCGAGTAGCCGAATACCTGCTGGAACACGTAAGTCACATAGGACATGAGGTTCACCGGGTCGTTCCAGACGATGGTGACCCACGGCGTGTCGGGGACGACTTCCTGATCCGTCTCCGGGCGTTCTACCTCTGCTGGTGCCACGCTCACCGGCGCTCACCTCCTCACGCACCGCCTTCTAGTCTCTCAGGCCCGGAGGGCGGGCGGGCCCATGTCCCCCCGGGGGTACGTCCGCCGGGGGCGGCGGGCCCATGTCCCCCCGCGGGTGCGTCCACCCGGGGGTGGCGTCCGTAGTCTTTTTGGTCGTGACGACTGATTCGCGCGGGGCCAGCACGGCGCTGCTTACCGACCGTTACGAGCTGACCATGCTGACCGCCGCGCTGCGCAGCGGGGCGGCGGGCCGGCGCGCCGTCTTCGAGGTGTTCGCCCGGGCTCTGCCGAACGGGCGCCGGTACGGCCTGGTCGCCGGCACGGGCCGGCTGCTGGACGCGCTGGAGCGGTTCCACTTCGGGCCCGGCGAGCTGGCGTTCCTGCGCGACAACCAGATGGTGGACGACGATGCCCTGAGGTACCTGGAGTCCTACCACTTCGGCGGGGACATCTGGGGCTACGGGGAAGGCGACGCCTATTTCCCCGGCTCGCCGATCCTGGTGGTCGAGGCGCCGTTCGCCGAGGCGGTCGTGCTGGAGACCCTCGTGCTGGCGATCCTCAACCACGACTCGGCGATCGCCTCGGCCGCGTCCCGGATGGTAACCGCGGCGGACGGGCGGCCGCTCATCGAGATGGGCTCGCGCCGGACCCACGAGATGGCCGCCGTGGCCAGCGCCCGGGCTGCGTACATCGCGGGCTTCGGGTCCACGTCCAACCTGCAGGCCGGGCGGGACTACGGCATCCCGACCAGCGGCACGAGCGCGCACGCGTTCAGCCTGATCCACGACAGCGAGCGGGACGCCTTCGCCGCCCAGCTGGCCGCCCTCGGCAAGGACACGACCCTGCTGGTGGACACGTTCGACGTGGCCCGGGCCGTCCGCACCGCCGTGGAGCTGGCCGGGCCGGGCCTCGGCGCGGTCCGCATCGACAGCGGCGACCTCCCGATGGTGGCCCGGCAGGTCCGCGACCTGCTGGACGAGCTGGGGGCGCGGGCCACCAGGATCGTGCTCAGCGGCGACCTCAATGAGTACTCGATCGCCGCGCTGGCGGCCGCCCCGGTGGACGGGTACGGGGTCGGGACCTCGCTGGTCACCGGCTCTGGGGCGCCCACCGCGGCGCTGGTCTACAAGCTCGTGGCCCGGGCCAGGGAAGGCAACGGCGAAGGTGCGCTGCAGCCCGTGGCCAAGCGCTCGGTCGGCAAGCCGGGCCGGGGCGGGCGGAAGTGGGCGGCCCGGCAGTTCGACGAGAACGGCGTCGCGGCCGCCGAGCTGATCACCAGGGCCGACGCGTTCGGCCAGGACCTGGGTCGGAGACCGGATCGCCCGCTGCTGCACCAGCTAGTCCGGGGCGGTGAGATCGTCGGCCGGGAGCCGCTGACCGCGGCACGGGACCGGCACCGCGCGGCCCTGGCCGAGCTGCCCGTGCACGCGCTCCAGCTGTCCCGCGGCTACCCGGCCATCCCGACCGTGTTCGCGCCGGACGGCGAGTAGGCGGCGGCCAGGCTGGCCGGGATCACGTCCGGGACCGCCGGGATCACGTCCGGGCTGAACGCGCGCCGGTAGGCCTGCGGGGTGGTGCCGCGCCAGGCGCGGAAGTGGTGGCGGAGCGCAGCGGCGTTACCGAACCCGGCCCGGCCCGCGATCACGTCAACGGTCTGGGTCGTCTCCTCCAGCAGCTCCTGGGCCAGCAGGACCCGCTGGCCGGTCAGCCAGCGCAGCGGCGTGGTGCCGGTCTCCTGCACGAACCGCCGGGCGAAGGTGCGCTCGGACATCCGGGCCCGGGCGGCGAGCTGGCGGACCGTGACCGGCTCGCCGAGGTGACGCTGCATCCAGCTGATGACCTCGCCCAGCGTGTCGCAGGCGGGCACGGCGACCGGCCGGTCCACGTACTGGGCCTGGCCGCCGTCGCGGTGCGGCGGGATGACCATCCGGCGGGCGATCCCGTTGGCCACCCGGCTGCCCTGCTCCTTGCGCACCAGGTGGAGGCACGCGTCGATGCCCGCCGCGGTGCCCGCACTGGTGATCACCGGGTCCTCGTCAACGTACAGCACCTCGGGGTCGACGATCGCCGCCGGATGCTGGCGCGCGAGATCGGGGGCGTGCCGCCAGTGCGTGGTGCACCGCCGCCCGTCCAGCAGCCCGGCCGCCCCGAGCACGAACGCGCCGCTGCAGACGCTGAGCACCCGGGCCCCGCGCTCCACGGTGGCGCGCAGCGCGCCGATCAGCGGCGCCGGGAACTGGCCGGACGTGTACGCCTCGAGCTGGTCGTCGCAGACAGCCGCCACGGCCACCAGGTCGGCCTCCTGCAGCCGGTCCAGGCCGTAGGGGGTGAACACGGTGAAGCCCGACGCCGAGACCAGCGGGGCCGGTTCCCCTGCCACCACGGCGAAGTCGTAGGCGGGCAGCCCGTCGTCGGTCCGGTCCACGCCGAACACTTCGCAGAGCACGCCCAGTTCGAAGGGGGTGAAGCCGTTCAGGATGACCACGGCCACGTTCTGCAGCATGCCTCCATCATGCCCCATGGTTGGCAGGATCTCACGTCTAGATGGCTTAACTGCCACTGTTCCGCTGCCCGCCGATGACCGAAGCTGTAGTCATGAGCAGCACAAATTCTCCTTCAACCGGCTCTCGTTCATCCGGAAGGCGCAGCTGGCCACAGCTGCTCCGGTCCGTGTCGCTCAAGGTCGCCGAGATCGTGACAGAATGTAATCGTGCGACTCGGATCATGACTCAGCTCAGGCTCGCGCCGGACCGCTACGTGCCTGACGCTACGCAGGCCCCTGGCGACTACGCGGAATTCCTGTTCCGCACCTCCGGGCCGCTGCGCCACGAACCCTCGGCCAGGCAGCGGGCCGCCGGGCGAAGCCTTCGCTAGCCTGCTGCACGCCTGCCCCGGCCTGCCGGGCACCGGATGCCGTACCCTCGGGCTGTGCGCGCGCTGGTGGTCGTTGATGTGCAGAACGACTTCTGTGAAGGTGGATCACTCGCCGTGGCGGGCGGCGGCGAGGTGGCCCGGGCCATCAGCCGCTACCTGGAGTCCGGGGGGTACGACCACGTGGTCGCGTCGCGGGACTTCCACATCGACCCGGGCAGTCACTTCTCCCCCCACCCGGACTACGTGAACTCGTGGCCCCGGCACTGCGTGGCCGGCACCGGGGGCGCGGATTTCCATCCGGACCTGGACACCGGCCACATCGCGACGGTGTTCAGCAAGGGCGCGCACGAAGCCGCCTACAGCGCGTTCGACGGCAGCGACGAGACGGGTGCGCTCCTCGCGGCGTGGCTGCGGGAACGCGGGGTGGACGAGCTGGACGTGGCCGGGATCGCCACCGACTACTGCGTCCGGGCCACGGCGATCTCCGCGGCGCAGGAGGGCTTCCGTACCCGGGTCCTGCTCAGCCTGACCGCCGGGGTGGACCCCACGACCACCGCCGAGTCGATCGAGGCCATAAAGGCTGCCGGGGCGCAGGTCACGGGTACGCCGGTAGAACGTTAGAGAGCGGAATGCCCTGAGCCTGCGGGAGCCTTCCGAGTGCGCGGGCCTGCGGGAGGCAAGCCCACCCGGGCGGGGTGCCCGGCCGGGGGACCTGGCCCGCCGGGTGCTTATTCGTCGCCCCCGGGAAGGCCCTCGTAGATGCGCTTGCAGTCCGGGCATACCGGGAACCGCTTAGGGTCCCGGCTCGGCACCCAGACCTTGCCGCAAAGCGCGATCACGGGAGTGCCGCTCACCGCACTGTCGACGATCTTGTCCCGCTCGACGTAGTGCGCGAACCGCTCATGGTCGCCGTCGCCGGGACGGATATCCGGCGTGGTGCCAGTGTCCTCACGAGTGCCGGAATCCGGCAGAACCTCAGTGCTCACGGTCCCCGATTGTACGCGGCGGCGGCCAGGCCCGCGGTCACCGCCTCGACGGCCAGCCGGCCACGCCGTACGGCGCCCGGGACGTGGGCGGTCACCTGGAGATCACCATGAGCCTACTGAGGAGTCAGTTGAGCGCGGGGTCGTCGGGGTAGTTGGCCACCATCGCGAGGTTACCGCCCTGCCGCCGCAGCACCACCTTCCAGAGCCGCTCCGGCTCGGCCGCGAACGCGTCGGCGGGCTCCCCCGACAGCACATACCAGGCGCCCTCGTCGATCTCCGCGTGGAGCTGGCCGGGCCCCCAGCCCGCGTAGCCCGCGAAGACCCGCAGCGAGACGATACCGCCCGCCAGCAGCTGGGGCGGGGCGTCCAAGTCAACCAGGCCGATCCGGGACATCACCGCGGACCCGTCCAGCGCCCGCCAGCCGACCGGTTCCTCGTCGCCCGGCACAATTGCGAGCGCCAACGCACTGTTCGGCGCGACCGGACCGCCCCGGAAGACCACTGACGGGCCGGTCACCAGGTCCGTCCACGATTCCAGGACCTGCCCGACCGGTACCTCGGTCGGGCGGTTGAGCACCACGCCGAGCGTGCCCTCCTCGGGCTCGTCCTCGACGATGAGAACGACGGTACGCCGGAAGTTCGGGTCACCGAGCAACGGTGTCGCGACCAGCAGCTGCCCCGAGAGGTCGTCCTCCATAGCCTCCATTCTGGCGGACGCCGCGCGGTTGTTCAGGGTTCGGCGTCCCCCGCTCTGTAGTTCGTGCCAATTTGAGACGCCCGTTGCCGCCACCATCATGGTGTCGGACACCGTCCGGCTCTGCGCATCCCCGCGTTGGCGTGCTGGCCCGGGCCGCATGGCCCGGCCAGGCCCAGTGCCGCGGGCCTGGCCGCGTACCCTGCAAGGGTGTCCAACGGAGGAATGATCGCCAGTGCGCCAGACGGCACAGCCACGGCCGGCCGGGCCGTCACGGTGACCGCGGACGCCGGGCCGCCGGCCATCGACGTAACCCGGTTGCGGGTCGCGATCGCCCGGGTCTCGCGGAGCCTGCGCCGGCACGAACTAGCCGGGCTGACCCCTACCCAGCTGTCCGCCCTGGCCACCGTGGAGCAGGCCGGCCCGCTGCGGCTCGGCGACCTGGCGGCGGCGGAGAAGATCGCCCCCTCCACGCTCACCCGGCTCGTCACCGTGCTGGAGGACCGGGGTTATGTGGAACGCCATCCGGTGCCGGGCGACGCCCGGGCCAGCACGCTGGTGGTTACCCCCCAAGGGCACGCGATCCTGGAGCAGATCAGGCGGGAAAGCACCATTCTCCTCGCCGACAACCTGCGCACGCTCAGCCCGGAGCAGCTGGCCGCCCTGGCCGCGGCGCTGCCCGCGCTGGAGCAGATCGCGGACGCCAGGCCCCCGGACGCCCGCGGCCGCTGACCCCAGGGGCCGCTGACACCCGCGGCCGCTGACCCCAGGGGCCGGCGGCACCCGCGGCCCGCTGACCCCGGAGCGCGGCGCGGCACTCAGAAGAGCAGGCTGGACAAAGTCGCGCGGGCCCTGGCCACCCGCGGGTCACCCGGCGGGAAGACGTCGAACAGGCTGACCAGATGGAGGCGGGCCTGGTCCCGCTCCTCCCCGGAGGTTCTCCTGATCGTGCCCAGGAGCCGGTCGAAACCCTCCTCGATCCGTCCGGTGGCCACCTCGACATCGGCCACGCTGGACTGCGCGTCCACGTTGGCCGGGTCTTCGGCCGCCGCCCGGCGCACCTGGGCCTGGTCATAGCCACTCACCCGGCGGATCAGGCTGACCTGGGCCAGGCCCATGGCGGCCGCCGGGTTACCGGGCGAGTTGGCGAGGACCTTCTGGAAGGCCGCCTCGGCCCCCTCCATGTCGTCGCGCTCCATCGCCTGCTGCGCTTCCTCGAACCCGGGGTCGGCCATCATGGCCGCGCCGGGCCCGCCGCGCATCCCCGGCCCGCCCGGCCCGGCCGGGCCAACCGGCCCGCCGGGCCCGCCTGGGCCACCCGGCCCGCCTGGGCCACCGCCACCCGGCTGTCCCCCGGCGGCCCGGGCATCGCCCGGCTGCCCGTCGGCCGGCTCGCCATCGGCGGCCGCACCGCCGCTGACGGGCATGCCGATCTCGGCCGCGGCCTGCATGACCTGGCCGATCCACTGCCGCACCTGCGCCTCAGGCATCGCCCCGAGGAATCCGTCCACTACCTGGCCGCCGGCGACCGCCATGACCATCGGGATGCTCTGCACCTGGAGCGCCGCCCGCAGCTGCGGGTTCGCGTCGATGTCCACCTTGGCGAGCACCCAGTCACCGGCAGCCTCGTTGGCCAGCTTCTCCAGGACGGGGCTGAGCTGCTTGCAAGGACCGCACCATTCGGCCCATAGGTCCAGGATGACCGGTACCGACCGAGACCGCTCAACGACGTCCACGTTGAAGGTTTCCTCGGTCACGTCGATCACGTTTCCGCCCGGCGAGCCATCCTGCCCGCCAGAGCGCACGGCGGCCTGCTGACTGCGCTGCGCGGCGGCCTGCCGCGCACCCAGGTCAACGGCGCCGTAGAGCGAAAAGTCCCGGGGCTGCTGCATATCCCTATCCTGCCGCATGCCAGCCATGCCTTGACCGCGCCCTCCGGCTCTCCACCATGTATCACTTTATGTGCTACCGTAGTCCCGTGAGTGATACAAGCCAGGGCCAGCAGACCGGACGCCGCCCCAGGCGGCAGCAGGCTGCCCGCAGCATCGGCATCCGTGAGCTGCGCCAGCACGCCAGCGTCTACGTGGACCTCGCGGAGAAAGGGGAAACGGTGGACATCACTAACCGGGGACGGCTCGTGGCCCGCCTCGTCCCGGCCCGGAACGCGGAGAGCCCGCTGGAACGGCTGATCGCGGCCGGGATCCTCCGGCCTGCCGGGGACCCCGGCAGCCTGCTGGACATCGAGCCCGCTCCGCCCGTTCCAGAGGGCCAGCCAACCGCCAGCGAGATCCTGCTCCAGATGCGGGAGGAGGAAAGGTATTGATCTACCTGGACTCGTCCGCGCTGGTGAAGCTGGCCGTCACCGAGCCGGAATCGGCGGGCCTGCTCAGCTGGCTGACTGCGCAGCCCAATCTCGTCAGGGTGGCCAGCACGCTGATCCGCGTCGAGGTTCCGCGGGCTGTCTGGCGGGCCGAGCCTTCCGCTCTGCCCGAGAGCTACCTGGTCATCGGGCGCATCACGGAGATTGAGCTCACCGACGAGGTGCTGAGCAAAGCGGCCGGCGTCAGGCCGGCGACGCTGCGCACAGTCGACGCGATACACCTGGCCTCGGCACTGGTGCTGCGGCGGGAACTCACGACGTTCGTCTCCTATGACAAGCGCCTGCTCGCGGCCGCGCATGACGCCGGGCTGCCGACCGCCAGCCCGGCCTGACCGCTGCCCCGCGCCCGCCCCGCGCCCGCCCGCGCCCACGTCCCGTCTAGAAGGCCGGGGCCTCGGAGTACCCGCCCCACTCCTGGCGCAGCGCATCGCAGATCTCGCCCAGGGTCGCCTCGGCCCGCGCCGCCGCCAGCATCGGCGGGATCATGTTCTCGCCGGACCGGGCCGCGGCCAGCATCGCGGCCAGGGCCGAGTCGATAGCCGCCTGGTCACGGCCCGCGCGGCGGCGGCCCAGCTCGGCGACCTGATCCCGTTCCACCTCGTGGCTTACCCGGAGGATCTCGATCGGCTGGCCGACCGTGCCGGTGTGGCAGTTCACCCCGACGACCTTCTTCTCGCCCTTCTCCAGCTTCTGCTGGTACCCGAACGCGGCATCGGCGATCTCCGACATGAACCAGCCGTCCTCGATGCCGCGGAGGATCCCGCCGGTCATCGACCCGTCGGGGCTCATCGCGCTGATCCGGCCGAAGATGTGCTCGGCCTCGGCCTCCAGCCGGTCCGTCAGTGCCTCCAGGTACCAGGAGCCGCCCAGCGGGTCGGCGACACTGGCCACCCCGGTCTCTTCCATGATCACTTGCTGGGTCCGCACCGCGATCTCCGCGGCACGCTCACTCGGCAGGGCCAGCACCTCGTCCAGGGCGTTGGTGTGCAGCGAGTTGGTCCCGCCGAGGACGGCCGCCAGCGCCTCGATGGCGGTGCGCACCACGTTGTTGTCCGGCTGCTGCGCGGTAAGCGAGACCCCCGCGGTCTGGGTGTGGAAGCGCAGCCACTGGGCCCGCGGCGAGGTCGCGCCATACCTGTCCCGCATCCACCTGGCCCAGATCCGCCGGGCCGCGCGGAACTTGGCGATCTCCTCGAAGAAGTCGATGTGCGCGTCAAAGAAAAACGACAGCCCGGGGGGGAACGTGTTGATGTCCAGCCCGCGGGACAGTCCCAGTTCCACGTAGCCGAATCCGTCGGCCAGGGTGTACGCCAGCTCCTGCGCGGCCGTGCTGCCGGCCTCGCGGATGTGGTACCCGGACACCGACACCGGCTTGTAGGCCGGGATCTCCTTTGCGCAGAATTCCATCAGGTCGCCGATCAGGCGCAGGTGCGGCTCCGGCGGGAAGAGCCATTCCTTCTGCGCGATGTACTCCTTGAAGATGTCCGTCTGCAGCGTCCCGTCCAGCGCGCTCAGGTCGGCGCCCTGCCGCTGGGCGGCGGCCAGGTACATGCAGAAGACCGGGACCGCGGGACCGCTGATCGTCATCGAGGTGGTCACGTCGGCCAGCGGGATGCCTGCGAACAGCGTGTCCATGTCCGCGGCCGAGTCGATCGCCACGCCACAGTGGCCGACCTCGCCGAGCGAGCGCGGGTCGTCGGAGTCCTCGCCCATCAGGGTGGGCATGTCGAAGGCCACGGACAGCCCGGTGCCGCCCGCACCGAGCAGCATCTTGTACCGCTCGTTGGTCTGCCTGGCGTTGCCGAACCCGGAGAACTGGCGGATCGTCCAGGGCCGCCCCCGGTACCCGGCCGGGTAGAGGCCGCGGGTGAACGGGAACTCACCAGGCCAGCCGATCCGGTCGAAGCCCGGCACGACCGTCCCCTCGGGCGGCCCGTACACCGGGTCCACGTCGAGGCCGGACAGGGTGGAGAAGTCGGCCGCCCGGATCCTGGAGCCGGCGAACCGGCGCTGCCAGCGCTGCCGGCCCGCCTCAACGGGCTCTCGGGGGGGCCTGGCGGGCTCCAACTGACTCGACGGCGCGCGCGTGTTCATGCCTTTGCCTCCCGTAGGCGTCCTGGCTCCGGGAAAAATACTAGGACGTCCTACTATCTTCCTCGCAGCTTACCCCCTCCCGTCGCTCCCGCCCAGGCGGATTGCCCCCGGAGGCAGGAAAATCCGCCCGGTTCGCCCCAACCGCCGACCACGTATCGCCGTCTCACATAGCGCGAGGGCATTGCGGGGGCACGCCTTTGCGGTCCAGGGTCCGCGCCGCCGCGACGAAGGTGTGGTAAATCTGTGCAATCCCTAGCCGTCAGCAGGCCGGCAGGCACCTCCACGGGGGAGGCCCTGACGCTGTCCGGGTCGTGGACCATGCCGGCGGGAACCACCGCCCGAGGGGGTTCCGTGGACAGGCTGCGCACCGGCGACCGTGCCGCAGCGGAGGAACTCTTCAACACGTGCTACCCGCGTCTCGCGGGGTGGGTCCGCCGCCTGGTCGATGACGACGACACCGCGCACGAGATCGCGGCCGAGGCGTTCGCCCGGCTGCTCGGCCGGTGGTCCCGGCTGGACAACCCGCAGAGCTACCTCTACATGATCGCCACGAACCTGGTCCGTGATCACTGGCGCAAGACCGGCCGCGAACGCAAGGCGCTGCAGGCCGTCCAGGCGGGGGCGCCGTCTGACCCGTCCTACCAGCCAGCCCAGGATGTCCACGTGAGAGAGCTGTTGCGGACGCTGCCGGACCGGCTGCGCAGCCCCTTCCTGCTGCACTACTACGCGGGCTTCCCGGTCCGCGACGTGGCCGCGCTCCTCGGCCGCCCGGAGGGAACCATCAAGGCCGATCTCTTCCAGGCCCGGGCCCGGCTGCGCGCGGCCCTGGGGGACACCGATGGCTGACCGCCGCGACGACCTGGACACCTGGATGAAGGCCCAGGTGCAGCCGCTCCCCCCGCCGCCGGGGACGCTCGAGCTGATCAGGAAGCGGGCCCGGCGCCGCAAGCTGACCCGGGCAGCGGCCACCGCCGCAGGCGCGGCCGCGGTGATCGCAGTCATCGCGACGGTACCGCGGCTGGTCATCACCCAGCTGAACGTCAGCCCGGGAGCGGCGGCCAGCGGACGTGCCGCCGGGGAGAATTCCCCGGCCGGCCCGCACCGGCACCATCACGCGTCCTCCGCGCCGTCGGCACTCCCCGCAACGTCGGCGCCGGCCACGGCCCCCCCGCCCGCCCCGGGCAACTTCCAGGCCACCTCGGTGACCTTCGTGGGCCTCGACACCGGCTACGTGCTGGGCCAGGCCGGCACCCCGGGCCACTGCGGCCCGCCCTCCGCCTACATCTGCACCTCGATCGCGGGCACCGGGGACCACGGCAGCACCTGGCACGGGGTGAAGGCCCCGGTCACGGGCGCTCCGTCGGGGTCATCGGGGGTGAGCCAGGTCCGCTTCTACAACGCGAGCGACGGCTGGGCCTTCGGCCCGCAGCTGTGGGCCACCCACGACGGCGGCCAGCACTGGACCCGGATCCAGACCCACGGGCTGCGGGTCACCGCGCTGGAGACCGCGGGCCAGCGGGTGTTCGCCGTCTGGGCGCAATGCTCCGGCGGCGGCGCGGACTTCGCCGCGGACTGCACGTCCTCGGCCCTGTACTCAGCCTCGCCCGGCGGCGGCCAGTGGGCCCCGGTGCCGGGCGCGGGCACCGGCTACAGCCTCAGCGGGACCGCGAACTCCTCGGCGCTGGTCCTGACCGGCAGCCGCGGCGACCTGCTCACCCCGGACGGCACCCTGCTGAGCGGGCCGGTCAGTGGCCCGGGCGCCTGGCGGCCGGTCACAGGCACGGGCACCGGCACGAGCACGAGCACGGGCACCGCCGGGCCGGGCGCGGCTCCCTGCGAACCCGGCGCCGCGCAGGCCAGCGGCCAGCCGTCCGGCGCACTACTCGCCGCGACCACCACCTCGGGGCTGGTGCTGGTCTGCGCCAGCCCGGCCACGGGCGCCAGCCAGACCACGGGCGCCAGCCAGGCCAAGGAGGTCTACACCTCCAGCGACAACGGCCAGCAGTGGCAGAAGGCGGGCGCCGCGCCGCCCGCCGGCACCGCGACGTCGGTGGCGGGCACCGCCACGGGCACGATCGTGCTGGCCACCACCGCGGGCCTGGAGATGTCCGCCGACGGCGGGGTGACCTGGGCCGCCGCCCAGGGCACGCTGCCGTCCGGCGGGTTCAGCTACGTCGGGATGACCAGCCCGCAGCAGGGCGTCGCGGTGGCGGCGGACACCGCGCAGCACGCCGTGTGGTTCACCTTCGACGGCGGCCGCACCTGGCGGGCGTCCCCGATCAGCTGAAAGACCTAAATTCAAGATCTTCCGCAACGAAAACCAGCCCGGGCCGGTCATCCTCACCCAGCCGGCGCCGGGGCGGGCGCGAAGTCGCCAGCCGCCACCCGCAGCCCGCGCAGCAGGCCGAAGAGCTGCTCGCGCTGCACCGGGTCGAACCCGGGCAGGCCGAACTCGGCCCTCATCAGGTCTGCGGTGGCCCGGCCCACCAGCTCCCGGCCGCGCCCGGTGATCTCAGCGAGCTTGCCCCGGCCGTCCCGCGGGTTGGGCCGCCGGACCACCAGGCCCTGCCCCTCCAGCCGGTCGATGGTGTTGGTGGCGCTCGTGGGGTGCACCATGAGCCGCTCGCCGATGACCCGCATCGGCAGCGCCCCCTCGCGGCTGAAGCTGAGCAGGACGAGTGCCTCGTAGCGGGCGAAGGTCAGCCCGTAGGGCCGGAGCACGGCATCGAGTTCGGCCAGCAGGATCTGCTGGGCCCGCATGATGGAGGTGACGGCGGCCATGGCGTCGGAACGGCCGAATCGCTGCTCCCAGGTCTCGGCCGCCCGGGCGATCGGGTCGAAAGGCAGTTCCAGCGGCGTCGGCACAGGCACACGCTACCCGTGGACGCGGCGGTCCCATGAGGGTGAGCGGGATTAGATCAGGGTGACCCGGAATTGCCGGGTGGCCTCGTGATGCTGCTGGCGCCCTCTGCACCGCCCGGGGCATGGTGCCTCATACCGCGCCTAGTCAGCAACAACTAGTTACCCAACGTGACACTTACTTACCTGCGAGTTATATTTCCTGCTGGAAGGCACTCTGCTGGGGACACTGTGCTGGAGGCACTCTGCTGGGGACACCGTGCTGGAGGCACTCTGCTGGGACACGAGGGGCGATGGGGGTGGTGCATGCGGACCAGCTACGGCACCACGGGGATGGCCCCCGTGCTGGCCGCGGGAGTTGGGATCCGCCATGGCTGGACCTGGGTGCTCCGCGCGGCCAGTTTCCGGCTGGAGGTCCCGGACGCGGGCCGCCCCGCGATTGGCATCGCGATCACCCGGGAGACCGCGCGGGCCGCCGTGATCGACCTGCTGGCCGGGCTGTCCCGGCCCGCCTACGGCGAACTCCGGGTCCTCGGCCAGGACCTGACCACGGCGCAGGGACGGGCCGCGGTGCGCCGGTACGTCGGAATCGCCCGGCTGTCGGCGCGGCCGCAGCCAGGACGGCGGGTGCGCGGGCTGATCGGCCACGCCGCGCGGGTGGCCAACCTGCCGGGCCGGGACTGCGACGTCCTGGCGGCTGCGATCCTGGACCGGCTGGCCCTGACCCCCTGGGCGGACGTGCCGGTGCGGGCCGCGCCCGCGGTCATCGCCCGCCAGGCGAAGCTGGCCGCCGCGGTCGTGCACGAGCCCGAACTGCTGCTGATCGATGGCCTGCTCGACGGCCTCAGCCCTCGCGACACAGAGAACGTCGCATCCAGCATCCGTAACCTGGGCCGGGACACCGCGATCGTGGCCACCGGCCGCGACTCCGCCGCGCTGGCGATGGCCTGCGGCGAGGTGCTGACGCTCGCCGACGGGATCATCGTCCGCAATTTAGCCGCACCCATGCCGCCGGCCGGGCCGTGCGGTTGTCGCTGGCCGGGCCGTGCGGTTCAGGCCCCGTTGCCCGGGCGGCCCTGGCCTAGGCTGGACTAGGTGAACTGGAATTTGCTGGCATGCGCGCTTGGGGGCCATGTCAGCTACGCGCCGACGGAGCCTCAGATCCGCGCGAGGCTGCGGGGGGACACCCCGGCTGGCGAGGCCTGGCAGTGCCTGCGCTGCGCGACGTTCGTTTCCGGGCCGCCGAAGGCGTCCGGGCCCGCCGCCGCGGCGCCCCGGGTCCGCCGCGATGACGAACTGCGCAGCGCTCTCATCCTGCGCATCTTCGCCGTGGAACGCTTCGTGCGCGCGATCATCTTCGGGTTCATCGCCTATGGCGTGTGGCGGTTCAAGTATTCGCGGTACACGATCGAGCAGGACTTCAAGCGTGAGTACCCAGAGGTCCGGGGCCTGCTGCACGAACTCGGTTACAACGTCAACCGCTCCGGCCTGGTCGGCCTGATCCGGCACACGTTCACCCTGGACCAGCGGACGCTGACCTGGCTGGCCCTCGGTGCGGCCGCCTACGCGGTGGTGGAGATCCTCGAAGCCATCGGCCTGTGGCTGCTCAAGCGCTGGGGCGAGTACTTCGCGCTGGTGGCCACCTGCGCCGGCATCCCGTATGAGATCTACGAACTGGCGGCCAAGGTCACCACGCTGCGCCTGGCCGCCTTCGTGATCAATGTGGCCCTGGTGGTGTACCTGGTCCTGAGCAAGCGACTGCTGGGCGCCCGGGGCGGTAAGAAGGCCTATGACGCGCGGCTGCGCAGCGAGTCGGTGCTGCAAGCGGCCATCGACGCCGCGGCGGCCCACGAGGCGCCCGGCGGCGCCCCGGCGCCGGTCGTGCCGGTCCCGGACGGGACCGCGGCCGGGGGCGAGGCCTGACCCGGCAGCCGCGGGCTACCTGGCCCCCGGCTTCCTGAGCTATGTGCCGGCGATGAGCTCGTCGGCCGCCGCGTAGGGGTCCAGCTCACCAGCGGCGACCCGGCGGGCCAGCCCGTCAATCCGCTCGTCCCCGGGCAGGCCGCCCATCCGCGCCCGTATCTCGGCCAGCGCGATCGCCGAGATCTCCTCGTGGGCCCGGGCGCGGTGCCTGCGCTCCCCCTCGCCCGAGCTGACCAGCCACTTCCCGTGCTTGTCCAGCTTGGCCACCAGGTCGTCGATGCCCTCGCCGGCGGCGGCCGTGGTCGAGACGATCGGGGGCTTCCAGGCGCCCGCGCCGCGGTGGCCCATGGCGATCATGCCGCGCAGGTCCCGTACCGCCTCCTGGGCGCCGGGCTTGTCGCTCTTGTTGACCACGAACACGTCGCCGATCTCCAGGATCCCCGCCTTGGCCGCCTGGATCGAGTCGCCCAGGCCCGGGGCTTCGATGACCATGGTGGTGTCGGCCATGCCCGCGATCTCCACCTCAGCCTGGCCCACCCCGACGGTCTCGATCAGGACGACGTCGAACCCGGCCGCATCCAGCACGCGCACCGCCTGCGGAGTGGCGCCGGACAGGCCGCCCAGGTGACCGCGGCTGGCCATGGACCGGATGAACACCCCCTGGTCCGTGGCGTGCTCCTGCATCCGCACCCGGTCCCCGAGCAGCGCTCCCCCGGTGAACGGCGACGTGGGGTCGATGGCCAGCACCCCGACCCGCAGCCCCTGCTTGCGATACGCGGCCACGAGCGCGCTTGTGAGCGTGGACTTGCCCACTCCCGGCGCGCCGGTCAGCCCCATCAACCGGGCGTGCCCGGTCAGCGGGGCCAGCGACTTCATCACCGCGCGAAGCTGCGGCGCGCCGTTCTCCACCAGCGACAGGAGCCGTCCCAGGGCCCGCGCGTCGCCGTCGCGGGCCCGCTGGATGGCCGCCGCCGGGTCAGCGGCGCCCCGGACGGGGTCAGCGGGGCCCGGGGCGGGGTCGGCGACCGGGGTGCGCGGCTCAGTCACGTGCGGCCCCGGGGGGCACCTCGAACAGCAGCGCGCTGCCCTGGCCGCCGCCGCCGCACAGCGCCGCCGCGCCCAGCCCGCCGCCGCGCCGGCCGAGCTCGTGCACCACGTGCAGGGCGATCCGGGCGCCGGACGCCCCGATCGGGTGGCCCAGGGCGATGGCCCCGCCGTTCACGTTGACCTTCTCGTCCCCGACGCCGAGGTCGCGCATGGACTGGATGGCGACCGCGGCGAACGCCTCGTTGATCTCGATCAGGTCCAGATCGGACACGCCCAGCCCGGCCCTGCCGAGTGCGCGCCGGATCGCGGCCGACGGCTGGGACTGCAGCGAGTTGTCCGGGCCGGCCACGACACCGTGCGCGCCGACCGTGGCTAGCACCGGCGCGCCGTGGCGCGCTGCCGCCTCGGCCGACATCACGACCACGGCGCAGGCACCGTCGGAGATCTGCGAGGCGGAGGCCGCCGTGATCGTGCCGTCGGCGGCGAACGCCGGCCGCAGCGCGCTCAGCCCCTCCGCGGTGGTGTCCGGGCGCACCCCTTCATCCTGGTCGAACACGACTGGCTCACCGCGGCGCTGTGGCACGGGGACGCCGACGATCTCGCCGACCAGCAATCCGTCCTTGATCGCGAGCGCGGCTCGCTGGTGCGATCGGGCCGAGAACTCGTCCTGCTCCGCGCGGCTGATCCCCAGCCTGGCGTTGTGCCGGTCGGCGAGCTCGCCCATGGGCGAGTGGTCGAACGCGTCGGTCAGGCCATCCCAGGCCATCGCGTCCAGCAGTTCGACGGAGCCGTACTTGTACCCGGCCCGGGACCGGGGCAGCAGGTGCGGTGCGCCCGTCATGGACTCCATGCCGCCGGCTACCACCACGTCGAACTCGCCCGCCCGGATGAGCTGTGCGGCGAGTGCGACCGCGTCCAGGCCGGACAGGCACACCTTGTTGATCGTCATGGACGGCACCGACATCGGGATGCCCCCCGCGACCGCGGCCTGCCGGGCCGGGTTCTGTCCCGCCCCGGCCTGGAGCACGTGGCCCATGATCACGTAATCAGCCTCGTCGCCGCCGAGGCCGGCCCGCTCCAGCGCCGCCTCGATCACGACCCCGCCCAGTTGCGCGGCCGTAAAGTCCTTCAGCGAGCCGAGCAACCGGCCCACGGCCGTCCTCGCTCCCCCGGTGATCACTGCTTCCCGCATGCCGCAACCTCCGCCGCGCTGCCCGGCACCGGCCTAGCGCGGCCGTGCCCACCCTGGGTATCGCGGAACCAGGGTGTCTGCCACGATACCCAGGGAAAGGTTCGTGCCTAGGATGGAGGCCGCCCATGCTGCTCCGGATCGACCATGTCGGGATCGCCTGCCGCAGCCTCGACGAGGCGATCGCCCGCTACGAGTCCGCCTTCGCGGTGACGGTGGCCAGCCGCGAAGAGAATGCCGAGCAGGGCGTCCGCGAGGCGATGCTGCAGGTCGGGGAGGCCTCGGGCGGCCCGACCTGGATCCAGCTGCTCGAACCGCTGGGCCCGGACACCACGGTCGGCAAGTTCATCGCCCGCCGCGGCGAGGGGATTCATCACGTGGCCTACGCCGTGGCCGATATCACGGCCGCGCTCGCCTCGATTGCGGCGACGGACATCCGCCCGCTCGATCGGCGCCCGCGGCATGGGTCCATGGGCGCGTCGATCGCGTTCCTGCACCCTGCGGACCTCGGCGGGGTGCTCACCGAATTGGTCGAGCCGGCCGCGGGCTGACCACCTGCACAATGGGAGATATCCCGGTATGTGGCAGTATGGGCCAAGGGTAGGTTCCGCCGGTACCGCGGGAACCGAACCAGGTCACTGCTACTAAGGCAAAAAGCGCCGTTCTGCGGCAAGAGGAAACGTGAAGCCGCCGCTAACGCCAGCGGGGTCCGGCTATGCTGCGAGGCATCGGGCGGAGCGGCACACACCCCGCGCCTGCTGGGTTGGGGGCGGCCTGCGACGGCGTCCACGGCCTGCGGAGCGGACCGCGATGCCTTATGCCCACACCCCCGCACGTCCCCCTCGTCTACCCAGGATCAAGCCACATGCAGCCTGAAATCGACGCCCAGCTCAGCAACTTCTTCGAGGAAACCACCCCCCGCGAGTTCGCGCGGGTGATGCGCGGTTACGACCCCCATCAGGTCGACGAATACTTCAAGCAACTTGACGGCGAGGTCCGCCAGCACCGCGAGCAGATTCAGGCCTTGCAGCAGGAGCTGTCCGACGCGCACCGGCAGATCCGGGAGCAGGAGCGGCCCACGTACGCCGGCCTGGGTTCCCGCATCGAGCAGCTGCTCCGGCTGGCCGAGGAGCAGGCGACCGAGATCGCGCAGGAGGCCCGGTCCGCTGCCAACGAGCTCAACGCGGCGGCCAAGGTGGACGCGGCCGAGGTCCGCGCGGCGGCCGAGAACGAGGCGGGCGAGCTGCGGGCCAACGTTAAGCGGGAGACCGACGAGCTGCGGGCGTCGGCGGAGCGCGACGCTGACGCGATCAAGACGGGTGCCCGGCGTGAGGCAGACGAGCTGACGTCAACCACCGAGCGGGAAGTGGCCAAGCTGCGGGCCACCGCCGACCACGAGGTAGCCGAGAAGCGGGCCTCGATCGAGCGGGACATCGCCAAGTTGCGGACGACCACCGAGCGGGAAGTGGCCCAGCTCAAGGCGTCGGCCAAGCGGGAACGGGACGAGATCCTCACCACCTCCAAGCGCCAAGCGGACGAGATGCGCAGCCAGGCGCAGCGCATCCTGGAGGAGAGCGAAGCACAGCGGGCGCAGGCCGAGGCCGAGTTCGAGATCCAGCTGGCGTCCCGCCGCGAGGAAGCGGAGCGGCAGGAGGCCGAGCGGCTGGCCGCGGCCCAGTCCGCCACCCAGAAGCTGGTCAGCGAGGCCGAACAGCGGGCCGCCACGGCCGAACAGCGGGCCGCCAAGGCCAGCGCCCAGGCCGAGCAGACCCGGCGCGAAGCCGACCAGCACTCGCGTCAGCTGGTCACCAACGCGAAGAAGAACGCCGACCAGATCGTCGCCCAGGCGAAGTCCCAGGCCGAGCAGCTGCTGGCGGACACCAAGGCGGAGATCGAGCGGCACCGGGCCGGGGCCCAGCGCGAGGTCGACGAGCTGACGAAGCAGAAGGAGAGCATCTCCACCCACCTGGCCCAGATCAGCCAGCTGCTCGGCACCCAGATGCCGGGCCTGGCCGACGCCCTCCAGCCCCGGCAGCAGGCCGTGGGCACCGGCGCCAAGGCGGTCGGCCCGGCGCCGAGCGCGCCGGCCCCGGCCAGCTCCCCGCAGTCCGCTCCGGCGGCGCCGCCACGCAACGGTGGCCCGGCTACGGCCGTGCAGGCCCCGCAGGCCACCGCCCGCCAGGCGGCGCAGCCGACCCAGCAGGCCCGCGCACCGCAGGGCGCCCAGCAGGCCGCGCCGGCCAAGCAGCCGGTGCCGGCCAAGGGCAAGGGGAACGACGACGAGTGGTGGACGGAGTAGGTCGTCCAGCCAGGCGGGCGCGCGCGGCCGGCGAGACGGCGGTCAGGCCATCGCGGTCTGGCCGCCGTCGATCACCAGCACCTGGCCAGTCATGTACGAGGAGGCCCCGCTGGCCAGGAAGACCGCGGGGCCGGACATCTCGTCCGGGCGGGCCCAGCGGTGCATCGGCACTGACGCGACGGTGGCAGGCCCGGCGGTCTCGTCTTCCCAGATGTTGCGGTTCAGCTCGGTCGCGGTCCACCCGGGGCACAGCGCGTTGACCCGGATGCCGCTGGCCGCCCACTCGACGGCCAGCGACTTGGTCAGCGAGATCAGGCCCGCCTTGGCCGCGCCGTACGGGGACAGGAACGGCGCTGCGCTCACCCCGGCCACGGACGCGACGTTGATGACCGAGCCGCTGCCCCGTTCCACCAGGTACGGGCCGACCGCGTGGCACACGTACATGGCCGAGTCGAGGTTCAGCCGCATCACCTTGTCCCAGCCGGACAGCCGGAGGTCCAGGAACGGCACCATGAAGCTGGACCCGCCCGCGTTGTTCAGGACGATGTCGAGGCAGCCCAGGTGGTCGATCGCCACGGCGACCGCGGCGGCCACCGACTCCTGCTCCGTGACGTCGGCAGGAATGACGAAGGCCTTCCGCCCCAGCGCGCTGACCTGTGCCGCGGTCTCGGACAGCCCGTCCTCGCCCCGGGCCACCAGGGCCACGTCCGCCCCGGCGCCCGCCAGGGCGACCGCGATGGCCTGGCCGATCCCCCGCGAGGCCCCGGTGATGAAAGCTTTCTTGCCCGTCAGGTCGAAGAGCGGCACGCTCAGTCCTTCCACTCGGTGGGTAGCGGCGCGGCGGCCGGATTCACCCGGCGCACGATCTCGTTCAGCACGATACGGACAGAGGGCTCGCCCACCCACAGATGCTTGGCCTGGTCCACCGCGATCAGCTCGGCCTGCGGCACCCGGGCGAACCGGCGCCGCGCCTCGTCCGGGCGCAGGTAGTCATCCAGCTCCGGGACCAGCACCAGCAGGGGCTTGCCCGCCGCGGCCCAGGCGTCCAGGTCTGCGTCACCGGCCCGGTGCAGCGCGGGTGACAGCAGGATCGCTCCCTCAACGGCCATATCGGCGCCCCACTTGAGCGCCAGCTCGGTGCCGAACGACCAGCCCACCAGCCACAGCCGGGGCAGCCCGTTCGCGGTGGCCCAGCCGACAGCCGCGGACACGTCGAACCGCTCGGCCTCGCCGTCAGCGAACTCGCCCTGACTGCGGCCGCGGTCAGACGAGGTACCCCGGGTGTTGAAGCGCAGCACAGCCAGGTCAGCCAGCGCGGGCAGCCGGTAGGAGGCCTTGCGCAGGATGTGGCTGTCCATCATGCCGCCGTGGGTAGGCAGCGGGTGCAGGCAGACGAGCGTGGCCACCGGGTCATGCCGCTCGGGCAGCGCCAGCTCGCCGACCAGGTCGAGCCCGTCGTCGGTGTGCAGGGTGACTGGCTCCCGCCGGGCTGGCAGGACCGTACTCGCCCTGATCTCGCTCATCGTGTTCCCCGTGGTAGTCCGGTGGCCGGTGTGGTCATCTGCCGACACGGCGCCCGGGCCGGCGCTGCATGCGTCGTTCCCAGCAAGGCCGGTGCCAGTGCCGGCGCTCGGCAGGCCCGGGGTTAAGGCTAGGCCAGGCGACCAGATGCGGCATACCGGGAGGGATTTCCTGGTCACATCCGGGACACCGGTACGTCTTAACGGAGGCAGCCCCGGACACCGGGCGGATCACCCAGTCGCCGTCCGGCCAAGACTCGATCTGCTCAGGCCCGGGGGGCCGCGGCTCGGCGTCCGCCCGCCGGCGGGTGCGCCGGGGGCTCATGTCGGATAGCTCCGCATGGCCGCGACACTACAGCTGGCTTCTGGGCGCCTGTGACCCGGTCTGGCCCGCCTGCGCTCCACCCACGGACCTCATCCGGGCTAGCCGCGGATTGGCCGGCCTAGCCGGTGCTCGATCCCAGAAGGCCGAACGGGCTTGGTGCGGCGAAATCGATGCGCAAGACGGAACGGCCATTGGGCAGCCGCAAGGACACCATGTGTGCGGCACGGAAGGGCGGCTGTTGCCCGACAACGGTAGTCACCATCTTCTGCATGTTGGTCTCCGCCAGTTCAGCGGACCGGAAAGGCGCCATGGCCGTGTCTGGCCCGGACTCACCGAACGCCACGATGTCGATCGGATGGGACGCCGCCAGGCCGGTGATGACAGTCATCAAACGTGCGTCCACCTCCCCCGCGGCAAGCTGCTTCCTGGCCGTGGCGGAGGCCACGATCCGGGAGCTCTGCGCAAGCTCGGCCCCGGACATCTTCCGCGCGGCCAGATCCGCATTCACCTGGGAGATGTATTGCGCGGCGCCGTTCGGTGCGATCGCCCGGACCTGAATCTGCTGGTCTCCGGAGCCGAAGCTCGCGAGGAGTCCTGGAGCGTAACTGGAAAGCCGGTTGCCGATCTGCTTCCGGAGAACGGGCGTGGCCACGACGACGGCCGAGCCGAGCGGGCTGGTCATACCCGACTTGAGTACGAGCACCTGGTCAGCGGGGAGACCGCGGGACTCCAGTGCCTGGCACATCACGGGATCGCAGGATATGACGGTGCCCGAGCCGACCTGAGCAGTGACCCAGGCCGCCGCATCACGACTGATCGTGGCGGGATCAGCCGGACGCACGTTTCCGGCGCCGGTCCGGCCGGCGGCAGTCCCGCTGGCGGCGCTCCGCCCGGAACTGCTCCCCCCGGTGTGGTCGGACAGGACGAAGCCCAGCGCCAGGGCTCCGACGATCACGGTCACGGCAACGAGACCGATTATCCGGTAGTTCCGGCCGGCCCGCGCCTGCCCTTTGAGGGACTTTCCCGTCCCCGCCCCGGCGCCCTGGCCCCCGTGTGCCGCCGGGGGTCTGGAGCGAGCCGCTTTGGGCTCAGACGGCGCCTTGAGCGCCTTGGCCTTGAGCGCCTTGGCCTTGGGCGGTGCCTTGAGCGCTCTGGCCTTGAGCGCTCTGGCCTTGAGCGCTCTGGCCTTGGGCCGGACCTTGAGCGCTCTGGGTTTGGGCGGCGCTCCGGCCAGGCTGGACTTGGCTGGCGCCCCGGCGGTTCCCGGTGGAACCGCAACCTCGCCAGCCGTGGGGTCCATCGTGGCAGTGCCAACCGCCGCGGTAATGACGGGGATGGGCTCCGTCGTTGCATCCCCTGGACGGGCGGGTTCCGTCCTGGCGGCCAGGGGCGCTATCTCCGCAGGCTGCTGGTTCCCCTCGCTGTCCCCCGCAGCACGCCCGGGCGACGGCGCCACCGCTGATTGCTGCTCGTCCTTGTCCGCCTCAGCTTCGGCCCGGGCTGCGGCCTGGACGCGTTGCAGGATGGACTCCGACAGCACCGGCCGCGCTACCCGCGCAGGCGGCCGCGGCCTGTCACCCGCACCACGTACCCGCTGTGGCAAGCCGTCCGTCCGGGGCGCTGGCGCCTCGGACGCCGGCGTTTGCGGGGATGCCAACTCGGTGGCAGAGGACGCCGGCTTGGTAACAAACGTGTCGGAGGAAGACGCTGGCTGCTCACCGCGCTGCGCCTCGGCCTGGGCTTCGGCCTGGGCCGCAGCACGCACGCGTTCCAGGAATGATGCGGGCAGCACCGGCCGCGCCACTCGCGCAGGCGGCTGCGGCCCATCACTCGCACCCCGTACCCGCTGCGGCAGGGCCGCCGGTGCCTCGGGCGACGCTGACTCCGCACTGCGCTGCTCAGGTACGGCGTCCCTCCCAGCCTGACCACCCTCGGGCGAAGACTCGGCCAGGGCCGTAGATCCTTCCGTCACCTTGGGCGCACCCCGAGACAGCGGTGGAACCCTGCTGCCTTTTTCCATGCGACCAAACCCCCCGGAGACGCATCGACATAGCGCCTTCCTGCGCTACAGCGGAGCACACGTTAAGTAGCTTTTCAACCTAAATGACTAGTTGTTACGAAGCGCCTACGTACTGAGATGCCTGCCGTAAGCGCGTATCGCGGCCACATCCGGAATCGGCTGCGCATGATTAGGGAATGCGGACATGGGTCGCCAGGGCCAATCCGCCAATCCGGTGGCACCGGGTGCCTGTACATAACTTTCGCACGCGATGCACCTCTCGGGAGGAACGCACGATGTGTGTGACTGCGGTCACATTAGGCTACTTCAGTTAGGTATGTCCAGAAGCCGTGCCGCTGCGCCGCCTGGTCTGCGCCCGCTTACTGCTGCCCACAACAGCTAGCCAGCCCTGGCACCGGCCCGCTGAATACCCCTGTCACCAGGCACTATCTTGGCCCGGGCACCACTGGCCAGCACTCACAAGATCGTCCTGCGGAGCGGGCGGTATCGGGAAAATCGGTAAAGACCCTTCTCGCCCGGAAGGAGACCGGTAGCTTGCCTATGAGCGGTTCTCCATCTCTCAGGAGATCGCGACGGTGGTGACGCCGTAAAACGCCGGGCAGGCTGGGGGGAAGTAGCCGAGGCGTTCTTCCGTACGGCCCCCCAGATCGCGGGCAGGTGCGACCTTTGAATCACGGCACTTGGGCAGGTTGGGGGCTTTCTCAGACGGCGCAGCCGGGCGAGAAAGCTATCCGGTCGCCGGGCGCCAGCGGCCCGGCCCGCGATGCGGGAGTAACTGATGATGCCGGTGGCGACAAAAGCGCCTATACCGCCATAATCGCCGACGGCGATACGAGGGGCACCCGTGCACGGTGACCCCGACACTGCTCTCGGAGACACCGCACTCGGAGACACCGCACTCGGACTTCCGGTGATCGCGGACGTGACCGCGCCTCCCGAGTCCGCCGCTCAGTCGCCGGCTATCAGTCAGTCGCCGGCTATCGGCCAATTCAGGGTGTTCAAGCCTCCGGTGGGGCTATCCACCTGGGACTCATCGCCTTTCGCCGAAGCATCTGCCCAAGGTGGCCAGGAGCCGGCGCCCCGGGAGGGCGCTGGGCGCCGGCCCAGTAAGCCCAGTAAGCCCAGTCTGGCCGCCCGGCCGTGGCCGCTGCTTGCCGTGCTGATTGTCCAGGCTGCCCTGTCGCTACGGCTCATATGGTCCAACTCGGCGTTCCAGGATGAAGCCCTCTATTTGCGGGCCGGGCATCTGGAGTGGGCCCGATGGCTGCATGACGCGCCGATCCCGAACTTCCCGGCCTACTTCTCGGGGGCGCCTGTCCTCTATCCGCCCATTGGCGCCCTCGCGGATAGCGCCGGGGGCCTTGCCGCCGCGCGCATGCTGTCGCTGTGCTTCATGCTCGGGGTCACGACCCTGCTGTGGGCCGCGGCAGCCCGGCTGTATGGGCAGCGGGCAGCACTTCTGGCTTCGGCCTTGTTCGCCACCCTCGCCGGCACGCAGTTCCTGGGCGCCTTCGCGACTTATGACGCGATGGCGTTGTTCCTGCTTGCCCTGGCCGCATGGCTAGGCATCCGGAGTGCTGACTGCCGGCGCTGGACCCGGGCAACGCTTCTGATCACAAGCGGCGTGGCCCTCGTCGCAGCAGATGCGGTGAAATACGCGACGGCGCTCTTTACTCCCGTAGTGATCGTGGTCGTCGCCATGACGGTCTGGCGCAAGCATGGGGGCGGGGCGGCACTGGCGGCCGGCCTGGCGGTGCTTGGCTCATGGCTCTTGCTGGTCATCGCGGCCATCACGGCTGGCGGCCGGGAGTACTGGCTGGGCATCACCACGAGCATCCTGGCCCGGCCGCAGTCGAGTGTTCCGGTGGAGGCCGTTCTCCAGCGCGCATACCTGTGGACAAGCCTGATTCTGGTCCTTGCCGCACTAGGTGCGGTGCTGTCCTATCGCAGCGAAGCACGCGGGAAACTCCTGGTTTCCGTCCTGGCGGCCGCTGGGTTGCTCGCCCCGGCCGAGCAGGCCAGGCTGCATACGGCGGTCAGCCTCCAGAAGCACGTCGTGTTCGGCGCCTGGTTCGCCGCGATCGCCGCCGGCTACGCCATGGCGCGGCTGAGCAGGGTCGATCATGGCTATGGCTGGGCACCGGTGATGGCCCTGCCGATCGCCGCATCCACGCTGTTCGGGTCGATGGGCCAGGCAACCTCGCTGTTCGCCGCCTGGCCAAACTCAGCCGATGCCGTCAGCCTGCTCCGCGCGGAGATCGGTCTTCACCCGGGCAACTACCTGGCCGAAGACTATGACGTTGAGGCCTACTACCTGCGGGCCGATGTCCCCTGGCGGCGGTGGTCGAGCACCTATCACTTCAGCTACCCAGGAAGACGTGCAGGGGAAGCCTCCTATCAGGCGGCGATTGACCGCCACTACTTCTCTCTCGTCATCCTGAATTTCGGTCACGCCGCGGCTGTGGACAGGCAGATCACCGCAGACATGCGCCACGCCGGTGGCTACTACGTCCTCGCCCGTCCTGATCGCTTTACCATATGGGCGTCCGAGGACGAGGCAACGCCAGCCGGAGGGTCCCGTGCTCGCCACTGAGCCTTCGGCTGCCGGGCACTTGCGGCGGGTATACCTGCCACCACCGCCGAGCAGCCAGGAAAAGTATGAGTACTTTGGCAAGCAACGCCGCTGGGTGTTCGCGTTCCTGCTCATTGCCGCCCTCGGGGTCCTCTACGGCTACGTGCGCGTTGCCCAGCACGCCTGGCTTGTCGCCCCGCTAATGTGGCTGCTGCTTATGGTTATTGTGCCACCGATCGTAGTCAACTTCTGGCTTAGAATCGGACGTCCCAGACTGACCCTGGATGAGCATCAGGCCACCGTCGCCAGCTACCGGGAGCACGGCGAGACGGTCGATGTCTTCCTGCCCAGCTGCGGCGAACCTCTGGCGTTGCTGGACAACACTTTCCTGCATGTCAGCAACATGGAGTGGGGCGGCCCTAAGACCGTTTATGTGCTTGACGACTCAGTCCGCGAACAGGTACGGGACCTGGCTCAGCGATACGATTTCAGGTATATCGTCCGCCCGGACCCGGGTCATATGAAGAAGGCCGGCAACCTTCTGCACGCCTTGACCATCAGCGACGGGGAATATATCGCCGTAATCGACGCCGATTTTGCCATGCGGCCCGAATTTCTCTACGAGACCATGCCTTACTTCCACGATCCACAAGTCGGCATCGTCCAGACAGCTCAGTACTTCGACGTGAGCAACCGCTCGTTCTCCTATATCCAGCGTTACGCGGGGACACTCCAGGACATCTTTTTCCACTTTATCCAGCCGGCCCGGGACCGCTACAGTGCAGCGATCTGCGCGGGCACGAACCTGATCTACCGCCGCGCCGCTGTGGAGGCGGCAGGCGGCTTCGCGTGGGTGCCGATCGGCGAGGACGTGCACTCCGGGGTCAGGCTGGCGTGGGCTGGCTACGAGACGCGCTACCTGCCCCTGTGCCTCGCCAAGGGCGTGGCTCCGGCCGACTTCCCGTCGCTGGCCAACCAGCAGACCCGGTGGTGCCGCTCGTCGATGCTGCTCATGCTCGAAAAGCACTTCCGGGAGGCACCGTTCACGTGGCAGCAACGGGCCGCCTTCTGGGCAGCGTTCTTGTACTACATGTCATCCGCGGCATTGCTGCTGACCGGTCCGTTCCCGGTCCTGACGATGATCTGGTTCTTCCCGCATCGTATCTACCCTCACAACTACCTGCCGATGCTGCCAGCGATCGCGGCGACACTGTTCGTGTTCCCGTTGCTCAGCCGCGGCTGGCGGCCGACGATCTACCGGGTTTGCATGATCAACTCGTGCTGCCACATGTACGCAGTCTGGTACGCGCTCCGGGGAAGTGTCGCTGAGTGGGTCCCGACCGGGGCCTCCAGCCGCAGGGGACAGGTTCCCGTAATGGTGAACCGGATCCTGTGTATTTGGATTGTGCTTGTTCAGGGGCTCCTTTGGTCTGGCCTGGCCCTGCGCATGCATGAGTTCGGCTGGCACACATATTGGGCAACAGCACTCCTGGCCGGCGTGCAGCTGTATATGCTGGCACCCTTGATGACCCCCGGCAAGGGCGTTTGGAGACGCGCCCAGGAGGAGCCCGCGGAGGTCGCAGGGTGAGATCTGCCAGCCGAATGGTGACTGCTTTCGCGCTAGTGATGCTGCCTGGCGCCTGCGGATCGAAACGAATGGCGCGCGCCCCACGCCGCAACAGGATCACAGGAGGAGTCGCCTGATGAGGCATCAGAGCAGAAGAACGCGAAGAGGCCCCGGGCGGATCATCGTGGCCGCCGTTGTAGTCGTTGCCGCAGTCGCGGTCGCCGCCGGTGTCGTATTGCATAACCGATCCAGCCACTCTTCTGGGCCATTGCCTGTCCAACTTCCCGCAGCCACGGGCGCCTACCTGGGGGTATATACCAAAGGGGTCCCGGACTCGTACGCCGGAGTAACAGCGTTCAAGAGCACGACCCAGGCCACGCCGGATGTGGTTATGTACTATAGCGGGTGGTATGTACCTTTCCCTACTAAGTTTGCCACGACCGTCGCCGATAACGGTGCCGTGCCCCTCGTGCAGATGGACCCGGACAACATCGACGTGTCCAAGATTGCTTCCGGGCGATACGACGGCTACCTCAGCGCTTACGCCGAGGCCGTCCGCGCCTACAAGCACCCCGTGGTCCTGAGCTTCGGCCATGAAATGAACGGCACCTGGTACTCATGGGGCTACCAGCACACGCGCCCGGCGGTGTTCGTGGCCGCCTGGCGGCACATCGTCACACTGTTCCACGTGCTTGGAGCCCACAACGTGACCTGGCTGTGGACGGTTAACATCATCAACAATACGCACGGCGGCAGCATCCCCCGCCCGGACCAGTGGTGGCCCGGCAGTTCCTACGTGAACTGGGTCGGTATCGACGGCTACTACCTCAAGCCATCCTGGGAGTTTGCTCCCTTGTTCGGTCCCACCATTGCCGCCGTCCGGAAGCTCACCCTCGACCCGATCCTTGTTGCTGAGACGGGCGCCGTGCCAGCCGCTGGCCAGCCAGCGAAGATCGCCGACCTGTTCGCCGGCATCCGCCAGTATGGGCTGCTCGGTTTCGTATATTTCGACTCCACCAACAACAGGGGCCAGCGTTTCGGTTTCACCAGCCCTGCGGCCGTGGCCGCCTTCCGTAAGGGCGCGAGCATGTACACCAGGCCAGGAGGATGAGCAGTCGGCTGTGACTGACCGGGCTGAGCATCAGCCGAGAGCACGAGGACGGGAGGCACGACGGTTTTCGTTGACCATGAAGGCGCGCGGCATGGCCACCGCCAGCCCCCTCCTCCCCTCACCCGGAGGCGAAACCGGGTAAGGCTGGCTGCGACGATTGCTGCCCTGGGTGCGGTCATAGCACTTGGTCTCACCTTCGCAGTGCGTATCGAAGCCTACCGGGGTCACGCGATGCCTCCCCGCCCGCCACATCAGAGCACGATTCTGCCCGTTGAGCCCGCTTCCTACGTCGGGGTCTATCAGTCGGGGGCACCCGCCTCATATGCCGGGGTCACCAGATTCACCGCCAAGACGGGAATCAAACCCCGGCTCGTTGTCTACTACAGCGGATGGTTCGAGCCGTTCAAGGCCAGTTTCGCCGCGACCGCGGCTAAGCATGGTGCGGTGCCCCTTGTCCAGATCAACCCGAAGGACGTCAGCCTCGCCGCCATCGCATCCGGACGCTACGACAGCTACCTGAACTCCTATGCTGAGGCCGTCCGCTCCTACCAGCACCCGGTCATCCTCAGCTTCGGCCACGAGATGAACGGCGACTGGTACTCCTGGGGCTACCGGCACGCCTCCCCAGCGGTCTTCGTGGCCGCCTGGCGGCACATCGTCACTCTGTTCCGCGAGCTAGGAACACGGAACGTGACCTGGCTGTGGACGGTCAACGTCATGCACACCAGCGGCAGCATTTCCCGTCCGGCCCCCTGGTGGCCAGGCCAGAACTACGTGACATGGGTGGGCTTGGACGGTTACTACTACCAACCGTCCTGGACGTTCGCGCCCCTGTTCGGGCCGACCATCGCGGCCATACGCGAACTGACCCATGACCCGATCCTGATCGCCGAGACATCCGTATCGCCGACCACGAACCAGCCGGCGAAGATCGCTGACCTGTTCGCCGGCATTCGCCTCTATAGCCTGCTCGGATTCGTGTGGTTCGACTCCGTCCACAACGAGGACTGGCGCCTCAACAATCCGGCTGCCATCGCCGCGTTGCAACGAGGCGCCAGCACGTATCGGAGGCCTCTGTCATGAGCCGCCGCCAGCAGTGTGTGACTGTATGCAGAATCGCCTTTCCTGTGTCTCATTCCCGGCTCGGAATCGCGTAGATCCCGCGGGCCCCGAAACGGGACGCTCGTTGCAGGGAATTCCTCCCCTGGCTGCGTGCACAGCGCTCGACCAGCCGAAAGGGAACAAGGGCATCGTCACGGAGCCGCACGCAACAGGACGAGTCGCCGCCGCCGACCTACCTGTTGTCGTGACGTAATTACGCACAGTGATCAGAGGGTTCATCACTCACAGAAGTTCAGCAATCGCCCACATCTAAGGTGGGTCGGACTGTACCTTTTTAGGTGCGGCATTCCTACCCAGGGTATCGCCACGGCATGTGGCGATGCCCGGACACCGCCTGCGTACGGAGGGGAATTGGACGCACTGATCGAAGGCCGGGGCTACCAATAGCTCTACGGCATCGTACGGCAGGGGGGTCTTTGAGCCTGTGAACGTTTCAAACGGCGAACCAGAAAGCCTGGGAACCGGCGTCGCCGCTGTCACGGCGACGAACTTCCCCACTACGCTCAGGGCCGCGCCGATGCTGGCCGTAGCGGCAAACTTGAACCTTTATCGACTGCGCGAGTTAATGTCCGAGTCCAAGTCCACCAGGCCGATGCTGTTCGGCAGACGGCCCGTCGGGCACCGGCAGAACAGCCTGACCCTGCCCCCTGTACTAGCCGCCAAGGAGGCTGCCTCCGACGGCGGGAGTGTCGTGCCGATCAATCGCCGGCACCAGCGGCCGGCGGAAGGACCGCAACGTTGACCAGCCGGGAGAGGGAATTCACAGGTCGCTGCCCAAATCCTCCGGAGCTGGTGCACGCCGGGCATGCCGCCTCGCAGGCGGAGGGACTTCGAGCCCTGCTGGAGATCGCAGTTGAGCGGGCAGGGACCCTCGTGGAGGAAGCCGCCATGCATGACGGGCGGGCCCTCACGGTCCTGGAAAACCTGGCGCCGGCACCGGATGTGCCCGCATCCCGATCGACCGAGCCCGCGTCGCAGGCACAGCCAGAGGGGACGCCGAAAGCGGGCCGAGCAGCCAGCAAAGGTCGGCACGCGGCCACCCCCCCGCCCTACTTGGAACGCCGTGGCGCCCGGTTCGTGGTCTTCAGCGCGATCGGCGGGGCTGTCTTCGTAATGGGTCTCGGCCTTCAGGCCGTGCTGACCGGGGCCGGGCACATGCAGCCCATCGTCTCGTATGCGATCCAGGCTGTCGTGTCAGTGGAATCGAGCTTCCTCCTGAACCGCTGGCTCACCTGGCGTGACCGCGCCACTCCATTCCGGATAGCCTTTGCCCGCTTCAATGCACAGAAGGCGGTGACGATCGCTCTTAATCTGGCTCTCTATGAGGGGCTGCTGCGCCTTGGCATGAACTACCTCGTGGCTAACGTGGCGCTTACGGCTGTGTTCACCGTGGTCAATTATGTCGCGGGTGACCGCCTGGTGTTTATCCGCCTCAAGACGCGGACCATAAAGCCGGTTACTCCGGAAGTGCCAGACCAGATGCGGACACCTTCTGCACCGTGGGTCAGCGTTGTCATCCCGTGCCGGGACAACGCAGGAACCATCGGAGCCGCAGTCAAGTCTCTACTTGACCAGAACTATCCCCGTCTCCAAGAGATCATCCTGGTCGGCTCACCAGGAGACCGCACCTGGGAGGGGCTGGCGGAACTCGCTGACCCGAGGCTGGTGATCTACGAACTGGAGACGCCGCCAGGAGTGCGTGACGCCAACTTCAAGCGCGACGCGGCCATCAGGATGACCTCAGGCGACCTCATCGCGCTCGTGGACAGCGACATCGTCCTCCCGCGTGACTGGATGAGCAGAGCCGTCACCGCACTCAGAGACAGCGGAACCAGTTGCGTGGCAGGCGGCATGAAGTCGGTCCACGACAGCTTTTGGGGCCGCTATACCGACAGCACCTGGATCGGCGCCAAGACCCCACGCATCACGCAGTCCTACACCGTCACAAGCGAAGACTTCGGCGCGCGCGGGCGCAAGCCACCCATCACAGCCAACACCCTGTTCACCCGCGAGCTTTATGAGGCCTGCCCCATCGACCCATCGTGGTCCCACGGCAGCTACGAGGACTACGAGTGGTTCTGGCGCGTGACCACCGCCGGCTACGGGGTCTTCGTCTGCCGGGAACTCTTCGGGTGGCATGACCACCGCCGCGGGCTGCGAGCGCTGACGAAAGAGTACCGGCGATCTTCCCGGGGCTGCGCATACTTCATCCGGGCGCATCGGGACTGCCCGTTCGCCAAGCGTCGGCTCCGCCAGCTGGTCATCTTGCCGCTCGCCGGAGCCACTGCGGCAGCCGCGGCAGCCGCGGCTGTGGCAGCGGGTCACAGTACTGCCGTGGCTGGGCTGATGCTGGGCTGCGCGGCAGTGCTGGCGGTGCACCAGATCGCCCGCTCGCGCAGTCTGGAGAGCCTCGCTTATCCCCTGCTTGGATTCGGCTTGGGGCTGGTCTTCATCACCGGGCTCGCGATGAACCTGACCGGATCGATCCGCGCTGGGGCAGGTTCTCCCTCCACCATCCCGGCCGCTACTTCCGGGTCAGAGCCGGGACAACCTGCGCGGCGCAGTAGAGGCCGCCTCCTGTACCCCCTGGCCGCGATTTGCGCCCTGCAGGTCGGCCTCTCCCTCACCCTCGTCTGGAGCAACACGGCCTACTTGGATGAAGCGGATTACCTCTGGGTCGGCCGGCTGGAACTCGCGCACTGGCTGCACGGGACCTCATGGCCATCGACTTCTGCGTACCGATTCCTGTCTGGATCGCCAGCAATCTATCCACCAGTCGGTGCCTTTGCTGACAGCATCGGAGGCCTCGCCGGAGCTAGGATCCTTTCGCTTGTCTTTATGCTCGGCGCGACAATCCTGCTCTGCTTGACGGCGTCCCGGCTGATCGGCCGTACCGGAGCCCTCATCGCCGCGGCCCTCTGGGCGCTTAGCGAACCAGCGATGCGCTTGGCCTTCGCGACCGCTGATCCCCTGTCGATATTCCTGACCGCCCTGGCCGCGTGGCTCATCGTGCAAGCCGGCTACCGTCGCCATCGAGGTGAGTTCATCCTCGCAGCGGCACTAATGCTTGCTCTAGCCAACGCGACCGCCTACTGGGGGCTCGTTATCGACCCAGTGGTGATCGCTTTCGCGGCTCTCGCCTGGCTCCGTGTCATGCGACCCCAGCAGTCGTTGTCCTGCACTGCATGGCTGACTGCAGCGTGGGCGTTGTGCTTCGCCCTGGTGATGACCGCATCTCACTCATGGCCCGGACTCTTCTCCACCCTGTTCGCGCCGAGCGCCGCCGGTTATCAGCCTATGTCGTCGGCGATGAGTGGGATATGGGGCTACGCAGGCTTGATCATCGGTCTTGCCGTGATAGGCGTCCTGATAATTCTTAAATCCGGAACACGGAAGTAATTTTGTATTGACCGGAGGCTTGTGCTTCGGCGTCTACCTGTTTATTGACCTTCATTTCCAGACTACGTGGACAATTGACAAAAACCTTGCCTACGGCGTCTGGTTTGCGGCGATCGCAGCGGGCTATGCAGCTGGCAAGTTCATCCGATGGGTTCCCGGATCCCGGCCTCAGCTTGCCGCACTCTGCTGCGCTGCAGCCCTTGTTTACCCGGCCGCAACAGGATGGGAGTCGGCCTGGGAGCGTTACCACGCATGGCCTGACGCAAAGAATTTATTAGTGCCCTAGGGCCTATCGAAGCGCAAAGCCACGGGTCATATTTACTTGCCTGGACGCGAGAGTCAATATTGCGGAATATTACATCGCGAGAGGGCTCTGAATGGACGCGATGGGAGTGGGGACACTGTCGCTTGACCCTGCCGACGTACCGCGAGAGCTCGTGGGCCTCTTACTATTCGGGCAGTTGCAGACGGAAATTACGGTGTGATAGCGCTCTTCTACTCCACAACATTCTCGTCGGTAAAGCTGCCTGGAGGCATCCTGCTGTCCCACAAGGGATCAATTCGTATCAGGAGCTGCTGGGCCTAGTTGGCGAAGCAACTCGGGAGAGCCGGGCCTGCCGGCGCTTACGCTCGCCCTGGAAAAAGATCACAATATCGTCTCGCTGCGGTGGGGCACTACAACACCAGCAATATCTCAGGCACCCATGATTACGGTATCTACGCGATCTGGCAGAGGAACACGCAGAGTGAATGCCTCCTGCCACCAACAGCCCCGCAGCAAGACCTCCAGCCGGTGCGACAGCCTTTCCGGCGCTGCAACAACGCCGCCACGAAGCGGCGTGATTGGCCGGCGCTCTGAACCCACTGACCGCCATATGCGCCGTGCAGGCTGCCCTCTCGCTAAGCCTGGTATGGAGCAACGCGGCGTTCAAGACGAGGCGGATTATCTCTGGCTGGGTCACCTGGAATGGGCGCATTGGCTGCATGGGGCTCATGGCCATCGGTCATATGCAGACCAGTTTCTCTCCGGGTCGCCTATCGCCTACCCGCCTCTTGGTGCCGTCGCCGACAGTATCGGCGGACTTGCCGGGGTAAGGATCGTTTCGCTTTGCTTCATGCTTGCCGGCACGGTCTTGCTGTACTTACGGCCTGGCGGCTGATCGGCCGCCGGGGCGCCCTTATGGCTGCCGCTCTTTGGGCGTTGAGCGAGCCGGCTCTGCGACTGGCTTTCGCGACTTATCGATCCACTGTCGGTGCTTTTTACCGCCCTGTCGGCTGGCTCGTGGTCCAGTCAGTTTACCGCCGTCACCGTGGCGCATGGGTGGCTGGCACGCGCAGGGGCCCTGGCCCAGCCAATGCGACGGCTTACTCGGGATCGTCATCGACCCATCCTGATAGGCTTCGCGTTCCTGGTATGGCTGCCTAGAATGCGCGCAGGACGGGCAGTGCTCTTGGGCTCTCTGTCTCGCGGGAGGATGCGCGGTGTTCTTCGGGCTGCTGATGACCGGCGCGGGTTCCTGGCCCGGGACTACTGTCCACGGTTGTCAACCGAACTGCATCTGATCATCAAAGTGCCCTGCTCCTGCTCAATGACATCTGGGGATATTCAGGACTGATCGTCTGCCTCGCGATGGTAGGCACCGTGTTCGCGGCGGGCACGGAAAACAGGCAGCGTGGTTTCTTGATAGCACTGCTCGCCTGCGCAGCCCTTGTCGTGCCGGCCGCGCAGTTGCATGATCAGACTGGCTGGTCGCTCGATAAGCATCTGGCCTATGGCATGTGGTTCGCTGCCATCGCAGCTGGCTATGCCTGCAGCAGGCTGATTGGGTGGCTTCCGCAGACGAACTGGCGGTTCACGGCAGCCTGCTGCGCGGTCGCTCTTGCCTACCCGGCGGCAAGCAGCTGGGAATCGGCCTGGCAGGTTTATCACTCGTGGGCTAATACGAACTCCTTCATTGCGGCGTTTAAGCCTATCGCCGGACGAAGCCAAGGCAGCATTTATGCAGCGACCCAGATCCACGTCGCTGAGTACTACATACCGCAGGTTGGCTGGACACGATGGACTACCAGGCTGTCGCTTGATCCAGCCTCGGTAGCGCCAGCCGACCGGGAATCGTATTACCTGAGCCAGTTGAGACAGGGCCGCTACGGAGCGATAGCACTGTTTTACTCGACAACGTTTTCCTCGGCTCCCGAGATGCCGAGCACGCTTTTGCTGCCGCGGTCCAGCGCGCCTGGGGGTCAGACGCTACTGGGCCTTGTGGGGGAAGGCTCCGGCGAGCCGGGCCTTCCAGCGCTGACTCAGGCCCTTGATAGCGACCAGAAGAATTACCATCTCGCAGAGTGGGGGCCTTCGACGCTGCACGAGGTCACGGTATCTACGCGATCTGGCAGAGGAAGGCCCAGCCTTGAAGGCCATCAGAGAGCCTGCGGCGCACTCCTGGGATCCTGGGAAACCGCCCTCGGTCTCGGAATCGCGCGTAGCCGCCGGGCACCGTAGGCGGCAGCGGCGGCTAGCGCTCCTATCGATCCTGGCGTTTGCCGTGGTCCTTGCTGCTGGCACCGGGCTGCGGTTGTGGCATCTGGGCGTCTCCCCCGCCTGGCAGTGGGATGAGGCGGTCTACTACCGGGTATCCATCAACGTCCAGCACGGTGTGCTGAGCGAGCATTCGCTCTACCAGGCCTATGAACCCTTCCTCTACCAGCCACCTTTCTACTTCCTACTGCTCTCCCGGTGGTTCACCCTCGTCGGGGCCAGCATCTGGCATGCCCGGCTTCTTGGCGTGCTCCTAACCGCGGCGATGCAGGCCTTGCTGTTCCGGTTGCTCTGGAAGATCCACGGCTCTGCCACGGCCCTGTTCGCCATCATCCCAGTGATCTTCGATGGGTGGCTGATGTACATCGAGCGGGTCTCCTACATGGAGAACGCGCTGATGGTCCTCATCGTTATGGGCTTCCTGCTGTACCAGGGCGCTTTGGAGAAGCCCTCCTGGCTGCGCTTCGCGCTCGCCGGGGCGGTCATCGGCTTTGCCGGGAGCTTCAAGCAGACGGGCGTGTACGTACTCCTGGCCGTCCTGCTCTGCTGGCTCATCTCACGTCGGGCCCACAAGGGGCATCTCGTGCTGGCCGCCGTCGCGCTGGCCGTCATGGCCACCTACATCGTGGTGATGGTCCGAGTATTCGACGTCCCTCACCACGACTGGTACATAGGCCAGTCCACGACCCAGGTGAGGCGGGTGCTGGGACTTCAACACAGCGGCGGGACCCTGACCTCACCAGGTGGTGTGCTGCACCTACTGGCCGCGCAGTACAAGTTCTTCATTCCTAGTGTTCTGCTCGGACTGGCCTCGTTCCTTATTGTCGTCCGCCGTGTGCTGCAGTGCTACCGGGCACGCAACTGGAAGCCTGCCCAGGGTAATGCGCTCTTGTTCAGCTGGCTATTGACCGGGATGGTCGTCTTCGGTCTCAGCTCCTTGAAGTTTCCCCAATATTTCGCTCTCATCCTTCTCCCGGCGTACTGCTTTCTGTGGACGGAGGTGGCCCGCTGGGACTGGCAACAAGTCTGGAAACGCACGGCTGTGGCCGCAGCTGCCGTGGCCGGGCTTGGGTCGTTCCTGCTAACAGTCCCGGCGTTCAGCGTTAACAGCCTGGCCGAGGTACAGCAGTATGCGGCCACCCAGATTCCTGCGAACCAAATCGTCGTCACAGAGCAAAGCATCGGCGACCTGATCCAGCAAAGGTGGTGCACGGTCGAGGAAGCCGAGAACTGCTTGCACTTTGCCAGGTACGCGATCACCTGGCGCACTTATCTCCAGTCGAGCTTTAAAGAGGGTGATGCCGCCTTCCATAAACTGATGGTTGGCGCAACTCCAGTCAAATCATTCCCGGGCGCCGTGGGGACCGCCACGGTCTGGAAACTGAAGCCGCGGCCGTGAGGCGGCTTACGGCTCTCCTGACGGCGCTCCTGGGGGCCGTGGCCCTGGCTGCCTGGGGCGTCACCGGATGCGGGCACCCGCTCATCCCGGCTTCCCAGCCTGCGGGGAAGACGGCGGCCTCACTCGGCCAGAGCGACTGGCCGGTACCTGGGGAAAACCGGCCGATGCTGGGCGTCGATCTGTATGCGCTCAGCAACTACCCGGCGGCGCAAGTAGAGGCGTATGGCAAGCGGATGCTGGCCTACATCAAGAACGTACTCAAGGCTGACACTGTCGGGATCGTCTGGAACTTCTACGCTCCCTCGCAATTCTCCGATGCGGTCAAGGCAACCAACGCGACACTGTCTGCTAGCAATGTGGCCATCTTGACCAGGATCGCACTTCAAGATCACCTGCTCGTTCAATACCGGCCGCTAATCTTGGTAAGCGGGCCCAGCCCCTGGGAAGGCGGAATAACTCCGTACCTTATGCCTAGCTGGTTCAATAACTATTACCGCGCAGAGTTGCCCTATCTAAGGACCGCCCAGCACTTCGGCGTCAGAGAATTCGTCACCGGGACCGAGCTTGTGGAATTGAACTCGAGCCCGCTGTGGTCCTCATTGTTTACTCGTGTTTCCCGTGTCTACCATGGAGTGATCTCATACAGCGCATGGGATGGTAACTACTTCGGAGCCTCCCCTGAAGCGCAGCTTAAAACAGCCAGTCCCCGGCTTCCTCCCGTCAAGTATGTGGGCATGGACATGTACTGGCATGTCAAGGTCCAGCCCGACGCCACGCAGGCGCAGGTTACGGCGGCCTGGGAGTCCCTCTTCGGGAAAATCTCCCCATCTTTGCTGAGGAGAACAGCTATTGATGAGACGGGAATTGAGGCGCGCGCGGGTGCGTATAGCGACCCGCAGGATCTCGCCAGCGCCGGCCGCCTGAACGAGGGGGTGCAGGTAAACTGGTTCACCGCAGCCTGCAAGACAGTGCAGCGATATCGCATGCGCGGCGTCTTCTTCTTCAAAGTTGACCTGACCGACAACCCAGCGCATCCGGCTTCGTCGCTGTCAACATTCGAAGGGAAACAAGGAGCTGCAGCCATCGGCGCATGCGCACGCATTCTTAAATAAATTTCTTGCAAATTATTTAACCAGGAGATGCGATGAACTTGCCGGAGCCATGGTGCTCATCTGCCGTTACGGTGGTGCTGCCGACTTTTAATGAGGCAAGTAACCTGCCCATGATTGTTACGGAGCTTTTCGACCTGCCGTTGCCTCGGCTAACGATCATTGTGGTTGACGACAGTTCTCCCGACGGCACCGGTCAGATTGCAGAGGACCTGTCAGACAAATTTGGGCCGGAGCGGCTCATGGTTGTTCACAGGCCCACGAAAGAGGGACTGGGGCGCGCTTATGTTGACGGGATGACACGTGCCCTGGAAGAGGGCGCTCAGTTTGTGGTGCAGATGGACAGCGATCTTTCCCATGCACCTGAATACCTGCCACAGATGCTCGGCACACTTCTGTTCAACCCAGGCCGATGTGGTAATCGGCTCACGTTATGTTACCGGCGCAAGCCTCGCCGAGGAGTGGGGTTGGCATCGGCGCCTCTTGTCGCGATGGGCCAGCGTGTATGTCCAGGCATTGCTGCACATAAAGGTCCGCGATGTCACGGCTGGGTTCAAGCTCTGGCGACGACCCGCACTTGAGGCGATCGACCTGCTCAGTGTGCGCAGCGATGGATACAGTTTTCAAGTGGAAATGAACTACCGTGCGGTCGAGCTGGGCTTGAAAATTGTGGAGGTGCCGATCCGCTTTTATGATCGCAATGAGGGGACGAGCAAAATGAGCCTTAAGGTCCAAATCGAGTCAGCCCTGATCCCGTTCCGTCTTCGGTGGCGGGATCGCCGTCCTCGCCGTAGCTGATGTCACCGGCGTGGTGGAGCATTCGAACTTCCAGTAGTCATGTTTCCCTCCGCGAGGGACACGGTGCAGCGGCCGAGACACTGGGACCGCGTCGCCTCGAGCAGACGCAGACGTGTTGAGATAGAAGAGGCTCGTGAAGACACGGCTAAGGATGCTTGCGGCTGTGGTGATCGCTCTTGCCTCGGTCGCCTTCGCTCTGGCCGTCACCCACAGCGCTTTTACTTCCACTTCCCGCCTCCCGGACGCGCCAGCGCCCCTACCCCTGAGGTCCGCCGCCTACCTAGGCGTGTACGAAAGAGGCACGCCACATACGTACCAGTCGGTTACAGACTTCGCGAGAGCGGCAGGAAGGCACCCGAACCTTGTCGGCTATTACAGTGGCTGGGGGCAATCGTTCGCGACATCGTTCGCGGAGACGGTCCACAGGCATGGCGCGGTCACGCTCCTGCAGATGGATCCCACCGGCGCCTCCGTCCGCGCGATCGTGGCCGGCAGCTACGACCGCTACCTGCGTGCGTTCGCCGACAGTGTCCGGGCCTTCGGCCAGCCGGTAATCATCGGCTTCGGGCACGAAATGAACGCTGACTGGTACTCATGGGGCTACGGTCACGTCCCGGCACGGACGTTCGTGGCAGCGTGGCGGCACATCGTGTCGCTGTTCCGTGGCCAGGGCGCCGGCAACGTCACCTGGCTGTGGACGATTAATCAGGACCTCTCAACCACGGGACCGATCGCCTCGTGGTGGCCCGGCGCGGGATATGTCACCTGGGTCGGCATCGACGGCTACTACTACCGTCCGTCCGACACCTTCGCCACCGTATTCGGCCAGACCATCGCTCGGGTGCGGGCGTTCACCGGCAAGCCTGTGCTGCTCTCCGAGGCTGGCGTCGGGCCCCGCGCCGGCCAGCCCGCGAAAATCCGGGACCTGTTCGCCGGGATGCGGCAGTACCAGACTCTCGGGCTGGTGTGGTTCGACATAGCCCAGCACCAGGGGATCTACCATCAGGACTGGCGTATCGAAGACAGCCAGGCAGCGGCAGCGGCGTTCCGTCTGGGCGCGTCGTCGCTGACGCTGGCACGTCCCTGACCAGCCGGGACGTGGCAGGCCGAGCGATGCCGGCCGGGTGCACCACGTTGACCACGGTGAAAGTGGCGATGAGCGGGTTCATGGGACTCGTGTGGCACCTGGTGTCATTGATGCCAGGTTTCGACTGTGTTACATGCACCAGAACTCAAATCGGCAAACATGCCGCAACCTGCGGTTACCGAACACTACTCTTTCGTACGCGGTACCCGGACTGGTGGTATCCGTACGGGCATATGACGGTCCAGCCCGATGTACGCGGGTGGCGGGGGGCGCCGAGAGTACCCCTGGTCGCCCCTGAGCGCAGGCAGGTGCGCCTATGGATCGCAGCCAGGCAGGCAGAGATCTGCTTTCATCGCAGGTTGCGGAGGGATCTACGCAGGGTGAGGCGGGCTCGGGCCGAGCCACCGCAGGGGCAGACGAAGTCCCTGTTACGAGCCGGCGCGCGGTGAAGACGGCGCGTGGCGATGGGTGGTTTACGGGGACGGGGGCCCGGGCTGGTTTGCCGTTGCTGGCGGTGCTGGTGGCGCAGACGTTGCTGTCGGCGCGATTGCTCGGTGCCGATACGGCGTTCGTGGATGAGGCGGCCTATTTGTGGGCGGGGCATCTGGAGTGGGCGCACTGGCTGCATGGAGCGGCCGTGCCGCCGTTCTCGGCGTATTTCTCGGGTGCCCCGGTGATGTACCCGCCCCTGGGGGCGGTAGCGGACAGCCTGGGAGGGCTGACCGGAGCGCGGGTGCTGTCGCTCGTCTTCATGCTCGGCGCGACGGTGCTGCTGTGGGATGTGACGAGCCGGATGTTCGGGCGTCAGGCTGGATTCTTCGCCGCGGCACTGTTCGCAGTGGCGGGCCCGACGTTGCACCTGGGCGCGTTCGCCACCTATGACGCCATGTCGCTGTTCCTTCTCGCACTGGCGGCCTGGCTGGTGTCCGGGGCCGCGGAGCAGCAGGAGGCGGCCGGCCGGATGGCGGCGGCGGGCGCGGTGCTCGCACTGGCCAACGCCACGGCATATTCCTCGGCTTTGTTCGACCCAGTCATCGTGGCCCTGGCTCTGGTCACCGCGCTGCCGTCCGGCCGCAGGATCGCGATGCGCCGCTGCGCGTCCCTGGTGACGGTGTTGGTCGCGCTGCTCATCGTGGGAGTTCTGCTCGGCGGAAGCAGCTACTGGCAGGGGATTACGCACACGACGCTGGGCCGGGCGGCCGGCGCCGCCTCCCCGCTGCGTGTGCTAGCTGACGCATGGTCCTGGACCGGTGTCATCATCGTCCTGGCCGTCTGCGGCGTGATCGCTAGCTGGATCAGCCGCCGACTCACGGCGCAGACGTGGCTGCTGGCCATCCTGACCGCCGCCGCGCTGCTCGGACCGCTGGAGCAGGCTCACCTGCATAGCCTGGACGCGCTGAACAAGCATGTCGGCCTGGGCGCCTGGTTCGCCGCCATCGCCGCCGGCTACGCCGTGGACAGGTTCATCGCCGCCGCACCCGCCGGCCAGCCCCGCACACTGACCTGCGCTGCCTGCGTCATCGGGCTGGCCTTCCCCGTCTCGCTGGGCGCCACCCAGTCACGCGAATTCGCCACCAGCTGGCCCAACTCAGCCAGCTTCATCGCCATCTTCCGCCCGCTGGCCAGCCACGGCACCGGCCGCCTGCTCGTCGAAGACCCCTCCATCGCCGAGTACTACCTGGCCGCCGGTCACAACTGGCAACGCTGGTCCAGCACCCGCAACATCGTCCTGCCCGGCGGCACCAGCACCGGCGGCCCCATCCACGGCGATGTCGTCGGAGCCGGCGATCCCGCTGTCTTCGAGCACTACATCGCCCAGGGCTACTTCTCCCTCGTCGCGCTCAACTTCGACGACACCACCGCACTGGACCACCGCCTCGCCACGGAACTGCACCGCAGCCCGCTGTACCACACCATCGGCGTCGTGCCCTACGACATCGGCACCACCATGGGCACCTATGTCATCTACCGCTACGAGCCAGCCAAGTGACTACCACCGGCCACGCGCCGCTGGCTCCACCTGCTACCACGGAGCCGCACCATTCCCGGCTCACCCTGCCGCTGCCACCCGATGACCTCGAGAAATATGCCTATCTGCAGCGTAATCTCCCCTACCTGACGACGATTCTCGCGATCAGCGCGACCTGCCTCATCATCAGCCAGTTCCGGTTCGAGATCCAGGACCCGATGCTCTGGCCGTTCATGATCTTCACCGCTAGTTACGCCCTGTACCAGGTGGTCTGCCTGCCGGTGAACTTCAGCGGCCGTGGCTTCGACCCGGCGGCCCACCAGGCCCGCATCCACGCCTGGAACCCGCCGGCGTACCCCGATGTGGACGTCTACCTGCCGATCTGCGGCGAGCCCTTGGAGATGCTCCGCAATACCTGGACGGCGGTCTGCGGGCTGCTGGCGGCTTATCCAGGACCGATTCAGGCTTACGTGCTCGACGATGGGCCTTCGGATGAGGCTCGCGAGCTGGCCGAGTCGCTCGGCCTGTGCTACATCCGGCGGCCCGGCGAGAGAATTCACAAGAAGAGCGGGAACCTGCGGTACGCGTTTGCCCGCACTACCAGCGAGTACATCGTCATCTTCGACGCCGACTTCGCGCCCCGGCCCGACTTCCTGGCCGAGACCCTGCCTTACATGGACGATCCTTCCCTGGCCATCGTCCAGACCCCTCAGTTCTTCCGGGAAGGGCCTGACCAGTCGTGGCTCGAGAACGCGGCGGGCTCAGTGCAGGAGGTGTTTTACCGGGCGATCCAGGTGGCCCGCGACCGCTTCGGCGCAGCGGTCTGCGTCGGAACCTCAGCGGTCTACCGGCGGAAGGCGCTGGAACCGCAGGGCGGCGCAGCCCTCATTCCCTACGCCGAGGACGTGCACACGGGACTCAACGTGATGCGGGACGGCTGGTCCATCACTTACCTGCCTATCGTCCTGTCCACCGGGATCTGCCCCAACAGCCTCGACGCATTCGTGCGCCAGCAGTACCGCTGGTGCGCCGGGAACGTGGGCATCGTGTGCTCAAGCCGACTGTGGTCGATCAAGATGAGCCTTCCGGCGCGCCTCACGTTCATCTCGGGGTTCTTTTACTACGTGTACACAGCCCTGCTGATCTTCTTCGGCCCACTTCTCCCCGTCGTCATGCTGGCCTTTCTGCCGGACGCGATACGGCTGCGCAATTTCGTCATCCTGATTCCGGCTTTCGCTATCGGGACTGTCCTTTACCCGCTGTGGCATCGCGCACCGTACGGGCCATCGGTCTGGCCGCTGGGCATCGCCCGCGGCTGGGCCCACGTGTTCTCCCTCTGGGATGGCGCCCGGGGCAAATCAATGAGCTGGCATCCCACACGGACACCAGGAAGTTCCCTGCCCCGATTCCGGATCGGGGTGACCTGGTGGAGCGGCGGCATGGCCGTGCTGTGGGTAGTGCTGGCCATCTGGCGTTCGGCGTCGGGCTCGTGGCAGCCATTGGCTCTGCTGTTGTGCGGGTTGCTCAACCTTGCCATCGTGAGCCGCGTCATCTTCCCTGGAAAGGCGACCGCATGAGATACCGCCTGCTGCTGCTCCTTGCCGTGGTGGTGGCCTGCGTCTCGCTCGCGATGACCGGCAGCCACCTGAAGTTCCGTTACGACATCGGCCCAGTTCACGCGCACCTGATTGCCAACTCGGCCTCCTACCTGGGCGTTTATGAGCCCGGGGTACCGCCCAGTTACGATCCGGTCGCGGACTTCGCGCAGGCTGTACGGAAGCAGCCGAACCTCGTTGGTTATTACAGCGGATGGGCACAGCCCTTCGCATCATCATTCGCGAACAGGCTCTACCGTCATCACATCATTCCGTACGTCCAGATTGATCCCACGTACGCTTCAGTCGCCGATATCGCCGCGGGCACGTACGATGACTACCTCCGCACCTATGCGGACAGCGTGAGAAATTTCGGCCACGCAGTTGTCATCGGCTTCGGGCACGAAATGAACGCCCCCTGGTACTCGTGGGGGTACAACCACGTCCCCGCTGCGACATTCGTGGCCGCGTGGCGGCACATCGTCTCGCTCTTCCGGGGCGAAGGCGCGGAAAATGTCACCTGGCTGTGGACCATCAACCAGGACAGTCCTGTCACTGGGCCCATCGCCTCATGGTGGCCCGGACCAGAGTACGTGTCCTGGGTGGGAATCGACGGGTACTATCTCCATCCTAGCGACACTTTCAGCAGCGTCTTCGGCCGCACCATCAAGCAGGTACGGAAGTTCACCAGCAAGCCCGTCCTGCTGTCCGAGACCGCGGTAGGTCCTCAAGCGGACCGATTCGCCAAGATTCTTGACCTGTTCGCGGGAGTGGCTCAGTACAAGACTCTCGGCCTGGTGTGGTTCGACCTGCCGAGTGACAAAGGAGTAAACAACCAGGACTGGCGCATCGAAGGCAACCAGCCTGCCGAGAACGCGTTCGGAGAGGGCGCCGCCGGGCTGAACTTGATCACTCCTCGCTGAACTTGGTCACTCCCCGTAACTCAGCCACGCGTTCCAGCGAGCTTCGGGGGGACAGGTCTCCGAAACCTCCTCGGTGGCTCATCCGCGGAGGTGCTCGCTCAGCTCATCGAGGATCGGGACCTGCCCCTTGACCAGCATTTCCGAGGCGCGGCCAAGGCTCATCCACTCCGCCCGGTCCATCTCGGGGAACTCCCGGACCTGTCCTGATCCCCGGGGCCACTCCATGGTGAACGTGTTGCTCCGGAAGCCGGACAGGTCCAGGTCCCCTTCGACCGCGTACGTCACGATGACCTTGCCACCCGGCTGCCGCTGCTCCCCCAGCTCCACCACAGCACCATGGGGGGCGGGTGAGCCGATTTCCTCCTCGAACTCACGCCGCGCCGCGGCCAGGGGCTCCTCGCCGTCGTCGTACTCGCCCTTGGGGATGGACCACGCCCGGGCATCCTTCCCCGCCCAGAACGGGCCGCCCATGTGAGCGACGAGCACTTCCAGCCCGTCCTCCCCGCCCCGCCGGTAGACCAGCAGGGCCGCGCTCCGCTTGGGCACCCCGCACCTCCTGCCGCCCGCTACAGTTGGCTTCCGTGCGACTCGTCATCGCCCGGTGCAGCGTAGATTACGCGGGTCGCCTGTCGGCCCGGCTGGCCCCCGCCACCAGGCTCATCCTCATCAAAGCGGACGGCTCCGTCCTGGTTCACTCCGACGGCGGCTCGTACAAACCGCTGAACTGGATGTCCCCGCCCTGCCGGCTGGCCGAGGAACCGGGCCGGTGGGTGGTGACGGGCAAGTCGGGCGAGACGCTGACGATCACCATCGAGGAGATCATCAGTGACTCCTCCTACGAGCTGGGGATCGATCCCGGGCTGGTCAAGGACGGCGTCGAGGCGCACCTGCAGGAGCTGCTGGCCGCGCAGATGCAGGTCCTCGGCGACGGCTGGCGGCTGATCCGCCGCGAATACCCGACCGCGATCGGCCCGGTGGACCTGATGTGCCGCGACGGCGAGGGCGGCAGCGTGGCCATCGAGATCAAGCGCCGCGGCGAGATCGACGGGGTCGAGCAGCTCACCCGGTACCTGGAGCTGCTGAACCGCGATCCGCTTCTCGCGCCGGTCCAGGGGATCTTCGCCGCCCAGGAGATCAAGCCCCAGGCCCGGGTGCTCGCCGAGGACCGCGGCATCCGGTGCCTCATCCTCGACTATGACTCCCTGCGCGGCGCCGAGGACGGCACGCTGCGGCTGTTCTGATCCGCACTGCGGATCAGACCGTGCTGCGGATCGGACCGTCCTTGCGGATCCTGGGGCCGGCGGCCCCTCACGACCCGGCGACCAGCCCGGAATGAAGGCGCCCCGACAGGGCCTGGCAGGCCGGGCCCACAATCTGGTTCGCGATATGGCACATCTGGGCACGCACGATTTCCAGGCTGGCTACTATGGCCCGGTTATGGGTACTGATCAGGGACCTGCCCCTGACCTCCCCGTGCGCAGGCCAAGCCTGCCGACGCGGGGCTCGGGGCTGCCGGCGCAGGGCTCAGGGCTGGCCACGCGCAGCTCGGGGCTCCCCGCGCAAGGCTCAGGGCTGCCCACGCGCGGCTCAGGGCCCTCTGCGCAAGGCTCAGGGCTGCCCACGCGCGGCTCAGGGCCCTCTGCGCAAGGCTCAGGGCTGCCCACGCGCGGCTCAGGGCCCCCTGCGCAGGGCTCAGGGCTGCCGGGACGGGGCCCGGCGCTGCCGACGCGCACCACGCGGTTCCGGCCGCCCGGCCGGCACCGCAGCCCGCATCAGCTGTCCGTGCCGTCCGACGCGCCCGCGCTGATCCTGGCGGTCCCCGGCCCGGCTACCGACGCCGCGATCGAGGTCGCCGCCGGCATCATCGACGTGGCCAGCCGGTCCTGCCGGGGAGTCACCGTGCGGGCCGGCTTCCTGGAGGGCGAGGAGGAGAGTCTCAGCTCGGTGCTGGCCGCCTGCCCCAGGGTGGAGGGCCGGCCAGCGGCCGTTGTGGTGCCGCTGCTTATCTGCCCGCAACCGGAGACCGACACGGCGATCGCCGCCGAGGTCGCGGCCGCGGCGGTGCCCGTGCTGTCCACTAAGGCTCTCGGCGTCCATCCGATCCTGGCTGGCGCCTTGCACGCCCGGCTCGCCGAGGTCGGCCTGGCCCGCGGTGACCGGATCGGCCGGATCAGCATCGTCAGCAGTGCAGCCGAGGGAGTACTGGTCGTCGCGCTCGGCATCGACGCGATGTCTATCGCCGGCACCGGGGCCGTGCTGCTCGCCGCGCGGCTGGCGGTCCCCGTCGCGGCCGCGTCGCTGAGCGACCCCAGCAGCATCCGGGATGCCGCGGGGCGCCTGTTCGACGCCGGCGTCACCAGCCTCGCCCTCTCACCCTGCGTCATCGGGCCGGAAACCGATCATCTCGACCTCGACGCGGTCGCCGAGGCGGCGGGCATGAGGACCGCGCAGCCGCTGGGGGCGCAGCCGGCCGTCGGCCAGCTCGCCGCGATGCGCTACGGCGCCGCGCTCCAGGACCCGCAGCTGGCGGGAATGTCCGGCTAGCCGCCGAGCACAGCCGCGTTGACGGCCCGGGCCCCGGCCGCCAGGTCCGGGACCTCCACCACGGTGACCCCGGACGAGCGCAGCAGCTCCGCGCCGCCGCCCTGGGCGAACACCGGCGGTTCCAGCCAGGCGATCACCACCCGGCGCAGGCCAGCCGCGATGATCAGTTCCGCGCAGGGCTGGGGGCGCGACGCGCGGAACCGGCAGGGCTCGAGCGAGCTGTACAGCGTCGCCCCGGGCAGCCGCGGATCGCCGGGGCTGAGCGTGGCCAGGGCCCCCTCCTCCGCGTGGTCGTGCGGGTCACGCTGCCGGGAGAAGGCGGTGGCGATGGTGCCGCCGTCGGCGGCGACGATCACCGCGCCCACGCAGAAGGCGGACGCGGAGGGCGGGCAGCGCCGGGAGAGCCCGATGGCCTGGAGCAGCCACTCCCGGTCGGCGTCGGTGGCGACGGGCCCGGAGCCGGGCGCCTGGTCAGCCATGGGGCGCCTCGTCCCCCGGCCCGGACCGGCTACCGGAGCCCCCCGGAGCGGAGGTGGCCCCGCCATCCGCCAGGTAACGCAGCAGGACCACCTCGCCGACCGGCCGGGCCTCGGCCAGGTGGAACGGATGAGCCGGGCTGGCCGGGTAGTGCCCGGGCCCGGCGAAGCGCGGCGCGGCCGGATCCCCGACGAAGAACGGGGCGATCACCAGCTGCAGCTCATCCACCAGCCCGCCGGTCAGGAACTGGGTGCCCAGGCTGGCGCCCCCCTCGACCACGAGCCGGCCCACCCCGCGCCTCGCCAGGTCAGCCAGGATGCCAGGCAGCCGTGGCGGGTCGCCGGCGTCGACCAGCTCGGCCAGGGCGCCGACCCGGTCGCGCAGCTTCGGCAGCACCGGCCCCGCGGCGTACACGATCCGCCGCGGTGACACCCCCAGGCCGGCCGGGTCAGCGCCGTCTCCCGGGCCGCGGAAAAACCGGGCCTCGGGATAGAGATCGCCGCTGGCGGTGATCGTGACCCCGGCGGGCTGCGGCGGCAGCCCGCGGGCGGTGCGCTCGGCCTGGCGCGGCGCCGAGCGGACGAACAGCCGGGGATCGTCCCGGCGGATGGTCCCGGCGCCGACCAGGATGGCGTCCGCCGCCGCCCGCTCCGCGTCCACCCGGTCCAGATCGGCCGCGCCGGACAGCACGAGCCGGTCCTCGCCCGTCCCGTCGAGGCAGCCGTCCAGCGACACCGCGCAGCTCAGCACGACGTACGGGACGTCCGGTCATGTCTGCCGCTCCGGTGTTAGCGCTCTGGTCCCGGTCTCACGCACGTCCAACGCTACCTGGGCCGGCCTGGGCGATGATTTACTGGCACGCACAGCCGCGAGGGCCACGAAAGCCGCGAGAATCGCGGGATACCCGGATCAACGCGCAGGGCAACGGTGAGGGCAATGGGCACGTCGGTGTGGGAGCAGGGACCGGCCTGGGTCGCGGAGAACTTCGACTCGGTCAACCCGGCCACCTCCGAGGTCATCGGCACCTACCCGGTGCAGGGACGCAGCGAGGTTGACGCGGTCGTGGAACGGGCCCGCCAGGCGGCCTCCTGGTGGTCCGGGCTGACCTACTCCCAGCGCCGGGGCCGCCTGCTGGCCTGGAAGTCGCATATCACCCGGTACCTGGCCCGCCTCGCGGAACTCGTGCACAACGAGACGGGGAAGCCCCTCGCCGACGCGCAGCTGGAGATCCTGCTGGCGATCGTGCACATCGACTGGGCGGCCAAGAACGCGGGCCGGGTGCTCGGCCCGCGCCGGGTCCGGAGCGGCCTGATTGCCATCAACCAGGCCTCCCGGCTCGAATACCAGCCGCTCGGCGTGATCGGCGTCATCGGGCCGTGGAACTATCCCGTGTTCACCCCGATGGGATCCATCGTCTACGCGCTGGCGGCCGGCAACACGGTGGTGTTCAAGCCGAGCGAGCTGACCCCCGCGGTCGGTGGCTGGCTGGTGAGCTCGCTCGCGGAGGTGATTCCCGAGCAGCCGGTGCTGCAGATGGCGACCGGGGGCGGGGAGACAGGCCAGGCGCTGGCGCTCAGCGCCGTCGACAAGATCGCGTTCACCGGATCGGCCGCCACGGCCAGGAAGGTGATGGCTGCCTGCGCGGAGAACCTGACCCCCCTGGTGGCGGAGTGCGGCGGCAAGGACGCGCTCCTGGTCGGCGCCGACGCTGACCTGGACGCCGCGGCCGACGCGGCCGCGTGGGGCGCGCTGTCCAACGCCGGCCAGACCTGCGTGGGAGTGGAACGCGTCTACGTGGTGGACGAGGTGTACCACACGTTCCTGGAGAAGCTGGCCGAGCGGGCGGCCGCGGTCCGGCCCGGCGAGGACCGGGAGGCCGACTACGGCCCGATGACCATGCCCGGGCAGATTGAGATCATCGAACGGCACATCGCCGACGCGCTGGCCCGGGGCGGCCGGCCGGTGGTCGGCGGCCTGGCCAGTATCCAGCGGCCGTATGTCGGCCCGGTCATCCTGACCGACGTGCCGGAGGAGAGCCGGGCGGTCAGCGAGGAGACGTTCGGCCCCACGCTGACCGTGACCCGGGTTGGTGACCTGGACGAGGCCGTGCGGCTGGCGAACGCCAGCCGCTATGCGCTCGGCTCCGCCGTGTTCAGCAAGAACGCCAAGCGTGGACTCGCGGTCGCGCGGGCCCTGCGCAGCGGGATGACGTCGATCAACTCCGTCATCACGTTCGCCAGCGTGCCCGCGCTGCCGTTCGGCGGCAGCGGCGACTCAGGGTTCGGCCGGATTCACGGCGAGGACGGCCTCCGCGAGTTCTCCCGGGCCAAGGCCATCACCCGCCAGCGGATGCGGCCGCTGGCGGATCTCACCACGCTCCAGCGCAGCGACAAGGACCTGAACCGGGTGCTCCGGCTGGTCACCCTGGTGCACGGCAAGCGCTACGGCTCACGCTGAGCCAGCACAGGATTGGCCAGCACCGGAATTAACCAGCACCCGGACTAACCAGCACGGGGACGGTCAGCGCATCCCGATCATGTCGGGGCCGGGCGTGAACGCCGGATCCAGCGCGGCCAGCGGCGCACGGCCGCAGATCAGGTCCGCCGCCCGCTCGGCGATGGCGATGACCGGGGCGTTCGTGTTACCCCGCGGCAGCGCCGGGATGACCGACGCGTCGACCACCCGCAGCCCGCCGACTCCCCTGACCCGCAACTCAGGGTCGAGCACGCTGGTCAGCCTGCTCGCTGCCAGGCGGGAGTCGCCGCCCATCGCGCAGGTCCCGACCGGGTGGTAGAGCGTACCGAGATCGTGGCGGATGAACGCGCGCAGCTCGTCGTCGGTCCGCACCGCCGGGCCGGGGGCCATCTCCACCGTGCAGTGCTTGGCCAGCGGCCCGGCGGTGGCGAATTCGCGTGCCATCCGCAGCCCGTTCAGCAGCGGCTCCATGTCCTCGCTGGCGTAGAGGTAGCCCGGGTCGATGGCCGGCTTGTGCCGGGGGTCGTCGCTGCGCAGCCGGACGACCCCGCGGCTGGCCACCGAGACCAGGGTGATCAGCATGGAGATCGCCCGGGTGGCGGGGTCGGCCAGCCCCTGGCGCTGGAACGGCACGGGCAGCACGTGCCACTGCAGGTCGGGCGCGGCCAGCGAGGGCATCGTCCGGCTGAATCCGCCCGCCTCGGCGATGTTGGACGTGAGCGGCCCCGAGTGCAGGTACCTCCAGCGGCCCAGCTGAGACGGCCCGGCCTGCTCCCAGAGGCTGGTGGCGCGCGGGGTATGCCACATGGCGGTGACCACCGGGTGGTCGGAGAGGTTGGCGCCCACCCCCGGGCTGTCCGCGACCACCCGGATCCCCTGCTCGATCAGCTGCTCAGCAGGCCCGATGCCGGAGAGCAGGAGCAGGTGCGGGCTGCCGATAGCCCCCGCCGCCAGGATGACCTCCCCCTCGGCCCTCGCCACCTCTTCGACCCCACGGCGAAGATAACGAACCCCCGTAGCGCGGCCGCCCTCCACGATGACGCCCGTGGCCAGCGCATCCGTGTGCACCGTGAGGTTGGGCCGGGAGACGGCAGGGTGGAGGTACGCGTCCGCGGCCGACCAGCGCCGTCCCTCGCGCTGGGTGACCTGGTAGAACCCGGTGCCGTCCTGGGCCTGTCCGTTGAAGTCCTCGTTGGCGGGCAGCCCGCACTCCCGGGAGGCGGCCACGAAGGCCCGGGTCAGCGGGGACTTGTGCTTGAGGTCGGTGACGCTGAGCGGGCCGGCGATGCCGTGGTAGGCGGAGGCCCCGCGGGAGTTGTCCTCCGCGCGGAGGAAGTACGGCAGTATGTCCGCGTAGCCCCATCCGGTGCACCCGTAGTCGTCACGCCAGGTGTCGTAGTCCAGCCGGTTGCCCCGGATGTAGATCATCGCGTTCATCGATGAGGACCCGCCGAGCGTGCGCCCGCGCGGCCAGTAGACCGACCTGCTGCCCGCCCGTTCCTGCGGCACGGTATGGAAGTCCCAGTCGTACTGGGTCTGGAAGAGCAGGTTCAGCGCGGCCGGGATGTGTATCTCGTCCGCGTCGTCCGGTGGCCCGGCTTCCAGCAGCAGGACCCGGGTCGCCGGGTTCTCGGTGAGCCGTGCGGCCAGGACGCATCCAGCGCTGCCTGCGCCCACGATGACATAGTCGTACACGGGGACCTCACGGGGGCAATCGGGGACTAGCCGACACCCTATCCAGCGCGGACCGGGCGCGCCCCCGGCTCCAAAGCCCGAGCGCGCCCCCGGCTGCTAAGCCGGGAGCGCGCTCTTCCAGGGCCACCGCGGGCTCTGGCGGGCCCCCGAGAACCGCCAGGCACCAGAGGCGGTGGCCGTGTGTCCGGTACGGCCCTGTGTCCGGTGCGGCCGAGCGGCCGCAGCCTGGTTACTCTTCGCTCTTATACGATGCCACATTGTGGTTGTGATGTGAATACCCAAAGGTCAGGACATTGATCACTTGTTGGTGACGCCGCCCTGGGGCGACCCCGGCGGGCGGTCAGACCGCAGCCAGAGGCGCGCACGGATACCGTGGGGCCTATGGCAAGCGACCGCAGGGAGCAGCCCGTCGTGCTCTCCCGCATCTACACCCGAACCGGCGACGACGGCACGACCGCCCTGGGCGACGGCAGCCGGGCCGCCAAGACCGATCCCCGCCTGGCCGCCTACGCCGACGTGGACGAGGCGAACTGCGCGATCGGGATGGCGATCACGCTGGGAGGGCTGACCGGGGACCTGGTGACGCTGCTCTCCCGGATCCAGAACGAGCTCTTCGATGTGGGGGCGGATCTCTGCAACCCGGTGAGCGAGAACCCGCCCTATCCCCCGCTGCGGATCACCGAGGACTATGTCCAGGCCCTGGAAGAGGCCTGCGACACTCACAACGCGAGTCTCCCGGTCCTGCGTAGCTTCATACTTCCAGGCGGCGCGTCAGGCGCCGCGTTGCTGCATATGGCCAGGACGATCGTGCGCCGGGCGGAACGGAGCACCTGGGCCGCGCTGGAGACCTACGGTGACTCGATGAACCCGCTGACCGCCCGGTACCTGAACCGCCTGTCGGACCTGCTGTTCATCCTCGCGCGGGAAGCCAACGGCCCGGATGGGGACGTGCTCTGGAGGCCCGGCGGCGAGCGCTGAGCGGGCCGCAGCCAGGCTTAGCTGGCCTGGCCGAGGTAGGAGCCGGGGGATCCCGGCGGAGCGGCCTCCAGCCAGGCGAGAAAGCCGGTGAGCGCCCCGTCGCTCATCGCGAGTTCCACCGTCCGGACGCCCTCGGCGACCCGGCACTGCACGACCACGGCTCCCTCGCCCAGGCTGGCCGCCTCGTCGGGGGTCGGCGGCCGGCGGGTGAGCACGGTCAGCGTGCGGCGGCTGAAGACCAGGCTGGGCCGCAGCAGGAACCCGAAGATCTGGTACCAGCGCAGCTCATCCGGCTGGTAGGCAGCCACCCCCAGGCGCCAGCTGCCCCCGGGGACGCGCAGGCCGCACTCGACCGTTCCGCCGCCGCGTTCCAGCAGGTACCTGCGGGCGGTGATACCCGCCGCGAGCAGCACCACGATGATCAGGAAGCCAGCGAAGAGCCAGGCTGCGTCGAAGGCCAGCGCTCCGCTCATCCCGGGCCCCCGCGCTGGCCCTCGTCAGGACCCGTCGCCCGCGGCCCGCAGAAGGGCCCGGGAGTACTTCACCTCGGCCGATTCCTCTTCGCCCCCGGCCGCGGCCTCGCTCAGTGCCGCGTCGAGCCGGGACTGGACCGTGGCCCGGTCTACCTGGCTGCCGAGCTCGGCCTGGCGCGCCAGGATCGATACCCGGTCATCGTGCACGGACAGGAAGCCGCTCTGCACGGCAGCCCGCACGACCGGCTCCTGCCCGCCCGATCCCTCCTCCGGATCGCGGATCTCGACCACGCTGCCCTCGGCCAGGATGCCGAGCACGGCCGGGTGGGAACCCATGATCCCGATGTCGCCGTCCAGCGTCTTGGCGATGACCATGCGGGCGTACCCGGACCATACCTCGCCGTCCGGGACGACCAGCTCCACCTGCAGGCTCACCCTCGCGCTCCACTTCGGCCCGGGCGGCACGCTCCCGCGCCCGCTCCGCGTGCACCGCTCACTGGCGTTCCATCTCCTTGGCCTTCTTCTCCACGTCCTCGATACCACCGCACATGAAGAAGGCCTGCTCCGGGTAGTTGTCGTACTTGCCTTCGGTCAGCGCCTTGAACGAGGCGATGGTGTCCTTCAGCGGGACGAACACGCCCGGCTGGCCAGTGAACTGCTCGGCCACGAACATGGGGTGCGACAGGAACCGCTCGATGCGCCGCGCCCGCTTGACCGTCACCTGGTCTTCCTCGGACAGCTCGTCGATACCGAGGAGCGCGATGATGTCCTGGAGCTCCTGGTACCGCTGGAGGATGCGCTGCACCTCACGGGCCACGTCGTAGTGCTCCTGGCCGACGTACTTGGCGTCCAGGATCCGGGACGTCGAGGCGAGCGGGTCCACGGCCGGGAAGATGCCCTTCTCCGTGATGGCCCGGGACAGCGCGGTGGTCGCGTCCAGGTGGGCGAACGTGGTGGCCGGCGCGGGGTCGGTGTAGTCGTCCGCGGGCACGTAGATGGCCTGCATGGAGGTGATGGAGTGGCCCCGGGTGGAGGTGATCCGCTCCTGCAGCTGGCCCATCTCGTCGGCCAGGGTGGGCTGGTACCCCACCGCCGACGGCATCCGGCCGAGCAGCGTGGACACCTCCGAGCCCGCCTGGGTGAACCGGAAGATGTTGTCGATGAACAGCAGCACGTCCTGCCCCTGCACATCGCGGAAGTACTCGGCCATGGTCAGCGCGGACAGGCCGACCCGCAGCCGGACGCCCGGCGGCTCGTCCATCTGGCCGAAGACGAGCGCCGTGTCCTTGATCACGTTCGACTCGGTCATCTCGATGAACAGGTCGTTGCCCTCGCGGGTCCGTTCCCCCACCCCGGCGAAGACCGAGACGCCACCGAAGTTCTTGGCGACCCGGGTGATCATCTCCTGGATGAGCACGGTCTTGCCCACACCCGCGCCGCCGAACAGCCCGATCTTCCCGCCGCGGACGTACGGGGTGAGCAGGTCGAGGACCTTGATGCCGGTTTCCAGGATCTCGGTCCGCGGTTCCAGCTGGTCGAACGCGGGCGGGTCGCGGTGGATCGACCAGCGCTCCTTCACCTCCAGGGAGGAGGCGGGCACGTCCAGCGGGTCGCCGAGCACGTTGAACAGATGCCCCTTGGTCACGTCGCCGACCGGAACCGTGATCGGGCCCCCGGTGTTGACGACGGTGGCCCCGCGGATCAGGCCATCGGTAGGCGCCATGGAGATGGCCCGGACGGTGTTGTCGCCCAGGTGCTGTTCCACCTCGAGCGTCAGCGTCCGGGTGTGCCCCTGCAGGGTCACGTTGACCTGGAGCGCGTTGTAGATGTCGGGGATGTCTTCCTCGGTGGAGAACTCCACATCGACGACCGGGCCGATGACCCGCGCGACACGGCCGGTACCCTCGGGGGCTTCCTCCCCGCCGGCGGCGGGGGTGTTCTCGACGGTTGCGGTCACGGCACTCACTCTTTCCCTGCGACGGACTCGGCCAGCGCGTCGGCTCCGCCGACGATCTCGCTGATTTCCTGGGTGATCTCGGCCTGGCGGGCCTTGTTGGCCTCGCGGGTGAACTCTTCGAGCAGATCGTTAGCGTTATCGGTGGCCGACTTCATGGCCCGGCGGCGCGCCGCGATCTCCGAGGCGGCCGCCTCAAGCAGCGCCTGGTAGACCCGGCTCTCCACATACCACGGCAGCAGCGCGTCCAGCACGGCCTGCGGCGAGGGCTCGAACTCATACAGCGGGATCGGCCCGCTGGCGGGCTGCTCACTGGTCTCCTCGATGACCAGCGGGACGATGCGGTGCACCACCGCGTTCTGGGTCAGCATCGACACGAACTCGGTGTAGACGAGGTAGATCTCGTCCACCCCGCCGTCCTCCGCGGGGCGGCTGAACGCCTCGAACAACGTCTCGGTGATCTCCCGGGCGTTCTCGTGCCGGGGGGTCTCCGAGAAACCGTGCCACGAGCCGGCGATCTCCTGGCCGCGGAACCGGTGCCAGGTGATGCCCTTGGATCCGGACACGTAGGTCACCGGCTCGACGCCGCGTTCCCGGAGCCGGGCGCGCAGGCTCTGGGCCGCACGCATGACGTTGCTGTTGTAGCCGCCGCAGAACCCGCGGTCGCTGGTCAGGATGAGGACCGCGGCCCGCTGAGGATTCGCGTGCTCGCGCACCAGCGGATGATCGATCTGCGCGGAACGGCTGACCACCGCCTCGACGGCCTGGGTGATTTCCCGGGCGTAGGGCCCGGCGTCCCGGACCCGCTGCTGGGCCTTGATGATCCGCGAGGCCGCGATCAGCTCCTGGGCACGAGTGATCTTGGCAATGGATTGGACTCCCCGGATCCGCTGCCTGATCGCCCGAAGCTGTCCTGCCATGCTGGGCCTTCCCTTACTTCGAGTCGTTTGCGGGGGGCACGCGCTTCTTCACGGGCTCGCGCTCGATCCGGGCCTCGTCGGTGGGCTCGGCCGGCTCCTCCTGAACCAGCTGGTCACCGCCGCCGACCGTGAAGCCCCTCCGGAACTCTTCGACGGCTTCCTTGAGCGCGGACGCGGTGTCGTCGGACAGGTCCCTGGTCTCCCTGATCGAGTCGTAGATCCCGGAGCGCTCGCGCTGGACGTAATCCAGGAACTCGCGCTCGAACCGGCCGACGTCGTCCAGGGGCACGTCGTCCAGGTAGCCATTGGTACCGGTCCAGAGCGATACGACCTGGCGCTCCACCGGGTACGGGCTGTACTGGGGCTGCTTGAGCAGTTCGACCAGGCGCCCGCCGCGGTCCAGCTGCGCCCGCGACGCCGCGTCCAGGTCGGACGCGAACGACGCAAAGGCCTCCAGGTCGCGATACTGGGACAGCGCGAGCTTCAGGCCGCCGGCAACCTTCTTCATCGCCTTGATCTGCGCGTCGCCACCCACCCGGGAGACCGAGCGCCCGACGTTAATGGCCGGGCGGACACCCGAGTTGAACAGGTCGGTCTCCAGGAAGATCTGCCCGTCGGTGATCGAGATGACGTTGGTGGGGATGTACGCCGAGATGTCGTTGGCCTGGGTCTCGACGATGGGCAGCCCGGTCAGGGAGCCGTTCCCCATCTCCTTGGAGAGCTTCGCGCAGCGTTCCAGCAGCCGCGAGTGCAGGTAGAAGACGTCGCCGGGGTAGGCCTCGCGGCCCGGCGGCCGGCGCAGCAGCAGGGAGATCGTGCGGTAGGCCGCCGCCTGCTTGGACAGGTCGTCGAAGACGATCAGCACGGACTGGCCCAGGTACATCCAGTACTGGCCGAGGGCCGAGCCGGTGTAAGGAGCGACGTACTTGTACCCGGACGGGTCGGAAGCGGGCGACGCGACGATCGTGGTGTACTCCATCGCACCGGCGTCTTCCAGGGACTGCTTGACCTGCGCGGTCGTCGAGCCCTTCTGGCCCACGGCCACGTAGATGCACTTGACCTGGCGCGACGGGTCCCCGGACTCCCAGTTCTCCCGCTGGTTGATGATGGCGTCGATGGCGATGGCGGTCTTGCCGGTCTGCCGGTCGCCGATGATCAGCTCACGCTGGCCGCGGCCGATCGGGGTGATCGCGTCGATCGCCTTGATCCCGGTCTGCAGCGGCTCGTTCACCTTGCTGCGCTGCACCACCGAGGGGGCCTGCGTCTCCAGCGGGCGCAGCTCAGCCTGCTCGACGTCGCCCTTGCCGTCCATCGGGACGCCCAGCGGGTCCACTACCCGGCCGAGGAAGCCGTCGCCCACCGGGACGGAGAGGATCTCCCCGGTCCGGCGCACCTGCTGGCCTTCCTCGATCTTGGTGAAGTCGCCGAGGATGACCACGCCGATCTCGCGCTCGTCCAGGTTGAGCGCCAGGCCCCGGATACCGCCGGGGAACTCCAGCAGCTCGTTGTACATAGCCGAGGGAAGGCCCTCGACCCGGGCGATGCCGTCGCCGCACTCGGAGACGACGCCTACCTCTTCCCGGGAGGCCGCGTCCGGCTTATACGCCTGGACGAAGCTCGCCAGCGCGTCCCGGATCTCATCGGGCCGGATTGTCAGCTCCGCCATGGTCCTCGCGTCTTCCTCGTCAGTTGGTTAACTGGTCTGTCGTTGTGCCGGCCTACGCCGTGCCTGCGCATCAGTGCTGGCCCATCAGGCGGCCAGCCGCCTGCGCAGTGCCGCAAGCCGGCTCGCCACGCTGCCGTCGATGAATTCATCCCCGATCTGCACGGATATGCCACCCTCCACGCGCGGATCGACGAGAACGTTCAGATGAACCTCGTGCCCGTACGCGCTCTCGAGAGCGGCGATGAGCCGCTCACGCTGGCGCTCGGTCAGCGGGATGGCCACGCGTGCCAGCGCGACGAGGCGCTGCCGCCACTGCGCGACCACCCTCGCGTAGTACTCCAGGCTGGCATCCAGACTACGTCCCCTGGGGTGTTCCGCCGCCTGGCCGATCAGCCGCCGGGCGTCCGGGATCACCTTGCCCTCAAGCAGGGTGTCCAGCAGCTGGCGCTTGTATTGCGCCGGGACAGTGGGGTTGGACAGGACGGCCCGCAGCTCGGGTGCGCCCATGATCACCCGGCCGAACCGGAACAGCTGGTCCTCGAGGTCGTCGAGGTGACGGCCGCGCTCGGCCGCCGCCGCGAACGCCGTGACCGCGAGCTCCTCCACCGCGTCCGTCAGGTCACCGGCGCCAGACCAGCGCGATTCGCACATGCTCACGAACAGGCCGAGGGTCGCGTCGCTGACCCGGCCACCAAACAGCCCCCGGGCCAGCTCACTCCGGGCCCGGGGCAGGCGGCTGCCCTCGGCCAGGGCCCGGCGCAGCGCGGACTGCTCATCGAGCACCCCGAGAATCCCGAACAGGTCCTCGCCGAGGGTCCGCGCCTCGGCCGACGACGTCACGGCGTCGGCGAGCCGCTGCCTCGCCTGCGCCAGGGCGGCCCGGCTGGGGCCTCTCATGTGGCGGACCTGGCCTGATCAGCACGCGGCTGCTCGAGGTCCTCGATGAACCGCTCGACGATGCGGCGCTGCCGGGCCTCGTCCTTCAGCGACTCGCCGACCACCCGGCCGGCCAGGTCCACGGCCAGGGCGCCGACGTCGGTCCGCAGGCCCTGCAGGGCCAGCATCCGGTCGGTCTCGATCTGCGAGTGGGCCGCGTCGATGATGCGCCGCGCCTCGGACTGGGCCACCTCGCGCATCTCCGCGATGATCTGGGCGCCCTGCTCCTGGGCCTGCTCGCGGAGCCGCGATGCCTCCTGCCGGGCCTCGTTGAGCTGCTGGCGGTACTGCTGGAGCAGGGCCTGGGCCTCGTCCTGCGCCTCCTCCGCGCGCTGCAGGCCGCCCTCGATCTTGTCCGTCCGCTCGGCCATCGTCTTCTGGATGCGGGGCAGCAGCACCTTCCCCAGCACCGCGAACACGATGAGGAAGGCGATCGTCCCGATGATCAGCTCGGGCCATTCGGGGATCAGCGGGTTAGTGGGCGGGTTCACCACCGCCGCCCCCACGTGGTACGTCACGGTGTGGCCTCCTGTCGGCTAGGGATCACTGGGAGACTCCGCCGATCAGGTGGCGCCGAAGATGAACGGGACCACGAGGCCGATCAGCGCGAGCGCCTCGGCCAGCGCGAAGCCGATGTACATGTTGGACTGGATCAGCCCGCGGGCTTCCGGCTGCCGGGCCATGGCCTCGACGCCGTGACCGAAGATCAGGCCGATGCCGACACCGGGGCCGATGGCCGCCAGGCCATATCCGACCGCACCGAAGTTGATTTGCAGCCTGGTGGTAGTGCCCGCGGCAATTAGATGATGCAGAACACCAAGAGCGACCAGGTGATGCGTGACATCAAGCATGTGAGCATTTCCTTGCCTTCAGGCCGACGGGTGTCTGCCGCCGGCGGGTTGGATGGGCCGTCCGCACACCCGGGTGCGCGGACGGACGAATGCGGGCGCGGGCCATGTCAATGACCCGCTTCCAGTGAGCCGCCGATGTACTGGGCGGTCAGAATGGTGAAGATGTAGGCCTGCAGCGCCTGGATCAGCATCTCGAACGCGGTCAGCACGATGGTGAGAATGAACGAGGTCGCACTGAACAGCAGGCCGATGCTGAGGCTGAGGAGATACCAGGTCGAGAGGGTGAAGATCAGCAGCAGGATGTGCCCGGCGAACATGTTCGCGAACAGCCGGACGGCGAGCGTGAACGGCCGGATGAGGAGGTACTGCAGGACCTCCACGGGCGCCAGGATGACCAGGATGGGCCCGGGCACCCCGCTCGGGATCATGTTCCTGAAGTAGCCGCCCAGTCCCTGGTGCTTGATGCCCAGGTAGGTGTAGGTGCCGTAGACCATGAGCATCAGTGCGACCGGGAAGGCGATCTGCGACATCGGGGGGAACTGCGCGACCGGGATGATCTCCATCAGGTTCATCACCCAGATGAAGAAGAACAGCGAGACCAGGAACGGCAGGAAGTTATCGCCGCGCTTGCCGATCATCGGCCGCAGGATCTGGTCGCGGACGAACTCGACCCCCCATCTCGCCGAGGTTCTGCGCGCCTCGCGGGACAATCTTCGGCTTGGCGAACGCGGCCCAGAAGAAGCCGACCACGACGAGGGAGCAGACCAGTGCGAGCAGCATGGGCTTGGTGAAGCTAAACGACCCGATCGTAAAGAACGGCTCGAACACGAATGTGGGGGCGGGGTAATTCGGCCCCGGGAAGCCGCAGTGCGAGGACGAGAAGACGTGGCTGTTGTCCTCGGTGCACTTGCCGGCGGCGAGGATCAGCATGTCACCGCGCAAGACAGTTTCCTCCTGCTTCGTGCTCGCGCACATCGCCCGCAGGCGCGGCACGCATCCAGGCCGCCCTGGTCCGGGCGGAACGTCGTGGCATGCCCGTGCCGGCCTGGCCAGCACGCTTTGCATGCAGATTATCTACTGGTGCCTGCCGTACTTCCAGACGACTCCGCCGATGGCAAAGACCAGCCCGACGAGCGCGCCCACTGGCAGCAGCACCGGAATGTGCGTCAGCCACGCCACCAGCCAGCCGATGAGGCCGTAGGCCACCATGCCGGCGATCAGGTAGCTGAAGATGCTCCAGCCCTGGTTGTCCTCGGCCGGGGCCGCCCGGGGCGGCTGGCCACCGGCCGACGGCTGACCGCCGGACAATCCGTTTTGGCCGGAGGGTGCAGATCCGGTCCCGCTCATGGCGCGCCAGGTCATCGTGCAGATTTCGGACGGCAGGCTGGCCCGCGGGCCGCGATCCGCCGTCCGGGTGCGAGACAGGAGCCACGCGTCACCGTTCCCCGTCCGGTTCCACGTAGAGCATCTTGAGCCGCATCGACCAGAAGACCTGTGCGCCACTCCAGACCAGGATGCAGACAATGGCGGTCAGGCCGAACAGCCGGGCGTTGAAGGCGGTCGTGTTGCTGAACCTGGACACCAGGACCATCAGAACAAGGATCTTGACGATGAACGTGGTCAGCGCGGTCACCATCTGGGCCCGCGGGCTGACCTTCTCGGCCCGTGACACCGCGGCGATGCTGATGGCAAAGAACACAACGACGAGGGCGGCACCGAGTACGCTGCCGAGAAGTCCCTTGGAGCCGCCGAACGCTGCGCTCAACGCGATCATGATGACGGCAGCACCTGCCGCGACCGCGGCGGAACGCCGGGCGATCGGGCCGTAGCTTGCCAGCATCTTAGGTGGCTCCGGAAGGCTCAGGAGGACGCTTGACTCGGGGATGCACCGGTCCGCCTCCCACACAGCACCGGCCAGGAGCCTGGGTGCCGCCGAGGCGGAGCTCGTGCGCCGCCGGGTGAGCGAAACCTATCACGGGCCCCTCACTCGTCCTCGAGTGACTGCTCGTGAAAGATATCACAAGCTCCTTAGGCCGGTCTTTACCGGGGCCTTCTGTGTGATGAATGTTACCTGATTGCCGATTGCGGGACATGAGTCCGTGAACCGTAGCAAACCCTCCGGCCCTAACGGTCCTGACGCTCCGGTCAGCCTGCGATCGTCCGCGGAGTCACGGCGCGGGTCCCGCGCAGGCGAGGCCTGCCCCGGGGCGAGGCCGCCCGGGAGGGATGCCCGGGTCGGACGCCCGGGTGGGACGCCCGGGTGGGCCCGCTCCGGGGCGTGACCGCGGCCCGGGTGAAGGCCGCCCGGGTGGGCCGCCCGGGAGGGCCCGCTCCGGGGCGTGACCCCGGCCCGGGAGGGACAAAGCCGTCGTGATCAGACGATCGGTGTCGCTATAGCGACACCGATCGTCTGATCACGATATGGATGTCGGGACCGGAGTGGCTGATGAGGGTACCGGGGCGGGGGTGACTGGTGGGAGCTACGGCCCGAGTGGCTGGCGGGGGCGATGGGGCGGAGGTGGCTTGTGGGCGTGATGGGGCCAGGCTGGTGGCGTGCTGAGAGGCTGGGGCCGGTGGAGAGGATCAGCGGAAGCGCCACGGCAGGAGTGGCGCCTCCCCTTCCTCCTCGTCGTCGCCGTCGCGGTTCGCGGGCCGCACCGGCCCTGGACCGGGCGGCTGGACCCGGACCGGGTTGGGAGGCGGCGGGTCGAAGTCCTGCGGGCCGGCCTGCAGGGATGCGGCGTGCTGGGGGCTGGCGCCGTGCGTGTCAGTATCGTGCGTGCGCGCATCCCGCCAGCCGGAATCCTGCTGGCCCGGGTCCGGACGGCCTGCATACCACCGGCCCGTATCAGGGTGAACCGGCTCCGTGCGGCCCGAAGCAGGGTGAACCGGCTCCGTGCGGCCCGGATACCACTGGCCCGGCTCCCCCCGTCCCGAATCAGGGTGAACCGGCTCCGTGCGGCCCGAAGCGGGGTGAACCGGCTCCGTGCGGCCCGGATACCACTGGCCCGGCTCCCCCCGGTCGGCCGAGCGGGATGGCCGCCCGCCGGTGGCCGGGGCGCCGTTAGGGGGACCCGCGGCGGGGCCGCCGCCCCGGGAAGTGCCGCGAGAGGAAGCGTCTCGTGAGGGGGTGGCCAAGTCCGCATCCCATCCTGAGCCCGGCCGGGCCCGCATCCCATCCGGCGCCGGCCGGGCCCGCATCCCACGGCGCTCCAATCGGCCGCGCATCCCAGCCCGTGCCAGACGGCGTCTCATCCCACGCTGCCGCAGGGGGCCGCGCCTGCTCCGCGGTCCGCGCATCCCGCAGCGACCCAGCGGGCCCCCCATCCCATGCCTCGCCGGCAGGCCGCGCATCCCAGCCCGTGCCGGCCTGTCCCCGCCTGGAGTCCCGGTACCCAGCGCTGCCGCGCCCGGCCTGCCCGAATCCGGCGTCCCCGTGCTCCGGCTGCCAGCTACCCAGGCCAGGATCCGAACCGCTACGAGGATCCGAACCCTTACCAGGATCCGAACCGCTACCGCGTTCCACACCCAGCCCGCGATCCGCACGGCGCCGACCCGGAGCGCTGACACCCGCCGCCACCGGGACGGGAGACGGCACCAGGCTGCCGGCCGGCCCAGGACCGGCTGGCCCAGGACTGGCTGGCCCTGGGCCAGCTGGCCCTGGGCCGGCCGCCGACGGCACCGGCCCGGCGAGGTTGGCGGCCAGCCGCAACTGACCCTGCCGGTTCCACCACCGCAGCCGCGGCATCGACGCCAGCAGCAGCACCAAGACTCCGCCCACGGTCACGATGCCCAGGATCAGCAGCTTCGTCCTCATGATCGACAGCAGCACGACCGTGCCGGCGAACAAGGCCGCCCACAAGTACATGAGCAGGACGCTGGCTCGGTGCGAATGCCCGATGGCGAGCAGTCGGTGCTGGAGGTGCTTCTTGTCCGCCGAGAACGGGGAGAGCCCGGCCCGGGTCCGCCGCACGACCGCGAGCAGCAGGTCAGCGTACGGGATCAGCATGATGATGGCCGGGACGAGCAGCGGCAGGATTTCCGGGAAGCGGTTGACTGTGCCGCCGCTGTACGCCGACGGGGTGGTGAGCGTGTTCGGGTCCAGGGACGCGAGGCTGGAGATGGGCTCGTACGCGAGTAGCAGCCCCAGCAGCATCGACCCGGTGTCGCCCATGAAGATGCGGGCGGGGTGGAAGTTGTGCGGCAGGAACCCCAGGCAGATTCCGGCCAGGATGGCTGACGCCATCGCCGGATCGGTCTGGTCGTCCAGCCCAAGCCGCTTGGTGAGCGTGTAGTAGTACAGGAAAAAGGCCGCTGCGCCGATCCCGACAATTCCGGCGGCGAGCCCGTCCAGGCCGTCGATGAAGTTGACCGCGTTGATGGTCACGACGACGACCAGGATGGTCAGCAAGGTCTGCTGGTCGGAGGTGAGCACGAGCGTCCCGCCGCCCGGGACCGGCAGCCAGGCCACCACGGCACCGCTCCAGACCAGGATCACCCCGGCGGCCACCTGGCCAGCCAGCTTGGTGATGGCACCCAGTCCCCAGCGGTCGTCTACGAAACCCATGAGGACGACCACGCCGCCGGCCAGCAGCAGGCCGCTGCCCACTCTGGTGCCCGTGAAAACGGTGCTCAGATGGGTCAGCCTCGAGGCCACCAGCAATCCGGCGGCGAGGCCGAGGTACATCGCGATCCCGCCAAGCAGCGGGACAGGATCGGTGTGGACGTCGCGCGCCCGGCCCCGGTGCTCTGCTCCCACCGCGATCGCGAAACGGCGCACCAGGGGCGTGAACAGGTAAGTGACGGCGGCGGCCACCAGAAGTGTGAGGCCGTACTCGCGCATCCCGGTTCACCCGGCCCGTTCGGTTGCCTCATCCATTAGGGATCAACTTTAGAGCACTAACCTGAGGGTAGGGCGCACAGCCACCCGTCGCGGCCGTACTTACTCGGCGGCGTCCCGGCGAGCATGATTTGCCTGGTCAGCCACGTCGTCCCCGCCGCGGACCGCCGCGCCCGGCCCGTCCTCCCCGGTCACAGCCGCCTCGCCCGGCGCGTCCTCCCGGGTCACAGCGGCCGCGCCCGGCCCGTCCTCCCCGGTCACAGCCCTCTCGCCAGCGTCGTCAGGGATCTCGGCGGGCAGGTCATGAAACACCTCAACGGGCGCATCCTCAGGCATGGCCCCGGCGGGATCCTCAGGCACCGCCCCGGCGGGATCCCCCGGCACCGCCTCATCCACGATGTCCAGCAGGATCACGTCCCGCAACCGTTCCGCCGGGATGACACCCTGGCGCAGCAGCCGCGGTACGGTCCCGGTCAGGTCGACGATCGTGGACGGCACGTCGCCCGGGCACGGACCGGCGTCCAGATACACCGAGACGGAGTCGCCCAGCTGGGCCATGGCCTCGTCGCACGAGGTCGCGGGCGGGCGGCCGGACACGTTGGCGCTGCTGACGGCCAGCGGGCCGGTCCTCTTGAGCAGCTCGAGCGCGACCGGGTGCAGCGGCATCCGCACGGCGACGGTGCCCTTGGTGTCGCCCAGGTCCCAGACCAGGGTGGGGCTGGACCGGCAGATGATGGTCAGCGCGCCCGGCCAGAACTCGTCGATCAGGTCCTTCCCGGCGGCGCCGAGGTCCATGACCAGCGCCATGGCCGCGCGGACCGTCCCGACCAGCACCGGCGGCGGCATGTCCCGGCCCCGGCCCTTGGCCTTGAGCAGGCCCTCCACGGCGACCGGGTCGAAGGCCTCGGCCGCGATCCCGTAGACCGTGTCGGTCGGAATCACCACGAGTTCACCACGGCGCAGTGCCGCTTCCGCTTCCGCGAGCCCCTGAATGCGCTGGTCCGGGTCCGCGCAGTCAAACCGTGCGCTCATGAGTGTCCATCCTCCCACTGCTGAGCACCGGGCCAGACCGCGGTCACGAACCGGTCCCGGCGGGCCAGGTCCTTATGGTTCCGCGTGTCGCGCCAGCCCCGTTCCTCGGCGAAAACCCAGTACACGGCGGCTCCCTGGGGTGCGCCGTGCTCCACCGCGACCAGGCCTCCGGGGCGGAGCAGCCGCCGGGCTGCCTGCTCGACGACCCGGACCGCGTCCATGCCGTCGGTGCCGCCCCACAGCGCGGTGGCCGGATCGTACTCGCCCACCTCTGGCGGCACCGAGGCACCCCACGGGATGTAGGGCGGGTTGCTGATCACCAGGTCCAGCGACCCGTCCAGCTCACCCAGCGCACGGCCGAAGTCCTCGCCGTGCAGCGTGACCCGGCCCGCGGTGTGCGGGGCCATGTCGGCGCAGCGGTCGATGTTCCGCCGCGCCCACTCCCGGGCCAGCGGGTCTGCCTCCACCGCGTGCACCAGGGACCGGGGCACTTCCTGGGCGATGGCCAGCGCGATGGCGCCGGACCCGGTGCCCAGGTCGGCCACGACGGGCTCGGTGACGTCCATCTCGCGCAGCCGGTCGATGGCCCATCCGGTCATCACCTCGGTCTCCGGGCGGGGCACGAACACCCCGGGGCCGACCTCGAGATCCAGGTACCGGAAGTAGGCGTGTCCGGTGATGTGCTGCAGCGGCTCCCGCGCCTCACGGCGGGCGATCTCGTCCCAGAACCGCGGGTTGAACGCCGGGTCCGGCACCCGGTGCAGCTCGCCCCGGCGGACGCCATGCACGTGCGCGGCGATCTGCTCGGCGTCGGCCCGCGGCGAATCAACCCCGGCCTCAGCCAGCCGCGCCGCAGCCACCGCGATCTCGTCGAGCAGCAGGCTCTTGCGCGGCTCAGCCGCCATCCGCCGCTGCCGCTCTTCCCGACCGGTCCGCCTCCACCAGGGCACTGATCACGGCGTCCAGGTCCCCGTCGATGACGTGATCGAGGTTGTAGGCCTTGTAGCCGACCCGGTGGTCGGAGATGCGGTTCTCGGGGAAGTTGTAGGTGCGCACCCGCTGCGAGCGGTCTACGGTGGCCACCTGGCTGCGCCGTTCCGCCGCCGCCTGTGCCTCGGCGTCCGCCTGGGCCTGGGCCAGCAGCCGGGCCCGCAGGATACGCAGCGCCTGCTCCTTGTTCTGCAGCTGGCTCTTCTCATTCTGGCAGGAGACGACGATGCCGGTGGGCTTGTGGGTGATCCGCACCGCGGAGTCGGTGGTGTTGACGCTCTGCCCGCCAGGCCCGGAGGAGCGGTAGACGTCCACCCGCAGGTCGTTCGGGTCGATGCTCACCTCGACCGGGTCGGCTTCGGGCATGACCAGCACGCCCGCGGCCGAGGTATGCACCCGGCCCTGGGATTCGGTGACCGGCACCCGCTGGACCCGGTGCACTCCGCCCTCGTACTTCAGCCGGGACCAGACGCCGTCGCCGGGGGCGTGCAGGCCGGACTTCACCGCGACGGTGACGTCCTTGTAGCCGCCCAGGCCGGTGATGGTGGAGTCGAGGATCTCGGTCTTCCAGTGCCGCCGCTCCGCGTACCGCAGGTACATCCGCAGCAGGTCGCCCGCGAACAGCGCCGATTCCTCGCCGCCCTCGCCGGCCTTCACCTCAAGGATGATGTCCTTGTCGTCCATGGCGTCTCGCGGGACCAGGTATTCGTTCAGCTGCTCCTCGAGCTTCACCCGGCGGCGGCCCAGGGCCTCGGCCTCGGCCGCGAACGACGCGTCCTCCGGGGCGAGCTCGCGGGCGGTCGCCTCGTCGGCGGCCGCCTGCTGCCATTGGTGGTATGTCTCGACCACCGGGCTGATCTCGCCGTAGCGGCGCGACAGCGCCCGGGCGCGGTCGGGGTCAGCGTGCACGGCTGAGTCGGCGAGGGTGCGCTCCAGGTCGGCGTGCTCCTCTGCCAGCTCACCCAGCCGGTCGAACACCGTTGTCCTCCTGCGGATTGCCCGTGAACCCCGGTGATCCGGCCAGAATCGCCGATCCCGGGACAATTTGAAGCTGAAAATTGAAGATCACCGTGCCGCCGCATGGTCCCGGTCCCGAGAGACCGGCCATGCCCTCCCGGCACGGTGATCCGTGAACGCTACTTGGAGCTCGAGCCCGTGGTGGGCTGCTTGCCGAACCGGCGCTCGAACCGGGCCACACGGCCACCGGTGTCGAGGATCTTCTGCTTGCCCGTGTAGAACGGGTGGCAGCTCGAGCAGATGTCGGCGTGGATGGCGCCGTTCTTGGCCGTGCTGCGCGTGGTGAAGGTCTCCCCGCAGGTGCAGGTCACCTCGGTCACCACGTACTCCGGGTGAATACCAGGCTTCACTTTGTGTACTCCTGCCTATGTCGGTCGCCGGGTCGCCGGGCGGCTGATGCCGCCGCGGCGTGAACCGGTACCGCGCTGTCGTTGGCTACTAGTGTGCCAGACCCTGCAACATGCCGAAGGGCCTGGTGATTCCCGTGCCCTGCTAACCCGGGGGCGACTCCCGGAGCCCCCCGCGCGTCGCCGGCCCGGCGGGGATACGCCTACGGCGCACCCCGCCTCGCCAGCGAATTACGAGCCGACCGTGGTCTTCTGGACGTGCAGCAGGAACTCCGCGTTGCTCTTGGTTTCCCGCATCCGCTCCATCAGGACCTCGAGCGCCTGCTGCGGCTCCAGCGCGTGCAGCACGCGGCGGAGTTGCCAGACGATCTTCAGCTCCTCCGGCGTCATCAGGATCTCCTCCTTGCGGGTGCCGGAGGCGTCCACGTCGATGGCCGGGAAGATCCGCTTGTCGGCGAGCTCGCGGCGCAGCCGCAGCTCCATGTTGCCGGTGCCCTTGAACTCCTCGAAGATGACCTCGTCCGCGCGGGATCCAGTCTCGATGAGGGCCGTGGCCAGGATGGTCAGCGAGCCACCGTGCTCGATGTTCCGGGCCGCACCGAAGAACCGCTTCGGCGGGTACAGCGCGGTGGAGTCAACACCACCGGACATGATCCGGCCGCTGGCCGGGGCGGCCAGGTTGTAGGCGCGGCCCAGCCGGGTGATGGAGTCCAGCAGCACGACCACGTCGTGGCCCATCTCGACGAGCCGCTTGGCCCGCTCGATGGCCAGCTCGGCGACCGTGGTGTGGTCCTCGGCCGGACGGTCGAAGGTGGAGTGGATCACCTCGCCCTTGACCGAGCGCTGCATGTCGGTAACTTCCTCAGGACGCTCGTCCACAAGGACGACCATGAGGTGGCACTCCGGGTTGTTCTTGGTGATCGCGTTGGCGATGGCCTGCAGGATCATCGTCTTGCCCGCCTTGGGCGGGGAGACGATGAGGCCGCGCTGGCCCTTGCCGATCGGGCTGACCAGGTCCATGATCCGGGTGGTCATCACCGTGGCGTCGGTCTCCAGCCGGAGCCGGTCCTGCGGGTAGAGCGGGACCAGCTTGGAGAAGTCCGGGCGGCCGCGGGACTGCTCCGGGTCCAGGCCGTTGATCTTGTCCAGCCGGACCAGCGCGTTGAACTTCTCCCGGCGCTCGCCGTCACGTGGCTGGCGGACCGCGCCCTCGATCACGTCTCCCTTGCGCAGGCCGTGCCTGCGGACCTGGGAGAGCGACACGTACACGTCGTTGGATCCGGGCAGGTACCCGGTGGTGCGGATGAACCCGTAGTTGTCGAGCACGTCGAGGATGCCGGCGATCGGGATGAGCACGTCATCCTCGCTCACCACGGGCTCCGGCTCCGGCCCGCTGCCCCGCTCGCGGCGGCGGTTCCGGTTGCGGAACCGGTCGCGGCTGCGGCGGCGGCCCGAGCCGTCGTCGTCGTCCCCGCCGCGGTCCATCGCCTGGCCGCCGCGCTGGCCGTCCCGGCCGTTGTCGCGCTGGCCGTTGTCGCGCTGGCCGTCCCGGCCTCCGTCGCGCTGGTTACCATCACGCTGGCTGTCCCGTTGCTCTCCCCCGTCGCGGGGGGAGCCGTCACGGGAGTCGTCACGCCGGCCGCGCTGGCGCCGCTCACCGCGGCGCTGCCCGTCCTGGCCGGGCTGGCCGTCGGCCCGCCCGGCGCTCTCGCCGGCCCCGTTGGCCGCCTGGCCCGCGTCCGCGGCGCCGGTGTCGGCCCCCGCGACGGACGGGGCGAAAGCAAGCTGGCCGTCGCCGCCGTTGGCCTGGGCACCCTGTCCGGGGGCGCCGGCCTGCGCCGTGTTGGCCTGCACTGCGTCGTTGGACCCGCCTCGCCGTGCTTCGCGCGTCGTGGTGGCTGCTTCCTCCGCCGGGCCTGATGACTGCGCGGCGTTGCCCAGAGCGGGCTGTATGTCTGACTCCATGGCGTCCTGCTCACGGTGGCGAGGCGCGCCGGCTCCCGCAGACGCGCCACGCTGGACTGAGTTGTCGAGTGCCCCACTCCCGTTGCCCGCCGGGGAGCCAGCCGGACGGCCACTGCCTCGAGCCGGGGCGGCCCCGCCGCCCTGCTTGCTCTGGATGGCCTCGATGAGCTGGCTCTTGCGCATCCGGCCCGTGCCGGTGATGCCCATCGACTGGGCGAGCCGCTGAAGGTCGGCCAGCAGCATGCCGGACAGCCCGGAACCGCCGCGGCGGGGGGGCTTGTCAGTCACCGTCTCACCGGCCGGGGCATCGGTGCCCGACGCGCTGCCGGCCGCACCCGCCGCAGGCGGGGACAGGCCAGGTCCCGCAGGCGTGTAGCCAGGGGACGCCTCAGGCACGCCTGAGGAGCCGGTGAAGAATTCGGTGGTGTCGCTCACGAGGGGTCCTTCCCAGGGAGCGGGCGTCGGCCGCGCACACGGCCGTTCGACCCGGTGTCACGGCCCGGCGAAATCAGCCGGACCAGGTACTGCCTTTTCTGTCGTGCCTTAACCGTCGAGGTCCGCGCGTCCGCCCGACCCTCGTTCCAGGACCCGGTCCCGGGGGGAGACCACAGGATTAACCCGGATTCCATGCCCGGAACTGGGGTTTCGGAACGAGCCCAGACGGCTGGGGTAGCGCGCCTCGACCTCCCGTCCGCTTCCGGTTCACCCCGACCGCCCCGCGTTTCGTGTATGCGGAGGGGAGATGGTGACCCGGAGAGTTGACGGAGCGTCACTGACCCCGCCCGGCGGTCAAGCCGGTCACGAAGCAAGTGACGGGCGAGCACCTGGCCCCATGATGGGGTATCTGGTGCAGCACCCACCTTAACACTAGGAGAGCCCACAGCATTCCCTCGGCACCGGTCCGTGTGTCGTGGATGACCCTGACCAGTCTTGCGGCGTCTCCGCGCGACCCTTCCAGGCAGCCAGGCCGGGCGTCCAGGAGGTCCGTGTCTAGGAGGTCCGTGTCCGGGAACTGTATCCAGGAACACTTGATCGCAGACACTGCGTCCGGGTACGCCTCACCGCGCGCTGTCTCTGGGGCGTTCGCCTGGCACGGCGGTCTGGAGGGTTGCGCCTTGCCGGTCGATGGCCAGGGGAGTTATACGCCAGGGGATACCCGTTTCCGCAGCGATTGAATCCACCAGGTCAGGGCCGCCGGGTGCGCCCGCCACGGTAAACGCGAGCACGGAAGGCCCGGCACCGGAGATCACCGCGGCTACCCCGGCCGCGCGGAGCCGGCCGAGCAGGTCGGCGGTCCGGGGCATGACCCGGGCCCGGTAGGGCTGGTGCAGGAAATCCTGGGTCGCGTCGAACAGCACCTCCGGGACCCGGGTCAGCGCGGCCACCAGCAGCGCGGCACGGGCGGCGTTGGCAGCCGCGTCCCGATGCGGCACCGCGGCCGGCAGGACGCCGCGCGCCGTCTGCGTGGCCAGGCTTTCTTCCGCAACGAAAACCACCGGCCGGATCTCCTCCAGCACCGGCAGGCGGACCACGCGGGGACCAGGCGGCGCCGCCGGGCGCGAGCCGTCGGCCGCGCTGGCGGGTTGCGGGGTCCCGGGTTGCCGGGTCCCGGGTTGCGGGGTCCCGGGCTCGGGGGTTCCACATTCCGGGGTCCAGGAGATGGTCAGCCCGCCGTGCAGGCACGCGGCGACGTTGTCCGCATGTCCTTCGAGGCTGGCGGCGAGGGCGAGCAGGGCGTCGTCCGGGAGCAGGGCGGCCCCGTCCCGGGCGAGCCCGCGGGCGGCCAGGATGCCGGTCACGATGGCGGCGGCCGATGAGCCGAGCCCGCGCCCGTGCGGGATCGCGTTAAGGCCGCGCAGGCCAAGGCCAGGGGGGTGCCCGCCGATCACGTCGAACGTGGCCCGCATGGCCCGCACCACGAGGTGGGCCTCGCCCGCGGCAGTGGTCTCGCTGCCTTCCCCGGACACCTCGATGTCCAGTCCGCCGCTGGTCACCCGGGCCACGGCCACGTCGTACAGCGACAGCGCGAGGCCGAGCGCGTCGTAGCCGGGGCCGAGGTTGGCGCTGCTGGCCGGGGCCCGGACCACGACAGGCTTGTCCCGCCACCGGGATCCGCTCACGGTGTCTCCTCAGGAGTTCGCGCCGTCCGGCCAACAAAACCCCACCGGCCACTCGCCCGAACCCGACGGCCCAGGCTCGCTAGCCGGTACCGGACGGCGCTCACGGTGTCTCCTCAGGCCAGGCCGAGGGCGGTGGCCGCGGCCACGGCGTCCGCGGGCACAGTGATCGGGGCGGGCGCGGCCGACACCGCCCAGTCCGGGTCTTTGAGGCCGTTGCCGGTCACCGTGCACACCACCCGCGAACCCGGCGCGACCTGTCCCTGTTCACGGGCCTGGAGCAGACCGGCCACCCCCGCAGCCGAGGCCAGCTCGCCGAACACCGCCTCCTTGGCCGCGAGAAGCCGGTACGCCGCGAAGATCTGCCGGTCGGTGACCGAGTCGATCAGGCCGCCGGACGCGTCCCTGGCGGCCTCGGCCAGCCCCCAGGAGGCCGGGTTGCCGATCCGGATCGCGGTCGCGATGGTCTGCGGGGCGCGGACCGGCTCGCCGCGGACGATGGGCGCGGCGCCGCTGGCCTGGAAACCGAGCATGCGGGGGGTCTTGCTGGCCCGTCCGGCCGCGGCGTACTGGGTGTAGCCCATCCAGTAGGCGGAGATGTTGCCCGCGTTGCCGACCGGCAGGCAGTGCACGTCGGGAGCGTCGCCGAGCGCGTCCACGATCTCGAACGCCGCGCTCTTCTGGCCTTCCAGCCGGTCCGCGTTGACCGAGTTGACCAACGCGACCGGGTATTCGGCGGACAGCTTCCTGGCCAGATCGAGGCAGTCGTCGAAGTTGCCGTCCACCTGGAGCAGCTTGGCCCCGTGCACCAGGGCCTGGGCGAGCTTGCCGAGCGCGATCTTGCCGCGGGGTACCAGGACCGCACAGGAAAGCCCGGCACGGGCCGCGTACGCGGCGGCGCTGGCGCTGGTGTTGCCGGTGGAGGCGCAGATCACCGCCGTCGCGCCGCGGCTGACGGCCATGCTGACTGCCATCGTCATGCCCCGGTCCTTGAAGGAGCCGGTCGGGTTGGCCCCCTCGACCTTGAGGTACACCTCGCAGCCGGTCCGCTCGGAGAGCACGGGGGCGGGCAGCAGCGGGGTGGCCCCCTCGCCCAGCGTGATGACCGGACTGGTACCGGGTAGCGGCGGAAGCCACTCCCGGTACTGCTCGATCACGCCGCGCCAGGGCACGTACCCTGCCGCCGCGCAGGTCACATCCCCAGTCATTCGTCCCCCTCGCCTTCTACCCGCATCACGCTGGCCACGGCCCGTACGGCGTCCATCGTCTCCAGTTCGGTGACGCAACGCGAGAGCGCGGCGTCCGGGGCGGCATGGGTCACGATGACCAGCTGGGCGTCCTCGCCGCGGCCCTCCTGGCGCACAGCCTTGATGGACACCTCGTGCCGGGCGTAGGTCTCTGCGACGGCGGCCAGCACGCCGGGCCGGTCCGCGACGTCCAGGGCGACGTGGTAGCGCGTCCGCGCCTCGCCCATGGGCAGGGCAGGCAGCTGGGCATAGGTTGACGCGTCGGGGCCGCGGGTCCCGGCGATCAGGTTGCGGGCCACGGCCACCACGTCACCGAGCACCGCGCTGGCGGTCGGCACTCCCCCGGCGCCGGCCCCGTAGAACATCAGGCGGCCAGCCGCCTCCGCCTCCACGAATACCGCGTTGTACGCCTCGCGCACGCCGGCCAGCGGGTGGGTGCGCGGGATCATCGCCGGGTGAGCCCGGACTGAGACGCCGCCGTCCCGGCGCTCGCAGATCGCCAGCAGCTTGACCACGTGCCCCAGCTCCCGGGCGCTCGCGATGTCCGCGGCGGTGACACCGGTGATGCCCTCCCGGTACACGTCGGCCGCGGTGACCCCGGTGTGGAAGGCCAGCCCGGCCAGGATCGCCGCCTTCGCCGCGGCGTCGAAGCCCTCGATGTCGGCGGTGGGATCGGGCTCGGCGTAGCCGAGCGCCTGGGCCTCCTCCAGCGCGTCCGCGAACCCGGCACCCGAGGTGTCCATCCGGTCCAGGATGTAGTTGGTGGTGCCGTTGACGATGCCCAGGACGCGGTGCACCGTGTCCCCGGCCAGTGACTCCCGCAACGGCCGCAGCAGCGGGATGGCCCCGGCCACGGCGGCCTCGTAGTAGAGGTCGGCCCCGTTTTCCCGTGCCGCATCGTGCAGGGTGGCACCATCCTCGGCGAGCAGCGCCTTGTTGGCCGAGACCACGGACTTGCCTGACTTCATCGCGGCGAGCAGAAGCGAGCGGACCGGCTCGATACCGCCGATCACCTCGATCACGATGTCCACGTCAGGCCGGGTGACCAGTTCCATGGAGTCGGCGGTGAGCAGCGCGGGATCGACCGCCACGGAGCGGGCGCGGCCCGGCCGCCGCACCGCGACCCCGGTCACCTCCAGCCGGGCGCCGATACGCGCGGCCAGGTCGGCGGACTGCTGCGTGAGCAGGCGGTAGACCTCCGAACCCACGGTTCCGCAGCCCAGCAACGCCACTTTCAACGTCCGCACTACGGCATCACCCTGGGTCTCGTCGTCCGGTGCCGGCTGATGCGCCGCTGGCTCTTCCGCTGCTGGCTCATGCGCCGCTGGCTCATCTGGTGGTGGCTAATCTATGGCCGGGTCCTTATCCGGCGTCCAGCCGGAGCAGGTCGTCGAGGGTCTCGCGGCGCAGCAGCAGCCGCGCCGCGCCGTCCCGGACGGCCACCACAGCGGGCCGGGTGACGTGGTTGTAATTGCTGGCCATCGACCGGCAGTACGCCCCGGTGGCCGCGACCGCGAGCAGGTCACCAGGTACCAGATCGGAGGGCAGGTAGCTGTCGCGGACCACGATGTCGCCACTCTCGCAGTGCCTGCCAACAATCCTGGACAGCATCGGCGGCGCCGCAGATTCGCGGGAGGCGAGCACGCAGGTGTACTCGGCGTCGTATAGCGCGGTCCGGATGTTGTCGCTCATCCCGCCGTCCACGCTCACATAGGTGCGCAGCCCGTCCACATCCTTGACCGTCCCGACCTCGTACAGCGTAACCGTGCCCGGTCCGGCGATGGCGCGTCCCGGCTCGAAGGTCAGCCGCGGCATGGGCAGGCCCGCCGCGGCGCACTGGACGCGCACGATCTCATGCAGGTTCTGGGCGGTGACCTTGACGTCCGCCGGGTCGTCGTCCGGCGTGTAGGCGATACCGAGCCCGCCACCGAGGTTCAGCTCGCTGATCATGATGCCGTGCTCGTCGCGGATCCGGACGGCGAGGCCCAGCACCCGGCGGGCGGCCGCCTCGAAGCCGTCGGTGTCGAAGATCTGTGACCCGATGTGCGAGTGCAGCCCGGCCAGTTCCACCCCTGGGCAGGCCAGCACCCGGCGCACCGCCTCGTCGGCCGCGCCGGAGGACAGCGAGAACCCGAACTTCTGGTCGTCGTGGGCGGTGGCAACGAACTCGTGGGTGTGCGCCTCCACCCCCGTGGTGACCCGGACGAGCACCCTGGGCCGCGGCGCGGTCCCGCGCCCGTCTGGCCCGCGCCCGTCTGGCCCGCGCCCGTCTGGCCCCTTCGCGGCGGTTCCCTGCCGGGCTGCGCCGTTTCCGGCAGCAGTGCGCCCCGGGACCGGCGGGTCGGTCAGGTAGGCGAGGCGGGCGATCTCCTCGAACGAGTCCACCACGATGTGACCCACGCCCGCATCCAGGGCCCGGGCCAGCTCACCCTCGAGCTTGTTGCTGCCGTGCAAGGTGATCATCTCGGGCGGCACGCCGGCCTGCAGCGCTACCTCCAGTTCGCCGCCAGTGCACACGTCAACCCCGAGGCCTTCCTCGGTGACCCAGCGCAGCACGCCGCGGCAGCAGAACGCCTTGGCCGCGTAGAACACCCCGGCCTGCGCCCCGAACGCCTCCCGGTAGCCACGGCAGCGCTGCCGGAAGTCGTCCTCGTCGCAGACGAACAGCGGCGTGCCGAACTGAGCGGCTAGGTCCCGCACGTCCAGGCGACCAACGGTGAGCACACCGTCCTCCCGGCGGGCCGAATGCGGCCAGATCCCCGGGTACAGGGCGTTGAGATCCTGGGGCGGGGCCGGCGGGTGCTCGGCGGGCAGCACGTCGGCGTGCCGCGGTCCGGCGGGGTGGGCGACACGGCTCATGGCAGGGTCCTTGCTGCTCGTTCTGGCCTTGCTTGCTCGTTCTGGCCTTGCTTGCTCGTTCTGGCCTTGCTGCTCGTTCTGGTGCGTTCTGCTGCGGCCTGGCGGACGATCAGGCGGTCGGTCGGGCCGGCATGGGGCTGGCTACATCCGGCCGGGCGCGGCGATGCCCAGCAACCGCAGGCCGGTCCCGAGGACCGTCCGCGCGGCGCTGGCCAGCTGCAGCCGGGCCAGGAACAGCTCGCCGCCCGCCGGTGGGCCGCCCGCGGGCCGCAGGTCCGGGAGACGCGCTGGGAGCGAGCCCGGCCCCATCACCGGGCAGGCCTCCTGCCAGTCGAAGTACCGGCCGGCCAGCTCCTCCAGGTAGGCGGCGACCACGTGCGGCTGCCGGCGGCGCGCGGCCCCGGCCACCCGTTCCGGGAGCCAGGACATCGCGTCGAGCAGCACCCGCTCGCTGGGGTGCGCGAGCAGGCACGGCTGGAACCGCTCCGCATCCGGCCCCGGCAGCCCGAGGTCAGCGGCCTGCCGCAGCGCAGACGCGGCGTGAGCGTGCGCGTACCGCACAGCATAGGCGGGATTGCCCAGCTGCTGCGCGGCCAGGACCCTGGGGTCAAGATCAGGCCCCTGCGGCCGGGGAACCCCGCTGGCCAGCCGGCTGAGCGCGAACCGGACGGCGTCCTCCCCCGCATACACGATGGCCTCCGCGACCGGCCCGTCCGGTCCGGTCTCCCCCGGTCCGGTCTCCCCCGGCCCGGTTTCCCCGGCCCGGTCTCCCCCGGCCCGGTCTCCCCCAGCCCGGGCGGTATCCAGGTGACCTCGGCGCCCGCAGCCTCAGCCAGCCGTCCGGCCAGCTCTGCGGTGAGCCGTTGCCAGGCGTCCGGCCAGTCCCGCGCGCGGGCCAGCCGGGCGTCGCGCGGCGCGGTTACCCGCACGCCGCGGCGGGCCAGGCTCCGGGCGCATCCCGGTCCTGCCCGGGCAATCCGGGCCGCGAGCCCGGCCAGCGCGTCCGGGGTGACCGTGATGCAGAGGTAGCCGGCCCCGGTGACACGGACGTCGCCGATACCGCTCTCCCCCGGCATCGACCGCAGCGCAGCGGCGAGCACCGCGGCGACCCGGGCCGGGTCCGCCGCCAGGCGGTGAGCCAGCACGAACGGCAGCGTGGTCGCGTAACTGCCGGGGCCGCCGCCGGCCTCAGGCGGCACCGGCCGCCAGGTGCCGGCGGCCAGGCCGGGGAGACTGCTGAGGGTGGCGTCGCCGGGCAAGCCGCCGGAGGCCACGGCCATATCGGCCGCCGCCGCGAGCGCGGCACTGAGGTCCCCGGTCATCACAGACGAGCAGGCTATCCGGGCGAGCCGGTGTAAGAAGGGCTCGCGTTGCGGCCAGGGAACGGCCATGTGTCCCAGTCAGGCCGTCCCGGTCGGACCGGGCGCAGGCGGACCCTCGGCCTCCAAGGCCCCGGCTAGTCGCCGGGGAGCTGGCCGGTTTCGTTATCTGGCTCGATGGTCTCGGGGGGTGCGCCGGCCTGCGCCTTCGCGGCGCCCCCGGCCTCGCGGGCCTCGCTGGCCGCCGCCCCGGCCAGCTCGCGGACGACCCGGATCATCTCCCCCGGGTCGAACGGCTTGGTCAGGTAGGCGTCCACGCCGATCTCGCGGCCGCGGTCCTTGTCGTCCTCCTGAGCCCGCGCGGTAATCAGGACGACGCGGATCCGGCTGGTCTGCGGGTTGCGGCGCAGCTGGCCGGCGGTCACCCAGCCGTCCAGGCGGGGCATCATCACGTCGAGCGTGATCACGTCCGGGTCGATCGCCGCGACCTTGTCCAGGCAGTCCTGGCCATCCACGGCCGTGGCGACGTCGAACCCCTCCAGGGTCAGGTTGACGGCGATGAGCTGCCGAATCACCTCATCGTCGTCCACCACGAGAACGCGTCCCAGAGCCTGCGCCACGGCGTGAGGCTAGCGTGTCCCGACTGGTTCCCGCGACAACATGCCCAAGGCGTCGCCAAGCTGTGCCCACGGCGGTCCATGGTGGCGCCGGGGTACTGATACTCTTTTCCCGTCCTGGAGCCCCCGTAGCTCAGGGGATAGAGCACCGCCCTCCGGAGGCGGGTGCGCAGGTTCGAATCCTGCCGGGGGCGCTTTGTGATGAGGTTCTTCCTGCGGCGCTCGATGCGGGAACGTCCAGCTCGAAGCCGTCGATGGCCATCAGCCGCCACTCCCGCAGGAAAGCTCCGAAGGTCAGCAGCCCAGCGACCGGCCCGGCCACCCGGTCATTAAGCCGCTCCAGCGGCTCGGGTCCCAGCCGCTGCCGGGCCTGGGTAATCCCGCCTGAGGTCGGCGCGCCCCAGGAATCGTCCCAGCATCCCCACGGCACCAGCGTCTCGGTCAGCCGGGCAGCGACCTCCTCGTAGTGTTCGGCGACCAGCGCCATCGCGGAATAGACCATGACGTGCGCGGCAGGATCGCCCTGGCGCCGAGCACCGGAACCCGGACACCGGGCTGCTCCGGCCTGGGCTTGGCCGGTCCTGCGATGTCGTTCCGCCCCGGCTTGACGTGGCTGATAACACATGCCTATCATAGTGATATCAGTTTTTGCGAGCCTGAGGAGGGCTCCATGGAAGCTCCAGCCGGCAGTGGTTTTCTTACCTGGATCCACCGCAAAACCCCACCACGCATGAACACCTACACGGCGTACAGCATCGGGACCTTCATCGCCTGGGCGGTGCTCTGGGCGATCCTCGCCGCCACCGAAAAGAAAGTGACCCTCGGCTATATCTTCGCGATCTTCCTCGGATGGTGCATCGGGTGGCTCTCGGCCACGATCGCCCGAGCCGTCTACCCGCCCCCGAAGAAGGTGTATCTGACCGGAGACCCAGGGCAACCATGACGGCAACCGGAGCAAGCGCCGTCGCGCTGGGACTGAGTAGCACAGGACGCAGGCGTGGTGGCGGCCATTGTGGCCGCCACCACTTCCTGTCCTCGGCACGCTGGCGCTCCCCAGGGTCCGGGTCGGCTTGCACCCGCCACCACGGCCCGCCAGGCGCCCGCACGGGGCGGCGTACGGGCGTAAGCTCGCCGTCCCGTAGTCCGCTGGGCTTCAGTGACAGACTTGGCGCATGAGATTCTGGGCGATCCCGGCTCACGGGAATCGCGGATGGTTTCGTGGGGTCGGCCTCGGGCAAGGGAGCGCGTGTGGATCTGCTCAGCCTCGGAGTGATATCGCGGTCACGGAAGGAGCACGAGAGACGGCTCGCGATCCATCCGCTGCACCTCGAACGGATTGATGCTGACCTGCGGGAACGCGTCTATCTTGAGCGCGGCTACGGCGAGCAGTTCGGCGTACCCGATGACCAACTCGCATCGCGTGTGGCCGGGCTCCGCACTCGCGAAGAACTGCTCGCGGAATGCGATGTCATCTTGCTGCCCAAGCCGCAGCCCCAGGACCTGGCGCAGATGCGGGTCGGGCAGGTCCTGTGGGGCTGGCCGCATTGTGTCCAGGACGAGGAGATCACCCAGCTGAGCATCGAGCGGCGGCTCACGCTGATCGCTTTTGAGGCGATGAACTACTGGAATGCTGACGGTTCGTTCAACCTGCATGTCTTTCACAAGAACAACGAACTGGCCGGCTACTGCTCGGTGCTGCATGCTCTGGAACTCATCGGGACGACTGGTGAATATGGCCGCCGGCTCCGGGCGGCCGTCATCAGCTTCGGGGCTAGCGGCCGGGGCGCGGTGACAGCCCTCAACGCGCACGGCGTGAACGACGTCGATGTCCTGACCCATCGTGACATCAACGCGGTCGCCTCCCCCATCCACTCGGCGCGCATGGTCCACTTCGACCGGGACACCGACGACCCCAGCCGCTGCCACGCGCTGCTCGGAACCGGCCGGACACCGCTGGCGGCCTTTCTCGCCGAGCACGACATCGTGGTCAACTGCGTGCTGCAGGACACCGACGCGCCGCTGATGTTCGTCACCACCAGCGACCTGGGCTCCTTCGCGCGTGGCAGCCTCATCGTGGACGTGTCCTGCGACGAGGGCATGGGCTTCAGCTGGGCCCGCCCCACCACCTTCGCCGAGCCCATGCTCACGGTCGGCAATAACGTCTCCTATTACGCCGTGGATCACAGCCCGTCGTACCTGTGGAACTCCGCTACCTGGGAGATCAGCGAGGCTCTGCTCCCGAATCTTCGCCCGGTGCTCACCGGCCCCCGGGGGTGGGACGCGGACGAGACGATCCGGCGGGCCATCGAAATCCGCGACGGCGTCATCCACAACCCGCGCATCCTGTCCTTCCAGCACCGTTCGCCGGACTATCCGCACCGACCGCGCCTGCAGGAACGCCAAGCAGGTCACGACTGACCCCGTGAGCTACGTTCCAGTCATTGGACGGTCGTTGCCCAAGGGCAGCCTGAGTTCCGGCCTGAAGAAGAGCGGCTCGCCGGCCGCCTGCTCAGCACCTGAACCGGCGGCCGCCTGGCACCGCGTGAACGCGGACGTACCCGCTGCTGGGGCCATGCGTGGGGTGATCCGCGCTCGGCCATCCGTCCGTGTTCCGCTGCGTCTGGCCGTCTCGGCCCCGGAGAGCTGGCTGGCCCTGGCGGGCGTTACCTGCCGGGGGCGGGGAAGGACGTCATGGTAGAAGGAGGCGGGGAAGGACGTCATAGTAGAAGGACTAGTGTGCGGCGCGCCGGAGGGGACTCAGCTGATGACCAATGATGAGCAGGGCACATCGGGCATGGTTCCCGGCTTGGTTGAGGCGTTCGTCTCTCAACTGCGCACCATCACCGCCGGGCTGGAGGGCCTGGCCGGAGCTGGTGCGCACCTGCCACCGGGCCCTGGCCCGTTGCCGCTGCCTGGTGGCTTGTCGGCGATGCAGCTGAGGTCGATCGCTCAGAGCGTCGCCGCGCAGCGGCGCAGCATCGAAGCCCTCCAGGCCCAGCTATCCGCGTTCGATGAGCAACTGGCAATGCTGGAGCAGATCCTCAGCCCGCTCGCTGCGTGGAGCAGCACCTGGGCAGAGCTTGAACAGCGGCTGCTGACCATACCCCGGGCGCCGGAATCCCCGGGTGGACCGGGCGTTTCCGGCAAGGAATAGCCCAGCCGCACTAGCACCATCGCCCCGGCACGCGGTCTCTAACGGACGCGCTCGAACGGGACGGGGACGAACGCTACGATGTGCTGCCCAGCGATGGGGGTAGTTGATGCGGCTTTCGAGCGCGCCTGAATCAAGCTCCAGATGCCTTCGACCGCGGACTCCGCCGCGTATTTGCCCTGTAGAGGGCAGCGAGAGGGTCCCCGCGCGGCGGGGGCCGGGTCGCGTCGCGGGTCTGCCATGGCAGTATCGGCCAGATGGGCGAACTCACCGATGTTTCCGGCGCATTCGGCTACGGCGACTCGATCCTGGCCGGGGAGCGGGTGCGGCTGCGCGGCATGCGGGACGGCGATCTGCCTGCACTCGCAAACTGGGAGATGGATCCCGGGCGGATGGCCACGCTGACAAGCTGCGTGGCCCCTCAGTCGGAGGCCGCGGCGAAGGAACGCATCGCGAAGTGGGGCGCGAACGACCACGACGACCTCGGCTTCGCCATCGAGACGCTCGAGGACCCGCCGGTGCTTGTCGGCAACATCGGGCTGTGGGGCGCGCGCCCCAAGGACCGGTGCGCGACGCTCGGGATCGCCCTGGGCCGTGAGTACACCGGCCGCGGCTACGGCACGGACGCGGTGCGCGTCATCGTCGGCTACGGGTTCCGCGAGATGGGACTGCACCGCATCCAGCTCGGCGTGGCCCCGTTCAACCCCGCCGGGATCCGCGCCTATGAGAAGGCGGGGTTCGTCGAGGAGGGCCGCCTGCGCGAGCGCGTGCTGCACGACGGGCGCTGGTACGACGAGGTGCTGATGTCCATCCTCGACCACGAGTGGGCAGCCCGCCGATCGCCTGGCCGGTGAGCCAGCCGGCACCGCGGACGCTACGTCAGTAACCGGGCCCGATCGCGCTCCGTGATCAGCACCGGCAGGGGCCCAGCACGAGTACCCGCCGAATCCGTGGTCAGTCGTATCAGGTCATTTTGCGTCACCAGTTAGCGGCCAGTGAAGCGGGCCTCGCGCCGCTCGGTAAAGCTGCGCAATCCCTCAGCCGCGTCCTGGCTGCCCAGGATCCGAGGTAGCAGCGATGCGATGTGCTCACGCGCCGCGTCCGGGCCCTGGTCCCGTCCGACGCGCGCGTTGGCGAGCGTGCCCTGTACCCCGAGAGGCGCCTGCCGCGCGATCAGCTGGGCCAGTTCCCGCGCCCGCCCGGTGTGCGCCCCGGCCGGGACGACCTCCTGCACCAGGCCGATCCGCAGCGCCTCAGCGGCGCCGAATTCCTCCGCGGTGAGCAGGAAGCGCATCGCGTTACCCCAGCCGAGCTGTGCGGGCGCACGGAAGGTGGCGCCGCCGAACGGCATGATCCCGCGGCCAATCTCCAGCTGGCGGAAGCGCACGTCATCAGCGGCGACCACGATATCGGCGGCCAGGGCGAGCTCGATAGACAAGGTGTAAGCAATGCCATTGACCGCCAGCACGACCGGCTTGGGCACCGGCTCACCCCAGACCGCGAACGGGTCGAAGCGGTGCGAGCCGGCAATCGCGCCGGGACCGGAGTCGGCCACCGCCGGCCCGACCTCGGCCAGATCGAGGCCCGCCGAGAAGTGATCGCCGTGCGCGAAGAGCACGCCAACGCGGAGCTCATCGTCGGTGCCGAGTGCTTCGTACGCGGCGCCCAGCGCCTCGATGGTCGCGAGGTCGAAGGCGTTGCGTTTCGCCGGGCGGTTGATGCCGATGAGCAGCACGAATCCATCGCGCTCGACGGTGATGGGTTCGGTCAACATGGCTCCCAGGCGGCCGCGGGCTGTCAGTCAACTCGACTCTACGGACTGCCGCCGGGGTTAGCACGGGCCCGCCATGTAAAACCATCCGATCAGCCCGGCCACGACACCCGCTCATCATGGGCACTCGAACGACCGTCATCGCGGCACGACCGGAATGGCAGCGGCACTTTCCACCTCAGCCACGAGCTCTCCGCGTCCCAGGCCTGCCCCAGGCAGCGCCGCAGTGCGGCGGCCGCCTAGGGAATATCGTCGCGGGCAGAATAGGGACGCCCGGGCCAGTAAGGCCACTCTTCGAACCAGGTGCACCGGCCATCGTTGCCGAGCCGGATGACCCACAGATCCCGGTATTCCTGCCGCAGCGGGTTCCCATAACGGACCTCGGCCCGGACCACCGCCGTGGGACCGTCGACGGCAAGGATCTCCGTGGCCATGGTGAAGACCTCGCCGGGCCCTTCCCGCTGTTCGTCCCACATCCGCTTGATCGCGTCCAGGCCGGTAACCGGCTGTTCGTAAGGGGATTGAAGGTAGGTGGCATCGCCAGCGAACAGGCTGGCGAGGCCGTCTGTCCCAGGTGCCCGCCAGCTGGCCTCATAGCCTGCCAGCCACCGGCTCACCATCGCGCGGTCGATCACCTTCCCCATGGTGCCCGCAACCAGCCGGCTGCCACCACCACAGGGCCGGATAGGACCACTGATCCAGTTAAGGCCGGGCACCCGTGAAGTCGTGAGCGGCCCGGGCTGCCGCGCACGGGGCGCACAACGGCACGTTGACGTCTCCCAGCCAGTCCGAGCTGTACTGGGCCGTAATCACCGCGTCGAATACCTCGCAGACGCCTCGGTCCGCCGGATGAGCCCTCGAACAGAAGCAAAGGCAGGGCCGCCGCCGCATCACTTTCTCGGCGTGCTCGATCACCGTGCGGACCTCAGGCCGGTTCGCGACCTCCGCGAGCGCATCCAAGGCCAGCCGCATGCGCTCCAGCACATCAGACAAGGCCTGCCCTACTCGCCGGCCGGCCTCCGCGAAGTTATCGGCGAGCTGGTCCCGGTCATCACTCACAGTGGCATTCTCCCACTGTCACAGACCCAGAATCCAGGGCACGGGCGGAAATCAGCGCGGGCCCGCAGGCCCCAGGGCTCCGGCGTGTTCCGTGAATGTGCTCGCCGAGCGGTCCTGGACAGCCAGTGCCCGGCTGTTCATCGTGGCCAAACGGCCGCACCGGGGGTAGCCGCTGACGGCGGTGGGGCTGCGCCGTATCTTCCGCTACGACCGGGAGACCGCCGGGGTTCCGGCCGGGAATCCGCACGCGCTGCGGCGTACCTTCGGCACCGCTCTGGAAATGAGCAGAATTGCATCTGATGCAACATTCGCCGGATCCGGTGAATGTTGTGCTGCCTGCGCCGCAGCGTAAAGCGCGGATTTCCCGCGGGTGCGTGCAGCGGGTAACGGGGCATGAAGTGTCCTGCGCGCAGCCCGGGGTGAGGAGGCTGCCGCGTCCGGGAAACAGATGACAAGGGGGGTTAGTGAGCCGTGGTAGCGGAGAACTTGAGGATTATTGGAATCAAGGTCGACTCGCGGCAAGCAGCCGAGGGCGTTGTTGATCAACTCGACGCTAAGGTGGACTCCGGCGGGGCAACGATCCGCGAGGTGGCGATCGTCTACAAGACCGGCAGTGGCAAAGTCAAGGTCAACTATGTGCACTCGCACGCGGTGCTCATCGGCTCAGCCGTCGGGCTGGGCGTGGCGGTGCTCGGGCTGGGCACGGTAGCGACCGGTGGGGCGCTGTTGCCCATCTTCGTCGCCGGCGCGGTGGGCGTCGGCGTCGATACCGGGATCGGAGCCACGATCGGGCACTTTGTCGGGAAGCACCGGCGTCAGGAGAGCAAGGACTTCCTCAAGTCGATCGGTGAGTCGGTCCAGGCCGGGGGCGCTGCGGTGCTGGTGGTCGCCGACCCGGAGAACGCGGAGAAGCTGCTCGCCGATGTCCGTGCCGACTATCCTGGTCACGAAAGCATCGACCTGTCCGCGGCCGAGCAGGAAGACATCATCAGAAGCGCCCACCAGGCTATCGCCGACGCAAGCTAGCCCTAAGCTAGCCCGCCCGGCCGCAACGAAGGCCTGAAGAGGAAGCAGCGGCAGCCAGACACGGCGATCTTCAGATTCCGCGTGGCCACAGCGCTGGCGGGAATCGTCGTCGGCCATAATGGCACGCAATGCCGGCCTGCCGGGTATCGATGTGGCCCATGAACGTTTCGGTTTCCCTTGGCCCCGCCTGTGCTGGCGATGATGGGCGGCGGCGTGCCTGCCGTGCCGCCAGGGTCACCTGGGACGCACACAGTCATCCGCGTTTACGTAAGGCGGACCGCGATGAAGTCAGGGACGCGAATACAACAGTAGAACTGAGATAATGATGTGTGGCGTAGTCGAATGCGCCGCCGCACGTTATTAGATGCAGGGTCGCATTCCCGCTCGCGCCGTAAACAATTTTCGAGGGGAAATCTGATTTCGGGTACTGACGTACGCCAGTGACCCGGAAAACGGCGGTGATACCGTCGGCGAGCCTCACGTTGACGCGGTTCCCGGGGCGGAGGGCCCCCAGCCGGAAGAAGACAGCGGGCCCCTGATAACTGTCGACATGCCCCTCGATGACCGACGCCCCGATCTGGCCCGGCGTGACCGAGTACTTGTACCACGCCGCCTCATCGGCCCGCCCGAAAAGTGATGGCACCTGTATCGTGCCGTCAGGGTTGACACCGAGGCGCAGCAGATCCGAGTGCACGCCGATGGCCGGGATATCCACCGAGACCGGCATTGAGCGGCGCAGCGACGGGCCGCGGCCTGCGAACCCGGTAACGCCCGCTGCCGCCAGGGAAGGCTGGGGCGCATGCTCCTGAGCACCGATCGCGACGCCGACAGCCGCGGCCCCCACCACGATGAGAAGGACACCGATCACTCCGGCAACGCGGGCACGGAGGCTTCCTGACGTACTGGGCGGAGGGGCAAACCTGCTCTGCGGCCACGACACAACCACGCGAAACCCGGCTATACGCTGCCGCTCCGCCTCCCCCAATGCCTTCCCTCCCCTGTCTTCCCCAGGGTGCCCTACACGCGTAGCCTAATGTGTTAGTGATGAACGAGCCATTGCCCGTGTGTGCGGCCTGCGGCCTTTGCCTTTATGGCCGACGGCGCTTTCTGGGACCTGCCCGGCCCGAGCAGTACTCGGGCGGGCTAAGCAATTTCCGTTCCGGGGCCGGTTTCTGATGACGGCACCGGGAACAGGCCAGGCACCTGCCGACGCATGAGGAGGTCCCATTTAGATGCGCACAACCATCGCGGGGACGCGGCTCAGCGGGAGATTAAGGGCCTTCGGCTGCGCCACCGTGGCCGTACTCGCATCCGTGTCGGTCTCGGCTTGCTCGGGAAGCTCGCCCTCGGCGACACCGCCGTCAATCTCACCCGGGGGCACACCGACAAGAACCGGCTTGCCCACGCCGACGGCCCGGCCTAGCGGTACAGCTACCGTCACCCCGACGAGTGAGACCGCCACTCCCACGGCCACTCCCACGGCCAGCCCCTCAGCGAGCGCGTCGGCGACCGCGAGCCCGTCACCGTCACCTTCCCCCTCACCGACACCCTCACCGACTCCGAGCCCGTCGGCCAGCGTGTTCCCCGCCGCCGCCCCAGCCACTGGCGGCGGTGGCACGGCCGGATTCCAGGACACCCTGCTGCTGAGCCTCGGCGTAGCGGCGATCCTGGCCGGAGCGGGAAGCATCGCCTACCGCAGACGGGTCGTCAGGAACCGCTGAGACGCGGAGCCGTGCAGGATCACGCCGTGCCGCCCGTGTCGCGGGCCGTGCCGCGGGCGGGCAGCGTGAAAATACTGCCCGCCCGCTCCACCAGCATCGTCATCTCGTAAGCGACCAGGTCGAGGTCGGCTGTGGCGGTGGTGAGCACCGCGAGGCTGGTTCCGCCATCGATCGACATGATCACGAGGCTGGCCAGTTTCATGGTGACCAGGGCCTGGGTGACCGCATGCTCGTCGAATACCCGGGCTGCGGCAACGGCCAGGCTGATCAAGCCGGAGGTGATCGCGGAAAGCTGCTCCAGGTGCTCGCCCTGTAGCCGCTCTGAGACTGCCACCGGGACACCATCCGAGGCCACGACGACGGCGTGCAGCACACCGGGAACACGCGTGGTGAAGTCAGTAATGAGCCGGTTGCGGTCCTGTGCACCGCGGGCCGGATCCACGTCCTCCCCGCTCAGCGATCCTGGACCCGCTGCTTGGCCTCGCGCTCTGTCTGGGCCACGGCCCGCGCCCGGCGAGAGCCACGCTGGAAGCTGGCCAGCCGTGCCCGGGCACTCTCCGCCGGTTCGGCAGCGGAGGCCCGGGATGACCAGGCCGCAGGAGCTAAGAACGGCGGATCCGCAGGCCCGGCGTCGGGTCTCCCGGTCGCCCTGACCGGGAGGACTTCGCCAGCCTGGCGCGGCCGGCCGCCGTCCGCAGGGTCCCGCGCGATCAGTGTGGTGGGCAGGTGCACCTCGGCGTTCGTGCCACCGTCCGGCGGCAGCCTCAGCGTCACCGTGATGCCGTGCCGCGCCGCCAGGTGCGCGACCGCGAACAAGCCCATGTGCCGGGTGACCGCCACGTCCGCGGCCACCGGGTGGGCCAGTTCCCAGTTGAGCTGCCTCAGATGGTCTTCCGGCACGCCCATGCCAGCGTCGGCGATGTTGACCAGCAAGCCGCCTTCGCTCGCGAGGTGCCCGGTCACGATTACCTGGGTCGTCTTGGGCGAAAACGTGGTGGCATTCTCCATCAGTTCGGCGAGCAGGTGGGCGATGTCAGCTACAGCGCTCCCACTCACTGAGTCACCCAGCTGGACGTCCAGAACGACCCGGTTGTACTGCTCGATCTCCGACACTGCGGCCCGGAGCACGTCCACCAGGGCGACCGGCTCGGTCCACTGGCTTGATGTCTGGTGGCCCGCGAGGATGAGTGCGCTGTCGGAGTTGCGCCGCATCCGGGTGACCAGATGATCTATCTGGAACAGGCCGGCCAGCCGCCCCGGGTCGTCCTCGCCTCGTTCCAGGCTGTCGATCAGCCGCAGCAGCCGTTCCAGCAGGGAATGGCTGCGCCGGAAGAAACTGGCAGATATGGCACTGATACTGCGCCGCTGCCGGGCCTCTTCACCGGCGAGGCGCACGGCCTCCCGGTGCTCGCGCACCATGGACCGGGTCATGACAATGGTGGCCAGCAGGACCAGGGCGAGCACGGCCAGCGCGGCAGCGCCGGTGATGACCGCGGACCGCATCGCGGACCGCTGCAGGGCCTGGGCGCGGGCGGCGGTCCAGGCCGACAGTTGCTGATCGGCATGACGCATCCAGCCCACCGTGAACGACATCCCGGCCGACCACTGCTGGCTGGCAGGCGCGCCGAGATCCAGCGATCCGCCGCCGGCCGCGGCCGCGCGCTGTTCCACCGTCGCGGCCTGGGCAGCCAGCGGGCTGGCCAGGGTCCTGGTGAGGGCCCAGTTCTCCTCCCTGGTCGCCGAGATCCGGAACCAGGCGAGGTCGCTGGCCTGCTCCGCCTGTGCGGTGATCAGCGCAGTGCGCGCCCCGGGCCCGAACTGGCCTTCGGCGAGCGCCGCGCCCAGGATGGCCTGCTGCCGCGACACCTGGTCCGTCATCCTGGACAGGGAGCCGAGCGCACGCACACTGGAGATCAGCGTGGAGTTGCCGGTCAGGTCCGTGATGCCGTCGCCAGCCGGGAACAAGCCAGCCGTCGCCGCGGAATAGCCGTCGATCACGGCCAGCGCGGAAGCCTGGCTCTGCACTGCCTTCCTGCGCAGGCCAGGCAGTTCGGCGATGCTAGCCAGGACCGTGGCCGGGCTGGCCTGCGTCCGGGCCGGGTAACCGTGGTCAGCCTGGCGGGCCAGGCGGCGCACCGTGGCCGCCCAGCCATCGGTGACCACGTACTGGCGGTGCAGGGCCAGGAGGCCCGCGGCCGGGCGGCCGTCCGCGATGAACGCGGCCGTGTCGGCCCGCTCATCCTCCATCGCCTGCGTTAATCCGGCGACCTCCTGGCCGAACACTGCGAGTCGGCTGACCTGGCCATATGCCGCCGCGCTGCGCGTCGCTGCGGTGACCCGCAGCCCGGTCAGCGCCAGGGCCAGAAGCGTCGGAATCGCCACCAGGATGATGAGGCCGAAGGCCATCCGCCTGTTCCGAGGGGCCGGAGCCGGGTCCGCACCACGCCACGCGGGCAAGGTGACGGGAGGGGCGGCATCAGCAGAACGGGGCTGGCTCATTGCGCTTCCTCGCTAATCTGGGAAACTCCTTTCAAGGCAATCCGGTAATTCTCAGAGCCTCCTCAGACAAGAGACGCGATCCGGTCACCTTTCCCCCGTTCTTCCACAAGACGATACCTCCGTGCCCGTCTGCCGGGATACGGCCCGGCTGGGTTGCGTGTTCCTGATCAGGGCAATAACTGCTCCCGTGTCCCACTGGCCACGGGAGCCCTCCGCCGGGCCAGGCCAGGCCACCCACTGCGGTCGCCGCCCCCAGCACAGTCCCGATGCGGGATGTCCCGATCACTGCCCGCCCCCCCGACGCCCCTGCCTCAGTGTGGGAGCCAAGTAGCTGAGTGGCCACATGACAGCATGGCATCGGCCTCCTGTCGCCCACTCAACGTGAATCAGGGACTTTCTCACATGCGCCCAATCACCGATGACTCCGCGGATGCGGGGGGGTTATCACCTTGACGAAAGATCTTGCCAGTATGGGAATGAGGCCCCTGGGTGTATGGTCGGCCGCCAGGGACAAAACGACTGTCCATGAGATCCGGGGGGAACCATGCCGACCGTAATCGCCCACCACGACGTGAAGGACAAGGATCACTGGCTTGCCTCACCGCGGCGTGAGGAAGTATTCGGGCCGCTCGGGGTGACCAACATCCGCACGTTCGCTGACCCGCAGAATCCGAACCGGGTCGCGGTTCTCATGGACGTGGCCGACATGGGCACCGTCATGGCCGCGATGCAAACCGACAAGATGACCGAGGCCATGGCGTATGACGGCGTGCTGCCCGAGACCCTGGTGATCCTCGTCGAGGTGTAGCGGGAGGGCCGCAACCTCACGCGTCGGCCCTGGCCCTTGACGAAATCATATAAACGTTCTTTTAATTTCGTTATGGGCCGCATTGCGGGGATCACCGCCGCCGAGACGCGCGAGCGCCTGCTGCGGGCGGGCGCCGATGTGTTCGCCGCCCGGGGCTTCGACGGAACCCGGGTGGCCCGCATCGCGGCGGCCGCGGGCGTCAGTAACGGTGCGCTGTACGCGCACTTCGCCTCGAAAGCGGACCTGCTCGTGGACGCGCTGCGCACGCACGGGCGGGGACTGCTCGCCGACCTGGTGGCCGCTGAGCCTGACATGCCAGTCACCGACATGCTTCTCCTTATCGGCCGGCGGCTGACCCGCGGCCGGGACGCCCGTGGCTACCTCATCGTCGAGGCGCTGGTGGCGGCCCGGCGAGACGAGGAGGTCGCCCGGCCGATGCGCGACTACGTCGGCGAGCATGCCCGCTGGCTCGCCGGTCTCATGCGCCTCGCCCAGGCCCGCGGCGAACTCGACCCGGCACTCTCACCGGACGCGCTCGCCCACTTCTGTCTCCTGCTCGGCATGGGCAGCGCGCTCGTCACCCCGGACCTGCACGCGGTCGGCGAAGAGGAGTGGGCCGCGCTGCTCACCCGGGTGGCCGCTGCCCTCGCCCCGGACGCCTCCTGCCCTGAGGCTGCCGCGCGGACAGCAACAGCCGCGCGGACAGGAACAGCAGAGTGAAGGTGCAGATCGACTCCGGGCGCTGCCAGGGGCACGGCCGTTGCTACGACCTCGCTCCTGGCCTGTTCGGCGACGACGACGAAGGCTACGGGAAAGTCCTGCGCGACGGCCCCGTGCCGCCCGGCCAGCAGCACGAGGCGCGCCTCGCGGTCGCCAACTGTCCAGAGCAGGCGATCACCCTCGTTGAGGGGGCATGACGTGACCGTCGATGATCGCTTCGGCCCGGCCTCCCGGGAGCCAGCCGACGACCGGCCCCTCGGAACGCGCAGCGAAATCATCACCGGCCCGGTCGCAGACTGGGCGACCGACTTCTCCCATCTCGAGCCTGAGTGGTCCGCTGATCCCTACCCCATCCAGGACGACTTGCGGCAGCGATGCCCCATCGCGCACACCGGGCGGTTCGGCGGCGCATGGCTGCCGACCCGGTACGAGGATGTCGCGGCGATCGCCTACGACACCGAGCGCTTCTCCTCGCGATCGATCATTCTGAGCAACTTCCGGCCGCCCCGGGAGTTCGCGCCGGTCGGCGGCTCGCCCCCCATTTCCTCCGACCCGCCGTTCCACCACGACGCGCGCAGGCTGCTCCTCCCCGCGTTCACCAAGACCGCCGTCGGGAGGCAGGAGCCGGCCACCCGGGTGTTCTGCCACTCACTCATCGACGGGTTCGAGGGGCGCGATGTCGTCGACGCGGCCCGGGACTACGCCCAGCACATCCCGATGCGGGTCATCGCGGACATGCTCGGCTTCCCGCCGGAGGACGGACCGCAGTTCGGTGAGTTCGTCGAGAACCTGCTCGAAGGCATCAACCTGCCGCCCGAGGAGCGCTTCGACCGCGTCGGCAGGATCTTCGACTACCTGCTCGACCAGGTCAACGAGCACCTCGAGAACCCGCGCGAGGACCTCACCACCTACCTGCTCAGCGCGGAGCTCTACGGCCGCAAGCTCGATCCGGACCACGTCGTCGGCACGATGGCCCTGCTGCTCATCGCGGGCATCGACACGACCTGGAGCGCGATCGGCGCATCCCTGTGGCACCTCGCCAAGACCCGGGAGGACCGCGAACGGCTCGTCGCCGAGGCCGGAATGCTCCCGGCCGCAATGGAGGAGTTCCTCCGTGCCTACGCGCCTGTCACCATGGCCCGGCTGGTGAAGGAAGACATGCGCTGGCATGGCGTTGACATGAAGGCCGACGACTGGGTCCTGCTGTCATTCCCGGCCGCCAACCGTGACCCGGCGCAGTTCGACCGGGCCGGCGAGGTCGTCATCGACCGCGAAATCAACCGGCATGCCGCGTTCGGCCTGGGCATCCACCGCTGCGTGGGGTCGCATCTGGCCCGCATGGAACTCCGGGTCGCGCTCGAAGTCTGGCTCGAGCGGATCCCGGCGTTCACCCTTGAAGACCCCTCGGCGGTGACCTGGGCCGCAGGCCAGATCCGCGGGCCGCGCCGCCTGCCGCTCCGCATCCGCTGACCGCAGGCGATGCTGGGATGTGACGGATGGGCGGGCACGGGACGGGAGCAGGGATGCGGGTCGTGGTGGCGGGAGCCGGGTTCGCCGGCCTGATGGCCGCGTACCGGGTGGTCCAGGCGGGCCATGAGGTGGTCGTGCTGGAGGCCCGCGACCGGGTCGGCGGCCGCGTGTGGTCGCAGGAACTCGTCCCTGGTGACCCCCGGACCGTGATCGAGCGGGGCGCGGAGTTCGTGCTGGACGGGTACGACGTGATGCGGACGGTGCTGGACGACCTGGGCCTGGGCCTGGCGGACACGGCCATGTCGTACTACCGGCGGGAGTACCGCGGCGGGCCTGTGCCCACGGCCCAGGCCACGGGCCAGGCCACGGGCCAGGCCGTGGCCCGCTGCGCGGCCGCGGTGGCGGCCGCCGCGGCCACGGCGGCGCCGGGCACGTCGCTGGCGGAGGTGGTGGCGGGCTGGGAGGGCTCCCCGGCTCTGGCCGCGTACCTGTCTCGGGTCGAGGTCACCAACGGCGTCGGCGCTGGCGTGCTCGCCGCCGCGGCGGTGAGCGACGTCACCGCGGGATTGGAGCGCCGGCCGTCCTGGCGGGTGGCCGGCGGTAACCAGCGGGTGGCACAGGAACTGGCCAGGCGCCTGGGGACCCCGGTGAGGCTGAACAGCCCGGTGCGGTCCATCCAGCACGATCACGCGGGTGTGCGGGTCATCACGGATGACGGCGAGGCCGCGGGCGACGCGGCGATCGTCGCGGTCCCCATGGCCGTCCTGCGCGGCCTCACCTTCGCACCGCCGGTACCCGGCCCGGTCCGGCGTGCCTGGCAGCGCGCGGGCCTGGCCCACAACGCCAAGCTGCACGTGCCACTCACCCGCGCGGCGGTTCCCTCCGCCGTGCAGAGCGTGCCGGGGAAGTTCTGGAGCTGGACCGCGGCCGACGCGACGGGCCAGGTCCAGCCGGTCGTGCACGCCTTCGGCGGTACCGAGGAGGGCCTGGCTGCCCTGGCCGTCTCCGGCGGGCCCGCGGCCTGGGCGTCCCGGGTCGCCGCCCTCCGCCGTGAGCTGGCCCTGGACACCGGCCGGGCCCTGCTCACCACCTGGAACGACGACCCCTGGACCGGTGAGTCCTATTCCGCCCTAACGATTGACACGGCCGACGGTGACGACGAGGTGCTGGCCGCCCCGGCCGGCCGGGTCCACTTCGCCGGTGAGCACACCGCGGGCGACTGGGCCGGCCTGATGGAGGGAGCGCTGCGGTCGGGCGAGCGAGCGGCCCGCGAGGTGCTCGCGGCTACGCTCCGCCGTTAGCCCGCGCCGCGGATCCTGATTACGGCGGCGGTGGCAGCCGGGACGGTCACGCTGATCCCGGCACCCGGATCGGCGGGCAGCGCGCTCCACTCACCGTCCTGGGGGCTGTCGCCGGTGAGGGCCGCGCCGCCGAGCGTGACCGTGGTCCCGGTGGCATCCCCGGGCCCCCCTCCGGCGAGCACCATGGCCTCCGCGCCCTGCAGCCCCGGCCCGGGCGGTGCGATGGTGACGGCGGCATCGGCGGCCTCCGCCCCCTGGGTCTTGTTGATGACGGTGACGTAGTCCTCGCCGTCTCCGCTGACCCAGTAGGCGGTCAGGTTGATGCCGTCGGTGTTCCCGATCTCCACGGGCCTGGCCTGCCCGGCCGAGCCCAGGGTGAATGCCTTGATGCCGTACCCCTTCGGGGTGGTCGCGCAGCGGCCGGCGGCGGCCGGGTCCGGCACGATCGTGTCGGTGTCGAGCCACTGCTTGTTGTGGAAATTGACGCCCCCGGCGCCGTGGGCCGCCCACCAGTGCAGGAAATCCAGCGTCCACAGCGCCGAGGCGAACCCGTTGCTGGCGCCCGGGACCCCGCCGAGGTAGTCGTTCGCCTCGGTGAGCCGGTAGCGCCGCCCGGCCGCGGCCACCGGGGCGAGATGGTTCTCGTAGAACCACGGGTAGGGCGTGTACGTGGTCCCCCGGGGCTGCGATCCGGGCGCGGTGCCGTGCACCCACTCGGGCGACAGCATGTTGCTGATCGCCTGGGCTGCGGAGGTCTTCCCCGGGCCGCCACCCACGTAGTAATGCTGGGTGAGGTCCGCGATCCGCTCCGGGTCCTGTTCGTCGCCGGCGAACCGCTGCGTCCAGGACACGCCCCGGCGCGGGTCGGGAGTCCAGGTCATCGCGCTGTACGCGCCGGTGTCCGGGCCGCTCAGGGGCGCCCCGGGCGCCGCCTCCCGGACCGCGTCCGCGAAGCCGCGCCAGGTGGCCAGGAACGACCCGTACGCGCTGCCCGGCACCCCGGAGACCTCCTCGTAGATCGCGGGGTCGCGCGGACGGCCCGCGTAGGAGTGGAAATCGTGCCAGTCCGGCTCGTTCCCGATCGCGAAGCTGGCCAGGTGCTCCCGGTACCGGCCCCAGATATACCCGGCAGCGTCCGCATTGACCGATTTCAGGTCCGCCACGGGTGCCGCGGCCGGGTTGAGCAGGCGGAACGTGTAAATGACTTTCACCCCGGCCTTGGCGGCAAAGGCAAACAAGTTATCTATCCCGCGAAACCCGTCGGAGCCGGTGCCCACCGGGATGCGCTGGTCCACCGAGCCGCCGCCGACCCGCAGGTTACGCAGGCCCAGAGAGCGGAACAGGGTGACGAGCGAGTCGTTCTCCGCGCTGAACAGGTAGCCGCGGACGCCGGCGTTGCCGGGATTCAGCGGCCCCACCTCGAAGCTTAGGCCCGCGAAGTCGCCGGGGATGTCCGGCCCCGGGGGCCCGGCGCCCCTCGTGATCGTCACGGGCGAGGGAGCCTCCCCGGCCCCCCGGGATCCGGCACTCGTGTCAGGGCGCCCGGCGTGAAACCACCGGGCCGCCCAGCGTGGCGGCATGACCAGGTCATGCCCCTGCACTGCGGGGGCCTAACCGGCCATCAGGCCCTGAGCAGGGACGCGGGCTGCCAGGGCCTTGGACTGGGCGTACTCGCGGCAGCAGTTGTTGAGCCGCCGCCCCGCCCGTAAACCATCGGGGGGTGCTCGCCGTCTAGTGACGTACCGCGCATTTGCGGCAGTCAGGCAGGATCACGGGGGCCAGTCCAGCAAACCGGGCCCGGCACAGGGGAGGACGAACATACCCATGGCAGCCACGCTTCAGGAGATCCTGCTCGCGCCGCAGACCCAGCCGCAGGTGACAGCCGACTGCTTCACGCTGATCGAGCAGGAGCTTGCGGACAAGTCCGGGGTCTCCGGGACCGCGGTCAAGCTGGCTTACAAGGCGGTGAACACGTTCATGCCGGGCCACGTCCGGCACATGGTCGGGGAAATGCTCCCGGACATGGTGGCCAGCCTGGATCCGTTCTGGGCTGACTTCACCGCGTCGGGGGGCTCCGAGTTCGGTGACTACCTGGCCAAGCGCGGCGACGAGGTGTCTGAGGCCCTGCTGTCCGTGTCCGACGCCCGGGCCGCGGGTTCCGGCCGGCCCACGGTCCTGCGGGCCTACGGCAGCGTCCGCGGCCAAGCCGTGAAGCACATCCAGGCTGCGCTCCCCCGCGTCGGCGACCTGGTTATGAAGTACGCAGCCTGATCATGAACGGCGCCCACATCAGCCGCGAGATATGCGTTATGGCGGGTGATGTGCCCGATTCGGGCGAACGTTCAGCGGGAAATGCGGGGTGGAGTCAGCGGGCGCCCCGGCTCCAGGCGTCGGTGCTCTTGCTGCAGGCGGCGTACCGCACCGCGGCGCTGACGACAGCCTGATCCGACGACAGCCCCGGGCAGACGTCCTTGGTGGCCAGGATGCTGAGCATGAGCACGCCCAGCAGGCTGAGCACCATGAGGCAGATGACCACCGTCCGCCGGGCCGACCGGCGGGCGACCACCTCGGCGCCCGGCACGGCGTCCCGCGGCGCCAGGCGGGCGAAGGCCGCGAACATCGATTTCAGCCGGGGATCAGCGGCCTGGAGAACCTGCTCGATCTGATCCAGAATCTGCTGCTGACGGGGAGGCAGGCTCATCTGGTTCTCCGGGGCGGAACGCAACGCAAGATTCTGCGTTGCACGTTAGCCGGCTGGGGTGCCCCGGCGCTCCCCCGCAATCCCGGCCGCCTTGGCACCCGGTGCGCGCGTCGCCGCGGCAGGTGACGGCTGGCATGCTTGGTGGTGTGGCGATGCGGATATCGAGCCCAGTCCTGGTCGGGCGGTCCGGGCAGCTTTCCGCGCTGGATACGGCGCTTGGTGAGGCGGGCAGGGGCAACCCGTCCGCGGTCCTGGTCGGCGGCGAGGCGGGGGTCGGCAAGTCCCGCCTGGTCAATGAGTTCGCGGAGCGGGCCCGCAGTCAAGGCGCGCGGGTGCTGGCCGGGGGCTGCCTGGAGCTAGGCGTGGACGGCCTGCCTTTCGCCCCGTTCACCTCGATGCTGCGTGAGCTGGTGCGTGATCTGGGCACGGACGGCATCGCGGCACTGCTGCCCGGCGGCACGACCAGGGAGCTGGCCCGGCTGCTCCCGGAGTTCGGTGAAATGGCCGGGACCGGGGACGCGGCTGAGGCACGGGCCCGGCTGTTCGAGCAGATGCTCGCTCTGCTCGAGCAGCTGGCCGACGCCGGCCCGGTGGTCCTGGTCATCGAGGACGCGCACTGGGCCGACCGCTCGACCCGGGATCTGCTGGCCTTCCTGATCCGTAACCAGCAGGCCCTCGATGGCCTGCTGATCATCGTGATCTACCGGTCCGACGAGCTGCACCGCTCCCATCCGCTGCGGCCGCTGCTCGCCGAGCTCGATCGGGTCAGCTGGGTCACCCGGATGGAACTCGGCCGGCTGTCCCGCCCGGACACGGGTGAGCTCGTGGCCCGGCTCGCCGACCACGAGCCCGGTGAGGACCTGCTGGAGGCCGTGTACCGGCGCACCGAGGGCAACCCGCTGTTCGTGGAGGCGCTGCTCAGCGAGGGCGAGCTGGGTTCCGGCCTGCCCGAGTCGCTGCGGGACCTACTGGTGGCCGGGGTGCGGCGGCTGCCGGAGGACACCCAGGAGCTGGTCCGGGTGGCGAGCGCGGCCGGCGAGCGGGTCGGGTACGCACTGCTGGCCGCGGTCACCGGGCAGGACCACGCCGGGCTTGCCCGGGCGCTGCGGCCCGCCGTGGCCGGCAACGTGCTGCTGACCGACGCCGACGGCTTCGTGTTCCGGCACGCGCTGATCCGCGAGGCGATGCACGACGAGCTGCTGCCCGGCGAGGGCGGCCAGCTGCACAGCCGGTTCGCCGAGGCCATCAGCACGGATCCGGCGCTGGTCCCGCCGGGCCGCGCCGCGGCCGAGCAGGCTCATCACTGGTACGCGGCCCACGACCTGACCCGGGCGCTGACCAGCGCGTGGCAGGCCGCGGCGGAGTCCAGTCACGTGCTGGCCCACGCCGAGCAGCTCGGGATGCTGTCCCGCGTGCTGGAGCTGTGGGAGCAGGTCCCCGACGCGGAGCAGCGCATCGGCACCGGCCATCTGGAGGTTCTGGAAACCGCGGCGCGGGCCGCCGAGCTGGCCGGGGAGTTCGACCGCGGGATGACGTTCGCCAAGGCCGCCCTGCGGCAGATCGACATCGAGGCGGACCCGGTCCGGGCCGCGCTCCTGCTGGAGACCCGCGGCCACCTGTCGTACCTGCTCGGCCGGGAGGACTACCCCGCTGATCTGCGGGAAGCAGCCCGGCTGGTCCCGGCCGACCCGCCGACTCCGGCCCGGGCCCGGGTGCTCGAAGCGATGGCCCACGACATCCATCACCGGCCGGGTGGCTGGGACCACGCCGAGTTCCGCGCGCACGCCGAGGAGGCCGTGGCCGTGGCGCGGCAGGCGGGTGACCCCGCCACCGAGGCGGCCGCGCTGATCACCCTGGCCTGCGCCGAGCCGCTCAGCGGAAACATGGAGCGGGCCTGGGCGTTGCTCGCCGAGGCCCGGGCCGTCGCCGTCCGGGCCGACGCCTACCAGCCGCTGCTGCGAGCGGCCATCACCGAGTCCGACATGCTGGAAGGCCTGGGCCAGCACGAACGGGCCGCGGCGGTGGCCCGGGCCGGGATCGCGGACGCCCGGGACTATGGGCTGGCCCGGACCTCGGGTGCTGTGCTGGCCGTCAACCTGGCCGAGCCGCTGGTGTCGCTGGGCCGGTACGACGAGGCCGGAGAGGTGATCGAGCGGGCGCTCCAGCTCCTCCCGCCACGGCTGAGCAGGTCCTCGTTGTGGCGGCTATCGGGTGACATGGCCATCGCCCGCGGCGACCTGGCCACGGCGGCCGACTGGGCGGCCTCGATCAGGGGCGTGCTCGACCGCGCCCGGTACAAGGACGAGCACCAGCTGCCCCTGGCCCGCCTGGAAATCGAGCTGCGGCTGGCGCAGGACAGGCCCGCGGACGCCCTGGCGGTGGCCGAGGATGCGCTCGACCGCTTTGATCTGCTGCCCAGTCCCCGCTACGCATGGCCACTGCTGGTGGCCGGGGCCCGGGCGTGCGCACCCGCGGCCACGGCCGGCGACCGGGCGCTGCTGGCCCGGGCGCAGGCGCTACGCGACCGCCTGCGCACCACGGCCGGCAAGCTGGCCGCGGAAGGGCTCGCACAGCGGGCTCACCAGCTGACCTTCGCCGCCGAAATGATGAGCGCCGACGCGTTCCCCGCCGGCCTCGGGCGGCCCGCGCCCCGGACCCCGGCGTCGTCCGCAGCGCAGCCCCCGGCCCCGGGCCAGTCCACGCGACGGACGCTGGCGGCATCTGGGCCGCCTGGGACGACGCGGCGCAGGCATGGGAGGCCGCGAGCCAGCCCTGCCCCCTCGCCGCCGCCCTCCTGCGGGCGGCCGAGGCGGCGTTCGGCGCCGGCGACCGCGACGCTGGCGGGACCCGGCTCCGCCGGGCTGGCGCGCTGGCCCAGGAGCTGGGCGCCCTTCCGCTGAGCAGAGATATCGCCGTGGTCGCCCGGCGGGCCCGGATCTCGCTCAGCCCGGGGGACGCGCCGGGAGACCAGCCGGCCGGGGCTGGGAGCACGGCCCACCCGCAGGGTCGCGAACCCGCGCTGGGGCTCACGGCCCGCGAGTACGAAGTGCTCCGGCTCCTCGCGGCCGGCCACAGCAACCGGGAGATCGCCAGCGAGCTGTTCATCTCCGTGAAGACCGCCAGCGTGCACGTGTCCAATATTCTCGGCAAGCTCGGCGTGACCAGCCGCGGCGAGGCGGCCGCCACCGCGCACCGCCTCCGCCTCTTTACCAGCTGAGCGTTTCCGGATTACCAGCTGGGCGTTTTCCGGCCGCCGGCTGAGCCTCCTGATCAGCCGGGCGGCGGAGCTGTATCCACCGATCGGCTGACCTCCACCGGTGCACATCAGGAGGGAGATGATCGCCCGGTTTAGCCCGGTTTCACTCGCCAGCCGCCCGGACGATCCTCACTTACCGGGGCCCGTCACCGATTGCCGCCCTGACCAGTGGGTATGTCCGCAAAGTGCCGCTTCAGGCGTGGATAGGGCTGGTGCTCGCGTTCGCCTCGGCGATCGTGACCAACACGGCCTACTCATTCGAGCACGATGCGGCCGCGGCGCTGCCGCCGCTTTCGCCGCGCCGCCCGTTCCGGTCGGTCCAGATGCTGATCGACGACCGCCGCTGGCTCAAGGCGTTCGGCACCGAGACCGCGGGCTGGCTCATGTACGTGGCGGCGCTGCGGCTCGCGCCGCTGGCGCTCGTGCAGTCGGTCACCGCCTCTGGAGTCGCGGTCCTGGCGTTCGTGACGGCGCGCGGGCATCCGTCCCGGCTGGCCCGGCGGGAGCAGATCGCTGTCATCCTCGCCCTGGCCGGGCTGGTCCTGCTGGGGCTCTCGATCGCCGGCGCGGAGCCCACCCAGCACCGCCCGCCGGTCTTCGGCATCATCATCTGGTTCGCGGCGTGCGGCGCCGGCGCGGCGTTTCTCATCGCCATCCCCATAGATTTCGGCCGGGCCGCCTCGCTCGGCCTCGCGACCGGCCTGCTGTTCTCGATCGGCGACATCTCCGCGAAGCTCATCGGGTACGGCGGGGCGTGGCTGCTGGCCCTGGTCACGCTCGTCATCGGGTACGGGATCGGGACCAGCGTCCTGCAGTCGGGCTACCAGAAGGGTGACGCGCTGACCGCGGCGGGCACGGCCACGATGGTGACGAACGCGGTGCCCATCGTGGCCGGTTTCGTCCTGTTCGGCGAGACCCTGCCGCACGGCATCCGGGGCGTAGCGCAGATCGCGGCGTTCGCCTGCCTCATCGCCAGCGCGGTCTTCCTCGGCCGCAACGACGCGCCCAGCACCGCCGCGACCCCCGCGAGCGCGGAACCTGCCGGGGAAAGCCCGGCCGGCTAGCGCAGGCCGTCACGAGCGGCCCTGCGCGAGTCGTATGCAAGGGCCATTGCAGCACCGCCGAACGCGTAGAGGTAGGCGGGTGCGGCAGTCCTACCATGACGCCAGAAGCGGCGTTGCCTGGTCAGGCCCGGTAAGCATCGCGGCGATGGCGGATCGAGTGGACCTGCACCTGATGCTTGGCCTCGTCGATCCGGTAAATGATGCGGTACGTCCCGCGGCGAGCGGAACGATATCCGTCGAAGGGCTCATCCAGCGGCTTACCAGCCCGGTGCGGGTTCACGGCGATCGATCTTGCGATCGTCTCCATCGCGGCGGAGGCTACCTCCAGCGGAAGCTGCTCACGGATGTCACGGCGAGCCTGCCCCGGCAGCACCACGCTGCACGGCTCGCCTTCCAGCGGGTCGCCGCTCACCGTGGGCCAGAGCGCTGGCGCTGCTCCAACTCGGCGCGGACCTGCTCAGCGCTGTAAGTGTCGCCGGCCGCAAAGTCCTCACGGGATTGGCGCAGGTCTGCGAGAGTCTCCTCGTCGCTGAGGATGTCAAGTGTCTCCCGCAGGGACTCGTACTCGGCCACCGAGATCAGCATGACATCGGCGCGGCCGTTACGAGTAATCGTGAAGTGGTCGTGCTCACGCGCCACCCGGTCGGCGAGCTCAGCGATCCGCGCCTTCGCCTCAGTGATTGGTATGGTCTCCATAGAGGCCAGTATACAGACCGGTCACTATTATGACCATCATAAGGGTCGCTTGACCCTCTGCGCAAAACTTGTACAAGTTTTAGTACACTAGTTGGGTGGGTGATCCTGTGGTGATCCAGGTCCATCCGCTGTCGGAGGTCAGGCAGCGGCTTTCCGGCATACTTGCGCGCTTTCGCCGTGAGGGCGCGGCGGCGGCGCCGGTCGCCTTCGGTTCGCACCGCAAGCCGGAGGCGGTCCTCCTGCCGTATGAGGTGTACGAGCGGTATGAGGCAATCGCCCGGCAGCGCGCACGCCTGGACTCTGCGCTCTCCGCAGCGCGGTCCGTCCAGGTCGAGCTGCCGGGGCCGTTCACCCCGGATCATGACCGGGAGGTCTCGGCCTATGTGGACGGGGAGATCAGCGCTGCGGAGCTGTACCGCAGGACCGTTGCCCGGTACCGGTAGCCGTAGGTGGCGGACGATCCGTACACCAACCCGGTTACGGGAGTCCTGTTCAACAAGCTCGGGCTGGGCACGCCTGCGGAACTGGAGGCCGCTGAGCGGGAGATCACCCACGCGGCACTCATCCTGCTCGGGGAGTCGCCTGTTCATCCTGGCTACGACCTGCCGCACCTGTGCGCCATCCACCGGAGGATCTCCGGCGACATCTACGACTGGGCTGGGCAGATCCGGACGGTCGCCATCGCCAAGGGGAGCCTGTTCTGCCTGCCCCAGCACATCGGGACGTCGGCGGCGGAGATCTTCCGCGCGCTGCGCAGCGAGAATTGCCTTTACGACCTGGACAGGGAAGCGTTCGTCGCGCGGCTCGCCTACTACCTAGGTGAGGTCAACGCAATCCATCCGTTTCGCGAGGGCAACGGACGGGCCCAGCGGGCCTTCTTCGAGCAGCTCGCCCGCGAGGCGGGCTACACACTCGCCTGGCAGCACCTCGACGCCGCCCGGAACATCGAGGCCTCCGCCGCGATCATGCGCGGCGACGCCGAGGCCATGCGGAAGATGCTCGACACGCTCGTCTCGGAAGGAATCTAGCTAGACTCCGCAGTCCCGTGGCCCCGGACCTTCCTGAAGATTCCCCGGAGGCCGCCATTCAAGTGCCCTGATGCCGTCAGCAACGTCGAAGCCTCTGCCACAGTCATGCGCCGCCATCCCCGGACGCTCTGGGCGTTCGGGTGGAGATGCTTTCGCCGTTGCTGCGTGATCCCGGCCATCCGGTAGCAAACGGGCCAGTGGGGACATGCTCGTCCGACTGGCCCGGTTGCTCGGTCAGCAGCAGCCACCGCGGAGGCACGATCCACCGGGCGAGACGCCGGGGCTCCGTGAGTGCCGACGGCTACCATCGCCAGCATGACAGGGATCCAGCCGGAACTGTGGATCGATCGCGCTGCTGCCGCCGTCGAGTTCTATGAGGCAGCCTTCGGCGCCAGAACCCTGCGTCGCATCGGGGAGGGAGACGAGATCGTCGCGCAGCTGGCGATCGGTGACGCGGCGTTCTGGGTTTCCTCTGGCGGCTCGGACGGACCGCGGTTCAGCCCGAAGGCAATCGGCGGTGCGACGGGCCGGACTCTGCTCGTAGTCGACGATCCAGACGCGGTGTTCGAGCAGGCGGTCGGCGCCGGTGCCACGCCAGCGTCCGACGTGGCCGACGAACACGGCTGGCGCCTGGGCCGGATCTTCGATCCGTTCGGTCATGAGTGGGAGATAGGCAGGCCACTCGGGCCCTGGCCGACAGCCTGACCCGAAGGTCAGGAAGCCTAGGTGGACCACACACGGGCCAGACGAGACGCGGCCCAACGGGCGCGGAACTGGAGGCCGCTGAGCGGGAGATCACCCACGCGGCACTCATCCTGCTGTTCGCGATCCGCATGAGCCGGACGGCCTGCTGGTGGGTGATGGGGTCCGGCAGGCTGGCGCGGGTGGCCTGCACGTAGAACTCCTGCAGCACCTGAACCGACAGTGCAAGGTCACGGTCGGCCAGGATGTCGTTGGCGCGCTTGGCCTTGTCCTGCTCCGCGGAGTCACGTGAGATCGCATAGAGCAGGACGTTGGCGTCAACGAACTGCACGGTCGTGCACCTCGTCGCGGCCAAGCCGGCCGGCCGCGCGGAAGTGGCCGATCTCGGCCTGCACCTCGTGCTGCAGCGCCTCCAGCCTCGCGAACTCGTCCATCCGCCCGGACAGCCGTTCGAGACACGCGACGACCAGTGCGCTCAGCGAGGTATCGCGCTGCGGTGCAGCGACCCGGGCGTTCCGGTACACGTCGTCGGGCACGGTGACCGTAATGTTCCTCACAGTCTCACAGTTTATGTGGCCAGGACGCCCTGGCCTGGGTCCTGCTTCCCGCGCCGGGCTTACCTCTGCGCGGCCAGGAGCGGGATGGCCGCGATCTTCTCGTCGGTGAGGTCTTCCCAGCGGATGCCCCCAGCCCGCCGCTTCCCGCGGGCCGGGCGGCAGTCGATGACCCGTTCCGGGGTGACGATGAAGTTGACCGGGACATCGTGATCGGTCAGCGGGATGACCCCGGCCGGGCGGACCTGCATCTCGTGAACGGTCGTCACGGCCACAGTCTGCGGGCCGATCAGCCCCGCCGCGGTCGCCAGCGCGAACTCCAGGTCGGCGAAACCGCCGCCTTTCCCCAGCCTTGCGCCGTCGTCGCCGACGGCGACGCTGCCCATCACTACCAGGTCCACCGGGGTCAGGTCCGCGAGGCTGACCTTCCGGGCGGACCGGGACGCCCCGCTGATCGAGGACGCCTTCCGCGGCGGCTCGCTCAGGTGGGCGGGGTCCAGGGCGAAGAACGGCTCGGCGCTGGCCAGCCGCGGAACGGCCATGTAGACGGTCTTGCCGTCCTCCAACGCCCGCTGGCGCACCGGCCACTGCGCGGCGTCAGGATTGGCTTTCAGGGCGCGGGCGTCCTGCCACGAGGGAAGGCCGCGAAGCCGCCGCGCGGCGGCCTCGGCGCCGGTGAAGTTGGGGATGCGGCCGGCCGCGCCGGGAAACCGCGCCACCCGGGCCGCGCTCATCTCCGCCCAGACTTCCTGCCGCAGCGCGGCCTTGGCCGCCAGCACCTCGGCCGGGCCGCCGGCATCGCGGTCATGGCGCGGGGCGTAGCGGGGCATCCCCCTATCCTGCACCCTCGGTGACGGCGGCGAGGGCTAGCGAGCGGTGACGCGGAGGCGGGCCCACGAGTTGTTGGCGTAGCCCTTCGGGTTCCACAGCTGCTCGGCGGACTCGGGCTGGACCGCGGCGGCGGTATCCCACGCCCGGGCGGTGATCTCGGTTTCCCCGGCGGACAGGTCGATGACCGCGCGCCAGTGCCGCCAGGCCCAGGGGCCTTCCTGGCCGTCCAGCCCGGCCTGCCGCCAGGTCCGGCCGCCGTCGGCCGACACCTCCACCCGGGCGATACCGCGGTCATCCCCGACGTAGGCGTAGCCGGTTACCTCGGTCGGTCCCGCCGGGAGGACGCCACGGCCGTCAGGCCGCAGGATGTCGGCGTTGACCGCGACCGCGCCCAGGGGAAATCCGTCGCCCGGGCGGGCGGACGCCAGGTCTGCCCCGGGCGGGAGAAGCCGGTAGGCGGTGGCCTGGAAGTAGTTGTCCGATGGGTGATCCTGGACGGTGACCTGCTCCACCCACTTGACGCTCCGGGCGCCGATGTAGCCAGGCACGACCACGCGGACCGGGGCGCCGTGCGCGGCGGACAGCGGCTGCCCGTTCATCGCCCAGGCCAGCGTCACCTCGCCCGCGAGCGCCTTGTCCAGGCCGATCGAACCACCGAAAGGCTGGGGCGGATCAGCCTCCTGTGAGACGTCCGGCGCCGTGAAGGCCACGTGCGCCGCGCCGCGCTGCACCCCGGCCGACCCCAGGACGGCGGCGAGGCTGACCCCGGTCCACTCCGCGGTCGAGATGGCCCCCGGCCCCCACGGGGCCTCGCCCGGGATATCCCGGACCTGGATCAGCCCGGTCCGCCGGTTGCCCGCGCACTGCAGCGTCGCGGCCAGCCTCCGGACCTGGTAGCGGGACTTCAGATCCTCCAGCGACAGTTCCAGGGGCTGCGTCACCAGGCCGGCGACCGTGAGCCGCCACGCCCTGGGGTCGATGCTGGGGATCGGGCCGTGGTTGCGGCTGTAGAAGGTCTCTACTGGGGTGAGCATGTGGCCAGCCAGGGCGGCCCGGGGTGATTCGGCGTTATAGGGGGCCGCCTCATGCACGATCATGTCCTCGCGCTTGCCCCACATGCTGATCACCTGCTTCCCCCGGGTTCACTTCCCTGCCCGGGACCAGGCGGGGTAACCCGGCCAGGTGGTTCAGCCCGCAGCTGGCGCGAGTCAGCCCGCGGCTAGCGCGGGATCTGCGCCTCGGCGTAGGCCGCGGGCGTCTGGCCCATCGCCGCGCGGAAATCCCTGGTCAGGTGGGCCTGGTCGGCGTAGCCCAGGCCGGCGGCTACCTCCGCCCACGACACGGACTTCCCCTCGCGGACCGATTCGGCCGCCTCCAGCAGCCGGTAGCGGCGGATCACCCAGGTCGGCGATACACCCGCGTACCGCAGGAACATCCGTTGCAGGGTCCGCGGGCCAGCGCCGGCTCGCTCGCACAGGTCACCCAGCCGCCGCACGGTCCGGTCCGCCTCGGCGAGCCCGGCCACCTCGGCCACGCTGGCCGCGGCGACCTTCCGTCCAGGGTCCACCGCCTGCTCCAGCGCGGCCGCAAGCAGCCCCACCCGGGCGGCCTCGTCCGGCTCAGCGGTCACCTGCCGCAGCAGCGCCGCCTCGTCCGTGCCGAAGGCCTGGCCCAGGGGCACGACCCGGTCAGTGAACTCCGCCGCGGATCTGCTGACGAGCGCGCCCAGTCCCCCGGGCCGGGTCATCGCGGCGACGGTCCAGCCCCGGCCGACCAGGATCCGGGTGGACAGACCGCGGGCCACGCCGTACAGGCGCGCTTCGACCGGGCCGGGCTGGCGCTGCCCCGGCTGGCCGTTGGCGTGGCCGACGCTGATGTTGGCGCCCGGATGGGTGAGTACCTGCTGCTGGTGGATCGTCCCGGGCGGCAGGTCCCAGCGGACCGCCCAGAAGCGGTCAACCAGCCCGTCCAGCGCCGGGCCGGCCGGGTACCTGGTCAGCTGGACCCGCTGGCGCAGCAGCCACGGATCGAGGATGCCGCGGGTGTCCCGCTCGACCGGATCCGGCCCTGAACTGCTCATTCCTGTGACCCTAATGGCCGGCGCTGACGCAAATCTTCAAGCGGGCCGCCGGGCATCCTCCGTAAGGTCTGCCTCATGACCGCAACCACGGAGAAGACCACTGACCTGCTCGTCGCCGTGCTCGCCGACCTGGCGCCCATGGTCGGCCGCATCACCGCGGAGCAGTTGCATGATCCGACGCCCTGTACCGAGCTGGACGTCGGGCAACTCGGCACGCACGTCCTGGGCTGGCTGACGACGTTCGCCGCCGGTTTCGCCGATCCCGGCGGCCAGGCACCGCTGGGCCGGCTCGACGGGTACACCATGCCCGCCGACCTGGCGGCCGAGGTGCGCTCCGCGTCCGTCACCATGGCATCGGCCCTGTGTGGCGGGGCGGCCGGCCGGCCCATGCGGCTCGGGGACAGCGCGATGCCCGGTGACATGGCCCTGAGCATGATCCTCTGGGAGTACCAGGTGCACGGCTGGGATCTGGCCCGTGCCACGGGCCAGCCCTGGTCGCCGCCGGCCGCAGCGGCGGAGGAGTCGCTGGAGTTCGCGCCCGGCATGCTGACCGACGACTACCAGGGCGACGGCAAGGCGTTCGCGCCGCGGGTCGAGGTGCCCGTCACGGCCCCGCCCCTGGACCGCCTGCTGGGGCTGTCCGGCCGGGACCCAGACTGGGCCGCCCGCTCCGGGGAGGGGGCGCGATGACGCTCATCGCCCGCTTCAGGGTCGATGGCTTCGAGCCACGCCAGATCAGTGGCCTGGATGCGGACTGGGTCGGGGTGATGACGTTCGCCAAGACCTTCACGTCCGGGATCATCGGGACCGCCACCACCGTGTTCATGTCGGCGGGCACCGAGGAAGGTTCCCGGTCGTACGTGGCCACCGAGCGCATCACGGGCCGGACCGAGGATGGCCGTGAGGGCTCGGTGACCGTCCAGCACGGCGGCCTCGAATCGGACCAGGGGACGTGGTTCGGCCACCTCGTGCCCAAGACCGGGACGGGTGATTTCGCGGGCTGGTCCGGGTCCGCGCGGATTATCCACGACGACCAGGGACCCTACTTCGAGATCACGCTGGCCTGACGTCCCGCCAGGAGCCGGGGCCCTGGCGGGACCACTGGCGGGACATGGGTGCCGGTCACGGTTGCGGCTTGAGCTTGCGCCAGCCGCCGGCCCGGTTGTTGGCGATGATCTGCCGGATCATGGCGGCGAGGGCCTCCGCGTTGAGGGGCTCGCCTGCGCGGACCGCCACGGTCCGCGCCGTCTGGTTGCCGTGGCCGCCGGTGATGATCCCGTCCGGGTCGGGGACGATCGCTCCGTCGTAGAGGAAGACGTTGACGTGATCCTTGGCCGCCAGCAGCGCGCAGATGTTGCCCTGCAGGACGAAGTAGGGCAGGCGGGTGCGCTTGATGGTCTCGGTTACCTCCGGGTCGGCTGCATGGACGAGTTCGCGGACCTGCCGGCAGATGGCCTGCTGCCAGCCGGGCAGCGACTCGATGTAGGCGTCAACGCGCGGGTCGGTGGCAGCGGTCACGACGGATCCTTTCCTGGCGCCCCCGGGCGGGGCAGCCCCTGCCTGGCGAGGCTAGATCCCAGCGCTCCCGCGGTCCCGCCGCCACGGCGGGCTGGACCGCGGGGACGATTCCTCCCAGACTGGGGTGACGGCGGTGCGCCGGCGGCTGGGCAGCCGCCGGCGGGCCGAGGCAAACCAGGGCCGGAGGTGACCGCAATGACGCGGCGCGATATCGAGTTCGACGCCGAGGGCGTCACGTTGCGTGGCTGGTTCTATCCGGCCAAGGGCGCGGGCCGCCCCAGGCCCACCGTCGTCATGGCGCACGGTTTCTCCGCGGTCAAGGAGATGTACCTGGATAGCTTCGCCGAGGTGTTCGCCGCGGCCGGGCTGAACGCGCTGGTGTTCGACAACCGCTGCTTCGGGGCCAGCGACGGCGAGCCCCGCCAGGAGATCGATCCGTGGGCCCAGGTCAGGGACTACCGCCATGCCATCACCTACGCCAGCACCCTGCCGGAAGTCGATTCCGGCCGGATCGGGGTCTGGGGGAGCAGCTACTCCGGTGGCCACGTCCTGGTCGTCGCCGCGATCGACCGCCGGGTCAGGGCGGTCGTGTGCCAGGTGCCGCTGATCAGCGGCCACGACAACCTGCGCGCCCTGGTCCGGGCGGACTTCATCGCCGGGTTCCGCGAGCAGTTCGACGCCGACCGGCTGGCCCGTTTCCACGGCGATCCGCCGGTCATGGTCCCGGTGGTCAACAAGGACCCGCTCGCGCCGTCGGCGCTGCCCACCGCGGACTCGTGGGAATGGTTCAGCGAGACCGGCAACACCCGGGCACCCGCCTGGCGGAACGAGGTGACGCTTCGCAGCGTCGAGATGTTCACCGAGTACGAGCCGGGTGTTTACCTGCCCTGGATCAGTCCCACGCCGCTGCTGATGCTGGTCGCCGCGGGTGATCACCTGGTGCCGTCCGAGCTCGCCATCGCGGCCTTCGACACGGCACACCAGCCCAAGGATCTGGTCATCCTGCCGGGCGGTCATTTCGACGCCTACATCAAGGGGTTCGACGCCGCCAGCGGGCAGGCGCGTGACTGGTTCACCAGGCACCTGGCCTAGCTGAGGGCGGGGCGCTCGCCCCGGCGGACGGGAATCTGGGAGGCTGGGCGGAGTCCAGGACCGGAGACACCGCTAGGAGGGCGCTCCCGTGCGAGCCGTGGTGCAAAGGGTCAGCCAGGCCAGCGTGATGGTGGACGGGCAGACGGCCGGCGCTATCTCCGAGCCGGGCCTGCTCGTCCTGGTCGGCGTGACCCACGACGACACGGCCGAGAAGGCCGGGAAGCTGGCGGCCAAGCTCTGGGGACTGAGGATCCTGGAGGGCGAGAAGTCGTGCTCCGACGTGTCCGCTCCGCTGCTGGTGATCAGCCAGTTCACGCTCTATGCCGATACGCGGAAGGGCCGCCGCCCGACCTGGCAGGCCGCTGCCCCCGGTCCGGTCGCCGAACCGCTGGTGGACGCCGTCGTCTCGTCCCTGCGCGAGCTGGGCGCCACCGTGCAGACGGGGGTTTTCGGGGCCAACATGAAGGTCAGCCTGGTGAATGATGGCCCGGTCACGATCGTTATGGAAATCTGAGCTCGCCAGAGCCTGGCCGGGTGACCAGACGGTCCCGCGCGGCTGGACAGGCGCGCGGCTAGACGGGCTGGCGCGGCTTGATGGCGCGGGTGGCGATGTAGCCAGGCATGTAGAGCTTGGTGGCGTCCGCGTGATGGGGCGCCTCGGCGAGGTGAGTCAGGGAAAAACCGGCCGCCATCTGGCCGCCGAGCTGGCTGGTCAGCGAGTGACTGTACTCGACCGGGCCATCTCCGTAGTACTCCCGCCGCTCGGCATCCGGCAGGTCGAGCGTGGTGAACGGGAGCGGATGGCGGACCACGAACTCCTCACGTTCCAGGGCGCCAACGTCGAAGATGAAGATGTCCGGGTTCATGAAGCCGGCCAGCAGGATGCCGCCCGGGCGCAGCACGCGGAACGCTTCCCGCCAGACCGGCGCGAGCTCCGGGCAGAACACGTTCGACACGGGATGGAACACCACGTCGAAGCTGGCGTCGGGGAAGGCGCTGAGATCCCGCATGTCGCCCAGCCTGGTCTCGAGGACCAGTCCCTCCCGCGCCGCCACCTCCTGGTCACGGGCCAGCTGGCGCGGCGAGTTGTCGAACACGGTCACCCGCGCGCCCGCCGCGGCGAGCACCGGGCCCTGCTGGCCTCCCCCGGAGGCCAGGCCCAGGACCGCCACTCCGCCCAGGTCGGCCGGGAACCAGTCGCGTGGCACGGGTTCGTAGCCGATGAGGACCACGGACCAGTCGCCTTCCCGGGCCCGGGCGATCACCCCGGGCCCGACGGGGCGGGTCCACTCGTTGCCGGCTTCTACCTCACGGTCCCAGGCGGCGCGGTTATGCGCGACGGGATCAATGTCGTCAGCCACATGTGCAGCCTAGGGCCGGAGCCGCCGCCGGCGACCTAAGCTCCTCTGATGTGAGCAGGCATGAGGTCGTGCTGTTGCACGGCCAGCCGGGTTCGGCCGAGGACTGGCAGCAGGTTACTGACCGGCTGCCGGGCACGCTCCACGTGGTGGCCCTCGACCGGCCCGGGTACGGGACCAGCCGGTCGCCCGCCGGGGGGTTTAGCTACGGCGCACGCGCGGTCCTGGCTGAGCTGGATGCGCGGGGCATCGGGAGGGCGGTCCTGGTGGGCCACTCCTACGGGGGAGGCGTCGCACTGTCGGTGGCCCAGCTCGCACCCGAGCGTGTCGAGGCGCTGGTCCTGCTGGCCAGCGTCGGCCCGGACTGCCTGACCGGCTGGGACCGGCTGCTGGCTGCCCCCGTGGCCGGGGAGGTGTGCGCGGTCACGGCCTGGTGCCTTACTCCCTGGCTGGCCCGGGCCCGGCTGGCGGGCATCACCCGGCGGCGCAGGCGCCCCATCACCGCCGATGAGCATGTCAACTGGCACATCTGGGGTCACGCCCATCACGATCACGGGCCGCTGTGGCGCAGCTTCCTGACCGAGCAGCGGGCGCTGGTCCGTGAACTGGACGGCCTCACCGCGTCCCTGGCGGATGTCGCGCAGCCGGCCCTGCTGATCGCCGACCCGGATGACACGCTGATTCCCATCAGCACGACGCATCAGCTGGCGGCTGCCCTGCCCGATGCCCGGGTGCAGCTTCTCCGCCAGATCGGCCATCATCTGCCCCGCCGCGGGGCGGCCCAGATCGCGGCGGCGATCACCGATTTCCTGGCCGCGCTGGACAGCCTGCCGCGCCTGCGCTGACCCGGGCGCCGGCGGCCAGACCCCGGCCGCCGGCGGCCAGACCCCGGGCGTCGGCGGCCAGACCCCGGGCGCCGGTGGCCTGACCGCCCCCAGCCCGGCCCGGGTTTGGTGGCCTGGACGATGGGGGACGCCGAGGGGCGAGCGAGGCGGCACGCCGGGCAGAATGTCTTCCTCATGGAGTTCTGGCGGCCCTGAGCACCTGGCTGTCACGTCCTGTCCTGCCGCCAGACAGGATCCGGCACCACGGGAGAGCAGTGTGGCCATAGCCAGCGAGACACCCGCCGCCAGGCTGGCGGTGCTCATCGACGCGGACAACGCGCAGCCCACCATAGTCGAGGAGCTGCTCGCCGAGGTCGCCAAGTACGGCACCGCGCACGTCAAGCGCGCCTACGGCGACTGGACCGGCACGAACCTGAAAGGCTGGAAAGACCACCTCCTCGCCCAGTCCATCCAGCCGATCCAGCAGTTCGCCTACACCAGGGGCAAGAACGCCACCGACGCGGCGATGGTCATCGACGCGATGGATCTCCTGTACTCGGGTCGGTTCGACGGGTTCTGCATCGTGTCCAGCGACAGCGACTTCACCCGGCTGGCGGCGCGTATCCGTGAATCCGGCCTGACCGTGTACGGGTTCGGCGAGCGGAAAACGCCGAAGCCGTTCGTGGCGGCGTGCGACAAGTTCATCTACATCGAGAACCTGACCGAGACCACCGCCGCGCCTGCCGACGAGGCCGGGAAACAGGTCCCGCGTCCTTCCGCGGCCCAGCTGAAGGCGGACAATGCGCTGATCAACCAGCTCCGGAACGCCGTGGAGGCAGCCTCCGACGATGACGGCTGGGCCGCGCTGGCCTCGGTGGGCCACATCATCACCAACCAGCGCCCGGACTTCGACTCCCGGACCTACGGCTACGCGAAGCTCAGCGACCTGATGGCCGCGACCACGCTGTTCGAATTGGACCGCCGCAGCCCAGGGGACGGCAAACCGGAGATCATCTACGCCCGCACCAAGCGCCGCCGCCACTCCCCCGCGCGGCCGGCCCGGGCCAGTGCCGAGGGAGGACCGTCGGCCGTGCCCGCGTGACCGGCGGCGGACAGGGACCTGCCCGGCCGAGCGTCCTGTGTAGGGTGCGGTCTCATGGACCCCGCCACCTATCTGGCTCACTTGCGCCGCGAGTTCGGTGCCTTCGAGGCGTGCCTGGCCGGAGACCTGTCGGCATCGGTCCGGCATTGTGGTGGCTGGAGGCTGTACGACCTTGCCGACCATCTGGGCCAGGGCAACATGTGGGCTGCGGTGGCCGTGACCGAAAAGCGCGGCGACTACGAGGCGCCGGCCGCGCCACACGATCGGGCGGCCCTGACGAGGTGGTTCCGCGGCACGTGCGGCGTCCTGCTCGCTGCGCTGGACAGTGACCCTGCGGCCAGCGCGTGGACCATCGCCCCTCCGCCTACCGTCGGCTTCTGGCAGCGCCGCAGGTGCCTGGAAACCCTGATCCACCGCTGGGACGCCGAGCACGCGCTCGGGATGCCTGGCCGGCTTGACCCGGCGCTGGCCGCCGACGGCATCGCCGAAGTCGTCGAAACCATGGCCCCCCGCCAGGTCCGGCTCGGCCGTGCGACCGCTCCCCGGCACGCGGTCCGCCTCCGCGCGGGCGAGACGGGTTCCTCCTGGACTCTCGGTCCTGGCGAGCCGGTCGCCACCATCGGCGGCACAGCCGCCAACCTGCTGCTCTTGCTGTGGGGCCGTCTTTCCGCCGACGATCCGTCGATCACGTGGGACGGGGATCGGCGGTTTGCCCAGGCCACTCTCGGCGGGGCACTCGTCCCCTGACCCCGGTCATCGGCGCGGCCAGCCCGCGGGTCCGGCAGGGGCATCGCACTGCCGCAGGCCAGTACGGTGAGCAACGTGAGCGGGATGGATCTCATCGTCAGCCAGATCATGACGAGCTACGACACCATCGCGGTCGTAGGCGCCAGCGCTGCACCGGCGAAGGCGGCGCACTACGTGCCCGCCTACATGCAGCGGCATGGCTGGCGCATTATCCCGGTCAACCTGCACGCCGATGCCATTCTGGGCGAGCCCGTCTACCGGACGCTCGGGGACGTTCCCGAGCAGATCGGCCTGGTGAATGTGTTCAGGCCGTCCGATCAGACGCCGGAGATAGCCCGCCAGGCGGTAGCCGCCGGCGCCACGGCGTTGTGGCTGCAGCTGGGCATCGCCTCACCGGAGGCACGAGCCATCGCCGGGGAGGCCGGGCTGCTCTACGTAGAAGACCGGTGCCTGATCATCGAGCAGCGCCGCCTGCAGCTGCAGGCGGCGCTGCTCCCCGGTAGCAGGTTCAGCGGCGGCGCCCCCAGCGGCGCTTCAAGTACCTGATGAGTCTGCGGATCAGGAAGTACATCGGGGCCACACCTTTCTTCGGTAGCGCCGCCGCGAACGGTACAGGACGGGCTGGTCACGGAGCCAACCGGGCCACCCACAGTCTGACTCTGCCACCTTGCTGCGGGCTGACGTGAGATGCCTGGGTTGGGTAGCGTCGGTGCCCATGAAGCCTGTTCACCAGCGTCCTCCCTTCGTGGCTGATGAGCGCACCCAGCTCGTGGGCTGGTTGGATCTGCAGCGCGCGATCGTGCACCTGAAATGCGAAGGGCTGCCGGACGCGGACGCCCATCGCTCCGTGCTTCCAGCCTCACCCCTGATGACGATGGCGGGTGTCGTCTCCCACTTGCGCTGGGTCGAGCATCTCTGGTTCGAGGTTGTCTTCCTCGGCAAGCCGGCCGTCGGGCCGCAATTCGACGAGGAAACCGAGGACGCCGACATGAGGGTGTCCGGCATTCCGCTCACCCAGCTGCTCCAGGAGTACGAACGCCAGTGCGCCGTGTCCAACGAGATAATCGCGGCTCATCCGCTGGACGACGTGGGCAGGCACACCGACTTCGATGCCGCTGCCGGCACCTTGCGCTGGATGCTCATTCACATGATCGAGGAAACCGCCCGGCACGCCGGTCACCTTGACGTGATCCGGGAACTGCTCGATGGGCGGAAGAGCTACTACTGATCCGCCGTCGCGCGGGATGGGCCGCCCGGTACCCGGCTCACTGACCGTGGTGGACGAGGGTGAGTGTGCCAGCATTCAGTGATGGAGATGACGCTGCGCTTTGAAATCTTTCCGGACGACCTGGACGCCACCGTCGATTTCTACACCAGGGTGCTCCGCTTCCGCATCGTGAAGGATGAGCGCGACGATACGAGCCCGTACGTATCGCTGACACGCGGCAATGTCCACGTCGGCGCGCTCGGAACGGCGCTCCCAGGCGATGCCCGCGCAGCCCGTGCAGCCCGACGGCCGCCTGCGGGAGTGGAACTAGTGCTTGAAGTGGACGATATCGCCGGTGAACGCGACCACGTCGTAGCGGCGGGATGGCCCCTCAGCGAGGATCTTCAGCACCGTTCCTGGGGACTGACAGACTTCCGGATCCTCGATCCCGCCGGTTACTACCTGCGGATCACGGACCGGGCAGAATGAGGGGCTCTCCTCGTCTGCCCAGGGGCCCGCATCCTTGGTGATCACTCGCCGGTCGGGCCCTGGGCGAGTTCGCTGGCGATGTCGAGGTGACCGACGTGACGCGCGTACTCCTGCAGCAGGTGGAACAAGATCCGCTCAAGCGGCGGCGGATCGGCGCCGTCCCACCGCTCGCCCGGCTGGCCGATCTCAGCCAGGTCATGGGACTCCACGATGGCCCGGGTCCGCGCGGCCTGGACATGCAGGGCCGCGGCCAGCCCGGCGAGTGTCTCCTCCGGTCCGACGTACCAGCGGTCATCACGGCTGTCACCCCAGGGATCGGGGACATCGCGGCCTTCGAAGCCCCATTCGAGCCACCGCATCTCCACGAAGGTGAGGTGCTTGAGCAACCCGAGAGGTGTCCAGCCGGACGGCAGCCGGCTGCGGCGCAGTTCGCCGCTGGGCAGGCCCTCTAGCTTGCTGAGCAGCCGGGAACGGAAGAAGTCGAAGTAGCCGAGGAAGACCTCAGCGCGTGACGGCACCGGGTTGGTGGGCGACGGAAACGGGATGCTCACCCCACCCAGCCTGCACCATGTGACGCGGGCTCCGGAGCGCACGTCGGGCGTTATGCGAGACTTGGCCATATGGATTCCCGGCCTGGCGATCACCGTGGCCGGCTGGGGAGATTCCCCGCCCGCGAGCCCCGGCCTGCCCGGATCCGCACTTCATGAGGGTCGCCGGCAGCCGGCCCAGCGTGCCCGTCGGGGAAGATCTCCCGGTCCGCAACGCGAGGAACGCTGTCTACGCGGTCTTCTTCAGCGCAGGCTTCATCTTTGCCAGCTGGGCCTCCCGGATCCCCCAGGTCCGCGCGGAGCTGGGGGTGGGCCCGGGGGTCCTCGGGCTGGTGCTGCTGTCGGCCGCGGTCGGCTCGGCCCTCGGGACGACCCTGTCCGGGCTGCTGATCGGCTGGATCGGCGAGATCCGCACGGTGATCGTGATGTGCTGGACCGCCGCGGCCGGGATGATCGTCGTCGCGGCCGGGTGCCGGCTGGGCCGGCCGGGCATCCCCGAGGTGGCGGCCGGGCTGTTCCTGTTCGGCCTCGGCAACGGGGCCTGGGACGTGGCCATGAACGTGCAGGGCGCCGCGGTGGAGCGCGCGCTTGGCCGGGCCATCCTGCCCAGGTTCCACGCCGGGTGGAGCATCGGCACGGTGGCCGGGGCCGGTGTCGGCGCGGTCATGGTCGTGCTCCAGGTGCCGGTCACGGTGCACCTGATCGCCGCCACGCTGGCTGTCGCCGTGGCCGTGCCGATCGCCGCCCGCAAATTCCTGCCTACCAGCCGCACCACCGAGCACGAGGCCACCGGGACTTCGCAGCGCCGGGCGCTGGACGCGTGGACCGACCCGCGGACCTTGCTCATCGGCCTGTTCGTGCTCTGCATGGCGTTCACCGAGGGAACCGGGAACGACTGGCTCAGCCTCGGGGTCATCGACGGCTACCGCGTGCCGGCTGCCCTGGGCACCCTGGCGTTCGCCCTGTTCCTGGCCGCGATGACCGCAGGACGCTGGTTCGGCCCCCGGCTCATCGACCGCTACGGCCGGGTCCGCGTGCTTCGGGTCTGCGCCGCCATCGCCCTGGCCGGCCTCCTCATGATCGTATTCGGCGGGTTCCTGCCGGTCGCGCTGGCTGGCGCCGCGGCGATGGGGCTGGGGACGTCGCTGGGGTTCCCGGTCGGGCTCAGCTCCGCCGCCGACGATCCCCGGCATGCGGCTCCGCGGGTCAGCACCGCCGCGTCCCTGGGCTACCTGGCCTTCCTCGCCGGGCCACCGGCCATCGGCTTCCTCGCCGACCAGGTCGGGGTCCTTCGCAGCCTCACGATCGCCGGCATCATGATCGCGGCCGCCTTCGTCCTCGCCCGTTTCACCGCGCCGCTCCCCCGGCCCGCCGGGCGAGGAATGGCCGGCCCCGCGCATCCTGACTGACCCAGCGCGCTACCAGGTCATCCGCGACGCGATACGCAGCGCGTACGCAGCGCTTATGCAACACGCCGACGCAAGCCTGGGATTGCCAGGGACTAGAGGGAGAATCCGATCGCGCGCAGCTGATCGCGCCCGCTGCCGGTGATGTCGGCGGGCCGCCAGGGCGGCAGCCACACCCAGTTGACCTGGAAGCCGGTGACGTCACCGAGCCCGGCCAGTTCCGCCCGGATCTGGTCTTCCATGATGCTGGTCAGCGGGCAGGCCGGGGAGGTCAGCGTCATCGTGATGACCGCGGTCTGGTCCTGGATCTCGACGTGGCGGACGAACCCGAGGTTGACGATGTTGACGCCGAGGTCGGGGTCGATGACCTCGAGCAGGGCCTCACGCACCGCCATCGCCCGCGCATCGGCTGGCCCCGCGGGCCCCGGCTCAGCCTCCTCAGGCACCCCGGCCGCGCACGCCCCGCCCGCGGACGGCTCGCCCGCAGGCACCCCGCCGGCGGGAGCCCCGGCGATAAGCCCTCCGCCCCCGAACGACTGACCGGCGGAATCCTCCCCGCGGCTGGCATGCAGCCCGGCCGGCCGCAACGTCATCGCCACCCGGCACGTCGGGCTGGCGATCCAGTCCGCGGTGCCGTGCGCCTTGCGGCGAACGCGGACGATGTCCTCCCCGGCCTCGACCAGGCCCGCCACCAGGATGAGCCGCGCCGGGCTGAGCCCGGCCTGCTCGGCCCGCACGATGACCCGGTCGAGCAGCCGGGCCACCGGTTCGCAGGTGCGCCCGGGGCCGAACCGCAGCCTGGCCTGGGCCCGGATCACGTCCAGGCCCATGATGGCCTCCAGGGCTGCCCGCCCGTCCGGCTTGGCCAGGCGGACCTGGTTCTCGTCCACCCGCAGCTCGGCGCTCAGCGTCACAGAGTCATTCACCGGCCGATATCCACCCAGATCGTGCCGTCGTCCCCGACCTTGCAGCCGAAGACGGTCAGCCGGGCGTTGTCCGGGTTGATGCCGCAGCCCGTGTCCGCGTCGAACTCCCACAGGTGCCGGGCGCAGATCAGCGTCTCGCCGTCGAAGTCGCCCTCGTCCAGCGGCCCCGCCTGGTGCGGGCAGGTGTTGGTGTAGGCGCGGACCTGCCCGCCCACGTTGATGAGCAGCACGTCCTCGCCCTCGACGGTCACGGAAGTCATGTCGCCGTCCCACAGCTCGTCGAGGTTGATGGTCTCGCGCCACTGCGCGGGCTGGTTAGCCTGCGGGGTTTGGGTGGCCTGGGCGGGCGGCGCGGCCTGGGCAGGCGGCGCGGTCTGGGCGCCCTCCACGGTCAGGCCGTCCCCGCGGCCGCCTCAGCGCCCGCCCCGGCGGCCGGATCGAGCACCGAGGCCAGGAAGCCCTCCCGGGCCGCGCGGGCGTGCGCCGCGACCTCGCCGGCGCTGGGTCCCTGCTCCGGCAGCGACTCCAGGAACTGCCCCAGCCCGAGCGCGGCGTCATCGGCGAGCGACGACCAGCGCGCGACCCACCTGCCGAGCACGTCCCGGTTCTCCTCCCGCTGCGTGACCGCGAACTCCGCCAGCCGGCGAGCCCAGCGGCCGCGACGCTGGGCGTCAGCCCCCAGGAACGAGGTGAGCAGCCAGGTGAGATCGTCGCTGTTCGCCCTGGCCACCTGGCCGAGCTGGGTGAGCAGCACATCGTCCAGGGTCGGGGCCAGGACCAGGTTGAGGGCGGTGAACGCCTCGCCCCAGTCGTAGCTGGCCAGCGCGTATTCGACGGCCTTGCGGGCGGGCTGCCATCCCGCGTGCCCCTCCCACAGCGACCGTTCCGCGGAGCCGATGCCAGAGTCCGGCCGGGCGATCTGCAGCTCGCGGGTGCGGTAGGCGATCGTGGTCACCCGGCGCAGGAAATCACCGGTCGAGAAGCCCGCGGCGTTGGTGATGTAGGAGCTGGGGGCCATGTAACCGACGTAGGCCTCGACCTGCTGGAAGCCGTGGCACAGGTAGCGCGACGGGGTCAGCAGGTGAGCCAGCAGCGCCACCGACCCCGCGGACAGCTCAGCGTCCGAGCCTGCGTCGGCGTGCGCCTGGAGTACCCCCGCGACCTTCGCCTCCGCATCGGCCTGGAGGCCGACGTAAGCCTTGTAGGTGAGCGCGTCCGGATCGCGGTACCCGTCCCAGTCCCCCGCCTGCAGCGGCGAGTTGTCCCGGTAGGTGAGGAACCACAGGTTGGGCGCGGAGGAGGGGTTCTGCTCGAACGCCGCGGCGCGGCCGGCGCGCAGCGTCCAGTTCTGCTTGTGCGTGACGATCTCGTACTCGCTGGGCATCTTGCGCACATCGCCGAACGCGCTGAAGGTCCGGCGCGGGCGGGGCTTGCGCGCGGGGGTCTCGGTCATGCCGGCACCTCGTTCTGGCTCCTGCGGGCCGCGCCGCGGGCCCGGCCGAAGGCCTCCCACGTGATGGCGTCGCTGCTGGTGATGGCCCGGCCGCTGAAGGCGGTCATCATCTCGCCGAACGAGGCGATCGCGAAGTCGGCGCCCAGGTAGCGGCGCAGGGTCTGCTCGGTCACCGTGATCCGGTCCTCGCCCTGCACGCGGACGTACGCGCCGCGGTCGATGACTTCGATATCGGTGTCCGGATTGTCGTCCTCGATGGCCGCGATGACCTGCTCGACCTCGTCACCCATCCGCAGGATGGGGCCCACCGGGTTCTTCACGACCCCTCCGGGATGTCGTACTCGACCGCGACATGGTCGAGCGGCTGGATGCCCGCGGCGGCCACGGTCATGTCGGGGGGCAGCCGCCTGCCGTCGTGGATCACGATCTTGTCGTAGGGCAGCGCGCGGACGCGCCTGCCTTCCACATGGTGCGCGACCGCTGCGGCTACCTCGCGCATGGTGTTGGCCGTGGTGACCGGCACCAGAATCTGCACGAAGTCAGTAGCGAAAATGGCGTTCAGCGGAACCAGTTGCGGCGCCTGGTCTTCGGCTCCCAGTTCTTGACTCATGACTGGGCCCCCAGCGCGATGCCTTCCACCGGGCGTCCGACGTAGTCCCTGGTCCACGCCTCATAGTCCGGATCGTCACCCATGGCGTCGGGTGTCATGCCCATGTAGCCGAGGATGCCGCCGACGTCCATGGGCTGGATCTGCCCGGCCAGGAACCGGTTGACCAGCGTCTCGTGGTTGACGTTGTCCCGGTCCTTCCAGAAGATCTGCCGGCACGCGTTGGTGCAGAAGTGGAAGGTCTTGCCGTCGTAGCGCAGCGACCAGTCCCGCACCCGCCAGGTGCCGTCACGGGACTGCGTGGCGTTGCAGCACGGCAGGTGACAGGTCATGCACAGCCAGGGCAGCGTTTCCGGCAGCGTGGCTTCCACGTTGTTGGCGTTGACGTTGTCGATCAGCACATCCCACTTGTCGCCGTAGACCTTCTCCCAGTTCGGGTACTTCTCGGTCAGCCAGGCACGCTCGTCCTCGCTGACCCCGGCCTTGGGCCGCCACCACAGCGTGGGCCGCCAGTACCACAGGCCCATCTGCAGTCCGTGGTGCCAGGTGTCGAGGCCGCGCATGAACTCATCCCAGAACCACGGCTTGCGCAGCCCGTAATCCTCGATGGTGCGGACGAACTGGTCGATGACCCATTCCTCCATGAACTCCCGGTAGGACTGTTTCCGGTGCTCAAGCGGGGTGTAGTAGTCCATGGCCGGCCCGGTCAGCGCGGCGAACGCACGGGCTGATCCCCAGAAGGACTTGTCCACCACCCACTGCGCCCGGACCGGGTCGTGCTCGACCAGGATCTCCAGGGTCGGGCCGCCCTGCTGGGAGTGCCGGGCCTCGTCGGTCTGGATGGAGGAGATCATGTTGGCGAAGTTGACGTCACCGGACTCCAGGGCGTCCGAGGCCAGCGCCACGAACTGCAGGTTGGTGAACCCGGTCTCGAACGTGAACGGCAGCTCGATGGCCATGTTGACCACGTTGGGCGCGATCATCATGTTGTCGAACAGGTTGCGCAGCGAGATCAGCACCCAGTCGTTGGTGTGGAACGCCTTCTGCGTCCAGTCGTACTGGGCGTCCTTCCCGACGAACTCGTGCCCGAAGAACGTGGTGATCTGGGCGTGCCGCAGCTCGTCAAGCTGCCCGAACGTGGCCATGTTCCGCCACGCCCCGTTCAGCCCGAACCGGGCCATCTTCAGCTCGGCCAGCACGGCCGCGTACTCGACCAGGGCCACGCCGCCGAAGTGCATCTTGGTGGCCGACTTCCAGCCTTCGTCGAGATGCTCGAACGTCGAGGAACGCTGCAGCGCTGCCTTGACCGCGTAAGCCGAGGCTTCCTTGTCCCGCTGCACCGCCACGTACTCGGGGTAGCTGACCTTGTAGTCTTCTTCCCACGCCGACCACGCCTCGCGCGGCACCTTGCCGGTGCCGGCGTGCCACTCGGGGAAGACCGCCTCATCGTCCACGTAGCTGTAGGTCCAGTCCACGTCGCGGACGAAGCCCTGCCATTCCTCACGCTTGAGCAGTGCCATCTTCCAGGGTCCCCTTCGTCAGTCGACTTCCTCGTGGCCAAGCTGCTGGCTGATGCTGGCGTCGTTCCAGTAAGCCGTGACGGCGTCAATGAGCAGGTCCTCGCCCACGTGCAGAATGAACAGGTGCGGCTCGGAGTAGTGCCGCCCGGCCGGCCGGATCATGCCCCAGGCCAGCTGCTGAGTGCCCCCGATGTTGACCTCCGCGACCACGTCGCCGTCGTCATTCGCGATGATGGAGTGCACGGTATTGGTCAGGTCCGGGAACGCGTTGATCAGCCCGGTCCACAGCGGCTTGCCGATCGTCGCGACCTTGCCGTCGCCGCGCAGCACCCGCTGCTTGCCCCACACCTCCACCGGGACATAAGCGAAGTCAGCGTTGATCGAGCAGAGGTCGGCCATGCCGTTGACGTCGTGGGCCCGGTAGCGGTCGAAGAACTCGGTGACGACCCTGGCCGCCGTCTCAGCGGTGCGCACTTGCGTGGTGGTCATCGTGATCCCTTCTCAGGCGATGGCGATCGCGTCGAACCGCTTGACCGCGAGCCGCCGGTAGAGCTGCTGCTGGCACCAGTACGCGGACACGCCGGTGATCACGCCGCCGGTCACGGTGAACCGCCACGCCTGATCGATGTCCAGGTGCTTCTCCTGGTTGATGGCGCCCGCGTAGGCGCCGGCCTGGGTACCTTCCACCTTGATCAGGGCGGTGACCACGCTGCCCGTGGGGATGACCCGGGCCGTCGTTACCAGCAGGTCAGGGAACGCCTGGACCAGGTCCTCCAGCACGCCCCGCAGCGCGTCGCGGCCCGCCGCGGCGATCCCGAGCGGATGGACGGTGACGGAAGCCTGCGGGCTGACGAGGGCGAGCGCGCCCGCCACGTCGCGGCGTGCGACACCATCCAGGAAGGCCTGCACGGTCCCGGCCGGGCTGGTAACAGCCGGGGCGGTGGTTTCGGCGGTGCTGCTGGTCATGGGCGACGCTCCTCACCTAACGATCAGAGTCCGGCGGGGTCAGGCGGCGGCACGGGCCGGGACCCGCAGGGCCTTGATGACCGCGTCCGCGGTCGCCTCGGTCGATCCCGGGTTCTGCCCGGTGATGAGGTTGCGGTCCGCGACCACGTGCGAGATCCACGCCGCGGGACCGTCGTCGAACACGGCGCCCGCGTTCTTCAGCGCGGTGTCCAGGAACCAGGCCATGCCGAGCCGCCCGGCTTCGGTCTGGACTTCTTCCTCGTCGGTGAAGCAGGTCAGCCGGTAGCCGTCGAACAGCCACTGCCCGTCGGCGCGTTCGGGAGCGGACAGGAGCAGGGCGGGCCCGTGGCACAAGGAGGCGATCGGCGCGGACTTGCTGTGCAGCGCGACGAGCAGCCGCCCCGCATCCGGGTTGCCGGCCAGGTCGACCATGGGTCCGTGCCCGCCCGGCGCGAACACCGCGTCGAAGGCGTCCAGGTCCTCATCCGTCAGCGAGGACAGCGCCACCGGGTGCTGGAATCCCGGGATGGCCTGCAGCGCGGCGAGCCGCTCGGCGGCCGTCCGCTCGCTGTCGGCGCGCTGGGCGTCGACCTCGCCCTGGATTTCCTCCCGGGTCAGGCCGTGCGAGCCGTCCTCGGCCAGCACGTCGGCGAACTGCCGGTTCTGCCGCCAGGCCCGTTTCGCGGCCGCGCTGACGATCCGGTGCGCCTGCGCGGGGCTGTAACCCGCGGATTCGAGCCGGGCCGCCACCCGCCGGGCGGCCGCCAGCCCGAGCTCGGTGTTCTGGTGCAGGGTGATGCGGATGTCGTCAACGTCGTGGGCGAACGTGCGGACCACCGAGGCCAGGTAGTCCTTGTCCTCTTCCGGGTAGTGGAAGAACCACGACAGGCCGTACGGGTCCGCGTAGGGCGGCTGGCCGTCCGGGGTGATCACGGTGACGTCGAGGCCGGCCGCGACGAAGCGCTGATAGGGCTTGAGCGCTTCCTCCGCGAAATAGCCGGTCGGGTGGGCGGTGCCGTCCGCGAGGATCATTTCGCGGGCGCTGGTCACGAGATATGCGATCCGGGCCATCAGCCACCTCCACAGCGAGGGCTGCCTCGGGCACATGGTGCGTCCTGGTGACTTTGCCATCGCGCCGGGGATCCAGCTACGCCCTGGCATGACGGTTTCCTGCTGAGATGTTGCCCATTCCGGCGCTGATGCCAGATTCCGGCTGATCTCTATCGTGATCCAGCAGAACCAGCGGTGAGCAGGGATGGCTTAGCGGGGGCGGGTGCCGCATGCTGGGCATCAGCGATGCGAGGAGGCAGCGCAATGGGCTTCGGGCAGCTCGAACGGCCGGCGATCTCAGGGGACCTGATCGCGGAGCTCGCCGCCCGCGCGCCACAGGCCGGCGCCAACGCTGGGGCGTGGCCGGGCCTGACCATCTACCGGTTCACCGCGCCGGCCGGGCCGAGCTGGGAGGAGATCCAGTCCCTGTCGCTGTGCATCGTGGCGCAGGGCCGCAAGGCGGTCACGGTCAACGGCGAGACCTACCTTTACGACCCGTTCCACTACCTGGTGCTGAGCAGCCACCTGCACTTCCAGGCCGAGATCCTGGAGGCCTCGCCGACCCGGCCCTTCCTGTCCCTCGTCCTGCAGATCGAGCCGGCCCTGGTCCGCCGGGTGTCCAGCGACATGCTGGAGCGCCGCACCACTACGTTCCGCTCCCGCCTCGGCGAGGCCCAGGTCCCGGGCCGCCAGGCCCTGGTGTCCGCCCTCGATCAGGAGCTGCTCGGGGCTGTGCTGCGGTTCCTGCGCGCGGTGGGCACGGACGCCGACCGGCGGGTCCTGGCCCCGCTGTACCTGCAGGAGATGGTCTACCGGGTCCTGCAGCGTGAGCAGTTCGCCCGGCTGCTCGCGATCGCCGCGGCGGAAGCGGCCACGAACCCGGTGTCCGCGGTGCTCGACTACGTGCGGGCCCATCTGTCCGAGCCGCTGACCGTGGCCGACATGGCCGAGCAGGTCAGCCTCAGCCCCTCCGCGTTCGCCCACTTGTTCCGGGACGTCACCGGCCGGTCGCCGTACCAGTTCCTGAAGGAGATGCGCCTGGACCGGGCCCGCGAACTGCTCGTGGACGGGAACCTGGCCGTGGCCAGGGTCTCCAAAGAGGTGGGCTACGCCAGCGTCTCGCACTTCATCAGCGAGTTCCGCGGCCGCTTCGGCGTCACCCCCCGCGCCTACTGCGACATGAACGCCATGCACGCCGAACTCGGCAGCCAGCGGCTGCCCGAGGGCGGCACCCGCGCCTGAACCTCCTGATCTGCCTTCCCCACCCGCCTTCCCCATCCGCACTGCGGCAGCCGTCCCGCCGCGCACGTGACCGACGGGGCGTGTCCAGCGGCCGGTGCGGCCGGCGCGGCCGGTCCGGCAGGCTGCGGCGGTGACGGCTTGACCTTGACCCTGCGTCAGGGTTGGACCATCGACGCATGCAGAACCTGACCCTCGATCCGGCCAGCACGGCGACCCGCTCAGCGGTCGCCGTCCGGGGCCTGCGCAAGTCCTTCGGCAAGCAGGTGGTGCTCGACGGCATCGACCTGGATGTGCCCGAAGGCACGGTGTTCGCCCTGCTCGGCCCCAACGGCTCCGGCAAGACGACGACAGTCCGCATCCTGTCCACCCTGCTCGCCGCCGACGGCGGGACCGCCCGGGTGGCTGGCCACGACCCCGCGACCGAGCCCGGCCTGGTCCGCGCGGCGATCGGGGTCACCGGCCAGTTCTCCGCGGTGGACGAGCTGCTCACCGGGCAGGAGAACCTGATCCTCATGGCCGACCTCAATCACCTGGGCCGGGCCGAGGGCCGCCGGCGGGCCGCGGAACTGCTCCAGCGGTTCGAGCTCACCGGGGCGGCGGGGAAGATGGCCGCGACCTACTCGGGCGGCATGCGGCGCCGGCTCGACCTGGCCATGACCCTCGTAGGTGACCCACGCATCATCTTCCTGGACGAGCCCACCACCGGCCTCGACCCGCGCAGCCGCCGCACCATGTGGGAGATCATCCGCGAGCTGGTGGCCCGGGGCGTGACCATCTTCCTGACCACGCAGTACCTGGACGAGGCGGATGAGCTCGCCGACCGGATCGGGGTCCTGCACCACGGCCAGATGGTCGCCGACGCGGCGCCGGCTGAGCTCAAGCGGCAGATCCCCGGCGGTCGCATCGACCTGCACTTCAGCGACGCCGCCGCGCTGGCCTCCGCCGCCAGGCTGCTCGGTGAGGGCTCAGCCGACCAAGCCGGCCTGGTCCTCCAGGTCCCCTACGACGGCCGGGCGTGGTCCCTCAAGGACCTGCTCGACCGGCTTGACACGCTGGCGATCCCCGAGCCGGCCGTGTCCGTGCACACCCCCGACCTCGACGACGTGTTCTTTGCCCTCACCGGCCACGCCCCCGCCGGACAGCCCGGCACCGGCCACGCCCCCGCCGGACACCCCGGCACCGGCCGCGCCCCCACCGGACACCCCGGCACCGGACAGGACGATCCCCGATGACCACTCTCTCCCTGGCCGCCCGCGACTCGGCCACGATGCTCCGCCGGGACGTGCGGCACTCGCTGCGCTACCCGATGATGACGGTCAGCGGCATCACCGTGCCGGTCGTGCTGCTGCTGCTGTTCGTGGGGGTCTTCGGGCATGCCCTGTCCGCGGGCCTCGGCACCCCGCTGGCCGGCATTAGCTACGTCAACTTCCTGGCGCCCGGCATCCTGGTGATGACCGCGGGCTTCGCGGCCGAGGCGACCGCGGTGAACGTCTGCACCGACATGCACGCGGGCATCATCCCCCGGTTCCGCACCATGGCCATCTCCCGCGGGTCGGTGCTTACCGGGCAGGTGACCGGGAGCCTGATCCGGACGATGATCAGCGGCGTCCTGGTCGTCGCGGTCGCGCTGCTGCTGGGCTTCCGGCCCTCGGCCGGCCCCGTGGCGTGGATCGCGGCCGCCGGGATGTTCGCCCTGCTCACCCTCGCGCTCACCTGGCTGACGGTGTCGTTCGGGCTGATGGCCAAGACGCCCGCCGGGGCGAACAGCCTCGCCCTGATCCCCGCGTTCCTGCCGTTCCTCAGCAGCGCGTTCATCCCAGCCCGCTCGATGTCCGGCGGGGTCCGGTGGTTCGCGGAGCACGAGCCGTTCACGCCCATCACCGACACGCTGCGGGGGCTGCTGACCGGGACCCCGATCGGCGGCAACGCTGCCCTTGCCATCGCCTGGTGCGCGGGCATCACACTGGGCGGGTACTTCTGGGCCCGGGCGCTGTACAACCGCGGAGGATAGGGATGCTCACCATCGGCCAGCTCGCCGCCTACACGGGGGTGACGGTGCGCGCCATCCGGCACTATCACCAGCGCGGCCTCCTCGCCGAGCCCGCCCGGGACGCCTCGGGCTACCGGCGCTATGACGGGCGCGCCGTGGTCGAGCTGATCCGGATCAAGACCCTGGCCGAGGCGGGCGTGCCCCTGGCCCGCATCCAGGAACTCCTCGACGCCGGGCCCGCGGAGTTCACCGGGGCCGTCAGCCAGATCGACGAGGCACTGAAGAGGAAGATCCGCGAGCTCACGCAGCACCGGCGCAAGATCGCCGAGCTCACCGGGGGTGAGCGGCTGTTCCTGCCCGCCGAGATCGTGGACATCCTCGGCGAACTGCGCCGCATCGGCGTCAGCGAGCGGACGGTGCAGATCGAGCGGGACGCCTGGATCCTGGTGGTCGCGCTCTCCCCGGAACTGGTGCCGGAATGGGCCGGCACCAAGCGGGCGGCCCTGGACGATCCGGAATTCCAGCGCATCTACCTCCTGGGCGACCAGGCTTTCGACTGGGATCCGGCCGATCCGCGGCTCGCGGAGCTGGCCGACGCGATGGCGGCCTGGGCCGCCAGCAGCCGCCCGGACACCTCCCCCGGCGAGACGCCCGCCAGCGTCGCGGCCGTCGCCCTGATGGCCTCGCACATCGTCGGCTCCTCACCGTCCTGGGAACGGATGAACGAACTCGCCGCGAAACGGCTCGCGGCCCTGAAAGATCCCCCGGCCCCCGATGAGGGGCAGGACGCCAGCGCGGATGCCGGGGAGATCACGATCCGCGGGCCCCGGCTGCTGCTCCGCCCGCTCCGGGCCGGGGAGATCGACGCGGAATGGCAGGCCATGCTGACCGCCGATCCCATGGTCATCGCCGAACTGCCCGACGAGGCAGAGTTCAAGGCCCGCCTCCGGCGATCGGGCCGGCTGGCGGACGGCCACCTCGACCTGGCCATCGACCTGGACGGCACGCTGATCGGACGCATCCAGACGTTCGTCCCCCCGGGCCGCCCGCTCCCCCCGGGCACCTTCGATCTGGGCATCGGCCTGCGCGAGCACGCCCGCGGCCAGGGCCACGGGCGCGAGGCACTGGCGCTGCTCACCGGCTGGCTGTTCGGGCACGCGGGCGCCACGGTCATCGAGGCCGCCACCGATCACGCGAACATCGCCATGCGAACGGTCTTCCAGCGGGCTGGCTGGGCCGAGGCCGGAACGGTCACCGAATTGGGCCGGGAATGGGTGCGCTGCCAGATCACCCGCAACGGCTGGGATACCTTCCGGCAAAGTGGCGCGGAAAGGGGGCGCCCGCCGGATCTCAGTCGCGGCTGACTTCACCGGGACGAGAGCGAAGTTCGTTGCGGAGATTTTTGGGTTTTGGACGGCCGGCCATGCGCTAGCGCGGGGCGGACCGCGGCTTGAAGTAGGCGGCGGATTCCTTGTTGAACAAGAACACGATCGCGCCGAGCCCGACCAGCCAGACCAGGACGCTCACGATCAGGGAGCCCACGGCGTGCACCCGGGCGAAGGAGGCGAGCAGGTCCAGGGTGTTGATGCCGAAGAACACCGCGGCGACGATCCGGGCCCAGTTGCGGCCCCGGCCGTTGGCCCAGGCCATCCACAGCCACAGGCCGATCGCGATCGCTCCCCCGATGATCGAGGTGACCACCGCCGCGATCTCGGCGGTGTGCCGCTGCGTGGCGGTGTAGTGGGGATAGTGCGCGAGGATGTTGGCCTTGAGGCTGCCGATGCTCACCAGCGTGACGATGACCACGATCGCGCTCAGCGCGGCGCCGGCGTACATGAGCCGGACCGCGTTGCGCACCGAATTCGGCGCCTCCGGGCGGCCCTGTTCCGGCAGCTCGGGCGAGGACGACGGGTAAGGCTCGTACATGGGTGCTCCCCGTGGGTGGCCAGCCAGTGAGCGGACTGCTCCCCCGGTGAGCTGCGGCCGGCCAGCCGGGCCGCATAACTAAGTCCTCCCGCCAGGTTACGCCGTCCGGATAGAGCCATTCAGGTTGTTTTGTCTTGCCGGGCCCGAGGCTTAGCGGAGTTTCCCCGACACGGTCCAGCCGCCCGCCGAGGCCGGCCTTACCCGTGGCCGGCACTATCCGTGGCCGGCCTTTTCGCGGCCGTCTATCCGGTGAACCGGGCACTGGGGCCGCCCCGCAGGTGCCCAGGCGGGAGCTTCCGGCCGCACACCACGAGCGCGAGATCCTGGGCGGAGCCAGATACCGGCGTTCCGGACCCGAACGACCAGTCCAGGTCGTCGGCCCGCAATTCGATGCCGGCGAGATCGGTCCCGAAGAACCGGACTGACTTCGCGCCGGTGATGCCATCCAGGACGATCCCCAGGCGCTCGCGGGGAACCCGGCGGCCGAGGCCCAGGGCCACGGTGATGTCCAGCCCATGGATCACGTCGTGGGTCAGCGCTCCCTGATAGCCGCCGCCGGGTGGCTTCCACGGGTTCCCCGCGTTGTCCCGGAGGGCCGCGGTCAGCTGGCCGGGCGAGGCGGCCGCGTCCCGGCGGGCGCAGCGGTCGGCCATCCGGTTGAAGTTCCCGCGCGACCTGATCATCTCGAACGCGAACCGCGCGGGTGGGTAGCGGAACGGCATCGTGATGTGCGCGACGACTTCGCGGACCCGCCAGCCGGCACACAGCGTCGGTGAGTCCCACGACTGCAGCGGCAAGCCGGCCAGGATCGTGGCCAGTTCCCGGCGTTCCGCCGCGATCGACCCGGTGATGCCGGTGATGCCGGCATCCCGTGCCGTGGGGGCGGTCATCGTGACTCCTCGGCGCCGGGGCCGGCCGTCAGGGTCGCGAGGTATCCGGCGAAGCGGTCCAGCGAGGTGAGGAAACCAGCCTGGGCCTCCGGGGACCGGAACGCCTCGGGCACCCTGACCTGGCGGATCTCGACCCCGGTACGGGAGCCGCCGAGGTCGGTGAAGGTCACGGTCACCGTCATCCCGGAGTGGGTCTCGGTCCACACAAGCCGCTCCGGCTCCACGACCTCGTCGAACACGGCCCGGGTGGGATAACGGCTGCCGTCGGCATCGTTGATCATGACGGTCTCGAACGCACCGCCCGGGCGCGCGTCCACCGTGATGAGCTCGATCGGGGCGCTGGTCCCGGCCGGTCCCCAGAAGTGGGTGAGGTGCTCCGGCTGGGTCATGCACTGGAACACGAGCTCTCGGGGGGCCTCGAAGGCCCTGGTGAACAGGAGTTCAGCTGCGGGTGCCGTGGGGTCGTTCACTGGTCGTTCCTCTCGTTCGGGGCTCCCTGGAGATCGCGCAGGTGAGCGTCGAGCTTGTCGAACCGCTGCGTCCAGGTCCGGCGGTTGTCCTCGATCCAGGCGGCGGCCGAATCAAGCACCCCGGCCTCCAGATGGCAGGGCCGGAACTGGGCGCGCCGGGTCCGCGAGATGAGCCCGCAGCGCTCGAGCACCTTCAGGTGCTTGGAGATCCCGGGCAGCGTCAGGTCGAAGGGCGCGGCGAGCTCGTTCACCGTGGCATCTCCCCGCGCCAGCCGGGCCACGATGGCCCGCCGGGTCGGGTCCGCCAGGGCGGTGAACGTGGCATCGAGCTGATCCCGCACCACTGTCATCTGGCCCTCCCGCGGACGCTGGTCCCTGGTCCCTGGTCCTTAGTTCACCAGCTAGTTAATTAGCTGTCAAGTTAAATACTGTGAGTGAATCTCCCGTGCTCAGCGGCGGGCGGGCGGGCGGCGGCGGGCGGCAGCAGGCGGGCGGCGGGCGGGCGGGCGGCGGGCGGCCGGCGTTGACCAGGGCGGCGATGGGGACCGCACCGACGATGGGGACCGCACCGACGATGGGGACTGCGGCGGCGAGCAGGATGGCCCCCCAGGCCATGGCGACCGGGTGGCCGTGCACGGTGGCGCTCACCCGGGCGACCTCCCCGCTAACGCCCATCCCCTCGGGGCGGGTCACGGGGTGGGAGTACTTTGCGCAGGTAGGCCGCTGATTCCGTGTAGCCCAGAGCCTCGTAAAAGGGAGCAGCGCGGCGGGTCGCGAGCGCGACCAGCACGCAGTCCCGCCCCGCGGCCCAGGACTCGAATCCGCCCATCAGGGCCCGGCCCAGGCCGCGCCCGCGGTACTCCTGGCGAACGAAGAGCTCCTCGGCCCAGGCCACCGGCCCGTTCGCGTAGAACGTGAGATGCCGGAAGCCGAGCAGGTAGCCGGCGCAATCATCGCCCTCGGCGGCCACGAGGAGGCAGGCGTCCTTTGAGGCGACCAGGGCCGGGTAGGTCTGGTCGAACCTCTCCCTGGCGAATGCGAACGACTGCGCGAGCTCACTCGCGAGTACGGCGACGGCGGCGGCATCATCACCGCGAGCACGCCTGATCTGGACCCGCAAACCATCCACCCGCACATGATCTCCCGGGGCCGGACGGCTGTACCGTGCGGTCATGGCTATCTCGTTCAGTGCGGCGACCCTCGAACTGCTGGAAGGGCGGAACTACGCCGTCCTCGCCACCATCAATCCCGACGGCAGCCCGCAGACCTCCGCGATGTGGGTCGGCCGCGACGGGGATGACCTGCTGTTCTCTACCGTCGAGGGCCGCCGGAAACACCGCAACATGCTCCGCGACCCACGGGTCAGCGTCAGCATCCTGGACTCCGCGGACCCGGAGAATTATGTGGAGCTCCGCGGCCGGGTGACGATGACGCCCGACCCTGACCGGCTCCTGCACATCCAGCTGTCCCACAAGTACGACGGCACCGATCCCGGCGAGGACAGGCCGGGTGCGCATCGCGTGATCGTGCGCATGACGGTGGACAAGGCAGCCGGCCACGCCGCGTGATCCCAGTGGTCACCCATGAATGGCGCGCCGACGACCTCCTCCAGCGCCAGGCTCCAGCGCCGGCCTCATCGCCCGCTGGGCGGACGCAGCCCGGGAAGCTCCGTTTCCTCGGCGATGCTTGGAATGGGAACGTGATCAGACGATCGGTGTTGCCCTGACAGCACTGATCGTTTGATCACGTTCGCGGAACGTCCGGCCGGGCGGCACAGCGGTAACACCAATAACAACGGCAACGCAGGCCACGCACGCCACGCACGCCACGCAGCGCCGCCCATCATGACCCGTCCATAATGAGGCTGTGCCGCGACTCGTCACCCCCGCTGTTGCGCCCGGCAGCCTCGCGCGGTTGCGCCAGCCCGTACTGGAGCAGGACGGCTTCGCGCTGCGGCCCTGGCGGGAGTCGGACGCGCCCGCCGTCGCGGAGGCTTACTCCGATCCGGGCATCCAGCACTGGCACAACCGGTCGATGAACGGGCCGGAAGCCTGCGCCTGGGTGGGCTCGTGGCCAGGGCGGTGGGCTGAGGAGAGCGGGGCCGGCTGGGCCATCGACGGTCCATCCGGCCTCCTCGGGCAGATCAGCCTGCGCCGGCTGGACCTGGCCGAGGGCCTCGCGGAAGTGTCCTACTGGGTGGTGCCCGCCGCCCGTGGACGCCCGGCTGGCCCCGCGGGCCCTGTGCGCGCTGAGCGCGTGGCTGTTCGACCATGTCGATGTGCACCGGGTCGAGCTGGCTCACTCGACGATGAACCCCGCCTCGTGCCGGGTCGCGGACCAGGCCGGCTACCCGCTCGAGGGAACCAAGCGGGGTGAGTCACTGCACCGCGACGGCTGGCACGACATGCACCTGCACGCCCGCCTGGCCGGCGACCCCCGGCCGGCGACCCCCGGCCCGCCCTGGCTGGCATGATGCCGTGAGGCCTCTGGGGTAAAAAGCACTGTGGGGTGAGCAGATGGACGCGATATTCGAGCATCCCGTCGATGTCCGGTGGCGCGACGTGGACGCGCTCGGGCACGTCAACCACGCGGTGTTCCTGACCTATCTCGAGGAGGGCCGGGACGCGTTCTTCGCGCAGGCGTTCGGCGAGCCGGACTACGTGGTGGCCCGGGTCGAGATCGACCTGCGCGCGGAGGTCCGCTACCCGGAGCGGCGGGTGACCGTGCGGCTGGAGGTGGAACGCCTGGGCACGACCAGCCTGATCACCCGTGAAACCGTGCTTACGCAGGCCGGGGAGGTCGCCGCGGAGGCCCGGGTGGTCACCGTCCGCTGGGACCGGCGGGCGCGCAAACCGGTCCCGTTCAGCGAGGCCGAACGGGCCAGGCTGGCCGCCATGGCGGTTACCCGCCGAGACGTGCCTCCCGGCGCAGCAGAGCAGGCAGGTCCTCAGGAGCCGGCGAAACGCCAGTGAGCCCGCGCGCCGTGAACCACCTGGCCACGTTCGCGGCGTCCCGGCCCAGGAAGTCCGCGCCCCGCGGGTTGGCGATCACGTCCACCACCTGAGGCAGGTCGATCATGATCAGCCTGCCCCGGTGGACCAGCAGGTTGTACGCGGACAGGTCTCCGTGGGCCAGGCCGAGGGCGGCCAGGACGACGAGCGCCTCCACGAGCTGGTCCCACAAACCCGCGAGCTCGCTGCCCGCAGGCCTGATGTCGGCGAGCCGCGGGGCGGCGGCGCCGGCGGGCTCACCGATGAACTCCAGCACGAGTTCGGTGCCGAGTAGCTGCACCGGGTAAGGCACCGGCACACCTGCGCAGTGCAGCTGGCTGAGGGCGGCGAACTCGGCGCCGGCCCACTGCCGGGCGATCATCTGCCGCCCGGCCGCGGTGCGCTGGGCCATCGCGCGGGTGTCACGCGATTCGCGGACCCGCCGGCCTTCCAGGTAGGCGCTGTCGCGCTGGAACATCCGGTGGCCGGTGTCCCGGTAGCGCTTGGCGGCCAGGAGGCACGAGCGGCCGCCACCGGGCAGGCCGCGGCGCAGCAGGAAGACGTCGGCTTCCTTGCCGGTCTTCAGGATCCCCAGCTCGGTATCGACGGCGGCCAGGTCGGTGACGAGCCAGCCCGGGTGGGGCCGGGGTCCCCGCTCCCCCGGCGCGGACTGGTCCCAGGTGGACCACCGGTCGCCCTCGGGGAGGCCGTCGACGGCGTCGAAGGTGTCCAGGGCGGGCAGCGATGAGCGATGCCGGTTGCGCTTGGCGAAGGTGAGTTCGTCGTCGTCAAAACGCCGCTTGCGGCGGCGGAAGGCAGGATCGGGCACGGTCGGTGCTCCTCAGGCGGGCGGTGAGGGAGGGCATGGCGAAGTGCGGGACGGACGCAAGCATCGGTAACCCTCCTTCCGCTCAGCCGGCATCACCGGCCATCGGCCTGTAAGCCCGAGGCTGCCAGCCCCAGGCGGCCACGGCAACCGAATTTCCCGCCCGGGATCACCTGGCGCCTCCCCGCCGCTCATGTCACGGCGCAGCAAAACGACCGTTGTTTCCCTAACGGCCTTATCGGGCTGCTGGCGCTCGCTGAATCACGGCGACCAGAAGCGCTAACGGCCCTTGAGGTAGGCGTCCGCGAGCTTCGGCGGCGCGCACGCCAGCCAGGCGTCGGTGATCGCGTCGAGCAGTGCCTGGCCGGCGACGTCCGGCAACTGGATGAGCACCGCGGAAAACCCGTCGAAATGCGGGATCGTGAAGAAGGCCCCCGGGTTCGCGGCGAGCACGGCTTCCTTCTCGCCGAGGTCCCCGACGCGGACCGCAAGAATGGGCCCCTCGGGCGGGGTCTCGTCGCCGAACCGCCTGATGTCTGCCTTGCTGAACGGCCGTTCCCACGCGAACGCCTTGCCCGCCACGACCCACGTCCTGGTCCCGCGGCGTTCGTTCTCGGTGACCTCGGGCAGGTCGAGGGCCAGCCGGGCTACGTCGTCGAAAGTCGCCACGGTCCTACCGTACGTGCGCGCCCTCATACTGTTGCGATGAACGCGAAGCCCCGCCGTAGTGTCGGCACCCGCCTGGTGCTGCAGGCACATCAGCCGCTCGAGATGGTCCTGCAGGTCGCGGTGTCCGGCATGGACGGCGCGCGGGTCGAGGAGGACCTCGTGGTCACCTGCGACGGCGAGCTGGTGAGGCTGCCCGAGGTGGCCATGGCCGGGGGCGGACGCGCCCACATCCTGACCGTGGATCCGGGCCGGGTGGTGGTCGAGTACGCCGCGACCGTCCACGGCACCGCCGATGCCCCGGCGGTGACCGACGCGGACCGCTTCACGTTCCTGCGGCCGAGCCGGTACGCGGAGTCCGACCGGCTGATCGCGGTCGCGCACGCGGAGTTCGACGGCGTCGGCCCCGGCCCGGAACTGCTCGCCGCGGTATCTTCCTGGGTGGGCACGCGGCTGAGCTACGTGCCGGGCAGCAGCGGGCCGACCGACGGCGCGGTGGAGACGCTGCTGCGCCGGCAGGGCGTCTGCCGGGACTACGCCCATCTGGTGATCGCGCTGCTGCGGGCGCTGGACATCCCGGCCCGGCAGGCGGCCGTCTACGCGCCGGGACTGCACCCGATGGATTTCCACGCCGTGGCCGAGGCGCTGGTCGGCGGGGCGTGGCGGGTGGTGGACGCGACGCTGCTCGCCCCGCGGTCCAGCCTGGTCCGCATCGCCACCGGCCGGGACGCGGCCGACACGGCGTTCCTGTCCACTTACGGCGGCGCGGCGGAACTGACCAGCATCGAGGTCACGGCCGTGACGGACGGGCCACTGCCCGCCGACGACGTGACGGCGCTGGTCAGCGTCGGCTGACCGGCGGCCCTCAGCACTCGCCTGAAGTGACTCAGTAGGTCGCCCGGCCGCCACTCAAGTCGTACACGGCCCCGGTCGAGAAGCTGCATTTGTCTGAGGCCAGCCAGGCCACGAGTTCCGCGGCCTCACCGGGCCGGCCCATCCTGCGCATCGGGATGAGGCTCGTCATGTACTCGAGCACCTCCGGCGTGTTGCTGGCGTTCATGGGAGTCTCGATGACCGCGGGAGCGATCGCGTTGACGAGGACCCCGCTGGTGGCCAGTTCCTTGCCCAGCGACTTGGTCAGCCCGATCACGGCCGCCTTGCTGGCCGAATAGGCCCCGAGACGGGGATTGCCGTCCTTGCCGGCCATGCTGGCCAGGTTGACGATCCGCCCCCACCCCCGGTCCCGCATGCCGGGGACGACGGCGCGGCACATGTGGAACGTGCCGGTCACGTTGACCGCGAACGTGGCGGCCCACTCCTCGTCGCTGGTCTCCCACAGCGGCTTGTTCGGGCCGACGATGCCGGCGGAGTTGATCAGGATGTCCACCGGGCCGACCCCGGCCAGGGCCGCGCCCACCGCCGCGGCGTCGGTCACGTCGGCTACCACGTCCGCGTCCGCGGACAGGTCCACGGTGACCACGGTGATCCCGTCCTGGGCGAGGCGGTCTGCGCTCGCGCGCCCGATGCCGCTGGCTCCCCCGGTGATGACAGCTGTACGGGCCATGTTCTTCCCTTCGGTAGCGGGTAAGCACGATCACGTTAGGATCGCAGCGTCCGGGGCGAGGGCGACTTCCGCTGGAGGCGCCGCCCGGATCCGGGAGGGCGGGGCATGCGAGCGTTCGTACTCACCGGCCCGCGCCAGTTCACCGTGGCCGAAGTCGAGCCGCCGGTGGCCGCGCCCGGCCAGGTGGTGGTGGATGTCGAGCGGGCCGGGGTGTGCGGGACCGACGTGGAGTTCTTCACCGGCCACATGGCCTACCTGCATCAGGGCCACGCGACGTACCCTATGCGGCTCGGCCACGAATGGTGCGGTGCCGTGTCCGCGGTCGGCGACGGGGTCAACCCGGCCTGGGCGGGCCAGCGGGTCACCGGCGACACCATGCTCGGCTGCGGCCACTGCCACCGCTGCCGCACCGGGCGGCAGCACGTCTGCGAGGACCGTTTCGAGATCGGCGTCCGCGGCGGCTGGCCCGGCGCCCTAGCGGAGCAGGTCCCGGTGCCGGTCACGGCATTGCGGGCGCTGCCGGACAACGTCGGCCCGGCCGCCGGGGCGATGGTCGAGCCGGCCGGCAGCGCCCTGAGGGCCATCCAGGCCTCGGCGCTAGAGCCAGGTGACACGGCCCTGGTCCTCGGTGCGGGCACGATCGCGCTGCTCGTCGCCCAGTTCGCGCTGGCCCGCGGGGCCGTGGTCCACATCCTGGGCCTGACCCAGCCGTCGCTGGACTTCGCGCGGACACTCGGGGTGGATGGCGCCTGGACCGCGGCCCGGCTCCCCGCGATCCCGTTCGACGCGATCATCGACTGTTCCACCGGCGCCGAGCTGCCCGCGGCTGCCCTGGACCTGATCGAGCCGGGCAAGCGGATCGTGTTCGTGGGCCTGTCCGCCGAGCCCAGCCTCGTTGACACCCGCACGATGGTGCTCAAGGACGTGACCGCGATCGGGATCCTGAGCGCCTCCCCCGCGCTCGACGGCGTGATCGCCCACTATGCCGAAGGATCGGTTAACCCGCGCCCCCTGGTGGCGGCCACCGTCGGGCTCGGTCAGGTCGGCGACGTCCTGGCCGGCGCGCGCCCCGCCGGGCCGGCCCCGGGCCCAAGATTCACGTGGACCCCCGTCTCTGACGTTCTGGGCTGGGCGTTGCGCCAGGCGGCTGTGACCACGGCCCCGCCACGCGGCCCCCCCACGCCCCGGGTCCGGGAGGCCCGGTGCGGCCCCGGGAGGCCTGCTGCCGCTGTGGTTCGCGCTGGTCCAGCAGCACGGCGGGAACCGCCGGCTCGTCCTGCGCGTGGTGGAGTAACGCCCGTCGGGCCGCGCCCCCATTTTCCAGCCACGGTGCTACCGGGCGGGGGTGAGGCGGCTCAGGGCCCGTCGTGCCTTCTGCTGGGCGGCCTGCGTCTCGCGGACCCGATGCCGGGCCCCGGCGAGCTGGCGGCGGGCCTCGTCGAGCTGATCTTCGAGCGCCCGGATGTGGTCACGCTGATCACGCTCGGCCGCAGCCGCCTGGTCGGCCGCCCGGATCGCATCGGCGAGGGCCTGCTCCGCGTCGGCGACAGCCTGCCGCCGCTCCTGTGCGGCCCGTTCCGCCTTCGCCGCGCGCGCCGCCTCAGCGGACGCCCGCGCCGTGTCGCGGACCCTGACTTCACGGGCCGCGGCTTCATCGGCCGCCCGGGCCGCCTCGGCCGCCTGCTCGTGCCCAGGCGCCCTGGCGTCCCCACTCTTCGCTCGCCGTCCCGCCCTCGCGCCAGGAGCCGCCTTCGCCCGCCCGGGGGACCGCTTCTCCCCGGTCCGGTTCCCGGCGGCCCGCGTGCTCTCTGCGGTGTCCCCGGTGTCCCCGGTATCCGCGGCGTCCGCCGGTGTCCGCGCGTCGGGCGGGACCAGGCTCAGCTCTGGTATCCCGGCGCTGAAATCGGCGCGGTGGACCGCCCGCAGCAGCGTGCCCGCGGCCAGTTCCCGGGCGACCTCCGGGTCGGCGAGGGCCGCGCCGAACGTGGCCGTGAGGTCTTCCCGCAGCGCCGCTGGCGGGGACTGCTCCCCCGCCTGCTTCAGGGCCTGCCGGATGAGCGAGTCGATCAGCCGCCGCCGCGCCTGTGAGAGTTCCCGGATCTTCGCCCCGTCCAGCGCGGACGCGGCGGCGCGCAGCTCATCACCGAGCGCGGTCAGCTGGGTGCCGACCCCGGGGTCGGCGCGGACCAGCCGGTTGATCATCCAGGCGGGGCGGGTGGGCTTACGCAGGCCAGCAATCGCTTTGGCCGCAGAGCGGTCCCCGGCGGCGCGGGCCTGGGCGGCCAGGGCCGCGCGGCGTTCGGTGAACGCCTCCGGATCCAAGCCGTACAGCTCGGCGGTGGCCTCACCCAGGAAATCGGTGCCGCTCACGCCGTCATCGTTCCCCGGCACCCGCCCGTCACCCAAGGCTGGTGAGGGACCGGTGCCTGGCCCTTCCCGTCCCCCACCTCCCCGTCCCCCCGCTCGCCTCACCCGCTCCCGGGCCCCCCGCCCGCCTGGCCCCTCCCCCTCACCCGAACATTTCACGCGGAACGTGCGCCCATACCGGACAAATAACCCAGCCAAGCGCACGTTCCGCGTGAAAAGTGGCGGAAGGGGTCAGGCCGCAGGGGGCCTGGTGCGCTCAGGCGGGTGTGATGACTACTTTCAGGGCCGAGTTCGAGGCCGCGTTCTTGAACACGTCGTAGGCGTCGTCCATCTGATCGAACGTGAAGGTGTGCGTCCCCATCTTTTCGGCGGGGATCCGGCCGCTGGCCACCATGGTCAGCAGCGTGGGAATGGACACCGTGTCAACCAGCCCCATGGTCAGGGTGACGTTCTGGATCCACATCTCCTGCATCGGCAGCTCGACGGGGACGCCGTGGACGCCGATATTGGCGATGGTCCCACCCGGCCGGACCAGGGCTGCCGCGGTAAGCAACGTCTCGGGATAGCCGACTGCTTCGATGGACACGTCCACGCCGAGGCCGTCGGTGAGTCCGATCACGTCGGCGACCGCGCTCGGCCCTGCCTCGACCGCATCGCTCGCCCCGAACTCCAGCGCCTTGTCCAGCCGGAACTTGTTGGAGTCGATCGCGATGACCTTCGAGGCACCCCACAGGCTGGTCGTCAGGATGGCCGACAGGCCGACCGCCCCGGCACCGACCACGGCCACGGTGTCGCCGGGCCGTACCTGACCCGCGAGCACACCGACCTCGTACCCGGTCGGGAGCGAGTCGGCGAGGAAGATGGCCTGCTCGTTCGAGACGTTGCCGGGGACCGCATACAGGGAGGTGTCGGCGTACGGCACCCGCACGGACTCCGCCTGGGTGCCGTCGATGAGGTGGCCGAAGATCCAGCCGATCCCGCCGACGGTCTGGCAGTGCGACGGCATGCCTCGCTGGCAGTACCCGCAGCGGCCGCATTTCGTGATGGCCGGGACCAGCACGCGATCACCGACCGCGAATCCCTTGACCGCCCCACCGACCTCGGTGATGGTGCCGACAGCTTCATGACCGAGGATGCGGCCCTCGGTGACCGCGGCGACATCGCCCTGGAGGATGTGCAGGTCGGTGCCGCAGATCGTAGTGGTGTCGACCCGCACCACCACGTCCGTCGGTTCCTGGATCGCCGCGTCCGGAACCTCTTCCCATGCCTTCTGCCCGGGCCCGTGATAGACCAGCGCCTTCATAGCCACCTCCGTTGGTAGGTAGTGGCCACGCTAATCGCGCCAGCGGAATCGGACTGTTCCAGAATCGGACGGATCATGACGGAGGTCATCCGTTTCACCGGCACCGGCAGGTTTTCGTTATTGATCAAAGAACCCACGCGGTCGCGGAGCGGCGTGCGGCCGGGGGAAGTCCGGCGCGCCTGCGGGGTTTAGGCGCCGGGGTGCAGCCAGGCTCCGGCCAGGAGCTCCAGCGGGTGCCGGCTCACGCCGGAAGGAGCGACTACGAGCCCGTCCGGCCGTACCAGTGGCGTGGGCAGCGGCTGGTCACGCTGCGCCGCGCCGACCAGGTTGCGCATCCGTTCCAGGACGTTCCGGTAGAACCGCTGCTGGGTCCAGCGCCCGAACAGACGGAAACCCCAGCGGATCACCGGCCGGGGGATGGGGGCCTGCCGTGAATAGCCGCTGACCCGGAAGACCACGGCCCCGGTGCCGAGATCCTTGATCACCTCGTAACGGAGGCGTCCTTGTTCCAGATGACCCTCCAGCGTCTGGTAGCTCCAGCCCCAGACCCGCTGCTGGACCCCGTTCTCGTCCCGGTTCTCGTCGATTATCTCGGTGACCCGCACCCCGAGGTAGAACCGCAGGACGGCGAAGCGGCCCTGGAGCAGCATGTCGCGCCCCAGCAACTCCTCGTCGCCGCGGTACAGGGCGCGCAGGATCCTCGGCTCGGCGAACTCGTACTGCCGCACCAGCCGGCAGGCTACCTGCCAGGGACCTTCGGGTACCGGCGGACCGGACGGCTCGTGACCAATGAGCGCGTCTCCTGAGTTGACATGCCAATGCCCGTCCGGCACACCGTCCTGCGGCGCTCTCGCAGGGTCATAGTTAATCGTCCGGCCGCGCAGGCTTTCTAGCGCGGCGCTCGCGTCGATCCGGCCGGGCAGCCGCCCACGCACCTAGTCAGGCTCCTCGAGCGTGTTGCCGATCAGCCAGAGCAGCGGCGGCCAGAGCCCGACGAAAAGAGCACGCCGTTCCGCATTGCCGCGTTCGTCCTGATCGACGGTCTTGGCCCGGATCCACAGGCCGATGCACAGCGCGACGGAACTGAGCGAAGCCGCGTGGCAGTACACACTACGCAGCCCGGCCCGCCGGACCACCGCACGCACGATCACTAGGGGACCATCCTTCCCAGGGGCGCCGTCAGGGTTCTCGCTGTCATCCCGCCGCGTCCCTGGGCTACCTGCCGTCCGGGCTGAGGGGCCGGGCATGCGACGATCGGGCCATGGCTACGGCGACCCGCCCGGCCCGGGCAGGAATAGTGTTGCGCTGGCCCCTGGGCCTCGCGCTGGTCAGCTGGCGGTACATGTGGCGTACTACTCCCCTGCACCGCTCAGAAGAAACCGGTAATGCCACTGACCTGCCCCAGCGGGCCAGCCAGGACACCGAGCCCGGCGACCGGCGCCAGGGTGTCGCGGCCGGGGCCGGCCCACTGCTGCACCGCTACTACGCGGTGCAGATCGCGCGCAGCAGTATGAGCCCGTCGGCGCTGATGGACAAAGTCGCGGCCAGCCTGGACCGCGCCTCGCCGGAAATGGCGGTCTTCCGCAAGACCCGGGGTCATGCCACGCAACTACACCGGGGGGACGAGTTCATCGTGCGCATGCCTGGGCCCTGGGATGGGCCGGTGCGCGTGGTCCACCGGGATCCCACCTCCTTCCGGCTGGCCACCCTAGACGGTCACCTTGAGGCCGGGGAGATCGAGTTCCGGGCCGCCGCCGACGGGGACGCCCTGCGGTTCGAGATCGAGTCCTGGGCCCGGGCCGGGGACCGGCTCGCCGACCTGCTCTACAACCGGCTGCGGCTGGCCAAGGAGATCCAGCTGAACATGTGGTCGCACTTCTGCGTTCGGACTGCGGCCCTGGCTGGCGGCCGTCTCAGCGGCGGGGTCACCATCCGCACCCGCAAGGTCGACTGGCCCCCGCCGGGTACCGGGATCCCGGACCTGAGCGGTCAGGCGGCCGGGCCGGTCAGGCGCTGACCACTGGCGTACGCCAGTAGCCACGCCCGGCCGGCCCTAGCCAGGTGGCTATTGTCCCTGGCCGCTGGAGTCCTGATTCCCCTGGTCGCCACCCTGGTTCTGCTGGTCCTGGCCCTGAGCGTCCTGGCCGGACTGATTGTCCCCCTGCCCTGGGAGGCCGAGCTTCTCCTCGGCGGCCTGCTCACCCTTCTCAACCTGCTCCGGGTGGTCCTTGGCGTACTGCTCAGCGCCATCCTTGAGCTTGTCGAACTCGCTCACGATGCCTCCAGTTTCCGTGTCCGCGTTGACCGGGCGGCCAGCGTGGCCTTGCCGTCTACCCGGGGGCTCGGGAACGACACACTGCAAACCTGCGTGGCGCGGCTTCGTCAGGGCCCCCAGCAGCAGTCCCGCGGCCAGGAAACCTACCCGCTCACTTCCCCGGTAAGCGAGCCCCCCGGAGGTCATTCTGGGCGCGATGATCGAGCGATCCTGTGACGAATAGTAAGCAATCAGACACGAGGAGTCAAATCCGGGGGTTTACGGCGGCCCTGCCCACGGCCGTATCGGCGCCGGGTATCAGCAGGCGGCGATGATCGCGGCCGCGAACTCGTCCGGGCGCTCCAGCGGGGTGAAGTGACCCGCTCCCGGAAGGCGGATCAGCCGGGCGTCGGCGAAGAACTCTCCGATCCGGTCCGACCAGGCCGGCGGGAACAGCGGATCGTGCGAGGGCCACAGCACGGTGGTGGGCACGGTGATCCGGTCCGCCACCGCGGGCGGACGCTCCGCGAGGGACCTGGCCAGTGATCCCGCGCCGGCCCGGTACCAGTTGATCGACGCAGTGAAAGCACCTGCGGGCGCGTACGCCGTCACCAGGTGCTCAAGGTGCCAGGCGGGCAGGTCGAAGCCCGGCCCCGACCAGTGCTCCCAGAAGTGCCGGAGGTAGGCGCGCACCCTGCCCGGGTCGCCGTCGACCAGCTGCGTGGCCAGTTCAAGCCGGTGGAACTGCTGGTACCAGAACTCGCGCTGCGCGTCCGGGCTGAGGATCCGGCCGCCGATTCCGGGCAGCGGGGGTGAGATCACCAGCGCGCGGACCAGATCGGGGCGGTCCGCGGCCAGGGTCTGGGCGATGCGGCTGCCGATGTCATAGCCGGCGATCACCGGCCGCGTGAGCCCCAGTTCCTCGATGAGCCCGGCCACGCTGCGGGCTTGCGCCGCCGCGCTGTACTGGGCGGCCGGGTCGGCCTGGTGCTTGTCGGATTCACCGAAGCCGCGCAGGTCCGGCGTGATGACCTCGGCAGCCCCCGCGACCAGCGGGACGACCTCCCGGTGGTCGGTCCGGTCCCCCGGCCAGCCGTGCAGCAGCAGCACCGCCGGACCGCGGCCGGCCCGGTCGTAGGCGAGGTGGAATCCATCGACCGCAGTGACCTGGCGCATGCCGCCGAGTATTCCGCGCCGGGACGACCCGCAGGCGGGCAGCCAGCACGTAAGGGTGGGGTGCGGATCAGGAGGCCGCCCGGGATCGAATGGTCCGCCGCGGCCGGCCGTGGCTAGCCAGCGGCTAGCGCGAAAGGGGGAACTTCGGGCTAGCCCGGTTCCCGGGAATGCGGAACGACCAGCCCCGACTCGTAGGCGGCCACGACCGCCTGGGTCCGATCGCGCAGGCCGAGCTTGCTCAGCACCCGGCTCACATGGGTCTTCACCGTCTCCTCGGTGACCACCAGCCGGGCCGCTATCTCCGGGTTGGACAGGCCCTCCGCAACGAGCCGCAGGACCTGCGTCTCACGCGGGGTGAGCGTCGCGAAGGCAGCCTCCGAGGCGGCAGCCCCTGGCTTGGGCCGCAGCAGCGCGAACTCCCCGATGAGGCGGCGGGTGACGGTCGGGGCGAGCAGGGCGTCACCCGCCGCGATGACCCGTACGGCGTCGAAGAGCCGCTCGGCGGTCACGTCCTTGAGCAGGAAGCCGCTGGCCCCGGCGCGCAGCGCATCGTAGACGTACTCGTCCAGGTCGAACGTGGTCAGGATGAGGATGCGCGGCCCGGCCTGGCCGGGAGCGGCGCCCGGCCCGGAGCTTCCAGCGTGGCCCGGGCCGCCTGCTGCTCCCGGGCCGACCAGCTGCCGGGTGGCTTCGATGCCATCCATGCCCGGCATCCGGACGTCCATGAGCACGACATCGGGCCGCAGGTCGCGGCCGATCCGGACCGCCTCGGCCCCGTCGCGGGCGGTGCCCAGCACGGTGAAATCCGGCTGGGTGCCGAGCAGCTCGGCGAAACCAGTGCGGACCACCTGGTGATCGTCCGCGACGACGATCCGGATCGCGGGCGCCGGGCCGCTCACGCCATCTCCCCCTTGCCGGGCAGGCTGGCGGAGACCAGGAAGCCGCCGCCGGCCGCCTCGCCGGTGCTCAGCACTCCCCCGACCGCCGCCGCCCGCTCACGCATGCCGAGCAGCCCGTGGCCCCCGTCCGGCCCGGCCGCACCCGGCCCGGCCGCGTCCGGTGCCGATGGGGCTGCGGGCGGCCCGGGCCCGTTGTCCCGGATCAGCAGCTGCAGCCGGTCGTCGGCGTAGTGCAGTTCCACATCGACGGCGGCCCCGGGCGCGTGCCGCCGGGCGTTGGTGAGGGCCTCCTGAATGATCCGGTAGGCGGCGAGCTCGACCCCGGGGTCGAGGGTGACCGGGGCCCCGTGCAGGATCAGCCGGGTCCCGGTGCCGGACGCCTCCCGGGCCGCGTCGAGCAGTTCGTTGAGCTGGCGCAGCCCCGGCTGGGGCTGACGGTCCGCCACGCCGGTCTCGGTGTCCTCGCGGAGCACGCCGAGCAGCCGGCGCATCTCCGTCAGCGCGGCCCGGGCGGTGTCCCCGATCGACGACAGCCGCTGCGCCCCGGCGGCGGGCATTCCAGGCGTGGTCAGCCGGGCGGTCTCCGCCTGCACGGCGATCATGGAGATGTGGTGCGCGACGACGTCGTGCAGCTCGCGGGAGATGCGGGCGCGTTCCCCCCGCGCCGTGTGCTCGAGCAGGGTGCCCGCGATGGCCTCCCGTGCGGCGCTGTGCTCGATCGCGTCACGCTGAGCCCGGCGTGCGCTCCCGGCCAGCGCGGCCGCCGGGCCGAGCGAGGCCAGCAGCAGGGCCGGGATCCTGGCCGCAGAACCAGACGAGGCCGTCAGCGCGAGGATCAGGAACGGCAGGCTCAGCGCCGCGCTGAGCAGGGGTGAGCCGCGGCGGCCGAGCCGGTATGCCCCGGTCAGCTGCGCGATCAGGCCGGCCACGGTCAGCATCTGGAACCCGGCGAGCGACACGATGCCCGCCGCGGACATGATGACCGCGGCCCAGGCTGGCCTGGCCCACAACAAACCGAGCGGCATGGTGGTGGCCAGGCTGACCAGCGCCAGGAGGAATAGGGAGGCCCACCACTCCGCGGCCGCGCCGCCGTTGAGCTCATGGCCGCCGTGGGGCGCGCCGGCCACTGCCAGCCACAGCGCCTGGGCCACCGCGAGCATCCCGAGCAGCACAGCCGCAGTGACGGGCGCGTACGGCAGCTCGGTGAGTCGCCGCCGCACCGCGGTCCCCGCGCTCCGCCTGTCATCCGCTTGGCCCACGTAAGTCATTGTCGCCGCTGGTACGGCACCCTGGCGTCACCCCGGGCCGCTATCCCGGCGTCCCTCGTTCGGGGGATGCGCGGGCTCGGCCTCCCCCGTGCAGCCGCGGCCAAGACCGCTCTGCGGCGGGACGACTCCGGCGGCAGCCTTCCCTAGCCTTCCTGACATGGAAGCGACGATCGAGGTATCCGGCCTGCGCAAGAAGTTCGGGCCGACCCTGGCGCTGGACGGGATGTCCTTCACCGTCCAGCCGGGCCAGGTCACTGGCTTCGTCGGCCCCAACGGGGCCGGGAAGTCCACCACGATGCGGGTAATCCTGGGCCTGGACGCGGCCGACGCCGGCACGGCGCTGGTCGGCGGCCAGCCGTATGCGAGCTTGCGGCATCCCCTGAGCCGCGTCGGGGCGCTGCTGGATGCGGCCGCGCTGCAGCCTAGCCGCAGCGCCCGCAACCACCTGCTGTGGCTGGCACATTCGCAGGGCCTGACCGCCCGCCGGGTCGATGCGGTGGTCGAGCAGGCCGGCCTGCAGTCGGCGGTCCGGCGCAAGGCAGGCGGGTTCTCCCTGGGCATGCGGCAGCGGCTGGGGATCGCCGCCGCCATGCTCGGTGACCCGCCGGTGCTGATGATGGACGAGCCGTTCAACGGCATGGATCCCGAGGGCATCGTCTGGATGCGGGGGTTCCTGCGGTCGCTGGCCGGGCAGGGCCGTGCGGTACTGGTGTCCAGCCACCTGATGAGCGAACTGCAGGACGCGGCCGACCACCTGGTGGTGGTCGGCCGGGGCAAGGTCATCGCCGACACCAGCGTCCGCGACCTGCTCACGGCCGCGTCCAGGGACCGGATCACGCTGCGGACGACGGCGCGGTCGGAGGCGATGACGGTGCTGGCCCACGCGGGGGCCACCGTCGCGGCCACGGACCGCGACACGCTGACCATCTCCGGAATGCCCGCGGAACGGGTTGTGACACTGCTCGGCGAGAGCGCGGTGCCGTTCTCAGAGGTGTCGGCGCATCACGCCAGCCTGGAAGAGGCCTACATGGAGCTCACCCGGGACGAGGCCGAGTTCCGCGCGGAGCCGGTAGCGGAGTCCGTAGAGGAGGCCACGTCATGACTGCGCAGGCCACGACGCCGCACCCGCCGGCCCCGCAGGCCGGGCGGGACGGATTCGCCCAGCTCGTCCGCGCGGAGTGGACCAAGCTGCGGACCGTGCGCGGCTGGGTCATCGGCCTAGTCGTTGCGGCCCTGGTCATGGCCGGGATCGGATTGCTGACCGCCGTGGGCGGCAGCAGCTCCTGCCAGGCGGTGGGCGGCGGCCCGGCCCGGAGCGGCCGGGCCTGCGGGCCTGCTTTCACGGTGGGGCCAGGCGGTGAACCGGTGACCGACAGCTTCTATTTCGTAAACCAGCCGCTCACCGGGAACGGCAGCCTTACCGTCCGGGTAACTTCGCTGACCGGCCGGATCCCGCCCGCGAACGGCAACGTCCCACTCAGTCCGGACGTGTCACCCGACACCCGCCCCGGCCTCGTGCCCTGGGCCAAGTCGGGGGTGATCATCAAGGAGAGCACCCGGCCGGGATCGGCGTACGCGGCGATCATGGTCACCGCTGACCACGGAGTCCGCCTGCAGGGCAACTACACCAGCGACACCGCGGGCCGGCCGGGCGCCGTGTCGGCGGCGTCCCCGCGCTGGCTGCGGCTGGCCCGCTCCGGCGACATGATCACCGGCTACGACTCGGGCGACGGGACCCACTGGACCCGGGTCGGCACCGTTCAGCTGGCCGGGCTGTCCCCGGCCGTCCGGGCCGGGCTGTTCACCGCCTCCCCGGCCTACCAGTCGATCTCCCAGAACTTCGGCGGCGGGACGAGCGGGAGCATCCTCCCCAGCCAGGCCACCGCCGTCTTCGATCACGTCAGCCGGTCTGGCCGGTGGCCAGCCGGGACCTGGTCCGGCGATTACATCGACGCCGCCGGCGGGTCGGGAGCCGGCGGGTATCACCAGGCCGGCGGCCGGTTCACCGTGACCGGGTCCGGCGACATCGCGCCGGTCATCGCCGGGTCGGACAACGGCGGCCAGACACTTACCATCTCCAACCTCCTGGTGGGCACGTTCGCCGGGCTGATCGGGGTGGTCGTGGTGGCCGCCATGTTCATCACCGCCGAGTACCGCCGCGGCCTGATCCGCACCACCCTGGCCGCGAGCCCGCGGCGGGGCCGGGTGCTCGCGGCGAAGGCCATCGTGATCGGCGCGGCCACCTTCGTGGTCGGCCTGGCCGCGGCCGCGGCCGGGGTAACCGTCGGGGCTCAGATAGCGCGCCGTCAGGCGTACGTGTTCCCGGCGACGTGGACGACCGAGCTGCGGGTGGTCGTCGGCACCGCGGCGCTGCTCGCGGTGGCCGCCGTACTGGCTCTGGCTCTCGGCGCCCTGCTGCGCCGCGGTGTGGCCGCGGTCAGCATCGTGGTCGTGGCGATCGTGCTCCCGTACATCCTGAGCGTCGCCTCGGTCCTGCCGGTCGGTGTCCTGGACTGGCTGCTGCGGCTCACCCCGGCCGCAGCCTTCGCCATCCAGCAGGCCGCGCCGCAGTATCCGCAGGTCACCGCCCTCTACTCGCCCGGGGCCGGCTACTTCCCGCTGGCGCCGTGGGCCGGCTTCGCCGTGCTGTGCGCGTGGGCCGCGCTCGCCCTCGGCCTGGCCGTGGTCTTGCTCCGCCGGAGGGACGCATGAGCCAGGCCGGGCCGGCCAGCCAGCTGAGCCTCCCCCTCGCGGGGCACGCCGGCCTGACGGGCATACGGGACGCACTGCACGCGGAATGGACCAAGCTGCGCACCGTGACCGGCCCGGCCTGGTTGCTGATCGCTACGGTCGCCGCGACCGTGGCGATCAGCGCCGCGGCGAATGCCGCCGTCCGCTGCCCATCCGGCATCGCCTGCCCGGTTGACACCGCCAAGCTCAGCCTGACCGGGATCCAGTTCGGCCAGGCCGTCGTCGCCATCCTGGCCGTCCTGGTCATCGGCGGCGAGTACAGCACCGGCATGATCCGCACGACGCTGACCGCGATGCCGCGCCGGATCGGCGTGCTCGCTGCCAAGGCGGCCGTCCTCACCGGGCTGGTACTGGCCGCCGGGACCATCGCCGTCGGCGGGTCGCTGCTGGCCGGCCGGCTCATCCTGCCCGGCCACGGTTTCACCGCAGCGCACGGCTTCCCCCCGTTGTCGCTGGGCGACGGCCCGGTGCTCCGCGCCGCTGCGGGGTCTGTCCTCTACCTTGGACTGATCGCGCTGCTCAGCCTGGGCATCGCCACCGCGGTCCGGGAGCCTGCCGCCGCCATCGGCCTCATCCTCGGCCTGCTGTACCTCGTCCCGATCGTGGCCCCCCTGCTGGATCAGCATTGGCAGCGGCACCTGGAGCAGATCGGCCCGACGACCGCCGGGCTGGCCATCCAGGTCACCACCGGCCTGCGCAGCCTGCCCATCAGCCCGTGGGCCGGCCTCGGCGTACTCGCCGCCTGGGCCGCGGCCGCCCTCCTGGCCGGCGGCCTGCTGCTCCGGCTGCGGGACGCCTGACCAGGAGCCCGGGCGGCCCGGTCATTGTGGCTGGCCCGCCCGGCCGTGCCGCTGCCCCGCCGGGTCCGGCGAAAAGGCCGTTATCGTGCGGTCATGACCTTCCCACTGGTCCGGAGTGCGCACGTGGCCACCAACGCCCTGCACTCACTGATCTACTTCGCGCCTGAGACCGAGCAGCAGCTCACCAGCGTGGGCCTCAAGCCCGGCCGGATGTGCTATTTCGCGGGACGGGCGGCACCGATGGGCGCGGTCAGCGGCGGCGTGGTCACCGCGACCTTCTACAACTTCAGCCCGGGCCTCGTGGCCCACTGCATCCCGCGGGCCTGGGATCTCGCCCGCCCGGACGCCATCATCGGCGCCCGTTTCGCGGCGGCGGACGCGGCCCTGACCCGGCTGCTCGGCCCGGACGTCATCGCCTCCCCGGACATGATCACGCTGGCGGAACTGACCCGGGAAGCCACGGCGGCCTGCCGCCCGGGGGGCCGGCCCTGTACGCCGGCCACGCCGGCCTGGACTGGCCGGAAGCGCCGCACCTCGTGATGTGGCATGCGCTGTCCTTGCTGCGGGAGCACCGCGGCGACGGTCACATCGGCGCCCTGGTGGCCGCGGAACTGCCCGGCCTGGAGGCCCTGGTCACGCACACGGCCACCGGCCAGGGCTTCGTCACCGGGTTCGCCCAGGCCAGCCGGGGCTGGAGCGAAGGAGAGTGGAAGGGCGCCGTCGAGGCGCTCACCGCCCGCGGCCTGCTCGGCGCCGACGGGGCACTGACCCCGGCCGGGGAGGCGCTGCGCGCCCAGGTGGAGGAGGAGACCGACCGGCTGGCCGCCGCACCGTGGCAGCATCTGGGCGATGACCGCACCGAGGAGGTCGTGCGTATCGGCACGGCGATGACGCGCACCGTCATGAAGGCCGGCGCCTTTCCCCGGGAAGGCGTGTTCGCACGGTAAGCGGCTAGCCGCCCGTCCCAGCCATCCATGGCGATGACCTAAACAGCGGCCCCTGCCGTCCGGCCGCCACTGGCCACTGCGCTGGCCACCGGTGGCCACTGGCCTCTCGGCTGGTCAGTGGCCACCGGCCGCCTCAATACCGGCCGGCCAGATGCACCCGGCCCGCCGGAGGCTCATACGGGTCCGGCCAGAAATCGGCGATCCGCTCGATGCGCCCGTCCTCGTCCAGGTCGAAGAAGCACAGCCCCGGCTGGCTGGTTCCCCCTTCGGAAAACTGGATCATGCTCACCGCCGCGCGGTCCTGGCTGACGATCCGCTGCACCGCCACATGCCAGTCACCGGGGAAGCCCTCGGCGTTGAACCGGACATAGGCCTCACGGCCCCTGACCTGCTCCCGGGTCTGCGGGGCCTCGTACACCACGTCATCGGCCAGCAGCGCCCCGAACGCCGCCCAGTCCCTGGCCGCGGCCGCAGCCCAGTAATCCGTCACGACGCGCCTGGCCGATCCAGCCTGCCCGGCACCTGCTGCCTGCTCCGCCCCGCTCATGTCAGCCAGGCTAGCGACCGGGTCCGACAGAAACAGATGCTGATGTTTCCCGCGCTCACCTCCGACAGGGCCCGATCCCGGAGGAGGCGGCCAGGCTGGAGAAACCCGGCGGCCGGCCCGGGCTAGCCGCGCGCCAAGTGGAGGCAGAACTGGGTATGTACCCGTCATGGGGGAAACGGCGGTGGAATGCCAGGTCTGGACGCATGGGTTCCCGGTGCCTGGCCGGACCGCGGAACTAGCCCGGCAGGCTGAGGAATCCGGTTTCGGCGGGCTGCTGCTGGCTGATAGCCAGAACCTGGTGGGGGATCCGTTCGTTGAACTGGGCGTGGCCGCCGGGGTGACCCACCGGATCGGGCTGGGCACCGGGATCGTCAACCTGATCACCCGGCATCCAGCGGTGGTCGCCGCCGCGATCGCCACTGTCCAGGTCGAGTCCGGGGGACGGGCCGTGCTGGGGGTAGGCCGGGGCGATTCCTCCCTGGCGCAGATCGGCCTGGCCGCTCCCCCGCTGGCGCGGCTTCGGGACCTCATGGCCCAGGTCCGCGGCTACCTGCGGGGCGAGGAGGTGAAGGCGGGCGGCACCGCGAGCCGGATCGGCTGGATCGCCGCGACCGGATTGCCCGCCGTGCCGGTCGAACTCGCCGCGACGGGGCCGCGGACGATCGCGCTCGCGGCCACGCTCGCGGACCGGGTCATGTTCACCGTGGGCGCCGAGCCATCCCGGCTGGCCTGGGCGATCGGCGTGGCCCGGCAGGCCCGCACCGCCGCCGGGCTGGACCCGGCGGGGCTGAGGATGGGCGCCTACCTCAACGTGGCCTGCGACCCGGACGCGACGGCGGCCTGTGACCTGGTCCGCGGCAGCGCCGCGATCTTCGCGCACTTCGCCAGCATGCCCGGATTGCCCGCCATCGGTTCCGGCAGCCCCGGATCCAGCACCACCGGATCCGGCAGCCCCGGATCCAGCACCACCGGGTTCAGCCCGCCAGACGCGGTAACGGTCAGGGAGGTCGGGGCGGCCTACGACGAGACACGGCACGGCCTCAGTCACGCGGCCCACACCGCCGGGCTGGACGACACGTTCCTCACGAGGTTCGCGGTGGTGGGCTCCCCCGACCAGTGCCTCGCCCGGCTCCGGCAGCTCATCGCCCTCGGCCTGGACCGGGTCGTGGTCGTGCCCGGCTCCCGGGACGCCGACCCGGCCCGGCTGGCCCGCAGCAACGCGCGCTTCGCCCGCGACGTCCTGCCTGCCCTGCATGAACCTCACCCGGCGGCCCGCAACACGAACAGCCCCCCGCCGGGGTAGCGGCGGCCAGGAAGCCGTTCCTCCCGGTCAGCCTGTTGGCGTTCATGCCCACCGCACCGTGTTCGTGACCACCGCCGTTCATGCCAGCTGCACCTCCAGGAGGGTGAAGGAGTGCGGCGCGAAGCGGACGTCGAGAACGTCGCCGCTCACGTCGCGCTTAGTGCTCACCGTCGTGACCGCGTCGGCCCCGGCGGCGCTGTTGCTGGCCTCCGGGCTCTGCCCGGTGACCTCGTGCACCATCAGCGGGCCGGCCGCGCGGGCTCCGGCCAAGTGGACCCGCGTGTCCAGGGCCTGCCCCGGGTCCCGGTTCACCACCGAGATGGTCAGCCGCCGGCCCTCCGCGTCCCGGGTCGCCGCCACGTCCAGCAGCTGAAACGGCCCGAGATCCGCGACCCGGTAGGCCCAGCGGTCTTCCATACGGTCGGTGTGCGCGTGCGTGCCCGAGTCGACGAACGTGTCCAGCGCCACCTCCTGGGTGGCGGTGGAGACCAGCCGCAGCGGGTGGTAGATGCTCTGCCGGAACAGGCCGCCCGGCGACGTGACGATGGGGGCGATCACGTTGACCAGCTGGGCCAGGTTGGCCATCCGCACGACGGCGCTCTGGCGCACGAACACGTTGAGGTAGGTCGCCACGGCCAGCGCGTCGGACAGGTTGTACCGCTCTTCCAGCCGCCCGTCGTCGGTGCGGTACCAGACGTTCCACTCGTCGTAGGCCACGCCGATCTCGTGGCTGATCCCCTGGGCGTACCGGGCCCGCTCGATCAGGGCGCCGGCCACCCTCAGGGCCCGCTCGGCGAAGTGCGGGGCGAGCACGTTGGACCAGTAGTCGTCCGAGCCCGTGTACAGGTGGATGCTGTGCAGGTTGACGTACCGGGCCAGGCCGTCGATGACCACCCGGTCCCAGTCGTTGACCCCGCTCTGGCCGCAGCTGACCAGACAGACACCGGGGTCGAGGAACCGTATCGCCTTGGCCCACTGGCGGGCGGTGGTGACGTAATCCGCCGCGGCCCGCTGCCCGATCTGCCAGTCGCCGTACATCTCGTTGCCAAGACCCCAGCAGCGGACCCGGTACGGCTCCGCGTGCCCGTTGGCCCGCCGCCGGTTGGCCCAGTAGGTGTCGCCGGTGCCGTTGCAGTACTCCACCCAGGCCAGCGCCTCGTCCAGGGTCCCGGTGCCCATGTTGAGGCAGAGCACGGGCTCGACCCCGGCCGCCGCGGCCCAGGCCATGAACTCGTCGGTCCCGAACCGGTTGGATTCCTCGCTGTGCCAGGCCAGCTCGGGGCGCCGGGGCCGCTGATCAGGGGGGCCGATGCCATCGGTCCAGTGATACCCGGAGACAAAGTTCCCGCCGGGCCAGCGGACGTGCCGCAGGCCGAGGTCGCGGACCGCCCCGAGCACGTCGGTCCGGAACCCCCGGGCATCGGCCAGGGGCGATCCCTCGTCGAACACGCCGCCGTAGATGCAGCGGCCGAGGTGCTCGATGAAACCGCCGAAGATCCGCTCGTCCACCGTGCCCACCGGCCGGTCTATCCGTATCTCGATACGAGCCACCGCGTGCTCCTTCCTGGAGCATGTCGCTACCCAATCGTGACGAGCTAGCAAGATCACTGTTAACGCTCAGACCGGCTGCGGATTCCGCCCGCCGCTACAGCGGCTCAGGCGCGCCCCGCCGCCGCCTGGGCGGCCTGCCGGTGCGCGGCGGCCTTGCTCCGGTTGCCGCACACGGCCATCGAGCACCAGCGACGCCGGCCCGCGGGCGAGTCATCCAGGAACCGTCCGTGGCAGCCCGGCCCCGGGCAGATCCGCAGCCGCTCACGCAGTCCCGTGCCCAGGAGTTCAGCCGCGTCGGCCGCGATCAGCGCGAGCGCCCCGCGCGGCGTGCGGCCCGCCCGGGGCACCGAAAGCACCGGCAGCCCCGCCTCCAGGCACAGGGCCGGCCGCTGCGGCTCGGCCGCGATCCATTCATTGACGCACCTAACGGCCTGTTCAGGCACACTCCCCCCCGCCACGGTGGCCGTGACCGCGGCGTTGACAGCCTCCCGCAGAGCCAGCGCCCCGGCGAAGGTCTCCTCGTCCACCAAGGGGCTGCCCCTGTATGGACTGGCCCCGCCCGGAGTGGCCCCGCCCGGACTGGCCCCGCCCGGACTGGCCCCGTGTGGACTAGCCCCGTGTGGACTGGCCAGCCCGGCCGCCATCAGCCACGCCGCAAAATCAGCCGGCTCGCGGAGGTACTCGGCGGCGTCATCCCGCAGGCCGGCCTCCCGGTTCCGGCGGGTGTTCACGAAGTCGAGGCTGGGCCGGCCGCCGTACCATACCCAGCGCCGGCCAGGGGACGTCATGAGGCCATGATAGGTTTTCGTTGCGGAGAAGTAACCACCTTTGCGGTTAGTACCTGATCCCGACCCGGAAGGCAGACGTGCCCCCGACGCCTTCGACCGACCCTGCCCGTGAAGCCCCCGCCCGCCTGTCCCGCGGCGTGATCCTGATTTTCGCCGTTGCCTGCGGCGTCTGCGTGGCCAACGTGTACTTCCCGCAGGCGCTGAGCCCGCTCATCGCCCAGAGCCTGCACGCCGCGCCGTCCACGGCGGCGCTGCTCGTCACCACCACACAACTGGGCTACGCCGCCGGCCTGTACCTGCTGGTGCCGCTGGGCGACCGGGTCCGCCCGCGCCTGCTGATCGTCACCCTCATCATTCTCACCACGGCCGGCCTGGTCGCCGCGGGGGCCGCCCCGACTCTCGGGTTCCTGCTGGTGGCGGGCACGGCGGTGGGCATCACGACCGTGGTGCCGCAGATCCTGCTGCCGATGTCGGCCGGGCTGGTCCCGGACCAGCGCCGCGGCGCGGTGACCGGCACCCTGCTGTCCGGCCTGCTGGGCGGCATCCTGCTGGCCCGGACGTTCTCCGGCGCGCTGGGCGATTGGCTGGACTGGCGGGCGCCGTATCTGGTCGCCGCCGCCGCAATGCTCATCCTGGCCGTCGTGCTCGCCCGGGTGCTGCCGGTAACCCCGCCGCCCAGCCGGGAGCATTACGGCGCACTGCTGGCCGCGCCCGTCCGGCTCATGCGGGCCGAGCCGGACCTGCGCCGGTCGTGCGTGTACCAGGCGCTGATGTTCGGCACGTTCAGCGCGGCCTGGACGTCGATCGCGCTGCTGCTGACCGGGCCGTCGTATGGCCTGTCCACCGCGGCGGTGGGCGTGTTCGCCCTGATCGGGGCGGGCGCCGTCCTGGTCACGCCGGTGGCCGGCCTGCGCACCGACCGGGTCGGCCCGGACCGGATCAGCCGGGTGTCGTTTACCGGCGGCCTGCTCGCAGCCGCGTTTCTCGCGCTGGCCGCCGTGCCCGACCTGCACGGGGCGGCCAGCCTGGTCCTGCTCGGCGCCGGAATGCTGCTGCTGGACGTGGCCGTGCAGTGCGGCCAGGTTGCCAACCAGGCCCGGATCTTCGGGCTGCCCGGCTCCGCCCGGGCGCGGCGGAACACCGCGTACATGACGTGCGCGTTCCTGGGCGGCAGCGCGGGCTCGTGGATCGGGGTGCGGGCCTACAGCGAGTTCGGCTGGGGCGGCATCGCCGGGCTTACCGCGCTGGCCTCGGCCGCGGCCCTCACCCGGCATCTGGTCCACAGCCGTTCCGCCGGTGCGGCACCGGCCTCCCGGCCGCGGGAGGCCGCCCCCGGGGCCGTGGCGGCGGACGGTGCTGGGGCCGTCCTCCATGCACGGCAGATGCGGCGGACCTGAACACGTCCGAGAAACGAAACTAGTGCTCGCCGCGCTCGCGGAGGAGATCGCGGAACTCCGCGACGGCCTCGTCCAGATCGGGGCCCAGGTCCTCAGCCACAATCATCTTCGTCCCGTCCCAGTAGGCGCCGGCGTGATCCGCGCCCTCGTCCAGCGCCACCAGCAGCGGGTGATGCGCGATCTTGATGTGGTCGTAGACGTCTTCCCACGTCACGCCGGGCGGGACCAGGCCGATCGAGGGCGCGTCGCTGTCGTCGTAGTCCAGCTCATGTAGCACGGGGACCCCCATCGGCCGGTGAAGCTGCCACGATAAGCGCCGCCGCCCGGGTCCGGCCAGAGCGTGCCCGCTGCCGGGGCAGCTAGTGCCGTGCGGGCTGGCGGGGGGATCGGCATCGCGGCGCGGTTATATCCCGGACGGCCGGGGATCAGCGCGGGATCTTCTCGGCCCGCATGGCCAGGAGCCACGGAATCACGCCGTCCCCGTGCTCGGTCAGCGCGGTGATGGCCATGCCCTGGCCAAACAGGGCGCTGGTGTAGGCGCTCAGTGGCCGGTGCATGCTGGAAAAGGTCATGCCCAGACCCTCGCGCTCGACCTGGTCCGTATAACGGCGAGACTGCAGGTACGGCTGGGAAAACCGAAACGATGGCCCATGCAGCGTGTCCTCGTCCTGAGCGCTGATGAACGGATGCACTATCGCCAGGCACAGCTGGCCGCCTGGGCGCAGCACGCGGCCCACTTCAGCGACCGACCCCGCGAAGTCGTCGAAATCCAGCAACGACATGCAGGCCACCACGAGATCGGCACTCTTCGTGGCAAAGGGCAGCGCAGCGGCATCCGCCCGTATCACCGGAATGGCTGGGCAAGACTCTGCCGCCGCCCGGGTCAGCGTGGGTGAGTAGTCGGCACCGACCACCTGGTGGCCGAGCGCGCGCAGTTCCCGGCTGCCCCGGCCTTCCCCGCAGCCCAGATCGATAACTGGGCCGGGGCCCGGCTCGGGAAGCAACTCGCGGAGAGCCGGCCAGGTACCGTACGCGAACCCGTCGTGCGGGGACGCACGCGCCCAGGTGATCCACTCGTCGGCATGCTTTTCCCACGACCCGGCCAGATTCACGTTCTGAGATTACTTGCGGCCCGGTGGCCGCGACGGCCGCCGGTCCGGCGGGGGTAACTTGACGTGCATGAAAACGCTCGTCATCTGCCGGCCGCAGCCCGGTGTAACCGTTACCGATATTGCCGCGCACCGGGCTGCGGAGATGGCCGCGCTGAGGCAACTGAAGGCCGAGGGAACACTGGCCGAGGCCTATTCTCCGGGCGGTCCCGGAGCGGTCCTGATTTTCGAGGTCGACAAGGAAGCGGCCGAGGGGGTAGTCAGCGCGCTCCCGCTGGTCATCGCGAAACTCATCGGCACGGAGATCATTCAGCTCCAGCCGCTGCCGGGTCTCGCTTTCTGATCCCCGGCCGCAGCACGCTTCCGATCCCAGGCCGCAGCACCGCTTCTGATCCCGGGCCACAGCACCGCTTCTGATCCCGGGCCGCAGCACCGCTTCTGATCCCGGGCCACAGCACCGCGGTCCGGCCCAGCTGCCAGGACCGCGCCCCTGTTTCCGGCCGGCCCAGGCCGTCCATCAAGGCTTCCCTGATCTCGTCCCTGCTCTGGAACGGCGGGCCGAGCTCGGTGGCCAGGGCGCCGGCCAGGGCGCTCTTGCCAGGCACCGGCCCTGGGTCACCGGGCTGGACTCATATCTCTCGGATGGCGCGGGCTCCCCGGACTGTGGCCACGACGATCCCGGCGGCGAACACCAGCCCGGCACACAACGCCGCGCCGACGTCGTGCGGGGGCCGGGCTGGCCACATCCACGGCGTAGGCCAGTCCCCTATCAGCGCGAACTGCGCCACGATCATGTACGCCATCAGGCAGGCCCAGGCCAGCGCGCCGCCGATCACCCCGGCCAGCAGCAGGCCGATCCCGGTCAGCCCGGCCGTGTTGCGCAGGATGTCCAGGGTCCCGCCAGGCAGGTGCTCCACCGCGGCCCCCGCGGCCAGCGCGGCGAACGCCGCTGCGGTGAGCCCCACCGCAGTGCCCAGCCTCAGGTAGGGAAGCCACCGCCCGGTGGCCCGCTCCGGATCACCGAATGGGCTCTGGGCGGTGACCGCGATGACGGACGCCGCCCCGGCCTCGAGGACCAGCGCCAGCGACAGCGCGCCGTTCCCGCTGCCCAGGCTCCAGTGCCAGTACAGGGCGGCCCGCAGCACGAGGCCGCAGAGGGCCAGCGCTGCCAGGGCCCCGGGGAAGCGCCGGCTGGCCAGATGCAACCGCACCAGGCGCAGGCCGGGCTGATCCAGGAGCCGTCGCGGCCGGACCGGCTCCGCCCGGTGTCCCGGTTTCCGCAGGCCGGCGGCGGTCACGGCAACTGGGCCAGGGTGATGTGGCCCGCGCGCAGCGCGGCCAGGTGTGCCGCGAGCCAGGCGTGCCGGGTGGCCGCGGACAGCGCGGTGAACCGCGTGACCGCCTCCGCCATCGCCCGGCGTGGTGCACTCCCGGGGCCGGGCGGACCCCACTGCGAGCCAATCGCCTTGAGCAGCACTATCTGGACCACCTGCTGCGCCGGCGTGCCGCCTTGGCCGACGAACCCCCGGGGACCGGCAATGAAGGCCGCGACGAAGAGGTCCTGCAAGTTCTGGGTAAAGCCTCTGGTGGTTTGCCCGAAAGCTGAGCCCAGCACGGGCATGGAGTAGTAGAACACCGGCGGTGAGCCGCCGAGCTTACCGGTCGGCATGCTCAAGGTCGGGTCACCCATCTCCGTGATCCGGGCGGGCGCGCCAGGCAGACCAGTCACTTCGTTGAGTACGGGGCGGAAGGCGGCCCTCACTTCGTCCAGGTATGGCCGGTAGGCCGGGTGCACGCAGACCGGTACACGGCCGGCCGGGCCGCATACCGGGGTGAATGCGATCAGCCGGTCGTTGGCCGCGTCGTGCAGAGCAGGGATAACTTCGCCAGCGGCACCCTCGTGGGCCGTGCCGACCAGCCCGATAGCCGTCCCGGTCGCGGCCAGGCCGACCACGCTGAGCACGGCAGCGGCGCGGCGCAACCCCAGCCCGCCGTCGGCGGCCTGGGCCAGGCCAAGGGCACCGAGGACCACGGCGGTGAGCCCCAGCAGGAACATCAGCTGCGCGATGGCCACATCAGGCAGGTAGTGATAAAAAACGCCGATGTCGTCAGGGGGCACCGAGGTGGTCGGCGACAGCAGCGCATACACGCTGGATTGGCCGACCGCGTTATGGAATCCCTCCAGGCACAGGAAGAACGCGCCGACCGCGGCCAGTGGCGCGGTGAACCGGCTGGGGAACAGGGCGCCGACCGCGAAACCGAGGGCGCAGATCACCAACAGCTCGGCACAGCCGGCCGCCACCGGCCACCACAGCGGCCCGCCCCAGGTGGCCTGCGTGGCGGTGACCCCGTAGATCACCGCCACGCCGCACAGGTAGAGGATGACCGCCCAGCAGGCCGTAGCCGTCCAGGTGATCAGCTGGGCGCCCCAGCGCGGCCGGGGGGTCGCCGCGACCAAGTCGACGGTGCGGCGCCGGCTGTCCCGCGACCCCATCCAGGCCGCCACCCCGGCCACGAACGCCACGAAGTCGGGCAGGAGTTTGTTGACCACAACGGAGGCCCGCAGGTCCCACAGCGGCGGATAATCCATGGCCGTCCGGAAGGGGTCGAACACGAACAGGGCGGCGAGCAGGGGGAACATCCAGGGCATCGCGTTGCGGCGCAGTTCCAGCCACAGCAGCCGCCAGAGGGAAACCGGGGACGGATGGCCAGCGTCGCGGGGCCGGGGCGGGGCCGGGGCGTCGGTGAGGGTCATGACCGGGCCTCAGTCAGCACCGCGCTGTACCCGCGCTCGAGCGGGGCGTCGCCGACACCGTGCCCCTCACCCCGGGCGGTCAGCTGCTCCGGGGTGCCATGGAAGACGATCTTTCCCTGGTTCATCAGCGCGACCTCGGTGCAGGCGGCGCCGACGTCCTCCACCAGATGGGTGCTGACCACGACCGTGGCGCGCTGGCCGAGGTCGCGGAGCAGGGAGCGGAAGGCCACCCGCTGCTCCGGGTCCAGGCCGGCGGTCGGCTCGTCCAGCAGCAGCAGGTCGGGTTCGTTCACGATCGCCTGGGCGATGCCGACCCGGCGGAGCATGCCGCCGGACAGGGTGCGCAGCTTCGCTTTGGCTTTATCCCCCAGGTCAGCCCGCTCCACCGCGGCGGCCACCGCCGCGGGCACCCGGGCCGCCGGCATCTCCTTGAGCAGCGCGAAGTACTCCACGAACTCGACCACCGTGAAGGACGGGTAATAGCCCAGGTTCTGCGGCAGGTACCCGAGCCGGCGCCGGATCTCCCGCCGCGGACCGTAGCGGCCGGGGTCGCGGTCGAGGAGCCGCAGCCGGCCCGAGGACGGCGGCAGCACCGTGGCCATCATCCGCAGCAGCGACGTCTTGCCGGCCCCGTTGGGGCCGAGCAGCCCGAACACCCCCGGGCCGGCCTCCAGATCTACTCCAGCCACCGCCTGGTTGCGGCCGAACCGCCGGGTCAGACCGGCGATCTCAATGTTCATGATGTTCCTCTCGGGCTGCGCGTCGCATAAAAGGCGATCAGGGCGCAGCAGGCTGCGAACGCCAGGCAGGGAAGGATGAGCGCAGAGTCGGTGAGCACGGGGAACCGCCCGGCGGTGGCCCCGCCGGCCAGGACAGCGATGCCCCAGCCGGCCATGCCAGCCACCACGCCCACGTTCGCCGACCGCGCGAGCGTCGCCGCGGCCAGCGCCAGCGCGCACACCGCGGTCATCGGGATCAGCCAGCCGAACGTGACCGCGGCCGCGGTCCCCGACCCGGCCAGCACGGACGCGGCCGTGGCGGCCAGCCCGAACGCCGCGTTGAGCGCGAACACGGCCAGCGCCCGGACCAGCAGCACCATCCGGTGGCTGGCCGCCATGCTCTGGGACAGCTCCCAGGCCGGATCCATGCCCGGGCCGTAGGCGTAGGCGATACCCGCCGCCGCGAAAGCGGGGGCCAGCAGCGCTACGTACGGCGTCCCGGTCTCCAGGGTGGCCGCGGCCCCCGCCGCGAGCACGGCCACGCTGGCGATGATCCAGCCGAGCAGCAGCGACGGCGTGGTGACCAGCGCCCGGGCGAGTCCCGGTGAGCGGAGCAGCCCCGCGGCCAGCCGTTCGGCCGGCCCGGGCCTGCGCCGCCACACCTGGGCCGCGACCGCGGTCCAGACCCCGCGGAGATCCACGTCAGGCGGCGCCGTGTCCCAGCCCGGTTGCTGCATCATCGTGGTCCTCCCTGTGTGGCCGGGCGGCCGCCGAGCGCCGCCCGGAGCAGCCGCCGGGCCCGGTGCGCGCGGCTCTTGACCGTGCCCTCCGGGATCCCCATCAGCTGCGCCACCTCCGCGACCGGCCGGTCCTCGACATACATCAGCTGCCACACCTCCCGGTCCGGGCTGCCTTCCGGCCCGAGCGCGGTGACCGCGTCGGTGATCTCGGCGCGCGACAGCGCCACCTCGGCCGGATCGCCGGCGTGCTGCCCGTCCCCGGCCACCACGACCGGCAGGAGCAAGGCCGCCGGGCCCCGGCGGCGCAGGTACAGCGCGGCCTGCCGCCGGGCGATCCCCCAGATCCAGGCCCCGGGCGGGCTCTCCGGCCGGTAGCGGCGGGCGCCCGTCCAGACCGCGAGGAAGGTCTCCTGCAGTACGTCCTCGACGTCCGGCGCGCAGAGCACCGACCGGAGCCGGGCGGCCAGCCACGGCGCGTGCCAGGCCGAACAGCTCCCGCAGCGCTGTGTCGTCGCCGCCCGCCACCCGGGCGACCAGCTCCTCGTCGTCCATCGCCTCTCTATTGCACTGCGGCGGCGCCTGGTTCACGAGGACGAGCGGAAATTACCCCGGATCTGCGGCAAGCTGCGCATGCCTAGTCGCTGCCCGGCGGTGAGAGTCGATATCGGGCTCCCGCGCTGGGACCGGGCGGCGGCCGCCAGCTCTAGCGGTTTCCTTGCCGTGCTGGGACCGGGGACGTCCCCACCTGCCGGGCGCTGGCCCGTGCGCCGGGATGGCCGGCTTCCGCTGCGGCCTCGCGCTCGGTCTCGGCGTTGATCTCGCCGCCGATCAGCACGGCCAGGCCGGCCAGGTACAGCCAGAAAATAAGGATGACCACGCCCGCGAACGCGCCGTACGTGTTGCTGTAATGGCCGAACTTGGCCACGTAGAACGAGAAGCCCAGGGAGGCCGCAAGGAAGATCACGGTCCCCACGACCCCGCCGGCGCTCACCCACTGCCAGCGTGGAGACTCCCGGTTGGGCGCAACGTAGTAGTACACCGAGAACAGCAGCGAGATGACGATCACCGTCAGCACCCAGCGGACCACGGTCCACGCGATCACGAAGGTCGACCCGGCGAAGGCGGCATGCCCCTCGATGGCCGAGCCGATCGAGGCCCCGAACACGATCAGCGCCGAGGCGATCCCCCCGAGTACCACGGTGGCCGCCATCAACACGAACGCGATCAGTCGCTTGGCCACGAACTTACGGTCGGCCGGCACCTCATACGCGATGTCCAGGCCGGTCTCCAGCGCGACCATGCCCCCGGACGCACTCCAGACGGCGATCGCGATGCCGAGGATCAGGGCGGTCAGTCCGCCGGAGGTGTGGTGCGCCGTCGCATTCGTGACTGCCTGGGTGAAGACCTTGGAGGCACCCGGCGGCAGCGCCTTCGTCAGGCCGTTCACCAGATGGGTAAGCGTGCCCGACCCGACGTGGATGAGGCTGATCAGGCCCAGCGCCGCGATGACCGCTGGGAACAGGGCCAGGAACCAGTGGTAGGCCAGGCTGCTTGCGGTCATCGAGCAGCGGTCCCGGACGAATTTCTTCCCGGTGCGCTTCAGCGTGTTCCGCCAGCCGGTCGCGCCCAGTTCCAGCGGCGAATCCGGGCCGCCGGACACCTCGCGCTCTGGGGGGATGCTCCGCTGCGGGTCAGGCTGCGGCGGCGCAGACGAGCGCTGGTGGTTGCGTGCCATGCTGGATCTCCCTTGTCGGCCGGGCCGCCTGCGCTGCCTGCAGATGACGCGAAGCGGCTACCCAGGGGCAGCGGGCCAAAACGGCTCGGGCCCGCGCTGCTGACCGAGAGCAGCGCGGGGCACGCGGCCCTCGGCCCGGGGCGGCCCTGGTCCACGCCGTGGGCCAGACCCACTCCTCCGCTCCGGCCCCGCCAGCACCTAGATCCCGGCCAGGGCTAACCGCCGGGCCATAGGCGCCCCCGCGCGGACCTCGCGTTCGTGATCAAACGCCTGGTGTTGCTGGGACGACACCAATCGTCTGATCACCAGACCAAGGGTTCCGCTGGGCGCGCTTCCCAGCCTCGCCTGCCACATTCATCACGCCTGCCCCGCAGCTGGCTGTTTGCGCGGAGCCCGGCCCGCCCTGCGGTGCCAGGCGCACTGGTTCGACCTGGACCTGCCCGACACCATCGAGCTGCGGCGGACGGGCGGCGGGCGGGCGGCGGGCGGGCATTCAGACCTTCAGCACGATCTTCCCCAGGACGTGCCCCCGGGCCAGCCGCCGGTAGGCGTCCTGCACCTCGGCCAGCGGGAACGTCGCCGTGATCGGCACATCCAGCTCCCCGGCCGCGATCAGCCCAGCCAGCTCGGCCAGGACCGCGACGCTGGCCGCGAACGCGCTGCCTTCCGCCTTGATCCCGAACTTCTCGACCGCCTCGAGGTTGGCGATCGTGTCCACGCGGGAGGGCTCGACCCGCAGATCCTCCACGGCCATCCGCACATAGTCGCCGCCCACGGTGTCAATGAAGGCGCCGACCTGGCCGGCTGCCTGCCGGATCCGGTCCGCCACCCCGTCGCCATAGCTGACACCAATCACGCCGTGGGCCGCGAGCCACGCGTGGTGCCGCTCGCTGGCCAGGCCGATCACCGTCGCCCCGGCCCGCCGGGCCAGCTGGACCGCGATGGTGCCCACCCCGCCTGACGCGCCGGCCACCACCACCGTGTCGCCCGGGCTCAGCGCGACCGCGCGCACGGCCGCGTACGCCGTGGTCCCGGCCACGAACAGCCCCCCGGCTACCTCCCACGGCACCGCGGCCGGCTTGGTGGTCAGCTTCCCGGCCTCGGCCAGGACGTACTCCGCCTGGCTGGCCCGGTTGTCCGTCCAGCCGAGGACCTCATCCCCGGCCGAGAACCCGGCCACCCCAGGGCCGGTCTCCGCCACGACCCCAGCCAGGTCGCTGCCCTGGCCCGACGGGAACGTGGCCGGCCACCGCTCGCGCAGCATGCCCTCACGGATCTTGGCTTCCCCGGGGTTGATCCCGGCCGCCTTGACCTGGACCAGTACCTGCCCCTCCCCCGGCACCGGCCGGGGCACCTCCTCGATCCTGAGCACGTCAACCCCGCCATAATCGTCGTACCGCACTGCCTTCGGCATCGCTACTCCGTTCTCGCTGCTCCGGAGCCCCAGACGCGGATTGGCCCCGGATTGGCTCCGTCCGTACCCAAATTCCGCCAACCGCTGGCCGCTCACCGTTATGCCCCTGGCGCACCGGCTGGAGGGTATGCCCCTGGGCGCCCCGGCCGGAGGGCACAATCGGCTCATGGTGACGCTGGCCGAGGTGCGCGCCGTAGCCCTCTCGCTGCCCCGCACGGAGGAACACCTGATCCGCGACTGGGTCAAGTTCCGGGTCGGCCGGATCGTGTACGTGACCGTCTCGCCCGACGAGACGATCATGGGTTTCGGCTTTCCCCGGGACGAGCGCCCAGCGCTGATCGCCGCCGAGCCGGACCGGTTCTTCCTGCATCGCGCCAGCGATCAGCGTTACCAGTGGATCGATACCAGGATGGGGAGCCTCGGGCCGGCGGAGATGCGCGAGTTCGTGACCGACGCCTGGCGGATGGTCGTGCCCAAGCGGGTGGCCGCGGCCCACCTCGGGCCGCCATCGCCCTCGCCGTGACCCACCTGGTCCCAGGCGGAGACGGCCACCCCGCCTGAGCGTCCCAATGCCGAAATGCCATCCCCTGATCCGGGGATTCCCGTCGCCGCGGAAAAACTCAAAAAGCGCGCTAATCTTGTCCACTCACCCGAGATTACTGACCTGTACGCTCCGCTCGGTATCAGCAGGTAGCAGGTCGCTGACCAGGCAGCTAAATGTCCGGGCAACACCGGGCACGTCTTATTCGAGGGTGGGCCAACTGCCAGGCATAAGATCTGGCTTTCCACGCTTGAAGCGCTTTATCCTTGATGGGCGACATTTGCGACAGGCTACCCGAGGTGGGAGGGAGCGGCCACGCGCGGTCAGCAGTCACCGCAGCGCGCCGGAGATCTCCGGCGCCATCAGCGGCACGAACGCCACGAACGGCACGAACGAGACCAGCGTCCACCCGAGCGGCCGGCCAGGCAGTCCGCACGGAACCGGGGCAGACGCCCCGCCGGGGAGTTACGGTGACCCGGTGATCGCGCTCTACGAGCAGCACTACGCCTCGCTCGTGCGGCTGGCCGCGTTGCTGGTCCGGGACACCGCGACCGCCGAAGAGATCGTGCAGGACTCGTTCGTGGCGGTGGCCGCCGGGCGGCGGCGCGCGGACACCGACGGCCAGCTGGACTTCCTCCGCCAGTCAGTGCTCAACCGGTCCCGCGCGGCACTGCGGCACGGGACCACCCCGGCGCCGGCCGCCGCCGGATGCCCATCCGGCTCCCCGCCGCTGCTGGCCGCTCTCGGCGCGCTCCCCGCCCGGCAGCGTGAGGTGCTCGTCCTGCGGTACTACGCGAACCTGTCCGAAGAGCAGGCCGCGGACACCATCGGCATCAGCCGGGCAGCCGTCCGGCGGTACGCGACCCGGGCTAACGCCGCCCTCCGCGACCTCCTCGACGCCGGCTGAGGCGGGGGGAGCGGCGAGAGGTCTTCGTTGCATGCCTTAAGGCGGCGGGCGCGGCGGCGCGCAGACCGGGGCTAACGGCGGGTCATGGCCCGCAGCGCGGCGTAGGTGACCACCCCGAAGGCCAGGTGCGGCCCGGCGTCACTGAGCCAGGCGGTGGTGTCCCACTCCCGCGGGTCGGCCAGGCCCAGCCGGGTCAGGGAAACGTCGGTCGCCGCCATCGCCCCCGCACCGAGCAGGGCCGGGCCGAGCACCGGGCCGAGCTGGAGCACCACCGCCCGCAGTTCACCGGCGAGCGCGCCGACGGCGACCCCGGTGGCGATCCCCGCCAGCGCCCCGAGCCCTTCGAGGCGGTTCTCCCGTTCCTCGCCGCTGCCCGGGATCTCCTGGCCGACCCGCTTGGCCAGTTCCTCCACGCTCTGCTGCGGGATGCTGCTCGCCGGCAGGCCTCGCCAGGCCATATCCAGGTACGAGGCCGCGTTCAGCGCGGTGGTGCCGGCCGCCCCGGCCATGGCTCCCCGAATGAGTCCCTTGATCATGCGCCTGGGATGCCCGGGACGGCGGACGGCAAACCCCCTGCAGCGGCGCGGCCACCAGCCCCCAGCCCAGCCACGAGGCCGAGACCCCCGGCCCCCGGCCCGCCCCGGTCAGGCGGCGCCGCTGTCGCGCTTGCGCAGGAAGCTGATGAACTCGGCACCCTCGCGCAGCCGCCGCCGCATCATCTCGGGACTGCGCAGCATCTCGGCGGACATTTCGGCGATCTTCCCGGCCCGGAAGTAGAACTGCCGGTAGAAGCTGTCAACGGAGTCGTAGATCTCGGTCCGGTTGAGGTTCGGGTAGCTGAGGGCCGCGGCCTGCACGCCGTGCTCGTCTATCAGCGTGGCGTTATCCTCGGGCAGCCAGCCGTTCTCCGTAGCCTGCTCGTACAGGGCGGTCCCCGGGTAGGGGGCGGCGATCGAGACCTGCAGCGAGTGCGGGTTGATCTCCTTGGCGAAGCGGATGGTTTCCTGGATCGTCTCGGTGGTCTCGCCGGGGAGGCCGACGATAAAGGTGCCGTGGATGGTAATGCCGAGATCCCTGCAGTCCTTCGTGAACTGGCGGGCCCGCTCGACCCGGATGCCTTTCTTGATGTTGATGAGGATCTGCTGATTCCCGGATTCGTACCCGACCAGCAGCAGGCGCAGGCCGTTGTCCCGCAGCACCTTCAAAGTCTCCAACGGTACGTTCGCCTTGGCATTGCACGACCAGGTCAGGCCGAGTCTGCCCATGCCACGGGCGATTTCCTCGGCGCGGCGGCGATCGTCGGTGAACGTGTCGTCGTCGAAGAAGACCTCCTTGACCGACGGGAACAGCTCGGTGATGCGGGCCATCTCGCCCAGCACGTGCTCGGCGCTCCTGGTGCGGTAGCGGTGGCCGCCGACGGTCTGCGGCCACAGGCAGAACGTGCACCGCGAGCGGCAGCCCCGGCCGGTGTACAGGGACACGTACGGGTGCTTGAGGTAGCCGATGAAGTAATCGTCCACGTTCAGGTCGCGCCGGTACACATCGGTGACGTACGGCAGCCGGTCCATGTCTTCCAGGATCGGCCGGTCCGGGGTGTGCACCACCTGGCCCGCCTCGTCCCGGAAGGTGAGCCCGCGGACCTCGTCGAAGGGCCGGCCCTCGGCGATCTCCCCGATGGTGAAGTCGAACTCCTCGCGGGCGACAAAATCAATTGCTTCCGACGCCAGCAGGGAGGCCTCCGGCTCCACCGCCACCTTGGCGCCGACGAAGCCGACTGTCAGCGCCGGGTTCGCGCGTTTGAGCGCCTCGGCCACCCGCACATCCCCGGCGAAGGACGGGGAACTCGTGTGCAGCACCGCGAGATCGTTCTGGGGCGCGAGCGGGAGCACATCGTCGAGGGCCAGCCCGGCGGCGGGCGCGTCCACCAGCCTGCTGCCCGGCACGATGGCGGCGACCTGGGCCAGCCAGGTGGGGTACCAGAACGACCTGATCTCGCGCTTGGCCTGATAGCGGGAGCCCGCCCCGCCGTCGAACCCCTCGTACGACGGCGGATGCAAGCACAGCGTGCGCATCACGGATAACCCACCTCCCTCGCGGAACGAGTGTGCGGATAACCGCCGATCACGGCGGACTTGCCTGCCAAAGCATCCGGCCGGTCATCCGGGCCAGCGCCGATGCTGTCGATCGCGGCGGCGAAGGCCTGGTCCCAGTCTGCGGCCGGCAGGCCCGGCGTCGCGGGCCGGGGCCCGTCCAGGGCGGCGAGGACACTGGCGGCGATCTCCAGCGGCCGAGGGCTGGACACCTCAGCCCCGCCCAGCTCCAGCTCGTGCTGGACGTTCTCGCGGCCATGACCCGGCATGGCGTCCACGAGCACCAGACTGCGCCCGGCCGCCCGGGCCTCTCCGCAGGTCACGGCGCCGGGCAGGGTGACGACGAGGTCGCATGCGCTCATCAGCTCGGGGATGCGCGGGGTGAAGCCGAACGGCAGGACCCGCGGCGAGCTGGCCGCCAGATCCCGCAGACGGGCTTCGAGCCGGCGGTTGCGGCCCGCGACGGCCAGCACATGCACCCCGGCGCTGGCCAGCGCACGGGCGGCGCCCTCCACCGGGCCGAGCCCCCATCCGCCGCCCATGAGCAGGACGCACCGCGCCCCGGGCGGTATTCCCAGCGATGCGCGGGCGGTGAGCTGAGGTACCGGCCGGTAGAAGGCCGGACGCACCGGCGGCGGGACGATCGCGGTCCGGGCCCGGGGCAGGTAGCGGCGCACGCCGGCCTCCGCGGCGGCGGAAGTCACCAGGAACAGGTCGATGCCCTCGCGTACCCAGGTGGCGTGCGGGAGGGCATCCGGGCACAGCACGACGGTGCGCAGCCGCGGCGTGAACCGGCCGGCGGCGGGGACGTCTCCCGCGGCGAGCCCATCCGCGGCGGGCAGGCCCGTGGGGGTGCCTCCCGCGGCGAGGGCGGCCGCGGCGGGGACGCCCGCGGCGAACACACTGATGATCAGGTCGGCGGGCTCCTCGCGCAGCTCGCTGCGGAGGGCGGCCAGCAGCCGCGGCGTGGCCGCGTGGTCCATGGCGGTGGCGAGGCGGCTTCCCGCTCTCAGGTGGGCAAAGTGGAGCCCGTCGAAGACCGCCGGCCTGGCCATCAGCCGCCGGAAGACCCAGTCGCCGGCCCGGCCCGCGAGCGGGCCCAGCAGGCCCATGCAGTCCAGCGTCCGGCTCTCCCAGCCCAGGCCGGCCAGGCTTCCGGAGACCACTTCGGAGACGGCATCGTGGCCCATGCCCAGTGAGCCGGAGAGGATCACCGCGCGTTTCGGCACCGGCCCGCACCTCCCCGCATGGCCGCGCCGGCCAGGCTGGCCGCCGCGCAGGTACCGGGACGATGGCCCTACCCGGAGCCCCGGCGGCCAAACCGCCCCGGGGGTGGCCACGGGACGTGGAGAGGGCCCGGCCGGACCACCGGGGCGCCCGTGCGCCTCACCCGAGTCAGGAGTGAGGCGCGCGGCTGCCCATGAACACGCGCTGCCAGGACCTCCGGTTCCCCAGCAGCCGCACGCGTTCGCGAAATGGCCGCTGGCGGACCGGCTTATGGATGCAGAGCGCGGTGCCGCCCGGGAGCAGGCAATCGCCCGTGCAGTTGCCCCAGCAATGCGGGCAGTGGCGGATCGCAGGCTGGTCCACTCCTTCATGATGCGCCGGCGCGGGCGCCGCTCTCCCGGGCTAGCCGCCCGGCTTGGGGCTGAACAGGGCGAACATGCTCCCGTCGGGGTCGGTGAGGTAGGCGATGACCATGCCGTCCTCCAGCGTCATCGGCGCGACGACGACCTTGCCGCCGAGTTCCTCGGTCCGGGCCGCGGTCGCGGCAACGTCCTCGACGCGGACCACGAAGACCGCGTAGGGCGGGAGGTTGCCGCCGGTGTTGAAGATGCCCCCGGACGGGTGGTCCGCCCCGGGCGCGGTGATCATCGTGTACGTTCCGTCGGGCGCGAACGACCACCCGAACAGCGGGCCGTAGAAGGCCTTGGCCGCCTCCACGTCGGGGGCGCCGATCTCGAACCAGGACACGCTGTTGGCTGCGGACATGACTTCCTCCATGAGAGTGACGTTTCCGATAACGCCACCCTCGGGGACGCCCGCGACACCCCTATGTCGGTGTTTCCCGGGGACTTTCCCGGCCGGTCAGACCCGCAGGTCGGGACGGCGGACGAGGGCGTCCGGGATGTCCACGTCGAGGTCACGGTAGGACCGGGGGGACGCGGGCTCGCCCGTGTCGTCGGCGGCCGCGATGCGGTCTACCCGGAAGGCCCGGGCCCCGCGCCGCAACCGGCACCACGCCATCAGGTACCACTGGGTCCGGGTGGCGGCGAAGGCTACCGGCTCGACGTCGCGGACCGTCTCGCGGTCGTGTCTGTCGCGGTAAGTGATCCGGAGCACGTGCCGCGCGGTGATCGCTTCCTGAATCGCCAGCGGGACCGTGGCGGCGGGCGGCGCGCCCCACCGCCGGGCCGCCCGTTCCCGCGCGGGCAACTGCCCGGCAGGCGCATGCCGGGCCGGCCGCTCCTGATCCGGCCCCTCCTGACCTGGCCGCTCCTGACCTGACCACTCCTGATCCGGCCGATCCCGGGCCGGCGCCTCCCGGGACCGCGCGGCCGGGCGGGCCCCCGCCACTGACCGCATCGCGGCCGCCTGGGGCTCCCCCGGGCGGGCCGAGCCGATCAGGCGGACCCGGTCCATCAGCTCCCCCGCCTCGGCCGTCTGCGCCGCCGAGGCGGTGGCCAGCACCTTGCGCAGCGCACTGCGGGTGGCCGCGGCGAACGGCGTGTACTCCTCCCGGGCCAGGGATACCGCGATCGCGACCATCTCGGCCGCGGTGAAGTTAAGCGGCGGCAGGGTCAGCGTCCTGTCGATCACGTACCCGCCGCACCGGCCGGCTTCCGCGTAGATCGGCACCCCGGATCCCTGCAGCGCCGAGATGTCCCGCTCGATGGTCCGCCTGCTGACTTCAAAGCGCTCGGCCAGCTGCCGTGCCGACCGGGGGCGCGGCGCTACCGCTCGCAGCTCCTCGACCAGCGCGTAGAGCCGATCGGTCCGGTTCATGCCCGGGACGTTACTCCCGGGCGCGGACATTCTGCCGGCGGCCAGGTCAGGGGCTCCCCGCGCCCGCCGCACCGCTCACGTGACCCCCCGGCTGGCGCGACCTCGATGAGGCCGCCGCGACGAAGCCGGCCCCGTCGTTCAGCCGGCCAGCGGGATGGTTGTGAACGCGATACCAGGAGCCGGTGCCTGGCGCCGGTCAGCGGGCGGTTCGGGTAAGGCGGCGCACGGTGGGGGGTCGATGACCAGGATGATGACGCATCCGTCGGTGATGTGCCGGGCGCGTGCCCAGTCGGTGAGGGCCTGGGCGGCGTCGCCGAAGTGGTGAGCGCAGGCCCGGACGTTGAGCCGTACGGGCCGGGCACCGTTGGCCGCCTCCAGCCGTGCCTGGAAGCGGGGCGTGTAAGTGCATTCGCGGTCTGCCTGGCAGGCGCGCGTGCTGCGCGTGGGTGAGCATGGCATGGTGATTTCCCTGAGCGTGTGAGTGCAGTGCACTGTGGCCTGGCCGGTGGGGCCGTCCCGCCCCGATCCGGGGCGGGACGGCCCGGGGGGCGTTCAGCTGATGACGGTGTTGAGGAGCTTGACCGCTCCGCCGAACGCGGTGCCGCCAGCGAGTATCGCCCCGGCAGGATTGGCCGTTGCCAGGTACACCAGGAGGCCGGTGGCAAGCCCGGCGATCAGTGCCGCGAACAGGATCACCGCCGCCCGCTGCGTGAGGAGGCAGCGACCATCCCGGGTGGGAACGTGTTCAGGTTCACGCCCGCCAGGGGGTTCCATGTCTGCGGGGGCATGCTTTACGCTCATGTCGTCTTCCTCCAAGGGGTAGACACATTTGGGTAAGACGACGGCCCCTGTTCCAGCAGGGGCCGTTGCCATATGTGGTGACAGTCCTGGACGCCTCATGGCGGGCCTTACGGGCTGGACTGGCGCGGCAATAATCCCGCTATGAGGGGTCCCCTGGCCCTGGAATGACGAAAGTCTGGCCCACTAATTTGATTCGTAGTCGCACTATTACTCCTTGTGTTTAATAGTCGTCCCGCGGCTCGCCTGGCGAGGCTAAATGGCTGGTCAGCCCCTGCGGACCCGTGGCACCTCGTGCCGGAAATCTCCTAGTCCCGTTAGTAACACCAGGCACATTGGCCGCAAGCGTGCAATGCAATCGTTGGCGATGATGAATGCGCGTGTAGTCGGCATGCGCATTTGCATGTGCACCGATTCCGGTCATTCCAGTGATCGCCGGAACCGCCTGCAGAGGGCTGGGCAGTCTCAGGTCCGTCAACCACCCCCACCCCGGCGGACATCTGCCGGTGCCCTCCTCCAGCTACCGATCCCGCTGGCCGAGGGAGGGGCCACGGGAGGCCGTTACGCAGATTCGGGTCTACGAACTGGATTCGGCCGGCATGGAAGCCGGTTTCCCGGGGAGATGGACAGGTCGTCGGGATCACTGCGGGGGTTTGCGAGGAATTCATGACTGCGACTGATGACGCCACCGACTGGCGTGCCCACGGGGCCTGCCTCTCCGCCGACCCTGACCTCTTCTTCCCGATTTCCTGCGGCGGAGCCAGCGAGCGCCAGGAAGAGCGGGCCAAGGAGGTCTGCGGCCGGTGTGGTGTACGCGCGGAGTGCCTGGCCTCTGCGATTCGCACCCGGCAGGTGCATGGCGTCTGGGGCGGCCTCGGCGAGGCTGAACTCGCCCGGGTCCGGCGCCGTCCAGCCCCCGGCGGCCGCCCGATGCCCGAGCGCATATACCTGGCACCGGCCGGGTAGCTGGGCGTGACCGCGGCCACGTGCGTGTCCGGCACCCGGAGCCGAGCGCCAGGTAGGGTTGGCGCATGCCGGGGCCAGCGGCCGGGGGGCGCCTTGAGCTCCTTCCGGCGGGCAAGGTGAGACTCGACCAGCTACTCGCAGGTCGTGGGCTCTGGCCGGAGAGGCTCGCATGCGGCAAGAAGTTACCGGCACCCTCGTCCCGGATACCGATCCCCGGTCCGTACTGGCTGAGCGGCTCGCCGCGGCCCGGGCTGCCCTGGCGGCCAGCACCCAGCAGCTGGCTGCGACCCACAGCAGGCTCCAGGACACCCGGGCCGCTATCGCGTCCGGGCGGAGCCGCCGGGAGCAGCTGCACGAGCTGGCTTACGCCCGCCTCCGGGCGCAGCTCGAGACCATGCCCGTCATCGAGCAGGCCAAGGGCATCCTGATCGCCCAGACCGGGTGCGGGCCGGAAGAAGCCTTCGACATGCTCCGGAAGGCTTCCCAGCGGCGCAACGTCCGGGTCAGCGAGCTGGCGGCCGGGATCGTCCAGCGGACGGTGACGAGCTATCCGGCGAGCTCTGGTCCGTCTCGTCCGCACCAGGCTCGCGCGCCGCGGCGTCCATCACGAGGATGACTCCCCGGGGAGCCCCGGCCCCGGCGAGCTGGCTGAGATTGACGATGCATTCAACCGGCCGTCCGCGGCGGTTCACCGCCGGGGAGCAGACCTGGGCGTGCTCACTCCGTCCGGCCAGCAGGTTGCGGATGGGGCCCCGCAGCCGCTCAACGGGAAGGCCGATGTCCAGGTTGAGGAAATGCTGGTTCAGTACCTCGTCACTGCGCAGGCCCCACAGGTCCTCGGCCTGGCGGTTCCAGGCGCGGACTTCCATCTCGGTGCCCAGCACCGCCACCGCTGACTGAAGGCTGCTGAGGATGGCCTCGAGGAACTGGTTGAGCTCGGTGACCTCCACACTCCGGTCCCTCAGCTCATTGTTGATGGTCTCCAGCTCCTCGTTGGTGGACTGGAGTTCCTCGTTCATGGTCTCGAGTTCCTCGTTCGTGGAATGCAGCTCCTCGTTGGTGGTCTCCAGCTCCTCGTTCGTGGACTGGAACTCCTCGTTGGTGGTCTCGAGCTCCTCCACCGTGGATTGCAGCTCTTCGTAGGCGGTTTCCAGCTCACGCCGGGAATCCTCCAGCTCCGCCCGCAGATTCTGAGAGCGGCTGGCATCCGCGAAGGAGATGACCAGGCCTCCCTGGCCGTCCAGCGGTGCGACGGTGATGTCCAGCGCCCGGATGCCGTCCTGCCTAGGCCAGGGCACGTCGTAGATGGCCACCGGCCGACGCTCGCGCTGCGCCCGCTCGATGGGACTGCGCAGATCTGCAGGCCGGTGGTAAAGCTCGGCCTCGCGAAGGTGGCGGCCTAGTTCCGCGGGACCGATCGAGAACATCTTCCGGGCCGCCGGGTTGGCGAGCACGATGTTGCCGCTGGCATCGAGCACGACCTGGGCCACGATGTTCTGCTCGAACAGCGCTTCGACGGCGCGCCGGCTGTCATACCGGGGGAAGCCGCCGGACCGCACCGCGGGCGCCTGCGCCATGGCCAGGACATCAGCACCGTTGCGTTCCTTGCGCAGGATGTGCTGGCGCAGATCGACGACCTCGAACATCTGGGTCCGGGTCACCAGGGCTTCTGACTTGCCGAGGAACAGGTATCCAGCCGGGTTGAGCGCGAACTGGAAGCCGGCCAGGATCTTGGTCTGCACCTCGGCGGTGAAGTACATCAGAGTGTTCCGGCAGGTCAGCAGGTCGATCCGGGATATGGGCGGGTCCTGCACCAGGTCGTGCCGCCCGAAAATCAGCGCCCGGCGCAGGTCACCGCGGAAGACCCCGTACTCACCATCACGGTCGAAGAACTGCTGCGCCCGCTCTTCCCCGAACGCCTCCACCAGGTTCTTGAAGCGGTAGCGGCCGTATCGCGCCTCGATGAGCGCGTCGTTGTCGGCGTCGGTCGCGTAGATCTTTACCGACTCGCGGAACCGCTCTTCCCCGAAGGCCTCGGCGAGCAGAACCGCCAGTGAGTATGCCTCCTCGCCGGAGGCACAGCCCGCCGACCACACTCGCACCGGGTCATCCGGTCCCTTGGCCTCGGCGATGCGCGGGATGATCTTGTCCGCCAGCACCTGCCAGGCTTCCCGGTCGCGCAGCAGGCCGGTGACGTTGATCAGGATGGTGTTGAACAGCTGCGCGAATTCCCCGGGGTTGGCCTCCAGGATCTCCATGTAGCGCTGGTAGTCGTCGACGCCGATGGCCTGCATCCGCTTGAAGATGCGCCGGGTCAGGCTGGCTCGCTTGTACCCGCGGAAGTCGAAGTTCCGCCGCTCGTGCACGTAGTCGAGCAACGCCTCCAGCTCGCCGTCTTCAGGCGGAGTCGGCATCGGCTTCTCCATCGTGGAACCTGCTGCTACCTGTCCTGCTCACCTAGCGCAGGAGCTTAGCGCGGCGTTTGACCACCACGACGCTGCGGCAACGGGCCGCGCGGCCGCCCTCGCCCCGCCCGTCGATCTGCCGCCCGTTGATCTGCCGTAAGCGGCCGCGCAGTCCGTCGAGCCAGGCAGAGATACGGTCCGGCAGCGCCGCCACTGGTTCGACGAACTGAGGATCGGCCTCACTGATGGCGGCCCTCGGCATGTTCGCGAATGCGGCCTCGGCCGGGTCCTGGACCAGGGCCAGGCCACCCATCCTGCGTACCGCCGCGAGGCCCGCCGCCCCGTCGTCCATGGTGCCCGACAGGACCACGCCGCAGCCCACCGGGCCGAAGTGCTCTGCCACGCTGCGCAGCAGGGCGTCCGCGGACGGCCGGTGCCCGTTCTCCCGCGGGGTGTCCAGCACCCGGGCATGACCGGCGGACACGACAAGGTGGCGGTCGGGCGGGGCGACCAGGATGACCCCTCCGGCCAGCGCCTCGCCATCCTCCGGGTGCCGGGCCGGCAAGTTCCCGGCCCGGGACAGGATGTGCGGGAGCATGCTCGGGGTGCTCGGCCGTATGTGCAGGACCACGAGGACAATGGCCGGAAAATCCTCCGGCAGCCCGGCCACGAACGTTCTCAATGCCTCAACCCCGCCAGCCGAGGCCACGACTCCTACCACGGCCGGCAGCCCGGCTTTCGCCTGAGTAGTCGTGCGGATCGCCTCCTGTGCAGGCCGGCCCGCCAGCCGGGCATAGGGCTGGCCGGAGATGCACCGGATCAGGCTCACCGAACGACGGGCGGGAAACCCAGCCGTCCATGTGAACTCCGCAGCATTCAGCCTGGGCCTTCGGGCAGCTGGGCTGACAACCGCCACGGATGAGACCGACTGTACCCCGCCAGGGGCTCAAAATGCGGCCCGCGGGGGCTGGGGCCGGCTGGTCCTGGAGCTCTGAGCCCGCTGGCGCGCCCCGCGCCTGCCTGGGACATCGGCGCTGGACCGGCTGCTAGTTTTACCGGTCATGACTGAACCTGTCGTAACGGCGCGCCAGCATGTCCTGGTCACCGGCGGAGCCGGTTTCGTGGGTGCGACCCTGGTCCGGCGGCTCGCTGGCAGCGGGCACTCGGTCCGCGTCTTCGACAACTACTCCACGGGCAGCCCGGCGTACCTGGATGGCGTGGACGCCGAGCTGGTGGAGGGGGACGTCCGCGACGCGGGGGCGCTCGACGCCGCGCTGGCCGGGATCGAGTCGATCATCCATCTCGCCGCGGCCGGCTCGGTCGTGATGTCCGTGGCCGACCCCGTGATGAACTTCGAGGCCAACGTGGTGGGCACGTTCCGGGTGCTGGACGCGGCCCGGCGGGCGGGCCTGGAGCGGGTCGTCCTGGCCTCCACCGGTGGTGCGCTGATCGGCGACGCCGTGCCCCCGGTCAACGAGTTCTCCCTGCCCAAGCCGATCTCGCCGTACGGGGCGAGCAAGCTGGCCGGGGAAGGCTACGCGCACGCCTTCGCCAAGTCGTTCGGGCTGCGCACCGTGGCGCTCCGGTTCGCCAACGTCTACGGGCCATGGAGCGCGCACAAGAAGGGCGCGATGACCGTGTTCTTCCAGGCGCTGGGCTCCGGCCAGCCGATCGTGATCTATGGCGACGGGACCTCGTCGCGGGACTACACCCACGTGGACGACATCTCCCACGCGCTGCTGCTGGCGCTGGAGGGTGACGTCCCCGGCGGCACGGTCCTGCACATCGCCTCCGGGGTGGAGACCACCATCACCGAGCTCGCCGGCCTCTGCCGGAATGCGGCGGGGAAGCCGGATCACCCGGTGGAGTACCAGCCCAGGCGGGTCGGCGAGGTCAACCGCAACTTCGCCACCTACGACCTGGCCAAGCAGGTGCTCGGCTACACGCCGGCCATCAGCCGGGAGGACGGCATCGCCCGCACCTGGCAGTGGTACCGGGAGCACGTGTTCCGGTCCTAGGCCCGGAACGCGCGTCCGGGGTCCTCGGCCCGGCGATCGCGGCCCTGAGCCAGGCGATCGCGGCCGTGAGCTATCAGCCCGCGCATGACCTGTGCGACAGGGCCCCGGCACGCTACGATCACGGCCTGATGGACAGGATCCGGGTCGCGCTGGCCGAAGACAACGTGCTGCTCCGCGAGGGCGTCTCCCGCCTGGTCGCCTCAAACGAGGACTTCGAGCTGGTGGGCACGGCCTCTGACTTGCCTGAGCTGCTGGCCCTGGTCGCCGCGGAGCACCCGGACGTGGTGATCACCGACATCCGGATGCCGCCGACCGGGACCAACGAGGGGATCCAGGCTGCCGGCTGGCTCCGGGAGAACCACCCGGACGTCGGGGTCGTCGTGCTGAGCCAGTACACCGCGCCCGGCTACGCGATGGCGCTGCTGGAGCACGGCTCGTCGGGCCGCGCCTACCTGCTCAAGGAGCGGGTGGCCAGCGTGGACGAGCTGGCCCGGGCCATCCGCGCGGTGGCCGCCGGCGGATCGGTGATCGACCCGATGGTCGTGGATGAGCTGGTCCGGTCCCGGTCCCGGCATCAGCAGTCCAGCCTGGCGCAGCTCACCCCGCGGGAAACCGAGATCCTGGCGGAGATGGCCCAGGGCAAGAGCAATGCGGCCATCGCGATCGCGCTGACCGTGTCCGAGCGGGCGGTGGAGAAGCACACCAACTCGATCTTCGCCAAGCTGGGGCTGAGCGAGGAAAAGGACCTCAACCGCCGGGTCAAGGCGGTCCTGCTCTACCTGAGCGAGGCCCAGGGAAGCTAAGCGAGGCCCCCGGTGAAGCTGACCCACCGGGCCGCAGGGGTGGCAGCACCCTCGGCCCGCCGGGCGCCCCGTGACAAGCTTGAATCATGACCACCCCGCACGCAGTGGTCGTGGTAGACGACCAGGCACCCTTCCGGCTGGCCGCCAGGGCCGTGCTGCGCCGGACCGGCTGTTTCGAGCTGGCCGGGGAAGCGTCCAGCGGCGCGGAAGCGATCGAGCTGGTGGACGCCCTGCACCCGGCCCTGGTGCTGATGGACATCAACATGCCGGAGATGAACGGCATCGAGGCCACCCGGCGCATCCTGGCCGCCCACCCCGACGTAGTGGTGTTCCTCTGTTCCACTTACGACGTCGCGGACCTGCCGCCCGCCGCGGCGGCCAGCGGGGCCAGCGCCTACGTCAACAAGGAGCAGTTCGGCGCGGCCACGCTCCGGCGCCTGTGGGAGGAGCGCAACTCGGGGTCGTTCGTGGCCACGTGACCGTGCCGGCCAGGCGGGGCAGCCGGCCGGGCGGTTTTCGTTGCGGAAAGAATGTGACCTTAAATGACCGGGACGGATCCGCTGATCGTCGCGCCGTGACCGGGCTGGGACTCCCACCGGACGGTGCCGCCGATGGCGCCGAGGCGGTCGGACATGTTGACGAACCCGTGACCGCTCTGGGCCTGCGCCGCATCGAATCCGGGGCCGTCGTCGCGGACCGAGAACAGCAGCCCGCCTGACTCCTCCCACAGCCTCAGCTGCACGCTCGCCCCGGCCGCGTGCTTGGCGGCGTTCTGCAGGGCTTCCAGGCAGCAGAAGTAGATGGCGGTCTCGATGCCCTGCGAGTACCGGCCGATGCCGTCGGTGGTCACCGTGACCGGCAGCGGGGAACGGCTCGCCGCGGCGCGCAGCGCCTCGCCCAGGCCGTTGTCGGCCAGCAGCGGCGGGTAAATTCCGTGGGCCAGCTCACGCAGCTCGCGGATGGTGGCCTGCACATCGTCGGCCATCTGGGCCAGCATCTCGGTCCCGGCCTCCGGGTCGTCGGCGATGATGTCGCGGGCCAGCCGGAGGTTGACGGCCAGCGCGACCAGATGCTGCTGCGCGCCGTCGTGCAGGTCGCGTTCGACCCGGCGCCGCTCGGCGTCGCCGCTGGCCACGATGCGGGCGCGGGATTCGCGTAGCTCGTCCGCCTGCCGCCGCAGCTCGTCCAGGGTGGTCTGCAGGGCCGCGTCCAGCCGGACGTTGTAGAAGGCCAGGCCGGCCTGGCGGGCCAGCTCGGTCAGCACCCGGCCGTCTTCCTCGGTGAACACGTCCGCGTCTGCGGGCCGCTCCACTACCAGCAGCCCGAGCAACTCCCCCGCGTGGCTGATCGGGGCGACCCGCAGCTGGCTCTCGGGCCGGCCGTCCAGCAGGGCGGGCAGCCAGATGGAGGTCCAGGCCTTGCCGGATACCCCGGCCCGGGTCACGACCGGGCGCTCCCGGTCGCCGACGATGATGGACCGGCGTCCCGCGTCCGGCACCGAGACCGTGCGCTCCAGTACCTCACCGCTCCCGGAGTACACCTCCGCGCTGGTCAGGGCCATCGTCTTGCGCAGCGACTCGGCCAGCTGGAGCAGCAGCTCGTCCATGGCCACGGCCCGGGTCATCCGGCTGCCGAAGGTGCGCAGCGCCTCGTCCGGCGCCTCACGGGCGCCGTACACGAACCGGGTGGCCGAGGCCATCAGCCGGTCCCGGGCAGGCAGGTAACCGACCGCGGTGATCGCCGCGGCCAGCATCGACAGGCCGAGGATCTCCCGGTCGGCGTTGTCGCCGGGCCGCTGGCCCAGCCCGAGCACGATGACCAGGTAGATGGCCGCGACCACGACGCTGAACCCGGCCAGCGACAAGACGTGCACGAGCAGCCGCCCGGCCAGCGGGGCCAGCCGGGCGCTGGTGCCGGCGACCAGCCCGGCCGGGACCGCCGCGGTGGCCCCCACCATCACCGCGGCCACCGGGCCGGGCCAGCCGACCAGCAAGTGCAGCACCCCGAACACCAGCGCCGCGTCCGCGCCCAGCACCGCCCCGACCGTGAGCCATTGCATCCGCTCCCGGTCCCGGCCGCCGAGCCGGCGGTACCGCGCCCGCGCGGCGGGCAGCGCGGCCAGCAGGGCTGCGGGCCAGATCACGGCGGCCGCCACGGCCGGGAACGGCCGCCCGGCCAGGGCCAGCACCAGCCCGGTGCCCAGCGCGACCGCAGCGGCCAGGCCAGCGGCGCCACGCCTGGCCCGGCTGCCCAGCCGGCCGTCCGGCGCGCCCAGGACGAACGCGACCGAGGCCGCGATGACCAGCGGCCCGGCCACGGTAGCCACCCCACGGGCGAGCTGATGCGCCCCGCCCGCCGGCTGGCTGGCCAGCCGGGACGCGGTCAGCGCGACCGCCCCGGCCAGCGCGCCCGCGGCGAGCGGCCACGGCCCGGCCTGGCCCGGAGCCGCCCGCCTGGTGGCGACGGCCGTTGCCACGGCCCAGGCCAGGGTGAGCACGAACGCCACCGCGACCACGGCGGGCAGGCCGCCCGGCACCCGGGCCCGCAGTCCCACCGCCACGACGACGAGGGTGGCCACCGGGGCCAGCACCCCGGTGGCCAGCCTCGCGGTCGCGGCGCCCCGCGGGCGGGAGCGGCCCGCCGCGGCGGCCGCGCGGGCCTCGCCCGCATCCAGCCTGGTGGCGGGCGGCCCGGAAACGGTCTCGTTCACGGCCGCCACCCGCACGGCGGTCCGCCTGCCTGGCCTGTGCCGCCGGTCATGGTCAGCGCGCCTCGATGATCACGGCCGCGGTCCCGTCCGGTTCAGGTTCGGGGTTCTCTATCCGGCCGTCACGCATCCGCACCACCCGGCCGGCGGCGTCGGCCACGCTGGAGTCGTGCGTGACCAGGATGATGGTCTGGCCCCCGTCGTGCAGCCGCCGCAGCAGCTCGATGACTTCCTCGCCACCCTCGGAGTCCAGCGCCCCGGTCGGCTCGTCCGCGAGCAGCAGCGTGGGATCATTGGCCAGGGCCCGGGCGATGGCCAGCCGCTGGCGCTGGCCACCGGACAGCACGCCGGGCACGGCGCTGGCCTTGTCGCTGATGCCGAGGAGATCGAGGAGGTCCCGGGCCCGGGTCTCGGCCATCTTCCGGCGGCGGCCCGCGATGACCGCGGGGAGGGCCACGTTCTCCAGGACCGTCATGCCTTCCAGCAGGTTGAAGAACTGGAAAACGAGCCCGATGTGACGGCGGCGGAGCCGGGCCAGGTCGTCCTCGCTGCGGCCGGTCACCTGCTCGCCGGCCACGCTGATCTCGCCCTCGTCCGCGGTGTCCAGCCCGGCCACCAGGTTCAGCAGGGTGGACTTGCCGCAGCCCGAGGGGCCCATCAGCGCCACGAACTCGCCGCTGGTGACGACCAGATCCACCCCCCGCAACGCGCGCACCGGCGCGTTCTCCGCCTCGAATGTCTTGCGCACGCCGCGCATGGCTAGCGCCGCCGAACTGTCGTTCATCACGCCCCCGTCCGGGTCGTTATCTCGGTGATGCTGGCCATCCCGGCTCGCGCCGCCGCGTCCGCGGCGGCCGTCCCGGCCAGGCCGGCCGTCCCAGCCAGGCCGTCCCAGGCGGGCCGGCCGTCCCAGGCGGGCCGGCCGGGCCGGCCAGGTGAATGATCTTGTAGGCGGTGACCGGAGTATCGCGTCCCTTGACCATCTGCGCCCCCAGCGGGACGGTTGGCACCGGCAGGCTCAGCGCGTGCAAGGTGGCCTCGGACAGCACGGTCTCCCCAGCCGCCGCGAACTGCTGCAACCGCTGAGAGAGGTTCACCGTGTCCCCGACCAGCGTGTATTCCAGCCGTTCCGCCGACCCGAGCAGGGCGGCAGCTGCCTCGCCGCTGGACAGCCCCAGGCCGAGGCCGAAGGCAGGCAGGCCGTCGGTGTGCCAGCGCTCGTTGATGCCGGCCTGCAGGGAGTGCATGACGGACGCGGCGGCCACGGCCCGGTCGGCGTGGTCCTCCTGCGCGAACGGCGCGCCGAACACCGCCATCACCGCGTCGCCCACGAACTGCATGACCGTACCCCCCTCGCCCAGGATGGCCTGATTCATCGCGGCCCGGTGGGTGTTCAGCTGCCCCGCCAGCTGGCTGGGGTCAGCGTGCTCGGCGATCGTGGAGTAGGACCGGATGTCGCTCATCAGCACGGTCACGATGACCCGCTCGGTCTCGCCGATGTCCCGGCGTTCCTGGCGGAGCTTGTCGGCCAGCCCGCCGGGCAGCAGCCGGGACAGCGTCTCGCCCTGCTCCTCGCGGTCCACGATGGCCTGGTGCAGCAGGCGCAAACGCCGCAGCGCGCTGGAGTTGCCCGCGGACACTCCCTCGGCCAGCTTGACGAACACCGCCTCGACCTCCGCGTCCACCGCCTCCGGGGCGGTCCGGCGGGCCACGGCGATGGCCTTGATCGGCTTGCCCTCGGCAATCAGGCTGAGCAGCTCTTCCTCGGCCGGGGTCAGCCCGCCTGGCGAGACCACCGGCGCCACCAGGGCCTCCACGATCGCGGGGTCCAGCGCGGTGCCGCCTGTGGCCACGGCCCGGATAGCGTCAACCAGCTGGTTCCCCTCGGCCACGTGGTCCTTGAGCAGGTAGCCGTAGCCGGCCGAGCCCTCGGCCAGCAGCGAGACGGCATATTCGGGGTCCTCATACTGGGACAGGATCACGACCCCGGTTCCGGGGTGGCGCTTGCGTACCTCTTTGGCCGCGTCGATGCCCTCCCGCTGGAAGGACGGCGGCATCCGGATGTCGGTCACCAGCACCTGCGGGTTGGCGGCGGTCGCGCCGTCCACCACGCCGTCGTAGTCGGCCGCCACCCCGACCACGGTCAGGTCGGCGTGCCGTTCGATGAGGGCGCGCACACCCTCGCGGACGATGAGGTTATCGTCTGCGAGGAAGACCGCGATCGGTCCGCCCGGATCGGCATCGATGTGATCCACGTAACAAACGTTCACACACCCGGCCCCTCACCGCCAGTGGGCAGGCATGCAGGTCGCCGGTGGTAGTAGGCACACCATGGGCTGGCAGGCAGCCTCTGGCTACTCACTGCGCAGGATCTCGGCGGGCCGGGTCCGGGCCGCGGCCTCGCCAGGCACCGCCCCGATGGCCACGGCAAGGGCCAGCGCGGTCGCCACCAGCATCCCCAGTCCCAGCACCGGCAGCACGATCACCGGCAGGATGCCGAGCTGATGGGCGAACACCCGCCAGGCCACCCGGCCGCACAGGATCCCGGCGGGGACGCCGAGGACCAGCGCGGCTCCGGTGAGCGTGCCTGCCTGCCAGCCGACCACGCTGCGCACCTGCCGCCGGGTGAAGCCGAGCGAGCGCAGCACCGCGAAGTCCCGGCGGCGCCGCCGTACCGAGGTCAGCAGCAAGTGGATGATGGTCAGCAGCGCCAGCAGGCTCAGCGCGACGCCGAGCAGCAGAGGCAGGTCCTGGACCCGGCCGAAGTTCACCAGGCCAGTGGGGGTGGCGGGGCCCTGCACTATGAAGGCGCCAGCACGGGTCTCCCTGGACGCCAGCGCATCCAGATCGCCACGGGAGCCCGCTCCCGGCCGGAACCGGACCAGCAGCGTGTTCGGCGGCGGAGCCGGAACGCCCCGGGGCAGCAGGCTGTACAGGCCCTTGACGGTCAGTGCAGCGCCCTGGCCAAGGCCGAGCACGTCACTCAGCGTCGGGAAGACGGCCGCGCCGACGATCCTGAACCGCCGCGGGGGCTCGCCCGCCAGTGACACCTCAGTCGTCGCGCCCAGCCGGGAGTGAATCGCCGCCAGGGTGCGCTCTCCCAGCACTACCTGGTCCGGGCGATCAGGGAGATGACCCAGGATGGGCACGGGCTGCAGGGAGCCACCGTGGCCGGGCGGCATCGCCATGCCATCGGTCCGGATGCCCGCCACGTACAGCGGCGCGCCCGAGTCCCCCACCGCCCACGCAGTCACGCTGGGATCACTGGCGGCACTGCGCGCGGCAGCGTCCAGGACGCCGTTCGTCAGGCTGCTCACGTCGGCATCCCACGTCACGCCGTACAGGCGTGGCGAGGCAAGCAGGTGGCCCAGGCTGGCCGAGAAGACCAGGGCCGCGGTGAGGGCCGCCACGCCCACCAGCGCGCTGGCGATCGTGCTCCGCACCGGCAGCGCAGTCCGCCCGGCGCCCGGCTGCAGGGCCAGCCGGACGCCCATCGCCGCCGTCACCGGCCGGACAACCGGGCTGATCCTGGTGCCGAACCGTGAACTGCGGATCCCGGTGCCAGCGCCGGGCCCGGCCCAGGCCGGGCCCGCGGTGGCCCGCCAGGCCGGCCAGGCCGCGCAGGCCACCGTGACGAGCACGGTGGCGAGGGCACCGAGCCCGAACACCGCAGCGTCCGCGTGTATCCCCGGATGGGGCTCGGCGACCCGGGCCAGGCCGACCGGGAACAGCGGGGAGATCGCGACCGCGAGCAGTGCTCCAGCCGCGGCCCCGGCGGCGCCGATGGCGGCGGCCCGGCCCAGGCCGGCCCCCAGCAGGGCGGGGCGGCTCATGCCCAGGGCCCGCAGGCTGCCGTACTCGGCTGCCTCCAGAAAGGTCAGCCGGGCCAGCAACTGGCCGAGTACGAGCAGGCTGACGATGGCCAGCAGCCCGGCGACCAGCCATAGGGCCACCGCCTGGAGGTGAATCGAATGCTCGGTGTTCAGCGCCTGAGCGGCCAGCGGATAGCTCTGCCCGACCTTGTTGCGCGACAGGCGGCTGATCTCGCGTTGCACCGCTGGCAGATCCGCGGCCCCATGGCGCAGCCGGAGGGCCACCCCGAACGAGCTGGCCAGGCCTGAGCGGTGCGCCCGCCAGAAAGCCGGCGTGGCCCACACGAAGTCCGTGTTGTAGCCGGTCTGCGGGGGAAATTCGGCGGGCGCGGCATCGATCCCGACGACGTGGAAGCTGACTCGCGCCAGCTTGCCCGCCGCGGTCAGCAGGGCCGTATGCAGGATGTCACCCACGCCCAGGTGTAATGCCTGGGCCAGGGTGAACGAGATGTCCACCTCGCCGGGCCGGGCCGGATCGGGCAGACGGCCGGCCAGGATGCGGCGGTGCCAGAATCGCGCCGGCACCACGTTGCCCGTCGGCGCGAGAAGATCCGCGGCCGCGGGCGCCGCCACCGCGTAATTAGCGATGACGGCGGATTGAACCGCCTGCGGCAGACGGGCGGCCGCCGCCAGTGAGAACGCGCCGAACGGCGCGGACTGGCCGGCCGAGAAAAGCAGCACGTCAGGCGCGTCGCTCCAGGCCAGCAGGCTGGGATAAGCCGCGTCGGTCCGGCGGGCGCCGGCGGCGGCGGCCTGCACCGTCCCGGCGAACGCCCCGACCAGCAGGGCCACCGCCAGCCAGGCCCGCCAGCGCCGCCGCAGTTCGGTGCGGAAGAAGAACCATCCAGCGGCCACAACCCATGCACCCCCTGATTGCTGTCCATTGCGCCACAACCCGCAACGGCCGGGAAAGGGGCAACCACTACGGGCGCGGTGGTACCTGCCGCACTCAGCCGCACGCGCGAGCACCCTGGAACGCGGCAGCCGGACTGCTTACGCTCTGCCCATGGAGGAGCGCAGTCCGCTCTGCTCATGGCGGGCGCAGCCCGCCGGGGGTGAGGCACCGTGAGGGTCGTGCTGCTCCTCGTGGTACACGAGTTCCGGGGCCGGTGGCGGGGCTGGGCCGTGCTCGTGCTGCTGGTCGCGCTCGGGGGAGGCGCCGTGCTGGCCGCCGCCGCGGGGGCGCGGCGGACCAGCAGCGCCTACCCGCGCTTCCTGCGTGCCTCGCACGCCTCCGACCTGCTGGTCTCGGTGGCCGGAACCGGGATGACCGGCTTCTACGCCGCGCTGGCCCGGCAGCCGGGTGTGGCGCTGGTCGCGCGGGGTGTCGGCCTGAACGTGCAGCCTGCTGACCGGGCCGGGCGGCTGGACTGGGCGGCCACCACCGAGGCCCCGGCCGGCCGGGTGCTGGGGCACAACCTGGACGCCCCCCGGGTGCTGACCGGACGGCTGCCCCGGCTGGACCGCCCCGGCGAGATTGCGGTCAACCAGATCGCCGCGGCGACCCTGCATCTTCGCGTCGGCAGCACGCTGGCCATGGAGGCGCTGTCGGACGTCGGGCTGCCCGGATCGGGGACCGGGCCGGGCTCGGCCGTCCCGCCGCGAAGACTCCGCGAGCGGGTCGTGGGCATCGTCGTCACGCGGTCGTCGGTCGATCCCGTCACCGACATCGACAAGGTCGCCTTCATCCTGGCCAGCCCGGCGCTGGCCCATCAGCTTGGCCCGGGATACCGGGCCTTCGACGGGGCCTTCGTGAAGCTGAAGCCAGGAGCCACGGCCGGCAGCATCAGCGCCGAGGCGCAGGCACTGGCCCGCCGGTTCCCGGCCACCGGGGGGCAGGTCTACGTGGCCGACGAGCGTACGCAGGTGGCCACGATCGAGCGGGCCATCCGGCCAGAGGCCATCGCGCTGGCCATCTTCGCGCTGGCGCTGGCCTGCACCGCGCTGCTGATCGTCGGCCAGGCCGCTACCCGGCTGCTGCTGGCGGCGGGCGACGACAACCCCGTGCTCGCCGCCCTGGGTATGACCCGGGGCCAGCTGGTGGCGGCCGCCCAGATCGAGACGGCGGTGGCCGGCGTGGCCGGGGCCATCCTCGCGGCCGGGGTCGCGGTCGCGGCGTCGCCGCTCATGCCGATCGGGGCGGCCCGGCTCGCCGAGCCAGACCCCGGGATCAGCGCGGACTGGCCGGTGCTCCTGGTGGGAGCGGCGACCATCGTGGTGCTGCTCACCGCCCGCACCGTCTGGCCGGCCTGGCGGCTCGCCGCCGTGCGCGCCGCGGCCGGGCGCGAGGCCGCCACCGGCACGGGACGCCGGTCCCGGCTGGCCGGCTGGCTCGCGGGGGCGGGCGCGCCGGTGACCATGACGGCGGGGGCCAGGCTGGCCATGGAGCCGGGCCGGGGCCGCACGGCGGTGCCGGTGCGGGCCGCACTGGCGGGCACCACGCTGTCGGTGCTCGCGGTGACCGCGGCCTTCACGTTCGGCGCGAACCTGCTGCGCCTGGTCCATTCCCCGCGTCTGTACGGCCAGGCCTGGGACGCCGCGATCGATCTGCAGTTCTCGCCCATCCTGCCGGGCCAGGCCCAGAACCTGTTCGGCACCGACCGGGGCATCACCGGCTGGACCTACGGCAATCACGGCATCATCGGGATCAACGGCCGCCTGGTGCCGGCGATCGGCCTCACGCCCGGTCGCGGGCCACTGATCTCTCCCACCTTGCTGACCGGGCGTCCGCCACGCACCGGCCGTGAGATCGTGCTCGGCACGTCCACCCTGCACGACCTGGGACGGCACGTCGGCCAGGTGGTGACGGTCACCGTCAACGGGCGGCGGAGTCAGGACCGGATCGTGGGGCAGGCCGTGTTCCCGAACTTCGGCCAGGGCAGCTTCACCCCGACTGACCTCGGCGAAGGCGCCGAGACCACCGCCGCGGTGCTCGGCCCGCAGGCCGCACCGCCCGGGGAGCGCCCCGGGTTCCAGGTGGTGCTGCTGCGTTTCGCCCGCGGTCCCGGCCGCGCCGCGGCCATCAGCCGTTTCCGGCACTCCATGGCCGGGTTCTGCGCGCACGTCCAGCAGTCAACCTGCGTGGAGCTCGGGCAGCGGCCCAACGGCGTGACCAACTACGCGCGCATCGACGGCACTCCCGAGGTGCTGGCCGCGCTGCTCGCGGCGCTCGGCGTCGCCGTGCTCGGCCAGCTGGCCGTGGTGTCGGGCCGCCGCAGGCGACACGACTTCGCCATCCTCAAGGCACTCGGGCTGCTCCGGCGGCAGGTCCGCGAGATCACGGCCTGGCAGGCCACCATGCTGGCCGGGCTGTCCCTGGTCATCGGGGTGCCGCTGGGGCTGGCCGCGGGGCGGTGGAGCTGGCAATTGTTCGGGGCCGGGCTGGGCATCCCGGCCAATGCCGGCGTGCCGGTCCCGCTGGTGCTGGTCATGGTGCCTGCCGTCCTGATCATCGCTAACGCCGTGGCTCTGTGGCCCGGCCGGTCCGCCGCCCGGGTCAGCCCGGCGCACGAGCTGCGCACCGAGTAAGCCGCCCGGCGCCGACGCCTTTCTTCTCCGCAACGAAACGTTCCGGGCCAGGCGTCCGCGGCCGTCACTCGGTGCGCAGGGCGCGGGCGGCACGGCCACGACCCGGGGTGATACCGAGCTGATGCGCGAACACCAGCCAGCCCAGCCGACCGCAGACGATCCCGGCCGGCACGCCGATCACCAGGGCCAGCCCGGCCAGCATGGTGGCCTGCCAGCCTAGGGTGCGCCGGACCTGCCAAGTGGTGACGAGCAGCCGGAGGATGGCCAGGTCGCGCTGCCGACGCCGCACCGAGGTGATCAGGGAGGACATCACTCGCTCCGCAGCACTGTGGCGGCCGGGATCCGGGCCGCGGTCCAGCCCGGCCCGGCGGCGATCAGGTTGGCCACCAGCAGGGTGGCCGGGACGGTCAGCAGCACCAACGGCACCGGCACGTCCGCCTGGCTGGCCACCCCGGCCGAGCCGGCGAACACCACCCAGGCCCAGCGCCCGGCCAGCACGCCGAGTGGCACCCCCACGGCCAGCGCGGCTGCGGCCAGCGTGGTCGCCTCCCAGAACACCACCCGCAGCAGCTGGGACCGGAGCAGGCCGAGAGCCTTGAGCAGGGCCAGGTCCCGGTAGCGGCGGCGGACCCCCGCCAGCAGGGCGTGGCTGAGCGTGCCCACCGCCAGCAGCCCGAGCACGGCACCGAGCAACAGCGGGGTGTCCCGCACTCCGGTGTAGTTCTGGATGTCGCTGGGCCGCTGGTCGCTGGTCACCAGGCACAGGCCCTTCGGGCAGCCGGCCCGGGTCACCACGGCCTGCAGGTAGCTCGCCGCCTGCGGCAGGTCGGTGCCCGGCTGGTATCGCAGGAGGAAGAAGTTATAACAGGTGGCGCCCCGGCCGCATGCCGGGGGATTCGGCTGAGAGAGCACCCGGGCGGCCACCGCGGCGCCAGTGCCCAGGTCGGTGGAACTGCCGCCGCCCATGCTGAAAGCCGCGAACACCGCCGAGCCGACCACCCGCATCCTGGATGTCCTGCCGTTCGCGCTGACTTCGGCCTGCTGTCCGACGTGAAGACCGAGCGTGCGCAGGGTGCGCGGGCCCAGGGCGATCTGCCCGGGCCCAACCGGGGCGTGGCCCGCGAGCAGGGTCAGGAACCCGGTGCCGTGCAGCTCGTCGATCCCGATCGCGGGCACCGTCGTGCCGCTGCCGGCCTGGGCCGCGACACTGACCTGCCCGTAGTTGCCGCCCGCGTACCCGGTCAGGCCGCTGATCTTTGCCAGGACCCGCGCGCCCAGGCTGGCCGGTATGGAACCGGCCTGCAGATTCAGCTGCTGGGCCCAGTTCTGCCCGTACTGGTGCGGCGTGCGCACCAGCCCGAGGAAGCTGGCGCCGAACACCATGGCCGCTACCACGGCTGCGATCGCCACCGTGGTCCCGGCCAGCGCGCTGCGTGTCGGCACCGCGGTGCGCCCGCGACCGGGTTCGAGCGCCATCCGTACCCCCAGGCTGCCGGGTACGGAACCGGCCGCCCCCAGCGCCGGGGCCAGCCGGGACTGGCGCAGGGTGGCCGTTGGCTCGGCCACCCCGAGCGCCCGCGGCCCGGGCGGCAGCCCGGGCCGCCGCCGGGGCTAGCGCCAGGAGCGGCACGATCGCGAAGATGAGGAACCCGGCGCCGAGGATGGCCAGGTTGACCTCGATCCCGGGGCTGGGCTCGGCGAACCGGGCGGGGCCGATCGGCATGAGCGGGGACGCTGTGACAGCCACCCCGACCGCCAGGACCGCGGCGGGTGTCGTCACCAGGGCCACCCTGGCCAGGGACAGCGCCACGAGGCTGGACCGGCTCATGCCGAGAACCCGCAGGATCGGGAATTCCGCCGAGTCGAGGATGAGCTGGCGGTGCAGCAACTGCCCGATGATAGCCAGGACGATCAGACCGGCCAGTGCGGCGAAGATGGCCAGGGCCGCCGCTTGCGGCCTGATGGCCCGCTGGGCCGCCGCATACTCGGTGGCGAGGTGGACGACCTGGACGGCTCCCACCCGGTACCGCGCGGCCAGGGCGATGGCCTGCCGCGTGAACGCAGCAGCGGTAGCGCCGCGCCGGAGCAGCACGTAACTCCCGCCGCCGGCTGGATTGAACGACTGGGCCAGGCGGGTACGGGCGAACGCCGGGCTCATCAGGACCCGCTGCCCGGCCAGCTCATGGGTGGCTGGCACGATCTCGTCGTCGGTCACCACGATGGCCGACACGCGGAAGGCGAGCCGTACCGCGCGCGTGACGTCGGCGTTGCCGTCCCGCTGCGGGTACCCGATCAGATGCAGCGTCCCGCCGGGCTGGAGGTGCTCGCGGCCGGCCAGCGCCTGGCTGATCATGACCGCGTGCGGGTCAGCCGGGTTGAAGAGGCGGCCCGCCAGGAGCTTGACCCGGTCCATGGCCACGCCCTCGCCGCCGGAGGGGCTCGCCTCAGCCACCAGGCCCGAGTAGGGCGAGGCACCCGGTCCGGGCAACGACATCTGCAGGAACGCCACCGCATCAGCCGAAGCCACCTGCCGAAGGCCGGCCAGGGCTCGGAAGTAGCCGTGGAACCCTGACAGTGCCGGGGTGACCAGGAGGTCGGCGGCCCGGCTGCGGCTCAGGAAACGCGGGTAGGCGGTGTCGGTGCGCCGCGCCCCCGCAGCGGACACCAGCACCACCCCGCTGACCAGGCCGATCAGCAGAGCCATGACCAGCGTCGTCCGCCAGCGCCGTCGCAGGTCGGCACGCACGACCAGCCAGGCCCCTCCCATAGGGACGATTCAGCTACAGTCCGCCGGGATCAGCAAGGGTGCTAGGCACACCGGTAGCGGTCCAGCCAGCACCTGGGCTGGCGACGGGCAGCACGCCGCCGGGCACCAGCCAGCACGCTGGCCGGCGGCCCGGCAAGACACCAGCCAGCACCCTGGCCTGGGGGGCCGCGAGGAGAGAGTCTTGGAGCATGCGATACGAAAGCAGCGTTACCTCAGTCTCATGGATCCCGTCCGAGGCCGTCACCGGCCCCAGCCGGCTGGCCTTCGACTCGGGATTCGGCCACTACGACGACCCGCCGTCCGCAGAACTCGGGGATCTCGAGGAGCTCCGGGCCGCGGACAAGTTCCGGTTCGCCAACGTGCTGCGGGCCTGGATCGAGGTCGGCGACGACGGGCAGATCAGTGACGCCGGCTACGCCGGCTCCGGGCTCATCGGCGCCACCACACTCCAGCTGGCCGGCCTGCACGCCCGCTTCCAGGCGGTCAAGCTGCCCGACATCCAGCGGCCGCCCGAGCACGGGCCGGGCTGGGTTCAGTTCACGCAGACGATCGGCGGCCGCACCGGGGTGCCCATGCCCCGGCCGGTCAAGCACCCCCCGTACGCACAGTGGCTGGCCCCGCTGGTGTGGACCACGCTGACGCTCACCCTGCACGCCGACGGCACCGCCGAATCCGCGATGACCGGGGCGAGCGCGTTCCCCCGGCACTGGGTCTACGACGCCGACGGCCACCTCACGCACAAGTCCGGCCTGACCGACTATGCCGGCTGGACCAGCACGTCATTCGGCAAGCACAGCCCCTGGGGCGACGAGGATTCCCCGGCGCTGGTCACCGCCGTCGAGACCGCCCTGGAACGGGCCCTTTCCGTGCAGCTCATGCACGGCGCGGCCAAGCCGGTCATCAGCCGGCCCAAGGCGGGCGACACGCTGGTCCGCCAAGGCGAACCGGGAACCTCGATCTACCTGGTGCTGGACGGCGTCGTCCGGGTGGAACGGGACGGCGAGCATCTCGCCGAGTACGGTCCCGGGGCGATGCTCGGCGAGCGGGCCCACCTGGAAGGCGGCCTCCGCACGTCCACGCTGGTGGCGGTGACCGACTGCCGGGTGGCGTCGGCGGAGGCCAGCCAGTTCGACCAGGACGCTTTGGTGGAACTGTCCGGGGGGCACCGGCGCGAAAACGCCGGCCGGGGCTGACGTGCGCGTACACCTCTGCGGCGTGCGCGGCTCGACGCCCGCACCAGGAGTGGAGTTCCTCCGCTACGGGGGGCACACTTCATCCGTGGCGATCAGCCACGACGATGCGGCCAGGCCGGCGCTCGTGCTGGATGCGGGCACCGGCCTGCGCCAGGTCACCGCGCTGCTCGGCGGCGACCCTTTCACCGGCACCATCCTCCTCACCCATCTGCACTGGGATCATGTGCACGGCCTGCCCTTCTTCCAGGGCGGCGACCGCAATGACGCCCGCGTCACCCTGCTGCTGCCCGCCCAGGAATCCGGGGAGACCGCGGCCGCGGCCCTGGCCCGCGGGATGTCCCCGCCCCATTTCCCGATCGGCCCGGAGGGACTACGCGGCGACTGGACGTTCGGGTCCCTGCCCCCGGGCCCGCTCAAGGCCGAGGGGTTCACGGTGGAAGCCCGCGAGGTACCGCACAAGGGCGGCCGGACCTACGGCTACCGGGTCAGCGACGGGCACTCGGTGCTGACCTACGTCCCCGACCACTGCCCCACCGTGCTAGGCCCCGGGCCGGAAGGGCTGGGCGAGTACCACCCGGCCGCGCTGGACCTGGCGGCCGGCACGGACCTGCTCATCCACGACGCGTTCCTGTTCGCCCCGGAGGTACCCGCCGAGGCGGCGTTCGGGCACGCGGCCGCGGAGTACGCGGCCGGACTGGGAACGCGGGCCGGGGCGCGGCGGGTGGCGCTGGCCCACCACAAGCCGGGCCGGACCGACGACGAACTGGACGAGCTGGCCCGCCGGTTCGCCGGCGGCGGTCCCGCGGCCCCCGGTGCGCCCCGCCGGTCCGGCACATCAGGTGTACCGGAGATCTTCGTGGCCGCCGAGGCCGGACACGGTGTACCGGAGATCTTCGTGGCCGCCGGGGCCGGACACGGTGTACCGGAGATCTTCGTGGCCGCCGAGGGCGGGATACTCGACCTATGAGCCCTGCCGCGCCCGCCGCCGACGCCCTCGTGCTCGGCTCCGGTCCCAACGGCCTGGCCGCGGCCATCACCCTGGCCCGGGCCGGGCTCCACGTCCGGCTCATCGAGGGCTCGGATACGCCCGGCGGCGGCTGCCGGACCGGCGAGCTGACCCTGCCCGGGTTCCGGCACGACATCTGCTCCGCGGTCCACCCGCTCGCCGCGTCCTCCCCGTTCTTCAACAGCATCGACCTGGTCGCGCGCGGCGTCACCCTGTGCACTCCCAAGGTGGCGTTCGCTCACCCGCTGGACGGCGGCCGGGCCGCGGCGGTCGCGGGCTCAGTCGACGAGACCGCGGCCAGCCTGGGCCGCGACGCGGGCGCCTACCGGCGGCTGCTCGGCCCGCTCGTCCGCGACACCGGGCTGACCCTGCCGGAGATCCTCGCCCCGATCCGGTCCGTGCCCCGGCACCCGCTGGCCATGGCCCGCTTCGGCCTGGACGGCCTCCCGCCCGCCACCGTGGTGGCCCGCCGGTTCCGCACCGAAGAGGCCCGGGGCCTGTTCGCCGGCGTCGCAGCGCACTCGATGCTGCCCCTGAGTGCCCCGGTGACCAGCGCGTTCGGGTTGCTGCTCATGATGGCAGCGCACACGGTGGGCTGGCCGGTGGTCGAGGGGGGCAGCGCCCGCCTGACTGGGGCACTCCTCGCCGAGCTGGCCGCGCTGGGCGGTGAGGTGGAGACCGGCCACTGGGTACGGTCGCTGGACGAGCTGCCGCCCGCCCGGGTGGTCCTGCTCGATGTCACCCCCCGTCAGCTGATCGCGATGGCCGGGGACCGGCTGACCGGCACGCACCGGGCCGCGCTGAGCCGGTTCAGATACGGCCCCGGGGTCTGCAAGGTGGACTTCGCGCTGAGCGGCCCGGTGCCCTGGGCGGCCCCGGCCTGCCGGGAGGCCGGCACCGTGCACCTGGGGAGCACGCTGGCCGAGGTGGCCCGCAGCGAAGCCGACGTGGCCGCGGGGCGGATGCCGGAGCGCCCCTACTGCCTGGTCGCCCAGCCCGGCGTGGTCGACCCGACCCGGGCCCCCGAGGGCCAGCACACCCTGTGGGCGTACTGCCACGTGCCCTCGGGCAGTCCCGAGGACGTCTCCGGCCTGATCGAGGCCCAGATCGAGCGGTTCGCGCCCGGCTTCCGTGACCTGGTCCTGGCCAGGTCGGTCCGCACCGCCACCGACATGGAGCACTACAACCCGAACTACGTGGGCGGCGATATCAACGGCGGGGCCGGGACGCTGCTGCAGACCCTGCTCCGGCCCACACCGCGCTGGAACCCCTACCGGACAGCGATCCCCGGGGTCTACCTGTGCTCCAGTTCCACCCCGCCCGGCGGCGGCGTGCACGGCATGTGCGGCCAGAACGCCGCCCAGGCGGCCCTGGCCGACCACTTTTCGTAATCCTGGTCAATCGCCGCGATATCTGGCACTTATCGACCACGATCATGGTGCGGGTGGGATACCTGTCGGTCGGGTCACAGGTACGACCGTAAGCAAGCGCTCCAGCCCGGCGAAGTCGCCCGGATTGGTGGTGAAGAGGCGGAGGTCCTCGGCGATGGCCACCGACGCGATCATCAGGTCCACGGCCCGGCGCCGGGGCTCGCGCCCTGCGGCGATGACTGCCGCCGTGACCTGACCGTAGGCACGAGCCGCCTCGACGCCGAACGGAATCGGGTCGAACTCGTTCTCGGCCCGCTGCAAGATGCCGAGCCGACGGGCCCGCTCCGCGTGCTCCTCGTAGTCCTTCTGCTCACTACTGGGCCGCAATTCGTGGGGGCCGGCGGACAACTCGGCGAGGGTGATGGCGCTGATGGCGACAGCCGCTGGCAACTCACCGGGATCGATCCACTTGCGCAAGATAAGGATATTGGTGTCGAGCAAGCCCGACTGGTAGCTCTCAGCGGCCATCGGGGATGCCCGCCTGGTGGTCGGCAGCAGCCTCCTGATCAGCGCGGAACGCCGCGAGGTCAACAGCCGGGGCGCGGCGCGACGCGGCGGCGAAGTCCGCCCTCGGAATAAACCGGCGGCGGCGGCGGATCGGGATCAGTTCTCCGATCTCACGGCCATCCCGCGTAACCGTGAACGCCTGGCCGCCCTCGACCGCGTCCATGATCTCCCGCGACTTGTTCCGCAAATCCCGCTGCGTTATCTCCTGCTGTGCGCTCATGGAACCACTCTATCCAATTGTAGCACCTGGTGCTACCTGGTGCTACAAACGGCTTCACCAGTGCGGGGTCTTCGAAGCCCCATTCGCCGACGTAGGTGACGGCGGGCAGGCTTCCCTTGTAGCCCTGACACCTCCCGCGCCTCACCGGCGCCGCGCACCGCGACACCGTGAGCATCAGGCCGCCACCACGAGCACCAGCCGCCGATCATGCGCCCGGAATGTCTGTTTTTAGGTGCTCATCTCGCACGTCACCGCCATGCTCATCTTGAGCGGCACCGACGATGATGATGTACAAGTATATAGAAGCTATGTACGCTAAATCTCATGACAGACCAGCGAGGGGTTCCAGTGACGGGGCTGGTATGGCGGTTGTCGATGCGCTGGCGGTCGGCGATCGACCGGGCCATCACGCCGCTGGGGCTGACCAACGCGCAGTACTCCGTGCTGGCCCCGCTGCTCGGCCTGGAGCGGTCCGGCCGGCGGCCGAGCCAGCGCCAGCTGGCCGACGTGACCGGGCTCGAGCCGCTCTACGTATCCAAACTGGCCCGGGCCCTGGAGCAGGCCGGGCTGATCGAGCGCCGCGGCCACCCGGACGACAGCCGGGCCGTCCAGCTCACCCTCACCGACCGGGGCCGTGAGGTCACTGCCCGGGCCACCGAACGGGTCACGGGGCTGCAGGCCGAGCTGACCGCGCCTCTCGGCGGCCCGGACAGCCCGGCTACGCAGAGCCTGATCAACTCGCTGCACACGCTGCTCGGATCCGACCCACCACGAACACAGACGGGAGCAGGCCAATGACTCACACCCCCACCCCGGGCACCCCCACCCCAGGAACCCCCACCCTCAATGGCCAGGACATCGGTCAGGCCGAGAAGGCCACCCGGGCCGTGCTGGACCGGACGCTGGCCCGCACCGGCACTCAGTTCCACGGCTGGGTGATCCTCAACCTGCTCGGCACCGGCGGTCGAGCACTGGGCGAGGACGAGCTGACCGGCCGGGTCGCGCATGGCCTCAAGATCGGCGATGCTGCGGTGCATGCCGCGGCGGCCGAGCTCGCCTGGCAGGGGCTGATCAGCCGTGAGCCTGCGGCCGCTGGCGGGACGCATGTCGCCCTCACGGCCGCCGGCGCCGCCCGCTTCGGGCAGATCCAGGACGGTATCCGCCAGGTCAGCGCCCGCCTGTACGGCAGCCTGCCCGAGACGGACCTGGCCACCGCGCACCGCGTGCTGGCCACCGTGACCGAGCGCGCCAACGCCGAACTCGCCGCCGCCGAACCAGCCCGCTGACCCACTGCGCCCAGAGCCGCCCCGCGCCGACCGTGGCCCGCCGGCCTAGCCGCCCTGATCTGGCCCGCTGACCCAGCTCGCCGGCCTGGCCCGCCCGCCGGGCTACGGGATGAGGGCGATCTTGCCCTGGGTGTGGCCTTCCATGATGGTCCGGTGCGCCTGCGCCGCCCCGGCCAGCGGGAAGGTCTGGGACACGAACACCCGGAGCTTCCCGTCCTGGGCCAGCCGGGCCAGGTCCAGCCGGGCGGCGGCGCGGATCTCGGTGCCCGGGTCGGCACCGGGCGCCCCGCCCAGGACCTTGATCCCGGTGGCCAGCCCCCGCTCGAACGAGGCGATGGTGGCGATCCGGGTCCGGTCCGGCACCAGCACGAACGACACGTCCAGGGCCTCGTCCGAGCCGGGCAGGTCCAGCGCGGCGTCGACGCCGTCCGGCGCGACGTCCCGGACCCGGTCCATCAGGCCCAGGCCGTACTCGACCGGGATCGCGTCCAGCCCCCGCAGGAAGTCGTGGTGCGCGGGGCTGGCGGTGGCCACCACGGTGGCGCCGCGGTCCACCGCGAGCTGTACCGCCATCACGCCCACTCCCCCGGCGGCCCCGTTGATCAGCACCGTGTCACCGGGGCCCACCCCGGTGGCGGCCAGCAGATGCCAGGCGGTGACGCCCGTGAGCATCAGCCCGGAGGCCTGGGCCCAATCGAGCGTGTCCGGCTTGGGCACCAGCGCGGAGGCCGGCACCACCAGTTCGGCGGCGTACGCGCCGGGGGCCCGGAACGCGATCACCTCGGCACCGACCTCGATCGGACCGGCCGGGCCCGCCGCGTCGGGCCCGGCCGCGGTCACCACACCCGAGGCTTCCGAGCCCAGCCGCAGCGGCAGCTGCGTGGGGTCGGTGCCGAAGGCACCGCTGTAGACCTTGTAGTTGACGGGGTTGACGCCGGCCGCCCGGATCTCGATGAGCGCCTCGCCGGGGCCGGGCTCGCCCGGCGCCTGATCGGCGATCTCCAGCACGTCGGGTCCGCCGAAGGCGGTCGCGATCACGACAGCAGACATGTCAGCCCGAGCCCCCCTTTCGCTAACCGCGTGTGTCCCTCCGGGTCATTCCCTCCGGCGGGCCCGCGAACCGATGGTCCCGGCCGCCCGCCAGGCCAGGATCGACCAGCGCGACAAGCCGGACAGAATCGACAGCGCACTTCCGGCAGAACCGACCGAAAACGCCGATGCCACCGAGCCAACCGACCCGATGGACAAAATCGAACCGGCCGACCCGATCGAAAGAATCGAGCCGGCCGATCCAATGGACAGGATCGAGCCGCTCGACCCGATACTCAGGATCGATCCGGCTGACCCTGCAGCCGACGGGCTGGCCGGTGATGAGCCAGCAGACAACGGGTTACGAATGCTCCGCATGACGGCATTCTCGCAGCCCCCGCAGATAAGAGCCGGAAGCGGGACGGGCGAAAACCGTCAAACGGGGCGGCCCGCCGCAGCCTCGAGGGATTCGGGGTGCGCGCGGCGGTAATGCTCGGTCAGGACAACACTGGCCTGTCCGGGCTTGTGGGCGATGGTGCGCTGGCATATTTCGCAGCGCAGTACCGGGAGCTGAGTCACGGTAACAGGGAAGCGGGGATTACTCATCTCACCGTCCATGATGCCAGATCCCGACGCCCCTATCACCCCGCAACGCCGTTAAAGACCAGCTCCCGGCCCCTTAGTCGGACAGGGATCGAGGGCCGGACAACGAGCGATGTGGTCATTGACCACGCCTACGGCTTGCATAAAGCTGTACGTGATCGTCGATCCGACGAACGTGAAGCCGCGCCGTTTCAGGTCCTTGGCGACCCGGTCGGACAGCTCGGTCCGGGCGGGCAGCTCGGCCACGTCGCGCGGGCGATTGACCAGCGGGGTGCCGTCCACCCAACCCCACAGGTAACTGGCGAACGACCCGTGCTCCTGCTGGGCGGCCAGGAACGCGCGGGCGTTCCTGGCCGTGCCCGCGACCTTGAGGCGGTTGCGGACGATGCCCGGGTCGGCCAGCAGCGCGGCCAGCTTGACGTCGTCGTAGCGCGCGATCCGCTCCGGGTCGAAGCCGTCCAGCGCCCGCCGGTAGTTCTCCCGCTTGCCGAGGATCGTGGCCCAGGACAGCCCAGCCTGGGCGCCTTCCAGGATCAGCATCTCGAACAGATAGCGGTCGTCCCGGGACGGCCGGCCCCACTCGTCATCGTGGTAGGCGCGCATCGCGTCTGAGCTCTCGGCCCAGTCGCAGCGGCGCGGCGCGTCGGATTCGTTCATCAGGGCCAGCGTCCCACGCGGCACCGACACTCGGGTCACTCCTCCGGAGGGGCTCCCTCATCTGCGACCCCCGTGCCCCCTGCGGCGGCAGGTCCAGCCACGCCCCTCGTGCCGCCTCCGGCGGCAGCCCCAGCCACGCCCCCCGTGCCGCCTCCGGCGGCGGGCCCGGCCACGTCGCCCGCAGGCACGCCGAGCATCTCCGCGAACCGGGCCACCATCATGTCCCGGCCCTTGACCTGGGCCACCACCTCCGGCGGGAGGAGGTCGTCGCTGTCGGGCCGCTGGCCTGAGCCGCCCTCCGGCCCGATCGGCACGACGATCCCGGGCGGCGACGGCTCGTACCGGCTCAGCCCGGCACCCGCGCCGCCGGCGGCGTCCGGTCCCGCCTCGATCAGCGCCCGGATGTTCCCGGCCACGATCGCGGCCTGACGGCTGGCAGCGCCCGCGACCTTCCGGTCGGCGGTAGACACGTCTCCCAGCGCGAACACCCGGTCCTGGCCGGCGACCTGCAGCGTCGGCGTGACCTCGATCATCCCGTCCGCCCCGCGAGCCCCGGCCAGGCCGCCGGCCAGGTAGTCGCTGACCGGGATGACCCCGTAGCAGCGGAACCAGATGTCGGCGGTGACCCCCGTACCGGCCTCGGTCGTCACCGTGAAGGTCCGCAGCTCGCCCGGCTCGGTGGGCGGCGCGGCCCGCAGCGGGCTGCCCAGCAGCACCTGCACGCCCAGCTCGGCGAGCTGGCGGCGCAGCTCCGCCTTGAGGTCGGCGCGGAACGGGCCGCCGAGCACGTCGTCGGCCACGTCGACGAGCGTCACCTGCTTGGACGGCCAGACCGCCTTGATCTCGCCGGCCAGCTCGATGCCGACCGCCCCGGCACCCACCAGCAGTACCCGGGCGGCGGCGGAGAGCGCCTCGTGGGTGCCGAGCGTCTTCTCGTGGGCGTCCACGGTACGGTCCACGTCGCTCTTGGCCGGGAAGGGGTAGCTGGACCCGGTGGCCAGCACGATGTAGTCCGCCGGGAGTTCCTCGCCGGAGGCCAGCACCACCCGCCCGGCGTCCACCTTCACGGCCCGGTCCTGCACCACCCGGCCGTGGCTGAGCAGCCCGCCGTAGGGCAGGTAGATCCGCGGCAGCCAGGCCGGGTCGACCAGTGCGCGCAGCGCGGCGACGTTGTGCACGAACGCGTCTTTCGGCTCGACCAGCACGATCGTGGCCACGTCGTCCAGCGACTTGGCCACGCTGATCCCGGCGTAGCCGCCGCCGATGACCACTACGGCCGGCCGGGCCGGGGAAGGCTCGCTCATCTGAACTCCCTGTCTCTGCCGGGCTGTCTCTGCCGGACTGTCCCTGGCCGGACGCCGCCCTGGCGGTAACAAGCTACGGATCTAGTCTGTCCTACAGAACATCTGTTATGCAACTCATCAGTGAATCAGCCGATCTGCGATAGGCTGGCGTTATGTCCGAGCGATCCGGGTCCCAGGCCGGATCGAGAGCTGCGCCGGATGCGGACGCCTGCGCCCTCAGCAACGACCTGGGCTGGGCGCTCGGCGTGGTGTTCCGCTGCTACCTCAAGGCCTCCCAGGACGCCCTGGCTGATCTGCCCGGCGGCCCGCGCGGCTTCCAGGTGCTCGCCGCGGCCGCCCGGGACCAGCACGGCAGCCAGCTGGCCCTGGCCCACCGCCTGGGGGTGGACCGCACGGTCATGACCTACCTGCTCGACGACCTCGAGGCCGCCGGGCTCATCGAACGACGCCCCGACCCGGCCGACCGCCGGGCCCGCCGCGTCCTGGCCACCGCGCGCGGCTGCGACGCCCTGGCCGATGCGGGCCAGCGGCTGCGTGCCGCCGAGGAGCAGGTGCTGAGCTGCCTGGACGGCGAGGAGGATCGCCGAAGGTTCCGGTCGTTGCTGCGCCGGCTGGCCCTGCACGCCAGCGTGGCCGACCCGGTGCGCGGCGCCTGCGACACCGCCGCCGGGGCCATCGGGACGGACCCGGCCGGCGGCCCGGTATTGCCCTGCTAGCCTCCGGGCGCATGACGGAGCAGATCTATGCGGGGAACGCGGCCGCCGACGCCCCGGCCAGCCGCGGCTGGCTGCTCGGGCACTTCCGGCCGGCCGGCGATCCCCGCCGCAGCGATGACGTCGAGATCAAGTGGGCCATTCACCCCCGGGACGACCGGCGCGCGCAGTGGGTCAGCGGCGAGCAGCGCTCGGCCGCGCTCATCCTGATCAGCGGCCGGTTCCGGGTCGAGCTCCCGGGCCGCAGCGTGCTGCTCGCCGAGCAGGGCGACTACGTGGTGTTCCACGGCGTGAACCACTCCTGGCACGCCGAGGAGGCGTCGGTCGTGGTGGCGGTCCGCTGGCCCTCCGTCCCCGGCTACGCGCTCCCCGGGCCTGACAATGGAACGGGCGCCGTCACCTAGGAGTTTCCGCCAGCTAGGAGGCTCTGCCAGCTAGGGGACTCTGCCAGCAGGGGACTCTGCCAGCTAGGAGGGCAAGTGCGGGTACTGGAGCGTTTTGCGCTGGATGGCCGCAAGGCCGTGGTCACCGGCGGGAATCAGGGGCTGGGCAAGGCGTTTGCCGCCGCCCTGGGGCAGGCGGGCGCCGAAGTCATGATCGTGGCGCGGGACACCGGCCGGAATGCGGCGGCCGTTGCGGAAATGAAAGACGAGGGCCTGGCCGTGTCCGCGCTGGACGCGGACATCACCGGGGATGCACAAGCGGTCATCGACGCCGCCGCCGGCCAGCTCGGCGGGCTCGACATCCTGGTCAACAACGCCGGCGTCTGCTACCACGGCGAGTCCTGGGAGGTCACCGACGCCGAATGGGATGACGTATTCGACCTGAACGTCCGGGCACTGTGGCGGTGCAGCCGGGCCGGCGGCCGCCACATGGCCCGCGGCGGCGGCGGCTCGATCATCAACGTCGGCTCGATCTCGGCCATGATCGTCAACCGCCCGCAGTGGCAGCCTGCCTACAACGCGTCCAAGGCCGCGGTGCACCAGCTGACCAAGTCGCTGGCGGCGGAGTGGGCCGGGCTGGGCATCCGGGTCAACGCGATCGCGCCCGGCTACGTGAAGACCGAGATGGCCCCGGTGGACCGCCCGGAGTTCCGCCGTCACTGGATCGAGGACACGCCCCAGCAACGCTACGCGCTGCCCGAGGAGATCGCCCCGAGCGTGGTGTTCCTGGCCAGTCCCGCCTCCGCGTTCATGACCGGCTCGGTCCTCGTCATCGACGGCGGCTACACGCTGTGGTGATCTTCTAAATTCGCCGCAACGAAAACCACCCGCCGCCGGTCCTACCGGTAGCTGGCCTGCCAGCGGGTGCGCTGCACGGCGTCGTCGATCTGCGCCCCGGTGAGCCTTGGTGCCACGCCGCCGGCCACCGCGGCCCGGGCGACCGTTCGTGCCACCGCGGTCGCCGTCTCGGCCAGGTCAGCCCGGTCGGGCAGCAACATCCCGTGCGCGTCGTCGTGGATCGTGGCGGCGCCGCAGATGGCCGAGGCCGCAGCGGTCATCATGGCGTCGGTGATCCGGGTGGCCTGGACCGCGATCACGGCCAGGCCAACGCCTGGGAACACGTACACGTTGTTGCACTGGGCGACCGGGACACTCCTGCCGCCGACCTTCATGGCCGGGAACGGCGACCCGGCCGCGATCAGCGCGCGGCCGCCGGTCCAGTCGGCCAGGTCCTGCGGCCGGGCCTCGCTGCGGCTGGTCGGGTTGGACAGCGGCATGATGATCGGCCGTCGCACGTGGGATGCCATGGCCCGGACGATGTCCTCGGTGAACGCGCCGGTCGCGGTGGACAACCCGATGAGCGCGGTGGGGTGGACCGCCATGACCACGTCTATCAGCCCGGCCCGGTGGCCGCTCCCCGGGGCGGGCACGACCCCGGCCGGGTGGGCATAACGGCGCTGCGCGGGGCTGATCCCCTGGCGGTCCTCGGTGAGCAGGCCGCCCACGTCGACCACGTAGATCTGGGCCCGGGCCTCCTTGTCACTCAGCCCGTCGGCGATCATCGACCGGACGATCTGGTCGCAGACGCCGATTCCCGCCGAGCCCGCGCCCAGCATCAGGATCTTCTGGTCCCGGGGGCGTGACCCGGTAGCCACCGCGGCTGCGGACAGCGCGGCGGTCACCACGGCCGCGGTGCCCTGGATGTCGTCGTTGAAGGTCAGCAGCTGGTCCCGGTAGCGATCCAGGATCGGCAGCGCGTGCGGGGTGGCGAAGTCCTCCCACTGCAGCAGCACGTGCGGCAGCTCGGCCCGGACGCCCTGCACGAACCGCTCCACGAAGTCGTCGTAGTCCGGGCCGCCCACCCGGCGGTGCCGCCAGCCCAGGTACATCGGGTCGTCCAGCAACTCCGGGTTGTCGGTGCCCACGTCGAGCAGGACCGGCAGGGTCCGCGCCGGGTCGATGCCGCCCAGCGCGGTGTACAGCGAGAGCTTGCCGATCGGGATGGCCATCCCGCCGATGCCCTGATCGCCCAGGCCGAGAACGCGCTGCCCGTCGGTGACCACGATCGCGTCCACCTCGCGGCGCGGCCGGTTGCGGAGGATCTCGCCGATGCGGTCACGGTCCGGGTAGGCGATGAACAGCCCGCGGGGGCGCCGGTAGATCTCGCTGAAGCGCTGGCAGGCCTGCCCGACCGTGGGCGTGTAGAGGATCGGCAGCATCTCCTCGGCGTGGTCGGTGACCAGCCGGTAGAACAGCGTCTCGTTCGTGTCCTGCAGCGCACGGAGGTTGATGTGCCGGGCGATGTCAGTCGGCTGCTCCCGGAACGCCTGGTAGGAGCGGGCCACCTGCTGGTCGAGCGTCTCCACCACGCTGGGCAGCAGCCCGCGCAAGTCCAGCACCGACCGCTCCTCCTCGGTGAACGCGGTGCCCTTGTTGGAGAGCGGGTCCTCCAGGGCCCGCACGCTGGAACGCTCACTGCTCATCTGCGCTCACGCCGCCTTTGCCGTCACGCTGCCTTTGCCGTCACGCTGCCTTTGCCGTCACGCTGCCTTTGCCGTCACGCTGCCCGTGCTGTCCCGGTGCCCGCGCCGCCACCCGGGTTTTACCCCTGATATGCCCGTGATGGCGTGCGTAGGCTCACATCATGACCCAGCACATGCTGGAGGTGACAGGCGCGGTCAAGACGTTCGGGAAGGTGACGGCGCTGAGCGGGGTGGATCTCAGCGTGCCGCCAGGGCGGATCGCCGCGCTGCTGGGCCCGAACGGAGCCGGCAAGACCACGCTGGTCCGGATCGTGGCCACGCTGGTCCGCCCGGACGCGGGCGTGATCCGGGTGGACGGCTACGACGTGGTGGCGGATCCCTACGCGGTCCGCGCCCGGATTGGCCTCACCGGCCAGTACGCGGGGCTGGACGAGGCGCTGTCCGGCCGGGCGAACCTGATGCTCATCGGACGGCTGGCCGGGCTGGGCCGCGGCACCGCCCGGGGGCGTGCGGCCGGGCTTATCGACCGGTTCAACCTGGCCGCCGCGGCCGGGCGGCCGGTCGGCACCTACTCCGGCGGCATGCGCCGCCGCGCGGACCTGGCCGCCAGCCTGATGGCGCGGCCGTCGCTGCTGGTCCTGGACGAGCCCACCACCGGACTGGACCCGGCCGGGCGGCTGCAGCTGTGGGAGTCGCTGGCCGGGCTGCGCGACGAGGGCACGGCCATGCTGCTCACCACCCAGTACCTGGAGGAAGCCGAGCGGCTCGCCGACATGGTGCACATCCTGGACCACGGCCGGATGGTGGCCAGCGGCACCCCGGCCCAGCTGCGCGCCCGGACCGGAACCCAGCTGGTCGAGGCCCGGTTCGAGCCGGCCGGCCAGGCAGCGGCTGCCGCCCGCGCGCTGGCCGCCCGGCTGGGCCTGCCGCTAGGCGGCGTGCACGCCGATCCGGCCGCCGGGCGGCTCACCCTGGCCGCCGGGGATGGGCTGGGGACGCTGCTCCAGGTGGCCCAGGCGCTGGCCGCGGACGGGTTCGCGGTGGCCGACCTGGGCCTGCGCGGGCCCACCCTGGACGAGGCATTCCTGGCCCTGACCGGGCAGCACGCCGTGGGCCGGGCACCGTCGTGACCAGCCTGGCTCCTGCTCCCGCGGGCCCGGCCGCGCGGCCAGGCCCGGTATCCCGCCCGGGACCCCGCCGCACCGCGTACCAGGCGGGGCTCATCTGCGGCCGGCAGCTCGCCATCCTGCGCGCCAACCCCAGCCGCCTGCTCTACCCGCTCATCCAGCCCGTGGTGCTGCTGGTGCTGTTCCTGGCCATCTTCGCCGGGCTGGCCCGGGTGCCGGGCGCCACGTACCGCCAGTACCTGGTCCCCGGCATCATCGTGCAGAACGTGGCGCTGACCGCGCCGACCGTGGGGCTGGGCCTGGTGCTGGACTCGGTCAGCGGGATCACCGACCGGTTCCGGTCGCTGCCGATCGCCCGCAGCGCGGTGCTGCTCGGCCGGATGCTGGCAGAGAGCCTCATCTTCTTCGTCCAGGCGCTGCTGGTGCTGGGCGTGGCGTCACTGCTGGGGTTCCGGGTCCGGACCGGGCTGCCCGGGATGGCGGGCATCGTCGCCGTCGCCGTGGCCTTCGGCGTGGCGCTGGGCATCACGATGTGCTGGCTGGCGCTGCGGATCCGCGACCCGGACACCGCGGGCCGGGCCCTATTCCTGCCGATGGTGCCGCTCACGTTCATCAGCTCGACGTTCACCCCGATCGACCGGCTGGCCGGGTGGCTCCAGCCGCTGGCGCGGGCCAACCCGGTCACCGCCGCTGTCGACCTGATCCGTACCCTGGCCGACGGCGGCCCGCTCGGCCGTGAGCCCCTGTACCTGGCGGTCTGGCTGCTCATCCTGTCCGTGGTGCCCGGTCTGCTCGCCGTCCGCCGCTGGCAGGCTGGCTAGCCCGCCGGCGGTGCCGGGACGCGGCACCTCTGTCCCCCCAGTCCCCTCAGCCACACCAGCCCCTCCCGCCCAGTCACGCCAGTCCACCAGCCCCTTCCGCCCAGTCACACCAGCCCCTTCCGTCTAGTCACACCAGCCCCTTCCGCTCAGTCACACCAGCCCCTTCCGTCCAGTCACACCAGCCCCTTCCGCTCACTCTTCACGCGGAACGTGCGCCTTAACCGGACAAAACACCCACCACGGCGCACGTTCCGCGTGAAAAGTGGGCGAAGAAGTGGGCGTTGACTCCCGGGGGACGGGGTCGCCGCCGGGGCGCAGGTGCTGGTCAGCGACGAGAGAAGCGGGTGGCCCAGCGGCTGGGTCTGGCTGGCGGGGACGGCTGGCGCGTGCCGTCCGGCCCACCGGCACCGGCACCACCGGCACCGCGCCACCGGCACCGTCACCACCGGCACCACCGGCACGACCCGCGTCGTCACGACCGGCGTCCTCGGCGGCGCCTGCGGTGGGGATGACCGGCGCGCCGGGCGGCGCGGTCGCGGGGTCGGTGGCCTGCCAGACCTCGCGGACCACAACCTGGATGGCCCCGGCCGCCGGGATGGCCAGCAGCGCCCCCACGAACGCGCCGAAGATCCCCCCGATCCAGCTGCCGATCTCGCCGCCGACCAGGATGGACAGCAGTACCAGCAGCGGGTTGACCCGCACCGTGCGGCTCATCACGATCGGGTTCAGCACGTGGTTCTCGACCTGGGTGTAGATGAGGAACACCACCAGCGTGATGATCCCGGCGGTGAGCGAGTGGGCGGCCGCGAACAGCACGGTGGGAATCCCGGCCAGCGCCCCGCCGATCATCGGCAGGAAGTCCACCAGCGCCACCCACAGCGCCCACAGGTACGGGAACGGCACGCCTGTGACCATGAGCGTGACGAACACCACCACGCCGGCGATCACCGAGGTGAGGACGTTGCCGAGCATGTACCCGGTGACCGAGCGGTTGACCTCGTGCGCGATCCGCCGGTACCGCTCCGCCCGGTCCGGGGCCATCGAGCCCAGCAGGGCCGTCCGCATCTTCGGGCCTTCCAGCAGCAGGAGCAGGACCAGCACGAAGATGGTGAACAGTTCGAGCAGCAGGGTCAGCGCGCCCTTGCCCAGACTCAGGGCGGGCTTGGCCAGCCCTTCCCCGAAACTCACCAGCTTGGGCGCGTTCTTATTCACCCACGTCTGCACGTGATACTTGGTCACGAGATGGCCGATCCAGCCCCGTCCGTGGGTCGCCGCAGCCACGTAGCCCGGCAGCTTCAGGGCCAGGTGGTTGATCCCGTTGGCCAGCGGGGAGCCGAAGGCGAAGGCGAGGCCGGTGAAGACGATCAGGGCCCACAGGGTCACCACCGCGACCGCCCAGCCCCGCCGCTTGATCTTCCACCGCTGCAGGGCCACCACGGCCGGGTTCAGGATCACGGCGATGAATGCGGCCACGATGATCAGCAGCAGCACGTCGCGGAGCCGGTAGAACACCTTGGCCAGCACGTAGACCGCGATCACCACCAGCGCGACGGTCAGGATGGTCCGCAGCGGGATCCCCCTGGCCTCCGCGGCCGCCCACAGCCGGGCCCGCCGGGTCAGCGGTGGTGGCGAATTGTTGGTCATCCCGCCATCATCGCAGCACACCCCGGCGGCCGGGATGAGGCTCCGCGTCCGGGAACAGATCCTGGCTGCTGGAGTTTCCGGACCGCCCCAGCCATGGCGGCCAGCGCGGATTACCGGAAGACTTGCTTATTAAAGGAGAGGAGCCCACCGTGCCGGTGAACGAGCGGGCCAGCCAGCCGGCCAGCCAGGCGGACCTGGTGGACGTGGCCAAGCTGGTCACGTCCTACTACGTACTGCACCCGGATCCAGCGGTCCCTGAGCAGAGAGTGAGCTTCGGCACGTCGGGACACCGCGGCTCGGCGCTGCGCACGTCGTTCAACGAGGATCACATCGCCGCCACCTCCCAGGCCATCTGCGACTACCGGGCCCGGGCGGGTACCACCGGCCCGCTGTTCCTCGGCCGGGACACCCACGCGCTGTCTGAGCCCGCGTTCGTGACCGCGCTGGAGGTCCTCGCGGCGAACGAGGTGACCGTGCTGGTGGACAGCCGGGACGGGTACACCCCGACGCCCTCGCTGTCCCGCGCCATCCTGGTTTACAACGACGGTCGCGCTGACGGCCTGGCCGACGGCATCGTCATCACGCCGTCGCACAACCCGCCGGAGGACGGCGGGTTCAAGTACAACCCGCCCGACGGCGGCCCGGCCGGGTCGCAGATCACCTCGGTCATCCAGGACCGGGCCAATGAGCTGCTGGCCGGCGGACTGCGGGAGGTGCGCCGGGTGCAGTACCCGGCGGCCAGGGGCGCGTCCACGACGGCAGCCTTCGACTTCCTGGGCGAGTACGTCGCACAACTGCCGGCCGTGGTGGACCTGGACGTGATCCGCGTCGCTGGCATCCGGATCGGCGCCGACCCGCTGGGCGGCGCCAGCGTCGCGTACTGGGGGGAGATCGCCGATCGCTACCGGCTCGACCTCACCGTGGTCAACCCCGACGTGGACGCCACGTTCCGGTTCATGACCCTGGACTGGGATGGCCGGATCAGGATGGACTGCTCCTCGCCCTACGCGATGGCCTCGCTGATCGACCGCGCGGCCGAGTTCGCGATCGCGACCGGCAACGACACCGACTCCGACCGGCACGGCATCGTCACGCCGGACGCGGGCCTGCTCGACCCCAACCACTACCTGGCCGTGGCCATCGACTACCTGTACCGGCACCGGGCTGACTGGCCCTCCGGGGCGGCGGTGGGCAAGACCATGGTCAGTTCCTCGATCATCGACCGGGTGGCCGGGGCCGCCGGGCGCACGCTGACCGAGGTCCCGGTGGGGTTCAAGTGGTTCGTGCCGGGGCTGCTGGACGGCTCGATCGCCTTCGGGGGCGAGGAGAGCGCCGGCGCCTCCTTCCTGTGCACCGATGGCCGGGTCTGGACCACCGACAAGGACGGCATCATCCTGGCCCTGCTGGCCTCCGAGATCGCGGCCGTGACCGGGCAGTCACCCGGTGAGCGGTACCGCGACCTGACCGGCCGGCTGGGCGACCCGGCCTACGCCCGGATCGACGCGCCCGCGACAAGGGCGCAGAAGGCGCTGCTGGCGAAGCTGTCCCCGGATCAGGTCAGCGTCGCGGAACTCGCGGGCGAGCCGGTGCTGGACCGGCTGACCCGGGCCCCGGGCAACGGTGAGCCGCTGGGCGGCATCAAGGTGATCACCGAGAGCGGCTGGTTCGCCGCGCGGCCCTCGGGAACAGAAGACGTCTACAAGCTGTACGCGGAGTCGTTCGCCGGTCCCCGGCATCTGGCCCGCATCCAGGAAGAAGCACAGCAGATCCTGGACGGCGTGCTGAAAGAAGCAAATGGCACGTGAGGGGTGGGAGATGGCAGATCAGCGAGTTCTGGGCATCGTGCTGGCCGGAGGGGCCGGCAAGCGGCTGGCGCCGCTGACGGCCGACCGGGCTAAACCAGCCGTGCCGTTCGGAGGCGTGTACCGGCTGGTCAACTTCGCGCTGTCGAACCTGGTCAACGCCGGGATCTTGCGGATCGCCGTGCTCACCCAGTACAAGAGCCACAGCCTGGACCGGCACGTGTCCACCACGTGGCGGATGAGCACGCTGCTCGGGAACTATGTCACGCCCGTGCCCGCCCAGCAGCGGCTCGGCCCGCACTGGTACACCGGCTCGGCCGACGCGATCTACCAGTCGCTGAACCTGATCTACGACGAGCGGCCCGACCTCGTCATCGTGTTCGGCGCGGATCACGTGTACCGGATGGACCCGCGGCAGATGATCCAGGAGCACTGCGACCATGGGGCCGGGGTCACCGTCGCCGCCATCCCGGTGCCGCGCATGGAGGCCACCGAGTTCGGCGTGATCCAGGCGGGCGCGGACGGGCACACGCTGGAGGCGTTCCTGGAGAAGCCGGCCGACCCGCCCGCGCTGCCCGGACGGCCAGACGAGGCCTACGCCTCGATGGGCAACTACCTTTTCTCCACCGAGGTGCTGATCGAGGCGCTGCGCAAGGACGCGGCCAACCCGAACAGCCGTCACGACATGGGCGGCGACATCATCCCGATGCTGGTGGACGAGGGCCTCGCGCACGTCTACGACTTCATGACCAACAAGGTGCCCGGGGCGAGCGAGCGTGACGCCGGCTACTGGCGAGACGTCGGCACGCTGGACTCCTACTTCGAGGCGCACATGGACATGTGCGCCATCCACCCCGTCTTCAATCTCTATAACGACCGGTGGCCGATCCTGACCAACGTGCCCAGCCTGCCGCCCGCCAAGTTCGTGCACGACACCGGCGACCGGGTGGGCCGATCCATCGACAGCCTGGTCAGCAACGGCGTGATCGTCTCCGGCGGGCTGGTCCGCGAGGCGGTCCTCTCCCCCGGTGTGCGGGTCAATAGCTGGTCCGCGGTAGAGCGGTCGGTGATCCTGCACAACACGATCATCGGACGGCACGCGGTGGTCAGGGACGCCATCCTGGACAAGAACGTCGTGGTGCCCGAGGGCGTCACGATTGGCGTGGACAAGGACCATGACCGGGAACGCGGCTTCGCGGTGTCCGACAGCGGCATCACCGTGGTGGGCAAGAGCCAGAAGGTGACCATATGACCGTGCCCCGCCATCCCCCGGGGCCGGCGCAGCGGGACCGGCTCAAGGTGGCCCTGCTCACCCGCGAGTACCCGCCCGAGGTGTACGGCGGCGCGGGTGTGCACGTCACCTACCTGGCCCGGGAACTGGCGGGCCTGGTCAACCTCACCGTCCACTGCGAGGGCGGGGACCGGCCCGGGGCCGTAGCCCACCGGCCGTGGGAACTGCTCGCCGGGGCAAACCAGGCGCTGGCCACGATCTCCACCGACCTGTCCATGACCGCCGCGGTGGGCGGGGCGGACCTGGCGCACTCGCATACCTGGTACGCCAACCTCGCCGGGCACCTGGCCTCGATGCTGTACGGGATACCGCACGTGGTCACGGTGCACTCGCTGGAGCCGCTGCGGCCGTGGAAGGCGGAGCAGCTCGGTGGCGGCTACGCCCTGTCCAGCTGGTGCGAGCGGGTGGCGGTCGAGGGCGCCGCCGCGGTGATCGCGGTGTCCGAGGGGATGCGGGAGGACGTGCTGGCCGCCTACCCCTCGGTGCCGCCGGAACGGATCCGGGTCATCCGGAACGGGATTGACGCCCAGGAGTACGCCCCGGACGCAAGGACCGGGGTCCTGCAGCGGTACGGGGTGGATCCGTCACGACCCGCGGTGATCTTCGTCGGGCGGATCACCAGGCAGAAGGGGGTCCCCGTGCTGCTCCGGGCGGCCGCCAGCCTGCCGCCGGAGGCGCAGCTCGTGCTGTGCGCGGGCCAGCCGGACACCCCGGAGCTGGCCGCGGAGGTCGGCGGGCTGGTCACGAGCCTGCAGGCGGCCCGCACCGGGGTGATCTGGATCCCGGAGATGCTGGCCAGGCCCGAGGTCATCCAGTTGCTCAGCCACGCCACCGTGTTTGCCTGCCCGTCGCTGTACGAGCCGCTCGGCATCGTCAACCTGGAGGCGATGGCCTGCGGCACGGCGGTGGTGGCGTCCCGGGTCGGCGGGATCCCCGAGGTGGTCAGCGACGGGGAGACCGGGCTGCTCGTCCCGCCCGCCGACCCGGCCGCCCTGGCGGAAGCGCTGAACGCCCTGATCGGCGACCCCGCGCGGGCCGGCGCCATGGGCGCGGCGGGCCGCAAGCGGGCCGCCGCCGAGTTCGGCTGGGACGCCATCGCTGCCCAGACCGCGGCGCTCTACGCCGAGCTGACCAGCTTATCGGCAGCCACCCGGCATGCTGCCTGCCAGCTTCCGCCGGTCAGCGCGTCCCAGGTCCAGCCAGGGCCGCCCTGTCCTGCGGGGCGTCCCAGTCCAGCACCGGCCCGGCGGGCACGATCCGCAGCGGGTTAAGCTGCGGATGCGTCCCGTAGTAGTGCCGCTTGATGTGGTCGAAGTTCGTGGTGCCGCGGAACGCCGGGATCGCGTACAGGTCACGGGCGTACGGCCACAGGTTCGGATAGTCGGCCAGGCGGCGCAGGTTGGCCTTGAAGTGGGTGACATACACCGCGTCGAACCGGGCCAGGGTCACCCATAGCCGCACGTCCGCCTCGGTGAGCGAGGCACCGAGCAGGAACCGCCGGGTGGCCAGCCGCTGGTCCAGGTCATCCAGGGTGGCGAACAGGTCAGCCACCGCAGCGCCGTAGGCCTGCTGCGAGGTGGCGAACCCGCACCGGTATACGCCGTTATTGACGGCCGTGTAGACCCGCTCGTTGAGCGCGTCGATCTCGGGGCGCAGCGCGGCCGGGTACAGGTCGAACGCCGGATTGGCCCACCGGCCGAACTGCGTGTCCAGGTCGATGGTGATGTCGGGGAAGTTGTTGGAGACGATCCGGCCGGTCTCCCTGTCCCATAGCACCGGCACCGAGACGTGCCCGTCGTACCCCGGCTCGGTCGCCTGGTAAGCGTCCCGCAGCAGCGTGAAGCCGTTCACCGGATCGGCCGAGTAGCCGGGTCCGTCCCGGAACGCCCAGCCCCGCCCGTCCCGGACCGGATCGACCACCGACATCGACACCACGTCCTCCAGCCCCAGCAGCGCCCGGACGATGGCCGAGCGGTGCGCCCACGGGCAGGCGAGCGAGATGTAGAGGTGGTAGCGGCCGGCCTCGGCGGGATAGCCGGTGGATCCGTCCGCGCTCACCCGGCCCTGGAAGGGGTAGAGCGGGCGCACGAAAGCGCCGTCCGCCCGCGGCGGGGCCTTCAGCTGGTAGTCACCGTAGGTGACGAAATCGACCGGGCTGGCTACGGCGGCGGCGGCAGTCATGGCCCCATCCTGGCTGACTCACATCTGGCGCATCTTGAAGTACCGGATGATGTCGTCGCGGTTGATGATGTTGATGATGATGACGCCCAGCACGGTCGCAGTGACCACGACACCAAGCACCTTCATGGACCCCCCAGTTCCGCCGGCCGGGACGCGCGTGGCCGGTGCTCACTCCAGGCTGCCGGATGGACGGCCTTACACGTCAGATACCCACCACACGGGAATCGAACGCGGACCAGGGTCAGACCGCCGCCGTGCCGATCAGCCCGTTCCGGCTGACCAGGGCGGCCAGGTCCTCCTCGCCCAGGCCGTCCGTGCCCGCCGGGCGGCCGGGCAGGACCAGGTAGCGGTTCTCGGCGCTCGCGTCCCACACCACGATCTCGGTATCCTCCGGGAGCAGCAATCCGAACTCGGCCAGCACCGCCCGTGGCTCGCGCACCGCACGTGAGCGATAGGCCAGGCTCTTGTACCAGCTGGGCGACGGGCCGAGCAGAGACACCGGATAGCAGGAGCACAGCGTGCAGACGATCATGTTGTGCGTGCGGGGGGTGTTCGCCACGACTTTGAGCCGGTACCCGCTGCCCGCCTGCGCGGTATCGAAGCCCAGCTCGGCCGCGGCCGCGTTGCCGTCGGCGAGGAGCCGGCCCGCATAGCCGGGATCGGACCAGGCCCGGGCCACGATCCTGGCCCCGTTCAGCGGCGAGGCGTTCGCGTACAGCCGGGCCAGCACGGCGTCCAGTTCCGCGTCGGTGGCCAGCCCGGCGGCGATCACCCGCTCCTCCAGCTCGCGCACCTGGACGGCCGAGGGCTGCTCGGCGTGGCCTGCTCCCATCAGCCGGCCTCCTCCAGGTAGGACTCCCACAGGTCCACGACGACGCAGTGCGTCCCGCTGCCCCACAGCCCGGCCGCCGGGAAACGCACCGAGTAAACGGTCTCGACCCGGGGCGGCGTGATGCCCCGGGCCCGGTCATCGGGGAGCGCCCACTGTCCGGCCGCCTCGACCACTTCGCCCGTCTGCCCGCGCACGTAGCCCGGCAGCCGGGTGTGGTGATCCGGATCGCCCAGCCGCGCCCGGACGCGGGTCCCGGGGCTGAGCGTCACCCGTCGTCCTGGGCAGCGAGCAGGCCATCGCCGGGGTGCAGAGCCCCAGGAAGCAGGGGATTGCCGGCGAGCAGGCCATCGCCAGGGTGCGGAGCGCCAGGAAGCAGCGCCTTCTCCGCTAGCAGCGTCTGGATCGCGCGCAGCCAGCGTTCGTAGTAGCCCAGCTCGAGGTACTCCTGGGGCGGGATCCGCTCGATGGCGTCCCGGAACTCATCTGTGCTGTAGAGATCGCGTGCCCGGAGCACGCCGTTCAGCGCGTAGACCCGGGCCTCCCAGTCGTGCTCGAACGGCGGCCCGTCCCCGCCCAGCGGGACCGGGCCGAACCCGGTCTGACCGCCGATGTCGTGCGCCCGGCTCACGCCCTGCCCGCCCATCTTGCCGTCGTGGTTATCCGCATGGCGCGGGCCATGCGGTGAGCTGGCGGGTCCCGGGGAGTGACAAGGAGGGAACGTCTTCTCGGCCAAGGCCAACCTGCGCGGCCACTTCACACCCTCGGCAGTGGCTCTTCGGTCCGTCATCGGCCCGGGACCCGCTTGAACGTTACCTCGGCCGACGGCCCGCTGGAAGGGTTCCCGAGGGCAACAGTTAGTGAGGGTCCGCCGCAGCTGCTGCCGCTGCGCCGGCCGCCCGGCTGTCCCATCACGCCCTCGTGAGGGCACCTCGCGGGAAGGCTTCTGCGCGCCCGCCCGTTGTACCAATTCCGGACAGCGGAGATTCTTCGTCCCGCGGGGATCAGGAGGGCTGCGATGCAGGTTGAGGTGTGGGCGGACGTCATCTGCCCCTGGTGCGGTCTGGGCGCCCGCCGGCTGGAGGCGGCGCTGGAGCGTTTCCCGCACCGCGGCGAGGTGCAGGTGACCCACCGCTCCTTCCAGCTGGACCCGGGTGCGCCGTCCGGGTCCAGCGAGCCGGTCCGGGACATGCTCAGGAGGAAGGGCCTGGACGATGCGCAGATCGACGCGATGACCCGGCGGGTCGAGGACCTGGCCAACAGCGAGGGCCTGCGCCCGTACCACGTCCTGGACAATCAGGTAGGCAGCACAGGGCTGGCCCACGAACTACTCGCCTACGCAGCCGATCAGGGCAAGCAGGCCGAGGCGTGGGACCGCCTGTTCACCGCCTACTTCGGCGAGGCCCGGCCCATCTTCTCGGTCGGGGACCTGGTGAGCCTGGCCGGCGAGATCGGGCTGGACCCGGGGGACGCGCGGGAGGCATTGCTGTCCCGCCGCTACGCGGACCGCGTCGCGGACGAGGGCCGGGAAGCTGCCGAGCTGGGCGCGACCGGAGTGCCCTTCTTCGTGATCGACCGCCGGTACGGCGTGGCCGGTGCCCAGCCGGTGGACACGCTGCTGACGGCCCTGCAGCGGGCCTGGGATGAGCGGCTGGCGCCGGGCCCCCAGGGGCAAACCGGCACCAGCCACCCATGAACCACTATCCGTTGGTGGACATCAGGGTCGCCGGGCTCACGAACGTGTAGCCGAGCGCCTTCAGGCCGGTGACGACCTGCTTGAGCACCGATATCGGGTCATCGTCGGGGTGGATGAAGAAGCTGGCCACACCCTGGGTGACAGCGAGATTCTGCTGAGCCTCGTTGATGATGTCCTGCGCGGTGCGCGGGGGGTTCCCGTATTCCGCGATCGGCTCGTAGTCACCGAGGTTCTCCGGGATGATCGTCGACCCGTAGAGGTCATGCACCTCGTAGGGGAAGAACTGCCCGAATACGTGCGAGTAGTTGATCGGCTGGCCGGTCAGCTCCCCGCCGAAGAACAGCTCCTCCTCGTACCGGGTCGAGTACGTCTGGTCAATCCCGGCGTAGTCCGCGGCCGAGGCCGCGTAGTGCGGGGTAGTCCAAATCGTCGGCGTGGGCAGGCCGGCCGCCTTGAACAGGGCCTGGCCGGTCGAGACCCGGTTCGCCGCCCACGATTGCGAGTCGCCAGGGACCGGACCTTCTTCGATGACGTAATCGGTGTTCGCGCACGGCGCCACGAAGTTGTACGGCGCGGTCGCCGTGGTGGAGCACTGGGCCCGGTAGAACTCGAAATCATCCCCGGTGACCCCGGTGAACGGGTTGGGGATATTCGAGTACTGGTGCGTGTAGCCATGCTGGACGAGGGTGCCGCCATCCGAGACCGCAGTCTTCAGCGCCGACACCACCGCCGGCGACTGGGCGAGGGTCTCCGATACGGGCACGCCGTTGTTGTAGTAACCCGTCGGGTCGAGATAGTCCGGGATGACCGCCATGCTGAACGGCACGCCCTGGCTCTTCAGGTAGCTGGCGTAGGCCGTCAGATTTGACGGGCTCGACTCCGGGCTGAGGTCCTCGAGGCGGATAAGCGCCTCGTGGCTCGGCGTCGCGCCGGGAGCCAGCTCATCGAAGAGCAGATCGGCGAAGGCCAGGTACCGATCCGTGGGTGAGATGTAGGACAGCGGTACCTCACCGATGTACATCAGGTTGCCGGAACGGATCGCCCACGGGAATGATGTGCCCGTGGTCTGCGCGATCTCGTTGCAGTCCGTCGCGGTACCCGTCGAGGTCGTGCAATTCGCTGACGCCAGCACACTCACCTTCGACGGGGTGGTGATATGGGGGGCCAGGACACCGCCGGCATTGGCCGTGTTCCGGGTGAACGTCTGGCTCTTGTAGCTGACCGAGGCGATCGTGTCGGCCGTGTCGAAGTACGAGGTGTCGGGATCCCACCCGTAGGCCGCCTCGAAGGCCGTGTCAGCGGCGCTTCCCGGAGTCCCGGTGAGCTGCCAGATGTTGTCCCCTATCCACATCACCGGCTTGGTCGTGGAAAGCACGTCGTTGAGGAACGTCTGCGGGATCGGCTCGTTGTACGTCGAGCCGATGTAGATCGTCGCGGTGTAGCTGTTCACCTGACCGGAGACGTAGTCGATCACCGGTTCGGCGGTCACCCGGCCAAAGTGCGTAGCCAGGTTGCCGCTGCCAATCGCGTAGAGCTCGCCCAGCCAGCCCCAGGTGTTCGTGGTGTCGTAGAGCACCAGCGTGGTCGCCGCCCCACTGGCCCCCCAGGTCTTCGCCTGCGGCGGCGGGCTGACGGCCGGGGTGGCAGCGGTCACCGCGGCTGACTCGTTGGGCGCCGTCACCGCGGCCTTTCGCCGGCCGGGACGCTGGGTGGGCGACCGGTAGCCGGATCGCTGCCTGGGCAGGCCCTTCGGCGGCGCCGGCGGCCCGGGAATGGCCGGCAGTCCGTTCACGCCGCCCCGCGCGCTGGGCTCATGGCTTTGATGCCCGTTGGGCGCCGATGATGCCGAGGTGCCGGCGGGCGCAGGCGCGGCACTGGCCGGCGCCACCGCACCAGCCAACGGCGCCGCGAGCGCGACCGCGGCCGCAGCCGCGACCGCTATTCGCCTATAACGCATGTTCTGAGCTTCCTTCCCCCGGATACGGGTGATCAGGTGCGAACTCGAGCCGAGCCGCCTGATGGTGATGTCGTGGCCGCGATCTCCTGGCCGCGGGCCGGATGGGATGATCTGTGGGCCGCCTCCCTCCGCCCGGCGGCCGGGTCAGCCGCCGGGCTGTCGAACTCCTCAGCAGCGGGGCCGAGACGGAAATGGTGGGCCAGCGCCGCGACCGCGCGCTGCGCGGCCCGCCCGTCGCCGTAAGGGTTAACCGCGTTGGCCATCGCGGCGTGGGCAACGGGATCGGTGAGCAGCCGGCCGACCGCATCGACGATGACGTCCTCGTCGGTGCCGACCAGCTTGACCGCCCCGGCGCGTACCGCCTCGGGCCGCTCGGTGGTATCCCGCATGACCAGCACCGGCTTGCCCAGGCTGGGGGCTTCCTCCTGAACCCCGCCGCTGTCGGTGAGGATGACGGTGGCGCGGCTCATGAGCCGGCAGAAGCTGCCGTAGCGAAGCGGTTCGGTCACGATGACATTGGGCACACCGCGGATGGCAGGCAGCACCGCGTCCCGGACCGCCGGATTGCAGTGCACCGGGAACACAATGCGCAGGTCGCCGTGCGCGGCCGCGATGCGGGCCAGTGCGCGGCCGACCGCACCCAGCGGCGCACCCCACGATTCCCGCCGGTGCGCGGTGACGAGCAGGACCGGCGCGCCGCTGCGATCCAGGTCGGCGAGCGCCGGTTCGTCGTAGCCGCACTGGCGTGGAACCGCCCACAGCAGGGCGTCGATGACAGTGTTCCCGGTCACCACGATGCTGGCCTCGTCGACGTTCTCGGCCAGCAGGTTGGCCTTGCTGGTGCCGGTCGGGGCGAGATGCAGCGCCGTGAGCCTGGTGGTGAGACGGCGGTTGATTTCCTCGGGGTAGGGCGAGTAGGGATCGCCCGTGCGCAGTCCGGCTTCCAGGTGCACCACCGGGATCTTCTCGTAGAAGGCCGCCAGCGCGGCGGTGACCACGGTGGTGGTGTCGCCCTGCACCACCACCGCGTCTGGGCGGTGCTCCGCGAGCAGCGACTGCACTCCGGCCAGGGCGCGGGTGGTGATCTCGGTGAGCGACTGCCCCGGACGATGTATGTCCAGGTCAAACGAGGGCTTGACGTCGAAGACCTCGTTTACCTGGTCGAGCATCGACCGGTGCTGCGCAGTTACCGCGACGACGGGAGTGAACACGTCGGACTGGTCCAGCGCCCGGATCAGGGGCGCGACCTTGACCGCTTCCGGCCGGGTTCCGTAGATGACCATGATCTGGCGCCCGGCACCGGCCGGTGGCGGTGCCGGCGGGGTGCGGGCCTCGGAATGTGGCATGGCGACGTGCCTCTTCGTCCTTCCTGGGTCGGAATTACCTCGGCGAAGCGAGCGAAGGCGGGCCTCGGGGGTACCGCGGCGGCCCTGGACGGGGACCGGGCCGGACCTGGGCGCCGGGACAGGCAGCGCCCTGACCCGGATATCGCTGAAGCGAGCGTCAGAGTCCTCGCTGTACGCACCGAAGGATCCGCGCAGATAGGCCTGCCGGGTGTCGGTGAACCGGGTCAGCAGATGGCCGTCACCCGACACGGTGATCTGGTCACCGATCTGGACGATCCCCACGCTGTGCGGGACGCCCACGCGGAACAGCGGGGTCCGGCCCGACGCGAGGAACCGCTCCCCTCCCGGGTAGCCGGGAGCCTGTTTGGACAGGAGCCAGCCGGTGGGCTCCAGGGTCAGCGCGTAGAAGCTCTGGTCGGAGGTGTAGTGCCAGACCACCCACCCGACTTCCCATGGGTGTGGCGTCCCGGCGGCGCCGTGACGCAGCTGACGGAGGGTCTGCACCCGCACGGTCGCGACGAAGTCGCCGTAGCGACGGCGGGAGACGACCAGCGCCGAGTGGGTTGCCCGCCGCGACCGCGCCCTGGCCGGCGCGATCGTGATCGTCTGGGCCGTGCCGGACCCGGTCACGTCAGCGTGGCCATAGCCGTTGAAAACGGTGAGCCACTGGCGGTGCCCAGATCCGTGGCCCGCAACGGCGGACCAGGCGAGACCGGCGCCCACCGTCGCGCAGACCAGGGCGGAGGCTACGGTCAGGACCTTTACCCTGCGTCGCCTCCGCCCCGGGGACCGTGATGCGGACCGCCCAGGCGCCGGGTCCGCCGGAACGGCCTCCACCGGACCCGGCGCCACCGGACCGGCCGGCGCGCCGGGTCCCTGAACCGCTGGGCTCCTCTGGCCGGCCGGCGTCCCGGCGGCCATCGATACCAGCCCGGCAGGCGCCGTGCTGGCGCTGGCCCCCGCAGCCGCGGGGGCCAGCGCCGTGGGGGCTTCGGCGACGCGGTCAGTCTTCGCCCAGCCAGTACGGCCGCGCAGCGTCCTGACGACCGCCCACCAACCGGACGCGTACCAGATCATCCCGTAGCAGACGTAGAGGTGCGCGAGCCACACGACCTGGGGCAGCGACACGCCGTTGCGGCGCTCCCGGCCCCAGTAGACCAAGCCGTAGGCCAGCGCCGACCCGAACGTCAGGGCGTACGTCGAGGCGATCCACCAGCCGAAGGGATTCCGGCCCTGTACCGCGAGCATCGCGCAATTGGCCAGGGAGAGCAGGAACGAGGCGGTCAGCAGCGAGGCGATGAGCAGGATCGCCGGGCTGGACAGGTGGTAAAGAAGGTCGCCGCGGGCCCGGCGGGGCGCGCTGCGCAGGACCAGCGGGATCAGCGTCCAGGACTGGAGGTGGCCCTGGAACCATCGGGAACGCTGGCGAATCAGCCGCCGGAGCTGGACGACGCCCTGCTGATGCACGGCGGCGGCTGAGCAGTACTCGTTTCGCCAGCCAGCGACCAGGAGCCGGACCCCCAGGTCGAGGTCGTCCGTCAGGCTCCGGGTCCACGGGGAGCCGCCCAGCGAGAGCAGCGCGGAAAGCCGCATGAACTGGCCGTTGCCGCCCAGGCCGACGCTGCCGAGGTGACGCCGGCCGCGCTGGAAGACCTCGGTGTAGATGACGAATTCCATGTCCTGCATGCGCGCCAGCCTGCTGCTGTCACGGTTGTTGATGCGGACGCCGATCTGCACCGCGCCGACTGTGGGGTCAGCGAAGTACGGGCTGACCACACTGACGGCGTGAGGGTCGAGGCGCCCGTCCGCGTCCACCACGACGACGATCACTTCGTCAGGGTCGTGTCCGGCCAGCCGCCCGCTGCCGGTGAGAAAGCGGATGGCTGCGTTCAGCGCCTCGCCCTTGCCCTGCCGGGCATCCGGCGGCTGGCGGCTGAGCAGCCAGACCTGCTCGCCGACAGCGCCCGCGACCATCTCGGCGGTGGCGTCGTCGGACCCGTCGTCGATGACCAGGACCACGAAGCTGCCGCCAGGCATGGACAGCAGCCGCTGAAGGCTGCCGAGGATGACCTTCTCCTCGTTCAGGCATGGCATCAGAAACACGAAGAACAGGCCGCCTGGCCCGGCGGGCGGAGGATTCACGACGGCCACCGTCCGCTCGGCCCCGGGCGCTCCAGACGGAATGACCAGGCCGGACCCGTCTGCCTGCCCCGGCGGACCGGAGACGGCGTGCCGGGCCGGGTTCTTGCGCCGCGGGGGGTCTTTTCTGGAGGCGGCGAGCATCAGCAGCCCGTAACCCACCCCGAAGATGACCAGGAGCGCGGCCAGCCAGACCAGCGGCTGGTCCCAGCTGGATCGCGGCACTGGCGGCTTGACGGGCGGAAGTGGTGGCGGCGGGGTCGGGTTGGCGGCGGGCAGGCCTGCTACCCCGTACTCGATGCCGAGCGCGGTCCGGACGAGGATCTTCACCCGCCCGGGCAGCGGGCGGGTGTCGGTGAAGCGCAGGTAATACTGCTGGCCGAGGTCGCTGAGGATCCGGCCGAACGCGCGTGGCCATTCGGCAGCGGACCGCACCGGGATGGCCCGGCCCCCGCTGCCGGCGGCCAGGGCGTCATAGCCAGGATCCCGGCGCGGCGTGGCGTCGATGACATACAGCGCGGTACCGCTGGCCGCGAGTTGCTCGCGGAAGCGGGCCGCAGCGGCCCCCGCGAGCGGCGACGGCGACGAAACAACCAGGACAACCGTGCGCCGGACCCGGGGACCGGGTGCGAACCCAGAGAGCGCGGCGGCCAGCCGGGCCGCGGGGCTGAGGGTTCCCCCCGGGAGCCCGGCCAGCCTGGCCACGGAGGAGGTGGCATCAGGGGTGAGGCCATGGGCCAGCAGGCCAGGCCGCGCAGGATCGACGACGGCGGTCTGCGCAACATCGGGCAGGTTGACCAGGAAGCGCGCCGCGGCATGCTGTTCCTCGTGCCACCGGGCTAACGAGAGCCCCGTGTCCGGGACCAGCATCAACTGCACGTTGTTAGCCGAAAGCTGGCTGACGCTCGGCCTCGAGGCCTGGGCTCCGTTCAGGACGACGAAATCGGACGGTTTGAGTCGCCGCCGGCTGCCCGGCACGGTGACCACCACCCCCACCTGCGGGTAGTGGGACACATCCACCCGGAACACGAGGATCGGCCCCCCGGCTGACCGGAGCCCGGACAGGGCCCCCACGCCGCGCGCCGCCTGGGCTCGGGTGGCGGCCACGGCCGCCGTATTCAGGGCGCAGGGGCCGGCGACCAGGAGCCCGGCCATCGCGGCTACCCAGATCAGCACTCCCCGGGCAGCGCCCGGGACCGGTACGCGCAGGCGGGCGATCATTTGCGGGCCGGGATGCTGGAGCGAGGGCGGATCCGCATCACCTGGCCAGTCAGCAACAGCGCGATGCTGATCAGGAGATAGATGCCGAAGAAAGCTCCCGCGCCGTCCAGTAGCAGCCGGGCCGCCAGCCACAGATCACCGTTATGCGGCAGTACCACGGGCGAGCCGAGTGCCGTCAGGCTCGCTAGAGTCGCAGGATAATACATAAGAAATCTCCTAAATTCCCGTCCGGCCGCCGCTTAATAGCGCAGGCGGAGGCAGCCCCTCACGCCGTTTGCGTGCAGAAGTAAACAAAGAGAAAATCTGCCTAACAAGACTAAGAAGCTTGTCGATAAGGGCTACCCGATCACTCCCCCATGATCACGCCCGATGGCACCGCTGCAGAGCGGTGTCGCCACAAGACCGTTATGTCATACTTCCGGAATCCCGAGAATAGGCATTGAAGATCATAGCTATTCCCCATCCAGCTCGGCGGAACACAGAGAAATGCCTGTCGATCAACGATAAAAAGCCCCGCCGGATGCCCGGGATTCCCGTTTTAAAGCGAGATTCTTCTGGCTGGTCACGACTTGTTCACCAGAGGGCGCCCAGTATCCCCCGCAGGCCGGCCACGCGATCGCCGCAGGCAGGCGGCTTCATCGCCGCAGGCTCGCCGCCTCGGCCTGGAAGCCAGCGCGCAGCACGGGCCAGAGCGGCTTGCTGGAGTAGGGCAGGCAATCCTCGGCGTAATACCACCAGAAGTACCCGCCGGCGTAGTACGGGAGCCTGATACGGAGCCCGTAGTAGTAGCGGATCAGCGATCTGGCGGCGGCGATAGCGTGCCGCCTCACCGGACGTCTCAGGCCGATCTCACCGAAGCCGAGCAGCGCATGCGGATACAAGGCATGGAGCCTCCGGAAGTAATTCCGCCAGGTCCGGACGCTGGGCCTGATCCCATGGCAGCTTTCTTCGTAGTATGAAAGGAAGACGTGAGTCAGCCCGTTACGGACAGCTCGCGGCACATATCTCCGGGAGAAAGCGAGCGGGCTCAGCTCGGCCGCCCCGTCTCCGCACCCGGCGTTGTAGTAGAGGGTGAGCGCGGCTCGCCTTTTGGCGCCAATTACCTCACGATAAGCAGCGGTTAGCTTCCTCTCTACCGTCCTATAATGGCCCGTCCAGTTACCATTCACCTCGTTACCGATCTCCCAAAGGTCGATCTCGTTCCTGAAGACGGCGAGATAGGACCTCACGCGGTGGCGGTATGCGGCCACGCTGATATGCGTCTCGTCGGAGGAGTCAAGCAACTCGCCCATCAGATAGCTCACCGGGCGGAGCCGACGGACCGCGGTCGCGTAGTAGCGGGGCGGCTCGGACACACGGAAATAGATGCGCGTGGTGGGCATCTCCGGGAGGTGCCGTGCGCTGGCCACGAGCTCGCGGAGGCGGCCTACGCCATCTGCGGTCACCCCGTACAGGACGCGCGGCAGCGGGCGCATCTGGGTCAGATCCTGGGCCACCATGTCCCCCGGCACCAGGTCCGGCGACACCAGGCCAGGCGACACCAGGCCCGGCGCCGCCGGCCCCCGGGCGGGCATGGCCAACCCGGCCATCGCCAGGAGGACTCCAGCGGCTGCGATGGCAGCAACCGTGCCGCGCCTCATCGCTACCCCCGGTGCGGGATCGGCCTCGTCGGCATGAGTATACGATCCGCGACCAGAGCATAACGCTCTGTCAGGCCAGGGCCCGCCGTGCTCGCCCCAGTCCGGTCATCCGCGCGCCAGGTCCCGTTCGGGCGGTCTGGCCTGGGCCGGCTTCCGGGCCCGGCTGGGCCGTCCCGGCCCCGTTCGGCGGCCCCTACCCCCCAACCGCTCACCGAACGGGACCAGGATTGGTGTCCCCACGCCCGCGCCAGGCGTGGGGACGTTTCCGTCCCCCCCTCACCTGGGGCTACCCGCGCGCTGAAGCGGGCCAGGGCCCGATGCCTAGTGTCCGGGTGCGGCCCCGTGCCGCGCAGCGGTGCGGAAAACCCTCGGACAAGGTCGGACAGCCGGGCACTACCCCTTATCTGACTAATTCGGCCGTTGATGTCAACTCACCGCATCCCCCAGGAGTCATGCAGACACCAGGCGGTGATGCACTCACCGGATTCGTGGCCGTTGATCTCGAGGGGGGATAACGTGGCCAGCGAGGGGGGACCCGAGGCCGTTGGCCCGCGTGACGACGAGCCGGAACCGGCGGCGCCAGCTGGTGATCCTGGGCAGCCGGACCCGCGGCGTATCGGCGCCCCGCCGGACTTCGGGAGGGAACTGACGCTCGCCCGGCAGCGGGCCGGGCTGACGATACGGGAAGTGGCCCGGGCGGTGGGCATCCCGGCCAGCACCGCGGGGGACTACTTCGCGGGGCGTCACCTGCCCCCGCCCAGCCAGCCCGGGTTGCTCCCGAAGATCCTCCGGGTCTGCGGTGAGACCGACCAGGCCCGCCTGAGCGACTGGATGAGCGCTCTCAACCGGATCCGCCGCGGGCCCGGGCGGCGGCCCGCCCCCACCGCGGCGCCCTACCGCGGCCTGGCCAGTTTCCAGCCCGAGGACGCCCCCTGGTTCTTTGGCCGGGAAGAGCTCACCGACCGCCTGGTCAGGCTGGCCACCGCGGCGCCTGCACCCGGGGTGCCGCTGACCGTGGTGGGGCCCTCGGGCTCAGGCAAGTCGTCTTTGCTGCGGGCCGGGCTGATCCCGTCGCTGCCGGACTCGCCGGGGCGCAGATTAGCCCTGTTCACACCGGGGGCCACACCGCTTCGCGAGCTGGCCCGGCAGCTGGCCGGGCTGAGCCCGGACGGGGTTGACCCGGACGGGGTTGACCCGGACGGGGTTGACCCGGACGGGGTTGACCCGGACGGGGTTGACCCGGCCGACCCGGACGGGCTGGACCCGGCTGACCGGGGCGGGCTGGACCCGGACAGGCTGGACCCGGCCGGCCCGGACCCGGCCGGCCCGGACGGTCCGGACCCGGCCGGCCCGGACCCGGCCGACCCGGACGGTCCGGACCCGGCCGACCCGGACGGTCCGGACCCGGCTGACCCGGACGGGCTGGACCCGGCCGAACCTGACGGCCCCGCAGGCAGCAGCCGCATCGAGGCGGCCCTGCGCAGCGACCCGGGCGGCGCGCCCCGGCTCATCCCGGGCGGCACCGACCGGGGCGACGTACTCCAGGTCACCCCCGGCGGCAGCGGCCACGGGGATACGCCCCGGCCCATCCTCCCCGGCGGCGAGCCTCGGCTCCTCATCGTGGTGGATCAGTTTGAGGAAATATTCACGGCCTGCCGGGACGGGGTGGAGCAGCATTGCTTCATCGCGGCCATCTGCGCGCTGGCCGCCGGCCACCGTGCTGCTGGCGCTGCGGGCCGACTTCTACGACCGAGCTCTCAGGTACCCGGAACTAGCCCGGGCCCTCCAGGAGCACCAGGTCGTGGTGGTGCCGATGGCCGAGCCCGAGGTCCGCCGCGCCATCATCGAGCCCGCCCGGCTGGCCCGGCTCGAGGTGGAGGACGGCCTGGTCGAGCTGCTGCTGCGCGACCTCGCGCCGCACTCCCCGGACGGCAGCCCGCCCGGGGCCGCGCACGAGGCCGGGGCCCTGCCGCTGCTCTCCCACGCGCTGCTCACCACCTGGTCGCGCAGCCACGGCGGCCGGCTGACGGTGGCGGACTACCAGGCCAGCGGAGGCATCCAGCACGCGATCGCACGGACCGCCGACCAGGTCTACTGGGCACTCGGCGAGGATCAGCGGGACATCGCGCGGCGCCTCTTCCTGCGCCTGGTGTACGTGGCCGACGACGCACCGGAAACGCGCAGCTCGGTTCGGCTGGCCGAACTGCGCGACTGGCCGGGCGACACCGCGCCGCCGGGTGAGGTGCTCGACCGTTTCGTCTCGGAACGGCTGATCACCGTGGACGCAGACACAGCGCAGATCACCCACGAGGCCCTGCTCACCGCCTGGCCGCTGCTGCGCAGCTGGATCGACGCCAACCGGGAGGGCCTGCGGGTCCGCCGCCGGCTCAGCGACGCCGCGCGGGCCTGGGACGAGGCCCGGCGGGACCAAGCGGCCCTGCTCCGCGGCGGCCAGCTCGCACTGGCCCGGGACTGGTCCGCCGACCCGGTCAACCGGGACAGCCTGGGCACGCTGACCCGGGCGTTCGTGGACGCCGGGATCGCGGCGGAACGGCTGCAGGAGGCCGCCGAGCGGAATCGCGCGCTGCGGCTGCGCCGGCTGGTCGCGGCGCTCACCGTGCTGGTCGTCGCGACCGTCGCGCTGGCCGGGTACGCCTTCCAGCAACGCCAGGCGGCGACCAGTGCGCGCGACACGGCGACGTCCGACAAGAACACCGCGCAGTCGCGCGAGGTGGCCATCGAGGCCGACCAGGCCCGCGGGCAGAACGCCGGGGAGGCGGCCCAGCTGAGCCTGGCCGCGTACCGGATCGCGCCGACCGCGGACGCGCGGGCCAGCCTGCTCGAGTCCTCCGGCAGCCCGGCGGCGGCCCGGCTGATCGACTCGACGGGAGTGGTGGAGGCGGTCAGCCTCAGCCCCGACCATCGGGTACTCGCGGTGGCCGGCGCAGATGGCACGCTCCGGCTGTGGGACGTGGCCCGGCCAGGTCACCCGATCGCGATGGGCGGCCCGCTGCTGGCCGCCAACCGGCAGGAGCCGCTGTACGCGGTGGCCTTCAGCCCGGACGGCGGACTCCTCGCCGCCGCGGGCGCCGGCAGGACGGTGATGCTGTGGGACATGCGCACGCCGGTTCGCCCAGCCAAGCTCGGGTCCGGCCTGACCGGACCGGCGAACACCGTGTACTCGCTGGCCTTCAGTACGCGCGGGTCGCTCCTGGCCGCGGGCAGCGCCGATGACACGGTCCGGCTCTGGAACGTCGCCGATCCAGCGCATCCGACGGCGGCCGGCCTGCCGCTGACCGGACCGGCGAGCTACGTGCAGTCGGTGGCGTTCAGCCCGGACGGCACCCTGCTCGCCGCAGGCAGCGCGGACAAGACCGTCCGGCTGTGGAACGTGTCTGACCCAGCCCGGCCGGTGGCGCTGGGCAGGCCGCTGACCGGGCCTGCCCAGCAGGTGGATTCGGTGGCGTTCAGCCCGGACGGGCGGATGCTTGCCGCCGGCAGCCAGGATAAGAAGGTCTGGCTGTGGGACGTGACCACGCCCGCCCGGCCAGTCCGGGAGGGCACCCTCACCGGAGCCACGGACTGGGTGAATGCGATCGCGTTCAGCCCAGATGGGCGCAGCCTGGCCGCGGGCAGCAGCGATAGCCAGGTCCGGGTCTGGGACCTGGCCACCCGGGCACTGACCGCCGCGCTGCCGCAGCCCCAGCCGGTCACCTCCCTGGCCTGGGACGGTGGCGGCCGCCTGGTGTCCGGGGACGCGGACGGCCAGGCCCAGCTGTGGACGCTGCCCACCCCGGTGCTGCGTGCCGGCGGGCCGGTGAACAGCGTCGCCTATGGCGACGCTGGCCAGATGCTCGCGGTAGGCGGCCCCGGCCTCCAGGTGTGGGATCCTGTCACCCGCACCGAGCTGGCGGCCGCCGGGGTACCAGGCCCGTCGGGCACCATCGTCAACGCGGTGGCCTTCCTCCCGGGCCGGGCCAGCCTCCCGGGCCGGGCCACCCTGGCGGCCGGCGACAGCGACGGGGAGGTGCAGCTCTGGGGGATCGTCCACGGCAGGCTGCTCGCTCCTGTCAGCCATCCAGTCCAGGCGTCCACCAAAGGCCTGGTCGAATTCGCCACGTTCAGCCCGGACGGCAGGCTGCTCGCCACCAGCGGCGACGACGGGACCGTGCGGCTGTGGTCGGTCACCGACCCCGCGAGTCCCCGGCTGCTGTACACGGTGCACGACTCGGGGACCTACGTGTTCTCGGTGGCGTTCAGCCCGGACGGCCGCACGCTGGCCGCGGCGAGCGCGGACGACCTCATCCGGCTGTGGAACATCAGCCAGCCTGACCACCCCACGATGATCGGGAAGCCGCTGGGGGGCCCGGCGAGCTACGCCATCTCGGTCGCGTTCAGCCCCGACGGCCGCACCCTGGCCGTCGGCAGCGCCGACAAGACCGTGCGGCTGTGGAACGTGACCGACCTGGCCCGGCCAGTCGGTCTGGGCCGCCCGCTTACCGGCCCGGGTGGCTACGTCTACTCGGTGGCCTTCAGCCCGGACGGCCAGACGCTGGCCAGCAGTGCGACCGACGGCAGCGTACGGCTCTGGGACGTCAGCGACCCCGCCCGGCCCGGCCTGGAGGCCGCGCTGACCGGCCCAACGCAGCAGGTCTGGTCGGTGGCCTTCTCGCCGGCGGGCACCACCCTGGCCGCGGGCAGCAACGACGGCACCGTGCGGCTCTGGGACACCCAGGCCCGCACCGCCGCCGCGGGCGTGTGCGCCACCGGGGGACAGCCCCTCACCAGGGCCGAATGGGCCGACTACGTCCCCGGCCGCAGTTACGCGCCGCCCTGCCGCTGAGGGCGGCGCAAAGCCGCCGGGCGCCTATTTGTGCGCAGCCCTGTCACCGGCCCGGTCGGCCCCGTGCCTTCGTTCTGGTTTCACCGTGCCGGTTGCTCTGAGCCGCGACCGCCGTATTCAAGCGTGAGTTCCGCTCCCGAATGGATAGCCGCCCGGCCCGCTATCCGGCTTCTTTCCGGCTTATTAACGTGCGGGCCCGTGATGCAGCCGCGGTCTCGCGGTAACGCGGCCAGTGGGCCAAAAGGCCCGGGCCGTAGGGCTCGGACTGTACGGCCCGGACCGTACGGCCCGGACTGTACGGCCCGGGCCGAATGAACAGGGATAAGACAAAATCAGGGACTTTGCCTCTGGGGTCCGCCCGGTTAATCACGCAAAGTGATCATGTAATCACATTGTAAATGTGAAATCAGGGATCACCGTGATTAGCCAAGCATCTTCCGCCCGTGGCCGCTCGACTCTCGCGGCCATTACCGGCGTAGTCGCAGGATTCGCGCTCCTGACCGGGATGACGGCGCCCGCTGGCGCCGGACCGCCGCACAAGACGCGAGTCCTGGGCGCGAATACATCACGTCAAATCTCCACGGCGCCCAACCGGCCGCTGCCCAGCCCACTCTACGGCGACACGGTGGATGACGTGTCAAACATCGCGGGCACCGCCGCCGGCCTGCGGAACCTGCCGCAAGCCCCGACCACGCGCCTCTACTTCGACGTGGGCGAGCCCGCCTCGTATTACACCGCCGCGATAAATGCCCTGCGGCCGGTGAGCTACATCATGGGCGAGCTGCTGGATTCCTCCGATGAGACCAGCATCAGCACCTCGGCCTACAACACCCGGGTAAATTCCTATCTGGCGGCCTTCGGGAGCAAAGTCGATCTATGGGAGATCGGCAACGAGGTCAACGGGAACTGGACCGGGTCGTACCCGACGGTGAGCGCGAAGCTCACCGAGGCTTATAACGACGTGAGCGCCGCAGGAAAGAGCAGCGCCCTCACTCTTTATTACAACGTCGGGTGCGGCGACGGCTCATCGGAGCTGAGCCCGCTCGCCTTCTCCAGCAAATACGTGCCGGCCTCGGTCAGAGACGGGCTCAGTTATGTCCTGCTGTCCTACTACGAGGACGACTGCAACGGCATCCGGCCGAGTGCCGCTACCTGGACGGCGTATTTCGAGCGACTGCACGCTCTTTACCCGAACGCTAAGCTCGGCTTCGGCGAGGTCGGCCTGAACAATCCGGTCCAATCGAAGACGCTGGCCAGTGCCGAGTCCATGATTCCCTACTACTACGGACTTTCGATCAACCTTCCCTACTACGCTGGCGGGTATTTCTGGTGGTACTTCAAGGAGGACTGCCTGCCCTACACCAGCAAGCCCCTCTGGGCATCGGTTGAGCACGGATTCACCGCTGAGGCCGCCAGCTTGAACCACTCGCCTGGGTGATGCGGCGCGGTGACGGGCAGGCGGCGCCCCGGCTGGACCTGGCTGCCTGAGAGCGGCTGATGGCCTTTGTGCACGCCAGGAAGGGGGCTATTGGCGGGGCCCGATCGGTACGGAAGCCCCTGCGGGCCATGGCACCTACCGCGGTTGACTGGACAGGGACGGGGACGGCAAGAGCCGTTCCCGTCCCTCCACGTGATCACCGCGCCGCGGACGGGTCCGCGCGCAGGTAACGCAGGAACCAGTCGCGGGCCAGGGACGCCACCTGCTCCAGCGCCCCGGGCTCGGCGAACAGATGACCAGCGCCCGGGATCACCACGAGCTGGCTTTCGCCGCGCAGCTGCGCCCGGGCGGACTCGTTCAGTTCGAGCACCCGGTCATCCAGTCCGCCGACGAGGAACAGGGTGGGGGCCCGGACCGCGGCCAGCGCCGGACCGGCCAGGTCGGGACGCCCACCACGGGAGACCACGGCCGCGATCCCGCTGCCGGGCCCGGCGGCGGCGCGCAGCGCCGCCGCCACCCCGGTGCTGGCGCCGAAGTACCCCACCGGGACCTGCTGCAGCCCGGGCTGCTCGCGGAGCCAGGTCGTGGCCGCGGACAGCCGGCTGGCCAGCAGGCCGATGTCGAAAACGTTGGCCCGGTCCGCTTCCTCCTCGGGGGTGAGCAGGTCGAAGAGCAGGCTGCCCAGCCCGACCACGTGCAAGGCCCCGGCCACGAACATGTTGCGCGGGCTGTTGCGGCTGCTGCCGCTGCCGTGCGCGAACACCACCACCCCGCGCGCCCCGCCCGGGACGGTCAGCCGCCCCGGCAACCGGACAGGCCCGGCCAGCACGATCACGTCCCGGTCGGCGGCGTTGCCGTCTGCGCCGGGCCTCATCTCCTGCATCTCCTGCGCCGGCGCTGAGGCGGCCCGGCGCAACAGGGCCACCACTTCGTCGTCGCCCGTCTGCTCGAAGTCGCGGTACCACTGGCCGATGGCCAGGAACGGCTCGGGCGCCTCCGCGCAGATCACCTCGTCCGCCACGCCGGCCAGCGCGTCGATCGAGGCCTGCGGCGCGAGCGGGACGGCCAGCACCACCCGGGCGGCCCTGTGCGCGCGCGCCACCTGGCACGCCGCCCGCGCGGTGGAGCCGGTGGCGATGCCGTCGTCCACCACGATCGCGGTCTTGCCCGCCAGCGGCACCCGCGGACGACCGGTGCGGTAGCGGTCCGCCCGCCGGCTCAGCTCGGCCCGTTCAAGCGCCTCGACCCGGCCGAACTGCTGGTCGCTGACGTGTTCGGCGTTGACTACGTCGTCGTTGACGACCCGCACACCGTCCTCGCCGATCGCGCCCATGGCCAGCTCGGGCTGGGCGGGCAGGCCTACCTTGCGGACCAGGATGACGTCCAGCGGGGCGCTGAGCGCCCGGGCGATCTCATAGGCGACCGGGACGCCGCCCCGGGGCAGGCCGAGCACGACGGTGTCCTCTCCCCGCTCCCCGGTCAGCAGGCCGGCCAGATGCTGGCCGGCGTCGGCGCGATCGAGGAAGGGCATCTCCTCCACCCCCGCTCATGTCTCGAGCAGCGACGTGAGCAGCCGGCGGGTCCGCACGGCGTCCTGCCCGGCGCCGAACTCCCCGGCCACGAAGTCGGTCACACCAGCATCGGCCAGGTCGGCGAGCTGGGCCTCGACGGCGGCCTCGTCCCCGACCAGCGCGACGTCCGCCGGGCCGGCCGCTCCCTCCCGGTCCAGCATGGCCCGGTAGGACGGCAGCTGGCCGTAGATGGCGAAGACATCGGCCGCGACGGCGCGGGCCGCGTCCGGGTCGCTGGTCACGCAGATGGGCAGGATGCAGACCACCCGCGGGCTGGGCGGCCCGCCGCCTCCGCCGCGGCGGTGATGGTCGGCACGATGTGCGACCGGATCGTGGCCGGGCCCGTCATCCACAGCACCGTGCCGTCCGCGTACTCGGCGGCCAGCCGCAGCATCCGGGGCCCGAGGGCCGCGAGCAGCAGCGGGACCGGCGTCGGCACGGGGATGGCCAGCGTGATGTCGGCACTGAGCTGATTCCCGTGCACCCTGGCCGCCTCCCCGTGCAGCAGGGGCCGCAGGATCGAGAGGTACTCCCGGGTGTGCTCGACCGGCTTGCTGAAGTCGTAGCCGAACATGTCCCTGATCACGATCTCGTGGGAGGTCCCGACACCCAGGGTCAGCCGCCCATCGGTGGCGGCGGCCACGGTCAGCGCCTGCTGGGCCAGGGCCGCCGGATGCCGCGGGTAGGTGGGGACCACGGCCGTGCCCAGCTCGATCCCGGGTACCTGGCTGCCCGCCACCACGAGCGCGGTCAGCGCGTCGAGGCCGAAGATGTTGTTGATCCACGCGGACGGGAAGCCCTCGTCCGCCGCGCGGCGCAGAGTGTCGCGCACCTGGTCCAGTGGTGGCCGGCCCTGTGGATCCGGTCCCGACGGGTCCGGCACTGATACGCCAATCCGCATGGGGTTCTCCGCTTCGTTTCAGTCCAGTTCCATCATCACCGGGCTGGCACTGGCCAGTCTGGTGCTGGCCAGTCTGTGCTGGATCAGTCTGGTGCTGGATCAGTCTGGTGCTGGATCAGTCTGGTGCTGGATCAGTCCTGCCCCGCATAGGCCACGGCTACCTCCGCCGCCAGCCCCGCGTTGTCGGCGATCAGCTGCCGGTTGACTTCGATACTGCGCCCCCCGCTGAGCTCGTGCACCAGATCCAGCACTGCAGGGGTCACCGCCTGACCACGGATCCCCAGCTCGCGGACCCGATCGACCGCCTCGGACAGGATGGCCTCGATCTCCAGCGACGGGTCCGGTGGCCGGGTGAGTAGCACGCCAGCGGTTCCGTTGAGGAGCCAATGCGCAGCGGTGAGGCGAGCGGCCTCCGCGGCGGCGGTCACCACCGCGGACACTGGTGGGCCACCCTGGGCGCTGTAGAACATCGGCAGCGTGCGAGTGCGCCAGCCCAGCACCGGCACGCCGAGGGTCTCCAGTAGTTCCGCGGTCGCCGCCACGTCGAGGATGGACTTGACGCCGGACGACACGACCAGGGCCTGGGTGCGGGCGATCTGCGGCAGGTCGGCCGAGACATCGGGGACGGCGGCGAAGCCGCGGTGCACCCCGCCAGTGCCGCCGGTGGCCATGAACCGGATCCCGGCCAGCCGGCAGACGGCCAGCGTGCCGCCGACCGTGGTCGCCCCGAGCCCACCCTGGACCAGGCAGGCGGCCAGGTCACGGGCCCCCACCTTGCGGGCCGCGACGCCGGCGCTGGCGAACCGTTTCAGGTCGGATTCGGTCAGCCCGACCCTCAGCGCGCCATCCACGACGCCGATCGTGGCGGGCACGGCGCCCGCCTCCCGGACCCGGGCCTCGGAGGCCAGCGCGACCCGGACCCCGTCGCCACCGGGGAAGCCGTGCGAGACCAGCGTCGTTTCCAGCGCGACCACCGGCAGGCCGCGGTCCATCGCGTCCCGAACTTCATCCGTCATCAACGAGTCGATTCTCACGGCATCGCTCCCATCTTGGCCACCGCCCGGGCCGCCGCGGCCAGGCCCATGCTGACCCCGCCGACCAGGTACCCGGCGGCGAACGCGTCGCCCGCGCCGGTCGGGTCCACCGCACCCACCGGGTGCGCCGGGTGCTCGGTGCCCCCCGCCCGCACGCCCCGGGCCCCCAGCTTGACCACCAGGTCGGTCCCGGCCAGGTCCGTTCCATCGAGCTCCCCGACCAGGTCCGCCTCGGCCTCGGTGCCGAACACGATCTCGGGCCGGAGCCGGCCGAGCAGCGCACGGAACCGGTCCACGCCGTACTCAGTCAGCACGGCCGTCGATGATAGGTCAACGCTGAGCCGGGGCACGCGGGCGGCCGCAGCCAGCGCGGCCCCGCTGACCGGCGCCTGGGTCAGGCTGTAGGCCGGGAGGTGCAGCAGGCCGCAGCCCGCGAGCCAGCCGTCGTCGAGAGCATCCGCGCTGAGCAGCGGGCCGACGCCCCGGTCGGTCAGCATGGACCGGCTAACGCCGTCGTGTGACAGCGAGACCACCACCCCAGTCGGGCCGTCCAGCTCTGGCCCGCGCAGGTCGACGCCCCGGCGGTACAGGTCGCTGGCGATCAGCTGAGCGGCCAGGTCGGTGCCGCGGGCCGCGATGAGCCGGGACCGCCCGCCCAGCGCCGCGATCCACGCCGCCACGTTGGCCGCCTGGCCGCCAGCCCCGACCCAGGTATGTGCGGGGGTATCGGTCTCCTCCGCCACCGGGCCGTCCGGGCAGACCACCACGTCGAGGTGCGCGTCGCCCAGCACGCAGAAAAGTGTCACGCGGGCCGGTGTCCCATTCTGTGGGTGAACGATGAGCAATTGATCATCTCACCAGGGTGGGCGCCTACTACGCTGAGCCGCGTTGACTCGCGGCGCTGCAGAGCCGCGGTCTGGGCGAAGGAGAATCAGATGCCCCTGTTCGGCAGCGGGTCAGGCGACAACACGTTGACGTGGGAGCCGCAGGCCGCGGACAGCCGCCTGGCGCACACCGCAGGAGCCGAGCCGGGCGGGGTGTTCACCTCCGACCTGTCGGTGTCGGAGTACGCGCTGCTGGGCGAGGCGGGCTTCGAGCCGCTGGGGTTCGTGGTCGGCTCATCGATCTACCACGTCGGGTTGCAGGTCGGCCGCTGGTCCCAGAACACCGAGCTGGACGTCCTCACCCAGGCCATGTACAACGCCCGTGAGCTGGCCATGGCGCGGATGCGCGCGGAGGCCGACCACCTCGGCGCCGACGGCATAGTCGGGGTCTCGCTGCGCATGCAGATGTACGCCTGGGGGCAGGACGTGCTGGAGTTCGTGGCCACGGGCACAGCGGTCCGGGCCCTGGGCGGCGAGGGCGCGCATCGGGCCCCGGACGGGCGTGCGTTCACCTCGGACCTGTCCGCCCAGGACTTCTTCCGGCTGCTGGCCGCGGGGGCTGTGCCGGTGGCGTTCGTGCTGGGTACCTGCGTTTACCACATCGCGCACCAGTCGGCCATGCAGGCGCTGCGCCAGGCCGGGCGGAACCAGGAGATGCTGCAGTTCACCCAGGGCGTCTACGAGGCCCGCGAACTGGCCCTGGCCCGGATGCAGACCGAGGCGTCCGACGCCCGGGCGTCCGGCATCGTCGGCGTGAACGTGGCGGTCTCCAACCACGTCTGGGGCGAGCACGCCACCGAGTTCCTGGCCACCGGGACCGCGATCCGGCGGCTCAGCGAAGAGCACCGGCTGCCCGCCACGACCCCCAAGCCCACGTTCACGCTGGGCCTGGATAACTGAACTTAACTCGTGGGCTGATCACGCCGCCGTCCCTCAGGATGGGGGCATGCGATCGGTCTGCGTGTTCTGCGGCTCCAATCCGGGACGGCGCCCTGAGTACCTGGCGGGCGCCGCGGACCTGGGGCGGAGCCTGGCAGGCCGCGGGCTGCGGGTCGTCTACGGCGGTGCGCACGTGGGCACCATGGGCGCGCTGGCGGACGCGGTCCTGGCCTCGGGCGGTGAGATCGTCGGGGTGATCCCCGGGCTGCTGGTCGACGCGGAGGTGGCCCACCTGGGGCTGAGCGAGTTGCGGGTCACCGGCAGCATGCACGAGCGCAAGGCGACGATGGCGGCGCTGGCCGATGGGTTCATCGCGCTGCCCGGCGGGCTCGGCACCCTGGAGGAGTTCGCGGAGATCGTCACCTGGGCCCAGCTCGGACTGCACGCCAAACCGACGGGGCTGCTGAACCTGCTGGGCTACTACGACGGGCTGCTGAGCTTCCTCGACCATGCCACGCAGGAGCGCTTCGTCCGGCCGGACCACCGGGAGCAGATCCTGGCCCGGCCGTCGGCGGCAGAGTTGCTGGCGGCCATGGAGGCCTGGACAGCTCCGCCGCGGACTCCGGCCAAGTGGATCGACGCCGACGGTTCGGACCTAGTCCCCGGCCGCGCACCGGGCCGGAACGCCCCGGGCGCTGAGCCGTCAGGTCCCATCGCTGGCCAGACTCCTCTCCCCGGCGATCAGGCCAGGTAGGTGGTGGGGGCGGTGGTGTAGGACCGCCCCTGGGCGCTCCGGACCAGGTGATGCAGTGCTAGCATTGACAGCATTGCTTGCGTAAGGAGGGTTGACGATGGCGACGTTGACGATCCGCGGTCTTGACGAGGCGACACACGCCCGGCTCCGTGTCCTTGCCGCACAGCACGGACGATCGATGGAAGCCGAGGTGCGGGCCATCCTCGCCGAACGCCTGGCCTCCCCGGCGCCGAGCTTCGGCCTCGGGAGCCATATTCACGCGCGGTTCGCCGGCCTGGGCGGGGCAGACCTTGACCTTCCTGCGCGCAACGAGCAGCCACGCGCGGCGGTGTTCGACGCGTGATCATCCTCGACACGAACGTCATCTCCGAACTTGCCCGCATCGATCCCGAGCCGGTCGTGGTGACCTGGCTTGACTCGCTGCCCGCCGGCGAAGTCGCCACCACTGCGATCACGGCCGCGGAATTGCTTTACGGCGTCGCCCGCCTGCCGGACGGGCGACGGCGGGCCGCACTCGCGGAAACCATCGATGCGCTGATCAACGAGGATTTCCGCGGCCGCCTGGAGCCTTTCGACGGCCTGGCCGCTGAGCAGTACGCTGCCGTCCTCGTCGGCAGGGAGAAAAAGAGGCGGCCCATCAGCACGGCGGATGCCCAGATCGCCGCCATCTGCCGCGTGTACAGCGCAACGCTGGCCACGCGTAACATCGGCGATTTCACGGATACCGGGATCGGCCTCATCAACCCCTGGGACGCCGACGGCTGACGGCCGCCGGTCGCGCCAAGTTCCTGGCTCATGATGACCCCGGAGCCCGCGCAACGCTCCGGCCGCCCCAGCCACCTCAGATTGAGCGGGCGCATCGGGCATAACCCGGGGCCGGAGTTGGCTACTACGGCCACGGAGCATCGGGCGCCCGCACCGGGGAATGCGGTTCGGGCGCGCGCGGTTTACATACCCTGGAGGGTATTCCGGCAGCGGAAGCCCATTGAGACGAGGAGACACTCCATGGCTACGGTCGAACTGACGGGCCAGAACTTTGAGTCCGTCGTGGGCGGCTCGGACATGGTTCTGGTGGACTTCTGGGCATCCTGGTGCGGCCCGTGCCGCATGTTCGCGCCAGTCTTCGACCGGGCGTCGGAGAAGCACGCGGACGCGGTGTTCGGCAAGGTGGACACGGACGCTGAGACCGAACTCGCCCAGCAGTTCAACATTTCGTCCATCCCCACGCTGATGGTGATCAGGGACAACATCGTCCTCTACGCACAGCCGGGCGCGCTGCCCGAGCAGGCGCTCGAGGAGCTGATCACCAAGGCCCGCGAGCTCGACATGGACGAGGTGCGGGCGAGCATCGCCAAGGACCAGCACGGGCACGGCGACGAGCACCAGCACGGCCACGAGCACGAGCACGAGCACGAGCACACCGAGAACCAGAGGTAGCCGCTCAGCCAAGCCTGAACGAGCCCGTCGTCCCCCCTGGCGGCGGGCTCGTGGCATGCATCCGGCATTCATGCGCCACGGAAACCATCCGCAGCCAGTCCGGGCCCCCGGGGCTCATGAACCCCGCGGCCCAGGCCGTCAGGACTCAGGCCCCGAGCTCGACGGCGGGCCAGTCGAGCATCCGCGCGCCGATGACCGCCACCCGCAGCGCCAGTCCCTGCGCCGGGTCCGCAGGATCCCGGCCGGTGAGCTCCTTGACCCTGGCCAGCCGGTAGGTCACCGCCCGGACGGACAGGTGCAGGCGGCGGGCGGCCTCGGCCGCCACACCGCCGCACGCGTAGTACTCCTGCAGCGTGGCCAGCAACGGCCCGGCTCCGCCCCGCGCCTGCGCCAGCGGCGTGAGCAGCGCGCTGACCAGATCGGTGATGGCCGTCCGGTCGCGCAGGATGACCTGATAGATGAGCAGGTCGGCGGCGTCCACCACCGGATCGGGCATGCCCAGGCGTGCCGCCACGTCGAGCGCGTCACCCGCCTCGTCGTAGGACCGCCGCACGCCGCCGGGGCCAGGGTAGGCGCGGCCGAACGCGACCCGCCACGGCCGCGGCTCGTCCGGGACCAGGTCCGGGTGGCCCCGGGCCAGGGCCCGGGCCAGCGCCACGGCGACCCGGCTGGCCTCGGTGCCGTCGCTCGCCCCCGTCACCGCGACGAGCCGGCCGCCCCGGGTGATCGTCAGCGAGGGTGACGGGGCAGCGGCCTCGGCGACCAGCCGGTCTATGTCCTTGCCCAGCAGCCTGGTGGCACGCACCCCGGCCGCGTATTCGGCCAGCACCACCAGATGCGGACCGGCCAGCCGCAGCCCGAGCCGTTCCCCGCGGACCAGCAGATCGGCGGCGTCGCGGCCGGAGAGCAGGTCGTCGACGAACTCCAGGCGCTCAGCTTCCTCGCGCCGGGCGATCGAGAGATGGGCCCGCTCGAAGCCCTCAGCCGCCGCCGCCACCGCATCGTCGGCGGCCCGCAGCATGCCGAGACCGGCCGCACGCAGATCGGCCAGGCCGGGCAGCTCACGCCACAGTCGCCAGGTCGCCGACAGGTACAGGTTGACCAGGCCGCGCAGGGCCACGCCGCTCTCCGCGGCCCGCTCTCCCGCCCGGCCGTACTGGGCGAGTTCCACGGTGGCCAGGCGGCGGCCAGTGCGGGCGGCGTCCGCCGCCGCAGGCAGGTAGCTGGCCAGCAGATCCGGGGGCACACCGCCCGCCTCCCGGCTCGCCGCGCGCGCGATCGCGTCCAGGTCGACCGCACCCAGGCCGCCGGCGACCGCGACTGCCCCGGGTCCCCCGGCAGCCCCACCAGTCTGGGCGACTGCCACACTCCCGGCGGCCCCCTCTGCCACGGGAGCCACGGCAGCCCCGCTGCGCTCGTCAGTCTCGTGCTGGCTCATCCGTTCGCCCCCTCGAAATCCACCGAAGTTGCCGGGAGCCGGCAACTTCATGGGGCTGACTTTAGCCGGTCACGCCCGATGACGGCATCTAACCGGCAATGGATAGTGGTCGCAGGCAGCTGATAAGACTGACACCCAGCGCCACGAGGAGGCCGCAGTGGCCATGATCCACCCGCCTTCAGCGCCCGCTGGCCCATCCGCCCGCCAGCCGGGGGGTCCCGGGCCGTCCAGGTCCTCCCCCGGTCCCGGGCGCCGGGGCGGCTTCCGCATCGCCGGGATACCCGTGACGCTCACCCCGGGGGCCTACCTGCTGGGTGTGCTGGCCGCCGGGTTCAGCGCGCTCACCCTGCCCGCTCTCGAGCCAGGCCGGCCGGTCGCCATCTACCTGGCCGCCGCCGCGGGCGTGGTTATCGTCCTGCTGGCCAGCATGGTCGCGCACGAGCTGGCGCACTCGATCCTGGCCCGCCGCTACAACCTCAGCGTGCCAGTGGCTGTCGGCCTGTTCGGCGGGGTGCGGCACGGCCGGGCCAGGCGGCCCGGAGAGTCTGGCGAGCCGGAACTGCCCAGCCCCGGTGCTCACTGGCGGGTCGCCGCCGCGGGGCCGCTGACCAGCCTGGCGCTCGGCCTGGTCAGCGCGGCCGCCGCCGTTATCTTCTCTGTGCTCGGCGCCGGCCTGCTGGCCGTTGCCGTGGCCGCAGCAGCGGCCTGGGTCAACGGCCTGCTGGCCGTGGCCAACCTGCTTCCGGGGGCGGGGCTGGATGGCGGGCGGATCGTCCGAGCGCTGGCGTGGGCGCGCTCGGGCGATTTCACCCGCGCGGGTCTCATCGCCGCCCGCTTCGGCCAGGTGACCGGGGCGATCCTGACCGCGGCCGGGGTGACCGCGCTGGCGCTCGGTCACCTGACCGGCCTCTGGTTCGGGCTGATGGGCCTGCTGATGGTCGCCGCATCCCGGGCCGAGGCCAGCCAGGTGCGCACCTCGGCCGCGCTGGCCGGGGTACGGGTCCGCGACGTCCTCCCGCTGGACGGCGGGCTTGCCCCCACCGCCCGTGGCTGGCAGACAGTCCAGGCCTTCCTGGAGCAGCAGAGCCTGGACACCGACGCCGGGGAGCAGATGGTCCGCGCCGGCACGACCGCGTACCCGGTGCGGGACTTCAACGGCCAGCTGTCCGGCCTGGTGACACTGACCCAGCTGCTGGTGGTGCCGGCCAGCCGCCGCGCCGGCACCCGGCTGTCGCAGGTCGCCACCCCGGTCGCCTACCTGGCCTTCACCACCCTGGATGAGCCGCTGACCGACCTTCGGGCCCGGCTAGGTGTGCGCCCGGAGAGTCCGGCCGCCCAGCACACCACCGGCCACGCCCTGGTACTGGGGCCGAGCGGTGAGCTGGCCGGCCTGCTCACCCCCGCCGACTTCGCCCAGGCGGTCCAGTTCGGCGCCCGGCGGGCGGCCACGGCCGGAGCCGGCCCAGGACCACGCTGACGAGAGAGGTCCCCCCGTGATGCACGACGCCTTCCACGTGCCGCTGTGGCTATGGGGTGTCGCGCTCGCGGTGGTCCTCGCGGTCGCCGCAGCGGATGTGCTTCTCGCCTCGCGCAGCCGTGGCCACGAGCCAGGGCTGCGCGAGGCGGCGCTGTGCACCGCGGGAGTTGTCGCTCTTGGCGCGCTGTTCGGACTGGCCCTCGCGGGGGTCGCCGGGCCGAAGGCCTCGGGCCAGTTCTACGCGGGCTGGCTGACCGAATACAGCCTCTCGCTGGACAACTTGTTCGTGTTCGTCCTGCTGATCGGCCGGGCCGGGGTAGCGGGCCGGCGACGCAGCCGGATCCTGCTAGCCGGGATCGGCCTGGCCCTGCTCCTGCGAGCCGTGTTCATCGCCGCTGGGGCGGCGGCACTGAACCGCTTCGACTGGGTGCTGTACATCTTCGGCGCGGTGCTGCTGATCACCGCGGTGCGGATGGCCGCGGGCCGCGCTGGCCCGCCGGACCCGGCGAGCGCCGGGCCCAGCCTGCCGGGGTCGGGGAAGCTGCGCCGCGGGATAGCCGGCCGTCTCAAGAGCCACCGCCACGGCGCGCTGCTGGCCCTGATCGCCGCGATCGCCGGTGCCGACCTGGTGTTCGCGATGGACTCCATCCCGGCGGTGTTCGGCCTGACCCGCGATCCCTACCTGGTGCTGGCCGCGAACGTGTTCGCGCTGCTCGGCCTGCGCCACCTGTACTTCCTGATCGGCGGGCTGCTGGACCGGCTGGTGCACCTGACCGCGGGACTGTCGGCGATCCTCGCGTTCATCGGGGTGAAGCTGATCGCCGAGGCCCTCTTCGATTCAGGGGTGCGCCAGATCGGGCCGGTGCCGGTACCGCAGGTCGACACCTGGGTGTCTTTGTGCGTCATCGGCGGCGTGCTGGCCATAGTCACGGTGACCAGCCTGCTGGCCACCCGCCACCGGGACGGCCGGGAAGTCAGCCCCTCGCGGTCAGGGCACCCAGCTGAGCGGCCACCTCATCCGGCGCGACCTTCCGAGTCTCACCAGTAGCCCGCTCGGTCAGCTCGACCATGCCCTCGGCCAGCCCGCGCTTGCCCACGGTGACCCGGTACGGGATGCCGACCAGTTCGGCGTCCCGGAACTTCACCCCGGCCCGCTCGGCCCGGTCATCAATGATCACCTCGAAGCCGGCCGCGGCGAGCTGGTCGTACAGGGCCGCGCCCGCCTTGGCCACCTCGGCGTCCTCGGACTGGGCGACGGTCACCACCACGGTGAACGGCGCCACGGCCAGCGGCCAGACGATGCCGCGCTCGTCGTGGTGGACCTCGACGATGGCGGCCATCGCGCGCTCCACCCCGATCCCGTAGCTGCCCATGATCAGCGGGACGGCCTTGCCGTCCGGGCCGAGCACGGTCGCCCCGAACACCCTGGAGTAGCGGTCACCCAGCTTGAAGATGTGCCCGACCTCGATGGCCTCGATGAGCTCCACAGGCTCCCCGCACTGCGGGCAGGCTTCTCCCGCGGTGACTTCGCGCAGATCGGCCCACTGGCCCACGGCGATGTCCCGGGCCACCTCCACGCCGCGCAGGTGCTTGTCGTCGACGTTGGCTCCGGTGACCATGTCGCGCCGCCCGTCAAGCGCGCGGTCCGCGATGATCGGCAGCCCGCTGACCCCGACCGCGCCCAGGCTGCCCGGCAGCGCGCCGAGCGCCTCCCTGATCTCCTCCGGCTGCGCCGGGCGCACCTCGGCCGCTCCGGTGGCGTCGATCAGCTTCTGCTCATTCAGCGCGTGGTCCCCGCGCATCAGCACCAGGGTGAGCTCGCCGTCCAGCACGTAGACAAGCGTCTTGATCTGCCGCGTCGCGGGTGCGCCGTACCCGGAGGCCAGGTCCTCGATGGTCCGGACACCGGGGGTGTCGAACCGCTCCGGGACGTCCAGCCCGGGGCCGTCGGCTATGTCGGCCAGCCGTGACGTGGCCTTCTCGATGTTGGCCGCGTAGTTGCAGGCCGGGCAGTACACGACCAGGTCCTCACCGGAGGGCGAGGGGCACATGAACTCGGTGGAGTCACTGCCGCCCATGGTCCCGCTGGAGGCTTCGACAGGGATCGCCGGGATCCCGAGCCGCTCGAACGCGCGCACGTAGGCGCCGTAGTGCCGGTCGAAGGCGGCGTCCAGCCCGACCCGGTCCAGGTCGAAGCTGTAGGAGTCCTTCATGGTGAACTCACGGGTACGGATCAGCCCGGCCCGGGGCCGCGGCTCGTCCCGGAACTTGGTCTGGAACTGGTACCAGGCCTGCGGCAGCTGCTTGTGCGAGTTCAGCTCGGTGGCCAGGACCGCGAAGATCTCCTCGTGCGTCATGGCCAGCGCGAGCCGGGCGCCCTTCCGGTCGGCGAGCCGGAACATCTCCTCGCCCATGATTTCCCACCGGCCGCTGCGCTCCCAGATCTCGGCCGGGTGCATGTCGGGCAGCAGGACCTCCTGCGCGCCGATCTGGTTCATCTCCTGCCGGATGATCTCGATGACCTTGGCGCGGACCCGCACGGCCAGCGGCAGCAGCGAGTAGTGCCCGGCCATCAGCTGGCGGATGTAACCGCCGCGCAGCAGCAGCCGGTGACTCGGCGCTCCCGCGTCCGCCGGGTCTTCCCGCAGGGTCGGGATGAACATCTGTGACCAGTGCATGCGCGGGAAACTCTCCGTGTGGAACGCCAGGGGGTGAGAAGTACAGCGGATTAGAAGCTTAGTGGGAGTCCGCGGCTGGCGCGGTGCCGACAGGCAGCCCCGGCTCCAGCGGCGGGGCGCCGACCGCGCAGTTCGTCAGGCATTCCGGCATGGCCACCTGTTCGCCGGATGACGGCCGGAGCACGTTGTTGTCGACCAGCAGGGCCGACGCCACGGCGGCCAGCACCGTCAGGCCGGAGCAGATGAGCATGGCCTGGTGAAACCCCCGGTTCAGCGACGCCGCCTCGTGCAGCGCGCTGCCGCTGAGCCCGACGGCGGCCGGCAGGCCCGCCACCGCAAGCAGTCCCGCCGCCCGGGCCGTGGCGTTGTTGACCCCGCTGGCCACGCCCGCGTGCCGCTCATCCGCGCTGGCCAGCACGGTGGCGGTGAGCGGGGCCACGGTCATGGACAGGCCCACCCCGAACAGCAGCACCGGGGGCAGCACGTCGGTTACGTACGAGGGGTGCGGCCCGATCCGGGTCAGCAGCGCCAGCCCGGCTGCCGCCACCAGCAGCCCGCCGGTCATCAGCCAGCGCGGCCCGAAACGCTGAGCCAGCGCGCCAGCCCGCGCCGACAGGAGCAGCAGGGCCGCGGTCGAGGGCAGCAGGGAAATCCCGGCCTGCAGCGGCGTGAAGTGCGCGACCACCTGGAGACTCAGCACGAGGAGGAAGAACACCGCGCCCATCGCCGCGTACACGATGAACGTGATCACGTTGATGGCGGTGAACTGCCGGGACGAGAAAATCCCCAGGGGCACCATCGGCGGGACCCGCCCGGGGTGCCGGCCACGCCGCCGTTCCAGCAGGACGAACGCGACCCCCGCGGCCACGCCCGCCAGGGCCGGGACCAGCGAGGCCAGCAGGGAGGAGTAGGGCGCCTCGATCAGCCCGTCGGTGATGCCGGCCAGGGCCAGCGCGGCGAGCACCGCGCCGGCGATGTCGAAGTGGCCCTGGGCGGTGGGGTCGCGGGTCTCCGGGACGTGCCGCATGGCCACGAAGATCACGGCCGCGCCGAGCGGCAGGTTGAGCAGGAAGATCCAGCGCCAGCCGATCGAGCCCACGATCCAGCCGCCGAGGAACGGGCCGATCGCGCCGGCCACGCCGCCCAGCCCGGACCAGGCGCCGATGGCCCGCGGCCGGTCATCGGCCGCGAACGCGGACTGGATGATGGCCAGCGAGCCTGGGGTGAGCAGTGCCCCGCCGATGCCCTGCAGCGCCCGGGCCGCGATCAGCACGCCGATGCCCGGGGCCAGGCCGCACAGCGCCGACGAGAGCGCGAACCAGATCACGCCGATGAGGAACACGCGGCGGCGGCCGAACCGGTCACCCAGCGCCCCCCCGAGGAGGATCAGCCCGGCCAGGGTGAGGGTGTAGGCGGTCACCACCCACTGCAGGCCGGCCAGCGAGGTGTGCAGCTCCCGGCCGATGGTCGGCAGCGCCACGTTGACCACCGTGGAATCGAGGAAGGCCATGCTCGATCCGAGCACCGTGGCCGCGATGATCCACCGGCCGCGCGGCTCCCCGAGCCTGATCCGGCCAGGCGCGGTGGTCGCTGTAGCCATTAGCCGATGTTCTCATTCAGAAGGATCGGGTGTCACCTGAGGGTTCAGGGCCCAGTGGTTCAGGGCCCGGTGGTTCAGGGCCCAGTGGTTCAGCCTGAGACTCCGCACATGTCGAGCAGCTTGCGAACGGTGGCGAGGTTCCGGGCCGTGCCCGCGCCCTGCTTTGAGAGCGGCCGGGCCGCCCGGGTCAGCAGCGTGGCCAGCTCGCTGCGCCCGAAACCGTCTGGCGTGTGCAGGAACAAGGCCCGCCCGACGTACTGGACCGTGTCCCGGCTGCCCTTCTGCGCCACCGTGTCCTGGGCCTCGGCCACGCTGGCGACCATCTCGGCCGCCGGCTCGGCGGGCAGGAACACCACGTGCACGGCCCTGAGGTTCGGCTCGCCGGAGTACGGGTTGTCCCGCGCGACCTGGGCCAGTTCCGCACCGGACAGCACGATGACCCCGCACCGTACCCCCGTCCGTTCGCCGATGGCGTCTTCCAGCGCCGCCGCCAGCTGCACGGTGTCGGTCTCGCTGGTGCTGAAGACCAGGTTTCCGCTCTGGATGTATGTGGCGACATCCCCATGGCCGAGTGAGGCCGCCACCTCGCGCAAGTCGGCCATCGCGACCTTGTTGTGCCCGCCGAGGTTGATCCCGCGCAGCAGCGCGACATGAGTAACCACCCGGCCACCCTAACGAGCCCGGCAACGGTCCCGGCAGCGCGGCACCGGAGCGGACCTAGAATGCTCGGCGTGGCTGAACCCGAGACGGCGCAGGACGCCCGGCTGCCCGAGCGGCGCGCGGGCCGGGTGATCCTGCTCGACCCCGGCGACCGGGTGCTGCTGATGCGATATGACGACGCGCTGCCCAACGGCCGGCACTGGACCACGCCCGGCGGCGGCCTGAACCCGGGCGAGGACTACGCCGACGCGGCCGTCCGCGAACTGGCCGAGGAGACCGGCTGGACCGACATCCCGCTCCGCCGTGAGGTGCTCCAGCGCAGCCTGACCATGGAGTACGGCGGCCGCCTGGTCCACCAGCACGAGCGTCATTACCTGGCCCGCACCGATCAGCCGGGCCGCGCGCTGGGCGATGTGGCGCAGATGCACGCCGCCGACGGGATCGCCGCCTGGCGCTGGTGGAGCCTGGCCGAGCTGGACGCGACCGCCGAGGTCATCTGGCCTGCGGAGCTTGCTGACCTGATCCGGAAGGTCTTGGCTGAGGAGCAGGCCCCCGGCTGAGCAGCCAGCGGGCGTCATCAGAGGGAGCGTGCCGATGGAGCCCATGCCGGAAGACTGGAACCGGGCGGTCGCGGTGGTCGCGCACCCCGACGACCTGGAGTACGGCGCGGCCGCCGCGGTGGCCCGGTGGACCCGCCAGGGCAAGCACGTCGCGTACCTGCTCGCCACCCGGGGCGAGGCCGGCATCCAGGGCATGGAGCCGGCCGTGGTCGGGCCACTGCGGGAGGACGAGGAACGGCGCAGCGCCGCCGTGGTCGGCGTGCATGAGGTGCGCTTCCTGGACCACCCGGACGGCCTGCTGGAGTACGGCCTGCCGCTGCGCCACGACCTGGCCGCCGTGCTGCGCGAGCAGCGCCCCGACGTCGTCATCACCATGAACTTCGACCTGACCTGGGGCGAGAGCGGGATGGTCAACCACGCCGACCACCGCGCGGTGGGACTGGCCGTGCTGGACGCGGTCCGGGACGCCGCCAACCCCTGGGTGTTCACCGACGCCGGCCCGGTCTGGGGTGGTGCCACCGAGGTCTACGTGGCGGGCGTGGAGGACCCCACCCACTACGTGGACGTCTCCGACACCATCAGCGCGGGGGTCGACTCGCTGCGCGAGCACAAGGCCTACCTCGACGGGCTGGGCCGTGACTTCGACCCGGACGAGTTCCTCCGCGACATGGCGGGCTACACGGGCCTGGCGGCCGGCTGCGAGTACGCGGTGGGGTTGCGCCGGTACACCACGGGCTGAGGGGTTAACTTCCTTCAGGTCACGCGGGACACGTCCAGTGGTCTTGTCCGGCCCGGGGCACGCCGTCATTGCCGGGCGGCGGGAACAGCACCCGCAGCGTGAACGCCTCCGCGGTCGGGCCGTACGCCCGAAGCCGCCTTACCCGGTCCTCGGCGTCGGCCGTGCCCGGCACGGTTCCGCGGGGGATCCACCACAGCGCGGTGTATGCCTCGGTCATCCGCTCGAACCACTGCCTGCGCCGGGCCAGCACGGCCCGGTGAGCATCGGAGTACACGAAGGCGGCGAGCGCCTCGGGTGCTGCCCACACCGACAGGTTGACGATGACGCCCGCGCTGCCCGCCTGATCCCATTCGAACGCGCGCACCGCGGTGGCGTTGCCATCCTCGGTCTGCAGCCGCCACACGAACCCCGGCGCGGCGTCCGCCGCCGCGTTGACCGGGTCGAGTGCGGCCACGAAGTCCGTGAGCTGCGGGCTGTCCAGCGGGGCCCGCAGCCGCGCGATGTTCACCTGCGCCAGCACATAATCCACGCGCCCATGCTTTCACCCCGCATCCCCCGGGCCCACCTCTCCCATACTCACCCGCCCCTACATGCTTTGACGGTTATATGCCTGGTAAGGCATTCTTGGTGCATGAGCGCGATGTTCGCGGTGCTGGCGGAGCCACGGCGGCGGCGGATCCTGGACCTGGTCCGGGACGGCGAGCGGTCGGTGGGGGAACTCGTCGAGGCGCTGTCGATGACCCAGCCCGCGGTCTCTAAGCACTTGCGGGTGCTGCGCGAGGCCGGCCTGGTCGAGGCCCGGGTGGACGAGCAGCGGCGGCTATACCGCCTCCGGCCAGAGCCGCTGCGCGAACTCGACGCCTGGCTGGCCCCGTACCGCTGGGCCTGGGACGCCAGCCTCGACCGGCTGGAGACCCGCCTCGGCGAGATGGCCCGGAGCGAGGAGCACGGGTCACGCGAACCGGCCGTTGCCGTGCCATCTCCATCCGAGCGAGGGGGGACACGCACATGAAGGGCACGCTGGAGCAGGCCTGCCCGCGCTGGCGGCTGCGCTTTACCCGGGACCTGGACCACCCCGTGCCGCGGGTCTGGCGGGCAGTCACCGAACCCGGGGACCTGGAAACCTGGTTCCCGTTCCGGATCACGGGGGACTGGGCGGTGGGTAACCACCTCACCTTTTCCGACCCGCAGAGCCGGGTCCCGGACTTCACGGGCGAGGTACTCGCCTTCCAGCCTCCCGCACTGCTGGAGTTCCGCTGGGGGCCGGACACGCTGCGGCTGGAGGTCGTGGCCCGGGGCTCCGGGTGCACCCTCACCCTGCTGCACACGTTCGACGAACACGGCAAGGCGGCCCGGGACGCGGCCGGCTGGGCACGTGTGCCTGGACGCACTGGCCCGTCATCTGGACGGGAACAGCGCGCCGCCGGCCAGCCTGTGGGGAGAGGTCCATCCGGGCTACGTGAGCTCGTTCGGCCCGGAGGCCTCGGCGACCGGGGTGCCAGCTGGGTACGAGCCTGGGTGACCGCCCAGCGTGCACGGCATCTAGAGTGTCTGACCGTGGCAGGACGTGGCACCCCGGCGACCGCGCTGCTGGCCAAGCAGCGCATCACGCACATTGTGCACGCCTACGAGCACGACCCGCGCCGGGCCGGTTACGGCCAGGAGGCCAGTGAGGCCCTCGGCGTGGCGCCGGAGCGGGTGTTCAAGACCCTGGTCGCCCAGGTGGACGGGGCCCTGACGGTCGGCGTGGTCCCGGTGGGCAGCCGGCTCGATCTCAAGGCGCTGGCCGCGGCGGCGGGCGGCCGGAAGGCGGCCATGGCCGACCCGGCCGACGCGGAGCGGGCCACGGGCTACGTCCTCGGTGGCATCTCCCCGCTCGGGCAGCGCAAACGGCTGCCGGTGGTGATCGACTCCTCGGCGCTGGGGTTCGGCACCATCTTCTGCAGCGGGGGGCGCCGAGGGCTGGAGATCGAGATCGCGCCCGGGGACCTGGTCCAGGCGGTGCACGCGACCGTGGCCGGCATCGCCCAGCCGCCCGCCTGAGCGGTGGCATGATCCAGCTTGGCTTCCTGTCCTACCTCGGGCGCTTGATGGCGACGAGGGGCATGAACAGGTCGTCCACGATTGCCAGGATCCGCTCCGGCGGGATCGGCTTGTAGGTCATCAGCATGTCGTGGCGCATCAGGTCGAACGGCATGGTCAGGACGGCCGGGGGGATCCGGACGAGGTCGATCTCGCCGCGCTCGTGCGCCCGGGCGAAGACCTGGTCTGACCACAGCGGCCGGTCGGCCAGGACCTTCTCGCGCACCTGGGCCGGGGTGAGGCCGCTGCTGGCCAGCAGGCCGGAGAACACGGCGCTGATGATGGCGGCGAAGCTGACCCGCGTGCCGCTGAAGCTGCTGAGCAGCGCGATCATGTCGCCGCGCAGGCTCCCGGTGTCGGGGAGGTCGACGGGGTGCGTCGTGCCGTAGTGGCGGATGGCGGCGATCACCAGGTCGTCCTTGTTGGGCCAGCGCCGGTACAGCACCGCCACGCCCGTCTTCGCGCGGGCCGCGACCGACTCCATCGTCAGCCTGGCGAAGCCGGCCTTCACGAGCTCCTGCCACGCGGCCTCCAGCAGCGCGGCCTCCAGTTCCTCCCCCCGCCGCCGTTGCCGGGTCCGCTGCGCCTGCTCGGTCATGGCACCAGCATAGCGACCCAGGGGGAATTAAGAGAAGCTTGCATTCCTTAACGGTACGTCCTATTCTGTCTATAAGAGAGTTACTCATCTCTTATATGAGGAGAGAGGCATGCCAGCGAAGCCCGCGGCCGAGAAGCTGGACCCCATGGTGGTCAGGACCGCCCTGATCCTCGTGGTCGGCGGGCTGGCCGTCGTCTTCGATACCACGATCGTCAGCGTCGCCCTGCACACCCTCTCGGTGAAGCTGGACACCCCGGTCTCGACGATCCAGTGGGTGAGCACCGGCTACCTGCTGGCGCTCGGCATCGCGGTGCCGCTCAGCACCTGGGGCCTGCAGCGGTTCGGCGGCAAGCGGCTGTGGATGTTCTCCCTCGCCGTCTTCCTCGCCGGCTCGGTCGGGTCCAGCCTCGCGTGGGACGTCGCCTCGCTCATCGGCTGGCGGGTCGTCCAGGGCATCGGCGGCGGCCTCATGCTCCCGCTGATGGCCACGCTCATCTTCCAGGCCGCGGGCGGCAAGTCGCTCGGGCGGCTCGTCACCTACGTCGCGCTGCCGGCGCTGCTCGGCCCGGTCCTCGGCCCGCTGATCGGCGGCGCCATCGTGACGCACCTGAGCTGGCGGTTCATGTTCTGGGTGAACGTGCCGTTCTGCGTCATCGGCATCCTGCTCGCCTGGCGTTACCTGAACATCGACACGCCCTCCCGTCCTGGCCCTGCGGCCGGCAAGCCGAGGCTCGACGTGCCCGGGCTGCTCCTCATCGCGCCGGGCACCGCGGTCGTCCTGCTGGGCCTCGCCAACGCGGGCACCGCCGCCGGGTTCGCCCACCCGGACGTCATCATCCCGCTCGCCGTCGGCGTCACGCTGCTCGCGGCCTTCACCGGCTACGCGCTGCGCAAGAGCCACCCGCTCGTCGAAGTCCGGCTGCTCGCCAGGCGGCCGGTCGGCTCCTCCAGCGCGGTGCTGTTCTTCTCCGGCTTCTCCCTCTACGGCGCGATGCTCCTGCTACCGCTGTACTACCAGGACGTACGCGGCGCCACCGCGCTCGCCGCCGGGGTCATGCTCGTCCCGCAGGGCATCGGCACCCTCTTGTCCCGGACCGTCGTCGGGAGCAACATCGACAGGTTCGGATCGCGCGTCATCGCCCTGGCCGGGTTCGCCATCGTCGCCGCCGCCACCGTTCCGTTTGCCCTGGCTGGGCCGCACACCAGCGGGTGGCTGCTCGCAGTCTGGATGGTGATCCGCGGGTTCGGCCTCGGGGCCGTCACCATGCCGGTGATGGTGGCCAGCTACATCGGCCTGGACAAGCAGCAGATCCCGCACTCCAGCGTGCTCACCAGGACCGCGCAGCAGATCGGCGGCTCGTTCGGCATCGCCGTCCTGGCGGTGATCCTCGAGGGCGCCATCGCCGCGCACCCGGCCACACTGGCGGACGTGTTCCACGTGGCATTCTGGTGGTCCGCGGGCTTCTCCGCCGTCGCCGTGCTGCTCTCCCTGTGGCTCCCCGGCGCCCAGCGGGCACCACAAGCCAGCGGCGGTAGCGCCCCTGGCCAGCGGACCGATCCCATCAGGAGCCTTGCTAGCGGCGGGGGCCCACCGCCGGCCCACCCCCGGCGTGAGCCTCTCTCCGCCCCCCGCCCGGCTGCGCCCGGAGCGATCCTTCGCCCGTTGCCCAGGCCGCCGGGCTCGGCGACGACGGCACAGACTGGAAGCGGGTCGCTGGATGGTCAGGGCGCGGCCAGCTGCTGCATCATCCCGGCGGCGTCCATGACTCCCCAGTGCTCGACGAGCGCGCCATTGTTCACGCGGAAGTAGTCGCAGAGACTGACGTTGATGGTGTTGCCGGTCGCAGGGATGCCCATGAAGTCGCCGCGCTGGGTTCCGGTCATCCTCGCCAGGACGAAGACCTTGTCACCCTCGGCGATCATGTCGTCGACTGCCACCCCTGCGTGGTCAAACGCCGAGTGGAACATTCCGAACAACTGCCGCACCCCGGCCTTCCCCGGCGCGAGGCCGGGCACCTGCTCGTGCTCGACGTAGTCGTCCGAGACGAGTTCGTCGACCGCGGTGAGATCGCCCGCGCTGATCCGCTGGAAGAACTGACGTGTCAGGGCCTTGCTGATATCGGACTCGGCAGCGGACATTGGCTTGCCTTCCTTCGTCGGTTGGCACCGGGGCACGTTCCGGCAACCGTAACAGCGAGATCGCTAGAAGTCTAGCAATCAGAGTCCGAGCTAAAATACTGCGATGCCAGAGATCTCGACCATCAGGGTGCCCGCCGACTTCGAGTATGAGTTGCCGGGCGCCAGCCGATCGGCGAGCGAGGTCGCGGTGAACCTGGCCCGAGCCCAGATGGCACTGATCACCGAGATCGAGCGCCCGGCTCGCGAGGCGCACGGGCTGTCGGCCAGCGCGTTCCAGGCCCTCGCCATCCTCGACGGCGCCGGCGAGCCGCTCCCCGGGCACGTCATCGCCGAGCGACTGCTCGTCAGCAGCGCCAGCATGACCTCCCTGGTCGACACCCTCGAACGCCGCGGCCTGGTCGAACGTCACCCCCACCCCACCGACCGGCGCAAGGTCCTGATTCACCTCACCGCCGACGCGCAGCGGATAGTCGATCAGCAGCTGCCCGCCCTCCACGCGGTCATCGCCCAGGCGATCAGCACCCTGCCCGAGGACGACCGCGAGCACCTGCTCACCTCGCTGACCACGATCCGGGCCCGGGTGAGCCAGATAGCGAACCAGCCACTGCCGCCCGCGAAAGCCCGGCGGAGGCGCCGAGCGGACAATACCGACCGGTCAGCGCGATGACCGGCCGTCACTGGCCATCCCTTCTGACCTAGGCAGCTTGGACCTGGGCAGCTTGGACTAGGTACGCATCGACCGCAGCATCTCCATCCCAGCGCAAGCGGCACTCCGGCGCGGTGTGATCGGATAACAGCATGGCGGACCACCCCGTGAAAGTCAGGATCGGCGTCTCCCTCGGCCAGGCTGGGGTCCCGGATCAGTTCAGCGCCGCGGTGGACGCGCTGGAGAAGGCCGGGGTCGATTCCCTGTGGCTGCCGGAGATGGTCTACGGATCACTGGCCGACCCGTTCATCGGCATGACTTATGCGCTGGCCCGGACGTCCCGGCTGAAGGTGGGCACCGGGGTGGCGGTGCTGCCCGGGCGCCACCCGGTCCTGGTGGCCAAGCAACTCGCCACCCTGGCCGGGCTGGCCCCCCGGCGGGTGCTGCCCGTATTCGGCCTGAAACCGGCCCGGCCCGCGGAACTGGCGGCCTTCCCGGTGCCGCCCGGCCGCCGGGCCGCGGTATTCGACGAGTCCCTCACACTGATCCGCCTGCTGCTCAGCCAGGAGAGCGTGACCTTCCAGGGCGAGTTCTTCGGCGTCGAGGACGCCAGCGTCGGCCCGCGGCCGGACCGGCCGCTGGACATCTGGCTCGGCGGCAGTGCCCCGGGGGCGCTGCGGCGTGTCGGGCGGCTGGGCGACGGGTGGCTGGCCAGCTTCCTGACCCCGGACGAGGCACGCGCGGGCCGCCGGGCCATCGAGGCGGCCGCGGCCGAGGCGGGCCGCGAGATCGAGCCCGACCACTACGGCATCAGCCTGGCCGTGGCGGATGACGCGTCGCGGCCCGCGCTGCTGCAGGCCGCGCGGCACCGCCGCCCGGACCGCGATCCGGCGACGCTGGTGGCGTCCGGCTGGGCGGGCGCCCGCGCCATGGTCGGGGAGTACGTGGCGGCCGGGCTGACCAAGTTCGTGATCCGGCCTGGCTGGCCTTTGGGCGACCCGGACCAGTTCACCGGGGACTTCGTCCGCGAGATGGTCCCGCTGCAGACCTGACCTGCCACCGCCCCGGTATGGCGCGCCGCCGCCATGGCACTGGCCACCTGCCCGGAAGCAGCCCGCTGACACGGAGGCCGCGTCTCAGCAACCCGGCGGCCAGGAGTGCACGGGCTCGTTGGTGTGCATGTGCTCGATGTAGCCCTGGGTCATCCGGCGCAGAGCCGCGGGCCGGTCGAGCCGCCCCCGGCGCTCCAGCAGGTGCACCGTCTCCGCCTGCCAGGTCGCGCCGTTCCGCCCGGCCAGGCAGCGCTGCTCGATGATGCCGAGGCACCGGTCGGCGTGCCGGGGATCCACGCCCCACTGGGCCAGGCCCTCACGGGCCATGGGCAGCAGCCGCCGCAGCGTGAGCTCGGTGGCCGGCACCACGCCCAGACCCGGCCAGTACAGGGAGGCGTCGATGCCGTGCCGGGCCGCCTCGATCAGGTTCTCCCCAGCCGCCGCGAACGACATCTGGGTCCAGATCGGCCGTTCGGCCTCGGCCAGCGTCCGGACCAGCCCGTAGTAGAACGCGGCGTTGGCGGTGATGTCCGCGGCGGTCGGGCCGGCCGGCAGCACCCGGTTCTCCACCCGCAGGTGCGGCCGCCCCTCCATGACCGCGTACACCGGCCGGTTCCAGCGGTACACCGTGCCGTTGTGCAAGGTCAGCTCGGCCAGCTCCGGGACGGTCCCCTGCTCCAGCTCGGCCAGCGGCAACTCGTCCGCGCACAGCGGCAGCAACGCCGGGAAGTAGCGGATGTTCTCCTCGAACAAGTCGAACACGGAGGTGATCCACCGCTCGCCGAACCAGACGCGGGGCCGCACCCCCTGCACCTGGAGCTCCTCCGGCCTGGTGTCGGTGGCCTGCTGGAACAGGGTGATCCTGGTCTCGCTCCACAGCTCCCGGCCGAACAGGAACGGCGAGTTCGCGGCCAGGGCAACCTGCACGCCCGCGATGGCCTGCGCCGCGTTCCAGTAGCTGCCGAACGCCTCCGGGCTGACCTGCAGATGACACTGCACGCTGGTGCAGGCTGCCTCGGCCATGATGTTGCCCACGTGGGTGTCCAGACGGTCCGGGCCCTCGATGGCGATCCGCGCGTCCTCCCCGCGCGCAGCGCAGATCTGCTCATTCAGCAGCCAGAACCGCGGGTTGTCCGACATGGCGTCCCCGCTCACGTCGGCTTGCCGGAGGCTGGGCAGGATGCCGACCATGGCGAGCCGGCTGCCCACGTCCCTGGCCCGCTGGTCGGCGTGCTTCAGGCTGGCCAGCAGCTGCGACTCGAGCTGGTCCAGCGCATCGCCGCACAACGGCCGCGGCGGGATGTTGACCTCGATATTGAACCGGCCAAGCTCCGGGGCCCAGGACGGGTCCCCGATCGCGTCCAGCACGTCCGGGCCGCACATCGACGCGGTGCCCGAATCGTTGACCAGGTTGACCTCGACCTCGAGTCCCACCTGCCGGGTGGAGGTCTCGAACCAGGAATCGCGCAGCATCCGCGCGAGCACGTCCAGGCACTGGCGTACTTTTTCCCGGTACCGGCGGCGGTCCTGCTGGCTCACCGTGATCGCTGGAACGTCCCTGCCCATCGGCCCCTCCGCGCGCGACCATGGGAGATGGCCTCCAGCCCACCCTGACACGTGAAACGTCGCCTGAATAGACACGATGCGGCGCACACAGGATGAAAAGGGACATGATCAAGCCGAGCTGATCTGGTTAGCCGGCGGCTGGCGGCCGGGCCGCTGCGGCCGGGCCTGCGCGCCTGCCGCCCGGAACAGGCGCCGGCCTGACCGCGCCGCCGGCCTGACCGGGCCGGATCAGGCTGCGGGACTCTCCGTCGCCGTCTCACGACCGGCGTCGGTCTGCTCGGGATCCACGGACCCCGGGCGCTCCGAGAAAATCACCCAGTGCAGGCCGGCCGCGACCGCCCCGCCAACCAGGGGAGCCACGATGAACAGCCACACCTGGCTCAGCGCCGTGCCGCCGACGATCAAGGCAGGCCCCAGGCTGCGCGCCGGGTTCACCGAGGTCCCGGTGATCGGGATGCCGATGAGGTGGACCACTGTCAGCGACAGCCCGATGACCACGCCCGCGGTCGCCGTGTTGCCGAGCTTCCCGGTCACCGCCAGGACCACGAACACGAACAACGCCGTGAGCACCACCTCGGCCAGGAAGGCACCGCCCACCCTGATGTGGATGTCGGACGCCGCACCCCAGCCGTCCGCGCCCAGCCCCGTCTTCGAGCGGCTGTACAGGGGCGACGCGGAGAACATCGCCCAGAGCAGCAGGGCACCCAGGATGCCTCCGGCGAACTGCGCGACCCAGTACCCCACCGCCTCAGCCGGCGAGAGGCGCCGGTCCAGCAGCGCACCCAGGGTGACCGCGGGATTGACGTGACATCCCGAGATCGGGCCGAGCACGTAGGCCAAGGCCAGCAGCACCAGGCCGAACGCGAGCGCCGTGGCCACCACCCCGGCCGCGATACTGCCGCCGTCGAACTTGAATCCGAAATCCAGGGTCGCGACCCCGACCCCGAAGAAGACCAGCAGTCCCGTTCCGAGCAGTTCTGCAGCAAACCTACGTATCATCTGATTTAACCCCCTGCGTCACTGTAGAGACATGACCCATAACTCGCAATACGGCGCCGGGCGCCCTGGCGGTTGCCGTCGGCGCGTGCCGACGCCGCCGCCGCCACGGGGGGCGGCTAAAGCGCAGGTGACCGACCACGGTGGTGGCACCGGGGGTTGGCGGTTTTCGTTGCGGAGGCTTTTTAAGGGTTTGGCTTTCCGGCGCCTGCCTGCGGCCAGCCGGTTTCCCTACCCCGTCGCGGCGCGCCCTCTTCAGTGCTCGTGCGCCGTTCGCACCGTGTTCTCCGCAAAGGGCTCCAGGCGGGACGATAGCGGCCAGCGGGCCGATAGGCTCATCCAATGCCAGGCCCAGATTTTCCTCCCGGCACCCGGCCCAGCCAGGAGGATTCGCTGGATTTCGACGCCAGCGTCGCACATCCGGCCCGCGTCTACGATTACTGGCTCGGCGGCACGGAGAACTTCGCCGCGGACCGGGCGGCGGGCGACGAGGCGATTGGCGCTTCCCCGGGCATCGTGGCCGCGGTCCGCGCCAACCGTGCCTTCCTCGCCCGGGCAGTCCGGCACATGGCCGCCGCGGGCATCCGGCAATTCCTGGATATCGGCACCGGGATCCCGACCTCCGACAACACGCACGAGGTGGCGCAGCGGGCTGCCGCGGACGCCCGGATCGTCTACGTGGACAACGACCCTGTCGTCGCGATCCACGCGACCAGACTGCTGCCGGTCACCAGTGAGGGGGCGACCAGCTTCATCGCGGCCGACGTGCGGGACCCGGACACGATCCTGGCCCAGGCCCAGCGCACGCTGGACTTCAGCCAGCCCGTCGCGATCATGCTGCTGGGCATCCTGCAGCTGATCCCGGACGCCGACGATCCGCAGGGCATCGTGGCCCGGCTCGGCCAGCCGGCCGTCCCGGGCAGCTACCTGGCCATCTCCCACCCGGCCGGGGACAGCCTCGCCGCGGAGCAGGGGCACGTGGCCGAGTGGCTCAGCGAGCGGCTGCCCAACGGCCTCGTGCTGCGCAGCCGCGGCGACGTGCAGCGCATGTTCAGCGCGTTCACCCTGGTCCCGCCGGGGCTCGTGCCGCTGGACCAGTGGCATCCGGAACCGGGCGACTCCGGCACCGGCCTGCGCTCCACCGCGCATGCCGGGGTGGGCCGCAAGTACGCAGCCACGGCGGCCGGGTGACCGGTCAGCCCAGGTCCCCGCTGAGGTAGCGGTCCAGGGTCGGCCCCACCGCCGTGGCCAGCTCGGCCCGGTCCGCCTCTGCCAGCGGTTCCAGCCCGAGCACCTGACGGGCTATCCCGAGTCCGACCACCTGGCTGGCCACCAGCGCGGCCCGGTACCTGGCCTGCGCCGGGTCGGTCGTGCCCGCGGCCGTGGACAGCCGCCCCACGATGGCCTCGGTGACGAACTCACGGAGCATGATCAGGGCCTGCTCGCTGGTGGCGGCCGAGCGAAGCAGGCCGAGGAACGTGTCCCGGATCTCGGCGACATCCCAGGCACTCAGCGCCGTCAGCACGAGCCGCTCCCCGAGGCTCCCCGCAGGATCGCCGGCGCCCGCGGACAGCGCCGAGCTGATCAGCTCACCAGGCACCACCGGCAGCCGCACGGCCGCGGCGAACAGCCGCTCCTTGGTGCCGAAGAAGTGGTGGACCAGGGCCGGGTCCACCCCCGCGTCCGCGGCGATGCCCCGGATCGTCGCGCCGTCGTAGCCGTGGGCGGCGAAACGTTTGCGCGCGGCGTCCAGGATCGCCTCCCGGGTGCCGCTGTCCCCGCCCCGCCGGCCCGTCCGGGCCGGCCGTTCAGATCCCCGGTCTTCGGTGCGGCTGGGCCGTTCCGGCCCGGGCCTCCGGCTCGTCATCCAGCCTCCTCCCGGGCCGGGCCATGGCCGCCGGTGCCCTGCGCGGCCGCGGTGAGCTCGAAGAACCGCTCTTCCAGCGTGGCCGGGGCCTCACGGACCTGCGCGGCCACCGGCCCCAGGGCCTGCCGGACAGCAGCCGGGCTGGCGCCGGGCACGCGCAGCGCGCGCCCCGCCAGCGCGACCGGCAGCCCCGCCGCGTCCAGCGCGGCGAACGCCGCGGCCCAGCTGCCGGTCTCGACCACGCTGACCCGCGCGTCCCCGGTGATCTGCGCCGCCGTGCCGGCGGCGACCACCCGGCCCGCTGCCATGATCACCAGTCTGCCGCACTCCCCTGCCTCGTCCATGTAGTGCGTGGTGACCAGCACCCCAACGCCGGCCCGGGCCGCGTCGGTGATCGTCTCCCACAGCCTGGCCCGGGCGAGCGGATCCACGCCGGACGTGGGCTCGTCCAGGATGAGCAGGTCCGGCCGGTGACCCAGGGCCTCGGTGAACGCGACCCGGCGCTGCACGCCCAGCGGCAGGTCACCGACCAGCACCCGGCTGTAACCGCTCAGCCATCCGGGCAGCGCGGCCCGGGTGCCGCGGCCGAACACAGCCGCCGAGAAGGCCAGGTTCTCGGCGGGCGTCAGGTCGTCGTAGAGGCCCAGGGCCTGCGGCACGTACCCGACCCGCCGCCGGGCTTGCCGTGACGGTGGACCGCCGAACAGCCGGACGTCCCCGGCGGTCGCGGGCAGGAGCCCGAGCAGCATCCGGATCAGCGTCGTCTTGCCGGCCCCGTTGGCGCCCAGCAAGCCGACCACCTCGCCCCGGCCCAGCCGGAGGTCCACGCCGTCCACCGCCGTGAACCCGCCGAACCGCCGGCTGACGGCCAGGCACTCCGCGAGCGGCGCGTTGTCGTCCATCAGCGTTCCTTCCTGGCCGGCGGCAGCGGGTCGCGGCCGGATTGGCTGGCCGGGACGCCGCCGGGCTGGCTGGCCGGCTCGCGGTCGTGGCCGAGCTCGTGGCCGAGCTCGTGGTCGCGGTCGTGCTTGTGCTCGTGGTCGTGCTCGCTGGCCAGGATTGCCACCGTGACCGCATCCTGCAGGTCAGGCTGGACCGGCTCGGCGGCGTCCACCGGGCCGTCCCCGGCTCCGGCCGGCGACCAGACCCGCCAGCGGCCGTCCCGGCGCCAGGACCGCGCCCCGGCCGGGCCGGCGGGCCGCGCGGCGGCCGCCTGGAGACGGCCTGGCATGGCCGCGACGATCTGCTCCGGCGAGCCGGCGGCCAGTTCCCGGCCGTCCGCGAGGACCAGGACGTGGGCCGCGCGCTCGGCCTCGTCCAGGTAGCTGGTGGCAAAGACCACCGCGGCACCCTCGGCGGCGGCGCGCGCGATCAGCGACCACAGGTCGGCCCGGCTGACCGGATCCACGCCGGTGGTCGGCTCGTCGAGCACCAGCAGGTCCGGACGGTGCAGCATCGCGGCGATGACGCCGAGCTTCTGGCGCATCCCGCCGGACAGCCGCCCGGCCAGCCGGTCCCGTACCGCCAGCAGCCCGGCCCGTTCCAGGTAATCCCGGATACGCGGGCCGGCCACCGCCGCCGGGATCCGGTACGCGGCCGCACGGAAAGCCAGGTTCTCGGCCACGGTGAGGTCCGGGTACGTGCCCGACCCGGCCGCCAGGTAGCCGATCTGGATCCGCGGCGGGCGCGTGACCGTTCCCTGGCTGGGCGCGACAGCGCCGCTCAGGCAGCGCAGCAACGTGGTCCGGCCGGCTCCGTCCCCGCCGACCACCGCCCTCACCTGGCCAGGAAGGGCCCGGAACGTCACCTGGTCCAGGGCCAGCCGGCGGCCGTAGCGGACGCTCACGGCGCGGGTGCCCCATCCGCCGGCGGCCTGCGGGGGACCGAAAGGCTGCGGGACGGAAGGCTGCGGGCCAGAAGGCTGCGGGCCGGGAATCGCGTTCACCGGGACTCCGCCACGGCCGCGGCCGCCGGGTCCGGAGCGCCGGCCGCGCCGGCCGCCGCCGCCGGGCCGCTGCGCCCGCCACCCGACCCGGCCGGGGCGAGGTAGCTGCGGAAGCGCAGCATCGCGAGCGTCATCACGACCAGGCCGAGCAGGGCCAGGAACAGCAGCGGCGGCCAGAGCGGCCCGATCGGCTCAGCCCGCAGCATGACCCCGCGGGAGATCTCGTTGAAATAGGTCAGCGGCAGGATGTAGGAGATCCAGCGCACCCCGACCGCGATCGAGGACAACGGGAAGATCAGCCCGGACAGCAGCACCTGCGGCAGGGTGAACATGAACGACATCTGGATGGCCTGGCCCTGGTTCTCCGAGACGCTGGAGATCAGCACGCCGATGCCCAGCGTGACGAACAGGAAGAGCAGGGCACCCAGCGCAAACACCGCGTACGAGCCCCGGAACGGCACCCCGAACAGCGCCACCCCGACCGTGAGCACGATGGCCAGGTCCCCGGCGGCCACCGCGAAGTACGGGACGATCTTGCCCAGGAACACGTCGCGCGGGCGCAGCGGCATGACCGCGAGCTGTTCCAGCGTTCCGGTCTGCCGTTCCCGGACCACGCCGAGGCTGGTGATGATGATGCCGACGAACACGAGGACTACCCCCGCCAGGCCGGGAATCATGATGTACGACGTCTTCAGCCCGGGGTTGTAGAGGACCCTGACCAGCGGGGCCTGCGGGGCGGCCTGGCCGCCGGCCGCGTGCGGACCGGCCGCCTGGAGCGCGCTGAGCGCGGCCTTGGCCGTGAACAGCTGGCTGCCGTCGATCAGGACCAGGGTCCTCGGACCGGTCACCACGGCCACCGCGGCGTGGCCGTCGCGCAGCTCGTTCTGCGCCCAGGCGGCACCCTCGGCGGGGGCCCGCTGGACAACCTGGAACGGCGCGCTCACCGGCGCCAGCGCGGCCCGCGGGCCGGCCACCACGGCCGGGATGGTCGACACGTCGAAGCTGGCCGCATATCCGAACACCACCAGGAGCACCACCGGCAGCACGATCATCATGGCCAGCGTGCGCCGGTCACGGCGCAACTGCCGGAACTCTTTAACGATCATCGCCCACATGGGGGCCTCCTCAGGCGCCGGCCCGCCCGGCAACTATTTCATCGCTCGTTGAATTCTACGCTCGATGAATTCTGTGTCAACGGCATGCCGGAGGGGTAGCCGGCTGCCTCAGGTTCACCAGCTGCCGGCCGGCCACCTGCTCGCCCCATGGCCGTGAATCTGATTCGGTAGGGGGATGAGCGACACGACGCGGCACGGCGGACGGTGGACCCAGGACGACCGCTGCGGGTCGCCGTGGCACTACCTGCCGGTCGAGGTTCCGCCCGGTGCGGCCGCGCTGCGTGTCGAGCTCGACTACGACCGGTCCGGCGCCGTGCTCGACCTGGGCTGCTTCGGGCCCGCGGGGTTCCGCGGCTGGTCCGGCGGTGCCCGGTCCTCGTTCGTGATCACCCCCCGCGAGGCCACGCCGGGCTATCTGCCGGGCGAGCTGGAGCCCGGGCTATGGCACGTGGTGATCGGCCTGTACCGGCTTCCGGCCGGGGGCGTCGAGTACAGGGTGACCGCCCAGGTCGCCACCACGCCGGGCCGGCTGCGCCCAGCCCCGCCCGCCGCGCTCCCGGCGCCGCTCAGCGAGCGGCCGCCGCGGCGCGAGCTGCCCGCCGCGCCCGGGCACCGCTGGCTGGCCGGGGACCTGCACGCGCACACCGTGCACTCGGACGGCGACTTCACCGTGGCCGAGCTAGCCCGCTTCGCGGCCGCCCAGGGGCTCGACTTCCTCGCCGTGACCGATCACAACACGACCAGCCATCATGCCGAGCTCAAAGACGCCGCGGCCCGGTACGGGATCATCCTGATTCCTGGCCAGGAGGTCACCACCGAGGACGGGCACGCGGGGGCGCTCGGCGACGTCGGCTGGATCGACTTCCGCGAACCCCCCGACCGCTGGCTGGAGACCACCGAGCGGCGGGGCGGGCTGCTGTCGGTGAATCATCCGATCGGCGGCCACGTCAGCTGGATCTGGCCGATGCAGCGGCGGCCGCCGCTGGCCGAGGTCTGGCACTGGAGCTGGCTGGATCCGCACTGGACGACCCCGCTGGCCTGGTGGCTGGCGTGGGACCCGACGGCGGTGCCGGTCGGCGGGAGCGACTGGCACCGGCCAGGCGCGGACGCCACCCCGGGGACCCCCACAACCTGGGTGGAATGCGCCGGCGAGGGCCCGGGTGCGGTGCTGGACGGCTTGCGGGCCGGCCGGTGCACGATCTCGGCGCGGCGCGACGGCCCGGTGCTGCTGCGCCGGGACGGCGAGTTCGTGGCCATCGGCGCGGACGGAACGGTCCTGGCCAGGCCGGATGGCTCGCGGTTCGTCGTGCGCGGGGACATTGCCGTGTTCCCGGCGGCCGACGGGTACCACCGGCTCCTCGACTTCACCGGCGCCACGCTGGCGCTCACCGGGTAGCGCAGGCCGGCTAGGCGGCGGGCGGGCGGCTAGGCCGCGGGCAGGCCGACTAGGCGGCGGGCGGCTGGGCGGCGGGCGGCCAGCTCAGCCCGTGATCGTGATCCGGAAGACGGGGAAGCCGGGGGCGATCCCGCGGATCTGCTCCTCGGACGCGTCCGCTTTGACGCCCTCGAAGAACCGGCCGACCTCCCAGCCCCACTTACGCAGATACTCGCGCAGCACCGGCGGCTTGTCCGCGTCGGCCATTTCGGTGGCGGTGAAGCGCTGGGTCCGGCGGCCCACCCGCAGCTCGCCCTGGCCGGCGGCGCGCAGGTTGCGGACCCACTGGGCCTGGCCCCGGGGCGCGACCAGATAGCGGGTGCCGTCCACGGTCAGCAGGTTCACCGGAGTGGTCCGCCACTCACCGCTTTTGCGGCCACGGACGGCCAGCACCCGCGAACCCATGATGCTGATCCCGGCCCGGGTCAGCGCGGCGACCGTCGAGTTGAACATCCGGTCCACGCCAGTGGGTGCGAGGTAGCGGCTTTCCGGGCTGGCGTTCATGACTGCTCCTCTGCCTGAAGTCCGAGTGAGAGCACTGCTCTCTTGTAAGAGCAGTATGCACAGGAACAGTCAACTAAGTCAAGAGCAGTGCTCTCGAATCTGACGACTGATCTGCTACCGAGCCGGACGATCCGTCCGGGCCGCCCGGGCGGGCCTGACCAGGGATGGCAGCACCCCGTCTGCCGTGCATGTCCCACGGAAGCACGAACAGCATGGGTGCGGCACCCATGCACTCCACGGTGCGGCCGAGCTACGTCCGGGCCAGCCGTGCGGCCCGGGCCCGCAGGATCGCCCTGGTCGAGGCCACGTTGCTGAACTCGTCCGGCTGGTCCGGGCACTCACCCGCGGCGATGGCCCGCTCCACCTTGGCGCGCGCGGCCGCCAGGCTGATCATCTCGAAGATCATGCTGGGATCCTCGTCGGCCATGTCCTTGGTGCGGGCGAGCACATCCCCGGCCTCACCGACCCAGACGTTCTTGATCCCGCCGCCGCGGGAATGGTCCAGCAGGAGCGACACCACGTGCTGCCCGGCGGCGTACTCGAAGCTCAGCGTCACGGCTTCCTGGACGCCCCGGTCGTCCCCGTAACGCCAGCACTCCCCCACCGACGGCGATCCCACCTCGGCCGCCCAGGCCGGGTCCGTGACCCCCCGCGCGGCCAGTCGCCCCGCTGCCTCGGTCGCGGCCGTGCGCAGGTCGGGCCAGCCGAGCGCGCCGAGGACACGCAGGATGGCCAGGGCCTCAGGGCTCCCGCTCCGTTCGGCGGCGGGCACCATCGCCTGGGCCGCCAGGCTCGCCGCGCCGCCGAGGGCGGCCAGGATGTCCGAGCCCCACAGCTCGGCCTCCAGCGGGCTGGCGATCTCGCCTAGCACCATCCGGGCCTCGGTCAGCACGGCAGCGAAGGCATCATCTGGTGAGGAACGGCCGAATACCGCTTCGAGGTCAACGTCACCGGACATGCACACCGGCCAGTGTGTCAACGCAATCCAGGTCCATGCCGGGCATCCTGCCACGGCCGCTGCGATGATGGGCGGGAACTACGGGAGGTACTGTGCGACCGACGTCACGATGGGGCATCACGCTCCCACTGAGCGGAATGCCCCTGTCCGGGCAGCGCGACCTCGTGGCCGCCCTGCCTGACCTGGGCTACACCGACGCCTGGTCCTCAGAGGTCAGCGGCGCGGACGCCTTCACCCCCCTGGTCCTGGCCGCCCAGTGGACCAGCAAGCAGGGCTCCGGGACCGCGGGGTCCGGACCGGACGATGCGGGGGGCCTGCGGCTCGGCACGGCCGTGGCCAACATCTACACCCGCGGCCCCGCCCTGCTGGCCATGAGCGCGGCCGCCCTGGCGGGGCTGGCCCCCGGCCGCTTCGTGCTGGGGATCGGGGTCTCCTCGCCCGCGGTGGTGACGGACTGGAATGGGATCGCGCTGGACCGCCCGTACCAGCGGGCCCGGGACACGCTGGCTTTCCTGCGGCGGGCGCTGGCGGGCGAGAAGGTCTCCATGGAGGCGGAGACCTTCAGCATCAACGGCTTCCGCCTGGACGCCGCCCCCGTTCCGCCGCCCGCGCTGGCGCTGGCCGCGCTCGGGCCCGGGATGGTCTCGCTGGCCGCCGCGATGTCGGACGGGGCGATCACGAACTGGCTCGCCTCCGGGGACGTCCCCGCCGTGCGCGCGGCGGCGGGGCCGGACTGCGAACTGATCGCCCGCATCTTCGTCTGCCCGACCGCGGACGCCAGTGTGGCCAGGGCGATCGGCCGCCGGATGATCGCCGCCTATCTCACCGTCCCGGCGTACGCGGCTTTTCACGACTGGCTCGGCCGCGGCCCGAGGTTCGGGCCGATGCGGGAGGCCTGGGCGGCGGGTGACCGCAAGGCCGCGCTCGCGGCCATCGATGACGGCCTGGTCGACGAGCTGATCGTGCACGGCCCGCCCGCCTACTGCCGGGAGAGGGTGGCCGAGTATCAGGCAGCCGGGCTGGACACCCCGGTCATCGCGATCGTGCCCGCTCCCGGCGTGGACGAGGCCGAGTCCGTCCGCCAGCTGGCCCCAGCCTGAGATCCGTACGGGAATTACCAGACGCCGGGCAGTTCCTCGCCGTACCAGGACTCGATCAGCCGGTGCGCGATGGACACCGGAGGCGGCAGCAGGATCTCCTGGGCGGCCAGCGCGTTGCGCAACTCCTCCCGGCTGTACCAGTGCGCCTCGGCGATCTCATCGTCATCCACCCGCAGGTCGAGCTCGCCTGCGGCCGCCGCGCGGAAGCCGAGCATCAGGCTCTGCGGCATGGGCCACGGCTGGCTGCCGACATAGCGGACCCGGTTGACGGTGATCCCGGTCTCCTCCTCGACCTCGCGGGCGACCGCCTGCTCGGCGGACTCCCCCGGCTCGACGAAGCCAGCCAGGATGGACACGCGTCGCTCTGGCCAGCGCCGGTTGCGGGCCAGCAGGCAGCGGTCGTCCGGATCGGTAACCAGCATGATGACCGCGGGGTCAACCCGCGGGAAATGCTCGCTGCCGTCGGCCGGGCAGCGCCGGGCGTGCCCGGCGGCGACCGTCACGGTCGGTGTGCCGCACTGCGGGCAGTGCGTGTGGGTGGCGTGCCAGTTGGCCAGCGCGACGGCGTGGGTGAACAGGCCGGCGTCCCGGTCGTTCAGCAGCGCCGCAGCCTCCCGCAGTCCGGCGGGGCGCAGCCCCGGCGGGGCCTGGGCCAGCCAGGCGGCCTGCTCGGTCACGGTCTGCTGCTCCGGGGTCTGCTGCTCCGGGGTCTGCTGCTCCGGGGTCTGCTGCTCCGGGGTCTGCTGCTCCGGGGTCTGCTGCTCCGAGGTCTCCTGGTCTGCCGCTTCCTGGTCTGCCGCTTCCTGGTCTGCCGCTTCCTGGCCCGCCGCTTCCTGGCCCTCGGCTGGCGAGTCCTCGGCGGGGGCCTCGACGTCCTTGATCAGGGACTCCAGGCATCCCGGTGGGCCCATCACACCGAAGTAGGCCACCCCCGCGTCGTCCACCCCGAGCAGGAACCTCAGCCCGTCGGGAGCCTCGGCGGGGGGCACCAGGATCAGCTCGGCCTCCTTGTTGCCGAACCGGACCAGCGCGCTGGCGTTGTCCAGGACCAGCACCCGGGTTCCCGGGTCCGCCCAGGCCGCCGCGAGCCAGTCGATGTCACCGCGCCGCGCGCTCACCCGGTCCACGGCGCCGCGGGCCAGGACGAACCCGCCCAGCTCAGCTGCGTACTCCTGGGCATCCGGCGTGGCGGCCCCGGTGCCCTGCGCGGCGCTCATCGGGTGGCCGTGATCCCGGCGCGATCGGCGGCCAGATCCTGCCAGAGGAAGGCCACCGCCTCCGCCCCCCGCAGCAGCAGCGCCATCTCCACCTTCTCGTTCGGCGCGTGGATCCGGTCATCATCCAGCCCCACCGCGAGGAAGACCAGGGGCGCGCCCAGGATGTCCGCGAGATCGGCTTCCGGGCCGCTGCCGCCTTCCCGGGTGAACAGCACTTCCCGGCCGAACGCTCGCTCCATGGCCCGCTTCGCGGCCTGCACCCCCGGCGAGTCGATGGGCGAGAATGCGGGCCGCACCCCCGGGCCGCCGAACGTCACGGTCGCGTCGATGCCGGGCGGCGTCTGGTCCGCCACGTACGCCCGCAACGCGCCCGCGATGTCGGCCGGCTCCTGATTCGCCACGAGCCGGAACGAGACCTTGGCGTGCGCCTGGCTGGGCACGATGGTCTTCGACCCGGGCCCGGTGTGGCCGCCCCACACGCCGTTGACCTCAGCCGTGGGCCGGGCCCAGACCCGCTCCAGCGTCGTGTAGCCCGCTTCGCCCGCGGTGGCCTGACTGCCGCCCGCGTCGGAGAGCCAGGCCTTCTCCTCGAAGGGCAGCCGGCCGAACAGCGCCCGCTCGGCGTCGGTCAGCGGCAGCACCTCGTCGTAGAAACCGGGCAGCGCGACCCGGCCCTCCTCATCGTGCAGGCCGGCGAGCAGCCTAGCCAGGGCGTGCAGCGGGTTCGGCACGCCGCCGCCGAACGAGCCGGAGTGCACGTCGGTGTTCCCGCCGTGCATGTCGATCTGGGCATCGATGAGGCCGCGCATCCCGGTGCACATGGAAGGCACGTCCGCGGCCCACATCGTCGTGTCCGAGATAACGATCATGTCGCAGCTGAGCCCGGCCCGGCTTCGCAGCAGTTCGGCGAAGTGCGGCGACCCGGACTCCTCTTCCCCCTCGATGAGGAACTTCAGCGAGACGGGCGGTGCCCCGGCGCCGTCAGCCGCCAGGCAGGCCCGCAGGCCAAGGGTGTGCACGAGCACCTGCCCCTTGTCGTCCGAGGCGCCCCGGCCGAGCAGCTGACCATCACGCTCGGCTGGGTCGAACGGCGGTGAGAGCCACTCGCCGAGTGGCTCCACGGGCTGGACGTCGTGGTGACCGTAGACGAGGACGGTCGGGGCGGCCGGGTCCCGGGCCGGCCAGTGCGCGAACACGGCCGGCTTGCCGGGAGAGCTGGCCGGCCCCGTCTCCCAGATCTCCACTGTGGGGAAGCCGGTCACGGTCAGGTGCGCGGCGAGCCAGCGCGCGGAAGATCGCACGTCACCGTGATGCCCGGGATCGGCGGAGATGGACGGGATGGCCAGCCACGCCTTGAGCTGGTCGAAAAATTCCCGCGCGTTCCTGTCGATGTAGTCGCGCACATCCATGAGCGGTGAGCCCCTCCTTGCCGGACCTTGCCGGCTATCCAATAAAGCAGCATCGCGGGCACCCAATCACGCCAGGCACCGGCCATTCTCCAGGGCGCAGATTCGCCCCTGGTATAGGCCAGACATCACCCTTCGGCATGACGACGCCGGGCGCCTGCGCGTTCTAGCGTGGTGACACATGACGCTACCGCTGACCCGCCTGCCATGCGGCGACGCCGGCCATGAGGCCAGTCCCCCTGACTCCCGCCGCCCGCCGTGGTGGCGGGGGCGATCGAACCGGTGGCGGGAGCGGGTCAAACCGCGCCGGGAGCGGAGGCGCCTGTGGCAGGAGCGGGCCCCGCAGTGGCGGGCCGCCACCAGCCCAGGCGGGGCCGCCGCCCTGCTGGCCGCGTCGGCGCTGTTCGCCTGCGCGGTCGCGCTGTTCAGCACCAACCCGCCGGAGCGCCTGTGGGGCATGCTGGCTGCTGGCCCGTACGCCGTCGCGGCCATCGTGGCGCTGGCCGACCGGCGTGGGCCCGTGATCGCCGTCGCGGTCAGCCTGGCCGGGGCGCTGATCGTCCCGCTGGCCTGGATGGCCTGGTCCGGGCGGGGACAGCCGGAAGTCAGCGTGGTCATTCACTCGGCCGGGCTGTTCCTGCACCAGGGGACGCCCTATCCGGGCGCGCACGCGCTGGCCACCGCGCACAACCCCTACGTGTACAACCCGTACCTGCCGGCGCTGGCCGTCTTCGGGGTCCCGCACGCGCTCTTCGGCGGCGGCCTGCTGACTGATCCACGGCTGTGGTTCGGGGTGGTGTTCGTGCTCGGGTTCGCCGGCACGCTGGCCCTGAGCGGAGTGTCACGGCCCTGGCTGTGGACGGCGGTGGTCAGCGCCTCCCCGGTCATCGCGTTCCCGCTCAGCACGGGCGGCGACGACCTGCCCGTGCTGGCCCTGCTGTGCCTGGGCCTCGCCCTGCTACGGGCCAGCCGGACACCGCGGCCCACGCTGCGGATCGTGCTGGCCGGCCTGGCCCTGGGCCTGGCTGCGGCCATGAAGGCCACTGCGTGGCCCGCGCTGGCGGTGGCCCTCGCCCTGGTGGCGGTCCGCGACGGCAAGCGCGCCGCGGCCTGGCTGGCGTGCGCCGCGATCGCCGTCCCGATCGCGGTGGACGGACCGGTCCTGATCGCCCAGCCCGCCGCGGTGGTGTCGAACACCATCCTGTTCCCGCTCGGCCTCACCAAGATCAAGAGTCCGGCGGCCAGCTTCCTGCCCGGCCATCTGATCGCCCAGGCGTGGGGGCCGGGGCACCTGGTGGCGATCGCCCTGGTCCTGCTGGCCGGGCTCGGCGTGGCCGCATCCCTGGTCCTGCGGCCGCCCCGGGACGAGCGCGCGGCGGGCTGGCGGCTGGTGATGGGGCTGGCGCTCATGTTCGCTTTCGCCCCGGCCAGCCGGTTCGGCTACGGTGTCTACCCGCTCGGCCTGGCCTGCTGGCTGCTGCTGGCTGCCCCGGCCGGGGCAGGGGCAGGGGCGGGCGATCAGGCTGGCCCGCCAACACCACAGGACGGAGCACACGATGATCGTCGCGTTCTCGATCACGCCGCTGGGCGTGGGCGAAGGAGTGGGGGAGTACGTGGCCGACGCGGTGCGGGTGGTCCGGGAGAGCGGGCTGCCCAACCGCACTGACGCCATGTTTACCTCGGTCGAGGGTGAGTGGGACGAGGTCATGGAGGTGGTCAAGCGGGCGGTGGACGCCGTGGCCGCGAAGTCCCCCCGGGTCAGCCTGGTACTCAAGGCTGACATCCGGCCGGGCGTGGCCGACGGGCTGACCAGCAAGGTCGCCACGATCGAGCGTCATCTCCAGGACTGACCCCGGGCGCTGACCGGAAGGTTCAGGCGGCTCCGGCCGGGATCTGCTCGATCAGCGCGGCCAGGCCCGCTTCGTCCAGCAGATCCGCCGGCCGCAGCGTGAGATCGTGCCGGACGTAGTAGAGCGCCGCCCGCACCTGGCCTGCGGGCACCCCGGCCAGCTGCGCCCAGGCCAGCCGGTACGCGGCGAGCTGGACCGCCACGGCACGCTGCTCGTCCGCGGAGCCGGGAGGCTGGCCCGTCTTCCAGTCCACCACGTCGAATCCGCCCTCCGGGGCGTCCCCGAACACCGCGTCGATCCGGCCGCGGACCGGCCGGCCGGCGATCAGCGTCTCGAACGGGACCTCCACCTCCACCGGCCAGCGGCTGCCCCATTCCCCGGACTCGAACAGCTCCCGTAGCGCCGCGAGGTCGTTCGCGTCACCGTCCGCGGGGTCACCGGCGGCCGGGTCGTCGGCCGCGCCGAGCAGGTCACCCGGATCGATGAGGCGCTGCTGGCTGAACCGCTCCTCCAGCCAGCGGTGGAAGGCCGTGCCCCGGCGGGCCTGCGGTGCGGGCGGCCGCGGCATCGGCCGGCGGATCTGCCGGGCCAGCTCAGCCGGGTCGCGCGCCATCAAGACCAGCGCGGAGACCGACAGCCGCGGTGGCAGCCAGACCGCCGACGCGGCCTCCGCGCGCCATTCCTCCCGTTCCGCGAGGAGCAGCCCGGTGTCGGCGTCCCAGGCCGCGACCAGTGCCTGGTCTTCCTCGCTCAGCGCCCCATCCGCCCGCTCGCCACCATCCCCCGGCCCGATCCCATCTGCGGTCCGCGTGCCGGCCATGGCCTGGTAGACGAGATCCGCAGCCTCCCGCACCGCGTCGTGCCGCCTGCCCCGCGCTTCAGCCGGCCATACGGCGGAGGGGGGCTCGGCGAGTGCCGGGTTCTCGCTGTCCTCCTCCGGCGGCGGGGCCCAGCACGCCACGGTGCCCGCGCCCGCCTCACATGCCGCCCGCACCTCCTCCAGGAAGACCGACGGGCCGAGCGGCGAGGACGCCTCCCCCCACCAGTAGCCGGTACAGGCCAGCCAGAACGCAGCCCGGGTGGTGCCCACGTAGGCGAGCCGGCGTTCCTCGCCGAGGTCCCGCGCGGTGCAGGCGGCACCGAAGGCGGCCAGCGCCCCTGGCTCCAGGCTGGGCAGGGCCGGCAGGTCACCGGCATCGCCCCGCAACCCGAACGGGAGCAGCCGGGCGTTCTCGGTCCAGCGGCTCACGAACCGGGGCTTGGCCGGGAACACCTGTGCCTTCTTCCCGGCGGAGAGCCCGGGCACGACCACCGCGGCCCACTGCAGGCCTTTCGAGGCATGCACGGTGGCCAGCGTGACCGTGTCCCCGTCGCCGACCCGGCCGGACTCCAGGCCGAACTCCTCCTCCTCGGCCGCGGTCAGGTAGGCCAGGAACGCACCCAGTGTCGGCTCCTCCTGATCGCCCGCGAACGCGGCTGCGGCGTCCGCGAACGCGTCCAGGTCGGCGCGGGCGCTGGCCATGTCCCGGCCGGGCCGGGCGGCTACCTCGATGTCCAGCCCGAGCGCCCGTTCCACCTCGCCGACCAGGTCAGGAAGCGGCCGGGCGACCCGGGAGCGGAGCTCACGCAGCTCGGCGGACAGTGCGGCCAGGCGGGCATGACCGGCCGCCGAGAAGGCGGCCGGGGCACCCAGGTCATCCAGGGCCTCGACCAGGCTGCCCGGCTCGGCGGTCAGGTCGGTGATGGCCTTGGCCAGCGGATCCTCGTCCCGGGCCGGCTCACTCCGGTCCGCCGATCCTCCCCGGTCATCCGGGGGCTTCCCCCTGCCGTCCGCGGAGCGTCCCGGCTCATCGGCCGGCCGCCGCTGCTCACGGGCCAGCGCCCGTGCTCGCTTTCCCAGGGCCACCAGGTCGCGGGGACCGATCCGCCACCGGGGGCCGGTGAGCAGCCGGGCCAGCGGGGCGGAGGCGCCGGGATCGTGCAGCACCCGCAGGGTGGCGACGATGTCGGCCACCTCCGGGACGGTGAGCAGCCCGCCCAGGCCGACCACCTCGACCGGGATGCTGCGGGCCTCGAGCGCGGCCCGCAGAGCGGGGAACTGGGCGCGCTTGCGGCACAGGACCGCGATGTCGCGGGGGTGCACGCCGTCCTCGCGGCCGTCCGGCCAGGGCTGACCGTCCGGAGCCAGCCCGTGAGGCAGCGCCAGCAGCGCGCTGACCTGCCCGGCGATCCAGGCCGCCTCGTCGTCGGCCGTAACGGTGAGTGCGCAGATGACCCTGCCCCGTCCAGCACGGCCCGGCGGCGGGACCAGTCGGGGCACCTCGGGCGCCGCGGCCCGCAACCCCTGTTGCAGCGCTGCGGCCACGTCAAGGACCCGGCCGGTGTTCCGGAAGCTGGTGGACAGCACGCGCACCTCGGCCAGGCTGGTCCTGCGAGCCCGCCCGCTGCCCGTGACCAAGGGAAAGTCTCGCCCGAACCGGCGCAGGTTGCCTGCGCTCGCGCCGCGCCAGCCGTAGATGGACTGGCAGGGATCACCCACCGCCGTCACCGGGTGGCCGCCACCGAACAGCGCCCGCAGCAGGACCAGCTGGGCGTGGCTGGTGTCCTGGTACTCGTCGAGCAGAACGACCTGATAGCGGCCGCGTTCGGCCGCGCCGACCTCAGGATGGCGGGCCGCGATCCGGGCGGCGAGGGCGACCTGATCACCGTGGTCGATGACCTCACGCTCCGCCTTGGCCCGCGCGTAACCGGCCACCATGGGCAGCAGCTGCTCCCGGGCCCGCTGGCAGTCCAGGATCTTGCGCACCACGGCGGGCAGTTTCCCAGGCAGCGCCGCGGTCTGCGCCACCAGCCAGTCCCCTACGCCGGTCACCTCGTCCGGTGTCCGCAGGTGCTCGGCCAGCTCGCCTGCCAGCATCAGCACGGCTGCGGTAACCGCGGGCGGCGACCAGGTCACCGCCTCCATCGGGCCCCCGTACCCGGACACCACCCGGGCTGCGATCTGCCAGGCCACCGCCGGGGTGATGAGCCGGAGCGTCGGTTCCAGCGCCTCGCGCAGCGCGTGGTCGGCGACCAGCCGGGCGGCGTAGGCGTGATAGGTGGAGACCACCGGCTCGCCCTCCAGGCCGGCGGCGGCGTCCGGTGCCTGCGGCCCGCTGGCGGCCTGGCCCGGCCCGGACAGGCCGGCCTTCCGCAGCCCGTCCAGCCGGATCCGGACCCGCTGGCCGAGCTCGGCCGCGGCCTTCCTGGTGAACGTCAGGCCCAGTACCCGCTCGGGCTGGACCACGCCGTTCGCGACCAGCCAGACCAGCCGGGCCGCCATGGTCTCGCTCTTCCCCGAGCCGGCCCCGGCGATCACGGCCAGCGGCCGCGGGGGCGCCCCGATGACCGCGGCCTGCTCGGCCGTGGGCTCGGGGAGACCGAGCAGCCGGGCGAGCTGCACCGGGGAGTACCTCACCGGGCCGCTGATCCCCGGGCTGCTGGTCCCCGTGTTCCCGGTCATGGGGTCACCTGGGTACCGTCGGGATGCACGGGGCAGCAGGTCCGGACCGGGCAGACCCGGCAGCCCGGGTTCACGGTGGCCCCGAACACCGGGCCGGTCATGCCCGCCGCGACCGTCTCGACCAGCCGGGCAGCCCAGCCCGGCTCCGGGTCCTCCCCGAGCGCGCGCTGCCGCTGCACCTTGACCTCCGCCTTCAGGCCGGCTTTGCCCACCTGCACCAGCTCGGCGCCGCCCGGTTCCACCAGGCCGGACTGCTCGAAGGCGCCCAGCAGCAGCGCCAGCTGGTACACGCCGAGCTGCGGGTTGCGGTCCAGGTCCCCGTCGGGTGGCCGGGACGAGCCGGTCTTAAGGTCCACGATGACGCCGCTGCCATGCTCGTCACGCTCCAAACGGTTGACCCGCCCGGTGATCTCCACCTGGCCGATCCGGACCCGGAGGGCCTGCTCCACCGCCACCAGCTGACGGGGGTTGCCGCGGTGCCAGGCCAGGAACCGGGCCACCATGCGGCGCGCGAGTTCCCGCTGCTTGTCGTTGTACCAGGCGCTGCCGAAATCCAGGTGGTGCCAGATGTCGTCGATGCGCTCCTCAATCCCCGTTTCCCCGGTGCCCTCGGCGGCCAGCACCGCCGCCGCGTGGATGACCGTGCCCAGGTGCCGTAGCACGTCCGAGGTGCCGGCCCCGGCCGCGGCCTCCAGCAGCCAGCGCAGCCCGCACTTGGAAAACGACTCGACCTGCGACGGCGACAGCTGGATGATCCCCCCGGTAAGCGGGCCTGGATCGGAGAGCGTGGTCAGCGCGTACCAGTGCCGCGGGTGCGCGCCGCGCACTCCCGCCGCCGCGAGGCGGGCCAGCTGGTCCGCGGCCGCAGCCCGGACCGCCCGTGGCCGTCCCGGGTCGGCCGCCGCGCGGCGCAGCTCAGCGGTCAGCGCGGGCAGCGAGAGCCAGTGCCGTCCAGCCGATGCGACCTGCTCGATTTCCACCGCCTCGCCGGCCAGCTCGGCCAGGAAGCGGGATGGCTGGTCCTCGCTGTCTTTCCCGCCGGCCGCGGTGACCACCAGGGCGCGCCGGGCCCGCGTCACCGCCACGTAGAACAGGCGCCGTTCCTCGTCGAGAAGCTTGGACACCAGCGCCGCGGACGCCGCGTCGCTGGCCCCGGGCGGATCACTCCCGGCCTGCGCGTCAACCGCGTCGACCAGTTCGTCCATGCCCAGCAGTGAAGAGCGCATCCGCAGGTCGGGCCAGGTGCCTTCCTGGACCCCAGCCACCACGACCAGCTCCCATTCCAGGCCCTTGGATCGGTGCGCGGTCAGGATGCGGACCGCCTCGCCCTCGGGGGCGCGGTCGGCCAGGGAGTCGCCGGGGATTTCCTGGCCGCCCATGCTCTCCAGGAACAGTGAGGGTGAGCCGGGCGGCAGCCGGGCCGCGAACCGGGACGCGGCGTCGAACAGGGCCACCACGGCATCCAGATCCCGGTCGGCGGTCGCGCCGCGGGCTCCGCCGGCTGCGCTCGCCGCCTGCCACGCCGGGCCGAGCCCGGACGCGTCCCAGATCACCCAGAGCACGTCGTACGCAGTCCCAGGGGCCCCGTCCCGGGTGGTCGCGCCCTGGGCGGTGCCCCGGGCCAGCTCGAGCAGTGTGGCCACCCGCCGCGCGGCGGCGGCCGCGGGGCCGCGGAGCAGGCTGAGCTGGCGCGGGTCGCGCAGCGCGCTGGCCAGCGGCTGGTTTCCCGGCGGCAGCCCGGCGCCGATGTCGGCGGCGTGCAGCGACCGGCGCAGCCGCCGCAGGCCCACCGCGTCGGTCCCGCCCAGCGGCCCGGTCAGCAGCTCGGCCACGGCGTCCTCGTCGAGCGCGCCCGGCTGCAGGGCACAGCGCAGCAGCGCGAGCAGCGGCCGCGCGGCCGGCTCCGCAGCCAGCGGCAGCTCGTCGCCCGCCACGACCGCGGGGACACCTCCCGTCCCGAGAGCACGGCGCAGCAACGGAACCTGGCGCGTGGCCGAGCGGACCAGGACGGCCATGGAGGACCACGGGATGCCGTCCACCAGGTGCGCGCGGCGCAGGGTGTCGGCGATGACGGCGGCTTCCTGGCTGGCGCTGGACGCCACCAGGATCCGGACTGACCCGGCCTCCGCGGCGGGCAGCGGGAGCAAGTCACGGTGGCCGCGGCCAGGGCGTTCGTGGCCAGGGTGTTCGCGGCCAGGGTGTTCACGGCTGGGATGCTCGAGGATGAAGGGCCCGCGAGGCGTCCGGGTCGGCAGCGGCGAGTCATAGCCCTGGTTCAAGCCAGCGGCGGCGGGCAGCCGGGCAGCCACCCGGCGCGAGGCGGCGAGCAGCACGGGACCGCTGCGGCGGCAGGTCCGCAGCGCAATGACGCTGGCCGGGCGGTCGTCGGGAGTGCGGAACAGGTCGGGGAAGCGTCCCATCGCGTGCACGTCGGCGCCGCGGAACGCGTAGATGGACTGGTCCGGATCCCCCACCGCGATGAGCTCGCGGCCGTCGCCGGCCAGCGCGTGCAGCAGCGCTTCCTGGGCCGGGTCGGTGTCCTGGTACTCGTCCACCAGTACCACGTCGTAGGCCTTGCGCTCGCGGTCCCGGGTCGCCGCGCGGCTCAGCAGCGCGGCGGCGATCCGGACAATCTCCGCGTAGTCGTAAGCCGGGACGGGGGCCAGGTCGAAGCGCGCGATGTAGCGATCCAGGAAGCCGCCCGCGGCGACCCAGTCCTCCCGGCCGTGCGTGCTGCCTAGCCGGGCCAGGCCCCGGCCGTCCAGCCCGCGCTCGGCCGCGCGGAGCAGGAAATCGCGCAGCTCGGTAGCGAAGCCCCGGGTGCCCAGGGCGGGACGGAGGCGCTCCGGCCAGCGATGGGTGGCGGAAGGCTCGCCGCCAGCCGCCTCGGCGCGGAGCATCCGCCGGACCTCGAGCAGCTGCTCGGGCCCGGACAGCAGGGTCGGCGGGACATCCCCGGCCAGCACGAACTCCCGGCGCACCAGGGCGTAGGCATAGCTGTGGAAGGTCAGCGCCAGCGGCTGGCGCGTGGTCCGGCGCAGCCGGGTGGTGATCCGCTCCCGCAGCTCCTGGGCTGCCTTACGGCTGAAGGTCAGGACGAGCACCCGTTCCGGGTCGATCCGACGTCGGGTGATCCGCTGCGCCACCGCCTCGACGACCGCGGTGGTCTTGCCCGTGCCCGGCCCGGCCAGCACGAGCAGCGGGCCGCCCGCGTGATCCACCACGGCCTGCTGCGCGGCGTCCAGGCGCGGCGGAACTGCCGGCGGCGTGGGCCTGCGCAGCAGCCGGTAGGCGTCTGGGTGGTGGTCCATCGCCCAGCATTCCAGCAGAGGGCACCGACATCCGCAGTCAGGTTCACCGAGTGTCGGGGGGATTTGTACGGCGGCGAGCAGAATGATCCGCTGCGTTCCCTTGCCGGTCCCCAGATACCCGGACCGGCTGCGTTCCCTTGCCGGTCCCAGATACCCGGACCGGCTACGTTGCCTCGCCCGTCCAGCGGGCCAGGCGCATGTCCACCCGGGACGGCGGCCCGTCCAGGGACGGGCGCAGCGGGGTGCCCTCGGCTCGGTACCGCTCAAGCGCGGCCCGCTCGTGCCCGCGCACCATGGACCCGTCGGCGTGCACCACCCGCCACCACGGTGCGCTGCCGCCCCACAGGGCCATGACCCGGCCGACCTGGCGCGGGCCGCCCTGACCGAGGTACTCGGCCACGTCACCGTAGGACATGACCCGGCCGGGCGGGATCGAGTCCGCGACGTCGAGCACCCGGCTGGCGAAGTCCGGCAACTGACCGGGCTCGGGGCTCACGGGCTGGGGCCGGGTCAGGACGGCCAGGCGGAGCCCTGGTCCGCCGACCCCACGGCCTGCTCCGCGGCTGGCCCGGGATCCCCCCGGTCCGGCCAGGTGGCGTGGACCTGGGGGCCGGGCCAGACCGGCTGCGGCGTCCTGTCCGCTGCGTGGTCCCCCCGGGACAGGGCGCGCCGCAGGGTCAAGAGCCGCTTCCCGGCCAGGCCGGTCGCGGCCAGGAAGGCGAGCGCGAACAGGCACGCCACGATCAGCCCGGCCGCGCCCCGCGGGGCGATCGGGACGGCGGGCACGGCCGCGGCGCCGCCGCCGAAGTGCAGCGTGGTAGCCGCGCCGGCCTGGCCGAGCGGCTGGCCTGCCAGCTTCCCGGCCACGGTCAGCGCGGCGGCGGCGTCCACGGTGCCGAACCCGACCTTGTTGTCATAGCCGCCGGACGGACGGTTCCGGGTGCTCGACGTGATGGCCTGCACGACGAGGGCCGGGGCGAGACGCGGGTACCTCGCCTTGATCAGGGCAGCGACCCCCGCGGTCAGCGCGCACGCCGGGCTGGTCCCGCTGACCAGCCAGTACTGCCCGTCCCGACCCTGGGCCGGCACGTTGACCCCAGGCGCGGCGACCTGGACCGAGAGGTTGTCGCTGGAGAACCTGGCCGGCGACCCGCTGCGCGACACCGCGGCCACGCCGAGCACGCCCGGGTAGTCCGCCGGGAACGAGTAGGGCGCCTGGCCGGCGCGGCCGACCCCGGCCGAGTTGCCGTCGTTGCCGGACGAGGCGACCACGACGACGCCGTGCTCGAGCGCGTCCTGCAGGGCGGAGCGGACCACCGTGCTGGGCTCGAAGTAGCCCAGCGACATGCTGATCACGTCCGCCCGGTGCTTGATCGCGTACGTGATGGCCTGGGCCAGCGCGTCCTGCACCCGGGTGTCCGACTCGTGCTCGTAGGTGGAGTAGCCCGGGTCGTGGCGGTCGGTCACCACCCGGATCGAGAGCACCCTGGACGCCGGAGCCACGCCAGCGATGCCGCTGCCGCCGCCAGCGTGGCCGTGGCCGGCGATCAGCGAGGCCATCCAGGTCCCGTGCACGCCCCAGTTGGGGTTGCCAGGAGGAGTGTGCACGCCGGTCAGGTCGGGGCCGGTGATCACCGAGCCGGCCAGGTCGGACACGTCGGGGTTGACCCCGCTGTCGATCACGGCGACGGTCGCGCCCTGCCCCCTGGTCACCGACCACGCGGCCGGTGCGCCAACCGCGTCGAGTACCCACATCTGGGCGTCGCGGACGGTGTCGGCTCCGGCCGGGGCGGCGGCCACGGCGCTGGCCGACCCCAGCAAGGCGAGCATGAGCGAGCCGGCCACGGCCCGCCGCGGCGTCCGGAGGGCGTTCAGCATGCCGGTCCGCCCGGGCAGCTGGCGGGGGGCGGAGACGCGCCGATCCGCCCGGCGATCCAGTCGGATATCCCGTCCGCAGCGCTCAGCATCTCGTCCTTGTCGTAGGGATCGGCCGCTTCGCGGACCCGGGGCCGACCGTCCGCGTAGCCGACGGTGGACATGATCAGGTAGGGCCGGCCGCGGAGGTAGTGGCCAGTTGGCGGGCCGCGTCCCTGAACGCCCACGCGAGCGTGTGGCCGAACGGGACGGCGCGCACCCCGGCGGTCGTGGCGCGGGCGGGCAGCGCGCGCAGGGCGTCGCTGGCCCGGCCGGGGGTGGACAGCACCACGATCCCGACGGTCACGGCGAAGGCGCCGGTCGAGTCCTGGTACGTGGCGCGCAGGACCGTGGTGCAGTGCTGCCGGGCCAGTGCCGGCCACGCCATCGGGCTGATCGCAGCCGTGCAGGAGGCCGCCGGGGCGATGCCGATCCGGGTGGCGGTCAGCCGGGCCGGGACGGCGCTGTCCAGCGCGGTGGCAGGCACCTGGTACGGGATGACAGCGGGGAAGATCCGGCCCGCCGGCCAGGTACGCCAGCGCTTGCCGATCTCCCAGGCCGCGAGCTGCTGCTGCTGCCCTCGGCTGAACGAGCGGGGCAGCACGTGCAGGACGACCGAGCCGGCCGACACGCCGAGGCCGATCAGTGCGAGCACGAAGCCTGCCAGGACCAGACGGTAGCGCCGCTGCTCCTGGCTGGGCGGCGCGGCATGGCCGACGAGGCGGGGCGCGGCGGAGCCGTGTTCCCCCGGCCACTCGCGGGGGGCTCTGGGGGGGCGTCCCCGGGTCAGCAGAGCGGGGCGCGGCGGAGCCGTGTTCCCCCGAGCCGGCCACTCGCGGGGGGCTCTGGGGGGGCGTCCCCCCGGGTCAGCAGAGCGGGGCGCGGCGGAGCCGTGTTCCCCCCGAGCCGGCCACTCCCGGGGGGCTCCGGGGGGGCGTCCCCCCGGAGCAGAGCTGCGCGGGGAGCCCGCCAGGGACGGTGAGGCATGCGGCCATGGCTGCGGCGCGCTGGTTTGCTCCGGCGCCGGCCCGCCGCCACCCGGAGTCGCCGGATGCTTAGCCACACCGGAATGGTACGGCCTGACCCTCCCCCAGCACCGGGCGCACGGCAAGGTTGCCTGGATAAGGGCAGGTTACCGGCATGAGGAGCCGGGGGCGGGCACGCCCACGTGCCCGCCCCCCGGATGAGTCCGTGAAGGGGATCAGTATGAGGGCAGGGACGGGTCGATCGTGGCGACCCAGGACAGGACGCCGCCGCCGACGTGCACCGCGTCTGAGAACCCGGCGTTCTTCGCGATCGCCAGGCATTCCGCCGAGCGGGCCCCGGACTTGCAGTGCAGCACTAGCCGCTTGTCCTGCGGGAGACGCTCCAGCGCGGCCCCGGACAGGAACTCGCCCTTCGGGATGAGCACCGAGCCCGGGATCGAGACGATCTCGTACTCGTTGGGCTCGCGCACGTCCACCAGGAAGATGTTTTCGCCGGCGTCCTGCATGTCCTTGAGCTGCCGGGCGGTGATCGTGGATCCGGCCGCAGCCTCCTGGGCTTCCTCGGACACCGCGCCGCAGAACTCCTCGTAGTCGATCAGCTCGGTGATCGTCGGGTTCTTTCCGCAGACCGGGCACTCTGGGTCCTTGCGGACCTTGACCGAGCGGTACGTCATCTCCAGGGCGTCGTAGATCATCAGGCGGCCGGCCAGCGGCTCGCCGATCCCGGTGATGACCTTGATGGCCTCGTTGACCTGGATGGAGCCGATCGAGGCGCAGAGCACGCCGAGCACGCCGCCCTCGGCGCAGGACGGGACCATCCCCGGCGGCGGCGGCTCCGGGTACAGGCAGCGGTAGCACGGCCCGTATTCGGCCCAGAACACGCTGGCCTGGCCGTCGAAGCGGTAGATGGAGCCCCACACGTACGGCTTGCCGAGCAGCACGCATGCGTCGTTGACCAGGTACCGGGTCGCGAAGTTATCCGTACCGTCCACGATCAGGTCGTAATCGGAGAAGATCTGCATCGCGTTGTCGGAGTCCAGGCGCTCCTTGTGCACGATCACGTTCACGTACGGGTTGATCTCACGGATGCTGTCCCGGGCGGACTCGGCCTTGGACCGGCCGATGTCGGACTGGCCGTGGATAACCTGGCGCTGCAGGTTGGACTCGTCGACCACGTCGAAGTCCACGATCCCGAGCGTGCCCACGCCCGCGGCGGCCAGGTAGAGCAGGGCGGGGGAACCCAGGCCGCCGGCACCCACGCAGAGCACTTTGGCATTCTTGAGCCGCTTCTGCCCAGTCATCCCGACGTCGGGGATGATCAGGTGGCGCGAGTAGCGGCGGACTTCGTCCACGGTCAGCTCAGCAGCCGGTTCGACCAGCGGTGGAAGCGACAAGGCAACTCTCCTGAGACGGCAGGTCCGGGCTCGGTCCCGATGCCCGGCTCTTCCTGCAACCGAGTCCCCGGCAGGCACATTCCCGCCCGGGAGCGGGCACAGTCTCCCATGATTGCGGGATCCGAGCGGGCGGAAGACGCCGCGGGAAATGTCACTGCCGACCGGTAGAACTCAAAGCGTACGGCGCGGAGCCTCGTGCATGGGCCCGCCGCCGCGCAAGGTCAGCAGAGCCGCGTTTTCGTCGCAGATTTCCGGGAGGTCCCATGCCTACACCGCCTTCGCAGCCACCCGGGGCCAGGCCGGGTTCCGGGCCGGGCGGCAGGCGGCGCGCCTGCCCGCGGGTGCCCGGGCCGCCGCTGCCCGATCCGGATGCGGTGCGCATGTGCCCCGTCCCCGACTCGGCTCCGCCCTACGACGACGAGCTGTTACCGCGTCCCGGCTGGCCCGCTGGCCTGGACCGTCCGGCCGTCACCCCGGCCCAGCCCGGGGACCGGAACCAGCCCGGGAACCAGGACCAGCCCGGGAACCGGAACCAGCCCGGCGGCCCGCCAGCCCCGGCCGACGGCGCGTGGCCCGGGCGATTCGCGCAGGTGCTGGTAGAAACGCTGGCCGGGTCCCGGCCGCCTCGGCAGATATCGACCTGGGCCAGCGACCGCGCCCGGGCCAGGATCCAGCGCCTGGGCCCGATGCTCGCGGCCGGCCAGCGGCCGCAACTGCGACGGGTGGTGGCGTTCCGGCCCGCGTCCGACGTGATCGAGATGACTGTGGTGGTGAGCTTCGGGCCCCGGGTCCGCGCCCTGGCTGTCCGCCTGGAGCACAGCCCGCCGCCCCGGGCCCTGCCCGGCCATCAGCCCCGGAAAGCCCGGTGGCTGTGCACGGAAGTCGAGGCCGCCTGACCGGCCCGCCCACCCGGACAGCCTGGGCCGGACAGCCTGGGCCGGCGGCCACCGGGTGGCCGGTTCCCGCCGCCGGAGCGCTACGCGCCTGCGCGGTTGCGGGGGTCGCCGTGGCAGCGCTTGTACTTGCGGCCCGACCCGCAGGGGCACAGGTCGTTACGGCCGACCCGGCTGAACTGGGCACCCTCGGCAGTGGTGCCTGGCATGCTGCTCCACCTCGCCGGGTGCGTCCGCGGACGGCGCGGAGTACTGCAGCCTGGCCGGGCGCTGCGGCCGCTGCAGCCCCGGCGCCACGACCGGCGGTGCCGCGTCCCCGGCTGGAGCGGCATGTGCGCCACCCTGCCCGTTACCGCCACGGGCCGCGGCACGGGACCGGCCGCCCGGGCGGCTGCGTTGCGGCTGGTTCTTCTGGGAGCCGGCACCGGCGACCTTCTGGGAGCCGGCCCCGGCGACGGCCTTGCCGTTCGCGGGCTGGACCGGGGGGCCGCCGACGGCTGGTGTGCTTGGGGCCGTGACCGGCGCGGGGCCGGCCGCCTCCTCGACGATCGGGTTTTCCTGGACCTCGACCTGGAGGTTGAACAGGTTGCCGACCGACTCCTCCTTGATGCCCTCCATCATGGCGTTGAACATGTCGAAGCCCTCGCGCTGGTATTCCACCAGCGGGTCACGCTGGGCCCAGGCGCGCAGGCCGATGCCCTCGCGCAGGTAGTCCATCTCGTAGAGGTGCTCGCGCCATTTGCGGTCCAGCACCGCGAGTACCACCCGGCGCTCCAGCTCGCGCATGATCTCCGGGGTAAGTTCCTCTTCGCGCTGGTCGTAGCTCTCCTGGGCGTTGGCCTGGATGACCTCGGTGAGGGACTCCCGGGACATGCCCTGCTCGCCGCCGGCCTCTTCCACAGCTTCGGCCTCGCTGAGCTTGGGGTGGTAGAGCGCCTGGAGGGCGGCCCACAGCTTGTCCAGGTCCCACTCCTCGGCGAAACCTTCGCTGGTCGCCCCGGTGACGTAGCCCTCGATCACCTCGTCGATCATCTGCCGGATCTGCTCGTGCAGGTCCGCTCCCTCGAGGACCCGGCGGCGCTCGGCGTAGATCACCTTGCGCTGCCGGTTCAGGACGTCGTCGTACTTGAGCACGTCCTTGCGGATCTCGAAGTTCTGCTGCTCGACCTGGGTCTGCGCGGACCGGATGGACCGGGTCACGGCCTTGGACTCGATCGGCACGTCCGGCGGGGTCTTCAGCCACTCCATGAAGTGCGCAACCTTGTCCGCGTTGAACATGCGCATCAGGTCGTCTTCGAGGGACAGGTAGAACCGGGACTCGCCCGGGTCGCCCTGGCGGCCCGACCGGCCGCGCAGCTGGTTGTCGATGCGCCGCGACTCGTGCCGCTCGGTGCCCAGCACGTACAGGCCTCCGGCCTCGACGACCTCGGCGTGCTCCTGGGCCACCGCGGCCTTGGCCTTGTCCACCGCCTCGGACCACGCCGCCTCGTAGTCCTCTGGCGTGTCCACCGGGGACAGGCCGCGCTGGTGCAGCTCGATGTCCGCAATGAAGTCGGGGTTGCCGCCGAGCATGATGTCGGTGCCGCGGCCGGCCATGTTGGTGGCCACGGTGACCGCGCCCTTGCGGCCTGCCTGCGCGATGATCGCGGCCTCACGCTCGTGGTACTTGGCGTTCAGCACCTCGTGCGGAACGCCGTTGCGCTTGAGCATCCGGGACAGGATCTCGGACTTCTCCACGCTGATCGTGCCGACCAGCACCGGCTGGCCCTGGCCGTGCCGCTCGGCAATGTCGTCGACGACCGCCTCGAACTTGGCCTGCACTGTCTGGTAGACCACGTCGGCCACGTCGAGCCGGACCATCGGCTTGTTGGTCGGGATCGGCACCACGCCGAGTTTGTAGATCTGGGCGAACTCGTTCGCCTCGGTCATGGCCGTGCCGGTCATCCCGGCCAGCTTGTCGTAGAGCCGGAAGTAGTTCTGCAGCGTGATCGTGGCCAGGGTCTGATTCTCGTTCTGTATCTGCACGCCTTCCTTGGCCTCGATGGCCTGGTGCATGCCCTCGTTGTACCGCCGGCCGTGCAGCATCCGGCCGGTGAACTCGTCCACGATCAGGACCTCGCCGTTGACCACGACGTAGTCCTTGTCCTTCTTGTACAGCTCCTTGGCCTTGATGGCGTTGTTCAGGAAGCTGACCAGGGGCGTGTTGACCGGGTCGTAGAGGTTGTCGATGCCGAGGTAGTCCTCGACCTTCTCCACCCCGGCCTCGAGAATGCCGACCGTCTTCTTCTTCTCGTCAACCTCGTAGTCCCCCTCGCCGTCCTCACCGCGGCGCAGCCGGGGAACGATCTTGGAGAACTCGGTGTACCAGCGGGCGCTCTGCTCGGCCGGCCCGCTGATGATCAGCGGGGTCCGCGCCTCGTCGACCAGGATCGAGTCGACCTCGTCCACGATCGCGAAGTGGTGCCCCCGCTGAACACACTCCTCCAGGCTCCAGGCCATGTTGTCGCGCAGGTAGTCGAAGCCGAACTCGTTGTTGGTGCCGTAGGTGATGTCGGCCTCGTACTGCTTGCGGCGCTCCTCCGGCGGCTGCTGGGAAAGGATCACGCCCACCTCGAGACCGAGGAAGCGGTGTACCCGCCCCATCCACTCCGCGTCGCGCTTGGCCAGGTAGTCGTTGACCGTGACGACGTGCACGCCCTCGCCGCTCAGCGCGTTGAGATAGGCAGGCAGCACCGAGGTCAGGGTCTTGCCCTCGCCGGTTCTCATCTCCGCGATGTTGCCCATGTGCAGTGCGGCCCCGCCCATCATCTGCACGTCGAAGTGCCGCTGGCCCAGCGTGCGGCTGGCCGCCTCGCGGACCGCGGCGAACGCCTCGGGCAGCAGGTCGTCGAGGGTCTCACCGTCCTGGAGCCGCTGCCGGAACTCGTCGGTCATGGCGCGCAGCTCGGCGTCGCTCAGCGCGGCGAAGTCCTCTTCGATCGAGTTGACCTGTTCCGCGATCCGCTTGAGCCTGCGCAGGGTCTTGCCCTCACCCGCGCGCAGGACACTGTCGATGATGACTGGCACTTCTTGTCGCGCTCCTCGCGGATCGTGGCCGGCTACCCGGAACCCCTGTGGCCGGAAACCCTGTGGCCGGAAACCCTGTGGCCGGAAGACATCGCCGCCCTTTGGCCGCCGGCCAGCGGACTGGCCTGCCGTGTGGCTACCCGGGCGGACGGCTGCCGACCTGCCGGGCGGCCGGTGACACGGCCTGCCGGGCGGACGGCAGTCAGTGGCGCACCGGTGCCACCCATCACATGTCATGGTAGGCCAGACACGCAACGAAACCGAGCCGCACGCATACACCCTGCGGGGAACGTTGCCGATCTGGGAACGTCCTGGCCCCGCCAGGGTTCCCAGTCGCGGCAAGGAACCCTCCCAATCCGGGAAAGTTGCCCGCCGCCCGGGCTGGCTGGGGCCGTTCCGGCCGTCGGCGTACCCAGCCCGCACGCCATCCCGCTACGCTGTCGCCTGCGAGCGCGCCTGGCTCTGGCTATGGCGTGTGCTACCTCGTGAAATGGAACGCGCCCGGCCCCGCCCCGCATTCCGGGGGGCCGGACGCGGACGGGGCGGGGTTTCCCGCCACAATATGTACCAGCGGTGGCAGTTCCGCCCTGCGCGGCGGTACCTGCCCGCCCCGGTGGCGAGGAACCGGTGGACGAGGAGAGGAGCGGCGCTCATGGCGGACCAGGTGGGAACGGACTTCAGGTCCGGCGCCGGGACGGATGAGGGCGGCCGCAGCGACATCGCGACCACCACCCCGGGTCAGTACGAGCCGTTCCACGGGCGTGCCGTGTCATGGGTCGCTGTCAGCATCATCATGCTCGGCTTCCTGGTCGGCGGCCTTTCCCTCGTTTTCGGCACCATCTGGTGGCTGTTCTGGGTCGGCGTGGGCCTGGCCGTGATCGGCGGCCTGCTGGCCGCTTCCACCAACATCTTCGAAGACTGGTACTAAACCGCCCGGACGTCCGGCCGCCGACCGGGCTGGCCAAAGACGGCGGCCAGCCGGGCAGGAATGTCAGTGCCCCCGGTTAAGCTCCACGTCTTGTGGTGAGCGTTGTCCTCCCAGCCCCCCAGCTGTCCTTGTCGGCCGGCGAGGCCCGGCTGCTCACGCTGCGTGCCCAGGGCTTCCTCGGGGCCGGTGGCCGCCGAGGCGGCGTGCCCGCGCTGCTTCGCAGGCTCGGCGCGGTGCAGCTGGACACCATCAGCGTGCTGGCCCGTTCCCATGAGCTCGTCGCCTACGCCCGGCTCGGCCCGGTGCCACGCGACCGGATCGAGCGGGCCTACTGGCATCCGCGCCAGCCGGGAGCCTTCGAGTACTGGTCACACGCGGCCTGCATACTCCCCTTGGAGGAGTGGCCGTGGTACGCGTTCCGCCGCCGCGCGCTGCGCGCCCGGGGCAGGCGCTGGCACCAGAGCCACGAGCGGACCTGCGCGGAGGTGCTGGCCCGGCTGCGCGCCGAGGGCCCGCTCAACGCCACCCAGCTCGGCGGGGCCAAGGCGGGTGGCCCCTGGTGGGACTGGTCGGACACGAAGATCGCCGTGGAGTGGCTGCTGGACGTGGGCGAGGTGATCTGCGTGCGCCGCGACGGCTGGCGGCGGGTGTATGACCTGCCCGAGCGGGTCCTGCCCGCCGGGCTGCTGGACCGCGACCCGGACGACAGGGAATGCCTGGCCCACCTGGCCGGGGTGGCGGCCCGGGCGCTGGGCGTGGTCACCCGCGCGGACCTGATCGACTATCACCGGCTGCGTGAGCTGACCGATGGGCAGGCCGGGCACGCGGAACTCGCCGGGGAGTCCGCGCTGGCCGCAGGCCTGAGCCCGGTGGAGGTCGAGGTGGCCGCCCGGCCGGGGGCTGGCCGGACGGCGGCCGGCACCGTCGTGCCGGGCTGGGCCGATCCGGCGGCGCTGGCCGATGCGCCGCGCGGGCGGCACCGGGTCACCCTGCTGTCCCCGTTCGACTCGCTTCTCTGGGACCGCAAGCGCACCAGGCGGATGTTCGGCTTCGAGCACAGCCTGGAGGCCTACGTGCCCAAGGCCAAGCGGGTCCACGGGTACTACGCGATGCCGTTGCTCGCCGGGGGCCGCCTGCTCGGCCGGGTCGATCCGGTCCGCCAGGGACAGACCCTGGTCGCCCGGCAGCTCTCGCTGGACTCCGCCGCGGCCGTGGCGCCGATGGCCCGGGCGCTGCGCGAGGCCGCGGAATGGGTGGGCTGCTCAGCGGTGGAGATCGGGCAGGTCAACCGCCCCGACCTGGTGCCGCGTCTTCGGGGTGCCCTCTCGGATGGGGCCCTCTCGGATGGGGCCATCGCTGACGGGGCCCGGTCGTGATGCGCAGACGCGATGCGGTCCGGGGCGGCTGACCCACCCTCAGTCCATCGGCTGGTGCGTCATGGCGGCCGGTTCCCGGCCCGCGAGCAGCCAGCCGGCCGCGGCGGCGGCCAGCGGCATGCCCACCAGGATGAGCAGCAGGCTGGTGGTGGGCACGCTTTTCAGCTCGGAGAGGCCATCGAGCTTGTTATCCCAGGCGTAGCCGATGGCAGCGGTATAGGCCGCCACCGTGCCGAGGACCGCGCCCGCCAGGCCCAGGGCTCCCGCGGTGACCGCGGTCAGCATGCGGCGGGTCCAGCCGCTGGCCCCGGTGGCAGCCAGGGTGTGCAGGTCGCCAGCGGTCTCGCTGCGGATGAGGCCGACCGTCATGGCCAGGATGCCCAGCGCGAGCACGATGCCGAACACGGTGGCCCAGCTGATGATCACCCCCACCGACGGGATGCTGTTCTTGGTCTCGATGCTCAGCCCGGCCGCGGCCGCGGCGAGCCGGGCGTTGGTGATCTGCGCCGCGGTGGGCGGGCTCGGTGTCTGGACGAGCCAGCCGTCCGCCGACACGCTGGACCGCAGGTGGAGCGTGCTGATGGCGTGCTCGGTGATCACGGTGTTGGGTGCCGACGTGCCGGACGGAAGCGCGCTGATCTCCTGGATCACCGGGTTGGCCAGGCACGACCCCTTCGGGCACGGGAACGACTGCTGGCTGCCTGGGCCGTTGCCGCCGCCCGGGCCGACGGGGCCGCCTTTCCCGCCAACGGAGTTGCCGTAGATGAGTTGCATCTGGGTCATGCCGGCCAGCCCGGGGCGCATGCTGAGAATGTCGGCGCTGGGGCTCACCTGCGAAGCACTGATGCCGAAGGCCCGGAGCAGCTGCGGGGTGGCGACGTAGACCGGCCCGCTCCAGCTCCGCCCCGGCGCCGCGTGGTTCAGCGAGGCGCTGGTGGACTCGAGCGCGACGACGTCGTGCGAGCCGAGCGCGGCCGCGATGCCGCGCGCCGCCTTCGCCATCGACGCCAGCTTGCTTCCGGTCACCGGGCCGCTGGGCCCACTGCCCGGCCCGCCGCCGCCCTGACCGTTGGGTGTGTACACGATGAGCTGATCCGACGCCAGGTTGGGCCCGGCGTAGTCAAGGACGTTGCCGAAGCGCTGGGCGGACAGCACGCTGACCAGCACCGCGATCAGCACGCCGAGCGTGATGGCGGCCAGGGCTGAGCCTGAGCGGGCCCGGTAGCGGGCCAGGTCGCGCAGGGCCAGCCGGGCCGCGATCGGGGCTCGCCGCCCCAGCCTGGCCATGCAGCGTGAGGCACGCCGGGGCCAGCAGGATCACCGCCGCGATCAGGGCGACGAAAGCGAGGACGAGTTCGAGTGATCCGCTGCCGTTGCCGTTGCTCATGCCGGAGAAGGCGAACAGGACCGCAGCGCCGCCGAGCAGGATCAGGCCAGGCAGCGCCGAGCGGTGGACCTGCTTGGGCGGCGCGGGCCGCCCGGACAGGGCGGTCACGACCGGGATCCTGGCCATCGACCGGGCGGGCCGGGCGGCGGCGACGTAGGTGGCCACGACGGCGAGGGTCATGGCCACGCCGATCACGGTCCACGGCAGCTGGAACGCCCCGATCGAGTGATGGGCATCCGACTCGACGCTCGGCCGGTAGGCCAGCCAGGCGGCCAGGCCGAGCACGAACCCGGCCACCGCGCCGAGGAGACCCACCAGCACGCCGTTGGCCCAGACCACGAGACGGATGTTCCTGGCGGTAGCCCCCTGGGCGGCCAGCAGCCCCAGGGACCGCAGCCGGCGCTGCGCGAGCACGGTGAAGCCGCCGATCCCCACCAGGGCGATGAGCAGCATTCCGACGGTGGTCAGGGCCAGCACGATCGTCTCCGGGTTGATCACGTTGCTTGAGGACGCCGAGTGCGGCGTGGACACGTACGGCCCGATCTTGTGCGGGGGCACCCCGCGCGCATCGAACAGGACGGTGACCTGACTCGGCGCGGTGACCTGGCCCGGGACGACGAGGGCGAACTCGTCCACCAGATTCTGCGGGTTCGCCACGATGCCGGTGACCCGCCGGGCCGTGCCGCCGGCGTGCCAGAGGTCACCGACCTTGAGGCGGAAGGTCGCGGCCAGGTCGCTGGTCACCGCCACCTGGCCCGGGCCAGCCGGGTAGTGCCCGCTGACCAGGGAGAGCATCGGCTGACCATACGGGCCGCGCGGGTTCTGCCCGCGCAGGTCGTAGGTGTTGATCGAGCCCGGGATGGCGGCCGCCTCGTTCTCGATGACGTCGATCCGGCCGAAGCGGTGCTGCAGCGCCGCGATCTGGCTGGCCAGGTGCGGGTCGGGGGCCTGGAACGTGGCCTGATCCTGGGCCGTGCCGAAACCCGCGTTGGCCGCCGGGGGCGTGTCGGTGGCCACCGCCGCCCCGACGATGGTGGCCGCCACCGCGACCGTGACCAGCCCGAGGATCAGCAGCTGCTGGCGCCACTCGCGGCGCAGCAGCCGCCAGGCCCAGCGGATGACCGCGCGCCGGGCGGGAGCGCCCCCGTTGCCTGCTGCTCCCGTCAGCGCGGGACGTTCCCGCAGCGCCGTGCTCACGGAGTCTGGCCCGGCGTGAGCAGGGACTCGGGGCCGGGCAGCGGGGCGGTCTGGTCCACGACGCGGCCGTCACGCAGGAACACCACGCGGTCCGCCCAGGACGCCAGCTGGGCGTCGTGGGTCACCACCACGGCAGCCACGCCGCGCTTGCACGCCTCGTGGATCAGCCGCATGACCGCTTCCGCGTTCACCGAGTCCAGCGCCCCAGATGGCTCGTCGGCCAGCAGCAGGCGGCGGTCCCCCACCACCGCGCGGGCGATCGCAACCCGCTGGCGCTCCCCGCCAGACAGCTCGCTGGGGAACCGGGACGCCCTGTCCCGCAGGCCGAGGCCGTCCAGCGCCTGCTCGGCCGCCCTACGCGCCTTGCGGGCGCCCACGCCGTCCAGTTCCAGCGGCAGGGCCACATTCTCGGCCACGGTTAGCCCAGGCAGCAGGTTGAAGTCCTGGAACACGTAACCGACCGTGCGCCGCCTCAATCGCGCCTTGTCGTTGCGGGACATCCTGGACAGCGGCGCCCCGTCGATCAGCACCTCCCCCGAGCTGGGCTCCTCCAGGCTGCCGGCGATCGTCAGCAGCGTGGACTTGCCCGAGCCGCTCGGGCCCATCACCGCCACCATGCCGCCCGCTGCGACGGCCAGGCTCACCTCGTGGAGGGCCTCCACCCGGGCAGCGCCCTGCCCGTAGGCCTTGGACACGTCCCTCAGTTCCAGCACGGTCATTGCCCCGTCTCCCGTTCGTGGGCCGAGTGTTCAGTGCTCATGACCGCGTCCCCACCCGCCGCCGCAGCCTGGGCAGGGCCACGGACGCGGGCTGGGGCGGGTCGGCGGCGGCGCGTTTGAGCCGCCCCTCGGCCGCGTCCAGCCACCGGATCACCGCATCGAGCCGGAACAGCTCGGCGTCGACCACCAGGCCCAGACTCAGATCGGACTCGGCTTCGGCCTCCTTGATGCGGGTCCACTGCTGCATCAGCTGCACCAGGTAGCGCCGGTGGACCTGGATCACCTCGTGCACGTCGGTACCGGGAATCCGCAAGGCCACCAGCACCTTCATCACCAGCTCGTCGCGCGGCGGTGAGGCGAGGTCCGGCGGCGTACGCAGCCAGCGGGCCAGCTCAGCCACACCGCCGGGCGTGATCAGGAACCCCTTCTGCGGGCCGGCGTCCCCGTCGTCGTCCGACTCGACCAGGCCGTCGCGTTCGAGCCGCTGCAGCGTGGTGTAGACCTGGCCGACGTTGAGCGGCCAGACCTCCCCGGTCCGCGCCTCGAACTCCTCGCGCAGTTGCAGCCCGTACTTGGGCCCCTCGCTCAGCAGGGCCAGCAGGGCGTGCCGGACGCTCATGACGTCGTGTAATCCAGTAGCATGCCGAGAATAATACTGGGTATATATGTCAGCACCAAGGATTTCGGCGACATGGCTGGGCCCGGTTTCGTGACAGCCCCGGAGCGGTCAGACCGGGGCAGGCAGCGACCGCACTAGCCACACGACCGCTCTGTCCCGGTGACGTGGGACCGGGTCATGGGGCCGGAGCCAGGGTCAGGTCAGCTGAACTCGATCAGCTTCTCCCGGACGGCGATCATCACGGCTTCCATCCGCGAGTGGATCTGGAGCTTCTCCAGGATGTTCCGCACGTGATTCTTGACCGTGTTCTCCGAGATGAACAGTTCCTTGGCGATGTCCCGGTTGTTCATTCCCTTGGCCACCAGCTTCAGGACCTGCATCTCCCGGTCCGTGAGCTTGGGCGCCGGGACCTGCTGCTCGGCCCGCTCCTCCCCGTCCCGCTTGGCTAGCACCGCGAACTCGGTGAGCAGCTTGGCGGCCATGGACGGGTTGATCAGCGACTGGCCGCCGTGCACGGCCCGGACCACGTCCGCGACCTCGTCCAGCGGGATGTCCTTGAGCAGGTAACCGCTGGCGCCGGCGCGGATCGCCTCAAAGAGATCCTCTTCCTCATCGCTGATCGTCAGCATGACGATCTTCGAGCTGGGAGCCACTTCCTTCATCGCCCGGCAGGCCTCGATGCCACTGCTCTTGGGCATCCGGATGTCCATCAGGACCACGTCGGGGAGCGCCTCGCCCGCCTTCTCCACCGCCTCGGCCCCGTCGCTGGCCTCACCGACCAGTTCGATATCGTCCTCGGCGGCCAGGACCATCTCTAGTCCCCGGCGGAACAGCGCGTGGTCATCCACAATAAGGGCGCGGATCGGATCGGATCTCGGGGAATCCGCTGAACCGGCGCTGGCGTGGAGATCGGTGCCGGCCCCGGCAACAGTCGCTGCCGCGGGATCTCCGCCCATAGCGCCTCCTCTCTGACCCTGCGTCAAGGCGTGATGCTCTCGCCGTGCCCACTACCCGGGGCTTGTGGATACTGCCGCGCTGGGAACCGCGCGGGCCTTCTCCGGTACCGCGGCCGACTGGAAAGGCCCTGCGTGGTGCCCCCACCGCGTCAAACTCTGGCGCAGCGGGGGGACACGCGCAAACCGGGGCTCGCCAACCCGGCATTTCGGCGGGCCGCCGACGGCAGAGCAGCCTCACCAGCACGTCGGGTTCTCTTCTGCCTCCTGGTTCAATCCACCGGCACGCGCCGGTAGGGCGTGCGGGCGGGGCCGGGGGCCGCTTCCTCGACCAGCCGGATCACCCCGTAGTGGTAACCCCGCCTGCGATAGACCACGCTCGGCAGGTGACACGTCTCGTCGCGGAACAGGAAGAAGTCGTGTCCCACCAGTTCCATTTCGAACAGTGCCCGGTCGATGGTCATGGGGGTCGCGGAATGAAATTTCTCCCGGACCACGAGCGGGCCGTCGCCCTCCATCGCGATCGGGACGAGCCCGTCGATCTGGAGCTCGGCATCTGGCCAGTCCGCTTCCTCCGTCCCCCGTCCGGCTTCCCCGTCGGCCGCCGCGGTCCGGGCCGCCGGCACCGCGGGCCCGGTGCCGGGCGCTGCCGCCGCGGCGTCCCGGGGCTGCGGACCCGGGGCGTTGATCACCTCGATGTTCCCGGGCACGCCCGCAGGCCCTACGGGCAGCACCTCCAGCGGTGAGGCGTGCGCCGAATTCCGGGCCTTGCGCCGCTCGCCGGCCCGCCGCATGTGCGTCTCGAGCTTCGCCATCGCCTGGTCGAGGGCCTGGAAGCGATCGTCAGCGGCTGCTTCGGCCCGGACCACCGGGCCCCGCGAGAACAGCGTCAGCTCGACACGTTCGCGCTGCGCGGACTGGCGGGGGTTAGGTTCCAGGGTTACTTCCACATCGATGCTGATGGTCTTCTGGTCGAGCTTCACAATCCTGCCTAGTTTGGCCGTGGCGTAATCGCGGAAGCGCTCCGGGATACCCGTGCGCCGCCCATGGAAGATGATGTCCACGTGGGAAACCCCCTTCGACCGTCTCGTGTGGAATGACACCCGCCCGGCCGACCTGGTCTTCGTCCCCACATCCGCCTGCTGAGGGATTCGCGGCCTGTTGCCACTACCGCCCTTCTCCCGGTCCGGGGGACATCTGATCCCCCGGGGGGGCAGGACTTACCTCTAAGCCGCACCGTGATCGGTTGACAACAAGTCGCCTTACGTGGGCCGTTTCGCCTGCGGCTGGCATCGGCTTGCCTAGCCGGGCGCCCCGCAGCGGGCGGGGAACCCTGCACAGCGCAACCACGGACCCGGGCGGGTGCCATAGATCCGACGCTAGTCTGCCCGGGCCCAGATGTCAGGAGCCGGGAGTGTCTTCTTCGACACGCCCGGTACCTGGGCGGATGCCGTACCGGGAGCAAGCCGGCACGAGGGCGCATTTCGAGCGCGGAAGCGATCGCGGCTACTCGTCAGCCCGGGTAGGTCACGGCGCGGCCATCCGCGAACTCGTCCCACAGCTCGCCCAGGCCCACAGACCTGGCCAGGTGCCCGGTCTCCAGGCCGACGAACAGGCTGTTATGCGGGCCTGCCGCAGCGATCGACGCCATGTCCGGCTCGTTGCCCTGGTAGGAGGATCGGTCCCCGTCCACCGGCACCTCCTCCAGCTGGGGTCCGGAGGCAGCCTGGTTCACGACCAGCAGGTGGTCCGCGTCGTACCAGCTCAGCGCGCTGGGCCGGGTGAGGTCCGCGCCGATCTGCCCGGCACTGGACAGCATCACCACCTGGTCCGTCGTCCGCACGATGGCGCCCAGCAGTACCTCCGTCTCCGGACCGCTGCCGCCGCTCGCGCCAGTGCTGACGCTGGCGATCATGGCGACCCGCACACCGTCCGGCGCGACCCGCAGCGCGGTCACCGACCGGATGTGCGGCGGCAGGCCCACGCTGAGCGGCTTGCCATCGGTTGCGTTCAGCACCCAGACCCGGGGCTGGCCGCCAGACGAGCCCGCGGCCCATAGGTTGTCCTGGCGATCCCAGCTCAGTGACGTGATCGAGGCGCCGCTCATCCGGATCTTCAGCGACTGCGCAAAGGCGCTGGCGTGCGGCTTCGCCGCGGCGGACAGGGAACTCGTGTAGAGCGTCGTCGCGCCCGCCGGCCCCCCGATGCCCGCCAGATAACGCTGGTCCCGTGAGACGGCGATGCCGGTCAGCGCGACCTGGCCGGTTCCCGCCTGGCCCGGTACCGCGCTGCTGCCCTGCCGGGCGCCGAGCACGCGCGCGGCGCCCTGGGTGCTGAGGAAGTACAGGTTCTCGCCAGCCGACGGCTCGAGCGCGGGCTGCGGGTAGTCGCTGCGGGTCAGCACCGCGCTGCTGGCTCCCGGCGGGGTCCACACCCTGCCATTGACCTCCAGCTTCACCGCCTGGATGGCTGCGGATCCGTACGACGAACCGGTCAGCGTCCAGACCAGCTGCGACGCCATCGCGGCCAGCGACGCCGGGCTGGTCGCGGATTTGGGCAAGCTCAGATCGACCACTGCGGTCTTGCTGCCTGGCAGGATCTGCACCGGGCGGAGCAGTACGGCCGCGGGCGGGAACGCGGACAGTACCGCACCCCCCAGCCAGCCCGCCGGGCTCACCAGCAGGGCCCGGACCAGATCGGCGGCTGGTTCCGCGGAATCGTTCGGGACGAAAACCGGGTCGGGCACCAGGCCCGTACCCGTAGGGTCCAGGTAGTAGAGGTCTCGTGGCTGGTAGGCCAGCTGGAACAGGTCCTTGGTGAGCAGGAGCTCGCTGGACGTCTGGTTCACCCCGCCGGAAGGCAGGCTGGCAATCCGCCATTGCCGGTTCACCTGCTCCAGGGTGAACCCCTGGTTCAGCTGCGATCCGCCGCGGTCCGCCGGGATGTACTGGCCGCTGGCGCTGACCTTGCCCAGCTCCTGTGCGCTGATCTCCACGACCGCGGTGTTCTGCGACCCGAACGGCCGCCGGGCGGACATGATCGTGGGCGGCTGCGCGATCACGGTGACGGCCGGCCCCGGCCCCGGCTGCCAGGACCGGCTGGCCGCCCCGGTCAGGTACTCGCGGGCGATCGCGTGATGGTCACCGAAGTCGGCGCTGGCCAGCAGGAAGCTCTGGACTATCTGCGACGGGCTCCAGCCGGGAGCGGGCGGGCTCATGATCAGCCCGCAGCAGTTCGTGCCCTGCTGGCCGCCCCCGCCGCCCGCCGGCAGCGCGGTGTGCTGCAGCAGCCCACTGGTCGGCACGTCGGCACACCCCGCCGCCAGGATCATGCCGGCCAGCGCGGCCGCGAACCAGCGCAGCAACCCCGTCTTAGTCACTGACCGCGCCCGGCGGTGCCGGGCTCACCCGGAGCGGCACTGGCGAATGGACGAGTTCCGGGCCCGGCTCGGCCTCGTCCGGCCCGAGCGGCAGCGGCGAGCCGGCCAGCTCCTGCCCCGCCGCCCGGGGCACCGTCAGCCGGAAGACTGAGCCCTTCCCGCACTCCCCCCAGGCCTGCAGCCAGCCGTTGTGCAGCCGGGCGTCTTCCAGCGCGATGGCCAGGCCGAGCCCGGTCCCGCCGGTGGTGCGCGCCCGCGCGGGGTCCGCCCTCCAGAATCGGTCGAACACCTTCTGCGCCTCGGCGGTCCCGAAGCCCACCCCGTGGTCGCGGACGGCCACCGCTACCGCGTCCCGGTCTCCTGCCACGGTGACCACGACGTCCCGGCCCTCGCCGTGCTCGACCGCGTTGTCCAGCAGGTTGCGGAGGATTCGCTCGACCCGGCGCCGGTCCACCTCGGCGACGCACGGCTCGGGGGGCAGCCGGAAATCGATCCGGGTTCCCCGCCGGGCGGCCAGCTGCTCGGCGTCCGCGGCGGCCCGCCGGACCAGGTCGCACACGTCGGCGGACTCCGCGTCCAGCGTCGCCGCGTTCGCGTCGTAACGGCTGATCTCGAGCAGGTCGGCCAGCAGCGACTCGAAACGCTCCAGCTGCCCTTCCAGCAGTTCCGCGGACCGGGCCGGAGCCGGCATCAGCTGCTCCCGGGCCGCGAACAGCACGTCCGCCGCGATCCTGATCGTGGTGAGCGGGGTGCGCAGCTCATGCGACACGTCGGAAACGAACTGCCGCTGCACCTTGGACAGCTCCTGCAGCTCGTGCAGCTTCTCCTGGAGGCTCGCCCCCATGTCATTGAACGACGTGGCCAGCGCGGCCAGGTCATCGGTACCCCGGACCGGCATCCGCTCGTCCAGCTGGCCGTCGGACAGCCGCTGGGCCGCCCCGGCCGCCTCCCGGATGGGGAGCACCACCCAGCGGGTGACCAGGGAGACGATGCCGGCCAGCAGCGCGACCAGGACCAAACCGCCGAAGAGCATCGCATGCTGGACGAGGCTCAGCGTGGCCTGCTGCTGGTCCAGCGGGAACAGGTAGTAGAGCTGGTAGCGCGCGTTGATCACGCCGCCGATCGCCAGCCCGGAGGCCGGCGATCGGCCGTGCAGGTAACTCATGAGGGTCGGGGTGGACCATAGGTCGTCTGTGCGGCCCTGCTGCTGCTCCTCACTCACCTTGCGGGTCAGCGAGTCCGGGACACTCTCCGGGCTGAGATTCTGGTTGCCGTAGGTGCCGGCGAAGGCGGAATCCCCGGCCGGCTGGGCGAGGATGACCACATCGAAGTTGTCGCCGGGCCCGCTCAGCGCCTGCAGCGTTGAGGCCAGCGAGAGCAGGGACTTGACCCGGTCCCCGGCCGACCCATTCAGCCCCGTCTCGTCCCTGGCCACGTCCAGGCCCTCGCCAAGCTGGTGCGCGCCTGAGGTCCGCGCGCTGTTGAGCAGCCCGCTCTCGATCTGCTGGACCAGGAAGAACCCGAGAATCGTGACGACGACCACGGAAATCACCAGGGTGGTGGCGACCACGCGAAGCTGAAGTGAGCGATGCCAGCGCCGGCGCATCCGCCCCGCGACCACCCGGGCCCGCCGGTCGAGGGCCCGCAGGGCGCGGCGTACCCGGGGCGGCAGGCGGCGGCAGGCCCGCCGGACCAGCGGCGCTATCCGGGAGCCACCGGCGCGCCAGGCCGAGGCGGGGAAGCGCCGCGCCGGGGTCCGGGGGCGCACTTCCGGGCAGCGCAACACTGCCTGCGGCGAGCCCGCCCGCCGGTATCCCGCCTACGGGCAGTCCGCTACCAGGCAGTCCGCTACCGCGCGGCCCGCGCCGCGCCTCGCCGCTGCTCGCTGCCCCCTCCATTGCCCTTCTTCACGCTGATCGGGACACTGCCCGGCCGTGTGGCCTGCTCTGCTGCCTGGCCGGGGCCGGCTCCGTGATCAGGCCGGTCCTGCCTTGTAACCCACGCCACGCACGGTCACCACGATCTCCGGATGCTCCGGGTCCTTCTCGATCTTGGCCCGGAGCCGCTGCACATGAACGTTCACCAGGCGCGTGTCCGCCGCGTGCCGGTAACCCCAGACCTGCTCGAGCAGGACCTCACGGGTGAACACCTGGCGCGGCTTGCGGGCCAGGGCCACCAGCAGGTCGAACTCCAGCGGGGTCAGGCTGACCGGCCGGCCGTTGCGCTTGACGGAGTGGCCAGCCACGTCGATCTCGACGTCCACGATCTGGAGCATCTCGGGCGCCGGGTCATCGGTCCGGCGCAGCCGGGCCCGGACGCGCGCGATCAGCTCCTTCGACTTGAACGGCTTGACGATGTAGTCATCCGCGCCGGATTCCAGTCCCAGGACCACGTCAACAGTGTCGCTCTTGGCCGTGAGCATGACGATAGGCACACCAGATTCGGTGCGGATCTGCCGGCAGACATCGATCCCGTCGATTCCCGGCAGCATCAGGTCGAGCAGCACGAGGTCGGGATGAGTGTCCCGGAACACCTCCAGCGCCTTGTCCCCGTCCGAGACGAAGGTGGGTTCAAACCCTTCGCCACGGAGCATGATCCCGAGCATCTCGGACAGGGCAGCGTCGTCATCGACGACGAGTACACGACCTTTCATGGGCCTCATAGTTCCACGGAAACATCGGTGAGGGCACTCTTCCGGTGAGCCGGGGGAGTACATAGCAGACGTAGGTTACCTGCAGTAACAGGCTGCGTGACACCACGCTCCGTTACTAGCGCGCTGACCAGGGCGGCTGGCGTGACGTCGAACGCCGGGTTATACGCTGCGCTGCCGAGGGGCGCGATCGCCTGGCCGCCCAGGGTGGTCACCTCCAGGGCATCACGGTGCTCCACGACGATCTCACTACCGGTAGCCGTACCGAAGTCGATCGTGGACACCGGCGCCACCACCACCAGCGGGAGGGCATGGTACTGCGCGAGTACCGCGAGACTGTAGGTGCCGACTTTGTTGGCCACGCTGCCGTCCGCGGCGATCCGGTCCGCGCCGGTGAGCACCACGTCCACGGCACCGCTGGCCAGCAGCGCCGCCGCGGCGGAGTCCGGCAGCACCGCGTAGTCGATGCCTGCCCGCTGTGCTTCGTAGGCGGTGAGCCGGGCTCCCTGCAGCAGGGGGCGGGTCTCATCCACCCAGAGCCGGGCCAGCCGCCCGGCCCGGTGCGCAGCCAGGATCACCGCGAACGCGGTGCCGCCGCCCGCGGACACCAGCGCTCCCGTGTTGCAATGCGTGAGCACCCGGGCGCCCTCCGGTATCAGGGTGAGGCCATGCTGGGCCATCGCCGCGCTGGCGGCGGCGTCATCAGCCGCGATGACCCGCGCCTCATCCAGGGCAGCACCCGCTGCGAGCCGTTGTGGATCCTGGTTGTGGTTGCGCGGCTCCGGGGCGGCGCTGCGGGCGGCCTGGTAGGCGGCCAGCGCGCGGCGGGTGCCCCAGGCCAGGTTGACTGCGGTGGGCCGGGCCTCGCAGAGCAGCCGGGCCGCGGCGGCCACGTCATCACCCCGCCAGGCGGCCAGCGCTACGCCGAACGCACCGGCCACCCCGAGCGCCGGCGCGCCCCGGATCACCAGGCGGCGGATCGCGTCGACCAGATCGGGGACGTCTTGGCAGATGACGACCTTCTCCTCGGCCGGGAGCCGGGTCTGGTCGAGCAGGGCGACGGCCGGCCCGCGCGGCGGGTCGAGCCATTGCAACGTGGGCACGCTCATGATCTGAGTCTGCCCGCCGGCCCGGGCCAGGTCGACGAGGCAGGGGCATTCGGCGCAGGCCGGGCCGGAGCCCTGCGCTGTTCCGCTGGCTGGACTTCATGACGCCCCTGCTTCGTGCGAGTATGGGCGCCAGCGGGGACGGGGGCAAGCCCGGCTATCGGCGAGCCGTTCTGCGGCCGCGTGCCGCGAGGGAGAACCATGACAGACAGTCCGTCGTCGGACGCGCCAGGGGACGGGCAGGCCCAGCGGCCCCAGCCATGGTTCCCGCCCGGCGGCGGGTATAGCCCGGGCAGCCCGGCGCCGGGGCAGGCTCCGGCAGGCCAGCCCGGGACGGACCGGCCTGGGTATGGCCCGCCTGGAACCGGCCAGCCGGACCCGCCCGGCTGGCCCGGCTATGGCCAGCCCGGGTACGGGCAGCCTGGCCACGGGCAGCCCGGCTATGGCCAGAGCGGCTATGGCCAGCACGGCTATGGCCAGCACGGGTACGGGCCGGGCGGCCCGGGGCAGCAGGGGCTCGGGCAGCCACCCCCCGGCCAGTGGCCGCGTTACGGCGAGGCCGCTCCCAAGCCCGGTGTGATCCCGCTCCGCCCGCTGGGTGTCAGCGAGATCCTCGACGGGGCCTTTGCCTCGATCCGCCGCAACCCCAAGGCCATCCTGGGCCTGGCCGCCGTCGTCATGACGATCTCAGCGGTCATCTCCGCCACGATCACCCGCACCCTGCTCAACCCGGGCAGCCTCAATCTGCCCAGCCCTGGCCAGCATCTGACGACGGCCCAGGCCACCCACCTGGTGGGCCGGGTCGTCGCGGTGGCGGTGCCCGCGTTCGGGCTGACCGTGCTCCTGACCTTCATCGTGCAAGCCGTCCTGGCCGGGCTGCTCGCCCCGGTCATTGCCCGCGCAGTCGGCGGCCAGCAGATCAGCGCGGGGGACGCCTGGCGGGTCACCCGCCCGCGGCTGCCCAGCCTGCTGCTGGCCGCTCTGCTGGTGCTGCTGACCGGGCTCGGGCCGTTGCTGATCCTCGGCCTCATCGTGGCCATCGCCGCCGTGGCCGCTGCGCCTCCGGCCGTCTATGCGGTGCTGGTCCTGCTCGGACTCGTGGCGCTGGTGCTGACCATCTGGTTCTCGACCATGCTCAGCCTGGTCACGCCGGTCGTGGTGCTCGAGAACGAGGCAGGCCCGCGCCCTGGCGCGGTCCTGGCGGCTGGTGACCGGGAGTTTCTGGCGGGTGTTCGGCATCACGCTGCTGGCCGGGATCATCGTCGCCATCGCGGGCGCCATTCTGCAGCTCCCGTTCACTGTCCTCGGCGGGCTGTCTCGCAGCGGCATCGCCGAGACCGTGATCATCGTCATCGGCGCCATCGCGGCAGGCACCGTGACCCGGCCGATCACCGCCGGGGTGACCGTCCTGCTCTACGTGGACATGCGGATGCGTAAGGAAGGCCTGGACCTGGCGCTGCGGACCGCATCCGGGACTGGCCAGCCTGGCACTGGCCAGCCTGGCACTGGCCAGCCCGGCCCCGGGCCCGCCGGCGGCGACCCGCTCGGGGACGACTTTGCGACCGTATGGCGGCCGCCATCGGCCGCCCCGGCCCCGGGCATACCTCCCACGGCCACGGGGGCCCCGCCGCCGTGGTGACCTCCGGGGGGCCGATCGGCTCCCTGACCGGCCGCGCGGCCGGGCAGCGACTGGCCCGCGCCGAGCTGTCCAAGGCCATCTATCATCCGCACGAACGACTGACCCAGCGGATCCTGAACGCGATAACGGACCTGCTGAACGACCTGTCCAAGGCCGGCCAGGCGTTCCCTGGCGGCTGGTGGGCAGCGGTGGCGCTGGCCGCCCTGCTGGCCACGCTCATCACCGTGGTGCTGAGCCGGACCGGGCCGCTCGCCCGGTCCCGCCGGGCCGCGGGCCACCTGATGGCCGGCTCCGGCATGCTCCGTGCGGCCGATCACCGGCTGTGCGCCGGGCGCCTGGCCGCCACCGGCGACTACGCCGGGGCCGTTGTGGAACGCGTCCGGGCGATCGCCTGCGACCTTGACGAACGGGCCGTGCTCACCCCGCGGGCCGGGCGCACCGCGAACGAGATGGCCGAGGAGGCCGCAGCCGCGCTTCCCGCTGAGACGGCCGCGCTGCGCGCTGCGGCCGTCCTGTTCGACGACATCTGCTACGGCGGGCGACCGGGCACCCAGGAGGCCTACGCGCTGATCAGCGAGCTGGATACACGGATCAGCGCGGCCACCCCGAGGCCCAGCGCCATCCTTGCGGGAGCGGGAGCGGGAGCCGGTCCCGGGACGGGTACCGGCGGAACCGGGACCCGCGCGGGCGGAACCGGGACCCGCGCGGGCGGAACCGGGACCCGCGCGGGCGGAACCGGGACCCGCGCGGGCGGAGTGAGATGACCGGACCGGCGCCGGTCCTGACCGGGCCAGGCCCAGGTCCGGCTGCACCCGGGGCCGCGGACCCGGCCACGTCCGGGCCGGCGAGCCAGGGCGGCCCCGGGTCCGCCGGCCCGGCCGCCCCGCCACCGCGCGGCGCGCTGCGCCGCTGGCGTGCCCCTCTCACCGTGCTGGCGCTGGTCCTGCTGGGCGGGATCGTGATCGCGCTGCTGAGACCATCCCCGCCCACCACCGGCTACCTCGATCCCGGCAATCCCGGATCGCAGGGCACCCAGGCGCTGGCCTCCCTCCTGGCCCAGCGTGGGCAGCCGGTGATCCGGGAGGTCAGCGTGACCGCGGCCCTCGCGGCAGCCCGTGGCGGGGGCCCCGGCCCGGATTCGGGGCCCGCCCGGACGGCCCGGGCGGGCCGCACCCCGGCGCTGGTCATCACCAGTCCCTACCTGCTCAGCCTGCGCCAGCTGGGCGAGCTGGCCCGGCGGCCCGGGAACCTCATGGTGGTAGAGCCGGACAGCGCCGTTCTCGTCGCGCTGAACGGGCAGCACCCGCGAGCCCCTGGAAGCACCCGCCCCTCCGGAAGCACGGGCCCCTCCGGAAGCACGGGCCCCTCCGGAAGCACGGGCGTGCCGCGGGTCTCGGTGGCGGGAGCCGACGAGGTCCGCCCGGTCCGTCCTGACTGCACCCTGGCCGCGGCGGCCGCGGCCGGGGACGCCGCCATGGGCGGGGTGCTGATGCGGGTCCGCGACAGCGCCACCGGCATGGACAGCGACGCGGGCGGCCACACGGCGACCGGCGCGGGGGGCGACGCCCGCACTGGAGACGCGGGTGCCGGGCAGTGCTACCCGGTGGACGGCCACCCCAGCCTGGTCCGCTACCTGTCCGGGGGCCGGATGGTCACCCTGCTCGGTAGCGGCGTGCCGCTGACCAACGGGGCCCTGGCTCACCACGGCAACGCGGCCCTGGCGCTGAACCTGCTGCGCGGCAGCCCGCGGATCGTGTGGCTGGTGCCCAGCCCGCCGGCCGTGACCTCCGCGGGGCAGAAGTCCCTGTTCCAGGAGATCCCCGGGCCGGCTTACCTGGTCGCGGTCCAACTGTTCATCGCGGCCGGGCTCGCCGCGCTGTGGCGCACCCGGCGGCTCGGACCGCTGGTCGCCGAGCCGCTTCCCGTGGTGGTCCGGGCGTCCGAGACCGTGGAGGGACACGGCCGGCTGTACCGGTCCAGGCGGTCCCGTGGCCGGGTCGCCGAGGTGCTGCGCGACGCGGCCCGGCACCGGATCACCGCCCGGCTGGCGCTGCCGGGCGGTGCGGACGCCGGCGCGGTATGCACCACGGTGGCCGCGCTGACCGGGCGCGAGCCCGGCGCGGTACAGGACATCCTGTACGGGCCGGCGCCCCGCGACGATGCGGCACTCGTCGCTCTGGGGCAGGACATTGACGCTCTCGAGGGAGAGGTACGCACGCAGTGACCGCCGAATACCAGGCCCCGGGATACCAAGCCCTGGACGCCGACGTACGGGGCGCGCTCGAAGCGGTCCGCACCGAAGTCGGCAAGGCCATCATCGGCCAGGACCCGGTGCTGACCGGCCTGGTGATCTGCCTGCTCTGCCGGGGTCATGTGCTGCTCGAAGGCGTGCCCGGGGTGGCCAAGACCCTGCTGGTGCGCTCGCTGGCCGCCGCGCTGTCGCTGCGCAGCGCCCGGATCCAGTTCACCCCGGACCTGATGCCGGGCGACGTCACCGGCTCGCTGGTGTACGACGCGAAGACCGCCCTGTTCCAGTTCCGTGAGGGCCCGGTGTTCACCAACCTGCTGCTGGCCGACGAGATCAACAGGACGCCGCCGAAGACGCAGGCCGCCCTGCTCGAAGCGATGGAGGAGCGGCAGGTGTCGGTGGAGGGCGAGCCCCGGCGGCTGCCCGAGCCGTTCCTGGTGGCCGCGACCCAGAACCCTGTGGAGTACGAGGGGACGTACCCCTTGCCCGAAGCACAGCTGGACCGCTTCCTGGTCAAGCTCACCGTCGAGCTGCCCGGCCGGGACGACGAGATCGGCATCCTGGCCCGGCACGCGGCGGGGTTCGACCCCGGCAACCTCGCGGCGGCGGGGATCAAGCCGGTCGCCGGGCCGGCCGAGCTCGCCGCGGCGTCCGCCGCGGTCCGCGAGGTCCGGGTGGCCGCGGACGTGGCCGGCTACATCGTGGACCTCTGCCGTGCCACCCGGACCTCGCCGTCGCTGCGCCTCGGGGTGTCCCCGCGCGGGGCCACCGCACTGCAGGCCACCAGCCGGGCCTGGGCCTGGCTGGCCGGCCGCGACTACGTGACGCCGGACGACGTGAAGGCGCTGGCCCGGCCGACACTGCGGCACCGGATCCAGCTCCGGCCCGAAGCCGAGATCGAGGGCGCCTCGGCGGACGGGGTGCTGCAGGCGGTGCTCGCCTCCGTCCCCGTACCCCGGTGACCGTCTGATGGGCCCCGGGACTGACCGATGGCACTGACCGGCCGCGCGGCTGCGGCGGCGCTGCTCGGCGCCCTGGTCGTGCTCGGCGTCCGGACCTGGCCGGCCCTGCTGGCCATCAACGCCGTGCTGCTCGCCGCTATCCTCGCCGACCTGGTGCTCGCGGCCAGCGTGCGGCGGCTGCGCATCACCCGGTCCGGCGACACCCGGGTGCTGCTGGGCGAGTCGGCCCCGGTCGCGGTGACCGTGCACAACCCGGGCCGCCGGCCGCTGCGGGCCCGGGTGCGTGCCGCATGGCCGCCCAGCGCGCACGCGGAGCCGCCGGCTCAGGTGGTGCTCACCGCGCCCGCGGGTGGCCAGGCCACGGCGGCCAGCACGCTCACCCCGGACCGGCGCGGCGACAAGGTGTCCGCGGCCGTCATCGTGCGCTCGTTCGGCCCCCTGGGGCTGGCCGCCCGGCAGGGCCGCCACGCCGAGCCGTGGAGCGTCCGGGTGCTGCCCCCGTTCGGCAGCCGCAGGCACCTGGGCGCGAAACTGTCCCAGCTGCGCCAGCTGGACGGCCAGCATCGCTCGCTGCTGCGCGGGCCGGGCACCGAGTTCGACTCGCTGCGCGAGTACGTCATCGGCGACGACGTCCGCTCGATCGACTGGCGGGCGGCGGCCCGCCGCGGTGACGTGATGGTCCGGACCTGGCGGCCCGAACGCGACCGGCGGATCCTGGTCGTCCTGGACACCGGGCGGACCTCGGCGGGCCGGGTCGGCGGCATCCCGCGGCTGGACGCGTCGATGGACGCCACGCTGTTGCTGACCGCCCTCGCGTCCCGGGCCGGGGACCGGGTCAACCTGATCGCGTTCGACCGCCGGGTACGGGCCCGGGTCCTGGGGGCCCCACGGTCATCCGTGCTGGCCTCGTTCACCACGGCCATGGCGCCGCTGGATGCCGAGCTGGCCGAGACCGACATGGCGGCGATGGTCAGCGCGGTGCTCACCGTGGCCCGGCACCGCTGCCTGGTGGTGCTGCTCACCGACCTCAACCCGGCCGTGATCGAGGAGGGCCTGCTGCCGCGGCTGGGCCCGCTGGTGTCCCGGAACACGGTCATGATCGCGGCGGTGGCCGATCCGCGGGTCGCGGAGATGGCGGCCGCCCGGGGCGACGTGGCCCGCCTCTACGACGCCGCCGCGGCCGAGGGCGCGCAGGCCCAGCGGCGCCGGATCTCGGCCCTGCTGCGGCGCCACGGCGTCAGCGTGGTCGACGGTCCGCCGGACCGGCTACCGTCCGCGCTGGCCGACGCCTATCTGGAACTCAAAGCCAGCGGCCGCCTCTGAGGATCAGCCGCCGCCCAGTCAGCCGGCCACCGGGACGGTATCGGGCGCGAACTCCATGTCGGGGCTGCTCCCGGTGGCGGCGGCGCGCCGCCCGAACACGATCACGTAGCCCAGGAACGCCGCCTCGGCCACCGTACCGATGCCGATCCGGGCCCAGGCCGGCAGCGGCGAGGGGGTCACGAACGCCTCGATGATCCCGGAGACCAGCAGCACCACGATGAGCCCGAGCGCGATCGTGAGCGAGGAGCGGCCTTCCTCAGCCAGCGCCCGGCCGCGCGGCCGGGGTCCCGGGTCGATGATGGTCCAGCCGAGCCGCAGCCCCGCCGCCGCGGCTAGGAAGACCGCGCTGAGCTCAAGCATCCCGTGCGGAAGGATCAGGGTGAAGAACAGCCCGCCCCGGCCGTGCGCGACCATCAGGCCGCCTTCCACCCCGGCGTTGGCGGCGTTCCCGAAGAGCACCAGCAGCGTGGGCAGCCCGAGAAGCAGCCCGAAGATCAGTGCCTCGGCCGCGACCCACACGTTGTTGGTCCATACCTTTGCCGCGAACGAGCTCGCGGCGTACTGCGAGTAGTAGTTCTTGAACCGGTGGTTCACCAGCTGGCGGACCGCGGTGCCGGGCAACAGCGCCGCCTGCACCCCCGGCGAGCGGGCCACCCACCAGCCCAGCAGAACCCCTACCAGGATGGAGCCGCCCGCGCACCCCGCCCACCACCAGCGGGCCCGGTAGGCCATGGCCGGGAACGACACCAGCGCGAACCGGCTGACCACCGACCAGGCGGGCACGTGCGAGCCGGTCACCGTGGTCCGGGCCTGGGCGACCCTGCTGGACAGCCGGGCGGCGAGCGCCGGGTCGTGCCCGGCCGAGCGCAGCACGGACAGGTGGGTGGTGGTCCGCTGGTACAGCGTGACCAGCTCGTCCACCTCGTCGCCGGTCAGCCGCCGGCGGCGCCGGACGAGTTCGTCTAGCCTGGCCCAATCGGCCTGATGTGCGGCAACAAAGGCGTCCACGTCCACTCTAGGCAGCCTACTGATAGACAGTTCTTTGACAGGCAGGGGAACCGCGTGGCCGAGGTGATCACCGGCGAGGCCGTCGTCATCGACGTGCCGTTCGCGCGTTTCCCGAGCCGGACCCTGGCCCTGGTCATCGACATCGTGATCCAGCTCGTGCTGGTGTTCGGGCTGGGCGGGGTGGCACTGGCCGCGGGGGTGGGCGGCGGCCTCGACGCGGCAGCGGTCGCGGCAATCTCGCTGACCGTGACGGTCGCGATCATCGTGGGCTACCCGGCCCTCTTCGAGACCCTGAGCCGGGGCCGGTCGCTGGGCAAGCTGGCCCTGGGCCTGCGCGTGGTCAGCGACGACGGCGGGCCGGAGCGGTTCCGCCAGGCGCTGATGCGGGCCCTGGTGGGGGTGCTGGAGATCTGGCTGACGCTGGGCTTCCTCGCGCTGGTCACCTCGCTGCTGTCGTCGGGCGGCAAGCGCCTGGGCGACATCTTCGCCGGCACGTTCGTCATCACCGAGCGGCTGCCAGGCCGGCGCGGGACGACGGCCCCGATGTCGGCGCTGCCCCCCGCCCTGGCCGCGTGGGCGGCCACAGCCGAGTTGTCCGGGCTGGCCGACGCCACGGCGGAGACCGCCCGCCAGTACCTGAGCAGGTACTACGACTTCACGCCGGCGACCCGGGAAGAGTTCGGCCGGCGCATCGCGGCCGCCGTGGCGGCGCAGGTCAGCCCGCCCCCGCCGGCCGGCTCCAGCCCGCCCGACTACCTGTCCGCGGTCCTCGCCGAGCGCCGCACGCGCGCGCAAGCCCGGATGGCCGCCCAGGCCAGCCCGGGCTCTGTGGCCGCACCCGCCGGAACCAGCCTCCCGGCCGCTACCGTCCCCCCGCCCCCCGCCGGGCACGCCGGGGGCGCCGACGACGCCCCCGGCACGCCGGCCACAGGCACCGCACCAGCCCTCAACCCCGACCCCAACCCCGCCCCTCCCCGCCCAGGCGGCTTCCTTCCGCCTCGCTGACCCCCCTGCGGCTCAGGCCGCCGCCACGTATCACCTATCTGGTGCACTCCAGCGCCCGATTCGTCCGATTTCCATGCACCGGATAGGTGATATGTCGTGGTACTCCATGATCAATGTGACGAACGGTGCGGATGATGCGGCGGCGGCGGGCCAGTGGCGGCGGGCCAGTGGCGGCGGGCCAGTGGCGGCGGGCCAGTGGCGGCCAGGCGGCGGCGCGGGCGCCGACCCCTGTACGCCCCACCGTCGGCTACGGCTGCTGCCAGGAGTCGAGGTACTCCTGCTGGGCCGGGGTCAGCTCGTCGATGGCGGCCCCGGTCGCGCCCAGGGCCAGCCGGGCAATCTCGTCGTCGATGGCCGCCGGGACCTGGTGCACGCCCGGCAGCAGCGAACCGTGCTCGCGGGCCAGCCAGGCCAGCACCAGCGCCTGCCCGGCGAACGACACATCCATGACCATGGGCGGGTTGCCCTCGGCGGCGACCAGGTTGACGATCCGGCCCTCGGCCAGCAGTAGCAGCCTCCGCCCGTCCGCGAGCACGTACTCGTCGGTGTGCGGCCGGACGCCGCGCTCCACGCTCACGGCCAGTGCCGCGAGCGCCCGCACGTCCACCTCGACGTCGAAGTGGCCGGCGTTGGCCAGGATCGCGCCGTCCCGCATCGCGGCCAGGTGCCGCGCCGTGATGACCTCACGAGATCCGGTCGCGGTGATGAACACCTCGCCGAGCGGCGCGGCCTCCGCCATCGGCATGACGCGGTAACCCTGCATCATCGCGTCGAGCGCCCGGACCGGATCCACCTCGGTCACGACGACCTGGGCGCCCAGGCCGCGGGCTCGCTGCGCGATGCCCCGGCCGCACCAGCCGTACCCGGCCACCACCACGGTCCGGCCCGCCAGCATGATGTTGGTGGCCCGGATGATCCCATCGATGGTGGACTGCCCGGTGCCGTAGGTGCTGTCCAGCATGAGCCGGGTGCCGGTCGCGTCCGCCGCGACCGCGGGGAAGGCGAGCGTCCCGTCGCTGGCCATCCGGCGCAGGCGGATCACTCCCGCGGTGGTGGACTCACACCCGCCCATGACCTTGCCGAGCAGGTCGGGCCGCTCCGCGTGCAGCGCTTCCATCAGGTCGCCGCCGTCGTCCACGACGAGGTCCGGCCCGGCGTCCAGGGCCCGGTGGATGTGCTCCTCGTAGGTGCCCGGCCGGCCCCGGCCCGGGCGAACACCACGGCCGTGCCGCTGGCGTCCAGCGCGGCCGCGATGTCGTCCTGGGTGGACAACGGGTTCGAGGCAGCCAGGTAGACCTCGGCACCGCCTGCCCGCAGCGTCTGGACCAGGACCGCCGTTTCCGCGGTGACGTGCAGGCAAGCCGCGATCGTGCGGCCGGCCAGCGGTTTTTCCGCAACGAAAACCTGCCCGATGCCGGTCAGCACCGGCATGGACCGCTGTGCCCAGCCGATCCTGGCCAGACCCTCGCTGGCCAGCCCGGCATCCGCGATCTCGGACGGGACGCCGGGTGGCCGCTCGCTCATCGGGTCGGTGATCTGCGTCAGTAGCGGTAGTGGTCCGACTTGTACGGCCCCTCCACCGGCACGCCGATGTAGCCGGCCTGCTCCTTGGTCAGCTCGGTGAGCCGGACGCCCAGCGCGTCCAGGTGCAGCCGGGCCACCTTCTCGTCCAGGTGCTTGGGCAGCGTGTGCACGCCCACCGGGTACTGGTCCGCCTTGGTAAACAGCTCGATCTGGGCGATGACCTGGTTGGTGAAGGAGTTGGACATCACGAAGCTGGGGTGCCCGGTCGCGTTGCCCAGGTTGAGCAGCCGGCCCTCGGACAGGATGATGATCGCGTGGCCGTCCCCGAACTGCCACTCATCCACCTGCGGCTTGATGATCTGCCGCCGGATGCCCGGGATCCGGGCCAGCCCGGCCATGTCGATCTCGTTGTCGAAGTGGCCGATGTTCCCCACGATCGCCTGGTGCTTCATCATGCGCATCTGCTCGGCGGTGATGACGTCCCGGTTGCCGGTCGCGGTGACGAAGATGTCCGCGCTGGTGACGACGTCGTCCAGCCGGGCCACCTGGAAGCCGTCCATGGCCGCCTGCAGCGCACAGATCGGGTCAACCTCGGTGACGATGACCCGGGCGCCCTGGCCGCGCAGCGACTGTGCGCACCCCTTGCCCACGTCCCCGTAGCCGCATACCACCGTGACCTTGCCGCCGATGAGCACGTCGGTGGCCCGCTTGATGCCGTCGATCAGCGAGTGGCGGCAGCCGTAGATGTTGTCGAACTTGGACTTGGTCACCGAGTCGTTCACGTTGATGGCCGGGAACGCGAGCGTGCTGGAGCGGGCCATCTCATACAGCCGGTGCACGCCGGTGGTGGTCTCCTCGGTTACCCCGCGGATGCCCTCGGCCATCGCGGTCCAGCGGTCGTCGCGGGTCTGCAGGGACCGGCGGAGCAGGTCCAGCACGACCTTCCACTCCTCCGGGTCGTCCTCGGCCGCGGACGGCACCGCCCCGGCGCCCTCGTACTCCGTGCCCTTGTGCACCAGCATCGTGGCGTCGCCGCCGTCATCGAGGATCATGTTCGGGCCGTTCTCGCCAGGCCAGGTCAGCGCCTGGTCCGTGCACCACCAGTATTCCGCGAGGCTCTCGCCCTTCCAGGCGAACACCGGGATGCCCTTGGGGTCCTCCGGGGTGCCCTCCGGCCCGACCGCCACCGCGGCCGCGGCGTGGTCCTGGGTGGAGAAGATGTTGCAGCTCGCCCACCGGACCTGGGCGCCGAGGGCGGCGAGGGTCTCGATCAGGACGGCTGTCTGGATGGTCATGTGCAGCGATCCGGTGATCCGCGCCCCGCGCAGCGGCTGCGCATCGGCATATTCCTCCCGGACCGCCATCAGCCCCGGCATTTCGTGCTCGGCGAGCCTGATCTCCTTGCGCCCGAAGTCAGCGAGAGACAGATCGGCCACCTTGAACGGGACGGATTCGGCAGGCATGACACTCCTCAGCAGGGTCACGGATTAGTCGGCTCTCCCGACCGTACGGCACGGGCCAGCCCGGGCGCAGCCCTCAGGGGGGTTTCTTGACAGAAGAATGTTAGATTCAGTCTATGCGGATCACGGAGGCCGCCCAGCGGCTCGGTACGTCCCCGCGGATGCTCCGGTACCGGGAGGCGCTCGGCCTGCTGCCCCCGGTAGGGCACGGCCCGGGTCACCGCCAGTTCCGCGAGCAGGACGTGGCCGCGGTGGCGCTTGGCCTGGAGCTGGAGCGGAGGCTGGACATCAGCCCGGCCGCCCTGGCCTTCGGCCTGCGGGTGCTGGCCGAGCCCGGGGTCCGCGCCCAGGTCGCCGAGCTGGGCCGGCGGATCGGGCGGGTCGCGCCGCCGGGGAGCGCGCTGGACTTCGAGAAGGAGCGGGCCCTCCGCCTCCTCAGCATGGGCCACCGTCCCGACCGGACGGCGCCGCCCCCCGTTCTCCGCCCTCCAGCGCATCCTCCAGGCCACCGTCCCCCCGCACTACCCACGCCCTCCCCCCGCCGCTGACGTCAGCGTTGGCCATGATCAAACGTCAGCCTGGCCGTGATCAATGTGACCCATGGTGCTGGTGGTGCGACCTGCATGGGACCCGCGCGGATGGCTAGGCGCCTGGGCGGCGAGGCCGGCGCACCGCGCGGATGGCCGGGTCGGTGGCGTCGGCCTTGCCGGGACGGTAGATGTCCGGCTCCAGGTAGATCATCTCGGCGATCGGCACCGCGCTGCGGACCCGCCGCTCGGCCGCGTCGATTCCCGCGGCCACCAGCGCCGCGCTGTCCGCCCCGCTGATCGCGATCTTGGCCGCGACGAGGAGGCTCTCCGGGCCCATGTGCAGGGTCCGCAGGTGGATGACCCGCTGCACCTCCGGGCCGGATTCCAGGGCCGTGACGATGGCCCGCTCCACCTCCGCGCTGGCTGACTCCCCGATCAGCAGGCTCTTCATCTCGACCGCCAGCACCGCGGCCACGCAGCCGAGCAGGACGCCGATGGCCAGCGAGCCCGCACCGTCCCAGACCGGGTTGCCGGTGATGACTGTCAGCGCCACCCCGGCGGTGGCGAAGACCAGCCCGGCCAGCGCGGCCAGGTCCTCCAGCAGGATGGCGGGCAGCTCGGGCGCCTTGGCCCGACGGATGAACGCGGTCCAGCCGTTGTGGCCGCGGACCAGGTTCGACTCGTGCACCGCGGTGCGGAGCGAGAAGCTCTCCAGGGCCATCGCGATGCCCAGCACCACGAAGGCCACCACCGGTGAGTGGATGGGCTCCGGGCTGATGATCTTCCGGACACCCTCGTACAGCGAGAACACCGAGCCCACCGTGAACAGCACCACGGCCACCACGAACGCGTAGAAATAGCGTTCCCGGCCGAACCCGAACGGGTGCTCCTCGGTCTGCACCCGCCGGGCCCGGCTGCGCCCGAACAGCAGCAGCACCTGATTCCCGCTGTCCGCCAGGGAGTGCACCGACTCGGCGAGCATCGACGCCGATCCGGTGATCACGAACGCCGCGAGCTTGGTAACCGCGATGCCCAGGTTCGCGCCCAGCGCGGCCAGCACCGCGCGCAGTCCTTCAGAGTGGGGCGCTTCCGCGTGCGCCTCGGGCAACTGCGCGTCAGGCAACTGGGCATCGTCAGGCAACTGTGCGACCAAACAACTGTGCGTCTAGCAACTTTGGGTTAAAAAACTTTGGGTCAAAAAACTGTGCGTTAAGAAACTGTGCGCCAAACAACTAGGCGATCCGTTCCTTCAGGTCACCGATCACGGCGATCGGGCCGGGGTTGACGCCGATCGCGATGCCCAGGTACACGGTGGCGTAGTCGATGAGCTGGATGAGGCTGGCCAGCCGCTGCAGCGCCGTCTCGCCGTCCGCGACGAGCTCACTCACCCCGATCCCGTGCTGCTCCGCCAGCTCGGCGGACACCTCGCGCCTGCGGCTCACCTGGGGATGCTCCTGGCTGTCGCGCAGCATGACCAGCCGCAGCGGTACGGCGGGGCGCGGGTCCTCGTCGCCCAGGACCGCGGGGCCGTCGGCGGGCCACGGCGCGAAGGGGCCGTCGAACACCACCACCTGGTTGTGGTTGGCCTCCGGCAGCACTCCCCGGATCGCGGGGTACTTCGCGTTCTCGTTCAGCTGGCAGGCGAACCGGGTGGCCGCCACCCCGGTCAGCGGCGAGCTGCCCCAGATCATCGGCAGCGTCCCGGCCAGCTCCAGGGCCAGCGTCTTGGCCGGGTTGACGAACGATTCGCTGTCCGGGCGGCAGAGGTGCGAGACCCGCTCCAGGTCGGCGGCGGCGCCCTCGAGCGCAGCCGCCGGGATATCCGCGACGCCGAGGCGATCCGCGACGACCATCAGGGGCACGGCCAGGCCCCACAGCGTGAAGCGCGGCATGCCCGCGGGCTGGACGGGGATGAACGGGGCCCGGGCCTGCTCGGCCACGTGGGCCAGCGGTGAGCCGGCGCCGCCCACCCCGAGCAGCGGGCAGCCGCGGCGCACCGCTTCCGCCGCGCTCGACAGGGTCTCCTCGGTCGCGCCGGAGCAGGACACCGCGATGACCAGATCGGCCGCGCCGACCCAGCCCGGCAGCCCGTAGTCGTGCTGCGCGACGACCGCCGAGGGGGAGCCCGGGCCGCACACCGCGGCCAGCACCTCACCGGCCACCCCGGAGCCGCCCATGCCGGTGATCACGATCGACCGCGGTCGGCCGGCCGAGATCACGGGGCCCAGGTCGGTCTCGGCCGTGATGCGTGCCGAGGTGCGTACCTGCGCCGCCGCGGACGCTACCTGGCGGAGCACGCCCACCGGGTCGGCGGCTTCCAGCATGCCTGGATCGTCCAGGCGCTCCTGGTCCGCCAGGGTCACGGTTGTGCTCCGGGCTGGCGCGCCTCGTCCACCAGGAGCACCGGGATGTCGTCGCGCACCGGGTAGGCCAGGCCGCAGTCCGCGCCGGTGCACACCAGTTCGCTGGCCGCCTCGTCCACGCGCAGCGGCGCGTGGCACTTCGGGCAGGCGAGGATGTCAAGCAGCCAGTCGTCGATATTCACGAGCCCTCCAGGAAGGCGTGGGTCTCACGGGCGCGGGCGCTCCGGCAGGAGCCGGTCGCGCGCGGTGAGCGTGCCCGGTGACCCGGGGCTAACCGCGCACGATGCCGAGCACCTCGTCGCGCAGCCTGAGCATAGTGTCCTCGTCGTCCGCCTCCAGGTTCAGCCGCAGCAATGGCTCGGTGTTGGACGGGCGCAGGTTGAACCACCAGCCATCGCCGGTGATGGTCAGCCCGTCAAGCTCGTCGGCGGTGATGCCGGGGCGGCTGGCGAATTCCGCCCGGACCCGCCTGGTTGCTGCGGCCTGGTCCGCCACCTCGCTGTTGATCTCGCCGGTGGCCACGTACCGTCCGTAACCACCCAGGATTTCCGACAGAGGAGCGTCCTGCTCGCCGAGCGCAGCCAGCACGTGCATCGCCGCGAGCATCCCCGAGTCGGCGTACCAGAAGTCACGGAAGTAGAAGTGGCCGGAGTGCTCGCCGCCGAAAACCGCGCCCGTCTCGGCCATCCGCGCCTTGATGAAGGAGTGCCCGACCCGGGTGCGCACGGGGGTGCCGCCGCGCTCGGTGATGATCTCGGGCACCGCGCGGGAGGTGATCAGGTTGTGGATCACCGCGGCGCCCGGCTCGCGGGCCAGCTCCCGGACGGCGATGAGCGCGGTGAGCACCGAGGGCGAGACAATGTGCCCGCGCTCGTCCACCACGAAGCAGCGGTCGGCGTCCCCGTCGAAGGCCAGGCCGATGTCGGCCCCGGAGTCGATCACCGCGCGCTGCAGGTCGCGCAGATTCGCGGCCTCGATCGGGTTCGCCTCGTGGTTGGGGAACGTCCCATCCAGCTCGAAGTAGAGCGGGACGACGGTGATGGGCAGCCCTTCGAATACCTTGGGCACGGTGTGCCCGGCCATCCCGTTACCGGCGTCCACGGCCACGGTCAGCGGCCGGATGGCGGACAGGTCGACTAGCTTCTTTAGGTAGGTGGCGTACCCGGAGAGCAGGTCCCGCCGGACGATGACGCCGGGGGTGCCGTTGTAGGGCGGCAGCCCCTGGGCCGCGGCGTCACGCAGCTCGGTCAGCCCGGTGTCCTCGCCGACCGGCCGGGCCCCTTCGCGGCACAGCTTGATCCCGTTGTACTTGGCCGGGTTGTGGCTCGCCGTGATCATCGCGCCGGGCATGCCCAGGCTGCCGCTCGCGTAATACAGCATGTCGGTCGAGCCGAGGCCGCCCTCGATCACGTCGGCCCCCTGGGACGCCGCGCCCCGGCCGAACGCCTCGGCCAGCGGCCGGGACGAGGTGCGCATGTCGTGCACGGTCACCACGCTGGGGGCGCTGGTGAGCCGGGCGAATGCGGCCCCCACCCACTCGGCGATCTGCTCATCGAGTTCGTCGGGGACGATCCCGCGGATGTCATACGCCTTGAAGATCTTCTCGTAGGAGCCCACTGAGGCTCTGCCTCCCGTATCTGACCGGGAACCACGCACCCGGTTTCGCTTGCGTATCATGCCTGCGGGCCGCACAGACTGCTGTGGGCCAGCGGCCTGCTGTGGGCCAGCGGCGCTCCGGCGCCTGTTTGGTGAGGCGCTGGGATATCTGTGCCCAAATATCCCGTGGGAACCCCCGCCCCGCCGTCCCGGCCAGTGGCCGTCTGGCCGCCGGGAGCAGGACACCGAGCCTACCGGCCCCCCGCGCGGCAGGAGGCCCGCTGGCTACCTCAGCCGGTCCCGCGCGTCCGGAGAGGAACGCAGCACCCGGAGGTGGCCACGCCTGCCCACCTCGATGCCCTGGCCGACCGGCTCACCGGGCGGCGGCAGGGCCGCCTCACGCACCGCGTTGGCCAGCGCTTCCAGGTCATCGGTCTCCGGCGGCGCGGCCTCCACCGGGAGCCGGACCACTTCCCAGCCGAGCGGTGCGGTCAGCCGGTCGGCGTGCGCCGAGCACAGGTCGTAGCAGTGCGGTTCGACGTACGCGGCCAGCGGGCCCAGGACCGCGGTGGAGTCACGGTACACGTATGTCAGCGTGTAGACCGCGGGACGCTTGCAGGCTGGCCGGGAGCAGCGGCGGGCGGTCACCATGACGCCCCGTCGGCCGGGCCGGGCCAGTTCGTGGCGTGCCTGCGCGACCGGAGGGGAGAGGGGTCACGTGCATCGCTCACAACGGCTGACCGTACCCATCCGCGGGCGGTAACGCCACCACCCGGGGCACACTGCACGATCGTGTCTCGCTCCGCGCCCCGCTGCCCCAGCCGCGAGCCGGCATCTTCCACCCTGCCCGGCCGCCCGTCACCCGCCCACGCCGCGGGATACGCTCGGTAACTGTGCGCACCGGTGACGAGGACGGCAAGGCCCGGATCAGGCGGCGGGACCGTCATGGGCGCGGGCTGCGCGGCGTGCTGGCCCCGCCTGGGGTGCCCCTGCACCGGAGCCGGTCTCAGCGTTTCGACGAGCTGATCCTGGAGGCGGTGGCCCGGCTGGAGCCCCGCTGGGAGGCCCAGCTGTCCGGGGTGGAGTTCGCGGTCGAGGAGATCCCGCCGCCGGACCCGGCCGGCATCGGGCCCGAGAGCGTGTCCCTGGCCCGGCTGGACCCGGGCTCGGCGGGCGCAGGCTCGAGGGAGAGCGGGTACGGGGGACGCGGGTACAGGGGACGGCGCGATGGCCCGGCCGCCGCGGATCGTGGTGTACCGGCGGCCGCTGGCGGCGCGTGCCGACAGCGAAGAGGAACTGGGTGAGCTCGTCTTCGAGGTGGTGGTGGAGGAGTTCGCCCGGCTCCTCGGCGTCGACCCTGAGGATGTGGACCCCGGCTTCGAAGACGAGTGACCCGGCTCCCGCGCGGCTCCACGGCCCGGTACTCAATAGCGCGCTGCCCAACAGCCCGGTACCCAACTGCACCCTGCTCACGGCACGGCGGCGAGGTCGGCGTAGTGGACGGGGGGCAGCGGGACTGTGGTGAGGGAGCTGGCCACCGGAAGCATCGCCTGGAGGGTGCCCCCGGCCCCGCTGGCGCTGATCACGCGGCCCGCGTACACCGGGCCGGAACCCGGCAGCGGCGAGATGACCACCGCGAACGGCGTCCCGCGCGGGGCCCCCGGCACCGCCAGGAGCGTCACCACGACACTCTTCCCGGAGCTGACCTGGACGGACTGGGTACGCCGCGCGGAGCCCACTGAGGAGATCTGGGCGACGCTCACCCGGGCCGTGGCGTGGGGCGCGGAGAGAACCAGCGCGGACACCCGCCCGGGCCCGGTCACATTGTCCGCGATCACGCCCTGTTCCTCGAGCGCGGGCGCGGCCGCGGTGAAGAAGCCGGGTGAGCCGTTGTTCCCCCCGGGGACCATGACGCTCGCGGTGACCGGGGCGCTGGAGGTCAGCTTGATCGCGGCCGGGATTCCGGCCAGCGACGGCAGCGAGATCTCGGTGGCCGACCCACCGGGGACATCGATGCCGCTCGCCCCGGTGGGCTCATAGGTGCCACGGGAGGTGACCGCGGACACTTGGACGTTGGCATCCTTCACGCCGGGCACGGCGAGGTAGAGCTCGCGGCTGCCTGCCGCGGCGGGCAGGCCCGGGATGACCAGATGGGTGGCTGGCGCCTGGGCGGGCGGCAGCCACGCCCCTTCGCCAGCCCCGGTGCTCTCCTGGACCGCGGCGGCCACCTGGCCCACGCTGGTCCGCACCTGCAGGATAAGCGACCGGGAGTTGCGCAGCACCGGGGCCAGCGACTGCACGATCATCCCGTGCGGCGGGACGGTGATCCCGTTATCAGCGGTCTCCTGGAGCGGCCCGGCATCGGTGAAGATGTCCACGCCCGCGTCGGCTGCCTGGCTGCTGGGGTTCATCAGGTAGACCTGGATACGCCCGGCGGTGCGCTGTCCCGGGCCGACGAACCAGAAATCCGTGCCGGGGCTGCTGCAGGCCGCGGTGGGCACGTTCGTCCCGGTGGTCTGCTCCACGTCCAGGCCCCGGGCCAGGGATCCGCTGGCCTGGACCACGACACCGCCCCGGACAGCTGTGGACACGACCGTGGTGGTGCTGGGCTTCCCCCCGGGCGCGGCCTGGGCGCGGGCGCTGTGGTCGACGCTCACCGTGGCGAGCCGCGGCATCCCTGGCTGGGTGATCCTGAGAAGCGCCGGGCCGGGTGTGCTGCTTCCCAGGCCCGCCAGCCGGCTCACGATCGCCACCCCGTGACCTGCGGATGCCGCGCCACTGCCCGCACCGGCGGGCGCGGCCATCACCGCGATGCCGCTGCCCTGGCTGAACTGCGTACCCGGCTCGGGACAGGCCCGCACCACCGAAGTCACCGGGACCGAGTGCGGCGCCCGCGGCGCCACTCCCGCGGTGAGCGAGATGGAGTGCTTCAGGCCACCGAGCGCGTACAGGCCGCCCAGCAGAACGACTACCACAGCCGCGAACAGAACCCGGCTCCCGCGCAGGTTCCTCACCAGTCATCCTCCCCTGGCTCGTCGGCGGGCTCAGGGCCCCAGGCCAGGTGTGTGCGGCCGGAGAAGTAGTCCTCGGGAGCGGGATAGTCGGGGCCAGGGAACTCGGTCCCGGAATACGGCTTGGGAGCGGGATCGTCGGCTTCCGGGTATGGGCCGCTGGGGTACTCACCGTCCGGGTCCCCGGCGGCTGAACGTCCGGCCGCTGGATATCCGGCCGCTGAGTCACCGCCTGCTGAGTACTCGCGGATTTGGTACTCCGGGCCCGGGTAGCTGGTCCCGGGGTAGCTGGTCCCGGGGTAGCTGGTCCCGGGGTAGCTGGTCCCGGGGTAGCCAGTAGCTGGGTACTGGGCGGCCGGGTATTCGGGGGCTGCGTACTCGGGGTCCGGGTAGCCGGCGGCTGGGTCGCTCCAACGGGCCGGCTCCCAGGCGGAGCCGGAGGACCCCGGGCTGGACCGGGCCGCGCCGTCCCGGCCCGCATCGGACCGAGATGAGTCCCCGGGGTACGAACCAGGCCCGGCGGAGCGGGGGGATTCTGGCGTGCCCGGCCGGCCGGAGCCGGGGTCGTCCGGCGCGTCTGGGTAGATGTCGTCCGGGTAGACGTCGTCCGGGTAGACGTCGTCCGGGTAGACGTCGTCCGGGTAGGCCGCCCCGCCGTGACGGGACCCAGTTGCCGGGAAACCCGCCCCAGCCGGATAGCTTCCGGAGCCCGTGCCCCGCCGCGGCGGCGGCAGCGCATCGTCGTCGCCGGGCAGCCGCCCGCGGCTCACCAGCCGACCGCCGCCCTGGCCGGCCTGCGGGTACTCCCCGCTCCCGTAGACGCCGCCGTCGTCGTGGGCAGCCCAGCCGTAGTCGGCACTGGGATGGCCGCTGCTGGGATAGTCGGCATTGGGATAGTCGGCACGGGGGTATCCCGCAGCGCTGCGCCCGGCACTGGTGTAATCGGTACCGCCCTCGTCGGTGCCGATGTGGGCCGCTCCGCCATCATCGTTACCCCGGCCGGCGCGACGAGAACCGCGACGGCGGCCGGCTCCGGAATACTCTCCGCTGGGATAGCCGCCGCTGACGTACGACGGACTGGGGTACGGGCCGCTGCCGCCCCCGTCGCCGCGACGGCGCGGGCCGGTGCCCGAGGCCCTCCCCGACCCCGATCCGGCGTACTCGCCGGGCGGGTACGCAGCGGCAGCTTCCTGTTCTGGCGCGTCCTGCTCCTCTGCTTTCTGGGCCTTCCGCCCCCGCCGCCAGAGCCTGCGACCGCCGCGGTCGGCGGCCGGGGCGTCGTCCTGATCGCTGGCCGGTCCCGCCCCGAGCGGTCCTGCCCCGACAGGTTCCGCCCCGAGCGATCCCGCCCCGAGCGGTCCCACCCCGACCGGTTCCGCCTCCACGGATCCCTCGCCCACGGATCCCGCGCCCACCGGCGCCAGGGCGGGCGGCCGCACCGCACCCGGCGGCACCTCACCCGGCGGCACCGCGGAAGTCTCGTTGGCCTCGTCCCAGGACGCGGCCGGAAGGCCCCCGAGCATCGTAGAGCTGTCGTCCCAGAAGCTCCCGCCGGCCGATGAGCCGGGCCGGGCCGGGGGCGGATCTCCAGGCCACCCGGCGGGGTCAGCCCCGAATCCCGTCGCCACCTCCGGTCCGGCGCTGGTGGCCAGCTCAGCCTGAGCGCCGGCGCTAAGGTCCTCGTTATCGTGCCGTGCGGAGCGGCGGGAGGCGCCCGGGGTCCCGCGCCTGCCTGAGCCCGCCGCGCTGGGCGGTGCGCCGGCTCCCGGCCCGCTGTCCCTGCCCGTACCCGTACCAGTACGGCCCGCTGCCGCCACGGCCCGGCGGGACAGCCTGCTGCCCCGGGACGGTTTCTCATCCTCGCCGGCCGGCGTGCTCCCGGGCTCCAGGCCGGGCTCGTCCAGGGCGTCCGCGGCCTTCTCGCGGCGCTCCCGGCGGCCGCCTGCCGGGGCTGCGGCGGCGCCCCCCGCGGGCACCCGGGCGCCGGGCAGCGCGAGGCCGACCACCACCAGCAGGGCCAGCGCCTCCAGGACCACGATCAGGGTCCGGCCCAGCTGGTTGTGGGAGATGTCGAGGGTGCCGCCGCCGGGCGGAAGGCGGAAGGCCTGCGCCCACGTGCCGGCCGGCGACGGGACGGACTGCAGCGCGGTGCCGTTGAGGGTGGCGGTCCAGCCGCCGGCCGGCTCGGCCAGCTCCAGGATCCCGCCGCTGCGCGGCGCGGCCGCGCCGGAGACGGTCACCTGGCCGGAGGGCACTGTGACCAGCCTGCCGCCCGGCTCGGCCACCCGGACCCGGGCCGCGGTCTGCGCGACCCGCCACAGCTGGAACGCGGCCGTCTTGCTCAGCGGGCGCAGGCCGGCGACGTTGCTCAGCGTGCCGGCCAGCGCGCCGTTCCCGGGGGCGGGCAGCAGCACGTAGCCGATGTTCAGCGCCGACAGGGCCTGGCCCTGATCCTGCGCGTCCCCGCCGTCCGGCGCGACCAGGGTGGACACGACGGCGTCGAGGGTCCGCTGGGCGGCCGGGGGCTGGGTCAGGTCCGTGGCGCCGAGCAGTGGATCGGAGCCGCGGAGCACCTCGTAGGTGATGGTCCCGTGCTCGGCGTGCAAGACGAGGGTGCGCGGCCGCAGCCCGTTGTCGGAGGAGACGCTGACGAAGGGGGGCAGCACCGGCGCGTCGGCCCCGCCGACCGGGCCCCGGACCCCGGTGGCTATCCAGGACCCCGCCGCCAGCAGCGGCGCGCTGCACGCCGCTGCGGCCAGAATCAGGACGCCAAGCCCGGCCGGGCGGCGCCACCGCCCCCCGGCGAGCTGGCCAGGCAGGGCGTCAGCCGCCACGACTGCCGCGAGCACCAGGCCTGCGGCCGCGATCGCGAGCGAGATCCCGGGCCACCCGACCACCCGCTTGCTGGCATCGTCCGTGGTCAGCAGCATCCGGCTCACCGCGACCGAGACCAGCAGGCCGAGCAGGGCCACCGACCAGCCCGCCATGACCAGGAACCGCCGGGCGGTGAGCAGCAGCGCGGCCAGCGCCGCGAGGGCCAGGCCGCCGGTCACCCAGAACGGCGGCAGGCCCGGTCCGCCCGGGGAGAGCAGCAGCAGCGACCGGGCAGGCAGGGCCGCTGTAGCCAGCCCGGGCACCTTGTTGCCGGCCTCGAGGAAGAGCAGCGACGGCTGGGCGGCGACCCGCAGCGTCCACGGCAGGAGCAGGATCGGGGGAACCGCCGCCGTGATCCCCAGGTTGAGCAGCATGCCCCGGCCGGACCGGTGGAAGACGACGGCGGCGAGCAGGGCCGCCAGGACGGCGACGACCCAGATCAGCGGCACGAAGGCGGCGGCGATCCCGATGACCAGGCCCGCCGCCCAGGCGGCACGGCGGGCGCGGCGCGGGCCCTCGGTGAAGATCCGGGCGGCCAGCACGGCGATCAGCGGGATGAGGGCGAAGACCACGGCCGAGCCGAAGCGGCCCGCCGCCACCGCGCCCATGCCCACCGGGAGCAGCGCGTAGGCCGCGGCGGCCCAGACGCAGGCCAGCACCGACCTGGTCACCCGGCGGGCCGCCAGGAAGGCGGACAGCCCGGCGAGCGGGATGCAGCCGATCATGATGACGTCAATGGCCAGCCAGGGCTTGCCGCCGAGCACCGTGGCCAGCGTGGCGATGACCGCCACGTAGGGCGGGGTGGAGGTGGCCGAGCCGATTCCGGCCGGGTGGAAGCCTTGCAGGTACTCGTGCCAGAGCCCGGAGGCACCTCCCCAGGCCGGGGTCAGCGCGCCGCCGGACAGCGTGCCCGCACCCAGCAGCGAGCGCTCCGCGATCAGCGCGACCACGGTCAGCCCGGCCACCAGCAGGACGCCCGGATGAGTGAGGATCCGCTGCGCGAACCCGTTGTCCACGAGCATGTAGTCGTCGTCGGAGGGGTCGTCCGTGGCGTGGTGACTGCCCGCCGTGTCGATCTGGGTCGAGGTATAAAACACGCTGGCGGCGAACTCGGCGAGCCGCCGCACGGAGCGGCCCGGGGGCAGGTTGCCACGCAGCCGGCTGTAGGCGGCCCGCCTGCCCTGGGCGCGCTGGCGGCGGGCCGCGGCCAGCTGCAGCGGGTGCCCGACCACGGACGTCACCCCGGTGAACTCGTCCAGGGCGGCCCGCGGGCGCTTCGCGAGCAGGAAGAACACGGTGCGCAGGGTGGACAGCACCAGGTTGCCGGCCAGGGCGGAGAGCGCGGGACCCAGCGGCAGGTTGGCCAACAGGGTGAGCAGCGCATTGTGCCGGTCCATCCGTCGCGGCCGCGGGGCCGCGGACGGCGTGCGCCGGTTCCGGGCCGTGGCCTCGAGGTGGTAGACGATCGCGTCGGTGATCACCCGCACCCGGTGCCCGGCCGCGTGCACCCGCCAGCAGAAGTCGACGTCGTCGCGCAGCAGCGGCATGGCCGGGTCGAAGCCGCCGACCTGATCCCAGACGTCCCGGCGGACCAGCATCCCGGCGCTGCTCACCGCCAAGACGTCGCGGTCGCCGTCGTGCTGGCCCTGGTCCGCCTCGCGGGGCTCCACGCCGGTGATCCGCCGCCCGGCACCGTCGATGGTAACCCCGGCCTCGAGCAGCACCCGGCGGTCGGCCCAGTCCATCACCTTGGGCCCGAGCACCGCCAACGAGCGTGCCTGGGCCGCGCCGCGCAGCAACTGCTCCAGGGCGTCCGGGGCAGGCTCGCAGTCGTCATGCAGCAGCCAGACCCACTCGGTCCGATCGCCCGGCGCCAGCCCGGCCAACCCGGGGACGTTGGTGTTGGCCGCCCGGTGCCGCAGCGCGTGCGCGATGGCCGCGCCGTAGCCGGTCCGCCGGTCCATGCCGAACACCGCCGAGCGGCCCAGCAGCTCGGTGAGAACGGCCCCGCTGCGGTCCCGGCTACCGGTGTCCACCGCGACGACCCGCTGCACCGGCCGGGTCTGGCCGAGCAGCGCCTCGGCGATACGCGGCAGCCACGCGGCGCCATCGTGAGCGACGATGACCGCGGTGACGACGTGCTGGTCCTGCGTGTTTGTTGTCGACACGAGTCCGCTTGCTGGTCAGAATGGTCACCTGCTGGGGCACCACCAGCTGCGCGCTCGAGGCCCAGCCGGGGCGGGTACGCGTGAACAATACGGCACCCGATACCGGCCAGGCAGGCACTCTGGACGCTTCAGTGCAGACCGCTGCCACCCGGGCAGCCATGACCGCCTGGATGGCCGGGCGGCTTGCGCTGCACGGCCATCCAGGCGGTTAACAGGCGGTGACCAACCGATGGCCCGGACGACAGCCAACAGGCCATGCCGACGAGAACAGGCGGGGCCAGACCTGGACGGGCCAGATCCACACCAGCCAGACCGGGACCAGCCGGACCAGGACGGCCCAGACCGGGTCGGTCAGACCGCCTCGCGCTTCATCCGGCGCCGCTCACGCTCGGACAGACCGCCCCAGATGCCGAAGCGTTCATCATGCTCCAGCGCGTACTCCAGGCACTCCATGCGGACCTCACAGCCCCGGCAGACCTTCTTGGCCTCCCGGGTGGAGCCGCCCTTCTCAGGGAAGAAAGCCTCCGGATCCGTTTGTGCGCAGAGCGCGCGATCTTGCCAGCCAGATTCGGCGGCCTCGTCAACGCTGATGCCGAACCCGACGGACGCCAGCGGGACGATGACATCTGCCACCGTGCACCTCCTACCCCTTCGATGCCCGTGCCCTCTCCCCCGGGACACGGAAACTACACGCATGAAATTACACCCGCGTGTCTTGCGCTGAGTCAAGCTGGATACGTGGTAGTGGCAGCGTTCTTGACCCTGATGACGGGAAAGTCCGGTCAGAATCCTGGGGCCCCAGCATCGCCGCAGGGCCGTCACCCGCCGGAAACGGGCTTCCCGGGGGGCTCACCGGACCTGCCTGAGCCGGGGTTGCAAGACTGGCCGGCATGCGCATCACCGTGCTGGCAGGCGGAGTCGGGGCCGCGCGCTTCCTGCGCGGGCTGAAGGCCGAGGCCCCAGACGCCGACATCACCGTCATCGGTAATACCGGGGACGACATCAGCCTGTTCGGCCTGCACGTCTCACCCGACCTGGACACCGTGATGTACACGCTCGGCGGCGGGATCAGCGAGGAGCAGGGCTGGGGCCGTGACTCCGACACGTTCACCGTCCTGGGCGAGCTGAACGCCTACAGCGCCGGCCGCGGCTGGTCCGGGCCGGACTGGTTCAGCCTGGGCGACAAGGATTTCGCCACACACATCGTCCGGACCAGCATGCTGGCGGCCGGGCAGCCGCTCTCGGCGGCCACCGCCGCGCTGTGCCAGCGCTGGCAGCCGGGGGTCACACTGATCCCGATGACGGACGACTGGACCGAGACCCACGTGGTCCTAGCTGGCGGCCCACGCCAGCCGGCCAGCCCACGCGAGCCGGCCAGCCCACGCGAGCCGTCCCCGCCAGGCCAGCCGGCCAGCCCACGCGAGCCGTCGCCGCCAGGCCAGCCGACCCCGCCAGGCCAGCCGACCCCGCCAGGCCAGCCGTCCGGGCTGGGCGAGGGCGGCTCCCCCGGCACCGTGCACTTCCAGGAGTGGTGGGTGCGGCTGCACGCCGCCGTGCCCGCGGCGGACATCATCGTCGAAGGGGCGGCCGAGGCCCGGCCCGCCCCGGGCGTGCTCGAGGCGATCGACGCGGCCGACGTGATCCTGTTCCCGCCCTCCAACCCGGTGGTGAGCATCGGCGCCATCCTGGCCGTGCCCGCGATCGCGGACGCGGTCCGGGCCAAGACCGTGGTCGGGGTGTCCCCCATCATCGGCGGCGCACCCGTGCGCGGCATGGCCGATGCGTGTCTCGCCGCCATCGGGGTCCCCGCCACCGCCCAGGCCGTGGCGGCGCACTACGGTCCCGGGCTGCTGGACGGCTGGCTGGTCGACGAGCAGGACAAGGCCGCGGTGGACACGCCAGAACTGGCCGGGATCACGGTCCGGGCGCTGCCGCTGTACATGACCAGCCTCGCCGCCACCGCCGTCATCGCCCGGGCCGCCCTCGACCTGGCCCAGGACCTGCGCGGATGACCGGCCCGGGGCTGGGCGGCTCCGCCGGCAGTCGCAGCCTCTCAGTGACCGGCGTACCCGGCCTGCCCGAGATCAGGGCGGGTGACGACCTGGCCGGCCTGATCGCGGACGCGGCTCCGGAGCTGGCCGACGGCGACATCGTGGTGATCACCTCGAAGATCGTGAGCAAGGCGGAGGACCGGGTCATCCGGGCCGAGCGGGACAAGGCGATCGATGCGGAGACGGTCCGGGTGGTGGCGCGGCGCGGCGCGTCCCGCATCGTGGAGACCCAGCATGGTCTGGTGCTCGCGGCGGCCGGGGTGGACGACTCCAACACCGCCCCGGGCACGGTCGCGCTGCTGCCCGCGGACCCGGACGAGTCAGCGCGCCGGATCCGCCGCGGGCTGCGCGAGCGGCGGCACGTCAACGTCGCCGTGGTAATCACCGACACGATGGGGCGCCCCTGGAGGATCGGCCAGGCGGATGCGGCCATCGGCGTGGCCGGGCTGGCGCCGCTGCGCGACTACCGCGGCCAGGCGGACACCTTCGGCCAGACACTGGAGGTAACGGTCACAGCCATCGCCGACGAGCTAGCGTCCGCCGCCGACCTGGTCAAGGGCAAGGTGGCCAGCATCCCAGTCGCCCTGGTGCGCGGGCTCGGGGAGCTTGTCACCGAAGTCGACGGCCCCGGCGCCCAGGCGCTGATCCGGCCCTCGGCGGAGGACATGTTCCGCTACGGCGCGGCCGAGGTGCTGTCCGCGCGGCGGACGGTGCGCGAGTTCACCGATGCCCCGGTTGACCCCGAGGCGGTGCGCCGCGCGATCGCGGCCGCCCTCACCGCGCCCGCGCCGCATCACTCCACGCCGTGCCGGTTCGCGGTACTGTCCTCGGCCCGGGCCCGGACCGCGCTGCTCGACGACATGCTGGCTGCGTGGATCGCGGACCTGCGCGGGGACGGGTTCACCGAGGAGCAGATCGCGCGGCGGGTGCGGCGCGGTGAGCCGCTGCGCCGAGCCCCGCTGATCATCGTGCCGTGCCTGGTCGCGGACGCGGCTCACGTCTACCCGGACGTGCGGCGGGGCGCGGCCGAGCGGGAGATGTTCGTCGTGGCGGTGGGGGCGGCGGTGCAGAACCTGCTGGTCGCCCTGGCCGTGGAGGGCCTGGGCTCGTGCTGGGTGTCCAGCACCATGTTCTGCCGGCCGGTCGCGGCGGCCGCCCTCGGCCTGCCGCAGGGCTGGGAGCCGATGGGCGCGGTCGGCGTCGGCCACCCGGCGGCTCCGCCGTCCGACCGCCCCCCGCGCGACCCAACCGACTTCATGCTCACCCTGTGACCTGCCCGGCCTTCAGCGAGCCCGGGCCCGCCCCCAGGTTGCTCTCGTGATCATGACTTAGGTGTCCAGTGATACCTAAGTCATGATCACGAACGGATCGTTGTGGCTGGTGGTCTGAATTGGGGCCGATGGGACTCGCGGTATCAGCAGCGCGGCGAGCCAGGCCGTCAACATGATCACGAATGCGGCGAGCCGGGCCGCGCTAGATCTCCAGGCGGCGGGACAGGTCAGAGGCGAGCACGCCGCCGGGGTCGAGTTCGGCCCGGAGCTCTGGATTTCCCCTTCCCGCCAGGGCGGCACCAGCCGCGACCCCTGAGGCCAGCCCGACCGTGACCGGGTTCAGCAACCCGCGCGGGACGCCCCGCGGGGCGCCGAGGCGGGCGCCGGTTAGGGCATGGCCAGGGGAAGCGCCGTCCGCGTGCCGCCCCGCACCTCGCTGCACACCCCGTCGCTGGCCGCTGCGGCCGCCAGGCGTTCGGGTGCCGGCTGCCCGTAGGTGGTGGTGCGCTGCCGCAGCGGCCGTTCCAGCGGCGCCACCAGGTCCGCGAACTGGCTGATCGTCTTGTAGGAGCCGTTCTGCGAGCCGGCCATCCGGCTGATCGTCTCTTCCATCAGTGTCCCGCCCAGGTCGTTCACGCCGCCCTGGAGGACGTCCCGGCACAGGTCCTCGCCCAGCTTGACCCACGAGCACTGGATCGAGCTGATCGCGCCGTGCAGCATGATCCGGGACAGCGCGTGCACCGCCCGGTTCTCCCGCCGGGTGGGCCCTGGCCGGGCCAGCCCAGCCAGGTAGATGGGCGCGCTCGCGTGCACGAACGGGAGCAGCACGAACTCGGTGAAGCCGCCGGTGCGCTCCTGGATGCCGCGGATCACCCGGAGGTGCCCGACCCAGTGCGCTGGGGTGTCAACGTGCCCGTACATCATCGTCGCGCTGGTCGGGACGCCCAGCTCGTGGGCGGTGGTGATGACCTCGATCCAGGCGGACGCCGGGAGCTTGCCCTTGGTGAGCACCCACCGCACGTCGTCGTCGAGGATCTCCGCGGCGGTGCCGGGCAGGGACCCCACGCCGGCTTGCCGGGCGCGCACCAGCCAGTCGCGGATGCTCAGCCCGGTCCGGGACGCGCCGTTGACCACCTCCATCGGCGAGAACGCGTGCACGTGCAGGCCCGGCACGCGGCGCTTGACCTCGGACGCGATGTCGAAGTAGGCCGTCCCGGGCAGGTCCGGGTGGATGCCGCCCTGCATGCACACCTCGGTGGCCCCGGCCGCCCAGGCTTCCTCGGCCCGGTCGCCGATCTGCGACAGGGACAGCGTGTAAGCGTCCGCGTCGGTACGCCGCTGGGCGAACGCGCAGAAACGGCAGCCGGTGTAGCAGACGTTGGTGAAGTTGATGTTGCGGGTGACGACGTAGGTGACGTCGTCACCAACCGCGTCCCGGCGAAGCCCGTCGGCCAGCGCCGTGAGGGCCGCGAGTTCCGGGCCGTCCGCGTCGAGCAGCGCGAGGGCCTCCGCGTCGGTGATGCCGGCCGGGTCGCGTTCCGCGCTGCGCAGTGCCGAGGCCACGTCGGGCCTCAGCCGCCGCGAGGCGGCTGAGGCCTCGGGCCGCAGCCGCCGCGGACCTGGCGCCGCGTCCCGCCTGGCCTCGGGCACGATCCGGGTCGCGACCTCGGCCCAATCCCCGTAGACCTCGGAGAAGTCCTCCCGCCGGTCGGCGGTCCGGCCCGTGGTGTCGATCGTGACGTGCAGGTCCGTCCGGCCCGACGCCTCGCCCCAGCCGCCGTCCGGCTCCTGCCAGGGCAGCCCCGCAGGCCGCGCGTCCTGACGGGCCAGCCCGGTGGCCGGATCGGCCAGCGCGGCCACGTGGGCGGCGAGCCTCGGGTCCAGCCACGGCTCGCGCAGGTAGCCGGGGTAGATCGTGAGGCGCTCGCGCAGTGTCAGGCCCGCCGCCGCGGTCCGCTGGGCCAGCTCGTCGATCTGCGGCCAGGGACGCTCCGGGTTGACGTGGTCGGGGGTGAGCGGCGACACGCCGCCCCAGTCGTCGATCCCGGCCTGCAGGATCAGCCCGTACTCGTCGCCGATCAGGTTTGGCGGGGCCTGGATGCGCCCGCCCGGCCCGAGCAGCAGCCGGGTGACCGCGATGGTGGCGGCCAGGTCGTCGAGTTCGGCGTCCGGCACGCCGCGCATCTTCGTGTCCGGCTTGGCCCGGAAGTTCTGCACGATGACTTCCTGGATGCCGCCGTACTCGCGGGCCACGCGACGGATCGCGAAGACGGACTCGGCCCGCTCGGCCAGGGTCTCACCGATGCCGATCAGGATCCCGGTGGTGAACGGCACGCTGCTGCGGCCCGCGTCCTCCAGGACCCGCAGCCGGACCGCAGGATCCTTGTCGGGGCTGCCGAAGTGCGGACCGCCCTTCTCGGTGAACAACCGCTGCGCCGTGGTCTCCAGCATCATGCCCATGGACGGGGCCACCGGCTTGAGCCGCTGGAAGTCCTGCCAGCTCAGCACGCCCGGGTTCAGGTGCGGCAGCAGCCCGGTCTCCTCCAGCACCCGGATGGCCATAGCCCGGACGTAGGACAGCGTGTCGTCGTACCCGTGCGCGTCCAGCCACTCCCGGGCCTGGGGCCAGCGCGCCTCGGGCCGGTCGCCCAGGGTGAACAGGGCTTCCTTGCAGCCGAGGGTGGCCCCCTCGGCCGCGATGCGCAGCACCTCGTCCGGGGACAGGTACGGGCTGTCCAGCCGCCCGGGCACGGTCACGAACGTGCAGTAACCGCAGCGGTCCCGGCACAGCCGGGTGAGCGGGATGAACACCTTGCGCGAGTAGGTGATGACGCCGGGCCGGCCGGCGGCCTCCAGCCCGCTGTCCCGGGTCCGGGCCGCGTAGCTGAGCAGCTCGGCCAGCTGATCGCCGCGGGCGTGCAAGAGCACGGCCGCCTCGGCGGGATCCAGGGTCTTGCCATCCCGGGCCCGGGCCAGCGCGCGGCGCACGGCGCTGGCAGGCGGTTGCGGCTCTGGCTGAGCTTCCGGGCGGGGAGGGCGGGGGGCGGGCGTGTCGGCGCTCATCCTCCCCACCCTAGGTGGTGCCTCATCCGCTCTCCGGCCCGGCTATCCCCTGGCCCGCCGCCGCGCCGCGCCCCCCGCAACCACCCGCCCGCCCTCCCACCCCCAATGGCCGTTCGTGATCAAACGTCTGGTGTCGTGATAGCAACACCAGACGTTTGATCACGAACGAGGCCCGTGACTGCAGGGGCGAGCGTGGCTGGTGGGACTGGGGGTGCGCGGCCGCGGCGGCACTACGTGCGGGGTCAGAACGCGCGGTAGTCGCGGACCGACATCCGGGGTCCGCGCCGCGGCGGACGGATACCGGCCAGCTCCACCAGCCGCGCGGCCCGGTGCCGGTGCCCGGCGTACGGCGCGAGCAGCTCGAGCATCCCGGCATCGTCCACCACCCGGCCGGCCAGCGCCCAGCCGACGGCCGAGGCGAGGTGATAGTCGCCCACCGACACCGCGTCCGCGTCGCCGCAGGCACGCTGCCGGACTTCGGCCGAGGTCCAGACGCCGATCCCGGGCAGGGACCGCAGCCGACGGTCCCCCTCCCCGGACGGCATGGCCACGATCTCCTCGAGCCGGCCCGCGACCTCGGCCGCGCCGATGATGGTGCGGGCCCGCACCCCCTCGACCCCGGCCCGGTGCCACTCCCAGGAGGGGATGCGCCGCCAGATCTGCGGCGGCGGGCACACCCGCATCCCAGCCGGGGCGGGGCCCGGGGCCGGGTCGCCGAACTTGAGCAGCAGGTAACGCCAGGCGCGCCGGGCCTCCACGCCGACCACCTTCTGCTCCAGCACAGCTGGAACCAGGGCCTCGAGCACCCGGCCGGACCGGCCGACCCGGACACCCGGATGCCGCACAGAAAGCTCACGCAGGACCGGGTGGGCGGGATCGAACCCGGCCCGGTCGTCGTCTGCGCCGAGCATCCCGGGGAGCTCACGGAGCAGCCACGCCCCGCCGGGGCCCCAGGCAGCGGCATGGACCAGGGTGACCGGCCCCGCCGCAGCACCAGAGGCGTCGTTGTCGGCCACGGCACCGGACGTACTCCCGCGAACGGTCCCGGAACTGCCCCCGACGGTCCCAGAGGTGCTCCCGGCCACGGTCCCGGAGGTGTTCCCGCGAACGGACCCGGAGGCGTTCCCGCGAACGATCCCGGAGGCGGGCGCGGGCCGGGCCGGGGCCACCCTCAGCGTGCCGGGCCCGTCCGGGGTCAGCGAGGTGCGCCACATGAAGCCGTCCGGGGTGACCCGGAACGCCGGGTCACCCCGGCCGCGCTGGTGCACGCCCAGGGTCCGCGACAGGTCCAGCACGAACGGCGCCCGCCACTCCAGGGTGAGGTCCGGGGCGAGGTCCGGGGCGAGGTCCGGGGCGAGGTCCGGGGACTCCATCGCCGGGCCCTCCGCAGGCTCAGGCGTCAGCGGAGAAGCGCACACAGGTCAGGCCCAGTGTCTGGCCAGGCCAGACCCGCAGCCCGGAGCGCAGCTCGTTACCCGGGGCTACGTGGACCTCATCCCCGAGCACGACGCCGTCCAGCACCACGCCCTCGCCGACGATCGTGCCGCGGCCAATCACGCTGCCGCTGACCCGGGCCCCGGCGCCGACGCTGGCCGCATCGAACAGCACGCTGCCGGTGATGTAGGCGTCCGCGCCGACCCGCGCGCCCGCGCCCACCACGGTGCCGCCGCTCACCTGGGCCGCCGGGTCGACCACGGCCCCATCCAGCGCTAGCATCTCGCCCGGCGTGCCGGGCACCGCGGCCGAGATCAGCCGCCCGCGCACCAGGTCACAGGAGCCCTGCACGAACGCCTCCGGGGTGCCCACGTCGAGCCAGTAGGACGAATCGGGATAGCCCATCACCACGGCCCCCGCGCCGATCAGGTCGGGAAACGTCACCCGTTCCACCGAGATCACCTGGCCGGGCGGGATCTGGTCGATGACCGACCGGCGGAACACGTAGCAGCCCGCGTTGATCCGGTTGGTGACCGGGTGGGGGGACTTCTCCAGGAACGCGGTCACCCGGCCGGCGTCATCGGTGGGCACGCAGCCGAACCGGGCCGGGTCGGGTACCTCCACCAGGTGCAGCGTCACGGCCGCGTCGGACTTGCGGTGCAGGTCGATCTGCGCGGAGATATCGTGGCCGGACAGTACGTCGCCGTTCAGCACGACGACCGGGCTGTCCGGGCCGCTGCGCAGCCCGGACGCAGCGTTCCGGATCGCCCCGCCCGTGCCGAGGGGCTCCGCCTCGTGGACGTAGGAGATCTCCAGCCCGAACGCGGCGCCGTCGCCGAAGCACTCGGCGAACATGGCGGCCCGGTAGGCGGTGGCCAGCACCACGTGAGTGATCCCGGCCGCGGCCGCCTTGGCGAACTGGTGGGCGAGGAACGGTACGCCCGCGGTCGGCAGCAGCGGCTTGGGCGTGCCGATGGTGAGCGGACGCAACCGGGTGCCCTGACCGCCCACGAGCAGGATCGCCTCAAGCGGCTCGCGGCCCGCCTGGGAAAGCTCTGAGGACATTTCTGGCTGGCCTGACATAGGCAGCGAGGTTACTCCGCGCCCTGCGCCACTGCACGCTGGTAGGACGCCATGTGGGCTTCGGCCGAGGCCTCCCAGGTGAATTCCTGGGACCGGGCGTGCCCGGCCTCGCCGAGGGATTCCAGCCGGGCCGGGTCGTCGAGCAGGCCGCGCAGCGCCGCCTGGATGTCCTCGGCGTCGGGCTCGGTATAGGCGACCGCGTCCCCGCCGACCTCCGGCAGCGACGTCCGGTGCGTGGTGAGCACCGGCGCGCCGCAGGCCATGGCCTCCAGCACGGGCAGGCCGAAACCCTCGCCCCGGCTCGGGAACGCCACCACGAGCGCGCCGCCGAGGAAGCCGGGCAGGTCGGTGAAGCGCAGGTAGCCCGGGCGGACCAGGCGCAGGTGCGCGGGGACCGCGGCGACCGCCTCGTCAACCTCCTCGCTCCAGCCGCTGCCGCCGGCGAGCACCAGCGCGGGCGGGTCGGGCAGGTCCGCCACGGCGCCGGCCCAGCCGCTGATCAGCGCGGGAACGTTCTTGCGCGGCTCCAGGCCGCCCAGGTAGGCCACGTACGGCTTGCCGTGCAGCCCCAGCCGGTCGGACACCTGGCGCATCCGCTCCGGGGTGGGCCGGTGGAACAGCGCGTGGTCCACCCCGTGGTAGGCCACGTCGATCCGGGTCGGGTCGGCACCCAGCACGCGGACCAGTTCGTCCCGGGTGGCCTTGGACGGGACCAGCAGCCGGGTGGCGCGCCGGGCCGCAGTGCGGATCGCTGACTTGAAGAAGGTCGCCGCCACCGGGTTGTGTGCGTCCGGCTCGGTGAAGTACGTCAGATCGTGGATGGTCGAGACGACTGGCACGCCGGGCCGCAGCGGCATCGTGTAGTGCGGTGCGTGCAGGACGTCGGCGTTGACCTGCTGGGCGACGAGGGGCAGGCCGGTCTGCTCCCAGGCCAGCCGGGCAGGCCGGTGCGCGATCGCCGTCGGGCCGGCCACGATACTCGCGTCGGTCACGAGCCTGCCGTACCGCTCTTCGTCAGCACGCTGGCACGCCACCGCGAGTTCCGCTCCGGCTGAGCCCAGCGCGGCAATCAGGCCATCAACGTAACGGCCGAGCGCGCCCCGGTCCGCCGGCACGGCGGTCGCGTCAACCAGCACCCGAGGTGCCACGAGCAGTCTTTCTCCTTCCGCCCGCCAGCGGGCCCGTGCTGCCAAATATTGTGCTGCCACTGCCGAGTAGCCAGATAGCTGGCCGAATCAGCATTACTGAATGTCGCATCAGGACCGAGCGTACGCCCTCCGCCGACCTGCCGGTGAGCATCGGCGCTCATGTCCCGCCCGGCTGCGGCCCAGGCCGGCGGCGTCGTCGCGGCCAGCATGGTCTAGACCATGCTACGACCCCGCTGGCCGCACCAGAAGGGCCTAGCTACGGCGAACCGGTCGGCGACGGGGTGGCCTTCGCCGACGGCGAGGAGTGGCTCTGGGCGGCTTTCTGAGCCTGGTCCAGCGCCTGCTTCATGAGCGCGGTGTACTTTCCGTAGCTGGCGAAATCCCCGGTCTTGAGGGCCGCCTGGGCCTTCGCATAATCCGACTCGGCCTGGCCCAGGTACCCGCGCACGCTCGCGCTGGCCGATCCCGGCCCGCCGCCGGAGCCCGTCGAGCCCGTGAGCCCGTCGAGCCCGTCGAGCCCGTCGAGCCGGACGACAGGCCCGGGATCACCTGGCTGAGCGCGCCGGACAGGGTGGGCGCGAACCCTACGTTCCCGTCGAAGGAGACCGCGACCCGTTTCAGGACGGGGTACGACCCGGAGGTGCTGCCGCCCGTGGCGCCGGCCGCCTGGATATAGACCGGTTCCTCGTAGACGAGCGCGCCGCCGACCGGGAGCGTGATCAGGTTGCCCTCGATGACCTTGGACCCGTTCTGCCGGTACAGCGACAGCTGGGAGGAGATCGTGGGGTCCGACTCGAACGTGCTCTGCACCTGCTGCGGGCCGAGGATGGCGGTGTCCTGGGGCAACTGGAGGACCCGGATCGTGCCGTAGTCGGGCGACTGGGGGTTGCTGTCCACCGCCATGTACGCGGCGAGGTTCTGCCTCCCGCGCTGGACCAGCGGGGAGGTCAGCGAGAACTGGGCCGACGCGCCGGGCATCTGCATGGTCTGGTAGTACGGCGGCTGGCTGGCCGGCTGCGAGCTGTTCGACGAGCCTGGGTTGTCCGGCACGGCCCAGAAGTTCTGGCCGCCGTAGAAGGACTGGGCGGACAGGACGTGGTACTGGGTCAGGATCTGGCGCTGCACCTCGAACAGGTCCGGCGGGTACCGCAGGTGCGGCATCAGGGCAGCGGGGATGTCCGACTTGGGCTTGATAATGCCGGGGAACGCGTTCATCCAGGTGCGCAGGATCGGGTCACCGGCATCCCACGCGTACAGCGTCACGGTGCCGGTGTAGGCGTTCACCACCGCCTTGACCGAGTTCCGGATGTAGTTGATGTCGCCGGTGGGCTGGCCGGCCACGGTGCCGCCTGGGGCGTCACTGGTCGCCGTGGCCTGCGCCATGCTCACCCGCTGCGAGTAGGGGTACAGGCCGGTGGTGGTGTAGCCGTCCACCACCCAGAGGATCTGCCCGTTGGCGACGACCGGGTAGGGGTTGCCGTCCAGGGTGAGGAACGGCGCCACCTTGGCCACCCGGGCCAGTGGCTGCTGGTCATAGAGGATCTTCGACTGGCTGTTGATCGCTCCGGACAGCAGGATGTTCAGCTCGCGGAACTTGATCGTGTAGAGCAGCCGGTTGAGCGGCGAGCCCACGTCCACGCCGCCGCTGCCGTGATACGTGTTGTTCTGCTGGCCGCCGCCGGCCGTGCCGGACGGATAGTCCAGCTCCTGCTTGCGGCCGCCCGGCGGCCCGCCGACGATCGCGTAGGTGTTCTGCTGCTCGCCGAAGTACACGCGGGGCTGCTGCAGGCCCAGGTTCCCGTGCGGCGGGATGTCGCTCTCCACGAACGACGGGTTGCCGTTGTCCTGGACCGCGTTGGCCGTGGCCGCGACCACCCCGAAACCGTGCGTGTACACCAGGTGGGTATTGATCCAGTTGCCCTGGCCGGGCGGGGGCCCGCCCATGCCGCGCACCGCCACGACGGTGTCCTGCGGCAGCGGGCCCGTCCCGGGCAGCTTGTAGCGGTCCATGGCCAGGTTGGACGGGAACTGGTAGTAGCTCTTGACCTGCTGCAGCTGCTGGAAGGTCGGCGACACCACGTCGGGATCCAGCAGCCGCATCCCCTTGAGGGTGCTGACCTCGGCATCCAGCATGGACTGCGGCACGTCGGTGGTGGCCGAGTACGGGGTGATCCGGACCGTGGACGCGTTCAGCCCGTAGGCCTGCCGGGTGGTGGCGATCTCCCGCTTGATGTACGGGGTCTCCTTGGCCAGCTCGTTCGGCTTGACCACGAACTGCTGGATGATCGCCGGGTACAGGCCGCCGATGAGGATCGCGGAGAGCACCAGCAGCCCGAACCCGACCGCGGGGAGCATCGCGCTGCGCCGGGCCGCGCCGGCGAAGAACAGCAGGGCGCACAGGACAGCGATGATCGCGAGGACGGTCTTCGCCGGCAGCACCGCGTTGACGTCGGTGTACGAGGCGCCGGTGGTGACCGCGCCGCGCTGGGAGAAGTCGATACCGTACCGGTCGATCCAGTACGCCACAGCCTTGAGCAGCACGAACACGCCGAACAGCACGAACAGGTGGGCCTGCGCCGCCATCGTCACCCGCGGATGGCGCCCCTGCATGCGCAGCCCGCCGTACAGGTAGTGCACCAGCGCGGCCAGCACCAGGGAGAGCAGCACCGCGGCGAAGAGGTAGCTCAGCACCATCCGGATGAACGGGTAGGTGAAGATGAAAAACGAAAGATCGATGCCGAACTGGGGATCTTTTTTCCCAAACGGAACCTGGTTGGCGAACAGCAGCCAGGTGCGCCACGAGCCCGCGGCGGTGATGCCGGAGATGACGCCGATGAGGCCGAGCACTATCCCCAGCAGGAGCCGGCGGTGCGGGTCGATGGCCATCCGGTAGGCGTCCCCGCCCTGGCCTGCCGCGGGCACCGGCCGGTAGACGGGCCGCAGCCGGTAAGCCAGCGCGGCGTTCGCCCCGGTGACCACGGCCATGAACAGCCCGGCCACGAAGAACATCGCCCAGCGGGTGCCGTAGGTCGTGCTGAACACCGACGAGTAGTGGATGGCCCGGTACCACAGGAAATCGGTCCAGACCCCGGCCACGATCGCAATCAGCACCAGGAAGGCGATCACGGCCACGATGATGGGGAGGACCAGCCGGGGCCAGCGGAGCACCGCGAGCGGCGGCCGCCCGCCAGGCTGCCGGGCTGATCCGGACCGGAAGGACACCGCACTCCCCTCACACGCTGTTGGGCGCCGCATCACCGGCACCGCATTACCGCACTCGGATATGACCGGCACACCATTCCTCAGCCGGACCTCAACCGGTCAGGCATGCTGGGCCGTGCGGCGCCAATGTACCCCGATCAGGGCGGCCAGGCGTCACCGGCGCCGGCGCGGTGATCATGTAACGGTCAGGTGGCGGTCAGCAGGCGCCCAGGACCCGGGCTTTCAGCGCCGGGGCATCAGCAGCCGGGCACGCTGCGGCCGGCCTTGAGGGCGGCCAGGTCGTTGATGGCCTGGCGGAGCGTGGCCACCTTGACCAGGCGCAGCCCGGCCGGCACCGCCCCGGTGGTGTCGGAGCAGTTGGCCGCAGGGGTGAGGAAGATGGTCGCCCCGGCCGCGCGGGCGCCCGCCATCTTCTGCTGGATGCCGCCGATCGCGGACACCGCGCCGTCGGCCGAGATCTCCCCGGTGCCCGCGACGAACCTCCCGCCGGTCAGGTTGCCGGGGGTCAGCTTGTCCACGATGCCGAGGGCGAACATCGTCCCGGCGCTTGGCCCGCCGATGTCTCCCACCTTGATCTTGATGGGGAAGGGGAAGCGGTAGCTCTCCTGGACGTACACCCCGACGACGGAGTGCCCCTGGACGTTCGCGGTCTTCAGCCGGACCTGCCCGGTCTTGCCGTGGCGGACGATGGTGAGGGTCACCACCGACCCCGGGGCGTGCGTGCGGATCAGGGTCCCAGTATCGTGGGTGCAGCCGACGGGGGTGCCGTCCACCGCGGTGATGGTGTCGCCGACGTGCAGCACGCCCGCGGCCGGGAGGCCCTGCTCGGTCTGCGTGACGGTGTCAACGGTGGTGAAGTGGATCCCGAGCGTGCACAGGGCCGCGGCCTGGGCGGTCTCCTGTGAGTTGGCCATCTGCTCGGTGTCCTGCTGGACGACCTGCTGCTCCGACTGACCGGCCGGGAACAGCTCCTGCTCGGGAACGACCGCGGTGTGCGGGGTCAGCCAGGCACGCAGCGCGGTGAACACGTTGAACCCGTTGCCGGGGCCGCCCATGAAGGACACCGTCACCAGGTTGAGGTGCCCGGTGGTCGGGTACGTGCGGTGCCCGGTGATGCTGATCAGCGGGCCGCCCGAGGTCTTGCCCAGGGTGTTCAGCGTCGGGCCGGGCGAGAGGATCACGTAGGGCACCGGCACCAGGGCCGCGATGAGGGCCGCCACGACCACGCCGATCCCGGCTACCGCGAGCGTTACCGTGCGCCGCGACACGCGGCCTCCTGCGGTGCGCCCGGCACGGGCAGGCGAGGGGATGTGCGGTGGGCCACGGGGTGAAGACTACGCACTGTTGACCCATTCGCTCTCGCCGTCGCCGAATACCTGGTGCTTCCAGACCGGCACGCTGTGCTTGAGCTCGTCGATCAGGGCGCGGCAGGCGGTGAAGGCCTCGGCGCGGTGCGGGCAGGAGACCGCGACCACCACGGCCAGGTCGCCCACGGCCAGGTCGCCCACCCGGTGCACGGCCGCGATCGCGGTGACCTCAAAGCCGGCGACGATCTTCTCGCACACCCCGCGCATCTCGGCCGCGGCCGACGGGTGCGCACTGTAGGACAGGTACCGGACGTCACGGCCATGATCATGGTTCCGTACCGCCCCGGTGAACAGGGCGATGCCACCCGCCGAAGGGTCGGCCACGGCGTCGTGCACCTCGTCCACGGACAGCGGGGTCTCCCGCACTTCGGCGAGCCTGATCACAGTCACGGAGCCAAGGTAGCGCCTGAACCTGGGCGGCTGGACCAGGGGCGTTGAGGTTTTCGTTGCGGAGAAAAGGCGGGGCGGGGCCGGGCGCGGAGCCGCCTGCGCGTCAGGTGCTGCGCTTGCGGCGGCGGGCCACCTCCCGCACGATGGCCGCGGTGCCGATCACGGCTACGGTGGCCCCGGCCGCCGTGATCGTCGCTTCCTTGCGGGGCAGCCGGCGCCCGGCCACGGCATGGTGCCCGGCCCGCTGCTTCAGCAACACGACGAGGGCCGCCGCGTTGTCGTAGGCGGGCCGCCAGCCCGCTTCGCGCAGCGCCTGGCACTCGACCACCCACGGATAGACCATGTAGCGCAGGTCAGCGACCGGGGCCGGGGTGATGCCCAGCCGGTGCAGCCGCTGCGCCGTGCCGAACGTCAGCCCGGCGGGCAGCTCGACCCGGCGCAGCCCGCTGAGCTCCTCGACCTCTTCTTCTTCCAGCCAGCCGTCGCAGCCGACCGCGAACGACCCATCGATCTTCCCGGTCACCGCCAGTTCGAGGGCGGACACCAGGTCCTCGATGTGACAGAACTGCCAGCGCGGCGCGCAGCCTTTCACGGTGAGCAGCCGGGGGGCCTCGAAATGCCGGGTGACGAGGGTATCCACCCCCTCGCCGACCAGCGCGGCCGGGCGGACCACGGTGATGGCCATGCCCGGGTGGGAGCGCGGCGACCGCTGGGCCAGGTGCTCGATCTCGAGCAGGTCGCCGGCCACGCTGCCGTCGTGATCCACGCCCAGCGGCGCGTCCTCCGGCATCGGCACCGGGTTGTCCGGCGCGGCCCCGTAGACCATGGCGCTGGTGACCAGGATCAGCCGGCCGACCCGCCCGGCGGCCGCCGAGGTGAGCACGGTCTGCGCGGCACGCACGTTAAAAGCCCGGCGGGCCCGGTCGTCGGTGTCCGCCGACATGTCGATGTCGGTGTGCACCAGGACGTCCACCCCGCTCAGCAGCCGGCCAGCGCGGGGTCGCGGACGTCGGCCAGCCGCCACGTCACGCCGACCACATCCCCGCGGTGGTCATCGATCGCGATGACCCGGCGCACCGCGGGTGAGGCCGCGAGCCGCAGGGCCAGGGCATGGCCCAGACCACGTGCTGCGCCGGTGATGGCCACGACGGGGCGTGGCTCCTGATCAGTGCGCTCGCGGCGAACCTGGGCCCGTGCAGTGCTCAACGTGTGCCGCTCCCGGGATAACGTGGCGGATGTGACCCTTCCATCCTGCCTGAGAGGTCGCGGAGATGGCTGATCCTCCCTTCGGCTTTGGTCTGCCCGGCGGTTCCGGGGGTTCTGGCGGATCCGGCGGATCCGGCGGCTCCGGAGGCGGCTCCGGGGACAATCCGGGCGGTAACCCTCTCGGGCCGCTCGGTGACCCGCAGCAGTTCGCGGACGCCCTGCGGCAGTTCGCCGACCTGATGGCCTGGCAAGGCGGCCCGGTCAACTGGGACCTGGCCAAGAACGTGGCCCGCCAGACGGTCGCGGCCGAGGGCGACCCAAGCGTGCTGGACGCCGACCGCAAGAAGATCGTGGAGGCCGTCCAGCTCGCGGACCTGTGGCTGAACGAGGCGACCTCGTTCCCCAGCGGAGTCCGCACCGCGCAGGCCTGGAGCCGGTCGGAGTGGGTCGAGGCGACACTGCCCGTGTGGTCCGCGCTCTGCGACCCGATCGCCGAGAAGGCCGTGGACGCCCTGGGCGGCATGATCAACGCCAACCCGGAGGAACTGGGCGGCGAGCTGCCCGCTGAGCTGAGTTCCGCGCTGCAGGCGGTCACCGGCGGGCTGGGCGGGATGGCCGGGCTCACCGGCGGCCTCGGCGCCATGATGCGCCGGATCGGCGGGATGATGGTCGGCGGCCAGACCGGGGCCGCGGTCGGCGGCCTGGCCCGCGAGGTGGTCAGCTCCACGGATGTGGGTCTCCCCCTGGGGCCGGAGGGCGTGGCCGCGCTGCTGCCCGCCGGGGTAGCGGACTTCGGCCAGGGCCTGTCGATCACCACGGAGGAGATCCGGATCTTCCTCGCGCTGCGTGAGGCGGCCCACCACCGGCTGTTCGCACACGTGCCGTGGCTGCGTTCGCGGCTGCTGGCCGCGGTGGAGGACTACGCCCGGGGCATCACCGTGGACGCCTCCGCGCTGCGCGACGCCATGCCGCAGATTGACCCCTCCAACCCGGATGCGCTGCGCGAGGCGCTGTCCGACGCCAGCATGTTCCAGCCCGAGGACACGCCCCAGCAGAAGGCGGCCCTGGCCCGGCTGGAGACCCTGCTCGCGCTGGTTGAGGGCTGGGTCGCCACCGTGGTGGAGGACGCGGCCGGCGACCGGCTGCCGCAGGCGGGTGCGCTCGCCGAGGCCATCCGGCGCCGCCGGGCCACCGGCGGACCCGCGGAACGCACGTTCGCGACCCTGGTCGGGCTGGAACTGCGGCCGCGGCGGCTGCGCGAGGCGGCCGAGATCTGGCGGCGGCTCACCGACGTCCGCGGGTCCGAGGGCCGGGACGCGCTGTGGACCCACCCGGACCTGATGCCTACGGCCGAGGACTTCGACGACCCGGAAGGGTTCGTGGCCGGGCGGCCCGCGCTGGACATGTCCGCGCTGGACCAGGAACTGTCCGAGCTGGACGACGAACTCGGCGAGACTGGCCCGGAGGACGCGCCGGGCGATGACGGGCCGGGCGATATCGGCCCGGAGCACCCGGGGCCAGCTGACTCGCCGCCCGCAGGTTAGCGGGCAGAAAGTTCTGCTGTCCACAGGCGGTGCACAGAGAGTGAGCAGGTCGGGGGCGGCGAGGGCGGCTGGTGGTCCGGGAATTCACCGCCATCCCCCGCTGTATCCACAATGGCGCTCCGCAACGTCCCCAGGAAATCCACAAACCTGTCCACAGGCAGCTTTGACGGAACGGCTCGCCCCCGCTTAGCCTCGCCGGCACGGGTCCCCCGGGTGGCGGGCCGCCGTCACTCCCGGGGAAGGGGGCGAACGACCCGCCGGGGAGCCGCGGCAGTGCCTGGCTAAGTGGCGCCCGGTGTTCGCGGGTGCCTGGTCTATTCGTGACTGGTTCACTGCCGTACCCGGGGGGACCGCACCGTCTGCGCCATTCCATGATCCTGGGCAGCTGGTGCTGCCATTTCGCAGTAGCCGCCCAGGATCAAGGAAGTCAGCGAGGGCGGAGCCAGCCGGCGGCGCGGAATGTCGGACGGCCGTGGCAGGCTGGCGCCCATGAGGCCGGCGATCAAAGCAGGGCTCCTGATGGTCTGGCGTGACCCGGACACCCTGCAGATAGGAATCGACCCGAGGCGGGCGGTCGCGTTGCGCGGGATGCGCGGCGCCGAGCCCCTGATCAACCTGCTGGACGGGAGCCGGGATCTCAGCCAGGTGCTGGCCGCCGCGCACGACCAGGGGATCGGCCGGCAGACGGCCGACCGGGTCATCGGATTGCTGGCCGCGGCGGGGGCGCTCCACGACTTTCCGGCGGCCACGTTGCGGGCCCTGCCCGACGGCCCGAGGAACCGGCTGGCCCGGGAGCTGGCCACGGTGTCCCTGGCCCACGGCTACTCCGACGGCGGCGCCCTCGTACTGGCCCGCCGGCAGGCCGCGAGCGTACTGGTGCACGGGACGGGCCCCGTGGCCGCTGGGCTGGCCAGCCTGCTGACCGCATCCGGCGTCGGGCAGGTCGCGTGCACCGGTGCGGTGAGCGAGCATGGTGGGGCGGAGTCGTCCGCGGGTTCCCCTGGCCAGGCGTCCGCGGGTTCCGCCAGCCGGGCGTCCGCAGGCGCCCCCCGGCTGGCGCCCTGGCCGCCAGCAGGCCGGATCCGGCTCGGCCACACCGGCCCTGACGCGCCGCCGCGGGCGCCGCGGAGCACGGCGGGAGCACGGCGGACCGCGCCGGGAGCGCGCCGGCCGGACCTGGCCGTGCTCGCCGACGGCTACCCGCCGGAGTTACCGCGGGCCCTGGTGAGCGGGAACGTCGCGCACCTGACCGCGGCGGCCTCGGAAGCCATCGGGACGGTCGGGCCGCTGGTCATCCCGGGTCAGACGGCGTGCCTGAGCTGCGTGGACATGGCCCGTACCGACCGCGATCCGGCCTGGCCGCTCATCCTCGCCCAGGCATCCGGCCAGGCCCCGCACCCCGCCGCGTGCGCGGCCGCCCTGGCGGCGGCGGTGGCCGCCCAGGCCACCGCGCAGGTGCTGGCCTTCCTCGACCGGACCGCCGCGGCCGGGGCGGCGATCAACGGCACACTCGAGCTCGTGCTGCCTGATTGGCAGTGGCGGCGGCACAGCTGGGCCCCGCATCCGCAGTGCCGCTGTAGCAGGCGCTCGGCATCCTGACCGAGAATGGAATGGTGAACGATCTTCCCCGACGTGCCGTGACCCGGACCGCGAAGCTGGCCTCCCTCCCCGCGGGCCTGGCCGGCCGCACCGCGCTAGGCCTGGGCAAGCGGCTCGGTGGCCGGCCTGCCGAGATCGTTGCCGCGGAAATCCAGCAGCGCACGGCCGAGCAGATCTTCCGCGTCCTGGGCGAGCTCAAGGGCGGCGCGATGAAGTTCGGCCAGGCGCTGTCCATCTTCGAGGCCGCGCTGCCGCCCGAGATTGCCGGGCCGTACCGGGCCACGCTGACCAAGCTGCAGGAGTCGGCACCGCCGCTGCCCGCCCGAGCGGTGCACCAGGTCCTCGCCCAGGATCTCGGCCCGTCCTGGCGCGGGGCGTTCGCCGAGTTCGACGACACACCCCGGGCCGCGGCGTCCATCGGCCAGGTGCACCGCGCAGTGTGGCAGGACGGCCGCCAGGTGGCCGTCAAGATCCAGTATCCCGGCGCCGGGCAGGCCCTTCTCAGCGACTTCAACCAGCTGAGCCGGGCCGCCCGGCTGTTCGGGATCATCATGCCCGGGCTGGAGGTCAAGCCGCTGCTGGACGAGCTCCGCGCCCGGGTCGCCGAGGAGATCGATTATCACCTGGAGGCGACGTCCCAGCAGGCTTTCGCCGACGCCTACGCCGACGACCCGGACATCTACGTGCCCCCCGTGGTCCAGTCCACCGACCACGTCCTCATCACCGAGTGGATGGACGGCACGCCGCTGGCCAAGATCATCGAATCCGGGTCACAGGAGGAGCGGAACCGGGCCGGGATCCTGTTCACCCGGTTCCTGTTCTCCGGACCCGCCCGGGCCGGGTTGCTGCATGCCGATCCGCACCCGGGCAACTTCCGGATGCTCGACGACGGCCGCCTCGGCGTGCTGGACTTCGGGGCCGTGGACCGGCTGCCCGACGGCCTCCCGCTGTTCATCGGCAAGCTGCTGCGGATCATGCACGGCGACGGCAGCATCCGCGAGGCCGAAGACGAGCTCCGCGAGCAGGGTTTTCTCCGCGAAGGCATCCATGTCAACCTGGACGCCCTGTACGCGTTCCTGGCCCCACTCGCCGAGCCGTCCCGTGTGGACACGTTCAAGTTCAGCCGAGAGTGGCTCCGCAGCGAAGCCGCGCGGGTCACAGATCCGCGCTCCTCGAACCTCGGACGGCGGCTCAACCTGCCGCCCTCGTACGTTCTCATCCACCGCGTGTCCACGGAGGGCATCGGCGTGCTCTGCCAGCTGGAGTCTGAGGGGCCGTTCCGGGCCGAGATGATCCGGTGGATGCCTGGCTACCGGCGGGAAGGCGACCCGCCGCTGGATGCCTGGGACGGCCGCGAGGCCGGGCCCGGCCCAGAGACTGGGAGTGCTGAGGGCACCGAAGAGGCGCTTACCCCGCCGCCTAAGTAGCCCCGTAATCCACACGTGGGGGCGGCCGGTCCGGCCGCCCCCACGCCCCCGCGGTCTTGCTCACCACGTGGTTCCCGGTGTGCTTCTCCTTCTCAGGGCACCAGCCCTAACCCGTTGCGCAACCGCCTCGCCGAGGCCTTCGCGCGCTCCAGCCGGCGGGATGCCCGGTCCACACGGCGCGAGGCCCTGCGCAGTGCGCGGACCTGGGCCGCCTGGGCGTCCCGGCGTGACTGGTCGAGTAGTTCACGATGCCTTTCTGCTGGATAGTTGATCGGGTGCATTGCACTCAACCGCCCGTCTTCGCTGACTGACTGACAAATCGACGACTCCGACTCAGGCCGCCACATCGGTCTTGCGTGGGCGACCACGCGGCCTCTTGCGCGGCACGATCTGGCCACGCAAGAACAGCTCACCGCCCCATACGCCCCAGGGCTCCCGGCGCTCCATAGCCCCGGACAAGCAGGCCATCCTGGCGGCGCAACCGACACAGAGCGCCTTGGCCGTCTCCACGTCCTCGGGAGACTCGGCGAAGAACAGCTCCGGGTCATCCGTGCAGGGCAGCCGCGTGCTGCGTGCCTGCGGCACCACAGCGCGACTGACCTCGGTCAGGCCTGTCCCTGAGTACACGGGTGCTGGTGCGGATACTGCCTCGAACCCCGCCGCGCCCGCAGCAACGGCGGCGGTACCGGGCCCGTACATCGTCCAACCCCTCTCGTCCTGGTCTTACCGTCTCTCGTGGGTCTGACAAAACGGCGGGCCCGACATGACGAAGGCCGCGGACCCGGTAGCGGGTCCGCGGCCTTTTGAGGGATCCAGGCCGGCCTGTCTAGACCGGATCCCAGGCTGCTTGGAGCGAACCCGTTTGGCCGTCGCCAGTAGCGACAGCGCCGATAGCGTGGGTGTACGTCTGAGCGGGGTTGTCCTGCTTGCGGTGGGCAAACCCGGGGCGCGGCTTGACCGGCGCCGGACCCTGGCTAAGCCACGGCATGCGAACACCCGCGGCAGCGCGCGAAGGCGCCATCTCACGGATATCTGCGGTGCGGGAGGCGGCCTGGACGCCCAGGGACGGGCGAGCACCCAGCGGCGCAGCAGAAATTCCGGCGCACAGAGGTGTCACCGGAACGAAGGTCTCGTTGCTATTCACTCGGCCCACCCCCTTCCGTCAAGGCGTCGTAAGCTCACCGAGGAACATAGGAAGAAGCCTAAGGACCCCGGTCGGGCAGGGCAACTTCTTTTTCTGGCCGACTTCTGCGACCAGCCCGGTGTGCCCCGATCCTGGCTCGCTGCGCATTTGACCGCTGCGCATTTGACCGCTGCGCATTTGACCGCTGCGCCGTGACCACTGCGCTGCGCGGTGACGGCTGCGCCCCACCCTCGGGACACTGGCCCTGTTCAGATCCTGGTGCGGATCAGGCCCTCCTGCACAACGGACACCACCAGGTCGCCTTGTTCGGTGAAGACCTGCCCGCGGGCCAGTCCCCGGGCCCCGGCCGCGACCGGCGATTCCTGGTCATACAGGAGCCAGCGGTCCGCGCGGAACGGCCGGTGGAACCACATCGCGTGATCCAGGCTGGCCCCGCTCGTCTGGCCGTCCGTCCAGGACAAACCGTGCCGTCGCAGTACCGAATCGAGCAGGGTCAGGTCGGAGGCGTAGGTCATCAGGCAGACGTGCAGCAGCGGGTCATCCGGCAGGTCACCGTTCGCCCGCAGCCAGACCAAGTTGTGCTCGGTCCCGGCGACCCGGGGGCCCGCGGGGTCGTCCCTGCCCCGCCCCACGAAGCGCAGGTCGATGGGGTTGCCTGAGAAGAACTCATGCTCGGGCGGGGTAACCTCGTCCGCGGGCGGCACCGCGGGCATGGCCACGGCGTGCTGCACGCCCGGCTCGGGATGATGAAACGACGCAGAGAGCGTGAAGATCGCCTTGCCGTGCTGGATGGCAGAAACCCTGCGGGTGGTGAAGGACCGGCCGTCCCGGACCCGGTCCACGGTGTAGACGATCGGGACGGATGGGTCCCCGGGCCGGATGAAGTAGGCGTGCAGCGAGTGCACCGGGCGGTCCGCGGGCTCCGTGCGCCCGGCCGCCACGAGCGCCTGGCCGGCGACCTGCCCGCCGAAGACGCGCTGCCGCCGGTCACTGGGACTGCGGCCGCGGAAGATGTTCACCTCGATCTGCTCCAGGTCGAGCAGATCGATCAGGCTCTCCAGCGCCTTGCTCACGCGGGCACGGTACCGGGTCGGGACCGCCCGGCGGCGGACCGGGTGGGGCCCAGCGCCGCAGGCGGCCGGGGAACTACCGGCCCAGCGGCAGGCCGAACTACCCGCGCAGGCCGCCGGCGGAACTACCGGCGCAGGCCGCCGAGGAACCGGGACGGCTTGCGGGTCCGGCGGCCGCCCGGAGACCGGGCCAGCGACCAGGAGAGGAAGACCCGCTCCCGGGCCCGGGTCACGCCCACGTACAGCAGCCTGCGCTCCTCCTCGATCGCCTCCTCGGTCTGCGCGTACACGATCGGCAGCGTGCCCTCGGTCAGGCCGGGCAGGAAGACCACGTCCCACTCCAGGCCCTTGGCAGCGTGCAGCGAGGCCAGGGTCACTCCCTGGATGGCCGGGGCGTGCTCGATGGAGCTGCGGCGGCCCAGCTCGCCGACGAACCCGGCCAGGGCGGCATCGGGATGGGCCGCGAAGTAGTCCACGGCGAGCTGGGCCAGCGCCTCCAGCGACTCCCAGCGTTCCCGGGACGCCCCGCGCCCGGCGGGAGCCTCCCGGGTGAGTCCCAGCCCGGCCAGGATGTGCCGGACCTCCGCCGGCGGGTCAGTGCTGGCCTGGGACGACACCGATTTCGCCGCCGCACGGAGCAATCCCGTCGCCTGGCGTACCTCGCGCCGGTCGAAGAACCGCTCTGCCCCCCGGACCTGGCAGGGCACTCCGCGCTCGGCCAGCGCCCGCTCGATCGCCAGCGTCTGGGCGTTGGTCCGGACCAGCACCGCCACCTGGCCCGGTGCCAGGCCCGCCGTGCGCAGCGCGTCCACTCGCCCGGCCACCCCCGATGCTTCCTCCTCCTCGTCCGCGTACTCGGCGAACTCCGCGGCCGGCCCACCCGGGCGCTGCGCGACCAGGGCGGCCGAGCGGGCGGCCGCGGGCTGGCGCGCCCGCCCGGCCCCTGGCCGCAAGGGCCCGGTCCGCAGCTGCTCGGCCAGCGACCGCGGGCCGGCCGCGCCGGTCAGCTGGTTCGCCAGGGCGACAACCTGTGGCGTGGAGCGGTAGTTGCGGACCAGTTCGACCACCGTGGCATCCGGGAACTCGGCGGTGAACCCGGTGAGGTAGGAGGCGGTGGCCCCGGCGAACGAGTAGATGGTCTGCCTCGGGTCCCCGACCACGCATACGTCGTCCCGGTCCCCCGCCCAGCTGTCCAGGAGCAGCTTCTGCAGCGGGTTGACGTCCTGGTACTCGTCGATCACGAAATAGCGGTACCGGTCCCTGACCTCCGCGGCCGCCTGCCCGTGCTCGGTGAGGATGGCCGCGGTGAGCTCCAGCACGGATTCGAAGTCCACTAGGTGGCGGTCCCGGCAGGCATCCTCATACCGGGCGTAGAGCCGGGCCACCACATCGGCGGCCAGCGGCGGGGTACGGCCCGCTTTCGACGAGGCTCCGGCGTAGTCATCCGGCCGGACCTGGGATACCTTGGCCCACTCGATTTCCGACGCGACGTCCCGCAGTTCCGCCACCCCGGCGCTCAGCCGCAGGCTGCGGGCCTGCTCGGCCAGCAGGCCGACCTTGGAGTCCAGCACCGCCGGGGGCCGCCCGCCCACGGTGGCGGGCCAGAAGTGGGTGAGCTGGCGCAGCGCCGCCGAGTGGAAGGTGCGGGCCTGGACCCGCTCCAGCCCCCCTCCGGACCCGGCCAGCTGGACCATCCTGGCCCGCAACTCTCCCGCGGCCCGGGTGGTGAACGTCACCGCGAGCACATGGGCCGGGTCCACCACCCCGGTCAGCGCCGCGTAGGCGATCCGGTGCGCGACCGCGCGGGTCTTGCCGGTCCCCGCCCCGGCCAGCACGCACACCGGCCCCGTGGTGGCCAGGGCCACCTGCCGTTGCTCCGGGTCCAGTGCGGCCAGCACGGCCTCCGGATCTGCGGACGCCGCCCGCCCGGGATCTGGTCCGGCTGGCTCACCCACGACTGCGCGCACGCCCCTACCTCCTGTGCGCGCCATCCTCCCGCATCCCGCCGACTCCGGCACCGCCGCGCACCGGCAGCGCTTCCTCTTGCCTCGCTGACCAGCCCATACGACCAGATAACGAACACCTGTCCGGAAACGGGAAGCCAGCACGCGTCCGGCGTGTTGAGGGAGCGGGGCCAACCCGAGACGATGGGAGCGGCTGCGTGTCTGAGCCGGTGACGATGTACACCACGCAGTGGTGCGCTTTCTGCCGACGGCTGAAGAGCCAACTGGCCCGGGACGGGATCGAGGTGGCCGAGGTCAACATCGAGCGTGATCCGGTGGCGGCCAGCTTCGTGATAAGTGTTAACGGGGGCAACATGACCGTGCCCACTCTTGTATTCTCTGACGGGACGGCGATGACCAATCCGTCGGCGGCCCAGGTCAAGGAAAGGCTGCGCGGTCTCGCCGCGAACTTATGAGTGGCAGGCACGACCAAAGGGATCCTGACGCGCGTGTGCGCGCCGGGCGCTCTGGCGTGCCCGCAGACGGTGCGGGCCAGCGCGGTGCGGGCCAGAACGACGCGCGCCAGCAGGGTGTAAGCCGGGCTGAGGCCGGGGATGGCCCGGGCATGACGGATCGCTCAGACGCGGGTGGATCCCAGGGTGGCGACGACCGGGACCTGGGCCCGGCCACCGACGGCCCGACCGTCCCCATGGACGCGGTGGCGCGGCGCACCCCGACCGGCTGGCGTGTGGGCGACGAGGAAGTACCCGACCTGACCAGCGCGATGGTCCTGGCGGACCTCCTTGCCGCGGAACTGTCCGCCGAGGAGCGGGCCGAGCTGGACGCCGCGGCGCCGCCAGCGCCCCCCCGTGACGCGGCCAGCCATAACAGCGGCCTGCTCGGCGGCGTCGCCGCCCCGGTCCAGCCTGGCTGGACGGACCCCGCCGGGTCTGGCGCACCCGGCGCCCGCGCGCATGGCCCGGCGCCGCGCTCCGGCGCGCACCGGGCGGAGGAGACTCCGTTCGGGCAGGCCGACGCCGCCCAGCTCCGCGAAGCCGAGCAGCTCAAGGAGTCCGAGCAGCTCAAGGAGACGGTCGCGCAACTGGAGCGCGCCCTGACCGTGCGGGTCCGGGTGGAGCAGGCCATCGGGGTGCTGTCGGAACGGCACCGGATCCGGCCACGGCAAGCCTTCGAGCTGCTCAGGTCCGCGTCCCGGGCTCGCGGGCAGAAGATCATGGAGACGGCCAGCCAGGTGATCGCCAGCGCGACCAACCCGTTGCTGCGCCTGCCGGAGGAGCTGGCCAAGCCGCCGATGCCGCGCCGGCTGGCCCGGCGCAGCCGCGGCGAGGCCTGATCTCCCGGGCAGAGCGGCCAGGCACTTCCCCGTGGTAGCTCCGTGTGGGCGCTTATTACCAACACGCGGAAAGATGACCGGAATTGTCCCCTCTCGTTACCGGCCATTGTCGCGCCGGATGGGAGACTGGGTCCCCGCCAGCAGGCCCTGGCCGGGACGTGCCCGCAGGCGGGTCTGCGATCGCGATGGGGACGAGGCAGGGGACGCGCGACTTGGTGAACTCCGGGCCATCCGCATCAGCGCGCTGGCTGTCCGGCGGGTCCACCCGGACGGCTATCCGGTCCACTATCCCCCGCGCGGGTAATGCGGCAGCCGCTCCACCGCGCGAGGTTTCCCGCCGGTCCGTCGCGGGCCATCATGTCCTGCGCCACGTGGCGCTGCTGAGCGGCTATATCGCGGCGGGAGTCGTGGTCACCTGGCCACTTGCCACCTACCTGCGCGGCCGCCTGCCAGACATTGACGACCCGGCGAGTTACGTGTGGAGCCTGTGGTGGGTGGCGCACCAGGTAACCCACCTGGCCAACCCGTGGTTCACCCCCCGGCTGGCCGCCCCGGCCGGGGTGCAACTGGGCTACAACACGCTGATGCCGCTGCTGGGCCTGCTGATGCTCCCGGTCACGCTGGTCGCCGGACCGGCGTTCAGCTACAACCTGCTGGTGGTGCTGATTCCCGGGGTGTTGTGCTACGCGCTGTACCGGGTCGCGAGGCTGTGGCTGCCGTCGGAGGTAGGCGCGGTGGCCGCCGGCGCCCTGTTCGGCTTGTCCACGATGGTGGCCTTCCAGGACTGGTTCCACCTCAACATCGCCGCCGGGACGCTCTTCCTGGCGCTGGCGCTGGAGGCCGCAGTGCGGTTGCGGCGCCGCCCCGGCACCCCCCAGGCCCTGCGGGTCGGGCTGGTGATCGGCCTCGCCGTGCTGGTCAACCAGGAGTCCGCGATCATGGCCGCGGTTCTGGTCATCCTCGCGCTGATCCCGTGGCTGGCCAGCCAGCCCTCGCTGGACCGGCTGCGGGACTGCGGGCTCGCCGCGCTGACCGCCCTGGTCCTGGCCAGCCCGCAGATCGCCGCGATGGCGTGGCAGGCCAGCTCGGCCGGGACAACCGGGCCTGCGGCGACGCTGCCCGGCTGGTACCGGCGGCTCGGTGCCGGGCTCCCTACCTTGTTTTCCCCGTCACCACGGCTCCGCTCGTGGGGGCTCGGAGCGCTGGCCGGCGGCTTCCACTTTCCGCTGACTGAAGGGGTCCCGACGTTCGGGATCACGCTGACCGTCCTGGCGCTGGCCGGCCTGGTCCTGTCCTGGCGGCGGCGCAGCGCCCGGCTGCTGGGGCTGCTCTGGCTGGGCAGCACGACACTGGCGATGGGCCCGGCGCTGAAGATCGGCAGCGCCAGTTACCTGCCTGCCGCGATCACCCTGGGCGGGGTCAGGCTGTCTGGCGTCATGCCATTCACCTGGCTGGTCCAGCTGCCCGGCCTGTCCGCGTTCCGCGAGGCCGACAGGTTCACGCTGCTCGCGCTGGTGCCCGCCGCGCTGCTGGGCGGCAGCACGGTGGGCTGGCTCGCCGCCCGCGCCCGTCCGCTGCTGCGACGCCCGGCCCAGACCGGGGCCGCCCACGCCATTCCCAGCCATGACGCTGGCCGGCAGGCTGATGCCGGCCAGCCCAGCACCCGGGCGGTGGCCGCCGGCACCCTGCTACTGATCGCGGTGCTCGGCGCGGCCCTGGAGGCCGGATGGCCCGGCGGGCCGGTCAAGCAGTCCATTCCTGCCTCGCTTCCGGCGCTGGACGGCCCGATTACCGCCGATCATTCCGGCTCGATTGTGGTGGACGTACCGTTCGGCATCCGGGGCGGGCTGCCGGAACGCTATGGCGCCAAGATCGAGCCGGAGGCCCTGGCCCTGGCCAGCTCGGACGGCCACCCCCGGGCTATTTCCTATACCTCCTGGATCCCGCTTCCCACGCTCCGGGCGGTACGCCGCCACCCGTTCTACGCGCGACTGGTCGCCGCCCAGAGCGGCGCCGCCGGCGACGCCCGCCAGGCCCGCCTGGCCCGCGCGGACGCCCGGCGGATGGATGTGGGCTGGGTCCTGGTCTGGCGCGACACCCCAGCGATCCTGCACTACCTGACGCAGACCGGCTTCCGCTTCGACTACCGGGCCGACGGTGTCACGGTGTACCGGCCCGCCCGGCAGCACGATAGGTGAACGTTCGGTTCAGTAGATGTAACGCTGGGTAACAACACAACCAACCCCCATCAGGGACGGATCCGACATAAGGTCCATGAAGTGGTGATTGGCGTGGACGGCCGCTGGTCCCCAGCTGTTTGGAGGTGGCGGTGGGCCTCGTCCCCTCGGCGGTGAAGCCGTCCCCGGCCGCCGACACCCCGCGGCTGCTCGCCAGGGCGCGAGCACCGTGGCTGGTCCTGGCCCTGTACCTGGTCGGCGCGGTCGCGCTGACCTGGCGGCTGTGGGCCGATCCGGCCTCACGCGTGCAGAGCCGTGGCGGCGACGTCGATCTGTTCGCCTGGTACATCCGCTACTCGGCGGAGTCGGTAGCCCACGGGAGCCTGCCGGCCCTCGTCACCACCGCGATGAACGCGCCGCACGGCATCAACCTGATGTGGAACACGTCCCTGCTGCTGCCCGGTGTCTTGCTGACCCCGGTGACGCTGCTGGCCGGGCCGCAGGCCAGCCTGACCCTGCTGCTCACACTGGGCTTCGCAGGCTCCGCCGCATCGCTGTACTGGGTGCTGCGGCGCTGGGGTGTCCGGATCGGCCCCGCGGCGCTCGGCGGGGCGCTGTACGGGTTCTCCCCCGCCCTGCTCGCGGAGGCGGCCAGCCACTACCAGCTCGAGTTCGCGGTGCTGCCGCCGCTGATGATCGACGCGCTGCTGCGCATCGTCACCGGCCGCGGGCACGCCATCAGGACCGGCGCCTGGCTTGGGCTGCTGGCCGCGGCACAGTTCTTCATCGGGGAAGAACTCCTGGTCGATACGGCCCTCGTGGCCGTGATCGTGCTCGTCGTGCTGGCCGTGATGAACCCTCGCTCGGTCGCCGGGCGGGCGGGCCGCAGCGTGGCGGGCCTGGCGGCGGCCGCCGGCGTGGCGCTGGTGCTGTGCGGATATGCCCTGTGGGTACAGTTCCACGGCCCACTGGCCGAGCACGGCAGCCCGTGGAACGCGGACCACTTCCGGAACCGGGCCGCGGCGTTCGTGACCCCGGCCGGCAACATGCTGCTGCACACCACGTCGGGGGCGGCTGCCGTCGCCCGGCACCCGGCCTACGCAGCGGAATACGTGGCCTACCTCGGCTACCCGCTGCTCGTGGTGCTGATCATCGCGGCGGTCAGGTACTGGCGCGATCTGAGGGTCCGCGTCGCGGCGGTGTCCTGCGCCGTCCTGGAGATCCTGTCCCTCGGCGGCACCCAGGTCGTCCGCGGGGTTACCGTCCCCCCCGTGCTGCTGCCCTGGCACTGGCTGGCGCACCTGCCGGTGGCCAGCCAGATGCTGCCCAACCGGCTGTCCATCCTGGCCGACGGGCTGGCCGCCGTCGTGCTGGCGGTCTCGCTCGACCGGGCCCTGTCCGCAGCGGACCAGCCCCGCTGGCGGCGCCACGGCATCCCCGTGGTGCTCGCGGCCATCGCGGTGCTCCCGCTGATCCCACTGCCCCTCGGCACCGCCCAAGCCGCGCCGGTCCCGGCCGGGTACCAGACGGCCTTCGCCCGGCTGGCCCTGCCGCGGGACGCCCGGGTCCTCGTGGTGCCCGTGCCGTACGCCCAGGTCTCACAGCCGCTGCGCTGGTACGCGGATACCGGGTATCCCGGCTCGATGAACGGCGGCTACTTCATCGGGCCGAACCGGCAGGGCAGTGCCATGGGCTACGGCGGGCCGGAGGCCCGGGCCACCGCCGTCTCCATCGACGCCCTCTGGCACCCCTCCAGCCGGGCCAAGAGCCCTACGGCCGCGCAGATGCGCGGGTACGTCGCGCGCTGGCGGCCTGCGGCTGTGCTCGCGGTGACCCGGCGCACCTCGCGTCTCGGGCGGCTGCTGTCCACGGTTCTCGGGCCGCCCAGCTTCACGACGGGCCGGGTCCTCGTGTGGCGGCGCTAATGCCGGCCAATCCGCCCACCTGTTGACGCCTCTTGCCCGCCCTGAGCCGAGTGCCCACATTCCCGCCCTGAGCCGAGTGCCCCACATTCCCGCCTCGTCAGGTGATGAGAGCATTGACCACATATGGTGGCCGGGTGGGAGCGACTTCAGTCTCGCCGACAGCAACCGCCAGCGACGGACAGCGGGCGGGGAAGTGGCTGCTTCCAGCTGGGCTCCTCGCTTTCGCGGCTGTTCTAGGGGTCTACCTCACCTATCTGCTGCGCCATCCGCTCGGCTGGACCTTGCATGCGCTGGACCTGCACGTCTACTACTCCGGCGGGCTCGTCGTCCGGCACGTGCGCCCCTACTGGAACCCCCACCTGGCGGCCCCGCTCTATGACTGGGCACCCTCGGTGTCACACGGGCATTACTTCACCTACCCCCCGTTTGCAGCACTGCTCTTCACCACGGTGTCGTTCCTGCCCTGGACGTTGCTGACCCGGGTGTCGGTAGCGGCGAACATTCTCTTCCTCCTGGCGTCGGCGTGGTTTACCTTCGGCATGCTCGGCTACCGGGCGGGCCGGAGCCGGGCCGGGGCTGCCTTGCTGGTGTCGGCGGCCGTTCTCCTGGCCGAACCGGTGATGCGGGACATCTACCTCGGGCAGATCAACCTGGCCCTTATGGCACTGGTCCTGTGGGACTTTTCCCAGCCGGACCGGCGCTGGTGGAAGGGCGCCGGCATCGGGGTAGCAGCCGGGATTAAACTCGTCCCGCTGATCTTCATCCCGTACCTGCTGCTGACCCGCCGGTTCCGGCAGGCCGCCGCTGCCTGCGCAGGCTTCGCCCTCACGGTCGTGGTCGGCTATGCGGTGCTGCCCGGCGACTCCCGCCGCTGGTGGCTGCACGAGATGTTCGCCGACAGCGGCCGGGTGGTCGTGTTCATCGGCCAGGAAAGCAACCAGTCGCTGCGCGGCCTGATTACCCGGCTGGCCGGAAGCACTGCCGCCGGGGTGCCGCCCTGGATAGCCGCGATCGCCATCGTCACGGTTCTCGGGCTGGGCGCCGCGGTGCTGCTCGCGCGGGCCGGGCATGACGCGGCCGGGGTGCTGGCCTGCGCGCTGACCGGGCTGCTGGTCTCCCCCGTGAGCTGGGATCACCACTGGGTGTGGCTGGTACCGGCGGTGGCCGTAGCCGCCCATTACGCCGTTATGGCGATGCGCGGCCAGGTGCGTGACGGCTGGGTGCGGGCCGCACTGACCTGGCCCGCGGCCGGGTACTGGGCGCTCGTAGCCGGGATCTGCGTTGTGTACGGCGCCTGGCCCGGCGCGCTGTGGGGCAAGTCGCGCATACTGGGCAACTATGGCCTGGGTGTGATCCCGGTCCCGGGCTCCACCCCGGACAAGGTCTCGGCACGCGGCGACCGTCCCTGGTTTACCGAATACCACTGGCACGGCTGGCAAATACTCACCGGCAACGCCTTCGTGCTCGGCGGCCTCGCGCTCCTCGCCGTCCTGGTCGGCGCGGCCATCCGGGTGACCCTTACCCGCGCGGCCGGGCAACTGCTACCGGCCATTTCCAGCCCGCTGGCAGGCCCACAATCCGGCAAGCAGCGAGAGCCTGCCACGTCACTCAGCACGACTCTGGCCTCACCGCCTGGATCGGCGGCTGATCAGCCGGCCAGCCCCCCTGGATCGGCCACTGATCAGCCGGCCAGCCCGTCCGGGGCACCAGACCTGAGGCGGGGACCCAGCGCGTACGGGTTTGCCCTCGAACCTGACGCGAGGAACAAGGAAGCATAAGCAGTTCTCAGCCCGCCTGACAGCAGGCTGAACTGGCATAAGGTCCATGAAGGGGTGCTCGATCCGGGAGGCCGCAGGTCCCTGGTGTTTGGAGGTGACGGTGGACCTCGTCCCTTCGGCAGTGAAAACGTCCCCGGCCTCTGACCCTCCGCGGCTGCGGGCCACGCCTGGGGCAACGTGGCTGGTCCTGTGCCTGTACCTGCTCGGGGCGGTCGCGCTGACCTGGCGGCTGTGGGCCGACCCCGCCTCGCGTATGCAGGTCGGCGACATCACCGATGTCAACCTGTTCGCATGGTTTGTCCGCTATTCGGCCGAGTCGGTCGCGCACGGGAGCCTGCCGGCCCTCGTCACCACCGCGATGAACGCGCCGCACGGCATCAACCTGATGTGGAACACCTCCCTGCTGCTGCCGGGCGTGCTGCTGACCCCGGTGACGCTGCTGGCCGGTGCGCAGACCAGCCTGACCCTGCTGCTCACGCTGGGGTTCGCAGGATCGGCGGCCGCGATGTACTGGGTGCTGCGGCGCTGGGGGGTCCGCGTGGGCCCGGCGGCGCTCGGCGGGGCCCTTTACGGCTTCTCCCCGGCGATGCTGGCCTCCGCGGTCGGGCATTACCATCTGGAGTTCGCCGTGCTGCCGCCGCTGATGATCGACGCCGCGCTGCGCATCGTCACCGGCCGCGGTCACACCCTCAAGACCGGCATCTGGCTCGGGCTGCTGGCCGCCGTGCAGCTCTTCATCGGGGAAGAACTGCTGGTTGACACGGTCTTCACGGCCGGTGTCGTGCTCATCGTGGCGGCCGTCATGGCCCCGCGCGCCGTGGCCGGACGGGTTAGCCGCAGTGTGACCGGCCTGGCGACCGCGGCCGTGGTCGCGCTGGTGATCTGCGGATACGCGCTCTGGATACAGTTCCACGGCCCGCTGGCCGAGCACGGCAGCCCATGGGACGGGAACCACTACCGGAACCGGGCCGCCTCGTTCGTGGTCCCGGCCGGCAACATGCTGCTGCATACCTCGTCCGGCGCCGCCACCATCGCACAGAATCCGGCCCGGGCCGCCGAGTACGTGGCGTACCTGGGCTGGCCGCTGCTCGTGGTGCTGATCGTGGCGGCGGTCAGGTACTGGCGCGACGCGCGGGTCCGCGTCGCGGCGGTGGCCTGCGCGGTCCTGGAGATCCTGTCCCTCGGCGGCACGCAGGTGGTCGGCGGCGTGAGGGTCCCCCCGGCGCTGCTGCCCTGGCACTGGCTGGCGCACCTGCCGGTTCTCGCCCAGATGCTGCCCAACCGGCTGTCCATCCTGGCGGACGGGCTGGCCGCCGTCGTGCTGGCGGTCTCGCTCGGGCTGGCCCTGTCCGCAGCGGGCCAGCCCCGCTGGCGCCGCCAGGGCATCCCCGTGGCGATCGCAGCGATCGCCGTGGCGCCCCTGATCCCGCTGCCCCTGAACACCATCCAGGTCGCCGGGGTCCCGGCCGGATACGAGGCGGCCTTCACCCGGCTGGCGCTGCCGCGGGACGCGCGGGTCCTGGTCGTGCCCGTGCCGTACGGCGCCGTGTTTCAACCGCTACGGTGGTATGCGGAGACGGGGAACCCCGGCTCGATGAACGGCGGCTACTTCATCGGCCCCGACCGGAAAGGCCAGGCCGTGACCTATGGCGGCCACGGAGTCCGGGCCATTGCCCGGTCGGTCGATGCGTTGTGGACCGGCTCCGGCCGGTACAAGAGCCCCACAGCCGGCCAGCTGCGCGGGTACCTCGCCGGGTGGCGCCCTGCCGCCGTGGTCGCGGTGACCCGGCGCAGTTCCCCACTGGGGCGGCTGCTGGCCACGGTTCTCGGGCCGCCCAGCTTCACGACGGGCCGGGTGGTGGTGTGGCGGCGCTAGATTAGCAGGGGGCGGCCGATGCTTTTCTGTTATTTTGCCTGCTCCGCCGAGGATTCGGGCACATTCGGTATATAGTCCATTGACCAATTTGCGATAACGGGATGGGACCGCCGTGAAGCTATCGATCCTGATGCCGGTCTACAACGAGGCTGAGACGGTCCAGAACGCGATCAAGCGTCTGCTGGATGTGGATTTCCCCTGCCAGGTCGAGTTCGTGGTCGTGGACGACGCGAGCACGGACGGGACTTCGGAGATCATCGACGCCCTGCATGACGACCGCCTGGTCAAGCTCCGGCACACCGTCAACCAGGGCAAGGGGGCCGCCGTCCGCACGGCGGCCGCCGCCGCGACCGGCGACTACATCCAGCCGTTCGACGCCGACATGGAGTACCAGCCGGAAGAAATCCCGGAACTGCTCAAGCCGGTGCTCCGCGGCGAGGCGACAGTGGTCTTCGGGAGCCGGACGTTCGGCAGTCACTCGGCCTACTCGTTCTGGTACGTCATGGGCAACAAGGGCGTGACAACCGTCGCGAATATCCTGTTCAACGCCTACATCGCCGATCTGGAGACCTGCTTCAAGCTGATGCCGCTGGAGCTGTACCGCAGCCTGGACATCACCTCCAACGGGTTCGGCATGGAAGCGGAGATCACCGGCAAGCTCCTCGCACGCCAGATCCGCCCGTTCGAGGTGCCGATCACCTACCGGGCCCGAAGCCGCGAGCAGGGCAAGAAGATCACCTGGAAGGACGGCGTCCAGGCTGTCTGGCTGCTGACCCGCATCCGGATCACATCCAAGCAGGCCCGGCGCCGCGGCCCGTCCAGCTAGCGCGCGGGGCTCACTGACCCGAGCGGGGAGGTGGGGGTGAGTCTTGCCCGGCGCGCGGCCCGGCCGCTCCAGCTGGCTGCCCGGCCGTGGCAGGCTCCGGCCCGCGACCGCCCCCGCGGGGCTGCCCGGCTGGCTCCCTGGCTGATCCTGGGCGCCTACCTGCTGTGCGCCGTGGCGCTGACCTGGCATCTGTGGGGCGACCCGGCGGGCCGCGCGCAGGTCGTGCCCGCCAACGGCGTCTCTCACGACATCGACTTGTTCGCCTGGTTCTTCCGGTATGAAGCCACCGCGATCGCTCACGGGCGGCTCCCTGAGCTGGTGACCACCGCGCTGAACGCGCCGCAGGGCATCAACCTGATGTGGAACACCTCGTTCCTGCTGCCTGGAGTGGTGTTCGCCCCGCTGACGTTGCTCATCGGCCCGCAGGCCACTCTCACCACCGTGCTGACGCTGGGCTTCGCCGGCTCCGCGGCCACCATGTTCTGGGTCCTGCGCCGCTGGGGCGCCAGCCTGCCCGCGGCGGCCCTCGGCGGGGCGCTCTTCGGCTTCTCCCCCGCGCTACGCGTCGCCGCGGTAGGGCACTACCACCTGCAGTTCGCCGTGCTGCTGCCGCTCATCATCGACGCGCTGCTGACCCTGGTCACCGGCCGCGGCCGCCCGGTGCCCACCGGGGCCTGGCTGGGCCTGCTGACCGCCGCGCAACTGTTCATCGCCGAGGAGGCCGTGGCGCTGACGGCCTGGGCCGGCCTGCTGATCGTCGCGGTGCTGGCGGCCTCGCGTCCGCGCGCCGTGCCGGGGCTGGTCCGCGGGGCCGTGACCGGGCTCGCCAGTGCGGCGTGCGTGCTGCTGGTAACGGCTGGCTACCCTCTGTGGATCCAGCTCCACGGTCCTCTGGCCGAAGCCGGCGCCCCATGGAGCCCTGGGCTTTTCCGGAACCGGCCGGGCGACTTCGTGGACGGGCCCACCGGGTTCCTGTTCCACTCGCAGGCGACGGTGCACTACCTGGACCACCATGCCGTACGGATGGTCGAGTACTTCGCCTACCTGGGCTGGCCCTTGCTGATCGTGCTGCTGCTGGCCGTGGTCCGGTTCTGGCGGGACCTCCGGGTCCGGGCGCTGGCCCTCACCTTCGCCGTACTGGAGGTGTTCAGCCTCGGCAGCCACACCGTGGTGGTGCACGGCCTGCACTACCCGGCCGCCCTGCTCCCTTGGCACTATCTGCAGGGACTGCCCCTGCTGAACCAGACCCTGCCGAACAGGTTCTCGCTGCTGGCGGACGGCGCGGCCGCCATGATCCTCGCGTTCTCCCTGGATCTGGCCTGGGGGCGGGAATCGGCCCGCCAGGAGGCCCCGGCCTCAGCCCCATCCCGGGCCCCAGCCTGGCGTAAGGCCGCTGCCGTGGCGCTCATCGCTCTGGCGGTCGTGCCCATCATCCCTCTCCCGCTGCAGGCGGGGCCGATCATTGCGACCCCCTCTGGCTGGCAGCAGGCCTTCGCCCGGCTGCACCTGGCCAGCGACGCACCCGTACTGATCGTCCCACTCCAGGCCGCCACGGTGATGCGCTGGCAGGCCGACACCGGCGTCCCCGGCTCCGTGATCGGCGGCTACTGCATCGCACCTGCCCCGGGCACGGGCCTGGCGAAGGCATGCAGCAGCGGCAGGAAGCCGACCGCCAGCTATCTCAAGGACCTGTGGGAGGGCAAGCCGGGAGCCGTCGCCCCGTCCACCGCCCAGGTCCGGTCCGACCTGAGGTACTGGCGCCCGGCCGCCATCGTCGCCGTCACCAGCCGGGACTCCGGGCTCGGGCGTTACCTCACCAGCGTGTTCGGGCCGCCCACCCTGCAGGACCGGAGCGTGCTGGCCTGGCGGCCGGTGCGGTTCCCCCAGGCGATGGGAAACGCCCCCGCGGCACGCTGAACGGCTAGGCGCGGCCGAGGGCCCGGTACGTCCAGCCCGCGGCCTGCCAGGTTCCGGCGTCGAGGGCGTTCCGCCCGTCCGCGATGTTCCGCCGGGTCACGGCCTTCCCGATGACCTCCGGATCCGCCTGGCTGAACTCCGGCCACTCGGTCAGCAGGAGCAGCACGTCAGCCTCGGCGGCCGCGCCGAGGATCGAGCCGGCGTAACCAAGTTCCGGGTGCGCCTGCCGGGCCCGGTCCATGGCCACCGGGTCGTAGGCGGTGACCCGGGCCCCCCGGGCGTGGACTTCGGCCGCCACGGCCAGGGCCGGGGAATCGCGGATGTCGTCGGAATCAGGCTTGAACGCCAAGCCCAGCACGCCGACCCTGCACCCCGCCAGCGACCCGCCCGCCAGCTCCTGGGCCAGCCCGGCCATCCGGGCCCGCCGGCGGCCGTTGATCGCGTCCATCTCACGCAGGAACGAGACGGAGTCGGCCACGCCCAGCTCCGCCGCCCGGGTCATGAACGCCCGGATGTCCTTGGGCAGGCAGCCGCCGCCGAACCCCAGCCCGGGCCGGAGGCTGGCCGCCCCGATCCGGTGATCGTAGGCGAGCGCTTCAGCCAGCTCGGTGACGTCCCCGTGGGCCGCCTCGCAGACCTCGGCCATGGCGTTGATGAAGGAGATCTTCGTGGCCAGGAACGCGTTGGCGGCGATCTTCACCAGCTCGGCTGTCTCGTAGCCGGTGACCAGGAAGGGCACACCTGCCGCGATCGGCTCCGCGTACACCTCGCGCAGGATCGCCTCGGCCTCCGCCGACCGCACCCCGACCACGATCCGTTCTGGCCGCAGCGTGTCGGCCACCGCGAACCCCTCGCGCAGGAACTCCGGGTTCCAGGCCAGCTGGACCGCCACCCCGGCGGGGGCGAGCTCGGCCACCCGTTCGGCGAGCGTCCCGGCCGTGCCCACCGGGATGGTGGACTTGCCGACAACCAGGCATGGCCGTTCCAGCCGCGGAGCCAGCGCCTCGACGCAGCCCAGCAGCTGGGAAAGGTCGGCACCTCCCGAGTCGGCCCGCTGCGGCGTGCCCACGCACACGAAGTGGACGTCGCCGAACTCCGCAGCTTCGGCGTACGAGGTGGTGAACCGGAGCCGGCCCGACCTCAGGCCCCGGCCGAGCAGCTCGTCCAGCCCGGGGTCGTAGAAGGGCAGCTCACCTTCGGCCAGCGCGGCGACCACGTCTGGATCGCTGTCCAGGCCGAGTACATCGAAACCCAGCTCCGCGAGGCACGCGGCGTGCGTGGCCCCGAGGTATCCGGTGCCCAGCACGGTGATACGAAGGGCCACGGCACCTTCCTCCCTGGTCTCTTCGGCCACGACGTGCGCTCACTTCCCGGTCTGCCCCCGGGTGGGCGCCCCATGCCCGTTGACGCCCGCCGATATGCCGGGCAAAGCTGGCAGGCGTGACCTTTCACGCAGGTCAGCGGCCGATCGGGGGGGCGCCGGACCTCAGCCGGACTTGATCGTCTCCGGACGGCACGGCCCTACTGGACCGGCGGGAGCCTGATGCCGCCGTGGGCCCACGGGCGGGTGAAGCCGACCACGGTGCCGTCTCCCGGCGCCGCGGCGGAGGTGCCGTAAGCGGAGATCCGGATGGCAAAGCCGGTCGCGTAGGCCTCGATCATCATGCCCTTGCCGATGACCAGGCCGACGTGCCCCGGGGCCGTCGGCGTGCCGTCCGAGCCCGCGAAGAACACCAGATCGCCGGGCTGTACCTGGCTGGCCGGGATCTTCGGCCCCCAGGCCCATTGCTGCTGCGAGGTCCGCGGGATGCTGATGCCCGCCGCCCGGTAGGCCATCATCACCAGCCCGGAGCAGTCGAACGCATCGGGGCCGGTGCCGCCCCACAGATAGGGCTTGCCCAGCTGCTCCCGCGCGTATCCGATCACCGTGGAGACCGCCTGGTTCGGTACCGCTGCCGTCTGCGCGCTGGTCAGGCACTCCGGCGCGCTCACCGTGGTGGTGTTGCTCTCGGTGTAGCCGCCCCGGCTGTAGACGCCCGCCCAGTACAGCACTGTCTGCACATAGGACTGGAGGTGGTTGTAGGCGAAGATGGCCCCGCTGACGTCGTTCTGCACCCCGTGCGCGAGCAGGTACTTGGCCGCGCCCGCGATGGCATCCGCGGGATCGTAGACGCTGGCCACGCCGTCGCCGTCCTCGTCGGTGGCCACCCCGCTGACCACCTCGGACGCTGGGTGCACCGGGCTGCCACCCCAGGTGTTGCCGGACGCGCCGCCGATGCCGATCTGCATGGGCCCGGCCGCGCCGAACGCGTTCGACCCGGAGTGCACGCCGGGGAGGTTCGACCGGCCGTCGTCGGACTCCACTTCGCCGATCCCGGCGAGCAGCACCCAGGGCACCCCGTACTGCTGCCCGACCTTCTTGAACAAGCCGAGGTAGTTGGCGGGGATGGAGTTGCGGGCCGCAGTGGTCACCACCGGCTGGGTCGCGGCGGCGGTACCGGACGAGGGGCAGCCGACGCCCGCGGCGAAGAGCATGCTGGCCCCGCCAACCATCGCCATCGGGATCACAGCCACGGCCGTGACCAGGAGCGCAGCCACCCCGATCGCCACCAGCACCGCGAGCCTGCCAGCGCTGAAGCCGAAGCGCCAGCTCACGAATTCCCTGCCGAGGCCAGCTCGATGTCGTTGACCAGCCAGCTCTCGCCACTGCCGGTCAGGGTGATGGCGTACTGCACGTTGCTGCGGCTCGTCCCCTGCTTGGCGTGCATCGTCTGGACGATGGTCACCACGAACGTCAGGCTGCCGGAGCCGAAGGTCCGGATCGAGTTGATCACCGCACGGGCAGACGAGACCTGCTGCTGCCGGGTGCGCTGGCTGGCCACGCCGGGCGTGCCGTACGCCCGCGCCAGGGTGGCGCTGAGCTCACTGGTGGCCAGGCTGCGCAGGCTCGCCACGTAGCCGGACGTGCCCTCCCGGTAGGAGAAGGTGTCGTACGCCGCCCCGAACGCCTCCGTGACGCTGGCCGCCTTGGCCAGGTCGGCCTGGCTGAACGGGAGCCATTGGTAGATGTCGGGCGCCGACCCGGCCGGGGACGCGGGCGTGGCGGGTGCGGTGGAGGGCGCGGGGACGGCCGGGGACGTCCTCGCGGTGCCGCTCGCCGACGCGCTGGGCGTCGCGGTGGCCTGGCCGTGGCCCTGCCCCAGCGCCGAGCGCACGCCCGGAATGAGCAGATATGCCCCCATGCCGCCGAGCACGACGACAATGCCGAGGAAGGCCAGCACCCGCTGGGCCGGGCTCAGGTCCATGTCAGTCCGCTACTTCTTCCGGCGGACCGGGCGCAGCCAGAAAGGACCGGGTGGGCCGGGGTCCGCGCCGGAGCCGGCCGGGCCACTCCCCCGGCTGCCACCGGCCTGGCTGCCACTCCCCTGGCTGCCACCGGCCTGGCTGCCACCGCCCGGGCCACGTCCGGAGGGCGGCGCCGCGGACTGGCCTGTGCCGCCGCCGGGGCCGCTGTCCCTGCCCCGCAACGGTGGTGCCGCGTTCCGGGACGGGCCTCCGCTGCGGGTCGGGCTGGCACCGCGGGACGGCCTCCCCCAGAAGGGAGACCCGCTGCCCTGGCCGCTGGACCCCGGTGTGCCCGACCCGGGATCGCCGCCCCGCGCCGGCGCGCTCCCCGCGGGGCTCCTGCCCCGGGCCGGCGTGCCGGTGCGGGAGGGAGCGCCCCGTGAGGGGGCCGCCCCGAACGTCGGCGGTGCCGCACCCGTCCCCGCGCTGCCCCCGGACGGCGGCGCCGCCGCGGGTGCGCGCGGCGCCGTATCTGGCCAGCGCTGCCGGGCCGCTCCCGGACGCGACGCGGCGGGCGGGGGGCTCGCGGGTGCGCCGGGTGCCCGGCCGGTCTGAGCCCGGCCCGAGGGAGCACCATCGGAGGGGGCGGCAGCACCGCCAGAGGGTGCACCGGCCCGCTGACCGCTCCCCCCGTCCGGTCGGGCCCGGCCTGCGGCGGCGTCGGCCGCGCCGGAGCGGGCCCAGCCCGACGGATTGCGCTGCTGGCTGCCGCCGTCCCGGTCCGGCAGGTCCAGCGGTGGCGCCGCACGCGCGCTTCCCTCGGCGTCGGCGGCGGCCCGGCCCCGGCCGCGGGCCGCCACCCCATTCCGGCCCGACCCGCCCTGGTAGGTCTCGTCAGGGGCATCGCCCGGGGCGCTGGCCTGTTCTGGCCCCTCCTCACTGCCCGCCGTCGCCGCGGAGGCCGCCGAGGCCCCCGCTGCCGCGGCGCCCACACCGCCCGCCACCGCGGCCGTCGCGGCCAGGCCGGCGGCTTGCGCCGGGTTGCGCCTGGCCCACCGGGCCGCCCGGTACGCGGCGAAGCCGGGGACACCCACGGTGGCAGCGTCCAGCGTGTTCCGCCGCGCAGTGCTGCCCGCCTGGGCCAGGCCCTCCTCGGCCCGGTCGCGGGAGCCGACCATGCCGTACCCCACCGCGGAGAACAGGTGCACGAACGGCTTCCGGTAGATGAACACCGCGACGGTGACCAGGGCGATCATCAGGATTTTCAGCGCCCAGGGCAGCACCGCGTCACTGGTGCCCATGATCAGGGAGTAGGCGTACAGCAGGATGCTGAGGACCAAGGCCACGGCCGCCTGTTTGAGCAGGACGCCGACGAGCATCTCGACCCAGCGCAGCGCGACCACCCGGCCGAACCCGGGATGGGTTCCGACGATGAGGAAGAACGGCCCGGCCACGAGCAGCAGCAGGAACCCGAGTTTCAGGATGATCAGCGTGATCGCGATCAGCAGCACCAGGACGCCCGCAACGAGCGCCGCGAACAGTGCCGCGAACGCGATCTCCAGCCGGGTGGGGTACTGGTTCCCCTGGAACAGCGAGTAGACGTCGGGATCGTTCTGCTTGATTGACTGGGCGATGCCCGCGTAGGCGTCTTCCTTGGCCTGGATCAGGGACGGGGTGGGGTTCTCGTTGGTGGCGATGGCCTGGGCCCACAGCAGCTGGCGGGCGTACTGGTTGACCACCGTGGGCTTCGCGCCCTTGCCGGTGGTGTAGGTCGTGGTGCCGAACTCACCGTCCAGCCACGGCTTGCAGACCAGCACGGCCCACAGCTCGTTGGCGTTCTGGTCCACGACGCCCGACCCGCCGGTGAAGTTATAGTTGGCCGCGTTCACCTGCGGGTCGTGGCCCTGCACCGGGACGCAGTTGCTCGCGGCCGGGCCGGCAGCCCGGCGAATGCCACGTTCAGGGTCTGGGTGATCCCGTTGGACACGGTCTTGCCCAGGCCGGTGAAGTCGGCGGGCCGCCCGATGAGCCAGATGGCCGCCGCACAGGCGATGACCATCCAGATGGTGCCCTCGATCGTCCTGGTGGCCCGCTTGCGGATCAGCCCCTGCCAGGCCAGCCAGATCGCGCCGATGATGACCACGGGGGCCAGGAACGGGAAGTAGATCGCGTTGCCCAGGCTGGTGATGAGCCGGTCCACCGCGTCGGTCAGCCACGACAGGATGCCCTCGCCGGCCGCGGACTGGTAGACGGTAATCGTGACCCGGTCAAGCGCCTTCGAGGCGTCGAAGACCATGCCCGCGACGCTGTTGCCGATCAGCGAGGTCATGTCCGAGCACTGCATGTCGTAGGCCGCCCAGGACTGGCCCGCCATGCCGTAGCTGTCATAGAGGGTGGCGGGCTGTTTCCCGCCGGTCACGGGCGGCTGGATCAGCGAATCGATCCCGCCCGCCGCCGGCTCCGGCGCGGGGACGGACGGCTGGCAGATGTTGTTGAGGTCGCCTATTAAACCGCTGGACCCCGCGTTGCAGAAGCCGAGCAGGCCGCCGATGTCGCCGATCCCGGGGACAGAGCAGATGCCCGTCGGGGCGTTCCCGGCGGCCGGGGTGCTGGCGGCAGCCCGCGCCCCGGGCCGCGCGTCCACGGCGTGCTGGCCCGTCACCGCGTGCTGGCCCGTCACCGCGTGCTGGCCCGTCGCGGCGGGCGCGCCGACCGCAGCCTGCGCGATCGCCGGCGACCCGAGCAGGGCCGCCCCGGCCACGGCAATGATCACACCGGGCACGGCGAGGGTTCTGCGGACTACCTTGGCGGTCCGGCGGAAGACTCTGGCCATGGTGGGCTCCTGAAGCCTGGGGGGAGAGGCTGGTCGGGGCAAGAAGTGACCACTGGTCACCCTGCGGGGTCACCCGGCGGCGCCGCGCCGAGCAGCCCGGCGCCCTGAGCAGGGTCGCCATCGGGTGACGAGGGTTCCTCGGCAGGGCGGGCCCGGGTGGGGTTGGTGTCCAGCCACTGCCGCACTTGATCGGAGATCAGGTCGATGCCGATCCGGCCCGCCCGGCCTTCCAGATCACGGAAAATGCATTCCCCGTTGCCGAGCCCCCGCAGCACGGCCTTGTGTTCCTCGGACGCCTCCACCCCTAGCAGCGCCATCACGTTCGCCACCTCGACCCGCTCCGAGGAACGGAACGCGAAGACCCCGGATATACAGTTCGTGACCTGCTCACTCAGCAGGTCCCCCGCGTTCTGGGAGACCAGGATCAGGGCCGTGTTCCGGGACCGCCCCATGCGGGAAACCTCGGGAACCAGCTTGGCCCCCTGCGGCGTCGCGGTGATCGCCCACGCTTCGTCGAGGAAGATCGCCTTAGGGAGCCGGCGATCAATACCGTTGAGGAGCCTGCGGGCGAACTGTGAGACGAGGTACAGCAGGGCAACAGACAGGCGCTGCTCGTAGGAATAGTCTTCGCGGCCGGCCCCGGTGTCGGGCAGGGTCAGGCCGGCCAGCGTGAACACGGTCGTCCAGCCGGCCGTGTCGATCTGCTGCCCGCCCGAGGGCGCGAAGCAGAGCCGGGCCAGGCGCATCTCCGACATCGACCTGAGCACCGCGCCCAGGTTCTTGGATGCTGGGTCCGAGGACTCCTCCAGATGCCGGATGACCTTCCCCAGGCTCGGCCGCTCCCGGCTGGCCACGCTGGCGACCGCCTGGATCATCGCGCTCTCCCGCTCCTCGCTCATCCGCGGCAGCAGCAGGCGCAGGGTCTCCGTGGCCATGGTCCGCTTCTCGGCCAGATCGTCGCCGAACGAGAACGGGTCGAGCAGGCCCGGTGCGGCGGCACCCAGCGGCAGCACGCGCGCTTTGCGGCCGCGCTCGGCCAGCAGTTGGACCAGCGGTTCCGCATCGCCCTTGGGATCGATCACCGCGACCGTCACCCCGCGCAGCGCCAACTGCAGAATAAGCAGCAACGCCAGTGTCGTCTTGCCCCCGCCGGGCTCACCGGTGATGGCGATGGCGGTCGGCCGGTTCAGCGCAGCGGCGAGCAGCGGATCGAAATGGACCACGGCGCGGGCCCGGCCGAGGGTCTCGCCGATATACGGGCCGACCCAGCCCTGGCCGCTGTTGGGCCGGTCACCCAGGTCAACCGTGGCGGTCGGCACCCCGCCAGCGATCGTGTACAGCGGCTGGCGCTGCACGTAGGAGCTCAGCCGGACCCGGTCCCCGGGCAGCGACTCGCGGAGCAGGGAGAACTGGTCACCGGTCGAGTTGACCACGTCGATGCCCATATCGCGGTAATGCTCCACGACCGCCTCTACCCGGCGCTGGCACAGTTCCCGGGTCGGGGCGGATACCACGAGCCGGTGCCAGCCGTAGACGAAGGGCAGGCGTTCCTTGGTGATGCCGTGCTCGAGCATCCGGGCCGCGACGATCTGCTCGGCGAGGGCGATCGGCGCGTCCACCCCGGCCTCCCTGATGTGCGCATCCATGTCCCGGGCGTGCGCGAGCCGGCGGCCCACATCCTTGCTGGCCTTGGCCGGCGGGATCAGCCGCATCCGGGAGCTGATCTCCACCGGGAACGGCAGCGAGTCCGCGAAGTGCAGCCACGGCTCCCCGTCCGGGAACGACATCACGTCGGGGAACCGGGAGAAAGACAGGAACGCCTCGTACGACTCCCCCTCCGGGTACTCCAGGCGGAGCAGCGTGCGCCCGTTGTGCACCTGGCCTTCGTAGAGGGATTCGATCTCCCCCGCCCCCCACTGGCGGCGCCGGACCGCGGACGGCCGCGGGTCCCCTGCGGTGCCCATCAGCGTGTGCCGGACCAGCCAGGCGATCTCGTCGCTCGAGGCGTGCCGCGCGGCGAGGGCACTGGCCCCCAGGGCCCGGCCGAGCCGCTCGGCGTGCTCGGTCCAGCGGGCGATCTCGGCGGCGCCGATCGCCTCGTCGTCGAGGCCCATGGCCTGCTCGCCCGACCGGTAGGCGCTGAGGAACCCGGAGAGCACCCCGCCGCCCAGCTGCGCGCGCATACCCCGCTGCCCCAGCCGGACACCCAGGTAGACCTCCTTCGCCCAGAAATCCTTCGCCCAGACGTGCCGGTACATCTCATCCAGGTAGTCCCGCCAGCCTGATCCGCCGTCCGACGTGGCGTCCAGCTGGGCCGCCCACTCGGCCGCCGGATACGACCGGTGCACGATACGCAGGTGGACCTCCGCATCCGGCATCCGGATCGCGGCCAGCGCGACCGTGATATTGGTGGCCAGGGCCTCCCGCTCCAGCGGCGTGGTGAACTCATACGGCTGCGTCGGTAGCCGGTAGTACGCCCAGGCGTGCGTCTCGGTAAGCAGGATGCGGTCATCGAAGTAACGCAGGGACAGGCGCGACCGTCCTCCCGTCCGGGCGCTCACGGTGTCCTCCCCGAAGTTCGCGCCATCCGGCAGCAACCCGCCCACCAGCCGCACGCCCAGGCCCCGCGGCCCGGAATCGCTAGCTGGTACCGGTTGGCGCTCACCGGGCGGCCCATCGCCGCGGCGTGCCCTGGGGCGGCACGGGGCCGCGCGCGGCGGCCCGGCTCTCCGCGCCGGCCGCGAGCGCCGAGACCAGCACTCCCGCCAGAGCCGTGTAAGCGTCCTGGACCGGCGGACGGAGCTGGGCGAACCGGGATTCGGTGTCGGCGGCCGGAAGGCAGTCGCTGATCCCCCGTTCGGTAGGCGGAGCGCCCAGGTGATCATCCCAGGGCACCCGCACGATAGCCCGGCAACGCCCGCGGACGACGAGTTCAGCCTGCTCGACATGGGACATGCTGCGCTTGCTCACCCCGTTGATGACCGTGACCGCGCCGGTGCACAGCTCCCCGTAACCGTGCCCGTCCAGCCACTCCATCGTCATCGCGACCGCCCGGGCCGCGTCAGCGCTGGCCGGCGCGACCAGGACAAGCTGGTCGGCCGCGGACAGGACCCTGGCCACGGCCGACGCGCCGGGATCCGTCAGGGTAAGCGGGTAGCGGGACGCCAGGATCTCAATCACCCGGGCGTATTCCTCGTCGGCGAGCGCCGGGCCCCCGTCCGGGACGGAGTCGTGCGCGATGAGATCCAGGTGGCCCCGCCCGCGCTGGCCCGCCGCGTTGGGCGTGGCCCCGGCCACCAGGCCCCGCGCGGTCCCCGCAGGGGAGGTGCGGGCCATGTCGGCGAGGGAGGTCTGCCCCGGATTGAGGTCTAGCGCCGCGACCGGCTCCGCGCGGAGGCTGGCCAGGACGTCGCCGAGCATGAGGGTGGTCACCGTCTGGCCGGCGCCGACCGTGCAGCCCAGCACCACGATCAGCCGGGAACCGCGGATCGGGAGGAGGACCCGGGCCCGGTCACGCCGTTCCATGTCGGGCCGGCCGGGCCCGTGACCGCCCGGCACAACCCTGACATGCTCCCGCCAGGTGCTGCCGCCCCGGTGCTGGCCCGGACCGCTCAGCGCCCGCTCCACCAGGGCCGGCCGGGCGGTGGAGCCGCCCCGGACCACGACGATCGGCGGCGACCACGGGCTGGCCGGCGCCGAGGGTGAGCCCGCGGCAGGTGCGGCGGCCTCACCCGGCGGCTCCTGATCGGCTTCGTCCTCGCCGCGCAGGTCTTCGCCGCGCAGGTCTTCGTCTCGAAGGCCTTGGTCTAGCAGGTCTTCGTCTTGTGCCCGCTGATCATCTGGTTCGGCCAGATCGTCTGACGTGTTCGGCCGGTCAGCCCCGGCGGGCGCACTGGTCTCGTCGGGGGCGTGTGACTCGGGCCCGAACCCGGGCTGGGCCAGTGCAGCGTCTTCACGTGATGGTCCCGGTGCCGGCGCCTCCTCCGTCAGCGGCACTGCCGCCTCAGGCTCGGCAGCCACAGGCTCAGCAGCCACAGGCTCGGCAGCCACAGGCTCAGCAGCCACAGGCTCGGCAGCCACAGGCTCGGCAGCCTCAGGCTCGGCAGCCTCAGGCTCAGATGCCTCAGGCTCGGCAGCCTCAGGCTCGGCAGCCTCAGGCTCGGCAGCCTCAGGCTCGGCAGCCTCAGGCTCGGCAGCCTCAGGCTCGGCAGCCTCAGGCTCAGATGCCTCAGTCTCAGGTGCCTCGCCCTCGACTCCTCCGGGCGCGGGGGTCTGGGCCGCGGCGTTCTCGCGCACAGCCGTCTGGTGCGCTGCCGGCACGAGAGCGGCAGGGTGATCGTCGGCCCGATCGTGCTCGGCCGGCCCACGCTCGGCCGCCTCGGTACGGACCGGGCCGATGAAGAATCCGGCCGGCCCGTTTGACGTGCCGGCCGCTGGCTCCGGCGGGGCTGCCGGGGCCGGCACGCTCGCCGCGGACCCCGCGGGAGGGGCAGGCACAGCCGTGTCCGGCGCCGCCAGCGAATCGGCTTTCCGCAGCAGGGGATCTGGTCCGGCAGGAACCGGATCACCCGGGGCCGGGACAGGATCTGCCGCGGCCGGGATTGGATCTGCCGCTGCGGGCACCGCGGTTCCCGCGGTCATCCCCCGGGCCACGGAGACCGGAGGAACGGGGCCGGGCGGAGCCGGAGTGGTCCAGGCTGGCCCGGCCGGGCTCGCCGTCGAGGCGGGAGCGTGCGGGTCCTTCACCGGCCAGGCCGCGGGCGGCCGGGCAGGAACCGCCGGGCTATCGGGACGGGGCTGCCGCGTCACGCCTTCCTGGCGTCCGGCCGGGCGCCCCGGCGTACCGGCGGGGAGCCCCGGCGGACCGGCCGGCCCCCCGCCCTGGCGGCGTGGCGGCCCGTTGACTCGGCTGCCGGGCGAAGCGGGGCCTGCCGCTCGTCATGGGCGATCTCGGCCGGCGCCGAATCCCCCGTCGCGGCCGACGGCACTCCTGCGGCGCCAGGCGCGACACCGGGCCACTGGCTCGCACGGCCCCGCTTCTCCGCCACAGGGCGCGGCGGCGGGGAGGCCTGCGGCACAAGGACGGGCGAGCCGGACAGGGTGGCCTGGGCGGCGGCTTTTTGCGCTGCGGCCGTCCGCACCGGGGCCGGGCGCCGCGCGACCGACGGGGCGGTGGCGGGCTTCAGAGCCGGAGCCTCGGCTGGCGACCGGGGGCGCTCCTCGTCCCGCCGCCAGACCTTGCCGATCACCACGATGTCGTCTTTCTCCGCAAGCGGAGCCATCCGGCACCACGTACCTGGCTCACCCAGGTAGCGCACCTGCGAAATGACCAGCTCAGGGAGTCGCTTGCTTTCCAGCACGGGCCGCGTGGCAAGCCAGGTGATCACGGCCGGCGGCAGCACGTACAGCCAGAACAGGGTGTGGTTGAAGGGAAGCCCGAGGATGGTCAGCAGGATCACGTACGGCACCGTGATCGCCGCGAACACAGCGATCTGGCCAACCGGGACCGGCATCGGCAGCCTGAAGTCGTACAGCTTGTACAGCCGCTTTTCGATTCGCCAGATGCTGGTGTAGGTGGGCAAGTCCACCGGGCGCTCTCCTTCCGGCCTGGGCGGAGATCAGTGGACGCCGAGCGCGTTCGCGATGCCCTGAGCGAGCGTCTGCACGATGCTCGGGGTGTAGAAGATCACCGCGATCGCGACGGCGAGCACGAGAAACTGCACAAACCGGATGATTTCCCGAGTGAACAAGAAGAACAGGGCAACGATCCCGACGATCCCAAGGAACAGGGGCCCGAACAGCCCCTGCAGGTAGCTCACGAGACCCGAGGTGCTGAGCGACGACGGGGCTGCGATGATCAGCGATTGGAACGACATCGTCTACTCCGGATTAGGGGGATCATGCCTGGCCGGGCGGGGGCGTGGGGCCTTCGAAGTCCGGTCACGGCGACCCCGGTGACTCGGTTGCTGCGCTGATGTCCCTGACGTACCAGGTTCCATTCTGCTTCACGACGGTGAGCGCGTAGCTCATCTGGAGCTGGGCAGGCGTCCCGTCCTTGCGGACCTGGCCTGCTGGGCTTCTGGCCGGAACGCTCCAGACGACGGTCGCAATGATATGGCGGGTCGCGCCGCCCGGTGGGACGCTGACGTTAGCGATGGATTGAAAGTTCACCGCACCGTTTAGCCCGGTCAGCGAGGTGCCCGAGGCCAGGAACCGGCCCAGGGTCACTTGATTGCCACTGGCATACGCCTGGAAGAACGCCGGAAGCTGGTTCGTCAGCACCGCCTGGGTGGCGGAATCAGAGCTTGCAGGTGCGGCCGAGGGAAGGGCGGCTCGCGCTGGAGCAGGCAGCCATGCGGGCGCACTGGACACGACGAGTCCGGCCGAGGACGCGTAGACAGGGACCCCTAGCTGCATCAACTGGCCATTCACCCGGGCCAGGAGCGTCACCACGGCGTGGTGAGCATCCTGCACGCTGGTGCCAGCCACCTGTTCGGACTGCAATTGAGACGTTCCCTGGCCATTCCAGCCCAATTGCGGGTCCGATCCGCTCGGCAGGAAGGCGCTCAGTTCTGCTCCCCGCTGCGCGGCGGTGCCCGGGTTGTAGTTCAGATAAACCTGGCCAAACTGCAGGGCATAGGCATCGGCGAGGGTAACCGGGAAGCCGCTGGCCGCCGGCGCGGACGCCGCCGGTGCCGCCTGCCCCGAGCGAGACTCGTCCGACAGGATCGCGACGACGCCGCGGTAACCGATGAGCAGCAAGACAGCCCATGCCACGCCCCGGAAGAGCCACACGAGCCACCGGCCGCCCGCGCCGCCCCAGGTTCGACCCGAGCGTGAGCGCCCGATCTGGCCGCGCCCGGAATACTCGGTCCCCGGTTCGTAGTCCAGCCCGTGCTCACCCAAATGCGGACTGCGATCAACCGTCAACCGGCGAACCATCGCACCTCCGCCCGTTCCTGCGCACGCGCAGCAAAGAGTTGCGGTGCCTTCCTATGCCGTCTATCGCCCTATTCTGCGCCATAACCCGCCGGCCGGGGAGCCCCTTTCGCGAGGCCCGCCACCGCGCGTACCAGCAATCGAACCGCCCATTGACCTGCCCGAGAGCAGCACGATTGGTCACTATGGGGACTCTGACCTGCGACGACGTCGATTCGCAGCTTTGCTGGGGACTCTCGGTCAACCCCTGTCAGCTTGTCCCGCAGCACACAACAAAATAGTTGCACCCGATGCCTTACGATGGATCTTAGCTGGGTCTGCGGGGCTAGGCGAGCACCGTGATGCCGTGTCGGACGGCCATCCGGGCACGTCGGCACCGGCCCGTCCGCCGGACTGATCGATGCGATTGCCAGCCCGCGACCCGGACTTCATCATCACTAAAGCACTACGCTCTGTCGGCCCTTAGTGCCCGCAAATCATCCGGCTTATCGGGTCCCAGAAGCCACGGAATCTCACGGCCGACCCACGAGCCCACTCCCGTACTCCGGATTGGCGGCCGGGCTGCTCCGGAATCGCCCACAACTCTCGTTCCCGGTGAGCGACTCAGGCTGCGCGCCGTGCGTGGAAGACCCGTTCACGACCAGGCCCGGGGGACGCACCGACCCGGTGCGCTCCGTCAGGCGGTTCGCGCTAGCATCCGGTGCTCGGTGATTGATCCTGGCTCGTCTTCCAGTTCGACGTGCTTCACGTCGCCCGGTTCAGACAGGTAGAGGCTGATGGCCTCGGTCAGAGCCTGCCGTAGCTCCACCATGTCGGCACCGGCGGCGAAACAGCCGGGCAACTCAAGGACTTCGGCCCAGAGCTCTTCGCCCGGCTCGTGGTGAACCCGGACGGTGTACACCTCTCCGGCCATCACTCGTCGCCTCCCTTGAGCCCTGCCTGCCGCATGATCGCCATCGATAACCCGATTGGGTAACTGCCGCTGCCCTTGTCGTGGGGCAGCGTGATCGGCCGGTGGCCGGGCTTGGTCATCTTCACGACGTGCTTACCCGGCGGTCTCGGCCCAGCCGTTTGCTTCGAGCAGTCGTTTCATTGATCGCTGATTGTGCCGGGCATACTTCGCCACCTGACTCCTCCCGCCCAGTGTACGTAGCCGCAACGGACACCCCGAGGACGCATTGAGCCTCTGGGTGGTACGTACCGTAGAAGACGGGTCTGACATTCAGACGTTGAAACGGAACTCGACGACGTCACCGTCGCGCATCACGTAATCCTTACCCTCGATGCGCACCTTGCCCACGGCGCGGGCCGCGGTGAGCGATCCGGCCGCCACGAGGTCGTCGAACGCCACCACTTCCGCCTTGATGAAGCCGCGCTGGAAGTCGGTGTGAATGACGCCTGCCGCCTCGGGGGCCGTCGCGCCGGCGCGGATCTCCCAGGCCCGGACCTCTTTGGGACCGGCGGTGAGGAATGTCATCAGGCCCAGGGAAGCGAACCCCGCGTGCGCGAGCCGGTTCAGGCCCGGCTCCCCCATCCCGAGTTCGGCCGCCATTTCCGCCGCCTCATCCTCGGGCAGCTCCGCCAGTTCCGCCTCGGTCTTCACGTCCAGGAAGATCACCTCTGCCGGGGCCACCTGAGCGGCCAGCTTGGCCCGCAGGTCCTCATCCGCGAGTTCGGCTTCATCCATGTTGAACACGTAAACGAAAGGCTTCGCGGTCAGCAGGTGGAGGTCGCGCAGGTCAGCCACGTCGATGCCGGCCGCGGCCGCCCCCGCGAACAGCGTCGTGCCGCCGTCCAGCATCTGCTGCGCGGCCGCCGCAGCATCGGCTGCCCGCTGGCGCTCCGGATTCTTGGCGAACTTCGCTTCCTTAACGAGGCGGGGTACTGCCTTCTCCAGGGTCTGCAGATCGGCCAGGATAAGTTCGGTGGCCACGGTGTCCACGTCGCGCGCGGGTGATACGTCGCCATCGACGTGGCTGACATCAGGGTCGCTGAACACCCTGACGACCTGGCAGATGGCGTCGGTTTCGCGGATGTGCGCGAGGAACTGATTGCCCAGGCCCTGGCCCTGTGACGCTCCGCGGACCAGCCCTGCGATGTCCACGAAGCGCGCGGTGGCGGGCACGATCCGGGCCGAGTTGTAGAGGCCGGCGAGGACCGCCAGCCGGGGATCGGGGATGCCGACGATGCCCACGTTCGGCTCGATAGTCGCGAACGGGTAATTGGAGGCCAGCGCGTTGGCTCTGGTCAACGCGTTGAACAGGGTGGACTTGCCGACGTTGGGCAGGCCGACGATGCCGATCGAGAGACTCACCTGCGCGAGTCTAGAGCGGGTCACGGGGTGAACCCGCCGGGTCTGGAGGCTACGCGTGTTCGGTGGTATGCCCGACCCCAGCCGGGTCGGCGATTTTCCGCCGGGCGCGCTGAACGCGGTACGGCGCAAATGCGGAAAGCCAAATTTCGCGTGCGCGGCCAGGTTTCGCGTCCCGCCCGGTCGAGCGTGTCGGACAGGAAACTGTCAGTGGCCGCTGTCACCATGACGGTCCATGGACGTCTTCTGGATGTTCGCCCTATTCGCGCTTGGCGCCGTGGTCGGCGCCGCAATCGGTTACCTGTACGCCCGTGGCCGCCTGGCCACCATGACCGCCGACCTCACCGGGCAGGCTCGCGCGGCCGAGGAGCGGGCGCGAGCCGCCCAGGACCGGGCGGCCATCCTGGACCGCGCCGCCCAGGAACGCGCCGCGCTGATCGACGGCCAGCTGGCCGAACGCTTCCAGGCCATGTCGGCCCAGGCGCTCGACCGCAGTGCCGCCATGTTCCTGGAGATCGCCGAGGGCAGGCTCAGCGCGGCCAACGCCAAGGCCGCCGGCGAACTGGAGACGCGCCGGGCCGCGGTCGAGCACCTGGTTCAGCCTCTGCGGGACACGCTGGCCAAGGTGGAAGCCCAGCTCCGGGAGACCGAGGAAGCGCGGCACCTGTCCCACGCGGCCCTGACCGAGCAGATGAAGATCACCCGGCAGAGTTCCGACGATTTGCGGGCCCAGACCCGGGCCCTCGTGACGGCCCTGCGGCGGCCGGAAGCCCGTGGCCGGTGGGGCGAGATGCAGCTGCGCCGGGTGGTGGAACTGGCCGGGATGGCCCCGCGATGCGACTTCGACGAGCAGGTCAGCGTCCAGTCCGCCGAGGGCACGTTCCGGCCTGACATGGTGGTGCGGCTGGCAGGCGGGAAGAACATCGTGGTCGACTCGAAGGTCTCGCTCGCCGCCTACCTGGAGGCGGCGGAGACCCCGGACGACGCGGTCCGCGCGGCCCGGCTGGATGCCCACGCCAGGCACGTGCGTGAGCACGTAGACCGGCTCGCGGCCAAGTCGTACTGGGCCACGCTCAGCCCGGCGCCCGAGTTTGTCGTGCTTTTCATCCCCGGCGAGGCGTTCCTGGCCCCGGCGCTGGAGCACGATCCGGCGCTGCTGGAGCACGCGATGGCGCGCAAGGTGCACATTGCCACGCCCACCACGCTGGTCACGATGCTGCGCACCGCCCAGTACGCGTGGCAACAGGACGCGCTGGCGGACAACGCGCGGGCTGCCTTCGACCTGGGACGAGAGCTCTATGAGCGGATATCTGGCCTGGGGCGGCACATGGACCGCCTCGGCCGCGCGCTCACCTCGGCGGTCACCACCTATAACCAGACCGTTGGCTCGCTGGAGAGCCGGGTCCTGGTTAGCGCGCGCAAGCTGAACCAGCTCGGCGTGGTGGAGGGCGACCTGGAGACTCCCGTCTTCATCGAGGAGGCCACCAGGGCCCTGGCCGCCCCGGAACTGGCCGCCCCGGAGTTGCCCGTGCCCGAGTTGCCCGTGCCGGAACTCGCCGCCCCGGAGTTCCCCGTGCCCGAGTTGCCCGTGCCCCTACAGCCGGATGCCCCGGAACTCGCCGTCTCCCCGCAACCGGATCCCCGCGAGACTGGCCGGCTCAGCCCGGAACGCCCGGAACTATCCAGCCCCGATGGATCACCGGGGGCCGTGATGGCGATACCAGGCAGCAATGGCGCGAGCTAAGCCCGGGCCGCCCAGGCTGCGCCTGCTGGCCCGGTCCGGTCACCTCGAGTACGACCGAGTGCTGTTTCAGCGACGCTATCTTCGCCATCGCGCAGCCTCCGGGCGTGTCGATGAAACGGATCGGGCGCACGGCCGGGGTAGCGTGGCCAGCACGCCGTCATCGGCACGGCAGCGCCGGGGAGGGAGCACAGGGTGTCCCAGCCACGGCCCGATGCGTCCTGGCCCCAGGGCCGGCCGGAACTAGGCCGCTCCGGCTCCTCCCCGGGTACCGCGAACCCTTGGTCCCCGGAGCGGATCGATGTGGCCGTCGCCGGGCGTGCCTGGAACGTGGCCGATCCGCACTCCGACCCCACGCAGAGCAAGGAATGGCCGCCCGACGCCGCGGAGGGCGGCGCGGCTCCGGAAAACGGCCCGGCCGCGGAGCGGGGCACGGGTGGCGACCGGAGCACCGACGCCGACCGGACCACCGATGCCGCGCAACGCCCGGCCGCAGAGCGCGGCGCGCTCGCGCTGACCGGCCGCGGCGCGGTCGCGGGCATGCTCGTGCTGTTCTTCTTCACCCTGCTGGTGGCGAGCTGGCTCGAGTGGGGCTGGCTCGCGGGCGCGAGCTTCGTGATCGGCAGCGGGGCCGCGGCCCGGTATACCAGACGGCGTGATCTGCTGGTGATCGCGGTCAGCCCGCCGCTGCTCTTCTTCTGCGCGCTCATCTGTGTCAAGGCCCTCACCGCGAACGGCAGCACGATCATCTCGACGGTGGAGGGAACCACGCTGACCCTGGCGAATGTCGCGCCGTGGCTGTTCGCGGGGGTGATCCTGTACCTGATCATCGCCTGGGTGCGCGGCCTGCCTCAGTGCGTCACTGACCTGCGCCGCGACCTGCGGCCCGATCTGCAGCAGCCGCGATCAGGGAACTCGGGGGCCACAGGCGCCCAGGCCACAGGCAGCCGGGCCGCGTACCGGCCCGGCCCGCGACACTACCGCTGACGTCAGCGGGCCCGGCGGACGTTAGCGCGGGGCGGTACGGCGTAGTTCTGGAGGCGGCGCGAACACGAGCCGCTCTTCAACCGCCTCGACCTCCTCGACGGCGCCGAAACCTTGTTCCGCCAGGTACTGCAGCACGCCGGTCACCAGCTCCTCCGGAACAGAGGCGCCGCTGGTCAGACCCACCGTGCGCACCCCGTCCAGCCAGGCCGGGTCAATCGCGGTGGCGTCCTCGACCAGGTAGGCTGCCCTGGCCCCACCGTCCAAGGCCACCTCGACCAGGCGCACCGAGTTTGACGAGTTCGCCGACCCCACGACGATCAGCAGGTCGGCGTCGTTAGCGATCTTCTTCACCGCGGACTGACGGTTCTGGGTGGCGTAGCAGATGTCGTCACTGGGCGGGTCGGCCAGCTTCGGGAAGCGCTCACGCAGCGTCGCCACGGTCTGGAGCGTCTCATCCACGGACAGGGTGGTCTGCGACAGCCAGGCCACCCTGGCTGGGTCGCGCACCTGGACGTCCGCGCCGCCTTCCGGCCCGTCCACCAGGTGGATGCGGCCCGGTGCCTCCCCGGTCGTGCCGACCACTTCCTCGTGGTTCTCGTGGCCGATGAGAAGGATGTCGTAATCCTGGGCGGCGAACCGCTTGGCCTCGTTATGCACCTTGGTGACCAGCGGGCAGGTGGCGTCGATCGTCCGCAGGCCGCGACGCTTCGCTTCCTCGCGCACCTCCGGTGATATCCCGTGGGCGGAGAAGACCACCACCGCGCCCTCGGGCACGTCATCGGCCTCGTCCACGAAGATCGCGCCGCGGGTCTCCAGCTCATGGACCACGTGGGTGTTATGCACGATTTGCTTACGCACGTAAACCGGGGCACCGAAACGCTCGAGGGCCGTCTCGACGGCCTGAACCGCCCGGTCAACCCCCGCGCAATAACCGCGGGGCTTAGCGAGCAGGACGCGTCGAGTGGTCGCGGGCATGTCCCCTATGGTAGTTGAGCCCGGCGTGCCCGATGCCAGCGCGGCACCCAGGGACTGGACCGGCCCGCCAACCTCACGGATCGCCGCCGCGGAAGCACCAATTGCCCGGCAGCAGCCCGTGACAGTGTCATGCTCGATCTGATACGACTGTGCCTGTCACAGACCCACGCTGCGCCGCCGGGGTCGGCAGGCCCGGCAGGCAGGCGCCGTGGGGCGCGCGGGCCCCCGGAGCCGCATCACGCCGGGACATACCTGAGGAGAACGATCGAGATGCCTTTGCCGCAGGTCAATGACCGCCTCAAGGAAATCCCCGCGCAAGCGCTGCGCACGGTGTTCGCCACCATCGGCCAGTTCCTGCTGGGCGCGGACCGTTTCCGCGCGCGGACCGGCGAGCAACCCGCGGGCAGCGGCGAGGCGACATCCTCCCCGGCATCAGAGCAGGCCCCGGCCCCGGCACCCGCGCCGAAGCCCGCCGCGTCGCGCAGAGCCCCGGCGAAGCCCCCCGCATCACGCAGAGCCCCGGCGAAGCCCGCCGCCTCGCGCAGAGCCCCGGCCCGGGACGCCGAGAGCACCCGGTGGCGTTCGCTGGACAAGACGGGGAACGTCAGGCTGCTCGACGGAGACGAGGGGCAGGACGAGGGGGCAGCGCCGATCCCCGCTGCGTCGAGCCTCTCCGAGCCCGCCATCGCCGAGCCATCCGTTCCCGAGCCAGTTGCCGACGCGACCCGTGAGCCGGTTCCGGGACCTGCCGGGTACACGCCTACCGAGCCAGTTCCAGCCGTGACCACCCCGGCCGAGGCTCCAGATGACCCGGCCCCGGCTGTGCCGGACCCCGCCGACCTCGCCCCCGTGCCGGACCCCGCCGACCTCGCCCCCGCGGTGCCCGCTCCGCCCCACGTGGCCTCCGCTGAGCCCGCCGCACCTGCCGCCGCGGCGACGGCTGGGGAGGCCCTGCCCGTCCCCAACTACGACCAGCTCTCGCTGGCGTCGCTGCGGGCTCGGTTGCGGGTGCTGGACGCGGCCCAGGTCCAGGCGTTGCTCGACTACGAGAAGGCCCACGAGGGCCCGGCCATGATCACCATGTTCGACCGCCGTCTCACCAAGCTCACCGAAGGCAGCTGAGCTAGCCAGCACCCGGCCGCCACCAGCCGGACCGCCGCAGCTACCCGCCATGGCGCTCGACACCTCACCCGAAGCACCAGTCCCGGTGCGCACCATCCTCAGGCTGACCAGCGAGTGGATCGGCCGCCTCGGCCGGGTCTGGGTCGAAGGGCAGATCGCCGAGCTCACCCGGCGCGGGAACACGGTGTTCCTGACCCTGCGCGACCCGGTCGCAGCCGTATCCGTGCGGGTGATCTGCCCGCGCACGGTGCTGGACGCCACCGACCCGGCACCCGGTGAGGGAGCCCGGGTGCTGGTCTGGGCGAAACCCGACTTCAACGCCAACCGGGGCTCTTTCGCCCTTTCCGCCACCGAAATCCGGGCCGTCGGCATCGGCGAACTGCTCGCTCGGCTGGAACGGCTCCGCCGGGCCCTGGCCACCGAAGGGCTGTTCGCGGCCGAGCGCAAGCGCCCGCTCCCATTTCTCCCCGGGAAGATCGGCCTGATCTGCGGACGTGACTCAGCCGCGGAAAAGGATGTCCTGCGCAATTCCGCCCATCGGTGGCCCGCGGTCCAATTCCGGGTCGAGCCGGTAGCCGTGCAGGGACAGTACGCGGTAGGCGAGATCGTGGACGCGCTGCACCGGCTGGACGCCGACCCGTCGGTGGACGTGATCGTCATCGCCAGGGGCGGGGGCTCCATCGAGGACTTGCTGCCGTTCTCCGACGAGACGCTGCTCCGGGCCGTGGCGGCGGCGAAGTCGCCGGTGGTCAGCGCGATCGGGCACGAGCAGGACACTCCCCTGCTCGACCTGGTCGCGGACGTCCGCGCGTCCACGCCCACCGACGCTGCGCGCCGCATCGTGCCAGATGTGAGCGAGCAGTTCGCCCTCATCGGCCAGCTGCGCGGCCGGGCCCGGCGCTTCCTCACCGGCCGGATGGAACGCGAGACCGCGTGGCTGGCCGACATGCGGTCCAGGCCTGCACTCGCCTCGCCGGTCCGTGAGATCGAACGGCGCCAGGAAATGATCACCGGGCTCACCGAACGGGCCCGGCGGCGGCTGTCCGCCACGCTGGACCGCGCCGGGGACGACGTGTCCCACGTGCGGGCCCGGTTGCTGGCCCTGTCCCCCGCCACCACGCTGAGCCGCGGTTACGCCATCGTGCAGCGTCCCGACGGCAGCGTGGTGCGCGCAGCAGCGGAGGTGCAGCCCGGGGAGAGCCTCACCCTGCGTTTCGCCGATGGCCAGCTCACCGCGGTGGCCGAAGACCAGTAACTGCAAGCCCGGCCGCCGGGCAGCACGCCGGGCCCGCCACGCCGGGCCGCAACGCTGCGCCACCACGCCGGGCCGCCATGCTGAACCGCCACGCTGCGCCACCACGCTGAACCGCCACGCTGCGCCGCCGCGCTGGGCCCGGGCACCCCGGGCCACTGCACGCGGCCAAATCTCTTCCCACCTATTACCCGTCACTGCGTTTCTTCCTGCCTTGAACGGGCGAGAATTCTGGACATTGCTGTGAGCCGGGGGGGATCAGCTCAGTGACGATACCTGCCGTGAAAGGCACGACATCCGATCAGGCCACTTCACGTCGGCCGGGCCTGGATGGATTGCGCGCCCTGGCCGTTATTGCCGTTGTCGCCTTTCATGAGCAGTTGTCCGCATTTTCCGGGGGATTCCTCGGGGTCGATGTCTTCTTCGTGCTCAGCGGATACCTGATCACCGACCTGCTGGTGGCCCGCTGGAACCGGGACGGGCACCTGGACCTGCTCGGGTTCTGGGCGCGCCGGGCGCGCCGGCTGCTGCCCGCCCTGGCGGTCCTGCTCGTGGCGGTGACCGCGGCCACGGCCGTGATCGAGCCGGCCCAGCTGGCCGCGCTGCGGGCGGCGCTGCTCGCCGCGGTCACCTACTCCAGCAACTGGTGGCAGGCGCTGGCACACCACTCCTACTTCGCCCAGTTCGGGCCGCCGCCACCGCTCCAGCACCTGTGGTCGCTGGCTATCGAGGAGCAGTTCTACCTGGTATGGCCGCTGGTCCTGATCGTCATCCTGAAGACCTGCCAGTCCGGCCGCGTCCGGGCCACCCTCGCCTGGCTCGGCGCGGCCCTGTCCGCCCTGGCCATGGTCCTGGTCTACGTGCCCGGCGCGGACCCGTCCCGGGTCTACTACGGCACCGACACGCACGCGTCGGCCCTGTTCATCGGGTCGGCGCTGGCGCTGACCTGGCCGCTGCGCCGGCTGCAGGCACTCAGCCGCGACAGCGCCCGGGTCCCCGACGCACTGGGCCTGGCCGGGATCGCCGTGCTGGCCTGGGCGACGGGCCACTTCACCGGGACGGACCGGGTGCTCTACCCGGCGGGATTGCTGGGCGCCGCCCTGGCGGCCGGCGGGGTGGTGCTGGCCGCAGCGAGCCCGGGCCTGGTCAGCTGGGCGCTCGGCCGGTCCGTGCTGCGCTGGATCGGGATCAGGTCCTACGGGATCTACCTGTGGCACTGGCCGGTCATCGCGCTGGCCATCGCGGCGTTCCCGCAGCAGCGCACGGCGGGGTGGATCTGGCTGCCCGAGGCAGCGCTCTCGGTCGGCCTCGCCGCCGTGTCCTGGCGGTGGGTCGAGGAACCCATCATCCGCGACGGTCTCCGGTCCACGGTCCGGGCCCGGTCCCGGATGGTTGCCGGGTCCCTGGCCGGGGCGCACCGATCGCCCGTCCGCGTCGTTCCCGCGCTCGCCGTGGTGGCCGCCCTGGCCGTGGCGGGCGCTGCGGGCTACGGGCTGGTGCACGCCCGCTCCTCCCCGGGGCTGGCCGAGCAGATCAGCGAGGGGGTCAAGGTCAGCCAGCAGGACCCGGCCGGCCACGCCGCCTTCACGCCTGCGGCCAGCGGATCCGCCGGCACCCGCGCAGGCACACTGCCGGGTACCGCGGCGCCGCGATACAGCCCTGCCGCCAGTCCCTCGTCGGTACCGGCCGCGGCCACCGCCGCGACCGGGCCGGCCCGGGTGACCGGCTCTGACGTCTTCGCGGTCGGCGACTCCGTCATGCTCGCCTCGGCGGTCCAGCTCACGGCCGCGCTGCCCGGCATCTCCATCGACGCGCTGGTCAGCCGCCAGGTCAGCGCGGGACTGTCGATCGTGCAGCGCCTCGCGGCGGCCGGGAGGCTCCGCCCGGTCGTGGTGTTCGCCCTCGGCACCAACGGTGCGTTCACCCCCCAGCAGATGGGCCAGCTCATCCGGGCGGTTGGCGCGCACCGGGACCTGGTGCTGGTCAACACCTACGAGGCGCGGCCCTGGGAGGCGGGAGTGAACCGGGTCATCGCCGCCGCGGCCCGCCGGTACTCCAACGTGATCATGGCCAACTGGTTCGCGACCATCCAGCACCGGACCAGCCTGCTGTGGCCGGACGAGGTGCATCCGCAGCCCAGCGGGGCCCGGCTCTACGCGCGGATGGTCGCCACGGCGGTCCGGGCCGCCCGGACGGCGGGCGAGTCCGGGCCGGCCGCGGACTGGGGACTGCCGCCGACCGCGCACCGCTTCGCGCCCCTCCGCTGATACCCCTGGGAACCGCGCCCCGCCAGCCGAGGCGGCCCTACTGCCCCACCAGCCGCAATGCCCCTACCAGCCCCACGAATCCCAGGCCCGCGTTCGTGATCAACTGACCGGCGTTCGTGATCAGACGATCGGTGTCGCTGGGGCAGCACCAATCGTTTGATCACGAACGCCAGTGTGTGACTGGTGGGGCTGGTGAGGCGCGCGTTACCCCTGCCGCCACCCCCTGGGACGCCGCGCCGGGCTGAGTGAGCCGGACGGGACGGTTTTCGTTGCGGAGAATTTAAAAGGGCGCGGCCGGATCGGCGGATCCGGGTGCGCGGGCCGCCATCGCGGCGGCGAGGCGGGCGCGGGCGCCCTCCAGCCACTGCTCGCAGACGGCGGCCAGCCGCTCGCCGCGCTCCCACAGGTCCAGCGACTGCTCCAGGGTCAGCCCGCCGCCCTCCAGGCGGCGGACCACCTCGGTGAGCTGGTCGCGGGCCTGCTCATAGCTGAGTGCGGCGGCCGGGCCATCGTCCCCGGCCGGCTGCGCACCGCCATTCCCGGCCGGCTCTGTCTCGGCGCTCACGGCATTAACGTAGCCGGCTGGTCACGCCCGGAACCCAGGGATCGACCCCGGACAGCACATCGAGCACGCCGCAGGCCAGCAGCCGGGCGTGCGCGGCGTCCTCGTCCAGCGACACCTCCGTCACGGCGAGCATCAGCGCCCCGGTCATCACGACCGCCACCGCCTCGTCCATCGGCTCGGCGTTGCGGGCGAAGAAATCGGCGTTGCGGCTGGCGCACTCGCGCAGCCGCTGGCGCATGATCAGGTCGAACCCGGGCGGGGCATCCCCCGACACGAACAGCCGGGACAGTTCGCGATCCTCCAGGCAGGCGTCGAGGTAGGCGCGGGCCGCGGCGAGGAACAGCTGCCGTGGCTCGCGGACGTGGTCCTCACGCGCGCCGCGGGCCGCCTGGCGCGCCCGCCAGGCCTGCCCCTCGTGGAACTCCTCGAACAGCGTGACGAACAGGTCGGCCTTGCCGGTGAAATGGTGGTAGAGACTGCCGACGCTGGCGCCAGCCCGGGCGACGATCTCGGTGACCCCGGCCTGCGCGTAGCCCGCCGAGATGAACACCTCACGGGCGGCGGTGAGCAAAGCGGCTCTGGTGGCGGCGCCGCGATCGGCGGACCGCACGGTAGGCTGCGGAACATCTGCTGTCATTCGCCTGTCACCGCCTGCGCAGCGCTCCCCACGTCTGGCGCCAGGGTGTGTCGCCCTACGCGACAAGGCTACGCCCGCCGTCAGGCACCGAGGATGACGGCATGGTCTTAGCGGGGAGCACCTCCACACCGGGGAGCACCTCTCCACCGGGGAAGCACGGGCCCACAGGGAAGGCGGTCTCTGCGATGACCGAGAACGAGACAGCGGCCCCCGGGGGCATCGACCCGGCCGACCTGACCGCGCAGGCCGCGACGCATGCGCCCGACCGGAACCTAGCCCTCGAACTGGCCCGGGTCACCGAGGCGGGGGCGATGGCGGCGGCCCGGTGGGTGGGCCGCGGCGACAAGAACGGCGCCGACGGCGCGGCCGTGCACGCGATGCGGGCCCTGATCAGCACGGTGTCCATGAACGGCGTGGTGGTCATCGGCGAGGGCGAGAAGGACCGCGCGCCCATGCTCTTCAACGGCGAGCAGGTCGGTGACGGCAGCGGCCCGGCCTGCGACGTGGCCGTGGACCCGATCGACGGCACCCGGCTGACCGCCAACGGCATGCCGAACGCGATCTCGGTGCTGGCCGTGAGCTCGCGCGGGTCCATGTACGACCCATCCGCAGTGTTCTACATGTCCAAGCTGGTCACCGGCCGGGCCGCAGCGGGAATGGTCGACATCGAGGCCCCGGCCGCGCACAACATCGCCGCCGTGGCCCGGGCCAAGGGCTGCTCGGCATCGGATGTCACCGTCGTCATCCTGGACCGGCCGCGGCATCAGCGGCTCATCGCCGAGGTCCGGGAGGCCCGCGCCCGGATCAAGCTGATCACCGATGGCGACGTGGCTGGGGCGATCATGGCGGCGACGGACGGAACCGGCGTTAACCTGTTGCTGGGGGTAGGCGGCACGCCGGAGGGGATCATCACCGCGTGCGCGATCAAGTGCCTGGGCGGCATCATCCAGGCCCGGCTCGCGCCGCGGGACGAGGCTGAGAGGGAGAAGGCCCTCGCGGCCGGCCACGACCTCACCCACGTACTGACCACAGACGACCTGGTGACGTCGGAGGACGCGTTCTTCGCGGCCACCGGGATCACCGACGGTGAGCTGATGTCCGGTGTCCGGTACCGGGCGGGCGGGGCCGCCACCCACTCGCTCGTCATGCGGGCCCGGTCGGGCACCATCCGCAACATCCACAGCGAGCACCAGCTCTGGAAGCTGCGGGCCTACAGCTCGATCAACTTCGACAGCCCTTGCTGATACCGCGCTCATCGTCCTGGGCCGGACCGTCCGGCGGGACGGCGGGCGGTCCGTGGGCGCGGTGGGCTCAGGGCCGCCGCGGCGGGCTCACCGCGGCCGGCGGCGGGCTCAGCGCGGCCGGGCTCACCGCGGCCGGCGGCTGAACAGGCCAGCCCGCCGCGGCCGGGGCGTACGGACGTTGACACGTCCCAGCATGGCCAGCGTGTGCAGTTCGATGACCGGGGTCCCGGGCGGGACCAGCGGTTCCGGGCGGGGGTCGGGCCGGGCCCCGGGCAGCGCCGCGGAGAGGTTCCGGGTGATGACCGTGATCCCCGGCGGCACCAGCAGGTTGATCTGGCCACCGAGCGCGCTGGCGTATATCAGGGTGCGCTGCCCTTGCAGCAGTGCTTCCCGCAGGTCCAGCACGACCTGACCGCCGACGGCGGTCACGACCAGCCGGTCCGGCACGACCCACCGGCCCTCGCGCCGCTCGGTCGCGAAGAAGGCGGTCACGGTGCGGGAGTTGTCCAGCCGCAATGGCTGGGCCCCGGGCAGCGCCAGGTCATCGGTCAGCCCGGCCAGGTCGCCCAGGGTCCTGGCCGTGTAAGCCCGCTGCACCCGGTGCGCGTGCTCCTCGAGCGTGATCCGCCCGTCCCCGGCCGCCTCGGCGAGCAGGGTCACCACGCGCTCCCGGTCAGCGTCCGAGGCGCGCAGGTCACGCGGGCTCTGCCGGGGATTCACCCTCTGACGATAGCCGCCTTGACGCCCGGACGGCGCAATCCCTACCCTGACCGCACTGGTCCGGCCTGACCGGGCGGGGTCAGCCTGATCGCACGGTGCTGATCGCAAGGTATTCATCGCAGGTATTGATCGCAAGGTATTGATCGCACGCTGTTGACAGCACGGGCCCGGCCGCGGCCAGCACCGCCGGCGGCTCGCGAGCCCGGGAGCGGGGCATGAAGCTGGACGGCATGGATCCGCGGGAAGCCGGTGACCGCCGCGGGCGGATGGCGACCAGCGCCGCGTTCTTCGTCCAGGGCCTCTGCTTCGCGGTCGTGGTCACCCGTGTCTCGGTCCTGCAGACCAAGTTTCACCTGTCCAACGGCCAGCTGACGCTGGTCTTGCTCATCGTCCCGATCATCGCCGGGGTGGGCAGCGTGCTCTCCGGCCCGCTGGCGGCCCGGGTGGGCAGCGGCATGGTGCTGCGCGTCGCCCAGCCGCTGGTCTGCCTGAGCCTCCCGGCTATCGGGTTCGCCAGCACGCGGCCCGAGTTGTACGTCACGGTGGGCCTGTTCGGGCTGTTCCTCGGCGCGGTGGACGCGACCATGAACATGCAGGGCGCGATCACCGAGAAACGCTACGGCTACAGCGTCATCACCGCGTTCTACGGCTTCTGGAGCGCGGCCGGAATCCTCGGCGGCCTGTGGAACGCCGCTGCCGGGAAGCTCGGCCTGTCCCTGGGCATGGCGTTCACGATCGCCGGGCTGGCCGGGCTGGCCGCCACGCTGGTCCTCGGGCCCAGCCTGTTCGGCAAGGCGGCGGACGTCGCGCCGCCATCCGAGGCCGCGGCGAAGAAGGCCGGCATCCAGATCCCGTGGCGGCCGATCATCTACATCGGCGTGGCCATGTGCTGCATGTACATCGGGGACGCCGCCGTGTCCAACTTCAGCTCGGTCTACATGTCGAAGGTCCAGCACGGGGGCAAGGCGCTGCTCCCGCTGGCGTTCGCGGCCTACCAGACGATGATGGTGGCCGGGCGGGCCATCGGCGACCACACGGTGCGGCGGTTCGGCGCCACGGCGGTGGTGCGGACCGGGGCCGTGGTCGCCGGGCTGGGCCTGCTGTGCGTGGTGCTGGCGCCGGGCCCCTATCTGGCCATCGCAGCCTTCGCCCTGACCGGCCTCGGTTTCTGCGTGATCCCGCCGCTGTGCTTCTCGGCCACCTCGAAGCTCGATCCCACCGGGTCGGGCCTCGCCATCTCACGGGTCAACGTGTTCAACTACGTCGGCTTCGTGCTCGGCGCGGCGCTGGTCGGCGGGATCGCGGGCGGGGTCGGCGGCGCGGCGGGCTGGCGCGCCGCCTACGCCGCGCCGCTCGTGCTGACCCTGGTGATCATCGCGCTGGCCGCCGGGTTCGAGCCAGGCCGGGCGCGGCCGGCAAGGCCGGCCCGGCTGGCCCGGCGGGCGCGGGGGGTGCGGGGGGTGCGAAACGAAGAGGCGCGGGCAGCGGAGGCCGGCTCCGCCGCGCAGGGCTGATCCCACGGCACGGCTGACGGTCCCGGGACAGACCCGATAGATCGCCTAGCCCCCCGTCGCCCCTCCTCCGCAGGCTCACCCGCACCACTGGTCACATTGATCATGGGAGCCGCCACCCCTCCCGCGAAAGGTGCGCACAGCGGGGCCCGGCACATAGCCGGCCCGCCCGCCAGGCACGTGGCCGGCCCGTTTATCCCGTAGCCGTTCCGGGGGTCCGCCTTCTACCGTGGCCAGATGCTGACTCCGCCCGCCGGCCTGCCCGAGGCCGTACTGGTGCCGGCCCTGGAGCGGTGCTGGGGCATCCGCGCCGCGTCGGTGCAGTACCGGCCCGTCGGCTGGGGCAGTCACCACTGGGCGGTTTCCGGTGAGGCCGGGGCACGGTGGTTCGTCACCGCCGATGAACTGGAGAACAAGCGGCTCTCGAAGGCTGAGCCGCTGGCCGCGGGGTTCCGGCGGCTGCACGCAGCCCTGTCCGCCGCCACGGACCTGAAGGAATGCGGCCGTACCTTCGTCGTGGCCCCGGTTCCCTGCCGGGACGGCGAGCCGCTCGCGCGGGTGGGCAACCGGTTCGGCGTCGCGGTTTACCCGTTCGTTCACGGCCAGAGCTACGAGTGGGCGGAGTTCTCCTCGCCCGCGCACCGGCGCGCCGTGCTCGACCTGCTCGTCGCCACACACACCGCCCCGCCCGCCGCCCGCCGGCGTGCGCTGGCTGAGGACTTCCGCGTGCCGCACCGGGACGAGCTGGAGGCCGCCTGCCAGGCCGGTGGTGACATGCCCGACCGGGGACCATACTCGCGCCCGGCAGCACGCCTGATCCAGCAGCACGCCGCCCCTCTCCAGCGGCTGCTCGCCTGCTATGACCACCTTGTGGCGGCCGCCGGTACCCAGTCCTCCCGGACCGTCCTCACCCACGGCGAGCCTCATCCTGGCAACACCATGCTGACCGCCGGCGGGTGGCTGCTCATCGACTGGGACACCGCCCTGGCCGCCCCGCCCGAGCGTGACCTGTGGAGCCTCGACACCGGCGACGGGTCCATCCTGGAGGCCTACGCCGGCCTGACCGGCATCAGCCCGCAGTCCCCGATGCTGGATCTGTACCGTCTGCGCTGGGACATCGCCGACATCGCCGTGGACGTGAGCCGCTTCCGGCGGACGCACACCGGGACCGCGGAGGATGACAAGTCCTTCGGGTTCCTGAATTCCCTGGTCAGGCAGGCCAGCGACGAGGGCGGCCGCGCCGGGTAGCCCGCACTGGTCAGTCGGGGGGCTCAGGCACCGGGCCCTCGTGCGGCTCGGCCGCCCGGCCCAGCACAGTGCGCAGCAGGGTCTCGGCCGCGTCGGCGGCGATGCGCGCCGTGACCGCGTTGGTGTGGGCGCGGTCGAGGTTGCCGAGCGCGATGCAGTCGAACGACACCTGGGCGTCGTGCACGGCCAGCTCGAGCTGACGCGAAGCCTCGTCGAGGCTGATCGCCTGCTCGTCGCTGCTGCGGACCCTCATCGCCCGCTCGCCACTGTCTGGGATGCTCACGGCCCTCTCCCCTCCTCACCCGGACCCGCTCCATCTGCTGGCGGGGCGGGGCGCGCCGCAGGCGTGTCCCCTCCGAGCCAGCGATCCCGGGGTTCCGGGGGTCGTCCCCCGGACCAGCACCGCCGGGATGGCAGACCCTTACCCGGGCGCGGGCCGGCCATGCAGCCGGAGCCGCCGGGACCCGCTGGTCAACTGCCTATGGCCAGGCCCACACGGCTGAGCGCCCCGCCGGCGCCAGCACGGATCTACGATGAAAACGACATCACACCCGCTACGAGGACGTGCTCACGATGCCCGACTTCGCGTACACCGACCTGCTCCCCCTGGGCCCCGACGCCACCGAGTACCGCCTGCTGACCGCGGACGGGATCACCCGGCGGCAGGCTTTCGGCCGGGACTTCCTCGAGGTGGACCCGGAGGTGCTCACCCTGGTCGCCCGCGAGGGCATGCGGGACATCGCACACCTGCTGCGGCCCGGGCACCTGCGCCAGCTGCGCGCCATCCTCGATGATCCGGAAGCCAGCCGCAACGATCGTTTCGTTGCGGGGGATCTTCTGAAGAACGCGTGCATCGCGGCCGGCGGGGTGCTGCCCATGTGCCAGGACACCGGGACCGCCATCGTGATGGGGAAGCGGGGCGGGCAGGTCCTCACCGACGGGCAGGATGAAGAGCATCTCAGCCGCGGCATCTACGAGGCGTACACCCAGCTGAACCTGCGCTACTCGCAGCTGGCCCCGCTGTCGATGTTCGAGGAGCGGAACACCGGCACCAACCTGCCGGCCCAGGTCGAGATCTACGCCACCCCCGGGCAGGAGTACAAGTTCCTGCTCATGGCCAAGGGCGGCGGGTCGGCTAACAAGTCCTTCCTCTACCAGCAGACCAAGACGGTACTGAACCCGGCCGGGCTGCACACGTTCCTGGAGGAGAAGATCCGGTCGCTGGGCACGGCCGCCTGCCCGCCGTACCACCTGGCCATCGTGGTCGGCGGCACCAGCGCCGAGTACGCGCTGAAAACCGCCAAGTACGCCTCCGCCCGGTACCTGGACACCCTCCCCGCCAGCGGGTCAGCGGCCGGCCATGGCTTCCGTGACACCGAACTCGAAGCCGAGATACTCGAGATCACCCGGAAGATCGGCATCGGCGCGCAGTTCGGCGGCAAGTATTTCTGCCACGACGTGCGCGTGATCCGGCTGCCCCGGCACGGCGCGTCCTGCCCCGTGGCCATCGCGGTGTCGTGTTCCGCCGACCGGCAGGCGCTGGCCAAGATCACGCCGGAGGGCGTGTACCTGGAGCGGCTGGAGACCGACCCGGCCCACTACCTGCCCGAGACCACCGAGGGCGACCTCGGCGACGACGTGGTGCGGATCGACCTGAACCGGCCGATGAGCGAGATCCGCGCGGAGCTGACCAAGTACCCGGTGGCGACGCGGCTATCGCTTACCGGACCGCTGGTGGTCGCACGGGACATCGCGCACGCGAAGATCGCCGAGCGGCTGGCCGCCGGGGACCCCATGCCGAGGTACCTGGCCGCCCACCCCGTGTACTACGCCGGCCCGGCCAAGACGCCGAAAGGCTACGCGTCCGGGTCGTTCGGCCCGACCACGGCCGGCCGGATGGACTCCTACGTCGGCCAGTTCCAGGCGGCCGGCGGCTCGTTGGTCATGCTGGCCAAGGGAAACCGCTCTCCCGCCGTCACCGCGGCTTGCCGCGAGCACGGCGGGTTCTACCTGGGCTCCATCGGCGGCGCAGCGGCCAAGCTGGCCCAGGACTGCATCACCAAGGTCGAGGTTCTCGAGTACCCGGAACTCGGCATGGAGGCGGTCTGGCGCATCGAGGTCCGCGACTTCCCGGCGTTCATCATCGTGGACGACAAGGGGAACGACTTCTACGCCGAGGAGCCGCAGCCGCCGCTGCTCACTATCGGCAGCCGGTAGCGGGAGAATCCCGGCACGACACACGTGCTATTCTCACGCGCTTCACAGCAAACCCGGCGGATGCCGCGTGTATCGTCCGGTGTCATGCACGTTGCGGCCAGCACGGGGCGGGTGGTCGCGGGGCGCTACCTCCTTCAGAACACCATCGGCCGCGGGGCCATGGGGACCGTCTGGCGAGCCCGGGATACTGTCCTGGCCCGGGACGTCGCGGTCAAAGAGGTGCGTATCCGTGGCCCGGTGACCATGGGCTCGGTGATGACCGAGGAAACCCGGATCCTCTACGCGCGCACCCTGCGGGAGGCCCGGACCGCAGCGCGGCTGAACCATCCCGCGGTGGTGACCATCTTCGACGTCGTCGAGGCCGACGGCAGCCCGTGGATCGTGATGGAACTCGTCGAGGCGCGGTCCCTGGACCAGGTCCTCACCGAGGACGGCCCGCTGGCCCCGTATCAGGTGGCCGACCTCGGCCTGCGGGTGCTCGGCGCGCTGGCCTGCGCCCACGCGGCCGGCATCCTGCATCGCGACGTGAAGCCGAGCAACGTGCTGCTCGGCCCGGCCGGCCGGGTCGTGCTGACCGATTTCGGCATCGCCACCCTCGAGGGCGATAGCGGCCTCACCCAGGCCGGGATGGTCATGGGTACCCCCGGCTTCACCGCGCCCGAACGGATCCGGGGCGATCCGGCCAGCCCGGCGTCTGACCTGTGGTCGCTGGGCGCGACCCTGTACGCCGCGGTCGAAGGACGCGGGCCTTTCGACGACCGGGGCAACTCCATCGCAATCCTCGCGGCCATCGCCAACGGGGAAGCACCGCGGCCCCGGCAGGCCGGCCCGCTGCGTCCCGTCATCGAGGCCCTGCTGCACCGCAATCCGCTGGCCCGGCCGGACGCCGCCGCCGTAGGCCGGCAACTGGCCGCCGCCGGGACCAGAGCCGGGAACGGCGCCGCTTCGTCCGGGGACGCCCCTTCGGCGAACGCCCCTTCGGCGAACGCCCCTTCGGCGAACGCCCCTTCGGCGAACGCCTTCGCTGGAGAGGCCGGCAGGCCGCCCGCCGGGGCCGGCGCCCGGCTGCTAACCGCACCGCTGAACCTGGCCTCGGCCGGGCCGCAGACTCAAGCCCCGGCCGGTGGCGGGTCCGGGCCCGGCGCTCCTCGGCCAGACGGCCGGTGGGCGGGAGCGCTGTGGCCCGACGGCCCGTGGACGGACGCACCGTCGGCCGACGGCCCGTGGCCAGACGCACCGTCGGCCGACGGCCCGTGGGCGGACGGCCTGTGGATGGACGGCCCGTGGACGGACGAACCGTCGGCCGACGGCCGGTGGCCGGATAGGCCGTGGTCCGACCGGCCGTATCCCGACCGGCCGTGGCCGGAATCCCTGGGCCCCGAATTCCCGCGGCCGCCGTCCGCCGCACCACAGACCCCCGGAGGGCAGCCCTTCGCACCGTGGGCCCCCGCACCACGGGTCCCCGCTCAGGAGTCATCCGCACCGCAGGCCGGCCGGCACGGCGTCGGCACACCAGGATGGGGGCGCGGACTGGCGGCCGAGTTGGCGGCGATGCTGCCGCGCGGGCGCCGGGGGCTGCTGGCCCTCGTTGGCGCCCTGGCCATCGTGGGCGCCGGCATCCTGGTAGGGGTGGCGCTGACCCGCGGGAACAGCGGCACAGGTGCCACGTCCGGGGCGGCAGGCTGGCGGGCCGCAACCGCCAGCCAGGCCGGGTCCCCGGCTGGTTTCAGCATGACTGTTCCGGCCGGGTGGCAGACGGCGCGACGCGGGACCGGCGCCGCCTTCACCAGCCCGGCTGGTGACGTGTCGATTCTGGTCACCCCCACGGCCGCGGGCGGGGTGACGGCCCCCGGGCAGGTGCGCCGACAGCTGGCCCGGGTCCTGCAGGAGGGCCGTTTCCCCGGCTACGAGCCGATCGGCGGCCGGCCCTTCGCCTTCCAGGGCGGGGCCGGGGTGGCCTGGCAGTTCACCTGGCAGCCCGCGAGCGGAGGCCGGATGGAGGTGCTGGAGATCGCGTTCCGGGTCACCACCCCGGCCGGCCGCCAGGGCTACCTGGTCCGCGAATCGGCGCCCGCCTCCGCGTGGACGGCCAGCCAGCCCGAGTTCCATCAGGCGCTGATCACGTTCCGGGCCCGCTCGTGACGCTGGCGGCCTCCCCGCACGGGAAGGCCGCCAGCACCTCAACAGCAGTACGCGGGTCAGTACCCCATGTAGGAGCCGCCCTGCCGGACAGACACGACTCCGGGGATGTTGTTCATGGAGCCGTACCGGCTGATCGCATACCGGAAGGCCGCGATCATGTTGTCCACCGGGTTCCAGATGTTGTGGTGCCCGGGCAGCGCGTAGGCCTGGAACGTCGGGCCGATCACCTGGGCGATACCCTCGGACGGATGGCCCGCCGCCGCGTTGGAATCCCAGCCGTTGTACGCGCCGGGGTTCCCGCCTGACTCGTGCTGCACCACGATGTAGGCCGCGCTCGTGCTGAGCAGCCCACGGGATACGCCGTGCTCCTCCAGGGCGTGCTCAGCGGAGCAGATCCACCAGTGCAGGGTGGACGACGCGCACGGTCCGGTGCGCCGGGGGCTGGCGTGATGCCCCGGCTGAGCCCGGTGCGCGGGGGCCGCGCGCTGGGCGTTCCTTGCGGAGCCGTCCAGTTGCGGGTGCCGGGCCGGCCGCGCGCCGCTGGCATGCTGGCCAGCAGCCTTGGCCGGGTGCCCGGCGGGCGTGCGGTTCCCGGGCCGGGACGCGGGCCCGGATTTGCCCGGCCGGGCGACCTGGATGGCAGCCAAGCCGGAGGCCAGGATGGCCTGGCCACTTGCGGTCACGGCCGGGATGCCGGCCGCTAGGTGCGCGGAGGCATGGCCGTCCGCACCTTCGAGCGCACCACCGGTCTGGGCCAGGGAGATCTGGGCCAGCGGGATCTGGGCCAGCGGGATCTGGGCCAGCGGGAGCGCGCTGGTGCCGCCGTGCGTGGCCAGGGCCGTGCTGAGCGCTGCGGTTGCGCCTCCACCGCTTGGGCTGGCGGGGGCTAGCCCCGCGGCGACCAGGGCAGCCGCCGTGGCGGTCGTTCCCGCGACCGTGAACGTGAGACGTGTGGGCTTGCGGTTGGAGTTACGAAACGTGAATGTCCTGGGGATGGACAAGGTTGACCTTCGATCGGGCGCACGAGGTGCGCTCGGCCTCCACCCGGGGGCACTGCGGATCACAGCAGGGGGTGCTGGGGGCCACAGCGGCGCGTCGACGTGCCGCGGGTCAGGGCGGCAGGTTGCGGGGGGTGGCAACCATCAGACACGCCCGGGTGCTTCCGACAAACCACGATGCCCAATACCGGCAATTAGTTCTGCCCGAAACCTCAGAAAAGACGCTATGACCTAGGACACACTCTTTGGCCAGCAGATGGAACATAGATTCGACTCTAGGGATTTAACTGGGCGATCATCACGAACCTTGGAAACCTGACATACCAGGTGATACGTGTCACAAAGTGACATCTCGTATTTGATGCCTTACGAACCGTAGGCTATTTCGGCCACCCAGCCGAGATGAGGGTCGCGGGACGGAGAGACAGCCTCGAACACTAAGTAACGTTTTTCACACGCCAGGTAATGATCAGGACTCAGACGCGAGGGCCGGATAAGCGGGCTGACTCGCTGTTACTCAGTAGTAGCCGTGTGCTTGCCAGAAAGACCACGCGCTGCACGGGTCGCCATAGCGGGACTGGATATAGCCCAGTCCCCACTTGATCTGGGTGGTCGGATCCGTCATCCAGTCCGCGCCCGCAGTAGCCATCTTGCTTCCAGGGAGTGCCTGCGGAATCCCGTACGCGCCGCTGGCATTCTCGGCGTTGTACCGCCAGCCGCTCTCCCGGGTCCAGATGTTGTTCAGGCAGCTGAAATAGGTGCCTGGACTCCAGCCGAACGAGGACAGCATGTTGTAGGCGATGCTCTGAGCTGTACCGGGGTTAGGCGGTGCCGCAACGACGACTGCGGTCGTACCGCCACTCGTGCCTCCGCCAGTGGTCCCGGTTGCGCTCAGGGGCTGTGAGGCGACCTTAGGCGCGCCGACGAGGTGCATGCTGTGCGATGCGGCGGACAGCACGATCATCTGCTGCCGCTGCTGCTCGAGCACGGCCATGGCCTGGCTCCCGGACACGGCCGCGGCGGCGATGGCCGCCCCGGAATTCGGCACATTGCCAGGCCGCACAACCACCAGGTAGCCCGCAATGGCGATTCCGGTGACCGCGGTGACCGCGGTAGCGGTGACGGGCAACAAAATGCCATTACGGCGTGCCGCCCGTCGTTTTCCGGGGCTTCGCCTCCGGTGTTGTGACAAGGCTGTCCTTCCGTGGGCCGAACTCCCGGGCGAGACACCCTGGAGCAGACCGCTGCGCCTACGGGCAGCGCGTGGTCCAGTTCCTCTGCCAAATACCAGCCGCAGAAACTAAGTCACCAAGAACGTGCTTGGCGGAAGGCCTTGAACCATCGGCGCTACCTTGCCAGAGGCGAGGGAGGGGTCTGCAACCGCTTCCGCTGAAAAAGTTGTGACGGCTGGGCAACCAGCAATGTGGGGTAGATCACAAACTGACAACACGTACCGTAACAATTACCTGCTGTAGTGAAGGGCCAAGTTGTGGTCACGGCCTGCACTGCTGACCTTGGTCACGACACGCTGGTCTCGTCCCGGAAACACGCTTTCCCGGGAGTTTGTCCGCCCGTCCGGCCACCCCACTGGCCCGCCTCCAGCGGCCCCCCGGTGGGGTGGGCCCCGGCTGAGGCCGACCGGCAAGGAGCGGGTAGCGGTCGCCCTGCCACTCACGTCTCCAGCAGGGAGTTCCGGTCACATGTGGGCCGGGTTCTGGCTGCGCCTGGCCTTGGCCGGGGCCACTGGGTTGGCGGCTCCTGCCGGGCCCGTCACCGAGGCGGTGGCCGCCGGGCTGGCCGTGGCGCCCGCGGCTGGAGTGGCCGCCGCGGTCCGGCCGTGCTGCGCCGAGAGCTTCAGGCTCGCATCTCTTTCGCCCTCCAGCCGCAGACCGAGGACCAGGCCGACCGCCATCGTGATGATCAGGGGGACGGCGATGAGCATGAACCGGCTCCTCCGCGCACCCGCTGGCGACCATTGCCTGTTACGCATGCGAGGCCTCGATACTCTTAGCCACGGCTAGCGCCTCGTTGATCGGCACCGCGAAGCCGGTGTAGTGCAGCGGACTGCCTGCCCCGGCCACGGTGATCCCGATGGCCTGGCCGGACAGGTTCACCAGTGGGCCACCCGTCTCCTGGCTGGGCAGTGACTGCAGGCTCGATTCGAGCAGCCCGGTCAGTCTCTTACCGCTGACCGTAGCGGTGCCGTGCTGGCTGGCGAGGTTCCCGAGATCGAGGGCGATCGTCCTGGTGATGCCGCTGCTGCCCACGGCGGTGACTGCTGCCCCCACGGCGAAGTCCAGGGAATTCCCGATGGCCACGGTCTTGAATGCCGAGGAACCGCCCTCGATCTGGAGCAACGCCAGATCCTCAGCGGAATCGGCACCGAGCATCTTGGCAGAGAATCGCCGCCCGGCCAGCACGGTCCGCACGCTCACGCGTCCCGCTCCGCGGAGGATTTGGTCACTGGTCAGTACCAGGCCAGAGGGGGTGAGCACTACGCCCACGCCTACGTTGGCCCCGGACGCGGACACGATGTGCACCAGCCCGGGCGCCGCCGACCGCACGATGTTCTCCTGGTTGTCCGCCCCGGTTCCGTCGTCGTCCTCCACGAACATCTTGTTGGCCCGCGGCGGGCTGGGAATCGCCGACGAGGCCTGCGCCGAGATGGACAGCCCGCCGACCGCAGCGAACGCCACGAAGGGTAGCCCGGCCACCACAGCGACCGCGCGGACCCCCACGGCCAGCCGGGAGCGTCCCTGCCACCAGGGCGGCTGCGGAGTCTCCGCCGTGGACTCGCCGACCGCCGCCGCAGGTTTCTCCTGAGAGACCGGCTCCGTCGCGGTCCCGGAGCCCGTCGCGGTCCCGGAGCCCGTCGCGGTCCCGGAGCCCGTCGCGGTCCCGGAGCCCGTCGCGGTCCGGGATGCGGGCGCGGTCCGGGTTGCGGGCGCGGGATCAGCTGATTCGGCCGGAACGGCCTGACCCGCCTCCGCTGCCTCGTTGATATCCGCGGCTGGGCCCGCTGCGTCTGCCGATGCCCCTTCCCGGGCGGCCGGGTCGCTGGGCTGGGGCCGGCCTTGCTCGTTGCTTTTGTCCTTCATCTCCCTGCTCCCTGCGGATGGGTGCGGTGGCTTCCAGGGGCCCTGGAAGCCACCGCACCTGGGGAATTACCCGACCATCCCGCGAGGACGGTTACATTCCGGACGGGTTCATCATCCTGTGGTGCCTACGGCCCATCCGCTGCCCGGGCGCGGGCATCACCGTGCCCGTCGCGCCGGATCCCGCAGCGGTCGTGGCAGCAGTCGCCGTCTGATGTGCGGTGTTGAAGGTCGCGGCGGTAGCAGCCCCGTTTCCGTCGAGGGTGACGGTCACCGGGTTCTGCAGCCCGAAGTTCTGGCAATTCAGGTTGGTGAACGACATGTTCAGCCGGTTAGCCATGAACGTCAGCAGGTTGTCGCCCACCGCCGCCACCGGTGAGGTGTCGGTGGCCAGCAGGGCCTGGTTGTTCGCCAGGAACGGGGTCTGGATGTTGACCATGTTCTGGCAGAAGTTCGCCGGGCTGCTTGTGGTGTTGTTCGCCGCGGAGACGGGCGCCTGGCCGAGGTTCTCCCGGTACAGGTTGGTCTTCGCCGCGCTGAACGCGTCGTTGACCAGCACCATCTCATCGTTCTCCGGCACGAGGGCGACGGGCGCGGCCTGGTTCTGCGCGGAGATCTCATCGAGGGCCTGCGAGGTGCCGAGCGTCCCGCCATTCGACAGGTCCGGCGCCTCGAACGGCGTGCAGCCGATCGTCGGGTCGAGGAACGAGTCGAGCAGCTTGTTGTCACTCCCGTTGACGATCGGGGTCGCATTGGTCAGGGCGGCCTCATTGGTCGCGTTGTCCTGCGCGGTCTCGCCGTTCGCGGTGAGCAGGTATGTCGTGGTCACGTTGTCGCTGGGGTCCTGGTCAACCACATCGAAGTTGCGCGTGGTCAGGCACGGCTGGCCTGTCTTCGTCGCGGTGCCCAGTGGTGGGATGACAAGCCTGCCGGCCGCCTTGGCCCGGGCCACGGCGCGGAAGAACTGGGTGCCGTTGCAGAACGAGACCTGCCCGAAGATCGACCCGCCGAGCCCGTTCACGCACCGGCCCTGAGCCAGCGCGTTCGGCGTGGCGCCCACCTGAGTGAGGTTCGTGCCGTTGAAGCCGAAGTCGATGGTGACGATCGCGTTGGCCGGCAGCGTCGGCACGACCGGCGTGGCCGCGGGGGTGGTGCCCTGTGTGATGACCAGAGGCTCGTACACACTTAGGGCCCCGGTGGCCGGGTTCAGGATCGTGGCCTGCACGAACGCGCCCAGGTTGGCGTTGTTGACCATGTTGCAGCCAGACGCCGCAGGAGTCGCGCCGTCCGTCCCAGTCAGCTGGAACGGCGTGGCCAGGCCCTGCGCGGTCAGCGGGTTCGCCGGCACGATGATGTCGCAGGACACGTTGGCCGCGGCGGCGGCCGCGGTCGCCGCCGGCGTCGGCGTGGTGGTCGCGGTCGAGGTCGGACAGATCGTCGGCGTGGCCGGCGCGGTTGCCGGCGCCGTCGCGCCCGTGGTCGCCGCGGTGGTTGCGGTTGCCGCGCCTGCAGTTGCCGCGCCCGTGGTTGCCGCGCCCGTGGTTGCCGCGGCGGTCGCGACCGGCATGGCCGCGGTCCCGCTCGGGGTGGGCGCCACGGTCGCGGCGGTGCTGCTCGGCGTGGCGGCGGCCGCGGTGGTCCCGGCCGCCGCGGTGGTCCCGGCCGCCGCGGTGGTCCCGGCCGCCGTGCCGGTCGCCGACGGCGTGGCGCAGGTCCCGGCCACGCTGGCCGCGTTGCTCGCGCCGAACACGCTGCCCATGTTCGGAATGAGCAACGCCCCGCCGACCCCGCCCACCACGGCCACGGCCCCGACTATCGCAAGGAGCCGGGTCCGCGACCGCGGCTCAAACTTGCGATCATGACTAAAGACTCTTCTTCTGTACGACACGACACCGTTCCCTTTTGGTCGGGTATTGCTCCCGGGCGATTACAGTAGTCCTGCCGTTGTGCCAAGTGACGCAGAATCAAGATTTTTTTAGATTTGCCCCGCATCGCCGTCGCCACGAGCTCCGGCTTAGGTGTTATCCCCGCAGCTCAGAGCCATGTTGATCAAAGCTGGAGGGTGATCTGTCCGGGCATTAACTAGTGACCGTAATAACTTCGTAAGAAATGGCGGCCACGAGGCCCCTCAACGCCCGGCACACGCAGATAACGCCAGTGTAAAGAATAGTGCGATAGGCAACGCGAGGAAGGCTACTCCCGGGGCGCTGTGCGCGCGGGGGCCGCCGACTCCATCGTCTCGTGTTCACTCGCGTACCCGTACGGCGCCGACCCCCAGTTCAAGCCCCTCGCCCAACTCGGTCGCGCCGGCCCAGGGGCACGTTTCACGCGGAACGTGCGCGCAAACCGGTTGATACCGGGCATCGTCGCGCACGTCCCGCGTGAAACGTGGGCGGCAGCCATGATCAATGTGACTCATGATGCTGATGGGGCACCTGCCTTCGCAGGGCGCCGCCTCGCGGGACACCCGCTCGCGCGGGCACCGCCTCGCGGGACACCCGCTCGCGCGGGCACCGCCTCGCAGGGCACCCCCTCGCGCGGGCACCCGCCTCGCAGGGCACCCCCCTCGCGCGGGCACCCGCCTCGCAGGGCGCACTGCCGCCACGCCCACTCCCGCCCGGGGCGGCGGGAGCACGGCGGACGGTTTTCGTTGCGGAGAATTTTGAGGGGTTGCCCGGTGGCCGGCCGGGCTACTTGACCGAGCCTGCGTCGCGTACCTGAGCGCCCACTTCGGCGAGACGCTGGCCGCGATCGGGGCCGGGGTGGACGTGCGCGGCTACTTCGTCTGGTCGCTGCTGGACAACTTCGAGTGGGCCGACGGGTACAGCCGGCGGTTCGGCCTCGTCTGGGTGGACTTCGGCACCCAGGCCCGCATCCCCAAGACGAGCGCCCACTGGTACGCCCAGCTCATCGCGGACCAGCCGGCTTGCTAGCCAGGCTCCCGGGCAACAGACCGCCACCCCCGCTGGCTCGCCCGGAGGAGGTGGCGGCCACCGAGGGCGGCGAGGGGCTGACCGGCGCGGTTCAGGACATTCTGAGGCTGCCGATGCTGAGCGACCCGTCCGCGGCCGCACCGTCGGGCGGGCCATCGTCCGGCGACCCCGCGTCCAGCAGACCCTGCCGCTCCTCTTCCTCGCGGACGTACTCGGCCGGGTCCTTGTCCACCGGCCGGACCCCGGCGTAATGCTGGGCCTCGTACTTCACCAAGGCGACGCCCAGGTCGTGGCGGAGCTGCAGGCTGGCGAGCCGGCGGAAGTCGGTCAGGCCCTCCCGCTCCTCCTCGGCCATGTGATCGCTGTTGGCCAGGTTGGCCGCGGTGACCCCCGCGTACCACTCGTCGCTGCCGACCGGGTGGCCCTGGGCGGACATGACCGCGTCGCGGATGTCGTTGTGGTCACCGATCGCGTCGAGGGTCTCGTCCTCCGTGGTCCCGCCGCGCCGGGCCTGGATACCGACCCTCAGCAGCGCAGGGTAGAAGATCTCCTCTTCCGCCGCGGCGTGCAGCTCGAGGAAGGCCGCCAGCCGGTCCCAGACCGCGCCCAGGGTTTCGGTGTCGGACCGGTCGACCTGCTCCAGGATCGCGAAGAGCCGGCGCTGCTCGTGATGGTCGTCGAGGATCAGCTGAGTGATGTCCACCGGGTGCCCTCTTTCCGTGGTCCTGGATTCCTTTTCTCACCCTAGGTGACGGGCTGCTGGCCCCCCGGGGCCAGCAGGCGAGCGGATCGGCGAACCCCGGCCCAGCCTGCGCAGTCTGGTGCGTAGCCCCACCGGGAGGTTCATCCCGGGGCGCCAGGGTACCGTTATGGTGACCTGCCGCCCCGGTGCCCCCAGCCAACGCGGGTTTCAGGCCGGACGGTGTTCAGGTCCGCCGATGCGCTTAGCCGACTGGGACGATGCGCTTTAGCCAACTGGAAAGACCCGTGTCTAGCGAATCTGGTACCTCCGCCCTCCGCACGCACCGTCACGTCGTGCAGTTCTACGACCGTGACGAAGAGCTGGCCGAGAGCGCGGGGGATTATCTCGCCGACGCGATCGCCGAGGGCGGCGCGGCGGTCATCGTGGCCGCCCCCGGGCGCTGGGCCAGCTTCGAGGCCCGCCTGGCCACCCGCGGCGCGGACGTCGCCGCAGCCCAGCGGAACGGCACCCTGGTCCGCCTCGACGCCGCCCGGCTGGCGGAGCAGCTGATCCGCGCGGGCCGGGCGGACCGGGCAGAGTTCGACGCCCAGATCCGCTCCGCGATCCTGGCCGCGGGTCAGGCACCGGGGCCGGTCCGCGTGTACGGCGAGATCGTCGCCCTGCTCTGGGCGGATGGTCACGTCAACGCCGCCCTCGAGCTGGAAGGCTTCTGGAACGAGCTGGGCCGTGAGATCCCGTTCTCCCTGTATTGCGGCTACCCGCGGCAGACAGTCGAGAGCAGCCAGCGTGACGGCGCGATCAGTGAGATCTGCCGCCTGCACACCGCCGTGATCCGTGGCCCGGTGGGCGGCGAGGCGGCGGCCGACGGTCCCGTGGGCGGCGACCCCGTGGCCGCAGACCCCGTGGCCGGTGGGGCGGCGCTACCCGCCGGTAAAACCCGGCCCGCCAAACCCCCCGCGGCGGCCGAGCCCCTGGCCCGGCCCGCCTGGACCGAGGCCTCCCGCACGTTCGGCGGAACCCGCCAGGATCCCCGGGTGGCCCGGGCGTTCGTGCTCGAGATGCTCAGGCCGTGGCGGGAGGAGCAAGTGGCCGCGGACGCCGCGCTCGTGGTCACCGAACTAGCCACGAACGCGGTGCTGCACGCCGGCTCGCCTTTCAGCGTCAGCCTCGTCCTGTCCGCGGACGTGATCCGGATCAGTGTCGATGACCACGTCCCCCTCGGGCAGCCCGGCGGGCCCCACTGGCTGCCCGCCGTACCCGGGCACGGCCTGGGCGTGGTCGCGGCTATGGCGGACCGCTGGGGCGTCGAGACGCAGGCCAGCGGGAAGTCCGTCTGGGCCGACCTGCCGTTGCCTGGCTAGCGGCATCAGGGTTGCCCAGCGGAACTGGGCCCGGCGGTTCATGATCAGACGATTGGTGTCGCTGGGGCGACACCGATGCCATGATCACGATCGGTGCGCTGGTACCAGCGGGATGAGTGTGACTGGAGGGGCTGGTGTGATTGTGTCCCCGGCCTGGGGCATGGTCAGAAGGCCGTGCTCAGGCTCCGCAGGAGGGCCCTAGTCTCGCGCCGGCTGCGGCCGGGGTCGTCGCCGACCGGGAAGATGATGGGCCACAGCTCGGTCACGCCCAGGCCGGCGAGCCGCCTGAGCTGCTTCTCGATCCCCGCCTCGGTTCCCGTGACGGCCAGGGCGCCCGGTGACGCGGCGCCCTCGCGCTCCAGCAGCCTGCGGTAGTTGTCGAACCCCGCGTACCGGGCGAACACCTCGTCGGCGGTCCGCTGCGCGGTCCCGGAATCAGCCTGGGGGCCGGGGGTGAGCGCGACCGGGAGCGCGGCCACCACCCGGGGTGCGCCCCGGCCCGCGGCGGCCCGCTGCAGCTGCGGGATGATCTCCTCCCCCAGCGTGCGCGGCCCGGCCAGCCAGGTCACGACCCCGTCCGCGAGTTCGCCCGCGGCCTGGACCATCAGCGGGGACAGCGCGCCGACCAGCACCGGCACCGCGCTGGTGCCTGGCACGGTGAAGCCCCCGTCCACCTGGTAGAAGCGGCCGCGGTGGCGGACGCTGCCGTCGCGCAGCAGCGGGACGAGCACCGAGAGGTAGTCGCGCATGTGCGCGGCAGGCTGCTGGTAGGCCAGCCCGTGCAGGTCCTCGATGACCGGCCGGTGTGACACGCCCACGCCGAGCGTGAGCCGGCCGCCGCAGAACGCCTGCGCCGTCGCGGCCTGCTGGGCCAGCGCCAGCGGGTGCCGCGGGTAGGTCGGAACGATGCCCACCCCGAGGCCGATCCGGCTGGTCCGGGTGCCCGCCACGGCCAGCACGCCGAGCGCGTCGACGCCGCGGGAGAAATGGACCGTCCAGGCCGCCCCGAAGCCCTCGGCCTCGGCCGCCACCACGTCACCCACGATGTCCTGCGGGCGCATCGGCGTGCCGAGCACCTCACCCCCGGCCCCCATCGCGATCAGCATCCCAGCAGCATCCCGCCGCCCGGCACGGCCGGCCAAGGTCCCGCTAGGCCAAGCCGCCGTGCCCGGCTGGTCCGCAGGTGGTGAGCCAGGCCAGTCGCGGACCCTCCGATTGCCTTTCACCACGGGTTCGTGCGACCCTGGCAGGACTAAGCGAGCCTGGATCGGTCCGGACCATGTGCTCCCTCGCCGCTGACAGCCTGAATTGAAGGCGGTGAGCCCTATGACCGACCGTGTGATCAACCACCCCGGCGGGACAGCAGTCCAGCGGCCTGGGCAACGACCTGCTGGCGTCCGTTCTGTGCTGTGCGTCTATTGCCGGACGGACAGATTCGTCTACTGGCCGTCGGCCCTGCGCCTGTCCTTGGCGGAGTGCCCGGGTTGCCAACGGCGCGAACCCGCGGGCCGGGACATCGCACCGCTGGACGGCGACTTGCGCCGAGGCTGACAGCCGAGGGCGCCGGCCGTCAGGTCACTGACGCCAGACTCATCCGGCGCGTGCCGTGTGGTGGGCAGCTGCGTCATGGTGCTGCGGTCAGTTCACCAGCGCAGGTGGGCTGCCGATCTCATGGGACCGGCGCTCGGAAGGCGGCGCACGGTGAATGGCCGTGCCCAGGCAGGGTGGTGCTGACGCACATCGGTCGGCTGGGAGACTGCAAGCTGAGCACCAGAACGCTCAGGGCCGCGATCAGCGTGATCACGATGGCCAGAACCGGCCGGAGCCTCCGCCCGGGCTTGACCAGTTCGATGGTGGGCATTGCCTCGTGCCACGTCAGCCTGGTGAAGATCGCAAACAGCGACCCGAAACGAGGGTCATCCGCCAGCAGGGTTTTCTCGATCCGGTCGAGGACACGCTGCTGGCCGGCCGGCAAGCTCATCATGCTTTCCCGCCCCCACCCCTCACGCGCCCCTTAGCGGTGCGCGAACCGGCCGGACCCCCTGGAGCGGCTGGTGATCAGGTGGAAGACGAGCAGCAGGACCGCCGCACCGGCGATCGCGGTGATCCAGGTGGAGAGGTTGAAGAAGCCCTGCAGGCTGTGGATGTGGAACAGCTTGGTGGCTACCCAGCCGCCGAGCAGTGCCCCCACGATGCCGATCACGCAGGTGAGGATAAGCCCCTGTGATCTCCTGCCCGGGATCAGCATGTTGGCGAGCAAGCCTGCGACCAGGCCGAGAATAATCCAGGCGATGATGCCCATAACCGACTCCTTAGCCAGTGACGAGATGATGCACGCGGTAGTCCGGTCATGCGTGGGCAGATCGCAGCGGGAGGGCAACCTCCTGGAGTTCTCACCATCCCTGGTCCGTGGCGTCTGGCCGGCATCGTTTCCGTGCACGAAAAAATCCGGGCCCTGCTCTGCACGCACGGATATTCCGCGGGTGCAGCTGCCAGGGTCCGGAGCGAGTTACCCCGATTTTACCTTTCCCGGTTTTCCGTGCATAGAGCATTCCACGCCAATCACAGGCCTTTCGCCGACGCCGCCAGCCGGCCGGCGAGCTGAGGCGAGACACGCCCGGGAAACCGCAGGTTGACGTCCTAATTTCAGCCCTTGAGAAGCTGCCGTGCCACGACCATCCGCTGGATCTGGTTGGTGCCCTGGTAGATCTGGGTGATCTTAGCGTCGCGCATCATCCGCTCGACCGGGTAGTCCCGGACGTAGCCGTAGCCACCCAGCAACTGGACCGCGTCGGTGGTGACCTGCATCGCCGTGTCCGAGGCGAAGCACTTGCAGGCCGAGGAGAAGAACGTCAGGTCGCTGGCGCGGTCGCCTTCCATGGCCCGCTCGGACTTGGCCGCGGCGGCATAAGTGAGCTGCCGGGCCGCCTCCACCTTCATGGCCATGTCGGCCAGCATGAACTGCACGCCCTGGAAGCTTGCGATGGGCTGAGCGAACTGCTGGCGCTCCTTGACGTACCCTGTGGCGTAATCCAGCGCCCCCTGGGCGATGCCGATGGCCTGGGCGGCGATCGTGATCCGGGTGTGATCCAGCGTGGCCAGCGCGGTGCGGAACCCGCTGCCCTCGGGCCCGATCATCCGGTCCGCCGGGATGGAGCAGTTGTCGAAGTACAGCTCCCGGGTCGGCGCCCCCTTGATCCCCAGCTTGTGTTCCGGCGCTCCGAAGGAGAACCCCGGATCATCCTTCTCGACCACGAACGCGGAGATCCCGCCCGCCCCGGCCGGCGGATCGGTCACGGCCATCACCGTGTAGTACTGGGACACCCCGGCGTTCGTGATCCACCGCTTGGTTCCGTTGAGGACAAAACGGTCAGCGTCGCGGACGGCGCGCGTTGACATGGCGGCCGCATCAGAGCCGGCCTCCGGCTCGGTCAGCGCGTAGGCGAACATCGCCTCGCCCCGGGCGACCGGCGGCAGGTACCTCTGCTTGAGCTCTTCCGACCCGGCCAGCAGCAGCGGCACCGTGCCCAGCTTGTTCACCGCCGGGATCAGCGACGACGCCGCGCATGCCCGCGCTACCTCCTCGATCACGATCGCGGTCGCGATCGCATCAGCCCCGGCACCCCCATACGCCTCAGGGATGTGCACCGCCGCGAAATCATTATTCGCCAGCGCATCGAACACATCCCAGGGGAACTCCGCGGACTCATCCACCTCAGCGGCCCGAGGCGCGATCTTGTCGTCAGCCAGGCTTCGGATGGCGTCACGCAGCGCCTCATGCTCCTCTGTGAGCGCGAAAGCAGGAAAGTCAGAGACCATGAATTTGATAGTAGGCGAGGCCCGGGCCCGAGCCCGGGCGATGACCCTGGGGCCCGGGCCACGGGCCAGGGGCAAAGGGCCCCCTTCAGCCTTCCTCGTCGGCACGCGCGGCGCGCAGTGCCGCCCCCTTGGCCTCCGCCTCGCCGCGCAGCGCCGCCCCCTTGGCCTCCGCCTCGGCGCGCAGTCGGTCCTGGAAGGCCGTCATCTTCGCGCGCAGCGTGTCGTCCCCGGCGCCGAGGATGCGCACGGCGAGCAGGCCCGCGTTGCGGGCCCCGCCGACCGCGACCGTGGCGACCGGGATGCCCGCGGGCATCTGAACGATGGACAGCAGGGAGTCCAGGCCGTCGAGGTACTTCAGCGGCACCGGCACGCCGATCACCGGCAGCGGGGTCACCGAGGCCAGCATGCCCGGCAGGTGCGCGGCGCCGCCCGCCCCGGCGATGATCACCCGGAGCCCGCGGCCCTCGGCCTCGCTGCCGTACCGGATCATGTCGTGGGGCATCCGGTGCGCGGACACCACGTCGGCCTCGTAGGGCACCCCGAACTCCTCCAGGACCGCGCCCGCGGCCTGCATCACCGGCCAGTCGGAGTCGCTGCCCATGACCACGCCGACCAGCGGCCCGCTCACTCGCCCAGCTCCTTGCCGGTCCCCAGGTAGCTGGCGGCCCGGGTGGCGCGGTCCCGGAGCGCCGCCACGCCGGTGCCGGCGACCGTGACGTGCCCGATCTTGCGGCCGGGCCGCGGCGCCTTGCCGTACATGTGCACCTTCACCCCCGGGTCAGCCGCCATCACGTGGATGTAGCGGTCGTACACGTCCGGTCCCGCGCCTCCGGCCAGGTCCGCGGCCCCGAACACGTTGGCCATGACCACCTGCGGCGCGGCGGCCTGCGGGGCGCCGAGCGGCAGGTCCAGCACCGCCCGCAGATGCTGCTCGAACTGGGAGGTCGTGGCTCCCTCGATGGTCCAGTGGCCGCTGTTGTGCGGGCGCATGGCCAGCTCGTTCACCAGCAGGCCGCGCGGTGTCTCGAACAGTTCCACGGCCAGCAGGCCGGTCACCCCGAGCGCGTCGGCGAGGTCCAGGGCCAGCCGTTCCGCGTCCTCGGCCGCCGCCGCGGTCAGCCCGGGCGCGGGCGCGAGCACCTCCCGGCAGACACCCTCACGCTGCACGGTCTCGACGACCGGGTAGGCCGCGCCCTGCCGGTGCGGGGACCGGGCGACCAGGGCGGCCAGCTCGCGGACGAACGGGACGAACTCCTCGGCGAGCAGGACCACCCCGTACCCCAGCACCTCGGCCACCTGTTCCGGCCCGTCACACACCCACACTCCGCGGCCGTCGTACCCGCCGCGGACCGCCTTCAGCACCACCGGCCAGCCGGCCCGGGCGGCGAACGCGGCCACGTCCTGGGGGCTGGACACCGGCGCGTAGCGCGGGCAGGGCGCGCCCAGCCGGGTCAGCTCGTCCCGCATGGCCAGCTTGTCCTGGGCGTAGCGGAGCGCGGCGCCGTCCGGGGCCACCCGCACCCCCGCCCCGGCCAGCGCGGCCAGGTGCTCGCTGGGCACGTGCTCGTGATCGAAGGTCAGCACGTCGCACCGGGCGGCGAAGTCCAGCAGGTCATCCAGGTGGTGGTAGTTCCCCACCGTGACGGCGGGACAGACCCGGGCGGCACTGTCGTCCGGCCGGTCGGCCAGTACCCGGAACCCGATGCCCAGCGGGATCGACGCCTGGTAGGTCATCCGGGCCAACTGCCCGGCGCCAACCATGCCCACGACCGGAGCCGGGGAGCTGGCGTGCCGTTGATCCCTCACCCGCCGTAGCCTACGAGGGAGAGCGCCCACCCCGCACCCCAGGTCCTCCTGCACTGGTCCTCCGCTGGTTCACCGGCTGGCCTGGCCGGTTATGTCTGGTTACAGAGGCTCACGGACGTCACGGCAAGGCCGCCGGCAAATTAACGCACAGGAAACAACTCCCGGTCATAGTGCGGTTTATCATCAGCGCGTTTGACGGACCGGCGGCCGGAAGCCCGAACGGCGAGCCCGAAGGAGCAAGCAGATGGCGCCACCTGAGCAGCAGACGAGTGCGGTCCTTGAGGCCGAACCGCCCCCTGGCGTGGTGATCCGGGAAGGCACCTACGGCACGAAGGTGGCCGCCGTCGAGCCCGGCGGAGCCGAGTTCATCCCGCTGAGCGAGCGGCACGGAAAGCCGTTGCAGCTGTTCTGGACCTGGACCTCGCCGAACTTCGAGTTCGCCACGGTCTTCGTGGGCGTCATCGGGGTCGCGTTCTTCGGCCTGAACTTCTGGCAGGCCCTGCTGGCCATCGTGATCGGCACCGGGATCGGCTCCGTGACCCAGGGCGCGCTCTCCGCGCGCGGGCCGCAGTACGGCGTGCCGCAGATGGTGCTGTCCCGGCTCGGCTTCGGCTACTGGGGCAACGCGCTCCCGGCCGGGCTGAACGCGCTCACCGCCGGGATCGGCTGGTTCGCGGTGAACAGCGTGAGCGGCACGTTCGCGCTGAACACCCTGACCCACCTGCCCAAGCCGCTCTGCCTGGTCATCATCGTGGCGATCCAGCTGGTGATCGCGTTCTTCGGGCACAACCTGGTGCACGCGTTCGAGCGGTACGCGTTCCCGATCCTGGCCATTATTTTCGTGATCGCCGTGTGCTGGATCTTCGCCAAGTCCAGCCCCGGCGCGCCGGCGCACGGCGGCGGGATCGGCGGGTTCCTGATCATGCTGGGGGCATCGTTCGGCTACGCGGTGGGCTGGAACCCGTACGCCGCCGACTACACCCGCTACTTCGCGCCGGACACCAGCAAGAAGGCCGTGGCCCTGTGGTCCGGCCTCGGGGTGTTCGTGTCCTGCGTGCTGCTCGAGGCGGCCGGGGCCGCTTCCGCCACCGTGACCGGCATCGGCGCCATCAACGCCAACCCCACCGGCGCGTTCACCGGCCACCTGCCCACCTTCCTGGCTGACCTCACCCTGCTGGCCATCACGCTGGGCGCGATCGCCGCGAACGTGCTGAACATCTACTCCGGCGCGCTGTCGTTCACCGCGATGGGCATCAAGCTCCCGCTGAAGCTGCGCCGGGCCATCGTGGCCGGCGTGTTCGGCGTGATCGGCTTCATCGTCGCGCTCACCGGGCTGCACGACGCGGGCGCCAAGTACAACGACTTCCTGCTCGTCATCGCCTACTGGATCGCCCCGTGGCTGGCCGTGGTCTTTTGTGACCAGCTCCTGCGCCGCCGCCAGCACCCGCGGGAGCTGGAAAGGCTGCTGTTCGACACCAGGTACACGAACTGGGCCGGGCCGGTGGCCATGCTGATCGGCGTCGTGGTGTCGATCATCCTGTTCTCGAACCAGACCGAGTACGTCGGCATCGTGCCCAAGCACGTGCCGCAGGTCGGCGACCTCACCTTCGAGGCCGGCTTCGTCATCACCGCCGTCATCTACCTGGCCTGGCACGCCATCAGCGACCGCCGCCCCTCCGCGGCCCTGGCCTCAGCAACCTAACGCTGGCAGGTGGCCCGGCCGGACCGCAGGGTGGGGTGGCCCGGCCGGACCGCTGGCGTACCCTGCCACCCGCCATCGCCAGCGCCCGCGCCCCGCGCCTAACCGCCCGGGGCTACGCGGGGCCGGTCACCACGGGCGTCTCATCCACCCCGCTCAGCCCGCGGGGCAGGAACACGGCGAACACGGCGGGCCGCGGCCGGACCAGCACCACGTTGGCGCCGTCGGCCGTGGCCACGTCGCGGGCCAGGGCCAGGCCCAGCCCGGTACCGCCGGGACGGCCGCTGACGTTGCGTTCGAAGATGCGCGGGACCAGCTCGTGCGGGACACCCTTGCCCTCGTCCCTGACCTCGACCACCACCGACTTGGGCGTCCGCGAAGTCCGGATGGTAACCGTGGCCGCCCCGTGGACCAGCGCATTGTCGAGCAGGGTGGCGATCACCTGGCCTAGGGCCCCAGGCGAGATGTAGGCGGACAGCCCCTTCTCCCCCGCCACCTCCAGCTTCCGGTTGGCCCGGCGGAAGGCCGGATCCCACTCGATGACCTGCTGGGCGATCACGTCGTCGATGGCCAGCAGCGACGGCACACCGCGGGCCGCCCGGCGGGTCCGGCCCAGCAGCTGGCTGACCACCTCGGTGAGCCGCTCGGTCTGGGCCAGGGCCGCCGCGCCCTCCTCCCGGACGACCTCCGGGTCCCCGGCCGCCGCGATCATCTCCTCCAGCCGCATGGACAGCGCGGTCAGCGGGGTCCGCAGCTGGTGGGAGGCGTCCGCGGCGAAATCGCGTTCCGCGGAGAGCAGGTCGGTGATGCGCCGCGCCGAGCCGTCCAGGCCTTCCGCCAGCCGGTCCAGCTCGGCCACCCCGTACCGGCGGCCCAGCGGGCGCGCGTCACCCAGGCCGAGCCGGTCAGCCGCGCTGGCCAGTTCCTCCAGCGGCCGGGTCAGCCGCCGTGCCTGCAGGATGGCCAGGGCCACCGCCACCGCCACCGCGGCCAGGGCCAGCGCGCCGATCAGCGCGAGTGCCTCGGTCAGCCGGCCGTACGCGACCGAGTTGTCGGCGGCGACGGTCACCCGGAAATCCCTGGTCACTGCCTGCCTGATGATGGCGGTCCCCGCCTTGGGACGGTCCCCGAGGGTGAACTCGTTCACGCCGTCCTGGTGGATGCTGATGTAGCGGTCCGGGAGCGACCGGGCGGCGGCGGACGCCTCTTTCACCGCGGCGGGCAGCCCGGAATTCACCCGGTCCTGCAGCGTCTTGGCCACCGTGGTGGCGTCCCGCTGCACCTGCCGGTCCGCGGCGCTGACCTGCAGCCGGCTGAACACGAAGGCCAGCGGGAGACCCAGTAGCAGAACGGCCGTCACCGCCACCACGAGCGTGGAGACGAGCAGGCGGCGGCGCATGGGTCAGTCACCCCGGTGGGGGCTCAGTCCCCTCGCTCGAAGCGGAAGCCCACCCCGCGGACCGTGGTGATGTAGCGCGGGTTGTGCGCGTCATCGCCGAGCTTGCGGCGCAGCCACGAGATGTGCATGTCCAGCGTCTTCGTGGACCCCCACCACTTGCTGTCCCAGACCTCCCGCATGATCTGCTCACGGGTTACCACCTTCCCCGCGTCACTCACCAGCACGCTCAGCAGGTCGAACTCTTTCGTGGTGAGTTCGAGTTCCGTGTCGCCGATCCAGGCCCGCCGGGCGTCGCCGTCGACCCGGACACCCTGCACGATGCTGGTCTCCGGGGTGCCGCGGCGGAGCAGGGCGCGGACCCTGGCCAGCAGCTCGGCCAGCCGGAACGGCTTCGTCACGTAATCGTCGGCCCCTGCGTCGAGGCCGATCACGGTGTCTACCTCGTCCGCCCGGGCGGTGAGGATCAGCACGGGCACGGTCTGCCCGTCGGATCGGAGCCGGCGGCACACCTCCAGGCCGTCCAGCCGGGGCAGCCCGATGTCAAGCACGATCAGGTCGATTCCCCCGGCCAGGGCCACTTCGAGCGTCCCCGGACCGTCCGACGACACGTCAACGTCGTAACCCTCCCGGCGCAGCGCCCGGGCGAGCGGCTCCGAGATCGACGCGTCATCCTCAGCGAGCAGAACACAGGTCATGAACAGATGCTACGGCGTGAATCTCTGTGCTTCTCCGTAACACCGCGTAGATCACGGCTCACAGCGCCCGGGATTGCACACACAAGCGGTCGACTTGGTCAGACTGGGGTGATGCCATGGCGTCGCCGTGAGAATGAGCGGTCCTTGCCGGCCGCCGCCGCGAACCGCCGGATCAGCTCGGCGCGCAGCTCGCCCGGCTGCACGATGTCGTCGATGACCAGCTCGCTGGCCAGCCTCAGCACGTCGATGTCGGCCTCGTACTCGGCGCGGAGCCGCTGCGTCTCCTGCTCCCGGTCCGCGGGGTCGGCCACCGCGGCCAGCTTGTTGTAATACACGGCGTTGACGGCCGCGTCGGCGCCCATCACGGCGATCTTGGCCGTGGGCAGCGCGATGGTAGCGTCCGGCTCGAACCCGGGCCCGGCCATCGCGTACAGGCCTGCCCCGTACGCCTTGCGCACCACCACGCAGATCTTGGGCACCGTGGCCTCGGCCACCGCGCTGATCATCTTCGCGCCGTGCCGGATGATGCCCTGCTTCTCCACGGAGGTGCCGACCATGAAGCCGGGCACGTCCGCCAGGAACAGCAGCGGAACGTTGAACGCGTCGCAGAGCTGGATGAACCGGGCCGCCTTGTCGGCCGAGTTGACGAACAGCACACCGCCCTTGAACATCGGGTTGTTCGCGACCACCCCGGTCACCTGGCCGGCCAGCCGCGCGAACCCGATGGTCAGCTCCCGCGCCCACAGCGCGTGGATCTCGAAGAAGGAGCCCTCGTCCACCAGCCCGCGTACGAAGCGGCGCATGTCGAACGCCTGCCGCTCCCTCTCCGGGATGAGCGCGGCCAGGTCCGCAGGCTCCGGCCCCCCGGCGGCGGCGATCGGCGGCCGCTGCTGCCAGTTGGCGGGCAGGTAGGACAGGTAGCGGCGGACCGCGGTCAGCGCGTCGTGCTCGGTGGACGCGAGGTAGTGCCCGCAACCGGACACGGTGCAGTGCATCCGCGCCCCGCCCATCTCCTCCAGCGTGGTCTGCTCCCGGACCACCATCTCGACCATGCGCGGGCTGCCCAGGTACATCGACGCGTTGCCGTCCACCATGGCCACGAAGTCGCAGAACGCGGGGATGTAGGCACCGCCGGCGGCCGACGGCCCGAACAGCGCGCACACCTGGGGGATGGCCCCGGACGCCCGCACCTGGGTGTGGAAGATCTTCCCCGCCCCGCGCCGGCCCGGGAACATGTCCACCTGGTCGGTGATCCGCGCGCCCGCCGAGTCCACGAGGTAGATCATGGGCAGGCCGTCCGCATAGGCCTTCTCGATGATCCGGATGATCTTCTCGACGGTGCGGGCGCCCCAGGAGCCGGCCTTGACCGTGGAATCGTTGGCCATCAGCGCCACTGGCCGCCCGTCCACCAGGGCGGTCCCGGTGATCACCCCATCCGCGGGCAGGCCGTCGGCCAGGGCGTTGGCGTACCGGGCGTCCTCAGTGAAGCTGCCGTCGTCCACCAGGCAGGCGATCCGGTCCCGGGCGAACAGCTTTCCGGCCGCCGCGGCGGTCTCGTGGTACCGGGGGGCGCCGCCCCGCTCGACCCGGGCCCGCAGTTCGGCCAGTTCCGGGTCGGCCGCGTCATGCTGCCCCGCGTCATGCTGCCCCGTGTCATGCTGCTCAGCCACGTGGGGAGCGTACCTCTCCGTCCGCCGCCCGGCCCAGGAGCGCCCCCCGGGGGGCTGAGCCCGCTGACCGCGGCCGATCAGCGCCGTCCCGGCAACCTTCTCTGTCCACATTCGCGCGGACAGACCGTTGGAGAAGGCGTGTGCAGGACGTTACAGAGGGATCGTCCGGGTGCGGGGGCCGGCCCGCAGCACCTGGGACGGCAACTGGCGGCCGATGATCCGCTCCGCCTCGGCCGCCGCGTCGATCATCGCCTCCAGGTCCACCCCGGTGTCCACGCCCATGTCCTCGACCATGTGCACGAACTCCTCGGTGGCGATGTTGCCGGTGGCGCCGGGCGCGTACGGGCAGCCGCCCAGCCCGCCGACCGACGCGTCGAAGTCGTCCACGCCCAGCTCCAGCGCGGCCAGCACGTTGGCCAGGCCGGTGCCCCGGGTGTTGTGAAAGTGCAGGTTCAGCGGAATGTCCGGGTACGCGGACCGGAACCCCCCGATCAGCTCGGTGACCCGGCGTGGCGTGGCCATCCCGGTGGTGTCGCCGAACGAGATGGAGTCCGCCCCGTCGGCCACCGCCCGGCCGGCCACCGCCAGCACCCGGCTCACCGGCACGTCACCCTCGTACGGGCACCCCCACGCGGTGGCCACCACCACCTGGCAGGTGGCGCCCCGCCCGTGTGCCTCACCGAGGATCACCGCGATGTCGTCGAGGGACTCCCCGGTGCCCCGGTTCACGTTCCGCCGGTTGTGCGTGTCCGAGGCGGACACCACCACCTCGACCTCCGTGAACCCCGAGTCCAGCGCGCGCCGCGCGCCGCGCAGGTTCGGGGCCAGCGCCGAGTAGCGGACCGCGGCAGTGCGCTCGATGCCACTCCACACCTGGTCGGCGTCGGCCATCTGCGGGATCGCCTCCGGCCGCACGAACGACACCGCCTCGATCCGGGACACCCCGGTCCGGGACAGGGCGTTGATCAGCTCGATCTTCGCCGCGGTCGGCACCGGGTCCTCATTCTGCAGGCCGTCGCGCGGCCCTACTTCCCGCAACGAAACGCGTCCGGGCAGGTCGCTCACGCCATGGCCTCCGTGGTTCGTGGTGATTCCGGTCCGGGGGCGGCCGGGCTCACTGGGCCGGCCAGACGGGATCGCGCTTCTCGTTGAACGCCGCGATGCCCTCGCGCCGGTCTGCGGACAGGGCGGCGGTCCGCCAGGCCGAGTCCTCGATGTCCAGGGCCGCGGGCAGGCTGATTCCCCAGCCCTGGCGCATGGCCCGCTTGGCGGCCCGCACGGCGACCGGGGAGTTGGCGGCGATGATGCCGGCCATCTCCAGCGCGGCGGCGTCGGCGGTCCCGGCGGGTACCAGCCGGTCCGCCAGCCCGATACGCTGCGCCTCCGCGGCCTCGACCCGGCGGCCGGTGAGCAGCAGGTCGGCGGCCCGGCCCACGCCGAGCCGGCGCATGGAAAGCTGGGTGCCGCCGCAGCCGGGCACCAGGCCGACCGTGGTCTCGGGCAGGCCGAACACCGCGGTCTCGTCGGCCACCACCAGGTCACAGTTGAGCGCCAGCTCGCAGCCGCCGCCGAGCGCGAAGCCGTGCACGGCCGCGATCACCGGCTGGGGCAGCCGCAGGAGCTCACCGAACGCGGTGCGGAACACCATCCGCTGGGCCAGCCACTGCGCGTCGGTCATCAGGCGCCGTTCCTTGAGGTCCGCGCCGACGCAGAAGGCGCGGTCCCCGGTCGCGGTCAGCACGACGGCGCGGACCCCGGGGTCGGGGGCCAGCTCGGCGCAGGTCTGCGCGAGCCGGACCAGCATCGCGGTGCTCAGCGCGTTCAGCGCCCCGGGCCGGTCGAGCACGATCTCGGTGACCGGGCCGCGCCCAATCACATGCCTGCGGACCTCGATGCCATCCATGAGCGCAGGCTAACCCCTGCGGCGCGCGGGCCCCAGCGCTGACCCACGATTGCCCGCCGCCCATTCCCGGGACACGCCTCTACTGTTCCTCACTGTCCGTCACTGCCCCTCACTGTCCTCTCGGGCCAGCCGCTGATGCTCGTCCTCGACCAGCTGGAACAGCGTCGACTGGACCCGCTGCACGTCGGGGATCTCGTTGAGGACCAGCTGGCCGTGCTCGCCCGCGGACTCCACCACGAGCCGGCCGGCGCCCACCAGGCGGTCGATGGGCCCCTGCGAGAACGAGACGTCGCTGATCCTGATCAACGGGAAGTCCCGGCCCGACCGGGTCAGGATGCCGCGGCGCAGCTGGAGCCGCCGGGTGGTGAGCTGGTACGTGGTGGTCTGCCAGCGCAGGAACGGGACGCCGCACGCGGCCACGGCCAGGATGAGGGCGACCACCCCGACCGCGATCCTTCCCGGTCCGGCCTCCCGGCCCGGCGGGATGACGATCAGCAGCGCGACCGCAGCGACGATCACCACGACGAGAAGCAGAGCGGGCCACAGCAGGATCTTCCAGTGCGGGTGCAGCGTCAGCACGCTCCGCTCTCCCGGGGCGAGCCGGCTTTCCGTGCCCATAGCGCACATCGTGGCATGGAACGGGATTTCGCGGACGTGTGCGCGTCACCGGCACCGACCATCGCGGTGCCTGTCAGCGGACGTGTATGACGTCACCTGCGCCGACCAGCGTGGTGCCGGAGCCGGTCCACACGGCCAGCCGGCCCGTCTCGTCCACGTCGGTCGCCGTGCCGGTCAACCGCGCCCCGCCGGGCACCTCCACCCGCACCTCCCGGCCGACGGTGACACACCAGCGCAGGTACTCCTCGCGCAGCCCGGCAGCGTCCGGCCTGGCCGCCCAGGCCGTGTACCGGCTGGCCAGCTCGGTGAGCACGGCGGCCAGCAGCTGTTCCCGGTCCAGGCAGGCCGCGTCCTCCAGGAGCAGTGAGGTCGCGGTGGGCACCGGCAGTTCGGCCGCGGCGAGCGTGACGTTGAGCCCGACGCCCGCCACGATGGCGTCGCCGTGCGCCTCGGCCAGGATCCCGGCAATCTTGCGGCCGGCCACGAGCACGTCGTTCGGCCACTTCAGGGTGGCGGTGACGCCGGCCACGTCGTGCAGTACGGCCGCCACGGCCATCCCGGTCAGCAGCGGCAGCCAGGCCCGCGCGGCCCGCGGCACGGTCACCGGGCGGAGCAGCACCGAGCAGGCCAGCGCGGCGCGCGGCGGGCTGGACCACGACCGGCCCAGCCGGCCCCGGCCCGCGGTCTGTGTCTCGGCCACCAGCACCAGGCCCTCCGCCGCGCCTGCCCGGGCCTCCTCCAGCAGGTCGGCGTTGGTCGAGCCGGTTTCCCCGGTCACCCGGATGTCCCGCCACAGACCGCCGGGGCGGACCAGCTGCGCGCGCAGCGCCGCAGCGTCGAGGGGCGGCCGCTGCCGGGCCGCGTCACGAAGATCCGCATCAGGAACAGGCATCACGCTCCATGATCGCAGCTATCTGGCCCGCGGTCGCCGCAGCGCATTCCCTGATCCTCGGGGTCACGCGCCAGCCCCACGGGGGTCACCGCGCCAGCCCCACGCACCTGGGCCACCACGGGCACCGGGGCCGCGAGGGCCGGGCCGCCCGGGGCGCTGCGCGAGGGGCGGGCGGGGCGGGCGGCCAGCGCCCGGATCAGGGCCAGGATGCCGCCCGCCAGCGCCGCGGCGGCCAGGGCGCTGAACGTCACCGCGACCGCGTGCGCGGACGCCAGGGTGAACGCCGCGTGCTCCGCGGGCCCGTACCGACCGCCACTGGGCAGCGGCCCGGCCTGGTTCAGGTACAGCGTGCCGAACGTGGCCACCCCGATCACGATGGCCAGCTGGTTGACGGTGACGACCACACCGGTGGCGTCGGCCGCGTCGGCGACCGGGACCCGCATCAGCACGGCCGTCATCAGCGGGCTGAACGCGGCGGCCATCCCGGCGCCGGTCAGGCCCAGGGCCAGGTACAGCAGCACCCCGCCGGTCCCGCCGCCGTGCAGCAGCGCGGCCATGCACAGCAGGCCGGCCGCGTAGGCGGCGAAGCCCGCGATGATCAGAGCACCGTGCAGCCGCCGGGGCAGCCGCTGCCAGTTGAGGCTGACCAGCGCGAAGGTGGCCGCGGACGGGGCGAAGATGAGCCCGGCCCGCAGCGGGGTGTCGCCCAGCCCGCCCTGCAGATGCAGTGCGAGCGCGAAGAAGAACCCGCCGAAGACGGCCATGGTCACGAACAGGGCGGCTACTCCCATCGCGACCCCGGGCAGGCTGAGCACCCGGCCAGGGATCAGTGGCGAGCCGCCCCGGGCCTCCAGCCGGCGCTCTGCGACGGCGAACAGGCCAAACAGCAGCACGCTCCCGGCCAGGCAGATCCAGCCCCACACGGGCCAGTGCTCGGACTGCCCGAGGACCAGCGGCAGCACGAGGGCCACCGCGGCCGGGGTGAGCAGCGCCAGGCCGGCCGGGTCCAGCCCGCGCCTGCGGTCCGCGGCACCGTGCGGCAGCATGCGAGCCCCCGTGGCCAGCAGGGCCACGCCGATCGGGACGTTGACGAGGAACACGGCCCGCCAGCCGCTGCCGAACAGGTTCGCGGTGACCAGCAGCCCGCCGACGACCTGCCCGGCGACCGCGCCACCCGCGATGACCGCGGCGTACAGCCGCATCGCGCCAGCCCGCGACGTCCCGGTGAACGTGCGCTGGATCAGGCTGAGCACCTGCGGGATCATGGCTGCGGCACCAGCCCCCTGGATGAAGCGCAGGGCGACGAGCATGGCGGTGGAGGTGGCCAGGCCGCAGCCGAGCGAGGCCAGGGTGAACGTGGCCAGCCCGGCCAGGAACATCCGGCGGTGCCCCACGATGTCGCCGAGCCGGGCCCCGGTGACCAGGAGGACCGCGTAGGTGATGACGTACCCGGCGATGACGAGCTGCAGCCCGGCCCCGGAGGCGTGCAGCTCGGCGTGGATGGCTGGGGCCGCGACGTTGACCACGGAGGCGTCCAGGACGGCCATGAACTGGCCGGTGAGGACGATCGCGAGCAGCGCGCGCGGCGCGGTCACCCGGCGCGGGGCCCGGCCTTCCGGCCGGCCAGCCCGGCGGAACCCGGCGCGGCGGTCGTCCCGCGCCTGGGTGCTGCGGATTACGGTGGTGAGGTCTGTCATGACCCCGAGCATGCCGGGACCTTTATCCGGGTACCAGGAGCCTATTTATCCTGGTACCAACAGCACCTGGCACCTGGCTCCGGCCCCCGGCATGATGAGGGTATGACCGTCGTGACGACCACCGCGAACGGCTCGCGCCGCGCCGAGCTGGCCGCGTTCCTGCGCAGCCGCCGCGAGCGGATCACCCCGGAGCAGGTGGGGCTGGCGCCCGGGCTGCGCCGCCGCACCCCCGGCCTGCGCCGGGAAGAGGTCGCCCAGCTGGCCGGGGTGGGCGTCACCTGGTACACCTGGCTGGAGCAGGGCCGCCCGATCCACGCCAGTGCCCAGGTCCTCGGCGCGGTGGCCCAGACGCTCCGGCTGGACCAGGCCGAGCGGCAGCACCTGTACCGGCTGGCCGACGTGGCCGATGTGGCAGGCGGGACGGCTGCTTCGGGGAGCGCGTGCGAGCAGGTCCCGCCTGACGTCCAGGGCATCATGGACAGCCTGGTGCCACTCCCGGCCTGCGTCATGAACGAGCGGTACGACCTGCTCGGCTGGAACGAGGCGTACGCGGTGCTGTGGCCCGGGGTGGTCGGCGCCCAGCCCGGCGAGCGCAACATCCTGTGGCTGAACTTCACTTACCCGGACTGCTGCCACCCGTACGTCACGCGGCACGACCAGCTGGCCCGGCTGGTGGCGCAGTTCCGGAGCAACTACGGCCAGCACGTCGGCGAGCCCGCGTGGACTGGCTTCATCAGCAGCCTCCAGGCGATGAGCCCGTACTTTGCCCGGCTCTGGGAGGAGCACGACGTGGCCAGCCCGGTCACCTACCTCAAGGTCTTCCGGCACCCGGCGTACCCGCGGCTGGTCATGACCAGCACCAGCCTCGGGGTGCTGGCCGTGCCCTGCACCCGGATCGTGGTGTACACGCCGGCCGACGAGGAAACCCGGGCCGCGATCAGCAGCCTGCTGGCCGGGGACGGCACGGACGCCGAGTATCCCTGCGCTCCCGCGCACCGGAGGCGCCGCGCCGAACTCGCCGCCGCCTCCGCCCGGTGACGCGGGCTGAGCCGGTCAGCCGGTGTTCTGCAGGCCGGCGGCCAGGCCGCTGACCGCCAGCAGGAGCAGGCGGTGCAGCTGCTCGCGGCGGGCCGCGAGCGCAGCCTCCCCGGACGCCGCCTCCCCGGACGCCGCGTCCGGGGACGCCCAGTACCCGGACGCCGCGTAGGCGGATGCCGCGCGCGAAGCCGCCCCGCCCCCCGCGGCCAGACCATCATCCTGAGCGGCTGCGGGCAGCGCCCGGAGCTCGGTAAGCGCCCGGAGCTGGAGATGAGACAGCGCATCCAAGTACGGGTCGCGCAGTGCTACGGCCCGGGACAGCACGAGCCGGTCGGCCAGCAACCGGTGGTGGCCGGTCACCTCCAGCACCAGGCGGCGGGTCAGGTCGTACTCGGCCAGCACCCTGTCGGCCAGGTCATCACGGCCCCCCAGGGCCAGGTGCCGGGCCGCGATCCGGCGGTCGGTCTTGGCCAGGCTCATCTCCGCGCCGTCGAACAGCACGGCCAGCAAAGGCCAGCCCCGGTAGGCCTCACGGATCTCGGCGAGCCCGCCAGGACTGCCGGCCGCGGCGGCCAGGCCACTGCCCAGGCCATACCAGCCGGGCAGGTTCAGCCGGGTCTGCGCCCAGGCGAACACCCAGGGGATCGCGCGCAGGTCGTCCAGGCCGATCACGCCGACGCCCCGGCGGGCCGGGCGGGACCCGATGCGCAGCCCGCTGATCTCCTCCAACGGGCTGATCCGGGCCAGCCACTCGGCGAAGCCCTGGGTCTCCACCAGCTCCCGGTAGGCGCGCAGCGCGGCCGTCTCCATCGGCTCCGCCACCGGCCGGAACCGCCGGGCCACGGCCGCGTTGCGCTCGCCGACCACGGGCGAGGAGGCGAGCAGCACTGCGGAGGTGACCTGCTCCAGATGGCGCCGCGCGATGATCGGGTTCGCGTACCGGGCGAAGATGACCTCACCCTGCTCGGTGACCTTGAACCGGCCGTCCACCGAGCCAGGGGCCTGGGCCAGCACCGCGCGGCCGGCCGGGCCGCCACCCCGGCCCAGCGCGCCGCCCCGGCCGTGGAACAGGGTCAGCCGGACATCGTGGGCGGCCGCCCAGCGGACCAGCTGTTCTTGCACGTCGAATAGGCGCAGGGTGGCGCCGACCGGCCCGAGTTCCTTGGCCGAGTCGGAGTACCCGAGCATGACCTCCAGCTGACGGCCGTTCGCCGTGAGGCGTTCCCGGACCGGGTCCAGCTCCAGCAGCTCGTCCAGCACCCGGGGGGCGTGGTTCAGGTCCTCGCCGCTCTCGAACAGCGGCACCACGTCCAGCACCGGCGGGCGGCCGCTCCGCGTCGCGTGCCGGGCCAGCTCGTAGACGGCGGCGATGTCCGCCGCCGACCGGGTGAAGCTCACCACGTAGCGGCGGCACGCTTCGACCCCGAACCGGTCCTGGATCCAGGCCACGGCCCGGAACGTGGCCAGCACCTCCGAGGTCTGGTCAGGCAGGGTGCCGCCCGCGCTGATGTCGCGCAGCGCGCGGGCGTGCACCGCACTGTGCTGCCGGATCTCCAGCTCGGCCAGGTGGAACCTGAACGTCTCGGCCTGCCAGATGAGCTGCTGCAGCTCGCCGAACGCCTGCCGGGTGGCGCCCCCGGCGGCCAGGGACTGCTGCACCAGCCGCAGGTCGGCGAGGAAGTCGGCGGCGCCCGGGTAGGCCAGGTCAGCATGCCGCAGCCGGGTGGCCTCGAGCCGCCGGGCCAGGTAGAGGAGGTAGGTCCGGTACGGTTCGTGCGGTGAGCGGGCCGCAAGGTCGGCGAGCAGCTCGGGGTAGGCCGTCTCGGCCGCCTCCAGGGCCCCGGCGAACGCGGCGGACGGCGGCGCCGCGCCGGCGTTCACGGTAAGCGCGCGGCCGATCCGGGTGGTCGCGTTCTCCAGCGCGCGCAGCACGTGGTCGGCCTGGATGACTGCGGTCTCCCGGGTCACCCGGGCAGTCACGAAAGGGTTGCCGTCCCGGTCGGCGCCTACCCAGCTGCCGTAGCGGAGGAAGGCCGGCACCGCCGAGGCGCCCGGCTCGGCTTCCGCCGGCCGGTGGGCCTCGTCCAGCGCCCGGTACACCCGGGGCGCTACCTGGAAGATGGTCTCGTCGAACACGGCCATTACCGTGCGGACCTCGTCGATCGGGGTCATGGCGCTGGCCCGCAGCTGCGACGTGCGCCAGAGCAGGTCGATCTCCTCGCGCAGCCGACGCCGCGTCTCCGCTTGCTCCGCGGCCCCGCGGCGGTCGTCGTCCAGGGCGGTCACCAGGTCGCTGATGCGGCGCAACGCGGTGGCCACGGCGCGGCGCCGCGCCTCGGTGGGGTGGGCGGTGAGCACCGGGTGCACGCGCAGCCGGGCAAGCAGGTCGTCGAGATGGCCAGTGCCCTGCTCGCGGCGGAACTCGGCGACCGAGGCCGCGAGCGACTCGCGGACTGGGGCCAGGCCGTTGTCCTGTTCCCGCAGGGCGCGGACCCGCTGCAGTTCCTCGGCCAGGTTGGTGAGGTGGAAGTAGACGGTGAACGCCCTGGCTACCGCCTCCGCGCGATCCAGCGGCCAGCTGCCCACCAGCGCCGCGATCTCGTCGCCGGCCGGGTCCGCGTGCGGGTCCCCGGCGCCGGCCGAACCCTCCCCGGCCGAACCCTCCCCGGCCGAACCCTCCCCGGCCGAACCCTCCCCGGCCGGATCCCCGCCGCCGGCCAGACCGCCGCCGACCGGACCGCCGCCGGGCCAACCGTCACTAGCCGCGCCATGGCCAGCGGAGCCGTGGCTGCCCCGGGCCGCGATGACCGCCTGGCGCAGTCTTTCCACCTCGTCGAGCAGCTCCTGGCCGCCGGACTCGCGCAGCACCTCCCCGAGCATGTCCCCGAGCAGCCGGACGTCACGGCGCATCCGCCCGGGCAGCTGCTGCCGGTCGGTGTCGCGGTTATGCCGCACGCGGCCACCGGCGTCCGGGAGCGTCGCATCGCGACTATCGGTGTCGCTGCTGTCAGTATCCGGGCCCACCGCGCCAGCCTATTCGAGCGGGACATCCGGGTCTTGACGCGGACGGCTCAGCTCGCGCCGGCCAGGATGAGCTCGCTCGCCTGATCCGGCTGGTCCCGGCGCGGGAAGTGCCCGCAGTCCCGCTGCCTGCCGGCCCTCCTCGGACACACGCTGGGCTGGACCTACGCGGTCACCGCTGCCGCGGAGCCCGGCGCCGCACTGGCGGCGGCTACCCTATCCGCTATGACCAGCGAAGTTCAGGACCTGAACGGGGCGGATGAGGCCATCGAGGCCGAGACCGAGACCCAGGCCGTCCCCGCGGACCAGGACGCGGCCCCGCACACCACCGCGGGTAAGATCGCCAACCTGCAGCGCCGCCGCGACGAGGCGATCCACGCGGGCTCGGCACGCGCGGTCGAGCAACAGCACGCCAAGGGCAAGATGACCGCCCGGGAACGGCTGGAACGGCTGCTCGACCCCGACTCGTTCACCGAGTTCGACGAGCTCGCCCGGCACCGGGCGACCGACTTCGGGGTCGCCGCGAACCGGCCCTACGGCGACGGCGTGGTCACCGGGTACGGCACGATCGACGGCCGTCCCGTCTGCGTGTTCAGCCAGGACTTCACCGTGTTCGGCGGCTCGCTGGGCGAGGTGTACGGCGAGAAGATCGTCAAGCTGATGGATCACGCACTCAAGACGGGCTGCCCGCTGATCGGCATCAACGACGGCGGCGGCGCGCGCATCCAGGAAGGCGTAGTCGCCCTCGGGCTGTTCGCCGAGATTTTTTTCCGCAACGTCACCGCGTCCGGGGTGATCCCGCAGGTATCGCTGATCATGGGGCCGTGTGCGGGAGGGGCGGTGTACTCCCCGGCCATCACCGATTTCACGCTGATGGTCGAGGGCACCTCGCACATGTTCATTACCGGGCCGGATGTGATCAAGACGGTGACCGGGGAGGAGGTCAGTTTCGAGGAACTCGGCGGGGCGCATGCGCACAACGTGAAGTCCGGCGTGGCGCACTATCAGGCCAAGGACGAGGCCGACTGCCTGGACTTCGCCCGGGAACTGCTGTCCTACCTGCCCTCCAACAACCTCGACGATCCGCCGGTGCTGGCGGCGCCCGGTGACGCCGAGGCCGGCCTGGAGGTCACCGAGTTCGACCTGGAACTCGACACGGTGATCCCGGACTCGCCGAACCAGCCGTACGACATGCACGACGTGATCACCCGCATCCTGGACGACGGGGAGTTCCTGGAGATCCACGCCGGCTTCGCGCAGAACATCGTGGTCGGGTTCGGCCGGGTCGCGGGGACTAGCGTGGGCGTGGTCGCCAACCAGCCCATGCACTTCGCGGGCACGCTGGACATCGACGCCGCGGAGAAGGCGGCGCGGTTCGTCCGGACCTGCGACTGCTTCAACATCCCGGTGCTGACGTTCGTGGACGTGCCCGGCTTCCTGCCCGGCACGGGACAGGAATGGGGCGGCATCATCCGCCGCGGGGCCAAGCTGATCTACGCCTACGCCGAGGCCACCGTGCCGAAGATCACAGTGATCACCCGCAAGGCCTACGGCGGCGCCTATGACGTGATGGGCTCCAAGCACCTGGGCGGGGACATCAACCTCGCCTGGCCCACCGCCCAGATCGCGGTCATGGGCGCGCAGGGCGCCGTGAACATCCTGTACCGGCGGGAACTCGCCAGCGCCGAGGACCCGGACGCGCTACGCGCCCAGCGGGCCGCGGAGTACGAGGACACGCTGGCCAACCCGTACATCGCGGCCGAGCGGGGCTACGTGGACGCGGTGATCCGGCCGTCGGAGACCCGGGCCCAGGTCACCCGGGCGCTCCGGACGCTGCGCACCAAGCGCCAGACGCTCCCGCCGAAGAAGCACGGGAACATCCCCCTGTGAGCGGGGCATGGAGTAGTCAATTGACTACTCAGAGATCAACTCTGGGTCCACTTCCGCCCCGGGAAGGGTGGACCCGGCAGTAGAGTCGTGAGTGCCATGACCGACATCGTCTCGCCACTGCCCACGCTCGCGCGCTACGCGATCATGATCGATGTCGGCTACATTTACGCCGCGGCCGGGGAACTGTTGTTCAGCGTCGGCTCCCGGCGGGAGTACCGGGTCGACACGGACAAGATGATCCAGGCGCTCACCCGGCACGCCGACGGCCTGGTCCGGGGCGAGCTGCTACGGGTCTACTGGTACGACGCGGCCCGGGACCGGGTGCCCACCATCGACCAGCGGGTGATCGCCCAGATGGCCCGGGTGAAGCTGCGGCTCGGCAACCTGAACGCCCGCGGCCAGCAGAAGGGCGTGGACGCGCAGATCCGCGCGGACATGGAGGCGCTGGCCCGGCACCGCGCGATCACCGACGCGGTGCTCGTGGCCGGCGACGAGGACATGGTGCCCGCGGTCGAGGCGGCCCAGGCGTACGGCGTCCGCGTGCACCTGTGGGGCGTGGAACCGCCGTTCGGCACGAACCAGGCCGAACGCCTGGTCTGGGAATCCGACACCGTGGAGGTGCTCGACCGCGCCTTCCTGGAGCCGTACTTCACCAGGGTCCCGCCGCCCGAGCCGGTCCCGTCCACCGCCCCCGCGGCCAGCGTGCCCTCCCCCGCCCAGCTCTTCGAGCGCCGGCACGGCGTGCGGCCGCCGCACCGCCCGTCCCCGCATCCAGCGCTCAGCTCGCCCTCCCCCGGCCACCCCCTGGGGCAGCCGGCCCTGGGCCAGCCAGTCAGGCCTCGGCCAGTCAGGCCTCAGCCAGTCAGCACTGGCCAGCAGGCTGGGCCCGGACCGGCAGCGGGTCGAGGAAGCCGGCGAGCACGTAGCCCAGAAGTGGATACTGACCCGGGGCGAGGACAACATCCGGGATCTGCTGCCCGGGCCTATCCTGCCGCCGGTGATCGACAAGGAACTGCTGGTCGAGGCGGAGAAGGAACTCGGCGCGTCGTTGCGGCCCTACCAGGAGGCGCGGGAGTGGCTGCGGGACGCGTTCTGGGAACGGGTCCGCCGCCAGTTCGGGATCGGGAGCGGCAGGTCATGACGAGTGAGCCAGGCGAGCAGCCACTGTTTTCGGTGATGTCGGGCCAGCCCAGCGCGGAGGAGCTAGCCGCGCTCACCGCGATCGTGGCGGCCAAGCTGGCCGCCAGTCAGCGGGCCGCGGCGGCGCAGTCATCCGCGGCGGCCAGCCCAGCCCGCTCAGCCTGGCTGGACCGCGCGGCGCTGACCCGTGCTCCGCTGCGCCCCGGCCCCGGCGCCTGGCGCCGCTCCAGCCTGCCCTCCTAGATGGTCCTGGCGCCGGTGCCGCCCAGGCCCGACCGGCCGGCCCGGTGGCTCGCCGACGAGGCCGCCACCCCGGTCACCACCCAGCGCCCGGGACTGACCCGACCGAGGCTGAGCCGACCCGCGACTGAGACGACCGGGGATTGAGACGACCGGGGATTGAGACGACGCGCGACTGGCTGACCAGCGGCGGAGTGACGAGGTCCGATTCCCGCCAGCGCCACACGCTGGCCTGGCGTTGAATCAAAGCATGACACTCGACCCCGACACCTGCTACCGGGCCGTGGTGGCCCGCGACCCGCGGTTCGACGGCCGCTTCTTTACCGGGGTCACCAGCACCGGGATCTACTGCCGGCCGGTCTGCCCGGCTCGCACCCCGGCCCGGGCGAACATGCGGTTCTTCGTGCACGCGGGGGCCGCGGAGGCGGCCGGGTTCCGGGCGTGCCGGCGCTGCCGGCCCGAGACCAGCCCGGGCTCTCCGGACTGGAATGTCCGGGCCGACCTGGCCGCCCGCGCGGTGCGCCTGATCGCGGACGGCTACGTGGACGCCCACGGGATCGGCGGCCTGGCCGCGCGGCTCGCGGTCACTCAGCGGCACCTGCACCGGCTGCTCGTAGCCGAGCTGGGCGCCGGGCCGCAGGCCCTGGCCCGGACGGCGCGGCTGCAGACCGCGCGGCGGCTGCTGGCCGAGACCACCATGCCGGTCACTGAGGTCGCGTTCGCCAGCGGCTTCTCCAGCGTCCGGCAGTTCAACGCGAGCGTGCGCGAATCCTCGGGCCGCACTCCGTCGCAGCTGCGGGCCCGTGCGCGGCGCACCGGCCCGGGGAGTCTGGGTGCCCGGGACGAGGCCGGGGCTCCCGGCACGTGGCTCACCCTCCGGCTGGCCTGCCGCGAGCCGTTCGACGTGGCCGGCTGGCTGGGGTTCCTCGCCGCACGGGCGATCCCGGAGGTGGAGCAGGTCACCGCGGACCGCTACGCCAGGACCGTGCAGACCGCCGCGGGCCCGGGGATCATCGAGCTACTCCCGCGGCCGGGCCAGGGCCACGTGCTGCTCCGGGCCCGCCTCAGCGGGCTCGGAGCGGTGGGCCCGGTGGTCGGCGGGGCCCGGCGGCTGCTCGATGCCGACGCCGACCCGGCCGCCATCGGCGCGGCGCTGGCCAGCGACGACCTCATCGCCCCGCTGGTGCGGACGCGGCCCGGACTGCGCGTGCCCGGCGCGTACGACGGCTTCGAGCTGGCCGTGCGCGCGGTCCTCGGCCAGCAGGTCTCGGTCGCCGCGGCGAGCACGTTCGCAGGCCGGCTGGCCGCCCGGCACGGCGTCCCGCTGACGGCCGACAGCGCCCCGAACGATCCGTCCGGGACCAGCACCGGCCCGGCCTCCGGCCCCGCCCGGGCCCGGGGCGCCGACGCCACCACCGGTCCGCCCGCCGGCGTCCTCCCGGCCCCGGCCCCGGCCGCGGGCGCCACCCCAGACACACCGGCCACCCCGGACACATCAGGCAGCCCCGTCCGCCCCGCCAGCCCCGTCCGCCACGCCAGCCCGCCCGGGCTGAGCGTGATCTTCCCCGGTCCGGACGTGCTGGCCGACGCCGACCTGGACGGCCTCGGGCTCACCAAGGCCCGCCAGCGGACCCTGCGCGCGCTGGCCGCAGCGGCCGCGAGCGGGCGGCTGACCCTCGACCCCGGCGCCGACCCCGGCGAGCTCGCGGCCCGGCTGGCCGAGCTGCCCGGCATCGGGCCGTGGACCATCGGCTACATCCTGATGCGCGCGGCCGGCGACCCGGACGCGTTCCCAGCAGCCGACCTGGGCCTGCGCCGGGCCCTGGCCCGGCTCGGCGCACCGGCCGGTCATGCGGCCCGCTGGCGGCCGTGGCGCGCGTACGCGGCCATGCACCTCTGGTCCTGGCCGGCGCAGCCGGACGTGGCCTGGCCAGCGCCCCCGGACGTCCTTGCCCCGGCGAGTTGAGGAGCGGGTGATGCCCGACCAGGCCGCCCCAGCGCCGGCCCACACCGCGCACGCCCACACCGCGCCGGGCCACACTGTGCTGGCTGACCCCGTGCTGGCCCCCACCGTGCCGACCCCCACCGGCTGGCTGACCCCGTGCTGGCTGACCCCGTGCTGGCCCCCACCGTGCTGGCTACTGTCGTGGACACCCCGGTCGGGCGGCTCAGCCTGCTGGCCCAGAGCGGCCGGCTGATCGCGGGCGGGTTCACCGCCGACCCGGCCGTGATGCACGCCAGGCTGTCCCCGCCGCTGCGGGCCCTACCCCTGGAGAGCGCCGGCCCGGGTCAACTGCCCTGGCTGGTCACCCCGCTGACCGCCTACTTCGACGGGGACCTGCGGGCGCTGGACGCGATCCCGGTGTACCAGCCGGGCACGCCGTCCCGCCAGCGACTGTGGGCGGCGCTGCGCGCGGTGCCGCCGGGCCGCACGCTCAGTTACACCCAGCTCGCCGCGGAGGCCGGGAACCCCCGGGCGCCGCGCGCCGCCGGGGCCGCCTGCGCGTACAATCTGGTTGCGCCCGTGGTCCCGTGCCACCGGGCGTTGCGGTCAGACGGCAGTCTGGGCGGGTACTACTACGGTCTGGACCGCAAGAGGTGGTTGTTGCGTCACGAGGGCGCCCGGCCGGAGTAGCCACGCACATCACGGGTGACGGGACAGTCGCGAGCCGTCCTGGAACCGGGGTGCGGGCCCGGCCCCGCACCATGCCCACGCCCACCCGGCACCGGGGCGCGGGACCGGCCCCGCGGTGGTCTTCGTTGCGGAAGATCGGACGGATGCGGCGCCGGCGGTCAGGGCGGGAGAGCGCGGGACCAATCGCCGACTTGGCGCCGACATGGTCCCACTGGAGACCAGCGGGCGGCCACTCGCTTAAACTCCTCGGCAGTCGGGAGGAGAAGATTCGTGCGCAAGGTACTTATTGCGAATCGCTGTGAGATAGCGGTTCGCGTGGTGCGGGCCTGCCGGGACGCAGGGCTGGAGAGCGTGGCCGTGTACGCCGAATCGGACCTCAACGCCCTTCATGTCTCGATGGCGGACGAGGCATACTCGCTCGGCGGCCCGACCCCAGCTGAGAGCTACCTCAGCATTGAGAAGCTTTTGGCCGTGGCGGCCGAGTCCGGGGCCGACGCTGTCCACCCGGGTTACGGTTTCCTGGCCGAGAACGCCGGCTTCGCCCAGGCCGTCCTCGACGCCGGGCTGATCTGGATTGGCCCCCCTCCCCCCGCGATCGAGGCCCTGGGCGACAAGGTGGCCGCGCGGCAGATCGCCGCGGCGGTTGGCGCCCCGATGGCCGCTGGCACGGACGGCCCGGTCAGCGGGGTGGACGAGGTCAACGCGTTCGTGTCCCGGCACGGCCTGCCCATCGCCATCAAGGCGGCGTTCGGTGGCGGCGGCCGGGGCCTCAAGGTGGTCCGCGACGCCGCCGGGATCAGCGAGGCCTACGAGTCAGCGGTCCGCGAAGCCGTGGCGGCGTTCGGGCGCGGCGAGTGCTTCGTCGAGCGTTACCTGCACCACCCTCGGCACGTGGAGACTCAGTGCCTCGCCGACGGGCACGGGAACGTGGTGGTGATCTCCACCCGCGACTGCTCGCTGCAGCGCAGGCACCAGAAGCTGGTCGAGGAGGCACCGGCGCCGTTCCTGTCCGGCAGCCAGGTCGAGCAGATGTACGAGTCGTCCAAGGGGATCCTCCGCGAAGCCGGTTATGTTGGCGCGGGCACCTGCGAGTTCCTCGTCGGGCAGGACGGCACGGTGTCGTTCCTCGAGGTCAACACCCGTCTTCAGGTCGAGCACCCGGTGTCGGAGGAGGTCACCGGCATCGACCTGGTCCGGGAGATGTTCCGCATCGCCGACGGGCAGAAACTCGGCTACACCGACCCGCAGCCGCACGGGCACTCGATCGAGTTCCGGATCAACGCCGAGGACCCGGGCCGGAACTTCCTGCCCGCTCCCGGCACCATCACCCAGCTCACCTGGCCATCTGGCCCGGGAGTGCGGGTGGACGCGGGCTACGCGCAGGGGATGACCGTCCCGCAGGCCTTCGACTCGCTGCTGGCCAAGCTCATCATCACCGGGGCCACCCGGATCGAGGCGCTGCAGCGGGCCCGCCGCGCGCTCGACGAGTGCGTGCTCGGCGGGATGCCCACGGTGCTCCCGTTCCACCGCGCGGTGGTGCGGGACCCGGCGTTCACCGACGAGCCCTTCCGCGTGCACACGCGGTGGATCGAGACGGAGTTCGACGGCGCAATCGAGCCCTGGTCCGCGCCAGCCTCCGGCGAAGTGCGCACCCATCTGGACAGCCAGATGGACGGGCCGCGTGAGCGGATCACGGTGGAAGTGAGCGGCAAGCGGCTCGAGGTGGTGCTCCCGGCCGGGCTCGGGATCGCAGATGCGCCCGCGGCCGGGGCCGGGACTGGTGCCGGGCGGGCGTCCCGCGGGCGGCGGGCCCGGGGCCACGTGGCGGGCCCCGCCAGCGGGGACGATCTCGCCAGCCCGATGCAGGGCACGATTACCGAGATCGTTGCGGCCGAGGGCGACCAGGTGTCCGCCGGCGACACCGTTGTGGTGCTCGAGGCGATGAAAATGGAGCAGCCGCTGACCGCGCACAAGGACGGCACGGTGACCGGGCTGGCCGTGGAGATCGGTCAAACGGTGACGGCGGGGGCGGTTATCTGCAAGCTGGAGGGCTAGCTTCCCGGGCGGCGGTCAGGCGGGTGACGCCCGGCGGGATGGCCCGCCACTGGCCCGGCGGGAGGACCCGCCACCGGCCCGGGGAGAGTGCCCGCCACCGGCCCGGCGGGTGACGGCGGCTGGGAGACTAGGTCCATGCCTCCCCTGGCCGGCGCAGCCACCGCTGCGCGCAGCAGCGCAGCCACCGCCACGCGCGGCGGCGCAGCCACCGCCACGCGCGCTCGGGCCAACGAGTGCCGCAGGGCGATCGCCGCGCGCCACCGGAGACCCCGTTGACCCGGCTGGAAGGCGACCCGGGGCCGCTTGGCTGGCTTCGGTTCGCCTACGGGTTCCGGCTCCCGGCCGAGAACGTGCACTGGGTACGGCACGAGCTGACCGACGCGGGCTGGCGCGGCCGGACCGTGCTCCGGCACCTGGCCGTCATGATCCCCGTATGCGCGATCGTCGTGACCGTGCTGGCGATCCTGCTGCCCGCGCCGATCTGGGTCAGCCTGACCATGGTGGCCCTCATCCTGTGTGGCAGCCTGTTCACGGTGACCGTCTACGCCGACGATTTGCGGGCCAACCGGCTGCGCCAGCATGACCTGCCCGTGCCCAATGACCCTGATCTGGGCCACCCCACCCACTGACACGGCCGTGCCCGGCCTTCCCGCCGCCCCAGGCTCCGACCCGCGCGGCCTCACCAATCCGTCTGGCTTCATCAGTCCCTCTTGCCCCGCCAGTTCGCCCCGGCGACTCCGGCTAGGCCTGAGCCCGTTCGTGATCAGACGATTGGTGTCGTGATAGCGACACCAATCGTCTGATCACGAACGAGAGGACGTGACAAAAGAGGTTATAGGGATCTACGTGGCTGGAGGGGACAGTGAGGCCTGGCCGAGTGGCGGAACGGGGTCAGCGGAGGGGGTCAGCGGCGGTCGCCCGCAGGGCGCATGAGCCGGCGAGCCGCCTCGGTCAGGCTGCCCGACAGTGACGGGTAGACCGCGAACGTGTGGGCCATCTGATCCACGGTCAGTGACTGCTCCACGGCCAGCGAAACGCCCAGGATCAGCTCGCTGGCCCGCGGCGCGACCACGACCCCGCCGAGCACGATCCCTGTCCCCCGCCGGGCGAACAGCTTCACGAACCCGTCCCGGAAGCCCTGCATCTTGGCCCGCGCGTTGGTGGCCAGCGGCAACTTGACCGCCACCGCATCCTCGGCCCCCGATTCGACCGCGTCCGCGGTCACCCCCACGGTCGCGATCTCCGGATCCGTGAAGATCGTCGCGGCCACGTGGTCCAGCCTGATCGGCTGGACCGCCTCACCAAGCGTGTGCCACATGGCGATCCGGCCCTGCATGCCCGCCACGGACGCGAGCATCATCACGCCGGTGCAGTCGCCGGCCGCGTATACCCCCCGGGCCGTGGTCCGCGACACCCGGTCCACCTCGACGAAACCCTGGCTGTCCAGGGTGACCCCGGCCTCCTCCAGGCCCAGGCCCCGGGTCGCCGGCTCCATGCCCACAGTGAGGAGGCAGTGCGAGCCGCGCACGGTCCGGCCGCCCTCCAGCGTAACCACCACGCCGTCGCGGGTCCGCTTGACCGCCGCGGCGCGGGACCGGCCCAGAACGGTCATCCCGCGGCGCCGGAATACGTCCTCCACTACGACCGCCGCGTCCGCGTCCTCGTGCGGCATCACCCGGTCCCGCGAGGAGACCAGGGTGACCTGGGAACCGAGGGCCTGGTAGGCGCTGGCGAACTCGGCGCCGGTCACCCCGGAGCCGACCACGATCAGCTCGGTGGGCAGGTCGGGGAGGTCGTAGATCTGGCGCCAGTTCAAGATCCGCTCGCCGTCTGGCTCCGCGCCGGGCAGTACCCGGGGCATCGCGCCGGTGGCGATCAGCACGGCCCCGGCATGGATCCGCTGGCCGCCCGCGATGACCGTGTCCGGGCCGGCCAGCGCACCGCGATCGTTGATGATCTCGACTCCCTCGGCGGACAGCCGCAGTTCCACGTCCGCGGACTGGGCTTTGGCCAGCGCCTTGACCCTCGCGTAGAGCCGGGGCGCGTCCACGTGCGCGAGCCCGCGCCGGGCGCGGCCCGCCGACGCCGCGTAGGCACGCCCGGAGACAGCCCCGCCACCCAGGGAACCACCGCCCACAGCCCCGCCACCCAGGGAACCACCGCCCAGGGAACCACCGCCCAGTGAGCGGCCGCCCGGGGGCGGGCCGATCCGGATGCCAAGGTCCTCTGCGCCGTGCACCACGGACATGGTGGTGGACGTCGCGATGAGGGTCTTGGACGGCACGCAGTCGGTCAGCACGCAGGCGCCGCCCAGGCCGTCGCTGTCCACCACGGTCACCTGGGCGCCGAGTTGCGCGGCCACGAGGGCCGCCTCGTACCCGCCCGGTCCGCCCCCCAGGATCACGATTCTCTCGCGCGGCTGGCTCACGCTGCCTCATTCTTCCCGGCCGCCCGGAGGGCGCGGACGCCGCCCTCCCGGCGAGAAGCCCGCGGGGCGAGGAGCCCTCCCGGCGAGGAGCCCGCTCGGGTTACCGCAGATCTGCCGCAACGATGCTTTGCCTCGTTACGCTGGTGAGCCGTGGAGCTGTACGCGGCATATGCCACCAATATGGACCCTTCGCTCATGGCCGAGCGCTGTCCGCATTCGCCCATGCGCGGGAGCGGCTGGCTGGAAGGCTGGCGGCTCACCTTCGGTGGCGAGGACATCAGCTGGGAAGGCGCCCTGGCTACGGTCGTGGAAGACGCCGCCGAGCGGGTCTTCGTGGTCCTGTACGAGCTGTCCGACCTGGATGAACAGGTACTGGACCACTGGGACGGCGTGCACCTCGGGTACTTCCAGAAGATAAGGGTCCGGGTGCAGACGCTGGACGGCGACGTGGCCGCCTGGCTCTACGTGCTCAACGACTACGAGGGCGGGCTGCCCTCGGCGCGTTACCTGGGCATCGTGGCGGACGCGGCCGAGATGGCGGGCGCTCCCATCGACTACGTGGCCGGGCTGCGTGCCCGGCCCTGCGTGTCACTGGGCACCTGACCACAGGGCACCTGACCACAGCGCACCTGACCACGGGGCACTTAGAGCCCAGGCCAGCCGCAGGTCCCCGGCCAGTACTGCGGGAGCCCGGACGGGCCAGGGTCCGGCTCCGGCCCGCACATGGCCAGACCGCCGGCCAGCCTCAGGCGAGTGCCACTATCACCAGCAGCAGCAACGGAACCGCCATCGCTGCGATGGGGCCCCAGGTCCAGCGCACCTGGGGGCCGGCGGGGGCGACGTCGGGCGCGGCGGCGGATCGCTGCATCCGGGCCCGTTCGTCTAGCTGCCGGGCGATGAACTCGGCGGCTGATCCCGCCAGCGCCGCCTGGGCCTCGCCGGGGAGCTTCGCGTATCCAGGCGCGGGGGCCGTCCCACGGCGGGCGGCCCGCCGGGCCCGCAACTCGCTGCGCTTCATGGACCGCCCGGATGCCTGGACCGCCCAGCTGTGCACGATCCTGTTGCCGGCCGGTCCGCGGTAGTGGACCCGGACGTTGTGGACCAGGTCCACCTGGGTCACCGCGGACCACGGGAGCATGTGCGCCCGCAGTGGGTTCACCACGGTGAGGCCCGCGCCGCTGGCCACGATCCGGGGACGCAGCGCGCACGCGAACATGATCCCGGTGATCGCGATGACCACGACGGCCGTGACGAGCGCCGTATGGTCGTGATGACGCAGCGCGAGCACGACCAGGAGCACGGCTGCGAACACGGCCCATGCCCACCAGGCCACCAGGGATCCGGTAGTCCGGTAAACCTGCCGCTCGCTGAGCAGATCCTGCCGCGAGAACACCGCCACTGCGCTCCATGTCACCCGTGGCCGCCCAGCCAGGCAGGCACAGGCGAGCCCGCCAGGGCGGTGGGCAGCCCGCCGTCCAGCTGCGGGCTCAGCCTACGCCGGTCTGGCCCAGCACCTGCCACCGCCGTACGGCGCCCGGCCTGCCCGGATCTGGGCCGCGATCAGCGCGGTGAGGAAGGCCCAATGAAGGTGGCCTCGCAAGCGTCGCGGGACTCGTCGCGGTTCCTGGCGGAGAGGCTAGGCACGGGCGCCGTCCGAGAGGGGCTCGGGGGCGACCGAGCTGCCCCGGACGGCGGCGATCGCGGCGGCGGCCAGCAGCCGCACCCCGATGCCGATCGCGCGCTCGTCCACGTCGAAGGTGGGCTGGTGGATGTCGAAGTCCTGGCCGGAGCCGGGAACCCTGGTGCCCAGCCGGGCCAGCGAGCCCGGCACCGATTCCAGGTACCAGGCGAAGTCCTCCCCGCCCAGGCTCTGCTGGGTGGTGGTGATCGCGTCGGGGCCGAGCACCCGCTCGGCCGCGGCGGACAGCAGCGCCGTGCTGGACGGCTCGTTGACCGTGGGCGGGACACTGCGCTGGTAGGCCAGGTCGGCGATGACCCCGTAGGCGCTGGCCACCGACTCGATCAGGGCCTTGAGCAGGTCCGGGGCCTCATGCCAGGCCTTGTCGTCGAGGCAGCGGACGGTGCCCTCCACCACCCCGTCGTCGGGGATGGAGTTGGCCCCGGTGCCGGCGCTGACGCGGCCCCACACCAGGCTGAGGCTGGACCGGGGGTCGACCCGCCGGGATAGCGCCGCGGGCAGCTCGGTGACGATCTTGCCCAGCGCGTAAACCAGATCGGCAGTCAAATGGGGCCGGGCGGTATGTCCGCCCGGCCCGGTCACCCGGACGGTAATGCGGTCACAGGCGGCGGTGATGGGACCGCTGCGCACCCCGACCTTGCCCGCATCCAGGCGCGGGTCACAGTGCAGGCCGAAGATGCGGTCCACCGAGGCGATACCGCCCGCGGCCATGACGTCCAGCGCGCCACCGGCCACCTCCTCGGCCGGCTGGAAGATGAGCCGGACCCGTCCCTGCAGGCGGCCCGCGGCGGCCTGCTGGGCCAGGAACAGCCCCGCGCCCAGGACGATGGTGGTGTGCACGTCGTGCCCGCAGGCGTGACACGTGTTTGGCACGGTCGAGCGGTAGGAGACCTGCTTCTCGTCGCTCAGCGGCAGCGCGTCCAGGTCGGCCCGCAACGCCACCAGCGGCTCGCCGCCGGAGTTGTCGCCGATGTCCGCGATCAGCCCGGTGCCCTTGGGCAGGATCATCGGGCGCAGGCCCGCCGCCGCCAACCGGAGCGCGATCCGCCGCGTGGCCCGGTGCTCGTGGTAGCCGAGCTCGGGATGGGCGTGCATGTCGCGGCGGAAGTCGATCAGCTCAGCGTCGTGCGCGGCCAGGAATGAGCTGAGATCCGCGCGCACAGCGTCATTCGGCATTCGCCACCTCCCCTGGGCGGACGAACCGGTCCTCGGCGAACTCCGTGACCAGCGCGTCAACCACCTCCGTCAGCCCCCCGCCTGTTGCCACCACGGCTCGCTGCCGCTCGTAGGAGGCGCCCCGTTCGAGCACCTCGCCGAGCACGTCCAGCTCGTCCGCGCAGCCCAGCCGCTGAGCGACCGGCTGTATCTCCAGGTAAAGCTCGTACAGCTCATCGCGCAGCGGCGCGGTTGACCCGGCCGCATCCGTGATTACGATGGCGTCGAGACCATACCTGGTCGCCCGCCAGCGGTTGTCCCGAACGACCCAGGACGGCTGGGCAGGCAGCCGGTAGCCACGGTCCATCTGGGTGTCGAGCAGGTGAACCAGGCTCTGCGACAGGGCGGCGGCCATGCCGACCTCCCGCATGGTCGGAACACCGTCGAACATGCGGATCTCGACCGTGCCGAGGTCAGGATGCGGCCGGACATCCCACCACACTTCCTTGATGCTCCGGATGGTCCCGGCCCGCAGCAGCGTGTCCATGTACCCCTCGAACTCACTCCAGTCCGCCAGCAGTTGCGGCGGACCCGCGGTCGGCAACCCGCCGAAGATGACCGCCCTGCTCGAGGCGAGCCCGGTGTCGTGCCCTCCCCAGAACGGGCTCGACGCGGTCAGCGCGAGGAAGTGCGGCAGATAAGCGGCGAGAGCGTTGACGATCGGAATCGCCTTGCTGCCATCACGAAGCCCCACGTGGACATGCACACCAAAAGTCTGGATCCGGCGGGCCAGCCACTGCAACTGCTCGACGAGTTCCGCATAGCGCTGAACGGGCGCCATCTTGGCATCCCGCCAATCGCTGACAGGATGTGTTCCGGCGCAGGCCAGAATCGTACCGCGCATATCCGTGATCCGCTGAAGGTCAGCAATTGTCGCGGCTAGGTCCGCTACGGCCTCGGATACCGTACTGCAGACGCCGGTGACCACCTCGACCGTGGACTGCATGAGCTCGTCGTGAATCTTGGGCTGCGTCCCGGCCTCGCCCGGCCCCCGGAGCGCGGAGATGACCTCCAGCGCATCCTGGCGCAGCAGCTTACTGACGGCGTCGATCAGCTGAAGTTCCCACTCGATGCCCAGCGTCGCGCCCTGGGAGCCGTTCCACCAGATAGCCACCGCAGACCTCCTCCTGGTCTCCCCCGGGACTGCTCCGCACCCCCGGCCGCACGCGGCCCACCCCACCGGCACCCGGCTACTAATCCGCTTACGATTGATAACTCTCGGTAAGCACGATGACGCAGCATGATGGACGGTCCCTGGCGTGGCATGTTCCGGCGGCCTGGTCAGCCGAGGTCGGGCGGCCGGTAGATGCCCCAGACCTCGCGCAGCGCGTCGCACACTTCGCCCACGGTGGCCCGGTGCCGCAGCGCCTCGCGCGCCGGGATCAGCATGTTCTGGGTGCCGGAAGCGGCCTTCTTCAGGTCGTCGATGCGACGGCGGAACTCATCGCCGTCCCGCTCGCTGCGCAGCGTGGCCAGCCGCTGGGCCTGCTTCTCCTCGAGCGCGGGATCAGCCGGCAACGGCACGTAGGTGTCGTCGCTCGGCACGGTGAACTTGTTGACCCCGACCACCACCCGCTCCCCGGCGTCGATCTGCCGGGTCACCTGGTAGGCGGAGCGCTCGATCTCGGCCTTCTGGAAGCCCTGCTCGATGGCGGCGACCGCACCGCCGTGATCCTCGACCCGGGCCATCAGGTCGTCCGCCGCGTTCGCGACATCGTCGGTCATCGATTCCATCGCGTAGGAACCGGCGAACGGATCGACGGTGGCGGTCAGGTCGGTCTCGTTCGCGAGCACCTGCTGGGTGCGCACCGCGAGCCGGGCCGCCTTCTGGCTGGGCAGCGCGATGGCCTCGTCGTAGGCGTTGGTGTGCAGCGACTGGGTACCGCCGAGCACCGCGGCGATCGCCTGCACGGTCACCCGGGCCAGGTTCACCTCGGGCTGCTGCGCGGTCAGCTGGACGCCGGCCGTCTGGGTGTGGAACCGGAGCATCTGGGACTTGGGATCTTTGGCCCCGAACTCCTCGCGCATGATCCGCGCCCACAGCCGCCGGGCGGCCCGGAATTTGGCCACCTCCTCCAGCAGCGTGGTCCGGGCCACGAAGAAGAACGACAGCCGCGGCGCGAACTCGTCCACCGCGAGGCCGGAGCGGACGGCGGCACGCACGTACTCCTTGGCGTTGGCCAGCGTGAACGCGATCTCCTGCACGGGCGTCGCGCCGGCCTCCGCCATGTGATACCCGGAGATCGAGATCATGTTCCAGCGGGGGATCTCCGTCCGGCAGTAGGCGAAGGTATCCGCGACCAGGCGCAGCGACGGGACTGGAGGGTAGATGTAGGTTCCCCGGGCGATGTATTCCTTGAGGATGTCGTTCTGGATCGTCCCGGTCAGTGCGGACGCGGGCACGCCCTCTTCCTCGGCCACCAGCTGGTACAGCAGGAGCAGCAGGGCCGCCGGGGCGTTGATCGTCATCGAGGTGGAGACGTCGCCGAGCGGAATCCCGCGGAGCAGGATCCGCATGTCCTCGACAGAATCGATGGCCACGCCGACCTTGCCGACCTCGCCGTGGGCCAGCGGGGCGTCCGAGTCGTACCCCATCTGGGTCGGCAGGTCGAAGGCGACCGACAGGCCGGTGGTTCCCGCCTCGATCAGCTCGTGGTAACGCCGGTTAGAATCCTCCGCGGTGGCGAACCCGGCGTACTGCCGCATGGTCCACGGCCGGGTGGTGTACATCGTGGGGTACACCCCGCGGGTAAACGGGTATTGCCCTGGTTGCCCGAGCTTCTCTGCCGGGTCGAAGCCAGCTGGCTGACCAGGTCCGTACACGGGCTCAACAGGCAGCCCCGACTCCGACTCACGTTCCATGAACCAAGATTAAGGGCCGGTACTCCAGACACCTAAACGAACTTCGCCACTTCGGACCGGCCCCGGACCCGGGCAACTCACACCTCATACGGACAGTTACGACTTCTGCGATTATGGACTACTCACAGTGAGCAAGTCGAGGATGCAGCCGGGACTGACCCGGGAGGGCTGGCCCGCCTGGATGCGGCACCCCCGGACCGGCGCGGTCGCGGCGGCGGCCGCACTGCTCGTCGTGGTTCCGCTGACGGCCCCGCCGGCCCTGGCCGGGGCCGCCACCGGGCGTCCGGCCGCCGCAGCCCACCTCGCCCAGCCGCAACGAACACCGCCCGGCGCCAGTGCCGCCGCCCAGGCCCAAGGGGTGAGCGAGGGGTCGGGCGGCGCCGTGGCGGGCGGGCCCGTCGGGAAAGGCACTGTAGTGGGCGGGCCGGAACTGGCGGGCCGGGGCATCATCGTCCACTACCCGGCCCACGGGGCCCGGCGGCTGCCCTCCGTGCCGGCCTCCTCCTACGTGATCGCGGACGCGGGAACCGGGCAGGTGCTGGCGGCCAAGGACCCGCACGGTCACTTCCTGCCGGCCAGCACGCTGAAGGTGCTCACCGCGGACGCACTGATGCCGGTGCTGAACCCGCACGCCACCGTGGTCACCTCGGCCCTGGCCGCCGACGTCACGCCGAACAAGGTCGGGCTGGTCAAGGGCCACGCGTATGAGGTGTCCGACCTCTTCCAGGCCCTGCTGCTGATTTCCGCGAACGACGCGGCGATCTCCCTCGCCCAGGCGACCGGGTCCTACACCAAGGGCGTGGCCATGATGAACGCCGAGGCGCACCGGCTCCAGGCCGATGACACCGTGGCCCGGATGCCGAACGGGCTGAACGCCAGGGGGCAGCACACCTCCGCCTACGACCTGGCCCTGTTCGCCCGGCAGGCGCTGACCATGCCGGAGTTCATGCGGATCGAGGCGACCCGGACGGCCATGTTCCCGCTGCATCGCCGTCATTCGATCGAGTTGTTCAACCAGAACACGATGCTGAACACCTACCCCGGCGACCTGGGCGGGAAGATCGGCTGGACCACCGCGTCCGAGACCACGTTCATCGCCTGGGCCCGGCGCGACGGCCACACGCTCGTCGTGACCCTCATGCACTGCGTCCCGCTCACCGAGATGACGTACGCCGCCAAGCTGCTGAACTGGGGCTTCGCCATGGACGGGAAGGTCAGCCCGGTCGGCACGCTGGTCCGGCCGCTGCCTGCCGCGCACCCGGCTGCGGCCGGCGGCTCCGGGCACGGTGGCGCCACCCATGGGTCCACCGCGCGGAGGGCTGGCCAGCACGGGGCCAGCGGCCAGCGGGCGGCGCGCCTGGTTCAGCCGGCGCTTCCCGGTCGCCACGGGGATCGGCGCGCTGCTGCTCGCGGCCCTGGTGGCCGGGGGCGTCGTGATCGGGCTCAGGCGCCGGGTGCGCGGAGGAAACCCACCCGGTCCATGACCAGGGCCATGGTCTCCTGGGCCACCGGCCGGGCCCGGCCGGCCCCGTGGGCCAGCAGCCGGTCCAGTTCGGCCTCGTCGGCGAGCAGCTTCTCGGTCCGCTCCCGGATCGGGGCCAGGGCGCTGACCACCACCTCGGCCAGGTCCTTCTTGAACGTGCCGTAACCCACTCCGGCGTACCTGGCCTCCAGCGCCGCGATGTCCTCGCCGGTCAGCGCGGAGTTGATGCGCAGCAGGTTGGTGACGCCGGGCTTGTCCTTCTCGTCCGCGCGGATCTCGCTGCCCGGGTCGGTGACCGCCCGGGCGATCTTCTTGCGGATCACGCTGGGCTCGTCGAGCACGTCGATGATGCCCGCGACCGACGAGGACGACTTGCTCATCTTCGCGGTCGGCTCCTGCAAGTCGGTGATCTTCGCGACGCCGGACACGATCAGGGCTGCGGGCACCGTGAACGTGGGCCCGTAGCGGTGGTTGAACCGCACGGCAAGGTCCCGGCTGAGCTCCAGGTGCTGCCGCTGGTCCTCGCCGACCGGTACCTCGCTGGTCTGGTAGAGCAGGATGTCGGCGGCCTGCAGCACCGGGTAGCTGAACAGCCCCAGGCTGGCCTGCTGTGCGCCGCCCTTGGCCGCTTTGTCCTTAAACTGGGTCATCCGGCTGAGCTCGCCGAACCCGGTGATGCAGCCGAGCACCCAGGCCAGCTCCGTGTGCTGCGGGACGTGGCTCTGCACGAATACCACCGCCCGCTCGGGGTCGAGCCCGGCCGCGAACAGCTGCGCGGCCGCGACCCTGGTCCGCTGGCGCAGCTGGGCCGGGTCCTGCGGCAGCGTGATCGCGTGCAGGTCCACCACGCAGTAGAACGCCTCGTGTGTCTCCTGAAGCGCCACCCACTGGCGGACAGCGCCCAGGTAGTTACCGAGGTGGAAGGAGTCGGCGGTCGGCTGGATGCCGGAAAACGCGCGTGGCCTAGAGGACATGCGGAGAGTTTAGTGCCAGGCTTGCAGCGCTGCGCCGGCCGAGGCGGGGAGCGCCGGAGGGTGTATTAGCCCGGGGGCAACCCCCCTGGCCCCCCGGGCTTGACTAGCTGATGACGGGCACGATGTCCGGGGCATCCAGCAGCAGCGCGTCGGCGGCCTGGTCGGTGACCTCTTCCTGGGAGGCCCGCTCAGCCTCGATGGTCGCCTCGTAGTGGCTGATCTCGTTGGCCACCTGGCGGTCGTCCCAGCGCAGCGGCTTGGCCAGCAGCGCAGCGGTTTCCGCCGCGGCTGACAGGCCCCGGTCCCAGGTCTCGATCGAAATGTGCGTCCGCCGCACCAGCACGTCGTCGAGGTGCCGGGCCCCCTCGTGCGAGGCGGCGTAGCTGACCTCGGCCCGCAGGTAGTCCTCGGCCCCGGCGAGCGGGCGGCCCAGATCCGGCTCGGCCGCGATCATGTCGAGGATCTCGGTGGCCAGCGCCCCGTACCGGCCCAGCAGGTGCTCGATCCGCGCCACGTGCAGCCCCGAGGACCGGGCGAGCCGGTGCCGCGCGTTCCACAGCGGGAGGTAACCGTCCGCCCCGGCCAGCGGCACCTCGTCGGTGCAGGAGGCCGGGACCCGCCAGTCCAGACCGTGCGCGACCGCGTCCACCGCGTCCCGGGCCATCAGCCGGTAGGTGGTGTACTTGCCGCCCGCGATCATCACCAGGCCGGGTACCGGGTGCGCGACCACGTGCTCCCGGGACAGCCGTGAGGTCGAGTCGGACTCGCCTGCCAGCAGGGGACGCAGCCCGGCGTAGACCCCGGCCACGTCCTCCCGGGTCAGCGGGACGGCGAGGACCCGGTTCACCTGGGCCAGCACGTAGTCGATGTCGGTGCGGCTGGCGGCCGGATGGGCCTTGTCCAGGGTCCACTCGGTGTCCGTGGTGCCTACGATCCAGTGCCGCCCCCACGGGATGATGAACAGCACGCTGGTCGGGGTGCGCATGATGATGCCGGTGCGCGACTGGATGCGGTCCCTGGGCACGACCAGGTGCACGCCCTTCGAGGCGCGGATGTTGATCACCCCACGGCCGCCCACCATAGCCTGCACCTCGTCGGTCCAGACCCCGGTGGCGTTGACCACCTGCTGGGCCCGGATCTCCACCTGCTGCCCGGTCTCCAGGTCCACCGCGCGGACGCCGGTAACCCGCTCCCCCTCCCGCAGGAACCCCGTGACCTGGGTCCGGGAGGCGATCTGCGCGCCGTAGCTGGCCGCCGTGCGGATCAGGCTGACCACGAACCGGGCATCGTCAACCTGAGCGTCCCAGTACTGGAGCGCCCCGGTGAGGACGGACCGTTTCAGGGCCGGGGCGAGCTGCAGCGCGCCCCGCTTGGTGAGCTGCCGGTGCCCGGGCAGCCCGCGCGGCTGGCCGAGTGAGAACCCGAGGATGTCGTAGGCGTTGAGCCCGGCCCCGACGTACGCCCGTTCCCACACATGGTGGGTGAGCGGGAACAGGAACGGGACCGGCCGGACCAGGTGCGGGGCGATCCGCTGGAGCAGCAGCCCGCGCTCGGTCAGCGCCTCCCGGACCAGGCTCACGTTCAGCTGCTCCAGGTAACGCAGCCCGCCGTGGATCAGCTTGCTCGAGCGCGAGGAGGTGCCGGAGGCGAAATCACGCGCCTCCACCAGGCCGACCGACAGTCCGCGGGTGACCGCGTCGAGGGCTACTCCGGCGCCGACCACGCCCCCGCCCACCACGAGCACCTGCAGTTCGTCGCCGCTGAGCGCGGCGAGCGCCGCGGCCCGTCCGTCAGGGTCCAGCCGTGCCGTCTCGTCGGCCATCGTCACCGTCGCGGCGGGGCGTTCGGGGTCACGGCCACCTCGACCCGCTGGAATTCCTTGAGGTCGGAGTACCCGGAGGTGGCCATCGTCCGGCGGAGGGCGCCGATCAGGTTGAGTGAGCCGTCTGGCACGTCGGACGGGCCGTGCAGGATCTGCTCCAGGGTGCCGACCGTGCCCACCTCCACCCGGGCACCGCGGGGCAGGTCGGGGTGGTGCGCCTCGCTCCCCCAGTGAAAGCCGCGGCCCGGCCCCTCGATCGCCCGGGCGAACGGCGAGCCGACCATGACCGCATCCGAGCCGCAGGCGAGCGCCTTGGCGATGTCACCGCTGCGGGTCATCCCCCCGTCGGCGATCACGTGTACATACCGGCCGCCGGATTCGTCCAGGTACTCGCGGCGCGCGGCAGCCACGTCCGCGATCGCGGTGGCCATCGGCACGGTCACCCCCAGCACCGCCGCCGTGGTGTGCCCCGACCCGCCGCCGAAGCCGACCAGCACGCCGGCCGCGCCGGTGCGCATCAAGTGCAGCGCCGCCGTGTAGGTGGCGCAGCCGCCCACGATCACCGGCACGTCGAGCTCGTAGATGAACTGCTTCAGGTTGAGCGGCTCCGCCTGGCCGGACACGTGCTCGGCGGACACCGTGGTGCCGCGGATCACGAAGATGTCCACGCCCGCGTCGATGACCGTCTTGTAGTACCGGACCGTCCGCTGCGGCGACAGCCGGGCCGCGGTGGTCACGCCCTTCGACCGGATCTCCTCGATCCGCTGGCCGATCAGCTCTTCCTTGATCGGCTGCGCGTAGATCTGCTGCAGCCGCCGGGTAGCGTCCTCCTGGCCGAGTTCCGCGATCTCGGCCAGGATCGGCTCGGGGTCCTCGTACCGGGTCCACAGCCCTTCGAGGTCCAGCACGGCCAGGCCGCCGAGCGCGCCGAGCTGGGCGGCGAAGGCCGGCGACACCACGCTGTCCATCGGCGAGGCCACCAGCGGCATCTCGAACCGGTAGGCGTCGATCTGCCAGGCGACCGAGACCTCTTCAGGGTCCCTGGTCCGCCGGGAGGGGACGATGCCGATCTCGTCGAGCGGGTACGCGCGGCGGCCGGTCTTGCCCCGGCCGATCTCCACGGTGGTCATGCGCTAGTTTCCGCCTATCTCAGTGCTGCCCAGGTTGGGTGCTGCCCAGGTTAGTGCCGCCTAGGTCAGGCCCGCCCAGGTCAGGCCCGCCTAGATCAGGCCCGCCCAGGTCAGGCCCGCCCGCGCCGGGCGTAATTGGGCGCTTCCGCGGTCATCTCGATGTCGTGCGGATGGCTCTCCGCCAGCCCCGCCGCGGTGATCTGGGTGAACCGGGCCTCCTGGAGCTCGGCGATGGTCCGGGAGCCGCAATACCCCATGGCGGCCCGCAGCCCGCCGACCAGCTGGTTGGCTACCGCGGCGAGCGGCCCCCGGTAGGGCACCTGGCCCTCGATGCCCTGGGGGACCAGCTTGTCCTCCCGCAGCACATCGTCCTGGAAGTAGCGGTCCTTGGAGTAGGACCCCCCGCGCTCGGTGTTGCGCATCGCGCCCAGCGACCCCATCCCCCGGTACAGCTTGTACTGCTTACCGTGGATGAACACCATCTCTCCGGGCCCTTCCGCGCAGCCGGCCAGCAGGCTGCCCAGCATCACGGTGTCCGCCCCGGCGGCGATGGCCTTGGCGATGTCGCCGGAGTGCTGAAGGCCACCGTCCCCTATCACCGGAATGCCGGCGGTACGTGCCGCCTGCGCGGCCTCGTAGATCGCGGTGACCTGGGGCACGCCGACGCCGGCGACCACGCGGGTGGTGCAGATGGAACCAGGCCCGACGCCGACCTTCACCCCGTCGGCCCCGGCGTCGATCAATGCCTGCGCACCGGAACGGGTGGCTATGTTGCCGCCGATCACGTCCACTCTGGTGTTCGCCTTCACCTGACGGACCATGTCCAGGACCGCCTGGGCGTGCCCGTGGGACGTGTCCACCACCAGGAAGTCGGCTCCCGCCTCAGCGAGCGCCTGGGCGCGCCGCTTGGCATCCTCACCGACGCCCACGGCGGCCCCGACCACCAGGCGGCCTTCTGCGTCCTTGGTGGCCAGCGGGTACTCGTCGCTCTTGGTGAAGTCCTTCACCGTGATCAGCCCGCGCAGCTTTCCCGAGGGGTCGACCAGCGGGAGCTTTTCCACCTTGTGCTGCATGAGCAGCCGGAGCGCCTCCTCCCTGGACACCCCGACCGGCGCGGTGATCAGCGGCGTGGTCGTCATGACGTCCGCCACCCGGCGGCTGTGGTCGGTCACGAAGCGGATGTCCCGGTTCGTCACGATGCCAACCAGCACCCCGTCCGGGCTGGTCACCGGCACGCCGGAGATGCGGTACCGGGCACACAACTGCTCGACGTCGGCCACGGTGGCGTCCGGCCCGCAGATCACCGGGTTGGTGATCATGCCAGCCTCGGATCGCTTCACCGTGTCCACCTGCTGCGCCTGGTCGTCTACGGAGAGGTTCCGGTGCAGCACACCGGCCCCGCCGATGCGCGCCATGGCGATGGCCATCCGCGCCTCGGTGACGGTATCCATGGCCGAGGAGACCAGCGGGACGTTCAGCGTGATCCGGCGGGTGAGCCGGGCCGTGGTGTCCGCCTCACCCGGCATCACTTCCGAGTGTGCGGGCAGCAGCAGGACGTCGTCGAAGGTCAGGGCCGGAGGGGCGAACTTGCCGACGTCGCTCATGACACCTTCCGGAGGGTGGATGCGGGACAGCATCCAGTCTAGAGGGGTCCCGCCGCCAGGATGGTCAGCGCACGCGGCGCGGCCGGACGGGCCGCTGCTGCCACCAGCCTCCTCGCACCGGGCCGCGGGCGAGGCGGGCCAGCATGCTCGTGGCGATCAGGCTGGTGACGCTGACCAGGCCGGCCACCACGCCGCCGGCGACGGCCGCCCGTAGCCACGCGGCCACACCCCGGGACTGCGCGCCCGCCAGGGCCTGCCAGGCCCCGGCCCGCTGGACGGCCACCCGGCCGGGCCACGCGGGCTGCGCCTGCCCGGCACCCCCAACCTCCCCTGGCTCCGCGGCCTGTCCGGTGCCCCCGGCTCGCCCGGACGAGAGGGCAGCCTGTCCGGCGCCCCCGGCCTGTCCGGCGCCCCCGGCCTGTCCGGCGCCCCCGGCCCGTCCGGCGCCCCCGGCCTGTCCGGCGCCCCCGGCTCGCCCGGACGCGAGGTCAGCCTGTCCGGCATCGTGGGGCCCGGCCGGTGCGCCGGGCATGTCAACGTCTGCCACCAGCGCTCCTAGCAGCGCCAGCGCCGGGTCACGCGAGTGCTGCGGCCCGCCAGCGCCCCGCGCCGCGAGCACGTTGAGAGCTTCCTCGGACCGCCGGATCTCACCGAGATCCACGGCCTGGCCCCCGGTGCCGCCCGCTGTCGCCCGCCTGCGTGTGAGCTTCAGGCCTGGTGTCACACCGGGCGCTCCGGGTCCGCGCCCCGTGATCACGCAATCGACTCCTCGACCGCAAGCGCCCGGAGCCGGGCCAGCGCCCGGTGCTGGGCTACCCTTACCGCCCCTGCTGACATACCGAGTACGTTACCCGTTTCCTCGGCCGACAGACCGGTCACCACGCGTAGTATTAGCAGTTCACGCAAGCGATGAGGGAGCTGGGCCAGGAGCGCCCTGGTGCGTTCCGCCTCAATGTAGGCCACCACGGTCTCTTCCGGGCCGGGCCGCTCATCCGGCCCGTCGGGCAGGTCCTCGAACGGCACGGCGAGCCGGGACGCGTTGCGGGCCGCGTCGGCCACCTTGTGCGAGGCGATGCCGAACACGAAGGATGCGAACGGCCTGCCCATGTCCCGGTACCGGGGCAGCGCGGCGAGCACAGCCAGGCATACCTCCTGGGCGACGTCGTCGGCCACGTAGTAATGACCGGTGATGCGGCCCAGCCGGGCCCGGCAGTAGCGGACCACCATGGGGCGGGTCCGTTCCAGCAGGGCATCGATCGCTCCCGGGTGGCCCCGCACGGCCAGATGGGCCAGCTCGGCGAAGCCGCCGGGTTCGTCATCGGCCCAGCCCGCTGCGCCGGGTTCGCGGGTCCCGCTGTCGCCGGTCTTAGGCGCGCGGTCGCGAGTCTTGGGCGCGCGGTCGCGAGTCTTGGGCGCGCGGTCGCGAGTCCTAGGCGCGTAGTCGCCAGGGTTTGGCGCGCTGTCGCGAGTCTTGGGCGCGTAGTCGCCAGTCTTCGGCGCGTAGTCGGCAGTCTTCTCCGCATAGCCGCCCGGCTCGTACGCGCCCGGCTCGGAGGTACCGTCCTTGCGGGTAGCGTGCTCGCGGGCCCCCGCCCCCTCGGCCACCGCGGTCCCGGACGGGAGCACAGCTCCCTGCCCGTCAGCCACGGCCCGGATACATCCCTCGCTCACGAATGGATGATGCCCAGGAAAACCGTGGTGCCCTCATCCATGTGGGCAACGGAAAGGTCACATTGATGTGTCGCCCGACCACGTTCCGAACACAGGATAACTATCAGTAATCAATTGACTACTAAGTGTAATTGAATTTCTTCGGAGTGTCGCTTTCGCGGCAAAAACAGCGAAGCACCAGGACACGGCCTGCACAATCACCCGAACCCGCCCAGGCCGAGTCCCCACCGGCCCCGATCCATGATCATCAGCTTCGTGATCGTGCATTGGCCTGATTGAGCCGCGCGGCATCCAGGTGATCATGGCATTGGCTTGGCTGAGCCCGCGCGGCACCCAGGTGATCATGGCATTGGCCTGGCTGAGCCCGCGCGGCACCCAGATCATGATCAGGAACTGTGCCGGCAGCCCTGCCACGTCGGCCCGGGTCACTGGGCGCGGCCCGCACCCCCACGCACACCCCGCGCACAGCCAGACACGTGCCCCACCCTCACCTGCACACGCGCAGTCAGGCACGTGTCCCACCCTCACCTGCCCCGCCGTCCACCCCGGCGCGCCCACCCCGAACTCATGATCATTGGCTTCGTGATCAGCTGTTTGGTGTCGCTGGGGCAGCACCGATCGGTTGATCACGAACTCGCGGGACGGGCGGGCAGGAGGTCCGCGGGGCGGATGGCCTTCCTGCGCGCTGGTCTCACGCCGTGCTGAAGGAGCCCGGGTCTCCCGCCCGGCGGCGGGTGCGCCGCAGGCCCCCCACCTGGCCGGAGCCGGGCGGGGGGCCTGCGGTGTTCGTTGCGGACCTGCGGTTCTCGGGTTTTAGTGCGAGTGCCCGTGCGAGTGCCCGTGGCCACCCGCGCCCGCGCCCTCGTCCTCGTCCTCCGGCTTGTCCGCCACCAGTGCCTCGGTGGTCAGCAGCATGGCCGCGATGGAAGCGGCGTTGAGCACCGCGGACCGGGTCACCTTGACCGGGTCGATCACGCCCTGGGCCAGCAGGTCACCGTACTCGCCGGTGGCCGCGTTGTAGCCCTGGCCGTGGCCGAGCTCCGCGATCTTGGCCACGACGACCATGCCTTCGGCTCCGGCGTTCTCGGCGATCCAGCGGGCCGGCGCGACGAGGGCGCTGCGCACCACTGCCACCCCGGTCGCCTCGTCGCCGGTCCTGCCGAGGTCACCCAGCTTCGCCGCGATGTGCACGAGGGCGCTGCCCCCGCCGGGGACGATGCCTTCCTCGATGGCGGCCCGGGTGGCCGAGATCGCGTCCTCGAGGCGGTGCTTCTTCTCCTTGAGCTCCACCTCGGTGGCGGCGCCGACCCGGAGGACAGCCACGCCGCCGGACAGCTTGGCTACCCGCTCCTGCAGCTTCTCCCGGTCCCAGTCCGAGTCGCTCGCCTCGATCTCGGCCCGGAGCTGGCGGACCCGGTCACTGATGGCCTCGGCGTCACCGGCACCGTCCACGATCGTGGTGTTGTCCTTGGTCACCACCACCCGGCGCGCCTCGCCCAGCGTCTCGAGCCCGATGTTCTCGAGCTTGAGGCCGATCTCCTCGCTGACCACCTCACCGCCGGTCAGGATGGCGATGTCAGCGAGCATGGCCTTGCGCCGGTCACCGAAGCCCGGGGCCTTGACCGCCACGACGTTAAGCAGGCCGCGAATCTTATTCACGACCAGCGTGGAAAGGGCCTCGCCGTCAACGTCCTCGGCAATGATCAGGAACGGCTTCTTGGTCTGGGCGACCTTTTCCAGCAGCGGCAGGAAATCTGCCATCGAGGAGATCTTGCCCGCGTGCAGCAGGATGTAGGCGTCGTCCGTAACGGCTTCCATCCGCTCCGGATCGGTGACGAAGTACGGGGAGATGTAGCCCTTGTCGAACTGCATTCCCTCGGTGAACTCGAGCTCCAGACCCATGGTCGGCGATTCCTCGACGGTGATGACACCGTCCTTGCCGACCTTGCTGAACGCCTCGGCGATAAGCTCACCGATCTTGGAGTCCTGCGCGGAGACCGTCGCCACGTTCGCGATCTCCTGCTGCTCCTCGACCTCGCGGGCCGACTCCAGCAGCAGGTCGGACACGGCGGCGGCGGCGGCGTCGATCCCCTTCTTCATGGACATGGGGTTCGCGCCCGCGGTGACCGAACGGCGGCCCTCACGGACCATCGCCTGCGCCAGGACGGTCGCGGTGGTGGTGCCGTCGCCGGCCACATCGTTGGTCTTGGTGGCGACTTCCTTGGCGAGCTGAGCACCCAGATTCTCGTACGGGTCCTCCAGGTCGATCTCACGCGCGACGGTCACGCCGTCGTTGGTGATGGTCGGAGCGCCCCACTTCTTGTCGATTACGACGTTGCGGCCCTTCGGACCCAGCGTCACCTTGACGGCGTCGGCGAGACGGTTCACGCCACGCTCCAGCGCGCGCCGTGCCTCCTCGTCGAACTCCAGCATCTTGGCCATGAGCACCTCAAATTACGTGTTAGGTCGTGCCCGGCGGCCGGGCAAGCCGGCCGTGGGCCCGGTTCAGTCCTGCGGACCTGCGGGCCTTACGGACCTCTGGTGGTCTTTCGGACCTCTGGTCTTACGGACTACCGCCCCGGACGCCAGGAAGCGCCGGGGCGGTCGTCCGATGCGGTCCTGGCCGCGGGCCCGCAGGCCCGCGACGCGGCCGCCGTTACTTGCTCGATCTACTTCTCGATGATGGCGAGCACGTCACGGGCGGAGAGCACCAGGTACTCCTCGCCGTGGTACTTCACCTCGGTGCCGCCGTACTTGCTGTACAGCACGACGTCGCCGACCTTCACGTCCATCGGGACGCGCTTGGCGCCGGCGTCATCGAACCGGCCCGGGCCCACCGCCAGGACCTCGCCCTCCTGGGGCTTCTCCTTGGCGGTGTCCGGAATCACGAGCCCGGATGCCGTGGTCTGCTCGGCCTCCAGGGTACGGACCACGATCCGGTCTTCGAGTGGCTTGAGAACAACCTTGGTAGCGGTCGCCACGATCTGACCTCCTCCTCCGAAAAGGATGGGGAAACGACTATTAGATGAGGTAACGACCATGGCCAGCTGTCGTCGCGGGTGCCAGACCGGCCTTACGTCGTATTAGCACTCTACCCTAGAGAGTGCCAGTCCCGAACAGTAGTCCGGGCGCGCCGCGACGTCAAACCCCGCGGCGCGCCACCTGGGCGGACCGTCCGCGGGCGCGGAAATTCCGGGGGAGCGCGGGCTGAGCGCGACCCGGGCACCGGTCAGACCAGGACACTGCCAGTCAGACCAGGATACTGGTCACGGGCAGCGCAGAATCGGCGCCGACGTCCAGCGACGACGGCTTGGCGTCACGCGCCACCAGTTCCGCCCCGAGCGCCGCGACCATGGCCCCGTTGTCGGTGCACAGGCCGGGCCGCGGCACCCTGAGCCGGATGCCGGCCGCCTCGCAGCGCTCCGCGGCCAGGGCGCGCAGCCGGGAGTTGGCGGCGACACCACCGCCGATGACCAGGTGGTCAACGCCGTGGGCCTGGCAGGCCTGCACCGCCTTGCGGGTCAGGACGTCGGCCACAGCCTCCTGGAACGAAGCCGCGACGTCCGCCACCGGGACACTCGCCCCGGCCGCCCGCCGCTCTTCCACCCAGCGCGCTACCGCGGTCTTCAGCCCCGAGAAGGAGAAGTCGAAGGTCTGGTCCCGGTACTTGGCCCGGGGGAAGGCGATCGCGGCGGGATCGCCTTCCCGGGCCTCCTTGTCGATCGGCGGCCCGCCGGGGAACGGCAGCCCCAGGACCCGGGCCACCTTGTCGTAGGCCTCACCGGCAGCGTCGTCGATGGTGGCGCCGAGTGGCTGCACGTCGCCGGCGATGTCACGGGCCAGCAGCAGCGAGGAGTGCCCGCCGGACACCAGCAGCGCGATGGCCGGCTCAGGCAGCGCGCCGTGCTCCAGCTGGTCCACGGCGATGTGCGCGGCCAGATGGTTCACCGCGTACAGCGGCTTGCCCAGGGCCAGCGCGTACGCCTTGGCCGCGCAGACGCCCACCAGCAGCGCCCCGGTCAGGCCCGGGCCCGCGGTCACCGCGATCGCGTCCACGTCGGCCAGCGTCACGCCGGCCGTGGCCAGCGCCCGGTCCACCGCCGGGACCATAGCCTCCAGGTGGGCGCGGCTGGCCACCTCGGGCACCACGCCGCCGAAGCGGGCGTGCTCGGCCACGCTGGAGGCCACCGAGTCGGCCAGCAGCTCGTGCCCGCGCACCAGCCCGGCGCCGGTCTCGTCGCAGGACGTCTCGATGCCCAGGACCAGGGGGGCGAGGGGTGCGGTCATCGGGGGCCTCCTGCCGCCGACTTCGGGTCACGCCGTCTCGGGCCGGCGAAGCCGAACCGGCGGGCCCGGCGCATGCTGAGCCGCATCACCAGGGCGTCCGTGCCGGATGGCTGGTAGTAGCCGCGCCGGATGCCGATCTCGCCGAAGCCCCGGCTGCGGTAGAGCCGCTGCGCGCGATCGTTGTCCACCCGGACCTCCAGGAAGACGTCGGTGCAGCCACGCTGGTTCGCCTCGGCGAGCAGGGCGTCGAGCAGCAGGGCCCCGATCCGCTGGCCCCACCGATCCTGCGCCACGGCCATGGTGAGCACGTCGGCCTGGCCGCCGCCCGGGCTCAGCAGCCCGGCGTACCCGACCAGCTCAGCGGCGTCCTCGGCGACCAGGTAGTGGCGCCCGCTGGCCGCCCCGTCGAGTTCGGACGCCAGCATGGCCTCCGACCACGCCTCGTCCCCGAACAGGGCGGCTTCCAGCCGGAGCACGGAAGGCAGGTCGGCGTGGGTCATGGCGCGCAGCGCGATGCCCGGCGGCGTCGCGGAGGGTGGTGAGGCCGCTGGGCCGCGTGTGGCGGCGTGCCGTGGGGTCGCGGCATCGTGGCGCGTCACGGTACCGTCACCCGCTTCGGCGGCCCGGGCACCCGGGCGTCAGGCCGGCGCAGGTAGATCGGCTCGGCGCCGCTGGAGGGACTGCCCGCGGCGAGTTGCCGGGCCGCGAGCCGGGCCAGGGTGCCAGCGGCCGGGTAGGACGGCTCGAGGGGCTCACCCAGGACACCGGGGTAGAGCAGCGCACCCGCACCCGCGGCCTGGAGGCCCTGGGCGCCGTGGCTGCCCGGGCGCTGGCTGCCCCGGGCGCCGTGGCTGCCCCGGGCGCCGTGGCTGGTGGCGGTCATCTCGGCCACGTCGGACGGGATGCCGACCGCCGGGCCGTCCAGCCGGCGGCCCGCGGCGTCGTAACGGGCCCAGTACACCTCGCGCCGCCGGGCATCGGTGGCCACGATGAACGCGCGGCCGCCGGCGGCGGCCGCCGCGTCGGCGGCGATCACGTCCAGGGTGCACACCCCGTACACCGGGACGCCCAGGGCGCTGCCGAGTACCCGGGCGGTGACCAGTCCCGCGCGCAGGCCGGTGTACGGGCCAGGCCCTGTCCCGGCGGCGACGGCGGTGATGTCCAGCCGGCCCGCACCGGCCTCGGCCAGCACGGCGTCAATGGACGACGCCAGCAGCTCACCGTGGCGGCGCGCATCGACCGTGGTGGTCTCGGCCAGCACGTGCGTCCCGTCATGCAGGGCTACCGTCACGGCTGGCGTCGCGGTGTCGAACGCGAGCAGTAGCACGGGCGCCAAGCCTAGTTGACCAGGCAGACGACACAGGACGGCCGCGGGCGGGCCGTCATGCGGGTCACTTCAGCCGGGCGAGTACATCGCGGGCCGCGGCGATCGCCCCGGCCCGGAGCTGGCTCGGGGAGACTGCCCCGTAGCCGCCACGGCCGCTGTTGCCCTGCAGCACCGCGGTGAGCACGACGTTGCGGTCCCGGACCACCACCGTCATCAGGTCGGTCGTGATCCCGGCAGCCCGGGTGACCTGCAGCGCGGAGAATGCCTTGGTGCCCAGCCCCGTGATCGTGGCGATCGCGGCCTTCGGCAGGTTGGTGCCCTTGGGCGGGCTGGCCTTCTGCTGCAGGGCGGACGTGTATCCGTCCGTGGCCGCGAACGTGGCGCTGCCATCCCCGCTGGCCAGGCCGTTCGGGGTGTAGGCCTGTATCTGGACGTTCAGCAGCCGGTACAGCGGCCGGTGGTCCAGCGTCCAGCTGCACAGGCTGGCCTCGCCGCCGTCGAGCGACTGCGGGGAGGCGACGATCCGCGTCCCCGGCAGGTACTGGCCGAGCGTGCTGGCGGTCACCGCGGTGCACACGTTCGGGACGCTCCTGAACTCGCCCGCCTGGAAGGCCGTCACCAGGGGGGCGGGAAGGCTGGCCGGCTTACTGCCGCCGCTGACCAGGAACCAGACTCCGGCGCCGATGAGCACCACCACGCCGAGCACGCCGCCCCACAGGTAGATCGAGCGGCGGTTCCGGCGGGCCCGCGCCGCGGCCTGGCGCCCCCGCGGGCGCACCGGCGGCGGGACGGCCTCCGCCGGCTCGTCCTGGTAGCCGGGGGGCTCGTCATATCCGGGTGGGGAGTCGAACCCGGGCGGCTCATCGTAGCCGACTGGTGCGCCGTGCCTGCCTGGCGCCTGGTATCCGGCCGGCGCGGCGCGCCCGGGATCCGGTGGGGCCACGGCCGGTCGCTTGCCGCGCTCCGAGCCCTCCGCCCAGCGCGGATCGACGGCGAGCCCCGCCCAGGGAGGGAGCTCCTCGTTCTCGTCCGGGTAGGAGTCATCGCTCCAGCGCCGGTTGCCGCGTGGGGACAGCCGACCGGAGCGGGGGTTACGGGGCCCCTGCTGAGCCACGGCGCGCCTCCGGGAAAAGGGATCAGACCGTGCAGAACGGCGCGAGACGCATTACCGGACGGCAGCCCGTCAGGAACTGCTGACGTCAGCAATGCGGGGACAGTGCGAAACTATATGGCCTTGGGTGTCAGGCGTAGGGCACAACACGCGGATCCGCGGCGGATGCCCACCGCTCGCCGATACCGGTCAAAGTCACCCAGCGCATCTCGCCGGGCTCGCTGGCCGGAGGCATCGCGATGGTGATCTCCAGGCGGTCGGCCGCGAGCTCCTCGACGAGGCCCTCGCCCCACTCCACCACGGTCGCACAGTCCTCCAGGGACGCGTCCAGATCCAGGTCATCCACTTCAGCGACGCTGCCCAGCCGGAACGCGTCCACGTGCACCAGGCCCGGGCCGCCACCCAGGGGCGGATGCACCCGGGCGATGACGAACGTCGGGGAGGTCACCGGCCCGCGGACATCAAGCCCCTGCCCGATGCCCTGGACCAGGGTGGTCTTGCCCGCCCCGAGCGGCCCGGTAAGCACGACCAGGTCACCGGCCCGGAGCAGGGCCGCGATCCGCCCGCCCAGCATCCGCATGTCATCCGCGGTGGCCACCGCGACGCGGTCAGACGGCCCGCGGTCGGAGTCGTGACCAGACCCCACGCAGCAGCACCTGCCTTCTCCACGTGCTGGCCCGGCAGGGCCGGACTCCGGCAGAGGGCCGGGCCCTCGGCTGGCCCGGCAGGGCCGGGCCCCCGGGAAACTGCCGTCACGCAGAGCATTCGCGCGCCGCAGCGCCCGCGTCCACCCTCGCGATCAGGCCGGTGATCGCCTCGTTGACCACCCCGGGAGCCTCCAGGATAACGGCGTGGCCGGCGCCGGGTACCCAGACCAGTTCCGCACCGGGAATCCCCTCGGCCAGCTCCAGGCCCAGGGACGGCGAGATGAGCCGGTCCTTGTCCCCGGTCACCGTGACCACCGGGACCCGGCCCAGAGTGGCGAGCGTGTCGCGCATGTCCACCCCGTACAGGACCTCCCCGAACGCCGCGACCACCTCGATCGGCGTGGACCTGATCATCTGCTCCAGGAAGTCCACCACCGCGGGATGCACCCGCGGATCGCCGAAGCCGACAAAGCGGGTGCTGAGGAAGGACAGGTCGCCGGCCACCCGGCGCCCGCGTTCCACCAGCATGGCCCGGTACCCGGTGGCGGCGCCGCGCAGCACCAGCGGGAGCGCCCGGGTGAGCACCGGCCTGATCGGCCCGGGCATCCACGGGCTGCCCGCGGACAGGCCGCTGGCCGCGGTGGCGATGAGCCCCACCCCGGTGACTTTGGTACCGAAGAGCTCGGGGTGCTGGCCGGCCAGCGTCATGATGGTCATGCCGCCCATGGAGTGACCGACCAGCACCACCGGTATGTCACCGGGGGCGGCTGCCCTGATGACCAGGTCAAGGTCGGCGCCAAGCCGCTCGATGCTGGCCGCGCCCGCCGCGGAGCGCCCGGACCGGCCGTGGTCCCGCTGGTCCCAGAACACGAGGCGGTGCCGGGCCAGGGCGGCACGCTGGAAGTGCCAGCAGTCCTGATTCAGGGTGTAGCCGTGGCAGAAGATGATGGTGACCGGCTGGGGCGGTGCGCCTTGCCCGGCCTGGTTGGCAGCCGCGGGCGGCTCGTCGATTTCGACATGCAACGGGACCCCATCGTCGGTCAGCACGGTGAGCGGCTGCCCGCGTAGCTGGCCCAGCTGTTCTGGCGCCGCGGTGCTCCGCAGCACCTGGGTCCTGCCTATCGCGATCCGCTCGGCCGCCACGACGGCTCCGGCCCCGGCCGCTACGGCCCCCGCCGCCAGACCTGCCACTCCTGTGATCCGTCGCCAGGTCGCCATCGCACCTCCCTGCCGCGTCCTGGTCCGGCGACCCGCGGCTAGCGACCCGCCGGCTAGCGACGCGTCAGGCTTGCGGCCTCGTCACCGAGCCCGACAGCCCCGCACCAGGAGACTCACGGTCCTCGTATGCTACTCCACGGTAAGTTCGGGGTAGTCCCCCGGCAAAGTTGGTGACGACCTCGTAGGAGACCGTGCCCAGGGCGTCGGCCCACTGCTGGGCCGTGGGCTCACCGGAGTCCCCCGGGCCGAACAGCAAGACCTCGTCGCCGGTTTCGGCCGGCTCGGCCGCGAAGTCGATCACGGACAGGTCCATGCACACGGTGCCGGCGATATGCCAGCGCTGGCCGCGGGCCTGCACCTCGACCACGCCCGAGGCATGCCGGGGTATTCCCTCGGCATAGCCCAGCGGGATCAGCCCCAGCGTGCTCGCGCCCTGGGTGGTGTAGCGATGGCCGTAGGACACCGCCGTGCCCCCGGGGACCCGCTTGACCAGGGTCAGCCGGGTGCGCACGGTCATGGCCGGGCGGAGCCAGTCCGGGGCGCCCCCGGGGAGAGTGGCCAGGCCGTAGATCGCCCCGCCCGGACGGACCAGGTCGAACCAGGTGCCGGGCAGGTGAAGGGCGGCCGCGGTATTGGCCAGGTGGCGCACCTCGGGCCGGGCTCCCGCCGCCTCGGCCACCGCCACGGCATCGGTGAACCGGGCCAGCTGGGCATCGACGGACGGGTGACCGGGGATGTCCGCACACGCCAGATGGGACCATAGGCCCGCAATCGTGACGGTTCCGGCGGCCTCGCCGGACCGGGCGGCGGCGACCAGGGCCGGCCAGTCGGCCGGGGTGGCGCCACCCCGGCCCATCCCGGTGTCGATCTTGAGGTGCACCCGGGCCGGGTGCCCGGCCCGGGTGGCCGCGGCCGCGATCTCGTGCAGCAGCGGAACCGCGTCCACGGTCAGGTCAACGTCGGCGCGGATCGCGGCCTCGTGCGTAGCGCCGGGCGCCCCGAGCAGGCAGAGCACCCTGGTCGTGATGCCTGCCTGGCGCAGCGCCAGCGCCTCGTGCTCGTGCACCACGCCCAGCCAGTCCGCGCCTCCGGCCACCGCCGCGTGCGCCGCGGGGACCATGCCGTGCCCGTAGCCGTCGGCCTTGACCACCGCCATGACCTGCAGGCCGCCGACGTGCTCGCGCATCGCCTCGACGTTCCGGGCGACGGCGGCCAGATCGATGAGCGCTTCCGCGTGACCGTCCATGGACCCCCAGTTTGCCAGCAGGTGGGATCGGCCCGGTCCGGGAAGCGAGGCCCTGCCGGGCGCGAGCGCGCGGCAGGCGTGTCTAGCTGGCCCGGCGGCGGACCGACCTGATCGCTTCGGGTAGCGCGCCCACCACGTCCGCCGCCCCGATCGGCGCCTCCGCGTAACCGGCCCGGGAATCGTCGGGATTGGTGACGTCCCACCTGCCACCGGACGGCTCGACGGCGGGCACCGGACGTGCGCCAGCCCCCGCGGCCGCCAGCCGGGCGGCGAGCCCGTGCAGGTACGCGGCGGCCGCCGCGGACTCGCTGGCTTCCAGGCGCTGGGCCAGCAGCGAGCCGGCCAGCCCGGACAGCACGTCCCCGGTGCCCGCGGTGGCCAGCCACGACGTCCCGGTGGAGTTGACCCACACCGGCTGCGGGTCATCCTGGCCGGCCCCGTCCTGGCGGGCCGCTGAACGGCCGTCAGGGGTGGCAATCACCGTGGTGGATCCTTTGAGCAGGACGGTGGCACCCAGGCTGGCTGCGGCCTTCCTGGCGTGTTCCAGGCGGCGGCTCTCGACGTCGGCCGGGTCGGCGCCGAGCAACCGCCCCAGCTCGCCGGCATGCGGGGTGAGCAGGGTCGGCGCCTGCCGGGACAGCAGCCGCTTATGGGCCGCCAGCAGGGTCAGCCCGTCCGCGTCCACCAGGACCGGCACGTCGCTGGCCAGCACCGCGGCCAGGCGTTCCCGGGCCTCGTCATCGGTGCCCATGCCCGGCCCGACCACCCAGGCCTGAACCCGTCCCGCTGCGCGGACATCCTCGCCGGCTGGGATGTCCTGCCCGGTCACGGTGATCACCGCCTCCGGCCAGAGCAGCCGGACCACGGCTACCGCGGGCGCCGCGGACACCAGCCGGACCATCCCGGCGCCGCCGCGGATCGCTCCGCCGACGGCCAGTGCGGCTGCCCCGGTGAAGCGCTCGCTGCCGGCCACGATCCCGACCACGCCCCGGCGGTACTTGTCGGACTCCGGAGAAGGCCGGGGCAGCAACGCGCCCACGTCTGCGGCCTGCATCGCGCTGGCGTCCGGGGCGTCCAGGTACGGGCCGAGACCGATGTCGATCAGTTCCACGACCCCGGCGTACCGCGCGCCCGGGTCGATCAGCAGGCCGGGTTTCAGGGTGCCGAACGTCACGGTCACGTCGGCCTGGACCGCAGTCCCCTCGACCACGCCGGTGTCCGCGTCCACCCCGCTCGGCAGGTCCACCGCGACGACCACGGCCGGGGATCGTGCGGCCAGCCCGGCCAGGGTGGCTTGGGGCTCCCGCAGGCCGCCGTGGCCGCCGATGCCCAGCAGGCCGTCCACGATCAGGTCAGCCGCGCCGAGGGCCGCCGGGGCGTCGTCCGGGCTGGCCAGCCGGCCGCCCGCTTCACGTAGCGCGGCCGCGCCCTCCTCGTGGACCCGCGAGCCGGCGGTGACGGCCAGCACCACCGCTCCCCGGCTGGCCAGCCGGGCCCCCGCGTAGAGGGCGTCGCCGCCGTTGTCCCCGCTGCCCGCGAGCACCACGACCCTCGCCCCGGGCACCTTCCCGACCAGGCCCGCGCTTACCGACGCGAGCCCGGCCGCGGCCCGCTGCATCAGCGCGCCCGGCGGCAACGTCGCCATGAGGGCCTGCTCCGCCGCCCGGACTTTGCGCACCTGGTGTGCGTATCTCATCCTTCGGCCACCACCATCGCGATGCTCATCCCGGCATCATGACTGAGAGAGACATGCCAGCGGCGGACGCCCCGCTGGCTCGCCGCGTCGGCGACCGTGCCCTTGATCTCCAGCCGGGGGAAGCCCGCGGAGTCCCGGATCACCTCCACGTCGGTCCAGCTCAGACCGGGCGGCGCGCCCAGCGCCTTGGCCACCGCTTCCTTGGCCGCGAAGCTCGCGGCCAAGGATCGCGGCGGCCCGTCGAGTTCGCTCTCAGCGAACAGTCGACCCGCCAGGGCCGGGGTCCGCCCCAGGGTCCGCTCAAAGCGGCTGATGTCCACCAAGTCCACCCCGATCCCAATGATCACCTGTCCACCCTGTCACGCGACTGGAGGCTGCGTGGAACGGCCAGGGGGACTCGTCAGGCGGGAATCTGCCAGACGGGAATCTGGCAGGTAGGTCCGCAGCGGCGCAGCCGCCCGTCCCAGCCCCGCTTGGACAGCAGACCCCCTACCTGAGCGGCGACCCGGCATGGCTGCTCGGTCACGTCGGCCCACCCGTACCTGAGGGTCTGCTGGCCGTCAACGTTGCTGGCGTTGTCCCGGTGGATGTCGCGCCAGCGGAGTTCCGCTGGGTGGGCCGCCCGGCCGTCCAGCTCGACCACTACGCCGTACGCTTGGTAGGTCACGTCCTGGTACTGGTGCTGGCCGGCGCGGGTCACCCGAAACTGCCGCGTAGCGACCGGCAGCCCGTGCGGTCGTTCCACGCGGCCGACGTACCGGAACTCCAGCAGCGAGTGAACCCCGTCCGCGCCCAGCCCGAGGGCCGCCGCGAGCTCGGTGCGCCACCGGATCCGGGCCCGCCGGGCCATGGCGGAGGCGATCCGCCCAGCAGTGGTCCTGCGGCTGCCGCACGCCCGGAAAATCCAGCCCAGTGCCTCGTCAAGGCTGGCCGCCCCGCCCGCCAGGTCGAGCACGGTCTCCTCGACCCGGGTCTGGGGCGGGCGCAGCGCGGGATGACGTTCCCGCGTCACGAGGGAGGAATAGTGCAGGACAACCCCGGAGATCGGGGCAATCTGGCTGCCGGTGGGCACCATGACGTGGATGGCCGGGCCGGGCGTGGCCACCAGCCCCTGTAACTCGGCAGCCGAGTGATGGCTGAGCACGGCCTTCGGCCCAGCCCGTAACACGGCGGCCCAGAGCAGGGTGACGCGCCCGGGCTCGCCGGTGAACGCCGCGTACACCCCGGCGTGCAGCCGCTGCCAGCGGCCGCTGCGTGCCGCCGTGTCGATCTGCTTTCCGGTCATCCCGGCGCGTTGCGCCTGGGCCCGGCTCAGCACCCCGGCCTGATAGTCGAGCAGGTTGAGGACCTCATCTGGCAGCTCGCGGGTCATGCCACCCAGGGTGGGCAACCCGCCCGAGCTTGTCACCACCAGAATCCCGTTCTGTGGATAACGGAAGCGGTTCGTTATCTGTTCGGATTACCTCCCAGTTTTGGGGGCAAATCCGAACAGATAACGAGCCGGGCACCGGCGGGGGTCAGCCCGCGGCGCGGACGGCGGCGGCTAGGCGGTCCGCGGTCTGCCGGGCCTGCTCGATCCCGACGGCCTCCACCATCACGCGCACTGCGGGCTCGGTGCCGCTGGGGCGGACCAGGACGCGGCCGGACGTGCCGAGTTTCTCCTTGGCCGCGGCGACCGCCGAGGCCAGTTCCGCGGACGCGCTGACCCGGGCCTTGTCCACGCCGGGGACGTTGACCAGGACCTGCGGGTACTTGGTCATCACCGCCGCCACGTCGGCCAGCGGCAGCCCCTGGCGGGCGGCGGTAGCCAGCAGGTGCAGGGCGGTGAGCAGACCGTCCCCAGTGGTGGCGTGCTCAAGCATGATGATGTGCCCGGACTGCTCGCCGCCGAGGCTGAATTGGCCATCCCGCATGGCCTCCAGTACGTATCGGTCCCCCACCGCGGTCTCGACCACGGTGATCCCAGCGTCCTGCATGGCGTTACGGAAGCCGAGGTTGGACATGACCGTGCTGACCACGGTGTTCCCGGGCAGCTCTCCCCGGCCGGCCATGGCGAGGGCCAGCACGGCGAGGATCTGGTCCCCGTCGATCACCTCGCCGTCCGCACCGACCGCCAGGCAGCGGTCCGCGTCGCCGTCGTGCGCGATGCCGGCGTCCGCGCGGTGCTTGGTAACCTCGGCCGAGAGGGTCTCCAGGTGGGTGGATCCACACCCGGCGTTGATGTTGTGCCCGTCGGGCTCGACACCGATCGCGATGACCTTGGCCCCGGCGCGCTTCAGCAGCCGCGGAGCGAACCCGGCGGCGGCGCCGTGCGCGCAGTCCACTACGACGGTCAGGCCGGCCAGCGGGCCGCCCGCGCCGTTCCCGGCGGCATGGTGAGCCACGGAGGCCAGCAGGTGGTTCAGGTAAAGGTCCGGCTCGGTGGTGGCGTCGGTGACCCGGCCGAAGCCTGCGGCCAGCTCACTGCGCCGCCGGGGCGGCATCCCCAGATGCGCCTCGATCTCGTCCTCGACCACGTCGGGCAGCTTGAAGCCGCCACGCCCGAACAGTTTGATCCCGTTGTCGGGAGCGGGGTTGTGGCTTGCGGACAGCATCACACCCAGATCCGCGCCGAGGTCGCGGGTCAAGAAGGCCACCGCGGGGGTGGGGATCACGCCGAGCCGCAGGACGTCCACACCCGACCCGGCCAGCCCGGCCACCACGGCGGCCTCGAGGAATTCCCCCGAGGCCCGTGGATCGCGGCCCACCACCGCCAGCGGGCGGCCGCCCGCTTCTTCCGCGGCCGCAAACGCTCCCGTGTCGTGCAGGACGGAGGCGGCCGCACGGGCCACATCCATGGCCAGCTGGGCGGTCAGATCCTCCCCCGCCACTCCGCGGACGCCGTCTGTCCCGAACAAGCGCACCATGATCTCCGGGCCCCCCGTCACTTCGTCGTCGCGGTATGCCAAACGGAATCGCCTGGGGGGTTAGCCAGGAACGCAGGTCAGCTGGTCAGCGCTTGGAGTACTGGGGCGCCTTGCGGGCCTTCTTCAGACCATACTTCTTGCGCTCCTTGACCCGCGGGTCCCGGGTCAGGAAGCCGGCCCGCTTCAGCGTGGTCCGGTTGTCCGGGTCCACCAGGATCAGCGCCCGGGCGATGCCCAGCCGCAGCGCGCCCGCCTGCCCGGTGATGCCGCCACCGCTGATGCGCGCGACCACGTCGAACTGGTTCTCTGCGCCGAGGCTCACGAACGGCTCGCTGATGAGCTGCTGGTGCACCTTGTTCGGGAAGAACTCGGCCAGCTTCCGGTCGTTGATCCGCCACTGCCCCGACCCGGGCACAATGCGGACGCGGGCGATGGCTTCCTTGCGGCGCCCGGTACCGAGCGCGCTGCCGGTCACCACCGGCTTGCGGGCCGGCTGCCGCTCGCCGCCGGCATCCGCGGCCGTCTCGGTGGTGTACTCCGACACGTGCTCGCCGGCGTCTTCCGCCGTCTCCACGGCGGGGCTCTCAGCGAGCTCCGTCGTGCCAGTGGACTCGGCCACGGTTCCTTCCTCGTACTTCCTAATCGATTCTGATCAGTATCGGTGCTGATCAGGGCACCCGCCTGGCGGCGGTCCCCCGGCGCAGTGCCGTGGGCCGTACCGCGTTAGCGGCTGCCCGCGCTGACGGCAGCCGCCTCCTGGGCGATCTGCTTGATCTCGAACAGGGTGGGCTGCTGCGCCTGGTGCGGGTGGTCCGGCCCCGCGTAGACCTTGAGCTTGCGCAGCTGGCTCCGGCCCAGGGAGTTCTTCGGGAGCATGCCCCTGACGGCCTTCTCGATCACCCGCTCAGGGTGCTGCTCAAGCAGATCGCCGTAGGCTATCGAGTGCATCCCGCCCGGGTACCCCGAGTGGCGGTAAGCGCGCTTCTGCTCCAGCTTCCGGCCACTCAGCGCGACCTTCTCCGCGTTGATGACGATGACAAAATCGCCGGTGTCCATGTGCGGGGCGAAGATCGGCTTGTGCTTGCCGCGCAGCAGGATCGCGGCCTGGGTAGCCAGGCGGCCGAGGACGACGTCGGACGCGTCAATGATGTGCCACTGACGCTGGATGTCGTCGGCCTTGGGGCTGAATGTGCGCACGGTGGTAAGCCTTCGTGTGGTGGGACCTGATCCTGGTTCCGCGCCCGGGAGGCATAACAAAACTGGGCTGCAATCCCCGGGTGAGGGAGTCCGACGCATCCGCTGCCACGTAACCAGCCTCGCTGAGCGGGCACCGCAGGCATGCGAACACACATGGACGTCAAGGAAGGATACCGGCCGTTGCGACCAACGGTCAAAGCGAGCGGCGTAACGCCCATGGGCCCGCCGCCAAATTGCCGGTCCGCCCGAGGGCCGCCCCGTAGAACGATACGCTCCCGGGCATGGGCTACCCGGGTGACGAGGGCGGCGGCCCGCCGGACAGCCGACTGGGCTCGCCCGGTGGTCGCAGTGGCGGCAGGTCCAGCGGCAGCCACCGGCGTCCGGGCAGCAGTTCTTACCCCAGCACCACGGGCTATCCCGGCACCACGGGCTATCCCGGCACCACGGGCTATCCCGGCACCACGGGCTATCAGGGAACCACGGGCTATCAGGGAACCGGGCGGCGGGGACTCGGCCCATCTGGGGACAGCGAGCCCGGACGCAGCGACGCCCGGACGGCCCGGACCCCGCCCGCGATCAGCGGCGGTCCCTCGTCGCGGGAGAACGCGTGGCGCCGCCCGGACCGGCGGCCCGGTCAGGAGATCCAGGGAGGCCCGGAGAACGGTCGCGCCAGCGGCGGTTCACCCCGCGGGTCGCTGTGGAGTACCGGGGCCTTCCGCACCGCCGGGCCCAGCGGACGCGGCCCGGTTCGGGGATTCCCGCCCGCACCCGGAGCGCCCGACCCGGTGTACCCGCCGGGCCAGTTCTCACCCTGGAACGGAACCGCACTGCGGGCCGTCGGCGCCGTCGGCCGGCCCGGCCTGGCGGCCGGGTCCGGCACCGAGGCATCCGAGTCCGAGTACTCGCTGCTGGCCGTGAGCGACCCGTCGGCCGACGCCACCGCCACCCAGACCTGGGCGGTGCTCGATGACGCCCTGCCGGGTCACTGGAGCACGCCCCCCTCGGCCGCCACCCCGGCGCGACCCAGGGTGGCCGAGAACGGGCTCCCCGGAATCGGCGAAGGCACCCCGTCAGGCCCGCGCGGGTTCTACGAGGTAGTCGACGGACCCGCCGCGCCAGACGGGCCCGCGGCACTGGCCGGGCCCGCAGTGCCAGCCGGATACGCGGCGCCAACCGGGTACCCGGGCCAGGCCGGGACGGCGGGCTACCCCGGCGAGACCGGCTACCCGGGCGAGACCGGCTACCCGGGCGAGACCGGCTACCCGGGCGAGACCGGCTACCCGGGCGAGACCGAATATCCCGGCGAGACCGGCTACCCCAGCGAGACCAGCTACCCGGGGAAAGCCATGGACGGAGACAGTCCCGGGCACCCCGTCATGGCCGGCTACCGGGGACAGACCGACCCGTCGTTGCGCGCGGCCCGGCCGGGAGGGCGGCTGGCCGCCCGCCAGAGCCGCCAGCAGGATGCCGGCGAACCCGTGGAGCCGGACACCGGCGCGGGCGCGACCCGGGGTTCGCGGTCGGCGGCCCGTGGCCGTAAGCCCCGCAAGCCGCCCAGCCGGGCCCGGATGTGGCTGATGCCGCTGGCCATGATGGTGATCGTCATCATCTTGATCACCGTGGCCTATCTGCACTTCGCCAAGGGGCAGGTGACGACCCCGGCCGCAGCGCCCGCGGCCCGGCAGGGCATGGCGTCCAGCAACGCCTCGCCCAGCCTGGGCCCCTGGAAGCACATCACGACCCGGGCCGAGGATCCGGCCGCGCTCTCCCTCACCGAACTGTTCCCGTCTCGTTACGCCGCGGACGGGACCGTAATACGGGCCATTCAGCAAGCCGGGCGCAATTGCCCGGGCATGGTGGTAGGCAACCGGCTGCAGGCCGTCCTGCGCAAGGCCGGCTGCACCCAGGTGATGCGGGCAAGCTATCTGTCCGCTGGGCAGAAGATCATGGCCACCATCGGGGTACTGAACCTGGCCAACGTGACCGACGCTGAGCGCGCCGGAAATGCCACCGGCGCGACCGCGTTCATCAAGCAACTCCCAACCGCGCACGGCCCGACCAAGAACCTTATGAAGGGGACCGGGCTGGAAGAAGCCCAGATCAAGGGCCACTACCTGATCCTCACCTGGGCGGAGTTCACGAACCTGCAGGCTCCGCGGGGCGCGGCGGGGCGGGCGGAGCTGGACACGTTCTCCCGGAACCTGGTCGCCAATACCGCGGGCATCAGCCTGACCAGCCGGATGGTGTTCGGCAAGCCGCAGATCCCGTAACCGCAGCCGCAGATCCCGCAAACCGCGCAGATCCCGCAACCGCGCAGATCCCGCAACCGGAGATCGCGCTCATTCAGAGGGCAGTCAGCCGGGGGCGGTCAGCCGGGGGCGCGGTCAGCCGGGGCGGGCCGGACCCGCCGGGTGGCCAGGGCCCGCTGGGCAAACTGGCCGGGCGGAGGGTAACGGACCTCTTCCAGGCAGAGTCCGTGCGGCGGGACCACGGGAACGCCGGGGTCGCGGACCTGGGCCATGAGCACCTGGGCGGGCCAGGATGGCGGCCGGGCACCCTCGCCCACCTTGAGGAGCGCCCCTACCAGGGCCCGGACCATTGAGTGGCAGAACGCGTCAGCGACCACGGTGGCCTCGGCCACCGTGGCCTCCGGCCGCGCCCAGGAGAAGGAGAGAAGCTCACGCACGGTGGTCGCTCCCTCCCGGCGGCGGCAGAAGGCGGCGAAGTCATGCTCGCCGAGCAGCAGCCCGGCGGCCTCATTCATGGCGTCGATCTCGAGCCCGCGGCGGAACCAGAGGGTGTCGTAGCGGCGCAGTGGGTCGGGCCCGGTCACGTCGTCACAGACACGGTAGGAGTATCGGCGGCTCAACGCGGAGAAGCGGGCGTCGAACCCGTCCGGGGCCGGGCCGATCCGGCGGACCCGGACGTCATCCGGGAGCAGTCCGGCCAGCCTGCGCAAGATGACCGACTCCGCGTCGAGCCAGGCCGAGGTGGCCAGGTCGGCGTGAGCCACCTGGCCCCGCGCGTGCACACCGGCGTCGGTGCGGCCCGCCACCGTGAGTTGAACGGGCGGGTTGGCACGCAGCACCCGGCTCAGCGCGTCCTCCAGCACCTGCTGGACGGTGCGCTGGCCAGGCTGGCTTGCCCAGCCGGAAAAGCCGCCGCCGTCGTAGCTGAGGTCGATCCGGACTCGGCAGGCCTCAGCAGTCAACGGCGACGGCTCCCCGGTTACTTCTCCGACTCCTCGGCGGAGTCCCCGTCCTCGCTGTCAGCCGAGTCGGCCGCGGCGTCAGCGTCGGCCGCTGCGTCAGCGTCCACCGCGGCGTCAGCCTCGGCCACGGCGTCAGCCTCGGCCGCGACGTCAGCCTCGGCCTTCTCGGCGGCCGGAGCGGCCACCTCCGCCGTCTCAGTCGTCTCGGCCCCCGCAGCCGGGCGGGCGGCGGGCTGAGGCCGCCGGACCCGGCGCCGGCGCGGCCTGGCTTCGGCTTCCTCCTGGACAAGTTCGATCACCGCGAGCGGGGCGTTGTCGCCCTTGCGCGGGCCGATCTTGGTGATCCGGGTATAGCCGCCCTCGCGGGTGGCGAACTGCGGCCCGATCTCGGTGAACAGGGTGTGCACCACGCCCTTGTCGGTGACCACGGTGAGCACCTGGCGCCGCGCGGACAAGTCACCCCGCTTGGCGAAGGTGATCAGCCGCTCGGCGTACGGCCGGAGCCAGGCGCGCCCTGGCCTCGGTCGTGGTGATCTTGCCGTGCTCGAACAAGGCGGTCGCCAGGTTCGCCAGCAGGTGCCGCTGGTGGGCAGCGCTGCCACCCAGCCGACGGCCCTTGGTGGGCGTGGGCATCGGAACGTTCTCCTTGGTTCGCTGGCCGGGCCAACCCGGCCCGGCCAGTACTACTCGGGATCAGTACTGCTCGGTCTCGACGTAGCTGTCGTCGTCGTCCGCGCCGTAGCTGTCGGCCGCGCTGCCAGGATCGAATCCCGGTGGGGAGTCCTTGAGCGCGAGACCCATGTCGGTCAGCTTCTGCTTGACTTCCTCGATCGACTTGGCGCCGAAGTTGCGGATGTCGAGCAGATCCTGCTCACTGCGGGCCACCAGCTCGCCCACGGTGTGAATGCCCTCACGCTTGAGGCAGTTGTACGAGCGGACGGTGAGGTTGAGCTCCTCGATCGGCAACGCCAGGTCGGCCGCGAGCGCGGCGTCCGTCGGCGACGGGCCGATGTCGATGCCCTCGGCCTCCACGTTCAGCTCGCGGGCCAGGCCGAACAGCTCGACGAGGGTCTTGCCCGCGCTGGCCACCGCGTCGCGGGGACGCATGGACGGCTTGGTTTCCACATCGAGGATGAGCTTGTCGAAGTCGGTCCGCTGCTCCACGCGGGTGGCCTCGACCTTGTAGGTAACCCGCATCACCGGCGAGTAGATGGAGTCGATCGGGATGCGGCCGATCTCCTGGCCGGGCTGCTTATTCTGGGCGGCGGACACGTAGCCACGGCCGCGCTCGACCGTCAGTTCCATCTCCAGCTTGCCCTTGGCGTTCAGCGTGGCGATGTGGAGTTCGGGGTTGTGCACCTCGACCCCGGCCGGCGGGGCGATGTCCGCGGCGGTCACCTCACCCGGGCCCTGCTTGCGCAGGTACATCACCACGGGCTCGTCCTGCTCCGACGAAACGACCAGGGCCTTGAGGTTGAGGATGATGTCGGTGACATCCTCCTGGACCCCGGGGACCGTGGAGAACTCGTGCAGGACACCCTCGATCCGGATGCTGGTCACGGCCGCACCGGGGATCGAGGAGAGCAGCGTACGGCGGACCGAGTTCCCGATCGTGTAGCCGAAACCTGGCTCCAGCGGCTCGATGACGAACCGCGACCGGAAGTCGCCGACCTGCTCTTCGTTCAGAGTCGGACGCTGGGCGATGAGCATTGGTACCCCTTTCCGCGACGCCCGCTATTTGACGTCGCGATCTTCGCTGACGGCTGCCGGGTGCCTGCCGATGCCGGCCCCCGGGCCGTCCCTCGCGGGGCCGCCGCCCATGCGGCGGCCCGTAACGAGCTTATTACTTCGAGTAGTACTCGACGATGAGCTGTTCCTGGACCTGGGTGTCGATCTGGGCCCGGGCCGGCAGGGTGTGGATCAGGATGCGCATCCGGTCCGGGATGACTTCCATCCAGGCGGGAGACGGCCGCTCGCCGGCTTCGGCGCGCGCCACCACCATCGGGGTCAGCTCCATCGAGCCCGGCTTGACCTCGATGATGTCGTTCTCGCTCACCCGGTAGGACGGAATGTCCACCTTCTTGCCGTTGACCACGAAGTGGCCGTGGCGGACCAGCTGGCGGGCCATATCGCGGCTTTTGGCGAATCCAGCCCGGTACACCACGTTGTCCAGGCGGCTCTCCAGGATCTGGAGCAGGTTCTCACCAGTCATGCCGCGCTTGCGGGTGGCTTCCTCGTAGTAACCGTGGAACTGCCGCTCGAGAATGCCGTAGACCCGGCGGGCCTTCTGCTTCTCCCGGATCTGGAGCAGGTACTCGCTCTCCTTGGGCCGGTTGCGGCCGTGCTCACCCGGCGGGTAGGGCCGGATCTCAATGGGGCACTTAGGCGAATCGCACTTGGCGCCCTTCAGGAAGAGCTTCATCTTCTCGCGGCGGCAGAGCTTGCAGTCCGCCCCTGTGTATCGAGCCATCTAAGCGCTACTCCTCAGACCCGGCGCCGCTTGGGCGGGCGGCAGCCATTGTGCGGAACCGGGGTGACGTCCTGGATCGAGCCGACCTCCAGGCCGGTCGCCTGCAGCGACCGGATGGCGGTCTCCCGTCCGGACCCAGGACCCTTGACGAACACGTCAACCTTGCGCATGCCGTGCTCCATGGCACGGCGCGCCGCGGCCTCGGCCGCCATCTGCGCCGCGAACGGCGTGGACTTGCGTGATCCCTTGAACCCGACCTGGCCGGACGAGGCCCAGGAAATGACGTTGCCTACCGGGTCGGTGATCGAGACGATGGTGTTGTTGAACGTGCTCCTGATGTGGGCGTGCCCGTGAGCGACGTTCTTCCGTTCTTTGCGGCGCACCTTCTTGGCGCCGGTGCGGCTCTTTGGCGGCATCTGCTTCCTATTCAGTGAGGTCGTCGGTCCGCAGTGTGGCCCGGGCCCGGTGGTGTGGCCCCGGCCAGCAGTGGCAACGGGCGCGGACTACTTCTTCCCGGCCTTCTTCTTGCCGGCCACTGTCTTCTTCCTGCCCTTACGGGTGCGGGCGTTCGTCTGGGTGCGCTGGCCGTGCACCGGCAGCCCACGGCGATGACGAATGCCCTGATAACACCCGATTTCGATCTTCCGACGGATGTCCGCCTGCACCTCACGGCGCAGATCGCCTTCGACCCGGTAGGTCGCTTCGATCCAGTCACGGAGACGGACCAGGTCGTCCTCTCCGAGTTCGTGGACCCGGGTGTCGCCGCTGACGCCAGTGGCGCTCAGCGTCTCGTGCGCACGGGTGCGCCCGATGCCGTAGATGTACGTAAGAGCGACCTCCAGCCGCTTATCGCGGGGGAGGTCAACGCCAACGAGGCGTGCCATGGGCGGGCAGTTCTCCTTTTCGTCGAGGAGGCCTGCGCAACCGCTCCCCCGCCCCTGCCCGGGCCGGGCCCCGGCCTCCTACCGGGGGTAACCCGTGCGCGGCTGGTGCCGCACACGGGCTGCGGTGCGTGTGGGTCGGGCGTCAGCCCTGGCGCTGCTTGTGCCGCGGGTCAGAGCAGATGACCATAACGCGGCCATGCCGCCTGATCACACGGCACTTGCTGCAAATCTTCTTCACACTCGGCTTGACCTTCAACGTGGCCTCCTCCGGCGCTGGGACGGGTCAATGTCCTGCGTCAGTCCGTTACTTGTACCGGTAGACAATCCGGCCACGGCTCAGGTCGTACGGGCTCAGCTCAACGACTACCCGGTCATCGGGCAGAATGCGGATGTAGTGCATCCGCATCTTCCCGCTGATGTGGGCGAGGACCTTGTGCCCATTGTCTAGCTCCACCCGGAAGAAGGCATTGGGAAGTGACTCGACGATCCTGCCCTCGATCTCGATGGCGCCGTCCTTTTTGGGCATGTCCTCCGCGCTTCACTGTCGGGCCCGCTCGCCACCGGCGACGGTGTGCAGGCGGGTGTTGTCTACGTTCTTGTCGTGGTGCATCCCAGCACTGTGCCGAACCAGGAATGCGTGATCTAGTTCCCGTACTCGTGAGGCGACCGGCAAAAGCCAGCACAGGGCAACTCACGAGCCGCAGCAGAGTCTACGCGACCCTGCCTGACATTGCGAACCAGAGGCAGGGCCGGAAAATTCCCGTCCCCGCGCCCTTCCGGGCCTTTCCCTACACCCTACTCCAGGGAGCCCATTCCCCCGGGCCTATTCGCCGGGGCGCTGCCAGGGGAGCGGCACATTGCCGGTACGGCCGCGGCGCAGCTTGGCGTCGGGCAGCTCGTACAGGTCGATCCCGGGCAGATCGGCCATCAGCTCGTCCAGCTGGCCCAGCGTCCTCGCCTCGTAGACCAGGTCCAGCCGCTCGTGGAACTCCTCAGCGGTGAGCCGCCCGGCGGCAAGATGCTCGCGCAGCAGCGCTGCGGTGCGGTCGCGGTCCGCGTCGGACGCGCGGATCTTCGGATCGCTCGGCATCCGCAACCTCCTGAGATCTCTCTGTCCACCGTACCTAGGAGGCGTTCAGCGGATGAACCGCCGCAGCGCGCTGAGGGCCCGCTCGGTGATCTCGTCCACCGGGCCGGTGGCGTCGATGCCGAGCAACATGCCCTCGTCCGCGTAGAACGCGACGAGCGGGGCGGTCTGTTCCTGGTAGACCTCGATCCGGTGCCGGATGGTCTCTTCGCGGTCGTCGTCGCGCTGGAACAGTTCGCCCCCGCAGTCGTCGCACCGGTCCCGGCGCGCGGGCGGATCGAACAGCACGTGCCAGACCCGCCCGCAGCGGCGGCAGGTCCGGCGGCCCGACAGCCGCCGTACTACCTCGTCGTCGTCCACCACGAGTTCCAGGACCACGTCCAGCCGGGTATCCCAGGCCGCGAGCATCTTCTTGAGCGTCTCGGCCTGCGGGACGGTCCGCGGGAACCCGTCCAGCAGGAATCCCGACTGCGTGTCGTCTTCCTGCAGCCGGTCAGTGACCATGGCGATGGTCACCTCGTCGGGAACCAGGTCGCCGCGTCCCATGAACGCCTGGGCGCGGCGGCCGAGCGCCGTCCCCTGGCTGACATTGGTTCGGAAGATGTCACCTGTCGAAATCTTCGGGATGGACAGATGCGACGCTATGAACTGGGCCTGTGTCCCCTTGCCCGCACCGGGGGGCCCGACGAGGACGACGCGCACTATCGCAGGAAGCCCTCATAATTGCGCTGCTGCAACTGGCTCTCGATCTGCTTCACCGTGTCGAGTCCCACCCCTACCGCGATCAGGATGCTGGTTCCGCCGAACGGGAACTGGCTCCCGACCCCGAGCAGCGCGAACGCAACCATCGGGACGAGGGCGATGAGGCCCAGGTACAGGGAACCGGGGGCCGTGAGCCGGTTGAGCACGTAGTTCAGGTACTGGGCGGTTGGCCGCCCAGGGCGGATGCCGGGGATGAACCCGCCGTACTTCTTCATGTTGTCCGCCACCTCGGTCGGGTTGAACGTGATGGACACGTAGAAGTACGTGAAGAACACGATCAGGACGAAGAACAATCCCATGTACAGCGAGGAGTCGCCGGTGGTCCCGGTGCCCAGGTACTTCTCCACGAACGTGACCCAGCCCGCCGGGTGGGTCTTGCTGCCGAACAGCGTGGCGGCCAGTTCCGGGATGTAGAGCAGCGACGAGGCGAAGATAACCGGGATGACACCGGCCTGGTTCACCTTCAGCGGGATGTAGGTGGAGGTCCCGCCGTACATCTTGCGGCCCACCATCCGCTTGGCGTACTGGACCGGGATCCGGCGCTGAGCCTGCTCCATGAAGACCACGAAGGCCACGATCCCGACCCCGACCGCCAGGACGATGGCCAGCACGAACCCGCCCTTGACCTTGAAGACGTCGGCCAGGTAACCGAACATCTGGGAGATGACCGTGGTGAAGATGAGCACCGACATGCCGTTGCCCACGCCCCGGTCGGTGATCAGCTCGCCGAGCCACATGATGACCGCGGTGCCGGCGGTCATGCAGATGACCATGGTGGTGATGGTGTACACCGACGAGTTCGGGATCAGCGGCTCGGTGCAGTTGGGGAACAGGTTGCCGGACCGGGCGAACGCGATGATCCCGGTGGACTGGAGAATGGCCAGCCCGACCGTGAGGTACCGGGTGTACTGGGTGATCTTGGCCTGGCCGGCCTGGCCCTCCTGGCGCAGGGTCTCCAGCCGCGGGATCACCACGGCCAGCAGCTGGAGGATGATGCTGGCCGTGATGTACGGCATGATGCCGAGGGCGAATACCGATAGCCTGAGGAGTGCGCCGCCGCTGAACAAGTTCACGAGCTGGTAGACGCCCGCCGCACTGCTCGACTTCTCCAGGCCGGTACAGAACGTCACGGCCTTCTCGGAGATGCCCGGGGTGGGAATGGCCGCGCCAAACCGGAAGAGAGCCAGGATCCCCAGCGTGAACAGCAGCTTCTTGCGCAGGTCAGGCGTCCGGAAGGCCCGGAGGAACGCGGTCAGCATGCGCCGTCCTCAACTAGATGGGTCAACGGGGTGGTGCCGCGCCTTCCCGAGGGGTGGCGGCGACGGCCGGTGCGCCGCAGTGTAACGCGTCCGTAGCACTGAAACAGCCCTCGCGTGAGCGGATAGTAGCGCGGAAAGTAACTGTGCGCTGCTGGCCGGTGGACAACGTGCCGTCCAGGCGGCGGCTCCGGGCAGGCCCGGGCCGCCGCCTGGACGGCAACCGCATCACAGCTCAGTGACGGTTCCCCCGGCTGCGGTGATCTTCTCCCGGGCGGAGGCCGAGAACGCATGGGCGGTCACCCTCAGTGCCGTCCCGGCGTCTCCCTCACCGAGCACCTTGATCAGCTCGCCCGGGCGCACCGCGCCCTTGGCCACCAGGTCTTCCGGGGTCACGTCGCCACCCTGCGGGTACAGCTCGGTGAGCCGGCCGGTGTTGATCACCTGGTAGGTGGTCTTGAATGGCAGGTTGGAGAAGCCCCTCAGCTTCGGCACCCGGCGCTGGAGCGGCATCTGGCCGCCCTCGAAGCCCAAGTGCACCTGCCCGCGGGCCTTGGTTCCCTTGGTCCCGCGGCCCGCGGTCTTTCCCTTGGATGCCTCACCGCGGCCGACCCGGGTGCGCGCGGTGCGCGAGCCCGGGGCCGGGCGGAGGTGGTGGATCCTCAGCATGTCAGTCGACCTCCTCGACGGTGACGAGGTGCCGCACCGCGTAGATCATGCCGCGGAACTCGGGCCGGTCGTCCTTGACGACCACGTGCCCGATCCGCTTCAGCCCGAGCGACCGCAAGGACGCCCGCTGCTCCTTCGTCCCCCCGATCTCCGACCGGGTCTGGGTTACCTTCAGCTGTGCCATCATCGGCCTCCGCTCAGCTGTTCCCGGACGCGGCGCCGGTCGCGGCCGCCGCTGCGCGGGCGCGCAGCATGGCCGCCGGGGCCACGTCCTCGATCGGGAGCCCGCGGCGGGCGGCGATTTCCTCGGGGCGCTTCAGGCTCTTCAGCGCGGCCACCGTCGCGTGCACGACGTTGATCGGGTTGGACGAGCCCAGGGACCGGGACAGCACGTCGTGCACCCCGGCGCACTCCAGCACGGCACGCACCGGGCCACCGGCGATGACGCCGGTACCGGGGCTGGCCGGCTTCAGCAGCACCACGCCCGCGGACTCCTCGCCCTGGACGGTGTGCGGGATCGTGCCGGCGATCCGGGGCACGCGGAAGAACGACTTCTTGGCTGCCTCGACGCCCTTGGCGATGGCTGCGGGCACTTCCTTGGCCTTGCCGTAGCCGACGCCGACCATGCCATTGCCGTCTCCGACGATGACGAGGGCGGTGAAGCTGAACCGCCGGCCGCCCTGGACGACCTTGGCCACCCGGTTGATGGTGACGACCCGCTCAAGGTAAGCGGTGCCCTTGTCGGCGCCGCCGCCGCGGCGGTCGTCACGGCGGTCACGCCGTTCACCGCCGCCGCCGCCACGCCGCGGAGCTCCTGCCATCAGATGTTCCTTCTCTCGTCTATCTCAGCGCTCAGTGTTGGCCGGGAGTTCCCGTTATTCAGAAACGACCCGCGAGCCCGGGCCTGGCGGCCCGGGCTCGCCAGCCGGCTGCGAACAACGCTCACAGGTCCAGCCCGCCTTCGCGTGCCGCGTCGGCGAGGGCGGCGATCCGGCCGTGGTAGGCCCAGCCGCTCCGGTCGAAGACGGCAGCGGAGACCCCGGCCGCCCGCGCCCGCTCGGCGAGCAGCGTGCCGACCTGACGGGCCTTGGCCGTCTTGTCCCCGCTGGTCTCCCGGAGCGCCTCTTCCAGGGTAGATGCGTACGCGACCGTCCGGCCCACGCTGTCGTCGATCAGCTGGACGGACGTGTGCCGGGCGGACCGGGTGACGGTCAGCCTGGGCCGCTCCGCACTGCCCATGACCTTCCTGCGGACCCGCGTGTGCCGCCGCGTCCGCGCGGCGGTGCGTCCCGGGGCCCGGGTCTTCGTGACAGCCATTGCTTACTTACCAGCCTTCCCGACCTTGCGGCGGACCTGCTCACCCTGGTACCGGATGCCCTTGCCCTTGTACGGGTCAGGCTTGCGCAGCTTCCGTATGTTGGCCGCGACCTCGCCCACCTGCTGCTTGTCGATTCCCTCAACGACAAGCCGCGTGGGTGTCTCGACGCGGAACGTGATTCCGTCCGGCGGGACAACGGTCACGGGGTGGCTGAAGCCGAGCGCGAACTCCAGGTTCGAGCCTCGTGCCTGCACCCGGTAACCCACGCCGATGATCTCGAGGGTCTTGCTGTAGCCCTGGGTCACCCCGGTCACCATGTTGGCCACCAGGGTGCGGGACAGCCCGTGGAGTGCGCGCACCTTACCCTCGTCGTTCGGGCGGGTCACCCTCAGGGTGCCGTCCTCCCGCGAGATCTCGATGGGCGGGCTGAGCTCCAGCGCCAGGCTGCCCCTGGGGCCCTGGACGCTGACCTCACGGCCGTTGATCGTGACATCGACGCCCCCGGGGATCTCCACGGGGAGCCGTCCGATTCGTGACATCGCGGTCTCCCTACCAGACGTAGGCGAGGACTTCCCCGCCTACCCCGCGCTTGTTCGCCTGCTTGTCGGTCATCAGGCCGTTGGAGGTGGAGATGATCGCGACGCCGAGCCCGCCGAGCACCCGGGGCAGGTTGTCCTTCTTGGCGTACACCCGCAGGCCAGGCTTGGAGACCCGCTTGATGCCCGCGATGGAACGCTCCCGGGTCGGCCCGAACTTCAGGGACAGCACGAGGCTCTTGCCTACCTCGGCGTCCTCCACGGTGTAGCCCGCGATGTAACCCTCCTGCTGGAGGATCTGCGCGATCCGGACCTTGATCGTGGAACTGGGCATGCCCACGGTGTCGTGGTACGCCGAGTTGGCGTTGCGCAGACGGGTCAGCATGTCTGCGATCGGGTCGGTCATTGACATGGCCTGAGGGCCCTCCTCGCCGTGGTTTCCCGCAGGACCTGCGGCGCGGTCAGTGGGCGCGGCTCGCGCCCAGGGTGGTCAGCGGCCGGTGCGCGCGTGCGCGCCGGCCTGGTCGGCAGCCGCGGCTGCGGCTACCAGCTGGACTTCGTGATGCCCGGCAGCTCACCGCGGTGGGCCATCGAGCGGAAGCAGATCCGGCACAGGCCGAACCTGCGGTACACGGCGCGCGGACGCCCGCAGCGGGTACACCGCGTGTACCCACGCACCTTGAACTTGGGCGTCCTGTTCGCCTTGACGACTAGCGCCTTCTTAGCCACTCCTCAGCTCTCCTTGAACGGGAATCCGAGCCGCCGCAGCAGCGCGCGGCCCTCATCGTCGGTGGGCGCCGTGGTCACGAGCGTCACGTCCATGCCGCGCTGACGGTCCACCTTGTCGGCGTCGATCTCATGGAACATGAGCTGCTCGTTCAGCCCGAACGTATAGTTCCCCCGGCCGTCGAACTGCCGGTCGGACAGGCCGCGGAAGTCACGGATCCGTGGCAGGGCCAGCGACAGCAGCCGGTCGCAGAACTCCCACATCCGGTCGCCGCGGAGCGTCACGTGCGCGCCGATGGGCATGCCCTCGCGCAGCTTGAACTGGGCGATCGACTTCCGGGCCCGGGCGATCGCGGGCTTCTGCCCGGTGATCACCGCCAGGTCCCGGACCGCGCCGTCGATCAGCTTGGCGTCGCGGGCCGCCTCGCCGACCCCCATGTTGACCACGATCTTGGTCAGCGTGGGGATCTGCATCACGTTGGCGTACCCGAACTGCTCGCGGAGGGCCGGGGCGATCTCCTGCCGGTAACGCAGCTTGAGCCGGGGCGCGGGCACGGGCGTCCGGGTCCGGGGCTCTTCCGTCGTTGTAGTCATCAGAAGTCCTTACCGCCCGGGCGGGAGATCCGGACCTTGGTGCCGTCGTCGTCGTACCGGAACCCGGCACGGGCCGGCTTCTTGGTGTCCGGGTCAACCAGCTGGACGTTGCTCACGTGAATGGGCGCCTCGGTGTTCGTGATGCCGCCCTCCTTGGCACCACGAGCGCCCTGGTAGTCCACCTTCTTGTTCTTGCGGACCATGTTGACGCCCTGCACCAGCACGCGCTGCCGCTCGGGGTCGGCGAGGATGACCGTGCCCTCCCGGCCACGGTCCTTGCCCGCGGTGACCACCACGTGGTCACCCTTCTTGATCTTCATGCGCGGCGGCCTCGCCGGCGCGCTGTCCTTCTTTGCCATCGCGGCCTTCCTGCGGGAGGTGCTGGTCATCACAGCACCTCCGGGGCGAGCGAAATAATCCGCATGAACCGCTTCTCACGCAGCTCACGACCGACCGGGCCGAAGATGCGGGTGCCACGCGGGTCGCCGCCGTCCCTGATGAGGACGGCGGCGTTCTCGTCGAAACGGATGTAGGAACCGTCGCCGCGGCGGCGCTCCTTGCGGGTGCGCACCACGACCGCCTTGACGACATCGCCCTTCTTCACCCCGGCACCGGGAAGGGCATCCTTCACTGTCGCCACGATGACATCACCGATGCCCGCGTATCGCCGGCCGGAGCCGCCGAGCACGCGGATACACAAGATCTCCTTGGCACCGGTGTTGTCGGCGACTTTAAGCCGCGACTCCTGCTGGATCACGTCAACTCCTGCTTCCTGACGCCGGGGTTCTCGCGGGGGTGTGCCCCGCGAAGGTAATTACTTGGCCTTCTCCAGGATCTCCGCGACGCGCCAGCGCTTCGTCGCGGACAGCGGCCTGGTTTCCATCAGTCGCACCCGGTCGCCGACACCGCAGGCATTCTCGCCGTCGTGCGCGGTGTACTTCTTGGTACGCCGGATGACCTTGCCGTACTTGGGGTGCTTCACACGGTCCTCGACGATGACCACAACGGTCTTGTCCATCTTGTCGCTGACCACGTAACCTTCGCGGATCTTGCGGTAGCCCCGGCCGGGCACCCCGCCCTGCTCGACGTCACTCACTGTCTTCCGCCTCCTCCACCAAGACCACAATGCCAAGCTCTCGTTCCCGCTTCACCGTGTAGATGCGGGCGATCTCCTTGCGGACGGCACGCAGCCGCCCGTGGCTCTCGAGCTGGCCGGTCGCGGCCTGGAAGCGGAGGTTGAACAGCTCCGTCTTGGCTTCCAGCAGCTTGGTGTTCAGCTCTTCCTCGCTGGCGTTCCGCAGGTCAGCGGCGGCTAGGCTCGCCATCAGCTCTCACCGACTTCACGGGTCACGAATTTGCATTTCATAGGGAGCTTGTGCATGGCGCGCCGGAGAGCTTCCCTGGCCACCGGCTCGGCCACCCCGGACAGCTCGAACATCACCCGGCCGGGCTTGACGTTGGCCACCCACCACTCGGGCGAGCCCTTGCCGGAACCCATCCGGGTCTCGGCCGGCTTCTTGGTCAGCGGGCGGTCCGGGTAGATCGTGATCCATACCTTGCCGCCACGCCGGATGTGCCGGGTCATGGCGATACGGGCGGACTCGATCTGCCGGTTGGTCACGTAGGCGTGCTCAAGGGCCTGGATGCCGTACTCACCGAAGGCCACCCGGGTGCCGCCCTTGGCGACCCCGTGCCGATCCGGCCGGTGCTGCTTGCGGTACCTGACCCTGCGCGGGATAAGCATGATCAGCCTTCCTCACCCGCGGCCGGGGCGATAGCCGCGGCGGCCGGCTCTGGCTGCACGGCAGCGGCCGGGGAACGGTCGTCGGAACGGTCGCCGCCCGCGCTGCGGTCGGCCCCGTCGGGGCCGCCCGGGCGGCGGCGGCGCTGCGGCCCGGTCGGCCGGTCGCGGCGCTGGCCGCCTGCCCGGAGGGCGGCAGCCGCTGCCTCGCGCTCGGCCCGGGTCTGCGGGGCCTCGCCCCGGTAGATCCAGACCTTCACGCCGATCCGGCCGAAGGTGGTCCGGGCCTCATAGAAGCCGTAGTCGATGTCGGCGCGCAGCGTGTGCAGCGGCACCCGGCCCTCGCGGTAGAACTCCGAGCGGGACATCTCCGCGCCGCCGAGGCGGCCCGAGCACTGCACCCGGATGCCCTTGGCGCCGCCCTTCATGGACGTCTGCATGGCCTTGCGCATGGCCCGCCGGAACGACACCCGGCTGGAAAGCTGCTCGGCCACGCCCTGGGCGACGAGCTGGGCGTCCGTCTCGGGGTTCTTGACCTCGAGGATGTTCAGCTGGATCTGCTTGCCGGTCAGCTTCTCCAGGTCGCCGCGGATGCGATCCGCCTCGGCGCCGCGGCGCCCGATGACGATCCCGGGACGTGCGGTGTGGATGTCCACCCGGACCCGGTCCCTGGTGCGCTCGATCTCCACCTTGGAGATGCCTGCGCGCTCCATACCCCGCTGCAGCATGCGGCGGATAGCCACATCTTCCTTGACGTAATCCTTGTACAGCTTGTCGGCATACCACCGGCTCTTGAAGTCGGTGGTGATGCCCAGCCGGAACCCGTGCGGGTTCACCTTCTGCCCCACTAGCGGGACCTCCCCTTGGGTTCGTCAGAGACGATTACCGTGATGTGGCTGGTGCGCTTGTTGATCCGGTAGCCCCGGCCCTGCGCCCGCGGCCGGAATCGCTTCAGCGTCGGTCCTTCGTCCACCCACGCCCGGCTCACCACGAGCGAGCCTGCGTCCGCCTGCTGGGCATGCTCAGCATTGGCGATGGCGCTCGCGAGCACCTTGCCAACCGGGTCACTGGCTGACTGCGGCGCAAAGGCCAGCGCCGCCTGCGCCTCCTCGGCAGGCATGCCACGGATGAGGTCCACCACGCGGCGGGCCTTCCGTGGCGTGACGCGCACATACCGCGCCTTCGCTCTAGCTTCCATTGCCTTCTTGCCTTCCAGCTCCTCGTTGTGGTCCCTGCCCGGGGGCTCCGGGGGTCGTCCCCCGGGCTAGCAGAGCCATGCTTCTCTCTCGCTCTCTCGTGGTCGCTCGTGCCTGGTCTAACGGCGGCTACGCCGGTCATCCCGGACGTGGCTGCGGAACGTGCGGGTGGGCGCGAACTCGCCGAGCTTGTGGCCGACCATGGCCTCGGTGATAAACACGGGCACGTGCTTACGGCCGTCGTGCACCGCGATCGTGTGGCCCAGCATCGCAGGAACGATCATGGAACGCCGCGACCACGTCTTGATCAGGTTTCTGGTGCCCTTCTCGTTCTGCACGTCCACCTTCTTAATCAGGTGGTCGTCGACGAACGGGCCCTTCTTGAGACTACGAGGCATCGTTGGGTGCTCCTACCGCTTCTTCTTGCTGCGCCTGCGGACGATCAGCCGGTCGCTGGGCTTGTGGGCTTTCCTGGTCCGGCCCTCGGGCTTGCCCCAGGGGCTGACCGGATGCCGGCCACCGGAGCTCTTGCCCTCGCCGCCGCCCAGCGGGTGGTCGACCGGGTTCATCGCGACACCGCGGACCGTGGGACGGTGACCCTTCCACCGGTTGCGGCCCGCCTTGCCGAGCTTGATGTTGCCCTGCTCGGCGTTGCCGACCTCGCCGACGGTGGCCCGGCAGGTCGCGTCGACCCGCCGGATCTCGCCGGAGGGCATCCGCAGCTGGGCGTAGCCGCCGTCCTTGGCCAGCAGCTGGACTCCCGACCCGGCCGAGCGCGCGATCTTGGCGCCGCCACCGGGCCGGAGCTCGATCGCATGCACCACGGTGCCGGTCGGGATGTTGCGCAGCGGCAGGCAGTTACCGGGCCGGATGTCGGAGCCGGGGCCGTTCTCCACCCGGTCCCCCTGCGACAGTCCCTGCGGGGCGAGGATGTAGCGCTTCTCGCCGTCGGCGTAGTGCAGCAGCGCGATCCGGGAGGTGCGGTTCGGGTCGTACTCGATGTGCGCGACCTTGGCCGGGACGCCGTCCTTGTCGTGCCGCCGGAAGTCGATCAGCCGGTAGGCGCGCTTGTGGCCGCCACCCTGGTGCCGCGCGGTGATCCGGCCGTGCACATTACGGCCGCCGCGCGAGTTCAGCGGACGGATCAGCGACTTCTCCGGCTTGTCACGGGTGATTTCAGAGAAGTCCGCGCCACTCGCGCCCCGCCGACCCGGGGTGGTGGGCTTGTACTTGCGGATAGCCATTGTGTGCTCAAGCTCCTTGGGATGTGGCCGGTGGCCTAGTTGACCGGGCCGCCGAAGACATCGATGCGCTCCCCGTCGGCGAGGCTGACGATGGCCCGCTTGGTGGCCACTCGCTGGCCGTAGCCGAACCGGGTGCGGCGGCGCTTGCCCGGCCGGTTGAGCGTGTTGACGCCAGTCACCTTGACCCCGAACACGGCCTCGACCGCCTGCCGGACCTGGGTCCGGTTGGCGTCGCGGGCGACCAGGAAGGTGTACTTGCCGTCGTCGGCAAGCCGGTACGTCTTTTCCGAGATCACCGGGCGCAGCAGGATATCCCGGGGGTCCGGGATCCGGATCGAGCTCACTGCTCCTCACCCTCCTTCGGGGTGGTAGGGCGGCGGGGGGCCTTGGGCTCGCCGGTGTCCGTGCCCGCGGACTCGGCCTCAGGCTTACTGGCCTCAGCGGTGCGGGCGGAGCCGGGCCGGCCGGTGAACGCGGACAGGGCGGCCTCGGTGAACACGATGTGCTCACTGGCCAGCACGTCGTACGTGTTCAGCTGGCCGGTGGCCAGCAGCCGCACGCCCGGCGCGTTGCGCAGGCTCTTCCAGGTCAGCTCGTCCTCGGCCTCCGCCACGACGAGCACGCGGGAGTTGAGCCTGGCGTCCAGCAGCCCGATGGCCGTGCGGAGCACGGCCATCGCGTCACGGGTCCTGGGCTGGTCCCCGTCCACGAACCCGGTGACCACGGCGATCCGGCCGTTGAGAGCCCGGTCGGACAGGGCCCCGCGGAGCGCGGCCGCCTTCATCTTCTTCGGCGTCCGCTGCACGTACGAGCGGGGCTGGGGGCCGTGCGCGACGCCACCGCCCGCGTACTGCGGGGCACGGATCGAGCCCTGGCGGGCCCGGCCGGTGCCCTTCTGGCGGTAGGGCTTCCTGCCGCCGCCGCGGACCTCGCCGCGCGTCTTGGTGGCGTGCGTGCCCTGCCGGGCCGCGGCCTCCTGGGCCACGACGACCTGGTGGATCAGCGGCACGTTGACCGGGGCGCTGAAGATCTCGTCGGGTAGCTCCACATCCTGGCCGGCCTGGCCAGAGGGGGAGACGACGCTGATGGTGGTCATCGGGCCTCCTTCGTGGCGGTCTGCGGCGCCCGGACGGCGCTGCGGACCAGGATCAGGCCGCCCTTGGGGCCGGGAACGGCCCCGCGGATCAGCAGCAGGCCCCGCTCGGAGTCCACCGCATGCACGGTCAGGCTGGGCGTGGTGGTGCGCTCGCCGCCCATCCGGCCGGCCATCCGCAGGCCCTTGAACACCCGGCCCGGGGTGGCGCAGCCGCCGATGGATCCGGGTGAGCGGTGCTTGCGCTGGGTGCCGTGGGAGGCGGACAGGCCCTTGAACCCGTGCCGCTTCATCACGCCCGCGAAGCCCTTGCCCTTGCTCCGGCCGGACACGTCAACCAGCTCGCCCGCGGCGAACGTCTCCGCGGTGACCTCCTGGCCCAGGGTGTAGTCCGTAGCGTCATCGGTCCGCAGCTCGACCAGGTAGCGGCGCGGGGTCACCGAGGCCTTGGCGAAGTGGCCGGCCACGGGTTTGGTCACCCGGCGCGGGTCGATCTCGCCGTAGCCGAGCTGCACGGCCGAGTACCCGTTGGCGTCGGGGGTCCGCACCGCGGTCACGACGCAGGGACCCGCGGCGACCACCGTCACGGGAACCATCCGCCCGTCGGCGTCGAAGACCTGGCTCATGCCCAGCTTCGTGCCGAGGACGCCCTTAGTGTGCTTGGTCATGTCGGTGCGTTCCTCAGAGCTTGATCTCGATGTTGACGCCGGCAGGCAGGTCCAGCCGCATCAGCGAGTCGACCGTCTTCGGCGTGGGGTCGATGATGTCGATCAGCCGCTTGTGCGTGCGCATCTCGAAGTGCTCCCGCGAGTCCTTGTACTTGTGCGGGGAGCGGATGACGCAGTAGATGTTCTTCTCCGTGGGCAGCGGGACAGGCCCGGCAACCCGCGCGCCGGTGCGCGTCACCGTGTCAACGATCTTCCGCGCCGAGCTGTCGATGACCTCGTGGTCATAGGCCTTGAGCCGGATGCGGATCTTTTGTCCCGCCATGTGCCTTCCGTGTCCTTACTGTGTTAGCCCGGGGGCGACCCCCGGATCCCCCCGCAAGTCGCTGGCTCGGCGGAACCCGCCTGCGGCGGGCCCCGCCTCGCCAGTGATAGGCCGCGGAGAGACCCCTTACTTGATGATCTTCGTGACCCGGCCGGCGCCAACGGTGCGGCCGCCCTCGCGGATAGCGAAGCGGAGCCCCTCCTCCATGGCGATGGGCTGGATGAGCTCGACGCGCATCTCGGTGTTGTCGCCGGGCATCACCATCTCGGTGCCCTCGGGCAGGTACACAACGCCCGTCACGTCCGTGGTCCGGAAGTAGAACTGCGGACGGTAGTTGTTGAAGAACGGGGTGTGCCGACCGCCCTCATCCTTGGACAGGATGTAGACCTGGCCCTCGAACTCGGTGTGCGGGGTGTTGGTGCCCGGCTTGATGACGACCTGGCCGCGCTCCACGTCCTCGCGCTTGATGCCGCGCAGCAGCAGGCCCGCGTTGTCACCGGCCTGGCCCTCGTCGAGGATCTTGTGGAACATCTCGACGCCGGTGACCGTGGTCCGCTGCGCCTTCTCCTTGATCCCGATGAGCTCGACTTCCTCACCGGTGTGCACCTTGCCACGCTCGATCCGGCCGGTCACCACGGTGCCGCGGCCGGTGATCGAGAACACGTCCTCGACCGGCATCAGGAACGGCTTCTCGGTGTCCCGGACCGGCTCGGGGATGCTGTCGTCGCAGGCGTCCATGAGCTCGACGACCTTCTCGGCCCACTCAGCGTCACCCTCGAGCGCCTTCAGCGCGGAGACCCGGATCACCGGGACGTCGTCGCCAGGGAACTCGTAGGTGCTGAGCAGTTCGCGTACCTCGAGCTCGACGAGCTCGAGGATCTCCTCGTCGTCCACCATGTCGGCCTTGTTCAGCGCGACCACGATATACGGCACACCGACCTGGCGCGCGAGCAGCACGTGCTCGCGGGTCTGCGGCATGGGGCCGTCAGTAGCGGCGACCACGAGGATGGCGCCGTCCATCTGCGCGGCGCCGGTGATCATGTTCTTGATGTAGTCCGCATGACCGGGGCAGTCCACGTGTGCGTAGTGGCGCTTCTCGGTCTGGTACTCGACGTGCGAGATCGAGATGGTGATCCCGCGCTCCTTCTCTTCCTTCGCGTTGTCGATCTGGTCGAAGGGCGTGAAGGGGTTCACGTCGGGGTACTTGTCGTGCAGCACCTTGGTGATCGCCGCGGTCAGAGTGGTCTTGCCGTGGTCGATGTGCCCGATGGTGCCGATGTTCACGTGCGGCTTAGTCCGCTCGAACTTGGCCTTCCCCACTGGTTTCTCCTCGTTGCGATCTGCCCCACGTCCGCGGGGCCAAGGCGCTTCCTGTGCGCCAATTCTCCTGGCTGATGTTCTGGTTGGTGCTAGCAGTTACTCACCGCGCGCTTTAGCGATGATCTCCTTGGCGATGCTGGGCGGGACCTCGGCATACGAGTCGAACTGCATGCTGTAGTCCGCCCGGCCCTGGGTCCGGCTGCGCAGGTCACCCACGTAGCCGAACATTTCCGACAGCGGCACGGTCGCCTTCACGACACGGATACCGGAGCGCTCCTCCATGGCCTGGATCTGGCCACGGCGGGCGTTCAGGTCGCCGATCACTTCACCCATGTAGTCGTCCGGGGTCCTGACCTCAACGGCCATGACCGGCTCGAGCAGCACGGGATTAGCCATCGCGGCCGCCCTCTTGAATGCCATCGATCCGGCGATCTTGAAGGCCAGCTCGGACGAGTCCACCTCGTGGTAGGCACCGTCGGTGAGCGTGACGCGCACGTCCACCATCGGGTACCCGGCCAGGACGCCGAACTCCGCGGCATCCTGGCTTCCGGCGTCCACCGACGGGATGTACTCGCGGGGGATGCGGCCACCGGTGATCTTGTTCTCGAACTCGTAGCCGCCCCCGTCGCCGCCGGTCGGCTCGAGGTTGATGACCACCCGGGCGTACTGGCCCGCCCCGCCGGTCTGCTTCTTGTGCGTGTAGTCAACCTTCTCGACCTTCTTGCGGATGGTCTCGCGGTAGGCGACCTGCGGGCGGCCGATGTTGGCCTCCACGTGGAACTCCCGCCGCATCCGGTCGACCAGGATCTCCAGGTGCAGTTCGCCCATCCCGGAGATGATCGTCTGCCCGGTCTCCTCGTCGGTCCGGACCTGGAAGGTCGGGTCCTCCTCGGCGAGCCGCTGGATCGCGGTGCCCAGCTTGTCCTGGTCACCCTTGGTCTTCGGCTCGATCGCGACGTTGATCACCGGCGCGGGGAACGTCATGGACTCCAGGATCACCTGCTTGGCCGGGTCACACAGGGTGTCGCCCGTCGAGGTGCCCTTGAGGCCCATCACCGCCACGATCTGCCCAGCGATCGCCGTCGGGCGCTCTTCGCGCTTGTTGGCGTGCATCTGGTAGATCTTGCCGATCCGCTCCCGGCGGCCCTTGCTGGAGTTGAGCACGTTCGAGCCCGACTCCAGGGTGCCCGAGTAGATCCGGATGTAGGTCAGCTTGCCGAGGTGCTGGTCGGACATGATCTTGAAAGCCAGCGCGGCGAACGGCTCGGACGGGTCGGCCTTGCGCAGCACGACCTGCTCCTCGTCGCCCACCTCGTGCCCATTGACCGGCGGGATGTCCACCGGGCTGGGCAGGTAGTCCACGATCGCGTCCAGCATCGGCTGGACACCCTTGTTCTTGAACGCGCTGCCGCACAGGACCGGGGTGATCCCGCCCGCGATGGTGGCCCGCCGGATGGCGGCGACAAGCTGCTCCTCGCTGGGCTCGGTGCCCTCGAGGTAGGCCTCCATCATTTCCTCGTCGTTCTCGGCGATGGTCTCCAGCAGCTTGTCACGCCACTGCCGGGCCGCCTCGGCGTGGTCATCCGGGATGGCGACCACGTCGTACTTGTCGCCCTTGCCCTCGGTCTGCCACAGCAGGGCGCGCATCCGGACCAGGTCGATGACGCCGCGGAAGTCGGACTCGACGCCCCACGGCAGCTGGATGACCAGCGGGGTGGCGCCGAGCCGGTCCGTGATCATCTCGACGCACCGGTGGAACTCCGCCCCGACCCGGTCCATCTTGTTGACGAAGCAGATGCGGGGCACGCCGTAGCGGTCCGCCTGGCGCCACACGGTCTCGGACTGCGGCTCGACGCCGGCCACGCCGTCGAAGACGGCCACGGCCCCGTCGAGGACGCGCAGCGACCGCTCGACCTCGACGGTGAAGTCGACGTGGCCAGGGGTGTCGATGATGTTGATGGTGTTATCGCGCCAGAGCGTGGTCGTCGCGGCGGACGTGATCGTGATGCCGCGCTCCTGCTCCTGCTCCATCCAGTCCATGGTGGCCGCGCCCTCATGGACTTCACCGATTTTGTAGTTGATGCCGGTGTAGAACAGGATCCGCTCGGTGGTCGTGGTTTTACCCGCGTCGATGTGCGCCATGACCCCAATGTTGCGGACCTTGGCAAGCTCTACGGCGGTCTGGGTCGCCACTGCTCAGTTCCTCGCTGCTTCGTCTATCGTCGGCCGGCTGGCGCCGCTCATTACCAGCGGTAGTGAGCGAACGCCTTGTTCGACTCGGCCATTTTGTGGGTGTCCTCGCGGCGCTTCACGCTTGCCCCGAGGCCGTTGCTCGCGTCGAGCAGCTCGTTCATGAGCCGCTCGGTCATGGTCTTCTCCCGGCGCGACCGGCTGTAGGAAACCAGCCAGCGCAAGGCCAGGGTGGTGCTGCGGGAGGCCCGGACCTCGACCGGCACCTGGTAGGTGGCGCCACCGACCCGGCGGCTGCGCACCTCAAGGGTGGGCTTGACGTTGTCGAGGGCCCGCTTGAGCGTGACCACCGGGTCGTTGCCCGTCTTGTCTTTGCAGCCGTCGAGCGCGCCGTACACGATCCGCTCGGCCAGCGAGCGCTTGCCGCTGCGCAGCACCTTGTTCACCAGCGCAGTCACCAGAGGCGAGCCGTAAACCGGATCGGTTACAAGCAGCCGCTTGGTCGCGGGGCCCTTACGCGGCATGTCAGCTCTTCTCCTTCTTCGCGCCGTAGCGGCTCCGGGCCTGCTTACGGTTGCGGACCCCCTGGGTGTCGAGGGCACCACGGATGATCTTGTAACGCACGCCGGGCAGGTCCCGGACCCGGCCGCCTCGCACGAGCACGATGGAGTGCTCCTGGAGGTTGTGACCGACCCCGGGGATGTACGCGGTGACTTCGATCTGGCTCGTCAGCCGTACCCGCGCCACCTTGCGCAGCGCGGAGTTGGGCTTCTTCGGCGTGGTCGTGTAGACGCGCGTGCAAACACCCCGGCGCTGGGGGCTGCCTTTAAGGGCCGGGGTAGTGGTCTTGGCCACCTTGTCCTGGCGGCCCTTGCGGACCAGCTGCTGGATCGTGGGCACCGCGTCTCCATCTTTCTGCGCGCCACCGGCGCGACGTTCTTCGTTCTCCGCGCCGGCTGGCGCGACGTCTTCTCATATCCGTTCCCGCGCCCGGGGCGCAGGGTAATTCCGGGCGCCTTAACAGCGCCTGAACTGCTGGTTTTCCTTGTCCCTCCGACCCCCGAGGTCGGGCGTGTCGCGGTGACCACGGCACACAAGCTCCTACTGGAGCCTGGAGTCGAGAGAGGAAAAGGCCCGCACGCCTGGCCACTCACCACGCCTTCCGGCTGCCGGTCGTTGACCGCATGCCTTCCAGCCATGGCGCCACAGTCCGCTAGCGCACGCGCACCCGCTTCTCACGGGCACGATGCCCTAGCGTACCCAACCTTTTGCCAACAGGCAAAGTGAACGCCGATCACGGCCGGAACGGCCAGACCGGGTGTCATTTTTCCCTGGTGGCAACGGTGAAACCACGCCCGCAGGGTAGCGGGGACCTGCTGCCAGTCCCTGCTCCCCAGGGGTGTCAACCACGGCGGCCGAGCGGATTATTCCAGAAGGGACGCAACTTCCATGACGCAGACCGTTGTCATCACCGGCGCCAGCGCTGGCATCGCCCGCGCCGCCGCGCGGCTGTATGGTGCCCGCGGTGCCAGCGTGGGGCTGATCGCCCGCGGGCAGGCCGGCCTGGACGGCGCGGCGAAGGACGTGATCGACGCCGGCGGCCAGGCCTTCGCCGTGCCGGCCGACGTGGCCGACCACGCGCAGGTGGAGAAGGCAGCGACAGAGATAGAGGCGCAGTTCGGCCCCATCGACGTGTGGATCAACGTGGCGTTCACGTCGGTGTTCGCACCGTTCGCCCAGATTACCCCGGACGAGTTCCGGCGGGTCACCGAGGTCAGTTACCTGGGTTACGTCAACGGCACCATGGTGGCGCTCAGCCGGATGCGGCCGCGCAACACCGGGACCATCGTGCAGGTCGGCTCCGCGCTGAGTGAGCGGGCCATCCCGCTCCAGTCCGCGTACTGCGGCGCCAAGCACGCGATCAACGGGTTCACCGAGTCGCTCCGCTGCGAGCTCATGCACGAGCACTCTGGCGTGAACGTGACCGTCGTGCAGATGCCGGCCGTGAACACGCCGCAGTTCTCCTGGGTGCTGTCCCGGCTGCCGCGGCACCCGCAGCCGGTGCCGCCGATCTACCAGCCAGAGGTCGCCGCGCACGGCGTGCTGTACGCGGCGGATCATCCGCGGCGCAAGCAGTACTGGGTGGGCGGGAGTACGGCCGCCACGCTGCTGGCACAGAAGCTCGCTCCGGCCCTGCTCGACCGCTACCTGGCCAAGACGGGCTTCGACGCGCAGCAGACCGACCAGGAGGTCCCGGCGGGAAGCCGGCCTGACAACCTGTTCGAGCCGGTCGATGGGCTGGAGGGCGAGGACTACGGAGCGCACGGGATCTTCGATGACCGGTCTCATCCCCGGAGCTACCAGCTGTGGGCGTCGCATCATCCTGGGCTGGCCTCAGGGGTCGCGGCTGGTGCCGCCCTGGCGGGTGGGCTAATGCTCCGGCGCCTGGGCGGGCGCTCTTGAGCCTGGGAGGCGCTGGCTGGGTGGCCGGTCCCGCCTCGCTGCTCCGCAACGCGATGCGGGACGACCACACCAGCGACGCCACAGCGGACAGCGGGGCGCGGGTAACTAACGCCGGCGCGTGGGCAGTCACGCTGGTCAGAGCCGGGTACGGCGTGGCTTTGCTCTGTGCCCCCCAGGCACTCATCCGGCTGACTGGTGATCCGGTGACTGGGCAGTCGCCCGGAGAACGGCCTCGGCCCAGCCGACGGGCTTGCGGGGTGGCGCGCGTCTTGGGCATTCGGCATCTGGTCCAGGCGGGGCTGACCGCGGGGGCCCTGCGGGCCGCTGAGCCCGGGAGTTCACTCACCCTGGGTCTGGGGGCGGCCGTCGATGTGCTCCACGCCACGACGATGGTGGGGCTGGCGCTGGCAGACCAGGGGGCGCGGCGGGTGGCGCTGGCCGATACGGGAGTCGAGGTGGTGCTGGCGGCCGCGGGGGTGCTCGGCGCCGCCCGTTAGGACCGCGGGGGGCAGGGGAAAGCCCGGGTCGGCCAGCCGACCCGGGCTTTGCTGTGCCGGACGATAAGGTCCGGAGGGTCTACTTCTTGAAGGCGTCCTTGACCTTTTCGCCAGCCTGCTTGAGGTTGCCCTTGGCCTGATCGGTCTTACCCTCGGCCTCCATCTGCTCGTTGCCGATGGCCTTGCCGGTCTCCTTCTTGGCCTTGCCCTTGATCTCGGTGACCTTGTTGGCCGCCTTGTCTTCGGTCGCCATGTTCTGGCTCCTCACCATGCTGGATAGTTAATCCCCTGTGGATCCTTACCAAGGCCACTGTCCGCAGCGTGAGGGCCTAAACACGCGGAGGCGCCCGGCAGCATCGCCGCCGGGCGCCTCGCGTTGTGCTACCGCCCGTCGTGCGGGCGGCGACCGCTTACCTGTTGTAGGAGCCGAAGTCGTACTCCTCCAGCGGGATCGCCTCACCGGAGCCCTGACCGAACGCGTAGCTCGGGGCCTCCTCGTAGGCGGTG
>CAVYJW010000007.1:0-216077 GCA_963768945.1 uncultured Actinomycetes bacterium
CGGGGTGCGTGCAGATCTCGCCGGGGTGCGTGCAGATCTCGCCAGGTAACGTCGGATTTGCTAAACGGAGGAAGCTCCGTTTAGTCTTGGAATCGTACTGGAGGCTCCTCCGCTTCCGATGGTACCGGCCGGTCTCCGGAAAAGACCCGGCCGAGCGACCCTGGTGAGCGGCGACGGGGCCACCGCACCGTATCGCACCCGCACCGCCGAGCGAGACTGGGACATCATGACTGTGAGCACCCCTATCACCACGCCGTTCACGGCCGAATCGACCGCCGCCGAGGTGGTGCGACGGGCGTCGACCTGACCGGCCGCCGGCGCGATCGTCACCGGCGGCGCGTCGGGCATCGGCATCGAGACCGCCCGGGCGCTGGCCGGCGCGGGCGCCGAAGTGACCCTGGCGGTCCGCAACGTCGAGGCCGGCGAGCGCACCGCCGCCGAGATCGCCGGGACCACCGGCAACAAGCAGGTCTCGTGGCCCGGCTGGACCTGGCCGACCAGGCCTCCGTGGCCGCGTTCGCCGGCGGCCTGGGACGGCCCGCTGCACATCCTCGTCAACAACGCGGGCATCATGGCCTGCCCGCTGATGCGCACTCCCGAGGGCTGGGAGATGCAGTTCGCCACGAACCACCTGGGCCACTTCGCCCTCGCCACCGGGCTGCACGACGCGCTCGCGGCCGCCGGCGGCGCCCGGGTCGTGTCGGTCAGCTCCAGCGGCCACCTGCGGTCCCCGGTCGTGTTCGACGACATCCACTTCCTTCAGCGCCCGTACGAGCCGTGGGCCGCCTACGGGCAGTCCAAGACGGCCAACGTCCTGTTCGCGGTCGGAGGCGACCAGGCGCTGGGCCGGCGACGGCATCACCGTCAACGCGGTGATGCCGGGCGGGATCCGGACCAACCTGCAGCGCTACGTCAGCGAGCGAGGACCTGGCCCGGCTGCGCCGCCAGGCCGGCGGGCCGGCCGGCGCCCAGCTGGAAGACCCCTGAGCAGGGCGCTGCGACGTCCGTGCTGGTGGCCACCTCGCCGCTGCTCGACGGCATCGGCGGCCGCTACTTCGAGGACTGCAACGAGGCCGGCCTGAATGAGCCGGGGACCCGGCGCGGGGTCGCGGCCTACGCGCTGGACCCGGGCGACGCCGCGCTGCTCTGGCAGGTCTCGGTAGACACCCTGGCTAGCTGAACGCGGGGCCCTTCGCGGTCACGCATCACCGTCACGCCTCACTTCACGATCATCTGGTTCACGTTGTAGGCCTGCTGCAGCATCCCGAAGTTCAGCATCAGGCTGGCTAGCCGCTGGAGCAGGACCGGGTTCTGCTGGGTCGGGTACTCCGGCGCGTCCGCGATCGCCGCGACCACCCGCGGCGTGCCCGCGAACTTCTCCATGCCCTGCTGGACGGCGCCGGGGTCCGTGGCCGCGATGGCCTGGGCCTTGAGGATCGCCGTGCGGAACGCCGCCGCGGTGTTCGGGTACTTCTTCAGCCAGCTCGCGGTCACCATGTACCCGCTGATCGGCAGGTTCTGGCTCGAGCCCTGATTGGCGTCGGCGAGCGGCACCGCGCCGGTGTCCTCCTCCGCCTGGGTCACGAACGGCTCGGGCAGCCAGGCGGCGTCCACCTTGTGCTCCACCATCGCCCGGGCCATCGTCCGGGAACGGGATGGGGACGAATTGGCTCTTATTGACCTGGACCGCATTGTCGCTGAGTACCGAGCTGATCAGCAGGGTGCCGATGTTGTTCCGGACGTTGACGGCGATGGTCTTGCCCGCGAGGTCAGCGACGGTGCTGATCGGCGAGTTGCGCGGGACCAGGATCTCCTGGGTGTCGGCCTGCATGATGGAGCCTGGGGCGAGCACCCGGAAGTTGGCGTGGCTGTCGGTGGTGTTCTCGTTGATGTAGGAGACGTAGTTCCCCACCGTGACGTCGAACTTGCCCGCGAGCTGGCTGCCGATAGCGGTCGCCCCGCTGATGGCCGGGAGGATAGTGACGTTCAGGCCCTCGGCGGCGAACAGTCCGCGGTCCTTGGCTATGTACAGCCCGGCTGAGTCGAGCGCCGGGACCGCCGCGACCGTCAGGTTGGTCTTCTCCAGCCCGGCCGGGGCGGCGGAGCCGCCTCCGCTGCAGCCCGCGGCGAGCAGCCCGAGACCCACCATCGCGGCCAGCCCGGCGAGGGGCCGGCGCTGGAACAGACGTGACATGGGAAACTCCCTGATCGCAGCGTGGAAACACGGGCAGACTAGCGCATTAAAACGGGTGAAACGGCCGAGATGACGTTTATATAACCCTGGGCGACGGACCCGTGCTTTCCCTGATCACCACCTCAACTGAGCGCACCAGGCAGGGGATCCCGTGACTGAATCACTGGGCGTGGGCATGGTCGGCTACGCGTTCATGGGCGCGGCGCACTCGCAGGCCTGGCGTACCGCCCCGCACGTGTTCGACCTGCCGCTGCGGCCGGTGCTGGCCGCGCTGTGCGGCCGGGACCGGGGGGCGACTGCGGCCGCGGCGGAGCGCTACGGCTTCGCGGGCACCGAGACGGACTGGCGTGCCCTGCTGGAACGGGACGACGTGCAGCTCATCGACGTGTGCACGCCCGGTGACTCGCACGCGGAGATCTCCGTCGCCGCGCTGGAGGCGGGCAAGCACGTGCTCTGCGAGAAACCGCTGGCCAACACCACGGCCGAGGCGGAGTCCATGGCCGCGGCGGCTGGGGGGGCCCAGGCCGGGGGGTCCGCTCCATGGTCGGCTTCAACTACCGCCGGGTCCCGGCCCTGGCGCTGGCCCGTGAGCTCATCGCCAGCGGCCGGGTCGGCGAGATCCGGCATGTGCGGGCCAGCTACCTGCAGGACTGGCTGACCGACCCGGCCTTCCCGCTGACCTGGCGGCTGCAGCGGGAGCACGCAGGCTCGGGCGCGCTGGGTGACCTGGGCGCGCACATTGTCGACCTGGCCCAGTACCTGACCGGGCAGCTGATCGCCGGGGTCTCCGGCGCGGCCGCCACGTTCGTGCCCACGCGCCCGATCCAGGGAGGCGGCGGCGCCACGCCCCCCGGGACCACGCCCCCCGGGAACGGGACCGGGACGACGGGGCGGGTCACGGTGGACGACGCGGTGGCCTTCACCGCCCGGCTCGAATCGGGGCGCTGGCCTCTTTTCGAGGCGACCCGGTTCGCCACCGGCCGGAAGAACGCGCTGCGGATCGAGGTCAACGGGTCCGGCGGCAGCCTCGCGTTCGACCTGGAGCGCCTCAACGAGCTGGAGTTCTACGACGAGGCCGAGGACGCTGCCACCGCGGGGGTTCCGGCGGATCCTCGTCACCGGGCCCGGCCACCCGTACCTGTCGGGCTGGTGGCCGCCGGGTCACGTGCTGGGCTGGGAGCACACGTTCACCCATCAGGCCCGGGACCTGCTGACCGCGATCGCCCAGGGCACGGACCCGGAGCCCTCCTTCGCGGACGGCCTGCAGGTCCAGCACGTCCTTCAGGCCGTGTCCGCCAGTGCCGAGGCCGGCAGCCGGTGGACTCCGGTCTGACTCCGGCCTGGCATTCTGGAGGCATGCAGAGCGTGTATGAGGCTGCGGGCGGCAGTGAGGGCCTGCTCCGCCTGGCCGGGGCCTGGCACTCCCGGGTGATGGCCGACGAGATAGTCAGCCACGCGTTCAGCCACGGATTCCATCCGCAGCACAACGAGCGCCTCGCCGCATACTGGGCTGAGGCCCTCGGTGGCCCCGCCACTTACTCCGGTACCTACGGAGACGAGACCACGGTCGTACGGATCCACAGCGGTAACGGCCCGCACGAGGAGATGGACCGCCGGGCGATCGCCTGCTTCGACGAGGCGATGCAAGACGCGGGCCTAGAAGCGGCCGGGCCACTCCGGCAGGTGCTGCACGACTACTTCACCTGGGCCACCACGACGACCATGTCGCACTACCACGAGTCTGCTGATGAGGTTCCCGAGGGGATGACCATTCCGCGCTGGTCATGGGATGGTCTGCAGGGCTGAGCCCAGCACACTCGCGAGCATGGCCGCGCGATAGCCGCCTTGTCCTCACTGGCATGTGAGATGAAGACGTCCCATCTCCGGCAACCCCCTTCCGTACCGGAGGGCGGTTGCTCGAACTACAACGAGACGGGGAACGAACTGTCGTTCAGATCACCCGGCCGTCCATCAGTGGGCCGGAGGAGTTCTACAAGGCGCAGGCGTATGCCCGATCCTCCAGTACGCCGCGGCGCTGGACGACTGGACGGACTCGACGGCACGCGATCCAGCTGCCGCCCGGCCTGCTCAAGAGTGACAGGCGTCCCGCGAACGGTGCGATGCGGCCGGACGAGGCCACATCTCATTAGCAGGCTAACCGCCCCACATCTCCGCAACTGGCCGGGGCGCAGGTCAACAGGCATCCGCCGCTTCCAAGCGCCTCGGGCCGTTTCCGTGTGCGAAGTGTTCACGCTGTGCCACAATGCGTGCGCTTAGCGTGACAACTCCCTGCTAGACAGGCCCTCACGGGAAGGCTCTTACCAGCGTTGTCTCAGCAACCAACGTCAGGCGAAGATTGGCAACTCCCCCGCAATGATCTTGCATCACTCGGCGGCAGCGTGCCGGTCTCTCGCATCTGACCCAGCTCGCGGCGGAAGCCACTACCGGCTCCCTGCCGATCGTCGCAGCCCCGACTGGCCCGTCACGGGCCACGGGCGCACGGCCACCGCAAGCTCCCGACGGGCGTCACAGCGACCCTCATGGAGCACCGCACCAGGTTCGCGGCGTTCTCGGTGATCGGTGCGGCGATCTTCGTGCTAGGGATCGCGCTGCAGGCGTGGCTGACCGGCTGGCTCCATATGAACGCGGACCTGTCGTTCCTGCTGCAGGGCATCGTGTCGGTGCAGGCGAGTTTCGTCGCGAACTACTACTGGACGTGGCGTGACCAGGATGTGCCGTTCTGGCCGGCGTGCGGGAAGTTCAACGGCCAGAAGGTAGCGGTGAGCCTCGCGAATCTCGTGGTGTACGCGGGCCTGGTGAAGTTCGGGATGAACTACCTGCTGGCCAACGTGGTGACCACGGCGGTGTTCACGGTCGTGAACTATGTGATGAGCCACCTTTGGGTGTTCACGTCCAGGAAGGACGCCGCTGGGCCGCTGGTGCATGTGCCCGCGCAAGCCACTGCGGCGTATGACTTCGCGACGACGGTGGAGGTGCTGCCGACTGTCAGCGTGATCATCCCCTGCCGAAACAATGCGGCCACGATCCGCGCGACGGTTGATTCGCTGCTCGGCCAGGACTACCCAGCGCTGGAGGAAGTCATCCTCGTCGGGTCCACGGGCGACTCGACATGGTCGGCTCTGGCGGATGTCCGGGATCCGCGACTGGTGATGCTGGAGCAGGAGAACACACCCGGAAAGCGTGACCCGAACGTTAAACGGGACAAGGGTATCCGCAAAGCCTCCGGTGAAGTCCTGGCATTGGCAGACAGTGACATCGTGATGGACCCGGACTGGCTGAGCCGTGCGGTACCGCGTCTGCTCGCGCAGGGTGGTGGCGTGGTCGCCGGGGGGATGAAGCGAATCCATGACACGTTCTGGGGCCGGTTCGTGGACCGCAACGTTCTCGCCGCAAAAACCCCGCGTGTGCGGCGGTCGTATTCGGTGACGGCCCAGAACTTCGGCCACTACAGCACCCGGCCGCCGATCACCGCGAACGCCGTGTTCACCCGGGACGTGTACGAATCGTGTCCGCTCGATGTGGCATGGGCGTACGGCTACGAGGATTACGAGTGGTTCTGGCGGGTCGCGAAAGCCAGGCACAAGATCTGGTTCGCCGGGGACATCAGCGGGGCGCACCATCACCGCCGCAAGTTCCGTGACCTGATCACCGAGTACCGCCGGTCCGCTGAGGGCTGCTCACATTTCATCCGCCGTCACCCGGACAGCCCGCTTGCGGTGAAGCGCCGCCGTCAGGCGATCAGCCTGCCTCTCGCCGCGCGGCCGGGCTCGGTGCGGCTGGCGCTCTCGCAATAGCTGGTCTGGCCGGGCCGGTGATCGGCCTGGTGTCGCTGGCCGCGCTGGTCCTAATGGGCCGGGAGATGCTGTCGGCTCGGAGGCTGGAGGCCGCCGTTTACCCGTATGCGGCGCGACCCTCGGCATGATGTTCACGTGGACGCTGGCCACAAACCTCGCCCGGCGTGACATTGCCCGGCCGGCAGCGCCGACCTGGGACGGCGGGCCCGGTGAACAGCTACCTTCCCTCGCTCATCGCCTCCCGCAGGGTTCCGCCATTAGTGGCGGTGCTTATCTGTACAGGCCGCGATCTCGCTGAGCTTGGTGTGGTCTAACACGGCTTTCGCAGACGAGGCCGACTACCTGTGGGAAGGCCGCATGGAGTGGGCTCATTGGCTGCATGGAGCGCCACTTTCCAAGTTCGGCATCGTCTCGGGCGCTCCTCAGCTCTACCCGGCCTTGGGCGCGATTGCCAACGCCATCGGCGGCCTTGCTGCAGCCCGCATTCTGTCTCTCGTCTTCATGTTGACATCCACTGTGCTCCTGTATCTCACTGCCAGGCAGTTGTTCAATGAGCGCTCCGTCATCATGGGGGTCGCGCTCTGGTCGGTCAGCGAACCTGCCCTGCGGCTCGCTTTCGCCACCTATGACGCCTTGTCTTGCACGCTGATGATCCTCGCGGTTTGGCTAGGCGTTCAGGCGGCAGTAAGAAAGCGGCGGGGAGAACTGGTAGCGCTGTCGGCCGTGGCTCTTGCCCCCGGAAGTCTGACGGCCTTCTCCTTCGCCATCATGGTGCCCGCCATCGTTGGAATCCTCTTCTTTGCATGGTGGTACAAGGCCAGCTTGCGCACCGCAGTCTGGTGTGCGAGCTGGCTCGGTGGAGCGTCGGCCCTCATCATAGTGGCGGCCATGTCCATGACGCATTTGTGGCCGAACCTGCTAGGCACCACGGTTCACCGCAAGGCGGCCTTGGGTAACCCATTCCTTACCGTCGCGAGTAGCGCGTGGTACTGGGACGGGCTGCTGTTCGCTGTTGCCGCAGGCGGAGTCGTAATCGCCATAGTGACCGAACGCCGCTGGTGCGGCAAGCTCCTAGTGGCCAGCCTCGCTGGAGCGGGCACGGTCGTAGTCGCCTATCAGGCGCACCTGGGGGCCACCTGGTCTCTGGACAAGCACATGTCCGCCGGTAGCGGCTTGCTTTCGATCGCCGCTGGCTATGGCCTATCCAAGATCAAGCTGCCCGCATGGAGACCGGCCGCGACCTGGGGTACCGCTGCGGCGTTCCTGTCCTACAGTGCCATCACCGGCCTGTGGTATGCGCAGAACAACTTTCATTCGTGGGGAAATGTTGCGTCCCTTGTCAAGACGCTCCGGGTGTCGGATCACGCCCGTGATATGGCGGTGGGCAGCGAACGGGGACGTTCTTCGTTCTTCAGGTACTGATCTCCCGCACATGTACGACGGGATGGCTGGCGTCTCCGGAATCCAGCGGGGACTCTACCCTCGCGTCGTGCTCACGCTGGGCGCATCCTTCAGCTCCAACGCGCTGCCACGTTTGGCCGTCGCAGGCCGCGGCGACCGGCTGAACTCGGAAGTTCTCCGGCTGGCCGACAGTTACGCGGGCAACAATCGTCAACTACCAGCTTCTGCTGACGCTTGAGCGCAGCCGCAGGTACCGCCTCTCGGCTATCGCTCCCTATGAACATCGATCCCTTCCAACAGCACAGGGCTGTACGTCATCTGGCAGCGAACGGGGGCCGGGAAGTGACTCGGCTGCGCTGGGCAGGCGGAGCTGCGGCTGTCATTGGCATGGGAACAGCGTTCCGGTTCTGGCGCTTGGCTAGTTCCGGCTGGCAGTACGACGAGATCGTCTACACGGACGTGGCCCGCAGTGTCGCCACCGGGCATGGCCTAGTGGAGAAGTACTCGGTCGGGCTCCCGCACCAGCCGTTCCTGTACCAGCCACCCTGGTACCCGTGTCTCCTGGCCCCTAGTTCAGGGTAACCGGGGCGTCGATCACGAATGCCCGCGTCCTGGGGGTGCTGCTGGCGGGTTGCACGCTTGTGCTGCTGTGGGATCTGATCCGCCGCGAACTGGGCCCCCGGGCTGCGCTATTTGCGATCCTGCCGCTGACGTTCGATGGGTGGCTGCTGTACATCGAAGCGTGTCTCCTACATCGAGAACCTGATCGTCGCGATCATCGCGGCCGGGCTGGTGCTGTATCGCGGGCGCTGGATTCCCCTTCATGGCAGCGGTTCGCGGCGGCTGGCGTGACGCTAGGGCTGGCGGGGTGCCTGAAGTACACGGGCCTGTATGTGGTCGCGGCGGTGATGATGTCGTGGCTCATCCTCCAGCGCGAGCACCGCGGTCACCGGGTCATGGTCGCATAGCGGTAGGGATGATTGTGCTTGATCAGATCGTCCTGCTCTTGTGGTGGGGGCATTCCTACCTTTTGCAGACGCAGTTTCAGATTCAACGGGTTCTGGGTATTCAGTCTTCGGCTGGCACTGTTACGTCCCCGGGTGCGCTGATTCACCTGCTATTCCAGCAATATAACCCATTCATCCCGAGCTTCCTGATAGCGCTCGCGGGAATGGTTATCGCTACCCGCTACATGTTCAGGTGCTACCGGACCCGAGATTGGGTACCCGTGCAGCATCAAGCGGTACTATTCAGCTGGGCGGCTATGGGGATAGTGACCCTCGGCTTGTCCAACTTGCGTTTCCCGCAGTATTTCGCGCTTGTGCTCGTGCCCTTGTATCTCCTCGTCTGGACTGAGGTGTGGAAATATGCGCCGACCTTTCAGATGGTGGCTCGCCGGGGCAGCCACCATCGCTGGCGTCGCCTCGTTCTGGCTGAGCACGAATGCTCAGTCGGTCAACCCGCTGGAGAAAGTCCAGCAGTACGCCGCCGCGCATATCCCGATCAGAGCGGAAGTCCTAGCGGACGAGCAGGTCGGGGATCTCCTCCGCCAGCCGTACTGCCGGGAGCAGCAGGCGAGCGCGTGCGTGCACCACGCTACGTATGCGATCACCGGGATACCTACCTGCAGAAGACCACGCAGCTAGGCGACAGCGCGTTCAAAGTAGAGATGAAAGGCGCGCACCGGCTGTGGTCGAGCGGCGGGTTCAACGGGACCGCGACCGTGTGGAGGCTGGAGCCGCCGAAGCCAGGCCCGGTCCTTGGGATCGACGTCGAAGCGGACGGCCACTATTCGGTAGCCAAGGCTCAGGAGTATGGGCGCAGGCTCGCCGCCTACATCCGCGATGACCTGCACGCCAACACGATGGGGATCGTGTGGGACTTCTGCGACCCGTCATTCACGTCCGACACTCGTCGGGAAGCGCCAGCGGACCCTGTCCGTCCCGGCCGTGAAAGCGATAGCGGACGCCGCACGAGCGTATGGCCTGAACGTCCAGCTACGCCCCATCGTCCGAGTTGGGCCGCCGCGCAACTGGGCGATGCACCCCGGTCCGGAGGGTTTAATCAACCCCGCGGATCAGAAAGCCTGGTTCCGGGACCTGCTCCGCGCCGAAACTCCGTACCTGAAGCTTCTCCGCAGCTATCCGGGGTCGCGGGCCGCCGTGGCGACCGAGCCGTGGACGATAACGGGCTCCCCACGATGGCTGTGGCTGCTTCGGCAAAACCCACGGTGTCTGCCACTGCGCGACCAGCATCGCGTCCCAGATCGACCGTTACCGGGCTCGCGTCCTCCCGTCGAAGAACGCGCCTGGGGTGGACTGGTACGCGCACTTCCACATCCCGACAGCGCCTCCCAGGCGACGGTCACGGCGGCGTGGGAGCAGAGCATGAGAAGGTGCACCGCAGGCTCCTGAAGCGCACCACGCTCGATGAGGAAGTAATCGCGGCACGGCGGGTGCATAAAAGGACCCCGAGTCGTGGCACAATGAACGGACCCCCCGACCCGACTGTGCAGGCGCGGTGGTTCACGGGAGCCTGCCAGACCGTGAAGCATTTCCACATGAAAGGCATCTACTTCTACGAGATCCCCTTTAACGACGACCCCGCGCACCCGTTGAGTTTCCCGGCGTACTTCATAAATAACGCAGGTTCGGCTGCTATCCGGGGCTGCGCGGCTATCTTCGGAGAGGGGTAACTCATGCATGAGAGCGCAGGACCACAGTGAGGATCGCTTCATGGTCATAGCGGGGGCGGTCACCGGGACTACCCTGGCGGTCGTGTTCGTGATCCTGGCAACGTTCGTGCTGGCTTGGCGCGGGATCAAGTGGATGACGTTGCGGCCCCTCGGTCTCTACCAGCCAGCCCCACCCATGTAGATCCCGTCGGGTGTTCCTCATTGCCGTGGGATTTTCCCTTTCAACACAAAAAATAGCCCGCCCCGGGATGCCCCATTGTCCTGAGTCGTTGATTCGCCGGCAGTAGGCGGTAAGGGTGTCGAGGATCTCGTCGGCGGTCTTGGCCCACACGAACGGCTCTGGGGTCGCGGTTCCATTCATTGATCCACCGGCCGATGTCGGCCTCAAGCTCGCTGACGCTGCGGCGCGCGGAGTGGCAGAGCTTGCGGTTGGTCAGTTCGGCGAACCACCGTCCCACGAGATTCGTCCATGATGAGCTGGTCGGCGCGAAATGCAGGTGGAACCGACCGTCGGCCACATCCATCGCCGCGAACAGGCTGGTGGTGCGACGCCGGCCGTGGTCATGGGCCATACCGTGCCGGGATGCCGGGCACGACCGGCAGGATTATGGCGGTCCGGTCGATGGCCTGAATCTGGGACTTCACGGTATGACCGCGAGAATCAGTGCCTTCTCCGACCGATTCAGGTGCGGGCCCGCGTAGGCCAGCACGATCCGCGACCGCTGCGTCAGTGCCTGCGACGTCTTCGCCGCCGCGCCCGCCCCTCCGGGACCTGCCGCTCCTGCACGCTCAGGCCCAGCGGCTCTGACTTCGGACTCGGCCGCCCGACAGCTACAGGCTGACTAGGAATCTCTGACTCAAACACTAGGTCGGCGGATGGAAGAATGTTGTGGAGTAGACAAAGAAACCACTCTTCGGCTTGAACCCGCTGAAGGTAGCAGTCTCCCAGCCCTCAAAGGCATCTGCGTCAGGCCTCAGAAATTTCCAGTTGGTATCATCGAGGACAATGATGCCGTTACGCTTTACTTTCTCGGCCGCGAGGCTGGCACACTCTTTACGGCAGATGCCATCGATCACAATCACATCGAAGCTTTCTGCCTCGAAGTCGTTTATGGACGAGATGTACTCGTCGAAGTAATGTACACCACGATCACGCAGTTGAGGTTCAGACCGAAAGGTTCCGGTATCTGCTCCTGGGATGAACCGAACATCGGCTTCCGGGCAGCGCGCCCTCACCCGTTCGGCCCATTCATATTCTGACTCGATGGCGGTGACTCTCATCCCATTGCGAGCGAGCCAGGTGGTCGACCCGCCAGAACCCCACTCGAACGCTCTCCCCTCCCGGGGAAGACGGTTCTGGAGGTATTCGATTGCCCGGCTGTTCCACCAGGGTTCGCCCGCTTCCCAGTTTGAGTTCCTCGCATGGTTAATACATGATCCAATACCAGTAATGAGGCTGGGATCGCCGAGCAACTCAACCGTTGTGCCCGTCACGGCGCGAAAGAGATAGTTAACTCTATGCGCAGCACTGGATGCAGGTGACACTTTATGTCCGTTCTGACCGAGAATGCCGACGAGTTAATCTTGATTGGCTGCGAGCCTACCTCGTCACATCAGGCTTAGGCGTCGGTCCAGAAAATGCCCGGCAAATGGTTAGGTCCCACCACCGTTGCTGGGGCGCGGCTGACCTGGCGAACTGGCTCGGCACCGTACACATCTCGTTCTAGTTGCCCGGGTGAGTCCCGCACTTTGTCGTATAAGTACGGCCAAGTCCGCGTAGTTCTTATGTGACAATGACAACGTGTAATCTAACAACCGGGCTCGCGCGCTTTAGGCAACCTCGCCTGACCACCACCCTCAGATATAGATAGAGCAGTTCCAGAACATAGGGGACTTCCTCGGGATAACGGAGGATGTCTCAGGCGTCCACGAGTGGGGCCGCTACGTAGCCATCCGAGATGCTCGTCCGCCTGTGGCGGGAAGCTCGGGACACGCAGCATGGCCTGAGTCGCTTGAAGCTACCTTCGACGTGCTACTCCGCCTTGATGGTCGGAGGCGTGGGCGTAGAGGCCACGCATGCCGGGGACCTCGTGGCTGAGGCGCTGCTCGGCGAGGATTTCAGGGAGGCCATCCTCGGCGTGGCGACCGGAATGCCGGGCAGATGGTGGGATCGGCGATGACGAGCTTGGCGGGTCGGCCAGTAGTTGCTTCGTGCCGTCCGTCACACGCGCGGCGGAACACACGGTGCTTGAAGAAGAACGGAACTCCGTCCGCGGCGCAAAGGTCACGGATGGATGCCACCAAAGCGTGGTCTAGGGGAGGTCTGGGGTCTTGCGGTTAACCCAGTGCCGTGACCCCGTTGTTCAGGGCATCCAGTCGCCGGGCCAGCGCACCCGCGGTGGGTTCAGCGATCAGGGCCGCGGTGGCGGAGGCCTGTTTGGGGAACGCCCACCATTGCCGGGTCCACTGCCCGAACCAGGTGTGCCAGCCGCTGTACCGCTCAGCCAGGTCGGCCGCGTCGGCGACGGTGGACCGCTCCGCGGCCAGCGGGACGGAGGTGGCGACGGGCGCGGTGTCGGTGCTGGGCAGGAACTGGGCCCAGACCACCCGGCCCCGGTCGTCACCCTCGCTGCCGCAGCTCGACGATAGCCCGGCCAGCCGGTCGAGCCCGGGGACCGTCTCCGCGCCGCTGTCGGCCACGGCGACCCGCACGGTGCGCCCGGTCCAGGTGACCTCGGTGGCGAAGAAGCCGTTACGGCCGCTGGCGGTGTGCCGGATCGCGTTGGTGGCGAGTTCGGCCGCGCACGCCACGATGTCCTCACGGTCGGGGTGGCGGTCCAGCAGTCGGGTTACGAACATGCGGACGTGCGGGATCTGATCTTCCTGGCCAGGAAAGACCTGGCACCACCTCATGGGGCGCGGCATTCAGCTTGGCTCATATCTTGGCGTTAGCACAGATTCACCGGACCGTCTAGGCCCCGGGCAGCTACTGGTCCAGTGCTCCTGGCCTGGCTTTAGCCTCTGCTCACTTCGGGCCAGCTGGTCCAGACCTGGAACTCGGAGACCTGCCCGGCGCGGCCAGCTTCCGCCGCGACGGCATGTGGTCGTCCGGGCCGAAGATCAGCCCGTGGTCAACCGGGCCCGGCTGGGCTGCGAACTCCTGGCCGGCCTGGAGCGGGCGTTCCTCGAGGCCCGGCGGCGCGGCCTGCAGGTCGAGATCCAGGTGGTGGGGGACCCGGGGCTGCCGTCCCGGGACGTGACCCAGGCGACCCGGAGCGCGGTCCCCGCGGTGCTGGTCCTCGCGGCCTCAGACAAGCCGGTCTCGGTGCGGGACGCGATCCGCGCCGGCGCACTGGGCTACGTACTAAAAAACGAAGAGACTTCCGAGGTTCGGTCGGCCATTAAGGCCGTAGCCGCGGGAAAGGATTGGATCTCGTCGCGCCTGGCCTACATCTTCGCCACTGACGACGCCCCTGACCGGCCCGTGCTAAGCGCGCAGGAAACGCGTGCCCTTCAGCTTTACGCCACTGGCATGCCTATGAAGTCCGTGGCCCGGCGAATGTGTATCAGTGAAGAGACGGCCAAGCAGTATGTCGGCCGCGTCCGGGAGAAGTACTCTAGAGCGGGACGGGCGGCACCGACGAAATTGGACCTGTACTATCGAGCCGTCGAGGACGGGCATCTCCCCCCTCACCCCTAACCGCGGACCCCCCCTCCCGGTGACAGGGGTAACAGGAGATACCCGTCCTCGACTCTTGTTACGAGACATGATCATAGGCTGCTCGTCAACAGGCGTCATGACCCCTCTTGGGGGGTCAGACCCCTCTTGGGGGGGTCAGCCCTGGGGGCCTGGCCAGCGGCCCAGTGCGCCGTCGATGAGCCGCAGCACGCAGCGGTCGAAGATCTCCTCCGCGTCCCGGGGCGGCGGGGGCGGCCCGGCCAGCGCCGCGGCCAGGTTCGGGTAGCCGCCGCTGGCCGCGGCCGACAGCAGCCCGGTCACCTGGGCGGCGGCCTGCTCCTCCTCGGTCACCCCGGTCCGGGCGCGTTCCCCGGCCAGCGCCGCCTGAACCCCGCCGTAGGAGATCGCGAACCCATTGACCATGCCGAGGACCTCCATCTTGGCCCCGGTATCGAGGCCCGAGCCGCTCAGCAGGCCGAGGAAGTGCTCCACGTAGCGCAGCGCGCTGGGCCCGATCACCGGAGGCCGCTGCATCTCCCGGGGGAGCCACGGGTGCCGCCGGGTGATGTCCCGTCCCTGCCGGGCCAGATCCAGGATCCCAGCCCGGGGCTCCGGTGCGTTCGCGCCCGCAGCGGCCGGCCCGGGGTAGCGGTACTCGCCGCCCACGTGGTCGATCATGAGCTGAACCAGGTGCTCCTTGGACGGCACGTAGTTGTACAGCGACATGGTGCCCATGCCCAGGTCGGCCGCGACCCGCCGCATCGTGACCGCGTCGATGCCCTCGGCGTCGGCGACGCCTACCGCGGTGGCGGCGATCGCGGCCCGGCTGTGCTTCGGCCTCGGTCCCCGCCCGCCGTACTCCGATATCTCCCAGATCGACGCCGGCACTCCGGCGCGGGACCCCGGGCGTGGACCTGACCTGGTCACTGGCATCTCACCTCCCCCGCAGCTTATCTACGTGCACCGTACGGAGTATCGTACGGAGTGAAACAACGTACAACGTACGTAGCCGTCTAGTGCCAGCCGAGCTGGCGGGCAAAGGAGTCACGATGACCGAGCCATCCTCGGGCCAGGGCGCCCGGCGGCCCGCATCGCCAGGCCGGGGAGCCGCGCTGCCCCGGCACGTCCGGCTGTGGATGCGGCTATCCCGGCGGGACCTGCGGGAGCTGCCGCCCGAATGCGGGGTCCGCGTCGATGCGGGCCTGACGGTGCCCGCGGCGGACGGGTCGCCGCTACGCACCGATCACTACATCCCGCAGGTTGGCAGCCCGCGGCCCACCGTGCTGGTCCGCACCCCGTACGGCCGCGGCTTCCCCTGGGACCACCTGTTCGGCGGCCTGATCGCCGAACGGGGGTTCCACGTCGTCATCCAGAGCTGCCGGGGGACCGGCGGGTCCGGCGGCGGGTACGAGCCCTTCCGGAACGAGCGGGCAGACGGCCAGGCCACCCTGGCCTGGCTGCGCGAGCAGAACTGGTTCACCGGGGTGCTGGGCACGATCGGCCCGAGCTACCTCGGCTATGTCCAGTTCGCGCTGGCCGCGGACACGCCTCCGGAACTGCGCGCCATGGTCGTGCAGAGCGCCATGTCCGGCCCGTATGAGTTTATGTACCCCGGCGGCGCGTTCGCTCTGGAGAACGTGCTCGTGGCCACCGCCGCCACGCTGGGCTTCGAGCACGGGATGGGCGCGCTGATCCGGTCCGGGCTGCGGGTGCAGCGGCGCCTGCGCCGGGTTAGCCGGGAACTGCCGCTGATCAGTGCGTACCCGCCGGCCCTGGGCGGCCGGGTGGCCTACTTCGAGGACTGGCTGACTCACCCCGAGAGGGATGACCCGTACTGGGCCGGCCTGCAGATTCCCCCCGGCCCGCTCGCGGCGGCCGTTCCCGTCAGCCTGCTCAGCGGCTGGGACGACGCCTGCCTGGACCCAGTCCTGGCGGAATACAGCCGGCTGCGCGCCGCCGGCCACCCGGTGCGCCTGGTCGTCGGCCCCTGGACGCACTCGTCGGCGTTCAGCAAAGCCCTCCCGGTCGTCCTGGGCGAGGCGCTCAGCTGGCTGCGGGCTTACACCGGCGATGGCCAGGCCCCAGACGGCCAGGCTCCCATGCTGCAAACCCCAGACCAGATCCGCAACGAGGACCTCCCGGTGCGGGTGTACGTCGACGGCGCCGGAGAATGGCGGGACCTGGCGGACTGGCCGCCGCCTCAGCTGGTCCGCCAGCCCTGGTACCCGTGCGCCGACGGCAGCCTGATCCCCGAACCGCCCGCCCAGCCGGGGACCTCCTCGTTCCGCTATGACCCGGCGGACCCGACGCCGTCGGTGGGCGGGCAGCTGCTCACCGGCAAGGCGGGAGCCGCGGACAACCGGGCCCTCGAGGCCCGGCCCGACGTCCTGGTCTTCACCAGCGCGCCGCTCACCGGGCCGCTGGACGTGATCGGGCCGGTCAGCGCCCGGGTCCGGGTCCGAGCCTCCAGCGGTCACTTCGACCTGTTCGCCCGGCTGTGCGACGTGGACCCGCGGGGGCGTTCACGCAACGTCTGTGACGGCATCATCCGGTCCGACGCCCGGAGCGCCAGTGCGGCGACACCTACCACGGGGGCGCCCACCACGGGGGCGCCCGCGACGATCACCGTGCCGATGAGCGCGACCGCCTACCGGTTCGCGGCCGGGCACCGGCTGCGGCTCCAGGTGTCGGGCGGGGCCCATCCCCGGTTCGCCCGCAACACCGGCTCCGGCGAGCCACCGGCCACCGCGACCCGACTTGTCGTGGTGGACCTGCAAATCCTGCACGAGGTCGCCGACCCCTGCAACGTATTGCTTCCCGTGCTGCCTGGACGTAGCGGTACTGCGGACAGTAATGGGACACTGGGCCGTCACCACGCCAGCCGGAGTCCCGATGTCCAGCCCGGTGCCGCAGCACGATCCCGTACCGACCCCTAGGCCGGGCGCCCGCGGCGCCGCAACTGCCCGATGAGCATGCCACGGTGGAGACACGGCAGGGAGGGGAGTCGGGCTGGCCGGTAGGTGACGTCCCGAGGTTCCGCCCGTAACGTCATCTGCGCCCCAGGCTTACCGCGGTCCGCTAGAGTTACGGAACGTCATAGATCAGTGACGCATAGTTAAAAGCCTCTTTGCTGTTACACGCGCTCACAGGAAGGTGCGCACCCAGCGTGTCTCAGGACAGTTTCACCTCAGCCTGAGGCAGCAGCTCTCTGAGCAGGATCTTGACTATGCGAGGCGGCGGCATTCCGCCCTGTCGCATCTGAGGCGGAGAGTCACCGAGGCCACTACCGGCCCGATGCCGATCGTCGCGGCGCTACGGCAACGGGTGCCGTTCGCGGCCATGATGCGCGGGGCGCGGCCCATCACGTCATTCAGCGGGTTCTCGGGAACCGCGACCATTTGGAGGCTGAAGTGAAACGCAAACTCACCGGCATCGCCGGGACCCTCGCCCTGCTCGCGGTGACCGCGGCCGGGTACGGGCACGCCCCGCCCGCCGCTGCGGCGCGCTCGACCACGGCTCCCCCGGCACCTGTTCTCGGGGTGGACGTCGAGTCGGACGTGAACTACCCGGTGGCGACGGCGCAGGCGTACGGCAGCAGGCTCGCGGGCTACATCCACGGCACCCTCCATGCGCAGTCCCTTGGCATCATGTGGGTATTCTGCGACCCATCGTTCACCTCGGACATCGTCGGCAAGTGCCAGCGGACCTTGTCCTCCCCCGCCGTGAAGGCGATCGCGGAGGACGCCCGGCAGCAAGGGATGACGGTGCAGTTGCGCCCGATCATCCGTGTCGGGCCGCCGGCCAACTGGGGCAACCCTCACTTCAGCTGGGAGGGGTTCATCAACCCCGCGAATCAGTTGGCGTGGTTCCGCAGCCTCCTCGCCGCCGAGACGCCCTACCTGAAGATCCTGCGCGGCATCCCGGGGTCGCAGTTCGTGGTCAACACCGAGCCGTTCTACATCGCCAGCTCGCAGTCCTGGCTGTGGCTGCTCGGCAAGGCCCACGGCATTTGCCAGTGCGCCACCAGCATCGCCTCCCAGATCGCCCGGTACCGGGTCGGCGTGCTGCCCTCCAGGAACACGCCGGGCGTGGACTGGTACCCGCACTTCGACATCCCCGACGACGCCTCCCAGCAGACGGTCACGGCGGCGTGGGAGCAGTCCATGCACATGGTGCCGTCGTGGGAACTGGCCCGGACGACGCTGGACGAGGAAGGGATCCGCGGCACCGCCGGGGCCTATGAGCACCCGGAGTCGTGGAACATCGCCGGCCCGGATGACCCGCAGGTGCAGGCACGCTGGTTCACCGGGGCGTGCCAGACCGTGGTGCGGTTCCACATGCGGGGCGTCTACTTCTACGAGATACCGCTGAACGACGACCCGGCGCACCCGCTCAGTTTCCCGGCGTTCTTCGTCGGCAACGCGGGCTCCACGGCGATCCAGGGCTGCGCGCAGATGTTCGCGGCAGCGCGCGACCGCACATGATGGGGGCGCGGCCCGGGGGCTGGCGTCAGAACGGCGCGGGGCCGGTCCAGGCCGGGTCGCCTGCGTGGTGCCTCCTGGGCATCTAGCAGCTGCCGACGCCCTCCCAGGCGGCGACCGTGTCGCTGGCGGTGTAGGTGGCGTCGGCCGTGTCGAAGCCGAACGTGCGGTTGGGGACGAAGGCGCAGCTGCTGCTCTCCTCCACGTTGTTCCAGCTGCCGAGCGTGAACTTGTACTGGAAGCCGGCGGCCGGGACGCCGGTGACGGTCAGCGTCCAGGTGTCCGGGCCGGTCTGGATCATGGGGTAGTCGGTGGCGATCCAGTCGTCGGAGGACGGGATCCCGGTGCCGAGCACGTCGTAGTTGCCGGACAGGTAGACGGTGTCGCCGCCAGGCGTGCCGGAGGGCACGGTGACGTCGATGACCGCGGTGGAGTCCCCGCACGCCCCCGGCCCGCCCCAGTTGGCCACGGTGTCGTTCTCCGTGCCGCCGTTCACGCTCATGCTGCGGTTGCTGATGTCGGCGCAGTCCGCGTTCTTCTCCACGTTGTTCCAGCTGCCGCCGAGGTCATATTTGTAGGACAGCGTGCTGTCCGCTGTGGCGTCGATGGTGGCGGTCCACCTGTCGGCGCTGACCCGGGTCATCGGGACGCCGTTCGCGGCCCAGTCGGACTGGCCCAGGCCCAGCGCGGACAGGTTCCCGGCCAGGTACACGGTGTCCCCCGAGGCGTCGGTGTTCACCGGCACGGTGACGTTGACCGTCTCCTTGACCGAGCCGGTCACCGGGCACGTGCCCTGCTGCACGCACTGGGTGACGATGGCCGGCGTGTCCACGTCGTGGCCGGCCGAGATGTCGATGGCCAGCCGCACGTACTGGGCCATGGCCCACATCAGCGGGGTCGAGGAGTTGTCCGGCTGGCCGAACGTGAACCCGCCGGTCCCGGTCGAGCCGCCCCAGACCTGCTCGGGTATCTGGTACCCGGAGTTGGCCGCGCCGGCCATGGTGGCCAGCATGGACTGCGCCCCGCTCAGGTTGCCGTCGGCCACGTCGTACTCGCCGCGCTCGCCGGCCAGCACCGGCCACGGGTTGCCGACGCCGGCCCCGGTGTAGTCGCCGCCGGAGGACGTCTCGCCGTAGCCGTCGAAATTGTAGCGGTGCCAGACCGGCCCCTCGGGCGTGGCCACCCTGAGCTCGGAGTCCACCACGGACAGGGTGTTGGTGATGTCGGTCGCGCTGGCCGCCTTGATGCCCAGGCGGACCAGTTCCAGGAAGCTGGGATCGACCACGGTGCGGTCGTCGTGGCTGCCGCCGCCGTTGGCGATGCCGATCGAGGCGCCGGAGTTGGGGTTGCCGTCCGGGGTGATCCGCAGGAAGTAGTCGCCGCTGCCGTACGGGCCCGAGGTCGTGTACGTGAGGCTGTCCACCTGCGACGCCCAGGACAGGGCCGTGGACTGGTAGGTGGCGGCCTGGCTGGTCGCGCCGTTGGCCTCCGCGATGGACGCGGCGCAGATCAGGCCGGCGATCTCGGCCGCCATGGTGGCCGGGGAGTAGCCGCCGATCTCCTCCCAGCGTTCCTCCGGCGTGGTCGGCCCGTTGGCCACCAGGTAGTTGGCCAGCGACTCGATGTGCCCCCAGTCGGCAGAGTTCGTCGCGCCGAGCTGGTACGCGAGAATGATCGGGTCCGCCACTTCGTCCATCTGGAGCGAGCCGAACACCGCGGTGCCGTTCAGGAAGCTGTTCTGCTTGACCGCGCCGCTGGATTCCTCTTCGTAACTGAAGATGTACTGCAGCGCGGCGTTCGCGTCGGTGGCGTCGCCCGCCGCGAGCAGCGCGGAGGCCATCTCATACTCGTCCCGGGTCCACACCACGTGGTAGCCGTGGTCGCCGGCGCTGTTCGCGCTGACGCTCGTGCCCCACGGGTCGGTCGGGGCCGCGATGAACCCGCCGGTGTAGGTCTTGTCCTCGTCGGCCTTGACCTCCATCAGCGACACGTAGTACTGCTCCTCCAGTGGCGCGCTCCCGGTCACGGACGCGGGCGGCGCGTTCAGGCCGCCGACCCAGGAGTGCCAGCCGGACTCGAACGAGCTCTCCAGCGAGCCGAACCCGGCAGCCAGCGACGCGGCTGCGTCCGAGACGGCGGCGGCCTGGCTGGAGTCGAAGCCGAGGGCCAGGGTGAAGGTGGTCGACCCGGTCGCGGCCACCGGGATCTGCGCGACCTGCACGAGGTGCCCGGCGGTGGGCGCGGACGAGTAGGTGCTGGTCAGCGTCTGGCTGCTGGCCAGCTGGGCGCTGCCGTCGCTGGCGCTGCCGACGTAACCGCTGGTGGTCTGGGTGAAGCCGGCCGACGCCGCGAGCGCACTGGACACGGACCCGTTGGAGGACACCAGGTCGCCGCTGGCGGAGTCGGTGCCGCCGGTGTTGCCCATCCCGTCGTTGTCCAGCTGCGGCAGGTAGTCCGCGTACAGCTGGAGCGGCGTGGAGGTGAGGTTGTCGAAGGTGGTCTGGATCAGCACCACCGAGCGGGACGGGTCCGCGATGTAGGTCTTGGTGATGGTGAAGTCGCCGTTGGTCGCGGTGTTCACCTGCTGCCAGACCAGCGACGTGGGGTCGGCCAGCGAGATCGCGTGGCTGGTGTCCGCGGTCTCGGTGGCGGTGAACGACGAGCCGTCGGTGACGATGTACTGCAGGCCGAACGTGTCCGGGGTGTCCGCCTGCGGGTAGAAGACGTTCTCCAGCTCACCGTCGCCCAGCGTGTACCAGACCTTGGAGGATGACCCCAGGGAGTCCGCGAAGCCGGTCACGTTCGACTCGTTCCAGGTGGCGTTCGCGCCGGGTGCGCCAGGGGCGCTGCCCGCGGCCAGGGCCGGGCCGGCTGCCGCGATCGTGCTGCCCGCGACCAGGGCCAGCGCCGCGGATAATCTCGCGCCGCGGCGTGCCCACGGGGTTCCGGCCCTCGACGTTGCTCTCGTCCTCATCATGTCCCCTCCTCGCGCCGCGGGCCGGCGCTGGGCCGGTGCCAGATCGCTGCGGGGCAAATGCTTTCTCGCACAACATAGATTCGACGGAAACGACCGGCCAGAACCTGGCCCTGAAATATTTCAGAAATAAACTGTCAAAGTTCCCGTAACGGCTGTGCCGGTGCGGTCGGCCATTGACGGCTGGTGTGTGCCGGGGCCGGAGCCGGCCGGAGCCGGGGCAGCGGCAACGGAAGCGGGGGGAGCGGGCGGCCGGGCCTGCGGTCGGTGTTCAGGTCACCGTCCCGGCTGAACTCGTCACCCGCCTGCCCGGTTCGCCCTAAGCTCGGTTGCGGACAGCCACGGCCGGAGGCGAGCGGTGCAGGAATTCGACGAGATCCGTAAGCGGCTGGAAAGCCTCGAGACTCAGATCGCCGCGCTGGCCGAGGCGCAGAACGAGGGCCGCCGGGCCGCTGGCCTGTTCGCGATGGTGGACCGGGACGTGGCCGACCTGAACACCGCGTTCGGGATGCAGCGCCAGCTTCTCCAGGCGCTCCGAGACGACCAGGCCGGACAGGGAAAAAGCCTCGCGGAGCACGGCCAGGCCCTGGACGGCATCATCGCGACGCTGCGCGTGATTCACGACGCCCAGCTCAAGCAGGGGCGCCACCTCGCCGAGCATGGCAAAGTCCTGGCCCGGATCGATCCCGGGCACTGACCGGCTCGCCGGGGGAAAATCCCCCCAGCCCGGCGCGCGGGCTGCCAGGATGACGGCATGCTCGATCACGTGTCGATCCAGTGCGCCGACGTTCCGGCCAGTGCGGCCTTCTATGACGCGGTCCTCGCCCCTCTCGGCGGCGTCCGGGTCATGGACTTCGGTGAGGCCGTCGGCTACGGTTCCGCGGGCCGCCCCGAGTTCTGGATTGGCCCGCAGAGCACGGGGATCGGTTTCCGCGAGTCCCACCTGGCGTTCACGGCCGCCACCCGCGCGGCCGTGCAGGCGTTCTTCGCCGCCGCCACCGGAGCCGGGGCCGAGGTGCTGCAAGAACCGCGCCTGTGGTCCGAGTACCACGCCAGCTACTACGCCGCCTTCGTGCGCGACCCTGACGGCAACAACGTCGAGGCCGTCTGCCACGCGCCCGGGTAAGCCATCCAGGCCCGCGGGGACACCGCGGGCCTGGCCCGGGCCATGGCCCGGCCCAGGCCCGCGGCGTCCGCGCCCGCCGGTGGGTTACCGGCCGGGCGGGGGTTCCTTGAGGGTAGCGATGAAGCCGGACCACGCGGCCCGGCTGAAGACGAGCGTGCCTTCCTGCCTGGCCTTGGAGTCGCGCACCACGACCGCTTCCGGCAAGTTCCCGGCGACTTCGACGCACTGGCCGCCATTGCCACCGCTGTGGCTGCTCGTATGCCAAATGGCACGGGACAGGTCGATGCCTGAGGGGGTCATCCCGCACCTCCTTCGTGTTGTCTGGGTCTCGATTTACTAAACCTATTCGGTTACGTCGGAAATTAGCTGAATCCCTTGGCCACCTGCGCAATCAGGTCGATGGATTGGCCCGTGCCCAGCGCTTCGGCACGGAGGTGATCGAACACCACTGTATAGCGTCGGACCTCTTCCTCATTCTCCAGAAAAAGACTGCCGCTAAGGTGTTCAAGGTAGACCACGGCGGGGTCAGCGGCCTGCGGGAATTCCAGAATTGTGAAGGGGCTGATGGGCTGCACCTGGGCCGCCGCGCCGAACGGCAGGACCTGCAGTGTCACATTGGGCTGCCCGGCCACGCCGATGAGCCGGCCCAGCTGGGTGCGCATCACCCCGGGGCCGCCCACCTGGGCCCACAGCACATTCTCGCTCAGCACCACCCACAGGTCGGGCGGTTCCGGCTGATCGAGAGTGGCCTGGCGATCCATCCGCAACGCCACCTGCCGGTCGATATCCTCGGCCGGGGCGGCAGTCGGCGCGGTGCCCAGCACGGCCCGCGCGTATTCCTTGGTCTGCAGCAGGCCGGGGACCACCATGCACTGGAAGTCGCGCAGCGCCGCCGCCTCGGATTCCAGCCCGATATAGGGCTCGAACCAGGTGGGCAGCACCCGGCCGTACGTGTGCCACCAGCCCTTGCGCCGTGCCTCACGGGCCAGCTGGACGAGCGCGTCGGCTTCCTCCCCGAGCACGCCGTAGATCTCCAGCAGCTCCCGTACGTCTCCCGGCCGCACGCTGATCCGGCCAGTCTCCATCCGGCTGATCCGGGTCCCCGAGCAGTCGAGCCGCTGCCCGACGTCTTCGCAGGTTAAGCGGGCTTGCTCGCGCAGGCGACGGAGCTCGATGCCGAGGCGCTTACGGCGGACGGTGGGACTGGGACTCGCGGCCATGTTTGCTGTGCCTCCAGGTCTGAACCATGGTGCAGGCGGGCTACGCACGGTAGAATGGGGTACCGCATAATACGGTTAGGCATCTTGCACAACGGCGTGGCTTGATGCATGCTGGGGCACAATGCTTTGACGCATGATACGCGCCCGCACTCGTGGGGTGCCGGTACTTGACCGCTGAGGTATCCGACTCCGGCGAGGTGATCCGCGAGATGCCCCGGACGGGTACCGGCCCATTCCCTGCGCAACGTTCCAGCTTTCCGATTCCCGGCGGCCAGTATGGCTTCGTGACCCGGGACACCCAGTTCAGCGGGGCCCCTTACCGCGGCTCCCACGGCCCGGCCGCGTCCGGCCGGTACAGCCTGGCCGTCCCCGGCAGCTATTACGATCCGGTCGCAGTGCCGGCCCACGACGGGCCGGCCCAGGATGAATCGGCCCAGGATGAGCCGGCCCAGGATGAGCCGGCCCACGACGAGCCGGCCCGGCCCGCGCAGTGGCCGCTCCAGTCCCGGCTGGAACTGGGCGCGCTGCCCGGGGCCGTGCCGTGCGCCCGGCTGCACGCCCGGCTGGTGGTCACCGAGTGGGGCCAGGCCCTCCTCGCCGACAGCGTGGAACTGATCGTCTCGGAACTGATGACCAACGCCCTGCGCGCCTGCACCGACACGGTCGCGGGACGGCCGGGCTACGGTGCCGACGGGCGGGCGGCGTCGCTGGGGCTGCGGCTCGCGTCCGACCGGCGGCAGGTGCTGGTGGAGGTCTGGGACGGCGCTCCCGCACCGCCGATGCCCGGCCAGGTAAGCCACGACGGCGAGACTGGACGCGGCCTTTTAATGGTGGAGGCGGTCAGCAGCCGCTGGGGCTACTACTATCCGTCCGGCCGGCTGCGCACGAGCACGCCGGACGAGCGGGCCGCCAAGGTCGTCTGGGCCCTGGTTCAGCCGGGAGCGTGAGCGGCGCTAGTTCGGCCGGCCTGCGCCTGCGATCCGTTCCCGCACAGCCAGTACCGCGTTCCAGCGGGCCGCCCCGGCCAGGTCCCGGGCCCGCTCCGCGAGGGTGTAGTCCGGCCGGGCCGCGCTGTCGGCGATGGCGCGGTCCAGGTCATGCCCGGACCGCTCCAGCACCGTGTCGAAGTCCCGCCGCATCGGCTCGAGCAGGCCGTAACCGAACGAGCGGTAGAGCCGCGGATAGCACGGCTTGAACAACCGGGCCCGCTCGTGCAGCCCCGAGGAGTAGGACATCATGTCCTTCGGGCGCCGCCGGATGTAGTCCGGCAGCAGGTCCGCGAAGGCCTCGCGCAGTATCCACTTGTCCTGCCCGTCCCGCTGCTTGAACGTGCGCGGCACCCGCATGGCCAGTTCCACCAGGGACAGGTCCAGGAACGGCACGCGCAGCTCGGTGCCGTGCCCCATGCTCGCCCGGTCCAGGCGCTGCAGCTCGGTCCGGCAGAGGTTGCGGATCTTGTGCTGGAACAGCCGGCGGGCCTGCTCCGGGCTGGCCCGGAAGTACATCGGATAGCCGCCGAACAGCTCGTCGGAGCCATCCCCCGACAGCACGACCTTGACCCCCATCTGGTGGATTCGCCGGAAGAGCGGGACCGAGACCACCTCGTTGATGATGTCGCCGTACTCGGTCAGCTCGCCCAGCCGGATGGCCTCGCGGATGTCGGCCAGCCGGATGTCCCGGGGCCGCACCTCGATCACCTCGTGGGGCACGCCCAGCTCCGCGGTCAGGCGGCGTGCGTACGCCAGGTCTTCGCTGGCCGGGGCCCCGATGGTGAACGCCACGCAGTCGGGGTGCATCTCGCGCACGTGCAGCAGGGTGAGGCTGCTGTCCAGCCCGCCGGACAGGATGACCCCGACGGTCAGGCCGGTGTCCACCCGCACCCGGATGCTGTCCTCCAGGGCGGCCCGGACCAGCTTGGCGGCCTCGTCGGGATCCTCGACCGGTGGCTGGTCGTCGCCAAGCCGGAGGAGGTCCACGTAGGGCTCCAGGGTGGGCCCGGCGGCCGCACCCGTGCTGCCGGCCTGGGCAAAGCCGCCCTCGGCCCACCCGTGATGCCCGGGCGGGACCTCGCTGACCGGGGCACCGACGCCGGTCAGCGCCTTGATCTCCGACGCCACATGCAGGCAGCCGCCGTGGCGGGACCAGTACAGCGGCTTGACCCCGAGCGGGTCTCGGGCCAGGTAGACCCGGTCGGCCGCGGTATCGGCCAGGGCGAACGCGAACTCGCCGCGCAGCCGGCTGACCGCGCCCGCGCCCCACTCGAGGAAAGCCTCCAGCACCACCTCGGTGTCGCTATCGGTGCGCAGCCGGTGGCCCAGGCTGGTGAGCTCGGCCTGGAGTACCCGGTAGTTGAAGACCTCGCCGTTGTAGCACAGCACCCAGCGGCCGTCGGCCGAGGTGAAAGGCTGGATAGCCCGCTCGGCGTCCACGATGCGCAGCCGCTGCGTACCGGCCAGCAGCCGTTCGGTCAGCAGGGTCTCCTCCACCTCGCCGCGCGGCGCCAGCAAGCCGATCATCTGGCGGAAGGCCTCACGGTCCGGACGCGGGCCGAGGATGAGCGCGATGCCGCACACGGCGTCAGTCTCGTCCGCCGCGGCCGACCGCGGCCGGGCTCAGGCACAGATGCCAGGTCTGGCCTTCGTCGATCGTGTTGACCTCGCCCGCCTGCTGGCGCTCCAGCAGCAGCCCCTCCAGCACGTGGGCCGCGCCGAACCGGCGGAACCAGGACATCTCGATGTCCACGGCGTACCCGACGCAGTGCGCGCTGGGCAGCGTGGCCGTGTACCCGAGCGCGCGCAGCCGGCGCTGCTGCTCGATGCTACGGGCCAGGCTGGTGACCCACAGCGGGGGCGTTCCCGGCGCGGCCGCGGCGAAGTCGGCGGCCAGCTGGTTGAGCAGGGTCAGCGTTTCCCGCGGGGTCCGGGCGAAGCGCAGGCCCGCGGTGCGCGGGGTCCTGTCGGGCCGCAGCCGGCGGTCGGCTGCGCGTACCGCGCGGACCGGCAGCGTCCGCGCCTGGCGGCGGTAGCGGAAATGAAGCTCCCCGCCGCGGCGCAGCGGCTCGAGATCGACGAGCTCGGCCGAGTGGAGCAGATCCGAATCCGTCACGAAAGCCCGGGTTGATCCCCACCACATGACATCGATCAGGGCGAGAAGGTGAATCCGGATATGGGCCACCAGGTCGGCGGCGCAATTGCGGGCGTCCGGCTGATAATGGCGGATCTCGCGCTGCAGCCGGTCGATGGCCGCGGCACTGCCTTCCGGGCTGGCCGCCAGCACCGCCGTGAGCGCCGGGTCCGCCAGCCGTTCGGTGAGCACCTTTTCCGCTTTGGCCAGATCCTCCAGGCCGGTATGGCCGGCGATCTCGATCAGCAGATCGGCTACGGCGTCCCGGTAGCGGGCCAGATCTGGTCCGGAATACGGCGCGCCTCCAGAAGCGTGCATTGACGAAGAGTAACACATCAATGACAATCAGTAACGAGAGGGCATCGGTTCGTAGTGGCCCGGGCGGGCTGGCAGGATCGGGGTACTACGGGTGCGGCTCACCAGTGCCGCGCGCACAGGCCAGAGGAGTGACTGTGGCACAAGCCGAGGATTGGAACAGCAAGATCATCGCCGAGTTCCGTGCCAACGGCGGCAAGGTCGGCGGCCCGTTCGAGGGGGCGCCCCTCCTGCTGCTGCACACCGTCGGCGCCAAGACCGGCCAGCCGCGGGTGACCCCGGTGATGTACCGGGACCTCGGCGATGACGGCGTCGCGGTGTTCGCGTCGAAGGCGGGCGCCCCGACCAACCCGGACTGGTACCACAACCTGCTGGCCACCCCCCTGGTCAGCGCCGAGATCGGCACCGGCACGGTGGAGGCCGTCGCGCGGGTGGCTGAGGGCGAGGAGCGTGATCGCATCTGGGAGGCGCACAAGCGCGCCAACCCGGGCTTCGCGGACTACGAGCGCAAGACGACCCGGCAGATTCCGGTGGTCATCCTAGAGCCGGCCCGGTAGGGCCGGGTCCAAGCGACCTGAGCCTGCCGGTAGGGGCGGGTCCAAGCCACCTAGAGCCGGCCGGTAGGCCGTACCGCCAGCTCACTGTTTGAATCGCCCATTACTGGTGAGGCATCACCGCCAGCGCGGCGCCCGCCGCCTCCTGAGCCGGGGACGCGGGGGAGCGGGGGAGCCGGGCCCGCCTCCGACCACGTTGCCTAGGATGCGAGGTGATGAGCGGGCGCTGGGAGTTCTGGATCGACCGGGGCGGCACATTCACCGACGTGGTCGCCAGGCGCCCGGACGGCCGCCTGGCCGTCCGCAAGCTCCTCTCGGACGACCCCGGCCGGTACGAGGACGCTGTGCTGGCCGGCATCCGCGGGCTGCTCGGGGTGCCGGCGGGCCAGCCCATCCCGGCCGCGCAGATCGGCTCGGTCCGGCTCGGCACCACGGTGGCCACCAACGCGCTGCTCGAGCGCCGGGGTGAGCCCACGGTCCTGGTCATCACCCGGGGGTTCCGCGACGCGCTGCGGATCGGATACCAGAACCGGCCGCGCATCTTCGCCCGCGAGATCATCCTCCCCGAAGTGCTGTACAGCCGGGTGATCGAGGTGACCGAGCGGGTCGGCGCGCACGGCGAGGTGATCGCGGCGCTCGACGAGCAGGCGGTCGCGGCAGACCTGGGGGCCGCCTACGCCGACGGGCTGCGGGCCGTGGCCGTGGTCTGCATGCACGGCTATCGCTACCCCGCGCACGAGGCCCGGATCGGCCAGATCGCCCGGGACATCGGGTTCGCGCAGGTTTCGGAGTCGCACGCGACCAGCCCGCTGATGAAGCTGGTGTCCCGTGGGGACACCACGGTCGTGGACGCCTACCTGTCCCCGATCCTGGCCCGCTACGTCGACCACGTGGCCGGTGAGCTGGGCGGGACCCGGGTGCTGTTCATGCAGTCCAACGGCGGGCTGGCCGACGCGCACCGCTTCCGCGGCAAGGACTCCATCCTGTCCGGGCCGGCCGGCGGCATCGTCGGCATGGCCCGCACCGCCGGCGCGGCCGGCTTCGGCCGGGTCATCGGCTTCGACATGGGCGGCACCTCGACCGACGTGTCGCACTACGCCGGTGAGTTCGAGCGTCAGTACGAGACCGAGGTGGCCGGGGTCCGGATGCGTGCGCCCATGCTGAGCATCCACACCGTCGCGGCCGGCGGCGGCTCGATCCTGGCTTTCGACGGCAGCCGGTACCGGGTCGGGCCGGACTCGGCGGGGGCGGACCCAGGACCCGCGTGCTACCGTCGCGGCGGCCCGCTCACCGTGACCGACGCCAACGTCATGCTGGGCCGGGTCCAGCCCGGCTACTTCCCCCGGGTGTTCGGGCCGGGCGGGGACGAGCCGCTGGACGCCGGGCTGGTGGCCGGCGGCTTCGCCGCCCTGGCCCGGCAGATCGCGGACGCGACCGGGGACCAGCGCAGCGACGCGGGGGTGGCGGCCGGGTTCCTCGACATCGCCGTGGCCAACATGGCGAACGCGATCAAGAAGATCTCGGTCCAGCGCGGCTACGACATCACCCGGTACGTGCTCGCCACCTTCGGCGGCGCTGGCGGGCAGCATGCCTGCGCGGTCGCCGACGCCCTGGGCATGACCGAGGTGCTCATCCACCCGCTGGCCGGGGTGCTCTCCGCGTACGGCATGGGCCTGGCCTCGGTGACCGCGATGCGGGAGACGGCGGTCGAAGCGGAACTATCCGCCGGCCTGCTCACCGGGCTGGACCGGGTGGCGGGGGACCTGGAGGCCGCGGCGCGGGCCGAACTGGAGGCCGGTGGCGTCCCCGGCGGCCAGGTCCGCCGCACCCGCCGGGCCCAGCTCCGCTACCAGGGCACCGATACCTCTCTAACGGTTCCGTTCGGTCCAGTGGACTCCATGATGGCGGCCTTCGAGGCGGCCTACCGGCAGCGGTTCTCGTTCCTGATGCGGGACAAGCCGGTGATGGTGGAGGCGGTGTCGGTGGAGGTGAGCGGGGGCGGGGGCGATCACCCGGACGCTCCGGCCATCGTGGATCCGGCGGATACCGGGGTCACCCCGGTATCCGCCGGATCAGTCTCAGTCACCTCAGTAACTCCAGTGACACCAGCCACGCCGGGCCCCGGGAGGACAGTGACACCAGCCACGCCGGGCCCCGGGAGGATAGAGACACCAGCCACGCCGGGCCCCGGGAGGACAGGGGACCCGCCGCCCGCGGCCCGGGTGCGGATGTTCACCGGCGGTGAGTGGACCGAGGTGGACCTCCGCCCGCGCAGCGGGCTGCGGCCCGGCCACGTGGTCCCCGGGCCCGCCCTCATCACCGAGGACTTCGCCACGACCGTGGTCGAGCCGGGCTGGCAGGCCGCGGTGACCGGCCGGGGGGACCTGCTGCTGACCCGGCCCGGCGGGCGCCCGGCCCAGCCCGCGGCCGGTACCAGCGCCGATCCGGTCATGCTGGAGATCTTCAACAACCTGTTCATGTCCGTGGCCGAGCAGATGGGCGTCCGGCTGCAGAGCACCGCGCACTCGGTCAACATCAAGGAGCGCCTCGACTTCTCCTGCGCGCTCTTCGACGCGGCGGGTCAGCTGATCGCTAACGCCCCGCACATGCCGGTCCACCTGGGCTCCATGGGCGAGAGCATCAAGATGGTCATCAGCCGTAACCCGGGGGCCATGAAGCCGGGCGACGTCTTCATGCTCAACGATCCTTACCACGGGGGCACGCACCTGCCCGACATCACGGTGGTCACCCCCGTGTTCAGGGAGGGCGTGTTCGCCGATGACGGGCAGGACATCCTGTTCTTCGTGGCGTCCCGCGGGCATCACGCTGAGATCGGCGGCATCACGCCCGGCTCCATGCCCGCCTTCAGCACCCGCGTCGATGAGGAAGGCGTGCTCATCGACAACTGGCGGCTGGCCGGGGGCGGCGAGATGCGTGAGTCCGCCACCACGGAGCTGCTCACCTCGGCGGAGTTCCCGTCCCGGAACCCGGTCGCCAACCTTGCCGACCTGCGGGCCCAGATCGCCGCGAACGAGAAGGGCGCCGCCGAGCTCCGCCATCTGGTCAGCCAGTTCGGCCTGGACGTGGTGACCGCGTACATGGGCCACGTCCAGGACAACGCGGAAGAGGCGGTCCGCCGCGTCATCGCCCGGCTGCGGGATGGCGAGTGTGCCTACGAACTGGACAACGGCGCCGTGATCAACGTGGCGGTGCGGGTGGACCAGCAGGCCCGGACCGCCGAGATCGACTTTACCGGCACCTCTGCGCAGCTGCCGGGGAACTTTAACGCACCCTCGTCGGTCGCCATGGCCGCGGTCCTGTACGTGCTGCGCACCCTGGTGGACGACGAGATCCCGCTGAACGCCGGCTGCCTCAAGCCGGTCCGGGTCATCATCCCGCCCGGCAGCCTGCTCGCCCCGGCCTACCCGGCGGCGGTGGCGGCCGGCAACGTGGAGACCTCCCAGGCGGTCACCGGGGCGCTGTACGCGGCGCTGGGCGTCATGGCCGAGGGGTCGGGCACCATGAACAACGTCACGTTCGGCAGCGGGGATTACCAGTACTACGAGACGGTGGCGAGCGGCTCCGGTGCCGGGGACGGCTTCGGTGGCACCTCGGTGGTCCAGACGCACATGACCAATTCGCGGCTCACCGACCCCGAGGTGCTGGAGTGGCGTTTCCCGGTCCGGCTGGAATCGTTCGAGATCCGCCGGGGCAGCGGTGGCGCGGGGCGGTGGCCGGGCGGTGACGGCGGCCGCCGCCGGCTCCGGTTCCTCACCCCGATGACGGTGAGCACGCTGAGCAGCCACCGGCGGGTCCCGCCGTACGGCATGGCCGGCGGCGCCCCGGGCCAGCTCGGGCACCAGTGGATCGAGCGGGCCGATGGCCAGGTGACCGAGCTGGCCGGATGCGACTGTGCCGAGCTCGGCCCCGGGGACGTATTCGTGCTCGAGACCCCGGGCGGTGGGGGTTACGGCTGTGCCTAACACGGGCCTAACTAACGCACGGGCCTAACGCACGCGCTCCGCGTCCGGGTCGAGGTCTTCGGTCTCAGGCTCGGCCGGCTCTGGGGCCTCCGGCTCCCGCAGCGGCCGCAGCGCGGCTTCGACCCGGGCCAGCTCGTCCAGCATCGCGGTCGCCGCCTCGGTCATGACCTTGTTGGGCTGCAGCTTCTTGTCCTCGTCCAGGAACTTCTGGACGAACGGGATGTTCACCGCCTCGAAGAGCGGTGTCATCTTGAGCGTGGTCAGCACCTGCTTGAGCATCTGCACCGCGCGGGTTCCCGCCCCCACGCCTCCGTAGCTGGCGAACCCGGCCGGCTTGTAGTGCCACTCGTGGTTGAGGTAGTCGATCGCGTTCTTGGTCGCCGCGTTGAAGCCGTAGTTGTACTCCGGGATCACGAAGATGAACGCGTCAGCCCGGCTGATCGTGGCGCTCCAGTCCTTGGTGTGCTGGTACTCGTACTGGCGCAGCCGGGGGTGCCGGGGCTCATTGAACATGGGCAGGTTGACCTCGGCCAGGTCCACCACCTCGACGGCGAAGTGCCCGTGCGCGGTCGCGCTCGCGGTGATCCACTCGGCCACAGACGGGCCGACCCGGCCGGGACGGGTACTGCCGATGACGACCTGCAGCAACGGCTGGCGCATGGTGGTGACTCCAGGATGAGAGGCGATGGTGGCACGCTGCGCTTGAGCGTCGTGCCGTGGCCCAGTATTCCGGCGCGCCAGGCGGACCGGCTATCCGGGGTGTGCGGGCGGGTGTGTGAGTATCGGTCCATGGCTCAGCAGCTCACCACGGGGGCGGCGCACTGGCGCCGGGTCAGGCGGCTGCTTAACGAGCGCCGGCAGGAGCTCGCCGCGATGGCCGCCCGGCTGTACCCGGACCTGCCCCGGGTGGCCGGTACCGACCTGCTGTGCTGGCCGGGCTGGCTGCCCGCCGCCCCGCTGGACCTGGATGAGGTGCCGCTGGCCTGGGCCAGCGTGCCGCCGCCGCCGGTCGCGGACGGGACTGGCGCGGCCGCCGCGCACGTGCTGCCGCAGCTCGCCGGCGGCCAGGCGTACCCCACGTACGCGGCGGCGATCGGGGCCCTGGACCGGCCGGCCCTGTTCGAGAACCGGGTCTCCTACCGGCTGCTGGACGCGGAACTCGCGGGCGTGCCGGGGCTGCGCTTCGGCCCGGCCCGCTACTTCGACGCGGTGAACCTCGGCCACGCCGTGGCGCACGAGCTGACCGCGGCCTGGGCCGCCTCGGGGACCGCGCCGGACGGGCCTGCCCTGGACGGACCTGCCCTGGACGGGCCTGCCCTGGACTGGGGCGTCCTGCCGTTGCGCGCCTCGGTGGGTGACCCTTGCGCGCTGCCCCGCCGCTGTGCTCTCACCGCCGTCACCACCCTGACCCTGCGCCGCGCGCCCGGCGGCGCGGCGTCTTTCCTGCTGCACTGGCGGGACCCAGCCCGGGTCAACCACGCGGGCGGCGTCTACCAGGTGATGCCCGCGGGCATCTTCCAGCCGGTCACCGCGGTACCAGCCGCGCAGCGGCACGACCTCAGCCTGTGGCGGTGCATCACGCGCGAGTTCAGCGAGGAACTGCTGGGCGGCTCCGAGGAGTACCCCACCCGCGGCGGGCGGCTTGACTACGGGCAGTGGCCGTTCCACCGGGCGCTGGCCGCCGCCCGGGATGCGGGCACCCTGCGGGTCAGCTGCCTCGGGCTGGGGGTCAACCCGCTGACGCTGGCCACTGACATCCTGACCGTGGCCGTCTTCGACGCACCCGTGTTCGACCGGATGTTCCACAGCCTGGTGACCGAGAACTCGGAGGGCCGGGTGGTGACCCAGGACGGCTCGGCCGCGATCCCCTTCACCCGGGCCAGCGTGGACCACTTCACCGGCGGGGGCGTGCCGCTGCAGACCGCCGGTGCGGCCCTGCTGCGGCTGGCCTGGCAGCACCGGGACCTCCTGGGCGTCCAGGAGCCGCAGAAGGGCTAACGTCCTCCGACCCTGGGGGCTGGCCTGACCCAGGTGAAGCTCCCTACCAGGTGGCGTGTCCCTGGTTGGCGGCGCGCAGCGAGTTGACGTACCCGGCCCGCTGCCACTCGGAGCCGGCGATGTCGGCCGGAGCGGCCAGCTTCCCGCGCAGGCTGTCCACACTGCTGAAGCCGTGGCGTTCCATCCATTCTTGCAAGCCCTCGAGCAGCGTCGCGGCGTACCCGGGCCCGTTGCGCAGCAGCGCCGATGTGGTCATCACCACGTCCGCGCCGGCCAGCAGGTAGGCGGCCACGTCTTCTGGTTTGCCGACCCCGGTGCTGGCGCCGAGCGAGGCCCGGACCCGGCCGGCCACCCGGGCGATCCAGGCCCGGGGCAGCCGCCCCTCGGCCGGGTGGGACAGCCCGAAGCCCACGCTGATCGTGAGCGTCTCCGGGTCGATGTCGGGCTGGATGAACCGGTTGAACAGCACCAGGCCGTCCACGCCGACTCGGTCCAGGCGCAGCGCCATCTCCCCGGGGGAGCTGAAGTATGGGCTGAGCTTCACCGCGACCGGCACCCCCACCACCGCCTTGACCGTGGTCGCGATCTCCACGTGCCGCTGCTCCACGTCGCGGCCCGAAATCATGGGGTCGCCGGGCAGGTGGTAGATGTTCAGCTCGATGGCGGCCGCGCCCGCGTCCTGCAGTGCCGCCGCGTAGTCCGTCCACCCTCCGGTGGTGACCCCGTTCAGGCTGGCGATGACCGGCACGTCAACCGCGGCCGCGGCCCGCTCCACCAGGCTCAGGTAGCGGCGGGGGGTCACGTCGGCTTCGGCCTCGGAGGGGAAGTACGACAGCGATTCCGCGAAGCTCTCGGTGCCCGCCTCAGCCAGGGCCTCGTTCTGTCTTGTCTCCCGCTCGACTTCCTCCTCGAACAGGGACGGGAGGACCACGGCGGCCACCCCGGCGTCGGCCAGCGCGCGTACCCCATCGACGGTGCTCGCCAGCGGCGACGCGGAGGCGACCAGGGGGTTACGCAGGTTCAGGCCCATGTACCGGCTGTTCAGATCCATTATTTTCCCTGTGGTGATCATTCAGTGGCGGCCACCGCCCCGGCGGTCCGGACGGCCTTCTCCTGCCGTGCCGACTCGTCCCGGGCCGTGGCAGCCTGGGCGGTCGGTCGCGGCACGATCAGCACCGGCCGGTGTGCCGCGTGCAGCAGCCGGTGGGAAACGCTGCCCAGCGGCAGATGCGGCAGGTCGTGGCGCCCGCGCGCACCCAAAACAATAATACGGGCGTCGTAGTCGTCGGCGATTTCCAGGATCCTGCGGGAGATATGCCCAAACTCGGCTTCGCGGATGTCTCCCTCGGCAGTGATTCCGTCGGCGCGCAGGTCGTTTACCAGACCGGCCACGAGTTGCTCGCCCTCACCGTCAGCGCAGTCCACGCGAATCCGGCCGAACCGGCCCACGGCAAACTCGTGCACGTGCAGTACCACGACCTGATCGCCGGTGTCCCGGCTGAGTTCGCGGGTCATGTCCGCGGCCGCCTGGACGTGCTGGGCGGCGTCCACGGCCAGCAGGATCGTCTTGTTCATGATCACTCCTCGGGTGCTGGCACCCCCGTGCAACAGGCACCGCCCACGAAAGTCGGCGGCACCCGCCGCACCACGGACCAGTGTGGCGCCGGGAGGATCTCCGTCCTGGCGACGGTGGGTCTTACGGTCCCACGAGACCGCACTGCCCCATCAGCTCCCGGCAGGCCTGCCACTGCCCTTGGCCCTGCACGGCGGGTGTCACATCACTAGGGTGCTACCTCCCGATACGTGCCAGCAGGGTCATTTGGCCCGGGATCGCGGGCCGCTGGTCCCGGGCGCGCGGCTGTCCCGTCCAGCCAGGCTTGGGGCCGAAGGGCCGTAGCTTCCTGCCGCCTTCTCGGCCAGGCTGGGGAAATCGGCCAGGCTGGGGAAAGAAGTAGAGCAATGACGGCCGCTGGGAGGAGAGCCATGGCCACGAAGCCGGTCATCGCAGGCACGGATGGTTCACAGGAGTCCTTGCGGGCGGTGGAATGGGCGGCCCGCGAGGCGATGCTGCGCGGAACGTCGCTGCGGATCGTGGCGATCCCGGTGCTGCCCCCGCGGATGACCCCCAGCCCCGCGACCCGTGACACGGTGGCCGGCCTGGTCGAGCATTCCATGACCCGGGCCCTGGCCGCGGCGGCGCAGCGGGCTGCAGGGCTGGAGCCGGATCTGGCGATCGAGACCCAGCTGCTGACCGGCGCGCCGGCCGAGGTCCTGGTGGGGACCGGGCGGGACGCCTCGATGCTGGTGCTGGGTTCCCGCGGCGCCGGGGGATTCAGCGCGATGATCCTCGGCTCGGTGAGCAGGTACGTCGCGACTCACGCGCCGGTCCCGGTCGTGGTGGCCCGCGAGGAGACCATGGCCGCGCACCGGGAGGTCGTGGTGGGTGTCCGTGACCCGGCCCAGTCCGGCGCGGCCCTGGCATTCGCCTTCGAGGAGGCGTCGCTGCGGAAGGCGCGGCTGCTCGCCGTGCACGCCTGGTCCTGGTCTATCCCTGGGCACGCGGAAACGGCGGAAGAGGAGAACAACCGCCTGGAGAGCACCGTCAACACCTGGCGGGAGAAGTTCCCCGAGGTAGAGACCCGCTGGGAAGTGGTGCACGCGCACCCGGGCCGGGTCCTCTCCGGCTCGTCCGCCCGTGCTGACCTGGTGGTTCTGGGCAGGCATGCGCGTAGTCAGCCACCCACTCCGGGGGTCGGCTCGGTCACCCACGCCGTGCTGACCCACGCGCACGGTCCCGTCGTGTCGGTCCCGGGGGATTAGCCGCGACGTCAGTCCTTCATGACCCGAAGCAAGGGCAGCGCGGTCACGAGAACGAACACGCCGAACAGCGTGATGGGCAGCAGGCCCACCGGGCGCAGCAGCCGGGCGGGATCCTCATGCAGCGACGGCCAGTTCGCGATCCAGTTCGCGACGACGTCCACCACCATCACGCCGGCCGCCAGCCAGATGCCCTCCCGGCGCGCGAACGCGGCCAGCACCACAACCAGCGGATCAAGGACCACAAGGCTGACGAAGAACACCTGGATCCAGGCCTGCGGAATCGAGGAGTAGGCATGTATCCCGCCGCGCATCAGGTCCCTGATATGAGCGCCAGTGCCTTGCGCGAACCCAATCAGATACACCGCCAGGACCCATCTCGCCCACCCAGGCAAATCAGCCCACGCTCTTCGCAGACGAGCGGCCACGCGCGCAGCCTATCGGCACCCTGCAGCTAGCCACCCTGCAGCTAGCCGCCCTGCAGCGCTGGCATCGGTGCTCACTGCTCCCCGGGGCCCCTACTACCCTCACCCAGGCCTGCGTCCTTGACCGGGCAACGTTCGTTTGAACGCGGCACTAGTTGACCGAGAGGTCGTTGTCTTGCAGCGCCGCGGTGGTCAGCCAGTCGCCGGCGTCGTGGCCGAGGGTTTGCACGGCCGCCCCGGCCTCGGCCAGGGCCGCCTGCGAAACCCGGTAGTGGTGCCCGCAGAGCCACAGGTCCACGGGATGCGGTCGCGCCGCACTGGCCGGCATGATGACCTTGACTAGGGGTCTCGCTGGGCAGCAACACGACCGGGCCGCCACCGCGGGCGGCGGCTTCGGGGCCCTCAGGGCGCTGCCGGCGGGATGCCCGGCGGCAGCAGCCCGCCGCTCGGCGTCCGTTGCACCTGGCTGCACGTTTCTCCGGAACATGACACCACCGTCGCACTCCGGCCGGCCGTCCAGGGAGGGGCGTTGCTCCCGCCGCCCCGGGGCGAAAGGCCCGGGGCGTTACGGCCCCACCCCCGGCACCCGCCGGCCGTTCTGCAGGTAGTGGGGGCTACGGCCGCACCCGCGGCACCCGCCGGCCGTTCTCCAGGTAGTGCGGGCCGCCGGGCCGGAGGGCGGCGTGCACCCGCCGCCGGATGGGCTTGCGCAGCAGTTCCAGGGCGCCCCGCGGCGGCTCAAGCAGGTATTTCGAGATCTCCTCGGGCTGCAGCACGATCGCCGCGAGTTCTTCCTCCGGCAGCGTTCCGCAGTCGAACAGGAACCGCAGCCCGCCCGGCTTGCCGCGGCGAGGTGGCCGGAAATCCACGCAGGCGAGGCGGCCGCGGTGCACGGTCAGGCCGCATTCCTCCCGCACCTCACGCCGGCAGGCGGCCCACGGGGTCTCACCGTCGGCCTCCATCACGCCGCCTGGGATGGTCCACCCGGACTTGTAGACCGGCTTGAGGATGAGCAGCCGCCCCGCCCGGTCGAAGATCAGCGCTCCGGCCGACGCCGGGATGGCCGGAAGCGGCTGGCCGTCCAGTGGCGCGGTCACCGGGACAACGTTACGACCCGGCGGGGCAGGCTCGTGCATCAGGTCATCAGGGCGCTCGCGATGCGCAGTACCTCCGCGACCGGGCGCCGCGGGGTGGCCGGCCCGGGCGGGCCGTGGCCCAGGCTGAGGGCGAGCTGCGGGTGCTGTCCGCCGAGGCTGGTTGCGGGCCCCGTTGCGTGGATGTCTAGCGCCTCATGCAACGGGCCGGCGACGGCGCCGTGCTGGGTGGCCAGCAGCAGGACCCGTTCCAGCGCCTGGCCGGCCCGCAGCCAGTCCACCCGGCCAGCGGTCGCCGTGGCGAGCACGGCCTCCCGGCCACGCGGGAACAGCGTCGCGCCCTCCAGGGCGGCCGCCTCGGCCAAGGCGGCCAGGAGGGGTGCGCTCATCAACGGCGCGCTACCGCGGCCGGGTTCCGCGTGCCTGCGCCACAGTGCCGCGTAGAGATCCAGTTCCCGGGCCCGCGGCCGGTGCGGGCCGGCCAGCCGCACCGTGGCCAGCAGCCGGGGATCCACCGGGTCCGGGAGCAGCCGGGTGACGGGCTCTGCCTTCGCGCAGGTGACCGCCAGGCGCAGGTTGAACAGCGCGGCCCCGCAGGAGATGTGCGCCGCGCGCCCGTCTGGGTCGGTCCGCGGCGGCAACTGGGCCGGGTCCGCGTGCAACTCGATGACCGCATCGTCCGGCCGCACCAGGAACCACCAGGGCTGGCTGTTGCGAAACGATGGCGCCGCGGTCGCGGCCTCGACGAGTAGCGAGGCAAGCTCCGCCGTCAATGGCAGCTCACCCATGGCGTCCTCCTCCCGGTCCTCCTCTTAACAAAGGGCGCACGCGTCACGCTGCATCCAGGACACCGCGCGCGCCGCCGCGCCGTCAGGGCCAATGGTCCCCGGTGGGCGTCATAGCTGGCCCACGGGTCAGCCCGGACCTCATAGGCTGGTCCTGTGCTGGGTATTCCTGACCGCAGCCGTGGCTGCCTGTTCGACCTGGATGGTGTGCTGACCCAGACGGCCACGGTGCACGCGGCCGCCTGGCAGGAGATGTTCGACGATTTCCTCCGCCAGCGAGCGCAGCGCACCGGCGAGCCGTTCGTCCCGTTCGACCCGGTGGCCGACTACGACAAGTACGTGGACGGGAAGCCCCGGGCCGACGGGACCCGCTCCTTCCTGCGGGCCCGGGGGATCGAGCTGCCCAAAGGCAGCGACAGCGACCCGCCCGGGACCGCCACTATCGCCGGACTGAGCAGCCTGAAGAACCAGATCGTGCTGCGCAAGATCGCTGACGGCGGGGTGCAGGTCTACCCGGGCTCGGTCCGCTACCTGCACGCGGTGGGTGAGGCCGGGCTGCGCCGCGCCGTGGTGACCTCCAGCGCCAACGCCGCCAGCGTGCTCGCCGCGGCGGGGATCAGCGACCAGTTCGACGCGACCGTGGACGGCGTGGTGAGGAAGAGGGAGGGGCTGGCCGGGAAGCCTGCCCCGGACACCTACCTGTACGCGGCCCGGGTCCTGGGGCTCGCGCCCGCCGACGCGGTCGTCTATGAGGATGCGCTGGCTGGGGTAGCTGCCGGGCGGGCCGGCCACTTCGGCTTCGTGGTCGGGGTGGACCGGGTCGGGCAGGCTGACGCGCTGCGCAAGGCCGGGGCCGACATCGTGGTCAAGGACCTGTCCGAGCTGCTGGACGAGCGGTGATCCAGCACCCGGCGTTCCCGGTCGAGCCCTGGTGCCTGCGGGAAACCACGCTGCATCCCGAGATGCTGCCCCAGACCGAGTCCGTGTTCGCGCTGGCCAACGGGCACATCGGGTGGCGGGCGAACCTGGACGAGGGGGAGCCGCACGGCCTCCCGGGCTCCTATCTGAACGGCGTGTACGAACGGCGCCCGCTGCCCTACGCCGAGGCCGGCTTCGGCTTCCCCGAGTCGGGCGAGACGGTGATCAACGTCACCAACGGGAAGCTGATCCGGCTGCTGGTCAACGACGAGCCGTTCGACATCCGCTACGGCGAGCTGCTCGGCCACGAGCGGGTGCTGGACTTCCGGGCGGGCACGCTGACCCGGCGGGCGGACTGGGTGTCGCCGGCCGGGCGCCGGGTGCGGGTCAGCTCGGTCCGGCTGGTCTCGCTGACCCAGCGCTCGATCGGCGCGATCAGCTACCAGGTCGAGTCGCTCGACGGCCCAGTCCGCGTGGTGGTGCAATCCGAGCTGGTCGCCAACGAGGAGCTGCCGCCCCCCGGCGGCGACCCCCGGGTCGCGGCGGTGCTGGAACAGCCGCTGGAGCCGGTGGAGCACGGCGCTACCAGTGGCCGGGCGGGGCTGATCCACCGGACCAGGCACAGCGACCTGACGGTGGCGGTCGCGATGCAGCACGCGGTGGCCTGCGACGCGGACACCCACGCCTGGACCGAGACTGGGCCGGACCTGGCCCGGCTGACCCTGAGTACCCGGCTCCAGGAGGGGCAGCCGCTCCAGCTGGTCAAGTTCGTGGCGTACGGCTGGTCGGGGACGCGCTCCCGGCCTGCCCTGCGCGACCAGGTGGAGGGCGCTCTCACGGTGGCCGTGCAGACCGGCTGGGAGGGCCTCGCCGAGGAGCAGCGGGCCTACCTGGACGATTTCTGGGCCCGGGCCGACGTGGAACTGGAGGGGAACGAGGAGATCCAGCAGGCGACCCGGTTCGGCATGTTCCACGTGCTGCAGGCCGGCGCCCGCGCGGAGGGCCGTCCCATCCCGGCCAAGGGGCTCTCGGGGAACGGCTATGACGGCCACTCCTTCTGGGATGCCGAGACGTTCGTGCTGCCGGTACTCACCTACACCATCCCCGACGCCGCGGCCCATGAACTGCGCTGGCGGCAGAGCACCCTGCCCGCCGCGCTCGACCGGGCCGCCCAGCTCGGGCTGCACGGGGCCGCCTTCCCCTGGCGCACGATCAGCGGCGCCGAGTGCTCGGCGTACTGGCCGCCGGCACCGCCGCCTTCCACGTGAACGCGGACATCGCGCACGCGGCCGCCCAGTACGCCGAGGCGACCGGCGACGAACAATTTGAGAGAACGACCGGTTTTGACCTGCTCGTGCACACCGCCCGGCTCTGGTCCTCGCTCGGCCATCACGATGGGGTCGGCACGTTCCGGATCGACGGGGTGACCGGGCCAGATGAATACAGCGCCATCGCGGACAACAACATCTACACGAACCTGATGGCCGCGCGGAACATGCGCGCCGCGGCCGGGGTGGCCCGGCGCTACCCGGAGCGGGCCAGGGAACTTCGGGTCTCCCCGGACGAGGTGGCCGCCTGGGTGGCCGCGGCCGACGGCATCATGATGCCCTACGACGCCGGGCGCGGCGTGCACTGCCAGGCGGAGGGATTCACCGAGCACCAGGTCTGGGACTTCGCCAGGACTAGCCCGGACGAGTACCCGCTGCTGGCCCATTTCCCGTACTTCGACCTGTACCGAAAGCAGGTGGTCAAGCAGGCTGACCTCGTCCTGGCCATCCAGCTGTGTCCCGACCAGTTCACCGACGAGGAAAAGGCCCGGGATTTCGAATACTACGAGGCGCTCACCGTCCGGGATTCCTCGCTGTCCGCGTGCAGCCAGGCGGTCGTCGCCGCAGACACCGGTCACCTCGATCTGGCCTACGACTACCTGGCCGAGACGGCCCTGATGGACCTGGCCGACCTGGAGCACAACACCCGGGACGGCCTGCACATCGCGGCGCTGGCCGGGTCATGGATCGTGCTGGTGCAAGGCTTCGGCGGCATGCGGTACCGGCCCGGCCAGCAACCCAGCTTCGCGCCGCGGCTGCCCGCGGCGCTGACCCGGCTCACGTTCACCGTCATCCTGCGCGGGCGCCACCTGCGGGTGGAGGTGATGCCGGGCAACGCCACCTACATCCTCGATGGCGAGGGGCCCCCGCTGGAGATCACTCACTACGGGACGCCCGTCGCGGTGGCGCCCGGCCAGCCCGAGACCCGGGACATCCCCGGGCTGCCCGTCCGGCCCCGGCCGTCCCAGCCGCCGGGCCGGGAACCGCCACCCCACGGCCGCGCCGAGACGCCCAAACGCGCCGCGCCGGTGCGCCATGCCCGCAGCCAGCCTGCCCGCCGCGGCCATGCCGAGCCACCGCAACGACCCGCACCGGCCCAGCCGGCGGGTGAGGCAGCACCGGCTGGGCCGTAACGGCCTGATCAGCTGCCGACCCGCCGGCCGCTGATCCGGTGGGGATGGATCTGGACGTATACGTCGCGGGCCCCGCCGGCCCAGGGCTGCACGTGGGTGCGAGCCTCGATCCGGCGGACCTGCTCTTCCTTCTTGACCTTCGTGGCGTGGCCGGCGAGGAGCACGCTCCAGCCGTGGCTCAGTGCCTCATCGAGCCGGTCCACCTCGAAGGCGACCTGGCAGTCCAGCCGGGAGGCGAGTTCGGTGTCCGCGCCGGTGCGCAGCACGACGGTGTGCCCGGCCATGCCGAAGTTGACGGGCAAGACCACCGGGCCGTCGGTGGTGTCGAACACCACGCGCCCGACCCCTCCGGCGGCCAGTAGTGCGTAGCACTCGGTCGGGTCGATCGCCTGCAGTTGCGGCCGCTCGCTGCCTGGGCCAGACCCGGGCGGCCGCTGGTATCCGGCCCCGAGCAGGGCCTCCGGTGTGGTCTCCAGGGCGGCAGCCAGCTGGCGGAGGGCCGCTCCCGTAGGAGTGGTCGGGTGGTTCTCCAGATAGGCCAGATACGGAACACTCATCCCAGCTCGCGCCGCAACTTCCTGCTGAGTGAGCTTGAGCTCCCTGCGCCGCTGGCCCGCCCGGACGGCAAGATCGCCCGGGTCCTCAATCGCGGACCCGGTCCCGCCGCTACCGTCGCCAGTTCCGCCGCTTCCGGTGTCGTACTTGGCAGTCACGGTGTCTTCCCTTCCGGTCCGCGGTTCGCTCCTGATGCCACTGCTCTGATCTTGGCCGCATCAGGCCGCTGCCGGCAGCGGCCTGAGGTCCCCTCAAGCGGGGCCGTTGGCCCTTGGCGGAGCAGCCCGGACCCAGGCCAGGCTGGACCAGGAGGGGGTGCTGCGATGACAACTGATGCCGGGCCGTCGGGACGACGGATCATGGTCGGGATCGATGGATCGGCCGCCGCGGCCGCCGCGCTGTGCTGGGCCTTCCGGGAAGCTGCGCTCCGGGACGTCGTGCTGCACGTGGTGTACGTGTGGGAGCCCGCGACCCGGGGACGTGCCCCCTATGCGCCTAGACCGTGCGGCCCGGGCCCGGACGCCGCCCGTCACGAGGCGGAAGCACTGCTTGCCGCGGCGGTCCGGCACGCGCATCACGCGGCGGGCCTGGACGGTAGCGACCGGCCGGGTTTGCTACTGGAGGCAGTCGAGGGGCTGCCCGCCAAGGAGTTGCTCAACCGCGCCTACGGCGCGGAACTGCTGGTCCTCGGGGGCCTTACGGCGGCGCAGGACACAGGTGGCCGTCGGCCCGTGGACCACATCAGCCCCGTGGCCTTGGCTTGCTTGCGCGCAGCACCGTGCCCGGTGGTGGTAGTGGCCAGTCCCGCGGAGCGGAGCAGCCCGGCCGAGCAGAGCAGCCCGGCCGAGCAGAGCAGCCCGGCCGAGCGGGCAGCGCGGTCAGGCGGGGCAGCGCGGTCAGGCGGGGGAGCGGGGCTACGCGCAGTCAGCCGCGGTGCTCGCGCCGGGAGTTCTGCTCGCTGAAGACGTGAGCGGCGTAGGCGGCGGCTTGGGCGCGGCGTTGCATGCCGAGCTTGGCGAAGAGGGCGGAGACGTAGTTCTTGACGGTTTTCTCGGCCAGGAAGAGGCGGTCGCCGATCTGGCGGTTGGTGAGGCCTTCGCCGATGAGGGCGAGGATGCGGCGTTCCTGGTCGGTGAGGCCGGCCAGGGGGTCGGCGGCGGCGGCCTGGTCGCGCATGCGGCGCATGACGCGGCTGGCGGCTTCGGGGTCGAGGAGGGACTGGCCGGAGGCGATGGTGCGGACGGCGCCGACGAGGTCGGTGCCGCGGATCTGCTTGAGGACGTAGCCGGCGGCGCCGGCCATGATGGCGTCGAAGAGGGCTTCGTCGTCGCTGAAGCTGGTGAGCATGAGGACGGCGAGCTGGGGCATTTTGGAGCGGATGTCGCGGCAGACGCTGACGCCGTCGCCGTCGGGGAGGCGGACGTCGAGGATGGCGACGTCGGGTTTGAGGGCGGGGATGCGGGCGAGGGCGGAGGCGGCGGTGCCGGCTTCGCCGATGACGGTGATGCCGGGTTCGGCTTCGAGGAGGTCGCGGACACCCATCCGGACGATCTCATGATCATCAAGCAGGAACACCTTGATCGTCTCCGGTACGCCGGATGGCTTCCCAGCCGTTACCGCTTTTTCTTGCTCGTCCACGTGAACCCCCTCGTCCACCGGAACCCCCTCGTCCATCCGAACTCCTCGTCCACCCGGATCGCCTCGGCGCGCGGTCTCCCCGTGCAGATCACCCTAGCCGCGCCAGCCGTCCATCTCGCGGGACGATAGGCCTGCCTGACGTGCCCGAACGTCCTGTAGCGGCGGGCGCAGGGCCTCTGGCCCGGTGCAGGCCGCGGTTTTATCGTCGATGACATAAGCACCGGGGAAACCGGCCGATCGCCGCGCCCCGGTGACGTGCTGGTCTCAGGAGGAGCCATGCCTGGAATTGTCGTGGGAGTCGATGGCTCGGAGCACTCTCAGCGTTCACTCGAATGGGCGATGAAAGAGGCCGCGCTCCGGCAGACCCCACTTACCGTCCTCGCTGTACACCCCGTCGCCATGAACGCGTGGACCCAGACCCCGATCAGCTATCCCGAGGACGAGGCCCAGGAGGCAGGCGTCCGGGCGGCCGCGCAGGAGGGCGCCGACAAGGCGGCCGCCCCGCTCGGCGAGCACGCGCCCGCGGTCACGGTCCGGTCGGTCAGCGGCTCGCCCGCAGCCGAACTGATCAAGGCCGGGACCGGCGCGGACCTGCTGGTCGTCGGGGCCCGGGGCAATGGCGGCTTCGCCCGCCTGCTGCTGGGATCGGTCAGCGCGCAGGTCACGCACCACGCCCCCTGCCCGGTGGTGGTCGTCCCCGGCGAAGCCCACATCTGATCCGCGTCTTACCGCTCACCGCGGCCCGAAGAGGTCAAAGGCACCACGCTGGAGGCTACTATCCATCACGAAGGAACAGAACCGCCGCCATTTACACCGGCCCTGGAACGCCGCCACGACCGCAGACTTGGGGTATCAGTGACGCAAAGAGCGCGTCCAATCTCTCAAACATCCACAGCACATTATAAAAGTCCTCTACCTGCTTTTCATCGAGGCAAGGGCCCTCCCTTGCGGGATGCTCCATAACCAGGGCAACACGGTGCCGGCTGTTGGCAATGTCGCCGGTAGTCAATTTCGAGGTCTCAGCTAAGACCCTGTCGTATTGGGCCCTACGATTGGTGCCATACGTGGTCGCGGCGCCTACCGCGGCCAGGAGGCCTCCACTGATGCCAACATGTGCCGTTGCCCGTTGCTCACCCTGGGCGGGTGATGCCGGCAGGAATGGCCGTTGCCACCATCGCTGTGCGGGCTCTTGCGACCGAAAGGTCAGCGCCGACCCGTATGCCCGACCTCGACCGCGAGGCCCGGGAGATGACGAGGGATGGCGACTGTGACCGGGGATCTGGCCAGCTGGAATGACGGTACCGCCAGGCAGGCGGTCATCGAGTTTGCCGAGCGGACGGTGTCGGCCGGTACGCCACCCGAGGAGCGCGTGGCGGTATTCGACAACGACGGCACCTTGTGGTGCGAGAAGCCGATGCCGATCCAGGCTGACTTCATTCTCCGCCGGCTATATGAGATGGCGCAGGACGACCCCGGGCTGCGCGGCCGTCAGCCCTGGAAGGCGGCGTACGAGCGCGACTATGGCTGGCTCGGGACGGTGCTCGCCGAGCACTACGCGGGCAACGACGCCAACGTGCGGACCCTCCTGGCCGGCGTCCTTGCCGCCTACGAGGGGATCAGCGTCGAGGAGTTCGAGGCGAAGTCCGGTACTTTCCTGCACACTGCGCAGCATCCCACCCTCGGCCGCGGTTACCTGGAGACCGCGTACGTGCCCATGGTCGAACTGCTCGGCTACCTGACAGCGAACGGGTTCACGAACTACATCGCCTCCGGCGGTGGCCGTGACTTCATGCGGCCGATCAGCCAGGAGGTGTACGGGATCCCTCGTGACCGGGTCATCGGCAGCGCATCCACGTTCCAGTACACCAGCGACGACCACGGCGGCACGATCACGCACAAGGCCGAGGCCGACTATCTCGATGATGGCCCGCAGAAGCCGATCCGGATCTGGAGCCGTACCGGCCGCAGGCCGCTCCTGGCTGCCGGCAACTCCAACGGCGACATCCCGATGCTCGATTTCACCCAGCATCAGGACAAGCCGTCCCTTCGCTTGCTCGTCCTCCACGACGACGGCCAACGCGAGTTCGCCTACACCAGCGGCGCCGAGCAGGCACTGGAGCGGGCCGGCAAGAGCGGCTGGACGATCGTCAGCATGAAAACCGACTGGGCCACCATCTTCTAGATGCCCGCTTTGAACGCACAGCCGCCAGGCGCTTTCCCTGGTCACGACAGGCGCAGGTAGGCGTCGCAGACCGCGGCGAGGCGCTGGGTCTGCCCTACCTGGCGCAGTCTGCCCAGGCGGTTGCCGCCCTTGACAAACCATCTAGCAAAATGATATCACTTTGATAGGTGAACCGGAATGGCCGGACACCGAAGGCCACAGGAGACATCCCATGTACGCACTGAATGACAACGCCGCTCCCCGCGATCCTCCTGGCAGTACCATCAGGACCCTCCTGCATCAGATGCGTCCCTGGCCACGCGCGTGGCGCAGGCCAGTAGAGGACCGGCCGCCCTACGCCGTGTGGGTCATCGGGGGCCTGGTCGTCTGGGCATTCATCCTGGCTGGTTTCATGGCATGGAACCTGCACAGCACATCCCGTACCGCCATCTGGGCCATCTTCGCAGGCTGGTGCATCGGTGTGCTCGGTGCATCCATTGCCCGGAAGATCTACAGGTAAGGCACCTCAGCGACCGAGGCCCGGGCTCAGCCGCCGGTCACCAACCCGTGAGTGGTACCTGGCCGACCCCTGGGGGCCCACGGGTTCGCCGCACAGGGTAAACCAGACTCGTGCCCAGTGACGCCCCCGGCGATGTACCTAGTGACGCCCTTAGCGATGTAGCCAGTGACGCCCTCAGCGATGTGGCCCATCATCGCTTTCACGACGTGGTGGACGCGCATGTCCACCTGCTGCCGCCCCGGCTGCAGGCCGCGATCCGCGGGTTCTTCGACCGCTACGGGATCGACAGCGGCCGCTTCGCCTACCCCACGGACCTCGGCGAGGCGTCCGACCGGCTCGCCGCCGAGGGAGTCAGCGAGGTGTGGTCGCTGCCCTACGCGCGCCGCCCGGGCTCGGCCACGGACCTCAACGAGTCCATGGCCGGCCTGATCGCCGCCCGCCGCGACGGCCCGGTCCGGGTCATCGGCGGCTGCACGGTCCACCCCAGCGACGACCAGCCGCTCACCGTGCTGCGCAGCGCGGTCGAGGATATGGGCCTGCGGGTGCTGAAGCTGCATTGCTCGGTCGGTGAGTTCACCCCCGACGACCCGCGCCTCGACCCGGTCTGGGCGTACGCGGCCGAGGTGGCCCTGCCGGTCGTGCTGCACGCCGGTCATGCGGCCGACGGCCACACGGATGACGCCGAACTGGAGCCCGTGGCCGAGGTGGCCCGCCGCCACCCTGGGGCCCGGGTGATCATCGCGCATTGCGGACATACGGCGTCGCAGGCCGCGCTGCGGCTGGTGGCCAGGCACGAGCACGTGTACGCCGACCTCACGCCGGTGATCCACCATCCGGTCCGGCCGACGGCCGCGCAGCTGACCGCGCTGGCGGGCAAGTTGTTGTTCGGCTCGGATGCGCCCAACACTGGGCTGACCGTGACCGAGCTGCTGGCCGGCCTGGCCGGCCCGGACCTGCCGGAGGACGCTTGGGTTGCGCTGACGGGCGGAACCGCCCGCCGCCTGATTTCCGACGTCCGGGCCTGATGCGGGGTTCCGGGTCCCGGGCGCGACGGCCTGCTCAACCACGCCGCGAGCGCACCGAGGGCGGCGCGGGCGACATCCAGTCAGCGCCGGACGATCCAGTCACCTTGTTCCTGATGTGGCTCACTGATGCGGTAAGGGACAAGATCCTCGGTCCGGCTCGTGCCTTACCCGGCCAGGATCTCGGCGATGTCCGCGGCCAGCCGGGCGGTGAGGCGCCCGGCCGGGTCGCGGTGCGGGTTGACCTCGGTGATGACCAGCCCGCCGAACGCCTCGTGGCGGCAGAAGACCCGCAGGCAGGCCACTGCGTCCGCGTAGCCAAGTCCCTGGTTGAAGTGCGGAAAGTCGGCCAGCGGGAATTCGGTCGAGTCGATCACGTCGATATCGAAGTGGACCAGCACCGGCCGGGACCGGCCCGCCAGGGATGACATGGCTTCCGCGGCGCGGGCTGCCGGGTCGTCCATGCCGGTGGCCGGATACTGGGTGACCTTCTGGTCAGCGAGCCAGGCCCGGGCGGACTCGGAAGCCTCAGCGAAGTCATAGCCGAACGCGACGATCCGCTCGCCCAGCATCAGCGGGTACCGCGGCCCGATCCGGGCTAGCTCCGGGGTGCCGGAGCCGAGCAGATGAGCCAGGCCCATGGTGTCCAGGATCCCGGACGTCGTCGTCTGCGGGGTGGACACGTCGATGTCCCCGTCGAAGTACATGAGGCCGGCCTCGGGGTGGTGTTCCAGGAAGCCCGCCAGCACACCCAGGGTGATCGTGCAATCCCCGCCCAGGATCAGCGGGACGCCGGCCCCCTGGCCGCACAGCGCCGCGACCCGGCTGGCCACGTTCTGAACCACCTCGCTGACCAGGCCCAGGTTCTGCTGATGCCGGTGGTCCGGGTCCGGGCGGAACGGGACCCGGGGCAGGTCACCATGGTCGCGCACCGCTACCCCGCGGGCGGCGAGCCCGGTGAGCAGGCCCGCGTCCCGCACCCAGGCCGGCGCGTCCTCCTGGCCCGGACCGTGTGTCCCGGCGGCCGACGGGACCCCGAGCAGCTCGATGGCACGCATGGGCACCGAGCGTACCGGGCCGGGCCGCCGCCGGTCAGTGGTGCCCGCCGCCCCCGCCGCCCCCGCCGCCGTGTCCCCCGGCGGCAGAGGCCGCGTGGTGCGCCGCATGGACCGCGGCCGACACTGAGGCGTGGGTGGCCGCCTGGGCCGCGGCCTGGGTCACGGCGTCCTTGGCGGGGTCCGTCGCGGACTTGGCCTCCCTGCGCTCCGCCGCGTCCGCGGCAGCCCCGCTGGCCTCGGCGGCGGCCTGCGTGGCCTGCACGGCTGGCGACGCGTGGGCCGGCGGCCGGGTCAGCTCGCCCTTGGCGATCTGCTCGAGGCGCTTGCGCAGCGCGCGGTGGGCGGCGCCCGGGTACAGTACCGGGCCCAGGCCGCTGGCGCTGGCCAGCCCGGCGAACGCGGCCTGGGCCGTGTCGACCTGGCCGGTCGCGTGCACGATCGCGTCGAGCCGGGCCCTGGCGTCCGCGGCCCGCGCCGTGTCCACGATGCGCCACCGGGTGACCGGGATGAACGAGAGGAGCTTGCCGCGCTCCTCGCGAATCGTCCCGGCGGCGGCCAGCCGGGCCAGGTACGCGTCGCAGATCTTCGCCCCCGGGTGGCCGACCCACGTCTTGGCCCGTGGTGGCCGCCGGGCCCCGGCCAGGCTGGCCAGGGCGGTGTCGAGCCGCTCGTCGCCGGTCGGCCCGCCGTCCAGTACCACGATCCGGTCCCGGGTGATCCCGACCCGCCCGCTCGCGGCCAGCCGGACCAGCTCCGAGCCCCGCAGCCCATAAGCGATCTGCTGGCTGGCCGCGATCGTCCCTTTGCTGGGCTGGATCGCCAGCAGAACCAGGTCCTCGCCGAGGCTTTCCACCGCCCCACGGTAACCCGCCGGGCACAGCAAAACCGGCCGCCCCCGCATCGGGGACGGCCGGTTTCGGCCCACCGGGTGCTTAGGCGGCGACGGCCGCCTGGTGGTTAGCCGGCTCGAGGGCCAGGTCGAGCACCTCGCGGACGTCACTCACGGCATGCACCGTGAGCTGCTCCCGGACATTCTCCGGCACGTCCTCCAGGTCGGGCTCGTTGCGCTTGGGGATCAGCACCGTGGTGATGCCAGCCCGGTGCGCGGCGAGCAGCTTCTGCTTCACCCCGCCGATCGGCAGGACCCGCCCGGTCAGCGAGACCTCACCGGTCATCGCCACGTCGGAGCGGACCAGCCGCCCGGAGAGCAGGGACGCCAGCGCGGTGGTCATCGTGACCCCGGCGCTGGGCCCGTCCTTGGGCACCGCACCCGCGGGCACGTGCACGTGCACGCCCCGGTCCTTCAGGTCGCCGACCGGCAGTTCCAGTTCGGCGCCGTGCGAGCGCAGGTAGGACAGCGCGATCTGCGCCGACTCCTTCATCACGTCGCCGAGCTGCCCGGTGAGCGTGACACCGGTGGTGCCGGTCTCCGGGTCGGCCAGCGACGCCTCGATGAACAGGACGTCCCCGCCGGTGCCGGTGACCGCCAGGCCGGTAGCCACGCCGGGCACCGCGGTCCGCTCCGCCGAGTCCGGCGTGTGCCGCGGGTGACCCAGGTACCCGTGCAGGTCAGCCACGTCCACGGTGACAGGCAGCGTCGCCGTGCCGCTCGCCACCTGCGCGGCGATCTTCCGCAGCACCCGGGCGATGGTCCGCTCGAGCGACCGGACCCCCGCCTCGCGGGTGTAATCGCCGGCCAGCTTGTGCAGCGCGGCCTCCGTGAAGGTCACGTCGGACGCCTCAAGGCCCGCTCCAGCTGCCGCGGGAGCAGGTGACCCTGGGCGATCGTGACCTTCTCGGCCTCGGTGTAGCCGTCCAGCTGGATCAGCTCCATCCGGTCCAGCAGCGGGCTGGGGATCTGCTCCAGCACGTTGGCGGTGGCGATGAACAGCACGTCCGACAGGTCGAGCTCGACCTCCAGGTAGTGGTCGCGGAACGTGTGGTTCTGCGCCGGGTCCAGGACCTCGAGCAGTGCCGCGGTGGGGTCACCGCGGTAGTCCGCGCCGAGCTTGTCCACCTCGTCCAGGAGGATGACCGGGTTCATCGAACCCGCCTCGCGGATAGCCCGGACGATCCGGCCGGGCAGCGCGCCCACGTAGGTACGCCGGTGACCGCGGATCTCCGCCTCGTCCCGGACGCCGCCGAGCGCCACCCGGGCGAACTTGCGGCCCATGGCCCGGGCCACCGACTCACCCAGCGAGGTCTTGCCGACGCCGGGCGGGCCGGTCAGGGCCAGCACCGCGCCGCTGCGCCGCCCGCCGACCAGGGCCAGGCCCTTGTCGGACCGGCGCTTGCGCACGGCCAGGTACTCGATGATCCGGTCCTTGACGTCATCCAGCCCCGCGTGATCCGCGTCGAGGATCCCGCGCGCGCCGCCGATGTCATAAGCGTCGTCGGTCCGCTCGTTCCACGGGATCTCCAGCACCGTGTCCAGCCAGGTCCGGATCCAGCTGCCCTCCGGTGACGCGTCCGAGGCGCGCTCCAGCTTGGCCGCTTCCTTCATCGCGGCCTCGTGCACCTTCTGGGGCAGCGCGGCGGCCTCGATGCGCGCCTGGTAGTCCTCTTCCTCGGTGCCCGGCTCGCCGTCCAGCTGGGCCAGTTCCTTGCGGATGGCGGCCAGCTGCTGGCGCAGCAGGAACTCACGCTGCTGCTTCTCCATGCCCTCGCGGACATCGTTCTGGATCGTCTCGGCGACGTCCAGCTCGGCGAGCTGGTCGCGGGCCCACCCGGTCAGCAGCTCCAGCCGCTGCTCGGGGTCGATGGTCTCCAGGAGCTGCTTATGCTGCTCCATGGACAGGTAGCCGGCGTACCCGGCGCTGTCGGCCAGGGCCGACGGGTCGGTGATCCGCTGCAGCGCGTCCACGACCTGCCACGCGCCCCGCTTCTGGAGGATGGTGGCGGCCAGCCCGCGGTACTCACGGGCCAGTTCCTGGGCTCGGGCGCTGGCGGGCGGCTCGTCCACCACGGTGCCCTCGACCCACAGGGCCGCACCTGGTCCAGTCGTGCCGACCCCGATCCGCACCCGGGACAGGCCACGGATCACCGCGGCGGGCTCACCACTGGGCAGCCGCCCGGTCTGCTCGACCGCGCCGAGCGTGCCCAGCGCGGAGTACTTGCCGTCGAGCCGGGGGACGAGCAGGACGTGCGGGGTGGCGTCAGCCGCGCCCGGCACGGCGGCCGACATCTGCGCGGCGCTGATCGCGGCGCGCGCTTCCGGGGCGGAGGTGTCAAGCGGCACCACCATGGTCGGCAGCACCACTGTGTCGTCCAGCGGCAGCACCGGCAGGGCGAGTGTTTCGCTCATTGCTCACTTCCTGAGAATTCAGATTGTGGGTTACGCTTCAACACGTTTCTGTGTCAACACCGGGCAGCCAGGTTTGTTTCCGGAAGACGTTCCGCCGTCAGCGGACGTATCTTTCGCTCTCAGCGGACACATCTATGGCCCGGAAACGCGGCCTGCCGATTGGCGGAAAGAACTGCTCGTGCGGGCGGCGCAATTGAAATGGGCGGCCCGTATTGTCTGCCGGGTCCACTTTGCTCCGCAGCGTAACCAGGTCAACCGCGAAGCCCCCCGGGGTATTCCCGCCGGGGGGCTAGCGGTTACGCGGCGGCCGTCCCGGACCCACTAGTCAGCAGCTTGCGGAGGTAGCGGCCGGTGTGGCTGGCCTCGATGGTGGCGACTTGTTCGGGGGTGCCGGTGGCGATGATGTAACCGCCGCGGGATCCGCCGTCGGGGCCGAGGTCGATGACGTGGTCGGCGGTCTTGATGACGTCGAGGTTGTGCTCGATGACGATGACGGTGTTCCCGCTGTCTACCAGCCGGCCCAGGACGCCGAGCAGTTTGCGGATGTCTTCGAAGTGCAGCCCGGTGGTGGGCTCGTCGAGCACGTAGATGGTCCGGCCGGTGGAGCGGCGCTGCAGTTCGGCGGCCAGCTTGACCCGCTGCGCCTCGCCGCCGGACAACGTCGGCGCGGGCTGGCCGAGCCGGACGTACCCCAGCCCGACGTCGGCCAGGGTGGCCAGGTGGCGGTGGATGGCCGGGATGGCCGCAAAGAACCCGGCGGCCTCCTCGATCGGCATGTCCAGCACGTCAGCGATGGTCTTGCCCTTGTAGTGCACGGCCAGCGTGTCGGTGTTGTACCGGGCCCCGTGGCACACCTCGCACGGCACGTACACGTCCGGCAGGAACTGCATCTCGATCTTGATCGTGCCATCGCCGGAGCAGGCCTCGCACCGGCCGCCCTTGACGTTGAAGGAAAACCGGCCCGGCTGGTAGCCGCGGACCTTGGCCTCCGTGGTCGCCGCGAACAGCTTCCGCACGTGATCAAACACCCCGGTGTAGGTCGCCGGGTTCGACCGCGGGGTCCGCCCGATCGGGCCCTGGTCCACGTGCACGACCTTGTCCAGCTGCGCCATCCCGCTGACCCGCAGATGCCGGCCCGGCACCGTCCGCGACCCGTGCAGCTCCCGCGCCAGCGCGTGATACAGAATGTCGTTGACCAGCGTCGACTTCCCCGACCCCGACACCCCCGTCACCGCCACCAGGCAGCCCAGCGGGAACGCCACATCCACGTTCTTCAGGTTATGCTCAGCCGCGCCCCGGACCACGACCTCGCGGGACTTCGACCGCTTACGCCGCGCCGCCGGCACCGGGATGGCCGCCCGCCCGGTCAGGTACGCCCCGGTCAGCGACTCCTGGCTGGCCAGCAGCTCCGCTACCGGCCCGGACACCACCACGCTGCCGCCGTGCTCGCCCGCGCCCGGGCCGATGTCCACCACCCAGTCCGCCGCCCGGATGGTGTCCTCGTCATGCTCCACCACGATCAGCGTGTTACCCAGATCCCGCAGCCGGACCAGCGTCTCCAGCAGCCGGTGGTTATCACGCTGATGCAGCCCGACCGACGGCTCATCCAGCACATACAGCACCCCGGCCAGCCCCGACCCGATCTGGGTAGCCAGCCGGATCCGCTGCGCCTCCCCGCCCGCCAGCGTGGGGGCGGACCGGTCCAGGCTCAGGTAGTCGAGGCCGATGTCCAGCAGGAACGCCAGCCGGCTGCCGACCTCGGCCAGGATGGGCTCCGCGATCTGCGCGTCTGCCCCGGCCAGGTTCAAGGTCGGCAGGAGGGTGGCCAGCTCGCTGATGGGCAGGCCGCAAAGTTCAGCGATTGGCCGGCCGGCCACGGTCACTGACCGGGCGATGGGCTTGAGCCGGGTCCCCTGGCACGTCGCACAGGGAACCTCACGCATGAACCCCTCGAACTGCTCGCGGCCGGCGTCGCTCCCCGCCTCGGCGTGGCGCCGCCCGATGAACGGGATCGCGCCCTCGAACGATGCGTCGTAGGACCGTTCCCGGCCCCGGGCGGTGCTGAAGCTGACGTGCACAGGCTCCGCGTACCCGTGCAGCAGGGCCTGCCGGGCCTGCTCAGGCAGGTCGGCCCACCGGGTGTCCATGCCGAATCCGAGGGCGGCGCCCAGCGCCTCGATCAGCCGCGAGAAGTAGTCGTGCGACGGGCCAGACGCCCAGGGCCCGATCGCGCCCTCGGCCAGCGTCTTGTCCGGGTCAGAGACGACCAGCTCCGGATCGACCTCCATCCGGGTCCCCAGCCCGGTGCAGTCCGGGCACGCACCCCACGGGGAGTTGAACGAGAACGACCGCGGCTCCAGCTCATCAAACGACAGGTCATCATCCAGGCACGCCAGATGCTCAGAAAACATCCGCTCCCGGTGCGGGTCATCCTCACCAAGGTCCACGAAATCCAGCAGCACCACCCCACCCGACAGCCCCAGCGCCGTCTCCACCGAATCCGTCAGCCGCCGCCGGGCATCAGCCTTGACCGCCAGCCGGTCCACCACCACCTCGATGGTGTGCTTCTCGTACTTCTTCAGCGCCGGAGTCACGGTGGGTGTCCAGGCGGACCACCTCGCCGTCGATCCGGGCCCGGGAATACCCCTTCAGCTGCAGTTCGTGCAGCAGTTCGGTGTACTCGCCCTTCCGCTCCCGGATCACCGGCGCGAGCACCTGGAACCGGGCCCCCTCCTCCAGTTCCAGCACCCGGTCCACGATCTGCTGCGGAGTCTGCCGCGCGATCGGCCGCCCGCACACCGGGCAATGCGGCTTACCCACCCGCGCATACAGCAGCCGCAGGTAGTCATACACCTCCGTGACCGTGCCCACCGTCGACCGCGGATTGCGGGACGCCGCCTTCTGGTCGATCGACACCGCCGGGGACAGCCCGTCGATGAAATCGACATCCGGCTTATCCATCTGGCCCAGGAACTGCCGCGCATACGCCGACAAGGACTCGACATACCGCCGCTGCCCCTCCGCGAAAATCGTGTCAAACGCCAGGCTCGACTTCCCCGACCCCGACAGCCCGGTAAACACGATCATGGAATCCCGCGGCAGCTCCAGCGACACATCCTTCAGGTTGTGCTCACGGGCGCCGCGGACAACGATGCCTTTGGCCACAGACTTCAGTACTCCAGTTGGTTGTGTGGATTTCAGCACAACAATCACCGGCCCCGGCTGATTCCGATGGGCGGCCCCTCCGCACCGGTTCTGGGCCCCCCGGCGTAGCGTGAAGATCGTTGGTTTGCCGTATTCACCTGGAGGAGCCCTAGTGACCGAGCTGCCTGATCCGCCGCCAGCCGAGCCGTCGGCCTTCCACCGGGACCGCCGCGAGCACGGCGGCCTGTCCGCGCGCCCCGACGACGACCGGCTCGCCGAGCTGACCGAGGAAGAGCGGGTAGACGCCGGGATCGATCCCTACGAGCCGGATGAGGTGCCGCCGGCCACTGACGCCCCCGTGCCCACGAACATCACCGAGTCTGAGCAGTACCGGGAGGAACGGCAAGAAATCGAGCGGGAGGAAGCCGAGGGAGAGCTCAAGCCGAAGCCGGATCCCTTCCCGCCCACGCGCTACGACGAGTAACGCGGGTCAGCAAGCGCCGGGAGCGTCAGACTTCCCACTCCCGGGCCAGGGCGTCGTCCATGATCAGGACCAGCTTGCCGCGCGTGTGCCCCTCCTCCACCCGCCGGTGCGCCTTGGCCGCATCCTCGTAGTAGTACCGGCCCGCGACCTGCACCGACAGCAGTCCGTCGTCGAACCACGGGGCCATCCGGATCAGGCGGCTGCCGCTCGGCTGGCCGTCGTAGGACTGCCAGTGCACCCGTTCCGCGTCGGGGTATCTGGCGTGCACCGGGGTGGCGATGGTCGCGCCGTCGCGGGCGGCGCGGGCTGCACCCTCGAGGGTCGGCGCCGCGCAGGCAAGGACCCGCTGCGCCCCGCCGCCGGTCACGTCCCGGACCTGGTCGGGCCAGTCGGGCTGGGTGTGGTCGATGACCACGGCCGCCCCGCCGTGGTGGACGAACTCGTGATGCTGCGGGCTGGCCGTGGCCACGATCCTGGCCCCCAGGATCCGGGCGATCTGCACGGCGAAGTGCCCGAGCCCGCCCGCACCCGCCGTGATGAGGATCTCGTCGCCGCGGCGGAGGGAGAGCACGTCGGTGAGTCCCTGGTGCGCGGTCAGTGCGTCGATGGGAGTGCCGGCCGCGTCCGTGATCGGCAGGCTGTCCGGGAGAGGCGCGAGCTGCTCGACCGGGCACCGCACGTACTGCGCGTAGCAGCCGCTCAGGCCGGGATAGCCGTAGACCGGCGCGCCCTCGTCGAAGCCTGCGTCGTCGCCGGTGTCACCTTCGACGACCCCGGCGAACTCGCCGCCGGGGATAAAAGGCAGCGGGCCGGTCCAGCCGCCGCTGCGCAGGTGCGCGTCCCACGGACCCACGCCTGCCGCGAGGACCCGGACGAGCACGTCGTCCGGCCCGGGTCCCGGCATCGGGACCTCGGCGGGTTTGAGGACGTCAGGACCCCCGAACTCGCTCACCGTGATGGCCCGCATCGCCGTCCTCCCGCCGTCGGCCGAGCGCTGATCCCCGCCCCTTCCAACAGTACGACGGGCGGTTTCTGGGGCCTGGCCGGCCTGTCCCCCGCGGCCGGCCCGGGGGCCCGGCCGGCCCGTCCCCCGCGGCCGGCCTGCGGCCTGCGGCCCGCAGGCGGGGCGTCGCACCAGCCCGGACAGTTTTAGTTAGAGAAATCCTGGGTCATCCACACGGTCCCAGAACTGTCCCGGAACACGGAGATCCCGGCGTGGGTGAACGCGGAACTGAGAATGTTCAGCCGGTGACCGTCGTCGGGCGGCTTCTCGGCCAGCATGCTCCGGGTCAGCCCGACGGCCATCTGGGCGATCGCGGCCGGCGTATCGGCCACCGGCCCCCCCTCGCCGATGTTCTCCCCCGCCGCGGTCCAGGCCACCCCGGCCGCCGTCTCCCGGGCGCCCAGGTCCGGCTCGCCCGGGCACTGGTGCGACAGGCCGCAGCCCCCGGCCATCAGCGCGGTGTGCCGGGCGGCGCTGGTGTCCAGGCCGGGGCTGACCGTATAAGCGGGCAGCCCGGCCTGGGCCCGGGCCTGGTTGATCAGGGCCAGCACCTGCTCGGTCGCGGTGGACCCGCCGGCCACTGGTGCGGCGCTGGCCGGGGCCGTGCTGGCCTGGGCGGTGCCACCCGGGGTGGTGCTGGCCGGGGCGGTCCTGGCCGGGGTGGCCGTCGCCGGTGCGGACGCGGTGGGCACGGCCGGCGCTTTGCTGGACGGCGCTTCGCGGCGCGACGGAGCTGGCGTGACGCCCCGGGCCGGCCTGGCAGCGGCCGCCGCCGGCGCCGGCCCGCCCGGCGCGCCGGACGCACTGGTCATCTCGCTGGCGCGCCCGGGCAGCCGGATGACCAGGACCATGGCGCCGGCCACCGCGAGCACGGTCACGAGCACGCTGATGACGAGTGACGAGCCACGGGGTCCGCGGGCGGTCATCGCGCCACCTCCATCAGCGGATCATGGTAGCGATCCGCGCCGCACGGAATGCGGTAATTGCCTGCCGCGCAGAACCCCGGCCGGGGCGTGCCGTATTGTCCCTGGTCAGCGGCCTGGACCGGCCCAGGCCGGAAAGGCATAAGACCTCCGCAACGAAGACCAGAGGCGGCGCATGACCCGACCAGGGATCATCATCGACGGGGCGTCGCTGACGTGTGCCGGCGTGGCGGCCGTGGCCCGGGACGAGGTGCCGGTCACGGTCGCGGCGCAGGCAGCCGCGGCGGCGCGGGCCGCGTGGGAGACGGCCCGGGACGTGGCCGCCCGGCGGCCGGTGTATGGCCGCACCACCGGGGTCGGCGCGAACCGCAACGTCGGGCTGGCCGAGGATGAGCTGGCCGAGCACGGGCTGCGGCTGCTGCGCAGCCACGCGGCCGGGTCGGGTCCGCTGCAGTCCGCCGAGCTGGGCCGGGCCATGCTGGTGACCCGGCTGAACCAGATCGGTGCGGGTGGCTCCGGGGTCGACCCGGCGGTGCTGGAGGTCCTCGCGGACGCCCTCAACCGCGGGTTCACCCCGCCGGTGCCGTTGTACGGGGCGATCGGCACCGGTGACCTGACCGCGCTGGCGTCCACCGGGCTGTGCCTGATCGGTGAGCGGGCCTGGCGGACCGGAACCGGGCCGCCGCCGCGTTTCGCGCTCCGGCCCGCCGAGACACCCGGCTTCATGAGCAGCAACGCGGCCACCCTCGGCGAAGCGGCACTTGCCTGCCACGACCTGGGCGGCCTGGTCAGCTCCGCCCTGGTGATCGCCGCCCTGTCGCTGCTCGCGGTGCGCGGCTCGCTGGAGCCCTACGCCCCGGCGGTGCACCGGGGCCGCCCGGTAGGGCAGCAGCGGGTGGCCGGCCGGATGCGGTCCCTGCTGGGCGGTGCTCTGCTGGCCGGCGCGGGGCACGAGCCCGCCCGGATCCAGGACTCCTACGGCTACCGGGCGTTCGCCCAGGTGCACGGCCCGGCGGCCGACTCGCTGGACTACGCCGCGCAGGTGGTGACCAGGGAGCTCAACGCGGCCAGCGAGAACCCGCTGGTCAACCCGGCCGGCCAGGCGGTGTGGCACAACGGCAATTTCCACGCCGCCTACGTCGGGCTGGCTCTCGACTCGGCCCGCGCGGCGCTGTTCCAGACCGCCGCGCTGTCCGCAGCCCGGCTGGGCACCCTGGTGGAGCCGTCCTCCACCGGCCTGCACGCGTTCGCCGCCGACGTCCCGGCCAGCTCGGGCATCATGATCTTGGAATACGTGGCCCAGTCCGCGGTGGCGGACCTGCGCCGCTTCGCCACCCCGGCCGCGCTGGGCAGTGCGGTACTGTCCCGCGGGGTGGAAGAGCACGCGGGGTTCTCGACCCAGTCGGCCCGGGCCAGCACGGACGCGGTGGCCGCCTACCGGGCCGTGCAGAGCTGCGAACTGGCCGCCGCGATCCGGGTACTGCGGATGCAAGGCCGCGCCCCGGCCGCGGATGCGCCGCTGCGGGCCGCCTTCGACGCGGCGGACGCGGTCCTCGACGCGCGAACGGCCGACCGCCCGCTGGACGCCGACCTGGCCGCGGCCGAGGGGCTTCTCGGCGGATATGCCGCCTTCGGCCGGGAAGGGGACGATGTCTAGGGTGATGGCGAACACCGGAGGAAACACTGTGAGCATCCTGGGGACCCGGGTAGTGCGGACTGAAGATCCCCGGCTGCTCACCCGCGGCGGCGTCTACACCGATGATCTGCGGATCCCGGAGCTGGACGGGGCGGCCCGGATCACGTTCGTGCGCAGCCCCATCGCGCACGCCCGGATCACCGGCATCGACACGGAGACCGTTCTGGCCTCACCCGGTGTGGTGGCCGTGCTGGCCGCGGCCGACATGGACGACCTGCCGCCGGGCGGCGGCCGGCCGGCCACCGAGCCGCTGCTGGCCACGGACCGGGTCCGCTACGTGGGCGAGGCCGTCGCGATCGTGGTGACCGAGCAGGGCGACCAGGGCGAGGACGCGGCCGAACTGGTCAGCGTGGACTACGAGCCATTGCCCGCGGTGGTGGACTTCGACGATGCGCTGGCCGGCGGCACACTGCTGTTCGACGGCACCGACTCCAACGTGGTGAGGTCCGGCGGGGACCCCGCCCCGGCCGATGCCTTCAGCGGATGCGAGGTCGTGGTCGAGCACACGTTCCCGAACCAGCGGGTCGCGCCGATTCCGCTGGAGGTCAGGGCGTCCGCGGCTCGCTGGGCGGACGGCCGGCTCACGCTGTGGACCAGCACCCAGAACGCGCAGCAGGCCCGGGACGCGGTGGCCGAGGCGGTGGGCCTGGACGCCGCCTCGGTGCGGGTCATCGCGCCTGACGTGGGCGGCGGCTTCGGCGCCAAGATCGCCACCGAGCGGGACACGATCGTCGTCGCCTGGGCGGCCAGGCACCTGGGCCGCCCGGTGCGCTGGGTGGAAACCCGGAACGAGAACCTGCTGGGCATGGTGCACGGCCGGGCTCAGCGGCAGGCCATCAGGATCGGCGGCACGCGGGACGGCCGCATCCTGGCCTACCATCTCGACATCATCCAGGACTGCGGGGCTTACCCGCGGTCCGGCCCGTTCCTGCCCACGCTGACCAGGCTGATGGCGGGCGGCGTGTATGACCTGCCGTACTGCGGGGCCTCCTTCCGCTCGGTGCTCACCAACACCACCCCGATCGGCGCCTACCGGGGTGCGGGCCGGCCGGAGGCCACGGCGGCGATCGAGCGGGCCGTGGACCTGTTCGCGGCGGAGATCGGGATGGACCCGGCCGAGGTGCGGCGCCGCAACGTGGTGCCGCCCACGGCGTTCCCGTACACCACGCCGAGCGGGGCGGTCTACGACACTGGCGACTACGCCGCGGCGCTGGACGCGGTGCTGGCCGGGGCGGGCTACGCGGGGCTGCGCGCGGAGCAGGCCCGGCGCCGTGAGCTGAGCAGTCAAGGGCTGAGCCGTGAGGAGGGGGGTGGCCCGGTCCAGCTCGGCATCGGCCTGGCCTGCTACGTGGAGATCACCGCCGTGGACTACGACGGGGGCGAGACATCCCGGGTGGTGGTGGACGCCAGCGGGGCGGCCACCGTGTACACCGGCAGCTCCCCGCACGGCCAGGGTCACCAGACCGCGTTCGCCATGCTGGTCACCGACCAGCTCGGCATCCCGATGGACCAGATCACGGTCATCCACGGGGACACCGACCAGGTGCCGAAGGGCGTCGGGACCTACGGCTCCCGCTCGCTGCAGCTGGGCGGGACCGCGGTGCAGCAGGCGGCGATCCAGGTGAAGGACCAGGCCCGGGAGCTGGCCGCGGTCATGATCGAGGCCAGCGCGGCCGACCTGGAGCTGGACACCACGCGGGGGATCTGGCAGGTTCGCGGCGACCCGGATACCGCGCTGAGCTGGGCGGCGGTGGCCGCGCAGGCGGGCCCGGGCGGGCTGTCCGCCGAGGTCGACTTCCGGCCGGCCAGCCCCACGTTCCCGTTCGGGGCGCACCTGGCCGTGGTCGAGGTGGACACCGAGACGGGGAAGGCCACCCTGATCCGCCACGTCACCGTGGACGACGCCGGGAAGGTGCTGAACCCGGTGCTGGCCGAGGGGCAGCGACACGGCGGCATCGCCCAGGGCGCGGCGCAGGCGCTGCTGGAAGAGGTGCGCTATGACCCCGAGGGCAACCCGCTGACCAGCACGCTGGCCGACTACGCGGCGATCACCGCGACCGAGCTGCCGTCCTTCGAGCTGCTCGCGATGGAGACCCCGACCACGGTGAACGCGCTCGGGGTCAAGGGCATCGGCGAGGCCGGCACGATCGGTGCCACCCCGGCCGTGCACAACGCGGTCATCGACGCGGTCGCCCACCTCGGAGTGCGGCACATCGACATGCCGGCCACGCCGCAGCGGGTCTGGGCGGCGATCAGCGGGGTGAGAGGCGGCCAGATGGGGCCAGTCCAGATGGGCCAGCCCAGATGAGGACGGCCCAGATGAGGCGCGCCCAGATGAGGACAGCAGAGTGAAGGTCACAGTGATGGTCAACGGCGCCGAAGTGGCGGCCGACGTGGAAGACCGGATGCTGCTCGTGCACTTCCTGCGCGAGACGGCCGGCCTGACCGCCACCAACATCGGCTGCGACACCACCTCCTGCGGCGCGTGCACCGTGCTGCTGGACGGGGAGTCGGTGAAGTCGTGCACGGTCCTCGCGGCCCAGGCGGACGGCTGCCAGGTGACCACCGTGGAAGGCCTGGCCGGACCCGGCGGTGAGCTGCACCCCATGCAGCGCGCGTTCCGTGCCGAGCACGGGCTGCAGTGCGGGTTCTGCACACCGGGCATGGTCATGGCGGCGGTATCGCTGCTCCAGGAGAACCCGCACCCGACCGAGCCTGAGGTCCGGGCCGGGCTGGAGGGCAACCTGTGCCGGTGCACCGGCTACCACAACATCGTCCGGGCCGTGCTGGCCGCCGCGGCGGAGCCAACCCCATGATCCCTGCGCCGTTCGCATATCGACGCACTGGTTCCGTTGCGGAAGCTCTTGATCTTGTCAGTGAGCACGGCGACGAGGCCAAGTTCCTGGCCGGGGGCCATTCGCTGCTGCCGCTCATGAAGCTGCGGCTGGCCATGCCGTCGGTGCTCATCGACCTCGGGCCGGTACGGGAGCTCAATTACATCCGCGAGGAGGGCGCCCACATCGCCATCGGGGCGCTGACCCGCCACCACGACCTGGAGCACTCCGGCGTGCTGGCCCGGTCCCTGCCGCTGCTCGCGCACGCGGCGGGCCAGGTGGGCGACCCGCAGGTCCGGCACCGCGGCACGATCGGCGGGTCGCTGGCGCACGGAGACCCCGCGTCCGACCTGCCCGCCACCGTGCTGGCGCTGGACGCCACGCTAGTGGCCCGCGGGCCGTCCGGCTCCCGGGAGATCGCGGCAAGCGGCTTCTTCGAGGGTCTGTTCGAGACGGTGCTCGAGCCCGACGAGCTGCTCACCGAGATCCGGGTGCCGGTGCCCGCGGCGGACGCGGCCGGCTGGTCGTTCCAGAAGTTCACCAAGCGGGCCATCGACTGGGCCATCGTCGGGGTGGCGGTCCAGGGCACCGCGGTCGCGCTGGTGAACATGGCCGGCACCCCGGTGCGGGCCCTCGGGGTGGAGCGCGCGCTCGCCGCCGGGGCCACGCCCGCGGAGGCGGCCAGGCACGCCGCCGAGGGCACCACCCCGGGCGATGACATCAACGCATCTCCGGCTTATCGTGAGCATCTCGCCCGGGTCCTCGTAGAGCGGGCGCTGGTCGAGGCGCAGTCCACTCAGGCCTAGGGCTGCATGCTGAGGACAGCATTTCGACGCACGGGAGAATCATGAGCGCTCGCACCACGCCGCCGTTCCGCGCCGACCACGTGGGCAGCCTGCTCCGGCCCGCCAGGCTGCTGGCGGCCCGGGATGATTTCGCGGCCGGCCGCATCCCGGCCGGGCAACTGCGGGCGGCCGAGGACGCCGCGATCGCCGACGTGGTCAAGATGCAGGAGAGCGTGGGGCTGCAGTCGGCCACGGACGGCGAGTTCCGCCGCGCCTCCTGGCACATGGACTTCATCTACCAGCTGGGCGGGATCGGCCAGGCGCCGGGGAACCTGTCGGTCAAGTTCCACAACCCGGCCGGGGACATCGAGTACACCCCCGCGGCGCTGATCGTGAACAGCAAGGTCCGGCTGGACTACACGATCTTCGGCCCGGACTTTGAGTACCTGAAGTCGGTCGCGACGTCGGCCGTGCCCAAGCAGACCATCCCGTCGCCCAACATGGTCCACTACCGGGGCGGGCCGGCCATGATCGACCCGGCCGTGTACCCGGACGTCGAGGAGTTCTGGACCGACCTGGCCGCGGCCTACGCGGACGAGGTGGCCCGCATGGCCGCGCTGGGCTGCACCTACCTGCAGTTCGACGACACCAGCCTGGCCTACCTGAACGACCCCTCGCAGCGCGCCGAGATCGCCGCCCGCGGCGACGACGCCGAGCACCTGCACCTGCGCTACATCAGGCAGGTCAACGCCGCCCTGGCCGGCCGGCCCGAGGGCCTGGCCGTGACCACCCACCTGTGCCGGGGCAACTTCCAGTCCTCATGGGCCGCCTCCGGCAGCTACGACTTCGTGGCCGAGGCGCTGTTCAGCGAGCTGACGGTGGACGGGTTCTTCCTGGAGTACGACGACGAGCGCTCTGGCGGGTTCGAGCCGCTGCGGTTCGTGCCGCCCGGGAAGATGGTCGTCCTGGGCCTGGTCACCACCAAGCGCGGCCAGCTGGAGAACCCCGACGACCTGAAGCGGCGGATCGACGAGGCGGCCCGCTACGTGCCGCTGGAACAGTTGTGCCTGTCCGGCCAGTGCGGGTTCTCATCCACTGTCGAGGGCAACGCGCTGAGCTACGACGAGGAAGTCGCCAAGCTCGAGCTCATCGTCAAGGTCGCCGCCGACGTTTGGAGCTGACCCTTGGGGCCTGAGGGTTTGGTGGGGCTGTGCCTTCTTGGCGTGACCAGTTGTCACGCCCCGGCAGGGTTTGGGTAAGGAGATAGCCGATGACGGCCGATGCTCATCCTCCGGTGATCTCGGTGATGCTCGCCGTGCCCGATGCGGCGGCCGCCGCGCGGTGGTACGCACAGGCACTCGGCGCCACTGAACTGTGGGACCTTGGCGGCGTGGTGGGGCTGACCGTTGCCGGTGGTCCGTTCTTTCTCGGCGAGCCCGAGAACAATGGCTGGGACACCCCGGCTGTCCTTGGCTCGCGAACGGTCCGGGTCGAGGTGTTCGTAGATGACCCGGATGGCTTCATCGAACGCGCGGTGGCGGCTGGAGCCGATGGCAGCATCGACGAGATCCGTGATCACGAAGCACCGTGGGGAGTTCACCGGCAAGGCGGCTTCATCGACCCGTTCGGCCACCTGTGGCTGGTCGGCGACAGGTCCCCGCTGGGGACATACGACCTGCGGTAACGCCACAACTTGCCCGCCGCGGGCGGGCGAGTGAGCCTGGGCCAGGCCCGGGCTCGCTGGTTCCGCACCTGGGCCGTAACAGCCGCAACTCCTCGATACCGCCGGGCAGTGATGACCTGCCCGGCCGGGTGCTGCCGCGGCGGGAACCGCGCAAGGGCGCCACGGGCCGAAACCGCGGCATGACCTGGACTCCGCCGCGACCTCAGCGGGACCAAAGATGCGCCATTCTTAGCGCAGCAGAATGGCCCGCACTATCGGCGACCCGAGACGCCGCACGGACGGTGCCCGGTTCAGGGGCATCGCGGGCGTCTAATGGTGCGTAATATGCCGCCGACGTTAGGGGAGCAGTCGGGCGCATCGGTAGCGCAACGTAACATAGCGGGAGCAAGTGCGCGTCAAGTCATAGGTCGGCGAGCAGCTCAAGTCGGCACGGCGAGAAGTTTGAAATATCGCACCTGAGGGACCGGCACCCGCTAAATTAACCGTCATCGCGGCAGGCTTGCCGTGCCGGTGGTGTCCGGAAGCGGGTGCCTGCTGGCTCTTCCCAGCCGCGGCTCACCGTGTCAAGCAGAGGCCTTGCGGCATGCGCCCAAGGCCGGGAGAGTCGTGGGGGTAGCAGTGGGAAGAGCAGGCCGAAACCGCACCGCCCTGCAAGCCGGCGCCAGGCAGGGTTCCCGGCTCGCTTCGGATCTGGGCGCCGACGTCACCTGGCAGAAGAGTTCGTATAGCACCTATAACGGCAACTGCGTGGAGGTGGCCGTTTTCGACGGCAGCGAGGTGGGGGTCCGCGACTCCAAGGACCGGCTGAGCGGGCCGGTCCTCTTGTTCTCCGCTACGGACTGGGCGGAATTCCTGAACGTGGTCAGGAGTGGCGAGCCCCGACTGCCCTAGGCCCATCCTAGATCGCCGGGTGGCCCGGGGGGTGAAATCCCCCCGGGCCACCCGGCTGTCCTAGGCCCATTCCCGCGCCGCGGACCGAATGAGTTCCCGGGACGTCTCACGGTCATGCGATTTCGCCCTGATGTACTCAAAAGTAACGTGGTACTTGTGAGTGTTTTCCTCCTCCTCGAGGTAATAGCTCCCCGTCAGATGCTCGACCACCACGATGTCGGCTAGAGGCACGTCGTGCACTGGGGCGAATTTCATGTACGCGAAGGCGCCAGTAGCCATTGGGTTCTCGGCGGTCAGCGAATGCACCCGGACTTCGACGTTGGGCAGCTCGGAGAACGTGCCCAGCTGGTCTAATTCTTGGCGCATAATCTCGTTGTTGCCGAAACGGCGGTGGAGCACCGACTCATCGATGACCGCCACGACCTCGAGCGGCACTTCCCGGGTAAGCGCCTGCTGGCGCATGTGCCTTATCTCGGCGCGGCGCTGTACCCCACCGGGCGGCAGCGCGAACATTGACTGCCAGCCTTGCATGACAGCCCGGGCGTACCCTGCGGTCTGCAGGAGCCCTGGAATCACCTGGGGTTCCCAGTTCCAGAGGGTCTGCGCTTCCGCCTCCGCGTAAATATACGCCGCATATTCCGCGGGGAAGGTCCCCACCGACTCCAGCCAGCCCCGCTCGCCAGATTCCTGCGCGAGGGCCTGGAGTTCTTCCCGGTGCGGGGCGTCAATACCGTAAAGGTCTAGGAGCTTTTTGAGGTCAGCCGGCTTCACGCCAATCCGGTGCGTCTCGATGCGGCTGATCTTGGACCCGGACCAGCCCAGGCGCTCGGCTACCTCATCTCCGGTAAGCCCGGAATGCTCGCGTAGCCGGCGAAGTTCGCCGGCGAGGCGCCGGCGGCGCAGGGTTGGGCCGCCGTGGTCAGGCATCGCTCGCCTCCTCCGGCGTGGGGTGGGCCGGTGGCGTGTGAGTAGGGAACAGCGTAGTTCCTGGTTGGGCCGAACGTGAAGTTCGAATGGCTAATCGGTGTGCAATCTGCACCGCATCTTGCGCTTATAACTCTACTTCCTTTCAATTGAAAGGAGGCCCGCTGGGCATGCCCCAGGCTCAGTGGTGAACGGCGGCCAGCAGGGCCGCGTAGGACCGGACCAGGGCCGCGTGCTCCTGGGCGAGCAGCGGGCTGTCCGGACGGCAGCCCTCGGCCACCCACAGATCCGAGAGATCCATGGCTTCCGCGCGGTACGCGGCCGCGGGCCGGACCGCGTCGTCCGGCTCGTCGTAGAGGAAGGCGTACAGCCGGGTGAGCGCGGCGACCAGTTCGTCCGCCGGGTCGCCGTCGATTGGCTGCGGGGCGTACTGGCGCTGCCGGTGCACGCGCCACCAGTCCACCTCCAGCCGGGCCGCCTCGGCCACATCCCTCGGCTCGCCGTAGCTGATCTTCAGCAGGCCGTAGAACCGGCGCATGCACCGCCGGGCGCCGTCCGGGTCGTTGTCCGCGGGCGCCCACAACTGGTTGGCCCGCAGCACGAGCCAGGCGCCGTGCAGGGTACGCAGCCAGTCCATCCCGAATCCAGCGTGGACCAGGCCGACCGACGCCCGCAGTACCCCCGGCCAGTCGCGCAGGTAGTAGCCGACCCAGGCGCGGAATTCCAGGTCGGCCACGCGCGCCGGGTCGAACGAGCGAGAGCCGGCCAGGGGTGCCCGCGGGTGCGTCGATGCGCATGGTCGCCTCCCTGGCTTGCTGAGAAGTCACTGTGACCCGGCCCGGAGTAGCCGCGCCGCGTTGCTACCGTCCCAGTCATGCATCTTCTCAGCCGTCGGCGGGGCCGCAAGCTCGGCGCGCTGGCGGCGGCCGTCGCCATCCTGGCGGCCGTCATCGTCGTGCTGGTCGTGGTGACCGGCCACCCGGTGCCGGTCACCGCCCGGACGCTGCGGATCCCGGTGGTCGACGGGCCGGATAACGACCTGCCGCAGTCGCTGGACGCTACGTTCTTCACCCCGGCGGGCCGGGGCCGGGTGCCCGCCATCCTGCTCGCGCACGGGTTCGGGCAGACCAAAGACGCGGTCCGGCCGGAGGCCGAGCAACTCGCCCGGGCCGGTTTCGCGGTGCTCACGTGGTCCGCGCGCGGCTTCGGCCGGTCCACCGGCCAGGTGGCCCTCGACTCACCCGACTACGAGGTGAAAGACGTCGAGCAACTGGTCAGCTGGCTGGCCCGGCAGCCGCGGGTGATGCTGGACGGCCCGGGAGACCCGCGGGTGGGCATCACCGGGGCGTCGTATGGAGGCGCTATCGCGCTGCTCGCCGCGGCCTACGACCACCGGATCGACGCGATCGTCCCGCAGACCACCTGGTACAACCTGGCCAGCGCGCTGTTCCCGGACGCGGCGCCGGGCGGCGCCGGGCCAGGACCGGCCGGCGGGGTGTTCAAGAAGCAGTGGGCCGGGCTGCTCTTCACCCAGGGCACGGCAGGGTTCGGGCCCGCGGTGCAGTCGGCCACGATGCGCCGGCGCCGCCCCGGCCGGCGCCGCCCCGGCCGCGCTGTGCGGACGTTTCCTGCCCTCGCTCTGTGCCATGTACCAGCGTGTGGCCACGCTCGGGCGGGCCACCCCGCAGGCCGTCTCGCTGCTCGAGCGGTCCAGCCCATCCAGCGTGGCCAGCCGGATCGACGTGCCCACCCTGCTGATCCAGGGCGAGGACGACTCGCTGTTCGGGCTGGACCAGGCCAACGGCAACTATGAGGCCATCCGGCGCAACGGCGCGCCAGTGGACATGGTGTGGTTCGCGGGTGGCCACGACGGCGGGAATCAGGAGACCGGCCGGATCACCCAGCTCACCACGCAATGGTTCGAGCGCTGGCTGATGCCCCGGCACCTGCTCTACCGCCCGGGCTCCGGGACCACCCGTGGCGCCCCGGCGAGCACGGATGCCTCCGTCAGCACGGGCCAGCCTGCCTTCGCGGTCACCCGGGACCTGGGCTACGACCCGTCCAGCGGCAACGAGGTGCTGGGCGTCGCCGCCGCGTCTCGTTACCCCGGCCTGGGCGGGACCACGCGCATCGCGGTCCGGCTCCGTGGGCCCGCGCAGGCCATCATCAACCCACCCGGTGGCGCGCCGCCGTCCATGTCGGTGCTCCCGGGGCTGGGCGGCGGCCTGGCCAGCGGCGGCCTGGCCAGCGGCAGCCTGGCCAGCGGTGGCCTGGGTAGCGGCAGCCTGGGCGTGGGCTTCCCGATGCCCGGCCAGAGCGCCGCGTTCACCTCGGCGCCGCTGGCCGCCCCGCTGCAGCAGACCGGTTCGGCCACCGTCCGGGTCCGGGTCAGCGGTGCCGCGGACGTCACCGTGTTCGCCGAGGTCTACGACGTCGACCAGGCCGGCAACGCCACGCTGCCGTTCCAGCTGGCCGCGCCGGTGCGGGTGACCGGGGCGGCCGCAGGCCGCACGGTCACCGTGACGCTGCCCGCGATGGACTACCAGTTCGCCGCGGGGCACCGGCTCCGCCTGGTGCTGACCAGCACCGACTTCGGCTACGCCACCTCGCCGGAGGCCGCGGCCTACCGGGTGGCGCTGGCCGGCCCGGGACTGTCCGTGCCGTCCGATCCGGCGCTGCAGGTCACGGGCGGCGGCGTCCCCTGGTGGACCTGGGCTGCGCCGGTCGCGGCGCTGGCCGCGGCGGCGTGCATCCTGCTGGCCCGGCCCCGGAAGCGGCCGGGCCTCCCGCCACCGAGTCCCGGGCCGCTGCCGGCCGCCGATGCCCCCGCCGTCATCGGCTCCGCCGGTGCCCCTGCCGTCCCGGCCGTCGCCGGCGCCGCCGATGCCCCCGCGCCGGCCGCCGTCGTCTCCGCGCTCGCCCCCGATGCCGTGCCTTTGGAGATCACTGGCCTCACCAAGCGCTACCGGGACGGCCAGCTGGCGGTGGACGGGCTGTCGCTGCGCGTGGAACGGGGCAAGATCCTCGGCCTGCTGGGACCGAACGGTGCCGGGAAGACCACCACGCTGCGCGCCCTGATGGGCCTGATCTACCCGGACGCCGGGACGATCACGATCTTCGGCCAGCAGGTCCGCCCCGGCGCGCCCGCGCTGTCCCGGCTCGGCTCGTTCGTCGAAGGGCCGGGCTTCCTGCCGCACCTGTCCGGCCGGGCCAACCTGGACCTCTACTGGCGGGCGACCGGCCGGCCCGCGGCCGGGTCGCACCTGGACGAGGTCCTGCAGATCGCCGGGCTCGGTGCCGCCCTCGACCGCCGGGTGCGGTCCTACTCCCGGGGTATGAGCCAGCGGCTGGCCATCGCCCAGGCCATGCTCGGCCTGCCCGACCTGCTGGTCCTCGACGAGCCGATGAACGGCCTGGATCCGCCGCAGATCAGGGAGATGCGCGCTGCCCTGCTCCGGTACGCGGCTGAGGGCCGGACCGTGATCCTCTCCAGCCACCTGCTCGGCGAGGTCGAGCAGACCTGCACCGACCTGGTCGTCATGCACCGGGGCCGCGGCCTCGCGGCCGGCCCGGTCACCGAGATCACCGGCGACGGCGCGGCCCTGATCGTGGGTACCTCCCAGGCGCAGCGCGCCGTCAGCGTGCTGCGCGACCTGGACGGCATCCAGGCTGCGGAGCCCCACCCGGACGGTGTCGTCGTGCATCCCGACGGGGTCGCGCCGTCCGCCGTGGTCGCGGCCCTGGTCGGGGCTGGGATCCCGGTCGACCGGGTGGGTCCGGGCCGCCGGCTGGAGGACGCCTTCCTGGCCCTGATCGGCGCACCGGAGGCTGACCAGTGACCGTGGCCAAGGCGGCCAGGGCGGCCAGAGCGGCCAAGGCGGCCAGGGCGGCCAGGGCGGCCGGGGCGGCCGGGGCGGCCGGGGCGGAAGCGCCCGGCTACAGCCCGCGCCGGACCCTGTCGTTCCGGGTCGAGTTCGTCCGCCAGCTCCGCCGCTGGCGGACGATCGTGGCCTTCGCGGTGCTGCTCGCGCTGCCCTGGATCCTGGTCGCCGCGTTCAAGATCAGCGGGCCGGGCTCGGCGGGCAACGGGACGCCGGGACTGGTCACGGTGGCCACCCAGGGCGGCCTCAACTTCGCGGCGTTCAGCCTGTTCGTGTCGGCCGGCTTCCTGCTCGTCGTGGTGGTCGCGCTGTTCTGCGGGGACACCGTGGCCAGCGAGGCCAGCTGGTCGTCGCTGCGCTACCTGCTGGCCGCGCCGGTGCCGCGGGCCCGGCTGCTGCGCCAGAAGCTGGCGGTGGCGCTGGCCTACTCCACCATCGGGGTGGTCACCCTGCCCGTGATGTCCCTGGTCGCGGGGACGGCCGCGTTCGGCTGGCATCCGCTCCGGCTGCCGGGCACCGGCGTGCAGCTGCCGGCCGGCCAGGCCGTGACCCGGATGCTCATCGTCCTCGGGTACGTCCTGGTCACCGAGATCGCGGTGGCCGGGATCGCGTTCCTGCTCTCGGTGTCCACCGACTCCCCGCTCGGCGCCGTCGGCGGTGCCGTGGGCCTGATGATCCTGTCCGCCATCCTGGACCAGGTCACCGCGCTCGGATCCTGGCGGGAGATCCTTCCGTCGCACTGGCAGTTCGCCTGGCTGGACGCCGTGCAGCCGCAGATCACCTGGGGTGGCATGGCCGAGGGCGCCTCGGCGTGCGCGTGCTACGGGATCGTGTTCCTCGCCCTCGCCTTCCGGCGTTTCCAGCGAAAAGACATCGTGTCGTAACTGAGATCTACAGGGCATCATGTCGTGAACAAAGGATCCTTGTGCGGATCCCTCCGGTGAGTTACGTTCTGGCCACCCGATCCGCGCCAGCCGGAAGGATCACCATGAGCGGCACCGAATCCCTTCCTTACGGCGAGAGCAAGAGCCCCCCAGTCGGCGAGGCGGGGCACGAGCTCCGGCTGCACCGGGGCGTCCTCGGCATCGTGGACATCTCGGCCGCCACCATGGCCAACATCGGCCCGGCCATGAGCTTCTACTTCGGGTTCGGGTTCCTCGCGATCACGGCGGGCGTCGCCTCGCCGCTGACCATCGTGGCGGCCGGCATCGCGATCGCGCTGCTCGGCAACACGCTGGCCCAGTTCTCCCGGGCGCAGCCGTCCACCGGGGGCTTCATCACCTTCGTCGGCAAGACCTTCGGCGGCACCAGCGCGGTGACCACGGCCCTGCTGTGCGGGGTCGGCTACATCATCGCGATGGCCTCGGTCATCGCGATCTCCGGCGGCTTCCTGTCCATTACCCTGCAGCGCTACGCACACGTGAACATCCCGTGGGGCTACCTGACCGTGATCCTCACCGCGCTGGCCGTGCTGATGATGATCCGCGGCGTGGGGCTGTCCACCAAGATCGCCGGGTTGTTCTTCGGCTTCGAGATGCTGGTGCTCATCATCGTCTCGGTCACCGCCCTGGTGAAGAACGGCGGTCACCTCTCGGCCATCCCGTTCGAGCCGAGCCACATCACCAATGGCTTCTCCGGGCTCGCGGCCGGGTTCCCGCTGGCCATCTACCTGTTCATCGGCTGGGAGAACTCCGCCGCCCTGGCCGAGGAGACCGACAACCCGCGGCGCAACGTGCCCCGCGCGGTGTTCACCTCCGTGGCGATCATGGGCGTCAGCTACGTCGTGTTCGCCTACGCCACGGTCAGCGGCTTCGGCTACAACGTCACCAAGCTCGGTGCCGCCCCGATCCCGTTCATCTCGGTGGCCGACAGCACCATCGGCGTGCTGGCCTTCTTCGCCTACCTGGCCGGCATGACCTCCACCCTCGGCGCGCTGATCGCGGGCACCAACTCCCAGGCGCGGCTGGTGTTCAATGCCGGCCGGGAAGGGCTGCTGCCCGGCTGGATCGGCCACGTCAACCCGGCCCGGCGCACCCCGATGCACGCCATCTTCACCTTCGTGGGGATCTCCGGGCTGATCATCGGCGGCTGGGCGCTGCTGCACCTCATCGCCGGCACCACCGGCTCGCTCGACCCGATCGCCTTCTTCGCCGAGTCCTCCACCATGGGCACCATCCTGGTGCTGGTCGTCTACCTGCTGGCCAACCTGGCCCTGCCGTTCTACTACCGCCGGTTCCGGCCGCAGGAGTTCAGCATCCTCAAGCACGCCGTGCTGCCCGTGCTGGGGGCCATCGCGATCATCGTGCCGCTGTACTACCTGGCCAAGCCGGGCCAGCCCACGCCGTACGACTGGTTCCCCTACGCGGCGCTGATCATCGTCGTGGTGGGTGCTGTCTACGCCTACATCCTCAACTCACGCGACCCCGGCCTGGCCGCCCGCGTCGGCTCCATCGTCGCCGACGAATAACCTCCCGGCGGTTGGCAGTTAACGCCATCACGGCGTCAGTCGCCGGCCCGGAGGGGGGCGGCAGCATAGCGGCCCTCGTGGGCCAGCACCGGGCGGCGGTCACCCGCGAGTTCCGGGTGCCGTTCCTCCACCGCCCGGCGCTGCTCGGCGGTGCGCCGCAGCTGGGTGACGTACTCCCGGTTCCCCTCGTAGGTGCCGCGCCAGGTCTGCGGCATGGCCTCCGGCGGCGGCGGGAGCGACGCTGCGCCCCGGCCGGACAGCGCGCACCGGGCCGGGACCTTGTGCACCTCCCCGCCGCAGTCCGGGCAAGCGGGCAGCGGGGCGGTGAAGGACTGGATCACCTCGAAATCGTGACCCTGACCGCAGCGGAGCTGGTAGATGGCCATGGGCTACCACAGCTCCAGGGACCGCTCGAAGATGCCGCCCAGGGCGTCCTCGGTCACTGGCTTGGGGGCGGTGGCCAGCAGCCGCTGCTGCTTGAGCGCCCCCTCCACCAGCGCGGGGATGTCGCCGGAGGTGTACCCGACCGCCGCCACCCCGTTCGGGATCTCGATGTCGCGCATCAGGTCGGTGAGCACCCGGGGCAGGAACTCCTCGTCGCTGGCCGGCCGGTCGGCGTCCGGCGCCAGCAGCCGGGCGGCCCGGAGGTGACGCTCGGGCGCGGCGTCGAAGGTGAACCGGAACGCCTCTGGCGCGGTGAGCGCCACCGACATGCCGTGCGGCACCATGGCCTCGTCCGCCGGGTAGTCCTTGGGGTGGAAGCCGCTCACCCGGCCCGCGATCGGGTAGGCGTTGGCGTGCGGGATGTGGACCCCCGCGTTGCCGAAGCCCATCCCCGCGAAGGTGGCCGCGATGGCCATGTCCGCCCGGGCCTGGCGGTCGTCCCCGTCGCGGACCGCGCGGCGGAACGAGGTGGCGAGCAGCCCCATGGCTTTCTCTGACCACATGTCGGAGATGGGGTTGGCGCCGCAGTACGGCACCCGCTGCTCGGGCCGCTTGTGTTCGGAGGTGGTGTACCAGCGCGCGGTGTAGCTCTCCAGCGCATGGCACAGGATGTCCATCCCGGACGAGGCGGTCACCCCCGCCGGCTGGGTGAGGGTGAGCAGCGGGTCCACCACGGCCAGCGTGGGCCGCAGCCGGACGTGGCTGATGCCGGTCTTCACCCGCAGCGAGAGCACGTCGAGCACGCACACCGTGGTGCTCTCCGCCCCGGTGCCGGTCGTGGTGGGCACCGCGATCAGCGGCTTGAGCGGGTTGACCGGGGCGCGGGCCTGGCCCACCGGGGCGTTGATGTAGTCCATCAGCTCGCCCGGGTTGGTCAGCAGCAGGTTGATGGCCTTGGCGGTGTCGATGCTCGACCCGCCGCCGACCGCGACGAACGCGTCCCACGGCCCGCTCGCCCGGGCCTGCTCGATCGCAGCCTTCATGCTCTCGTCCGTCGGCTCCACATGCACGCCGTCGAAGACCTGGGCCTCGATGCCGAACTGGGCCATCTGGTCCGCGACCCGCTGCGGGGTGCCGGTCGCGGCCACCCCGGGGTCGGTCACGACCAGGGCCCGGCTCACCCCGTACTGGCTGAGATCGAACCCGATCTCGTCGGAGGCCCCGGGACCGAACTTGAGCTGGGGCGCGCCGTAGGTGAAGATCGCCTCCGGGTTGGCCGGCACTGGTGTCGTGATGCTCACAGGATGCCTCCTCAGGCGTAGAAACCGTCGGGGGCCCGGCGGAGGGTGTGAAGTTGCTCCGCGTCGTGGCCGAACACCACGGTGGCGTCGGATTTCTCAGCGAGGTCGCGCAGTTTCTCTACCGAGGCGTACCAGGCGGACAGGTCGTTGACGATCGCGGCCGGTGTGGCGGGCGGCCCGTAGGAGTCGCCCATGTACACGGCGTCCGACGTGAAGATCATGGACCCCGTCTCGGGCAGGTTGACCTTCATGGCCATCGTGCCCGGGGTGTGCCCGGGAGCCTCGATGAACGTGACCCCGGGCAGGAACTCGGCGTCGCCCGAGACTGTCTCGAACTCGATGCCCTCGTAGTCGGCCTTCAGGTGGGCGCCGTTGAACGCGCCCTCGTAGCCGAACGCCCAGTCCTTCTCCTTGTCGTTGACCACCAGCCGGGGCCCGGCCCCGGCGAACGTGCGCACGTTCCCGGCATGGTCGAAATGCAGATGGGACAGGGCGACGTAGTCCAACTGCGCGGGCGTGATGCCGAGCTGCGCCAGCCGCGAGTCCAGGTAATGGTCCTCGTCCACCTGGTCGTAGGGGAAGAACTCCTGCAGCCCGGTGGGCACCCAGCGGGTCTCCCAGTCGCGGGGGCAGCTAGTGTCCCAGAGCATCGTGCCCGCGGGCGTCTCGACCAGCACGGCGTGGGTGGTGCACGGGTACCACTCGACCGGCCGGTCCCGCTCGCTGCGGGGCCGGATGCTGCGCCCCGGTTTCAGCAGCAGCCAGGTCAGATCGCAGCTCATCGCGCCGCAGTCGAGTACGTGCAGCTTCGTCGCTGTCTCCATGTGGGCTCCCGGACGTGAGCAGGGTTATTTGGTTACCGGTACTACCCGATATCACTGTGCCCACCGGGTCAAGAGCCGACCGGCTGGACCGCGGCGACATCCCGGTCCGGGGCGCGGCCAGCCTGGCAGCGAGGGGTAATGTATTGGTCACTTAACGTAACGGCTCACCTGGGTTAATCACAATGTGCTAGCCGGGGGTAATCCGGTGGCCCCCCCAGATGCGGTATGCAAAACCAGCCGAAGAAAGGAGTCGCTTCGTTTCTCCCCGCCATACCGTGCAAGAGCGCGGGGCTGCCCATGTGCGCGGGCGACCCGTCAGGTGGGGCAACGGGGGGAAATGATGGCGCAGGCGTTCAATGACGGCCTGATCCAGGGGAACAATACGGCAATAGCACCGGGCATGCCTTTGGTGCTCATGTATCACTCGGTCGAGCCGTACCAGGCCGACCCGTACCTGGTGACGGTGAGCCCGCCCCGGTTCGGGCAGCAGATGCGCTGGCTGGCCCGGCGCGGACTGCGCGGGGTATCCATGCGGGAGATGCTCGCCGCACGCGCGGCAGGCGCCGGAAAGGGCCTGGTGGGGCTCACCTTCGACGACGGGTACGGCGATTTCACCCGGCACGCGCTGCCGGTCCTGCGCCGCCACGGCTTCGGGGCGACCGTGTTCGTCATCGCCGGCCGGCTCGGCGGCGACAACGCCTGGGACCCGGAGGGGCCGCGCAAGCGGCTGATGGACGCGGGTGAGGTCCGGGACCTGGCCCGGGCCGGCATCGAGATCGGCTCGCACGGGCTACGCCACGTCCGGCTGCCCGCCGCCCGGGACACGCTCGCCGAGGAGGTGGGCGGCAGCCGCCGCATCCTGCAGGACATCACCGGCCAGCCGGTCGGCGGCTTCTGCTACCCCTACGGGGACCTCGATGCCGCTGCGGTAGCCCAGGTGCGGGACATGGGCTACGACTACGGCTGCGCCATCTGGGCGTCGGCGTACACCGGCCGGCACGCGCTGCCGCGGACCTACATCGGGGAGGCGGACACCGCGGCACGCCTGTGGGCCAAGGCAACGCGGCACCGGCTGACCTGGCCGCACCGGCGGGCTCCCGGGCTAGCCCACCCGGCCCGAGCCGCCTGATTTCCATCACTCAGCGTAGGCCGCCTACCCCTGTTGAGTGACCCACAGGGGGGAGGGTGGTGCCACAGTCGAAACGACGTGAGGAAAACGCGCTAGGCGTCAGGGGATTTTCGCCTAGCCCGGAGCCCAGGGGGGCACAGTGGCCGATCATCGACTTTCGCTCGCGGTTAATGGGCGGGAGAACCAGCTGCACACCAGGCTGGTCAGTTTTGAAACGGCAGGATCGGTGATGGGCACGGGATCAGTCGCCATTGTCGGCCTGGGTTATGTCGGGCTGCCGACCGCCGTGGAACTGCACGGCAAGAGCCCGCGGATCATCGGCATCGACGTCAGCGAACGGCGGCTGGGCGACATCGCCGCACGCCGGGCCGACCTGACCGAGGCCGATCAGGAACGCCTCGCCGCCGCCCTGGCCGACGGCAGCCTGGAACTCACCACCGACCCGGCCGCGGCCGGGTCCGCCGAGGCGGTCATCATCTGCGTGCCGACCCCGGTGGACGGCAACCAGACCCCCGACCTCGCCGCGCTGCGCGCCGCGTGCGCCACCGTGGTGCAGCACGCCGTGCCCGGCCAGGTCATCATCCTGACCTCGACCAGCTACGTCGGCACCACCCGGGAGCTGCTCACCGAGCCGCTGCGGCAGCGGGGGATGACGGTGGGCACCGACATCAACGTGGCGTTCAGCCCGGAGCGGATCGACCCGGGCAACGCCACGCACCTGCAGAGCGAGACCCCGCGGGTCGTCGGCGGGGCCACCGAGGACTGCACCACGCGGGCCGCCGAGGTCATCGGCCGGGTCACCGATTCGGTGTACCTGGTCAGCTCGACCGACGCCGCCGAGGCCACCAAGCTCTACGAGAACATCTTCCGCGCCGTGTCCCTGGCCCTGGCTAACGAGTTCGCGGACGCGTGCGGCACGCTCGGCCTGGACCCGATCGAGGTCACGCTGGCCGCGGGCACCAAGCCCTACGGGTTCCTCGGCGTGTTCCCCGGGCCTGGCGTGGGCGGGCACTGCATTCCCTGCGACCCGCACTATCTGCTCTGGCAGCTGAACGAGAGGGACCATGCCTCACCGCTGATCGAGCAGGCCATGAAGTCCATCGCGAACCGCCCGGAACGGGTGATCGAGCGGGCGGGCGAGGTGATAGCCGCCGGAGGCCGGCCGCTGGCCGGCGCGCGCGTCATCGTGATCGGCGTCAGCTACAAGTCCGGCGTGCGGGACCTGCGCGAGTCCCCGGCCCTGCCCATCATCGACGGGCTGATCCGGGAGGACGCCGAGGTCTCCTACTACGACCCGCTGATCCCCGTGCTCGACCTGCCGGGCGGCGGCCAGCTGCGCAGCGTGGCGGCCCCGCGGGGACCGGACTTCGACCTGGCCGTGGTGCACACGCTGCACCCCGGGCTGGATTACACCTGGGCGCACGACGTCCCCGTGGTGCTCGACGCCACTTACCAGTTCTCCGGCGCGGCGCACCGCGTGGTGGTGTGAGGACTACGCCATGATCACCGACCTGCGGGCGGCGGACTGGAGTACCCCGGCGGTGGTACTCAAGTTCGACCAGAACATGCTGCACCACGGCAGCCTGGGCGTGATCCGCAGCCTGGGCCGGCTGGGCGTGCCGGTGTACGGCGTGCACGAGGGGGCCTGGGCGCCCGCCGCGAGCTCCCGCTACCTGGCCGGCCGCTTCTTCTGGCAGCCCCGTCCCGATGATCCGCAACGGACCCTGTCCGGCCTGCTCGACCTGGCCAGCCGGATCGGCCGCCGGGCGGTGCTGTACGCGACGGACGACGCGGGCGCGATCTTCCTGGCCGAGCACGGGGACGCGCTGCGCGAGGCGTTCGTGTTCCCGCGCCCCCCGGCCGACCTGCCGCGGCGGCTGGCGGGCAAGTACTCGATGTTCCAGCTCTGCCGGGAACTGGGGGTGCCTACCCCGCAGGCCATGCTGGCCTGGTCAGCCGGGGAAGCCGCCGGGTTCGCGGCGCAGGCCGGGTTCCCGCTCATCGCGAAGCTCACCACGCCCTGGCGGGGTGGCGGCGCGGCCGGGGCGCCCGGCCGGGAGCTGCGCAGCACCACGATCATCGCGACGCCGGGGGAACTGCGGGACGTCTGCGACCGGGCGGCGCGGGCGGACGTGGGGCTCATGCTGCAGGAGTACATCCCGCCGGCCCCGGGCCAGGACTGGTTCTTCCACGGCTACGTCGACTCCGGCGGCCGGTGCGCGCCCGCGTTCACCGGGGTCAAAGACCGCTCCTACCCGGCCTACGCCGGGCTGACCAGCCTCGGCCGGGCGGTGCCGAACAGCCGGCTGGCCGCGCAGGTCACGGCGATGGCGGCCGAGATCGGCTTCCGCGGGATCGTCGACCTCGACCTGCGCTTCGACCCGCGGGACGCGCAGTACAAGCTGCTCGACTTCAACCCGCGGCTCGGCGCACAGTTCCGCCTGTTCACCACCGGCACCGGCGTCGACGTGGCCCGGGCCGCGTACCTCGACCTGACCGGCCAGCCGGTCGCGGCCGGTGAGATGACCCGGGGGCGTCGCTTCCTGGTCGAGAACTACGACCCGCTCGGCGCGCTCGGCTACTGGCGCCACGGCGAGCTGAGCCTGCGGACCTGGCTGGCCTCGCTGCGCCGGGTGGACGAGGTCGCCTGGCTGGCCCGCGATGACCTGCGGCCGTTCGGCCTGATGTGCGCGCGGATGGCCTGGCGCGGTGTCAGCCGCCGGATGACCCGATCACATACCCGGGACCCGTCTGCGCCGCCGCGCGCCACAGGCGGGCCCCGTTACCGTCCCGGGCCGCGGGTCTCCCGGGACACCCGGAAGTCCCGGGACACCCCGGACATCACGGAATTCAACGCACAGGGGGAGAGAGTATGAACGGCATCACCGATGTGGCCATCGTGGGGGCAGGCCCTTACGGGCTCTCGGTCGCCGCGCACCTGCGCCGGTCCGGACTGAGCGTCCGGCAGTTCGGCCTGCCGATGCACCTGTGGCGGGCGAACATGCCGCGCGGCATGTTCCTGAAGTCCCAGGGCTTCGCGTCCAACCTGTCCGACCCGCAGGGCCAGCTGACGCTGGGCGCGTTCTGCCGGGCAACCGGGCGTCCGTACGCGGACTACGGCCTGCCGGTGCCGCTGGACACGTTCGTGGCCTACGGCCAGTGGTTCCAGGCGGCCGCCGGCCTGGACGTCGAGGAAGTGCTGGTGACGGGGGTGTCACCGGACGGGGACGGCTACCAGCTCACCCTGACCGATGGGGAGACGCTGCGGGCCCGCCAGGTGGTCGTGGCAGTCGGGGTGGAGCACTTCGCATACCGGCCACGCCAGCTGGACGCGCTCCCCGCCGGCGCCTGCACGCACAGCTCGGCGCACACCGACCTGGCGGTCTTCGCCGGTCAGCGGGTCGTGGTGGTCGGGGCCGGCCAGTCCGCCCTCGAATCGGCCGCTCTGCTGCATGAACAAGGGGCTCAGGTCCAGATCGTGATGCGCGAGGACAAGGTGGCGTGGAACGGCGCGCCGCTTTCCCCGGGGCGGCCGCTGCTGCAGCGGCTCCGCGAGCCTGAGGCCGGCCTCGGCTCCGGCTGGGGCACCTGGTTCTACTCCACCCAGCCGGGCGCGTTCCGGCACCTGCCCGAGCGCACCCGGGTCACCCGGGCGCGGACCGCGCTCGGCCCGGCCGGGGCCAGCTGGCTGCGCGGCCGGGTCGAGGGGGAGTTCCCGGTTCTCACCGGCCACGCGCTGGACTGGGCGCAGGCCGGGCCCGAAGGGGTCCGGCTCGGCCTGATCCGTGGCACGGGGGCTGGCGGCACGGGGGCCGGCAGCACGGGGTCCCGCACCGAGGTGGCCGCCGATCACGTCATCGCGGCCACCGGTTACCGGCCCGACCTGGGCCGGCTGACGTTCCTGGACGAGGAACTGCGGTCCCGGCTGCGCACGGTGGCCGGCACCCCCGTGGTGGACGGCGATTACCAGACCAGCGCGCCCGGGCTGTTCGTGACCGGCCCGGGAGTGGCCCCCACGTTCGGCCCGGTCATGCGGTTCGTGTACGGCGCGGACCACGCGGCTCGTACCGTGGGCCGGCGGCTGGCCGGCACGGCCTCCCGCCGTCCCGGCGTGGCCGTAAGGGCCGGCCGGTGAGCGTGCCCCAGACCGGCGAGCGAGCCTGGGCCGCAGGCCCGGGGAGCGCGCCCCAGTCCGTGCACGGCCCGCTGCGGGTGGCGGGGCCGGGCCGCGTCCGCCCGGGCAGCCCGGCCCTCGTCTCCGCGCCCCCGGCGTCCCCGGAACACGCCTGCACGCCGTCCCAGCTGGATGCCGCGGCAGTGCACCGGCTCACCCCCGGCGCGTTGGCGGCGGCTGTGGCCATGCCGCTGGCCGACGTGGCGGCGCTCGGTGCTGCCTTCGCCTGCGTGACGATGAGCACGGGGTTCCCCCGGGGCTGGGCAGTCGCGGCGTACGCCGCGCTGGTGTTCCTGGCGCTGTCCGTCAGCGGACTGCACCGGCTGCGGATCTGCCTGCGGGTCGCCGACCAGGCCGGACGGATTATCGCCGCTGCGGCGCTGCCCGTGGTGGCGGTCCTGCCCTGGATGACGGCGGGCGAAGCGCTGCGGCTCGCGGTTGCGACCGCCGGGCTGCTGATCGCGGCGCGGGTCGTGGTGTCGGCCGCGCTGCGCGCGGCGCACCGGCGCGGCCGGCTGACCGAGCGGGCCCTGGTGGCCGGCGGCCCGGAGGCCCGGGAACTGGCTGCATTGCTGGAGGAGCACCCCGAGCTGGGGCTGCGTCCCGTCGGCTGGCTGGATGACACGCTGGCGGGCGGCAGTGCCCGCGGACGGTCTTCGTTGCGGCCCTTGATGGACGGCCACGGTGCGCTCGGCGCGGCGGTAGCGCAGCACGGGATCAGCCGCCTGATTGTCTGTGCGCCCGGTGACAGCGACGACGAGCTGGCCCGGGCACTGCGGGCGGCCCCGCTGGCCGCCGACGTATGCCTGGCCGCCCGGCTGCCCGGGCTCGGCGGCACTCTGGGTGGCGGCCGCCTGGACGAGGTGTGGGGCGTCCCGCTGGTCCCGCTGCGCCGGCCGGCCTGGGCGGCGCAGGCACCCCTCGGCCGGGCCATGAAGCGGGCCTTCGACGTGCTGGCCGCGGCGGTGCTGCTGGTGGTTACCGCTCCGCTGGTGGCGGTGGCGGCCCTGGCCGTCCGGCTCACGCTGCGCCGCCCGGCGCTGTTCCGGCAGGTCCGCGTCGTCGGGCAGGGAAACCTGGCCGAGATCGTCAAGCTGCGCACGCTCGGGCGGCACGGCGACCCGGACACCTCCTGGTCGGTGCCCCCCGGGCAGTGCGGGGCGCTGGGCCGGGTCCTGCGGGTCACCCACATCGACGAACTGCCGCAGCTGGTCAGCGTGCTGCGCGGGGATATGTCCCTGGTCGGCCCGCGCCCGGAACGGCCGCACTTCGTCCGGGAGTTCAGCCAGGCCATGCCCGGCTACACCGGGCGGCAGCGGATGCCCGCCGGCCTGACCGGCTGGGCGCAGGTGCACGGGCTCAACGGGGACACCTCGATCAGCGACCGGGCCCGCTTCGACAACTACTACATCGAGCACTGGTCGTTCTGGCTCGACCTGGTCGTGCTGGGCCGGACCGTGACCAGCATCGCGGCGGAAGCGGCCGGCACCGTCGGGCGGGCCATCCGGTCCAGGCACGCTCCACGTGCTCAGGCTTCACCTGCTCGCCGGGCTCCATCTGCTCGCCAGGTCCCATCTGCTCGCCAGGCTTCATCTGCTCACCAGGTTCCATCTGCTCACCAGGTACCACGGGGGAAATGACATGAAGGTTCTGCACGTGATCACCGGCCTGGGGGTCGGCGGCGCCGAACTCCAGCTCCGCTCGATCCTGCAGCACACCCGGCACGACAGCGAGGTCGTCACGCTCTACAACCCGGGCCCCGTCGCGGACATGATCCGCTCCGACGGCGGCCGGATCCGGGACATCGGGATGTCCCGCAACACCCAGCTGTCGGCGCTGCTGCGGCTGCGCAGCCTGATCCGCCGCGGCGGCTACGACGTGGTGCACACGCACCTGTACCGCTCCCAGGTGTACGGCCGGTCCGCGGCCTGGCTGGCCGGGACGCCGGTGGTGCTCAGCACGGAGCACTCGATCGGCGAGACCCACCTGGAGCGCCGGAAGATGACGCCCGGCGTCCGGGCCCTGTACCTGGGCACCGAGATGCTCTCCGACATGACCATCGCGGTCTCCGGCACGGTCCGGGAGCGGCTGGTGAAGTGGGGGGTCCGCCCGAAGCGGGTGACCGTCATCCCCAACGGCGTGGACCTGCAGCGGGTGGCGTTCGACGACACGGCCCGGCAGCGGATCCGCGCCGAGTTCGGTGTCGGCCAGGACGTCTACCTGGTCGGCGTGCTCGGGCGGCTCGACCCGAACAAGCAGTTCGACCTGGTCATCGAGGCGGCGTCGGCGCTGCTGTCGGACCGGGTCAGGCTGCTGATCGTGGGCAAGGGCGCCGAGCAGGAGCACCTGGAGCAGGTGGCCCGCGAGCACGGGGTGGCCGGCCAGGTGATCTTTGCGGGCGAGCGGCACGACGTGTCCGCGATGCTGTCCGCGATGGACCTGTTCGTGGCCTCGTCGAAGCAGGAGACGTTTGGCCTCTCCGTGCTGGAGGCGCTGGCCAACGGCGCCCCCGTGCTCTACACCACCTGCCCGGCGCTGGACGGCCTGGACGCCGAGCGGGCCCGCCGGGTGCCGTCCACCGTGGACGGGATCCGGGCCGCGATGGCGGCGGAGGTGGGTGCCGGGCAGCGGCCGCGGATCGCCGAGCCGGCCGTGGAGAAGGAGTACAGCGTGGCGGCGGTCACCGCGCGGATCGACGACCTGTACGAACGGCTGGCCAGGCGGCGCAAGCTGCGCACGATCTGGCGGCCCGCCACCAAGACGGGGGACATGCGATGAAGTGTTTCGTGACGGGGGCGGCCGGGTTCATCGGCTCGCACCTGACCGAGGAACTACTGGCTGCGGGGCACCAGGTGGCCGGGCTGGACGACCTGAGCACCGGGCGGCTGGAGAATCTCCGGGCGGTCCGCGATGACCCCTCGTTCCGGCTGGTCCAGGGCTCGATCCTGGACACCGCCGCGGTTGCGGAGCTGACCGCCGGGGCGGACTGGGTGTTCCACCTGGCCGCCGCGGTGGGCGCGTTCATGATCCGCGACCGCACCCTGAACAGCATGCGCACCAACATCCGGGGCACGGAGAACGTGGTCGAGGCCGCGCATCGCCACGGGGCCCGGCTGCTGGTCGCGTCCACCAGCGAGATCTACGGGAAGAACACCAAGATCGGGCTGCGGGAGGACGACGACCGGATAATCGGGTCGCCGCTGAAGTCGCGGTGGAGTTACTCCGAGGCCAAGGCGATCGACGAGAGCCTGGTCGAGGGCTACGTCCGCGAGCTCGGGCTGAACGCGGTGATCGTGCGCTTCTTCAACACCGTGGGCCCGCGGCAGACCGGCCGCTACGGGATGGTCATCCCGCGGTTCGTCCGGCAGGGGCTGGCGGACCAGCCGCTGACCGTGTTCGGCACCGGCCAGCAGGTGCGCTGCTTCTGCCACGTGCACGACGTGGTGCCCGCGCTGACCCGGCTGATCACGTCGGACCGGGCCAGCGGGCGGGCGGTGAACCTGGGCAGCACCGAGCAGGTCACCATCGAGGGCCTGGCCGAGCGGGTGATCGCGGCGACCGGCTCGGACCGCGGGATCGAGCGGACCTCGTACCTGGAGGCATACGGCTCCGGTTACGAGGACATGCAGCGCCGGGTCCCGGACTGCACCCTGGCCGGCGACCTGGTCGGCTTCCGGGCGACCCGGAGCCTGGACGAGATCATCCAGGCCGTGATCGAGGACCAGATGGCCGGACGGGCCACCGCGGCGGCAGCGAGCTGAGAGCGGAGAGCTGGCGAGCAGGTGAAAACGAGGACGGCCCAGTCAAAGAAGGCAGAGCCGAACGAAGGCAGAGCCGACGAAGGCGGCATCCCGCGGCAGCCGGGCGCCTGCGACGGGGCCCGGACGGCGGCGGCACCGTTTCACGGGTGCCGTATGGCTGGCCGTTGTCCTGGTCGGGGCCGTCCTGGTGGGACTGACGATGGTGAATTTGCGGGGCAGCACGCCACGGCACACGCTGGTCGTCGCGTCCATGCCGTACTGGAACATCAGCCACGGCACCACGGTCGTGCTGGGCCACCGGCAGGACGTGACCGAGGTGTCGCCCTGGATGTACGGGCTGAGCAGCTCCGGGCAGATCGATACGCAGTTCCCCCCGGGCCAGGCCGCATCGGTGGCGGCCGAGATCAAGCGGCTGCGCGGGGCGGGCAAGCAGATCGTGCCGAGCATCGCGAACATCACCGGCGGCAAGTGGTCCTACGCGCCGGTGGGCCGGATGCTGCACTCGCCATCGCTGATGGCCGCCCAGGTGGCCGAGATCGTGTCTCTCACGGCGCGCGAGCACTACGCGGGGATCGACCTGGACTACGAGAACCTGCACGCCAGTGACCGGCAGGCGTTCACCACGTTCGTCACCCGGCTAGCCCAGGCGCTGCACGCACGCGGCAAGGTGCTGTCCGTCGCGGTGTTCGCCAAGACCACCAACGCGGGCACCGACCCGCGCAACCTGGCCCAGGACTACGCGGCCATCGGCCGGGTCGCCGACCAGGTGCGCCTGATGGCCTACGACTACCACTGGGAGACGTCCCCGCCCGGGCCGGTGGCCCCGATCAGCTGGGTCCGCGCGGTGCTGCGCTACGCCAAGACGCAGATCCCGGCCAGCAAGATCATCCTGGGCGTGCCGCTCTACGGCTACGACTGGGTCGGCAGCCACGGCACCGGGGTCAGCTGGCTCCAGGCGCTGCGGCTGTCGCGCGAGTACCACGCGACCCCGCACTACGACCAGGCAAGCCAGACCCCCTGGTTCCGCTACCGGGACGCGTCCGGCCACGAGCACACCGTGTGGTTCGAGAACGCGGCGAGCTCCCGGGCCAAGTTCGACGCGGCCCAGGGCGCCCAGATCGCGGGCGTATATCTGTGGATGTACGGATACGAGGACGCCGGCACCTGGTCCGCGCTGGGCCATGTGCTGCCGACATCCGGCCCGCACGCGCTCAGCACCTCGAAGAGGGTGCCATGATGCCCTGGTGGGTGCTGGCGGTCTTCGTGCTGGGCGCCAACTTCGCCCTCTGGGGGACAGTGGGCCTGATCCGGCTGGCCGAGTCGCTCGCCGCCCGCCGGTCACCGGGCCGGGCGGCGGCCCCTGATCCGGCCGGGACGGGAAACGGGGGATCGGTGATGGCCGTCTCGGCCGAGGGCGGTCCGGGGAGCCATCTGCGGCCCCGGCACTCACTTACCCCGGCCGACGTCGCCGTGCTCATCCCGGCGCACAACGAGGCGCTGGTGATCGAGGAGAGCCTGCGGTCCATCATGGCCCTGGTGCCCCGGGGCAACGTCCACGTGGTGTCCGACGGGTCCACCGACGCCACGGTTCAGATCGCCCGGCGGGCTGGGGCGCGGGTGATCGAGACCCAGCAGAACCTGGGTAAGGCCGGGGCGCTCGAGGAGGCCATCGGCCGGTTCGACCTGATCGAGCGGTTCCCCGTGGTGATGCTGCTCGATGCCGACACCCGGGTCGAACCCGGCTACTTCGCCGCCGCGCTGCCCATGTTCGACCACCCCCAGGTGGTCGCGGTGGCGGGCTGCGTGCGGACCGCGCGGGACCGGCGGATGGCGCTCGAAGGCAAGGTGCTGGTCGGGCACCGCACCCGGATCTACGCCGTGGGCCAGCGGGCGGTGAAGTTCGGCCAGACCTGGCTGCGCTCCAACGCCACGCCCATCGTGCCTGGCTTCGCCAGCCTGTACCGGACCGACGTCCTGCCCCAGATGGAGATGAACCCGCCCGGGCTGGTGATCGAAGACTTCAACATGACCTTCGAGGTGTACCAGAAGGGGCTGGGCAAGGTCGGCTTCACCCTGCAGGCGGTGGCGGTCACCCAGGACCCGGACAACCTGCGTGACTACGTGCGGCAGACCAGGCGGTGGGCGATCGGGCTGTGGCAGACCGTGCGGCGGCACCCGCCGCGGGCCAACCTGTTCACCGCCATGCTCACCCTGCTGCTGATCGAGCTGATCACCTCGAGCCTGCTGTTCTTCCTGCTCCCGCTGGCCCTGATCGTGCTGGCCGTGCCGGACCTGGTCGGCGGCGCGCTGTCCTGGCCGGGCTTCGGTGAGGTGCACACGGCGGTCGCGGCCCACGTGACGCTGACCGCGGTGCTGTTCGGCGTGGTGCTGCCGGACTACCTGCTCACCTGCGCGGTCGCGGTACTCGAGCGCCAGCCCCGGCTGCTGCTGCTCGGCGTGTTCTTCCCGTTCCTGCGGATGCTCGACGCCGCCATCGGCCTGTACGCGATCCCGGCCGCGTGGCTGTCCCGGTCCAACGGCCGGTGGAAGAGCCCGGCCCGGCGGGCGGTCGAGACGGCCGGGCCGGACGCCGCAGCCGGCCGGACCGGGAGCCCGCAGTCGTGCCCGGGCCGGACCGGGCGGCGGTGCCCGGGCCGGACCGGACGGGGGTGCCCGGGCCCGATCGGGCCGCGGTGCCCGGTCCGGACCCTGCGGCGGTGCCCGGGCCCCATCGGGCCGCGCTACCTGCGAACACACTGAACCCCCCGGCACGCGTGGCGGAGGCGAGTCATGTTTCTGGGTGAGGACAGGCAGACCGCGACGGCCGACGGTGAGCTGATGGACCCGGTGCGGATACTGCTGGTGGATGACCACCTGATGGTCACCGAGGCGCTGGCCTCCAGGCTGTCCGCGGCCATGGACCTGTGGGTGGCGGGACGATGCACCACGCTCGACCCCAACCTGCTCGAGATCGTCCGCGGGCTGCGGCCGGACGTGATCACGATTGAGGTCGAGCCGCTCGGCCCGGCGGTGGGGGAGGTCCTGCAGGGGCTGCTGGCCGCCCGGCCCGAGGCCAAGGTGGTCGTGCTGAGCGCGGATCATGACATCGCGCACGGGGTGGAGGCGGCCCGGGCCGGCGTCTCCGCCTGGGTGGCCAAGGAGCAGGGTGCCGCCGAGCTTGAGACCGTGATCCGCGGCGTATGCCAGGGTTACTCCTGGTTCCCGCCGGACATGCTCGGTGCGATCCTCACCGAACTGCGCGCCGACGTCGGCCGGGCCCGGGAGCACGAGGACGTGCTGGACATGCTCAGTCCCCGGGAGCGGGACGTCCTGCTCAGCATGATGGACGGCAAGCGTGGCCGTCAGATCGCCCAGGACCTGCTGATCTCGACCGATACCGTGCGCACGCATACCCGGAACATCTTCGCCAAGCTGGACGTGCACAGCCGCCTGGAGGCGGTCCGGGTGGCCCGGGCTGCCGGCTTGCGGGCACCGGAACGGAGGGACGGATGAGCACCCCGGTCCCCGTGGTAGCCGGGAGAAAGCCCGTGGCAGCCGGGAGAAAGCCCGTGGCAGCCGGGAGAAAGAAGGTGGCTACGGTCATCACCCGGCTGGAGGGGGGTGCCGGTCAGCACGCGCTGCGCGGGGCCCTCAGCATGGACCGGGCCTGCTTCGACATGACGATCATCACCGGGAGCGGGGACCAGGTGCTGCTGGATCAGGCCGCCGCGGCTGGACTGGAGGTCCTCACCGTGCCCGCGCTGCGGGCGCCGATCGCGCCGTACAGCGACCTGCAGGCCCTGGCGCAGTTGCGGGAACTGCTGGCCCGCCTGCCCTTCGACATCGTGCACACGCACACGGCCAAGGCCGGGGTCCTCGGGCGCCTCGCGGCGCACCGGGCCGGGGTGCCCCGGCTGGTGCACACCTACCACGGCTTCCCCTTCCACGAGTTCCAGGGGGCGCCGAGGCGGCAGGCGTACGTGCAGATCGAGCGGGGGCTCGGCCGGATCACGGACGTGGCCCTGTGCGTGGGGACGGGGGTGGCGGTCGAAGCTGTCCGCCGTCGGCTGATCTCCCCCGAGCGGATCCGCACCATCGGGGTGGTCGCCGACACCCCCGCCCCGCGCCCCGCCGCCCCAGCGGGCAGTGCCCCGGACGGCGGTACCCCGGAGGGCAGCACCCCGGAGGGCAGTGCCCGGGCCAGGGCCCGGGCAGCGCTCGGGCTGCCCGCTGGCGCGACCGTGGTCGGCGCGGTGGGACGGCTGACCTATCAGAAGGCGCCCGAGGACTTCCTGGGCGCGCTGCGCGCGCTGAACCGGCCGGAGGTGATCGGGGTCTGGGTCGGTGACGGGGAACTGGCCGGGCAGATTGCCGCCCAGGCCCGGGATATGCCCGGCGTCCGGGTGGTGCTGGCCGGCCAGCGCGGCAACGTCCCGGAACTGCTGCCCGCCTTCGATATCTTCGCGCTGCCCAGCCGCTACGAGGGCCTGCCCACGGCCGTCGTCGAGGCGATGGTCTGCGGGATCCCGGTGGTGGCGACGGCGGTGAACGCGGTCGGCGACGTGGTGGCGCCGGGCGAGACCGGCCTGCTGGTCCCGCCGGGCCGCCCGGCGCTGATGGCGGACGCCATCCGGTTCCTCCTGGATTCGCCGGACGCCGCGGCGCGGATGGCCACGGCGGCCCAGGCCCGGCTCGGCCAGCGGTTCGGCGAGCAGGCGCTCCGCCAGGCGCTCACGGCGGCATACGCCACCGGGGTCTCGCAGCCTAGCCGCGGCATGGTTAACTGTCCGTAATGCCTCATCCCGTGACTAGTCAGCGCCGGACGGTAAGCGTAAGGATGAGGGAGGACGGGCTGGCGAACCGGCTCGGCCCGCCCAGGGGGACGGTGCGGGAGCGCTGGGGGAACAAAGGTCGGGGGGAATACGTGGAGCCGTCGTTGGACCGGCGACGGGGCCGGGGACGCAGGCGGTCAGACGTTGAGGAACCGCTGGGCGTGCGCGGCCTGCTACATGATCTTGGCCATCAGATGACGACGCTGTCGTACCTGGTCGAGGCCGTGCGCGGGGATGTGGACCTGCCGGGAGACGCGGGTTCCCGGCTCGAGTTGCTGTCGCTGGAGATGTCCCGGCTGCTGGACGTCATCGCCCAGGAAATCCCGGTCCGGGCCGGGGTGCCGGCCGTGGCCGAGGTCGAGCTGCGCTCGCTGGCCGGGGAGGTGACCCAGCTGGCCCGGATCGCGCACGAGACCTCGGTGATCCTGGAGCCCGGGCCGGAGGTGACCGTCGAGGCCAGCCCGGCCCTGCTGTGGCGGGTGCTGACCAACGTGGTGGACAACGCGGCCCGGGCCGCGGGACCGTGCGGCCGCGTCGGGATCACCGTCTCGGCCGGGGGTGACCGGGCGGTGCTCGACGTGATCGATGACGGCCCGGGGTTCGGCCAGGGCCCGCCGGGAGTGGCCTCACTCGGGCTTGGCGTGGTGACCACGCTGCTCGAGTCGTGCGGCGGGGCACTGGAGATCCTGGCGCCCGCATCGGACGGTGCGCACGTCCGGATCTTGGTGCCGGTACGGCCTGTCCCGGCCATTCCGGTCCCCGGCGGGGATGGCCAGGTGGTCCCGTGACCGCGCTCGTCATCGGGGACGACCACAGCGTCTTCCTGGACGCGATGTCTGCCGTCCTGGTACAGCGCGGCTATGAGGTCACCGTGGCCCGCACCGTGTCGGACACCATCGAGACCGTGCGCCGGATCCAGCCGGATGTGTGCCTGATCGACCGGAACTTCGCCGGCGAGAACGGGATCACGGCCATCAGCCCGATGCTCGCCGCGAGCGGCGGGACCAAGGTGCTGGTGCTCAGCGCCGACCCGGACACCGTGGGGATCCGGCACGCCCTGAACGCCGGGGCGTCCGGCTACCTGCACAAGACCAGGGGGGTGTCCGCGCTCACCAGGGCCATCGACCGCGTGCTGCGCGGCGAGGTGGTAGTCGACGTGCCCAAGCCCGCCCCGCCCCGGCTGCCCGGCCGGCAGGACCACGCGCACCGGCTCGCCGGCTTCTTGACCGCACGCGAGCGGGAATGCCTCCTGCTGCTGGTGGAAGGCCTGGACACGGCCGGGATCGCGATCAAGCTGGGGGTCTCGCCGGCCACGGTGCGCACCCACGTCCAGTCGCTGATGACCAAGCTCGGCGTGCACTCCCGGCTGGAAGCGGCGTCCTACGCGGTCCGCTACCACCTGCTGGATGACCAGGCGAGCCGCTTCCGCTCGACCGGGACTGGTTTAACCCTGGTCAGACCGCACCCGGCGCCGCCGCACCGCCCGCGCCGCGACCGCCAGGCCGGCCGCGCACAGGGCGGCCAGCAGGACCCAGTCCGCGATCCGCCGGGTCACGTTGGGCGGGGTCACGGCGAAGCGGTAAGAGTCCGTGGTCAGCGAGCCCTTCGAGAACAGGGCCAGACCGAAGCTCAGCCCGCTGGCTCCCGCCGGCACGGGCGGCGTCGCCCAGCGGGCCTGAGACCAGTGCGGGCTGGCCGCGAAGTACGGGCTCGACGTCCAGTACACCCAGCGCCCCGACCAGGTCCGGTAGTACGCCGAGTACTGGGTGCGAGCCGTGGACTGGTACCAGGCGCCCAGCGTGTAGGACCGGCCCGCGCGGACCGGCAGCGAGCATTGCCCCAGGTCGAACTGGGGCAGTAGCTTGGCGTCCCCGCTGTGGTAGCTGGTGATGGTCAGCCGCTGCGCCCAGCGCCCCGCGTGGCTGTCTGAGGTGCGCTGCCAGCGGACGGTGTTACGCCCGTAGCCACCCTCCATCCAGCACCGGGGCGTATTGTCGGGGCCCGCGGACGTGGTTTCCAGCGAGGCGCTCACCGCGCCCGACGCGGCGTCCGACTCCAGCGACGGGTTGACGATCCCGTGCGGCGCCGCCGGCGCCACGTGCGGGGCGGGCCAGACAGCGCTCCCAGCCACGGGGCCGCCGATCACCTGGCCCACGGTCCGGACTGCCGTGCCCAGCCGCTGCCGTGAGGCCAGCCAGCGGGCGAAGGTGTCCAGCATCGTGGCGCGCACGGCCAGCCCGCCGCAGTGGCTGCCGCCGCACACGTGGTGGAAGACCAGCGGCAGCCAGCCTCCCTGCCGCTCGGCGGCGGTGACGGTGCGCTCAAGGTCCTGCAGCGACCATGAGCTGTCCACCTCGCCGGCCGTGCGGAGCGCCATGGGGTGGGGTGGCGGGATCCCCTCCGTCCGGACGCAGCCGGGGCATCCAGGGGCGCGCAACCCGACCAAGCCGCGGGCGCTGGTGTAGCCGCAGCCGCGGACAATGGCCTCGGTCTGCGGGCTGTCCGCCCCGCCCGGGTAGGCGAAGGAGACCGCCCGGTACCCCCAGCGGGCCAGGATCGAGCGGCTCTCGCACACCTGCCGCCGGGCTTCGTCCGTGCTCAGCGCGGTCAGCCGGAGGTGGGACACGGTGTGCCCGCCGATCTCGTTCCCGTCCGCGGCCAGCTGGCGCAGGTCGGAAAGGGTCACATACCCCGGTGCCCCGACCGCGCCGGTGATGATGTAGAACGTCGCGGGCAGCCGGTAGCGGTGCAGCACCCGGGCCGCGGCCATCTGGTCGGCGTCCCCGTCGTCGAACGTCAGGGTCACCACGGTGCGCGCGGCGTGGCCTCCGCCGTCCTGGAGCGGCACAGCCAGGTCGCCGGCGGGGGTGGCTGTGACGCCCAGGGCGGGGACGGTTCCCAGCAGGCTCAGGGACACCGCGGCCAGACCGGCGGCCAGCCCGCGGGCCAGCCTGCCGCTCCCCCGATTGCCCGGCCACCAGCGTGACCCCAGCCCGTGCCGCAACCCGTCCCCCTCAGGGAACTGCCCTGTGTCCCCCCGCCGCCGACTTAGGCATCAGGCTAGGCACGAAAGCGGGCGATCCCTTCCCCTGTCCGGGTGAGCTCTGCTACCTCATCCGGCTGAGCGGCAGGGGCGAGTGAGAGTGTTGAGCGGCCCGGTCGAAGGGCACTGTTGCACGGTCCAGGGGCCCTCGTCATGATCAGGGTGACGTGGTTGACTCCAGGCAGATAGGGGGTGCAGTGACGATGGCCCGCAAAGACACCGCGGTGGCGTCCCCGCCGCACAAGAACCACCAGGCCAGGTCAGGTAAGGCGGCCAAGGCGGGTAAGGCTGCACGGCTGCCGCGCGAGCTGTACGAGGCCGAGCTCTACCGGCTCCAGGCCGAGCTGGTGAAGGCCCAGGAATGGGTGCGTGCCGAGAAGGCCCGGATCGTCGTGATCTTCGAGGGCCGCGACGCCGCGGGCAAGGGAAGCACGATCAAGCGCGTCACCCAGTACCTCAACCCGCGGATCGCCCGGATCGCGGCCCTGCCCGCCCCGACCGAGCGGGAACAGACCCAGTGGTACTTCCAGCGGTTCGTCGAGCACCTGCCCGCCGGCGGCCAGATCGTCCTGTTCGACCGGAGCTGGTACAACCGCGCCGGGGTGGAGCACGTCATGGGGTTCTGCACCAAGGAGGAGTACGCCCGGTTCCTGCACCAGTGCCCGCTGTTCGAGCGGATGCTCGTCGAAGAAGGCCTGCTGCTGCGCAAGTACTGGTTCTCGGTCAGCGACGCCGAGCAGCAGGAGCGATTCCGGTCCCGCCTGGAAGATCCCATGCGGCGGTGGAAGCTGTCTCCCATGGACCTGGAGTCGGTCACCCGGTGGGAGGACTACAGCCGGGCCAAGGACGAGATGATGCTGCACACCGACATCCCCGAGGCGCCGTGGTACGTGGTGGAGAGCGACGACAAGCGGCGGGCCCGGATCAACATGATCGCCCATCTGCTTTCCACCATCCCCTACCACGACGTCCAGCGGCAGACGCTGGAGCTGCCGCCGCGCCCGCCGGCCAAGGGCTATGTGCGGGTGCCGCGGGAGATGCAGACGTACGTGCCGGACCACGCGGCCGCCCTGGAAGCCCACCGACGTGAGTGACAGCAGCGAGCCGGGGCCTGAGCCGGCCCGCGCTGGCCCGGCCCGCGCTGAGCCGGCCCGCGCTGCGCCGCGCTGCGCCGGCCCGCGCTCGCCGGCCCGCGCTGAGCTGGGCCGTCCTGAGCCCCGGCCGGCGGTCGCCGCGTCGATCTGGGCCCTGGAGCACGCCCAGGACTTCGTGACCGTGGCAGTGGGCGTGGTGCTCATCGTCCTCGCGGCCACGCTGGCCGTGTCGGGGGTAGTGAGCTTCGTCGAGGACATGCGGAAGCAGACGATGGCCACCGCCTCCATCAACCTGCTGGACCGGGTCCTGCTGGTGCTGATCCTGGTCGAGATCGTGCACACGGTCGTGCTGTCGCTGCGCGCGCACCGCCTCGCCGCGCAGCCCTTCATCGTGGTCGGGCTGGTCGCGGTGATCAGGCGGATCCTGTTCCTGCTCAGTAACGAGAACACCATTCCCATCGCTGAACTGGCCCTGCTCATCGGCATGGTGGTGGCTTTCGTGGCCGCGTACCTGGCGGTCAGCTACTTCGAGAAGTCCGGCCTGGAAGAGGACGACGCGCCGCCCCGCGCCCGGGGGGACGCGCCGCCCCGCCCCCAGGGGAAGAAGAACGCCACTGGTAGGGTTGAGACATTAGGCGGCTGAGGATGCCGCCACTTCCGCGGGCGAGTGGCCCGCGAGGTCGCATCTGCGAGCAGTCCGCTTCCCGGTGAGCCTTGGTTAAGCCCCGCATGGTTTGTGCCAGCAGGGTCTTGAAACCTGGTTCGCCGCTGTCGTGACGCTGGTCCCGTGGCGCGGCCCCCGAATCATGGATGGAGTTCACCGTGCCCCAGCGCCCTGCTGCCCAGGGATCCGGCCCGTCTGCCGGTCACCGGCGGCGGAAGGCCGGCCCTGGCCGGTCAGCCAGCCCGCGCAGGCCGTCTCATGCGGGCCGGCCGCAGCGGCCCGCCACGCCCCGTACCACCACCTCCTCCGAGCTCGATCGCGCCCTGACCGCCGCGCTCAGCGCGCCAGCCCCGGCCGCTGCGACGTTCGCCGAGCTCGGCCTGCCCGGCCCGCTGGTCACGGCGCTCGCCGAGCAGGGCATCACCGCGCCGTTCGCGATCCAGGCCCGTGCCCTTCCCGACGCGCTGGCCGGCCGGGACGTGCTCGGCCGCGCGCAGACCGGCTCGGGTAAGACCCTCGCCTTCGGCCTGCCTCTGCTGGCCCGCCTGGCCCACGGCGGCCCCCGCCAGCCGCGGTCCCCGCGCGGCCTGGTCCTGGTCCCCACCCGGGAACTGGCCCGGCAGGTCGCCGAGGTGCTCGCCCCGCTGGGCCGACGGCTCGGCGTCCGCGTCACCACCGTGTACGGCGGTGCCCCGATGGGCCGCCAGATCGAGCAGCTCGCCCGCGGGGTGGACATCGTGGTCGCAACGCCCGGGCGGCTCATCGACCTGATCGGCCGCGGCGCCGCCAGCCTGGCCCAGATCGAGATCGCCGTCCTTGACGAGGCCGATCACATGGCCGACCTGGGCTTCATGCCGGCCGTGACCCAGCTGCTCGACGCGACACCGCGGGACGGGCAGCGGATGCTGTTCTCGGCCACCCTGGACCGGGACGTGGACCGGCTGGTCACCGCCTACCTGACGGACCCGGCGCTGCACGCCGTCGCCCCAGTGACCGAGCCGGGAGTGGCCGCGGACCACCAGGTCTTCGTGCTGCCGGCCTCGGACAAGGTGGAGATCGCGGCCGAGATTGCCGGGCGGCCGGACCGCACCCTGATCTTCGTCCGGACCAAGCACGGCGCGGACCGGCTGGCCAAGCAGCTCACCCGGGCCGGCATCGAGGCGGGCGCGATCCATGGTGACCTCAGCCAGAACCAGCGCCAGCGCGCCCTGGACGGGTTCGCCGCAGGCTACCCGCGGGTGCTGGTCGCCACCGACGTGGCCGCCCGCGGCCTGCACATCGACGACGTCGGCCTGGTCGTGCACTTCGACCCGCCGAATGACCATAAGGACTACCTGCATCGCTCGGGCCGCACCGGCCGGGCCGGTGCGACCGGGACCGTCCTCGCGCTCGTCGATCCCGCCCAGGTCCGCGAGGTTGCGCGGCTGCAGGAGGCGGCTGGGGTGAGCCCGGCCCGGCACCGGGTGCAGCCCGGGGCCCCGGCGGTCCGGGACATCGCGACGTCCGGGACACCCATCCCGCCGCCGCCGCCCCGGCCCGAGCGTGCGGCCAGCGCCAGCCAGCCGGGCCGCTCCCGGCCCGGCCGCAACGGCCGCTCGCGGCCCGGGCGCGACGGGCGCCAGCGGACCGGGGCAAACCGCGCTGCCCAGGGCCGCCGCAGCAGGCCGCCGCGGACGCGCCTGCCCGAGGCCAGCTAGCCGCCGGCGGACGTGCCTTCCCGCGGGTGGCCACCCGTCCGCGGACGCGCCTGCCCGAGGCCAGCCGGATGCCCCACCCCGCCGCGTTCCTTGCCCCATCACGGGCACCCGTGCGACGATCGAGTTCGTGGCCGCTGGCCGCGCGACCCTCAGAGCACGGTCTAGGCAGCACAGGAGCGCCCGTTGGCTCAGCCCGGCACGCGGTGACCGCCGCCCCTGCCCAGGATGCCCGCCTGCGCGGCGAGCCGGTGGCGCGTGCCGTGTTCGAGGGCTTGCCAGCCCGCTACGACCGGCTCGCCTACCTGCTCTCGATGGGCCAGGACCGCCGCTGGCGGCGGGCGGTGGTCAGCCGCACCGCGTCAGGCCATCCGGCCCTGGCGCTGGACGTGGCGACCGGGCCGGCCGGGATCGCCCTGGCGGTGGCGGGCCGGACCGGCGCCGACGTGGTCGGGGTCGACCTGAACGAGCCCATGCTGCGGGCGGGAGTGGCCAGGACCCGGCGTCCGGGCGGCCGCGGCCGGGTACGGGTCGCCGTCGGGCGGGCGGATGACCTCCCGTTCCCGGACGCCACCTTCGACGCGGTGACCTTCTCCTACCTGCTGCGCTACGTGGACGATCCGGCGGCGACCGTCGCCGAGATGGCCCGCACCCTGCGGCCCGGCGGCACTCTGGCCAGCCTCGAGTTCTATGTGCCGCCGCAGCCGGGGTGGTGGCTGGCCTGGTGGTGCTACACCCGGCTGGCCCTGCCAATGCTCGGCGCGCTGACCGGTGGTGCGGCCTGGTACCGGGTCGGCCGCTTCCTCGGGCCCAGTATTTCCCAGCACTACCGGCGGCATTCCCTCGGTGATCACATCGCGGCCTGGCGGACGGCGGGCCTGACCGACATCGGGGTCAGCGTGATGAGCCTGGGCGGCGGGCTGGTCATGTGGGGCCGCAAGGCGGCGCCGCCCGCGGGACCTGGTTCGTGAGCGCGCGCACCGAGAAGACCGCCTTCTACGCGGTGGGCCGCGGCACCGGGGGCCTCCGCGACTGGCTCACGCTGCTGCACCCGCCGTACACGCTGTGGCACCTGTCCTACGTGGCGCTCGGGGCGGCGCTGGTGCCCGATCCGGTGCTCTGGCGGCTCGGCGCCACAATGCTCGCGTTCTTCCTGGCCGTGGGCATCGGCGCGCACGCGCTCGACGAACTCAACGGCCGCCCGCTGAGCACGGGCATCAGCGGCGTGGTCCTGGCCATCACGGCCGGGCTGTCCATCGCCCTTGCGATCGTGATGGGCCTGTTCGACGGGGGCCTGCGGCTGCTCCCGTTCGTGATCGCCGGGGCGATCCTGGTCTGCGGGTACAACCTGGAACTGCTCGGCGGCCTGCTGCACAGCGACTTCTGGTTCGGCGCGGCCTGGGGTGCGTTCCCGGTCCTGGTCGGGGCCTACGCGCAGCACTGGACGCTGCCGCCCGCCGCGCTGGTCGCCGCGGTCGCCGCGTTCTTCCTGTCCATGGGCCAACGCTCGCTGAGCACCCCGGCCCGGGCGCTGCGCCGCCGGATCGCCACGGTGTCGGTCCGGGTCACCTGGCGCGACGGCAGTCAGCAGGAACTCGACCGGGCCGACCTGCTCGCGCCGCTGGAGCGCGGGCTCCGCTACTTCACCTGGGCCACCGGGACCCTGGCCGTGGCCCTCGTGATAGCCCGGTGACATGGCGCCCCGTACTGTGAACCCTCGTGCTGAGAACCCTCGTGCTGAGAACCCTCGTGCTATGAACCCCGTGCTATGAACAGGGCCCCGTTCGACGTGGTGGTGGTCGGCGCCGGGCCGGCCGGGAGCGTGGCCGCGCTGGTGCTGGCCCGGGGCGGCGCCCGCGTCGCCCTGGTCGACAAGGCGTCCTTCCCCCGCGACAAGGCCTGCGGTGACCTGATCGGGCCGCGTGGCGTGGGCCTGCTCGACGAGCTGGGCGTGTCCGTGCCGGACGCCGGGCAGGGCGCGGACCTCCTGATCGTGGGGCCGTCAGGGCACCGGTCGCGGCTGCCAGCCTTCCGCGGCCGGACCTACCCAGGCCATGGGGTGGTCATCCCCCGCGTCGTCCTGGATGACGCGCTCCGCACGGCCGCCATCGAGGCAGGCGCGGAACCCATCCGGGCCCGGGTCAGCGGCGTGGACCGTCCGCCCGGCGGCCCGGTCCGGGCGCTGATCACCAGCGATGGACGGCGGCTCGCCGCGGACGCCTTCATCGGCGCGGACGGCGCGCTGAGCCCGGTCGCCCGGCTGGCCGGGATGCTGGACGCGGGCAGCGCCCTGTGGGGCTTCGCCATCCGCGCTTACGTTGCCGCCGAGGTGCCGCTGCCGTTGCTGGTCCTGCTGGACCAGGCGCCGTGGCGGATCTACCCCGGATACGGCTGGCTCTTCCCCGGCGCGGCCGGGCAGGCCAACGTGGGCATCGGGGTCGGCCTGGGCACCCGGCGCCGGCCGGCCCCGCTGGGCGGGGACCTGGCCCGGTTTGCCACCCTGCTGCGTACGTCGGGCGACCTGGCCCCGGAGGCCACACCCGGCCCGGTGACCGGGGGATGGCTGCGGATGGGCGGCACTGGGACCCCGCCGGCGGCGGGGAACCTGCTGCTCGCCGGGGACGCTGCCGGGCTGATCAACCCGCTGCAGGGCGAGGGCATCGGCCCGGCCATGGTCAGCGCGCGGATGGCCGCGGACTGCCTGCTGGCAGGCCCCGGGCAGGCGGCCTCCGCCTACACCGAAGCGATGACGGCCGCGTTCGGCCGCTACCTGCCGGGGGCCGCCGCCCTCCAGGCCACCCTGCTGCGCCGCCCGCGGACCGCGTCGGCCGCGGTACGGCTCCTCACCGCGCCCCCCGTTCGCCGGGTCGTCGCCGGCACCTGGTCGCTGTACTGGAACGGCCTGGTGGACGGGGCCAGCCCGCGGCCGGCTGCGTGGACCGCTGCGGCGGTCCAGCAGGTGGCCAGCCGCCTGGGCCGCCGCTGGCCGGCGAACCCACCGGACCTGAGCCACCTGGACCTCGGCTCCCTTGACCCCGGCGCCCTCGACCGCGCCGATCTCGACCGCGCCGATCTGGACCGCACCGGTCTCAACCGCGCCGATCTGGACCGCACCAGTCTCATCCCGGGTGCCCCGCAACCCGCCGATGGTGCCCCTGACCTGCGCACTTCACCCGCTGCGGATGAGGTGCGGCCCTCGTAACCTGATTGGCTCGTGGCCACGCCCCCCTGGGGAGGGACCTTGGCCACAGCCACCAAACCCGGCGCCCCGGGCGGCGCCGGCGCGGGGGCGGCGCCGCGCCAGGCCTCCCTGGTACTCCTCGCGCTGATCGTGGTGGCCGCGGTCGCGAACCTGAACCTCACCGTGGCCAACGTCGCCCTGCCCGACATCGGCCGCGCCTTCGACGCCGGGCAGACCACGCTCGACGTGATCGCGATCGGCTACTCGCTCGGCCTGGCCGGGTCGGTGCTCTACCTCGGGGCGGTGGGCGACCGCTACGGCCGCCGGATGATGCTGGTGCTGGGCGTGCTGCTGTCCGTCCCGGCCTGCCTGATGGCCGCCTATGCCCCGGACGCCGGCGTGCTGGTGGCCGGCCGCCTGCTCGGCGGGATCTCGGCAGGCATGGCGTACCCGACAACCCTGGCCCTGATCACCGCGTTGTGGTCGGGGCCGGCCCGGATCAGGGCCATCGCCCTGTGGTCCGGCATCGGCGGCGCGATCACGGCCCTGGGCCCCCTGCTGGCTGGCCTGGTCCTGCAGCGCTTCTGGTGGGGATCAGCGTTCCTGCTCACCCTCCCCCTGGCGGTGGTGGCCCTGGTCCTGGCGCTGGCCTGCGTGCCGTCACACGTCAACGAGACCACCGACCCCGTCGATCATCCGGGCGGAGTACTGTCGATGGTTTTCGTTGCGGCCCTGGTTGTAACGATCAATTTCGCGCCGGTACCAGGCGCGGGGGCCCTGGCCCTTGGTACGGCCCTGGTCGCGCTGGCCGCAGGGGCCGGCTTCTTCCTCCGCCAGCGCCGGGCCCGGGCGCCCCTCTACGACCTGCACGTGGCGGGCCGGCGGATCTTCTGGGTGGCGGCGGTGGGCGGGATCATCGTCTTCGGGTCGCTGATGGGCTCGATCTTCATAGGCCAGCAGTACCTGCAGGACGTGCTCGGCTACTCGCCGCTGAGCGCCGGCCTGGCGATCCTGCCGGCGGCCGTGTGCATGGTGGCGTTCGCGCCGCTGTCGGCCCGGCTCACCCACGCCCGCGGGTCGGGCTTCACGCTGCTCAGCGGGTACCTGTTCTGCCTGCTCAGCTTCCTCACCATGCTCCTGCTGTGGAAGCAGGACAGCTCGTACTGGGTCGTCGGGCTGGCCTTCGCGTTCCTGGGCGCCGGGGTGGGGCTGGCCGGCACCCCCGCCTCGCACTCGCTCACCAGCTCGGTACCCACCCGCCGGGCCGGAATGGCCTCCGGCACCGCCGACCTGCAGCGCGACCTGGGCGGTGCGATCATGCAGTCGATCCTGGGCGCGCTGCTGACGGCCGGCTACGCCAGCGCCATCGCCAAGTCGGTCGCCAGCTCACCGGGCCGGAGCAAGATCACCGGCAGCGTCCAGAGCCAGCTGGAGAAGTCCTTCGCCGGCGCCCAGCAGGTTGCTCAGCGCTATCCCCAGTACGCCAGCAAGATCACCGCGGCGGCCAGGAGCGCGTTCCTGGCTGGCGATCAGTGGGCCTACGCGGCCGCCATCCTCGGCGTGCTGCTGGGCGCGGCGCTAGTGTTCGCGCTGTTCCCGCGCAAGGCCGCGGAGGCGGCACTGCTGGCCCGCTACCACGCGGAAGACAGCAGCTTAGAACCCTCAGGACTGGGGGGCGTAGTTGTCCGGCTTCGAGCCCGCCAGCCGGGAGGTATCCGGCGTCTGCGTCACCGACGACGGGCTGACGAACGTGCTGCCGGAGGGGGTGACCTGCACGGCCTCGTCCAGCGCGCTGCCCTTCAGCAGCTGCTTCCAGGTAAGGAACCACACGGTGAAGCCGTCGTCCCACCTCCCGGCGGCCGGGCTGCCGGTGACCGTCACCGGGTCCCCGGGCGTCGCCAGGCTGTAGTACATCGCCGCGTGCTCCGGGGACAGGTTCACGCACCCGTGGCTGACGTTGATGTATCCCTGCTCGCCCACCGACCAGGGCGCGGAGTGCAGGTAGTCGCCGCTGTAGGTGAACCGCACCGCGTCGTTGACCAGCTCGTTGTACCCGTTGCCGACCATCCGCACCGGGTTGCCTTTCTCCAGCGTGATGTAAGTGCCGTCCACGGTGTCCAGGCCGGGCCGCCCGGTGCTGATCGCCCAGTGACCCCACAGCTCGCCCTTGTAGAAGACGTTCAGGTAGTGCGTCTGGGTGCTGGCCACCACGATGAGCGAGGGCCCGATGTCGAAGGTCTGGGTGAGGTCGGCGGTGAAGAACACGCCGGGGGAGGCCTCCACGCCGGCCAGGTGCCCGTCGAACGAGACCGTGGTGTTCGCGGGCCAGTAATTCATGGTGCGGAAGTACAGCGTCTGGTTGCCGTCCCAGTACCAGGCCCCGGTTACCGGCTTGGAGCTGCTCACCTCGAGGGACTTCTCCACCGCGGCCTCGTTGGTCACCGGCGAGCTGAACGTGATGCGGATCGGAATCCCGACGCCGTAGGACTGCTTGTAGCCCTCGAAGATCATGGCGGTGTCCGAGGCGGCAGGCGTGAGCGTGCGGAAGCTGGCCGTTGACGTGACCGTCGTCCCGGACGAGTTGACCGCCGTGGCGCGCACGCGATAGTCCCGGGACGGCTGGAGCGCCCACTGGTTACGCCAGACTGTCTTCGCGCCGTTGAGGGAGCCGCTCACGCTCTGCTGGCCGGAGGTCACGCTCACGGTCTGGATCTTGCCGCTGGCCGCGGTGACCGTGATCCCCTGGCTGGGGTTCACGTCGTGCCCGCCGCCCGGGTTGATGTGCAGCTCCGCTGCGGCCGCCGCGGCGGAGGCCTTGGCCGCGCTGTGGCTGGCCGCGGGCGTGCTGGGCGCCGATGACCCGCTGGAGCAGGCCGCGATCAGCAGGCCCGCCACGCCGGTGACGGCGGTGATCGCGAGCCAGCGGCCTGGTCCGGCGGCCCTGCCCTGGAGGGCTGCCCTGATGTGCCGCCGGCCGTCTGCCCTATCGCGCTGCCGCACTGCGGATCCTCCTGTTGCTGACCGCTCGGGGCCATGGCGGGTCGCCGCCACGGCGGGGTTTGCCCTCAACACCACGGGCCCATCAGCGATCTGCCGGGGGAGACGGTGGCGCCCGTTGGTCAACGCTGTCCGGGGGCTGACCCGTTCCAGGCGAAGCGCCCACTACTGAGACGGACCGTGCGCGCCGGAGGTTACCTTCCAAAGGTACCCGGCCGCCGCGAGCCCGGCGAACCGTCTGATAGCCGGCGAGGGCGGCGATGAGCACGATGCCGGTCGCGGCCCAGGGCACATAGTCGCCGAGCCGGTCGTAGGGCGTGCGCGCGGACGCCGGCGGCAGCCCCAGCCGTACCACGGTCACCCCGCGCTGCTGGGCGGTCATCAGGGCCAGCAGCCGCCCGCGCGGGTCGAAGGCCACCGTGTCCCCGGTCAGGGCGGCCTGGACCACCGGCCGGCCGGTCTCCGCGGCCCGCACGGCGCCCAGCGCCGCGTGCTGGGCGGGTGCCCAGCTCCCCTGGAACGTCGAGTCGGAGGTCTGGTACACGATGAGCTGGGCCCCCAGGTCCGTGTCCACCCGGGACATGTCGGGGAAGGCGGACTCGAAGCAGATCAGCACGCCGAGCGGCAGCGGCCGGCCCAGCCGGTCCGTGGCGTGGATCAGGTGCGCGCCGTGGCCGGGCACCATGTTGCTGGCGGCGGCCTTGCTGATGGTGGCGATCCAGCCGAGTGCGCCGCGCAGCGGGATGTACTCGCCGAACGGGACCAGCCGCGTCTTGGTGTACGAGCCGACAACCCCCCGGGGCCCGATCAGGAGGGCCACCTTGGAGCGCGCGCCGTCCGGCAGGGACGCGTCCTGGTTCACCAGGACCTGCGCGCCGGTGTCCGCGGCCAGCCGCTTGATGCGCCCGAACAGCACCGGCTCCCGCCTGATGTCGGTGCCGACGCTGCTCTCCCCCCACACGATCAGGTCCGGGCGGGCGGCCCCCGGTCGGCTGGCCCCCGGTCGGCTGGCCCCCGGTCGGCTGGCCCCCGGTCGGCTGGCCCCCGGTCGGCTGGCCCCCGGTCGGCTGGCACTGAGGCGGCCGGACAGCCGCAGGCTCGCGTCGAACCGCAGGTTCTTGCTGCTCGTGAGACCCGGCTGGACCAGCGCCACCGTGACGTGCCGGGCCGGGGGCACGGCCGCGCTGAGGGCGTACGCCACCGGTCCCGCGGCCAGCGCCACGGCGACCGCGGCGGCCCCCGCCACCCGCACCGCCAGGCCCCGGGCCAGCAGCAGCATCGCGATGCCCGTGTTGGCTGCGACCAGGGTGAAGCTGATCAGCCAGACGCCGCCCACCGCGGCCAGGGCGAGCACCGAGGGATGCTGCCACTGGCTGGCGCCCAGCACGTCCCAGGGGCCGCCGAACCCCTGCCAGGACCGGGCCCACTCGGTGAAGACCCAGTAGGCCGGGAGCACGGCGAGCGCCGCGAGCGCGCGCGCGGGCCGCAGCGGCGGGCGCAGCAGGGTCCAGGCGGCCACCCCGAACCCGGTCCACAAGACCCCGAACACCACGGCGACCAGCAGCAGCGCCGGGCCGATGCTGGGGACCAGCCAGTACAGGGCGGCCAGGATAAAGCCGGCGCCCAGCCACCAGCCGCGCACCGCGGCCTCCCGGGCGGACGGTGCGGCGCGGATGATGAGGATCCCGGGCACCAGCCCGCACCAGCCGAGGAATTCCAGGTTGAGCTGGGGAAAAGCCAGGGTGGGCAGCGCGCCTGCCGCCAGTGCCGCATACCGGAGAGGCTTGGCGAAGGTTCGCCACAGTGCCATGTGTCCCATTGTCAGCCCATCCCGGCGGGCCGGGTGAGCCCGGGCCCATCCGTGATGCGTGCGTTACGCCGTGCTGCCCGGGGTGCTCCCCGTGGTGGTGCGCGTGGTGGTGCCTGAGGTGGTGCGCGTGGTGGTGCCTGAGCCACCCCGCCGGGCACCGGCCGCGGCGCGGACGATGGCCCAGCCCAGGGCGAGGATGGTCAGCGCCGTGAGCACGGCCTCCGGCCAGCCGGCCAGCCGGTCGGCGAGGGTCAGGCCGCTGCGCAGCGGCACCCTCGTGTCGAGCACCGCCCGCTGCCACAGCCCGGTGCGGGCCAGCACGGCGCCGTCCGGGGCGATGATGGCGCTCTCCCCGGTGGTGGACGCGTACACGATGGCGCGGTCCGACGTGATCGCGTCGATCCGGGCCATGGCCACCTGCTGAGCCGACTCGCCGGACTGGCCGTCCACCTCGAACGTGGCGTCGTTGGACTGCACCGCGAGCAGGTTGGCGCCCGCGGTCACCTCGGACCGCACCAGGCCGTCGAAGCCGACCTCGTAACAGATCACGTCGCCGAGCCGGATGGCTCCCTGGTGGAACACCACGGCCCGGTGGCCGGGGGTGAAATTGACCGGCTGCAGGTTGACCAGCGAAGTGACGTGGGCGAGCAGGCTGCGGAACGGGATGTACTCGCCGAACGGGACCAGCTGGCGCTTCACGTAGACCGCCACCGGGCCGCGGCGGGGCAGCCACAGCTGGCCCGTGTTGCGCAGCGGGTTCTCCAGCAGCGCGCCGACCAGGACCGGCCGGTCGATGGCATCGACCGCGCCAGCGATCGTGCCGTAGATCGCGGGGTACTCGCCAGGGTCGAGGTCGGTCGAGTTCTCCGGCCAGATCACGATGTCCGGGGCCGGCCGGACGCCGGCGGCGACCTGCGCGGCCAGGGCCCGGGTCGCTGCGGCGTGATTGTCGGTGACCGTGGTCGCGCGGAACAGGTCGGACAGGGACCGGGCGTGCGGGACGTCTCCCTGCACCGCGGCCACGGTCACGGTGCGCTGCCCCGCCCCAGCCCCAGCCCCGTCCACGGGGAGCAGGCCGCCCGCCAGCGCGACCCCGGCGGTCGCCGCGGTGGCCGCCACCGCGGCGACGAGGCGGCGCCGGTCCGTGAGCAGGCCGCGCAGGTCCCGGGCCGCGCGCCGGTCCCGGGCGATGCCCAGGACCAGCCAGGCCACCATGGCCCCGGTCACCGCGACCAGGAAGGACAGCAGCGGGGGGCCGCCGATCGCGGCCCACCCGGCGGTGGGCGCGCCCGCCTGGCTCATCGCCAGCCGGCCCCACGGGAAGGCGTAGGGCCAGCGGGCCCGCATCGCCTCGGCCGCCACCCACCAGCCGCCTACGGCCAGCGGCCAGCCGGGCAGCCCGAGCAGCAGCCGCTGTCCTACCGCGAGCAGTCCGAAGATGGCCGCCTCGGCGATGGCCAGTGTCGCCCACGCGTACCAGGCCACGTTGACCAGCCAGGACAGCAGCGGCACGAAGAACGCGACCCCGAAGACCAGCCCGATGACAAACGAGGCCCGCAGTCCCTGGCGGTACAGGGCGATCACCAGCAGGGCCGGGCCGGCGGCGGCCAGCGGCCAGATCCCGACCGGGGGGAACGCGCCCGCCAGGGCCACCCCGCCCGCCACGGCGGCGAGCAGGGCCCAGCGCAGCCGCAGTCGGGCCTGGATCGCGGAGGCACCAGCGGACGCGGGGGCCAGCCGCCCGGCGGTGGCCACGCCGGCGGTGCTTTCCTCCGGGATCCGCTGCATGGCCAGAGCGTAGCCGGATATGCGGGGTTAGCGCCGCCGCCGGGTCGGGTGCGCCGCGCCTGGGCCCCCTGGGCATCTGCATCTCCGGTTGAACCGGCATCTCCGGGTAACCTGCCAGCGGGACTACGGGAGGTACAGAGTGAGCCGCCGTGGCTGGATACTCTTCACGGCGATGAGCCTGATCTGGGGCGTGCCCTACCTGCTCATCAAGGTCGCGGACGGCGGGGTTTCGGTGCCCGTCCTGGTCTTCGCGCGGGTCGCGGGGGGCGCCGTTGTGCTGCTGCCCCTGGCTGTGTACCGCGGCCAGGTCGGGGCGCTCCGCCGGCACTGGCGCTGGCTGGCCGTGTTCGCCTGCGTGGAGATCATCCTGCCGTGGCTGTTCCTGACCGCGGCGGAGAAACGGCTGTCCAGTTCGATGAGCGGCCTGCTCATCGCGTCGGTGCCGATCATCGGGGTGGCCCTGGCCCGGCTCACCGGAGGCGGGGAGCGGCTCACGCCGCTGCGCTGGGCTGGCCTGCTCGGCGGGCTGGCCGGGGTGGCGCTGCTCGCCGGGCCGGGCGCGGTGCACGGTGACCTGGGGTCGGTCGCCCTGGTCATGCTCACCGCGGTGGGGTACGCGACCGGGCCGCTGATCGCCAGCCGCAAGCTCGCCGGCCTGCCCGGCCTCGGGGTGACCGCCGTCTGCCTGGGCTTTGCGGCCCTGGTTTACGCGCCTGCGGCCGCGCTGACCTGGCCGCGGTCCGTCCCTTCCGCCGCCGTGCTGGCCAGCCTGGCCGGTTTGGCGCTGGTCTGCACCGCCCTCGCCTTCGTGCTGTTCTTCCAGCTGATCGCCGAGGTCGGCCCGGCCCGGGCCACGGTCATCACGTACGTGAACCCGGCCGTGGCGGTGGCCCTGGGGGTGGGGGTGCTCGGGGAGCCGCTCACCCCGGAGATCATCGCTGCCTTCGGCCTGATCCTGGCGGGTTCAGTGCTGGCCACCCGGTCTGGCCAGCCGGCTGCGGAAGTGGCCACGGGGGATGCGCGGGGTGAGGTGCGGGATGCGCGGGGTGAGCCGGCGGACGCGGGGGGTGAGCCCGGGGCCGGGGCGGCGGGCCAGCCGCGGACCCCGGCCGCGCCATGAACGGTGCCGCCGAGCCCGGCACCGATCTCGACGCTTTGCTCAGTCCCCCGGGCGCGGAACTGCTGGCCTCGGTGCGCGACCAGGACGTCACCCCCGACACCGCGCTGGCACTCGGCACCCGGCTGCGCGAGAGCTATCCGGCCGGGCTGGTCGCGGCAGCCCTGGCGCAGCACGAGCTCCGGCTCGCGGCCCGGGCGAAGTTCACCCGGGCCATGGACATGTTCTTCACCCGGCCCGGCCTCGAACAGGCCTCCGCCCAGGTGGTGGCCCGGCACCGGCAGACCCGGTTCGCCGCGGCCGGCGTGGTGGCCGACCTGTGCTGCGGCATCGGCGGTGACCTCGTCGCCCTGGCCAGCGAGCATCAGGTCCGGGCGGTGGACCGCGACCCGCTGCACCTGCGGATGGCCATGCTGAACGCGGCGGCCTACGGCGTGGACGGCTCGGTCCGCACCGCCCGGGGCGACGCCCGCGAGGCCGACCTGGCCGGGGTGGAGGCGGTGTTCATCGACCCGGCGCGGCGCACGCAGCAGCGCCGGCTGGGCCCCGGCGTCAGTGAACCACCGCTGGCCTGGTGCCTGGGCCTGGCCGGCCAGATCCCGGCGGTGGGTATCAAGGCGGCCCCGGGGATCGCGCGGGACGCGGTCCCCGAAGGCTGGGAACTGGAGTTCGTCGCGGTCGGGCGGGACCTGAAGGAGGCGGTGGCCTGGTCACCGGGCCTGGCCGGCTCCGCCACCCGGGCCACCATCCTGCCTGGCGGCCACACGCTCACCCCCGAGCCCGGCCCGCCGGTCCCGTTGGCAGCGCCCGGCCCGTTCCTCCTCGACCCGAACCCGGCAGTGACCCGGGCCGGGCTGGTCGGCGAACTAGCACGGCAGCTCGGGGCGTGGCAGATCGACCAGCAGATCGCGTTCCTGTGCACGGATACCGCGGTGCGTACCCCGTTCGCCCGGACCCTGGAGGTCATCGACTCGGGGCCATGGAACCAGAAGCGGCTGCCCGCCCGGCTGCGGGACCTCGACATCGGCGCGCTGGACATCCGCCGCCGGGGGCTGGCCGGCGACGTGGGCCAGCTGCACCGGCAGCTGAAGCTGGCCGGTTCCCGGCGGGCCACCCTGGTCATGACCCGGGTGGCGGACCGGCCCTGGGGGCTGGTCTGCCTCGACCTCCCCGGGTGATTGGGTGACGGGCGGGCCCCGGGGGCCGGGAGGTGCCGTGACGCACCGGATCGCCGTGCGTGCCCGATAGACTCGCGCACGTGATTGACCTGAGGGCCGCGCGCCAGGAGCCAGACCGCTACCGGTCCGCGCTCGCCCGGCGCGGTGCCGCCGACGACTTCGATGCCGTGCTCACCGCCGACCAGACCTGGCGGGAGCTGACCGAACGCGCGGAGACCCTGCGCGCCGCGCAGAAGCGATCGTCCCGGGGCGCCAAGCCCAGCCCGGAGAAGCTCGCCGAGCTGCAGCAGCTCCGGAAGGAACTCGACGCCGCCGAGGCTGAGCTGGCCGAGGCCGAGCGGAGGCGGCAGGAGCTGCTGGCCCGGATCCCCAACCTGCCCGACCCCACTGCCGCGGACGGCCTGACCGAGGACGACTCGGTGGTGCTGCGCACCTGGGGCGAACCGCCTCAGTTCACGTTCCCGGTCCGGGACGCGACCGATCTCGGCGGCCCGACGGGCTGGATCGACATGGCCCGCGGCGCGCGGCTGTCCGGGTCCCGGTTCGCTTACCGGTTCGGCGACGTGGCCATGACCGAGATGGCCCTGTACCGCTTCGTGCTCGACCGCCTGGCCGGCAAGGGCTTCATGACCGTGCTGCCGCCGGTGCTGGTCGGCGAGCGGGCGATGTACGGCACCGGGTTCCTGCCCACCGAGGAGTCCAACCTCTACCACCTGGAACGAGACAACCTGTACCTGACCGGCACCTCCGAAGTGGCGCTGGCGGGCATCCACACCGACGAGCGGCTGGAGGAGAGCCAGCTGCCCGCCAGGTACGCGGCGTTCACCACGAACTTCCGGCGTGAGGCGGGGGCGGCGGGCAAGGACACCAAGGGCATGTTCCGGGTGCATCAGTTCGACAAGGTAGAGATGTACGTCTACTGCCTGCCCGAGCAGTCGGCCGACTTCCACGAGCAACTCCTCGCGAACGAGGAGGAGATCGTCCAGGCCCTCGGGCTGCCCTACCGGGTGATGAACATCGCCGTGGGGGACCTGGGCGCGCCCGCGGCCAAGAAGTACGACATCGAAGCCTGGTTCCCGGCCCAGCAGCGTTACCGGGAGATCACCTCCTGCTCGAACACCACCGACTACCAGGCCCGGCGGCTGAACATCAGGTTCCGCCGCGACGGCAGGCTGCACTTCGCGCACACCCTCAACGGAACCGGCGCGACGGCCCGGTCGCTGCTCTCGATCATGGAGAATTTCCAGGACGAGCGGGGAGTAGTGGCCGTCCCCGAGGTGCTCCAGAGCTACGGGGCGCCGGCCACCCTCGGCCGTAAGGCGGATTAACCGGTGCGCCTAGCCCCGGCGTGGCGGCCGGCGCTAGGCGCTAGGCCTGGCCGCTGCCCAGCGTGGTGAGCAGGATGCTTCCCTCGGGAGAGCCGAGCCCGGTGCACGCGTCCCAGCCCGGTCCGGCGGCGTAGGCACCGTTGCTGCCGCTGGTGATGTCGCGGAAGCCCGGCGCCCCCGTGCCCGCCGTCACGCCCGCGTACAGCCCGGGCTGCATCAGCCCGAACGACTTCCCGGTGGACTGTGCCAGCCGGCTGATCAGCGCCGCCCACAGCGGGGCCACGGCACTCGTCCCGCCGATCACCGTGGACTGGCCGTCCACCCGGACCTGATAGCCGGTCTCCGGGTCGGCGCAACCGGCCACGTCGGGCACGCCCCGGCCCGCGGGGGTCCCGGCCGGCGCCCCGCCTGGGCCGGCACGCCCGCGGCCGTCTGCCAGGACGGGAGGCCAAAGGCGTCGCTGACGCCGCCTCCGGTGGCGCCGCCCGAGCCCCCGTCGTTCCAGACGGTCTCGGAGCTGATCACGCCGGTCGCGGCGTTGCCGCGCAGGCTGGTTCCCCCGCACGCCAGCGCGTGCGGGCTGGACGCGGGGAAGTCAACGTGGACACCGCCGCCGCTCTGCCCGTCGCTGCTGCCGTTGTCGCCGGCCGCGACGCAGACCGTGACGCCCAGCGCGGCCGCGTCCGCCATGGCCTGGTCCAGGGCGGTCCGGGCCTGACCTGTCCAGGAGTCCTCCGACTGGCCCCAGCTGATGCTGACGACCGTGGGCGTGGGGGTGGCGTGCACCGCGGTGGTCACCGCGTCCACGAAGCCCTGGTCAGTGTTGGGGGCGAAGTAGACGATCTGCGCTGCCCCGGGGGCCACCGCGCCGGCCACCTCGATGTCCAGCAGGACTTCGCCGTCCGCGCCGTCAGGATCCTTGCCGGGCTGGTTGACGGCGCCGTCCACGCTGGCCGCGGTGACCGAGGGGACCGGCAGGCCCAGCCCGGCGAAGTAGGGATCGAGGTCGCTGCTGCCGAATCCGCCGCCGAGCTCAACGATGGCGATCGTCTGGCCGGTCCCGTCGGTGCCCGCCGGGAACAGGTACAGGGTGGCCACCTGCGGCGGGGTGTAGGACGTGGGTGCCGGGGCCGCGGTGGGCGCGGGCCCGGTGGGGGCGGGAGTGCCAGGTGCCGGTGCCGGTGCCGGTGCCGTGGGCGCGGGCGCATCGGCCGGGGCCACGGCGACCGGGGCACGGCGGAAATGCGCGCGGGCCTGCGGCCGGTCATCCAGCCCCAGAACAGCGAGCACGATGCCGTTCAGTTCGGCGGGGATCTGCAGGCCGCCTTCCCGGTACCGGTGCTCGACCATGTTCTGCCCGGTGACCGGGTCGGGCGAGCGCACCCAGCGCAGCGTGGCGCCGAAGGTCGCGGACAGGGCCGCGAGCGTGCCCCGGACCGTGACCCGGCGACGGCCCGCGTCGGCGCTGGTGACCTCCAGGCCGTGCCCGGCCAGCACGGTCGTGATGAGCTCAAGGTTGGCGGGGTCGGTGCCGTGCCGCCCGGCGAATTGCTGGGGGGTCAGGGTGGCGGGTCCCTCGACCAGATCCCGGGGGAGCGCGGTCCGTCGCCGGGTCACCAGCGTCACCTCGATCTGCCGGGACTCATCCACCGCGCCCAGTTCCTGCGATCCCGGCAGGGAACCGCGCTCGCTGCCGGGCAAAGGCACGAAGGAATGTCCCGTCATGATCGCTCCCTGTCTGGCTGACGCCGGTTCAGATGATTCAGGCTGTCTGCCAGATCACGTTTGCGGAGATATGCCGGGGGGCTGGTCGCCGTCCGCGGCCGGGCCGATTTCCCGGTGGTGGTGGTCCCGGTGGTGGTGGTGGTCCTGGTGATGGTGGCGGTCCCGGTTGTCCTGGCCTTGCCCCGGCTGGCCGCGCCGCACGTTGACCCCGCCCATCAGCGCCAGCCCGAGCACCCGCACCCTGGGCGCGCCGGGCAGGCCGGGGCCGGTGGCCCGGTGGTCGAAGCCGCCCATGATGCCGAACCCAGACACGTCCACCTCGACGTCCTCGCCGACGGTGATGTCCACCCCGCCCATCAGGGTGAAGACGTCGATGGTCACCTCGCGCTGGCTGAACCGTGCTTCCCGCAGGTCGAGATGGACGCCGCCCAGGATCGCGACCACGCTGTGCCGTGGCGGCACCACCCACGTCCCGCCCCGGTCCACACCGCCCAGGATGGCGATGGAAACCCCGGACCCGGGCTCACCGCCGATCCGGGAGGCCGGGAACCGGCCGGGGGCCGTGTCCACCGCCCCGGACGGCGGCTGGCCGGCGGCCGGCAGGTCGGCTGTGACCTCGCTGAGGTCGCCATAGGTCCGGGCCGCGTAGGCGGACTCGAGGCGCTGGTCTAGTTCGTCGAAGGTGATCCGGCCGTCCCCGGCGGCCTGGCGCAGGAGCTCGGCAGACTGTTCCCGGTCGGCGTCGGAGACCCGGAGGTGGCGGCGGTCGGCGGGCTGGGGGAGGTTGCTCATGTCCTGATCCCGGCTCACTCGCCGGGGATGCGCAGCTCGAGGCAGCTGATGCCGCGCATGTCCAGCCAGGCGCGGCCGGCGGTGCGGTTGACCCTCAGCACTACCTCCTCGCAGGTGCGGCAGCGGGCCACCATACCCGGCGCGTCGGTATATACCAGCGCCTCACCCATGGCCTCACTGGTCCCGCACGAGGCGCACTGCCCCATGGCGCTGGTGATGTCCACGGCGAACAGCTCACCGAGGGTCCCGGCGAGCACGTTGCCATCCAGGTGTGTGGTCACGGTCAGCCTCCGGAGGGTCCGAATCGTTCGGTCTTGATCGCGTCCTGGTCATGCCCCGCCCTGACCAGCAGGCTGGCGGCGGCCTCGACGAAGCCCGTCGGCCCGCAGATGAAGACCGCGGGCGCGGTTTTCGGTGTCCATCCGGGCGCGGAGAGCACCACGGGCGTGAGCCGCCCGATCCGCGCCTTCACCCCGGGCGGGCCGCTGCGCGTGTATACGTAGCTCATCTCGAACCCGTCCGCCGTCTTGCTGAGCCGCTCCAGCTCGGCGGCATAGAGCACCGTTTCCGGGCTGCGCACCGAATACACCAGGCGGAACGGGGCCTCGCTGCCGGCCGCGGCCCGGGCACGGATCATGGACATCAGCGGGACCATCCCGCTGCCCCCGGCCACCAGCAGCACCGGCCCGGGCTCTGCCGGGTCCCAGACGAACCAGCCGCCGATCGGCCCCCGCAGCTCCAGCGGGTATCCGGGCCGGAGGGTGTCGGTGAGGTACGGGGACACCTCGCCGTCCCCCAGCCGCTGCACGGTCAGCTCCAGCCGGCCGGGGCCGGGCGCGGAGGCGATCGAGTAGGACCGCTGGGTGGAGTAGCCGTCCTCCGCGGTGAGCCGCACGTCCACGTGCTGGCCCGCAGCATGCCCTGGCCAGGCCGGAACGTCGAGCACGATGGTGCGGGCGGTGGCGGTCTCCTCGCGAATCTCCGCGACCGTGCCCACCTGCCAGGTCAGTCGCCCCAGTACCGCTGCTCGCGCCATGGGTCCCCATAGTTGTGATAGCCCAGGCTCTCCCAGAACCCCGGCTCGTCCTTGGCCCGCAGGTCGATGCGCCGCACCCACTTGGCCGATTTCCACAGGTACAGATGCGGGACGAGCAGCCGGGCCGGGCCGCCGTGCTCGGCCGCCAGAGGCCGGCCATCGTACTCGAACGCCACCCAGGCCTGGCCGTCCAGCAGGTCGGCCACCGGAAGGTTCGTGGTGTAACCCCCATAGCAGTGCGCCAGGGCGTACTCGGCGCTGGTCTGGGCCTGGGCCAGCAGCGTGTCGAGGGACACGCCCCGCCATGTGGTCCGCAGCTTGGACCACTTGGTCACGCAGTGCAGGTCCACCTGGAATTCCTCGTTGGGCAGGGCACGGAACTCCGCCCAGTCCCAGCTGTGGGCCTGCCCGGCCTCGGTGGTGATGCTGAACTTCCACGAGCTGGTATCCACCCGCGGGGTGGGCCCAGCGGACAGCACCGGGAAGTCGGTGACGAGGTACTGGCCTGGCGGGAGCTTCTCACGTCCGGACCGCGGGCGGCCCCGGAACCCTGGTGACACGATGCCCATGCGGCTAGCTTGCCATCCCGCGGGGCGCTAGCGGCAGGCCGGGACCACTACTGTCTGGCCTAGTGCAGGTGGCGGCGCCAGTCGGAGGGGACCCGCCCGGCCGGGCCGGGCACCGGCTGGTCCGCCGGGTGGTGCTCCGGCGGCGCCAGCTCGGGGCCGTCGTAGAACTGCTCTTCCGGGTAGCTCCAGAACCACGACTCGCCCGGCTCGAAGCTGCGGACCAGCGGGTGGCCGGCGTCCGCGGCGTGCGCGCTGGCGTGCTGGGACGGTGAGCTGTCACAGCAGCCGATATGCCCGCACTCGGCGCACCGGCGCAGGTGGAACCACCAGCCGGACACCGCCTCGCATTCGACGCAGCCGGTGCCGCTCGGCGGGACGGCCGGGTCGAGTCCCGGAATGTCAGCCATTCAGCTCTCCTTAGCGGTGGCCGGCGCGGTCATGTCCGGCGCGGCGGTGCCCGGCCCGATCACGGTATCGGCCTCCGCGACAGTGATGGGCAGCCGGACCTGGAACCGCGTGTTCCCCGGCTCCGATTCCACCTTCAGGTCCCCGTGGTGCCGGTTCACCACAATGCGGTAGGAGATGTCCAGCCCGAGCCCTGTCCCCTCGCCGACCGGCTTGGTGGTGAAGAACGGCTCGAAGATCCTGTTCCGGATCTCCCGGGGGATGCCGGGCCCGGTGTCGCCGATCTCCACCAGCAACCGGTCGTTGTCCCGTGCCGTGCGCACGGTCAGCGTGCCGTGCCCGTCCATCGCCTGGACGGCGTTATCGATGAGGTTCGTCCAGACCTGGTTGAGCTCCGCCGGGTAGGCCGGGATCGGCGGCAGGCTGCGGTCGAAGTCCTTGACCACGGTGACGCCGTCGCCGAGCTTGCCGTGCAGCATCATCAGCGTGCTCTTCAGCAGCTCGTGCACATCCACCACCTGGTACGGCGCCCGGTCCAGCTGGGAGTACTGCTTGGCCGCCGTGACCAGGTGGGAGACCCGCTTGGTCGAGTCCTCGATCTCGTTCATCAGCAGCTCGGTCTCGACCGTGTAGTTCAGCCAGCGGATCGAGGCCTCCAGCATGTCGTCGTCCACGACCGCCGCCACCCGGTCCAGCCAGGCGGCGTCCAGCCCGGCCTGGACGAAGGTGGGCGCGAGATCCCAGCCGCCGCTGATGCCGTGCTCCTCCAGCCAGTCGCCGACCGCGTCCTCGCGGTCCGAGGCTTCCATCGGGGTCAGCTCCGGCGCCTTGGCCACCCGGCCCGCGGCCTCCTCCTGAAGCCGGATCAGGGTCTCCAGGCAGGCGGGGTCGAACCGGCCGCTGGCCATCATCCCCAGCTTGTGCCGCATGCCCGCCACCCGGTCGCGCAGCGTCGAGGTAGCCCGGACCGCGGCGGCCGCCGGGTTGTTCAGCTCGTGGGTCAGGCCGGCCGACAGCGAGCCCAGGGCGAGGAGCCGTTCCCGCTGGCCCACCTGCTGCTGAACGTTCTTGATCCCGAAGAACAGCCCTTCCAGCATGTGGACGGCCATCGGGAACCAGTCCCGCATCATCGACGCGAACTTGTCGGCGTCCAGGACGTAGAACCGGGACGGCTCGGTGACCCGCAGCGAGTTGTCGTAGACCTGCGGGACCCGGTCGCCCAGGTAGGCGCGGAACGCCCCCGTATACGAGCCCCGGTAGGAGGAGCGGTTGACCTCGACGTCGTCGCCGCCGATCCGCCGCGACATGACCAGGGTGCCCTCGATCAGGACGTAGAAGCAGGTCGCCGGCTCGCCCTCGGCGTACACCGGCCCGGGCGGGAACAGCTCCACCCGCCCTTCGCGGCACAGCCAGTCCAGCTGCTCGTCGTTCAGCTTCTCGAACAGGAACAGGCTGCGCAGCTCGGCGACGTCGCACGGCAGCGTCTGCCGGCCCGTGGCGGCGATGGTCTCAGGCTGCTGGGTAGCTGACTCTGCGCTCACAACTTCTCCAGATATCGGTGCACGAGCATGACGGCCATGGCGCCTTCGCCGACGGCGGAGGCGACCCGCTTGGCCGATTCGGCGCGGGCGTCCCCGGCCACGAACACGCCGGGGACGCTGGTCTCCAAGTGGTACGGGGCCCGGTCCAGCTGCCAGCCAGGCTTGTTGCCGCCCACGGACAGGTCCGGGCCCGCGACCACGAACCCGTGATCGTCCCGGACCACGACGCCGTCGAGCCAGTCGGTGAGCGGGGCAGCGCCGATAAACACGAACAGCATCTGAGCGTCCACCGTCTCGGTGCTGCGGTCCGCGGTGTCGCGCAGCGTCAGCTGCTCCAGGTGGCTTTCCCCGGCCGCGCCGATCACCTCGGTGCAGGTCCGGACCGTGATGTTCGGGACCTCGCCGATCTGCTGGATCAGGTAGTAGGACATCGACCGTTCCAGCGATGGGCCGCGGACCAGCAGGGTCACCGACTTGGCATGCCGGGAAAGGTACACCGCGGCCTGCCCGGCCGAGTTCGCCCCGCCCACGATGTAGATGTCCTGGTCCACGCAGGCCGAGGCCTCGGTGAGCGCGGAGCCGTAGTACACGCCGCGGCCCGTCATGTCGCTTAGGCCTGGCGCGCCGAGCTGCTTGTAGGAGACCCCGGTCGCCAGGATGATGCTGTGCGCGCCGAGTGTCCCCCCGTCGGCGAACCGGATGCCCCGGGCCGACCCCTTGATGTCGAGTCCGATCACCTCCCGGGTGGTGAGCACCTCGGCGCCGAACCGCAGGGCCTGGCGCCGGGCCCGGGTGGTGAGCTGCGCTCCCGATACCCCGTCCGGGAACCCGAGGTAGTTCTCGATCCGGGAACTCTGCCCCGCCTGCCCGCCGGTCGCGGTCCGCTCGACCAGGACGGTCTTCAGCCCCTCGGAGGCGCCGTAAACGGCCGCCCCGAGCCCGGCCGGGCCGCCGCCGATCACCACCAGGTCGTAGAAATCCTCAGCGGGGGTGGTGCTCAGGCCGACCCGGGTGGCCAGATCCGAGTCGCTCGGCGCGACCATGGTCTCCCCGTCCGGCGTGATAACCAGCGGCAGGGTCCGGCCGTCCACCCCGGCCGCGGCCAGCAGCCGCTCCCCGTCCGGTTCGTCGGAGGGGAACCAGCGGTAGGCCACCTCGTTCCGGGCGAGGAACTCGCGCACCTCGGTGCAGCGCGCCGACCAGCGGTGCCCGACCACCTTGGTCACGTGCACCGGCTGGTAATCCTCCAGCCGCCAGGCATCCAGCTGGGCGTCGATCACCGGGTAGAGCTTCTCCTCCGGCGGGTCCCAGGGCTTGAGCAGATAGTAGTCCAGGTCGACGACGTTGATGGCCTCGATCGCGGCGTCGGTGTCCGCGTAGGCGGTGAGCAGGACCCGGCGGGCCGCCGGATACGTCTTCATCGCCTCTTCGAGGAACTCGATACCGTTCATCTGCGGCATCCGGTAGTCGGCCAGGATCACCGCCACCTCGTCGCCGCGCAGCCGCATCTCCTTGAGCGCGTCGAGGGCCGCCGCGGCGGATTCGGCGCGGACGATGCGGTGCCGCTCACCGTAGCGGCCCCGCAGGTCGCGGGCGATGGACCGGGATACCCCGGGATCGTCGTCAACGGTCAGGATCGCGGTGCGGGCGCCTTCCGGCGCTGGCGTGGTCATGTGTGCACCGGGCGGGTCTCAGCTTCACGACTAGTCCACTGCATGTTCCCATCGTATGAATAAGCGCAAAGATCCCGGCACCCCTGTGCACCCCCGTTCGCTCAGGGCGTGGGCCACGGCGGCCGGCGTCGCCCGGCCTGGTCCTGGTGGTCGTCGTGGTCCCGGCGGGAGAGCGGCAGCGCGAACCACAGCCCGGCGAAGGCGGACACCACGATGGCGGTGATCACGATGGCGGGGGCGCCCCGGGCGACGAAACTGGCCACCAGCAGGACCGCGCAGGACACCGCGAGCCCCACTGTGACCAGCCCGGCGATGGCCATCACGTTGGTGACCCGGACCAGGCTCTCCTTCTCGTGCCGCCGGAACAGCAGCCGGCCCCGCCCAAAACGGCCCCGGTCCCGGCCACCCGCACCCCTCGTGGGCCTCCGGCCTCCCCGTCCTCAATCTCTCCTGTCACACATGTCACATCGGGGCTCGTTTGGCAGGGCGTCTGAGCCACGTTTCACGCGGATGGTGCGGAAATCCGGGGTGTTTCGACCCTTTTGGCGCACCGTCCGCGTGAAACGTGGACGGGTGGGGTGCCTGAGCTGAGAGTGGCGGTTGAGGTGTCCGGGGGTGGAGGGGAGAGTGGGAGCGACGGTGGGCTGGGATCGGGTGGGAGTGGGGGTCGTGAGCGGGGCGGCCTGAGGGGGGCGTGAAAGGTTGCGGCCTGAGGCGGGCCCGGGCGGGGCGTCGCGTGGACGGCCTGGTCGGGGGACGGGGGCAGCTTGACGGTGCAGCGGCGCTGTGATCTGCTGTCTTGCGTTCCGCCGACGGCAGGGCAGGAAGCCGGTGCGAATCCGGCGCGGTCCCGCCACTGTGACCGGGGAGCGACTCCCGTATGGGGCCACGATCGCTGTAGCGGTGGGAAGGCCGGGAGGAGCCTCGATCCGGGAGCCAGGAGACTCCGGCCGTCGGATCCAGCGCCTGCGGGGCGTGGTTACCCCGGGGAAGGCTCAGCCGATGATCGTGCCGCCGTGGTTCCGGCCCGTGCTGGCCCGGCCCGTGCTGGCCCGGCCCGTGCTGGCCCGGCCCGTGCTGGCCCGGCCCGCGTGGTCCCGGCCTGGGCGGGCCACGGGGCTGCTCCTCGGCGTGGCGCTCGACGCGGTACTGGCCGACCCGCACCGCGCGCACCCAGTGGCGGCCTTCGGGACCGCGGCCGCCCGTGCCGAGGCGCGGCTCTGGTCGGACAGCCGCACTCGGGGCGCTGGCCTGCTCGCCGTGTGCGTGATCCCGGTGGCCCTGGCCGGGCTGGCCGCGCAGCAACTCACCCGCGGCCACCGGGGGGCCACCACCGCGGCGACCGCGCTGGCCAGCTGGACCGTGCTGGGCGGGACCAGCCTGACCGCGGAAGCGCTGGCGCTCGGCGCGGCCCTGGACGCCGGTGACCTGGGGGCCGCGCGGCGGAAGCTGCCTGCGCTGTGCGGGCGCGACCCGGACCAGCTTGACGCGGCCGGGCTGGCCCGGGCGGCGGTGGAGTCGGTGGCCGAGAACACCTCCGACGCGGTGGTCGCCCCGCTGCTGTGGGGCGCCGTCTTCGGCCTGCCCGGCCTGCTCGGCTACCGCGCAGTGAACACCCTCGACGCGATGATCGGCCACCACAGCCCGCGCTACGAGCGGTTCGGCTGGGCCGCGGCCCGGCTCGACGACGCGGCCAACCTGATCCCGGCCCGGGTGACCGGCCTGCTGGCCGTGGCGCTGGCGCCCGCGGTTGGCGGGCAGCCGCGCCAGGCCCTGCGCGCGCTACGCCGGGACGGCGGGCAGCACCCCAGCCCCAACGCCGGCCGGTGCGAGGCGGCGTTCGCGGGCGCGCTGGGTGTCCGGCTCGGCGGCCGGAACAGTTACCAGGGACGGGCCGAGCAGCGCGGGCTGCTCGGCGACGGCGCGCCGCCCGCGGCGCGCGACATCACCCGGGCCGTGCGGTTGTCCCGGCTGGTCAGCGGCGCGGCGCTGCTCATGGCGGCGGCCATCGCGCACGGCATGCACGGTGTGCACGGTGTGCACGGCAGGAGGAACGCATGACCGAGGACCACGACGTGTTCCGCCCGGCGGAATACGCAGCGGCGGAATACGAACCAGCGAAGTACGAACCGGCGGAGTTTGCCGCCGCGGAGCTTGCCCGGGCCGGGTACGCCCGGGCGGAGTACGCCGAGGCGGAGTACGCGCCGGGAGGAAATGGCCGGCAGGGGAACGTCGAGCCGCCCATGGCCCAGGCGATGCCCCCGGGCGACGTGGACGCGCTGTACCAGGTGGTCGCCGGTCGCCGCGACGTACGCAACGGGTTCCGCCCGGACCCGATCGCCGATGACGTGCTGACCCGGGTGCTGACCGCCGCGCACCAGGCTCCCAGCGTCGGGCTCAGCCAGCCCTGGGACTTCATCGTGCTGCGGGACCGGGCCGCCCGGGAACGGGTGCACGCGCTGGCCCGCACGCAGCGCGAAGTCTTCGCGGCCGGGCTGCCCGGGCCGCGGGCCCGGGCCTTCCGCGACCTGAAGGTCGAGGCCATCCTCGACACCCCGCTCAACATCGTGGTGACCTGCGACCCGACCCGGGGTGGCCGCCACGTGCTGGGCCGCCACGCCCAGCCGCAGGTCGCGGCCTACTCGACCGCGTGCGCGGTGCAGAACCTCTGGCTCGCCGCGCGGGCCGAGGGCCTCGGGGTCGGCTGGGTCAGCTTCTTCGACGAGCGTGAGCTGGGCGCGACGCTCGGCCTGCCGGCCCACCTGGACGTGGTCGCCTACCTGTGCGTGGGGCACGTCGAGGTGTTCCCGCCCGCTCCGGAACTGGTGCTCAGCGGCTGGGCCCGGCGGCGGCCGCTGGCCTGGGCGGTGCACGACGGGCAGTGGGGCCGCCGCGGCCTGCCCGGCGGGCAGCCTGCCAGCCTGCTCGCCGACACTCTGGCCGCGATCAGGCCGCTGGACGCGGCGGCGGTGACGCAGGCCCGCGAGCGGCAGGAGGCGCTGACCAAGCCGAGTGGCTCGCTGGGCATGCTGGAGCAGGTGTCCGTGCAGCTGGCCGGCCTGGCCGGGGAGTGCCCGCCGCCACTGCCCGAGCCCGCCGTGGTGGCGGTGTTCGCGGGCGACCACGGCGTGCACGCCCAGGGCGTCACCCCGTGGCCGCAGGAGGTCACCGCGCAGATGGTGGCTAACTTCCTGGCCTCCGGGGCCGTCGTGAACGCGATCGCCGCCCAGGCCGGGGCCGAGGTCTGCGTGGTGGACGTCGGGGTCGCCGCCGACCTGCCGGCCGCCCCCGGGCTGCTGCCCCGCAAGATCCGGCTCGGCACCGCGGACATGACCGCCGGCCCGGCCATGACCCGCGAGGAGGCCGCGCGCGCCGTCGAGGTAGGCATCGAGACCGCGCGCGACCTGGTCACGGCGGGTAACGCCTGCCTGCTGACCGGGGACATGGGCATCGCGAACACCACCGCCTCGGCCGCCCTCATCGCGGTGTTCACCGGCGCGGAGCCGGAAGAGGTCACCGGCCGGGGCACCGGCATCGACGACCCGACCTGGCAGCGCAAGGTCGCGGTGGTCCACCGCGCCCTGGAACGCAACCGTCCCGATCCGGCCGACCCCCTGGGTGTCCTCGCGTCGGTGGGCGGCCTGGAGCACGCCGCGCTCGCCGGGTTCATCCTGGGCGGGGCGGCGCTGCGGGTCCCGGTCGTGCTGGACGGCGTCATCGCCTGCGCGGCCGCGCTGGCCGCCCGGGCGCTGGCCCCGGACGTGGTCGCCGCCCTTCTTGCCGGGCACCTGTCCACCGAGCCGGGCGCCCGCCGGGCGCTGGACGCGCTCGGCCTGTCCCCGCTGCTCGATCTCGGCCTGCGCCTCGGCGAAGGCTCCGGTGCGGCGCTGGCCCTGCCGGTTGTCGCGGCCGCGGCCCGGGTACTGCGCGACGTCGCCACGTTCGACAGCGCCGGGGTGTCCGGCGAGAAGGGATGAGCTGGGCCGGCCGGCGCCTGGGCCTGACCAGCCGGCCCCTGACCAGCCTGCGCTTTGCCAGCCCTTGACCAGCCGGCGCTTGTCCGGAGGCGGCCTGACCGGGCGGGAACTGCCGCGCCGGGCCCGGCCTTACCGTGTGCTCGTCCTAGGCGGGGCCCGGTCGGGCAAGTCGGTGACCGCGGAACGGTTGCTGGCCGGGCGGGACCGGGTGGACTACGTGGCCACCGGGGCCCTGCCGGACCCCAGCGACCCGGGGTGGGCGGCCCGGGTCCGGCTCCATCAGCAGCGGCGGCCGGCCCACTGGGCCACGCTGGAAACCCGGGACCTGGAGAGCATCCTGGCCGCGCCGGACCTGACCGCCCGGCAGCTGGCCACCCCGGTCCTGGTGGACTGCCTGTCCACCTGGCTGGCCGGGGTGATGGACGAGTGCGGGCTGTGGTCCGCCGCCCCCGGGGCCGATAAGGCGCTGGCCGGGCGCGTGGACGGGCTGCTGGACGCCTGGGACGCCACCAGCCGGACCGTCGTGGCGGTCAGCAACGAGGTCGGCTCGGGGGTGGTCCCCGGCACCGCGTCGGGGGTGCGCTACCGCGACGAGCTCGGCATGCTCAACACCAGGGTCGCCGCGCAGTGCCAGCAGGTCTGGCTGTGCACGGCCGGGATCCCCTGGCGGCTGAAGTGACCGAGGGGCGCGCGGGCCCCGGGGGCGGCGCGCCGCCGCGTACCCCGGCCTGGCGGGTCGCACTCAGCCTGTTCACGGTGATCCCCGCCGGGATCGGCGGTGACCTGGACGAGGGAGCGGCCGCCCGGGCCGTGTTCTGGCTCCCGGCCATCGGCGCCGGGCTGGGGCTGGCCGGGGCGGGGGCGATGGTTTTCGTTGCGGCTGATGCAGCGCCGCCAGAGCGGCGGCTGCTCGGCGCGGCCCTGGCCATGATGCTGCTGGCGCTGCTCACCGGGGGCCTGCACCTGGACGGGCTGGCCGACACCGCGGACGGGCTGGGCAGCCGCCGGCCCGCGGACCAGGCGCTGGAGATCATGCGGCGGTCCGATGCCGGGCCGTTCGGGGTGGCCACGCTGGTGCTGGTGCTGCTGGTCCAGGTCTGCGCGCTGGCCTCGCTGCCGCGCGGCTGGGCCGGGGCGGCGGGGCTGGTGCTGGCCGCGGTGACCAGCCGGGTGGCGGTGGTGCTGGCCACCGGGTCGCCGTCGGCGCGGCCGTCCGGGTTCGGTGCGCTGGTGGCCGGCCGGACCAGCGCCGCGGGCCGGGCGGCCAGCGTGGCGGTGCTGCTGGCCGCGGTGGTGGCGGCCGGGCTGGCCCTGGGCGGGGTCCCGGCCGCGGCCCGCGGGGTGCTGGCCGCGGCGGCCGGCCTGGCCGTGGCCGCCCTCCTCCGCCGGGTCGCGGAGCGGCGGCTCGGCGGGATGACCGGCGACGTGTTCGGGGCGATCATCGAGCTGAGCACGGCCACCGTCCTCGTGGTCCTCGTGCTCACCCGCTAGCAGAGAATGAGCCCATGAATGAGGCGCATTCGCGGATCTGCGCCAGCCCCGAGTGGGCGGCGTTCGTGCAATCCGAGCTGCTCCCCTGGGTACTGCGGGAGCAGGACCTCGGCGATGAGGTGCTGGAGGTGGGGCCGGGACCGGGGCTGACCACCGACGTGCTGCGCCACCAGGTTCCCCGGCTGACCGCCGTGGAGATCGACGAGCGGCTGGCCCGGTCCCTGGCCGGCCGGCTGGCTGGCACCAACGTCACGGTGCTGCACGCGGACGCGACCGCGCTGCCGTTCGAGGCAGGCCGGTTCTCGGCGGTGACCCTGTTCACGATGCTGCACCACGTGCCGTCCACCGCCTTGCAGGACCAGATGCTGGCCGAGCTGCGCCGGGTGCTGCGTCCCGGGGGGTTGCTGGCTGGCACCGACGGGGTCGAGACCCCGGCCCGCCGGGACCTGCACGCCGACGACGACTACCTGCCGGTCGATCCGGCCAGCATGGCGGGCCGGCTGGCCGGCGCCGGGTTCGTCAACGCCACGGTCGAGGTGCAGGACGACCGCTTCCGGTTCGCCGCGGCGGCACCCGCCGGCTACCTCAGGTAGACCGCGATAGCCAGGTACTGGCACGCGGCGCCCGCGCAGACGTACACGTGAAACACCTCGTGGTAGCCGAACACCGACGGGTACGGGTCGGGCCGGCGCCGGTGGTAGGACAGGGCGCCCACCGTGTACAGCAGGCCGCCGCCGAGCATCAGTCCCCCGGCCACCGGCCCGGAGTGGACCCAGACCTCGGGCAGGGCCAGCGCCGCCACCCAGCCCAGCGCCAGGAATGTCCCGCCGACCAGCCGTTCTGGCGCGTCCATCCAGGCCAGATGGATGCCGGCGGCGGTCGCGGTGAGCACCCACAACGCGATGAGGCCGATCTGGCCGATCGTGCCCGGGGCGGCCACGATGAACACCGGCGTCGCGGTCCCGGCGATCAGGAAGAAGATCATCACATGGTCGACCCGCTGCAGGCGCTGCCGCGACGCCTCCGACCAGGTGCCGCAGTGGTAGAGGGCGCTGACCCCGAACAGCGCGCCCACGCTGACCGCGTACACCGCGAAGCTGACGAGCCGGGCCGTGCCCTGGGTGTTGGCCAGCAGCAGCGTGCTGAGCACCAGCGATGCCCCGAACCAGAGCAGGTGCAGCCAGCCGCGCATCACCGGCTTGGTGTAGTAGACGCCGCGCCGGGCGTCGTAGAACTGGCCCGGCGCAGGGGCCGCAGGCGTCGGGGTGGTGGCGGTCAGCGTCGGCCTCCGGGACACGCGGTGGGACCCGGCTGGCCCCGATGCCGCCGATGCCCTGGCCTTCCAGTGTCACTCATTACCGGCGTTAGTGCACGTAAAGCGGTCAGGCCCCCCGCAGGCGGGACAGCGGGAACGGCGGGCTGATCAGCAGCTCCACGTTCCGGTCGGTGGCGGTCCCGGTCCGGCCCGGGTGCGTGCCGCCGAACGGGATGTTCGCCGCCAGCTCGCGATGGAGCGCGGCCAGGTCATCGATGCTGGACAGCGTCTGCCCATCCGGCGCCCGGGGTCCGGGCGGCGTGTCGTGATCCACCATGGTGCAGGTGATGGACAGCTGCCCGCCGGAGTCGGCCAGCTCCACCACGCGGGTCTGGCACGGCCAGTCCACCACCGCGCAGGTGGTGACCTCCCAGAACCCCCGGGCCGGGCAGTCCGGGTCGCGGCGCGGCCGGATCTCGTTCCGGTGCGTGTGCCCGTTCAGCCACAGCACCACGTTGGGGAAGCGGTGCAGCAGGGCCACCAGCTCGGCCGCGCCGATCAGGGGCTCGCCGCCCGGCCCGGGATGCCAGACCCGGGTGTTGTCCAGGGTGTCCACGCCGTGGTGGGAGAACAGGATGACCAGCCGGTCGTCGCGCCCGGTCCGGATCTCCTCCCCGTCCGCCCCGCGGAAGGCCGAGTGCACCTCGGCGAGCCGGTCTTCCAGCCACCGGGCCTGCTGGCGGTCCAGGCACCCGTCGGCCCCGCCGGCCAGGCAATTGGTGTCCAGTGCGATGAACCGTGCCGCCGGTGTGTCATGGACGTAGTACGCGGTTTCGTTGCGGAGATTTTCGCTGGTGAAGCCGTGCCCGAGCGGGCGCGCGCCGGGCCGGAAATGCGCGGCCACGAACTCGCCGCGGGTGACCGGCCGGCGGCCGGGATCGGCGGGTACCTGGCGGGACAGGCCGGCCATGAACGCCTCCGGGCGCACCGTGAACAGCTCCAGGGCTTCGTCGCTGTCGAACCCGTCGGGCAGCCGCAGCGGCTTGCGGTCGCCGGTCAGCGCGGCGGCCAGCCCCGCGGTCTGCCTGCCCACGCCCTGGTTGAGGGCCTCGTGGTTGCCGAAACAGGACAGCCAGGGCATGTCCAGGCCGCCCGCGGTGAACTCGCGCAGTGCCGCGTCGAGCAGGCCCGGGTGATGCGGGAAGCCGAGCTCGCGGCGGAAGAAGTCGGGCCCGTCCGGGCCGTGGCCATCGGGTTTCCAGAAGATGTCGTCGGGCCAGTCGAGGGCCTGCACCCCGGCGTAGCCGGGACCGCCGGAGTCGGGCGTCACCCGGCCGCCGTCGAACAGGGCCAGGAACGCCTGCACCTCGTTCCACTGCGCGTTGTCGATCGCGTCCCCGGTGGTCACGGCCAGCGCGGGCGGCTGCCCGGTGGCCGGCCCGCGCAGCGCGTTCACCGTGCGCACCGTGGCGTCCACCGCGTGCGGGGTGAGCGCCTCCTGCGGGCGCTGTACCGGCACCACCCCGGCGTACCGGGGGTCGGCGAAGTAGCGGTTGAGGAACTCGAACCGGGTCGGCGACTGGACGTCAGCTAGCTGCAGGTCGGTGACGTGGACCAGGCACAGGAGCGGGCGCGCGGCCGGTGTCCTGGCTGCCGGGTCCGCGGGGACCAGGTCGTCCCGCAGCACATGCGGCTCGCCCGCGATGACCTCCACGGCGCGGTACGGCCAGCTCGCCCCGCGGCGCAGCACCGTGCCGGGGGCCAGCCGTCGGTGGGTTGTCAGTGGCGGGCGTCCCGCGCTCAAGCCTCGCTCGCAGCCACGGATTCTTTGTTCTCCGCAACGGAAACCAGCACGGGGTCAGGCCGTATCGACAGCGCGACGTGGCTGCCCGCGCTGAGCTCCGTGGCGTCCGAGGTCGGCAGCTGGGCCATGATCGTGGCGTCGCCCAGGTTCACGGTGACCCGGCTGGTCGCCCCCAGGAAGGTGATGGCGATCACGGTGCCCGCCAGCGGGCCGGACCCGGCCGAGCTCTCCGGGGCCAGGGTGACCGCCTCGGGCCGGATCAGCGCGGTGACCGGCCCCGCCGGGGTGCCGAGATCGACCAGGGGCAGGTCCTGCCCGCGCACGGTGACGGTCGAGCCGCTGACCGTCCCGGCCAGCCGGTTGGTGAGGCCGACGAACTCGGCCACGAACGGGGTGGCCGGCCGCGAGTACACCTCGGTGGGCGACGCGAGCTGCTCCAGCTTCCCTTCCCGCATCACGCCGACCCGGTCCGCGATGGCCAGCGCCTCCTCCTGGTCGTGGGTGACGAACAGGGTGGTGATGCCCACCTCGAGCTGGATCCGCCGGATCTGGTCCCGCAGCTGCGCCCGGACCTTGGCGTCGAGCGCGGACAGCGGCTCGTCCAGCAGCAGGACCTGGGGTTCGATGGCTAGGGCCCGGGCCAGCGCGACCCGCTGCTGCTGCCCGCCGGAGATCTGGTGCGCGTAGCGGTCCGCCTGCGCGGACAGGCCGACCAGATCCAGTACCTCCCGGGCCCGCCCTTCCCGGTCCGCCTTGCTGACCCGGCGCAGCCGCAGCCCGAAGGCCACGTTCTGCAGCACGGTCATGTGCGGGAACAGGGAGTAGGCCTGGAAGACCATGCCCATGTCACGCTTGCTGGCGGACACGCGGGTGAGATCCCGGCCGCCGACGGTGATGGTCCCGGCGTCCGCGTCCTCCAGGCCGGCCAGCAGCCGCAGCGTGGTGGTCTTGCCGCAGCCGGAGGGGCCGAGCAGGGCGATCAGCTCGCCGGGACGCAGGGTCAGGTCCAGCCCGTCCAGCGCGACGACCGGGCCGTAGTGCCGGGTCAGCCCCTCCATCCGCACTTCGACCGCGGCCCTCGCCGCGGCCTCGTGCGGCCTGGTCAGTGGTGAACTCACGGGCGCTACCTCATCCCCGGCGCCGCTGGCGGCCGGCATAGGACAGGATCGTCAGCAAGACGAAGGCGAATAGCAACGAGGCCATGGACGTCGAGAAGACGACCCCGGCGTTAGGGGTGTTGCGGCTGATGGAGTACAGCGTCGGCTGCAGCGTGCTGAACAGCAGCAGGTAGGCGATGGTGAACTCGCCCAGCACCAGGGCGCTGGTCAGCAGCAGCGCGTTCAGGATGGCCTGCCACATGTTCGGCGCGATGACCCGGAACATGACCGTCAGCCAGCTCGCGCCCAGGCTCCGGGCCGCCTCGGCCAGCGTGAGCGCGTCGATCGTGTCGAGCCCGGAGGACAGCGCCCGGTACGCGTACGGCAGGGCCAGGATGACGTACACCCAGAACAGCTGCAGCGCCGACAGGCTGTAGTGCTGGATCCGGTTGTAGATCGGGGCCAGGCCGACGACCAGCGCGATGGCCGGGATCGTGAGCGGGAGCAGGCAGAGGAACTCGAAGAGCCGGGTCATCCACTGCACCCGCAGCTTGATCCAGATCATCGTGGGCAGCAGCAGCAGGATCATCACGACGCTGGTGATGACGGCCAGTTCCAGGGTGAGTTCCACCCCGCTGGCCAGCCCGGGGTAGGACACGATCTGGGTCCACGCGGCCACGGACCAGGTGCCGAGCGTCTTCCCTTCCAGGGAATAGCGGAACAAGGCCAGCAGCGGCAGCAGGATGAACGCGCCGAACACGGTGAACACCACGTAGCGGAAGGCGTTGAGGCGGCGCCGGCGGTTGCGCTGCATGCCCTGCGGGCCGCGCGCGGCCGCTCCAGCCAGCGGGGTCTCGCCCAGCGACGTTACCGCAGCCACCGGGACGCCCTCCGCTGCAGCAGCGCGTAGCCGGTCATGATGATCGCGACCATGATGATCATGCCGAGGGCGAGCACGTCGGCCACGTTGACGTTGGCCAGCCCGACCTCGCTGGACAGCGAGGTGCTGATCTGCTGGGGCACGGTGTATGCAATCTGGTTCTCCCAGGCCTGGATGGTGGCGAAGGCGGACAGGGCGTTGGCGAACAGCAGCAGCGCCGACCCGAAGAACGCCGGCGCGAGCAGCGGCCCGGCGATGTACCGCCAGTACTGCCAGGTCGAGGAGCCCAGGCTTTCCGAGGCCTCCCGCCACTGGACCTTGACCCCGTCGATCGCGGGCATGAAGACCAGCACCATGAGCGGGATCTGGAAGTAGGTGTAGATCAGCCAGATACCCCAGGGGAAGCTGTAGTACCAGCTGGGGTGGAACAGCAGCCCGGCCGGGCCGATCAGGGCCTGGAACGCGAAGGCCAGGGTGACCCCGCCGAACTGGGCCAGCACGCCCGAGGCCGCCACCGACAGGCGGCGCACCGTACCGTCGGGCAGGCCGGAGGCCACGGCGTAGGCCACCAGGGCCCCGAACACCGCCCCGGTCAGTGACGAGAGCACGCACAGCTTGAACGAGCCGATGAAGTACCCGCGGACCGCCGGGCTGAACAGCGTGGACAGGCTGCCGGGGTTCCAGGTCCCGCTGGGGTTCTTGAAGGCGTCGACGGCGAGGATGCCGGTCGGGTAGAGCAGGAAGAGACTCACATAGGCGAGGAACGGCAGGGTCCCCAGCCAGGCGGGAGCGCGAAGCCGGCGCCCGGTCCTAGCGGGCCGGGCGCCGGCTTCGGTCGTCGCAGCGACGGTCACGGTCCTGCCTGGCTAGCCGACGGCCTTGGCCCAGTTGGCGGCCAGGTAGTTGGCGGCGGCCGTCGCCTGGTCCTGGGTCAGGAACACCGGGGTGCCGCTCACCGGGGGCAGCTTCGACGCGGCGGTCTTGTCGATGGACCCGTTGCTGGTCATCGCGGCCTCCTCCACCGGGTGGGCGCCGCCCTGCAGCCACAGGTTCTGCCCGCCGCCGCTGGCCTGGGAGTAGAGGAACTCCTCCCACAGCCGGGCCGCCGCCGGGTGCGGCGCGCTCTTGTTGATGGCCTGGGCGTAGTAGCCGCCGAGCACGGCGTTGCTGGGGATGTACACCTTCCAGTTGGACACGCCGACGTAGCTGGGCAGGTTCAGGTAGTCCCAGTTGAACACGACCGGGGTGGAGCCCGACTTGATCGTGGCGCCGGTCGCGGACACGGGAGAGAAGTTACCGGCCGCCTTGAGCTTGTGGAAGAAGTTCACGCCGTCGGCGATGTTGCTGGCCGATCCGCCCTCCCCCAGGTTCGCCATCATCACGCCGTTCAGCGCGGCGTTGGCCGCCGTCGGGTTCCCGTTCAGCGCGACCGCATTCTTGAACTTCGACGTGAGCAGCTGGTTCAGCGAGGTGATCGTGCCGAACTTGCTGGAGTAGCCGACCGCCATGTAGCCGCCGTAGTCGTTGTACCAGAGGCCGGTGGAGGCCTTCTGCGCCGTCGGGATGGACGACCAGGTGGCGACCTTGTACGGCGTGAACAGGTTGGTGTTGGCCAGCGCCACCGCCTCACCGACATCCACCACATCCGGGGCGGCCGCGGTGCCGTTCTTTTGCTTGATCGTGTCAACTTCCTGCTGGCTCGTCCCGTCTGGCAGGGCCGAGTTCACCTTGATGCCGTATTTGGCGGAGAAGTCCTTGATGATGGTGCCGTAGTTGGCCCACGTGGGCGGGAGGGCGATGACGTTGAGCGTGCCCTCTTTCTTCGCGGCCGCGACGAGCTTGCTCATTCCGCCGCCCGCGGACGCGGACGTAACCGTGGCCCAATTAGTGCCGCTGCTGGACGTTGACGAAGAACCCGAGGAGCACCCCGCGGCGGCCAAAGCCAGTGCGGCGGCGACCCCCACGAGGGTGAAACGATAAGGCGATCTCACGGGCAATTGCCTCCTGTATTGGCTATCCCACTTTTGAGCGGGTCCGCGGAAGCTAAGCGGCCACCACGCAGTAGTGCTCAGGAGGTCAGCGGACCCCCCCGCGAACAGAACCCGACAAAAGACCTTAAACGTTTAGTTTTGCCGGTATGCTGACGCACCCGCCGCCGGGGTGTCAAGGGCCGTTACCGAGTTGACGCGCTGGGGCCAGCCACTGTTCACCGAACAGCAAAACGCCCAGGCCGGCGGCCCGTGGGCGGCTCCGCAAGCCGGTTCGTGGCGAGCCGCGCCGGACGGGCCGCCGGCGCCTGCAGCGAGGCCCGCTCGATGAGTTCAACAGGGGCCACGTAGTCGTCCGGCGGGACCTCCCCGAGCAGGCGCAGCATCAGCGCGCGGCCCATTTCCCGGCGGTTCAGCCAGATGGTCGCCAGCGGCGGGTCCAGGAGCTCGGAGGTGGCCAGGTCGTCGTGCCCGACGACGGAGACGTCGGGGCCGATCCGCAGGGCCAGCTCCCGCGCGGCCTTGTAGACCGCGTGCGCGGTGTAGTCGGAGTTGGTGATGACCGCGGTCGGGGCGCCGTACTGGCCGTCCGAGCCGGGGTGCCCGCCCGGGCCGTACTGCCCGTCCCGGCTGGGGTGCCCGGCCGGGCTGGGGTGCCCGGCCGGGCTGGGGTGCGCGTCCGGGCTGGGGTGCCCGGCCGGGCTGGGGTGCGCGCCCGGGCCGGGGTGCCCGGCCGGGCTGGGGTGCGCGCCCGTGCCGGGGTGCCCGTCCGGGCCGGCCAGGACGGCCCGGGTAGCCTGCTGCACGTCGCCCAGGGTCAGCGGCGAGTACAGCACGGTGGCCCGCAGCCCGAGCGCCCGGCTCAGCCGCCGGAAGTGGCGCAGCCGGTCCGGGTCCGCCATCAGCCGCCGCGGCGCGGTCAGGAAGGCCACCGACGTGTGCCCCAGCTCGGCGAGCCGGCGCAACGGCAGCTCGACCGCGGCGGCGTTGTCCGGGCGGACCCGGCAGACGCCGGAGATGCGGGCCGCCGAGGCGTTCAGCACCACCACCGGGGCCCCCGGGAGCAACTCGTGCCAGAGCCGGATCGACTCGCCGGTGCCGACGGGGGCGATGGCCAGCCCGGCCAGCCGCTGCGCCGCCATCTCCTGCAGGTGGCGACGCTCACGCTCCAGCGAGTAGCGCGAGTCCAGGACGAGCAGGGTCACGCCCGCCTGGGCTGCGACCTCCTCGGCGCCGGAGAGCACCTCGAGGAAGAACGGGTTGGCGAAGTTGCGGACCACGAAGCCGTAGGTGGTGGTCCGGCCCCGGCGCAGCGCCTGGGCCTGCGGGTTGGCGCGGTAGCCGAGTTGCCCGGCGATGGCCAGGATGCGACGGCGGGTGTCGTCGGCCACGCCCGGCTGGCCGTTGAGCGCGAAACTCGCAGACGCCACCGAGACGCCGGCCATCCGGGCCACGTCGCGGATGCCCGCGGCCCGCGGTGATCCGTTGTGAGCAGGTGGTGATCCGTTGTGAGGAGTCGGTGATCCTTTGTGAGCAGTCGGCATGATCTTTCCTGCGGCCCCCGCTGCGCCTGTGGTCAGCCCCGGCGGCTCCGGACAGCGTGGGGACAGATGGTGCGTTCGAGCCGCTGATGATCAGCCTCTATGAGCGGCCGCGGTTAGGCAAGCCGTGCGCACCGGCTTAGCCGCAAGGCCAGGTAGTTATAGGCCGGGCGTGGTGGCCACCGGCTGCCTGCCGGCTACCCCACCCCCGCCATCGGCTAAAGCATCCGGGCGCGGTTAAAGCATCCGGGCGCCGCACGGTCTCCATCTCGTCTGCATCCGTGAGGCGGATTGTCGGTGGCGGCTGCGAGACTGCCTGCAGGCCGGCAGCGTGCGGGCCCGGTCTGCCAGGTTCGCCTGATCGGTCTGGGTCACCTAGCGACCCGTCCGCCAGGTGGCCAGACCTGGCGGCGGTGGGTAAGTTCGTTCACCAAGGACGGGGAGGAGCGTGAGCGAGATCGCCGCCACTGATACTGCCACTCATGACCTGGAGCTTTACCGGGGAGAACTGACCGGTTACTGCTACCGGATGCTCGGGTCGGCGCACGACGCCGATGACGCCGTGCAGGAGGCCATGGTCCGGGCCTGGCAGGCCTTCGACCGGTTCGAGGGCCGGTCCGCCGTGCGTTCGTGGCTGTACCGGATCGCCACCAACGTCTGCCTGGACATGCTGCGCAGCCGGAAGCGCCGGGCCCTGCCGATGGACCTGTCGGCCCCGGTGCCGTCCAGTACCGAGCCGGTGGCCACGCTGCCGGACTCGGCCTGGATCGAGCCGCTGCCCGGCGACGGGCCGCTGCCCCCGGACACCGATCCGGCCGGTCGCGTGGTGCTGCAGGACAGCATCCGGCTGGCGTTCATCTCGGCCCTGCAGATCCTGCCGCCCCGGCAGCGGGCGGTGCTGATCCTCCGCGAGGTGCTGTGCTGGCAGGCCGCCGAGGTGGCTGACCTGCTCGACACCACGGTGGTCTCGGTGAACAGTGCCCTGCAGCGCGCCCGCAGCACCATGGCCGCCAGCGACCAGACCGAAGACCAGCCGTCGCCGCAGCTGGCCGCGTCGCAGCGGGATCTGCTCGCCCGCTACGTGGACGCGTTCCAGCGTTACGACATCGACCAGCTCGTCTCTTTGCTGCACGAGGACGCCAGCATCTCCATGCCGCCGTTCGAGATGTGGATACGCGGCCGGGAAGAGCTGCGCGGCTGGTACACCGGCTGGGGCAGCGGCTGCGAGGGGTCGCGGCTCGTCCCGGTCATCGCCAACGCCTCACCGGCGTTCGGGCAGTACAAGCCGGACAGTGACGGGACGCGCCTCGTGCCCTGGTGCATTCAGGTCCCGGAGATCTCCGGTGGCAGGATCAGCCATGTCCATCACTTCCTGGACACCAGCCTGTTCGAGCGGTTCGGCCTGCCCCCGTACCTCGACCGCCCGGCCGCCGGGGAGTAGCTAGCTCATCCGGGAGAAAGCTGCCCGGGGGACGCCTGCGCAGGGACGCCCGGCCGGGACCAGCGGGCCGCCCGGGGAGACCCGCGCAGGGACGCCCGCGCAGGGACGCCTGCCCGGGACCAGCGGGCCGCCCGGCGAGACCCCGCGCAGGGACGCCCGCGCAGGGACGCCCGGCCGGGACCAGCCGGCCGGGACCAGCCGGCCGCCCGGGCCAGGATGACTGGCCCGGCGTGCCTACCGGCGCGCGGCCTCGCGGGCGGCGGCTTCCTCGACCGTGAGCTCGGCGGCGGGGTCAGCCTCCAGCCGCGCATCGGGGATAGGCTTCCCGCTCTGAACGGACCGTCCGTAGGTGCCGTCCGCCAGCCGTTGCTCGGCCCGCTCCAAGGCGCCCAGCCGGTGGCGCAGGCTCTCCGCGATCGCGTCGTCCATGCCCTGCTGGGTCAGGGACTGCGCGGGGTCGTCGATGTCGGCGTCCTGCTGGTCTTCACTGTCCCGGTCTTCCCGCCCAGCCCGCTCGGTCCCGGACAGGAGCTGCTGCACCTCGTCGCGCTCGGCGGCCAGCAGGGCCCGGGCCCGCTCAACATCCACGTGATCTCCTTCGCACATCGCTGCCGCCAGAATCCAGCGCCATCCGTAAAAGTTCCACCCTATGCCGCCCGCAGGTCCTCCGGGGGACAGCGTGATGCCCGGTTGGAGGGGTCGGCGTCGATACGGGTGGGGATGGTGATGGCCCAGCCGGTGCTGTCGTCCGCGGTCAGGCCCGGCCGCCACGACTTCCGGGGTGAACCCGTACCACAAGCACCATGGGTTACATCGATCATGGATGCTGCGACTTTTCAAGCCCACTTTTCACGCGGAACGTGCGTTTTTCTGGGGTGTTTTGTCCGTTTCGGCGAACGTTCCGCGTGAAAAGTGGGCGGGAGGGGCCAGTGTGACTCGTGGGACCGGGAGCAGTGCGGCAGACAAGGGGCATGGAGGTGGTTTTCACCGTGCGCCCGGAGCGGCTCGTGACCACGGCGTCCTGGATGACCACGCTCGCGGCCAGCTGGCAGGAGCGCCTGCAGCTGCTCAAGCACATGGCCGTGTCGGGCCAGGCTACCGGCACGGACCCAGGCCGTCTGGCTCCTGGTCAGCAGCCGTCCGCCAGCTAGTAGCCCGGGACGCGGGCGAGCACCCGTTCGGGCTCCGGCTCATCAGGGCCGGCACCGCGGGGCCCCTGCTCCCATTTCTGCTCGATCTTGCCGAACCGCCAGATCGCCAGGGCCACCACCCAGGTCAGGACGAAGACCCCGGCGATCACGAATCCGGCTTTGTTGATGTCGAACTCCTCCAGCCATGCCCAGCCGGGGCCGGTCAGGTGACCGTCCTGGCCGAGCAGGCCGAGCACCTCCACCGCCCCGATGAACATGGCCACGAACACGGACAGTCCGGTGATGGTCAGGTTGTAGTAGACCTTGCGGACCGGGCGGGAGAAGGCCCAGTCGTAGGCGAAGTTCATGAAGCAGCCGTCCGCGGTGTCGAACAGGCTCATCCCCGCAGCGAACAGGATCGGCAGGGACAGCACCGCGTAGAACGGGAGGCCGCCGATGACCGCGGTGCCGGCCAGGACGAGCAGGGCCACCTCGGTGGCGGTGTCGAAGCCGAGGCCGAACAGGAACCCGATCGGATACATCTTCCACGGCGCGTCGATCCGGCGGGCCAGCGGGCCGAGGATGCGGTTCATCAGGCCCCGCTTGTTCAGTTGTTCTTCCAGGGCCTCGTCGTCGTACTGGCCGGACCGCATCCCGCGGAACACCTTTACGATCCCGGCCAGGATCACCACGTTGATCGCCGCGATCAGGAACAGGAAGATTCCGGAGACCAGGGTGCCGATGATGTTGGTCGTGTACTGCAGGTGCGAGCTCGAGTTCCTGACCTGCTCGTTCAGCGCGCGGATGCCGAAGTTCAGCAGCAGGGCCAGCGCGAACACCACGCTGGAATGCCCTAGTGAGAAGAAGAAGCCCACCGACAGCGGGCGCTTGCCTTCGCTGACCAGCTTGCGGGTCGTGTTGTCGATCGCGGCGATGTGATCCGCGTCGAACGCGTGCCGCATACCCAGGGTGTAGGCCAGGATCCCGGTGGTGAAGCCGAACGTCTCGGTCCTGCTGATGTGGAAGTGGCCGCTGACCGCGACGGCGAGCATGGCCCAGCCCGCCACGTTCAGCCCGGCGACGACGAGCAGCATCCCGCCGGCCCGGCTCCACTCGCGCGGGGTCAGGCCATCGCGGATCCGGACCAGCCGGGCGCGCGGATCAGCCATCGGGGCACCTTCCTGCCGGGTCACCGCACCAGACTAGGTCTTACTGCAATTTACTTGCAACAACGAACAGCAGGCGGGTTGTTGGTGAGGTGACCCGGGGAGGGGCTCTGGGTTGGTGCGGTGACCCGGGGAGGGGCTTTGGGTTGGTGCGGTGACCCGGGGAGGGGCTGTGGGTTGATGAGGTGACCGGGGCAGGGCTCGGGTGGCGCGGTGACCCGGGCGGGGGCTCGCGGTGGTGAGGTAGCCCGGGCAGGGGCTCGGGGTGGGGTGAGGTAACCCGGGCAGGGCTCAGGTGACGGGGTTACCCGGGCGGGTCAGGTGGCGGGCGCTCCCTGCTGTACCTGGATCTGGCGCTTGATCCGGGCCAGCATCGCCGCCATCCCGCGCAGCCGCAGCGGGCTGACCAGATCGGACAGGCCGAGCTGCGTGGTGAACTCGGCCGGTGTGGCCAGGATCTCCTGCGCGCTCAGCCCGTCCAGTCCCGTCCTCAGGATGCTCGCGAACCCGCGGGTGGTGGGGGCCTCCGGCGGCGCGTCGAAGAACAGGTGAGTGGTGCCGTCGCTGGTCACCTCGACGGCCAGGAACAGCGGCGACTGGCACTCCGGCACCGGCTCGAGCAGGTCGCGATGTTCCGCGTAGCGGGCCGGGAGCGGCGGCAGTTCGTCGGAGAACTCCAGCAGCAGCTGCAGCCTCTCCTGGCGGGGGACCGCGTCGAACTCGTCAACGATGTCCTGCAGCCGCGGGTTGAGCGTAGTCGTCACGGTTTGTCTCCCTGGGTGATGGGGACGCGGACGCTGTTCCCCCACTCGGTCCAGGACCCGTCGTAGTTGCGCACGGCCGGGTAGCCGAGTAGGTGGTGCAGGACGAACCAGGTGTGGCTGGACCGTTCGCCGATCCGGCAGTACACGACCACGTCGTCGGCGGGGCTGAGTCCGGCCTCGCCACCGTAGATGGCCTCGAGTTCCTTGCGCGGCCGGAACGTGGCGTCTTCGGCGGCCGCCCGGGCCCAGGGGACGTTCCGGGCCCCGGGGATGTGCCCGCCGCGCAGCGCGCCTTCCTGCGGGTAGTCCGGCATGTGCAGCAGTTCGCCGCTGTACTCGCCAGGCGAGCGCACGTCGATCATGGGCTGGCCCAGGTGGGCCTGCACCTCATCCCGGAACGCCCGGATCTGGGAATCGTCCCGCTCGACCACCGGGTAGTCAGCCCGCGGCCGGCCCGGCGTCTCGGTGCTCAGCGGGCGGTCTTCCGCGATCCACTTGGCCCGTCCGCCATCGAGCAGGCGGACGTCCGGGTGGCCGAAGAGCGTGGCGACCCACAGGGCGTACGCCGCCCACCAGTTGTTCCGGTCGCCGTAAAGGACGAGCGTGGTGTCCCGGGAGATGCCCTTGTCCGACATCAGCCGCGCGAACCCGGCGCCGTCCACGTAGTCCCGGGTGACCGGGTCGTTCAGTTCGGTGTGCCAGTCCAGCTTGACCGCGCCGGGGATGTGCCCCGTCTCATACAGCAGCACGTCCTCATCGGATTCGGCGACCACGAGCCCGGGGTCGCCGAGGTGCTCGGCTAGCCAGTCGGTGCTGACCAGCATCTCTGGCCGCGCGTAGTCCTGGAACTTGGGCGTGGCGTCAAACGGCAGCGTCATGATTACCCTCACCTTCGTGGGCGGTCCGTCCAGCCGCGTCACGGCGCTGGAGGCGGATACTACCCACTGATCAGCAACGCACCAGACCAGCGGGCCCTTCCCCGCGGCCTGGCCCCTAGGCCATGCACCTAGCCTGCCACCCGGCCCGCCAGCGGGGCGGTCAGCCTGGGCCGCCCGCCAGCCCAGCCGCGGCCGGACTCGTTGCCCGGCCACCGCCAGCACGGTCAGCAGCGGGCGCAGCCGCGTGCGGCCATGATTTCAGCGCAGCCTGGTCAACCTGTCTGCCGTGCCCAGTGACGACCTGCCGGCGGCCGCTGTCGTGCTGCAACTGCCGTCTTAGACGTTTCCAGCTTCTGGAGCAACGAGGTCAGCATCCGTACCTCCGCGGGCTCCCACTCCGCCACGAACAAGCCGAAACGGTCCAGGCCTTCTTCGGTGAGAGCTTGCAGCTCATCGGAACCGGCAGAAGTAAGCGTCACCCGGCATGAGCGCCCGTCAGCCGCATCGGCCGTAACCTGCACCAGCCCCAGGCTCTCAAGCTCACGGACCTGCCGGGTGACCTGGGAAGGATGGACGCCCTGGGCGCTGGCGATCACCGAGGGGCGGATGCCCGGTGTTGCCGCGATGACCTGCAGGAGGCTGAGGGTGCTCGCACCCTTCTTCTGCCGTCTGGCTCGGTCGAGTGCCGCGTTCGTCACGAACAGCGCGGTCACCATCGCGCGGACGTCGTCCCGGCTCGCTTTCACACCAACTAGGGTACTTTAGTTGATAGACGCAATCATCATTGCGCAGAACTGGAGTTCATCATGAACCCCGTCGAGAAGGTCATGGTCAAGAGAAGCTCACACTTCAAGCTGGCCGTGGCTGTGGCGGCACTGGTTCTGGTCCTGTGGGCCACGGGATCCTCGATCCAGTCGCTGTGGATCACCCCGGTCCTCATTTTCGTCGCCTGGATCGCGATCCAGCTAAGGCTGGGCTACCGCCATCGGCACCACGCCGCCTAAAGCTGCCGCACCGGGTCGGCGCCGTGCCGGTGTCAGCGAACACCGAGGTCGCTGACTGGCCGACTAGCTGTCGGCCAGGACTTCGCGGGCGGCCCGGGCGCCGGAGGCGAGCGCGCCCTGAACCGACCCGGTCGCGCGGTGATCTCCGCACACGTACCGGCGCGGGCCGTCCGGGCCCGTGCTATCGGGGCCCGTGCTATCCGCGACAGCGACGCGGCTCGGCTGGCTGAGCCGCAGCGGGGCAGGCATGGCGGGGAGCGCCCCCTCGATGGTGTAGCTGCGCAGGTGCTCCCAGCCGGCCGTGTCAGTCTCGTACAGGGCGGCGAGCCTGGCCCGCACGGCCGGCTCGCGGTCCGCGCCGCCGCCCCCCAGCACCGAGCTGGAGATGAGCGCCCGGCCGCCGGAGTAGCCCGGGCTCACCTCGGACAGGACGCAGGTGTTAAGGATCTCGCGCTCAGTATCGACCAGCAGGGTCGGCTCGGCGAGCGGGCTGCCCGGGGCCGCGTGGTACACGGTGGTGACGGTGCGCGTCTGCGGGACCGGCAGTCCCGGCAGCAGGGCCTCGGCCGCGGCGGCCCCGGTGGCCACCACCACCGCGTCGGCGGGGAGTTCGCGGCCGTCGGCCAGCAGCACTCCCGGGCCGGTGAGCGCGCGGACCGGGGTCTCCAGGCGGACCGTGCCCGGGGGCAGCGCCGCGGCCAGTTGCTCGGGGACGGCCTGGATGCCGCGGCGCGGCAGGCACAGGGTGCCGCGCAGCATGCTCCGCCAGACCAGGTGGAAGAAGCGGCCGGAGGTCTCCAGCTGGTCCTCCAGGAACACCCCGGCCAGGAACGGCCGGAACATGCCCTCGACCAGCTCAGCGGGGATCCGCGCAGCGGCCAGCGCGGCCAGCGTGCTCTGGTCCGGCCCGCGCTTGAGCAGGCGGGGCGGGAGCAGCATGTCGCGGGCGGTGAGCACGGCCAGCGCGGCCAGCCCGCCCGGCCCGGCCAGGCGGCCGTGGAGCAGGTCGCCCTGGTCGCCCGGGCGCCGGGTGGGATCGGCGAACCGCCGGAGGCCCGCGCCCGTGTGCAGCAGCATCCCGGGGGTGAACGGGGACAGCTGCAGGGCCCGCAGGTCCAGTCGGCGCTGCACCTGCGGGTAGGACGTATTGAAGACCTGGAAGCCCCGGTCCAGCAGGAACCCGTCCCGGCGCTCGGTGCGCATCCGGCCGCCCACGGCGTCGGAAGACTCCAGGACGGTCACGACCGCGCCCCCGGCGGCCAGGTCGGCCGCGCCGGCCAGGCCGGCCAGCCCGGCCCCGACGATGATGACGTTCAGCGTGCCGGTGCCGGACATGCAGGCCGCCCCCCGTTTAGCCGTGTAGCTCGCATGCCCTGTATTCGGCGGGGAGTGCCTTCGCGGTGGCGGCCGGAATGGGGCCCGGCCGGAACGGTGTCAGCCGGAATGGGGCCCGGACGGAACGGCGCCCGGACCGAACCGGCCGGCGGAACCGGGCCGGCGGAACCGGCCGGCGGAACCGGCCCGACGGGAATCAGTGCGGGTCGGCCCACTCGGGGCTGGCCCCGGCGGTGTAGACCTCCGCGCCGCCGATGAGCGCCCGCTCGACGCGGCTCAGCACATCCAGCGGGTCACCGGACCAGATCACGACGTCGGCGTCCTTGCCGGGCTCGAGAGAGCCGAGCCGGCCGTCGATGCCCGCGATCCGCGCGGGGTGGATGGTCAGCGCCCGGACCGCGGTCGCCCAGGCCAGGCCCTCCTTGACGGCCAGGGCCGCCTGGTAGGGGAGGAAGTTTATCGGCACGACCGGGTGGTCCGTGGTCAGCGCGAACGTCACCCCGGCCCGGTCGAGCAGGCCCGGGTTGGCCAGCGAGCGGTTCCTTACCTCTACCTTGGACCGGCTGGTCAGCAGCGGGCCGAGGACCACCGGGATGCCCTTGGCCGCGATGATGTCGGCCAGCAGGTGCGCCTCGGTGCCGTGGTCGATCACCAGGTCGTAGCCGAACTCCTCGGCGATGCGCATCGCGGTGGCGATGTCGTCCGCGCGGTGGCAGTGCTGCCGCCAGGGGATCTCCCGGCGCAGCACCCGGCCGAGGGCCTCCAGCTTCAGGTCCCGGCTGACGGGGGCGCGCTCGCCTTCGGGCTTGCGCTGTTCGCTGTCCAGCCTGCTCAGGTAGTTGCCCGCCTCGACCAGGGCGCTGCGGATCACCGCGGCTGTGCCGAGCCGGGTGCTCGGCGTCTTGTGCTGCTCGCCGTAGACCCGCTTGGGGTTCTCGCCGAGGGCCGACTTCATCCCGGACGGCTGGCGCAGCACCATCTCATCGACGGTCCGCCCCCAGCACTTGACGGCGACGGTCTGCCCGCCGATGGGGTTGCCGGAGCCCGGGTTGATGTTGACGGCCAGCACGCCGCCGCTGATCGCGTCACGGAAGCCCAGGTCGGCCGGGTTGATCGCATCGAGGGCGCGGACCTGGGCGGTGACCGGATCGGTCAGCTCGTTGGTGTCGGAGCCGGCCCAGCCCTCGCCTTCTTCGTGCACGCCGACGTGCCCGTGCGCCTCGATGAACCCGGGCAGGACCCAGCGGCCGGCCGCGTCGATGACCCGGGCCCCCGGGGGAACGGCGAGGCCGGTGCCGACCGCGGTAATCCGGCCGGCCTCCGCCAGCACCGTCCCGCCGTCGATCGGATCCCCGGTGACCGGAACCACCCGTCCCCCGACGATCGCCACCGATCCCTCGGTCATCCGAGCCTCCTCCGCGTGCGCAGCCCCAATACTCAGCCCAGAACGCCCACAGTATTCGGCCCCACGTGACCCAGCGGTTATCGTTGCGGAATAGAAATGCCTTGACCCATGACCTACGGTCATGGATGTGGATACCGATGCGCTGCGCTGGTTCCAGCAGGTCGCCGACGGCACGACGGTCACGGAGGTCAGTGAGCTGGAGTCGGTCACCCAGTCCGGCGTGTCGAGGGCGCTGGCCCGGCTGGAAGCGCAGGTGGGCACCCCGTTGCTGCGCCGGCACGGCCGCACGCTGCGGGTGACCCAGGCCGGCGCGGTGTTCAAACGGCACGTGGACGCGATGCTGCACCAGCTCGACGACGGGATCGCCGCGGTCAGCCAGCTGATCGAGCCGGACACGGGCACCGTCGCGCTCGCGTTCCAGCAGTCGCTAGGTACCTGGCTGGTTCCTGACCTGGTGCGGAGCTTCCGCGCCGCACACCCGCACGTCACGTTCCAGCTCACCCAGGTGCGCGACGAGGTGCACTCGGCCGCCCTGGACGGCGGTCTGGCCGACCTGGAGATCGGCACCCGGCGGGCGCGCACCGCCGCGCTGCGGACCCGGCTGATCGCGATCGAGCCGTTGCGGCTCGCCGTGCCGCGCGACCACCCGCGGGCCGGTCAGCACCTCCATCTGGCCGACGTGTCCGGGGAGCCGTTCGTCAGCCTGCGGCCGACCTCCGCGCTCCGCGAGCTCGGTGATGACCTCTGCCAGCAGGCCGGATTCCGCCCGGCCGTGGTGTTCGAGGGGGATGACCTGTCCACGGTGCGCGGCTTCGTCGCCGCGGGACTGGGCGTGGCCATCGTCCCCGCACCGCGGGCGGGCACCCTGGAAGCCGCGGCCGGGCCGCTCGCCTACTGCGAGATCCTCGACGCCGGGGCGGTCCGTGACCTGACCCTGACCTGGTCCGCGGAGCGGCGCCTGCTGCCGGCCGCCGAGCTGTTCCGCCGGCACGTGATCCGCAGCGCCAGCGCTGGTCAGGTCCCCGCGCTCTCCGCCTGACCGGTCCCGGTGGGCCCGCGCTCCGGGCGGGCGGCTGGCGGAGCACAAGTCAGTTTGTGATCTAACGATCGGTGTTGCTGGGACGACACCGATCGTTAGATCACGTTCGCGGGCGTGCCCGCTCCGTGTCACGGCAGTAACACCAGCCACGCAGGCCGCACAAGTGGGGGCGCTGGTTGGGCTGACGGCCGTTCGCGGACGCTCCGGGGCGCGGGAACCGTGCCAGCGTCACATCGCTGCGGCCCGAACCGCCGGCGCCGAGCGTGGTTTAGGCGTGCGGCGTGAAGGACGTCGAGCAGTTGCCAGTGCGGCTGCCCTTCTTGACCGAGACCGACACATGTACCCGGTAACCCGGGGTGGCGCCGCTGATGTAGTACGAGATCGACACGTTTCCCTTGCGGCCAGCCGTCCCCTGGTGGGTGGTATTCGTCGTCTTGTACCGCGCCACGGTCTTAACGCTCGCGAAGTTCCCGGTGTGCACCTGCACCTTGATCGTGGTGTAGTCCTGCGGATGACTGTTGCTCATGGTTGCGCTGCAGGCCAGGGGCCTGGCCGGGGCGGCCTGGGCCACCCCGCCCGTCAGCGGCGCTGCCCCGATGGCTGCCGCTGCGGTCGCGCCGATCAGAATGCGTGCAGGCCACGCTGCCACAATTCTCATGCGCGCCACCATAGCGTCTGCCCGACGCTTAAATAGCGTGTCGCGGCACATGAGAATTCAACGAGGTTAATGCCTTTCGCGGCTTTTATTGATACTTGGGAGCCCTCCCGTGCCAAGCGGATCCGGCTGTAGCGGGCCAGGTGGATCCGTGCCGGGCGGTCCGGGCACAGTGCGGCGGGCTGGCCCGGGAGCAGGGAAACCCGGGCCAGCCCGCCGAGATCGGTGGGGCTGTTGCCGCAGCTCGATGGTGCTGCGGTGCGGAGCGGTTAGAAGTGGGTCGGGCCCGTCCCGGTCGGCATCGGGGCCGGCGTGGTGGTCGGGGCCGGCGTGACCGTGGGGGCGGCGGTCGGGGCCGTGGTGGTCAGCGGCGGGGCGAACGGAGCCCGGAAGTGGCCGTGCGCCACCAGGAGGCCGTTGGTGTTGCCCTTGGCGTTGACATAGAACCCGACCAGGTCTCCCTCGTCGTTGATCCCGTTGAGCGTGGTGGCCCCTGAGCCATGCGGGTCGCTGATGGTCTGGAACCCCAGCTGGCGGGACCACACGAACCCGAACGACTTGGCGTTGCTGCCGCTGCCCACCATGTAGGTGCCGACGACCTCACGTGAGTCGTTGACGCCGAAGGCCATGGTCGAGGAAGCTCCGGGGACGCTCAGCCGGGTGAGACGCCCGAACGCGCCGAGCAAGAAGCCCCGGACCACGCCGCCTCGCCCGGTGTAGAAGCCAGCGACGTCCCCCCGGTTGTTGATGCCGGACGCGGTCGTGCTGACCGCACCGCGAACATGGATGCGGTGGAACCAGCCCTGGCGGATGCTGTAGGCGTAGGCGTGGCTATTTCCCTTGGCGCCGGTGTAGAAGCCCACCGCGATGTCCGAGTCGTTCACGCCCAGGAGCTGGTTGACCGGCGGATCAGCGTGGTTGCCGGTGGGGAAGTTGACGTTGTGGAACTGGCCGTGCCAGGCGTAGAAGCCGAAGTTATTGTCCGACATGCTCGCGGTGTTCTGGGTGGACCAGAACCCGACGGACACCCCGGTGTCGTTGATGCCGATGACCTGGGTCTGGATCCCGCCAGGGAAGTTCTCGTTCGTGTAGGAAGGGAACAGTCCCAGGTTCAGCACATAACCCTTGTTCGGGTGTCCCGCGGCGCCTGAGCCGAAATAGCCGGCGATCCCGTCGCGGTTGTTGATGCCCAGCAGTTGGTTGAATGTGCGGTCGTTGTCGTCGTTGAGCTTGCTGAACGACCAGCCCTGAGGCATGTCCATGTCGCGCGGGTTCTGCGCGTGCTGCTCGCGGTGCGAGTTAGCCGAGAGGCTGATGCTGGAGTGGTGGCCGCCCACGGCGAAAACACCGCCGAGGGCTCCGCCCACCGCGACGGCAGCCACGCCGATCGCGGCCACAAGTGTACGTTAACTCATTCTGGATCCGCCATTCTGGGTCCACGCACAGGCGCGTCGTCCCCGTCGTATCTGGTTCTCACCGAGAATCCCTTTCCGTGCATCCAGATGACCGTTCCGGAGCTTCCCCGGGCGATCACGCGCGGCATGGAATCGGCCGCATTAACGACGTTAGTAGCGGCGGCCCCGAAACCCGGGCAAAGCACCGCTCGGGTCCGGGAACCGTAATAAGTCCCCTCGGCCCGGCAACGGTCAGGGTGACCACGGCGCCGGGCAGGGCCGAAAGTCCCGCCGCAGTCCTGCCCAGGTGGGGCAGTCTTCCTCTGCCGGGGCGGTGTTCCGCGTGGTTCTCTGGAGGTCAGAGGGCTCTCAGGGGCTGATGTTCCAGCCGCGCGGGGGCGCGGGTGAGGCGGTCTTCTGGAACGGGGGTATCAGTCATGGGAGGTTCCCTGCCGGCTCTGTTCGTGGTCCCGAGCGTGCTGCCGTTCGCCATGTGCACCTGGCTTGGCCTGGTGGTGTGGGTGGGTGGCCACCGGGACTGGAAGGCGCACCGGCTGGCCCGCGAGGCGGCCTTCGAGACTGTGGCCCTCCAGGCGACGGCCGATGAGACCAAAGCCCATGAGACCGAAGCCCGCGAGGCTGTGGCCCGCGAGGCGGCGCCGGGGTAAGGCCGAAAGTCCCGGCCACAGGACCGGCCGTCCCTGGCCCGGACGCCACCCCGGACGCTGAGCTGAGGTCGAGAGGGTTCCGGGATGCGATGCGTACCCGGCGATGCGGCCCGCCAAGGCCCGCAGGGGACCCTCTCGGAGGGGTGCTTGTCATGACAGGTTCAAACCTGCTGCTGATCGTGGTTCCGATCGTGTCGCTGTCCGCCCTCGGCCTGTGGCTCGGTCTCGTGATGTACGCGGGAGCCCACCCGGAGTGGAAGGCGCACCGGCTGGCCCGCGAGGCTGCGGCCCGGGAGGCGGCGGCAGTCGCTGCCTCGGAACAGGCGGCGGTCCCGGCGGCGGACCGGGCGGCCCGGGTTCCGGCCGGCAGCGGGAAGCCGGGCAGCCCGCGCGCCGCCTGAATGGATCGCGGTCGAGGCGCAGGGCTCTGGCGGCGCTGCCGGTGCCCTGCGCTTGCCTGGGCTGCGCGCCGGCGTTACCCCGCAGCCCGCCGGCCCTGGGTCAGGCGCTGCCTAAGCACCATCCCTCCGTAGGCCATGAAATCGAGCGAGTAGCGCTTCCATAGCCGACGCGGGTCCCGGTACAGGCGATAGGCCCAGTTCAGCCGCATCCTCTCCATCCAGTGGGGGTACCAGTCCACGCGCTCTGAGAGATGGTCGAGGTAGCTGCCGCCGGTGATGATCACCGGCACATCGAGCCGGTCGGCCACCTGCCACACCCACGTCTGCTGCATCGGCGTCGGGATGGAGACGTGCAGGATGTCAGGCTGGGCCGCGTTGATGGCCTCAACCATCATGGACACGTCGGACTCGTCGAAGGATCCGGGATGCCCGCGCATTATGTCCCAATGACCGTGCAGCGTTCCGGCGATAGGCAGGCCGGGAAACGCTTCTGTCGCGTTCGCCGCCGCTCGCTCCGGAACTCCTTCGCCGCACCCAAACAAGAAGTTCCGGAACCCGTGCTCGGCTGACAATGCAAACACCAGAGGGCAGATCCTGCCATTCCCCTGTCGGCTGGGTACGGGGAGGCCGACCCAGTGCGCGCCCAAGACGACGCCCCACCCATCCGGTAGCACCATGTCGAAGCGGTTGATCTTCTCGATCAGCCCTGCGGTGCGATGAGCTCGCAACACGTAGTCGGGGTTGATAAAGGATACAGTCAGCCGGGACCTGTTCTTCACCGCCTCGCGGATGGCGTTGAGGAAGGCCTCATCGGTGACGCAGGACAAGCCGATCTCCAGGAAGGTCCGCTTACCGGCCCGGGCCTCGGCGGCCAGCTCCTTCGAGAAGGTGCGGGGCTGACGGGGCTCGCTGGCGGGTACGCCGTCGCGGCGGCCGGCGGCCGACTCGTGCCCGGTGGCCTGGCTCACGACCGGGTCCTCCCCGGGCTTCACAGGAGCCCCTCGAACGCCAGCAGCTCACGAAGCCCGGCCTTGAGGTCGTAGTCGGGCTTCCAGCCGGTCGCCGTGATCAGCTTGCCTGGGTCGGCGATAAGGTGCCCATCTCCGGGCCGCCCGCGTCCGGGGTCCGCCCGTACGTCTAGCGGTCTGCCGCGGATGCTCTCGATGGTGCCCAGGACATCACCAATGGCGGTTCCCGTGCCTGTTCCGACGTTGAATACGTCGAAACCGTGCCCGGAGGCCGTGGTGATGATGGCCTTCGCGGTGTCGGTGACGAAGATGAGGTCGCGCTGCGGCCAGAGATTGCCGAGTTCGATCGGCTGGCCCGCGTGCATGGCCGCCACGATCGCCGGGAGCACGTGGGGGTTCGTCTCCCGGGGGCCGTAGGTGTTGAACAGCCGGGCCACCACGGTGCGAACCTCAGGCCGGTCGTCGTGAAAACGCACCACGATCTGCTCGCCCATCCACTTCGAGATGCCGTAGATCTCGTCGGGCCTGGGCGGGGCGTTCTCCGGCCAGGGCTTGTCGCCGAATCCGTAGATCGCGCCGCTGGAGGGGAACACGAATGACGTCAGCGGCGCGGAGCGGACCGCACGGATAACGCTTTCCAGTCCCAGCACGTTGACGTCAAGGGCCTCCTGCGTGTGCGCGTTGCAATAGGGGATGAAATGAAGCGCTGCCATGTGGAAGACAGTGTCGGGCTCGAAGTCGGCCACCGGCCGCAGATCGTCCGCGCTCCGGATGTCGGCTTCCAGCAAAGTCACCTGGCCCGTGGACATGGCCCGCTCAAGGTGTTCTCGCCGGCCCAGCCGGAAGTCGTCGGCAACCAGCACGCTCGCGCCGGAATCCACCACCAAGTTGACCAGGTGCGAACCGATGAAGCCCGCCCCGCCAGTGACCAGCACACGTTCCATTGACTTAAGCTTCCTTTCCCCGAGCCCACCTCGCCTCGGACACCGGCGGGCCATCCCCCTGGGCAAATATCCCAGACGGACAAGATCTGTCCGAAGTTTCTATTAAACACCAACCATCCCAATTGATCCAATCGTCACAGCCTTCTACCTCCGTGCCGCCTTTTTCCGGCCCGGGCCGCGGATTGAGAAGTTACGGCCGCGATAGTCCCGCAGGCGAGCCCCGTCTCCCGGCAACGCCGGGAGACGGGGCTCTTATCCCGCTGGACCCCTCTCAGCTGCCGTAGGGCAGGAAGCAGATGCCGGACAGGTTCGTGGCCGTGCCGCAGTTCTGGCTGCCGTCGAGATTGTCGCTGGCGATCCACAGCCCGCCGCTGGTGAGCAGCTCGTCGTCCGCGCCCAGGCCCCGGTCCCGGCTGTAGTAGCCCACACTGCCGTCGGCACTGACGTACAAGTTGCCGTTGGCCGGGTCCAGGCCCTCCATCCCGGGAGCGTTGTAACCGCCGTCGCCCAGGGCGTCGCAGTCGTTGGCGTTCATCGAGAACCGCTCGTGCCCGGCGAAGTAGGCCGCGTTGGCGTCCGCGGCGGCCGCGTACAGCGAGTCGCAGCCGGTGTAGTTCACCCACTCGTGCAGGACCGACGACTGGGTGGCCGGGAAGGCGGCCGCGGCGTCGCACAGCCCCTGGCGCGGTGTCTGCCCGACCGGGTAGCCGTTCGCGTGGTAGCCGGTGGTGCCGATGTAGACCGTCGAATCATCCGGCGACCAGGCGGCGGCCTGGATGTAGAACGGCTCGACGGTGGCGCACTGGTACGGATAGGCCGAGCTGCTGCCGTCCCACTCGGGCGAGGTCCAGCCGGTCACCGTGGCGGTGGAACCACCCACGTTCAGCATGAAGATCTGCTGCCGGGGCAGGCCGCCGACCGAGGTGAAGTCGCCCTCGACCAGGTCCAGCGTGCCGCCGTGGCTGAGCTGCTGGTTGTAGATCCGCGTCGGGTTCGCCACTACCCCCGGGTACTGGTAGTTGCCCGAGATGTTCAGGTGCAGGAACCCGTCGCTCGTGCCGGTGGTGGGGCTCACGCTCACCATGTACGGGTCGGCCTTGTCGCCGTTCAGGACGTCGAAGTCCCCCCCGACCAGGAGATGATTGCCCACGCCGAGCATCGTCTGCACCGAGCCGTCTGCGTTGGTCCCGAAGGTGGAGACCACGTTGCCGGTGGTGGTGTCGATCTCGGCGATGTTCTTGACGGTGGTGCCGTTGACCGAGGTGAACTTCCCGCCGATGTAGGCGTCGGCGCAGTTGCCGTTCACGAACGCGATGGTGTTGATCGCGTCGCTGCTCTGCTGGGTGTCGCCCTCGGTGCCAACCACATCGGGAGCCCAGCTCGTCACTGTGTAGGGCTTCGTGGCCTGGAAGCTGAAAATGTTCTCGCGGGTGTAGGTCGTGCTGCCCTTGACGATTTCCGAGAATGAGCCCACCGCGTACATCGTGTTGCCGCACTGCACAAGCTGGCGGATTTGCTGCACGGGATTGTCGTCAGTGGCCTTCAGATGCGGGGTGCCACTGGCCGGCGTCGCCGACACCACTCCCGCCGGCGGCTGCTCGCCGCCCACTCCTTGTGCCTGTGCAGCCGGAACGCTGACGGCCAGCAGCCCTGATGCCGCGGCCGCGGTAACGGCAATAAGATATTTTCGCATGTCCCCCTCCACAACAACCAGGCAAAGCCCGGTGCCCGGGATGCCTGATACCGACGCAATATTCCGGTAACTTACCTTAAAGACGCCTAAAAGTCCCTAACGGTTCACGCGCGCGGCTGTGCGAATTTGCCCGATGTAACCCGCAAGGCCAGGCCCGCTAGGAGATCCGGGCTAGCCAAGTCTTGTGCATTAATCCCTCCAAGGCGGGCAGCGGCAGTCCCTCGAAGATAGGCAGCGGCTCCCGAGCACGCGGGCCCCATCGGGCAGGCAGAGCTGACCGTGCCCATGGCAGGCGGTGCGGTGCGACGCAAGACCGGCGGCCGGCCACGCCAGGAAGGGCGTGGCGGGCGACGGCAAGAAGATCATCTGTGAAGATAAGAAGGGTTGGCGCTGGGAGACCTACTGAACCGAGCCGGAGTCGCTAGCCACCCATGTACGGCAAGGTCAAGGGATACGACGGCTCCGGTCCGCAGGTCGCGGCGACCGACGCCAGCTACAAGCGCGGCGTCGCGGGCATCGCTTGCGTGGTCTCCGACGGCTCGTGGGGACTGAGCCGGTGGGCCCCTGGGAACCGCCACGACCCGACCGGCCCCGCCGCGGTCCTGGTGGCCGAGCTGCGGGCGGTCGCGTTTCTCCTGGAGGGCCCGGACCAGCCGCGGCCGCCCGAGCTGCTGCTGGACAGCACGATCGCGATCCGGTACCTGCGGAACTGGCAGCGCGGCCGGATCGAGCGGATGCCCGACGGGTACAGCCTGCTGCCGCGCCGGGGCCCGCAGTCGGCGCCGACGCTGGTGCGGCTGGCCGGGATCATGGCGCAGCATCCGGAGATACGGCTTCAGCACGTGCACTCGCACACTGGTCATCCGCTGAACGAGGCCGCCGACGCGCTGGCCTCTCTGGCCCAGCGCGGCCTGCCCGCGGTGGAGACCCGGTCACGGGCCGAGGGCCTGGCCCAGGCGTTCCTGCGCACATGGCACGAGCAGGCTAGCGGCGCGTGACCGAGCTGAAGGCGCTGGCCGGCCGCGGTCTCAGTACGCACCGGTACCCCGGGCGACCGCCCGCGCGGTCTTCCACATGATCTGCAGATCCAGGGCGAGCGACCAGTGCTCGACGTAGCGCAGGTCGAGCCGGACGGATTCCTCCCACGGGAGGTCGGCCCGCCCGCTCACCTGCCAGAGGCCGGTTAGGCCGGGTTTGACGGCCAGCCTGCGCGGGACATGGTCCTCGGCGCCGACCGCCTTCTCGTACGGGAGCGCGGCCCAGGGGCGCGGGCCGACCATCGACATCTCCCCGCGCAGCACGTTCAGCAACTGCGGGACCTCGTCGATGGACCAGCGGCGCATCCGCGCGCCGAGCGGGGTCAGCCGGGGATCGCGGCGAATCTTGAACAGGACCCCGTTCACCTCGTTGACAGCCTCCAGGCCAGCCTTCCGCGCTTCGGCGTCAACCACCATGCTGCGGAACTTGTACAGGGTGAACGGGAGGCCGTCCTTGCCGATCCGGATGTGACGGAACAGGACCGGGCCGCCGTCGGAGAAGTGGATCGCGCACGCGACCGCGACCAGCAGCGGTGAGAGCAGGAGCAGCGCCGACGCCGCTAGCGTCCGGTCGAATATGCCTTTCACGATGCGCTGGGGCCCGCTGAGATTGGCTCGATCGAGATGAACCAGCGGGAGCCCGGCGACGGGGCGGATCGTGGTGCGCGGACCGGCCAGGTCGAGCAGGGCCGGGGCCACGCACAGGTCCGCGCCGGTCCTTTCCAGCGCCCAGGCCAGCTCGCGAAGCCGGCCGCTGTCCATCTGCGCGCAGTTGACCACGGCGACGGTGTCGGCCCGGAAGCGGTGCACCGCCGCGGTCACGCTGTCCATCCCGCCGGATACCGGGACGCCGGCGATCTCGGCCTCGTCGCGGCGGCCTCCCGGCACGCACGCGGCCACGACGGACAGGCCATGGGAGCTATCCCGGCCCAGCGCGATGATCATCTCTCGCACTGTGCGCACCGGCCCGACCACCACGGCCCGCCGGGTGCAGATCCCGAGGCGCCGCTGGCGGTGCAGTCGCTTGCGGAGCCCGTACCGCGCGAGCATGTCCAGGGCGGTCAGGGAGGGCAACGCCAGCACCACGTACCCGCGCGCTAGGTCCAGCCTCGTGGCGTAGGAGAAGATGGCGACGAGTGCCGTCAGGCTCACGCCCGCACGCAGGATGCGGTGGAACTCCTCTGCGCCGGAGCCCACGATGCGGCTGTCGTAGCCGCCGGACAGCGCGATCGCAGCCCACCACAGGAGCGGCAGGGTGAGCGTCAGCGCCAGGTAGACGTCTGGAGGATCGATCCGTGCGTGGTACCGGATCTCGTAGGCGGCGGCCCCGGCCAGCAGGGCGCAGGCCACGTCAACCGCTGCCGCTACCGCGAGATAGCGGCCCTCCCAGACGGAAGCGGCCCGTGCTCTGAGGGAATCAGGCGCCGCCTGCGTCAGGCCGCGGCCACCAGCGATTGCCGACCGAGACATGCCCACCTCCTAACCCCGATCGCTGGCCGCGCACGCCGCGTTTACCTCACGGACATGCGGAGGTAGGCGGCTATTTACGCAGCACACGACATCGTAAGGCAAACATCATCGGTTGCATAAGGGAGCACCACGCATCAATCTTCGGAGGTTGGCGGCAAGTGGGGGGCGTAGCCGGGGGGCTCTCGGGTGGCGCGCCGAGTTGGCCAAGATGAATTACTCACCGCTTCGGCCGGTCACAATGAGAGAACGGTCCCGCACGGTTAGCGTCCGCACGGCGATTACATTATTCCGGTCGAATTGGTAGGGTGTAACCGGGAATTAACGCAGGGTGTAACGGGAAATTAACAAGGCCGCCGGGGAGTGCTGCGCCGGGTATCACCCGTGGGGCAGGCGGTCGCGGGCCGGAGATGGACTCTGGACCCTAATCAGGGGCAGGCGACTACAGGGGTCACGGGAATGACAGGGTTTCAAATACTTAATGTAGTCATCCCAGTGCTAAGAGTAACCAAATGCATTAGCGCAGTAACTTTTAGTGATTGTTTGTAATCAACGCGCTGATGCCGTCTTCCGGCGGCAAAGAAAACACCCGCCCGTCCGGGTGAATGCGAGGTCCGGATCGCACGGCGGATGGCCGGACCCTCCGGCCAGCCAGGATTCGCCGCGGGCAGCTCCCTCGTTTGGGGGAGGGCGCCTCGCCAATACGGCTATAGACACGATTGGCGATTCTCCGTAGATTGAGGAGCTTGTAATGGAGTTTTCACTTCCAGTTGGCTGACTTGTCGCCGAGCGGGGAACTGGCGGCCCTGCACAGCCGCCTGCTCCACGGGACGCCCAGGGGGAGAGGTGCTGTCGTATGGTCATGCCGCAGGAGGCTGACTCCTTCGAGTTCGCCGGCTATCTCGGCGTTCTGCGCCGACGGTGGTGGGTCGTGCTCGTGCTGGCCTGCGTGGGCATCGTGGCCGCCGGGGCCTACATCGCCGTGTCCCCCAAGGGCTATACCGCGACGTCAACGGTCAACGTCACCGCGATCGGGGCCAGCCAGAATCAGGGCAGCGCAGCAGTAGCGGGCGGGCGGACCAGCAGCGCGGTCAACCTCGACACCGAGGTGCAGATCGTCCAGTCGAGTTCGGTGGCGGCCATCGCTGCGCGCGACCTCCATTCCTCGCTGACGCCCGCGGCCCTGGTGCAGAACATCTCCGTCGCCGTCCCCGCGAACTCCTCCGTGCTGCAGATCAGCTGCACGGCCCGGTCCGCCCAGCAGTCGGCCGCCTGCGCCAACGCGTTCGCGGCGGCGTACCTGACCAACCGCAGCGCCACCGCGACCAACGCGAACAACGCCGAGCTGGCCACGATCAGGGGCCAGCTGAACGCGCTGGAGAAGCGGACCGCGCAGCTGACCATCCAGAGCCAGTCGCTGCCGGTGAATTCGCCGCAGCGGGCCAGCGCCCAGGCTCAGCTGCAGACGGCGGCCAGCCAGCTGAGGGCCCTGGCCAATCAGTCCGCCGCGCTGTCCGCGTCGGGTGCCGCGGCCTCCGGCGGATCGATCATCACCAAGGCCACGCCCCCGACGAAGCCCAGCAGTCCCAAGAAGACGATCATCCTGCCCAGCGGGCTGTTCGCCGGGCTGCTCATCGGCCTGATCGTCGCGTTTGCCTGGGACAAGCGGGATACACGGGTCAAGAACGCCAGGAACCTCGGGCAGTTCGGCGCGCCCGCGCTGCTCACCCTGTCCCCGAAGGACCTGGACGGAGATCTGCTGGCCGCCCCGCGGTCAGCCGCCGGCCAGGATTTCAGCGAGCTGGGCCGCTCCACGGCCGCGGCGCTGGGTGGGGACCACCAGCTCGTCCTGGTCGCCGGGACCTCGGCCGGCGCTGCCTCCTCAGTGGTCGCGGCGAACCTGGCCGCCGGCCTGACCCGGACCCATTCGGCTGTCATCCTGGTCTGCCCGAGCGGGGAGGGCGCGGCCAGGCTGCTCGGCCTGCACGAGACGCGCCGCCTGGACGCACGGGCTGCCGCGGAGCTGGCCGCGGGTGAGCTGTCCGTGGAAGAGGTCGCCCTCCAGCCGGCCGGCTTCCCCGGCTCCGGGTCGTGGTCCTGGACGAGGACCTGCACGACCTGCCCCACGCGCAGGCGCGGGTCCTGTCCGAGCAGTTGCGCATCAGCGCTGACTACACGGTCATCGAGGCCCCGGCCGGCAGCGCCGGGCCGGACAGCCTCGCGCTCGCCGAGTACTGCGGCGCGGCGCTGCTGGCGGTCGAGATCTCCGTCACCAGGCGGGAGGACATCGAGGCCTCCCTTCAGCGGGTCACCCGGCTCGGCCCCCCGGTGCTCGGCCTGGTCGCCGTGCCCCGGCTTCGCCCGCCCGCGGGGCTGGCCCAGGAGACAGGTCAGCTCTCGTCGGGTTTGGTCCGGCTGCGCACGGCCGTCACCGGCAATGGGGTGACTGCCTCCGGCGCTGGCCGTCCCCGGCCTGAGCCGGCCACGGACGCAGAGGATGATGCCGGGGTGCCCGCCCACGCGCACGCCGACGTCGCGGATGGCGCGGCGGGAACTGATTGATGCTGCCGGGATGGGCGACTTCGATACGCGGTGCCGCGCCGGTGGTGGCTGCGGCCGTGGCCCTCGCCGTCGCAGGCTGCGAGTCCAGCCCGGCTGATCTCATGCTGCACGCCGCGAGCACGGCCACGCCGGCGGCGGGCGGCAGCGCCTCCCCCAGCAACGCGCCGCGCACGTGGGTTGCGCCGCTCACCGGGCTGCCCGTCTCCGGTGGCCGTGCCGCAGGCCGGCCCGCGGTGGCCGTGCCGCTCTCGGGCGGCCAGCCGCAGGGGCTCGGATCGGCGGACGTGGTCTACGAGGAACTGGCCTCGCCGCCGCGCTACGTCGCGGTGTTCCAGTCCCACGACGCCGCGTCCGTCGGCCCGGTCGGTCAGACCCGGCCCATGGACGGGCAAGCGCTGTCTGTCCTGCACCCGCTGACGGCCTACGACGGCGGGACACCCTCGTTCATCAAGGTCCTGGATGAGTCCGCGGTGGTGGACGTGGGCTACGCCGGCCACCCTTCGCTGTACCACCCCGCCGCCCAGGGCCCGATGGTGTCCACCGGGCAGGTCCAGCAGGCGGCCCGGGATACCGCGCCTCCGCAGCTGTTCACCTACCAGGGCTCCGGGGTCGGGGACGCGCCGGGTTTTGCCAGCACCGGCGCGTGGCGGACCTCTGTCCTCCGGATCACCGCCCCGGGCCAGGCCACCCAGGTGTGGAGCTTCGACCCCCGCGCCCGCGCCTGGCAGCAGGTGGCCGGCGGACCGCCGGTGCGGGTGGCGAACGTCGTGGTCCAGAACGTCGCGTACAAGACCGTGTTCCTCAGCCGCAAGTACGGCCTTACCACGACCAGCGCCCGGGTGGTCGGCTCAGGGTCCGCGCTGATCCTGTCCGAGACACCCGCGACGGCCGGCAGCAGCGGTACGGCGGTCAAGGCCACCTGGTCCAAGCCGGGTGTGCGTGACGTCACCGCCTACCTGGACGCGCGCAATACCCCGATCGGCTTCCAGCGCGGGACCACCTGGGTCATCCTGGCCCCGCCAGGGACCCAGGCGACAGCCAGCGGGGGGCGGTCATGACGCAGACCGCGGTCCTGACCCCCCGCCCGCAGCTCCCCGATTCGCCGGAGCCGGCCCGCTCCGGGCCATCCCGCGCGAGCTGGCTGGCCCGCCATCCGGCGTGGCCGGTGACGGCCCTGCTGGCCGGGTACCCGCTGTGGTGGGCCCTGGGGCTCGGCGACTACATATGGATCCTGCTGGCCATCCCCATGGCGGCCCGGCTGTACGCGTGGAGCGCGGCCGGGAACCGCAAGATCCGGGTTCCGCCGGGCTTCGCCCTGTGGCTGCTGTTCCTGCTCGTGGTGGTGGTCGGGGCAGCCGCGCTCTCAGCCAAGGCGCCCGGGACGCTGACCAGCCCTGTCTCGAACCGGGTCATCTCCTACGGCGTGCGCTTCGTCGGCTACCTGGGCGACACGGTCCTGCTCCTGTTCGTGGGCAACCTGACCGAGCGGGAACTGCCGCGGGCGCGGCTGGCCTGGCTGCTCGGACTGGTCGCGCTGTACACCATCGCCGGCGGCCTGCTGGGAGCCCTCTTCTCCCACCTGCACTTCACCTCGCCGCTCGCCGCGATCGTCCCGAACCGGCTGCAGGCCGGCAACCAGATCCTGCAGGCGCAGCTGCATCCCGCCTTCGCCCAGCTGCAGAGCGTGCTGGGTTCCTCGGGGCGGCCTGATGCTCCCTTCGCCTACACGAACATCTGGGGCAACTGCGTGGCCCTGCTGCTGCCCTGGCTGATCGCGCGGTGGTGGTTCCACGGAACCCGCAGGCAGCGGCTGATCGCCCTGGCCGGCTCGGTCATCGCGGTCGTGCCGATCATCTACTCGCTGGACCGCGGGCTGTGGCTCGGGCTGATCTTCGCCCTCGTGTACATCGCCGTCCGCCTGGCCGCCACGGGGCGGCTCGCCGTGCTCGGCGGCCTGATCGCGGCGCTGGCCATCGCGGGCATCCTGATCGGGGCGACCCCGCTGCAGAGCATGATCACCTCGCGGCTCGCCAACGGGGCCAGTGACTCGCGGCGCGGGTCGCTGTCGATCACGTCCGTGCAGGACGCGCTGGCGTCGCCGATCATCGGCTTCGGCGACACCCGCCACCAGCAGGGCAGCGTGCAGTCGGTGTCGGTCGGGCGCTCGGCCAAGTGCCCCACCTGCGGTAACGGCACCATCGGCGGGAATGGGCAGCTGTGGCTGCTGTTCGTCGCCAACGGCTTCGTGGGTGCCGCGCTGTACCTCGGCTTCTTCGCCTACGGAGTGGCACGGTACTGGCGGGACAGATCGCCCTACGGGCTCACCGGGGTGCTGGTCGTGCTCCTGATGTTCATCTTCATGATTTCCTACACCGCCACCGGGTCACCGCTCGGCTTCCTGATGCTCTCCTACGCCATGCTCTGGAAGAATGACCGCGCCCGGCGCCAGGGGACCGCGGCTCCGGAGCCGGGAGCAGAACCGTCCCGTCTCGCCCCGTCCGGTCTCGCCCCGTCTCGCTTCAGCCCGTCTTCCTTCGGCCCGTCCCGTATCGCTCCTTCTCGCTTCAGCTCGTCTCGTTTCACCAGGTCTCGTTCCGCCCCGTCCCGTTCCGCCCCGTCCCGTTTCAGCACGAGGGGCCTTGGGCGGCGCCGCAGGCCGGACGCCGGCCGCAGCAGCGCACTCCTGGTGGCCGTCCCGCTGGCTGCCCGGCCGGACACCCCGGCGCCGCCCGTGGCAGGCCGGGATTCAGGCCAGCCCGGGCCGCGGCTGAAGGACGTGGCCCGGGGCAGTGCCCTGAACCTGGTCGGGGCCCTGGTCGCGGCGATCACCACGCTCGCGCTCACCGTGGTGATCACTCGCGAGTACAGCAAACCTGTCGCGGGCGCCTTCTTCACCGCGATCTCGCTCTTTCTGATCGTGGAGACCGTCGCGGGGCTGGGCGCGTGGGTCGGGCTGGTCAACTTCATCGCCCGGCTGCGCCGCCTAGGCCACGAGGACCGGGTCCCCGCCATCCTGCGCGCCGCCGTCGTCCCGGTCGTGGTGGTATCGCTGGCCTGCACGGCGGGCATGCTGCTGTTCGCCGGGCCACTGGCGCACCTCTTGCTCAGCGGCCACCTGGGTAAGTCAGGAGCCGCTCCGGGCATGGTGGCGGACTCGCTCCGGGCGCTGGCGGTCGCCCTCCCGTTCGCGGCGATGGCCGACACCCTGCTCGGGGCCAGCCGTGGGTACCGCCAGATGCGGCCTACCGTGATCGTGGACAAGTTCGGCCGGTCCGGCGGCCAGCTCATCGGAGTCCTGATCGCGGTGTCGGCGGGCAGCGTGGCGCTGCTCGCGCCCCTGTGGGCAGTGCCCTATATCCCGGCCGCCGTCGGCGGCTGGTTCTGGCTGCGCCGTGTCCGCCGCCGCGCGCGCCCGATCGCAGACCCGGAGGGCCATGCCGCCGCCCGGGCCGGAGCAGACCCGCGGCCTGGGGACGCGGACGCGAGCGCGGGCACGGGCGTGGGCCGGGCGACCTCCCGCGGATTCTGGCGGTTCACCGTGCCGCGGGCGATCGCCAACCTGGCCCAGATCACGATCCAGCGGATCGACATCGTCCTCGTCGCCATCATGCGCGGACCGGTGGAAGCCGCGATCTACACCGCCGCGACCCGGTTCCTGGTCGCGGGACAGTTCGCCAACTCCGCGATCAGCCAGGCGGCCCAGCCGCGGTTCGCCGAACTCTTCGCGGTTGACGACCGGAGCGGGGCCAACGTGGTCTACCGGGTCACCACGGCCTGGCTCATCGTGCTGACCTGGCCGCTATACCTGCTGGCCGTGATCTACGGCCCGGAAGTCCTCAGCATTTTCGGGCGCTCCTACCAGGCCGGGGACACGGTGATGGTCATCCTCGGCCTGACCATGCTGCTCGCCACAGCGTGCGGCCAGGTCGACATGGTCCTCATCTCGACCGGGCGGAGCAGCTGGAGCCTGGCCAACGGCCTCATGGCCGTGGTCGTGAACGTCGGCCTCGACGTGCTGCTCATTCCCCAGTACGGGATCACCGGCGCGGCCATCGGATGGGCCGCCGCGATCATCGTGACCAACCTGGTCCCGCTGGCCCAGCTGGCCGTCTCGGTGCGGCTGCACCCGTTCGGGCGCGGCTCGTTCATCGCGGCCGGCCTGGCTGTCCTCAGCTTCGCCGTGATCCCGCTGGCCGCGCGGGCCGGATTCGGCCGGGGGGCCGTCGCCTCGCTGAGCGCGGTCGCCGCCGGATGCCTGGTCCAGGCGGCCGGGCTGTGGCGGTTCCGGGACAGCCTGCGGCTGGCGGCCCTGCCGGGGGCGTCGCGCCTGGCCAGGTTGTTCTCAGTCCTGACCAAGTTCCCCTCAGTCAAGGAGGTGGCCTGACGTGGCCAAGATACTGCTCTTCCTGATCTGGCCCGCAGGGATGGCTGTCATCCTCACGGTGGCGGTGTTGCTGGCCCGCCGGGCCCGCGCCGCGCCGGCCGGACCGCGGCTCGGCCGGCTGCCATGGCTGGGATACCGCCCGGCCTTCGATGATCCGGACGGGAGCTCGACGATCCGGGGGGCGGTCCGCCAGGCCCTGCTGTTCCTCGGGGTCATAGTCGCCGGGGCCGTCGTGGTCTTCGGGATCATGGCCCTGCTCGGGCAGCTCGTGCTGCACGGCGGCCCGTCCATCGACAAGCCCATCAACCACTGGGTGGCGCTGCACCGGATCCACCTGTGGAAGAGCGTGATGAGCAGTGCGACCAAGACGGGCGACTCGTGGTTAACCCGGATGGCCGTGGCGGCGGCGGCCGTATGCCTGGCCGTCACCTGGCGGCGGTACAAGTGGCTGCCGGCGTTCGCGTTCATCGTGCTGACCGTGCTGCAGCGCTACCTCACGCACGCCATCCACCTGGTCGCCCACCGGGTGGGCCCGCCTGGATTCCCGCATGGGGTGTTCCCTTCGGGTGGTTCCGAGCGCACCGTGGTGTTCTTCGGGCTGATCGCCTATTTCCTGTGGCGTGAGTTCAGCGGCCGCCGCGTCACCGCGATCTGGGCCGTGGCCGCCGTGGCCGCGCTGGCCTTCGACGAGGGCTACAGCCGTTTCTACCTCGGCATGCACTGGACCACCGACGTGCTGAGCGGCTGGTTCTACGGGATCCTGCTGCTGGCGCTGTTCGTCCTGGCCACCCGGGTCATCATGGGCCCGGCGCGCACCCCGGAGGAGCTCGCGACGGGAGATCCTGAGGCCGTGCCCGCCAGGACGCGGCCTGCAGCCCGGGTGAACCAGTGAGCAGCGGCCCGGGGCCCTCGCCCCTGGTGTCGGTGATCCTGCCCACCCGGGGGCGGCCGGATCTGGTCCGCGCGGCGATCTCCTCGGTCGTCGGCCAGACCTACCCCGGTCCCATCGAGTGCCTGGTCGTCCACGACCAGGAGCCCCCCGACCCGGCGCTGGCCAGCCTGGGCACGGCGGATCATCAGGTCCGGGTGATGACCAACCAGCGCACCCCGGGCCTGGCCGGCACGCGCAACTCCGGCCTGGCCGAGGCCCGCGGCGCCTTCATCGCGACCTGCGACGACGACGACGTGTGGCACCCGGCCAAGCTCCAGGCCCAGATCGGCTTGCTACTCGACCAGCCCGATCTGCTCGTGGTGGGCTCGGGCATCCGGCTCATGCTGCCCGACGGCCGGATCATCACCTGGCCGGCCCGCGCCGAGCGGATCAGCCAGCGGCTGCTGGTGCGCAACCGGGTCAAGGAGCTGCATTCCTCGACGCTGGCCATGCGCCGCGACGTGTTCGCCAAGGCTGGCCTCTACGACGAGGAGATCCCGAACGGCTACGCCGAGGACTACGACTGGATCCTGCGCGTGGCCCGGGTCGGCCGGCTCGGGGCGGTGCTCACCCCGCTCGCCGATATCCGGAAGGACAGCGGCTCCTGGTGGCCGGGCAACGCCGAGGTGACGGCCGAGGGCCTGGAATACCTGCTGGCCAGGCATCCCGAGATCGCGGCGTCACCACGCGGGCACGCTCGCGTGCTCGGGCAGATCGCCTTCTGCCGGTCGCTGCTCGGCCAGCGGGGCCGGGCGCTGCGGTACGCGGCTACCGCCATCGCCCGGTGGCCCGCGTCGCCGTACGGCTACCTGGCGGTGGCGCACATCGTGACCGGCGTGGACCGCAAGCACGTGCTGCGGGCCGCGCGGCTGGCCTGCCGGGGACTGGCCTAGGCCACCGGCCAAGAGAAAAGAAACGAGGTGGGAGTTTCATGACGTCCGTGCGCAAGGCCGCGCCTGAGCCAGTCCGGAGGGCTGGCCGGCGTGCGTACCTGCAGGTGGGCACGGCGACGGCGCCGCTGCGGCTGCAGCCCGGCTTCATCATGATCGGTGCCCAGCGCTGTGGCACCACGTCGCTATTCCGGGCGCTGATGGCGCACCCGCAGGTTGTGCGGCCTGCTTTCCACAAGGGGATCAACTTCTTCGACCTGAACTATTTCCGGGGCCTGACCTGGTACCGGGGTCATTTCCCGGTCGCCGGGATGGCCTGGGCCGCTACCGCCCGCCACGGCGGCCCGGTCACGTTCGAGGCCAGCGGGTACTACATGTACCACCCCTTCGCGATGGAGCGGCTGGCCCGCGACCTGCCCGGGGTCAAGCTCGTGGTGATGCTCCGCGATCCTGTGGAGCGGGCCTTCTCCGCCTACAAGCACGAGTACGCCCGCGGCTATGAGTGGGAGAGCTTCGAGAAGGCGCTGGAGCTGGAGGACGACCGGCTGATCGGGGAGATCGACCGGATGCGCGACGACCCGGCGTACGAGAGCTTCACGCACCGCCACCACTCCTACACGCGGCGCGGCCACTACGCCGATCAGCTCGAGCGGATCTTCGGGCTGTTTCCCCGCGAGCAGGTCCACGTCATGGACAGCGAGGCGTTCTTCGAGCGTCCGGAGCAGGAGTTCCGCGAGGTAACGGACTTCCTCGGCTTGCGGTCCTTCCAGGCGGCCACCTTCGGGCAGCACAACGCGCGTCCGGGCGCCCCCCTGGACCCGGGCATCCAGCGCACGCTGGACGACCACTTCGCCCCGCATAACAAGCGGCTGGCCGAGCTGCTGGACTGGGCACCGCCATGGCCACGCTAACCGAGCCGGCCGGGCAGGCCACCGACCGCGCCGGATACCTGTGGGAAACCCTGGCTGTCCTGTGGCCCGAGCCCGCGCGCATCGAGCGCCACGGCAGGGGGGTCCCGGGGACAGGCTCGCAGCCGGGCCGCGCTGGCCGGGCCCGCGGGCAGGCCGAGTTCCTGATTCTCCCTAACGAGGCCAAGGCCGTCCTGCTGCTGCCCCGCCGGCCGCGCCGCGCCGCCGCGGCTGCCCTGCGCCACTACAAGGCGTCCGCGGTCGGCCGCCAGCGGCTGAGGTTCCGCGGCCTGGCCCTGGGCGCCCAGCTGGGCCTGGCCGACGTGCTGCCGCAGCGGATCACGATCGGGGGGTCCAGGGAGGAGCCTGACGCGAATGTGGTGTCCTACCTGCGCAAGGTCCTGGACCTGGACGTGGTGGCCAGCCTGCGCATCGGGGCGCCCCGGGCGAACCGCAAGCCGGTGCTGGAGCTGCTCAGCCCGGGCGGCAAGGTGCTCGGGTTCGCGAAGGTGGGCATCACCGGCCTGACCCGGGAACTGGTCCGGGCCGAGGCGGCCGCGCTGGAGGTGCTCGGAGCGGCCGGGCTGACCCGCCTGGAGGCGCCCCGGCTGCTGCACCACGGCCAGTGGCGGGAGCACGAGGTCCTGGTCCAGGCGCCGCTGAGCGGTTCAAGGCGGGCGGTGACCCCGGCCGCGCTGACCTCGGCCATGGCGGAACTGGCCACGGCGGCGGCAGTGACCATCGAGCCGGTCGGCCAGAGCGGCTACTGGCGCGGGTTGCGATCGCGGCTGGAGGCGTGCGGTGATCGCGAGCCGGTGGCGGCGCTGCTGCGGGTCATGGCGGACATGCAAGCCACCGCGGAGGTCACCAGCCTGGCCTTCGGCTCCTGGCACGGGGACTGGACCCCGTGGAACATGGCGTTTTCCGGCGAGCGGGTGCTGGTCTGGGACTGGGAGCGGTTCGACACCGGCGTGCCCATCGGCTACGACGCCCTGCACTACCAACTGCAGGGGGCCGTGGAGCGGAGCCACGGGGCCGGAGCGCAGGCCGCAGCCGAGGTAGCGCTGTTCACGGCCCCGATGAGGCTCGGGTCCCTCGGGGTCAGGCCAGGGTCGGCGGTGTTCGTGGCTGCCCTGTACCTGCTCGAGATCGCCACCCGGTACACCTGTGATGGCGCGGCTGAGGCCGGAGCCAGGCTGGGCGACGTGAGCGGCTGGCTCCTGCCTCCGCTGGCGCGCTATGCCGCGCGGCTGCGCGACCAGCCGGGCTCCCTCAGTTCCGGTTAACCGGCACATCACGTGGATTGAAATAGCGGTTGTCGGCGATGGCGCGAAGGGCGGTCAGCGGTCCCCCGTCCAGCCCATAACTCGTCAGCGGTGAGGGTCCGGTGATGTTGGAGTCAAAGTAGACCAGGGCTTTGATCTGACGGTCGCGTATTACGGTCTGCTCGGCGTCGTGCAGCCATTGCGCGCGGTGCTCTGCGCCGTAACTCTGCGGCACCCCGTATTCGCCGATCATGATTGGTTCCGGGTGCCGCGCGGCCCAGGCCAGGAATGGATGGACGACGTCGGCGAATGATGCCTGCGTCCCGGGCCTGGGGTAGGCGTCGGCGCATACCCAGTCCACTTCGTCGTTTCCCGGGTAATAGGCCTGGGCGCGGCCGCTGGCGAAGCCGCGGGCCGTCGGGCACCACACCCAGGCCACGTTGGCGGTGTGCTGCTGGGCGAAGATCATCCGGATGTGCTTCCACGCGGCGATGTACTCCGCGGGCGAGCCCACCACGGAGCGGATGTTCGGCCGGTCCATCTCCCACCGCCACTCCAGGAACACGGGTTTGCCCAGGGCCTTGATTTCCCGTGCCCGCTGGCGGATCGACGCGTCCCATTCGCCCGCCGCGATGCCGCGGCTGTCGTTCAGCGCCCAGGAGACCAGGAGGATGCTGCCCTGGCGCACGAACGCCAGGTCGCTGCTGGTGGGGAACGCCGCGTCCTGCCTGAGGTAGATGTGCACGATGTCCAGCCGCCGGCCGATCTGCTGCTGCAGGGCGTGCACCGCGCCGATGTGGCCGTGCTGGCCGTACATGGTCGGGTCAACCCAGGCGCCGAAGTAGGCACCGGTAGCCGGGCCGGGGATGGCCAGCGGGATCCTGGGCAACGTTGGCTCGGGGCTGGAATGGCTGGCCGGCCTGCCCGTCCCCCCCAGGCCGACGGTAATCGCCACCACTGCCGCCGCGATCACCACGAGGGCGATCGCGGAGATGGCCGCCAGCCTTCGCCAGCCTGTCATCGGGCCCCGCTCACGCGGCACCGTTCAGGTAGCCGTAGCGCATCAGCAGGGGCAGGGTCAGGGCGGTCACCGTGCGCCGGTTGCCCGCCAGCATCGCGGTCTGCCACGCGGCGTCGTAGCGGATCGGGACCCGGCCCGTGGTGAACCGCATCGGGTTCCCCGACGCGGTGTGCGTGGCCGCCAGGTCGGCCCACCAGCGGCCGGGCCCGTCGGTGCCGAGGAATCCGGAGTCCGGGCCGGCGGGCAGGCCGGCGAAGGCGGCGATCTCGCCGAGCGTGGCCGCCGGGGCCCGGACGAAATCCTCGTACCGCACCCGGAGCGTGGGCGTGCCGAGCCGCGCGAGCAGCTGCAGGGCGCTGTTCTGCAGGTTCCACCGCAGCGCGGCGCTGGCCGCTGGGTAGGTGGACATCTGGCTCCCGGCCGCTTCCGGCCGGTCCACGACCTTGCTCCAGGAGTAGGCGACCGCCCGGCTGTCCCGGACCATGTGCACGACTCTCAGGTCCACCCCGGACGAGCTGCGCAGGCAGAACGCGAGCGAGGCGTGCTTACTGGAGTCGATGACCACGGGGCTGCCACTGACCTGGCTGATCGCCGCGTAGGTCTGCCGGTAGTACCCGACGTACTCATCCAGGGCGGGCTGGAGCCTGCGGCGCAGCGCGGCGGAGGCGAGCTGGGGCAGGAACCGGGCCCGGTCCACCTGGGCCCGCAGCCGGGTGATCCGGCCCACGTCCACCCGGTCCCAGCCGCCGAAGGCGGCCTGCCCCACCTGCCGCCAGAACGGGCAGGAGGAGAACGGCTGGCCGCAGCCGCAGCGCTCGTCGTCCCGGACGCTGCGCAGCCACAGGTGAACGACCTCGCCAGCCGGGCAGGCACCGGGCATCTCGCCGAGGAGCCGCTCGAGCAGGGTGCTGCCGCTGCGGCCGAGGCCGGCCAGGTAGACGACCCGCGGGCCCCCCGGGACGAGGCTGGTGCCCGCCCGGCTGGCGAGCGCGTCCGCGCTCAGCTCACCACCTCATTCGTGTCCTAGCTGTACGGGAAGAAGCAGACGCCGGCCCGGTTGTCGAGGCCGCCGCACATGTCGGTGCCCTCGAAGTTATCGCTGGCTATCCACAGGCCCGCGCTGGTGATCAGCATGTCATCCGCACCGAGTCCGCGTCCCCGGGTCGGGTTGTACGTGAGCGCGCCGGTCGTGGGCGACAAGCCCTCCATGCCGGACGCCGGGATGGCCCCCGGGCCTTGTGCGTCGCAGTCGTTCGGGTTTTCCGACCATCTCTCGTGGCCGCCGAAGTACGCGGTGCTCGAGTCGGCCGCGGCGGAGTACAGCGAATCACAGCCCGTGTAGTTGATCCACGTGTGCGTGACGCTGGTCTGGGTCGTCGGGTAGGCGATGGCCGCGTCGCACGGCCCGGTCCGCGGCGTCGCCCCGGCCGGCGTGCCCTCCGGCTTGTACCCGGTCGTGGCCACGTAAATGGTGGAGTCGTCTGGCGACCAGGCCGCAGCCTGGGCGTAGAACGACTCGTTGAAGTTGCAGTTCGTGTTGAGCTCAGGTGAGGTCCACCCGGTGACCGTCGCGGTCGGGCCGCTCAGGTTCAGCATGAACATCTGCTGCCGGGGCTGGCCGCCGACCGAGGTGAAGTCTCCCTCGACCATGTCCAGCGTCCCGCCGTTACTGAGCTGCTGGTTGTACACCCGGGTGGGGTTGTCCGACACCCCCGGGAACTGGTAGTTCCCCGAGATGCTCAGGTGGATGAACCCGTCGTCCTTGCCCGTGGCCGGGTTGAGGCTGGTCATGTACGGGTTGGCGCTGCTGTTGTTGATCGTGGTGTAGTAGCCCCCGGTCAGGATGTGCCCGTTGTAGTACTGCAGCGTCTCGACCTGGCCGCCGGCGCTGTGCCCGAAGCCCGTGATGAGCGCCCCGGTGGAGGTACTGACCGCGGCGATGTTCTTGGCCGCGACCCCGCCGACCGTGCTGAACTTGCCGCCCAGGTAGGCGGTGGAGCAGTCGGGGCTGAACGCGATCCCGTTGACGATCCCGTTCACGTTGGGGTTCCAGGACGACATCGTGTAGGGCTTGGACGCGCTGAAGCTGAACACGTTGTTGCGGGTGAAGGTCGTCCCCGCCTGCGAGATCGCGGTGAACGTGCCGACGCCGTACATCGTGTTCCCGCACTGCGCGATCTGCCGGACCTGCTCGGTCGTCCCGTTAGGGGCCAGCTGCGGGGTGTTGAAGGCCGGCGTCGTGGAGGGGGGCCCGGTCGCCGCCGATGCGGGCACCGTACTCCAGATCATTCCGGCCCCTAGCGCCACCGCACCCACTAGCGTTCTGATTTTCCAACTAACACTGCGCATTGAATCCCCCCATGCCCGGTCCCCACCAGCGCATAATAGCTAAGGTTAACCATTAGGCCTCTTCAGCGAGCGTATTCGCAACCCGGCCAAGTAAACTTTAACCCTAAGTAATTAGATAGTAACTTGTTGTTATTATGGGCTCCGTCATACGTCGCAAATCCCTACCCCATTCGGGGGTTTTCAGGGTGTTCTCTGCGCCTGGTGATTAAGTGCAGGCTGTTTCGTCTGTCCAGCCCGGGGACAGGTTGCCGCACGCTGCGGGCATTCCACTGGTCACCGTTCTTATTGAGGCTGCGGCCTGGCTGATTGGCGCGGCGGCCGCCAGCAGCGCTGCGCCCCCGGCCTGCCGGCGCAGCGCAGTCCGGGGCGGCTCGCCTGGACCGGCCGCGGCCGGTCATGCTAGGCATATCGCCAGGTCCGCGCCAGCTTGGAGGCCCATGTGACGAGCGATCCGCAAACCCCGGCCGGGCTGGTGCCCAGCCGCGCTCAGGTGGTGATCGTCGGCGGCGGGGTGACGGGCTGCAGTATCGCCTACCACCTCGCCCACCTGGGCTGGACCGACGTGGTCCTGCTTGAGCAGCACCAGCTGACCGCCGGGACGACCTGGCACGCGGCCGGGCTGATCACCTCGGCCGGGATGACGGACGAGACCGCGCTGTTCTTCAGCCGCTACTCCCGTGAGCTGTACACGAGGCTGGAGCAGGAGACTGGGCACTCCACCGGGTTCCGGCCCGTCGGGCACATCTCCCTGGCCACCACCCCGCGGCGGCAGGAGGCGCTGCGCCGCGAGGCAGCCTGGATGCACGGCTTCGGGGTCGAAGACGTGGAGATCTCCCCGCGCGAGCTCGCCGGTATGTGGCCGCTGGCCCGCACCGACGACGTGCTCTCCGCCTTCTATGTCGCCGACGAGGGCCGGGCCGACCCGGTGGGCGTGGCCACCGCGCTGGCCAAGGGCGCCCGGCAGCTGGGCGTCCGGATCGCCGAGGGGGTGACCGCGACCGGAGTGCGGACCCGCGGGCGGCAGGTATGCGCCGTGCTCACCGACGCGGGCCGGATCGAGACCGAGGTCGTGGTCAACGCGGCCGGCATGTGGGCCCGCCAGTTCGGGGCCCTGGCCGGGGTCGGCGTTCCCCTCCAGGCCGCCGAGCATTACTACCTGCTCACCGACACGGTGCCGGGGATGGACCCCGACCTGCCGGTCATCGAGGACCCGGACAACTACGGCTACTACCGTCCCGAAGGCGACGGCATGCTGGTGGGACTCTTCGAGCCGGTTGGCGCGCCATGGTCGCTCGACGGTGTGCCCGCCGGGTTTTCGTTCGGGAAAATAACCCCCGACTGGGAGCGGATGGAGCCCTTCCTCGGGCCGGCGCTGGGCCGCATCCCCGTGCTGTCGGACACCGGCGTGCGGACCTTGTTCTGCGGGCCGGAGTCGTTCACCGCCGACGTGCGGCCGCTGCTCGGGCCCGCGCCCGAGCTCGACGGCTACTTCGTCGCGGCGGGGCTGAACTCCCTCGGCATCCTGTCCGGCGGCGGGGTCGGAAGCATGCTCGCCCACTGGATCACCGACGGGGTGCCGCCGGTTGACGCCACGAGCGTCGCCATCGACCGGACGCACGGCTACGAGACGTCCCGGCGGTTCCGCGCCGAGCGGACCGTGGAGCAGCTGGGCGTCCTGTTCGGGGACGCGGCCTGGCCGGCCTGGAAGCCGTCCACCGCGCGGAACGTGCGCCGGTCGGTGCTGCACGACCGGCTGGCCGCGGCGGGCGGCCACTTTGCCGCCTCGGCCGGCTGGGAGTTCGCCGAGTGGTATGCCCCACCGGGGGAGGCCCCGGACCCCCGCCTGGACTGGGGCCGGCCCGGGTCGCACGAGATCGTCGGGCGCGAGCACGCCGCGGTGCGCGAGGCGGTGGGGATGCTGGACATGAGCCTGATGGCCAAGCTCCTGGTCCAGGGACCGGACGCGGCCGCGGTACTCGGCCGGCTCTCGGCCAACGACGTGACCGCCGGGACCGGCCGGCTGGTCTACACCCAGTGGCTGAACGAGGCCGGCGGCATCGTCGCCGATGTCACGGTGACGTGGCTGGAGCCGGACAGGTTCCTGGTCATCGCCAGCGACCTGATCCACCGCCGGATCGAGCCGCTGATCCGGCGGGCGGCCCGGCCGGGGGAGTTCCTCACCGTCACCGACGTGACCTCGGGCACCACGCTGCTGTCGGTGCAGGGGCCTGCGTCACGGAAGCTGATCGGGCGGCTGACCGACGCCGACCTGTCCAACGAGGCGTTCCCGTACCTCAGCGCGCGGCACATCCACACTGGCTACGCGCCGGTCCTGGCCATCCGGGTCACCTACGTGGGCGAGCTGGGCTGGGAACTGCACGTGCCGGCCGAGTACGCCGCCGGTGTGTACGACGACCTGGTGGACGCGGGCCGTGACCTCGGGTTCCGGCTGGTCGGCCTGTCGGCCATGTCCAGCCTGCGGCTGGAGAAGGGCTACCGGGACATGGGCGTGGACATCGACAACACCGACAATCCGCTGGAGGCCGGGCTCGGGTTCGCGGTGGCCTGGGACAAGCCGGGCGGGTTCACCGGCCGCGACAGGCTGCTGGCGGCCCGGGAGCAGGGGCCGCCGCGCCGCCGCGTGGTCAGCCTGCTCGCCGAGGACCCGGCGGCCGACCTGTTCGGCAACGAGCCGGTGTTCCTGGGCGATGAGTGGGTGGGCTACGTCCGGGCCGCCGCCTACGGCTACACCGTGGGCGGGGCCGTCGGGCTGGCCCAGGTGGAGTGCGCCGACGGGGTGACCGGCGGCTGGCTGAAGAACGGGGACTTCCGGGCCCGCACCCCGGCCGGCGACATCCCGGTCCGGCTGCAGACCGGGCCGCTGTACGACCCGCAGCGGCTGCGCATCCTCGACCGCTGAATCTCGGCGACCGCTGAATCTCGGCGACCGCTGAATCTCGGCGACCGCTGAATCTCAGCGACCGCTGAATCTCAGCCAGCACTGAATCTCAGCCAGCACTGAACTCACCGGGTCCGGCCGGGAGATTCAGGTGTGCCTGGCGGGCTCAGGGGGCGGTGGCCAGAGGCGCCGGGGGCTGCGTCCGCAGCGCGCTCCAGCCCAGTCGTCCGGTGACTCCGTGGAGCGGATCGCCGATCGTGACACCATGATCGGCGATGGTGAAGCTGGTCAGGGTCGTCTCGTGCCGGCTGTTCCTCATCTTGACGACGTTCAGGGCACGGCCTATCCCGGATTCTTGCTCGACGTACCGGAGGTCGATGACGTTGTCGAACAAGAACATGAGCCCGTCCAGCGACTGGGTGCTAAGCCCGCGGCCAGCCGTTTCGCTGGTGACCAGCGATGAGCTGCCGGCCGCCCGGATGAGTCCCACCAGGCTGCGCATGAAGGCGGGGAAGCGTTCCGATTCGCGGGCGGCGAAGACCAGTTCGGCGAGGCTGTCGAGGACCACGCGGCTGACCGAGTGCCGGGCGAGTTCCGAGCGGATCCCGCTCGCGAGGACGTCCAGGTCGAGGTCGCCCATGGGGACGTAGGAGATCGCGAGGCGGCCGGTGGCCTGGGCGGCCCCGATGTCCCAGCCGAAGGTGCCGGCCATGTTCGTGAGCTGTTTCGGGGTGTCCTGGAAGGTCACGAAGAGGCACTGCTGTCCTTGCTCCAGAGCTTCAGCGGTCCAGCGCAGCCCGAAGATGGTCTTGCCGACGCCGGAGGGTCCCGTAACCAGAGTGGCGTCGGTGGCCTTCGGGCCGCCGTCCATCAGCTGGTCCAGGCCCGGGATTCCGGTGGCGCTCCGGCCGGGTGCCGCCTCGATCGTGTCCGGGATGAGGGTTTCTATGCGGGGGAAGACCTCAATGCCGGCCGGGCCGATCTGGAAAGTATGCTTCCCCGGCCGCTGGCTTGACCCGCGCACCTTCGTGACCCGCAGCGAGCGGCGGTTGACCGGCTCGCGGGGCTCATAGTCAAGGTGGAGAATGCCGTCCGCCAGGGAGAACTCGATGCCGCTGGCCAGTTCCTGCGGTGTGTACTCACCCACGAGCAGCAGCACCGTGTCGGTGTGGGCGACGCGGCTGGTCAGGCTGTAGAGCGCGGAGCGCAACTGGCGTTCGTCGGCGAAGTCGCGCAGCATCTTGGTGCTGTCCACCACCACGATGGCGGGCTCTTCCTCCAGTACCTTCCGGACGATCTCCGTGGCCAGCGGCTCCAGCCCGTCCTCGCACCCGTTCCCGGGACTCAGGAAGCTGCCCAGGTGGATGTACTCGACGGTTGCGCCCAGGGCTTCCGGGTCGAAGAAGGTGAACGGTTCCAGGTGCCTGACCAGCTTGGTGTGCGGCTCGGACACGGTCGTGTAGTACACGGCCTTGTGCGCGGCGGTAGCCCTGGTGAAGCAGATCTGCTGGGCCAGGATGGTCTTGCCGGTGCCAGGTGCCCCGGCCAGGACCACGACCGATCCGCGCTCCAGGCCGCCGTTGAGCACCAGGTCCAGCCCCCCGATGCCGGTGGACATCAGATTCAAGGGGTCGCGTCCTTCCTTGAGGCAGGCGCTCACGGCGGCGGCGAGGTCCTGCAGCGACAACGATTTGGATATGACCACGTCAGCCGAGCCCGCGAGGCTTGGGTCCCCGGTCGAAGCCATGATCGGAATGCCTGCCGTGGCGGGGTCGCTTCGCAGGCGCCGGATGAGCTCAGGGCCGTCCATGACCGGCATCATCATGTCGGTCACGATCAGATCGGGGGCCGAGTCGCGCACGATGGCCAGCGCAGCGGCGCCGTCGGCCGCATCCAGCACCTCGTGCCCGTCCCGCTCGAACATCCTGCGGAGCAGGAACCGCTCGTCTGGCTCGTCATCGACCACCAGGATCCTGGACATCCCCCGCGGCCTCCCTGCGCTCTGCCACTCAGTGTAAGTGAAACTATACTCATAGTCACCAATTCTGGCTGCGTGCGCGCCAGCCCGGGACCCCGCGTCTACCCGGCCACCTCACGGACCCGTGCGTTGCCGAGGTCGGCGATCAGCACATCGCCGGCCGGGTCGACCGCCACGCCCGCGGGAGAGTCGAGCCAGGCCGACGTGGCCGGGCCGCCATCGCCCCGGAAACCCACGTTGCCGTGGCCGGCGATGGTGTAGATGTGCCCGGCTTTCATCGGCTGGCCGTAGAACATGCCCGAGCGGTCGGGCACGAGCCGGATCCGGTTGGAGTCGTAGTCGGCGATGAGGAGATTCCCGGAGCTGTCCACGGCGGTGGCGTGAGGCGATTCCAGGTTGGCGGAGGTCGCGGGCCCGCCGTCGCCGGACAAGCCGAACTCGCCGGTCCCGGCGACAGTGTAGATGTCCCCGGCGTGCATGGCCACGCCGTAGAAGGTCCCGGACACGGCCGCCACGACCCGCACGACGGAGTTCCAGGCGTCCGCGAAGATCACGTTCCCGGCGCTGTCCACGGTCGGGGCAGAGTGGACGTCCATGTCGGCGGAGGTGGCGGGGCCGCCGTCGCCGGAGTAGCCGGACGTGCCGTTGCCGGCGATGGTGTAGATGTTCCCGGCCGTCATCGCCTGGCCGTAGAACGTGCCCGTGGTGGCGGCCACGACGCGGAGCTGGTTGTTGGAGGCGTCGGCGATCACCACGTTCCCGTGCGCGTCCACGCCCGCCCCGGTCGGGAAGCTGAGCTCGGCGGAGGTGGCGGGGCCGCCGTCGCCGGAGTAGCCGGACGTGCCGTTGCCGGCGATCGTGTAGATGTTCCCGGCGGTCATCGCCTGGCCGTAGAACGTGCCCGAGGTGTTGGCAACGACCCGGACCCGGTTGTTCAGGCTGTCGGCGAACACCACGTTCCCTGCGCTGTCGGTCGCCGGGCCGTAGGGGGCGTACAGTTCCGCGGCCGTGGCGGGGCCGCCGTCGCCGGAGTAGCCGGACGTGCCGTTGCCGGCGATCGTGTAGATGTTCCCGGCTTTCATCGGCTGGCCGTAGAAGGTGCCGGAGGCGGTGGCCAGGGCCATGATCTGGGCCTGCTGCGATGCGGAGATGATGATGCTTTCTGGCGCGCTGACCGCGACGCCGTTGGGGTCGGATATCTCAGCGTCGACGGCTTTACCGCCGTTACCGGAGATCGCCTGGCCGTTCCCGGCGACCGGGTACACGTCGCCGGCGGTCATCTCCTTGCAGTAGAACCTGCCCGACCTGGCCGCCAGGACACGTACCAGGTAACCGTCCGCGAGGACCACGTTCCCGGCCGGGTTGACCGCGACCCCCTGCGGATATCCCACCCCGGGCTGATTGCCGTCTCCGCCGATCGTGTAGATGTCCCCCGCGGTCATGGCCCGGCCGTAGAAGGTGGCAGACCGGGCCGCGATCACCCGGACCCGGTGGTTGCCGGTGTCGGCGATGACCAGGTTGCCGGCGTGGTCGGTGGTCAGCCCGCCCGGGTAACGCAGGCCGGCGGCGGCGGCGGGCCCGCCGTCGCCGGAGAAACGGCGCCTGCCGGTCCCGGCGATGGTGTAGATGTCCCCGGCGGTCATCGCCTGGCCGTAGAAAGTACCGGAGTGCGCCGCGACGACCCGGATCCGGCTGTTACCGGTGTCCGCGATGACCGCGTTCCCGGCCCGGTCGATGCTCACCCCGGCCGGGCCGGAGAGGTTGGCCGAGGTCCCCGGACCGCCGTCACCGGAATACCCGCGCCTGCCGGTCCCGGCGATGGTGTAGATGTCCCCGGCGGTCATCGCCCGGCCGTAGAAGGTACCCGACCGGACCGCGACCACCCGCACCACGCAGTCCAGGGAATCGGCGATCAGCAGGTTGCCGGCGCGGTCGATGGCCAGCCCGGCCGGCCTGGCGAGCTCGGCCGAGGTCGCGGGACCGCCGTCGCCGGAGTAGCCGAAGACGCCGTTGCCGGCGATGGTGTAGATGTTCCCGGCTCTCATCGCCTGGCCGAAGAACGTGCCAGAACGGGCCGCGACCACCCGTACCAGGTAGTCGAGCCCGTCGGAGATCACCACGTTCCCGGCGGCGTCCAGCGCCAGCCCGTCAACAGAGTCCAGCGCGGCCGTGGTGGCCGGGACGTCAGCCTGGGGGGCCGAGAGCAGATTCTGGGTCGCGTTGCCAGCGATCACCTTTTCCCAGGACGACCTGCCGCTGAACTCGCGCACCACGCCCCGGATGTCGCCCACGTAGACCTGGCCCGCCGGGCTGACGGCCACCGATCCCGCATCCTGGGCGACGGTCAAGGCCCGCGGCCGGGGCCGCCCGCGGTGGTCGTGATGATCCCCGGCCCGGTGGCCGCCACGGCGGCCGGCGCAGCCGCCGCCAGCAGGCTGCCCGCCAGCCCCGCCACAGCCAGCAGCGCGGAAAGACGCGCACCCGTTCCCCTCATCAGCGTTTCCCCTTAATGACACGGGCGCGGACCGATCGGACACTGAGAGTAGTCGAAGGAGAGCGCTTGACGCTTGGTGACGAGCCAGTCACCTGCGGATTCGGGCTCAGGCCGGCCGGGCGCCGAGGATTTCGTCCCGGATGGCGATGAGCTCGCGGGTCAGGCGGGGACCGTCCACGCCGAACTCCATGACCGAACTGCTGGCCGCGCGCACCGCATAGCCCAGCGCCCGGCCCTCAGCCAGGCCGTGGGCCCGCAGGGCGAGGTACACGCCGGCGAGGATCTCCCCGGCTCCGGTGTCGTCCACCACCCGCACGGCGGGGGCTGCCACCCCGACGTGGGTCATGCCGTCCGAGATGAAGTCTGCGCCGCGCGGCCCGTGCTTCAGGATCGTCGGTGCTTTCGGGATCTCGCTGTCCCGGTACAGGCCCCGGTATTCAGCCTCGTTCATGAAGATCAGGTCGGCGAGGTCGCATACCTCGCGCGAGGCGGCGGGCTGGGTGCTGACGAAATGCTCGAAGGTATCCACCGAGACAGGGGCCCGGAATCCGTGATCGCGGAGGAACTTCAGCCACGCGAGTTGCTGTCCCGGCGGCATGGTTCCCAGGTGCACATGCCCGGCCCGGAAGTATGGTTCCGGGAATGCGCCAAACCGGGGAGTGGCCGCAACTCCCAATTCGGACTGGAAGACCCGGGCCGCCTCGCTGAGGCGGCTGAGGTGGAATCTGGCCGAGGCGCCGGACAGGACGGCCAGCCCGGTGAGATCGAGGCCGGGACCGCGCAATCCGTGGAGATTGAGATCCTGGCCGATCTGGGCGACCAGGCCGATCTGGGCGGCCGGGCCGATCTGGGCGGCCGGGCCGGTACGGCCGGCCAGCACGGTGGAGGCAGCGTAAGCCGCCGCGTAGCCAGATCCGCCCAGGGAAGCCCAGGTGCCGAACGCATTCTCATTCGTCGCCCAGCCGACGTGGCCGACCAGGACCAGGTCGATGGGGGCGGTGCCGTCCCGGCGACCGGGCCCGCTGCGATAAGCGTCCAGCCCCGGCATTTCTGAGGCTCTTCTGCGTCAAGCCGGCGGAGGTGCTCAACTTATCTCCTTCGTGCACACGGCCCCCAGGCATTCCGCCGGGAACCCGCAGGACTGTCATTGCCCCTCGCCGGCATTGTCCCTCGCCGGTCGTGCTGGTACCAGCGTCAAAAAGGCCCGGCTGCCGATATGGCGGCCCCATTTCGGCCGCAAATCCGTGCGCATGGCCGGCGATCAGGCGGTCAAGACGGAGAGCCATCGTTTGTTGGCCGCGATCAGGGAGCGGGCGGGACTCCGGGCCCAGATGTCATCGAGGGGCTCTTTCAGGCAGTTGCCGCATTCCTCGTAGTCGGACTCTCCCGGCCGCAAGACGGTGCCCGCCGGGTTGACGATGAGACAGCCGGCCGTCTGGGACTCCGTGGAGAACGCCACGCTTACCGGCGCGACCAGGCCGGCGGCCCGCTCGGCGAGGCGCAGGAAGTCCGCTTCGGGCAGGTGGTGCCGCTGCTGGCCGATGTTCTGCCAGCCTCTGCTGCTGTACTGGTAGAGGCGCCACACGTCGGGCTGCAGCCGCTGGACGAGTTCCGCGAGACCGGGCAGGTCACCGGCGTTCACGGCGCTGACCACGGTGCCGATCTTCAGCCGCGTGCCTGGCTGGCGGACGACCAGTTCCGCGGCGCTGAGCGCTTCGTCCAGGTCGGCCTTGGGCCCGCGCATGGCCCGGTGGACTTCGGGCGTGGACCCGTCGATTGACAGTCCCACGACGTCGAAGCAGCCGAGGCGCAGTCCCTGGTCCACACGCCTGGCCAGGAGCGAGCCGTTGGTGTTCAGGACGGTCCGTTTCCCGGCGCTGGCGAGTAGCCCTGCGTATTCGTCGACCCGGCGGACCAGGAGTGGCTCGCCCCCGCAGAACGTCACCGCCGCAGCCGACGAGTCCTTGAGCTGGGTGAGGATATCGTCGCGAAGGCCAGTGGGGTCCCGGCCGGGCTCAGGCCCGTAGCAGAAGTCACACGCAAGGTTGCAGTGGCTGGTAATCCACCAGTCCACCGATGGGATCACGGCCGGTGGCCCGGGATGGCGTGCTGGGACGCCGCAGCGGCGGCCGGCGAACTGCCAGGGTTCAACGAAGGTCCCTCTCGTGTGTCCGCCGGGGGCTGTTGCCACGGGCATACCCCCAGGTCAATACCATAAATCTCGCGCGCGCGAGCGTGATGGTAGCCCGAAGTTGCAGAGTGTTGGCCGATACGAGCGGGAAAAGCAACAATTGGGTGCCAGTCCGCCGGCCATTGCCCGGTTCGATGAGGCCCGGCGACTTCGATGAGGCCCGGCGACGCCAGTTTCACTGGGGGAATGACCGGCCCGGCCGGACGGTACTCGCCAAGGACGCCAGGCGCAGCGCATCAAGGGCGTCGTAGGTCATCCAGATGGGCAAGTCGCCGTTGTTCCAGCTCCACAGGGCAGCGGTATCGCTGTAACTGTTCCAGATCCAGGCCACCGCGTCGCTCACCGCCGGGTGGCTGGCGGGCAGGCCTACAGACACGAGCGCCTTGACCACCCAGGCTGCGGTGAAGTGCCGCGTATAGAGCGTTTCTATCCCTGCTTCCAGCGGCCGGTCGATGATCTCGCTGACGTTCCCGAGGTCCCGCCCGACCAGCCAGGCCGCCGCCTGGTCGAGGGCATCCTGGATCTGCGTCGTGGGACGCACGGCCTGCACCTGGGCCAGCGCACGCACCGCACGCGCGGTGTGGGCGATCGACGGGTCCGGGGAGATGAGCATCGGCTCGACCTTCTCCGGCCATAGGAGCACATCGCCGTAGGGGCGGCGGGCCGCGAGCAGGTCCTCGGCCAGGGAGAGGGTCAGCTCGGAGTGTGGCGCCAGCCGGCGGCTGGCTTCGAGGATCGTGCTCAGGATGTAGGGCCGGGTCTTCTCGAAGTCCCCGATGTTGTCGCCTATCCTGGCCAGCTGGTCCCCCAGGGGTGCGGTCCCGTCGATCCGCCGCAAGGTTTCCAGGACCGCCGCGGTCACCTCGGGCCGTGGCGTGCGCTGGGTCTGGGCCGCGTATCCCCCGCCGGGTCCGGCCCGCTCCTTGAGGCGGCTGGCCACCGGAAGCAGGTCCGGAGCGAGGGAGCCCTCGAGCAGGAGCATGGCCCTGAGGCCGTAGGCGGTGGACGCCGCGGTCGCCCGGCCACCGAGCCGGCGCAGGTCATGCGGCCAGCCCTGAGGGTCATCTGCCGCGTCCCTGGTGAGGCTGGCCCGCAGCGCCTCTGCCACGTTCTCGAACACCTGCAGCAATGAGGGGGCTGATGAGACCGCGAGGCGAGGTGGCGTTGACCCGTGCCTGGCCCGGACAGCCTTCGTGCGAAGCTCCCTGGCCAGGCTGTAAATCGCGCCGCGGGCGGTCAGGTAGTGGTCGAGCGCCCTGGCCTGCTTGTCGGTGGGGAAGTCCTGGCCCGCTTCCCAGTGCGCGATCTTTTCTGGGGTCAGGGACAGGGCCTGGGCGGCGTCGTTGAGGCTCGCGCCGCGCGATCGCAGTGCCGTGCGCAGCTCGGCGCCGAAGACCCGCTTTTCCGCCGCGGGAAGCGGGGCTGGCGTCTCGCCGGGCGGCGCGCTCGCCCCGGCGGCTGGCACGGCCGCACGGCCCGGCGGTGCCGCCTCGCCCGCGGGCCCCGGGTCCTTCTGCCCGCCCGCCTCGGTCAAAGCCATGGCCAGGGCGGCCAGGGCGTCGGTCTCGACCTCCAGCCGCAGGGCCCGGGGTGAGGGCGCCCGGCCGGCGGGCCGCACGGCCCGGATTTCGTGCAGCCGGTTCCAGTTCGCCAGCAACGCCTTGCGGCGGCGCCCCACATCCGGGGCGTAGAGCTCGGGTTGCCCCGGCATGGCCGCTGCGGACAGCTCCAGGCTGAGGCTCACGTCAGCCACGATGCTCAGCGTGGGCTCCAGGGAGCTGGCGGCCTCGCGTACCGCCCGGACGATCGCCTGTTCCTGCGTGTCGCCCGCGGCCACGTAAGCCCGGACCCGCTCGAGGCCGGTCAGCGTGTCGAGCGGCAGCTCAGTGCCGGAGAGCCGGTCCTCCTGCAGCCCGGTGCGCGTCCGGAGGCTCTTGAGCAGGGACGCGACGCCCGCGGCGACGGGGTCCAGTGGCTCGGGCATGTTCCTTCTTAGGAGATCGGGAACGCCGGCTGAAGAGAGAAGATCAGTCTGCCGACAAGTAGTTAGGCAGAGAGTTGGTGCGTTGTCAAGCTATGTCAATTGTCGAAGACAGTTGACGGGATCTAAGACAGTTGTCATGCTTGAAAGCAGTACCCAGCAGGTCCCATGGCCGGGACCATGAGTCTCCACGGTGGCCGCCAACGACGGCGCGGGCCACTTCACGCCGGGCGCCCCGCGCCCGCCGCGCTCCGTTATCCGCCGCACGATCATCCGCGCCGACGCCCGTACATCTCCGGGCCATCTCCACGCTTGTCACTCCCGACCGGGAGGAAGGATGACTCGTTTCCGTCATCGGCTGGCGGGACCCGTGCTGCTGCTCGCGGCCCTGCCAGCGACCCTGCTCATCACGGGCTGCCAGGCCCCCAGCCACGTCGCCGAGACCGTGGTGGTGCTGCCCAGCGCCACCGCCAACGAGCCGGAACCCGTGCTCGCCGCCGCTGACCGTGCCCTGCTCTACCACGCCGGGGCCACCAGTACCCGGGGCTTCGCCTACGTGATCAGCCCGGCGACCGGCCAGCCCACCCGGGTCGGCCTGACCCCGCTGCGGGCCGACGGTCAGGTCGAGTACGGGCCACGCCGCGACTACCTGCTCCAGCAGAACGTGAACCGGGTACAGCAGGTGCTCCGCACCGAGGCCGCCACCGGGCCGTTCGACCTGCTCCAGCTGATCTCGACCGCGGTGCGCGCCACATCGCATCCCGGCACCCTGCTCATCCTGTCCTCGGGATTGTCCACGGCGGGCGGCCTGAACCTGCGCGCCGTGGGCTGGGACGCGAATCCCGCCGCGGTGGCCGGGCAGCTGAAGCAACGGGGCCTGCTGCCGCGGCTGACGGGCTGGCGGCTGGATTTCTCGGGGCTGGCCACCGTGGCCGGCGACCAGCCTTCCCTGCCGCTGCCGCAGCGGACCACGCTCACCGCCTACTGGATGGCCATCTGCCGCGCCGCCGGGGCTGCCGGCTGTACCACCGACGACACGATCCGGCCTGATCCGCCGTCGCGGAGCACGACACCGGTCCCGGTGGTCCCGGTTCCCGTCGTCGTGTCGGTGACCGGGCCGCGTCACTCGGCCGGGGTCAGCGTCCCGGCCGATGAGCTCTTCGCGTTCGACAGCGCGCGTCTGCTCCCTGGCGCGGACAGCATCCTGCGCCCGCTGGTCAGCAGGGCCTCGGGCCGCCGCCAACTGGTCTCGATCACCGGGTACGCCTCACCGGACGGCGGCTCCGCCGCCTACAACCTGGCCCTGTCGCAGTCCCGGGCGCTGTCCGTCCGTAACCGGCTGGAGGCGCTGGGGCTGGCGCCCGGCCAGATCGCCCAGGTGACCGGGCTCGGCACGGCCGGCCAGACAGCCCGCGCCTGCTACCGGCATGGCCAGCTCGACGAGACCGTCTGCGCCACCTTGCGCCGGGTCGTCATCCTCCTCACCCCTGCGACCGCGGCCACGTCCTGACCGCCTGACCCTGGAGGCCAGAAATGGGCATTCCCGAGTACGACAGCCTGCCGCTGGCCGACCCGAGCCTCGACCTCGTTCCCACGCCCAGGAATGGGCGGCCCGCGGGCACCGAGCTTCCGGAGGATCCCTTCACCGGGGAGCCCCTGGCCGGCGGGCTGGCCGGGGAGCCGCTGGCCGGCGGGCTCGCCGACGACCTGTCCGCGGCCGCGCGTGAGCATCGCGCCCGGCGGCGGGCCCGGGCGCGGGTGCGCCGCGGCTTCGGCACGCTGCTGTCACGCCGCCGCCTGTCGCACCGCCGCGCGGTCGCCGCCCTGGTCGCGGAGGACGACCACATCAGCGAAAGCCGGGACCTGGCCCGGCTCACCCACGGCGAAACCGCAATCCAGGCGGTGGGCAAGGCCGGCGCCGACGCCGAGCTGGCCAGGTCCCAGCGCCACCTGGAGCGGGAGGCCCGGGGCGCGGACGCGTTGCGGGCCCGGCGGGCTGAGCTGTACACCAGGGCCCGCTACCGGGCCGGGGTCCGGGTCCGCCACCCCGACGGAGGGAAGCGCCCGGTTGCGGAGACGCAGCAGGATGAGGCCGCCGCCCGCAGGCAGATCGAGGAGGAGACCGCCCGGGGCTCACGCAAGCATCACCGGCTGCCCTGGTGGATCGGGCGCATCCCGATCCTCGTCCTGCTGGCCGATTTCAGCCTGCTGCTGTATTTCTTCGCCGGGATCACGGACGTGAACTGGGGCAGCCCGCTGTCCGCCGACCTGGTCTTCGCGGTCCTGCTCGCGGCGATGGTGACCGTGCTGTCCTACGGATTCCTCGCGTTCGCCGGGCACCGGCTGCGCGGCTACAAGGATCACTCAGGCGCGGTGGCGTTCACCGAGCTCGACGCGATGACCAAAGCCGCCTGCTGGTCCTCGGCGGCCGGCATCGCCGTCCTGTCCACGCTGATGTTCATCCGGATGCGGGCCGAGGTGCTCGACGCCCTGGGCGGCGGCGCCTGGGGCATGGCCCTGGTCATCGCGCTGGCCCTGGCCGCCGTGAGCGCCATGGCGAACTTCCTCGTGGTCGCCATTCACGCCCTCGACGGTTCGCACGAGGTCGCCCGGCTGAACGCCCTCTCCGCCGCGGTCAGCGGTCCGCTGGGCCAGGCCCACGAGATGCGGGAACAGGCCGACGTCATCCCGCACCGCATCGCGGTCACGCGCCGGCGGGCACGCCGGGCCGCGGTCGGGGCCATCACCCGGGCGGGCCATCCGCTGTGCGCCGCTGACCAGGCCATCTCGGCGGCGCGGGCCGCCCACCAGGGAACCGGCCCGCACGGCAGCCCGGCCAGCGACCCCAACCAGCACGAGCACGTCGCCGGTTACCGCGACCCTGACTCGGTTCCGAGGCCGGACCTCAGGGCGCTGAGCGCCGCGCTCGAGCACATCGACACGGACCTGCCGCAGAGTCCGGCCTCAGCCGGGGGGTAACGGGGGCCGTCCCGGGCCGGGACCACATCCGGTCCCGGCCCGGGACGTCACGGGAGCTGGCGCGGCCGCGCCCGGGCGTGGGGGACGCCCGGCGCGGCCGCGCCTTTACCTGGTCCCCCGGGTACTCACGCGGCAACCTGGTCCCCCGGGTACTTCACGCGGCGGGCCGGCCCTTCTCCGGGCCGCCCGCCTCGCCCTGGTTCCCGGCGCCGGGGTCCCGCGAGGTGCTGGCCGCCCGCTGCCGGATGTCTTCCAGGCTGTCGCGCAGCGCCAGCCATACCCGGGCCAGGCTGTCACTGACCGGCAGGTCACCGGCGATAGTGCCGGGCTCGGGAGCCCGGTCACCGACCGCGTCCGCGGCCGCCCGGGCCAGGGCCTGGAGGGCCGGGTCGGTCACCTCGAGCACCAGGCCGCCGTCGGTCACGCGCACGGCCATGTGCCGCCGGCCCCGTTCCTCGGGCTGCTCGTCGCTGGTGCCCGCGATGTCGGCGTGGCCGAGCGCCTCGCGGGCCTCGTCCAGGTTCACGCCCAGCGCGGTCAGGGTCCTGGCCGCGGCGCTGTCCGGATCCGCCAGCGCGGCCAGCAGCAGGTGGTGGGAACCGACGGGCTGGCTCCCGGCGAGGCGGGCGGCTTCGGCCAGCCCGGCGTCGGCCGCCGGGGTGGTCGGCATCCCGGCGGGCTCGCCCGGCTCACCCGATTCGCCGGGCTCGCCCGCCTCGCCGGGGAGCGGCTCGGTGCGCCGGCGCAGCCAGCGGCGGCCCTGCAACGCCTGCGCCGCCGGGAGCAGGTCCAGCACGGCCTGGCGGACCGCTGTCAGGTCACCGGCGTGCTCGGTCAGGATCTGCGCGGCGACGCCCTCGCCCTCCCGGACCAGGCCGAGCAGGATGTGCTCGGTGCCGATGTAGTTGTGGCTCAGGTTGAGGGCCTCGCGCAGCGAGAGCTCGAGGACCTTCTTCGCCCGCGGAGTGAACGGGATCTTCTTCCCCGGTGCCTGGTGGCCGGCACCGACCCGGGCCCTGACCTCTTCCCGCGTGCCGGTCAGCGTCATCCCGAACCGGGTGAGAGCCTGGGCGGCCACGCCGCCCGGCTCCAGCAGCCCGAGCAGGATGTGCTCGGCGCCGATGTAGTTGTGGTTCAGTCCCCGGGCCTCTTCCTGTGACACCACGACGACGCGGCGGGCCCTGTCAGTGAATCGCTCGAACATGGGACTACTGTCGGGCCGGTCGTAGACCCTGTCAATACCATGCTAATAGTATGGTATTCGTTGCGGAGAACTAAGGGGAGCGACGCGGCGCGCGGCGGAGGTAACAGACGGTGGACTGGGAAGACCGGCTCGACGCCTGGGAGCTCGAACTCGAGCTGGCCGCCCAGCTGGAGGGCTCGGACTGGGTGACGCTGGAGCGGGCGGCCGCCGAGACCGGGGCGTCCCGGGCCGCGCTCCGGACCTGGTACCGCTCGGGGCAGATCCCGTCCCGGCTGGTCGGCGGCCCGCACGGCCCGCAGCGGCTGGTCCCGCTGGCGATGGTGGCCAGCCGGGCTGAGGCGTCCCCGCGGCTGCGGCGGACGGCGGAGCGCCGGATCGCGGACCAGGCGGAGCTGGAGATCCTCCGGCACCGGATCGACCAGCTGGAGCTGCGGCTGGCCGCCCTGGAACAGCGCTAGCCGCCGGGACACGCGCCGGGCCGCCGGGCCCCGCCCGGGAGCACGGGTACGGCCGGCCAGGCGGACGGCAGGACGCGGACCGGCCGCCTGACTCAGTGTGCCGTGAGGAAGGTGGCCAGGCCTGTGGCGATCGCCCGGGCTGCTCTGGCCTGCCAGGCGGCAGAAGTGACACGCGTGGCGTCAGCAGCGTTGCGCATGTTGGCGCACTCGATGAATACCTTGGGGATGGTGGACAGGTTGACTCCCGCCAGGTCATCACGCGGCTGGATCCCGTCCACCCCGTCGTAAGAGCTGACCGGCTCATGGGTGCCTGCTGCGAACGCCGACCGGAGATCGGCGCCGAGTGCGGCGGAAGGACCGACGATGGCGTTGTTGATCCCATCCGCGACAGGTTCGAGGATGGCGAACCCGCGTCCGTCCGCTGGGCCGCCGTCAGCGTGGATGGAGACGCCTGCGTTGGCGTGAGCGTTGTTTCCGATGGCGGCCCGCTGCGTAACGCAGGGGCCCACTCCGGTATTCGACGTGCGGGTGAGCACGACCGTCGCTCCTTCCGCGCGGAGATCGGCGGTCAGATAGCGCGCAACATTCCAGTTGAACTGGGCCTCGGTGTAGCCGCTATCGGTTTCGGTGCCCGTCGTGTCACAGGTTTCACTTTCCCGGCCGTTCCAGATGAGGCTGTTGATGATTGACGGTGCGGCGGCGTTTCCCCCGTTGTGACCTGGATCCACTAGGACGACCTTGCCGTCGAGGCTCCCGCCCGCGGTAGCGGGAAACCGTCCAGGGCCGCCGTTGCCGCTCATCGGCACCGCCGGGGGTGAGGAGTCATTCCCGCTCGCCGGATCCGGGGTGCGGCCAGACACTGGCCGGGCCGGCACCGGCGAGTTCCCGGCCACCGCGGCTGAGGCCGAGGGCGCCGCGGCCATGCCGCGCGATGCGGTGCGCGGACTGCTGGATTGACTGGTAAACGCGTGAGTCACTTCCGGGCCCGTGCCCGCGCATGCGGTAAGGACCAGGCAGAATGTAAGGAGGACCCACGCGACTCTCAGCATCTGTGACTCATAGTAAACGGAAATTACTCTCCGGCGGGATGAGTTCCCAGGACAGACGTGAGGGCCTGGCGGAGCCAGTGGGCGGCTGACTCGGGGGAGTCTGGCGCGCTCGTGTGCCGGGCCGCGACGTACAGATCCGGGCGGACCAGGAGCATGCCGCCGTCGGAGATCTCGCGGAGTTCGGCCCACGTGCCGTACGGGTCCTCGAACGGCTGGCCCGGGCCGACCGAGACCGCCCTGATGGGCAGGCCCGTCTCGGCCGAGAACGCGTCCGCCGCGTCCAGCCAGGCCTGCCCGCCGATCCCGGTCCACACGCTGAAGGTCCCGTGCCCGGCGAGATCCAGCGTGGAGACGCGATGCCCGGCGCGGGTGACCCAGGTGTGCGGCAGCTTCGCGCCGGGCCAGGTGGTGGGCTGGGCGTACAGCTCCGGGTCCCGGGTGAAGGCGGGCATCGCCGTGCCGTCACCGATGACGGCCGCCGAGGCGTAGCGGTGGTTGTGCTCGACGCCGTGCGCGTCGAACTCGTACGCCTTGTACGCGATGGCCTCGCGGAGCCTCTCGCGGATCTTCTCGCCTTCCGGGCCGGGCGCCTTGCGCAGCGCAAGCTGCCGGTTGAGCTTGCCGACGTCGGTGGTGTCGTCAACGTCGAGGGCCGCGACGATGCGGCCGGTGTCGGCGATGCTCTGGTTGGCCCGCTCCACGATCTGCCGCGCGACCGGGGCCCGCTCGGCGTCGTAGGTGTCCAGCAGCGCCGGGCTGGCCAGGCCCTGCAGGACGTGGTGCAGCTTCCAGGCCAGGTTGTAGGAGTCCTGGATCGAGGTGTTGGAGCCGAGCCCGTTGGTCGGCGGGTGGCGGTGCACGGCGTCGCCGACGCAGAACACCCGGCCGCGGGCCACCGTGGTGGCGAAATGGTGGTTGACCGTCCATGGCAGCCGGGAGGTGACCCGCATCTCGAAGTCCCCGGTCCCGACCAGCTGCACGGCCAGTTCGCGGGCGAACTCGTCGGTGATCTCGGGCGGGCCGGCGGCCACCTCGTAGCCCCACATCAGCATCCACTCGGTCCACGGCTTGATCATCCGCAGCACGCCGAGCCCGACGCCCTCCTTCTCGGCGCCCGGCTGCACCATCCAGTACAGGACCGACGGCCGGTACTCGACGAAGCGGCTCAGGTCGGCCTCGAAGATGATGTGCAGCGCGCCGCCTACCGCGCCCGGCCCCTCGAACGGCAGGTCCAGGTCGGCCGCCACCTTGCTGCGTGCGCCGTCCGCGCCGACCAGGTACTTCGAGCGGATCGCGTACGTCGCGCCGGTCAGCCGGTCACGGACCTGGGTGGTGACACCCGAGTCGTCCTGGGTGTGCGACAGGTACTCGGTGTCGAACCGGACCTTGGCCCCCCTGGCCTGTGCCGCCTGCATCATCACCGGCTCGGTGATGGTTTGCGGGGCGTCCAGCATCGTGCACGGGCTCTGCAGCTCGTAGTCGTGGTGCCGCCGGGTGTCGGTGCCCCACGACGGGATCCGGCCCAGCTCCTCACCGGCCAGGCTGGTGCAGAACGTCGTGTTGCCCATCCACTCCCACGGCGTGGCCTCGCGCATCAGCCGCTGCTCCAGGCCCATGTCGCGCAGGGTCTCCATGGTCCGCTGGTTGGTGATGTGGGCCCGCGGCGTGTCGGACAGGTGCCCGTACCGGGTGATGACCACGGTCGCTGTCCCGTACGTGGCCAGGAACAGTGCGGCTGCGGCCCCGCCCGGCCCGGATCCGACCACGAGGACGTCGGTCTCCACTGCAGGTGCGTCGTTGCTCACGGAACGGCTCCCCTTTGATGCCCCGGAAATCGGCGCACCGGTGCGGACGGATGTACGCATAGCGGCATGGGGCGGTTCTGGCAGTACGATGCCCGCGCGGACATGGCACTGTCAAGGGTACGCAGGCTGGGTCGATACGAAGGGCAGAAGGGCATGGCCGGTCGTGGTGAAGGACCCGACTTCGTCGAGTCGCTAGCCCGCGGTCTGGACGTGCTGCAGTGCTTCAGCGCCGGGCGGCCGCGGATGAGCCTGAGCGAGGTCGCCGCGGTCTCGGGCCTGGCCCGGCCGACCGCGCGGCGTCTGCTGCTGACCCTGGAGGAACTGGGGTTCGTCCGTCTCGCCGAGGGCCAGTTCTCCCTCACGCCCCGGGTCCTGTCGCTGGGCATGGCGTTCGTGGCCTCGCTGGGCCTGTGGGAAGTCGGCCGCCCTCACCTCGAGCGGCTCGTCGCCCAGACCGGCGAGTCGTCGTCCATGTCCCAGCTGGACGGCTCGGACATCGTGTACGTCGCCCGGGTCGCCGTGCCCAAGCTGATTACGCTCCGCGTCGAGATCGGGACCCGGTTCCCCGCGGCCTACACGTCGCAGGGCAAGGTCCTGCTGGCCGCCCTCGGCCCGGGCGAGCTGGCGCGCGTGCTGGCCGAGCCGAGCCGCTCCGGGCTGCCGCGGTTCCTGCCCCGGGACCCGCAGGCGTTCAGCGAGGAGCTGGGCACGATCCGGGCCCGCGGCTGGGCCCTGGCCGACGAGGAGCTCGCGCCGGGCATCCGGTCGATCGCCGCGCCGGTGCGGGACGGCACTAGCGCGGTGCGGGCGGCCATGAACGTGACCGTGCACGCGGCGGAGACGAGCGTGGAGCGGCTGACCGGGGAGTATCTGCCGCTGCTGCTGCGGACGGCCGGGGATGTGTCGGCCGACTGGGCGCTGTGGCAGTCGCGGCCTTACTCGGAGGTGCGCTCCGGGCGGGGTGTCTCGTCAACCGGCGGACGGTCGTCCCGGTAGTCAACCGGCGGACGGGTCGTCCGGGTAGTCAACCGGCGGACGGTCGTCCGGATAGTGGTCTACCCGGCGGGGCCCAGGTCCCAGATGCCAGGTCAACACCCCCGTCGGGACACTCGGACTTCCGTCCGCTTTACTGTAATTACCGCCAAGGCCAGGCAATCTTTTTCCCAGGCTTTTTCGGCAAGATTTTTGAATAGCCGGTTAATCATCCTCGATGTTGCGAAAGGCCCGCTGAGTGCCTGCCGAGACTGGCGGCGAATACCCGCCTCGCCCGCTGGCCATGCTGGCCATGCTGGCCGCCCTGGGCCGGATGGCGGGCTCCAACCTCATCGGCCGCGCGACCTCAACCCCGGATGGGGTCCGCGACGCGAACGAGGCGTTCCTGCGCATCGCCGGGTGCACCCGCCAGGAGCTGGAGGAGGGCCTGGTCCACTGGCGCGCGCTCACCCCGCCGGAGTGGACGAACCTGGACGACGACGCCGTCGCGGAGCTGAAGGCCTACGGGAGCTACGGGCCGCACCTGAAGGAGTACCTCCGCCGGGACGGGACCCGCCTGACCGTCGAGGTGGCCGGTGCGCTCATCAGCGACGAGCCGCTGACCTGGGTGACGTTTGTCCGGGACACGACGCTGCTGCCCGGGGCCGAACTGCTCACCGGCAGCGGCGAGTGGCTGGCCGCGCTGGCCACCGACCTGGCCCGGGATATTGCGGTCAGCGACGTCGCGCGGACATTGATCAGCCATGTGCGGCGGTCCCTGGGGGCGAGCGGGGCGGTCATCCTGGACGTACTCCCGGGAGGCCAGGCCATGCGCCAGGTGCTGTCGGACGGGATCGCCGAGGCGGCCGCCCCTGACTACGCGGAGTTCGCGACCACGCTGGATGCGCCCGCCACCCGCGCCTGGCGCAGCCGTGAGCTGATCTCCTACCCGGACCCGGAGGCGTTCGACGAGGCGTTCCCGGACCTGGCCGTCATCCGGGCGGCCTGCGGGGTCAGCGCGCTGCTGGCCACCCCCCTGATCACGGGCGACCAGGTGACCGGGGTGCTGACCGTCTACTGGGCGGCCCCGCATGAGCTGCACGCCACCGAGCGGGCCTACATCACCAGCCTCGCCGGGTCGGGCGCGCAGGCGCTGGCCCGCGCCCGGCTCCTCGAGGCCGAGCGGGCGGCCCGCGTACGGCTCCAGGCCCTGCAGGCGGTCACCGCGGGGCTGGCCACCGCGGTGACCTCGGACCAGATCGCCGGGATCCTCGCTGACGAGGGACTGAGCCTGGTCGCCGGGCACGGGGTGGTGGCCGTCCTGGACGGCACGGGTGAGGTCCTCCGCACCCGCACGACGCCCAATTTCCCGGCCGGCATCAGGCGTGCCTACGCCGAGATCCCAGTCCGGGACGCGGACCGGACGCCCATCGGGTGGACGGTGCGCACGGGGCAGGCGCTGATGCTGACCTCGATGGAGGAGATCACCGCCCGCTTCCCCGATGCGGCCCACACCCACGAGGCGACCGGGACCGCGAGCGTGCTGAACATCCCGGTGCACGCGGGCGGCCGCACAATCGGCGCGCTCGCCTTCGGGTTCTCAGACGAGGGGCCGCCGGGAGACGACCTCATCTCGGTCGCCGAGACCCTGGCCGAGCTGGCCGGTCAGGCGCTCGAACGGGCGCGCCTGTACGAGACCGAGCATGCGGCGGCCCACCAGCTTCAGCAGGCCCTGCTGCCCCAGCTCTCGGCGGAACTGCCCGGGGTCGGCATCGGCACGAGCTACCGCCCGGCCCGGCAAGGGCACGAGGTCGGCGGCGACTGGTACGACGTCTTCGAACTTCCGGACGGCAAGATCGGCTGCGCCGCGGGGGACGTGGTCGGGCATGACCTGGCCGCGGCCGTCGCCATGGGCCGCCTGCAACTGCTGCTGCGCTACACCGCGCGCAGCGGCGCTCAGCCCGCGGCGGTCCTGGCCGCCCTGGATCAGGCGTCCCCGGAGCTCAGCGGAACGGACTTCGCCACCGTCGTCTACGCCGAGTACGACCCGGCCGGGCTGACGCTGACCTACGCCTGCGCCGGTCATCCGCCACCCCTGCTGGTCGAGGGCGATGCCGTGACCTACCTGGAGGGCGGCCGGTCCGGCGCGCTCGGGATCGGCCTGGCCGCGGAGCAGGCCAGCGTGACGGTGAAGCCGGGGGCCCGGCTTGTCCTGTACACCGACGGGCTGATCGAGCGCCGGACGGAGGCGATCGACGTCGGCTTCGACCGGCTCGCCAGGGCCGCCGGCCAGAACCTGGCCCTCGACATCGACGCGTGGTGCCAGGGCCTGCTGACCGCCATGACCCAGGGTGAGACCCTGGCCGACGACGTGGCGCTGGCCTGCATCGAACTGCGCGGCCTGCCCGAGATCAGGACCCGATAGGCCTGCCCCAGATCAGGACCCGATAATGGCCATCGCCGCCCCGAGGACGACGAACATCGTCCCGCCGGTGACGAATACCCGGTCGGACACCCGTCCCCAGCGGCCGTAGATGAGGATGTCGTCGGGGTCCCGGGGGTCGTACCAGACGAGCACTGGTTCGCCGGGCCGCAGGGATGCTGACTTCCTGGCCTGTGCCCGGGCGGACCGCTCGAGGACGCGCCCGTCGGCCAGCGTGTACTGAAGCAGCATCCGCTGCGGGGACCCGGAAGGCGGCTGATCCTCGGCAGCCGGCTCGATGACGGGCAACGCCCAGGTCCTCTCCCCGCTGCGGCGCAGCCGCCGGACCCGGCGCAGCCCGGACAGGCCAGCCAGCACGGCCACGGCGCCCGCTATCGCCACCCAGACCCCGAAAATGATCAGCATCTCGTGTTCTGGTCCTCCGCGACCAGGACCGCGTGCACTCCAGATCAGCCCCGCGGCAATAAAAACGATCACGCCCGCCAGCGCGGCCGCGACATTCACATCACGACACTAAGCCGGGACCAGCTGCGATGTCACCACGCCACCGCGTCCTGAGCGAGCTCGCCGCCGCGCGGTGACGCCCAGGTACACGTCCTGCGTGCTTGCCGGGCGGTATAGTCGGCCGCGGGTGAGCCGGGAAGCCTGGTCGGCATCGCTGGGGGTCAGGGGCTCGTCATGCGTGGTCGTAATCCGTCGTCGGCACTCGGTGCCCACTGGCGTGCCGAGGCGCTGCGGACCAACCTGTGGCTGGTTCCGTCGATCGAGGTCCTCGCGGCCATCGCGCTGTTCGCCGCCACGACCAGCCTGGATCACGCCGCCTACCGCGGCGAGTTCGGCCTCCCCTCGTGGTTCATCAGCGGCACCGCGGACGCCGCCCGGCAGATCCTCACCGCGATCGCCGCCGCCGTCATCACCGTGGTCGGCGTCGTGTTCTCGATCATCCTGGTGACCCTGACCCTGGCGTCCACCCAGTTCGGGCCCCGGATGCTGCGGAATTTCATCCGTGACCGCGGCACGCAGTTGACGCTCGGGACGTTCGTGGCCACGTTCGTGTATGCCGTGCTGGTCCTCGTCTCGATCGGCCCGGGATCCCACGGGGATTTCGTGCCGCACATCGGCGTCACGGTCACACTCACGCTGATCGTCGCGGACATGGCCGTGCTGATCTACTTCATCCATCACACGGCGACGTCGATCCAGCTGCCGCAGGTGATCGCCAGCATCGCCCGCGACCTGTCCGATGCCATCGAGGTGCAGGGCGGCCCGGACAGTCGTCTCGGCCTGGCCGGGGACAAGGAGCGCGGTCCTTCGGCGGCGGAACTGATCCTCCGCCTGGAGCAGGGCGGCGGGGTGGTCAGGGCGCCGGCGAGCGGCTATCTGCAGTTCATACGGCACCGGAGCCTCGTGCAGTTCGCGGCCGAGGCGGACGCGGTCATCGTGCTGGACTACCGGCCTGGCCATTTCCTGGTCCAGGGTCACCCGTTCGCCTCGGTATGGCCGCCCGAGGCGGCCGGGCGGGTGAGCGAGGCGCTCGGGCGTGCGCATGTTACCGGCCCCTACCGGACCCTCACGCAGGACATCTCCTTCGGCATCGACCAGCTGGTCGAGATCGCCATCCGGGCGCTGTCCGCCGCGGTTAATGACACCTTCACGGCACTGACCTGCATCGACTGGCTGGGTGACAGCCTCTGCAAGATCACGGTCAGGTGGCATCCGGCCCGGGCGCACCGGGACAGCCAGGGGTTCATCCGGGTCATCACCGCCGAGCCGAGCCACGAGCGCCTGGTACAGCGTGCGTTCGAGAAGATCCGCCAGGGGAGCCTGGGCATGCCCGCGGTGATGATCCGCCAGCTGGAAGCGCTCGCGAAGATCATGGCCGAGACGTCCAGCGCCGGGCAGCGCCGGGTTCTCCTCGAGCAGGCGGCCATGATCCAGCGGGCCAGCGAGCGCTCGGTGCCCGAGAAAGCGGACCGGGACGATGTCCTGCGGCGGTATGAGGCCGTGCTGACCGCTGACTCCCGGCTCGCGGGGCGCGAGGCGGTCGCGGCTATCACCCAGGAGCCAGGCGCCAGAGCGCTAAAGCCCGGAACCAGCCCTCGTGGGCGCGCCGGCGGTTAGACACTGGTGTAACGGCGATGATGGTGACATGACCCCCGAGTGCCGCGCGATCCCTGTGGTACCTGGGCCCGAGCGCAGGAGAGGTGTCGCGTGAGCATCGGCGAGACCCTGGCGCAAGCCCGTCACCAGGCAGGTCTCAGCGTGGCCCAGGTCAGCGAGCAGACCCGGATCAGGCCGCTGATCATCCGCGGGATGGAAGCCGACGACTACTCGATGTGCGGCGGCGACTTCTACGCCCGGGGGAACATCCGCGACATCGCCGAGGTCGTCGGGGCTGAGGCGGAGCCGCTGATCGAGGAGTACGACCGGGCCCACCAGGCCACCGGGCCCGTGGCCGCGACCAGCCTCGACGAACTGCTCGACCGGTCCCGGCCGCAGTGGTCGCAGTGGCACCGCCGGCCGGTGTTCATGCTGGTGTTCGGCGTGGCGGCCGTGGTGATCGCGCTCGGTTTCGTCGGGTACCAGCTGATGGGGGCGCCGCGGCCCAGCCAGTCCGGCGTCGCCGTCGCCGCGAACAGCAACGTCCGGTCCAGCCAGGCCGGGAGCGCGTCCGCGGGGCGCCCGGACGCGGCACGGTCCGCGCATGCGAGGACCGGCTCGAGTCCCTCCGCGGCCGCGCCATCGAGCGCAGCAGCGCCGGCACCGACCCGGACCGCGGCGCCGGCCAAGTCCCCGGCCCAGGCCAGCCCGCACACGATGGCCCCGGTGAGCGCGGCCGCGTTCGGCGCCAGGGGCGGCATCGGCCGGGGTGACGATCCGCAGGACGCGCGGCTCGCGATCGATGGCCTGCGCGGCACCGCCTGGCGCACCGACTGGTACACCACGCCCCAGTTCGGGAACCTGTACGCCGGGACCGGCCTGATCGTGGACATGGGCCATCCCGTCACGATCACCGCGGTCCGGGTCACTCTCGGCCCCGCGGCGGGTGCCCAGTTCGCGATCCGCGTCGGCGACCAGCCGATCCTGGCGGACATGCCGCGAGTCGCCCGGTTAACCGGCCCCGGAGGAGTGGTCAGGCTGACGCTGGCCCGTCCCGTGAGAGCCCGTTATGTATTGGTGTGGTTCACCAGGCTGCCGCTGGACCCGGCCGGAACCTACAGGGCCGTGATCTACGGAATGGGCATTAAAGGACGGCCCTGAGGATTTGCGCTCCCCAATGCGCCGATCCGGCTCTCTTCATCGTTAAGTAACAGGATTTGGTATATCGCGGCTCATTCTCTGGCCCACGCTGCTCAGCTCCGGGCCGGAAGGCGGGGGCCGCAAATTTTACTTGAGAGACGCGAAATTTAAGTGGCGATGGTGCGGCCATGTATTACGGTGTTCTCCGCCGCGCCCGACCGGCCCGGTACCGCAGGTGCATAGGGGAATCAAGGGGTAGCTGCCATCCAGCTGCGGGTGATTCCCTGGCGGCGGCAATCAGGATAAGGGAGGCTGATCCCGGCTGCTCCCGCGTCGCCGTTCTTATGACATTAGACCTTACCCGGGAAGACCGGGGCGCCGGGTCATTCCGCCTTGCGCATCTCACGAGAAAGGCCGTTTTGTGTCATCTCATAAGAACAAGCATCCTCTGTCTGGCGCTGTCCGCTGGACCGTTCCGGCGGCACTGTGCTCCGTAGGCATGATGGGAGCCTGGCTCGCCCCGGGGGCGTCCGCCCAGGCCAGCACGCCCGCCCCGCGCTCTGTCAGCGTCATCCACTCGGCCGTTAAGATGCCGAGCGCGAAGGCCGTGCTCGCCCACTGGACTCCGGCGCGGCTCCGGGCGGCCAAGCCGGCTGGCGTGATCATCGCCGGGACTAAGCCGAGCGTGGTCCCGGCCACGGGCAAGCAGCCGGGGAAGCCCCGCCAGGTCGCGGGCGGCCTCCCGAATGGGCACGCGGCAGTCACCCATTCCACCAGGACAATCTCGCCGGAGGCGTTCCCCTATCCGTACCCATACGACAGTTTCAGCCCGCAGTGGGTTCTGTGGCACGAATATCCCGACGAGGTGAACGGCAAGCTCTTCTTCGACAATGACGGCAGTGGATATGTCTGCTCCGCGACGTCGGTCGCCTCGGCGAGCGGCACCAGCGACGAGAACGAGATCTGGACCGCCGGCCACTGCCTCGTGAACACCGAGGCGAACAATCAGGTGGTGGACAGCTCCGCCGTCTTCATACCGGGCTACAACGGAAACGTGTCGGACTTCGATCCGTTCGGCGAATTCGTCTGGACCGGCGCCTGGAGCACCAGTACCGCCTGGTACAAGAACCGCGATCTCACCGAGGACGAGGCCGCCATGACCATGGGAACGTCCAGTACGACCGGGCGGACTCTCGGGCAGGCCGTGGGCTGGGACGGATTCGCCTGGAACTACCCCGTCAACGAGCAGTTCGTCGCCTTCGGGTACCCGGCCGCGTCCCCGTACAACGGCCTGAACCTGATCGAGGACATCGGCGCGACCGCTGGCCAGGACGGTGCTATTTCCGGCGCGGACGCCACTAAGCCCATCGCCATCGGGAACCCGATGACCGGCGGGTCGAGCGGCGGCGCCTGGAATATCGACTGGACGACCAACGGCCCGGGCTACATCAACGGCCATAACGACTACAAGTACTCCAACCAGCCCCTCGCGATGTACTCGCCCTATCAGGACACTCTGTCCAACGACGTCCGCTGCTTCGGCGCCACAAGCTGCTGAAAACGCGGTAGTCACGCACCTGTGCGCCCGGGGTCCGCTTCGGCGGGCCCCGGGCCGTAATGCTGGGGGACTTCTGCGAAACCACCGGGCCACGGCGTGCGTCTCATAGCAGGTAAACGTCGGCTGCTCAGGCAAGGAGGTCCCATGGGATGGCGCCGGGCTGGCCGTCACCGGACGATGACGCTGGCTGCCGCGGCCAGCGTGGCGGTCCTGGCGGCTGGCTGCGGACAGCCGGGTCCGGTTGCGGGCCGCGGGGAGCAGGTGCTGGTGGGCCGCGTGGAGCAGCTCCGCCCCGCCAGCATCTCCCCAGGCCAGGTCACGGCCGCGGAGGACGCGTTCAGCCTGGCGCTGTTCGGCCGCGTCTGCTCCTCGAAGCCAGGCCCCAATCTGCTGCTGTCGCCGGAATCCGCGGCCGAGGCGCTGGGCATGCTGTACGCGGGGGCCAAGGGACCGACCGCGGCGTCCCTCGGGCGGCTGCTCCGCCTGCCCGCGTGGAACCCGGGGCTGGTCGCCGCGCTCGACCGGCACACCGCCACGCTGGCCGGGCTGCACCAGCTCGCGGTCAGCAACCACCTCTTCGAGCAATCCGGGGACCGGCCCGCCCAGCGGGTCCTCGATGACCTGCGCACCGCCTACCACGCCGGGGTGGGGGTGGCCGACTTCGGGGACGAGCCCGCGACCACCAACCGGATCAACGCGGTCGTCGCCCACGAGACCCACGGTTTGGTTCCCGCCCTCTTCCAGTCGCCGCTGCCCAGCTCCACCCGGGTCGTGCTGACGAACGCGCTCTACCTGAAGGCGCCCTGGCTGCGCCCGTTCCCGGCGGCCAGCCCGGCGCCGTTCCGCACCACCGGCGGCCGGGTGGTCCACGTGCCGCTGATGAGCAGCACGGCACCGGTGGCCAGCTACCGTCAGGCCGGCGGCTGGCAGTCCGCCACGCTGCCATACGCCGGCGGCCGGCTGGCCGCGGTGGCCCTGCTGCCGCCGGTGCGGGCAGCCACCTGCGCCGTCCCCACGCTGGCCCAGTGGACAGCGCTCACCGCCGGGACCTCCGCCCAGCCCGCCGAGGTGCGGCTGCCGCGACTGCACCTGACCCAGACCTGGGACCACCTGCAAGTCCCCCTGGCTGCCATGGGCCTGCCTCTCAACGGCGATTACACCGGGCTTGGCCCCGCGGACAGCCAGATCTCCGAAGTCGTCCAGCACGACACCATGGACGTCACGCGAGCCGGGACCACCGCCGCCGCGGCGACCGGGGTGGCGGTTGGTACCGCCGAGCCCGCCGGGCGCCCGCTGACCCTGACCTTCAACCGGCCGTTCCTGCTGTTGCTCGAGGACACCGCCACGCACACTCCCTTGTTCTTCGCCCAGGTCGGCGACCCGGCCCAGCAGTGAACGCGCGGCAGGCTGTGCGGGACCCGCCCGTTACCTCATCCTTGAAGGCCCCTGCCGCATTGGTGACCACCCCCGCGTGGCCTGGTTACGGAGTGCCTTTGACCTGGCGGCCGCCGACCCAGACGGCTGTGATCCGGTCCGGGTCCGCGAGCAGGGAGATATCGGCCAGCGGGTCGCCGTCCACGGTGATGAGATCGGCGTCGTAGCCCTCGGCCAGGAGTCCGCTGCGCGGTGCCTGCGGGCCGAGGGTGCGCGGCGCGGTGGCGGTGGCGGCCTCGATCGCCTGCTCCGGCGTCATGCCGAGCGCCACCATGTGCCGCAACTCCGCGCCGTTGGTGCCCCAGGCGCCTGGCAGGTCCAGCCCGGTCAGCCCGAGGTCGGTGCCCATGGCGATGGTCACGCCGCGCTCGATCGCCATCCGCACCATGTCGGCATGGACGTCGGCGATGGCCGTCAGCTTGGCCGCCGCGTACGGCGGGACCTTCGACAGGTCGGCGAGGATGTTCTCGATGATGGTCCGGGTGGGGACCAGGATCGTGCCGGTCTCGCGCATGGCGTCGCAGGCCTCCTCGTCCAGGTAGGTCCCGTGCTCGATGGTCGCGACGCCGGCCCGCAGCGCGGCCATGATGCCGGGCTTGCCGTGGCAGTGCGCCGCGACCACCCGGTCGGCCAGCCCGGCCACCTCGACGATCGTCCGCAGTTCGGCGTCGGTGAACTGCTGGTGGACGGGATGGTCCACCTCGGACAGCACGCCGCCCGACGCGCAGACCTTGATCACGGACGCGCCGCGGCGCAACTGCTCCCGGACCGCGCGCATGCACTCGGACGTGCCGTCGGCCAGGCGGAACGTCCCGTCGTGCTGGCCGAAGTCGTCCACCCACGACAAGGGGTAGCAGTGCAGGTCGCCGTGGCCGCCTGTGATGCTGAGGACGGCGCCTGCCGCGTAGATCGACGGCCCGTCGAGCACACCCTCGCGGACCGCCCGCGCCAGGTAGACACCGAGGCCGCCGACTTCGCGTACGGAGGTGAAGCCGGCGTTCAGCGCGTTCGCCAGATCACGGGCCGACCGGGCCGCGCGCAGCTGCGTAGGCTCCTGCGCCAGCCGCGCCAGGTCGAGTGTCCGGCTGCCCATCAGGTGGCCGTGGCAGTCCCACAGCCCCGGGAGCGCGGTCGCCGCGCTGCGGGTGGCCGCGCCTGGCGTAGCTGGCGCGCCGGCGGCCTGGCCGCGTAGCTGACCCGGTCGCCGTCGATCAGGACCGTGGCGTCGCGGACCGGCTCACCGCGCCCGGGGATGAGCAGCCTGGCGTTGATCCGTTCCATGGGTCACCCTCCGGCTGGTTCGATCCGTCGTGTCCTGACTGCGGCACGATAATGGGTGCGCCGGAAAATTTTGAGGATAAATTCGAGGTTGCTGCCGCTGCCGCCGAGTTCCAAGGGGCGCCCAGGCTGCCCGTGCGGCGGCGTTCGCTGCCAGCCGTTCCGCCGCAGCTTAGAACCGCCAGCGTGTAGCGCCACCAGGTGCGACCGTCGCGAGCGCCGTGGCCGTGCGCGGTCAGGCGGTACACGAACCATGGCGGCGGTCCGGTCAGCGCACCGCGCCGCGGGCCGACCCGTGCGGCGTGTCATAAGGGGAAGAGCCTGACCAATGCCGGACAATGCTGGTGGCCGGGCACCTGCTGAGGCTGCCGGTGACGGCGGCCGTGATGCTCCGGAGTCCCCCGGGGTACGGGCACGCCCGCCACCATGCCGGCGAGGAGGCACGGTCGGCAGATCGGAGAGATGGCCGGCAGTTCGGAGAGACGGCCGGCAGGTCAGAGAGGAAGCAGGTCAGGCGCGATGGTTACCGGAACCCCCGACCTTGGCGGCACGACTCGCGCGTCGTGCGTGCGGAGCGCTGTGCCGGCCGGCAAGAGGCCGCTACGCTCACTCCCCTTCCCCACGGCCAGCCCGGCGCAGCGCGATGTCGGCGCCGGTGTCAGTAGCCGGGGATAGCGTTCCGCCATGCAATTTGTCGTGCTGCCTGACGAGGTGTGGCCGGCCATCGACGCCACCTCGCTCTTCACTGCCGCCGGGGCGACCAGCTACGCGCGCGGTGTCCAGTATCAGCGGCAGGGCGCCGTCACGCGAATGCGCTGGGATCACGGGCTAAGCGAGCTGCACGGTACCGTGCTCGGCAGCGGCGGCGCATGCTACGAGACCGTGGCCTACTTCCAGTCTGCCCGGGAGTCGGTGCTGGAGTTCGACCAGGGCCACTGCAGCTGCCCGGTCGGGTTTGACTGCAAGCATGTGGTCGCGCTCGTGCTGGCTGCGGCCCAGGCCCAGCTGGCCCGGACCGGCTCCGGACGGGGCGCCGGGGCCGGACGGGGCGCCGGGGCCGGACGGGGCGTCGGCTCCGGACGGGGCGCCGGGGCCGGACCCGCGGCCCTGACATGGGAACAGTCCGTGGAGTCATGGCTGGCGCCACAGCCAGCCTCGGGCGGCGCCCGCCCATCCGCGGCGGTGCTGGGCATCGAGCTGACCCTGGCCGCCGCCGCGCGCCCGGCTCACCTGCGTGGGCAGGCCGAAGCCGGCCCACCGCCCCGGCTGATGGCCCGGCTGGTCCAGCCCGGCCGGAAGGGCTGGGTCGGCCGCGCCCTGAGCTGGTCCAAGCTGGATTCCCTGTCCGTTTACGACGGCTGGCCGGCCCCGCAGGTGCAGCTCCTGCAGGAGATGTACGCCGTCTACCGGGCCCGGAGCGGCCAGCCGTTCTACTACGGCTACGGTTACGGCGACGAGAAGTCGATCGAGCTGTCCGCGTTCGAATCCCGCCAGCTCTGGCCGCTGCTGGACGAGGCGGCCGCGCTGGGCCTGCGTCTGGTGCGCGGGGGCAACCTCGGCCTCCTGGACGGGTACCGCAGCGCGGAACTCTGCCTGGATCTGACCCGCGCCGACGAGGCCGGGCCACTGGTGCTCACCCCGCAAATCCGCGTCAACGGCGCTCCGGCCCCTATCACCGTGATCTGCTTCGTCGGCACGGAGGCGCATGGCCTGGTGTACGCCGATCGCGCCGAAACCGAGCGCAGCGGCGAGTGCGCACGCTGGCGATTCCGCCTGGCCAGGACGGTCAAGGCCGTCCCGCGGCAGCTGCAGCAGCTAGTGCTGGCCGGGCAGCAGGTCGAGATCCCGGCCACGGAGCTGACCAGGTTCCAGACGGCCTACTACCCGAGGCTGCGCATGGCGGCGACGGTGATCTCCTCAGACGATGCGTTCACGCCGCCCGAGATCACCGGCCCGGTGCTGTTGCTGCGCGCCGCCTATACCGGCCGCCACGACCTCGAGATCAGCTGCGCCTGGGACTACCAGGTGGGGGACTCGCCTTTCCGTATCCCCGTGCAGGCACCTGCCGCCGAAGCCGCGTACCGCGATCCCGCCGCCGAGCGGGCGATCGTGGACAGCCTGGACCTGACGTCCGGCCGCTTCGGGCTGCTCCGCAGCGATCCGGTGTCGGACGAGCCGCAACCCTGCCTGGCCCCGCTGGTCCGGCTCAGCGGCCTGGACACCATGCGGTTCAGCACCGAAGTGCTGCCGCTGCTGGCGGATCATCCGGACGTCACGGTCGAGATCACCGGCGATCCTGCCGACTACCGGGAGGCAGGCGACGCCCTGTCCATCAGCGTGTCCGCCGACGAGGTGACGGACGACCCGGACTGGTTCGACCTGGGCATCATCATCAGCGTGGACGGCCGGGAGGTTCCGTTCGCCGACGTGTTCGTGGCGCTCAGCCGCGCCGAGCCCTATCTACTGCTCGCCGACGGCGCCTACTTCTCGCTGCAGAAGCCGGAACTCCAGGCCCTGGCCCGGCTGATCGAGGAGGCCCGGGCACTGCACGACGCGCCCGGCGATGCGCTGAAGATCAGCCGGTTCCAGGCCGGATTCTGGGCCGAGCTGACCGAGCTCGGGATCGTCAGCCGCCAGGCCCGCAGGTGGCAGCAGCAGGTCAGCGGGCTGCTCTCGGCGCAGGCTCTGCCCGCCCCGGAGCCGCCCCGGACCCTCCACGCTGAGCTGCGGCCCTATCAGCTCGAGGGGTTCGGCTGGCTGGCCTTCCTGTGGCAGCACCAGCTCGGCGGGATCCTCGCCGACGACATGGGACTGGGCAAGACGCTCCAGTCACTGGCGCTCATCTGCCAGGCTCGGGAGGCTGACCCCGATCTTCCGCCCGTCCTGATCGTCGCCCCGACCAGCGTGGTATCCAACTGGACCGCCGAAGCCGCAAGGTTCGCGCCGAGCCTCCCGGTCGTGGCCATCTCCGATACCGCCGCCCGCCGGAACCAGTCTCTCGACGAGATCGCCGCGGGCGCTGGCGCGGTGGTCACCTCGTACACGCTGCTGCGCATGGACTTCGCCGCCTACTCGGCGCTGCCCTGGGCCGGGCTGATCCTCGACGAGGCACAGAACGTCAAGAACCACCAGTCGAAGACCTACCAGTGCGCCCGGCGGCTGCCCGCCCCAGTCAAGATCGCCATCACCGGGACACCGATGGAGAACAACCTGATGGAGCTGTGGTCGCTGCTGTCGATCACCGCGCCGGGCCTGTTCCCCGACCCAGGCCGGTTCCGCGAGTACTACGCGCGGCCGATCGAGAAAGATGGCCAGGCCGAATTGCTCGCCCAGCTCCGGCGCCGGATCAGGCCGCTGGTCAGGAGGCGCACCAAGGAACAGGTGGCCGCTGACCTGCCGGCCAAGCAGATACAGGTCCTGGAGGTAGAGCTGCATCCGCGGCATCGCAAGCTCTACCAGACCCAGCTGCAACGGGAGCGGCAGAAGGTACTCAGCCTGATCGATGACCTGGACACCAACCGGTTCACGATCCTGCGCTCACTGACCCTGCTGCGCCAGCTCAGCCTGCACGGGGCGCTCATCGACGACGCACACCAGGACCTGCCGTGCGCCAAGATCGACACGCTGCTCGGCCAGCTCCAGGACGTGGCGGCCGGCGGCCACCGGGCGCTGGTGTTCAGCCAGTTCACCCGGTTCCTGGGCAAGGTCAGGGAACGGCTGGACGCGGCCGGGATGGAGTACTGCTACCTGGACGGCAAGACCCGGGACCGGGCCGCGGAGGTGCAGCGGTTCAAGGACGGGGCCGCGCCTGCCTTCCTGATCAGCCTCAAGGCGGGCGGGTTCGGGCTGAACCTCACCGAGGCTGACTACTGCTTCCTGCTCGACCCATGGTGGAACCCGGCCACCGAGGCCCAGGCCGTAGACCGGACCCACCGGATCGGGCAGTCCCGCAACGTGATGGTGTACCGCCTGATCGCGGCCGGCACCATCGAGGAGAAGGTCCTGGCGCTGCAGGCGCGTAAGGCCGAGCTGTTCAGCAGCGTCCTGGATAACGGCGGCGTCTTCAGCGGCAGCCTGGACGCGGACGACATCCGCGCGCTCTTCACCTAACCTGTCTTGATCACTCTGGGCAGCGTCCTTAGCCGGCGATTCCTGTCCCCATGGGTCTCTATAGTCGGCTCATGCCTGACGCTGACGACGGTTTCGCCGCGCTGGCCCGGTCCACCGTGGATGGCATGCTGGAGCGCCGACCGGAGCTGGCCACCCTGCTGGGCGACCATGCCCACGACAGCCGGCTGACGGTCGGCACCGCCGAGTATCACGACGAGCTGGCCCGGTGGTGCGGGGACCGGCTGGCTGACTTGCAGAGGATGGACCTGGACCGGCTGTCGGCGGAGTACCGGGTGGACGCGCGGATCCTGGCTAATCAGCTGGAGCTCTGCCGGTTCGCCACGGCTGAGCTGCGGGAGCACGAGTGGAATCCGATGCTCGCAAACCCGGGACGGCCCATCTACCTGCTGCTGGCCCGGGACTTCGCGGCGCTGCCGGACCGGCTGCGCAGCGTGGCGGGGCGGCTGGCCGCTGTCCCGGAAGCGCTGGCAGCGGCGCGCTCCGCGGCGGCAGCCGGCTGCCCAGGGTGCACCTGGAGACCGCGCTCAGCCAGTTCGCGGGAACGGAACGCCTGATCGGGACGGAACTGGACCGCGCGCTCACCAGGACACCAGACGAGCTGGTGCCGGGAGACCTGGCGGCAGGGCGGGCTGCGGCGCTGGACGCGATCGTGGCTCATCGCCGCTGGCTAGAGCAGCGGCTGGCTGACGGCCTCCACGGCGGGTTCCCGGATCCGCGGATCGGGCCGGAGCTGTTCGCGCGCAAGCTCCAGCTGACCCTGGAGTCCGGTGGTTCGCCCGGGGAACTCCTGGCCAGGGCTCAGGCTGACCTGGACGAGGCGACCGAGCGGATCACCGAGACTGCGGTCCGGCTGGGACTAAGGGCAGGGGATGGCATCCGCCTGGCTGGTGAGGGTCGTGGGCACGGGGAACTCGTGCGCCAGGTGCTTGACTCGCTGGCTGCCGACGCGCCCGATGACACCACGATTCTCGGCCTGGTCCGCCGCGCATACGACGTCCAGCTAACGTTTGTCCGCGAGCATGCGATCGTGACCGCATACAACGACCCGGTGGACGTGATCGAGATGCCGGAGATCGACCGTGGTGTGGCGGTCGCCTACTGCGACCCGCCCGGGCCGCTGGAGACCGCGGAGATGCCTACCTTCGTCGCGGTGTCGCCGGCGCCCCGGGACTGGACCGCTGACCGGGTCCGGTCGTTCTACCGCGAGTACAACCGGCACATGGTGCAGAACCTCATGGTGCATGAGGCGATGCCCGGACACGTTCTGCAGCTGGGGCACGCCCGCCGGTTCGCGGGTGGCACACCGGTCCGCGCCGCTTTCCTGTCCGGCTCGTTCGTCGAAGGCTGGGCGGTGTATGCCGAGGAACTGATGGCCGGGCACGGTTACCCCGGCGAGGGAAATCCCGATGCTGTCCGTATGCAGCAGCTCAAGATGCGGTTGCGCATGATCATCAACACGATTCTGGATGTCCGGGTGCATTGCGCGGGGTTGCCGGAAGCGGAGGCCATGGCCCTGATGACCGGGCGCGGCTTCCAGGAAGACGGTGAAGCGGCCGGTAAATGGCGCCGGGCACTGCTTACATCCGCGCAGCTGTCCACTTACTACGTGGGTTATACCGAGGTCCGTGATCTCGCCGCCGGGCTGCGGGCGCACCGCCCGGAGTGGAGTGAGCGCCAGAGGCACGACGAGCTACTGGCCCATGGCTCCGCAGCGGTACGGCACCTGCGTTCTCTGCTGCTCACCTAGCCGCTCATCACCCAGCGCCGGCGGTGAGCCGGACACCCGGGCCACTACATGCGGCAGATCAAGAACGTCAGCCCGTCCGTACCGTCGGTGGCCGGGCCCTGCACCAGCCTCAACTGCACCCTGAGCCTGCGAAGCAGCACCGTGCGTGTCTCACCGCTTCTCTCCAACGGCTTGTACGCCCGGGACACCACCCAGGCTGACGGGCGTTTCGCCGGTTACTTCGGTGCCACCGACACCATCGTGACCGGCGGCGGCACGAACGACGCCGGGATGTTCGAGACCAACCGCATATCCGCTGCACCGCCCGGCAGGCCGGCGACATGACACCTGGCCCCTGCCGACGAGACACTGTGCCTGTGCCTGTACGGGTAGCCGGAGGGGGTCGGGAAGGTGAGCGAGGCGGATGGCGCGGCCCGGATCGGGCGACCTGCTGAGTCAGATGACGCTGGGTGGATCAAGGATTACCGAGCCTGGCGGCGGGGGAGGCTGAAGGGGGTCCAAGCCTCGGCCGGCGTTTGGCTGGGGCTGCTGACCACGCTCCTCACCCTTCTCGGCTCGGTCGTGCTGTTTAAGGGTGGTGACCTGGTTACCAGCGTGACGCCCAGTGGCTGGTTCCAGTTCTTCCTGATACTGCTGGTGAGCCTGGTCTTCGTGAGCGCCATACTCGCGCTGATTGCTGGCGGCGCCGCGACCTGGGGTGGCCTCGGGGATATCCCGGAGGAGGAGACGGCGGAGGCAAAGACTACGGCGGCGCCGGCGAGCCTGCCCGCGGCGGCGCGGGCCAAACGCAACGAGACAGCGAGCGGAAAGACGCGCGGCCCCCGTGACCTTTGGTTTCGCTTCTGGCTGCTGTTCTCCGGCGAATCCAAAAAGCAACGCGAGGAGCTTCGCAGGATGCCGTCCAGGAGCGAAGTGCTTAACCGCAGGGAAGAGCGCTGGAAAAGCTACAAGCAGATATCAACTAATAGCGCAAACCGCAAGCGCGCTTACCTCCACGCCTCACGAGGCCTGGGTGTGGTTACCGCATTCCTTATAGGAATGCTGGTGGTTCTCGTGGTCATTGCGGGAACGGTCGCACCCGTTCCCACCGAGGTGATCGTGATTCACGGCGGACGGGCTACCTGCGTTTCTACCGCCGACACCAGGGAGCTGGCGCACGTCAGCCAGGTCATCCCGGTGAGCAGCTGTTAGGCCAGCACGCGACGGGCTGCCGCTGGGCTAGGCGGCGAGCCCGGGGCACCCTGGAACGGCAGGCCGACCGCGCCGGCGGCCGAGCGGCGTGGTGTACCCCGCGGCGGCTGGGCGGGACCGGGCCGGCTTTGTGGTTGCCCGCCACCCGCCTATCCGTACCGGCGTTACCGGACCGGACCCTGCGCCACCTCATCCAGATCCGCAACCCGCCTGCACCGCCCCCAGCTGCCGCCGCCCCGCCACCCGCTGCGACCTCGACCACACCACCCCCTACGACCAGGGCGGCCTCACCTGCGAATGCAACCTCGGACCGTCGTGCAAGCGGTAACCACACAGGTCGTCTCTGGCACCAGGCGTCGGAGCAGGCCAGGTGGGCCGAGCGTGCCGCCCGGCCAGTTGTGTACAAGTTTTAGTACACTATCGCCATGACCGATCCGGTGGTGATCCACGTGCACCCGCTGTCGGAGGTGCGGCAGCGGCTCTCCGGCATCCTCGCGCGGTTCCGGCGGGAAGGCGCGGCAGCGGAGCCGGTCGCATTCGGGTCGCACCGCAAGCCCGAGGCTATCCTCCTCCCGTACGAGGTCTACGAACGTTACGAGGCGCTGTCGCGGCAGCACGCACGGCTGGACTCGGCACTCGCTTCGGCGCAATCCGTGCAGGCGGAGCTGCCGGGCCCGTTCAGCCCGGATCATGACCGGGAGGTCTCGGCATACGTGGACGGGGAGATCAGCGCGGCCGAGTTGTACCGCAGGACGGTCGCGCGCTACCGGCAGCCGTGAGTGCCAGAAGACCCATACAGCGACCCGGTCACCGGGGTCCTGTACAACAAGCTCGGGCTCCGCTCCGCGGCCGCACTTGAGGCGGCGGAGCGGGAGATCACCCACGCGGCCCTGATCCTGCTGGACGAGTCGCCCGTATCCCCCAGCTGCAACCTGTCCCACCTGCAGGAGATTCACAAGCGGATCTTCGGCGACGTATTCCGGTGGGCCGGGCAGATCCGGACGGTCAACGCCCTGCATCCATTCCGCGAGGGCAACGGGCGGGCGCAGCGGGTCTTTTTCGGGCAGCTCGCCCGCGACGCTGGGTTCACGCTCGCCTGGCAGCATCTTGATCCCGTCCGCAACGTCGAGGCTTCCGCCGCGATCATGCGCGGCGACCCGGAACCGATGCGCGAGATGCTCGGCCCGCTCGTCAGGGACGGCACCTGAGCACGCCAAATCCGCTCGGCTCCTGGGACCACGTCTCCACCATGAAAGCGATTCAGCCACCGGGGTCCTGCGGAGCCTGCCGCTCAGTAACCTCCTGTGTTCCGCCTGGCCCGACCACGTGGAAGGCCCACCGCGCGGTCTTCCGGCCGGCGCACGCCTGGCGCACCAGGCGGAAGATGTAAGCGTCGGCCTCGCTGATCTGCATGGGCCCCGGCCGGCGCAGCACGATCATCGCCTTCTCATCGTCGTGGCACAGGGGTGGGTGGATGAGGCTACCGACCAGGTCGCACAGGCCAGCGATGTTCCCCCGGTCCGGCATGTCGAGCCGGTCATCGACAGGCAAGGACGCACGCGTCCAGACCCCCCACCGGCCGACAAAGATTACCCAGAGGCTACGGCTGATCAGCGCACCGCGATCGAATGGCATGGCCCCAAGATCATGCAGCAGGGCCGGCCGCAGCGCGGTCTGATCCTCCTCGCTTAACGGAAGCTGATAGCTGGTGCCCGATAGGCCGCCGAGAGTGTCCATAGCACGCAGCGTGGCACGTGGCACCGACCGAACGGGCTTCCACCGACTGCCGGGGCAGCATGCCGACCGGCAGGCCCGTCCACCTGGCGAATATAGGCCAGGCCATCGCAGGGAGCCTTGAACGCTCAGCTCAGCTGGCAGCGCTAGCATGGGCCCGCCAGCAAGTCATAACCACACACTTACGGCAAGGGCCTGACTGATGTCTGCGAGATTCCCACCCAGGGCAGCCGGAGTACGGCTGGCCGTCGTGCCGAGGAGATCAAGTCCCGTCAGGCTGCCCAGTTCCTGAAAGCAATCTGGACCGGCAGGCATTAAGTTAGCTGGTGATCTGAAAGTCGGGGAGCTGCCAGTCTCCGTTGAAGGCGGGTCCTTCGGGGCCGTAGATCCTGAAGTACACGAACCAGCCGACGCCGGGAAGAGTCTGAATCCAGCGGCCGTCGTCCACTCCATCGGGGGGCAGTCCGGGTCCGAAGTGCAGCCGGACCGGCTCCTCCGCCGCTAGGCCCGCGAGCTCGAACATGGACCGGATCGCGGCCTTGTTCTGCCTGGTCCGGATCTCGCTGCGGGTGCGCGCGTCGTAGACGGTGAGCGACCAGAACAGCGTGGCCGGGACCGGTTGCGGCACGTCGAGGGTGTAGGACTTGGCTCCGTCGAGGTAGGTCCCGGTGCTGTCACGGGCGGCTAGCCAGTACAGCGACCCAGCACCGGGGGCGCGGGCGAACATGGCGGGCGATTCGATCTGGGCCTGGTAGAACCACTTCTGCCGTGCGTACACGTCGGCATAGTCCGGGGTGTCGAAAGTCCCGTTCTCCGGGCGCAGCACCGCCCACTCCCACTGCGTGCCCGGCCAGACCACCCGCTCGGGGCGTCGGTCAGCGAATGACTGGGCGGCGAGCTGTGCATGGCCCATCACAGCGGCGCGGGTCAGGATGGCGCGCATCCGCTCATCGGGCTCGAACGGGCGGCCCTTGGCGATGCCGAGTTCGGCCAGGTCGCCGTAGTGCGCCCGGAACTCCGCGAACGACGGCTCACTGTTGATCAGCTCGGCCAGGACCTCCCAGTAGGTCAGGTTGTCCTCCCAGGGGACCGGCGTGAAGTCCTCGTCGGCCTTCTGGGTCAGGTCCACCCACTCCGGCGCCACCGGGTCCTCGCCCAGCCGGTACACCCTGACCGACTTCATCAGCGCGATCGCCCCGGCCATGTCCTTCCCCCGGGGCAGCGCCCGCAACAGCACCAGGACCCGGTTGGTGGTCGGGCGGCCGACGTTGAACCAGGCGGGAACCTCGCCGTCATAGCCGGGCGGGAGCACGAGGTGCTTGCCGCCCTGGCCCTTGTCCGGTCCGGGCAGGCCCATGTCGATGACCCAGCGCTGGTTCAGGTCATTGGCCGTGCTCATCAGCGGCCCGGGCGGGAACTCCAGCACCATCGGCCCATCGCTGACATCCAGCGGCAGACCCGAGTACGGGGTATCGGAGTTCGGGGTGAATACATACTGCTTCGGCGTGCCCTCCAGCAGCCCGAACACCTTGTTGGCGACCATGCCCGCCCGCAAGTTGCCCTTCCAGGTCGCCATGATCGACACACTCGGGTAGAAGAACCGGTACGCCTGAACCGCCCGGTTCAGGTCCGCCTCGTCATACGCTCGCCGGACAGTCTCCGGTGTCGGATACCCGCCTGCGAACCCGTACGACTCGCCCGCCGATCCCACGGTCATAAGCAGCCTCCCGGGCTCCGCAAAGCAGCATGCTGCCCTCGGAGACACCACCCTGCATCGTCCCCGACGGGTGATGCACAGGCAAAGAGACACCCACCCGTTAGCAGTCCGACTCCGTAACCAAGCTGGCCAGCTGCTTTCGGCGTAGCTTCTCGAGCTTCCCCCCAAGCTGCGAGTGGCGCCACAGCCCGCCAGCAAGTCATAACCACACACTTACGGCAAGGACTTGGTTTTCGTCATCCGCTTGAATTGTGCTCCCGGTTCCGGGCGGCCAGGTTCCGGCGGATGGTGACGGCTAGCCCGTTGCCCAGGCAAATAGGATCACGAGCATGCCGCTGAGCATCGACTACGCGGTTCCCGGGCCGCTGACCACGCTGGCCGCCGTCGACCCGGCCGTCTTGGGCGGGGTTGGCGCCGACCCGGTGGAGATCTGCCGTCCAGTCGCCGGCCTGGTCATCCAGCCGGAGGATGCGCAGGCTCTGGGCCTGGCCGCGGAGAGGTTCGCGACCAACCAGGTCCGCCCGGCGGGCGAGCTGGTCCGGCACCTGCTGGCGCTGGACCCGGCACCAGTGGCCGTTCCCCGGGCCCCCGGAACGGCGGATCGTGGGCACGTGCAGGCATTTCGCGGTGCTCAGCTGCGCGCTGCTGCGGCACGGCGGTATCGCGTCGCGGGTGCGCTGCGGGTTCGCCACCTACTTCCAGCCCGGACAGGGACTGGACCACTGGGTCACCGAATACCGGGAACGCGACGGGGGACGATGGGTGCGGATCGACTCCGAGGTGCTCGGCTCGGCCCTGGTGACGTGCCCGGCGGACCTGCGGCCGGGCGAGTTCCTGACCGGTGGCGAGGCGTGGACCGGGTTCCGGCGAGGGGAGATCGACCACTCGCGGTTCGGGGTCCACGGAACGGCCAACTGGGGAGCCGCCGAGATCCGCGGGAACGCGGTCAAGGACCTGGCCGCGCTGAACAAGGTCGAGACCCTGCCATGGGATGAGTGGGGCCGGATGACCGAGGCGTACGAGGGGAGAACCGGTCCGGACTACGATGAGCTGCTCGACACCCTGGCTGCCGCCTGCGACGCGGACGACCCCACGACCTTGGCGGTGCTCTACCAGCGCGACGAACTGCGGGTACCCGCGGACCTGATCGCCTGACCAGGCGCCGACGCGGCTAGCACTGCAGGCGTCAACACACTCCCGCCAGCAAGCCACAACCACACACTTATCCCGGGCTTGCAGTAGGGCTCGTGCCGGCTTACGTGCGGATGGTGAAGACGTGCGCGGGAGTGACGGCAGTGCAGGTCCGCCTACTCCTCCCGGTGAGGACACGGTAGTTCCCCGGAGTTGGTGTGGGCTGGGCTCCCCGTCGGGGAACCCAGCCCAAAGCCGGTTCAGCCTGTAATTGGGTCGTGCCGTCTCCTTTCGCGGATGGTCTGGGCCGATGCGCCGCGCTGATCGGCGGCACGGCTGCCGGTGGTGAGCTGGCGCTCCCCTGGCTGCCGGGCGCGGCTTGTCACGCCGGAGGTGAGCGCTGGCGGCGGTGGGCCGTCACAGTGACGGGGAAAGTGGCGGCTGCATGTCCGGGCCGCGGCTGGCGCCGGGATGACGGGCCTGTGCGCCCGGGGAACGACGGGGTCCGTGGCGGGGCGGGCGGTGGCGCGGCGGGGGGCTCGCTGAAGGAGGCCGTGACCAGCGCGTCGAACTCCTCACGCAGCCACTGCGCGTCGGCGCAGATCAGTTCCGCGAATGCCGTATCCGCGTCACGGGTGGCCAGGTCCATGCCGATCACTCTCCGGAACCTTCGGTAGCGTTACCAGGTCTATGACCGATACACTTTTTATATAGCGCGGACTGCATGAAGCTGTCAAGAGCTGTTACGGGCTCGCGCCCGGATCAGGAGGCGCCCGCGATGACCGCCCGGCTCGATGACCTGGACGACCCGGATTACCCGGCCTATACCACTGGGCGGGCCGCCGAGGTGCTGGGCGTCCGGCAGGCGTTCCTGCGTGCCCTGGACGCCGGGAACGCGGTCACCCCCCAGCGGACGGCCGGCGGCCGACGCCGCTATACCCGCCGGCAGCTGGCCTTCGCGGCGCGGATCAGGGAGCTGTTCGACGAGGGCCACACGCTGGCTGCCGCGCTGCGGATCCTGGCGCTGGAAGATGACCTGGCCGCCGAGCGTGCCCTGACCGCCCGCCTGCACGACCGGCTCGCCGGCCAGGACCGGCCGGACGAGGGCTAATCCGGGCCGGGCCCCGGCTCCTTCCCGCTGCCGGCGGGCGGGCGGGTCCGCGGTGTCCCGGCCCGTGATGTCCCGGCCCGTGGTGTCATGGCCTGCGTCGCGGGGGCGGGCGGTCGCCGGCCAGTGCCCGCAGGCGGGCCAGCTCGGCCTGCAGCTGCCGGGTTTCCTCCTGCAGCTGCAGGACCCGGCGGATGCCGGCCAGGTTCAGGCCGTCGGCGGTCAGGGTGCAGATTTCCTGCAGCCGGTTGATGTCCCGGCGGGAGTACCGGCGGGTGCCACCTGCGCTGCGGCCCGGGTCGAGCAGTCCCTCCCGTTCGTAGATCCGCAGCGTCTGCGGGTGCAGTCCGGCCAGCTCGGCGGCCACTGAGATGCTGAACAGGCCCCGGTCCAGGTCCGCCCACCCCGGGCTTACCACAGCTGGTCCCAGTCCCGGGCGAGATAGCCCAGGGCCAGCGCGGCCAGGATGGCCAGCCTGATCTCCTCCTCGTCCCGCCCGCCCGCAGGCTGCGGGCCATAGGAGCCGCTCACCCGGACCGGCCCTGCCCGCAGCGGCGGCCCGGGTGCCCGCAACATGGATGTTCTCCAGGCCGGGCGCTGGGCCTGGGCGGCCGGGGCTGCGGAGGCGGGTACGGGCTGATCGTGTCCGAGCGCCCGGTCATAGGCGGCACGGCGGGCCGGGTCACCGAGCACCTGCCAGGCTCCGGCCAGGGCGCGGAACCGGCTCACCGCCGCGGCATCGCCGGGCTGCGAGTCAGGGTGCTCGGCCCTGGCGCGGCGCCGCCACGCGCGCGCGATCTCTTGCCGGGAAGCCCCGCGGGGAACTCCCAGCAGCTGGTACGGATCCGGCTCCTGGCTGCCGGGATCCGCAGCGGCCATGGCCGTCACCATCCCTTCGCTTACGGCAGCCAACACACCTGCTCCAGTATGGATCAGGAGAAAATCCTAGTCGAGTCTTGTCAGATTACGTCATGCATGCTATCTAGATGCGTGAGCGTGACGCGACAACCGGCACCGGAGAAGGAGGGACCCGATCATGCTCATGCGCACCGACCCGTTCCGCGACCTGGACCGGCTGACCCAGCAGGTGCTCGGCACCGCCGCCCGGCCGGCCGCGATGCCGATGGACGCCTACCGGCAGGGTGACAGCTTCTACATCCACTTCGACCTGCCCGGCGTCAACGCCGGTTCTATCGACCTGACCGTCGAGCAGAACGTGCTGGTCGTCCGCGCCGAACGCGCCCCGGTGAAGGCCGACGGGGCTGAGATGCTCGTCGCCGAGCGGCCCTACGGCACGTTTACCCGGCAGGTCTTCCTCGGCGAGACCCTCGATGCTGACAAGATCGCCGCCGACTACGCCGCTGGCGTTCTGACCCTGACCATCCCGGTCCACGAGGCAGCCAAACCCCGCAGCATCCAGGTCACCAGCAGCGACAGCAAGCAGGCCGTGACCGCGTAGCTCCCCGGGCGCAGCTTTCGCCGGGCACAGCATCCCGTGGCAGGGGCCGCCGTCGTCGGCCCCTGCCACGATCCTCGCAGGGCACGCGTCTTGGCAGCTGGCTGGCCGACTGCCGTTGCTGGCCCACACCGGAAAGCCGTGTCAGGCCCCGGCTCGCGAGGGCCAGGCCCTCGTCGGCGGCCCCGCCGGCCCACTACCCAGCCACCTGCGCCACGTCCTCGATAGCATCCACGGCCGTCCAGGTGCGCACTAACGGGTCACACGTCGGGTCTCACCAACTCCCCAGCCGATCATCGCGCAGTTAGCAGCAGGCCGGTTGGCTTGTTATCTGAGGGATCGTTCTCCCAGCTCAACCGGCGTGTGTGAGAGTGTCCGCGTTATCCCCCCAGTAAGTCATAACCACACACTTAGGGCAGGGACTTGCCGAGCTCCCTGGCGATGGGTCCATGAGCGGACGGCTCAGCTGGGCTCGTCTTCGCCAGTCAGCAGCTCAAGGAGCTGATCAGGGGTCATGGTGCGGAGTTCGGTGGTGTGCCCGTGGGAGATGACTAGGACGCTCACGTGCTGGTCGGCGAGTTGCTGGCCGTGGTCGATCAGTTCGCTGGCCCTGCGCCGCTTGCGAATACGGTCGGCCAGATCGACCACGGCCAGCGCGGCTGAGGGGATGGACAGCACGACGGCCGCCACCGAGGCAGGGTCAATGGCCTTGCTGTACTCATCCTGGCTGGTAGCTGCTGGCACCGCCCCATCTGGGCTCTGGGCAATGTCGTAGCCCCAGCGGTGGGCGAGGTCTTCAAGGCTGCGCTGGGCCGCCTCCACGTTCCCGGTAACCGGGCCTTCAATCTGGATGATCATGTGTCCTCGTTCGTGGTGTCCGGCGGGTTCAGCAGCTCGCTGATGTGCTCGACCATGCCGGTCCAGCCGATCTTGGTCGCGGCGGCCAGGCTGTCGCCAAGTACCTGGCGGCCCTGGTCGGCCTGGCCTGCGGCGAGGAGCAGCCGACCTAGTGCCGCGCCCACGACGGCGATTCCGTCGGGTCGCTGCAGCCGGCCGAGAATCTGGAATGACTCCACCAGCCGGGGGAAGGCTGCCTCGTTGTCCTCCCGTGCGAGGTCGATCTGGGCGAGGGCCCAGTCGATGCTGGCGATCTGGCCGAGGTCCCCGAGTTGCTTGCATGCCTCGAGCCTCTTGCGGTGCAACTCAGCTGCCTCGTCGTAGTCCCCCCGCCGTTGGGCGATGTCCGCGATCTTGCCCCAGGCGACGGCGGTTTCCCGGGTGTCCCCGAGCCTCTCATAGACGGGCAGTTCTACCTCGCGGTGGATGCGCAGCGCCTCGTCGTAGTCCCCCCGCCGTTCGGCGATGCCCGCGATCTTGCCCCAGGCGACGGCGGCGAACCGGGTGTCACCGAGCCGCTCAAAGACCGGCAGCGCCACCTCACGGTAGATGCGCAGCGCCTCGTCGTAGTCCCCCCGCCGTTCGGCGATGTCCGCGATCTTGCCCCAGGTGACGGCGGTTTCCCGGGTGTCACCGAGCCGCTCATAGACCGGCAGCTGAACCTCGCGGTGGATGCGCAGTGCCTCGTCGTAGTCCCCCCGCCGTTCGGCGATGTCCGCGATCCTGCCCCAGGCGAGGGCGGTTTCCCGGGTGTCACCGAGCCGCTCAAAGACCGGCAGCTGAACCTCGCGGTGGATGCGCAGTGCCTCGTTGTAGTCCCCCCGCCGTTCGGCGATGTCCGCGATCTTGCCCCAGGCGACGGCGGTTTCCCGGGTGTCCCCGAGCCGCTCATAGACCGGCAGCTCCACCTCGCGGCGGACCCGCAGCGCCTCCTCGTAATCCCCCCGCTGGTAGGCGATGTCCGCGATCTTGCCCCAGGTGACGGCGGTTTCCCAGGCGACACCGAGCCGCTCAAAGACCGGCAGCTGAACCTCGCGGTAGATGCGCAGCGCCTCGTCGTAGTCCCCCCGCCGTTCGGAGATGTCCGCGATCTTGCCCCAGGCGAGAGCGGTTTCCCGGGTGTCCCCGAGCCGCTCATACACCGGCAGCTGAACCTCACGGCGGATGCGCAGCGCCTCGTCGTAGTCCCCCCGCCGTTCGGAGATGTCTGCGATCTTGCCCCAGGTGACGGCGGTTTCCCGGGCAACACCGAGCCGCCCATAGACCGGCAGTTGAACCTCGCGGCGGATACGCAGCGCCTCGTCGTAGTCCCCCCGCCGTTCGGCGATGTCCGCGATCGATCCCATCACTACTGCGGCTTCCAGTTCCGATCCCGCAGTAGTGAACAGCTCATGGGCGCGCTGGAATAGCTGCCCGGCCTGGTCTGGTTCACCGCGGGTGATCAGGCGGCGGCCTTGCTCGGTGATGACCCTGGCCCGGTCGAGCGGGCCGGTTCCGTGTTCCTCCCCCGATTCTGCTTGCTCCGCAGCCCGGTCGAGCAGCGCCTCGCCCGCATGGCCGTCGCCGCTGGTGAGGGCGGCATCCGCCGTCCGGCGCAGCAGTTGGAGTGGCACGGGCTGGTGGTGCCGGTCGAGCAGACTGATCGCCTCCTGGCCGAGCCGGAACGCCTCAGCCGCCGGGCCACTGCGCAACGCGGCAACCGCGCCAGGCGCGCTGGCCGCGGTGACGGCGGGGTCATCGGCGAGCAGGCCGAGCCGCGCCAGTTGCAGATCCAGCGCCAGGCCACGGCCAGGATTGGGTGTCGCCCCGCCCCAGGCCGCCAGCAGCGGCCCCGCGCTGACGCCGGCCAGGGCGGCCTCCTCACCCTGGCTGAGCGGGGCCGCCCGTCCCGCGGCCAGCGGATTAGCGACCACGGCCAGGCGGCCTGGGTCGTGCAGGTCGGGATAGGGGTCCAGCAGCCCCAGCCCCCGCAGCCGCGCCACCGACCCCCCCACCTGATCGGCGAGCACATCGATCACCGCTTCGTGGACCGGGATAGTGAACAGCGTGACCGCCCGCAGCAACGCCACGTCCGCCGTCCCGGCCTCCTCCAGCAGGGTGTCGAGGGCCAGGTTTTCCAGGAACCCCCGCACCTCAGCCTCGGCAGGCATGTCGCCCTGGCGTAGGTACTCTTCCATCCCCGTGACGGCTGCCTCGGCCCGGTCCAGCCCGACCTGGTCCCCGTACACCAGTTTCAGGCCGATCAGGTCCTGCAGGCCGGGGTTACCCCGGCTGACCGCCACCGCCCGACCGGCCAGCCCAGCCCGCTCCGCCAGCATCTCCGCCGAGGTGAGCGCCTGCTGCCGCCGCTGCAGCTTCCGCTGGGCCACCGACGACAGGGGCCGCAGCTGCACATCCTCCAGCCGGGCCTCCAGCCCGCCCAGGGTGAAGGTGAACCGGCTGGTGACCAGCAGCCGGCTGATCGGTCCGCGCCGGGTCGAACGCCCGCAGCACCCCCGCCAGCACCGGCGCGTACCCGGGAGCTACCCGGTGCAGCCCGGCGGGATCGGCGGCCAGAACCTGCTCCAGATCGTCGATGATCAGCAGCAGCGGCCGCTGCCCCTCCGCCCCGGCCTGGGCACACGGCCCGGCCAGCAGATCGGTCAGCACCACCCCGACCGCCTCCGGCCGCACCCGGACTTCCGGCAGCCGGGACTCGATCAGCTGCCGGGCCGCCGGGTTGGCCTGCACCGCATCGGCGACGGCGTCCAGGATGCCCAGCGCACTGTAGTCACGGAACACCACCGCTATCGCATGGCCGGGGGGCGGTCGGCGATCCGGGCGGCCAGGCTCGATTTGCCCAGCCGCCCCTGCCCATGCAGCAGCACCCCGGCCCGCTCACCGGCCCGCAGCGCCCGCAGCGCCCGCTGCAGTTCGGTGCGGCGGCCCACGAACATCTCCGCCGTCGCCACCGGCACCAGGTGCTTGCGGTCCAGGAACGTCTTCGTCCCGTGCGTGGCCGTCACCAGCGACCGTTTCCGGGTGCCCGCCACCACCGGGCCGCCGCCGGCTGGGCCGAGCCACACCCGGGCCAGATGCCAGTCCGCGCGCACCCGGGGGTCTTTCGCGTGCAGCAGCACCCGGCGGGCATCACCCGCCGCCACCGCCAGATCAGCTCCACTAGCCAGGCCCCGGTACAACCGCTCCGCGAACAGTGTCGCTGCCTGGTCGCCGACCGAGCCGTCCCAGCCGATCACCGCAGGCATCCCCGCCGCCACCAGCGCCGTAGCCAGCGAATGCGCCACCAGGCCGCCGCCCGAGCCCGGCCCGGGCCTGCTCTTGCTGCCATCGGCGGGAGGCAGGTGACCGGGCGCGTCCGCGCCGGTCGCGGTCAGGCACGCCGACACAAACAGCAGCCGCGGCACGGCCGGCAGCAACCCCACCAGATCGCCAGCCGTCGTCGGGCGGCCCCCGCCCACGCTCGTCTTCCATCATCAGCACCGGCACCCCTGGCGCTGCCGGGCTGGGCCGGGTAGTTGTTCACGCCGTGGCAGGACAAATGCACCACCGGCATCCCGCCCAGCTCGCCCAGCCGGCGGCCCAGCTGCTCCGGGTCCCCGGTGTCCTCGACCATCAGGTCGATGCGGCTCTCGCCCACCGCGGTGAGGATCGCCGCTTCCTCCGCCTCGAAATCCAGCTCATGCTGGCCCCGCGGCGCCGAGGCCATGAACGCCAGGCCCAGCCGGAACCCATCCAGCGACCGCGGCGGCGCCGCTGCGCCCAGGCGCCGCACCACGCAGAACCGGTCCAGCTCATCCCCGGCCAGGAACCCGCCACCCGGCGAGAGCCAGCAGCTCAAACGGGGCCCGCAGCACCGCCCAGACCGCCTCCGACGGCGACCGCGGCCCCGCCACCTCAAACATCACCGGCCGCTCTGCCCGCTCCAGCAGCGCGGTCAGCTGCCCCTGATCCCCCTCCAGCCAGCCATACAACTCCCGGCCCAGCCCAAGGAACACACCATCATCAGAACCGGCCTGCACCGCCTGCACATACCGGGCCGCCAGCCCGGTCAGTAACCCCACATCACCCGGCCGTATGAGCCGGCGCGGCCCGACCGGCTCACCACCAGCCAGCACCTCAAAACCAGCGTCATCAACCGCCAGGCCAGTCATCACACCCCCGCCCCACCGTCAGCCCAGGTACCCAGGCCATCCAGCGGAAACCCGCGCCCCACTTGGCTCCGAACGCTACTCCGGCCGCAGTGTGGCACCAAGTCCTTGCCGATCATCAAACAGCCTGCAGCCAGGCCGGGGACCGTTCCCCCAGGTCAAGACGCAAATATGAGAACGTCTGCATGGTCCCGCCAGCAAGTCATAACCACACACCTTCGCACAGGCTTGTGGCCGCGCGCCCCTCTGCCCGCGCTGCTGGAGTGCCGTGCAGGAAGCTCGTTGGGGGTCGTTTATGCAGATCAGCGGGCCTCCGCCGGTCATGTCGATGGTCACTCAGCAGCAGTCTGCTCCACGCCAGGATTGGTGGCCTTCCCAGACCGACCATGCGGCGATGCCCAAGGCTATAAGGGGATCGATGGGCCACCCGCCGGGCCACAGGGCGATGACGGCCAGGCCGACGAGGACAGCAGCGGCCTGCGCAGCGCACATCAAGTTCTGTGTTCCCTCGCCCGCCGTAGCCCCAGAACTCAGCTGCTGGCCAAGGCGCTTCTTGCTGATGCCCAGGGTCGGCATGACGATGATGCTCAAGGCGGTGAGCCCGATGCCTAGCACTGAGGTGCTGGAGGGATGGTGATAGGCCAGGTCCTGTACGGCCTGGATCGTGATGTAGGGCGCGAGGAGCCAGAAGCTCACGGCCACAGCCTGCTGCGCCCGTCGCTCCGAGGTCTCCGATAGCGTCCTGCGGCCTGTGAATCGCCAGACTACGATCACGCTGGCGAGGGCCTCGATGGCGCTGCCGAACGCCCAGCCGACCAGGGCAATCGACCCAGCGGCGAATCCAGCAGCCAGGCCGATGACGCCTTCGGCCGTCATCCACGCCAGCGACGCCCAGGCTAGCCACCTGGCATAACGCGCGTTTTGAAGCCAGCGCTTGTCCTTGCTGCCTCCCGGAGCCGTGCAGTTCGCGCAGCAGCTGTCCGTGACTGTTTCCTGGTCCCCGGGTGGTACGGACTCCAAGTGCAAAGACAGCATTTCCCGCCGGGTCGGCGTCATAGGTCGATAGTAACTTGGCCGGTCTTGCGGCCTGCGGTTGACAGTTGGGCGTCAATTCGGTTCCTGGCCCGATCCTCCCCAGGCTCCCGAAAGAAAGCTGCGAAATCCGGACTGTGGACGGCAGGCGCTGTGGCTGGTCTCGGTCTCCGTCGCGTTCGGCGCCCTGTCCGGCACCGTCTCGGTGATCACCGGTCTGCGGGGGCACAGCCTGAGTGTCTTCGCGGTCGGGCTGGGCGTGCTCGCCGACGTCACCGGGTCGGCCGTCCTGATCTGGTGGTTCCGGGCCGAACGGCACCAGCCCGGGCAGGCCCGCGCGCGGGAAACGCGGGCCGCCATCATCGTGTCCGCCGCCCTGGCCGTTGTCACCGCCGTGCTCATGGTCGAGTCGGTTACCGCGCTTGTGAACGGTTCCCGTCCCGGCACCTCAGGCATCACCCTGATCGCCGCCGCCGTATCGCTCGCCGTGCTCACTCCGCTGGCTTACGCCAAGCGCCGTCTGGGCATGCAGATGGCCAGCCGCGCGCTGCAAGGCGATGGGGCCCTGAGCGGGATCGGAGCGGCCACCAGCCTGCTGGCGCTTATCTCCCTCGCGCTGTACCTCGCGCTGGGCTGGTGGTGGGCCGACCGGATCGTCGCACTGGCTGTTGCGGTCGTCGCCGCGGCCGAAGCCTGGCACACCGCACCACGCCACAGCTCGCCCGGTTGACTCACGCGCCTGCTGAGAACGCATGCAATATCCCGCCTGCAAGTCATAGCCACACCTAGAGCAGCGGCTTACTTGATGTCTTCGAGGCTGAGTTTCCGGGTCTGTCTCGCTGTCGACCTGCCGGCCGCCAAGTGTCGTTATCCGGGAAAACCAGCCCGCCGGGGGGCTGACAGACCCCCGGAAACACCGTTCGTGAGATAGATCCGTAGATGGCGAACTCAGCTAGTGGGAGTTGGGCGTCGGGTGCTTGGCCGGTGTGGAGGTGCGTGTCTGGCGGGGGTGTTCAAG
>CAVYJW010000008.1:0-1125190 GCA_963768945.1 uncultured Actinomycetes bacterium
CCCTGCCTGGCTACTGCGAGGGGGGTTCTGCGGCCCGCACCAGGCCGGTCTGGTAGGCGACGACGACGAGCTGGGCGCGGTCACGGGCACCGAGTTTCATCATGGCCCGGTTGATATGGGTCTTGGCGGTCAGCGGGGAAACGACGAGATGGTCGGCGATCTCGCCGTTAGACAGTCCCGTGGCGACCAGGGCGAGCACCTCACGCTCGCGGGCGGTGAGGACCTCCAGCTGCCGGGGGCTGGTGCCGGGGCTTGTCTCGGGCGCGGTGAGGAACCGGGCGATGAGCCCCTTGGTCGCCTTGGGCGACAGCAGGGCGTCGCCGACGGCGACCGTGCGGATCGCATCGAGCAGTTCCCCGGGCTCGACGCCCTTGCCCAGGAAACCGCTGGCACCGGCCCGCAGTGCCTCGAAGACGTATTCGTCGAGCTCAAAGGTGGTCAAGATCAGCACCCGGACACCGGCCAGGTTCTCATCGCCGCAAATGAGCCGGGTCGCGGCCAGCCCGTCAAGATCGGGCATCCGGACGTCCATCAGTACCACGTCGGCCCGTGCGTTACGGGCGAGCTCCACCGCCCGCCGCCCGTCGCTGGCTTCCCCGACCACCTCCAGATCGGGCGCGGAGTCGACCAGCGCCCGGAACCCGGCCCGGATGAGCGCCTGGTCATCGGCGATCAGCACCCGGATCGTCACCGCTGCGCCGCCGGGTCCGTCTCGGGGGTCGGCAGGAGCGCGCGGACCCGGAAGCCGCCCTCAGGCGTAGGGCCAGCCTCCAGCCAGCCGCCGACCGACAGCACCCGTTCCTGCATCCCCAGCAGGCCGTGACCAGCCCCGGCAGCGGCCGTCGGCGGCGGCACCCCGGGCGGCGGCCCGTTGCAGACCTCGACAGCCAGCTGCTGCGGGTGGAACGCGAGCGTCACCTGGGCCCGGTCGCCCCCGTGCTTGTGAGCGTTGGTTAGCGACTCCTGAACCAGGCGGTAAGCGGTCAGGTCGACGGCGGCAGGCAGCGCACGGGGAAGACCCGAGGAAACCGAATCCACGCACAGCCCAGCTCCTGAGAAGGACCGCACCAGCGCGTCCAGGCGGGACAGGCTGGGCGTCGGCTCCGACGGTTTGCCCGGCCCACCCGGCTCGTCGCCGGACTGGCGCAACACGCCGAGCAGCGTCCCCAGCTCATCCAGCACCTCGCCCGCCGCTCGCCGGACGTGCCCGATGGCCCCCTCAGCGGCCGCCGGCTGGCTGTGCAGCATGTGCGCCGCGACCCCGGCCTGCACCTGGATCACCGCGATGTGGTGGGCGACCACGTCGTGCAGTTCGCGGGCGATCCGCAGCCGCTCCTCGACGACCCGCCGCCCGGCCTCCTGCTCGCGAGCCTCCTCCGCACGCCGCGCCCGTTCCCGCACGGCGGCCACGTAAGCGCGCCGGTTGCGCAGCGCAGCACCGGCCGCGACGGCCATGCCGGTCCAGGCCAGCACGCCCACATTCTCCGCGTCCCACCACGAGCCGGGGACCCACAGCCCGTCGGCGCAAAACAGCAGCAGCGCCGTGATCGCGCCCCCGGCCAGGCCGGCACTCCGGCCGCTGGTCAGCACAAAGGTGAACACGGCCAGCGACGAGGCCACCAGGAACGGGGTGCCGGCAGCGCCACTGCGCTCCAGCACCGTGTGCACCAGCGCGCCCGCTACGGTGACCCACAGCACCCACAGCGGCCAGCGGCGCCGGAACGCCAGCGCCCCGCAGACGACAGCCCCGGCCACGACGTAGGCCGCCGGCAATGACGCGGTCCGCTGAGGAGCCCTGGCTGGCGTCGTCAGCATCAGCGCGTACAGCACCGCAGCGATGACAGCATCCACCACGTACGGGTGCTCCCGCACGGCCCGCCGCCATCGCATTGCAGCCCGCACACTCCTTACCGTAGGTCACGGCGAACCTGCTGGCATCCTCCCCGCGACAGTAGGTCAGGCACTGCCGGGGCATCTGAAGGGTGCCTGGGATATCCGCGGGCTGTTGGCTGATGTCCGGGACAGTGGCTGGCCGACGAGTGTTCCTGGCTCAGCGAACAGCCCGCCGTTTGCCTCACGTCCAGCCGGTGCGCGCGGCGGCCCACCGCGATGCCGGAGCTGATCGGGCTCATGCGGCCACCTCCCGTGGCCAGCCGCCGACGGTGAGCACGTCCCCGCCGGCGGACACCAGCCGGGCCGCCAGCCCGCGTTCGGCCAGGAACTTCGGTGCGCGCTCGCCGCGGATGACCGAGGCAGTGCTGGCGGCATTGGCCTCCACTGCCGTGCCGCCGGTCACCGAAACGGTTCGCCACACCGGCGCGGCCGGCAGCCCGCTGCGCGGGTCCAGGATGTGGTGGAACACGTCCCCGCCCCGCCGCCAGCGGCGCGCGGTGGTGCTGGAGGTGGCCAGCCCGCCGGCCCGGATCTTCACCATGGCCGACGGGCCCAGCGGCGGTGCGTCCGGATGCGTGGTGATGTCCTGCACCCGGATCCGCCAGCCCTGGGCCGGTGGCTGGCCGGCCACCGCGATGTCCCCGCCCAGGCTGACCAGCACGCCACAGCCCAGCTCCGCCGCCAGCGCGGCGGCCGCATGGTCGGCCAGCCAGGATTTCGCGGTCGCACCCAGGTCCAGCATCACCCCGTCCGGAACGGTGAGCAGCCCGCGGTCGGTGTCGAGCAGAACGTCGCGCCAGTCCGGCAGGCGGCGCACGACCAGGCGCACTCGCGGTCCTTCGGAGGCCACGAGTTCGAAGTCGCGGTCATAGCCGGCCGCTGCCATCGCGGCGCCCACCGTCGGGTCCACGTCACCCTCGGTGGCCTCCGCGGCCTGGAGCGCCACCGCGACCAGCTCGGCGAGCAGCGGGCTCACCCGCACCGGACGGCCGCCGGCGGCGCCCAGCCGGACCAGTTCGGAGTCCTCCCGGAACCGGCTGCACGCGACATCCAGCGCGGCCAGCTCGGCCTCCAGCAGAACCCGGCCGGGCGGCAACGCGGCCTCATTGGTGACCACGAGCCGGATCGCCGTCCCGATCGCCCGCCAGTCAGCTGCCCACAGCGGTTGTTCCCGCACCCCGGCGCCGGCCATCACGACCCCCCCGAGGTCGCCGCCGCCGAACCCGACGAAGAGGAAGAGGAGGAAGAGGAGGAGGGAGAGGGAGAAGAGGAGGAGGAAGGAGAGGGAGAGGAAGAGGAAGACGAGCTACTCGACGAGCCACTCGATTTCGCTTTTGTCCCGGAGGTGCGCGTGCTCGACGCCGCGGTGCTGTGATGCGTCGATCCCGGCAACGCGGCCGCGACCCCCGCCGCGCCTAGCACACTCGCCGCCCCGACGGCCGCGCTAACGGCGGCGAGCCTGGACATGCCCTGGCGTCTGGCCAGCTGAGCCTGGGCAGATGAACGCCTGGTCGTCATGACGGCACTCCAGTTGATCGTCAGCGAAGTCCTACGTCACCCAGCTTGGCCGCGCTGGATCAGATGTCCCTCCGCCCCGGCTCAGCGGCTCCTCTGAACCGGCCAGCAGCCAGGTGGCCGAGCCTGACCCGACGGCAGACCACAAGCACCAATCCCGCCCGGCGCTACCCTGGGCAGCCGCCGCCCGCGGTGCCGGCGGGACATGCCCGCTGGTGCGGGGTGGTGTCGTCACGGGTGCACAGCACCCATCACGCGGACCGGCCGGGTGGTGGCTGCCGCCGGGCTGCCCTGGGCAGCACCCAGTCGGCCCGCGTTCCTCAAAGTCGGTGAGGGCAATGCCTCGGCTGGCACCCAGATCTGGCCGCGATGCTGCCTGGAGAAAGGAGCGAGCAAATGGCATCCATGAAACGGCCGGGTCCGGCGCCTCTTCACCGCAATCCTGGCGGCATGGTGCGGTGCGACCGGCGTGGCTCTGGCCGCCACGTCCGGGGCGTCACGTGCCGCGTCCACGTCGACGGCGACAACGCGTCGTCACCGTCGGCATCGCCTTCCGCGTCACCGTCGCATGTTGTACGCGGGGGAAATCAGGGGCTCTGGCGCGAATTTAATGATCATCCGGCGCGGCGGTCGGCGCCGGGTCCACCAGGGCGCTCGGCCGCCCGGGTAACGGCGCTACTCCGCCGCATGCCCGGCATCTTCCTGCTCATCGGCCGCCCGTCGGCCTGCCAGCGCGGGGAACGTTCCAGTCCGGCGCGGCCAGTGAGTGACCACGGGACAGGCTGGGGCTTGCAGGATGCTTTGCTGACCCGGGCCTGCCCACCCCGGTTCCGGGGGCCTGATCACCCTCCAGAATTACCCCGCTCTGGAGTTCCTGGCCCGGCTGACAGCCGCCCCCGACCGTCCGGATGGCCGGCCTGGCAGATCGACGGTGAAGGTTGTCCGGCCTGGCTGGCTGGACAGGGTGACGCGGCCGTGGTGTGCGGTGACGATACCGTGGACAATGGCCAGTCCGAGGCCGGTGTTTCCGCCGGCGTGGGTGCGGGCGGTGTCGCCCCGGGTGAATCGTTCGAAGATCGTGGGCTGCAGCTGGGCGGAGATGCCCGGTCCGTCGTCGGTAACGGTCATGGTGACCAGGCCGTCCTGGCCGCTTTTCAGCTTGACGGTCACCGTGCTGCCGGGCGGGGTGTGGGTACGCGCGTTGGCAAGCAGGTTGGCGAGCACCTGGTACAGCCGGTCCTCGTCACCCCGGAGGGTGACCGGCTGGCCGGGCAGGTCGAGGTTCCACTGGTGGGCGGGACCGGCTACCCGCGCGTCGTTGGTGGCCTCGAGCGCCAGCCGGGTGAGGTCGACCGGCTCGTCGGCGAGTGCACGGCCGGCGTCGAGCCGGGCGAGCAGCAGCAGGTCATCGACCAGCCGGCCCATCCGCTGCGCCGCGGCCTGCACGCGGCGCAGCGCGTTGCCAGAGTTCTCCGGGGCGCGCAGGCCGAGTTCGGCGTACCCGCGGACGCTGGCGATCGGGGTGCGCAGCTCGTGGCTTGCGTCGGCGATGAACTGGCGCAGCTGATCTTCGCTGGCCTGCCGGCGGTCGAGCGCGTTTTCGACGTGGCCAAGCATCCGATTGAACGCCGAGCCGAACTGGCCGACTTCGGTCCTGGGGTCAGCGTCGGGCACCCGGTGGGACAGGTCCACGTCTCCGCTGGCCAGCGGAAGCCGGGTGACCTCGTTGGCCGTGGTGGTGACCTTGCGCAGCGGGCGCAAGGACAGGCGGACGACGCCGACGACGGCCAGCCCGGTCACCAGCAGCGCGCCACCGAAGACCTCCATCTCGATGCGTTCCAGGCGGGTGATCGTGGAGTTCAGCTCGGCCAGGGGCAGCCCGGTTATGTGCACGTCGGCATCATGGCCGGGGATGGCAATGAGCCGGTACTCGCCGAGGCCGGGCAGCGTGCGCGTATAGGGCTGGCGGTTTACGGGCAGGCGCAGCAGGATCCGCCTGGCAGCGGAGGACAGCGGGACCTTCTTCGCTCCGGACCGCGTTTCCTCGTCGGTGCCGAGCAGCCGTCCGCCGGAGATCCAGGCGCCCAGCGCGCCAGCGGCGCCGACAGGGCCACGGCTGCCGAAGCCGTCTGGGCCACTGCGGCCGCGTGCCTGCGACTCGATGAAGAATGCCAGCTGCTGATTCTGGGGTAGCTGGGAGTCGAGCTGGCCGAGCAGGAAGCTATTCAGCGCGAAGACGGTGGCTGTCCCCACCGCCACGCAGCTGGCCAGGAAGAGCAGCAGGACGCCGAGGACCAGCCGGGCGCGCAGCGTCCGGCCGGCCCACCATCGCCGCCACCTGGTCACCGGGTCGCCGACTTGAGCACGTAGCCGACGCCGCGGACGGTGTGGATCAGCGGCTCGCCGCCGGCGTCGATCTTCTTGCGCAGGTAGCTGATGTACAGCTCGACGACGTGGGCCTGGCCGCCGAAGTCGTAGTTCCAGACGCGGTCCAGGATCTGGGCTTTGGACAGCACCCGGCGCGGGTTGCGCATCAGGAAGCGCAGCAGCTCGAACTCGGTGGCCGTCAGCTCGATAAGCGTGCCGGCCCGGCGCACCTTCCGGGCATCCTCGTCCATCGTCAGGTCGCCCACGGCCAGCTCAGCGTCGCCGCGCCCACGGGCGATCTCGGCCCGGCGCAGCAGCCCGCGCAGCCGGGCAAGCACCTCCTGCAGGCTGAAGGGCTTGGTGACGTAGTCGTCGCCGCCGGCCGTGATGCCGGCGATCCGGTCCTCAACCGAGTCACGAGCGGTGAGGAACAGCACGCACATGCGGGGCAGCTCAGTGCGCAGCCGGCGCAGCACCTCCAGGCCGCCGAGGTCGGGGAGCACGACATCCAGCACCACAGCATCCGGCCGGAACTCGCGTCCGGTGCGCACAGCGCTCAGCCCGTCGCCGGCGGTCCGGACCTCCCAGCCCTCATAGCGCAGCACGCTGGCCATCAGCTCGGCCAGGCAGGGCTCGTCATCGACGACCATGACCCGGACGGCCGAGCCGTCGGGACGCCGGTCTGTCCGGTCGGCCCGGGCGGCGCAGGTAGCGGGTTTCGCTGCGTCGCTCATGTGTTCTGCCTGCCCCGCCGGTCTGTGTGACCGCTAGGAGCGCGCGCTGCGGCTGCTTTGAGGCTGACCCGGGAGTCGGTGAGCATGAGGGCGAGGGCGGGGCAGTCGGTGACCGCCCGGCGGGCGGCCTTGCGCAGGCTCGCGGGGACCGGCTCGGCGGAGATGACCGGGTAACCCCATTCGTCGAGGATGACGCGTTCGGGGAGCAGTTCGGCGCACAGCCCGTGGCCTGTGCAGGCGGTGGGGTTGACGCGCAGCTGCTCGCTCATGGTCAGATCCAGTCTGCTTGGCTGGCGGGGACTCCGGCGGGGACGGGCAAGAACGGCCGGTGGCTCGTGGCTGAACACTCGCCGCGGGCGTGCGCGGTGAGCTCGGTGCCGAAGATGGCCAGGGTGCTACGCAGGAAGCGGACACTGCCATCGGGGTGGTGGCAGGCGCCGCGGCGTTCGACCAGCCCGGCCCAGCGCTCCAGGTCGGCGCGGAGCCGGGGCCGCGGCCGGGGGCGGGCGAGCTCGGCCAGCCCGGCGGCGATACGGGGCAGGCCGTTGAGGCAGGGACCGCATTGCCCGGCCGACTCAGCGGCCAGGTAGCGCACGACGCGGACCGCCTCGGCCACGCCGCACCGGCCGTGGGGCAGCGCGACGATCAACCCGGCGCCAACCGCCGCGCCGGCTGGGCGCAGCCCGGCGTTGGCCAGCGGCAGCGTGGCGGCGCGCACGCTGGTGAGCCAGGTTCCGTGATAGCCGCCGACCAGGACGGCCTGGGCGGGCAGCTCGCTCAGCCGCAGCAACTCACCCAGGGGAACGCCGATGGCGGTTTCGACGACCTCGACGGTGCCGTCGGCCCGCCAGCAGGTGGCCAGCATGGTGCCGGGCTCGGCCGGTGTGCCGGCGGCGCGGAACCAGCTGGCGCCGTAACGCGCGATCTGGGCCAGGTGGGCGAGCGTCTCGACGTTCTGCACCAGCGTGGGCGCGCCGCCTACTCCACGCTGGAACACCGGCGGGATCTTGAACCGGGGTAGCGCGGGGCCCCCGTTGATCCGGCTGACCACAGCGGACTCCTCCCCGGCCAGGAACCGCGGCGGCGCGGTCACCAGCTGTACGCGGGCCCGGTCCAGCCCGGCGGCGGCGCGCGCGGCCAGCGCGCTGCCCAGCTGCTCAGGCAACCCAGGATGCGCGTGGACGTAGAGATAGGCCCTGGTTGTACCCACCGCCTCGGCGGCCAGCTGCAGCCCGTCGAGCACCAGATGGGGAGCGGTCCACAGCAGCTGCTTGTCCTTCCGGCTGGCCGGCTCGCTTTCCGCGCCGTTGCCGATCACCACCGCCCGGCGGCCGGCCTCCGCGACCGCCGTGAGCTTGCGCGCGGCGGGGAACCCAGCGCCGCCGCGGCCGGTGAGCCCGGCCACGGCGGCCACCCCGATGAGCTCCCGCCCACCGTAGGGCGGCGTCCCGTAGGCAGCCAGGTGGGCGTCCAGGTCCATGGCCTCCAGCAGCCGGGGCAGCCCCCCCGGGCGGGGGTGGCGGTCTGGTCGCGGCAAGGCGTGGGGGGCGGTCATCGTGGCCGACCCTGGCCGGCCGCCGGGCGGCTACCCGCGAGACCGCCGGCCGCCTGACCACCGGCCGCCTCACCAAGCGCGGTGGCCACCCGCCCGGAGCGGGGAACCGCCATCAGGGAGCGGCGCAGCCGGAACACCGCCGCGCCCGCCACGGCCGCCACGCAAAACACCGTGACCGCAAGCAGCCAGCCAGACTGAAGGTCGGTGCTGGACCCGATACTGTGCACGACCGCCACCGGATACAGCCCGTAAGACAGCCAGTGCACCGCCCGCCACGCGCGGCGCGGGATCCGCGACCGCACCAGGCTGGTCACTATGACCGCCGCCATCAGGTCCAGGCTGACCGCGCCCAGCCCGAGCCAGAACGGCTCATAGCTGGACACGAACGGGATGACCGCCGCGGCCAGGCTGATGCTCACATAGCTGTCAGCGACCGCGCTCACCACATGCACGGCCACGAACACCACCGCGATCAGCGACAAGTTGCGGTGCAGGCCAGTCACGGCAAACCTGGGCAGCCCCGGGAGCCGCCCCTGCCGGTCGACAGCGATCCCCAACAGCACCACCGCAGACAGCAGCACCAACGAGGTGATCCCAGTCGCCCGGCTCGCATACCACAACGCTGTGCTCGCCGTGATCCCGCTCATCACGAGCCGCCCGACGGGGCGCCGGCGGCCCTGACGCGCCGGGCCGCCGGACCGTCCCGGCCGGCTGATCCGGTAGTGGCTTCCTCATCATCACAGTGCCTTTCGTCGCTGTTGGCTGCCCGCGCTCACGACGCTAGGCATGTCTGTTTCTGGTGACGACCACCTGACGGGCGAACCTTCGGCGGCTGGCTGCGCCGTGCGGCGTAGCTTGCCCGTTCACCCACTACGCCGTCAGTACCGCCAGCAGCCATGCCTGGATCACCAAGGTTGGCCACAGCGTCCCGGCCGCGCAGTCGGGCAGTAACGGGCCTGAGGGGGCGAGCCGGGCCACCGGAATGTCGGCATCGCACGGTAGGCAATAGCCGAAGCGGCCCATCGAGCCGCCGACCGCGTGGTTCCGCGCACCAGCATTGGACCGGAAGATTCACTACTGCCGTGTCTTCGCCGGATAGCTGCTGCTACGAAGGCGTGCGTGCGCGCGCAGCGTTCGGCGCGATGCCGCTCCCGCCGGTGGTTACCAGCATCATGGCCGGGGCGCTGCTGACGCTGATGATCAGCGCGGTTCCCTGGCGGCTGGCCGGGCCGGCCGTGTTCACGATCGACGGCGGCGCCGCGATCGCCGCCGCCGCCAAGATCTGGCTGGGGATCTTCCCCGTAAGCTACGTCACGCTCGCGGGCGTGATCGGCCCCATCGCGTTCGCCGTCGCTGCCACCGTGACCGGACTCGGCTTGCTGGCCGGTCACACGGGGTGGTCACCGGGGATTACAGCATCGAATTTGAGGATGATCCCCAGCCAGGAGACATAGTCCTCCCCTTCGGCATGGTGTGGTTCAACGCCAAGAAGTTCACGTGCCGCACCTGCGGGTTGCGGCTCGACTCCACTCTGGAGATGTCCACGGCCGGGATGTCCAGCGGTCACGCCGTGGAGGATGCCGACCCACGCGACTTCCAGCCGACATTCGACGCGGCCGCGTATGACGAATGGCGTGCCGAGCGGCTCGATGACGGGGAGGAATGGCCATACGGCTAACCGTCGTGGTGGGCAGGAGAGACGGCCCTGCGTACTGGCCGGCATCCGGCGATCGCCCGGTGGACATCGTCGCTAGGCTCGCCATAGCGGACGATCACGCGGGACAGCACCTCCAGCGCGGCCTGCTCGGCGCGGGCCATAGCCTAGTTCGCGGCCGCGGCGTCATGAGCCGGTGCATGGCTGCCGACCGGCCCGGTGCCGGTGCCCCCAGTGCCCGCTGTCCAGCTTGGCGGCGATCTCCCGCACCCGCCGCGCCGCCGCCCGCGCCGGTCCGTCATCGCGGTATCCGGCGCACCGCCCGCCGCCTGCACCGCCGCGCTGCGCGGACCAGCTTCCCGGCCGCCTTGGCCGGCAGTCCCGAGTCCGCCGGGTAGGCCACGTTCGCCGGGGTGACCGTGGTGTCGGCGCGCACCCGGGCGGTGCGCAGCAGCTTCTGGCCAGCCGCCTTGGCCCACCGCGCCTCACTCAGCCCGGCCACCGCCTGCGCACCGCAGCGGCTGGTCAGCTTCATCAGCGTGGCCGGATGCGGCACCCGCCCGTCCAGCGGGATCCGGCAACACCGCCGCAAGGAAATCGAGTCGCTGACCTCGGCGCACAGGCTCTCATAGCCCAGCCCGTAGCGGAACTTTAAGAACATCAGCCGCAGATAGCACTCCACCGGAGTGGACAGCCACCCGATCATCGGGTGGAAGTACGGCGCGAACGGGGCGAAGAACACTGGGGTCATCCAGCACCGCATCCACCCGCGCCAGCTCCTCCGGCAGCCGCGGCCGGCGAGGCTCGCCCGCGTCGGCTGCGCTGCTGGGCGTTCCCAGGGGCGTGGCAGGCATTGTTCTGAGACGGTGCCGCGAGGCTGCACGTCAACTGGGGACGGTCTCTTCCATCTGGCGTTCAGCGGATCTGCATAAGCCGTGCGGACCCCGAGCTCAACTGAGTGTCCCAGGCTTCACTCAGGGTCGCCGATGGACCTGGCGTCCCGAGAGTGCGTGGCCGTCTGGCGCGCATGGGGAGACCCCGACGACAGGAGCGTCATGTTTTTCAGCTACGTGTGGCACGAACTACGCAGACGCATGCGCCAGGCCATCGTCATCTCGCTCGGGCTAGCCCTCGGCATCGGGCTGGTTATCACCGTGACCGCGGCATCCTCCGGAGTCAAGAGCGCTGAGGGCAAGGTATTGCACTCCCTTTACGGGGTGGGTACCGACGTGACCGTCACCAATTCGCCAAAGGCGGGGTCGGGGGGGCCGCAAGGGTTCCGGATTGCAGGCAGATCCCGAGGCAGCGGAGCCACCAAGGTCAATAGGGACTCGCTGGTTTCGGCCGGGCTCGGGACGCTTTCGACGGCGACGCTAACGCAGATATCCCATCTTAAGCACGTGTCGGCCGCTACCGGCGCGCTGAGCCTCACTGATACCCGGTTCTCTGGCACCCTCCGATCATCATCCTCATCGTCGTCGGCGCGTGGTTCCGGGGCAGGCGGAGGCGCATCCTCGTTCAACGTCAAGTCGTTCACCGTGGACGGGGTGAGCGTGTCGGCGCACAGGGTGGGGGTGCTCAGCTCCGCGACGATCACCTCCGGGCGGACCTTCCGGGAATCAGACTCCGACTCCGATGTTGCCCTGGTGAGTTCGAACTACGCCAAGCAGCACAGCCTCAAGACCGGATCATCGATCACGGTGGACGGTAAGAAGTTCACCGTTATAGGGGTCGTGAGCAGCACCAGCACCACCGACGTGTACATCCCGCTGGCCCGGGCGCAGGCGCTGGCCGGCATGAGCGGTGAGGTGAACACCATCTACGTGGCCGCGGACAGTGCCGCGAACATCTCCACCGTGTCCAAAGAGATCTCGTCGGTGCAGCCGAAGGCCACCGTGACCACCTCCAGTGACCTGGCCAGTGAAGTGACCGGCTCGTTGTCAAGTGCGTCGTCGCTGGCCAACAACCTGGGCAAGTGGCTCGCTATCGCCGTGCTCGCCGCGGCCTTCGCCGTGGCAGCCCTGCTGACGATGGGAGCGGTATCACGCCGGGTACGCGAGTTCGGCACGCTCAAGGCGCTGGGCTGGCGAAGCAGCCGGATCATCCGCCAGGTAATGGGCGAAGCGCTCGCCCTGGGCGTGATCGGCGGAGTCGCCGGGGTAGCGCTCGGGTTCGGCGGTGCAGCGCTGGTTGACGCGCTGGCCCCGTCACTGACCGCCTCGACCGGCGCGAGCACGGGGACCGCTGCGCCGGGTGGAGGCGCTGCGGCGGGCGGCGGCATCGCGAGTGCCGCGCGGAGCGTGAGCGTGCACCTGACCGCACCGGTGACGATAGGCGTGATCTTGCTAGCCGTACTGCTGGCGGTCGCGGGCGGCCTGATCGCAGGTTCATTCGGCGGCTGGCGGGCCGCCCGGCTGCGCCCGGCCGCCGCCCTGGCCCGGATCGAGTAGGCACCGAGCAACCAGCAGCGAGAGCCACCGGCGGCATGATCAGGAAAGGAAAATCATGTACCAGCTGACGAAGGTCACCAAGGATTACCGGAAAGGCCGCGGAACCGTCCACGCCCTGGCCGGAGTCGATCTGGTCATTGAGAACGGCGAATGGCTGGCCATCCAGGGTCCGACCGGGCACGGCAAATCCACCCTGCTCCAGATGCTCGGCGGCCTGGACCGGCCCACCACCGGCCGCGTGGAACTCGACGGCCGGGATCTGGCCGCCATGCGGGAAAGCCAGGTCACCCGGGTCCGGGCCTCCTCGATCGGGTTCATTTTCCAGACCTTCAACCTCATCCCCACCCTCAGCGCCCAGGAGAATGTGGAGGTCGCACTGGTCCCGCTCGGGACCGCTGCTGCTGAGCGCCGGGAACGGGCCGCCGAAGCGCTGGCCAGCGTCGGGCTTGCCCAACGGCTGCGGCACCTGCCTTCAGAGTTGTCCGGCGGGCAGCAGCAACGGGTGGCGATCGCCCGGGCCCTGGTTAAGCAACCCACCGTGCTGCTGGCCGACGAGCCGACCGGAAACCTCGACGAGGGAACCCGGGACGACATCATCGCCCTGCTGGAACAGCAGTGGCGCAAGCGGGGCCTCATCATGGTCCTGGTCACCCACGACAGCGCCGTTGCCAGCCAGGCACAACGGCTCGCCGTCATGGCCAACGGGCTGCTGGCGGTCAGGCGCGAGGCCGATGCCACCCGGCCTGGTGACCACTGACCGGCCGATCGCAGGTCACGGAGCGGCGGCCATCTAGGCTGCTACTCCGCGGCCGGCAAAGTGGCGGGCGCAGGCATCGGCGGCCGCTAATTCAATTCACAGTCAGTATTCAAAGACCCTGAAGGTTCTGCGGTGAGCGCGAAGTCGTGCCGTCATCCGAGGCTGGACGGCCCCTGCTGGGACGGGGGGCGGTGAGGCACGGCGCGGACGCCAGCCATGAACTGCGGACGCCACTGACCTCGGTCCAGGGGCTGGCCGAGTTCTCGCTGCAGCAGGGTGAGGCGGCGGCCCAGGAGGAGCTGATCCGGCTGATGACCCGGATCCAGCAGGAAGCATACGGATGGGATTGCTGGTCGAGGATCAGCTGCTCGCCGAGCTGGATGAGGACCGGCCACTGGTCCGGTATCCGGTCGATCTGTCCAGCGCCACGGGCCGATGCCGTGCAGGTGGCCCTGGCGGTCAGTGGGCCCATGCCCTCACCCTAGTCACCGTGGCTGACCCGGTCATTACTCCGGCGACATGGCCGCCTGTGGCAGGTTATAGACAACTTGCTGAACGACGCACTGCAGCACACCCCGGCCGACACCGAGGTCACCGTCGCGGTCGAGATTATTTCCGGTAATGCCCAGCTCACCGTAACCGATGAGGGACCCGGAATGACTACCGAGCAGCCTCGCACGAGTGAGACTGGCCAACGCGTTGACCTTGACGGCATCTGGGACGAGCAGAGCCTCAGCAGGGCGGGCTGGTTGGCTGGCTGCGCGCCGATCGCGCCGCGCAACAGCGAACAGCAGCAGATAGGCAATCGTGCTGGCTACCCCGATCGCGGCGAAGCGGACTGCCTGGCCAGGCGGCCAGGCCGACCGGCTCCCCGGCCAGCGACGGTGACGTCAGCGGCCCGCGGCCGAATTGCGCGGAGCGCCGCGACCGGCAGCCGGCCGGTGGCCAGCCCCCGGCCGAGCCGGGCGACGCCGCACAGGTCGGCCAGAGCCGTGGCGGCGATGTTGACCCGGCTGTCGGGGTCATCGACAAGATCGAAGGACACGATCTGCGTCAGCTCACCCAGATGACCCGGCGCGAATGGCCCGGCAGCTTCCGTGACCTCACGGCTGATGACACACTGATCAGACACCGGAACTCCCAGCTAAGGGTTGTCTTGCGAGGACAAATCCTCAGTACAGGGAGGTCCGCTGCTTCGTAGGGACCAACACACCCTTGACAGCCAGCCAGACCCGCTAACTACGCGGCATTGGGGCTAACCGCCCGCACGGCAGGACGTGGGCGGGCCATGGCGCACAGCGGTGTCAGCGGGCTGCGCAGGCCGCGGGTTCTTTGACCGCTCGCCGTCGCCGCTACCATCCTCCGAGTAAACGGCCGCGGCGAACGGAATCTGACGGGCATGTAACGCCCACCCCGCGAAGTCCCGGTGAACGACGACACGGCGGGAGTCTGCTGACTTCCGCCGGGTCGCTGCCGTGCGTGGTTGGGCCGTGCCCCCCGCGCCGCGGGTTACCGGGCGTCGGCGGAGCCGACCGGCTGGGTGGCCCGGCTCTGGTCGCCCTGGGTGCCCGTGCCCTGGGTGCGGACGCCCTGGGCATGGGTGCGCACGGACGGCCCGGCGGTGGCGTGCCGGCGGCCCGGAATCATGGGCCGCGACGCCAGGTGCTGGCGGGCCACGGTCAGGCCGTCAACCGCGGCCACCCGGGTCGTAGGCACGAAGTCGCCGGTGTAAACCTCGGCGGCGGCCTTGGCCGCGAAGTAGGCCCGGGCCTCGGAGTAATCCGGGTGCCGGTCCGGGTGCCTGAACGTAATCCACAGCGGGATGCCGATCATGGCGGCCAGAATCAGGGCGATGATAGGGAAGTTGGCAATTACGATGCCGGTCATTATGTCTCCTCATGAAGCTTCTCACCGGGCGAGGCTTCGGCCGGCTGGTGTTGTTCTGATACTGCCCATGGGGATTCTGCTGCCCGTTGGCAAAGCTTCTGCGGGACCTCTGAACCAGGAACGCGGAGATGAACTCCGGCTCTGGGGCGCAGGGCTGGCGTGGTGGCTGGCCTCCCGTGCCTCATTGGCTGGCTGGTCCGGCTTGGTTCAGCTGAGATGGGTGAGCTTGTCGGGATTGCTGACGACGTATATGCCGCGTACCTGGTCGCTGTCGGGGACGACGTCGAGGAACACGAGCATGTAAGGGGTGGCGCCCCACATGAGCAGCGCCGACGGTTCGCCGTTGACGCGGCAGTAGCGGATGGTGAGATCGGGGATGGGGTGGCGGAACGCATCGCTGATGATGAGGCGGGCAACCTTGTCCCGGCCGTGTACCGGATGGGTGCCCGCTGCCCGCGCTTTTCCGCCACCATCGGCCCAGACGGTCACGTCCGGTGCCAGGACTTGCATGAGGGCATTGAGGTCGCCGCCTGTTACGGCGGCGAGGAACCGTTCGGTCACCTGCTGGCTGACCTGCGGATCGGGCTGGTAGCGGGGCGCCGGGCCTGCACGTGCTGGCGTGCGCGATGGCCGAGCTGGCGGATGGCCGCGGGGCTGCAGTCCAGGATGCCGGCGATCTCGGTATAGGGGTAGCCGAACACTTCGTGCAGCACGAATACCACGCGTTCCAGCGGGCCAAGGGTTTCGAGCACGACCAGGACTGCCAGGGAGAGTGATTCGGCTCGTATCACCGTGTCCGCGCTATCGGCTGCCTGGTCCCCGGTGATGATCGGCTCGGGCACCAAGGGCCGGTGTAGTCTTCCCGGCGGCGGCTGATGGTTGCCAGTTGGGCCAGCGCCCGGTTGACTGCGATCCGCACCAGGTAGGCGCGCGGGCTGGCGATCTCTTCGGCTGCTGGGTCCTGCCACCGGGGAACCCATGCCAGCCAGGTCTCCTGCAGCACGTCCTCGGTGTCGGCGACGCTGCCCAGCATGTTGTAGATGAGGGAAAACAGCAGCTGACGATGATCAGCGAAGACCCGCGTCGCCACCTCGACCGGGCTTTCCCCTGGTCCTGCGGGCGGGGTCCCCGCTGGGGCACCGGGCATCGCGGGTACCTCCTCAGGCCGCAGGCGCATTTGCCGGACATAGAGCCTCGCGAGCGCCCGCGTGTGACATCGGCCCAGGCGATGTCACACTCTGCGCCCCAAGGCACTCCCAGGATGCAAAGAACCAGCGAAGGCAGGAAACGATGACTACCACCATGCACACCTCCGGCCAGCCCGGCACCACCAGCCGAATCGCGCCCGGCGACACCATCGCTACCCGCGAACTGACCACGATCCGGTCCGAGCGCATCCTGGCGCCAGCTCCCGACGTCATGACCCACCTGCAATTCCGGCGCTACGCCGGCTGCCCGGTCTGCAACCTGCACCTGCAGTCGATGGCCCGCCGCCACGACCGGATCACCGCCTCCGGGATCCGCGAGATCGTGGTATTCCACTCCACCGCCGCAGACATGCTGCCCCACCAGGGCCAGCTTCCGTTCGCCGTGATCGCCGACCCCAGCAGAAAGCTCTATCACGAATTCGGCGTGACTACCTCACCACGAGCGGTGCTCCACCCGCGGGCATGGGCCGCGCCATTCAAACCGCAGGTCTGCCCCATGATCCTGCGGGGCATCCGCGGTGGCGGGTCACCCGCTCCACGGCATGGGGACACCGCCCTCGGCCTGCCCGCCGACTTCCTCATCGAGTCCGGCGGACGGGTGCGGGAAGCCAAATACGGCCAGCACGCCAGCGACCACTGGACCGTCAACGAGCTCATCCATCTGGCCCACGCACCCGAAGCTCATCCCGGCCATCACGAGCTACCACGCCGGGCAAGAGAGCCCCGCCCATCGTGATCAGCCAGGCCACGCAAGACAAGCACAACAATCCAGCTAACCGGGGTTCGCGACCGTCCGAGTTCAGCTCGTCGCACGTAGGCGGCCACGCGCAGAAAGCCCGACTCTGCGCTACCAAGCCGGCCGCGCAAGGCGGCGGCGTCCTGCGCCAGAACGGCGGGTCGGTGCGCTCCCCAGCCCTGCATCACTGGATGTCATGCCGCCTATCGGGGTAGCCCGCTTCCGGCTGTCGATCGGTGCGGTGCGGCTGTTCTGGAGGAGGCCGAGCACCAGATCAGCAAGAGGGACCGCCCGGCTTGGGTGCCCCGATTCAGGTGGTGCGGCGGGTGAGCTCAGCGGGATCAAGCTCGACCGCGAAGGGCCGGGTGATGTGGCCCGGGGTGCCTGCCACGAGCGTGGTCCGGGTGACATACCTGCCGCGGCTCAGCGAGCCGACTACGACCTTCGGCGTGCCCTGCAGCTCCACCCGCCAGTAGACAGGGATTCCCGCTTCCGCGTACATGACCGGCTTGACCGCCCGACCCTCGGCATCGGCACCCGCGGCGATGGCCGCCTGGGCCAGAGCACGGTGCAGCCAGTAGGACGCCCGCTGATGACCCACGCCTGGTGCCGGGCTCGCAACAAGAACCCCACCTTCGTAGACCTCAAAGCGGGCATGATCACCAGCATCCGGCAACGCCTCAACATCATCGGCTGTCCACGGCCTGGTGTGGTCGACCAGCGCGACGCTCATGATTCCACCTCCCGCCGTCACCCAGTCTGACATCTACAAAGGCCCGGCGGGAGGCGTCGGCGCGTGCAGCGTGTAGCCCAGCCGACGATACGACCGGGCTCTCGCCTTGCTGATGCCGGCCACAGCATGTCACCCGCCTGTTCAACGCACACCACGCACGAGCCAGTGCTGAGCTGTCATCCGGAACCAATCCGTGCGGCTCAGTGCCAACTGCAGGTGCCCAGAACGACGGTCAGATGACGGTCGGACGATCTTGGAGCGCACTCGGACGGGCCTCAGATCATGCCCTGACCTGGGACTTCGAGTGGAGCTAAGCGGGCTCGAACCGCTGACCTCTGACACGGAACTGGGTTCCCACGCCCGGCGCGCGGCAGCGAACCCTGGCCCGTGATGTCGGCGAGGGATCGCGGGAGGCGTTATATGCGCGGCAGCAGGGAGGGCCGGGCGCGCTGGAGATCGGGTGGCAGCGGCTCCGTGATCAGCGGGAACGGGGCAGGGATGGTGCCGGCCTTCAGGCGGCCTCCGCGGGGGTGATGGTGATGGTGCAGCCCGGGCTGAGCTTTTCCAGTTGCCGCAGCAGGTAGGCGCGGCGTTGTTCGGGAGACTCCCGCTGGGTGTAGAAGTCCGCGCCCAGGTCCTCATACGGCCTGCCGCTCCTGAGCACCTGGTAGGCGATCTTCAGCAGGGTATCGGCGACCGCGAGGATCGCTTTCTTGACCGCGGCCGGGTTCTTCGGGCCGCCGAACCGGCGCACCAGCTTGTGATACCTGGCCTGCAGCCGGCCCTGGCTCTTGATCGCTGACCAGGCGGCCTGCACGAGCATCGGCTTGATATAGGTGCCGGCGTTGCCGGTCCGGCCATGCTTGCGCTTCCCGGCGCTCATGTGGTTACCCGGGCACAGCGTGACCCAGGACGCGAGTTTCTCGCAGCTGGCGAAGTACTCATGCGGGGCCGGGCCGATCTCGGCCAGCCACGCCTGCGCCACCGCGTCGCCGAACCCGGTGATCGATTTCAGCAGATCCAGCTCCCGCTGGTACGCAGTGACCTTGACGGCGATCTTCGCCTCCAGGCCGGCGACCGCCGTGTTAAACAGGGCGATCCGGTCCAGATGCAGCCGGCACAGCACCGCATGGTGGTCAGTGAACCGGCCGGCCAGCGCCTGGGACAGGTCCGCCAGCTTGCCCGCGGTCCGCATCCGGCCGATCGCCAGGTCCGCCAGCACCCGCCCGCGCCGCTCCCCGTCGATCAGCGCCTCGATCATCAGCCCCGCCGACTTGCCGGTCAGGTCTGAGACCACCGAATCGAGCTTGATCCCCGCCGACTCCAGCGCTTTGGCCAGCCGCTGGATCTCCGAGGTCCGGCCCTGCACGGTCTTAGCCCGGTAGCGGGTCAGGTCCCGCAGATCCTTGAGCGCCTGGGGCGGGATATAGCTGCCGCGCAGCAGCCCGCACTCAAACAGCTCCGCCAGCCGCAGCGCGTCTTTCGCGTCCGTCTTATGCCCCTTCAGCGCCTTGGCGTGCGCCGGGCCGATCACCGCGACCTGCTCGAAGTCCTGCTCCATCAGCGCGTAGTACACCGGCTCGGTGTAAACCCCGCTGGCTTCCATCACCACGTGGGTGATCTCCCGCTTGCGCAGGTCACGGGCCATCGTCTGCAGCACCCCGTAGAACGTCCGGTACTCCAGCACTTCCGAGGTGCGGGTCCATGCCCGGTGTCCCGGCGTGCGGATCCCGACCTTGATCATGTCCTTGTGGACGTCGATCCCGGCGACCCGCTCATACATCACTCTCATACGCTCGCCCGCCTCCTGCAACGGCTCATCCCGAAACGACAGGGAAAGGCGAGCCGCCCGCCGGAGCCCAAATCAGTACAGGAGACTGACACACGCGCACGCAGCAGCAACGGGGGGCACCCGGCATAGGGCTCCAGCACCAAACTTGCATACGGCCTCTAACGGGCCACGAGGAACCGGTGACGACGAGCGGCACGCCAGCCCAAGCCTGCCCGCCCCACCCAACCCGCGTCAGCTGATCCGCCACGCAGACCACACAGATCACCCACGGCCCCGGCCGGCCACCGCCCAGTTTCGTCCCCACGGGAGCGCCGCGAAGCGGCGCATGTATTTCTTGCATGCCATGCCGACCAATTTCGTCCGCCACGGTAGCAGGAGGTCCGGCATCCGCACGTCAGGCCATATGCCGTGTCTGGCTGAGTCCGGCGCCGACCGCGAGGGTCTGGGTGTGTAGTCACTTGGTTTGTCACTGGCCTCACCCTGGTGAAGGCTACGGACGCAGTCAGCCCCCGGCCTCCAACTCCCTACTCGTAATTTTCTGCTGCCCTACCCCGTACAGGGCGTGGCAGTTCAACTGTTCAAGATCCTTTTCGCGGCCCAGCGCACGGCCCAGAAATGACCAGTGAGTATGACGGGTTCGGCGACCTCGCTGGGTGGGCGACCGTGGGCGGGTCCGCACATGGCATCCGGCCCGCTACCCGGATGCCGAGGGAGGCGCGCCATGACGAACCCAGGGACGGTTGATCTTGCCCATTACTTCCCAGCGTGGCTGAACAACCTGGCCGACGACGTGACGCTGGAGGGCTCGATGATGGACGGCTTTGTGCAGGGCCCGGACACGGTGCGGACCGTGGTGATGGCGATCCGCGAGCTGTATGACTACCAAGAGTTCAACTCCGTCGGCCCGTACGGCGAGAACGGCTGGATCGAGGACTACACCGCAGGGGTCCGTGGCGAGCCGATCCACAACATCACCCTGGTCACGAGCAACACAGCCGGGCGTGCGCAGCGCATCGTGGGCAATTACCGCCCCCGGAGCACGCTACTGGTCTTGTCCCGGCTGCTAGGCCAAGAGTTCGCCGGCACCCCAATAGCTGGGCACTTCGTCACCGGCGAGTCCTGAAGATAGGGGGAACCTCATGACCTCATCCGACATCCCAGAGGGCCCCGGCTCGGTTGCGGGCACACAAAATCTGCCGGACGAGTTTACCAGCACGTTCACCAGCCGCTACGTCGACACCGGCGGGCTGCGCCAGCACGTGGTCACCGGCGGCGACGGCCCGCCGCTGCTGTTGGTTCACGGCTGGCCCCAGACCTGGTACGCCTGGCGGCTGGTGATGCCCGCGCTGGCGCGTGACTTCCAGGTCATCGTGCCCGACCAGCGCGGCACCGGGCTGTCCGGCAAGCCCGAGGACGGTTATGACACCGGCACGCTGGCCGACGACCTAGCCGCGCTCATGGACGTGCTGGGCCACGACCGGTTCGCCGTGGCAGGCCATGACACCGGCATGTGGATCGGCTACGCGCTGGCCGCCGATCACCCAGACCGGGTTAACCGGCTGGCGGTCGCCGAGACTCCCCTGCCGGGCGTGTCCCCGTCCCCGCCCCTGTTCGCCAACGCGCACCTGAACAACGCACTGTGGCACTTCGCGTTCAACCGGCTCGCCGCAGTCAACGACCAGCTCGTCACCGGCCGGGAAACGGTCTACTTCGGCTGGCAGTTCGCCACCAAGGCCGCCCGGCCACTGCCGGACTACGCGGTCCAGCATTACATTGGCACGCTGGCCGCCGATCCCGTTGCGCTGCACGCCAGTTTCGCGATCTACCGCGCGCTCGATGCCACCATCGCGCAAAACCAGCAGCGCAAGACCCGGCGGCTGACCCTGCCGGTGCTGGGGATCGGCGGCGAGAAGAGCCTGGGCGGCCAGGTCGCGGACACGATGAAGCTCGCCGCTGACGACGTGCAAACCCTCGTCGTCCCGGGCTGTGGGCACCATCCCCCCGAGGAGTCTCCCAAGGAGACCCTGGCGGCGCTGACTGCGTTCCTGGCCCCGTACCGCGAATGGTTCACGAAAGGAGCACTGTCATGCTGATCAGGCGCAAGATGATCGCCGCTGCGGCGGTACTGAGCCTTGCTGGCGGGCTAGGCACGCTGGCAGCAGTGCCGGCGAGCGCGGCCACTCCGCAGTGCGGCGCGAGCTGCATCGAGGTCTACAGCGCCAAGTACGCAACTCCGACGAGCCTCGGGTTCGTGGAGACCGTGCTCCTGGGGATCCCGGTTCGCGGAGTGCCGACCGAAGTGCGCCCGGCCAGCAGATCGAACCCCGCCGAGGACCTGATCGTCCCCCAAGGCGCCACGGTGAAGGTGTCCCAGTTCTACGCGCAGGGCATGGTCTCAGCCGCTGTCAACGAGCATTTCGGTAACGAGCCCGCGGCGCAGATCGAGTACGCGCCGTACGGCCACCCCACCGGGCTGTGCACGGCGGTGGCCGCCACCGCCTACCAGGACGAGGGCCTGAGCCTGCAGCCGTGCAGCGCCCCAGGCACCACGGTGTGGATCATCGACACCGTCGATGCATCCTCGGCCAGCGCCTTCCCCATCATCAACGGGTCGGACACCGACTTCGTCCACCCGTTCGCGATGTCCATCCTGGGCAACCCAGCTGACCAGCTGTTCACGCCGATCATCCTGCAGCACCTGAACGGCAACCCCGGCAGCGAGCCCGCCAACCAGCTGTGGGGCGCCAACCACGGGATCGTGCCCTGAGTGACCGCCGAACCAAGGAATCAGCATGTCTGCAACAATCGCAAACTCGGCGGGCGCAGCAGCGATCCGGCCGTTCACGATTCCCGAGGTCCCCGAGGCGGAACTCGACGAGCTGCGTTCCCGTATCGCCACGACACGCTGGCCCACCACGGAGCTCGTCGCCGACCGGTCGCAGGGCGTGCAGCTGGCCACGATCCAGGAACTTGCCCACTACTGGACGACCAGCTACGACTGGCGCAAGTGCGAGGCGAGACTGAACGCGCTGACGCAGTTCAAGACCGAGATCGACGGGGTTGACATCCACTTCATCCACTTCAAGTCACAGCACGAGGATGCGCTGCCGCTGATCATCACACATGGCTGGCCCGGCTCGGTCATCGAGCTGCTCGGGGTCATCGGCCCGCTCACCGACCCAACCGCGCACGGCGGAGCGGCCGAGGACGCGTTCCACCTCGTGGTGCCGTCTATGCCTGGCTACGGCTTCTCCGCCGCGCCGGCCGAGGTCGGCTGGGACCCCGGCCGCATCGCACAAGCGTGGGCGGAGCTGATGCACCGCCTCGGCTACACCCGATACGTCGCCCAGGGCGGCGACCAGGGCGCCTGGGTCACCGACCAGATGGGTCGCCAGGCACCTGAGGGCCTGGCCGGCATTCATATGAATCTGCTCGTGACGACGGACGGCGCCACGCTGCCGACCGAAACCGAGCAGGAACGCGCAGCGGCCGACGCGCGCAAGGAATTCATGACCAGCGGCTTCGGCTACTTCCTGGAACAGGCCACGCGGCCGCAGACGATCGGCTACGCCCTGCTGGATTCACCCCTCGCCCTGGCGGCCTGGATGCTCGACCACGACGCTGACGCCTACTACAAGATCTCCCGTGCCTTCATCAGCGGGCAGCCGTCCGGCGATCTCACCCGCGACCACATCCTCGACAACGTCACTGTGTACTGGCTAACCGGCACCGGGGCCTCGGCGGCGCGGTCGTATTGGGAGCACGGACGAGCCCAGGCCCTTGCGGCCGGGCACGCTCCTCTGGAGGTCAAGGTTCCGGTTGGCTTCACGGTGTTCCCCGGCGAATCCTTCCGCGCCCCGCGCAGCTGGGTCGAGATGGGCTACCCCACCCTCAGCTACTTCCACGAGGCCGACAGGGGCGGCCACTTCGCCGCCTGGGAAGAGCCCGAGCTGTTCGCGACCGAAATCCGGGCGGCGTTCAAGCCGCTGCGCTGACGAACCAACCGCAATAACCGCGAGCACGCACGCTCGGCTTCTCCAAGGCCGCTGACGTTTCCGTCCCAGCGGCCGTGAGCGTCTTCTCCGGCGAGAACTACCAGGCCGCGGAGCCCGCGCGGACCTGAGGCCCCTGAGGCCACTGCGCAATAAATTGCTTCGGAGAACGTCCAGGCTGGCCACACGCTCTCGGGTGATACACACTTCCATTCGTGGGGCGTGTTAGCCAAACCGAGCAGCCGCTGGATCGGTCTTGACGGCGTCCGATCCGCTTAGTGGCGGGTCCCTGACGTTCCTCGACAGACAGCGAGAATGCGAGCTGCTCGACGGTCTCCTGCACGCGGTCCGTAATGGGCGCGGCGGCGTCATCGTGGTGCGGGGCGAGGCCGGGATCGGCAAGAGTGCGCTGCTGGACTACACGGCCCGGGCGGCGGCCGACCTGCGGCTGGTACGGGTCGCGGGGGTGGAGTCGGAGATGGAGCTGGCCTTCGCCGCTCTGCACCAGTTCTGCTCCCCGATCCTGGATAGTCTTCCGCTTTTGCCTGAGCCGCAACGGGATGCGCTGGCGATCGCGCTGGGCCTGCAATCCGGGCCAGCGCCAGATCATTTCCTCGTTGGCCTGGCGGTGCTGAGCCTGTTGTCCGAGGCAGCCGAGGACCGTCCGCTGGTGTGCCTGATCGATGATGGCCACTGGCTGGATCGGGCATCCGAGCGGGCACTGGCCTTCGCCGCGCGCCGGTTGCTGGCCGAGCCGGTCTTGCTCTTGATCGCCGCCCGAGAGCCAGGCGCCGACCTGGGCGGGCTGCCCGATCTCACCGTCGAGGGCTTGCCAGACGCTGAGGCGAGCAGGCTGCTGGCGTCGGTGGTGCGGTGGCCACTGGACGAACGTGTCCGCGAGCGGGTGCTCGGCGAGGCGAGAGGCAACCCGCTTGCGCTGCTGGAGCTGCCGCGCGACGGTTCGTTCGCGGAGCTGACGGGTGGCTTCGGGTCGCTGGGCTCGCGGTCCCTTGCGGACCGGATCGAGGACAGGTTCGGTCGGCAGATCGCCGACCTGCCGGCGAGCACCCGGAAGCTGCTACAGGTGGCGGCCGCCTGCCCGGTCGGGGACCCGGCCCGCGTGTGGCGGGCGGGGCAGCGCCTCGGCGTACCGGCGGAGGCCGTGGCAGCGGCGGTCGAGGCCGGTCTCGTCGAATTCGCTACCTGGGTGCGGTTCCGTCATCCACTGGTGCGCTCGGCGGTCTATCACTCCGCCTCGCTCAGCGAGTGGCAGGAGGCCCACCGGGCACTGGCTGGGGTCACCGATCCGGTCACCGACCCGGACCGTCACGCGTGGCACCGAGCCCAGGCGGCCCCCGGCCCGGACGAGGACGTCGCCGCTGAGCTGGCCCAGTCCGCGGGCCGGGCACAAGCTCGTGGCGGCCTGGCTGCGGCGGCTGCGTACCTCGAGCGCGCAGCGACGCTGACGCCCGATCCGTCGGGCCGCGCGCAGCGACTGCTCCACGCTGCACGGGCCAAGCGCGACGCGGGCGCCCTCGACAGGGCGCTAGACCTGCTGGCGGCCGCGGACGTCGGGCCGCCGGATGAGCTGCGTACCGCCGAGACCCAGCATCTCCGGGGCCAGATCGCGCTCGAGCAGCGGCGCGGTCACGAGTCTGCGCGGCTGCTGATCGGTGCCGCCCGTCGCCTGGAACCGCTCGATGTCGGCCTAGCGCGAGAGACGTACCTGCAGGCGCTCGGCGCCGCGCTCTGGGCGGGCGAATCTGAGCAGTCCGGCATCCTGCGTGAGGTCGCCGCCGCTGCCCGCACCGCGCCCCCAGCCCCGGTACCCGTACGTGCGGCCGACGTCCTGCTGGACGGATTGGCAATCCGGTATGTCGAGGGCCACGCGGCGGCCGCGCCGACGCTGGCCTGTGCCCTGCAGGAAGTTCTGGCGCTGAACGCCGGGACAGACATTGACGTGGGCCGCTGGCTATGGCTGGCGGGCCTGCGTGCCGCCGGGCTCGTCGCAAACGAGCTGTGGGACGACGACGCCCGGCACACGCTGGCTTCCCGCCAGGTCGAGGTCGCCCGCACTGCCGGCGCGCTCGTCCAGCTGCAGTACGCGGTCAACTTCCTTGCCTGGACCAGTCTCGACGCTGGCGAACTCGCCCTGGCTGCGCAGCTTCTCGACGAGGACCGCCTGATCGCGGAGGCGGCCGGCACCTCGCCGGTCGGCTTCTGCGCCGTGCTCCTGGCCGCATGGCAAGGAGAGGAACGCGCCGCGGTCGAGTTGATCGAAGCCACCATGCGGCTGGCCACAGTCGGCCGCATGGCCCGGCTGGTCACGGTGGCCGACCACGCGAGGGCGGTGCTGTACAACGGCCTGGGGCGGCACGACGCCGCGCGGGATGCCGCCCTCAGCGCATTCGAACGTGACGACTTCGGCTACAAGCCCTTCGTGATCGTCGAACTGGCCGAGGCCGCGTCCCGGATCCGCGACGAGGCGACGGTCGAAAGGCTGTTGCGTGACGTGTCTGAACGTTCTCGTGCGACTCCGACGGACTGGGCGGTGGGAACCGAAGCGTGCGTGCGCGCTCTGGCCAGCGACGGCGATACCGCTGAGACGTGCTACCAGGAGTCGATCGACCGGCTGAGCCGGACCCACATGCGGGCATACCTGGCCCGCGTGCACCTGCTGTATGGCGAGTGGCTGCGCCGTGAGAAGCGACGCACAGAGGCCCGCCAGCAGCTACGGGAGGCGAACGAGGTGCTGGCCGCCATGGGCGTCGAGGGCTTCGCCGAGCGGGCCCGCCGTGAGCTGCGGGCCACGGGGGCAGCAGTCCGCAAACGCAGCGTCACCAAGGCGATCGAACTCACCGCGCAGGAAGCACAGATCGCCCGGCTGGCCCGTGAGGGCCTGTCGAACCCGGAAATCAGCACCCGGCTGTTCATCAGCCCGCGAACTGTCGAATGGCATTTGCGCAAGATATTCACCAAGCTCGACATCGGCTCGCGTCGGCAGCTTCGCGGGCCACTGCCGGTCGATGTTCAGCGCGCCCTGCAGATTTAGGGCAACATCCGTGATCGCCGCGCTTCCCCCTGTGGGGCTTGATAACTAGATCGCGTCGGCTGATCGGTGTGACCCGGACGTTCGGCCGACTGGCATCATCGCTTCGTGATCTTCTCTGTCGTCTACCAGCTCACGCGATGTCTGCTCGACTGCTTGATGCTGCTGGCCCGGCGCGAGGCATGCAAGGAAGCCGAACTGCTGGTGGTGCGGCATGAAAACGCGGTGCTGCGCCGGCAGGTCGGCCGGGTGCGCTATCAGCTAGCTGACCGGCTGTGGCTCACGACGCTGTCCCGGCTGATCCCCCGCAACCGGTGGCGCGAGGTGTTCGGCGTGACCCCGGCGACCCTGCTCGCCTGGCACCCCCGCCTGATCACCCGGAAATGGGACTATTCGAGCCGCCGACGCCCCGGGCGACCGCCCACGGCAGCCGCGATCCGCAAGCTCGTGATCCGCATCGCCACCGACAATCCTGCCTGGGGCCATCGGCGCGTCCAGGGCGAACTTGTCCGGCTCGGTCATCACGTCGCGGCCTCCACGGTCTGGCAGATCCTGCATGACGCCGGAATCGAGCCAGCGCCCCGGCGTACCGGGCCGACCTGGAAGCAATTCCTGACCGCCCAGGCCCGCGGCATCCTCGCGGCCGACTTCGTCCACGTCAACACCGTGCTACTGCGGCGCATCTATGCCCTGATCATCGTCGAGCACGGCACCCGCCACGCTCACCTGGCAGGCATTCCCGCCTCACCTGACGGTGCCTGGACGACTCAGGCCGCCCGTAACTTCCTCATGGACTTTGGACAGCGCGCGGCTTCCGCCCGGTTCCTGATCCGGGACCGCGCCGGCCAGTTCACCGACACCTTCGATGCCGTGTTCGCCGCCGCGGGCATCCGGATCCTCCTCAGCCCGCCGCAGGCACCTCGGGCGAATGCCATTTGCGAGCGGATGATCGGCACCCTGCGCCGCGAGGTCCTCGACCGGATGCTGATCATCAATGAGCGCCACCTGAACCAGGTACTGACCGAGTACCTGCGGCACTACAACGCCGCTCACCCGCACCGGACCCTTGGCCAGCTCGCACCCTGTCAAGCAGGCGCCCCGCCGCCGCAGATCAACCTGGCGGACCACCGGATCCGCCGCAAGCAAGTCCTAAGCGGCCTCATCAGCGAGTACCGAGTCGCCGCATGACAACCCCGATGATCACGAGAACACCCACGTCACGGGCCCCATCACATATTCGAGCCCCACAGGGTCCTGGGCTTAGGGCATAGCTCGCCGAGTGGGGCGTCTCAGCACGCCGGTGCAGGCAACTGATGAAAGTCCGGCCGCCTGAAGCGCGTTCGGTCCTCCCGACAAAGCCCCCCGTGCCATAACTGGTGACCTCTTGGACATCGCAAAGGCGCTGCTCGCCAGAGAGAGATGACTGCGTAGGGGCGTTGCCGCTGGCCAGATGGCCACCATCCTGTGGATCTTGCCCCTCAGAATGCCCCTCACAGGGCGCACGCTCACCGGTTTTGGATTCGAATTATGCGTTTGACCGGGTGGAGCTAAGCGGGCTCGAACCGCTGACCTCTTGCATGCCATGGGAAATGCTGACGTTCAATGCCGGCAGATGCTAGCCAGAGATGACCCGTGCGGCTCGATGCCGCACGTGCCGCGCCCAGAACGACGGTCAGATCACGGTCGAAAAGATCTTGAAACTATGCGGGATCACATGATCACAAGCCGTCCAGCTCTGCGGACTCAGGTAATGGACGCAACCTGCGGTGATCACCGCACGTAACAAACAAGGGAACGCCTCTGTATTGACACTCACACCGAACGCCGATTCCGCTCGGCCCGTGTGAGGGGTCGTGGCGCAGGGTGCCGGGCGCAGACTGTCCGGTTCTGGGCGCATCGCTGGGTGGGGGCAGGCGGTCGCGTTCAAAAGGTTCGTCTGAGAGCCTCCGGATAGGGCAGGAGTTCCAGGGGGCGGGTGTTGTATCGATGGTTCTGGTGTAACCGCCTCCGGCGGTCCGATGATCTGGCCGGGGACAGCTGTCACGAGGCGATGGAGCCCGCCTGGACAGCCATCGAAGGTCTTGTTAGCAATGGGGGACATGGGTCGTCGCAGGGGTGCGTGCTTGGCGTTTTGATCTGGCACCCGTTGCGCCGGGCCGGTGCTGTACCTGCTTGGGGAATCAGTGGTGCTGTGACGTCCGCCGGCCAGGAACATCCCGTCAGGGTGCCGGGCGGTGCCGGGCTGCGACCGGCCTGCCTGGCCGCTTCGGATGGGCCGGTGCCGGGCAGCAGGCATGCGCTCCTTCTGCTTGCCTCGGCCATGCTGCTCGCGATGACCACCTGGTTCTCCGCGACCGCGGTCCTGCCGCAGCTGCACAGCGCCTGGACGCTGACGACGGTCCAGTCAAGCTTGCTCACGATCGCCGTGCAGGTGGGGTTCGTTGTCGGCGCCCTGGTGTCGGCGTTCGTCAATCTGGCCGACATCATTGCTGCCCGCACGCTCATGCTGGTCGGCGCGCTGGGCGCCGCAGCCGTCAATCTGCTGCTGGTCGCGGCGCACTCGGCAGGCCCGGCCATCGGCTTGCGGTTCCTCACCGGAGCGTTCCTGGCTGGCGTGTATCCGCCGGGGCTCAAGGCGATGTCCACATGGTTCCGGGCCGGCCGCGGCACCGCCCTGGGCATCATGGTCGGGGCGCTGACCCTGGGCGCGGCAGCACCCCAGTTCCTCAACGGAATTGGAGGCGCGGACTGGCATAGCGTCATCGTCGCGACGTCGGTGCTGACGGTCCTGGGCGGCCTGACAGCCCGGTACCTCGCGGCCGATGGGCCATTCCGGTTCCCGAAGGCGATCTTTGATCCCCGGCAGGCAGCCTCCGTGATGCGTAACCGTGCCGTCCGCCTCGCGGCCCTCGGCTATTTCGGGCACCAGTGGGAGCTGTATGCCATGTGGGCCTGGATCTTTGCCTTCAACCGTGCGGCCTTCACTGTTAATGGCGAGGCGAATCCCGCACGGGACGCCGCGTTCGCTGCGTTTGCCATCATCGGCAGCGGCGCGGCCGGCTGCTGGGTCGGCGGCATCCTCGGGGACCGGTGGGGCCGTACCCGGCTGACCCGGCTAGCGATGGCGCTGTCGGGCACGTGCTGCGTGCTGATCGGCCCGGCCGCGCGTCTCGGCGCCGCGCCGATGATCGTTGTGGGAGTGTTCTGGGGTTTCTGGGCGGTGGCCGACTCGGCTCAGTTCTCCAGCATCGTGACCGAGACGAGCGAGCAGCGCTACGCGGGCACCGCGGTCACCTTGCAGCTGGCCGCGGGCTTCACGCTGACCGTAGTGACCATCTGGCTGATACCCATCGTGCAGCACGCCGTTGGATGGACCTGGGCATTTACAGTCCTTGCCCCCGGGCCACTGCTCGGCGTCGTGGTCATGACGAGGCTGTTGCATGCCCCCGAGGCCAGGCTCATCGCAGGCGGGCGAGGCTAACGGAAAGACGTGACGCGTGCCCGCAGACCTCACCGGCGAGGGCCGACCCTACTGCGGGCTGTCCTGCCAGAACGTGGCGATCATAATGAAGCCGGAAGCGGCCCAGTAGCTGAACCTCGCCGCCGTGTCATCGCCGGTCCACTCCCACAGCTGCACGTTGCTGCGAGTCCGGCGCCAGGGAGCAGGCCGGCCCTGTCGAGCTGCCGCCGTGATCGCCTCAGCCCGCCGCGGCCCTCCCGTGGTTCATCGTGGTGAACCCGCGCACGACCTGCCCGCACTAGGCTGCCCTTTGAATCGAAGCAGCTCACGCCACCCACCAACGTCGGCACCGAATATCCGTTCGGGTGCGGCTCGGACGGCCAAGTCCAACGATCAGGTCGCCACCCCGATCAGGCGGCTCGGCGCGAGTTCTCTCCGGCCGCTGTGTCACTGAATGTAATACCGCCTATCGAGGTAGCCCGCTTCTGGCTGTCGACTCGGTGCGGTGCGAGGGCTCTGGAGGTCGCCGAGCACCAGATCAGCAACAGGGACCGCCCGGGCTTGGCGGCCCCTACTCAGGAGGTACGGCGGGTGAGGTCGGCTGGATCCAACTCGACCGCGAAGGGCCGGGTGATACGGCCCGGGGAGCCGGCCACGAGCGTGGTCCGGGTCACATACCGGCCACGGCTCAAAGAGCACGCGACGACCTTCGGCGTGCCCTGCAGCTCCACCCGCCAGTAGACGGGGATTCCGGCCTCCGCGTACATGACCGGCTTGACCGCCCGGTCTATCGACACCGTGGACGGGGAGACAACCTCCACCACGGCCAGAACAGCCTCACAGGGAATCCTGGTGGTCGTCTCACCGACGGCACCGGCGGCCACGACCACGACGTCAGGGACCAGCAGCTTCCCACCGGGCAGGGTCACGTTCACCGCCTCGAGCACCTCGGCATCGGCGCCGGCGGCGAGGGCCGCCTGGGCCAGAGCGCGGTGCAGCCGGTAGGACGCCCGCTGATGGCCCACGCCCGGCGCCGGGCTCACAACAAGAACCCCACCTTCATAGACCTCGAAACGGGCATGATCACCGGAATCCGGCAGTGCCTCAACATCATCGGCTGTCCACGGCCCGGTATGGTCTGCCAGCGCGACGCTCATAATCTCACCTCCCGCCGTCATCCAGTCTGACATCCGCACAGCCACACCGGAACGGCCACCGCCTCGCGCGCACCGGCATGTTCAATGCACACCACACAAGAGCCCGCCTGAGCTGTCATCAGGAACCAATCCATGCGGCTCAGTGCCAACTGCAGGTGCCCAGAACGACGGTCAGATGACGGTCGGACGATCTTGGAAGGTACCCGGATGGGCCTCAAATCGTGCCCTGACCTGCAATTTCTTGTGGAGCTAAGCGGGCTCGAACCGCTGACCTCTTGCATGCCATGCAAGCGCTCTACCAACTGAGCTATAGCCCCGGCATCGCCCGCGTGACTGGCACGCGGACCGCAGTTAGCATACCGGTTCCCCGGACGCCCCCGAACATCACGGACACCAGCCCGGGCGTCAGCGGTCGTCGCTGAGCACCGGCTCCGGCAGCGTTCCCGCGTTGTGCTCGACCAGCCGCCAGTTGCGATGACGGCGGGCGACCACCGACCAGGAACAGTTGGCCAGCGGCCCGATCACGCCCCAGAGGTCCTCGGGGAGGCCGAGCAGCCGGGCAGCGCCCAGCCTGATCGCCGCGCCGTGGCTCACCACAACCGCGAGAGACCCGGGCTGGAGGCCGTCGGCGATCCGTTCCATCGCCGACCGCGCGCGGTCGGCGACGGTCGCCGAGGACTCGCCATCCGGCGGCCACCACTTCGCGTGTTCCTCCGGATAGCGGGTCCGGATCTCCACGTCGGTCAGGCCTTCCCAGGCGCCGCCGTGGCGTTCCCGCAAGTCCTTGTCCGTGGTCACGGTCAGCCCGGTCAGCCGGGCCAACGGCGCGGCCGTGGCCATGGCCCGGCTCAGGTCCGAGGCGACGATCACGTCCGGCCGTAGCGCGGCCAGCAGCCGGGCGGCCCGCTCGGCCTGTTCCACGCCGAGCTCGTCCAGCTGGATGTCCGTCTGGCCCTGGAAGCGGCCCTGGACGTTCCATGGAGTCTGCCCGTGCCGCCACAACACCAACCGGACCCGGGAACCGGGGCCCGGCACTGACTCAGAAGTCATTCCGTCCTCTCCTGCGTGTCAGTCCGCCATGCCGCTTAGGCACTCGCGGGCCTGGGCCGACCCGGCAGGCGATGCTTCCGGCCTGACGGCGCGGCACCCGTGCATCCGCTCCGCCCAGCCGGGAGCCCCGCGTTCCGCCAGCCACCCGCCCAGCCGACCACCCGCCCAGGTGCCCACGCGGGCAGGCCCTGGATCCGCTGAGCTCGTTGGTCAGCGTGCGTCCCCGGCGGATGGGCCGCCGGGCCGCATCCCGCCAACCGACACCGTCTCGGGCAGCTGGATCTGCGGGCAGTCCTTCCACAGCCGTTCCAGAGCGTAGAACGTGCGCTCCTCGGCGTGCTGCACATGGACCACAATGTCCAGATAGTCCAGCAGAACCCAGCGGCCTTCCCGCTCGCCCTCGCGGCGCACCGGGCGGACCCCGGCCTTGCGCAAGTTCTCCTCGATCGCCTCGACGATCGCGCGTACCTGACGGTCATTGGCCGCAGAACAGAGCAGAAACACGTCGGTGATGACGAGCTGCTCACTCACGTCGTAGGCGATGATGTCGCTGGCGAGCTTGTCGGCCGCGGCCGCAGCGGCGATCTCCGCAAGCTCAACGGCCCTGGTGGTGGCAGTCACGTGTGGTATTCGTCCTCCTCAGCCGGGGACCTTCCCCCTAGCCTCTCACGCCCCAGGCTCGCGGGGCAGTGTGGCATTTCAGCCTAACCCGGCCAGTCAACAAAGTCCGCACGCCAGGCCCACGGTCCGCCGAACACGAAAGCCTCCCGGGCCCGCCGTCCGCCAAACACGAAAGCCGCCCAGGCCCACGGTCCGCCGAGCACGAAAGCCTCCCCGGCCCACCGTCCCAGTCCCGAAACCCTCTCCAGCCACTCACGTCACTGCCGCATCATCGCCATCCGCATCTCGCCCTCGGTGTCGCTGATCAGGTCCCCCGACAAGTCCACAGTCACCGTGTGCAGCGTCCCGGTGAAGCGGAACGGGGAACGGTAATCCGCCACAACCGCCGAACCGGGATTAAACCCGCAGGTCAGTCCGCCCGGATTGAGCCCGATCGGCGTGGTGACAGGGAACTCGGCCTGGCCTGCCAGGCGGCCGTCCACGTACAGCTGGGCCCGGCCCGGGGCCCCCTTGCCCGCCAGGAAATCCGGCGCCCCGGTGGGCTCGAACTCGAAGCGCAGCTCGTGCCGCCCGGGCGGCACCGGGTCCACGGCGGAGACCTTGTACACCGCGCGGCGGAGGTAGTTGTGCGCGTAGTGCAGCACCCCGCCGAGCATGTACATGCTCCACCCGCCAGCGCTGGTCCCCTGGCAGAGGAGTACTCCCTCAACGCCATCAGCCCCGTTGACCCCACTGGCCACCCCGGCCCCGGCCCCGGCATCTCCGTCACCCGCCACAACAGCCCCGGCCCCGGCAGCTGGGATCTCCACGTCCGCGGTAATGCTGTGCGCCCGGTTCAGCAACCGCGGCGACACCCAGGCCGGCACCGTCTGCGTGCCCGGGCGGTACACGTACCGGTCGCGGGGCAGCGCCACCTGGGGCCGCTCGACCATCAGCCGGGCCGCCCCGCTGCCGTCGATCGGGAGCACGTCGTACCTGCCCGCCTCGACGTACCACTGGGCGATCATCTCGATGAGCCGGTCCCGGTGTTTTTCGGCCAGGTTGTGGTTCTCGGTGGGGTCCTCCGCGATGTGGTACAGCTCCCACCGGTGTGCGTCCAGGTCGGTGAGGTCCTCCGCGGTGATCGGCACGCCGAACCCCTGGCCCGCCTCGGCGAAGGACGGTCCCGGCCACGGGCACACCGCCCGCCAGCCCTGATGATCGATGGCCCGGTGGCCGAGCATCTCGAAGTACTGGGTGGTGTGCCGGCCCGGCGCGCTCGCGTCCCCGAACGTCTGCGCGAAGCTCACCCCGTGGATCGGTGACTGGGTAACGCCCCGGATCGTCTCGGGCGGCTCGGCCCCGAGCGCGTCCAGCACGGTCGGCACGATGTCGATGATGTGCGCGTACTGGGTGCGCACCTCGCCGCGGGCCGCGATCCCGGCGGGCCAGTGCACCACGAACGGGTCGGCGGTGCCGCCCCGGTAGGTCTCCCGCTTCCACCGGCGGAACGGCGTGTTGCCCGCCCAGGTCCAGCCCCACGGGTAGTGGTTGAACGTGTCCGGGCCGCCCAGCTCGCCGATCGAGCGCAGGCTCTCCTCCAGCGTCTCCGGGGCGTTGTTGAAGAACTGCAGCTCGTTGGTGGTGCCATGCACCCCGCCCTCGGCGCTCGCGCCGTTGTCGGAGACCAGCATGATCAGCGTGTTCTCGAACTGGCCGGTCTCCTTGAGAAAGTCGAGCACCCGGCCGACGTGATGATCCGTGTGCGACAGGAAGCCCGCGAACACCTCCATCATCCGGGCGGCCAGCCTGCGGGCGTCCGGGGACAGCGACTCCCAGGCGGGCACGTCCGGGTCATGCCGGGACAGCTCCGCGTCCGCAGGCATGATGCCGAGCGACTTCTGCCGGGCGAAGACCCGCTCTCGGTAGGCGTCCCAGCCGTCGTCGAACTGGCCCGCATACTGGTCGGCCCACTCGCGGGGCACGTGATGCGGGGCGTGCGTGGCCCCCGGGCAGTAATGCAGGTAGAACGGCTTGTCCGGGGCGACCTGGGCGGCGTCGGCGAGGAACTTGATGGCCCGGTCGGCCAGGTCGGCGTTGAGGTGGTAGCCCTGCTCCGGCGTGGCGGGCGGCTCGACCTGGTGGTTGTCGTAGACCAGGTCGGGATACCACTGGCTGGTATCGCCGCCCAGGAACCCGTAGAACCGCTCGAATCCCCGGCCGAGCGGCCAGCGGTCGAACGGGCCAACCGCAGACTCGAACTCCGAGGGGAGCAGGTGGTACTTGCCGACCAGGTACGTGCTGTACCCGTGGGCCAGCAGCATCTCGGATAGAAACCCGTTCTCGAACGGGACCCGCCCGTTGTACCCGGGATAACCGGTGGCGATCTCGTTGATGCCCCCCATCGCGTTCGCGTGATGATTGCGGCCGGTCATGATGCACGAGCGGGATGGCGAGCACAGCGCTGTGGTGTGCATGTTCGTGTACCGCAGGCCGCCCTCGGCGAGCGCGTCGAAGTTCGGCGTGGCGATCGGGCTGCCGTAGCAGCCGAGCTGGCCGAACCCGGTGTCGTCCAGCACGATGATCATCACGTTCGGCGCGCCTTGGGTGGCCCGCACCGGCTGCGGCCAGGCCGGCGACGACTGGTCCGCGGTCCGGCCGATCACCCCCGGGAACGCGGTACCCGGCTCGTACTCGATCAGCCCCATTTGGTGCTCCTCCCGCGGCGTGGGGCATGGCCCCCGCCCCCCGCGGCTACCCGGCCCCGGCGGCCGCCCCGGCCCGACTGGACCCGGCCGCCCGGAGCGGGCCCGGCCGCCCGGAGGCCCGGCCGCCCGGAACCGGCCCCCTCCGACAGGAGACGCCGCCGCGAGCCCCCGGGCATCACCCGCCCGGAGTGACGCGTCCCTGAGGCCCGCACGCGGTCCCGTCCCCGTGGCAGTACAGGCCGCGCTTGGCGATGTACTGCACGACCCCGTCCGGGACCAGGTACCAGACCGGCTCACCCGCGGCGACCCGCTGCCGGCACTCGGTGGACGAGATTGACAGGGCCGGGATCTCGACGAGACTGACCTGGTCGCTCGGCAGCCCGGCGCTGGACAGGTGGTGCCCGGGGCGGGTACAGCCCACGAAGTGGGCCAGCTTGAACAGGTCCGCCGCGTCCTGCCAGGACATCATCTTGGACAGCGCGTCCGCGCCGGTGATGAAGTAGAACTCGGCTTCGTCGCCGCGAATCGCCCGCAGCTCAGCCAGCGTGTCGATGGTGTAGGTGGGCCCGGGCCGGTCGATGTCCACCCGGCTCACCGAGAACCGCGGGTTCGACGCGGTCGCGATAACCGTCATCAGGTAGCGGTCCTCCGACGGCGAGACCTTCCGGTCGTCCTTCTGCCAGGGCTGGCCGGTCGGCACGAACACGACCTCGTCCAGGTCGAACGCGTGCGCCACCTCGCTCGCCGCGACCAGGTGACCGTGGTGGATCGGGTCGAAGGTGCCGCCCATCACCCCCAGACGCCGGGCCCGGCGCTGGGCGGGCTCACCGGACTGCGCGGAACCATGGGTCTGCGCGAAACTACGCAAACCGGGCAGGTCAGACTCACCATCCCTCATGACGTGACTCTAACCGGCGCGGCCGCCATGCTTCCCCTCCCATGCAGCCCCGGGGCCAGCCCAGCCCGGGGAGCCAGCCCAGCCCGGGGAGCCAGCCCAGCCCGGGGAGCCAGCCCGGCCCGGGACCCTGCCATGCAGCCCGGGGAGCCAGCCCAGCCCGGAGTCAGCCCAGCCCGGGGGCTGGCGGCTCTCCCCCGGCCCACCGGACCACCCGCACGGCCTTGCCGACGTCGCTGCGCGGCACCGCCCCCGGGGGCAGCAGCCTGACCGTGATCCGCACGCCCAGCGCGTCACGCAGCCGGACCTCGATCTCGGCCTCCGCCGGGCCCGGGGCCTCCGGCCGGTACTCACACAGCGCCACCAAGTGGTGCTGGGCCGCCCGCTCGTCCACCACCAGCAGGTAATCCGGGCTGAGCGCGGTGTCCTCGAGCAACACCCGCTCCACCTCGCTGGGGTAGAGGTTCACCCCGCGGATGACCAGCATGTCGTCGCGCCGGCCGGTGACCTGGCTCATCTTCACCAGGGTGCGGCCGCAGGCGCAGGTGCCCCTGCGCAGCGCGGCGACGTCTCCGGTCCGGTAGCGCAGCAACGGCATGGCCTCCCGGCTCAGGCTGGAGAACACCAGCTCCCCCGGGGTCCCGTCGGGCACGGGTGCGGCCGTCAGCAGATCTACCGCCTCGACCAGGAAGTGGTCCTCGTTGACATGCAGCCCGTCGGCGGCCTCGGCGCACTCGGCGGCCACCCCGGGCCCGATCACCTCGGACAGCCCGTAGATGTCGAGCGCCCGCAACCCGAGCAGCTCCTCGATCCGGGCCCGCAGTTGCGGAGACCACGGCTCGGCCCCGAACAGCCCGGCGCGCAGGGACAGCCCGTGCCCTGGCCGCAGCCCGGCGTCGGCCAGCGCCTCCCCCAGCCGGACGGCGTACGAGGGCGCGCAAGTCAGGATGTCGGGCTGCAGGTCGCGGATGAGCGTGACCTGCCGCGACGTCATCCCGCCAGACGCGGGCACCACCGCCGCGCCCAGCTCGATCGCGCCCTGGTGGATGCCCAGGCCCCCGGTGAACAGCCCGTACCCGTACGCGTTGTGGATCATGCTGCCCGGGCCCGCGCCGGCGGCGGCCAGCGCCCGCGCACACATCCGGGCCCAGAGCCGCAGGTCAGCCCGGGTGTAGCCGACCAGTGTGGGACGCCCGCCCGTGCCACTTGAGCCGTGGAACGCGACCACCTCGCTGCGGTCGACTCCGAGCATCCGCAACGGGTACGCGTCCCACAAATCCTTCTTCTCGGTCATGGGGAGCCAGGGCAGGTCACCAAGACCCAGAGCGCTACCGGCGGTGACCCCGGCCGACCGGAGTCGTTCCGCCTGAACCCCATCGAGGGCCAGCAGCCGGTCCACCAGGGCCCGGAGTCGTCGCTTCTGGAGTTCGGCACGCAGCTCGGCAGGCATGGACTCGGCGTCAGGCTCGAACATCATCGTCCTTTTCCTGAACGGTTGTCCCACGACGGCGGGGGTCTCACCAGCTTCCCATAACGGGCCGGTCCTGCCGATGGTCACTACTCAGCGTGACTTCATGACTACGGTTTGATGAGTCGGCGCCGATCCACTGACTAGGGGGGTGCCGAAGTCCCTATCAACGGACCCACCACGGGGTGTGTCCATCTTCCCTGGAGGAAGCTTCATGATCGGTACGAAACGGCTCAGAAAGCTGGGCACCCGCAAAGCAGGGATCGGCCTGGTCGGCCTGCTGACTGCAGGCCTGGCTCTGGCGTCCGGGACGGCATTCGCCTCCACCTCGTCGTCCTCGTCGAGCATGTCCGGGATGACCTCGGCGAGCTCGTCCCACGCGGCCAGGGGCTTCACCAAGGGCTTCTACGACGGCCACACGGTGCACTTCTACTACAGCAAGAACTTCAGCTGTAAGCGGCCACCGGCTAGCGCTGCAACGTCGAAGTGCGAGGGCGGCACCAACTACACCCAGACCCCGGCCGACAGCTTCGACCCGCTGTACGTGATCGTGCCGCTCGGCTTCACCCCGCCGAAGCGCACCCTGCAGTGCCCCGCAGGCACCTGCATCGACCACCCGCACACCATCGACCTGACGTCGGTGCTGGGCAGCGGCACGGGCAACCTGACGCTCCCCGCGCACAGCCACATCGTGGCCACGAACAACAGCCACCAGTCTGAGTGGTGGAACGTGGACATCGTCGGCGTCAAGAGCCTGCGTGCCTGGAACAAGCTGATCCGGGGCAAGAGCGCCCGCGAGCTGCAGTACCTGCAGCGGCATCACCCCGCGCAGGTGACAGGCAACATCCCGACCAACCTGTTCCTCTACTTCGCCGTGCTCAGGTAGCACCTAACCGGCGCTGGCCGCGCCTGACCCTGGGTACGGCCAGCGCCACCGCCCCCGGCCTTCCGCCCCTCCGACCCACCCGGCCCTCCGCCCCCACTGTCTGCATGAGAGGTGCCTTACATGGCTAACCAGCCCATGGACGCCGTCCGGTCGCCGGACCGGACCGTGGCTACCAGGGTCCGCGCGCTGCGCAGCTGGCGCGGGGCCGTCGGCCTCAGCGGCGTGGCCGCCGGGGGCCTCATGATCACCGGCGCGTTCCTGCCCTGGGTCACCACGTTCGCCGGGCTGATCGGGATCCCCGGGGTCCGCGGCACTAACGGGCGGATGCTGGCCGCCGCCGGAGCCGTCATCGCACTCGCCGGTATCGCCCATGCCGTGCGCGGCGGCCGTTGCTCACGCTGGGTGATCGGCCTGGCCGGGTTCCTGGCCACCGGGTTCTCAGGCTTCCTGCTCCTGCAGCTCGCGGCCAGCCTGCGGTCGCTGAGCACCGACTCCATGGTGGCCGGGCAGAGCGGCCCCGGCCTGTGGGTCACTGCCGCCGGATCGGCGCTGGCCTTCGCCACCATGTTCCTGCCCGCCTCGGCCCAGCAGACCCTGGTCCGCCGGGACGACGCCTCCCCCGGTCTCCGGGCCTGGGCCGCCGACCACGACTCCACCAGCCTGCGGCGCGGCATCCAGATCGCCCTCGGCGTCCTGTGGCTGGCCGACGGTGCGCTGCAGCTCCAGCCGTTCATGTTCGGCCGGGGCTTCGTGAACCAGATCCTCATGCCCGCCTATATGGGCAGCCCGTCCGGGGTCACCGGCCCGGCCCTGGCGTTCACCCGGCTGGTCCTGCACGCCCCCGCCGCCTGGGACGCCGCGTTCGCGGTCACCCAGCTGCTGCTCGGTGCCGCGCTGCTGTGGCGGCCCGCGGTGCGGGCGGGGCTGGCCGCCAGCGTCGTCTGGGCGCTGGCCGTGTGGTGGTTCGGCGAAGGCCTGGGCGGCGTGCTCAGCGGTTCGGCCAGTCCGCTCACCGGCGCACCCGGCGCGGTGATCCTCTACGCTCTGCTGGCCGTGCTGGCCTGGCCGACCCCGATCCGAGCCGCGCCAGCAGGCCGGCGGCCGGACGGGCCCGTCGCCGCGGGCAGCCCGCTCGGCCTGACCGGAGCCCGGGTGGCGTGGCTCGTGCTGTGGGGCAGTTCCGCGTACTTCATGCTCCAGGCCAGCAACCGGGCGCCGGACGCGCTGCGGAGCACGTTCGCGGGCCTGGCGTCCGGCGAGCCTGGCTGGGTCGCCGCCATGGACCGCGGCGTCGCCAGCGCCGCCGCCAGTCCTAGCCTGGGGATCAGCATCGGCCTCGCGGTGGTCTTCGTTGCGGCGGGTTTGGGGGTGTTCTGGTCAGCCACCACGCGAGCCGCACTGCTGCTCAGCGTCATCGTGGCCGTGGCGATCTGGGTGCTCGGGGAGAACTTCGGCGCGATCGCGACCGGGCGGGGCACCGACCCCAACACGGGCCTCCTGCTGGTGCTGCTGGCCGCCGCGTTCTGGCCGCTCCGGCGCCACCCCGCCGCGGCCGTTTCCGGTGATCACAGCCCTGTTCCGGCCCGGGTAGAGGAGGAAATGGCGTAATCCCGGCGGCCGGGGGCCGCGGCGCGCCCGATTGGTGGGGCTAGGCCGGCTGGCGCGGCCCCGGACACGGCCTAGCATGGCTGCATGACCACTGTGCCGGATCGTGCCCGCGTCCGTCTTCCCGGGATCAGCTCCCGTGCCTACGAGCACCCCGCTGACCGGTCGGCGCTGGTAGCGCTGCGTAAACTCACCGGCTTCGACGCGCTGCTCAAGCGTCTGGCCTCGCTGTTCAGCGACCGGAACCTGCGCTTGATGTTCCTGGCCAGCTCGGTGCGGGCCTCAAACGAGCAGTACCCAGCCCTGTACCAGCTGCTGCTGGACGGCGCCGCCATTCTGGACCTGCCCGAGGTCCCCGAGCTCTTCATCACCCAGGACCCGCTGCCGAACGCGATGACCCTGGGCTCCGACAAGCCGTTCATCGTTATCACGACCGGCCTGGTCAACCTACTGGACGCCGAGGAGCACCGCTTCGTGATCGGGCATGAGCTCGGCCACGTACTGTCCGGGCACGCCGTGTACCGGACCATGCTGTACATCCTCACCTCGCTGGCCGCCCGGCTGGCCTGGTTCGCCATCGGCTACATCGGCCTGAAGGTGATCATCGCCGGGCTGGAGGAGTGGTACCGCAAGTCCGAGCTGTCCTGTGACCGGGCCGGCGTGCTGGCCAGCCAGGACCCCGGGGCGGCGCGCCGGGCCCTGATGAAGATCGCCGGCGGCGCGCGGATCTCCGAGCTCAGCCCCGACGAGTTCCTCAAGCAGGCCCACGAGTATGACGCCGTCCCGGACGTACGGGAAGGCTTCCTCAAGATGCTCCAGATGCTGGGAACGACGCACCCGTTCGCGGTGGTGCGGTTCGCGGCGCTGGACCACTGGGTCGCCGAGGGCGAGTACGCGGCGATCCTGGCCGGCAACTACCCGCGCCGTGAGGACGACGGGGACGCCTCGGTGCAGGACGAATTCATGGCCGCGGCCAAGTCCTACCAGGAGTCCTGGAATCGGAGCTCGGACCCGTTCATTGGGCTGGTCAAGGGAGTCGCCGAGACCGCCGTCGGCACCGGCCAGTCGCTGTTCGGGAACATCTTCGGTCAGCGGGGCGGCGGCAGCGGCGGCGACAACTGACTGGCTGGATAACTTGCGGGCCGAAACTCAGCGCGGGGTCCTGAGCAGCACGAGGTCGTCGCGGTGCACGATCTCGCGCTCGTACTCGGGGCCCCGCTGGGCGGCCAGTTCGTGCGTGGAGCGGCCCATCATGGCCGGGATCTCGGAGGCGTCGTAGTTGACCAGGCCCCGGGCGATGACCTGGCCGTCCGGGGCGCACAGGTCCACCGGGTCACCCGCGTCGAACCCGCCCTCCACGCCGGTGATCCCGGCGGGTAGCAGTGACGCGCGGCCGCCCTTGATGGCCTTGGCCGCACCCTCGTCCAGCAGCAGCCGTCCGTGGCTGGCGGCCGCGTGGGCCAGCCACAGCTGCCGGGCCCGGGGCGGACGCCGGCTGCCGGCCGCGAAGTAGGTGCCAACCGGGCGGCCCGCTAGCACCTCCCGGGCCGCGGCGGCGCTGGCCAACACGGTCGGGATACCCGCCTCCGTCGCGATCATGGCTGCGTCCACCTTGGTGACCATCCCGCCGGTGCCGACCAGGCCCGAGCCGCCCAGGCCCGTCCCAGCCAGGCCCGTCCCCGCCAGGCCCGTCCCCGCCAGGCCCGTCCCCGCCGTCGGGACGCCGGCCGCCCCAGCCCGGCCCAGGGTGATCCCGGCCAGGTCGGCGCGGCTGCGCACCTCGGTGATCCGCCGGGCGCCGGGCTGCCGTGGGTCGGTGTCGTACAGGGCGTCCACGTCGGACAGCAGGATGAGTGCCCCAGCCCGGACGACGTGCGCGACGAGCGCGGCCAGCCGGTCGTTGTCGCCGAACCGGATCTCGTCCGTGGCCACCGTGTCGTTCTCGTTGACGATCGGCAGGATCCCGAGTTCGAGCAGCCGGCTCAGCGTGCGCTGGGCGTTGCGGTAGTGCGCGCGGCGCATCAGGTCATCGGCGCTCAGCAGCACCTGGCCTGTCCGGACCCCGTGCCGGCCGAACGCCGCGGTGTACTGGGCGACCAGCAGGCCCTGTCCCACGCTCGCGGCGGCCTGCTGGGTGGCCAGGTCCCGGGGGCGGCGCGGGAGCCCCAGCGGGACCAGGCCGGCCGCGATGGCGCCGGAGGAGACCAGTACTACCTGGCTGCCGCCGTGCACGCGGGCCGCCAGCGCCCCGGCCAGGGCAGCGATCCGGTCCTCGTCGATCCCGCCTCGCCGGGTCGTCAACGATGAGGATCCCACCTTGACCACGACCGGGCTGGCGTCCGCGATTCCCGGCCACTCCCCCGCCGCAGGCCCGTCACCCGCGGAAGCTCCGTCACCCCCTGCGGCCCGGTCGCTCAGCCCAGCCACGCCGCCCCTCCAACCACACGAATCACAGAAACCTCACCAGCCCCGCACCGACACCGGCCGGGTGTCGTGATCAGACGATTGGTGTCGTTATAGCGACACCAATCGTCTGATCACGAACGCCTTGGGTCGCCGGGCCGGCCCTTCAGTCACACCAGACACAGAGGCCTCACCGAAGTGCCGTCTGGGCGGGATCGTGGACAGAACGGGTCGGATGGCAACCCTTTCCGTCCACGACAGGTACAGACTCATGGCGCGAGCCGGCGGTCGGTGCCACGCGGACCGTGGCCGCCCTGGCCCGCGGGGATGTCGGGATCCCAGTCGAACACCACGGCCTCGTCCCCGTTGCCAATCATCACCTCGGCACCGTCCTCGGCGCCCGCTTCGGCCAGGGCCACTTCCACGCCGAGCTTGGCCAGGCGGTCGGCGAGATAGCCGACGGCCTCCTCGTTGGCGAAGTCGGTCTGCTGGACCCAGCGCCACGGCTTGTCGCCCCGGACCAGGAACGAGTTCTCCCCGGCCCGCTCGATCTCGAACTCCGGGCCGGCCGCGGGCCGGGGCCGGATCACCCGCCGGGTCGGTTCCTCGACCGGGGTCGCCGCGCGGATCTCGGCGACCACCGCAGCCAGCGCGAACGCCAGCTCGCGCACCCCTTCCCTGCTGGCCGCGGACACCTGGCACACGGGCAGCCCGCGAGCGGCCAGCACCGGCCCGGCCTGCTCGGCCACCTCCCGCGCGGCGGGCACGTCGATCTTGTTCAGGACCACGATCCGGGGTCGGTCCCGCAGGTCCGCGCCGGTCACATCCTGGTAGGCGTCGAGTTCGGCCTCGATCACGTCGAAGTCTGCGACCGGGTTCCGGCTCGGGTCACCGCTGGTCTCCGGGGCGGTGCAGTCCAGCACGTGGACTAGCACCGCGCAGCGCTCCACGTGCCGGAGGAACTCCAGGCCCAGGCCCTTGCCCTGGCTGGCCCCGGGGATGAGGCCGGGCACGTCCGCCGCCACGAACTGGACGTCACCCGCCTCCACCACGCCAAGGTGCGGGGTCAGCGTGGTGAACGGGTAGTCGCCAACCGTAGGCTTGGCCGCGGACAGCGCGCCGATCAACGAGGATTTGCCCGCGTTAGGGAAGCCCACCAGGCCCGCGTCGGCCACCGTCTTGAGCAGGAGAACCAGGGAGCACTCCGCGCCCGGCTCGCCGCGCAGCGCGAACCCGGGGGCCTTGCGCTTCATCGAGGCCAGTGCCGCGTTGCCGAGCCCGCCGTGGCCACCCTCGGCGGCCACGAACCGGGTCCCGGACCCGATCAGGTCGGCCAGGACCTCGCCGTCCTCCGCGGCGACCACGGTGCCGTTCGGTACCCGGATCACGAGGTCCTCACCGGCCGCGCCGTTGCGGTTCGACCCAGACCCCTGGGTGCCGTTGCCGGCCTTGCGGACCGGGCGGCGGTGGAGGTCGAGCAGGGTGGCCACGCTGGGATGGACCTCGAGGATCACGTTGCCGCCGCGGCCGCCGTTGCCCCCGTCCGGGCCGCCCAGCGGCTTGAACTTCTCGCGGTGGACCGAGGCGCAGCCGTGCCCGCCGTTGCCCGCCTTGATGCGCAGGACCGCCCGATCCGCGAACTCTGCCACTGCCCCTCCTTCCGGTGTCACAGCCCCCCGGCCGCTACCGGCGGGGGCCAGGTTGTCTCCCGTTCATTCCCAACGGTCTGTCCGTGGCCGCCGGATCCTGCGCTCACATGCATCAGGGGCGGACCGCCACCGGTCCGCCCCTGATGCCTACGTCTGACGAATCGCCCCAGGCGGACCTTATTCCGCCGCCGGGGAGTCACCCGGCTCGGCCGCGATCACGCTCACCGCACGGCGGCGGCGCACGCTGCCGAAGGTGACCTTGCCCGCGACCAGCGCGAACAGGGTGTCGTCACCGCCGCGGCCGACGCCCGGCCCGGGGTGGAAGTGCGTACCGCGCTGGCGCACGATGATCTCGCCCGCGTTGACCTGCTGCCCGCCGAAACGCTTCACGCCCAGGCGCTGCGCCGCGGAGTCACGGCCGTTCCGGCTGGACGACGCGCCCTTCTTGTGTGCCACGTCAGCTCAGCTCCCCTTCTTGCCTGCACTGCTCTTCGCGGCACCGCTCTTTGCTGCACTGATGCCGGTGATCTTCAGCTGGGTGTAGTGCTGCCGGTGGCCGAGACGCCGCCGGTACCCGGTCTTGTTCCGGTAGTGGATCATGTTGATCTTGGGGCCGGCCACCGAGCCCAGGATCTCCGCCGTGACCTCGTAGCGGTCAAGCTCGGCTGCATCGCTGATGACTTTTCCGCCATCAACGACGAGCAACGCGGTCAGCGTCACGCTGGAACCGACGTCACCAGTCAACGTGTCAACGGTGAGCACGTCGTCCACCGCCGCTTTCTCCTGCCTGCCACCGCAGCGCACGATCGCGTACACCGAGAACTCGCTCTCTGCCTTCGCGGCTGGGCCGCGGCCTCATGCGGCCTGGGCCGCTCTCTCGTCAGGGCGGGCCAGGCTGCTTAGCCTGGTCCGGGTGTTTGCCTGGCCGGGAACCCACCGCGCCCCCCGCTGCAGTGGCTAGCACCAAACGTGACTAGCGCCTGCACTGGGCGGGCGCCGGACGGGGGCCTGCCTCGCACACTGAGCGTGGGGCCGTAAGACCCCGACCGCTATGTGCACCGACCACTCAGGTTATCAGAAAGGCGGGTGCTCCTCGTCCGCGGTAGCCGGGCCTTCGTCTGCGGAACTGCCGTTCCCGTCCAAAGGGCTGCTGTCCCCGTCCGCAGGACTGCTGTCCCGGTCCGCAGGACTGCCGTCCCTGTCCGCAGGACTGGGGCCCGGAGCGCCGGGATCGACCGCCAGCGCGGCGTCATCGATGGAAGGAACGCCCTGCTCCGTGTGGCCCGGTTCAGACACGAAGTCTGGGGCTGCCGCAGGGTCCGAGGCTGGGGTGGGGCCGGCGGCCAACGGGGCCTGTGCTCCGGCCGGAGCATCGCCCGCGGGCCACGAGGACACGGCGGACGCCGCCTCCGCAGCCGTCAGGGCCTCTCCTGCCGGGCTGACCCCTGCGGCAGGCCAGGCCTCGGCTGGCCCGGCGACAGGCCCGGCCTGGATGGCAGGCCCGGCCTCGGCTGGCCCGGCCTCGGTAACTGGAGCAGCCTCGGTTGCGGGCACCGCCTCGGTGCTGGTCGCAGCCTCGGTTGCGGGCGCCGCCTCGGTGCCAGGCACGGCCTCTGCGCCAGACTGAGCCTCGGTACCAGGCACAGTCTCGGCGTCAGGCGCCCCCTGAGGGCGGGTCGCTGCGGAGCGCCGCCGGCGGCGGCCCCCCTGGCGCTCGCTGGTTCCGCTGCCGACCAGCACCGTAGCCGCCGGCTCGGTCACGGCCGGCTCGCCGTCGCCCGGAGCTCCGGCCGCGCCCTGATCCGCGGCGGGCCGGTTCCGGTCCTGTTGGCCGTTCCGGTCGCCCCGGCCGTTCTTGTCCTGGCCGCCCCGGTCGGCCCGGCCGTTGCGGTCCGCGCGGCCGTTCCGGTCCTGGCGGCCCCCGCCACCCTGGCGCCCGTCCTCGCCACCGGAGCGGTTCCGCTGGCCGGTGCCGGCAGGCTCGGTCAGGTCGAGGGAGATGATCCGGCCCCGGCCGTTGCAGCAGTCGCACGGCTCGGAGAACGCTTCCAGCAGCCCGGCCCCGACTCGCTTACGGGTCATCTGGACCAGGCCGAGGGAGGTGACCTCGGCGACCTGGTGCTTGGTGCGGTCCCGGGCCAGGCATTCCAGCATCCGGCGCAGCACCAGCTCGCGGTTGCTCTCCAGGACCATGTCGATGAAGTCGATCACGATGATGCCGCCGACATCCCGCAGCCGGAGCTGCCGGACGATCTCCTCGGCCGCCTCGAGGTTGTTCCGGGTGACGGTCTCTTCGAGGTTGCCGCCCTGCCCGGTGAACTTCCCGGTGTTGACGTCAACGACCGTCATCGCCTCGGTGTTGTCGATGACGAGGGAACCGCCGCTGGGGAGCCACACCTTGCGCTCCAGCGCCTTGGCCAGCTGCTCGTCGATCCGGTACCGGGCGTACACGTCCTCGTCGTCGTCCGTCCAGTGAGTGAGCCGATCGGCGAGGTGCGGGGCCACGTACCGCACGTATTCGTAGACGAGATCCCAGCCCTCGTCGCCTGCCACCACGAGCGACGCGAAGTCCTCGTTGAAGATGTCCCGGACCACGCGGATGGTCAGGTCGGGCTCGCTGTAGAGCAGCTCGGGCGCGTTAGCGGTCTTGGACTTCTGCTCGATGGCTTCCCACTGGGCGGCCAGCCGGGCCACGTCCCGGGACAGTTCTTCCTCGGTCGCGCCTTCCGCGGCGGTCCGGACGATCACGCCGGCGCCTTCCGGCATGACCTGCTTGAGGATCTGCTTGAGCCGGGTGCGCTCCTTGTCCGGGAGCTTGCGGCTGATGCCCATCATGGAGCCGCCCGGCACGTAGACCAGGTAACGGCCGGGCAGGCTCACCTGGCTGGTAAGCCGAGCACCCTTGTGCCCGACCGGGTCCTTGGTCACCTGGACCAGGACGGACTGGCCGGACTTGAGCGCGGACTCGATCCGCTTGGAGTCGCCCTCGAGCCCGCTGGCGTCAAAGTTCACCTCGCCGGCGTATAGCACGGCGTTGCGGCCCTTGCCCACGTCCACGAAGGCTGCCTCCATGGAGGGCAGCACGTTCTGTACCTTGCCCAGGTACACGTTGCCGACCATGGACTGATGCGTGCCCTTGTCCACGTAGTGCTCGACGAGCACGCCGTCCTCGAGCACGGCGATCTGGGTCCGGTCATTCTGCTGCCGGACGACCATGACGCGGTCCACGGACTCCCGCCGGGCCAGGAACTCGGCCTCGGTGATGACCGGCGGGCGCCGCCGCCCGGACTCACGTCCCTCGCGCCGCCGCTGCCGTTTGGCCTCCAGGCGGGTCGAGCCGCGGACGGACCTGACGTCGCTGACGGACACCGGCTCGTCGGTGGCCTCCGGTCGCGGCACCCGCACGTGCACGACGGTGTTCGGCGGATCGTCGGCGGCGGGCTCCCCGTCGGCCCCCGAGCCGCGCCGCCGGCGGCGCCGGCGGCGCCTGGTGCCGGCGCTCTCGTCGCCGTCTTCGTCCATCTCCGCGCTGTCGGCCTGGTCCTCAGGGCCGCCCGGCTTGCCCTCAGCCTGCTTCCCCTGGGCCTGCTTCCCCTGGGCCTGCCTGCCGTCGGCGCGCTTGGCCTCGCCGGTCTTGCCGCCGCGTTCTGCTGGCTCGCGCCCGCCCCGGGCCGGTGCGGAATCCCCGTCCTCGGCGTCCTGGCCGGGAGCCTCACCGTCAGCGTCATTCCCCCGGGACCGGCCGCCCCGGCGGCGCCGCCGGCGCGATGATCCTTCGGACGACTCGTCGCCGGACGGCTCGCCCGGCCCGCTGTCCTCGTCGGCTGACTCGCCCCGATCCCGGCCGCGATCGGCGCCAGGCTCGCCGGCGGCCGGCGGCTGGAAGATGACCGGGGGCGGCTGGAAGGTGGCCTGCGGGACGGTCCCGGACCCACTGGGGACGCCGGGTGCCGTCAGCGCGACCGAGGTCACCGCAGGTGACGAGGCCACAGCGGGCGCGATGGGCGCAGTGCCGGGCGGGGCAGTGCCCGCCGGCGAGCCGTCGGTCGGCGCAGTGCCCGCCGGAGTGCTGGCCGGAGGGACTGGGGCCTGGGCCAGGTCCTCGGGCGGAGGCCCGGCGGCCCGGGTTGCGGCCCGGCGGGGCCTCCGGGTCCGGCGCTGGGAGGTCGCCGGCGCCGCGCCGGCGCCGTCTCCGCCGCCAGCGGCGTCACCGCCGCCAGCGGCCTCACCGCCGCCGGCGTCGCCTGCGCTCGCCGACCCGGTTAGACCAGACGGCGCCGCACCTGCGTCACTGTCACTGTCGCGCGCTGTCTCGTTCTGCTGTGAATCGTTCAGCTCGGTTTCGAGCATCCGGGCTATCTCCCGTCAGGCTCCCGGGCGCGTGGGTTCGCTCGGAACCCTCCGCGCCGCGCGGGAGCTGGTCGTACGCGCTCGCGGGGACCGGGTCGGCCAGCGTGGCCGACCGCGCTCCCAGGCGCGTTGTCTCAACATGTTCCTGCGCCGCGCTCGGTCCGGCTGGCTGGAGCCCGAGCGGCGTTACCCCATGCGACGGGGATGCCGCCACAGGGGACGCCGAATCCTCGGCAGACCCCACGGGCACGTACTGCCCTGGGGGCCCGGCTTCGGCGGCTACTGCCACCAGAGGTCCTTGTACCAGCCGGGTCACCAGCGGCGGTGACGTAGGCACCAGCCCAGCCACACGGCGAAGTGCAGTCAGGATGTCATCGGGTCGCACGGCAGGTGTCAGGTGCCGAACAACCATTCGAAGTATCGCATACCCGGCGTTCCGTCCATCAGCGGACCGCCAGTCGGCCTGCATCGTGACCACTGCAGCGCGAGCGTCCATGCGCCGCATTCCCTTGCTGGTCAGGCGCTCGACCTCCACGCTGTCCTGAGCGAGGAACGTCTCAGCTGCCGCAGCAGCCTCATCTCGCCCGACTCCGGGGAGGGCCACTTCCCACTGGGACGCCTCGAACGTCATGGCGCCCAGGGAACTGGCTTCCTCGGTCACGTCTATCACATCAATCCCGTCCGGCAGGGCCGCATCGAGCCGGTCCCGGACTTCGGAGACGGCGCACGCTGCCGTCAGCGAAAGCTCCAGGTACTCAGCCTCACTCGCCGTCCCCGTCGGGGCCGCGCCAGCGTAAGAGATCTTCGGATGGGGGGTAAATCCTGCCGAGTACGCGATGGGGAGTCGTGCCCGGCGTACTCCGCGCTCAACCGCCCGCGCGATATCTCTGTGACTGGCGAATCGCATCCTGCTTCTTTTAGCGTACCGGACGATAAGCCGCTGGACGACGGGCGGCTGATCAGAGCCGCGTGTCGGGCCGTCGGACGGCCTGCGGGGGCGGGCGGCTGATGGCTGCTGGGCCGGGCCAGCGGGCGGCGGGGCCGCATTACCGGGAGGCGGCTGAGCGGGGGAACCGGGGGCGGGCATCTAGCCGACGCCTCCCGTGCCGCCTGGATCGCCCGCGCCGCCGGCCACGGATAGCGGCAGCAGAGTCCGCCCGGTAGGCCCGGTCTGGATCTCGGTGCCCATGGTCGGGCACACGCCGCAGTCGTAGCAGGGAGTCCAGCGGCAGTCTTCAACCTCCGCGGCCCCGGCCGGGTCGATAGCGTCCTGCCAGTCCTGCCACAGCCAGTCGCGGTCCAGGCCGGCGTCCAGGTGGTCCCAGGGCAGGACCTCGCTGTACTCGCGTTCCCGCGTCGTGTACCAGGCGACGTCCACCGGATCGTCGGCCAGGGCCCGCTCCGCGCTGTTCATCCAGCGCTCGAACGAGAAGTGCTCGCTCCAGCCGTCGAACCGGGCCCCGTCCTGCCAGGCGGCCCTGATGACCTTGCCCACCCGCCGGTCGCCCCGCGACAGCAGGCCCTCGATGATGGACGGCTCGCCATCGTGGTAGCGGTAGCCCACGGAACGCCCGTAGGTGCGGTCAGACCGCAGTGCCGCGCCCAGTTGCCGCAGCCGGTCGTGCACGGTCTCGTGGTCACACTGGGCCGCCCACTGGAACGGGGTGTGCGGCTTGGGCACGAACCCGCCGATGGACACGGTGCACCGGATGTCCTTCCGGCCCGTGGCCTCCCGCCCGGCCTGGATGACGCGGCGGGCCAGATCGGCGACGGCGAGCACGTCGTCGTCCGTCTCGGTGGGCAGCCCGCACATGAAGTACAGCTTCACCTGCCGCCAGCCGTTGGCGTAGGCAGTGCTGACCGTGCGGATCAGGTCGTCTTCGGTGACCATCTTGTTGATCACCTTGCGGATCCGCTCCGAGCCGCCTTCGGGGGCGAAGGTCAGCCCGGACCGCTTGCCGTTCCGGCTCAGCTCGTTGGCCAGGGTCACGTTGAACGCGTCCACCCGGGTGGACGGGAGGGAGAGGCCGGTCGAGCTGCCCTCGTAGCGGTCGGCGAGCCCGGTGACGATCTCGTTGATCTCGCTGTGGTCGGCGCTCGACAAGGAGAGCAGGCCGACCTCGCTGAAGCCGCTCTCGGCCAGCCCGCGCTCGACCATGTCGCCCACCGTGGTGACGCTGCGCTCCCGCACCGGGCGAGTGATCATTCCGGCCTGGCAGAACCGGCAGCCCCGGGTGCAGCCACGGAAGATCTCCACGCTGAACCGCTCGTGCACGGACTCGGCCACGGGGACCAGCGGTTTACGCGGGTACGGCCACTCGTCCAGGTCCATCACGGTGTGCTTGGGGACGGTGAACGGGACCCCGCTGCGGTTCGGCGCGACCCGCCTGATCCGGCCGTCCGGCAGGTAGTCCACGTCGTAAAAGCGGGGGACGTAGACCCCGGCCTCGGTAGCCAGGCGCAGCAGCAGGCCCTCGCGGCCGCCGGGCTGCCCGGCCCGCTTCCAGTCCTTGATCAGCCCGGAGATGGCCAGCACGGCCTGCTCGCCGTCGCCGAGCACCGCGCCGTCCACGAACTCCGCGACAGGTTCCGGGTTGAAGGCTGCGTGGCCGCCGGCCAGCACCAGCGGATGCCCCTCGCCCCGGTCGGCAGCCGCGAGCGGGATGCCGGCCAGGTCGAGGGCGGACAGCAGGTTCGTGTAGCACAGCTCGGTGGCGAAGCTCACGCCGAGCACGTCGAAGGCCGCCACCGGGCGATGACCGTCCACGGTGAACTGCGGGATCCCGTGCTGGCGCATCAGGTGCTCCAGATCCGGCCAGACGCTGTAGGTACGCTCGGCGAGGACGCCGTCGCACTCGTTCAGCACCTCGTACAGGATCTGGATGCCCTGGTTGGGCAGGCCGACCTCGTAGGCGTCCGGGTACATGAGCGCCCAGCGGACCTCCGCCGCGTCCCAGTCGTGGACCTCGGAGTTCAGTTCGCCGCCCACGTACTGGATCGGCTTGCGCACCTGGGGCAGCAGCGGCTCCAGGCGGGGGTAGACCGATTCCATAGGCATTCTGACAGCTTAGGTGCTCGGCCAGCCAAGGGGGACGACCCCCGGACCCCCACGGCCCGTTCCGCAGGCATCCGTGACCTCTTTGGGGGAGCGGGCCGTTGCGGGTTCCGGGGCTCGGGCCCCCGGACTGGGACAGCCCCTTATCCGAAAACGTGATGCCGCCGGTGCACCGACTGGAGCACGCCTATCGCGATCATGTCCGCGAAAATGGCTGATCCTCCGTAGGACACGAACGGCAGCGGGAGGCCGGTCACCGGCATGATCCCGATGGTCATGCCGATGTTGATGAACGCCTGCAGGCCGAACCACAGCGCGATGCCTGACGCGACCAGCAGGCCGAACTGGTCGTCGGCACGGCTGGCGATGCGCAGCGCGCGGAAGATCACCACGGCTAGCAGGACGATGATCACGGCGCAGCCGACGAAGCCGACTTCCTCGCCCGCGACGCTGAAGATGAAGTCGGTCTGCTGGTTGGGCACGAAGCTGGCGGTGACCAGGGGCCCGTGCAGCAGGCCGGTGCCGAACATCCCGCCGGAGCCAATCATGATCTTGGAGTGGATCGTCTCGTACCCGGTCCCGGTCGGGTCTGCCGAGGGATGCATGAACGCGGTCAGCCGATCCAGCTGGTAGCTGCGCAGCAGATGTAGCTTGAACACCGCCACGACTGCGAGCACGCCCGCTGCCGCCATGCCCGCCACCCAGCGCAGCTTCAGGCCGGACAGCGCGATCATCCCGGCCGTGATCAGCAGCAGCAGGATGATCACGCCGAGGGCCGGCTCGCGTTCCACCAGCACCACGGGGATCAGCGCGAGCCCGATCACCCCGGCGGCGTGCCTCGGGCCGGGGATCCGGCCGCTGTCCCGCAGTTCACCGAAGACGACGGCGATGACCAGGACGAGCCCGATCTTGGCGAACTCCGAGGGCTCCACCTGGAAGCCGGCGGGCAGGTTGATCCAGGCCTTGGCCCCGCTCACGCTGGTGCCCAGCGGGCTGAGCACCGCCACCAGGCCCAGGACGGCCGCCCCGTAGACGAACGGGGCGAGCAGCCGGATCTGCCGGTAGTCCAGCAGGCTCACCACCACCATGAGGATCACGCCGAGCGCGACGTTGATCAGCTGCTTGATCAGGTAGCTGCGCGGGTCCGCGCTCGGCTGTGTGGCCGAGTAGACCAGCAGCGTGCCGATCAGGCTGAGCGCCACCACCGCAATCAGCAGGACCCAGTCGTACCGGCGCAGCGGCGACTCCTTGGCCACCGCGCGGGACGGCAGCGACCCGCGCTTCTGGCCGAAGCTGGGGCTCCGGGGCGAGGTGTAATCGCGGGTGCCGAGGTTCATCACGAGCCTCCGTAGCCAGCGGGGGCGGTGATAGAGCCGGCCGCGGAGATCTTCGGCAGGCTGTGGGGCAGGTTGCCGCCGGGCAGCGCGGCTTTATGCCCCTCCAGGCCGTAGATGTCGTCGTAGATCTGGCGGACCGCGGGAGCGGCCACCTCGGCCCCGTAGTTCGAGTCCGGGATCATGACCACCACCACGTATTGCGGGTTGTTGCACGGCGCATATGAGGCGAACACCGAGGTCACCGAGCTGTTGAACACCTCAGCCGTCCCCGTCTTTCCCGCTACGCAGACCTGGCCCCGCGGGAAGCCGCTGAACGCGCCCGCGGCGGTACCCGCTCCCGTGGTCACGTCGGCCAGCGCGTTCCGGATGTAGGCCAGAGTGCTTCCGGCCACCGGCAGGCGGCGGATCAGCTTCGGCTTGATCTTCTGCACCACCTGGCCGGTCGGGCTGACGATCGCCTCACCAATCCGGGGACTGTACAGCTTGCCGCCGTTGGCCAGGGCGGCGTAGGCGTCAGCGAGCTGGAGCGGGGTGACCGTGACATAGCCCTGGCCGATGGCCGCGATCGCCGCCTCGCCAGGCTCCCAGACGTTGCCGTAGTGGCAGTCCTGGTACTCGATCTGCTGCACATACGTGCCATTCGCCTGGCCGTACTTGCACCAGTCCTGGCCGCTATGCGCATTGTCCTTCCAGAGGTAGTACAGCCACTCCCGGGTAGGGATGCTGCCCGGGTCCTGCTCGGGCAGGTCGATCCCGGGCGCCTTGCCGAATCCCCAGCCCAGCTCCATTTTCTGCATTTCCTGGATCGGCGCCTTCGGGCTGGTGACGACGTTGTCCTGACGGCGGTCGCCCTGGTAGATCTGGTTGGCCAGCTCGTAGAAGACCGTGTCGCAGGAGACGACCAGCGCCTGGTGGAGGCTGAGCGGGCCGAGGTTCGGCTCGCCGTCGTTGGCGAACGAGGCGCTGCCGATGTTGTACGTGGCCGGGCAGTTGTAGGTGCTGTCCAGGCTGTAGCCGGCCTTCACCGCGGCCGCGGTGGAGGTCACCTTGAAGGTGGAGCCAGGCGCGTACTCCCCCTGGGTGACCCGGTTCAGGATCGGATCGCTCGCGCCGGGGCTGGTCAGCTGCTGGTACTGCTTCTCCGAGATGCCGCCGGTCCAGACACTCGGGTTGTAGCTCGGCGCGCTGGCCATCGCGACCACCCGGCCGGTGGTGGTCAGCACGATCGCCGCACCGGTGGTTGCGTGCGGGTTGCCCTGCAGCTGCGCCTTGCGGATCGTGTTGGCCAGCACGGTCTGCACGTCGCCCTGAAGCCGCGCGTTGATGCTGGTGACCAGGTCATCGCCGGTCTGGGGAGGGGTGTTCCTGACCACGCCGAGCTGCTGGCCGGCGTTGTTCACAGACAGCACCTCCCGACCCGGGGTGCCCTGGAGCTGCTTGTTGTAATGGTCTTCCAGCCCAGCCTGGCCCACCAGATCCACGCCTGAGAAGCCGGTGGCGGGCAGGTGCTGCTGTTTCATCTGCTGGGCGGTGATCGGGCCGAGGTAACCGAGGACCTGCGCCGGGCTCGCCCCGTTGGGCTGCGGGTACCGGGCCACCGGGTTCACGCCGGCACTCACCCCGGGGTACCTGGCGTGATCCTGCATGATCTCGACCGCGATCGGGTCCGGGACGTTCTCAGCCACCGGGATGGGCTGGTAGGGCGACCCCGGCCAGCACGGCTGGGAGACCTTCGCGTTGCACAGCCGGACCTTCTCGGTGAGCAGCTTGTCGGACATGCCGAGCAGAGGGGCCAGCCTGCGCAGCACCGCCGCGCCGCCGTCACTCTGGGTAGCCAGATTCATCATGTTCACCGTGACCACCAGGGAGCTGGCGTTATCCACCATGGGAAGGCCCGCGTCATCGAGGATCTGGCCGCGGACCGCGGGCGTGATCACGGTCTGCGTCTGGTCCGTGGCGGCCAGCTGCACATAGCTGTGGCCGTTCATGACCTGCAGGTACCACAGGCGGCCGCCGAGGGAGATCAGCAGCGCGGCGACGATCGCGTAGAGCACGACAAGGCGCCGACGTGACGCCGGGATCATCGAGTGAGCCCTCCTGACCGCTTGCGAAGGATCCGCCACAGCGACCGGCGGCGGCCGAACGTGCGGCGGCCGTTCAGGGCGCTGGCGGGTGCCCGGCGCCCGCTCAGGGAGCCGGACTTGGCCCCGCGGAACCGCGGAGTGTGCTGCTTCCCGGCCGACGGCCTGCCCCGGGCGGCCACCTTGGCCCCACGGAACCGCGGAACGCGCTGCTTCCCCGCCCCCAGCCCGCCCCGGGCGGCCGGCTTGACCATGCGGAATCGCGGAACGTGCTGCTTCCCCGCCCCCAGCCCGCCCCGGGCGGCCACCTTGGCCCCGCGGAACCGCGGAACGCGCTGCTTCCCGGCCCCCAGCCCGCCGCCCCGGGGCCGCCGGCCGAGGACCGAGCCGCCGATGGCGCCGTCGCTGCGCCGGCCGGCTCCCAGCCGCAGGCGTACCGGCCGGGCGGGACGGGCGCCGAACCGCACGCCGACGGCCCGGGCGCCGCTGGCCGATCCGCCCTGCATGACGCCCCCGCGCAGCCGCGGCCCGCGGGACGGTCGGAGCGCCCGGCCACCCGCGCCATCCCCCAGGGCGCCCCGGGCCCGGCTGAAGGCGCCCGCGGGAATCCCGCCGCCCCGGGCCCGGCTGAAGGTGCTGGTCCGGCTAAAAGCACTGGTCCGGCCAAGAGCACTGGCGGGAATCCCGCCGCCGCGCTGCCAGCTGCCCTGGGCCGGCGTGGCCCCCGGCCTGCTTCCCCGGTGCTGGCTGAACCGGCGCCGGCTGCCGAGGTGCAGGTTCACCGGCCGGGCGGCCAGCCCCTGCGCGGCCCGGGCGGCCGCAGCCGGCCGGCCGGACAGGGCGGAACCTCCGCCGCCGCTGAACTTCAGGTCAACTGGCCGGGAGGGCCGGGTCCGTGCGGGGCGCGACCCGCTGGCTGAGCCACCCTGGGTAGACCCGGCCCGCAGGGCGCGCGCCTTCAGCCTCGGGGCGCTCCCGGTTCCGCTGTCGCGCAGCACCGCGCCAGAGCCGGCGAACAGGGTCGCCGCGCCCACGAGTCCGGGTACCCCTCGCGGCTGGCCCGGCGCCCCACCGCTGGCCGATCCGCCGGGGAAGCTGGCCAGGCCCTGGGCGGCCAGGGGCGGGGCGGCCAGCGCCCTAGCCCGGACCACGGCGTACAGCACGAACGGGCTGAGGAGCACGTCGTAGACGACGGAGGCGGGCAGCACGTGGCCGATCGCGGACCAGGTGATATCCAGGTTACCGAAGATCATCCCGGTCAGTGCGAAGAGCAGTTCCCCGGCCGCGGACCCGACTGCCACCACGCCGATCGGCACCCAGGCGGACTCATCGAGGTGGCTGCCCACCCGCCCGGCGGCGTATCCGACCAGGCAGAACACCAGCGCGTACTGGCCCACCAGATGGGTGGCGGGCGGCGCCACGTCCAGGGCGAGACCAGCGCAGAAGCCGCCCAGCATGCCTTCCACCGGGCCGCCGGTCAGCGCGAGCGCCACCACGACGACCAGCACCAGATCCGGGCCTGCCCCGCCCGGCAGGCGCAGGTTGTCCAGCACCGTCACCTGGATCAGGATCGCGAGCAGCAGCAGCCCGGCCGAGAACGCCGCGCGCCGCACGTCAGCCCCCCGATCCTGGGGCGCTGGGCGTCGGTGCGGCGCCGGGCGGGCTGGCCCCCCGTGAGCTAGCACCGGGCGACGCTGTCACCGTGACGGTGACCTTCGGGGCCGGGGTCGGGCTGGGCGGCAGCACGGAGAACCTCGGGTCGGTCCGCGGCGGGACGACCACGACTCCGACCACGCCCAGCGCGGTGTCGCTGGCGAACGGGCGGACCAGCGCCTCCTTGGTCAGCGAGCTGCTGGTGCCCTCCAGCTTGGTGATCACGCCGACCGGCACCCCGGGCACGTAGGGCCGGCCGCCCACCGAGCCGAAGGTGACGAGCTCCTCGCCCGGATGCAGGATCGCGTTGACATCGAACACCTGGAGCTGGAGCAGGCCGCTGCCGGTCATGCTCTTGCCTGTCCCGCTCACCACGCCGATCTGCCCGGTGCCTGCCAGCCGGACCCCGACGGTCACGCTGGCGTCGGTGGCAAGCAGCACGGTCGAGGTGGTCGAGCTCGCCGAGGTGACGGTGCCGACCAGGCCCTGCCCGTTCAGCACGGTCTCGTCGGGCTTGATGCCGTCCACCCGCCCGGCGTCGATGGTGACGGAGTCGTCGTAGGCCGCGCCGGCCGCGATCACGGTCGCGGCCACGATCCGGTACCGCCCCCGGCCAGCCAGCTGGAGAAGCTGGCTCAGCTGGCCTTCGTCGTGCTTGCTCAGCTGCTGCTGGCCCAGCTGGGCGCGCAGATCAACCACCTGCCGTTGGAGGGCATCGATCTTGCTTTGCGAGCCGGAGCCGGAGCCGGAGAGCGCGTCCGTGAACGCGGCAACCGGCCTGGTGACCGCGTTGGCGGCCCCCTCCACCGAGCCGAACACGCTGCCGCCCAGCGAGCGCAGGCTACCGAGCGGCGCGCCCCCGCCGCCCCGGTAGTCAATGGTGATCAGGGCGAGCGCGGCCGCCAGCAGCACCCCCAGAACGATGCGGGTTCGCCGGGTGTCGTGCACCAGGTCTCCTCGTCAAGCCGCCAGCCATACCCCTGTCACCTGCCGCTGCCGCGGCCCCGATCCTCCCCCTCGGGGTCAGCGTCGGGACTCCGGGACCAGAACCTGGCGCAGGGTGTCGAAATCCTCCACGCACTTGCCGGTGCCCAGGACTACCGAATCCAGCGGATTGTCCGCCACATGCACCGGCATGCCCGTTTCCTCGCGGAGCCGGTCAGAGAGCCCGCGCAGCAGCGCACCCCCGCCGGTCAGGGCGATTCCCCGGTCCATCACGTCGCCAGCCAGCTCCGGCGGGCACTTGTCTAGCGTGGTCTTGACCGTGTCCACGATCAGCGCGACCGGCTCCTCGATGGCCCGGCGGATCTCCTCGGCGGAGATCACGATCGTCTTGGGCAGGCCGCTGACGAGGTCACGGCCGCGGATCTCGGCGTGCGGCTCGTCCACCGACGGGTAGGCGGACCCGAGCGCCATTTTGATCTCCTCGGCGGTGCGGTCGCCGAGCATGAGCGAGTACTCCTTCTTGCCGAAGGTGATGATGGCCTGGTCCAGCTCGTCTCCGGCCACCCGGATCGACTGGGAGGTGACGATACCGCCCAGCGAGATCACGGCGACCTCGGTGGTGCCGCCGCCGATGTCCACCACCATGTTCCCGGTGGGCTCGTTGACCGGGAGGCCGGCCCCGATCGCGGCGGCCATCGGCTCCTCGATGATGTAGACCCGGCGGGCACCTGCCTGGTGGCCGGCCTCCTTGACCGCGCTCTGCTCCACCCCGGTGATACCGCTGGGCACCGCCACGACCACCCGCGGCTTGGCCAGATGCCTGCGGCGGTGCACCTTCTGGATGAAGTAGCGCAGCATCCGCTCGGTCACGTCGAAGTCGGCGATAACGCCGTCCTTGAGCGGGCGCACGGCCACGATGTTGCCGGGCGTCCGCCCGATCATCCGTTTCGCCTCGACCCCGACGGCGACGATCGCGCCAGTGTTGGTATTCAGCGCCACCACGGAGGGTTCGTTGAGCACGATGCCGCGACCCCGGACATACACCAGGGTGTTCGCAGTGCCCAGATCGACCGCCATGTCACGGCCCAGAAACGCCAGCGCGTTGCTCATCAGGAACGAGAACCTTCCAAAGAGGGCCTGCTGGATGATCTGTGGTCTTATTGCCGTGGCTCACACCCTGCCGGGCCCGAGCCGCTCCCCTGTCCTTCATCGACCAGCGCCGGCCTGCCTAAACGAGGTCGGGAAAGAAGATCTTGATTTCCCTTTCAGCAGAGTCCGGCGAGTCGGATCCGTGCACGACGTTCTGCTGAACATCCAACGCATGGTCACCGCGGATAGTGCCCGCGCTCGCCTGCACCGGGTCGGTCGCGCCGGCCAGCTCGCGGAAGGCCTGGATGGCCCGCGGACCCTGCACAACCAGGGCGACCAGCGGCCCGGACGTGATGAACGCGATGAGCGACCCGAAGAAGGGCTTGCCCACGTGCTCGGCGTAGTGGACCTCCGCCGTTTCCGCCGGGATGAGGCGCAGATCCATCGCCGCGATCTTCAGTCCCTTGCGCTCAATCCGGGACAGGATTTCCCCGGTCAGCCCCCGCCGGACTGCATCGGGCTTGATTAGGACAAGGGTACGTTCAGTCACTTGTTGCTCCTCTTAGCCGGTGGCAACGGTGCCGATCCGGAGTGATCGAGGGCAGTCCCGCCGCGTGCAGATTCTACCGTTGCCGCAGCAGCGGCCTAGGGTCCGCAACACATGCACGCACCCGGGCCCGGCCCTGTCACGCCGGAACGCCCTGCCCAATCCGGGCGCAGCCGTCGAATCTGGCGCAGCCGCCGAATCTGGCGTAGCTTCCCCGCGCCGCCACGGCCCCGCCTGCCTGCTTGCTTGCTTGCTGGTTGACCCAAAGCTGTCCCCGCGCCTGTGATCTGGACAGCTCACGGCTATGTGAGGCAAGCTCGCTCGTGGGAGCGTCACGGACCCCCGGGGAGAAGCTGACGACAGCAGATGAACGGTGAAGGCCAGGCTGGTGAGCGCATCGCCGGTTTCAGCGCCGCGAACCTGTTCGCGCGCGCCTCCGGTCCCGCGGAGCTGCTGGCGGACGCCCCCGGGCCTGCCGACCTGCTCTCCGACGCCTCCGGCCCGGCGCTCAGGCGGGACGGGCTGCTGGCCCGGATCGCGCCGTTCGCCGCGCTCGCCTGCCTGGCCGAGGCGAGCCTGGCGCTGCCGCCGGGGCCGGCCTCCGTGGTGGACGCGGCCGCCAGCGCGGCGATCCTGGCGGTCACCGCGGCCCTCGTCGTGCTGCTGCCCTGGGACCGGCTCCCAGCCTGGTGCGACGTGGCCGTCCCGCTGCTGTACACCGCCTCGGTGTTCCCGCTCATCCAGGCGGCGGGCGGACAGTATTCCGGGATCATGCTCATCCTGCTCAGCCCGCTTATCTGGACCGCGCTCTATCACCGCCGGTGGGAATCGGCCTGTGTGAGCGCGGCGGCCCTGGCCGTGGTGCTGGCGGTCTCGCTGACGGACGGCGCGCCGGGCCCGGCCGTGCTCATCCGCCGGATGGTCTCCTGGACGGCGCTGGCCCTGATGATCGCGCTGGCCGGGCATGGCCTCCGGGCCCGGGTCCGCCGGTCCCGCCAGCAGGCGACCCTGATGCAGGAGCGGCTGCGCGAGATGAGCATCCTGGCCGACCGAGACCGGATCGCCACCAGCCTGCATGACACGGTCGTGCAGCGGCTGTTCGCGTCAGGCCTGTCGTTGCAGAGCGCGGTATGCCTGCTCGGCAGCCGGCCTGACGTGACCCGCCGGATCGACCAGGTAGTCCAGGACCTGGACGAGTCCATCAGGCTGCTGCGCCAGTCCATCTTCGCCCCGGCGAGCCGGGCACCTGCCCCGGGCCTGCGGCGCAGCATCCTGGAAGTCTCCCGCGAGCTGACCCCGTGGCTCGGGGTGGTGCCCGAGGTGACCCTGGAAGGCCCGCTGGACACCGCGGTGCCCTCGCGGGCCGCCGAGCAGCTGCTGGGGGTGCTGCGTGAAGGGCTCGCCCGCAGCGGCACGTGCGCGCAGGCTACGCAGGTGGCCGTGGCCGTGACCGCAGACCACGAGGCAGTCACGCTGACCATCACGGACGACGGCACCCAGTGGGCCGCCCGGCCTGCGGATGAAGGGCCCATCCTGGTCGCGCTGTCCGCGCGGGCGCATCAGGTCGGCGGGACGGTGGCCACCGAATCCACGGCCACCGGCGAGACCCGGCTGATCTGGCGGGCGCCGCTCAGGGCGACTCCCAGCGGCGCCCCATCCAGATAGCCAGGATCCAGAACCCGGCGAAGATGGCGCCGAGCGCGTACATTACCGGGACCAGCGCCCCCGCCGCGATCACCAGGACCTGGAGCAGGCTGCCGGCCACCAGGGCCACCCGCAGTCCCGGCCGTCCGACCACGGCAGCCAGCAGTATCGCGGCCACCGCCAGCGCGCCCCCCGCGTACCCGGCCGCCCGGGGCGAGGCGTGCCCGATGGTGATCGCCACCGGGATGGCCAGGCCGATCACGATAGCCTCCATCACCAGCACGGTGGCGCACAGCCTCCTCATTCCGGCTCCGCCGCCTCCCCGTCGTCGGCCTCCGCGTCGTCGGCCTCCCCGTAGTCGGCCTCCCCGTAATCAGCCTCCGCGTACTCCGCGTCCCTGTGGTCCGGATCGAGGCGGTCCGGATCGAGGCGGTCCGGGGCGAGCAGGGCCCGTGCGTCCCCGGCGGTGATGACCGACCCGGTGACCAGCACCCCGGCCCGGGTCAGTCCCTCGTCGCCGGATGCGTCGTCGGCCAGGCCCACGGCCATCTCCAGGGCATCGTCGAGCCGCCGGGCCACGTGCACCCGCTCCGGGCCGAACACCGAGGCAGCCACCTCGGCGAGCTTGTCGGGGTCCATGGAGCGGTCGGAGGAGTTGCAGGTCACCACCAGCTCGGAGATCACCGGCTCCAGCTGATCGAGGATCCCCGGCACGTCCTTGTCGGCGCTGACGGCCAGCACCCCGACGAGGGCCGCGAACGTGAAGGCTTCGGTGACAGCCCCCATGGCGGCTTCCATGCCGGCCGGGTTGTGCGCGGCGTCGAGGATGACCACCGGGCTGCGCCGGACCACCTCGAGCCGCCCTGGGGATGTGACCTGGGCGAATGCCGCGCGCACCAGGTCCTGCCCCAGCGCCCCGCCGGACGACTCGCCGGCGTCCAGGCCGGCGGTATCCCGGCCCGGATCGACGCTGGAGCTGTCATCGCCTTCAGCCTCGCCCGCGGCCGCCGCGGCCTCATCCGCCGAGCCGTTGTCGGGCGCCTCCGCGTCCGATGCCTGCCCGGGCAGGGGTGTCCCGGTGGCGAAGGCCTCGACCGCGGCCAGCGCGACGGCCGCGTTGCTGGCCTGGTAGGCCCCGAACAGCGGCAGCGCGATGTCGGTGTAATCGGCGCGGAGCCCGCGCAGGTCCAGCCGCTGGCCGCCAACGGCGAGATCCCGGTTGAGCACCCCGAACTCCAGGCCCTCGCGGACCACGCTGGCACCGACCGTGACGACCCGGCGCAGCAGGGCCTCCGCCGCGGGGAGGGGTTGCTGGGCCAGCACGGCCACCGCGCCAGGCTTGATGATCCCGGCCTTGTCGGCCGCGATCTCTTCCACCGTGCCGCCCAGGTAGGCGGTGTGGTCGAGGGAGACTGGGGTGACCACGGCCACGGTGCCATCCGCAATGTTCGTCGCGTCCCAGGTACCGCCCAGCCCAACCTCCACAATCGCCACGTCCACCGGGACGTCCGCGAAGATAGCGAAAGCCATGCCGACCAGTACCTCGAAGAAGGACAGCTGGCTGGCCTGCCGCCCGTCGACCATGGCCAGGTAGGGCGCCAGTTCCTCGTAGGCGGTCACGAAGGCCTCGGCAGAGACCGGCTGGCCGTCTATCACGATCCGTTCCCGGATGGAGGACAGGTGCGGGCTGGTGAACAGGCCGGTGCGCAACCCCCGCGCGCGCAGCAGGCTCTCGATCATCCGGGCGGTCGAGGTCTTGCCGTTCGTGCCGGTGATATGGATCACCGGATAGGACCGCTGCGGGTCCCCGAGGACCGAGACGAGCGCGGCCATCCGTTCCAGGGTCGGCTCGATGGCGTGCTCAGGACGCCGCGCGAGGATCTCGCCCTCCGCCTCGCGCAGCTCGCCGGAGATGCTCAAACGTCCCCCCGGCCCATCGCCGCCGATCCGGTGTCCCCCGGCCCCGGCAAGGCGGCGAGCCTGCCGGTGATCCGCCCGACGTCGGCGTGCGCCGCCTCGAGCCGCGCCCGGGTCTTGGCCACCACGTCGGCGGGCGCCTTGGCCAGGAAGGACTCGTTGGCCAGCTTCCGCCCGGCCTGGTCCGCCTCCTTACGGGCGGCGGCGAGGTCCTTGTCCAGCCGGCGCCGCTCCGCGGCCACGTCGATCCCGGCGGCCGTGTCGAGTTCCACGGTGATGCCCTCGGCCAGCACGGACGCGGTGGCCGCGAAGCTGTCGCCGGGCGCGGTCAGCCGCAGCAGCGACCGGATGCTGGTCTCGTGCGGCGCGAGGCGGGTGCCTCCGATCCCGGCCAGCACCGCGGGCACCTGCTGCCCGGGCCGCAGCCCCTGGTCGGAACGGAACCGGCGGACCTCGGTGACCAGCCGCATCAGCGAGCCGATCTCCGCTTCCGCGGCCGGATCCCGGAAGACCGCCGGATCCGCCGCGTGGTCCGTGGCGCCCGACGGGCGCTCCCCCGGCCAGGGAGCGATCATGATGCTGTCGCCGCCGGTGAGCGCGGTCCACAGCTCCTCGGTGACGAACGGCATGACCGGGTGGAGCAGCTTGAGCAGCCGGTCCAGCACGTGGCCGAGCACCTCGCGGGTGACCCCGGCGGCTGCCCCTGTACTTGCTCAGCCGGCTTCGCCGGCGGGCGACCCGGAGAGCGCTGGCTTGGCCAGCTCCAGGTACCAGTCGCATACCTCGTCCCAGGCGAAGTGGTAGAGCAGCTCGCACACCTTGCCGAACTCGTACCTCTCGAAGAGCGCGTCCACCTCGCGGGTGACGGCCGACAGCCGGGACAGGATCCAGCGCGCCGCGGTCGGCATCTGCCCGGGGTCGGGCAGCGTCGGAGGCACGGTCGCGCCGTTCAGCAGCGCGAAGCGGGTCGCGTTCCACAGCTTGTTGCAGAAGTTCCTGGACCCGGTGACCCACTCCTCGCTGACGGCCACGTCGCTGCCCGGGCTGGCCCCCCGGGCCAGGGTGAACCGGGTGGCGTCGGCGCCGAAGCGGCCGATCCAGTCCAGCGGGTCCACCGTATTGCCCAGCGACTTGGACATCTTCTTGCCGTACTGGTCGCGAACCAGGCCGTGCAGGGCGATGTCCCGGAACGGGACGGCCTGGGCCGGCTCGCGGTCCGACATCACGTACAGGCCGAACATCATCATCCGGGCGACCCAGAAGAACAGGATGTCGTAGGCCGTGACCAGCACGCTGGTGGGGAAGAAGACCTTCAGGTCCTCGGTGTCACCGGGCCAGCCGAGCGTGGAGCAGGGCCACAGCGCGGACGAGAACCAGGTGTCCAGCACGTCCGGGTCCTGCCGCCAGCCGTCGCCGGACGGCGGGTCCTCACCAGGTCCCACACAGACGACCTCGCCGGATGGCCCGTACCAGACCGGGATGCGGTGCCCCCACCACAGCTGGCGGCTGATGCACCAGTCGTGCATGTCGTCGACCCAGTCGAAGTAGCGGGGGGCCAGCTCCGCCGGGTGGATGCCGACCCGGCCGTCGCGGACCGCGTCGCCAGCCGCCTTGGCCAGCGGGCCCACCTTGACGAACCACTGCAGCGACAGCCGGGGCTCGACCACCGTACCGCACCGGCTGCAGTGGCCCACCGCGTGCAGGTAGGGCCGGACCTCGGCCACGATCCGCCCGTCCTCGCGCAGCGCCGCGACCACCGCGGGCCGGGCTTCGAACCGGTCCAGTCCCTCGAAGGGGCCGTGGGCCGTGACGCGCCCGTGCTCGTCCAGGACCATGATGCTGGGCAGCCCGTGGCGGCGGCCGATCTCGAAGTCGTCCGGGTCGTGCGCCGGGGTCACCTTGACCGCGCCGGTGCCGAACTCGGGGTCCACGTGCGGGTCCGCGACCACCGGGATGCGCCGGCTGGACAGCGGCAGCCGCACCTCACGGCCGACCAGGTGAGCGTACCGGGGGTCGTCGGGATGCACGGCCACTCCGGTGTCACCCAGCATGGTCTCGGCCCGGGTGGTGGCGACCACGATCGAGTCGTCGCCGTCCCCGTACCGGATCGAGACCAGTTCGCCGTCTTCCTCGCTGTGGTCCACCTCGATGTCGGACAGCGCGGTAAGGCAGCGCGGGCACCAGTTGATGATCCGCTCGGCACGGTAGATGAGCCGGTCGTCGAACAGGCGCTTGAACACGGTCTGCACGGCGCGGGACAGGCCCTCGTCCATGGTGAACCGCTCGCGGGACCAGTCCACGCTGTCGCCGAGGCGGCGCATCTGGCCGAGGATCTTCCCACCGGACTCGGCCTTCCACTGCCAGACCCGCTCCACGAACGCCTCGCGGCCGAGATCGTGGCGGCTCAGGCCCTCCTTGGCCAGTTCGCGCTCCACCACGTTCTGGGTGGCGATGCCCGCGTGGTCCATGCCCGGCACCCACAGCGCGGTGTAGCCCTGCATCCGGCGCCGCCGGACCAGCGAGTCGATCAGCGTGTGGTTGAGCGCGTGGCCGATGTGCAGCGAGCCGGTGACGTTCGGCGGGGGGATCACCACGCAGAACGCAGGGTGCTCCGGGCTGGCGTCACGGGCCTCCGCGTGCATGAACCCGCGGGACTCCCACGACTGATACAGGCGGTCCTCAACCTCGCCCGGCACATACTGCGGCGGGAGCTCGGTGCGGCTGCTGGCTTAGATCTGCACTCACGACAGCCGAGTCTAGTGCCGCAGGCAATGCCGCCCGTGCAAGGTGGCCGCGGTACCCCCGGCGCCGGGCTGCTCCTGTTTTAGGCCGACTTTTCCCGCGGGGTGCGGCGGGCCACGTCCCGCGGCACCAGGGTGGGGTTCACGTGCTCCAGCACCACCGGCCCGGTGATCACCACGCGCTCGACGTCCTTGCGGCTCGGCACCTCATACATCACCGACATCAGCACTTCTTCGAGGATGGCGCGCAGGCCGCGGGCCCCGGTGCCGCGCAGGATGGCCTGGTCGGCCACGGCCTCCAGCGCGTCGTCGGTGAACTCCAGATCCACGCCGTCCAGCTCGAACAGCCGCCGGTACTGCTTGACCAGGGCGTTCCGCGGCTCGGTGAGGATCTGGATCAGCGCGTCGCGGTCCAGGTTGTGCACGCTGGTGATGACCGGCAGCCGTCCGACAAACTCCGGGATCATCCCGAACTTGAGCAGGTCCTCCGGCATGACGTCGGCGAACGCGTCACCCGAGGCCCGGTCGTTCTTGACCCGCAGCACCGCGCCGAAGCCCATCCCGCTCTTGCCGACCCGCGACTCGATGATCTTCTCAAGACCGGAGAAGGAGCCACCGCAGATGAACAGGACGTTGGTCGTGTCGATCTGGATGAATTCCTGGTGGGGGTGCTTGCGGCCGCCCTGCGGCGGCACTGAGGCCGTGGTGCCCTCGAGGATCTTCAGCAGCGCCTGCTGTACGCCCTCCCCCGAGACGTCCCGGGTGATGGACGGGTTCTCGCTCTTGCGGGCGATCTTGTCGATCTCGTCGATGTAGATGATCCCGGTCTCGGCCTTCTTCACGTCGTACTCGGCCGCCTGGATCAGCTTGAGCAGGATGTTCTCGACATCCTCGCCCACGTAGCCCGCCTCGGTGAGGGCGGTGGCGTCGGCGATCGCGAACGGGACGTTGAGCAGCCGGGCCAGCGTCTGGGCCAGCAGGGTCTTGCCCGAGCCGGTGGGGCCGAGCAGCAGGATGTTCGACTTGGCCAGCTCGACGCCGTCCTCGCCGGGCCGGGTGTCCCCGCCCGACTGGACCCGCTTGTAGTGGTTGTACACCGCCACGGACAGGGCCTTCTTGGCCTTCTCCTGCCCGATCACGTACGCGTCAAGGAACTCGTAGATCTCGCGGGGCTTGGGCAGGCTGTCCCATTTAAGCTCGGACGGCTCCGCCAGTTCCTCTTCGATGATCTCGTTGCAGAGGTCGATGCACTCGTCGCAGATGTACACGCCGGGGCCAGCGATGAGCTTCTTGACTTGCTTTTGACTCTTCCCGCAGAAAGAGCACTTCAGCAGGTCACCACCATCGCCGATGCGAGCCACCCAGCTACTCCTTTACCCGGGGCCGTCGGCCCCAGCCTCGGGGCTGACGGCGGCATTCCGCCGTACCACCACGATCGTCATTGCCTGCGGACCGCTTCGGGTCCGCGAGCCGACCTTCTAGTTCTGACGGTACCGCCTCCGGGGCCCCCGCCGCGAGACCTGGCTCCCGGAGCCTTACCGCCCGGAGGACGAATCCTCCTGGTTAAGACGACCCTACCTCGGCACGCCGCTTCAGGCTGGACAGAACTTCATCCACCAGACCGTATTCCTTGGCCTCTTCGGCGGTGAAGAACTTGTCCCGCTCGATGTCCTCGCGGACCTGCTCCTCGGTCCGGCCGGTGTGCACGGCGACGATGTGCTCCATGGCGGAACGCATCCGCAGGATCTCGTGAGCCTGGATCTCCAGGTCACTGGACTGCCCGTAGCCGCCCTCGGTGGCCGGCTGGTGCAGCAGGATACGGGCGTTCGGCAGGGCCAGCCGCTTGCCCTTGGTGCCCGCGGCGAGCAGCACCGCCGCACCTGAGGCCGCCTGGCCGATGCAGACCGTCTGCAACTCGGGCTGGACGAACTGCATCGTGTCGTAGATCGCCATCATCGAGGTCACCGACCCGCCGGGCGAGTTGATGTACATCGTGATGTCACGGTCTGGGTCCAGCGACTCCAGCGCGATCAGCTGCGCGATGACGTCGTTGGCGGAGGCGTCGTCGATCTGCACGCCGAGGAAGATGATCCGCTCCTCGAAGAGCTTGTTGTACGGGTTCATCTCCTTGACGCCGTACGATGTGCGCTCCACGAACGAGGGCAGGACGTAGCGGGATTCCGCCGACCCCGGCACCAGGTGCCGCGGCCCGGCCAGCCCGCGGCTGGATGTACTCACTTGCGGCTCCTCCGTTCCATGTCCGGTGGGTCCGGCATGGCGATTCATGAGACCGGCCCGACGGTCGGGACTTCGAGGGCGCTGCGGATCACGTGGTCCACGAAGCCGTACTCCTTGGCCTGGTCCGCGGTGAACCAGCGGTCCCGGTCGGCGTCCTTCTCGATCTGCTCGACGCTCTGCCCGGTGTGGAAGGCGGTGCGCTCGGCCAGGGTGCGCTTGATGTACAGCATCTGCTCGGCCTGGATCCTGATGTCCGACGCTGTCCCGCCGATGCCGCCGGACGGCTGGTGCATCAGGACGCTGGCGTGCGGCAGCGCGTAGCGCTTGCCGGGGGTGCCGGCCGAGAGCAGGAACTGGCCCATGGACGCGGCCATGCCCATCGCGTAGGTGGCGATGTCGTTCGGCACGTACTGCATCACGTCGTAGATGGCCAGGCCCGCGTAGACCGAGCCGCCGGGTGAGTTGATGTAGATGCTGATGTCGCGCTTTTCGTCCTCGGATGCCAGCAGCACCATCTCGGCGCACATCCGGTTGGCGATGTCCTCGTCAACCTGCTGGCCGAGGAAGATGATCCGGTGCCGCAGCAGCCGGCTGAATATTTGCTCGGTAATCAGCGGCGGGGCCGCTTCCGCGGTGCGCGCCAGGATCCCTTCCGGGTCCTCGAAGGCCGGAGGCGTCACTCTGCTCTCCATTTCCGCTCACGATTCTGCGTCATTGACTTGGACGATAACTCCCGGACAGGGCGGGATCGTCCGCGCCACAGCCCTGTTCGCTGTCGGCGCAGGCATCGCCCCCGCGGCGTGGGCCGGCCAGGGCCCGCGGGCGGGCCCTGGTCAGCCACCTTCCCGTGGCCGGGTCACGCGGTGCTGCCGCCTGGCTGGTCATCCGCCGGGCCATCCTGTGAACCGTCCTGCGCCGCGGCGTCGTACGCCCCGGCGTCGTCCGCCGCGGCGTCGTCCGCCCCGGCGTCGTCCGCCCCGGCATCCCCGGCACTAGCCTCCGCTGCCGCCGGCACGCCAGCCCCCTCCGCGGCGCCGCCCTCAGCAGCACTGCCCTCAGCAGCACTGCCCTCACCCGCGGAGCCAGCCTCACCCCCGGAGCCGTCCTCCGCCGTCCCGTCCTGGGTCGGCCGCATCGCCGCCTCGACGTCCACCGGCTGGCCGGCCTCGTCGGTCACGGCTGCGCGCTCGGTGAGGCGGGTGAGGGCCTTGCCGCGCAGTACCTCGGTGATCACGGAGCCGATCTGGCCCCGGTCGGCCAGCTCCTGGGCCAGCCGGTCGGGCTGGACACCCATCCGGTAGGCCTGCTCGATGACGAACGAGTTCAGCTCGTCCTGCTCGATGTTCAGCTCTTCCTGCCGGGCCAGCTGGTCCAGCACGAACCCCGCCTTGACCGAGCGGCGGGCACTGTCGGTGAGGTCGTTCTCGAGCTGCTCGGCACTCTGGCCGGAGGAGGCCAGGTAGTCATCCATGCTGGTGCCGGCCCGCTCCAGCTGCTCGTCGAGCGACTCGCGCCGCATCTGGGCCTCGCTGTTGACCATGCTGTCCGGCAGCGGGATGTCGATCTGGTTGAGCACCGCGTCCAGCGCCCGCTCCCGGGCCTGGCCGACCTGCTGCATCTGCTTCATGGCCTCCAGCTGGCCCCGCGTCCCGGCGCGGAACTCGCCGAGCGTGTCGTACTCGCTCGCGGACTGGGCGAACTCGTCGTCCAGCTCGGGAAGGTCCTTGACCTTGACGCTGTGCACGGTGACGGTCACGTCGGCCGGCTCGCCGCCGTGCTCCCCGCCGACCAGCTCGGCAGTGAAGGTCTTGGACTCACCGGCCGACATCCCGGTCAGCGCCTCGTCCAGGCCGTCCAGCAGCGAGCCGCTGCCCACTTCGTAGGAGTAGCCGCTCACCTGGGCGTCCTCGACTGGCTCACCATCGACGGAGGCGGCCAGGTCGATGGAGGTGTAGTCACCGTCCTCGACCGACCGGTCGACGCCCCGCAGCGACGCGAACCGCTCCCGGAGGCCGCCGATGTACTCCTCGACCTCGTCCGGGGTGACCACGGCCGTGTCCACGGTCACCGGCAGCCCCTCCAGATCCGGGATCTCGAACTTGGGCCGGACGTCCACCTCGGCGGTGAAGGCCAGTTCCTTGCCGTCGTCCAGCCTGGTGATCTGGAGTTCCGGCTGGCCGAGCGCGAATACGTCGTTTTCCTGCAGGGCCTGGCCGTAGAACTGGGGAACCGCGTCGTTAACCGCCTGCTCCAGCACCATCCCGCGGCCGAAACGCTGGTCGATGATGCGCGGCGGCACCCGGCCCGGCCGGAAGCCGGGCACCCGCACCTGCCTGGCCACCTCGCGGTACGCCTTGTCGAGGCTGCCCTTCAGCTCATCGAACGGAACTTCGATGGTCAGCTTCACCCGGGTGGGGCCAAGCTCCTCGACGTCGGTCTTCACGTCGCCGTCACTCCCTGATCCATGCGCTCGGTGTGTGCTGCGCTGCTGCGCTCTAAAGTCCCCTGCCTGGCCGCCCCCGCCGCGCCTCGTACGCGGTGACGCGCGACCCAAGCGCAGCCGCTACGGCCACGGGCGTTCAGTCTAGTGGCCCCCGCGAGGGTTCTACGGCGTGACGACCTGCCCGGTGCCCGGCGTGCCGCCTTTACCTGCCTCACCCGGCGCGGGTGGTGCCCGCCAGCCCGGGGCTGTTCACGCTGGTGACCGTAGCGGGGCGCAGGAACCTGGGAGGCGCAATGACACCTCAGCAATCGGGGCAGCCGCGTCACGCTGGCCGGCCACGGGAGCCGGAGCTGGAAGGCGATGCCGCGCCATACGGCACCGACCCCGCCAGCGCGGGATCGTCCAGCCCGGGTCTCCACGAGCGGCAGACGGCCCTGGCCTGGGCGCAGGCCTGGCAGGTGATCATGCTCGTCGGGGTGGTGACGTTCGCGCTCGGGCTGATCCTGCTGGTCTGGCCCAAGGCGACGCTCATCGTGGTGGCCGCGCTGCTCGGCGCGGCGCTGCTGGTCAGCGGCATCTTCCGGCTCATCCACGGGTTCACCGCACACGACGCCACCGGCGGCATGCGGGCGGCCTACGTCATCATCGGCCTGCTCGCCACCCTGGCCGGGCTCTACTGCCTGCGGCACATCTCGGTCACGGTCGTCCTGCTGGCGTTCATCGTCGGGGTGTTCTGGACCCTGCAGGGGATCGTGGACCTGACCGTGGCTGCCACCTCGGGCCCCGGTACCGGGCGCGGGCTGCGCGCGGTCACCGGCGTGGCGAGCCTGGCCGCCGGCCTGATCGTGATGTTCTGGCCGACGATCTCGCTGACTGTCCTGCTCTGGGTGATGGGCATCTGGCTGCTCGCTTACGGCGTGATGCTGGCCGTGATGGCGCTATCCATTCGCCATGCCGCCAGGGCCGCGCTCGCGGCGCGAGAACCCAAGTGACCTAACGAATGGTGCCGTCCCAGCAGGACCGCTCGGTAGATCACCTGCGGGGCAGGAAGCGGGCTGCGACGCCAGCGCAATGTTCGCGTACCCCAGGAACACCGCACCGACCGCTCGCCTGGGCCTGCGGGCCAGGCTCGCCCGCCGGTCTGGGGCACGCTCACAGGAGCCCCAGCCGGCGAGCCCGGGCGATGGCCTCGCGGCGGGAGCTGACCCCCAGCTTCCGGTAGGCCGAGCGCAAGTGGGTCTTGACCGTGTTGATGGACAGGAACAGGGCCTGGGAGATCTCCTCGTTGGTCATGTGCGACGGGAGGAACCGGAGCACAGCCCGCTCGCTCTCGGTGAGCGGCACGCTCACCGAGTCCGCCGGGCCGCCAGGCCGGGGCGCCTGGGCGTCGAAACGCTCCAGGATGCGCCCGGCGAAGCCGGCGTGGCGGCTGGTCGGCGGGATCAGCACGGTCATCGCCGAGCGGACCGTGGCTCCCCCGTCCAGGAAGGCCCGGTACGCCCCGTCCGGCTCAGCCAGCGCCAGCGCCTGCTCCAGCAGGCCCGCGGCCTCGTCGGCGGACCCGAGGCGGCGCTGCGCGACCGCCGCCACTAGCAGCCCGGAGATCTGCTCCTGCAGCGTCACGCCGTCGGCCGCGCCGTCCAGGCACGGCTCCACCGCCTCCAGCGCGCTCTTGAAGTCGCCCTCGGCGATCAGCAGGCCGCCGCGCAGCAGGCCGCCGTCGGCCCGGCCGAAGCGCTCGCCCTCGTCGACGAGGAGCAGGACCGCGCGGGCCCGCCCGGTGTTGCCAACCCGCAAGGCCACCTCGCCCTCGGCGATGGTCAGCACGTCGGCCAGGGCCGGGTGGGCGGGCCCCCACGTCTCGCGGAGCCGGGTCAGCAGCGCGGTGGCCGCGGTGGAATCGCCGTCCGCGAGCAGGACCCGGGCCCGGATCAGGGCCGCGACCGCGCTCACCGACGGCTCCCCGGGGAACTGGCCGGTCAGCTGGGGGTCGATGCCCTCCAGCAACCGCTGCGCCGTGGACAGGTCGTCGCGGCGCAGGCTGACGAGCGCCTGGGCCAGGGCCGCGAGCTCAGCGGCCTGGGCCTTCCCGGGCCCCGCGGCACCTCCGGCAGGCGCCGTGTCCGCGGTGGCGCCCACGGCACCCGATTCCCAGCCGGCGCCCCAGGCGCGCAGCTCCGCCCGGGCCGCCTCGGCCAGGCCCGGCTCTGGTATGCCCCGGGCGGCCAGCACGTCGGCGGCGGACCGGCGGGCCGCGGTGAGGTCGCCGTACCAGGCCTCGGCCAGCGCCCGCCAGGCCCTGGCCCGGGCCTGGAGCCCGGCCAGGTTGCCCGCGGCGAGCTGCCGGTCGGCCTGCCGCAGCGCGTACCGGGCCTGCTGGATCTCCCAGCGGCGCAGCCGGGCGACCCCGAGGGCGAACCACAGCAGCCCCACGGCGCGGTGCTCAGGCTGGGTGCTGGCGGCCGCCTGGGCCCGCTCGGCCAGCGACCGGGCCCCGGCCAGCAGGGCGGGATCGGGATCCGTCCGGCCGCCGGCCAGCATGACCCGCAGCGCCGCCAGGGTGGGCTCCATGATCCTCTGCATCGCCGGGACCGCGCGGCTGAGCGCCCGCTCCCCGCTGTCCAGGTACGCGGCCGCCCCGTCGCGGTCACCGTCCCAGAGCCGGGCGGCGGCCCAGGCCGCGGCGACGGCGGGGTCGTCGGCGGAGCGGTCGGCGGGGAACAGGGACAGCACGCTTTCCAGGTCCGCGGTGGATCCCGGGCTGGCCACCCCGGCCCCGGCCTCGGCCAGGGTCTGCGCCGCGTAGTCCCAGTCCTGCGCCTCAGCCGCGCAGCGCACCGAGGCGATCGGCTGGTCATGTCCCGCGTACCAGCGGGCCGCCCGGCGGAGCAGCACCGGGATCTCATGCGGGATCTCCCGGTGCAGCTCGGCCGTGAGCACCTGGCGGAGCAGCGGGTGGTAGGCGTACTCGCCGCGCTCACGGTCAACCACGTCCACGAAACTGTTTTCCCGGCTGAGGCGGTCCAGGATCCGGGCGCTGCCGGACTGCCCGGTCAGCGCGTCGGCCAGGTCACCGGACACCTGGCCGGCGATGCAGGTCCGGAGCAGGAACATGCGCGTGGCCGGAGCCTGCTTGACCAGCACCTCGTCCCACAGGTAGTCGGTCACGATCGGCTGGTCCCCGGCCAGGTCGGTGATGGTCCCGCCCGGCTCCGGGTCGGACCGGGCCCGCATGGCGGCCAGCCGCAGGCCCGCCATCCAGCCCTGGGTGCGGCGCAGCAGCGCGTCCCGGGACCCGCGGTCAACGTCCAGGCCGAGCATGGAGAAGTAGGCGTCCGCTTCGTCGCTGGTGCAGGCGAGGTCGTGGCCGCCGATGTCGGCCAGCTCGCCGGCGACCCGCAGCCGGGCCAGCTGCAGGGCGGGCGGCTGGCGCGCGGACAGCACCAGCCGCAAGGTGGCGGGAGCGTGCCGGATCAGCAGGTCGATCCCGCCCAGCACGGCCGCGTCGGTCAGCTCGTGGATGTCATCCAGCACCACGACGATCGGTTCGGTGAAGGTTTGCGCCGCCTCGACCAGCCGCAACGGAAACCCGTCCGGCGACACGTCTTCCAGCGACCGGAGCGATTCGGCCGGGATGGACCGCAGCCTGGCCAGCCCGGCGCACACGTAGGCCCAGAACCAGGCCTGCTGGTCCTCGGCGTCCAGGGTGAGCCACACCACCCGGCGGGCCTGCTGCGGGGCGGCGGCCCAGGTGGCGCAGGCCACCGTCTTCCCGGCCCCGGCCGGGGCGGAGACCAGCGTCACCCGGTTCCGGGTGGCCTGGTCGAGCAGGCCAGTGATCCGCCGCCGGCGCAGCACGGGGAAGTGCGGCTCCGGGACCTGGAGCTTGCCTTCGAGGAACCGTGGGTGCTGGTCAGCCGGCTGTAGCGTCGAGACGCTGGCGTGGGCCCGCGCCGGCCCGCTGCGCTCCCGAACGCGTGACGCTGCCGCCCCGTTCGCCGCAGTACCGGTCGCCGCACTACCGGCCGCAGCGGCACCGGTCTGCACGCCGCCGGTCGCCGCACTACTACCGGCCGGCGCGGCACCGGTGTGCACGCCGCCGGTCGCCGCACTACTACCGGCCGGCGCGGCACCGGTCTGCACGCCGCCGGTCGCCGCACTACTACCGGCCGGCGCGGCACCGGTCTGCACCCCTGCGGTCCGCCCGGGCGCGTGCGACGGCTCTGCGCCGTTCATGGTGCTTGTCATGCAATTCCCCCCCGAGACCCCCACACCTCCGGCACCTCGCCAGCCATCCTCACCCCTTGGGGTGAATGTGCAGGTCAGACGCCTTTGCGGGTCATACCCGGGGCCGCCTGGTATCAACCACGCCGCCTTCCGGCTCCCGGAAACCCATGATTGGGGCAGACCGGAAGCGCGGCCTCACCCGTATCGGGTGAGGCAGCCCGGTCCGGGGGGATTAGGCCCGGGACGCGCTCAGGTGAGGGCTCAGCGGGAGCCGGTGGCCGGAATGCGGCGGATCCGGGTCAGCATCGGCTGCACCTCGCCCACCCCGTGGTCCAGCTGGTAGTCGAGGTTAATGGCGGCGTTGATCAGCGACAGGTGGCTGAACGCCTGCGGGAAGTTGCCGAGCTGCTCGCCGGTGAGCCCGATCTCCTCTGAGTACAGCCCGAGGTGGTTGGCGTAGGTGTGCATCTTCTGGAAGATCAGCGCGGCCTCTTCCATCCGTCCGGACCGGGCCAGCGCGTCCACGTACCAGAACGTGCACAGCGAGAAGGTGCCCTCCTGCCCGCGCAGGCCATCCGGCGAGGCACTGGGGTCGTAGCGGTAGACCAGGCTGTCGGAAACCAGCTTCTTGTCCATGGCCTCCAGCGTGTCCAGCCACATCGGGTCGAACGGCGACACGAACCCCATCAGCGGCATCAGCAGCAGTGAGGAGTCCAGCACGTCGGTGCCGTAATGCTGGACGAAGGCCCGTTCCTTAGGGTTCCAGCCGCGTTCCATGACCTGCCGGTAGATGCGGTCCCGCTCGGACCGCCAGCGCAGGATGTCCGCGGGCCGGCCCCGGCGCTCGGCCAGCCGGATCGCCCGGTCCAGCGCCACCCAGCACTGGAAGCGCCCGTAGGTGAAGTCCTTTCGCCCGCCGCGCGTCTCCCAGATGCCTTCCTCGGGCTGATCCCAGTGCTCGCAGAGCCAGTCCATCATGTTCACCATCGCGGTCCAGCCGGCGTGCGCCGCCTGCAGCCCGTGCCCGTCGGCCTGGGCGAAGGCGTCCATGGCCTCGCCGAAGATGTCCAGCTGGAGCTGGCCGGACGCACCGTTGCCGATCCGGACCGGCCGCGAGCCGCGCCAGCCCTCCCAGTGGTCGAGGGTCTCCTCGGTGAGGTCCGAGGACCCGTCGACCCGGTACATGATCCGCAGCGGGCAGTCGCCGTTGCTGCCGCGGTGCTCGACCAGGCGGTCCCGGACCCAGACGCCGAACGCCGCCGCCTCCTCCACGTACCCGAGCCCCAGCAGCGCGTGCACCGAGAACGACGCGTCCCTGATCCAGGTGTAGCGGTAGTCCCAGTTGCGCTCGCCGCCGACCTGCTCCGGCAGCCCGGCGGTGGGGGCGGCCACCAGTGCCCCGGACGGGGCGTAGGTCATCAGCTTCAGCGTCATCGCCGAGCGGGTCACCATCTCGCGCCAGCGCCCGGTGTAGGTGGATTTGCGGAGCCAGCCACGCCAGAACTCGGCGGTCTCGTGGGACAGCCGTTCGAGCTCCCCGTCCGGTAGGCGCCGCGGGCGGCCGCCGTTGGACTCCAGCACCATGCCCGCGCTCTCACCTTCTTTCAGGGTGCGATGGATCCGCAGGTCACCGCCGAGCCGTTCCACCTCGGCGCCGAGCTCGCGCTGGGAGCTGCCCGGGCTGCCGACCGAGTGCAGGGTCAGCTCGAGCTGGTCGGTCTGGAAGATCGCCCCTTCCTCGGTGACCTCCAGGTGATGCTCCTGACGGCCGTACCCGAAGCGCGGCTTGATGTCGATCACGAACCGCATCGAGCCGCGGACCACCCGCAGCAGCCGGACCAGCCGGTGGCGGCTGGTCGCCCGGTTCCCGGTGACCGGCATGAAGTCGGTGACCTCGCCGACCCCATCCGGGGTCATGAACCGGGTGATCAGGATCGCAGTGTCGGGGAAGTAGAGTTGCCGGCTAACGTAGTCGTCCCGGTCCGGCGCCACCCGGAAGTAGCCTCCCTTGTCGGCGTCCAGCAGGGACCCGAAGACGCTGGGTGAGTCGAACCGCGGGCAGCAGAACCAGTCCACCGTCCCGTCGGTGGTGACCAGCGCCGCGGTCTGCAGGTCGCCGATCAGCCCGTGGTCGCTGATGTTCGGATAGCGGGCCATGGTCCCCTCCTGGGTAAGTCATGCTGATGACCGGGCTGGCAGGGGGCCAGTTGATGCGGGCAGGGCTGAGGGTTATGCGGACGGGCTGGCGGAGGCGGCCGGGCAGCGGGTGCTCGCTGCGTGCAGCAGGTCACTGGCAGAGCTGGTGACACCGGCCAGGTCGGTGGATACCGCAGCCGCCGCGGCGGTCGCGCTGGGCTGGCTGGTGAGGCTGGAGAGGGTCTTGCCCAGCTTGCTCAGCGCCGCGTCCAGGTCGTTGATCTGGGTTTTCCACTCAGTCCCGGCTGTCGTCCGCAGCTTGTCCAGGTTGGTCTTGACGTTCGCGGCGTCGGTCTTGAGCTTGGCCAGCGCATTGGAGCTGAAGCTGAGGTGGCCGAGCTGGCTGATGGACTGGCGCACCGCAGTGACGTCGGAGCAGATCGCTGCGGAAGAGGCCGCGGAAGGGCTGGATGACGGGCTGCTCGCGGCGGTGCCACCGCCCGACGAGCAGCCCGCGCCCAGCAGCGCAATCGCAGCGACGAGGCACGCACCCGCCAGTCCAGCCCTCATGCGGCTCACGCTGCCTACTGGAGCTCACCGCGTCGTCACCCGTTACGGGCTATCCCATCGCTACCCCATCGCCCCTGCGTCGTGATCAGACGATCGGTGTTGTTCTGGCGACACCGATCGTCTGATCACGACGCCGACCTCGCGGTCAGAGTGACTGGATAGGCCAATGGGGCTGGTGCGCCGATCGGCACCGCCCGGGGGCGGTCCCGGGGCGATCCCGGGCGATCCCGGGCGGTCCCCGGGCGGTCCCTGGACCCCAAGACTCCGGCTCGGTGGGAACACACCTGCGGCGCGCCCGACGAGGCGAGGGTGTGTGCGAGGGTACCGCCGCCGGCGCCCGTCCCGATGATCACCTCATAGCACTCAGTCACCGATCTACCACTGACGGCTCCGAAGGCCGGTCACATCGCGTTCGCGCGGTGGGCAACCCCCGGGGGGTACGCCCGGGGTCAATCACCCCGGGGGTACGCCCGGGGTCAATCACCCCGGTGCGCCGGGGTCAATCACCCCGGGGGGGTGATGACGCTAAGTCGCCGCTCGGTCACTGTGCTGACATGACGAGCAGCAGTGACCCTGAGCGGGCGTTCCGGGTGAACACCAGGCCGCTGATCGTAGGCGGTGTGCTCATGGGGCTGGGCGGCGTCCTGGGCCTGGCCGGGGTGGTGGTCAGCGGCTCCTGCCTGGCCGCGGCCGTGCGTGACTGGGCGAACCGCCAGGAGGTGCCGCCGGGTGAGCTGGCCCGCCACCACCTGGCGCGGGCCAAGGCCGCGACGTCCGCCGGCACCACGGCGTGGCGGAACGGCACCCAGTAGCACGCCACACCGCACCCCTGAGCACGGCGGCACTAAGTACGGCAGTACGAGGTACGTCAGTTACCAGATACGGCAGTACTAAGCGGATAGCCCAGGCGGTCGCGCTGCTGGTGCTGGGCTTCGCGCTTTGGACGCACATGACCTCGGGCAAGGGGGTGCCGCCCAACCCGGTCGAGGCGGCCGCCGTGCTCGCGGCGCTGGCCGCCGTGTGGCTGGTGTCCGCGCGCAAGGAAGGCTGGGCGTTCGCGGCTACCAGGTTCGCGATGGCCGCCACCATCCTGTCCCTCTTCACCGAGCTGCACCCGCCGGTCATGGTCTCCAGCGCCAGCCCCGCCTGCAGCCTGACCATCAGGAACGCGGCGCCCGGGTCTTACGCGCTAGAGGTCATCACGCGGCCAGGCGGCCGGCGGAGGGGCCGGCGGAAGGGGGCCGGCGGAAGGGGCCGGCGGCCAGGCACCCGGCAGGAGGGGCCGGCGGAGACGGGCTAGGGTGGCGCCGGACCTTCACCCCTGTCAGGCGATGCCCGCGGAGCGGCGCCTGCGCTGCAGTAGTCACAAGGACCCCAAGGAGCCCAGATGGCAGCAGACCAGGTTGACGCACTGGTTATCTTCGGCGCGACCGGCGACCTCGCGAAGCTGGAGACGTTCCCGGCCCTGGTCGGGCTCGTCAACCGCGGGGTGCTGGACGTGCCCGTGATCGGGGTGGCCAAGAACGGCTGGGGCCTGGGCCAGTTCCGCGACTACGCGGTCGCCTCGCTCAAGCTGAACCACATAGACCCGGCCAGCCCGGCCGCCACCAAGATGCTCGGCCTGCTCCGGTACGTGGACGGTGACCTGGGCGACGACGCCACCTACCACGCGATGTCGGACGCGGTCGGCGACGGCCGGCAGATCCTGTTCTACCTCGAGGTGCCACCGGTGCTGTTCGGCCGGATCGCGCAAGGGATCGCGACCGCGGGCCGGGCCAAGGGCAACCGGATCATGGTCGAGAAGCCGTTCGGCACCAACCTGGACAGCGCGATCAAGCTCAACGAGCTGATGCACCAGTACTTCCCGGAGGACGCTATCTACCGGGTGGACCACTGGCTGGGCCTGGACCCGGTGGAAAACGTCCTGTTCGTCCGGTTCGCCAACGCCCTGATCGAGCCGATGCTGAACCGCACCTACGTGGAGAGCATCCAGATCACGATGGCGGAGGCGTTCGACGTCTCCGACCGGGGGGCGTTCTACGACCGGACCGGCGCCACCCGGGACGTGGTGCAGAACCATATGCTCCAGGTGCTCGCGACGGTGATGGCCGACCCGCCGGACGGCCAGGGCCTGTCCACCTGGCGGGATTCGAAAGCCCGGCTGATCTCCGCTATCCGGCCGCTGACCCCGGAGGAAACGGTCCGCGGCCAGTACGAGGGGTACACCAGCGTGGCCGGGGTGAACCCGCACTCGACTGTGGAGACGTTCACCGCGATCCGGCTGACGGTCAACTCGTGGCGCTGGGCCGGGGTCCCGGTGCTGATCCGGGCGGGCAAGTGCCTGCCGCTCACCGCAACGGAGGTGACGGTGCGCTTCCAGCGGGCCCCCTACGACGTGTTCGGCCTGGATCCGCTGCCGGACAACAACACGCTGCGCTTCCGGGTCTGGCCGGAGACCGCGGTCGGCATGAGCCTGGCGGGCAAGAAGCCCGGGGCCGGCTGGGAGCCCGCCGTGGAGGAGCTGACGTTCGCGGAGCGGCCCGGTGAGGACATGCGGCCCTACGACCGGCTCATCGGCGCGGCGCTGGACGGGGACCGCTGGCTGTTCGCGCAGCAGGACACGGTCGAGGCCGCGTGGCGGGTGGTGGACCCGATCCTCGGCGACGCGGTACCGATCCACCCGTACGCCAAGGGCACCTGGGGACCCAAGGAAGCCGACCGGCTGCTGCCGGCCCGCGACATGTGGCACGACCCAGCGGGATGACCCAGCGGGATGACGGTCAGGTGACGGGGTGAGCGGATGACCGTGGAGGCCCGGCCCAAGGTCGTGGTCGTCGGCGGCGGGTTCGCCGGGCTGTTCGCGACCCGGGCGCTGCGCCGGGCCCCGGTCTCGGTCACCCTGATCGACCGCGCGGAACACCACCTGTTCCAGCCGCTGCTGTACCAGTGCGCGACCGGGATCCTGTCCGAGGGCAAGATCGCCGCGCCGCTGCGCGAGGTACTCCGCAAGCACGCCAACGTCGAGTGCGTGATGGCGGAGGTCACCGGCATCGACCCGGGGGCGCGGGTGGTGCAGGCCAGGCGGCCACTGGGCCAGGCCCTCGAGTTCAGCTACGACTACCTGATCGTGGCGGCCGGGGTCCAGCAGTCGTATTTCGGGCACGACGAGTTCGGGCTGTTCGCGCCGGGGATGAAGTCGATCGCGGACGCGCTGACCATCCGGCGCCGGGTGTTCGGCGCGTTCGAGATGGCGGAGAGCGCGACCAGCCACGACGAGGCGCAGCGCTGGCTCACGTTCGCGCTGGTCGGCGCCGGCCCGACGGGGGTGGAACTGGCGGGGCAGATCCGCGAGCTGGCCACCCGGACACTGCGCGCCGAGTTCCGCCGCATCGTCCCTGAGGACGCGAGGGTGCTGCTGTTCGACGGGGGCCCCGCCCCGCTGGCCTCGTTCGGCCCGGCGCTGTCAGCCAAGGCCGCCGCGGCCCTGCGCGGGCTCGGGGTCGAGCAGCGCATGCACTCGCTGGTGACCAAGGTCAACCTGACCGGCCTGGAGGTCCGCGGGCCGGACGGCGAGGTGACCCGGTACGACGCCGGCACCGTGCTGTGGACGGCCGGGGTTGAGGCCCCGCCCCTGGCCACGGCGATCGCCACCGCGACCGGGGCGCAGCAGGACCGCTCCGGACGGATCCGGGTGGACGCGGACCTGACCATCCCGGGCCACCCGGAGATCACGGTGGCCGGTGACATGATGAACTCCGGCGGGCTGCCCGGGGTGGCCGAGGTGGCCATGCAGGCCGGTCTCTACGCGGCCCGGCGGATCCGCCGCGAGCTGGCCAGCCAGCCGCCGGGCAAGCCGTTCCGCTACCGGGACCTGGGCTCGGCTGCCTATGTTTCGCGCGGTAACGCGGTGGTCTCCGTCGGCCGGCTGCACCTAGGCGGCTTCCTGGGCTGGTGGGCGTGGCTGATCATCCACATCGGCTTCATGACTGGCTTCCGCAACCGGTTCGGTGCCCTCGTGTCCTGGTGGTTCGCGTTCACCCGGGACCTGCGCCGCGAGCGCACGTTCACCAGTCGCGACGTCGGTGTGCTGCGCGACGTCTACGGGCCGGCACCGGGCAGCTTATTTCCGCAACGAAGACCGCCGGGGCGCCGGTGCCGCCCGATCCCGCGGGGTCCGCGGAGCCGGGGAAACCCGCCGCCGGCGCCCAGTGAACGCGGGCACGTCTACTGGCTGCGCCGGCCCCCTCCACCGGGCCGGCTCTGCTGGCCGGTCCGGCCCCCTCCACCGGGCCGGCCCTGCTGGCCGGTCCGGCCCCCTTCGGGGGGCCGGCCTAGGGCAGCTTCGCGTAGTCCTCCCGCCGGGCGACCCCGCTGACCGCGTCGCCGAGCAGGTAGCGGCGCACGTTCCCGGCCGCCTGCCGCGCGGCGTGGTACATGATTCCGGGGACGTCCCCGGAGTTGTGCGGAGAGCCGAGCAGGTTGGGCAGGTCGAAGAACGGATAATTGGTGCGGAACGGCGCCCCGCCGCGCGGCTCGTCCCACCACGCGTCGATGCCCGCCGAGAAGCCCGGGTTCGCCTTCAGATGCTCATACAGGGCCTGCTCGTCCACGATCGGGCCACGGGCCACATTGACCAGGATCGCGCCGGACTTCATCAGGCCGAGCTCGCGGGCGCCGATGAGGCCCCGCGTGCCCGTGGTCAGCGGGATGCCGATGACCAGCACGTCCGCGGCGACCAGCACCCGGTCCAGGTCGTCCAGGGTGCCGCAGAACTCGACGGGATCGTCGGTGTGGCCGCTGCCGTTGACCGCGTGGATCCGCGCCCCGAACGCCCGCATCAGCCGGGCCGTGGCCCGGCCGATCCCGCCGTAGCCGAGGATCGCGCAGACCGCGCCATCCAGGGTCTCGTTCGCGGCGGCACGGTCGCCCTCGGCTCGGTTCCACTCGCCGCGGGCCAGGGCCGCGTTTTCTTGCGAGAGGCGCTTGGCCAGGCTGAGCACCATGGCCAGGACGTGCTCGGCGATGGGATGGGCGTACGCGCCGACGTTCCCGGCCACCACGATGTCCGGGGCGATGGCGTCGAAATCCACCGTGTCCAGGCCGGCCGACAGCATTTGGATGAACCGCAGCCCCGGGGCGCTCTGCAGCGTCCCCGCGGGCACCTCGCGGGTGAGCCGCAGGCCAATCAGCACCTCGGCCTGGCGCAGCACCTCCGCCCGCTCCTCCTCCGGCATCCCGTCGGTGTAGCGGAGGGCGGCCTGGTCGCCGAGAACATCGGCGTTGATCGAGGTGAATTCGCCGTCTACCGGGTAGCTCACGGCTACCAGCCGCTCGTGGGCCATCGAGCCTCTTTCCTCTCCCTGCATCTGGGGGTCTGATGCGTCACCGCAGTACTCCGAACCGCAGTACTCCAAACCCCAGTACTCCAAACCGCCGCGCTCAGCCTGTCATGACCGAGGCGGACTTCCGTGCACTGTATGACCGTCTGCGGGCCCGGCGGCCCTGGGGGCCGGAGGACCGCCGTGGCGCACTCAACTACCTCACCCCGGCCGAAGTACTCGCGGCGATGGGCGAGGTCCGGCTGGGCCGCACGGTGAGCCTGGAGGCTGCGGTGGTGGACCAGGTCACCGCGGACAACCCCGATCCGGCCCATCACCCGATGACCGGGACCGCCGACGACGCGAAACCCAGCGGCGTGTCGTTCGCCATGGACCGGGTCGAGATGAACGTGCACGGCAACGCGGACAGCCATATAGACGCGCTGTGCCACGTGATGTACGACGGGACGCTGTACAACGGGGTGCCGGCCGGCACCGTCACCTCGAAGGGGGCCGCGGAGCTGACCATCGAGGTGGCCGGGGACGGGGTGGTGGGCCGGGGCGTGCTGCTCGACATCCCGCGGCTGCGCGGGGTGCCCTGGCTGGAGCCGGGCGACTTCGTGACCACCGACGACCTGGTCGCCGCGGAACAGGCACAGCAGGTCCGGGTGGGTAAGGGCGACCTGCTGTTCGTCCGGCTCGGGCACCGGCGCCGCCGCGACGAGCTGGGCCCGTGGGACGCGGCCAACGCCCGCGCCGGGCTGCACCCCACCGCGATGGAGTTCGTCGCCGACCGGCAGGTCGCCGTGCTGGGCAGCGACGGCAACAACGACACGGCCGGCAACGCCGGCGACCAGGTCGAATTCCCCGTGCACGTGCTGGCTATCAACGCGCTCGGCGTGCACCTGCTGGACTACCTGCAGTTCGGGGAGCTGGTCCCCGCGTGCCAGGAAGCGGGCCGCTGGTCGTTCCTGTGCGTCATCGCGCCGCTGCGGCTGCACGCGGGAACGGGATCGCCGGTCAATCCCATCGCCATCCTGTAGCGCCCTCGTCCGGCCCGGCCAGCCGGTGCCAGATGCCCCGCTGCGCGCTGAGCCCGGCCGCGCCGACCACGATGAGGATTACCACGTTCAGCAGCAGCTGGTAGAGCGAGCCGGCCGCGTCGCGCCAGCTGGCGAACGCGACCGACAGGCCGATCGATGCGGCCGCCGGCAACGTGGTGATCGAGATGAAGACGCCGATCAGTGCGTTCGCGCGGGACTCCGTGAGCGAGACCACCCCGGCCACCCCGGCCAGGACGGCCACGATGACGGAGAAGATGTTCGGTGAGTTGATCAGCTCCGCTACCGGCCGCACCCCGTGCAGGAACGAGGCGGGCGCCACGCCCGCGGCCCGGATGGCCAGCGCGAACAGGAAGGCCGCGATCACCGCGGCCAGGAAGCCCCGACCCAGCGCGGTCAGCGACTCCTTGACCAGCGGCCAGTCCCGCTTGCTGCAGCCGAGAGCGGCGGCGATGATCGCGAAGTACTCCGGGCCGACCACCATGGCCCCGATGACCAGGATCTGCGAATTGGTCAGGATGCCCACGGCCGCGATCAGCCCGGCGATCACGAGCAGGACGTAGAAGCTCGGCGGGTAGGTGGCGTTGGTCCGGATCGTGGCCTCCACCATGGACCAGACCGGGATCTGCTCCCGCCGGGCGTAGCGCCGCGTCTCGGTGGCGTTGCGCGGGCCGGCGAGGGCCACGTTCACCTCGCCGACCGTCACCGAACCGCGGCCGTTCGCGTGCAGCCCGCGCAGCTGCCGCAGCACCGGGTTGGCCGACTCGTTGAGCAGGTCGAACTGCACCGCGTCACCGTCCGGGCGGGTGGCCACGCCGGGGAGCACCACCAGGTTGCGCACTCCTGGCTCGGCGCTCAGCGCGGCCACCAGCCGCGGCGTCACATCCTGCGGGCTCACCACGCGCACGTGGAGCACCCGGCGTCCTCCGTTTCCCTGCTGTTCCCTGCTGTTCCCTGTGCCGCCCGGGCGGTGCTACACCCCGCGCTCGGCGACCAGCCGGCCGGACGCGATGGCCGCGGTGAAGGCCTGGAAGTCGCGCTCGTTCTGGTCCGCGTACGCGGCGGAGAAGTCCGCGATCGCGTTCTCGAACACGTCGGAGGCGCCCAGGTAGGCGGCGATGGCGATCTCGTCGCCGGACCGCGCGTGCGCCCGGGCCAGGGTCAGCCCGCACAGCTCGGCGTACAGCCGCAGGCCGCGCGGGATCATCGCGGCGATGTCGACCGAGAACTTCCAGTCCCTCAGCTGCCGGACGTAGAAGTCGCGGGTCTTGCCGTCCAGCCCGGCGAACCGCTGCCAGCCCAGGAAGATGTCGCTGGCCGCCTGCATGAGCCGCTGCCCGTTCACCACCCGCTCGCCCTGGTTGTCGTACCGGCTGGGCCCGGCGAACCGGGCGAGCACCGATTCCTCGGCCTCCTTGACCTGGAGGAAGAGCGGGTCAGTCTCGTCACGGCCGAGCATCAGGATGATCCAGCAGCGGGTGCCCACGCTGCCCACGCCGACTATCTTGCGGGCGATGTCGGTGAACTCGTACTGCTCGAGCAGCACCCGGCGGTCGGCCTGCAGCGTCCGCCGGTACTTGGCGATGAGGTCTTTCAGTTCCTTCCCGATGTCGACGGCCCCGGCCAGCTCACCGAGCAGGTCGCGGAGCGGGACGATGACCGGTGGCTCGGAGATGATCCGCGGCTGCCCGTCCTCGATCTGGGTCAGCTTGGCCAGCTCCTGCATGCTGTCCCGGGTCCGGGCCTTGGCCAGGCCCTTGTCGATGAGTTTGCGCTGGCGGTTCTGCAGCAGGTTGTCGAACCTGGCCCGGAAGTCGTCCATGTCCACCTGGGTGTACCAGACGTTCAGGTTCCCCTCGCCGGACAGCTGCCGCATGACCTCCCGGTAACGCCTGGCCGAGGCCAGCACGATCTTCCGGCGGTCCTTGGCGCTGAACCCGTTCTCCCGCGCGGCCACCTCCAGGCTGGCCGCCAGCCGCTTCACGTCCCATTCCCAGGGCGCGGGCACCGTCTCGTCGAAGTCGTTGACGTCGAAGAGCAGCTTGCGCTCGGGCGAGCCGAAGATGCCGAAGTTGGACAGGTGCGCGTCACCGCACGCCTGCACGATGATCCCGGTGGCCGGGGTGGCGGCCAGGTCGCTGGCCATGGGCAGCGCCGCGCCCCGGTAGTAGGTGAACGGGGTCTCCATCATCCGGCCCCACCGCACTGGGACCAGGTCCGGGACGCGGTTCACGGCCTGCGACTCCAGCAGGGCGACCGGGTCGGGCCGGTCTGGCGGCGGCGCCCACTGGGCGTGGCTCTCGCGCGGCACCTCGGCGCGGGCGGCCTTGCCGCGGACCCGGCGTTCCGCCGGGGTCATCCGCTGGCGCGGCGCTTCCAGCCCGGTCTGGGCGCTGCGGGGCAGGACCACGGTCTTCCGGGCGCCCTCGGGCACCCCGGCGGGCACCGTGGTTACGGCCCCGTTCTGGGCTGCGGCGGTGCGCGCCGTCGTGCCCCGGGCGGCGGGCGGGGCGGTGGACCGGGACGCCGCTCGTGCCGCACTGGCCCGGCTCGTGCTGGCCCGGCTCGTGCTGGCCCGGCTCGTGCTGGCCCGGCTGGCCGTCGCCCGGCTGGCGGTGGATCCGGTGGCCGTGGACCGGCTGGCCGACGGGCGGCTAGCCGACGACTTCGCGGCGGCCGGCTTCGCGGCTGTCGACTTGGCGGCGGCCGGCTTCGCGGCTATCGACTTGGCAGCGGCCGACCTGGCGCTCGTGGCACGGGTCCCGTCCGACCCGCCGGCCGAGGCCCGGCTGGCGGTAGTCCTGCTGCTCGCGGCTCGCGGCGGCTTACCATCCGCCGACTTGCTCGCGGCGGCCTGGGTGCCGGTGGCCTTGGCGGCCGGTGTCCCGCTGCCTGACGCCCTGTTCTGTGCCTGTGTCATGGGCTTCTGTCCTTCCCCTTGACCGCGAACCTACGCTGGCCCGCTGTCATGACCGCGCGAGGCGGGCGCCGGTCTTATCACACTTACCCTTACCCCCGTCGCTGCCCGTCGCATCACCCCCGGCGGATGACGACGTTCCCCCGCACGGCCAGCGAGTCTGCGTACGAGGACGCGCCTGCCCGGCCAGCGAACAGCCATCGAGACGGCTGCCCGCATCGTGGCTGCGTCCTCGTGACCGGAGGCCTGCGGATGTCCCGACCGATCGAGGATTACGCCCTGATCGGTGATCTGCAGTCCGCCGCGCTGGTGAGCCGGGACGGTTCCATCGACTGGCTGTGCCTACCACGATTCGATTCGGAGGCCTGCTTCGCCGCGCTGCTGGCTGACGAGCGGTACGGGTACTGGCAGATTGCCCCGGCCCGCGAGGTCACCGGGGTCCGCCGCCGGTACCGGCCCGGAACCCTGATCCTGGAGACCGAGTTCAGCACCGCGTCCGGGGTGGTCCGCCTGATTGACTGCATGCCGCCGCGGGCCGGCGACCCGGTCCTGATCCGGCTGGTCGAAGGGGTGTCCGGGCGGGTCGAGATGCAGATGACGCTCGCCGCACGCTTCGAGTACGGGCTCACCCTCCCCCGCGTCCGGCAGCGGGACGCCGCCGGGCGGATCGTGGCCGGGGACCAGTCGCTGTGGGTGTTCAGCCCCCTCGAGATGCGCACCCGCGACGCAGACCTGGTCGCCCTCTTCTCGGTCGGCGAGGGTGACCGGCTCCCGGTGGCGGCCGTCTGGCGACCGTCGCGCCTGCCCGCGCCCACCCCGCCGCCGGCCAGTGCCCTGGTCGAGCAGACCGACGGTTGGTGGCGGACCTGGGTGGCGGGCCTGCGCCACGTGGATGCGGGAGCAGGCGAATGGCAGGACGCGGTGATCCGCTCCCTGATCACGCTCAAGGCGCTCAGCTACGCGCCGACCGGCGGCCTGATCGCCGCGCCGACCACCTCCCTCCCCCAGCAGCCCTGCGGGATGCGCAACTGGGATTACCGCTATTGCTGGGTGCGCGACGCCGCCGACGCCGTGGACGTGTTCCTGGCCGCCGGGGCCGACCGGGAGGCGGTCAGCCTGCTGAACTGGCTCGGCCATGCCGTGGGCGGCCCGGGGGCGCCAGCGGTGTACCGGGTCGCCGGCGAGCGGCGGATACCGGAGATGCAGGCCCACTGGCTGCCCGGGTACGACAGCGCCCAGCCGGTGCGGATCGGCAACGCCGCCGCGGAGCTGACCCAGCTCGGGACCTCCGGCGACGTGCTGCGGGCCCGGCTGGCCGTGCGGGCCGCCGGCTTGCCGCCGGACGCGGGTGGAGCGGCCGAGCCCGACGAGTCCGAGGCCATCCTCTCGTTCCTGGAGTCACGCTGGCAGGAACCGGACGCCGGGATCTGGGAGATGCGCGCGCCGCCCCGGCAGTTCGTCCACACCAAGGCGATGATCTGGGCTGCCGCGGACTCGGCCGTCAAGCTGATCGAGTCGTTCGGGGATCGCGGCCCGGCTGCGCGCTGGCGGCGGCTGCGCTCCGCGGTCCACGCGGACGTGCTGGAACGCGGCTACAACCCGGACCGGAACACGTTCACCCAGCATTACGGCTCGGACGCGGTGGACGCCAGCCTGCTCCGCCTGCCGCTGCTCGGATTCCTGGCGGCCGCCGATCCGCGGATGGCCGGGACGGTGGACGCCATCTGCCGGGAACTGGACGACAGCGGCGTGCTGCTGCGCTACCAGGCCCGGTCGCCGGCCGACACGGACGGCCTCCCGCCCGGCGAGGCGGGCTACCTGCCCGGCTCGTTCTGGCTGGCGCGGACGCTTGCGGCGGCGGGCCAGATGGAGCAGGCGCGCCGCGTCTACACGGCCGTGCTCGGCCTGCGCAACGACGTGGGGCTGCTGGCCGAGGGCTACGACCCGCTGCGCAGGCGGTTGGCGGGCAACTATCCGCTGGCCGGGCTCGCACATCGGGCTGGTCATGACGGCCCGGGCACTTACCCAGAACGGGCAGTTCGCCCGGTCGGGGTGATGTGCCGCGAGCGGGCCAGGGCCACCCTTAGCAAAGGCCACCCCGGGTCGGCGCGGGGCACCCGGGGCCGGCGGTCGCTGGAGCGCACAACGGTCCCGGAGGCCTGACAAAGATGAGCCGTCCGTTCTTCATGCCGCTTCTCGCACCGGAAGCACCCGGACGCCGGCTCGGCCGGACCGTCGGAAAGTCCCGGTCATGGGCGGCACGATGGCTCCGCAGCCGGGCCGAGGCCCGGAGGGCCCGGGCCCGCCCGCAGATTCCGTACCTGGGCATGACCGCGTCGCTGGAAGGCTGCCGGGGCATCGGCCTGGCGGACGCCGTCCTGCGGCGGGTGCTGCGCTGCGGCTTCCCGGTCGCGACGGTGGTCCTCGACCTCGGAGCCGCCGCCACGCTCGAGCCGGAGGCCTGCGCGGCGATCCTGCTGGTGCATCAGCGGCTGACCGCGATCGGCACGCGGCTGCGGCTGGCGGCCAGCACCCGCGGGCTGGTCGACTGCCTGGCCGAGGCGGGGGTGGTCCAGCAACTCGGCCGGGACACCATTCACGCGAGCTTTCGCAGCGCCGCGCTCGCCGCCTACGCCGCCCAGCCAGGCCCCGGGCTGGCCACGGGCCGGATACGGACCGAGCTGGAGATGCAGGCGGAGATGATCGAGCTGTGAACCGCCGGGTCCGTGCCGCCCGCCGGGTCCGTGCCGCCCGCCGGGTTCCTGCCGCCCGGGGTCCGGCCGGCGGATGCGGCGACCGCCGGGTCCGCGACGCCCGGGTCCGGCCTGCGGATGCGGCGACCGCCGGCCCGGGCGGCCCGGATGCGGCGCGATTGCTCCCTTTTCACCCGCTGCGGGTGGAGCCGTCCCGCCGCACGCGGCGGTGGACTAGGTCCGCCACAGCCAACCTGTGAGAGGAAAGGACGCCATGTCTGACCTGATCGCCATCGGTTACCCGGACGAGCAGACCGCGGAACTGGCCGCAGCCGAAGCCCGTCGGCTGGCCAAGGACCTCATCATCGAGCCGGATGCCATCGCGGCCATCGTCCGCGACAAGGAGGGCAAGTTCCACGTGCACACCAGCCACCATCCGGTCGGGGCCGGGGCGAGCTGGGGCATGTTCTGGGGGCTGCTGTTTGGCCTGCTGTTCTTCATCCCGTTCTTCGGCCTGGCCATCGGCGCCGGGATGGGCGCCCTGATGGGCAAGATCACTAAGTCCGGGATCGACCGCGAGTTCCAGGATCAGGTCCGCGGCCTGCTCAAGCCAGGCACCTCGGCGCTGTTCCTGATGGTGGAGAAGGTCACCCCCGACAAGGCCACCGAGGCGCTCGCCCAGTTCGGCGGCACGGTGCTCAAGTCCTCGCTGTCCAAGGAGGGCGAGGCCGACCTGCAAGAAGCACTCCACGGCAAGCCCGCTACCGCCAGCTGAGCCCCTCGGCGCCATGATCCTGGGCACTTACTGCTGCTATGCCGCAGTAGTTGCCCAGGATCACGCTTGTAGTCAGATGCCGAGCAGCTTGCCCTTGGCCGCGGCGAACTCCTCGTCCGTCAGCGAGCCGGCCTCATGCAGCGCGGTGAGCTGCTTCAGCTGCTCGGCGATCGGCGTATCCGGCTGAGCGGCCGGCGGGGCCGCAGCCGGCGGAGCACCGCCCTGCTGCTGTTCCAGGTCGCTGATCCGGTCGTCCTGGCTGGCCTCCTGGGCGGACCGCTCCGCCGAGTTCTGGGCCACTTTCTTGCCCGCTATATACGCGCCACCACCGACCGCAGCCGCGCGCAGCAACGGACGCCTTCTCCTGAACATGTCTGTCTCCTCTACGTTCAGACGTCCCGGCCCTCGGCCAACTCTACGTTCAGACGTCCTGGCCCTCGGGCAACGCAAGCCCGAGGGCGACCATGATTTCGGGGGCCGCCGCGACGACCCTGGGGCCGCCGACCTGCGGGGCGACCGCACGCAGCACGCCCAGGATCTCCGCCGGGCTGGCCCCGGCATCCAGCGCGTTCGAGACCTGCCACAGATACGAGGCGGGCGGCGAGTCCAGCGCGACCAGGGCCGCGATCTTGACCAGGCTGAAGGTGCGGGCGTCCAGGCCGCTTCTCTCCTGCGACGCCTCGCGCAGTTCGAGCGCCACGCCGAGGACCTCAATGTCGCCCAAGGCCAGGCCGGACAGCGCGTCCCGGGTTGCCGGGTCCACGTCGGCATTGACAGGCATGCTCATGTTCCGATTCCTCTCGGTGGTGGGTCGTGGCGGCGGGCCGTCACGGGTTCTCTCGCGTCTCACGTTCGCGGTTCGCCGGTCTGGGCGGGTTTCCCCGGGTATGACGTTCGCGCGCATCCGCGCCGCGCGCGCCACCCCGCGCGGGTGAGGCGGGACGAGGCGCGGGCCGCCCAGGCTGGCGGGCATGACGATCCCGGCGGGCCAGCTCAGGCTGCTCCCTCGGAACCGGGGCCGGGGATCCGGGCCGCAATACGGGAGCCTGCTGCTGATCCTGGTCGTCACCTACCTGCTGTCCGCCTTCACGGTGGCCGTCCTGGTCAGCGCGGTACAGGTGCTGCTATTCCTGGCCGTGGTGCTCATCGCGCTGCGCGGCGGCCGGTTCCGACGCAAGACCGGGCAGCTCATCGCGGTGGGCCTGCTGCTCGGCTCGGTCGTCGCGGCCGTCCTCCAGTTGGTCGATCACACCGGGGCCGGCGCCGCGCTGGCGAGCCTGTGGACGGCGCTGATCCTGCTACTGGCCGTGTTCTTCATCGTGCGGCAGGTGCTCGGGCAGCACGAGATCACCGAGCAGAGCATCTACGGTGCACTGAGCGCCTACATGATGATCGGGCTGCTCTTCGCCGCCGTGTACGTCGCGGTGTGGAGGTTCAGCCCCCACCCCCCGTTCTTCTCCCACGGGGAGACCGAGGACACCAAGACGTTCCAGTACTTCAGCTTCACCACGCTGACCACCCTGGGGTACGGGGATTTCACGGCGGCCGGGGACGGAGGACGGGCGTTCGCCGTGCTGGAGGCCATGATCGGCCAGATGTTCCTGGCCACCCTGGTGGCCCGGCTGGTGGCCGGCTTCCGCTGGTCCGATCGGGCCGCCGCCCGGCACGCCAGCCATCCGGCAACTCTTGCACAGACCGGCGCTGCACAGACCGGCGCTGCACAACCCGGCACTGCACTGCCCGGCCAAGAACAGCCCGGCCAAGAACAGCCCGGCCCTGGACCAGCGAGCGGAGAGCGCTCCAGTCCGGGGCCGTCCCGGGCAAAGAAGGCCTCGGCGCCCGGCCTGATCCGGCTGAGCCCGCCAGGCGCGGTGCCCGGGCGGGGAACAGGACCGCGCCCGGGCGGGCGGAAGGGGACCGGGGGGTCAGGCCCGGTCCCCGCCGCCCGCCCCGCCGAGCGGACCTGAGGCAGGCGGCCCTGGGCACCGCCGGGTGGCGGGCCCAGGACCGCCCCCGGGGTCAGGCGACTTCTCTGATCTCCTGGCCGTGCATGGCCAGCGCGTAGATGATGACAATGTCCAGGGCGATGAGGATGACTCCCCAGACCGGGTAGGCGGCGATGAACGCCAGGTTGATCACGGCGCTGATCACCGCAAGCGCGATGCCGACGACACGCGCCCAGGTCTGCCCGGCCAGCACCCCGAAGCCGACCAGCACGAACAGGACGCCAAGCGCCATGTGCGCCCAGCCCCACCCCAGATAGCCGACGTGCAGAGCCAGGTGGCTGCTGGTCACCAGGTAATAGCTCCGCTCGAAGAGTGCCACCAGGCCATTGATGATGTGGAATGCACCCTCGACGATCATCACGACGCCGGCGAAGATAACCCAGCCCACCCAGCCGGTGGGCTGAGCCGCCGCGCGCGTGCCCCGGTAGTCGACGGGCCGATCCGTTCCTGGCGTCCGTTCCGCTTGCGTATCGCTCATGTCGTGTCCGCTCCCTCGATGGCGTGGCAGGCACCGGGGACCTGTTGCGATCGGCCGTGCGGTGAAGCGGAGTCGTGCTCCACTGGACCGTTGTGGCCGGTTTCCACGCTTGCGGGACGGCTATCGGCAGGCATCACCCAGGGTGGGTGAAACACCCCCTCTGTACCGCATCACCCCAGCTCAGGGACGGCATCTCGGGCCAGGAACCGGAGCCGGGCCGTGCGGGCATCCCAGGCGCACACCACTGCTGTCCCGGCGATCAGATCGTGCAGAGCCCGGCGATTTCGTTGCGGAAAATGCCGGTAAAGCCGAGCCCGCAGAGCGGGAAGCTGAGCGGGAACGGCAGGGTGCGCACCACGCAGGCGCTCAGCTGCCGTGGTGACCGGCGGCCTGCGGCAGTGCCGCAGTGCTCGCCGGAGGCCTCCCGACCAGCTCGATGAGGCCGAGGACGACGAGCAGCAGGATCGCGAGCACGACGGCGACCGCAGCCGTCGGGCGACCCCAGAACACGAAGATGATGGCGAACAGGGCCACCGCGCCGATACGCAGCGCGTGGCGGTGCACGTACGTCCACTGCCCCACCGGCCCCGTGCGCAGCCCGGCCCGTTCCCCGCTGGCCCGCAGCCAGCCCAGCCCGCCGCTGACCGCGCCGCGGGTCCGGACCGCGGTGACCGACGGGCCGGTGAAGAACGCCGCGATGGCCACAATCAGGCCGACGACCAGCAACGTCCGCAGCCCGTCCTTGATGAACCGGATCAGCGTGTCGTACAAGACCGCGGCCGCGTTGGCGGGCAGCACGCTGTTCGGGACGCTGTTCAGGTAGATGCTGCGGGCGATGGCTAGCGCGACGCCGAGCAGCGCCATGGACGCGGCGAAGCCGAGCCCGGCGCCGATGAGCGCCCGGCGGTGACTGCGGGCGATGTAGATCCCGGCCGCGAGCAGCACCAGCGTCAGGATGGGCAGGACGATCTTCAGGTCGTTGAGGGCGCGGTAGCCGCTCTGCGCCTTCACCAGTTCCTTGGCGGAGAACAGCGCGAACGTCGGGTTGACTGCCGGGATGCTGTTGACCAGCGTGAATCCCCGTGCGGCCAGGTCCTTCTTGACGACGTCGATGAACGGCCCGAGGTTCAGCACGACCTGGCCGTTGCTGACCGTGATGGCCCCGTTGCCTTGTCCGGAGAGGGCCTTGACCAGCTCAGCGTGGACGGTCCGGTTGACCCGCACCCACAAGGTGGCCACCTGCGGACTCGCCACGATCTTCGCAACCTGGGTGTGGATGAAGCCGCCCACCGCGCCCGCGAGCGAGCCGGAGAAAGTCTGCAGCAGCGTGCCGACCCGGGGCAGGCCCTTGCTCTTCAGCGTCGCGGCGGCCTGGTTGGTGAGGGCCTGCACGTGGATATGGGCGTTGATCTCGTTCGTGATCTTGTCGGTCAGCGCGCTCTGGACGGCGGGCTCGTGGATGAGCGGAGCCACGTTCTGTACGTAGCGGTTGGTGTCGGACACCTGGTTGGCGGTCCAGACCGCGAGCACGGAGAGCGGCGCGAGGACACAGCCCAGAATGATCAGCAGGGTCGCGACCGGGCCGCGCCAGCCCAGCCGGTGGCGCCGGGCCGACTCCGCCTTGCCGCCGGCGCCGCCCCCGGGCGGCGACGGGCGGGAACGCAGACGCGCGTTCTCGGCGCGCAGCCGTTCGAGTTCGGCCCGTTCGTCCGCGCTGAGGGGACCGGCGTCGTGCGGCGTCGGCTGACCCTCTTCCGCGCTCTCGCCACCGTCAGGCACTGGCCACCTCCTGGCTCCCTTTACTGGGAGCGCTTGGAAGCCTGCCGCCGCGGGCACCTGTGCCCCCCGGTTGCGGGTGCCCCTCGGCGGCAGGCGAGATCACCGTCGCTGTTCCGGCCCCCTGGTCGCCTCCTCCTTACCGGGTGAAAGAACGCCCAGGTCCGCGGGGTGCCCGGCCCGTGGCGACCCGCCAGACGGCCAGTGTGTCCGGGCGTGTCCCGCTCTGCCCGACGGCAGGCGGCGTCCACGGCGGTCCGGAACGCCCGGATTCGCGTGGGCTAGGCCGGAGGGCCGTCCGGAACGGCTCACCCGCAGAGGGTGAGGTAGGCCGGACTCGTGACAGTAATAGTCCAGCCAGGAGATAATAATCCAGCCAGGAAATATGAGCGCCCCAGCCCGCATGCACTCCCGCCGGCTAGGACGCCGCCACCCGCCAGCGGTTGGCATGACCTAGGAGGGCGCGTGTGACTATTGGCGGAAGCGCGGCACTGATCATCATCGGCGCGATTCTCCGCTTCGCTGTCACCTGGTCGCCCAAGAACGTCAACTTGCAGGTCATCGGCGTGATCTTGATGATCGGCGGGGTCGCGGGCCTGTGCGTCGCGATCGGCCTGATGGTCATGCGGCGGCGGGACCGGGCCGGGGCCGAGGTGACCGAGCAGCGTCGCTACGTCGAGCCCCCCTGTAATCAGGCCGGATATCGCGTCAGGCAGTAACGTTCCCGGAACGCTTCCGCCGCTCCTGGGTAGACAGCACCGGCGATGGGCGTGACGGCGTTGACGTTAGTCACCGGGGGGTGCAAAATCGTGCCAGGGCCGAGGTAAGCGTTTCTGGTCACTGGTGGGTTAACGGGTGTGAGCCAAGGCAACGCCGAGTTCGCTGAGTTCTTCGCGGCCAGCTGGGATCCCTGCCTGCGGGCGGTGGCCGCCAGCACCGGCAGCATGACGCTGGCCGAGGACCAGGTCGCGGAGGCGTTCGCCCGGGCGTGGGCGTCCTGGCCCAAGGTCAGCCATCATCCAGCGCCCCGGGCCTGGGTACTGCGCACCGCGCTCAATGCCGGGGCGTCCGCGTGGCATCGGCGCAGCAAGGAAACGGCGCTGACCAGTAATGACATCGCGGCGGCCGACAGCCAGGGGACGGGCCTGGACACCGCCGTGCTCACCGCGCTGCGCCGCCTGCCAGCCCGCCAGCGGGAGGTGATCGTGCTGCGTGTCTTCCTCGACCTGGACATCGACACGACCGCCAGGCAGCTCGGCATCGCGCCGGGAACGGTCCGGGCTCACCTATCGCGGGCCATGTCAGCCCTGCGCGGCGAACTGGCCCCCGCCATGACCACGGGGACCGGACGATGAACCACGACGAGCACCCGGACGACAGCACCCTGACCCAGGAGCTGCGCGATTCCCTGTCTGAGGTGGCCGTGCCCGGACGGCCACCGCTGGCCGCGATCACCGACAGGGGCCGGGTGTACCAGCGGCGGCGGCTCGCAGGATTGGCGGGGCTCGGCGTCGCCTGTGCTGCCACGGCCATCGCACTAGTACTCGGTCTGACCGGCGTTTCCGGCGCGGCCCCCGCCCGCACCGGCACGGTGCAGACCGCGGCCTTCACCCTCACCAGCTATACCAACGGCACCGTCTCGCTGACCTTGGGTCAGATGTTCGACCCCGCCGCGCTCCAGCGGGCACTCGCCCAGCACGGCACCCGGGCCCTGGTCAGGATCGGCAGCTACTGCTCGTCCAGCCCCGCAGCACCCAGCCCAATCCGCCTCGGGGTACTGCCCGGCGCCAGCCCGGGGCCCGCCGGGGCGCGCCGCCGGGCCACGCCGGGGCTCGGTAATAGCCAGGGCATCTGGCAATCCGTGACACTCCCGGTCAAGCCCAGTCAGCTGGCCCCGATGGTTGACCCCATATCAATGGTCATCAACCCCGCGGCGATGCCCGCCGGGACCGAGCTGTTCATCGGCTACTTCGACCTCGCCCAGACCATCGTCGTGAACCTCATCTACACCGGCTCCCACACCTGCCGCAACACCGAGCAGCCGCCCGGCGGTCCCTCGTAGCGGCGCGGGCCGGTCAGTGCCCGCCGCACGTATGGCCCGGCGGCAGTTCGCTATGGCCCGGCGCCCGTCCGCGCCGAGGGCAAAATCTTCCGTGCCGAGGTAAGCGTTTGCGGCCAGTGGCAGGTTAAGGGGTGTGAGCCACGACAACGCCGAGCGGGCCGCTGCATGCGATGCTGGCCAGCCGCCGCCGGTCATGGTGGCGGCGGAGGGTATTTCCAAGACTTTTGGCAGCGGGCATACGGCCGTGCACGCCCTGCGGGGGGTGTCGTTCACGGTAGGCCGGGGCCAGCTCACCGCCTTGCGCGGGCGATCCGGCTCCGGCAAGACCACGCTGCTGAACATCATCGGCGGCCTGGACAGCCCGACGGCGGGCCAGGTATGGGTGGATGGCCGCGAGGTGGGCCGGATGACCGAGCGGGAACGGCTGGCGATGCGGCGGGACACGGTCGCCTTCATCTTCCAGTCCTTCGGGCTCATCCCGATGCTATCCGCAGCCGAGAACGTGGGGATTCCGCTGCGCATCGCAGGCATGCGGCCCAGCGAGCGCCGGGAGCGGATCGCGGCCATGCTGGCGCTGACCGGCCTGTCCAGCCATGCTGTGCACCGGCCGGGCGAGCTCTCCGGGGGCCAGCAGCAGCGGGTCGCCATCGCCCGCGCGCTGGCCGGCCTGCCAGGCCTGCTGATCGCGGACGAGCCAACCAGCCAGCTCGACCTGGAGACCGGCCGGCAGATCATGGGGCTGCTGCTGAGCGTGGTGCGCTCCGAGGGAATCACCGCCCTGGTCGCCACCCACGACGAGGCGCTCATCGACCTGGCCGACAACGTCATTTCGCTGGAGGATGGGCGCGTCGTGACCGGGCAGGCTGCCGGGCAGCAGGCCCTGGCCGGGGACGCCAGTACTCAGGCCCTGGCCGGGGACGCCAGTACTCAGGCCCTGGCCGGGGACGCCAGTACTCAGGCCCTGGCCGGGGACGCCAGTATCAGGCTGCCGGGACACAGCCCTGGCCGGGGACGCCGGTACTCAGGCGAGAGATGGGTAAGCAGCCACCCATGCCCCAGCCTGATGGCGGCGGCGGGAGACCGGATCGGGGCTGGTCTGTGCCTGGCTTGGGGCTCTCGTTTCTCGCCCGCCGGGCCAGATCCTCGTGGCTGCTGCTGGCCTGCGTCGCGGTTATGGTCCTGCTCGCCACCGGGCTGGCCGCCGCGGCATGGACGTTCGCCGCCGCGGTGATCCCGCCCGGAGCGCAGAGCATCCTCGCCCCGCCGCGGAGCCGGGTGATCGGGCTCAGCGGCGTGGTGGGCGGCACCGGGCAGGCGGCCACCGACGCGCGCCAGGTCCGTGCCGCGCTGCGCAAGGCATGGCCGGGGATCGGTTATCAGATGGGAGGCGCGCTGTGGGCGACGCCGATCACGCTCGTGCCGCCCCGCGCCGTCCGCGCCGAGCCGAGCCCGGTTCTGGGACTTCCGCCCCCGGTCGACTGGCAGATCCAGGTCGCGGCGCTGGCCGGGATCAGCGCCCAGACGACGCTGACCGCCGGGACATGGCCAGGTCCGCCGCATCCCGGCCACCCGCTCCCGGTGGCGCTGCCGGTGGCCGTGGCCAGCCGGCTGCACGTGACGCCCGGCTCGGTGCTGAAAGCCGCTACCCGGTCTGGCCCGGCGGCGGCCGGGCTGCGCGTCACCGGCCTGTTCCGGCTCAGGAACCCGGCGTCGCCGTACTGGACGCTGGACCAGCTGCCCTTCTCGGGGTTTGCCGCCAGTACCATCCCAGGGGTCGGCACCACCCTCATCCCAGGGGTCGGCACCCCGGGTTCCCTCGTCACATACGGCCCCGCGGTGGTGAGCCCCGCGGCGTTCCGCAACGGCGTCACCGCGAGCCAGGCCTCGTGGTTCGTGCTTCCGCCGGCGCCGGTCATGGCCCACCAGAACATCGGCGCGCTGGCCGGCCGGACCAGCCAGGTGGTGACGAAGCTGACCACCTTGATCCTGCCGTCCGGCCTGCAGGTGACCACGCGCCTGCCGCAGGCCCTGGACGGCATCGCCAGCACCATTGTGCTGGCCAGGTCGCTGTTCACGATCGGCGCGCTGGAGCTGCTGCTGGTTTCCGCGGCGGGACTGGTGCTGGCCGCGCGGCTGCTGGCCGGTCTGCGCGACGAGGAGTCCGCGCTGCTGCGGGCGCGCGGCGCCACCAGGTGGCAGCTGACGCGGCCGGTGCTGGCCGAGGCGCTGGTCATCGGCGCCGTGGCCAGCGCGGCCGGCGTGCTGGCCGGCGTTCGCCTCACCGGTGTGCTGGCCCGTGCGGGCCACCTGCGCCTGGACAGCTACCAGGCCAGCCGGATCAGCTCGCTGGCGTGGCTGTCGGCCCTCGCCATGCTGGCGCTGTGCGTCGCAGTGATGGCCTGGCCGGCCCTGCGCGCCGGGACCCCTGATGCGGCCAGGATCCGCCAGGGCCGGCAGGCCCGGCTCGCGGGCGTCGCCTGGGCGGGCGGCGATCTGGCCGTGGTGGCGCTCGCGGCGCTCGCGGTGTGGCAACTGCGCGGCTATTCCGCGGTCGCGCATCCGGTCACGGGGTCACTCGGGATCGATCCCGTGGTCGCCATCGCTCCCGCGCTCGCGCTGGCCGGAGTCGCGCTCGTGCCGCTCCGTACGCTGCCGCTGCTGGCCAGGCTCGCCGACAGGGCCACCGAGCGGGGCAGGCGGCTGGCCGCCGCCATGGCGAGCTGGCAGATCGGCAGGCGGCCGGTCCGCCAGGCGGGTCCGGTCCTGCTCGTCGTCGTCGCGACGGCCACGACCACGCTCGCGCTGGCTGGGTGGGCCAGCTGGCAGCGGTCGGCTGCGGATCAGGCCGCGTTCGCGGTGGGCTCGGACGTGCAGGTGGACGCCACGGCCGGGATACCGCTGGACCCCAGGGCGATCATCGGCGAGCAGGGCGTCACCGCCGCGACGCCGGCCAGCATCGCCAGCCTCGGCAACAGGAGCCAGCTCATCGCCCTGGGCGCGGCCACGGCGGGCAGGACGATCCTGCTCCGCCCCGATCTGTCGCCGGTTCCGCTGAGCTCTCTGTGGCGGAGCATCATCCTGCGGCGGCCGCCGGGGCTGGCGCTCCCCGGGATGCCAGACCGGCTGCAGATCCTCGCGGCGCTCGGGACGGGCCCGAACACCAGCGCGGCGGAGCTGCGGAGGGAACTTGGCTCAGCCACGGTCACGGCCTCGGTCCAGGATGCCGACGGCGTCAGCTACCAGCTGCCCGCCGGGGTGCTGCCTGCCGACGGCCAGCACCACGCCCTGGTGGTCCCGCTGCCTGGCCCGCGGCAGGCCAGCTACCCGCTGCGGCTGCTCAGCCTCTCCCTCACGTATGTCCTGCCGCCGTATGACCGGGCGAGCCCGCTGGCCGCCCCCACCGCCAGCCTCAGCATCTTCTCCCTCGCGGTGGCCGGGACGGCCAGCGGCCCGTTCGGCCGGCCGTTCCGCGACGGTGCCGCCTTGGCCGCGTGGCAGGCCGCGGGATCCTCGCCGCGCGTGCCGACCGGGCCGCCGGGCGTGTTCCAGACGTCGCCGCCCTCCGACGGCGCAAAGCCGGCGATCCTGGCCTGGAACGGCACCGCCGGGGGAAGCCGGCAACTCACGTTCAATACCGGACACGATCCGTCGGTATCGATCATGAACAATGAGCTCCTCGCTCCCCAGACCATCACCGGGCAGGTCGGGATCACCGCACAGCCGGCGTCCCAGGTCGTCCCGGCCATCGCCACCAGCGGTTACCTGACTGCCAGCCGGCTGCATACCGGATCTACCGTCTCGGTCCCGGTCGGCGGATCCTCCGTCCCGGTCCGGATCGTGGCCTCGGTGGCCAGGTTCCCGACGGTGTTCGGGCAGAACCGGGCACTCATAGCCGACCTCGGGACGGTCAGCGACGTGCTCGTCGCCAACCAGGGGGCGCCCTTGCCGGTGACCAGCTTGTGGCTGCGCACCCGTGGCGGCCGGGTACCCCACCTGCCAGCCGGGGTGTCCGTCGCCGTCCGCGCCCGCCAGCAGGCGGCCCTGCTGCACAACCCGCTGCTGAAGGCGCCCAGGCTGGTCATGCTGGCCATCGGGGCGGCCGCGCTGCTGCTCGGCGTGCTCGGATTCTCGGTCAGCGTCGCGGCGAGCCTCCGCACGCGGCGGACGCAGAGCGCCGTGCTGGCGGCGCTGGGTGTGGGCCGCCGGGCCCAGGCCGGCCAGCTGTGCCTGGAGCAGTTCGCGCTCAGCGTTCCGGCCGCGGCCGTGGGCCTGCTCGCCGGCATCGGCCTGGCGCGGCTGGTGGTGCCCGCGATCACGCTGAGCACTGGTGCGACGGACCCGGTGCCGCCGGCCCTGGCGGTACTGCCCCTCGGCCTGGCCATCGCCCTGGCCCTGCTCACCGCGGCCCTGCCGGTCGCTGCCGCCGCCCTGTCGGTCCTGCGCAGCCCGGACCCGGCCACGCAGTTGCGCGCGGAGGCGAGATGAGGGCGCCGTGGCGGCGGCTGCGCGCCGCCTGGATCACGCTCACCGGCACCGGGGCAGCCGCCAGCGTCGCATTCGGCCTGCTCGTGTTTGCCGCCGTGCTGGCCAGCCTGGCGATTCCGCGGGACAGCACCGGCTTGCGCACCGGGGCGCTGCGGCACACGGTCGCGGCCTCGCCACTCGACAGCGCCGTCGTCGGGACGATCGGCCTGACGGATGCGGCGCCTGCATTCGGCCAGAGCGCAGGCGAGAGCCCGGCCCCCGAGATCGCCGCGATCGGCGCGCGCCTGCGGTCGCGGCTGGCCGCGACCGGGATGCCGATAGCCAGCAACCCGCCTGCCTGGTCCAGCCTGACCTCAGGCTACGGGCCGGTCATAGGTGCGGCCCGGGCCGCCGGGCACGGGCAGCCGCAGTTCGAGGTGACCTACCGCACCGCGCTGGCCCGCTACAGCCACGTCGTGGCCGGGCGACTGCCGTCCGCCGGTCAGCGGGCCGTGGCGCAGGCCGTGGTGACCCCCGCCACCGCGGCCAGGTTCGGCCTGCGGGTCGGCACCCGCCTCAGCATGGGCCCGACGGTACGGCTGGTGATCACGGGGATCATCCGGCCGGTACACCCGTCTTCCGACTTCTGGACCGACGATCCCGGGGCGGCCCGGCCGACGCTGATCGCGGGCACGTCGTCCCAGCCCGCGCACTGGGCCGGGGGGCTGTTCATCGGCGCCGGCGGGCTCACGCTGGCCGTGTCCGGCCTCAACGAGAGTCTTATGCTGCTCACCTGGGTGGTCCCGGCCGACCTCGGCCGGCTCACCGCGGACCAGGCGAACGCGGTGCAGGCGGGCATCAACGGCCTGGACTCCTCGGGGCTGGTGATCAGCAGCGGAACCGCGTCTCCCCCGGGCAACGCAACGTGCCCAGTGAGCTGCCCGAGCCCTCCCCCGATCACGGTGATGATCAACTCGCAGATTCCGGCGATCCTCACCCCGTTCATCACCGCGGACAATGCCGTCGCTCCCGTGCTCGGGCTGCTGTACGTCAGCCTGGCCGTCATGGGCGCTGTGGTGGTGCTGCTCGGCGCCCGGCTGGTGGCGCAGCGCCGCGCCGCGGAGTTCACGCTCATGCGGGCGCGCGGCGCGGCGCTGCACCAGCTTGGCTGGCTGGTCCTGCGGGCCAGCGCAGTCATCGCCGTGGCCGCCGGGGCGCTGGCCGCGCTGCTCGCCATCCGCCTGACCCCCGGCGGCGGCAACCGCCTGAGCTGGTGGCTGGCTGGCGTCACGATCGCGGTGACGCTGGCCGGGCCCGTGCTGATCAGCGTGGTCCCGCAACGGGTGGCGGCCCCGGCCACTGGCAGGCCGGGCGGCCGGGTCAGCGGGCGGACGCGCGCCGCCCGGCGGATCGTGCTCGAGGCGGTGCTGGTCGCCGCGGCGATCGGCGGGCTCATCGTGCTGCGGAAGCAGGGCCTGTCCGCCGGGAACCCGTCCCTGTACCCGAGCGCGGCGCCAGTGCTCGTCGCCATCCCGGTGGCCGTCATCGTGCTGCGCTGCTACCCACCCGTCGCCCGCGGACTGGCCCGGATCGCAGGCCGGTCGCGCGGGGTGGTCGCGTTCGTCGGCCTGGCGCGGGCCACCCGCACCCCGCCCGGTGCCGCCTTGCCGGCGTTCGCCTTGGTGCTGGTGCTCACCACGGTGGCGTTCCCAGCGATGATCAGCGCTTCGGTCACCCGTGGCCAGGTGGCTGAGTCCTGGCGGCAGGTAGGCGCCGACGCGATCATCGAAGCTCACGCCGGCCAGGCGATCCCCCCGGCGCTGCAGCGCCAGATCGCCTCGATGCCGGGGGTTGTCTCCACCGCTACCGGGGTGATCTCCGGCGCGACGCTGCCGGCCACCGGGCAGGAGCTGACCGCGGTGTTCGTCAGCCCGGCCCGGTATGCGGCAGTGACCGACCAGGCACCGGGCGCACGGTTCCCGCAGGCCGCGCTGTCGGGGACCGCCGCGCGCGGTGCCGCGATCGTGCCCGCGGTCGCCACCGCCGCGGCCGCTCAGCTCATCGGCGCGGGGCCGGCGCAGCTCAGCCTGGACCCGGGCACGACCATCACGGTCCGGGTGACCGGGCGGATCGGCGGCGTCCCCGGCATCGGCGCAAACGCCGTCGCGGTGCTGCCACTGCGGGCACTCGGGCCACCCCCGTACGGGCCGGGCCTCATGCTGGTTGACGGTTCCGGCCTGGATGCGGCGCGGCTGCGCGCGGACGTCAGCCGCGCGCTGCCGGGCGGGTCGGTAACGCTGCGCGCCGCGGCCCTCGCCGCGATGACCACAGCGCCGGTACCACGGGCGGCGCAGGTGGCCCTCGCGCAGGGGATGGCCGCAGCGGCCGGGTTCGGCGCGCTGGTCCTGCTGCTGTTGCTGGTACTCGGGGCGCAAACCCGCGACATGACGCTGGCACGGCTGGCGACGATGGGGCTGCGGCGCTGGCAGGCTCAGCTACTGCTGGCGGCCGAGACGCTCCCCCAGGTCGTAGCGGCCGCCATCGGGGGCGCCGCCTGCGCCTGGCTGCTTGTGCCGCTGGTCGGGCCGTCGATAGACCTGGCGGCATTCACCGAGGCCGGCCCAGGCGTCGCCGTGGTTCCCGCCCCATTCCCGCTGGCCGCCGCGGCCGCCGGGCTGGTGCTGGCCTCGCTGCTCGTCCTGGCTGCCCAAGCCGTGGTCACCTACCGCCGCGGCAGCGCCAGGGCGCTGCGGATCGCGGAGTGAAATCGCGGAGTGAAATCGCCGAGTGAAGGAGCCCACGCACATGACCGAGTCCGGCACCACCGCCCCGCCACCCACCGGGGGTGGCGGGCCCACCGAAGATGGCGGGCCCACCGAACGTTTCCCGCACGACCAGCCTCCCACCGGCGCAGACGCGATGATCGTCTGTGACCGGCTGGTCCGGATCTACGCCGGGGACGGCATTGAAGTGCAGGCTCTGCAAGGGCTGGACCTGATGCTCGCAGAGGGAGAGCTGACCGCGCTGATCGGCGCGGCGGGCAGCGGCAAATCCACGCTGATGAACATCCTCGCCGGGCTCGACACGCCGACGGCGGGGACGGTGTGGGTGGCCGACCACAACCTGGGCGCGATGACCGCCAAAGAACGGCTGGCCTACCGGCGGAGCACCGTCGGCTTTATCTGGCAGCAGACGTCGCGGAACCTGCTGCCCTACCTGAGTGCCCGGCAGAACGTGCTGCTGCCGATGCGGTTCACCCCGCTTCGCCGCCGGGACCGTCTGCGCCGCGCCAGCGTGCTGCTCCAGACGCTCGGCATCGCGCACTGCGCCGACCGGACACCGGACCGCATGTCCGGCGGTGAGCAGCAGCGAGCCGCCATCGCCACAGCGCTGGCGAACCAGCCGAAAGTGCTGCTGGCCGACGAGCCCACCGGCGAGCTGGACTCGTCCACCGCCCAGGACGTCTTCTCCGCCCTGCAGACCGCCAACACCGAACTCGGCGCCACGGTGCTGGTGGTCACCCACGACCCGGCCGTGTCATCGCAAGTTCGCCGGACGATCGCTATCCGGGACGGCCGCACGAGCAGCGAGACCATCCGGCACGCGGCCACCGACGAGCACGGCCGGACCGCGTTGCACGCGCGTGAGTACGCGACGCTGGACCGCGCGGGCCGGATTCAGCTCCCGCGCGAGATGACCACCCGCCTCCGCATGCGAAGCCGGGTCCAGTTGCAGGAGGAGCCCGACCACATCGGCGTCTGGCCGGACCAGGAGGCCCCTCAGGAACGGCACCACCACACACCGAACTCGTAAACCCCCGCCGAGCGGTAGCCGGCGGGGTGAGTCGCCGGGCGGGCGGAATCTTGCCGGGCCGGGGTAAGCGTTTGCGGCCACTGGCGGGTTAACGGGTGTGAGCCAAGACCACGCCGGGTCCGCCGCTGCGCAGGCGCACTGCCAAACCAGCCTAAGCGGCAGGAGGAGCCCGGCCATATCGGCGTCTGGCCGGACCGGGCGGCCCGGACGCCGCGGACCCGGGCGTTCGCCGGTGCCGCTGCACCTGCCCCGATGGCTCCCCGCGGCAGGGTTCGTGCTCGCGTTGATCCTGCCGGAACGCGGAGGACATCTGGAGGAGACCGATGCGCGCCAGCATCCTGCCAGCGCGGCTGATCCGCTTGGGGCGGGCGCATCTGCCCGCCGCCACACTGCTGCTGAGCGGGGTCTTGGCAGCAGGATGCACAGGAGGCTCAGGCAGCCCGGCCAAGCACGTGCCGGGTAGCCCCGCACCGTTCAGCGCGGTGTCCGGCTGCCTGCTTCCCCCGGCCTCCTCCTGCTATGCCCCGCGCCAGTTCCGGGTCGCCTATGGCATCCAGCCCTTGCTGGACAGCGGGATCGACGGCGGCGGCGAAGCGGTGACGGTCCTTGCCCCTCCCCAGCTCCCCAACGTCCAGGGAGCGCAGTCCTCCACCGTCCCGGTAGCGCAGTCCTCCAGCGCTCCGGCAGCGCAGTCCTCCAGTGCTCCGGCAGCCCCGCCCCCCGGTGCGAGCCCGGCTACCACCGACATCCGCAAGGACCTGGCGGCATTCGACCGCATGTTCCGGCTGCCTGCCGCGCGGATCCAGGTCGTAACCACCCTGGCCGGCTCCGCCTCGCCCTGGCAGGCGTCTGCCCAGGAGGTCCAGGACGTCGAGGTCGTGCACACGGTCGCCCCCGCCGCCACCCTCCGGGTGATCCTGCTGCCCGCCAACGTCCTGGACAGCGCCGCGACCGCGACCGCGGACATGATCGCCGCTTTGCGGCTCGCCGTCTCCGGCACCGACGTGGCGTCGATCGGCTGGAGCCTGGGAGAACACTTCTTCACCACGGCTCAGGTGGCCCAGATGCACTCCATCCTGCGGGGGGCGGCCGCGCACCACGTCACAGTGGCCGCCAGCTCCGGCGACAACGGTGCGGTCAGCGAGTCTTATGGAGGCCCGCCGGTCAAGGAGGTCAGCCTTCCCGCCTCCGACCCGCTCGCGCTGGCCGTCGGCGGCACCACGCTCACCGCGAGCCCCGTGACCGGCACCTACACCAGCGAGACCACTTGGAACGGCGCGACGGGCAGCTTCAGTGTGACCCCCGGAGCATCGGGGGGCGGCTTCAGCCACCTGTACCCCCGTCCCGCCTATCAAGATGGCGTCCCCGGGATCTCAACGAGAAGGGGCGTGCCTGACGTGGCCGGTGACGCCAATCAGCTGGGCGGCCTCCCGATCGTCATGGCCGACGATAGCCAGTCAGCGATCAACACGTCCCCCGGCACCAGCGCCGCCACGGCGCTGTGGGCGGGACTCATGGCGCTGGCCGACCAGGACGCCCATCACGGCCTCGGCTTCGTCAACCCCAGCCTCTACCGCATCGCCCGCAGCCCCAGCTACCACAAGGCCTTCCACGACGTTACTACCGGTAACAACTTGACGCTCGGCCCCGTCAACTACACCTACCACGCCGGTCCCGGATGGGACCCGGTAACGGGCTGGGGAAGCCCCAACGCGCAGGCCCTCATCCCCCTGCTGGCCCGGGTCACCAGCCGCGGCTAGACATACCAGGATCAGGCAGCTGCCCGGCGGGCCAGCGCCGGGCGGGCGGGCCGACCATGTCCGTGAGGTCCGAACCGTGACAGTGACTGCCGCTTACGGACGTTCAATTCCACGGTCAAATGACACTCAGACCATCTTGTAAGCCACCCTGACTGTCCCCAACAAGTCCTGTGACCTGTATTTGGTCGGGATGACCGCATTCGAACCGGCGGCGTCCTGCTCCCAAAGCGAATCAGCGTTCATTGCGGCTTCCGGTCCTATGTCCCAATTCCGATATTGTCGCAGGTAGCGAGTTACGAGCCGTGCCATTCAACGTTATTGCGAGAGCATTTTTACTACGAGACGGGCGACGCCATCATGCACTGGACTGCAGGGCGAGGGTTTAGATACGTAACCATTAACCCCAGAAGGCCTGGCTACATCGGATACGTCGTTCCCTGCAATTTTGGACGTCAACGTCGGCTAAGAACCAAAGACGAATGTCATTGCGAGATGGAAATAGCTGTGGCGGGGCGGATTTCCGGTGATCGTATGGTTCACCGACCACCAATCGCAAACCAACACCCTCACCGGACGGATCACTCGCACTCGAAGACACCCAGGCACTCGTTTGCGATACCCGCCCGCCGCGCCGCGCAAGGCAACACCAAGGCGCCCGCATCACCAGCCACCAGACACCAACACCGGCGCCTCCGCGACTGATCAGAGCGACCTCGCGGCACGCGGGCCGCTCACGAGTGTTTCGCTCGTATGTCTCGTCGCCAGCGAGCCGGTGGCGTGCCGTAGCGGTGCTTGAACGCGCGGCTGAATGCCGCCTCCGACGCGTAGCCGACGTTCTCCGCGATGAGCGTGACCGGAAGGGAGGTGTCGCGGAGCAGGTCGGTGGCGGCGTCCATGCGTACGTGCGCGAGATAGGTGGCTGGCGGCTTCCCGACGCGAGCGACGAACCGCGCAGCGAACGCCGACCGGGAAAGGCTGCACGCTCGGGCCAGCTCCTCGACTGTCCAGTCGTGGCCGGGGTCTCGATGGATAGCGCTCAAGGCCAGACCGATCTGCGGGTCGAGCGCACCGGCCAGCCAGTTCGGTTCGGCGTCCGTGCCAGCGGCCCAGGCGCGCAGAATCTGGATGAAGAGCAGATCGAGGATGCGGGCGACCATCACCGCCGATCCTTGAGAGGGCGATTGCATCTCGAGTAGGAGCATCCGGCGGGCCACTTCGAGTCCTTCGAGCGCTTGGCCGCGGGCACTGCGCAGGATGATCACGGCCGGGAGGCTCGCGAGCAGGTGGCTCGCCTCCGGGTCACCGATCGTGAATGTTCCGCAGAGCCAGCGCGCCGGCTCAGGTGCGGCCGCGTCGTGCTCGGATGCGGCCGCGTCGTGCTCGGATGCGCCGGCGCGCACGGTCGCGTGTGCGCGCTTGCCTGCGTCGCTGATGTGGTGCGGGTCACCGCGCGGGAGGAGGATGACATCGCCGCGACTCACGCGCTCGACGTGCGGGTCGCCCTCGATCCGAAGCACGAGTTCGCCCTCTTCAATGATGTGCAGGGTGCCGATATCGGCGAAGCTGATCGCAAAGGTCCGCAGCGGAGCGTACGCGACGATCCGTTCTCCGCTCAGACGGACGCTCCGGAGCAGCTCCGAGAGCAAGTCGTGCGGCTGGCCATATGCGTCGAGGCCGAGCGCGGCGTCCTCGATCGCTGGAGGATCGGCAAACTCTCGCGGCGGTCGGAGCAAATCGGCTGGCGTCGCTGGACGATCGGCAAGATGTTCCGGCGGAGCGGTCATTGTCTCTACGCATTCCTCGGACTACGGTCGACGAACAGTGAGCGGAGCGACCAATCGGACGGGCTTGGGACCAGGTTGGGGCGCTCTGTCAGGTGTCAACTTCTTCCATTGGCGAAGCAGCCGCGCCATCGGAAGTTCGCCCGACATTATCGTCCAGGTCTGGGTCCGCTCGCATGCCCCGAACTTATCGCACCGGACAGACGTAACTCGACCAGAAGGAAACAGAACCCATGACCTCGAGAACTGATGAAGCCGGGCAGGACAAGCCGACCAAGATCAGTTTCGTCTATTCCAACCCCACCGACCCGGCCGCCTTCGAGGCGGCTTACCTCGAGCAGCTTGCGCTGGCGCGGAAACTCCCCGGCCTGATTCGACTGCAGGCGTCGAAGGTCTGGCCCAAGGAAGACGGCAGCCCGACCCCGGCATACCGACTGTTGGACCTGTACTTTGCCGACTACGCGGCGGCCAGCGCCGCCGCCGCAGAGGCGGGCGCCCTTGTCGGCGCTACCCTCGAGCACGCCACCGGAGGCGTAGTGATCGCATTCGCGGAGGTCCTCGACGACGCCTAGACCGACACGAGACAGATCCAGTCCCGCCGTCAATACAGCAACCAATTACAGTAGCGGGAGGGGGACAGGACAGGTCCCCCTCCCGGCCACAAACCTGGTGGCTCGTGGGTCACACTCCCCGGGTCATCGGGTCTTGTGCCTCGCCAGGCAGACCATTAGTAGGCAGCGTGCATGGACCGCGACATTGCTGTCGCGTTGCTCGGCCAATTGCACGCCGCCCAAAACGGGTTCTACGGCGGCGGCGGTGACGCCCTGCTGCGCGACCTTGTGGTATCTGAGTACCGCGAGGGCTACGCTCGAGCCCGCCGGGCGTTCCTGATCGGCCAGGCAGTCCGCGAGCGCCGTCTGGCTCTGGGGCTGTCCCAGGTCGAACTCGCGGCCCGTGCTGACATGACCCAGCCTGCACCTTCGCGCCTGGAAGCCGGCGGGGTGGTCCCCACGATTCCCCTGCTGGAGCGAACCAGCGCAGCCCTCGACGCTGACCTCATCGTCAAACTCGCGCCCCACGCCGCCTGACGGAGCGTCAGCAGCCCCAGCCCCGAGCGCCTCTACCTCAACAAATAGCCGAAATGAGTGCGTCGTACAGGCGCATCACCGTGATCGGTCGCGGCATTACCCAGGGATCCAGGCCGCTGGCAATCTATCGCATGTGTACCGTGAGCCATCTGGATGAAGTAAAGACGCCTATCTGTCCTCGTCCTCCGGGACGTCCGCAGCCTCGGCGTGTTCTTCGGGCACCTTATCTGCGATCCTCGCGCCTAGATGGCCAGTCCTGTCGAAAAGCTCCGCCACTGTTTCCCGTATCTCTTTGCGGACAGTCTCCTCGTCCCCGCTGAGATTCTCAATGTTCCGCTGATAAAGAACGAATGTCGTACCAAACGGCAGCTGCGGGGGTGTCCCCGCAGCCCATTCTCCGCCCAACGGAAACACAGTGTTGGTGGGCACGCTGTCTGGGATGGCGGGCAAGTGCCATCGCGTGTCCGGGTCCAGGCCGTTCTCGATCCAGGATTTTTCTGGAAGCCATTCCACATCGGTAAAGACACCGACATCGGATGAACCGAGTACCTCCGAGTTGCGGATCCTGAGCTCTTCCTCAACTTTCGCCTCGAAGTCATCGCGCCCTACCCGGTACGGCACCACCCAGGCGCCGGAATCGGAATCCAGGTTCGCCGCAGCGGCGAAGTCGGACCGCCCTGCGTCACGGTTATCCGGATCGAGCCAGACCTTGACCTGGCCGCGTAGCGCCCACGCAGGGCCGAACCGATTGACCAGCCCGAGAAGGTCGTCGAGGCACTTGGCTGAGTCACTGAATCGGCCCCGTCGGTAAAGCGCGACCGCAAGGCGCCAGCGCGCCTGGGCCGACTTCGGGTCGGCTTCGACTGCAGCCTCAGCGGCAATCCGGGCATCCTCAAAATACTCCAGCCACCAGAGCGCCTCCGAGGCAAGCACCAGCGACGCGACCCGAATCGAAGTCGATGGCTCCTGCAGATGGCGATGCGCGGCCCACAGGGCCCGAAGGGGATGCTCGCTGCAGCTATGCATGTGCTCTTCGAGTGTTTTCAGAGCACCCTTGTCCGATTCTGCGTCCCGATGGCGGTGTTCAGAGGGCACATAGTCGAGCCACCGTGCTACGGCAACTGTAACTTCGTCGGTCAGCTCGAGCTTGCGCGCTATCGGATGTTCCACGTAGCCGGGCCCAGAATGATGGGAAGGATGGGGCCTTCGAATAACTGAGGAGGTCGGATCATCACCGGACATAGACACATCATCGTTTCTTTTGCCTCGGGGCGCTCGCCGGCGAACGGCGAGATTTACCACCCACTCTAACGCCTGCCCCGGCCGTGAATGTCAATGGTCAGGTTGCGGTGGCTCTGGCTCAATTGCGGTGATGGAGTCAGTCGGCGAGCAGGAGGCGTTTGCGGAGCAGGTCGGGGTGACGCGGCCGTACATCTGTCTTTTGATCATCTTGACGCGGTTGACGTTGCGTGCCGAGAATCCCGTCCGCGGCTCTGACCAGCAGAGGTGCTCGCCCGGCGCTCCGGCCGTGATGATCACCGATGATGTGCATGCGGTTCGTGTTCCTCCTGATTACGCGACTGGCCGCGTGGCAGCGGCTGTCCCGGCGTAAGGCGTGGAAGACCGCCGAGATCTTGATCCTGCGCCACCAGCTCGCCGTCGTCCCACGGCCGTCACCCGGCCCGCCGGGGACTTCGGTGCCTGCTGGGCCCCAGGCCAGCGCCGCCTCGATCGTGACCGTCGGCGGGCCGTGTGCGCCGAGGTTGGCCACGAAGCCTGGCAGGAGCCAGCCGGCCGCCAGTGACGCCGGAGGCCAGGCGGACATTGCCCTGCACGCCGGCAGCGTGGTGGAGAACACCACCTCGGGGAGCGGCTTCCAGATCGCGGCCCACTGGAGCATTGAGTCGTCGAGCCATGGATCGTGACCGGCGGTCTCCCAGTACAGCATCGTCTCGTACAGCCCTCGTCCCAGCAGGTGGACGCCGACCTCTCGTATCTCGCCGGTGACGAAGCGAAAGACCTCCTCGTCGGCCCGTTCAGTCGAAGTCGGCGTCCGGCCCGACGACGTAGCCGTCAAGTGAGACGCCCATCGAATAAGTCACGCTGCGCATCATTCCGTGCTCAGGTATGGCTGTCCTGCACCGTTACTACCAGGCCGCGATCCATCCGGGGGATTCCGCCAACGGCCGCCGGAAGGCTGTGAGGCACCTGGTGGGACTACTCTGACCAGGCCGCTGGTTATGACCTCCGTGAACCTGACCAGGCATCTGCCGGCTGAACGTCGCGAGCACGTCGAGGCTCGCCTGCACAGCAACCTCATGGCGTGGCTGACGACAGTTCGCCCCGACGGCCAGCCGGACAGCGTGCCAGTGTGGTTCCTGGTGCGCGACGACGAGACGATCCTGGTCTACAGCCAGCCGAAAAAGATCAAACTGCGCAGCATCAGCGAGAACCCCAAGGTGACCCTGGGGCTCGACGTGACCGACATAGGCAGAGACATCATCCGCATCGACGGCACCGCAGCGCACGTTGACGACGTCCCCCCGGCCGACCGGCAGCCCCAATATGCAGCGAAGTACGCCGAGCGCATCGGGGCGATGTTTGGCACACCCCGCCAGTTCGCCGAGTTGTTCTCAGAAGCTCTGATAATCACGCCAAGCCGCCTGCACGCCTAGCCACGCACGGTCGCCGCGCCCAACCGAGGCGCGTTGATCGCGATTCAGTGCACAGCCAGCGCCATCCTCATTGGCCGGCCGGGCGGCTTTCAGAATTGCCGTGGTCTGTAGATGTCGGAGCGGTGCCCGATGGCTATGACGTCAACCCTGCGGTGCTGGTCGTCGATGCGGTAGATCACCCTGTAGTCGCCCCGGCAGGCACTGTGCAGCCCGTCCAGCCCGAGCTTGAGCGGCTTGCCGGCACGGTGCGGGCTGGCGGCCCGTGACCCGTACAGGAATCCGGCTGCCCGGTGGCGGCCTTCCCGGGCAGCCGGGCCAGCGCACGGCGCCCCGGCGCTGTCCAGGCGATCGCGAAGTCGTCTTCGCTCACCGGCCAGCGATCAAGCGCAGTGCGTCGTCCCTGGTCAGCACCGGCGCGCCGGCGGTGCTGAGTTCGGCCAGCGCCTCGCGGATGTCGTCCAGGAGCGCGGGGCTGCCCATGACGTCGAGGGTCTCTTGCAGAGATTCCAGGTCTTCCACGCTGATGACCACGGCAGCGGGGTGGCCGTGCTTGGTGATCACGGCGCAGGCCGTGCTCACGTTCCAGGCGGTCCACGATCTCCGAGAGCCGGTTCTTCACGTCCGCGAGGGGCATCTGCTCACTGACTGACATAGCCATAAGTACGGCTAGTTTCTAGAGACTCTCGCTAGCCAGCACCATCCGGATCTGCCGCAAGTAGCGCGCGTCGGGGCCGGATAGGATCCATTCCCCAAAGGCGAAACGTTCGTGCGGCGCCTGAGCCCGCCGACACTGACCCCTGCACCCGTCCCCCGGCCGCGTCGTCGGCAGCGGATACCGGCCAGACCGATAGATGGCATCACGATGTGTGACAGTGGGCCCGGCCATGACCTGGGCCCGGGCGGTGAGGAGACCTGGAACTTCCCGCCGCTGCCGGTGGCTGGTGCCGTGGCCTAGGTGGTACCGCTGGCCAGCGCCACGAACAGGGAACAGTGCCAGATGGAAGCCCCTGGGTCCAGGGCGCCTTTCTGCCCGGGCCAGCGCCGCGTTACTACGAAACGTAGTAACATGTCAAGTGTGAACGGCGCCGTCCCCACGACGATCATCATCGCCGGTCTGGCGCTGGCCGGATACGCGCTAGTGATGACCGCCCGAAACCGGCGAATGAGCGTCCCCCTCCTCGCCGCAGTGGGCGTCCTTGAGATCCTGCTGCTTGTCCAGGTCGGTGTCATCGTGGCCAGGCTCGCCGGCGGTGAACGCCCGGCCGGGCTGGCTACGCTCATCGGATACCTGATTGCGATGCCGTTCATCCCGGTGGCCGCCGCGTTCTGGGGACTGGCGGAGCGATCCCGGTGGGGCCCAGCGGTCATCGCCGTGGCCGGGCTCGTCGCGGCCGTGCTGATGGTCCGGCTACATCAGATCTGGCCGGTCATCCATGTCTGAGCCCGCGGCACCGCCTGAGCCCACGGGATCGCAGCCGGACTCGACCAGGACAGGCCCGGGCCGGCTGCTGGTCGCCATCTACGCGCTCTTCGCGCTCTCCGCCTCCGCACGGGCCGGGGTGCAGATCGCGACGAAGTTCGGCCACGCCCCGGTCGCGTACTTGCTATCGGCCTTCGCCGGCATGGTCTACATCCTCGCCACGGTCACCCTCGCCGTCGGCAGTCCAGCAGCACGCCGGATCGCCGTCCTGTCCTGCTCGGTCGAACTCGTCGGCGTGCTGGCGGTCGGCACCTGGAGCCTCGCCGACCCGGCCACCTTCCCTGATGCCACGGTGTGGTCCAGCTATGGCAGCGGCTACGGCTTCGTCCCGCTCGTCCTTCCCGTTTTCGGCCTGCTCTGGCTACGCCGCTTGACCAGGCGGCCTAGAACCCGGCGAACGACCGCGACGTCAGCAGACGATGCGGGCCAAGCGGCGGACGGCGGCGCAGCCCATTGTGAGCGCGGCGGACCAGGTCACAGCGCAGAGGATGTCGTTGCCGACGGCAGGACCTAGCGCACCACTTCCAATCTGTGCACCCGGTCCCCGATCCGAGGCGATCGAGCCAACGAGCCAGGAACGCCTTGCTAGCCGCAGCAACCGCGGTACCGGACGCTCAGAGCCGGCGACCAGGCTGACGCCCAGCAATAGTGTCGAATGCAAACCAGGGATGCTATTTAATATCGGTCGCGGTCGAACTACGTCGAACCCGATCGGCTCTTACGCGGCCTCGACGTTGGCCTCCTTGAAGACTTGCCGGTGGTGCCAGTTGACGTGATTCACTTCCACGACGGGCTGGCCCGGCCGGGGTGCGAGCAGCGGCTGGCCCGACAGGTTGTCCACTGCACGCCGCCCGGCATCGCCGCGGGTCACGTAGAGGCTGGACACGCGAATACGTAGATCAGCTGTCAGGCCCAGCACGCCCGGGTCGAATAGCGCGTGGCGCAGCGCGCACAGGGCCAGTCCGTTGGCCACCACGTCCGGGCCGTCCTGGCTGTGCCAGCGCACGTGCGCGGCTTCCAGGCCGACGGGATTACGGCCCAGCGCCCCTGTCGAAACCGGACATGGCGCACTGGTAGGCGTAAGCCCGCAATACCTCCTCAGCGAACCCGGGACGCCGCAGGCTCCGCCTGCCCGCCGCGACCCCGCAGCCGTCGGCATCGCCATCTCCCAATGGGCTCCCGGACCGACTGGACAAGGAACCTGGAATCTGTTCAACGGGAGTCGCCACTATGCCGAACAGCATGCCAGCGGGGCCCAGCCCGTGACGGTTACTGCCACCGGCTGGCGTTCAACACCACGGTCAAATGACACTCAGACGATCTTGTAAGCCGCCCTGTCTGTCCCTAACAAGCCTGCGGCCTGCATGTTTGGTCGGGATGGCCGGATTCGAACCGGCGGCCTCCTGCTCCCAAAGCAGGCGCGCTAACCAAGCTGCGCCACATCCCGCTAAGCCTTGAGTAGCCTACCTGTCCAGCCGGATCCCCGGGCGACCGCCGACCCATCCGGTGGCCCCGGCCGAAGCGATAAGCCGGTACGCTACCCATGATGACGTGCTGGCCGGAGCCCGAACCGGCTGCGCCGGCGCGGCTCGCGGGCGTAGCTCAATGGTAGAGCCCCAGCCTTCCAAGCTGGTCATGAGGGTTCGATTCCCTTCGCCCGCTCCAACCCGAAACCCCAGCTCAGGACGCTTGTCAGTATGAGCATGATCGCGATCAGGAAGCCTTGCCTCGGCCTCGTGCCCGTTGCGTGCCCGATGGGGACCGGCGAGTACCCTTTCTCGCCGCCGACAGCGCGGTCCCCATCGCGGCAGCAATCGCCTGGTCCCGTTCCCGAGATGCGTGCTCTGGCGGAGTCAGATATTGCAACCCTCGGAATGCCTCTCATGAAGGGCCGGGTTTGGCGCTTCATCGAGGTCGGCCGGGCTGTGCTGGCGCCGGCTGTAGTCGGCTGTAGTCGGCTGCGTAGGTGGCCCAGTCTCCGGAGGAGGCTCGCTGCCAGGCGACAGCGACGCTGATATGGATGCCGAGTAGCCGGGCCATCAGGGCTGCGGGGAGTTCGGTGGCGAGGCCGAACAGCGCGGTCGAGCGTGCCGGGCCGGGGCGGAGGCCGAGCTGGCGCAGGCGCTCGGCCTGGCGGTAGGCGCTGATCGGCCGGCCGGGCTGCCCGCCGGGGAACAGCCAGCGGGAGTTTCCCTGGTCTCCTAGTCCGAAGTTCCCCCTGACGAGCCTCTGATCAACCCGGCGAATGTGCTGTGACCAGGTGAACCGCGCTCCCTGACAGGGGAGACTGTAGTCATGTAGATCACGGTATTGATGACAATATCAGCGTGTTGCGCTGCTTCTACGAAGAAGTGGCCGGTATCGTTGTCGTCATGTACGTGGCGAAGGTGCCGAACCGGGGGTCACCGCCTGCAGTGCTTCTGCGGGAAAGCTACCGCGAGGCGGGCAAGGTCAGGAACCGGACCCTGGCCAACCTGTCGTCCTGGCCCGAGGCCAAGGTCGACGCCCTGACGCGGGTGCTGAAAGGCCAGCCCGCACCGGCCGCGGCCGCGGAGGGCACGTTCGAGATCGCCCGCAGCCTGCCGCACGGGCACGTCGCCGCCGTGCTCGGCACCGCGCGCCAGCTAGGCCTGGAAGAGCTGATCGACCCCGAGCCATCCCGGCAGCGGGACCTGGTCACCGCGATGGCCGTCGCGCAGGTCATCGCGCCGGACTCCAAGCTCGCCATCGCCCGCGGGCTGCAAGCCGGCACCGCGGCCAGCTCCCTCGGCGAGATCCTCGGCCTGGGCAGCTGTGACGAGGATGACCTGTACGCCGCGATGGACTGGCTGGCTGCCCGGCAGGACCGCATCGAGGACGCGCTCGCGGCGCGGCACCTGGCCGGGGGCACGCTGGTCCTTTACGACGTGTCCTCTGCCGCGTCCGGGGGGCGGACCTGCCCGCTGGGTGCCATCGGCCACCCCAAAGACGGGGTGCGGGGCCGGCTGCAGATCGTCTACGGGCTGCTCACCTCCAAGGACGGCGTCCCGGTCGCCATCGAGGTGTTCGCCGGCAACACCGGCGACCCGGCGACCGTCGCCGCCCAGGTGGCCAAGGTCAGGGACCGGTTCACCCTGGCCCGGGTGGTCCTGGTGGGGGACCGGGGCATGCTGACCGCCGCGCGGCTGCGCGAGGACGTCCGGCCTGCGGGCCTGGACTGGATTACCGCGCTGCGCGCCCCCCAGGTCAAGGCGCTGGTCCGCGACGGCGCGCTGCAGCTCTCACTGTTCGATGAGACGGACCTGGCCGAGATCACCTGCCCGGACTTTCCCGGTGAGCGGCTGGTGGCCTGCAAGAACCCGTTCCTGGAAGCCGAGCGGGCCCGCAAACGCGAATCACTGCTCGCCGCCACCGAAGCCGACCTGGCCACAATCGCCGCCGCGGCCGGGCGGGACCGGCGGCCGCTGCGCGGCCAGGAGAAGATCGCGGTGCGCGCGGACCGGGTGCTGCGCCGCCGCAAGGTCGCCAAGCACTTCCGGACCGAGATCACTGACGATCACTTCAGCTACGCCCGCAACACCGGATTCCATCAGTGCCGAAGCCGCCCTGGACGGCATCTACGTGCTGCGCACTACCGTCACCGGCGGCGACCTTGACAGCGGTGAGGTGGTCGCCTCCTACAAGGCCCTCGCCCAGGTCGAGCGGGCGTTCCGGGCCTTCAGCACCGACCTGGACATCCGCCCGATCCGCCACCGCACCGCCACCCGGGTCCGCGCGCACGTGTTCTTGCGGATGCTGTCGTACTACCTCACCTGGCACCTGCACGACCGGCTCGCCCCCCTGCTGTTCACCGACGACGACAAGCCCGCCGCCCACGCCGCCCGCACCAGCCCCGTCGCCCCCGCCGCCCGCTCCCCGCGGGCACTGGCCAAGGCCGCGGCCAAGCACACCAGCAGCGGCCTGCCCGTGCACAGCTTCACCAGCCTGCTCGCCGACCTGGCCACCATCTGCCTCAACCAGATCCAGCCCGCCGACCCCGCCCTGCCCGCCTTCCAGCTCGTCACCACACCCACCCCGGTCCAGCGCCAGGCCCTCAACCTGCTCGGCGTCAGCCACCGCCTCGGCACCACGTAGTCAGAAGCCACCCCAGCACCACCCAGAAACCCCAGGTAAACGGCCATGCACGCGGATCACCGGGGGGAACTTCGGCCTAGTGCGGCGTGTCCGCAGCGGGTGGCGGTGAGCTGGAGGACGAGTGCGGCGAGTGGCTCGGGCCGCGAAATTAGTAGCTCCGAGGTCCGTCCGCGCAGGCGATTCGTTCGTACGTGTCAGCGCCTAAAGGCCAGCGAGGCGGCGCCAGGCCGGTCAACACGGTAGATGTAATGCAGCGCATCATCAATCGGGTTGTCGGGCGACATCGGGCCTTCAGCGACCCGCTTCAAGCCAGCCTTCTCCAGCGCACGCCAGGAGGCCACATTGGCGGCCACCACGGCGACAAGCACCGCGGGCGCATCAGAATACGAGTTCCAGGTGTCCTCAACGGCCGCAGCGATCATGCGGGATCCGAGACCGCGACCGCGCAGCGCTGGGTCCGCGATGAGGTAGTCAAGCTCGACGGCGCCGACTGGCACCTCGATAACTGCCGAGAATTCCGTGAGATCCTGGGGGTAGTCGCAAATGGCCGAGCGCTGCAGCAGGCCGATTGGCCGGCCGCCGAGGAGAACGAGGAGGTCTTCCCCCGGCTCCTCGCCTCGCGTACTCGCGCCGAAGTCGCGCTCGACCGCCTCAAGGGTTGTCTCAAGATTCCACCACCGGGCGACCTGGGGCTCTCGCAACCACTCGGCCAGCATGGGAAGGTCCCCGGCAATCAACGGCCGCCACGACAAGAAACCATCGCCAATCCTCTCCACCGTCACAGCGTAGATCCCGGAAGGGAATCGTCCTACGCGATGGTCTGACGCTGGCCCAGCCCGGACAAATGGTGATCCGGAACATGCGCGGAACGACCTCCGCTGCCGCCGCCACCATTCGTGCAGTCGGCGCAGGTCAGCGCCAAGGTTCGTGCGATCACGCGGGCGGCCTCCGGAGCCGTGTGCATGCCCGCTCCGTGCCCGATCAGGTAGCTAACCGCAGTCAATGACGGTGCCTCACGGCTAAGGCCATCAGCCGCCTGAACTGCCTAACTCGCTGATCGGCCGGGTCCCCTCCGCAGCCTTCCAAGCTGGCGCTCTTCTCGCTCGGCCTGATGTTGCGTCTCCGGCGCTACGGGTCACCATTCTCCGCCGGCCCTTGAGCTGCTGCCAGTAGCGGCGGTGCGCGTGCTGGGCATAGTCGCTGGTCATCCACCGCGGCAGTTCGGTGTCGAGCGGGTCGGCGAGGTCGGCGATGTCGCGAAGGGCGGCCGCCTGGCAGGCGCGTTTGGTGAAGGCGTACTGCTCGAGGCAGTCCTCTGGTGTCTGCCCGGCGATGACCACGGCCCGGTTCAGCAGGTCCTCGGCCGGGACGAGTTCATGCACCATGCCCAGCGCGTGGGCCTGGACGGAGGTGAAGATCTCACCGAGCAGCGAGGTCCGGGCAGCGACCGGCTCGCCCCAGGCGTAGGCAAGCATGCGGACGTAAACCGCGGGCATCGGGATGCCGATCGGTACCTCGTTGAGCCCGAACGAGGCTCCTTCGGTGACGGCGATACGGTGGTCGCAGACCGCGGCGGTGATGAGCCCGCCGGCGAAGGCATGGCCGTTGACGGCGGCGACGGTGGGGCGCGGATAGGTGAACAGGCGCATGTTCGTCGCCCGGTAGCCGGCGAACCACGACCCGACGGCGGCCGGGTCACCAGCGAACAGCCGGAAGTGCTCGTCAAGGTCAAGCCCGGCGGAAAAGCGGCGGCCGGTCCCGGTCAGCACGACCGGGAAGTCGGGATGATCGCGTTCGAGCCGGTCAAACGCGTCGTGGAGATCAGCAAAGAAGACCCGGTTCTGCGCGTTGACGGGGTTGGTCGTCATCGTCACCACGGCCACGCGCCCGCGGCGTTCGATCGTCCAGCTCATAGTCTTGTTCCTCCCGGTTCGGTCTGGCGGATAATCTCAGGTCGCGGCCGTATCTTGCTGGTAGGAGGGTGGCCCTCACAGCTGTGACGGTCACGGCGCTTGCACCAGATGGGTCACCGGCGCCCGGTCTGCCCGCGGCCAGGACACGCGGGCGAGCACGAGCAGGCTGGCTATGACACCGGTGGCTCCGAGCACGATCAGCCGGGGGTCGGCTTCATGGATGCCGAACATGCCCCAGCAGAGCAGTTCACCGAAGATCAGCAGCCAGGTGCCCCGGGAGACACCAGCCATGTCCCTGGACCGATACACCGTCCACACTGACGGCGTGACCTGGAGCAGGAAGGCGACGGCCGGGCTGAGCCCAGCCCCGCGCGGCCGAACGCCACACCGGCGGTGAGCAGCACCACCGCCCACACCGACGTGAGCACCATGGACAGTTTCGGCATGCCGCCGCCGCGTCGTGCCAGCTCGACCGCGAGCAATCCCGACGCGGCAGTCGCCGAGATCGCGGGGACAAGCGCGGTCCAGAAGCCTGACAGCGCGAAGTAGCCGAGCCAGGCTGCGTTGTTCACACTCGTCAGTGCCGCCCACGACCACGACACCCCAGCCGTGGGGCCAGCACGGCGGACCCTGACCAGCTGCGGCAGGAACTGCGGCACCGCGAGGACCGCTGCCACCAGCGGAAGCGACGCGAACAACGTGTGCATCGGCACGGTCTCCATGATTCTGTCAAGCGAAGGTCTTTGACTAAGACATTACGTCGTATTGCGGGGCGAATGATTGCTAATTTGGTTGCAAGACGCCGGGTTTCAGCAATAATCTTTCGGAGTGGACCAAATTGACCGAGCGATCCTTGCCGAATTGCAAGCCGACGGCCGGCTGACGGTCACCGAGCTCGCCGACCGAGTGCGGCTCACACCCGGCCCCTGTCACCGGCGGCTGCGTGAACTCGAACGCAGCGGCGTCATCACCGGCTACCGCGCCCTCGTGAACCCTGCCGCCGTCGGGATGGGATTCGAGGCCCTCGTGCAGATCACCCTGGAACGCGGCGACGCCGGCACCGTCGCCTCCTTCGAAGCGGCCCTGGCCGAGCTGCCGCAGGTCCGGCACGCGGAGCGCCTATTCGGCGACCCCGACTACCTATTGCGGGTCGCCGCGCGAGACCTCGACAGTTTCGCGACACTGCGGGACCAGAAACTGGCCACGCTGCCAGGCGTACACCGCCTCACCTCAACCATCGTGATGAAACGCATCATCGACAACCGGCCCGTGCCACTCGCCACCCGAGATAACTAAGCAAGCGCCACTGCGGCCCGGGCTACCACGTCTCGCGAGTCCGCCGACACCAGTGGCTGAACTGCGCGTACGGCTCCGGACAGACGCTTAGAGATCGTTCGGTCGTCCCTGGAGCCCGACTAGCTCGATGAACCCCTCCGAGCCATGAAAATCATCCGGGTTAGCCGTATAGAGGGGCAGCGCGTTACTCGCGGCGGTTGCCGCGATCATCAGGTCAGCAGCGCGCTTGCGCGGCTGACGACCGGCTGCACGAACCGCCGCGCAGATCTGACCGTAGAACCGCGCCGCGTGATGGTCGTAGGGGAGCGGTTCGAACGTCGACTCCACATGCTGAAGCACAGCGACACGGGCTGCGCGCTTCAGGGGATCGTCGGTCGCATGCGGACCATAAGACAAGTCCCCCAGCGTAATAGCCGTTATAAAGAAAGTCCCGGGCAGTTGCGCCGAGTCGTACAGCGGGAGAGCCGCAATGATGCTGGTGTCCAGCACGCCAGCCTCATGTGCGGTCACAGGCCGGTGCCCTCGTACGGGTCCCGGAGATCTTGAGCGACCAACGCATCTAGGTCAGCGCGCAGCTCGTCCGTGTCGATCACGGGAGCGGTGGCGAAGATCGTAAGAACCTCATCCTTAGGAACGGCCTGGCGGCGCCTGATGGGGATCATCTTGGCCAGCGGCTCGCCATTCAGGGTGAGCGTGTACGCATGCCCTTGCCGCAAGCCGCGCGTGACCGACCCGGAGTCGGCGACGAACTGCCGGACGCTGATGTCGGCTGGCTGGCCCTTGGGAGGTGTCATGCCATCAGGATATCCACTCGTACCACGCCGTACCACGGCACGAGGCGGGCACAGCGGGCGAACGCCCGGAGCCGAGGTGAGGAGCCGGGAAAACAGGGAGGTGATGAGCCGGGCAGACAGGAGTGCGTACGTCAGGGCTGCTCCCGGGCAGCTTCTCGCTGCTGCGCAAATCATCCCCGGGGAAGCCCAGGTCAGCCAGCCGGGTTCGTGGACGCCCAGACCTGGAGCGGTTCTTCCAGGGCCACCACGTCGGCGACTATGCAACTGACGTTGTCGGGACCTCCGCCGTCGATGGCCAGCGCGATCAGATCAGCGGCGGCCTGATCCGGATCGCTGACCGTAAGCAGGACTCGTGCCAGCGCATCCGCCATCACCACCTGGTGCAAGCCATCCGAGCAGAGCAGGTACCGGTCGCCGGGCCGGGCCTCGCGCAGCTGGAGGTCAGGCTCGGAGTTCCCCCCGTCCAGCGCCCGCAGCAGCATGAAGCGCTGGGGGTGGGAGGCGACTTCGGCGGCCGTGATCTTGCCGTCGTCCAGCAAGGACTGCACCAGCGTGTGGTCCTGGGTGATCTGGAACATCTCGCCGTCGCGGACCAGATAGGCGCGCGAGTCACCGATGTGCACGAGCCCCAATTGGGAGCCCGACCACAGCAGAGCAGTCAGCGTAGCCCCCATGCCCCGCAAGGATGGGTCGGCCTTGACGATGTCGCTCAGCGCGCTGTTAGCCCGGCGCACCGCATGATCGAGCGCGTTGAGCAGTTCCCCGGCCGGCACCTGGGTGTCCAGCGGTCGCAGCGCCTCGATGACGGCCGCGCTCGCCACCTCGCCGGCGGCGTGACCTCCCATCCCGTCGGCGACCGCAAGCAGCCTGGGCCCTCCATAGACCGCGTCCTCATTGTCCTGGCGATGCAGGCCGATGTCGGACTGCACCGCATAGCGGACGGCAAGCTTGCCCTGAGCATCAGGCATGACAGTGTCCTTTCCGGACAGATAGCCGATGAGGAAGGCAGCGAGCTGACGCCGGGCCGCGGTCTCCGCCTCGATCTGAGCCCAGTACGCGGCCAGTTCGACGCAGCCTGCGCGGATGGCAGCGTGCTCACGGCGCGGATCGAGGCCAGCGGCATGCCCAGGCGGCGCAGCCACGCCACCAGCCTGGCCTGCTCGAGCTGGGCCGGAGCGTAGAAGCGGTACTGCGACGCTGGGTTACCCGGACCGGGCACAGTAGGCCCAGCTCGTCGTACAGGCGAAGCGCCTTACGCGAAAGCCGGGATGCCCGGGCAAAAGGAGGCGGCAGCGAGCCACCGATCTTCCACGCTGGTCAGGAGCGTTCGATTCCCTTCGACCGCTCCACGCATATGTCCGCTTGCGCAGACTCCCTGGCGACAACCTTGATCCGGTGGCTTCAAGTGGCGCAAGTCATGTATGACGAATTGTGATACACTGCTCTCGTGACTGTGGCGATTAGTTTGCGCTTGGACGACGAAGCACTCCGCGCACTGAACCAGCTTGAAGCAGCCGGGTTGAGCAGGTCTGAGGCTATCCGCCGGGCGATCATCGACAGTGCCGCGCGACTCCAGCGACGCCAAGCGCTCGCCCAGGAGGTCGCCGCACTCGAAGCTGATGAGTCCGACCGGCAGGAAATGCTGGAAATCGCAGCTGTGATGGAGAGCTTGCGTGCTCCGCGGTGACATCCACGAGTTCCGCATCCCACGCGGCCGGGGACACGAGCAGCGCGGCCGTCGGTTCGGCGTGGTGGTCCAAGCCAACGAATTCCTGCCAAGGTCAGTTGTCCTGGTAGCACCGACGTCCCGCAGCGCCAGGCCTGCATCGTTTCGGCCGGAGATTGACCTACTCGGCGAGAACACCCGAATCCTGGTTGAGCAGGTCGGCGCGATCGACGCGGGTCGCCTCGGCGAGCTGGTCGGCCGGGTTACCCCAGAACAACAATGGGGCATCGACGAAGCACTCATGACCGTCCTCGGACTACGTTAGCGGGCTAAGCGGCCATCGTCGGGCGCTCTAGGTTCGGGGATGGGCGCCTCAGGAGCAGCCGCGTTACGCTCTTCTTGCAATGTGCTCATGGGAGGCGCCGGTGATGGCAGGGCCAGGAGACGAGAGAGCAGCAGCCGCGGCGGGCCGCGGTCACCTGCGGGCATCGCACGCCGACCGCGAGCAGGTGATCGAAACCCTTAAGGCCGCCTTCGTGCAAGGACGGCTGGCCAAGGAGGAGTTTGACTCGCGGGTGAGCCGGACGTTCGCGTCGCGGACCTACGCGGAAATAACGGCGCTCACCGCCGACCTCCCAGCCGGGCTGGTCGGAGCCAGCCCGCCGCGCGGGCCCGCCCCGCCGCGCGGGCCCGTCCCGGCGCAGGCCCAGCAGCCGGTGAGCAAAACTCTCATGTGGGGTGCATGTGTGATCGTCGCGGGAGGCGCGGGGTCCATAGTGGCCGGTTTGTCCAGCGATACTTTCCTGTTGCTGGTCCTAGGCGTGCTCGCCATTCTTACAGCCTCGCCGGTAGCCGGGACCCTGCTGCTCGACTCATGGCGCGAGAAGCGCTCTGGCGGGCAACTGCCGCCGGAGCCAGCGCGGAGTCGCCACGCACTCGAAGATGAGCGGGACGGCAGCATCGGCAATGACTTGATTTTCTCCGAAGCCCGCAAGGACGTCCGTGCCCGGCCCGTGCCCGATCATAGAGTTAACTGCCGCACCTGGTGGTCACTGACAATACCCCGGAACCAGCGACCTGCGAATATGCAGGTCACGGGATAAACCAGGTATACCCTTTCCAGGCCGGTCATGTGAGCAGGCCGCATCCACATCGTTGCGTGGCACCCAGTCCAGCGCCACGTCCGGCCGTCGAGCCGCTCAGGTAAGCGGGACCTCCACCGCGGCGTTCCTCTTCGGGTAGTACCTGTCAACATCGCCGGTGCCGTACTTGGCCCGGAACTTGCCGACGACCTGCCCGACCGCGGCGGGATCGGTGATCGGCTTTGCCCTAGCGGTGACCTGGGAACCCCCAGCGGCCAGGCGGATCGTCGGATCCTTCAGGACGTTCTTAAACCAGTCGGAGTCCGATCCGTTGACCGCCAGCAGATAAAGCCTGTCGCCCTCCTGGACGAACCAGACGGGATTGGTGATCTCGCGGCCGGACTTGCGGCCAGTGACAGTGAGCTCGATCTCCTGGCTTGCTTGCAGGGCCTCGGTGAACTGTTCGTTTACCATGCGCTTTCTCCTTGCCCGGGCCGCACTCTGTGACCGTGCAACAGCAAGACCGCAGGCCCCGAGCCGCCGTAGCGCACGCGCAGTTCCGCGTCGCCGACATCGATCCGCTCGAGCGTGAATCCCGCGAACATGATCCCCCTCTACCGCGGGGCCCCGCGGTAACCCGGCGGCGAGCGTTGTCCGCGGCATCGTGCAGGCCCCTCACCAAGTTCAGCGCCACCGCCAGCATCCTGGCATCATTCGCTAGCGGTGTGAGGCCAGTACGGCATGGTGATCCGCGCCCGGCTGGGGTTGCGGGTCCGCGTGCACCAGCGCGGCGGTCAGCCGGGGCAGGGCATGGAACATGTTGTGCTCGGCGCTGACCGCGACCTGATGCGCCTGCACCACGGTGGCACTGGCGTCAACGGTGACCTCGCATTCGGCGCGCAACTGGTGCCCGGTCCACCGCAGCCGGACCTGGCCGGCGTCCAGGACCCCCGGGGTGGAGCGCAGGGCCCGCTCGGCCTGGTCGACCAGGGCGGGGTCAACCGCATCCATGAGGTGCCGGTAGATCTCACGGGCCGCCCCGCGGAGCACGGCCAGGATGGCCACGGTGATCACCAGGCCGACCACCGGATCGGCCCAATCCCAGCCGATCGCCACCCCGCCCGCTCCCAGCAGGACCGCCAGGGACGTGAAGCCGTCCGTGCGGGCGTGCAGGCCGTCCGCGACCAGGGCCGCCGAGCCGATCCTCCGGCCCACCCGGATCCGGTACCGGGCGACCAGTTCGTTGCCGGTAAACCCGATCAGCGCCGCGACCGCCACCGCGACCAGGTTGGAGACTGGCCGGGGATGCGCCAGCCGGGCGAGCCCCTCGTACGCCGCCAGCGCGGAGGACGCGGCGATGACCAGGACGATTACCACCCCGGCCAGGTCCTCCGCGCGGCCGTACCCGTAGGTGTAACGGCGGTTCGGCAGCCGCCGTCCGACCAGGAACGCGACGCCCAGCGGCACGGCGGTCAGCGCGTCCGCCGCGTTGTGGAGAGTTTCCCCCAGCAGCGCCACCGATCCGGAAACGGCCACGACGGCCGCCTGGATCAGCGCCGTGCCCGCCAGGACCGCCAGCGAGATCCACAGCGCCCGCATGCCCTCCGCACTGGCCCCCATGGCCGCATCCACCTGGGCCGCCGCCTCATGCGAATGCGGCCGGACCAGATGCCGGAGCCGTCCCAGCCGTCCTGACCCGTGAGCCGGAGGATGCCCGGACCCCTGGTCGTGCACGTTTCGGCCGGATCCTTGCCCGGGCCGTCGCTCGGGCCCGAGGCCGAGCCCTTGCACGGGCCGGAGGCCGTGCCCTTGCACGGGCCGGAGGCCGTGCCCTTGCACGGGCCGGAGGCCGTGCCCTTGCACGGTCTCGTGAACGTGGGCCGGCTCGTGAACGTGGGCCGGCTCGTGAACGTGGGCCGGCTCGTGAACGTGGGCCAGCTCGTGAACGTGGGCCAGCTCGTGAACATGGGCCTGCTCCTGAACATGGGCCGGCTCGTGAACATGGCCATCGCCACCGGGACCCGGCTGCGGATCAGTCATGCCACCCAGGATGCCTGCAACATCCGATTGCAGCACATCAACAACAGCCACCCCCACGCGAATGCGAAACACCCGCAGCCGCCGCGTCAGGCGGACGCGCCGAGTTCGCTGAGCAGGCGCCGCACGCGCTGGTGGATGTCGTCACGGATAGGGCGGACCCCGTCGAGTCCCAGGCCCGCCGGGTCGGGCAGGTCCCAGTCGAGGTAGCGCTTGCCCGGGTAGAACGGGCAGGCGTCGCCGCAGCCCATCGTGATGACGACGTCGGCGGCCCGGACGTGGTCCCCGGTCAGGGGCTTGGGGAACGCACCGGAGAGGTCAAGCCCGATCTCCGCCATGGCCGCCACCACTGCCGGGTTCAGCTCGGCGGCGGGCTGGGACCCGGCGGAGGTCACCTGGATACGCCCTTGTGCCTCGCGATCGAGCAGGGCGGCGGCCATCTGGGAGCGGCCCGCATTGTGGACGCAGACGAACAACACGCTGGGGAGCATCACATATGCCTTTCGCTGGGCGCCTCAGCAGCAGGCCGGATGCCGTCCCGTGCACGGGACGGGGGCTCCGCGGCCTCACCCTGGTGGTGGGGAAGGATGATGTCCGCGGCCTGGGCCGCGGTGATGGCCGGGTAGAGGATGCGGATGATCAGGACGGCCAGCCCGCCGCCGATGATCTGAGCCGCGATGAAGCCCGGCACGGATGCCGGTGCGATCCCGGCGAACGTGTCCGAGAACATACGGCCGACCGTGATGGCCGGGTTGGCGAAGCTGGTCGACGACGTGAAGAAGTACCCCGCGCCGATGTACGCACCCACCGCCGCCGGGGCGGCGCGGCTGCGCCCGGACCGGGCCAGCGCGAAGATCACCAGGACCAGACCGAGGGTCGCGACGACCTCGGACAGGAAGCGGGCGGGCGAGCCGCGGTCTCTCGCCGACATGCTCACCGCGGCGCGGGCGAACATCAGGTTGGCGATCACGGCGCCAGCGACGCAGCCGGCCACCTGTACCGGAAGATAAGCCGCCGCCTCACGCCACCTCAGCCCGCCAAACGAAGCGTCGGCGAATGAGATCACCGGGTTGAAGTGGCCGCCGGACACGGACCCGAACATCAGGATGATGGCGAACAGCCCGGCCGCCGTGGCGGCGGCGTTCTCCAGCAGCTCGAGCCCGGTCTGCCCTGGTGACAGGCGCTGGGCGGCGATGCCGGAACCGATCACCACGGCCGCCAGGAACATGCTGCCGAGCAACTCGGCGAGCAGCCGGCGCCACAGTGCCATCTGAGTCACAGTGCCATCTGAGTCACGGCGCCATCTGAGCACGGCGCCATCTGAGCACGGTGCCATCTGAGTCACGGTGCCCACGTATTCACGCGCAACAGGCACCGGCCTCCGGTCCGTCGTTCTCCTGCTGGGCGCCGCAGCACCCTGACGGCCGCGCGGCGGCGGGGACGGCCGCACCAGGGGCGGCGTCCAGCGTGGCGTCCAGCGTGGCGTCAACTGCCTGCCAGCCCTGGCCGCCGCCCTCGCCCCAGAAGGTCGGGCTGTCTTCGAGGACCGTGTAGATCTCCCACCGCTCGCCGCTGGGTGCGCCTTGGACCCAGAACTTGTCCTGCCGGGCGTAGCAGCAGGTGGTGTTGCGCTCGTCCACGGGCGCCAATCCGGCCGCGGTGAGCCGGACGTGCTCGGCATTGACCGCCTCGGTGTCGGCGAGCTCCACCCCGAAATGGTTGAGACTGCCGCCCTGGCCGGGGTGTTCCAGCAGGACCAGCTTGAGCGGTGGTTCTGCGATGGCGAAGTTGGCGTATCCGGGCCTGCGCTTGGCGGGCTCGATGCCGAACAGCGTGGCGTAGAACGCGACGGCCTCGTCGAGGTCATCGACGTTGAGGGCGAGCTGGAGACGGGACAAGGCAACCTCCCATAAGACATTGATGATTATCTATGTCCGACTTGCCGCGAGCTTGCCACGGCACGCCGGCAGCCGTCAATATAGATGGGTGTCTAATTCTCTGACCGTCATCAGCCCGGCGGAGACCGCGGCCTGCTGCTCGCCGCTCACCTCGCAGCCGCTGTCGATCGAGCAGGCCCGGCAGGTCGCGCCTCTGCTCAAGGCCCTGGCCGACCCGGTGCGCCTGCGGCTCATGTCGCTGGTCGCCTCGCACGAGGGGGGCGAAGCGTGCATCTGCGACCTGAACGCGGCGTTCGACCTGTCCCAGCCGACGATCAGCCACCACATGAAGGTGCTGCACGAGGCCGGACTCGTGGACCGGGACAAGCGCGGCGTGTGGGTGTACTACCACGCCCGGACGGAGGCCCTGGCCAGCCTGGGGGCCCTGATCGGCGTCCCACCGGCCTAACGCGCAGGCTTACCCCGCACAGCCCGCGCGGCCCGCACAGCCCGCGCGGCCCGCACAGCAGGCGCGGCCTGCACAGCACACGGCCGCCAAGGCCTATCAGGATGGCAGAGGGCGGGACGGGCGGGGCGCGACGGCCGCGAGCACGGTCCCGCAGGCGAACAGCACGGGCGGGAGAAAGAGCGCGGCGAGGTGCGCCGGCGTCGGGTTGCCGAGCAGATCGGTGCTGCCGCCGGTCGAGGCGAAGGCCAGCTGCAGCGCGTAGGGATAGAACGTAACCGCGAGAAGAAGCAGGAAATAGCGGTTCAGCTTCCAGACCACCGTCAGGACGACCGCGGCCACCGTGAGCACCACGCTGCCAGCCAGGTAAATCGGCATCCTTCCTGTCGTCGGGGCCAGGAAAAGCCAGGGAGGCCTCATCGCGTCGTACATGAGGGTGGACACCTGAACGGCTGCGGCAACCACGAGCAGAACCACCCCGTAGCGCCAGTTCACGAGCTGACGCGCGCGCCGCGGTCCCGGCGAGGCGATCAGGGCGGCCGTCCCGAGGAGGTAGACGCCCGTGGTCAGCAACTGCAACGGGTAAGGAATCCACGGAATCGACTGGCCCACGGCCACCCAGTAGACGACCGATGCGGCCATCACGGCCAGGGGAATCCACCTCAGCCCCAGCAGGACGAGAACCGCGACGATCACCCCGCAGCCAACCGTGATGTCGAACAGGGGCACGGTCAGCAAGGACAGCCCGCCGATCTCGGGATGCCTGGCCAGCGCCTGCGCGACCAGGGGGAATCTGGTGACCGTCGGCAGACGGTAGGGCAGGGCCACCTCCAGCGCGTCCACCAGCAGCAGGAACAGCGGCGCCACCAGGCTGAACAGCGCCAGCGAATCGGTCCACGGCCGGCTCTGTGAGGCAGGCCCCGGGCCCCGCAGGCGCATCTTCAGCGCGCTCCACAGCAGGTTGGCGGACTCCGCCAGCCGGGGCCGCCGCTGGCCCTCCGGCGCGCTCGCCATCAGCACCGCGAGTATCTCGTCCTCATGCTCACGCCGGAACGCCCGCGGATACCAGCCCAGCAACCGCCGGTAACCGTGCTCCAGGCCCGGGGAATCAGTCATGTCGTGCCCCCCGCCAGATCCGGCCCGGCCAGATTCAGCCGGGCCAGGGCCGCCCCGGCGTTGGCCTGCAGCCGGGCGGCCTCGGCGGCCAGCTTCTCCGAGCCCTTGGGGGTGAGCCGGTAGTAGCGGCGCAGCCGGTTGTCCACGATCTCTTCGCGGTCCACCGCGATCAGCTCGTCGGTGCGGAGGCGGTCCAGCGCCGTGTAGAGAGTCCCGGCGCGCAGCCGGACCCGGCCACCCGAGATCTGGCTGACATCGGTGATGATCCCGTAACCATGCTGGCTGCCCGTCGCCAGCGCGGTAAGGATCAGGAAGGTCGCTTCCTGCATCGCGCGTTGGGCCATGCAAGCGTTATATACCGTTGAACTACCGGTATCAACTCAGGTCGGCCGGGAGTCCGGCGGCAGGCCCGGACGGCGCCTCGTCGCCATCCTGCCGGGACTGATCCGCACCGGGGCGCCCGGCCACCCGGATGGCGTCGCTGCTGGGCATCCGCGGAGCCCAGGCAAGGCCGGGTGGTGGCTGATGCACATCCCCGCCTTCGTGGCCAGGCCGGCGCCTGGACGCCGGCATCAGGCACTCTAGAAGGCGCAAGCCCGGCAGGCCCACCGCCGAACCGTCCAGACGAATAATCCAAACCGCTATTAACCCTCTTTTTCACTAAAACGTACCGGCGCAATCTCCGAGGCCGCTGCGGCCCTCCTGAGCTGGGAATTCCTGACGGTGCCGACGTCGTGCCGCGGAAACTCGTGGTGCCGGGAGGCGCTTTTACGCGCTGGTGAGCCCTATGTTCTACTAGTAATTGTGGAGCACAAACGGCACATGCTCTCCGCCACCAGGCACGCCGGGCGGCATAGCGGCGGGCGGCGCAGCGGCAGGCGGCGCGCCGCGACGGCCGTGAAGCCGCTGACCCCCCAGCGGACCGAGGAGGTCCGGGACCGGGTCCGGCTGATGATCGCGATCACCGCCCGGGCCGGCGCCTACCGCAAGGGCCTGCTGGCCGCTGCGGCGCAGCTCAGCCCGGAGGAAGCGGCCATCATCGCCGACCTGGAGCGGCACGGCCTGCAGGTCCCCCAGCTGCACGACGTCCTGTGCGGCGGCCACGTCCTGGTCGATGACCCGCAACTGTACGAGGACTGGCGGTTCGCCAAGGTCAGCCACCTGCGCGTGTCCAGCCACCACAAAGACATCGACAAGGCCCGCTACCCCGACATCGGGATGCGGGGGCAGGTGGTCCGGGAGAAACTGCACGGCCGGACGGCCCGGGGCACCTGGGTGCAGCTGGAGAAGACACCAGCCGCGTTCGGCCAGCGCAAGATGCCCAGCCTGACCGACCTGCGGCACCTCATGGACTACGTGGTGTACCGGGTGACCCGCAGCAACGTCGGCCCCTGGGGCCTGTCCCGGCTGACCGAGCGGCGGCCGATGTACCTGTCACCGGACCTGGCCCTCCCCACGTCGCTGGCCCCGCCGGTGGCGGAGTCGATGGCCCTGGCGCTGCGCCGGATCGAGCAGGACGACGATGTTACGGCGGCGTCGCAGGATCTCGCGGCCCGGTTCCCGCCGCCGGACCGGCCGGATCCGGCGAACGAGCTGGGCCAGGCCCTCCCGGGCCGGGCCGGGCGGGGCCTGTTCGGCAATTCCGACGTGTGGGTGACCGAGACGCCGTCCCGGGCTGCGGCCGCGATCTTGAGCCAGGTACGCGGGCAGCGGCCGGCCGGGGCGCTCTGGGCGGAAGCGGGGGCATCATGACTGAGGCAGGCACCAAGGTCCCGGGTGAGGCGTCGATCCCGGAAGGGCTCGTCACCTCGGTCGTGAACCTGGTCGGCACCGGGCCGGTGCTGCTCGGCGCGTACACCATCGCCGAGCTCACCGCGGTCGACGCGATCGTGGACTTCCTGGAGGCACGGCCGTCGGACGAGGTGCTGGCCGAGGCGGTCCGGTCACTCGCGGCCCGCCAGCTCCTCGTGGCCGGCCCGCCCGGGGAACAGGTCCAGGTGCGCGGGGACCTGGGCATCGCGGTGGCGTTCCAGCAGCGGGCCCGGATGGTCCTGGACGCCCGGGCCGCCGGCACGGAGCCGGGCGAGCCGTGGCGGGTCCTGCTGCTCCCCCAGCCCGAGCGGATCTGCCTGGTGGTCCGCATCGACGCGCTCGGCATCCACGAGCTCGGGCTGTACACCTTCGACCAGGCCCTCGGACTGCTCGACGCCCTGCTGCCGCGCGGGCCGCGAGCGGAAGCCAGCACCGAGGACGGCGACATCGACCGGGTGCTCGCCGCGTCGGAGCGGTCCGCGCTGGTCACCGTCACCCCGTACACCACGGACGGATCGACGGAGATCGCCGGCGACAGCACCGACCTGATTCTGGCCCGCCACGAGGGACGGCTGCACGTCTTCCACCGGGATCCAGACGATCACGGCAACCTGGTTCCGGGCACGCCGGAAGGCAAGGACGTGCGCGGCACCCTGACTGACCTGCTCGCCTAGTCCCCGGACTGGTCAGCGGCCCGGACCGCGACGTCCAGCCGCTCCGCGCCCAGCCCGACGTTGACGCCGGACCCGTACGCAGTCGCGCCGGACAGGATCGACGCGAGCGCGGTACCGATCAGCAGGCTCAGGGCCTGCTCGGCGCTGAGATCGCCCAGGGCCCAGAACACGGAGAACACCGCGATGCCGGCGGCCCCCAGGCAGGCGACCGACCAGCCGAGCCATTGCAGGACCCGCTCGACCTTCCGGGCATGCTCGATCTTGCCCATGATCACCGCCTGGTGTTCCATTCGGTGTCCTTGCGGCTAGGCACGGCAGCGTCCTCCCCGGTCGGGTCCGGCCAAGTTAGCAGGTCAGCGTCACGAAACCCCGGACCACAGGTAGCGGGCGGCGATGGCGACGACCAGGATCCCCACGAGCCGCCGGATCGCCGCGTCCGGCAGGCGGGACTGGATCCGCGCGCCGGTGTAGGCGCCCGCGAGGCCGCCGACCCCCAGCGCGAGGCCCGTGGGCCAGTCCGGGGCGACCGGCCCCTGCTGGTGCAGGGACAGCACGGTGAACGTCGCGACGCCCGCGACCGAGGTGACGAACGTCGAGGCCAGCGCGGCGGGCGCCACCTCCGACGGTGGCCGTCCCGTCCCGATCAGCACCGGGGCGAGGATCGAGCCGCCGCCGATGCCGTAGATCCCGCCCACGCAGCCCACCGCCGCGGCCAGCAGGATCAGCACCGGCCGTGGGATCAGGCGCGTGACTCGCAGACGTGGCTGCCCGGGGCCCGGGAGCGGGTGCCCGGCGGGCGCCGCCGGCGGAGCACCGGCGACCGCCTCCCGCCCGCCGAGGCCGCCCCGCCGCACTGGCCGCCCCCGCCGCACTGGCCGCCCCCGCCGCACTGGCCGCGCCCCCCGGACTGGCCGCGCCCGCGGGCCGGGTCAGGGCCAGCCACGACCCAAGCGGGAGCAGGACCGCGGCTACGACGAGGTCGAAGACCTGCGGGCTGGGCAGCAACTCGACCCGGATGACGGATCCGGCCACCACCCCGGGCAGCGTCCCGGCGATGAGCAGCCAGGCCAGGGTCCCGCCGGCCTGTCCCTGCCGCCAGTAGCGGTACAGCGCCCCGGGGGTGGCCACCACGTTGTATAGCAGGTTGGTCGGGGTGACAGCGGGACTCGGCGTGCCCAGGACGCTGACCTGGAACGGCAGCAGCAGCACCGCGCCAGAGATACCCGCGGGCGTGGCGAGCACCGCGATGAGGAAGGCCGCCGCCACCGCGACGGCCTCCGTCCAGCCGGTCCCGAGCACCCCGTCACGCTAGCGGCCACCCGACCTGGGGATTCAGCGTTGACCGGCTAATTGCGCCGGGCAACCCTCGGCAGCACCGCCCTGCTGCGCCAGCGGGTGCGCGCCGGGACGTGGCCACTAACCGGCCGCACTCCGGCCGGTTAGTCTCCCGCGCGTCGGCCGTCTGAAGTGTCGGACGGCCGTGATAGTTCCAATACAGCGCGCGCGCCAGGCGAGTACCCTGCCGGGACAGAACCCGCAGGCCACAATCCGCCTGACCAGGCACGAAGGGAGAACCGGATGAGCAGCGTACGGGTACTGGCCGGGACCCGGAAGGGCGCCTTCGTCCTGACCTCCGACGGGAAGCGGGAGGACTGGGCGGTCAGCGGACCGCATTTCCCCGGCTGGGAGATCTACCACGTCAAGGGGTCCCCCGCTGACCCGGACCGGGTGTTCGCGTCCCAGTCGAGCGGGTGGTTCGGGCAGATCATCCAGCGATCCGACGACGGCGGCCAGACCTGGTTCCCGGCCGGCAGCGAGTTCAGCTACGCCGGTCCCGCCGGGACCCATCAGTGGTACGACGGGACACCGCACCCCTGGGAGTTCGCGCGGGTCTGGCACCTCGAGCCGTCGCTCGACGACCCGGACACGGTCTACGCGGGGGTGGAGGACGCCGGCCTGTTCCGGTCCACCGACGGCGGCCAGCAGTGGCAGGAACTGCCCGGGCTGCGAGGCCACCAGACGGGGCCATCCTGGCAGCCCGGGGCGGGCGGCATGTGCCTGCACACGATCATCCTGGATGGCTCCGCCCCGGGGCGGATGTTCACGGCGATCTCGGCGGCGGGCGCATTCCGGTCCGACGACGCGGGCCAGACGTGGCGGCCGGTGAACCAGGGACTGCATTCCGAGGGCATCCCGGATCCGCACGCCGAGGTCGGGCACTGCGTGCACCGGCTGGCCATGCACCCCGCGCGTCCCTCCGTGCTGTACATGCAGAAGCACTGGGACGTCATGCGCAGCGACGACGGCGGCGATTCGTGGCATGAGGTGAGCGGGAACCTGCCCACCGACTTCGGCTTCCCCATCGACGTGCACGCGCACGAGCCCGACACCGTCTACGTGGTCCCCATCACCAGCGACTCCCATCACTTCCCGCCCGAGGGCAAGCTGCGCGTGTACCGCAGCCGGACCGGCGGGGACGAGTGGGAACCACTGACCCGTGGGCTGCCACAGGAGCACTGTTACGTGAACGTGCTGCGGGACGCGATGGCCGTCGACTCCCTCGACTCCTGCGGCGTGTATTTCGGCACGACCGGCGGGCAGGTCTACGCGTCCGCCGACGCGGGCGACAGCTGGGCGCCGATCGTCCGGGACCTCCCCGCCGTGCTCTCCGTGGAAGTGCAGACACTGCCATGATCCGCGTGGTGCTGCCTGCGCATCTGCGCACGCTGGCACGCGTCGGCGGCGAGGTGAAACTCGACATCACGGGCCCGGTCACGCAGCGCTCCGTGCTCGATGCGCTGGAGGCCAGCTACCCCGTGCTGCGCGGCACCATCCGCGATCGCGGTAACGGCCGACGCCGGGCGATGATCCGGTTCTTCGCCTGCCAGGAAGACCTGTCGCACGAGGCACCCGACGACCCGCTGCCGGAAGCGGTCACCACCGGGGCGGAGCCGTACCTGATCGTGGGGGCCATGGCTGGCGGTTGAGCCGGGCCCGGTGCACGAGGCTGGATCGCCAGACCGCGCCGGGGGCGGGCCCGCGCGAGGAGGCTCAGTAGTCGGATAAGCCGGTCAGCTGCCTGCCCCTCGGGTCCGGCACGACTCCGCCGCGGCCCCGGACGGGGAGCCCACTGGATCCCTGGCCCTGGACGGCACTGTGCCCCTGACTCCCGAGCCCCTGAGCCGCCTGGCCGTTACCAGCGTGTCCGTTGCCCGTTCGGCCGTGGCCGCCTACCCCTGCTGACCAGCGCGAAGTCCAGCGTTCCGTGCACCGCCGGGTGTCTGCGCAGTACCAGCGCAGGTCGGCGCATGCCGTGCCGCCGTCGGCCACCATCTCGCGGGCCGGCAACCTCGTCCCGCACAACCAGCAGGACTGCACGGCCGGATTCGCGAGGGAAACGCTCGAGCGATCTTCACCAGCCATGTTCGGCCCCCCTCCGGGATCGATAGGCCGCTCTTCCCGGGATGTGGACCCGCAGACAGCCAGCCCGTGCCGCGGCTGACTCAACAACCGTCCCCGAAGTGTGGCACGCCCGCGACCCCCCGTCCACGCACTCTGGCGGAAGCGGTCAGCCGAAATCCGGCCAAGGGACGGTCACCTGCCGCGCACCTCGCGCCGTCAGGCGGGTCACCTTCCGTCCGAGCCCGGGTCGCCTGACACCCCGAACCCCGGCAATTTAGCGCTCCGAGCCGGGGTTCTGGCCGCCGGCACGCCGGGCGCGAGCGCTGCTATGCGTTCCTTGGCCAGATCGTGGATTTCCGGCCGCACTGCGGCCCGCCGTTATGGGTAGTTGCGGCGCCAACATGGGTCTCGCTCATCCCGATCAGCCCCGAACTGTTCCGGCCCGCCGCGCCAGCCGCACCGCGGACCCCGGCATGCGGCGAGGGCGGGAGCGACGGCCGCTTGAGCAATACGCCCCGCCCGCCGCGCGCCGGGCAAACCGGGCGTGACGACCGGCCGCACGCCAGCGCGGAGCGGGCTGAGTGACCGGCCCCTGCCGTTGCGGAAAAGCTTGTGACGAGCCTCGGCGGGCGCGCGGCCGGCGGGACCGGGGAGGGCGCGCATCAGCGTCCGCTCTTGACGACTCGCAGCGAGCACCCGGCGCGGGGTACCGCGACTGCACCGTCCCACGCTTACCCGTAGCAGCGAGCCCGCCGGCCCCCGCGCAGCGGCCGGGCTCCCCGGGAGGCTGCTCGGCGACGCACATCTGTCACACAGGAACCAGCATCGGTTAACTGTTCGGATTAGGCCCCTTATATGGGGTGTAATCCGAACAGTTAACCGATAGCCCGGCTGGGCGTGGCGAGACGCTGCCTGCTCGTTGGATGACGGCGGCAGGGATGATGGTGTGCGGGCTGGAGGGACCTTCGGCGCTCAGGCCGCGGGGAGGCCGAAGCTGGGGAGGCAGGGAGGCAGCCCGGCGATCTCCACCGGGACACGCTGGCGGCGGGCCTCCCAGCCGACCCGGTCCATGCGCATGAGCTGGAGCACGGCCGGGCGGCCCCGGATGACCTGCCGCTGGATCCCGTCGGGGAGGTAGCCCAGCTTGCGGGACACTCCCAGGGAGGACGCGTTGTCGGTGAACGCGCTGGACGTGGCGAACTCCGCGCCCAGGCCCGCGAACGCTAGGTGCAGCACGGCGGCGCGCATCTCGGTGCCGAGGCCCTGTCCCTGGTAGCGCTGGCCTAGCCAGGATCCGGTGCTCACCTCGCGGAGCACCGCGAAGTCCCGCCCGGACACTCCCTGCGTCCCGGCGATCACGCCGCCGAGGTCGGCGACCAGGTTGAGCGACCAGTCCGCCGGGGACCACGCGCCCCACTGGGACAGATGGAACTGGATGACGCCGCGGGCCCGCTCACCGGGCGGCACGTCGGTCCAGGCGACCCCGAACGGCTGGACCTCTGGCGGGTGGATCCCCTCGGCGGCCAGGCCGGCCAGTTCGTCCAATTCAGCGAGCATAGGCAGGCGCAGCTCGAGCCGGGGCGTGCGCAGCCGCAAGCCGGACAGCGGCCAGTGGGTCAACGTCATGCGACCGATTATCCGAGGCGGCCGGATGGGTGGCAGGTGATTAATCGCCCGAGGACGCCGTGACCGCCTGCGACCCGCCGGCGGTCCAGCCGGCCGGAGGTCCGGGCAAGCGGAGCACAGGCAACCAGCGCACGGGCAGGCGGCAACCAGCGCACGGGCAACCAGCGCACAGGCAGACGGAGCCCGGACAGACGGAGCCCGGACAGACGGGTGGCCCGGGCCAGAACCGGCCCGGGCCACCGCGCGATGGTGCTGGACTAGCGCGCCCAGACGCCGAAGGCGTCGAACGGGCGCACCGCGCCGTTAGCGGTCAGGCCGTCCGACCACAGGTTGGACGGCGAGACCCGGGTGGTCCCGGACGGAGGCACCAGGCCGTTGCTGGTGGCCACGACCTGGCTGGTCGTCCACGGGCCCACGAAAGAGCCCCGGGCGCCGCTGTAGGTGGTCAGCGCGCCCTGCAGGAACTGGTTGATCCGGAACGCGTGCAGGAAGAACGGCAGCGGGATCGGCGTCCCGGTGCTGTCGGTGAAGTCATCCAGCGCCGCGGCGTGATCGAAGATCGGGCCGTACGCCTGGGTCTTGTAGTACTGCGGCGGACCCGAGGTGGACGGCGGGGTGATGACGAAGTGCAACTCGTTGCCGCCCTGGTTGTAGTAGATGCTGAAGTTGACCCCGTCACCCTGCTCCACGCCAGACAGCAGCGAGTAGTGCGAGAAGTACGGGCCGCCCAGCGAGTTATTGAACGCCTCGACATACGACGTCCAGTCCCCGGTCGGGCAGGACAGGTAGCCGAACGACTGCGCCACCACGCAGGACTCGATGCCCGCCCGCACGTACTGGTCACCGCTGGCCAGCGAGCCGTTGGACAGCTGGATGTACTCCTGCGGGTAGATGCCGGTCAGGAAATCGGTGTCCGGCACGGTCAGCGTGGAGGAGATGTAGCGGAAGTCCCGCCCGCTCGCCTCGTCGCCGGCCTGGCTCGTCGTCCCGATCGTCGCCAACGTCGTCCCCCGGGCCATCAGGTCCCGGGCCGGATGGCTCACGGCCGCGTTCGCGGCACCCATGACCGCAAGGCCGAGGGTCGTAGCGGTCGCGCCCGCTGCCGCGGTGGCAACGAGTGTTCTGATGATGCGGCTTCGCATCGGTAGGTTCCCTCCTGTGACGCCCGGGAGCAGAGTCCGGTTTTTGGTCTGGGCGGGTGGTAGCAGGACCCGTGCCCGGCTTGCTCCCGTAACTGGTTTTCAGGTTGGCCCTGGCCGCCCCTCCCGTATCACTTCCCTACTCTGCGTACTCTAATGATTACTCAATGAGATGGACGTCTGCCGGCCAAGAAGGCTGCTGCCCGGGCCGACAAGCAGGCCCGGGCAGCAGCCCTGATGGTGGTGGTGGGACTAGCGCGCCCAGACGCCGAAGGCGTCCCACGGCCGCACCGCGCCGTTAGCGGTCAGGCCGTCCGACCACAGGTTGGACGGCGACACCCGGACCGTACCGGACGGGTACGGCAGGCCGTTGCTGGTGGCCTCGACCGGGCTGGTCGTCCACGGGCCAACGAAGGAACCGCGGATGCCGCCCTCGGTGGTGACCGCGCCCTGCAGGAACTGGTTGATCCGGAACGCGTTCACGAAGAACGGCAGCGGGATCGGAGTCCCGGTGCTGTCGGTGAAGTCATCCAGCGCGTCGGCGTAGCCGAAGATCGCCCCGTACGCCTGGGTCTTGTAGTACTGCGTCGGACCCGAGGTGGACGGCGGGGTGATCACGAAGTGCAGCTCGTTGCCGCCCTCGTCGTAGTAGATACTGAAGTTGACCCCGTCACCCTGCTCCACGCCAGACAGCAGCGAGTAGTGCCGGAAGTACGGGCCGTTCAGCGAGTTGTTGAACGCCTCGATGTACGACGTCCAGTCCCCGGTCGGGCAGGACGGGTAGCCGAACGACTGGGCCACCACGCACGACTCGATGCCCGCCCGCACGTACTGGTCACCGCCGCCCAGCGAGCCGTTGGACAGCTGGATGTACTCCTGCGGGTAGAAACCGGTCAGGAAATCGGTGTCCGGCACGGTCAGCGTGGAGGAGATGTAGCGGAAGTCCCGCCCGCTCGCCTCGTAGCCGGCCTGGCTCGTGGTGGCTATCGTCGTCCCGATCGTCGCCGTGCGCGACGGGCTGGAGACGGCCGCATTCGCAGCACCGGCGGCAGTGAGGCCGAGGGTGCCCATGGTGGCGCCCGCCGCAACTGCGGCGAATAGCGTCCGGGTGATGCGTCTACGCATCGAATACTTCCCTTCCGTTGATGATTGCCGGGCCCGATGAGAATTACAGTGACTGAGGCGGTAATAATTAGGACCGGCCCCGGACTTGCCTCTGTAGTGGTCTGCGCTTCACGCTGACTCCCGCCCCGCCGAGTCCAGCAGCGACCTTACCACGGGTAGTTACCGTCTTACCTTGCGCGACATGAAGCATGTCACAGCTTCGCCCGGTCGACAGGATGAATTGCTTAAGCGCGCCGCGTGATCCATTCCGATCCGTTCCATGATGCCCTTTTAAGCGCATCAATCGACTGATTGAAATGGTTTGGGGGGTTAAGTCGGGCGCCTTATGACCGGTTTGTGGCGCTCTGCCCGCCGCGTGAGTTAACGGTCCGCCCCTTCCATTCACCGCCCCGTCCGGCGTAATGCCGCCGGGCGGAATCCGCGGTCATCAGGGCGTAGAGCAGCGCCACGAGCGGCAGCAGCGGGGCCCGCCACCAGCCGAGGCGGTACAGCCGCAGCGCGGGCAGGAAGCTGACCGTCATCCCGGTCCAGCCGGCCAGCCCGGCCAGCCCGGCCAGCCCGGCCCAGGCTGCCGCGGCCCCGCCGCCCGCTGCCCAGATGGCCAGCCCGGCCACGCCGGCCACCGGCGGCAGGGCGTACAGCCACAGCAGGCCGGCCAGGGTCAGCGCGAGCAGCACCGGCGAATACCGCAGTTGCGTGTAGGCGCTGCGCGCGATCATGTCCCAGAGCGTGGCCAGCCGGGGATAAGGCCGCAGGCTGCGCACCCCGGTGCTGAAACCGAGCCAGATGCGGGCGGCGGACGGCGGGCGCTTCAGCAGCCGGCCGAGGGCCACGTCGTCGATCCGCGCCCCCCCGATCGGGTCCAGGCCTCCCGCCGCGATCAGCGCCTCCCGGCGGACCAGCATGCAGCCGCCAGCGGCCGCCGCGGTCCGCGCGGACGGCCGGTTCACCTGCCGGAACGGGTACAGCTGCGCGAAGAAGTAGACGAACGCCGGCACGACGACGCGCTCCCATCGCGACTCCGCGCGCAGCAGCGCCATCTGGGAGACCAGCCCCCGATTATCCGCAACGGCGCCGCGGACAAGCGTCGCCAGTGCGTCCGGCGCGTACCCGATGTCCGCGTCAGTGAACAGGACGTAGTCGCATTCCCCGGCGGCGCGCAGGCCCTGGGCCATCGCGTGGACCTTGCCCGCCCACCCGGGCGGCGGCTCACCAGCCGCGGCGACCTGGAGACTTCGGCCCGTGCCCGCGGCGAGCGCGGTGGCAGTGGCGGCGGTGCCGTCCGTGCTGGCGTCGTCCACCAGCACCACCGAGAACTCCCCCGGGTAGTCCTGGGCGAGCAGGCCCGGCAGGGTAATGGGCAGGATGGCGGCCTCGTCCCGGGCCGGGACGACCGCCACCACGCTCGGCCACCGTGCGGGGTCGCGCGAGCGGTCGTGCGCGCCGGGGGGGAGGCGCTGGCCGGTGCGCCAGTACATGCCGTGCGCGGCGAGCAGGTACGCCCATGCGAGAGCGGCCGCCGCGGCGGCACCGGCCAGAATCGGCATCCGCCAAGCCTGGCACATCGCCCCGCGGCGCGGCCGCTCTGGCCTGGCTGCCCTAGCCTGGGACGGGTCTGGCCTGGGACGGGTCTGGCCTGGGACGGGTCAGGCCTGGGACGGGTCAGGCCTGGGACGGGTCAGCCCCGGGCGCGGCCGTCCTGCTGGCTGTCCGGCACGCGCACCACTTCGGCGGTGGCCGCCGCCGAGGCCTCCGAGCCGGTGGCGAGATTCTTCTTGATCGAGTCCAGGATGGTCAGCCCCTGGCCGACCAGGCCGGCGGCGATCTCGCTGAGCCCGTCCGCCCCGTTGAGCACGTTGACGTTGGCGCCGGCCAGTCCGCCCGCCGCTTCCTTGACGATCTGGGGCAGCTGGTCGATGAGCATCCGGTCGAGGGCCACCCGGTTGTTGGACGCGGCCGCCTCGGCCAGGATCCGCATCCGCTCGGCGTCAGCCTTGGCTATGATCCGCGTCTTCTCGGCCTCCGCCTCGGCTGGCCTGACCACCTCGGCCACCAGTTCGCGCTGGCGGAGCTCCGCGCGGCGCTGCGCCAGTTCCGCCTGGGCGTTGATGACCCCGATCTGGGTCTGGGCCTGCATGAGCGGCCCGGCCTGCGCCGCCTCGGCCTGGGCCTTGTCGATCTCGGCCTTGTACTGGGCCTGCACCACGGCGGTCTGCCGCGCGTACTCCGCCTGCTTACGCTGGGACTCCTGCTCGGCCTGTGCGGCGGCCTGGTTGGCCTGGGAGTGGGCAATCTGGGCCTGGCGCTGGATCGCCGCGTTGTGCGGGGCGGCCATGGCGTCGATGTAGCCCGAGTTCATGTCGTCGATCGACTGGATCTGCAGCGAGTCCACGGTCAGGCCGATCTTGACCATCTCCGCCTTCGAGCCGTCGAGGACCTCACTGGCCAGCTTCTGGCGCTCGGTGACGATCTCCTCGACGGTCATCGAGCCGATGATGGACCGGAGGTGGCCGGCGAAGATCCGCCCGGTCAGGGTGGACATCTGGTCCTGGTCGGACAGGAAGCGCTGGCCGGCGTTGATGATGCTCTCCTCGTCGTTGCCGACCTTGAACGCGATCACCGAGCGCACGTTGAGCGTGATGCCCTGCTTGGTGACGCACTGCTCAGCCACCTCGGCCTCGTTCATCGCGAGGGTCAGGTAGCGGGCCTTCCGGAAGAAGGGGGCGATGAACGCGCCGTGCCCGGTCACCACCCGGAACGGGGCACCGTTGCGGCCACGCCTCCCCCCGGAAATGAGCATGGCCTCATCGGGTGCAGGGACGCGGTAGCCAAGCATGATCGAGCTCCTTCAGACAGCACTGTGCGGTAAGGGTTCAGGGAAGGGGCTGAGCGGGCCGGACCTTCCGGTTTGACAAAGGTCTTCGCAGCTCAGGATCAGTTGACCCCGTCCCCGCCCACACCGACCAACTTACGCCTGCCGGACCAGTCCAGCACGGGCATTTGTCCGCCACCATGCCGTACCCCCCAGCCACCTGATGTCAGTGAAGCCACTGGCCCCGAAGGGTTCGGGGGTTTCCGCCGAGGCGCACCTCGCCCGCCGGGCACTCCGACTCATGATCGCTGAGCGTGTCAGGTCGAACACTATAAGTACCGAGCGGTGCTGGATTATCTGAATTGACCCACGGGCCATGTGAATCCAGCCTTGGGCAGCCAGGCTAGCCGGGGGCCCACGACCAGCCGAGAGCGCGGCTGAGCTGACAATTGGCGGATTTAAGGAGTTCCAGAGTCCTGCGCGTGTCGTGATGTGTCGGATGTATCAGGACAACTACGCTCACCGTCGTGATCATGACAGCCGCATCAGGTATTGACCAGAGCCGCTCACGCTGCGCACTCCGGATAGCGCCGGTCCCGTTCGGCGCGTCCTCGCCAGGTAACGGCCCGGGCGCTGATTCGCAGGCGGGAAAGCCACTCATCACGGATGCGGGGAAGTAAACGTGCTTCCGAGCCGCGGGAACGACCCGACGCACCCAGCTAAAGGCCCAGCTGGCTGGCTGGCGGAGGCGACGGACCGGCGTCCAGCCGAGCCCACCCCGGTGCGGCATAGCCTCCCCAGAGCGAGGCACGCCGTCTCTGCGGGGATGGCGATTGCCGGTTCTGTCGGGATAGTTATTGCAGGGCTACTGCCGACAATTGCCTCTGGGGTGGCAGTTGCGGCTGTGGCGCATCGCGGGCCTCAGCAGGTGACGTATCTCGGGCATTCGTTCGAGGTTCCCCGCGGCTGGGCGGTGATCAACCTCACTCATGACCGGGGAACCTGCGTCCGTTTCGACCGCCACGCGGTCTACCTAGGCACTGCCCCACGTAATCAGGGGTGCCCCAGTCTGATTGTCGGGACCACCGAAGCCATGCTCATCCAGCCTGCCTCGCGCCTTGCGGAGCCTGTCTCCGTCAGGAACGAAGTGACTAGGCGGATCACAGTCATCGCGGCGGGGGTCAACATTACGGCCACCTTCGACACCCACCCTGCCGCGATCGACCGGATCCTGGCGAGCGCAGGGCTGCCGCCTCCGGTGACGATCGCGGCCGGCGCGGCAGCAGCCGACCCCGTCAACCCGGCGGCCCCCGCGCAGACCTCAGCGTCGGGGCAGGAACCGCTTGAGGTTCAGCGGGCCGCCAAGGCGCAACTACCAGCGAGCGTCACTAACTACGAGGGGCGCGGCTTCGACACCTGCGCCGCGCCCAGCGAAGCCGCGATGCAGGCCTGGCGGCAGTCGCCCTACCGGGCAGTCGGGGTCTACATCGGCGGCTCGGATCTAGCGTGCGCGCAGCCCAACCTGACCCCGTCCTGGCTCAGCGAGGAGGCTGCGGCGGGCTGGCATTTCATTCCGATGTACGTCGGACCGCAGGCTGCCTTCGGTGAACTGAGTGCGTCGGCTGCTAGCCAGGGGGCCAAGGCGGCAGCAGACGCGGTGCTGCAGGCCAAGCAGCTTGGCTTCGGGCCCGGAACGCCGCTCTACTACGACATGGAGGCATACAAACCCAGGCAGACCGGGCGTGTCCTGCAATTCCTTTCGGCCTGGACCACGACGCTGCACGCGCAGGGGTACTCGTCCGGGGTCTACAGCAGTTCGTCATCCGGAGTCGCCGACCTGGCTCATCAGTACGGGAGCGGCAAGTACGCGATGCCTGACATCATCTTCGATGCGCTGTGGAACGGCGAGGCCAGCACGTACGATCCCGTGCTCCATGGCAAATGGTCCCATCACCATCGGATACGCCAATACAACGGCAATGTCACGCAGACCTACGGTGGTACCACGCTCCAGATTGATCAGGATTACCTGGATGTCGTGCAGTCTGGGAGCCCGTCACCGTCGCCGTCGCCGTCGCAGGGCACGGTCACCTACCCGGCCGGAGCGACCGCGACCTGGTACAAGGGGTGGGCGTTCGACACCTGCTCCGCACCGTCGCTGAAAGCGATCACGACGTGGGGCAAATCGCCGTACCGCGCCATCGGCGTGTACATCGGCGGGGTCAATCTCGCATGCGGCCAGCGCCGTCTGACCGCGAACTGGGTCACCGCAGTGTCAGCACAGAAATGGCGGCTGCTCCCAATCTACGTGGGCTTGCAGTCTCAGTGCCTCACAAAGAACGGGCAGGCCAGTCCGGTCACGACCGCTCCTCAAGAGATCAAGCGTTCCGTGGCGGCGAGCGAGGGCACGGCTGCCGCAGATAACGCAGCCGCGGAGGGTGAAGCCCTCGGCATGCGTCACGGCAGTGCCTTCTACGACTACATTGGGAACTACTCGACAGCCAATGCGGCCTGCAGTAAAGCCGTCCTTGCGTTTGTATCCGCGTGGACCATGGAACTGCACCGGCTCGGGTTCCTGGCCGGGGTTTATGTGAATCTCAGCTCTGGCGCTCAGGATCTGTCGCGTGCCTACACCTGGACGTCCGTTGCCCGCCCGGACGCGGTATGGGTGGTCAGCCCGGGCAAGAACCCGTCGCTGACGGGATGGGCGGGCGTTCCCGACAGCAACTGGGCGGTTCGCCAGCGCGGCAGGCAGTACCTCGGCCCGCACAATGAGACCTACGGCGGCGCCACGATCAACATTGACAGCGACAACCTCAACGCGCCTGCTGCCACCGTTGCCTATGGCTACAAGGTAACCAGCCGGGCCGCGCTCAACGCACGCACCGGCCCATCCACGTCGCACGCGCTCGCCGGGGTCCACGGCCCCGGTTCCACGTTGCAGGTCGTCTGCCAGGCGCCCGGCTCTACGGTCGCCGGTACCAGCGTGTGGGACGAGCTCACGGACGGGACCTACGTCACCGACGCCTACGTCAGCACTTCATCCAAGATTGGCTACAGCGCGCCCCTCCCCCGCTGCGGCTATCCCTACCAGGTGACGGCCTCCCCCAGCGTCAATGAGCGAGACGGGGCAGGCCAGTCGTACCCGATCGCAGGCCAACTGCCGGACGGCGCCCTCGCCTGGGTGGTTTGCCAGAAGGCGGGATCGCCGGTCGGGAAGACCCGGGTATGGGACAAACTCGCGGACAATCACTGGGTGACTGACTATTACCTGACCACCCCCAGCAGGACTACCTATAGCGGGCCCGCACCACGCTGCTGAGGAATTGACCCGGATGCGTGCGCGCGGGACGATCGCCGATATCGCATGTTCGGTCCGGCTGCATCACGCCGCATAATTACCGCGGCCGGCGCACGCGGCGCGGCGAACATCACGCGTGCCCGCGGCGCTCTAATACCGCATCAAGCGCTGCCCGGGCTGGCTTTGCGGCGAGGCCGGCCGGGCAACGGATCTGATAGCCCCGCTAATGCAGCAAGAACACATCTGTCTGACTGTGGACGGCACCATAGGTGACGGTGGCCGTGTAAGTCCCTGGCAGCGCGGCCCGCCCTGGAGATGGGCAGCCCGGAGCGGAACGTATGCGATTCCATGAAACATGCTTCGTGAACGGCACGCCATGCGCCAGCCGGACGATGTCCGAATTGGGATGGTGCACGCAGTCCGCCGGGCTCCATTCGTGCACCGGGCCGGACTCGACTACCAGCCTGAGGGATCGAGGGGCAGCATCAAAGGTGCATGTCCGCCCTCCCGTGTTAACCACATAGATGGTGAACCGTGGCTCCGCCGGCTGCTGGTAGGACTGCTGGCCCTCCAGGAGGGTGATGACCACGTCGCCGGGTGCGCAGCCGCTGCCATGCGAACGTGCGCGCACGCCCGCGCGCTTTCTCCCGGTCTGCTCCGGCTTAGACGTCTGCTGCGGCTTAGACGTCTGCTGCGCCTGAGACGTCTGCTGCGGCTTAGGCGTCTGCCGTGGCGAAGCCGCTGCCCGCACCGTCGCCGGTGCGGCCCCGGACGCAGTCGGCTGAGCCGCGCTCGACGTCGCTGCGGCCGACACCTGCCGGGGCGGCTTCTGGGCAGAATCTTGCGGTGAGCAACTCCATACGAATAGCCCGATAACGCCAATAACGCCCGCGAGCACGAGAACCCGTCGCCGCCAGTAGGGCTCCGCCCCAGCCTGCCTATCACGATTCACGGTGGAAGTATGGCGAGTATTGCCCAGATTCGCCCCTCGGCACGCCGATAGCCCGGATCACGGCTATCGAGCTCATCGACAATTTCAGCCGCCGGGCGCTCACGCTGCGCGGCCACCTGCCTGCACACTGACGCAGCGGCGCCATCCGGGCGAAATCGGTCCAGGGCATCAGGCATTGAAACCCGGACAATTACCTCAGTTTGTCAATTTCCAGGTCAAACGGGTCGGCCCACTCGCTGACGTCAACCGTGCGGTGGCCGCGCGACTCGATGACCAGAACGGTGCGGCCCCTGGCGATCGGCTCGGGCGACCAGGCGATGTAGGCTTCCGTGCCGCCCCGGATCTTGAGCAGTACCTCACCCGGCCCCGCCTGCCCGCGCGTCGCGATCACCAGGACGCCGATACTGCCGATCAGGGAGGCGTCCCCAGGCACCCGCAACTCCTCAAGTCACCCCGGTTGATGACTTCACACACTAGACCTGTGGGCGGCCTCACCGGGCATTCTGGGTAGCCAGAACCGCCTCGATCATCCGCGGCCTCGGCGCGCGTCCAGCCCCGGGGCCGGGGCAGTTACGGCGTCGGTGACCTTCTGGTATCCCGAATCGAGAGCGTCCAGCGCGGCGGCATGATCAAGGTCGGTCACCGCTCCATCCTGCCAGCGCCATGCCCTCCCGGGCGGGCAGGCACGATCCCGGTCCTCCGGGACCGGCATCCCCGGAGGGAAAATCGGCCGGGGAAGATCTTGGGCACCGTGGAATACCCGGCGGGGGGCCCGCGTTCTTAACCATCGCTGGTGTGTTCGTGTCCCCCGGGCCGCAACTCATCCGCCTTCGCGGAATACCGTTCGGCTGGAGCCGCGTTGTGCCACTCGCCGAGAGGCGACCGCACACCAGCGCTTTAGCGCCGAGGCCCGCGGAGTACCCACTCCGCGGGCCTCAGCGCTGTCTCCGGGCCACGTCCGCGCACCCGGGGTTCCCTAGTCTCTGGCCTGCAGGCGGCTAACCGTGGCGGCTAACCGAGGGGCCAGCACGCCCGTGGCGGCCACTGGCGCGCGCCCGGCCGAGGGCACCGGCCAGGATCGGAACCGGGATCTCCGCGGACAGGATGAGGACGGTGACCGAGATACCCATGTTCAGGCTGCCCAGCACGGTGATCTTCGGAGGCCGCGGCACGGGCTCTCCTCCGGCCAGCCCGGTGATCGCCCGGGCGCGATGATACGGCGCGGGACCGCTCAGGGAGAACCACACCACCACCGGACCGCGGCCTGGGCGGCCCGGGCCCGGGACTGGGTGTCACGCTCGTCGGAGGCCCAGGCCACGTAGCCGTCCGGCCTGACTAAAGCGGCGGCTGGCAGGCGTGTCCCGGCGCAGTAGGCGTACCGGACCCGGCGGACCTGGCCCGGCAGGCCGGCCCCGCCGGACCGTCGCCCGGGGCCCCTCCCCCGGCGACGCTGTTTCCCCGCGCACCATTTCGCCCTGGTCCCTTGACCGTCGCGCCATTCCCCGCCGGACGCTGTCCGGCCGCCTCATTCCCGGCCGGCCCCTCCAACCGCGCATCATTCCCCGCGGGCCCCTCCAACCGCGCATCATTCCCCGCCGGCCCCTCCAACCGCGCATCATTCTCCGCCCGGACCTCTCCCGCCGCACCATTCCCCTGCGGACCACCCGCCTCAAGCAGCACAAACTGCCCCTCGTGGAACAACTCGTACAGCCGGATCGTGCTACCGTCCGTCGCGGTCAGCCGGCCACGCGGCAGCCGGGCCCCGGCCAGCGGGTGGGGAGTGCCCACGACGGCCGGCTGGCTGTCCGCGGCGGCCGCCGGGTACCGGATCGCCAGCCCCGAATAACCGCGGGCGAGCCGGGCCTGGACCGGGGGCAGCGGGGCGACCAGCCGGTGCACCGCCCAGCGCAACGCGCGCCGGGGCGTGGTACGGGCCGTGTTCAGCCAGAACTGCAGGCCGGCCAGAGTCAGGACCGCGGCGCCCACCGGATGGCGCTCCGCGTGGTAGGAGTCGAGCAGCCAGTCCGGTGCCCAGCCACCGACGGCCGCAGCCAGTTTCCAGCCCAGGTTGACCGCGTCCTGGAGGCCCGTGTTCATCCCCTGTGCGCCCGCGGGAGAGTGCGTGTGCGCGGCATCCCCGGCCAGGAAGATCCGCCCGTTACGGTACGCCGGGGCCTGGCGGCTCTCGCTGCGGTACCGCCCGGCCCAGCCCACATCGCGGGGACCGAAGTCCTGGCCGGTGACGGCGAGCAGGCTGCTCCGCACCTCCTCGGGGGTGACCGGCTCGGTCACCGGCACCCCCGCGCGCGCGTAGTCGTACAGCACCACCCGGCACGAGCCGTCCCGGAACGGGAAGACCAGCAGCATGCCCCGATCGGACAGGTCGCCGTAGGCGTCCGTCATCGGCAGGCCGTCGAGGAACAGGTCAGCCAGGAGCACCGAGCCCGGGTTGGGGGAGCCCGGGAAGGGCAGGCCCGCGGCCTGCCGGGTGAAGCTGCGGATCCCGTCGCAGCCGGCCAGGTAGGTGGCCCGGTCGACCCCGCCGTCCGTCGTCACCCGCACCTCATCGGCGTCCTGCTCGATGCCGGTGACCCTGGCTGACCACCGGATCTCGGCGCCGAGTTCAGCAGCCCGGGCGGCGAGCAGCGTCTCGATCTGGCTCTGCGGCATGTCCAGCAGGTAGGGAAAGTCGGAATCGAGCCTGCCGAAGCTGATCACGGCGCCCTTGGGCCCGAGCGGGAAGGACGAAACGGCCAGCCCGGCCTGGGTGAACCTGCCCGCCTGGCCGCGCAGGTCGAGCACCTCCATGCTCCGCGCGTGCAGGCAGATGGCCCGTGATTCGGCGCGCGGCCCGCTGCGCCGCTCGAGCACCAGGCAGGGCACCCCGGCCAGAGCCAGCTCGGCCGCCAGCATCAGCCCAGTGGGTCCCGCCCCGACCACGATTACCTTGCCGGGCCGCGTACCCCGCACATGTCCTCCCATAGCGGTCACGGGTTCCACGGGCCTCCCGGCACGACTGCGGGCAAATAGGTGGTCCGCATGCCTTCAATGGGGCATAACTTAAGCGATTAGTGCATCGAAGTGAACGAGTACGCCAGCCAGGAACACCAAACGCGACATCGGGTACGGTGGGGAAGATCACAGCGCTTCTGTCCAGTATCTCCGTGCGGACGCTCATCCTGGGCATTGATGAGACCGGACGGGTGATCCAGCATGACCGGAATGCCCCGGAGATCCTGCCCCTGGATTCGGGGTCACTGGTCGGTGCGAACTTGAGCGATCTGATCGCCACCCCCGCTACGGCCGGGTCGGCCCTCACCACCTTGCTGGATGCCGTCCGGGCCGGCCGGGAGGCCACCGCGGTACTCCCGATCGGCACCAGGGAAGGTCGCCGGGTCGAGACGGTCGCCAGCGTGCAGCCCATGCATGGGGAGACGCCGGGCCTCGCGGCCCTGGCCGTCCTGAAGATGCCGCCCACTCAGCAGGAGCGGTTCGTGGATCCGGCGCTCATGCGGCACTCGCTGCTGGACGACACGTTCCGGCAGATCGGGGCTACGCTCGATCTCGACCAGGTGGCGCGCGGCCTGATCAACATCCTGGTGCCGCACTTCTGCACCGCAGCGGGTCTGCTCGTGCTGGAGAACGTGGCCGCCGGGGATGAGTTCCCCGTTCATCCGCCGGATGGCTCCCAGCTACTCCGCCGGCTCGCGGTGGCCACCGACGACGGCTCCCCCGGCTGGGACGCCGCGTTCCCCACCGGAGAGGTGCTGCTCTACCCGCCGGGCACTCCGTACGTGGAGTGCATGGATACCGGCAAACCTGTCCGGGTTCCCGTCCTGGATACCGAGGCCGCGATCAGAATCGCGGAATCGTGGCTGCGGCGGCCCGTGGTCGGGCTGCTGTCCGACACGTCGATGCTGCTGCTCCCGCTGGCCACCAAGGACGCCTCGCTCGGCTTCTTCGTCTGCACCCGCAAGTCCGGTTACCGGCCGTTCGACGACTACGACTCCGAGATCGGGATGGAGTTCGCGTCCCGGGCCGCGATCTTCATCGACAACGCCCGCCAGTACAACCGGGAACGCACCACGGCGCTGACCCTGCAGCGGAGCCTGCTGCCGACGGGGCTGTCCGCGCCCTCGTCGGTCGACGTCAAGCACCGCTACCTGCCGGGCAGCAAGCTGATCGAGGTCGGCGGGGACTGGTACGAGTCGATCGCGCTGCCGGGCGCGCGGGTCGCGCTGGTGGTCGGCGACGTGGCCGGGCACGGTGTCCGCGCGGCCGTGACCATGGGCCGCCTGCGCACTGCGATCCACACCCTGGCCACTCTGGAACTGGCCCCTGCCGACTCGCTGCAGCAGCTCAACGAGCTGATGACGTCGCTCGGCGAACGGGAACCGCACTTCGCCACCTGCGCCTACGCCCTGTACGACGCGGTGACCGGGAGCTGCGAGATCGCGTCCGCGGGGCACCTGCCGCCGCTGCTGGTCCGGCCGGACGGTACCGCCGAGTTCCTCGATACCAGCCCGGCTCCGCCGCTCGGCGTGAGCGAGGTCCCGATCGAGAGCCGCACGTTCCGGATCGAGGATGGCAGCCTGCTCGTCCTCTACACCGACGGCCTGGTCGAAGACCGGCAGCGGGACATCGACGACGGGCTGAACTTCCTGCGCGACGTCTTCGACGGGGAGGCCGCCCAGACCTCGCTCGATGATCTGTGCCGCGCCGCGCTGGCCGGCGTGTACGCCCATCAGCAGCGCGACGACATCGCGATCCTGATCGCCCGGCTGGGCCGGATCCCCGCTGATCATCACGTCACCTGGACCCTGCCGCCTAAGCTCACCTCCGCCGCGAAGGCGCGAAGCCTGATCCGCGAGCCGCTGGAGCGGTGGAGTCTGGGTGAGCTCGTGCCCACCACCGAACTGCTGGTCTCCGAACTGGTCACGAACGCCATCCGGCACGCCACCGGCGAGGTGACGCTGCGGATGGTGCTCGAGGGTTCGCTGGTCTGCGAGGTGCTCGACGCCTCCGCCGCACTCCCCCGGCTGCGCCACGCCGGACGGGACGAGGAGTCCGGCCGCGGACTGGAGGTGGTCAGCCAGATCGCGCAGCGCTGGGGCGCGCGGCGGACGCCCCGGGGCAAGATCGTCTGGTGCGAGCAGGCGCTCCCGGCCGTCCGGACCAGACGGGCTGGCCCGGCCCGCCGGGCCAGCTGACCAGCGGTCCGGGCGGCTCCCGGCTCAGGTCGCGGCACCCCGGGTGTCCTGCCTGATGGACAGCTTGCCGTTCTGCATGATCCCGATGCGCTGAGCGCGGCGGGCGAGTGAACTGTCGTGGGTGACCAGGACAAGGGTGAGCCCGGTGTCTCGCCACAGCTTCTCCAGCAGTCCCATGATGTCGTCCCGGGTTCCCTCGTCCAGGTTGCCGGTCGGCTCGTCGGCCAGCACCACCTTGGGCTCCTTGACCAGGGCCCGGGCAATCGCCACCCGCTGCTGCTGCCCTCCGGACAACTCCGAGGGCAGGTGCCGGGCCCGGTCGCCGAGACCCACGTTCTCCAGGGCCGCCGTGGCCCGGGCCCGCCGTTCGGCCGCCCCGGTGCCCAGCGGAACCAGGGCGACCTCCACGTTCTCCAGGGCGTTGAGCGTCGGGATCAGGTTGAAGGTCTGGAAGATGAAGCCCATCGAGACCGCGCGGACCTTCGTGACCTGGGTTTCCCGCATGGCCGCGAGGTCCTGGCCGTCAAAGTCCACGATGCCCGAGGTCGGCCGGTCCAGCCCGCCGAGGATCTGCAGCAGCGTGGTCTTCCCGTGACCGGTCGGCCCCTGGATTGCCAGCCACTCGCCGTCCTCGATGACCAGGTCCACGCCGGCCAGCGCGTTAACCGTCACCCGGCCTTTCTCGTATTTCTTGGTCACGCCCGTCAGCTTGTACATGGCTTCCCTCTCCGTTCGGCTCTCTCGGCCCCGCTCATTCGACCCTGGACAGCGCCGCGGCCGGGCGCAGCCGGGCGGCGCGCCAGCCGCCGAAGCAGCCGGCGATGAGGCCGCCGGCGACGGCCAGCAGCACGGCGAGGACAACCGCGCCGATGGTCACGGGCGCGCTCAGGTGAACCGCCACGCTCTGCGCGTCGGCGGCCGCCCGGCCGAAGAAGCCGCCCGGCCTGGCGCCGCCGAAGCCGCCGCCCCCGCCGGCCGCCCCGCCGCCGCCGCCGAAGCCGCCGCCGAAGGTCCGGGCCCCGCCCGGGGTGGCTGAGCCGGTCGTCTGGCCCGGCGACGCGGTCAGCGGCGACGTCAGCTTGGTGACCAGGGTGGCCCCGGCGAAGCCGAGCGCGACCCCGACCACACCGCCGACGAGGCCGATGGCGATCGATTCGCCCATCACCTGGCCGATGATCCGCCGGCTGCGCCAGCCGAGCGCCTTCAGCGTGCCAAACTCCCGCACCCGCCGGGTTACGGCGGCCATGGTCAGCAGGCTGGCCAGGAGGAACGCGGCCGCCAGCACCGCGATCGCCAGCCACTTGCCGAGGTTGTTGGCCAGGCTGGCCGCGCTCGACAGCGACCCGGTCACCTCGCTGGCCAGGCTGCTCGAGGTGGTCACGGTGGCCTTGGGCAGCATCGCGGAGATCTCTTTGGCCACGCCGCTGATGTTCGAGGCACTGTCGGCGGCCACGTAGATCGTGTTGACCTTGCCCTTCAGGCTGGCCAGCGCCTGGGCCCGGGCCAGCGGGATGAACACGTCGGACGCGTCGGCACCCGCGCCGGCGATGCCCACGACCTTGAAGCTGGTCTTGGCCACGGTGATAGTCGACCCGACGCTCAGCTTCTTCTGGGTCGCGTAGTCGGAGTTGATCACGGCCACGTCGGAGGTGGCATCGGTGGACGCGAACGTGCGGCCGGACTTGAGCTTGGCCGAGCTGAGCGGCCCGAGTGCCCCGGTGCTCAGGTTGACCCCGCTGACCGTGAAGGAGCTGGACTTAAAGTTGCCGTGGAAGAACCCGCCACCTCCGCCGCCGCCCCCACCGCCACCAAAGCCGCCACCGGCGCCAGTGCCGCCGCCCGAAGTGTTGATGGCCGGAATCTTCCCCGTGATGACCGCGTCGGTGAGGCTGAGCGCCCCCGCCGACCCAGCCACGTTGTGCAGCTTCCCGATGCTGGTGACCGACGATGCGGACAGGGTTCCCTGGCCAATGCTGGTCAGGTTGTCAATATCGATCTTCGTGCCCGCCGCGGGCCGCGTCCCGTTGCCCACCCGGCCCCGGAAACCGAACCCGGTCGGCCCGCCCGAGCCCGCCGTCGGCGTCTGGGTGACCGTGACGTCGGTCCCCACCCCGTACAGCGAGTGCAGCACCGTGGCCTGGGCGTCCTTGACGCCTGAGGACGCCGCGATGACGGTGATCACCAAGCCGATTCCCAGGGCCAGGCCGAGGGCGATGAAACTCGCCTGACGTATCCGCCGGCGCAACTCGCGCCGGAGGTAGGTGAAGAACATGGAGACTCCTCCGGGAAGGCCCGCATCACCAGGCGGGCGATGCTGATCCTGGAAAATGCGCTGCACCGTGGTTAGCTGCACCGTGTTAGCTGCACCGTGGTTAGCTGCACCGGCGCACCTGACGCGGCTCTGCGTGCGAGGTAGATCCTGGCGGTCATTCCTGAAAGGCCGCTGCAGCCCCTCTGCGGGATCGCCGTATTCCCGGGCTCGATCTGGTTACGGCTAAGGCCGTCTCGCGACGGGCCGTGGCCGTGATGGCGGCGAAGGCGGGCCGATTTACGGGCTAAGGCTGGCCGATTACGGGCTTTGGCTGGCCGCGCGCGACGAACAGCCGCAGATTCAGGCCCTTCGTGTCCCAGCTGCGGACCAGCGTGAAGCCCAGGCCGTGCAGGATCGGCACCGGCCGGGGCCCCGCCCACCCCACGACCCAGAGCCGCCTGACCCCGGCCAGCCGCTGCCGGATCTGTGAGGCGGACGCGTACGTGCCGCCGAGGGTCGCGGACTGCTGCGGCGAGACGCCGGCGCTGACATCGCGCAGCCGGGCCAGCCCGTACGGATAGGCCCTCTCCAGGAGGCGCAGGCCGGACGCCTTCCCCGGGCCGCCCCGCGCGCTGAAGTTGAGCAGCGCGTCCCCGGGTTCCGCATGCCGGGCCACCAGGTGGTCGACGGCGCGGAAGTTGGGCCCGTGCCCAGCCGGGCGGCGCTGGGCAAGCTGGATGTGCAGCCCGGCCACCAGGATGAGCACGAGCGCTACCGGCCCCGCGTACCGGCCCAGCGCCGCCACGGCCGCCCCGATCAGCAGCGCGGCGGCGGGGATGCAGTACACGATGTAGCGGTAGGTGTAGACCGGGTGCGCCAGCGAGGCGGTGAGCAGGATCACCGGGGGCAGGATCAGCCAGGGCAGGCACAGCGCAACCAGCCCGGCGGGCCAGTTCTGCGGCAGCCGCGACCGTCCCCCAGCCGCGCTGACGGAGACGCCGGCGAGGCAGATCACCACCGTGAGCAGGAACAGCAGCGACGACTGGCCGACGATCCGCTCGACGCTCAGCACCTCGTTGCGCCCGGGCGACTTGAGCCAGTGGAGCTGGTGCAGCTGTCCGTAGCCGACCACCGCCACCGGGCTCGCCACGATAACGGCCACGACGACCGCCGCCAGCCAGCCCAGGGCCAGCCCCCGGTCGACCCGGTAGCGCCGGCGCAGGCAGGCCAGGGTCACCACGTGCGCGACCACGAGCAGCAGGCCGAACAGGTTGGCCAGGCCGAGGGCGGCCAGCGACACGCCGTAGCCGACCAGCCAGCGCCGCCGGGTGTGCTCCGCCTGGAGTGCCCCGACCAGGCAGTAGCTGGCTACCGTGGCCAGCGCGGCGACGATCGCGCCCTCGCGGGCGGACTCCGCGAACCAGCTGACCGAGGGCAGCACCGCGAAGACCAGTCCCGAGGCCAGCCCGGCCCAGGCGGACACCAGCCGGACGCCCAGCATCGTGACGAACGCCGCCGCGACGGCCAGGGCCACCGCGGACGGCAGCCGTACCGCGAACTCCCCGGAGCCGCCGACCCGCACGACGGTCCAGATCAGCGCGTAGTAGGCGCCGTGCACCACATCGACGGTGCCGAGCATGCGCACGAGCTGGGGGAAGCTCCGGTGCGCCGCGGCCAGCGTGGCGGTCTCATCCCGCGTGAACGACGGTCCCGAGATCTTGTACAGCCCGGCCAGCAGCGTGAGGACGGCGGGAATCAGGGGCAGCCAGGCCGGCCCGGGAGCGGGACGGCCTGGCAGGCGGACCGCTCCGGCGCTGCCCGTGCCGCCCTGGCCGTCTATGACGGCCGGGTGTGCAGAACCCGACAATTCGTCGTCCTCACCGAAGCCGCGGGTCACCCCGCCCAACCCTGCGGACCGCCGCACTTACGCCGAATACCCCGCACACTACGCGGGCCGGCCGTCCGTTTTCGTGGTCGCTTGCACCTTTGGGGATACCGCAGCAAAAACTAGGCTGGGCCGTGACCTGACTCTACCTGCGGCTAGCTGCCCCGGGCGGCGCGCAGCGTCTCCCGCAGCGACCCCATGGTGGCCAGCACCGCCGACGGCTCGTACCCGCAGTGCGCCATGCAGTTCGCGCAGCGCGGGTCCTTGCCCCGGCCGTAGGACTCCCAGTCGGTGGTCTCGATCAGCTCCTTGTACGTCTTCACGTAACCGTCGGCCATCAGGTAGCAGGGCTTCTGCCAGCCCAGCAGGGAGTAGGACGGGATCCCCCAGGCGGTGCAGCCGAAGTCGGCCTTGCCCTCGAGGAAGTCCAGGAACAGCGGCGTGTGGTTGAGCCGCCAGCGCTTCCGGTTCCCGTTATCGAAGGCCTTGCGGAACAGCTCCCTGGTCTCGGTGACGCCGAGGAAGTGCTCCTGGTCCGGCGCCTTCTCGTAGGCGTACGCGGGGGAGATCTGCATCTCGTCGATGCCCAGGTCGTCGTTGAGGTAGTTGAGCACGTCGATGACGGTCTGCGGGGTGTCGGTGTTGAAGACGGTGGTGTTCGTGTTGACCTTGAACCCCCGCTTCTTCGCCTCCTTGATCGCCGCCACCGCGTCGTCGAACACGCCCTCCTTGTTGACAGATGCGTCGTGCCGGTCGCGCAGCCCGTCGATGTGCACCACGAAGGCGAAGTAGGGCGACGGCGTGAACTTGTCCAGCTTCTTGGGCAGGAGCAGCGCGTTGGTGCAAAGGAAGACGAACTTCTTCCGCCTGATGAGCTCGTTGACCAGCACGTCGATCTGCGGGTGCATCAGCGGCTCGCCGCCGGCCAGGGACACCATCGGGGCCCCGCACTCCTCGATCGCCGCGAGGGCCTGCTCGACCGGCATCCGCTGCTTGAGCACGTCGTGCGGCTGCTGGATCTTCCCGCAGCCCGCGCACTTCAGGTTGCACGCGAACAGTGGCTCAAGCTCGACGAGCAGCGGGAACTTCTTGTTTCCGCTCAGCTTCTGGCGCATCAGGTACGAGCCGATGCGCACGCTCTGGCGTAGGGACACGCTCATGACTGCCTAACCTCCTTGGGCAGGCTGAATCGGATGTTCTCGGTAGTGATCACACGCTCGCTGACCTCGACAGTGCCGAGGCCCCCCAGAGCGGTGATGATGTCCTGGACGACCGCCGGGGGTGCTGACGCTCCTGCGGTCAGGCCGATCGTGGACACCCCGGCCAGCCAGCTCAGCTCGATGTCGGACGGGCCGTCGATCAGGTAGGCGGTGGTACCCGCCCGCTGCGCGGTTTCCACCAGCCGCACAGAGTTCGATGAGTTCGCCGAGCCGGCCACCAGCACCAGGTCGGATTCGGCGGCCACGGCACGGGCCGCGCGCTGCCGGTTCGTGGTGGCGTAGCAGATGTCGTCGCTGCCGGGCGCGCGGGCCGCCGGGAACCGCTCGCGCAGCGCCTCGGCGATGTCCGCGGCCTCGTCCGCGGCCAGCGTGGTCTGCATGAGGTAGGCCACCTTGCCCGGGTCCGGCGGCCGCAGCGTGCTGACGTCGTCAGCCGTCTGGACCAGGGCCACGGAGTCCGGGGCCTCGCCGAGGGTGCCCTCGACCTCTTCGTGCCCCTCATGCCCGATCAGCGCGACCAGGTAGCCGTCCGAGGCGAACCTGCGCGCCTCGGCGTGCACCTTGGCCACGAGCGGGCAGGTGGCGTCGACCGTGGTCAGCCCCCGGCGGTCGGCCTCGGCCCGGACCGCCGGGGACACGCCGTGCGCGGAGAAGACCACGCTGGCGCCGTCCGGCACCTCGCTGAGCTCGTCCACGAAGATCGCCCCGCGCTCCTCCAGCCCGGCCACCACGTGGGAGTTGTGCACGATCTGCTTGCGCACGTAGACCGGCGCCCCCTGCTGATCGAGGGCCCGCTCCACGATCTCGATGGCCCGCTCCACCCCGGCGCAGAACGAGCGGGGCCCGGCCAGCAGCACCTGCCGTCCGCCCACCGCCGCGGCCCACCGCGCCAGCGCGGGCCCGGCCGCGCGCAGCGACCGCAGCGCGGCCAGCCCGCCGCCCAGCCCGCCGGGACTGACCAGGGGACGGTCTGGCGTATCGGAGACGGCCCGGACCACCGCCAGCGGCCTGCCGTCCGCCGCGCGGGCCAGCACGGCCGATTCCATATCCGCAACGAGGACCCCGGTCGCGGCTAGTCGTTCCCGCTCGGCCCCACGGACCAGGTGGTCCACGGTGAGGACCCGGCCGACCCGGACCCGCAGGCCCGCCCGGCGCAGTTCGCCCGCCAGGAGCGCCGCCGACGCGCACGGGATGACGCTGTGCCCGTCGGTGACCTCGCTGGCGACCACGAGGTCGCCCGGCCGCAGGTCGGCGGCCAGGCCACCGCCCGTGCCCGCCACCGCCAGGGCGGCGAACGGCTGCTGGCGCAGCGTGGCCTCCCGGGCGCCGGCCCGGCGCGGCCCGTATCCGGTCGCCACGACCTGGGCCACGTCCTGGCCTGCCCCCGGGCCCGCCGCCCGGCCCGCATCGCGCAGCCCGCGCCGGACCGCCCTGGCCTCGAGCCGCAGCGGGGCGCAGACCAGGAGCCCGGACGGGATCACCGGGCTGGGCCGGTCCCGGGCGGTACCCATCTGGAGCCGGGTCATGGCCGGGCCGCCAGGTAGCGGCCCAGCGCGGACACCGGGAAGACGAGCCGGTACAGGTGGTAGTTGATGTAGAAGTCGCCGGGGAAGCCCGTGCCGGTGTACTGCGGCTCGTCCCAGGTGCCGTCGGCGCGCTGGTGCTCGGCGAGCCAGCGGATTCCGGCCTCGGCGGCCAGCCCCGGCGGGCCCGCCGCGAGCAGGGCGAGCAGCGCCCACGCGGTCTGCGAGGCGGTGGACGTGCCGTGCCCGGCGAGCTGCGGGTCGTCGTAGGAGCGCATGTCCTCGCCCCAGCCGCCGTCCGGATTCTGGTGGGTTTCCAGCCAGCGGACCGCGCGCCGGATGACCGGCTTGGACGGCGGCACCCCGGCCGCGACCAGGGCAGGCACCACCGCGCCGGTGCCGTACACGTAGTTGGCCCCCCAGCGCCCGAACCAGGAACCGTCCTTCTCCTGGGCCCGCAGCAGCCACACCACGCCCCGGCGGGCGGCCCGGCTGCCGGCCAGGCCCTCCGCGGCCAGCGCCTCCACCACGTGGGCGGTCACGTCGGCCGAGGGCGGGTCAACGACCGCACCGAAGTCGCAGAACGGCAGCTTGGTCACCAGCGTGGAGGTGTTGTCCGCGTCGAAGGCACCCCACCCGCCGTCGGCGGACTGCATGCCGGTGATCCAGCGCAGCCCGCGGCCGATGGCGGGGTGCCGGGGCGGCCCGCCCGGTGCTGCCTGACCCGGTGCTGCCTGACCCGAGGCCGGCCCGCGCTCCGCTGGTCTTCCCTGTGCGGTGCGGCGGAGCGCGAGCACAGCTTCCGCGGTGTCGTCGATGTCGGGGTAACCGTCGTTATCGAATTCGAACGCCCAGCCGCCGGGTTCCAGCCAGGGACGGCGTACCTGCCAGTCCCCGGGGCCGGGTATTTCCTCGTCGAGCAGCCAGTCCGCCGCCCTGGTCAGCGCCGGATGCTCGGGCGGCAGGCCCGCGTCGGCCAGCGCGACGACCGCCAGGACCGTGTCCCACACCGGTGACTGGCAGGCCTCGAGCCTGCGCACCGGGCCGCCGGGTGAGTCCTCATGGATCGTGAACCGGTCCAGCCCGGCCAGCCCTCGCTTGATGACCGGATGGTTGAGACCGTAGCCGAGCAGGTGCAGGGCGATCAGTGAGTACACCCAGGGCGGCTGGATCCCGCCCCAGCAGCCGTCCTGCTCCTGCCGGGCGATGATCCAGTCGGCGCAGCGGCGCAGCGCGGCACGGCGCACCGCCCGGACCGGCCGGGTCCGCTGGCCGTGGCGCTCGAGCACGTGCAGCACCCGGTCCAGCCCGCCGAAGGCGAGCTCCCAACCGGTCCGGTCCACGGCCTGAGCCGACTTGCGGGCCCGGTCACCTGGGCCGTCCTGGCCAGGCGCCCGGATCTCGTCCAGGCCGAAGGGGAGGGACCGGACCGGGCGGAGCGAGCCCACCACGGTCAGCGGCACGATCGTCTGCCGCGCCCAGCAGGCCCAGTCGTACACATTAAGCGGGAACCAGGTCGGCAGGTACACCATTTCGGGAGGCATCACGGGCAGGTCATCCCAGGACCACTGGCCAAAGAGCGCGAGCCAGATCCTGGTGAACACCCGCGTGGCGGGGATGCCGCCCCGCGAGTTGATCCACTCGGCGGCCCGGGTCATGTGCGGTGCGCTGGGCAGATGCCCGCCCAGCCGCAGCGCGACGTAGGCCTCGACGGTCGTGGACAGGTCACCGGGGCCGCCGAAGAAGTTGGCCCAGGTCCCGTCGGCTCGCTGCTGGGCGGCGATCCACCGTGCGGCCGCGGCGGTCTCCTCCTCGGTGCGGATGCCGAGGAACTCACGGAGCAGCAGGTCCTCAGCGTCCATCGTGACGTTGGTTTCCAGCTCCCCCTGCCACCAGCCCTGCTCATGCTGGAGGCCGAGCAGGTGGTCGCGGGCGCGGGCCAGCGCGGCCTCCGCGCCGGAGAGCGCTGAGGGACCGCCAGATCGCGCGTGCGTCACTGTCATCGTCTCACCTCGCTTTCGCCACACTGCCCCGCACCACCCGGCTCACCCGTCACACAAGGGGCCGGGCTCATGCCGGCGCTGAACCTCGCCAGCACCGCCGGGCCCTCAGCACTGATGGCCCACACCAGCGGTCAACCTGTCAATCTCCTGATCGCCGCCACCTCACCGCTTGCCTCTGAGCACCGATGCACCACTGCAGCGCGCTCACCATTGGCGCGCGGTGATGAACTCGGCGATCCCCGCGAACTCGGCACGCACGTCGTCGGGCATGCCGGTCTCGGTCAGGCAGTTCTCTGCCGCGGCCAGCTGCGCCGCGGCCTCGTTCTCGGTCCAGTCCTTGCCGCCCGCCTCCTCCACGAGGCGGGCCGCCCGCACCAGGTCGTCCTCGCTCAGCGTCTCGGTCCCGGCCAGCAGCCCGGCCAGCTCGTCCGCCGCCGCGGATCCGCTGGTCAGCGCGGCCACCACGGGGAGCGACTTCTTCCTGGCCCGCAGGTCAGCGCGGACCGGTTTGCCGGTCACCTCGGGAGCACCCCAGATGCCGAGCAGGTCGTCGGTGAGCTGGAAGGCCAGCCCGGCGTGGGCGCCGAAGCCGGCCAGGCCCATGGCCAGCCCGGGCGGCGCGCCGACGTGGATGGCCCCGATGCTGCATGCGCAGGCCATCAGCGCCGCGGTCTTATCCCCGGCCATGGTCAGGCACTCGGGCAGGTTCACGTCGTTGCGCTGCTCGAACGCCAGATCGGCACCCTGTCCCGCGATCAGCCTGAGGACCGCGGCGGACAGGCACCGCGCGGCCCAGGTTCCCTGGGCGGCGGTGTCCTCGAGCAGGATGTCCTGCGCCAGCGCGAGCAGCGCGTCGCCGGCGAGGATGGCTGCCCCGACGCCGTGCACCGTCCAGGCGGTCGGCCGGTGCCTGCGCTCGGTGTCGCCGTCCATGATGTCGTCGTGCAGCAGGGAGAAGTTGTGCACGAGTTCCACCGCGACCGCGGCGGGCACGCCGCGGTCCGGCGGCGCCCCGGCCGCCCTCGCCGAGAGCAGCGCCAGCGCCGGGCGGAGGGCCTTGCCCGCCCCGCTGCCGTCCAGGCCCAGATGGTAGGCGGCAACAGTGCGGACCTCCGGGCTGAGCCGGTCCACGGCCGCGGCGATCGCCGGGCCGACGAGATCACGGGCGGTCTCCACGCCTACGGGCATCACGGCGGTCACGACGTGGCCCCGGCGACCTCGGCCGCACGCGTGGGCACGGGAGCTCCATAGCGTGATTGAGTAATATCGCGTCGCAGCTCCCGCGCTGCGCTTAGTCCGCTTCGCACCGCACCCTCCATCGTGTCGGGCCACCCGGTATTGGTCCACGCGCCCGCGAGCACCAGGCCGGCTTGCCTGGTCGTGGCTCCCGGCCGCTTCTCGCCACAGCCGGGCTCCTGCCGGAACGTGGCCCGGCGTTCCCTGGTGACGAAGAAGTCAATGATCCGCGCGTCGCGCGCGGCGGGGAAAATCTCTTCCAGCGCGGGGACGAACTGCTCCCTTAGCTGGGCAGCAGGGGTGTCCACGACATCATCCGCGGCTGACACGGAGACGGCCAGGTACTGCCCGGCGGTCAGCCCGGAGGGGCCGGTGCGGTCGAAGACCCACTGCACCGGCGAGTCCACCGCGGCCGCGAACGGCAGCCGGGTCACCTGGCGGTCGTAGATGACGTGCACGTTGACGATCGGGGAGGCGCCCAGCTCGCGCCAGCGCTCCGGGCCCGGCCCGGGAGCGGCGGCGCCGGCCGGCAGTAGCCGGGCCGCGGCCTCCGGCGGCACGGCCAGGACCACCCCGTCCGCCGCGGCGATGTCCGCGCTGGGCGAGGCGCCGCTCACCCCGCGATCGGCTAGCCGCACCCGGAAACCCCCGCCGGCCAGTGGCTCGACCGCGGTCACCTTGGCCCCGAGCCGCACGCTGGCGCCGAGCTGGCCCAGCCGCCGCGCGGCGGCCTTGCCGTGCAGGTCGCCGAGCGGGATGGCCGGCGTGCCGATGTCCGCCGCGTCCCGGGCGCCGAGCAGCGCGGTGCGCACCACCGTGGCCGCCAGGGACAGGTTGGCGTCGTCCCCGGCCACGTTCAGCGCGGAGACCGTGAACAGGTCCCAGAGCACCCGCCGGGCGCGTTCGCTCTGCCCTCGGGCCGCCAGCCAGTCACCCAGGCGCTGCGAATCGAGGCCGGGCCCGGCCGGGTCGAGGAAGCGCATCGCGAGGGCGGCCCGGGTGACCCGAAGCCGCTCCGCGGGCGACAGCAGCGGGTAGGTGACCAGCGCCTGGCCCATGTGCAGCGGGCCGGGGAGCCGGGTCCGGCGCAGCCGGGCCTGACCGTGCGGGCCGAGCACTGCGACGTCGAAGCGGTCCTGCAGGGACACCGAGCCGGTCATCCCGAGCCGGGCGATCAGCTCACGGTAGGCGGTGCAGCAGCCGAGGAACACGTGCTGGCCGTTGTCGACGATCAGCCCGCCCCGGGTGAACGAGCAGGTCGCCCCGCCCAGCCTGGGCCGGGACTCCAGCAGCGTGACCCGGGCGCCAGCCTCGCGCAGCGCGATCGCGGCGGTGATCCCGGCCAGCCCGCCGCCGACCACCACCACATGGCGCCCGGGGCTGTCCGGCCCCGGGCTCACCGCGCCCGCGCTGGCCGGAGCCGGGGCCGGGCCGGCCGGAGTGGTGCTGGCCGGTGCCGGGGCCTGGGCCGCCGGGGCCGCGCTGGCCGGGGCCGGGGCCGTACTGGCCGGCTCGGGGGTCATCGGGGCGCTCCCGCCGTGGTCGTGGGCCGTGCCGGGCGCCTGGACCGCAGCGCCGTGCCGGCCAGTGACTTCACCGCGACCATGGCCTTCTGGCCAGGCGAGAGGGAGACCCGGCGCTGCAGCACGAGTTCCGGGGCGGCGGCCATGTTCTGCAGCAGGCGGAAGTAGATCCCGGCCATCGCGCCGGTGCACGCCGCGCTGCGCCGGTCCAGCATCGGCATCAGCTGCAGCCCGCGCGAGTACCAGTCGCGGGCCCTCTCGGCCTCGAACACCACGAGGTCCACCAGCTTGGGGTCGGCGGCCGGCCAGCCTGAGCCGTTGGGGCGCAACTCGGTACCGAACCGCTTGAAATCCTCGGCGGGCAGGTAGATCCGCCCGTCCCGGTAGTCCTCGCGGATGTCCCGCAGGATGTTGGTCAGCTGGAGCGCCACGCCGAGCGCGTCGGCCAGCGGCGCGGCCGCGGGCACATCCCGGGTGCCGAACACACCGAGCGAGAGCCTCCCGATGGAGCCCGCCACGCAGCGGCAGTAGTTCCGCAGGTCATCGAAGGTCGTATAGCTGGTGCCACGGACGTCGGCCTCGCACCCGTCGATCAGCTCGCCGAACGCCTCCAGCGGGATGGGAAACCGGCGGCCCGCGTCGGCGAGCGCCACGAGCACCAGATCCCCAGGCCCCGCATCGCCAGGCGGGGTGTCTCCCCCGGCGAGGGCGGTGACGCTGGCCCGTGCCTCCGCCAGCGCGGCGAGCTTGTCGGCCGGAGGCAGCGTGCCGTCACCGATGTCATCGATACGCCGGGCGAACGCGTAGACGGCAGCCAGGGCCCGCCGCTTGTCCGGGGGCAGCAGCCGGATGCCGTAGGAGAAGTTGCGCGCCTGAGACCAGGTAATTTCCTCACAGTGCCGGTAGGCCGCAGCCACGTCCATCGCATCACCTCCCAGCCGCATAAGCCCTCAGCATCTCCCTGGCCAGCCGGCCGCGGCGCGGCTTGTGGGTCGCGCGCAGCACATCATGTCCCGCAGCGGTGATTGCCGCCAGGGCGGCCCGGCCGCCGGCCACGTAACCGGCCACGGCAACCCGGGCAGACCCGTGCAAATTCCCCACCAGGGGGGCTCCTTCGTCGAGAAGCTGGCCTGCCCGCTCCACTTCGAACGCCATCAGGGCCCGGAGCTGCGGCCCGGCGGACGAGGCCGCGAGGTCGCTCTCTGCGCACCCGAACCGCTCCATGTCCTCGGCCGGCAGGTAGATGCGGCCCGCCCGGAAATCCTCGGCCACGTCCTGCCAGTGCTCGGCGAGCTGGAGCGCGGTGCAGATCCGGTCGGACAGGATCATCCGCTCGGGGGAGGCCGCCCCGAAGACGTGCAGCACGATCCGGCCCACCGGGTTAGCCGAGAGCCGGCAGTAATCGATCAGGTCGCTGAAGGCCGGATACCGGCTGACCACCTGGTCCTGCCGGTTAGCCCTGATCAGGTCCGCGAACGCCTGCTGAGGGATGGCACAGTCCCCGGCCACCGTGGCTAGCGCGCGGACCACCCCGATCTGCGGGCCGGCCTGAGTCACCGGATCCCGGGCCGGTCCGTCCAGGGCTGGCCCCTCCCGCAGGGCTGGCCCCTGCCGCAGGGCCGGGTCCTCCCGCAGGGCCGGGTCCTGGAAGAGGTAAAGCCGACCGAGGTCGGCTTCCAGCGCGTCCAGGAGTCGGGCCCGCTCACCCGGGGGTGCCTCGTCTCCCATGTCGTCCACGGCCCGGGCAAACCCGTAGACCGCCTCCAGGCGCCGCCGGTACCGGCCCGGCAGCAGCCGCAGGGCTACCGGGAAATTCTCACCCGATGCCTGGGCAGCCGCAGCAGACCCGATGGCGTCCGCCGACGGGAAAACCACCGCAGTGCCGAGCGGCTCACCCAATCGTGTTACCCCCTGGCTCACAGCACCTATCACCGCACACTTGCCATACAAATGCAAACAATGACATGGACGTCACCTGACACGGGTGTCGCTGATCGTCCGGATGAGGGACCGCTAGTTCAACGGCGGCCTTCAGCTGAACAGCACGGTCTCATTATGCCCAGCCGCGTCGCCAGCACGCACGCGGGGCAGGCCCGAAGGCTGGTATCACATTGCGTGTGCCATTAGCAACGGGCGGTCCAGCTAAGTTTCCCGGGTTATGGCTTTGGCCCCGTGCAGCCCCGAGCTGGGACGTCATTGCAGCTCAGTGGCTTGCTCACAGTATTGTCACGGCGGCCGGGATATGTTTCGAGTGCGTTACGAATTGGATGCATCTCAGCGATATCAGTGGAGGCCGGGAGGTGCCGTCCACTCTCTTGCCAGGCCAGGTTACCGAACGCAATGTATACGCGACGGTACAGCGTCGGCCGGGCCGCCGCCTTTGCCGCGGCTCTCGCCCGCGGACTGGGCCGCATTCACTGACGCGAATGTCATATTCGCGCGCCAGGCCGGTTCCCCCGCATGGATGCGGCAGCCGTGCGGCCCCAACGACCGCGGCGTCACACCGACCCGGCCGGGGCCGCGAGAGGCGGGCCGGGCCGGCCCGGCCCAGGTCCGGACCGGCCCGGCCCAGCCCGGGCCGGCCGGGCTGGGCCGCCTGACCTGCGTGACGCCGCCGGAGACCCTTGGGACACGTGCCCGCCGTCCGCCAGGCACGCCCGCGCTGACCCGCAGGCACGCCCGCGCTGACCCAGCAGGCTCACCAGCACGCTGCGTTTTAGCTGAAATAGGGATAAATGCGGCTAACCTGCGCCGATCCTGCATTTTCCCAGTAAGGGGGATTACTGACTGCTACGCTCGTCAACTTCGGGGGGGCCTCCGAAAGCCCTTCGTAGCTGCCTGGTCACATTTCCATTCCACTCACACCTTCGAGGCCTGAGCCATGGGGTTGCGTCTCCGGTCCATCCGCCAGCGGATCTTCCTGCTCATCCTGGTCCCGGTGCTTTCGCTGATCGGGTTGTACGCGTTCGCCACCTTCCTCACCGCCCGGGGGGCCCTCACCCTCTCCCAGGCCAGCACGATCAAGACCGCCACCGGCCAGCCCACCGGCGCGTTCCTGAGCCAGATCGACGCGGAGCGGCCGCTCGCAATCGTTTACCTCTCCAGCCCCACCGGCGCCAATCTGGCCATGCTCCAGGTCCAGCAGAACAAGACCACCGCCGCCGCGGTGGCCCTGCAGACGGCGCTGGACTCGGCCGGCACGATGAACAACGCGACCGCGCCCGAGAAGCGGGCCATCGCCACCCTGCTGACGGATGTCAAGGGCCTGCCCGCGCTGCGCGCCCAGGTGCGGTCGCAGATCATCAGCAAGTCCAGGGCCCTCGGCGAGTATGACGCCATGGTCTCCGACGCCTACGGGGTTCTCGACCAGGCGGTCCTCGAGCAGACCAACGCTCCCCTGGTCACCCAGGCCCAGGACTTCATCCGGATGGGCCGGGCCGAGGACCTGATGCTGCAGGAAAGCGCGATCATCTCGGGCGACCTGGCCGCGCGGTCATTCCCGGCCGCCGACCGGCAGGAGTTCACCCAACTGGTCGGGGCCCGCCGGGCCCTCTTCAGCCAGACCCTGCCTGACCTTGAGCCGCAGTACCGCGCCTACTACACGCGCGACATCAACGCGCAGGCCTCCAGCGTCCTGACCGGGCTGGAGAACACGCTGATGAGCGACTCCCGCACCAGCGCTCCGCCGCCGGTCCAGCCGCAGCAGTGGGAGGCGGCGGTCGGCGGGGTGGCCGCTGGTCTCTCCAAGGCCGGGACACAGGCGTCGGACGCGATCACCGCGCGGGCTTCGACCAACTCCGACGACACCTACCTGGAGCTCCTCCTGGCGGGCGGGCTGGGCCTGCTCGCGGTGATCTTGTCCGTCATCGTGTCGTTCGTGATTGGCCGGGGCCTGATCCGCGAGCTGGCCGCGCTGCGCGAGTCGGCGCTGGAACTAGCGAACGTGCGGCTGCCCGACGTGGTGAACCGGCTGGCGGCTGGCCAGGACGTGGACATTTCCGCCGAGGCTCCCGACCTGCCCGCCAGCTCGGACGAGATCGGCCAGGTCCAGCAGGCCTTCGCCGCGGTCCAGAAGACGGCGGTGGAAGCGGCCGTCGGCCAGGCCCGGCTGCGGCAGGGCATCAGTGACATCTTCCGGAACCTGGCCCGGCGCAGCCAGTCGCTGCTGCACCGCCAGCTTGCCCTGCTCGACGCGATGGAGCGGCGGGCCAGGGAGCCGGAGGAGCTCGAGGACCTGTTCCGCATCGACCACCTCACCACGCGCATGAGGCGGCACGCGGAGAGCCTGATCATCCTGTCCGGCGACGCACCCGCCCGGGCCTGGCGGCGGCCCGTCCCGTTCGTGGACGTGCTGCGGGCGGCCGTGGCCGAGGTCGAGGACTACACCCGGATCAAGGTCACCGCAAATACCCGGGCGGCCATCAACGGTCCCGCCGTGGCCGACGTGATCCACATGATCGCGGAACTCGCGGAGAACGCCGTCGTCTTCTCCCCGCCGAACACCCCGGTGCTGATCAGCGGCGATGTGGTCGGGCGCGGGTTCGCGGTGGAGATCGAGGACCGCGGGCTGGGGCTGAGCGAAGAGCGCCGGGCCGAACTGAACGAACTCCTCAAGAACCCGCCCCCGTTCGACCTGTCCGGCAGCGACCAGCTGGGCCTGTTCGTCGCCAGCCAGCTGGCCAGGAAGCACAACATCCAGATCTCCCTGCGGAGCTCCCCCTACGGCGGGACGACCGCGATCGTGCTCATCCCGAACACCCTGGTCGTCTCCGAGGACAGCTACCAGCAGGACGGGACGGACGCGGGCACCGGCGACGCGGGCACCGGCACCGGCACCGGCACCGGCACGGGCGTGCAGCTGACCGGCCGGCACGCGGCCCGTGATGACACGGGCAGCCTCGGCGCCGTCACCGGGGACACGGCCGGCGCGACCGGCGCGGCCGGGACGCCCGTGCCCAGCGAGGTCACCGCATCACGGCCGGACGACACGGCCGAGCGCTGGCCGGCCGACAGCGGAACCGACCCGTGGACCGCTCACGCCGGGGCGGACAGCTGGACCGCTTCGGACCCGTTGACCGGGTGGGCGGGTAACGGTGCGAGCGCCACTGCGGGGGCCGCCAACGGGCGGAACGGGTTCCACGAGCTCCCGGGTTATGGCGACGAGGGAGGCTGGCCGACGGCCGGCGATCCGGCCCGCACAGACACCCCGTCATTCGCGGACACCCCATACGCGGAGCCCCCGTCATACGCGGACACCGCTTCATACGCGGAGCCCCCGTCTTCATACGCGGAGCCCCCGTCATACGCGGAGACCCCGGAGCACCATGATCCGGACCATGACGAGGCGGGCTTCGCTGAGGCGGAGTCGCTGCCCCGCCGGGTCCGCCAGGCCAGCCTGGCTCCGCAGCTCCGGGAGAACACGCTGTACGGGCGGCCCTCCGGGAACGGCGAGCCGGGAACGTCGCCGGGGATCGGGGAAGAACGCTCACCCGAAGAGGCGCGGAACACGATCACCGCTATCCAGCGGGGCTGGGAGCGCGGGCGTTCGCTGTTCGACCCGCCTGAGAAGACCACGGACGCGATGACCGGCGCCAAGCCAGCGGCGGAGCCCAGTCCCCCGGAGGCTGGGGAGGCCGGTCCCCAGGACGATGAGTCCCCAGGACGATGACTGAGGGCGAGGGGAGCAGATGAGTGCGGCAGAGCAGGAGAAGGGCGCGGGGTCGCCGAGCGACCTGGACTGGCTGGTTGATGACCTGGTGGTGCGGGTCTCCGACGTAGACAAGGCCGTCATCCTGTCCCGTGACGGCCTGGCCATCGCCGCGTCGAGCACGCTGACGCGGGAGGACGCGGAGCACCTGGCCGCCGTGGCGTCCGGGTTCCAGAGTCTCGCCCGGGGGGCCGGGCACTTCGGCGGGGGCTACGTCCGGCAGACCATCGTGGAGATGGACACGGCATTCCTGTTCGTGACCTCGGCCGGTGAGGGTAGCTGCCTCGCGGTGCTGAGCCCGGCCAGCGCTGACGCGGGCCTAGTCGCCTACGAGATGGCGATTCTGGTCAAGCGGGTGGGCCAGCACCTGTCGGTGAACCCCCGGCCTGGCACGGCCGGGGAGGTCGCGGACTGACTCCGGCATGCCGTCGTCTGACGATCACTGGCTGGACGAGGAGGCTGGCCCGGTCGTACGGCCATACGCGCTCATCCGCGGCCGCACCCGGGCCAGCGGGGAGAAACTCGACCTGATCGCGATCATCACGGCGGTACGCGGGGCCCAGCTGGATCCGTCGTCCCTGGACCCCGAGCACCTCGAGGTCCTGCGGCTGTGCCGGCTGCCCACCTCCGTAGCGGAGATCGCGGCTGATCTCGATCTGCCGCTGGGGGTGGTCCGGATCCTGCTGGGTGACCTCCGGGAACGCTCCCTCGTCTCGATCCACCACCCGATCCCGCCGGCCCGGCTGCCTGACATGCAGGTCCTGAAGGAGGTCGTCGATGGACTACGCCGCCTCTAACCGTGCTGGCAGCCCCAGCCGAACGCCTGTCACCATCAAGATCCTCATCGCGGGGGGCTTCGGGGTGGGCAAGACCACCCTGGTCGGGTCCCTGACCGAGATCCGGCCGCTGCGCACCGAGGAGCCGCTGAGCGAGCCGGGCGCCGCGGTGGACCGGCTCGACGGGGTGGAGCGCAAGACCACCACCACCGTGGCCCTGGACTTCGGCCGGATCACTATCCGCGAGAACCTGGTCATCTACCTGTTCGGCACCCCGGGCCAGGAGCGGTTCTGGTTCATGTGGGATGAGCTGGCCCGCGGGGCCCTGGGCGCGATCGTCATGGCCGACACCCGGCGGCTGGATGACTGCTTCCCGTCCGTGGACTACTTCGAGCAGCGCGGCATCCCGTTCGTGGTCGGAGTGAACTGCTTCGACGGTGCGCGGCGGTACCCCACCGAGGCGGTCCGGTCAGCGCTGGATCTGGACCCTGAGGTACCGGTCGTGCTCTGCGACGCCCGGCAGCGGGCATCCTGCCGTGATGCCCTGATCGCCCTGGTGGAGCATGCCCTCCAGGTGATCCGGACCCGCCGCGAATACGCCTCTGCCGCCCCAGTCCCCCTGGCCCGCCCCGGCCGGTAGGCCAGCGCCGCCCGCTCCCCACCCCGGCCCGGCCGGCGATCCAGCCCAATAACGGACTGACCGCGGCCGGTCAGCCCGGCCAGGCGCATCACGTGCGCCAGATAAGCACCAGCGCGCAATCGTCGGAACCGCCGCCGCCGCCTGCCTTCACCACGCGGACCAGTTCGGTGGCGGCATTCTGGAATCCGGACGCCACCAGCCGGCTGGCCTCACCCAGCAGCCGGTCGGTGCCCACGTCGATGTCGCGGCCGGGCGCCTCCACCAGTCCATCGGTGTACAGCATCAGCGCGTCCCCGGATCGGAGGGCGCCGTGCACCGGCGTGGCCCGCGGATCGGGCACCACGCCCAGCACGATGCCGCGCGCCTGGGTCACCTTCCAGGTACCGCTGCCCGCGTCGAACTGGGCGGGCGGCGGATGACCGGCCGAAGCCAGCATGTACTCGCCGGTGGCCAGGTCAAGCGCCAGGTGCACGGCGGTGACGAAGCCCTCGACGGAGGGCCCGCGGCGCAGGTAGGAGTTGCACGCGCCCAGGAACTCCTCCTGCGGCACCGATCCCAGCAGGCCGCCGAAGGCCCCGGAGAGCAGCAGCGCCCGGGTTCCGGCGTCCACGCCCTTGCCCGACACGTCGACGAGCGCGACCTCCAAGGTCTTCCCGTCACACGACGAGACCAGGAAATCGCCGCCGAATGACGAGCCCCCGGCCGGCCGGAGCACGGCGGCGGACTGCCAGCCGGCCGGCAGTGCGGGCAGCCTGGACTGGGCCCGGATCCGGTCTCTCAGCTCGATGAGCATCCGGTCGCCGCGCATCCCCTGGACGCCGAGCTTCCACCGGGTCCGGGCCAGCGCGTCCGCGAACAGCGCGGTGACCGCGACCGTCGCGATGATGCCGGCCCCGGCCCGCTCGTGGAGCGCGTCGTACAACAGCATGAGCGCGACCAGGCCGAAGAGGATCCGCAGGGCGCGGGGCCACAGCAGCAGCCCGCCCGCCAGCACGGGCAGGATCATCAGCCCCGGCGAGAACCACCACTCCGACAGGTGCACCGCGGCCACCCCGATGGCCACCGTGGCGATGGTCAGCGCGAAGGCCATCCGGCGGTTCCGGGTGATGAACTGGTGCCGGACCTGGCCGGCCACCCTGGCCCCCACCGTGCGGGCAAGCCGGGCAGAACGGGTGAGCGGCCTGGAAACCATGATGGGCGAACTGTATCCGCACCCTCATTGCTGTGGCACGCTCCCAAACCGATTGGCGCACCCGCGGGCAGACCAGGTAGTAATGCGGGCATGGCAGCGCACTTCCCGATCAGGGCGGTGGGAGAGAACGAGTTCGACGCCTTCCACCGGACGAACGAGCACGCGTTCCACGACAGCCCGCCGTCCCAGCGGCACCGGGCTGAGATGCTGGACCGCCTCGAACTGGACCGCACGCTGGCGGCGTTCGACGGCGCCACCCCGGTGGCCAGCGCCGGCGCGTGGAGCTTCCGGATGACCGTCCCGGGGGCGCTGGCGGCGGCAGCCGGGGTGACCTGGATCGCGGTCATGCCCTCGTACCGCCGCCGCGGCATCCTCAGCAGCATGATGCGCCGGCAGATCGACGACATCCACGAACGCGGTGAGCCGATCGCGGTGCTCTGGGCCTCCGATGCGCGGATCTACGGTCGGTTCGGGTATGGCCGGGCCTCCTGGCACGCGAGTTTCACGGTCCGGCACGGCGAGGGCGTGCTCAGCTCGCAGGCTCCCGCGGATCCGGGACTGCGGCTGCGGATCACCGAGCCGCCTGCGGCCCTGGCCGAACTGGCCAAGGTCTACGACACGCTGCTGCCCGCCCAGCCGGGCTTCTTCATCAGGAACGAATCCTGGTGGAACCGCATCGTGGAGGACCCTGACGACGGGCGGCCCGGGTCCGCGCCGCTGCGCTGCGTGCTCGCCGAAGATGACACGGGCCCCCGCGGCTATGCGCTGTACACCGGCCGGGGCCGGTGGGACGAGGACACGTTCCTCCCCGATGCCGTGCTCGACATCCGGGAACTGGCCGCGATCGACCCCGCGGCCACCGCCGCGCTCTGGTCGGACCTGCTCAGCCGCGACCTGGTCAGCGAGGTGACGGCCCGGCTGCGGCCGGTGGACGACCCGCTGCTCTACTTGCTGGCCGACCCCCGGCGGGCACGTCCGCAGATCAGCGACGGCCTCTGGGTCAGGATCGTCAACGTGCCGGCGGCCCTCACCGCGCGCCGTTACGCGGCCCCGGTTAACATGGTCATCGAGGTCACCGACGAGATGTGCCCGTGGAACGCGGGCCGGTGGAGGCTGCGCGGGTCCGGCCCGGTGCTAGCGGGAGCCGGGACCAGCCCGGGAGCAGGCACCGCCGAGTGCGAGCGGACCTCGGCGGCTCCGGATGTCATCCTGCCCGCGGCCACCCTGGGAGCGGTCTACCTTGGTGGCACGTCACTCGGCGCGCTGGCCCAGGCCGGCCTGGCCACGGAGGTGCGCAGTGGTGCCCTCAGGGCCCTGTCCGCCGCCTTGTCGTGGGACCCCGCCCCCTGGTGCCCCACGATCTTCTAGCGGATAGTCGGGCTTGCGGGACTGATTCACCGCTGGCTGGAAAAGGTAGCGGTGGAGGGTGCCATGCCCGGGATGAAGATCACGGTTGATTCGGCCATGCGGGCCAGGGACGTGTCCCGTCCCCGGCCCGAGCATGAGGCCGCCGCAGAGCAGTCCACGGGCGGCCCACCCGTCCGGCTGCACGCCCCGCGGCCGGGGCCCTCACGGTCAGCGCCGTCGCGCGTAACCACGCCTGAGGCAGCACCTCAGGCGCCGCCAGCAGCACCCCGGGCGGCGGGACCCGGGCCTGCAGCCACCCCCCGTGCAGCAACTCCGCCCCCACCATCCGCAGCCGGGGCAGCCCGGGCAGACACGCCTCGGGCGCCCCGGCCGGCTGAGCGGCAGGCAAAATCACCCCGGCAGCCGAAGGGCTCCGGGCAGAACGGAGACTCGGGGCGAGGACGGAACTCCGCGCGGGGTAAGAAGCACCGGACCCGGAAGCGGGGCGGGCGGTGAGCCCTGCTAAAGGCCTTTGATGGTGGGGCTACAGAGATGGCGGGGCTACAGAGATGGCGGGGCTACAGAGATGGTGAGGTTACAGAAAGGTGTGAGGTCGAGTCCGGTGCTGGCGAGGAGGCTGGCGCGTACTCCCACCCCCGCGGGCCCCGATACGGCACACGACCGTGATCAGACGATTGGTGTCGCGCCCGCGACACCAATCGTCTGATCACGAAGGAAAACGGGTGCCCATGGGGGCGGTGAGGCTGGTGCGTAGTGCTTCGCGCTCAGCACCATCGGGATACCTCATGAGACCGGCATACCGCACCGCGCACCGGCAGCAGAGCCTGTAACCCCGCCATGAAAGATCTTTCAGCGGCTAGGCGGCGGGGGCTCGGGGGGAAGTTCGCCGGTCTTCTCGTATTCGGCGATCATCTGGAGGCGGCGGGCGTGCCGCGGCTCGCCGGAGAAGGCGGTCTCCACGAAGACCTGGGCGAAGCCGACAGCGTCCGGGATCGGGTACATCCGGCCGCCGAGGCTCAGGATGTTGGCGTCATTGTGCAGCCGGGCGAGCCGCGCGGTCTCCTGGGTCCAGGCCAGCGCGGCCCGGATCCCGCGGACCTTGTTGGCCGCGATCTGCTCCCCGTTTCCCGACCCGCCCATGACGAAGCCCAGGCTGTCGGGGTCCGCGGCGACCGCGCTGGCCGCGCGCATCACGTAGACGGGGTAGTCGTCCTGCGGGTTGTAGCTGGCCGGACCGCAGTCAACAGCCTGGTGACCGGCTTCACCCAGCCACTTGATCAGGGCCGTCTTGAGCTCGAATCCAGCGTGGTCAGATCCCAAGTAGACGCGCACGGAGTCAGTCTGCCAGAACACACCAGCGGTGCGGTGGATCAGGTCACGCAGATTGCGGCGCGGCGGGAGCCTCAGAAAGACCGGGCCGCGGAGCGCCTGCCCGCTCCCGGGCGGAACGCCGGGTGCGGGCAGGCCCCGGCCGCTCTTAGTCGAAGATCGGGTCGCGGGTCCGGCTGCGCTTGAGCTCGAAGAAGCCGTCGGTCTGGGTCACCAGCATCACGCCGTCCCAGAGCTTCGCGGCCGCCTCACCACGCGGGATCGGGGACACGACCGGGCCGAAGATGGACGTCCCGTTGACCGAGATCACCGGAGTGCCCACCTCGTAACCCACCCGGTCGATGCCCTCCGCGTGCGAGGCGCGGAGCGCCTCGTCGTACTCGGTGGAGTCCATCGCGTCGGCCAGCTCGGTCGGCAGCCCGGCCTCGGCGAGCGCAGCCTCGATCGTGGCCCGGTCCTTCGGCGCCTTCTCGAGGTGGAAGCGGTTGCCGAGCGCGGTGTAGAGCGGGCCGAGCACGCCGGACCCGAACTTCTGCTCGGCGGCGATCGCGACCCTGACCGGGCCCCACGCCTGCTTCATCGCCTCCTGGTACCGCTCGGGCATGTCCTCCTTGCCCTCGTTCAGCACCGCGAGGCTCATCACGTGCCAGCGCACCTCGACCGGCCGGACCTGCCCCACCTCGAGCATCCAGCGGGACGTGATCCACGCCCACGGGCACAGCGGGTCAAACCAGAAATCGACCCGGGTAGGCTCCTGCTCGGCCATGGGGCTCCTTCTCGTCGAGGGCGGGCCAGACCATGTGCTGGCCGGGGATCAGGCGTCTTGGGGACCGTGGGCCGGGTGTCGGGGCGCCGGCCGCTCCCCAATAAGCCTGCAACCGGCGGACGCTCAACCGCATTCCGTGTCCGGCCATGGGAAAATGCCGGAGTAGCCGACCGGATGAACTTCGGGCGGCAAAGACGTGGACACCGCACACCGTGGACATGGAAGGGTGCCAGCACGTGGCGAACAATCTCACCCGCGAGGAAGCGCGTGATCGGCGGCAACTCCTCGATGTGGGCTCCTACCAGGTGGAACTGGATCTGACGGGCGGTGGTGACACCTTCCTGTCAACCAGCACCGTCCGGTTCCAGTGCGCCACCCCCGAGGCGGCCAGCTTCATCGAGCTGACCGCCCCGGCCGTCCGGGAGATCGTCCTGAACGGCTATCCGGTCAGCGTCAGCGCGTTCGACGGCAACCGGATCGCGCTGGACGGGCTCCAGGCCACGAACGAGCTGCGCGTGGTGGCCGAGTGCGCGTACTCACGGAGCGGCGAGGGCCTGCACCGCTTCACCGACCCCACCGACGGTGGCGTCTACCTGTATTCCGACCTGGAAACGTTCGACGCGCACCGGGTCTACGCCTGCTTCGATCAGCCGGACCTGAAAGCCGCCTTCGAGTTCTCGGTGATCGCCCCCGGGGACTGGCTGGTGCTGTCGAACATGCGCGCCGACGTGGCAGGCACACCGGCCGACGGAGGCGCGAAGCGCTGGCACTTTCCCCCGTCGCCGGTGATGTCGACCTACATCACGGCCATCGTGGCCGGCCCTTACCACCAGGTCACGAGCGAGCACGACGGCATCCCGCTGGGCATCTACTGCCGCCGATCGCTGGCCGGGTACCTGGACCCCGAAGAGGTCTTCGAGGTGACCAGGCAGGGATTCGACTTCTTCCACGACGCGTTCGGTGTGCACTACGCGTTCGGGAAGTACGACCAGGTCTTCGTGCCGGAGTTCAAGGCCGGCGCGATGGAGAACGCCGGCTGCGTGACCTTCCTCGAGGACTACGTGTTCCGGTCCCGGGTCACTGACTTCGCGCGCGAGCTGCGCGGCGACACCATCCTGCACGAGATGGCGCACATGTGGTTCGGCGACCTCGTCACCATGCGCTGGTGGGATGACCTGTGGCTGAACGAGTCGTTCGCCACCTGGGCCTCGGCCCTGGCCCAGGCGGAGGCCACCCGGTGGTCCACGGCGTGGACCACGTTCTGCCAGCTGCACAAGGCCTGGGCCTACCAGCAGGACCAGCTCCCCTCGACGCACCCGATCGCCGCAGACATCCCGGATATCGCCGCGGTCGAGGTCAACTTCGACGGGATCACATACGCCAAGGGCGCGTCGGTGCTCAAGCAGCTCGTCGCCTACGTGGGCCGGGATCAATTCCTGGCCGGGGTGCGGCGTTACTTCGCCGAGCACGAATGGGGCAACGCCACCCTCGGCGACCTGCTCGGCGCCCTGCAGGAGTCATCTGGGCGGGAACTGTCCGGCTGGTCCAAGCAGTGGCTCGAAACGGCCGGGGTGAACACCCTGCGGCCGGAGTATGACCTCGACGAGGAGAGCCGGATCACGGAGTTCGCGGTGGTGCAGACCGCGGCCCCGAGCCACCCGGTGCTCCGCGCGCACCGGATCGCGGTCGGCCTCTACGACCGGACCGAAGCCGGGCTGATCCGGCGCCGCCGGGTCGAGGCGGATATCGCGGGCGAGCGCACAGTCCTTGACGCGCTGGCCGGTGAGCGCCAGCCGGATCTGGTGCTGGTCAACGACGACGACCTCACCTACGCGAAGATGCGGCTCGACAGCCATTCGCTCGCCACGCTTACCGCCGGCATCGGGGAGTTCACCGAGTCACTGCCCGCCGCGCTGTGCTGGGCCGCCGCGTGGGACATGTGCCGTGACGCGGAGATGGCGGCCCGCGACTACGTCCAGCTGGTGATGGCCGGAGTGGACCACGTGGAGGACATCTCCGTCGTCCAGACCCTGCTCCGCCAGGCCGCCGCCGCGCTGCGGCGGTTCACCGACCCAGCCTGGCGGCCGGGCGGGGCTGACGAGGCGGCCGGGGTGCTGCTCGGCCTGGCCGAGCGGGCCGCGCCGGGCTCTGACCGCCAGCTCGCGTTCCTCCAGGCGTTCGCGAGCCTGGCCACCACGCCCAGCGATCTGTCCCTGCTCAGTGGCCTGCTGGACGGTTCGGCGTACATGGACGGCCTGATCGTGGATACCGAGCTGCGCTGGCGGCTGCTGAACCGGCTGGCCAGCCGGGGCGCCGCGGGCCCCGCCGAGATCGACGCGGAACTGAGCCGTGACGCCACCGATGCGGGCGAACGGCGCGCCGTCACCTGCCGGGCTGCCATCCCGGAGGCCGCGGCCAAGGAGGCGGCGTGGCAGGCGATCGTCAGCGGCACGCTACCGAACGCCACGTTCCGCGCGACGCTGAACGGATTCGCCGATCCTGATCACGCGGAGCTGCTGGCGCCGTTCACCGGCCGGTACTTCGAGGTGGTCGGGGACGTGTGGCGGGACTGGGGCAGCGACATGGCCCAGTGGTTCACCTCCAACGCCTACCCGCTGACTCAGGTCTCCGAGGAGACGGTGGAACTCACCGACGCCTACATCGCGCAGACCGACCCGCCTGCCGCGCTGCGCCGGCTGCTCCTCGAAGGCCGGGACGGCGTGCAGCGGGCCCTGCGCTGCCAGGCCCGTGACCGCCAGGAGAACGTCCCGGCCGAAGTCTGACCGCGCCGCTGCCGCGCCCCGCCCTGCTGCCCCACCCCGCACCGCTGCAGGGCGCGGGAACTCCGGCGCGTCAGGCCTCGCCTACGGTCACCAGGTCTCGTGGCCCGGCGCCGGACAGGGGTGACCAGCGCAGCCGTGCCGATCAGAAGGCACGTTGCGCCGCTGGCCAGGCAGGCGGTCATGACGCCGAAGCGGCCGGCGCCCCAGGTCAGCAGGGCCGCCCCCAGCGGCCCTAGCGAGAAGTGGATGGTCCAGAAGGCGGCGGTCACCCGGCCCAGCAGGTAGTCCGGGGTCACCTCTTGGCGTAGGGACATGGAGCAGATCCCGGCCACGCTGGCGCAGCCGAGGTAAGCGGCCGCAAGGACGGCGGCGGCCGGGACGGATCCCGACGCGCCCAGGCCGTCGATGGCCAGGCCACACAGCAGGACGGCGCCGGTCCAGCAGCGGCCGAAGCCCAGCCTGCGGCGCAGCGGGGCCACGGCCAGCGCGCCCCCCACCGTGCCGAACGCGGCGACGGCCAGCACCAGCCCGACCACGCCGTCACCCTGGCCGAGATCGTGCTTGAGGTAATAGATGAGCACGTCGGGCAGGCCGTACGTGGCGAAGATGAAGAACGTCAGCAGGATGGTCAGCGCCCGCAGCGTGGGGTGCTGCCACAGGAACCGGGCGCCGGCCAGCAACTCCCGCCAGGGACCGGCCGGGGCCCGGGAGCCGGACACTGACCCCTCGGGGGTGGCCACGCCGGAGGCGTCCGGGGTGGCCGTCCTGGGTGGCGTTGCGGAGCAGCCAGCCAGGACCGGCCCCCCGGGCGCGACCGGGTCAGTCGTTTCTTGGCGCCGCGAGGACAGTTTGCTGCGTACTACGAGCACGCCGGCGGCGGAGATGGCGAAGCTGGCTGCGTCGACCGCGACGGCCCCGGCGGGGCCGAGCAGCGCGGAGACCAGGCCGGCGAAGAGCGGCCCCGCGATCCCAGCCGCGGAGGCGGCCCCGTACAACAGCCCGTTCGCCTCGGTGATCCGGGCTGGGCCGGACAACGCCGGGACCACGGTCACGTAGCCCACCTGGAACACCATCCCGATCGCGGCGCAGACAGGCAGGATCACGTACAGCAGCCAGACCTCGGGGTGGACCGACCAGGCCAGCGGGATGAGCCCGTAGAGGATCATCCGGGCCAGGTCGCAGGCGGCCATCAGGATCCAGCGGTCGAGCCGGTCAGCCAGGATCCCCGCGAAGATGCCCGCGACGACCGCCGCTGCCCCGGCCGCCCCGGTCAGCAGGCCCATCTGAGCGACCGAGCCGGTGGCCCCCAGCACCAGCAGCGGGACGGCGATCAGGGCGAACGAGTCTCCGGCGACCGAGAGGGTCTGCGCCGTGAGGAAGACGCCGAAGCACGGGTCCCGCCACAGTGCCCTCGGGCTGGCGCGCCCGGGCATTACCTGTCGGCCACGCCGCAGCATTACCGGTCGGCCGCGCCGCGGGGCCTCCGAGCTCCGCCGAGTCACTGGTGACTGGCGACCGCCCGGGCCACCGCGCGGACCGTGCGGGAGTCCGCCAGGTCATCCAGGGACACCGCCCGGCCCTCACCGTCACATAGCGGGACCCGCCAGTTCGGGTACTCGTCCGTGGTCCCGGGGATATTCTGCGGCCGCCGGTCCCCCACCGCGTCGGCCAGCGACACGCCGATGAGCAGGGCCGGGGTGCGGGCCAGAAACGCGTAGCAGGCCACGGTGAACTCGGCCGGGCTGGGCCGGCCGCTGGCCGGCAGGAGCCCCTCGGCCTCCAGCGCATCCTGCCACGCCCGCACCACGGCGTCCGACTCGTCGCTTTCTTCCTTGTAGGAGCGGGTGAGCAGGCCGAGCCGGGAACGCAGCTCCACCTGCTCCCCGGTCACGAACGCCGCGATCGGCGGCAGGTCGTGCGTGCCCACCATGGCCAGGCAGTTGCGCCGCCACTTATCCGGCGGGAGCGGCGTCCCGTCCGGGCCGCGCTCAAACCAGAGCATCGAGGTGCCGAGCACCCCCCGTTCGGCCAGGTATTCCCTGATCCACGGATCCACCGTGCCGAGATCCTCGCCGATAGCCAGCGCCCCGGCCGAGACCGCCTGGCCAGCCAGCACGCCAACCATGGCCCGGTGGTTGTACCGCACGTAGGTGCCCTGATCCGGATCCATTCCGGCGGGCACCCACCAGAGCCGGAACAGGCCCATCACGTGATCGACGCGCAGGCCGCCGGCGTGCCGCAGGGCCGAGTGGATCAGATCCGCCAGCGGCGCGTACCCCCAGGCGGCCAGCCGCAGCGGATGCCAGGGGAGCTGATTCCACTCCTGGCCGCGCTGGTTGAACTCATCCGGCGGGGCCCCCACGCTGACCCCGGAGACCATCACGTCCTGCAAGGCCCAGGCGTCCGCACCTCCCGGATGGCAGCCGACCGCGAGATCCCGGATGATGCCGATGCGCATCCCGGCGGCCCGGGCCGCCTCCTGGGCGGCGGCCAGCTGGCCGTCGGCGAGCCACTGCAGCCAGGCGTGGAACAGGGCCTGGCCAGACAGCCGGGCCCGTTCGGCCGCCACCTCGGCCGAGCCGACCGCGCGCAGCGGTTCCGGCCAGGTTCGCCAGTCCGGCCCGTGGATCTCGGCCAGCGCGCACCACAGGCCCCAGCCCTCCAGTGGCTGTCCCACATGACGCCGGTAGGCATCGAACTCGGCACGGCGCTGGGCGGTCATCGGCTGCCGGAAGATGATCTGCAGGGCAATCCGCTTGGCCCGCCAGACGTCGTCACGGTCGAGTAGCTCGCTGGTGGCGTTCCGGGCCCGCAACGGCGCGGCGAGGGAGTCGATCCGGACCCGGTCTCCCGCGGTGAGTTTCGCGTACTCGGGGATGTCTTCAATCCGCAGATACAGCGGGCTGATGAAGTGCCGGCTCATCGGCAGGTACGGCGACTGGCTCAGCGGCGGCAGCGGCTCCCCCGCGTGCAGCGGGTTGATCAGGATGAACCCGGCCCCCAGGTCGCTGGCGCTCCACGCGGCCAGATCGGCCAGGTCGCCTAGGTCCCCGTGTCCCCACGACTGGCGAGACCGCACCGAGTAGAGCTGGACAGCGAAGCCCCAGGAGCGGTCCTCCGGCCCGGGCACCACCGGTCCTTCCGCCCCCGGTTCTTCGACCGCGGGCCCTTCGGCCCCCGGTTCTTCGACCGCGGGTTCTTTGGTCCCCGGTTCTTCGACCGCGGCTTCCTGGACCACGGTTTCCTGGACCACGGGCCCGGCCGCGATCCCGCCCCCGTCCGCTATGGGCGTGGTGCTCCCGTCCGCGCCCGGCGTTTCGCCCAGCGCATGCAGGATGGCGTCGAGCGTCCGCTGGCTCACCTGGACCTGCCGCCCGTGCCAGTCCTGGTAGCTGGTGGCCACCCCGTCAGCTTCGGCCCGCCGTCTGGTCTCGTCGCTCGTCACCCTTCAATGATCGGGCCAACCGGCGGTGCGGCGCACAACCCTTACGGCCCCAGTTACCTCCTTGTGCTGAGTTAGCGGCATATTGACCGGACTGGCTGGCACAGAACGCCCGTAGGACACCGCGCCGCCTGTTACTGCTTCGGGATCAGGGCCCAGGTGAGCCAGAGGCCGGCCAGGGTCTGGAGGACCGCGACCAGCAGGGTGGCCACGATCGCGACCCAGGCATGAGGCGGCAGCCCGGCCAGCGCCGCGACCGCTCGCGCGGTCGCGCGGACCGGGGCGCCATGGAGGGCCTGCCAGCCGAGCGGGATGGCCCAGCCGACCGCGGCTACCAGTGCCGCGGCGGGCAGCGCCACACGCAGCCGCCAGCGCCCGTAGCGGGCCGCGGCCCCGCCGGCCAGGCCGGCCACGAACGGCAGGAACCACCAGCCCGCCCCCGCCCCCAGCGCGATCAGGACGGCGGCGGCCACGCTGCCCAGCAGCCAGAGCGTGATGGGTCCCCGGTGGCCGGGGACCCAGGACGGGTAATGCGGGGCCGGCGGCCCGGCGGGGGCGGGCGCTGGGGCCCCGAGCCGCCCCAGCCGGTACGCGCCCCGCTTGCCCAGCCGGTTCAGGTCAGACACGGCCAGCCTCCCCGGCCGGGGTCGGGCGGCCGGGCGTCAGAGCCCGGGCGGGAGCCAGCGGCTGCGGCGGCGTCATGGGCGCAGCGTCCACCGGATCACCCCCGGCGACGATCCCGGTGGCGGCATCGGCAGGTAGCGCCCGTTCCACCAGTCAGCCACTTGATCCTCATACCACGGTGAGGCCGGGTTCTCACTCTGCCCACCGGGGTAAATGCCCTCGGCCGTCCCCGAGCCAGGGGCCGTCCAAGCCACGATCATCCGCCAGCTGGGCCCCTGGGTGGCCACCAGGCCGCCGTCCGCGGCGTCCACGGTCCACGGATCCCCGCCCGCCGCGCGGGGGCCGTAGCCGAGCGCGCGGGCCTGGGTGAGGGACGGGAACCGCCTGCTGTGCAGCCGGCCCCAGGCCCACGAGGACGGGGTGGCGCCCAGTCTGGCCGACAGGTGGGCCACCGCCGTGGCGAACGCGGCCCGCATGACCTGCGGGGCGGTGCGCCGCGGCCCGCCGGGCGCGCTGAAGGCGGGGTTGCCCGGGTCACTGAGGGTCCAGGTCTCCAGCACCTCGTCCAGGCTGGCCTGGTCCGGCGAGACCTTCAGCCCGGCCGGGTCCCGGTGCACCGGGACCGCCGCCGTGTGCCACCACGGCTTGAAGACCGCGTTCAGGTAGTCGGTCCAGAACGTCCACCACACCGACGCAGCCGCGGAACCGGCGGTCATCGCGCCGTTCCAGCCGTGCAGCACCCGGGCCGCCTGCTGCTGCTGCGCGGTCAGCCGCGCGCCGGGCTGGTGCAGCGCCCCGAGCAGCCGGGGCAGGATGCGCTGGGCCAGCGGGTCGGTCAGGCTGGTCTGCACGGCCGCGAAGTCGGCCGGGGCCATCCCGTGGCGCCCTTTCAGCGCGGCGTAGATCTGCGCGGCCCGGTAGCCCGGGTCGAAGAAGTCGGCGGTGGTCCCGATGTAGTACGGGTACGACGGCCCGACCGGGCGCTGGTTCGCCGTGGCCAGCACGTGCCCCGGCGGGTCATAGGCCTGCGGGACCGCCGGGTACGGGATCACCCCGGCCACGTCGTCCGCGCCAGTACCCGGCATCGGCAGCCAGGGCTGGCCGTGGCGGACCACCGGGTAGTACCCGGCCGAGATCGCGCCGATGTTGCCGCGGTCGTCCGCGTAGACGAAGTTCTGCGAGGGCGCGTGCCAGCCGGCCAGCGCCGCGTGGAACTGGGCCCAGTCACTGGCCTTGTTCACCGCCAGCATCACCGCCAGGTCGGGTGAGGGCACGTTGCCCATCCAGTCCACCGAGGTGGTCTGCCCGGCCTGGGTCATGACCGGCCCGTGGACGGTGAGGTCCACCGTGAGCGGCACCGCCGAACCGCCCCGGACAGCGATCGTGTAACGCACCTGCCGCATCCGCCGCCACGCGCCCTGCCAGAAGTACTGGCCCGGCCGGGTCTTGCTGGTCTGCTCGGTATAGAACAGCGTCGCCTGGTTCTGGGTGTCGGTGAGGGACCAGGCGATGTGCCTGTTGTGGCCGAGGAGGATACCGGGCAGGCCCGGGACGCTGACCCCGCTCACCGCGTACCCCGGGGCGGACAGCGCGACCTGGTACCAGATGGACGGGATGGTCTGCGGCAGGTGCGGATCCCCGGCCAGCATGGACCGGCCACCCCCCACCGCCGGGCCGTTGGCGGCCCATGCGTTGCTGTCCGGGTAGGTGTGGACCTGCCCGGCGGGGAGGGCGCTGACGGTGGCGAGCAGCGCGGACGCCGCGCTGGCCTCAGCCGCGGGGACGCTGGCGGACCGGCGCGCGGACACGCTGGCGGCGGTGACCGCGGCGGCCGCGCGGCTGGGTGAGGCAGCACGGCGGACGGTCTTCGTTGCGGAAGAATTTGACGTTCCGGACGGGAGCGGGACGAGGCCGGCGTTCCGGTAGGGACCGGGGTCGTACGGGTGCTGCTCGTTCGGCGCGAGGACCGGGAACCAGGCCATGGTCCGCTTCGCGCCGAGCGCGCGTTCGAGCAGCACGTAGTCCAGCGGGGTGGTGGTGAAGTCCAGCTGCTGGGTCAGATCGCCCTGGATGACCAGGCTGTCCACCGGCGTCCATTCGCCCGGATACACCCCGGCCAGCGAGAACAGGGCGGGCCACTGCCGGTCGCCCCGGACCTGGGCCAGGTCGTCGTTCACCCCTCTCGCAAAGGCCAGCAGGCCCTGCGCGGCGGGGCTGGACCGGGGCATCTGCGCCCATTCCTGCTCCGCCGTGCGCACCAGGCCAAGGCGCAGCTCGAACTTGTCCGAGCTCACCGCGGACGGGCCCGCGAGCTGGGCGAGCCGGCCTTCGCCGAGCCGCCGCTCCAGGTCCATCTGGGCCAGCCGGAACCGGGCCTGCAGGTAGCCCTCGGCCAGGAACAGGTCGTGCGGGCCGGCCGCCCGGACCGAGGGCACGCCGTGGCTGGTGAACGACACCTGGACCGGGTGGTCCAGGCCCGGCAGGCTCAGCGCCTCCGAATGCGGCAGCTCGGCGCCGGTGGCCGAGGTCCACACCCCGCGGCCGGGGTCCAGGGCCGGCCCCAGCGCCGGGACCGCGGCGTAGCCGAAAGCCAGCACTCCGAGCAGGGCGGCGCAGGCCAGCGCGGGGATCGCCACGCGGAGCACTCGCCAGGCGCTCCTGGAGTGCCGTCGTTCGAGGGTCATGTGATCACCGCTACCGGACTCTATCCGGCCACCTCATCGCGGTGCTGGCTACCACAGGGCCGACTACCAGATGCCAGGGTGGTGGTCCCGCCACGGGCGGGCCTCCTCCAGCTGGGCCGACAGCGAGATCAGCGTGCCTTCCTCCCCCATCCGCCCGGCCAGCATGATGCCGATCGGCAGCCCGGCCTCGTTCCAGGACAGCGGCAGGCTCACCGCCGGCTGCCCGGACAGGTTGAACAGCGCGGTGAACGGGGTGAAGGCCTTCTGCCGCTCGAAGTTCTCCGGCGGGGGTACCTCCTCGAAGTAGCCGACCGGCACCGGCGGGGACGCGAGCGTCGGCATCAGCACCGCGTCGTAACCGTTCAGCACGGCGAGCGCCTGGCGCACCACGAGCTGCAGGTACGCCTGGGCGAAGACCAGGTCGCTGGCCGGGGTTTCCCGGCCACGCTGGCGCATGTACGCGGTGAACGGCAGCAGGCGGTCCTCACGGGCCGGATCGACCGGGGCCAGCGTGGCCATCGCGTACCAGACCGTCTCGAACGCCGGCACCGCGTCCGGGCCGAACGGCATGGCCATGTCCTCGACCTCATGCCCCAGGCTGGCCAGCAGCGCGCTGGCGTCCTCGTAGGCGGCCACGCAGTCCGGGTGCACGGTGGCGCCCTCGATCGGGTGCTGCAGGGTCCGGCCGATGCGCAGCCGCCCGGGCGGCCGCGAGGCATAACCCAGGAATGTCTCTCCCGGCGGGAGCGGCGGCTGGGTGTACATGTCGCCCGGCTGGTTGCCGGTCATCACGTCGAGCAGCAGCGCTGCGTCCGCCACCGACCGGGCCAGCGGGCCCTCGGTGGCCAGCCCGGCCAGGTCCGGGACGAGCGGTGCGTTGGAGATCCGGCCCCGGGACGGTTTGAGGCCGAACAGTCCGCAGACGCTGGACGGGATCCGGATCGAGCCGCCGCCGTCGCTGCCCTGGGCGGCCGGGGCCAGGCCGGCCGCCACGGCGGCCGCCGCGCCGCCACTCGACCCGCCCGCCGACCGGCTCAGGTCCCAGGGTGTCCGGGCCGGCGGCCCCACCGCCGTCTCGGTGTAGCAGGGCAGGCCAAACTCGGGGGTGGCCGTCTTCCCCGTGATCACGGCCCCCGCGGACCGGAGCGCCGCGGTGACGTGGTCGTCGGTGGCCGGGACGTTGTCGGCGTAGACGGCGGAGCCGAGCGTCTGGCGGACCCCGGCCACCATGTTCAGGTCCTTGATCGGGATGGGGATCCCCGTCAGCGGGGGGAGCTCGCCGGCGTCTTCCGCCCCGTTCACGGCCTTCTCGGCGGCGGCGGCCTGGGCCGTGGCCAGTTCCGCGGTGACCGTGAAGAAGGCGCCCACGTCGCCGTTCATCCGTTCGGTGCGGTGCAGGTAATGGGCGGTGACCTGCACCGGGGACAGCTCACGCTGGCGGATCGCGGCGGCCAGCTCGGTCACGGTCAGATCATGGATGTCACTCACGATTTCGCACCGTAGTCTCCTGTTCTGCCCGGGTCCAGAAGCCGGGTTCGGCGCATTCACGGTGTGTCACGTGATGTTCCCGGACAGCTACGCATTGCATCAGTTACGCTCTGACGCGTGGATCGGATGACGCGGCCGGGCACGTCCGGGGCTGCGCCAGGGCGCGCAGGCCCCGGTGACCCGGCGCCTGCCGCTGCCGGCCAGACGCCCGACGGCGCGATCCGGGACCTGCCGGACGTAGTGGACCCGCCGGAGGTCGCGGACGAGGTGGACGCTCCGGTCGCCCGGGACGACGCGGACGATCCCGACGGCCCGGCCGACTTCGGCAGCCTGGCCGACCCCGGCAGCCCGGACCCCTCCGACGGCCAGGGCCCCTCCGACGACCCGGACGACCCCGGCAGCCGGGACGCCTCCGACGGGGGCATCGTCACCGCGGGTGACCGTCATCCGGCCGACGAGCACCCGCTGGCCAGTTTCGCGGCCGATCCCCGGATGCCGATCTGGATCCGCCGCGCGGTCATGGCCGCCGCGGCCGGCATCGTGGTGGGCATTCTCCTCGGCTGGCGCTTCGGCCTGACCGCCGCGGCCGTGGTCGCGATCCTGGACACCGTCCACCGGTCGCGGACCACCGCGGTGATCCCCGCCGCGGTCCGGGTGACGTCCGCGCAACGGCGTACCCGGCGGCGGCTGCTGTGGGCGCGCCGGTCCGGCTACCTGACCTTGAACGGCCGGGCCATCCCGGGCACCAACTGCATCATCGATCACCTGATCGTCGGGCCGGCCGGGGTGTTCGCGGTGGATTCCGAGCGGTGGGACCGCCGGCTGCCGCTCCGGGCCACCCAGGGCGGCCACCTCTACCACGGCCCGTACAGTCAGACCACCCGGCTGAAGCACGCCCAGCTGGAAGCGGCCACGGCCGCCCGGCTGATCAGCGAGAGCCTGGGACGCAAGCAGCGGATCCGGCCGGCCATGGTGATCTACGGGCCCACCGTGCCGTGGACCGTGGCCCGGATCAGTGGCGTGGACGTGTTCAGCGGGCGGCGGCTCCGCAAGTACCTGCGGGCCCAGGCCCGGGCCCGGCGTGAGCAGCGGCTGACTCACGAGGAGATCGCGCGCATCCACGCGGCCGCTGAGACGGTCCTGCCGCCGCGCTGAGGCCGCCTGCCGTCCCGCCGTCCCGCCGTCCGGCGCCAGGTGCCCGGCTCGGCATCATCGGGGTGCGTGGCGCCCCGCCGGCGGCGCACCACGCACCCCGATCATGGCTCGTCCCGCTGGCGGGCGTCGCTCCCGCACGCCTCCTGGGAGTTGCGTCGCCGGTACGCTGAAGGCTCCATCTTCATCAGAGTTCGCGTTATTCAGCGGCCGGCATCGACCGCTCGCCCGGGCCTGGCTGCCCGGGCCGCCAGCCGGTCCTGGATAACGCTCACTCGAAGCACCCTTGAGGGGAGCATGGTCATGCCACCGCTTCGGTCCCGGACGGTCACCCACGGCAGGAACATGGTCGGGGCACGCGCGCTGATGCGCGCCAGCGGGGTAGCCGGCGAGGACATCGGCAAGCCGATCGTGGCCGTGGCCAACAGCTTCACCGAGTTCGTCCCGGGCCACGTGCACCTGCGCGAGGTCGGCCAGGTGGTCTCCGACGCGGTGAAGGCGGCCGGCGCGGTCCCCCGCGAGTTCAACACGATCGCGGTGGACGACGGGATCGCCATGGGCCACGGCGGGATGCTCTACTCCCTGCCCAGCCGCGAGCTCATCGCCGACTCCGTCGAGTACATGGTCAACGCACACTGCGCGGACGCCCTGGTCTGCATCTCCAACTGCGACAAGATCACGCCCGGCATGCTGATGGCCGCGCTGCGGCTGAACATCCCGACCGTGTTCGTGTCCGGCGGCCCGATGGAGGCCGGGCGGGCCCGGCCCGGCGAGGTGACCAGCTCCGGTGATCCGCGCAAGCTGGACCTGATCAACCCCATGATCGCCGCGGCCGACCCGAGCGTGTCCGACGAGCAGCTGGCCGAGATGGAAGAGGCCGCCTGCCCGACCTGCGGCTCCTGCTCCGGCATGTTCACCGCGAACTCGATGAACTGCCTGACCGAGGCCATCGGCCTGGCCCTGCCGGGCAACGGCACCACGCTGGCCACCCACGCCGCCCGTCGGGCGCTGTTCGAGCGGGCCGGCGCGCTGGTGGTCGGCCTGGCTCAGCGGTACTACACCGAGGACGACGAGTCCGTGCTGCCGCGGTCGATCGCCAGCCGGGACGCGTTCGAGAACGCGATGGCGCTGGACGTGGCGATGGGCGGATCGACCAACACGATCCTGCACCTGCTGGCGGCGGCCCACGAGGCGCGGGTCGGCTTCGGGCTCAAGGAGATCGACGAGCTGTCCCGGCGGGTGCCGTGCCTGTGCAAAGTCGCGCCCAGCAGCGAGCGTTACCACGTCGAGGACGTGCACCGTGCGGGCGGCATCCCGGGCATCCTGGGTGAGCTGAACCGCGCCGGCCTGCTGAACCCTGGCGTCCACACGGTGCACAGCTCCTCGCTCGGGGAGTTCCTCGACACCTGGGACCTGCGCTCGCCATCGGTCACCAAGGAGGCCGTCGAGCTCTACCACGCGGCGCCTGGCGGCGTCCGCACGATCAAGCCGTTCTCTCAGGAAACCCGCTGGACCAGCCTGGATGAGGACCGGGCGGAGGGCTGCATCCGGGATCTGGCGCACGCCTACACCCGGGACGGCGGCCTGGCCGTGCTCTACGGAAACCTGGCTCCTGAGGGCGCGATCGTGAAGACGGCCGGCGTGCCCGAGGAACTGTGGCGCTTCTCCGGGCCGGCCAAGGTGTTCGAGAGCCAGGAGGCCGCGGTCGAGGGCATCCTGGGCGGCAAGGTCGAAGCGGGCGATGTGGTCCTCATCCGGTACGAAGGCCCCAGCGGCGGCCCCGGCATGCAGGAAATGCTGTACCCGACCAGCTTCCTCAAGGGGAAGGGCCTCGGCCGGGCCTGCGCGCTGGTCACCGACGGCCGGTTCTCCGGCGGCACCTCCGGGCTGTCCATCTGCCACGCGGCGCCGGAAGCCGCGGCGGGCGGGGTGATCGCGCTGGCCGAGGACGGCGACGTCGTGGAGATCGACATCCCGGCCCGGTCGCTGGAGCTGTCCGTCCCCGAGGCAGCCCTGGCCGGGCGCCGCGAGCGGGTCCTCGACACGCTGGGCGGCTACCGGCCCGCGAACCGGGACCGCACGGTCAGCGAGGCGCTGCGGGTCTACGCGGCGCTGGCCACCTCCGCCTCCACCGGCGCGGTGCGGGACATCAGCCGCCTCGGGTCGGCCAGCACTGTTTCCCCAGGCACTGTTTCCTCAGGCGCTGTTTCCCGCGGCACGGGCCGGTGACCGGGCGGGTGCGGCCCTAGTGGCCGCAGCACGGGACTGGGTCGCTGGTGCGCGGCCACGCACTCTCCCCGCGGCGGTGGTCCCGGTCGCGGTGGGGTCCGGGGTCGCGTTCGGCTACGGTCACTTCTCGCTGTGGCGGGGTGTCCTGGCGCTGATCGTCGCGCTGGCCCTCCAGGTCGGGGTGAACTACGCCAACGACTACAGCGACGGGATCCGCGGCACCGACGAGGTACGGGTCGGCCCGGTCCGGCTGGTCGCCGCCGAACTCGCCCCGCCACGCCAGGTCAGGGACGCTGCCCTGGCCTGTTTCGCGGTGGCCTGCGTGGCCGGTTTGGTCCTGGCCGCGGTGACCTCCTGGTGGCTGATCCTGCTGGGCGCGGCGGCGGTCGCCGCGGCCTGGACGTACACCGGGGGCCGGCACCCGTATGGGTATCACGGCCTGGGCGAGATCGCGGTGTTCGCGTTTTTCGGGCTCGCCGCGGTGGCCGGGACCGCGTTCGTGGAGATGGACTCGCTGCCGTGGCTGGCGCTGGCCGCGTCCGTGCCTGTGGGGCTCTTGGCCTGCGCGCTGCTGGTGATCAACAACCTCCGCGACATCCCGTCGGACACCGTGTCGGGCAAGCGCACCCTCGCGGTGATCCTGGGGGACACGCGGACCCGCACGCTGTACATAGTGTGCGTGCTCGGCCCGTTCGTGATCGCAGCGGCCATGGCGGCGGCGCGGCCACTGGCGCTGCTGGCCTTCGCGGCCCTCCCGCTGGCGCTGGCCCCGGTCCGCGCCGTGCGGCACGGGGCGACGGGCCCGGCCCTGATCGGCGCGCTCGGGATGACCGGGCGCCTCCAGCTCGCCTTCGGCGCCCTGCTGACGATCGGCCTGGCCATCCGCCTCTAACCCGACCCCCAGCCTCGCAATCCATTAACTGTTCGGATTACCCCCCAGTTTCGGGGGGTAATCCGAACACTTAGTGGTTGCCCGCAGTCCCGTTGGGGGTGGGGGGCACGTCCGCTGTCGTGGGGAGCGGCTTCCCGTCCCGTGAGTCAGCCTCGTCACGCGGTCCGGGCGGCTGAGCCGGGGGCCCGGTCACTGCGGACGGCCCGGTCACTGCGGACGGCCCGGTCACTGCGGACGGCCCGGTCACTGCGGACGGCCCGGTCACTGCGGACGGCCGGGTCACCGCGGACGGCCCCGCCACTGACGGCCCGGCCACCGCTGGCCTGGCCGGCGCGCTACCCCCGGCCCCGGCCCCGGCCCCGTCCCCGCTGAACGCGCCGCTGAGCGTCTTGAGCGCCGTGGTCACCTCACTCGGGATCACCCAGAACGTGTTCCCCTGGGCCTGCGCCAACTGCGGCAGCGTCTGCAGGTACTGGTAGGCGAGCACCTTGGGGTCGGCGTCCCCGTCGTGCACGGCCTGGAACACGGTGCCGATCGCCTGGGCCTGGCCCTCGGCCCGGAGGATCTGGCCCTGCCGTTCCCCCTCGGCCCGCAGGATGCTGCTCTGCTTCTCGCCCTCGGCGGTGAGGATCTTGGCCTGGCGGACCCCCTCGGCGGTGAGCACGGCGGCCCGCTTCTCCCGCTCGGCCCGCATCTGCTTCTCCATCGCGTCGATGACGCTCTTGGGCGGGTCGATGGCCTTGATCTCCACCCGGGTGACCCGGAGCCCCCACTTGCCTGACGCGTCGTCCAGCACGCCGCGCAACCGCATGTTGATCTGGTCGCGCGAGGTGAGCGTCTGCTCCAGGTCCATGTTCCCGATCACGCTGCGCAGCATGGTGGCGGTGATCTGCTCGATGGCCTGGATGTAGTTGACGATCTCGTAGTCGGCCGCCCGGGGGTCGGTGACCTGGAAGAACAGCACCGTGTCGATGCTGACCACGAGGTTGTCCTCGGTGATCACCGGCTGCCCCCTGAAGGCCACCACCTGCTCGCGCAGGTCGATCAGCGGCTTGACCCGGTCCACGAACGGGAGGATGAAGTTCATCCCGGGTTCCAGGGTCTTGCGGTACCGGCCGAACCGCTCGACGTTCCGGGCCCGCGCCTGCGGCACGATCCGGACGGTCTTGGCGACCACGACCACGATGAGGATGACGGCGATCAGGGCGGCAACGAGCCCGGCAATTTCCATGTCTACTCCCGCGGATGCACGAGTGCGGTGGCGCCCTCGATCGCGAAGACGTCAACGGTCGAGCCCACGGGGATGACCTGGGACTCGTCATAAGGGCGGGCGGACCATAGTTCGCCGCCGATGCGGACCCGCCCGCCGTCGTCGGTGATTTCCTCGACAACCTTGGCGGACCGCCCGACGAGGGCCGACGTCCCGGTCCGCAGCAACGGCGGCTGCTTAATGTGCCGCATCGCGATGGGGCGGACCACGACGAGCCCGGCCGCGGCGGCCACGGCGAACGCGCCCAGCTGGACGGGCAGGCCCAGCCCGGCGGCCCCGACCACGGCGGCCACCACCGCCCCGGCCGCGATCAGCCCGAAAGCCAGCGTGGTCGTCATGACCTCGGCGACCCCCAGCACCGCGGCGAGGACCAGCCAGACAATCCAGGACCCCATGGCTACTCCCGGGAGCGGGAGCGGCGGCGTGCGCGGCCTGCGCACGGGCCAGCCGCCCGGCCCTCCAACTCGACAGTAACCCCCCCGCGCCCCCACCGCGACCGGCCGAGGGTCTCCCCGCCGTAAACCCTTTAAACCGCCGGAACGAAAACCGCACCGTACGCCCCGCACCCCCACGGCCGGCGCCGGGCCCGCCGGTCAGGGAGACAGCACCGCCCACCCCCGCACCCGCCACGGCCGGCGCCGGGCCCGCCGGTCAGGGAGACAGCACCGCCCACCCCCGCACCCGCCACGGCCGGCGCGCCCGCCCGCCGGTCACCGGCACCGCCGGCGGGGGATCGTTCCCATCCGGGCCCGGACCGGGAATTATGGTGCCATCCAACGTCGGGAGATGTCATGGCCAGTCCAGTAGCGCTGTCCTACAGTCACGGAACCTCGCCGCAACCGCTGCTCGGCGAGACCATCGGCGCGAACCTGAGGCGCATCGCGGCCGCGCACGGCGGCCGGGAAGCGCTGGTCGATGTGCCGTCCGGGCGGCGCTGGACGTACGCGGAGTTCGACGCGGACACCGACACCCTGGCCCGGGGCCTGATCGCGGCCGGGATGAAGGCGGGTGACCGGGTGGGCATCTGGGCGCCGAACTGCCCGGAGTGGGCGCTGCTGCAGTACGCCACGGCCAAGGCGGGCATCATCCTGGTCAATATCAACCCGGCCTACCGCAACCACGAGCTGGGCTATGTGCTGCGCCAGTCCGGGGTGCGGCTGCTGGTCAGCGCGGAGTCGTTCAAGTCCAGCAACTACCGGGCCATGATCGAGGAGGTCAGCGGGGATCTTCCCGGCCTCGAGAAGGTGACCTACCTGGGCTCGATCGACTGGGACGAGCTGTTCGTGGTCGGGGCCATGCCGATCGCGGGCGGGGGGGACCAGCTGGCCGAGCGGGAGGCCGTGCTGGGCTTCGACGACCCGATCAACATCCAGTACACCAGCGGCACCACAGGGTTCCCGAAGGGTGCCACGCTGTCCCACCACAACATCCTGAACAACGGGTTCTTCATCGGGGAGGGCTGCCGCTACACCGAGGCGGACCGGGTCTGCATCCCGGTGCCGTTCTACCACTGCTTCGGCATGGTGCTGGGCAACCTGGCCTGCACGACGCACGGGTCGGCGATCATCATTCCGGCCCCCGGGTTCGATCCCGCCGCGAGCCTGCGGGCCGTCGCGCAAGAACAGTGCACGTCCCTGTACGGGGTGCCGACCATGTTCATCGCCGAGCTGGCGCTGCCCGACTTCGCATCCTATGACCTGTCCACCCTCCGGACCGGGATCATGGCCGGGTCGCCGTGCCCGGTCGAGGTGATGAAGCGGGTGGTCAGCGAGATGCACATGACCGAGGTGACGATCTGCTACGGGATGACCGAGACGTCCCCCGTGTCCGCGCAGACCACGGCCGACGACGACATGGAGCGGCGGGTGTCCACGGTGGGCCGGGTGCACCCGCACGTCGAGGTGAAGATCGTGGACCCGGAGACCAGGCTGGCCGTGCCCAGGGAGGTCACCGGGGAGATGTGCACCCGGGGCTACTCCGTGATGCTGGGCTACTGGGGCAACCCGGAGCAGACCGCGGCCGTGATCGACCAGGCCCGCTGGATGCACACCGGCGACCTGGCCGTGATGGACGAGGCCGGGTACCTCAACATCGTCGGCCGGATCAAGGACATGATCATCCGGGGCGGCGAGAACGTCTATCCCCGGGAGATCGAGGAGTTCCTGTACCGCCACCCGGCGATCGAGGACGTCCAGGTCGTCGGGGTGCCGGACCTCCGGTTCGGTGAGGAGATCTGCGCGTGGGTCAAGCTGCGCCCCGGCGAGGCCCTGAGCGAGGACGAACTGCGGGAGTACTGCCAGGGACGGATCGCGCACTACAAGATCCCCCGGTACCTAAGGATCACCGGGGAGTTCCCGATGACGGTGACCGGCAAGGTCCAGAAGTTCAGGATGCGTGAGACGTCCATCACTGAACTGGGCCTCGAGGACGCCGCCAGCACCCCCACAGCCTGATCCCCCGCCCCGGGACCCGACATATCGCACAAGAGCCAGGGCGGCGAACGCGCCGATGGCGACGTAGCAAACCTGGCGCCGGTTCAGCGCAGCGACGATGGCGGCGGCGTCCAGTTCTGGTTCGCCGGCAGCCTCCTGGCCGCTCACGCCACGTCCAACACTGTGTGTGATAGATATATCACTATAAGCTACATAGTCGGCCGGCGGAGTTGCGGACGGCTTGCCGCATAGGTCCCGGCAGAAAGGCGAGCCCTGGTCGCTGGGTGCGGGGCCAGGGCTGGCTGCATCGACCTGGTTACGTTCAGCAGCGATAGGGGATGCCGTGGAAGCCTTGGGACATTCGTCACGCGGGAACGGCGGCACCCGTCCCGAGCCGCTGGTGCCCGCGGATCTGCTGGCGGCGATCGTCAACTCATCCGACGACGCCATCATAGGGAAGACCACGGATGGCATGATCACTACCTGGAACCTGGCTGCCGAGCGCATGTACGGGTACACCGCAGAGGAAATCATCGGCCAGCCGATCGCGGTCCTCTGCCCCCCGGACCGGGTCGCTGAGATCCAGGAGATCCTCAGCAAGATCCGCAGCGGCGAGCGCGTCACCTACCACGAGACCACCCGGCAGCGCAAAGACGGGACCATCTTCCCGGTCTCCGTGACGATCTCCCCGATCTGGGACGACCGGCATGGCCTGGTCGGCGCGTCGTCGATCGCCCGCGATATCTCGGAGCGGTACCGTATCCAGGCCGAGCTTCGCCTCCGGACGGACGACCTTGAGTCCGCGTACCGGGACCTGGAGACCTTCTCCTATTCGGTCTCCCATGACCTGCGTGCCCCGCTGCGAGCGCTGGACGGGCTCAGTAACGCCCTGCTAGAGGACTGCGGGGACAGCCTCAGCGAGGCCGGCCTTGGCTACACCAGGCGCATCCGGGCCGCCGGCGAGCAAATGACGTCGCTAATCGAGGATCTCCTGAACCTCGCGCGCGTTTCGCGGGCCGAGATTCGCCCCCAAGTGACCGACCTGGGGGCGGAGGTCGCCCGCATCGCGGAGGAGCTCCAGCACCAAGAACCGGACCGTCATGTGCGCTTCACCATCCAGCAACAGGTCTGGGCCAGGGCAGACCTGACGCTCCTCCGCACCGTATTGCAGAACCTGCTGGACAACGCCTGGAAGTTCACCTCCGGACGCGACGATGCCACGATCGAGTTCGGGATGACACCCGACGGGACCTCGTACAACCGCTTTTACCTGCGCGACAACGGCGCTGGCTTCGACACCGCCTACGCCGACAAGCTGTTCAGGCCATTCGAGCGATTGCATGCAGCCACCCAGTTCCCTGGCACCGGCGTGGGCCTGGCCAGCGTGAAGCAGATCGTGGAACGGCACGGCGGCCGCGTCTGGGCCGAAGGCACACCCGGTGCCGGCGCGACCTTCTACTTCACACTTCCCGCGAATGAATCGATGCCAGCCGACCGCCTAACCACCTCGCAGGCACGCGCCCGGTAACAAACCGCGTGCTGTCAGCCTGCCCCCGGAGCACGCCTTCATGATCATCGGCGTCGGAGCGGCGCCCCGGCGAGGGCGGTCAGGTACGGCGGCGGCGGGCAGGGTCGGTGAGGGACGGGGGGTCGTAGCCGCGGTCCGGAGGGTTGATGTTAGTGCCCGGCGGCACGATCTCGTCGATCCGGTTCAGCACGTCGGGGCCGAGCACCACGTCGGCCGCGGCCAGCTGGCTTTCGAGCTGCTCCATGGTCCGCGGCCCGATGATCGCCGCGGTGACGGCGGGGTGGCTGCGCACGAAGGCGATGGCCAGCTGGATCAGGGTCAGGCCGGACTCCTCGGCCAGCACGGCCAGCTGCTCGACCGCGTCCAGCTTGGCCCGGTTGCCCGGCAGCGCCATGTCGTAGCGCTGTGGCAGCCGCGCCGCCCGGCTGCTGACCGGGAGGTCCTGGCCCTTGCGGTAGCGGCCGGACAGCCAGCCCCCGGCCAGCGGGCTCCAGGGGATGACACCCATCCCGTACCGCTGGCAGACCGGCAGGACCTCGGTCTCGACCCCGCGGACCAGGATCGAGTAGGGCGGCTGCTCGCAGACGAACCGCTCCCGCCCGCGGCGCTCCGCGGTCCACTGGGCCTCGACGATCTGGGAGGGCGGGAACGTGGAACTACCCGCGTAGCAGATCTTCCCGGCCCGGATCAGGTCGCTGAGGGCGCCCAGGGTCTCGTCGATGCCCGTCTTGGAACTGGGCCGGTGGATCTGGTACAGGTCGATGTAGTCGGTGCCCAGCCGCCGCAGGCTGTTCTCGCACTCGCGGATCAGCCAGCGGCGGGAGTTGCCGCGCTCGTTCGGGTCCCGGCCCATGGGGCCGTTCGCCTTGGTGGCCAGCACGATGTTCTCGCGCCGGGTACCAGCCAGCGCTTTGGCCACGATCTCCTCGGACTCCCCGCCCGAGTACACGTCCGCGGTGTTGACGAAATTGATTCCCGCGTCGAGGGCCCGGTTGATGATCCGGACCGAATCGCCGTGGTCGGGATTGCCCCAGGCGCCGAACATCATCGCCCCGAGGCACAGCGGGCTTACCCTGACTCCGGTCTGGCCGAGTACGCGAAGTTCCATTTAGCCAACATTAATCGGGCGTCCGCGCCGCCGCGCGAGCCCCCCACGCCGCGCAATCACGAACGGCATCCAGCGCGTGGGGCTGCCCGGTTCTAGCCAGGGACGCCGGTCAAGCCGTTGGGGGCGAAGAAGTGCTGGCCGGACGTTCGCGGGCTGGGGGACCGCGCCGGCCCGCCGCCCATGATCAGCTGCTATAGCCCGGGTAGAGCTGGCCGGACGGCACGATCTCGACGCCCAGCGGCACCAGCGAGATCGGGATGATCTTGAAGTTGGCCAGGCCGAGTGGGATGCCGATGATGGTGAGGCACAGCGCGATGCCGGTCGTCAGGTGCCCCAGGGCCAGCCACCAGCCGAAGAGCACGATCCAGATGACGTTGCCAATCACGGAGCCCAGCCCGGCGTCGCGGCGCACCTCGATCGACCGGCCGAACGGCCACAGCACGTAGCCGGCAATCCGGAAGGCCGCGATCCCGAGGGGGATGGTCACCACAAGGAAGAACAGGACGAAACAGACCAGCCCGGCCAGTGCGTAGAGGATAGCCATCCAGAAGCCGCACAGGACCAGCCAGATCACGTTCAGGATCGTTCTCAGCATGTCCGCCCCCCGTTGGACTCGCCGCGCGCACTGCCGCGCCTGTCTTCCTTTAACCGTATCTCAAGCTGGGCGAGCAGGACCTCGGTCGCGCTGGCCACCGCCTGCACGGCCTGCTCGAACGCTTCCGCGTTGTGCTTGGCCGGGCGCTGGAACCCGCTGATCTTCTTGACGTACTGGCGCGCTGCGGCCCGCACATCCTCGTCGGTCACGTGCTCGGCGTAGGGCGGGCGCAGGGTCTTGATGCTGCGGCACATGCTGTCAGGTTATAGGCCGAGGAGAGGTTCGAGCCCGAAGGTCAGGCCCGGCGGCAGGGAGCCCAGCCCGCGCACGCCGAGCAGCACGCCCGGCATGAACGAGGCCCGGTCCAGCGAGTCGTGCCGGATGGTCAGCGTCTCCCCGTGCCCGCCCAGCAGGACCTCCTGGTGGGCGACCAGCCCGGCCAGCCGCACCGAGTGCACATGAACCCCGTCGATCTCGGCGCCGCGCGCCCCGGGGGCGGCGGTGACCGTCGCGTCGGGCGACGGGCCCAGCCCGGCGTCCGAGCGGGCCCCGGCGATCAGGGACGCGGTCCGGGACGCGGTCCCGGACGGGGCATCCATCTTGCCCGCGTGGTGCAACTCGATGATCTCGGCCGATTCGAAGAACCGGGCAGCCTGGGCCGCGAACCGCATCATGAGCACCGCGCCGACCGAGAAGTTGGCCGCGATCAGCACGCGCACCGAGGGGGCATCGGCCAGCCAGGCCCGGACCTGGGCCAGCCGGGCCTCATCGAACCCGGAGGTACCGACGACCACGTCCAGCCCGTGGCCGATGCACCAGCGCAGGTTGTCCATGACCACGCCGGGGTGGGTGAAGTCGACCACCACGCCGCAGCCGGTCAGCCCGTCCAGGGCGTCACCGTCGTCCACTTCGGCGGCCAGGTCGAGGTCATCCGCGGCAGCCAGTGCCCGGCCGACCTCGCTGCCCATCCGGCCCCGTGCGCCGAGCACCCCGACCTTGATCATCGCGGGTGTTCCTACGCCAGCACGTTGGTGAACGGCGCGTCGTCGTCATACGGACCGACCACGGCGAGGACCTTCGGCCGGGTCAGGACCTCCTGAGCCACGCTGCGCACCGCGTCGTGGGTGACCGCCTCGATCGAGGCGAGGATCTCGTCAACCGGCTCGAGCCGCGGGTACACCAGCTCGGACTTGCCGAGACGGCTCATCCGCGAGGACGGGTCCTCCAGGCCGAGCACCATGGAGCCGCGCACCTGGCCCTTGCCCCGGTCGAGTTCAGCGTCGGACAGCCCGCCGGAGACCACCTTCGCGGTCTCCTCCCGGCAGATCGCCAACACCTCGTCGGCTTTGGACGGCAGGCAGCCGACGTAGACCCCCCAGATCCCGGTGTCGGCGTGCTGGGAGGTGAAGCTGTAGACCGAGTAGGCCAGCCCGCGCTTCTCGCGCACCTCCTGGAACAGCCGCGACGACATGCCGCCGCCGAGGGCCGCGTTGAGCACGCCCAGCGCGAACCGCCGGTTGTCGGTCCGGCTCAGCCCCTCGCAGCCGAGGATCAGGTTGGCCTGCTCGATCCCCCGGGACACCAGCCGCACGCCGCGGGCCGGGTCGCCTGGGACCGCGCCGACTGCGGCCGGCGGCCCGCCCGGGGTGGCCATCCGGGGCCCGGCCGGCCGGGCGTCCCCCCTGAGCACGTGGGCCAGCGCGTGCCGCGCGTGCTCCACCACCGTGTCGTGGTCGAGGCTGCCCGCCGCGGCCACGACCAGGCGGTCCGGGGTGTACCGGGACCGGTAGTACCCGGCGACCTCGTCGCGGGTCATGGCGTTGATGGAGTCGACCGTGCCGAGGATCGGCCGGCCGAGCGGCGTGTCACCGAAGAGTTTGCCGACGAACGCCTCATGCACCGTGTCGGAGGGATCGTCGTCGTTCATGGCGATCTCTTCGAGGATCACGCCGCGCTCGGCGTTGACGTCCTTCGGCTCGATGAGCGAGCTGGTCACCATGTCGGACAGCACGTCGATGGCCAGCGGCAGGTCCGCGTCCAGCACCCGCGCGTAGTAGCAGGTGTACTCCTTGCCGGTGAACGCGTTCAGCTCGCCGCCGACCGCGTCCATCGAGGCCGAGATGTCCAGCGCGGTCCGCTGCCTGGTGCCCTTGAACAGCAGGTGCTCCAGGTAGTGGGTAGCCCCGGCGTGGGCGAGGCCCTCGTCGCAGGACCCCACCCCCGCCCAGATGCCGAACGCGACCGAGCGGACCGACGGCAGGGCCTCGGTGATGACCCGGAGCCCGCCCGGCAGCACGCTGCGCCGGATGGTGCTCAGGCCGTCAGCCACCTGCTCGGTGTGCACGTCCGGGGTGCTCACGAGTTGTTGCTGTGCCGGCGCTCGCGGTGCCGGGTCCGGTGGCTGTCGCCACCGCCCTGCTCGGCGGCCCGGTCGTTCCGGCCACCATCCGGGCCGGACGAGCCGCCCGCACCGCCGTCGCCGTTCCCGGCCGCGGCCTCACGCTCGACCACCTCGACGGGCACCAGCGATAGCTTGCCGCGGTCGTCGATCTCGCGGATCTCCACCTGGATCTTGTCGCCGACCTTGACCACGTCGTCAACGTTGTCGATCCGGGCCCCGCCGTGCAGCTTGCGCAGCTGGGTGATGTGGAGCAGGCCATCCTTGCCCGGCAGCAGGGAGATGAACGCGCCGAACGTGGTGGTCTTGACCACGGTGCCGAGGAACCGCTCGCCCACCTCGGGCATGTGCGGGTTGGCGATCGCGTTGATCGTGGTCCGCGCGGCCTCGGCGGACGGGCCATCGGTGGCGCCGATGTAGATGGTGCCGTCGTCCTCGATGGTGATCTCGGCGCCAGTGTCCTCCTGGATCGAGTTGATCATCTTGCCCTTGGGCCCGATGACCTCGCCGATCTTGTCCACCGGGACCTTGATCGTGATGATCCGCGGCGCCTGGGGGCTCATCTCGCCCGGGGCGTCGATCGCCTCGCGCATGACCTCCAGGATCGTGAGCCTGGCCCCGCGGGCCTGGCGCAGCGCGGCGCCGAGCACGGCGGCCGGGATCCCGTCCAGCTTGGTGTCGAGCTGGAGCGCGGTGATGATGTCCTTGGTGCCGGCCACCTTGAAGTCCATGTCGCCGAACGCGTCCTCGGCGCCCAGGATGTCGGTGAGCGTGACGTACTCGCCACCCTCGTAGATCAGGCCCATCGCGATGCCGGACACCATGTCCCGCAGCGGGACGCCGGCGTCGAGCAGCGACATGGTGGACGCGCACACCGAGCCCATCGAGGTCGAGCCGTTGGACCCGATGGCCTCGGAGACCTGGCGGATCGCGTACGGGAACTCCTCGCGGCTCGGCAGGACGGGCAGGATGGCCCGCTCGGCCAGCGCGCCGTGACCGATCTCGCGCCGCTTGGGCGAGCCGACCCGGCCGGTCTCCCCGGTGGAGTACGGCGGCATGTTGTAGTTGTGCATGTACCGCTTGGTGCGCTCGGGGTTGAGCGTGTCGATCATCTGCTCCATCCGGAGCATGTTCAGCGTGGTGACGCCGAGGATCTGCGTCTCACCCCGCTCGAACAGGGCCGAGCCGTGCACCCTGGGCAGCACGTGCGCCTCGGCGGACAGCTGGCGGATGTCGGTCAGTCCGCGGCCGTCGATGCGGAGGCCGTCGCGGATGACCCGCTCGCGGACCAGCTTCTTGGTCAGCGCCCGGAAGGCCGCGCTGATCTCCTTCTCGCGGCCCTCGAACGAGCTGCCCAGCTTCTCCGCGGCCAGCGCCTTGACCTGGTCGGTCTCGCTCTCGCGCTGCTGCTTGCCCGCGATGGTCAGCACCCGGGCCAGCTCGTCGGAGATCTCCGCGGCCACGGCGTCGTAGACGTCCGGCTGGTAGTCCACGAACACCGGGAACTCGCCGGTCGGCTTGGCGGCCTGGTCGGCGACCCGCTGCTGGGCTTCGCAGAGCACCTTGAGGAACGGCTTGGCCGCCTCCAGGCCCTCCGGCACGGTCTCCTCAGTGGGCGCGACCGCGCCGCTGGAGGAGTCGGCCAGCATCCCGATGGTGCCAGTGGTGGACTCCGCCTCGACCATCATGATCGCCACGTCACCGTCGGGCAGCATCCGGCCCGCGACCACCATGTCGAAGGTGGCGTCGTTCAGCTGCTCGTGGGTGGGGAACCCGACCCACTGGCCCTTGATCAGGGCGACCCGCACGCCGGCGATCGGCCCCGAGAACGGCAGCCCGGCCAGCATGGTGGACAGGGACGCCGCATTGATGGCGACCACGTCGTAGAGGTGCTCCGGGTTCAGCGAGAGGATCGTCTCGACGACCTGGACCTCGTTGCGCAGGCCCTTGACGAACGAGGGGCGCAGCGGCCGGTCGATCAGCCGGCAGGTGAGGATCGCGTCCTCGGACGGACGGCCTTCCCGGCGGAAGAACGAACCGGGGATGCGGCCGATCGCGTACATCCGCTCCTCGACGTCCACGGTGAGCGGGAAGAAGTCCAGCCCCTCCCTGGGGTGCTTCCCCGCCGTGGTGGCGGACAAGATGACCGTCTCCTCGTCCAGCGTGGCGACGGCGGATCCGGCGGCCAGGCGGGCCAGCCTGCCGGTCTCGAACTTGATCGTATGGGTGCCGAAGGCTCCGTTATCGATAACGGCTTCGGCGGTAAACACACCCTCCATGGGTGAGACCTCCTTGACTGAGGTCCCGCTCCGCCCGCCGCCGGTGGGCCGTGGCTGGTGCCGTCTGGCCGGTGCTCTCGGGCCACGCCGTGTGGCGTGGCCCGTCCAGTCCGTTCCATCTGGCCCGGCCAGCGGCCGGCCCGGTCTTCGATCGAAGCCCTCGGCCCGGCGGTGCGCCCCCTGCGGGGACACATGCCGACCCGAGAACCACTACCGAGGACCGGTCCTGGCGCCCTGAGCGCTCCGGGATCGGGGGCCGCGGGAAGTCGTTCTTGAGTTGTCCGGACCTACCTGCGCAGGCCCAGCTTGCTGATGAGCGCACGGTAGCGCTCGATGTCCGTGCTAGCCAGATACTTCAGCAGGCGCCGGCGGCGCCCGACCAGCAGCAGCAGGCCGCGGCGGCTGTGGTGATCGTGCTTGTGCACCTTGAGGTGCTCGGTCAGGTCATTGATCCGTCGCGTCAGCAGTGCAACCTGGACTTCCGGCGAGCCGGTGTCACCCTCATTGGTCGCGTTGTCCGCGATGATCTCCTTCTTCACGCCTGTGTCCAGCGGCACGTGGCTTTCCTATCTTTGTCGCAAGGTTACGGGGCGGGGCTCGGCGCGGCCCAGAAAGAACCAGACGGCGGGGAAGCCCCTCGGCCAGCCACTTGAGGGTGCAGCTAACCAGGCCGGAACATGCCGGCCGTTACCTAAAGGTATCACGCGGGCCGGTCACTGAACGCCGGGTCGCCCGGCTGCCCCCGGCGCGTCCTCCGCAGGTCCGCCGACCAGGTCGCGCGCCTCATCGACGTCGCGCTGCATCTGCTCGGAGAGGGCGCCCGCGGAATCGAACCGGACCATGCCCCGCAGCCGGGCCGCGAAGTCCACCGCCACGTGCGTGCCGTACAGGTCCAGGTCATCCCGGTCCAGCGCGTAGGCCTCGACGGTCCGCTCCCGGCCGTCGAACGTCGGGTTGGTGCCCACGGAGATCGCGGCGGGCCAGCGCTGCTCCTCCTGGCCCGCGGGGTCCAGGGTGGCCAGCCAGCCCGCGTACACGCCATCGGCGGGGATGGCGGTGTAGGGGGCGGTCTCGAGGTTGGCGGTCGGGAAGCCGAGCGCCCGGCCGCGCTGCTGGCCGCGTACCACGACGCCCTCCACCCGGTGCGGGCGGCCCAGGTCCTCGGCGGCACCCCTCACCTTCCCCTGGTTCAGCAGGTCCCGGATGCCGCTGGAGGAGATGGTGACGCCGTGCTCCCCGTGCTCCCCGTGCTCAGAGAGCAGCGGGACGCCCTCCGCCCGGAAGTCGTATTTCTCGCCCAGCTCGGCCAGCAGCGGCACGTCGCCGGCGGCCCGGTGGCCGAACCGGAAGTTGTCCCCCACCACGACCCGGCGGGCGTGCAGCCGGTCGGCCAGCACAGCCCGGACGAACTCATCCGGTCCCAGCCGGGAGAAGCCGAGTGTGAAGGGCAGCACGCACACCGCGTCGCAGCCCTCGGCGCCCAGCAACTGCACGCGGCGGCGGACGCTGGTCAGCAGCGGGGGGTGCGAGCCGGGCCGGACCACCTCAACTGGATGCGGGTCGAAGGTGATCACGACCACGGGCAGGCCCAGCCGGGCCGCGATCTCCGTGGCGCGGCCCACGATGCGCTGGTGACCTCGGTGCACGCCGTCGAACACGCCGATGGTGACGACCGAGGAGCCCCAGTCTCCGGGCACGTCATCCAGGCCCTGCCAGCGCTGCACGGTGGTGCTCCTTCGATGCTCGACGCGTGTGGCCGCGGCGGGTCTGCGCCCTCGAGACCCCGGCACCCTCAAGACTGCCATGCTCCGGCCGCCGCCCGTGCCCCCGGGCGCCGGCGCCGCGGATGCGGGCGCCGCGGGCGCGGGCGCCGCGGGTGCTGCGGGCGCGGGCGCGCCCCTCCCCGGGGCCGCGTCAGGGCGCCGGGGCGGCGGCATGCCCGGCGACCGCGCGCGGCGGCCCGGCGGCGCGGCGGCGGCGGACCGCGGCGGCCAGGCCGCGCAGCACCTCCGCGGTGGCATCCACGTCGATGCACGCGTCGGTGACGCTCTGCCCGTAGACCAGCGTCGCCGGGCCCCCCGGCTCCTGCCGCCCGGCCTTCAGGAAGCTTTCCAGCATGAGGCCCACGATGCCTGGCTCGCCCGCGCCGATCTGGCCGGCGAGCACACCGGCCACGACCGGCTGGCGCCGGTAGTCCTTGCCGCTGTTGCCGTGGCTGGCGTCCACCATCACCCGCCGGGCCAGCCCGGCCTTCGTGACCATCTCCAGGACCTCGCGCACCGGACCGGGCTCGTAGTTGGGCCCTGGCCGGCCGCCCCTGAGAATGACGTGGCAGTCCGGGTTCCCCGCGGTGGTGACCACTGCCGCCGCCCCGGCCCGGGTAACGCCGAAGAACGTGTGCCCCGCGGCCGCGGCCCGGCACGCGTCCACGGCCACGGTCACGTCGCCGTCGGTGCCGTTCTTGAACCCGATCGGCATGGACAGTCCCGAGGCGAGCTGCCGGTGCACCTGGCTTTCGGTGGTCCGCGCGCCGATCGCGCCCCACGCCACCGCGTCGGCGATGTACTGCGGGGTGATCGGGTCCAGCCACTCGCAGCCCACCGGGAGGCCGAGGGAGACCACGTCGAGCAGGAACCGGCGCGCCATCCGCAAGCCGCGGTGCACGTCGTGGGTGCCGTCCATGCCGGGGTCATTGATGAGCCCCTTCCAGCCGGTCACCGTGCGCGGCTTCTCGAAGTAGACCCGCATCACCACCAGCAGCTCATCCGCGAGCGAGTCACGCAGCGCGGCCAGCTGGCCCGCGTAGTCCAGCCCGGCGGCCGGGTCGTGCACCGAGCAGGGACCGGCCACCACGAGCAGGCGGTCGTCCTCACCGTCCAGCACGGCGCGCACCTCGGTGCGGGACCGTTCGACCATGTCGGCCTCGCCCGGCCCGAGCGGCAGTTCCTCCAGCAGCGCCGCGGGCGAGAGCAACGGCTCATAGCCCAGGATCCGGGTATCGCTGGTGTGCGGCATGACGCTCTCCTCCCGCGAGCCGGCTGCCCGCATGTGCCATTCTGCCGGACCGGGCCGCGTGATCAGGGACCAGCGCACGCTGCCCGGCCCCGGTCCGGCGACCGTCCGGCCCGCCGCCGGTTTCATTCGCCGCAACGAAAACCGTCACGGGCCGGTCTTCCTGGGCGGTCAGGAAACGAACACGGCAAGCGGCCTGGCCACGCCGTTTTCCTCCTGGACCAGCGCGATGAGCGTGCCGTCGGGCCCTAGCGCGGCCACCGGGCCGGCCTCCTGGCCCGGGCCGGCCTCCTGGCCCAGGCCTCCTGGCCCAGGCCGGCCTCCTGGCCCAGGGCGGCCAGCCGGCCGCCGTGCGAGAGGGAGCGGGCCTCGTCCGCGGTGAGCTGGCGGACCGGGAAGGCCGCCGCCGCGGCCTCGGCCAGCGGCAGCACGGCCAGCTGCTCGGCGAGCTCGTCCAGCCCGTGCGCGGCGCTCAGATCGTACGGGCCGACCCGGGTCCGGCGCAGGCTCGTGAGGTGGCCGCCCACGCCCAGGGCATCCCCCATGTCGCGGGCCAGGGCGCGGATGTAGGTGCCGCTGGAGCAGCGCACCACGACGTCAACGTCCAGCAGGTCACCTGCTGCGGGCCGGACGCCCTGGACGGTGAAGGACCACACGGTCACCGGCCGGGGCTCGAGCACCGGGGGGATCCCCTCGCGGGCCAGCTGGTAGGACCGCCGGCCGGCCACCTTGATGGCGCTGACCACGGGGGGCACCTGCTGGATCTCTCCGGTCAGCGCGGCCGCGGCCGCCTGCACCTGGGCCAGGGTCAGCTGGCCTGCCGGACGGCCCGATGTGACCGTGCCCTCGGCGTCGGCCGTGTCAGTGGCCTGGCCCAGCCGGATGGTGGCCTGGTACTCCTTGTCGGTCAGGGTCAGGTGACCGAGCAGCCGCGTCGCCTTCTCCACGCCGACGACAAGCACCCCGGTCGCCATCGGATCGAGCGTGCCAGCGTGCCCGACCCGCCGGGTGCCAGCCAGCCGGCGGATGCGCGCCACCACGTCATGGGAGGTCAGGCCGCCGGGCTTGTCCACCACGATCAGCCCGCTCGGGACGTCCCCCCGGGCGTCCCGGGCCACCGCCTAGCTGCTTTCCGCGAGCAGCCCGCGCAGCCGTGCGATGGCGTCCTCGGCACTGCCCGCCAGCGTCACCCCGGCCGCGTTACGGTGCCCGCCCCCGCCCAGCCGGGCGCAGGCGCGGCCCACGTCCACCTTGCCCTTGGACCGGGCGGACGCCTGCCACAGCCCGTCGTCGGACTGCTTGAGCACGATGGCCACCTCCGCCTCGTCGGTGCGGCGCACCACGTCGATGACGGACTCGACCGCGTCGAGGGACAGGCCGTGTGCGGCCCGGTCGGCCCGGGTGACCGAGGTCCACACCAGGCCGTGGCCGGCGGCCGCGTCCGGCTCGAGCGCGGCCCGGCCGAGCGCCGCCGAGAGCAGCCCCAGGTAGCCGAACGGGGCCCGGTCCCAGAGTTCCCTGGCCACCGTGCCCGGCTCTATCCCGGTGCCCAGCAGCCGCGCGGCCGCCTGGTGCACCGCAGGCGTGGTCGCCGAGTACTTGAAGGAGCCCGTATCGGCGACCAGGCCGGCGTAGAGGCCGAACGCGATTTCCCGGGTCAGCCCGACACGGGCGGCGTTGAACCAGGCCCAGGACGAGCATCGCCGTGGCGGCCGCTCCCGGGTCGATCAGGTTGACCGTGCCGAACCGGGTGTTGGACGCGTGATGGTCGATGACGATCAACTGGTCGGCGCGGGAGGCGTGCCCGGCCAGGATCCCCAGCCGGTCGATGCTGCCCGCGTCGAAGGTGACCATGAGCTCGGGGCGGTGCGGGTAGGCGTCCGGCGGGCTGAGCAGGCTGAGCCCGGGCAGGAAGCGGAGGATCTCGGGGACCTCGAAGGGCTCGTCGCCGAACGAGGCGACGACCCGCTGTGGCCGGCGCCCCGGGGCGCGCAGCGCGTACGCTACCGCCAGCATGGACCCGAGCGCGTCCGCGTCAGGGCGCACGTGGCAGGCGAGGCACACCTCGTCCGCGGCGTCCAGCAGCGCCAGAGCCTTCGCCTGCTGGGTCACGGGATCAGCCTGGCTCGGCGGGGCAGTCACGGACGTGAGTATCCCGCGCCGTGATCGCCGGCGGCGGACGTTCCGCCGAGAAGATCATGGGACGACCGGGAGCCTGGTGAGGCATTCTCAGGCTCGTCCCCGTCCAGGTTGCCGTCGAGGTCGTCCCCGTCCAGGCCGTCCTCGTCGTCGGCCAGGCCCGGGGGCTCGCGGTACGGATCCGGGTCGCCGGCCGGCACCGCGCCCTCGCGCACCTCGGCCAGCCTGGCGTCCGCCTCGCGGGCCCGGGCCACGAGATCTTCCATGTGCCGGGCGCCCTCCGGGAGGGTGTCGGCCACGAACGTGAGGGAGGGCGTGTGCTTCAGTCCGGTCTGGTGGCCGACCTCGGACCGGATCACCCCGGTCGCGCTGGCCAGTGCGGCCGCGGTGGCGGACCGGTCCTCCGCGGATCCGTAGACCGTGTAGAAGACGGTGGCCTCCCGCAGGTCGCCGGTGAGCCGGGCCTCGGTCACCGTGACGAACCCCAGCCGCGGATCCTTGATCCGCCACTCCAGCATCTCCGCCACGATCTGGGCGATCCGGTCGGCGAGCTTCCGCGCCCGGGCTTGGTCCACCATGGCTAGCTCACTCCTCCTCGGTCAGCAGCCGCTGCCGCGCGGACAGCAGTTCGATATCGGGGCGCGCCGCCACCAGGCGCTCGCAGGCTTCGAGGACCTCGACGGCGTGAGCGGCCGTGGAGGACACTACCGCCACCCCAATCTCAGCGCGGCGGTGCAGGCCGGTGTGCCCGCTCTCAGCCACCGCGACGCCGGGATAGCGGCGGCGGACCTCGGCGACCACCGAGGCCACCGCCGACCTCTTCTGCTTGAGGGAACGAACGTCACCCAGCAGCAGATCCAGTGTCAGGGCCCCCAGGTACACGACGCCCTTCCCAGCCGCAGCCACCCGGTCCCGGCCGGAGCCGGGACCGGGGGCACCTGTCCTAGGCCCGCGGCTTCTCCCGCATCTCGAAGGTCTCGATCACGTCCTCGACCCGGATGTCGCTGTACCCAATGCCGATACCGCACTCGTAGCCCTCGCGGACCTCGGTCGCGTCTTCCTTGAACCGGCGCAGCGATTCCACGGTCAGGTTGTCCGAGATCACCACCCCGTCCCGGATCAGCCGGGCCTTGCTGCCGCGGTTGATCGTGCCGGAGCGGACCAGCGAGCCCGCCACGTTGCCCACCCTGGGCACCCGGAAGACCTCCCGGATCTCGGCCGTGCCGAGCTGAGCTTCCTCGAACTCGGGCTTGAGCATGCCCTTGAGGGCCGCCTCGATCTCCTCGATCGCCTGGTAGATGACCGAGTAGTAGCGGATGTCCACGCCCTCGCGCTGGGCCAGTTCGCCGGCCCGGCAGGCGGGCCGGACGTTGAAGCCCACGATCACGGCCTCGGACGCGATGGCCAGGTTGACGTCGTCCTGGGTGATAGCGCCGACGCCCCGGCCGATGACCCGCAGGTTCACTTCCTCGCCCACATCGATCTTGAGCAACGCGTCCTCGAGGGCCTCGACCGACCCGGACACATCGCCCTTGATGATGAGCAGCAACTCTTCCCGCTCGCCCGACTTGAGCGCCGACTCCAGGTCCTCCAGCGTGACCCGGGGCCGCCGCTGGGCGAACATGGCGTTGCGCTCCCTGGCCTCCCGGCGTTCCGCGATCTGCCGGGCCACCCGGTCGTCGTTGACCACCAGGAAACTGTCCCCGGCGTCTGGCACGGCGGTCAGGCCGAGTACCAGCACGGGCCGCGACGGGGGGGCGTCCGGCACCGAGGCACCGTTCTCGTCGAGCAGCGCCCGGACCCGCCCGAACGCCTCGCCCGCGACAATGGAGTCGCCGACGTGCAGCGTCCCGCGCTGGACCAGCACGGTGGCCACCGGGCCACGGCCGCGGTCCAGGTGGGCCTCGATGGCCACGCCCTGGCCCTGCTGCTCCGGGTTGGCCCGCAGGTCCAGCTCGGCGTCCGCGGTCAGGACGACGGCCTCGAGCAGTTCCGCGATGCCGATGCCCTCCCGGGCGGAGACATCCACGAACAGTGTCGTGCCGCCGAACTCCTCAGCGACCAGGTTGTACTCGGTGAGCTGGGAACGCACCCGCTGCGGGTCCGCCCCCTCCTTGTCGATCTTGTTGACCGCCACCACGATGGGCACCCCCGCCGCCTGGGCGTGGTTGAGCGCCTCCGTCGTCTGCGGCTTCACGCCGTCGTCGGCCGCGACCACGAGGACCACCAGGTCGGTGGTTTCCGCGCCGCGGGCCCGCATGGCGGTGAAGGCCTCGTGACCAGGGGTGTCGATGAACGTGATCTTGCGCTCCTGGCCGTCCACTTCCGTGGTGACCTGGTAGGCACCGATGTGCTGGGTGATCCCGCCTGCTTCGCGGGCCGCCACGTTGGTGTGCCGGATCGCGTCGAGGAGCTTGGTCTTGCCGTGGTCAACGTGGCCCATCACGGTTACCACCGGCGGCCGGGCGACCAGGGCTTCCTCGCCGCCCTCGTCCTCACCGAACTCGATGTCGAACGACTCCAGCAGCTCCCGGTCCTCTTCCTCCGGGGAGACGACCTGGACGTTGTAGTTGAGCTCGGCCCCGAGCAGTTGCAGCGTCTCGTCGTTCACCGACTGAGTGGCGGTAACCATCTCGCCCAGGTGGAACATCACCTGGACCAGCGAGGCCGGGTTGACCCCGATCTTGTCGGCGAAGTCGCTCAGCGACGCGCCGCGGGACAGCCGGATCGTCTGGCCGTTGCCGCGCGGGATCGACACGCCGCCGATCGCCGGCGCCTGCATGTTGTCGAATTCCTGACGGCGCGCCTTGCGTGACTTCCGGGCCCGCGAGGGCCGGCCACCGGGGCGCCCGAATGCACCCTGGGTGCCGCTGCGGCCACGGCCACCACCGCCGGGCCGCCCGCCCGTCATCCCGGGACGCGGTCCGGCGCCACCGCCGCCACCACCACCGGGACGGGGTGCACCCGTGCCGGGACCGCCACGGCCACCGCCACCCGGGCGTCCGCCCGCGCCGGCACCACCGCCGGGACCGCCACGGCCGGGACCGCCGGGACCGCCACCAGGACCGCCACGGGCGGGCCGTGGCGGCATGCTGCTCGGGCTAGGACGCGGCCCGCCGGGACGGGCCATGTCCGCCGGGCTGGGCCGGCCCGGCCCGCCCGGGCCGCGCGGGCCTGCCGGGCGGGGGCCGCCCGGACGGGGACCACCCTGACCGGGGGACGCCGGACCGGCGCTGCCCGGCCCGGGCTGACCCGGCCGGGGTGGCGCGCCACGCGGAGCGGAGCCCATGCCGGACGCGACAGGAGCGTAGGGGTTGTTACCGGGACGCGGGCCGGGACGCGGGCCACCGCGGCCACCGGGCCGGGGGGCGCCAGGCCGGGGCGCGCCCTGGCCCTGACCGCTCTGGCCCGGGCCGCCCTGGCCCGGGCCGCTCTGGCCCTGACTGCTCTGCCCCGGGCCGCTCTGCCCTGCGCCGGTCCCACCGGGTCGCGGGGCGCTCGGCCTTGGCCCGGGCACCGGGCTGCGGCCAGGCTGAGCCGGACGGGCGGGCGCGCCGCCGTCCGAGGGCACGGGGGGAACCGGGGCCCGTGGTGTGGCCGGTGCAGGACCGCTGGGACCGGTACTGGCGGGCTGGGTGGCCTCGCCGACGGCGGGTGCCTCCGGGCTGGCCGCCGCGGGGCTCGCGGCCGCCGGCGCACTGGCCTGCGGATGGTCACTGACCTCGGAACCCGCCGCGGCAGGTGCCTGCGAGCGGGCCGGGCCGGGCCGGGGCACCGGGCGCCCGCCATTGCCGTCAGCGGGCCGGCCGGGGCCGGCGCGCCCTGACCCTGGGATCTCTTGCCCTGGGCCTTGGGGCCCTGGGACCCAAACTCGTCTTTAAGTCTGCGGACTACTGGCGCCTCGATGGTGGATGACGCCGAACGGACGAACTCGCCCATCTCCTGGAGCTTGGCCATCACGGCCTTGCTCTCTACCCCGAACTCCTTCGCGAGTTCGTATACCCGGACCTTCGCCACTGCGCTCCCTCTTCGGCCCAGCTCAGCCGGGCCATCGTGGCCGATCCGGGGCAGCGCGTGCTCCGGCCGACCTCAGCTTCTGGTTCTCATCGCCGAGTTCTCATCGCGCGCTCATCACAACTGATCCCGCTTTCCCGGCACTGCTGCCGTTTTAGCTTCGACCGTCTCACCCAGCCGGGTCAGTCCTGGGGACTCACCCGGCAACCCGTGAGAGCCAGTACCATACCGCCCCGCCAGGTAGTCCTCGAGCGGGCCGACACCGAGCGGTGCCGGCTGGCGCAGCGCCCGCGGGAGTGCCCTGCGGCGCTGTGCGAGCTCGAAGCATTCCTGGCTGGGATGCAGATACGCGCCCCGGCCGGGCCGCCGCGCCTGCGGATCAGGGACGATGTCGCCCCCAACCGCCACCAGACGCAGCAGGTCAGACTTGGCCGCACGGACCCTGCAGCCTACGCAGGTGCGAATCGCAGCCGCGGAACGCACCAGCCGCGGGGACCGTCCAGCCATTGTCGTTGCAAGCTTACCTCGCCGGCGCGTCGGCGCCACCGCGCACAGTCCCTGGTGTGCCCGGCCCCGGGCCGGTTTCCTGGCCCGCTCCGCTGACCGCCTCCCTGCTGCCCGGCTCGCCTGCCGTGGCGCCCGCCGGATCCGAGGGGACGCCCGCCGGCGCCGCGGCACCCGGCTCCGGGCCGGCCTGCTCCCCGGTGGCCTGCCCAGCGGTGGCCGGTTCTCCGGCCCCCGGTTCTCCGGCGGCGGCCTGCTCCCTGGTTGCTGCCGCCCGGGCACCCGCGCTGGCCACGCCCGGGCCCGCCGGGCTGTCCGGCTGGATGTCGATCTTCCAGCCGGTGAGCCGGGCAGCCAGACGCGCATTCTGCCCCTCTTTGCCAATGGCCAGCGACAGCTGATAGTCCGGCACGATCACCTGGGCCACCCTGGCCTGCGCATCTACCACATTGACCCGCAGCACCCGGGCCGGGGACAGTGCGTTGGCCACGAACTGGGGCGGATCATCGGAGTAGTCGACGATGTCGATCTTCTCCCCGTGCAGCTCGGTCATCACGTTGCGCACCCGGCTGCCCATCGGCCCGATGCAGGCCCCCTTTGCGTTCACTCCCTGCTGCTGCGAGATGACCGCGATCTTCGTCCGGTGGCCCGCCTCGCGCGCGATGGCCATGATGTCCACCGCACCCGAGGCGATCTCCGGCACCTCAAGCGCGAACAGCTTCTTCACCAGGTTCGGGTGGGTACGCGACAACGTGATCGACGGCCCCCGGTACCCCTTGCGCACGTGCAGCACGTAACAGCGCAGCCGTTCGCCGTGGGCGTAGCGCTCGCCGGGGACCTGCTCCGTCGGGGGCAGGATGGCCTCGATCTTGCCCAGGTCGACGAGCACCGCCCGCGGGTCCCTGCCCTGCTGGATGACGCCCGCGACGATATCGCCCTCCCGGCCAGCGTACTCACCGAAGGTCAGCTCGTCCTCGGCGTCTCGCAGCCGCTGAAGGATCACCTGGCGCGCGGTGGTCGCGGCGATCCGGCCAAAACCATCGGGGGTGTCGTCGTATTCGCGGCCCACCGTGCCGTCCTCGGCAGGCTCACTGGCCCAGACCGTGACGTGGCCACTGCCGCGGTCGACCTCCACCCGGGCCGTGGGCGCGGCGCCTGAGGTGGAGTGGTAGGCGCGCAGCAGAGCATCCTCGATAGCCTTAATGGCCAGGTCCATCGAGATGTCCTTCTCGCTCTCCAGGCTGCGCAGGACGCTCAAGTCAATGTCCATCAGGCTCCCCCTCGTCCCCCGGCTCGTCGTCGCGGGCGGCGCCCCCGCCGCCGAACTCGACCTGCACCTGGCCTGGTCCCAGTTCCCGGTAGCCGAATTCGCGCTGCTGGCCGGCGAAGTCCAGGATCACCCCGCCCGGCCCGGCGCTGATCACCCTGCCCTCGATCGTGCCCCGGTGCCCCGGAGCACCGGGAGCCAGCGGGACACGCACCAGCCGGCCCTGGGCGCGGCGCCAGTGCCGTGCCTCGGTGAGCGGGCGGTCGACCCCCGGCGAACTGACCTCCAGGGTGTAGGCGGCCTCGCCCATCACTCCCGAGTCGTCCAGTTCCTTGGAAAGAGAGCGGCTGAGTTCTGCGATGTCATCCAGGCTGGGACGGCGGTCCGCGTCCACCACGATGCGGAGCAGCCGGCAGCGGCCGGCCGCCGCCACCTTCACCGATTCCAGGTCCAGGCCCGAAGACCGGACGACCGGCTCGAGCACCCGGGTGATTCGCGCGGTGTCGGCGGCGCTGTCCGCACGGCTGGCTGAACGCGGGCGTGACGGTACGTGACGGGATTCACCACGCATCACGACCTCCTCGTCCGCGACCTGTGCTGTTGTCTGGCGCGATCTAGCCTAACCTTCCCGCGCAGGGGACTCGCCCGGTCCGCGTCCCGGCTCGCCCGGCAGTTGAGATTTGCGCCGCCGCAGACCGCCCGGGCCGCCACCCTCCAAACCGGGGGACGCCATCCGAAGCCCGCGGAAGCCGGGGACACCATGCGAAGCCCGCGGAAGCCGGGGACACCATCCTGGAAGTCCAGGGCCGCCGCCGGGGAAGCCCGCGGGACGCCGCCGGGGTGGCGCACCGCGGGCACTACGCCGCTGCCCCTACGCTCAGCGGGAGCACCCGGGGACAGGGGACTGGAGGAGCGGTGCGGGCAGACCTGAGACGGCGCAGCGTGCTCGCCGCCGCCGCGGTGACGGTGCCGCTGGTGGCAGCAGGCTGCAAAGGCGTGGGAGGGCTCGGCACGCTGCCGAAGGCCGGGCCGGACGTGGCCGTGCTGCGCGGCGCGATCGGCACCGAGCAGGCGCTGATCGATCGGTACAGGTCGGCCATGGCCGGGTCGCCGGGGCTGGCTGGCACGCTCGGCCCCCTGCTCGCCCAGCACCGCGAGCACCTGGCCCGGCTTACGTCGATGCTCATCGAGCCGCCTGGCCGCAGCCCGCCCCCCCGGGCCGCACCGTCGTCCCCGGGCACGGCGGGCACGGGATCCGCCCCGGCGGCCACGCTCGCCGCCCTCGAGGCAGCCGAGACCGCCGCGGCCCGCTCCCTGACCGCCCGGCTGGCCCTGGCTCCGCCCGCCCTGGCCCAGCTGCTGGCCAGCATCGCTGCCTCCGAGGCCAGCCACGCCCTGCTGCTGCGGACTCACAGCGCGGCCGGATGACCAGCGCCACGGGCCGCACGGCCGCCGCGCTGCAGTTCGCGCTCGCCGCGGAAAACGCGGCCATCTACGGGTACGGGGTTGTGGGTGCGCAGCTGGGCGCCGCCGGCCGGGACCTGGCGCTGCGGGACTGGACCCAGCACGAGGTCGCCCGGGATCAGCTGGAAGCCATGCTGACCTCACTGGGCGCCAAGCCGGTCGCTGCGCAGCCCGCCTATCAGCTGCCCTTCCCGGTGCACGGCAGCCAGGCCGCGATCTCGCTCGCAGGCGAGCTGGAGAACAGGGTCGCCGCCGCCTACCTGGGCATCGTCGCGCTGGACGACCCACGGCTGCGGGCCTGGGGTGCTGCGCAGGCCCGGGCCTGCGCGCTGCGCGCGACGACCTGGCTGGGCCGGACCGCGGCCTTTCCCGGGCTGTCTTCCGGACTGGGAACGGCGGCGGCGGCCAGTCCATCAGCCTCGCCGTAATTCCGCAGCGCTAGTCCGCGGCGCCAGCCCGTGTAACCCGCCGGCCGTGCTGACCCCTGGGTGTGCCCCTGGGGCCATCAGCCCCGGCGCCGGCACTCAGCTGTCGTGTGGCGCGGATAGCACGTGCGCGACCCGCTCGGCCGCGCACTCCAGCTCGGTGGCAACCGCGATCCGCTCGGCCCAGGACCACCAGAACCACCAGCTGCCGTCCTCGCAGCAGCCTGCGTAGACGTCCTCGGCGAGAGCCGGCGCGGCGGGATTGACCACGCGCAGGCTCGGCACCCGGCCCGCTGGCGCCATCAGGTTGGTGGTCATCCCCTGCTTGGCCAGCTCGGGCGCCAACCTGTCCAGCTGGTCCAGGTAGGCCTGGTCCGGCGGCGACAGGGAACTCACGTGAGGAGCTCCCATGATCATCGAAATCACCTCTAGTAGTCAGACGACAGCGAAGAGTCTCTAAAACAGAATGACGCCTGCGTTTGCTGTTTGCAACATGCATCCAGAACCTCGCGCGTTCCGCCGCGCACGCTAGCCGGCGGGCCGGCGGGTCCGCCGCCAGAACACAGCCGGCTGGCCGGCGGGTTCGCCGAATGCCCCGTAACGGGACCAAGCATGACAGCGGCCCAGAACCGTCAATGCCCAGGTGAGGACTTATCGCGCCGGCAACGCGGCGCTCTGCGGCTAAGCGGCACGGGAGGCCGGTGGCAGGTGCCACACTGAAGGCACGGGCTATACCGGACAGAAGGAGATCCCCACGGCCACTCAGCACAGCCCCACGGTCCGGCGTCGCCGGCTCGCGCTGGAACTGCGCCGGTTCCGTGATGCGGCCGGCCTAACCTGTGAGGAAGTTGCCGAGCACCTGGAATGCTCGACATCCAAGATCAGCCGGATCGAGACCGGCCGCGTGTCCGTCTCACCCCGGGACGTCCGCGACATGCTGCAGCTTTACGGCGTGCCCGGGCCACAGCAGGACAGCCTGGTCCAACTCGCCCGCGAGTCGCGGCAGAAGGGCTGGTGGCACGCGTACAGCGACGCCATCGAGCCGCGGTTCGCCACCTATATCGGTCTGGAGAGCGCGGCGTCGGAGATCCGGATCTACGAGGTCACGCTGATCCCGGGGCTGCTCCAGACCGAGGACTACGCCCGCGCGGTGATCGCTGCGGGGGCGTTGGACGGTGCGCCGGAGGCGGTGGAGCGCAACGTCGCAGTCCGGATGGCCCGCCAGCCCACCCTGCTCACCGAGGAGCCGCCCCAGCTGTGGGCCGTGCTCGACGAAGCCGCGCTGCGCCGCCGCGTGGGCGGGTCCGGGCTGATGCGGCTGCAGCTGGAGCACCTGCTGGAGATGAGCGCCCTGCCGAACGTCGCCATCCAGGTGCTCCCGTTCGGGGCCGGGGCGCACCCGGCCATGGGACGGCCGTTCGTGATCCTGGCCTTCCCCGAGCGGGCTGACCCGGACGTCGTCTACCTCGAGGACCTGACCAGCGCGCTGTATGTGGAGAACGTCGACGAAGTCGACCGCTACAACATGTTCTTCAACCACCTCCGCGCCACCGCGCTGTCCTTCGCCGACTCGGCCCGGCTGATCACCCAGGTCATCAAGGACCAATAGGAGGCCAGCCGCGGGCGAACTCGCCGGCGAGGGGAGGCGCGCCGTTGGGGTTCAAGTGGTGGGGCCTGGGCGAACTCGCCGGCGAGGGGAGGCGCGCCGCGGGCGTGTCCTCGCCGAGTCGGCGAGCAACCCGGCACCCGCAGCAGCCGACGTGCATACAGGAGCGGGCCAGTGGGGGGTCCGGGGGGGTCGCCCCCCCGGGCTAACACAGCACAGCGGGCAGCGGTTCGGTGTGCAGCACGGTGAGCCGGGACACGGCCCGGGTCAGCGCGACGTAGAGCCGGTGCAGGCCGCGGGCCTCGGCCGCGGCGATCTGGCCCGGCTCGACCACGATGACGTGGTCGAACTCCAGCCCCTTGGCCAGGGTGACCGGCACCACCACCAGGCCGCCGCCGGCCAGCCCGTCCACCGATCCGTCCAGCACGCTGTGCCGCACGCCGGCCGCGCCGAGCGTGCGGGTCAGCGATGGCACCTGGTCATCGGCCGCGATCACGGCGGTGGAGCCGGGGTCGTCCAGGGCGGCGGCGCAGGCGGAGGCCAGGGCGGCCGCTAGCGTGCCGCCGGGCGCGTGACGGACGGTCAGCGCGCCCGGATCCTGGCGCAGCGACCGGGCCGGGGCCAGGCCGGGGGCGAGCGCGCCGAGCAGCTGGTTGGCGTAGTCGAGGATCTGCCGCGGTACCCGGTATCCGGTCTCCAGCACGCGCACCTCGGCGCCGGCCTTGCCGAGGTGGTCGAGCATCCCGGGCCAGCTGCCCGCCGCGGCGGGGGCGGTGCTCTGGGCCAGGTCGCCGAGCACGGTGGCCGACCCGGTCGCGCACCGCCGGCCGATCGCGCGGCACTCCATCGGGGACAGGTCCTGCGCCTCGTCCAGCACCACGTGGGCCAGGCTGGGGGTCCGCTCGATCAGGTCGCCCGCCTCGTCGACCAGGACCGCGTCCGCGGTGCTCCAGCGGGCCGAGCCGGCCCGCGCGGTGCCGGGTCCCAGCGGATGGCCTCCTGCTCGGCCTCGTCCAGCAGCCCCTCCGCGGCCCGGGCCAGCAGCGCCGGGTCCGACAGCAGCCGCAGCACCAGACGCACCGGGTCGGCCTTGGGCCAGATGGCGTCCACCGCGGCCCGCACCGGCCGGGTCCGCCGCACGGCCTCATGGGTCCGGTCGTCGCAGGTCTCGCCGGCGGCCTCCATCCGGGTCAGGATGACGTGCGCGATCCGGTGGCCCAGCATCTCCCGGCCGGCGGCGTAGCGGACCCCGCGGTCGCGCAGCTCCGCGACGAGTTCAGCCAGCTCACCGGGGCTGACCCGCCAGCGCCGGGAGCCGCGTACGACCACGACCGGCTCGGCCGGTTCCCGCAGCCCGGCCCAGAGCGCCCGGCGCAGGACCGCGGCCATCCGGGGGTCCCCCTTGACCTGCGCGGCCCGCTCGGTGTCGCAGGCCCGGGCCGGCACCCGGGCCAGCAGGTCGGCCAGCGTCGTCTGGGTGACGTCAACCTCGCCGAGGGCGGGCAGCACGTCGCGGATGTAGGAAAGGAAGGCGCGGTTCGGCCCGATGACCAGGACCCCGCCCCGGGTCATCCGGCCGGGGAAGGCGTAGAGCAGGTACGCGATCCGGTGCAGGCCGACCGCGGTCTTCCCGGTCCCGGGGGCGCCCTGGACGCACAGCGTGTGCTCCGGACCGGCCCGGACGATGTCGTCCTGGTCCGGGGCGATGGTAGCCACGATGTCGCGCATCGGCCCGGATCGCGGCCGCTCGATCTCCTCGATGAGGATGCGGCTGACCGCGGCTTCCGGTGCGCTACCGGCGGTTCCGGGGCCGCGCGACTGCGGGCCACGAGAATCAGCGCCTGGGCCGCCGGTGAGGACCTCGTCCTCGTGCGCGGTGAGCTCGCCGCCGGAAAAGCCGAACCGGCGGCGCAGCTCCAGCCCCATCGGGTCGGCCGGGCTGGCCCGGTAGAACGGGCGGGACACGGGGGCCCGCCAGTCGACCACGACCGGGTGGCCGTCCGGGTCGTGCACGTGCCGCCGGCCGACATGGAAGCGCTCGCCCGCGAACTCGCCGCCGTCTGCGCCGGGCGCGTAGTCCAGCCGGCCGAAGAACAGGGGCGTGTCCGGCAGGTCGCTCAGTGCTTCCGCCCGCCGGTACAGGCCGGCTTTCAGGTATTCCTCGGAGACTGGGTCGCCGCCCAGGGCCCGGAGCGAGAGCACGTCCTCGCGCATCAGCCGGAGAAACTGCCGCGACCGGCTGAGGTATTCACCCTCCGCAACGAGGACCGGATCGGGGCCGGTGCCGCTGTCCGGTTCTGCGGCTGCCGGGGCGGGGGTGAGGTTGGGGGGATCGGGCGGCGGGTCATGCTGCGTCCCGCTGGCCGCGGGCATGGGTCATCACCTCGACGTGGGGGGGTGCGGGCACAAGAGCCAATGATCCTAGCAACCCCACCAGGGCCGGTCATTCCGTTTTCTGCGCTGGGTCTTTCTGCGCGCCGTCATGCCGTGGCGAACCGGTAGCCGGAGCGCGGCTCGGTGATGAACAGCGGCTCATCCCCGGCCCGCTCGAGCTTGGCCCGCAGCCGCCCGACGTACACCCGGGTGTACTCGGTCTGCGTCTCGTAGCCGGGGCCCCAGACCCGGCGCAGCAGCGTCGCGTGGGTCAGCAGCTCTCCCGGGCTGACCGCGAACTCGCGGAGCAGCGCGAACTCGGTCGGGGTCAGGTGGACCAGGCCGCCTGCCTTGGTGACCCGCCGGCGTTCCAGGTCGATCTCGACGTCCCCGATCCGCACGACACTCGGCTCCGGCAGGCCGTCGGCCGACGGCTTGCTGCGCCGCAGCGTCGCGTTGATCCGGGCCAGGAGTTCCTCGATGCCGAACGGCTTGGTCATGTAGTCGTCGGCGCCCAGGTTGAGCGCGCAGACCTTGTCGGTCTCGGCGCGGCGGGCGGACAGCACGATGATGCCCACCCCGGACTGTTCCCGGATCTCCCGGCACAGCTCGAAACCGTCCCGGCCGGGCAGCATCAGGTCCAGCAGCACCACGTCGAGGCGCCGCGCCTGGAGAACCTCGCCGACCCCGGTCCCGTCCTTGGACACGATCACGTCGTGGCCGCGGGCGGAGAGGTTGGACCGGACCAGGTCGACGATGTTCTGGTCGTCCTCAACGATGAGGACGACCGTCTTGTCAGCCATCACGTTCTTCCTCCGGTTCCTCCACCACGCTCCAGGATGCCCCGGCCGGCTCGCCGGTGGACCCTGGTAGCGGATCTGCCGGAAGCGCGACCACGGAGGACGTCCCGGGTGCGCCGCCGTCATCACGAGGGTGCCGCCGTGCGCTTTGACGATCCCGTGCGATGGGCAGCCCCAGCCCGGTGCCGCCACGCCGGTGGTGCCCCAGACCCGCGGCTCGAAGATCTTCCCGGCCAGCCCGGGCCGGGATGCCCGCGGAGGGCCGGCTCCGGGACCACCAGCGGCCCGGACGGCCGAGGGAGATGCTGGCCACCGTGTCCACCCGCCGCAGGTCGGGGGGTTCAGGCTTTCAGGCAGGGACGACGACGTACTGCCGGAGGCACAGATCCTGGAAGGTGACCGGGCCGCGCGGGCCGGGCACATGGTTGACATTGATGCCCGTCTCCGGGACACCGCGCAGCTTGAACCCGTCGAGCAGCCGGGTGGTGGCGTTCCAGAACGCGCCGGTCCCCCGGTAGGCGTCGAGGAACTCGCGGGCCGCGGCGGGGTCGGCGGTGACGATGCCGGCCGCCAGGCCGGACGTGCAGTCGTTGGCCAGCCTGGCGGCGGCCGCTGGGCTGTCCGCCGGCGCGATGGTCAGCGTGGCCTCGTGGCCGCTGTCCAGGGCCCACTCGTGGCCCAGGGGGTGGTCGTGCGGCGGCAGCGAGGGAGTGATGCCAAGGTCGCTGACCAGCCCGAGCACCACCTCGAGCAGTTCTTCCCAGGCCTGGGCGCAGATCAGCAGGAGGTTCAGCCGGTTGCAGACACCCAGCCGGTCCAGGCTGGCGGTGACGATCTCGGCAGCCAGCGCCGGGTCGGCGGCGCGATCCAGGTAGAGCACGCCGCCCCCGTCGGCGTGGGCGAGCGTGCGGACCCCGGCCCGGGCTGCCTCGGCGGCCAGGCTGCGCGTCGTATCGCCACTGCCGCGCAGGATGACCAGCGGGATCAGTCCCGGCTGGCGGACCAGCTCGACCGCGGCTTCCCGGTCGGCGGACCGGACCAGCTGCACGACCCGCGGATCCAGTCCGGCGGCCCGTGCGGCCGGGGCGATCACGTGGTCCGCGAGGGCCGAGGCGGATCGCAGCGCGGCGCCCCCGGTGCGCAGCACCCCGGCGTTGCGGGACTTGAGCAGCTGGGAGGCGATGTCGATGGTCACGTTGGGCCGGGCCTCGAAGTTCGCGCCGATCACCCCGACCGGCACCCGCCGCTCGGCGAGCCGGAGCCTGCCCCCGGACGCTGCGCCGGGCAGGTCGCCCAGGGGGGTCATCGCGGGTGGGAACGGCGCGTCCGCCAGCAGCCCGATCTGGCGGGCCATCTCCTGCATCCGGCCCGGGTCGAGGCGCAGCCGGTCCAGCAGTCCCTGGCCGAGGCCCGAGGCTTCGCCGTCGGCCATGTCCGCGGCGTTGGCCGCGAGGATCTCCGGGGCCCGCTCGGTGAGCCGGGCGGCCATCTCCCGCAGCGCCTGGTTGATGACATGGCCGGCGGCATGGGCGAGGCTCGCGGCGCTGTCCCGGGCGGCCTCACCGCCGGCGATCACCGCCTTCTGCGCATCAGACACGGTGCCGATGCTAGGGCATGGCGCCGGCCGGCTCCCAGCTCCAGTGGAAGCCCACCACCGACCGCTCCAGGGACCGCAGGTAGCGGTGTACCGAGTACTGGCTGTCCGGGGTCACCCGCTCCTGCTCCAGGACCCGGCCTTCCACCCCGTCCCAGACCGCCCACCACACCGTGTCCGGCACCTGGTCCGGGTGGAACTGGATGCGCATGTCAAAGTTTTCCAGCGTGTTCATCACCGCCCGGCGGTACTGCCGTTCCGACGGACCGGCGGCGTTCCCGTCGTAGTGGTACGAGGTCCAGTACTCCAGGGTGATCGTCTCGCCCAGGCTGAGGGAACGGGCCAGGCGGATGTCGGTGCCGTAGAGTCCGCCGATCCGGCGCACTGGCCCGGGCGCGCCCGCGCACCCCTGCCCGAGTTCCAGCGTGACCGCGTTCGTGTCGTAGAGGTACGGGATCGCGTCAAGGCCGTCGGCCAGGGCCTCGACGACCTGAAGCGTCCGGGTCCGGGCCAGCCTGCGGCCGGCGTCGGCATAGACATGATCATGCAGGGAGACGGTCTGGTGCCGCCGCGGGCCCAGCACCCCGGCCACCTCGGCGGCCGCGCCGGAGCGCATCGCCCTCGGCCCGGTCAGGACGGTGATCCGGCCGCTGCCGCGCCATAGCCGCCACAGCCGCTCTTGCTCCTGGCCGGAGAACCCGAACGCGGCCACGAACAGGTCCAGCGTGGACCGGCTCAGCAGCCGGCCGGACAGCGCCCGGCCCACAGTGTCCTTGAGCTGATGTGCCAGCACATCGGAATGGCCTGCCGCCCGGGGTGATTCCCACAGGTGCTGCGCCAGCACGTCCGCCACGGCGAGGTGATTGATCGCACCGGGCCGTGATCGCTGTGCGTGCGATTCCCAGAGCTGGCGGTACCGGCCTGGGCGCAGCAGTAATTCGCGCAGGTAACGCCCGGCGGCTTCACGGCCCGCCGCGAGCTGCGGCTCAGTCACGTCATGACTCAATCTGCCGTCTGCGAACTTAGTGCGAAGTACGCGGTCTAGCGTACGACTCAGATCTCGCCGGGAGGGGATGTTCGGGCTACGGGCGAGACGGCGACAGGGGGCCGGGGGGACGGGCCGCCTGTCGGCAGGCCCGTCCCTTCCCGGGCTCGTTTATTCCGGGGGGCGCGACCCCCCTGGACCCCCGCCATTCGCCGGGCTCGGCGAGGACGCGCCTGCGGCGCGCCTCCCCTCACCGGCAGATCAGCAGTGGCCGAGCAGGACGCGCCTTTGGCACGCCGCCCAACCCCCATCTTCCGGCAGGTCCGCGGCCATCCTCCGCTCCCCGTCTCCTCAGAACAGGATCGAGGTCAGGGTGGCTAGCTCGGTAAAGCCGACCTTGCGGTAGACAGCGCGGGCCGGCGCGTTGAAGTCGTTGACGTAGAGCGACACCACGGGTGCGATGGACCGCAGCGCCTCCTGCACCACCGCGGCCATACCCGCGACAGCGAGCCCCTGGCCCCTGAGGTCCGGCCGCACCCATACGCCCTGGACCTGGCAGGCGCGCGGGGTGACCGCCCCGATCTCGGCCTTGAACATCACCCGGCCGTCCTCGATCCGGGCGAACGCGCGCCCGAGCGCGATGAGCTCGGCCACCCGGGCCCGGTAGGCGGACCCGCCGTCTGGCCCGAGCGGTGACACCCCGACTTCCTCGGTGAACATGGCCACCGAGGCTGGCAGCAGCACGTCGAGCTCGCTGGGCCGGACCCGGCGGAGTTCGGAGTCAGGAGCCACCCGCGGGGACCCGGAGATGGCCATGACCGGCTGTGCTTCCCGGATCTCCCGGGGCTGGCCCCAATAGGGGCGCAGCAGTTCCCAAATCTGCCCGACGGCTTCTGCCGGCCCCACGATGGACGAGCAGCGCCTGCCCTGCAGCCGGGCGCGCCCGGCGAAGGCGGTGGTGGCGGCCGAGGTCGCCCCCACCGGGACCAGGTTGGCCCCGGCGTAACAGGCTGAGGTCAGCTTGCCGCCCGGCGTGAAGCCCCACATCTGCCCGCCGAGCCGGACCGGATCGAGGCCTGCTTCATGCACCCGGGAGCTGACGAAGACATTCACCACCGGGTCGCGGTCGCACAACTCGAGCACGTCGTCGCGATCGCGGTCGTTCAGCAGGCGCAGCGATGAGGACCGCGACGCCTTGGTGCGCAGCACCCTCCCAGCGTATCGGTCCGTCATCAGGAATGCCCTCCGAGGCCGGTCAGCTGGCGGGCGAGGGCGGCGGCAGGGCCGGGCAGGTGGCATTGACCAGGCCCGGGCGGGTGGGCAGCGCACCGGTGGCCAGGTAACGGTTCAGGTAGCCGTTGACGCAGGTATTGGGCGGCTGGGCGAGGGACTGGCCGTGGTTCCCGCCGCCCTCCACCACGACCATCCGGGCGCTCGGGAGCAGCCGGTGCGCCACCTGCGCGCCCGCGTACGGGGTGGCTGCGTCCAGGGTGCCCTGGATCATCAGGATGCCCGGCAGGCCGGCCCCTTGATCTGCAGCGGGTGAGCGGGGCCCCGCACGGGCCAGAACGCGCACGAGGCGTTGAACCAGGCGTTGTCCCAGGCCTGGAACGGCGCGGTCCGGTACACCCGGCGGGTGTCGGCGTTCCACTTGGCCCAGTTCCGCGGCCAGTTCACGTCGCTGCACTCCACCGCGTTGTAGACGGCGAACTCGTTCTCACTCTGCACACCGTCCTGCTGGTACTGGCTGACGAGCGGGCTGGTGGCGCCGCCGTGCAGGTACGCGGCCAGCGCTGAGGCGAGGCCAGGCCACAGCGCGTTGCTGTACCCACCCTGCAGGAACGTGTCGTCGAAATCGTCCGCGCCGATCCGGCCTTTGACCGGGTGGGCCTGCAGCCGCGCCCGGGCCCGGTACCAGGCCTGATCCACCGCCGCCCGGGTGCTGCCCAGCCCGTAGGTGACGTTGTGGGCCGCGACCCAGGTGAAGAACGCCTCCATGCGGCCCTCGAAGGCGTAGTCCTGGGCGATGTTGTCCGCGTACCACGCCCCGGCGGGGTCCACCGTGCTGTCCAGCACCATGCGGCGCAGGTGGTGCGGGAACAGCGTGGCGTAGACCTGGCCCAGGTACGTCCCGTAGGAGTAGGCGAAGTAGCTGATCTTCGGAACGCCGAGCGCGGACCGGATCGAGTCCATGTCCCGGGCCACGTCCACGGACGTCATGTACGGCAGCAGCCAGCCGTAACGCTTCTCGCAGTCCGCCGCGTAGCCCTTGGCCCGGTTGATGAGGGTTTGCTCCGCAGTGCCGCTGGCCGGGATGTAGTCCGGCCGTTCCCCGGAGAAGAAGGAGGGATCGCAGGTCAGGGCGGGGACGCTGGAACCCACCCCACGCGGGTCGAAGCCGATGATGTTGTAGTCGGCGGCCACCTGAGGGTTGAGCCCGTCGGCGACGTACGCCGCAAGGCTGAGGCCGCTGCCGCCCGGGCCGCCCGGGTTGACCAGCAGGTCGCCCTGCTGCTGGCTGGCTGGCGCGGTGGCCGGCACCCGGGACAGCGCCAGGGTAATGGTGCGGCCCCGCGGGCGGGCGTAGTCCAGCGGCACCTTGAGGCTGGCGCATTGCAGGCCGGCGCCGCCGAGGGAGCAGGAGTGCCAGTGCAGGGCCGAGGTCCCGGTCGCGGCAGAACCGGAACCAGCGGCGGCCGTGGATGCGGGCGAACCGGCCGTGGCCCCGCCCGACGACGTGCAGCCCGCCAGGGCGAGGAGGACGGCACCCAGGACCGCAGCGACCAGCAAGGTCCAGCGGGCGGTACGGGGCGGTCTCGCCCGGCGGGTCCGGTTCATCCGGCGGCGCGTTGGCATGACAGTCATCTTGCCCGATGCAGCGACCCCGTTTGGCCTGCCCGGCATGGGCTCGCCTTACCGTGGCGCAGACCATGCGGTGGCCTGACCCGGCCCGGCCGGGGCGGCACCGTGCCGGGGCCACGCAGGGTCAGGCGGTCCTCTGCCGCTGCTGCTCCAGCAGAGCCCGCCGGTACTCCTCGATGACGATGTCGTTCAGTTCCTGGACCGAGGTGTCCTTGGCCAGCTTGTCGAAGGTGATCTCACCGTGCTGGAGCAGGTTGATCCGGTCGCATATTTCCAGGGCCTGGCCGTAGTTGTGCATGATCATGATGATCGAGACCTGGCCCTGGCGCTTCAGGTCCTTGACCAGTTCCAGGATCATCGCCCCTTCCTTGGCGCCCATCGCCGCCAGCGGCTCGTCCAGCAGCAGCACCTTGGCGTTCGAGGTCACCGCCCGGGCCACCGCGATGGCCTGCCGCTGGCCGCCGGACAGCTTGGCCACCTCGGCGTCAACCGAGGGGATGTTCACCCCGATCCGGTCCAGCTGCTCCTGGGCGATCTTCCGCATGCTCCGGTTGGACAGCAGCGACCAGCGGGTCCGCTCCCGGTTCAGGAACATGTTGTGGTAGACGGTGAGCTCGTTGATCAGCGCCAGATCCTGGTACACGGTGTCGATGCCCAGCGAGCGGGCGTGGTCCACCGACTTGAGCGTGATCTCCTGGCCCTCCAGGATGATCCGGCCCGAGGTCGGGGGCTGGAAGCCGCACATGATCTTGATGAGGGTGGATTTGCCCGCGCCGTTATCACCGAGCAGCCCGAGCACCTCGCCCTGGACCAGGTGCAGGTTCACGTCATCCAGCGCGCGGACCACGCCGAACCGCTTGCTGATGTGCTCGACCCGCAGCACATCACCACTGGGGTCAGCCGTCGCCGGCGCCGGCGCGTCCGGGACTGGTTCCGTCGTCATCAGTTCCTCCCTGCGGCTCGCAACCGGGCCAGCCGGACATTCGCGATCATGGAAAGCAGAATGGCCGCGCCGAACACGATGTCCAGCGGGTTGGCGCTGATCCCGGCCACGTCGATCCCGTTGAGCAAGGTAGCCAGGACGATGGAGCCGAGAAAGGCACCGATGACGGTACCCTGGCCGCCGAGCATCGCGGTGCCGCCGATGACCGCGGCGGTCACCGCGTAGAACATCGGCTGGTAACCGCCGGCGCTCGGATCGATGGTCTGGGTGTAGAACGCGTTCTGCAGGCCGACCAGGGCGCCCAGCACGCCGATGATCATAAAGTTGCCGTACTTGATCCTGCCGACCTTGATCCCGGACTCCCGGGCGCCCAGCAGGTTACCCCCCGTAGCGATCGTGTACAGGCCCCACTTGGTCCGGTTCAGCACCACGTAGAAGATCGCGGTGATCGCGCAAGCCCAGATGAACTGGGACCACGGCGCGGCGCCGATCCAGCGCCCGATGCCCACAGCGCCCACGGGGATGTTCGCCGGGTAGGCGTGCGACGTGGTCAGGGTGATGCCCCAGAGGATGAAGCCGGTCCCGAGCGTGGTGATGAAGGAAGGCAGGCCCATGGTGACGGTGAGGAAGCCGTTCGACCAGCCCACGACCAGGCCCATGAGCAGCGAGATGATGATGGCCGGCACCACCGGCACACCGTAGAAGTCGATCAGGTAGTGCATGAGGAACGGGGAGAGCATGTAGACGAAGCCGACCGAGAGGTCGATCTCGCCGCAGATCAGCAGGAACACCTCGCCGATAGAGAGGATGATGATCGGCGCCGCGGTCTCCGACAGCAGGTTGGCCAGGTTCGTCTGGCTCACGAACGTGGAGTTGTACTTGATGCCGAAATACAGGAGCAGGATCACCGCGATGACAAAGACGGTGGCCTCACGCTGCCGGGCCAGCGCGTTGAGCGCGGCGCGGACCGGCCCTGGCGCCCCTCGGGGTGCCGGCCCGGGCGGCGGCGCTACCGCCTGGGGGCTGCGCTCAGTGATCTCGCTCATCTCGCCCTCCGGTTCCTTCTGACCGCGCTAACCGGCGGTAGGCAGGCCAGGCATTTTGGGCCTGGCCTGCCTACCGCCGACTTCAACGTCCCATATGCACAGTATCCAGCTAACCCGATCAGGTGCTGGTGGTGGCAGGCGGGTTGCTGATGGCACCCGACGCGCGCGGGATGTACTTCTGGGCGCTGGTCGAGCCCTGGAACCGGCTGCTGGCCGTGTACGGCTTGGCGTTCGACTTGGTGATGAACGTCAGGCCGGTGTCAGTGTCGGACGGGCTGATCGTGCCGCCGGAGATGTTGTACAGGTAGAAGTACAGGGTCGGCAGGAAGCCCTGCAGGTAGGGGTCCTGGTAGATGGTGAAGTTGGTCTTCCCGGCCTGGAGGTTGGACAGCGTGGTCGGCGTGGTGTCGAACCCGCCGTTCGGGATGCTCGACAGTCCGGTCTCGCCCAGGGCCTGGCCGAGGAGCTCGGTGGAGCCCGCGTCCACCGCGAACGCGCCCTTGACCGTCTTGTGCCCGGTCAGGAACGCCTTCTCCGCCGACAGTTCCTGGCCCGTGGCCGCCCCGGTGGCCACCTCGTGCACGGTGTAACTGCTGCCGAGCTCGGACACCGCGCCGTCGTAGCGGGGCTGGATGTTGCCGGAGCCGGGGGTGGCGATGAAGATGACGACGTCCCCGCCGCCCGGGACCAGCGTCTTGATCTTGGTGCCGAGCTGCTGGCCGGAGATGTAGAGCGCCTGGCCGACGTAGGCCAGCCGGTTGCTGCCGATGTCGGAGACGCCCTTGTTGATCAGGCCGTCGGCGTTGTAGCTGATCACCGGGATGCCCGCGTTCATCGCGTTCATGGTCGGCGTCTTGAACGAGGTGGCGTCGATCCCCGCGTAGGCGATCCCGGACGCTTTGGCGGAGATGGCGGTGTTGAAGTAGCTCACCATCTCCGAGGCCAGCGAGGTCTGCGAGCCGCCCCACTTCGGGGTGGGCAGGCCGAGCAGCGCCGCCGCGTCCTGGAAGCCGTACTGGGTGGGCACGAAGAACGGGTTCGTGGTGACGTGGTTCACGTACCAGAACTGCCAGGCCGGGGTCTTCGGGAAGTTGCCCGCCGTGCTCGCGGCCGCCTTGCTGGACGTGCTGGACCCGCCGCAGGCAGCCAGCAGGCCGGCCGCCGCCGCCGAGGCGCTGACGATCCCAGCGCTGCCGAGCAGGCGCCGCCGGGTCGGGCCGTCTTTCATGTTGAGGGTCTCGATGGCCTCGTCAACCTTGGGGTCGATTTTCATCTATCTACCTCCAGGAGAAGTGCCTCAGTGCTCAGCGTGCCGCCACAGCGCGGCGCACCGGGAAACCGATTGGGTGGCCCGCCCCCCGGGGGGACCGGCCAGCGAAAGCTGCCGCGGATGCGGGGCAGCTGTGCGAAGCGGGGAAGCTCCGGGACGCGGGGAACGCCGCAATCCCAGGCACCCCGCGGGCTCCGCAAGATGATGCGGCCCAGCAACCAGCCTGGGCCGCATTCGCTGCATCGCCTGTCCTCGAATCGTTGTCGTGTTCCGAGGCTGGGCGGCCGCGGAGCTCCGGTGCTCAGCCACATTCGGGGCCCGAGCGGCTCAGTCCGCCCCCAGGTTAGCGCTCTCAATCCGGTTCAAGATCGGGAACTCGCGCCCCTTGTTGGAGCCTTAAGCTAAAACACACAGACTCCATCGTCAACGCACAAGATATAAAGATCCGGTTCCGGCGTCATCACAGGTCGGCAGCGCACACCGTCAGTTCTGCTCCGGGGGGTGAAGGAAGGTCCAGGGATGCTCGCCAGACACCGCCAGTCGCTGATCCTGGAAGACATCCGGCGGGCCGGGAGCGCGCGGGTCAGCGATCTCACCCAGCGCCTCGGCGTGTCGGACATGACGATCCGCCGCGACCTGGAGGCGCTCGCCCAGGCCGGGCTGATCGAGAAGGTGCACGGCGGGGCGGTGCTGCCGGGCTCGCCGAGCAGCCACGAGCCCGGCTTCGAGGCCAAGTCGGTGCTGGAAAAGCCGCAGAAGGAGGCCATCGCCCGGGCAGCCGCGGAGCTGGTCACGCCCGGCACCGCGATCGCGCTGTCCGCGGGGACCACCACTTTCGCCCTGGCTCAGCAGTTGCTGGACGTGGCCGGGCTGACGATCGTGACCAACTCGGTCCGGGTAGCGAGCATCTTCGGGGCGCCCCGGGCCGCAGGCCAGTTCGGCGCCGCTCCGCAGGTCGTGCTCACCGGCGGGGTCCGCACTCCCTCGGACGCGCTGGTCGGCCCGATCGCGGACATCGCGATCCGCTCTCTGCACGTCAACCTGCTCTTCCTGGGCTGTCATGGCATCGACCCGGTGGCCGGCCTCACCACGCCGAACCTCGCGGAAGCGGAGACCAACCGGGCCTTCGTGCAGGCGGCCCGCCGGGTCACGGTCGTCGCGGATCACACGAAATGGGGCATCGTCGGGCTGAGCTCATTCGCCGGCCTGGACGAGGTGGACACGTTCATCACGGACGGCCAGCTCCACGAGGAGGCCCGCGTCCTGCTCCGCGAGCGTGTTGGCGAGCTGGTCCTCGCGGACGGCGAGCCCGACGGCCAGGTCGGCTAGGAGAGGTTCGCAGGCCTCACCGGACCGGGGGCTCCGCCGGGCAACCGGGGGACGCGGTGGCCCGGGGGGACGCGGTGGCCCGGGGGGACGCGGTGGCCCGGGGGGACGCGGTGCCCGGGGGGACGCGGTGGCCCGGGAGGGGACGCGGTGGCCCGGGCGTAGCTGCCGTCAGGAGACGCTGACCTCGGGCGCGGCCGGGGGAAGGTCGCCCGGCATGGCCTCGGCGAGCTTCATGGCCTCCTCGATGAGGGTCTCCACGATCTGCGACTCCGGCACGGTCTTGATGACCTCACCCTTGACGAAGATCTGCCCCTTGCCGTTGCCAGAGGCGACACCCAGGTCCGCTTCACGGGCCTCGCCGGGGCCGTTGACGACGCAGCCCATCACCGCCACGCGCAGCGGCACCTCGAGGCCCTCGAGGCCGGCGGTGACCTGATCGGCCAGCGTGTACACGTCTACCTGGGCCCGGCCGCAGGACGGGCACGACACGATCTCCAGGCCGCGGTCGCGCAGGCCGAGCGACTCCAGGATCGCCGTGCCCACCTTGACCTCCTCGACCGGGGGCGCGGACAGCGAGACCCGGATGGTGTCCCCGATCCCCTCGGCGAGCAGCGCGCCGAACGCGGCCGCAGACTTGACCGTGCCCTGGAAGGCCGGCCCGGCCTCGGTCACCCCGAGGTGCAGCGGGTAGTCACAGGCCTGGGCCAGCTGCCGGTACGCCGCGATCATGACGACCGGGTCGTGGTGCTTCACGGAGATCTTGATGTCGGTGAAGCCGTGCTCCTCGAACAGCGAGCATTCCCACAGGGCCGATTCCACCAGGGCCGCGGCGGTGGCCCGGCCGTACTTGGCCAGCAGGCGCTTGTCGAGCGAGCCCGCGTTCACCCCGATCCTGATCGGGGTCCCGGCCGCGGACGCCGCTCGGGCGATCTCCGCGACCTTGTCGTCGAACGCCTTGATGTTGCCGGGGTTGACGCGGACCGCACCGCAGCCCGCGTCGATGGCGGCGAACACGTACTTCGGCTGGAAGTGGATGTCCGCGATCACCGGGATCTGAGACTTGCGGGCAATTTCCGGCAGTGCGTCAGCGTCGTCCTGCGACGGCACCGCGACCCGGACGATCTGGCAGCCCGACGCGGTCAGCTCCGCGATCTGCTGCAGCGTGGCGTTCACGTCCGCGGTCACCGTGGTGCACATCGACTGCACTGACACCGGCGCACCGCCGCCCACCGCGACCGCGTGCTTTCCCTTGCCCACCATGATCTGGCGCGACTTCCGACGCGGCGCGAGGGGCTCGACCGCGGGCTGGGGCATGCCTAGATCAATACTCATGATCCTTTATCCCTCACTATGTCCTGATCAACGGTGTCTTAGCCAAAGGGTCACGTTATCCGGATGTCTGCGGTCATCACGGCCGCACCACTTGCACCAACCACCACCCCGGGCTGGAACATCCCGGACTGGCCCCCCGGTCCGCATCACCTCACTGGGGTATATGGACGGGGTTCACGAGGTCCGCCATGATCAGCAACAGGCCGAACCCGACCAGCACCGCGAATACCCCGACACTGAGCGGGAGGAGCTTGCGCATGTCGACCAGCCCCGGGTCTGGCCGGCGCCGGAGCCGGGCGATCCAGGTCCGGATCTGCTCGTAGATGACCACGGCCAGGTGGCCGCCGTCCAGCGGGAGCAACGGCAGCAGGTTGAACAGGCCGACGAAGATGTTCAGCGAGATGACGATGAACAGCACGATCGAGACCTTGGTCTGCCAGCCGACCTTGGCCGCGAACGCTTCGCCGGTGTACTCCCCTGCGCCGACTACGCTGGTCACGTTGCCGCCCGCGGTGCTGCTCCGGTTTTTCGCGAACAGCTCGGGAATGGCCTTGGGGATGCTGCCGAGGGCCTGCACGGAGCCGACCACGATCTGGCCGAATTCCGAGCCCGCATAGGTGACCGCCCGGATCGGGTTCACCGTCGAGTAGAGCACCGCCGGGGAGATGCCCAGGTAGGAGCCTTTGCGGCCGTGCACCACGGCCAGCGAGGGATGCAGTACTACCCGATGGCCGTTCCGGAGCACGGTGACCGTCACTGGGGTGCCCGGCTTCTGCGCCCGGATCGCCGCCCCGAGCTGATTCCAGTTGTGCACGCGCGTGTGCCCGATCGCGATGATCTTGTCATCGGTACGGAGCCCCGCTTTGAGCGCGGGGGACGCGGGGTCGGACTTGGCGCAACTGGTGGCGGTGATGCTGTTGGGGACGCAGGGGTCGATGGCCCCGATCGTGGAGGAGTTGGTGTTGGACAGGCCGATCCCCCCGGCCAGGATGAACAGCAGGACGAACGCCAGCGCGAAGTGCATGAACGACCCGGCGGCCAGCACGATCATCCGCTGCCAGGCGGGCTTCCTGCGGAAGGATCGCGCCTCGTCCTCGGGGTCCACGTCCTCCAGGGCGGTCATGCCGACGATCTTGACGTAGCCGCCCGCGGGGATGGCCTTGACGCCGTACTCGGTCTCGCCGCGGACCGTGGACCACAGGGTCTGGCCGAAGCCCACGAAGAACTGGGTGACTTTCATCCGGAACTTCTTCGCCGTGGCGAAGTGCCCGAACTCGTGCAGCATGATCGAGAAGAGCAGGGCGAAGATGAAGATGATCCAGCCAACCAGGGTCATCCGGCTGACTCCCCCTCTCCACGTGGCCCCCTGCGGGCCTCGCGCACGCCGCCTCGTCCTTCGGCCGTCAGTTCCGTGGCGCGGATCCGCGCCCAGCGATCCGCCGCGAGCACATCCTCGAGGGTTACCGCATCCCGCGCCGCGCTCTCATGCTCAGAGACTACCTTCGCCACCGTGTCAACGATTCGGGGGAACGCAATCCGGCCGGCCCGGAATGCCTCGACGCAGATCTCGTTCGCCGCGTTGTAGACGGCCGGGGCGGTACCGCCGGTGCGGCCCGCCTCTCGGGCCAGCCGGACGGCGGGGAAGGCCTCGTCGTCCAGCGGCTGGAAGGACCAGGTGTGCGCGCGGCTCCAATCGAGCGCCGGTCCCGCGTCGGGGACCCGGTCTGGCCAGGCCAGCCCCAGCGCGATCGGGATCCGCATGTCCGGCGGGCTGGCCTGGGCGATGGTCGCGCCGTCGGTGAACTCGACCATGGAGTGGATCACCGACTGCTGGTGCACCACCACCTCGATCCGGTCGAACCCGATGCCGAACAGCAGGTGCGCCTCGATGAGCTCCAGGCCCTTGTTGACGAGCGTCGCCGAGTTGATCGTGACGACCGGCCCCATGTTCCAGTTCGGGTGGGCCAGGGCCTGGGCCGGGGTCACGTGCTCGAGCTCGTCCTTGCCGCGGCCGAGGAACGGGCCGCCGCTCGCGGTCAGCACCAGGCGGCCTACCTCGCTGGCGCGGCCGCCCCGCAGGCATTGCGCGATGGCCGAGTGCTCGGAATCGACCGGCACGATCTGCCCGGGGGCCGCCTTGCCCGCGACCAGCGGGCCGCCCACGATCAGGGACTCCTTGTTGGCCAGGGCCAGCGTCCGGCCGGCTTCCAGCGCGGCCAGCGTGGCGGCCAGGCCGACCGACCCGGTGACGGCGTTGAGCACGACGTCGCATGGCCACGTGGCGGCCTCCGCCACCGCGTCCGGGCCCGCCAGCACCTTGGGCTGCGGGAGGGGGTGGCCGACTCCAGACGATTGGACACGCAGCGCCTCGCGGACCTCGCCCGCAGCGTCCTCCCGGGCCACGGCGACGACCTCGGCACCGAACTCCAGGGCCTGGGCCGCCAGCAGGCCGGGGTTGCCACCGCCCGCAGCCAGCCCGGCCAGCCGGAACCGGCCGGGATTGCGCCGCACGATGTCCGCGGCCTGAGTCCCGATCGAGCCGGTCGAGCCGAGCAGGACGATGTCACGGACCGGGCCGCCATGCCCGGGCTGCGCTGCTTCCATACCGCTATTGTCCGTCATCGCGGCCCGGACGGCCGCCGGACCCGCACACGCACATACCCGAGCCCCCGAACGGGGCCGGTACCCAGCCGCCGAACGGGCGGGCGGGGGCCGAACGGGTCGGCGGGGCCGAACGGGTCGGCGGGGCCGAACGGGTCGGCGGGGGGCCGACTCGTCACCGGGACCAGGCACGGCGCCGGGACTCGGCCTGGCACCGGGACCAGGCACGGCACCGGGACTCGGCCCGGAACCCCGGGATTCGGCCCGGCACCGGGACCAGGCCCGGCACGCTGACCAGGCACGGCACCGGATCCCTCCGCACCGGGGCCGCCGCCGCACCGGCGAGGACGCCGCGGCGACTCCGGCCGCTTGGCCGGCCGCCTGAGGCGGCCGGCTGAGGCGGCTCGCTCAGGCGGCTAGCTGGCCGCCGACACCTGGGCCAGCGGCTCCCAGTCGGGCCGCAACGGCATCCCCGCCTGGCCCTCGCTGCCCAGCCGGACGCCCAGTATCTGGTGCAGCTGGACCACGTTGCGCTCGAACCCGAGCCGCGAGCCGGCCATGTAGAGCCGCCACACCCTGGCCGTGCCCTCGCCGACCTCAGCCACCGCCTCGTCCCAGCGCTCGTCCAGATTGGCGCACCAGCCGGCCAGGGTCATCGCGTAGTGCTCGCGCAGGTTCTCCTCGTGCCGCACCTCGAACCCCGTGTCGTGCATGAGGGAGACCAGGTAGCCCGGCCCTTCCAGCTCACCGTCGGGAAACACGTAGCGGTTGATGAAACCGCCGACCACCCGGCCCGGCTGGCGGTTGTCGGGCCGGGTGATGCAGTGGTTCAGCAGCCGTCCCTCGGGCCGCAGCTTGCCGTACAGGAAGGCGAAGTAGCCGGGTAGCTGGGCCCGGCCAATGTGCTCGGTCAGCCCGATGGAGCTGACCGCGTCGAACTCCCCCTCGGGGACGTCGCGGTAGTCAAGGTGGCGGACCTCGGCCAGCCCGCCCAGGCCCTCCTTCTCGATGGCCTGCTGTGCCCAGGTCGCCTGCTGCGCCGAGAGGGTCACGCCGAGCGCCTTGACGCCGTATTCGCGTGCCGCGTGCCGGACCATGCCGCCCCAGCCGCAGCCCACGTCGAGCAGTCGCATCCCGGGGCGCAGGCCCAGCTTCCGGGCCACCAGGTCGTGCTTGTAGGCCTGGGCCTCCTCCAGGGTGGCATCGGGGCCGGGGTAGCAGGCACAGGTGTACGCCATCGAGGGGCCGAGCACCCACTCGTAGAACGTGTTGGATACGTCGTAGTGGTGCGAGATGGCCGTGGCATCGCGCTTCTTCGAGTGCAGCCGCCCGGCGAGCCAGCGGCGGTTCACCCTCACCTCCTGCGGCGGCGGCGGTATCCGGGGCAGCAGCAGCCGGGGACCGCCCAGTTCCCGCAGCAACCGGAGCCGCTCGGCCAGGTCGATGCGCACCTGCTGGGCCTGGACCATCCGGGACAGAGCGTCGTACATGTCGCCCTCGACGTCGAGGTGCCCGGACACGTACGCGCGGGCCAGGCCGAGCGCGCCCGGCGCCTGGGCCAGGTACGACACCGCCACCGGGGAGCGGACGGTGATCCGCACCGGGGCGTCCGCGGCGCCTGCCCTGCTCCCGTCGTAGGCGCGGAACTCCACGGGGGCATCGGGGCCCGCCACCTTCTCGAACACGTCCGCTAGCGCCATCCCTGCCATCCCTCCTGCTGCGTGCCCTGCCATGCCGCGTCCGGCTTCCTCGTGCTGCTCACCGCGTCCGGCTCCGGTGCGGCGCTTACTGACCTCGCACGCACTTCTCGTAGAGGCCGGCTAGCCGCCCCCCGCCGTCGTACCGCTGCTTGAGCGCAGCGTAGGCGGGCCCGTTGTAGCTCGCCCAGAACTGCTCCTCGGTGTAGAACGAGGCCGAGTACAGCCCCTTGTGCCCGCCGAGCGCGGCCACCTCGTCCTCCACCAGCCGGTTGTGGTAGCCGTCCGCGCGGCCCGGCGGGAGCGGCACCGTCCCCCAGAAGCCGAAGTTCACGTACACCTCACCGGGCGCCAGCGGGTAGAGCGGCCAGCCCTGATCGCTGCGCAGCCGGAGCGGGCACAGCCAGACCGGGCTCATGCCGACGTCGGCGGCGAAGAACCGGAGGAACCCGGCGCCGCGGCCCACCGGGATCTCGACGTCCTGGACGACGAACTCCCGCGGCGGCTGGCCGCGGCGCTCGGCCAGCTTGCCGGACAGGCCGTGCCGCCGGTCGAAGGCGACCAGCGAGCGGTAGACATCTGACCTGCGGTAGCGGCCCGGCCAGAGCCTGCGGATCGCCGGGTTCTGCACCCCGAACGGCCGGGAACACCAGAACCAGTCGGTATCCCAGCGCCATAGGTAGTCGCGGATCGTGAGGAAGTCCTCCCGGGGCCCGCGCAGCGACTGGTAGAAGATCTTGCTGCCGGTGTAGTCGCTGGTCCAGGGGGCCACGTCGCTGAACGCTGCCACCGTCAGGTACATCTCGTCCAGGCTGAACATGGCGCCGTCCAGGAAGTCCGCCCGGTGACCCTCGTAGCTGCCCTCGGCCGCGATCTGCGCGATGGCCTCCATGCACGTCTCGGGGTCGCTGAAGCGGAAGTGCCGCAGGTGCACGAACGGCGCCACCGGCTCCAGTTCGATCGTAAGCGACAGGGCGTAGCCCAGGGTGCCGTAGGAGTTGGGGAACCCCCGGAACAAGTCCGCGTGCTCATTGTCCGCGGTGGCCGTCACGACCTGGCCGTCCCCGGTGAGGATCTCCATGGCCAGGACCGACTCATGCGGCATGCCCAGGCGCAGCGAGGTGGATTCGATGCCCAGGCCGGTGACCGCGCCGCCCAGGGTGATCGTTTTCAGCTGGGGCACGACGAACGGCATCAGGCCGTGCCGCAGTGTCGCGTCCGCGAGGTCCTCATAGGTGGTCATGCCGCCCACCACGGCGGTGCGGGACGCCGGATCCACGTGCAGCACCCGGCTGAAGGCGGAGACGTCCAGCTCAGCGGCCCGGGAACCGGCCGACTGATCGCGGAAGCGAAACAGGTTGGAGGTTCGCTTGGCCAGCCTGACCTTCGCGCCGGCGGGGGCCGCCAGGTAGGCCCGCTGGAGCGTGGCCACCGCGGCCTCGTGCGCCTGCCGCACCCCGGCGGGCAGGGTCCCCGCGGTACCAGCGGGGGCTGACCCGGATCCCGGCTGGTGCTCCGTCACGCTGGCTGGATCCACGTCCACGGAGCCACCATGATTACTCTGCGACCCGGTTCCGCTACTGCTAGAGTCAGTCACTCTGCCTCTCCTCGCTCAGGGCCGGCCCGGCCTCGACAGTGAGGGCGAACGCAGCGGGCTCATGTGGGCAAGTTCCCGGCCGACTCCGGCGAACGGCGGGGGGAAGTTTACCCTGCGGTAGCCCTCGCGCTGAACCCCTGCCCAAGTCCTGCCTCTCTCCGCGCCCGGGTCCCGCTCACGCCCGGCTCGGGAAGGCTGCCGGTGAAGGACTCCCGGCCAGCCACCAGAAGGCCGGCGAAGGACTCCCGGCCAGCCAGCGGAAGGCTGCTCAAAAGGACTCCCGGCCAGCTACCGGGACGGCTGCCTGCGGGCGGCCTTGCGTCCTTGGGCTGGCCTCGCCCGGCTGACCGTACGCTCCGCAGCCCCGGAGTCCGCCAGGTCATAGCTAGCTGCCACCTGCTCGGGCGTCATCGGGACCCGCGCAGCCGAAGGCGGCACCCCGGCGTCCATGATGTCGCGCAGCAGCCGGGCCAGCGAATACGCCGGGTCCACGGCCAGCGCCCGGTCGATCGCGATGTTGGCGAGGGCTCCCTCGCCGGACTGCCACGCGGTAAACGCCAGCAGCGACGCGGGGGCCGGGAGGTACGCCGGGGTGGCCCGCCGGACCACATCGGTCCACAGGCGCAGGTGGGCGGCGCGGTACCCCGGATCCATCCGTGCCCAGGCGTCGTCCCGGACCGCCAGGTGAGCCAGGACCACCGTGAGCCAGGCCACCGGCTCGTCGGCGAGCAGGCGGCCGCCGGCCCGGTATGTGCTGATGGCGTCCTGGACGGCACGCCTTCCCGCGTCCACCAGCAACCTGGCCGGCTGGCCCGCACCCGGGCCTGACGCCTGCGCGATCAACTCCGCCGCGCGTTCACTGGCCCGGAGGGTGGCGCGCTCCATGGACCGGGCCGCGGCGCCGGTGACCGGGGCGAGGGTGCCGGCCAGCGCCGCCCGGTCCGGGTAGGCGACGAGCCCGGCTACCGTCATGGCGGCCGCTGCGGGATGGGCGCGGACGTCGAACGGCACGCCTTCCGCGGCGCAGCACTCGGGGTTCTCGCAGAGGTAGGACCAGTAACGGCCGTCCTCGACCCGCATGAGCTCGTGTAACCGCAACCCGGCCTGCCGCAGGGCCGCAGCCAGGGCGTCCGCGACGGGGGTGACCAGGGTGCCCGGGCCATACCCCACGCCGATCACGGTGCTGAGCCGCCGGTGCCGGAGCACCTCGGCGGCGTGCTCGGCGATGTCCGCGGCGTGGACGGCGTCCGGCGGGTCAGGAAGGTCGTAGCGGAAGGCGAGCTGGACCCGGGCCCGCGGCCGGCCGACTCCCATCACGACGAGGCTTTTGTCGGGATGGAAACCGAGCAGGTGCGGCACGACGGCCAGGACGTCAGCTGGGGAACTGACCCGGACCCGGGGCTGACGGGAGAACGCGCTTGAGCCTGAAACGGAAGGTGTGTTGTCCATGACGCCAGGTTGCCGGGGCGGGCAACCGGAAGCCAGCACAGAATGACGTTCTGTAGAGAATCTAGCACGTCAGATACGAACTTCGCACGTTTGTCCACCGAACAGGAATTCGACTTGACAAACGCCACAGGGGGGTCACGCACCGGGCGGCGGCCCGACGCAGGGCACGATCACAACAAGGATGCACTATCGGGACACGAGCGGACCCGAACGGGCTTGAGCGATACTCTGGCCCGGACATTTTCAGCATTCTGGGCGACGCATGGCGCGCTCCAGCGAACTCGCTTACTGGAGGTAGCCGTGCGCATAGGCTCGGCGCTGCTAGTGATCTGGCTGGTCATCGGTGCCATCGCCGGAGCTCAGCGGCATTATTACAGCGGCAACATCTTCGAGCTGCACGAAAGCCAGCACCATCGTGGTGACGATCCTGGCCGGGCCGCTGAACTACGTCGGGGTGAATCCGAAGGTCACGTGCCACGTGCCCCAGCCCAGCGGAAGCTAGCCCAGCAGAAGCTGACCCAGCAGAAGCTAGCCCAGCGGGACAGCACCCGGCAGCACAATCACCCGCCGGGCATCCGGCCCGCCGCCCGGACGTCGGCGGGCGGCCGGGCGTCGTCAGCGGCGGGCTGGAAAGTACTTGTCGATAAAGCCGTTGCGGAACTTGCCGTCCGGGTCGTAGCGGCACAGCAGGTCCTGGAAGTCGGTTGACCGCGGGTACAGGGCGCGCACCAGGTGCGGGGGCATGCCGAAAACCTTCGCCCAGTGCGGGCGCGCACCGAGCGGGGTGAGCAGCTGTTCCATCGCGGCGATCACCGGCGTCACCGCCGCGGTGTCCTTGACCCAGGTGAAGTGCAGGGCCACGGTGTCCCGCTGGAAACTCGGGCTCAGCCACAGGTCATCCGGCGCGACGGTGCGGATCTCGGCGATCTGCAGGACCGGGGCCATCAGGCTGCCCAGGCTGGCCATGGCGTCGAACGCGCCCGCAGCGACTTGCCGGGGCAGGAGATACTCCGACTGCAGCTCCTGCCCGCTGCTGGGGGTGAACTCCGCCCGGAAATGCGGCAGCCGCTCATGCCACGGACCGGGCACGCCCAGCTGCTGGGTGGCGTGGGCTGGGTCGCCGCCTGGGATTGGGTGGACCTGCCGGTCGGCCAGCGTCGCGTCCATCCACCGCGGGGCCGGCTGCCACCCGTCTGCCTCCTCGTCGCGGACCTTGAGCCAGAGCTGGCTATGCCGGTTACCGCGCCAGTTCGTGAACACGCTGACGCTGTAGGCGCTGCCGAAGATCTCATCGAAATGACTTTGCAGGATGGCCGCGGGCAGGCCCTCGTATACGTACTGACGGACGCTGAACGCCGGGACGAGGTCCAGGGTCAGAGCGGTGACCAGGCCAAGCGAGCCCAGGCCGACCACAGACCCGCGGAACTCCTCACCGCCGGTGTCGCGGCGCAGGGTGCGCACGCCGCCGTCGGCGGCGATCAGCTCCAGGCCCGACACCGTCGTGGCCAGGTTCCCGTGGGCGTCCCCCGAACCGTGGGTCGCGGTGGCGACCGCCCCGGCCACCGACAGGTGCGGCAGCGAGGCCAGGCTGGGCAACGCATGGCCGGCTGCGTTGAGCCGCTCGGTGAGTTCCCCGTAGCGGATGCCACCCGCCACTGTGACCGCCGCCCCGCCCGGCTCGATGTCGACGACCGGGGGCAGGTCCGCGAGCGAGATAAGCACGCCCCGGGTATCGGCGATCCGGTTGAACGAGTGGCCGGTGCCGACCGCCCGCACCTGGCCGCCGGCGGCGACCAGCTCCTGGGCTTCGCTGACACTGCGGGGCCGGGCCACCCGGGCGGCCCGGTACACGATGTTGCCGGCCCAGTTGGTCTCCCGTGCCGTCATACCGCACCCACTCTCCGCCTCGACCTTCCGGCTCCCACGGCGGCCGCGAGCGCCATGACAGGGCGGCCAGTCAGGCTCCCAGCCCCGGCGAGGGCGGTCCGCCAGCTGTCAGCGCCGGACCGGGTGACATATTACGTGGCAGCGCCTTTCCGGGCCTGGTCCCGGTCCCAGGCCCGGTCTCGTTCGTTTATCTGGAGGACTCCGTTGATCTGGAGGACTGGCATGCCCGACCGGCCAGCCGAGCCCGGCTCTGCCCGCCCCGCGGCGCGGCGGGCACTTCCGCCCGGCGCCGCAGCGACAGCCGACGACCTGGTGCGGAGCTACCAGCACGGCGAGGGCCAGCCCGGCATCGCGTACGGGATCGTGGCCGGCGGGTCCCTCGCCCACGAGGGTGGTGTGGGTCAGCGCTGGCTTGGCGGCCCGCCGCCCGACGCGGGCACGGTGTTCCGCATCGCCTCCATGACCAAGAGTTTCACCGCGTCGGCGGTGCTGGCGCTGCGCGACGCCGGCCTGCTCCGGCTGGACGATCCGGTCACGGATTTCGTCCCGGAACTGCGCGGCCAGCCGGGGGTGACGGCCGACTCACCGGCCATCTCGCTGCGGCACCTGCTGACCATGACCGCGGGCTTCCCGACCGACGATCCGTGGGGTGACCGCCAGCAGGGCACCCCGCTGCCCGAGTTCGCGGCGCTCCTGGCCCGGGGCGTGCGCCCGGCCTGGGCGCCAGGCACCCGCTTCGAGTACTCCAACCTCGGTTACGCGCTGCTCGGGCGGGTCATCTCGGCTGTGGCCGAGGCCGATTACCCGGACTTCGTGCGGGCCCGGGTGCTCGGCCCGCTCGGAATGACCCGGACCGGATTCGAGGCGGGGGAGTTCGATCCCGCCGGGCTGGCCCGCGGCTACGCCCGCAGCGCGGACGGCTGGACCGAGCTCGCCCCCGACCCGCTGGGCGCGTTCGCCCCGATGGGCGGGGTGTTCAGCTGTGTCCGCGACCTGGCCCGCTGGGTAAACGGCTTTGCCGCGGTCTTTCCGCCGGGCGGCCCGCAGGGCGGGGATGCCCATCCGCTGTCCCCGGTCACCCGGCGCGAGATGCAGCAGCCGGCCGTCACCCTGCCGCGGGCGCAGCCGCGCTTCCCGGGCGATCCCGCCGCGGGCAGCCAGTACGGGTACGGGTTCGGGTTGTTCACCGAGGAGACCAGCGCGTGGGGACGGCTGGTCTACCACAGTGGCGGATACCCGGGCTTCGGCAGTCACATGCGCTGGCACCCGGAGACGGGCCTTGGCGTGATCGTGCTGGCCAACAGCACTTACGCAGGCGCATCGGTGCTGGCGGCCAGGCTCATGGAGGAGGTGCTGCGAGCCGGCAAGGCGGAGGACGATCACGCGGCGCGGCCGACGGTGAGCGGCCTGGCGCCCGCGCCCGGTGCCCCCTGGCTGGAGACCCTGCGGGCCCAGCAGGCGGTCACCCAGCTGCTCACCCGCTGGGAGGACGACGTGGCGGAGCGGCTCTTCGCGGACAACGTCGCGCTGGACGAGCCGCTGCCCCGGCGCCGCGAGAAGATCGCCCGGATGTGGGCACGCCTGGGGGCACCGGACCCAGGAACACAGGCCCCCGGGACAGAAGACCCCGGGGTACAGGGCCGCGTGGCGGGGCGACCGCCTGAGTTCGACTCAGCCGCGCACTGCCGCTGGTGGCTCCGCGGCGAGCACGGCGAGACGCAGGTGGAGATCCTGCTCACGCCCGAGAACCCGCCTCGGGTCCAGTCGCTGGTGCTCACCGTGCCGCCCGCGGCCGACTCCCCGCTCTGGCGGCAGACGCAGGCGCTCATCGACCTGCTCAACTCGTCGCTGACCGATGGCCTGCGTTCCTGGCCCGCGGAGCTGCCCGTGTCCGGGCTCATGGACACCGGCCTGCTGCTCCGCCAGCTGCGGATGGCGAGGGCCTGGGCCGGACTGTGCCAGCCCGGGGCGTTCTGCGGTGGCAACGGGCAGACGAGCACCGTCGTGCAGCTCGACGGGGAGCACGCCGGGCTCACCCTGGCCGTCGAGCAGGAGCCGGGCCAGCAGTTGCTGCGCCGGGCGGAGATCAGCCCGCGGGGCTAGCCGCGCTCGGGCTGCTGGCTTTCCAGGAAGCGGTCAACCAGGCCGCGGATCACGGTCGCCATCGAGAAACCGTGCTCCCCGCACCAGGCCCTCAGCCGGGCGTGCTGGTCTGCCGAGAACCGGACCGGCACCATCTGCTGGGCCGGCGACGACGAGCCGCGGACCAGATCGGCCACCACCGTCTCCCCCCACTCGCGGGTCTGCGTCTGGACCCCGGCTTGCGCGCTGAGCGCCCAGCCGAGCCTCCGGGCCAGTGGGCGGGGAGCCCCCGCCGACGACGGCCGCATCCCGGTCTGGAGCAGCCAGGCGTAGACCCGGTCGCGGTCGGACTCGGGCAGCTGCCCGACGGCCTGGACGAGCAGCCGCGAAGCGTCGATGGCCTCGGCATCGGCCGACGATTCCGGCGGGATAAAGGGCCCGAGCTCGCCCGGGGCGGTCGGCGCTTCGGGGGCTCCGGCCGGCTCGGGGGCTCCGGCCGGCTCGGGGGTTCCAGCCGGCTCGGGGGTTCCAGCCGGCTCGGGGGTTCCAGCCGGCTCGGGGGTTCCAGCCGGCTCAGGGGCCCCAGATGGCTCAGGGAACCCTGGCGCCTCAGCAGGGTCGTCTGGCGGGCCGGGTGAATCCGTGGGGATGTCAGTCATCGGTGACTCCGGACGCAGGCGGGAAGGCCGATATCGCTCTTCGATATCACGCTATCACCGGGACGGCCAGTAGCGGGCGGACTAGCGGCGGCCAGTAGGCCGTATTTACAGCACGACACCGAGCAGGGCGTCCACGGTGTCCCGGACTAGTTCCGCCGCCGACTGCTCCCCGGGTTCAGCAGGACCAGGCTCAGCAGGACCACCAGGCTCAGCAGGCCCCGCGGTCAGGCCGCCGAGCACCTCGTCGGCCCAGCCGTCCACGACCGTCAGGCCCCCCGGGGCGTCGAGGTCGTCGGCGAGCCGTTCCCGCACCGCAGCCAGCACGGCCAGGCCGCGACCGGGAGACGCCGGGCCGGCCGCGCCGGAACCAGCCGCAGCCACCCGTACCGCTGCCCGCCAGCGGCCCAGCCGCTCCTCCGCGGCGGCCAGGCCCGCGGCGGTCCAGTCCCAGTCTTGCCGGTACCGGTGCGCCAGGATGGCCAGCCGGACCGCCATGGGGTCGTGACCGTCCGCCAGCAGGCGCGACACGAACACCAGGTTGCCGAGCGACTTGGACATCTTCTCGCCGTCGAGGCGGACCAGCCCGGCGTGCACGTAGCGGCGGGCGAACGCGTCGGGCTCGAGGGCCACCCGGGCATGCGAGGCGCTCATCTCGTGATGCGGGAAGATCAGGTCGCTGCCGCCCGCCTGGATGTCGAACGTGGTGCCCAGGTACTCGGTGGAGATCGCCGCGCATTCCACGTGCCAGCCCGGCCGCCCCTGGCCGAACCGGGACGCCCAGGCCGGCTCGTGCGGCCGGGCCGCCAGCCAGACCAGCGCATCCAGCGGGTCCTTCTTGCCGGGCCGGCCGGGATCGCCACCGCGCTCCGCGAACAGGGCCAGCATTTCCGCCCGGTCCAGCCGGGACACGGACCCGAACGCCTCGTCGCTGGCCCGGGCGAAATATTCGTCGCCGTCCAGGTCGTATAGGGCGCCGCGGTCGGCGAGGCGGCCCGCGAACCGCTCGATGACGCCGAGGGCCTCGACCGCGCCGACCAGCCGGGTGGGTGGCACCACCCGCAGCGCCGCCATGTCGGCGCGGTAGCGGTCGATCTCGCGGTCAGCCAGCTCGCGCCAGTCCTCGCCGTCCCGGGACGCCCGTTCGAGCAGCGGGTCGTCCACGTCCGTCACGTTCTGCACGTAGGTCACGTGATGACCGGCGTCGCGCCAGGCCCGCACCAGCAGATCCCAGGCCATGAACGTGGCGGCGTGCCCGATATGGGTGGCGTCGTACGGGGTGATCCCGCACGCGTACAGGGTGGCGTCAGGGCCGGCCGCGGCGACCGCCAGGTCGCGGGAAGCGGTGTCGAAGACAAGGGGTTCGGGGCCTCGCCCCGGCAGCTCGGGAAGGCTTACGCCACGCCAGGAGTCCATAAGCGCAGGCTATCGCTGCGGCCCACCGAAGCCGCCACCGTGGCCTGCAGGGACGGCCAGCGCTGGCCAGCGGCCCGTCCAGCGCCGGCCGGGCGCGGCCGGCGGCCGCCTCGCGCGCGGCCCGCGCGGCCAGGTCAGCCGGGTCCCCGCTGGTGGCCCCGGCCCGCAGGAAGATCTCCTGGCCGATGTGAGGGAGCACGGTCGAACCGTTGCGGATATTGAAGTCGATGAGCTCCGCGAGCGACCGCGGCGCATGTCCGGGCAGTGCGCGCAGATACCGGTTGATGCCGCACTGGAATCGGACTCGGTTGAGATCATCATGCAGCGAGCGGGAAAGCAGCCGGGCGCCGCGGTCTGATGTTGGATCTGGTGTTGATGCGGAAGGCCTACCGAGCGGCTCGCGGGCCGAGCCCGGCTAGCTGCTCGGCTGCTTCCCAGCGCAGGCCGTCGTCGACGCTCCCGTCACACGCGACCGCCCGCAACGCCTCGGCCGCAGCCTGCCGGTCAACTTCGGGCAGCTGCCCGGCCGCTTCCAGCCGCAGGCCGTCATCGACGCTCCCGTCACACGCGACCGCCCGCAACGCCTCGGCCGCAGCCCGCCGGTCCAGCCCGGGCAGCTGCCCGGCCGCTTCCAGCCGCAGGCCGTCATCGACGCTCCCGTCACACGCGACCGCCCGCAACGCCTCCGCCGCAGCCCGCCGGTCCAGCCCGGGCAGCTGCCCGGCCGCTTCCAGCCGCAGGCCGTCATCGACGCTCCCGTCACACGCGATGGCCAGGAAGGCCTCGGCACCGGCTCGTGGGTCGCGCCTGGCTAGCTGCTCGGCTGCGACAAGGGGGTCTTCGTCGTCTTCGTACATGGCGGTGTCGGCTTTCTCTGCGAGGTCTGCTCCGATATCGAGACGGACCGCCCGGCTAGTCGTAGCTGGGTGTGGCGGTGGGTACCCGTGCGTTGCGGCTGCCTGATCACGTTGCCGCCCAGCCGCATGAAGTCAGTGTGGAGGCACGAGCCAGCCTCCGGCCATGGGGGAGACCCCCGATTTAACCCTGACATTAACCCCTAGCCGCGCCTGCGACCTGCCGCCCTCGGAGGCACTCGAACCCCAGCCTTCCGCGGCCCAGCGCAGCCGGACATCTCCCCTACGTCTGCTAACAAGTGGTTGATTGAATCGGCTCGTCTGTGCAGCCGAGGATCTGGGAGGTCGTCAGGTGGGGTACACGACCGCAATGTGGCTCGGCTTCGGTGAGGCGCTCGCTGCCGTCGCCGGTACGCTGACGGGCCTGCTGTTCGTTGCGGTCTCCGTCAAGAGTGACGTGCTGGCCGCATCGCGCAGCCTCAGCTCCCGCGCCGCTCAAACTCTGGTGCTGTTCATGACCTCAGTGCTCATCGGGCTCTTGCTTGTGGCTCCCCAACCATCTCCAGCCCTGGGTTCCGAGCTGCTAGCTGTGGCCGCGGTGTCGGGCACAGCCCTGCGCGTCTTGGACCGGCGAGCTGGTCACGGTTCCGATCAGGGCGTGGCCCGCTACATCGAAAGGTTCTCCCCCAACCTGATCACCGCCGCGCTCGTGGGCGTTGCCGGGCTCACCTTTCTCCTGAAGGCAGGTGGTGGCTTGTACTGGCTGATCCCCGCCGCCGTGGGGAGTCTCCTGGGCGGCGTGGTCAACGCGTGGCTGTTCCTCGTCAAGGTGACCAGCTAGTCGGCCCGGGCGCGGCGGGGAGCACCGGCATGGTGGCAGGATAGCCGGGTGCAGATGACCATGGGCGATCTTGATGTGGTCCCGGCTCTCGACCGGCCAGACCTGCTGGCGCCGGCCTTGGCCAGTGCGCTGGCCGCGCTGGGCGGGACGCTGGCGGGCGACTCGGCTTGCGTGGCGGAGATCGACCCCGAGCTGGCCGACACCGCGGCGTTCTGTGAGCGCTACGGCGTGGAACTGGCCATGTCGGCCAATTGCGTGGTGATCAGCGGGCGGCGCGGCGGCGAGACGCGGTTCGCGGCCTGCGTCGTGCTGGCCACCACCCGGGCGGATGTCAACGGGGCAGCCCGGCGCCAGCTGGACGTGCGCAAGGCGTCGTTCGCGCCGATGGACGTGGCGGTGGCGGAGACCGGGATGGAGTACGGAGGGATCACCCCCATCGGCCTGCCCGCCGACTGGCCCCTCCTGGTCGACGCGAGGGTCGCCGCGGCCCCGGCAGTGGTCATCGGAAGTGGCCTGCGGCGCTCCAAGCTGGTGCTGCCCGGCGCAGCGGTCGCGCACCTCCCCGGCGCCCTCGTCATTCCCAGCCTGGCCCGCTGACGCCGCCGGGGCTGCCCGGCCTGCCGGGACTGCCCGGGCCGCCCGGCCCGCTGGGGCCGCTGGGGCCGCCCGGGCCGCTGGGGCCGCCCGGGCCGCTGGGGCCGCCCGGGCCGCTGGGGCCGCTGCGCCCCGGCCCGCTGGGGCCGCTGGGCTGCCCGGCCCGCTGGGGCCGCTGGGGCGCTCACCCCGGCCGGTCATCCAGCACCCTCGCCGATCGCGGGCGCAAAGGGCTGCTCCCGCGACCATTTCCTTCCATTTCCTTCCACGATGGCCCAGGGAGCCGCCGCCCCGTCCGCGAAGGCCCCGCGCGGCTCACACCTGTGTGGCCTGCCTTGCTGTTGTTATTGGTGTTACGGCTGTTCCGCCAGGCCGGACGTTCCGCGAACGTGATCAGACGATTGGTGTCGCGGGGGCGACACCAATCGTCTGATCACCAACGGGCCGGTGCCCAGCCAGGCACCCCTCCCCCAGCTGGCCATGATCGTGGAGCGTTGTGCGCCGCCGGCGGCGCACAACGCTCCACGATCATGTACCGCCCCTTAGGGGAGCCAGGAGACGTGGCCGTGCAGGACGGCGTAGCCGACGAACGCGCCGGTGTCGATGAGGGTGTGCGCGATGATCAGCGGGGTGACCCGCTTCCACCGGCGGTAGAGCAGCGCGAAGATCACGCCCATCACGGCGTTGCCGAGGAAACCGCCGAAACCCTGGTAGAGGTGGTAGGAACCGCGCACCACGGCGCTCAGCGCGATCGCCCTGGCGGGTGACATGCCCAGCTGATCCAGGCGGCGGAGCAGGTAGCCGATGACCAGAACCTCTTCGAGGAGCCCATCCCGGGCGGCCTGCAGGACCAGCACGGGGATGCGCCACCAGACGTCGGGCAGGTTCTCCGGGACCACGTTCAGGGCCAGCCCCGCCTTGAACGCGGCGATGTACAGGGCGAGGCCGGAGCCGCCGATGACCGCGGCCAGGATCGCGCCCTTCACGAGGTCGGGGCCGGGCTCCCGCGCGTCCAGGCCGATCGCGGCGGACGGGGTCGTGCCCTCCCGGACCAGCAGGTAGCAGACGAGCGCGACGGGAGCTAGCCCGATCAGCAGGTTGGCCAGCTGGAGGACGAGGTCCAGCAACGGGCGGCCCGGGGCGAGAGACCCGACGATCAGGGCCTGCTGCTTGCCGAGGGCCTTGTTGGCCGTCAGCGACGCGATCAGGTCGATGATCGCGAACAGTGCGCTGCCACCCAGGGAGAGCGCGAAGACGATGACGATCTCCCAGACCAGCAGCCGCCGGGTCAACTGGACCGGGCCGAGCCCCTCCTGCACCTGAGCCACGTGAGGACTCTAGCCGCCCCGGCGGGCCCGTCCCCCTTAGGGCGGATGCATGCCAGTTATATGCGTCGGCCGCCGTGTCGCGCAGGAACACGGCGGCCGGCGGCCACTGCCCGCAGCGCCGCCGGGCCCCGCACCGAAGCCTGGCGTTACCCGCGGAAAAACGGCCTGGTCCTAGACCAGCAAATCGTCGAATTCACCGCGCTTCACGCCCTCGATCAGAGCGGCGATCTCAGCCCGGGTGTAGATGAGGGCGGGGCCTTCAGGGTTGCGTGAGTTCCGCACGGCAAACTCGCCTCCGGTGAGGCGCGCCAACTCGACGCAGGTCCCCTGTGAGTTGCTGATGCTGCTCTTTTGCCAGCGAGCATCAACCAAGTCGGTAGCAGGCATTCCGTTGTATGTGTTCATCGATCGACTTTCTTAAGCATTCCGCTCAGGATTTCTGTGGTGTCTTCAGGCGACTCGCTCTCGACACTGAGGCGCTCCATGACCTCGGTATACCGTTCCACGTCGTCGCGCTTATCCAGGTAGAGAGAACTCGTCAACTGCTCTACGTAAACCACGTCAGGAAGGTCAACCTCCGGGAAGCGGAGGATCGTGAACGCACCACCTTCTGCCGCATGGCCACCTGAGCTGAATGGCACTACCTGGAGTGTGATGTTGGGTTCTTGAGTCACCTCGACCAGCCGCTCGAGCTGCGCCCGCATCACCTCCCCGCCGCCGATCGGCCGCCTAAGCGCGGCTTCATCCACCACGGCCCACAGCCGCGGAGCCCCTGGTTTGCGGAGCAGTTCCTGTCGTGCGATCCGCAGGCTTACCCTGCGCTCGACTTCCTCGGCAGAAGCGCCGGGCTGGCCCAGGGCCACGACCGCCCGCGCGTAATCAGCCGTCTGGAGCAGTCCCGGAATGAACTGCACCTCATAGAGTCTGATGAGTGCCGCGGCTTCCTCCAGGCCCACGTACACCTGGAACCAGTCCGGCAGAACATCCCCGTATTTATGCCACCAGCCAGGCGAATTCGCCTCTTTGGCGAGTGCCACAAGGGAGACTCGCTCTGTCTCATCGCTGACGCCGTACATCTCCAGCAAATCGACAACGTCGCGCTCTTTGAAGCCGACTCGTCCGAGCTCCATGCGGCTAATCTTGGAGCCGGATGCACGGATTGCGTACCCGGCTTCCTCGCGCGTGATCCCCTTCGCCTCGCGCAGCCCCCGCAGCTGGGAACCGAGAAGGATACGCAAGACTGTTGGGCCGCTTCCCGGCTGAACTGAGATCACGCCATCCCCCCTGGTTTCCGTCTCAGGAATCCGCCAGTAGCTCCTTCCGTTGAAGCCTCCTTACCGCTCGCACGTGCGTCTCGCACTTTCATCTGCACGTGCATCCGCCCTTGCGCTTGCAAGGTACATACGCGATGATAGCGCTTGCGCGCCACACGCACGACAAGTGTCCAGGAGACAGACGGGAACCCGATGACTGCACACCGGGCGGCCTCGCCAGTCAGGACGGAGGTCAAGAGCGTGTGCCATGAGTGGCTCCCCTCCACGGGGGAACCCACCGCGATGCGCTACGCGAGCCCGTTGCGACCCCCGGTTCCGATGCTGGACGAACTGGCCGCCACCCAGCCGTCGGCGACCTGCGGGCTGCGCCCGGTGGCCGAGGCAGTCAAGACGGGACGTGACTTCGCCCGCTCCGTCCTGCGCGACTGGGGCCTCACCGACCTGGCTGATACGGCAGGCCTCGTCGTCTCGGAACTGGTGACGAACGCGCTGCGGCACGGCGTGCCCGCCGGACCGCCGGTCACCAGCGAATGCCCCGTCCGGCTGCGACTGCTGGGCCAGGCCCCCTACGTGATGTGCATGGTCACGGACCCCGGCTCCGGTATCCCGGTGCTGCGCGACCCAGGGGCCTTCGCGGAGAACGGCCGGGGGCTGAACGTGGTCGAGTCGTGCTGTGTCAGGTGGGGATGGCACCTGCTCGACGGCGGCGGCAAAGTCGTCTGGGCCCTGCTGCACCCCGACGCCTGATCAGCGGCCCCCGCCGCGACCGGGCCGCCTCTGCACCCCTACGCCTGATCAGCGGCCCCGCCGTGACCGGGCCGGCTCCGGCTGGCGTGTACCCCCCGTTTTGGCCTGGGCACACGGTGACTTTGGCCCGGGCATGCGGTGACTTTGGCCTAGGCACATGTGACCCCGCGCCGCTAAGCTCGGTGCGCTGCCGGCCAGGTGACCCTGGTTTAGCCGTTCGGCACGCCAACCGGGAATCCACCCAGGAGCTGTCATGTACCAGCCGTATCCCGCAGGCGGAGCGGAGCCGGCACCGCAGACGCCCGAGCGGCCGCCCTCGGTCCAGAACGCCGTCTGGCTCATGTATGCGGGCGCAGCCGTCAGCGCGTTCGCCATCATCGTGGCGCTGGTGACCATCGGCAGCACCAGGAGCGCCATCCACGCTGACTTCCCGGGCTATTCGGCCAGCAAGGTCCACAAGGCGGCGACGGCCCTCGTGATCTACGAAGTGGTCATCCAGATCATCACGATCGGGCTGTGGCTGTGGATGGCCTCGGCCAACAAGGCCGGGAAGTCCTGGGCCAGGATCGTGTCGTCCGTGCTCTTCGGCCTGAACACGCTGATCCTCGTCAGCAGCCTGGCCCGGCCGCACGCGGCCCTCGGCATCGTGCTGCTCGCGCTCGTCTGGCTGGTCGGCCTCGGCGCGATCATCCTGCTGTGGCGGCGGGACTCCAGCGCCTACCTCGCCGCCTCCAAGTCCCGCTAGGCCGTCCCCCGGCGCTTACGCGACAGCAGGGCAGCTCACGCCGCGGTTCAGCCCGGCAGGGCCTGGGCCTGCGCGGGCACGGCAGGGTCCGGCCCCAGCGCGGCCGGCAGCGTCGCGGTGAGCTGCTTCCAGGCCAGCTCCGCCCCGGCTGCCAGGCAGCCGTGAACCACGACGTCACTGCCCAGCGCGCTGACCCGGACCTCCGGCATGACCGGCGCGATCCGCTCCAGCTCGCGAGTGACCGCGGCGGCGAAGCCGGGGGCCTGGCCCACCCCGCCGCCGAGCACGATCAGAGCCGGGTCCACGATGGTCACCACGCAGCACAGCACCCGGGCCACCAGCTCGGCTTCCCCGGCCACGACGGCGGCAGCGCGCTCGTCCCCAGCCGCGGCCGCCTCGAACACCCGGCGGGCGGACACCTGCCCACGCATGCCCGCGCGCCGCGCGGCGCGGACCACCGCCGGGGCGGAGGCCGCCGCCTCCAGCGGCCCCCGGCGCCGAGCGTCGCCCGGGTCGGCGCCCAGCCCGCCGGAGATGGGCAGGTAAGCGATCTCCCCGGCCACGCCGTGCATCCCCCGGTGCAGCCGGCCGCCGACCACCAGGCCCATGCCGATCCCGCTGCCGACCGAGACGAACGCGAAACTGTCCGCGTCCCGGCCGTGCCCATGGGTCCGCTCGGCCAGGGCCGCGGCGTCCACATCGTTCTCGACCACCAGTGACTCACCGAACGCCGCGCGCAGGTCGGCCAGCACGGCGGGCCGGTCCCAGCCGGGCAGCCCGCCGGTCAGGGCCATGGAGTTGCGCCGCGGATCGTAAACCCCTGGGCTGCCGATGACGGTCTGGGTAACGGCCTGCCGCGCGACCCCGGCGTGGGCGCACAGCTCGTCGGCCAGCCGGATGAGCTCGCCGACCCGCCCCCGAACGCTGGACGCCCGGGAGGGGTTCGCTGACGAGGCCAGGATGCCGCCGGCCAGATCGGCGAGGGCACCGCGGACATACTTGTGCCCGATATCGAGGCCCAGCACATAACCCGCTTCCGGGCGAACCTCATACAGCCGGGCGGAGCGCCCGGGCACCCCGGTCCGCTGCCCGGCCTCGCGAACCAGGCCGGCCCGCTCGAGCGCGGCCAGCGCCAGCGAGACGGTCGGCTTGGACAGCCCGGACAGCCGGGCCAGGTCCGCGCGGGAGATGGGGCCCAGGTCCCGGAGGTGGCCGAGCAGCAACTGCTCGTTCATGGCCCGGATAAGCGGGGGACGCGCCGCGGACAGCGAGCCGGCCAGGCCAGGCGTTGCGCCGTCCAGCCCGCCGACCGACATGACTGTCACTGCCACCTCCCGTATCATCCTCCCGCACCAGCGCGGGAAGCGCTCGCCGCCGCGACACGCCCGCCGCGACACGTCCACCGCGGCGGCCAGGCCTCGCCCAGCACAGCACGGCACTGCATGGCCAGGCCTCGCCAGCACGGCACGGCCAGGCCGGGACTGACCTGTCGGGCCGCCCCCGGGTGGTGCCCGAAGAGTGGCCGGACGAACTTCACGGACCGGGCTTGTGGCCCTCAGATAGTTAGGATACTGTCCTAACAATCTTTCGCAAGGACGTCCTATCGGCTGAGTTATCCCAGGCAGGCGCCATGCTCCGGTCTCCCGTGATTCTCGGGCTCGACTTCGGCGGCACCAAGATCGCCGTCGCGGTCTGCAGCCTGGACGGGACCAGGCTCGGCTCGGCCACCGTGGGCAGCGGCGGTGAACTCGGCGCCCGGGCCAGTTTCGGCCGGGGCGTGCTGGCCGCCCGGGATCTGCTGGACATCGCGGCCCCCGGTGCCTCCCTGGCCGCCGTCGGGGTCTCGACCTTCGGGATCCCGTTCGAGGACCGGGTGGACCTGGCCCCCGCCATCCGTGGCTGGGGTGATCTCCCGCTCGGCCAGGAACTGCGCGCCGCTTTCCCGGGGGCGGCGATCCGGATGGCCACCGACGCCAAGGCGGCGGCCCAGGCCGAGGTGCGCTGGGGCGCACTGGCGGGCTGCGACCCGGCCATCTACCTGAACCTGGGCACTGGGCTGTCCACCGCCCTGGTCATCGGCGGCCAGGTCGTGGTGGGCGCGAACGGCGCCGCCGGCGAGATCGGCTATAACCTCCGCGCCCTCTCCGACGTCGGCCTCCCGCTCGGCGCCCGCGTCCCGCTGGAAGACATGATCAGCGGCCAGGCCCTGACCCGCCGGGCACCCAGGTCGATGGCGGCCGCCGACGTCTTCGGCGCGGCCGCCGGCGAGCCCGGGCTGGATCGCCTGGTCAGCGACTTCGTTACCGAGCTGGCTTTTCACATGGTCAACCTGGCGGTGTTCGTGAACCCGGCCCGGATCGCGGTGGGCGGAGGACTGGTCCGCTCCTGGGAGCGGCTGCGGCCGGGCCTGGAAGAGGCGCTCAAGGCGGGCACCCCGTTCCCGCCCGATCTGGTGGCCGCCCGCTTCCCCGCAGACGCGCCACTGATCGGCGCGGTGGCTCTGGCCGCGGACGCGGCCGGGGCGGACAGCACCTACCACGACCCGGCGACCCGGGCGGCCCCCCAGCCAGACACGACCAGAGCAGGCACCACCAGAGCAGGCACCACCAGAGCAGGCACCGCCCAGCCAGACACCACCCAAACAGACACCGCACAAACAGACACCACCCAAGCAGGCACCGCCCGGACGGACACCGCCCGGGCCGATGGCGCCATCGACGGCGCCCCGGTAACCCAACCTCCCCATCCACTCACCGAAAGGCTTCAGTCATGAGACGGCTCAAGGCAATCGGGGCCCTCGTCACGGCCGGCGTGCTCGCGGCCGCCTGCAGCGCCGGCAAGGGCGGCGGCAGCGGCAGTACCACGGCGACGAACGCCGTCACGATCTCCAACGAGAACGGCGCGCTCTGGACCTGCGACTTCAGCCCGTTCAACGGGTCGGACACCCTGCTGTCGGTCGGGTTCGTCTACGAGCCGCTGGTCTACGTCAACCCGCTGCAGAGCGGCAAGACCACGCCGATGCTCGCCACCTCCTGGAAATGGGGCGCAGGCAACAAGTCGCTCACGTTCACCATCCGCCAGGGCGTCAAGTTCAGCGACGGCACCCCGTTCTCCGCCAAGGACGTGGTGTACACCTTCAACCTGCTCAAGAAGTACCCGGCCCTGGACCTCACCGGAGACTGGTCGGTGCTGTCCAGCGTTACCCAGTCCGGCTCGGACCAGGTGACGATGAACTTCAAGACCGCCGCGGTCCCGGCCTTCTACTACATCGCGGGCCAGACCCCGATCGTGCCCGAGGCCATCTGGTCCAAGATCGCCAACCCAGTCTCCTACCCGGACAGCACTCCGGTGGGCACCGGCCCGTACAAGGTGAATCCCTGCACCAAGGCGAACATCACCTACACCGCCAACCCGCACTACTGGCAGCCGGGCCTGCCGAAGGTCACCAAGGTGGAGTACCCGGCGTACACCAGCAACAACACAGCCAACGACCAGCTGGCCAATGGCCAGGCCCAGTGGGGTTCCCAGTACATCCCGGGGATCAAGGACTTCTACACCTCCAAGAGCCCCAACTACCACTACTGGTTCCCGCCCACCGTGAACGTCTCGATGGTGCCGAACCTGAAGAACCCGCTGCTCGGCAACGTCAAGGTCCGCCAGGCCATGTCGTACGCGATCGACCGGGCCAAGGTCTCCTCGATAGGCGAGTCCGGATACGAGCCGCCCGCGAACCAGGCGGGCATCGTCACCCCGACGTTCACCAGCTGGCTGGACCAGCCGGCGCTGGCCAAATTCGGCAACTCCTACGACCCGGCCAAGGCGAAGCAGCTGCTGGCCTCGGCCGGCTTCAAGATGGGCTCGGACGGCATCATGGCCAACTCGAAGGGCCAGAAGCTCTCCTTCACCGTCATCAACATCGGTGACTACTCCGACTGGGTGGCGTCGATGCAGGTGATCCAGCAGAACCTCAAGGCGGTCGGCATCCAGGTGACGCCGGACAACCTCAGCAACACCGACTTCGACTCCGACCTGTACTACGGCAAGTACCAGCTCGCCTATTACGACCAGCAGACGTTCGGCCCGAGCCCGTACTACGAGCTGAAGGACTGGCTGGACTCGGCGGGCACCGCCCCGATCGGCCAGTCGGCGGCCACCAACTACGAGCGCTACAGCAACCCGGCCACGGACCAGCTGTTCACCCAGTACGCGGCCTCCACCAGCACCGCGCAGCAGCACTCGATCATGGACCAGATCCAGCAGGTCATGCTGGGTGACCTGCCTATCATTCCGGTAACGCAGGCGGTGGACTGGTACCAGTACGACGACTCGTCGCTGACCGGGTGGCCCACGCCCAGCAACCCGTACGCGCAGCCGTCCGCGTACGCCTACCCGGACATGGAGCAGGTGCTGCTCCACCTCCGGGCGAAGTGACCGGGTGGGTGCCCGGGAGCCCCGTCCCCCGGGCACCCACCACCCGGTCCGCAATCGGGTCTGACACGGATCAGACGGATGAGGAGCAGATCATGATCACGAGGAGACGGGCTTGAGGTTCGCGCTGCGCCGCCTCGGCTTCTTCGTGCTCACGCTGTGGGCGGCACTGACCCTCAACTTCCTGCTCCCCCGGCTGATGCCGGGGAATCCCGCACTGGCCATGCTGTCCAAGTTCCACGGGCAGCTCGGCCCGGGCACGCTGCACGCGCTGGAGGTGCTGTTCGGGGTCAACACGCACAAGAGCCTGCCCGCCCAGTACGTCAGCTACCTGCATCAGGTTTTCACCGGCAACTTCGGGCCGTCGCTGGACTTCTACCCCGAGTCGGTGACCTCGGTGATCGGCGGCGCGATCTGGTGGACGGTGGGCCTGGTGGGAGTGACCACGGTCCTGGCGTTCGTGCTCGGAACCGGGCTGGGCATCGTGTCCGCCTGGCGCCGCGGCGGGCGGCTGGACAGCGTCGTGCCGCCGGTGTTCGTGATCACCTCCGCGATCCCGTACTTCTGGATGGGCATGGTGCTGGTCCTGGTGTTCGGGGTCAGCCTGGGCTGGCTGCCCACCCAGGGCGGCTACTACGTCTCCACCGACAGCCCGGGCCTGAACCTCACCTTCTTCCAGGATGTGCTGTCGCACGCGATACTGCCCGCCATGGCGCTGCTGATCACCACGATCGGCACCTGGATCCTGACCATGCGGAACACGATGATCACCACCCTGGCCGAGGACTACGTGCGGATGGCCCGGGCCAAGGGGCTGCCCGGCCGCCGGATCATGGTCGACTACGCGGCCCGCAACGCGATCCTGCCCAACCTGACCGGCTTCGCCATGTCGCTGGGGTTCGTGGTCAGCGGCGCGATCCTCATCGAGTACGTGTTCAACTACCCGGGCGTCGGCTACCTGCTGCTGCAGGCCGTGCAGGGCGAGGACTACCCGCTGGAGCAGGCCCTGTTCCTGTTCATCACCGTGGCGGTGCTGCTGGCCATCCTGGTCGCCGACATCGCCACCGCGCTGCTCGACCCGCGCACGAGGACGGGGTAGCCATGGCCATGCCTATCTCCGGGGTGCCCACCGCCCCCGACGCCGCCGGCCAGCTGGCCGGCACCGAGCCCGGACCGACCGGCACGGACCGGGCCCGCCCGCCGGCCAGCCACGCGCTGGCCCGGATGGGCCGGGCGGTCCGCTCCAACCGCAAGGCCACCGCGGGCACGGTGCTGCTGGCCATCTTCCTGTTCGCCGCGCTGTTCCCGGGGCTGATCGCGCACGACAGCCCCAGCGCGGACGCTTATACGCCCAAGCTCGGCCTGTCCACCGCGCACCTGCTCGGGACCACCGCGCAGGGCCAGGACATGTGGGCCCAGGTGGTCTGGGGTACCCGGAACGTGATGATCATCGCGTTCGTGGTCGGCCTGGCCGCGACCGGGATCGCGGTCCTGATCGGCGTGGCCGCGGCCTACCTGGGCGGCCTCTGGGACGGCACGCTGAGCCTGCTCACCGACGTGCTGCTGGTCATCCCGCTGTTCCCGCTGCTGATCATCATCGCCGGGTACGCGCACGGCGGCGGCACGCTGGTGCTCATCCTGGTCATCACCGTGACCAGCTGGTCCTACACCGCGCGGCAGCTGCGATCCCAGGCACTCTCGCTGCGCCACCGGGACTTCCTGGAGGCGGCGCGGGTCCGCGGCGAGCGGCGGCTCTACATCATCGTGGTGGAGGTCATCCCCACGATGACCTCGCTGATCGTGGCGAGCTTCCTGACCAACGCGCTGTATGCGGTGCTGTTCGCGTCCAGCCTGCAGTTCATCGGCCTGGGCGACCCGAACACGCAGAGCTGGGGGACGATGCTGTACTGGGCGGAGAACAACGCGGCGCTGCAGACCGGCCAGCCCATGTGGGCCATCGCCCCCGGCGCCTGCATCGCCGCCCTCGGGGCCGCGTTCGCCCTGCTCAACTACGCCTTCGACGAGATCGGCAACCCCGCGCTGCGGCCGGTGCGAAAGAAGCGGGTGACCCGTGCCTGACGCCGCCCCCGGGGGCCCACTTCGCCAGGGCTCTTTTCTTGAGGGCCCCGTGCTCCAGGTCAGCGGCCTGACCGTGGAGTACGCGATGGAGCGCGGCGCGGTCCGCGCGGTCGAGGACGTGAGCTTCGACCTGGCCCCCGGCGAGTTCATCGGCGTGGTGGGCGAGTCCGGATGCGGCAAGTCCACCATGCTGTTCGCGATCGCCCAGCTGCTGGTCCCCCCGGCCGAAATCACCGGCGGCAGCGTGATCTTCCGGGGCCGCAGCATGGTCGGGCTGACCGACAAGCAGCTGGCCGCGGTGCGCTGGAAAGACCTGTCCGTGGTCATGCAGAGCGCGATGAACGCGCTCAACCCGGTCAAGTCGATCGGCGCCCAGTTCCGCGACGCGATGCGGGCGCACGGCGTCACGTCCAAGGCCGAGATCGCCGGGCGGTCCGCCGAGGTACTCCGCATGGTCGGCATCGACCCGGTGCACCTCAAGAGCTACCCGCACCAGCTGTCCGGCGGGATGCGGCAGCGGTCCATGATCGCGATGGCCATGCTGTTCACCCCGGACCTGGTCATCATGGACGAGCCGACCTCCGCACTGGACGTGGTGGCGCAGCGCTCGCTGATGGTGCAGATCAAGGACCTGCAGCAGCGGCTCGGGTTCGCGATCATCTTCGTCACCCACGACATGTCGCTGGTCAGCCACTTCTCCGACCGGCTGATGGTGATGTACGCAGGGCAGGTGGCCGAGTTCGGCCCGACCCGGCAGGTCTTCGACGCCCCGCGCCACCCGTACAGCACCGGGCTGCTGGAGGCGTTCCCCTCGATCCGCGGGCCCCGCGTGCCGCTGACCGGCATCCCCGGCAGCCCGCCGGACCTGGCCCGTCCCCCGGCGGGCTGCCGGTTCGCGCCGCGCTGCCCCCAGGTCATGGACGAGTGCCGGACCACGCCGCCCGCGCTCTACCAGGCCGGCCGGGTGCAGGTCCGCTGCCTGCTGCATAGTTCACGCAACGAGGTCCTCACGCCCGGCTCCCCCGCTGACAGCGTGAGCAGCGTGGCCACTGGCGGCCCCGCGGGGAGCGTGACCACGGAGGAGGGCAGCAGCGATGAGTGACGTCTCAGCCCAGGAAGGCGCGGCGCCGCTGCTGCGCACGGAGGGACTCACCAAGCACTTCAAGATCGGCAACGCGCTGTCGCGCCTGACCCTGCACGCGGTCGACGACGTGAGCCTGGACATCGGCGAGCGGGAGATCGTGGCCCTCGCCGGGGAGAGCGGCAGCGGCAAGAGCACCATCGCCCGGCTGCTGGCCAAGCTGTACAAGCCGACCAGCGGCGAGATCTACTTCCAGGGCCAGCCGGTGTCGCGGCTGCGCTCCCGCGCCGACACCCTCCGCTACACCGGGCTGGTCCCGATGGTCTTCCAGGACCCGTTCAGCTCCATCAACCCGGTGTTGCGGATCTCGCACGGCGTCATGCGCGGCCTCAAACTGCACCGGCCGGAGTTGTCCGCCGCCCAGCGCCGCGCCGAGGCGGAGCGGGTCTTCGAGGTGGTGGGCCTGGCCCCGGCCGCGGAGGTGCTGCAGCGCTACCCGCACGAGCTGAGCGGCGGGCAGCGGCAGCGGGTCGGATTCGCACAGGCCCTGGCCCTGCGGCCGAAACTGATCCTGGCCGACGAGCCGGTGTCCATGCTGGACGTGTCCATCCGGATCGGGCTGCTGAACCTGATGGCCCGGCTGCGCGACGAGGAAGGGGTCTCGATCCTGTACATCACCCACGACATCGCCAGCGCGCGCTATATCGCGGACCGGCTCATCGTGATGTACGCGGGCCAGATCGCGGAGTCCGGGCCGGTGGAGGAGGTGCTGGCGGCGCCGAAGCACCCGTACACCCAGCTGCTGCTGTCCGCGGTCCCGGACCCGCGGGCCCCGCTGGACATCACCGCGGAGACGGGCCGCGGTGAGCCGCCCAAGGTCATCGACCCGGTCCCCGGCTGCCGGTTCCGCTGGCGCTGCCCGCTGGCCATCGACCGGTGCCACGAATCCACGCCACTCCTCACTGACCTGGGCCCGGCTGGCCTGGGCCCGGCTGGCCTGGGCCCGGCTGGCCTGGGCCCGGCTGGCCTGGGCCCGGCTGGCCTGGGCCCGGCTGGCCTGGGCCGGGCCGAGCTGGGCCCCCGGCACGCGGCGGCGTGTTTCGTGGCCCAGGCCGGCGCGGAGGTGAAGGCCTTCTGATGGGGATCAAGGTGTTCTGATTTGAAAATTACCGTGGTCGGCGGCGGCTCGACCTACACGCCGGAGCTGGTCGACGGGGTGGCCCGGCTCACGGGGGCGCTCAAGGTCAGCGAGCTGGTCCTGGTCGACCCGGACGAGGGCCGGCTCGCGGCGGTCGGGCCGGTGTCGGCCCGCATCATGCGCGCCTACGGGCACCCGGCCCGGGTCAGCTGGACGGCCAGCCTGGACGAGGGAATCGACGGGGCCGGTGCGGTCCTGCTCCAGCTCCGGGTCGGCGGCCAGGCGGCGCGGCAGCGGGACGAGACCTGGCCGCTGGACTGCGGCTGCGTCGGGCAGGAGACCACCGGCGCGGGCGGGCTGGCCAAGGCGCTGCGCACGGTGCCGATCGTGGCGGACATCGCCGAGCGGGCCCGGCAGCGGGCCGACCCGGACGCCTGGATCATCGACTTCACCAACCCGGTCGGCATCGTGACCCGCGCCCTGCTGGACGCCGGGCACCGCGCGGTCGGCCTGTGCAACGTGGCGATCGGGTTCCAGCGGCTGTTCGCCCGGCTGCTCGGCACCGACCCGGCCCAGGTCCGGCTGGATCACGTCGGCCTCAACCACCTGACCTGGGAGCGGGCCGCCATGGTGGACGGCACTGACCGGCTGCCCGGGCTGATCGCGGCGCACGGCGAGGAGATCGCCTCGCACACCGGGCTGCCCGCGTCCGTCCTGCATGACCTGGGCGCGGTGCCGTCCTATTACCTGCGCTACTTCTACGCGCACGACGCGGTGGTAGCGCAGGAGCGGACCGGGCCGACCCGGGCCGAGGAGGTCGCGGCGATCGAGCGGGAACTGCTGGCCATGTACGCCGACCCGGCCCTGGACCACAAGCCCGCCCTGCTGTCCGAGCGCGGCGGCGCGTTCTACTCCGAGGCGGCGGTGGCCCTGCTCGCCTCGCTGGCCGGCGACACCGGGGACACCCAGGTGGTCAACGTCAGGAACGGGGGCACATTCCCGTTCCTGCCCGGGGACGCGGTGATCGAGGTGCCCGCGGTGATCGGCGCGGACGGCGCCCGCCCGGCGCTGGCCGCACCACTGCCGCCGCTGATGCGCGGGCTGATCGCGCACGTGTCCGCGTACGAGGAACTGGCCGTGGACGCCGCCCGGCGTGGCGGCCGGGACCGGGTCAGGGCCGCGCTGCTGGCTCATCCCCTGGTCGGCCAGATCGACCTGGCCGACCGGCTGGCCGACCGGCTCATCGCCGAGAACCGGGCCTTCCTCCCCTGGGCTGCCGGACGGTGAACGGTGTGAGCGGCTCTGCCAGCCCGGCGGGGCGACCCGTGAGTGCGGAGCTACCTGCTGTCCTGGCCATCGACGGCGGGAACAGCAAGACCGACATCGCCCTGGTAGCCGCAGACGGGTCGCTGCTCGCCGCGGGCCGGGGGCCGGGGGTACGCACCTTCCCCACCCCGCCGGTGCTAGAGGCGATCGGCGCGGTCATCGGGGCGGCTGCCCTCGACGCGGGGCTGCCGGGCGGGTGGCCGGTGGCGGCGCACACCGTAGCCTGCATGGCCAACGCTGACCTGCCCGAGGAAGAGGAACGGCTGGCCGGCATGATCACGGCCGCGGGATGGAGCACGACCACCGAGGTCGCCAACGACACGTTCGCGGTCCTCCGGGCAGGCCTCGACACGCCCCAGGGCCGCCCGTGGGGCGTGGCCGTGACCTGCGGCGCCGGGATCAACTGCGTGGGCGTCGCCCCGGACGGGCGGACCACCGGGTTCCTGGCGCTGGGCGGCATCACCGGCGACTGGGGCGGCGCCTACGGCCTGGGCCGGGCCGCGCTGTGGTGGGCGATCCGCGCCGAGGACGGCCGCGGGCCGCAGACCGCGCTGCGCGACGTGGTGGCCGGCCATTTCGGCATGGCCGAGGTCCGCGACGTCGCGGTGGCCATCCACCTGGGCAAGATCTCCGAAGACGACCTGCAGGGCGTGGCCCGGCCGCTGATGGCCACGGCCGCCCAGGGGGATCAGGTCGCCCGCGACCTGGTCAGCCGGCTCGCCGACGAGATCGTCACGATGGCGGGCACGGTGATCCGGCGGCTCGGCCTCAGCGGGTCGGCGGTCCCCGTGGTGCTGGGCGGCGGGGTGCTCACCGCCCGTGACCCGCAACTCCTCAGCTGGATTGCCGAGCGGCTGGCCGGCCAGGCGCGGGGTGCTCAGGTCAGCGTGGTGCAGGTACCCCCGATCGCAGGGGCCGCCCTGCTCGGCCTGGACCGGGCCGGCGCCGCCCCCGCCGCCGAACGCCGTCTCCGCGCCGCCTACGACATGGGCGGAACACCGACGTAGTCACAGGCCGCCCGGCCAACCACCTGAATTGCTTCAGCGAGGCACTCAGAACTTTTGAGTTCTCGGTGGCAGGGTCTTTCGTGGCCCGGACGGCGTTCAACGTCCGCCGTCCTGTCCGTGCGTCCATGCCCCCCGGTCTGCCGCGGAATGCTCGCGGCCCCACGAGTCACACTGGCCCCTCCCGCCCACTTTTCACGCGAAACATGCGCCGAAACGGACAAAACACCCCGGAAAAACGCACGTTCCGCGTGAAATGTCGGCGGCTCTCCATGATCAATGTGACCCATAGTGCTGCTGTTACGGAATGTGCATCGAAGTTTCGGTCGCGTCCGGGGGCGGCGGGGCGGCCAGGGCCTGGCAGGCGATAGCGGCGGCCGCGACGACGTTGAGGGAGTCCACGCCTGCCGCCCTCGCGTGCGCGGCCATCGGGATGCACACGTCCAGGTCGGCTTCGTGCATCCAGTGTGAGGACAGGCCGTCGCCCTCGGTGCCGAGCAGCAGCGCTACCCGTGCGCCGGGCCGGCTCCCGGGCCCCAGCGCGGCGTCGATCGGCGTCGCGGACTGGTCCGGGGTCAGGGCGAGCAGCCGGAACCCCGCCGCGCGCAACTGCGCCAGGCCGCCGTACCAGTCGGTCATCCTCGTGTACGGGATGGCGAAGACCGCGCCCATGGACACCTTCACCGCCCGCCGGTAGAGCGGGTCGGCGCAGCGCGGCGACAAGATCACCGCGTCGGTGCCGAACGCCGCCGCGCAGCGGAAGATCGACCCCACATTGCCGTGGTCAACCAGGTCCTCAAGCACCACCACGCGCCGCGCGCCAGCCAGGACCCCCGCCATCGTGGGCAGTTCGCGGCGGGCCATCGAGGCCAGCGCGCCGCGGTGCACCTGGTAGCCGGTGAGCTGCCGGGCGACGTCGTCGGCCACCACGTACACGGGCCCGGCGCACTCCTGCGCCAGGCTGCCCAGCCGGGCCAGCCTGGCCTGCGTGACCAGCAGGGACCGGGCCGCGAACCCCGCGGCCAGGGCCCGAAGGATGACCTTTTCCCCTTCGGCGATGAACATGCCGCCCCGCGACTCCATACCGATGCGCAGGGCGGAATCGGTAAGCGAGACGTAGTCGGCGAGCCTCGGATCGGCCGGGTCGCGTACCTCGATTGGGCCAGCCACCCTGACAGATTACAAACCGGGGAACTGCCTGATCCGTCCCGCATTGCACCGTTAAAGTCGGGGGTCATAACCGTGGGGGACCACGGACTTCCCGATCGAGGGACGCCTTGAACCCTGGAGTCACCGGAGACCCGGAGAGCACCGGGCGGCCGCACCGGCTCAGGCTGCTGGTCGCGCTGGGCCTGGCTGGCGTGATCGCCGCGACGCTGCTGGTCGCGCTGGGTGCCGAGGCGGTTGTGTCCCGGGCATCGTGCACGGATCACCCGGTGGTGATCAACGTGGCCGCGGCCGACGAGGTCGCCCCGGCGATCGAGCACGTGAGCCGGTACTTCAACGCCCAGCGCAACGACGTGGACGGGCACTGCGCCGTGGTCCAGGTGGTCAGCGAGCAGCCGTCAACCGCGGCCGCGGAGGTGTCCGGGCTCAGGTCACCGTCCGGCCACGCCCGGTTCGACGCCTGGATCCCGGACTCCTCACTGTGGGTCAACGTGGCCCGCAGTTCCCCGGCGGGGGCGCAACTGGTCCAGCCCACCGGCGTTACCGTGGCCAAGTCCCCGCTCATGATCGTGATGCCCCGGTCCGTGGCGGCGCAGATGCCTGCCTTCGGCACGTCGGTGGGCTGGCAGTTCCTGCTCCCGCAGGAAGTCGGCGGTCCCGCCTCCGGCCTCGGGCTGCACGTGGAGTTCCCTGACCCAGCTCAGAGTTCCGCCGGGCTGGCCACGCTGATCCAGCTTCAGCAACTGCTCAGCAAGTCGGTGAGCCCGGCCAGGGAACTGGCCGCGTTTACCGACTTCGTGTTCAATGTGCAGGTCACCCGGGACTCAGGCAGCAGCGGGGCGCTGGCCACGCTGGCCAGCTTGGCCCGGCCGCCCCGGGACGAGCGCCCGGTCACCATCGCCTCCGAGCAGGCGGTCGCGCAGTTCGACCGGGCCCACCCGCAGGACCCGCTGTCCGGCCGCTACCCGGTAGAGGGCTCGCCGCAGCTGGACTACCCCTACGTGACGACCACCGCGGACCCGCTCAAGCTGAAGGCGGCCCGTGCGTTCGAGAAGGCGCTCCGGTCCAGCTACGCGACGTCCTACGTGCGCTACGAGGGCTTCCGGTCCGCCACCGGGAGCGCGCCGGCCTGGATCGGCCAGTACGGCCTGGACACCGGGCAGCCGACCGCTTCCCCGGCGCCCGCCGCCGGGGAGGCGGAGACGACCCTGCAGGCCTGGCAGCGTCTCAGCCTCGGGTCCCGTGACCTCGTGCTGCTGGACGTCTCGCAGCAGATGGCCACGCCCGTCGCCCCGGGCGGCCCGACCCTGGAACAAGTGCTCGCGCAGGCCGCCACGCTGGGCCTGGCCGAGTTCCCGGACAGCACCCAGATGGGAGACTGGGCGTTCGCCAGTCACCTGGACGGGAACCTGCCTTACAAGCAGCTCGTGTCGGTGGGCCCGCTGCCTGCCCCGCTCGGCCTGATCACCCGCCGGCAGCAGGTCGCGGCGGTGGCGAAGGCGGGGACGACCGTCCCCTACCCCGCGGCCCTGTACGGCTCGATCCTGGCCGGCTTCAAGGCGATGACCAGCAGTTACCAGGCCCGCTACGACAACGCGGTGCTGGTCATGACGGCCGGGGTGGACAACGCCCCGGGCGACATCTCCGCCCCGGACCTGATCAGGCAGCTGCGCACGCTCTACAACCCCAAGCGGCGGGTCGAGATCATCGTCATCAAGTTCGGCGACGCAGGTGACTTCAGCGCGCTGCAGCAGATCGCCAGCGTCACCGGTGGTCAGGCGTACGACATCACCAACCCGACGCAGATCAGCAAGGTGTTCTTCAGCGCGATCGCGCGCCGGCTCTGCTCCCCCAACTGCGGCACCTAGCAGGCACGATAGGGCCGCTGGAGCGCGGCCAAAAAATTTCTTACGGAGTTGTGACAACCCCCCCGCGAAGCCCGGCGTCTTCATTGTGAGGCCCGACGAGAGCGGGGCGTCGGGCCTCACGGTATTTCTCCGGCATGGTCCCGGGCGGCGGAAGCCACCAGGGCTCGGGCCGGAGAGCAGGGCGCGAGGTCCGGCCAGAGCGGGGTGCCGGATCTCGCGGTAGCCCTCCGGCACGGTCGGCCCGGCGCGAGTTTTCACCGGGCCACTAGCCGGGGACGGGACGTGAGGTCCGGCCAGAGCGGGGTGCCGGGCCTCATTTCCTTGCCCGGCCCGGTTCACCGACCGGCCCGGTTCACTGACCGGCCCGGTTCACCGACCGGGCTCAGACACCCTCGTCGAGCAGCCGGTGGGCCCGCTGGATGATCAACGGGACCGCCGGGCCCTCCTTCTCGAAGCCCTCACCCACCGTCTTGTTCTGCAGGAACCTGGCGTGGATGCCCTCGAGCACCACGGCAAGCTTGAAGCAGCCGAAGGCCATGTAATACCCCACCCCGCTGACGTCCCGCCCCGTCGCCGCTGCGTAGCGGTCCGCGATCTGCGCCCGGGTGAGGAACCCCGGGCCGGACGTGACCTCGGAGGCCACGGCCAGGTCCAGGATGTCGTCGTCACCCGGCTCCGTCCAGTACACAAGGGCCAGCCCAAGGTCGGCCAGCGGGTCGCCCAGGGTGGACATCTCCCAGTCCAGGACGGCCGCGATGGCCGGCCGGGCGGTGTCACCGGCGCCCAGCGCGACCAGCGTGTTGTCCAGCCGGTAGTCCCCGTGCACCAGGGTGCCGGCCGAGGGCGGGAGCGCGGACCGGCCGGGCAGGCCATCGGCTAGCCGCTGGGTGAGTTCGTTGTACCCGGGCACCTCCCGGGTGACGGACAGCTCCCACTGCCGCTGCCAGCGAGCCAGCTGCCGTTCCATGTAGCCCTCAGGCCAGGCCGAAACTGGCCAGCCCGGTAACGGCCAGATCCACCCCGTGGATCGCGGCGAGCATGTCCGTGAAGCCCTCGGACAGCTGCCGTGCCTGAGCCGGGGTGAGCCTCGTCCGGTCCTCGGCGGTGCGGAGCACCAGACCCGGCACGTACGCCATCAGGTAGAACGGCGCCCCGATCAGGTCAGCGTCCTGGCACACGGCCATTGTCACGGGCACCGGGACATCGGTGCCCGCCAGCGCGCTGAGCACCCGGTACTCCCGGCTCATGTCATGCGCGGTGGGCAGCACATGGCCGAGCGGCGGCCGGCGCAGCACCAGCGGGGCGGCCCCTCCGCCCGGCTCCAGCAGGTACGTCAGGTTGGACCGGCCCCCCGCGATCAGCCGCACCCGGAGTGGGGCCTCGGTGGCCGTGACGCCGTTCTCGTGCAGCCACCGGCCGAGCCGCGGGACGTCGTCGATCCCGGGGACATCGTCATCCGCCACAGCCCTCACTCCTGTCCCGCGTCGGTGCCCGGGGCCGCCCGCCCGCACTCTGGACTATTGGGCTGCCCTGGCGTAGGTACTTAAAGGGAGCCAGATCGGCCAGGGCCTGGACCCCTCGGAAGGATCGTAGTGACTGACGCGTGGATGCCGGGTGCCGAGCGACTCTCAGCGGCTGCTGACGGCGGCCGCCTGAAAGGAGGCGCCCCGCGCGCGGTCTGGCTGGTGCTGCACGCCGACCCCATGAGGGTATCGGCCCGGACCGCGGCCGAACACCTCATCGAACTTGGCCGCCCCTCCCATCTGGTGTGGAATCCGCTTTCGGGTGAGGTGGCGCAGCTCATTCCGGCGGTCCGGGCCGGGCGGGCACTCGGCTGGGCGGACGGACCGCGATGGGGCTCACGGTCAGCGGGCCTGGGCTGGGGTCCGGGCCCCGGGGCGGGGCAGCCGGGCTGGAGTACCGGCTGCGGCTGGGCGCAGGCCCCGGATCCCGCCCCGGGATCAAGGGCGCGCCACCCTGACTGGGCCGGGGACCGCGACTGGAAACAGCAGGACGACTGGACGCGCGGCCGCGAGTGGGCGCAGGAGCCGGATTGGGCCGATGACCCCGACTGGACGCGGGACACCAGCTGGACTCATGGGGCGGACTGGACGCAGGGCATCGGCTGGACGCACGGCCGTGGCCAGCGGCAGACGGCCGCGACGGCGGGCCCGTCCCCTGGAGAGCCCACCACGCCCCCCGCCCGGGACGGTCTCGCCGGGGTCAACAACGAGGGCCGGCTGTGCGTGCAGATCGGCGTGATCGGTCACCCGTGGGCGCCGTTCACCGACGGACCTGTCGTGCGCGCGGGTGAGATCGTCAGCTGGCTCGACTCGTGGCACGTGGCCCATGGCTGGCCCGCGGGGCGGCCCGCGCCCTTCCCGGGCTCGGGCCGGCCCGGGTGCCAGCGCCGCCGCAACTGGGCCCGGGGCGGCCATTTCGGCGCCTCCCAGGTGCCCGGGTGCAGCGGGGCCGGACCGGGAGCCATCGATATCGAAGAGCTGACCGGCCCGCCCGGCGGTCAGCGCCGCGCCCCGGCGCCCCGCGCACCGGGCACCCCGGCCAGGATCCCCGCGATGACCTGGCAGCCCCGGCTGACGGCAGCCAGGTCGGCCGCGCCGTAGCCGAGCACCAGCCCGTCGAGGGCGGGCGGCCCGGCGAAATAGCGGTCCAGCGTGGCCACCTCGACGCCGCGTTCCGAGGCGGCCGCGGCGACCGCGGCGGCCGAGCCGGGCGGTAGCTCCAGGACCATGTGCATCCCGGCGGTGTCGCCGGTGAGCCCGCTGAGGGCCGCCACCATGACCGCGCGGCGCCGGGCGTACTCGTGGCGCATCCGCCGCACATGCCGCTCCAGCTCCCCGCTGGCCAGCAACTCCGTCACCGCGTGCTGGACCGCCCCGGACACGCGCTCGCCGAGTTCCGCCGCGGCCGCGGTGAGCACCGGGATGAGGTCCCGCCGGGCGACCAGCCAGCCCGCGCCGAGCGCCGGGGTGAGCGTCTTGCTGGTGGTGCCGAGGTAGATGACGAGGTCCGGGTCGAGGCCGAACAGGGTGGGCAGGGGCGCGACGTCGTAGCGGAACTCGCCGTCGTAGTCGTCCTCGACGATGAGCGCCCCGGTGGCCCGGGCCCAGGCGGCCAGCGCCTGGCGGCGCGGGACCGGCAGGCGGCCGCCCAGCGGGTACTGGTGCGCGGGCGTGGTGTAGACGAGCCGCAGGCCGTCCGGGAGCTCGTTCACCACCAGGCCGTCCCGGTCCACCCGGCACGGCACCAGCCGTGCGCCGCGGGAGGCGAACACCGCCCGGGCCGCCTGGTAGCCGGGCTCCTCGACGCCGACCCGGTCACCCGGCCGGAGCAGGGCGGCGGCGACGAGGCCGAGACCGGCCGAAACGCCGCGGGTGACCAGGATCTGGTCCGCGGTGGTGCAGACGCCGCGGCTGCGCCGCAGGTAACCGGTGAGGGCCTCGCGCAGCGCCCCGCGGCCGCGGGGATCGGGCTGGGCGGGGACCGGCTCGGTGCCCGCGTGACGCCAGGCCCGGCGCCACGCCGCCTGGTCGATGCCGGCCTGCCACGGGATGCCAGGGCACAGGTTCACCGCGGGCGCCGGGCCCGGCTGGATCCACGGGGCCTGCGGCGGGGCCGCAGTGGCCGTGGCGGCCGGAAGCGGCCCGGCTGCGCCCTGCGCCACGTAGGTCCCGGAGCCGTGCCGTCCCTCCAGCCAGCCTTCCGCGAACAGCTGCGTGTAGGCCACGGTCACCACGGTCCGGCTGACGCCCAGGGTGGCGGCCAGCGCGCGGGTGGACGGCAGCCGCTCGCCGGCGGCCAGCCGGCCGCCGACCAGGGCATCACGCAGCTGGGCTGCGAGCTGGCCGGTGAGCGGCAGCAGGGCGTCCCGGTCCGCGGCCACGGCCAGCTCCACGGCCAGCCGCAGGGGCGCCTGCCGCGGGGACGCCTGCCGCGGGGACGCCTGCCGCGGGGACGCCTGCCGCGGGGAGGCCTGCCGCGACGATGCCTGCCGCGGGGCTCGCACCGGTCCCCGGGAGAAAGTGGTCATCAGATCTTCCGGTGAAGTGGCTACGGTCAACGGTCCACTTCCTCGGTACGGTAGTCCATCATGAGCACTGAGACCCCGCTATCCACCGCGGGCCCGTCCGCCCCGGACTTGTCGAGCACGGGGCGGACCACCCTGCACCGGCACAAGGAGCGCGGCCGGACCGACCGCGAGGACCTCTACGCGGTGCTCGACGCGGGCCTGATCTGCCACCTGGGCGTGACCATCGACGGCGTCCCGGTCGTGCTGCCGACCGCGTACGGCCGCGAGGGCGACCGGCTGTACCTGCACGGCTCGTCCGGTAACCGGAGCCTGCTGGCCGCCGACGGCCACGAGGTCTGCGTCACAGTCACCCACCTCGACGGGATCGTCTGCGCCCGGGCGGTTTTCAGCCACTCGATGAACTACCGCTGCGCGGTGGTCTTCGGGACGGCCAGGCTGGTCCGGGACGACGACGAGCGGATGAACGCCCTGCGGGTCATCACTGAGCAGCTGGTGCCGGGCCGGTGGGCGGCCGCGCGGCCGCCGTCCCGCAAGGAAATGGCCGCCACCGCGGTCCTCGAGGTCCCGCTCACCGAGGCGTCGGTCAAGGTGCGCACCGGGCCCCCTGGTGACGACCCGGAGGACTACGGGCTGGACGTCTGGGCGGGGGTCCTGCCTGCGGTGCTCACGTTCGGTGAGCAGCAGCCCGACCCCACGCTGGCCCCGGGTATCGGCGTCCCCGAGCACATCCGGGCGCTGGCAGGCCGCCCCCACGGCGCTGACCTGGTGGGGGACGTGGGCGAGGGACCCTCCCCGAGGCTCTAGTCTTGGGGGATGACTGACCGGCTCGTCTGGATCGACTGCGAGATGACCGGGCTTGACCTTGCCCGCGACGCCCTTATCGAAATCGCCTGCCTGGTTACGGACGGTAACCTAACGGTGCTCGATGAAGGGGTGGATCTCGTGATCAAGCCTCCAGCCGACACGGTGGACGGGATGCTGCCCGTCGTCCGCGACATGCACACGACCTCGGGCCTGATCGATGAGCTGGCCTCCGGGGTCACCCTGGCCGAGGCCCAGGAGCAGGTGCTGCGCTACGTGCGCAGCCACATCCCGGACGCGCGGAAGGTGCCGCTATGCGGCAACTCCATCGCCACCGACCGCGCCTTCCTGGCCCGAGACATGCCCGAACTGGACGCCTTCCTGCACTACCGCATGGTGGACGTGTCGAGCATCAAGGAGCTGGCCCGGCGCTGGTACCCGCGGGCTTACTTCGCCAGCCCGCCCAAGCATGGCGGGCACCGGGCGCTGGCCGACATCAGGGAGAGCATCCAGGAGCTCCGCTACTACCGTGAAGCGATCTTCGTCCCGCTGCCGGGCCCGGACTCGGCCACCGCGCGCGAGATCGCCGGCCGCTACGGCGTCGCCGCGGCCGTCCGCGCCGCCCCCGTCGGGGGCGGCGCGGACGGCCCGGACGCCGGGTCCGCGGGTGGATAGTCCGGTATCCGGTTCAGAGTTCTACCCCGGCGCCGCTATGCTGCATGCAGCCGTCGGCGATGGTGGGCGTAGCTCAGTTGGTTAGAGCGCCAGGTTGTGGTCCTGGATGTCGTGGGTTCGAATCCCATCGCTCACCCCAGGGAAGCAGCAGGTCAGAAGGTCCGGCCGGAAGAGCGGCCGGACCTTCTGGCTTCCCGGTGACCGCAAAAATTCCCAGGTTTCTGGCCTTCCCCCGTCCCCGGTGGACTTCGACCCCAGATCGGGCAAGAGTTCAGGTAGCGCGGGAACGGCCGAAGCGGTGAAGGAGGCGCGGTCGTGGTTACCGTGCCCGGCCCGGCACAGTGTGCGCACCCGCTGCGGCGCACCGGACCTGGGAGGTTCCCCATGCCGTCCCTGAGCGGCCTGCTCTGCCAGTGGCGGGACGACCTGGCCGGCTGGGCCATTCCCGAGCCCATCACCTCCGCCGTGACCGAGTCACCCTGGGTGCTGCCCCGGGATGTGTTCGCCCGCCGCGCGGACCGCCTGCGCCAGGCGCCGGCCGGGCCCTCCTACGACCGGGAGCGGGCCGTGCTCGATCCGCCGGGGAGCGTGCTCGACGTGGGCGCCGGGGCGGGCGCGGCCTGCCTCCCGCTGGCCAGCCGGACCACCGCACTGACCGCGGTGGACACCGACGACCAGATGCTGGCCCGGCTGGCCGAGCGGGCCCGCGCGGCCGGCCTGAAGCCCGGGCTGCTGGCTGGCCGCTGGCCGGACGTGGCCGATCAGGCCGCGCCCGCCGACCTCGTCACCTGTCACAACGTGCTGTACAACGTGCCGGACCTCCTCCCGTTCGTCGAGGCGCTGACCCGGCACGCGCGCCGGCAGGTGGTCGTGGAACTCACCGCCGAGCATCCGCTGATTTCCCTCAACCCGTTGTGGCTGCTCTTCCATGATCTGGAGCGGCCGGAAGGCCCAACGGCCACCGACGTCCTCGCGATCCTGGACGCGATGGGCCTGCGGGCAGGGCACACTAAATGGAATCGTCCGGCTCAGGCCGATTACGCGACAGGGAGTGAGCTGGTGGAGACCACCAGGCGCCGGCTTTGCCTGCCACCCGAGCGCGCCAGCGACGTGGAAGCGGCGCTCCGCGAGGCGGGGCACCTCGACGCGCCCCCCGACCTCGGCACTTCCGGGCGGTCAGTGGTGACGATCTGGTGGGAGGGTTCCGCGTGAGCGACGCGCCTGACGACTGGTTCCGCGATCCCGCGCCGCGATCATCCGGGCGGGCCGGCCGCGGCTACCCGGGCGCCGCTGAGCCAGGCGACAGCCGGCCCGGCGGCGGGAACCGGGGCTCGGTATGGGAGTCCGGTGGCCAGCACCCCGGCGGGTCCGGCTACCGCGGTCCCGGTGCCTGGCCCGAGCAGCCCCCGCTGCGCGGCGGACGCGGCGGGCGCCCCGCGCCGCAGTACCAGGGCAGCCGGCCGCCGGGATCACGCGGGGCCACCTCCGGCCGGGGCTCCCCGGGCCGGGGATCTTCCGGCCGGGCCGGCGGTGGCTGCGCCCGCGCCGCATCCTGGCCATCATCGCCCTGGTCGTCGTGGTCCTGCTGGTGCTGAGCGGGGTCACGTACTTCTACCTGAACTCCAAGCTGACCCGGTCCAACGTGCTCGTCAACTACGCGGGCCGGCCGACCGCCTCGGCCGGGACGAACTGGCTCATCACGGGGTCGGACAGCCGCCAGGGGCTGACCGTCACGCAGGAGCACCAGCTGGCCACCGGGGTGGGCATCGGCGGGCACCGCTCGGACACGGTCATGATCTTGCACGTCCCGTCCAACGGCGGCCCGTCCGTGCTGGTCAGCCTGCCCCGCGACTCTTATGTGGACATTCCGGGGTTCGGCATGAACAAGCTGAACGCCGCCTACTCCTTCGGCGGCCCCAAGCTGCTGGCCCAGACCGTGCAGAACGCTACCGGGCTGAAGATCAACCACTACATGGGGATCGGGTTCGGCGGCCTGGTCAACGTGGTGAACGCGGTGGGCGGGGTGCGCATGTGCATCCCGCAGAACCTCAACGACCCGGCGTCCGGCCTGCACCTGAAGAAGGGCTGCCAGAACCTCGACGGGGCGCAGGCCCTGGGCTTCGTCCGGACCCGGCACCTGTTCGCCACCCAGGACCTGCAGCGGGAGCAGGACCAGCGGGTGTTCATCAAGGCACTGCTGACCAAGATGACCAGTGCCGGCACGCTGGCCAACCCGTTCGCGTCGTTCCCGGCCGCCAACGGCGCCGTCAGCTCACTCACCGTGGACCAGGGCACCCAGCTCTACCAGCTGGTCCAGGTCGCGTTCGCGCTGCGCCACCCGGAGACCACCACGGTGCCCATCGCCAGCACGCCGCTCCTGGCCGTCGGCGACGTCGTGATCTGGAACAGGGCGGAGGCGCTGCGCCTGTTCGACGCGATGAAGAACGACCAGCCCGTGCCCAAGAGCCTGATCACCGGCTCGAAGGTGGGCTGACCGGCCGCGCGGCTAAGGACACCGGCGCGGGCAATCGTGTGCAAGTTGTGCCACGAAGGCCTCTTGCGCTCAGCGTGGCGACCTTCATACCATGCGTCGCATCCTGTACCGCTGGTAGCGTGGCCCGGAGGTTCGATTGAGGACCGTCAGCATCCCCAGCATGGCCCGCCCGCTTGGCCTGTCCCTGCGCGAAGCCGAGATCATGACCCTCATCGCCGAGGGTCATTCCAACCGCGAGATCGCGGCCCAGCTGGTGCTTGCCGAGAAGACCGTGAAGAACCACGTGAACCGCATCTACGCCAAGCTCGGCGCCCAGTCCCGCGCGGCGGCCATCACCCGCTGGGGCGACCGGGACGCGAGCTGAGCGGCGGCCCGTAGGACGGCCACCGGATGAGCGGCACGGCCGGCCGCAGGCCGGCCGCCGAAGCACAGCGCCTGATCATCAGGCCAGACCCAGGCGGCCTTCAGGAAATACTCAGGTTCAAGCCGGAAGATGCAGGCCATGACCATGCCGTCAACTAATGGGCGGACCCAGCCGGGGGCCAGGCTTCTCGTTGTCGAGGACGAGCCCAACATCCTTGAGCTGCTGTCCGCCAGCCTCCGCTACGCCGGGTTCGATGTACTCACCGCGACCGGCGGTTCCGAGGCGGTCCAGGCCGCGCAGCGGCACCGGCCCGACCTCATCGTGCTCGACGTCATGCTGCCCGACATGGATGGCTTCGACGTGGTCCGGCGCCTGCGCGGCGGAGGGGCCCGCATCCCGGTGGTCTTCCTGACCGCCCGGGACGCCATGGAGGACAAGGTCCGCGGCCTCACCCTGGGCGGGGACGATTACGTCACCAAGCCGTTTAGCCTGGAAGAGGTCATCGCGCGGATCCGCGCGGTGCTCCGCCGGACCCATGGGGACGGGGCCGAGCCCACCCCCCGGCTGAAGTTCGCCGACCTGGAACTGGACGAGGAGAGTCACGAGGTGTGGCGGGCCGGGCAGCACGTCCAGCTCTCCCCCACCGAGTTCAAGCTGCTGCGCTACTTCATGAGCAACGCCAACCGGGTGCTATCGAAGATGCAGATTCTCGATCACGTATGGGACTACGACTTCCGGGGCGACACCGGGATCGTGGAGTCGTACGTGTCCGTGCTGCGCCGCAAGGTCAACACCACCGAGCCCCGGCTCATCCACACGCTGCGCGGGGTCGGGTACGTGCTGCGGCTGCCCTCTTCCTAGCTCGTTGGCAATGACAACGACGTCGAGGCTGCACCGCTGGCGGGAGGACCTGCGGCGGCTGCCTGGGCGTACCCCGCTGCGGGTCAAGATGATCACTGCGCTGCTTGCGCTGGTGATCATCGCGCTGGCCATCATCAGCGTGGCCAGCCTCACCGTGTTCCGCAGCTACCTGCAGGGGCAGGCGGGGACCACGGTAACGGGCATGTACAACCGCATCCAGAACGCGAATGGCCACGTCACCGGCCTCTACGCCCCGCCGGAGATCGTGGAGGTGCTGAACACCGAGGGCCAGGTGCTCACCCCCACCTCCCAGTCGGGTCAGCCTCTGCCAGGGCCGGACGTGCCCACCAGCCAGGCCTGGCTCAAGGCTCACTCCGGTCAGCTGACCACGGTCCCGGGCTTGCGGAGCGGCGACAACTGGCTGGTCATCGCCACGCAGACGTCCGCGCAGGTGTACAGCCCGTTCGGCCCGGTCGGCGGCTCGGAAACCGTCATCATCGTCGTGGGCGAGAACCTCGGCGCCGTCAACCAGACCCTCGGCTGGCTGGCCCGGCTCGACCTGCTGGTCAGTGTGATCATCGTGGTCGCCCTGGCCGTGGTCGGGGTGGCCATCGTGCGTGCCAGCCTGCGGCCGCTGACCGACATCGAGAAGACCGCGCGGGCCATCGCGGCCGGTGACCTGTCCCGCCGCGTGCCGGACCAGGACCCGGCCACGGAGGTCGGCCAGCTGGGGCGGTCGCTGAACACCATGCTGGCCCAGATCGAGTCGTCGTTCGACGCCCGGACCCGGTCCGAGGCGGCCGCGCGGCGCTCGGAGGAGCGGATGCGCCAGTTCGTGGCGGACGCCAGCCACGAGCTGCGGACCCCGCTCACCGCGATGCGCGGGTACGCGGAGTACTACCGCCAGCTTGGCGGCATGCAGGACGACGCACCCGCCGCGCACCCGCCCGAGGCGCCGGACACCCAGCTCGCTTCCGGGACCGGCCACGAGCTGGGCAGCAACGGCCGGCTCACCCGGGCCGACATGGACCGGATCATGCAGCGGGTCGAGCAGGAGTCGGCCCGGATGGGCGTGCTGGTCGAGGACATGCTGCTGCTGGCCCGGCTGGATCAGCAGCGGCCGCTCGAGCACCGGCCGGTGGACCTCCTCACGCTGGCCGCCGACGCGGTGCAGGACGCCCGGATCATCGCCCCGGGCCGGGACATCACCCTCGACGTCGGGTCCGGCGCGGCGTTCCTGGTCCTCGGCGACGAGGTGCGGCTCCGCCAGGTCATCGGCAACCTGATGAACAACGCGCTGACGCACACTCCCGACGGCACCCCGGTCGCGGTGAGGGTGCTGGCCGGGCCGCGCGAGCCCGTGCCCAGCGTCGTGCTCGAGGTCGCAGACCAGGGCCCCGGCCTGCGGCAGGACCAGGCGGAGCACGTGTTCGAGCGGTTCTATCGCGCCGACCAGGCCCGGACCAGGACGGCCGGCGGCACCGGCCTCGGGCTGGCCATCGTGGCCGCGCTCGTGGCCGCGCACGGCGGCACGGTCGCGCTCAAGACCGCGCCCGGGCTGGGCGCCACGTTCCGGATCACGCTGCCGCTGGACCCCGAGGCCCGCGAGGGCGAGCCGGACGACGTCGACCAGGCGGACCCGGCGGACCTGGCCGGCCCGGCCCACTCGCCGGACTCGCCGGACTCGGCGCACTCGGCGCACTCGGCGCACTCGGCGGACTCGGCGCACTCGGCGGACCCTACTGACCCGGCTGGCACCGCTGACCCGGCCGGCCCAGCTGCCCGGCCGGCACCGCTGCCCCGGCTGGCACGGGGTCGCGCCGCGCGGACGTCGGGGGCCCAGCGGCCTGAGCCGCGCGGGCCAGGCCGCCGCTCGTCCCGCCACGACCGGGGTCACCGGCCGCGCGCGAGGTTGTCGTTGCGGAAAAAGCGGAAGATCCCGCAACGAACCGATCCGGGCAGCTCCCTCAGCCCGCGGCGAGGGCGGCCCGGGCGGCAGCCAGCACCGACTCCCGGTAGGAGCGGCCGAACAGGCAGGCGTGCACCAGCAGCGGATGCAGCTGGTGCAGCGGGACCCGGCTGCGCCAGCCGTCGGCCAGCGGGGCCACCTCCTGGTAGGCGCCGAGGATCCGGTCCAGGTGCGGCGCCCCGAACAGGGCCAGCATGGCCAGGTCGGTCTCCCGGTGGCCGCCCTGCGCGGCCGGGTCGATCAGCCAGCCCCGGCCGCCGGACCACACGACGTTGCCGGACCAGCAGTCGCCGTGGATCCGGCTGGGCGGCTCGGGCGGCCCGGCCAGGCTGGCGATCCGGCTGATTACCTCTTCCACCAGGCGGGTGTCGGAGCCGGTCAGTACCCCGGTGCCCGCGGCCCGGCGCAGGTACGGCAGCAGCCGCTTGACCGCGTACCAGCTGGCCCAGTCGCCCGCGCCGCTGATCAGCGCGACCGGGCTGGCCGCCTCGGCACCGGCCATCACCGGGCCGGGCACGGTCGCCTCGGCGGCCACGGTGACCGTGTCACCGGAGCGGTCGCCCAGCGGCAGGGTGGCGATGAACCCCGGCCACGGGCTGCCGAACCGGGCCGCCCCAGCCGCGTGCAGCACGGCCAGGTCGCGGCCGAACTGCTCGACGGCGTGCTCGTCCGGGGCCTGCTGCGGCAGCCAGGTCACCGCCAGTGTCGAGGTATCCCAGCCGAGCACCTCAGGCAGCGGCACCGCGTGCGCGTCGGCCAGCCAGCGCAGCCCGCGCGCCTCAGCCTCGAAGACGGCGCCCAGGTCCTGGCGGGCGGCCTTGGCGAACGCCACCCGGCCGTCGGCCAGCGTCACCTGGTAGTGAGCCCACTGATGCTGCGACCCGGCCGGGCGGATCTCGCGCACCTCCGCGCCCGTGATCCGCTCCAGCCGCCGGGCGAGTTCAGGGACCCGCTGGGCGAGTTTGGGGGCCCGGACGGCCGGTCCCGCGCGCCCGGCGCCTGGGCCCCCGGCTGCGGGGCCCCCGGCCGCGGGATCCCCGGCGGCGGGATCCCCGGCGGCAGGATCCCCGGCAGGGGGATCCCCGGCCGCGGGATCCCCGGCCGCAGGATCCCCGGCGGCAGGATCCCCGGCCGCGGGATCCCCGGCTCGGTGATCCCCCGCTCTATGCGGCTCCGGCTCGCTCATGCTTCCCCCGTGCCGCTCGCGGGGGCCTCCGGCCCGGTGGACGGCAGGGCCGCCGGGACCTGCGCCACCTCGGCCAGCCGCCCGGCCAGGCCGCGCACCGCGCCCTGGATGAGGTCCAGGGCCTGGGCGTAGGCCGACTGCGGGCCGCCGTAGGGGTCGGGCACAGCGCCGTCCCAGGCATCGCCGAATACCTCGCCGGCCAGGTCCGGGTCGAACGACCGGAACAGCATCAGGCGTGGCCCGGACGCCTCCGCGTCGGGAGCTAGGGTACGCAGCGCCGCGAGGTTGCTGAGGTCCATGGCCAGGACCAGGTCGCGCTGGCCGAACCAGGACCGCTGGATCTTCCGGGCCCGGTGCGCAGACCCGTCATACCCGCGCCGGGCCAGCTCGGCCGCGGCCTGCTCGGCCATCGGCTGGCCCAGATGCCAGTCGCCGGTCCCCGCGCTGTCCACCTCGACCAGGCCGGCCAGCCCGGCCCGGGCCAGTTCGGCGCGGAGCGCCACCTCAGCCATGGGCGAGCGGCAGATGTTGCCCAGGCAGACCAGGCACACCCGGTACGGGCCGCGGGAACGGCGCGGCGGCGGCAGGCCGGGCCCCGCGGGCACGGGCGCGGGTACGGGTAGCGGGGCGGGCACGTCAGCGGGCATGGCTTCAGGATGCCCGACGTGGGGAGTGCTCACGCACGCGAGGCCGGCCGTTTGCACGCCAGCGGGGGCAGCAGCGGGCGGATGCGCCGGACCGGACACCAGGCCGGACATGTCACCATGGGCGAATGCCGTACCGCACACTGTCCTACTGGCTGGACTCGGTGCCCGGGGACCTGTCCCCCCGCGACCCGCTGCCCGGCGACCTCGACGTTGACGTGGCCATCGCCGGGGCCGGATTCACCGGGCTGTGGACCGCGTACTACCTGGCCAGCGCCAGCCCGGGGCTGCGGATCGCGGTCTGCGAGCGGGAGATCGCCGGCTTCGGCGCCTCCGGCCGCAACGGAGGCTGGTGCTCCGCGTACTTCCCGGCGTCCCTGGCCAAGCTGGAGCGGATGGCCGGCCGCGACCAGGCCATCGCCATGTACCGGGCCATGGAGGGCACCGTGGACGAGGTCGGCCGCGTGGCCGCCGCCGAGGGGATCGACTGCCACTGGGCCAAGGGCGGCACGCTGCAGCTGGCCCGCTCCCCCGCGCAGCTGGAACGGGCCATCGACGACGTCAACGAGGCCCGGTCCTACGGGTTCGGCGAGGACGACCTGCGGCTGCTGACCGCGGCAGAGACCGCGGAGCAGGTCAGCGCGGAGGGCGTGGTCGCGGCCACGTACAGCCCGCACTGCGCGGCGATCCACCCGGCCCGGCTGGCCCGCGGGCTGGCCGAGGCGGTGCGCCGCCACGGGGTCCGGGTGTTCGAGGACACGCCGGTCACCGAGATCGCGCCCGGGCTGTTGCGGACCACGCGGGGGACGCTCCGGGCGCAGTACGTCATCCGCGCCACCGAGGGCTACACGCCGGAGCTGCCCGGCCTGCACCGGGCGATCGCCCCGGTGTATTCGCTGATGATCGCGACCGCGCCGCTGCCGGATTCGGTGTGGGACCAGATCGGGCTGGCCGGCCGGCCGACGTTCGGCGACTTCCGGCACCTGATCATCTACGGGCAGCGCACCGCGGACGGGCGGCTGGCCTTCGGCGGCCGCGGTGCGCCGTACCACTTCGGCTCGGCCGTGCGGCCCGAGTTCGACCGCTCCCCCGCGGTGTTCAGCGCGCTGCGCCGGACCTTGCAGGAGCTGTTCCCCGCCCTGGGCGACGTCGAGGTCACGCACACCTGGGGCGGGCCGCTCGGGGTACCCCGGGACTGGTGCGCGTCCGCCGGGCTGGACCGGGCCACCGGGCTCGGGTGGGCCGGCGGCTACGTCGGGGACGGCGTGGCCACCACCAACCTCGCCGGGCGTACCCTGGCCGACCTGGTGCTGAAGAACGACAGCGACATCACCCGGCTGCCCTGGGTGGGGCATCGGTCACGGCCCTGGGAGACCGAGCCGCTGCGCTGGCTCGGCGCCAACGCCGGGCTCCAGGCGATGAGCTGGGCGGACCGGGCCGAGGCGCGGAGCGGCCGGCCGTCCCGGCTGGCCCATCTGGCCGGGCGCCTCCTGGGCGGCTGAGCGTAGCCAGGCTGGCGGCCGGACGCGCGGATAACGCCGGAGGGCCTGGGGCCGGCCGCCTCCGCGGCGGCCCCAGGCCCCGGTCCCTAGTGCGAGGCGGTGAACGCCAGCGCCGGCACGAACTGGGCCGCGTTGATCGTGCCCCATCCGCTGGCCAGGTCGTAGCCCGGGCCAGCGTCGTACCCGGTCACACCGGCGAAACTGTTGTTCCCGGTGGTGATGTCCACCAGGCCCGTGTTGACGCCGTGCTGGCTGGCAGCACCGAGCAGGTACAGCGCCGGGTTGATCAGGCCGAGCCGGTGCCCGGCCACCTGGTCGGCGAGCGCGACGATGCCGGAGAAGATCGGCGTGGCCTCACTCGTCCCGCCGATGATGTACCAGGCCGCCCCGCCGGTCCCGGCGAAAGACCAGTAGACCCAGCACCCGCCGTTGACCGCGGCGCTCATCGAGATGTCCGGGGTGCCGCGGTGGCTGCCCACCACGCCGCGCACGCCGGTCTGGAACAGCGGCCGGGGGAAGACCGCGGACACGCCGCCGCCACCCGAGCCGTACGGGTCGTTCCACACCGAGTCCGGCTGCAGCCGGTCCCCCGCGTTGTTCAGGTACAGCTGCGAGCCGCCCACGGAGGTGACCAGCGGGTCCGACGACGGCCAGGAGTTCACCCGGTACGGGTACAGGGTCTGCCCGTCCAGCTCGTAGTTGGTCGCGCCGTCGTCACCGGACCCGGCCAGCACGGTCACGTGATGGGCCAGCGCGTCTTTGTACGCGTAGCGGAGGCTCAGCAGGCTGGAGTAGTTGCCCTGGCTGAATCCGGGGAAGGTGTTCTCGGTCGCGCCGAAGCTCTGCGATATGACGTCACCCACGCCCGCGTTGATGAGCGACTGCTCGGCGTTCATCATCTCCGGGAAGCCGGTCACCCCCTCGGTCTCGGCCACCGCAGTTTCGGCCAGGACGATCTTCGCGCCGGGCGCGATGGAGTGTGCGTACTCCACATCCAGCGTCGTTTCCTCGGCCCAGCCGACCTGCGTGGCGTTGGTGGGGTCGAAGGGGGGGATGTTGCCGAACTTCACGATCTTCAGGTCGGGGTCGGGGAAGCCGAACTGCTTGTCGAAGACCTTGATGTCGTTCCTGATGGTGGGCGAGCCGTAGGAGTTGACGACCACGATCGTCTTCCCCTGGCCGGTCACGCCCCGGGCGTAGAGCGGGTTCAGGTTGTAGGCCGTCCGGTACTGCACCGGCGTGTAGCAATTGATGCCGTACTTGGCCTGGCACTGTGCGATGGACAGCGGCGAGGGATCCTGCTTACCGGCCAGGATCGGGCCGCTCAGCGCGGGCACTGCCGTGGCCGGGTGGGCGTAGCTGACCGCCGCGGGCCCGGCGGGCACGGCCAGCGCGGCCAGGCCGGCCGCGGCCATGACCGGGAGCGCGCGGACCGCGGTCCGCCGGGAGCGGGAGGTCGTGCGGGTGCCCTGGGCGGGCACCGCCCCCCGGGCCCGGGACCCGCCGCCGCGAGCCTTTCTACCGGAGATCATTGACATGGCCCCTCCTTTGGGGTTGCCCGGCCACCGCAGCCATCATGAGGCCGCCCGGCCGCGCAGAACCATTGAGCCCAGCCGGTCGGCTGGGCTTCCCACCCACAGCACGGAACTTTTATCCCATAGAGCCGCACATGAGTCGAGACCTCCTGCATGCCAGGCGGTTTTGGCGTGAAACTTCTGCGGCGGAGGTATGCGGGTGTTTGTGCCTGGGTGTCCGGATCGCCGTCTCGGCGGGGCGGCGTCGATGTGCCGGTTCGCTCCAGGGCCCGGATACTGTTAGCATCACTGCGTTCCAAGCGCCGCTAGCTCAACTGGCAGAGCAGCAGACTCTTAATCTGCGGGTTCGGGGTTCGAGTCCCTGGCGGCGCACGCATCCTTACCTGGTGTTATGCGGTTTGGGCTGCCTTCGTGGAGGCCGCCCCGGGGCCATGTTCGCCGCCTGGCGCGAAGCCTGCGGATGGAGCCTCAAGGAGGCCGCCGCCCGCGTCAGCGCCCACAGCGGCGAGGTCGGCCTCGACCCCGGCGCCATCGCCGCCCCTTGCAAGCGTGTCCCTGCCGTTCTGCGATACCGACGAGGAAGACCTGGCAGAGGTTCTCATCGCGGTTGCTCAGCGGCGATGGAACGGAGTGGAATGGTGTCGTCGTGGACTTCCTGATTGTCGGCAACGGGATGTTCGGCGCGGCGATTGCCCGGCACCTGGCGCCGCATGCCAAGGTCACGGTGGTCGGGCCCCAGGCGCGTGCGGACGGTTCCGGGGCGTATGGCGCGCACCATGATGAGGGGCGGATTAGCGGGGATCTCAGCGGGGACCAAGTGTGGTCCGAGCTGAACCGGCGTGCCCACGACGGCATGACGGAGCTGGACCCGACGCTGATCACGCCGTGCGGGGGGCTGATCGCGACGACCCGCGGCAGCCCCGACTACCTCGGCGTCGCCGCTCGGATCCGCGAGCGGCACAGTGCGGAAAACCGGACCCTGACCACGGACGCGGTATGCGCTGGCTTTCCGATGGTCCGCTTCGGCCCGGACGAGACGATCCTGTACCAGCCGGCCGCTGGGTACTTCAGCCCACGCCGCTACGTCACCCTTGCCACGCAGTCGGCGCAAGCCGCCGGCGCCACGATCACCTGGGGTACCGTCCGGGTCCTGCACATGTCCACCACAGGGACGGAAGCCGAACTCGACGACGGCCGTCGGCTCCGAGCCGAGGCGGCCATCGTGGCCAGCGGCGCGTTCGCCGCCGGCTCGGACCTGCTGCCGGTGTCGGTGGCGCTGCGAGCCAAGTCCGAGGTTTACGTCATGGCCGAACTCGACGACCAGCAGGCAGTCGAACTAGACGCGATGCCGTGCATCAACCGCACGATCGACCACCCGGAACTGGCGGACCTCTACGTGCTGCCGCCTATCCGCTACCCGGACGGGCGCAGTTACCTCAAGGTCGGCGCCAACACGATGATCGACCACTGGCTGCCGGATACTGCCGCCGTACGCGCCTGGTACGACCGCGGCAACGACGACGGTCCGCTGCCCGCGCTGCGCGAGGCCCTGACCGGCCTGCTGCCCGGCGTCCGCGTCCGTGCGTGGCACACCCGCCGCTGCGCAGACGCTTACACCGCCCACCGCCACCCCTACATTGACATCGTCGAACCCGGCCGCCTCACCATCGCCCTCGGCGGCAACGGCCGCGGCGCTCAAGCCGCCGACGCCGTCGGCCATCTGACCGCCGGCCTCGCCCTGACCGGGCAATGGCAATCCGACCTTCCCCACGACGCCTTCCGCCACGTCCCCGGCCACGGCCCCTGGCACGGCATGACCTTGCTCCGCGACCAGGCCAGGTAAGGCAAGACTGTCTTAGACGATCATGCCCAGCGGGTTCTGGAGCCGGGCCGTGAACGCCGCCAGCCAGCGGGCCGCGAGGGCTCCGTCGATCGCGCGGTGGTCGACCGAGAGCGTGCAGCGCATGACGTTCGCCACGGTCACGGCGCCGTCGATGACGACCGCCTGCGGCCTGGCCGCGCCCACCGCGAGGATGCCGGACTGCGGCGGGTTGATGATCGCGGAGAACTCCAGCGTGCCGTACATGCCGAGGTTCGAGATCGAGAAGACGCCGCCCTCCAGTTCGTGCTGCTGCAGCCGCCGGTCACGGGCGCGCCGGGCGAGGGACTCCGCCTCCGCGGCGATCGCGGAGAGGCGCTTGGTCTCGACGCCGCGCAGCACGGGCGTGACCAGTCCGCCGTCGGTCGCGACGGCGATCGACACGTTAACGGAGGCGTGCGCGATCAGTCCCTCGTCGCTCCAGGTGACGTTGGCCCCCGGCACGTCCTGGAAGGCCGCCGCGACCGCCATGATGATGAAGTCGTTGACCGAGACCTTCACCGGCGCGGTCTCGTTGACCCGCTTGCGCAGCCCGAGCAGCTCGTCGACGACGCACTCCGTGGTCATGTAGAAGTGCGGCGTCGTCGTCATGCTCTCGGTGAGCCGGCGCGCGATCGCGCGCCGGATCGGCGTATGCGGGATGAGGGTGTCGGCGGCAGGTGCCCGGGCGGCCGCGGGCTGCGCAGCGGCGGAGGCAGCGGCGGGCTCGGGGGCAGCAGGCTCGGGGCCGGGCGGGCGCCAGCCGGGCGGGCCGCGGCCGGGTGGTCTCCATGGCGGGCTCCGCTCGTGGCCGGCCGAGGCTGGCCGGCCAGCCGCTCGAGGTCGCGGCGGACGATCCGGCCGTTCGGGCCCGTCCCCGCGATCGTGGCGAGGTCAATGCGCTCCTGGCGGGCGATCTTGCGGACGATCGGGCTCGCGAAAATGCGGCCCGGGGGGCCAGCGTGCTCCGGCTCGCTCTCGTACGGCCGGCGCACGGCCGGGTGAGCGGGCCCGCTAGGGCCCGCGGGAGCCGCCGCGGGGACGGCGGGCGCCTCGCCGCTGAGGGCGGCGTCGATGTCGGCGTCCGTCTCGCCCTCCTGGACGAGCACCGCGATGGGCGTGCCGATCTCGCCCGAGTCACCCGCGGTGAGCACGATCCGGCCGACGACCCCCGCTTCCTCCGCGCCGTACTCGACGACCGCCTTCTCGGTCTCGATCTCAGCGAGCGGGTCTCCGGCGGAGACGGTGTCGCCCAGGGCGACCAGCCAGGTGGCGATCACCGCCTCCTGTGCGCCAGCGAGCACGCTGGGCATCCGCACGACCGACGCCATCAGCCGGCCCTCCCGAAGCCGGCGCGCACCCGCTCGAGGCCTGCGGCGACTTCCTCGGTGCGGGCGATCGCGGCGCGCTCGAGGACCTTCGAGATGCTCGGGCTCGCCTCGGAACCGGTCACGCGCTGCACGGGTTGGTCGAGCCAGTCGAAGAAGCGGCGCTGGATCTCGTCGGCGAGCCAGCCGCCGTAGGAGGTGCCCTGCGCGCCCTGCTCGACGATGAGCACCGCGTTCGTCTTCTTGATGCTGTCGCCGACGCAGCGCCAGTCGAGGCTCGCCCGGTCGAGGAAACGCAGGTCGATGAGCTCGGCGTCGATCCCGGTCAGCTCGATCGCCTGCCGTGCGTGCTCGACCATCGAGAGATACGTGAGCACCGTGACGTCCTGGCCCTCGCGCCGCACGGCGGCCTTGCCGAACGGGATCTGATAATCGAGGTCGTCGACCGGGATCTCGCCCTCGGCGGTGTAGAGGTCGACATGCTCGAGCATGAGCACCGGGTCCCCGATGGCGAGCGCCGCATTCATCAGGCCCACGTAGTCGTACGGGGTCGAGGCGGCCATGATCCGCCAGCCGGGGCTGGTCGCGAAGATGCCCGCGGGGTCCATGAGGTGCTGGGAGCCGTAGCCGGAGCCCATGGCGACCTTCGTGCGCAGCACGAGCGGCACCGGGTTGCGGCCACCGAACATGTGGCGCGCCTTGCCGATCTGGTTGAACACCTGGTCGGCCGCCACCCACATGAAGTCGGGGTACATGAACTCGACGACCGGGCGGAATCGGCCGTCGAGGGCGAGCCCGCCGCCGAGCCCGGCGAAGGCGTTCTCGCTGATCGGCGTGCCGAGCACGCGGCCGGGATACTTTGCGGCCAGGCCCTTGGTGGCGCCGTTGGTGCCACCGGCCAGACGGTGCACGTCCTCGCCGAGCACGACGATGCGGCCATCCTCGCCCATGCGCCGGTCCATGACCCGCCAGACGGCGTCGATGAACTTGCCGCGGGAGAGCTGGCCGGTGAAGTCCTTTTCCTCGACCGTGCGCGCACCGGCGAGTTCAGCGAGGTCGCCCCGGATGCCGACGTCCACGAACGCGGGGTCCGGCCAAAGCCCGGGACGGATGCGCCGGATACCGGGCTTGGCGTCCGGGTCCCGCTCGACGAGCGCGTTGACGGCCAGCCGCATGGCCTGCTGCGCCTGGTTGCGGACGGATGCGAGTCCCGTTTCGTCGATGAGCCGGAGCTTGGTCATCTCGGCCGCGACCCGGCCGAGCGGGTCGCGGGCCCGCCACGCCGCCTCTTCCTCTTTGGTGCGGTAGCCGAAGGCGCTGCCTGGGAACGGACCGTTCTGGTGAAAAAATCGGTAGACGAGCGCTTCGATGACTACCGGGCCCTCCCCCGCGCGCAGCCTCTGCTGCGCCCTCTGCATCGCGAGGTGCACGGCGAGCGGGTCCATGCCATCGACCCGCCAGGCCGGGATGCCGAAGCCGAGCGCGCGTGCCGACAGCCGCGGCTCCCCGGTGGCCTCCTCGACCGTGGTCGAGACGGCGTAGAGGTTGTTCTCGATGAAGAAGCAGAGCGGCAGCCGCCACGCGGACGTCAGATTGAGGCTCTCCAGCACCGAGCCGATGTTGGCCGCGCCGTCGCCGAAGTAACTGACCGTGAGGTCGTCGGTGCCGGAGTGCTTCTGCGCCCAGGCGTTGCCGGCCCCCATCGGCACGCCGCCCCCGACGATGGCGTTGGTGCCGAGCGCCCCGGCCTCGAACCACTGGAGGTGCATGGAGCCACCGCGGCCGCTGCAGTAGCCCTGGGCCAGCCCGAGGATCTCGGCGAGCGTGCGCTGCAGGACGGTCTGGACCTCCGGCGTCACGAGATCCGCCGGGTCGAGCATGCCCTTGGTCACGTGGGTGATGGCCTTGGCCAGGAACTGGTGGTGGCCGCGATGGGAGCCGTTGACGGCGTCACTCGACCGCAGCGAGACGATGGAGCCCACCGCGCCGCCCTCCTGGCCGATGCTGGAGTGAGCGGGGCCGTGGACGAGGCCCTCGCCGGCGAGCTCGAGGACCGTCTCCTCGAAGGCGCGGATGAGGTGCAGCTGCCCGAGCATGGTCGCGAGCAGCCCGGGCTCGGCGGCCTTCCAGTCGGCCGCCGTCGTGCTGAGCTCGACCCACTCCGATCCGGGCTGGAGGCGCTTCTCGCGTGGCATCCGCATCCCCTCGGTGTACTGACCGCCTGACAGGAGGCTATCGCGCGAATGTATCCATTTCAACGATTAATATAACGAATATCCTGGCGATACCGATCAGATCCCGCAATAGTGGATACATAGCTGGTCGAGGAGGAGGATCCATGGGCATAGGCATCCCCGGACTGCGCGGCGGCGACCACGTCGGCATCACGGTCCCCGACATCGAGCAGGCGCACGCCTTCTTCACCGGCGTGCTGGGCTTCGACTACGTCTACTCGCTGCCCGAGATGCGCCGTGACGACGACTGGATGCTCGATCACCTCAACGTCGACCCGCGCGCGGTCGTGCGGGAGATCCGGTTCTACCGCTGCGGGTTCGGCCTTAACTTCGAGGTCTTCGAGTACGAGCCCCTGGCAGGCCGGCGCGCCCAGCCGCGCAACAGCGACCTAGGGGGCCACCACGTCGCCTTCTACGTGGACGACATGGATGCGGCCGTCGCCTACCTGCGCGAGAAGGGAGTGCGGCTGCTCGCCGGCCCGGTCGCGAGCCGCAACGCCTCGGCCGGGCAACGCTGGCAGTACTTCCTCAGCCCGTGGGGCATGCAGTTTGAGCTGGTGAGCTTCCCGGGGGGAAGGCGTACGAGAGGGACGCCGCCGTCAAGCTGTGGCATCCCGGGCATCCGGCCCAGTGACACGGGCACGGGAGCACGATGAGTTACGAGGCCGGCTACCGCGAGAACGTCGCGAGCCACCGGATCGCGGACAGCCTCCGCACCGCGATCCTGGACGGGAGCTACCTGCCTGGCCAGCGCATCAGGCAGGAAGACGTCGCGGCCCGCTCCGGCGCGAGCCGTATCCCCGTGCGCGAGGCGCTGCGGATGCTCGACTCCGAGGGGCTCGTCACCCTCGTCGCGAACTCGGGCGCCTGGGTCACCAAGCTGACGCTCAGCGAGTGCGTCGAGACCTACCTGATCCGCGAGCGGCTGGAGCCTCTCCTGCTCCGCACCAGCATGCCGCGCCTTGATGCCGCCGCGATCGAGCGTCTGGGCGGGCTCGTGGACGAGATGGAGGCGGGGGCCGGCCTCGACACCTTCATGCGCGCCGACCGGAAGTTCCACCTGTCCAGCTACGCGGGCGCGGAATCGGGCGAGATGTGGCAGATCATCCACCGCATGTGGAACACCACCCAGCACTACCGGCGCGAGTTCACCAGACTGGCCGCGCATGCCGCCGGCCTGAGCGTCACGCACCTGGAGCACCGCCTGCTGCTCGACTGCATCCGCAGGCAGGACCCGGACGACGGCGAGCGGGTGCTGGTAACGCATATCCGCCGCACCCGGCTGGAGCTGGAGAAGCATCCCGGGCTCTTCGCCTGACGAACTTGACAGGCAGGCGGATAATGGCCACAAGTCGCAATCGATTGCACCGGATCGCAGGAGGACGGGTTGACTGACGGCGCACCCACCATCGGCTCGCCGGGGCGTCCGGCGGGCGTGCGGCCCATCGGAGCCCCCGGTCACATGGGGGTCGACTACGAGGAGCGCGTGGACTTCGGGCGCCTGCGCAATCACCGCTTCGCCCGGGCCGGTGCGGCGCTGGAGGCGAGTGAGTGCGGCGCCTTCCTGCTATTCGACTTCTACAACATCCGCTACACGACGCAGACGTGGATCGGCGGCGCCCTCGGCGACAAGATGATCCGCTACGCGCTGCTGCTGCGGGACCGCGACCCGATCCTGTGGGACTTCGGCTCGGCGGTGCGGCATCACAAGCTGTACTCCAAGTGGCTGCCGGACGAGAACTGGCGGGCCGGGTTCCTGGGTTTCCGCGGCGCCGTCGCCCCTGGGGCGGGCCTCATGCAGGACGCGGTGACCGAGATCAAGTCGCTGCTCACGGAGGCCGGGGTAGCCGGCGCTCCGCTCGGCATCGACATCGTGGAGCCCCCGTTCCTGTTCGAGCTCGAGCGCCAGGGCATCACGGTGCGCGACGCCCAGCAGTCCATGCTCGACGCCCGCGTGATCAAGTCGCAGGACGAGGTCATGCTGCTCAACCAGGCGGCGGCGATGGTCGACGGCGTTTACCAGGACATCGTCGAGGCGCTCAAGCCGGGCGTCCGCGAGAACGAGATCGTCGCGCTCGCGAACAAGCGGCTCTACGAGCTCGGCAGCGACCAGGTGGAGGCGGTCAACTCGATCTCCGGTGAGCGCTGCAACCCGCACCCGCACAACTTCACCGACCGCATCATCCGGCCCGGCGACCAGGCCTTCTTCGACATCATCCACTCCTTCAACGGGTACCGGACCTGCTACTACCGCACCTTCGGAGTGGGCAGCGCCACCGGCAGCCAGCGCGACGCCTACCGGCAGGCGCGGGAGTGGATGGACTCGGCGATCGCCGCCATCAAGCCGGGCGTGTTGACCGACGTCGTGGCCCGCGTGCTGCCCAGGGCGGAGGACTTCGGCTTCGAGAACGAGCTCGCCGCCTTCGGCCTGCAGTTCGCGCACGGGCTGGGCCTGGGCCTGCACGAGCGGCCGATCATCTCGCGGCTCAACTCGCTGGAGAACCCGCTTGAGCTCGAGGCGGGCATGGTCTTCGCGATGGAGACCTACTGCCCGGCCTCCGACGGCATCTCCGCGGCGCGCATCGAGGAGGAGGTCGTCGTCACCGACTACGGCACCGAGATCCTCACGAGGTTCCCGGCCCAGGACCTGTTCGTGGCGAACAGGTACTGAGAAGGGCGCCGCGGCGCCAGCAGTAGCGCGTTGCGAGCCGTGTCAACAGGTCGTGTTACGGAACGACGATCACCTTGACGCCGACGGCCGCGGCGGGGGCAGAGAGCGGTTATCGGGGGATCGGCGATCCCTCTCGACCAGTACCGCGTCCGCAGACACGCTCCCGCCGGCGGCACGATCAAAGAATATCGCCTGGTCGCAGGACGTGGACAAGGTTATCGGCACCCACAAGGGCAACCGGATGCCCGTCGAGGCGTCGGGGTCGATTCGCCAGTGCAACTGCGCGTGCCCGGTCCGGTCCGCAGGGCGTGGTGGCTAAGCTGAGCCCGACGGCGATGCCCATCGCCAGCCGGCCGGTCAGCGGGATACACCTCGGGCTCTCTGCGCACCCAGCACAGGCGGCACGGCATCACGCCCGAGGCTGCGCCGGACGCCATGCCGGGACGCTGGCCAGGACGTGGGCATGACGGCCGGGGGTGGTGAGCGTGCCAGCAGGCGAGCGAGGGAAAAGCGAGCGTCAGCGTCGCCCTCAGCCGTTGCTGCGGCGGCGGCTGGCGTCTGGCCGCGGGGCGATGGAGCAGCCGAACATCACCAGTGACGGGGATTCGGCTCTTACCCCCGTCTTCTGGGTCATGGTTGTCCTGACCGGCGTCGCCGCCGGCCTGTTCGGCGACCTGATGATGGTGATCCTGTTTAACGTGCAATACCTGGCGTTCGGCTACCACACCGGGAGCTTCCAGGCCGGTGTCGAGCACGCCCCAGCGGTCCGGCGGGTGAGTTCCCTGCTCATCGCCGGCGCGTTCGGCGGCGTCGCATGGTTCCTGCTGCGCCGGTACACCAAGGGCGAGCATTCGGAGATCGACGAGGCGATCTGGCACGGGGACGGGCGGCTGTCGTTGCGCCGCTGCCTGGGAACCTCAGTCATCTCCGAGGTGGTCATCGGCATGGGTGCCTCCCTCGGCCGTGAGGCTGCACCCAAGCTGCTGGGCGGCGCCTCGGCGAGCGTCTTCGCCGGCTGGCGGCCTGTCCGCCCAGCAGCGGCGGCTGCTTGTCGCCTGCGGCGGAGGCGCCGGCCTGGCCGCGGTCTACAACGTCCCGCTGGGCGGGGCCCTGTTCACCGCCGAGGTCCTGTACGGCACCGTCTCACTGCCGATCATCCTGCCGGCCTTGGCATGCTCCTGGATCGCCACCGCGACGGCCTGGATATACCTGCCCGCCCACGCCACCTACGTCGGCATCCCCGGCTACCGCTTCAGCGCGTCCCTGCTCACCTGGTCGCTGATCGCCGGCCCGGTGATCGGGGTGATCTCCTCCGGCTACATACGCCTGATCGGCTGGGTGTCATATCACCGGGCGACCGGGGTCAAGGTCCTGTTTGCCCCGGTGCTGGCCTTCGGCGTCCTGGGGATCATCAGCATCTGGTACCCGGAATTGCTCGGGAACGGCAAGGACATCGCTCACGGCGCCTTCCTCGGCCTTGGCAGCTTCAGCCTGCTGCTCGCCCTGTCAGCTCTCAAGCCCCTGGTCACAGCCCTGTGCCTGGGAAGCGGGGCAACCGGCGGCCTGTTCACCCCGACCCTGAGCACCGGCGCCGTCCTCGGCGGCTTCCTCGGAATGGCCTGGAGCCTGGCCTGGCCCGGCTCGCCCTCGGGCGCGTACGCTATGGTTGGCGCGGCAGCCATGATCGGCGCGGCCATGCAGGCGCCCCTCGCCGCCCTCGCCCTGGTCCTCGAGCTCACCCACAGCGGCTTCGGGCTGATGGTCCCGATGATGGCAGCAACCGTGACCGCCACCACCATCGCCTTCTACATCGACGGATACTCGATCTACTCCGCGCGCCTGCCGTCCCTTTCCGCGGGCTGGCGGTCCGGCGGGACGGCAGCACAATCCGGCGGGCAACGACCACCCAGTAGCTGAACGGGATAGCGTGCCTGCTGCGGGCACCCGTTCAGACCATGAAATCGCGGGGCCGGCGGTCGTTACTGCCGCCGCCATCCAGCCGGGCCCGGGTAACGGTCCCCAGGGTAGGGCCCTGTTCGCCGAGCCAGGTAAGAAACCTGGCCGCGACCAGAGGTGGTGTGCCGGTCTGGTCAGTGAGCGCGGTTACTGCCATCTGATCCGGCGGCTATCCAAGGTCATGCGGATCTGCCGTATGAGGACAGCCGCCCAGGCCACGGCAAGTAGCCGCCACGACACCGCCCAGCCGCCGGTCCAGACGGCCAGGGCGCGGCTAGAGCCGCGACAGCGGCACAGTCGGCCGCACCGGTGACCGCGTCGCGTCGTGCATGACCTTGACGCCGGGTTCCGGGCCGTCAGGGTTGTTCGCTGGGTGCCGGAGCGGGGCCCTCCCGGGCAGGCCGCGCATCTGGGGGGTGGCCGTGTGGCTGGCTGGCCGTCTCGGCGCGCGGGTGTGATGGTTCCGGGCTGCGTGGTTCGCGGGCGAGCAGGTTGATCCGGTCGCCGGGGGCGAGGGTGATGCCGGGGTCTGGGTCGCGGAGGGTGTGGTTGTCCAGGACCGAGACCGGGACCCAGCCGGGCGGCCAGCTGGTGTCGCCGAGTGTCTGGCCGACGGCGGGCGAGCCGGCGGGGATGGTGATCTCCAGGATCTGGTAGCCCCGTAGCGGGGTCGGTGCCTCGCGGAGATCATCCTGCCGGCCGTGGGGCTGTGCCTGCGCGGCGCCGGCCGGGGTGGTGTGCATGTGGCGGGCGACCGCTTGCAGCACGTTCTGGCTGGTGATCCAGCCTTGAAGATGCTGCCCGTCGTCGGAGATCACGGGCAGGCCGTCGTGGCCGTAGAACTCCAGCTGGCGCTGCGCCTGGGTGAGGGACTCACTGGCGAACAGCACCTGGGGGTAGTGCTGATGGGTCACCGGCCCGGGCAGCGCGGCGCGCTCCGGGCCCGGCAGGCCGGGTGGCTGGGGTGCGATGGTGAGCGGCGCCGCGAAGGGGCGCATGGCGTCGGCGGCGGTGAGGTCCTCGAACGGGTCCGCCGATGGGGCGTGGTCGATGTCGGTGCCACGGCGCAGCAGCTTGGTGGTGTAGATCGTGCCGTAGCTCAAGGCGCGGGAGGTGGCGGTGGCGATGGCGACGGCGAGCATGACCGGCAGGGTGAGGGTGTAGTCGCCGGTCATCTCCACGACGCTGGCCAGGGAGGTCAGCGGGGCCCGGGCCGCGGATGCGAACACCGCGCCCATCGCGACGACGGCGTACAGGGCGGGCTGCCCGGCGGCCGGGCCGAGCAGGTGGTGCGCGATCTCGCCGAAGGCCATGCCGGAGGTGGCGCCGATGAACAGGGACGGCGCGAACACCCCGCCCGATCCGCCGATGCCGATGGTCAGGCTGCACGCGATGATCTTCCCGGCCGCCAGGACGATCAGGAACCACAGGGCGTAGCTGCCGCCGACCGCCAGGTACATGACCGGGTAGCCGACGCCGTACAGCTGCGGGATCGCCAGCAGCAGCAGGCCCAGCGCGAGCCCGCCGACCGCCGGACGGGCCCACTCCGGGCGGTTCTTCCACAGCCGGTCGCACAGGTCCTCGGTCGCGTAGAGGATCTTCGCGAACGCCAGCCCGAGCAGCGCCGCGATCACCGCGAGCACCGCGACCAGCAGGTAGCTGGTCAGGTGATGCAGCGCGATCCCCGGCGGCAGCCCGGACAGGAACGGGGCGCTGCCCAGGAACTGGCGGCTGACCAGGTCAGCGGCCAGCGCGGACAGCATCACGGTGAAGATCGCCTCGATGGAGAACTCCCGCAGGATGATCTCGACCCCGAAGAACACCCCGGTGATCGGCGCGTTGAACGTGGCCGAGATGCCGCCGGCGGCGCCGCAGGCGACCAGGATCCGCAGCCGGCTCTCCGGCATCCGCACCCACTGGCCCAGGCTGGAGGCCAGCGCGGAGCCGATCTGCACGATCGGGCCCTCCCGGCCGACCGACCCGCCGACCCCGATGCAGATGGCGGAGGCGACCGACTTGACCACGGCGACCTGGGGCCGGATCCGGCCGCCTTCCTCGGCGACGGCGATCATCACCTCGGGGACGCCGTGGCCGCGGGCCTCGCGAGCGTACCGGTAGATCAGCGGCCCGTAAACCAGCCCGCCGATGACCGGGATCACGACGAAGAACCCCAGCCCGAGCCACGGCAGGTGCGAGCTGGGGACGCGTCCTTGCTGGCCGAACTGGACATGGCCGGTGGCCAGCCAGGTGAAGAAGTAGATCAGGTACCGGAACGCGACCGCGCCCAGCCCTGATCCCGCGCCCACCACCAGGGCGATGACCAGCAGCCCGCCCCGCGAGCCCCGCAGCCAGCCGCTCGCCTTGCCGGTCCACGATAGTGTGTCCGGCGGGCTGCCTGCCGTAGCCTTGCTGGTCATGATCGTCCCTCCGCGCCGCCGGAGCGCGCTGGTTCCCGTTTCATCCTGGCAGCCGCCGGCGGCGGCGCTGGCGGGGGATCCGCCGGCCACTGGCTGTCGGGGATCTCCCCGGCCGCCGCGGCGAACGCCGCCAGCGCGCTGGCCACCGCCGACTGCTGCCGGGCCGGGAGCCTGCCCAGGATGCCGGCGATCAGCGCTCGCCGCCGGGCGGTCGCCTGGTCCACGACCTGCCGGCCTGCGGCGGTGATGGACACCTGCACGGCGCGGCGGTCGGCGCGGGCGCGGTGCCGGCGGATCAGGCCCTTGCGCAGCAGCCGGTCGCACATCCGCCCGGCCGTGGACGGCGTGACATCCAGCGCCCCGGCGAGGTCGGTCATCCGCTGCGGCCCGCGGGAGGCGAGCACCACCAGGGCCCGGTACTGGGCGATCGTGGTGTCCTCCGCGGCGGCGCCCAGCGACTGGGTGGCCACCGCGACCAGCGTGCGGCTTGCCGTCAGCACTGCGTCCACCGCGGCCTCGTCCGCCACGTCCACACTCACTCCACGCCCGCCAATTTTACTTGCTTACTGCAACGATTGCGTAATGACTCTATCGGCCAATGCACCTCAGGTCAGCACGTGACGGCCCGCGCGAGCCACCGGGGCGACACGGCGCTGGATGTCTGGCCAGGTCTGGAGGACCGGCAGGGACGTCAGCAGCGGTTGCGGCGGCGCCCTTCCTGACCGGTGCGGTTGTCAGCCTGGCGGCGAGCTGGGTGCTGGTCTCGGGTCACCAGGAGTCCGCCAGAGTCGTCGTAATCGCCGACGGTCAACCGCTGGATCATGCCGTCCTCGCTCTTCGCGACGAAGAGCATCCGAGCAGGCGCAACACTCCTCGGCTTCGTAGTCGATCGACTTCAGCCGGTACCCCGGCCCTGGAAATCGGACCCGGAACCGACGCTCGTCCTCGGCTCGCCGCCGTGTGGCGTACCGGCTACACCACGGTGCCCCCTGGCAGCAGCAACTTGATCCGTTCACCCCACGGTGAGGCGGGCTCCTCTCCGGCGCTGAGGAGTGCTGAGCAGCGCACCAGGCCAGGATCAACGGTGCCGGAACGGGTCGCCATGACCAGCCCCTCCAGCGGGGTGAAACCCATGGTCGTGTCGACGCTGCGGCCATCGAGCACGACCGCCAGCGAGGCGCCCGCGCCGATGGTCATGCCGGGCCTCCCCATGCCCAGTTCCGGATTTCCGGCATGTCCTGGCCGTGGATGTCGATGTACTGGCTGTGCTCGACGAGCTTGTCGCGCATCATCGCCTTGAGGTAGTCGCCGGTAGCGCCGAGCTGAGGTAGCCGGTCGATCACGTCCTGGACCAGGTGGTAGCGGTCCAGGCGGTTCTGCACCCGCATGTCGAAGGCGGTGGTGATCGTGCCCTCTTCGTTGTAGCCGCGGACGTGCAGGTTGCGGTTTGCGCGGCGGTAGGTCAGCCGGTGGATCAGCCACGGGTATCCGTGGAAGCCGAAGATGATGTGCTTGTCCCTGGTGAAGATCGAGTCATAGTCGGTGTCGCCCAGCCCGTGCGGGTGCTCGCTGGCGGGCTGCAGTTTCATGAGATCGACGACGTTGACCACGCGGATTTTCAGCTCGGGCAGGTGCTCACGCAGGATCGAGACGGCGCCCAGGACCTCGAGGGTCGGGGTGTCCCCGCAGCAGGCCATCACGACGTCCGGCTCGCCGCCCTGGTCGTTGCTGGCCCAGTCCCAGATGCCGATCCCCTCGGTGCAGTGGACCGCGGCGGCATCCATGTCCAGCCACTGCGGCATGGCACGTTTCCCGGCGACGACGACGTTCACGTAGTGGCGGCTGCGCAGGCAGTGGTCGAAGACCGACAGCAGGCAGTTCGCGTCGGGCGGCAGGTAGACCCGGACGACATCGGCTTTCTTGTTGACAACGTGGTCGATGAAGCCGGGGTCCTGGTGAGTGAAGCCGTTGTGGTCCTGCTGCCAGACGTGGGAGGCGAGCAGGTAGTTCAGCGAGGCGATGTTCCGCCGCCAGGGCAGCTGCGCGGTGACTTTCAGCCATTTGGCGTGCTGGTTGAACATCGAATCGACGATGTGGATGAACGCCTCGTAGCAGTTGAACAGCCCGTGCCGCCCGGTCAGCAGGTATCCCTCCAGCCAGCCCTCGGACTGGTGCTCACTGAGCATGGAGTCCAGCACCCGCCCGTCGGGCGCGAGGAACTCGTCGTGCTCCTGGGTCCGGGCGTCCCACTGGCGGCTGGTGACCTCGAACACCGCGCCCAGCATGTTCGAGAGCGTCTCGTCAGGGCCGAAGATCCGGAAGTTCCGCTGCTCCTCGTTGAGCGCGGCCACATCGCGGAGGAATTCGCCCAGCACCAGGGTGTCCTGGGCGTCCACCGCGCCGGGCGAGGGCACGTCCACGGCGTGGGCCCGGAAATCGGGCATGCGCAAGTCGCGGAGCAGGATGCCGCCGTTGGCGTGCGGGTTAGCGCCCATCCGCCGCTCCCCTGCGGGCGCGAGATCGGCGAGTTCGGGCAGCAGCCGGCCGTCTTCTCCGAATAGTTCCTCAGGGTGGTAGCTGCGCATCCAGCTTTCCAGCTGCGCGAGGTGATCCGGATGGTCCGCGTCGACCAGGAGCGGCACCTGATGGGCGCGGAACGTGCCCTCGACTTGCAGGCCGTCGACGACTTTCGGGCCGGTCCAGCCCTTGGGCGATTTCAGCACGATCATCGGCCAGCGGCGCCGGGTGGCATCGCCGGCGGCACGAGCATCGCCCTGGATCTTCGCGATGCCGCCGAGGGCCTCCTCCAGGGTGCCGGCCATCAGCTGGTGCATCTCTTCCGGGTCGTCGCCTGCCACGAACAGGGGCTCCCAGCCGCAGCCCCGAAGGATCGGTGAGTCCCGGGTATGCCGGTGATCGGGGTTGAGGGCGCCGTGGCCGGGCGGGCAGGCTGCAACACAAGTTTCCCTTCCCGGCGCTGCGCCTGCGCGGGTGAGGCTGGCCGGGTGCCCGAGGTGAATGATCGTGATCTTTGTCGCCGATGCCGGTGCCGCGCGCGAGCTCTCCAGCCAAGACGTGGCGGGCGTTGGCGAACTCGGCCAGTGCGTCGGCCAGCCGGCCGGACCGGTACAGCGCCAGCATCAGATGGCCGCGGAACCGCTCCCGCAGCGGATGCTCCCTGGACTCACCGGCGTCGCCGCCCGCGGAACCAGCGACGTGTATGTCGTCGGATCCAACCTTCCCAGCGTCAACGGCGGGGTGGTAAAGGGCTTGATCCTGGACCCGCGCGGATGGCACTTTCACCGAGGTCGCGGACGGCGCAGCCCGGCCGTTCGAGGTGCCGCGCACCCAGGCCGCTGAGCTGTGCGCACTGCTGCGGCTCCGCGACACCGCCGTTGCGCTGCTGCAGGCTGAGGCCTGCTCACAGGAAGACACTTCTGATACCAAACGGCTCCGCGGTCAGCTGACCTGCCACTATGACGAGTACGTCCGGGGTTACGGGCCACTCAACCGGTTCTCGCTGCGCCGAACCGGGCGCACCGACCCCGCCACCGGCGAGCCGGTCATGGCGCGCGTCGCGCCACCGCAGGGCGGCTTCCGTGGTGACCCGTTCGCGCCGCTGGTGTACGCGCTGCAGGAGTTCGACCCGGCCGGGCAGCGCGCCGCGAAGGCCGCCATCTTCACCCGCCGGGTGATCGCGCCACGCACCCCGAGGCTGGGCGCCGACACCGCGGCGGACGCGCTGGCGATCTGCCTCGACACCCGCGGCGAAGCCAGGCTGGACGAGCTCGCCCGGCTGCTCGGCGTCAGCGAGGACCAGGCTCGCGACGACCTCGGGACGCTGGTCTTCGACGGCCCGCAGTCCGGCCGGCTGGTCCCGGCGGCCGAGTACCTGTCCGGCAACGTCCGCGACAAGCTCCGCGCCGCCGAGCACGCGGCCGGGGATGATCCTCGGTTCGGGGTGAACGCCGCCGGGCTGCGCGCGGTGATCCCCGCCGACCTGGGGGCTGGCGACATCGACGCCCGGCTCGGGGCAGCATGGATCGACGCCAGATATGTCGAGCAGTTGTTGCGCGAGACCCTCGATGACCCCAAGCTGCGGGTCGAGCATCCCGGCAGTCAGATCTGGGCGGTCCGCGGCAACCCGGGCACCGTGCTGGCCGCCTCCACCTGGGGCACCAACCGCTACCCCGCGCCTTAGCTCGCCCAGGCCATCCAGGAACAGTGCAAGATCGAGGTCCGCGACCTCGTGCACACCCCCGACGGTGACCGCAGCGTCCCCAACATCGACGCGACCCTGGCCGCCCAGGAGAAGGCCGCCGAACTCGTCCAGCACTTCGCGGAGTGGGCGTGGCAGGACGTCACTGCGGTGGCTCGCGATCACACTCGGCAGCGAAGCCCGCCTGGCGCTGGTTGCACCGGCTATGGGACGCCATCGCACTTTCCTGCCGGGAGCGGAGTTGGGCAGGTCCCAACCGGGGCAAGCTGCCGGGTGAGCAGCTGGCCGAACTCCTCAGGGCACAGCGGCGGCGAGAAATAGAAGCCCTGCGCGACTTCGCAGCCGATCATCTTGAGGCCCGCGACCTGGCTCCTGGTTTCCACGCCCTCGGCGACAACCGCGATGCCCATGGCATTGGCCAGGTCGATGACGGCCCGGACGATCGCCGAATCCACCGGGCTCTCGGCCACGCCCTGGACAAACGCGCGATCCACCTTTACTTCGTGGACGGGGAACTGCTTAAGATACGCGAGCGAGGAATGGCCGGTGCCGAAGTCGTCGATAGCCAGGCGCACACCCAGCTTATTCAGTTTCTTCATGATCTCCCGGGCGCCGGAAAGGTCCGCCATCACCATGCTCTCGGTGATCTCGAAGATGAGCAGCTCCGGGGGCAGGCCGGTCGCCTGCAGCATCGCTCCCACGTGCGCCAGGAGCCCGCTCTCCTGGAACTGCCGGGGCGAGAGGTTGATGCTGATCGGCAGGTCCACGCCCAGCCGGTCCCGGATCGAGCACGCCTGCTGGCACGCCTTGTCCAGCACGTAGCGGCCCAGCGGAAGGATCAGCCCGGTCTCCTCAGCAATCGGGATGAAACTCTCCGGGCTGATCAGGCCGTTGGCCGGGTGCCGCCAGCGGACCAGGGCCTCGGCGCCGACGATGCGCTCCGAATCGAGTGAGTAGAACGGCTGGTAATGCACCTCGAGTTCCTCACGCTCGAGGCCTTTGCGCAGGTCGGCCTCGATCTGGAGCCGCTCCGACGAGCGGGTCCCCATGGACACCTGGTCGAACACCTTGTAGGTGCCTCCCCCGCCCTTAACCTTGGCCTCGTACATGGCCACGTCGGCGTTGCGGAGCACGTCGTCGGCGCTCTTGCCCGGCTCGGTCAGGGCCACGCCGACCGACACGCTGGCGACCAGTTCGTAGCCATCGGGGAGCACGATGGGCTGCTGGACGGCGGTGCAGATGCGCCGGGCCGCGGCGGCCGCCACGTCCACCCCGCCCACGTCCTCCAGGAGCACCACGAATTCGTCGCCGCCGAAGCGGGCCAGCAGATCCGCGCTGCGCACCATCATCTTGAGCCGGGCCCCGATCGCCTTGAGGAAGCCGTCGCCCGTCACGTGCCCCAGGCTGTCGTTGATGCTCTTGAAGCGGTCCACGTCGACGAAGATCAAGGCGTGGGTCTTCCGGTCCAGCACCGACCGCCGGAGTGCCTGATCCAGGCGCTCCACCAGCAGGCGGCGGTTGGCCAGGCCGGTGAGGCTGTCGTGGCAGGCGTGACGGTGGAGTTCGTCCTCGAAGGCCTTGCGCTCGGTGATGTCGCGGAAGGCGATCACCGCGCCCGACGGCGCTCCGTCGCTCACGACTGCCGACACCGTGTAGGCGACCGGGATGATCTCGCCGTCCTTGCCGCGGAACCGCGCGTCGTCCGCCCGGACGGTCCGGCGCGTCCGCATGGCTTCGCGGGCTGGCGCGAGAAGGAAGTCAGGGGCCATCGAGGCGTCACCGCTCACCGGATCGTCGATCGTGATGTCGAGTGACGGCAGCTCGATCATGCCGGCCGCGGCGCGGTTGACGAACGTGAGCCCCCCGCCCGCGTCGGTGGCGCAGACACCTTCCCCGATGTTGAGGGTGATCGAGGAGAGCCTCTCCCGCTCGATGTGGACCTGCTGGTAGAGCTCGGCATTGCTGAGCGCCCCGCTGCCCACCGCCGCCAGGGCCTGGAGGAGGCCCCGGTCCGCGTCATCGAACGGCTCGTCCCTCCGCCGTCCCGACGCCACCAGCCACTGGCGCCGGTCGGCCACGGTCATCGGGGCGGCGAGCTGCCCGGGGCCCGGTTCGACCGCCGTCAGGATGACCCCCGGGCTGCGCAGCAACTGCCGTACCGCCCCCAGGATCGTGTCGAGCACGGCCTGATGGCACAACCCCCTGTTGGCCTCCAGCGTGACCTCGTACAGGCCCTTCATCCGGCTCCGGTCGTACAGGGCCGAGAACCGGGCGCTGATCAACTGGCGCTCCAGGATCAGCCCCGGAACGGCCAGCAACAGCGCCCAGAGACGGGCCTGGACGGCCAGGGCAAGGACCCCGCCTGCCAGTGCCCCCGCGCCAGCGAGGGTGATCTGGATCGGGAGATCGCGGGTGAACTCGTCCCAGGCAGTGCCCATGGAACGCACGATGCCGGCGACCAGGATTGTGTTGACGACGAAGTAGGTACTCACGCCGGCACCCATGGCCGCGACCTGGACCGCGGTCAACGCGTCCGAGGGCGTGGCGATACCGCGGCTCACCGCGAGCCCGAGGCCCGCCGCGATCAGGACCTGCCCGGCGTTGAAGGCCGACTTGACCAGGGAACGTCGCCGGACCGCCTGGGCCAGGATCGTCACCAGGGCCAGGGTCCCCAACGTGAGCAGCGGGGTGGCGAGCAGGGCGAGGATTACGAAGAAGCCCTCGTCCATGCTGAACGCCGCGGACTCGCCACCCCGGTACACGACAACCGGCCACACCCAGCTGGCCAGGGCCAGAACGCTCATCGTCGCCGCGACAGTCCACTGGCTCGCGTCTGCCTGGCCCGGGATGGGCTGCCTGGATGCGACGACAACCAGGGTAACCACTCCGCCCGCGACCGAAACAGCAACGATGGCCCCGGTAGCACTGCAGATCTTCATGGTTGACTGACGCCGGGTTTCTGTCAGTTCCAGCCAGAACTGTCCCAGGCGGAGCCGTTCCAGGCCGCGCCCGCCCAGGCGGAGCCAGCCCAGCCAGCGTCGTTCCAGGCCCAGCCACTCCAGTCCTCGCCGTTCCACGCGGCCCCGGCCCAGCCACCGTCATTCCAGGCCCAGCCGTTCCAGTCCGACCCGTTCCAGGACCAGCCGTTCCAGGTCCCGCCGCCCGGCGCCTGAGCCAGGGTCAGCCCGGACCACAGGCTGGGGTTCCAGGTGTCGGCGGAGCCGGCGGGCGACAGCGAGACCGTGGCGCCCAGCACGGTGCCGACGAGACCCCCGGTGGACTGGTTGAGGTCCATGGGGCCCGAGGTGGCCGCGGCGTACGCGTTGAGGGCCCCGTGGCCGTCGACGAAGGGGTTGCCGACCGGGCCAGGGTTGGTGTCGCCGAGCAGGCGTGCCTTGACCTCGTCGGGGGTCAGGCCGGGATTGGCGGCCAGCACCAGCGCCGCCGCCCCGCTGGTGATCGCGGCGCTGAACGAGGTGCCCGAGCCCACGAAGTTGGCCGGGCCGACGCGGGCCGAGGGGTAGTCGGTGTCGATCGTCGAGCCGGGGGCGGCCAGGCTGACCACGGAACGGCCCGACGCGACCAGGTCAGGCTTGACCCAGCCGTCCGGAGAGGTCGGCCCGACGCTGCTGAAGTTGGTCATCTCGTCGTCAGCGGTCGACGGCGTGGCCATGTCGTCCAGCGCGCCGGCGGTGATGACCAGCGGGTCGTCGCCGGGAGACAGGATCGTGCCATTGAACGGCCCTGCGTTGCCCGCCGAGGCCACCACCGTGATCCCCGAGTTCCACACCGCCTCGACCGCCTGGTCCAGGGGGTTGATGACGGTTGACTGGCCGGACTTGTACCCCAGGGAGAGGTTGAGGACTTTGATGCCGTAGACGTTCTGGTGATCAACCGCCCACTGCAGGCCCGTGATCAGCGTGCTCAGGTTGGTGATGCCGTCCGCCCCCGCCACCTTGATCGACACCAGCCCGGCTCCCGGCGCCTCGCCCGAGTACTGCCCGTCCGATGAGGCCCCGTCGCCGGCGATCAGCCCGGCCACGAAGGTTCCGTGCCCGTAGTCGTCCTGGAACGGGTTGCCGCCGCCGGTCAGGTTGACCCCGCCGAGCAGCCGGCCCGAGAAGTCAGGCAGGCTGTCGATCCCGGTGTCCACCACGGCCACGGTGACTCCCTGGCCGGTATCGCCCTGCGACGCCAGCCGGGTGGCCTCGGTCTCCTGGAGGAACACGTCCGACGGCGTGTGGGGCCCGGTGGATTCCGTCGTGGACTGCACGTTCACCGAAACGTCCGGGGTGACGGTGACGCCGGGCAGCGCCGCCAGCACCGGCTCGAGAGCCGTGGGGACGAGGGCCTCGACCGCGTTGATGAGGTGGAACTGGGTCACGATGGTGCCGCCCACCTCCAGCACCGCGGTGGCCGGGTTCAGCAGCCCCGTCGCGGTGACGATGACGGTTTCGTCCGGGCTCGCGGAGGCAGCCGGGACACCGGTCATTGACGTGACCGCTAAGGCCGCCGCTGCGGCCGCGGCCGCGGCTGAGATCCGGCCCTTCTTCCGGCCGGATCGCCGCGCCCGGGAACTGACACCTGTACCCAATGAGACATGACACCTCATTTAGCTTCCCCTCCCCTTAGGTGCCTTTTGGTGCGACTACCGTACGCGGCCAAGGCAGCGCCAGGAGGAGGAATTGCCCGACGTGATCCGTATTCTGCTAATACCGTCTTACCCCATAGGTATTAGTAGTGGAGTGGGCGTCCTTGTATCAGCAGCAGTTTACTGCCCGATTTCACAAAAATACCAAATGTCGATTGACGTGCATTACGCCCTGCCCCGGGGCCGCAGCCTGGCTGCCCCAGCCTGGGCGGCCAGCCTGGCTGCCCCAGCCTGGGCGGCCAGCCTGGCTGCCCCAGCCTGGCGGGGCCAGCCTGGCGCGGCCGGGCGATCACCGGGCGAGGTGATCAGCGGCCCGCCCCGCGATGTGCCTCCCGATGACCAGGGATGCGGTAGCGGCGGGCGACGGCGCGTTCAGCACGTGAATGACACCGTCGCTTTCCTCGATCAGGAAGTCGTCGACCAGGTCCCCGGACCGGCTCAGGCACTGCGCGCGGATCCCGGACGGCCCGAAGGTGACATCCCGGGAGGCGACGGCCGGAATGTAGCGCCGCATCTCGGATAGGTAGGCCGCCTTGACCAGGTCACGCCAGATCTCCAGGGCGCCGGTGCCCGCGTAGCGCCGGGCCAGCCGGCGCAGCCCTGGGAAACGCAGGCTGTCCAGCAGGTCCCGGCCGTTCACGGACAGCCGGCCGTACCCTTCCCTGGCCAGCGCGGGCACCGCGTTCGGCCCGGCGTGCAGCGACCCGTCGATCCCCCGGGTGAAGTGCACGCCGAGGAACGGGAACGCCGGGTCGGGTACCGGGTAGACCAGACCCCGGACCAGCCCGGCGGCTTCCGGCCGGAACGTGTAGTAGTCACCGCGGAAAGGGATGATCCGGAAGTCGCGGGCGCCCTGGCCCGTCATCGCGGCGATGCGGTCGGCCTGCAGCCCGGCACAGGCCACCACGGTCCGGCCCAGCAGCGGCCCCGCGGCCGTCTCGGCCACCCAGCCGTCCCGCCTCGGGGCCAGCCGGATCACGCCGTGACCGCACAGCACCTGGCCGCCTGCTTTGGTGACGACCTCGGCGTACGCGGCGCTGACCTGGCGGTAGTCGATCACCCCGCTCTCCGGGATGTGCAGCGCGCGCAGGCCGCGCACCGAGGGCTCGATCTCGGTGATCTCGGCCGGGCCGATCTCCCGGACCGCGAGCCCGTTCGCCCGCCCGCGTTCGGCCAGGCCGGCCAGCCGTGGCAGCTCACTGTCCCGGCTGGCCACCACGAGCTTGCCAGCCTGCCGGTACGGGATCTGATGGGACTCGGCGAACTCCATCATGGCCAGCCGCCCCGCGGTGCAGAACCGCGCCTTGAGGCTCCCCGGCGGGTAGTACAGGCCCGCGTGGAGGACCCCGGAATTGTGCCCGCTCTGATGCGTGCCGACCGCAGCCTCTTTCTCCAGGACCGCGAGCCGCAGCGCGGGGCGGTCGGCGAGCAGCGCCATCGCGGTGGCCAGGCCGACCAGCCCGGCGCCGATGACGACGACATCGAAGGTGCTGCCTTGGGCCTGCTCTGCCATCTCAGTCCTCCCGGCGGCGGTCAGTACATCTGCTGGCCGCCAACCCGATGTCCTCGGCGGACTGGGGCCTGCCCGCCGGGATGACCGCCAGGAACGCCCGGGCAGACCGCGGTCACCGTGACATTGTGCGCCGCCCCGGCCGCTCAGCACGCCAGCAGGTCCAGCCCCAGATCCAGCGCCGGGCTCGAATGGGTGAGAGCGCCGACGGCGACGAAATCCACGCCCGTGGCGGCGACCGCCCTGGCCTGCTCTAGCCGCAGCCCCCCGCTGGCTTCCAGCCGGACGTCCGGGTACGGGCCGGCCATGGCCGCGGCGGCGCGCAGTTCGGCCAGCCCCATGTTGTCGAGCAGGATCAGCCCGGCCCCGGCGTCCAGGGCCTCACGAACCTGGTCCAGCGTGTCGCACTCCACTTCGAGCGGAAGGTCCGGCGCGGCCGTGCGCACGGCCGCGATGGCCGCCGCCACGCCGCCCGCCGCCGCCACGTGGTTGTCTTTGATCAGCGCGGCGTCGCCGAGTCCCCTCCGGTGGTTGAGGCCGCCGCCGCACCGCACGGCGTACTTCTCCATCTGGCGCAGCCCCGGCGTGGTCTTCCGGGTGTCACGCACCGCGCATCCCGTCCCGTCGAGGGCGTCCGCCCACGCCCGTGTCGCGGTGGCGATCCCCGACAGGTGGGTGAGGAAGTTCAGCAGGGTCCGTTCGGCGCCGAGCAGTTCCCGGAGCGGGGCGCGGATCCGCAGCACGACGTCGCCCCGGCCGATCCGGTCCCCGTCCGCGCGCCGCGGCACGGCGGCCTCCGGCGGGATGCCGACCGCGGCGAGGACGGCGAGGGCGACCGGGAGGCCCGCCAGCACGCCCGGTTCCCGGGCGGCAACCCCGGCCACCGCCTGGGCATCCGGCGCCGCGGTCGCGGCCGAGGTGATGTCCGGGCCGTAACGGAGATCCTCGTCGAGCGCGCCGCGGACGACCCGCCAGGTGTCCTCCGGGTCCAGTCCCGCGGCGATCAGCCGCCCGGTGACCATCGTGTTCCCGGTCATACGGCCGCCCCTGCTCCCGCCCGGACGGGCCCGGATGTCCGCTGGCCGGCCTCCATGCGCAGCACCGTGTGGCGGGCGCGGCCGTCCGGCCCGGCCAGCGGCGCGTCCCGCCACCGATGGCATCCGCGGCTCTCGGTGCGGGCCAGGGCGGCCGCGGCGACCAGGACCGAGACCGCGTGCAGGCTGGCCGCCTCGGCCGTGGCCAGGTCCAGCGCGCAGCCCGCGGGCCCGGCCTGTCCCAGCATCTGCCGCAGGCGTTCCAGGCCTTCGTGATCGCGGGCTACTCCCGCGTGCCGCGACATGCCCCCGGCCAGTGCAGGCCGGCTGGCCGGGTTCACGCCCGGGCCCCCCGGCGGCAGCTGGAGCCGCGCGGGCGGCTCCGGCAGGTCCCGCCCGAGCAGTTCCCCGGTGCGCCGCCCGGTGATCAGGGCCTCGGTCAGGGAGTTGGACGCCAGGCGATTGGCGCCGTGAACCCCGGTCGACGCGGCTTCCCCGACGGCGTAGAGCCCGGGGACCGAGGTCCGGCCGTCCATGCCGGCCCGGATGCCGCCGCACGCATAGTGGGCTCCGGGCGCGACCGGGATGGGCTCGGCCGCGGGGTCGATTCCGCGCGCCCGGCACAAGCCGACCACGGTGGGGAAATCGCGTTCCAGCACGGCCCGGCCCAGCGCGGTGGCGTCCAGCCACAGATGATCGCCCGGCCCGCCCCCCTGGGCCATCCGCTCCTGCATGGCCGCCGACACGACATCCCGGGGGGCCAGGTCGCCGAGCGGATGACGGCCGGCCATGACGGGCTGGCCCGCCGCGTTGACCAGCACGGCTCCCGCCCCGCGCAGCGCCTCGGTGATGAGGGGGCACTGGCCGCGGGCCGCTTCCTGCCACAGCACCGTGGGATGGAATTGCACGAACTCCACGTCCCGCAGCTCGGCACCGGCGCGGGCGGCCAGCGCCAGGCCGTCACCGGTCAGCCCGGCCGGGTTGGTGGTGGTCGCGTAGGCCTGGCCGAACCCGCCGGTGGCCACGACGACGGCGCGGGCCGTCACCGCGCCCACCCGCAGGACCCCGTCGTCGCCGGGGATCCCGGCCAGTACCCCGCCGACGCGGCCCCGGTCCCCGGTCAGGGCGTCCAGCGCCACGCACCGGGTCAGGATCTGGACGCGGCTGGCCAGCAGGGCCGCGTTGAGCACCCGGTGCACCTCCCCGCCGATCGCGTCACCGCCGGCGTTCACTATCCGCTTGCGGCTGTGGCCGCCCTCCAGGTGCAGGGCGGTCTGCTCCAGCCGGGCACCCTGCGAAGCCAGGCGGGCGATCTCGGCGGGGGCCTCGGACACCAGCATCGCGACCGCGGCCGGATCGCACAGGCCGGCTCCGGCGTCGAGCGTGTCCCGCTGGTGCAGGGCCGGGGTGTCCCCGGGGCCGATGGCCGCCGCCAGGCCCCCCTGGGCCAGGGGCGTCGCCCCCGCGCCGACGCCGTCCTTGCTGAGCAGCAGCACTCGGCGGCCATGACCGGCGGCGGCCAGGGCTGTGGCCAGGCCCGCTGCCCCGGATCCCAGGACCACCACGTCCGCGTCGCGTTCCCAGCGCACCGGGGACCGGGGCAGACGGCGCAGCTCCGCGCCGGTCACCTCGGCGCCCCGGCCGTGATCATGGCCTGGACGGCCTGGCGGGCCCTGCCGGCCACGTCGGCGGCGACATTCACTTCATGCACGCCGTCGCGCAGGCAGCGCAGCAAGGCGGCCGGGGTCGTCATCTTCATGAACCGGCACACGGCGTCCGGATTGACCGGCTCCCAGCGCACGGCCGGATTGGCCTGGCGCAGCTGGTGCAGCATGCCGGTCTCGGTGGCCACCAGCACGGTGGCCGCCGTGGTCGCGGCGGCGGCGGCGAGCATGCCCCCGGTCGACAGCACCCGGGTACGGCCGGCGGGCAGGTCGCCCTCCCCCGCCTGCCACAGCGCCGCGGTCGAGCACCCGCACTCCGGGTGGATGAACAGCTCGGCCTCGGTGTCGGCGCTGGCCTTGCGGCGCAGCTCGTCCGGGCTGATCCCGGCGTGCACGTGGCACTCGCCGAGCCAGAGGTGCATGTTGGCCCGGCCGGTGACCCGCTGGACGTAGGCGCCGAGGAACTGGTCGGGCAGGAACAGAACCTCGCGGTGCTCCGGGATGGACGCGACGATCTGCGCCGCGTTGGCCGAGGTGCAGCACAGGTCGGACTCGGCCTTGACCTCGGCGCTGGTGTTCACGTAGGCCACGACCGCGGCCCCGGGATGTTCCGCCTTCCAGTCGCGGACGTCCTGCGCGGTGATGGTGTCGGCGAGCGAGCAGCCGGCCCGGGGGTCCGGGATCAGCACCGTCCGGTCCGGGGCCAGGATCTTGGCGGTCTCCGCCATGAAGTAGACACCGGCGAACACGATCACGCTCGCCGTGCTCGCCGCGGCCAGGCGCGAGAGCCCGAGTGAGTCACCGACGTGATCGGCGACGTCCTGGATCTCGGGCGCCTGGTAGTTGTGCGCGAGGATCACGGCGTCGCGCTGCTCTGCCAGCCGCCGGACCTCTGCCGCCCAATCCTGGCCGGCCCCGTTCTGCCCGGCCCAATCCTGGCCGGCCCGTCTGCCCGGCCCAATCCTGCCCGGCCCCGTTCTGGCCGTCGCGCCGCTCCCCTGCTGGTGTCCCGGTCATGATCCGCCCCAAATCGTCCGCCGAGGTTTTAGACTCAGAGTATAAAACTTTCCGCCCGGCGGTCTCAAACCGGGGGCTCAGTACCATGCGAACGTGCCAGACGATGAGCAGTTCTCCCACGAGGCACTGGCCGTGGTCCTCCAGGTCCGCCGCAACGGTCTTCACGTCCTGCTGTGGCAGCGAGGCGAGCCGCCGTTCGAGGGACGGTGGGCCCTGCCCGGCGGCCCGCTGGGACCAGATGAGCGCCTCGGCGCGTCCGTGAGCCGGCACCTGGCCACCAAGGTGGACCTGACCGACATCGCGTACCTGGAGCAACTGGAGACCCGCAGTGATCCGCGGCGGGACCCGCGGGGCCGCACCCTGGCCACGGCCTACCTGGCCCTGGTGGCCACCGACGTGGACCCGCGCATCCCGCCGGATACCGGGTGGCATCCGGTCGGGGACCTCCCGCCGACCGCCTTCGACCACGGGTCGATCGCCGAATCAGGCCGGGACCGGGTGCGGGCCAAGCTGTCCTACACCAACATCGGCTTCGCCCTGGCCCCCGGGACCTTCACGATCGCGCAGCTCCGCGACATCTACGCCGCCTCGCTCGGCCATCCGGTCTCGGCCACCAACCTGCAGCGGGTCCTCAGCCGCCGCGGCGTGATCGAGGCGACGGCCGAGGCCGCCCGGCCGACATCCCTGGGCGGCAGGCCCCCCACGCTCTACCGGTTCGTGACCCGGGTCCTCGTCGTGACCCACCCCTTCGCCGCGTTCCGCCCGCCGTCCCTGTCACCGGCGGCCGCCCCGTGACCGCAGCCCCGTGACCGCAGCCCGTACAGGAACCCGCTGATGGCGGCAGGGCCAGCGTCACCTGGCCATGGCGCCGATACGCGGCGCGTCGCAGTGGTCACCGGGGCCAACCCGCCCGGGCTTCACGATCTCAGCCTGGGCACGTCGGCCATGAGCTGGGCGGTGTAGCTGCTGCCGGGATCGGCGAGCACCTGCTCGGCAGGCCCGGCCTCGACGATCTGGCCGTGGCGCAGCACGACGGCGAACTGCGCGACGTTGCGCACCAGGGCCAGGTTGTGCGTGATGAAGAGCATGGCCAGGTGCCGCCGGGCCGCGGCCGCCCGGAGCAGTTCGATGACGACGGCCTGCACCGAGACGTCCAGCGCCGAGGTGACCTCGTCGCAGACCAGCAGGCCCGGCTCGGCGACGAGGGCGCGGGCGATCGCGACCCGCTGACGCTCGCCGCCGGAGAGCTGATCGGGATAGCGGGACAGGTAACGGCGGCCCAGGGCAACGTCCTCGAGCACGCTGATGACCCGCTCGGTGTGCTCGCCCCGGGGCACGCCCAGGAGCCGCTGCAGCGGCTCGGCCACGATCTGGCCGACCGTCTTGCGGGGGTTGAGGGAGGTGTACGGGTTCTGGAAGACACACTGGATCTGCCGCAGCACCGGCACCGGGCGGTGGCGGGCGCCGCGCGCGAGCCGGGCTCCGTGGAGGGTGATCTCGCCGGTCCAGTCCCCGTGCAGCCCGACGATGCACCGGGCCAGCGTCGTCTTGCCGGAGCCGGACTCGCCGACCACGGCGACGCATCCCCGCGGCGGCACGTCCAGATCGATGCCGGACAGGACCGGCACCGGGCCGTAATTGGACGAAAGCCCCCGGACCGAGAGCACGGGCGGGGCGGGTGACGGGCCGGCCGCGGGTGCGGTGGGGCGGGACACGGATCGGGTGATCCCGGCCGCGCTGTCCGCCTCGGGCGCACGCAGGCAGCGCACGGTCCGCCCGGCCAGCGCCGCCGGTTCCGGCACGCGGGCCCGGCACCGGTCGAGCGCGATGCCGCAGCGCGGAGCGAACGCACAGCCAGGCCCGCGGTGCCCGGGCGGTGGCTGCTGCCCGGGTATCCCGGTGAGTGGCCGGCCGCCTTCCGGGACCGGGACCGAGGCGAGCAGCCCTTGCGTGTAGGGGTGCAGCGGGCGGCCGAAGAGCATCGCGGCGGGTCCCGCCTCCACGATCCGCCCGGCGTACATGACCGCCACCTCGGCCGCGATCTCGCTGACTACGGCCAGATCGTGGCTCACGTAGACGGCCGCCACCCGGTAACCCCGGCAGAGGGTGCGGATGGTGTCAAGGATGTGACGCTGAGTCGATACGTCCAGGCCGGTGGTGGGCTCGTCCAGCACGATCAGCGAGGGACGGCAGGAAAAGGCCATGGCCAGCGCGACGCGCTGCTGCTGCCCGCCGGAGAGCTGATGCGGGTAGCGCCGCAGCAGGTCCGGGTTAGCCGCCAGCCGGACCTCGCCCAGCACCTCGAGGATCCGGGATTGAGGGTTCCCGTCCTGTCCCGTTCTGCCGTGGACGCGCAGTGCCTCCTGGAGCTGGTACCCGATCCGCAGGGCCGGGTTCAGTGCCGCTGACGGATCCTGCGGCACGTAGCTGACCCGGGCCCCGCGCACCTGCCGCAGCCCGGCCGGGCGCAGCCGCAGCAGGTCCATGCCGTCCAGGCGGACCTCGCCCGTGCTGACGGACAGGCCACGTCTGGTGTGCCCGAGCAGGGCGAGGGCGACGGTCGTCTTCCCTGAGCCGGACTCGCCGACCAGGCCGAGCACGTCACCGGGCCGCACCGCGAACGAGATCCCGCTGACCACGGGGGGCCCGTGGGGCCCGCTCCGGATCTCCAGGTCACGCACCTCCAGCCGGAAGGGTGGTGTGTCTTCCGCTCGCTCACCCGCCTGGCCCTCTGCCTGCCTCATGCGGGGTCCAGGTCATCCATGAGGGCTGCCTCCTCGGGCCTGCGGTCCACGCCGAGCGCCGCCCGTCCGATGGCATCGGTCAGCAGGTTGGTGCCGATGGTGAGCAGGGCGATCAGCAGGGCCGGGATGACCACGGCCCATGGGTTCAGGGCCAGCCCGGCCCGGTTCTCGTTGATCATGGTCCCCCAGCTGGGGGACGGCGGCGGCTGGCCGAAGCCCAGGAAGGCCAGGCCCGCCATGATGATGATCGAGTAGGTCAGCCGCAGTCCCGCCTCCACCATCAGCGGGGTGCTCAGGCTGGGCAGGATCTCCCTGGCCATCACCACGGCCGGGCGCATGCCCTGCAGCTCGGCCACCTTGACGAAGTCACGCTCGGAGATGTCCAGCGTCGCCGCCCGCAGCACCCGGGCGACGGCGGGTGCGTGGGTCAGGCCGACGGCCAGCACGATCAGCCACAGCCGGGGGCCCAGGATGCTCAGCAGCAGCAGGGCGAAGACCAGCTGGGGAAAGGCCAGGATCACGTCAACGGTCCGCATGATCAGCCCGTCCGGGCGGCCGCGGAGGTAGGCGGCGCTGATCCCGGCGGCCGCCCCGGCGGCGACGCCGAGCACCGTCGCGGACACCGCCATCAGCAGCAGCAGCCAGCCGCCCTCCAGGATCCGGGACAGGACATCGCGGCCGAGGAAGTCAGCGCCGAGCAGAAACTGCCCGGATGGCTTCCCGAACGGGAAGGTGAGCAGGGCGGTGGGCGGGTACGGGGCCACCAGCGGGCCGATGACCGCGACGGCCACGACCAGGCCGGCCAGGCCAAGCCCGGTAGCGCCGCGCGGGGTGCGCACCGCCGCGCCCGCCGAGGCCAGCCACTGGTGGCGGCGGATCCGCTCCCTGCCTGGGCGTGCCGCGGTCATGGGTACCCGGTCCTCCTTCCTACCTGGGAATCCTGTGCCGCGGCGTGACCAGCATCGCGATCACGTCGGTCACGATGTTCATGACCACGTAGAACGCGGCCAGCAGCACGACGATGAACTGGATGACCGGGATATCGCGGTTCTGCACCGCGTAGACCAGCCCCTGGCCGATGCCGGGGAAGGCGAACACGTACTCCACGACGACCACCCCGCCCGCCAGGTACAGGAAGTTCAGGCCGATGACCTGGATCACCGGCGCGGTGGCGTTGGGCAGCGCGTGCACCAGCACGATGCGCCACATCGGCACGCCCTTGAGCCGGGCCATTTCCACGTAGTCGGACTCCAGGGCCTCGATCATCGCCGCCCGGGTCATCCGCTGGATGTACGGCACGATCACGATGACCAGGGTGGCCACCGGCAGGATCAGGAGCTGCGGGGCGTTCCAGGCGTAGCTGCCCGGCGGCAGCAGTGACACCGCGGGCAGCAGGTGGGTGACCACCGTGGAGAACAGGATGACCAGGCCGATCGCGACCACGAACTCCGGCAGGGCGGTCACCGCCAGCGCGGTGACCGCGCTGACGTGGTCGAGCCAGCCGTCCCGGCGGAGCGCGGCCAGCGCGCCGAGCGCGACCCCGGCCATGGCCCCGATCACGCCGGTGACTCCCATCAGCACGGCAGAATTGATGAGCCTCGGTGCCACGTAACCCCACACCGGCCGCCCGTTGACCAGTGAGTGGCCGAGGTGGCCGGTGACCAGGCCGGAGAACCACAGCCAGTACTGGTCCGCCACGCCCCGGTTAAGGTGCAGGGCTGCCTCCAGCCGGTGCAGCGCGGCCGGGCTGCTGGCCGCGGTCCGGCCGAGCACCGCGTTGGCCGCGTTACCCGGCAGCACCTCGGTGGCCGCGAACACCAGCACGGACACCACCAATAAGGTGAACAGCCCGGCCGCTGCCCGGCGCACGAGGAGATGGCGGACCGGGTGAGCGCCGCGGCCCGCGCGCGGGCGGGCTGGCAGGGCCGGGCCGGCGGGCCGCCCCGGCTGCGGCCCCCGGACGACGCGGGCGTCTGCCACGTTGCCGATCCTTCCCGCCAGCATGAGATGGCCCATGCGCCATTTACCGGAATCAGCCTGAATCCTACTCTTCGCGGCGATATTCTCCTCGAAACACCACCTCGAGTGGCGGGTGGCCTCGCAGGTTCGGCCAGGCTACCCGGCTCAGGCAGCACCTTTTATCTCCGAATTACCTTAGTAAATCCGTGTCAGGAATGGAGCTTGGGGTCGCCCATGTCAGGCTTCGCTTGTGATTCCTGGGTTCACCCAGTGACAGGCGCAACTAATGTGACGGAACACCGTCACACGTGCGCGTCAGGACGGGCCGTTTCCGGGGGCCGCGCCAGTCGGAGAAGAGCACATATGACGACCCCCCCTAGTTACTTCGTAATTGCGTGCGCGAGAATGGCTTCCGCTCCCCGGCCCATCCGCGGGGATCAGGGCCGCCCCCGGCAGGGAGGCCGCGGGCGGTGAAGGCGGCGGCGTTCTACGAATACGGGCCGGCCGAGGCCATGCAGTACGCGGACATCCCCGATCCCGAGATCGGCCCCCGGGACGTCCTGATCCAGGTGCAGGCCTGCGGGGTCAACCACTCCGACCTCGACTCCCGCGCCGGGACGTCCCGGTGGCCGTTCGAGCTGCCCATGGTCCTCGGGGCGGAGTTCGCCGGCACGGTCGTCGGCGTGGGCGACCGCAGCGGCCCCATCCGTACCGGCGATCGCGTCACCGCCTTCCAGCAGTACAGTTGCGGCCGCTGCCCGCGGTGCGCCCGGTGGCGGCCAGATCTCTGCGAGGCCTTCGAAGTGTTCGGCACCACGCGGTGGGGCGGCTACGGCGAACTGGTCTGCGTCCCGGCCGAGGTGGTGGTCCCCCTCGAGCCCGCTGATGACCTCCTCGCCATGGCCGCCGGGCAGTGCGCCGTGAGCACCGCATGGCACATGGTGAACCGCCTGGCCCACGTCCGGCCCGGCGACCTCGTCCTCGTCCCCTCGGCCTCCGGCGGGGTGGCGGGCGCCCTGGTCCAGTGCGCGAAGCTGGCCGGGGCGACCGTGGTCGCGACGGCCGGCACGACCGGCAAGGCCGGCCAGGTCTCCTCGCTCGGCGCGGACGCGGTCATCGTCCGGGGTGAGAACGACCTCACCAGGGACCTGCTGCAGGCCACAGATGGCCGCCGCTTCGACGCGGTCCTCGACACCGTGGGCGGCCCGCTGTTCGGGGCGCACCTGTCCGTGTTGCGCGAGGAGGGCACCTTCGTGACCTGTGGCGCGCACGCGGGCGAGGTGGTCCCGCTCGACCTGATTGACCTGTTCCGGAACGGGTGGCGCATCATGGGCTTCCGCCTGGCACCTCCCGATGAGCTGGCCACGTCGCTGGACCTCATTCGGCGCGGGTCCATCACGGTGCCCATTGCCGCCACCTTCCCCGTCAGTGACGCCGCTGCGGCGCATCGTTTCCTGGAGCGCCGCCAGCACGTCGGAAAGGTGCTCCTTGTTGCCGGGTAACCCGTCGCTACCGGAGCGTATTCGCACGGGTAGCGTGACCACTCGGCCTGTGACATTATGGCCAGTAATCCGCATAGGGCGCTTGACCAGGAGGATTGGCCCCGCCATGCCGCGCCGGGCCGTTGTGCGCCTATTCGATCATGTCCCCTGAATACGTTCAGCGTTGCTATGCCGAACATCGTGGAGGTAGGTTTCCGTGGATCGACCGGATCAGAGCAGCACGCCGCGGCCGGGAGCAGAATTCGGGCGACGCCAATTCCTGCGCGGGATTGCGGCGGCCAGCGCCGCGGCGGGCGCGGGTGGCTTACTGGCCGCCTGCGGCGGCTCCAGTTCCGGGGCCACCCAGCATTTAGATCAGGCGAACCGGAGCCTGCGGCGCGGCGGCGACCTGAAGCTGGGCCTGTCCGGCGGCTCCAGCTCGGACACCCTCGACCCGCACAAGAGCCTCACGTATATCGACACCTCCCGCCTCCAGTCGCTGTACCAGCCCCTGGTGCAGCTCGACGCGCAGGCGCAGGTCGAGTACGTACTGGCCGAGTCGATCACCCCGCATCAGGGGTCGCTCTCGGAGTGGATCATCGACCTGCGCCCCGGCGTGACCTTCCACAACGGGAAGGACTTCACCGCGTCCGACGTCCTGTTCACGTTCCAGCGGGTCTACTCCAACGGTTTCACCGGGAAGTTCGGCCTCGGCCCGATCGACCTGGCCAACACCAAGGCCCTGGACTCCCACACCGTGCTGGTCCAGCTGACCAAGCCCTTCTCCAGCTTCGCCGATCAGCTGGCCGCCTTCTGGTACAACCTGTACATCGCGCCGGAGGGTTTCAACCCGGCCAGGCCGGTCGGCACCGGAGCGTTCGTCTACCAGAGTTTCACCCCGGGCCAGCGCAGCGTCTTCACCCGGAACCCGCACTACTGGAAGCCGGGGCTTCCCTACGCTGACACGCTGACCATCATCGACTTCAGCGACAACACCACTCTCCAGGATGCGCTGAGCACCGGCGTGATCCAGGGCGCCGGCGCGCTCGACGGGCCGCAGATCGCCTCCCTGGCCACCACGAGCGGCATCAAGACGGTCGTGTCGCATTCCGGCGAGATCATCCCCTTCACGATGCGCGTCGATCAGCCGCCCTTCAGCGACGTCAACGTCCGGCAGGCCATGCGGTTGCTGGTCGACCGCCCGCAGTTGATCGACTCGGCCCTGGACGGCTACGGGGTGGTCGCCAACGACCTGTTCTCCCCGTACGACCCCGACTTCGACCACTCTCTGATCCGGCCCGCGCAAGGCGACATCCAGCAAGCCAAGTTCCTGCTTAAGAGGGCGGGCCAGGAGGGCCTCACGGTGACCCTGACCACCTCGGCGGTAGCCACCGGCACGGTGGCGATGGCCACGGTGCTGGCTGCGCAGGCCAAGGCGGCCGGCGTCACGGTCAACCTCAGCAACGTCCCCGCCGGGACCTTCTTCGGCCCGAGCTATCTCAAGTGGTCGTTCGCCCAGGACTACTACAACTATTACCCGTACCTCGCCCAGGTCGCGGAGTCGATGCTGAAGGCGTCCCCGTTCAACGAGACGCACACCAACAATGCTCACTACACGAGCCTGTACAACCAGGCTAACGCGACCGCCAGCCCGTCGCTGCGCAAGGAAATCATCACCGAGATGCAGAACTATGACTTCAATGAGGGCGGTTACATCATCCCCGCCTTCATCGATGTGCTGGACGCGTACAGCAGCAAGATAACCGGGTACACGGCCGGTAAGGTCGGCCAGCCGCTATCCAACTTCGACTTCGAGCATTTCGCCTTCACCGGCTGACCACCAGCCGCGAATAAGGGATGCGGGCAGGCATCTCCCCCTCCCCCGCTGATCCGCCGGCGAGGGGAGGCGCGCCGCAACGGGGTTCCCGGGGTACAGCCTGCCGACCCAGCAGAGCAGCGCGCCGCGGGCGCGGCCGGCTCAGCCAGCGCTGATCCGCCGGCGAGGGGAGGCGCGCCGCAGGCGTGTCCTCGCCGAGCCCGGCGGATGGCGGGGGGTCCAGGGGGGTCGCCCCCCCGGACAGACAGAGCGCGTCCTCGCCGAGCCCGGCGGATGGCGGGGGTCCAGGGGGGTCGCCCCCGGACAGGACTAGCGGAGCACCAGGCTTTTCACGGGGATCGTGGTTCGGATCATGCCGGTGCCGTACATCAGGTCAGCCACCCGCTGCACCTGCCCGACGCTCAGGAAGGTCGGGTACTGGCCGATCGTGACGAGGGCCGCTTCCTGCGCGGACATCCCCGGCAGTGTCCCGAGCGCCGACCGGACCGTGCCGAGCTGAGCCGTGCTCGCCTTCGCCGCGTTGAGCGCGGACCGGAAGCCGCGCAGGGCCGCGGCATGACCGCGGGTGAACGCCGCGGTGGTGAAGTACCCCGAGAGCGGCAGGTTGGCGGTCACGCCGCTGCAGACGTCGAACAACTCGACGGCCCCCAGCTCGGTTTCGGCCTGCAGGATGTATGGCTGAGTGGCCACGATCGCGCTGACCTGATGATCGCGCAGGGCGGCGATCATGTCCCCTGCGGGCATGGCCGTCCACAGGACACTGGAAGGGCTCACACTGTCGCTCTGCAGCACCGCCTCAGCGGTCAGCGTCTCGACGTTGTAGGGGGCGTCGGCCGAGAAGGGGGCGAGCTCCCGCAGCGGTGTGGCGACCGTCTTGTCCTGCAGGTCCTGGGGGGTCGTGATGGCGGAGCCGGGCAGGGTGAGAACTTCCATCACCCCTGGGGCGGCGTCGTATCCGTCCGCGATCAGCCGCAGCGGGGCGTGCGGGTCATGGGCCTGCGCGTAGAGCAGCCCGGCATAATCGCCGCTGATGACGTCGGCCTGGCCGCTGGTTAGGGCCGCGTAGGCCTGCTGGAGGGTCTGGTACGTCTGGACCGTCACGCCGAGGTGGCGCTGGGCGAACAGCCCGTCCTGGACGGCCACCTGCAGCGGCGCGTTGGCGAAACCTGGCACGACCGCCACCGTGATCTGCTGGCTCCCCGCCTGGCCTGCCGAGGTTCCCGGCACATGACATCCGGTCGCGAGCAACGCCAGCAAGGCTGACACCGCGGCAGCGCGGGACCGCCGGGCCAGCTGCGCACGCCCGCCGCGGGTCCCGGCCTGAACATGCCCCATGGAGTCTCCTCCTATACTCCGGCGAGCGCGATAAAGAGCCGGAATGGAAATGGTAATTTCCTAAGTGATATAGCAGCGGGCTGGGCTTTCCGAAGAAAGGTAGTATTATTGCCGCGCTCGCTGCTTAGGGTAACCCGCATGGACCGGGCGCGTACCCAGATTGAGGACGCTTTACTGCTGACTCGTCAGACCTCATGACGAGGTTTGGCAACAGTGGTAACAATGAGCGTGAGGAGGCCCGGCAAGGGTTAGAGTTGACTCCTGGCTCTGCGGCCAGGGCCCGCCTCAGAATGGTTTGCCAGCGACCGGAGCTGCCATTTCGGTTCCACGTTCGGTGCCTGCGGCTCGGTGGGCACCTGCCATTTCCCGGTTGAGAGGTGCAGAAACTGTGCGATCCAGGCGAGGGAGAGCAGTCCACTCGGCCCCTGACGCGGACAGCCGGCCGTCGGCCCCGCTCCTCACGGCACCGCTGGGCGTGGCTCTCAACGGGAGCCGCACGTACTCCGGCGACGGTGCGGCGTGGGACGGCGGCACAGCGGGCTACGGCGATGCGGCAGGCGGCGCAGATGCGGCGGGCTACGGCGGTGCGGCAGGCTACGGCGGTGCGGCGGGCGGCGCAGGAACAGCGGGCGGCGCAGGAACAGCGGGCGGCGCAGGTGCGGCCGGCGGCGCAGGTGCGGCTGACAACGCTGTGGTGCAGGAGATCAGCCCGCCCCCTGATCAAGCGCCGCCGCCGAAGGCCTTCCGCCTCTTTGCGCTGAAAAACTGGCGGGTACGGTCACGCCTCCTGCTGCTGGTCCTGCTGCCCACGTTAGCGGCCGTGATCCTCGGGGGCGTGAGCGTGGTCTCGTCCGCACGCAGCGCCCTCGCGTATCAGCGGGTCGAGCAGTTCTCCCGGCTCGGGGGTGAGATCACCAACCTGGTCCAGGCCCTCCAGGCCGAACGCGAAGACACCATCAAGTTCATCACCATGGGCCAGGCAGGCGGCCGCGGCTCGCCGGGCACGGCCGCGGCCCCCCAGCTGGCCGTGCTGGCCCAGGACCGCCGGGCCACCAACCAGCTCGCCGCCCGGGTGCGGAGCGGGGCCGCGGGCATCGGCCGGTCCTACCCGGCCGTGGCCCAGCAGGAGGCCAAGGGCGCGATCACCGCGATCGACGGGCTCCCAGCCCTCCGCAGCGTCGCGACCAGCACCCAGATTCCCTCGCTGGCAGTGATCCAGGAGTACGCCACCACGATCAACCAGCTTCTCGCCCTCGAGGACGAGATCGCCACGGGCAGCCACGACGCAGCCCTGGCCGACACCGCGCGGGTCGTGGGGCTCATCTCCGCCTCGAAGGAAGAGGCCTCTCAGGAGCAGGCCATCCTCACCTCGGCCCTCACCCCCGACCTGGTGGGAGCCAACCAGTTCCAGCCCGGGCAGCTGACCGCCATCAACGCCGCGCAGGCCGAGCAGCAGGCTGATCTGGCCCAGTTCAGCCTTACCGCGACCAGCAGCCAGCGTCACCTCTACGACAGCGACCTGTCCTCCGCGCAGGCCGACCAGGCGCAGGCCCAGGTACAGCAGGCCATCACTCTGGCGCTCGACGGCGGCTCGTCGGCGGACAACCCAGCCTTCACCGACGCGGCCAGTGGCTCGGCGTACCTGGTGGCCAGCCTGCACGCCGTCGAGCAGGGGCTGATGGCCTCCGTGATCGGGCAGAGTGGCTCACTGCGGGGCCAGGCCATCACGGCGGCAGTCATCGGCGGTTTCGCGGTGATCCTGGTGCTGGCGCTGGCGCTGCTGTTCACCCTGGCCCTGGGCCGCTCGATGACGCGGCCGTTGCGCCAGCTGCGGACGGGCGCTCTGGAGGTGGCTGAAGTACGGCTTCCGGAAACCGTCCGCCTGATGAGCGGGGACGGCGGCCAGGCGCCGCCGGAGGTAGCGCCTATCGACGTGGACTCCACCGATGAAATCGGCGAGGTGGCCCGGGCGTTCGACCAGGTCCACCAGGAGGCGGTGCGGCTGGCGGCCAACGAGGCGGCGCTGCGCGGGAACATCAACGCGATGTTCGTCAACCTCTCCCGCCGGAGCCAGACGCTGGTGGAACGACAGATCCGCCTCATCGACGACCTGGAACAGGGCGAGCAGGATTCCGAACGGCTCTCGAACCTCTTCCAGATGGACCATCTGGCCACGCGGATGCGCCGCAACTCCGAGAACCTCCTGGTCCTGGCGGGCCACGAGCTGGTCAAAAGGTGGAGCGAGCCCGTGGCGCTGGTGAACGTCCTGCGGGCGGCGGTCTCGGAGATCGAGCATTACGAGCGGGTCGTCCCGGACATCCAGCCCGGCATCTCCGTCCGCGGGCGGGCGGTCAACGACGTCGTTCACCTGCTGTCCGAGCTCGCCGAGAACGCGACCACCTTCTCCCCCTCGGAAACCCTGGTCCACGTGTCGGGGTACTTGCTCAACAGCGGCGGGGTCTTGCTGGACATCACCGACCAGGGCGTCGGGATGGACGCGGAGGAGATGGCCCACGCCAACTGGCGGCTGGACAACCCGCCGGTCGTGGACGTCGCGGTCTCGCGCCGGATGGGCCTGTTCGTCGTGGCCCGGCTGGCCGCCCGGCACGGCATCCATGTCCGGCTCCGGCCCGCGTCCAAGGGCGGCCTGACCGCTCTGGTGTGGCTTCCCGACGAGGTCATCACCCGGCAGAACACCGCTTCCCTGCCGGACGTGCGCTCACTAGGAGAGACCAGCACGGCCGCCACCCCATGGATGGAAACGGGACTGGCCGTTGACGGCGAGGATGACCACCCGGCGGCCACGTGGCCGACGGCGGAGGTGCGCTCGCGGCGGTCCGCGCCGGATCAGTTCGGCCACGGTGACGCGGCGGCGGACACCGGGACCGGCCCGGACGCGAATACGGCGTTCGCGCCACCATGGGTGAACGGGACCGGCCCGGACGCGAGCGCGGCGTTCCCGCCACCATCGGTGAACGGGACCGGCCCGGACGCGAGTACGGCGTTCGCGCCACCATCGGTGAACGGGACCGGCCCGGACGCGAGCGCGGCGTTCCCGCCACCATCAGTGAACGGGACCGGGGCTGGGACGGGCAGCCGCGGCGCCGGAGCTCCAGCGGCACACCGGGTAGTCGTCCCGCCCGCGGAGAGCACCGGGCCGGAGAACCGCCTGCCCATTTTCGAATCGGTCGAGTCCGACTGGTTCCGGCGTGGCGGCCATCCGGTTGGGGAGCCCGCCGCGCAGCCGGCTGTGGAGGAGGCCAGCTGGTCGTCACCTGCGGACGCCGGATGGCAGGCGGCGGAAGCGGTGCGGGCCCCGGTGTTCGCCGACACCACGGAGGCGGGCCTGCCCAAGCGGGTACCCAAGGCGAACCTGGTGCCCGGCGGTGCGGGCTCGCCGGTGACGGCGCTCCCAGCCGCGCCCGGCCGGACCGCCTCGCAGACCAGGCAGCGCCTGTCCAGCTTCCAGCAGGGAATCAGGAAAGCACGCGCGACCGGCCCCGAGGACGACACGCACATCGGCGGCGAGGCGGACCGTGCCTCGTGACGCGGCGGCGCGCCCCGGGCGGCCGCGATCATCCAGCTGGCCTTCCCAGGCCAGGCAGAGAGGGGAATCGTGAGCCCGTTGACGTCGCCGGTCCAGGACCTGAACTGGCTGATCACCGATTTCGCAGACCGGGTGCCTTCGGTCGCCCACGCCATCGTCGTCTCGGCCGACGGCCTGCCGCTGGCCCTCTCGGACGGCTTCCCGAAGGACCGGGCGGACCAGCTCGCCGCGGTGACCTCGGGCCTGACCAGCCTCACCCAGGGCGCAGCCCGGGTCTTCGAAGGCGGCACTGTCACGCAGACGATCGTTGAGATGCGGCGGGGCGTGCTGCTCGTCATGGCGATCAGCGACGGTTCGAGCCTGGCCGTGCTCGCGTCCGGCGACTGCGACATGGGCCTCGTGGCCTACGAGATGGCGCTGCTCGTGGAGCGAGTCGGACGTGCCCTCACGCCCGAGCCGCGCAGTGCCCTGCGCCCCTGGAACGGCAGCTAATCCCCGAAGGGACTCATGCCCCGACTCCCACACCTGCGCGGAAGGCTACTCAGTGGATTACGCAAGCACACAGCCCCTCCGGGGTGATCCAGGGACCACGGCGATGACGTCCGTGAAGATCGTTATTGCCGGTGGTTTCGGGGTGGGCAAGACCACCTTCGTGGGATCGGTCTCGGAGATCACGCCGCTGACCACCGAAGCCGTGATGACGGCGGCCAGCGGCGACGTGGACGACCTGTCCGGCGTGCCAGAGAAGACGACCACCACCGTGGCCATGGACTTCGGGCGGGCTACCCTGGACGCCGGGCTGGTCCTGTACTTGTTCGGCACGCCTGGCCAGCAGCGCTTCTGGTTCATGTGGGATGACCTCATCGAAGGGGCCATCGGTGCCGTGGTGCTCGTGGACAGCCGGCGGCTGGCCGACTCCTTCCCGGCAGTCGATTACTTCGAGGCGGCCGATCTTCCGTTCATCGTCGGCGTCAACGGGTTCCACGGCGCGTACCCGCATACTGTCGCCGACGTCCAGGAAGCGCTGTCAGTGGACCAGCGGGTGCCGGTTATCCAGTGCGACGCGCGCCGGCGTCGATCAGCCAAGACGACCCTGCTCACCCTCGTCGAGCACGCCATGGCAGCGCACCTGGGCAGCCATTAACGCGCCGGGGCGGTGACGCCAGCCCGGTGACGCCAGCCCGGTGACGCCAGCCCGGTGACGCCAGCCCGGCGGTGCCAGCCCGGCGGTGCCAGCCCGGCGGTGCCAGCCCGGCGGTGCCAGCCCGGCGGTGCCAGCCCGGCGGTGCCAGCCCGGCGGTGCCAGCCCGGCGGTGCCAGCCCGGCGGTCAGCCTTCGAGTTGGGCGTCGAGGGTGATGTCCACGCCGGTGAGGGCCTTGCTGACCGGGCACCCCGCCTTCGCGTCCTCGGCCGCCTTGAGGAACTGCGCGGCGTCCAGGCCCTCGACCTCCCCCCGGACGGTGAGCTTGATGCCGGTCAGCCGGAATCCGCCCGCCGGGTCGGGCCCGAGCGACACGTCAGCCTGCACATCGAGCGCCTGCGGCGTGCCGCCGGCCTGGCCGATCACCGCGGACAGTTGCATGGCATAGCAGGCCGAGTGCGCCGCCGCGATGAGCTCCTCCGGGCTGGTGTAACCCCCGGCCTCGTCAGCTGTCCGCCTCGGAAAGGACACCTCGTACGTGCCGATTCCGGAGCTCGTCAGCTCGACCTGGCCAGAGCCCTCTTCGAGCGTTCCCGTCCAGCCGGTCCGCGCAGTTCGTGTGGCCATCGGGCCTCCCTTGCGTTTGAATCACGTATCCGCCTGGACTCTAGCCGCCGCGGCGGGCCGGAACACGGTGTCCCTGATGACCGGACGCCCCTCAGGACGCGGGCGGAGCGCTGCGGCGCCTCGTCGGTGATCACCTTCTAGCTGGTCGTGCACCGTGAGCACCTCCGTCACGACCCTTACGCGGGCGGCCGCCGGGCGCAAGCATTGCCGCCGATACGGCGACGAGCGGTCAGCGGTCCAGGTCGCCCCAGAAGGAGTTGGGATCCTGGCTGAGCTCCAGCATCATGGCCCGGGTGCGTACAGGCAGCCACTGAAGGTAGGGCAGCAATCCAGGGTCCGAGCGGGCCAGGTCGTTGATGATCTGCTGGAGGTCCGCGTCGTTCGCCGGCGGGCGCGGGGAGTGCCGGCGCACGAACCGCCGGGCCGCGCGGGGCTCCCGCTGGTCGATGAACAGCTGGGTCCGGCCCGTCAACCCGAAGTTTCCCCCGGTTAACAGGCCCCGCGCGATCCGGGTGATGATCTGGGTGTTCCGCCGGGTCGGCCGGTATCCAGCCGCCGTCACGATCTCCTCCGCGTAGCCGGCCGGCAGGAGGGGCGGGACGAGCCTGAGCAGCCCGGCCCCGAGATCGCCCGCCATCCTGGCCAGGGACGAGTCGCGCTGGCGCCAGGCGGCGAGCATCGCGCTCTCCATGTCGCCGGCCTGCTGGTCCGGGCCGCCCAGCGGGACGAGGCCGATCCGGGAGCCGCTCCCGTCTGGCCAGAACGCTATGAGCAGGTAATCACCCGGGAGGTCGGCGCAGATGACCACGATCGCCGGGGCCAGGGCCGGCTCCCCGGTCCAGGCCCAGCTGGCCTTCGTGAAGGTAGGCAGATGGGTGTACTCCGGCACGCGGAAGCTCCGCAGGGTCTGGTCGAGCACCCGCAGGCACCCATCCAGATCGAGGGCGCTGGTTACGGTACACCCCGGACCCAGGACGGGCGGGTCCGCGGCGGTCTCCGTAAGGCGCTGCTTCCCCGTGAATAAGCCCATGCCGACCCCCCTGGTTAGCGCTCACCTGTCTCGCCACCGGCCGTCGTGCTCCGCGCACACCATTCCGGCGTTGCTGCACTGGAGGCATCCCTCGCCGGGCCGGCCGCAGCAGGGTGCGGCAGGTCAGCAATGGTTCCCACAACCTGCCTTTTCGCAGGCAGGGCGGAGCATCGAAGCGGCCCCTCCCCCCAGGGTCCTGACTATGCAGGCTCTTCCCTCACTGGGCAACCCCCGTATCGGGGGGCAGGGTCAAAGTCGGACAACCCCGGACAGGCGAGGCTGGCGGCGACCAGATAAGGCCCGCCCGGAGGGATCATCCCGGACAGTCCGTTAGTGAGGGGCAGTCACGGGCTAGTGAGGGGCAGTCACGGGCGTGCGCGTCGGGTCAGCCGGGCGCTGGCGTCAACTGGATGAAGTCGGCGATCAAATGGCCAAGCTGTTCGCCGGCGTCTTCCTGCAGGAAGTGACCCGCTCCCTCGAGCACCGGGTGATCCAGGCCCGCGGCACCCGGGATGGTCTCTTTCAGCACGGGACCCATCGCCCCGGTGATCGGGTCCCGGTCGCTGAAGGCCACCAGGAACGGCTTGTCCCAGGCGGACAGGTGCCGCCAGGCGGCCCGGTTGGCGGCCGAGGCAGGATCATCGGGGGTCGTGGGCACCAGCCCGGGCATTGCCCGGACTCCCGCTGCAAAGCACTCGTCGGGGAAGGGCGCGTCGTAGGCGGCCAGGACGGCAGGCGTCAGCGTGGTCTGGCAGCCAGACTGCACCAGCCGGGAAACGCTGAGCGCCGGAGCCGTCTGGACCACGTCGCGGAACCGCAGCCAGACAGCGGGCATCGGCCGATCCCCGGTGGGCAGCCCGGTATTGGCCGCCACCACCCGGGCGAACCGATCCGGATGCTCGGCCGCAAGCCGCAGCCCGATGAGGCCACCCCAGTCCTGCCCGACGAGGGTAAGGCCGCGCAGGTCCAGCCGGTCGAAGGCGAGGGCGCGGATCCATTCCACGTGCCGGGCGTAGCTGTGATCGCTGACGTTCAAGGGCTTGTCCGACCGCCCGAACCCGGCCATATCCGGGGCGATGGCGCGCAGCCCCGCGTCGGCGAGCACCGCCATTACGCTCCGGTACAGGAATGACCAGCTCGGCTCGCCGTGCAGGAGGAGCACAGGCTCGCCGTCGGGGGGACCCGCTTCGACGTAGGCCATTCGCACTCCACCGACCGGCGCGTAACGCGCGGGGTACGGGAAATCTGGCAGGTCCGCAAACCGGTCCTCAGGGGTGCGCAGCACTCGCATGCGCCCATGCTGCCACGGCCGGGGCGCGTGGCAGCATGGCACCATGCGCCAGAACCTGCCCGCGGCCGCGCCGGATGTGCCCCTGGCGGTGATCGGCGTGGTCCGCAGTTCCCAGACGGAGCCGGAGACCACGCCGATCCAGGCCGCCCTCAACCGTGCCGGGCACGGCACCATCGAGGTCGACGAGCCCTACCGGGAAGGCCTGGCCGGGCTGGATGGCTTCGGGTACGCGTGGCTGCTGACCTGGCTGCACCGACCGGGTGGCCGGCCCGGGTGCCGGGAAGGCGGCCGGGACGGGCAGCCGCCTCCGGAACGCCGGGACGGGCAGCCGCCTCCGGAACGCCGGGACGGGCAGCCGCCGCTCAAGCAGGTTCCCTACCTGCTCCGCAGCCAGCAGCGGGAGATGGGCATCTTCGCTACCCGCGGGCCCCGGCGGATCAATCCCATCGGGCTCAGCCTCATCCAGTTGCTCGAGGTGACGCCGGAGACCGTGGTGTTCGCGGGGGTGGATGTCGTGGACGGGACTCCGGTCATCGACCTCAAGCCGTACGTCACCCGTTTCGACCGCCCGCCCGGCGACCCGCCGTGCGGCTGGTTCGACGAGCTGGACATCAGCGACGGCAGCACCCCTGCAGGCCTCGGCCCACCCACCCCGTAGCCCGCGCCAACCCACCGCCCTTCCTCGCCCGCCGCCTTCCTCGCCCGCCGCCGCCCTCCCTCGCCGCCGCGCCCGTTGGCGCGACGTTCGTCCGTTGGCACACGACGTTGTCGATATGTTGCCCAAGTTAAATATGCGGTCCCGAGTCCCGCCCAGGAAAACACTGGTAACACCAGCCGCTTAGACCGCAGCGGTCCCGCCGCCGGGATGCCCGAGTCCAGGCCCGGGGGGTTTGCGGACGCTTTCGGTCGCGGGAACAGCTCCGTCAATATGTTGCCCCATAGAGAATGCACGGCTGCCACTTCGTGATCAGACGATCGGTGTCGCCAGGGCAACACCGATCGTCTGATCACGTTCGCGGATCCCCCGGGCTGGCGGCCCAGCGGTAACACCAATAACAACGGCAACGCAAGCCACAGATGCGGGGCCGCGCGGAGCAGGCGGGCGGCGCGGGGCGGGGCGCGCGGGGCGGGGCGGCGCGGCGCGGCGCAGGCGGCGCGGGGCGGAGCAGGCGGGGCGCGCGGGGCGGGGCGCGCGGGCGCGGCGCGGGGCGGAGCAGGCGGGGCGCGCGGGGCGGGGCGCGCGAGCGCGGCGCGGAGCGCGCGGGCCGGAGCAGGGCCGCACGGCGCGGAGCGGGCGGCGGCTCCCTGGGCGATCTTGGACGGAAATGGTCGCGGTTACGGCCGGTCTGTCACGACGACGTAGTGAGCTAGCCAGCCGGGGGTCCCCTACCAGCCCGCCCTGGGCCCCACAGTCCACGCCCTGTACGCCCGGCGGCCCTCTCCGCAGAGCCGGGTCCCCGGCCACGCTCACCCTTGTGCCAGCTGCCGCTATGTAGTCTCATTGAGACTACCAAGGGGGCCGCGGCCGCGGGCCCGGCCCCGCGCGGGTTTCCCGCAGGATGGCCGCAACGGGGTGGCCGCCTTCCCCGCGCCGGCAAGGGAGATGAGCATCCACATGAGTGTGACCCTGGACCGCAACGTAGAGGAGTTCATAGCGACCCCGCGGCAGCTGTTCATCAATGGGCAGTGGTCGGACGCGGCGTCGGGCCGGACTTTCGAGACCCCGAACCCGGCGACGGGTGAGACGCTGGCCCGGGTCGCGGAGGGGGACGCGGAGGATATCGGCCGGGCGGTGCGGGCGGCGCGCAGCGCGTTCGAGGGGCCGTGGGGCCGGATGACCCCGTCGGAGCGGGGCCGGATCATCTGGCGGATCGGTGAGCTGATCTTGCAGCACACCGATGAGCTTGCCCAGCTGGAGTCGCTGGATAACGGCAAGCCGTTCGCGGTGGCGCAGGCGGCGGACGTGCCGCTGGCTGCTGACCTGTTCCAGTACATGGCCGGGTGGGCTACCAAGATCGAGGGCAACACGATCAATATCTCGGTGCCCTACATGCCGGGCGCGAATTTCCATTCCTATACGCTGCGTGAGCCGCTCGGGGTGGTCGGGCAGATCATCCCGTGGAACTTCCCGCTGCTGATGGCGGCGTGGAAACTCGGCCCGGCGCTGGCCACCGGGAACTGCGTGGTCCTCAAGCCCGCCGAGCAGACCCCGCTGACCGCGCTGCGGCTGGCGGAGCTGATCGCCGAGGCCGGCGTGCCCGACGGCGTGGTCAACGTGGTCCCCGGCTTCGGTGAGACCGCCGGGGCGGCGCTGGCCGCGCACATGGACGTGGACAAGGTCGCGTTCACCGGGTCCACCGAGGTCGGGAAGCTGATCGTGGCGGCTGCCGGGGCCAGCAACCTGAAGAAGCTCACCCTGGAACTGGGCGGCAAGAGCCCCAACATCGTCTTCGAGGACGCGGTGGACGGCGCGGTCGAGGGCGCGGCCAACGCGATCTTCTTCAACCACGGCCAGTGCTGCGTGGCCGGGTCACGCCTGTTCGTCCACCAGAGCCGGTTCGACGAGGTCGTCAACGGGGTCGCCGAGATCGCCAAGTCGATCAAGCTGGGCTCCGGGATGGAAGTCGGCACCCAGATGGGCCCGCTGGTCTCTGAGGAGCAGTTCCAGCGGGTCAGCGGGTTCCTGGCCTCCGGCAAGGAAGAAGGCGCCACCGCGCTGGCCGGCGGCGGCAAGTTCGGCGACCGCGGCTTCTTCATCGAGCCCACCGTGCTGATCAACACCCACAGCGGCATGAAAGTAGTCCGCGAGGAAATCTTCGGCCCGGTCGTGGTCGCCGCGCCGTTCACCGACCTGGACGAGATCGCAGCCCAGGCCAACGACAGCGAATACGGCCTCGGCGCCGGCATCTGGACCAAAGACATCTCCAAAGCCCACGCCCTGGCCAAAAAACTCCGGGCCGGCACAGTCTGGATCAACTGCTACAACGTCTTCGACGCCGCACTCCCCTTCGGCGGCTACAAGCAATCCGGCTGGGGCCGCGAAATGGGCCACGAAGTACTCAACAACTACACCGAAGTCAAAGCCGTCACCACCCAGCTGTAAACCAGGCCAAGCGCAGGGCCCGGGCCACCGCCCGGCCCCTGCGCCCAACCTGCTACACGGGCGAGCGGATCAGCAGTCCTGCTTCCGGGTGGCCTGGCGGCGCAGCCACGACTCGGGCTGGCCGGACTCGGCGGCCATGGCCCGCCACGTCCACCCATCCGCCCGGCGTTCGCGCAGGTAGCCGCCGATGCTGTCGTAGCCGAGCCGGGCGGCTACCTGGGCGGCGCGCTCTTGTGCCGTGTGCCGGGCGGCCACATGGGCGACCCGGTCCAGCCCGTGACGGCGCAGCGCGGACTCGATCGCGTGATGGGTCACGCCGATCTCGGCGGCCATGGCGTTGACCGTGCGGTGCTCACTGACGTGACGCTCCCGCAGATAGCTGGGCACGTCGGGGAATCCAAGCCGGTGCAGCGCGGGCCCCCACCGGGCATCTGCACCCGCCGGGCGCTGCCTTGGCACCGCGGCGGCAGCCGCGGGAGCGACGTCCGCGAGATGGCGGGACAGCCAGTCCTTGTGCAGCCCGGCTTCGCGGCTAATCGCCGCCAGGCTGGCCCCGTCAGCCGTCCGGGCCAGGACGAACGCACCGAGGTCCGGATAACCGTGCCGCCGGGCCACCTCGGCCGCGACCCGCGCGACGTGGCGGCTGGCCCGGTCGGCGTTCGCCCGCGCCACGATCTCGGCTGGGATGCTCGCCAGCGCCCGCTGCGCCTTGCGGCGGCGCTGCTCCGGGTGACGGCGGCCGGTGGCCGCGGCGGCCGCGTCCCGGGCGAGTTCGCCGGAGCGGGCGCGCTTCCGCCCGGCGACGCTGCCCGCGCGGAACGCCGTGTCGAAGACCAGGCGTGAGGTGAGCGCGGCCGCGCGCAGCTTGCGGGTGTCGGGGCCCTCCAGCGACTGGCCGCGCTCCAGGCCGAAGGCCTCGCAGTAGGCCTCCTTTGTGTACCCGTGCACGCGCAGGTGGGCGGTGACCGACCGGAGCGCCCGGCCGCACAGGTGGCAGACCACCCGTGCGTCGATGACGACCACCTCACCGATCGGGGCGAAGGCCGGGGTGCCGTCCGCCAGGACCGCGACGACCGGGCGGGACACCCGCTGGGCCCGCCGCCGGCCCCGGTGGCCGGCCTCCCGCCGGCCCTGGTGGCCGGCCTGCCGCCGGGCTTCCCGCTGAGCGGCCTGGCGGCTGGCCTGCCGCTGCGGCGGGCCAGGCGCCGCGCCCCGCACGGGTCCGCGGGCCGCGGATACCACGGTGTTCGTCTCGGCGGACATGACCAGCCCTCCGGGCTGAGACCTACTAGTCACAACGAGACTACCGAAGCCTGGCCCTCCCGTCACGACCGCCTGGGGGGCCACGGCCGCCCCACCCCTCGGCAGGGCCACCACCAGGCGCACTACGCTCGGGATCATGAACGCGGAGCCACCACTGTCGCTGGCGGAACGGACCGTCCTGGCGATACTCAGCGAGCGTCCCGCGCATGGCTTCGCCATCGCCCGGCTCACCGCGCCCGAGGGTGAGCTGGGCCGGATCTGGCAGATCCCGCGCCAGGTCATCTACCGCTCGATCACCCGGCTACTGGACGCCGGGCTGCTGACGCAAGACGCGGTCGAGTCCGGCCGGGGCCCGCAGCGCACCCTCTACGCGGTGACCCCGCAAGGACGCCGGCTGGCGGCGGAGTGGCTGGACACCCCGGTCGAGCATGTCCGGGACGTCCGGTCCCATCTGCTACTCAAGCTGGCCCTGCTCGACCGCGCCGGGCAGGACGCCACGGATCTGCTCCGCCGGCAGCGCGCTGCCCTGGAGCCCATCGCCCGGGCCGTCCAGACGGAGCGGCCCCTGCAGGACGGGTTCGAGGCGACGCTGCTCGCCTGGCGCCGGGCTCACACCGCGGCCACGCTGAGCTTCCTCGACGATGTCATCGGGCCCGCGCAGTTCGTCCACCCGGACCAGGGTGACCCCCGCGAGGATGAACGCGCCCCCCACGAACTGCATCGCGGACGGTAGCTGGCCGAGCAGCAGCCACGCGAACACGATCGCGAACAGCACCTCCGCCATGCCGATGAACGAGGCCAGCTTGGCGCCGAGCCGCCGGGCAGCCCCGATGCCCGCGACGTAGGCGATCACCGCCGCCACCAGTGACAGCCCCAGCACCGGCACCACCCAGCTGACGTGGTGATGGAGGAAGTCCACCGGACGGGTGCTGGCCGCCATGGGCAGGACGCCGATCCCGCCGAGCAGGCCGAGGGCCACCGCCCCCACGCACATCCCGGCCCAGGCCATGACGATGGGGGGCAGCGGCTCGGCGTCAGTGGCGGCCGAGAGCAGGAAGTAAATGGCCAGGGCCACGGCCGCGAGCAGCCCCCACATAACGCCGACCAGGTTGATCCCGGCGGCCCCGGTCAGGTTCAGCACCAGGATCAGCCCGGCGATCGAGGCAGCCGCACCGGCCACGGTGAGGCGCCGCGGCCGCTGGGCGTGCCGCAGCCATAGCCAGCCGACCACGAGCACGGTGCCGAGGTATTCGAGCAGCAGGGCCACGCCGACCGGCATCCGGGCCACCGCGTTGAAGTAGAACAGCTGGCAGCCAGCCACTCCGGCCAGGCCGTAGGCGACCACTCGCGGCGCGCCCCGGCGCAGGACCGTCCAGCGGCCCCGCAGTTGCACCAGGGCGGGGATGGTGAGCATCACGGCCGCCAGGCTGATCCGGGTGAGCACCGCCGCGGCCGGGCTCCATCCGGCACCGATCAGCGAGGAGGCGAAGGCGCCGGACGTCCCGAACGCGGCCGCGGACAGGATGCCGAGGGACAGGCCCGCGCCCTCCCGCCGGACCCGGCCAGCACCGCTAGCCGCACCAGCACCGCCAGCCACACCAGCACCAGCAGCCGCAGCCGCGCCAGCACCGGCACCGGCACCACTATCGGCACCGGCAGCGGCGCCGCCCCGGGCTGGACGGGGCACGGCACGAGTCTGAGCGGAAGTCACCGCGGCACTCCAGGGACGAGAATGTGTAAGCAGCAAAACGGACTTATAGTAGTGACACTAGCCGCCTCAGCTGAAAGGGGTCAAGGTGCTTTTTGCCCATGACACCGAGGTGTCCCTGGCGGCGACTGCGGCCCTGGTCAACACCGGCCGTGGCGGCACCGAGGCCCTGCCGGATGAAGCCGCCCTCGACCGATTCGTTACCGAGTGGCGGTGGACCGGCGAGCGCACCCGGGACCGGGCCGAGCTCGACGCGGTCCGCGGGCTGCGGCCCCGGCTGGCCCGGCTCTGGGACCTGTCTGAGGATGATGCCGCTGCGCTGGTCAACGCGCTGCTGCGCGAGGCCGGCGCGCTGCCGCAACTGGTCAAGCACGACGGCTGGGACTATCACCTGCACGCCACGTCCCCCGACGCCCCGCTGGCCGACCGGATCGCGGTCAACGCGGCGATGGCCTTCACCGACGTGATCCGCACCGGGCAGCTTGACCGGCTCCGCCGGTGCGCCGCGGAGGACTGCGACAACGTCCACGTCAACCTGTCCAAGAACCGGTCCCGGCGGTTCTGCGGTACCGCGTGCGCGAACCGGGTCAACGTGGCCGCCTACCGGACCCGCCAGGCCGCCCGCCAGCTAGCCCGCTAAATACCGATACCGGCCAGACCGGAACATCCCGTACCGCCCTGACCAGAACTCGGCCACCGCTGCCCGGGAATGGGGTTGATGTAGCTGGGCGTTGCTGTCAGGCTTCGAGGGGTTGCGGGCTGCACCGGCGCCGCTGCGTGCCTGGTGCGGGCCGCCACCCATCCGGCCGGTGCCTACCGACAGGAGTGCCATGCGCGTGCCTGCCCGTTTCAGCGCCCTCGCCCTAGCCGGCGCGCTGCTCCTGGCACCGGTCGCGGCCGCCCCGGCCGCGGTGGCCGCCACCGCCACCCCAGCAGCCACCGCCTCCCCGGCCGGCCTGGCCACGGCCACCTCGGCCGCGATCGCCCGCTCCCCCCGAGGTGTGCAGGCGGAAGGCGGCGCCCTGGTCAACGCGGCTACCGGTGCGGTGATGTGGAGCCGGGGCATGAACACCGAGCGGCCGATGGGCAGCATCACCAAGGTGATGACCGCGATCGTGGTACTGCGGGCCGGGAACCTGCACCAGCGGATCAAGGTCCCGAGGGGCGTGATCGCCTACGACCGCAAATATGGCGCCAGCACCGCCGGCCTGTATCCCGGGGACTACCTGACCGCGCGAGAACTCCTCGAGGCCCTGCTGCTGCCATCCGGCTGCGACGCCGCCTACGCGCTGGCCAAGGCCTACGGGCCGGGCTTGACCGCCTTCATCGCCAGGATGAACACCACCGCCCAGCGAATGGGCCTGGCCCACACCCACTTCTCGAACTTCGACGGGCTGCCCTGGCCCACCGAGCGGTCCACCTACTCCACCCCGCGGGACCTGATCGCGCTGGGCCAGGCGGCGATGCAGTACCCGGTGCTCCGCTCGATCGTGGACCAGCAGACCTACGCCCTGGCCGCGACCCCGCGGCACCACGCCTACCTGTGGCACACCACGAACATGCTGCTCAGCGACTACCCGGGCACGATCGGGATCAAGACCGGGTCCACCAACGCGGCCGGGTACTGCCTGCTGTTCGAGGCGCGCGAGAACGGCGAGGTGCTCATCGGCGTGGTCCTGCACAGTTCGCGCAGCAATGACATGGCTGCCTTCAGCGATGCCACAAAGATTCTGGATTGGGGCTTCCGGCACGTTTAACCTGCAAGGTCGCCTGCCGCCCGCTAGATTCCATTCGCTGGCGGGCGGCCCACATGCCACTCCGTCACCCCACGCCGCCGGGGGGACGCAATACTTGGGGTAGCTGACGGCATTTCGGGGCAAGGGCGGCTCTCATGCGCTTCCGGTCGGGTGTGGCCATCGACCTGGGTACGGTCAACACCCTGGTTTCTGTTGCCGGCCGCGGGCTGGTCATCGACGAGCCGTCGGCCATCGCGCTGGACCGGGCGACCCGGCGGGTGGCTGCCGTGGGCCAGGCCGCGGACGCCCTGGCCGGCAAGGAGCCGCAGGACATCGAGGTACTCCACCCGCTGCGCGATGGGGTGATCGCGGACCTCGACGCGGCATCGGCCATGCTCCAGGGCTTCGTGCGCCGGGCCCGGCTGCGCCGCGGGCTGCTGCGGACCACGGCGGTCGTGTGCGTGCCGGGTGGGGCGACCTGGGTGGAACGGCGGTCCCTGGCCGCCGCGCTGAGCGTGATCCGGCCGCGCTGCACGGTACGGCTGGTGGACGAGCCAGTCGCCGCCGCGGCGGGCGCCGGTTTCGACCTGGCCCGGGGCGCCGGGGCGTTCATCGTGGACGTGGGTGGCGGCACCACCGAGTCCGCGATAGTGGCGGGTGGGCAGATCGTCAGGGCCCGGTCGCTGCGGATGGGCGGCAACGCCATGGACGATGCCATCGTGACCGCGGTCAAGGCCGAGATGGGACTGATACTCGGCCGCAACGCGGCCCGCAGCCTGAAGACCACGCTCGGCCTGGCCGGGGACGGGACGGAGCGGATGGAAACCGTGGGCGTGGACGCGGCGCGCCGCACCCCCCGGGTCGAGCAGGTGCCGGCGTGGCTGGTGGCCCAGGCGCTGGAGCACATCGTCATCGCGATCGTGGACTGCGTGGAGGAGATGCTCTCCGACATCCCGCCCAACCTGGCCGAGGACGTGGTCCGCGGGAAGATCCGGCTGGCCGGGGGCGGCGCGCTGCTGCCCGGCCTGGCCGACCGGATCGAGGCGGCCACCGGGATCGCGGTCGTGGTCGTGGACGACCCGCTGCGCTGTGTCGCCCGCGGGGCGGCCGAGATCCTCGAGCATGGCGACGGGCTGCAGCACGGGCCCGTGACCCAGGGGTAACATCAAGCGACCACACGGGAGCTCGGGCTGACCGGGCTGAGAGGGTGGCTGGCCCGCCGGGCCGTGCGTCACCGACCGTCTGAACCTGACCGGGTAATGCCGGCGTAGGGAGGATCCTGTGGCGCCCCGCCACGCGCACGCTGCGCGCACCAGCCTTCCGCGGCCTTTTTTCCGCAACGGAACCGTCCCGGGCACTGCGCCGCCTCACTCACGGCCGCCGGGCCACTGGACCCTGCTGGCGCCCGGTCTATCCCGCGCCAGGAGCGTGGCCCCGTGAGTGAAACCCAGTGAGCGTGACCCGGTGAGCGGGGTGATCGGGATGCCCGCGCCGGTGGGCCTGGTGCACGGCATGGGCAAGGAGCTGGTCGTGCCGGACTGGAGCCCGCTCACCAGCGCCGAGGTGCACACGGCGATGGCCTGCTATCCCCAGCCCGGCGGCGACGAGATGATCACCTGGCGCAGCCCGCGGCCGATGTCCGCGGCGGGCCTGATCCGCCGCGGCGGCATGGACCTGTTCGTGAAGCGGCACCACGTCCGGGTGCGCACGTCTGCGCAGCTTGCCGTGGAGCACGCATTCATCGGTCACCTGCGGGCCCGTGGCATCGCGGCGCCTGCGGTGCTGCGGGCCGCGGATGGGGCCACCGCCACGCAGCACGGCGACTTCGTCTACGAGGTGCACGAGCTGGCGGGCGGGCTCGATGTGTACCGGGACGCGGTGTCCTGGACCCCGTACGCCAGCCTCGGCCACGCCTGGGCGGCCGGGGCAGCGCTGGCCCGGCTGCACGTCGCGGCGGACCGCTTCCCGTTGCCGGCCCGGGTCCCCGCCGTGCTCACCAGCGGCTGCGAGATCATCGTTGCCGCCGACCCGCTGGCGGAGGTCAAGTGGCTGGCCGGGCGGCGCCCGGGGCTGGCGGGATACCTGGACGGCCGCGCCTGGCCGGACGACCTCACCCGGCACGTGCTGCCCGCCATCCGGCGCGCCGCACCGCTGCTGGCCGGGCTGCCCCGGCAGTGGGGGCACGGGGACTGGCACCCGTCCAACCTGACCTGGACGTCGGCAGGCCGGGACGCCGTCGTGGCCGGCGTGTTCGACTTCGGGCTGGCCAACCGGACCTTCGCGGTGCACGACCTGGCCACGGCGCTGGAGAGGGCCACCGTGTCCTGGCTCGACCTCACTGACCCGGACGGGCCCAGTCCGGGCCGGGCCGAGGCGGACCTGGACGCGATCGACGCGCTCCTGGACGGCTACGAGTCGGTCCGCCCGCTCTCCCCGGCCGAGGCCGCCGCACTGCCCGAGGTGTTCCCCGTGGCGCACGTCGAGTACGCGCTGTCCGAGGTCGAGTACTTCGCCCAGGTGGTCAGTTCGCCCGCCAACGCCGACCTCGCCTACGACGGATACCTCCTCGGTCATGCCGCCTGGTTCACCACCCCCGACGGCGCCGCCGTCCTCGACCACCTGCGCCGCCGCGCCGCCACCGCCTGAACGGAACTCGCCCACGCTGTACCCGCATCACCAGCGCCATGGGTCACATTGATCATGGGCGGTGCCGACGTTTCCCGCGCCAGTCTCCAGACTCTGTTGCAACACCCTGGGATGATCAGGGTCCCGGGGTCCCGGGGAGGGGACTGGAGGGTCCTGTGGCGGGTCCGAGGCTGACGCGGGAAACGCGGGCGGGAGGGGCCAGTGTGACTGGGGGGCACGGGGCCCCGGACTGGCCGGGCCGGCCCTTTAGGCTGCGGTGGTGGATCTCGAGCGGTGGGTGGGGCAGGCGGTCGCGGCGAACCGGGAGTGGGCGGAGGCGTCTGGGCCGTTTACCCCGCATCCCTCGCTGGACGTCAGCGACGAGCGGTTCGGGGCGGCGTTCGCCGAGTTCGCGGACCGCCTGGCGGACAACTACCCCTTCTTCCACCCCCGGTACGCGGGGCAGATGCTCAAGCCGCCGCACCCGGCCGCCGTGGCCGGGTACCTGGCCGCCATGCTGATCAACCCGAACAACCACGCGCTGGACGGCGGCCCGGCCACCGCCCGGATGGAGCGCGAGGTGACCGCGCAGCTCGCGGCCATGTTCGGCTTCGGCACCCACCTGGGCCACCTCACCACCAGCGGCACCATCGCCAACCTGGAGGCCCTGTTCGTGGCCCGCGAGCTGCACCCGCGCCGGGGCATCGCGTTCAGCGCGGACGCGCACTACACGCACAGCCGGATGTGCGGGCTGCTGGGCGTGGTGGGCCACCCGGTCGCCGTGGACCGCCGCGGGCGGATGGACCTCGACGCCCTGGATGATCTGCTGCGCACCGGGCGGGTGGGCACCGTGGTGCTGACCGCGGGCACGACCGGGCTGGGCGCGATCGACCCCATCCACGAGGCCCTCGGCCTCTGCCAGCGGCACGGCGCCCGCATCCACGTGGACGCGGCGTACGGCGGGTTCTTCACGATCCTTGCCCGCGCCGAAGACGCTGAGGAGCAGGACGCCGAAGACGCCCAGCAGCACAGTCCCGAAAGCGCCGAGCAGCACAGCGGCCTGCCAGCCGCGCCGTGGCGGGCCATCGCCGAGTGCGACTCGGTGGTGGTAGATCCGCACAAGCACGGGCTGCAGCCCTACGGCTGCGGGGCCGTGCTGTTCCGCGATCCCGGGGTGGCGCGGTTCTACCTGCACGACTCGCCGTACACCTACTTCACCTCCGCGGACCTGCACCTGGGGGAGATCAGCCTGGAGTGTTCCCGGGCAGGCGCGGCCGCGGCGGCCCTGTGGCTCACGTTCCGGCTGCTGCCCCCGACCCCGGACGGGCTGGGAGAGGTGCTCGCCGCCGGGCGGCGGGCGGCGCTGGCCTGGTCAGCGCTGATCGAGAAGTCCGCCGTGCTGGAGCTGTACCAAGAGCCCGAGCTGGACATCGTCAGTTATTTCCCGGTCACCGAACCGGCCGCGCTGTCCCGGATCGACCAGGCCTCGGAGCGGATCCTGCAGGCCGGGATGACCGGCCCCGATCCGGTGTTCCTCAGCACGCTGCGCGCCGACGCGGGCGCGTTCCTGGCCCGGCACGAATCGGTGAGAGACGACGCGCCCGGGGCCCGCATTCTGCGCAGCGTGCTGATGAAACCGGAAGCGGAGACCTACCTGCCGCACCTGCACGAGCGGGTCGAGCGGCTGGCGCGCGGCTGAGCCGGGCTCCCCTGTCCCGGGCCTCCCCTGTCCCGGGCTGGCGGCCCCCGCTGCCCTGGGCGTTCCCGATACCCGGGCTGTATCGCGACGGTGACTCCCTGTTGTACATGCTGCCGGGTAGGGCTAGCATCCAGGGATCAAAGCGTTTCGCTCCCCCGGACGGGACCTTGGTCAAGATCTCTGACGTGGCGCGGCACGCCGATGTCTCGCCGAGCACCGTGTCCTACGTGCTCAGCGGCAAGCGCTCGATCTCGGAGCGGACCCGGCTGCGCGTGCTGGACAGCATGGCTACGCTCGGCTACCGCCCGCACGCGGGTCCCCGGGCCCTGGCCAGCAGCCGTTCCAACGTCATCGCGCTGGTCGTTCCGCTGCGCCCCGGTTCCTGCGTGCCGGTCCTCATGCAGATCGCCATCGCAGTGGTGACCGCGGCCCGCGGCTACGGCCACGACGTGCTGCTGCTGACCCAGGATGAGGGCGTCAGCGGCCTGCAACGGGTCGCCGGCGCCTCGCTGGCGGACGCGATTATCGTGATGGACGTGGAAACCCGCGACGTGCGGCTGCCGGTGCTCCGCGACCTGAGGCTGCCTGCGGTGCTGATCGGCTTCCCGGCCGAGCCTGCCGGGCTGACCTGCATCGACCTGGACTTCGAGGCTGCCGGGCGAGCCGCCGCCGAGCACCTGGCCGCGGCGGGCTGCCGCGACGTCGCGCTGATCGGCGCGCCGCCGGAGGTGTACCGGCGCGGCACCGGCTTCGCCCAGCGCACCCAGGCCGGCTTCGAGCGGGCCGCGCGGGCGCACGGGCTGCACCCGGCCACCTGGCCCTGTGACCCGGCGCCGGGCGCCGTCCGGGCCACCGTCACCAGGCTGCTGAGGGACCGCCCCGGGCTGGACGGGATCGTGGTGCACAACGAATCGGCCCTCGGCCCGCTGCTCGACGCGTTCCGCGCGGCGGGCCGCCGGATCGGCGAGGACCTGACGGTGCTCGCGATGTGCCGCGGTGAGCTGGCCGAGCAGGCCACCCCGCCGCTGACCTCGATCACCATCCCGGCCGACGAGATGGGCAGGCAGGCGGTCGGGCTGCTGATGGCCAAGCTGGACGGCCAGCCGGTGCCCGGGGCCACACTGCTCGCCCCGCAGCTCACCGTCCGCGCCAGCACGCTCAGCTGCGGCTGAGCACGTCCCTGACCCGGATCAGCAGCTGCTCCGGGGTGAACGGCTTGATGAGGTAGCTGTCCGCGCCGGCCGCGAAGCCGCGCGCGATGTCCGAGTCCTGCACGCTCGCGCTCATCAGCAGGATAGGCAGCCGCCGGGTGGCCGGAGTGCGCCGGAGCCGCTCGGTCAAGTCGAACCCGTTGAGCCGCGGCATCATCACGTCCAGCACCGCCAGGTCCGGTACCCGGTCCGCGGCCAGCTGGAACGCCTCTTCGCCGTCCCGGGCCTCGATGATGCGGTACCCGGAGCGGCTGAGCCGGTAAACGACCAGCTCGCGAATGTCCTGCTCGTCGTCGGCAACCAGGATGGTGGCCATCTCACCGTCCGGCTGGCTGGAGGCCGGCTGCGGGGAGCCGGCTGGGACCCGGTCACAGGCTCGCCTCCGCCGCGACGTGCAGCGGGATCTCCACCACGAACCTGGTGCCGCTGCCGCCGGAGTCCGCGATCCGGATCGTCCCGCCGTGCGCCCCGGCGATGGCTTTGCTGATGGCCAGGCCCAGCCCGGTTCCCGCGGTGCCGGTCGCCGTGGACGCCCGGTAGAAGCGCTCGAACAGGTGCGCCCGTTCCGCGGCCGGGATCCCGATCCCGCTGTCGGTGACCTCGATCTGGCAGCTGCCGTCCTGCTCACCGACCCGGACCCGGACCTGACCGCCCTCCGGGGTGAACTTGACCGCGTTGGACACCAGGTTGCTGAGCAGCTGGCTCAGCCGTAGCCGGTCGCCGTGCACCACGACGACCGGCCCGGTGTCGGCGGTCAGCTCGATATGCTTCGCCGCCGCCATCCCCGCGAACAGCGTGACGGTCTCACCGACCAGCTCGCCGATATCGACGTCGGCCATTTCCAGGGTGAACCGTCCCGCATCCATCTGCCCGATCAGAAGCAGGTCACCCACCAGCCGCATGAGCCGGTCGCTGTTCCGCTTGACGGTGGTCAGGAAGCGGTGCTGTTCCTCGTTCAGCGGGCCGGGCTCGCCGTCCAGCAGGATGTGCAGCCAGCCGTCCATCGCCGCCAGCGGGGTCCGCAGCTCATGCGAGACCGTGGACACGAACTGGTCCTTCAGCCGGGCCGCCGCCTCGTCGCTCCGCTTGCGCTCCGCGTACTGGAACAGCTGGGCGGTGATGGTCTCGATCGCCTCAGGCTGACCGTCACTGCGCGGCAGGCTGGAGCCAATCAGCTGCACCACACCGGCCACCCGGCCGTCCCGCACGACCGGGACCGCCAGCTCGCCCGGCGGCAGCCCGTCCCCGGGCCGCGGCGGCCGGACCAGGCTGGCCGACCCGGGCACGTACACATGCTGGCCCTGCTGCCAGGCCTGGCCGACTGCGCCCTGCCCCCGGATCACGCTCTCGTGGCTCAGCAGCGCCAGCTGCTCTTCCCAGGCAGGGCGCGCGTACGCCGACTGGCAGTGCATCTCGCCGTCCTCATCCGACGCCCAGGCCAGGCTCATCTGCCAGCCGAGCTCATCGCAGCAGAGCCTGAGGACCCGGGGCAGCGCTTCCTGGATCGACTCCGCCTCGGCCAGTACCCGGGCCGTCCGGTACTGGGCAGCGAGCTGATGCTCGGCCTGCCTGCTGTCCGTGATATCGCGGAAAGTGACGACGAGACCGTTGACCGTTTCCCCGTCGAACAGCGGAAAGCCGGAGCAGTTGACAGGAAACGGCGTGCCGTCCTTCCGCCAGAACACCTCACCGCCGAACCGCGCGCCGGCCCGGCCGTACATAGTGCGGGTGAGCGGGCACTGGTCCGCCGGGTAGGGGCTCCCGTCTTCATGACTATGGTGCAGGAGCTCATGGGCGTCCTGGCCGAGCACCTCGGCCTCGGCGTAGCCGGTCTGCTCCAGGGCGGCGCGGTTGATGAAGGTGATCCGCCCCTCGTGGTCCCTGCGGTAGATGCCCTCGTCGGTCGAGTCCATCAGGGTCTGGAGTTCCGCGGCGGCGACTTCCAGCCGCCGCAGGCCCAGGGCCTCGGCGCAGGCCAGCGCCGCGCTCTGGGCCAGGTCACCGAGACTGGCGATCTCTGCCGGGGTGAACGGCGCGTCGCCGGTCCGGCCCAGGCTGAGGACGCCCATGGCCCGCCCGCGGTGCGCCAGCGGCAGGTGGATCTCGTGCTGGACCTGCCGGTCGCCGGTCAGCCCGGGGAGGCGCAGTGAAGCCTCGGGGGCGTCGGCGGTAATCGGCTGCAGCTCCGCGATGGCCCGCCCCGCGAGACCCTGCCCGGCGGGCAGCTCCGGCACGAAGTCCCCGGCCCGGGCCCCCCGGCAGGCACGGAACGTGATTACCCCGGCCTGCTCGTTCAGGAGGTACAGCACCCCGATCTGAGCCTGGGCGTAGTCGGCGATCTCGCGGAGGGTGACCGTGGCCACCCCGTCCACCTGCGTCTGCGCGACGAGCTGCGCGCTGAACCGGTGCTGGGCCTCCGCTTTCTCCTTCTGCTCCTCCATCGCGGCGAGCATGCTCTGCAGCTCGGCCTGCTGGCCCTGGAGCTCGGCGTTCTGCTGCTCCACCTCGTCCCGCGCCGCCGCGAGTTCCCGCGCCATGGCATTGAAGCCCGCGGCCAGCTCGCCGACCTCGGCCGCCCCGCGCTCGGGAACCCGCGCGGACAGGTCCCCCCTGCGCAGCCGGCCGACGGCCACGGCCAGACGCTGAACCGGGCGCACCACCGTCCGGTTCAAGCCGATCGCGCCGCCCACGAGCAGAATCGCCGTGGCGGCCAGGCCGGCCAGGCCGAAGACCAGGGCCACCGTGGCATTGTGATCCGCCTCGGCGCGGCGCTGCGCGGCGAGGGCCTGCTGGTGCCGGTCCAGGGCGGCGAACTGCCGCCGGATGGCGACCAAAGGCTGCTTGGCCGCGCTGGAGTCCGCCGTACGCCGGGCCGCGCCCAGGTTCGACCGGCTCAGCCTGATGATCGGCGAGGTCCAGCGGCGGACGTAGGCCGCGATCGCGGCGCTGATCGACGTCACCCGGGCGTGCAGCTCGGCGTTGCCGGCGGTTAGCTTGTTGAGCTGCCGGGCCTGGACTGGGTAACTCCCGAGGGCGTCCTGGTAGGGCTCGAGCTGGACGGGCTGGCCCGTGAGCAGGTAGATCCGTACTCCGGTCGCCAGGTCGAGTGTGGATTCCTCGAGTGCGTTCGACGTGGCGAGGACGTTCACGGCCTGGTTGTCCTGGCGTTCCTCGGCGCGCAGGCTACGGAACGCGAGGAAAAGGACGGCGAACTCGCCGAGTACCACCGCGGCGATCACGATGCTCGCCAGCACGGTCCGGCGGGTCAGGCCGGACCTCATGCGGCCTTCCTGGTCGGCCTGGTCCAGCAGAACTGCCCCGGTGCAGTCATCTGACCTCGCCTCAGACCGGACGAAATCCGGTTACTCAGAGCAGTATATCCTTACTCCGAGTAGTTTTCGGTAGGCCGCCCGCCCCGCGGGGGCGCATGGCTCAGTCCGCCAGCCGGCATTAGCCACCCCGCCGCACGACCCCGACGCGGAACTGAAAGGCTGGAGTTAACCCGCGAGGAGGATTCATGGCGAGCAAAGCGACGGCCGCTGCGGCCGGCACCATCGAGATCGGCGGCGACCTCACGGTTAACCGGATGGGGTATGGCGCGATGCGGATCACGGGCGACGGGATCTGGGGCGCACCGCCGGACCGGGACCAGGCCCAGGCGGCGCTGCGCCGGGCACTCGAACTGGACGTCAACTTCATCGACACCGCCGACTCCTACGGCCCCGAGGTCAGCGAGACCCTGATCGCCGAGACGCTGTACCCGTACCCGGACGACCTGGTCATCGCGACCAAGGCCGGCCTGGTGCGGCCCGGCCCGAACCGCTGGGAGCGGGATGGCCGCCCGGAGCACCTCCGCGAGGCGTGCGAGGGCAGCCTGCGGCGGCTGAGGCTGGAGCAGATCCCGCTCTACCAGTTCCACTCCCCCGACTCCAAGGTGCCGCTGGCCGACTCCATCGGCACGCTGGCCGAACTGAAGGCGGAGGGCAAGATCCGGCACGTCGGGGTGTCGAACTTCTCGGCGGAGCAGGTCGACGAGGCGCAGCGGATCGTCCCCGTGGTGTCGGTGCAGAACCGCTACAACGTGAATGACCGCTCCTCCGAGCCGGTCCTGGACCTGTGCACGCAGGAGACCCTCGCGTTCCTGCCGTGGGCGCCGATCCAGGAGACCGACCGGATCGCGGCGGTGCTCACTGCGGCGAAGCGGCTGGGGGTCAGCGAGCGGCAGATCGCGCTGGCGTGGCTGCTGGCCCACTCCCCGCAGATCCTGCCGATCCCGGGCTCCGGCTCGCCGCAGCACGTGGAGGACAACATCGCCGCCGCGGGCCTCGAGCTCACCGCGGAGGAGTACAACTCCATCACCGGCTCCATCGAAGTGGGCTGACCCAGCTGCCCAGCAGGTACCACGAGAACGGATGACCCGTCCCCCCGGTGGGGGGGTTACCGGGGGGACGGGGATCATCGAGCGGTCCCGTTAGCCAGGGACCGCGGCGCCGCTGCCGGTTAGGGCACCGACCACTGCTGGTTACTGCCTCCGTTGCAGGACCACAGGTCGAACTGGGTGCCCTGCGTGGTGTTGAACCCCGGGTCGAGCACGCACCTGCCGGACACCGGGTTCACCAGTTCGCCGTTGACGGCTATCCATTGCTGGTTGGCACCACCGTTGCAGGTCCCCATTGCTGTCACAGTCACACATCTGCACCTTCGTGCCATCCGCAACCGACCCCCGTTGACGTCGGCGCACTCGGCGGTGTCGTCACCCGCGATGATATGCCCGGTCGGGGTGGCCGAACCGGCCAGGGGGACAGACAAGTTGTCGAACTGGCCCGTCTGGTAACCGGACGTGCCAAAACCGACCATTCCCGAGGCGCATGTGGCGTCGGTGACGGACGCGACGGTAGTGCAGTTGATGGCCGCCGAGATGCTGCTCCCGTTGAAGGTCACGGCCAGGTGCTGCCAGGTGCCGGTGCCGGGGGCGGTCACCGTGCCACTGGCGAGGGTGGTGAGCGTGTCACTGGTGCCACGCTCCTGCGTTACGGTGGCTTCCGGAGTGCTAGTGACTGACCACCTCACCGGTGGTGGGGTCCAGAATGACTGGGGCGAAGTGCGGACGGGCCCGGAAGTTCAGCACACCACCCGGGGCGTCGAGGCTGCCCGCGATCTGATCGAAGGACCCGCCACCGATCCGCTCACCGTGCAGCCAGTTGTCCTCCACGAACTTGATGATCGAGGACTGGTCGGTCAGGTCCTGGCTGACGTGGTTCTCGCTGGTGTAGGGCGAGATGACGACCAGCGGGAGCCGCGGGCCGTAGCCGCATCGGTAGGCGAGGCTGCCCAGCGTGGTCGGTTTACTGGTGCACACCGCAGCGTCAGCGACGGTGTCCGAGCCGTTGACCCGGGGCGAGTCCTGGTGGTCATACCAGCCGTCAGAGTCGTCATAGGTGACAACGATCGCCGTGGACTTCCAGAACCTGGACGCTTCGATCTGGTTGACCGTGTCGACCAGGAAGTGCTGCTCGTCGATCGGGTCCGAGTATCCGGGGTGGGCGTTCTGGTACGCAGGCGGCTTGAGGAAACTCACCGCCGGCATGTTGCCGTCTTTCAGCGTGCTGTAGAAGTCGGAGATGTCGTACTGGTGGTTGGCCTGGTCGGTGCGGCCAATGGCAGCCTCCGATGTCGGCGGCAGGTGCTTGGGGTTGGCCGTGGACTTGTAGAACTGGAACGGGTCGTGGTGGGGCACGTAGTCCTGCACTTCGACACCGCCGATGTTCTCGTGCTCGGAGCCGCAGACCGAATAGCCGGCGCTGTTGGTCCCGGTCGGCGCGAAGCCGCCCTGGAACCAGCCCCAGGTGACGTGCTTGGCGTTGAGCAGGTCACCGATGTTCTTGCCGGTCAGCACGCCCACCGGATTGGTGGAGGTGTGGCTGCTGTCGGAGCAGTCGTCGAAGGCCGGGTCAATGTCACCGTAGATGGTGCCGAGGCCCTTGCTGTTCAGCGGGCTGACGCTGCCGGGGTCGGTGGTCACGGCGCCGGTGGTCGGGCTGACCGCGTAGCCGCCGCCGTCGTTGCCGGAGGCGAGGTTGATTGCGCCCGGCGAGGATGGCCCGAAGTTCGTGTCGTAGTTGTTATCGCTCATGGCGTAGTTCTGCGCGTAGTTCCACAGCCCGGTGACCGTGTTGCCGTCGTAGTAGTCCATGACGATGCCAGGCGGGCCGTACTCGCCGGTGCAGTTGTCGGTCTGGGTGTACTGGACGAACTTGTCCATCTTCCCACCGTCGAAGGCCTCTTGCTCGGGTGTGTAGTCGTGGTTCTGGTCGCAGGTGAGCGCCTCAGCCGGGGTCAGCCGCTCCGGGTTGTAGCTGTTGGGGTTGGCGGTCAGCAGGGGGCCGGTAGGGCCGTTCGGGCCGATCTTGGTGTACAGGCCATTCACGGTCGGGGTACCCGGCTTGGCATGGAACGGAGAGCCATCAGTATTGGCCGCGTAGGGATAGGTCCCAAAGTAATGGTCGAACGACTCGTTCTCATTGAAGATCACGACCAGGTGCTTGATCGGCGTCCTGCTCGGCGCCACCACCTGGTAGGCACTGGCCGGCACGGTCGCCGGGGTGGGCGCCGAGTTGGCCGTCGCCGCGCCAGCCTGGGCCGTGCTGGCGCTGGCGACCGTGGCGCCGATGGCAGCCCCGCCGGCCAGCACGCCCGCGGCGAGCATGGCCGTGTAGCGGCGCCCCCACCGTCGCCTAGCCGGCCATTCCCGGCGCCATTACCTGGGCCTTCGCCCATATCACCCTCCTGAGTCTGGACTGATCATGGCGCTATCGCAGCACAGGGCGAATAGCACCATCGCGCACAACAGGCCCAAAGCTTCCGGAACGGCGTGACTGGACGTCGTCCGGATGTTTACACGCAGGCAAACGGGCGGACAAGAATGGCCGGTCGCTTTCCCGGGACCGGGGAGGGCCCTTTCCGCGATCAAGCAGGGCCCTTTCCGCGATCAGGCAGGGCTTTCCGGGATCAGGCCAGCATGGCGCGGCCGAGGTAGTCGCGGCTGTCCCGCACGCCCGGCAGCGCGAAGAAATACCCGCCGCCGAACGGGCTGATGTAGTCCACCAGCGGCTCGCCGATCAGGCGGGTCTGCACCGTCACGAACTGCCGGGCGATGTCCTGCTGATAGCAGCTGAAGATCAGTCCCATGTCGAGGTCGCCGACGGCGTCGATGCCGCGGTCGTAGTTGTGGCCGCGGCGCAGGATGCGGTTGGGCTCCGTCTGCGGGGTACGCGGGTTGGCCAGCCTGATGTGCGCCGTGAGCGGGATCACCGCGCCGGTGGGATCGAGGGTGTAGTCGGGCCGGGCGAACTCGCTGTTGGCATCCAGCGGGGCACCAGTGTCCTTCCGCCGGCCGATCATGTTCTCCTGCTCGATGATGTCAACCCGGTCCCAGAACTCGACGAACATCCTGATCAGCCGGATGACCTGGTAGCTGCCGTCCGCGGTCCAGGCGGGCTCTCCGTGGGTGCCCGGCTGGACCCAGACGAGGCTGTTCATGACTTCGGCCCGGCTGGTGTCGGGGTTGGCGATGCCGTCCATGAAGCCCTGCAGGTTCCGGGGCGTGGTGCCGGCCGGGCGGGCCGGGCTGGCGAACCCGTCGATACGCCACAGCACCTGCATCCCGCCGCGGGTGTGCTGGGCGATGTCCCGCAGGGCGTGCAGCACGGTGTCCTGGCTGCCGGCGCTCAGCTGGAGGCTCAGATCCCCGCCGCACTGCGCCGGGTCGAGGTCGTCGTTGGGGAAGGCGGTCATCGGGGTCAGCCGGCAGGCTTGCGGGCGGCGAGCCCGTAACGGCCGTCGAACAGGGTGGAGCCGACTCCGACCGTGACGGTGAGGCCATCCGGGACCACCGCGGGCCCGAGCAGCCCCGAATCGGACGGCGGACCGCCGATACCGACCTGCGGCGGGATCCCGCCCGCCGTGAGGAAGCGGGCCCGGGCGGTGATGGTGCGCAGCAGGTCGGTCAATTCGCCCCGGCCGTCGGCGGTCACGTTGAACGACAGCACGATCGTCTGCCGCTGCGGCTTGGCCAGGATGCCCGCCTGGTGCCGCCCGTGGAACACGACCGGGGGCAGCCGGCCCTCGACCAGGCTCGCGTCGAAGGCCTGGCCCGGCGGGGCCGCCTGGGACGAGCGGTAGGCGTACCCGGCCGCGGCGCCCACCGCGGCGCCGGCGACAGCCCCGGTGACCCCGGCGCCGAGCGCCCCGCGCAGGAACGAGCGCCGGCCGGTCAGCTCTTCCGGTCCGGCGCCAGCCGGAGCGGGCCCAGCCGGAGCGGGCCCAGCCGGAGCGGGCCCAGCCGGCATCGGCTCGCCAGGGCCAGGATCGTCAGGTGCGGTCATCATGACCTCCGCGGCTCGGTGATGGCCGCGATCGGGGCGAGTTCCTGCAGGACCTGGCCGGCGGCGGCGTCGATCTGCTGCCGCTGGGTGGTGCTCAGCCTGCTCACCGGCGTCCAGGTGCCGTTGGCCTTCTGGGCCGCGCTGACCAGGCCGTCCAGGCGGCTCAGCCCGGTGTAGACCGCGGGCAGGCCCGGGTAGCGCGGCGCCAGCAGCGGATGCAGCACGGCCAGCAGTTCCCGGGTCCCGGCGATGTTGGCCGCGGTGGTGGCCAGCGTCGTGCCGCTGCCATAATCGTCGTGCCCGGTCAGCTGGAACTGCAGCGCGTTTTCCAGGATCTCGTGGGTGCGCAGGCCCAGGTCGAGCAGGTCGATCTCCATGCCCGGCCAGAACCGGCGCAGGGCCCGGACGTCGCTGTCGAGCGTGGCCGCGGGGCCGTCAAGCTGCCGGGCGCTCTGACCGTGCCACAGCCCGTACTCGATCCGGTAGAACCCGGTGAAGGCCAGGTCGGACACGCCGCGGGGCAAGCCGTCCGGGCGGCCGTCGATCTCCGTGTCGTAGTTGCCGAACGTGCCGTAGGCCGCGCCCAGCCGCTCGTAGGTGAGGTGGGCGGGCAGCCAGGCGGCCCGGGCCGCGCCCAGGCGGCAGGCCCGGATCTGCTCGGTGAGCACGCCGACCTGCTGGACCAGCGTGTTCAGGCCGGCGCTCACGTAGGCGTGGTAGACGCGGGCGGGCCCGAGCAGGTCGTCGGTGGTGACCGGGAGGATGGCCGGGGCGCCCTGATGGTGGCCGCCGACCTGGACTGTCGGGCCCGTCAGCGGGTCGGTGTCCTGGATCAGGCAGCGGAACGCGTAACGGCCGGAGCCCACGTCCACCCGCATCGGGCGGGTCGTGCCCGGGCCGAGCCCGGCCACTTCCGCGTAGATGGCGCCGCTGGCCGGGTTGATCAGGTCCACTTCGGCCCCGCCGATGGAGGAATTGCGGATCTGGAAGGTCTGTGTCCCGGCGGCGACCTGCCGCCAGCCGGTCCCGCACGCGCCGGCGGACACCGTGATGACGTTGCCGGCCTCCGACTGGGTGCCACAGCCGGACAGCCCGGCCGCCAGCACCGCGGCCACCAGCATGGGAGCCACCCGCACGACGGGAGGCACCCGCACGGGAGCTACCCGCACTATCGCCGGGGACAGCCGGCCCAGCATCCGCGGAGCTAGCGGAGCTAACGGCCGGGGACGCGCGGGCCGCACAATAGCGGGCAACTGACCCCCTCAGCACGAGTCGGGCGGGGATACACACACCGGGGACAGAGAGACAACGCCAGCACACTATCCAGACAACACCGGACATCCTGGCGTGGGAGACCCTCGTGGGCAACATTCACCGGCCATTCCGCCCGCGGTCACGTGATGTTGCGCACCGGCCGGAGGTACCCCGCGGCGGTATCCGGGCGGCCAGGCCGGGAATATGCTCGGCAGCTAGCTGCAGCCGGCGAGCGGTGCGCTCACGGCCTCGACCAGGCAGGAGGCGATCGGTGAGTTCGGGCACCCCGGAGCACCTGGCGGCCAGGCCCGCCCGGTGATGACGGCCGCCCGCCCGGTGGTGATGGCGGCCCGCCACGTCGCGGCAGCCTGCCCCGGCTCCTCGTGCTGGTCAGCGTGCTCACCCTGCTGCTGGTCGCGGCGGTGGCCATCCCCGCGTACGTGGTCCTCAAGCGCAACCACAGCGCGCTGGCCGCGCAGCAGGCCCGGGTGTCCGGCATCCCGGCCACCGTGTCCACCAGCCTCGCGAACCTCATGGTGCTCAGCCCGCTGCCCGCGAACCGGGCGCCCGGCTTCACCCTGACCGACCAGAACGGCCGCACGCTGAGCCTGTCGGGCCTGCACGGCAAGGTCGTGGTGCTCCAGTTCATGGACCCGCACTGCACCGACATCTGCCCGATCGTGTCGGCCGAGTTCGTGAAGGCGTACCACGACCTGGGCCCGCTGGCCAGCAAGGTGGTGTTCGCCGCGGTCAACGTCAACGCCTACCACGCCCGGGTGCGGGACATGGCCGAATACACCCGGGCCCAGCAGCTGAACACCATTCCCAGCTGGCATTTCTTCACCGGCCCCGTGCCCGCTCTGAGGTCCGTGTGGCGCGGATACAACATCCAGGTCTACGCCCCCAACCCGAACGCCGACGTCGAGCACACCTCGGCGGTCTACTTCATCGACCCGCAGGGCCGGGAGCGCTACCTCGCCTCACCCGAGGTCAACCACACCAAGTCGGGCACGGCCTACCTGCCCGCCAACCAGCAGATCGCGTGGGGACACGGCATCGCGCTGGTCGCCCGCCAGCTCGCCGGCTAGGCAGCCTCCCGGCCCCCCCAGTACCGCGGCGTAGTGCCCGATCAGCTGGTCCCCCAGAGCGGTCCAGCTGCGAGCCAGCACCCGCTGCCGGGCTGCCCGGCCCATCGTCGCACGGGCTCCCGGGTCGGCGGCCAGCCGCTGGGTGGCCGCGGTCAGCGCGTCCGCGTCGCCGGGCGGCACCAGGGAGCCGGTGACCCCGTTCTCGACCAGGTCAACGGGCCCGCCAACGGCCGGGGCCACGACGGGCAGCCCGGAGGCCGCCGCTTCCTGGATGGTCTGGCCGAACGTCTCGTGGCAGCCGCTGTGCACGAACACGTCCAGGCTGGCGAAGATGCGGGCCAGCTGCTCGCCGCGGTGCTGGCCGAGGAAGACCGCGGACGGCATCAGCCTGCGCAGCCGGGCCCCGGCCGGACCGTCGCCCACGATGATGAGGCGCACCCCGGGCAGCGCAGCCACCCCTGCCAGGAGCTCGACCTGCTTCTCGGGGGCCAGCCTGCCAACGTACCCGGCCAGCACCTCCCCTCCGGGCGCGAGGGCCTGGCGCAGTGGATCGCTGCGGGCCGACGGGCTGAACCGCTGGACGTCCACGCCGCGGCCCCACATCCAGATGCGCTGCACCCCGTGCGCGGCCAGCCGCTCGATGCTGGGCGTGGACGGCGCGAGAGTCCGGTCGGCGGCGTTGTGGAGGCGACGCAGCCAGCGCCACGCGGCCGCCTCGGCCAGAGGCCCCCAGTGATAGGCGCGGGCGTACCCCGGCACGTCGGTCTGGTACACAGCCACCACCGGCAGCCGCAGCCGCCGGGCCGACCGGCTGCCCAGCGCGCCGAGGAAGAACGGGCTGGCCAGGTGGACCAGGTCGGCCCGGTGCCCGAGCAGCTCACGCTCGACGGCCAGTGAGGCCAGGCCGAGCCGCACGCTGGGGTACCCCGGGAACGGCACCGAGCGGACCCGGACCACCGGGAAACCATGCTGGGTGTTCGCCGGGAACCCGGTGGCCGGCTGCTCCGTGGATGGCCGCCCCGTGGCCGGCTGCCCCGTGGATGGCTGCTCCGTGGATGGCCGCCCCGTGGCCGGCTGCGGCGCGATGACGAGGGGGTGATGTCCCCGGGCCACGAGATGCTCGGCGACCCGGAGCACGCTGTTCGCCACGCCGTTCACCTCGGGCGGGAAAGACTCGGTGACGATCCCAATCCGCACGCTGCCACGATGCAGCGAGTTCGTGGCAACCGCCCTGGTCCCGCCGTGGCCAGGGCAAGAACTGTCGGTGACATCTGCGCGCCGCGCCTGATACCGGGTGACCGGCCCACCTGACCGGGCTTTCCTGCGCGGCCGGGCGGGCGCTGACACACTAGCGATCATGCAGACTCTGGTCGTCGATCACCCGCTCATCGCCCATAAGCTCACGGCGCTGCGCGATGAGCGCACCGACTCGCCCACGTTCCGCCGGCTCACCGACGAGCTCGTCACGCTGCTCGCCTACGAGGCCACCCGCGAGGTACGGGTGCAGCCCGAGGTGGTGCAAACCCCGGTCGGCGAGGCCCGCGGGGTGAAACTCGCCCGGCCGGTGCCGCTGGTCGTCCCGGTACTGCGGGCCGGGATCGGCATGCTGGACGGCATGATCCGGCTGCTGCCCACGGCCGACGTGGGCTTCGTGGGGCTGGCCCGCGACGAGGAATCGCTGGTGGCCGCGACCTACGCCAACCGGCTGCCGGCCAACCTGGCCGGCCGCGACGTGTTCGTGCTGGATCCCATGCTGGCCACGGGCGGGACCCTGGAGACCGTGATCACCATGCTGAGCCAGCGCGAGGCGGCGTCGGTCACCGCGGTGTGCCTGCTCGCGGCGCCCGAGGGGATCGACCGCATCGCGGCCGTCTTCCCCGACGACGGGCCGCTGCCGGTCCGGGTGGTCACGGCGGCCCTGGACGAGCGGCTGGACGAGCGCGGCTACATCGTCCCCGGCCTCGGCGACGCCGGGGACCGCCTCTTCGGGGAGATATGACCCTAAGCATGAACGCGCGATGATTTGCCCCGGTACGGTGGTCTTCCCAGGACGGCCAGAGCGCTGGAGGCGTGGTGCGCGATCAGCAGGCCGGCACCGGGTTCCTGGCTGAGGTAGGACCGGGCCTAAGAACAGGCTCGCGGATCGCCGGGTACTGGCTGGAAGAGCAGATCGGCCAGGGCGGGATGGCCGCCGTGTTCCGGGCCCGGGATGAGCGGCTGGACCGGCTGGTCGCGCTGAAGGTCCTGGCGCCCGCGCTGGCCAGGGACCGGGAGTTCCGGCAGCGGTTCATCCGCGAGTCCCGGGCCGCGGCGGCGGTCGACGATCCGCACATCATCCCGGTGTTCGAGGCCGGCGAGGCCTCCGGGGCGCTGTTCATCGCGATGCGCTTCGTGCCAGGCGGGGACGTGTACAGCCTGATCCGCCGGACGGGGCCGCTGTCGGCGGCCCGCGCGGCGTCGATCGTCTCCCCGGTGGCGTCGGCGCTGGACGCCGCGCACGCGGTCGGGCTGGTGCATCGCGACGTGAAGCCCGCGAACATGCTGCTGGATACCCGGCCCCGGCGGCCTGATCACGTGTACCTGTCGGATTTCGGGCTGAGCAAGGGGACCGTGTCCACCTCGGCCGGGCTGACCGGCGCCGGGCATTTCCTGGGCACCCTGGACTACATTTCCCCGGAACGGATCGAGGGACTGCAGGCCGACGGCCGGGCGGACCAGTACGCGCTGGCCTGCTCGGCGTTCGAGATGCTGACCGGTGCGCCGCCGTTCCGGTCCCCGGAAGCTGCGGCGCTGATGTACGCGCAGCTCTCGCAACCCCCGCCGCCGCTCACCTCACGGCGGCCGGATCTGCCGTCCACCGCGGACCAGGTGTTCGCCCGGGCGCTGGCCAAGGCCCCGGGGGATCGCTACGCCAGCTGCCGGGACTTCGCCGACGCGCTGCGCGCGGCATTCGGCCTGGCGTCCTACGATTCCGGGCCCGAAGCCATCCCGGCCGCGGAGCACCCGCCGGCCGGGCCCACCGCGGATGACGCGCGCGGGGCCGCCCCGTTCGCCCGTCACGCCCTGTCCGACGCCCCGTCCGCCCGTCCCGCCACGTCCGATCCCCCCGCCCCGACCGCTCCCCCCGCCCCGTCCGTTCCTCCCGCCGCGTTCGGCCGCCCGGCCCCTGCGCGCCGGCGGCGATCCCGCCGGAGGATCCTGGACACGCTCGTGGCCGTGCTCGTCGTGGCGGCGGCGGCTCTCGTGATCCATATCCTGCACGGCAGGGACACCAGCCGGCCGCTGCCCACGATCCCGATCGCCACGGCGTCCCGGATCCCGCCGGTGACCGGCGACGACTACGTCGTGTACCAGGCGGGCCGGGACGCGAGCGCCCAGGTTCACGGCGAGGTCCGCCGCGTGCTCCGGGGCGGGACCGCCGAGCTGTACGCCCAGCCGTTTCCCTACCGGCACGCGGCGGTCCCGGCCAGCTCAGAGATCCTGAGGACCACCGGCAGCGGGGCCGCGTACGCGTTCACGGTGACGCCGAGCCTGGCCACGCGCTACTTCGTCGAGTTGTTCCGGGGCGCCGTGACCACGCCCGTGGCCCGTTCGCGGACCGTGACCATCTATGTCACCAGGGACCTGGCGGCCGGGGCCCTGATCTGCCACAGGCCGTTCTGCCGGGCCGCGATCCCGCTGCACGTCGTCGTGCCGGCCGGGGCGATGAGCACGGAGATCTCGAAGCCCTGGTACGCCTACGGCGCCCCGGGACCGGCCTCCGCGGCGGTGGAGCTGCAGCTCCTGGAACCGGGCAACCCCGACGTCAGGCAGCTGCTGAAAACACCCAGGCCCCAGATCAGCAAGCCACGGCGCATCTCCGCCACCGAGTTCGATCTGGTGATCAGGTTCCCGCCCGGCTACCGCCAGGAGGTGTCTTCCTGGCATTTCACCGCCTGCGCTGCGGATACCGAGACGCGGGACGGTCTCGGGCTGCCCGGCCGTCACCGGTGCGGGCTCCGCATCGTCCCCTCGGCCAGCTACCTCGGCTAGGTCCGGTTGGCCGGCTAGGTGCCGACCGGATGCCAGACGGTCTTGGTCTCCAGGAAGGCCAGCAGCCGCCGCACCCCCGGCGCCGCGGCCCAGTCTTCTTCAGCACGGGCCTCTCCAGCACGGGCCTCCTCAGCCCGGCCCGGCCCGGCCCCGAAGACCCGCTTCACGTTCCCGGCCGCGAGCCGCTCGAGCTCAGCCCGGTCCGCGGGGTCCGCGCCGGTCAGGTCGATCGCGTTGATGTCCTGGTGGGCGGCGAGCACCGGCGCGAGCTCGGGGAGCCGCCCGGTCAGCACGTTGACCACGCCGCCCGGCACGTCGGAGGTGGCCAGCACCTCGGCCAGGCTGACCGCGGCCAGCACGGCCGGCCCGCTGGCCAGCAGCACAGCCGTGTTGCCGGTGGCGATGACCGGCGCGAGCACGCTCACCAGCCCGAGCAGCCCGGCCGCGGGCGGCGCCAGCACCGCGACGACCCCGGTCGGCTCGGGGACGCTCAGGTTGAAGTACGGGCCGGCCACCGGGTTGGCGCCCCCCGCGATCTGCGCGACCTTGTCCGGCCAGCCCGCGTACCAGACCCAGCGGTCGATGGCCGCCGCGACGTCCCGTGCCGCGGCGTCCCGGTCACCATTTTTTTCCGCAACGAGGACCTCGCCGGTGAACTGCCCCGCCCGGCCTTCGAGCATTTCGGCCACCCGGTACAGCACCTGGCCGCGGTTGTAGGCGGTCGCCCCGGACCAGCCACCGAACGCCTTACGGGCCGCGACGACGGCGTCCCGTGCATCCTTGCGGGAGGCCAGCGCGGCGTGCGCGAGCAGGGTCCCGTCCGGCGCCATGACCGGGTAGGACCGGCCCGACTCCGACCGGGGGAACGCACCGCCGATGAACAGCTTGTAGGTCTTGCGGACCGCCAGCCGGCTGGCGCCGTCCGCGCCCGGACCGCGCCCGGGCACCTCCTTGGCCGGCCGCTTTGCGCCGGTCCGGGGCGGGACAGCCGGCCGGCCCACCTCGCCAGCCGTCCGCTCCCCGCGGGACCGGGGCGGGACAGCCGCGGCCCACCGCATCAGCCGTCCGCTCCCCGCCAGACCGGGGCGCGGAGGTGACCCGGGCGGTGCTGGGCTGTCCCGCGCCCGCCCCGCCAGCCCCGTCCGCCGCCGGCCGGCGGCGGGTCGCGCCCGCCTCCGCCCCCTCCTCGCCGGTCTTGGGCGAAGGAGACTTACGGGCGGTTTTCGTTGCGGAAGATTTTCCGGGTTTTTCCCGGGCGGCGCGGCGGTCAGGCATCGAGGTACCCGGCCAGCCCGTGACGCCCGCCTTCCCGGCCGAACCCCGACTCCTGGTAGCCGCCGAACGGGCTGGCCGGGTCGAACCGGTTGTAGGTGTTGGCCCAGATCACCCCGGCGCGCAGGCGCTGGGCCATCCAGAAGATCCGGCTGCCCTTCTCGGTCCAGATCCCGGCGGACAGCCCGTACGGGGTGTTGTTCGCCTTGGCCACGGCTTCCTCCGGGGTGCGGAACGTGAGCACGGACAGCACCGGCCCGAAGATCTCCTCCCGGGCGATCCGGTGCGCCTGGCTGACCCCGCTGAACACGGTGGGCGGGAACCAGTAACCCCGGTCCGGCAGGGAGCAGGCCGGTGACCAGCGCTGTGCGCCCTCCTGCTCACCAGCCGCAGACAGCTCGGTGATCTTGTCGAGCTGCTGACGCGAGTTGATCGCGCCAATGTCGGTGTTCTTGTCCAGCGGGTCACCCAGGCGCAGCGTGCCGAGCCGCCGCTTCAGCCGGTCCAGCACCGTGTCCGCGACCGACTCCTGGACCAGCAGCCGCGAGCCCGCGCAGCACACGTGGCCCTGGTTGAAGAAGATGCCGTTGACGATGCCCTCGACCGCCTGGTCCAGCGGCGCGTCGTCGAAGACCACGTTGGCAGCCTTGCCGCCGAGTTCCAGGGTGAGCCTCTTCCCGGTGCCCGCGACCGCGCGCTGGATCTCCTTGCCGACCTCGGTGGAGCCGGTGAACGCGATCTTGTCCACCCCCGGGTGCGCGACCAGGGCCTGCCCGGTGGCGCCGTCGCCGGTCAGGATGTTCACCGTTCCGGGCGGCAGGCCCGCCTCACCGATGACCTCGGCCAGCAGCAGCGCGGTCAGCGGCGTGGTCTCGGCGGGCTTGAGCACGCAGGTGTTGCCGGCCGCCAGCGCCGGGGCCAGCTTCCAGGCCGCCATCAGCAGCGGGAAGTTCCAGGGGATGACTTGGCCGGCCACCCCAAGCGGCCGTGGGGCCGGGCCAAACCCGGCGTGTTCCAGCTTGTCCGCCCAGCCCGCGTAGTAGAAGAAGTGCGCGGCGGCCAGCGGGATGTCCACGTCCCGCGATTCCTTTATGGGCTTGCCGTTGTCCAGGCTTTCCAGCACCGCGAACTCGCGGGCCCGCTCCTGGATGACCCGCGCGATCCGGTACAGGTACTTGGCGCGGTCCCGGCCTGGGGTGGCGCCCCAGGCTCCGTCGTAGGCCGCGCGGGCGGCGGCCACCGCCCGGTCCGCGTCCCGCTCCCCGGCCTGCGCCACCTCGGCCAGGGGCTCCTCGGTAGCCGGGTTCAGCGTAGTGAAGTGCCGGCCGGCCGCGGGCGGGACGAACTCGCCGCCGATGAACAGCCCGTAGCGGGGGGCGATCGACACCACGTCCTTGGATTCGGGCGCAGGGGCGTAGTCCCAGTCCGGGGCGGACAGGGGTGAGGTGGCGACCATGGCGATAACCTACCTCGCGCCGGCCTGGCTCAGCGGCCAGCGGTCCGGCCTGGCTCACCGGCCAGCGGACCCCGGCCGCACCGCGGCGGGCAGCGCGAAATGCCCCCTCCGCTGATCGCGCCTGCTGACGCGTATTTCCCGCGGAAGCCAGAAAAAGTGCGACGTTTTCCGGCTCGGCGTGTCCAACAGGCCAGGGGTGGCCGAATACAGGATACGTCGCCCGACAGAGGTATATCACCTAGCGTCATGGTCGAGGCACTATATGTAACGAATATTACAGAAATACCGAGACCACAGAAAAGAGTGTTACCTGATGACCCAGACAGACGCTGCGCCCTCGGTGAGGACCCCCACGCGGGTGGCTGAGCCCGCACGGAAGATGACCGACCGGATGACCACGGACGAAGGCAAGATCAGCGTGGCCCAGAGCGTCGTGCAGAAGATCGCCGGGGTGGCCTGCCGCGAGATCAGCGGCGTTCACGCCATGGGTGCCTCGACCAGCCGCGCGTTCGGCGTCATCAGGGAGCGCATCCCCGGCAGTTCCGGCCCGAATGTGGCCCAGGGCGTCGGCGTGGAGGTCGGGGAGACCCAGGCCGCCATCGACCTGGACATCGTGGTGGAGTACGGGGTCAGCATCGCCGACCTCGGCCGGAGCATCCAGCGCAACGTCAAGCAGTCGGTGGAGCGGATGACCGGGCTCGAGGTGGTCGAGGTCAACGTGAGTGTGGACGATCTCTACCTGCCGGGCAGCTCGGACCAGGACGATGCCGCGCCCTCCCGGGTGTCATGACCAGTCCTGCTGCTCCCAGGACGGGTGCCAGGCCGGGCACGCCGGAGGCAGCCCGGCCGCACGGCCGACCGCACGACCGGCCGGCCGCCCGCGCGGCTGGCCGGATAACGGCGCCTCCCGAGGGAGGGCCGGCCGACCGGCCGGCCCTGATTGAGGGCGTCGATCTCGACGCCGTGGCTACGGCGGTCCGGGCCTGCCCGTCCGTCGATGATCTCTGCGCCGGCTCCTGGGGTGGCGTCGTGTCCTACTTCGCCGGGCGGCAGGTGGCCGGAATCCGGGTCAGCCCCGACCACGTGCTGATCTCGGTCCGCGCACGGTGGGGCGTTCCCGTGGGCGAACTGGCTGGCGAGGTGCGCGGGGTGGTGGCCGCCCTGGTGGCACCGAGGCGGGTGGACATCGTGGTGGCCGACCTGGCCGAAGCTCCGGCCCGGACTGTGCCCGGGCCCGGGGCTGCCGGGGCCGGGGCCGGGGCTGCCGGGGCCGGGGCTGCCGGGGCCGGGGCTGCCGGGGCCGGGGCTGCGGCGGGGCCGGGGCCGGGCGTGAGCTCAGGCCCGGGGCCGGTGCCTGAGCCGGCCGACCATGAGCGGGCGCGGCGGCGTGCCCGCCGGGAGTTCGTCCGCGGCCACCATCCGGACCGTGGCGGCGACCCGGCCGTGTTCGTCGCCGGGCTAGCCGCCCTGGACCACCCCCAGGTCCGGCCCGCGCGGGCCGGGGTGGTGGTGATCCCGGACAGGCCCTGGCTGGTCACCCTGCTGACCGCCGTGGCCCGCCGGGCCGGCTGGCGTGCCCCGCCGCCGCGGGTCAGGTAGATCCGCTTCCTAGCACCTGATTGTGAGACGACATGACGCGCACGACCATCGGCATCCTGATCGGCCTGGCCCTGGGCTTGGCCCTGGCGTTCGGCGGCTTCGGGCAGATGCTCATCGTCGCCCTGTTCGGCGCCATCGGGCTCGTGGTGGGCCGGGTCCTGGACGGCGAACTGGACCTGAGCGCCTACCTGTCCGGCCGGCGTGACCGGCGATGACCGCCAGCACCGAGCTCGAGCCCGCTGCCCCCGGGTCCCCGGATGTCCCGGGGGACGCCCGCGAACCCAGGCCAACTGACGGTCACGGCGCCCTGGATGCTCAGGGCGCCCCGCCGGGCCGCACCAGCCTGGGCCTGATCGCCCTCAATGACCGCGTGGTGGAGAAGGTGGCCGCCTGCGCCGCCGCCGAGGTCCCGGACGCCGGATCCTCGGCGCGCCGCGTGCTGGGCCACTCACTCGCCGGGGCCGGGGCGCTGGGGACGCGGCAGACCAGCCTGTCCGGGCTGCCGAAGGTCTCAGTAGACGTTGACGGCTCCACCGTGGCGCTGGATCTGTCGATCAGCGTCCGCTGGCCAGCCTCGGTGCCCGCCGTGACCCGCGCCGTCCGGGACCGGGTGCGCCACCGGGTCCGGGCGCTGACCGGCATGACCGTGCTCGATGTGGACATCTCGGTCACTGACCTGGCGACCCGGCTGGACAAGCCGGCCAGGGTTCGCTGACGGTGAGCGCTTTGATGGCAGGAAGGGAACAACGATGAGGCTGGCTAACCGGGTCCTGGGCGCCCTTCTCAGCCTGGCGGTCATGGCCGGGGGCGTGGTCCTGATCGTGGAGGTTATCGCCAGCCGGGCGGGCAAGCGCCCGGTGCTGGTGCATTGGCACACGGCCTACGACTGGGCCCGGCGGACGACCTGGACGGCGGTCAGTGTCCGCGCGGCCTGCGGGGTCCTGATCGTGCTCGGGCTCATCCTGCTGATCGGCGAACTCAAGCCTGCGCGGGTGACCCGGCTGGTGGCCGAGCCCGCCGATGCCGGCGCTGCGGACATCGACACCGCCTACACGCGCCGGGGGCTGGCCGCGACCATCCGGTCGGCGGCGATCGGCGTAGACGGCGTCCGCGGCGCCTCGGTAAGCGTGCGACGCCGCAAGGTGTCCGTGGCGGCCACCGCCCTGGCCCGGGACCGGGCCGCGGCCCGGAAGCTGCAGGACCCGGTGACGGCCGCGGTCGGCCAGCGCCTGACGGCGCTGCGGCTGCGCCGGGCACCGTCGGTGTCGGTGAACGTCCGCCCGGGGAGCCGCTGATGCACGCCGACCGGACCAACCGCGCGATGCTGGTGCTGCTGGCCGTCCTGATGATCGCCGCGGGGGGCGCCGCGGGCGCCGCGTCCCTCGGGGCCTTCGGGTCGTCCACCCAGCACGCCACCCTGCTCGACAACCCGGCCGGGCACTTCGTGGGCACGCACGGCGACTGGCTGTGGCCCGCCGCCGCGGTCGTGGCCGCGATCCTCGTGCTGCTCGCATTCGGCTGGCTTATCGCCTTGCTATTCTCCACGGACCGCTCGGGTGACCTGCAGATCTCCCCGCGCGGCCAGAGCGAGCGGACCATCCTGGCCGCCCCCGCACTCACCGAGGCGGTGCTGGAGGAGATCGGGAGCTACCGCGGGGTCAGCTCGGCGCGGGCCCGGCTGCTGGGCGACCCGGCTGATCCCCGGCTGGCGGTCACGGCCGCACTGGAGGAGAACGCTGACTTCAACGCGCTGCGGCGGCGCATCGAGACCGAGGCCCTGGCCCATGCCCGGCTGGCGGTGGAGAACATGACGCTGCCGACCCGGCTGGACCTGACCGTCACTGGCAAGCGCGGGGCCCGGGTGGTCTTAGCCTGCGGAAGCCGCGGCCCGGGCGGCCTAGACTGCCGCGGCCGCGGCCTGGAGCGTGTGCTGCATCAGCACTGCGGTGGTGACCGGGCCGACACCGCCCGGCACCGGGGTCAGGATCGAGGCGATCCCGGTCACGGCCGCGGCGTCCACGTCGCCGGCCAGACCCCCGCCGTCCGTGGGGCTGGTGCCCACGTCGATCACCACGGCACCTGGGCGGACGTGCCCCGCCCCGATCAGGTCCGGCTGGCCGGCCGCCGCGACCAGGATGTCCGCCTCCCGGCAGACGGCCCGGAGGTCCTGAGTCCGCGAATGCGCGACGGTGACCGTGGCGTTCTCGGCGAGCAGCAGCAGCGCGGCTGGCTTGCCCACCACCGTGGACCGGCCAACCACGACCGCGCGGCGACCCCTCAGCGGGACCCGTTCGTGCCGCAGGATGGCCAGCACGGCGGCGGCGGTGGCCGGGGCGAAGACGCCCGGGAGCCCGGCCGCCAGCCCGCCCAGCGAGGCCGGGCTGGCGCCGTTGACGTCCTTGCCGGCCGGGATCGACGCGGCCACGCCGGGGAGAGCAACTCCGGGCGGCAGCGGGGTCTGGCAGATGACGCCGTGCACCGCCGGGTCCAGGGACAGTTCCGCCAGGCGGCCCGCGATCTGCTCCGCGCTGGGAGTCCCGCCCATGTGGTGGACCTGGCTGGCGATTCCGGCCCGGCCGGCGGCCCGCTGGATGGCCCGCACGTACCATGCCGCTCCCGCGTCGTCCGTGGGGACCAGCATCGCGAGGGTGGGGGTGATCCCGGCACCGCGCAGCACGACGGCTGCCGCCGCGGTCGCCGTGGCCATCGTCACGGCGATCGTCCTGCCGTCCACGAGGTGGGTCACCCTGCGTCTCCCGATCCGGTCAGAGAAGTGGACTACAGGTAGGGCAGCCTCCCATGGGGGATATCACCGTGCACGTGAACGGCACGCTGCATTCGCTGGATGTTGACTCTCGCATGTCAGTGCTCGACCTGCTCCATGAGCGCCGGGCTCGTCAAACTGACGAGCCCGGGGCGGACCCGCGTTGCCCCCGGTACCGGAGAGCCAGCTGAAGAAAGTTCGCAAGTCACCTGAACTGATCTTTAAGGCAGCTCCCCCGCTGGCGGCCTGCGTCGTAGGCTGCCAGCGTGAACGGCGAGCCGCACGGCGGCGACCCGGCCGGGCCTGCCGCTGCCCGGCTCCGCCAGCTGCGGGCCAGGCATGGCCTGAGCCAGGAACAGCTCGCCCGCCTGCTCGGCGTGTCCTTCGCCACCGTGAACCGCTGGGAGAGCGGGCGCACCCGGATGAGCGCCCGGGCCCGTCAAGCGCTCGTCGAGTTCGAGGCCCGGGACGGTTCTGCCGGGCCGCCAACATCGGCCGCGTCAGCACCACCGGCGGCAGCACTGGCCGGGGCCGCCCTTCCTGTCGCGCAGTCCAGCTTCATCGGCCGCGACCGTGAGCTGGCTGAGCTGATCGGGCTGCTGGACCAGTCCCGGCTGCTCACCCTGATCGGGCCGGGTGGGGCCTGGCAAAACCCGGCTCGCCGTGGAGGCCATCACCCGCAGGGCACCGGCGGTCCCGGTCGCGTTCATCCCGCTGGAAGCGGTGCGCCAGCCCGAGTCACTGATCACCGTGGTGGCCGCCGGCCTTCAGGTGCCGGACCGAGCCGGGGTGCCGCTGGCCGAATCCGTCACCGCGACCCTGGCCCAGGCACCGCGGCAGATAGTGCTCGACGGGGCGGAACACCTGCGGGACGCCGTCGCCGCGCTGGCCGGCGACCTGCTCGGCGCGGCCCCCGGAGTGCGGATCGCCGTCACCAGCCGCGTGGTGCTCGGCGCGCCGGGCGAGGTGTGCTGGACGGTGCCACCGCTGGAGTGCCCGTCCGCCGCCGCCGGGGTCGCAGACATCGCCGGGTCCGATGCCGTGCAGCTGTTCGTCGCCCGGGCCCGGGAACGGCTGCCCAGCTTCAGCGTCGCCGACGTACCACCCCACGCCATCGGCGAGCTCTGCCGCAGGCTGGACGGCCTGCCGCTGGCCATCGAGCTGATTGCCGGCTGGGTGGGGGCGCTGTCCGTCCGGGAGATCCTGCAGCAGCGAGCGGTCCTGCTCGACCAGGACTCACCCGGGACCGCGCCATCCCGGGGGCGGCGGCTGGTAGACGTGGTCCGGGCCAGCTACAGCCTGCTGCAGCCGGAGGAGCAGCGGCTGCTCGGCGTGCTCAGCGTGTTCGCCGGGGCGTTCACGCTGGCTGACGCCCAGGAAGTCAGCGACGCCGGACCCGCGCTGCCCCACCTGATCCGCGGCCTGGTCGATTCCTCCTGGCTGGTGGTCACCAGAGGCAGCGAGCACAACCACTTCAGCATGCTCGACACGATGCGCACGTTCGCCGCGGCCCGGCTCACAGAGTCCGGCGCCGCGCCAGCGGTCCGCCAGCGGCACGCGCAGCATTTCGCTGCGCTCGCGCAGGGCAGCGAGACGGGCCTGGCCGGGCCAGACGCGGCGGAGTGGACGGCCCGGCTGACGGCTGCCGTCGCCGACCTGGATCAGGCGCTGCAGTGGCTGGAATATCACGGCGACATCCGCCTCGGCCTGGACATGGGCGCGGCGTTGTGGCGCTGGTGGCTGCTCCGCGGACGGCTGGGCTACGGCCGGGCCTGGCTCGGCGCGCTGCTGGCCCAGGCGGGCCAGCGGCGCGATGAGCCGGCCGGGCGGGCCTTCTGCTCGGCGGCTGTCCTTGCCGCCGAGAACGGCGACTACCGGGAGGCTGTCCGCCAGGCCCGGCTGGCGCTGCGCATCCTGGAGCCGCTGGGCGTGCCGGAGCGCACCGCCACCGCAGCGACCGTGCTCGGCTCGGCGTACCGCTACCTGGGCGACCGGCCCGCGGCCAGGCGCAGCTTCGCCACGGCCATGGAACTGCGGGCCGGGCTGGGGGATCGCCGCGCCTTGTCCGCCGCGCTCAACAACATGGCCCTGCTCGAGGTAGACGACGGCGACCCGGCCCGGGCCCGTGAGCTGTTCGAGCAGGCGCTGGTGATCAAGCGGCAGCTCGGCGAGCGGCAGTCGCTCGCGATTGGCCTGGCCAACCTGGGCGACCTGCTAACCCGGATCAATCAGTGGGAAGCGGCGGCCGGGGCTCTCGCGGAGGCCGCCGGGCTGGCCGCAGATATCGGCAACCCCCAGCTGATGGGGACGGTCCGGTGCAATCAGGGCAACGTCGCGGCACACCAGCAGCGCTGGGCCGAGGCGGCCGCGCACTTCGCGGCCGCGCTGGCGGCCTACCAGGAGGCCGGCCACGGTCACGACGCGGTAGAAGCCCTGACCGGGCTCGGCCGCGCCAGTTACCGGCTCGGCCGGCCTCACGAGGGCGGGCAGCACCTGCGGGCCGCCGAAGCGCTGGCCGGCGAGCTGGGCAACCAGCACCGGCTGGCCGAGGTCCGCGCGGTGCTGGCTGAGACCGGCGAGGCCGCCACAGGTCCGCTGCCCGGTGGGCTGACCGCCCGGCAGGCGGAGGTGCTGCGGCTGCTGGCCGCGGGGATGAGCAACAAGCGGATCGCAGCTGAGCTGCAGCTCAGCCCGGCCACCGTCGAGCGGCACCTGGCCACCATTTACCGCAAGCTCGGCCTGGCCGGGCGCGTGGAAGCGGCCCGCTACGCGCTGGCCCACGGGCTGGCCGCCGCCACGATGTCATAACCCGCGGGCTGTTATAACGCCAGCGGTCGCGGGCATGCCTTCGCGCCCGCCCAGCGCGTGCGCGGCTACATGGTTACCGGGATTCGGCGGCCCGCCCGGCCGCGTACACCTAAGGGGCATAGCCGGACCGGCCGGCAGGGCGGCCGCCCCCGCCCCCAGCGGAAGGAATCCCCCCATGCAGGACCAGCTGATAGGTACCACAATGCCGGTGCTGTCAGTCTCCCTCGACCCGGGCGAGAGCGTCGTCGCGGAAGCGGGCGAGTTCTCCTGGATGACCGACTCCATCCAGATGTCTACCGGCCTGGGCGGCGGCGTCGGCGGGCAAGGGCTGATGGGCGCGCTGAAGAGGAAGATCGGCGGCTCGTCGCTGCTGATGAGCACGTACTCCGCGAAGGGCGCGCCGGGGACCATCGCGTTCGCCGCGAAGCTGCCGGGCAGCATCCGCCCGGTCGACCTCACGCCGGGCCGGGAGTTCATGGTGCACCGGAACGGGTTCCTGGCCGGCACCCCGGGCATCCAGATCAGCGCCGGCTTCCAGCAGTCCTTCCCCGCGGGCGTCTTCGCCGGCGAAGGGTTCCTGCTGCAGCGCATCGGCGGCCAGGGCCGGGCCTGGATCGAGCTCGCCGGCGAAGTGATCCACTACGAGCTGGCCGCGGGCCAGTCGCTGCGCGTGCATCCCGGGCACATCGGCATGTTCGACGCGTCCATGGCCTTCCAGGTGATGCGTGTCCAAGGGGTGGCCAACCGCTACTTCGGGGGCGACACGCATCACTTCGCGGTCCTGTCCGGGCCCGGCTCGGTCTGGCTGCAGTCCATGCCGCTGCCCGTGTTCGCCGCGTCACTCGCGCCTTACCTGAGCGCGCCCGACAACCGCAAGGCGGCCGTGGAAGGCGGTGTCATCGGCGGCGTCATCAATGACCTGCTGCGCTGAGCCGGCTATCCCCTACCGAACGAATCCCCAGACCGAGGCAGGAAATGAACAGATCAGGCTTCACCTCGCGCACGAACGCGGCGGGCATGCTCGCGGTCGCGGCCGCTTCCGGGCTGGTCGTGGCCGGCTGCGGAAGCACCTCAGGCTCCAGCGCGTCATCCTCGTCCAGCCAGCCGGCCGCGAGCGCGGCGAGTTCCGGGTCGGCCAAGTCCGGGTCGGCCAAGTCCGTGTCGGCAAGTCGGTGACGGGGAGCGGCGCCGTGGCGTTCTTCCCGTTGGCGGTGGGAAACAAGTGGGTGTATGTAGACAAGCTCAGCGGCGAGCAGGGCACGGTACGGAACCAGGTGATCTCCGTTACGCCCATCGCGAGCGGAAGCAAAGTCATCATGAAGGACTCCGATGACCTCGGCGGCGGAGCCCCCAACACCACCAAGTCGGCCCTCATCATCCACTCGGACGGTTCCATCTCCGTGCCGATGACGACGGTGGGCGACTCATTCAAGATCAAGTCCGGCAGCGTCATCTGGCCAAGTGCGGCACAGCTCGCGTCCGGCCAGCCGCACCACGACACGCTGGTGATGACCACAACCATCGCCGGCCAGACCAACACCATCAGGGCCCACGTGGTGGTCAAGGGCGAGGGCACCCAGACGGTCACCGTCCCTGCGGGCACCTACCAGGCCACCGTCATCGACGAGGTGATGTCCGAGAAGTTCTCCGGGATGGCTATAGACATGGACATCCGGACCTGGGTGGCGAATGGGGTCGGCCCGGTGAAAACGGAGTTGACCACCAACGCGGCGGGCAGGTCCACGATAGCCAACGACGAGGTGCTGAAGTCCTTCACCAAGGGCTGACATCACGGCATCACTACTCACATTGATCATGGTTCGCCGACTCTTCCTACGGATCGTGCGTTATGGCCGGTAATTTGTCCGGTTTGGGCGCACGATCCGTAGGAAGAGTCGTTACGGGCGCCCGCGGGCTCACGATCGTGCTTGTCACCCACGACAGCGCGATCGCCCGCCGGTCCCTGGGGGTCGCGGTCATGAGCCGGGGCCAGCTCGCGATGGCCTAGCGGGCGCCCGCCGGCGGCTTCGTCTCGCTTCGCTCACGGTCGGGTGGTTTGGGCTAGCATCCTCCGGAAGACCGTTAAGCAAGGGGCGCAGCAATGAAGTTCTACGGCGAGATGAGGGTCCAGGGCGGTGGTCCCCTCGACGGCTCCCGTTTCGACGCGCTCGCCTATGCGCTGGCCGCGATCGAGGAGACTGACCCGGCGATCGAGGACGTGGACCTGACCGCCTCGCTCGCCCAGGGCTGGGTGACCGCGTCAATGACGATCGTCGAGGAGAACCTGCAACTGGCGGTCGCGAAGCTCATCGCCACGGTGCGATCCGCCATTTACCCGGATGGCGACCATGCGGGTGGCTGGCAGTTCCTGACCGAGACCGCCGGCCTTTCCGTGTACCCTGCGGCGGACCGGGCGGGGACAGGCGTGCCCGACAACGGGACACCCTCCGGCACGTTCGCCGTGCCGAGTCCGGCCGCACCGTCCGGTGCCCCGGCGCCGCCGGCCCTGCCGACCAGGACGCCCCTGCCGCCCCTGCCGCCCGTGACGGCCCTGCCGCCCAGGCCTCCGCTGCCGGCCAGGGCGGCCACGCCGTCACGGCCCGACGCCCCGGTGTCGGTCTGGCGCTGACCAGGTTTGCGGGCTAACTGGGATTTCCCGGGCGGGAAGGGTCAGGCGGCTCTTCTGTGACGCCCGCGCCGATGCGCAACCGTGACCATTGCCTTTCAGCCAATGCTCAGGCCCTGGCGTCTGATCAGGTGATGAGGGGGGCCAGCCCCTGCTGGAAGGAGTCACCTGATGAGGCTTACTCGCGTGCGGATCGCCGTGGCCGCCGGGCTGCTGGCGGTGTCCGGGACGGTCACGGCGACCGTGCTGGCGGTCGTCCCGGCGTCGGCCGGGTCCAGCCCGGTGGTGATGGTCAACTGCGCCGGCCAGGGTCAGGTCCGTCCGGGCGGCTACGACGTCGGCTGTACCGCCAACGAACTGCTGGGCACGCTGCACTGGCAGACCTGGCGCGGCACCGCCTACGGCAACGGCGTGCTCAAGGTCAACGACTGCACGCCGACCTGTGCACAGGGCAAGTACATCGATTACCGGGTCCTGACGGTGCTGTGGCGGCCCATGTCGTGGGCCAAGCACCCGGGGCACCGCTACTTCACCCGGATGACGTGGATCTTCACGAGCAAGCGCCCCGCCCACGCCCGTACCGCCCAGACCCTCACCCTCCCCGCCCGCTAACCCCGCCACTCTGCCGGCGGGGCCCTTGGTTAGCGGGGGGTGATGGAGCGGTAGTGGGTGGTGAGGCGGCCGTCGTCGCCGTAGACGTGATAGGCCACGGCCGGGAGGGCCTGCAGGTCGGCACTGTCGCGCTCTTCCCACGGGAGCGCGCCGGTGGACACCACGCCGGGCGCGGCCAGCAGCGGCAGGCCCGCGAACGTGGTCGCCGCCGCGCTGTGCGCGTGCCCGCAGAGCACCGCGACCACCTGGGGATGCCGCTCGATCACGGCGGCCAGCCGGTCCTCACCGGACAGCCGGATCACGTCGCTGGCCTCGGTGTGCAACGGCACCGGCTGATGGTGGACGACCACGAAGGCCGGGGTGGCCGGGTCCTCGCCCAGTTCCGTGTCCAGCCAGGCCAGCGTTTCGTCCGTGAGGTACCCGTCGTCATTGTCGGGGATGGTGGAGTCGCACGCCGCGATGACGGCCCCGGGCATCCGGTGCACCTGGTTGATGGGCGTGTCACCCTCGCTGCCGAGCAGGACGCGGCGGAACGCGGCCCGCTCGTCATGGTTGCCCGGGCAGATCAGTACCGGCCACGGCCCGGTCAGCAGGGTGCGGGCCTGCTCGTACTCGCTGGGCAGGCCGTGATCGGCGACGTCCCCGGTGACCAGCACCGCGTCCAGCGGCGACCGGCCGCCGGCCAGGCTGGCCATGACCGCGCGGACCCGGTCGGCCCGGGGCTGGCCGCCGTCCAGGTGCGTGTCACTCAGCTGCGCGAAAACGATCATGCTGGGCTCCTTCCGGTCACGCCCAGGATTCTCCCGCACCGGGGCAATCACGGGTGGCCGGGCGGGGCCGGCTGCAGGATCGATCCGGCGGGGCCGACTGCAGGACCCATCGGGCGGGGCTTGCGGCGGGACCCTTACAGTGGGCGTCGTGGCCGAGCCGCCCACCAGCCAGATGATCAAGCCCAGGTCAGGGCAGGACACGCTGCCTGCCCACCTGGAAGCCCGGTACGGGATCGAGGTCGGCCGGATGACCGAGCTCGACCTGGGCGTGTACCGCGTCGGCCGGCGTGACGGGCCGGACTGGGTCGCCCGGGTCTTCGCGGCAGACCGGCCGATCGCGGCCGCCGAGGGAGACGCGGCCCTGCTCCGGTGCCTGGAACAGCAGGAGTTTCCCGCCGAGCGGTGCGCGGCCCAGGAGCCGGTCTCGGCGCACGAAGGCCAGGGTGTCCTGGTCACCAGGCACGTCGAGGGGACCCGGGCCGACGGCAGCAGGCGGACCTTCGCCCGGCTGGGCGCCCTGCTCGGCCGGCTGCATGCGCTGCCCAGTGACCACGTCCGTGACGGTGGCGGCTGGCATCACCTGGTTCATCAGGACACCCCGGCCGCGGAGATCGCGGCCGCCCGGTCGCTGCTGGACGCGGCCGCCCCGGGCCTGCCCCCCGATCAGCGGCCGCTGCTGGCGGCGCTGCGGGCCGAACTGGACCGCGCGGATGGCTGCGCGGGCCTGCAGCAGGCGCTGGTCCACCCCGACTTCGTGCCAGCGAACGCGATCGCCGCGTCCGACGGCAGCCTGGTCCTGGTGGACTGGACCGGCGCCGGGCGCGGGCCGCGGCTGTCCCCGCTGGGCTTCCTGCTCTGGGCAGCGGGCTGCCGTGGACCGTCGCGGCTGGACGCGGTGGTGGCCAGCTACCGCGAGCACGTCACCCCCACCGGCGACGAACTCGGACGGCTCGCCGGCGCGATCTGGGCCCGCCCGCTGACCCTGGCGTGCTGGACAGTCCTGGCCGGCCGGAAGGGACTGGCCGAGACGGTCGCGGATCTGGCCGCCGACCGTGAGCTCGCGGAGCGCTTCGCGGACCAGGCGGCCCGCGCGTTCGGCGCAGTGGCGGGACCGGGCCACGCCAGGACCACTCGCGCAGGCGCGAACACCCATCCGGGCGGCACCGGGGCCGGCAGCCCCGGCGCGGCCGGAGTTCCCCCGCCATCCGTCACGGTCTCGCTGGAGGGTGTCGGCGGAACCGGGTTGACCATCGCCGCCGTGCGGGCGCAGGAGACTGCCCGCCCGGACCGTCTCTTCGCCGACCCGCTGGCCACGACGTTCGCGGCGGCGGGGGGACTGGACCCGGGCTCGCCTCCCGGCGGCCGCCAGGGGACCGCGCTCCGGGTCTGGGTGGTGGGCCGCACCGTGTTCCTGGACAACCTGCTGGCTGAGGCCAGCCAGCAGGGCTGCCGTCAGGTCGTCCTGCTCGGGGCCGGGTTCGACACCAGGGCGTTCCGGCTGGCCTGGCCCCCGGGCACCCGGTGCTTCGAGGTGGACACCGCCGGCGTCCTCGGCCCGAAGGACGAGGTGCTCGCCGCGGCGCACGCCTCACCCGCCTGCGATCGGATCGTGGTGCCCTGCGACCTGCGGGACGACTGGCCGGCCGCGCTGTGCGCCGCGGGCCTGGACACGGATCGCCCGACCGCGTGGATCGCCGAGGGCCTGCTCGCCTACCTCTCCCCCGCGGACGTGGACCGGCTGATGGATGCGGTCACCGGGCTCTCGGCCCCCGGCAGCTGGCTGGGGCTGACCATGGCCACCCGGGTCCCCGCCGGGCTCGCGGACACCCAACTGGGGGCCTTGCGGCGGTCCCGGGCCCCCGCCGACCCGGCCGGGTGGCTGGCCGGGCTCGGCTGGGCCGCGGAAGTCTCGGACCTGCGCCAGGTGCTCCGTGCGCACGGCCGCCCCCTCCCCGAACGCCCAATCCCCGAACGCCCAGGGCAGGAGGACGGTGGCCGCCCGCGAGCCTTCCTGATCCAGGCAACCCTGGACCACGGCCACGGCCGTCCCGCTCATGACCCGGACCCGCCGGCGGCACCGGCCCGGCAGGCGAGGGGACCTGGGCGGAGGGACCAGGCGGGCACGGTCCTCGTTGCGGATCTTCGGTTTCCGGCCCTGCTGTCGCAGGCTCTCGTCGCGTTCACGATCGAGTTCGACAACGAATCGGAGCGTCAGCTCCCCCACCGGACGACCTGGGGCCCGGCGGCCCGGTCCGGCCGCGGCCCGTGGCTGATCTCCCTGGCCATGTGGGCGAACTTCCTGCGGTTCCTGCCCGCGGACGGCGTGCCGCTCCGCGACGTGGCGGACCTGGTTCCGCTGGTCAACCTCGCGGGCCTGGAGCGCTGGGGGTACGTCAAGGTCGGGCCCGATCCCGCCAGCGGCCAGGCCGGCCCCGCCCCGCCGGGACGCGATCGTGCGGCCCACTACCTGGGGCCGCCGGGCCCAGGACATCTACCAGCCGCTGGTCGGCCTGATCGGGGAACGCTGGCGCGGACGGTTCGGCGCCGCAGTGGTCGGCCAGCTCACCGGGGCGCTGCGCGCCGTGGCCTGCCCGTCCGGTGATGCGCTGCCGGCGTTCCTGCCGGTCTCCGGGGTCTACCGGCCCGAGCCGGGCCAGGAACTGCCTTCGTTCTCGCTGGAGCACCGCGTGGCCGACGCTGACCTGCCCACCCTGCTGTCCCGGGCGCTGATGAGCTTCCGCGCGGAGTTCGAGCACGGATCGGTGCTATCCCTGCCGGTCAGCGCCAACGCGCTGCGGGTCCTCAGCCCAGACGGCGTCGCGCTGAAGGACGTGCCCCACCGGGCGGGGGTGTCCCGGGAAGCGGTCAGCGTGTCCGTGGGCCTGCTAGAACGGGAGGGTTACGCGGTGACCGGGCCCGACCCGGCGGGCGGCCGGGGCCGCCATGTGCGCCTCACCCCGCGGGGCGAACAGGCCCAGGAGGCGTATCACCGGCGGGCCGACGGGATCGCGGACGCGTGGCGGGCGCGGTCTGGGGACAGGGTGACCGCCGCGCTGGCCGGGGCGTTGCGGGCCCTGTACGCCCAGCCGGACTCCGGGCAGGACGGGGAGCCGGCCCGGCCGCTGATCTCGGCGGGGCTGGTGCCCGACCCGGACGGCTGGCGGGCCAACCCGCCCTACGCCCGGCTGACCCAGGCCATGATCGCCGACCCGGCCGGCGCGCTCCCCCACTACCCGATGGTGTCGCACCGCGGCGGCTACCCCGACGGCAGCTGACACCCGAGCGAGTTATCTGTTCGGATTTGCTCCCGAATTCGGGGGCAAATCCGAACAGATAACGCCCCGGCCCGGCCCGGGGGGAGGCCGGGGGGGCGGGCGGTTCAGTCGGGCGGGGCGGTTCAGTCGAGGGAGAAGTAGTCGGGGCTGGGGTAGACGCCGGTGAGCTGCTTGCGGCGCTGCATGAGGAGGTCGTTGAGCAGGCTGGAGGCGCCGATGCGGAAGAGGTCCGGCGTGAGCCACTCCGGCCCGGCGGTCTCCTTGACCAGGACCAGGTAGCGGACCGCGTCTTTGGCGGTGCGCACCCCGCCGGCCACCTTGACCCCGACCCGGCGTCCGGTGGCCGCCGCGAAGTCGGCCACGGCGCCGAGCATGACCAGGGTGACCGGGGGAGTCGCGGCCGGCGAGACCTTCCCGGTCGAGGTCTTGATGAAGTCGGCCCCGGACAGCATGGCCAGCCACGAAGCCCGGGCCACATTGTCCAGGGTGGCCAGCTCGCCGGTCTCCAGGATGACCTTGAGGTGGGCCGGGCCGCAGGCGTCGCGGACCGCGCGGATCTCTTCGGCGACCTGGCCGTACCGGCCGGCCAGGAACGCCCCCCGGTCGATCACCATGTCAACCTCGTCGGCACCCGCCGCGACCGCGTCGGCCACGTCGGCCAGCTTGACCGCGAGCGAGGCACGGCCGGACGGGAACGCGGTGGCCACCGAGGCGACCTTCACGCCGCTGCCGGCCAGCGCGCCGCGGGCCACCGCGACCAGGTCGGGGTACACGCAGACGGCGGCGACGGGCGGCACTGCCTGGTCGGCGGGATCCGGCTGGCGGGCCTTGGCACACAGCCCGCGAACCTTGCCCGGGGTGTCCGCGCCCTCCAGCGTGGTCAGGTCGACCATGCGGACCGCGGCGTCCAGCGCCCACAGCTTGGCGTCCTTCTTGACCGACCGGGTGGCCAGGGCGGCGGCCCGCTGGACCGCGCCCACCTGGTCCACACCCGGCAGCCCGTGCAGCAGCTGGCGCAGCGCAGCGTCGGAGGTGCCCCCCACCTCGGCCAGCACAGGGGCCGCGCTGACCACGCCAGCGCCGGGCACGGCCGCCCCCGCCGCCCTGCCCACCCCCGGACCCACCGCTGGACCGGGCGCTGAACCCGGCGCGGACCCGCGCTGCGCTCGACGCTGTGCTCTGCGTGCTCACCCTCGTCCCTTCACCGGCGCCCTGTTCCACGGACGCCTTACACCGGCGCCCTGTTCCCACGGACGCCCTTTCACCGGCGCCCGGGGATCCGGACCACCGCATTACTCGCGGCTCGGGCGGTGGCGAATCCCGGCTTGATCACTGTGTCGATGATCCGCAACCGTTCGTCGAAATGCGCGAACGCGCTCTTCATCGCGTTGATTGTGAGCCATTCGATGTCCGACCAGCCGTAGCCGAACGCCTCCACCAGCCGCTCGAACTCCGAGGACACGCTGACCCCGCTCATCAGCCGGTTGTCGGTGTTCACCGTGACCCGGAAGGACAGCTGGCGCAGCAGCCCGATCGGGTGCGCCTCGATGGACGGGGCCGCCCCGGTCTGCACGTTCGACGAGGGGCACATCTCCAGCGGCGTGCGGCGGTCCCGGACGTAGCTGGCCAGGCGGCCCAGCGAGGCGTGCCCGTCCGCGCCGATCCGGATGTCGTCCACGATCCGGACGCCGTGGCCGAGGCGCTCGGCCCCGCACCATTGCAGCGCCTCCCAGATGGACGGCAGCCCGAACCCTTCCCCGGCGTGGATCGTGATGTGGAAGTTCTCGCGGGCCACGTACTGGAACGCGTCGAGGTGCCGCGTGGGCGGGCTGCCCGCCTCGGCGCCGGCGATGTCGAACCCGACCACGCCCTCGTCCCGGTGCCGCACCGCGATCTCGGCGATCTCCAGCGAGCGCGCCGCGGTCCGCATGGCGGTGAGCAGCGCGTACACGGTGATGCCCCGCCCGGCGCTGCCCAGCCGGAAGCCTTCCAGCACCCCGCTGACAACCTGCTCCAGGGTGAGCCCGCCGGCCACGTGCAACTCGGGGGCGAACCGGACCTCCGCGTACACGACCCCGTCGGCGGCGAGATCCTCCGCGCACTCGGCCGCCACCCGGATCAGGGCATCGCGGGTCTGCATCACCGCGACCGTGTGCTGGAACGCGTCCAGGTAGTACTTCAGGTGGCCGCGGTGCGCGCCACGGCGCAGCCACTGCTCGACCTCGCCCACGTCCTGGGACGGCAGCCGGTCGTAACCGATCTCGCGGGCCAGGTCCACCACCGTGGAGGCCCGCAGGCCCCCATCCAGGTGGTCGTGCAGCAGCACCTTGGGGACGGCCCTGATCTCCTCGAACGTGGGAGCCATGCGACCCATTGTCACAGATGTTCTATGACCAGCGGCGGGATGCGCGGCGGCTGTTCGCCGACTGTGACGCCGCCGGCCAGCGCCGCGGCAGCCCGGTCGAACCGGGACTCGTCGTCGGTCAGGAGTTCCAGCAGGGGCTGCCCCCGCTCGACCCGCTCACCCGGCTTGGCCAGGCACAGCACGCCCGCCGCCGGGCTGACCGGGTCCTCCTTGACCGCCCGCCCGGCCCCGAGCCGCCAGGCGGCCACCCCGACCGCCCGGGCATCGAGCCGCCGCAGCCACCCCGCCTGGGGGGCGGGCAGCACCTGCCGGCGGTGCCGGGCCTCGGGCAGCGGGGCGTCGGGGTCACCGCCCTGGGCGCGGATCATCGCCCGGTAGGTATCCAGCGCGCGGCCGTCGGCCAGCGCCGCCACCGGGTCGGCATCGATCCCGGCCAGCCGGAGCATCTCCCGGGCCAGCGCCAGGGTCACCTCGACCAGGTCGGGCGGTCCGTCGCCGCGCAGCGTGGCCACCGCCTCCGCGACCTCCACCGCGTTGCCCACGGCGCGCCCCAGCGGCGTGTCCATCCGGGTCAGCAGCGCCGAGGTGGCTAGCCCGTGCTCCGTGCCGAGGGTCACCATGGTCTGCGCCAGCCGCCGGGCCTGCGGCTCCTCGCGCATGAACGCCCCGGTGCCCACCTTGACGTCCAGTACCAGCGCGGCCGTGCCCTCGGCGATCTTCTTGGACATGATCGAGCTGGCGATCAGCGGGATCGACTCCACGGTGCCGGTCACGTCCCGCAGCGCGTAGAGGCGGCGGTCGGCCGGGGCCAGGCCGGGCCCGGCCGCGCAGATCACGCAGCCGGCCGTCTGCAGCACCGCGCGCATCTCCTCGTTCCGCAACGAAGACCGCCACCCGCTGATGGATTCCAGCTTGTCCAGGGTGCCGCCGGTGTGGCCGAGACCGCGCCCGGACAGTTGCGGGACCGCGGCTCCGCAGCTGGCCACGAGCGGCGCGAGGATCAGCGACACCTTGTCGCCAACGCCGCCGGTGGAGTGCTTGTCCACCGTCGGACGGCCCAGGCCGGACAGGTCCAGCCGTTCCCCGGACTCGACCATGGCCGCGGTCCAGGTGCGCAGCTCGGCGGGGTCCAGGCCCTGGAAGTAGATGGCCATGAGCAGGGCGGACATCTGCTCGTCGGGGATTGCGCCGGCGGCGCTGGTCAGGTAGCGGTCGAACAGCCGGCGGATCTGGGCGTCGGTCAGGGACTGCCCGTCCCGCTTGGCCCGGATCAGCTCGACCGCGTCCTGCTCGGGTGCGGCGGGCTCAGTCACGGCGGGTCCTTCCATGATCCTGGTCAGAAACTGCTGTTATTTCGCAGTAAGTGCCCAGGATCAAGGGCCGCCCGGCGATTGGTCACGGCGCGCGCTGAGGTCGGTGCCGGTGAAGGCGCCGGGCAGCAGCTCACCCAGCTCCCGGGGGCCGGTTTCGGTGTCCAGCAGCAGGCCCGGGCCGCCCGCCTCCAGCAGCAGCTGGCGGCACCGCCCGCAGGGCACCAGCGGCTGGCCGTCCCCGGCGACCACGCTGACCGCGGTGAGCGTGCCGCCCCCGGTCGCGTGCAGCGCGCTGACCAGCCCGCACTCCGCGCACAGGGTAAGCCCGAACGAGGCGTTCTCGACGTTGCAGCCGGTGACGACCCGCCCGTCGCCGGCCAGGCCCGCGGCGCCGACCCGCAACCGCGAATACGGTGCGTAGGCCTGTCCCGCCACGTCCGTGGCCGCGGCGCGCAACTGCGCCCAGTCGATCGTCACGCCCTACCTCCGGGTGGGGGCCCCGAGTCTGCGGATCATCTCCGCGCACGACGCTAGCAGGCACACTCCGGCAGCCCGGGGACCGTCAGCCCGGGGCGGGGGTTGTGGGCGCTTCAGGACTCGGAGTCGTACCGGAAGCCTTCGCGGAAGCGGCGGAACAGGCCGCCGTCATGCGTCAGCGGCTTGCCTGGGGGCGGGGCCGACGGGCGTTCCCGCGCCTCGGGCTCGTCGTAGTCTGCGCGGGCGATGACGTCGACGATCTGCGCATCGTCGAAGTTCTCCGAGCCGGGTATCTCCGGAACGAAGCCGACGAGATCCCCGTCGAGCAGTACCTCGGCCTCCAGGGACGCGGTGCCCTCGTTGCCCCAGATCGCCTCGCGGCGGTCGGGGAGCACGACGCGCACCCCGTAGATGTCTATCCCTGCGTTCTCCAGGTGCGCGTCGATGCCGCGATCCCGCAGCGCGTCCGCGACCCTCCGGGCCCGGTTCTCATCCATGGCCCCAATGTACCGGCGGCCCTCGCGGTGTCCGCCCGGCCTCGGAGCGTGTCACCGGCGCTGCCCAGGAGCGGGCCGGTGCCCCAGCGGGCCCAGTGCCCCAGCGGCCCCAGCGCCCCAGCGGGCCCAGCGCCCCAGCGGGCCCAGCGGGCCCGTCCGGGGGCCGGGGCCCCGCCCCCCGGACGGAAAGGCGTATCACGGCCGGAAGGGGGCCATTTCGATTTGGCAACGGGACGGCGGCGGCATGCCGTCGCGGCTTCCACGGACGGTCTGGCCGGTCTAACCTGCGGACATCGCAGAGCGGGGCGTTCTGGACCTTTGGGCTGGTTCACCCGCGTCGCGGCGGAGGGGGCAGCGCCCGGTCAGCGCGGAACGCAGCCCGTCAAACAGGAGGTTTGCGTGAGACGTTCCATCCCAGCTGCAGCGGCGCTTAGCGTGCTGGCGCTGCTCGCAGCCGCGTGCGGCAGCAGTTCGTCAGGCAGCTCGTCAGGCAGCAGCTCACCCAGCAGTAGCTCGTCCAGTGCCAGCGCATCCACGGCGTCGTTCAAGGGATGCATGGTCACGGACACCGGTGGCATCGACGACAAGTCGTTCAACGCCTCGTCCTGGCAGGGCATGCAGGAGGCGCAGTCCGCTGAGCCGAGCAAGGTCACCGTCAAGTACCTGCAGTCCACCTCGTCGGCGGACTACGCCCCGAACATCTCGGCGTTCATCGGCCAGAAGTGCGGGATCATCGTCACCGTCGGGTTCCTGATGGCGGGCGCGACCGGCACGGCGGCCGGCTCCAACCCGTCCTCGAAGTTCGCCATCGTGGACTGCGCCATCGCATCCGCGTCCTGCCCGACCGCCGCGTCGGGGAAGCCGACGACGCCACCGAAGAACGTGGACTCTCTGGTGTTCAACACCGTGCAGGACGGGTTCCTGGGTGGCTACCTGGCCGCGGGCATGACGAAGACCGGCAAGGTCGCGACGTTCGGCGGCGAGAAGCTGCCCACCGTGACCATCTACATGGACGGCTTCTGGGATGGCGTGCAGTACTACAACTCCCAGCACCACACGCACGTGACCGTGCTCGGCTGGAACGAGAAGTCCCAGAGCGGTGAGTTCACCAACAGCTTCACCAACCTGACCATGGGCCAGACCATCACCCAGCAGTTCATCACCGAGGGCGCGGACATCATCTTCCCCGTCGCCGGCGGTGTGGGCCTGGGCGCGGCCAAGGCGGTCCAGGATGCGGACAACACGGCGGGCAGCCAGAAGGTGAACATGATGTGGGTGGACACCGATGGCTGCATCAGCGCTGCGCAGTATTGCAAGTACTTCATCACCAGCGTGGAGAAGGGCATCCAGTCGGCGGTGAAGACCTCGGTCCTGGCCGCCGCCAACGGCACCTTCAAGGGTGGCACGTACATCGGCACGCTGGCGAACGGCGGGGTCGCCCTAGCCCCTTACCACGACTTCGCCAGCAAGGTCCCGGCTAGCCTGCAGGCCGAAATCAACAAGGTGAAGGCCGAGATCATCAGCGGCAAGATCGTGCCGGCCACCAAGAGCCCGGTGTAAACCGGCGGTCCAGGCTGGGCCCAGCCTGGACGCCGGTTCAGGCTGGGCCGGGCCGCGATGGCGGCCCGGCCCAGCCTGGGTCACACTGGCGGCAGCGCGGAGCCGGCGCGACGGCACCGCAGCACGCTGGCCGTGACCACCGGCGGGAGCACCAGCAGAGGGACGGGCGTGGAACTTGAGCTGCGCGGCATCACGAAGCGCTTCGGCAGCCTCGTGGCCAATGACCACATCGACCTCAAGGTCGCTCCCGGGGAGATCCGCGGCCTCCTGGGCGAGAACGGGGCCGGCAAGACCACGCTGATGAACATCCTCTACGGGCTGGTGCAGCCCGATGAGGGCGAAATCCGCGTGGACGGCAACCCGGTGGCGATCCGTTCCCCCAAGGATGCGATCAACGCCCGGATCGGGATGGTCCATCAGCACTTCATGCTGGTCCCGGTGTTCACGGTCGCCGAGAACGTCATGCTCGGCGTGGAGCCCACCCGCGGCCCGGGCCTGCTCGACCGGCGGAAGGCCCGCCGCCAGGTCAATGAGCTTTCCGAGCGCTACGGCCTGCAGATCAACCCGGACGCCCTGATCGAGGACCTCCCGGTCGGGGTGCAGCAGCGGGTGGAGATCATCAAGGCCCTGCTGCGCCAGGCCAGCGTGCTGATCCTCGACGAGCCGACCGCGGTGCTCACGCCCGGTGAGACCGAGGACCTGTTCCGGGTGATGCGCGAGCTGCGCTCGGGAGGCCAGTCGATCGTCTTCATCTCCCACAAGCTCAAGGAGGTCCAGGCGATCGCGGATCTCATCACCGTCATCCGGCGCGGGAAAGTGGTCGGCGAACGGCCGCCGACCGCCAGCGACGCCGAACTCGCCGCGCTCATGGTCGGCAGGCCAGTGGAGTTGCGGGTCAGTAAGGAGCCCGCCCGGCCCGGCGATGTCGTGCTCGACGTCAGCGACCTGACCGTCCCGGCCGAGCATGCGCATCACGGCGCGGGCGAGAACCAGGACGCGGTCCAGGGCGTCTCGTTCCAGGTCCGCGCCGGGGAGATCCTCGGCATCGCCGGGGTGCAGGGCAACGGGCAGACCGAGCTGTGCGAGGCGCTCATGGGCCTGCGGCCGGGCACCGGGGCCGTGCGCCTCGACGCCAGGGATATCAGCCGCGCCAGCCCCCGGGACCGGCTGCGGGCGGGCGTCGCGTACATCCCGGAGGACCGGCGGGAAGACGGGATCGTCGCGGACTTCTCGGTCGCGGACAACCTCGTCCTCGACACCTACGATCGCCCGCCGTACGCGAAGCGGATCGCGATGGACATCCCCGCCATCCGCGAGCACGCGAAGAGCCTGGCCGCGGAGTTCGACATCCGGACATCCTCGATCGATACCCCCGTCGGCACCCTGTCCGGCGGCAACCAGCAGAAGGTGATCCTGGCCCGCGAGGTGGGCAGGCGGGTCCGGCTGTTGCTGGCCAGCCAGCCCACCCGGGGCCTGGACGTGGGATCAATCGAATTCGTGCACCGCCGGATCGTCGAGGAGCGCGACCAGGGCGTCGCGGTGATCATCGTGTCGTCCGAGCTCGATGAGATTTACGCGCTCGCCGACCGCATCGCGGTCATGTACGAGGGGAAGATCACTGGCTTCCGGCCACCCACTGTGCCGGTGGCCGAACTCGGCCTGCTCATGGCGGGTGCCGGGGACGGCTCCGCGGCGGGCACCGGCCCGGACCAGGCAGCCGGGGCTGGCCTGGAGGCCACGGCCCCGGCTGCGGTGATCGAGGCCGGCAACCCGGCGCTGGGGGTCATCCCGGTGGTGACCACTGACCCGGTGGTCACCACGCACCCGGCAGACGGCGGGGAGGCGGACGGTGACGGTCCGGCCGACGGCACCGGCGGGGGTAGCCCGGCGGACGGGGGCGGCGGGGGTAACCCGGCGGACGGAACCGGCGGGAGCGGCCCGGCGGACGGCACGGCCACCGGTGGGCAGGCGGATCCGGCATGAGCGACCAAGCCAGCGGCCCGCGCCCTGACCCTGGCCAGGGCGCCGACCCGGAGCCCGCGTCGCCAGGCCCGGACGGCCCCGGCCCGCGCGACGGCTCCAGCGCGGGGGTGACCACCCAGGCCGCCCCGGCGGACGGCGTCACCGGGGCCCCGAAGGGTCAGGGCATCAACCGGATCATCCTCGACTCGGTCACCCAGGGCAGCCCGGCGGTCGTCACGGCGCTGGCGATCTTCTCGGCCCTGGTGGTCGGAGGGCTCATCATCGCGTTCAGCGACACCACGGTCCTGCACGCCTGGGGAAGCTTCTTCTCGGCTCCGGGCGCCGCGATCTCCGCCGCCTGGCAGTCGGTCGCGGCGGCCTACTCGGCCCTGTTCGAGGGCGCGATCGTCAACCCGCACACGATCGCGGCGGCCTTCCACGGAGGCTCGGTCGGCGCCATCTTCTACCCGCTCTCGCAAACCGCGGCCCAGGCCACCCCGCTCATCCTGACCGGGCTGTCGGTGGCGCTCGCCTTCCGGGCCGGCCTGTTCAACATCGGCGCGGCCAGCCAGTGGATCGGCGGCGCGATCGTGGTCACCTACCTTGGCTTCGCGGTCAGCCTGCCACCGGTCATCCATGTGATCGTCTGCCTGGCCGGCGGGTTCGCTGGAGGCGCGGTGATGGGCTGGCTGGTCGGCAGCCTCAAGGCGCGGACCGGGGCGCACGAGGTGATCGTCACGATCATGCTCAACTACGTGATGTACAACCTGCTGTCCTACCTGCTCGGCACCCCATCCGCCCTGCAGTTGCCGCATCAGTCCAACCTGATCAGCCCGACCATCGCGAGCGACGCCCAGCTGCCACACGTCGGCGGGCCGCCGCCGCAGGTCGGCGCGGGGTTCCTCGTCGCCCTGGCCGCCGCGGCCGGCATGTGGTGGCTGCTGGCGCGCAGCACCACGGGATTCCAGTTCCGCACGGTCGGGGCCAATCCGAACGCGGCCCGCACCGCCGGGATGAGCGTGGGGCGGACCTGGATCCTGGCCATGCTCCTGGCCGGGGGTCTCGCGGGCCTCAGCGGGGCGGTAAGCATCCAGGGAACGTTCGCCAGCCTCAACTTCCAGAGCTATGGCACCTACGGCATCGACGGCATCACCGTGGCCCTGCTCGGCCGGGCCCGGCCATTCGGGGTCGTGCTCGCGGCGCTGCTGTTCGGCGCCCTGGACGCCGGGAGCACCGTCATGCAGGCCGCCACGTCGGTCCCGGTCGATATCACCGAGGTCATCCAGGGGCTGATCGTGCTGTTCGTGGCGGCACCGCCGCTGATCCGCGGGGTGTTCCGGCTCCGCCAGGCCCGGGCCACGGGGCTGGAAGCGGTGGCGAAAGGGTGGAACGGATGACCGCGCTGGCTACTGTCACGAGCGCGCGCAGCGCGGTGAACGTGAACCGGAGGCTGATCGCTGCCGCGGTGTTCGTGCTGTTCGGCCTCCTGGACATCCTGGTGTTCGGGTTCTTCGCGCACAAGGGCGACGCCACGTTCGCGCTCGCGCTGCCCACGTCCTCGGTGCACGTGCCCAGCATCCACGCGCCCGCGGCGCCGGTGTCCTACATCCTCGGTGCCCTCTCAATCCTCATCGGCCTGGCCCGCGCGACGATCGACGAGCCGACCTGGGCCAAGCGGCTGAGCATCGGCGCCGTCCTGCTGTTCTTCGTGATCTCTCTGCTCTGCTGGGCGGACACCGGGAGCTGGGCGAATGACATCCCGGTGAACGTGGTCAGCCTGCTGCAGAGCACGCTGACCGCCTCGATCCCGCTCATCCTCGGTGCCCTGGCCGGCTGCATGGGCGAGCGCTCTGGAGTGATCAACATCGCCATCGAGGGCCAGCTGCTGCTCGGTGCGTTCACCGCCGCCGTGGTGGCCAGCGCGGTCGGGGTGCTCTGGCTCGGCCTGATCAGCGGGTCGCTGGCCGGTGGCCTGGTCGGGGCCATGCTGGCGCTGTTCGCCATCCGCTGGCTGGTCAACCAGATTATCCTGGGCGTCGTGATCAACCTGCTGATCAGCGGGCTCACCGGTTATCTCTATGACCGCCTGCTCGTGCCGGACGCGAACACCTACAACAACGCGAACACGTTCAGCGCGATCAAGATCCCGGGACTCGGCAACCTCCCGATCCTCGGGCCGATCTTCTTCGACTCGACGATCTTCCTCTACATCACGTACGCGGCGATCATCGCCGTGCAGGTCGGCCTGTTCAGTACCCGCTGGGGGCTGCGGGTGCGGGCCGTCGGCGAGCATCCGACGGCCGCCGACACGGTGGGCATCAAGGTCAACGGCATCAGGTACGGCAACCTCATCATGGGCGGGATGCTGGCCGGGATCGGCGGCGCCTACCTGACGATCGGGTCGGTCGGGACGTTCAGCAAGGACATGTCCTCCGGGCTGGGCTACATTGCCCTGGCCGCGATGATCTTCGGCCGGTGGACGCCGCTCGGGGCCACCGCCGCCGCCCTGCTGTTCGGCTTCACCGAGGCCCTGCAGAGCTTCATGGGCAGCATCACCGTGCCGATCTCGCCCTTCCTGCTGGGGATGCTGCCCTACGTCGCCACGATCATCGCCGTGGCCGGGCTGGTCGGCAAGGTCCGGGCGCCAGCCGCTGACGGCAAACCGTACGTGCGGGCATGACCGGCTCGCCAGCAGCGCGCGGCCCGGCCAGCGACCCGTACGCTGACGCGGCGGCGAGCGCCGCGCGGCTCGCCGAGCGGACCGGCCAGCCGCGGCACGACGTGGCCGTGGTCCTCGGGTCCGGCTGGTCCCCGGCCGCCGAGGCGCTGGCCCGCGGGCTGGATGCGACCGTGACCGAGGTAGCTGTCGCCGACCTCGGCGGCTTCCCGCCCTCGACCGTGCCCGGTCACGCCGGCCTGGCCCTCTCCCTGGTGACGCCGGGGCTCCGGCTGCTCGTGCTGGTCGGCCGGGTGCACCTGTACGAGGGTCATCCGCCCAGCGTGATCGTGCACGGCGTGCGGACCGCGGTCGCGGCCGGCTGCCGGGTCATCGCGCTGACCAACGCGGCAGGCGGGATCGCCGCGGACTACCAGGTGAGCCAGCCCGTGCTGGTCCGTGACCATCTAAACCTCACCGGCCGTTCCCCGCTCGCCGGGCCGGCCCGGCCGCCCGAGGGGTACCCGTCCCGGTTCACCGACCTCACCGATCTGTACTCGGCCCGGCTGCGGGCGCTGGCCCGGGACGCCGATCCCAGCCTGGCCGAGGGGGTATACGCGGCCATGCCCGGCCCGCACTACGAGACGCCTGCGGAGATCCGCATGCTGCGCACGCTCGGCGCCGACCTGGTCGGGATGTCCACCGCGCTGGAGGCGATCGCCGCCCGCCACCTGGGCGCGGAGGTGCTGGCCATCTCGCTGGTCACCAACCCCGCGGCAGGCCTGGCCGGGCACGGCCTCGATCACGCCGAGGTGGTCGCGGCGGGCCAGGCCGCCGCGGGCCGGATGGGCGCCCTGCTGGCCCAGGTGCTGCCCCGGACCACATGACCCCCGCCGACCCGATCCCTGGCGACCCGCCCCCTGACGACCCGCCCCCTGACGACCCGCCCCCTGACGACCCGCTCCCTGGCGACCCGCCCCCTGGCGACCCAGCCCGCGAATACCCAGTCTCCGGGGATCTGGCGCAGCGGGCCCGGGCCTGGATGGCCGACGATCCCAGTCCGGCGGACCGAGCCGAGCTGCAGGATCTGCTCACTGCAGCCAGGCGGGACGACCCGGCCGGGCGGGCGGCCGCGGCTGACCTGGCCGACCGGTTCGCGGGCCGGCTGCAGTTCGGCACCGCGGGCCTGCGCGGCACGATGGGGGCCGGGCCGAACCGGATGAACCGCGCCGTGGTCCGGGCCGCGACGGCGGGGCTGGCCCGCTGGCTCCGCGAGCACGGGCCGGCCGCGGCCGGCGCCGGGGTGGTGCTCGGCTGGGATGCCCGGCACCGCTCGGCGGAGTTCGCCGCGGAAGCCGCGGCCGTGCTGACGGGGGCGGGTATACCGGTGCACCTGCTGCCGGGTCGCAGCCCTACGCCGCTCCTCGCCTTCGCGGTCCGGCACCTGTCCGCCGGGGCGGGCGTAATGATCACGGCGAGCCATAACCCGCCCGCCGACAACGGCTACAAGCTCTACCTGGGCGACGGCGCGCAGATCGTGCCGCCAGTGGACGCCCAGATCGAGGCCGAAATCCTCGGCCTAGGCCCGTTGCCGGCGATCCCGCTGGGACCGGCCGAAGGCCCGCTGATCACCCACCACGGGGACGAGATCGCGCAGGCTTACCTGGACGCCATCCTGGCTGCCTCGCCTGGTGTGCCACCTCCCGGCGGCGTGGCGGACCTGCGGGTGATCTACACGCCGCTGCACGGGGTCGCGGGCCCGCTGATGCTGCGGGCCATCGAACAGGCGGGGTACCCGGCCCCGCACGTAGTCGCCGCGCAGGCCGAGCCCGACCCCCACTTCCCGACGGTGCCCTTTCCCAACCCGGAGGAACCCGGGGCCCTCGATCTCGCGCTAGCTGACGCACGGGACTTGGATGCCAACCTGGTGCTGGCCAGCGACCCGGATGGCGACCGGCTCGCGGTGGCGGTCCCAGATGCGCAGGCCGCCGGAGGCTGGCGGACGCTCACCGGGGACCAGGTCGGCGCGCTGCTCGGCGCGTTCATCCTCGGTACCTTCGAGGCCGGCGCCTCCGAGGCCAGCGCCTTCGGGACCGGCGCCTCCGGGACCGGCGCTCCCGGGACCGGCGCTCCCGGGACCGGCGCTCCCGGGACCGGCGCTCCCGGGACCGATGTGACCGTCCCCGCCGAGACCGCGGGGCACGCGGATCCGCGGCAGCCGCTGGTCGCCTCGACCGTGGTGTCCTCGGGGCTGCTGTCCAGGATCGCCGCCACCGCCGGAGTGCAGTACGCGGAGACTCTGACCGGATTCAAGTGGATCGTCCGGGCCGCGGATGAGCGGCCACGGACGCAATTCGTATTCGGATACGAAGAAGCTCTTGGTTACGCGGTTGGCGACGTGGTACGGGATAAGGACGGAATCAGCGCCGCCCTCGCCGTGCTGGGACTGGCGGCTCAGGCCCGGGCGGCCGGGCAGTCGATGCTGGATCGCTGGGATGGGCTGGAGACGGCGTACGGGGTTCACCTGACCGGCCAGCTCACGCTGGCCACCCGGGCTCCTGGGGGGATCATGACCGGGCTGCGGGCCGCTCCGCCCGCCGCTCTGGGTGAGTCCCCGGTCCGGGAGATCACCGATCTGGCCCAGGGCGGTGCCCTGCCGCCCGCGGACGTGCTCATCCTCCGGCTGGACGGCGGCCGCGTGGTCCTGCGGCCCAGCGGCACCGAGCCCAAGTTCAAGGCCTACCTGGAGGTCACCGAGCCGGCCGGGCCCGGGCGGCTCGCGGACGCCCGCCATCGCGCCGGCTCCCGGATGACCCTGGTCCGCGCCGAGGTGGCCGCCCTCCTGACCCCCTCCACCTGACCTCGGGTATCACATCGGCTGCCCCCTGCTGGAGACTGCGGGTATGGACGTGGACGTGTCAGCACCGAAGCAGTCCGATGCCGGGGAGTTCATCGCGGCAGCCCAGGACAGCCGGCCACTGCACCAGCCCTGGCTCGATGCGCCGGACACTCCGGCGCGCTTCGCTGCCTACCTGGACCGGGCCGCCCGTGATGACCAGGCCGCCTACCTGCTCCGTCACCGCCGGTGCGGAGCTCTCGTCGGGTATGTGAACGTCAACGAGATCGTGCGCAGCGGCTTCCAGTCGGGCTTCCTGGGCTACGGCGCCTTTGCGTCGCATGCCGGCCAGGGCTTGATGACCCGGGGACTCGAAGCCGTGCTCGGCATCGTCTTCGGCGACCTGGGCCTGCACCGGGTGGAGGCGAATATCCAGCCCGGCAACCGCCGCTCGATCAGGCTGGCCCGGCGCCTGGGATTCGAGAAGGAAGGCTTCTCGCCGGGCTACCTGATGGTCGGCGGGGAGTGGCGTGACCACGAGCGCTGGGCACTCCGCGCAGAGACATGGGCCGCCCAGCAGACACCCCGCGGCTGACGCTGACGCCTCCGGCGCCGAGGGCAGCGGTCGTGGCTGTCCACTATCCGCGGGAAAAGGCCGTGGACCGGGAATTTACCTATCTACCGTCAGGGCGTTCCTGACCCACGTTCTCAATGGCAACGTCGTGGCCAACGCCCATCACGCCTGCGCCTTGCACTGGTCCACGCCGGAGAGTGAGCGGGGTCAGAGCTGGCGCATCTTCAAGGTCCTGGCGGTCACATTCCAGGCCTGATGCGCCGTAAGTTTGATCAGCGCGTGACACTTTCATGATCGCTCGCCCGGCCCGGCCCGGATATTTTGGACGAAAGCTGGTTTGATCATGAATGTCCCGGGGCAAATTCCCCCATTCGAGGCAGAAACTCCCAGCTAGGAGCGGTAACACTCCAGAGCGCTGGCGGGATGGAAATCCCGTGTGCCTGGGAGTACCCTCCAGGGGATAACGCGCCTTTGGATTGGCTCGGCGGGACATGCCGTGCGGTCCTGTTCCTGAGCAGAAGAAGAACTGACGCCACAAAAGTTCAAGCCAGCCAATCCAAAACCAAAAGGCTCGGCAAAGCACAGCCGAACCAGCGGTGGTGGGGGCAGGGCCGGGATTTTGATCAAGCTATCCGGAACACCGAGAGGGCGACCCAGTGCCTGGCGATGAACTGGCTGGTCACGAGGAACCTGATGGCGGGCCGGCGAGCGGGCCGGACCGGGCCAGCGGGGAACCTAGCGGCGACGATGGAGCATCCGGGCCAGCGGTGCCGCGCTCCCGGCCGGGCCACTGGGCGGCGCGGTACCTGCACGGCACCACCGGCCGCTGGCTGGCGATATTCGGCGTCTCGCTGGGGTTGCTGCTGATTCGCTTCCTGGTGCCCACGCCCGTGGGTCAGGCCGACAACCGCGACGGTCCCCGGCTGATGTGCGGCCTCGGACTGGCGAAGGTCGTCCCGCCTGGCCGGCCCGTGTTCTTCCGGTATGCCTACTTCGAGTACCTGACCAGCCCCGGCTGCGTCGGGCGCTCCCCTTACCCCTCCTCGGAAATCGTGCCGCTGGAAGTGGCGAGAGGGCTGACGCCGGTATTCGGCCTGCCCGGCGACCTGAACCTGATCGCGCTCGGCGTGCTGATGTGCGTGCTGACCTCTGTCGCGATCGCCAGCCTGGCCACCGGCTTGCGGATCAAGTTGTGGGCTCAGCTGCTAGTCGCCGCAGCCGTATGGCTGATCATCGCCGACTCGGCGTTCTTCGACGTCTTCGCCAGCCCGTTCAGCGAGGCTTCCGCCCTGGTTGGCCTGCTGCTGGTCGCGGCAGGCGTTCTGTACCTGAGGCGGGGCTGGCGGGAGACGGTATTCGGCCTGGTCCTGGCCGGGTCCGGGGGATTTCTCGCGATCCTGTCGAAAGAGCAGTACATGGTGCTGGCGCTGCCCATCTGTGTCAGCCTGGTGCTGGCCACCGCCGGCCGGGGCCAGTGGCGCGGGCTGCGCCGATTCCGGGACCGGGAGGCCACTGCGGGGGTCCTGGTCGCCGCGGGCCTGGCCCTCGTGGCGGGCGGCTACGCGCTGTGGGACTACACCAGCCGCTACGGCCAGCGACTGCACCACATCCAGGCCGTCGACATGATCTTCACGGATATCGTGACCAAACGGTCCACCGCGCCGGCCCAGCTGCGTGCCCTCGGGCTGCCAGTGCGCTGGGCCAAGTACGCGGGTCACTACTACTGGGACAAGACCTCGATCCGGCTGAGCCCGCTGTACTCCCACTACGTGGGCAAGCTGACCGAGCAGAACATCGTCCACTACCTCCTGACCCATCCCCGCTACATCCTCAGCGTGGGACAGTCGGCCGCGATTTTCGCGCAGCAGTTCCGGATCACCCAGCTGGGCGACTACCCGATATCCGCCGGGCACCCCAAGGGGGCCTACGAATCCCGGGTAGTCCTGGTCACCTGGCTGATACACCAGCTCCCCGCGAACCTGGGCCTGTGGCTGTACGTTCCGCTGTGGATCGCCATGTCGGGAATCGGGCTCATCGCGCTGTACGTGGGCCGGGCCCGCGCCTGGCACCGGGACGGCGCGGTCCTCGTGCTCTGCATGACCGGGTGCGCGTTCGTGGCGTTCATCCCGCCCGCCTACTTCGCCGGGATCTCCACCACCAGGCACATGGTGGGAGCGAACCTGGCCACCGCGCTCGCCTTCACGATCAGTGTGGCGCTGGCCATCTCGCTGATCCAGCAGGCCCTGACCCGGGCCGGCGGCAGGCTGCCACGGCCACCAGGGCCGGGGCCGGCCAGATGGCCGCGGTCAGTCCGGGACCGCGACGATAACGTCGGACGCCTTGATCACCGCTACCACCTCACGGCCCTCGGCCAGGCCGAGTTCACGGGCGGCCTCGATCGTGATGGAGGCGACCAGCCGGACGCCGTTCGCGTCGAGCACGATGTTCGCGGTGGCCTCACCGGCCGTGACGCCGGTGACCGTCGCCCTGATCTGGTTGCGCGCGCTGAGCTGCATGTACGGAGTCCTTTCATGATCTTGCCACCGGCCCGACTGGGTATCTCCCCCCGCCCGGCGTCGCCAAAGCATCGCGCGCCGTGGCAAGCTCGGGAGTATGGGAAACGAGCAGGACCGCCCGGACGAGAGCGAGGCGTGTGAGGTCGCCCATGGTCGCGGCAGCACTGGTACCGGGCTGGGCACCGACCGGACCCTGATCGCTGCGTTCGCCTCCCCCGTCGCCGGCTGCCTGCTGCGCTACGCCAGCGATGCGGGATACCGCGTGGTGCTGCTGGAACCCGATCCGGACGCCGCCGCCAGCGCCCGGAGCACCGGCTACGAGGTGACCGGTGACGCCGCGAAGTACATGGACGCGGGGGCGGACGTGGTGGTGACCGATCACCACCGGCCCGAGCTGGGGATCGTGCTGCGGGACGCGCTGGCCAGCCCGGCCCGCTGGGTCGGGATCATGGGCAACCCGCGGCACCAGGGGCCGCACATCGAGGCGCTGGCCGGCCTGGGCGTGGCCGAGGCCGACATCGCCCGGGTACACCGCCCGATCGGGCTGAACATCGGCTCCCGTACCCCGCCCGAGATCGCCATCGCCACCCTGGCCGGGCTGATCGCCGACCGCAACGGCCGTCCCGGCGGCTTCACCTTCTGACCAGACCGCGGCCGGGGTCAGCTCTGAGGGCGCCGGTCAGCCCTTGAGAGCGCCGGTCAGCCCTTGAGAGCGCCGGTCGCTTTTGAGAGCCCCGGAGACCAGGCCGCGGACGTAGTACCGCTGCAGCGCCACGTAGACCGCGATGCACGGAATCATCGCGATAACCGCCCCCGCCAGCAGCAACCCGTAGTTGACGCGTCAACATGTGCCTGGAGGATATCGGGCGGGTGGCTGCGGAACATCTGCTGCTGGCTATCAACGGCGAGCCCGCGCACGGCCCGCACACCGTGCCCTGCCGCCTGGTCACGCGGGGCTCGACCAGGCCCGGGACGTCATGACCGGCCCGCTGCCGGGCCGTCAGGGAGCCGTCCGCAGGCCGGTCCCGCCGGCCAGATTGACCTGGGATCTTGTGAGCGGTCACAATCCCCCCTCGGGCACCGAAACGGGATCCGCATTGTTGTATATGGCAAGTGGGTACACAGGTGTTATCTGTGGCTATTGAGTCTGGCCACGGCTGAAATACGGTGAACCGGGGCAAACGTTCCGGCCCGGCGCCGGGCCGCGCGCTGCGGCGGACGGCGCCGCAGCGGGCCAGCAGGGCCCCGGACAACCGAACAGCACGCAGGACGGCCGGCGGAATCCGGGCGGGTCGAGGCAGCGGAGCCCCGGGCGGCGGGACGAGACGGCGGAAGGAGGCGGTACGTGGCACTTACCGATCGCGGGCGCGACCGGCCGCCGGTCATGACCGACGTCGCGCAGCTGGCCGGCGTCTCGCACCAGACCGTGTCGCGGGTCCTCAATGACCATCCCAACGTCCGCCCGCAGACCAGGGAACTGGTCCTCGCCGCGATCAGCGAGCTCGGCTACCGGCCGAATGCCGCGGCCCGGACCCTGGTCACCCGGCGCACCCACACCCTCGGCGTGATCAGCTTCGACACCACCCTGTACGGGCCGGCCTCCATGCTCTACGGCATCGAGCGCGCCGCCCAGGACTCCTACTTCGTGTCCATCGCCAGCAGCCCGACCCTGGACCGCCGCTCCGTGCTGGACTCGGTAGAACGCTTCGTGGGGCAGGGCGTCGAAGGGATCATCGTCATCACCGCGCAGGTCTCCGCGGTGGAGGCGCTGGCCGACTGCCCGACGGACATCCCGCTCGTCGCGGTGGGCTGCCGGACGACACTGCCGCTGCACTCGGTGGCGGTGGACAACGCCGCCGGGGCCGCGATGGCCACCCGGTACCTGCTCGGCCTGGGCCACCGCAGCGTCCACCACCTGAGCGGGCCGCCCTCCTGGCTCGACGCCGAGGCCCGGGTGGAGGGCTGGCGGAAGGCGCTGAGCGAAGCGGGGGCCGCGGAGCCGGACCTGATCGCCGGCGACTGGTCCGCAGCGTCCGGGTACGAGATGGGGCAGCAGATCGCCGGGGACGACAGCGTGACCGCCGTGCTCTGCGCTAACGACCCCATGGCGCTGGGCCTGGTCCGCGCGCTGGCCGAGCAGGGGCGGCGGGTGCCGGAAGACGTCAGCGTGGTCGGCTTTGACGACATCCCGGAGGCCGCCTACTTCCTTCCCCCGCTGACCACGGTGCGGCAAGATTTCGGTGAGCTTGGCCGGCGGGCACTGGACAGCCTGGTCGGGCTTATCTTCGATCGTGACAAGGCCCCGCCCGCGGAGCCGGTCGTCCCGCAGTTCGTGGTCCGCTCCAGCGCCGCACCTCCGGCGACCTGACACGGCCACGGCGGGGTACCACCGGCCCCGGGCGGAAGCCCCGACTGGACGTCAATCACCGAGATTCGGATCGAGCAGGCAGAACAGGACAACGATGACTGTTAGCGCTCACGACAGCGACGACGGGCCAGGCGCCTCCGGGGGCCTGGACAGCTACGTCGTCGGGGTGGACTTCGGGACGCTGTCCGGCCGCGCCGTGGTGGTCCGGGTCAGCGACGGCGCCGAAGTTGGCACCGCGGTCTGCGCCTACCGGCACGCGGTCATGGACGCCAAGCTGGCCGTGACCAGCGAGCCGCTGCCACCGGACTGGGCCCTGCAGGACCCGGAGGACTACCGGGACGTGCTGCGCGGGGCGGTCCCGGCCGCAGTGCGGGCGGCCGGCATCGACCCGGCCCGCGTGATCGGCATCGGCACCGACTTCACCGCCTGCACCGTATTGCCGGCCAGGCGCGACGGCACCCCGCTGTGCCAGGTGCCCGGGCTGGAGGATCGCCCGCACGCCTACCCCAAGCTGTGGAAGCACCACGCGGCCCAGCCGCAGGCGGACCGGATCAACGCGCTGGCCCACGAGTGGGGCGAGCCGTGGATCGGCCGGTACGGCGGCAAGATCTCCTCGGAGTGGCAGTTCGCCAAGGCTCTCCAGTTGCTGGAGGAGGACCCGGACATCTACCGGCGGGCGGACCGCTGGATCGAGGCGGCCGACTGGATCATCTGGCAGCTGTGCGGCACCGAGACCCGCAACACCTGCACGGCCGGGTACAAGGGCATCTACCAGGACGGCCGCTATCCCTCGGCGGACTTCCTCGGCGCACTGAACCCCGCCTTCGCCAGCTTCGCCGAGGACAAGCTGGCTCATCCGGTGTCGCCGCTAGGGGCCCGGGCGGGCGGGCTGACCGCCGAGGCGGCCGGGTGGACGGGGCTGCCCGAGGGCATCGCCGTGGCCGTGGGCAACGTCGACGCGCATGTCACCCCGCCCGCCGCTAACGCCATCGCGCCTGGCCAGATGGTGGCCATCATGGGCACCTCGACTTGCCACGTGATGAACTCCGCGACGCTCGCCGAGGTGCCCGGCATGTGCGGGGTGGTAGACGGCGGCATCGTCGCCGGCGAGTACGGCTACGAGGCCGGGCAGAGCGGGGTGGGCGACATCTTCGCCTGGTTCCTCGACCACGCCGTTTCGGCCGACTACCGGGACGAGGCGCAGCGGCGTGGCGTGTCCCTGTTCGAGCTGCTGTCGGCAGAGGCCGCCAGCCAGCCGGCCGGCGCACACGGCCTGATCGCCCTGGACTGGCTCAACGGAAACCGCTCGGTGCTGGTCAACGTCCAGCTGTCCGGTGCCATCGTGGGCCTGACCCTGGCCACCCGCCCGCCGGACATCTACCGCGCCCTGGTGGAATCGACCGCGTTCGGCACCCGGGTCATCATCGACGCGTTCTCGTCGTCCGGCGTCGAGGTCACCGAGTTCGTGGTGGCCGGCGGCCTGCTCAAGGACCCGTTCGTGATGCAGGTCTACGCGGACGTGCTGCGGCGGCCGCTCAGCGTCATCTCCTCCGGCCAGGGCCCCGCGCTCGGCTCGGCCATCCACGCCGCGGTCGCGGCGGGTGCCTATCCCGACGTCCCGGCCGCCGCCGAGGTCATGGGCAGCAAGCAGGCCGCGGTGTACACACCCGGCCCGGCCAGCGCCGATGTGTATGACGAGCTGTACGCCGAGTACGTGCGGCTGCACGACTACTTCGGCCGGGGCCCCAACCAGGTCATGCACCGGCTGCGGGCCCTGCGGGACCGCGTGCTTGCCACCGAATCCGGGACCAGCGAACCCGGCACCGCGCAACCCGGCACCGCGCAACCCGGCACCGCGCAACCCGCCACCGCGCAACCCGCCACCGCGCAACCCGCCACCGCCCAACCCGGCACCGCGCAACCCGGCTATCAGGAGGCCCCGAGCCCGGAAGGCAGCCAGCGATGAGCACCGACCAGCACGCAGGTCCCGCGGCGATCACCCGCGCCCGCGAAGGGGTCTGTGCCCTGCACGCCGCGCTCGTGGAGAACAACCTGGTCGCCTGGACCTCGGGGAACATCTCCGCCCGGGTGCCGGGCGCGGGCCCCGGCGGCGCCGACCTGATGGTGATCAAGCCGAGCGGCGTCGCGTACGCCGACCTGACCCCCGAGTCCATGGTCTTGTGCGACATCGACGGCCACGCCCTGGAAGATGGCTTCAGCCCGTCCAGCGACACGGCGACGCACGCTTATGTCTACCGGCACATGCCCGAGGTAGGCGGGGTTGTGCACACCCACTCCACCTACGCCACGGCCTGGGCCGCCCGGGGCGAGGCCGTGCCGTGCGTGATCACGGCAATGGCCGACGAGTTCGGCGGGGAAATCCCCCTCGGGCCGTTCGCGCTGATCGGCAGCGATGAGATCGGCCGCGGGATCGTGAGCACCCTGACCGGCCACCGCTCCCCTGCCGTGCTGATGCGCAGCCACGGGGTGTTCACCGTCGGCCGGACCGCACACGACGCGGTCAAGGCCGCGGTGATGTGCGAAGACGCTGCCCGCACCGTGCACCTGGCCCGGGCCTACGGCGAGCTCACGCCGCTGGGCCAGGACCAGGTGGACGCGCTGCACCGGCGGTACAAGCAGGAATATGGCCAGCGGCCGAAAGGAATGTGATGAGCGAACGCAAGCCGCGCATCGGGATCCTGGGGATTATGCAGGATCTCTATGACGACATGATCCCCGGCATCGCCCAGCGGCAGGAGGGCTACGCCGCGGAACTCGCGGCCCACCTCGCCGACGTGGGCGAGTTCATCCCCAGCAAGGCGGTCAAGTCCCGGGAGGACGCTGAGCGCGCCATGCGCGAGTTCGAGGATTCCGACCTCGACGGGATCATGGTCGTGATGCTCACCTACGGGCCCGCCATGCGGGTGGCCCGGCTGCTGTCCGAGACCCGGCTGCCGGTGCTGCTGGCCAACATCCAGCCCGAGCCGAACGTCACCCCCGCCTGGGATATGGCGGACATGACCTACAACCAGGGCGTGCACGGCGCCCAGGACACCGCGAACGCCATGGTCCGGGGCGGCAAACGGTTCGCGGTGCTCACCGACGACTGGAAGAGCGACTCGTTCCGCGAGGACGTGGCCCGGTGGGCCCGCGCCGCGGCCGCGGTGACCCGGTGGAAGTCGCTGAAAACGGCGATCTTCGGCTACGCCATGAACGACATGGGCGACATCCGGGTGGACGAGTCCGCGCTGGTCAGGTCGCTCGGCCCGGAGATCCTCGCCGTCGCACCCGGTGACATGTACCGCGGCATGCTCGAAGTGACTGACGCCCAGGCCAGCGAGGTCATCGCGTTCGAGGACGGGAACTTCGAGATCGACCCCCGGCTGTCGGCCGAGGAACGGGACGACCACGCCCGGATGCAGGTGGCCATCGAGCAGATCCTGATCGACCGCGGGTTCGGCGCATACACCGCGCACTTCGATGCGATCGGCGACGACGGCCGGTTCAGCCGGCTCCCGCTAGCCGCCGCCTCATCGCTGATGGCCAAGGGCTACGGGTACGCGGCCGAGGGCGACGTCCTGACCGCCTGCCTGATCTCGGCCGGGCACGAGCTGATCGGCGACGCGCACTTCACCGAGATGTACGCGATGGACTTCCCGTCCGACTCGATCCTGCAGAGCCACATGGGCGAGGGTAACTGGAAGGTGGCCCGCAAGGACCGGCCGGTGAAGCTGATCAAGCGGCCGCTGGGCATCGGCCGGCTGGCGGACCCGCCCACGTTCCTGTTCCAGCTCCAGCCCGGCCCGGCGACGCTGGCCACCCTGGTATCGCTGGAGGGAACGCGGTTCCGGCTGGTCTGCGCCGAGGGCGAGAACCTGGACAGCCAGGAACTGCCAGCACTGGAGATGCCCTACGGCCAGTTCCGGCCCGCGTCGGGCGTCCGGGCGTGCCTGAATGGCTGGCTGGCGGCGGGCGGCCCGCACCACGAGGTGATGAACCTGGGCCACCATGCGGCGGACTGGAAGGTGTTCTGCCAGCTGGCCGGCATCGAGTTCGTCCCGGTCTGACCACACCACGTCCGCGGCCGGCTGGTCGTGATCAGACGATTGGTGTCGCGATCGCGACACCAATCGTCTGATCACGAATCGGTTGATCATGAATGCCCCTGCGGCGCTGGACTTCGACGCCGAGCGGCCGCACTTCCTGGCGCACCTCGCAGTCCGGGTAAGCACGTCCACCGTGGACGCAGGCGCGGAACCTCGGTCCGTACCGCGCCGTGAGCTTGTCCGCTGCTACATTCAGTGCGGTAGCGGTTGCGGAGGGACGTCATGCTTGGCGCATTTCCCTGCCCTGGACGGTGACTCATGAGAAACCGCAGCAAGGGATGGCTGTGGACCCGTGAAGTGGTGAGCATGCCCGCGCGCAATCAGGAATCGTCCGCCGACCTGGAATGGCAGTGGACGTTACGGGCCGACGGGTCGGTGTGGTGGCGGCTGACCCGGGTCCGCGGCCGGGACGAACGTAACGACTGGCAGTCCGCCGGGCAACTGGCTGGGAGGGACTGGAGCGCGCTCTCGACGGGCCAGTTAACGCCCGTCGAGTACCTGGAAAGGTGCGCGCGCAGGCACGGGCACCAGCTGGCTGTGCCGCGGCACCGGCCAGCCCAGCAGGAGAAGTGCCCCACGTGCGGCGCTCTGGCCGCCCAGGGGCGCGACGGCACGCTGCTGCCCCACGAGCGCCCGGCTCCGGACTGGCCGGCCCGGTTCGTTTCGTGTTCCGGGCCCGCCAAGCGGCGGGAGCGGCGGTGAGCGGCCGTCACGGCGGTAGCGGCGCGGGCGGCACCCGCGCGTGACCGTTGCCGTGACTTAGGGTGGCAGCCATGGACCGTGGCAGCCCGCCGACCGGGTACTCCGGCACGCCGCTGCCGGTGAAGCTGGGCATCCGGGCCGGCCAGGTGGTGGCCGTGCTGGGCGCCCCGGCCGGGTTCGCCGGGGGCCTGGCCGCGCAGGCGGGCGTGGAGGTCCGCCCGGACCTGGACGGTGGGGCACTGTTCGACGTGATCATGTTCTTCTCGCCGTGGCGCGCCGACCTGGAGACGGAGCTGGGTCACCTGCGCGAGCACATGGCCCCGGCCTGCGGGCTGTGGATCGCGTGGCCCAAGCGCGCCGCCAGGGTCCCGACGGACATGAGCGACACCGTGGTGCGGGAGGTCGCCCTGCCGACCGGCCTCGTGGACAACAAGGTCTGCGCCATCGACGCGGTCTGGTCCGGCCTGCGCCTGGTCATCCGCCGCAGCGAGCGTTAGTCGATGAGATGGTGGCCGTTGAACTCGCCGAGGTCCTCGCGGTACAGCTCGATCCCCACGCCGTTGGGGTCGCGGAAGTACATGCTCTCCTCGATGCCGCGGTCCGGCCCGGCGTAGTCCACGCCGGCGTCATCAAACTTCTTCCTGGCCGCGTCGTACTGCTCCTGCGGGATGGAGATCGCCAGGTGCTGGACCCCGCCAATGGTCTCCTGCCAGGCCGGGTGCTCATGCCCTGGGAAATCGAAGAAACCGAGCATGTTCTTGTTGCCGATGTCGAAGAAGAAATGACTGGACCCCGCGTAGTCCCGGTTTTCCACCAGCTCGACCAGCGGGAAGCCGAGGAACTCCTGGTAGAACTGGATGGTTTCCTCGACGTCACGGCAGATCAGCGCAAGATGGTGGATGCCGCGGACCGGGGTGGCGGGCCGCTCGCCCACCGGGCGCAGATAGCGCTGGCGCAGTTCCCCGCGCCGGGCCCGGACCTTTTCGAGCTCCGCTCCCTGGGGCTCTGGCATGACCGGCCTCCCTGCGTAGTCGCCCGCGGCTGCGGCCCGGCAGCAGCGCCGGTCCTGGCCTAGCAGCGCCGGTCCCGACCAAGCAGCGCCGGTCCGGCCAGCCTCAGGCTAACCCAGCCTGCAGCGACCGGGGCCGCCCGGCCTGGCGGTCAGTCCTTCCGGTTTCCCGGCACGACCACCACCGGGCACAGCGCGTGGTGGGTGACCTGGGTGCTGACCGAGCCCATCACGAGCCGGGCGAAGCCGCCGGCGCCGCGCGCCCCGACGACGAGCAGATCCGCGTCCTCGGACGCGTTGATCAGCTCGTCGGCGGCCAGGCCGCTGCGGGCGCGCACGGTCACCGGCACGGCCGGCGCCGCGGCGCGGCGCCCGACCGCCTCGTTCACCAGTTCCTGGGTGGCCTTCTCCGCCTGGGCCCGGCTTTCCTCTTCCACCGGGTAGTAGTCGGCGGGGGCATACCCGGGGCCGTAGATGCCGGAACCAATCGGGCTCACGGTGATGACGGTCAGCGGGGTTTTCCTGAGGTCAGCCTCGCTCATGGCCCAGTCCAGGGCGCTGAGGGAGTGCTCCGAACCGTCTACCCCGACGATGACGCCTGGCATCTCCTGTGCTCCTTCCGCGGGCCGCCCGGCCCTTTCCCGAGCCTTTGATCTCCGGGCTAGGAGTAAGTACCCAGCCAGCCGGGCAGGGCCACCATTCCCGCAGAAGCAGAACCTCCGTGCGCCCGGGGCACGGGGCGCCGGGCCGGGAGGCGCCCGGGGCACGGGGCACCGGGCCGGGAGGCGCCCAGGGCACGGGCCGCCGGGCCGGGAGGCGCCCGGGGCACGGGGCGCCGCGCCGGGAGGTGCCCGGCCAGCCTGTTCAGGTCTAGGCTGTCATCGGTAGGACCTGCACATTGCGCAGCCGGGCTGTCCGCGGCGAGCCTGGCCCGGCCGAGGAGTATGGCATTGACAGATAAGGCGGACGGCGCCACGATCAAGGTGTTCCTGCTTGATGATCATGAGATCGTCCGGATGGGTGTCCGCGACCTCCTCGAAGCCGAACCCGGCATCACCGTCATCGGCGAAGCCGGCACCGCCGCCTCCGCCCTCGCCCGCATCCCCGCCCTCAAACCCGACGTCGCCATCCTCGACGTCCGCCTCCCCGACGGCGACGGCGTCAGCGTCTGCCGCGACATCCGCTCCAAAATGCCCCAGCTCGCCGTCCTCATGCTCACCAGCTTCAGCGACGACGAAGCCCTCTTCGACGCCATCATGGCCGGCGCCGCCGGCTACGTCCTCAAGCAGATCCGCGGCACCGACCTCGTCGGCGCCGTCCGCACCATCGCCTCCGGCCAGTCCCTCCTCGACCCCGAAGCCGCCAGCCGCGTCATGCGCCGCATGCGCGACCAGGCCACCGCCGCCGACCCCCTGGCCGGCCTCACCGACCAGGAACGCCGCATCCTCGCCCTCATCGGCGAAGGCCTCACCAACCGCCAGATCGGCGACCGCCTCTTCCTGGCCGAGAAAACCGTCAAGAACTACGTCTCCGCCCTCTTCGCCAAGCTCGGCATGCAACGCCGCGCCCAAGCCGCCGCCTACGCCGCCCGAGTTTTCGACCAGCAGCATCCCGGGCCGGACGCCCACGAGTACCGCGACGGCTGATTGGTCAGCTGACCGGCACCCGCCAGTCGAGCTGAGTGCCGCCCCCATCGGCGACGGCGATCGTGAGCTTCCCGCCCAGGTCGGAGGCCCGCTCAGCCATGTTCGCCAGCCCGCTGCGCCGGGTCGCCTGGCCTATCCCGGTGCCGTCGTCACGGACCCGCAGGACCAGTTCGGGCCCGACGTCCACGGTCACGTCCACCCGGCTGGCGGCCGCGTGCCGGGCCGCGTTCGACAGGGCCTCGCGGAGCGCGCTGAGCATCTGCTCGCCCACCTCCACAGGCACCGCCTCATCCAGCGGCCCGACAAGCCGGAGCGACGGGGCGAACCCGAGCGCGGGGGTCATCTGGTCCACGACCTCGAGCACCAGCGCCCGCAGCCCGAACTGCTTGGCGTCGCCCCGCGACTGGAGTGAGAAGATCGCCGAGCGGATTTCCCGGATCGTCTCGTCGAGGGCATCCACCGCGGTGCTCACCCGCGTCGCCGCCTCGGGCCGGGTCAGCAGCGGCATCGCACCCTGGAGTGACATCCCGGTGGCGTAGAGCCGCTGGATGACCAGGTCATGCAGGTCCCGCGCGATCCGGTCACGGTCGGAGAGGATGGCCAGGCGCTCCGCGTCCTCGCGGTGCTCGGCGAGTTCCAGCGCGATGCCGGCCTGCGCCGCGAAGGTCTGAACCATCTCGACCGCCTCCGGGGCAAGCGGCATCGCCCCGGTGTCGCGGCCGACCGTGAACACGCCGCGGACGTCACCGGGCGCACCCAGCGGGAGGATGATGGCCGGTCCGAGGGGCATGTGCTGCCGTGCCGCCCCGGCCACCCGCTCGTCGTGGCCGAAGTCCTGCAGGACGACCGGCTCGCCAGAGGACAGCACCTGGCCGGACACCGAGGCGCTGACCGGGAGCACCAGCCCGATGGCCTCTGGGGCGCCCGCCCCGGCCGCATGCTGGATGACCAGTTGCTGGCGGTCGGGGGTGGGCAGGGCCAGCGCGACCAGGTCCGCTCCGGACATTTCCAGCGCCTGCTGGGTGACCAGGGCCAGCACCTCATCCGGGGCGGCGCCGGACAGCAGCCGCCTGTTCACCTCGCTGCTGGCCCGCAGCCAGCGCTGCTGACGGCGAGCCTCCTCGTAGAGCTTGGCGTTGTCGATCGCGACGCCGGCCGCGGCGGCCAGCGCGACGAGCAACGCCTCGTCCTCCTCGTCGAAGGCGGCGCCGCCTTCCTTCTCGGTCAGGTAGAGGTTGCCATAGACCTCGTCCCGGACCCGCACCGGCACGCCAAGGAAGCTGCGCATCGGCGGATGCCCGTCAGGGAAACCGCTCGAGTTCGGGCTGGCCGCGATGTCCGGCAGCCGCAGCGGGCGCGGGTCGCTGATCAGCGCGCCGAGCAGGCCCCGGCCCTCGGGCCAGTGATGGATCGCCGCGATCTCGTCGTCCGTCAGGCCGACGGGCACGAATTCGACCAGGCTCCCGCCTTCGCCAATGATGCCGAGCGCGCCGTAACGGGCCCGGACCAGCGTGATCGCGGCCTCGACGATCTGCTTGAGCACCATCTCCAGGTCGAGGTTGGTGCCGACCGCGACGACCGCTTCCAGCAGCGTGTACACACGGTCACGGGTAGCCAGCACGGTCTGCAGGCGGGACTGGAGCTCGGTGAGCAGATCGTCGAGGCGCAGCTGTGGCAGGGCTAGATGCGGATCCGTCGGCTCCAACCGCTTCTCCCGGAAGATACTTGGTATATGCGTAAGCTCTGAACCAACGGTAGCGCCTGGCCGGCGTGCTGTCTGTAGTGGCTCGGCGTTCCCGTAACCCCGTGATCTGCCAGGGAAAACAGTCCGGGAGAGCGGCAAGGAGGGCCCCTGGGCGCAGTGACCTCGGAGCAGGCAAGCCCGGGGGTGTGGTTCGGTGCGGTCCGGCCAGAGGTGATGATGGTGAGGTGACGCGGACGCTCAAGCGCTGGGTCGCAGCGGTTGCCCGCCGGATGGGCCTGGATGCCAACCCCCTCCGCCGGGGCTGCGACCGCACTGAAGTGTGGGTGCGGCTCGGGCTCGTACTGGTGTTCCTGGTGGCCAGCCCGCTGGCCGCGATCGGCCTGGGCCATCTGACCAACGACGCATCGCTCCGGGCGGCGCACGCCCAGGCGGCGGCCGAGCAACAGGTTCCGGCCGTCCTGCTGCACAAGGTCTCGCATAACTCCAACGACCCGCTCTACTCCGCGTCGGAACTGGCCTGGGCCCGGGCACGGTGGACCGCGCCGGACGGGCGGGTGCGCGTCGGTGAGGTGCCCGCCCCCGTGGGCAGCCGGGCTGGCCACCAGGAGCTGATCTGGGTCAACGACGTCGGCCAGCTGGCCTACCCGCCGATCGGGGAGGGGCAGATCGCGAGCCGGGTCATCGCGGTCGTCGCGCTGACCCCGGCCGTCCTGGCGGTGCTCCTGCTCGGGACGGCCGCGCTGACCCGGCGGCTGCTGGACCGCCGGCGAATGGCTAGCTGGGCCGCGGAATGGTCGGCCGTCGAGCCGCTTTGGACTAAGCGGACGCATTAACTGCCCCGCGGCGCCCGGCAAAGGCCCGCCCGCGCGGTGACCGAAGTCCTCCCTGATCAAGGTCACGTGGCCCTGCCCCTCCCCCCCTTTCCCGCGGGAAGCTACAGAAGACGAAAGTTCGTCAGCCGGGCCGGGTGGCCCGGTGCCAGCAAGGAGGCACCATAATGCGCCGCAAGACTTTCGATGCACTGGTCAGCGTGGGAGGGTTCGTCCTCGTGGCGGTCCTTCTCGTCGCGGGCGTGCTACTGCTCTGGGGTCACTCGTACGCGAACGACCAGGTTTCCAGCCAGCTTTCCGCCCAGAAGATCGTTTTCCCGACAACAAGCAGCCCCGAGTTCAAGATCCTGCCCGCTTCCGACCGGGCCGCCATGGGCGCCTACGCCGGCCAGACGATGACCACCGGCGCGCAGGCTAAGACCTACGCCGACCACTTCATCGCCGTCCACCTGGGGATTATTGGCCAGGGCAAGACCTACTCCCAGCTGTCCGCCGCCTCGCTGGCCGCGCCGAAGAACGTCGCGCTGGCTGCCCAGGTGCAGACCGTGTTCCGCGGCACCACCCTCCGCTCGATGCTGCTCGAGGCCTACGGGTTCTGGCAGATGGGCCAGATCGCGCTGTTCGCCGCGATCGCGTCCTTCATCGGCGCAGGGCTGCTGCTGATCCTGTCGGTGCTGGGCCTGGTGCACGAGCGCCGGGTGCCGGCCGAGACCGAAGTGCTCGCCAAGACGGTGCACACCAGCACCGTGACCGCGTAAGCGGCCTCGCCCTCGCCGGGCTGGCCGGGATCCCGATCCCGGCCAGCCCGCTCTTTTTTTATTTTTTAGCGGGACCTTAACTACTTCTTAACGAGTGGGGGACCAAGGTCCCCGGGGTCCATGACTGACATCCCTGTTCGGCCTCTGAGCTGCGGGTCATTCTGTGCCAGTCACTAGTTTTCTGGGCCTGCGCTAGGAGACGCATCCATGAGATCGCCCGCGGACATAGCTTCAGCACCCATTAATCTTGACCATCCGGGCACTTACCTGCACTGGTCAATCTTCACCGTGTCGGTCGCTAATCTGTGCCTGATCGCGGTCATGGTGGTGATCTTCGGTGCGGCGCTGCTGCTGCCCTTCCCCAAGGGGCGCACGTATCCGCCGGACCCGGCCGACGCGGGACCGGCCGGCACCGAGGACGACGCACCACCGGCGGCGGCCGACGAGGACGCGCATATGTGGACCAACCGGGTACGCCGTTTCGCGACCCGGACCCTGCCGCCCGGCAAGCTGCTGCCCGACCGCCAGCCCGCCTACGTGGCCTCCTGGGTGTACGTGTTCGGCGTGGGCAGCCTCGCCGCGTTCGGCGTGGCGTGCGTGTCCGGCTTCGCCCTCGCCCTGGGCGGTCCCGACTGGTGGCATTACAACTCGGTGGGCCACTACTTCAACAGCCTGCACCTGTGGAGCGTGGAGCTGTTCATGGCCCTGCTGGTCATCCACTTGTGGGGCAAGTTCTGGATGGCGGCCTGGCGCGGCAAGCGCGCCTGGACCTGGATCACCGGGGTGGTCGCGTTCGTCGCCTCGGTCATCGAGTGCTTCACCGGCTACGTGTCCCAGCAGAATTTCGACTCGCAATGGATTTCCACCAGCGGCAAGGACGCCTTCAACTCGGTCGGGGTGGGCGCGTTCTTCAACGTGATGAACTTCGGCCAGATGCTCATGTGGCACATCGTGCTGGTGCCCCTCGTGCTGGTGGCCATTATCGGGGCGCACATCCTGCTGGTCCGGGTCCGCGGTGTTTCGCACCCGCTGCCTGCGACGCTGTCCACCCCGGGCCGGGGTACCCCCCGGCAGCGCCGCAGGGCCCTGGCCAACGCCGATGCGGCGCCATGGCATGGTGCGACCCGGCGCTACGACATCCTGAAGGAAGGCACCGTCGCCGGCGTCATCGTCCTGCTGCTGACGATCGCCCTCGCGTCGCTGCTCTCCTCGCCGGACGTGCCGTCAATTACCATCCAGACCTGGTCCAGGGTCGCGCCCGCCGACTTCCTGGCCACGGCAGGGACCGAACTCAACGGCACCAGCGAGACGGCCACCTATGGGCCGCCTTACAACCACGCCACCGGCAGCACGCAGAGCCTGCTGTTCGCGCCCGCGGATATCACCGGGGTGACCCAGCCGATCAACTCCGCCCAGGACTTCGTGCTCACCCCGCTGGCCTCGGGAACAAGGGGAAACCCGGCGCTGGCCGCCGCGCTGGCCACCTACCGGGCCGCCCCCGCCGCCCAGCAGCTCAAGTGGGCCAACGCCTACGTCAACGCGGTCACCAAGGTGAAGTTCGTCAACGGCATACCCGTGGTCCCCGCGGCCGCGGACGGGCCCGTCCCGGTCATGCTGGCCAACGAGCTGACCATGGCCCGCAACGGCGCGCTGGACGCGAGCATGCTGGCCAAGCAGCCGTTCTACGGCACCAACTTCACCAGGCCGCTGCTGTTCATCGAGGACGGCGCCTACTTCGTGAACCGGGCCATGGCCCTGGGCCTGACCGGCAGCCAGTGGGGCGTGATGAACGAGACCGGCAGCTACCCGGGCCAGCCGTGGCTGTGGCTGTACACGCTCTGGTACCAGGTGCCGGGCTGGACCAACTCCGCCAACATCGACATGATCGCGATCTACATGACCGGCCTGGCCACGCTGCTCCTGCTGGCCGTGCCGTTCATCCCCGGCCTGCGGGACGTGCCCCGGCTGATCCCCGTCCACCGGCTGATCTGGCGCAAGCGGACCGACCCAGGCAGTGACGGGGCTCCGCCCCCGGCCGGCAAGTCCGGGCCGGTCGGGACCGCCACCGCCGGCAAGTCCTGAAGGAGAACCTGATGAGAGCAGGCAGCCATCGACGAGGTCCTGCACGGCAAGGCCAGGGCACGCATCGTGCTCCAGCCATAACCCGGGCCTGATCCTGGGGCGGTCGTCCGTGCGGCGCTGGCGGCCGCCCCAGCCTGGCCAGGAGGCCGCGGTTTGACTGCGGTGCCTGCCAGGACCATAATTCCCACCCGCGGAGCGCCTCAACGGCGGAACGCACCTCAGGATGTAGCCCAGCAGCGCGGCTACCTCTGTCACAAGCGTGGCAGCGGGAGTAGGCCGTGCTCATACATGAACCGGACGAAGGTGTGGCCAGGTCGGCCGGGCCGCCCCGGGCCGCGGGCGGCTGGACGTCCGGCCCGGACCGGGAGGTCCTGGAGGCCGCGCGGTTCCGGCTCTCCACCCGGGACGGGAGCCCCGTCGCTGACCCGTCGCTCGCGCGCACCCTGGACGACCTCCGTGCGGTGGCCGGGGTCCGCGTGGCGGCCCGTTACGGGACCCAGCCACCGCCGGGGCCGCTGGATCTCGGAGCCAGCCTGGCCCTGGTCGGCAACCTGCGGCTCTGCCTCGACGCGCTCGAAGCAGACCTGCTCGACGCCGCCGCGCACGTGGCCATGAGCTGGGACCTGATCGCGGCGATCATCGGCGTTCCGGCCGACGAAGCCCGGGAACGGCTGCGGGAACTGCGCGCCCGGCCCGCCCCTCACTAGCCGCCGTCAGGTCATGACGCATGCAGGGGCAGCGTCATGAACTCGCCGGCGAGGCGGGGCGCGTCGCAGGCGTGTCTCCTCCGGGCCGGCGGGCCTCCGGCCGGCGGGCCGGCGGGCCTCCGGCCGGCGGGCCGGGTTCCGGGGACCCCCTCGGCCGATTACGCGGGAGTCCGGGGGTCGTCCCCGGGCTGGCACGAATGCGTTTGAAAGGGGCTCCTGGAGGCAGATAAGGCAGGCGCGCCGCAGGCAGCGGCGCGGATACGGCTGGCTACCCGGCCAGCCGGACAGGACGTACACAGTCCGCAACAGGGGACGTGCGCAGTGGAGCAGGATATGCCGCCAGCGCCGCCTGGCGAGCGATATGAGGACCTCATCGAGGTCTTCACCGTGCTCAGCCGGACGCTGGCTGAAGATGAGTCTGTTCACGACACCTTGCAGAGCATCCTGGCGCTGGCCCTGCGGCTGGTCCCGGGCTGCAGCGCGGCGAGCGTGACGGTTCTGGACGAGCAGGGCCGGCCGTCAACGATCGCGGCCACCGATGAGGAAACCCGCGAAATGGACCGCCGGCAGTACCTGCTGCACGACGGTCCATGCCTGGACGCGGCCCGGCGGCAGCAGGTAAGCCGCTGGAGCCTGCTCGAGGCGGAGCAGCAATGGCCGGAGTTCACCAGCCTGGCCAAGGAACTGGGCCTGCGCAGCTACCTCGCAGCCGGTCTCGGCCTGGGGGACCAGCGGCTCGGGGCGCTGAACCTAAGTAGCCGCGACACCGACGGCTTCACCCGGCTCGATGAGGGGCTGGTGTCGCCGTTCATCGCACCAGCCGCCGCCGCCATCGTGACCATGACCCGCTACGCGCGAGCCCGCGACCTGGCCGGCCAGTTCAACCAGGCGCTGCGGTCCCGGGCGGTCATCGACCAGGCCCTCGGGATCATCATGGCGGGGTCGAAGATCGACGCGGAGCGGGCCTTCGCCGTGCTCAGCCGGGCCTCGAACAACCGCCGGATGAAGCTCCGGGACCTCGCCGCCGAGATCGTCACCCGGGTCAGCGGGCAGGCACCGGCCGAATTCCCGGAGGACTCACAAGCCTGATCCCGTCCGCGGTCAGCCCGGGCAAAGTACGATACCCACTACCACGGTCCCCGAGTAGGGTCCTGAGCAGGGCGGGCCCAGGAGACGGATGAACCAGGACACGGTTCAGCCAGACACGCCGCGCCTTGAGGCAGCGCACCTTGAGTCAGCTCAGCTAGACACGGCCCGGCGGCCGGGGATCCCTCAGGCAGAGCTCCAGCGCGCGGAAGCCGGGCTGTCGGTCCTGCTGGAGGCCTGGCAGCGGGCCATCGAGGAACTCGGTGCGATGCTCCCGCCCGCCCAGGTCCGCGCGCTGCTCGCCCTCGATGCCGGGCCTGGCCTGAACGTGACAGGCCTGGCCCGGATCCTGGGCGCCTCCCCCTCGGCGACCAGCCGCCTGTGTGACCGCCTGGTCGCGGCCGGCCTGCTGGCCCGCGAACCCGCCACCAGCCGCCGGGAGATCCTGCTCCAGCCGACCGAATCGGGCCAGCGGCTCGCGGCCTGGATCAAGGATCAGCGGCGAGCCGCGCTGGTCCAGGTACTGGAGGCGATCAGCCCGGACGGGCGAGCTGAACTGACCCGCGGGCTCAGCGAGCTGCCGTAGCCACCTGCAGGGGGCCGGGCGGGCTCGCCTTCACCCCGCTCCGCTTCACCCCGCTCCGCTCAGGCGAGCTGCGCGGAGGCCTCCAGGAGCTTGGCCCGGGTAGCCTGCAGCCGGTGCGAGACCGCGGCGAGCACCCGCCGGGTGAGCTCGTAGCCGAAGGCAGGATCCTCGTCACAGCAGCGCAGGATCGTGGCCGCATCGAATTCGAACGCCTCGGTGGGCTGGATAGCGATCGCGCCGAACTGCCACTGGCAGGGCGGGAGGAACCAGGACAGGCCGACCATCTCGCCGCGGCCCAGCGTTTCCACCGTGATCCGCCGCCCGGGCACCTCCAGGTCCAGCGCCACCCGGCCGGCCCGGATCAGCCAGAACTGGTGCGGCATCCGGCCAGCGGCGAAGAACCGGTGCCCGGCGGGCACGTCGACCAGGGAGGCGGCCCCGGCCAGCAGGCCGAGGTGCGCTTCGGGCATCCCGCGCAGGAACTGGTGCCCCGCGAGCGCGGACGCCTGCACCGGGATCCGGCTATTGGGCCCCGGGTTGACCGCAGTGGGATGCCCCGGGATCTGCTGCTGTCCGCTCATGGCTCTTCCTCCCCGGGGCGCCCCTGCCCGTCCATCGCCGGCGAGGCGGGACTCGCCGGAGGCGTGCCCCCTCCGAGCCGACGACTCGGGGGCCCGGGGGGTCGCCCCCCGGGCGAGCACCGCTACCGCTGGGTGCCGACGAGCACCGCCAGGTCGAACAGGCGGCTGGTGTAGCCCCATTCGTTGTCATACCAGCCAAACACCTTGGCCAGAGTGCCCGACGCCTGGGTTAGGCCCGAGTCGAACACGCACGAGGCGTTATCTCCGATGATGTCCCGGGAGACCAGCGGGTCCGTGCTGTAGCGCACGATGCCGGCCAGCGGGCCCTCGGCTGCCTCGCGGAACGCGGTGTTGATGTCCGCGGCGGAGGCCTCACGCTCAAGCACGACCGCGAGGTCGGTCAGCGAGCCATCCTCGACGGGGACCCGGAGCGCGACGCCGTCGAGTCGGCCGGCGAGTTCCGGGATGACCGTCCCGGTCGCGCTGGCCGCCCCGGTGCTGGTGGGGATGATGCTCAGCGCGGCGCTGCGGGCCCGGCGCAGGTCCTTGTGCGGCCCGTCGAGCAGCATCTGGTCGCCGGTGTACGCGTGCACCGTGGTCATGAACCCGCGGACCAGGCCGAATTCATCGTTGAGGATCTTCGCCATCGGGGCCACGCAGTTCGTGGTGCAGGAGGCGTTGGAGATGATGTCATGCCGCCGCGGGTCGTACTCGGACCCGTTGATCCCGAGCACCACGGTGAGGTCCACGCCCTTGCCTGGCACCGACAGCAGGACCTTCCGGGCCCCGCCCTTGAGGTGAAGCGCAATGTCGTCCCGGTTCCGGAATTTGCCGGTGGACTCGACGACGATGTCCACCCCGGCGCTGGCCCAGTCGATCGCGGCCGGGTCGCGCTGCGCGGACACTGCGATCGGGCGGCCGCCCACCAGGATCGAGTCGTCGGTGTGACCGACCTCGATGCCGAGCCGGCCATAGGTCGAGTCGAACGCGAGCAGGTGAGCCAGGGTGGCCGCGTCGGTGATGTCATTGATCGCAACGACCTCGATGTCATCACTCTGCAGAGACCTGCGCACGAAGGCGCGCCCGATCCGCCCGAAACCGTTGATTCCTACCCGTACAGACATGAAACCTCTCCTAATCGTGCCGTGTATCTCCAGCCTGGCGCGCTGTCCCCGGCGCGACCATGGGCCTCCGGGGGGTCTGCGGGGGACCTTTGGCCCCTACCTCGCGGGCCGCCGCAGCGAGAAGGTGACGGCAGGGGACGGCGAGGTGACAGGCCGTGAAGCAGAGTCACCAGGCGGGACGCCCGGGAGGTGAGATGACCACGACGGGCACACGGAAGCTTGAACCGCTGCCCCGCGAGGAGTCGCTACGGCTGCTGAGCTCCGTCGCCGTAGGCCGACTGGTCTTCACCCATCTGGCGCTGCCTGCCATCCGGCCGGTCAACCATGTGGTGGACGGCGACCAGGTGATCATCCGGGCCTACGTGGGCTCCGCGATCGATACCGCGGTGGGTAACAACACCGGGATGGTGGTCGCCTATGAGGCCGACCTCATCGACCCGGACACCCACCTCGGCTGGAGCGTGATCATCGTGGGCCGGGCGTGCCGCGTCTCCGACGGCGCGGTGGCCAACCGCTACCGCCAGCTCCTCCAGCCCTGGATCGACGGGGGCGGCGACGACGTCATCGCGATCCGGGCCGACATGGTGGACGGCTTCCGGCTGATCGCCTAAGACAGCCTGAGACACGCCTAAGACACGCCCGAGGACGCCTGGACCTGTGCCGCCGCCCACATCCGCTGGTAGAGGCCGCCCGCCTCGAGCAGCGCCTGGTGCGTCCCGCGCTCGGCCACCCGGCCGCCGTCCAGTACGACGATCTCGTCCACCTGATCCAGCCCCTCCATCTCGTGCGTGATGAGCAGCATCGCCCGGCCGCGGCGGGTGGCCCGCGCGGTCGCGGCCAGCAGGTCCGCGGTCAGCGCGCGCCGGTTGCCGGTGTCCAGGTGCGCGGTGGGCTCGTCCAGGATCAGCAGCGCAGGGTCGGCGAGCAGCGCCCGGGCCAGCGCGATCCGCTGCCGCTCGCCGCCCGAGACGGCGGTGCCCCGGGGCCCGACCGGGGTGTCCCAGCCCCGCGGCAACGAGGCGATCCAGGGCAGCAGGCGGGCCTGCCCGGCGGCCTCCGCCAGCTCGTCCTGGCTGGCGTCCGGCCGGGCCAGCCGGATGTTCCCGGCGATGGTCGTGTCGAACAGGTGCGGATCCTGGGCGCACCCGGTGATAACGGTGCGCACCTGATCAGGGTCGTAACTGGCCAGGTCGGAGCCGCCCAGGGTGGCCGAGCCGTCCGCCAGATCACAGAACCGCAGCAGCAGGGCGGCCACCGTGGACTTGCCCGCCCCGCTCGGGCCAACCAGGGCCACCCGGCGGCCCGCGTCCAGGTCGAGGTCCACGCCGTCGAGGGCCAGCGGCCCGTCCGGCTCGTAGCGCACGCAGGCGCCGCGCAGCCGGACCCGCAGCGGCCCGCCGGGCAGCGGCCGGGGCGTGGCCGGCCCCGGCACCGGATCCGGCGCGTCCAGTACGGCGACCACCCGGGCCGCGCTGGTCCGGGCGTGGCCGAGCGCGATGGCGGCGGCGGGCAGCGCGGTCACCGCCTCGAAGGCGGCCAGCGCGGTCAGCGTGATCACGGCCAGCGGCACCCGGCTCATCGAGCCCGAGCCGACCGCGGCCACGCCCAGCACGAGCACCCCCCAGAGGGTCACCCCGGCGACGGCCTGGGACAGCCCGCTGCCCAGCGCGGCACCGGCCGCGGACGTCCGGGCCAGCCGGGTCAGCTCCCCGTCGGCCGCGTCGGCCCGGGCCAGCGCGGCGTCCTGGGCGCCGAACGCGTGCAGGTCCGCGGCCCCGGCCAGCAGGTCGGTGACCCGGGCGCTCAGCGCGCCCCGGGCGGGGGCGGTGCGCCGCGCCGCCCGGCGGGCCCGGGCGGCAGCCAGCCAGGACACGGCCAGCCCGGCCACCAGCAGCCCGGCGGCCAGCACCGCGCCCGCCGGGGCCAGGATGATCAGGCAGGCGGTGGCCGCACCCGCGCCGACCAGAAACGCGGTCAGCGGCGGGACGATGCCGCGGATGAACAGATCCTGGGTCGCGTCCACGTCGCTGACCAGCCGGGCCAGCAGGTCACCGGACCGGAACTCGACGCAGCCCGGCCGGGGCCAGCCGCTCCAGCCGCTGATAGACGCGGACCCGCACATCGGCCAGGACCCGGAAGGCCGCGTCGTGCGAGGAGAGGCGCTCGCCGTAACGGAACACGCCCCGGCCCACGGACAGCCCGCGGACCGCGACCACTGCCACCGAGATGGCCACGATGTTGGGATGCTCGGCCGCCCGGGCCAGCAGGAAGCCGGACGTCGCGAGCAGCGCCACGGCACAGCCGGTGGACGCCGCGCCCGCCAGGACCGCCACGATCAGCTGGCTGCGCAGCGGCCGGGCCATCCGGAGCATCCGCGCCAGCGGGTGCGCCGCCCCGGACGGCCGCCCTGGACGGGCGCGCCCCGGACGGATCAGCAGGCGGGGCCCCGGACGGGACGGCGGGCTGGGCGGTCATGACGTGGCCGCCAGCGCGCGGCCGCCGTGTCCCGTCCCGCCGGGCACCGTACCGAAGCAGCCTGCGGCCAGCACGAGACGGCCCTGGTCCAGCGTGATGGTCCGCCCGGCGCCCCCCAGCCAGCCCTGCCCGTGCGTGATCAGGAGCACGGTCCGCCCGGCCATCAGCCGCTCGATGGTGTCGATGATCACCCGGGCGGTGAGCGGGTCCAGGTGCGCGGCGGGCTCGTCGAGCAGCAGCAGCGGCGCGTCCTGGAGGAACGCCCGGGCCAGCGCGATCCGCTGCCGCTGGCCCGCGGACAGCCGCGCGCCGCGCTCCCCCAGCGGCGCGGCATAGTCACCGGGCAGCGACCCGATGAACTCCGCCGCACCGGCCAGGGTGGCCGCGTGCGCGATGTCCGCCGGGGACGCGTCCGGGCGGCCCAGGGCGATGTTGGTGGCCACGGTGCCGTCGAAAAGATACGGGTGCTGGGGCACCCAGGCGATCTGGCGGCGCCACGCGGCCAGGTCGAACGCGGCGATATCGGTGCCCGGCCCCCCGGGCGGGCCGGCCTCGATCCGCCCCCCGGTCGGCGCGGCGAACCGCAGCAGCAGGGCCAGCAGCGAGCTCTTGCCCGCGCCGCTGGGACCCGTCACCGCGATCCGCTCACCGGGCCGGATGGCCAGGGACACCCGGTCCAGCGCTGGCGCGCCGCGGCCCGGGTACACCAGCGAGGTTCCGTTGAGGAAAATAACGTCGCGGCGCAGGTCGGCCTCAGCGGGCGGGCCAGACCCCAGCCCGCGTCCGGCCGGCGGGGCAGCGGCCTGCGGGACGGGCGTGTCGAGGATCTCGCAGGCGCGGCCCGCCGCGGTCACCCCCTCCATGCTCGCGTGGAACTGCAGGCCGACCGCACGCAGCGGCAGGTACGCCTCGGGGGTGAGCAGCAGGACCAGCAGCGCGGTCTGGTAAGGCAGGTGGCCGGCCAGCAGCCGCAGTCCGACTTCGACCGCGACCAGCGCGGTGGCGATCGCCGCGGACAGCTCCAGGACCAGGGCGGACAGGAACGCGACCCGCAGCGTGCGCATGGTCGCGCGCCGGTGCGCGTCCGTGACCTCCCGGATCACCGCGATCTGGGCCTGGGCCCGGCCGAACAGCTTGAGGGTGGGCAGCCCCTCGACGACGTCCAGGAAGTGCCCGCCGAGACGGGCCAGCAGCTGCCACTGCCGCTCGGTCTGCGCCCGGGTCTGCAGCCCGATCAGCACCGCGAAGGCCGGGATGATCGGCAGCGTGACCGCGATCACCAGCGCGGAGATCCAGTCGGCCAGGCCCACCCGGATCAGCACCGCCACCGGCACCAGGAAGGCCAGCACCAGCTGGGGGAGGAACCGGGCGAAATACGGGTCGAGCGCGTCCAGGCCCTTCGTGGACAGGGTGGTGATCTCCCCGGTCCGCTGGCCGCCGAGCCAGGCCGGTCCCAGCCGGAGCAGGTGCGCGGTGAGCTTGCGGCGCAGTTGCGACTTGACCGCCGCCGCGGCGCGGAGCGCGGCCAGTTCCCCGCCGTAGGCGGTCACCGCCCGGGCGGCCAGCACGGCGAGCAGTACCCCCAGCGTGGTGGCCAGGGCGGCCACGCCGATCCCGGTCGCCGGGGCGGCCAGGGCATGCGCCAGCAGGCCGCCTGGGCCAGGATCAGCGCGGTGGTGACCAGCCCGAGCAGGACCGTGAGCACGAGGTACCCGCGGGCGGCGGCCGCGTGCCGGAGCAGTCGCGGATCAACTGGCCTCATAGGCCGCTGGGCGCGTGAGCCGACGGCCCGGCGGCCGGCGGCCATGGTGCCGGCTTTGGAGGCAGGATCGACGGGATCGGCGTCCCGCCGACCCGGTGCCGGAACACCCAGTAGGTCCAGCCCTGGTAGGCCAGGACCACCGGGGTGAAGAGCAGGGCAACCCAGGTCATGACAGTGAGAGTGTAGTGCGACGATGACGCGTTGCGGATAGTGAGGGAGTAGGCGGCGGCCGCGATGCGCAGGGCCCGCCTTCCGGGCCCGGGCGCGCAGGTCGCCTGCCTGGCACGGGCCCGCGGAAGGATCCTCACCGTCGCCAGCCTGTGGCTGGAAGGGACGTTGGCGCCCAGCCCGCGGGACGTTGGTCACGCGCGCAGGTAAAGGGCGCCCCCAGGAGGTCCGGCGTGGTCAAGGCCGAACGGCGTCGTCGCGGGGTACATCGGCACGATGCCCCCGGCCACGGCCAGGCCGCATGCTGAATTAAGACAGAACCAACCCGCCTGGCCTGGGAGTGAGATCGATGTCCCTCGTGCAGCTCGAGAGGAGGACGACGATGAAGGCTGACGTCGGTGACCGCCTGATCACCGAAGGACGGCACGGGCAGCGGGAATGCGTGATCATCCGTCTGCAGGGCGCCGGCGGATCGCCGCCCTACGTGGTGCGCTGGCTCGCCGACGGGCACATCGCGCTGGTCTTCCCCGGGCCCTTCACCAGGCTCGTCCACGGCGCGCAGGCCAGCAGCACACGGCCATGACATCGACTGACGCACCGGGGGCCATGCGGGCGCCCGCGCGGCCGTTACGCCCGCGGCACGCGTCCCGGCTGCGCCGTAAGCTCGCCCACGACGCCGACGTGCTCGCCCTGCCCCGGGCCGAAGCGCAGGCCGAGCCGGTCAGCGCGCGGCAGCTGGCCGGGCTGCCCGGCGCCGCCCAGCAGTACCTGCGGTTCATGGGCGTGGCGGACCGGCCAGCCGACTGGTCGTACCTGGCCCACTGCACCGGCCGGTTCCGGCTGCGGCCCGGCTGGCGGTGGCTGCCCTGCGAGGCTTGGCAGTACAACTCCGGCCTGGACGTTGCCCGGGTCTTCCACCTGCGGATCGGCGGCCCGCTGCCGATGAGCGCACGGGACGCCTACGTGCGTGGCCACGGCAGCGTGCGCGGCACACTGCTCGGCCTCGTGCCGCTGGTCAGCGGCACCGGCCCCGAATACGACGTCAGCGAGCTCGTCACCTACCTGAACGACGCGGTCTTCTGCGCCCCCGGCATGCTGCTGAACCTGCCGGTCACCTGGACCACGGCGGGTGACCGCTGCTTCGACCTGACCCTCCGCGATGCCGGCCAGCAGGTGACCGCGCGGGTGTTCCTGGGCGAGCAGGGCGCACCGGTGGACTTCAGCACCGAGGACCGCTGGTGCGACTTGCCAGGCGGGCTGGCCCGGGTGCGCTGGACCACCCCGGTGCAGGGCTGCCGCCAGACGGGCGGCCGCTGGGTGCCGACCCACGGCACGGCCATCTGGCATCTGCCGGGCGGGGATTTCAGCTACGCCGAGCTCCGCTTCCGCCCGGGAGACATCAGGTACAACGTCGCCCCCCGGGAGCTGTCCCGGGAGCTGTCCCGGGATCTGTCCCGGGATCTGTCCGGCGATGGCAGGGACAGCAGGCCGCCGGGCGGGTAGCAGGCGCGGCCATGCGCCAGGGCACCGGGGCTAACCGCCGTGACCCGCAGCACCATCACCGCCGCGCCACCGGAGCGGCAGGAAATTCACCTGCCGGTCGTGGTGTCATCCCCGACCCTGCGCGATGATAGGAAAGGCACGCTGCCCACAGGCGACCAGCACGTCCGCGACCAGCGGTTCCGCGAACGGCTTGTCCGCCAGCAGCGCTTCGGCGAGGAAGCCTGCTACGCGGGGGCCTTGACCCTTATGCCGATCCAGGGGACAGCCCAGGCTGACTCAGGAGCCTCCATCAGGAACAGGAGACAGAGTGACCGCGCTCACCGAAGCGGGGTGCTCGTATGCCCTGCTGGCGGACGGCACCACGATCACCATCCGTCCCGCCGGCCCTGGCGATTTCGACGCCGTCAAGCAACTGCACGAGGCCATGTCGCCTGACAACCTGTACCGGCGCTTCTTCAGCACGAGCCGGGGGGCCGCCGAGCAGGAGGCGCGCCGGGTGTGCCGGGGGGAGGACGGGTCAGGCCACGGCGCGATCCTCGGCTTCCTGGGCGACGAGCTGGTGGGCGTGTCCAGCTTCGAGCCGGAGGCCGACGGGGAGAGCGGCGAGCTCGCGTTGGCGGTCGCGGACCAGATGCACCGCCGTGGCGTGGCCACCCTGCTGCTCGAGCACCTGGTCTCGCTGGCCCGCGACCGCGGGGTGCGGGTCCTGACCGCCATGACGCAGCCGGGGAACACCGCCGTGCTGCGCGTGTTCGCCGACGCTGGGCTCAGCGTGACGCGGCGGCTGGACGAGGGGGTCGTCGAGCTGAGCATGCCGGTCCCGGGCAGCACCGGGCTCAGCGAGTCCAGCCTGTACCTGGACGCGGTCGCGGGCCGGGAGCGGCGGGCCGAGATCGCCAGCCTGGAGCCGCTGCTGGCGCCGCGCTCGGTCGCGGTGATCGGCGCGGGCCACCGGTCCGGCTCGATCGGCCGGTTCATCCTGCTCAGCATCCGGGACGCGGGGTTCACCGGCGCCCTGTACGCGGTGAACCCGCACGGGGCCGATATCGAGGGCATCCCGAGTGCCCCGACCCTGGCCGCGCTGCCCGAGGCGCCGGACCTGGCCGTGGTGACGGTACCCGCGCACGCCGTGCTCGATGTGGCCCAGGAATGCGGCAAGCGCGGGGCCCGGGCGCTGGTGGTGATCAGCTCCGGGCTGACCGCGGCCCAGTCCGCCAGCCTGCTGGGCACCTGCCGCCGCTGGGGCATGCGCCTGGTCGGCCCGAAGTGCTTCGGCGTGGCCGTGCCGGGCCTCGGCCTGGACGCCACCTTCGCCACGCACCACCCCAGCGCGGGCTCGGCCGGCCTGGTCGTCCAGTCCGGCGGCGTGGGAGTGGCCCTGCTCGAGCACTTCTCCCGGCTGGGCATCGGCATCTCCTCGTTCGCGTCCGTCGGCGACAAGCTGGACGTGTCCGCCAACGACATGCTCCAGTGGTGGGCGGAAGACGGCACTACCCGGCTGGCCGTGCTGTACATGGAGTCTTTCGGGAACCCGCGCAAGTTCGCCCGGACCGCGGCCCGGGTCAGCGCCACCATGCCGGTGCTCACCGTGCACGCCGGCCGGACAGCGCCGGGCCAGCGCGCGGCCGTCTCGCACACCACCGCGGCCACCGCGCCGCTGATCACCCGGCAGGCCCTGTTCGAGCAGGCCGGGATCATCGCCACCAACAGCTTCGGCGAACTGCTGGAAGCGGCGGTGCTGCTCGCCTCCCAGCCGGTGCCCGCAGGCAGCCGGGTCTCCATCCTCTCCAACGCGGGTGGTGCGGGCGTGCTGGCCGCGGACGCGTGCGTCGAGGCGGGCCTGGTGGTCGCCACGCCGAGTCACACCGCCCAGGATCACCTGGCCGAGATCCTCCCGCGGGGCGCCACCCTCAGCGGCCCGGTGGACACGACCGCGGCGGTCAGCACCGGGGCGTTCAGCGCTGCCCTGTCCACGGTGGCCTTCGACACCGGAGTGGACGCTGTTCTCGCCCTGGTCGTGCCCACCGCGGCCGCCGACCTGATCCCGGCGCTCAGCGCAGCCCGGCTGCCCGTCCCGCTGGCCGCGGTGGTGCTGGACCAGCCTGAAGCCGTCCAGCTGCTGCCCATCGCCGGCGAGGACGCCGCCGAGGAGGGCACGGAAAACCAGGGCACAGGCAGCCAGGGCACGGGCAGCCAGGGCACGGGCCGGAAGGGCACCTGCAGCGTGGGCGTCCCGGCGTACGCCTACCCGGAAAGCGCGGCCAAGGCCCTGGCCCGGGCCGCGCGGTACGGCTCGCGGCGCTCCCGGCCGGGGGACACGGTCCCGGAGATCGAGGGCATCAAGACCGCCGAGGCGCGGGCGCTGATCGCCTCGTTCCTCGACCGGATGCCAGGCGGCGGCTGGCTGCCCGCGGACGAGACGGGCCAGCTGCTGCGCTGCTACCAGCTGCCGATGGCGGCATCCTGGCAGGCCCTCACCGCCGAGGAGGCCGCGGCCGCCGCCGCGGACCTGGGCGGCCCGGTGACGCTCAAGGCCGAGGTGCACGGCCTGGTGCACAAGAGCGACGCCGGCGCCGTGCTGCTCGGCCTCGACGGCCCCGAAGCGGCCCGCGGCGGGTTCGAGAGCCTGGCGGCGAAGTTCGCGGGTGACTTCTACGGCGCGCTCGTGCAGCCCATGATCAGCGGCGGGACCGAGGTCATCATCGGGGTCGTCCAGGAGCCGATCTTCGGCCCCGTGATCGTGTTCGGACTGGGCGGCGTGGCGACCGAGATGCTCGGCGACCATGCCGCCCGGCTGGCCCCGCTGACCACCGCCGACGCCGATGACCTGATCCACTCGATCCACGCAGCGCCGTTGCTGCTCGGCCATCGCGGCCAGCCGCCGGCCGACGTGGCCGCGCTGCGCGACGCCCTGCTCCGGATCTCCCGGCTCGCCGATGACCTGCCGCAGGTGGCCGAGCTGGACCTCAACCCGGTGATTGCCCGGCCCGACGGGATCACCGCGGTGGACGCCCGGATCCGGGTCACCAGCCACGGGCAGGCGGACCCGTTCCTGCGCCGGCTGCCCCTGGCCAAGCGCCCCTGACCGCCACCAGACCAGCACCCCCGACCGCCACCAGACCGGCACCCCCGACCGCCAAGAGACCGGAGCCTCACCCAGATGACCGTGACCACCAGGCCAGAACTCACCAGCGATCAGCTTCAGGCCCTCGATGGCTACTGGCGCGCCGCCAACTACCTGTCCGTGGGGCAGATCTACCTGATGGCCAACCCGCTGCTGACCGAGCCGCTGCGGCCGGAGCACATCAAGCCCCGGCTGCTCGGCCACTGGGGCACCACGCCGGGGCTGAACTTCCTCTGGTCCCACCTGAACCGGGCGATCGTCACCCACGGCGTGAACATGATGTACGTGATCGGCCCGGGCCACGGCGGCCCGGCGGCGATCGCGAACACCTGGCTGGACGGCAGTTACAGCGACATCTACCCGAGCATCCCGCGTGACCTGACCGGGATGGGCCGGCTGTTCCACCAGTTCTCGTTCCCGGGCGGGGTGCCCAGCCACGTCGCCCCGGAGACGCCCGGCTCGATCCACGAGGGCGGCGAGCTGGGCTACTCCATGGCCCACGCGCACGGCGCCGCGTTCGACAACCCCGATCTCGTGGTGGCCTGCGTGATCGGGGACGGCGAGGCCGAGACCGGCCCGCTGGCCACCAGCTGGCACTCCGGCAAGTTCCTGAACCCGGCCCGGGACGGCGCGGTCCTGCCGATCCTGCACCTGAACGGCTGGAAGATCGCCAACCCCACGGTGCTGGCCCGGATCCCCGAGCAGGAGCTGGACGCGCTGCTGCGCGGCTACGGTTACGCGCCGGTGTTCATCACCGGATCCGACCCGCAGGCCATGCACGCCGAGATGGCCGGCGTGCTGGACCATGTGATCTCCCGGATCCGGGAGATCCAGGGCGAGGCCCGCTCGGGCGGTCCCGCCGCGAGCCGCAACGGCAGCGGTACCCGCGAGCGGTGGCCGATGATCGTGATGCGCACCCCGAAGGGCTGGACCGGCCCGGCCGAGGTGGACGGCCACCCCGTGGAGGGCACCTGGCGGGCGCATCAGGTGCCGCTGGCCGAGGTGCGCACCAACCCGGCCCACCTGCGCCAGCTCGAGGAGTGGATGCGGTCCTACCGTCCCGGCGAGCTGTTCGACGCGGACGGCCAGCCGCGCGCGGGGATTCTCGGCTTCGTCCCGCCCGGTGAGCGCCGGATGGGCTCTAACCCGCACGCCAACGGCGGCCTCCTGCTGCGCGACCTGAACCTGCCTGACTTCCGCGACTACGCGGTGACGGTGGGCCAGCCCGGGGCGACCATGTCGGAGCCGACCCGGGTGCTGGGCTACATGCTCCGCGACGTCGCCCGGCTCAACGCGGCGGCGCAGAACTTCCGGGTGGTCGGGCCGGACGAGACGCAGTCCAACCGGCTGGACGCCCTGCTCGAGGTGACCGGCAAGACCTGGGAGGAAGCCACGCTGCCGGTGGACGAGCACCTGGCCACGGACGGCCGGGTGATGGAGATCCTGTCCGAGACCACCTGCCAGGGCTGGCTGGAGGGCTACCTGCTGACCGGCCGGCACGGCCTGTTCTCCTGCTACGAGGCGTTCATCCACATCGTGGACTCCATGTTCAACCAGCACGCGAAGTGGCTGAAGGTCAGCCGCGCGCTGCCCTGGCGGCGCCCGGTCGCGTCGCTGAACTACCTGCTCACCTCCCACGTGTGGCGGCAGGACCACAACGGGTTCAGCCACCAGGACCCGGGCTTCATCGACCACGTGGTGAACAAGAAGGCGGAGGTCGTCCGGGTGTACCTGCCCCCGGACACCAACACCCTGCTGTCGGTGGGTGACCATTGCCTGCGCAGCCGGGACTACGTGAACGTGGTCGTGGCAGGCAAGCAGCCCTGTCCCGACTGGCTGGACATGGACGCCGCCGTCCTGCACTGCACCCGGGGCGCCGGGATCTGGGAGTGGGCCAGCAACGACCGCAACGGCACCGAGCCCGACGTCGTGCTGGCCTGCGCCGGTGACGTGCCGACCATGGAGGTGCTGGCCGCGACCGGCATCCTCCGCGAGCACCTCACGGACCTGCGGATCAGGGTGGTCAACGTGGTGGACCTGATGCGCCTGCAGCCGGAGACCGAGCACCCGCACGGGATGAACGAGGCCGAGTTCAACGCGCTGTTCACCACCGACCGCCCGGTCATCTTCGCCTACCACGGCTACCCGTGGCTGATCCACCGGCTCACCTACCGCCGCGACGGCCACAACAACATCCACGTCCGCGGCTACAAGGAGGAGGGCACCACCACCACGCCGTTCGACATGCTGGTGATCAACGACATGGACCGGTTCCACCTGGTAATGGACGTCATCGACCGGGTGCCCGGCCTCGGTGACCGGGCCGCCTGGCTCCGCCAGCAGATGACCGACGCCCGCACCCGGCACCGCGCCTACATCCGCGAGCACGGCGAGGACATGCCGGAGGTCCGCGACTGGACCTGGCCCGGGCCCTTCCCGGCCTGATGGACGTCCTCGTCGTCAACGCCGGGTCGAGCAGCCTCAAGCTCAGCTTCCTCGACCCGGCAGACCAGGTCCTGGCCGCCAGCGAGGTAGACCACTGGAACACCGACGAGCCCCCTGAGGCCCTCACCTCGTTCCTTAACGGTCTAACCGGGGTGGATGCCGTCGGCCACCGCATCGTCCACGGCGGCCCGCTCCTGGAGGCGCCTGCGGTCATCAGCCCCAAGGTCCGGCGGGCGATCGAAGACGCCACCGACCTGGCCCCGCTGCACCAGCCCCGGGCTCTCGGCGGCATCGACATGGTGTCGGCGCTGCTGCCAGGCGTGCCCGCGGTGGCCTGTTTCGACACCGCGTTCCACGCCGGGATGCCCGCCGCGGCCAGCACCTACGCCCTGCCCGCCGCCTGGCGGGAACGGTTCGGGCTGCGCCGCTACGGGTTCCACGGCCTGTCCCACGGCTACGCCGCCCGGCGCGCGGCGCAGATGCTGGGCACCACGGCGGAGCGGCTCCGGATCGTGTCCTGCCATCTGGGGGCGGGGGCCTCGCTCGCGGCCGTGGCCCACGGCCGCAGCGTGGACACCACGATGGGCTTCACCCCGCTGGAGGGGCTGGTCATGGCGACCCGGGCCGGGAACACGGATCCGGGCCTGCTGCTCTGGCTGCTCCGCGACGGCGGCCTGACCGTGGACGAGCTGGCGGAAGGGCTGGAGCACGGCTCCGGGCTGGCCGGGCTGGCCGGCTCGGCCGACATGCGGGACGTGACCCGGGCCGCGGGCGCCGGCGACCCGTCCGCGGTCCTCGCCCTCGAGGTCTACCTGCACCGGCTCCGGCAGCTGATCGCGGGCATGGCCGCGGCCATGGACGGCCTGGACGTGCTCGTGTTCACCGGCGGGATCGGGGAGCACCAGCCGCTCATCCGGTCGCGCTCCGCGCCCGCGTTCCTCGGCGTCGTCCTCGACGAGCAGCGCAATCTCGCCGCCGCGGCGGACGCCGACATCGGCGCGGCCGGGGCGGCGGCCGCGGCGCTGGTGGTCACGTCGCGCGAGGACATCGAGATCGCCCGGCAGGTCCGTGATCTGCTGTGCTAGCCCGGGGGGGCGCCCCCCCGGACCCCCCACTTGCCCGCTCCCGTAGGCACGTCGTCTGCTCTGCTGGCCCGGGGGGGCGCCCCCCCGGACCCCCCACTTGCCCGCTCCCGTAGGCCGTCGTCTACCGCTCCTGCCGGGTTGGTCGCCGGCTCGGAGAGGACACGGCTTCGCCGCGCCTCCCCTCCCCGGCGAGTTCCCCGGCGCGCCTCCCCTCCCCGGCGAGGACCACGCGCGGCGCGCCTCCCCTCGCCGGGGAGTTCAGCGGGTGACGGTTAGGGCGCTGATGCCGGCTGCCCGGTGCCGGAAGGCCCAGCCGCGCAGCCCGTGACCGGCGGCGTGGTCGAGATCCGGCGGGGGCACGGCCACGACCGGGCACGCCGCGTGGGCCAGGCAGTACCGGCTCACCCGGGAACTGACCATGTGGCGCACGGCGCCACGGCGGCCGGCCCCCACGACCAGCACGTCGTCCGCCTCGCAGGCGGCCGCGACGAGCACCTCGCCGGGTTCGCCGCGGAGCACCCTCGGCTCGGCTGGCCGGCCCGCCGGGGCGATCCCGCCCCAGGCCAGCTCCAGCGCCGTCCACAGCCGGAGCCAGGCCGCGTCCCGCCAGACCTGGCGCAGGTACCCGGAGGGATGACTGCGGTCGGCGAAATCGCCGCCGGGCGGCATCCAGGCCAGCACGGGGACGAGCGTAGCGTCGTTCTCCCGCGCGATCCCTGCGGCGTAGCGCAGGGCCTGCAGGCTGCCCGGTGACCCGCTGGTGCCGATGATGATCCGACGAGCGCCGTGCACGGGATGCTCCTTACCGATCGGGGAGTGTGCCGTCTTCCAGCTAACCGCGCGGATCCCGGCCCGGGCCCGGTCCTGACGCCTCCCTAACGGGCCGCCGCCGGATTCATGCGCGCCGCCAACACCTGATGTTGACATTCACTCTGAACTGAGAGTAGCTTTCTTTTGTATCTAACTCTCGGAAAGTACGTTCCCCGTTCAGGGAGGTGACCCCATGCGTACCGATGCCAGCCGCGCAGGAACCGCGCAGGCACGCCGCCCGGATGCCGGCCGGTGGTGGGCGCTGATCGCCATCTCGGCCAGCGTGCTGGTCGTGGGGCTCGACCTGACCGTGCTCAACCTGGCGTTGCCGGTCCTGTCCACCCAGCTCCACGCCTCCACCACGGACCTGCAGTGGTTCTCGGCGTCCTACAGCCTGGTGCTGGCCGCGGCCCTGCTGCCCGCCGGGCTGCTCGGCGACCGGGTCGGGCGCAAGAAGATGCTGCTGATCGCGCTGGTGGTCTTCGGCGCCAGCTCGGCCGCGTGCGCGTTCGCCGGGTCCCCGGGCCAGCTGATCGCGGCCCGCGCCGTGCTCGGCCTCGGCGCTGCGGTCATCTTCCCCATGTCGATCGCCGTGCTGCCCGTGCTATTCGCCCCGGAGGAGCAGCCACGGGCGATCGCGGTGGTGATGGGCGCGACGTTCATCGCCTACCCGGTCGGCCCGCTGCTGGGCGGCTGGCTGCTGGACAACTTCTGGTGGGGCTCGGTCTTCCTGATCAACGTCCCGGTCGTGGCGGTCGCGCTGGTCGCGGTGGCGTTCCTGATGCCGGAATCACACGGGGCACGGGGCGGCCGGATCGACATTCCCGGCATCGTCCTGTCCAGCGTGGGACTGGCCGGGGTGACCTACGGCTGCATCAAGGCGGGCGAGAACGGATGGACCAGCCCGGCCGCCCTGGTCACGATCCTGCCCGGCGCCGCCGTGCTGGCGGGCTTCGTGGCCTGGGAGCGCCGGGCCGGACGGCACGTCCAGCCGCTGGTCCAGCTGGAACTGTTCCGCTCGCGCGCGTTCACCTGGGGCACGATCCTGACCACGTTCGTCTCGTTCGCGATGTTCGGCATCCTGTTCGCGATGCCGCAGTACTTCCAGGAAGTCCGGGGCCTGGACTCCTTCGCCACCGGGCTGCGGATGCTGCCGATGATCGGCGGGATGGTGATCGGCATGATCGGCGGCACCCGGCTGCAGACGCCGCCGAAGGGCCCGGACGGCGCCCCCGCGGGCAACGCCCCGGCCGGCCCGAAGGTCCTGGTGACGGCGGGCTTCGTGGTGATGGCCGCCGGCCTCGCCGTCGGCGCCACGACCAGTGCGGCGAGCGGGACGGCGTTCACCGCGACCTGGTACGCGGTGGCCGGGCTGGGCCTGGGGCTGGCCATGCCCGCCGCCATGAACGCCGCCCTGGGCGCGCTGTCCGCGGAGCGGAGCGGATCCGGATCCGCACTGATCACCGCGATGCGCCAGGTGGGGGCCACGATCGGGGTGGCGGTGCTGGGCACGATCCTGCTGTCCGCCTACCGCAGCCAGCTTCACCTGGCCGGTCTGCCGGCCGCGGCCGGCGCGGCGGTGCGCACCGGGGTGGCCGCCGGGGTGGGCGTCGCCGCCGAGCTGCACTCGGTGGCGTTCCTGGACTCGGTGCGCGCGGCGTTCGCCCACGGCCTGGATGTCATGCTCGCGGTGTGCGCGGGCATCGCGGTGCTCAGCGCCGTGCTCGCGCTGGTGTTCCTGCCCCGCCGGGCCCGCGTGGGCGGCCGGGGCCAGCCCGGTGCCGCCGGGGCCCCGGCCCCCGGGACCGGGGCCCCGGTCACCCCGCCGGCGTCCCCGGTGCCGCCCGCCGCGCCCGGGTCCGGCACCCCGCTCGCGTCACCGGAGCTCGCATCATCGGAGCTCGCATCATCGGACCCGGGCAGGCAGGATCAGGGGCATGACCACGCACGACGCTGACCAGCCCGGGCTCCGGGAACGCAAGAAGGCCAGGACGCGTGCTTCCATCCGGGAGCACGCGCTGCGGCTGTTCCGCGAGCAGGGGTACGCCGCCACGCGCGTCGAGCAGATCGCCGAGGCGGCCGAGGTGTCCCCGGCGACGTTCTACCGGTACTTCCCGACCAAGGAAGACGTGGTCCTGCAGGACGATCTCGACGTGCTGACCATGGACGCCCTCGAGGCGCAGCCGCCCGGGCTGAGCCCGCTGGCCGCGGTCCGGGCCGCCGTGGCCGCCGCCCGGGCCGGGTTCACCGAGGAGGAGCGGGAGCGCTTCCGGCAGACGACCGAGCTCACGCTGGCCGTGCCGGAGGTCCGGGCCCGGGCGCTGGACGAGTTCGCCCGCACCATCGACGTCACGGCCGCGGTCCTGGCCAGGCGGGTCCGGCGGAAGCCCGACGACGCCGGGGTGCGCGCGCTGGCCGGGGCGATCTTCGGGGTGATGATGGCCACCACGCTGCCGGTCCTGGAACAGGGCGAGATCGACCTGGACGCCATCTTCGCCTCAGTCGACGAAGGCCTGGCCCAGCTGGAGGCCGGGTTCAGGATTCTGAGCCGGACCGATACGGGGCCCGGCGCCGCGGCGGGCTCAGCGGACCCCGCGCGGCCGGAACTGCACGCTGATCCGCGGGCCGGTGGCCCGCGCCGTCTTCGGCACCGCGTGCTCCCAGGTGCGCTGGCAGCTGCCACCCATCACCAGCAGGTCACCGTGGCCGATGTCGTGGCGCAGTGCCGGGCCGCCGCCCCGGGGCCGAAGCAGCAGGGCCCGTGGCGCGCCCAGGGACAGGATGGCCACCACGGTGTCCTCTTTGTCGCCCCGGCCGATCCGGTCGCCGTGCCAGGCGACGCTGTCCCGGCCGTCCCGGTAGAGGCACAAGCCCGCAGTACGCAGCGGCTCGCCCAGGTCCGGCCCGTAGTGCTGGTCGAGCGCGTGGCGCGCCACGGCCAGCGCGGGATCGGGCAGGGCTTCACCCTCGCCGTAGAAGCAGAGCAGCCGGGGCACCTCGACCACCCGGTCGTACATCCGGCGCCGTTCCTCCTTCCACGCCGTGGCGTCGCGCAGCCGCTCGAACAGGACGTCGGCACCCGCCATCCAGCCCGGCCGGAAATCCACCCAGGCGCCCCGGTCGAGCACCGTCCGGCGCACCGACGCTCCGAGTGGCCCCGGAGCCGGCTCGTCGCACAGGTCGAGCAGGGATCCCTGCAGGCCAGTCTCCATGGCCCGAGCATATGCGAAGAATCAAATACCTGTTCGATCACAGACGGCGTGGCCTGCCCCGCCAGCCCGCCGTGAGCCTTAGAGTGTCCTGCGTGGCAGGCCGAGAGCTAGGTGAGATCGTCGAGGCGGGCTGGGCCGAGGCCCTGGCCCCGGTGGCGGGCCGGATCAGCGCGATGGGTGACTTCCTGCGGGCCGAAGTGGCCGCCGGGCGTCGTTACCTGCCCGCGGGCGACCGGGTGCTCCGCGCGTTCCAGCAGCCGTTCGCCGACGTACGGGTGCTGATCGTCGGGCAGGACCCGTACCCGACCCCGGGCAACCCGGTCGGGCTGAGCTTCTCGGTCGCGCCCGAGGTGCGCCGCCTTCCGCCCAGCCTGATCAACATCTTCCGCGAGTACACCGCCGACCTCGGCTATCCCGCGCCGTCGACCGGGGATCTCACCCCGTGGACCGAGCGCGGCGTGCTGCTGCTGAACCGGGTCCTCACCGTCGAGCCCCGTAAGCCAGGCTCGCACCGCGGCCAGGGCTGGGAAGAGGTCACCGAGCAGGCGATCCGTGCCCTGACCGCGCGGCAGTCGCCGCTGGTCGCGATCCTCTGGGGCCGCGACGCGCGGAACCTGGCGCCCCTGCTCGGCGGGGTGCCGCTGATCGAGTCGGCGCACCCCAGCCCGAACTCCGCCGACCGGGGGTTCTTCGGCTCGCGGCCGTTCAGCCGGGCCACCGCGCTGCTGGAGGAGCAGGGCGCCGGCGGCATCGACTGGAAACTCCCCTGACCCCGTCCGCCTGACGGGAATGTTGAGCGATCAACTATCGTTGAGCCAACTGCGGCCCGCGAAAGGCTGGGAAGGGCATCAGCCGGGCGCGTGAACTGCCCTTTAGGCTGGCCGAGAAGGCTTAACAGAGGAGATGTCATGCCAGCGGTGACTGTAGAGGACATTCTGGTCCTGCCCCGCGTACCAGAGCCCGACGCCGCGACCGCGGCGGAGCGGCCGGTCGTGTCGCTGACCACCGCGCCGTCCGGTTTCGAGGGTGAGGGCTTCCCGGTCCGCCGGGCCTTCGCCGGCGTGGACATGGCGCACTTGGACCCCTTCATCCACATGGACCAGATGGGCGAGGTCGAGTACGCGCCAGGTGAGCCCAAGGGCACGCCCTGGCACCCGCACCGCGGCTTCGAGACCGTCACGTACATCATCGACGGCGTGTTCCGTCACCAGGACTCCAACGGTGGGGGCGGCCTGATCACCAACGGCGACACGCAGTGGATGACCGCGGGTGGCGGGATTCTGCACATCGAGGAACCCCCCGAGGAGCTGGTCATGAGCGGAGGGCTGTTCCACGGCTTCCAGCTGTGGGTGAACCTGCCCCGGCGGCTCAAGATGACCGCCCCGCGGTACCAGGACATCCGCGCCCAGCAGGTCTCGCTGCTGTCCTCGCCCGACGGCGGCGCGCTGATCCGGGTCATCGCCGGTGACCTGGCCGGGCACCCTGGCCCCGGCGTCACCCACACGCCGATCAGCCTGCTGCACGTGACCCTGCAGCCCGGTGCCCAGCTGCGCCTCCCCTGGCGCAGCGACTTCAACGCGCTGGTCTACGTGCTGGGCGGCTCCGGCACGGTCGGCCCGGACCACCGTCCGATCCGCACCGGGCAGCTCGCGGTGTTCGGCGCGGGTGACGCGCTGACCGTGGACGCCGCCCGGACCCAGGAGGGACCCGGCCGCGAGCTGGACATCCTGGTCCTCGGCGGGCAGCCCATTCGCGAGCCGGTCGCCGCGTACGGACCGTTTGTGATGAATACCCGTGACGAGCTGGTGCAGGCGTTCGAGGACTTTCAGGCGGGCCGGCTGGGCAGTATCCCCGCCCAGCGGACCGGGGTCCCGGCCGAGCCGCACCCTGGCCACGACGTCCTGTAAACCCACTCCGCAACCGAGATCACCTCGGCGCGGTGCATTGCGTGCGTCCCGTGGCACGCATAATGCACCGCGCTGTGGCGTTCACGGCATCAGCTGACTGGCGCAGCCTTCCCGTTGGCGGCGGTGCCTCCGCCCTGCTCCGGACCCGCCGGAGTCATCGCGACCGCCGCGGGGGCCCAGACCATCCCCGGTTCCGCCAGGCGTTCCGGCACCCCGACGATCGCGGCCAGGTCGGAACCGTCGATGGTCTCCCGTTCAAGCAGGAGATCGATCACCTGGGTGAGGGTGTCCAGGTTCGTGCGCAGCAGCATGGTCGCCCGGCTCTCGGCCTCCCGGAGCAGCGTGGCCACTTCGCGGTCGATAGCTCGCTGCGTCTCCTCGGCGTAGGGACGCCCCGCGAACGGATTGTCCCGGCTCGGCCCTTCCGGGCCATAGCCGATGGGCCCGACCTCGGTCGAGAAGCCCCATTCCCGCACCATGCGGGTGGCCAGGTCGGTGGCACCCGCGAGGTCATTCGCCGCACCGGTCGAGGGCTCACCGAGGACGATGATCTCCGCGGACCGGCCGCCCAGCCGGACCGCGAGCGTGTCGGTGAGGTAACTCTGGCGGTACAGGTGGCGTTCGAACTCCGGCAGCTGCTCGGTCACCCCGAGCGCCGCGCCCCGGGGGAGAATAGTGACTTTCGCCACCGGGTCGGCGTGCTCCGACAGGACCGCGACGAGCGCGTGACCAGCCTCGTGCACGGCGACCGAGTGCTTTTCCTCGGGCAGCAACGCGTTGGACGCGTCGCGCTGGCCGATCAGCAGGCGGTCCCGGGCCGCCGCGAAGTCGGCGGCGGACAGGACAGCGCGCCGGTCGCGCACGGCGTTGATCGCCGCCTCGTTCACGAGGTTGGCGAGATCGGCGCCCGAGAACCCTGGGGTTCCCCGGGACACCGCGGCCAGATCCACGTCAGGCGCGAGTGTCTTGCCCCGCCCGTGGATGGCCAGGATGGCCGCCCGCTCCTTCTGGTTGGGCAGGGGAATGTCCACTGTCCGGTCGAAGCGGCCGGGCCGCAGCAGTGCGGTGTCGAGGATCTCGGCCCGGTTGGTCGCACCCATCACCACCACGCTGGCGCCGGGCTCGAATCCATCCATGTCGGACAGCAGCTGGTTGAGGGTCTGCTCGCGCTCGTCGTTCGAGCCGAACCCGCCGGGGCCGCGGCGGCCGCCGATGGCGTCGATCTCATCGATGAAGATGATCGAGGGCGCATGCTTGCGGGCGTCCTCGAAAAGACTTCGCACCCTCGATGCGCCGACGCCGACGAACATCTCGACGAAGCTCGACCCGCTGAGGGCGAAGAACGGGACGCCTGCCTCGCCGGCGACCGCCTTGGCCATCAGCGTCTTCCCGGTCCCGGGCGGCCCGACCATGAGCACGCCCTTGGGGCCGACCGCGCCCGCCTGCGCGTAGCGCTGAGGGTGCTTCAGGTAGTCGACGACTTCCATGACCTCGGCCTTGGAACCCTCATAGCCGGCGATGTCCGCGAAACGCGTGGAAGGCCTCTCCTCGTCGTAGAGCTTGGCCTTTGACCGGCCAAAGCTCATGATTCCGCCGATCTGCTTACGGCCGCGGCGGGCGAACCAGATGAAGACGCCCACCAGGAGCAGCAGCGGCCACAGCGAGAAGAGCAGGGTGGCCACGGAGTATGAGCTCGGAGCGCTGCCCGTGACCTGGACCCTGTGCTTGAGCAGGAGAGGGGAAAGGGCGTTATTGTTCAGCGCGGTGGGGATCTGGGAACTGTAGGCAACGCCGCCGTGCAGCGTGCCGGTCACCAGTCCGGTCGAGCTGATCGTCGCCGTTGCGACCTTATTCGCCGTTACTTCACTGACGAAGCCGCTGTAGTTGAAGTCCCGGGTCGTCGAGCTCTTGAAACCCGGATGGAAGAGCAGCAGGGTCCCGAGCACCAGCCCGCCCACCAGGACCCAGATCGGCCACCGCGGGGCCGGCGTCGGCGTCGGCGTCGGCCCGGACGGCTTCTTGTTGCCCAGCTTGTTGATCCGGTTAGGCGGGCCCGGCCGGGACGGAGTCGAGCGGTGCACGGTGCGCGTGCCCCGCTGAACTGCCCAGGAAAATCGTGGGCGGTGAAAAATCGGATCCATGCCAGCCTCGGCTCTAAGAAAATCAAAAGTGTGACCGCCGAGGTCCGGGGCAGCCATGAAATATGATCGCGCGCCTGCGCGGAAGGAAGCCCTTTTCCGGACGATCACCGGGCTGGAGCCGTTCAGAGCAACCCCATACCCGGCGATAACGGCGGACCTGAGCATTGGCCCGTGCAGTGCGACCGCCTTCGCATGTTCTCCTGCTTCAGCTAAAGCGCACGTCGTCGCCTAGATATTTCCGGGGCCGGCGCCCGCGCCCGGCCTAGCCGTGGGCTAGCCGGTCTTCGACGGCACGGGCGCCGCTGGCGAGCGGGATGCTCCGGCGTCGCAACCGCCGACGGCGAGGCGGCCCGAGCCCGATATCAGCCGGCTAGCCCCGGGGCAGGACGTTCAGCCTGACCGGATGGGGCCTCCGGCCCTGCCGGAGGGCCCTTTCCGGGCGCACCGTGGGAGCCGGACCCGGGCGGGTCAGCGCACCGGGCCCGGGCGTACACCAGGAGATGGTCATGCGAGCGCTTGTCTATCACGGCCCCGGCCAGAAGGCCTGGGAAGACGTGCCGAAGCCAGAGGTCATCGCCGACACCGACGCGATCGTCCGCGTCAACGCCGTCACGATCTGTGGCACGGACCTGCACATTCTCAAGGGAGACGTTCCTGCGGTGACCGACGGCCGGATCCTCGGTCATGAAGCCGTTGGGACCGTCGAGTCCGTGGGCAGCGGGGTCAAGACGGTCAGCGCCGGGGACCGTGTCCTGGTCTCCTGCATCTCCGCGTGCGGGACCTGCCGGTTCTGCCGCGAAGGTCACGCGGGCCAGTGCCTCGGGGGCGGCGGCTGGATCCTGGGCCACAAGATCGACGGCACGCAGGCCGAGTACGTCCGGGTGCCGTTCGCGGACACCTCTACCTACGCCGTGCCAGCCGGGGTCCCCGACGAGAACATCCTCATGCTGGCCGACATCCTGCCCACCGGCTACGAGGTCGGCGTGCTGAACGGCGGTGTGCGGCCCGGTGACGTGGTCGCGATCGTCGGCAGCGGCCCGGTCGGGCTGTCTGCGATCATGGGTGCCCGGCTGTACAGCCCGCACCACGTCGTCGCGATCGACATGGCCGACTCAAGGCTCGAGGCCGCGAAGCGGTTCGGCGCGGATGTCACGGTGAACAACTCCCGCCAGGACCCTGAGGAAGTAGTCCAGCTGCTGACCGACGGGCTGGGCGCCGACGTCGCCATCGAGGCGGTCGGCGTGCCCGCCACCTTTGAACTCTGCGCGAGGCTGGCCCGGCCGGGCGGCCGGATCGCCAACATCGGCGTGCACGGAGAGCCCGCCACCCTGCACCTCGAAGACCTGTGGATCAAGAACATCACCATCACCACGGGGCTGGTGGACGCCTACTCCACCGCCACGCTGCTGCGCCTGGTGACCAGCGGTCAGCTCGACGCGTCGAAGTTCATCACGCACCGCTTCGGGCTGAACGAGTTCGAGCTGGCGTACGACACCTTCAGCCGGGCGGCTGACACCAGCGCGCTCAAGGTCGTCCTCACCCGCGCCTGAAGGCCGCGACCGCCCTGGTGATCAGACGATCGGTGTTGCCGGGGCAACACCGATCGTCTGATCATTAGCGGTGTTCCGGCCCTGGAAGGGGCTCGGGGCGTCAGGGGCGTCAGGGGTTCTGGGCAGCCAGCCGGCGCAGCGCGTCCCGGGCCACCGCCGGGTCCGTGGTGGCCCAGAACGGCGGTAGTGACGCACGCAGGAAACCGCCGTACCGCGCGGTGGCCAGCCGCGGATCCAGGATCGCCACCATGCCCCGGTCGTCCATGGTGCGCAGCAGCCGCCCCGCGCCCTGGGCCAGCAGTAGCGCGGCATGGGAGACGGCGATGGCCATGAACCCGTTGCCGCCGCGGGCCGCCACCACCCGCTGCCGGGCGGAGGACAGCGGGTCGTCCGGCCGCGGGAACGGGATCCGGTCGATGACCACGAGTTGCAGCGCCGACCCCGGGACGTCCACCCCCTGCCACAGGGACAGCGTGCCGAACAGGCAGCTCGTCTCGTACTCGGCGAACTGCCGGATGAGCTGGCCGGTGGCGTCGTCCCCCTGGCAGAACAGCGGAACGGTGAGCGAGCCGCGCAGCTCGAGCGCGGCCTGCCGGGCCGCCCGCATGGACGAGAACAGGCCGAGCGTGCGACCGCCCGCCGCGGTGATCAGCTCGCTCAGTTCGGTCAGGTAGGCCGGCGGGAGCCCGTCCCGGCCGGGCGGGGGCAGGTGCCGGGCGACGTACAGGATGCCCCGGCGGGGATGGTCGAAGGGTGAGCCGACGTCCAGGCCCGACCAGGCCAGCCCGTGCGGCGGCGGCTCTTCCGGGGACTCCCCCGGGTCGCCGGTCCGGGCCTCTGGCTCGCCGGGCTCGGTTCCGGGCTCGGTCTCGGTCTGGCCGGCGTCGGCCGCGCGCGGGCCGCCCGGCCGCGCCTCTCCGGAGGCCGCGCCGGCCGAGGATGGGGCGACCCCCTCCGGGTTGTCTGGCTCACCCCCGGACGGGCCCCTGACGACTGGCCCGGCCCGGGCAGGCTCGGCCCGGGCAGGCTCGGCCCGGGCAGGCTCGGCCCGGGCAGGCTCGGCCCGGGCAGGCTCGCTCCCACCGGGCTCGGATCCAGGCGGCAGGCCCCACTGCCGGGCCAGCGGCTCGAACGAGCCGCCGAGGGCCAGCGTTGCCGAGGTCAGCACCACGGTCTGACGCCGGAACAGGCGCTCCGCGAGCAGCGCGCCGACCTGCAAAGGTGCCACCCGCAGCGTGGCCGGCCTGCGTGGGTCCTCGAGCATCGGCCGGTCCATCCAGACCACGTCGGTCCGGGAGGTCAGGTCCGGGACGAACGAGGCCAGGATCCGGTCCGCGGTTCCCCGCAGGTCGTCCAGGGAGGCCAGCGCCGCGCGCGTCGCGGCCAGCTGGTCGGCGGGCTGATCCTCCTCGCCGGCCTGCTTAGCACTGGAGCGGATCTCCGTGGCACACCCCCCGGCGGAGTCCCGCACCAGGGCCAGCACACTGGCCAGGTCCTGGTCCAGCAGGTCGAGGCGGCCATCGCGGGACTCAGCGAAAGCCCTGGACGCAGCCTCGCCCGCCTCCCGCAGCCGTCCCGCCGCATCCGCGGACAGCAGCCGCCCGACCCGCCGGGCCGCCGCGTCCACCCCGGTCGCGGACAGTTCCCCGCTGGCGGCGCTGGTGACGCGGTTCACCAGGTCGTGGGCCTCGTCGATGATGACGACGTCATGCTCGGGCAGGACCGGGAACGATTCCAGCGCGTTGATGGCGAGCAGCGCATGGTTGGTGACCACGATGCTCGCTTTGCCGGCGGTCACCCGGGCCTGCTCCGCGTAGCATTCGCGGCCGAACGGGCAGCGCTGGGCGCCGAGGCATTCCCGGGCACTCACCGACACCTGCCGCCAGGCCCGGTCATCCACTCCGGGCACAAGCTCGTCGCGGTCACCGGTGCTGGTCTCGCTCCCCCACTCGTGCAGCCGCTCGACCTGCTGGCCCACCGCGGAGGTCGTGCCCCTGTCGAAGAGCACGTCGCGGGGATCCTCGGGCGCCCCAGATTTCAGCCGGTGCAGGCAGAGGTAGTTGCGGCGGCCCTTCAGGATGGCGAAGTCCGGTTCTTTGCCTATCAGCGGGGCAAGCGTCGCGGCCAGCCTGGGCAGATCCCGGTCGATCAGCTGGCGCTGCAGGGCGATGGTCGCGGTGGCGACCACGACGGCGCTGCCGCTGGCCAGCGCGTGCGCGACCGCGGGCACCAGGTAGGCCAGTGACTTGCCGGTTCCGGTGCCCGCCTGGACCGCGAGGTGCTCACCGGACCGGATGGACCGCTCCACCGCCTCAGCCATCGCGACCTGGCCGGGCCGCTCCGCCCCGCCGATCCCAGCCACCGCCGCGGCCAGCAGGTCAGGCACGGGAGGGAGCGCCCGGGCGTCCACCTTGGCCGGGGCGGGATCAGGCCGCTGGCCAGCCTGCGCGAGCTTTTCACCGGGGGCCACGTCCGGAAACGCTACCGTGCGGGGGCGACAGCCGCCGCGCGGTAGCGTTTCCGGGCCGGCGGCCGGGCTCAGCCTCGGCTGATCCCCGCCGCCCGGTACGCCAGTCACCCCACCGGAGGCCAGACGGCATCCAGTGCTGGTCAACCGGCAAAGCTGGTCAACCGGCAAAACGGCAGCGAAACCCCGCCCGGCACCCTGGCGGCCCGGACGAGGGGGAACGGGTTAGTCCAGGTTCTCCCGGCCCGCCGGGGTGGCCGCTTCTTCGGTCTCACCGCCGTGCTCAGCAGGGATGGTTTCCGGGCCAGCGGGCCGACGGGCCATCTCCACGACGGCGGCGAGGAGGCTGGAGTCGCGCGCACCCACCAGCGCCCAGGCCCGCGCGATGGCGAAGCCAAAGAAGCCAATGCACAGTCCCCCCAGGTTGCTGAGATACCCCGGATTCCGGAGCGACCCGCCCAGCGCGATGCCGTTGGCCAACTGAAGGCCGTACAGCGCGAGCAGGATAGCCGGGAGGATCAGCTGGTCCACCCGGACCCGCAACCTGGTGTCCCGCAGCAGCAGGATGATCAAGCCGGACGTGGAGGACAGCCCGGCAGCCGCCACGATGATGACCGTCAGGCTAAGCCTGGCTCCGGGCAGGAGGGTCACGAGGGCGATGACCAGCGTGTTCACCAGGGCCGAGAAAGCCATGGCCGCCTTAAGCTGCTGATCATTCTCAGCGCGCGGGCCAGACAGCTTCGCCGGGGAAATCGAGATGGCCACGAAGAGCAGCCCGATCAGCGCCCCCGCCACAGTGGCGCACGCGCTGAAGAAGTCGTGATAGCTGGCCGGGACCACTCCGCAAAGATACTCATGGCTGCCCTGGCGGGCGGAGCGAGTGGCCCGCCGGACGGCGCCCGGGTAGCGCGCACCACGAGCACCGTGGGTCACATCGATCGTGGTCAGCGCCCACTTCTCCGCCCACTTTTCACGCGGAACGTGCGTTTTTCCGGGGTGTTTTGTCCGTTTCGGCGAACGTTCCGCGTGAAAAGTGGGCGGGAGGGGCCAGCGTGACTCGCGGGACCGGGGCGGGGTGACTCGCGGGACCCGGGCGGGGTGACTCGCGGGACCCGGGCGGGGTGACTCGCGGGACCGGGGCGGGGTGACTCGCGGGACCGGGGCGGGGTGCGGGACCCGGGCGGGGTGACTCGTGGGACCGGGGCAGGATCACTCCTGGGACCGGGGCAGGATCACTCGTGGGACGGGGGCGTGCGGCGGCAGACTGGGGGCACATGGCCCCGCACGCGACCTGGCGCCTCGCATGGTCCCGGCCGATAGGTGATCCGCGCACCCCTTGCTGACCACGATCATCAAGCCGTCGGGAGCATTCCCATCGGCCTGCCCCCCTGCCACGATGACTTCATGACCGACGAGCACTCACCGACGCAAACCTTCCGCGACGCCCGGGACCTGCTGCTGCGCCACCGCGAGGACTACCCGGCCGCGCGAGCCGGGTTCACCTGGCCGCAGCTGGGAGAGTTCAACTGGGCGCTGGACTGGTTCGACGTGATCGCAGCCGAGCACCCGGACCGGGACGCGCTGCGCATCCTGGCCGACGGGGACGCGGCCGCCCGGATCAGTTACGGCGAGATGTCCGCCCGCTCCAATCAGGTGGCCAACTGGCTGCGCGGCCTCGGCGCGCGGCGGGGCGACCGGCTCCTGCTCATGCTGGGCAACATCGGACCGCTGTGGGAGATCATCCTGGCCGCGATGAAGCTCGGCGTGGTGATCATCCCAGCCAGCACGCTGCTCGGCCCGGAGGACGTGGCCGACCGCGTGGCCCGCGGCGACGTGCGTCACGTGATCACCGAGTACGGGCACACGCCACGGTTCGCGGACGTCCCGGGCGGCTGGACCCGGGTGGCGGTCAGCACCACGCCCGGGGCCACGCCGCCGGAGGGCTGGCACGGCTACGCGGAGGCGGCCGCGGCCGGCACCCACTTCGAGCCTGACGGTCCGACTTACGCGGCAGATCCGTTGTTGCTGTATTTCACTTCCGGGACAACGGCCCAGCCCAAGCTGGTCGAGCATACGCACGCCTCCTACCCGGCCGGCCATCTGTCGACCATGTACTGGATCGGGCTGCAGCCCGGCGACGTGCACCTGAACATGTCCTCGCCGGGCTGGGCCAAGCACGCCTGGAGCAACGTGTACGCGCCATGGAACGCGGGGGCGACCGCCCTGGTGCTCGGCTACGAGCGGTTCTCCGCCCAGGCGCTGATGGACGCGATCGGCGCCGGCGGGGTGACCACGTTCTGCGCTCCGCCCACGGTGTGGCGGATGCTCATCCAGGCCGACCTGAGCGCCTGCGACGTCACCGCGCTGCGCGAGTGCGTAGCCGCGGGCGAGCCACTGAACCCGGAGGTCATCGACCAGGTCCGGCAGGCCTGGGGGATCACGGTACGGGACGGTTACGGGCAGACCGAGACCACTGCCCAGGTAGGCAACCCGCCGGGCCAGCCGCTGCGGCCCGGGTCGATGGGCCACCCTCTGCCCGGGTACGCCGTGGTCCTGGTTGACCCGCTGACCGGGGAGCCGGGCCAGGAAGGCGAGATCTGCCTCGACCTGTCCCGGCGGCCGCTCGGCCTGATGACCGGCTACCGCGGGGATGCGGAGCGGGCAGCCGAGGCCATGCGCGGCGGCTACTACCACACCGGGGACGTGGCCAGCCGGGACGCCGACGGGTACCTGACCTACATCGGCCGGACCGACGACGTGTTCAAGGCCGCGGACTACCGGATCTCGCCGTTCGAGCTGGAAAGCGTGCTGATCGAGCACGAGGCGGTGGCCGAGGCCGCCGTGGTGCCCTCGCCGGACCCGACGCGGTCAGCGGTCCCCAAGGCGTACGTCACGCTCGCGGCCGGGTTCGAGCCGTCCGCGGATACCGCGGCCGCGATCCTCGGCTACGCCCGGCAGCGGCTGTCCCCGTACAAGCGGATCCGCCGGCTGGAGTTCGCCGAGCTGCCCAAGACGATTTCCGGCAAGATCCGCCGGGTGGAACTCCGCGCCCAGGAGACGGACCGGCTCGGCCCGCCCGGCGCCCCCTCGCCCGGCGGGCCGAGCGGTGCCACTCCCGGAGCCGCCGCAGCCGGCGCCGCACCCGCCGGCGCCGCCCCAGCCGGCGCCGCACCCGCCGGCGCCGCCCCGGCCGGCGCCGCACCCGCCGGAGCCGCCGCGGGCCCGCGCGGCACCCGGGAGTTCTGGGAAGAAGACTTCCCCGAGCTCAAGAGCTGACCTTGGGAGCAGAGCGGTCGGCCGGCGGCCCCTACCGGCTGGTGATCTTGCGCCATGGAGAAAGCGAGTGGAACGCGAGCGACCGGTTCACAGGCTGGGTCAACGTGGCGCTGAGCCCGGCCGGGGAACGGGAAGCGGTGCGCGCCGGGCAATTGCTGGATCGTCACGGGGTGCGGCCTGGCTTCGTGCATACGTCGGTGCAGCGGCGGGCCATCCGCACCGCCGAGCTGGCCCTGGCCCAGTGTGACCGGGACTGGATCCCGGCCCGGCGGTCCTGGCGGCTGAACTCCAACCACTACGGCACACTGCAGGGCCGGAACAAGGCCGCAGTCCGGGCGGAGGTCGGCGAGGAGCAGTTCATGCGCTGGCGCCGGTCCTACGACGTGGCACCGCCGCCCCTCGCCGCCGGCGCGGAGCACTCGCAGTTCGCCGACGCCCGCTACGCGGCCGTCCCGCCCGACATCCGGCCACGGACCGAGTCGCTGAAGGACGTGACGGCACGGCTGCTGCCGTACTGGTACGACGCGATCGTCCCGGACCTGCGCTCCGGCCCGTGCGTGCTGGTGGTCTCCCACGGCAACACGCTGCGGGCACTGATCAAGCACCTCGAGGGGATGTCCGCCGGGGAGGTCGCCGGGCTGAACGTGCCGACCGCTACCCCGCTGGCCTACGAGTTCGGCCCAGATCTGCGCCCCCTCGGTCACGGCCATGCCCTTGGTACGGACATCCCCGGCGAGTTGTGAGAGCTGGTGGCGGCCGATGGGACATCTCGGGCAACCCGGCCGCCGTGTCACGGCGCACGGCTGACGCCGTCAGATCAGGCAGGTTCCGGATCAGGCCGCTTCCCGGGGCGCGGACACGGGCGTAGTGTCATGACGGGAGGCGCTCGTACCAACCCCGCATATGAGGTACGGGCGCAGTCAACCGCGTCGCTCAGGACCCCGGTGGCACGGCCATTATATGGCCGGGCAATCACGAGGAGCCTGAGTGATGAATCGAACGTTGGGCCTTTCCACGGCCCTCGCGATGGCCGGGACGGCCGACGCGTCGCGCGCGTGGCCTGCCCGGGGATCCCCGGCAGCCAATGTCCAGGCGGCAGCTGACTGCAGCCTGGCCCGGCCCGCAGGGGTGGCCCCGCCTCCTCGCCACGATCGCGACGACATGGCCCGCAGGTTGAACGACGTCGTGGTCCGCCGGATCTTCGCCGCGGGACTGGATCTTCAGGCCGCCCTGGGCCTGATCGGCGAGCGCGGGGCGGGCAGCGAGCACCCGGCGGCGCGCAAGATCTGGCACGCTACCGACCAGCTGGACCGCGCCATCAGGGACCTGCGGAACATCCTGTTCGAGCCCTGGTGATCCATCCTGGCCCGGGACCGGGCGACTAAGATGCCCGGCACCCGGCTGCGCCGGATACTGGCTGAGCTGTCCGAGGGGAGCGGTGGGTGGCCGGCCGCCCGGCTGTGCGAGGTGTGCCCCCGGATCGCCGGGGTGAACGGTGCTGGCGTCATGCTCATGTCCGGGGACGTCCCCCGCGGCTCGATCTGCACCAGTGACGACGTCAGTCATCTGATCGAGGACTTGCAGTACACCCTGGGTGAAGGCCCGTGCGTCGATGCGTATCGGCAGGACACGGTGGTGAACGAGCCCGACCTGGCGGACTCGGATACCCCCCGCTGGTTCGCGTTTACCCCGCCCGCCCTGCAGGCGGGCGTGCGGGCGGTGTTCGGCTTCCCGCTGCGGGTCGGCACCGTGCGCCTCGGAGCCCTCAACCTCTACCGCAACCGGCCCGGCCCGCTCGGCGCCGAGCAGCACGCTGACGCGCTGGTCCTGGCCGATCTGACCGCCCGCTGGGTGCTGGAAACCCAGGCCGGAGCACCCGACGGCGCGGTCGCGAAAGACCTGGAGATCGGGGCCGATTTTCACTTCGCCGTGCACAACGCGGCAGGCATAGTGTCAGTACAGGAGAACATCAGCGTCACCGAGGCGCTTATCCGCCTGCGGGCGTTCGCGTATAGCCAAGACCGGCTCGTCGGGGATGTAGCCCAGGACATCATCGCCCGGCGGCTCCGGCTCGGATGAATCGTGAACCCCGCCCGGCGGGGCTGCGCCGGGAAGGAGCGATGGGATGCCCCGGGAAGCCGATGTGGTGCGCGCGCTAGTCGAGATGGCCGACACCCTGGTGGAAGACTATGACGTCGTGGATTTGCTGACCGGGCTCACGGATCGGTGCGTCAGCCTGCTCGGCGTGTCCGCCGCAGGGGTGATGCTGGCCTCACCCGCCGGCGGCCTCGGGCTGGTGGCGTCCTCCAGCGAAGCCATGCGCCTGCTGGAATTGTTCGAACTCCAGGCGGAGGAGGGTCCCTGCCTAGACGCCTTCCACAGTGGCGAACGGGTCGAGCAGGAGAACCTGCAGGCTGGGTCCGGCCGCTGGCCGTTGTTCGCCGCCACCGCCGTCGAGGCCGGTTTCCAGTCGGCGCTGGCCCTGCCGCTGCGGCTGCGTGAGGTGACCCTCGGCGCGCTCAACCTGCTCAGCGCCAGCTATGACCGGATCGAGGAAGCGGACGTCATCGTGGCCCGGGCCTTCGCCGACCTCGCCGCCCTCAGCATCCTCCAGCACCGGGCCAGCACCGAATCCCAGCGCCTGAACGAGCAACTGTCCGCCGCGCTGACCAGCCGCATCGTGATCGAGCAGGCTAAAGGCGTGATCTCAGAGCGCGTCGGCATCGGCATGGCCGAGGCCTTCAGCCGGATGCGGAACTACGCGCGCTTCAACAACCTCCGCCTCACCGACGTCGCCAGGGGAGCGGTCGAGGGGACTCTCGACCCGCATACCTGGACCCCGCCGTCCCGGCTCTGACCTAGCTGGTGACGTCTCAGCTGATGACGTCTCAGCTGGTGACGTCGGCGCTGGTGAATCGGGCCCAGGCGATCGAGCCGAAGATCACGATGTACGCCGCAAACGACAGCAGCCCGTGCAGCAGGGTGGTGGTGTCGATCGGCGCGCGCAGCAGCGAGTCGAACGACAGCCAGAAGTGCGTCGGCAGGTACGGGTGGATCACCGCGAACTGGGCCACGTTGTCGGCCACCTCGCTGGCCACCGCAAGCACCAGGACGGCGGCGATCGCGCCGATCGGGTGCTCGGTCAGGGTCGAGATGGCCAGCCCGATGGCGGCCAGCGCGGCCATCCCCGCGGCCACGTACAGCGTGACATAGAGCAGCCGCAGCAGGCCGTCCGCCAGGGACACGGTCGTCCCGGACAGCAGCGTCACCGGCCCGATCGGGAACAGGATCGCGCCCATGATCAACGACACCGCCGACACCAGCAGGCAGGCGGCCAGCCCGAAGATGACCACGGCCACGTACTTGACGGACAGCAGCCGGGTCCGCCCGGCCGGCACGGTGAGCAGGTAGCGCAGCGTGCCGAGGCCGGCCTCGCCGGCGATCGAGTCACCGGCGACCACCGCGACCACCAGCGGCAGCACCAGGGTCAGCAGGATGGTCAGGGCCAGGAAGGACAGGAACACCCCGTTCCCGGCGAGCTGGGCGAAAAACGACGCACCCGGCCCGCTGCCACCGCCACCGCCACCGCCGTGCGGCATGGACACCCGCAGCCCGATGGCCAGCACCACGGGCAGCACGACGAGTACGCCGAGCAGGGCCAGGTTGCGCCAGCGCCGGAACATCAGGCGCAGTTCGCTGCCCAGCAGCCGCATCCAGCCGCGGAGACCGTTGCGGGGCAGGGCCCGCCCGGCCAGCGACACCCCGCCCGTGGTCGGCGGGGTGTCCCCGCGGGGAGCGGACAGCTCAGCCGTTGACATCGAATCCCTCCCCGGTCAGCCCCACGAACAGTTCCTCCAGGCTGGGCCGCGGCGTGTCCAGCCCGGCCACCGGGACGCCGGCGTAGACCAGTTCGCGGCAGATCTGCTCCGGCACCTGGTCGCCGAGCGCGGCCGACGCCGCCCCGTCGGCGGCCGTCACGTCGGCCAGACCCAGCTTGCCGAGGACCTCGGCGGCCCGCGTGGGGTCCGTGGTGGTGACCCGGATCCGGGCCGCGCCGCGGGCCCGCAGTTCCTCCAGCGACCCCTGGAACACCAGGCGCCCGGTCCGCATGACGCCCACCTCGGTGCAGATCTGCTCGACCTCGGCGAGCAGGTGCGAGGACACCAGGACGGTGATGCCGTCGGTGGCGATCTCCCGGATCAGCCCGCGCACCTCGCGGGTGCCCTGCGGGTCGAGCCCGTTGGTGGGCTCATCCAGGATGATCAGCTCCCGCGGCTGCAGCAGGCTGGCCGCGATGGCCAGCCGCTGCTTCATGCCGAGTGAGTAGGCCCGGTAGTGCTTCTTCCTGGCGGCGAGCAGGCCGACCCGGTCCAGCGCCACGGTGATCCGCTGCTTCGCGGTGCCCGGGTCGGCGGTCCGGTCGGCTGCATCCACCCGGGCCAGGTTGTCCCAGCCGGACAGCTGCGGGTAGAAAGCGGGCCCCTCGACCAGGGACCCCACCCGGGGCAGCACCCGGACAGTGCCCGCGGGCATCGGCACGCCGAGCAGCGCGTGGCTGCCCTGGGTGGGATAGACCAGGCCGAGCAGCATCCGGATCGTGGTGGTCTTGCCGGACCCGTTGGGGCCGAGGAAGCCGTAGACGCTGCCCTGGGGCACCAGCATGTCGAGGCTGTCCACAGCCAGCTGCCCGCTGCGGAACCGTTTGGTCAGGCCCGTGGTGACGATCGCCGGGGTGAGCTCCGCGCCCGGGGCCGCCTCGCGGCGCGCCGCCGGGGCGGAGTCCGCCTGAGGCCCGCTCATCTGACCCGGGCTCACCTGACCCGGGCTCACCTGACCCTGCGCTCACCTGGCCTGCGCTCACTTGACCTGGGCGGCGGCGCTCTCGAGCACTGCCGGGGTGACCGCCCCGACGAGCACGTGACCATTGCTGGTCAGCAGCACGGACACCAGGCTGGTGTGCAGGAGCTTGCCGCTGCCCCAGGCACCGTGCACCGGGGTGGCCGACTTCAGCAGCGCACCCGCGACCGCGGCGTCCTCACCAGGGCCGCCCGCGGGGGCGCCCGCCGCCGACTGCGCGGCCGAGCCGGCCACGCTCGACGCGCTGCCCGCTCCCAGCAGGCCGGCCAGCCCGGACGCGGGCAGCACCGCCACCGACAGCCAGTCCTTGCCGATGACCTGGGCCTCGCCGCCGACCTTGGTGCCCTGGGCCGGCATCTTCCCCGACCTGCCCGGCTCCCCCGACCTGCTCGGCGGGCTGATCACCTTGACCTTGGCACCCGGCGGGGTGGTGAAGCTGAAGTTGGACGTGGCCGGCGTGACGAACGAGATCGACGTGTAGCCGACCTGAAACGCCGGGCTGGCCGCGCCCCTGGCGAACACCTGAACCCGCAGCGGGACGTGCTTGGTTGCGTCGACGGCAATGCTGATCCGGCCGACCAGCGACCCGCTGGCCCTGGGTGAGAGCACCAGCTGGTAGGCGGCCTGCCCGGCCACGGTCACGTTGCGCTCGACGCTGACCCTGGTGCTCGGCCCGACCGCCCTGAGGGCCTGGCTGGCCGCCTGCTGCGGGGTGAGCGGCACCTGCGACGGGATGGTGCCCGCCTGCATGGCGTCCTTTCCGGCCTTGGCCGGCAGCTGGATCCGCGTCACCGTGTTCGAGTTGCTCTGCCAGACCGAGACCTGGCGGCCGTCGCGGATCAGGTCGGTTTCGCTCAGCGTGACCGGCACCGCGAGCCGGATGTGCGTGGGATTGGCGTACCAGACCTTGATCGTGTGCGACCCGGCCATCAGCGCCATGATGGAGTTCGGGTTGCTGCTGCCGGGCAGCTGCGGGATGCCGAGTGACGCGGTCTCCACCACGGTGCCGGTCAGGGCGGGCAGCGGGGCGGTCCGGCCGGCCACCGAGGCGAGCAGCTGCGCGGGGGTGCGCAGCGGCAGCTCAGGTGATGCCTGGGCCGAACTGATCATGGAACCGGCGGTCACCGCACCCGCCAGGACTACGGCTCCTGCGGGTACCGCCCACCTCGCGCGACGGGAAAACGTCGGCAGCGTGTTCATCTCACAACCTCACTCGTCCCCATGCGGGTCGCCCGCACAGGCTCGTCCCATGGGCCGTCGCCGACCCGGCGCGGACTGCAGCCGCCCTGGTCCGGGAGGCGCCGCCCCGCTGTGTCCCCTGCATTCATCATCTTGCCGCACGCCGCCTGAGCCCTTCCTGTGAGCGTGACCCAGACCGGCGAGCGAGCCTGCTCTCCCGGGAGCAAGCCAGACGTGGCCCTAACGGTCATGTCGCGCGGCCCACCCCGGGCGGGGTCGAGTCCGCGGGCGCCACGCGAACTAGCACGGCCGGCCCGGGCGGGTAACCTCGGGCGGGTGCGGGTACTCGTCGTGGAGGACGAACGAAGGCTGGCCGCCGCCGTCCGCCGCGGCCTGTCCGCCGAAGGCTTCGCGGTCGACCTGGCCCACAACGGCGAGGACGGACTGCACGCCGCGCGCGAGGGCGGGTATGACGCCGTGGTGCTGGACCTGATGCTGCCCAAGATCTCCGGGTACCGGATCTGCCAGCAGCTGCGCGCGGAGGAGAACTGGGTGCCGATCCTCATCCTGTCCGCCAAGGACGGGGAGTACGACCAAGCCGACGGGCTGGATCTGGGCGCCGACGACTACTTGACCAAACCGTTCTCCTACGTGGTGCTGGCGGCCCGGCTGCGGGCCCTGCTCCGGCGCGGCGCGATCCCCCGGCCCGCCCAGCTGCGCGCCGGTGACCTGGTCCTCGACCCGGCCAGCCGGCGTGTCCGCCGCGGTGAGGCTGACATCGACCTGACCGCGCGGGAGTTCGCCCTGCTGGAGTACCTGATGCGGCGGGCCGGCCGGGTGGTGGCCAAGACCGAGCTGCTCGAGCACGTCTGGGACAGCTACGACTCCCTCGACCTCAACGTGGTCGAGGTGTACGCCGGGTACGTGCGGCGCAAGATCGACGCGCCGTTCGGCCGCGGTGCCCTGCAGACGGTGCGCGGCGCAGGCTACCGGCTGGCGGCCGACGGCGGCTAACCCGGCCGGCTCTCGGCCCGTCCAGGACGCTTGAGGACCAGTTCACAGGGCGGCCCAGTACCATCGAGGTCCGCCGTGCCGTCCTCCGCCTGGCCTGCCCGGGACCTCGGTTCACGGATGACCGGAGTCCGCCCGGGGGGCTTCGTCCGGCAGAGAATCGGCCAGCGAGCGGACGGCGTGTTCGAGGTCGGGCAGGTTTTCGTCGACGGTGGCCTGCGAGATAGCGTGTGCGGTATCGAAGGTGGCCGAGGTCGTCGCGCAAGCGGGCGATCTGCCGCCACGGGATCGACGGCTGCGTGGCCAGCAGATCATCCGGCAGTGCTTAACGGCCTCGCCGATCTCAAGCGGGCTGATGCGGACGGCGTCGAAGATCCGCCCGTCGGTCAGGTCGCCACGTTGCAGGTGGGAGCGGATCGCGTCGATCGCGCCTGGCGCAGCCGGGCCGTAAGGCCGACTCTCCATCGGCCGCGCGGCACTGGAAGGGGGCGATGCGACGGCTGCGACACGGGTCCCGGCTGGGGCAGTACTCCACAGCGGGGCGATGCGGGCTCTACACTGCGGGTATGATCGAGGACACGGGCCCGGGTGACGAAACGGCTGAGCCCGAGAAGCTTCCCGCCTTGCCACGGCACCTGTCCGCGCTGATCGGCTCGCTGAAGGGCCCGGCGGACCTGGGCCGCAATCACGACAAGTACCTGACCTATGCCGATCGTGAGGAGGCCGGCGGGGCTGCGTCAGCGTGATCTTGTGCGATACGGGGCCACTGGTCGCCGCGTTCAATGTCGCTGACCGTGACCACGGCCGCTGCGCCGAGTTCCTGCGGGAGAACTGGTCCCGCCTGGTCATCCCGTCGCTGGCCGTCACCGAAGTCTGCCACCTGCTCGCCGACCCGCAGCGTCGCGGGCGCGCTGGCCTGGCCGCAGAGTTCTGCGCTGCGATCGCCGAAGACGAGTTGCGGGTGATCGAGGCGACTCCCCATGACTACGGCCGCATGGCCGAGTTGCTTACTACCTACGCTTCACTGCGCCTGCAAGTGGTGGATTCCTGCGTGATCGCCCTTGCCGAACGGCTCGACGTCCGCGAGGTCGCAACCCTGGACCGCCGCGATTTCCTCGTCGTCGCCCCCCGGCACCTGCGCAAAGGAGAACGGCTCACCCTGCTACCAGCCGACTGATTCCGCCCTTGATAAGTGAAGAGGGCGCCGACGCCGAACGGGCCGCGCTGCTGCGGGCCGCCGCTGAGGATGCGGGGTGCGAGGCGGTACTCGCGCTCACCGAGATCGAGGAGGCCTGGACACCGAGCCAGGGTCGCGGGGCCGCGGTGTCGATTTCACCGTATCGAGCGCACGCTGCAGTGGCCGCTCGCCGAGGCTCACCGCAAGCACGTCAAGCACCAGATCAGCTCCGCCGAGCTGCCAGTCAAGCATGAGATCTGGAAGTTCGGCAGCCCGCACACGCTGGTGCTGACCAAGACCGACGAGCTGTTCCGGCGCGAGGCCAAGGCACGCAAAGACTCCACGGCGAGTCTGGAATGGCTAAGGGTGCTGTGACCGCGCCGGTTTCCGGCCGGTGTCGTGGATTCAGTGGGAGACGAGCTGCTGCCCGCCGTCGATGTCGTACGTGGCGCCGGTCAGCGCGGTGTTGGTCATGATGTGGACGGCGAGCGCCGCGACGTCGGCCGGACCGACGACGCGGCCGATCGGGAGAGCCGCCCGCAGCTCGTTCCGGCGCTCTTCGAGCCGGTCTCCGAGCAGCGAGGCCGACAACGGGGTGTCGACGAAGCCGGCGGCGATGAGGTTGACCCGGACCGGCGCCACCTCGAGCGCCAGGTTGGCGATCAGGGCGGGCAGCGCGGCCGTGCCCGCCGCGATGAGCGATAGGCCGATACCCGGACGGCGGCCTCCGACGCCGCCCATGAACAGCAGCGAGCCGCCGGGCCGCACCCGGCCGACGGCGTGCTGGGCCACGGCAACAGCCAGCCACAGATGCGCATCGAAATCGCGGTGCGCCCGATCGCGATCGAGGTCGGCCAGGGGCGCATAGTACGGTCCGGGGCCCGTGACCATCACGTGGTTGATCGCCTCGGGCAGGTCAGCAAAGAACCGGTCGAGGGCGGCCGGGTCGGTGGCGTCGAAGGCCGCGGTGCGCTGCGTGCCCAGTTCCAGCGCCGCTTGCTTGAGCCGGTCGAGATTGCGGCCGGTGAGGATGACGTCGGCGCCTTCAGCCCGGGCGCGCCGGGCTGTCTCGAGCCCGATGCCCGCGCTGCCGCCGATCACGACGACGGTCTGTCCGGCCAGTCCCGGTTCACGCTGGGCGGGCACCGGCGTGGTGCCGCTGGTCATGAGTCCTCCGATGAGTGGTGCCGCGAGACCGAGCCCGTCCCGGCCCGATGACGACCACGTCGTCGTCGCTTACGTCGGCAGCTCCGTCCCGGCCTGCTCCGCCACCATGTACCGGGCGTACCAGTCGGGCCAGTTCGGGTCGGCCTCGCCGATGCGCTTCTCGTGCTCGCCGTGCGCGGCCGAAGCGCGCCGCATCGCGTCGGCCAGGTCGCTTGCGGAGCCGAACGAAGTCGCGGCAGGGTTGACGCGCCCGGGAAGACGGGTCGTGACTTCCTGGAACAGCCAGCCGTTGCCGTCGGGGTCGCTGAACGAGACAAACGAGCCGTAGCTCGCATGCTCGGGTGCAGGACCGCTCGCGCGACCGTTCATGCCGTCGCCATGGAACCGAGCGCCGGGCGCCCCTTCGTGGAACACCTCGCTGACCTCGACACCGCGGGCGACGAGCTCGGCGCGTGCGGCCTCGATTTCGGAGACGATCAAGTACAGGTCCTGGGTGGAGCCGGGCGCGGCCGACGTGATGCCCGTGCCGAATTGGATCGAGCACGCGGAGCCCGGAGGTGTGAGCTGGACGATGCGGAAGTTGTTACCAGTGGCGTGGTCAGCGTCGAGCCTCCAGCCGAGACCCCCGTAGAACTCCTTTGCGCGGTCAACATCCGAGACGGGGATGACAATCACTTCGAGCTTCTCGTCCACGACGTCGGTTCCTCTCCCTTTGAAATCCGTGGCCTGTATCGATGCCTCGGCTCGTCCGCCAGCGCCAATACCGCCAAGGCTAGTACCGCCGGAGCGGCGGTCGCCAGCGCGCCTGACTGCCTGGCGCAGACACCGCCGACCGGCCGCACGCCGCGGGTCTTCCGCCTACGGCATCCAGCCGCTGCTGGACCGGATCGACGGTCGCGGGGAAATTGTGGTGCTGCCAGAGACGAAGTCACAAATTCGCGCATGCCCTCTTGATGCACCCCGCCAACGGTCATTGCCAGTTCGAGGAGTCCGTGAGGCTGTCCTTCGAGACGCGGATTGTCAGGTCGCTCCGCGCCTCGAGCCGGTCTGCGACTTCATCGAGATGAGTGCCGAGAATTTCGCGGGCCCCCCAGTCGGTGCAGCGCAGCCAGAGATGGTGGCCGACCGCGTTGCGCATCCGGCGCTGCCCGAACTCTCGGTCGGTGCTCACCAGAATGGCGTTGTGACTGGTTGCCCAGACAGTGAGAGCGTCGTCTGCGGCGGCGGCTAACCCGACCGCGCTTGCCGTCCAGCATTGATGGCCGTGGCGGCGGAGCATGTGGCCTACTGCCGCGTTGACGTCGTTGTCGAGGAGGAATCGCACTACCCGGCCGCGATCAGGAGCCGACCAGCCTCGTCAATGTCGGCGGGCTCGAGGTCGGGGAAGGCGCCCAGGATGTCCTGGGTTCCGTAGCCTTGCCGCAGGTAGTCCTGGACGGTCGATACACGGATGCGGGTCCCCGCGAAGATGGGCGCGCTGGCGTGAACGCCGCGACGCTTGGTCACCCGGCCTATGTCGTCGGTTGTTCGCTGGGCAGCAGCATCAATGCGGAGCCGCAGCGGCTCCAGGAGGATGGTCTTGACCAGGATGATCTGGTCGGGCCGGAGGTCTCCTTCCCATGATCCGTCCGGATGCTGGAAGTAGACCTCGCCGCCCAGGGTGGCGAACCTGAGTTCGCGCAGCGGCGCCTGGTATCCGCGTGAGCGCAGATGCGCGACCACGCGGCGGATGTGCTGCAACGACATTCCGCGTTCGGTGCGCAGGGTAGCGACGACCAGCAGGGCGAGCAGATCCTGATAGCTGTAGAGCCGGACGGTGTTGCGCGGGCTGAAGTTCCGCTTGATCGAGGGAACGACCAGCCCGCTTTCCTCCCAGTACCGCAGGCGCCGCACCGACACCCGGGCAAGCCTGGCCGCGCGGATGTCAGGGAAGGCGAGCAGGTCCTCGGCTACTGACGCCATCGCGTGCACCTTTCGTTATCCCTTGAACCGATGGTAGGCGAGTGCGGCCCGTTCCTCATGGAGGCTGCCGGGATTGGCGCTAACCAGCAATCGCGGCTGCCCTGACCTGACCCAGCCTCCTCCAGGACCCCGGGGGCCAGCCGCAGCAACAGGGCAGCGGCTGGCGACCCCGGGGGCCAGCCGCAGCAGCGGCTGGCCATCGGGCCACCGGGCCAGGGGGCCAGGGGCCCTGGGTGGAGCCGAATAACGCCGGGGGCGGGACGAAATGCCCTGGCCCGGGCGGGAATGCGGGCGCTTACTGGGTGCAGGAGCACACCGTGGAGCTGCTGATGACGCGCAGGGTGCCAGACAGGGCGGGTCCTGAGATGGGCCGCCGGATGCACGGCCGCCAGGTACAGGGCCCCCGTGAGCGAGGCCGCCAGGTACAGGGCCGCCGGGTACAGGGCTGGCGGAAACTGGCGGGGGCGACGTGGGGCGCGCCGGCGGACCCGCAGTTCTACGGGGACCTGGAACTGGATGCGGGCGCCCTGCTCAGCTACGCCGCGCAAGCCAGGGACACGGCTGGCGTGCACCTCACGATGACCCACCTGATCGGCCGGGCGGTCGCCCAGGGCCTGGCGGAGGTTCCGGAGCTCCGGGTCAGGCTGGCCCGCGGCCGCGTGCACGAGCGCGAGAGCGTGGACGTGTTCTTCATCGTCACGGCCAGCGGCGGGAAGGAGCTGACCGGGATCAAGGTCGAGGGCGCCGACCGGAAGTCCGCGGTCGAGATCGCCCGGGAGGTCACCCTCCGGTGCACGGCCATCGAGGCGGGCGATGACGCTGAGCTGGGCCAGGGCAAGACGCTGCTGGCCCGGCTGCCGGCGCCGGTGCTGCGCGGGGCCCTGCACCTCGGCGCCTGGCTCACCTCGGATCTGAACCTCGACCTGAGCCGGATCGGCATGCCGCGGCAGCCCTTCGGCGGCGCGATGATCACCTCGGTCGGCATGTGGGGGATCAGCCACGCGTACTCGCCGCTGGCGCACTACTACCGGGTGCCGCTGCTGGTGCTGGTCGGCGCGGTCGAGAAGAGGCCGGCCGTGGCAGGCGACGAGGTCGTGATCCGGCCCATGATGACGCTGACGGCGACGTTCGACCACCGGTACGCGGACGGCTTCCAGGCCGCGAGGTTCGCGGAGGCCGTGCGCGGCTACTGCCAGTCCCCCGCCCGCTTCGAGCCCCCGCTGGCCGCGGCCGACCCGCAGCCCAGCGAGCCCGCCCGGGGCTGACGCCTGGCCAGGAGACCTTCGGCGCAGCCGCGAGGCACGGCCGCCGCTCGTCCCCGCGGGCCTTCACGCCCCGTCCGCACCGGTGAGCCTGGCCCCGGTCCCGGAGACCGCCTCCCGGTCCGCGCGCAGCGCGGTGGGCGCACCGGCAGTCATCCTGGGCTCCCGTGACCTCGGATAAGACCGTTATTTGACATAGTGATGGTATGGCCGCGGTGCCTCGCAAGGCAGGATCCCGGGCGGGCGCGCCGGGCCGCTGGTGGCGGCGGCGCAGCCTGCGGGCCCGGGTCACGCTGGCCTCCACGGCCGGGCTGGCCCTGGCCCTGGCCGCGGCGGCGGTACTGCTCAGCAGCGCGCTGCGGGTCTCACTGATCCGCAGCCTGGACAACTCGGCCCGGCAGGGCGCGCAGGAGGTCGCCGCGCTGTCCAACAGCCACCGGCTGCCAGACCCGGTCCCGGTAGTCCCCGGCACCATCACCGTGCAGGTTCTCAGCTCTAACGGCCGGATCGTGAACGTGTCCCCGGACGCGGACCGCCTCGTCCCGCTGCTGCCGCCGGCCGTCGCGGCGGCCAACGCCCGCGACGGCCGGGCGGTGTTCCTGGACGGCCGGCCCTACGGGCTGCCCGGCACGGTCCGGGTGGCCACCGCGGCCACCCGGGACGGCGGGACCGTCATCGCGGCGGTCGCCTACAACCAGGTGGGCGAGAGCCTGGCCACGCTGACCCGGGCGCTGGTCATCGGCACCCCGCTGCTGCTGGCGCTGCTGGCCGCGGCGAGCTGGCTGATCGCGGGCTCCACGCTGCGCCCGATCACGGAACTGCGCCGTGGCGCCCAGGACGTGACCCGGACCGGCCGGCCGCGGGCCCTGCCGGTGCCGGAGGCCCGCGACGAGGTCCGCAACCTGGCGCTGACCCTGAACGACATGCTCAGCAGGCTCGGCGAGGCCCAGGAACGGCAGCGCGGGCTGGTCTCCGACACCGCGCACGAGCTGCGCAGCCCGATCGCCAGCATCCGGGCCCAGCTGGAGGTGGCGCTGGACCATCCGGACAGCCAGGACTGGCGGCAGACCGCCGGCGACGTGCTCGCGGACACGCTCCGGCTGGCCCGGCTGGCCGAGGACCTGCTGGCGCTGGCCCGGCTGGACGAGCGGGACCCCCGGCGCCCCGCCCAGCGCCGGGTGGACCTGGCCGGCCTGGTCCGGGAGGAGGTGGCCCGGTATGCCGACGCCCGGGTCCCGGTCAGGCTGGCCGGCACCGGGGCCGCCGAGGTCACCGGGGACCCCGACGGGCTGCGCCGGATGCTCGGCAACCTGATCGACAACGCCGCACGCTACGCCCGGTCCCAGGTCGCCGTCTCGGTGGGCATGACCGGCAAGAACGCCCGGCTCTCGGTCACCGACGACGGCCCGGGCATCCCGGCCGCGGACCGGGACCGGGCCTTCGGCCGTTTCAGCCGGCTGGACGCGGACCGCAGCCGAGACGGGGATGATGAGGGAGGCGCGGGGCTCGGCCTGGCCATCGTGCGGGCCACCGCGCAGGCCCACGGCGGGTCAGCCTGGCTGGAGGATGCCGGCCCGGGGCTTCGGGCCGTGGTGCTGCTGCCCGCGGCCGCCGCCGCGCATCCTGCCAGCCCCGCTCCTACCAACTCCCCCAGGGCAGCAGCGCAGTGACCGCGATGACCGCGAACAGCAGCGTCAGGTAGGCGATCGACAGGTGGAACAGGCGCATCGGCGCGGGGTTGGCGCTGGGCTGGGCCAGGCCCGCGCACGCGCCCCCGGCCACGCCGCTCGCCGCGGGCTTCCCGTGCACCGCGGGGTCCGGCTGCACGGTTTCCACCAGCACGGGTGCCGCGACCGCGACGCTCCCCCCGGCCGCCGGGGCGGTGCCCGCCCCTTCCGGTCCGGGCCGCGCCGGACCCGGGCCCGCGGGCCCGGTGTCGTAGGTCATCGCGGCGACCCGGCGGCGCAGCCGGTGCGCCTCGGCCAGGAACCAGCCACCGAGCACCACGGCCGCGGCCGTGTACAGCCAGCCGGCGTAGGGCGCGAGGGCCAGGGTGGCCAGCACCATCACGTATGAGTAGAAGAGGATCTTGCGGGCGACCACCGCGGGTGAGGCGACCACCGGCAGCATCGGCACCCTGGCCGCGGCGTAGTCGTCGCGGAACTTCATGGCCAGCGCCCAGAAGTGCGGCGGCGTCCAGAAGAAGATCACGGCGAACAGGACGACCGCGGGCAGGCTGACCCGGCCGGTCACGGCGGACCAGCCGATCAGCACCGGGAAGCAGCCGGCCGCGCCGCCGATGACGATGTTGGACGGGGTCCGGCGCTTCAGGCCGAGCGTGTAGACGAACACGTAGAACAAGATCGCGGTCACGGCCAGCACCGCGGACAGCCAGTTGACCAGGGTGCCGAGGAGCACGGTGGACACGGCGCCGAGCAGGATCCCGAACACCAGCGCCTCGGCGGGCTTGATCACGGCGGCCTCACGGCCCTTGCCGTTCAGCGGCCGCCGTGCGGTCCGCCGCATGATCGCGTCGATGTCACGGTCGATGTAGCAGTTGATGGTGTTCGCGCTGCCCGCCGCGCAGGCCCCGGCGACCAGCGTGACCAGGAGCACCCGGATCGAGGGCAGGCCGCGCTGCGCCAGCAGCATGGTCGGGATCGTGGTGACCAGCAGCAGCTCGATGATCCGGGGCTTGGTCAGGGCGAAGAGCGACCGGGCGACCACCCGGGCGGAGCGGCGCCCCGTGATGGCGGGCAGCGCGTCGGTCGCTGGGGTCACTCGTGGTCCTCCGAGCCTTCTGTCGCGGTGCCGTCTCTCGCTGTGCGTCGTCGTGGTGCTGTCTGTCGTGGTGCTGTCTGTCGTGGTGCCGTCTGTCGTGGTGCCGTGGTCCTGACCGGACTCGCCGGTAACCTTATCGTCCGCCGGTTTGGCCTCGGCAGCCGCCTCGTCAGCGGGCTGCTGGACCGCCTCCTCGGTCCGCGCGCCGACCGGCGGCGGGGTACCCCGATCGGCGAGCGGCTCCGGGGCGCCCGCCGCGGTGGCGGTGGGCAGCCCGGTCGCGGCGGCGAGCGACGCCGCGCGTCCCGGGTCGGCGGGGGCGACGGGCCGGGCCCCGGCGATGGGCCGGCGTCCCGGCACGGTGTGCGGCCGGGTGAAGACGAAGTACAAGCCGATCATCACGATGATGAAGAAGCCCAGCGGCAGGACCAGGGTCATCACCTGCGCGCCTAGCGGGTAGTAGGTCACCGATACCGCGGAGATCACGCTCTGCACTCTATCCTCCTGCTGGAAGCCAAACTGATCATCTCCATCCGGTCCGGGTGGGCCAGGTGGACTTGGACGGCCGGAGAATCCGGTGCAGGCCGAGCGTGAGGGCTTCGGACTCCTCTTCGTTCAGCCATCTGATGAGGAGCGCGATTCCCGCGATCATGTACGGCACCAGCACCAGGACCCAGAGTTCGGAGCCGCCCGCCTGCTGGTCGAAAACCAGGCTGAGCAGATGGTGGCTCCCCACCCCGAGGTAGGCGGGGTAAAGGACATTGGCCCCGAAGCTGAGCACCATGCCCAGGATGGTGCCGCACAGCACAATAGCCGCGAGCAGGAAGACCCGGTACAGCGGCCCGAACTGCGGCCGATGAGGCCGGGAGCCGATGAGCTGCAGCCAGACCAGCACTCCGGCACCCATGGTGGTGACCGCCTGCGCCGCGAGCACCACCGGGTGATGCACTCCCGCGTCGTACAGCGCGGGGACGTACCAGCCGCACCAGACCAGGATGAACAGGGCGGTCACCGCGACCGGCCAGCTGCGCAGCCGGGGTGGCGCTGGTGCGGCCGCCCCCGTGGCAGGCGACGTGGCCCGGGGCCGTGCGCTGCGCCCGAGGCCGCGCCAGAGCACCAGCCACGGCGCGCCGAGCACGATCAGCGGCGGGGCGTAGACACCGAGCACGATGTCCTGGAGCACCCGGAGCCAGATGAACCTCCCCGACCAGTAGCCCAGCGGCGAGACCAGGGCCAGGGCCGCGAGGAGCAGCCCGGAGTAGAAGGCGATGGCCTCGCGGGCCAGGCCCGGGGGGAGCACGGCGCCGCCACGCCGCGCGTCCGACCGCAGGCCGAGCAGCCCGGCCACGTGCACGACCGCGACGGCCAGGCACACGGCGAGGACGGCCGCGTTGGCCGACCAGTGCGAGACAACCAGGTTCATGACGGTGGTGGGCCGCCGGCAGGCTGACGCGGGCGTGAGCCTCTCCGGACGGGCCGCTCCTTTCCGCTCAGAGCACGTAGAACAGCAGGAAGAAGAACAGCGTGACCACGGCGATGAAGTTCCAGATCAGCGTGAACGCGCTGAGCGACGACTGGAACCGCTGCACCGCGAACGCCTCGGCGTAGGTGGGCGGCTGCTCGAGGAAGGAAATGCTGGTGAGCGGGCGGACGCGCATGACCAGGATCTCCAGCCAGAGCATCGCCCCGAGCCAGCTGACCAGCAAGACCGGGTAGGTGTCGGTGAACACGCTGGAGAAGCCGGAGCTGCCGGGCTGGAACGGCAGGGATAGCAGCTGGACGATCTGCAGCGCCACCGCGGCCAGCCCGAGCAGCAGCGCCACCAGGGCCGCGGCCTGCCACGCGCCCTTGGCCCCGGCCTTGATCCGCTGCAGCCCCACGTACTGGACGACGGCGCTGAGCAGGACCAGGACCAGGATCGTGACGCCGTAGCCCATCTGCGGGGCGTGGAAGCCCGACCCCTCCCAGCGGCCCGAGGAGTTGATCGAGCGCAGGTAGAAGTAGGCGAACGCGAGCGCCCCGTACAGGAACGCCAGCGCGCCGACCGCGAACCGCGAGCCGGTCCACGCCGCGTTGAGCGCCGCCTCGTGGTAGAAACCGGCTTCCTCGGCCGCCCGGTCCAGCTCGTTCGGCGGCTGCGTGGTCTGCTCGGCCATGGCTATGCCTCCACTCCGGTGCTGGCCGTCCCGGCACTCGCGTACGCGGCACTGACCACGCCCACCGGCGGGTTCAGGTCGGCGACCGGCGGCGCGTCCTTCACGCCGTATTCATACGGGCCGGCGAGCACCACCGGGATGTGCTCGAAGTTGCCGGGTGGCGGGGGCGAGGCGACCTGCCATTCCAGGCCGCGTGAATTCCACGGGTTCCCCACCTCGCGCTCCCGGACGATCACCGTGGACCAGATGAAGTTGATCAAGAAGATCAGGATCGAGGCGCCGAGCAGGAACGAGGAGATCGACACCCAGACGTTGAGGGTCTGCAGGTTCCGCGCGTACTCGAACACCCGGCGCGGCTGGCCCAGCATGCCCACCGCGAACAGCGGCAGGAAGGTGGAGTTGAAGAAGATGAACATCGTCCAGAAGTGGAGGTAGCCCAGCTTCTGGTTCAGCTTGATGCCGATCATCTTCGGCAGCCAGTAGTAGCAGGCGCCGAAGAACGCGAAGATGATCCCGCCCATGATCGTGTAGTGGAAGTGCGCCATCACGAAGAAGCTGCCGTGCTCGGTGGTGTCCGCCGGGACATCGGACAGGAACACCCCGGAGATGCCGCCGATCAGGAAGTTGAAGTAGAGCCCCAGCGCGAAGAGCATCGGCACGGTCAGCCGCATCTTGGCCTTCCAGAACGTGCCCATCGCGACCAGGTAGATGAACCCGGTCGGGATCGAGATGAGCTCGGTGGTCAGCATGAACAGCGGCCGCATCTCCGGGTTGATGCCGCTCACGAACAGGTGGTGCTGCCAGACGAAGAAGCTGAGCAGGGCCACGCCGATCATGCCGGCTCCGGCGACCCGGTAGCCGAAGAGCGGTTTACGGCAGAACACCGGGATGAGCTCCGACACGATGCCGAACCCGGGCAGGGCGAGGATGTAGACCTCCGGGTGCCCGAAGAACCAGAACAGGTTCTCGTAGAGGTAACTGCTGCCGCCGAGGGTGTTCACGTAGTTCGCGGTCTCGACGGTCCGGTCGAGGACCAGCAGGTAGAGCCCGCCGACCAGGACCGGGGTGGCCAGCACCATCAGGAACGAGACGGTCACCATGGACCAGACGAACATCGGCAGCCGGCTCCACCGCATGCCGGGCGCCCGGTAGTTGATCACGGTCACGATGATGTTGAACCCGGCCAGGATGACCGAGATCCCCATGATCCCGAAGGCGACCGCATAAGCGTCCATGCCTTCGGTGGCCTGCACGCTCAGCGGCGCGTAACCGGTCCAGCCGGTGGGGAACCCGCCGACCAGCACGCTGGACAGCAGGATGATGAACGACGCCGGGGTGAGCCAGAACGCCAGCGCCTCCAGCCGGGGGAACGCCATCCGCTTCGACCCGATCATCAGCGGCATCAGGAAGTTGCCGAACGGGCCGAGCACGACCGACGTCATCAGCATCATCATCATCGTGCCGTGCTCGCCGACCACCTCGATATAGGTGCTGGCGCTCATGATGTGGTAGGTCGGCGACAGCAGCTCGGTCCGGATCGCCATGGCGAACAGGCCCGCGGTGCAGAAGTAGATGATCATCCCGACCAGGTACTGGATGCCGACCACCTTGTGGTCCAGCGAGTACCGGAAGTACCGGGCCACCCCGCCGAAGGCTTCCTCTTCCTCCTCGGCCACCGGGACGGGCTTGCCGACGATCTGGCGGCCGAGGTCGTTGAACACGCCCAGCCCGGCCAGCCAGCCGACCACGGCGACCACGTAGCCGAGGACGAGCGGGAAGTCGTTCATGTCCGACAGCGCGTTCCTGGCGTACTCGTAGGACAGGAAGTTGCCCAGCCAGTGACCTATGAAGTAGCCGATAACGGCGCCGATGATCCCGGTGTGCATGGCCGGGCGCATCCACCACGGCCGGGCCAGGCGCGGGCCAGGCCCGGATCCCGCCGGCTGCTGCGCCTTCTCCGGCTCTATCTCGATGGACATCCGGTCACCTCTTCATCGCAGTGTTGGCCTGGCGATCGGTTCCCGGCATCTCCGGGTGGCTGCGCGGCCTGGAGGCCGCTGGTCGGGCGCTCACGGCGTCACCGGGTCGGACGGCGGGTAGTAGAAGCCGGGTGCGCCGGTGATCCCCAGCTTGACCAGGACCTTGCCGAGCTGCGGGATCACGGTGGGGTCGTACGTCAGTGAGTAGGGCGGCAGCGCGGCCAGCAGCCATTGCGCCGCTGCGCCGCCTCGTTAGCGGTCGCCCACGTCTCGAAGGCGGCCGGGGTGGTGATCCTGCCGGAGCCGAACATGGCCCCGTGCCAGATCCCGCAGAGCTCGCTGCAGCGGACGGTGAACCCGCCGGTGTGCTTGGGGGTGGTATAGGCCACGTTGTCCACCCCGGGGTTAGCGTCGGCCTTCACCCCGAGCTGGTAGGCCCAGAAGCTGTGGATCACGTCCAGCGACGTCACATGGAACGCGACCGGCCGGTTCACCGGCAGCACCAGCTGGGTGGTCTCCATCCCGCCGAACTGCGGGTAGCGGTAGGTGAACTGCCACTGCTGGCCGATGACCTGAACCTGGAGGTAGTTGCTGCCCGAGGGCTTCCAGACCGGCGACGGCCCCTCGCCTGCCCCCGCGCCGGCCGGGACGATCAGTTCCACGGTGCCGAACACGAACGCGGCGAGCACGATGACGGCGGTGCCGCCGATCCAGGTGGCCTGGATCCCGGTGTGCCCGAACAGCGGCGGGCCGTCCTCGTCGTCACCGTCCCGGTGCCGCCAGTTGACCAGCGTGTAGCCGAAGTAGGTCCAGACGAAGATCATCACCGGGGCGGCGGCCAGCCCCAGCACGGCGATGTCGAACTGCTGGCTGCTGGCCGACGACGACAGCCTCCCCGGCGGGAGGTGCGGGTACCAGAGGAACCAGATGAGCAGGTCGGCGATGAGGGCCAGCACGATCCAGATCAGGAAGATCCGCAGGCCGTGGTTCGGCTCTTGCCTGCCGCCTGCCCTGCCGGGGGCCGCCGGGGCCTGGGACTCGGCCATCAGGCTGACACCTCCATGTTGCCCATCATGAAACCGAGCGTCTGCATCGGGCCGCCGTTGCCGTCGAGGAACCCGCCGCCGCAGGGCACGAAGCACTGCCAGCGGAAGGTGCCCGTGGTTTTCGGGGTCATGAAGCTGAACTTCACCATCGAGTGCGGACCTGAGGTACACGGCGACGTACCGCAGGCGCTGCTGTTGAACAGCGCGGTGTTAGGCGAGGCCACCGGCACGAACACGTTCAGGCTGGGGATGGCGAACGTGTGCCCGACGCTGCAGTTGGACCAGGAGTTGAGGACCGAGTACCTCCGGGCCGGGCCCAGGGGCTGGCCGACGGTCTTGAACTGCTGCACGGTCATGGAGTTGCCCACGGTGCCCTGGACCTTGCTCCAGAAGTTGTTGCGCAGCGGGGTGCAGCCGTCGTAGCCCAGGATCGTCATGTTCACCCGGGTGTTCGCCGGTACCTGGAACAGCGTGGTGTGCACCCAGGCCTTGGTCTTCGGATCCTGGACGAAGTAGCTGACCCAGTCCGGCTCCGAACTCACCGTGTTCTGCGGGTCCTCCTGCAGGACCACGTTCACGGCGCCGCCCGACGCCTCGGGCGAGTAGTTCACCACTGCGAGGCTGCTGCCCAGGTAGTGGACGACGATGAAGACCGCACCGGCGACCACGGCGGCGAACGCCACCAGAAGGGTCACGATACGGGCTGGCAGAGACACCAGTCACCACCTCGCTTCTTCGCGGCGCCTCGCGCACACGACTGGGCCGGCCGCAATGTCCCAGAACTTGCGGGCCGGAGGTCTCGTCTGGACCCGATCTTGCGATCGTTCGCCTCGAATCGGCAACACAGGAGGCCCTGGATGACGAAATTGTCATGAACAGGGCATCTCGCCCGGTAATCTTCGGGCCTACACCAACGATCTGGTTACATTGAGTGCTGATCATCAGACTGATTGTTACCGCTCGCGGCTCATTCAACACTCTGATCCCAGAGCAACGCCCTGCAATGGTTTGCCAGCCCCTCCGGGTTGACCGCAGCCCTCCTGGCGGTACATCCTCACCTGAGGGGATCGTCCAGGCGGTGGCATGCCACCGCACCACGCTGACGTATCGCCCAGATAAAGACCATGCAACGTAACCTACCTGCGAAGATGGTCCCCCTGCCGGGGACATATCCCACGGCAGCGCGGCTCCTCGTGGTCGATGATGAGCCGCAGATCCGTGAGTTCATTGCGCGCGCCCTGACGGCGGCTGGGTATGCAATCGATTTCGCCGAAACGGGTAAGGAAGGGCTGAGCCACGCCACGGCCGGCGACTACGACCTGGTCATCCTGGATCTGGTCATGCCGGACATGGACGGGCGGGAGATCCTCGCCCGGCTCCGCCGCGACCGGCCTGACCAGGCCGTGCTGGTGCTTTCCTGCCTGGCGGACGTCACGACCAAGGTCGATTGCCTGGAACTGGGGGCGCAGGACTACCTGACCAAGCCGTTTTCCCTGGCCGAACTGCTGGCCCGGGTGCGGGTCAGGCTCCGCGATGACGGGCACCCCCTCAACGAGGTCCTGAGGGCAGGAGAGCTCGTGCTCGACTTCGGCCGGCTGGAAGCCAACATCGGGCATGGCCCGGTCCCGCTCACCCGCCTGGAGTTTCTGCTCCTCCGCGAGCTCATGGAGCATGTCGGGCAGTCGGTGCCCAAAGGGCAGCTGCTCGCCTCGGTATGGGGGTACGACTTCGACCCTGGCTCCAACGTGGTTGACGTCTGCGTCCGCCGCCTCCGCTCGAAACTCGGTTTCGAGCTGATCAAGACGGTGCGTGGTGAGGGATATCAGCTCACCGCGTAGAGACGGGATGGCTGGGCGGCTCCGGCTGGGCCAGCACATTCCCAGGAGAGCGAGCGCCACCGCCCCGGAGCCGTCGCCCGCTGCGGCCCCGCTGAGTATCACGCCGCGGGATGCCGCCCCGCTGGATGCCGCCCCGCTGGATGCCGCCCCGCTGGATGCCGCCCCGCGGGATGCCGCCCCGCTGGGTGCCGCCCCGCGGGATGCCGCCCCGCTGGATGCCGCCCCGCTGCAGCCCGTCCTGGATCCCGGCGAGACCAGCCGCCCCCGCGCGCCGCTCCCCGCGGGGCGGTGGCATCCGCTCCCGGCCGGGCTGGCCTTCACCCGGGACGCCAGCCGCCGCGCCACCGCCCAGGCGGCCCGGGCCCGGGGCAACTTCAGCTGGCCATGGCGGGTCGCCTGGGTGGACGTGGTGTGGGCGGCGTTCTCCGCGGTGAACCTGGTCTGCATCCTGGTTTTCTCCCACTGGGAGACGGTCCCGTTCCACTTCATCTGGATCAGCCTGACCTTGCTCTACGGCTTCCGGGTCTGGGCCACCCGGCCGACCCTGTGGGTGCTCGCCGTGGTCATGGTGACGACGTTCGCCGCGATCGGCTGGGACGTCTACCGCGGCGCCCAGTCCGTGGACGAGCTCAACGAGGTCCCGCTGCTGGCCATAATGTTCTGGCTGATGGTCTGGCACGCCCAGCGCCGGCTGGACGCGGACCACGAACGGGACCTGGTCAGCGACGAGAACGCGCGGCTGCTGGCCACCCAGCGCCGGTTCCTCCAGGACGCCTCGCACCAGCTGCGCACGCCCATCACGATCGCGCTCGGCCACGCCGAGCTGCTGGCCCGGGAACTTACCGACGGGACCGAGCAGCGGGACATCCAGGTGGTCGTGGGCGAGCTGACCCGGCTGCGGCGGCTCGGCGAGCGGCTGCTGGTCATCGCCGCCTCCGAGGACCCGGACTTCCTCCGCCCGGAACAGATCGCCCTGGACGGGTTCGTGATGGACGTCATCAGGCGCTGGCGGCCGACCGCGGACCGGCGGTGGCAGCTCGGCCGGCTCGACGAGGTCACGATCGCCGCCGACCGCGAGAGGCTGAGCCTCGCCGTGGACGCGCTACTGGAAAACGCCGTCCGGCACACCAGCCGGGGCGACATGATCCAGCTTTCCGTGCTGGTGGACGCGCCGGGGCTGCCGGTGCGTATCATCGTCGCGGATAACGGTGAAGGGATCGCACCCAGTGAGCTCGAGCACATCTTCGACCGTTTCCGCACCGGCTCGCCGCCGGCCAGCACCACCGGGGCCAGCACGACCGGGGCCAGCACCACCGGGAGCACCGGGGCCAGCACCATTGGGGGCACCGGGGGCAGCGCGCCCAAGGGCACCGGGCTGGGCCTGTCCCTGGTGCGGGCGGTGGCCCGCGCACACGGCGGTGATGTGCGGGTGCGCAGTACCCCTGGCGTGGGCACCGAGTTCGAGATGGTCTTGCCGGCCCCGGTGAGCGCCGGGACGCTGTATCCCGTGCTGCCGCTGGCCTGGTCAAGCGGCCCCGCGGAGCCCGCGCCGGACCGGACGCTTAAGGACAATCCATGGCCAAGCAGGAACCGATGACCCGGGAACCCACGAGCACACAGGAGCAGGACGGGGTGAGCACGGACCCGCCCGCGGGGCCCGCACGCGGCGTGGCCGGCTGGTTCGGCGGGCTCAGCCGGGGCCGCAAGCTGGCCCTCACCTGGTCGGCCTCGGTGCTGGCGGTGGTGGTCGCCCTGCTCGCCATCGGCGCCACGTCCGGCGGGGCAGCCAAGCACGCTCCCCCGCCCCGCGCCTCGGCGTTCACCCTGCCCGCGCTCGGGCACCCGGGCCAGCACATCTCGCTGGCCCAGTACGCCGGCCATCCGCTCATCCTGAACTTCTTCGCCTCCTGGTGCGCGCCGTGCCAGCGGGAGACCCCGCTGATCGCCCGGTTCCACCGCAGTCACCACAGCGTCATCATCGTCGGCATCGACGTGAACGACAGCAGCTCGGCGGGGCTGGCCTTCGCCCGGAAGATGGGGGTGGCCTACCCGGTCGCGTCCGACCCGGCGCCCATGACCATGGCGCTCTCCTACGGGGTGACGGCGCTGCCGCAGACCTTCTTCCTCAACGCGCAGCACCGCATCGTCAAGCGGCTGATCCGCGCCGTGACCCTGACCGACCTGCGCGACGGGGTAGCCATCATGACCAGGCAGAGCGCCGGGAGCTGAGCCGAGTGGACTCCCCGACCCGCACCGACCCGCCCTATGTGCCCATCCGGACCGACCGGTGGGCCCCTCACCAGAAAGCCCCCCGCTGGCTGCTGCTGGCCGGGGCGCTGGTCGTGGTGGGCATCGTCCTGGTCGCCCTGGTGCACAAGCCCAGCCAGGCCCAGCGGGCCGGGGACCTCAAGGGGTTCCTGACCGACGTGAACACCGACATCGAGTCCTGCGCGGGCGGCGTCCGCGAGTCCCTCTCCGCCCTGCAGCTGATCAACGCCGGTGCGAACTCCGCGAAAAACGTCCAGGACACGGTCAAGATCGCCCGGTACGGCGCGACCAACTGCTCGCCCGCCAACAACGAGCAGCTCGATGACCTCACCCAGTACCAGGTGAACGAGTCACTGGCCGGATTCCACCTGGACACCGCGGTTAACGACGTGCTCACCTGGGCGTTCCCGTATGCCCAGCGGGTCCAGAATGACGTGGCCAACGAGCTCGGCGCCCATAACGCGGCCACGCGGCAGCAGGACGCCGCCGAGCTGCAGCGGGACACCCACGACCTGAACCGGGAGCGGGCCGCCATCGACAGGCTTCTCACGAAGGCGATCACCGCCACCGGCGCCAAGGCGAGGGTCCTGAACCTGCCCGGCTGAGCCAACCCCCGCCGCCGCCGCCCCCCTGAGCCAACCCCCGCCGCCCCGCTGAGCCAACCCCCGCCGCCGCCCGGCGCAGTGAACCCCCGCCGCCGCCCGGCCGAACGAACCCACCGCCGTCCCCCCGAGTGAGCCCGCGCCGGCCCCGCCTGAGTGAAACCGGGGGCGGGGGGAATCTCGCAAGCATGCGCGGGCGCCCGAGGAGCAGGATGCTGATCCGTGCGGCGCTCGCTGGCGGCGCAGCCCTCGCGGTCGCCCAGGGCGCCCCCGGGCTGACCGCGCTGGCCCCGGTCCGGCGGCGGTTTCCGGGGCTGTCCGGCGCCGGAGCGGCCGATCATGTGGCGCTGACCTTCGACGACGGCCCGGACCCGGCCTTCACGCCGCGCTTCCTGGCCGTGCTGGCCGCCCGCCGGGTCCACGCGACCTTCTTCTTGCTCGGCCCCATGGTGCAGGCCGCCCCCCAGCTCGCGGCGGACATCGCCGCAGCCGGCCACGAGATCGGCGTGCACGGCTGGGAGCATCGCTACGCCACGGTGCGCGGGCCGGGGGCGCTGCACGACGACCTGGCCCGTGCGTGCGACACGATCGCGACGGCGACCGGCATCGTGCCCCGGCTGTACCGGCCCCCGTACGGGGTGCTGAGCGCCGGCGCCCTGATCGCCGCCCGCCGCCTCGGACTCCGGCCGATCCTGTGGAGTAGCTGGGGACGGGAGTGGGCCCCGGGGGCCACACCGGAGTCGGTGCAGGCGACCCTGGCCAGCACCCTGGGCGGCGGGGGAACGGTGCTCCTGCACGATTCCGAGGCCACCGCCCCGCCGGGCACGGCTAGGGCCGCACTGGGCGCGCTGCCCTGGCTCCTGGACGAGTGCACCCGCCGCGGGCTGCGGGTGGGCCCGCTCGCAGACCATCCCGCGGACGGTGCCCAGCCCCGGTGACCGGGTGACCTGCCACGCTCAGGAAAAGTTAAAGCATTCGTATACAGGAAGTAAGGGCTGACGCCGGGCTGAGGAATCCTCAGGGCATCTTCAGCTGATGTCCAGGCTTGTAGTGCTTACTGGAAAGTGCCTGAGAACGGCGGGTCACGAGCCTGGCCGCTTACCTGGGCAACGACGCAACGTAGGCTGACTTCCGGGCAAAGGTGATACGGATGCAAGAAGGTCAGGACCGGAGTGGGGACCAGCCGCCGGAGTATGAGGGTGCGTGGTCACCCATCCCGGCCGGGGACCAGCCGGACCGGGCCGCTGGCGAGGAGCCGGCCGCCACGGGAAGCCTGGCTGAGCAGGATGTTCCCGCGCCGGAGGGCACCTGGATAATCCCGGCCGCCGGGGATCAGCGGGCCGGCACCGAGGCGCAGGACGCCGCCGGGCAGTTCGGCGGCGCAGATGCGGCGGCTCCCGGACAGGACGGTAACGGCCAGGGCGGCTACGGCCAGCCCGGCGGGTACGTCCAGCCAGGCGGGTACCTCCAGCCAGGCACCGGGCAGCCGGGCAGCGGCCAGGCGGGTCAGCCCGGATACGGCCAGCCCGTCGGCGACGGCCAGGCAGGCGCCCGGCCCGGCTACGGACCGCCGGAACCGGGCCAGCCAGGCTACGGACAGCCCGGCTACGGACAGCCGGGCTACGGACAGCCGGGCTACGGTCAGCCGGGGCACAGCCAGCCCACCGCCGCGTTCGGCCAGCCCGGTTACGGACAGCCGGAACCGGGCCAGCCAGGCTATGGACAGCAGGGCTACGGCCAGCAGGCACCGGGCCAGCCCGGCTACGGCCAGCAGGCACCCGGCCAGCCCGCCTACGGACAGCAGGGCTACGGACAGCCGACACCCGGACAGCCCGCTTACGGACAGCAGGGCTACGGCCAGCAGGGCTACGGCCAGGCCGGCCACAACCAGCCGACCGCCGCGTTCGGCCAGGCAGCGGCGTCCGGCGGCGGGTACGGCCAGCCGGGTGAAGGCGGCCAGGGGGGCCAGGGCGGCGGGTACGGCCAGCCGGGTGAAGGCGGCCAGGGCGGCTACGGCCAGCAAGGCGGTTATGGCCAGCCCGGCGGCTACGGCCAGGGCGGTTACGGCCAGTCCGGCGGCTACGGCGGCCAGGGCCCCTGGGGGCCGCCGCCGGGCGGGTCAGGGAGCGGCTGGGGTTCGGGCGACATCATCGGCTACGGCTCCGAGCCCGAACCGCCGCGCCGCCGCGGCAGCAGGGCGCTGATTTACGTGGTGGTGGCCGCACTGGCCGCGGGGGTAGGGGCGGGCGCCGTGGTGGCGCTGAACCACAACTCCCAGTCGCCGGGCAGCAGCGTCTCCTCGCAGCAGATCCCCTCACCGAACCGGAACGCGGCCGGCGGCGCCAACACCACCAACATCAACGAGGATTCGGTGGCGAGCAAGGTCAAGCCGGGCATGGTGGACATCAACTCCACGCTGAAGTACCAGGACGGCGCGGCTGCCGGGACCGGCATGATCCTCTCCTCCAACGGCGTGGTGCTGACCAACAACCACGTGGTCGCGGGTTCCACGCACCTCACCGCCACGACCGTGGTGGCAGGGAAGAAGTACCAGGCCACTGTCATCGGCGTGGACCCCACGGACGATGTGGCCCTCATCAAGCTGCAGGGCGCCTCGGGGCTGAAGACGGTGCAGGTGGGCGACTCGTCCAAGGTCACCCTCGGCACCGGGGTGGTGGCCATCGGCAACGCGGGCGGCACGGGGGGCAACCCCACCGTGACCGACGGAACGATCACCGCTCTCGGCCGGACCATCACCGCGAGCGATTCAGGCAGCGGCCAGAACACCGAGACGCTGCACAACATGCTGCAGACCAATGCGCCGATCGCGGAGGGTGACTCGGGCGGCGCGCTGGCCAACTCGGCCGGCCAGGTGATCGGCATGAACACCGCCGCGAACAGCCAGTCGCTGGGCGGGGCCGGCACTTCGATGGGGTTCGCGATCCCCATCAACCGGGCGCTGTCCATCGCCAGGGAGATCGCCGCGGGGAACGCCACCGGGCACATCCTGATCGGCCCCAAGGGCTTCATGGGCGTGGGCGTGGACGCCGTCAGTGACGCGAACGCCTGCCTGGCGCAGAGCGGCGTCGGGGCCGGTTACCAGGTCCCGACCCAGTCGGGTGCGCTGGTCTGCAACGTGTACCCGGGCACCCCGGCGTACAAGGCGGGCGTGCGGGCCGGCGACGTGATCACCGGGGTCAGCGGCCAGTCGGTGACCACCGCCAACGGCCTGACCACCGTCATGCTCAAGTACAAGCCGGGCGCCACGGTGTCGCTGACCTGGGTGGACGCGAGCAAGCAGAGTCACACCTCGTCCCTGACCCTGATCAACGGCCCGGTGAAGTAAGGACAGCAGGCCAGGTAAGCAGGACGCGGCGGCGGGCACCCAGCCCGCCGCCGCGTCCTACCCGCCTGGACCTGACCCGGCCGTGCCCGTGACGCGAGCCTTCCCTGCCGGAGGTTTGCCCCGACTGCCTCCCGTTCCGCCCCTCCTACCCCTCCAGCCTCGGCTGCCCCACCCACGGACGCACCACGTTGATGATCAAACGATCGGTGTTGCCCGGGCAACACCGATCGTTTGATCATCAACGGGATCCGGGACTGGCGGGGCAACTGGGACAGGCGGGGCAGCTGGGACAGCGGGACGACATGGGCTATGCGGTGGACCGGACCCCGGGGGCGCGCAGCGCCGTCGCAGCCGAGAAAGCAGCGCCGTCGCAGCCGAGAAAATAGTCGTGCCCGCGTCGAGCGCGAAAACAAGGGGCGGCGCTCGGGCGGGGCCTGGGATCATGCCTCGCGTGAGTAACGATCTGAGGTGGGCGAGGCCCGTGCTGGCCGGGCGATTGATCCGGCTGGAGCCGCTGGCGCTGGAGCACGCGCCCGGGTACCTCACCGCCGCGGGCCCCTTACGCCCAGATCGACGCGGCTAGAGCAGGCTCGCTAGGGGAGCCCCGTTGATCCCGCTGCGCGCCGTCCAGGCGTGTAATGGACGGACCCGACGTTGCGTGGAGGCAGGCTCGATGATGTACCAGGTAGTGAACCCGGCCACCGGGAAGGTCGAAAGCGAGTACCCGACGGCGACTGACGCAGAGGTCAGTGACGTGCTGGGGAGAGCCGAACGTGGCTACACCTCGTGGCGGCGAACTCCGATGGAAGAGCGCGCCGGGATCCTGCGCCGGGTCTCCCAGCTGTATCGCGACCGCTCCACCGAACTGGCCGCGATCATCACCCGGGAGATGGGTAAGGTCACCAAGGCCGCAAAGGGTGAGCTGCGGTTCGTGGCGGCCATCTACGAGTACTACGCCGACAACGGGGCGGCGCTCCTCGAGGACCAGCCGCTGGCCTCCAACTTGCCGGGCACGGCGTGGGTGCGGAAGACCCCGATCGGCGCGCTGCTAGGCATCATGCCGTGGAACTACCCGTATTACCAGGTCGCCCGGTTCGCGGCGCCGAACCTGATGATCGGCAACACCATCGTGCTCAAGCATGCGCCGCAATGCCCGGAGTCAGCCCTGGCCATGGAGCGGTTGTTCCGCGATGCCGGGCTGCCGGAAGACGCCTATATCAACATCTTCGCGAGCAACGAGCAGATCGCCGGCATGATCGCGGACCCCCGCATCGCCGGGGTGTCGGTGACAGGGAGCGAGCGGGCCGGGTCGGCCGTGGCCGCTGTGGCCGGGCAAAACCTGAAGAAGGTTGTGCTGGAGCTTGGCGGCTCGGATCCGTTCATCGTGCTGGACGGTGCCGATCTGCCGAAAGTGGCCAGGACGGCAGCGGCGGCCAGGATGGAGAACGGCGGCCAGGCCTGCAACGCGTCCAAGCGGATGATCGTGGCCGATGCCATCTATGACGACTTCATGCGCGAGTTCACGGCCGCGATGTCCAGCTACGTGACCGGGGATCCGACCGACCCGGCGACGAGCTACGGGCCACTGTCCTCGGAGCAGGCGGCGCGCAACCTGATGGCCCAGATCGACGACGCGGTCAGTAAGGGCGCGACGGTCAACCTCGGCGGGCATCGCGTCGACGGGCCGGGCGCATTCGTGGAGGCGACCGTGCTGTCGGGCGTGACCCCCGACATGCGCGCCTACCGGGAGGAGCTGTTCGGCCCGGCCGCAGTGGTGTACCGGGTGGCCGGCGCCGATGAAGCGGTGGAGCTGGCTAACAGCAGCGCGTTCGGGCTCGGCGGAGCCGTCTTCTGCAGCGACGAGAAGCTGGCTGTGGAGGTCGCCGACCGGCTCGACGTCGGGATGGCCTGGGTCAACACTGCCGAACTCGGCGGCCCGGAACTGCCCTTTGGCGGCACCAAGCGATCCGGTGTCGGCCGCGAGCTCGGCCCGCTAGGCATCGACGAGTTCGTCAACAAGAAGCTTATCCACACGCCGCCCGCCGCACAGTGACAGTCCCCGCGGCGACCGTCCTCGCGGCCACGGCGGCTCCCCGGCCGCCCAGGCGATCAGTCCGCCAGGCGATCAGCTAGTCAGCCAGGCGCGGAGGCGGGACTCTACCTCGATGATCTGGGCCACCGGGACGTGCTCGCCGCGCGAGTGCGCCACCTCCGGGTCACCGGGCCCGTAGTTGACCGCGGGCATCCCGAGTTCGGAGAACCGGGCCACGTCGGTCCAGCCGAACTTGGCCCGCGGTGTCCCGCCCACCGCGGCGAGCAGCGTCTCGGCGGCGGGATCGGTCAGGCCCGGGCGGGCTCCCGCGGCCCAGTCGGTGAACGTCACGTCCCAGCCCGCGAAGACTTCGCGGACGTAGTCCTGGGCCTGTTCCACCGAACGGTCCGGGGCGAAGCGGTGGTTCACCGTGACCACGCATTCGTCCGGGATGACGTTGCTGGCCACTCCCCCGTTGATATAGACCGCGTTGAGCCCTTCGTGGTACGTCAGGCCCTCGACCTCGGGTTCGCGGGCCACGTAGTTCCGCAGCACGTCCAGGATGGGAGCGGCCGCGTGAATAGCGTTAGTGCCGTTCCAGGACCTGGCGCTGTGCGCGCGCTTGCCGGTCGCGCGGATCTGAGCCTGCATCGTGCCCTGGCAGCCGCCCTCGATGATCGCGCTGGTCGGCTCGAGCAGCACGGCCAGGTCACCGTCCAGCAGGTCAGGGGAATGCCGGGACAGCCGGAGCAGCCCGTTGCGCTCGGCCTCGACCTCCTCGCCGTCGTAAAAGACGTAGGTCACGTCGCGGCGGGGCTCGGGCAGGGACGCGGCCAGGCGCAGCTGGACCGCGACCCCGGACTTCATGTCGCAGCTGCCGCAGCCGTACAGCAGGTCCCCGTCGAGGCGAGGCAGGTTATCGGCGATCGGCACCGTGTCGATGTGGCCGGCCAGCACCACCCGCTCCGGCCGGCCCAGCATGGTCCGGGCCACCATGGCGTTGCCGTCCCGGTACAGGTCCAGGTGCGGGATGCGGCGCAGCGCCGCGTCGATGATGTTGGCCAGGCGTTCCTCGTCACCGCTGACCGAGGGTATATCTACCAGGGCCGCGGTCAGGGCCGTCCCATCCTGGGAAAGGTCAAGGTCTAGGTCCACGCCGGGAGCCTAGCCGGACATGATGGCCACATCAGCACCACCCACGCCGAACGGAGAGCTCATGTTCCACGTTGACTCGGAGGTCGGCCGCCTTCGCCAGGTCGTGCTGCACCGTCCCGAACTGGAGCTCAAGCGGCTCACCCCGGACAACGCCAGCGAGCTGCTGTTCGACGGCGTGCTGTGGGTCAAGCGGGCCCAGGCGGAGCACGACGAGTTCGCGGAGGCACTGCTGGCCCGGGGTGTGGTCGTGCACTACTACGGGGACCTGCTGACCCAGACGCTGGAGATCTCCCAGGCCCGCGACTACATCATGGACCGGGTCTTCGACTCCCGGCTGAACGGGCCGCTGGCCTGCGCGGTGCTGCGGGCCGCGGTGGAGGGACTCCCGTCCCCCGTCCTGGCCCAGGCCCTGACCGGGGGGATCACCAAGCAGGAGATCCTGGAGCTGACCCCGGAGCCGAAGAGCATCGCGTTCCACTCGCTGGATCCGGACAGCTTCGTCCTCGCCCCGCTGCCCAACCTGCTCTACCAGCGCGACACCTCGTCCTGGATCTACCGCGGGGTCTCGGTGAACGCGATGGCCATGCCGGCCCGGATGCGGGAAACCGTCAACGACGAGGCCATCTACCGCTGGCACCCGATGTTCGCCCGCGACGGTTTCGAGGTCTGGTACCACGGCGCGGACGCCGCCCCGGCAACCATCGAAGGCGGCGACATCCTGGTCCTCGGCAACGGTGCGGTGCTGGCCGGGATGAGCGAGCGGACCACCCCGCAGGCCGTCGAGATGCTCGCCCACCGGCTGTTCTCATCCGGGGCGGCCCGCTGCCTGGTGGCCATCGACATGCCGAAGGCCCGGGCGTTCATGCACCTGGACACCGTCATGACCATGTGCGACTACGGCGTGTTCACCAAGTACCTGGGCCTGGGCATGCTGCCGTCGTACACGGTCGAGCCGGGGGCCAGCGCCCGCGAGCTCAAGGTCACCGACCATCCGCCCGAGGACCTGCACACCGCGATCGCGGCCGCACTGGGCCTGCCCAGCATCAAGGTGCTGACGGCTAGCCAGGACCCGCAGGCCGCGCAGCGGGAGCAGTGGGACGACGGCTGCAACGTGCTGGCCATCGAGCCCGGCGTGGTCGTCGCCTACGACCGCAACGTCACGACCAACACTTACCTGGAGGAAAACGGCGTCGAGGTGGTGACGGTGCCCGGCAGTGAGCTCGGCCGCGGCCGGGGCGGCCCGCGGTGCATGAGCTGCCCCATCGAGCGCGACGCCTGACCCGCCCGGGCTGTGGCCGGCGCCAGTGTCCCGCGCCGGGCATCAGAGATCGTCGGGCAGCAGCCGGAACCACTTATGTGGAGTGAGCGGACTGATCGCGCGGAAGTCGCGTCGGTCCAGCGTCAGTATCGCGTCCGTCCGGTAACGGGCGGCCAGTACCACGTTCACGGCGTCGGCCAGATCCAGGTCCAGAGCTGCGTACTGTTGCTGAACCAGGCGGGCGGCGGTCAGCGTCTCCAGGCCGGTCTCGGGGATCTGAAAGCGTGACTGCCGGAGCTGATCGATGATGAACTCGATGATTGAGGACCGCGCCTGCGACCCGAAGCGCGCTTTGGCCAAGTGATCAACCTCGGTGAGCACCATGGGGGACATGACCACGGTTCCGGCTTCCTGAAGGATTCCCTGGCAGGCTGCGGACTCGGGGGCATTGCGGTCGGACGCCGCGATAATGCCCGACGTGTCCGCGACAACGATCACCGTCCTTCGGCACCCCGGGCGACCGCTTCGGTGACCTCATTGCTAGTCGCAGGTTCGCCAGTTCCATCGAAGGTGGGCCAGTCGAAGGGACCGTCCCATACCCGGTTGCTCAGGGCGGCCAGGTGGATCCCTTCCCTGATGATCTGCGCTTCAGATACTCCCCGCCGGGCCGCGATCTCCTTGATCAAGGCGAGATCTTCGGCATCGGCATAGACGTTCGTTCTCTTAAGCGACATGTACCTATGCTAGCACATATCGGCTACGAGCATATCCCTTGGGGCGACGCCTGACCGCGGCCCGGGCTGGTCAGCAGCCGCGCCGCCGCCTCACTGGATGACCTCGGACCTGATCTGGGCCCCCGTGTCATCCCGGTAGCGGACCTGCATCTGGGGGCCGTCCAGGTCCAGGACGGCGAACCCGAAACGGGCCCAGTGGTTACCGTCTGAGTCCTCCAGGAAGCCTGCCGCCTCCCACGCCCCGGGCGGCTGGATGGGGTCGCCGGGGGCGTACGTCTGGAGCACGGGGACGCCGCCGTGTCCCACGCAGCGCGGGAACCGGACGCCCTGTCGCGGCCTCGAAGCCCATGCAGCGGTGCTCGTGCCCCCACCACCACGCGGCCACCCGCCCGCTGTCCAGGACCGGGCCGAGCTTGGCGGGCAGCACCGGGCCGAGGTCGGCGGGGTCGAACACGGACATCAGCTGGTGGTGGCTCAGCAGCACCAGCTTGCGCTCCGACGACTTCGCTATTTCCGCAACGAAACCCGCTTGCGGGTCTTCGAGCACTCCGGAAGCGCCCTTGGACATGACGTCTTGATCCCAGGACGTGTCCAGGGCCGCGAAGTCCCACGACGGTGCCGTGAGCCGGAAGAAACTGGTCGCCGCGCCGTCGGCCGAGTGCTGGGCGGCGAACCGCGGGTCGCCGAGCAGCGTCTCGAAGTAGCCGTAGCCACCGCTGTACATGTCGTGATTGCCGTTCAGCGACCAGGACGTCACCCCGGCCCGGGCCTGCTCCGGTGTCACCGGCCAGCAGGCAAGCACATGATCTTGGACTTCGCTGGGCAGCCCGGAGTAGTACACGTCGCCGAGATGGATGACGTGCGCTTCGCGCCCGTGGTCCAGGGCGTCGGCGACCTCCTCGGCCATGTAGGCGGCCACGGCCCGGGCCCGCGGCAGCCCGGTCCCCCAGTCCCCCACCACGACCAGCCGCGCCGTGTCGCTGATCGCGTGCTCGGCCGGCCGGGGATTGAACGGATGGTTGCCCTTGGCCAGGTGACCCAGCATCGATTCGGCAATCTTGATGACCCAGTCCGGGTCGTCGGGCGAGAAGTCCCCGGGGTGCAGGAGCGCCTCAGCGGTGTGCACGATCCTCGACCAGAGGCTGTGGTCCGCTGGCGCCTGGTCGGTCACGCCGTGCTCTCGCAGGGCGCCTTCCAGCGCGCTCTGCACCAGGCTGACCGCCGGGTCGCGGGACAGGTACGGAACGGCCTCGCCTTCCGCCCCGCCCGACGACGGCTCCCCGGCATCGGGTCCCGGGAGCGCGGCGCTCAGCTTGGCCTGCGGGTCACCTTCACCGGGGATGACCTGCGCGGCAGCCGCCGTCGCCGCCTGCAGCTGGTCAGAGCCCAGGACCCCGCGGACGGCTTCCACGTACCGACGGACCGAATCCCGGTCATACGCCTGCTCGATCATGTAACCGTCCCCCCAGCCGTGAGCGACCCTGCGAAGCGTGCTGAGTCTTCCACTTCTGCTGCGCTTCCGGAATCCGTGTGAGCACATCATCCGCTGCCGTTGAGCGCGGCGATAGCCCCGGTGAGAATCCTGGTGACGTGCGAGGGGGTGGCGCCGGGACTCGTCCAGAACCGGAGCTCGATGTAGCCGTCGTCGTCGATGATGATCTTTATGTCGCGTCCGCCGGGCTGGGGCAGCCAGGCCGTGACGTCGGGGATGTCGCGGGTGACGTTGAGGCAGGCGGTCAGCCCGGCCGCGGTGAGCAGGCCGGTGATCACCAGCATCCGCTGCAGGCTCTCCTCCGGGTCCGTTTCCGGGTCGGGGTCGGGGTCGGGGTCGGCGGCTGGCCCCGAGCCCGTCGGCGGGAGCCGGGGCAGGTCGCCGACCGGGCCGGAGGTGAGGCCGGCCGCGTCAGTGTCGCGTGCCGTCATTGTTGGTTCTCCGTACCGCTGGAGGCTCGGACTGCAGGTCAGCTATATCGATCACGTATAACCTAACACAGCACAGCACAGTCTAATACAGACGCAGGTCAGCAGGCTGCTGGGTACGTTGATCTTGTGGCCAGAGAGCTGGTGCCGCCCTATTTGCGCGTTGCGGCAGAACTGCGCGAGAAGATCGCCAACGGCGAGCTTCTGCCGGGCGAGCAGGTGCCAAGCCTGGACCGGCTGGCCGAGACGTACCGGATCTCCCGGACCACAGCCCGCCGTGCCGTCCAGGTACTCATGGATGAAGGACTGGTCGTATCCCGGCCGCGCTGGGGCATCTTCGTAGCCGAACGCAGATCCTCCGGATAGTCCGTGGCGAACACCGGCGCTCTCGCTAGGGCTGGTCGGGGTCGGGGGGCGCGGGCGAGGAACGACTGCGGGGCTGGGCGCCGCGGGCGGACAGGTGCTTGGCGCCGTCGTGCAGGGCAGCCAGGATGACTGCCACCGAGGGACGGCGGACGCTGGCCGTCCGGGCCACCGCGTAGACGTCGCGGGCCGCGTCCGAGCCGGGCAGGTCGCGCACCACGACCCGCCCCTCCCCCGCGGCCAGGGCCAGCCGGGGCACGGCGGCCACCCCGATGCCCCGGGACACCAGGGACAGGATGGTGCCCAGACCCTCGAACTCCCAGGGCATGGCGGGCGCGCCGCCCGCGGCGGCGAGCAGCCGGTCCACGGCCTGGCGTGACGGCTCGCCCGCGGGGGCGGCCATCCACCGGCTGGTCTCGCTGAGCCGGCGCAGGTCGACCGGCTCGGCCGGGTCCGCGAGGGGGTGGCCGCGGGGCACGACCAGGACCAGCGGGTCGCGGACCAGCGGGTAGAACTGGAGCACGCCCGCCCCGGTGCTGGTGAGATGGCCGGTCCAGTCGTCGACCAGGGCCACCTCCACCTCACCCCACCGGACCGAGCTCAGTCCCTCGTCCTTCTGGGTCTGCCGGAGCAGCAGGGTCAGCCCGGGATGCGCCCGCAGGCTGCGGGCCAGGGCCGGCGCGAAGGCCGCCGCGGCGGTGGGGAAGGCGGCCACCGAGACCCGGCCGGTGGGCTCGCGTTCCTGCGCGGACAGGTCCGCCTCGGCCTCCTCCACCTGGGCCAGGATCCGCTCGGCGTGTGCGGCGAGCCGGACGCCCGCGTCGGTGAGCTCGGCGGACCGCGCGGTGCGGTCGAGCAGGATCACCCCCGCCTCGCGTTCCAGGGCGGCCAGTTGCTGAGACACCGCGGATGGGGTGTATCCGAGGGCGGCCGCCGTGGCGGCTATCGTTCCCCGGCCGGCGAATTCTTTCAGCAACCGCAGGCGATGCAGATCCAGCATAAGGTCAACTTACCCTCCACAACAGATATAGAAGCTTGTGCTAATGCATAAGTGAAGGCATGCTGGTCAGAGTGGTCAGAGGCTACGAAAGCCCTGGCCCAACGCAGCCCGATGAGTGGCGCAATGCGGCGCCCGAATTGCCCCAAAATGGCGCCCCATCCCCGATCTAGGAGTCGAAAGCCATGTCCATGGCTGGCGCAGCCATGCCATCCGCCCTATCCGCTAAACCTTCCAGCAGCATTGCCCCGCCGTCCGCCGGTTCCAAGGTGACGACCGCGCCAGCCGCCCCGGTCACTCCCTTTCCCACCGCAGCGCCCCCCTCCCGGCTCAGCCTGGCACCCATCCCGGTCTCCGCCACCCTGGCCGCGAACGAGACCCTGGCCCGCAAACGCCGGGCGGGCGAGACTGTGCTGCCGCTCGCGTTCGGTGAGGCCGGGCTGCCCGCTCATCCGCTGCTCATCCAGGCGCTGGCCCAGGCGAGCGCGGGCAACACCTACGGCCCGGTCGCTGGCCTGCCCGAGCTGCGCGAAGCCGCGGCCGGGTACTGGACCCGCCGTGGCACGCCCACCGGGCCGGCCAGCGTGGTCTGCGGCCCGGGCAGCAAGGCGCTACTGTTCGGGCTGCTGCTGGCCATCGGCGCCGACGTCGCCGTGCCCCAGCCCAGCTGGGTCAGCTACGCCGCCCAGGCCAGCATGCTCGGGGTGCGGCCGCACTTCGTGCCGGTGCCGCCGGGCGAGGGAGGCGTCTGCGACGCCGAGGGGCTGGCCGCCACGGTGACCGCGGCGCAGCAAGCGGGCCGCCGGGTCGGCGCCGTGGTGCTGACGCTGCCGGACAACCCGACCGGCCGGCTGGCCCGCCCGGCCAGCGTCCACGCCCTCTGCCAGGTAGCAGCCAAGCACGACCTGATCATCATCTCCGACGAGATCTACCGCGACCTCGTGCACGACCCTGATCAGGCTTTCGCCAGCCCCGTACTCTTCGCGCCGGAGCGGACCGTGGTCACCACCGCGCTCAGTAAGAGCCTGGCCCTGGGCGGCTGGCGGATCGGTGTGGCGCGGCTGCCCGACAGCGGGATCGGGCTGGCCCTGCGGGACCGGCTGGTCGGGATCGGGAGCGAGATCTGGTCCGCCCCTTCGCTGCCCATCCAGCAGGCCGCAGCCCTCGCCTTCGACGAGCCCGCCGAGCTCATCGACCGGGTGGCCCGCAGCCGGGCCCTGCACGCGGAGGTGGCCACGGCGGTGGCGGACAGGTTCGCGGCCGCCGGGCTGCTCGTGCCCGCGCCGCAGGCCGCGTTCTACCTGTACCCGGACTTCGCGCCCTGGCGGGAGCACCTGCGCACCACGCGCGGCATCAGCAACGGTGCCGACCTGGCCACGCACCTGCTGCACTGCTACGGCATGGGCGTGCTGCCCGCGAGTGCCTTCGGCGAGAAACCGGAGGCGCTGCGGGTGCGGGTGGCCACCGCCATGCTCTACGGCGAGAACGATGAACAGCGGGAGCAGGCCCTGATGTCCGATGACCCGGCGGGGCTGCCGTGGATCGCGGCCGCGCTGGACCGGATCGACGACGTGCTGACCGACGTGGCCTCCAAGCGCCGGAATATGGCCAGCCGGGCCGGGTGACATGACGCGGCAGAACGTCATGGAGTGCGCACCAAATCCACCGCCTCGGCGATTACGGACCGTGCGGACTACGCCAGGAAAGTGGGACCTAAAAGGTCGAGGCCGGCCGGCGCGGACATGTCGCCGAGCGGCAGCAACTGCGGGCGCTTGGGCGGGATCCCGTCGCCCGACGAACGGCCGCGGATTCGCCGGGTGACCCAGGGCGCGGCATGGACCCGGGCCCACTGCGCATCCGTCCGCCGTGCGGACAGCCAGCCGGCCGCCGGGGAGCGGGGCGGCCCGTCCAGCGGCGGCCAGGGCTCGCGCCAGTCCTCATCCACCGGGACGCCGATGACCTCGCAGGCCCGCAGGGCTACCCGGCGGTGACCGTCAGGCGTGAGGTGCAGGCGGTCGGAGCTCCAGGCGCGCGGATCGCGCAGCGCGTTCATCTCCCAGAGGTCAACCAGGTGGCACCCATGCCGGTCGGCGATGGCCCGCAGGTGCATGTTGAAGGCCGCGACCTTGCCCCGGATGAGCCGCAGCACCGGGAACCGGGGGTCAAAGCCGGTGAACATGAGCACCGGGCAGCCCGCCTGTAGCAGGGTCTGGATCACCTGATCGAAGGACTCGGCCAGCGCGTCGGGGTCGGCGCCCGGGCGGAGCATGTCGTTGCCGGCCGCTGCGATGCTGACCAGATCCGGGCGGAAGGCTATGGCCTGCTGGATCTGCTCGTCCGCGACCTGGGCCAGGGTCTTGCCCCGTATCGCCAGGTTCGCGTAGCACAAGCCCGGCTGGACGGCGGCGATGTACTCCGCGAAGCGGTCCGCCCAGCCCCGGTAGCCGCCGCCCACGGCGGTCGGATCGTCGAGCCCTTCGGTGAAACTGTCCCCGAGCGCAACGTAGGAGCGAATCTCCATGGTCACGTACCCTCCTACTCCCTCCCACCCATTGTGCGCCGTGACCCGCGACGCCCCCGTCCGCGCCCCTGTCCTTACCAGGGGAACCTTAGGGGCGGGGTGGGCAGGCGCCTCACCCCCGGGGAGTGACGAGAGGGAATGGTGCCGGCTGCCGGTGACGGCGCCGAAGCGCCTTCACCGGCAGCCACCGACCGCTTGGACTCAGCGGGGCGCGGTCGGGGTCTTGGAGGGGACGCGAACATTACCGGAACCCGGGCGATACCGGCCGCCACATGGTTGATGTACAGGTAGCCAACGACCGTCACGCCCAGGACGGCGACGAAGAAGGCCAGCAACACCACGACAACGCGCGGCCTCAGGCCAGGCCGCCCCAGCACAATAGACATCGTCCTCGCCTCCGTTCCCGGCTAAGAAGTGAGCCTGTACTCGGGTAAAGCGGTAGAGCCCTCGCCTACCTCGGGGCGGGGGGCGTCACCGTGAACGGGTAGCGCCTGGCGAACGCCGAGATCGAGTCCTGCCTGATCGCCGCCCACAGCTGGCGGCTGATGGCCCGGTCGAGATACACCTGCCCTGCCCTCATATGTACCGGCGCGGTGACGTAGTCAGTCGAGCCGGTCAGGTCGCGAACTTCCCTGGCGAGGTGCTCGATCTCAGAAGTGGTGAAATTACTGTCCACGGTCAGCATGCTGATCAGCGCATGGAGGTCGCGGTACATGGTGATCGGGTTGGAAAGCAGGTGCCGGAACTCGATCTTACGGATCACGGCCCGCATCAGGCTCTGCTGGCGCAGCACCCGGGCTTCCTCACTGATAGCCGGCTCCCGCGCGTAATCGAGGGCCTCGCGCCCATTAAGGTGATTGACACCCAGATGGAATACGTGCCCGAAACTGCTCGTCACGTCGGGCAACGTGACATCCACCCCGTCCATGACGTTAACGACCCGGTCCACATGGGTGAAATCGAGCCGGGCGTAGTGGTTGATCTGGACGTGGGTCAGGTTCTCGATGGTCTGGATCAGCAGAGTGGGTCCGCCGTACGTCAGCGCGTTCTCGATCTCCGTCCGGCCATGCCCAGGAACGCGAACTATGGACTGCGGCGGGATCGACACCACGCCACCCGAATATCCCTCGGCGTCGACGTGAAGCAGCATGATCAAGCCGCTGCTGGAGTCCTCGGGCACTGACATCGCGCCGGTGGGCCCGATGCCCTTCCCGGTGATCAGCACGGTCATCGCGCCGCCGTAGCTCGAGTAGCCGGGCCGCGTCGACCTTCGCGAACTTCACCGGGATCCGCTGGATGCTGCCCGCCATGTGGTTGACGAACGCATAACCGCCGGCCACGACCACGCCGATCAGCACCACGAACGAGGCCATCGTCACCAGGGCGATGCGCAGGCGCGCGCCGCTTACGCCGGACGGGCCGCGGTTCCGCCGGATCCGCCGCCGCCGGGGCCCGGCCCATCGAATCCCCGCCGCCCGCCGGATCATCCCAGCTGGGAATGTCGGACATTGCTACTTGCCCCCCTTTGCGTCCACACGCCATACGCCCCGTTCGGCGGGAGATAGCCTCCGCCGCATTCTTCAAACCCACTTACCGGCTAAGCGTGATGGTCACCCGGCTCTGCTACAGATGGTACTTGGAAAATTACACGGAGTAATGTATCCCACGCTGCGGGCCAAAGCCAGCGGGGATGGGACGCGGCACGTCGTTGACACGATTAGGGGGATTCGTGAATAACGAGGCAGTGGGCAACGATTCGCCCGATGCGCATATCGGCATGCACACACCACCTCAGCGAGCGGTAGTTTCTTGGCTGCTGCACCATCGGCTGTTAGTTTAGGGGAAGGTCAGTGACGCTGCGGCCCATCGCCCAGCGCTTCCCGGACCTGTGCGATGATCCGGTCAATCTCATCATCCCCGAGTGCCGGGTGTACCGGGAGGGACAGGACTTCCTCGGCGGCGCGCTTGGCGCGCGGGGTGTCATCAGCGATGACCTGCGGGTGATCCTGGTAGCAGGGATAATCATGCACCAGCCGCGGATAGTAGGAACGACTATCAATCTGGGCCGCATGAAGGAACTTGGCCAGCTGATCCCGGCCCATCCGGGCGTCTACGGTGACCTGCACGGTGTACTGGTGCCACACATGCAGCCGTCCAGCGGGGACCGTCGGCAGCACCAGGCCGTGCAGGCCAACCAGGCCGGCGGACAGTCGTGCTGCGTTGTGCACTCGCTGAAGCGTGAGTTCTGGCAGGCGGCCGAGCTGCACGGTGGCAATGGCTGCCTGCAAGTCGGTCAGGCGATAGTTGTAGCCCGGCAGGGCATAGTCATACCGGTCCCGCATTCCGTGATTCCGGAGGAGGCGCAAGCGCTCGGCGATCCGCTCATCGTCGGTGGTAACTATGCCGCCCTCACCGCAGGTTATGTTCTTGGTGGCGTAAAAAGAGAAGGTAGCGGTGCCGAGCGCGCGATCGGATCGGGTCCCAGCCGAGCGCCATGCGCCTGCGCCGCGTCCTGGACAACCACTAGCCCATATTTGCGTGCAATTGCATTAATTGGCCCCATGTCTGCGGGCAACCCGTACAGATGAACAGGCAGCAGGGCACGGGTCCGCGCCGTCACCAGGGCCGCTATGCTCTCCGGATCGATCGTCAGGTCTTCCGAGACCTCGGCGAAGCGCGCGGTCGCTCCCACCGCGAGTATTGCATTGAGTGTCGCAACGAAGGTAAGAGGCGACGTTATGACCTCATGGCCGGGGCCGATGCCGAGGGCCCGAAGAGCTGCCACCAGAGCGGTTGTCCCGCTGCTGACCGCCACCGCGTGCCCGGCACCGTGCGCGGCGGCGAATTCTTGCTCCAGCTCGGCCACACGGGTACCGCCAGCCAGATTGCCCGATCGCAGAACGGCCAGTACCGCATTCTCCTCGGCGGCACCCATCTGGACCATAGCCAGGGGTATGCGCCGTTGCCGCGTGGTCCCCTCGCCGGACCCGCTGTCCTGCCGGCATTGGGGGCAGCGGAGGTCAACGGGGAGTTGCGTGTGGCGGGACACTACCTGGCCGCAGCGGCAAACCCAGCCATGATGCCGGGCCGGGTTGCCTGCGACCAACTGGTGTGCTCGTACCGTTCTGGCGACCACCGCACCGGCCCCAATCATGGCGTACTCACCGATCTCCACGCCAGCAAGGACGGTGGCATTAGCACCTACAGACGCGCCGCGGTGGACAACTGTGATGCTTACACGCCAGTCTGCGTTCTCGGCCCGCGGGTGTAGGTCATTGGTGAAGACAGCGCTGGGTCCAACGAAGACGCCTGCCGCTAGTTCCACGCCGCGATATACGGACACGTTGTTTTGGATCTTCACAGCATCACCGATTACCACCCCAGCATCCACGAACACCTTCTTGCCGAGGACACAGTCGTGGCCGACCGACGCGCCGCTGCGCAGATGGCAGTGATGCCAAACCTTGCTACCCCTTCCAACCACGGCCCCAGGCTCGACGATTGCGCTGGGATGGATGAATGCCTCCTGGTCGGTCACGCGTACTCTCCTGTCGGGAAACCGGGTTGCTGTCTGGTGATCCGGCACCTGCTGGCTGCTGGGGGGAGGCCATCGCGCTCAGATCGGGGCACAGCGCGTTGAGCACGTCACCCAACGCCGTGTCGAGGCTGATGGCACACCGGAGGAACGCCTCTGCGGTGGCCCGCGGATCGGGAATCTCGTCGTCGCTGGGATCCAGGTAGGGGATCTGACCGCGCAACCGGGCCACCGCAGCGACGGTTTGGCGCGCTTGCCTGCCGAGGGCCGCCCGGGCGGCCAGGCGATCACCTGCCGGTCCCGGGCTGCGCGCCGGTTCCCAGCCAGCCACCTGCTTCAGCCCAGCCCCGCGGGCATGCGGAACAACGATTGCTGGAACAGCCGAGGCCGCCAGTCGGGCGAACTCTCTGATCAGATAGGTCCGCCGCGAGCACCCCGGACAGACTGTCACCACGTGGTCAAGATGTTCCCGACCCGCACAAAGGATCAGGCTGGAGTCGTCGATGTGCGCCCGTGTCAGCCTACGGCTGGCGAATCCGGCACCGCTGGCACCGAGTTCGCCCAGCGCCCAGGCGGTCTGCGGATGCAGTGGATATCCGTCCTGGGCCTCTGTGCCCGCACTCCCACCCTGAATGGCGCAATAGAGGAGCCGAGCCGGTCCTGCAGCCTGACCTCGGCAAGCCGTTCGGCCAGCACGGACCGGCACACATTGCCAGTGCAGACGAAGAGAACGCTGAATCCAGAGTCGGGCTGTTCCGGTTGCACAGGGTTCAGGACCCCGAGGGCGGTTGGGAGTCTACGTTCTGAGTGGCGTGCGCGTGCTGCTTCCCAGGCTGGTAATACCGATAACCGTAGCCGTACTCGGGGCTGCGGCCGCCCCGGGCCATGTTCAGCACACTGCCCAGCACGGGGATGTTCACAGCAGCCAGCGCATCGGACGTGCGCCGCACGTGGTCGTATTTGGTCTTCGCGTACCGGACGATTAGGACGGCCCCGTCGCAGGCCGGACCGGCAGCGGTCACATCCGCGAAGGGAAGGACCGGCGGTGCGTCTACCAGCACTACCTCGTAGGCGTCCCGGAGGGAATCAATCAGGTCGGCCATGCGCCGGGAGCCAAGGAGTTCGCTCGGATTGGGGGCAGTCGAACCGCTGGCCAGCACGTCGAAAAGGCCATCTCCCCAGATTTGCATCACTTCCTCGATAGCTGCCTTACCGACGAGCACATTCGTCAGGCCTACCCCCCGGGGAGACCAAGATAACTCACCGCCCGGGGGCGCCTGAGATCAGCTTCGACAACAATGACCCGGTTTCCTGCCCGAGCAAAGGTTATCGCAAGATTGCACACAGTGGAGCTCTTTCCCTCGCCGGGAACCGCACTGGTAACCATGAGCACCTTGTGTGGCGAGTCCACGTCGAGGAACCGCAGATTAGTCTGGATCTTCCGATATGCCTCCGCTCGTGCGCCGAACGGTGAATCAGATGCTATAAGGGGGTGCTTGCGCACTCCTTGGTAGTAAGGAACAGTGCCGAGCACCGCTTTCCCTCCGGTTGCGGCGCTGATCTGGTCGGGCGACTTGACGGTGGTATCGAGCGAGTGGCGCGCGGACGCGAGCCCTATCCCAACCAGGAGACCAAGTCCGACCGCAATCAGGGCGTTGCGGGTGGGCTCCGGCGAGACAGGTACGGTGGACAGTTGAGGCGACGAGACCACCGTGACCCGAACGGTCGGTGTGCCCTTGCCTGGCGGGCGCTCCAAAGCACTGACCATGCGGACGAACTGGACACCGACCGCACTGGCGATGACCTTCGCGCGCTGTGGAGAGGTATCGGTGACGGTCGCGGTGAGCAGCACTGTCTGCGGCACGAGACGAGCAGTGATCTCGCTGGACACTTGAGCGCCAGTGGCGGGGGGCCCTAGTTGCCTGGCGACAGCACGTCCCAGCGCGGGGCCAGTCAGCAGATCCACGTAGGACTGAACCTCTTGCTGAGAGAACAACGCCCCCTCGTAGGCGGCAATCGGATCGTTGGCGACCTTCGCCTGCGCCGAGACATAAAACATGACACTTGATGCGTATTTCGGCTTTATACGGCCGGTCAGACCAATACTCCCGACAACTGCCACGATGGTGACAACTGCGATAAGCAGCCAATGGTCCCGTAGCAGGCGAAGAAATTTACGCAGATCCACGAATACTCCCCGAGCCATCTACGGCAACGATGTCAACCGCGTTTATGTTCTGGCAGTCTGCCACATATTTATTTAGGATAGGGCTCAGCATCAGGTGGAGTGCATAAACTCCCCGGCGATACCTGCCAAAACTGGCTACAAAAGGACAGGGTGGCGTGGCCAGCTACGCCATCAGTTACGTCATCGACAGCAACGTCTACGTTAACGTCAACATGGGCGGATCCCCGTGGTTACCAATATCCCCACACGCGATGAAGATCTGCGAGAAAAGGGCAAACACGCCACATGCGCCGAATCAGACACCGTGCACTTGCTCCCTTATCGCGGCAAACGAGTGCTCGATTTCATCATCATTGGCCTGGCCGCAGTGCCAGCCGTGTTTGTGGCCGGGATCTGCGCCGCCACCATCTGGCTGGATGACGGCCGTCCCGTGCTGTTCCGCCAAGTCCGGGTCGGCCATGGCGGACACCCCTTCGTTCTGCTCAAGTTCCGCACTATGCACAGGGGCAGCGCAACCAGCAGTTCGTTTTCTGACTCGGGCGGCCTCATCCGGACCGGGCGTTTGCTGCGCAGGCTGTCTGTTGATGAACTCCCGCAACTAATCAACGTGATACGCGGGGAGATGAGTGTGGTTGGCCCGCGGCCAACGCTCCCGTACCAGGTGGAGCGCTACAACGAGCAGCAACGCGGCAGGCTTCGGGCACTTCCCGGGCTGACCGGGCTTGCTCAGGTGCACGGCCGGAACCGGATGAGCTGGCCAGAGCGTATCGAGTGGGACTTGCGTTACGTGGAGCACCAAAGCCTGCGGCTCGACTTCGCGGTGCTGGTAGCTACAGTCCGCTCGGTTCTCACTGGCGACAGGGTGAGTGGGCATCCGCACCATGATCCTATTTCTGAGACGGAAGGCGGATCTGTCATGCCCCCTAGCACGCCTAGCATCAAGCTGGCCAAACCCAACGTGGGTGAGGAAGAAACCCGGGCAATCGGCCGGGTGCTCGCCAGCGGAGTCCTCACGAACGGCCCAGAGAATAAGGCATTCGAGAAGAGTTCGCCGCTCGGCACCAATGCGCGCACGGAGTCACCTTTGCTAGCGGCACCGTCGCACTGGCCGCGATGCTGCTTGCTGAGGGAATCGGCCCCGGCGATGAGGTCATCCTTCCGTCGATGACATTCGTGTCCTCGGCTACCTCGGTACTGCATGCCGGTGCTGTACCTGTCTTCGCCGACATTGACCCGCAGTCTTTCAACCTCGACCCGGCACAGGTCCCGGCCCTGATTACGGGCAGGACCCGAGCCGTTATGACAGTGCATTACGCAGGTCAGGCTGCCGGTATGGACGAGTTGCAGAAGATTTGCGCCAATCACGGCATTCTCCTGCTTGAGGACGCTGCCCAGGCGGCGGGAGCCGAGTACGCAGGCATCCCTGTAGGCACCTTCGGGAAGTCGGCCATGTTCAGCTTCACGCCCACCAAAAACATGACAATGGGTGAAGGCGGGATCGTGCTTACTGGGGACGCTCAGACCGCTGAGCGGCTCCGCCGACTGCGCAACCATGGCCAGAGGCAGTTGTATGAGCACACGGTAGTCGGTTACAACTGGCGACTGACTGAGATGCAGGCCGCTATAGGCCGGGAGCAGCTGCGCAAACTGGACGCGATCTTGGCCCGTAAGCGCGCCTCGGCCGACTGGATGAGCCAGCGTCTCGCAGAACTGCCTGGTGTCACGCCTCCCTACAAGGTACCGCAGGCCGCCCCCCACCCACATGCTGTATACCTGCCTCGTCGATCGTGGGCGGGACGCCGTTCTCGAGCACCTCAACAGCAGCGGTATTGAGGCACGGATTTACTTCCCGCCAGTGCACCAGCAGCCCATCTTCGCCCCAACCTCGGCCAGGCTTCCGGTGACCGAGGAAGTGGCCAGCCGGATGCTCTCAATCCCCATGCATGCTCAGCTCACCCAGCAAGAATCGAGCAAATCGCTGACGTACTGGCCAACGGCGTCCATTTGTCCCAGGTGTCTCGGTGACTCTAAGTCTGCGCGCCGGCGTGATCGGTCTGGGTACAATGGGCCGACACCATGTACGCGTACTCAGCGAACTACCGGGGGTGGAGCTGATCGGCGCGGCCGACCCGTCGCCGTCCGCGCGGTCAGCGGCCCGTATAGCCGTCACCGTGCCCGACGTAGACAGTCTGCTCCGACTCGGCATTGATATGTGCGTGGTGGCGAGCCCCACCCTGACGCACACCGAGATGGGGCTCCAGCTTGCCGCGGCGGGTGTCCACACGCTGATAGAGAAACCACTGGCGCAAGATGCGGATAGCGGCCGCCTGCTGGCCAGCGAATTTGAGAAACGGCAGCTGGTCGGGTGTGTGGGCCACATCGAGCGGTACAACTCTGCATTGCGCAGCATGCGGCTACGGCTATCACAAGACCAGCTCGGCACTGTCTTCCAGGTCGCTACCCGGCGGCAGGGCCCTTTCCCGCAGCGGATCCGTGACGTGGGGGTGGTGATGGATCTCGCCACACACGACATCGATCTGACGGGCTGGGTGACGGGATCGGCGTACGCCCAGGTGTCCGCATTCACGGCGCACCCCAGTGGCCGACCGCACGAAGATCTGGTGGCCGTGACCGGGGTGCTTCGCGACGGGACAGTCACCAGTCATCTAGTGAATTGGCTATCGTCGCTCAAGGAGCGAGTCATCACGGTGACCGGAGAACGCGGGTGCTTGGTCGCAGACACCGTTAGCGCTGAGCTGTGGTTCCATCGCAACGGTGCCGTCACTGCCGACGGGGTGGCCAGTCACCCATTTCATGGTGCTTCCGAGGGCGACGTCATCCGATACGCCGTGGCCAGACGCGAGGCGCTGCGAGTCGAGCTGGAGGATTTCCGGGACGCCGTGCTGGGCAAGCCCGAAGACATAGTCTCGCTGTGGCAGGGCCTTCGAGCAGTTGAGGTAGCCGGCGCAGTGCTATCTGCAGCCCGCCATAGGGTCGCCGTCGAGCTGTTCGCCGACGGGCTGGCCGTGCCTAGGTGAGCGATCTTCCCAACTCGGGCCGGTCCGGCGTGTTGTCTCGAAGGGAGGAGAGCACCCCATGATCGCTTTTGACTGCAGGCCCAGAAGTCCTCGTGACGGCAGGATAAGTGCTGATCCACGACTATGTGATCGCCCTTGCGCGACAGCGACTTGGCCGGCCGAAGAACCTCTCCGACGTGACCCTGGCCTTCCTGGCCAGAGCCCAGGTGCTCCTGTGGGCTTCGCGCTCGTACTGGGCCTGAAGCTTTACCGGCTCACCACCTCCGACTGGGCCCGGGCGGCCACCCAACCTCGGATGGACGGTAGCCTGATGCGCGTAGGTGGGGCGCTAGCGCTATGAGAACGAGCGTGACGGTGGTGGGTCTGGGCAAGATCGGCTTGCCACTCGCGGTCCAGATCGCCGGGAAGGGCTGGCGAGTCCGAGGCGCCGACCAGAGCCAAGCCGTCGTGGACCTTGTCGCCAGCGGCCAGCCACCGTTCCCCGGTGAGCCGGGACTCGAAGAGCGGCTGGCTAAGGCGGTGGCATCCGGGCTACTCACCTCGACAACTGGGACAACGTCGTGCGTTGCGGCCAGCGACGTGGTCATCGTCGTCGTGCCCCTAGTGGTGAGCACTGACGGGTACCCGGATTTCACTGCGGTCGATGCGGCGACTGCCGCGGTGGCGGCCGGCCTCACCGCCGGCACGCTGGTTAGCTACGAGACCACGCTGCCGGTGCACACCACCCGGCGCCGGCTGGCACCCGCCCTGGCTGCCGGTTCGGGCCTGCAGCCGGGTTCAGGCTTTGCCCTATGCCACAGTCCAGAGCGCGTCTCCAGCGGGCGTGTCTTCGCCGATCTACGCCGCTATCCGAAGCTCGTTGGCGGACTAGATGCGGCGAGCAGTGCCGCCGCCTGCCGGTTCTACAGATCCGTGCTGGACTTCGACGAGCGGCCTGATCTGTCGCACCCTAACGGGGTGTGGGACCTTGGCAGTGCGGAAGCCGCCGAACTGACAAAGCTGGCTGAGACCACTTACCGTGACGTCAATATCGCCCTTGCGAACGAGTTCGCCCGGTTCGCCGGAACGGTCGGGCTAGACATCTACCAGGTGATCGAGGCTGCGAACAGCCAGCCGTTCAGCCACTTGCACAGGCCCGGGATTTCGGTGGGCGGGCATTGCATTCCGGTGTATCCACTTTTGTACCTGAGCAGCGATCCGGCCGCCCGCATGCCTGCTCTGGCGCGGCGGGTCAACGAGGCAGTCCCGGGAGAGATGGTAGCCCTCCTTAGCGAGCTCACCGGCGGGCTGACCGGCCTGCGAGTCGTGGTGCTTGGCGCCGCCTACCGGGCGGGTGTTAAGGAAACGTCCTACTCGGGAGTATTTGCAGTCGCCGCAGAGCTGAAGGCACGCGGAGCAGACCCGATTGTGCACGACCCGTTGTACACCAGAGCCGAACTCGAGCGGCTCGGGCTGCGCGCCTACTGCCCTGGTGAGCCGTGCGACGCTGCCATCGTGCACACTGACCACGCCTGTTACGCGAGCCTCGGGCCCGCTGACCTACCCGGGGTGCGAGCGGTTGTGGATGGGCGCGCCATTATTGACCCACAGCGCTGGCAAGCCGTGCCGCTTCGGGTGCTCGGCGTGGGCCCGGCCGATCAGTGCATCGGCCGGGCCGGTACGCCAGCCACCACAGCCCCTGGGGGCTGATCCCGGGTGACGACCGCACCAGCACCCACCAGAGCGCCAGAGCCCACTCGCAGCCCCTGAAGTACGCATGCGTTCGACCCGATGGTCACGCCCCGCCCAAGATCCACGCCACCGGCCACGTTCGCACCGGGCAGGACTGTAACTAGGTCGCCGAGCACCGCGTCATGGCCGACCGTAGCGTTGTAGTTAATGTGCACGTGACTGCCGAGCACCACGCCCGTTGAGACGAATGCGCCAGCCAGCACCACGCCACCCGGGCCCTGCACCGCCTGCGGGGAAATCGTGGCGCGAGGGTCGATCACATGGCCGGGGATCAGCCCGCGGGCCATTAGGGCGGAGGCCAGCCGCCCTCGTGCCGACGGGTCCGCGATCGCCACTACAAACGTCCCAGGTCCCGCCTCCTCGAGGCGGACTACCGGCACTCCGTCCACCGGCTCTGTTGGGGCATGCTCGTCGAGGAAAACCACGTCCAGCGCGGCCTTCGGGGACCTGGCCAACAATGCGTCCAGTGTCTCCCGCCCGAAACCGCCTGCTCCGCATACATAGAACGTCACTGGCAGGCACTCGCTAGCACATCGAGGAAGCGCACCGCCAACGCACTCGTCCCATGGTGGGCGTACACCCACTCTCTGCCGCGCTCCCCCATGGCCCGCCTAGCGGCCTGGCCAATGAGATCCAGCGTGATTAGGCCGTTGGCCACAGCCTCTGGGGAGCCGGCAGGCACGCAGATACCGCCACCGGATTCCTGTACCGGGTTCCCGGGGACTCCACAGCAGGCGAGTACTGGTCGCCCGCTGGCCAGATAGTCGAACAGTTTATTAGAGCTGAGTCCGTAGCGCGCGACGGAACCGTCCCTCAGCGGGAACAGCGTTACGTCCATGGCCTGAAGTACGGCAGGCATATCCTGCTTCGGCACCGGCCCCGCGAACATCACATTAGTCAGGCCGTAGTCCGCAGCCAGCCGCTCGCATCCTGCCTTTGCCGGGCCGTCCCCGACAAAGACCAGGGCAATGTTGATCACGGCCCGTTCTCGCAGCACGCGCGCCGCCTCGATCAGCACGGGCAGGCCGTTGGCCAGCCCGTGAGACCCGGTGTAGCCCGCCACCAGGAAGCCCTCCTTCCGCCAGCACGCAATCCGGCCCAGCAGATCTGCGCATCCGGGACCTGGCGGTAGGACAGGGCGCGGCACGTCCGCGACGCCATTTGGGATGTACGCAATCTTCTCCTCGGGAATGCCTGCGCGGCGGATGTGCTCACCAGCGCGTGGGAGCAAGCTGATCACGATTCGGGTCCGGCGGTAGAGAAAGCGCTCCATAGCCCGCAGCGCGCATGCCGCCGGGCCGTGCTGAGCCAACTCGCCCATGTCGATGAGTGCCTGCGGCCACAAATCGCGTACCTCGAAGGCGAACGGCGTCCGGCGCATGCCCCCTACCAACCAGGCGGCCGCAACAGCCCCAGGGTGTACCGACGAGCCCACTACAATATCGGGGCGCGGGAACCTCTGCTGGGCGGCGATCACACCAACTGTGTAGCTGAGCATGTTCAGCACCCGGCGGTAGTCATTACGTACATATGGCAGGCTGCGCACCCAGACGAACCGCACACCGTCCACCAACTCGGCCCGCATCCACTGCCGACAGCCCAGACGCTCCTCATGCAAGCTGTGATGGCTGTAGCTGCTCGCGAAGATGGTGACTTCGTGACCCTGACTCGCGAGGACCCGCCCGAAGTCATAATGCCGCGTCCCGGCCGGCCGGTCCGGCGGCGATGCGTAGTGGTTGAATACCCAGATCCTCATCGCGGTCCTGCCTCCCTGGCAAGTCATTGGCAAGCTCTTATGTGCCAGCGCCGTGCGCAAGCAGCTCCGCTACCACGCGGGCGGCCGCGTGGCCATCTCCGTAGGGCTGCGGTGGGTCACTCTGTGGGTGGGGCCGGGCCAGCGCGGACGCTAGGCCAGCCGGCTCGGGAACCAGCACATTCCAGCCGTCCTCGAGTGTCTCCGGCCACTCCGTAACCGACCGCAGCGTGGTACACAGCACTCCCAGCAGTAGCGCCTCTTTCTGCAGCCCGCCGGAATCTGTGATCAGCCCGCAGCAGGACTGCATGGCGACAATCATGGCCGGGTACGGCAGTGGCTCCACCGCCTCGACCGCACCGCGAGTCAGTGGCAGGCCGAACTGATGTGCCCTGGCCGCCAGACGAGGATGGGCGAGCAGTTTCACTGGCAGCGCACTGTCAGCGAGCGCCTCCAACGTGGCCGCAAGCCGCTTTGGGTCGTCGGTCGTCTCCGCGCGGTGCAGTGTGGCCAGCAACAATGGACCATTGCACAGGACTGGGGAAGCTCCGGTGGACTGGTCGCCACCTGCGCCCGGACCATGGCCAGCGAATCAGCCATTACGTCGCCGACCAGGACGCTGCGAGCGGCGAGGCCCTCCGCTGTTAGGTGCTCCAGCGCGGTCCTCGTGGGCGCAAGCAGCAGGTCACACGCATGATCGGTCAGCACCCGATTGCGTTCCTCGGGCATGCGGCGGTCAAAGGAGCGCAGCCCGGCCTCAAGATGAGCGGCAGCGCGGTTCTGCTGCGTGGCCGCAAGCGCTGCACCGAGCGTGGAATTAGTGTCGCCGTATACGAGCACCCAGTCGGGCTCTTGGTCCACGAGGACACTCTCCAAGCCGACCAGGACGGCCGCTGTCTGTGCGGCGTGCGACGCGGAACCGATCATGAGATTGACTGCCGGCGGCGGGATCGCGAGCTCATCGAAGAAAGACTGCGAAAGCAGCGGGGCGTAATGCTGCCCGGTATGCACTATCACGTGATCGATGCACTGCTTGCGCAGCGCCCGGTCGATAGGTGCCAATTTCACGAATTGTGGCCGCGCACCAACCACACTGAGTACTTTCACCGCCACCCTTTCAACTTCCCTGCCTGCTAATATTACAGAGAGTCTAGTAGATTACTATCTGGATTCAACGGTCCGGGGAACGCTAGCCCAAAGCCGACATGGGGAGGTGATGGATGCACGAGCTAGTGGTGCAGGTCTGGGCGGATCATCCAATGTGGACAGCAGTTGATATGCGATCCGAGTATTCCTAAATGACACCGAAAGCTTATTTCGTCTTTCGTCTCCATAGCGGTCTACTGATACTTGTTGTGAGGCACGGCCTTTGCTCGCATTTCCGAAGAGTTCGCCGCGGCAACAGCCAGCGCCCCAGGGCCCGGCGGGTTCGCCGCAGGGCGGGGCCGCCCGGGATCCGGTTGGCTGCCGTGGGCGGGACGATGGGTGCCCGCATCGCCGCCTCGCTGCTTAGCTTCGCGGCCGGGATCGTCACGGCTCGGAGCCTAGGTACGCATGGGCGGGCACTGCTGGCTCTGGCGATCGCCGTTCCGGCCATCTTCGGCGTAGCCGGTGTGCTGGGGTTGGACAACGCCAATGCCCGTTTCGCAGGACGTTCCCATTCCGCGTTCCGCCAGGCTGTCCGGCGATCGCTGCTGTTCTCCGCCACTGCGGGCTGCGCGATGGCAGCCGCCTGGGCCGTGGCCGGGCTGCGCTGGCCACTGCTCCGCTTCGGCCTTGACCCCGGTCTCATCGTGCTCAGCGCGATGCTGTGCCCCATCAGCCTGCTATTTACACTGCTGGGCAGCGCCGAAATCGGTCGCGGACGGATCACTGTCTACAACGTGGTCACGTTGGGCACCAGCGTTGTCTACGTCGCGGGGGTGTTCCTGCTGCTCCTGACGGGCCACCTCACCGTGGCCGGTTGCGTCGCTGCGTGCGCGGCAGGCCAGCTGTGCGGGGTCGTCGCCCTGCTCGCAGCAACCCGAATTCGCATCCATCCCGATGGGGAAGAAATCAGCCTGCGCCGATACACGAGTTACGCTGGCCGCGCTTATCTGCCTAATCTGGCTCAGTACGGCATGCTGCGGATGGATGTCCCGGTCGTCCAGGCGCTCGCTGGCACGACCGCAGTCGCACTATACGCGGTGGCCCTGCCAGTCGCCGAAGGCGTCATGCTGTTGCCGACCGCAGTCGCGCTGGTGATCTTCCCCCGGGTGACGTCCGGGGCGGTGGGCCAGGCGGCCGCCGAGCGCATCGGCCGCGCCGTGCTCATCGCCACCGTCCTGCTGGCCGCCACAGTCGCTCTAACCGGGCCAGTGGTGATCCCGGCAGTGTACGGGGCGCCGTACCGGGGTTCGGTCGAGGTCGTATGGAGCATGCTTCCTGGCCTGGTGCTGTTTAGCGCCGGCCGCACGCACCAGGCCTATCTCTCAGCGACCGATAGGCTGCGCCCAGTCATCTGGGCGACGGCCGCGGGACTAGGCGCAGGGCTCGCTGGTCTGATCGTCCTGGTGCCGCGACTGGGCGCGCTAGGGGCAGGCGTGGCCGACTCGCTGGGCTACTGCGCGTTCGCCGTGATCGTGCTCGGTGCGCTAGGCCACCTCCGGGAGGAACCAGGCACGATCGCCATGGTGATAGCAATGCCCCGCCGCCTGGCCGCGCGCATGCCACCCATCCGTCCTTGGCCTGCACTGATGCGTGCGGCTGCGGTGGCGGGTGGCCTGGGCCTCGCGGCGCTGTTCGACCTGGGGGGCCGGAGCGATCACCGCATGCCTGGGCCTCGGCGTGCTGGCCGCGGTGCTCACCATCCCTGGGGCAGGGTTGATGGCGCTGGCCGTTGTCTGCCCGCTGTCCCAGACGTCGTTCGGGTCAACCCTGGTGACCGAGAAGGACCTCATCCTGCTCACCGTGGCAGCAGCGCTGAGCCATCTGGTGGCCGGGCGAGTCGCCCGGCCACGGCCCCTAGGGCTGGCCGTGACGTTCGCCTGTATCTCGTATTTCCTGATATCGGCGACGCTCTCCGGAGCGGCGGATGGCGCAGCCGGAAACTGGCGCTACGTGATGATGCTCGGTATCCCACTGCTGCTGATTCCGCTCATCGCCGACGGAGGCCACCTTGCGCGGCGTGCCCTGGTCGTTTCCGGATGCGTCACGGCAGGCCTGGCAATATTGGAGGTCGCTAAGTCGCGTGCGTCGCTGTCCGCCTCCGCCGGATCTTCGGCGGCCAGCAGCGCCCTGACGGCGGCGAGTAACACTGGCGCGGTAAATCACAACGCCGAAGGTGCGATTTTCGTGCTCGCCCTAGGCGTGCTGCTGGCGCGCTTCCCGCGGGCCCACGGCATGGAACGGCTAGCTCTAACCGTGGCCATCCCCGGACTGGTGGCCGGCGTCGGCTACTCGTTCAGCCGGTCTGCATACTTCGGCGCCATAACCGTCATCGCGCTGTTTGCGCTCCGACGTTCGATCAAAGGACTGGCCTGCGCCGCGGGAGTCGCTGGTTGTCTCGCGGCGGTGATGCCCCCCGCGGTCAGCGCCAGGCTGAGCACGGTGTGGAACTCCAGTGGGCTCGACGTCTCCTCGGCGTTGCGCATCGACTTGTGGAGTAGCGCGCTGCGCATGTTCGACGCTCATCCGGCCTTCGGGGTCGGCTACCTTAACTTCGCCACTAACTTGCCCGCTTACTACGTCAACACGGGCAGTTACGACACCTTTATCATCCAGTTCTCCCAACTGGACTTCGCACACAACACTTATCTCACCGTGTTGGCAGAAACCGGGCTGACCGGGGCGGTCCTGGTAAGCATATTTATCGCGATGGCACTACGCCGCGCCTGGCCTGCCGCGCGCTCCGGGGACTGGGCGGGGGAAGGTGCCTTGCTCGCCATGGCCGGCGTAGGCGTTTGCTCGTTCTTCGGTGAGGTTCTGCTCGTCCCGCCGATCCTGACTGCATTCTTGCTGGCCATCCTCGCCAGCCGAGTAGGGGCGAAAGGAGTGGCACATGCGGACGCAACAGATCTCCGGCCAAGCGGGGCGGTCGACTCGGCCTGTGATACCTGACCGGCCGTTGCGCATAGTTCAGGTTGCCGGTACAGCGGTCGGGGGCGCATGGTTCCACGACCAGGTGACTGGTCTGGCTCGGCGCGGGCATACTGTGCTGGCGGTGCTGCCGAAGGATGGCCCCCTGCCCGACCAGCTGCGCAGCTCAGGCATCCAGGTAGAGATCATCCCCTTCGGTCTCACCAGACGGCTTCGACAGCTGCCCGCGCTGACCGTAGCCGAACTCAGGCTGGCGCGATGCTTCCGCGCGTTCAAGCCGGATGTGATCCATGCCCACCTCATCATCGCCGTCCTGGCCTGCCGCGCCGCCTCAGCCGGAGCGCCCCGCGCGCTGCGGGTCTCGCAGGTTCCCGGGCTAGTTCGCCTGCACCACCCGGCGCTCCGCCGGCTGGATGAAAGCACTCTGCGCCGGGATCACCTGGTTATTGGTTCCTGCGCCGCGATCACGTCGGAATACAAGGCGATGGGCGCGCGCCGGGTCGCTGTCAGCTATTACGGCTGTGACGTGCAGAAATTCGACCCGCAAATGCCAAGAACGGCCTTCCGGAAAGAGTTCGGATTGGCGGAAGATACGCCAACGGTCGGCATGATCGCGCACATGTATCGCAGCCGTCTCCGCGAATTCTCCGGCAGCGGGGTGAAAGGTCACGAGGTCTTCCTTGACGCCGCGCCGCTGATCTTGCAGCAGGTGCCCACCGCCCGGCTTTTCGTTGTCGGTGACTCCCTGGCCGGACCGACCGGGTACCGGCAGCAACTCGAGGCCAGAGCGCGGCTGCTGAGACTGGACGGGCGGCTGGTATTCACCGGGCACCGTGCCGACATCGGCCCCATTCTTGCCGGGCTGGACGTGGTAGTCAGCCCATCCCTGGCCGAATCCGCCTGCTACTCCATGGTCGAGGCGTTGCTGATGGAAAAGGGTGTGGTGGCGAGCAACGTGGGCGGATTGCCCGACACCGTCCAGGATGGAGAGACCGGCCTGCTAGTCCCAGCGGGGGATGCTGGGGCGCTCGCCACGGCAGTGACCAGCCTGCTTGGTGACCCCCTGCGGCGGCGGGCTATGGGCCAGCTAGGCCGAGAACGTTGCCTACGCCAGTTCGATGTCCGTGCGACTGTGGCTCAGGTGGAGAAACTGTACTTGGACGGGCTGACGGCGCTGTGGGAAGGCAACACGGCGGCTTCCGGACCAGATAACCGCACGCTGACCACCGAGGAACCCGGCACGGCACCACCGGCCAGCGGTGGACCGGCGAGCATCCAGCCAGCCGGGCGGTCCAATCGTGGATGACCGGCCACTGCGCATCCTGCAGGTCACCGCGGCCTCGGCGGGCGGTGACTGGTTCCTAGACCAGGTGCACGGGCTGGCCAGGCGCGGGCACATGGTCTGCGCGGTGCTGCCCGCGGAGGGGCCATTGGCCGACCGACTCAGAGCCGCCGGCATCCGAACGCAAATCTTGGCATTCCGCGGGAAGCGCCCGCACCAACTGCCCCGTGTGGCCAGCGCCGAGGCTCAGTTGCTGCTGCTGGCCCGGCGCTTCCGACCCGACGTCATCCATGCCCACTTGCTCAAGGCCGTGCTGTGCTGCCGCGCGGCGGCGCCTGGCTTCCGGCCGGCACTTAGGGTCTCCCAACTGCCTGGCACCGTCCACCTGCACAGCCCGCTGCTGCGCTGGCTCGACCTAGGTAGCGTGCGGGTGGACGACCTCGTGATCGGGTCGTGCCAGGCGATCGCCGCTCGCTACCAGGCGGCCGGCGCCCGCAGGGTAGCCGTCAGCTATTACGGATGTGATGTGCACGCCGTGGACCCGGACACCCCGGGGACGGCATTTCGGCACGAATTCGGCCTCGGTCCGGCCACCCCCGTGGTCGGCATGGTGGCGCACATGTACCCAACCCGGCTGCGTGCGTTCCGCGATATCGGGGTTAAAGGCCATGAAATCTTCCTGGACGCCGCACCGCAGATCCTGCGGCTGGTTCCAACTGCGCAACTGTTCGTCGTCGGCGATGAGTTCATCGGGGACGGCAGTTATCGCCACGCGCTCGAGACCAGAGCGGACGCGCTTGGCCTCCGGGGCCGGGTGCACTTCACCGGGCACCGGACGGACATACCCAGCGTGCTCGCGGGGATGGACGTCGTGGTGTGCCCGTCGCTAGTGGAATCAGCCTCGTACGCGCTGGTCGAAGCTTTGCTAATGGGCAAGGGAGTTGTGGCCAGCAACGTCGGAGGGCTGCCGGATTCGGTGCAGCACGGCAAGACCGGGCTGCTCGTTCCCTCCGCGGATCCTGTGGCGCTGGCCTGCGCCGTGGTTGACTTGCTGGCGAACCCAAGCTGGCGAGCAGAGCTGGGCCGCATGGGCCGGGAACGCTGCCTGCGGCAGTTCGACATCAGCGCTACCGTGGCCGGAGTGGAGGCCCTTTACCGGGAAGGGCTGAAGCGGCTGCCCCCCGGCCGCGGCCGCCCAGCTTGGCGGAGTGTCTGATGGCATCACCCGGTCTCACACTGATCAGGCAGGCGCTGGCTGATCTGCGCGCCCCCGCATACCCGGTGACAGGCCAATGCGCTCCGGACCCCGCCGCGCCCTACCCTCTCAACATGGGCGTGGTGACCCGGGGGCTGCGGGTCGATCACAGCGGCGTGGTGGTGATCGGTGGCCCAGGTTCAGCCGATTACCACAACCCGGTGTCCGTGAGCCTGTACGCGCTCGACCAGCATGCGAGCATCACCCAGGCTGGCGACGGCAGCGCCAGCCTGGCAGCGTTCCTGGCCCAGAGCCGCTACCTGCGGCGCAGCCAGGACCCGGAAGGGGGATGGCGATACCCGGTACCGGTCCCGCGCTACCGCGTCACGCCCGGCTGGTACTCGGCGATGGCGCAGGGTCTCGCGGCCTCCGTTCTGCTACGGGCCCTAGAATTGACCGGTGAGAAGTCTTACCAGGACGCGGCAGACGGCGCGGTGCGCCTCCTGCTCAGTCCCGTCAACGCGGGCGGCTGCAGCCATTACGACCCGCTAGGGCGGCCCTTCCTTGAAGAATGTCCCGCTGACCCGCCGTGCCATATTCTCAACGGGGCCGTCTTCGCGCTCATTGGCCTGGCTGAGCATGATGCGTGCCACTGCGGTCGCCACACCAGTCCCGCCGCGGCGCAGCGGCTCGCGGACTCATTGCCCGACTTCGACCTCGGCTACTGGTCACGTTATGATTTGCGCTTCCGCGTCCCGGCCACGCTCCCCTACCACTCGCTGCACATCTCGCTGTTGGAGGTAGCTGGTCAATTCTTCCCTGGCCACGGTTTCGAGAAGGCCGCTGTCCGATGGGCCGCACTGCGCCGGAGGCCCTACTGCCGACTGCGGGCCGCCGCAGGCAAGGCCAGCTTCATCCTCCGCGAGGAACAGGGACTGCTGCGTGGCGGCCGGCAGCCGCTCGAGCGTTACCCTCGGGCCCAGCGGGCGCGGGGACGGCAATCCCGAAAGCAGCAGTCTGGTGGCTGAACGGCCAGGGCTTGTCGTGATCCTGCTCGCGCCCGCCGGGTCGGTGCACACCCGCCGCTGGGCCACCGCGCTGGCCGATCGCGGGCACCGGGTCATCGTGGCCAGCTGGGCGCCGGCAGCGGCGATCCCCGGTGCCGAGTTGCGCGTGGTCCCGACCGCTGGATTCAGCGCGGTCTGGCGGCTGGCTCTCGCTCGGAGGTGGATGCATCACTTGGTCAATGACACCGGCGCCGACCTAGTGCACGTCCATTCTCTCGGCGTACACGGGCTGTTGTCACTGGCGCTGCCAGCCGGCCCCGCCCGCGTCGTGACACCCTGGGGCAGCGAGTTGCGGGCGGCCCGCCGCTCAACGCTCCGCGCCGGCGTGGCCCGACGAGCACTCCAAGCCGCTGACCTGGTGCTACCAACCTCCGTTGCGGTGGCGTCGGAACTAACCAGCCGCTACGCGGTACCTCCCGGCAGGGTGCGTGTGCTCTCATGGGGCGTCGCGGACGCCCTGATTGAGGCGCAGCCCCGGATCCGGACGAGCGTGGCTCGTTCCGAGTACAAGCTGCCTGCGGACGCGACCGTCGTGCTGTCCTGCCGGACCACTTCGGCTACCTACCAGACCCGGGAGATCGTTTCAGCGTTCGCGGCCGCCGCAGCCACTCGCCCTGACCTGTTTTTGGTACTGCTGCGTGGTCATCGGCCAGACCAGACCGCAGCTCGCTGGGCTCAGGAGGAGTACCTGCATGATATCCGCGAACTTGCCCGGGGCGCGGCGGACCGTGTGCTGATCGTGGAGCACACTCTTCGCCGGCGCAGGTGTTCCGACTCATGTGCGCCAGCGACCTTGCGGTCTCCGTACCTGCTGATGACCAGCGCAGCTCTTCGGTCCTAGAAGCGGCGCTGGCGGGCTGCCCGGCTGCTGCTGTCCGACATTCCGCCGTACCGCGAACTGATCAGCGACGGGCTGGCGGCCGATTTGGTGCGTGATCCCCTCGCCGCGGAACTGGCTGGCCTGCTGGCCACGGTGTCCGCGAACCCGGCCAGTCAGCTGCGCAACCGGGAGTTCATCCTCACGCACGAGCGGGCGGCGGACAAGGCAGCGATACTAGACGGGATCTACTGCCAGCTTGCCCGCCGCAGCGCCCCCACCAGTAACGCAACATCACACTGACCGGGGTCCACCTTGACACAGCCTCGGCATAGCCAGGGCTCCGGCAAAGTCGTTTTGGTCGTAGCACTCTTAAGTGGGATCTGGGATCTGGCCCATATTTCGGGCTCTGGCGCGGATTCCGTGGTCGGGGGTTAGCCGGGGTGCATGATGACGCGTTCGCGTAGCAGGGGGAAGCTGGCGCGGCCATACATCTGGCGTTTGATCATCTTGATGCGGTTGACGTTGCCCTCGACGGCGGCGGAGTTGTAGGGCAGGGTGAGCCCGGCGGTGACAGCTGTCTGGTCGCGACGGTGCCGTTGGCGAAGGAGCGCAGTTCGGGCTGGTCGCCGGCCTCGACGGCGGTGAGCCAGCCTTCCAGTTCTTGCTCGCCCTGGCGGCGGGTCATCATCTCGGCGAAGCTGCGGACGTGGGCGGCCAGGCCGTTCAGGTGCGGGCCGCGGTCTTGCAGGCTGGCGAGCTGGGCTTGTTCCTCATCGCCGAGGGTGGCCGGTCGGGACAGGCAGCCAGCGGGTGATCTGGCGGGTGGCCGGGATGACCGGGCCGGGGGGCGGCGCGGCGGTCATCACGCGGAACGGCCGCACATAGCGCTCAACGGCTTGCACGCTGCCCTGCCAGCCGCGGGCCTGGAGTTCGGCGTGCAGCACCGTGGCGGTGGTGATGCCCTCGTTCCACCGCTGGCGCAGGTACGGCTTGTACCTGTCCAGCTTGGATGCCCGGCTGGTGGCCTTGACCAACAGCTCGCCTGTGCTGGCGGCGGCCGCGTACCGGTGCACGGTATTCCTGCTCAGGCCCAGGATCCGGGCCGCCGTCCGTTCGGAGTGCCCGGCGGCCAGCAGGCCGTGGACGGCCACGTGGCGGTCCCGGGTGCGGGCCACCAGGCGCCGGTCCCGCCCGCAGACATCACGCAGACCCTCGGGTTCGGCCGGCGGCGTGCCCTGCCCGGGGCTGGCCGGGCCGCCGCTGCCGTCCTCGGGCGCGCCGGCCGGGCGCGTCAGGCAGCCGCGGTGCGCAGCGACCGCTTTCTCGGCGTATTCACCCAGGTTGTGCCACAGATGCCAGCGATCAGCGACCTGGATCGCCTCCGGTGCGCCGTCCCGGGCGCCCTCTAACGGCACAGTCCGGGCATGGCCCCTCCCGAAGCGATCTGGCTGGCGTGAGAACCGCCATGATCACCCCAAGGGCCGTGCCCGTGCTTTTACCCGCCCATCACCGGCGTGTCGCTACCTCCCCGGCGCCATCAAGACGACTTTGCCGACCCCCTGTCGGCATAGCCGCTGCAGGGCTCTGATCGCCCTCCCGGTATGCCCCAGCCCAGCGCAGCGCACGGCTGTCCAGGTGGCGGTAAATCTCCCGCACATGGCCTAGGCCTCTTACCCCAAACGTATTACTCCTTTCTTACCGGCCCTTCCTACGCTGTACCAAAGCGCTGGAACTATCCGGTCGAGAAGCTTCTGCTCGCATAATCCCGGACTGCCACGGCGTTCCGCTGAGCCCCCATGCGTATCTCGGGACCTTTTTTATGGGCAATATAGTCCGTTACCATCATGACAAATAAATTCCTGCGGGGGCTGGCCGCGGTGCTGGTTCTTCCCGTGGCGGCGGCTGTCACAGTCGCCGGGCAAGCCTCAGCCAGCGCTGACGCGCGCCTGTCCCCGGAAGCCAGCACCGCCAAGATCCAGGCTCTTCTCGATCACCCGGTGGACGGCGCGGTAAGCCTGCCGTCCGGGACTTTCATCATCCGCCCATCACTGCGGCTCCGCCAAGGCGAGCAGATCACCGGAAATAACACAATACTGAAAGTGGCCGCCGGGTCGGGTGACTACGCTGCAATATTGTCCGGGCAGACACCGCAGACTGATCTGTCCGGCCTACGGATCAGCGGCGTCACCTTCGACCAGAATTCCGCGGGAAACTCGGTCAGCGCCGTCGCGCCGCTATTCCACGGGCAGCCCCGGTTCATAATCCTGGTCAGCGACGGTTCAGGTATCACCATCACTGGCAACCGGCTAATCGGTGCGGACAATGCGGACTCCATAGTTACCGGCTCAGCGACCAGTAACGTGACGATCAGCAACAATTTTCTGCAGAGCAGCAATCCACTCGGTCACGACCAATCATCGATCTACACGTCCGGCACGCATACTACGATAATGGGCAACACTTTGACTGGCAAATCAATGTTCGGTGCGGCCGCGATCGAGGTACACGGCACGGGAGTGAGCGTGAGGGGCAACTGGGTGAGCGGCTATGCGCGCGGCGCGAACATAGCGGCCTCGCATACCTCCTTTACTGGCAATACGGTGACGGGTGCGCTTAATCCGGTGGACCTTTGGTCGGTCACCGCCCCCGGGCTGAGCAGCGTCCAGGTGACAGGCAACAAACTGGGACGCAATCTGCCCTACTGGAAGGGCGTCTACCAAGCGCATGGCCGAGCAATGCCGACGGCCCAGTACACGGCCATGGTGATCAGAGATGAGTCGTCAGCGTTCGGGTTCAGCATGATCGTGGTAGGCGACAACAAGGGCTGACACGGGCACAAATGCTGGCTGTCGGCACCGCTACCGCGGTGCCGACGGCACCGCCTCAGCCGTCCCGTCGGCTGGCACGACCGAACCTCAGACCAAGGGGTCATTCTGGCGGATCTCTCGCCACGCCACTTAGTTTGGCAGGCTGTTCGCGGACATGGCCCCTGGCACACCTGCCATCTGGTTAGTTCCCGCGAATGCGGCCTCGCTGGCCTGCGCCGTCATCAGCCACAACTTGCTGCACCGCCGAGTCCCTGGACAACCTTGCTTACGCCAGAGCGCGGGGCGGCACGCGGCGCCGCGGCCATATCGTCGCGCCCCTGCTCCCGGGATGGCACCGCGAGACCGGATAGATGAACCTATTCGAAGCTGTCTGCGGGCCGTCGGCCCAGGCGGCCTGACCAGCCCGGACCAGGTCCCTGCGCCCGCACGGCCGTCAGCCTCCGGTCACCCAGGCCGGAAGCCGGGACACGCAACCGGACGGGTTAGCGGCAAGAAACACGTCCGACCACCCTGATCAAGATCAAATCCCGGCCCGCCCGGACACAATCACCTGCATTTACGCGGTGGATCGAGGCTTAGCGTCCTCCCGCTGTACCATCCAGGCTGATCGTCGATAGAAATAGCATTCCCTGAGTTACGCCAGGGTAATGTATAGCAAGTGCGGGACTGGCTTCACGAATGGTGTTCCGACGACGAGCCACTGCAATAGGGGGATTCGTGAACAACGAGGGCGTGCGCGTTAATTCGCCACGCTTGTGGCCGAGCCGAACATTTCTCTTGCAACGGCGGACGAAAGCCGCCCTAGAAGCCGGATATGACACGATCGTGTGGCTGTCCGGGATTCTGGCGGCTGCCTGGGTGACCGGCAGCCTAACCGCCGCCGAGTTCACCCCGCCAGTCCTAGCCCGGATGGCGATGACGACCTGGCTGCTGGGCACCGCGTCCGGTCTGTGCGCTGGGCTTTACCGGCACCGCTACCAGCGGTGCAGTCTCGATGAGGTGGCAGGCGTCAGCCTGGCCGCTTGCCTGATGGTGCTGACGCTGTTGCTTCTCAGTGCGCTCGGCATGGCTCCACAATCCTTTGGTCCGCGGATCCTCGCCGGCGCTGCGGTGTTCGCGGTGGCAGCCATGCTCGGCGGGCGTTACATACTGTCAGCCCTCCGGTACCGGACTCGTGTCCAGGCCATTGCGGCGACCGACGTAATCGTGTTCGGGGCCGGCGAGGCGGGCACTGCCCTGGTGCGCCGACTGGCGCGCGACCCAGCCAGCAAGTACAGGCCAGTCGCGATACTGGACGACGACCCGGACAAGCGCCGACTGCGAATCCAGGGCATCCCGGTACTGGGCGGCCGGTCACGGATGGGCGAGGTCTCTGCTGAGACTGGGGCACGGGTACTGGTGATCGCGATCGCCGGGGCGAGCGGCACGGCTGTCCGCGAGCTCAGCACCCGGGCAGAGCAGTGCGGGCTGATACCCAAGGTCATTCCGTCGCTCAACGAATTGCTGAGTGGCCGGGCGCGGATCGAAGGGGTGCGTGACCCGCGGATCAGCGACCTGCTGGGCCGCCGACCGGTACAGACCGACGTCGCCGCCGTCATCGGGTGTTTCGCGGGAAAGCGTATCTTGGTCACCGGGGCCGGGGGATCGATTGGCGCGGAGTTGTGCCGTCAGCTGCATCGATTCGCGCCAGGCCGAGCTATTCATGCTGGACCGTGACGAGTCCGCGCTGCATGCGCTACAGCTCGCACTGCACGGTCGTGCCCTGCTGGACTCCGACGAGACGGTGTTGGCGGACATCCGTGACGCCTGCCGGGTGCGGGAGGTATTCGAAAAGGCCCGCCCACAGATCGTCTTTCACGCGGCAGCCCTTAAACATCTCCCGCTGTTGGAGCGTTACCCGGCCGAGGCGGTCAAAAGCAATGTTCTCGGCACACATAATGTCCTGGAGGCGGCGGCGGCCTGGGGGGTCGAGTCCTTCGTGAATATCTCCACGGATAAGGCGGCCGACCCGGTCAGCGTGCTGGGGTACTCCAAGCGAATCGCCGAGCGGCTCACCGCATACATGGCCAGCGAGACCGGAGGCACGTACCTGAGCGTCCGGTTCGGCAATGTGCTGGGCAGTCGCGGATCAGTGCTCACCGCCCTATCCACGCAGATCGATCGCGGTGGACCGATGACCGTCACGCATCCCGATGTGACTAGGTACTTCATGACCGCGGACGAAGCAGTCCAGTTGGTCCTCCAGGCAGCCGTCATCGGAGGGAGTGGCGAGGTGCTGGTGCTTGACATGGGTGAGCCCGTGCGTATCGCCGACATCGCGCGCCGATTGGCCGCCGGCTCGCCGCTTCCAGTAGACATCGTTTTTACCGGCCTTCGCCCCGGCGAAAAGCTCATCGAGGATCTGCTTGGCCGGGACGAAGTTGACCAGCGGCCCCACCATCCGCTTATCCGGCACGCGCGGGTGACCGCACTCTCGCCAGATGGGCTCAAGTGCCTTGACCTGTCGGCCGTTCCGGACCGTTTGCGTAAGGCCATGGCCAGCTGCGCGGACGACAGAGACGCACAAGTGTCGGAACAAGCCGCCCAGCAGTGATCCGGACAAATAGGGCGAGTAAGCCCGGTAAAGCCACCCGGAGTATGTCCCCGTGCACCAAGCTAGGTTAGCTATCGCCGATAGCCCGGCGATATTGCCACGATCCGCCGCCTAAAAAAGAACCGATGCCCCACGTAGTATTCAGGCCGTCCGAGAGGAGCTGTGCAAGCCGGGGCTCCCGGTTCTGGGCAGGCTCGAAATGCCCTCTTCGCGACGCCTCGCCCAGCCTGAGGAGGTCCCCCCGCGACGACAGGCCGGAAGTGATTGACTTGCCTATGAGAACCCCCCACCGAAGGCCCCGGAAGGCATGGCATGGACGCAGCGGAATTGGCCGGGCTGAACCCATTCGGGATATTTGATGTGGAAGCGGCGAGGCTTGACCATTTCTTCTCCGGGCTCGACGAGGCCGGCTGGGACCGGCCGTCGCGGTGCCCGGGCTGGACGGTCCGCGACGTCCTGTCCCACCTGGCCGGGGAGGAGCTGTACAACCACGCCTGCCTCAACGGCGACATCGAGACCTTCCGCGCCATGCTGCGCGCCGCTGGCATCACCGGCGGCTACGACGAGTTCAACCAGTGGTGTGTCCGCCAGCGCCGCGGCCTTCCGGTCAGCGAGGTGCTGGCCGAATGGCGGGAGGCCAACGGCGAGACCCGGCACCGGATGACCGGGCTCGGCCGCGACGCACCGCTGACCACCGCCGCCGGCCCCTACCCGGCGGGCCTGCAGGCCTTCCACTACAGCTCCGAGTACGCGACCCACGCGGATGACGTCGGCGCGGCGGTGGCACCGGGCGAACGGCCGGGACGCACCGCGTGGCGGGTGAGCTTCGGCCGGTTCGCGCTCACCGAGCAGGACGCCCCAGTCAAAACCTGGATCCGCAACGACAACCTCGTCGTGCAACTCGGCAGCCTCGAAACCGAACTGTCCCCGGAGGACTTCGTCGAGGCCACGGTCGGGCGACTGGCTGACACTTACCCGATCGAGCCCGCGCTGCGTGACGCGCTGCGCTGCCTGGCCTGAGGAGCCTGGCCGGCGGCCGCCGGCCACCGCCGGCAAAGCCACCGCCGGCAAGGCTGGCGCCGCCCTGGGGCGCCCGTCCCCCGATCAGGCCGGGGCGGTCATCTTGCGGCGGCGCCTGCTGAGCACGTAGGCGATCCCGCCGAGGACCAGCAGGCCGAGACCGCCCAGGGTGAGCCGGATCGTCCGGCCGCCCACCGGCGCAGTGGCCGCCAGGTCGGCCCGGACACAGACCGAGGTCGCGAAGACGAGCTTCTCGTGACGCCCGCGCAGCATCCGGACCCGCAGCGCCTCCGTGGTGAGCGTCCCGGCGGGCCCGGTGTACTGCCGGTTGAGGATGATCACCGCGAGGCCGCGGATGACCATCCGGGTGTTCGGCGCCGGGCTGGCCGGCAGGGTGATGGCGGCGGCGCCGGGCCGGGTGATCCGGCCGCCGGTGACGGTGCCGTGCCCGGTCACCACCCCGGTCTTGCGGTTGAACGAACACGACGACGAGACGGCCGCCGCGCGCAGCGAACCGTGCCCGGGCAGCGTCACGTCCAGGGAGGGCATCCTCGACGAGGCGCTGACCGCGCCTGCCGTGTCGGTGATGATCCCGGTGCGCAGGAGGACTCCAGAGGTGTCCGCGTTGGGAAGGATCACCGGCGAGCCGCCCGCGTAGGTGGCCTGGCCGACCGTCTGCGCGCTGAAATGCCCGACCGCGTTGAGCGCGTAGGACTCGTTGACCGGCGCGCTCGCGGCGGCCGGCGGCGCGGTCGCCGCAAGCAGCCCGGCCACCAGGGCCAGCGGTCCAGCCAGCCTGGCCGCACCACCGATCATCCGAGTCATCGGCCGTCCCCCGCACGACATTCTCCACGCGCTGGTCTTACTTTTGGTAGTCGAACCATAGCTGAAAGTCATTAGACGAGGTACCCAGAGCGCGACATACGAGGGAGCGCCGGCAAACGGCCGGCGCCCCCCGCCCTGCGCTCCCGTTGGGCGCGTCCGCTCCTGGGCGCGCGCTCCCGTTGGGCGCGTCCGCTCCCGTCGTGCGCTCCCGTCGGGCCCTCCGGCTAGGTAAGTCCCGCTCAAGCGCCCGCTCAAGCGCTCCGCTCAGCAGCGGGTGACCCCGAGCGACACCGTCTGGCCGGAGTACGAGACGTACATGGCGGTGACCTGGCGGATGCCGCCCCCGACGCTCTGCTTGTTCAGGGTGATGGTCACCCCGCCCGGAATCTTGATCTTGGTGTTGGGCCGCGGGCTGAACGGCAGCGTGACCGTGCTCTGCGCGAACTGCTGGATCGAACCGCCGTAGATGTTAGACGTGCCGGAGACGCCGGTGGTGCACGACGAGGTGACCTTGATGGCGCTCACCGCGGCCAGGGCCGGGAAGATGCTCACCACCGGGGACTGGACCGATGAGTAGGCCGGCGCCCGGGACAGCGCGGTCCAGGATGAACGAGGCGCTGACGAGGTCGGACGCGCTGAGGTTGAACGCCGTCGCCGGGGTGTTAGCCGGCGTGGCCAGGGCGACCCGAGGCAGCGAGACAGTCCCCGTCGCCTGGGCCCCCCAGGAGGAGCTGGGCAGCGGGACGGCCCCGGCCGGCATGGCGAACGCCAGGGTGGCACCGCCCACGACCGCCAGCGACCCGGCGGCCTTGGCAGTTCGGCTCACAACTCGGTTCATGATCTCCCCATGGGATGGAGTGACGTAATCGTCACCAGGGCGTGACTATGAGTAGCTCCGGGGAGCATACAAGGACTGCCGGTGACCATCAAGTGACCTAACGATTACCCAAGGTAACGATTGCGGTGACCCGGCCGGGGCCAGCCGGCTCGCAGTCGTCAGGACGGAAAAGACTGGAGAGCGGGAGACTGGTGCCATGAACGCTCCCGCGAACTACCGCGAGCCCCCGGACCCCGTCTTCCTGTTCGACCTGGACGGCACCCTGATCGACAGCGTCTACCAGCACGTGATCGCCTGGCACGCCGCGCTGTCCCGGCTGGACATCGACCTGTCGGTGTGGCGGATCCACCGGCGGATCGGGATGAGCGGCGGGCTGTTCGTGTCCGCCCTGATCCGGGAGACCGGGCTGACCCTCTCCGAGGCGGACATCGCCACGCTGCAGCGGGCCCACGCCGCGGGATACCTGGCCCAGAAGGACTCCGTGCGGCCGCTGCCCGGGGCCGCCGAGCTGCTCCGGGCCCTCAACGCGCACGGGATCCGCTGGGCCATCGCGACCAGCAGTTACCGGGCCACCTCCGGCCACGCGCTCGGCCTGCTCGGGCTGCCCGAGGACACTCCGATGATCACCCGGGACATGGTGCGGCGGGCCAAGCCGGACCCGGACCTGTTCCTGGCGGCGGCCGCGCTGCTGGAGGTGGACCCGCGGAACGCCTATGTGGTCGGCGACAGCGTCTGGGACCTGCTGGCTGCCCGCCGGGCCGGGGCGATCGGCATCGGCCTGCTGTCCGGCGGGTACGGCCGCGAGGAACTCGAGCGGGCGGGCGCCTACCGCGTCTACGCCGACCCGGCCGACCTGATGGCCCGCGCGGACGAGCTCGGCGTCCGCGACCTGGGTATCTGATCAGCGCGCCGCCCGCGCACCGCTTCCGGCCGGTGCCAGCAGCATAAGCCGGCCGCTGCCCGGCAGCGGAAAGGGGGCACCGGCCACCGTGGCCGGCGCCCCCCAGCCCAGGCGGGTCAGGCGCCCAGGCGGGTGATCATGTCCTGCTGATCAGCCTATGACCGCCGCCGCCGCTTGCACCCCGAGACGGCGAGCACGACGCGCTGGTTACCAGGCAGCAGGTGGGCGTAGACACGCGGCAAAGCGCGGACATCGGCGCCGCGGTCTGGTCGTTCAGCGTGACCGTGCCCCGCCGAAGGGCAGGGTGATCACATCGTCCGCCGCCGGGTGCATCGGGAGCCCGAGGCTGTAGTAGGCGTTGCCAGACTGGTTGAAGTAGGTGATCCGGCCGTTGAAGATGGTGACCCCGCCGACCACGAAGTGGCGGTTGATGATCCGGCACCAGGACCTGAGCCCGTCGGCCTGCAGCTTCCCGTTAAACGGCAGGTTCAGCACCACGCCCTGGGTGATCCTCGACGATGCGCCGCCCGGGTCCGCCCGGTCAACAATGACCCCGGTGGCGAGCAGCCCGGCCACGTTGGCGTTCGACGCGACCACCGGAGAGTCGCCGACGGTCGCAGTTGGCGACCGGAGGCGTGAAGATCGTGCCGTCCGTGGAAGCACCATAGGCCCGGTTGCCGTATCGGGGCCGCGCCAGCCGGCGTGGCGGCCACGACGGCCCCGCCGAGCAGCGCCAGCGACCCGGCGGCCGCGGCGGTGCGGGTGATCATTCGTTTCATTCTGCGTTTCCCCATTCATGTTGGTACCTCGACCAAGGCCGGCCAGCGGGCCGGCCCGCACGCTGAAGGCGGCCCGCGGGCCGGCCTGCACGCTGCTAATCCCGCGGAGGCCCACCCGGGCGGGTGCCGGGGAGCACGGGTAACTGGACCAGGTGCCTCCGGTCCCCGGCCAGCTCCCGGGAGGGACTTGTTAACTCTTGGCGAGCATACAGATACCCAGAGTAATCATCAATCACGCCAGGTATTCGCCTGATCTCTGGTTCCGCAGGCCCGGCTGAGCAGCCGCTGCGCACGCCCGCTGCGCACGCCCGCCGAGCACGCCCGCTGAGCGGGCCGACCTCTCGCGCATCCAGGCCCGCATGGGTTCTGTTAGGAACCGTGAGGGCGGCGCATGGGTCCCGTTTGGACCGGACTTTTCCCCGTTTCCTGAAGCTTGACTGAGTCCGTCAGCGGCCGCACAAGACCCTGACCGTCACCTGGAAAACGCCTGCAGACGCGGGCCGCGCGCCACCCGCCTCCCCCGGGCGGGTGGCGCGCCAGGGGGCGCAAGCCAGCAGGAAGCCTTGGAGGGCCCCGTGCTCGACCTTCTCTATATCGGGCTGACGATCGTAGTTTTCGCTGCGCTCTTCCTCCTCGTGAAGGGGGTCGAGCGTTTTGAGCGCTGAGAACCTGATCGGCCTGATCGCCGGCGTCATCGTCACCATCTACCTGTTCGTAGCCCTCGTGCTGCCTGAGAGGTTCTGATGAACAGCACCGTCGCGGGCTGGCTGCAGGTCGCCTTGCTGGTGGCCGCGCTGGCCGCGTGCTATGTGCCGCTCGGCAATTGGATTGCCAAGATCTTCACCTCGCCCCACCACTGGAAGGTGGAGCGGGGCGTCTACAAGGTCATCGGGATCAACCCGGAGGCCGACCAGAAGTGGAGCGCGTACCTGCGCAGCATGCTGGCCTTCTCGGGGGTCAGCGTCCTGTTCCTGTACGGGCTGCAGCGGCTGCAGCACTACCTGCTGCAGTTCGTCGGGCCGCACATGGCCAACGTGCCGCCGGCCACGGCCTGGAACACCGCGGTCTCGTTCACCACGAACACGAACTGGCAGAACTACTCCGGCGAGTCCACCATGACCTACCTGGTCCAGATGGGCGGGCTCGCGGTGCAGAACTTCATGTCGGCCGCGGTCGGCATCGTGGTCGCCATCGCGCTGATCCGCGGGTTCACCAGGTCCCGGACCGACAAATTGGGCAACTTCTGGGTAGACGTGACCCGGTGCGTGTTCCGCCTGCTGCTCCCCCTCGCCGTCATCGGCGCCATTGTCCTGATGGCAGGTGGAGCGATCGACAACTTCGCCAACTACCACACGCTGACAACGCTCTCCGGCGGCCACCAGACCATGGTCGGCGGCCCGGTAGCGTCGCAGGAAATCATTAAGAACATGGGGAATAACGGGGGCGGCTTCTTCAACGCCAACTCCGCGCACCCCTTCGAGAACCCGAACCCGTTCACGAACTGGTTCGAGATCTTCACCCTGCTGCTGATCCCGTTCGCCACGCCGCGCGCGTTCGGCAAGATGGTCGGCGACAACCGGCAGGGCTACGCCCTGGTCGCGGTCATGGCGATCATCTGGATCGTCGCCGTCGGCGGCATCAGCTTCTTCGAGATGCAGGGCGCCGGGACAGCTACCCACCTCGCGCACGGCGCGGCAGAGGGCACCGAAACCCGGTTCGGCACACCAGGCTGCTCGCTGTTCGCGGCCTCGACCACGGTGACGTCCACCGGAGCGGTGAACTGCTTCCATGACTCGCTGACCCCGTTTGGCGGCGGCATCGCCCTGTTCGACATCGCGCTCGGCGAGATCGCGCCGGGAGGCGTCGGGGCCGGAATGTACGGGATCCTGGTCCTGGCCATCGTGACGGTGTTCGTAGCCGGGCTGATGGTCGGCCGGACGCCGGAGTACATCGGCAAGAAGATCCGGCCGGTCGAGATGAAGTACGCCGCCCTGTACTTCCTGACCCTGCCCGTCCTGGTGCTTGGCGCGTCCGGCCTGTCGATCGGATTGCATATCGGGCAGAGCGCGATCTTCAATCCAGGCCCGCATGGGCTGACCGAGATCGTCTACGCATTCGCCTCCATGGCCAATAACAACGGCTCGGCCTTCGCCGGCCTGGCCACCGGTGTGGGCTGGTGGTATCAGGCGGTAGGCGGCATCGTGATGCTGCTCGGCCGGTTCGCGCCGGAGATCTTCGCCCTCGGCCTGGCGGGCTCGCTGGCCCGGCAGAGCCCCACGCCGGCGAGCGCGGGGACGCTGGACACCAGGACGCCGCTGTTCGTCGGCATGCTCGTCGGCGTCATCCTCATCCTGGTCGGCCTGACCTACTTCCCGGCCCTGGCCTTGGGCCCGTTCGCAGAAGGACTGCACTGATGTCTGTAACCACGACACCCGAGGCCCCGGCGGGCACCGGCCGGAAGACGGCCGACACCGAACGCCGGGTCGGCGGCGGATTCCTCGACCCGAAGATGCTGCTCAAAGCGACCCCGGACGCGTTCAAGAAGCTGGACCCGCGGGTTCAGCTCAGGAACCCGGTCATGTTCGTCGTCGAGGTCGGCGCCGTGCTGACCACCGGCACGGCCATCGCCAAGCCGTCGGTCTTCAACTGGACGATCGTCGTCTGGCTCTGGCTCACCGTGGTCTTCGCCAACCTGGCCGAGGCGGTGGCCGAGGGCCGGGGCAAGGCCCAGGCCGAGACGCTGCGCCGGACCAAGCGGGAGACCGTGGCCCGGCGGCTGACCGGCTGGCAGCCGGGCCAGTCCCCAGGATCAGACACAGGGGTCCACGAGGAAGAGGTGCCCGGCACCCAGCTCACCCTCGGCGACCACGTCGTGGTCGAGGCGGGCGAGATCATCCCCGGTGACGGCGACGTCGTCGAGGGCGTCGCCTCGGTGGACGAGTCGGCCATCACCGGCGAGTCCGCCCCGGTCATCCGGGAGTCCGGCGGTGACCGGTCCGCGGTGACCGGCGGCACCAAGGTACTGTCCGACCGGATCGTCGTGAAGATCACCTCCAAGCCCGGAGAGACCTTCATCGACCGGATGATCGCGCTGGTCGAGGGCGCGAAGCGGCAGAAGACACCGAACGAGCTGGCGCTGAACATCCTGCTCGCCTCGCTGACCGTCATCTTCATGCTCGCCGTGATCACGCTGCAGCCGATGGCGTTCTACTCCAAGGCGCCGCAGAGCCTGGTGGTCCTGGTGGCGCTGCTCGTCGCGCTGATCCCGACCACGATCGGGGCGCTGCTGTCCGCGATCGGCATCGCCGGCATGGACCGGCTGGTCCAGCGGAACGTGCTGGCCATGTCCGGGCGTGCGGTCGAGGCGGCCGGCGACGTCAACACGCTGCTGCTGGACAAGACCGGCACGATCACCATCGGCAACCGGCAGGCCAGCGAGTTCATCCCGGTCGGCGGCGTCACGGCTGCGGAACTGGCGGACGCGGCGCAGTTGTCCAGCATGGCCGACTACACCCCGGAAGGCCGCTCCATCGTGGTGCTCGCGAAGGACCAGTACGGCCTGCGGGAGCGGCACGAGGGTGAACTGCAGGGCGCGGAGTTCGTGGAGTTCACCGCCCAGACCCGGATGAGCGGCGTGGACCTGGCCGATGGCCGCCAGGTCCGCAAGGGCGCCGCCGCCTCGGTCGCCCAGTGGATCCGGGACGGCGGCGGCACTCCCCCGCCGGAACTCGGCGAGACCGTGGACGCCATCTCGGGCGTCGGCGGCACCCCCCTGGTCGTGGCGGAGCGCGCAAACGGAGCGGTGGCGGAGCGCACAAACGGAACGGTGGCGGAGCGCGCGGGAGGCACGGCCGCCGACAAGGCCAACGGGACCGCGCGCGCGCTCGGGGTGATCAACCTCAAGGACATCGTCAAGGAGGGCATCGCCGAGCGGTTCGCCGAGATGCGCACGATGGGCATCCGGACCGTCATGATCACCGGCGACAACCCGCTGACCGCCAAGGCCATCGCGGACGAGTCCGGCGTGGACGACTTCCTGGCCGAGGCCACGCCGGAAGACAAGATGGCGCTGATCAAGAAGGAGCAGGAAGGCGGCAAGCTGGTCGCGATGACCGGGGACGGCACCAACGACGCCCCCGCCCTCGCCCAGGCCGACGTCGGGGTGGCCATGAACACCGGGACTTCCGCGGCCAAGGAGGCCGGGAACATGGTGGACCTGGACTCCAACCCGACCAAGCTCATCGAGATCGTGGAGATCGGCAAGCAACTGCTGATCACCCGGGGCGCGCTGACCACGTTCTCCATCACCAACGACGTGGCCAAGTACTTCGCGATCATCCCGGCCATGTTCGCCAGCGTGATTCCCAGTCTGGGCAAGCTCAACATCCTGCACCTGGCCAGCCCGGACTCGGCGATCACGTCGGCGATCATCTTCAACGCGCTGATCATCGTCGCGCTGATCCCGCTGGCGCTGCGGGGTGTCCGCTACCGGCCGGCTTCGGCGTCGTCGATGCTCCGCAGGAACCTGTGGATCTACGGCGTGGGCGGCCTCATCATCCCGTTCGTCGGCATCTGGGCCATCGACTTGGTCGTCCAGTACATTCCAGGATTTGGCGGTTGACCAGAATGAATCGTCTTCCGAGCCTCGTCCGGCAGCTGCTCGCTGCGCTGCGCGGCCTGCTCGCTCTTCACCGTGCTCTGCGGGATCATCTACCCGGTGGTCATGTTCGGGGTGGCCCAGGCGGCCTTCCATCACCAGGCCAACGGCTCCCTGGTCAGCTACCACGGCAAGGTCGTGGGCTCCAGCCTGCTGTGCCAGGAGTTCGTGGACGCCAAGGGCAACCCGCTGCCGCAGTGGTTCCAGCCCCGGCCCTCCGACGCCGTCAACGCCGAGGTCAAGACCGACTACGGCTGCGACCCCGGCTTCTCGGCCGCGTCCAACCTGGGCCCCAACAACCCCACGCTGGTGCAGCTGATCAAGCAGCGGCAGAAGGCCTACGCCGCGCTCAACCACGTCAAGATCTCGCAGATCCCGCCGGACGCGGTGACCGCATCCGGGTCGGGCCTGGACCCGGACATCTCCCCGCAGAACGCCTACCTGCAGGTGAACCGGGTCGCCGCGGCGCGGCACGCCAGCCCGTCCGCGGTCCGGGCCCTGGTCAGCCGGTACGTCCAGGGCCGGCCCCTGGGCTTCCTCGGCGAGCCCCGGGTGGACGTGCTGACCCTGAATATCGCGCTCGCCCAGCAGTTCCCGCTGCCGGCCGGGCACTAGACGAGGCGGCAGGTGGTGGCGGGCGCGACAGCTCCGGACGCTGACCGGGGCACGGTCGTGCCCGCCGCCCGGCCGGCCCCCGGACCGGCCGGGCCGTGCCACCGAGCTGGCCGGGCCGCCGAGAGCCGGCCGCCGACCTCGTCCCCGGCCTCCGTGAGCACATCCGGCACGCCCGGCACGCCCGTCACCCGGCAGACCATCCTGGTGGTCGAGGACGAGCCTGCCCTGCTGCGTGCGCTGCGGATCAACCTCCGGGCCCGCGGCTACGAGGCGGTCACGGTGCAGGCCGGCCGTCCAGCTCTGGAAAAAGCTACGCAACGAACACCGGACGCGGTGATCCTCGACCTTGGTCTCCCCGATCTGGATGGCATCGACGTGATCCGGGAACTGCGACTGGTGACGACCGCGCCGGTCATCGTGCTGTCCGGCCGGACCGGGCCCGGTGACAAGATCGGCGCCCTGGACGCGGGCGCGGACGACTACGTGACCAAGCCCTTCTCCATGGAGGAACTGCTCGCCCGGCTGCGCGCCGCGCTGCGCCGGGACGGCCCGGCGCCGCCCGCGCGGCCGGTGCCCATCGGCCACTCCACCATCGACCTGGCCGCGCACCTGGCCACCCGCGACGGCGAGCAGGTCCGGCTCACGCCGACCGAGTGGCGGCTGCTGGAGATCCTCCTCCGCCACCCGGGCCAGCTGGTCGGCGGCCGGCGGCTGCTGACCGAGGTGTGGGGGCCGACCTATCAGCACAGCACCCACTACCTGCGCTTCCACATGGCCGGGCTGCGGCGCAAGCTGGAGGACGACCCGGCCCGGCCCCGTCACCTGCTGACCGAACCCGGCATGGGCTACCGCTTCCAGCCCTGACCGGGTCAGCGGTCGGGGTGGCCGACCCGATGCGCCCGGATCAGCCGGCGTGGCCGACCCGGTGCGCCCGGATCAGCAGCACCGCCACCCCGGCTATGGCCACGCCGCCCACGACGATCACCGCGATCGCCCATCCGGGGATCCCGGTGTTCTGCGGGATCACCGAGTAGGCGCCCGGGCCGGTGTGCACGATCTTGGTGGCGGGCGCCTTGGGCAGGGTGACCATCCCGGACCAGCGGACCGTCTGGCCATTGCCGTAGTGGATTCGCACGACACAGGGCACGGTCGTGCCTTCCTGGAGCGACAGGGCGTTCACGGCGATCTGCGCCTGGTCGCCCGGCAGGATCGTGTTGGTAGCCACCGGGAACGAGTGGCTCTTGCCGGCCGCGGCGCAGGACACCTGGCCGGTCCCGCCGGAGAACGTCTGCCCGGTATCGCGCAGCGCCACGTTCAGCCGGGGCATCGTCCCGATGGCCTGGCCGGAGACGCCGGGGATCTCCAGCCGGTTCCGCATCTGGGACAGGTTCCCCACGGTGACCGCCACGCCCACGGTGACCTGCCGGATGATGATGGCCTTGGCGGTCGCCTTGCCGTGCTGGCCGACCTTCGTCGCTTGGGGCTTGCTGGCGAGTTCGGCGGTGATGCCGGCCAGGTACTGGCGGTGCGGCGTGCCGGCCGGGACGCGCACGGTGAACGGGATCCTGTCCCGGGTGCCGGGCGCCAGCGTCAGCGTCCGCCCCACACCGGCCAGCCAGCAGGACGGGCCCGAGCAGGGCCCGGACGCCGCGGTGTAGCCGACTCCCCCGTTGGCGGCCGTCACGCCCAGTGACGGGCTGAGCTTCAGCTTCTCGGTCTTGTGTCCCATGTCGCTGAGGATGACGGTGGCCGTGGCCGACTGCCCGCTGCCCGCGGCCAGGTTGAAGTAGGACTCCGCGCGGCCGTCGGGGAGCGGCGCAGGGTTGAGCCCGAACGATTCGGCCCCGCCAGTCCCGATCGCCCCGGCGGCCAGGAGCGGGAACCCGGCCAGCAGCGCGACCAGGCCGGCGGCGGCCGCCCTGCGCCACCTGAAGCGCCGGCTCACGGGCCGGACACCAGGGTCAGCGTGAGGGTCGTCGTGTATGACCCGGCATAGGCAGAGGCTGGCACTTGAATCCACCATCCAATCGGATGCGTCGCGCTGGGGCCGCCGAGGGCGACCACTCCGGTGCCGGTGCCGGCCGACGCGTCGTAGATCGTGAAGGCGTCCGGCGAGCTGGCCGCGGTGTCGATGGCCACGGGATAGGTCGTCGTGTCCACCGGCACCACGCAGGACCCGACGCAGGCCGCGCTGGGTGCGGCGCCAGTGAGCGAACTGGTGCTTCCGTTGAACTCGAGGCGGCCGGTGTCCGGCAGGGTGTGCGGTCCGCTGCTGAACGTCGTCGCGGAAACCGTGACGTCCCAGCCAGATGTGGTGCCGGTGCTGTCATTGACGGTGAGCTTCTGATCCGCCGGCACCTGGTCGACTGAGCTCTGGTCAGTACCGTTCTCTTCGGCGGCCCAGGCCAGCGAGCTGGGGGAAGCCAGGGTCAGGGTGCCTGGGAAGCTGACCGCCGGCGTGGTCCCGGAATCGACGCCGCTGCCGGCGTCCCGGGTGGTGATGACCGAGGTGTAACTGCCTGCCGTCGTGGTGTTGGCCAGGCCGGTGATCTCGATCGACACCGGGGTCCCCGCGTCGACGGTCCCGGGCGTGAACGAGTAGATCAGGGTGCCGTCTGTGAGGGAGACGCTCCCGCCGGCCGCGAGCGCCGCCGGCGTGACGGTGCCCACGGCCGGCGACCCACCGGTCCCCGCGGGCACCGTCATCGTCACCGAGTCCAGCTCCGACGACGACCCCGTCGTGAACGTGTACGTGTAATCCGCCCCGGTTGCGGCCGGCGTCGAATCCGACACCACCCAGCCCAGGTGGGTCAGGCTCCCGCCGAACGTCACTCCCGGCGTGGTCCCGGAGTCCACTGGCGAGCCCGCGTCCACCGTCGTGATAACCGAGGGTAACTGCCCGCCACCGTGGTGTTCACCAGGCCGATGATCTCGATCGACACCGCCGTCCCCGCATCCACGGTCCCCGGCGTGAACGAATAGGTCAGGGTGTCATCCGTGAAGGACACGGCCCCCCCGGCCGCCAGCCCCGCTGGCGTGACGCTGCCCACCGCCGGCGACCCGCCGGTCCCCGCGGGCACCGTCATGGTCACCGAGTCCAGCTCCGACGTGGACGCGGTGGTGAACGAGAAGGTGTAGTCCACGCCCGTCGCCCCGGGTGCCGTATCGGACACCGTCCACTCCGGGCTCACCAGGCCGCCGGAGAAGCTGACCGCCGGCGTGGTGCCCGAGTCGACCGGCGAGCCCGCGTCCACCGTCGTGATGTCTGAGGTGTAACTGCCCGCCACCGTGGTGTTCACCAGCCCGGTGATCTCGATCGACACCGGGGTCCCCGCGTCGACCGTTCCCGGCGTGAACGAGTAGGTCAGGGTGCCGTCTGTGAAGGACACGCTCCCGCCGGCCGCCACCGCCGCCGGCGTGACGGTGCCCACCGCCGGCGACCCGCCGGTCCCCGCGGGCACCGTCATCGTCACCGAGTCCAGCTCCGACGTGGACCCCGTGGTGAACGTGTACGTGTAATCGACCCCTGTCGCCCCCGGCCCCGCACTCGACACCGCCCACTCTGGGCTCACCAGGGCGCCGGAAAAATTGACCGCCGGCGTGGTTCCCGAGTTGAACCGGCGAGCCCGCGTCCACCGTCGTGATGTCCGAGGTGTAACTGCCCGCCACCGTGGTGTTCACCAGCCCGGTGATCTCGATCGACACGGCGGTCCCGGCGGCCACCGTCCCCGGCGTGAACGAGTACGTCAGCGTGTCCCCCGACAGTGACACTGTTCCCCCATCCGCCAGCCCCGCTGGCGTGACCGTGCCCACCGCCGGCGACCCGCTGGTCCCCGCGGGCACCGTCATCGTCACCGAGTCCAGCTCCGACGTGGACGCGGTGGTGAACGTGTAGGTGTAGTCCACTCCCAGCGTCCCCGGCGCCGTCTGCGACACTGCCCATCCCGGGCTGACCAGGCTTCCCGCGAACGCGGGGCTGGCGATCCCGGTGACCAGCACCGCGGCGCTGGCCATGGCCAGCAGCACGGTGACGACCAGGCGGCGCGGCCATCGGGCTGGGTTCCCCCGGTGGCGATGAGCCGGCACCGGCCGCGCTGGGTACCGCATCGAGCCCCCCGGCCTCCTCACCGATGAATACACTCCGTATTAGTGAGTGACTCATCGTAGTGAAGGCTGGGTGCGCACGGGACGGTATCGCCGGGCGTTTCGCAGAGCGCGGCCGGGAGTTCCCGGCCAGTTCGGCTGGCCGGGAACCCCCGTGGAAGGGCTACGTCGGTGGCACCACTGGCCCCGAATTGATCGCGAGCGTGATGGTTGAGGTGTAGGCGTCGGCCGTGGCCCCCGCGGGCACGTTCACCCACCAGGCCGCCGGAGCGCCCCCGCTCACGGCACCGATCTGTATGGTCCCCATGCCGGTGGCCGCGCTGGCGTCGTACAGGTTGTAGGTGGTCGCCCCATCCTGCGTGAAGTCCAGCGGGAAGGCCAGGCCGGTGGTGGTCGGCACGATGCAGGTGGTCGCGGGGGCGCAGCGATTGCCCGGGGTCGCTGGCCACGGTTTCTGAGGTGGCGCTGCCGTTGAACACCAGCGTGCCGGTGTCCGCCAGCGTGTTCGGTCGATGGACGGACAGCGGTCCCAGTGAACTGCGTCGCCATGGCGGTCACCGTCCAGCCAGCGCCGCTGCCGGTGAAGTCCTGGACCGTGAAGGAGTCGTCCGTCGTATCGACTATCTGCTGGTCCACACCGTTCAGCGTGGTGCCCCAGGTCTGGGTCAGCGGGCGCCGCCACTCCCCAGGGCCGCGCCCGAGACAGTGGCCGTCCCAGTCATCGTGCAGCCGACGGTGAACGTCGCAGGGTCGCAGGACCCTGTCGGCCCCGCGGACGAGGCGGCCATCGTGCCGCCGCCTACCCCGATCGCCAGCGCGGACGCCGCCAGCAGGCGGATACTTGGTCGTCTGGTCAGGTCCCGCAGATATCTCATAGCATTGCCATCCCCCGTCACTATCATGAAACAATAGCTACTCTCTGTGTTTTGACAGTAACACTGGGTAGCACATCTGGCTAACTTTGGGACGTTCCGTCCCTCATTTCCCTGCCGCCCCCCGGCTTCTCAGCTGTCAGCCCCGGCCGGTGCGCGGCCAGGCGGGGGTCCGGGCGCATGGGTTCTGTTAGGAACGGCCGGCGCGGCGCATGGGTCGCGTATGGACGGGCATTCCGGGCGCTTCCCGGGGATTCACTGAGAAACCCGGAGCCCCTGCCTGCGGCTCCTTCAGCCCTGATCGCAGTGCGCTCGGTAAATGGGCACACTGAGAGTGGACTTCGTTGCGGAGAAAGAACGGGACCATGGCCGAGCAGGAGCGTGGGCAGCTCCGGATCTACCTGGGCGCGGCGGCGGGCGCCGGGAAGACCTTCGCCATGCTCGGCGAGGGGCAGCGGCGGATCGAGCGCGGCGCGGACGTCGTCGTGGCGTTCGTGGAGACGCACGGGCGCCCGCACACCGCCGAGCTGCTCGACGGCCTGGAGATCATCCCCCGGACCCGGATCGCCTACCGCGGCACGACGTTCGAGGAGATGGACCTGGACGCGGTGCTGGCCCGCAAGCCGGGGATCGCGCTCGTCGACGAGTTCGCCCACACCAACGTGCCGGGCTCGCGGCACGCCAAGCGCTGGGAGGACGTCGAGGATCTGCTGGCCGCCGGGATCGACGTCATCTCCAACGTCAACATCCAGCACCTCGAGTCCCTGAACGACGTGGTCCAGAAGATCACCGGCGTGCCCCAGCGGGAGACCGTCCCGGACGCCATGGTCCGCGCCGCCGACCAGGTCGAGCTCATCGACATGACCCCGGAGGCGCTGCGCCGCCGGATGGCGCACGGGAACATCTACCCCCCGGAGAAGATCGACGCCGCGCTGACCAACTACTTCCGCACCGGCAACCTGACCGCCCTGCGCGAGCTGGCCCTGCTCTGGCTGGCCGACAAGGTGGACGAGGGCCTGCAGCGCTACCGGGCGGAGCACGGCATCCAGGGCACCTGGGAGGCCCGTGAGCGGGTCGTGGTCGCGCTGACCGGCGGCCAGGAAGGCGAGACGCTGATCCGCCGCGGCGCCCGGATCGCGGCCCGGTCTGCCGGCGGGGACCTGCTCGCCGTGCACGTGACCCGCTCGGACGGGCTGACCGGCTCGGACCCCGCGGCGCTGGCCGAGCAGCGCAGGCTGACCGAGTCGCTGGGCGGGACCTACCACCAGGTGATCGGGGACGACATCCCCGAGGCCCTGCTCAGCTTCGCCCGGGCCGAGAACGCCACCCAGCTCGTGCTCGGCGCGAGCCGGCGGTCCTGGCTGTCCGCGCTGCTGACCGGCCCGGGCTTCGGCGCCCGGACCATCCGCGGCTCGGGCGACATTGACGTGCACATCGTGACCCATGCACACATGGGCCGGGGCCGCGGACTGCTGCCCCGCTCCCGCGGCGGCCTGACCCGGCGGCGCCGGCTGGCTGGCTACGTGCTGGCGGTGGTCCTCTGCCCGCTGCTGACCCTGGTGCTGACCAGCCTGAGCGGCCAGCTCAACCTGACTAGTGACGTGCTGGCGTTCCTGGTCGCGGTCATCGCGGTCGCCCTGGTCGGCGGGTTCGTGCCCGCCATCCTGGTCGCGGTGGCCGGATCGCTGCTGCTCAACTACTACTTCACCCCGCCGGTGCACAAGTTCACCATCGCCGAGGCCAACAACGCGCTCGCTCTCGTCGTGTTCGTGGCGGTCGCGCTGATCGTCAGCTCGGTGGTGGACACCGCGGCCCGGCGGACCCGGCAGGCCGCCCGGGCCAGCGCCGAGTCCGAACTGCTGGTCACCACGGCGGGCAGCGTGCTGCGCGGCCAGCGTGCGCTCGAGGCCGTGCTCGACCGGGTCCGCGAGGCGTTCGGCATGGAGTCGGTCACCCTGCTGGAGTGCGGGCCCACGGCAGGCACGGCGGCCCACGGCCCGACGACCGGCTGGCACATGGTGGCCCACTCCGGCGAGCCGCCGGTGGCCCGGCCGTCCGACGGGGACGTCGAGGTCCCGGTGGGTGAGACCCTGTCGATGGCGCTGCGCGGCCGCTCACTCCCCGCGTCGGACCGCCGGGTGCTGGGCGCCTTCGCCGCCTACGCGGCGGCGGCGCTGGAGCAGCAGCGGCTGGCCGCCGAGGCCGAGGCGGCCCGGCCCATCGCCGAGGCTGACCGGATGCGGACCGCGCTGCTCGCGGCGGTCAGCCACGACCTGCGGACCCCGCTGGCCTCGGCCAAGGCCGCCGTGACCAGCCTGCGCTCGGACGAGGTGCAGTGGGGCCAGGAGGACCTGGACGAGCTGCTGGCCACCGCGGACGAGTCGCTCGACCGGCTGGCCCACCTGGTGGACAACCTGCTCGACATGAGCCGGCTGCAGGCCGGCGCGATGTCGGTGTTCCCCCGCCCGGCCGGGCTGGACGACATCGTCGCCCGGGCCCTCGACGACCTCGGGACCCCCCGCGCCGCGGTCACGGTGGACATCCCGGACTCCCTTCCCGAGGTCCGGGTCGACCCGGCCATCCTGGAACGGGTCATCGTGAACCTGACCCAGAACGCGCTGCGCTACTCCCCGGCGGGAACCCCGCCGCTGCTGGCCGCGAGTTCCCTCGGCAACCGGGTCGAGCTGCGCGTGGTGGATCGCGGGCCAGGCATCCCCCGGTCCCATCACGACCGGATGTTCGTGCCGTTCCAGCGGCTCGGCGATACGGACAACACCACCGGGGTCGGTCTCGGGCTGGCCCTGTCCCGCGGGCTCACCGAGGCCATGGGCGGCACGCTCGACCCGGAGGAGACGCCGGGCGGCGGGCTGACCATGACCTTGTCCCTGCCGGCCGTGCCGCATCCGGGCGCGCCTGGCAAGCTGGTCGGGTGACCCGCGTCCTGGTCGTCGACGATGAACCGCAGATCCTGCGCGCGCTGCGGATCAACCTCCGGGTGCGCAACTACGAGGTAGACACGGCCGCGACCGGGTCCGAGGCGCTGACCGCAGCCGGGCGCCACCCCCCGGACCTGGTGCTCCTCGACCTGGGCCTGCCCGACCTGGACGGCGTCGAGGTCATCGAGGGACTGCGCGGGTGGACCCAGGCCCCGATCATCGTGCTGTCCGGGCGGGCCGACAGCACCGACAAGGTCGAGGCGCTGGACGCCGGCGCGGACGACTACGTGACCAAGCCGTTCGGCATGGAGGAACTGCTGGCCCGGATGCGCGCCGCCCTCCGGCGGTCAGGCCCCGCGGCCGACGAGCCAGTCGCCCGGCTCGGCGACCTGGTCATCGACCTGGCCGCCAAGACCGTGACCCGGGCCGGGGACGGGTCCGGTGCCGAGCCCGGCGCCGCCCCGGGGGATGGGTCCGGGAGCGGTGCCAGGCCCGGGTCCGGGGGCGGTGCCAAGCGCCCGGCGCGGGGTCCGGGGACGGCGCTGCCCCCGGCGCCGCGGCGATCCGGCTCACCCCGACCGAGTGGCACCTGCTGGAGGTGCTGCTCCGGAACCCGGGCAAGCTGCTCACCCAGCGCCAGCTGCTGACCGAGGTGTGGGGCCCGGGTTACGCCGACGCGTCCGGCAACCTCCGGCTCTACATGGCCCAGCTGCGGCGCAAGCTGGAGCCCGACCCCGGGCGGCCCCGCTGGCTGCTCACCGAACCGGGGATGGGCTACCGCTACCAGCCTGGCGGGGACGCGGGGGCCAGCGGCGGGGCTGCGGCCAACGGGTCCGCGGTCGGCTGAACGGCGGTCGGCTGGACCACGGTCGGCTGGACCACGGTCGGCTGGACCACGGTCGGCTGGACCACGGTCGGCTGAACCACGGTCGGCTGCCCGCGGTCGGCTGAATCGCGGTCGGCAGGATCGGCAGCGGCTGAAACGGCCCGGCTGCCCGGCGGCTGCGCACAGACGGTAATGAACCGACGACGTTTATCGATCTTAATTCTGATGCAAAATAATAATGGTGTGCCATTTCAGTAAGCAGTAAGACTCGCTGGGACACAACGACGTGGCGGCGGGCGGTGAGCCGGTGAGCAAAAGTCATGAACATAGCCCCTCGCCAGGTTTTCTCCGAGACGCTGGCCGCTCTGGGTACCGGCGGCGGAGGAGCAGCGGCGGTCAGCCCCCTGGCGGCCGCGCAGTACAGCAAGCGTCTCCTGCTAGTACGGGCGGTCGGGGATGCGGCCCGCGGAACCGGTCATCCGCAGGCCAGGCACGCCTGCCGCGGCTACGACCTGCTGGCTGAGGTCCGGCGCCACGCGCCCGGCGCGGTCGAGGCGGTCCTGCGGCATCCGTCCGTGGGCGTGTGGGCCGACCGGGCCCTCCGGACTCTGCTCAGCGGGGAAAGGCCGGCCGGGCCCGGCGGGCTGGCTGGTGGGCCGGCCGGGGCGGGCGGGCTGGCTGGTGGGCCGGCCGGCGGGCGAGCCGGCGGCGAGCCCGCCCAGCTGGCGGCGCTGGCCGCCGCAGCCGCCATCCGGGCTCGTTACCCGTGCGCGATCGAGGTCCCGGTCCATCGCGGCATCGTCACCCTGCCCTCTGTCGGGCAGGTCAGGCTCGCGCCCGGGTCAGCGCCAGACGGCCCGGCGGCCCATGACCCGGCGGCCCATGACCCGGCGGCCCATGACCCGGTATCACACGGCCAGGTATCACACGGCACGGTCTCAACCGGCACGGTCTCAACCGGCATGGCCACCGTGCGGTACTCGGCAGAGGGCATCTGGGTCATCGCGGGCCGCCGCCCGGTCCGCGTCCCGGCGGATACGCGGGCGGACGCCCCCGGATGGCGAGGGTTGCGGCCTCTCCGAGCCACGGCGAGGGGGATTACCCTCCGCCTCGTGATCGATGACCTGGATCCAGACCGGATGCCGTCCACCGGGGACCTCGGCGGGCGCCTCAGCGCCGCAGAAGCCACGCGGTGGCAGCGGATCCTGCCCCCGGCCTGGGACCTGCTGGCCGACCAGCCCGGGACCACCGCCGAGGAAATCCACGCCGTGATCCAGGTGCTGACGCCATTGCGCCGGCCAGCGCACGGGCAGATGAGCGTCAGCGCGCGGGAGGCGTTCGGCGGCGTGGCCCTGTCGCCCCCGGCGGACGCCATCGCGCTGGCCGTGACCCTGGTGCAGGAAGTTCAGCACGCGAAGCTGGGCGCGCTGCTGGACCTGGTCCCGCTGACCGAGCCCGACGACGGCCAGCGCTACGACGCCCCGTGGTGTGACCGTCCGCGGTGCGTGGACGCATGGTGTGAGGACGCGCGGCGTGACGGCGGGCGATGTGACGGGGCGGGGCCGATTGACGGCCTGCTCCAGCGGGCCTACGGGTGCCTGGGCGTGAGCGGCTTCTGGCGCTGGCAGCGCCTGGCGGAGGACCGTGCGGCGGCGGTCCGGGCGCGCGTGGAGTTCACCCGCTGGCGCCATGCCGCCGCAGCAGCGACGACGGTCCTGGGGGCCAGCGGCCGGCTGACCGAGGCCGGGCGCGTCTTCGTCGCGGGCATGGCCACTACGCTGCAAGCCTGGGCGGACGAGAAGATGCCCGAGGCCGCATCGCCGCGGCCCGGGCCGGTCACGACCCAGGAATCAGCTGACGGTGACTGGGCGGGGAGTGCGCATGCGTGACGAGACCACCGTGCTCCGGAGCGGCGCACTCACGGACGGCGCCGCGCGCTGGCTCGTGAGCCCGGGCGGGGACGGCCGGTGACCGCGGGGCGGGTCGCGGTGCGCTACTCCAAGTGGGGCGGGATCGATCACTGGCACTTCCAGCTCGAGCCGCTCGGCCAGGACGAGTTCGGCTGGTGGTTCTTCGGCCGCCAGGGCCTCACCCAGCAGCGGGGTGCCGAACCCCCGGTGGTCTGGCCGCACGACTTCGTGCTGCTCGTGCCGGCCGAAGGCTGCTGGACCGCGTGCTTCAACGCCGAGTACAAGGTGGAGATCTACGTCAACGTGACCACCCGCCCGGTGCTGGAGGGGGACACGGTCACGGCTGTCGATCTGGACCTGGACGTGGTCCGGTACGTCGGCGGCCAGGTGGCGGTCCTCGACGAGGACGAGTTCGCCGAGCACCAGGTGCGGCTGGCCTACCCGGCGGAGCTGATCAGCCAGGCCCGGGAGACCCGTGACTGGCTGGTGGAGGCGGTCTCGTCCCGGACCGAGCCATTCGGCGAGGCCGGGGCGGGCTGGCTTGCCCGGGCCCGGACCTGGGCGCGCCAGGAAGCCTGACTGTCAGGGAGCCCGACCTCTAAGGTGGCAGGGACAACGGGAGGACGGATGTCCGTGACACCAGAGCCAGGCCATCTGAGCAATCACCACCGGAACACGCTCCGCCAGATCTTCGAGCATCCGGTCAGCCACAACATCGAGTGGCGGGCCGTCGTGTCGCTGCTCGAGGTGGTCGGGACCACGGTGGAGCAGCCCGGCGGCAAGCTGGACGTGACGATCGGGACCCAGAAGGAGTTCATCGAGCCTCCCGCGGGCAAGGACCTCGACACGCAGACGGTGCTCGACCTGCGCCGGATGCTGAGCAGCGCCGGCTACCAGCCGGACGGGCCCGGCCCGGCCTAGACAGCCGCCCAGGCCGGGCCGCCGCAATAGCTGGCCCGGATAGCTGGCCCGGGCCTAGGCCAGGCGGAGAGTCAGCCGCGGATCTGCTCGCGGACCGTGGCGGTGATCTGGTCTGCCCGGCTGATGATGCCGTCCGCCTTCCCGGTTTCGGCGATCATTTCCAGGCTGGCCCGCTCGTCCGAGATGGATGCCAGGTTGATCTCCACGTTCACCCGGGCCGTTGACGCGGCGGCCCGGGCGGACTCGGCCGCGGCGGCCACGTCGCTGATGACGTTGCGGTTGCCGATCACGACCAGCGCCTCGGCGAGGTCGACCACCATGCCGGCCAGGCTGATGACCTGGGCCGGGGGCCAGGCGGCGTTGGCGAGGGCGTGGCCAATGGCCGTCGCCCGGGCGGCCTGTTCCTCCTCCGTGGACCGTGGCAGCTGGTAGGCGTCGGCCACGGCCAGGAACGCGTCCGCGTCCGCGTCCGCCAGCCGCAGCGCGATGTTCCGCAGCTCGTCCACCTCGGTGATGATCCGCCCGATGGTCACCTGGTGCTCGGCGTACTTCTCGCCGGTGGTGTACCGGGCCACCATGCCGAGCAGCGCCGCGCCCTGGGCGGCGAGCAGCGCCGCCGCGGCGCCGCCGCCCGGGGCGGGAATACGCTCGGCGAGCTGATCCAGGAACTCACCGATGGTCTGGTCGGGGATGGGCACGTGTCCTCCGGGTCGGATGAGGGCGGGGTGCCGCCCGCCGAGATCATCCCATGCGCACGATCCAGGACGCGCGTCCCGGCCCTTGGGGTTCCCCGTTGGCCCGGCATCACGGACTTAAGGAGTCTGGCCTTGCGAGCTGGCCGCCTTCGTGGTCTCGGGGGAAAGAGGATGGGTGTGGCTCGGTCCCGGTATCTCGCTGGTGGCGGTCAGGCGCTCGCCTTTCTTCTTGCGGTGCGCGCCGTAGGCGACCGTCCATGCCGACAAGATGGCCACCCAGAGGAACGGCGTGGCTGCGGAGCTGGCCAGGGCCGTCCCGGTCGAGGCGTTGTAGACGATGACGACCCGGAGGGCGGCTTCGAGGAGGAAGGCCGCGCCCCACACGGCGGTGATGGTCCGGAAGACGCGCCGGTAGCCCTCGTATTGCCAGAGCCTGGTCATCTCGCGGCCTTTTGCGGTGCCGGGGCCGGTGAACTCCAGGGCCAAGCTGAACATCAGCGGGCGCCGTGCCCACAGTGAGCCCAGGCACGCCACGCCAAAGACGGCCGTGGTGACCGACCCCTGGACCAGCAGCAGCCTGGTGCTGTGGCTGACCGCGCCCACGGCGATCCCGGCCAGGACCAGGGCACCGACCACATCGAGCCGGCGGTTGCGGATGGCGCTGATGGTCACGCCCAGAGCGGGGAGCACCCCGCTCAGCAGCAGCGCCGTCACGGCCGTCATCCCGGCCGAGCGCAGCAGGCTGTAGACCGCGACCGGGGCGGCCACATAGACGATCACGATCATCGCGATCGAGCGGACCCGGCCGCCCTTCGCCGGGGTATGCCCGGCCGCCCGCCGGGCTTCACGGCTGGTGTTCACGACGAACGGGCCTTTCGTGAGGTCGTGAGGGCCGCCTGCCCTCGCCTGGCCATCGCCTGCGTTCCTGCTCCCGGCCCAGCCAGGCCCAGCGGCCCAGACGGCCTGGCCCGCCTGCTGCCGGCACCCTTCCCAGGAGCATAGGTCGTTTCGACCTATGCGGCAAGGTAGGGTCTTGTCATGACCGGACGGCAACTCACCCCGTTCGAGCACATCCTGCTCGGCATGATCTGCATGGTGCCGTCGTCCGGCTATGACCTGAAGCGGATCTTCGCCGTCACGCCGATGGGCATCTACCAGCCCAGCTCCGGTGCGCTGTACCCGGCGTTGCGCCGCCTGGAGCAAAAGGGCCTGGTCCGGGCTCAGGCTCCATCGGGCCAGGCCGGCCAGTCAGCCCGGCACCGCCGGGTGTATGAGCCCACCCGGCCGGCCGGGCAGCTCATGCGAGCTGGCTGCGCACCCCGGTCAACCCGGCCACCGTCTCGCGGGACCTCGGCCTGCACCTGATGCGCTTCGTGATGATGGAGCACCTGCTCCCGCGGGACGAGGTGCTCACGTTCCTGCAGAATCTGACCGACGCGCTCACGGCGTTCACCGCCGGCCTGGAGCGCTACACAGCGGCCGCCGATCTGAGCGACCGCCACCCGCGCCTTGCCCTCGACCACGGGCTGGCAGTCCACCACGCCAGCCTCCAGTGGGCCCGGCACACCATCGCGGCACTGTCCGCTGCTCCTGCCCCCGCCCCGTAGCCAGCCGGCTCGACCCAATCATGTGCGTGCCGTCGCCGTATGTCCGTTCATAGGTTGAAATGGCGAACCGGCCTGCCGGTATTCCCTTCCGGGTTGCTCTATTGATTCGCTGCCAGCTGATAACTTCCCGCAGGAGAGGGGAATGACAGGCAGCGATGATCGGCAGGCACCGCAGGCAATTCCCGCGATGGAATCGTGCCGCCCGATTCGGGGTCGTTCTGATCCTATTCGGGTCCATAGGCGCTGGCGTGCTGGTGGCGGCCTGCGATCCGCGGCCCATGCGGGCAGCGTCTCTCGCGGCCCACCTTGGCGCGGCCCGCCGCCCGGCCCGGGCTGCGGCCCTGACGTCCCCCGCCGCAACGCCCACGACGTCCCAGGCGCCTGCTCGGGACCCGGGCCGTCGGGCGCCCCGCGTCACGGCGCCGGCCGGGATCTGCACCTCGCCCTCACCTGCTTATGAGCCCCTGGCGTCCCGGATGTCCCGCGGCATCAGGGCGGCGTTGCGTGGATCCGTGGCTGTCGGGCTGGCGGTGGCGGACACGCGCACCGGCATCAGCTGCGAGTACCACGCAGGGCAGCAGTTCGACTCGGCCAGTATCGTCAAGGTGATCATCCTGGGCGCCCTGCTGCACGAGGTCACTGCGCACCACGGCATCCTCAGCGCGGACCAGGCCGAGCTGGCCCGGGAGATGATCACCGAGTCGGACAACGCCGCGGCCGACGCGCTGTGGGACGAGGTCGGCCGGGGCAATCTCCAGCTGTTCCTCAACGAGGCCGGGATGAGCCACACCATTCTGGGGCCGGGCATCCTGTGGGGGCTGACCCAGGTCACCGCGCACGACGAGCTGCGCCTGCTGACGCTGCTGACCAGCGCGAACCCGGTACTGAACCGCCCGGCGCGCGACTACGAGCTGAGCCTGATGGCGCAGGTCGTCCCGGCGCAGCGCTGGGGCGTCCCGGCTGGCGCCGCGCCCGCGGTCATCGTGCACGTGAAGAACGGCTGGCTGCCGGATCCGCAGCTGTGGGTGATCAACAGCATCGGCGCCTTCACCAGCGACGACGGCGTCTACAAGATCGTCGTGCTGACTCAGGACAACCCGACCATGGGCGACGGGATCGCCACCATCCAGGGCGTCGCGACCGTGGTCAACCGCGCACTGGCCCCCGGGTAGATGCGCCCTCAGCCGGAGCCGGAATCGCGGGTAGCCGGGAACTGGCCTGGTTCCTCGTCCGGCGCGAGATGCCGCAGCCGGAACCGGAGCCGGCACACCACCACGTTATTGGTGCCGGTCACGATGGCCCGGTTCAGCACGAAGCCGCGCTGGTTATGCAGGACCCACCGCCACCAGTGCTCGGGCTGGACCTCCGGGATCACCACCACGACGCGGCGGTTCGGATCCTCCTGCTCCCGGGCGCGCAGGTATTCCACGACCGGCGGGCCGAGCGCCCGGTGCGCGGTGTGCAGGGTGATCAGCGGCACGTCCGGATCCCACTGTTCCCATTGCCGGCGGAAGCTGGCGTCGGCCTGCTGGTCCTCCACGTCGTGGTAGCAGATCGTCACCGCGACGACCTCGTCAGCCAGGGACAGGGCCGCGGAGATCGCCTCCCGGGTCAGCCGGGACAGGCCGCGGACCGGCACGACGGCCAGAGCCGGCGTCCGCTCCGGCGGGGGCGGCGTCTCCCCGAGCTCAAGCAGCCCGCCGATCTCTTCGTAGACCCGGTGGATACGGGTGAACAGCAGCACCAGCGCCGGGATGATGATGACGACCAGCCAGGCGCCTTCGGTGAACTTGCTGACCAGCTCGATCGCCAGCGCGGCGGTGGTGAGCACCGCGCCCAGCCCGTTGATGAACGCCCGCCGGACCCAGCCCGGCCCGTGCTGCTCGTGCCAGTGCCTCACCATGCCCGTCTGGGACAGGGTGAACCCGACGAAGACCCCGATGGCGAACACCGGGATCAGGGCCTGGGTACTGCCCCTCGACACCACCAGCAGCACCGCGGCCGCCGCCGCGAGCACCCCGACCCCGTACCTGAAGACCTGCCGCTCAGCCTTCAGCGCGAAAATGTGCGGCAGGAAGTTGTCCCGGGCCAGCAGGCTGGCCAGGATGGGCAGGCCGCCGAAAGAAGTGTTCGCGGCCAGGGCCAGCAGAACGGTCGTGATCAGCTGGATGGCGTAGAAGGCGACGCCTTTCCCCACGGCGGCCGCAGCCAGCTGGGCCAGGGTCGTCTCGGTCGCTGATGGGGTGGCGTGGAATTTGCGGATCAGGACGGCGATGCCGATCAGCATCAGGCCGAGGATGACCCCCAGCATCATCTCGGTGTGCTGGGCCCGGCGCGCCCGCGGCCGCTTGAACTCGGGCACCGCGTTCGCGATCGCCTCCACGCCGGTCAGCGCCGAGCAGCCGGACGCGAAGGCCTTGAGCAGCAACAGGATGCCGATGGACTCGGCCTCCACGGGCAGGTGGCCGGAGGGGGCTACCACGGGATGTGAGCGGATGAGGCCGCCTACGATGACGACTCCGATGGCAAAGATGAACACCAGGGTGGGCACGATGAACAGCCGGGCAGATTCCGCCACCCCCCACATGTTGGCCGCCGTGATCACCGCGAGCACGCCGAGGCAGAGCCAGACCCGGGCGCCGTACAGGTGGGGGAAGGCGGACGTGAAGGCCTCGACCCCGGCAGACACGCCGACCGCGGCGTTGAGGACGTAGTCAACGGTGAGCGAGGCACCGGCCAGCAGGCTGGCCTGCTGGCCTAGGTGCCGTTTGGCCACCGCGTAAGCGCCGCCGCCGCCTGGGAAGGCCTCGATCACCTGGCGGTAGGAGATGACCAGCACCGCGAGCAGCACGACGATCGCGATCGTGACGGGGAGGGTGTAGGCCAGGCCCGCGGTCCCGGCCGCGGCCAGCACGATGACGATCGCCTCGGGACCATAGGCCACCGAGGACAGGGCGTCGAGCGAGAGTGCGGCCAGCCCTTCCAGCGCGGTCAGCCGGTGCTTGTCGTCCTCGTCCTCCGCCGCAGGCGGGTGCGGCGTGGCGTCACGGACCGTCATGACAGCCCATCCTGCCTGGCCCGGCCGTCCGGCGCGGCCCCGCCCCCAGAACTGTCATGATGCCGCAGCAACCCTGGGTGGATTCAGCGGCCACGCGGGACGTGCGACCGCCCGATGACGACATCACCGGCCTCCGCGGCGCGCCAGGGGCAGCCACGTTCAGCGGCGAGCCTGCCGCGGCGAACTGCGGCTAACTTAGCCGATGACCAGGAGGGCGATGATGAACAGGAGCACCGCCACGGCGACGACCACGGCCGCGAGGATCGCCACGCGGTTGCGCGGAGCACGCATCGACCACGGCGCGTTGTCGGAGCCGGAACGCCCGTTCGCGAACGCACGGAACTGGGCAGTGCTGGCCGACGGATCATGCTCGGGGTTGGGCATGCCCCGACTGTATCGACCCTGACCTGGCCGTGACCGGCTTTATCGGGGATTGCGAGAATTTCGCGCCGCGGCTTCGCTATTCGCCGGCGTTACTGGGCGGCAGGATGTCCGCCCGGCTCAGAAGCCGGGAGAGCACGATTACGCTGCGGGTCCGGTCCACGAAGGGTTCCGCGACGATCCGCTCCACCACCTGCTCGAAGTGCCGCACGTCCGCGGCGCGGATGTGCAGCAGTGCGTCCGCCTCCCCGGTGATCGTGCAGGCCCCGGTCACCTCGGGATATTTGCTCAGCGCGGCGCCGATGGCGCTGGGCGAGGTACGCCCCCGGCAGAACAGCTCCACATACGCCTCAGTGGTCCAGCCCAGGGCCGACGGATCGACGGTAACCGTGAAGCCGGTGATCGCCCCGGAGGCGCGCAACCGGTCAACCCGGCGCTTGACCGCGGACGCGGACAATCCCACGGTCGTCCCGATATCGGCGTAACTGGCCCGGGCGTCCTCCACCAGCACGGCCACGATCCGCTCGTCCAGTTCATCGAAAGCAGCAGGTCTTCCCGGCACGCCTCGATCCTGCCAGCCCGGGACACCGGCGGCTATCGCGGGCCTGGCGGCGTGCGGGCTGACGCGCCTGGCAGCGGTTCCGGGCACTGCGTCCCGAATGGCGCCATAACCCTCCGGGGCTGCTTAGTGAATTCGGCGAAAAGACCGTTTTCTGCTATTGCACTTCGTTTGGGTACGGAAATCCGGTCAGAGCAAGCCGGGCGGTATGCGGGCCCAAATAAAATAGGCAACTTACCGAGTTAAGCCGAAGAAAACCGCACGCCCTGATTACGATCCAAAACCGGGAGTGAGGGGGAGCGCGATGACGATGATCTGCCCGACGTGCGGGGACCCAGTAGCCCGGACCCTGCACTACTGTCCCCGGTGCAGTACACCGCTGCGGGGGCCCGGGATGGCCACGGGACCGGACCCGTCCAGGTCCTATCCGTACCTGCCCTCTCCGTACGAGGGCGGCCTGCCCCAGCCGGATGAGTTCGGGGACCGGTTCGCCGGCACCAGCCCGCAGACCGGGCCGTTCCCCGTCCTGACGGCCCCGGACCCCCCCGAGGAGCCGGACGACACGGCGGCCCGGCTGCTCTACCCACCGCCCGGCCCGCAGCCGCGGACGGCGGGCCACCGGGCCAAGGTCACCGCGGCCGCGCTGGCCGCGGTGACGCTGCTGGCGGGACTGGCCGTCGCGTGGGCCACGTTCAGCCGGCACCACCCGACGTCCGGGGGCCAGTTGGCCGGCCGCCAGATCACGGCGACGCGCCAGGCCAGTCCCGCCCCGCGGGCCCGCACCACCCCGTCCACCGCCCCCTCCGCGCCGCCCACCGCCCCGGGCCCGGCTCCCGGCGGCGGCGCGGCCCCCGGCGGCGGCGCGGCCCTGGTGACGATGGCGCCCGGGGTGAGCCAGGCCCCGGACGCCGCCCAGGTCGAGGGCTTCCTGGTCAGCTACTTCACGGCCATCAACACCCGCGATTATGAGCAGTACGAAGGGCTGCTGATCCCGGCCGGGCGGGCGCAGCTGACCGCGGCCGATTTCGCCCAGGGGTACCGGACGACCACCGACAGCGGGGCCAGCATTGTCGGGGTCTCGGCGGCCGGGGCCAGCGTGGCGGCCACGGTGATGTTCACCAGCCGGCAGCGGCCGGTGCCGGGCGCGGGCGTCACCAGCTGCACGTCCTGGGATATCACCCTGTACTTGCGGAGACTGGACGGCACCCTGCTGATCGGCAACCCGCCCCACGCCTACCACGCCTACCACCGCGCCTGCTCCTGAGCGCGATCGATCACCCGTGCGGGGAACGGCAGGTCAGGTAGACCGGCCGCAGGGTCACTTCAGCACCCAGTGGTGACCACCGTGGGTAGGAGCGTCATACTGCTCGGCGTGATGGTGCCGCTCGCCGTGCGCCGGTACAGCCGGATCGCCGGCTGAGCAGTCCAGGAAGCGGCCGGCCCTGGCCGGACGCGGGGGAAGCGGAGGAAGCCATGGCCCGGCTCGGCAACATGTACGGCCCGGATGCGACGTTCCTGGGCGTTCCCCCGGCGGATCTGGCCGACCCGGGCTCCTGGGCGGGCACGGACATCCTCATCATCGGGGCCCCGTTCGACGGCGGGACCTCGCACCGCCCGGGGGCCAGGTTCGGCCCGCAGGCCATCCGGTTCACGGACTACCTGCCCCATGACGGGTCCCGGCCGCATCTCGCCCTGGGCGTCGATCCGCTGGCCGAGCTGCGGATCGCCGACGCCGGCGATATCGAGATGCCGTCAGGGGACACCGAACTGTCGTTGCGGCGGCTGGAAGAAGCGGTCCAGCAGGCGAGTGAGGCGGGGGCGATCCCGGTCATCCTCGGCGGCGACCACACGATCGCCTTCCCCGACGCGACCGGCGTGGCCCGCCACGTGGGCTGGGGACGCTTGTCCGTGATCCACTTCGACGCGCACGCCGACACCGGCGACACCCAGTTCGGGTCGCTGTACGGGCACGGCACGCCGATGCGCCGCCTCATCGAGTCCGGCGCGGTGCGCGGCGACCGCTTCCTGCAGATCGGGCTGCGCGGCTACTGGCCCGAGCCGGAGACGCTGGCCTGGATGGCGGCCCAGAACATGCGCAGCTACGAGATGACCGAGGTGGTCACCCGGGGCCTGGACGAGTGCCTGACCGAGGCGTTCGGCATCGCCACCGACGAATGCGACGGGGTCTTCCTGTCCGTGGACGTGGACGTGGTCGATCCGGGCATGGCCCCGGGCACGGGGACCCCCGAGCCAGGCGGGCTGACCGGGCGGCAGTTGCTGGACGCGGTCCGGCGGATCGCGATGGAACTGCCGCTGGCCGGGGTGGACGTGGTGGAGGTCGCGCCGCCGTACGACCACGCCGAGATCACCGCGTTCCTGGCCGGCCGGGTGGTGCTGGAAGCGTTGTCCGGGATCGCGTGGCGCCGCCGCCGGGAGGCGGGCGACCCGGACCGGCCGGCCCGGGACCCGAGCTCGCCGCTGCTGGACGGCCGCGGCTGAGCACCTCGGGAGCAGCGGCAGTCTCCCCGGGCCGCGCCGGGCGTGGCGCGGCGGGCCCACGTCACGTACCTTGACGGCGTGGGACCGCTGAACGGCGTCGCGACCAGGCCGCGCCAGCTGCTGCAGGCCCTCGGCATCAGGTGGGTCGATGCCGGCGCGACCGCGCTGGTGGCCGTCCTGGTCGAGCTGAACGTGGTCGTGGGCGGCGGACGGGGTGCCGTCCCGCTGAACGCCGTCGCCTACCTGCTCGGCGCCGTCCTGGCCCTGCCGATCCTGTTCCGGCACCGATGGCCGCTGGGCTCGCTGCTCGGCTGCTCGGCGCTGGTCTTGCTCTATTACATCGTGGACCGCCGGAACATCTCCCCCGCGCCGCTGCTCTGCCTGCCGCTGTACGACGCCGCGGTCGCCGGGTACCTGGCCGCCGCGATCGCCATTCCCGTGTTCTTCATGTCGGTCGGCCTGTTCGTGGTGGACGTGTCCACCCATCAGGGCCTGGTCGCGCTGGCGGCGGAGTTCCTGCCGAGCATCGCGGTCCTCGCGCTGGCCATCATGCTGGGCGAGGTGGTCCGCAGCCGCCGCGCGCTGGCCGCGGAGACCGCGGACCGGCTGCGCCTGGCCAGCGAGGAACGCGAGGCGGAAGCGGGCCGCCGGGTCGCCGAGGAGCGCCTGCGGATCGCCCGCGAACTGCACGACACCGTGGCGCACAGCATGGCCACGATCACGGTGCAGGCCGGGTCTGCGCTGCATGTGCTCGGGCCAGGGGATCAGGCCGGCGGCACCGACAGCAACCTGCGCAGCGCGCTTACCGCTATCCGGGAGACGAGCAAGGCGGCGCTCTCCGAGATGCGGGCCACGCTCGGCCAGCTGCGCAACGAGACCCGGGATGAATCCGCCGAGACGCGCTCGGCCGGGCTGGACCGGCTGCCCGCGCTGTGTGCGGCGGTGACGGCCGCGGGTGCCCCGGTCACGCTCACTACCAAGGGCCAGCCGCGGCCGCTCCCCCCGGCCGTGGGCCACGCGGCCTACCGGATCCTGCAGGAGTCCCTGACCAACGTGCTGCGGCACGCGGGGGCCCAGGCGCGCGCGGCGGTCTGCCTGAGCTACGAGCCCGGGGCCCTGGCCATCCGGGTGACCGACGACGGCCCCGGCCCGGGTACGGCGGCCGGGGACGAGCCCAGCGGGCATGGGCTGACCGGGATGGCCGAACGGGCCGCCTCGGTCGGCGGAAGCTTCTCGGCCGCGGCTGGCCCAGGCGGCGGCTTCGAGGTCATGGCGCGGCTCCCTGCGGCCGGCCCGGACCACCCCGAAGCAGGCCAGCCCGCCGCAGGGCAGGTCACGACAGGGCAGGTCACGACCGGGCAGGTCACGACCGGGCAGGTCACGGCCGGGCAGGTCACGGCGCCCCGCAGCGCGGCAGGCCAGGATGCGACGCCGGTGACCGCCGCAGATCTCGCACGATGATCCGGGTACTGCTCGCCGACGATCAGGCCCTGGTCCGCGCGGGCTTCCGGATGCTGCTCGAATCGGCCGACGACATCACGATCGTCGGTGAGGCCCCCAACGGGGGCACCGCGGTGGCGCTGGCCCGCGAACTGCGTCCCGACGTGGTGCTGATGGATCTCAGCATGCCGGAGGTGGACGGTCTTACCGCGACCCGGCGGATCACCGCCGACCCGCAACTGGCCGCGGTCCGGGTCGTGGTGCTCACCACATTCGACGACGACGAGCACGTGTTCGGGGCGTTGCGGGCGGGAGCGAGCGGGTTCCTGGTCAAGGATGTCGAGCCCGAGGAACTGCTGCAGGGGGTCCGGGTGGTGGCCCGCGGCGACGCGCTCCTGGCCCCCAGCGTGACGCGCTCCCTCATCGCCGCCTTTACCAGCGGAAACGCGAGCCTGGGCGGCACAGGCACAGGCTCGGCAGCCGCGAGCGCCGCGGGCACCAGCGCCGCGGGTACCAGCGCCGTGGGTACCAGCGCCGCGGGTACCGGGGCCATCGGCACGGGGGCCGGGCCGACGCCGGCTGGCGGCGGGCCGGCCCGGCGGCCAGCCGCAGCCGGGGGAACCTGGCCCGGCCCTCCGTTCCGTCCCCCGCACTGGCCTCCCTCACCGAGCGGGAGCGCGAGGTCGTGGCGCTGGTCGCGGCCGGGCTGTCCAACGACGAGATCGCGGCGGAGCTCGTGGTGAGCCCGCTGACCGCGAAGACCCACGTGAGCCGGGCGATGATCAAACTCGGCGCCCGGGACCGCGCGCAGCTCGTCGTGCTCGCCTTCGAGAACGGGCTCGCCGAGCCTGGCCAGCGCTGACTGGGCCGCCCGGGACGGCCCCAGTCACCTGCCGCTGACCTGCGCCGTTCGCGCGGCCTACTCCCCCCGGAGTACCCGGGCGGCTCGCCGGAGTACTCCGGGCGGTCATCCCGGCCCGCAACTGCCTCCCCCGGTAGGACGCGCCGCGGACCGCGCGTCGAGAGCATCGAAGGAGCAACCACTTCTCCGGCTCGCAGGAGACCGATATGCCCGGCTCGCCCACCGACCGCCACTCCAGCCTTCACCACCGGGCCCGCCCCGCGATCCTGGGCCCACTCGGGCGCGCCTGCTTCCTGCACCGCCGGCTGACCCTCATCACCTGGATCGTCGGGGTGGCGTGCCTGATCACGCTCTGGACCAGGTTCGGGGCACCCGCCCAGGACAACTTCACCGGCAACGACCCCGGCCAGACCCTGCTCAACCAGCACTTCCACCCGCAGTCTGGCGACTCGCTGATACTCGCGATCCACTCCAACGATCCGATCCGCTCGCCCGCCGTCCAGGCCCAGATCACCAGCGCACTCAAGCCCTTCGCCCGCGCGCCGCATGTCACGTCGGTCACCAGCCCGTATCAGGCCACCAGCCAGATATCGGCGCATGGCCATGTGGCGTTCGCGGTCATCCAGTTCGGAGTGCCGTCCAGCAAGATCAGCAACGCAGAAGCGACGGCGCTGATGAACGACGCCAGGTCAATGTCCGGCCGGGGAGTGAACTTCTACCTGGGCGGCGACGTGGTCAACCTCGCTGAGACGCCTTACGGCGGCCCGACCGAGGGCGTGGGGGTGGCGGCGGCCGCGGTCGTGCTGCTGATCGCGTTCGGGTCCCTGCTGGCCATGGGGCTGCCGGTGCTGACCGCCGTGCTGGGCATCGGCGCCGGCCTGTCGCTGATTGGCCTGCTGGGCCACGTGTTCCCGGCCCCCTCGTTCTCCCCGATCGTCGCCTCCATGATCGGCCTTGGCGTCGGCGTGGACTACGCGCTGATCATCTCGACCCGGTTCCGTGAGGCGCTGCACCACGGCCAGGACCCGGAGCGCGCGGCGGTGACCGCGATGGGCACCGCGGGCCGGACCGTGATGATCGCGGGCACGACCGTGATCATCGGGATGCTGGGGTTGCTGGTCCTGCGCCAGTCGCTGCTTAACGGGGTTGCCATCGCCGCGGCGGCCACGGTCGCCATGGTGCTGCTCGGTTCGCTCACCCTGCTTCCGGCCCTGCTCGGCTTCACAGGCACCCGGCTGGCGAAGCCTTCGCGGCTCCGGCTGCCGCGCTGGCTGGGCGGCCGAGCAGCCCCGGAGACCGTCGGACAGCCGACCCGCCGGCCTGCCGCCGAACGCTGGGCAGGGATGATCCAGCGGCGGCCCCTGCTGGCCGCGCTGGTTTCCGCGGGGCTGCTCCTGCTCCTCGCCGCCCCGGCGCTCGGCATGAAGCTGAGCATGCCGGATGAGTCCAGCCAGGCCCGCGGGACCATGGGTTACTCGAGTTACGCCACGATGGCGCGCGGCTTCGGGCCGGGTTTCGACGCTCCGCTGATCGTGGCGGCGGCCCTCCCCTCACCCGCGGCCAGCACGACCCGGCTGGCCGACGCGATCGCGGCCACCCCCGGCATCGCCCGGGTCAGCCCCGTCCGGGTCAGCGCGGATGGCCAGGCCGCACTCATGATCGCGTACCCGACCACGGGCGAGCAGGACGCGGCCACCAACGTCCTGGTCAACCGGATCCGTACCTCCGTCATCCCGCACGCGACGGCGGGCACCGGCATCCGCGCCTATCTCACTGGCCCGAACGCTGGCAACGTAAGCTTCGCCAACCTCGTGGGGCAGCGCCTGCCCTGGCTGATCGGCGTGGTCGTCGCGCTGTCCACGCTGCTGCTGCTGGTCATGTTCCGGTCGGTCACGGTCGCGGTGAAGGCAGCGCTGATGAACCTACTGTCCATCTCCGCCGCATACGGCGTCCTGGTCGCCATCACGCAATACGGCTGGCTCGGCCACCTCTTCGGCTTCCCGGAGAAGATGCCGGTGACCACCTGGGTGCCGATTTTCCTGTTCGTGATCCTGTTCGGCCTGTCCATGGACTACGAGGTGTTCCTGCTCTCACGCATCCGCGAGTCCTACGACGCCACGGGCGACAACGCGGCCTCGGTCGCGTCCGGGCTGGCCCGGACGGCCCGGGTGATCACTGCGGCGGCGGCCATCATGGTGGTCGTCTTCCTGTCCTTCGTGCTCGGCGCGGACGTGTCGGTCAAGCAGGTCGGCCTCGGGCTGGCCGTGGCGGTGCTCATCGACGCGACCGTGGTCCGGATGGTCCTGGTGCCCGCCGTGATGGAACTGCTGGGCCCGGCGAACTGGTGGCTCCCCCGGCCACTGGCCCGCATCCTGCCCGTTACATCCCCTCACGAGGGCGAACCCCTGGCCGGCGCCCGGGATCTGGTCTCCGCGACTGATGCCCACGTGGACAACTGAGGCCCCGCGGGAGCACGGCGCCCGGCGCCACCGGATCACGGTGACGCCGGGCGTGGCCTTTGTGGCCAATTCTGCCCTATCCACCAATCGCATGATTGCATTCGCGGTCCCGCAAATTCTTTATGGTGACCATGATCGGTTTTCCCATTCGCAAAGTTGGTAAGTTACCTGTGGCGCGGCAGAACGGGCGTGCCACATGTCCGATAATCCCGGACCGAGCGAAGGATTGGCCGATGTGGGAGAAATGCGTCGGGTGCGGTGAAGGAATCTTCGCCGGAGACGCGTTTTGCGGTAATTGCGGGAGGCCTGTCACGGCGGCCGTCCCCGCCGCGCGGGAGCCTGACGGGTTAGAGGAAGCACGCCTCGCCGCCTCCGCCACTGACCGGGGGCAGGCCCGCACCCCAGCCGCCCACCGCGCCGGCGCCCCAGGGCGGGCCGATCCAGAGCAGGCCGATCCAGAACAGGCCGATCCAGAGCGGGTCGATCCAGAGCGGGTCGATCCAGAGCAGGCCGATCCAGAGCAGGCCGATCCAGAGCAGGCTGCGCCAGACCAGGCAGCGCCAGACCAGGCAGCACCCGGACAATCGGCGCCCGGGCAGAACGACGCGACCCGCCACGACCGCACCCGTCAACGCGATGGCACGAACTGGCACGAGGCCGCTGGCGCGCCCGGGACGAAGGAACCGGGACGGCGCGCCGCACCGAAGCTTTCCGGGCCAGCGACCCTGGACCCCGTCCGCAACCCCCGCTACCTGGCGTACGTGCTCCGCCAGGCCGGCGTATTCACCGGCATCTACCTGCTCGTCGAGACGGTCCTGCTGCTGTGCCTCCTGCTCGACGCGGCGGCTGGGACGACGCTCGGCCCCGCTCTCCGGCTGGAACTGGACAGCCTATGGCTGGTCGCGCTGGTGCTGGCCATCCCGTTCTGGCTGATCCCCGTCCCAGCCCTGCTGGCCGAATGGAGCCTGGTGATGGAGCAGCGCTCCGATGCCACCCAGACGGCATTCCAGCACATCAATTCCGCATTCCAGGCCGATGGCACTCCGGTCGATTCACTAAGAGTGCGGGCCGCCTCCCGGCATGAAGAAGGAGATCGTGAATACCTGGAGCTGCGCCGCGACCATTTCAGCGGCTACATCTCATGCTTCGCGCATGGGCGCGACTTGTACGTGGGCTGGACCTTCTGGCTGCACATGTCCCCCTTGCGGCTGCTGATGATGGCCATCGGCCGGAATATCCGGGACATGACCAGCCGGGGAGACGGGATCTACCGTTCGCTCCGTTTCGAGTCCACCCGGGCTCTGGTGGCCGCGATGCACGGAGCCACGCTGGCCGGGATCGACGCCGCCAACGGCGAACTCGATCCGGTCGGCCCACCACTCGCCAGGGAGACCGCCATCGATATGAACGTCGAGCTGAGCTGAGCGCCCATGAGATTCTGCACGAAATGCGGATCCCCGGTCAGCGGGCTGCTGCGCTACTGCACGCGTTGCGGGGCACAGATCAGCTCGGTGCCGCGGCGCGCTTCTGACGATGCCACGCAGATCAGCACCACCGACGCCGGTGCGACAGGCCAGGCCACCGGCCAAGTCCAGGCCAGCGCAGGCCAGGCCAGCTCAGTTCAGGTCAGCCCAGGCCAGGCCAGCGCAGGCCAGGTCGGCACCGGCGGGGCCAGTACCGCTCCGGCGTCTCCGGGCGGGGCGGGGGCGGCGGGGGGCGCGGACCATCCGGCAGCCACGGGGGACGCGGGGGATGCGGACCATCCGGCACCCACGGAGGCCGCGGGGGGCGCGGACCATCCCGACTCTCACCCGGTCATCCCGGCCCAGGTTGGGCCGGCCGATGCTGACTCCGGCGGCGTCCCGCCCGACCGCCAGGCTCTGCCCTGGGCCGCGCCGGCCTGGGCGGCTTCCCCCGGGGGCATCTTCACCGGGCGGGCGGCCCAGGAGGACCCCGCAGCGGATCAGCCCGCCGCGGATCAGCCCGCCGCGGATCAGCCCGCCGCGGATCAGCCCGCCGCGGATCAGCCCGCCCCGGATCAGCCCGCCGGCGGATCAGCCCGCCCCGGATCAGCCCGCCCCGGATCAGCCCGCCGCGGATCAGCCCGCCGCGGATCAGCCCGCCCCGCGTCAACCGGCCGTGAATCAGCCGACGGCAGATGTGCCCGTGGTGCACGACCACATGAATCAGCCCGTGGTGCACGACCACATGGATCATGCTGTGGTGGACGACCGCGCGGCGGATCCCGGGGACAGCCCTGCCTCGCCGGAGACGGCACCGCCCAGCGTCGTCGCGGACGGCGAGCCGCTGAGGCTGGTCCGCATCGGGGTCGAGGCCGACCCCGAGTCTTATCCGGACGACCCGTGGCTCCCTGGCAGTCGGCGGCCGGACCGCCGGGCGCTGGTCATCGGCGTGGTGGTGATCGCCGGGCTGCTCGCTGTCGGCTCGACCGCGTGGCTGGTCGGCACTAACCAGCCCCAGGCCGGCAGCGCGCACCACCGCCACCTGTCCCAGGCCACTGCGCTCGGGAGTGGCCACGCCCAGCCCAGCCAGGCACTGTCCGGCCACCCCGTGCCCACCCTGTCCCCGGTCACCCAGCCAGCACCCGCCCAGACCGGCGCGGCGCAGCCCGGCCAGCGTGGGCACAGCCAGACCAGACGGGGCCAGGCCGGGCCTAGCCAGAGCCGCAACGGCCACCCGGGAACCAGCCGGACCGGCACGGGCCGCAGCAGCGCAGGCCACAACAGCACTCCGCATCCGGGATCCACCCTGGCCGGGGGCCATCACACGGGATCCGGCCAGTCCGGACCGAGCAGCCCGGCGAACAGCCAGCCCGGACCGAGCAGCCCGGCGAACAGCCAGCCCGGACCGAGCAGCCCGGGGAACAGCCAGGGCCGACAGGGTCAGACCGGGCCAGGCCAGGCCGGTTCGTCACGCACGGGCCCCGGCCACGCCGGTCCCAGCCCATCCGGCTCTCTCCCATCCCGGCCCAGCCCGACCGGGCCCGTCCGCAGCAGCACCCCGCCAGCCCCGCAGCCGCGCCAGTCGGCTCCGGCCCCCAAACGGGATACCCACCCACGGCACTCCGCCCACGGCATCGTGGCGATCGGGGCCGGCCTGGCCGGGCGGTCCGACGTCCGGCGGGTCGCCGCGCTCCTGGACCGCTACTTCGCGGCGGTCAACCACCGCGAGTACCAGGCGTACGCGCGCCTCTTCGCGCAGCCGCGCGCGCTGACCCCGCGCGAGTTCGCCTGGGGCTACCAGACCAGTCACGACTCGAAGGCCACGCTGGTCGGGGTCGCCTCACTGGAAGGCGGGCTCAAGGCCACCGTGACCTTCACCAGCCACCAGGATCCCGCCGAGAGCCCCGACCACTCCAGCTGCATCGACTGGAGGATCGCCCTGTTCCTGCACCGGGCCGACTTTGGCTACCTGATCGGCATGCCGCCGTCCGGCTACCGGGCCGACCTGCGTGCGTGCCCCTTCGCCCTCCGGCAAGCTGCCCAGCGGCATTTCGGGCTGGGGCATGCGCGGCACACAAGTTCACGCCACTGGGGTTCTCGGCACAGCATTTCCCGGCGCAGCGGTTCCCGGCACGGCGGTTCCCGCGCACGGCGGTTCCCGGCACGGCGGTTCCCGGCGCAGCGGTTTGCAGCACGGGGGTTCGCGGCATGGGGGTTCGCGGCATGGGGGTTCGCGGCATGGGGGTTCTCAGTAACCCGCTTTCCAGTACGGAGGTCCCAGGCACCCGCGACGGACAAACCGTTAGGGCTGATCAGGTCGGATAGGCGGCACCCCGATCAGCGGGCGATTAAATCGAGCGGATCTATACTTGCTGGATGTTGGATGTGACCAGGCTCCGCGTGCTCGTCGCCGTAGCCCGGCACGGCTCGGTTACCGCCGCGGCCCGGGCCCTCAACTACGCCCAGCCCTCGGTGAGCCACCATCTTTCCCGGCTCGAAGCGGAGACCGGGGCGCTGCTGACCCAGCGGGCCGGCCGCGGCGTCCGGCTCACCGACGCGGGCCGGCTGCTGGCGGAACGGGCCGAGGAGATCCTGGGCCGGCTGGACGCCGCGGAGAACGAGCTCGCCGCGCATGTGGGCCTGCGGGCCGGCCGGATCCGGCTGGCCGCTTTCCCGTCCGCGCTCAGCACGCTGGTGCCGATGGCCGCAGCCCGGCTCGAGGGGGAGAATCCCGGCCTGGACCTCACGCTGGCCGAGGCTGAGCCACCGGAAGCCCTGCGCATGCTCCGGGCCGGCGACGTGGACGTGGCGCTCGTGTTCCGCCATTACCAGGACGGGGTGACGGTGAGCCCGCCCGGGGACGCGGAGGAGGGCACCCGGTCCCGGCTGCTGCTCAACGACCCCATCCACCTGGTGACCCGGGCCCCCATGGCCGGGGCGGACGGCCGCCCACCCCGGGCCGTGGCCGGCGAGCCGCCCCTGCCACCCTCGCCTGACCTCGCCGACTATGCGGAGTACCGGTGGATCGGCGGGTGCGAGCGATGCCGCAGCTACCTGGTCTGGCAGTGCGAGCTGGCCGGCTTCAGCCCGAAGATCTCGTTTACCACCGACGACTTCGTCGCGGTCCAGGCCCTGGTGGCGGCAGGCCTGGGCATCACGACCCTCCCGGGCCTGGCGCTCCGGGCCGCTCGCCACCCGGGCATCCAGGCCGCGCCGCTGCCTGGGTCGCGCCGCCAGGTGCTCGCCGTGACCTACGGTGAGGCGCCCGAGCCGCCGGCCGTGGCCCGGTTGCTTGACGTGCTCAGCGTGACCGCGGGCGCCGAGCGCCCGACGGTCCCGGCCTGACCCGCGCCTTCTGCGCGATCCGTCAGATCGAGCGGCCGTGGACCTGCCAGTAGGGCTCGCGGAGGCGGCGTTTGAGGAGCTTGCCGCTGGGGTCGCGGGGCATCGCGTCGGTGAAGTCGACCGCCGACGGCCACTTCAGCCGGGCCAGCTTCCCCTCCAGCGACCCGAGGATCTCGGCGGCCAGGTCCGGGCCCGGGACCCGGTCCGTTGCGGGCTCGATCACCGCCAGCACCCTCTCCCCCCATTCCTCGTCCGGGACGCCGAACACCGCCACGTCGGCCACCCCGGGATGCATGATGAGCTGCGCCTCGACCTCGGCCGGGTAGATGTTCACCCCGCCGGAAATGATCATGTCTGCCTTGCGGTCGCAGAGGAACAGGAAGCCGTCATCGTCGAGGTAGCCGATGTCGCCGACGGTGAAGAAGCCACGCAGCCGGGCCGCCTCGGTCTTGGCCGGATCGCCGTTGTACTCGAACTGTGAGGTGCTCATCTTCATGTAGATCGTGCCGGGCGTTCCGGGCGGGCATTCTTTGCCGTGGTCGTCGGTGATCATGATCTCGCTCGCCGGCCACGGGCGCCCCACCGTGCCCGGCCGGGCCACCCAGTCCTGCGGAGTGGCGAGGGTGCCGCCGCCTTCGGTGGCCGCGTAGTACTCGTACACCCGGGGACCCCACCACTCCAGCATGGCCTGCTTCAGCGGCACCGGGCACGGGGCCGCGGCATGGATGATCCAGCGCATGGACGACAGGTCGTACCCGCGCCGGGTGGACTCCGGCAGCGAAAGCATCCGCTTGAACTGCGTCGGCACCATGTGCGTGCTGGTCACCCGGTACCGCTGCACGCAGGCCAGCGCGGTCTCGGAGTCCCAGCTGTCCATGTACACCAGCGTGTGGCCCAGGTGAACGGCCGCGCCGCCGAACAAGGTGACCGCGGTGTGGTAGTTCGGCGAGGTGACCAGGTGCACGTGGGGCTGGCCGGGCGGGACGCCGAAGATCTGGAGCAGGGCGGTGGTCGTCTCCGCCGCCTCGTCCGGGTCGATCCCGGACAGGGCCCGGCGGACGCCCTTGGGCCGCCCCGTGGTCCCGGAGGTGTAGTGCATGGTCGAGCCCGCCACGCGGTCCGCGGGCACGGTGGCCGGCAGCCCGGCCAGCAGGTCCGCGACGGGGATGAACCCGGGGACGCTGCCGTAGCCAAGCCGGGCGCTGACCGGCAGCCCGGCCAGATCCGCGGCGGTGGCCCCGGCCGCCCCGTACCGTTCGTGCACGAAGAACGCCTTGGCCTGGCTGTCGGCCACGATGTAGGCGATTTCCGGCGGGGCGAAGTGCCAGTTGATCGGGGTGTAGTACCAGCCGCCCTGGAGCGCGGCCAGGTAGATCTCCAGTGCGGCGCCGCCGTTGGGCAGCAGCACGGCGACACCGTCGCCGTGCTGCAGCCCCAGCCCCCGGAGGGCGTGGGTGAGCTGATTGACCCGGGCGAGCAGCTCTCCGGCCGTGCGCTGGGTGCCATCCGGCTCGACCAGCGCGGTCCAGGCGGGGTCCGCCTCCGCCCGGCGCCAGAACGCGAGCGCCATCGCCCACCTCCCCGGGAGATGTACCCACGAGTAGATCACGGACGGCTGTGTTCGCCCATGCCCTGCGGGAGTTTGCCCCGGCCGCGGTGTGCGTGGTGTGCGCGGCGCATATGGCGTACGCGGTGTGCGTGGTGTGCGCGGTGTGCGTGGCGCATATGGCGTACGTAGCGCACCGTCCGCCGCCGTACGGTACAAGTTGAGCCGGCGGCGGGCTTCAGGACGGCCGGCGGCGGGCTCACGGCGGCCGGCGGCGGGCTTCAGGACGGCCGGCGGCCGGGCTCACGGCGGCCGGCGGCGCGCGGCCGGGCTCACGGCGGCCGGCGGCGCGCGGCCAGGACGAGAGGGCGGGCGTGAAGCGGATGCTGGTGCGCGGCGGCCGGGTGGCTGCGGCGATCACGGCCGGGACGATGCTGGCCGGATGCGCTTTCGCGGTCGTCCCGCCGAAGAAGCACGCCGCTGCCAGTGCCAGCCCCACCGCCTCCCTCCGTGACCCGTACGGCTACCGGGAGGCCGACGCGCCCGCACTGCTGACCCAGTGCGCGGTGGACACGGCGGGCCTGCGCCCCGGCCCCGGCCTGAACTGGTTCAGCCACGGCCGGGTCACGGTCAACACCACCAACGCGGACAACTTCAGCAGCTGGTGGCAGGCGCACGACAAGCCGGGGCCTTACTCCCAGACGTTCGTCATCGACGGGCACCGGACGCATTACCTGGAGTTCGGCACCACCTGGATGAAGAGCGGCAGCCTGTGGGTGCCCGCCCACCTTGGTGACAAGAACCCGCTCGCCCTAGACTACTCGCTGGTCGCCTGGACGGCCTGGACCGCGGTCAACGGCAAGCTGCCCCCCGCGGTCTGCGGCACGACACTGACGGCGAGCCAACTCCAGGCGCAGATCTTCGGGAGCGGAACCCCTAACCCCTGGTGACGGCGATCGTCCCCGGGCGGGCGGTTAACGGCTTGCTCGGGCGGACCGGGATGATCGCCGCGGACGGCGTGATGCCCGCCGACGGCGTGACCGCCTGCGGACGGGGGCGGGCGAGCGCGCCCGGTAGGGTTCTCGCGGGTGAGCCGGGAAGACTGGTCGGCGCCTTATCTGCCTGCCCGCGGAAGGAACGTCGCCAGTGCCCGTGGCCCTGCAACTGCCGGTCTTCTGCCTCGCCGCGGCGGTCAGCCTGGCCACCAGCTACCTCCTGGTCACCAGGCTGGAGCGGATCGGCGAGCGGCTGGGTCTGTCGGAAGCGCTGCTGGGCATGGTGGCCGCGCTGGCCGCGGACGCCCCCGAGATCACTTCGGCGGTCACCGCGCTGGCACAGCATCAGCAGAAGGTCGGCGCGGGCGTCATCATCGGCTCCAACGTGTTCAACCTGGCCGCGCTTCTTGGCGTGGGCGGGGTCGTGGCGGGCAGCATCGCCCTGCACCGCCGGGTCGTCGCCCTCGGCGGCGTCATCGCCCTGTGGGTGGCGGCGGTCTGCCTGGTCACCACCACCGGCACTATCCCGCCCGCCACCGGGCTCGTCGCGGTGCTGGCCGTCCTGGTGCCGTACCTCGTCCTGCTCGGCGCGGGGGCCCGCCGCCTGCACCGGGTGCCACTGGCCCGCCGCTGGGAAGCCTGGCTAGCCGTCGCGATCTCCGAAGAGGAACAGGAACTCGAGGAGATCATCCACCCGGCGCACGGCCGCCGCCGCGACGTGTTGCTGGCCGTGGGGGCCCTGGTCGTGGTCGTGGCGGCCAGCGTGGTCATGGAGCGGGCCGGGACGTCGATCGGAACGCACTTCGGAGTGCCGCAGATCGTCATCGGCGGCGTGGTGCTGGCCGCGGTGACCAGCCTGCCGAACGCGGTCGCGGCCGTGTACCTCGCCGCGCGCGGCCGCGGCGCGGCCATGCTGAGCACCACGCTGAACAGCAACGCGCTCAACGTCGCCGCCGGGCTGCTGCTCCCCGCCAGTGTCATCGGCCTGGGCCCGCCGTCCACCCATTCCGTGCTCATCGCCGTCTGGTACCTGGGCCTGACCGCCGCCGCGCTGGCCTTCGCCTTCCGGGATGGCGGCGTGCGCCGGGCCACCGGGGCCTTCATCATCGGGGCCTACCTGGTCTTCCTGGGGTCGTTGCTGGCTAGCGCGCATGCCGCGGCACCCGGACCCGGGCTCACCGTCGTGCCGCTGCTGGTCACGGGCCTGGCCGGGGTGGCCGCGCTGGCCCGGCGGCCGGGGCGGCAGCGCGGCCGACTGGACGAGGCGGCGCGGCTGGGTCAGCGCGGCCTGGGGGGCCAGCGGGGCCAGCTGGGTCGGCTAGGTCGGCCCGGTCAGCCGGGGGAGGACCCGCCCGCCGGGGTCAGCACGACCTCGGACGAGAGCAGGTCGTAGGCGTCCAGGTCAACCTCGCCGAGCAGGTCAGCGGACGCGCCCAGGGCGACCGCGTGCCGCAGCGCGTCCGGCCATGACCATCCCTGGGCCACGGCTGGCAGCAGCCCGGCGACCACGGCCTCCGCGGACAGCGACAGCCCGGGGTAGCCCTCCAGCGCGGCCCGCCACTGCCCGGCGGGGCCGGTGGCCGCCGCGGCGAGGAGGACCGCACCGGACAGCATGACCGCCGCCTTCGCCCCCCGGGCCAGCAGGATGGCCGGGCCCTCGGATACCCCGGCGCCGGGCACCCCGGCGGTCGACGCCATCAGCACCAGGGCGGGGTGCCGGTCCAGGCTGCGCCACAGGGCCGGGCCACCAGCGTGGACGATGGCCGGTACCGAGGCCTCCGCCGCGTAGCTGGCCAGGGACGCGTAGATGTCCATCGGCAGGCCGGACGCGAGCCCGCCGCTCAGCACCACGGCGTCCGTGCCCGGCACCAGCTTGCGGAATTCGCCGGCGAACCGGCCGAGTTCCTCGGTGGTGATGAAGGGTGGGGGCTCGCTCAGGCGGGTGCTCTCCTCCCGCGCCTCGTCCAGCACCTCGATCACCCGCCGTGATTCGCGGCCGATCCTGGTGAAGGCCGTGGCCACGCCCGCGCGGGCCAGGTCGGCCTCGATCATTTCTCCGGCGCCCCCACCGGCGAAGCCCGCCACCAGCACGTCCTCGCCCAGCCCGGCCAGCACCCGCGCCACCGCCAGGCTGCCGCCGCCCGCCCGGCAGGTCATCCGGCTGACGTGGTTAGGCGCGCCCCAGGCGATCTCCTGGGCCTCATAGCTGACGTTCACTGTGGCGTTCAGCGCGACAGTGAGGATCACGAGGCCAGTTCCGCGGCGACGCTGGCGCCGAGTTCCCAGCACGACTCCAGGTCTTGGGGCCCGACGTGACCGACGACCGTGACTGGCGGGCGGGCGCGGTGCCACCGCAGCCCGGTCGTGATGGCCTCCACCGCCCGCACCGCGCCCCCAGTGTCGTTGTTGCCGTGGACGTACAAGCCATAGTGCCTGCGCTGGGTGGCCTCAAGGCACGGGTAGTAGATCCCGTCGAAGAAGTGCTTGAGCGCCCCCGACATGTACCCGATGTTGGCCGGGGTGCCGAGCAGGTAGCCGTCCGCGCTGAGCACATCGACGGCGGACGCGGTCAGCGCGGGCCTGGTCACGACCTCGACGCCCTCAATCTCGTCGGTGCCCGCGCCGGCCAGCACCGCCTCGAGCATCGCCTGCATGGACGGGGAGGTGGTGTGGTGAACGATCAGCAGCCGGGCCATCGCCCTCGGACAATCGTGCTGTCTGGCCCATGATCTGGCACCTGGCGAGTGTACGCCCGGAGCGCGCCGCCGCCGGCCGGTGTCCGAGGTTGGGCGCCGGGCAGGGCTGGGCCGCGCCGGGCTGCGCCGTGCCAGGCTGCGCCGCGCCGGGCTGCGTCGCGGCTGGCCGGCACTACCCTGGCGCCATGCGTTCCGCTGGCGCGGCCCTCGCCGATTTCTGCTGCGTGCTGCTCTTCGTCGTGATCGGCCGGGCCAACCACCATGACGGCGGCAGCCTCGCCGGGCTCTGGCACACGTTCTGGCCGTTCGCCGCCGGGGCGACGGCCGGCCTGCTGGCGACGCGGTTCTGGCGGCGGCCCCTCGCACTGGTGCCGACGGGCCTGGGCGTGTGGCTCGGCACCGTCGCCCTCGGCATGGCGCTGCGGGTCCTCGTCGGCCAGGGCACCGCGTTCGCGTTCATCTTGGTCGCGCTGGCCTTCCTCGGGCTGTTCCAACTCGGCTGGCGGCTGGTGTGGCGGTGGGCCGCCCCGAGACTTATGACAGTTGACGCTAAGGTTCGCCCTCACTAGCGTTGCTTGATGACCGGACCCCAGCTCGTCTCCTACCAGGTGGTTCTGCTGCGGCACACCGCCTCGGCCCGCGACTTCGACGAGGGGACCAGGGAGCGGATCTTCCGCGAGCACCTCGCGTATACGCTCAGCCTGGTCGCGGGCGGGGACCAGCTCGCAGCGGGCCCGGTGGATGACAGTCCCGCCGAGGTTGAGGACATCTGCGGGCTCGGCGTGTACCAGAAGGACTCCCTGGACGAGGTCCGGCGGCTGATCGAGCAGGATCCCGGCGTGCGGCAGGGGCTCTACCGCTTCGACGTGATGACCTGGCGCACGGCCCCCGGCACCGTCACTGCACCAGCCGCGGCCTGGGTGGGTGGCTGACTCCACCGGGAGCCGCAGCGGGGCGGCGCGGCCGTGCGGCGCGGGCGGCGCGTCCGGCGCGGGCGGCGCGGGCGGCGCGGGCGGCGCGGCAGGCGCGGCCGTGCGGCGCGGCGGCGCGGCGGCTCGGCGCGGCGGCTCGGCGCGGCGGCTCGGCGCGGCTGATCCCCGTCCGGAAGAGCCACGACGGCGCGGCGCGGCTCACCCGGCCGGGTCAGCCGCAGCCGACGTCAGCGTGATCCAGACTCATGCCAATCCCCCGGCCGGCCGCGGCACCGCGTGGTGCGACTGGCAGCCAGGCGAGCCGCCTCCGCGCAGCGTCGGCGTTTTGCTGCAGCCGGGCGGCTTCCTGCTCCAGGACAGCCGCCCCGCCGTCGGTGAGACGGTAGTAGCGGCGCAGCCGGCCCTCGACCACCTCTTCCCGGTCCGGCTCCAGCAGGCCTTCCTCGGCCAGCCGGTCCAGTGCTCCGTACAGGGTGCCGGGGCGCAGCGCCAGACGCCCGCCGGACAGTTCCGCGACCTCACCGATGATCGCGTACCCATGTAGCGGCTGCGGGGCCAGCGCGGCGAGGATCAAGAACGTGGGCTCACGAAGGGGGTCACGCATGCCCGCAACATAACGGTGATCAACGTATCCAGGCAACCAAGCGCCCCTGGGGCCCAGTCCCCCTCGTGCTATACGAGCCCCCGGGAGGGCCGCCGCAGGTCTTATCACCCGAACGGTGCGCCCAAACCGGGCAAATCACCCTCTGGCGCGCACGTCACGGATGAAAAGTCGCCGCAGCGGCCCCTGCCGCGGGCCAGGGACCCGCGGCCAGGGCCCGGGCCAGGGACCCGCGGCCAGGGACCCGGGCCGGACCGGGCCAGGGACCCGCGGCCAGGGACCCGCGGCCAGGGACCCAGGGCCGCGGCCAGGGACCCGCGGCCAGGGACCCGCGGCCAGGGACCCGCGGCCAGGGACCCGCGGCCAGGGACCCGCGGCCAGGGACCCGCGGCCAGGGACCCGCGGCCAGGGACCCGCGGCCAGGGACCCGCGGCCAGGGACCCGCGGCCAGGGACCCGCGGCCAGGGACCCGCGGCCAGGGACCCGGGGCCAGGGACCCGGGGCCAGGGACCCGCGGCCAGGGACCCGGGGCCAGGGACCCGGGGCCAGGGACCCGGGGCCAGGGGCCCGGGGCCCGGGGTCCGGGGCCGAGGCAGGGGCCCGGGCCGGCTGGGGCAGGGGCCTGGGGCAGGGGCCTGGGGCAGGGGCCTGGGGTCCGGGCCCCCACACCCCTTGCCAGCGGCCCGATACCCCCCTTGCCAGTCCCCGGCCCCCGGATTTAGACTGAACGTTCAGTCAGCGTGAAGGAGCGCACCGTGCCGAGTCAGCAGGACAGCCCTCCGCGGCTTTCCGACGATCTCACCAGCAACGACCTCGCCAGCAACGACCTCACTAGCAACGACCTCACCAGCGTCATCGCCCAGCAAGAAAAGATCTTCATCGAGCGGCAGCCGGAGTCGGCCCGGATGGCCCACCGTGCCGAGCACAGCCTGGCCGGTGGGGTGACCTCCAGCTGGCAGATCACCGTGCCGCAGCCGGTCTGGCTCAGCCACGGCAAGGGTTCGAAGATCTACGACGTGGACGGCAACGAGTACGTCAACCTGCACGGCGGCTACGGCGCGGCGCTGGCGGGCCACGCCCACCCGGCCATCGTGGAGGCGGTGCACAGCCAGGTCGGCCTGGGCACGCACTTCGCCCAGCCCACCCAGAACGCGGTGGCGGTCGGCGAGGAACTGGCCCGGCGCTTCGGCCTGCCACTGTGGCGGTTCGCCAACTCGGGTACCGAAGCCACCATGGACGCCGTGCACCTGATGCGCTCGATCACCGGCCGCGACCTGATCATCAAGGTGGAGGGCTGCTATCACGGCCACCATGACTCGGTCCAGGTGTCGGTGACCCCTGAGGCTGACGAGGTCGGCCCGGCGGACCGGCCAGCACAGTCCCCCTCCAGCTCGGGCGTCCCTGAGGCGATCATCAAGCTGACCCTGGTAGCCACCTTCAACGACCTGGCCAGCGTGGAGCGCCTGCTGGACGAGCACCCCGGCCAGGTCGCCGGGATGATCATCGAGCCGATCATGATGAACGCGGGCATCATCGAGCCGGAGCCGGGCTTCCTAGCCGGGCTGAAGGACCTGCTGCACTCTCACGGCGCGCTGCTCACCTTCGACGAGGTCAAGACCGGCCTGACCGCGGGCCCCAGCGGCGCCACCGGGCTGACCGGCGTCACGCCAGACATCATCTGCCTGGCCAAGGCCATCGGCGGCGGGGTGGCCATTGCTGCGGTCGGCGGGTCGGAGGAGGTTATGGCGCACGTCGCCAACAACGGCTACGAGATGGTCGGCACCTTCAACGGCAACCCGCTGGCGGTGGCCGCCTGCCGGGCCATGCTCACCGAGGTGGCCACCCCCGAGGCATACCAGCGGATCGACGCGCTGCGGCAGCGCGCGGTCACCGGTATCGAGCGGGAGATCGCCCGGACCGGCCTGGACGCCCACGTGGTCGCGGTCGGAGCCAAGGGCTGCGTGGTGTTCTCCCCGGAGCCGGTCCGCAACTACCGCGGCTTCCTCGGCATCGACGACCGCTACAGCCACGCGCACTGGCTCTTCCAGCACAACGGCGGGGTGTTCCTGCCTCCGTGGGGCAAGATCGAGCAGTGGCTCATCTCGGTCCAGCATGATGAATCGGACATTGACCTTCTGGTGTCCAATTTCGGGGCGTTCGCGACGGCCGTGACGGGCTGAGCCCCCGCTGAGCTTTTGCTGAACGCGAAGGTTTCGGTCGTGTTTCGCCTGATGAGTGACCCTTTTGCCGAGGGGCGCTTGCGCTTATGCTGTCGCAGTAGTACCTCTTATTGACGGACTGTTCAGTCAGTGTTCATCTGGCTGGGCGGCCCGGGCCCAGAGGTCCGGAAGGACCCAGGAGCCCAAGGAACCCCGCAAGGCCCAAGGAACCCGCAAGGCCCAAGAAACCCGCAAGGCCCAAGGAACCCGCGAAGCCCCAAGGAACCAGCAAAGCCCCAAGGAACCCGCAAAGCCCCAAGTAACCCCGCAAGCCCCCAGGACCCCGCAAGCCCTAAGGGACCCCGCAAGGCCCAGAGCCCGGAGGAAGAAGCGAGCTGGTGCATCCGCGAGAAGGCTGGCCAAAGGACGGGTCGCGCCCGCCGCTGTTCTCCCGCCGTGGCTTCCTGGCCCGCAGCGGGGGAGCCGGCCTGGCCGCCCTGGCCGGCGGCGCGCTCCTAGACGCGTGCGCACCCGCCCTGGCCGGGGCGGGCAAGGTACCGCTGCCCCGCCCGGACAACCCGGTCAAGTGGCCCGTCTACAGCGGGAACAAGCCGATCGCCAGCGGGATGCAGCCCGAGACCGGGGCCACCCTGCAGATCTTCAACTGGGTCGCCTACGTCAACCAGGCCTGCCTGAACCAATTCGCCAAGAAGTACAACTGCAAGGTCCAGGTGACCACGTTCAACACGATGAACGAGGCCCTGTCCAAGCTGCGCAGCGGGCTGTCCTTCGACGTGTTCATGGGCGTGACCGTGGATGTGCTGGGCCAACTGGTCGAGTCCAAGCTGATCCAGCCGCTGAACCACAGCTACATCCCGAACATCAGCCAGGCCTGGCCGGATTTCACCAACCCGTTCTACGACCAGCACTGGCAGTACACCAGCCCGTACACGATCTACACGACCGGGATCTCCTGGCGCAAGGACCTCGTGCACGAGAACCCGTACGCGATGCGGAACGCCTGGTCGCAAATGCTGTGGCAGCCCAAGTACAAGGGCAAGGTGGCCATCCTCGACGACTACCGCGAGGGCATCAGCCTGGGGCTGATGAAGAACGGGATCTTTGACCTCAACACCACCGACCGGAACCAGATCGCCCTGTCCCGGCGGTCCCTGGAGGATCTGTCCCGCCTGGTCAACGTGCACATCGACAACAACGACTACACCGAGGTCCCGGATGGCCAGACCTGGATCCACCACGCCTGGTCCGGCGACATGGCCGCGGCCCCGTACTACATGCCCAAGGGCGTCCCGGTGGAGACGGTCGGCTACTGGTTCCCCACCGACGGGCAGGGCCCGGTGGCCAACGACACCCTCACGGTGCTCCGCTCGTCGACCAGCCCGGTGCTGGGCCACTTGTTCCTGAACTACATGCTTGACCTGCCGAACGTGCTCGAGAACATCAGCTTCAACGGCTACATGCAGCCACTCAACGCGGTCACCCCGCAGCGCCTGGTCCAGGAGAAGCTGCTGCCCAAGAGCCTGATCTCCACCGCGGTGCTGCCGTCCTACTTCCGGCGGGGGATCAGCGAACTGCAGCTGCCCGTGGACGCGGACGCCCTCTGGCAGCAGGCCTGGCTCGTCGTGAGCAACGGGATCTAGTCGTGCGCAACGGGATCTAGGGGACGGCGGCCATGGCCACAGCCACGCAGCAGACCGGTACCCAGCAGGCTGGCGGCCGCAAGCCGGAGCGTCAGAGCAGGGTTTTCTGGATAGTGCTGGCCCTGCCCGGCATCCTCTGGCTCACCCTGCTGTTCATCGTGCCGTTCTACGCGGTGCTGGCCATCGCCATGGGCCAGCTCAACCGGCTGTACGAGTCCCCGATCGCGGTCTGGAACCCATTCCGGTGGAGTTCCTCCAACGTCATCAACGTCTGGCACGACCTGTTCGGCGCGAGCTCGTTCGCCGGGCCCATCGTGCTGCGCACCATCCTCTACGTGGCCCTGGCCTCGCTGCTGTCGCTGGTCATCGCCTACCCGGCGGCCTACTTCGTGGCCCGCTTCTCCGGCCGCCGCAAGGCGCTGTTCCTGATCCTGCTGATCGCGCCGTTCTGGATCAGCTACATGATGCGCATGCTGGCCTGGATCGACCTGCTCCAGACCAACGGCTACGTGAACAAGGCACTGTCCAGCCTCGGGCTGATCTCCCAGCCGGTGGACTGGCTCGGCGGGCACTGGTACACCGTGGTGCTGGGCCTGGTCTACGGCTACATTCCGTACCTGATCCTGGTGCTGTTCGCCGGGCTGGACCGGATCAACCCGGCGCTCATCGAGGCCGGGCGGGACCTCGGCCTGAACCGGGTGCGCACCTTCACCCGGGTCACCCTGCCGCTGTCCCGGCAGCCGATCCTGACCGGCATGCTGATCACCGTGCTGCCGATGCTGGGCGACTACTTCACCAACCAGCTGATGTCCGGCTCGGCGAACACGTCCATGGTGGGCAACCTGATCGAGGGCCAGCTCGGCACGCCCGGGCTGGAAGGGCAGGGCGCGGTGCTGTCTCTCCTGCTGCTTCTGGTGCTGCTGATACCGATGGTCTACTACGTGATCGCCACGAACCGATCCACCCGGGAGGCGGCGTGACCGCGACCAGCGCCCCCGCCCGGGCGGCCGAGCCCTCGGGCACCGCGGCCCGCAGCGGCCTGTCCCGGCTGATGCCCCGCCGTAACCCCTGGGGCCACCCGTGGTTCCTGGAGGGCTTCACCTGGCTGTACCTGATCTGGTCGCTGGTGCCGATCGGCATCGCGGTGCTCTTCTCGTTCAACAACGGCAAGTCGCAGAGCGCCTGGCAGGGTTTCTCCTGGCGGTGGTATTTCGGCGATCCCGTCAACTCGGTCCTGCACAACCCCCAGTTGCACGCGGCCGTCATCCAGACCGTCCGGCTGTCGGTGCTCACCACGATCATCGCGGTCCCGCTGGGCGTGTCGTTCGCGCTGGGCATCAACCGCTGGCGCGGCGTCACCTCCTCGACGTTCAACTACGTGATGATCCTTTCCTTCGTGATCCCGGAGCTCATCTTCGGCGTCGCGATGTTCTTCGTCTTCACCGTGCTGTTCACCTCGGTCCACCTGGGCACCCTGGCGGAGGTCCTGGGCCTGGTCACCTGGAATGTCAGCTGGCCGGCCATCATCGTCCAGGCCCGGCTGGTCACCCTGGGCCGCCAGTACGAGGAGGCCGCTGCCGACCTGGGCGCTAATCAGCTGTCCACCATGCGCCGGGTAATGATCCCGCTGCTCGGCCCGGCCATCTTCGCCAGCGCCGTGCTGGTGTTCTCCGGGGTCATCGACGACTTCGTGATCGTTGACCTGCTGTCGTCGAGTGCCAGCAACACGCCGATGTCCGTGATCATCTACTCCACCCAGCACGGCGGCAACGGCGGCCCGGCGCTCAACGCGCTGGGCACGATCATGCTGGCGATGTCCCTCATCGTCGTGGCGCTGGGCTATGTGGCCTACCGCTGGGCGACCCGCGGCGAGCGGGGCACCGGGATCGAGGCTCTGACCACGATCGCCGGCAGCGAGTAGGAAACCCTCCGGATCCGGCCGGGTGCTGGCCGGGTGCCGGCCGGCACCCGGCCGGCACCCGGCCAGCGTTCTGCTGCCAATTTGCTAAGCCCAGCCTTATCAGTTTAGGCTTACGGCATGGCGGAAGTGTCCAGCCCCCCGGAACCGGACGTCACCGAGGTCGCGGCGGCGCTGCGGGTCAGCATCGGCCTGCTGCTGCGGCGGCTGCGCCAGGTCCGGCCCGACGGCGAGCTCAGCCTGCCGGAGACCTCGGCCCTGGCCCGGCTGGACCGCTCCGGCCCGGCCACCTCCAGCGCGCTGGCCAAGCTCGAGCAGATCAGCCCGCAGTCGATGGGGGCCACACTGGCCGCGCTGGAAGCCCGCGGTCTCGTCGAACGGCGTCCCGACCCGGAGGACGGCCGCCGGGCCGTGCTGTCGCTGACCGGCGCCGGGCAGCAGGTACTGCGGGATAAGCGCAGCGCCCGGGTCGCGCAGCTGGCCGAGGCCCTCTCAGGCGCCTTCACGCCCGCCGAGATCAGCCAGCTGAGGGCGGCCGCCCCGCTGCTCGACCGGCTGGCCGAAAGCATCTGATGGCGAGCCATACCGAGCGCTACCAGTGGGTTGCCCTGGCCAACACCACCGCGGCCATGTTCATGGCCACGCTCGACGGCTCCATCGTCATCATCGCGCTGCCGGCCATTTTCCGCGGCATCCACCTGGACCCGCTGGCGCCGGGCAACATCAGCTACCTGCTGTGGATGATCATGGGGTACCGGCTGGTCCAGGCGGTGCTCGTGGTCAGCCTCGGCCGTCTCGGCGACATGTTCGGCCGCGTCAAGATCTACAACGCGGGCTTCGCGGTGTTCACCGCGGCCTCCATCCTGCTCTCGTTCGACCCGTTCCAGGGCGGTCACGGCGCGCTGTGGCTGATCGGCTGGCGTGTGCTGCAGGCGGTCGGCGGGTCCATGCTCATGGCGAACTCGGCCGCGATCCTGACCGACGCGTTCCCTGCCGACCGGCGCGGCTTCGCGCTGGGCACCAACCAGGTGGCCGGGCTGGCCGGCATGTTCGTCGGCCTGGTGGCCGGCGGCCTGCTGGCCGCGATCGACTGGCGGGCGGTGTTCTGGGTCAACGTGCCCGTGGGCGTGTTCGGCACCGTGTGGGCCTACCGCAAGCTTCGCGACAACGGCGAGCGGCATCCCGGCCGGATCGACTGGTGGGGCAACGTCACTTTCGCCGTCGGCCTGAGCGCCGTCCTGATCGCTATCACCGTGGGCATCCAGCCGTACCGGCACTACAGCATGGGCTGGGAGAACCCCATGGTCCTCGGCCTGCTGTTCGGGGGCATCGCGCTGCTCGCCATCTTCGCCGTGATCGAGACCAGGATCGCCGAGCCGATGTTCCAGCTCAGCCTGTTCCGCATCCGGGCGTTCACCGCGGGGAGCATCGCGGGGCTGCTGGTCGCCATCGCCCGCGGCGGCCTGCAGTTCATGCTCATCATCTGGCTGCAGGGCATCTGGCTGCCGCTGCACGGCTACAACTACAGCCAGACCCCGCTGTGGGCCGGCATCTTCCTGCTGCCGCTGACCGCCGGCTTCCTCGTCTCGGGCCCCGTGTCAGGAACCCTGTCCGACAAGTTCGGTTCCCGGGGCATCGCCACCGCCGGGATGGTCGTGTTCGGCGGCAGCTTCATCGGCCTGATGCTGCTGCCGGTGGACTTCTCCTACTGGGCCTTCGCCCTGCTCATCGCCGCAAACGGGATCGGCAGCGGCATGTTCGCGGCCCCGAACTCCTCCTCGATCATGGGCAGCGTCCCGGCCCGGCACCGCGGCGCGGCCTCGGGCATGCGCTCCACCTTCCAGAACTCCGGCACGGCCCTGTCCATCGGGGTGTTCTTCTCCCTGATGATCGCCGGGCTGGCCAGCAGCCTCCCCCAGTCGCTCACCAGCGGCCTGGTCCGCTACGGCGTCCCGCACAGCGTAGCCGCGCACGCCGGGTCGCTGCCGCCGGTGTCGTCGCTGTTCGCGTCGGTGCTGGGAGTAAACCCGATCCAGCACCTGCTCTCCGCGGCGGGCGTGCTGGTGTCACTGCCCGCAGCCGCCCAGCGGGTCCTCACCGGCCGTGAGTTCTTCCCCCAGCTGATCGCCCAGCCTTTCCATAACGGTCTGACCGTGGTGTTTGCCGTGGCGGCGGGCCTGGCCGCGCTGGCCGGGGTCGCATCGCTGCTGCGGGGCGGCCGTTACGTCCACCCCGAACTCGAGTCCGGGGACTCGGGCTCCAGCACCCCCGCCCCCAGCACTCCAGTCACTAGCACGCCAGTCACCAGCACCCCAGTCACCCTCCCCCCAGCACTCCAGTCACCCCCGCCCCCAGCACTCCAGTCACCCCAGCTCAGTCACCCAGCCGCCCCGGCACCACCAGCACTCACAACACTCACGGCATCATCAGCACGAACGGCACTAACGGCACTAACGGCAGCGGTAATCACATCACCGAAGAGGAGCACGATGGCCCTGACCACCCTGGACGCCAAGCCGGCCCTGGTCGTGATCGACTTGCAGAAGGGGATCGCGGCCATACCGGGGGTGCCAGCCCTCGATGACGTCATCCAGCGGTCGGCCGGCCTGGCCGCGGCCTTCCGCCGGCACGGGCTGCCGGTCGTGCTGGTCAACGCCAGCGGCGGCGCGCCCGGGCGCACGGAGATCAGCAGGCCCGCCTTCACCCCGCCGCCGGACTGGACCGACATCGTCCCGGAACTGGACCAGCAGCCCGACGACCTCCTGGTGACCAAGCAGACCTGGGGCGCGTTCCACCGCACCCCGCTCGACACGCTGCTACGTGGCCGCGGCGTCACCCAGATCGTGCTGACCGGCGTCGCGACCAGCGCCGGAGTGGAATCCACGGCCCGGGCCGCGCACGAGCACGGCTACCACGTGGTGCTGGCCACCGATGCGATGGCCGACCGGGATGCCGACCTGCACGAGAACAGCGTCCGGCGGATCTTCCCCCGGCTCGGCGAGACCGCCACGACGGACGACATCCTGGCCATGCTGGACAAGACCCGGTAGCCGGACCGGCGCCACCCCGCCGGGCGCACCCTTACGATCGCCGGGCGACCCCGCAGTACCCCCAGCGCGAGCCGTCGCTGTCGGCCAGGCCCGGGTCCTCGCAACCCCACAGGCCCAGGTAGGTCACCTCGGCCGGGGCGTCGCGGTAGGGCGGTTCCAGGCACAGCCCGGTAAAGAACTGCCGCACGGACGCGCGGTCCCGCAGGTGCAGGTGGACCGCCGCGTCCGTGTACACGTCCTGCCAGCGCTGCACCGCGATCGGCGGTATACCGTCCGCGGTGGCGTGGGAGAGCGCGAGGTAGCTGCCTGCGGCGAGCTGGCCCACGTAACGGCGCACCAGCCCCCAGGGGTCCGACCCGTCCGCGACAAAGTGCATGACACCGGTCATGATCAGGCCTACCGGCTGGCTGAAGTCGATAAGCCGGGCCAGTGCCGCCTGGGCCAGTAAGGCGTCGGGGTCGCGCAGGTCGGCCTGGATCAGCGTGGCCCCGCTGTCACCGTCGAGGGCGTAGCCGAAGTGCGCGACCGCGGGGTCCATGTCCACGTAAACCACACGGGCGGTGGGCTGCGCCTCGCGGACCACCTCGTGGGTGTTGCCGACTGTGGGCAGCCCCGACCCGAGGTCGAGGAACTGCATGACTCCCTGGTCCGCGATCCAGCGTGCGGCCCGCTGGTGGAATCCCCGGTTAGCCCAGGCGATCTCGTGGAACTCCGGGACGACGTCCTTGAGCTTCGCGGCGGCTTCCCGGTCCACTGGACGGCTGTGACAGCCCCCCAGCATGTAGTCATAGATCCGGGCCGGACTCGGCCCCCCCAGGTCGATACCCGCCGGCAGCTGCGCAGCTCCCGTCATGGCGCCTCCAGATTGCCCGCCCACCCCAGGTCTGGCATGCGCTGTGCTGACGAGGCAGCAGCGCCAGAGCCTCACGGCCCGTAACTGCTGCTTCGCAGCTACGTCGCAATCCTAACCCAGCGGACTGCCCGGCTGGACCTCACATGGGCACGGATGTCGGGACAATTTTGCCCCAAGCAGGACACCTTTGTCCCGAATCAGGAAAGACCTTCAGGTGGTTCGGCTCCAGAGATAAAGCCGGCCAGCATCCGGATTGCAGCGAGGCCCGGCTCAGCTTCCGAGGCTGGAACTATCCCATGGGTCACTCTGGCCGCTGACGCTACTACGTAGTGAAAGATCGACAAGTCCTGTTCCAGAAAGGCCAGAATTTATTACCAGTAACTTCTGGTCGTTCCTGATGTCGCCTGCGTTCACGAGACGCCCTGCGTTTCTGCACATATCGGACATCCAGTGACGCAGAGTCAGCGTCCCCGCCACGGACCGTAGCTGATCTTGCGCTCCGCACCTAGCCGAGGGCCTTTACTGCCGATTTCCAGCCCTTGCCCTCTCCTGGGAGGTATGGTTATCCTCCCTGAGGGAGCCCATCAGGCACGCTTTTAGGTTGCCTGGCCGGGAAAGAGGGGGTTGGATATCTTTCGATCTGCCTGGCATAGGCTTAGGACGTGTAGGCCTGCCGCTGGCCCATGAGGCAGCTTTCTGGCCTCAAGATCGACGATCACGACATTAAAACCGAATCTAGCCGACGCCCTAAATCCCTGGCACGCATACCCCGCTGCCACGCCAGGAGCCGTGATTTTCGCATCTTTTTTTATGAAGATTTACCGTATCACGGCCAACACTTAGAGTTCTCCTGGTATTCACCATAGATTCAGACAACGCCGCGCGGGGGAAAGCGACATGGTGACTTATTACAGCCGTTGCTGCCGTCCAGGACTTTGCCAAGCACGCGCCCATGCCGAGATGGCCTGGTGAAGGCCGTGGCAACTATGGTGCTTGGTGACGATCACGTCGTGTTCCTGGACGCGCTGGCCGCCGTGCTCACCCAGCACGGGCACTTCGTGCGGGCCGTGGCCCCTGGTGTCGATGAGTTGGTCGAGTCAGTCCGCAGCACGCAGCCCGAGGTATGCCTGATCAACCGGTATCTCGATGTGGACGACCTTGCCGACGTGATCGGCCGGGTGATCGGCGCCAGCGGCGGCACACGGGTCATCGTGCTGAGTGGCGCCGGGGATACCGTGTCAGCCCCGCAGGCGCTGGATGCAGGTGCATCTGGATACGTGCACAAGTCACGCGGCGTCTCGGCACTCATCTCTGCAGTCGAGCGCGTGCTGGCGGGCAACGTCGTCGTCAACGTCCCGGCGCCGGCAAACACACGACGATCAGCCTGCGCCAACGATGTGGAGCGGCTCGCCGCCCGCCTCACGATGCGTGAACGAGAGTGTCTTTCGTTGCTGGTGGAAGGGCTGGACACCGCAGCAATGGTGGTGAAGCTCGGTATTTCACGGACTACCGTCCGAACCCATGTACAGGCCGTGCTCAACAAGCTGGGTGTCCACTCACGGCTCGAGGCCGCATCTCTAGCAGTGCGGTCTGGAATCCTGGACGCCGGCTACGAAGACATTCGGGTGCGCCACCGCCCCGCGGGAAGCCCGGCCCTCGCAGAACCTGGGAGCGGCGCTCCTCCCCGCCATGACCTGCCACGTGGCAGGCCTCGGCTGGCCGCCAAACCGCCCGCCGAACACCGGATGGCCGCCAAGCCGCCGCCCGAACACCGGATGGCCGCCAAGCCGCCCGCCGAACACCGGATGGCCGCCAAGCCGCCCGCCGAACACCGGATGGCCGCCAAACCGCCCGCCGAACACCGGATGGCCGCCAAGCCGCCCGCCGAACACCGGATCGCCGCCAAGCCGCCCACGGAACCAAGGAAAGCCTTCAGCGCCGGGCTCACACCGCTTCCCCGGGCGCGGCTAGCGCCTCCGCCCCAGGCCCCAGTCCCAGTAACAGACCGCGCGGGCTGAGATCCCAGCGCCGTGCGCGGAGCCGTTCGCGCCAGCCATCTGCGCTGGGTGTCGTGCCGGTGACGCAGGCATTAGCGTGATGGCGTGACTGCTGCGATGGGTGAGGAGCCAGGCCGGTGGCGGACGTTCGGCGAGCGGACGATCTATGACGACGAGTACGTCTGGCTGGGCCAGGTGGACGTGGAGCTGCCAGATGGTCAGCGGATCTGGCACGATGTCGTGCGGTTGCACGGCGTCGCGGAGGTGGCCCTCCTCGATGACCGGGATCGGGTTCTGCTGCTCTGGCGGCACCGGTTCGTGTCCGACAGGTGGGGCTGGGAGCTGCCCGGCGGCCTGATCGACGAAGGGGAGACCCCGGCGGCCGCTGCGGTCCGGGAACTAGAAGAGGAGACCGGATACCGCGCCGGGCGGATCGAGCACCTGATCACGTTCCAGCCGACCGCAGGCCGGCTCGATTCGGAGCATGCAGTGTTCGTCGGCAGGGACGCCGAGTGGATCGGCGAGCCGACCGAGACCAACGAAGCGGCCCGGCTGGAATGGGTGCCGCTCGCTTCGATCCGTGACCTGGTTGCTGCCGGTGAGATCTGGAACTCCGGGGCCCTGGTGGGCCTGCTGCACTTGCTCGCTCTGGGGTCGTCACCGCGTCCGGCCGAGTAGACCCTGGCCCACGACCCCCGTCGACCACCGTCTGGCTGGTCCGGGCCAGGGATCCGCGGCGTCACCGCTGGGAAATACCCGCTATCGCCTGGGAAACGCCATTGCGTGCAGTGAGCCTCCGCCGCTCAAGGTAGGACATCTCACCTTGATGGCCGAGGATATCGCTCCCAATAGCTGACATAGTGCTGTTACGGGATGCGCATGGCCTTCACGCCTGCATCGTCACTAACAGGGGGTAGGTGCACGGTGCTCCGGAGATGCCTCTCGAACGGTCGTTCGTCGCGCCGCACCATGGGTGACCTGAGTGATCGGGAAGCCAATGACAAGTGACCTGTCCGGCGCTGACATGAGCACGCCAGCAGTGGTGCTTAAATTCGACCCGAATGTGATGCACCATGGCGGGCTCGGGGTGATCCGCAGCCTGGGCCGGATGGGTGTACCCGTCTATGGGGTACACGAAGGGCCGTGGGCTCCGGCCGCCAATTCCCGGTATCTTCACGGGCGCTGCTTTTGGCAGCCAAACGCCGAAGACATCGACCGTGTGCTTACGGGCCTACTGCGATTGGCCGAGCGAATCGGCCAGCCTCCCGTGCTGGTAGCCACCGACGACGCCGGAGCGATCTTCCTGGCCGAGCACGGCCGGGACCTGCGCTCATCCTTCCTTTTCCCCCGCCCGCCGAAGGATCTCCCGCGGCAGCTGGCAGGCAAGTACTCCATGCACCAGCTCTGCCGCGAGTTCGGCGTGCCCAGCCCGCAAGCGATCGTGCCTGAGTCGCTCGGGGAAGCCCGTGAGTTCGCCACCTCCGCGGGTTTACCGCTAATAGCCAAGCTGACTACGCCATGGAAGCAGGGCAGCAGAAAGCTCCCCAGCACCTCGATAGTCGGCGATCTGGCCGAACTCGAGGCTTTGTATCGCGCCTGTGACGAGGGCGGCGCCGGGTTTATGCTGCAGGAGTTCATTCCAGGTGGCGCGGGCCATGACTGGTTCTTTCACGGTTACTGTGACGCCAGCGCCCGGTGCAGGCCGGCCTTCACCGGGGTTAAGGAACGGTCTTACCCGGCCCATGCCGGGCTGACCAGCCTCGGCCGCTCCACTCCTAATGCCCGCCTGCGCGATGAGATCACCCAGCTGCTCACGAGACTGTCGTACAGCGGGATCCTCGACCTTGACCTTCGCTGGGACGCCCGGGACGGGCAGTACAAGCTGCTCGATTTCAATCCGCGGCTCGGAGCCCAGTTCCGGCTCTTCCGCGACACCGCGGGCGTCGATGTGGTCCTAGCCCAGTACCTCGACCTGACTGGCCAAGCCGTCCCCGAGGGAGAGCAGGTGAGCGGGCGCGGCTTCCTGGTGGAGAACTACGACCCGATCGGGGCCCTCAGCTACTGGAGGAGCGGCGAACTCGGGTGGAGGTCCTGGCTCGCATCGCTGCGCACGGTCGACGAGACCGCGTGGTTCGCGCGGGACGACCTGCGCCCGTTCGGCCTGATGTGCCTGCGCATGGGATGGCGCTTGGCCACCCGGCCGCTGGCGCGGCGCGAGCACCCGGCGACCCGCGGCGAGCCCAGGTACCGACCCGGGCGGGCAGCTCCCGGAGCCAGTTCAGGCGGAGTACGCCCGGCGACGGACATGCAAGACCCAAGCCGCGCAGGAGGCGGTGCCGTGCACGAGACAAAGGAGATAAGGGCATGAGCGACGCGGTTGAGGTTGCCATTGTGGGAGCGGGCCCGTACGGGCTGTCACTTGCGGCACACCTGCGGGCTGCGGGCGTCCCCTTCCGGCAATTCGGGATCCCCATGCACCTCTGGCAGACGTCCATGCCGCGCGGGATGTTCCTGAAGTCGCAAGGCTTCGCGTCAAACCTCTCGAGCCCGGACAGCGGGCACACGCTTGAGGCCTTCTGTGCGGCCAGTGGCCGCGCCTACGCCAGCTACGGCCTGCCGGTCCCGCTGGATACCTTCGTCGCGTACGGCCAGTGGTTCCGGCAGGAGCTGGTCCCAGATCTCGAGGAGACCCTGGTCACCGAGGTGGTCCCGAAGGATGGGCTCTACGAGATCAGCCTGGCCAACTCCGAGCGGGCGCGGGCGAAGAACGTCGTCGTGGCCGCCGGTGTCGAGCATTTCGCACGCACGCCCACGCAGCTGGCCGGGCTGCCCTCGTCGGTGTCCACGCACAGCTCTGCCCATACCGACCTTGCGATCTTCCGCGACCGGAGCGTCATCGTCGTCGGCGCCGGTCAGTCAGCGCTGGAAACCGCCGCGCTGCTGCACGAGAACGGCGCCGACGTCCAGCTGGTGGCCAGGGCGGCACGGCTCGCGTGGAACGGGCAACCGCTGCCACTGGACCGTCCGCTCATCCAGCGGCTGCGGGAGCCCGAGGCGGGGCTCGGCTCAGGCTGGGGGACCTGGTTCTACTCCCGGCATCCGGAACTCTTCCGGCACCTTCCCCCCGGCACCCGGGTGTCCCGGGCCCGGACCGCGCTGGGCCCGGCCGGCGCGTGCTGGCTGCCCGAGCGGGTCAACGGAAAGTTCCCGGTCCTGCTCGGCCACGCGCTGAAGTGGGCGTCGGCCGACGGCGACGGCGTACGGCTCGGATTCGAAGGGCCGGCCGGAATCGGCCGCGAACTAACCGCCGACCATGTGATCGCGGCCACCGGCTACCGCGCTGACCTGCGCCGTCTGACGTTCCTCAGCGACCAGCTGCGGCCAGGGCTACAGACCATTGCTGACTCGGCCGCGGTGAACCGGAATTACCAGTCGTCCGTTCCCGGCTTGTACTTCATCGGGCAGGCCGTGGCCCCGACCTTCGGGCCCGTCATGCGCTTCGTATACGGCTCGGACCATGCGGCGCGCACGGTGGCCCGCCAGCTCGCAGGCTCGGCCGGCCGCCGGCCACGCGTGGGCGCAGGACCCCGTCGATGACAGGGCCGGATGCCGGGGGCCTGGACAAGGCAGCCGGCAATCTGACCGCCCGCGGCGGGCCCGCCAGGCCCGGCCGGAGGTCGTCCACGCCGCAGCCGCCCGGCTCCCAGCAGGCGAGCCGATCCTCCCGATGGCACCGGCGAGGCTCGGGACCGGGTGACGTCCGGTTCGCGGCTGCCGCTGTGCTACCCATTGTTGACCTGCTCGGGCTCGCGGCGGCTGTCCTCATAACCGGGCGGGTGGGTCTGCCATCGGCGCTGTACGCGCTGGCCGTCCTCGGCATCCTCGCCGTCGGCGGACAGCACAGGCTGCGCATCTGCCTGCGGGTGTCTGACCAGGTAGGCCGCATCCTGACTGCGGCGGCCCTGCCACTGCTCATTGTGCTGCTGTGGCTGCCGGCCGACGTCGCGGCACGGCTGGCGCTGTGGTCCGCCGGACTCGTGATCGCGTTTCGCATCGTCGCGTGCTCGGCGCTGCGCGCCGCACGCCGACACGGCCTGGCCGCCGAGCCGGCGCTGCTGATCGGTGCCGGGACGTTCGGCGCGCACATCGGCGAGCTGATGAGCGCCCACCCGGAGCTTGGGCTCCGGCCAAAGGGCTACCTCGACAGCGGGCCGCCCCGCCGTGACCTCGCACTGCCGTCGCTGGGCGCTCCCGCCGACCTTGCCGAGGTGGTAGCCCGGCTGGGCATCCGCCGGGTCATCGTCTGTTACACGGCCTGCAAGGACGAGGATCTGGTCGGTGTGCTGCGCTCCAGCCGGCCGCTCCGGGCCGACGTGTGCATCGTTCCGCGGCTCTACGAGCTTGGGGCAGCGGTGCCGCGTCACTGCATGGACGAGCTCTGGGGCATTCCGCTGATCCCGCTGCGGCGCTTCGACCGGCGGCCCCCAGGCCTGTACCTGAAGCGGATCTTTGACGCCGCCGCCGCCGCCGTCCTGCTCGCCGCGGCGTCTCCGCTGCTGCTTGTCCTGGCCATCACGATCAGGCTGCAGTCCGGGGAGCCGCCGCTCTTCCGCCAGGCCCGGGTCACCGGCAGCGGCCGGACTGCGGTGATCCTCAAGCTTCGCACGCTCAGTCAGCCTGAGAACCCGGACACCTCATGGACCGCGCCAGCGCAGCCGGACAACCCGCTGGCCACGTGGCTGCGTGGTACCCACCTGGACGAGATGCCGCAACTGGTGAATGTGCTGCGCGGCGAGATGTCCCTGGTCGGGCCAAGACCGGAGCGGCCCTACTTCGCCGAGCGGTTTGGCCGCGAGATCTCGCGGTACAGCGACCGGACCCGGATGCCAGCAGGCATGACCGGATGGGCCCAGATCCACGGCCTGCAGGGCGACACCTCGATCTTCGAACGCGCTCGCTTCGATAACCAGTACATCGAGTACTGGTCGCCGTGGCTGGACGCGGTCATCCTCACCCGGACGCTGGCCGCGACGGTCCAGGCCTGTCTCGGAGGCCATCAATGATCGCGGCCGGCGGAGCCAGCGCCGGGGCGCAACTCCACGGCCACCGGCTGGGCCTGCGCAATGTGCCCATGGTCCTCATGTATCACGGCATCGCGGACGTTCCGGAGGACCCGAACCAGCTCTGCGTATCGCCGGGCCGGTTCGCCGAGCAGATGGCCTGGATGGATCGGCGCGGCCTGCGGGGTGTCAGTGTCGGGAAGCTGGTCGAGGCGATGAGCACAGGCAGTCATCGCGGGCTGGTCGGCATCACCTTCGATGACGGGTACACAAACGTGCTCGAGTCGGCGCTGCCGCAGCTGCAACGGCGGGGGTTCACCGCGTCGGTGTTCATCATCTCCCGCCGCCTCGGCGGCAGCAACGACTGGGACGACGGCCCCGCGTGGCCGCTCCTCGACGCCGGGGGAGTCCGCGAGCTCGCCGCCGCGGGCATGGAGATCGGCTCGCACAGCGCAACACACGTCCGGCTGGCCGGCCTGGACCCGGATCAGCTGGCTACGGAGGTGGCCGCCAGCAGGGCGGATCTCGCCGCGCTGCTGCAGACCGAGATCCGGGGCTTCGCCTTCCCGTACGGCTCGATGGACGCTGCGGCGAGGCGCGCGGTACACGACGCGGGTTATGCGTACGCGTGCGCGGTGGAGACGCCGCGCAGCGAGTTGGGGTTGATGGCACTGCCGCGAATTTACGTCGGGGATCGCGACAGCGCGGTCCGCATGACAGCCAAGCGGCATCTGTACCGGGGCTATATCGCGATCCGAGGGAGACACGGATGAAAGTGCTTCATGTGATCACTGGTCTGGACGCGGGAGGGGCCGAGCTCCAGCTGTCGATGCTGGTACGGCGGACCCGTCACGAGGCCGACGTGGTGACCCTCTACAACCCAGGACCGGTTGCGGACCGGATCCGCAGCGACGGCATCTCGGTGCGCAACATCGGCATGCGGCGCAACACCGAGCTGCCGGCGCTGCTGAGGCTGCGCCGGATCATCCGGGCCGGGCGCTACGACGTTGTCCACGCCCACCTGTACCGGGCCCAGGTCTACGCCCGCCCGGCCGCACGGCTGGCGGGAACGCCGGTCGTCCTGACCACGGAGCACTCGATCGGCGAGACGCACATCGAGCGGCGCGAGATGACGGCCGGGGTGCGCACGCTGTACATGGCGTCGGAGATGTTCTCGGACGCCACCATCGCGGTGTCCGATATCGTCCGGGATCGCCTGGAGCGGTGGGGTGTGACCGGCAAGAAGATCACGGTCGTTCCCAATGGCCTGGACGTCAGCGAGCTTGCCTTCGACCCGGCCGCCCGCGACCGCATCCGCCAGCAGTTCGGTATCCCGCCACACACCTACGTGATCGGGGCGCTGGGGCGCCTCGACCCGAACAAGCGCATCGACCTGACGATGGAGGCGGCCGCGCCGCTGCTCGGCGAGGCATGCAAGATCCTGGTCATCGGCCGCGGCGAGGACCAGGACCGGCTGACGGCAGCGGCCGCCCGGCTCGGCGTGACCGACAACGTGATATTCGGCGGCTACCAATCCGACACCCGGGCGATGCTGTCCGCATTTGACCTCTATGTCGCCTCCTCCGTGCAGGAGACCTTCGGCCTATCGGTCCTCGAGGCCCTGGCCAGCGGCCTGCCCGTGCTCTACACCACGTGCCCGGCCCTGGACGGGATCCAGACCGAACGTGCCCGCCAGGTGGAGGGGACCGCGACCGCGCTGCGTGCCGAGATCCGCAAGGAAGTCGAGGTGGGCCCCAGGCCGCGCGTGGCGGACAGCACGGTATTCGATCGCTACGGCATCGAGTCCGTTGTCACCCAGATCGATGACCTGTACGAGCAGGTGCTGGCGGCGCGCCCGCGCCGGGTGCGGCGTGCCGCGGCACGCCGTCACTCGCGGGCCCTCATCACCGGAGGAAATGCCGCCCACGGCATCGACGCCCGGCAGGACTCATAGTGACGCATTCCAGAAGATGGCGGTCCGCGGTCGCCGCGCTGGCGGCATGCACGATGGCAGTCGGCCTGACCGGCCTCGGCGCCATCCCGGAGGCCGCGGCGGCCACGGCCCCGCGGATCGACCTCAACGTGCTCATCGTGAGCGACGGCACCCCCTGGGTCCAGGCGATCCAGCAGCAACTGACGTCCGAGGGCGTGCCGACCACGGTGGTCAACCTGGGTGACTCGTCCCGGCCGACGATCACGAGCTCGTTCCTGTCCGGCACGCTGAGCGACGGGACGCCGGTCGGCTATTACCAGGGCGTGGTGCTGCCCAACGACGCGCCGTCCGGGCTGTCCGCGGCCGAGGAGAGCGCGCTGGCCAGCTACGAGACGGCGTTCTCCGTGCGCCAGGTGGACGCCTACCTGTACCCGACCGCCAACGTCGGCATGAACGCCCCGGCCTACGGCGGCTCGCTCGACGGAACTGCGGTGACCGTGACGACGGCCGCGAAGGCCAGCGGCTTCGGGTACCTGAAGGGCACGTACAGCTTCGAGGGGACGCCGGGCGGGGCCACCTCGTACGGTTACCTCGCCCAGCCGCTGCCTAACACGGCGACCTCCACGTTCACGCCATTCCTGACCGCGACCATCCCCGGCACGGCCACCACCGGGACGCTGGCCGGGGTGTATGACAACGCCGGCCGCGAGCAGATGGAGATCAGCTTCGGCTACAGCAACTACCAGCTTCAGTTCCGCTACATCGCGCACGCGCTCGCCGACTGGGTCACCCGCGGCGTGCACCTGGGCTACTGGCGCAACTACCTCACCGTCGACTACGACGACGTGTTCAACGCGAACGCGGAGTGGAGCCAGGCCGACGACTGCACCCCCGGTGACAGCGTGTGCCCGCCGGGTACCCCCGCGACCACGCCGATCCGGATGACGCCGGCTGACGTGAGCTACGCGGTGCAGTGGCAGAAGGCGCACAACTTCGAGCTGGAGTACCTGTTCAACGGCGGCGCCTCGGCCCGGTTCCAGGTCAACGGGACCGACCCGCTGCTGGCCGCCTACCAGCCGGTCGCCAGCCAGTTCTGGTGGGTCAACCACACCTACACGCACGCCTGGCTCGGCTGCATCCAGGATCTCACCGTCACCCCGTGGCAGTGCGTGACCGACGCCAGCGGCAACACGGAGTACGTCGATTTCAACACGATCCAGGGCGAGATCGAGAACAACGTGCAGTGGGCGCAGCAGAACGGCATCCCCATGTCCCCCACGGAGTTTGCCCCCGGCGAGTACTCGGGCCTGCGGATCCTGCCGCAGCAGCCCGCCGACAACCCGAACCTCGTCAACGCCATCAGCCAGGACGGGATCGCCTGGGTGGCCATGGACGCCTCCCGGGAGCCCGCCATGCGGCCGATCGGAACGGCGCTCGGCCTGCCCCGCCATCCGATCGACGTGTTCTACAACACCGCCACGAAGGCCGACGAGACCTCCGAATACAACTGGATCTATGACTCGGCCGCCGACGGCGGCAGCGGCGCGTGCCAGTCCACCGGGAACTGCCTGGCGCCGCTCAGCCTGACGACCGGCTGGTCGACGTTCATCCTGCCGCTGCAGACCCGGACCATGCTCGGGGCCGTGCTCTCCAACGACCCGCGGCCGTTTTACATGCACCAGTCCAACCTCACCGGCGACCGGCTCGGCTACGCGCTGATGAACGGCGTGCTGTCCGGCTACCGGTCCGTCTACGCGAGCAGCACGCCCATCATCAACCAGCGGCTGTCCGCCGACGGGGCGGCACTGAACGCCCAGGACATCTGGGCGCAGACCCTGAGCGCGGGCACGGTCACCGGCTATATCCAGGGCAACACGGTCACGATCACCGGGCCGTCGGGCACGACGGTGCCGGTCACCGTCCCGAACGGCACAAGGATCGGGTCGGCCAAGGGAGCGACGTTCGGCACCGCGTACGCGGGCGAGCACTCCGACCTCACCACGCTCGGCTCCGGGCCGCTGACGCTCGTGCTCGGGACGACCCCCTACCCGGCGGGCCCGGGAACCGCAGCGCCGACGGCCGCGCAGTCCCCGCTGACCCGCTCGACTACGGCCATCAATGCCCGGGTGAACCCCCTGGTGGTCCCGGCCGGCCCGCTCGGCTCCGCGATCTTGAAGGCGACTGGATGAGCGGACGGCCCCCCGCGGACTGCATACCGCGGCCCAGGAACCTCGCGATGGACATGGGAGTGAAGCTTCATGCGAAGTCGGGTGACGTGAACTTAGATGGAAGTGGCACTCATCGGCGAAGGCACCTACCCGCACCAGTTCGGCGGGGTCAGCGTGTGGACCGATCAGCTCATCCGCGGGATGCCCGGTTACCAGTTCCAGGCCGTCGCACTGGTCGCGACCGGGAGCGAGCCCGTGCGGTGGGAGTTGCCGGAGAATGTCACCTCCGTCATCACCATGCCGTTGTGGGGGCCTGAGCCCGCCCGGCGCACGACGCGCAGCCAGGCGCAGTCCGCGCTCCGGCCACTGGGTGAGCTGGTGGATGTCCTGCTCTCCCCCCCGGCAGAGGCCCAGGACCGCTTCGAGCACGCGCTGCGCGAGCTGTTCGAGTTCGCCCAGCAGCACAGCCTGAGTGCCGGCCTGGGCTGCGAGGGGGCGGTGCGGCTGCTCAGCGAGGCCTGGCGGGAGCGCTCCTGCGAGCCGGGGACGCCCACACCCACGCTGCACGACGCGGTCACGGCACTCCAGCTGCTCGATCATGCCCTTCGCCCGCTGTCGCACCCGCCGGTGCAAGCGGACCTCGCGCACGCGGTGACCAACGGGCTTGGGGTGCTGCCGGCGCTGGCCGCCAAGTGGCAGCACGGCACTCCGATGCTGCTCACCGAGCACGGCATGTACATGCGCGAGCAGTACATGCATGCTGGCCGGGTCCCGCAGCGATGGCCCGTGAAGGCGCTCCACCTGGCCTTCCTGCGCCGCCTGTGTACCGTCGGGTACCAGCGGTCGGAGTTGATCGCCCCGGGTAATGCCTACAACAAGCGCTGGGAGCAACGGCTCGGTGCGGACCCGGCTCGGATCCGCACCGTCTACAACGGGGTGCACCCGACTGACTTCCCCACTGTCGTCGGCGAGCCTGAGGTGCCGACAATCTCGTGGGCCGGGCGAATCGACCCGGTCAAGGACCTTGACACACTCCTGCAGGCGTTCGCGCAGATCAACCGGGAGATGCCGGGCGCGCGGCTGCGGATGTTCGGCTCGGCGCCGCCCGGCCAGGAGGACTACCTGGAACGCTGCAAGAAACTCGCCGCCGAGCTGGGCATCAGCGAGCTGGCGAGCTTCGAGGGCCGGGTAGACAACATCCGCGACGCCTACGCCGCCGGCCATGTCGTGGTGCTCTGCAGCATCACGGAAGGCTTCCCATACACCCTGATCGAGGCGATGACGTGCGGACGCGTGTGCGTGGCCACCGACGTCGGCGGGGTCACCGAGGCCCTCGCCGACACCGGCCTCGTGGTGCCACCGCGCAGCCCGCAACCTCTGGCGGAGGCCTGCCTCAGCCTGCTGCAGGACGACTACCGGCGCAGGAGCATGGGTACCGCAGCCCGGCAGCGCGCCCTGGAGTTCTTTACCGTCGCCCGTTCGATCAGCTCTTACGAGGAGATATACGAATCCCTCGGATCCGGCTGCCTGCCTGAGCGCCCCCCGGCTGAGTGCGATGAGCCAGCAGACCCGGTACCGCTGGGGGCGGCCGGATGACCACCGGAATCGTGCTGGACCCGCCGTCTCCGCCCGCGCCTGCCGTGGCGGAGGCTGACACGCAGCCGTTCCCGGTGCTCGTCGTGCCCAAGCAGTCCCGTGCGCGCGGCCGGATGATCACCGGGATCGTGCAGGACGAGCCGTCCGCGCCCGCGCCTGCTGTGGCACATGCTGACCCGCAGCAGTGCGCAGTGCGCGTCGTGCCCAAGAAGTCGGGCCACCGGGTGGCCGGCCTGCCACCGCCGCCCTGGCCGGCGCTGGCCAGGGGGCCGGCGGCGGCGGATGCTGATACGCAGCAATTCGAAGCCGCGCTCGGGCTGCCCTCCGTCGATGAGCTGTGCGCAGAACACGCGTCGGTGTGCGCGTCGGCCGTGGATCCGCTGGAGATCGCCAGCACACTGGAATTCGAAGGCATCAGCGACAACATCGCCGCGTCACGCTACGGCTTTGCCGACGTGTTCGCGCTCGCCGAGGAAATGTACCGGCGGGTCCCCCGGTGCGCGGCCGAACCGGAACCACCCCCCGATCCCTGGCGCCAGTTCAGCAAGTTGCGGCCCGCGTTGCACGGTTTGCTCTACGGGCTGCCGGCGGTGTGCTTCCCGGCCGCCGCCGGGCTGCTGGGCGGGCCGGGCGGGGTCAGCGCGCTGCTCATGTCGTTGCTCGTCTCGTGGTCGACGAGCCAGGCGCTGGCCTACCTGGGCTACCTGCGGCTGGGACGGACGGATATCGGTCAGGCCCAGCAGTTGCTGCGGGCCGGGCTCGCGGCCGGGCTCGCGATACTCGTGCTCGCCATGGCAAGTACCGCTCTAGTCTGGCACGCGCACCTCGGAGTGATCATGTTCGGCGTGGGCCAGGGAGCGTACATGCTGGGCGCCTGCGTGCTGCTGGTGCTCGGCTCTGAGCAACTGCTCTTTGCCGCCCTCGCTCCCGGGGTGCTGGGCAGTGCCGTGTTTATTCTGCTCGGCAGGCCGCCACAGCTGGAACACGAGGTCTGGGCCGCGCTGGCCCTCACCCCGCTGCTGGCCCTGGGGCTGGCGGTGATGCGCACCTGCCGTCCCCGCCCGCCAGCGTGCCGGCTGTTCGTGCCGGCTGAGTTGCGGAGCGCGTTGCCGACCGCCGCGTTCGGGCTGGTCGCCGCCGGGCTGCTGGCCTTCCCGGTCGTGGCGGGCGCGGGCAGCTCCGGACGGGTGAATACTGGCGCGCTGCTCGCCGCGCTCCCCTTGTCGCTCAGCATGGGCGCGGCCGAGTGGAGCCTGCTGTGGTACCGCCGGCGGATGCAGCGGGAGCTGCGCTCCAGCCCGAGCCTGAGCGAGTTCGGCGTCCGGTCCCGGCTGGTGCTGTCCGCCGCGCTGCTCCAGTACCTGGGTGGTGCCGTGGCGCTGACCGCCATCGCGGTCGCAATCGGCGTGGCGGCCGGCGTGGTGCATTCGAAGCAGGCCGTCCTGCCCGAACTGGCGGTATATCTGGCGCTGGGCGGGTCGATGTTCACCGCGCTGCTCTTGCAGGCCTTCGGTGACCGCGCTTTCGCGCTGGCTGCCGCCACTACCGCGCTGGCCATCGAAATCGCGTTCCGTCGCTTCGGCGTGATCTCACAGCTCGTGGCCTGCGCCGGCCTGCTCGCCGCGCTCAGCGACTACGCGGCCGCGGTTCTCGGGCGCGCGGTGCGGCATGCCTGATGACGGATCCAAGTAACCCGGTGAATCGTTGCCGGAACCCAAAAAGGAGGGACCTACAGTGACGGACGTCGTCGCAGTGACCGGGGCCGAAGGTTTCATCGGTTCCCATCTGGTGGAGCTGCTCGTGCAGCGCGGGCACCGGGTGCGGGCCATGGTGCTCTACAACATGTTCAGTTCGTCCGCATGGCTGGAAACGCTGGGCCCTGACGTCCTGGACCAGGTGGACGTGGTGTTCGGCGATGTGCGGGACCCCGCGTCCGCACGGGAGCTGGTGGAGGGCGCGGCAACCGTGTACCACCTGGCCGCACTCGGATCGGTCCCGTACTCCTACAGCGCGCCACGGTCCTTCCTGGACACCAACACCATCGGTACCATGCACGTGCTCGAGGCGGTGCGCGCCTGCCGCACGCCCCGGCTCGTGCACACGTCCACCAGCGAGACCTATGGCACCGCGCGAACGGTGCCCATCTCCGAGTCGCACCCCCTGCAGGCGCAGTCGCCGTACGCGGCCTCCAAGGTCGCCGCCGACAAGCTGGTCGAGTCGTACTACCTCAGCTTCGGCGTGCCGGCGGTGACGCTGCGCCCGTTCAACACCTTCGGCCCGCGGCAGTCCACCCGCGCCGTGATCCCGCAGATCATCACCCAGCTCGCCGCTGGCTCGCGCCAGATCAAGCTGGGCGCGCTGGACCCGACGCGGGACTTCTGCTACGTCACCGACACCGCCCAGGCGTTCGTGGACCTCGGCGAGGCTCCCGCCTCGGCGGTACTCGGGGAACTGTTCAACTGCGGCCCCGGCGACGACATCGCGATCGGCAAGCTCGCCGAGGACATCGTCCGGTTCATGGGCGTCGAGGCCGACATCGTCGAGGACGCCCAGCGCCTGCGCCCCAAGGACTCGGAGGTGATGCGGCTGGTGTGCGACGCGTCGAAGCTCCGTGAGCGCACGGGCTGGCGGCCGCGCTTCACCAGGGACGAGGGCCTGCGCGAGACCATCACGTGGTTCTGCAAGCCGGAGAACCTGGCTCGCTACAAGGCTAACGAGTACCACCAGTGAGCCAGGCGACCACGTGCGTGGCGGGATGACGGTGACCCGATGCGCCTTCTGATCATCGGTGCGAGCGGGTTCCTCGGCCGCCACGTATGGCGCCGGGCGGTGGCCGCAGGGCTGGAGGTCTGCACCGCGGGGCGGTCCGAGCTGCCCGCCTCACCCCGGCACCAGCTGGTGGACCTGGCCCGGGATGACCCGGATGGCCTGGCCGCGATGGTCGCCGCGGCGGCCCCCGACGTGGTGGTGAACTGCGCGGGGGCCACCGCCGGCGACCCGGACGTGCTGGCGGCAGTAAACGTCACCGGCACCTATGCGCTGGCCAGGGCGTTGCTCCTCGCGGGCCAGCCGTCCCGGCTTGTGCACCTGGGCTCGGCTGCCGAATATGGGTACAGCGAGCCTGGTGTTCCGGTCACCGAGTCGGCGCCGCCCCGGCCCGCTGGTTTGTACGGGGCGACCAAGCTGGCCGGCACGCGGCTGGTGCAGCTCGCCGCGGCGGCCGGTCTGCACGCCGTGGTGCTGCGCGTTTTCAATCCAGTGGGCCCGGGGGCACCGGAAGAGAGCCTGCCCGGCCGGCTGGCCGCCGAGCTGCGCCGGGCACTGGCCAGCGGCGCCGAGGTGCGGCTCGGCTCGCTGGACGCGGTACGGGACTTCGTCGACGCACGCGACGTGGCCGATGCGGTGATCGCCGCGGCAGCCGGACCTGTGCCGCCTCACCCGGTAGTGAACATCGGCAGCGGGCGGGGGGTGCCGGTGCGCGCACTGGCTAAGGAGCTCCTCATGATCAGCGGGTGCACCGCCGCCATTCGCGAGGACGCTCCCGGCTCTTCCCGCTCGGCCGGGCTCATGTGGCAGCAGGCCGACATCACGCGCGCCACCGCGGACCTGGGCTGGCAGCCTCAGGTCGACCTGGCGACCTCGCTGAGCGACTTGTGGGAGGCAACTCGGTGACTGCACCTGTCACTGGCGGCACGCGGCTGGCTGTACCGCGGCTGCTGGTACCCGCCTATTTCCATCCGGCCGTGCGCCCCGATGACTGGGCGGTGCTGGCCGCACGGGCCGCGCAGGTCCGGCTGGTCATCCTCAACCTGGCCAACGGGCCGGGTACCCGGCCCGACGAGGCGTGCCTTCCCGCACTGGAACGTCTGCGCGCGGCCGGGGTGGGCGTGATCGGCTACGTGGACACCAACTATGGCCGGCGTCCCCGCCGCGATGCGATGGTCGAGTTCGGCCGCTACCTGGACTGGTACGGGGTGTCGGGCGTTCTCTTCGATCAGGTGGCTGCCGCCGCGGAGCTCGTCAGCCATTTCGCCGCGCTGGCGCGTGGCGTCCGCTCCATGGGCGCACGGGTGGTCGTGTTCAATCACGGCATGTACCCGCCTGAGGCGTACGCGGATCACGCCGACGTGCTGGGCACGTTCGAGGGCCCCTGGAGTTCCTACCGTGACGTTGCCCTGCCAGGCTGGGCACGCTCGTGGCCGGCGGACCACTTCTACCACGTCGTGCACTCGGTACCACGCCAGCACCTTGGGGACACCTACGAGCTCGCCTCACGGCGCCGGGCAGGCTGCGCGTACGTCACGGACCGCAGCGGGGGTAATCCGTATGATCAGCTGCCGGCTGACTGGCCTGACCCAGGTGGGCTGAATCGAGGGACCTGATCAGTCATGCATACTCACCATGGGGCAAGAATGTCAGCAACGGGCGGCCGGAGTTCTCAGCGGCTTTCCCTGGCCTGGGCCAGGAGGCCCCGTACGCTTATCGTGCTGGCGGTTGTCCTGCTGGTCGCGGCGGCCGTGTCGGTGAAGCTGACGTCGCAGGCCGGCGCTCGCTGCCAGGCACTCTTTCTTCCGGCCTACTTCTACCCAGGACCCGAGTGGACGCGGGCTGACGACAGCAGGCCTGGACCGGGCAACCTGATCCTCGATATCACGAGCACCGGCGCTGGCAGCTCGCCAAGCGGCGTCTTCCAGGCGGCCGTCGGGCAGGCGCGGGCCAGCGGGATCACTGTTCTTGGCTACTCCAGCACGTCGTACGGCCGGCGCTCGCTGGCGCAGGTCGAGGCCGACATCCGGAACTACAAGGCGTGGTACGGCGTGACCAGCATCTTCCTCGACGAGGTGCCCGTCACCGGCAGCCAGGTACCCTATTACCGCGAATTGGTCAGCTACATCCACCGCGTTAATCCAGGCTCGGCGGTATGGCTAAACGCGGGCACGTACCCTGACCAGCGCTACATGTCTCTCGGCGCCGTGGTAATGGTCTTTGAGGGGCCGTACGCCAGCTACCTCAATACCCCAGTACCCAAATGGGCTGACAATTATCCTGCAGCCATGTTCGCGAACGCGATTTATGACGCTCCCGGCTCGAAGCTGGCCAATGCTCAAAGGCTGGCCGCGAGCCGGCACGTTGGCCACGTGTATGTGACCGACCGCTCGGGGTCGAATCCGTACGGTTCGCTGCCTAGCTATTGGTCAAGGGAGGCTTCCGGCGTTTCACCAGGGTGCGGTGGCTAACGGGTTAGTTACCGTTAGCTAACGCGCTGCTTCCGCACCTGGGTGAGCGGCAGCGCCGGCTGGCGGAGCATTACCCGCCACCGAGGTCCTCCAGCGCATCTCGCGCCTCAGCCCGTCCTGCCTGAGCGGCCTTGGTGTACCAGGTGCGGGCCTCGGCCAGGTCCGGCGGATCCAGCAGGGTGGCCAGCAGCACCCCCAGGTTGTACTGGGCGCCAGAGTGCCCTGCTTCGGCGGCCTTGGTCCACCAGGTGCGGGCCTCGGCCAGGTCCGGCGGATCCAGCCGGGTGGCCAGCAGCCCTCCCAGGTTGTTCTGGGCGCTGACGTGCCCTGCTTCGGCGGCCTTGGTGTACCAGGTGCGGGCCTCGGCCAGGTCCGGCGGATCCAGCCGGGCGGCTAGCAGCACCCCCAGGTTGTACTGGGCGCCGGGGTGCCCGGCGCGAGCCGCCTGCGTGTACCAGGTACGCGCCTCGGCCAGGTCCGCCGGATCATGCAGGGTGGCCAGCAGCACCCCCAGGTTGTACTGGGCGATCGTGTGGCCCGCTTGGGCCGCCTGCGTGTACCAGGTACGCGCCTCGGCCAGGTCCGGTGGATCCAGCCGGTCGGTCAGCAGCACCCCGAGGTTGTACTGGGCAGCGGTGTGGCCCGCTTGGGCCGCCTGCGTGTACCAGGTACGCGCCCCGGCCAGGTCCGGTGGATCCAGCCGGTCGGTCAGCAGCAGCCCCAGGTTGTACTGGGCACTGGTGTGACCCGCTTCAGCGGCCTTGGTGTACCAGGTCCGGGCGGCGGCCATGTCCGGTGGATCCAGCCGGTCGGCCAGCAGCAGCCCCAGGTTGTACTGGGCACTGGTGTGACCCGCTTCAGCGGCCTTGGTGTACCAGGTCCGGGCGGCGGCCAGGTCCGGCGGATCCAGCCGGTCGGCCAGCAGCACCCCCAGGTTGTACTGGGCGGCGGTGTGGCCCGCTTCGGCCGCCCGCGTGTACCAGGTACGCGCGTCGGCCAGGTCCGGCGGATCCAGCCGGTCGGCCAGCAGCACCCCGAGGTCGTACTGGGCGGCGGTGTGGCCCGCTTCGGCCGCCATGGTGTACCAGCTGCGGGCGGCGGCCAGGTCCGGCGGATCCAGCCGGTCGGCCAGCAGCACCCCCAGGTCGTACTGGGCGCCCGGGTGCCCGTCGTCGGCCGCCTTGGCGTACCAGGTGAGTGCGGCGGCCATTTCCGGCGGATTCAGCCGGTCGGCCAGCAGCACCCCCAGGTTGTACTGGGCGGCGGCGCTCCCGGCCTCGGCGGCGCGGTGGCTCGCCAGGATGGCGACTGGGATATTCGCGCGGGCCAGAGCGGCGAAGCTCATGGCGAACGCATCCTCATTGGTGGCGCGTTCCAGCAGGCTCAGCCAGGTATTTTCGGCTATTGGCCGGACGTGCCCGCTCTGGCCGTCGTCGGCGGCCACCAGGTAGTCGAACGGCTGGTATCCGCAGGATCCATCCGGCAGCGGCACTGTGCGGAGCAACGCAACCTGCCCTCCCCCGGTACCTGCCTTACAGGCCTGGGTGAGCGCTTCACTGAAGTCGTCGTCGCTCTGGTCCAGGTCGGGCCGATCTTCCTCAAGGGCGCCGCGGGCGAGAGCGAGCAGATCAGGCTCCGGCATCGGCCGCGCCAGCCCGCAGCGTGCCCAGTCGACACAGATCCGGACCAGGAAGTGCAAGGGGGGATCGTCGGCTGCCGCGTCGTAGTAGAGGCGCAGCAGCTCCGGTGCGCCCGCCAGTACCTCGGCCAGGCCCTCCGGCCGGGAGCCGAGCTGCGGATATGCCGCGACAGCCGCGGCCTGCTCGCCAGGATCCTCGCAGGTACTGGCGAGCTCGATCGAGGTGAAATTGTCGAGCGCCATCCGCACGTCCCCGGTCAGCTGCCCGTCGCGGAGGAGTCGCTGCCGCTGATCGGAGCGGAGGGAGGCGAGCAGGAGGGTCGGTCCCGGCCGGTCGAGCAGGCGGGCAATCATGGCCGACGACAGCTCCCCGGCCAGCGGCAGGAACCGGTCCAGCTCATCGAGCCAGATCACCAGTGGATCGGCGCTACTGAACCCGGGATGACCAGACAGCTGATCCAGTGACTTGGGCCCGGGGGAAGCCAACAGGGCGCTGCCCCAGGTACTGTGCTGGCGGATCACCTCGAAGGCCGTGCGGGTCTTGCCGACCTTCGACGGGCCGACCAGGACGACTTGCGCGCGGGGGCCCAACGCGGCGGCCAGCGGCTCATCCTTGACCCGGGGAACATACTCATCGCGCTGCCCATAGGTATCGGCGTCGCCGAAATCGGAGGGAGTGCTGCCAAGCGCGTACGGATTGAGCTCGCTGACCCGCAACAGGCGGCCTTGAGCCGGTTCTTCGACCAGCTCGACCACCGGCGGGCCGCCGACCAGCGGCAGCGTGCCCACGGGCGGCAGGCCGAGGGCCGCGGCCACCGCCGCAGAGTCCGCGTCATCGCTGCCGGGCGATGACGCCAACCGCTCCACGGGAAGGATCCTCATCGCTGAGCCACCCTGCCGGGGATGGTGATCGACGACCACTCCCAGGGCGATTCCCTGCCCGAACACCAGCGCTCCGGAAAGGCCGCCCCAGGGCGACTTCTCGGCCAGATCCTCGGTGGTTACGCTACCCGGAATGGCGACATGGTGCAGCAAGGGGTCGCGCATCACCAGAAACCCGGGGCCGGGATCTGCGGTCGTCCGGATAGTGCCGTGCAACTCAGAAGCGTTGCGCTCCTGATCCTCAGGGCTAACCTGCCACAGCGGGAAGCCGATGGCCTGGCAGTAGGGCAATTCCCCGGAAAGGCGGTCCACCCGCCCGAACCGGGGCGGATCCGAGACGACCGGCACGGCCCACGGCGGGTCCTCCACAGCGAGCACGGCCACATCCAGTTCCGACTGGGCGGCGAGGAGCGTCGCGGTCGCCTCGGGACCACCCGAGCGGCACGCCACCTGCAGTCTCGTCGCGGGCAGGCCGGTTTTCTTATCCATCGCGCAGTGCGACGCGGTGAGAACCAGGCGCTCGGTCACCAGGTAGCCGGAGCCGATCTGCACCTGCCCGGTATCGAGGCTCGCCACCACCGCCATCACCCGGTCAGCCGGGATACCGGCCCACATCCCCGCCATGATTACCCCTGTCACCTCACCATTGCGGAAACGTGGCTATGCGCGCTTATCCATCATTACTGGCCCAATATGGATCAACTCAGCCCTCTGGTCCACGGTCGTGAATCGCTGGGCCGCCGCAATGGCATCGTCAGCATACCGGCATCCTTTCGTACACGCCTGTCCATAAGCCTGTATGAGCACCAGGCCCCCGCCTGGACCTGCTGGCACCACTGGGCAGCCCTCCCATCCTCGCCTGCCTGCGAGCATGCCCCCGCCGGTACCAGCACTTGTACCAGTACCATGGTTAATTTCTACTCATGCATATGCATGAGGACAAATTTCCTCGTCCAGTGCAGAGTAATCCCGTGGACATTCGAAGGCTGGTCATCGTGGACGGCGATCAGATGGTCTCAGAGGCGCTAGCCTACCGGCTGGGCACAGCTCCGGATCTCTGCGTGGCCGGACACTGCGCCAGCGACGATCCCCGCCTGGCCGAGCTCCTCCGATCGCTGCGACCGGACGTCATCCTGCTCGAGGGCGAGCAGTTAGGCCCCGCCGTGGGCGAGATAGTGCAGAGGCTGATCGCGGCGTGCCCGACCGCGGAAGTGGTCGTGCTCGGTGCCGGCCACGACGCAGCCCAGGCGGTAGAGGCCGCCAGGGCGGGGGCGGACGCCTGGGTCGGGCAGCATCACGGCGCGGACGAGCTTGAAACTGTGATCCGCGGAGTATGCGAGGGCCGTCCGTGGTTCCCGCCAGACACGTTGGGCGCGATCTTGCGCGCGCTGCGTGAGGACATCAGCCGGGCCAGGGAGCACGGAGATCCGCTGGACATGCTCAGCCCGCGGGAGCGGGAGGTGATGGCCAGCATGGCGGAAGGCAAGGGCGGCCGGCAGATCGCCGAGGAACTCCTGATCTCAACCGACACCGTGCGCACGCACATCCGCAGCATCCTGAGCAAGCTTGATGTCCATAGCAGCCTCGAGGCGGTCTGCATCGCGCGCTCCGCCGGCCTGCGGCAGGCGGAGCGCGCCGGCGCAGGCGGCCGGCAGCGGAACACCACGCGGCCCGGGCCACCGGAGCGGAGACGAAGGTGATCACGGGGCAACGCCGCCTCCTGACTCCATGGCCGGCGCCGGGCGCAAGCGGCCGGCCATTGCGCGTCGCCGCCGTCATTACCCGGCTGGAGGGCGGCGCCGGCGTGCTGGCCCTCCGCGGCGCCATGGCCATGGACCCGGATGCCTTCGAGCTGACGATCGTCACCGGCAGCGGGGATCGGCTATTCGACGCGGCAACGGCGGCGAGGCTGGAGATCATCGTCGAGCCCTCGCTGCGCGCGCCCATCGCCCCGCGCAGCGATATGCGGGCGCTGCGGCGGCTCACCGCGCTATTCGGCAGGCGGAACTTCGATGTCGTGCACACGCACTGCGCGAAAGCAGGCACGGTCGGCCGCCTGGCCGCACGCCGCGCGGGCGTACCACGGATGGTCCACACCTTCCATGGTTTCCCTTTCCACGAGTTCCAGTCGATGGCACGAAAGCAGGCCTACGTATCGATCGAGCGGCGGCTTGGCCGGTTCACCGATGTGGCGCTCTGCGTGGGCGCCGGGGTAGCCGCGGAGGCGGTGCGGCGGCAACTGGTGGCACCGGAACGGGTCCAGACCATCGGCGTCGTGGTCAACGGACGGGACGTGGCCGCCGCGAGCGCGAGCGCCCGCACCCCGCAGGCCCGCCGCCGCGCCCGGATCGCGCTCGGTCTTCCCATCGACGCCACGGTCATTGGCGCAGTCGGCCGCCTGACCTACCAGAAGGCACCTGAGGACTTTCTGGCTGCCATGCAGCAGCTGGGCAGGCCGGAGGCCACTGGCGTCTGGGTCGGCGGCGGGGAGCTTGCGGAGCGCATCGGCCGCCAGGCCCGGTCGCTCTCGGGGGCGCGCGTCGTGCTGGCCGGTGAGCGTACCGACGTGCTCGACGTGCTTCCGGCTTTCGACGTCTTCGCGCTGCCGAGCCGCTACGAGGGGCTGCCCACCGCGGTCGTCGAGGCCATGAACTGTGGCGTGCCGGTAGTGGCCACCGCGGTCAACGCCGTCTCCGACGTGGTGGTACCCGGCGAGACCGGCTTGCTGGTACCGCCGCACCGGCCTGACCTGATGGCCGGCGCGATCCGCTACCTGCTTGACTCACCCGCGGACGCCGCCCGGATGGCCGCGAACGCACGCACTCGCCTGGCTGGCCGGTACGCAGAGACAGCGCTGCGTGATGCGCTCGCAGCCGCCTACGCACCCGCCGCCAGGGCAGACGACCCGGTCAAGTCGCGCCCCGCGCCCTAGGACACCTTCAGCTGGTCAGGCTCGTCCACGGTGGTCTGCGCGCTCCCTCGCAGCACCCGCAGCGCGTCCGGCGCGAGGTACACGTGCACCGGCGTGCCCTGGGCGAGGTGCTCGGGATGCCCGCCGTCGTTCTGCACCAGCGCCTGCATCTGCGCGCCGGCCCCGAGCCGCAGCATGACCTGGGTAGACGAGCCGAGGAACACCAGCCGCTCGACCATGGCCGGCACCCGGTTCGGCCCCGGCGTGCCGTGCTGCTCGACCCGCACCCGCTCCGGGCGGATCACCGCGTGCGCGCTGCCCAGCGCGTCCACATCGCCCCGCTCCACGTCCAGCGCGGACTCGCCTACCTTGACGCGGCACTGCGTGCCCGGGCCCCGCTCCACCACCTCCACTTCCATCAGGTTCGACACCCCCAGGAAGTCGGCCACGTAGGTGTCCGCGGGCTCCTCGTAGATCAGGCGGGGCGCGCCGATCTGGACGATCTGGCCGGAGTTCATCACGGCCAGCCGGTCCGACATGGTCAGCGCTTCCTCCTGGTCGTGGGTGACGTAGAGGAACGTGATGCCGACCCGCTCCTGCAGCGCCTTGAGTTCCACCTTGAGCGAGCGGCGCAGCTTGGCGTCCAGCGCGCCCAGCGGCTCGTCGAGCAGCAGCACTGAGGGCCCGAGGACCAGCGCCCGGGCCAGGGCGACCCGCTGCTGCTGGCCGCCGGACAGCGCGCCGGGCCGGCGCTTCTCGTAGGAGCGCATCTGCACCAGGTCGAGCGCCTCGTGCACCTTGCTGGCGATCTCGTGCTTGGAGAGCTTGTGGTAGCGCAGCCCGAAGGCCACGTTGTCGTACACGGACAGGAACGGGAACAAGGCGTAGCTCTGGAACACCGTGTTCACGTTGCGCTTGTGCGGCGGCACCCCGGACATGTCGGCCCCGTCCAGCAAGATCCGGCCGGAGGTGGGCTGTTCGAAGCCGGCGATCAGGCGCAGCGTGGTGGTCTTCCCGCATCCCGACGGCCCGAGCAGCGAGAAGAACTCGCCGCTGTCCACGGTGAGATCGATGCTGTCCACGGCGACTTCCGTGAACTGCTTCGTCAGCGCAACCAGCTGGATATGTCCACCGGGCACCGGCGACCTCCTTCTCCTACCGGGCAGGCGACCGCCCGGACCATTCGAATCCCAGCTGGCCGGACGCGAACCGCATGCCCAGCTCGAACGCGCGGCCTGGGTCCACTGATGGGTCTTCGAGCGCAATCTGGATGGCCAGCCCGTCCAGCAGGGCGGTCATCGTCACCGCAAACTCCCCGGCGTCAACCGCCCCGAACTCGCCGGCCTCCTGGCCCGCCAGGACCACGGTGGCGATCATCTCACGCCAGCGCTCATCGAACTTCTGCCGGACGCTGGCCACCTCGGGCAGCCGCACCGACTGGGCCCACAGGTCGAGCCAGAGCAGCCACGAGCTGGTGGGCTCGCCTTCCACCTCGACGAGGAAGTTCATGGCGACCAGCTCCTCCAGCCGCCCGGCGGCGCTGGAGATGGCGGCCAGCCGGCGCGTGCCCGCCTCATACCAGGCGTCCTCCGCGAAGCGGAGCGCCTCGGTGAGCAGCTGGTCCTTGGTCTTGAAGTAGTAGATGACCAGGGCAGGGCTGGTCCCAGCGCGCGCCGCGACGTCCGCGATCCTGGTCTCCGGGAACCCCCGCTCCTCGATGACCGCGATGGCGGCGCGCAGCATCTGCTCGCGACGCTGGTCGGCGGTGTCGGCGACGTCGCCGGCGCGTTCACTCATGCGGACATCCTCGCCCACTCCATCATCCGGCGGGGCCTATTCACCGGCTCCGCTCCCCCGGCGAAGCCACTTCACCGGCCCCACCCGCGCGCCCAGCGGACCTGCCATCCGCCGCCCCACTGATCTGGCGCCCGCTCTTGTGGCAACGGTATCAGGTTTCTAGACTGAACATTCAGTCAACACCCGTGAGATTTTCTCTGGAGGACGGATTCATGGCCGCAGCACCCAGCACAGCACGGGCCGCAGCAGGGGCCGGGGCGCCAGCCGGGTCCTACGATGCGATCGTCGTCGGCGGGGGGCACAACGGCCTGGTCGCCGGGGCCTACCTGGCCCGGTCCGGGGCGCGCACCCTGGTCCTGGAGGGACGGCACAAGACCGGCGGCGCCGCCACCACGGAGGCTCCCTGGCCGGACGCGCCCGAGTTCAGGGTGACCCGGCTCTCGTACGTGATGAGCCTGCTCCCGCCGACCATCATCAAGGACCTTGACCTGGCCCGGCACGGCTACAAGATCTACCCGATGGGCCCCTACTACCAGGCCTTCCCGGAGGGCGGCTCGATCAAGCTGTACGCCGACGACGCCCGCCGCAACCACGAGGAAGTCTCCAAGTGGTCGAAGAAGGACGCGGACGCCATGCCGCGCTGGGACGCCTGGCTGGCCGGGCTGGCCGACGTGCTCGGCCCGCTGCTGCTGACCGTCCCCCCCAACCTCGGCTCCCGCAAGCCACGCGACCTGCGTGAGACGCTCCGGCTGGCGTGGAAGAACCGCGGCCTGGACGTGCGTACCATCGGCGACGTGACCCGGCTGATGACGATGAGCATCGCCGACCTGCTCGACGACTGGTTCGAGTCGCCGCAGGTCAAGGGGGCGCTGGCGGTCAACGGCGTGATCGGGACCTGGGCCGGCCCGTATGAGCCGGGCACCGCCTACGTGATGGCCCACCACTCGATCGGCGACGTGGGCGACGGCCACCTCGGGAACTGGGGGTTCCAGGAGGGCGGCATGGGCGGGGTGTCCAGCGCGATCGAGCTGGCCGCCCGCGAGCACGGCGCCGAGGTCCGGCTGAACGCGAAGGTGGCCAGGATCCTGGTCGAGAACGGCAAGGCCGCCGGGGTGGTGCTGGAGAACGGCGATGAGATCCGCGCGCGGGTGATCGTGTCCACGCTGCACCCGCGGACCGCGTTCCTGGACCAGATCGGCCGGGAGCACCTGCCGCCGGACTTCCTGGGTGACATCGAGCACTGGAAGACCCGCAGCGGCGTGGTGAAGATCAACCTGGCCCTGTCCGAGCTGCCCGACTTCATCGCCGACCCCGGCTCGAACCTGCAGGAGCACCACACCGGCTCGGTGGAGATGGCCCCCACGATGGATTACATCGAGCGGGCCTTCCTGGACGCACGCGAGGGGAAGGCGGCCGTCCGGCCGTTCAGCGACGGCGTGATCCCCACCGCGTTCGACAAGACGCTGAGCCCGGAGGGCACCCACATCATGTCGCTGTTCACCCAGTGGGTGCCGGCCGGCTGGAGCGAGGAGCCGCACACCGCGGAGCTCGAGGCCTACACGGACCGGATGATCGACTGCTACAACGAGCTGGCGCCGAACTTCAAGGCGTCCATCCTGCACCGCGACATCGTCGGGCCGTATGAGATGGAGCAGGAGTACGGCCTGGTCGGGGGGAATATCTTCCACGGCGAGCTGTCCCTGGAGCAGCTGTTCCACATGCGGCCGGCGCCGGGCTACGCCGACTACCGGACCCCGCTGCCTGGCCTGTACTACGGCAGCTCGGCCACGCACGCGGGCGGCGGGGTGTGCGGGATCCCCGGCTGGCAGGCGGCCCGGGCGGCGATCGCGGACCAGAAGAGCGCCAAGCGGGCTGGGCAGGCCCGCCGGCTGACCCGCCGCGCGTGACCCGCTCTTACTGCCCGCAACGAACACCATGAGCGACGTCGCGGCCGCCACCCCGGGACCCGGTTTTTCGGCGAACGGGGCGGCGGCCCGGCCCGCGACCGGTCAGCCCGCGCCGGAACAGCTTGCGCCCGGCCGGGCAGCCCTGGCCGCGATGCTGGAGGCCCGCAGCGTGGCGCTGGTCGGGGCCAGCGCCCGGCCGGGCAGCCTGGGCGAGCGGATGGTCAGCGAGGTCACCAGGAGCCCGGCACGGCCCGAGGTCTACCTGGTCAACCCCCGGCACGAGCAGCTCGCCGGGCTGCCGTGCCACGCGTCCCTGGCCGACCTGCCGGGGCCGGTGGACCTGGTCCTGCTGGCCGTCCCGGACCCAGCCGTGGAGGACCAGCTGGCCCTGGCGGCGCACCGGGGCGACCGCTCCGCGGTGCTGTTCGGCAGCGCCCACGAGCCGCCCGGCCAGCTCCCGGGCCAGGCAAAGCTAGCCCGGACAGAGCTAGCCCGGACAGAGCTAGCACAGACTGCAGCTAGCACAGACACAGCTAGCACAGACGCAGCCGACACTGCGCGCCCGGCTGGCTGCCACGGCCCGCGCGGCCGGGATGGCGGTCTGCGGGGCGGGCTGCATGGGCTTCGTCAACGTGGTGCACGGCCTGCGTGCGGTGGGCTACGTCGAGCCGGATCCGATTCCCCGCGGGCCGGTCGCGCTGATCACGCACTCGGGCTCGGTGTTCTCCGCGCTGCTGCGCACCCGGCGCCGGCTGGGCTTCACCGTCGCGGTGTCCTCCGGCCAGGAACTGGTCACCACCGCGGCCCAGTACGCGGAGTACGCGCTGAGCCTGCCCGAGACCCGGGTGCTGGCCCTGGTCCTGGAGGCCATCCGGGAGCCGGACCGGCTGCGCGCGGTGCTGGCTGCCGCGAGGCAGCGGGGCATCCCGGTGGTGATGCTGACCGCGGGCCGCTCAGCCGGCGGCCGGGCCCTGGTGTCGGCCCACTCCGGCGCGCTGGCCACCGCGGACGGCGGCTGGGAGGCACTGGCCGCCGCCTACGGCGTGCACCGGGTCGGTGACCTGGCCGAGATGTGCGACACCCTGGAGCTGTTCGCCCTTACCGGGACCGCCGGCCCCCAACCACGCCCCGCGCCATCCCGCCCCGGCTCCGCCACCCCCACCCCCCCGCCAGCCACCCTCCTCAACCCCACCCCCGTCAGCCCCAGCCCCCCGCCAGCCACCCCTCTCAACCCCACCCCCCTCAACCCCAGCAGTCACAACGGTCTCGGCAGCCCCGCCGTCCGCACGGGCATCGCGACCGTGCATGACTCCGGGCTGGAACGGGCCCACGTGGCGGACGTGGCCGACGAGCTGGGCGTGCCGTTCGCGGCGATCAGCGCGGCGACCGCGGCCCGGCTGGCCGCCCTGCTCGACCCTGGCCTGGAGCCCGCCAACCCGCTCGACGTGTGGGGCACCGGCGCCCGCGCCGAGGAGCAGCTGTCTGGCTCGCTGGCGGCGCTGGCTGGCGACCCGGCGGTGCGCGCGGTGGCGCTCGCCGTCAACCTGGTGCACGAGTTCGACGGCGATCAGTCCTACCCGCTCGCGGTGATCGAGACCGCCCGCCGCACCAGTAAGCCGGTCGTGGTGCTCAGCAACGTGCCCGCCGCTATCGACGCGGACACCGCCGACGGCCTGCGGCTGGCCGGCATCCCGGTGCTGGAGGGCACCCGGAGCGGCCTCCTGGCGCTAAAGCATCTTCTCGACCACAACGCGGACCCCGATCCTCCCGTCCCGGCCGCCGCGGCGGACGAGGCCCGGCAGGAGCGCTGGACCCAGGTGATCACGGGCGGCGAGGCGCACGGCGCGCGGCTGGAGGAACTGCTCCGCGACTACGGCATCCCGGCGGCCCGGACCCGCGCGGCGGACAGCACTGACGGGGCGCTCGCCGCAGCGGCGAAGATCGGCTACCCAGTGGTCCTCAAGACGGGCGAGCCCGGGATCGCGCACAAGTCGGACGCGGGCGGCGTCGTGCTCGGCTTGGGTGACCCGGATGCGCTGCGGGCCGCCTACCAGGACCTGGCCGGGCGGCTCGGCCCCCGCGTCCTGGTCTGCGAGACGATCCCGGCGGGCCCGGAACTGTCGCTCGGCCTGGCCCGGGACCCCGAGCTGGGCCCGCTGCTGGTGGTTGGCGCGGGCGGTCTGCTGGTGGAGTTGCTCGCCGACCGGGCCGTGGCGCTGCCCCCGGTCAGCCCGGGCCAGGCGCGCGGGATGCTGGGCACGCTCCGGGTGGCCCGGCTGCTGGCCGGAGTGCGCGGCCAGCCCCCGGCGGACCTGGACGCGGTCGCGGCCGCGATCACCGGCCTTTCCCAGCTCGCCGCCGAACTGGGCGGCGAGCTGGAGGCAGTGGACATCAACCCGCTGATCTGCGGCCCGGCCGGTGCGGTCGCGGTGGATGCCCTGGTCATCCCGCGTCAACCCGGCTAGGCCGGGCTACGCGGGCGTGGGGTGACCACGACCACCCGGCCCGGTACCCTGACCGGGTTCAGCGCCCTGACCGGCCCGGCGTCGCCCAGCGCAGCGGAAACCGGTTCAGCGCAACTCCACGCACCGGTCCCCAGGCGTTGATGACCTGCTGGAAAGCCCTGGGCAGCCTGGACTGCGTGCACCTGCCCTTCGAATTCCGGGCGAGCACAGCCCGGACCCGGCTCGTGTACTTTCCCCGGCCACTGATATGCCGGTACCGGCCGGTCCCGTGCCCCAGCCGGTAAGTGCCGTGCTCTACGACGGTGAAAAGGCAGCTATTCCGGTTGAGCTGGGCCACCGAACTGGTGCGGTGATGTGCGGCCTGGAATGTTCCGCGCGGAAAGCGGATAAGCCCCGAATTAATGTTGATCGTCCCGCCCGTGGTGAAGACTCCCCAGGCGATGGCGCTGGCCCGGGGGGAAGACGCGGATGCGCTCACGAACCGGAAGTGCTCTGTCTTGCTGGCCACGGTGCTGGCACTGGCGGCGGTGACGCTGCTGCCCGCGACCGCCGCGGCGAGCGAAAGTGCGCCGGCCGCCGCCCCGAAAGCTTTGCGCATGGTGCCCCCTGTCATTGAGTACGGCTGATTGCGGGGGGACATTAGCACGCCCGGTGAGTGGCCATCCTGGAAATGGCCGTCACTTGCGCAGCCGATTTCCTGGGCGGGCGGAGCACTTTTCCGCACTAATACGGTGCATCATTTTATTTAGGTCTGAGGACCGGCTCACCCACGATCCCCCGCATCTTCACGGGGAAGCCACCGTGGGCGGGTGCACCACCCCGCCGCCGGGCCCCCGGAAACAACCGCCGGGCGGCCAGGGCGGGACCGCAGCCGGAAGAAGCGGCGCGGCCGGATGACCCGCCCAGGGTCAGCGCCCGCCCCGGCGGCCCCCCGGGTCAGCGCCCGCCCCGGCGGCCCCCCCGGGTCAGCGCCGCCGCCCGCTGCCGTAGCCGGTCGGCCCTGCGGTCGGCGAGGACCTGGCGGACCACGTTGCGGCCCGGGATGCCGGTGACCCCGCCGCCCCCGTGGGTGGCCGACCCCGCCTGGTACAGCCCGGCCACGGGGGTGCGCAAGTCCGCGTAGCCGGCCGCGGGCCGGGCGTGGAACATCTGCCCCAGGCTGAGCTCGCCGTGGAAGATGTTCCCGCCGACCAGGCCGTACTCCTCCTGCATGCGGTGCGGCCCGATCACCTGCCGGTGCAGCACCGAGCTGGTGAACCCGGGCGCGACCTGCTCCATCCGGGCGATGACCCGGTCGGCGTAGGCCTCCAGGTCGGCCTCGTGCGGCTCGGCGGCCCAGCCGTGCGGCACCCACTGGGTGAACATGGACATGACGTGCTTCCCGGACGGGGCGAGCGAGTCGTCGAACACGCTGGGGATGCAGATGTCCGCGAACGGCCGGTCCGACGGATGGCCTGCGACCGCTTGCTGGAACGCGGTCTCGATGTCGTCCAGGCTCTCGGCCAGGACGATCGTGCCGCCGTGGATCTGCGGGTCAGGCTGAGGGTGGCTGGTGAACACGGGCAGCCGGTCCAGGGCCAGGTTGATCTTGACGGTGCCGCTGCGAGTCTGCCAGCGGCGGATGTCTGCGACGAAGTCGACGGGCAGCACCGCCGGGTCGAGCAGCCGCAGGAACGAGATCTGGGGATGCGCGGTGGTGATGACCGTGCCCGCGTCGATCTCCTCGCCGCTGGCCAGCGTCACGCCCGCCACCCGCCCGTCGCGGGTGCGGATCTCACCGACGGGCGCCCCGGTGCGGATCTCGGCGCCGAAGGACCGGGCCGCCGCGGCCAGCGCGGCGCTCACTCCGCCCATCCCCCCGCGCGGGAACCCCCAGGCGCCGGACTGCCCGTCCACGCCGCCGATGTGGTGGTGCAGCATCACGTATGCGGTGCCGGCCGAGCGCGGCCCGGCCCAGGTACCGATGACCCCGGACACCGAGAGCAGGCCGAGCATGGCGTCGCTGGAGAAGTACTCCTCGATGAGGTCGGCGATGCTGCCGGCGAGCAGCCGGGTGACGTCCACCATGCCCCGCTCGTCCAGCCCGCGCAGATGGCGCAGCAGCAGTCCCTGCCGCCACAGATCCAGCGGACGCCGTGAGCCGAGCCGGGGCGGCACCTCGTCCAGCAGGGGGCCGAGCACCTGGCCGAGAGCGGCGAGGTGGGCCTCGTAGCGCGGGTAAGCGTCCGCGTCCGACGCGGAGAACTTGGCGATCTCGGCGTGCCGCTGCGCCGGGTCGCCGGGCAGCCGCAGGTAGCGGCCGTCGGCGCGGGGCGCGAAGTACGGTCCCTGCGGGAACACGTGGTAGCCGTGCCGGTCCAGGCCGAGGTCGGCGACCAGGCCGGGGGGCAGCAGCGAGACCACGTAGGACAGGGAGGTCACGGTGTAGTCCGGGCCGAACGGGTGCTCGCTGACCGCCGCGCCGCCGACCACCGGCCGGCGCTCGCAGACGGTCACGTCCAGCCCGGTCCTGGCCAGGTAGGCGGCGGCCACCAGCCCGTTGTGCCCGCCCCCGATCACCACGACATCGCGGCCTGCGCTCACCGGAGCCTCCCATCTTCGGCAGTTTCGTCCCTGGTGGTCCTGTCCTGCCCGGGCGCCGGGCCGCTCATGTCCAGCCGCGCGGTCACGTAGCGGCCGACGTCTGCGCTGGGCTGCTCCATCGGCGCCAGGTAGCCGACGGAGAACCGGCGCGAGCTCATGCCGTCCTGGACCTGCTCGCAGATGGACCAGTCCTGGCGGTTGACCAGGTCCCAGAAGCCGACCGCGTCGGAGGGGTCGAAATCCGGGCGGGCTAGCTCGTCCGGGTGGAACAGGAAGTCGCAGAGCACCGTGGTCTGCCCGGCGGAGCGGGGCCACACGGTGAACGCGGCCACGTGGTCGGCGGACAGGCTGAGCATGAGGTTGGGCAGCACCAGCTCGCCGAAGTGCCGGGTACGCTCCGCCCCGGACAGGCCGGGGAACGGCGCGCGGCGCGTGGTCCCGGTCGAGGTGAACGTGGTAGCGCCAGGGCGGTGGGGGATCCCGGCCTCCCAGTCGAGATCGCCGCCGCCACGGCGAAAGGCCGGCACCAGCTGGCACAGCTCGGGGTGGACCGGCCCGCAGTGGTAGCACTCGTTGTAGTTCTCCAGGATGACCTTCCAGTTGGCGGCCACGTCGTAGTGCAGCCGGGCCCCGGCGCGCAGGCCAGCCAGGGGGTATCTGGCCACCCGGGCCGGGATCTCCCCGAGCGTAGTCTCCAGCGGATCCGCCGGATCGGGGCCGGCGGGCGGCTCGAGCCGGGCGAACACGAACCCGCCCCAGGTACTCACCTCCACCGGGTGCAGCGACAGCGCCGCGCGGTGGTCACGCAGCGCGGGCAGGAACGGGGCGGCGCGCAGCGTCCCATCCAGCGCGTATGTCCAGGAGTGGTACGGGCAGCGGATTCTGCCAGGGAACCGGCCGGTGGCCACCGGCCCGGCCGACCGGCCGGCGATGGGCGTCCCGGCCGTAGACGTGGTGGCGGCGCGCAGGCCGGCCGTCGATGGCGCGGCGACAGGCAGGCCCGCCGTCGATCGCGCAGCGACAGGCAGGCCCGCCGTCGATCGCGCAGCGACGGGCAGGCCGGCCGCGGGCTGCTCCCCGGGCCGGGGCACCAGCCGCGCGCCCCGGTGCCGGCACAGGTTGTAGTAGCCAGCCAGGCCGCCGTCCTCGGTCCGGGCCACGATGACGCTCTCCCCGCACACCTCGGCGGTCAGGTAGCAGCCTGGCTCGGTGAGGCCGTCGGCGCGGCCGACGCAGAACCAGCTGGGCACCAGCACCCGGTCTCGTTCGCGGTCGAACTCGGCCTCGCTGGTATAGCTGCGGCCGGGCAGGCTCCGCTGCAGCGGCACGCCGCCGTCCCCTGCCACGCCGCCGTCCCCTGCCACGCCGCCGTCCCCTGCCACGCCGCCGTCCCCTGCCACACCCATGTCTTCTGCCACATAGCCGTCTTCCGCCACGCTCATGTCTTCTGCCACGTTTACCTCGCCCGGCGCACCTGGCACACCCGCCTCCCCTGGCATGTCTGCCTCGTATGCCACGCCCCGCCTCCTCAGTCGTCCGAGTACGGGTGCGGGGGCGACACGGACCGTCCCTCGGCGAACCGGCCCGGCCGGAACGGGGTGATGTCCACGCTGCCTGCGACCGGATGACCGGTGACCAGGGCCGCGACGGCCTCGCCGACCGCCGGGGAGATCTTGAATCCGGTGCCGGAGAACCCGGCCGCCAGCACCAGCCCGGACAGGCCAGGCAGTTCGCCGAGCATCGGCCGTCCGTCCGGGGTCATGTCGTACACGCCGGTAACGCCGCGCGCAATGCCCGCGTCGGCCAGCGCCGGCACCCGCCTGGCCGCCGCACCCACCAGCTCCGCCAGCCCCTCCCCGGCCCTCATCATCGTGGAGCGTTTTGCGTCGCCGGCGGCGCAAAACGCTCCACGTTGCGCTCCGCCAGCGTCGGCTGCGGCGCGGGCAGCCACGGCTGGAGGGGCCACGGTGTCCGGGTCGACGCCGCGGGGACCGGTGAAGCTGCCCACCAGCGTCATGAGGCCGCCCGCCTCCGGCCGGAAGTAAGTCTGGGTGGTGGAGTCGATGCAGGCCACCGGGGTGCCCTGGCCCGGTGCGTGGCTGAGCACCGCGACCTGGTGGAACTCGGTCTCGATCGGCAGGTCCACCCTGATGCTGGCCAGCAGGGCCGGGGACCACACCCCGGCCGCCGCCACTACGACCCCGGCGTACTCGGGCCCGTCCGGGGTCTGGATGCCGGTCACCCGGTCACCCTCACGCAGCAGCGACGCAACCGGCGTGTGCGGGCGGTAGCGCACCCCCCGCTCCCGCGCCGCGGCCAGCAGGTCGCCGGCGACCAGCGCGCCGTCCCCGTAGCCGCCGTCTGGCTCCCAGGCCACCTCGGTCAGGTCATCGGTGCGCAATCCTGCGGCGAGCGCGGCGAAGTCACGGGCCGCCAGCACCTCGGCGCGGGCGCCGCAGTCGCGCTGCATGGCGACATTGGCCCGCAGCGCCTGCTCCTCGCCGGGCAGGACAATGCGGGCGAACCCGGTGCGGCGGACGAACGGCGGACGGCCGGTCAGCTCGGTCCAGGACCCGAACATCCGGTCACTGCGCACGGCCAGCTCGACTTCGGGACGGAACGTGTAGTGCATCCGGATCATCGCCGACGACCGGCTGCTCATGCCCGATCCGGCCGTGCCGCGGTCCACCACGAGCACGTCACCGGCCCCGAGCCGGCTGAGGTGAAACGCGGTGGCCGCGCCGGCCACCCCGGCACCCACCACGATCACGTCGGCGCTCATGCGATGTGTCCCGCGGGTGGGATGCGTCCTGTGGGTGGGATGCATCCTGTGAGTGGGATGCGTCCTGTGAGTGGGATGCGTCCTGTGAGTGGGATGCGTCCTGTGAGTGGGATGCGTCCTGTGAGTGGGATGCGTTCCTGTGGGTGCGATGCGTTCCGTGGGTGCGATGCGTTCCGTGGGTGCGATGCGTTCCGTGGGTGAGATGTGCCCGGCGCGCTTCCGGGGGCTTCGCAGGCGCTCCAAGTCGCTCACGCGGCCCTCCTCCGTCCAGATTTCCGGTCCCGCCTCAGGTCGGCCAGGACCCGGTGCGCCGCGTTGTAGCCGGGTGCGCCGGTGACCCCGCCGCCCGGGTGGGCGCCTGCGCCGCACAGGTACAGGCCGCGGACGGGGGTGGCGTAGCGCGCCCATCCCGGCACCGGCCGCATGTGGAACAGCTGGCCGGGCTGGATGTCGCCGTGGAAGATGTTGCCCTCGGTCAGACCGTAAGTGCGCTCCAGGTCCAGCGGGGTGAGCACCTGCCGGGCCAGCACAGCTCCCGGGACGTTGGGCGCGAACTGCGCGATCCGGGCCAGGACCCGGTCGCCGAGCTCGTCCCGGCGGGCATCCCAGGTTCCCTCGGCCAGGCGGTACGGCACGTACTGCACGAAGCAGGTCATGATGTGCCGGCCTGCCGGCGCCAGCGACGGGTCCACGGCCGAGGCCACGACGCAGTCCACGAACAGCTGATCGGCGTCGGCCAGCTCACCGCGCTTGGCCCGGTCGTAGCAGGCGTCGGCGACGGCGATGTCGGGCGGCAGGGTGAACAGCGCCCGCTGGCCCGGGCCGGCGTCCGCAGGCATGCCCCTGACCTGGGGCTCGGCGTCCATCACCAGGTTGACCTTGGCGCAGGGGCCATCCATGGTGATCCCGGCCACGGCGGCGCGGAAGTCCGGGGGCAAGTCAGCCTGGTCCACCAGGTGCAGGAAGGTCCGCTTGGGGTCGGCCCCGGACAGCACCACGCGGGCGGTCAGCTCCTCGCCGCCGGCCAGCGTGACGCCCTGGGCCCGGCCCGCGGCCACCCGGATCCGGGCCACCGGCGACCCGGTGCGGATCCGCATCCCGTGCGCCTGACCGGACGCGGCGATTGCGTCGCTGATCGCGCCCATGCCCCCCATCACGTGCCCGAAGAAGCCCTGCACCGCGTCGTCGCCGCCAGTGAGCAGGTGGAACAGCAGCCCGATCAGGGTGCCGGGCTGGTACGGGCCGCCGTGCTTGCCGTACAGGTTGTTGGCCAGCAGGAGCGCCTTGGCCTGGCGGGACTCGAACCTGGTATCGATGAACTGGCCGAGGCTGCCGGTCAGCATCAGGGTCAGGCCCTCCACGTCCGTGCCGCGCAGCCCGCGCAGGTGGCGGCCGACCCGCAGCGCCTCACTCACCCGGCGCAGGCCGGCGGCCCGGGTGTCCGGCGGCAGTTCCATGAATAGCGGCTGCAGCCGGGCGGCCAGCCGCCGCAGTTCGCCGTGCACCTCACGGAACGCGCGCGCGTCGGCCGGGGAGTACCGGGCTAGCCCGGCCGCCGTACGCTCCGGGTCGTTCCAGTCGGCGACGACCTCACCGTCGTCCAGCGCGACTTGCAGGGCAGGCTCGCAGGGCACCATGCGCAGACCGTGCGCCCCCAGGTCAAGCGCCCGGATCACCTCGGGCCGGAGCATGCTAGCGATATAGGACGTGGTGGACGCGCGGCAGCCGGGCGCGATCTCCTCGGTGACGCAGCATCCGCCGGCCGCTTCGCGGGCCTCCACCACCAGCGTGGCCAGGCCAGCCCGGGCCAGCATGCCGCCGGCGGTCAGGCCGTTGTGGCCGGCACCGACCACGATGACGTCCCAGTCCGGTGTGTGACTCACGCGATCAGTCCGTTTTCTGACTACAGGTCATTTAAGCGGTCTCAGCTGAGCTGAGTATGGTTAGATCAGGTCCTGAAAGTCAATGATCACGGGCGGATCACTATATGACTACTGGTCAGGGAACGGCGGTCCGGCGGGCTCCGGAGCGGCAGCGGGCCCGGCGGGAGCGCATCCTCCAGGTGGCTATGGAGCACTTCGCGCGCTGCGGCTACGAGGAGGCGCGGGCGGAGGAGATCGCCGCCGAGGCTGGTGTGTCGAAGGGTGCGGTGTTCGGTTACTTCGAGACCAAGGCCGGCCTGTTCCTGGCCGCGTACCAGGCCGCGGCCCGGTCCTTCCCCGCCTACCTGGACGCGCCGGCCCCGGTCCGCGCGGAGGGCTTCTTCGCGGTCCTGCGGTACTGGATCGGCCGGACGCCGCACCTCATCCACGAGGACTGGATTCCCTACCGGGTCACGCTGATCGGCAACTACTGCTCGGGACTCCAGCTGCGCCGCGAGATCACCCAGTTCCTGGCCAGCGAGGACCCGTACGGGACGCGGGCGTTCGTCCGGTTCGGCATCGACCGCGGTGAGGTGCGCCAGGACATAGACCCGAGGATGATCGTCTCCATGGTCAACTGGCTGACCGACCGGGTCCAGGACGCGATGGTCACCGAGGAACTGGACCCGGGCCTGTTCGGGGCAGGCCCGTCGGCGGACGAGCGGGAGCAGCGGGTGAACGAGTTCCTCGAACTGCTGCGCAGCGCGGTGGCCGCCCGATGATCGTCCGCGAGGCGGGCGTCCCGCTGCCGGACGGGGCCGAGCTGGCCGCCACCTTGTACCTGCCGGACGACGCGGACTCCGTCCCGGTCCCGGCGCTGCTGGAATACCTGCCGTACCGCAAGGACGACGCGATGCTGGCCCGCGACCACGACCTGTACGCGTACCTGGCCCGGGCCGGGTACGCCGGGGCGCGGGTGGACATCCGCGGCACCGGGCGCAGCGGCGGGACCCTGCCCGGGGGCGAGTACACCGAGACCGAGCAGCGCGACGCGGAGGCGGTCATCGCGTGGCTGGCCGGCCAGCCGTGGTGCACCGGCGCGGTCGGCATGCAGGGCATCTCGTGGGGCGGCTTCAACGCGATCCAGGTCGCGCTGCGGCGGCCGCCGGCGCTGAAGGCGATCCTCGCGGTGGACGCTTCCGACGACCTGTTCCACGACGACGTGCACTACATCGACGGGCTGCCGCACCTGGACGAGTACGCGCTGATGATCGACCACCTGAACATGCTGCCGCCCGCCCCGGACTTCCCGCTCGACGAGGCGGCGCTGGCCCGGATGGACACCGAGCCGTGGCTGATCAGCTTCCTGGCCCAGGCCCGGGACGGGCCGTTCTGGCGGCGGGCCTCACTGCGGCCGGAGTACGGGCGGCTCACCGTGCCCGCCTACCTGATCGGCGGCTGGTACGACGGGTACCGGGACTCGGTGCCGCGGATGCTGGCGCATGTGCCCGCCCCGGTCAGGGTGCTGATCGGCCCCTGGAACCACACCTACCCGCACAACGCGGTGCCCGGCCCGGCCATCGAGTGGCGCGCGGACGCGGTCCGCTGGTGGGACCACTGGCTCAAGGCCGCCGAGAACGGGATCATGTCCGAGCCGCCGGTCACCGTCTACGTGCGGCACTGGCATCCGCCGGACGTGGAGCTGGCCGAGATCCCCGGGCACTGGCGGCGGGAGAACGCGCTGCCGCCCGGGCGGGCCGAGTTCCGGACCTGGTTCTGCGGGCCTGAGGGTTCGCTGGCTTCGGAGGCGCCCGGGGCCTCGGTGCGATCGCTGCGGTACGTGCCGTCGGCCGGGATCGCGGCGGGTCACTGGTGGGGCGAGCTCACCGGCGACCAGCGGGACGCGGACGCGTGGAGTCTCACGTTCGACTCCGCGCCGCTGGACGCGGACACCGAGATCCTGGGTTTTCCCCGGGTCGAGCTGTGCGGGAGCGCGGATGCCGCGCGGCTGCACTGGTTCGCGCGGCTGAGTGATGTGGCGCCGGACGGGACGGTCACGCTGGTCACGGGGGCGGGCCGGGCCGGGGTCGGCGATCCGCTGCGCGATCCCGCCGTGGACGGCCCCGGGCCAGCCGGTACCGGGTCGCCAGCCGGTACCGGGTCGCCTGCCGGGGGAGCGCCTGCCGGGGGAGCGCTGCCGCTGGAGCTGCACGTCACGTCCTGGGTGTTCCCCCGCGGGCACCGGATCCGGCTGGCGGTGTCCAACGCGATGTGGCCGATGATCTGGCCGACGCCGTCCCTGGCCATCTCAGAGCTCCGGCTCGGGCCGGCCGGGACGCGGCTGGTGCTGCCCGTGATTCCGGCGGCGGATCCTGCGTTCACGGAACCCTCATTTCCGGAGGCGGGCTTCCCAGAGCCCGGCCCGGAGGAGCCCCCGGACGGGGTCCGGCACTGGGGCGAGATCCTGCCGGTGCGCTGGACCGTGCACCGTGACGAGTCGGGCACGGTCTCCGTGTCCTGGCGTGGCAGCTCGGGCACGGACTTCCCCTGGGGACGGGTCGTGGACGAGGAGTACCTGCGCTACGAGGTGCACGACGACCGGCCCGCGCAGGCGTCCGCGCACGGCGAGGCCCGGACCGAGGTCCACCTGGACGGCCGGCTGCTGGTCACGTCGTCCACTCTGGACCTGGACGGAGACGAGACCTCACTGCACTACCGCTTCCGCCGCGAACTCCGGTCGGACGGCCTGATCATCCGCGAGCGCACCTGGGACCGCCGCTTCCCCCGCAACCCCTGGTGAGGCAGGACCCCTTTGCGGCTTCCCCGGCCCCGCAGCACGAACACGAAAGCAGGCCGTTACCGGGCAACTCCTCGGCGGTGACCGTTCCGGGAACGTTACCGTGCGCTCCCAGGCCGCGAGCTACCTGCTCAGAACAGGACGTAGAGCTTGCGGATGGTCTCGTGGATCTGCCAGGTGCCGGCCCAGCCGACCGGGAACACGGCGCTGTCGCCCGGGCCGATGTCCTGGGGCTCGCCGCCATCCGGGGTGACCGTCATCCGGCCGCTGACGATGTGGATGGCCTCGTTGGTCTCCAGCTTCCAGTAGGAGGGGCCGGAGGTGCACTCCCAGACGCCCACCTCCAGGTCACCGTCGGCCCAGGTGGTGGTGCCCGACGTGTGCATGGGGTCGCCGGTGGCCTCGGCGAGGGGCCCCCAGTCCTCGAGTTCGCCGTGCAGCGCGGCAGCGGACAGGAAGGGGGTCACCGGGATTCTGGTGTCGGTCATGGTGTGGCTCGGTCCTCTCAGGGTTAGCGGGTAAGTCAGTGGTTCGGGGTGCTCGGAGTTTCCGGGCTTTCGTGCGTTCAGGCTGAGTGCGGGAACGGGAGCGCGATCGGGTCCGTGGGGACCTTGCTTCGCCCCTGCTCATCGAAGCGATCCAGGCCCAGGCCTGTGGTGTCGACCACCGCGGAGAAGCCAGCCTGGGACAGGTCGGCTGCGGCCCGGGCCACGCCGGGGCCCCACATCATGCCCGCGCCACCCGCCGCGGCCACCGTCACCCCGGGCATGGGGCCGTCCGGGCCGAGTGCGGGGCCGATGATCGGCAGGTGATCCGGGGTGTAGTCGATGGTGGCCGCCCACAGCCGCCGCAGCCCCAGGCCCGCGGTCACCGGGACGAGCCGGTCCAGCCGGGCGCGCATCAGGGCCAGGTAGGGCTCGTCCACCTCGGTGGCCCAGCCGGGCGCCTCCTCGGGGTTGCTCATCCCGAACAGCAGGCCACCTTCTTCCGGCCGCCAGTACAGGCCAGACGCCAGGTCGAAGACCATGGGTACCCGGGAAGGATCCAGGCTGGGGTGCGGCTGGGTGACCGCGATCTGGTGCCGGGCCCCGCCCACCGGGATCCGCAGGCCGGCCAGCCGGCCCACCTCGGCCAGTTTCGGCCCCCCGGTCAGGACGACCGAGCCGGCCGCGATCGGCCCCGCGCTGGTGTCCACCCCGGTGACCTGGTCGCCATCGCGCCGCAGCCCGAGGAAGCGGACCTGCTCGCGCACCACGACGCCGGACTGGGCCAGGGCCACCGCGTAGGCGGTCACGTTGCGGGCCGGGGTGATGTAGCCGTCGTCCGCGCAGAAGGTCCCGCCCAGGGTCTGGCCCGGGGCCAGGGTGGGGTTGCGCTCGTCCACCTCGTCCGGGCTGAGCCACACCACGTCCAGGCCCAGATCCAGCTGCATGGTCATGCGCTGCCGGGCCGCGGTGACCTCAGCCTCGGTGAAGCACGGCAGCAGGTATCCCTGGGCCACGAAGCCGGAGTCGATGCCGAGTTCGCTGCGCTGGCGCCGGTAGAAGTTCTGGGACCACTGCCCCAGTCGCACCGCCTCGGGGGTGCCGCCCTGGGCCCGGACCACGCCGGCGGCCCGGCTGCTCGCGCCCTGGCCGAGCATCCCCTTCTCCAGCAGGACGACCCGCAGGCCGTCCTGGCGCAGGAAGTAGGCGCACCACGCGCCCACGGTCCCGCCGCCCACGACGACGACGTCGGCGGTGTCCGCATGGCCGCTGAAGGGCATTGGCACGAACCCGATGCTGACATAAACTGAACAGTCAGTCAAGATATCGGGGATCGTGCCGGACGTGACACCGCCCCGGCGGACGGGCCAGGGCGAACTCGGCGAGGAGCTCAGCGTGTACGGATTGTCAGACGGGGATCTAGCCATCCAGGCGCGGGCCGCGACGTTCGCGGGCGAGCTCATCCCGTTCGAGGTCGAGGCCGAGATGGCGGGCGGGGAACTGCCGCCCGACGTGGTCGCCGGGCACGCGAAGCGGGCCAGGGAGCTGGGGCTGGCGTCCACCAACATGCCCCGCGAACTCGGCGGCGGCGGCTGCACCACGCTGCAGCAGGTCCTCGTCCAGGAGCAGATGGGCCGGGTGACCAACGCCCTGGGCTGGGTGGCGGCCACTCCCCCGTCGTGGCTGCCACCCGTGGCCAGCCCGTACCAGATCGAGCACTTCGTCCGCCCGGCCATCGCCGGGGAGCGCGAAGAGTGCTACGCGATCACCGAGGAGGGCGCCGGGTCCGACGTGGCCGCCCTGGAGGCCACCGCCCGCCGGGATGGCGACGGCTACCTGCTTAACGGGGTCAAGTGGCACGTCACGTCGTTCAACACGGCCGACTTCGCGTTCTTCCAGGCCGTCCTGGCCGGCGGGCCGCACGCGGGCGAGCACGCGATGTTCCTGGTCAACCTGCCCAGCCCCGGGGTGACCGTGGTCCGAACCCCCGCGTACTCGCACACGATCAGCCACCATCACCCGATCGTGGAGTTCACCAACGTCCGCGTCCCCGCCACGCACCTGATCGGCGCGGAGGGGGACGGGATGTCGTTCGCCTACGAATGGTTCCGGTTCGAGCGGCTGATGGTCGCGGCCCGCTGCCTCGGTGCCGCGCAGCGGCTGACCGCGGAGATGACCACGTTCGCCAACGAACGGCTGGTCCAGGGCCGGCCGATCGCTGAGTTCGGCACCGTCGCGGCCATGCTCGCGGACAGCCTGACCGAACTGTTCGCGGCCCGGTCGCTGGTCTACGAGACGGCCCGCGGCATCGACCGCGGCATCGACGTGAAGATCGCCCACGCGCAGTGCTCGATGGCCAAGCTGTACGCCTCGGAGATGGCCGGCCGGGTGGCTGACCGCGCCGTCCAGGTCTTCGCCGGCCGGGGCTACATGCGCGAGAACGTGGCCGAGCGCTTCTTCCGGGAACTGCGGGTCGAGCGCATCTGGGAGGGCACCAGCGAGGTCCAGCGGGCCATCATCGCCGCGCAGATGACCAAGCGCGGCCCCGCCACCCTGGCGTGACCGGCGAGCGGGCCTAGAGCCCGGGTCCGCCGTAACGGCCCTGGACGTCCGACCCGCCCACCCCGCCGTAGGACTCGCTGGCGCCACGGACGTTGCGCGCCTCCAGGCCGAGGTCGCGGCGGGCGGCATCCAGCCGGCGCCGCCTCATATCGAACACGACCCCGCAGGCGAGCAAGACGACGAAGACCACACCGATGACCAGGACGGGATTCATGGCGCCTCCTCCCCGGGGACATTCTCACTGTAAGTCCCGCGGGTGGCCGGGCAGGGCCTGAGACGGCGCCCGGCCACAGGCGGTACGCAAAGCTGGCGTTCCCGCCACGGCCAGGCCGCGGGAGCCAGTGGCACCGGCGAGGCCCCGCGGGTGATCACCCCGGTCCCGCGGCGAGGCCAGCCGGAGGATCTAGCTCCCGGGCACGTGATAGGCCACGAGCGGCACCCAGCGCATCGTGGGCACCGCGGTCACGCCGGCCGCGCCCAGCGCCGGGCCCAGCCGCCCCTCCAGGAACGCGGCCTGGTCCGCCTGGGACGTCCATACCTCGACCACCACGAAGCTGCTACCGGCACCGTTCCCGGCCGCGTGCGACAGCAAGCCCGCGGGCCAGTCCCCCTTGCCGGTCTCCGGGTCGATGCCGAGGTTCGCGTTGACCGCGGCATAGTCGGCGTCGTTCAGGCCCGTGAACTCCAGGATCAATGCTTCAGGCATGCCTGATTCCCCCCGTTTATGACGATGTTCCCGCCCTGAGCATGTCACTACCTGGGCAAAGACGACACCCCTGGCGCCCGATCAGCCCGCGCAAGGTCCCTCGCCGGGCCGGGAAGACCGGCGCTGGCACGGTTTTCGTTGCGGAGAATTCTGACCCGGACCGCCCCGGCCCGCGCTTGCTTTCACACGATTACTTGTGCGAGAGTAATCGCGTGTCTTCCATTCGCTTGTTCATCCTGGGCACGCTGGCGGCGAGCGGGCCGCTGCACGGGCACCAGATCCGCCATCAGGCCCAGTCGGACCGCACCGAGCAGTGGGCCGACGTCCACGTCGGGTCGGTGTACGGGGCCCTGAAACGGCTGGCCAACGAGGGCCTGGTGCGCGAGGTGCGCACCGAGCGGGTCGGCAACCGGCCCGAGCGCACCGTCTACGAGATCACCCGGGAAGGCCGGCGGGCCCTGGCCGCCGTCCGGGACGAGGCGCTGCACGAGCTCACGCACCCCAACGATCCGTTCGACCTGGCACTGGCCCAGTCCCGGGACCTGCCGCAGGAGACGCTCACCCAGATCGTGGCTCACCGGCTGGCCGGGTTCCGGGTCCGGGAGTCCTCGGTGCGGCACCGGGCCGAGACCGCTGATCCCTACCTGAACGAGGCGGAGCGGATGATCATACGGCACCTCGCCGAGCGCGCGGCCGCGGAGGTGCGCTGGCACGAGGAACTTCTCGGCCGGATGCCGAAGATCGCCGCCGACTTCGAGGCCGGGATCGGCGCCCCCCAGCAATCACCCCCCGGGGAAGACTGAATGACCACCAACGCCTGGCCCGGACCGGGCGACCGCGGCGCCCGCCCCCGCCGGGCACGGCTGGCGGGCGGTCTCGATCGTGCTGGTCGGCGCCTTCATGGCGCTGCTCGACACCACGATAGTGAACGTGGCGCTGCCCAGCATCCGCACCGGGCTGCATGCCCCGGCGTCCAGCCTGGAATGGATCGTCGCGGGCTACGCCCTGGCTTACGGCCTGGCCCTGGTGCCCGCCGGGCGGGCCGGCGACCGGTTCGGCCACAAGCCCCTGTTCCTCATCGGCCTGACCATCTTCACCCTGGCCAGCGTGGCGTGCGGCCTCTCGCAGAGCCCGGCCGAGATCGTCACCGCCCGCATCGTTCAGGGATTCGGGGCCGGGGTGTTCTACCCGGCCATCTCAGCCACCATCCAGCTGTCCTTCACCGGGCCGCAGCGCTCCAGGGCGTTTGGCGTGCTGGGCGCGACCATCGGCGTGTCGACCGCGCTGGGCCCGCTGCTGGGCGGCCTGATCATCGCGGGCGCCGGGGTCACCGACGGCTGGCGCTGGGTGTTCCTGGTGAACCTGTTCATCGGCGCGGTCACCGTGCCGCTGGCGGCCTGGCAGCTGCCCCGCTCGGCGGCGCACGCGCGGCGCGGGTTCGACCCGGCCGGCCTGGCCCTGCTCACCGCCGCGCTCCTGCTGCTGCTGATCCCGCTGGTCGAAGGGCAGCAGGTGGGCTGGCCGGCCTGGTGCTGGGCCTGCTTCGGCGGGTGCGCCGTGGCCATCGCGGCGCTCGCCGCCTGGGAGGTGCACGCGGAGCGGCGCGGCGGCGACCCGCTGCTCAAGCCCGCGCTGCTCAGGCAGATGTCGTTCTCCGCGGGGGCGATCTTCGCCGTGGTCTACTTCGCCGGCTTCGCCAGCGTGTTCTTCACCTTGTCGATCCTGTGGCAGGAAGGCCTTGGGCACAGCGCGCTGATCACCGGCCTGGTCATCGCGCCGTTCTCGGTGGGCAGCCTGATCGCCGCCGCGCGCAGTGACAGGCTGTCCGCCCGGCTCGGCCGGATGGTCCTGGTCACCGGCTGTGTGCTGGTCATCGCGGGGCTCGGGTTCGCGGTCCTCGTGGTGCATCTCACCGCGCCTGAGGTCAGCGGCTGGTACCTGGTGGCGCCGCTGTTCGTGGCGGGCCTGGGCAACGGCATGACGATCGCACCGAACCAGGACTTCGTGCTGGCCAGCGTGCCGCGCCGGGAGGCGGGCACGGCCAGCGGCATCCTGGGCACCGCGCAGCGCGTCGGCACCGCGCTGGGCATCGCGATCATCGGCACCGTGCTGTTCGGCACGCTGGCCGTGCAGCCCGGCCCGGACGCCGTGGCCGTCGCGTTCAGCCACAGTGCGGAGCTGGCGCTGCTGGCCAACGTGGGCTTCGTGGTGGCGGCCCTGATCCTGGTGCTGGCCCTGCCGCGCCGGATCCCGGGTCACGAGGGTTAGGGCCAGACGCCCTCGGTCAGACGCCCTCGGTCAGACGGTGGCGGTCAGACGGTGGCGGCGGTGGCGCTGCCGGTGTTCCAGACCGGCTGGCCCAGGTAGCCGCGGGCGATCATGGTGACGAACTGGTAGACCGCGTCCTCCTCAGCGGACAGCGGGCCCGGGATGGCATGCGTCGAGCTGAGCCCGCGCTGCACCGACTCGCAGGCGTGCCAGTCCTGCTGGTTGGTGATGTCCCAGAAGTCCACCGCGTACCCCGGGTCGAAGCCGGGCGCGTCCACGGCCTCGGGCGCGAACGCCCAGGTGCACTCGATCCGGGTCCGGTCCGCGGCCAGCGGGGTGAGCCGGTGCGTCATCACGTAGTCCGGGTGCAGGCTGATCAGGACGTTGGGGAACACGTTGACGTAGATGACTGTGCGCAGCCCGGTGGCGTCCAGGTTACGCAGCGCCACCCCGCGGCTGGTGCCGTCCAGTGACATCGTGGTCATGCCGTCGCGCAGGTCCATCCAGCCGCCCACCCAGGCCCCCGGAGCCGAGTAGTTCTCGCCGCTCTTCGGCGGGCTGACCTTGCACAGCTCCGGGTGGATCTGCGGGCAGTGATAGCACTCGTGATAGTTCTCGGTCAGGATCTTCCAGTTGGACGCGACCTCATAGTCGTGCTGGCCCCGGACCACGAGCCTGCCCATCTCATACGGGGCGAGCAGCTCATCGAGCGTCCCGAGGGATTCGGCGAGCGGCCCGGAAGTTCCAGATCCATCAACGAAGACCAGCCCGTGCCACTCCTCCACCGGGAGCTCCACGAGTCCCCAGGCTTCGGCGTCGAAGCCGGGCCGGTTCTTGAAGCCTGCGGCGGCGCGGAGGTTCCCGGTCAGCCCGTAGGTCCACGAGTGGTACGGGCAGATGATGACGCCAGCCTGGGCGGAGGCGCCGCAGGGCAGGAGCTCGTGGCCGCGGTGGCGGCAGGAGTTGGCGAACGCGCGCAGTGCGCCGTCGTCGCCGCGGACAAGCAGCACGCTGCCCTCGCCGACCGGCTCGGCGCGCATGTCCCCCGCGGCCGGCGTCTGGGAGCTGCGCCCGACGCACATCCACCCGCCGCCGAAGAAGTGCTTTCGCTCCCAGGCAAACACGGCCGGGTCCACGTAGGCGGCGCGGGGCAGCATCCGGCTGCTGCCGAACGGCCGCAGCGATTCCTGGACGGCGGCCTCATCGAGCGGGGCGGGCGGGCGGACCGGGGACGCGGCGGGCGAGGCGTGCGAGGCGTGCGAGGCAAAGTCCTGACTGACCATACAGTCAAGGATAGGCCGACGCGCCCGGCGTGTCCAGGGACAGTAAGCCAGGGGACAGTATGTCCAGGGGGCAGTGTGTCCAGGGGCGCGCGGGCTACACCAGCCTGGCGAACCGGCGCAGCGACGAGGCCAGGCTCCACTCGGCGATGGGCCGGGCGACCAGCCAGGCCAGCCTGCCCAGGGCGGGCGGCAGGGGCAGTTCCAGATCCTCGGTCCAGCGGAACTCGCACTCCGTCCCGACCGGGATCACCTCGAATATCCCGGATCCGCGCACGACCCGGCCGGTGTGCCGGACCACGCACCGCAGCGGCGGGTCCCACTCGCTGATGACCATCGTGTCGGTGAAGCCGACCGGGCCGACTCCGGTCCAGCCGACCACCGTGGCGCCCAGGCCCTGGCCGCCGCGCACCTTGGTGGCCCAGATCCACTCGTGCTGGCGGGACCAGTCGGTCACCAGATCCCAGACGTCGTGGGGGTCAGCAGCCACGTGCACCTGGGCAACGGCCCGCAGGGGGCTTGCTTGGCTGTCCCCGCCGGTCATTCGTGATCACCACCGTTGTCTGAGGAGCCGAACCGCAGGTAGATGGTGAGCGCGACGATGAAGACCGCGACACCCGCAGCCAGGTAGAGCACATCCAGCGTGTCGCTGGCGAACTCCAGCAGCACGTCCGCGAAGCTCACCGCCGTCACCAGGATGATCATGGAGATGACTCGCGCCTTGAGGTCGTTGAGGTCGTTCATCTCCAGCCAGGCCGGCAGCGGGCGGCGCGTGTGCGCCGGGTCGATCCGGGCGACGAACAGCTCGTAGAGGCCGATGGCAGCGATGATGAGCGTCGCGCCGATCAGGAACAGGTCGATCTCGATCAGGAACAGTTGCAGGTTGCGGGGGACGAAGGGCCTGTCCGCGATATCTATCACCGAGTGGACGGCGTAGACGGTCCCGTAAACGTAGGCGCCGACCCCGGACAGCAGCAGCACGATGACCGGCAGTACCACGGTCAGCTGGGTCAGGGAGAGCCCCCGCTCGAAGTCACGGCGCACCCGCCGGCCGATCAGCGGCCCCAGTTTCGGCGCGGAGTCCTCGTCTTCGCCGTTCGCTGGCTTCGGCTCAGTCATCGGCCCCTGCTGCGCTGTCGCTGGACCTGGCGGGGAGTAGCCCCCGATTGGTAATCGAGATGCCGGCGTCAGCCTTCGTCGCGGTCTTCCCCGTGATCTTCCTCGGCGAACTGCCCGACAAGACCATGTTCGCCTCCCTGGTCATGGCCACCCTGGTCATGGCCACGCGGGGCCATCCCTTCGCTCTCCGGCTCGGGGCGACCGCGGCTTTCGCCGTGCAGGTGGTGATCGCCACCACCGTGGGCGTCCTGCTCATCGACATCCTTCCCCACGCGGCCGTGGAACTCGCCGTCGCCCTCACTTTCTTCGCGGGGGCCGGTTCTTCGCGGGGGCCGGTTCTCCGCGGGGGCCGGGCTCGCGCTCTTCGACGGGCCCCGGGGCGGGGACGGCCAGGAGCAGGTGGATCCGGGGTGGCCTTATGCTCGGGGAGCATGAGAGGCCGCAACCCGGAGCACTTCGGACAGTCACTTTCCCGCCGGGGGAAGTGGGTCATGGGAGTGATCGGCGTGAGCGCTCTGGTGATCATCACGGGGATCGGGTTGTGGTCCGGGCTGCACCGGGGCAGCTATGACCAGTCCCGGAACGGCTGCATCAACCTCTCGGTGGTCAGCTCCACCGGAGGGGCGGTCATCCACGCGTGCGGAGGCAAGGCCCGCACGATCTGCCGGGCCGCCTACGCCCACACCGACGGGCAGTCCAAGCTGACCCAGACCCAGTGCAAGCTCGCGGGCATCGGACCCAGCCAGACGGGCTGAGCCCGGGGACCGCGCCGGGCTCAGACCATGATCTTTCCGCCGGCGATGTCCAGCGTGACGGAACGCGGCAGAAAAACTGCGGGCCACGATGCTGGGCGGCCGGGTAGCGGCCTGCATCGTGGCCCGTCTCGTGGAGGTGGCGGGAATCGAACCCGCGTCCTTCAGTGCGTCACCAGGGCTTCTCCGAGCGCATCCTGCGTCGCTTTTCTCGGCCCCGGCAGTCCTGCAGGCAAGCTGCCGACGGGCTCAGTCGCTGTTAGATGTCCCGGCCAGTCCCGCGACCGGGCTGGGCGGTGGATCCTCCTAGCTGATGCCAGGCACCGGGTCGGAGGCATCCCCGGGCTGACAACCTCTAACTCGCGGTTATTTAGGCCGCGAGGGCGAGGTGAGTGCGCTTAACCTTGGCACTTATGAGGTTTGCGGTCACAGTATTAACGAGGTTATGTCCGCCGTCCTCGGCTCGCTTCCCCTGGATCAACCACTGAAGTCGAAGCCTGTCACCCCCTGTTGAGTTATCGTCCTTCCGGACGCTACAGGATGCAACGCTGAACGACCAAGCGAGATTCCGCCGCACCGCCCGGTGAACGCAAGATGCCCGATGGGTCGCCCGCAAAGCGGGCCCCATCGGGCACCCCACGTCGTGATGAGATACCCCCGTGGACGCTGGCGGTGGCCGAAGCACGCCCACGGGGGTTGACCGGCAGGGTCGGGGCCGGTCTTCACGCCCGGACCTCCCCCGAGATGAGGTCCGGTTCTCATCACGGCGACTGGGGCGCAACCCCCCAAGCGGCTCCCAGTCATAAGGTAAGACGTCGGGGAGTAGCCTTTTGGTTGCTCTGAGTTACAAAAATCTTGGATTAGTTCACGCTCCGCAACCGGCAGCCGCCTGGCCGGCCTTACCGTGCAGGTGTTTCCTGGCCGTCCGGCCGCAACAGCGGGGAAACAGCCGACGGTCAGCCCAGGTGCGACAGGAACGCGGCACCCAGCGAGACTGCGGACGTGGAAGGGGATTTGGTCAGCTCCAGCACGGCGAACGCCACGTCGCCCCGGTAGCCCACGAACCAGTGCGCCCAGTACTCCGAACCGACCGTGGCCCGGGCCGTCCCGACCTGCCCGTACACCGGAACGCCGCCCAGATTGGCGCCCCGGGCGGCGCCGGAGACGACCGCGTCACGCATCAGCGTGCGCAGCGAGCCCACGGTCTGCGGATCGGCCACCACCCGCGGGTCCAGGCCGGGGTCGGGCGGCGAGGTCACCAGCACCGGGGGACGCCACTTCCCCGAGTCCACCCCCGCCGCGACCAGGGCCATGGCCAGCGGGCTGGCCTTGACACCCTGTTCGCCGATGGTGTCCGCGGCCAGCCCGCCCTGGGTCTGGGACGCCCGGAACGACCCCGAGGACGCCCTGAGCGGCAGCTTCCACCGGGCACCGAGGCCGAAGGCCGTCGCGCTGCTGGCCAGCCGGGAGCCGCTCAGCCCCTGGGACAGGGTGGTGAAGGCGGTCCCGCACGATTGCGCGAAGTCCATGCTGAACAGCGGCTGGGTCCCCAGACCCGACACCACCGGGACGTTGGTGAAGATCCGGCCGCCGACCCTGGTGCTGGGCAAGCAGGGAATCTGCTCGTTCAGCCCCGTGCGGTTGGAGAGCAGGGCTGCCGCGGACACGATCGTGAACGCCCCGCCCGGCTGGTACTGCCCGGCCAGCGGCTCCACCCGGGTCCCGCCGCCGGGGTGGTCGGCGACGGCGATGATACGGCCGGTAGAGGCCTGCACCGCGACGATGGCCGAGGCGGCAGGCTGCCCCGCGACCGCGCTGGCCGCGGCCTGCTGCACCCCGGCCTCGATGGTCGTGCGGACCGCGGTTCCCCTGGTGCCGTCCCACTGCTTGAGCACCGCCACCTGGTGGCCAGCGCGGTCCTCCGCGATCACCTCGGTCTCCGCCGAACCCGCCAGCCTGCGCTGGTACACCTCTTGCAGCCCGGAGACACCGACCGTGGTTCCCGGCCGGTACGAGACGCCCTGCTGCTGGAGCACGGGCGCCAGCTCGGTGCCAACCGTGCCGGTCACGTCGGCGGCGGTGGTGTCGAACAGGCGGCGGGACACCCGGCGCATGAACAGCCCGGGGACCCCGCCGAGTTTCTTGCGCAGCGTGGCGTAGGCCGCCGGGGAGAGCGTCGCCAGGGTCAGCGGGTGGGTCTGCGGGGCAGCCCGGATCACGCTGAGCACCTGCTGGTCATCCAGCCCGGTCACGAGCGCGAACGCGTCCGCGGTCTCCTCCGGGTGAGCCAGCTGCCCGGGCCGGACCTGCGCTATCCAGGCCGGTGAGGGGTGGATGAGCGGGGTGCCCTCCGCGTCCAGCAGCGGGGCGCGGAGCGGCATGGTGGTCACCACCGCCATCCGCACTCCCTGGCGCAGCCCGGGGTTGATGACCCCCGGGCTCCACAGCACCCGCCAGCCGGCCGACGTCTTGCGCATCGCGAAGCGGCCCTCGTAGCTCCAGGGCGCGCCGTCCTGGCCGAGGTCCACCGACGCGAAGAAGTGGGCCTCGGCGATGCCGGAGTGCTGGGTGATGGGGCCCATCGCCAGGTAGTAGGCCGCCGCCCCCAGCTGCTGATAGGCGCTGCGCAGCGCGGTAGTCACGGTGGCCGGGGCGCCGGTGGTCAGGCTGGCGGCGGTCTTGTACTGTCCCTGGGCCCAGGCCAGCAGGAACTGCTGCGCGGCTGGTTCGGCGGACGGCTCGCCGCTGGCGAATCCGCCCGCGACCCCGATGATCAGCAGGAGGAGCACCAAACCGGCGGCACCCAGCTTCAGCTGCCGCGACCTCGAGCGCAGGCCGCCCACCAATCCCCCGATGCCGCCGCTCAGCGGTACGCGCCCGCCGACGGCAGGCTGCGGAGCGCGTTTGACTCCGACGAAGGGCGTGGCGGGCTTGCGTGCAGCCGCATGCGCCCCACGTCTACGGTAGGAGGCCACAGCCTGCTTCGCCATCACCCGCGCCGCCGGAAGGCACGTTCTACCTCCCGGGCGGCGTCACGTTCGGCCAAATCATGACGTTTGTCATAGGTTCGCTTGCCACGGGCCAGGGCCAGTTCGACCTTGGCCCTCCCGCCGGAGAAGTACAGCGAGAGGGGAACGATGGTGAGCCCCCGCTCGGCCACCTTGCTGGCAAACCGGTCGATCTCCTTGCGGTGCAGCAGCACCTTGCGGGGCCGCCGTGGCTCGTGGTTGGTCCAGGTGCCCTGGGTGTACTGGGGAATATGCACACCGTGCAGCCAGACTTCCCCGTCCTGGATCTGCGCGAAACCATCGGTCAGCGAGGCCCGGCCGGCCCGCAGCGACTTCACCTCGGTGCCGGTGAGGACCAGCCCGCCCTCGACGGTGTCCTCAAGGTGATAGTCGTGTCTGGCCCGCCGGTTGCGGGCGACGACGGTGGATTGCTGCCGGGATGCCACTGCCCTGGATGCCACTGTCTTAGCGTCCGTGGGCGTCACGCGCGAAGGTAGCGCCTGAGGGTGAGGAAGGACGTGACGCCACAGAGCACCACTCCCATGACCATGGCTAGGACGATGACCTCGATCAGGTCGGCGAGACTGAGCCGGACATTGTACGGGAAGTACTGCTGGAGCGCGTCGAGGCCCAGGGTCTTCACGGCGATGAGCAACCCGGCGGCGATCAGCCAGCCGAACATTCCCGCGATGATTCCTTCTAGCAGGAATGGTAGCTGAACGTAGAAATTGGACGCGCCCACCAGCCGCATGATGCTGGTTTCCCGGCGGCGGTTGAACGCCGACAGCCGGATCGTGTTGGCGACCAGCAGGATGGCCGCGATGACCAGGATGATCGCGACCACGATGACCGCGTTCCGCGCGCCGTCGAGCAGCTTGTAGAAGTTGGACAGGATCGACTCGACGTTCACGATGTTGTCCACCCCGGGGCGTCCCTCCACGGTGCCGGCCACCACGGGGTAGTCGGCCTGCGCGTTGCGCAGCTTGACCTGGAAGGAGTCCGGGATCTCGTTCTGGGTGACGAGGCTGGAGAACGAGCGGTCCTGCGCGAAGTCCTGCTTGAACCGCTGGAAGGCCTGGGACTGCGACTCGTAGTACACCGCCTCCACGCCCTGCGACCGCAGCGCGGTCAGGTCGTGGTAGATCGAGGCCCGCTGGGCGGCGGTGGCTGGCCCGTTCTGCTTGCACTGCGGGCTCACGCTGGTCGCCGTGCACAGGTAGATGGACAGCTGGACCCGGCCCTGCCAGTAGGTCCGGGTGTTGTCCACTTGCTTGACGAACAACAGGCCCGTGCCCAGCAGCGACAGGCTGATGGCCACCACGACCACCAGCGCAATCGTCATGGTGAGGTTGCGCCGGAGGCCGGTCCAGACCTCTTGGAAGACAAACTGTGCACGCATGGTCGCTTGAATCCCTCGGTAATTCCTCGGTATCGGTACCGCCCAAAGCCCCCGTCAGCAGCCCGGAAGGGGCCGCTGAGCTGGTCAGTACGCCTGGCCGTACACCCCGCGAGACTGGTCGCGCACAACTTTCCCGTACTCGAGCTCGATCACGCGCTTGCGCATGGAGTCAACGATCGCCGCGTCGTGCGTGGCCATGACGACCGTGGTCCCGGTCCGGTTGATCCGGTCGAGCACCTTCATGATGCCGATGGAGGTGGCCGGGTCGATGTTCCCGGTCGGCTCGTCCGCCAGCAGGATCATCGGCCTGTTCACGAACGCCCGGGCCATCGCGACCCGCTGCTGCTCGCCACCGGAGAGCTCATCGGGCATCCTGTCGTGCTTGCCTTCCAGCCCGACCAGGTCAACCACCTCGGGGACCACCTTGCGGATGAACCGCCGGGGCTTGCCGATCACCTGGAGGGCAAAGGCGACGTTCTGGTAGACGTTCTTGTTGGGCAGCAGCCGGAAGTCCTGGAACACGCACCCGATCCTGCGGCGCAGATACGGAACCTTCCAGTTGGTGAGGCGGGCGAGATCCTTGCCGGCCACGTGAATCTTGCCGTCGGTCGGCTTCTCCTCCTTGAGAACCAGCCTCAGGAACGTCGACTTGCCCGAACCCGAGGGTCCGACCAGGAAGACGAACTCACCCTTCTCGACGTCGATCGTGACGTTCTCCAGGGCCGGGCGGCCCTGGTTCGGGTACGTCTTAGTGACGTTATCGAAGTGGATCACAGGCCCATCACAACGCTCGACAGAATGCGGACGCCGCAGCCGGAATCCGGCCACCGTACGGCCCTCCCGGCTCCAGCGGACTGTCCGGTTTGGCCAGGGGCCAGTCTAGGGGGGAAACTGGCTCCGAACGTCCAACACCGCGGAAGTGACACCGGTGCCTGCTGAGGGAGGGACCCAGATGAGTTGCGAAGACCTGATCTGCGCCAGCTGTGCGGGGCCGGTGGTCGAGGCTCGCTGCCCAGCCTGCCAGGCGGCGCGGACGCAGATGCACCGTCACTCCGGCGGCCTGAGCCTGCCTGTGATCGCCATGCTGCTGCTGGCCGCGCTGGCGCTGGCCGTCATGCTGCAGGTGGCCCACTAGGGCGGCTGGGCGACCGGGCGGGATCAGGCCTCGTGGGGCTGCTTGCGCAGCCAGCGGATCTCAGCCTCGATGAAGTCGTCGATCTCGCCGTCCATGACCGCGGCGGTGTTCCCCGTCTCCAGCCCGGTGCGGAGGTCCTTGACGTTCTGGTAGGGGTGGAGCACATAGTTCCGGATCTGGGTGCCCCAGCTGCCTGAGGAGTCACCGCGCAGCTCGGCCATCTTCGCCGCCTGCTCCGCGCGCTTGCGTTCCAGCAGCTTGGCCTGGAGCACCGCCATGGCGCTGGCCCGGTTCTGGATCTGGCTGCGCTCGTTCTGGCAGGACACCACGATCCCGGTCGGCAGGTGGGTGAGCCGGACGGCCGAGTCGGTGGTGTTCACACCCTGGCCGCCAGGGCCGCTGGAGCGGTAGACGTCCACCCGGATGTCATCGTCGGGGATCTCGATGTGGTCGGTCTGCTCCACCACCGGGATCACGTCCACACCGGCGAACGAGGTCTGCCTGCGGCCCTGGTTGTCGTACTTGGAGATGCGCACCATGCGGTGCGTGCCGTGCTCACCGCGCAGCGTGCCGTACGCGTACGGCGCCTTGATCGCGAACGTGGTGGACTTGATGCCCGCCTCTTCCGCGTAGGACGTGTCGTAGATCTCGCTCGCGTACCCGTGCCGCTCCGCCCAGCGCAGGTAGATGCGCCGCAGCCCCTCCGCCCAGTCGGCCGCGTCCGCTCCGCCGGCCTGCGCGTTGATCGTGATCAGCGCCTCCCGGGCGTCGTACTCGCCGGACAGGAGGGTCCGTACCTCGAGCAGGTCGATCTCCTTGCGCAAGGCCGCCAGATCACGGGTCGCCTCTTCACGGGTGGGCTCGTCGTGCTCGCTCTCGGCCAGCTCGAACATCACCCGGGTGTCGTCGAGCCGGCGGCGCAAGCTGCCCAGCCGGCTGAGTTCCCCCTCGAGGTAGGACAGCCGGCGGGTGACCGCCTGGGCCCTGTCCTGATCGTCCCAGAGTCGTGGGTCGGCCGCGCGCTCCCTCAGATTGTCTGCTTCGCGACGCATGGCCTCCGGATCGAGAACGGACTCCACGCTCGTGAGAGTCGACGACAGTTCCGAGATTTCATTTGCGGGATCGGTACCTGCCATGCGGGAAAGCCTACGCGAGCGCGGGCATTCGAAAGGACGATCGCCCGCTAACGGCGTGGCCCGATCTACGCTCAATGCGAAATCACGGACGTTCTGGTAGTGAACTGGCGTCCACCAGAGTGCGAATTGCACGCACCGCCACCGACAGCATCGCGACAGTGAACCTGTCGCTCTCCCAGATCTCGGTCAGGGTCTGCCCGGCGCGCTGAACCGCTGGCTCGTTGCGCCGCACCCAGTCGGCGAGCCGCTCTTCCGGGCTGCCCGGGCCGGTGACGTGGAGAACGTCCCGGGTGATGGCCGCGTGGGCCGCGTACAGGTCGTCGCGGAGCGCGGCGCGCGCCATCGTGTTCCACCGGTCGTCGCGCAGCAGGGCGGTGATCCGGTCGCGCAGCCTGGTGATCTGCAGCCGCTCACCCAGATCGAAGTAGACCTCGGCCGTCTCCTCGACGCTGCGGCCGACCGCCGCGGCGATCTCGACCAGGTCGAAGGCCGAGTAGGCGGCCACCATGGCGGCCACGCGCTCTGCCAGTTCCTCGGGCACCCCGCGGGCGGTGAAGGACTCCAGCCGGTCGTCGAAACCGGACCGGTCCCGGCCGGTGAGCAGCTTGGGCAGGCCAGAGGAGACGGTGAGCACCCCGCCGGAGAAGAAGTCGATGGTCTCGGCGATGTCGAACGGCGGCCTGCGGTTGTAGAGCAGCCACCGGGTGGCCCGCTCGGCGAGCTTGTGGCTCTCCAGCAGCAGTGCCAGCTGGGTGGCCACTTCCACCCGGCCATCCAGCGCCTCCACCTGGGACCAGAAACCCGCCAGGTCGAAGACCTGGCGGGCGACCAGCCAGGCGCAGGTGATGTCGGGTACCGATGCCCCGGTTTCCTCGTTCATCCGGAACAGGAAGGTCGTCCCGGAGCGGTCCACCATGTCGTTGACGACCTCGGTGGTGATGATCTCCCGGCGCAGCGGGTGGGCACGCATCTGGTCGGCGAACGACTCGTGCAGCGGCTCAGGGAAGTAGGCGTTGAGCTCCGACTGCAGGTAAGGGTCGTCCGGCAGCGTCGAGGCGTGCATTTCCTCCTCGGCGGCGATCTTGACCTGGGCGAGCAGCACCGCGAACTCGGGTCCGGTCAGGCCCAGGCCGGCCGAGCGGCGCTCGGCGATCTCCTTGTCCCCCGGGAGCACTTCCAGCTTCCGGCGGAGCCGGCCGTCCCGCGCCATTTTGCGGATCATCCGGCTGTGCACGTGCAGCATCTGCGGCGCCTGGGCCCGGGACGACGCCAGGGCCCGGTTCTGGCTGTAGTTGTCCTGCAGGACCAGGGCCGCGACCTCGTCGGTCATCTCGTGGAGCAGGCGGTTACGCTGGGCGGCGCCCAGCTCGCCGCGGCTGACGCTGTCCGCCAGCAGGATCTTGATGTTCACTTCGTGGTCGGAGGTATCCACCCCCGCGGAGTTGTCGATGAAATCGGTGTTGACCAGGCCGCCCGCGAGCGCGTACTCGATCCGGGCCGCCTGGGTCAGGCCCAGGTTGCCGCCCTCGGCTATCACCTTGGCCCGGACCGCGGTCGCGTCGATCCGGACGGCGTCGTTGGCCCGGTCCCCGGCGTCGGCCTGCGTCTGGGTGCTGGCCTTCACGTAGGTGCCGACCCCGCCGTTCCAGAGCAGGTCCACGGGGGCAGCGAGGATCGCGGAAATCACCTGGTCCGGGGACAGGGCGTGGACGTCGCTGTCCAGGCCGAGCGTGTCGGCGACCGCCGCGGAAATCGGGACAGACTTCATGGTGCGGGACCACACGCCGCCACCGGCGGAGATGACCGTGGGGTCGTAGTCAGCCCAGGAGGAGCGGGGCAGCTCGAACAGGCGCCGCCGTTCCGCGAAGCTGCGCGCCGGGTCGGGCGACGGGTCGATGAAGATGTGCCGGTGGTCGAACGCCGCCACCAGCCTGATGTGCTCGGAGAGCAGCATCCCGTTGCCGAAGACGTCGCCGGACATGTCCCCGACCCCGGCGACCGTGAAGTCCGTGGTATCGACGTCGAGGTCCAGCGTGGCGAAGTGGAACTTGACCGATTCCCAGGCGCCGCGGGCGGTGATGGCCATCTTCTTGTGGTCATAGCCCTCGGACCCGCCGGAGGCGAACGCGTCGCCCAGCCAGTACCCGTAGCTCTGCGCGATCTCGTTGGCGGTGTCAGAGAATGTCGCGGTGCCCTTGTCCGCCGCGACCACCAGGTAGGGGTCGTCCCCGTCGTACCTGACCACCCCGGGCGGCGGCAGCACCCGGCCCGCCTGCAGGTTGTCGGTCACCTCCAGCATGGCGCTGATGAACGTCCGGTAGCAGGCCAGCACCTCGGCCTGGTAGGCGTCCCGGTGGGCGGCGTCGGGCAGCCGCTTGCAGACGAAGCCGCCCTTGGCCCCGGACGGCACGATGACGGAGTTCTTCACCTCCTGCGCCTTGGCCAGCCCGAGGATCTCGGTGCGGAAGTCCTCGCTGCGGTCCGACCAGCGCAGCCCGCCGCGGGCCACCGCGCCGAACCTCAGGTGCACCGCTTCCAGCCGCGGTGAATAGACGAACAGCTCGAACTTCGGCCGGGGCGCCGGCAGGTCGGGCACGGCCGCCGCGTCCAGCTTGACCACCAGGTACGGAACCTGGGCCGGGCCGGTGCCGGGCGCGTGCGCGCCCGCATGGTCGGCGAAGTAGTTCGTGCGCAGGGTGGCCAGGATCAGGCCCAGGTAAGCGCGCAGTACCCGGTCGTGATCGAGGACGGCCACGTCGTCCAGCTCACCGCGGATCTCCTCGGTGATGGCCTCGCTGCGCTCCGCCTGCCCGGCCTGCCGGGCCGGGTCGAAGCGGGATTCGAACAGCCTGACCAGCAGCCGGGTCACCGTGGTGTTGGAGCGCAGCACACGCTCGATGTAGGAGTGGCTGAACCGGGTGCCGCCCTGCCGCAGGTACTTGGCGTAGGCACGGAGCACCATGACCTGGCGCCAGCTCAGGTGAGCGTCCACCACCAGGGCGTTGAACCCGTCGTCCTCGATCTGGCCAAGCCACAGTGCATCGAGCGCGTCCTCGACCAGGCCTTTAACCGGGCCAGGATGCGGCGGCCTGGTGGGTGGCGCCTGCGTGGCCGGAAGACCCGCCCGCAGCGCGCCCGCAGCCGGCGCGCCCGCGGCCGGCGCGCCCGCGACCGGGACGGGCCGGGCGCCGCGGGGACGCAGCCCGAAGTCGTAGATCCAGAACGGCGCGGGGAGCCCCGGCGCGGAGAACTCGTAGGGGTGCTCGTCGACGACCTCGACCCCCAGGTGGTGCAGCCGGGGCAGCACATCGGTGAGGGTGATCGGCGATCCGGTCCGGTAGATCGTCAGCCGCCAGACGCGCGGCCTGTCGTCCGCGCCCGGCCGCCCGGTGTCTTCCGCGGGTTTGCCGCCGGAGAAGCCCTCGGCCTCCCACAGGTCGAAAGCCACCGGCGTGCCGGACTGGAGCATGCCGCGCACCCGGATGAGGTCACTCACCGCGTAGGCCGCGGGCACGTCGGCCTTGTAGGTCCCAGGGACGGCATCCGCCCAGCGGGCGAGCAGTTCCCCCCCTGCTCCCCGCCCAGCCGGGCCAGCGCCTCGGCGGCGAGGTCCTCATCCCAGGAGCGCACCGCGACGGCCAGCTTGGCCTCCAGCAGAGCCGTGTCCACCTCGGGCAGCCGGCGACCCTGCTCGGCCCGGACCACCACGTGCAGCCGGGCCAGCGCCGATTCGCCGACGGTCGCGCTGTACTCCACGGTCGCGCCGTGGAACGCGTCGCGCAGGATCTCCTGGGCGCGCAGCCGCACCGCGGTGGTGTACCGGTCGCGGGGCAGATACACCAGGCACGACATGTACCGGCCGTAGACGTCGCGGCGCAGGAAGAGACGGGTCTGGCGGCGTTCCCGCAGGGCGAGCACGCCCAGCGCGATCGGGGTCAGCTCGGGCACGGAGATCTGGAAGAGCTCCTCCCGGGGGTAGCCCTCGAGAATCTCGGTCAGGTCCTGGCCGTCGTGGCTGTCCTGGATCATCCCGGCCGCCTCGATCACGCTGGCCAGCTTGCGCCGGAGCACCGGAATGCGGGTGATGCTCTCGTGGTATGCGGCGTGCGTGAACAGCCCGAGGAAGCGGTGCTCGCCGACCACCTCGCCCGCGTCATTGACCCGCTTGACCGCGATGTAGTCCAGGTAATTCGGCCGGTGCACGGTGGACCGGGAGTTGGCCTTGGTCAGGATGAGGCGCTGCCGGTCGCGGGCCCGGGTCCGCACCTCGGGTGGCAGGGCCGCGAAGGACGTGGAACCCGTCTTATCGTGCCGCAAGATCCCCAGGCCGGTGCCCGGCAGCGCGAGCAGCGCCATCCCATCCGGGTCGTCCACCAGGTCGTACTCCCGGTAGCCAAGGAACGTGAAGTGGTTGTCGGCCAGCCAGCGGAGCAGGGCCACGGTCTCGGCCGGGGCCCCGGCGCCTTCCGCGGACAGCCGGTCGGCCAGCCAGGTGGCCTTGGCCTGCATCCGCGGGTAGTCCTCGACCGCCACCCGGACGTCGTACAGCACCCGGTGCAGATCCTGCTCAAGCTCGGCAGCGGAGTTGCCCGGGCCTGAGATCCGGGTGCCTGTGCTGCGGGTGGCCGGGCCGTGTCCGGGCGCGCTGTCGGCGCCCGGCCCGCTGATCTCGATATGGGTCCAGGATTCGGCGATCTCGTCGTGGTCGCCGCCCTGGGCCGCGAGCATCCCGCACACATCGTGCAGCGTCCCGGCCACGTCCCGGCGGACCAGCAGCTGGGGGTGCAGGATGTGGTCGCTGTCCAGGCCGTGCCGGGCCAGCTCCATGGTCAGCGAGTCGACCAGGAACGGCATGTCGTCGGTGACGATGTCGATCACCCGGCGGGACGGGTCGAACGCGCCGGGCGAGCCGGCCGGGCACACCCGGACGAGGGCCCGGCCCTGCGGCCGGTGGGCGGCGAGCCGGGCCTGCTCCACCGCGGCCGCCGCCACAGCGGCCGGGCCGGCCGCGGCCAGGTCCTCGACCGGGACGTGCCAGTAGTACGCCCGCAGATAGCAGAGCAGGTCCCCGACGTTCAGGTCGGCCAGTTCCGCGGTGCTGACCGCCTGTGCCGCCTCAGCCAGCAGGGCTTCCCTGTCCGTGGACGAGGCGTCACTCACTGACGCCGCACCACGCCATTGTGGTGTTGTCACGCGTTTCCCTCAATCACCGTTGATCGCTGCGCATCGCCTGCCCCCGACTCTACGCGGGGTTCCTGCGGCGCGAAGAGCCCAAGGACCTCGGGATTCGCCAGCGCGTCCGGGTCGGCCGCCTCCGCGACCGGCGTGCCGAGCAGGATCTTGCGCACCGGAACTTCCAGTTTCTTCCCGGACAGCGTCCGCGGGATCCCGGGAACCTGGTGGATCTCGTCGGGCACGTGCCGCGGGGACAGTTCGCTGCGCAACGCCCCGCGGAGCCGGCCGGTCAGGTCGTCGTCCAGGTCGCGTCCCTCGGCCAGCACCACGTACAGCACCAGCCGTCCCGGGCGGCCCAGCTGCCCGGTGTCCACCACCAGGCTGTCGGTGACCTCCGGCAGCCGCTCCACTACCCGGTAGAACTCGCTGGTGCCCATCCGCACGCCACCCCGGTTCAGGGTGGCGTCCGAGCGTCCGTAGATCACGCATCCGCCGTCCGGCAGCAGGGTGATCCAGTCACCGTGCCGCCACACTCCGGGATAGGCGGCGAAGTAGCTGGCCCGGTATTTCGCGCCGCCCGGATCGTTCCAGAAGCCGACCGGCATCGACGGCATGGGTGCGGTGATGACGAGCTCGCCGACCTCCCCCGTGACCGGCTTCCCGGCGGCGTCGAAGGCTTCCACCTTGGCGCCCAGGCACCGGCCCGCGATGAGGCCAGCCCGCACCGGCAGCAGCGGGGTGGGCCCGACGAACCCGGTGCACACGTCGGTGCCACCGGAGAACGAGCCGAGCTGCGCGTCCTCGCTGACGCCGGAGTAGACCCAGTGGAAGCCCTCGGGCGGCAGCGGGGATCCGGTGGACCCGATGCCGCGGACGGCGGACAGATCCAGGTCGCGGCCCGGGGCCAGCCCGGCTTTGGCGCAGGCGAGGAGGTAGGGCGCACCGGTCCCGAAGTAGGTCACCCCGGTCTGCGCGGCGAGCCGCCACAGGGCGTCGGTGCCCGGGTACGTGGCGCTGCCGTCGTAGAGCACCACGGTCGCCCCGGCCAGCAGGCCGCCGGCCAGGTAGTTCCACATCATCCAGCCGGTGGTCGTGTACCAGAAGAACACGTCCCCGGGACCGAGATCCTGGTGCAGGCCCAGCGCCTTGAGGTGCTCGAGGACGATTCCGCCGTGACCGTGCATGATCGCCTTGGGCAGCCCGGTGGTGCCGGACGAGTACAGCACCCAGAGCGGGTGGCCGAAGGGGACCTCGACGAACTCCGGCTGGCCGTCACCGGCCGCGGCCGGGAGGTCGGCCCAGCTGAGCGTGCGCACCCCCGCCTGGCTGGCCGCGGCCCGGGTGGCAGGTCCCGCACCCGGGGAGGCACCGCCCGGGGAGGCACCGCCCGGGGAGGCACCGCCCGGCCCATCTACCATGATCACGGCGGCCAGCCCGGGCAGCCCCGCGACGATCTCGCTGACAGCCTCGTCCCGGCTGAACTCCTTGCCGCCGTAGCGGTAGCTGCCCACCGCGAGCAGCACCGTGGGGCGGATCTGCGCGAACCGGTCGATCACGCTATGCGCACCGAAATCCGGCGAGCAGGACGACCAGATGGCGCCCAGGCTGGCCGTGGCCAGCAGGCCGATGATCGCTTCGGGGATGTTCGGCAGGAACGCGGCCACCCGGTCCCCCTGGCTGACGCCGAGCGCACGCAGTGCCCCGCGGACCCGTCCCACTTCGGCGGCCAGCTCACCGTAGGTGTAGGTCCGCGGCGGGGCGTCCTCGGCGCAGGCGATGATCGCGGCGCGGGTGGGCTCGGTGCGGGCCGTGCGCAGCGCGTTCCGCGAGTAGTTCAGCGTGGCGCCAGGAAACCAGCTGGCCTCGGGCAGCTGCCCGCGCAGCGCTGGACCGTCACCGCGCTGGCCCAGGACGCCGAAATACTCCCACAGCGTGTCCCAGAACCTGCCCGGCTCGCCGACCGACCACTCCCACAGATCCTGGTAGTCAGCGGCGGCGACGCCGTGATGCTCGGCCAGCCAGCGCAGGTACTGGGTGATCCGGGCCTGCTCGACGACCTCCGGTCCCGGTTCCCACAGGACCTTGCCGTAATCGCTGCCGAGTAGCCGCGCCACCTCGTCGTTTCTTGGCATAGGCCCCAGCATCGGGGGTCAGCCCGCGCATCGCAACGGGAGCCGCGCGGCCCGCAGTGTGGTCCAGCTCACCCTGCCGGCGCCAGCCATCTCCGTGGCGGCCTTCCCGGCGCGGTGCCTCTGCTTATCCTCCCAGCGGGGCACCGGCCGCGAACGCCAGCATCCCGAGACCCGCGGCACCCGCGATCGCGCTGACCACGCCGCGCCGCAGGCCCAGCAGCCAGGCCGCGGCGAGGGCGAGCACGCCGACCTGCCACAGGTGCGCGAGGGCCAGGGCCAGCGGGATCGCGGCCCCGGCGATGGCGCCGATGGCGGCCGGGCCGGCCCCGGTCAGGAAGGCCTGCACCGCCGCGCTGGCCCGGAGCCGGTCGAAGTAGCGGCCGCCGGCCAGCACGAACACGAACGAGGGGGCGAACGCGACCAGCGCGGCCAGCAGGCCGCCGCCCAGTCCGGCCGCCGCGTACCCGACCACCGCGACGGTCTGCACCACCGGCCCAGGCGTGACCTGGCCGAGCGCGACCGCGCTGAGGAACTGGCCCGCGGTCATCCAGTGGTAGGTGTGCACCGCGTCGTGCTGCATCAGCGGGATGATCACGAAGCCGCCGCCGTAGGAGAGGGCACCGACCTTGAAGCCCTCCCAGGCCACCGCGAGCAGGCCGGCCGCAGCGGGCACCGCGGTGGCCAGCGGCAGCATGACTGACGGCAGCCCGGGACGTCCGGGGTCGCGCCGCTGGCGGCTGCGCTGGGACCGCACCGCGACCTCGGTCAGCCCGCAGGCCGCGAGGACGAGCACCAGCCACGGCCCGACGGTCGCCGCGGCCAGCCCTCCGGCCACCAGGTAGCCGGCCCAGCGGCCGTGCGCGGCCCGGGTCCCCGGTGCGCTCTCCCCAGCCCCGGAAGCACCGGCCCCGGACTCACCGGCCCGGGAGCCACCGGCCCCGGACTCACCGGCCCCGGACTCACCGGCCCCGGACTCACCGGCCCCGGACTCACCGGCCCGCCGCCAGCTTGCCGGGATGAGGCCCGCCGCGGCGGCCACCGCCACCGCAGGCACGGCCGCGCCTGCCCCGGCCGCGGCGCCGGCGATCCAGCCCGGCGGGCGGGGCGCCAGGAACAGGGCCGCGAGCCCGAGGATGATCACCAGGCCAGGGACGATGAAGCAGATCCCGCCGAGGACCGCCCCGGCCGGCCCGCGCAGCCGCCAGGCGCAGAAGATGGCGAGCTGGGTCGAGGCCGGCCCGGGAAGCAAGTTGCAGGCGGCCAGCCCGTCCTCGAAGTCGCCGGCCGGCAGCCAGTACCGCTCCTCCACGCACAGCTTGCGCAGCAGCGCGATGTGCGCGGGCGGGCCGCCGAACCCGAGGCAGCCGATCCGGCCCCACTCGCGGGCGATGATACTCAGCGGGACCGGCGGCGCTCCGGCGGAGGGCGGGCCGCCCACGGCCTGCTCGGACACGCAGCCACCCTATGCCTCCCAGCCGCCAGCCCCCTCAGCCGCCAGCCCCGCCCAGCCGCCGGCCACCGCCAGCCCCCGCCGGCCCGGCTCAGCCTGCGGCGGCCAGCGTCAGCCGGTCCACCGCGCGCACGACCGCGACCGTGTCCGAAAGATCGTCGAAGACCACGTCGGCCCCGGCCTTCCGCAGCCCGCTCACCGTGGACCGGCCGCTGGCGACCGCGAGGCACCGCGCACCGCCGGTCCGGGCGGCCGCCACGTCGCGGGCGGAATCGGCGATGTAGACGGTGGAGCCCTCGTCGAACTGGGTGCCGTACTTGTCGGCCGCGCGGCTGCGGGTCATCATCAGCTGGACCCCCTTCGGGTACACCTGCGACCCGTACCCGCCGATCTCGATGTCGAAGAACTGCTCCAGGCCGAAGGCGCGCAGCTTCTCGACCGCGTTCGGCTTGATCGCGCCGGTCAGGACGGTCTGCACCACTCCCTGCCGGGCCGCCAGTCCGGCGACGGCCTCGGCGGCGCCGGGCAGCAGCCGTCCCTGTTCCCGCAGCAGGTCGCGACGGGCCGCGAACGCGTTGGCCAGCTCGAAGCTGAACCGGGCCAGCAGCTCCTCACCGCCCTGGCCCGCCGCGATGCCCAGCCGCGCCACGCCGTCAGCGCCCACGGCCCCGGCCGCCGCACCCGCCCCGGCCTCGTTCAGTGCCAGCGCGTCGAAGAAGATCTCCGATTCCATCCGCCCGGGCATCTGCGGCAACTGCCTGAGCGACCGCCCGGTGACCAGGCGGAAAGCCTCCGCGTACGCCTCCCGGGTGACCCGGCCGACGTCGAGGAGAGTCAGATCGATGTTCCACAGGACCAGGCGGTTAATGGGTACCTCCCGGGTTGGCATCCCCCTCGCGGAGGGCATCGCCAGCCTATGCCCGGGCAGGCCCGCCGGAGGCCCGATCAGACTCGGTGCTGGGCCCGCCGGGACCGCCCGAGCGTGTCAGCCCCCTGCCCGGCCAGCCGCGCCGCGCGGGCCAGCGCGCCCTTCCGGGCTTACGGTCAGCCCATGTGCGGGTAGCGGTAGTCGGTCGGCGGCGCGAACAGTTCCTTGACAGCCCGCGCGTTGACCCAGCGGGTCAGGTTGAAGATCGAGCCCGCCTTGTCGTTGGTGCCGCTGGCCCGAGCCCCGCCGAACGGCTGGCGGCCGACGACGGCGCCGGTCGGCTTGTCGTTGATGTAGAAGTTGCCCGCCGCGAAGCGCAGCGCCTCGGTGGCGGCGGCGATCGCATCCCGGTCCTGGGCGATGATCGCGCCGGTCAGCGCGTACGGGGCCACGTCCGCGGCCTGCGCCACGACCTCGTCGTACCGAGCGTCCTCGAACACGTGGACGGCCAGGAGGGGGCCGAAGTACTCGGTGCGGAACACCTCGTCCCCGGGGTCGCTGCACTCCAGCACGGTCGGCTTGACGAAGTACCCCTGGGAGCCGTCCGCGTCGCCGCCGGCCAGCACCTGGATCGACGGCCGGCTCCGCGCCCGGGCCAGCGCGTCGGACAGCCTCCGGAAAGCGCGGGCGTCGATGACCGCGCCCATGAACAGGGACAGGTCGGCCGCGACGTCGCCCACGGTCAGCGCGTCCACCTGGGCCAGGAAGCTGTCGCGCATCCGGTCCCAGACCGACCGCGGGATGTAGGCGCGGGACGCGGCCGAGCACTTCTGGCCCTGGTACTCGAACGCGCCCCGGATCAGGGCCGTGGCCAGCACGTCCGGGTCGGCCGAGGGGTGCGCGATCACGAAGTCCTTGCCGCCGGTCTCGCCGACCAGCCGGGGGTACCCGCGGTACCCGGCGATGTTCTCGCCCACGGTGCGCCACAGGTGCTGGAACGTCCCGGTGGACCCGGTGAAGTGAATGCCGGCCAGGTCCCGGTGCGGGAGCGCCACCTCAGACACGGCCTGGCCGTCGCCGGTGACCAGGTTGATCACACCCGGGGGCAGGCCGGCCTCCTCCAGCAGCCGCATCGTGTAGTGCGCCGAGTACTGCTGGGTCGGCGACGGCTTCCAGATCACCACGTTGCCCAGCAGCGCGGGGGCGGTGGGCAGGTTGGCCGCGATCGAGGTGAAGTTGAACGGGGTGATGGCCAGCACGAACCCCTCGAGCGGCCGGTACTCCAGCCGGTCCCACTCGCCGGTGACAGAGGACGGCTGCTCTGCCAGCAGGCGCCGGGCGAAGTGCGCGTTGTAGCGCCAGAAGTCGATCAGCTCGCAGGCCGCGTCGATCTCGGCCTGGTAGACCGACTTGGACTGGCCGAGGATCGTGGCCGCGTTGATCGTGGACCGCCACGGGCCGGCCAGCAGCTCCGCGGCCTTCAGGAACACCGCGGCCCGGTCGTCGAAGGACAGCGCCCGCCAGCCCGGTGCGGCGGCGGCGGCCGCCTCGATCGCAGCGGCCACGTCCGCGCCGGTCGCGTTGCCGAGGTGACCGAGGACGTGGGCATGGTTGTGCGGCTCGACCACGGCGATCCGGTCACCGCCGCCCATCCGCTGCTGGCCGCCCAGGGCCATGGTCAGCTCGACCGGGCTGGCGGCCAGCTCCTTGATCTTGGATTCGACGGCGGCGCGCTCGGCGCTGCCCGGCGCGTAGGCCCGGACCGGGTCGTTGACCGGCGGCGGAACGTTACTGATGGCGTCCATGAGGGTCTCCCAGAACCGTTTTCACTAGCGGTGGGCCCATCGTGCCACGCTCCAGCCGGTGCCCTGGCCCGCTTACCCGCTAGCCAGCCAGGTAGGCCAGTTCCTGGGTTGCGTACCACATGAGCTCATGACCCTCCGCGCCGTCCACCAGGAACCGGGCGTCGTCGTCGCCGGCATCGGCGGCCGCAAGGGCGGCCGCCGCCTCGCCGACGTCGGCCACGGCTCCGAGGTCATCCACGTGCCCGGAGACCACCCGGGATAGCGGGACCGGCGCGGACAGCAGCACCAGGGTCGGCTCCTCGAACCCGCCGTCGAAACCTCCGCCCCGGCCGGCCTGCTCGTCGGGCACGTCGGCCGCCAGCACCACGCGCCGGCGCGGGGCGGACGGGTCGCCGCGCAGCAGCCTCAGCGAGGCCCGCGCGGCGTGCATCATCGCGGCGTACTCGAGCTCCTCGAGGTCCGCGCTGGCGTACCACTCACGCAGCGCGGGCGTCACCGTGAAGGCCTGCACCGGCGCCGGTCCGATCTCGGCCGCGCGCAGCACGGCGGCGAGGGACGGCAGGGTGGCCGGCAGGTAGACGCGCATCATTCCCCCTGGTTAGACGGGCCGAGCTTAGCCAGCAGAGCTGGGACGGGCAGAGCTATCTGGTGAGCGCGGTGATCACGGCCGTGAGAGCCGCCTCGAGCGGCTCGTGTTCCCACACCCGGACCACCCGCCAGCCCGCCGCGTCGAGCGCCGCGTCCGCGGCCCGGTCGCGTTCGACGTTGCGGCGCAGTTTGGGTGACCAGTACGACTCGTTGACCGCCGGGTCCCGGCCGTGCTGCGGGCAGACGTGCCAGAAACAGCCGTCCACGAACACGGCGACCCGGCGCCCGGTGAACGCGATGTCCGGCCGGACCCGCGCGCCGCCGTCCAGATCGAGCCGGAAGTCCTTACGGAAACGGTAGCCCTGCCGGTGCAGCGCGCTGCGCAGCGCGAGTTCCGGCTTGGTGTCGGTACGCCGGTTGGCGCGCATGTTGGCCGATCGTCCCGGGGTGGGGGGAATCAAGGCCCGTGGTATCGGGCGGAGCGGGCTCGGCTGGTCGGCCACGGGGTCAGGCTAGAGCAGCCAGCCCCGGCGTGCGCCGGGTCTGCGCCTGCTGTCACTAAGGAAAGTAGCGCCGCTACGGAAGGCCGAGCAGCGCGGCCAGCCGGGCCGTGGTCCCGGCCGGCTCGGTGTGCAGCACGCCGGTCATCCCGAGGGCCTCCGCGGCCTGCACGTTGGCCTCGATGTCGTCGATGAACACGCACTCGGCCGGGTCCAGCCCCAGCAGGGCCGTCGCGTGCCGGAAGATCCGCTCCTCCGGCTTGCGCATGCCGACCTCGGCCGAGATGACCACCGCGTCGAACAACTCGGCGAGCACGTCGGCCGGGTAGGCGCTGATGCCCCAGGAGTTCGAGAGCATGGCCGTCTTCAGCCCGGCGCGGCGGACCCGGCGGAGCAGGTCCTGCATCGGCTCGCTGAGCACCGTGGCCGCGAACATCCGGTCCAGCAGCCCCTCGGCCAGCACCGGGCCGCCGTCGCGGCGCACGATCTGGGCGGCCAGCCTCCGCTCGAACTCCTCGTTGCTGAACTCGCCGCGCTCCAGCCCGTGGATCGGGTTGTCCTCGCCCAGCCCGTCGTACGCGCCGGTCACCCAGGCCTTCATGACCTCGTGGTAGCTGTCGTAGTCGATCTCGTCGGCAGTGATCCAGGCGCGCACGGTCTCGATGATGGGGTTGGTCATCACCCCGCCCCAGTCCGCGATCACCCCGCGCAACGGCACCCGGCCAGCAGCCGGAGCGGGGGCGGCGGCCGGAGATGGCTGGTCCGGCCTGAAGGTCAGCTGGGGGTCAGACACGCCTCCGATCGTAAGCGTCCCGGGCCAACGCGACCCAAACGGCAGGTATCACCCGGGGTTCAGTAAGACAGACCGCCAGATCCGGCTGCAGGGCCGCGGTAAGCCCGGCGGCGGCCGGCCCGGCGACATAGACCCGCTTACTTCTCAAAGGCAGCAAACGATCCTAACGGCCGCCCCGCTGGTGGGCCGGGACTGATCCGCGGCACAGTGATGGATCGGTTGGCCAGTTGCTGCGATAGGTCCCGTTGCGGAATTGTGTTCTCCAGGCCCGCCACGGCGGACGGGGAGACGGCCGGCCCGCTCAGCAACCCGCGGGAGACCTTGAGGCCCACGACCCGGGCCACGGAGGCGTCGAGCCGGGACAGGCTGATCTGGCCGCGCTGCACCGCGCGCAGGACGGCGTGGCGGGCCACCCCGGGATCCCCCGGGCATCAGCAGCTGGTCACAGCCGGCCTGCACGGCCTGCACCGCGACCCGGGCCGGGTGCGGCCCTGCAGCACCGGGCCATCCGCAGCGAGCCGTGTCGATTGCCCGAAACATCACTTTTTGGTCGGCCCATAAGGGGTCAACCTGGTTACGCACACCCTCGCAACGTGCGACACGGCGGGAGATCACCGTCTCCCGCCATGTCGCCGTCGTGCTCTGCTAGACCGCGCCCCCCACACCTAGGGTCACCGCGCGTCGGCGGAGCCGGCCGGCTGAGTGGCCCGGGACGACGCGGTCCGGGCCTGGGTGTTCTGGGTGCGAGTACCCGGGGCGTGAGTACGGACAGACGGCCCGGCGGTCGCGTGCCGGCGGCCCGGAACCATGGTGCGCGGCGCCAGGTGCTGGCGGGCGATGGTGAGGCCGTCGAACGCGGCCACCCTGGTCGTGGGCACGAAGTCGCTGGTGTGAGCCTCGGCGGCGGCCTTGGCCGCGTAGTGGGCACGGGCCTCGGCGTAGTCCGGGTGGCTGTGCGGGTGCTTGAACGTGATCCACAGCGGGATACCGACCATGGCAGCCACAATCAGGGCGATGATGGGGAAGTTGGCGATCACGATGCCGGTCACGGCGTCTCTCCTCGTAGCTCCTCGCCGGCGGCGGCCCCAGCCGGCTTCTGATGTTCTTAGGTTGCCCGGCGGGATTCTGCTTGCTGTTGGCAAAGCTTCTGCGAGCCCTATGAATGTGCGCGCCGAGGTTAATTTCGGTCACGCGCCTGTGTCCCTGTGCCGGCTTCCGTCCGGCACTGTCGGCCCCCCGCCGTAACGTGCTGTTGTACGGCTCCGAGGGAAGGCGGACTGCACCATGACCACCACCGGCACTGTCCTGGGCGAGCGGGCTGACCTGCTGAGTTCCCTGGCCAAGCAGCGGTACTTCCTGCGCTTCACGGTCCGTGGGCTGACCGACGAGCAGGCCGCGGAGCGCACCACCGTCAGCGCGCTCTGCCTCGGCGGGGTGATCAAGCACGTCACCGCCACCGAGCGGCAATGGACCGAGTTCATCCAGATCGGCCCGTCCGCGATGGCCTGGGATGAGTCGGAGGTGTCGGCCTATGTAGATGGTTTCCGCATGCTCGAGGGAGAGACGCTGGCCGGGCTGCTGGAGGAGTACGACCGGGTGGCCGCGGCGACCGATGAACTGGTCAGGACGTTGCCCGACCTGGACGCCGCGCATCCGCTGCCCGAGGCGCCCTGGTTCGAGAAGGGCGCCCGCTGGTCCGCCCGGCGGGTGCTGCTGCACGTGATCGCGGAGACCGCCCAGCACTCCGGCCACGCCGACATCATCCGGGAGTCCCTGGACGGCGCCAAGTCCATGGGCTAGCCGCCAGAAGGCGAACTCCCTCGACCCGTAGACGGGGAGCGGGGTTGCGGCCTCCCCGGGCTCCGTGAGCCGGAAGCGGGGCATTCGGCGACGGAAGCAGGAACAGGAACCCCAGGGTCCGCCGCGGGGTCCGGCGGCGGATCGCGTGCTGGCAGAATCACCCCATCGCCGGGCGAGACCGGACAGCCAACGAGGCCGGAAGCCCGATGAACTCGAAAGGCGGGCCCATGCCACCAGTTGCGGTCGTCACCGGGGCGAGCAGCGGGATCGGGGCGGCTACCGCGATCAAGCTGGCCGACGCCGGCTACCGGGTGATCCTGGCCGCGCGGCGGGCCGACCGGATCGGCGATCTGGCCGGCCAGATCCGCGGGAACGGCGGCCAGGCGGACGCCGTCGTCCTGGACGTGACCGACCGCGCGGCGGTCAACACGTTCGCGGCCGACCTGGAGCGCTGCGACGTGCTGGTCAACAACGCGGGCGGCGCGTTCGGCGGGGAGACCGTGGCCGAGGGCGACCCGGCAGACTGGCAGGCCATGTTCGACGTCAACGTGCTCGGCACCCTGCACGTCACCCAGGCCCTGCTGCCCAGGCTCATCGCCAGCGGTGAGGGCACCATCGTGATCATGTCCTCCACCGCGGGCTTCGTGGCCTACGAGGGCGGCGGCGGATACGTCGCCGCCAAGCACGCCGAGCACGCGATCGCGGGCACACTGCGGCTGGAACTGTACGACCAGCCGGTCCGGGTCATCGAGATCGCACCGGGCATGGTGCGCACCGACGAGTTCGCGGTCAAGCGCTACCGCGGCGATGCCGACAAGGCCGCGGCGGTCTACGCGGGCGTGGCCGAGCCGCTGACCGCTGACGACGTCGCCGACACGGTCGCCTGGGCGGTCACCCGACCGCCGCACGTGAACGTGGACCTCCTGGTCCTCCGCCCCCGGGCCCAGGCCGCCCAGCACAAGGTCTACCGCCAGCAGTAAACGGCGATCCGGAGCGGGGTAAAGCACCACCAGGACGCTCTTGTCATCCATCTGGACCTGCACCAGGGCACGCCCGCGCGCGCGGACCCACAGGAACGCTACGGGGGTTGGTTCTCCTGGTGGCTCCAACAGAAGATCACCGCGACCAATCGCCCAGGATCACGGCCGGACCAGGGCTAACGGCCTCGCGGAGGGCGGCGGCCTGGTCAGGCACCATGTGCGCGGCCAGCACGGCATCAACGGCCCCGTCGCGCACCGGCAGGGCCGTGACGGCGGCCAGCGCTCAGCCCGCGGCCAGGGGCCAGGTGACCTTGGTCAGGTCGGGCACCACCTGATCGGCGGCCGCGAGGTCCTCCGGCGGGTGGGTCGTCGCCACCGCCAGGCAGTACATCCCGGCCGCCTTCGCGGCCGCCACCCCGGCCGGGGCGTCCTCGAACACCACGCAGGCCGCCGGCGGCACGCCCAGCCGCCCGGCCGCGGCCAGGTACCCCTGCGGGTCCGGCTTGCCCACCGTCACATCCTCAGCCGTCACCACCACCGGGAACAGTCGGCGCACACCCAGCTCGGCCAAGGTCTCCTCGGCGTAACGGCGGCCGGCCGACGTGACCAGCGCCAGCGGGACACCGGCCGCGCCGATCCGCCGGACCAGTTCGACCGCGCCGGCCAGCGGCCCGAGCGGCGGCTGGTGCGGGGCGTGGAAGTGCGCGCTGGACGCGGCCATCAGCTCGGCCGGGTCATGCCCGGGCACCCGCTCCCTGAGCAGCTCATGGACGTCAACGCCGCGCCGCCCGACGAACGCGCGGATCAGGGAGTCGTCCGGGACGATGCCGCGCGAGGCGAACACGTGCCGCCAGCTCTCGTGGCTGCGCGTCTCACTGTCCACCAGCGTGCCGTCGAGATCGAACACGGCGGCGCAGAAGGTCCCCCGCTCCACGGTCAGCTGGTCGGGCGATTCAGCCATCACGCGGTCTGGGTCACCTTGCTCAGCCCGCGCGGGCTGTCCGGGTCGATGCCGAGCCGCCGGGACAGGGCCTCGGTCAGCAACTGCCCGGGCACGATCAGGCCGAACGGCGCGAGCCATTCGGGCAGCCGGGGACCGGGCACCGCGAGGCTGCTCACCGCGGCCAGGCCGGGGCCGCCACCGACGGCGTAGGCCCGCGCCCCGGCCGCGACCACGCGCCGGGCCAGCTCGATGCTGCCCGGCAGGGCGGGCCCGGAGTCGGCCGCCACGATGATGGCCGGCGTGGCCGCGTCCACCACCGCGACCGGCCCGTGCAGCAGGTCCGCCCAGGACAGCCCCATCGCGTGCAGGTAGCAGGCCTCCTTGAGCTTGAGCGCCAGCTCCAGCGCGGCGGCGTAGGCGTGCCCGCGCCCGGACACGACCACTCCATTGGCACCGGCCAGCGCGTCCACCATCGCCGTGACGTCGTCCGGGCCGGCCAGCATCCGCTCGATCTCATCGGGCACGCCGCGGAGCAGGCCGGGGTCCAGGCCGGCACCCAGCGCGATGGCCAGTACGGCCAGCGCGGCCAGCTGGGTGGTGAACGTCTTGGTGGCCGGGACGGCCAGCTCCGCCCCGGCGGCGGTCACGAAGGCCACGTCCGCCACCTGGGTCAGCGGCGAGCCGCCTTCGTTGGTGATGGCCAGGGTCCGTGCGCCGCAGTCCCGCGCCCAGGCCAGCGTCTCGACGATCTCCTCGGTCGCCCCGGACTGTGACAGCGCCACCGCCAGCACGCCGGACAGGTCCACCCGGCTGTGGTACTCGGTGGCGATCGACGGGGAGGCCAGCGTGGCCAGCATCCCGGCGTGCGCCTGGAGCAGGTACGACCCGTAGACCGCGGCGTTGTCGGAGGTCCCCCGGGCGATGAACAGCACCTGGCGGCAGTCGCGGGCCAGCGCGGCCGCCTCACCGCCGCGGGGCATCAGCGTGTCCAGCGTGGCCCGCAACGCGGCGGGCTGCTGCCCGATCTCGGTCCGCATCGCGGTCGGGGCAGTCATCGGCACGCACCAGACATGCTCACGGGTACACCCTTTCACCATTGATCCAGGTCGCAGCGGCCCGCAGCTCCTCGTCGAGCCACACCAGGTCGGCCGCGGCGCCCGGGGCGAGGCGGCCCAGGTCCGGCCGCCCGATCAGGTCGGCGGGGACCCGGGACGCGGCCGCCACCGCCGCGGCGAGCCCGGCCCCGCCCCCGGCCGCCAGGCCAGGCGCTGGCGAGGCGGGGCGCGCCGGAGGCGTGTCCCCTCCGAGCCAGCGGCCTGCGGGGCCAGGGGGGTCCGGGGGGTCCGGGGGGTCGCCCCCCCGGGCTAGCAGAGCCACCATGTTCGCGACCGCCCGGTCGATCCGCAACGCCGACCCGGCCAGCCCGCCGTCGGGCCGGTGCGGCGGCACGCCGTCACCAGGTGGCAGCGTGATCGGCTCGCCGCCCAGCAGGTACTCCCCCGGCGGCATGCCCGCGCACGGCGCCGCGTCGGTGACCAGGCAGATCCGGCCGGGCGCGGCGGCGAACGCCAGCGCGCAGTTAGCCGGCGCCACGTGATAGGTGTCCATGATCAGGCCGCTGGTCAGCCGGGGGTCGGCCAGCGCCTGGCCGGCCACGCCAGGCTCGTGGGACCTGATCGACGGCTGGCCGTTGAACAGGTGCGTGACCATCCGCGCCCCGGCCCCGGCGGCGGCCGCGACCTGCGCCGCGGTCGCGTCACTGTGACCCACGCTGACCAGGACGCCCGCCTCGGCCAGCTGGCGGACCGCGGCCAGCCCGCCCTCCACCTCGGGAGCCAGCGTGACCAGCCGGACCAGGCCCGCCCCGGCCTCCAGCAGCTCCGCGACCGCACCGGGCGCGGGCGGCACGATCCAGTCCGGGTTGTGCGCGCCGCGGCGGGCCGGCGAGATGAACGGCCCTTCCACATGCACGCCGAGCACCCGCGCGCCCCGCCACCTCCGCCCCGCCGCATTCTCCGCAACGAGGCCCAGCGCCGTGGCCAGTCGCCTGACCGGCGCCGTGATGAACGTGGGGAGGAAGGCCGTGCACCCCATCGCGGGCAGCCGCTCCGCCACGGTGGCCCATGCCGCCGGCTCGGCGGCCGCCATCTCGACGCCGAAGTAGCCGTTGAGCTGAAGGTTGACCAGCCCCGGGACGAGCACCCCCTCGCCCAGCTCGACGTCGGGGGTCCCGGGTGGCGGGCCCTGCCCGGCATCGGTGATCCGGTTCCCGGACGTGACGACGTATCCCGGTTCCAGCACCGGGGCACGGGGCAGCGCGGTCACCACCCGCGGGGCAGTAATGATCACAGGGGCTCCCTGGTCGCCGTTACCGTGCTGGCCGTCACCGTGCTGGCCGTCACCGTGCTGGCCGTTACCGTGCTGGCCGCCACCGTGCTGGCCGCCACCGTGCTGGCCGTTATAGGCCGACGTGGGCCATGAACGAGGCCGGGTATCGGTCCCCGGCGACCGCGTCCCGTGGCACCGCCTTGCCCAGCCCGATCAGGTCCGCAGGGGTGAGCACGATGTCAACGGCAGCCACGTTCTGCTCCAGGTAGGTGCGCCGCTTGGTACCCGGGATCGTCACGATGTCGTTGGCCTGGGCCAGCACCCAGGCGATGGCCAGCTGTGCCGGGGTGACGCCCTTGCCCTGCGCGATCTCGGCCACCCGGGCCGCGACGGCCAGGTTGTGGTCGTAGTTCTCGCCCGCGAAGCGCGGGTGACCGTTCCGGAAGTCGGTCTTGCCGAACCCGCCCGAGGCGTCCAGCGACCCGGTCAGCAGCCCGCGGCCGAGCGGGCTGTAGGACACCAGGCCGATGACCAGTTCGCGGAGCACGGGCAGCAGCTCATCCTCCGGTTCGCGGCTGAACAGCGAGTACTCGTACTGGGCCGCCGTGACCGGGTGCACCGCGTGGGCCCGCCGCACGGTGGCCGGCGCAGCCTCGGAGATGCCCAGGTAACGGACCTTGCCCGCCTGGACCAGCCCGCTCATCGCACCCCAGGTGTCCTCCACGGGAACGGTAGCGTCCACCCGGTGCTGGTAGTACAGGTCGATGTGGTCGGTGCCGAGCCGCTTCAGCGACGCGTCGCACGCCGCGCGCACGTACTCGGGCCGGCCGTTGACGGTCCGGCTGCCGTCCGGCAGCCGCTGGTTGCCGAACTTGGTGGCCAGCACGGCCTCGTCCCGGCGCCTCTTGAGGGCCTTGCCGACCAGACGCTCGTTGGTGAACGGGCCGTAGGCGTCCGCGGTGTCCAGGAAGGTCACGCCCAGGTCGAGCGCCCGGTGGATGGTCGCTACCGACTCCTTGTCATCCGGGGCGCCGTAGGACTGGCTCATGCCCATGCAGCCGAGACCCAGTTCGGCGACGGAAAGGCCCTGGCCGAGCGTGCGTTGTCTCATCAGCTCCCAATCGTGGGTTCCTGGCGCAGTCAGGGTACTGGGACGGTTTTCGTTGCGGAGAATTTGGGGTTTCAGGCACTTGCCTTTCAAGCACTGGCCTTGCGGCCGGCGCGGCGCTTGGCCGGAGCCGGCGGGCGGTCCCGGGTCGCCGCGGCCAGGCTGGCCTGAAGCGCGTCCAGCAGGCTGGCCGGCTCCTCCGACGCGGCCGGCTCGGAGGCCGGGATCACCTCGCGGCCCTCGACCTTCGCCTCGACCAGTTCCTGCAGCGCCTCCCGGTACTCGTCGTGGTACTGGTCCGGGTGGAAATCCTCGGTCATCGAGTCGACAAGCGACGTCGCCATCCGCAGTTCCTGGGTGCGGACCTCGATGTCCTGGTCGAGGAAGGGGAAGTCCGCGGTGCGCACCTCGTCGGGCCACAGCATCGTCTCCAGCACCAGCACGCCGTCGTGGCCACGCAGGACGGCGAGCGACTCGCGCTGGCGCAGCGCGATCTTGGTCACGGCCACCTTGCCGGTGCGTTCCAGGGCATCCCGGAGCAGCACGTAGGCCCGGATCCCCGCCGCCTCGGGCTCCACGTAGTAGCTCCGGTTCCACAGGATCGGGTCCACCTGGTCGGCCGGGCTGAAGTTCAGCACCTCGATGCTGCGGGCCGTGGGCAGCGGCAGCTGGGCGAGATCCTCGTCGGTGAGCACGATCATCTCGCCGTCGGGCAGCTCGTATCCCTTGGCCACGTCGGCGAACGGGACCTCCTCGCCATCCACCGAGCAGACCCGGCGGAAGTGGATCCGCCCGCCGTCCTCGGCGTGGACCTGGCGGAACGTCACATCCTTTTGCTCGGTGGCGGTGTAGAGCTTCACGGGGATCGTGACGAGCCCGAACGAGATGGACCCCTTCCACATGCTGCGCATGCTGTCTCCCTACCCAGATGCGAGGAATGTGCCCCTCGGGGGGGACCGACTTTGGGTACGGCTGTCATGATGAACGGGCCGCGTACGCCCAGCGAGTCGGGGGAGGATCAGCACATGCCTGACTTCGACGTCGTCGTGCTTGGCGGGGGGACTTCCGGCAGCCTGGTCGCTGTCGAGGTATCGCGCGCCGGGCGGTCCACAGCCCTGGTGGAGGCGGGCCTCGTCGGTGGCGAGGCGCCGTACCTGGCCGATATGGCCTCCAAGTCACTGCTCCAGTCCGCCCGCCGGGGCGAGACCTGGGAGCACGCGGTCGCCCGCCGGGACGAGGTCGCCGGCCACCTCGACGACACGGCGGCTGCCGCCCAGCTCGCCGAGGCCGGGGTGACCCTGATCCGCGGCACCGGGCGGATCACCGGGCCCGGCACGGTCGTGGTCCAGCCCAACCCGGGCAAGGACAGCCGCAGCGGGCCGGCCGCGGCGGCCCCGCTGACCCTGCGCTACCAGGACCTGGTCGTGTGCACCGGGAGCGAGCCGGTCGCGCCGCCGGTCGAGGGGCTGGCCGACGTGCCCGCCTGGACCAGCGCGGAGGCGCTCACCTGCCCCGACCTCCCCCGGAGGCTGGTGGTGCTGGGCGCGGGCCCGGTGGGCTGCGAACTGGCCCAGATCTACGCCGCGTTCGGCTCGCAGGTCACGCTGATCGAGGCGGAACCGCACGTGCTGCCCGGTGAGGCGCAGTTCACCGGCGAGATCCTCGGCGACGCCCTGCGGCGGACCGGGGTGGACCTGCGGCTCGGGTCGGCGGTGGTCAAGGCGGAGACCACCGATGAGGGGCTGGCGCTCACGCTGGCCGACGGGACCAGGATCGAGGCCGACCGGGTGCTGCTGGCCAGCGGCCGGCGGCCCCGGCTGTCCGGGCTCGGGCTGGAGGAGCTCGGCATCACGGCCGGCCCCGGCGAGATGCTGCCGCTGGACGAGAACTGCCGGGTGGTTCCCAACGCTCCCGTGAAAACCGTGCCCAACGTTCCCGGGAAGGCGGCGCCCAGCGCTCCCGGGAAGGCGGCGCCCAGCGCTCAGGCGAAAGCCGCCTCGCCGGGGACGAAGGCCACCGGGCGGATCTGGGCCGCGGGCGACGTGACCGCGGTCGCCCCATACACGCACACCGCCCGCTACCAGGCGCGGATCATCGCGGCCAACCTGCTGGGCAGCACCCGGGCCGCCGACTACCGTGCCATCCCCCGCACCGTGTACACCTCGCCGTCGGTGTACACGGTGGGCATGTCCCCTTCGCTGGCCGCGGCCACCGGGGTCGACTTGATCACGGTCAGCTACGACCTGGCCGAGACGGCCCGGGCCCAGGTGGAAGACGACGACCGTGGCCGGGTCGAGCTGTACGCGGACGCTGGCTCGGGCGACATCCTGGTCGGCGCGGCGGCTATCGGGCCGGACGCCGAGGAATGGATGGGCGAGGTGACGCTGGCCATCCGGGCCCGGATCCCGCTGGCCGTCCTGACCGACGTGGTGCACGCGTTCCCGACCTACGGCGAGGCGGTGGGAACCCCGTTGCGGGGCCTGGCGCAGCGTTCCGCGGGCCACGCCGGCGGCGACGGGGTTGCCGGCCGCGGCGGGGCCGCGGCTGGCGGCGGGGTCGCGGCTGGCGGGGTTGCCGGCCGCGGCGGGGTCGCGGCTGGCGGGGCCGGGGAGGGCGGGGAAGCCGCGGCTGCGCAGCCGGCCCGGACCCTGCTCGGACAAGCCCAGGCCGCTAATGCCGGGTCTGCAGCGGGCCAGGCGCCGGGGGCACTACCCTCGAGGAAACCGGCCGCGCCGCCCACCGCGGGCCCTGGCCGGGTGACCACCCAACCATCACACAACCCCTGAGGGGCGCTGATGAGTGACATCAGCCCGGAATCCATAGAAGACCCCGAAGTACCGATTGAAGACGCCATCGAGCAGCACGAGCCGCTGCCGGGCGAGAATGACGAGGACGGCAACGAGGAGCTCCGGGACTTCGAGCTGCCCGACGAGGCGAACCCGGCCGACGCGGTCGAGCAGCACCAGGAGGTCGAGGTCGGGGACGGCGAAGGGGACACCTACCGCTGACCGGCCCGGCCGATCCGACTGACATGACACCCGGGGTCACCCTCCGTTACCCCTTTTCCGCGGGACGAGCGGTCGTAGGATGGCGTGCATCGGGTGGAATTGCCGCCCGACTGACGCAACGGAGAGTCTCGTGACAGCAACACCGCAGGCCCGTACGGCCAGTACGCGGCTGCCGAGGCAAGCCCGGCGTCGGCAGCTACTGGGTGCCGCCCAGGAAGTCTTCGTCGCGCAGGGCTACCACGCGGCCGCGATGGACGAGATCGCCGAGCGGGCCGGGGTCAGTAAGCCCGTGCTGTACCAGCACTTCCCGGGCAAGCTGGACCTTTATATGGCGTTGCTGGACGAGAGCGTCAACGCGCTGACAGGCACCATCCGCAGCGCGCTCGCCTCGACCACCGACAACAAGCAGCGGGTCAGCGCCACCTTCCAGGCTTTCTTCGACTTCGTCGGCAGCACCGGCGAGGCGTTCCGTCTCGTCTTCGAGTCCGACCTGCGCAACGAGCCCGCGGTACGGGACCGGCTCGACGCCACCATGCGCGTGCACGCGGACATGATCAGCGAGTTCATCCGCGAGGACGCGGGGCTGGGCGACGACGAGGCCCACCTGCTCGGCATCGGCCTGGTCGGGATGGCCCAGATCAGCGCGACCTACTGGCTGGGCACCGACCGCGCCATCCCCAAGGACGCTGCGGAGCAGATCATGGCCCGACTAGCCTGGCGCGGCATCAGCGGCTGGCCGCGCACCGGCTGAATCCCTCTCGCGACGGCCTGCCGCCGCTGTCCCCCTAACAGTCCGAGCACAGGAGCGCCGTGGAAGTCAAGATCGGGATTCAGTCCATCCCGCGTGAGCTCGTCGTGGAGACCAACGTCTCAGCCGAGGAACTGGAGCGCGCCCTCACCCAGGCCATGACCTCCGAGGACGGCGGGCTGTTCGTGCTGCCCGATGACAAGGGCGGCAAGTTCCTCGTCCCGGCCAGCAAGATCGCCTATGTCGAGCTGGCCGACGTCGAGCAGCGCCGGGTCGGTTTCCACTAGTTAGCTCCGGGTAGCTCCGGGTCGGTTTCCGCTAGTTGCGGGGGGATCGGTTCCCGCTTGTTGCGCAGGGTCGGTTCCCGCTAGTTGCGCCGGGTCGGCTTCCGCTAGTTCAGGCGGACAGCCCGAGTGAGGACATCCTCTGGGCGTGCGCGTCGGTGATGTGGGCCAGCATGCGCCCGATGTCGCCGAGCTGGGCCGGGGGTGCGGGGCCCGCCTCCACGATGACGGTCTCGGGGGTGGCTGTCCCCGGGCTGCCTGCCTGGGCGGTGCTGGCTCCGGCCAGTAGGCCGGCCAGCGAACGACGGTCCGCGACGACCCGGTACGCCTGGGCCAGCGCCTCCCCGACCAGCCGCCGGGCCCACAGCGCGAGCCGCCCGCCCAGGTGCGGGTCGGTCGCGATGGCCCCGCGGACCCGGGCGATCACGAACTCCGCGTGGCCGGTGTCGGCCAGCACCCGCAGCACGAGCTCGCGGGTCTGCGGGTTGACCAGTTCCGCCACCGCCCGGTAGAAATCCGCCGCGATCCCGTCCCCCACATAGGCTTTCACCAGGCCCTCCAGCCAGTCGGCCGGGGCGGTGCGGGCGTGGAAGGCATCGAGCGCCGGGGCGAATGGCAGCATCGCCTGGTCCGGCTGGGCGCCCAGCGCCGTCAGCTGCTCGCACAGCAGCCGGAAGTGGCCGAACTCGGCGACCGCCATCCCGCCCAGGGCGGCCTTGTCGGCGAGCGAGGGAGCGAGCGCCGCGTCCTCGGTGAGCCGGAAGTACGCGTCCAGTTCCGCGTAGGCCAGCAGCCCGAGCAGGTCGATGATCCCGTCACGGGAAAGATCACCCTGCTCGCCTGGCCCGCCGCGCTGGCCCGCCTCGCCGTGCTCGCTGGGCTCGCGGGGGCCGGGGGGCTGGCCCGGCACGCTGCGCTCGCGGGGCTCGCCCGGCGCATCGTCGCGCCGCTGTGCTTCGGTCACCCGCGAAGCGTAACAACCGCGGTACCGCGAGTTGGTCCGCCTGCAGGCCAGGACACATTGGTACACTGCAGGTCAGAACTTGGGATGGAATGCGGCAACCCTCTGCCGTGTTTCCCTATCAGTAAGGCTCGTGGCCAGCCGAGCGCGCGAGTGCCGGCGATGGCAGGACACCGCGTTGGCAGGATCCAGCGGCGAGACCGCCAGCGCATAGCTGGCCGGATGCCTTACTGCACTGGCGGGCGACGTTCGCCGGTGGAGCCGATAGCCAGGTCCGCAGTGGCAAGGACACGCATATAGGGCGTGCCCAGACAGCGGGCCACTGATGGAAGCTGATTCAACTGACAACCACACTGACATCGTCCGTCGCAGAACCGCCGGCCGAGGATAACCCGGCCGCTGATTCTCCGGACGTGACACAAACGTTCCGTGACCTTGGCGTGGATGAGCAGATCTGTGCGGCCCTGGAGGTCGCCGGCATCACCTCACCCTTCCCCATTCAGAGCCTGGCCCTGCCCATCGGGCTGAGCGGGCACGACATCATCGGCCAGGCCCGCACCGGCACCGGCAAGACGCTGGCGTTCGGCATCCCGCTGCTGCAGCATGTGGCGGAGGCGCCGGCCAGCCGGCCTTCCGCGCCGGTGGCCCTGGTCGTGGTACCGACCCGCGAACTCGCCGGCCAGGTCGCCGAGGACCTTCGCGTGGCGGGCAGGCTCGGGGGCGCACGGGTGGCGACCGTCTACGGCGGGCGCGCTTACGAGCCCCAGATCGACGCCCTGCGCGCCACGGTGGACATCGTGGTCGGCACCCCCGGCCGGCTGCTCGACCTGGCCGGGCAGCGGCACCTGGACCTGTCCTCGCTGCGCGCCCTCGTCCTGGACGAGGCGGACAAGATGCTGGACCTCGGGTTCCTGCCCGACGTCGAGCGGATCCTGGAACTCACCCCGACATCCAGGCAGACCATGCTGTTCTCGGCCACCATGCCGGGCGACGTGGTCCAGCTGGCCCGCCGGCACCTGCGCCAGCCGCTGAATGTCCGGGCCGAGCAGAATGACGAGCCTGACCTGGTCCCGCTGACCGTGCAGCACGTGTTCCGCGCGCACCAGATGGACAAGATCGAGATGCTGGCCCGCATCCTGCAGGCCAACGGCCGCGGCCTGAGCATGGTCTTCTGCCGGACCAAGCGGTCCGCGGACCAGGTAGCCGAGGCGCTGACCACCCGCGGCTTCGCGGCCGCGGCGGTGCACGGTGACCTGGGCCAGGGCCAGCGTGAACGGGCCATGCGCGCGTTCCGCAACGGCAAGATCGACGTGCTGGTTGCCACCGACGTCGCGTCCCGCGGCCTGGACGTGGACGACGTCACGCACGTGATCAACTACGAGTGCCCGGAAGACGACAAGGCCTACCTGCACCGCACCGGGCGTACCGGCCGGGCCGGCCGGGACGGCATCGCGGTCACGTTCGTCGACTGGCGGGACATGCCCCGCTGGAAGCTCATCAACGAAGCCCTCAGCATGGGCCAGCCGGAGCCACCCGAGACCTACTCCACCTCTGAGCACTTGTTCGCCGCGCTCGACATCCCGGCGGGCGTGAAGGGCAGCCTGCCCCGTGCCGAACGGGGACGGGCCGGCCTCGAGGCGGAAGAGCTCGAGGACGTGGGCGAGACCGGGAAGGCCCGCACTCCGCAGCGGCCCGCACGCCGCAGCGACCAGGGCCCGCGCACGGATCAGGGCCCCCGCACGGAACAGCCGCGCAAGACCCGCGTCCGCAAGCGCACCCGGTCCGGGATGACGGTGCGGGGCGCCGACGCGACCAAGCGGGACCCGGCGGCCCCGGCTAAGCCCGAGGGGTCCGTGGAGCAGAGCCAGCCACGCCGCCGCCGGCGCCGGCCAGGCCGCGGCCGGAAGGGCACCACGGCTGGTTAGCTGATCCCATGGGAACTTCCAGGACTCGTCAAGGCTCGCCCAGGCGTAGCCGGAGCATCCCTGGGTAGGCTGGCCGCCTGTGAGTACACCAAAAGCCCTGCAATTGCCCTCCGGGGTGCGGCGGCTGACCATCGTTACCAGCCGCGGCCAGTTCGCGGCGCTTGAAGCGCTGCCGCCCAGCGGGATACACGAGAGGCAGCCTGCGCTCCTGGTGCCGGGGTACACCGGGAGCAAAGAGGACTTCCTGCTGATCCTCCAGGCCCTGGCGGCCGCCGGCCGCCAGGTGGTCGCGATCGACATGCGGGGCCAGTTCGAGACCCCGGGCGAGGCCGACGAGGCCGCCTACCGGCTGGCCGCGCTGGCCGCTGATGTGGCAATGGTCGCCGACTGGCTCAGCGAGGGACACGACAGCCCGCCCGGCGCGGGCGACGGCCCGGGTGTTCACCTGCTCGGCCACTCCCTTGGCGGGCTGGTGACCCGGGAGGTGCTGCTGGCCCGGGCCGCGCGGGTCAGCTCACTCACCCTGATGAGTTCCGGCCCGGGGGCGCTGACCGGCCCGCGGGCCCAGATCCTCCAGGAGCTGCTGGCCGAGCTGGACGGGACCACCCCGGACAGGCTGGGTGCGGAGATCGAGCGCATCTGGCAGACCCGGCTGGAGCCGGAGGCCGTGGCGGGTGGCGTCCCGGTGACGATCATCGAATTCCTTCGCACGCGGATGCTGAGCAGTTCCCCCACCGGCCTGCGGGCGATGGCCGAGGCCCTGCTCACCTGCCCGGACCGGACCCGGGCCCTGGCCCGGCTGGACGCGGTCCCGGTCATGGTCCTCTACGGCGAGAACGACGACGCGTGGGAACCAGCCGCCCAGGAAGACATGGCGGCCCGGCTGCGCGCCCAGCGGGTCTGCATCCCGGCCGCCGCGCACTCCCCTGCGGTGGAGGCGCCGGAGACCACGGCGAGCACGCTGACCAGCTTCTGGAACGCGACCGAGTGCCGCAGGGCCCGCCCGTCCCGCCCGTCCCGCCCGGCGTAGATCCGCGCCCTGGATCCGCCGTAGATCCGGCCTGGATCCGGCAGCCGTCAGTCCTCGGTGAGTTCGCCCAGGCCGTCCCAGGGCCGGCGGGCGGGGGTGGCGGCGGCACCTTCCGGGCACACCGCGCGGAAGTCGCACCAGCCGCAGCCCGGGCCGGGGCTGGGCGGGAACGCCTCGTCCTGGCCCCCGGGCGGCTGCCCTTCCGGATAACGCAGGCCGTCCCGGTAGCGCTGGTCAGCGGCTGCGCACTCAGCCGCGATGTCCTCAGCCCGGCCCAGGTGCCGGTCCAGCGTGGCCGGCGTGTGCTCCCAGGCGTGCACCGTGCCCGTGGGCAGGTGATGCAGCTCGACCCGGTGGCAGGGCCGGCGCAGCACCCGCCCGGCGGCGACTGCGTACAGCGCCAGCGGCAGCGACGCCCTGGTGTCGTCGGTGCTCAGCGGCCGGCGGCCGGTCTTGTAGTCCACGACGGCCAGTTCGCGGCCGCCGGCCGCGGACCGCCGGTCGTCCAGCCGGTCGATCCGGCCTGAGAACGTGATCCGGCCGGTCCGGGCGCCCACCGTCCGCTCCACCCCGGCTGGCTCGTCGGACGGGTCCAGGCCGGCGATGTACTTCTCGACCATGTCCCTGGCCCGGTCCCGCGCGGCCGCGGACTGTGCGTCGCTGGCGAACCCCTCGTTGATCCAGCCGCGTTCCAGTAAACCCGCGGCGGCAGGCACGGTCCGCTGCGCCTGCGGCAGCCGCCACCATCCGGCCAGCGCGTTGTGCACGCTGGCGCCGAGGCTGTTATGCGCCCAGGGCGGCCCCTTACGGGGAGCAGGCCGGTCCAGGTAGCTCATCCGGTACAGCCGCCGGCAGTTCAGCCAGGTACTCAGCCGGGTCGGGGTGCACGCGTACAGGCGGCGGGGCATCCCGTCCAGCCCGAGCTGCTCTTCGCGGCGCATCCGGTCACTCCGGGTCCGCGGGCAAGTGGACCGGGCCGGCCGTCACCCAGGAGTCGAACTGCTTCTGGGCCGCCGACACGGTGGTCTCCTCGCCGTGCCCCGGTAGCACCCGGGTCGGACCAGGCAGGGTCAGCAAGTGCTCACCGATGGCGCTGAGCTGCGCGGGGAAGTCGGGGTATTCGTGATGATGCGGAACCGGGCCGCTGGCCATCACGACATCTCCAGCGAACACCGCCTCCAGTTCCTCGCTGTAGAGGCACACCGAGCCCGGGCTGTGCCCCGGGGCGAGGATCACTTCCAGCGTCACGTCGGCGACTTCGAAGATCCCCCCGTCCTCCATCTCGATCTCCGGGTCGCCGTCCCGGTGGGCCTCCCGCCAGACCAGCCGGTCCCGGGGATGCAGCGCCACCGGGGCCTCGTCACGCGCCGCCACCTCAGGCGCCACCGCCACGTGGGTGGCGTGCCCGTGGGTGCAGATGACGGCGAGGATCGTCCGGTCGCCGACGGCGGCCAGCACCGCCCCGGCGTCACGGCCCGGGTCGACCACGATGACCTCGTTATCGTCGCCCACGATCCAGGCGTTGCCGTCCGGTGCGTCCGCGTCCCCCGGTGACCCCACCCGCTCTATCCGCGCCTCCATGGCCTGCCTTCCTTCCTCATCCTTGTTTCACGAACGCCCTGACCTCGTCCGCAACCGCGGAACCGCGATCGCGGACAGCAGCAGGCCCGGGATCCGGGAAAGCAGCTCCACGCCGCTGTCCCGCAGGACACGCTGGACCAGCCCGCAGAACCGCAGGGCGAGCCACAGCACCACGATGACGGCGCACAGGGCGAGCCCGGACGCGGCCGCCCGTGCCCATTATGGATCCGCTGGACGATCAGCATGCTCGCAACGATCGCACCCGGGCCCGCCCGCGCCGGCCCGGGCCGCCCGGGCCGGCCAGCAGCGGCGTATCGGCCCCAGCCCCCAGTCAGGCGGACGCCGCCGTATGCGGCAGGGCATCATGCATGCCCTGATCTCGTGACGTTCACAGCGCCAGCGACTCATCCGCTCATCCGCTCTGCCGCCGGGCCCGGCGGCCCCGCCAGCCAGCGCCATCAGCTGCTCGAACGCGGCGGGGCTGGTCGTCTCGACGCCCAGCCGGTGCCCGGTGAGGTCGCCGTGGTCGTCGCTGCCCCCGGTCGTCACCAGGCCCAGGCCGCCGGCGAGAGCCCGGAGCCTGGCCCGGTCCGCCGCGCCGTGATCGGGGTGATCCACCTCCAGGCCGGCCAGCCCGGCCCCGGCCAGGGCCGCGATGGCGTCATCGGGGATCTGCCAGCCCCGCGAGATCGCCCCCGGGTGGGCCAGCACTACCGCCCCGCCGCTGTCCTGGACCAGCCCGACCGCCCGTGCCGGATCCAGCGCGTACCGGCTCACATAGGCCCGGCCGCCCGCGCCGATCCAGTCCGGGCCGAACGCCTCGCGAGGTGTGGCGATCGCGCCAGCCGCGACCATGGCCCGGGCGATGTGCGGGCGGCCCACGCTCCCCCCGGCCGCGAGCGCCGCCACCTGGTCCCAGGTGACGTCCACGCCGAGGTCCCGGAGCCGCCGCACCATGGCCTGGCCGCGGCGGATCCGGTCGTCGCGGATCGCCTGGCACTCGGCCGCGAGCTCCGGACTGGCCCCGTCCGGGAGGTAGCTCAGCAGGTGCACGCTGTGCCCGTCCAGCCGGGCCGACAATTCCATGCCGCTGACCAGGGTCAGGCCTTCCGGGAGGGCCTGACGGGCCTCGTCCTGCCCGGCCAGGGTGTCGTGGTCGGTCAGGGCGATCACGTCGAGACCGGCGTCCCGGGCACGGCGCATCACCTCGGCGGGCGGGTCAGTGCCGTCCGACGCGGTGGAGTGGGAGTGAAGGTCGATGCGCACGACCGCTCATCGTACGGCGCGGCGGCCGGGCTGGCCCTGGTCTTCAGTGTCGGGCTGGGCGTTCTCCTAATCGCCCGGCTGGCGCCTTTCAGCGCCGGCTGGCGCCTTCAGCCGGGCAGCCGCGGGGACAGCGCGCCGAACGGGACGTCCAGCTCCTGCCCGGGGTCGCGTAGATCCCGCAAGGACAGTGTCTCCAGCAGGAGAGTGCCGGCCGTGTCCGGCCACAGGATGATCCACAGCCAGTTGGCCAGCACCTCCCCGGCGAACACGGCCGCCCCGGGCGATTCCACGCTCCACAGCGGGAACTCGTGGTTGCCGAACTGGATCAGCGCGTGCGGCGGGCCCGCCGCGAATCCCTCACCGGGATCCGGGCCGTCCAGCCCGGCCAGGCCAGCCCCCAGGCCAAGCCCCGGCTCCTCGGAGATGAGCAGCATCTCACCCGGGCCGCCTACCGGGTTGGGCCCGGACAGGGCGACCACGCAGCCTCGGGTCCCGCTGCGGTCATCGCCCGCGCCGGTGTACCCGGTGACCAGCCAGCCCAGCGGTATCGGCCACGGCAGCCAGACCGGCACGGCGGCCGGCTTGAGCAGGGCGTGCAGTCCCTCCGTGGAGGGGACGTGAGCGGGCCGGAGCGGCAGCACCGCACCGTGCCGGGCGCACTGCCAGGCGCTGTGCCAGGCGCTCGGCTCGCTGAGTTCGCCCTGGCAGCGCGGGCAGATCGGGGCCTTCATCATGAGTAATGACGTTGATCTCCAGCCGGGCTCACGTCAAGCACCAGGAGGCCCCAATCATGCTGGCCTCCGCCCGGCGCCGGTTGAGCCGTCCGGCTCTCGCCGGGAATACTGGCCGCGTGCCAGCGCTGCGGGTTCCCTGCGTAGGAGCGATCATCAAGGACGAGGCCGGGCGGCTTCTGCTGATCCAGCGGGGACACGAGCCGGAGGCGGGCCGGTGGTCGCTGCCGGGCGGCCGGATCGAGCCAGGGGAAAGCGACGAGCAGGCGGTCGTCCGGGAGACCCAGGAGGAAACCGGCCTGCGGGTGACGTGCGGCGCGCTCGTCGGGTCGGTGGAGCGGCCGGGACTGGGCGGTGCGGTGGTTGACATCCGGGACTACGCGGCCACGGTGACCGGGGGGACGCTGGCCGCGGGAGACGACGCGGCCGACGCACGCTGGGTGAAGCAGGCGGACCTGGCGGGCCTACCCCTGACCAGCGGGCTGGTCGAGACGCTCGGCGCCTGGGGAGTGCTCGCCTGAGGTCCCCGCAGGCCAGGGATCGAACACCTGGGTGCGGGCCAGCCCGGCCGCGCGTCCCTTGGTCGCGGTGACCAGGGCGAACTGGTCCGCCGAGGGTGGTATGACGACCCCATTCGGTCACAGCCTCCCGTATCCACATGGCACGCTGGCTGCGTGAGCGATACCCAGCCGGAGGCCGGGCCGGGCCCAGCCGGAGGCCGGCCATCTCGCCCTCATCGCGGAGGCTACCAAGCGGGCAGGCCTGATCTGGATCACGGTCCCGGGCCAGGGCGGCGCTGGCCGGGGCGGCGCTGGCCAGCGCGGCGCTGGCCAGGGCGGCGCTGGCCCGGAGCGGCCGCGGCCGGCATGGCACATCTGGCGCGACGCCGCGTACGTGCTGACCGGCCCGGGCGAGCAGGACATCCCCGGGCTCGGCGACGCCAGCCATGTCATCGTGGAGGTGGCGAGCAAGGACACGGGAGGCCTGCTGGTGCGCTGGACGGCCCGGGTGAGCCGGGTCGAGCCCGACTCCGCGGACTGGCCGGGAGATCATCGGGGCGCTGCTGGCCGGGCGGCTGAACGAGCCGGCCAACCCCGGGACGCCCTCCCCCGCGCAGCGCTGGGCACGAACCGGAGCCGTCTACCGGCTCAGCCCGGCCGCTCCGTTCGACCCAGGGTTCGAGGCTCCGTAGCATGAAGGCATGGTCATGCCGCCCGCTGTTTCCTCGCCCCCCACTGCCGAGCAGGTCACCCAGGCCCTGGCGGGAGTCAACGACCCCGAGATCCACCGGCCGATCACCGAGCTCGGGATGGTCAAGAACGTCGCCGTGGACGAGCGCGGGGTAGTGCGGGTAGACATCTACCTCACTGTGTCCGGCTGCCCGCTGCGCGAAACCATCACCAGGGAGGTGACCGCGGCGGTCAGCAATCTGCCGGGAGTGGCGGAGGTCCGGGTCAACCTGGACGTGATGAGTGAGGAGCAGCGCCGTGAGCTGCAGGGCAAGCTGCGCGGCGGGCGCCCCGAGAAGGAGATCCCCTTCGCCCAGCCCACGTCGCTGACCAGGGTGTTCGCTGTCGCCAGCGGAAAGGGTGGCGTCGGCAAGTCCTCGGTCACGGTCAACCTGGCCGCGGCCCTGGCCAAGGCGGGGCAGAAGGTGGGCGTGCTCGACGCCGACATCTACGGTCACTCCCTGCCCCGGATGCTGGGCGTCACCGACTCACCCACCCAGGTCGAGCAGATGATCATGCCGCCGACCGCTCACGGCGTGAAAGTGATCTCGATCGGCATGTTCACCACCGGCAACGCGCCGGTGGTCTGGCGCGGGCCGATGCTGCACCGCGCAGTGCAGCAGTTCCTCGCCGACGTGTACTGGGGCGACCTCGACGTGCTGCTGATGGACCTGCCGCCAGGCACCGGCGACGTGGCCATCTCCGTGGCCCAGCTGGTCCCGGGCGCGGAACTCATCGTGGTCACCACCCCTCAGCTCGCGTCCTCGGAAGTGGCGGAGCGGGCCGGGGCCATCTCGGTGCAGACCCACCAGCGGATCACCGGCGTGATCGAGAACATGTCGTCGCTGGCCTGCCCGCACTGCGGCGAGCCTGTCCCGGTGTTTGGCTCGGGTGGCGGCCAGGCGGTGGCCGACGCGCTGACCCGGGTGACCGGGGCGCCCGTACCGCTGCTCGGCCAGGTGCCCATCGACGTCCGGCTACGGGAAGGCGGCGACCGCGGTGTCCCGCTGGTGCTGACCGACCCGGACTCCGCCGCCGCCCAGCAGCTGACCGGGATCGCCAACGGCATGGCTAACCGCTCGCGCGGGCTGGCCGGCCGGCAGCTGGGACTGACCCCCGCCTGAGTTCAGTTACTTCCATGACCTCGGAGTGACCCTGGGGCTGACTAGGAAGCGGTCAGGTGGCCTCGGGGTCGAAGGGCGGGGTTTCCTCGCGGGCCAGCGTGGCCGTGGCCCTCCGGTCGGCCGCGTACTCGACCTCGGATTCCGCCATCCCCGCGGCGGCGCCGTTATGGTCGCCGTCCAGGTCATCGAACAGGTGCTTGCGGACGAAGTTACCCGGGTGCAGGTCCCGGACGTCGAAGTCAGAGAACTCGGGCCCCAGGCCCTCACGGAGGTCCCGGGTCGCCCCGTCCGCCATCTGGCGCAGCTCGCGCAGGGCACGGCCGGCCTGGGCAGCCATCTTCGGCAGCTGATCCGGCCCGAAGATCACGAGCGCGATCACCCCGAGGACCAGAATCTTCCAGATGGACAGGTCGAAAAACACGTCAGCTCTCCTGGCGGAGCGCGGCCCCAGCGGCCGCAGCGGCACGCAGTCTTCCTTTACTGTAGACCGTCATCTGCCGTAACGCTCCCCCCGGAGCACGGGACCGTGTCCCCGGATACCCGGCCCGCCTCACCGGAACGGGTCGAGCCAGGAGACCAGGCGGCTCAGGCCGCGGCCCATCCGGCCGAGGAATCCTGGCCCGGCGTTGTGCGGCAGCGCGCCTACCACCTGGTCCAGGGTCTGGTCCGGTGCGTCAGCGATGAGCGTGTAGACGAAGCCGCGAGCGGACCATGCCACGCTGCGCTGGTCGGGCCCGGCCGCGTAGACGCGGTCACCGCGCAGCGCGACCTGCGACCACCCGTTCAGCTGGGCGGGCAGGTGGCCGCGCTGCACGAACAGTGAGATCACGGACAGCCCGTCGGAGTAGGCCAGGCCGACGACCGTGCCGGCCGGCCCGCTGCTCTGACTCGCGCGGACCAGCCTGAGCTGGCCGGGCAGCTGCGCGGGAAGCGGCCAGCCCGCGGCCCGCATCCGGGCCAGCTGCACACTGGCCAGCAGTTTGCCCCCGGGTACCGATGCGGTACGCGGCGCCGCCGCGGCCGCCGGTGAGCCGAGCGAGAGGCTCACGAACACGTCTTGGCTGACCATCTGGGCGCTGCCGTCGAAGGTTTCCCGGCGCAGCGGCAGCTTGGTCGCGGTGTCCAGCCAGAACCGGGCGGCCAGCCGGCCGTCGCGGTGCCGCACGACGAGTTCCTGCGCGGGGCGGCCGGCCACCTGGCCGTGGCCGCCCAGGGACACCTGGTAGTTCTCGGCCAGCAACGCGACCATCTGCGAGGTCATGGTCATGATGCTCTCGGGATCGCGCTGGTCGGCGTCGTCGTCGCCATCCGGGTCGGCGGCGCGCGTCCGGTACTGCGGCAGGGCCGCCGTGGGCAGCGTTGCGGCCTGGATCAGGGTCTGGTGATCACGCTGGTGCCACACGTTCACCACGGAGGTCCAGCTACCGTCCGGGCCCTGCCAGGCGGTCAGCTGAACACCCTGGTAGGACACCTGGCGGCAGGCGCTGGCGGCCTCGCTGAGCAACCGCAGACCCGCGTCGGCCGTGGTCCCGGCCGCGGCGACACGTCTCCCGGATGACCGGGCCGGGGATGACCGGGCCGAACCGGGGGACCCGGGCGCCGCAGACTGGCGGAGCCCGCCCTGGCCGGCCGCCAGGGGCATCAGCTCGCCGCTGTGGCCCGCCATGTCCCGCCAGATCACCGTGACGCCGGTGGCGATCAGGCCCAGGACCACCACTGCGGTGACGATGCGCAGCGGCAGCGGGTCGTGCTGAGGACCGGCCCCGTCATAGGGGGGCGTGGTGCGGGAGAACATCCGTCAGCTCACGGCCCCGGGCTCGCAGTCGCGGACACGGACGCCGTCGCGGTGACGGCAGGGAGCGGCGGCTGCAGGCCGCGGCGCACCATTTCGGCTGCCCGCCCGACAGCGGACCGGCCACTGGCGGACCGAGCACTGGCCGACCGGCCTGTCGCGGACTGCCGGCGGCCCGCGCGGGCCGCGGCGGCCGCGGCACCCGCTGCCGCGGCTCCGCTCACGCCGCTGGCCGACACGCCGACCGCGATGCGGCCGGCCCGCGTGGCCGGGGCCGCACTGGGGGTGCCGCCGGGGTCGGCGGCTGTCCCACCGGACGGCGTGACCGGCAGGTCACCAGTGACGATCGCATGCTGGACCAGGAATGTGCCGACGGCGGGGGTGACCTTCGGGCCGGGCGCCTGCTGCTCGCCGCCCGCGAAGAAGGCCGCCGCGCCGAGGCCGGCCACCGCGGAGGCGAGGATGCCGGCCGTCAGCATCCGGGCGGCCGGGAACACGCCCCGCGGACGCCACGCTGGCCGGGCGGTCCACGGCCGGCCGTCCGGCGGCATGGCCATGGCCATCAGCCGGCCGGTCAGCGCCGCGTCCGCCATCGCCTCGCCCAGGGAATGCATCCGCTGCTTCAGCGCGCGCAGGGCCACCGCCTCCTGGCGGCAGGCGTCACAGCCCGCGAGGTGGGTCAGGACCCGGTCCCGCTCAGACTCACTGAGCTCTCCGTCGATCAGGGCGGAGATCCGCTGCCCGAGATGACTCATAGGTCACCGGCCAGGGGCACGGCCGCGGTCTCCTCCGCGGGGGCCACGACCGCGGACACGGGCGCCACGGACGCGGGCGCCACAACCGCGGAGGCGGACGCCACAACCACGGGCGCCACAACCTTGGGCGCGATGGCGGGGCGGCGCGGGCGGCGGTGGTCGAGCGCGGTACGGAGCTGCGCGCGGCCACGATGGATGCGGCTGCGTACGGTGCCCAGCTTCACCCCCAGCGTGTCCGCGATCTCCTCGTAGGACAGGCCCTCGATGTCGCAGAGCACGACCGCGGCCCGGTACTCGGGGGCCAGCGCCTTGAGCGCGGCCTGGATGTCGCCGTCCAGGTGCCGCTCGTCAAAGGCCTGGGCAGGCGTGGGCTCGTCTCCGCGCAGCCGCTGGGCCGTGTCGTCGCCCAGGCCCTCGAACCGGATGCGCTGCCGACGCCGGGCCATGTCCAGGAACAGGTTGGTGGTGATCCGGTGCAGCCAGCCCTCGAAGGTGCCCGGGGTGTAGCTGGACAGCGAGCGGAAGACGCGGACGAAGACCTCCTGGGTAAGGTCCTCGGCGTCGTGGCTGTTGCCGGTCAGCCGGTAGGCGAGCCGGTAAACCCGGGCGGAGTGCTCACGCACGATCTCTTCCCAGGTCGGAGGCGTCCAGCCAGATGCCGAATCCGGCGTGGTACCGGGCATGTCCACGATCTCGCCGTCCCGCCGTGTGCCGTCTGCCTTTACCACCATGGTGCCCGGGCATCCCCTTCCCGCAACACAACTGCTCGGATTCTGCCTGTACGCCGCGGCTGGCACCCCGCCGGCCAGGCCGGCGTGCTCGATCACCGCTGGTGCGCGGGTTTCTGGCTCGCGTCATACATAACGCACGAACGGGCCTCGCTGGTTCCCGGGTCACGCCGCGTAACGATAGGCTGCCGGACTGGGATAAGCATGCACCGGAAGGCACACATTGTGAGCGCTGAGGCCAACCTTGCCTACGTCGAGGGCTACCTCACCGAGGACGAGCCGCTGCTGGCCGCGCGCCGCGAGGCGGCCCAGATCGGCGGCGCACCGCCGATCGGACCTGGCGGCGGGGCCGCGCTGTGCTTCATCGCGGCGGCCATCAGCGCCAGATCAGTGGTGGAGATAGGCACCGGCTGCGGCACCTCGGGTATCTGGCTGCTCCGCGGCATGCGCCCGGACGCGGTCCTGACCAGCGTCGATGCCGAGCCCGAGCATCAGCGGCTGGCCCGCAAGGCGTTCACCGAAGCGGGATTCCCGTCGAACCGCTACCGGCTGATCAGCGGGAAAGCCCTGGACGTGCTGCCCCGTCTCACCGACGGCGCGTACGACCTGGTGTTCTGCGACGCCGATAAGCAGGAGTACCCGGACTACCTGGTCGCGGCCCTGCGGCTGCTGCGTCCGGGCGGGGTGGTGGCGTTCGACAACGCGCTGGCCGGCGGCCGCGTCGCCGACCCCGGCCGGAACGATCCGAGCACCCTCGCCATCCGGGACATCAATGAGCAGGTGCGCCAGGACGAGAGGCTCGTGCCGGTGCTGATCCCGGTCGGCGACGGGCTGCTCACCGCGGTCAAACGCGGGTAGCCCGCCAGCCGGGTGCCACCAGCGGCGCGCCTTCTTCCCCGATTACGGCCCGACCGGCGAATCCGCCAGCCACCGCAACAGCAGCCGGGCGCCGAAGCCGGTGGCACCCTTGGTGTTCTCCCCGTCGTCGGCGGTGGCCCGGGCCGCGCCGGCGATGTCGAGATGGGCCCAGGCCCGGCCGCCGGTGAACTCGCGCAGGAACAGCGCCGCGTCGATGGAGCCTGCCCGCCCAGAGGCGCGGGCCACGTTGGCCAGGTCCGCCACCGGGGAGTCCAGCGCGTCCCGGTAGTCCTCGGCGAGCGGCATCCGCCAGAGCCGTTCCCCGCTCGCCGTCCCTGCGTCCAGCAGGGCCGTGGCCAGGTCGTCGTCGGTGGCGTACAGGGCCGCTATGGAACTGCCCAGCGCCACCCGCGCGGCTCCCGTGAGGGTGGCCAGGTCCACCACAAGGTCCGGGGCCAGCGCGTCGTGGGCGTAAGCCAGCGCGTCCGCGAGGACCAGCCGGCCCTCCGCGTCGGTGTTGAGCACCTCGACCGTCTGGCCGCCGTAGTGGGTAAGGACGTCGCCTACCCGCAGCGCCGTCCCCGACGGCATGTTCTCCGCCGCCGCCACCAGGCCGGTCACCCGGTCCCGGGCCCCGAGCCAACCCAGCGCGGACATCGCGCCGATCACCGCGGCGCCGCCCGCCATGTCGGTTTTCATCGTCTTCATGCCGTCGGTGGGCTTCAGCGACAGGCCGCCGCTGTCGAACGTGATGCCCTTGCCGATCAGCACCACGTGCAGGCCGGCCTGCGCGGGCCGATAGCTGAGCTCGATCAGCCGGGGCGGGTGGGCCGACCCCGCCCCCACGCCCAGCAGCCCGCCGAATCCGCCCCGGGCGAGTTCGGCTTCCCGCCAGATGCGCGAGGACAGGCCGTGCTCCGCGGCGACCGAGGCCGCTTCGGTGGCGAGCCATTCCGGCGTCTTGGTCATCGACGGCGTGTTGGCGAGATCGCGGGCCAGCGCCACGGCACCGGCGATGGTGGCGGCCCGGGCGACCAGCACCGCCCGGCTGGCCGGGCCGGCCAGCAGCACGCGGATCTCCCCGGGCTCCCCGGCCTGCGGGCCCGGGGATTTCATCGTGAACTGGTAGGAGCCGAGCAGAACGCCCTCAGTGAAGGCCTGCACGGCCTCGTCGGGTTCATCCAGGACGGCCGTGGTCAGCGCGGCGCGCCCAGCCGGGACGCGGCGGGCCAGCGCCGCCCCGGCCCGGCGCAGGTCTCCCGCTGAGCCGTCCCCGACGCCGAGGAACAAAACCGTGCAAGCCTCTGTGCCGAGCCGGATCACCGTCTGGGTGGTTTCACCCGCCCGGCCGGTCAACTCCGCGCTCGCGATGATCTGGGCCGCGCTGACGCCTAGGTACGGGTCCAGGCTGGATGCACCGGCGCCGGGAACCGGGCCCTGGGACGAGCCCTCCGGGCTGCGTACAGGGACGGCGATCAGGGCCAGTGTTGCGGACGTGCCCAGGCCTGCCTCGGCCAGGTAGTCAGCCAGCGGTTTCAGGCCAGCCGCTGGCGCGACCGTAACCCTTGCCTTGACCGGCAAGGCTCAGCCGGTGACGGATTTGAGCGCGTCCGAGAGCCGGGCGGCCTCATCGGCGGACAATTCGACCACCAGCCGCCCGCCTCCCTCAAGCGGGACGCGCATCACGATTCCGCGGCCCTCCTTGGTGACCTCGAGCGGACCGTCACCCGTCCGCGGCTTCATCGCCGCCATTGCGCATCCCCTTCCTGCTCGGGGCCGTATGAGACCTCGCGGAGGCCTGCCCCGCGCCGGAATCCCGGCGCCTGCGGCGGGTCCGGCCACCCACAGCCGTGTTGATCAGTACCTCTATTATCCAGAGTTCCGGCCTACAGTGGTAACGATCAGCACTCCCTTCCGCCCGCCGCCGTCGGTAACTGGCGTCTCAGCAGTCACTGAGGCCGCCGCCTGGCGGCCTGTCCCGAGGAGGAGTCCGGTGACCGACAGCGTCCGCTGGGACCTCGATGGAGCGGTAGCCACCATCACGCTGAACCGGCCGCAGGCCTACAACGCGCTGACCGCGGAGCTGAAGACCGGGCTGCTCGGGGCGGTCCAGCAGGCCGCTTCCAGCCCGGAGGTCCGCGCGGTCCTGATCACCGGCGCGGGCCGGGCCTTCTGCGCCGGCCAGGACCTGCGTGAGCACGCGGAACTGCTGGGGGCGGCCGGGCCGCGGGACGAGTCGCCGCCGGCCGCTGGGGCGCCACCGTCCGGCGCACCGGCGGCGCAGGTGCCCGTCGGGGCCGCGTCTGCGGTGGTGCCGCCCCCCGGCGAGGCGGCCCCAGCCGCGCTCGATACGGTCCGCGAGCACTACAACCCGCTCGTGTTGGCCATCATGTCCATGCCCAAGCCGGTCATCGCGGCCGTGAACGGGGTCGCCGCCGGGGCGGGCGCGGGGCTGGCCTTCGCCTGCGACTTCCGCATCGCCGCCCAGGGCGCCAGCTTCCTGATGGCGTTCGCGCGGGTCGGGCTGGCCGCCGATACGGGCGTGTCCTGGACCTTGCCCCGGCTGGCCGGGGCGGGGCGGGCGGCCGAACTGCTGATGCTCGCAGAGCCGGTCCCCGCGTCGCGCGCGCTGGAACTAGGCCTGGTCAACCAGGTGGTGGAGGACACGGACCTGGCGGCGACCGCGGCCGGGGTCGCCGCGCGGCTGGCCGCGGGCCCCACCGCCGCCTACGCGGGCATCAAGGAACAGCTCGGCTACGCGGCGGGGCACGGCCTGGCCGAGACCCTGGAGAAGGAGGCCGAGGTTCAGACCGCCCTGGGACGGACTGCCGATCATCAGGCCGCCACGCTCGCGTTCACCCGCAAGCAGGAGCCACGCTTCCTGGGCCGGTAACGGACCTGGGTTGCCCGGGCCACGCTTCCTGGGGCGGTGACGGACCTGTTACCGGGCCTGGGTTACCGGGCCTGCGCCGCCACGTCGGCGCTGGCCAGGTCCTCGTGGGCGCAGACGATCTGCTCGGCGGCATCGACAAGGTCGGAGAAGGCCCGCCACTCTCGGTGACCGGTGCGGCCGGTCCAGGACACCACGCGGCTGCGGCACCAGACGGTCAGGCCTCGCCGTATGGACAGCACCGACATGCCCGAGGCCGGAGCGTCGGCCCGGACGATGTGCCCGATCCCGCGCTCGGAGAGCATCCGCTCCAGGATGGCGGCCGCCTGCACTGAACCGGGCTGCGGACATCGGAACCTGTCCAGGGCGCTGCTGGCCGGGACCGGCAGGGCGAACCAGACCGCCTTGCCGGAGACCTTCCAGCCACCAAGCCGGGCCCGGGTCAGGTGGTGACCCCAGCGCCCCTGGGACAGGCCGTCGATCACGTGCAGGCCGCGACCGCTCACCGCGTCCACCGGCACCGGGACGGCCAGATCGGGCGGCGCATCGTCTTTCCAGCGCGGCAGGGCATCGAAGACCTTGCAGACCAGCTCCTGTCTCCCTGTGACTGTGCGCAGGTAGAGCCAGATCTCCGGGGCGCCCGCCACAGCGCAGCCGCGCACATCGAACTGGATTCCAGTCTGCGCATGCATGCTGTTGGCCGCGAGCTCGCTGGCCATGGTGGCGCCGTCGTAGACCAACTCGGCCGACAGGCCAACCCCGGGCGCGGCCGCGCGGAAGAGGTGGCGGGCCACGGCCGAGCACGTAGCATCCAGCGGGAGCGGGGAGGCGGAACAGCCGCCTGCCGATACGGTCTCGGCCGGCGCAGGCACCGCCTCCGTAACGTGCGCTGTGTCCGCGGCAAGCGACCCTAACATGATCCTCAGCCTTTCCCGGCCCGCAATCTGTGAAACACACATTATGAGTCATGTCCGCACTGCGCAACGACATCGGGGCTTGCCGGGTCGGGTTGAACGAGTCTTTACCAAACCGACCGGGACCGTCGCCGCCTCATCGTAACGCTACGTAAGGTAACACTGCGGTGGCTATGAGGTAACGAGCAGAGGGGCAGGTGCTGCCGGGCCTGTGCTCTTGGCAGTACAGTCGTGGCCATGGCTGCTGCCGAACCAGAGCCGCCAGGCCTCGAGACAGGCCCCGCAGAAAAAGAATCCCCCGGGCCGCCACCCGGGGGATTCTTCTCTGCCTGGCCGGCTTCGCCGGCCCTGCTGCCTGCCTGGCTGCCCCTGCCTGCCGGGCGCCCCTGCCGCCTGCCTGGCCGCTTCGGCGCCCTGCTTGCCTGGCCGGCTTCGCCGGCGGGATGTCAGCGGTCGAGGTTGTACCGGCCAGCCTTGGTGTCCGACAGGAACTCGGCGAACGCAGCCCGGCTGACCACGTGAGCGCCGTCGCTGGGCCGGGTGCTGTCCCGTACCGCGACGACATCCAGGAAGTTGGCGGCGACTTCCACGCAACCGCCGTTAGAGGTACTGCTGAGGCGCGCTTTGCGCCACTGTGCTCGAGACAGGTCAGTCATTTTCTACTCCAGTTGTTGAGCGAGGTGTTCCAGGTAAAGCACGGTATCGCCAGGCTCCTGGGCCGCATCGCGGATCCGGCTGAAAGCCTGGACGTACAAACTCACCTCTTCTGGTCTGCTTACCTCCTGGATAGCCGTGTCTGTTTCGGTGAAGACGAGGGGCTCGTCTCCAGGCAGGTCAAAAATGTTGATCGAGGACGAAACCCCGGGGCTGGGGCCATCCGCAAAGCGCAGGATGCGCAGCTCGACGTTGTTCCGGCGGCTCATCTCGATGAGGTGCTCGATCTGCTCGCGCCGCTCCAGGCGGCTGCCCCAGTGGTACATGAGTGAGGCCTCGGTGATCACCGCCACCAGGTTGGGCGCCGTGCCGTTGGTACGGTCCAGGATTTCTTGCCGCCGCTGCCGAGTCTCCATCGCCTTCCGGCGCCATGCGGGCGGCCGCGGGCCGGCCCGCATGAAGGCTTCCGCGTAGTCCTGGGTCTGCAGCAGGCCGGGCACCACCAGCGGCATGCAGACCTGGATCCGCTCGGCATCGTTCTCGAACCCGGGAAACTCGTTCTCGAAGATGTCGGTGTAGTCACGCCACCAGGGCCGGGCCCGCGAACGGATGGCGAGGTCCTCCAGCTCCTCCGCGGTGGCGGGATCCACGCCGTAGATCCGCAGCAGATCCCTGATGTCGCTCATCTCAGGGCGTTTCCACTGGTTGGCCTCGAACCGGCCCACCTTGCCGCGTCCCCAGTTAAGGATGTCGCAGACGTGGTTTGCCGTGTGACCGCTCTCAGTCCTGAGTTCGGCCAGGCGGCGGGACAGCCGACGCTTGGCTACGGTCGCGCCGTAGGCATCGTCAGCCATCGCGATCTCCTCCTGGGCAGGATGATGCGTGCAGCATAGCGCTACCTAACTTGTGAATCGCAGATTATTGCATACTCTCATGAGACTCCCAGGTTACGCCGGGAGCGCCGTCTGCGGCACCGCCCAAAGATGGCCGACTGCAGGCCGGCGCTCGCCGTATGCGGCACTGCCCGACGATGACCGACCGCGGCCGCCCGCCCTAGGAGGCGCTGCCGGACCACGGCCCCCGGCCACGGCCCCCGGCCAGGGCCGCCCCGCCAGGGCCGCCCCGCCGCGGGACGCCTGGCGGGCACCACGGTCAGCTGGCTCCGTCGTCGAACTCGCCGCCTCGCGCGCCGTCGAGGAAGCACTCCCACTCGTGGCGGTCGTAGACGAGGATCCGGCCGTCTGGATCACCAGTCACGCGCATCAGCACCCACTCGGCCGCCCCGCCCTCGCCGGGCACGAAGGCGATCTCGATCGAGCCTTCGCCCTCCCCGGAGCGCCGCCACTGCTGGGCGTCCACCTCGATGCCCAGATCCTCCACGCTGGGCTTCCGCGTCATAGCACCCCTCCTGAGGTCACGGCCGCCGGGCCACCCCTGCGTATCCCCAGCGTGAGCCGTCACTGTCCGCGAGCTGGGGATCCTCGGCTCCCCACTCCCCCATGAAGACCAGCCGCGGGGCCTCACCGGGCCAGGGCGAGACGAGCTCCAGCCCGGTGAAGAAGCGCTCCACCTCGGCCCGGGGTCGCAGGTGGATGTTCTCGGTGGCCCGTTTGTACACCGACAGGCCGGTCCGCACCCCCCGTTCGGGCACGTTGTCCGCGGTGACGTGGGACAGCGCGAGGTAGCTGCCCGGCGCCAGGGCCTGCGTGTAGCGGGCCACCAAGCCCCAGGGGTCGGAGTCGTCGGACACGAAGTGCAGGACCGCGGTCATCAGCAGCCCGACCGGCTCGGTGAAGTCGATCAGCGCCTGCAACTGCCGGCTGCCCAGCACCCGGTCAGGCTCTCGCAGGTCGGCGAAGACAAAGCTGGTGAAGCGGCTGTCGGTCAGCAGCTCCCCGGCGTAGGCGCGGACCATCGGGTCGTTGTCCACGTACACCACGCGAGCGTCGGGCGCGACGGCCCGGACGACCTGGTGGGTGTTGCCCTGGGTCGGCAGCCCGGAGCCAATGTCGACGAACTGGCTGATCCCGCCCTGCGCCGCCAGCCATTTCGCGGCCCGCTGGTGAAACCCGCGGTTGGACCAGGCCATGTCGGAGATCTCGGGCAGGTCTTTGCGGATCAGCTCCGCTGCCTGCCGGTCGGCCGGGAAGTTGATGCTGCCGCCGAGGTAGTAGTCATACAGGCGGGCGGGGCTGGGCACCGCAGGGTCCACGCCCGGCGGGACAGGCGGTGGCTCCTCGTCACCTGTGGCGCCCGGCCGCCGCGGATCACGCCCCCCCGTCATGACACCTCCCACACTGTCCGCTCACAGTGTGACACGCTCCGTGTGCTTCAGGATCCCAGTTGCTCAGCTGCCCGCGCCCGGGAGGCACCACGCCCGGAGGCACCGCGCACGGAGGCACCGCGCCGCACGCAGTCCCGCAGATGATCATCGACGACTCCGCAGGCCTGGAAGGTGGCGTAAACCGTAACCGGGCCAGTGAATGAGAACCCGCGGGCCCGCAGTACCCGGGCCAGCGCCTTCGATGCAGGTGTCCAGGCGGCTACCTCGGCCATGGTGACCGGCCCGGCGGACGCGGCCGGCCGATCCTCCGCATAGCCCCAGACCAGCGCGGCCAGGCCGCCCGGGACCGCCAGTGCGGCCCGGGCATTCCCGATGACGGCCGTGATCTTGGCCCGGTTCCTGATGATGCCCGCGTCACCGAGCAGCCTGGTCACGTCGTCCGGGCCGAATTCTGCCACCACGGCCGGATCGAAACCCGCGAACGCGGCGCGGAAGTTCTCCCGCTTGCGCAGGATCGTCAGCCACGACAGGCCAGCCTGGAAGGCCTCCAGGCTCAGTCGCTCGAAGATCCCCCGGTCATCGCGGACCGGCCGACCCCACTCCTCGTCGTGATAGGCAAGGTACTCCTGGGCCGACAGCGCCCACGGGCAGCGCAGCTGCCCGTCCGGGCCGGGCTCCGGCCGGCCCGGGTCACTCATCGCGGCTGGCGGCCGCTTCCTCGGAGCGCGGCGCTGACCCGTTGGGCGCTGACCCGGCTTCCCCCGGCCCGGGCGCGTCCAGACCGGGCTGGACCGGACCGGGCACGTCCAGACCGGACGGGACCGGACGGGCACGTCCAGACCGGACGGGACCGGACCGGGCACGTCCAGACCGGACGGGACCGGACCGGGCACGTCCAGACCGGGCGCGGGCGCGCCCGGGCCGGGCCGGGCCAGGCCGGGCCGGTCGGCGCGGGCCCCGGCCGATCTCGAGCGGGCCAGCAGGGCCGCGGCCGCGACGGCCGGATGGCTGCCGGTGGCTGAGCGGAACTCGGCAAGCTGCTGGCGGAGCACCGCGATCTCGACATCGCGCTCGGCGATGACCTGCGCCACCCGGCTCAGCGCCTCGTCGGTGACCTGCATGTTGTAGCCCCAGAACGCCGACGGGGGCCGCAGCATCGCCACGTCGGCAGCGGTCATCACGTCAGGCGGGACGTAGTCCGTGGCGAACTCGGCCATCTCGCCACCGTGGCCCATCGCCACGCCCACCACGCCGGCAAGAATGACCACCCCGGCCAGTAGCAACAGAATCGGCACAATAAGAATCGTCCCACGCCTGGCGCCCGCCGACGTCCAGGAACAGCCGGCAGGCGCGGATTTCAGTCCCCGATGACGGGCGCGTCCTCAGGCTCGGCCGACCCGGCCAGGCCAGCATCGGTGCCATTGCGCTGCGAGTGGGCCTCCTGGATGATGCGCACCACCTCGGCCGGATCATCCTCCACCGTAAGCAGGTCATCGTCCCCGGGCGAGATGTACCCGCGGGCCAGCACCGTGTCATGGATCCACGACAGCAGGCCGGACCAGTAGTCGCTGCCGACCAGCACGATCGGGAATTTCGTTATTTTCCCGGTCTGCACCAGCGTGAGCGCCTCGAACAGCTCATCCAGCGTGCCGAAGCCGCCGGGCAGCACCACGAGCGCCTGCGAATACTTGATGAAAACAGTCTTGCGGACGAAGAAGTAGCGGAACTCCAGCCCGATCTCGACGTAGTCGTTCAGGCCCATCTCCATGGGCAACTCGATGCCCAGTCCCACCGAGACCCCGCCAACAGTGGTAGCCCCCTTGTTGGCGGCCTCCATGACCCCGGGGCCGCCCCCGGTGATCACGGCGTACCCAGCCTCGGCCAGCCCCGCCCCGATGCGCTCGCCCAGCTCGTACTCGCGGCTGCCGGGCCGGGCCCGGGCCGAGCCGAAGACGGAGACCGCCGGGCCGAGCTCGGCGAGCAGCCCGAAGCCCTCCACGAACTCGGCCTGGATCCGAAGCACCCGCCACGGGTCGGTGTGCACCCAGTCGCTGGGCCCGCGCTTGTCGAGCAGTCGCTGGTCGGTGGTGGTCTTGGGGATGAAGTCGCCGCGCAGCAGGGCGGGCCCCTGGCGGCGGATCCGGCGACGTGACTCAGGTTGCACCCTTCGATCCTGCCACGTGGGATCTCCAGGTCAGCAGACCCGCCTCGGTAACACGGACGCCGGGCCGCCCGCCACCGCCCCGGGCCACCCGCCGCCCGGCCACGCGCCTCCCGGCCACCCGCCGCCCGGCCACGCGCCTCCCGGCCACCCGCAGCCCGGCCACGCGCCTCCCGGCCGCCCACCCGCCGTCCGGCCGACGTTCCCGCCCCGTCAGCAGCCGGCATCGTCAGGGTCAAGGGTTCGTGTGCGCGTGCGCACATGCGGTGGTCTGGGTCACTCCCGTCAGATCGCGCCGGTAGCTTCTGCATGTGCCCAACAGCCGGCCGCGCCCTCTACGCCCGCGACGCCAGAAAACCAGGCGCCGCGCGGTCATCGCGACCAGCCTGCTCCTCGTCCTCACCGCCGGCACCTACCTGGCGGTGCGCGCGCTCGTGCCGGTGATCGGGCCGGTGCTGGCCGGGTCAGGATGCTCGGCGGCCTCCGGGCACCAGTCGGTGCTGCTCGATACGCAGCAGGCCAGCATCGCGTCCACCATCGCGGGTGTCGCACATCAGCAGTCCATGCCCCGCGCGGCGGTCACCATCGCCTACGCGACGGCGATGCAGGAATCCAAGCTGCACGACCTGACCTACGGGGACATGGACTCGGTCGGCGTGTTCCAGCAGCGGCCCTCCCAGGGCTGGGGACCCGCCAGGCAGCTGGAGAACCCGGTCTACGCGACGACCAAGTTCTTCCGCGCCCTGAAGGACGTCCGCGGCTACCAGAGGATGCCCGTGTACCAGGCGGCCCAGGCGGTGCAGCGCAGCGCGGACGGATCGGCGTACATCCAGTACGAGGGGATGGCGGCGGAGATGGCCGGCGCGTTCACCGGCCAGCACGGGCACGCGGTCTACTGCTGGGCCGACCCCGCGGGTCCGCACCACCCCGACATGGCCCGCATCACCGAGGGGCTGACCAGCACCTTCGGCCAGGCCACCGCGGACCTGGCCGTGTCCGGGCCGCGCCACACCATGCAGGTGCGGATCGGGCACCCGAAGCTCGGCTGGGAGGTGGCGTCCTGGCTGGTGACCCACGCCAGCAAGTACGGCATCCACCAGGTGCGGTTCGGCGGGTACCAGTGGCGCGCCGCCTCCGGCACCAGGGGCTGGGTGCGTGACGCGGGCGCACCGCGAGCAGGCACCATCCAGCTGAGCTGATAGCCTGCGGCCGGCCGGTGAAACTGACGGCCCCCGGGCCCGAGCGCGGCCGCCTTCGCGACATACTTGCCCAGGACCGGGATACTGGGAGGCCCCAGACCCACCGGGATAATGCCGGAAGAGGAGTTCCGACGTGACGTACATCATTGCGCAGCCCTGTGTCAACGTCCTCGACAAGTCCTGCATCGAGGAATGCCCCGTCAACTGCATCTACACGGGCGAGCGCATGCTCTACATACACCCTGACGAGTGCGTGGACTGCGGCGCCTGCGAGCCCGTCTGCCCGGTCGAGGCGATCTTCTATGAGGATGACGTGCCCGACCAGTGGAAGGACTTTTACAAGGCCAACGTGGAGTTCTTCGCTGACCTCGGCTCGCCTGGCGGTGCCTCCAAGGTCGGGAAGATCGACAAGGACCACCCGATCGTGGCGGCGTTGCCTCCGCAGGGAGAGGCGAGCTGACCCTCGCGGCCCGGCTGCCCCGGTTCCCCTGGGATCTGCTCGCTCCCTGCGGCCAGATAGCCCGGGCTCATCCGGACGGGATCGTGGACCTGTCCGTGGGCACCCCCGTGGACCCCGTCCCGCAGGTGGTGCAGGATGCGCTCCGCGCGGCGGCCGACACCCCCGGTTACCCCGCTACCCACGGCACCCGCGCACTGCGCGAGGCGGCAGCCGGGTGGCTGGCCCGCCGCCACGGGGTGACGGTCGAGCCTGACGCGGTGCTGCCGGTGATCGGCACCAAGGAGTTCATCGCCTCGCTCCCGGCCCTGCTCGGCTGCGGCCCCGGGGACACGGTCGTCTACCCGGAACTGGCCTACCCGACCTACGACATCGGTGCCCGGCTGGCGGGCGCCGATGCGGTGGCCGGGGATGCGCTCCCGCCTGCCGCCCCCGCGCCCGGCCCCGGCTTTTCCGCAACGAAGACCACCACGTCCACTGCCCCCGGCCCGGTCCGCCTGGCCTGGGTGAACTCACCCAGCAACCCCACCGGGCGGGTGCTCAGCGCCGGGCAGCTGGCCGCGGCGGCGCGGGCGGCCCGGGAACGGGGTGCGGTCCTGGCCTCGGACGAGTGCTACATCGGGCTCGGCTGGACGGCGGAGCCGGTGTCCGTGCTGCACCCGGAGGTGTGCGGCGGGTCGTTCGACGGCCTGCTCGCGGTCCACTCGGTGTCCAAGCGCTCCAACCTGGCTGGTTACCGGGCAGGCTTCGTCACCGGTGACCCGGCGCTCGTCGCGGAGCTGCTGGAGATCCGCAAACACGCCGGGATGATGATGCCCGCCCCGGTGCAGGCCGCGATGGCCGCGGCGCTCGGCGACGACGAGCACGCCGAGCGGCAGCGTGAGGTGTACGCGGCCCGCCGCGACCAGCTCCGGGCCGCCCTGGAGAAGGCCGGCTGGACGATCACTCACTCCGAGGCGGGCCTGTACCTGTGGGCCTCCCGCCCCGGGCTGGACTGCTGGTCGTCGGTACGGCTGCTCGCCGAGGCGGGCATCCTCGTCGCTCCCGGCGAGTTCTACGGCCCGGCCGGCGCCCAGCACATCCGGGTGGCTCTCACCGCCACCGACGAGCGCGTGGCCGCCGCCGCCCGCCGCCTGGCCACGCTCCCCTGACCAACGCCGCCTCGCGTGCCGGCGGCCCTCGCACCCGGCACCACCCGCCGGCCGCCTCTCCACCCTCGCCTGAGCAACGTCGGCCCGCGTGCCGGCGGCCCTCGCACCCGGCACCACCCGCCGGCCCTCTCCCAGCCGCGCCGCCTGCCCGGCGGGTTCGTCCTACTGCGACACCAGCCCCGCCGCCCTCTCCGGCCGCGGCGGGACATCCCCGGACCTGTCGGACTCACCTGGCACGCTTGCTGGCGTGAAGAAAGGAGGGGACCATGACAGCTGTGACGAGTCCCAGCGATGTCGCCCACCCCTTCACGGTCGCCGACCTGGAGGGGATGCCGGATGACGGTCGCCGGTACGAACTTATCGACGGGGAGCTCCTGGTGAGCCCGGCCCCAGGCTGGGCGCACCAAGAGGCGGTAATGGCCCTGGCCATCCTGCTGCGCCAGGCCTGCCCGGCCGGGCTCCGGGTGCTGCCCGCCCCATTCGCGGTGCGCCCCGACAAGTTCAACGAGGTACAGCCCGACGTCCTGGTGGCCCGGTATACCGACCTCACCGAGGACGACCTGCCCCGGGCCCCGGTACTGGCCGTCGAGGTGATCTCGCCCACGAGCCGTCTCCGCGACGCCCACCTGAAGAAGGCGGTCTACGCCCGGCTCGGCTCCGCCTCGTTCTGGCTGGTTGACCCGGCCCGGGCCAAGCCCACGCTGACCGTGTTCGAGCTGGCCGGCAGCGCCTACCGGGAGGTGGCCTGCGTAGCTGGTGAGGAGCCGTGGACGGCGACGCGGCCGTTCCCGGTCCGGGTGGTCCCGGCCGACCTGGTCCGCGGCCTGCGGCCCTAGGCGCCGCTGGTCCGCACCCGGCGTCATCCGCCGTTGGTCCGCACCCCAGACGTCACCCGCCGCTGGTCCGCACCCCAGACGTCACCCTGCCGATGGCCCGGGCACCGCCGGAGCCGCCCGGGGCCCCTCATAGGCTGTCGGTGTGCTCCGCCTCTATGACACCCGGACCAGGCAGGTCGAGACGATCGAGCCCGCCCGCCGCGGCCGGCTCAGCGTCTACAGCTGCGGGCCGACGGTCTACCGCCCGGCCCACGTCGGAAACCTGCGGTCCTACCTGCTGGCCGACCTGATCCGGCGCACCGCCGGGCGGCACCGGCTGCTGGTCACGAGCTGCCAGAACATCACCGACGTCGGGCACCTGGTCGATGACACCGAGATCGATCCCGAGGGCGAGGACAAGGTCGTGGTCCAGGCCCAGGCCGAGGGGAAAAGCCCGCTCGACCTCGCCCGGTACTACGAGGAAGCGTTCCACGCCGACTGCGCCGCGCTGAACATCCACCCGGCCGACACGTACCCGCGGGCCTCGGAGTGCATCGGCATGATGATCGACCTGATCGCACGGCTGATCGACACGGGCCACGCCTACCCGGTGCCCAGCGGCTCGGTATATTTCGACGCCCGGTCCTTCCCCGGCTACGGCGAGCTGTCCGGCAACCGGCTGGCTGACCTGCGGCCCGGCCACCGCAGCGCGGCCCGTGCTCGCCAGTCCAGTGCTGGCCAGCCCCGCGCTGGCCAGTTCAGTGCTGGCCAGCAGGGTGTGGACCCCGACAAGCGCTTCCACGCGGACTGGGCCCTGTGGAAGCCCGCGCGAGCGGGGCGGGAATTGACCTACGACTCCCCCTGGGGCACCGGCTTCCCGGGCTGGCATACCGAGTGCTCAGCCATGTCACTGCACTACCTGGGCGAGACTATCGACGTGCACACCGGCGGCATCGACCTGCGCTTCCCGCACCACGAGGACGAGCGTGCCCAGTCCAACTCGGTGACCGGCCATGAGGTGATACAGCACTGGGTGCACGGCGAGCACCTCCTGTTCGAAGGCCGGAAGATGGCCAAGTCCACCGGCAACGTGGTGCTGCTGGCTGACCTCCCCGCCCGGGGGCTGGATCCGCTGGCGCTGCGGTTCGCGTTCCTGGATCACCGCTACCGCCAGCAGCTGAACCTGACCTGGGCGGTGCTGGAGGCCGCGGACCGGACTGTGCGGCGGTGGCGGGAGCGGGTGGCCGAGTGGGCCCGCTCGCCCAGCAAGGCGATGTGCGCGCAGTACGTGAGCGAGTTCACCGCGGCATTCGACGACGACCTGGACACCCCGGCGGCGCTGCGGGTCCTGCGCAGCCTGGAGAAGGACAGCGAGATCCCGCCGGGGTCCAAGTTCGAGACGTTCGCCTACGCCGACCACCTGCTCGGCCTGGACCTGGCGCGCGACATCGGCCGGGAACCGGCGCCGAGGCCGCTCCCGGACCGCGCGGCGCAACTGCTGGAGGCGCGCGCCGCCGCCCGGGCCGCCGCCGACTGGACCACCGCGGACGGGCTCCGCGACCAGCTGGGCACCCTCGGCGTCACGGTCACGGACACGCCACACGGCCAGACCTGGACCGTCCGCACCCCCTGACCCGCAACGCCGACCGGGCCCGTGCTGACCTGCGCCAACGCTGCTGCGGAAACAACCCTTTTCATGTCGCCCGTGCTACGCGAATGTTACAGCGGTGTATCCGCGCGCCCGTTCGTCCTAACACGCAACGATTCTCCGGGTTTAGCCAGAACTTCACAACGAATCTCCGCGTAGTCGCAGGTCCTGCGCACTTCTATGCGGTACCGCAGACCATACGCTGGGAGAGCCGATGCATGGCGCCGAGAGGAGGCTCGATGACCGATACGTACACCACCGCCGCGACCGCAGCTCTGCGGTCCAGACTGCCGCAGCCCCGGGCCTACCTGATGTGCCCGCCTGACCACTTCACGGTGCGGTACTCGATCAACCCCTGGATGGCCAGCGGGGAGCCCGTCGACACCACGCGGGCCATGCTCCAGTGGCAGCTGCTGCGTGACACCTACCGCTCACTCGGCCACGCGGTCCAGCTCATCGACGCCCGCCCTAGCCTGCCGGACATGGTCTTCGCGGCCAACGGCGCCACGGTGATCGGCGGCACCGTGCTGGGCGCCCGGTTCCGGCATCCGGAGCGGGCTGCGGAGGGACCGGCTTACCTGGACTGGTTCCGCGATCGCGGCTTCACGTCGGTGTACGAGCCGCGGCGCATCAACGAGGGTGAGGGGGACATCGTGCATGCGGGCCGGGTGATCCTGGCCGGGCACGGTTTCCGGTCCGAGCCCGACATCCGGCACGACCTCGAGCAGCTGTTCGGGCTGCCGGTGATCAGCCTGCGCCTGGTGGACCCGCGGTTCTACCACCTGGACACGGCCCTGTGCGTGCTCGACGCCGACACGGTCGCCTACTACCCCGCCGCGTTCGACACCGCCGGGCGGGCCGCCCTCGCCGCGTGCTTCGCCGAGCTGGTCGAGGCGACCGACGAGGACGCCGCGGTACTCGGGCTGAACGCGGTCAGCGACGGGTACCACGTCGTCCTGCCGGCCCAGGCGATGGCGCTGGCGGCGCAGCTCTCGGCACGCGGGTTCGAGCCGGTGCCAGTGGACATGTCGGAGTTCCGCAAAGCCGGGGGCGGCCCCAAGTGCTGCACACTGGAACTGCGGCCATGAGAGGGGGACACACCATGACCGTGGGAACGGAAGACCTGCGCGCGCTGTCCGAGGCGCACAGCGCACACAACTACCATCCGCTGCCCGTCGTGATCGCCGAGGCCGAGGGGGCCTGGGTCACCGACGTGGACGGCCGCCGCTACCTCGACATGCTCGCGGCGTACTCCGCGCTGAACTTCGGCCACCGCCACCCGGCCCTGGTCGCGGCCGCGCAGCGGCAGCTGGACCGGGTGACCCTGGTCAGCCGGGCCTTCGACCATGACCAGTTTGGCCTGTTCTGCGCCGAGCTCGCGGACCTCGCGGGCATGGAGATGGTGCTGCCGATGAACACCGGCGCGGAGGCGGTGGAAACGGCCATCAAGACCGCCCGCAAGTGGGGTTACGAGGTCAAGGGGGTGCCCGCCGACGAGGCGGTCATCGTGGCGTTCGACGGCAACTTCCACGGCCGGACCACGACGATCATCAGCTTCTCCACCGACCCCGACGCCCGGGCCTCGTTCGGGCCGTACACGCCTGGATTCCGCGTTGTGCCGTACGGGGATGCCGAGGCACTGGCGGCAGTGATGGACCCGAACGTGGTGGGCGTCCTGATCGAGCCTATCCAGGGTGAGGCCGGCGTGGTGGTGCCGCCGCCGGGCTATCTGGCCGCCGTCCGCGATCTGTGCACGGAGCACGGCGCGCTCATGATCGCCGACGAGATCCAGTCCGGGCTGGGCCGGACCGGCGCCACCTTCGCCTGCGAGCACGAGGGGGTACGGCCCGACATGTACCTGCTCGGCAAGGCCCTCGGCGGCGGGATCGTGCCGGTCTCCGCCGTCGTGTCCTCCCGGGAGGTTCTCGGCGTCTTCCAGCCCGGGCAGCACGGCTCGACCTTCGGCGGAAACCCGCTGGCCTGCGCGGTGGGCCGCGAGGTGATCGCGTTGCTGGCCACCGGCGAGTACCAGGACCGATCCGCGAAGCTGGGCCAGCACCTGCACGACCGGCTGTCGGCGCTGCCGCGGGATCTGGTCCGCCAGGTCCGCGGGCGCGGCCTGTGGGCGGGGATCGAGTTCACCTCGCTGTCGGGCCGCGTCGCCTGCGAGCGCCTCGCGGCGCGGGGTGTCCTGGCCAAGGACACGCACGGGACCACGATCCGGCTGGCGCCGCCCCTGGTGATCAGCGAGCCGGACCTGGACTGGGGGCTGGACCAGATCGAGGCTGCCATCCGCGCGTAGCGGGCCAGTCAGTCGCCGTGCAGCGTGCGGTACCGGCCGCCATAGTGGATCAGCGGCCGGCCGCCAGGCCGCGGCTCACTGACCCCGATGACCTCGCCGACCACGATGCTATGGTCACCGCCGTCGTGCACCGCCGTGGTCCGGCACTCGATCACGCCCAGCGCCTCGTCCAGCACGGGCGCCCCGGTCTGCGGGCCCGGATGGTGCGCGATCCCGGCCAGCTGGCCATCCAGCGGGCGGCCCCGGGTCGCGAGCCAGCGGGCGACCTTCTCCGCATCCTCATCCACTACCGATACCGCCCAGACCCCCGCGGCCAGCACGGCGTCGTGGAAGCGCGCGATCTTCTCGGCGCAGAACAGGACCCGCTGCGGGTCCAGGGACACCGACGCGAAGGCGGTCACGGTCATCGCGTGGTCCACGCCGTCGGCATGGGTGGTCACGACCATGATGCCGCTGGCGAACTGGCCGGCGACGCGCCGGAAGTCGGCACCGTCAACCTCCGTCATGAACTGATGCTCGGGCGCCGTGGCACAGACATCCGGGGCGGCCCGGCCCGGGCCCGGCGCATGAAGGCCACCACCACGCCGGCGGCCGCGCACGCCGACCCGCCGTAGAGATACCACTCGCCCGGCGCCGTGTTGGTGATGAGCACGCTCCCGCCGGAGGTGGGCAGGCTCAGCACGACGGAAACGCCGAACCAGCCCAGCGCCGGGGCCAGCGCCCCGGCCACCGATCCCATCCCGGCCGCGCCGAGCACGCAGGTGACTCCGATCGCGAGGGCCAGCAGCACGGCGGCCAGCGGGAACGAACCCACCGAGCGGGAATACTGGAAGCAGCCGACCAGCCCTTCCAGGGCGCCCAGCAGGAACAACAAGGCGTAGGCGCCGCCGGTGACGAACGCCTGAGCGTCCCGCGGCGCGGGCGGATTGGGCAAGCTGTCCACGGATTGCAGGCTATACGCCGCGCCGCGCCCATCCCCCGCCCGGCCGGCCGCATGGGCAGCAAAATGCGCTGCGGCTAGTCCGTGATCAGACGAATGGTGTCGTTGCAGCATGTTGCGGGCAACACCATTCTTCTGATCACGGTCGCGGGACGCCCGGCGCGAGGTCACACCTGTAACACAAGCAACGGGGGCCACAGGAGACCCGGGACACCAGGGACCGATGGAGGGCGGCCGGCTAGTTGTGGACGCTCTGGGTCGCCCGGGCAGATGATCAGACGATTGGTGTCGTGATAGCGACACCAATCGTCTGATCACGAACGCGCAAGGTCCGGCCTGGCAGCCCAGCGGTAACGTCGGTAACAACAGAAACGCAGGCCACACAGGTGCGGGTCGCGCGGAGCCTTGGCGGACGGGGCGGCGGCTCCCCGCGCGGGACGGCGGCTCCCCGCCGGCTCGGGACGGCGGCTCCCCGCCGGCTCGGGACGGCGGCTCCCCGGCGGCGGCTCGGGCACGGCGGCTCCCCGGCGGCGGCTCCGGCTCCCCGGGTCGTGGGCGGCGGCCCGGGCGACCATTTCCCGCCCACGATCGCGGCGGCGGCCCGGGCCCCGCAGGCCCGGTTTCAGGGCTAATCCAGGCCTGCGAAGAGGTCCGTTTCGCGGCCGCCCGGCCCGGCCAGGCCCGGCCCCGCCAGACGCCCCCGCCCCGCTAGCCCGCCCGGCCCGGCCAGGCCCGGCCCCGCCAGACGCCCCCGCCCCGCCCCGCCCTCCCGTCCCGCCAGGCCACCCGGCCCGGCCAGCAGGATGTAGTACTCCCGGCCCAGGATTCGCTGGCCGACCCAGTTGGACAGCGCGAAGAACGGTTCGCGCACCGTGATCTGGGTGGCGTGCGCCCGCATCGCGGCCGTCTTGGCGCCGAGGTAGGCGGACCCGTCGATCTCGGTGCTCACCTCGTCGTCCCCGGCGCCGAAGGGCACGGTGTCCGCGGCAGGCTCGGCGATAAAGCCGGCCGGCACGGCTATCCCGTCCCGGCCCGACAGGTCGGTCGCCGCGGCCAGCACCGAGCGTGGCATGGCCGTCGCGTAGAACTTGGGCACCGCCCATGGGTCCCCAGGCTCCCCGGGCACGGGGCCACCGGGCGCCGGCAGCCCGGGATCACCCGCCATCCGGAAGGCCCGCCAGGCCACCCGGTGCGCCTGGATGTGGTCGGGATGCCCGTAGAACCCCCGCTCGTCGTAGCTCACCATGACCCGGGGGCGTACCTCACGGATGATCGCCACCAGGGCCAGGGCCGCCTCGTCCAGGTCCGCCTGCCAGAAGCACCCGGGGTCGTCGTTGCTGGGCAGGCCCATCATGCCGGAGTCGCGCCAGCGGCCCGGGCCGCCGAGGAAGCGGTGATCCGGGACGCCGAGCGCGGCGCAGGCCGCCCCGAGCTCCCCGATCCGGTACTTGCCGAGCAGCTCACCCCGCCCTGCGGCCAGGTAGGCCAGGTCGGCCGGGATGATCTCGCCCAGCTCCCCGAGGGTGCAGGTGACCAGCGTCACGGGGACACCCGCGGCCGCGTACCTGGCCATGGTGGCGCCGGTCTCGATCGATTCGTCATCCGGGTGGGCGTGCACAAGCAGCAGGCCGCCCCCCGGCTCGGGTGTGGTCACACGGACCGAGAGTAGCCGCCGGCCACTGGTGGCTTGCGCCGGTGGCAAGATCGTGGGTCATGACGGAAAGCTTCCCTCGCCAGCAGGCCAGGACCAGGCGGTTCTCTCTCGGTGTCCCGCGCTCGTTCACGGTGGCGCCGGACGGGAGCCGGGTCGCCTTCCTGCGCAGCAAGGGCGGTGGCGACCCGGTGACCTGCCTGTGGCAGCTGCACGTGAACACCGGGCGGGAGGAACTCGTGGCCGATCCGGCCACACTCGAGCCGGCCGGCGAGGACCTCTCCCCGCAGGAGAAGGCGCGCCGCGAGCGCGCCCGGGAGCAGGCCGGCGGGATCGTGGCGTTCGCCACGGATCGCGCGATGACCGTGGCTGCGTTCACCCTGGCCGGGCGGGTGTACGTGACCGGCCTGGGATCCTCCGGTCATCAGGAGAGCAGCGCCCGGGAAAGCAGCGCCCGGGAAAGCAGCGCCCGCGAGACCGGGCCCCGCCTGCTCGGCGCCCGATCCCCCGCGCTGGATCCCCGGCCCGACCCGACCGGCACGCGCGTCGCGTACGTCCACGACGGCGCGCTGCACGTGGCCGGAATCGGCGCCACCGCGGACGCCCGAGACACCGTGCTGGCCGACCCGGCGGCCACCCCGGGAATCTCCTACGGCCTGGCCGAATTCATCGCGGCCGAGGAGATGGGCCGGATGCGCGGCTACTGGTGGGCGCCGGACGGGGCCAGCCTCCTGGTCGCCCGGGTGGACGAGAACCCGGTTCAGCGGTGGCACATCGCCGACCCGGCCAACCCTGCGCGCCCGGCGGCCACCGTGGCTTATCCCGCCGCCGGCACCCCCAACGCCGACGTTTCACTGCTGCTGATTGGCCTGGACGGGCGCCGGCTGGAGGTGGACACCGGCGGCGCCGCGTTCCCGTACCTGGTCACGGCGGCGTGGCAGGCGGGCGGCGACCCGCTGATCGTGGTGCAGAGCCGCGACCAGCGGGTGCTGCGACTGCTGGCCGCGGATCCGGCGACCGGCGCCACGACCGTGCTGCGCGAGGACACCGACCCGCGGTGGGTGGACATCGTGCCCGGGGTGCCCGCGCGGACCGGGGACGGCCGGATCGCCTGGGCCGCGGACTCCGGCGGGGCCCGGCGGCTGCTGGTCGGAACGCCGGACGAGGTGGGCGACGGTGCCGGAGCCGCGGTGACCCCGCCCAGCCTGCAGGTGCGCGAGGTCCTCAGCGTGGACGCCGGCACGGTGCTGTTCACAGCGTCGGCGGGCGATCCCACCGCGATCGGCCTGTGGCTCTACCGCCCGGACCGCCCGGACAGCCGCAAAGCCCGGACAGCCGCCAAAGCCCGGACGCCCCGGAAAGACCGGACGGCCGGGGCACAGACGAGATCAGCCCGCCCGGGGGCGTGCACGCCGGGACCCGGGCCGGCGGGACCACGGTGATGGTCAGCCGCACGATGACCCAGCCGGGACCATCCGTCCATGTGCTCAAAGACACACCCGCCCACCCCGCCATCACCGAGACGACCCGGATCGCGGTGCTGGACGAGACGCCGAATGTGCCGCCCCCGCACCCGGACCTGTTCGCGGCCGGGGCCCGGGAGATCCGCAGCGCGCTGCTGCTCCCGTCCTGGCACGAGCCGGGCTCGGGCACGCTGCCGGTGCTGCTCGACCCCTACGGCGGCCCGCACGCGCAGCGGGTCCTCGCCGCGCAGGGCGCGTACCTCACCTCGCAGTGGCTGGCCGAGCAGGGCTTCGCGGTGCTGGTCGCGGACGGCCGGGGCACCCCGGGCCGGGGCCCGGAGTGGGACCGGGCGGTCTGGCACGACCTGGCCGGGCCGGTGCTCGAGGACCAGGTCGAGGCCCTGCAGGCGGCCGCCGCACGCCACCCCGACCTGGATACCAGCCGGGTCGCGATCCGCGGCTGGTCGTTCGGCGGCTACCTGGCCGCGCTGGCCGTGCTGCGCCGCCCGGACGTGTTCCACGCGGCGGTGGCGGGCGCCCCGGTCACCGACTGGCGGCTGTATGACACTCATTACACCGAGCGCTATCTCGGCCTGCCGGACGAGCTGCCGCAGGTATACGAGCAGTCGTCGCTGCTGGCCGACGCGCACCGGCTGAGCCGCCCAGTGCTGTTCATCCACGGGCTGGCGGACGACAATGTGGTGGTGGCGCACACGCTGCGGATGTCCTCCGCGCTGCTGGCCGCGGGACGGCCGCACCGCGTCCTGCCGCTGTCCGGGGTGACGCACATGACACCGCAGGAGGAAGTGGCCGAGAACCTGCTGCTCCTCCAGGTGGACTTTTTGCGCGAAACGCTGGAAATGGGACGCACGGTGAGCACCACCAGCACCACGTGAAAGGCAGGGTGTAGTGAGAGTCACACGCCGCGAGGGGCGTCACCTGGCCTAGTAATGATATGCATTTGAATAAAGTTTCAGTGCAGGGCGCGGGCGGGTGCGGGGGCAGCCGGCAGACGCGGAAGCACCCCACCTAGCTCAAGGGCGGAGACGTCAACGATGACGCAGGTAAGTCAGGCGCCGGCCAGAACCAGGGCGCAGATCCCCGACCGGACGCTGCGCAAGGACAACTGGCGGCGCGCGCCGGCGCTCACGGCGGTGCTGCTGACCATCTGGGTCACCTACGCGACCGTGCACGTGTTCATCGGCAAGTGGTACTACGTGCCGCAGTACCACTACCTGACCCCGTTCTACTCGCCCTGCGTCAGCGGCGAGTGCGTGCCGGGATCGTCCAGCCTGGGCCACTGGATCCCGGCCGTGCCGCCGATCATTCCTTACGCGTTCGTGTCGCTGCCGTTCGTGCTCGGGTTCCGGCTCACCTGCTACTACTACCGGCGCGCCTACTACCGGGCCTTCTGGCGGGCACCAGCCGCCTGCGCGGTCCGCGAGCCGCACGCCACCTACAGCGGCGAGACCCGGTTCCCGCTCATCATGCAGAACCTGCACCGCTACTTCTTCTTCTTCGTACTGCTCGTCTCGATCCTGAACACCTACGACCTGACGCAGGCGTTCCGCGGACCGAACGGCAACTTCGGCCTCGGCCTGGGCACGATCATCATGCTGGTCAACGTGATCTTCCTGTGGGCGTACTCACTGTCCTGCCATTCCTGCCGCCACATCACCGGCGGCAGGCTGAAGAACTTCTCCAAACACCCGACCAGGTACTGGGCCTGGACCCAGATCTCGAAGCTGAACACAAGGCACATGCAGCTGGCCTGGATCACGCTGGGCACGCTGATGCTGACCGACCTCTACATCTGGCTGCTGGCGGCCGGGGTGTTCAGCGACCCGCGGATCTTCAACTGAGGCAGGCGTGGCAATGACGGACATTGAACGGCTCCCCTACGACGTCGTGGTGATCGGGGCCGGCGGTTCAGGCTTGCGGGCGGCGATCGAGGCGCGCCAGGCAGGCAAGAAGACCGCGATCATCTCCAAGTCGCTGTTCGGCAAGGCGCACACGGTGATGGCCGAGGGCGGCTGCGCCGCGGCCATGGGCAACGTCAACCCGAACGACAACTGGCAGGTGCACTTCCGCGACACGATGCGCGGCGGAAAGTTCCTGAACAACTGGCGGATGGCCGAGTTGCACGCCAAGGAGGCCCCGGACCGCGTCTGGGAGCTCGAGGCCTGGGGCGCGCTGTTCGACCGGACCAAGGACGGCAAGATCAGCCAGCGCAACTTCGGCGGCCACGAGTACCCGCGCCTCGCGCACGTGGGCGACCGGACCGGCCTGGAGATGATCCGCACCCTGCAGCAGCGGGTGGTCGCCCTGCAGCAGGAAGACGCCAGGGAACATGGCGACCCCGAGGCGATGATCAAGGTTTTCGCGGAGACCACGATCACCGAGCTGCTGAAGGACGGCGGGCGGATCGCCGGGGCGTTCGGCTATTTCCGTGATCGCGGGCAATTCGTGCTTTTCGAGGCGCCGGCCGTGGTGCTGGCCACCGGCGGCATTGGGAAGGCCTTCAAGGTCAGCTCGAACTCCTGGGAGTACACCGGGGACGGGCACGCGCTCGCGCTGCTGGCCGGGGCGAAGCTGCTGAACATGGAGTTCGTCCAGTTCCACCCCACGCACATGGTCTGGCCGCTGTCGGTGCGCGGGCTCCTGGTCACCGAGTCGGTGCGCGGTGACGGCGGGGTGCTGCGCAACTCCGAGGGCAAGCGGTTCATGTTCGGCTATGTGCCGGACGTGTTCCGGGCGCAGTACGCGGAGACCGAGGAAGAGGGCGACCGCTGGTACGCCGACCAGGAGCACAACCGGCGCCCGCCGGAACTGCTCCCCCGCGACGAGGTCGCCCGCTCGATCAACGCCGAGGTCAAGGCCGGGCGCGGGTCACCGCACGGCGGGGTATTCCTGGACATCGCCTCCCGGCGGCCGGCCGAGGAGATCCTGCGCAAGCTGCCGTCCATGTACCACCAGTTCAAGGAGCTGGCCGACGTGGACATCACCAAGGAGCCGATGGAGGTCGGCCCGGCCCAGCACTACGTGATGGGCGGGGTGGAGGTGGACCCGGACACCGGGGCGACCTGCGTGCCCGGCCTGTACGCGGCCGGCGAGGTGTCCGGCGGCATGCACGGCTCCAACCGCCTGGGCGGCAACTCCCTTTCCGACCTGCTCGTCTTCGGCCGCCGGGCCGGGATGGGCGCGGCCGACTACGTGACCAGCCTGAGCGGCGGCCGCCCGGCGGTGGCCGACCCGGAGGTGGCCGCGGCGCAGGCTGAGGCCGTGGCGCCGCTGGAGCGTTCGGGCGGGGAGAACCCGTACACGGTGCACGCCGAGGTCCAGCAGACCATGAGCGACCTGGTCGGCATCATCCGCCGGGAGGATGAGATCAAGTCCGCGCTCGCCGAGCTGGAGAAGCTGCGCGCGCGGGCGGTAAACGTCAGCGCGGAGGGCGGCTCCGCCTACAACCCGGGCTGGCACCTGGCCCTAGACCTGCGCAACATCATGCTGATCGCGGACTGCGTGGCGCAGGCGGCGCTGGAACGGCAGGAAAGCCGTGGCGGGCACACCCGTGATGACTTCCCCGGGATGAACCCGGAATGGCGCAAGATCAACCTGATCTGCGCGCTGGACGGCGACCGGGTGACACTCACCCGGCAGCCGCTGCCCGCGATGCGCGAGGACCTGATCGCCCTGTTCGACGTGGCCGAGCTCAAGAAATACATGACGGAACAGGAGCTGGCCGGGCTGCCCGCTGCTCCAGAGGAGACACACTGATGGCCTACAAGGCACAGCTCCGGGTCTGGCGCGGTGACGCCGGGCAGGGCTCTCTGGCCGACTACTCGGTCGAGGTGAACGAGGGCGAGGTCGTCCTGGACGTCCTGCACCGGCTCCAGGCCACCCAGGCGGGAGACCTCGCGGTCCGGTGGAACTGCAAGGCCGGCAAGTGCGGATCCTGCTCCATGGAGATCAACGGGCGGCCCAAGCTGGCCTGCATGACGCGGATGAACACGTTCACCGAGGACGAGACCATCACGCTCACGCCGCTGCGCACCTTCCCGGTGATCCGCGACCTGGTCACCGACGTGGCGTTCAACTACGTCAAGGCCCGGGAGATCCCCTCGTTCACCCCGGATCCGTCGATCGGGCTGGGCGAGTTCCGGATGCAGCAGGTGGACGTGCAGCGGTCCCAGGAGTTCCGCAAGTGCATCGAGTGCTACCTGTGCCAGAACACCTGCCACGTGATCCGGGACCACCCGGAAAACGAGCGGGAGTTCGCGGGCCCGCGGTTCCTGATGCGCATCACCGAACTGGAGATGCACCCGGCGGACGAGGCGGACCGCCGGGAGATCGCCCAGGACGACTTCGGCCTCGGCCTGTGCAACATCACCAAGTGCTGCACCGAGGTCTGCCCGGAGAACATCAAGATCACCGACAACGCGCTGATCCCGCTGAAGGAGCGTGTGGTCGGGCGCAAGTACGACCCTCTGACCTGGCTTGGCAGCAAGATCAGCCGCCGGCCCCATCACGACACGCCGGCCGTGCCGGCCGAGAAGAGCTGAACCCCTTTAAATTCCCGCAACGAAAACCGTCCCGGCAACTGCCGCCACCCCCAGCCTGGGTGGCGGCAGTTGCTGTCACAGCCGTGGCCGGGACGGGGCATGGCGCCCGCTGGGGGGCAGGCGCCACTCGCTCAGGGGCCGTACTTCAGGAAGGCGCCCTGGCTGATGCCGGGGCCCGGTTCTTAACTGAAACTTTGATCGGGCCGGCCCGGGCACGCTCAGCAGGTCGAATAGTCTCGGACGGGCTTCTGGATCCCCGCGGGCGGAAAGGCCGACATGTCCCATCTGACCTATCTCGAGGCTGGCGTAGTCGGCCTGATCCAGGGAGTGACCGAGCTTTTCCCGGTGTCCAGCCTGGGGCACAACGTGCTGATCCCGGCGCTGGTCGGCGGCAGCTGGGCCACCGACCTGAACGTGGCCAAGCCCGAGTCCCCGTACCTGGCGTTCATCGTCGGCATGCACGTGGCCACCGCGATCGCCCTGCTGATCTACTTCTGGCGGGACTGGATCCGGATCATCGGCGGTTTCTTCACCTCGCTGGCGCACTGGCAGGGCTGGCACCCGCGGGTGGCGACCCGCGACGAGACCCTCGCCTGGATGATCATCCTGGCCACGATCCCGGTCGGCCTGGTCGGCCTGGTCGCCGAGCACACGTTCCGGGTCCTGTTCGGCAAGCCGATCCTGGCCGCCGTGTTCCTCATCGTCAACGGCCTCATCCTGTTCTGCGGGGAGAGGTTCCGCCCCCGCGCCTCACGCCAGGCCGACCGGGTGGTCGCCGCGCAGCGGGAGGACGCGATGACGGTGCCCCAGCCAGGCCCGGTCCCGGTACCGGGCCAGCCGGGGGGCGCCGTCCACGGAGCGACGGGCGCGGCCACCGGGCATCAGGCGGTCCGCGCGGAGGAGATCTCGCTCGGCCTGGCCTCCGACGAGCGGCTGGCCCGGATGGGCTTCGGGGAGGCGCTCATCATCGGCTTGTCGCAGATCCTGGCCCTGCTCGCGGGCATCAGCCGTGACGGAGTGACGATGGTGACCGGCATGGCCCGGGGCCTGTCCCGGGAGGATGCGGCCCGGTTCGCGTTTCTGCTCGCCACCCCGGTCATCCTGGCCGCCGGGGCGCTCAAGGTGCCCGACCTGCTGGGCCCGCTCGGCAACGGGATCCGCGGCCAGATCCTGTTCGGCAGCATCCTGTCCGGGCTCGGCGCGTACGTCTCGGTCCGGTTCCTGGTCCGCTACTTCCAGACCCGCACGCTGTACCCGTTCGCGATCTACTGTTTCGTGTTCGGCCTGCTCAGCGTGATCTATCTCGGCGTGATCAAGTAGCGCTTTCCGGCGTTTGCTTTTCCGTACGATGGGTCATGCCGGCAGGGCGCCCGCACTCTGGCACCCCGCAGACTGAAAGGCTTCCATGACCCATCTGACCTACCTTGAGGCTGCCGTGGTCGGGCTGGTCCAGGGGGTGTCCGAGCTCTTCCCGGTGTCCAGCCTGGGGCACAACGTGCTGATCCCGGCGCTGGTCGGCGGCAGCTGGGCCAGTGACCTGAGCGTGGCCAAGGCGAACTCGCCCTACCTGGCCTTCATCGTGGGCATGCACGTGGCGACCGCGATCGCCCTGCTGATCTACTTCTGGCGGGACTGGATCCGGATCATCGGCGGCTTCTTCAGCTCGATCCGCCACCGCGAGGTGCAGACCCGTGACCAGAGGATGGCCTGGATGATCATCCTGGCCACCATCCCGGTCGGGCTGGTCGGCGTGGTCGCGGACAAGCCTTTCCGGGAGATTTTCGGCAAGCCCATCGTGGCCGGGGTATTCCTGATCGTCAACGGCGTGATCCTGTACTGCGGCGAGCGGTTCCGCCCGCGGTCCTCGTTCCGGGCCGACCAGGAGATCGCCGCGCAGCGGGCGGAGGTGCTGACGCCGGTGCCCGCCGGCGCACGGCGGCCCGCCGGGCCCGCCGCCCCCGGGATGGCCCGGCAGGCCCGGCACGCGTCCGGCCAGCAGGCCGCACGGCAGGAAGAACTGGTGCTGGCGATCCAGGCCGACGACCGGCTGTCCCGGATGGGTTACCTGCAGGCCCTGATCATCGGCGCGTCGCAGATCTTCGCGCTGCTGGCCGGGATCAGCCGGGACGGGATCACGATGGTCACCGGCATGTCGCGCGGCCTGTCCCGGGAGGACGCGGCCCGGTTCGCGTTCCTGCTCGCCACCCCGGTCATCCTGGCGGCGGGCGTGCTTGAGCTGCCCAAGCTGACCGGCCCGGAAGGCCACGGCATCCACGGCCAGATCCTGGTCGGCAGCATCCTGTCCGGGATCGGTGCGTACGTCTCGGTCCGGTTCCTGATGCGCTACTTCCAGACCCGCACCCTGACCCCGTTCGCGATCTACTGCTTCGTCTTCGGCCTGCTCAGCGTGATCTATCTCGGGTTCTTCAAGTAGCCCCGGGCCGGCGTGGCGCCGGGCCTTGGTCCTCGGGGCCTTGGTCCTCGGGGCCGTGGATCGACTTCCACCAGTCGATCCCTTCGAGCGTGCCGCTGGCGATCTGCTCGGCCAGCGTGCGGACGTAGTCCAGCTCGGCCTCGCGCAGTATGGTGCGATATTCCTCTTCCACCCAGGCCAGGCGGGGGACGTGCTGCTTCTCGGCCAGCTCACGCGAGGCGTGCGCCTGGGCGATTTCCCGCTCCAGCTGGTCGGCACGCTCGCGCAGCAGAGTGGCCACGTCGTCGGGCGGAAGGGTCGGCAGGAAGGACAGGGCGGCCTCGAAGCTGGTGTAGTCCTTGACCGGCGTGGACAGCAGCTCGGTGAGCCAGTCGTGCAGCTCGATCCGGCCGGTGCCAGTGAGGCGGTAGACGGTGCGCTCGGGGAGGCGGCCCTTGCGCTCGGTCTCCTGGGGGGCGATGAGCTTCCGCTTCTCCAGGGACGCGACCACGGCATACAGGGAGCCGTAGTTGAGCCGGACACTCTCGTGCTTCTGGCGCTGGCGCAGCGTGGTGGCCGCTTCGTAAGGATGCATCGGCCGCTCGGCGAGGCAGACGAGAACGGCAAGGGCCAGCGGATTGCTGCGGTGGCGAGCCGGCATACGCGTCAGCCTACTCTTTCCAGAGTACCTGGCTCAGAGCTCAGGCTCCGGGGGCATGGAGCGCCACAGCGGTCAGCATCAGGGCGAACGCACCGACCGCCAGCCAGGCCCGGACAGAATTCAGTCGCTCCCAGCGGTCGACCTGCGCCCGCCAGCAGGGCGGAGGTGCGTCCGGATCCCAGTCGAATGCCGCCTCGTTTATCGGCACCGTGCCCCCCAGCGTGATCGCGATCCAGGCCAGCAGGGCCAGGACCGCCCCGCAGCGGAACACCACGCCGCTCCCGGCGCCGTCGAGAATCGCGGCGGCCACTGCGGACAGCAGCGTCGGAAGGTAGATCGCCGGGACCAGGACCCGCAGCGTACGGATCAGCGCCTGCCGCATCCGGATGTGCGCCCGGTCATCGAGCCTGGCCAATGGTCCCCGCACTCCATAGCGGATCACGAATTCCTCACCTGCCAGCATCCCGGCTCCGAACAGGCTGATGAACCCCAGCGCGTCACCAGCGCTCATGCGCGTCTCCCTGACGTCTCGGCGCGGATCACGCGACTGCCGTGCGGAACACGCGGATGGCCTGCGGAAGACCCGACTGCCCTGCGGAACACGCGGATGGCCTGCGGCACACGCGAATGGCCCGGGTGAGCATCACTGAATTCCCTCCGCCTCGGATACTTTAAAAAGAGTACTCTAGAGTATTGAGACTGCCAGGGCGGTTTTGAACTGAGTGCAGGTCTTCCGGCCCGGACGCGTTACTGCGCCGGGGCCATCCCCGGTTGAGCCGCGTGAGCAAGGCAGAGAGCTGCGCGGTTCCGGCAGGAGTCAGCGGGCCAGGAAGCGGCGCCGCTGAACACCTCGACGACGTGCAACCGGCGCTGCCGCCGCCGGCGCAGCAGTCCCCCTCGGGCAGCGGCATGAGGGTCAAGGTGTTTACCCTGCCCAAGGCGGTACCCGTAAGCCATTGCCGGGGCGGTTAAAAATGGCTACCGTCCGTGGCGAGACTTCACCATGCAACAGGAGGAGGGCAATCGTGGGTGCACGACACAGGACGTCCACGACAGCTGCCGGGGCGGCGATTCTATTGGCCCTGGCCGCGGGGGGCGGCATCATCGGGGCGCAGGCCGCCGGGGCATCTACTTCCGGCCGGACCCCGCTCCCGGGCAGTGCCGTCACGGCATCTGCCCGGCAGCATGCGGTGGGAGCCGTCGCAAAGTCCGCCCAGGTGGACTTCGAGGTGGTGCTGAAGCTGCGTGACGCATCAGGAGCGGAATCGCTTGTGCGGGCGATCAGCTCTCCGGGAAGCGCCAGCTACCGGCACTACCTGACGGCGGCCCAGTGGGAATCGAGGTTCTCGCCGGCCGCGAGCGAAGTCAGCGGGGTCCGCAGCTGGCTAAGCAGCGAGGGCTTCACGGTCGGTGCCGTGTCCAAGGACCGGATCACGATCCCGGCCTCAGGCACCGCGGCCCAGGTAGAGACCGCGTTCGGCACGGGCCTGGAAAACTACAGGGTGAATGGCCGCAGCGTGCGCCTGGCGACGCGCGAGATGTCGGTTCCCGCGTCGGTCGCGGGCAGCGTGGTCGGTGCCATGGGGATCAACCAGAACATCGCCACCACCGATGCTGCCGCCGCGCGCGCTGCCGCCTCGCGCGCCGCCGGCGCGAAGGCCAGCGCGTCGGCCTCGACCAGCCCGTTCCCGCCTGCACCGGCCGCCTTCATCACGGCGCCACCGTGCGGCAGCTACTACGGGGCCAAGTCCACGACGGTCACGCCGCCGTTCGGGAACGGGTACCCCAAGACGGTGCCTGACCAGGTGTGCGGCTACAAGCCCCCCCAGTACCGCTCCGCCTATAACGTCGGCTCGGCCACTGGAAAGGGCGTCACCGTAGCCGTCATCGACGCCTACGGCTCGGCGACCATCGCCAGTGACGCGACCCGGTACTCCGAGATGAACGATCCGGGCAACCCGTTCGCCAACGCGCACTTCAGCCAGATCCTCGCGACGCCCTTCAACCAGGAGTCCCTGTGCGCCGCCTCCGGCTGGCTGACCGAGCAGGCGATTGACGTCGAGTCCGTGCACGCGATGGCACCCGACGCGAACATCCTCTACGTCGGCGCCAAGAACTGCCTGGACACTGGGCTGTTCAGTGCCGAGCAGACCGTCATCGACAACAGGCTGGCCGACGTGGTCACCAACTCGTGGGGCGACGACGCGGGAGACCTCCTCGATTCCCCTGCGACCAAGACGGCGTACGACGACCTGTTCATGATCGCCGGATCGACCGGGATAACCGTCATGTTCTCCTCCGGCGATAACGGTGACAACTTCAACCTGTTCGGCTTCTCGTCTGCCGACTACCCGACGGAGAGCCCGTACGTCACGTCTGTCGGCGGCACGTCGCTCCAGATCGGGGCGAACGGCCAGCAGACCGGCCAGCTCGGCTGGGCGACCGGCCGGTCGTTCAAGTGCACGGCTAACGCCGTGGGCGCCCTGCCTGGCTGCACCAAGTCCACGCTGAACACCTGGCTGCCGGTGAGCTTCGACGGCGGCGGCGGAGGATTCACCAGCTATTACTACACCCAGCCGTGGTACCAGGCGCCGGTCGTGCCCGCCGCGCTCGCGCTGCGCAATGAGAACATCTCCGGCCCGGTCCCGGCGCGGGTTAACCCTGACATCTCGATGGACGCTGACCCGGCGACCGGATTCCTCATCGGCCTGCACCAGACGTTCCCGAACGGCAAGGCGGTGTACTCCCAGACCCGCTACGGCGGGACCAGCCTCGCCTCGCCGCTGCTGGCGGGCGTCATCGCCGACGCGGACCAGGCCGCCGGCGTGCCGTGGGCTTCATCAACCCGGCGATCTACAGCCTCGACAGCACGCCCGGCGCGATCGACGACATCCTGCCCGGAGGCAAGCAAGCCCAGTACCGGACAGACCACGCCAGCACGTATATCGGGGGCGCGAAGGGGTACCTCTACTCATTCCGCGAGCTCACCTACGAAGGGACCATCACCTACTGCGACGCAACCGGCAACTGCGCCACGCGGCCCAACACGCTCAGCACGGCCAGCGGCTACGACAGCATGACCGGGCTCGGCTCGATCGGGCCCGACTTCGTTACTGACCTGGCCAAGTCCTAGGTCTGGCGGCGCGGATAACCGCGGCCTGGCGGGCACCTCATGACGCCCGCCAGGCCGCGGCCCGTTTCCCAGCTTGCGAGGGCCGGGCCATGGGCCTTCCCACCCAGCCGTACGCAAGGAATGCGCTACTCGCCGCGGGAGCGGCGGGCCCGGACCCGGAAACGATCCTTGGCGTCCAGCACGGTCTTGCGCATCCGGACGGCGGACGGCGTGACCTCCGCGCACTCGCCGTCGGCGCAGAACTCGAGGGCCTGCTCCAGGTTGAGGACGCGCGGCGGGACCAGGCGCTCGAGTTCCTCGCCGGTAGACTGGCGCACGTTGGTGAGCTTGCGCTCCCGGGTGATGTTCACGTCCATGTCGTCCGAGCGCGAGTTCTCGCCGACGATCATGCCCTCGTAGACCTCGGTCCCCGGCGCGACGAACAGCGTGCCCCGTTCCTGGAGCGAGAACATCGCGTAGGCACTGGCTGAACCGGTCCGGTCGGCGACCAGCGACCCGGTCGGGCGCATCCGCATGTCGCCTGACCATGGCTCGTACCCGTCGAACACATGATGCGCGATGCCGGTGCCGCGGGTGTCGGTGAGGAACTGGGTGCGGAAGCCGATGAGGCCGCGGGCGGGCACGACGAAGTCGAGCCGGACCCACCCGGTGCCGTGGTTGGTCATGCGCTCCATCCGGCCCTTGCGGAGGGCCAGCAGGGTGGTGACCGCGCCCAGGTATTCCTCGGGCACGTCCACGGTGAGCCGCTCGACCGGCTCGTGCAGCTTGCCGTTGACCTCGCGGGTGACCACGGTGGGACGGCCGACGGTGAGCTCGTAGCCTTCCCGGCGCATGGTCTCCACCAGCACCGCCAGGGCCAGCTCGCCGCGGCCCTGCACTTCCCAGGTGTCCGGCCGGTCGGTCGGCAGGACCCGGAGCGACACGTTGCCGACCAGTTCCCGGTCCAGCCGGTCGCGCACCATCCGCGCGGTGACCTTCGAGCCCTTCTCCCGCCCGACCAGCGGGGAGGTGTTCACCCCGATGGTCATCGAGATGGCGGGCTCGTCCACAGTGATCAGCGGCAGCGGGCGCGGGTCATCGGGATCGGCCAGCGTCTCGCCGATCATGATCTCCGGGATGCCGGCCACCGCGATGATGTCCCCGGGCCCGGCACTCTGGGCGGGCACCCGGTCCAGCGCCTCAGTCCGGAATAGCTCGGTGATCTTCACCCGCTCGATGGAGCCGTCCCGGCGGCACCAGGCCGCCTGCTGGCCCCGGGTGATCTCCCCCGACTCCACCCGGCACAGCGCGATCCGGCCCAGGTAGGCAGACGCGTCGAGGTTGGTCACGTGGGCCCGGAGGGGCTCGGCCGGGTCGTAGGTGGGCGCGGGCACGGTGTCGCGCAGGACAGTGAACAGCGGCTCCAGGTCCGGCGAGTCCGGCAAGGTGCCATCGGCCGGTCGATTCAGTGACGCACGGCCGGCCCGGGCGGACGCGTACACGATCGGGAACTCGATCTGCTCCTCGGTGGCATCCAGGTCGAGGAACAGCTCGTAGCAGGCGTTCACCACCTCGGCGATCCGCGCGTCCGGCCGGTCCACTTTGTTGATCACCAGGATGACAGGGAGGTTCGCCTCCAGCGTCTTGCGGAGCACGAAGCGGGTCTGGGGCAGTGGGCCCTCGCTGGCGTCCACCAGCAGCAGCACGCCATCCACCATGGACAGGCCGCGCTCGACCTCGCCGCCGAAGTCGGCGTGCCCGGGGGTGTCCACGATGTTGATGGTCAGGCCGCCGTGCGCCACCGCGGTGTTCTTGGCCAGGATCGTGATGCCCTTTTCCCGCTCCAGGTCACCGGAGTCGAGGACCCGGTCGGCGACCTGGGCGCCGACCCGGAACGCGCCGGACTGCCAGAGCATGGCGTCGACCAGCGTCGTCTTGCCGTGGTCAACGTGCGCGACGATCGCCACGTTGCGCAGTTCATCGCGGGTGGCAAGCTGGGACTGGCGAGCGGGCATACGGGAATCTCATTTACCTCGGAGATGGGAGCGGCACACACACTGGCGCCAGCCCCATTCTATTCGCTGCTGACCACCGAGCCATCCGGTGAACGCGGCGGGCCCAGCCCGGGGTCGGACGATCCCGGCGGATCGAACGTTGCGGAACCCGAAATTATGCCGGACGGAGCGGGCCAGCGACGCGTTCGTCAACATCCCCGGCGTGCTGCCCGGGATGCCGGCGGCACAGGCCCTCACCATGATCTCCCGGCTGCCCGGGGTCGCCGCGAGCGCGGGCTACCTGGGACTGAATGCCAACCCGGTGGTGCACGGCAAGGTCAACGACTCGTTCCTGACCGACGACCTTACCGGCAGCTTCGCCGGCCGGGCTTCACCGCCGACGGCTTCGGCCAGGACCGGATGACGGTCCTGGCCGGGCGGCTGCCGGCGGTCGGCTCGACCGGCCAGACCGCGATGACCCCCAGCTTGGCCCGGACGTTCGGCGTGGGAGTCGGCGGGCGCGTGACCTACCAGCTTTACCACCAGGACCTCCGGACCGGCCAGAATGTCCCCGCGGGTCGCGTCACGTTCCCGGTGACCGCGATCGTGGACATCCCGCCCGCCGTGCTGTCCCTGGCGCTGACCGTGCTCTCCTTGGTCCGGCGGCGGCGCGGGGAACTGGCTCTGCTCAAGGCGCTGGGCATGACCCGGCGGCAACTCCGGGAGATCGTCGCCTGGCAGACCACGCTGACGCTCGTGGTGGCGGTGGTGATCGGCGTACCGCTCGGCGTCGCCGGGGGCCGCTGGGCCTGGCACGCCTTCGCCGGGTCGCTCGGCGTGGTCCCGGTCACGGTAATCCCCCTGGCCGTCCTGGTGCCCGGAGCAGCCTTCCTGCTCCTCGCGGGAAACCTGCTGACCCTGGCCCCGCGACCGTCGCCGCCCGCACCACCCCGGCCGCGGCGCTGCGGGCCGGGTAACCCGCGCCCGCCATCCCTCGGGCCGTTGCCGCTGGCCCTCGGCCGCCACTCGCTTGGGCCAGATCACTAGGTACCGCCGCCTAAGCACTCCGCCCGCCTAGGTATCCCGGTTCCGGGCCGAGATAAGGCATCTGCCCGATGCGGCACTGGGGGCCTTACGGCGAGCCTCGATGGTGTGCGGTCATGACCGTGGCCGCCAACCAAGGAGGATGTCGTGCATTCAGTGATCCAGTCGGCCGTGGCAGCCGAGCACGTCAAGGACATGCTCGACCACGCCGCGCAAGACAGCCGGGCCCGTGAGGCCCGCCGCAACCGTCCGGGCCGCCGCTGGCGGCGGCACGCTGGCGTGGCTGCCTCGTCCGGCGCCGGCCGCCGCGGCGCGGCGGCCACCGAGTGCTGCCCCGACTAGCCCCATGGCGGGCCAGCCTGGCCCGGTTTCTCCGGGCCCTCCACGGAGGGCCCGGAGAGGCCCGGCCGCCACGACTTCCGGGACGGGCCCGTACCACCAGCACCATGGGTCACGTTGATCGTGGCTGCTGTGCCGACCTTTCCTACGGACGGTGCGTTTTTCCGGGGCCACGTTTCACGCGCGACGTGCGTTATGGCGGGTGATTTGTCCGGTTTGGGCGAACGCTCCGCGTGAAATGTGGGCGGGAGGGGCCAGTCTGACTCGTGGGACCGGGAGCAGTGCGGCGGCAGGCCGGGCATGGACACACGGCAGGGTGCGGCGGACCCTGAACGCCGTCCTGAGCCAGGAACCCTGCCACCCAGAACCCAGGAGCCCCGACCGTGTGAGAGTTTCACCCATGTCGTGGCCAGCCCGGAGGGTGCGGCCATCGGGATCCCGCTTTGAACGGGTGTTCGATTATTTGCTATTGTCGTGGCATGGCAGCGTACGTTCCGCCTGGCTGGCCGACGGGGGTGCACCCGCCAGGCAGTACCGACTTCGAGGTCACCGCGGTGGCCTGGCTGCTCGACGTGGTGCCACCCGACTACCGGCTGTATGGGGTGCTGCGGCGCCATCCGATCGCGCTGGCCACCATGGCCCGTCACCACGTGGCGGCGTGCGTGCAGGGAGCCCGCGAGGGATACCGCAGCGCCCGGACCGAACTGGGTGGGGCCCTCCCCGCACACGGGGTTGACGCGGTGCTGGCCGCCTACCGCAGCGAGGGCCGCCGGCTCGTGGACACCGCGCGGGCCGTCGATCTGATCGGCCGGGCCCTGCGTGGCGAGGTGTTCAGCCCGCGGCTCCGCGCCGAGTAAGCCCGCGGCGGGCGGGCACGCCTAGGCAGTCCGCACGGGGCAGTCCGCACGGGGTAGTCCGCACGGGTAAGGCGTGCCCTGGGTGGGCCGCGCCCGGCTGGACGGGGGCGTTCAGGGGGTGGCACGGATGACCAGGACGGCCATGCCATCCATCGCGGGGTGACCGCCGAAGGTCTGGACTTCCTCGTGGACCTTGTCCGCGACCACGTCCGCGGTCAGCCCGGCGCATGCCGCGAGCAACCGCGCCAGCCCGTCGTCGTCATCGAGGAGCCGGTCGCCGTCGCGCCGCCTGGTCACACCGTCGGTGACGCAGAGCAGCAGGTCCCCGGGGCTGAGCGTGACCTCCTGGGCGGTGAAGCCCTGCCCCTCGATCACGCCGAGCACCGGCTGGGGGGCCGCGGCGCTCTCGGGGTGTCCCTGGCCCCGCAACGCCAGCGGCAGCGGCTGGCCTGCGCAGGCCAGCGAGATCCGGGCCGGAGCACCCGCCACGATCTCCCCGTGCTCGATCTCCCTGTGCTCGATCTCCCCGTGGACCAGGGTCAGGAACGTGCCCGGCACGCGCTCGTCGAGGACCAGCTGATTCAGCCGGTCCAGCACGGCGGGGATGCCGAGCCCGGCTGACCCCAGGATGCGCAGGGCGTTGCGGGCCAGTGAGGTGAGCGCCAGGGTGGCAGGGGCCGTCCCGCACACCTCGCCGATGGCGAACCGCCAGCGTCCCCCGGCCACCGGGAACACGTCACAGAAATCGCCGCCGCCCGCGTCGGCCCTGGAAAGGCCGGCCCTGGTCAGGTCGGTACTGGGCAGGTCGTGCGCGAAGGCCAGCTCGATGCCGGGGACCCGGGGCAGTTCGGGTGGCACCACGCTGGCGCGCAGGGCATCGCAGGCCTGCCGGTGCTGCGCGGCGAGCCGGGAGTTCTCCAGGGCCAGCGCGATCCGGCCCGCCAGGTCTTCGGCCAGTCCCTGCACCTCGCGGGATGGCCGCCCGCCGTGCGGGCCGCCCAGGATGAGCAGCCCCAGCGGGCCGGCCTGGGTGGTCAGCGGGAAGCACCAGGCACCCCGCGCGGCCAGGTCAGCCACGCCTGGCGGGGCATCCGCTGGGACCAGCGCGGCCAGCGGCCATGAGCGGGGGCCACCGGCCTGCGACCCGGTGCTGCCACCCCGGGCGGCGCCCGGGGAGCCACCCGGGGCGATGCCCGGGGGTGCATGGTCGCAGCCGAGGTTCAGCAGCCAGGTCAGCGTGCCGGCTTGCGACTCGTCCGCGTGGCGGGCCACGGTGAGCCGCAGGTCACCGCCGGGACCGGCAAGCAGGACCGCACACCACGCCGCGAGCCGGGGCACGGCCACCTGCCCGGCCACGGCGAGGATCCGCTCCTGGTCCAGCGGGCCGGCCAGCAGCGTGCTGGCTTCGGCCAGCACCCCCATCCGGGCGCGCCGGGCCCGCTCCAGCTCGGCCAGGCGGGCGCGTTCCAGGACCGGCCCCATCTGGTCCGCCAGCTGCTTGAGCTGCTGGACGTCACCGTCCGCGAATCGGCCGGGACGAGCGGCCGCGACCGCCAGCACCCCCGTCACCCGGCCGTCCACGATGAACGGCACGGTCGAGACGGACGGTGCGGTGCGCAGCCACGCAGCCGGGCTGAGCCCGCTGGCGGCGCGTACCCCCAGATCCCCGTCCTCGTCCGCGGCCAGGGCATACGCACTGTCGGCGGATGTGATCGCCCGGGCCGACGCCACGCACTGGCCCAGCAGCACGTCATAGCCGGACTCGGCAGGCATGCTGCTCTCGGTCCCCGTCGCCGCAGGCCCGCCACCGGCCGGCCCGGTACTGGCAGGCCCGGTGCTGGCCGGCCTGGTACTGGCAGGCCCGGTGCCGACGCTCCACGGGCCGGCCGGCACCACGGCGTCCAGGGCCTCCGGGCCGGCCCCGGGTGCCCCGGCCGGCCCGCCGGGAAGGCCCATCCGGAACCAGACGGCCTTGGCGTCGGTCCCGTAGCTGACCCCCCACGCGGCGGCCAGGGCGGAGGGCAGCAGGAGGCCGCGGCCGCTGGTGCGCTCGGCGGGAACGGTGTCGTTGCGTGCGGGACCGGGCACCATCCGGGCCGGGTGACTGTCCCGGACCACGACCTCCACCGCACCCGCGGCGAGCTTGCAGGTGACCTGGACCTGGGTGCCGGCGTGCACCACCGCGTTGGTTACCAGCTCGCTGGTCAGCAGGACCGCGTCATCGACGAGGCCGCCGTCTGCCGCCGCGTCCGCGTCCGCAGCTGCTCCGGCCCCCGATTCCAGCCAGGAACACAGCGTGTCGCGCACGAACTTGCGGGCCGCCGCGACGGCGGCAGGCTCAGGCAGGTACGCCGCGCTGGCGACGAGGTCCTTGCGTCCCTTCACGTGCCCTCTTGGGTTTTAGACGATCAAGCACGGTCGCCCACGATCGGCGCCGGCCGTGACCAGCCATCGCCAGCTCTGTACTCCCGCACCACCTTCGCGGGGACGCCGGCGATCACGCAGCGGTCAGGCACCATCCCGCGGACCACCGAGCCCGCGGCCACCACCACATTACGGCCGATCTGCGCGCCCGGCAGCACGATCACGCCAGCTCCTAGCCAGGTTCCCGGGCCGATGGAGACCGCGGTGTTGCTCGGCCACTGACGCCCGATCGGCAAGTCCGGGTCCGTGTACCCATGGTTCTGATCGGTGATGTACACGTACGGGCCGGTAAACACATCATCACCGATCATGATCGAATGGTGCGCGATGATGTGGCTGCCGCGGCCGATCACGCAGCGGTTTCCGACCCGCAGCACCGGCGTGTCGCCGAGATGGTGTCCGGGAACCAAGCCCGCGGTCAGGCTGACCTCGGCCCCGATCAGCGTGCCGGTGCCGATCTCGATCCACGCTTCGCCATAGAGCGTCCCGATCGGGAAGGACATGATCGAGGCTGGGCCGAACGCGGCGAACCGGCGGCCGGCCGGGGTGGCCGCAGTGATCGCGCCTGCCTGCTGGGCGGTCTGCCAGGCCCGGTGCACCAGACGCCACGCCAGCTTGCGGTAACCCCTGGCGAGAGCTTCCTTGGCCGGCATGAAGGACTACGGTACCCGGGCGCTGATCTGGAGTGTCTCAGGCACCCGGGCCCCAGGTGCCAGCGAGGGCGCGGCGAGCTGGCCGCAGGCCCCGTCGATCTGGCTGCCCCGCGTGTCGCGCATGGTGACCGGGACCCCGCGGTCCGCCAGCCGGGCCTGGAACTCCGCGCTAGAGCGCGGCTCGGACGCCGTCCAGCGAGAGCCAGGGGTGGGATTGAGCGGGATCAGGTTCACGTGGGCCAGCCGGCCCGCCAGCAGCCCGGCCAGCGCATCGGCCCGCCAGGCCTGGTCGTTGATGTCCTTGATCAGCGCATACTCAACGGAAACCCGCCGGCCGGTCGCGGCCGCATAGTCCCACGCGGCGCCGAGCACCTCGGCCACCTTCCAGCGGCGGTTGACTGGCACCAGCTCGTCGCGCAGCCCGTCGTCGGGGGCATGCAAGGAGACCGCCAGCCGCACCTGCAGGCCTTCCGCGGTCAGCCGGCGGATGGCGGGGACCAGCCCGACGGTGGAGATGGTCACTGACCGCTGGGAGATGCCGAGGCCGTCGGGAACCGGGTCGGTGATGCGGCGCACGGCCCGCAGCACGCTGGCGTAGTTGGCGAGCGGCTCGCCCATGCCCATGAACACGATGTTGGAGACCCGGCCCGGGCCGCCCGGCACCTCGCCGCGGGCCAGGGCCCGTGCGCCCGCGACCACCTGGGCGACGATCTCGGCGGCGGACAGGTTCCTGGTCAGCCCGGCCTGGCCCGTCGCGCAGAACGGGCAGGCCATCCCGCAGCCCGCCTGGGAGGACACGCACATGGTGACCCGCTGCGGATAGCGCATCAGGACGGACTCGATGAGCGCGCCGTCGAAGGCCCGCCACAGCGTCTTGCGGGTCGTCCCCTCGTCGCAGGTCAGTTCCTGCTGCGGGGTGAGCAGCCGGGGCAGCAGAGTGCCCGCCAGCAGCGCGCGGGAGGCGGCCGGCAGGTCGGTCATGTCCGCGGGGTCATCGGTCAGCCGGGCGAAGAAGTGCCGGGCCAGCTGATCGGCGCGGAACGCCGGGCCGCCCAGCTCAGCGGCGGCAGCGCGGCGCTCCGCCGGATCCAGGTCAGCCAGATGCCGGGGCGGTCGGGCGGGGGTTACTCTGCCAGGCACCTGTGCTCCGTTGGGAAAGGCCGTTTCGAACGCTTAACAATATCCCGGGTGCGGCCGCGGTGACCTGGGGCGGATCAGTAGATTTCGGTTATGCCGACTTTGCGCAGAGGCGGAAGAGAAGGCAATCTCGCCGCCGGGCCGGGTCGGCCCGAGATCCTGCTCACCAGTGACGGCCCGTATGGCAGCCGCAGGCTGGTCGTGGAGTACGACGGCGTTACCACCGCCGCGTACGTGTACGACCAGACGGACGTGATCGCCGCGGTCTGGCTCGCCAACCACCAGCCTGCCCCGGCCTCCGCCGACCCGGTGCAGATCGAGGCGGGTCAGGCCCCGGTCATGCCGGCCGGGCACACCAAGCATCCCGGCGGCGTTCCGCCGCTCGACCCGCGCATCCTCCGCCCGCTGTGGTTCGAGGAGGGTGACGGCGTCGCCCTGGTAGAGGGCGGCCGGCTACTCGCGGTGGTACCGGGCTGGGCCGACATGTCCCGCGGCATGCCCGGCTACAGCAGGGAATGCATCGGCCAGACCCCCTTCGCGTGGTCACTGGACGACGCCATGGAAGGGCTGGGCCCGCGGGCGGACCGGGCCACGGCTTTCTGGCGCTGGCGGGCCAGTGAGGGCTCGTGGGCCGGATTCCAGAAGGCCGCTCTCGGGCACCTGCTGGGCCGGCTCGGCCCGGGTGCCCGGTACTGGGACGTCAGCGGCGGCCGGCAGCCGCCCGCAGGGGTGTCCGAACGGCCGCCGACCCGGAGCCGGCCGTTTACCGTGCTGTCCACGCTGGGCATGAGCTGCCAGCGGATGCCGGTCGTCGAGCGGTTCGCGGAGGAGCCCACGTCCTCCGGCCGGATCGAGCTGGCCCTGGCCACGACGATGGCCAGTCCTGAGGCGGCGCGCATCTTCCTGTGGCTCGCCCACTATCCCTGGCGCGCCGTGACGTGGTTCGGGCCGGGGCACACGATCAGGTGGTACCACGAGCCCGCTACCTTCCCGCTCGGCGGCGGGAACACCGCGGTGCTGCTGCTCGATGATCCGGCCCAGCTGCCCGGACCGGAAGTGCCGGACCTGTCCGGCTTCTCCTTCGGTGGCGACCCGGTGCGCTGGCTGTGGGTCATGCCCATCAGCGAACGGGAACGGCTCTTCGCCAAGGACCGCGGGTCGGCCAGCCTGGTCACGCAGATGGCGGCGCAGCGCCGGAACTGGGTGGTGATGCCATAGGGCGCGGCCAGGGCGGATGCGGCCAAACGCCAGTGTTGCGAATCAGTGCGAGAGGAAGATCACCAGCAGCAGCCACACCACCGGGGCGGTGATGAGCAGGGAATCGATCCGGTCCAGGATCCCCCCGTGGCCGGGGAGCACGGTCCCCATGTCCTTGATCTGAAGATCCCGTTTGATCATGGATTCGGACAGGTCCCCGAGGGTCGCCGCACCGACCGCGGCCACGCCCAGCAGGACGCCCTGCCACCAGGAGCCGTGCAGAAGGAGAGTCAGCAGCAGGACACCGGCGACGATGCAGGCCAGCGCCGAGCCGGCAAAACCCTCCCAGGTCTTGTGCGGGCTGATCACCGCGGCCATCGGGTGCCGTCCCAGGAGGCTGCCGACCAGGTAGCCCCCGATGTCACTGCAGACCGTGACCACGAGCCAGGCCAGGACCCGGCGCGGGCCGTCCGGGGCGGCCAGCATCAGCCCGACGAACGACGCCATCAGGGGCAGGTAGACGAGGGTGAAGAGTCCAGCGGTAACGTCCCGCAGGTAGCCGACGCTGCCACCGGCCATGCGCCAGGCGAGGACGGCGATCGCGGTCAGGGCCAGGGCGGCCACCAGGGGCCGCTCCCCGATGTCGTAGGCGAGGGCCAGCATGACCGCACCGCCGGCGGCCACCGGGACCAGTGGCAGCCGGATGCCCCGCGCCTCCAGGACGCGGGCCAGTTCCCACATCGCGAGGGCCACGACGGCGGCCACGTAGATCAAGAACGTGACCTTCACGGTGAACAGGGAGACGAGAGCGATAGCACCCAAGATCACGCCGACCGCTATCGCGGCGCGCAGGTTGCGGCCGGCCCGGGAGCGTTTCGGCTCCGCACCGTCCGGCCCGGGCCCCGGATGACCGGGACTCATCCCGGCCACCTCCGGCGCCTGCTGCGCGGGGCCGGCCCCGCGTCTAGTTCTGCCGTCCCGGGCCCGGGCTCGGCCGGGCCCCGCTCCGGCCCGGTGAACTGGTCCGGCCGGCTGGCCTGGCCGGGGTTACCGGCCTGGCCGAAGCCGTTGGTGTCCCCGGGCTCGCCGCCCTGCTCGGGAGCCTGGCCCGGCTTGCGCAGCTCGTCGGGACCCAACCTCAGACCTCGAGGAGCTCGGCTTCCTTATGCCGCAGCAGTTCGTCCACCTGCCCCACGTAGGTGTGCGTGAGCTCGTCGAGTTCCCGCTCCGCCCGGTGCACCTCGTCCTCGCCCGCCTCGCCGGCCTTGACCAGCTTGTCCAGCGTGTCCTTGGCGTGCCGCCGGATGTTGCGGATGGAGACCCTGCTGTCCTCGGCCTTGTGCCGGGCCACCTTGATGAAATCCTTGCGCCGCTCCTCGGACAGCTCCGGGAACACCACCCGGATGATGGAGCCGTCGTTGCTCGGGTTGACCCCGAGATCACTGTTGCGGATCGCCTTCTCGATGGCGGCCAGTGACGACTTGTCGAACGGCTGGACGATCACCATCCGGGGTTCGGGGATGTGAAACGAGGCCAGCTGATTGACAGCGGTCTGAGTTCCGTAGTACTCGGCAGTGATCTTGCCGAACATGGACGGGTGCGCACGTCCGGTCCGGATGGTGCCAAAATCTTCCTTGGCCACCACTACGGCCTTTTCCATTTTCTCCTCGGCTTCGAGGAGGGTGTCGTCTATCACGGCGGCTCCTGTGCGTTCCTGTGCCTTCACACTTCCGCGGCTGACGGGTCAGTAATCCCCCGACCGGCATATCAGGGTGCCGATCCTCTCACCGCGCACCGCCCGCGCAATGTTGCCCTCTTCCATCAGGTCGAACACGACGATGGGCAGGCCGTTGTCCATGCACAAGCTCACCGCGGTCGCGTCCATGAACTTCAGCTCGCGGCGCAGCACCTCGCCGTAGTCGATCTGGGTAAACCGCGTCGCACCGCGAATGGTGCGGGGATCCGCGTCGTAGACCCCGTCTACCTGCGTGCCCTTGAGCACCGCTTCCGCACCGATCTCCAGGGCGCGCTGCGCCGCGCAGGTATCGGTGGAGAAGAACGGAGCGCCGAGGCCCGCGCCGAAGATCACCACGCGACCCTTCTCCAGGTGCCGGATGGCCTTCCGGGGGATATAGGGCTCAGCCACCTGCCCCATGGTGATCGCGGTCTGCACCCGGGTTTCCACGCCCAGCTTCTCCAGCACGTCCTGGAGCGCCAGGCAGTTGATGACGGTCCCCAGCATGCCCATATAGTCGGCCCGGGCCCGGTCGATGCCACGTTCGGCCAGCTGCTTGCCGCGGAACATGTTGCCGCCACCGACGACGGCCGCGAGCTCGACCCCGTCGGCCACCACGGCCGCCATCTCCTTGGCCAGCCGGAAGACCACATCCGGGGAGATGCCCAGCGGCTCGTTCCCGGAGAAGGCCTCCCCGGAGAGCTTCAGAACCACGCGGCTCCACCGCCGGTGGGCCCTCGGCACCTCGGGCTCGGGGCAGCTATCCACCTGGGCAGATGCGTGCCCCTGACCGGCCGCGGGATCCGCGCGCACGGCAGCGCCCGCGTGGTGCGTGGCGCTGCCGTCCACGTGATGTTCTCCTTCGCCCCCGCTCACCAGTTGGCTCCGGCCCTCATCCAGCCTGGCCGACCTGGAACCGCGCGAACGCGCGGACGGTAACCCCCTGATCGGCAAGCAACTGCTTAATGGACTTCTTCGGGTCCCGGACGAAGGGCTGCTCGGTCAGCACCACGTCCTTGAAGAACGCGTTGAGCCGACCCTCGACGATCTTCGGGATCGCCTGCTCCGGCTTGCCCTCGTCCCGGGTGATCTGCTCCATGATGCCCCGCTCGTGCTCGACCACATTCGCGGGCACCTCGTCGCGGGTCAGGTACTGCGGCCGCATCGCGGCCACCTGGTGCGCCACGTCCCTGGCCGCCCCGGCCGACGGCTTGTCCAGCTGGACGAGCACGCCCACCGTCGGCGGCAGCCCCGGATCGGACTTGTGCAGGTAGGTAGCTATGTAGCCGCCTTCGAGCAGCGCGTACTGGCCCAGTTCCAGCTTCTCCTTGAGGGAGGCGCTGGCCTCATCGATGTGCTGCTGGACGGTGATGCCGGGCCGGACCTCCAGCCCGAGCAGGGTCAGCCGGTCGGCGGGCCGCTGCCGCAGGGCCACGCTCGCGATCTGCGCCGCGACCGCCTGGAACACGTCGGTCTTCGCGACGAAGTCGGTCTCGCAGTTGAGCTCGAGGAGCACGCCGGCGTCCGTGCCGTCGAGCTCCGCGGTCACCAGACCGTTCGCGGCGGTCCGGGACGCCCGCTTGCTCACGTCCTTGGCGCCCTTGAGGCGGAGGATCTCTACCGCGGCGCCGAAGTCGCCGTCCGCCTCCTGCAGGGCCCTCTTGCAGTCCATCATTCCCGCGGCCGTCTGGTCACGCAGCCGCTTCACGTCCGCGGCGGTGAAGTTCGCCATTTCCTCATCTCTCGCTATGTCTTTGTCGTGGGCGCAGGGTGGGTTACCCCGCCCCGCGCACCCGCTGCCTCAGGCCTCGCGCGGCTCACCGGCGCCGGCGGACACGCCTGCGGCTTCCGGCTGGGGCTCGGGAGCGTCACCGTGCTCGAGCGCCGTCCCGTTCGCCTGGTCACCGGCCGGCGCCTCGGGGCCCTGCCCCTCGGGGCCCTGGTCCCGGGTCTCCTGCGCCTCTGGGCCCTGGGCCGCGGCATCGTCGCTGGCCTTGCCCTCCAGGACCGCCAGCTCCCATTCGGCGAGCGGCTCTTCGGCACCGAGTTCCCCCGTTGTTGGCGCCGCTGACGGCTTGGCCTCGCCGTCCGCTGCCCCGGCCCGGGCGATCAGGCCATCGGCCACGGCATCGGCGATGACCCGGGTTAGCAGCGAAACGCTGCGGATGGCGTCGTCATTCCCGGGGATCGGGTAGGTGACCTCGTCGGGATCGCAGTTGGTGTCGAGGATGGCGATGACCGGGATACCCAGCTTGCGGGCCTCGCTGACGGCGATGTGCTCCTTCTTGGTGTCCACCACCCAGATGGCGCTCGGCACCCGGGACATGTCGCGGATCCCGCCCAGCGAACGCTCCAGCTTGTCGCGCTCCCGGCGCAGCTGGAGCAGCTCCTTCTTGGTCATCCCGGACGCCGGCCACGTCGTCGAAGTCGATCTCCTCGAGCTCCTTGAGCCGCTGCAGGCGCTTGAAGACCGTGGAGAAGTTCGTCAGCATGCCGCCTAGCCAGCGCTGGTTGACGTAAGGCATGCCCACCCGGCGGGCCTGCTCGGCAACCGCCTCCTGGGCCTGCTTCTTGGTGCCGACGTAGAGGATGGAGCCGCCGTGAGCGACCGTCTCCTTGATGAACTCGTACGCGGTGTCGATGAAGTTGAGTGACTGCTGGAGGTCGATGATGTAGATGCCGTTGCGCTCGGCCAGGATGAATCGCTTCATCTTGGGGTTCCAGCGCCGGGTCTGGTGCCCGAAGTGCACGCCGCTCTCGAGCAGCTGCCGCATAGTGACGACCGGAGCCATGCCCGCGGTCCCCTTCCTGTTACGCGTCGTGCCTGATCGCACCGACGCTCTCGGTTGTTGCCTGGCGCCCGGGCGCAACCCGCCGCGGCGTGGGAAACCGCGGACCGGTGGGATGCGTCCCGCCGGGAGCCGAATCAGCACCTGGCGGCGAGCGGACGCGCGAATTAGCCGGGAGGCCGTCTGCGTAGCGCGGGCAGACTCCACGACCTGCTGGCCAGTCTACCCGCTGCGCTCAGGCCCGCGGATGCACTCACCGCGCTGAGGCGATCGGCCTGCTCAGGCTGCGGCTCGCTCCGCCGCTCTGCCCCGGCAGGCTCCTGACCTCTCACGCACCCGCCCTCTCACCCCCGCTTTCACGCGCGGGGGTGCGCCTGCCGGAACGCGGCCGTGAGCCGCTCGACGGAGACGTGCGTGTAGATCTGGGTGGTGGCCAGCGACGCGTGGCCGAGGATCTCCTGCACGCTACGCAGGTCCGCGCCACCTTCCAGCAGGTGGGTCGCGGCGGCGTGACGCAGGCCGTGCGGCCCGGTGTCGGGCACAGCGGGCACGGCAGCGAGCCTCGTGTGCACCACCCGCCGTGCGGTCCGCGGATCCAGGCGCCTGCCGCGGGCCCCCAGGAACAGGGCGGCCGCGCTGTCCGGCGTTACCAGCACCGGCCGTCCGCCCCGGGCCCAGCGCGCCGTGGCCCGCTCGGCGGGCAGGCCCATGGGTACCGTGCGCTCCTTCCCGCCCTTGCCCAGGACCCGCACCGTCCGCCGGTCATGATCGAGGTCGCCGAGGTCGAGCCCGCACAGCTCGCTGACCCGGATCCCGGTGGCGTACAGGAGTTCCATGATCGCGGTGTCGCGCATGATCAGCGCCTGATCCCGGGGATCCGACTCGCTGGCGCCCCGTGGCTCGCCGCCGGGCAGCGGCTGCCCGCCTCCCTCCATCGGCCGCTCGCTTGCTGGCGGCTGGCCGCGCCGTCCCGGCCCGCCGCCCGTCTCGCCCAGCACGGCCGCCATCTGGTCCTGCCGGAGCACCTCGGGCAGCTTGCGGCGCAGCTTCGGCGTGCCCAGCAACGGTCCCGGGTCGCTGGGCAGCCAGCCCCGGGCGTGCCCGAACGCGGTGAACGCCCGGGCCGACGCGGCCCGCCGGGCCAGCGTGGCCCGGGCCCGCCCGGTGGCGTGCTGGCCCGCCAGCCAGCCCCGGAGTACCGCGATATCCAGGTCATCCGGGCTGGTTACGCCCGCCTGGGCGGCGTACCCGAGGAGGGCGCGGGCATCGCCCAGGTAGGCCCGGACCGTGTGCGCGGACACCCCGCGCTCCGCCGCGAGGTGGCGCCGGAAGGCCAGCAGCGCGGCCTCGAGCCGGTCCGGCAGCGGTTCAGCCCCGTCCTGCCCGGGCTCATCAGCCATGAGCCCAGTCTGGGGCAGGACCGGCACTCACTCCACCGCGACACTCACCGGCACTCACTCCGCCGCGGCACTCACCGCCACCCACTCCACCGCGGCACCCTCGGCCGTGACTCTCACCGGCGCTCACTCCACCGTGACGCTCTTGGCCAGGTTGCGCGGCTTGTCGACGTCGTTGCCGAGCATCACCGCCGCGTGGTACGCGAGCATCTGCAGCGGCACCGAGAGCAGGATCGGGTCCAGCTCAGGCTCGTTCTTCGGCACCCGGATGACGTGGTCGGCGAGCTTGGGATCCAGGTCGGTGTGCGCGACGGCCACCACGGGGCCGCGACGGGCCCGGATCTCGCCGAGGGTGGACAGGTTCTTGTCGAGCAGGTCGTCGTTAGGGACGATCGCGACCGTGGGCATGTCCGGGTTCACCAGCGCGAGCGGCCCGTGCTTGAGCTCGCTGGCCGGGTAAGCCTCCGCGTGCAGGTAGGAGACCTCCTTGAGCTTCTGCGCCCCCTCCCGGGCGACCGGGTAGCCGCGGACCCGGCCGATGAAGAACATGCCCTGGGCACCCACCAGCCCTGCGGCGACGTCGGCCACGTGCTGCTCGCCGGCCAGGATCTCCTCGATCTGCCCGGGGAGGGCGTGCAGCCCCGCGATGATCCGCCGGCCGTCCGCCGGCGAGAGGTCGTGGATGCGGCCCAGGTGCAGGCCCAGCAGCGCGAACGCCACCGCCGTGGCGGTGAACGTCTTCGTCGAGGTGACCGAGATCTCCGGGCCGGCGTGCAGGTACATGCCGCCGTCGCACTGCCGGGCGATGGCGCTGCCGACCGAGTTCACCACCCCGAGTACGCGGCCCCCCTTGCGCTGCAGCTCCTGGATGGCGGCCAGCGTGTCGTACGTCTCGCCGGACTGGCTGACCCCGACGTACAGCGTGTCCGCCTCCACCACGGGGTTGCGGTAGCGGAACTCCGAGGCCGGCTCGGCGGACGCGGGGATCCGGGCCAGGTCTTCGATGAGCTGGGCGCCGACCTGGCCCGAGTAGTAGGCGGAGCCGCAGCCGAGCACCAGCACCCGGCGGATCTCCCGGAGCTCGCGCGCGTCCATGTTCAGCCCGCCGAGGTGGGCGGTGTGGAACCGGCTGTCCAGGCGACCGCGCAGGGCCCGCTCGACCGCGCGCGGCTGCTCGTGGATCTCCTTGCGCATGAAGTGGGTGTAGCCCTCGGCGTCGTAGGCGGCCGCCTCGGTGTCGATGATGGAGGGTTCCTTGATGGTGGTGCGCGCGTCCAGCGTGGAGGTCACGAAGCCGTCCGCGCGCACCGCCGCGACCTCACCGTCGTCGAGGTGCACGACCTGGCGGGTGTAGCGGACGAGCGCGGCCACGTCGGAGGCCACGAACATCTCCTTGTCGCCGAGGCCGAGCACCACGGGACTGCCGTTCCGGGCCGCCACGATAAGGTCCGGCTGGCGGGCGTCCAGAACCACGATCCCGTACGTGCCGACCACCGAGGTCAGCGCCTGGCGCACCGCCTCTTCCAGATTGTCGGCGCCGCTGGCCGCGATCAGGTGGGCGAGCACCTCGCTGTCCGTCTCGGAGGCGAACACCGCCCCGTCCACGCTCAGCTTGGCCCGCAGCTCATCGGCGTTCTCGATGATCCCGTTGTGCACGATCGCGATCGGGCCGCAGACGTGCGGGTGCGCGTTCGCGTCGCTCGGCTCGCCGTGAGTGGCCCAGCGGGTGTGGCCGATGCCCGGACTGCCCTTGAACCGCGCGGGCAGGCCCGCGGCCAGGTCGGCGACCCGGCCCTTGACCTTGTGCACCCGGATCTCGCCGGACCGGCTGAGGACCGCGATCCCGGCCGAGTCGTAGCCCCGGTACTCCAGCCTGGCCAGTCCCTCCAGCAGGATGGGAACGCAGTCGCGCCCACCGATGTGAGCGACGATTCCGCACATGCTGTGCCCCCTCAGCCGTAGATGATGCGGCGCAGCTGGCGCAGCGAGTACTGGGGTGATGCCACCAGCCGTTGTTCCAGCTCAACCGCGATCTGATTGAACGCGCGGTCGTTGGTCAGACCCCGGGCCTTGAGTTCCCCGTGACGCCTGCGGACGTAAGCGTCCGCTGGCTCGAAGAAATACCCGACCACATCATCGATCAACCGCGCCGCCTCCCCGGGCCCCAGCGAGCTGCTCCGGGTCAGATGGGCGATCAGGTCCTCGAACGGCCGTTGCGCGCCTGCCACACTAGCCAGCATGCTCGATTATTGGGCCGGATAGCAACGAACGTGCCCGAAATCGGGCAGAATCTGGCTTATTGGCGGCCCAGACACCCTCGCCGGGTCATCGGCCGGCGGATCGCCGGCCCCGCTCGCAGCGTCCGCCAGCCCCGCTCGCAGCGTTCGACGAAACCGCCCGCCGCCAACTGACCCAGACAACGGAGCACGGTATCGAAATCCACGCCCGCCGACACCGCAATCCGGGCCGGCCCGCGGCCGACGCGGGCGGGCACGGCTTCCAGGACGCTCAGGCTGACCGGGTCCAGCTCGTCCCTGGGCAGGACCGGGCCACGGGACAGGGCAGCCATGTCGCCGGGGCTGAACGACAGGCAGGCGAGGATGTCGTGCACGTCGGTGACGCACACGCCCCCCCAGTCCCTGATCACCTGGTGGCAGCCGGCCGACGCCATGGACGTCACCGGTCCCGGCACCGCCATCAGCGGGCGGTTCAGGTCCCGGGCGTGCCGGGCCGTGTTGAGGGCCCCGCTGCGCAGCGCGGCCTCGACCAGCACGGTCCCGCGGCTCAGCGCGGCGATCAGCCGGTTGCGCACGAGGAACCCCGGCCGGGTCGGCGTGCGGCTCGGTGGCTGCTCGCTGACCAGCGCCCCCTGGGCGACGATGGCCTCGAACAGGTCGTGGTGGCTGCGCGGGTACGGGGCATCCAGCCCGGAAGGCAGGACGGCGACGGTGACCCCCTCGGTGGCGAGGGCGCCACGGTGCGCCTGGCTGTCAATCCCGAACGCACCGCCGGATACCACCGTCCAGCCGCGCTCGGCCAGTGCCGCCGCCAGCTCGGCGGTCACGTGAATGCCGTAGGCCGTGGCCGCCCGGGTCCCGACGATGGACGCCGAGTGCAGGCAGGCGAACCGGAGGTCGACCTGGCCGCGCACCCACAGGCCCCAGGGCTGGGCGTCACCCAGCACCTCGAGCTGGCTGGGCCACTCCGGGTCTCCCGGGCACACCAGCCGGATCCCGTCCCGCTCCCAGGCCTCGACCGTGGCCCCGGTGGGCGCGTCCCCGAGCCGGGCCGTCCACCGCTGCCGGGCCCGGTCCAGGCCCGGGCCGGCGCGGTCCCCAGAGCCGACCCCGTGGTGAGCGCGGCGACCACCGTCGCCGGGGAGGTCCGCCGTAGCACGGCCGCTAGCTGCGCGTCGCCAGGCTCGGCGATCCAGGTCAGCACGGCCCGGGCCATCCGGTCCCGGTGCTGCCGGTCCTGGCCGCCGGTCATCGGGGCACCCCCAGCCACAGGCCGAGCGCGGCCGCGGTGTGGTCGGCGGCCGGGCGCGGCACCCCGGCCAGGTCGGCGAGCGTCCAGGCCACCCTGATCACCCGGTGCACGCCCCGCGCGCTGATCTGCCCCAGGTCCATGGCCCGCTCCAGGGGTACGAGCGCCCCAGGCGCGGGCGCGTAGCTGCGGCGCAGTTCGCTGCCCGGGACCTCGGCGTTGAGCCGCCAGGGCGTGTCCCGCAGCCGGGCAGCCGCCCGGCACCGGGCCACCTCGACCCGGGCCGCCACGGTTGCACTGGGCTCAGCGAACGTCGCGTCGCTGAGCAACTCGCCCCGGTTCACCGGCATGAACTCCACCTTCACGTCTACCCGGTCCAGCAACGGCCCCGACAGCCGGGCCAGGTATCTGCGGCGGACCGATGGCGTGCAGCCGCAGGCCGCCTGCCTCCCCGGTCCGCGGGCGCATGGGCACGGGTTCGCGGCCAGCACCAGCGTGAAGCGGGCCGGGAACCGCGCCGTCAGGCCGGACCGCGCCACCACGATCTCCCCCGACTCCAGCGGCTGGCGGAGCGCGTCGAGCACATCCCGGCCGAACTCCGGGGCCTCATCCAGGAACAGGCAGCCGCGGTGGGCCAGCGAGGCTGCCCCAGGGCGGATCACTCCGCTCCCGCCCCCGACGATGGCGGCCTTGCTCGCCGTGTGGTGCGGGGCGCAGAACGGCGGCGCGGTCAGCAGCGGGCTCCGGTCGGGGAGCACGCCCGCCACCGAGTGGATCGACATGACCTCGAGGGCCGCGGCCGGGTCGAGGCGGGGCAGCACGGTCGGGATCCGCTCGGCCAGCATGGTCTTGCCCGCGCCCGGCGGGCCGAGCAGGCAGAGGTGATGGCCGCCGGCGGCGCAGATCTCCGCGGCCCGGCGGGCCGCCGGTTGGCCCAGCACATCGGCCAGATCAGGCCCGGCGCCCGTCGGCCCCCCGGCGTCGGGGCCCCCAGCACCCGGGGCCAGAACCGGCTCGCCCCCGGGCGGCCGGGTGACCGGCAGCACCCCGCCCTCGATGAGCCGGACCGGGCCGGACGCCTCCCTGGGCCTGGCCAGATCGTCCGGGACGCCCGCATCACCGGGACCCGCCGGATAATCACCGCGCAGCCAACCAAGCAGCCCGCGCAGGGTCGCAGCGCTCAGCACCCGGAGGTCGGGGACCAGCGCCGCCTCGGCCTCGTTGGCGCTCGGCACCGCGACCCGCCGGAAGCCGCTGGCCGCCGCGGCCGCGGCGGCGGGCAACATCCCGCGGACCGAGCGCAGCTGGCCGTCGAGCCCGAGCTCGCCGAGGAACGCCACCCCGTCGACCGCCGCCGCCGGGACCGTGCCCGCGGCGCCGAGGATGGCCACCGCGATGCCGACGTCAAACCCGCTCCCGCGCTTGGGCAAGCTGGCTGGAGACAGGCCGACGGTGATCCGCCGCTGCGGCCACTGCTCGCCGCTGTTCACGATCGCGGCGCGGATCCGGTCCCTCGCCTCGCGGAGCGCGGTGTCGGGGAGCCCCACCAGGAGGAGCCCCGGGAGCCCGTTCTGGATGTCGGCTTCGATCTCGACCGGATGACCCTCCACCCCGACCAGGGCGATCGAATGGGTCCGGGCGACCGGCATTCAGCCCACCCCCCGCACGTGCTCGAGGGTGAACTCCCCTGCCGCGTTCCGGACCAGCCCGATCACGTCGATCCGCACCTCATCGAACCCCAGCCCCTGGGCGGCCAGCCACGAGGCCGCCAGCCGGCGCAGCCGGAGCCGCTTACTGTGGCTGATGGCCTCGAGGGGGCTGCCGTACCTGACTCCGGAGCGGGTCTTGACCTCGCAGACCACGAGGACCCGCCGCTCGAGGGCCACGATGTCGAGCTCGCCGGTCTCGCACCGCCAGTTCCGGTCGAGGATCCTCAGCCCCGCTCGTTCCAGGTACTCCGCCGCGAGCTGCTCGCCGCGGCGGCCCAGCTCGTCCTTGTCCCTCACCTGGCACCACCTCCGGTGATGACGGTGCCGGAACGGGAGGCGCCGCGCTGGCGCAGCCGCGGCGCTGTGGACGACTGGGCATGAAACGCGATTCTGTGGACAGGGAAGGCCGTTTTGTCACGGCCACGTGCTTCAATCCAGGCGGGCCGCGCCGCGTCACCCCAGGCGGGCCGCGCCGCGTCACCCCAGGCAGGCCGCGCCGCGTCACCCCAGGCAGGCCGCGCCGTGTCACCCCAGGCAGGCCGTGCCGGGTCACCCCGGGCAGGCCGCCACGCGTCACGCCAGCCAGGACGGCCCGCCTCAGCGGGGGATCACCCGCTGAGGCCGCCGGTGCCGGATCACCCGCGGCGCTGGTTCACCCGCGGCGCCGGATCACTTGCTGTCGTCGGGAACCTCGAGCTCGGCACGCGCCAGCTCCTCGACGTTGACGTCCTTGAAGGTGACAACCCGGACATTCTTCACAAACCGCGCGGGGCGGTACATGTCCCACACCCACGCGTCCTGCATGATGACCTCGAAGTACACCTCGCCGTTCTCCGCGGCGCGCACGTTGAGCTCGACGTCGTTGGTGAGGTAGAACCGCCGCTCGGTCTCGACCACATGGGTGAACAGCCCCACGACGTCGCGATACTCGCGGTAGAGCTGCAGTTCCATCTCGGTCTCGTACTTCTCGAGATCTTCTGCGCTCATGTCCTCCCCCTCCGATTGGCCTGCGTCGGGAGGTCCGGTCCGGATGCCATCAACGAGATGCCATCAACGATAGGCCAATTCTCCGCCGAGCAATTCTCCGGACCTCATCTGGCCCTCGGCCACCTGAGCGTCAGCCACCGGGCCGGCCTCCACCTGGGTCACCGCCTGGCCCGCCTCCAGCGGGCCAGCCACCTCGTCCTCACCGACTTCCTCGTCCATCACCGGCAGGTCCCGGACCAGTCCATTGACGTTAGCGAACGACGCCCGGTGCTCCGGGCATGGCCCGTGCCGGGCCAGCGCCCGCATGTGGCTCCGGGTGGAGTACCCCTTGTGCCGGGCGAACCCGTACGCCGGGTACTCCTCGGCGAGCCCGGTCATCATGCGGTCCCTGGTGACCTTGGCCACGATCGAGGCGGCCGCGACGCAGGCCGCCACCTCGTCGCCCTTCCACATGGCGAGCGCGGGGACGCCCAGGCCCCGGACCGCGAACCCGTCGGTGAGCACGTACCCGGCCTGGCAGGACAGCCCGGCCAGCGCCCGGCGCATCCCGGCGATGTTGCAGACATGCAGCCCGCACGCGTCGATCTCGGCGGCCGGGATGATGACCCGGTGCCAGCTGAGCGCGGTCCGCATCACCTCGGCGTAGGCGTCCTCACGGGCCGCGGCCGTCAGCGTCTTGGAGTCGGCGATGCCGCTGAGCCCGGAGAGCTTGCGGGGATCCAGGATCACCGCGGCGACCACCAGCGGGCCGGCGCAGGCCCCCCGGCCCGCCTCGTCGATCCCGGCTACCGGGGACAGGCCGGCCCGGGCGAGGACACGCTCGTATCCCGTCAGTCCTGCCGCACGCCGGGGGGTATAGCCGGGATGCCGCCACCAAGGCATCGCCACCTCGTTACCGGCGCTTCACCCGGCGGCCGGGCCACCGCCCGCCTGCCGCACGCGCGGTCGGCCGCGAGTCTGGACGGCGGCGCCGCAGCCGCCGGTCCAGCCAGGTCAGGGGCATGGCCACCGAGCCGGCCAGCAGGAGCGGCGCGGCCGGCGTGGCGAGATCATTGAGGGCCCGCGCCCCGAGGGCCTGGCTGGTGTTCAGCTTGGTGAACGTGGCCGGGATGGGCAGCACCCGGAACCGGCTGGGCGGCCACAGGATCAGGAACGCCCGGCCGACCACCTGGCTTTCCGGGATCGTGCCGCCGCCCGGGTCGCCGATGTGGCCGCGGGAGTCGTAGGAGACGTTGCGGTGATCGCCCATCACCCACAGGCGGCCCGGTGGCACGGTGATGCTGAACTTGGTCATGGACGGCGGGTTGTCCGGGTACAGGTAGGACTTCTCGTTGAGTGGGACGCCGTTCACCGTGACCCGGCCCTGCGCGTCGCAGCAGGCGACGTGATCACCGGGCAGCCCGATGACTCGCTTGATGTAGTCGTGCACGCCCGGGGAGATGCCGAACAGCCCGGTGACCGCATGCCCGAACTCGCTGGCCAGCCGGACGATCGGGTCGCTGGACTGCGGCGGGCTCGGTGGATCCCACGAGCCCTCGCCGTTGAACACGATCACGTCCCCGCGATCGATCGAGCGGAAGTGATAGATGAGCTTGTTGACCAGGACCTTGTCGCCGATGTCGAGCGTGTTCTCCATCGAGGAGGACGGGATGAAGAACGCCTGCACCACGTAGGTCTTGATCACCAGCATGATCGACAGCGCGAGCGCGAACAGGACGAGGAGCTCCGACCACCAGGAGAGACGGCGCCTCTTCCGGGACCGGGGCGCGGTCGCCGTGGCCGGACCAGCCTGGGCGCCGCCGGGGCCGCCCGGGCCGCTGGCCTGAGCGCCGGTGTCGCCGGACTGAGCCGTGGCGTCACGGCGCGGCGGAGGAGTCATCGTCCCGGTGCCCCCTGGCATCTCCGGCTCTGCGCTCGCTGCCCTGTCGCCGTCGTGGCCAGGCAGTTCAACGCCTGGGGAGCCCGTCATCGCAGGCTCGCCCGTACCCCGGTCGTCGTTCATTGTGTCCGAGCCTAACGCCGGTCCGCCGCAACATGTGCGCTCTGCCATCGGCACGTCCGCAGGACCAGGAACGCTCATTCCTGCCGGAGCGGCGTCCAGCGTGGGCAACAGGCGGGCCGACGGACCCAGCCGTGCCCGCGTCACTGAGATTCCGCGCGGCCACCGGAGAAGAGCGGTGAGCGCGCGCCGGCTACCGCCGCTCCCGGATGCGGGCGGCCTTGCCGCGCAGCTCGCGGAGGTAGTAGAGCTTCGCCCGGCGCACTCGGCCCCGGGTCACGAGCTCGATCTTCTCCAGCGTGGGGCTGTGGACCGGGAACGTCCGCTCCACCCCGACACCGTAACTGATCTTGCGGACGGTGAACGTCTCCCGCGCCCCGCCACCCTGGCGGCGGATCACCACACCCTGGAAAATCTGGATCCGGGACCGGGTGCCTTCCGTGACCCGCACATGGACTTTCAACGTGTCCCCGGGCCGGAATTCGGGGATGTCAGAGCGGATCTGGGCCTGCTCCAGTTCGGCGATCGCGGTGTGCATGGCTGCGGTTCCTCAAGTTGTCCTCACGCGCGCACAGGCCAGCGAACGCGTGGCATCGTCTCGTCGGTGTCAGTCATTCGTCCTGGGCGCCGAGGGCACCAGGACGCGCACCCGCAAGGTCGGCCTGGTGTGGGTGGCAGACTTCAGTGTGCCATATCTTCAGCACTGATCGGAAAGCCGGCGTCAGTGAGCACCTGCCGGTCCCTCCTGTCGAGCCGTGCGCCGGACGGGTCGGCGGCCAGCCGGGCGGCCAGATCCGGGCGCAGCGCGGCGGTCCGGCGCAGCGCCTGATCACGCCGCCAGCGGGCGATCGCCGCGTGATCCCCGGAGAGCAGGACCGGCGGGACCTCGCGGCCGCGCCAGACCCGGGGCCGGGTGTACGCGGGCCCTTCGAGCAGCCCGGCCATGGGGCCCTGACCCGCCCCGAATGAATCGTCGGGCGCGGAATCCGCGTTGCCGAGGACGCCGGGCAGCAGGCGGCCGACCGCGTCCACCATGACCAGTACCGCGGGCTCGCCCCCGGAAAGCACGTAGTCCCCGATGGAAACCTCATCGACCGGCATCCGCTCCCGCGCCTCGTTGACCACGCGCGCGTCGATCCCCTCGTACCGGCCACAAGCAAAAACCAATCTTCCGCAACGGCTCCATTCCGCGGCCATCTCTTGCGTGAATGGGACCCCCGCGGGTGTAGGGACCACGAGCCGGGCCGGTGCCGGGCCGGGACGGGTCACCGCGTCCAGCGCCTCACCCCACGGCTCCGGCGACATCACCATCCCCGGGCCGCCGCCGAACGGGGCGTCGTCCACGGCGCGGTGCACCCCGTGTGCCCAGTCCCGCAGGTCGTGCACCTGGAGGTCGAGGTCTCCGCGCGAGGCCGCCTTGCCGAGCAGCGAGACGCTGAGCGGGGTGAAGTAGTCCGGGAAGATCGTGATGATGTCGATACGCACCCGGCTCACCTCAGCTTCCCGCTGCAGGGCCCTGACCGGGTTCCCCGGCGGCCAGCTCGAGCAGCCCGGGCGGAGGGTCGATGACGAGCCGGCCCGCGGCGACGTTAACTTCGGGCACGATCGCGGCCACGAACGGGATCAGCAGCTCACCGTCAGGCGCGCCACGCGCCCGCCCTCTGGCCGCCAGCGCGGGACCACCCGGGCCGCGTCCGGGCTGCGCGGGCCCGGCCTGGCCTGGGCCGGCCTGATCTGGGCCGGCCTGGCCTGGGCCGGCCGGGGGCTCCGCGGACGACCCAGCCGGCCCGGGCTCGATGACGAGCAGGTCCTGACCGAAGTGGCGGACGTCCGTGACCCGGCCCACGGGCTCGCCCGAGGTCGTGACCACAGCCAGCCCGATGAGTTCCGCGTCGTGGAACTCGTCCGGGTCGCCAGACGGCCCGGCCTCGGCCGAGTCCAGGGTGAGCCAGATCCCGCGCAGGTCGTCAGCCCCGTTCCGGTCGGTGACTCCCGCGAACTGGATCAGGAGCCGGCCCGAGTGCCAGCGCGCCGATTCGACCGTGAGCGGGCCGGCCGCCACCGGGTCGGTGGCCAGCACGCGGCCCACGGCGAACCGGCGGTCTGGCTCGTCGGTGCGTACTTCCACCGACACCTCGCCGCGGACCCCGTGCGGCCGCGTGATCCGGCCGACGACCAGTTGCATGACGGGCTAGCGGACCTCGTCCACGTCGAGCAGGTTGACCCGGACGTACTTGCCGCCGGCCAGCGACCCGATCACGGTCCGCAGCGCCTTGGCGGTCCGGCCGCCCCGGCCGATGACTTTGCCGAGGTCCTCGGGGTGGACCCGCACCTCGAGGACCCGGCCCCGGCGCAGCCCGTGGCTGTCCACCCGGACGTCATCCGGGTATTCCACGATGCCCTTCACCAGATGCTCGAGGGCCTCTTCCAGCATGTCAGGCTCCGTCGCCCTGCTCCGCGGCCACCGGCTCGGCCTCAGCGGGCTCTGCCGCCTGCTCGGTGCTGGCCTGCTCGGTGCTGGCCTGCTCCGCCACAGCCGTGTCAGTGCTGGCCTGCTCAGTGCTGGCCTGCTCGTGCTGGCCTGCTCGGTGCTGGCCTGCTCCGCCACAGCCGTGTCAGTGCTGGCCTGCTCAGTGCTGGCCTGCTCGGTGCTGGCCTGCTCGGTGCTGGCCTGCTCGGTGCTGGCCGTATCCGTGCTGGCCGTGGCCGGCTTCGTCCCCGGCCGCGTCCGCCTCGGGAAGCATCAGCCTTGACGGCATCAGCCTTAGGGACATCAGCCTCCGGGGCACCAGCCTTGACGGCATCAGCCTCGGGGACATCAGCCTTGACGGCATCAGCCTTGGGGACATCAGCCTTACGGCATCAGCCTCGGGGACATCAGCCTTGACGGCATCCGCCTTAGGGGCATCAGCCTTCGGGGCATCAGCCTTCGGGGCATCAGCCTTCGGAGCGTCGGGCTTGGCGCCCTTCCCCGCCGTGACCTGCTTGCCGCCAGCCCGCGCCGACGACCGGCCCGAGCCGGCCTTCGCGCCGCTCGCGTCCGCGTCTGCCTGGTCGCCCTCGGCCTTGGCGCCGGGCTTGCGGCCCTTGCCCTTGCCGGCGTCACCGACACCGACGGCCTCGGCCACCGCCGCCGCGTAGGCGTCCTTCTTGTCCGCCTTCGGCGCCGCGGTCTTCAGCGTCCCCTCGGCGCCCGGCAGGCCCTTGAACTTCTGCCAGTCCCCGGTGATCTCCAGGATCTTGCGGACCGGGTCGGTGGGCTGGGCGCCGACCGACAGCCAGTGCTGGGCCCGCTCCGAGTTGACCTCGATGAACGAGGGCTCGCTCTTCGGGTGGTACTTGCCGATCTCCTCGATGGCGCGGCCGTCCCGCTTGGTGCGGGCGTCGGCCACGATGATCCGGTAAAACGGCGCATGGATCTTGCCCATGCGCTTCAGCTTGATCTTGACAGCCACGGGTGTGGTCTCTCCCAGTAAAGCTCGGATTGCAGGCAACGCTCGCGGGGGGTGAGGACCACCGCGTCGGCCTGCTCGGTCCCGGGGCCGGCGAGCGTGAGAGGGCGTCGCTGGATCCCGGGGTGACCGTCACATTGTGCCAGACCCACGGGGTCAGGGCGTAATCGCGGCGCAATCCCCGTCCCAGCCAGCCGTGATCACGACGTGAAGACCGTTAGGGCGAGGCAAGCGCCAGGGTCACGAAAGAGAGCCCGGGGTTACTTCCCGTCGTCTTTCTTGTTCTGGCGGTTGCGCCGGAGCAAGCCGAATCCGGCCTGGAGGCTGGACGGCCCGGAGGTGGCGGGCGCGCCGCCGGTCAGCGAATCCGGCGGGGGTATCTTGCTGGCCACCTTGCCTGCCGCCCGGAGCGCGGCCGGGTTAGAGGTCAGTGCCTCCAGGCTCGCCGCGAGCTCCTCCTGCGACCCGGGTATCCCGCCCAGGGCGCCGTCCCCGCCCAGGCCGGGCGGGAGGGCCGGGCCCGCGCCGTTGCCGGCCTTCGGGACACTGGCCGCCTTGGCGGCCTTCCCCGCCGCCGCCGGGTTGCCGCCGGGACGGCCCCCCTTGGGCTTCTTCTTGTTGTTCTTCTTGCCCCTGGCGCTCTTCGTCGCGGGCCGCCGCATGCCGGGGATGGCAGGCATGCCGGGTATCCCGCCGCCGCCCATCATCTGCCGCATCATCTTCTGGCCCTCGATGAACCGGACGACGAGGTTGTTCACCTCACCGACGGTGACCCCGGAGCCGTTGGCGATCCGGGACCGGCGGCTTCCGTTGAGGATCTTCGGGTTGCGCCGCTCCGCGGGAGTCATCGAGTTGACGATGGCCGCCGCACGGTCCAGGTCCTTGTCGCTGATCTGGCTGAGCATCTCGCGGTTCTGCGCCGCGCCCGGCAGCATGCCGAGGAGGTTCCCGATGGGGCCGAGCTTGCGCACCATGGCCAGCTGCTCGACGAAGTCCTCGAGGGTGAAGCCCTCGCCGGAGGCGAGCTTGCCGGCCATGGAGGCGGCCTGATCCTCGTCGAAGGCCCGTTCCGCCTGCTCGATCAGGGTGAGCATGTCGCCCATGTCGAGGATCCGCGAAGCCATCCGGTCGGGATGGAAGACGTCGAAGTCCTCGAGCTTCTCCCCGGACGACGCGAACATCACCGGGCGGCCGGTGAGCTCCGCGATGGACAGCGCCGCACCACCGCGGGCGTCGCCGTCGAGCTTGGTGAGCACGACGCCGTCGTAGCCGACGCCGTCCAGGAACGCCTGGGCGGTGGCCACGGCGTCCTGGCCGATCATCGCGTCCACCACGAACAGGATCTCGTCGGGGTCGGTGGCGTCCCTGATCCCCACCGCCTGGCGCATCATCTCCTCGTCGATGCCCAGCCGGCCCGCTGTGTCGATCACGACCACGTTGTGCTGGCGGCGTCGCGCCTCCTCGATCGAGTCGCGGGCCACCGCGACCGGGTCGCCCACCCCGCTGCCCGGCTGGGGCGCGTAGACCGGCACCCCGGCCCGCTCACCCAGCACCTGCAGCTGCTGGACCGCGTTGGGGCGCTGCAGGTCCGCGGCGACCAGCATCGGGGTGTTGCCCTGGCGCTCCAGCCAGAGGGCGAGCTTGCCCGCCAGCGTGGTCTTACCGGAGCCCTGCAGGCCCGCCAGCATGATCACGGTCGGCGGGACCTTGGCGAACCGCAGCCTGCGAGCCTCGCCACCGAGGATGGCGATCAGTTCGTCATGGACGATCTTGATGACCTGCTGGGCCGGGTTGAGCGCACCGGAGACCTCTTCGGACGACGCGCGCTCCTTGACGCGGGCGATGAACTCCCGCACCACGGGGAGGGCCACGTCCGCCTCGAGCAGGGCGATGCGGATCTCGCGGGCCGTCGCGTCAATGTCGGCAGCGGACAGCCGCCCACGCCCGCGCAGGGTGGAGAAGACCTGGGTCAGCCGGTCGGAGAGAGTCTCGAACACGCATCCCAGGCTATCCGGTCGCGGCCACCGGGTCAGTGCCCCTGGCACGCCCGCGCCGGCGATCCTGGCCGCGCCGGTCCGGTCAGCCGGTCCGGTCAGCCGGTCCGGTCAGCCGGTCAGGGCGGCGAGCACCTGGGCGGCGATCTTGCCCCGGATCCGGGAACCGCCGACCGGGCCGCCGGACGCATCCACTACGTAGAACACGTCAACCGCCTCGGCGCCGAGCGTTTCCACCCGGGCCGCCTTCACGTCGAGGCCGCAGTCACCGAGGGCGCGGCCGATCCGCCACAGCAGCCCGGGGGCGTCGTGGGCCCGAACCTCCACCACCGTCGCGGTCCGCGACGCGTCGTCCAGCAGGGTGACCTTGGGCGGCGCTACCGGCACCGGTACCGGGGATTCCCGGTACGCGCGCATCCGGCGCTCCAGCCGCTCCGCCACGTCGAGCCGCCCTTCCAGGGCCCGGCGCAGGTCGCTTGTGACCAGGTCCGCTTCGGGCGGGTCGCCGTATTCGGGGGCGACGGTGAAGGCGGCCACGGCCATGTTCCCGTGCGAGGTGGCGTTCGCGGAACGCACCGCCAGCCGGTGCGAGGCGAGCACGCCCGCGGCCTGCCACAGCAGCCCGGGGCGGTCGGGGGCGACGATGGTCACCTCGGAGCCCTTCAGCCGGGCGGCGGGCACCCCTTCCTCGGCGAGCGCTGCCTGGTCCGGGCGCAGCGGCAGCGGCTCGGCCAGCACCTCCCCCGCCAGCCGGGACTCCACCCGCCGGACCAGGTCGCCGACCAGACCTTCCTTCCAGTCGTTCCAGGCGGCCGGGCCGGTTGCCTGGCCGTCCGCGATGGCCAGCGCGTGCAGCAGCTCGAGCAGCGGCCGGCCGCCGACCACGGAGGCCACCTGGGCCACCGTGACCGGGTCGTCGAGGTCACGGCGGGTCGCCGTCTGCGGCAGCAGCAGGTGATGCCGGACGGCCCCGGCGACCAGTTCCGCGTCGGATGGCCCGAGGCCGACCCGGCGGGCCACGTCCCGGGCCACGACCTCCCCGGTGACCCGGTGATCACCGGGCCATCCCTTGCCGATGTCGTGCATCAGGGCGGAGAGCAGCAGCAGATCGGGCCGGGCGACGTCCCGGGTGAGGACGGCCGCCCGGGACGCGGTTTCCACCAGGTGCCGGTCCACGGTGTAAGTGTGCAGGGGGTTGCGCTGGGGCCGGTTGCGGACCCGGTCCCAGTCCGGCAGCAGGCTCGCGACCAGGCCTTCCTGGTCGAGCGCCTCCCAGACCGGGACGGCGCCCGGGCCTGCGCCCAGCAGCGCGACCAGGGCGTCGCGGGCTTCCGGCGGCCAGGGCACCGGCAGCGGCGGGCACTCGGCCAGCCGGGTCAGCGTGCGCGGCGCGAGCGCCAGCGCGGCCTGGGCCGCCGCGGCCGCGGCGCGCAGCGGAAGCGCGGGGTCGGCAGCCGGATCGGCGGCCCGGGCCAGCACCACCTCACCGTCCTGCTCGACCAGCCCGTCCGCCAGCGGGCGCCGCTGGGTCTTGCCCCGCTTCCTGCCACCGCGGCTGCGCTGGGCCTGCCGGAACGCCTGGTCCACCGAGTAGGCGACGGCGCGTCCGGACCCGGCGAGGTGGCGCATGAGCGCGTCCGCGTCCAGCAGCCCGAGTACCCGGGCCACCTCATCCTGTTCCTGCAGGACGAGCCGGTCGGTGGGGCGGCCGGTAATCTCGTGCAGCGCGTGTCGCGCGTCCATGATCGACTCGTACGCGGACCGGACCCGGGGCCCGGGGCCCGGGGCGACCCACGCCGCCGCGATGGCCTGGATCGCGTGCACGTCGCGCAGCCCGCCCCGCGCTTCCTTGAGGTCGGGCTCGAGCAGGAAAGCCAGCTCGCCGCTGCGCTGGGTCCGCTCCACGTGGAGCGCCTGCAGTTCGGCCAGCCTGGTGGCGGCCGAGGCACGCCAGTCCTCCAGGGCGCCGAGGCGCAGCGCGTTGGTGAGGTCGGGATCTCCCGCCACATGCCGGGCGTACAGCAGCCCGAGGATCACCTTCAGGTCGGTCCTGGCCACCCGGCGCGCTTCCGCCGTGGTGCGCACCGCGTGGTCGAGGCGGGCGCCGGAGTCCCAGATCGGGTACCAGATCCGGTCGGCCATCGCGGCGATGCCGTCGCGCCCGTCGTGCAGCAGCAGCACATCGAGGTCGCTGCCGGGGAGCAGCTCACGCCGCCCGTAGCCGCCCACGGCGACCAGCGCGACTCCCGGTTCCGCGCCCAGCAGGGATGCCAGCCAGCGGTCGGTTTCCGCACTCCGCCGGGCGCGGTCGGCGGCGAACGATGTCAGTGGTGGCCCTTCAGGCTGCGGACGGGCGGAGGGTGCGGACATCACGTCTGCCCAACCCCCCGACCCGTACTGCGCACTTCCGATCAGACCTCTATCGCTAATAAGGGCTACAGCGCGCCTGAACCGCGCTCACCAGTCCGGACTCGCACAACCGCGTCAACGGGAACGGCCCAGACCTTCCCGTCCCCAATACGTCCAGTCTGAGCCGCCTTGACGATGACGCCGATCAGGTCGTCGGCGTCCTCGTCGTCCGCGAGCACTTCCAGCCTTACCTTGGGCACCAGGTCAACCTGGTACTCAGCGCCTCGGTAGACCTCGGTGTGACCGCGCTGGCGGCCGTAGCCGCTGGCCTCACTCACAGTCATCCCATGGACACCAAAGGCCTGCAACGCCGCCTTCACCTCGTCCAGCTTGAACGGCTTGATCACGGCAGTGATGAGCTTCATGCGACCACCTTCTCGGGGCACCCTGTCCTGTGCCGACCTTCCGCCTAAGGCGTTTCGCCCGCCATCACAGAGTGTTTCGGGGGAGTGAAAGACGTGTGTCACATGTTACGGGCAAGTTTCGCCGCCGGACGGCGCCGGAACGACCGGGAGTTTCCGGTGATGCCGGGCGTAAGCCGGGTACAGCTGCGCATCTGAATAGTAACGGTGGAACACCTCGGTGGCCGAGCCGGAGATCGGCGGCACGATCCACGTCCTGTCGGCCGGGCAGATCCGCCCGGCCCGCTCTTCCCGGGCCAGGTGGGTCAGGAAACGGCGTGACTCCGTCTGGTGGTCGGCGATCGTCACGCCGGCCGTCTCGAACGAGTGCAGCACCGCGAGATTGAGCTCCACGAGCGCCAGGTCGCGCCAGAGCGAGCGGTCCCGGGCGGTGTCCGGTCCCATCCGGGCCGCGATTTCGGGCAGCTGGTTGTAACGACCGGGATCCGCCAGGTTGCGGGCGCCGATCTCGGTGCCCATGTACCAGCCGTTGAACGGGGCCGCCGGGTAACCAGACGACTGTCCGGCATCTCTCCAGACCGGGCAGCTCACCAGACAACATCGCGGCCACCTCCGCGCGCCAAGTGACCGGCGGGCGGGGCGGCCGGCTGGCAGGCAGGCGGGCGCTGGCGGGCAGCACGGCGGGCGCTGGCGGGCGCTGGCGGGCAGCACGGCGGGCGCTGGCGGGCGCTGGCGGGCAGCACCAATCGGTTGATCACGGACTCACCGTCACACCCTTCTCGATGGCGCATATTGGCAAGCTGCTCCGGCGACCCTTTCCGTCCACGGTCGTGCGGGAAGGCGCTGCCTTCGCCCACGAAGAACTCGCATAGCCCGTACCCGTGTGGCCTGCGGGGCGGATGTTATAGGTGTGAAGGGGAGACGGGCAGCCGGCTGACGTGATCAGACGATCAGTGTTGCCCCAACGACACCATTCGTTTGATCACCACCATCGCCGCGCCTTTTGACGGCACATATTGACAGCGCTGCTCCACCGCCGCGTTGCCGCACCCATGCGAGTCGTCCTGGGGCGCGGACGGAGCGTGCGCGCAGGGGGCGAGAGAGGACCCGTCCTTAGCCGCCGATGATGGCGTCGACGAAGGCTTCGGGCTCGAACGGGGCCAGGTCGTCGGGGCCCTCACCGAGCCCAACCAGCTTGACCGGGACGCCTAGCTCGCGCTGGACCGCGATGACGATGCCGCCCTTGGCCGTCCCATCCAGCTTGGTCAGCACGATCCCGGTCACGTCCACCGCCTCGGCGAACACGCGTGCCTGGCGGAGGCCGTTCTGGCCGGTGGTGGCGTCCAGGACGAGCAGGACCTCATCCACGGTGGCCCGCTTCTCGATGACCCGCTTGATCTTTCCGAGCTCGTCCATGAGGCCGGTCTTGGTGTGCAGCCGCCCGGCGGTGTCCACGATGACGGTGCTGGCCCGCTCGTCGATGCCGACCGCGACCGCCTCGAACGCCACGCTGGCCGGGTCCGCTCCCTCCCGGTCGGACCGGACCACTTGTGCCCCGATCCGCTCGCCCCACGTCTGTAGCTGGTCGGCGGCGGCGGCGCGGAACGTGTCAGCCGCGCCGAGCACCACAGTCTGGCCCTCGCCGATGAGGGCGCGGCCGAGCTTCCCGGCCACCGTGGTCTTGCCCGTGCCGTTGACCCCCACGATGAGCACGATGGAAGGCCGGTCCCCGCGCGAGCCGGTGTGCAGGGTCCGGTCCATCCCCGGCCCGATCTGCCCGATGAGCTCGTTGCGCAGCATGGTGCGCACCGCGTCTGGATCGCGGGTGCCGGTGACCTTGACCTGGGTCCGCAGTTCCTCGGTGATCTGGCGGGACGGCGCGACACCCATGTCCGCGGTGATCAGAGTGTCCTCGATGTCCTCCCATGCCTGGTCGTCCAGGGTGTCTCGGGAGAGCAGGTTGAGCAGGGCCGAGCCGAACCCGCCGCGGGAGGCAGCGAGCCTGCCGCGCAGCCGGGTGAGGCGGCCGCGCATCGGGGCCGGGGCCTCCTCGCGCAGCCTCGGCTCGGGCGCGGGCGGGAGCACCGCCGTGGACGTGCCGCCGCCTCCCTCCCCGTCGGCCTGGCCGGCCGGAGGAGCCCTGGTCTGGCCAGCAGGAGGAGCTCCGGTCTGCCTCGCCTCTGGTCCGGCCACGGGCGGCCGGGGCGGCGCGCTGACCCGGCGGCGGCGCGGGACCACCAGGAACGTGGTCCCCAGCCCGGCGACCAGCAGGACGGCGACAACGATGAGAATGATCACAAGTTCCATAACGGCCCTAGTCTGGCAGACGCAGGAACGTGCGTCGCGCGGCCACGGCCCGGGTCACGGGCATCGCGCCCCGTGGTTACAGCACTGTCCCACCAGCCACGTGTCTACCCGCGCTGCGCGGTCCCGAGCAGGGTCGGAGTGCGGTCCCGAGCACGGTCGGAGTCCGGTCCCGAGCACGGTCGTAGTGCGGTCCCGAGCACGGTCGGAGTGCGGTCCCGAGCAGGGTCGGAGTGCGGTCTGAAACACAGTCCGGAGTCAGGTCCGGTGTGCGCCGCGCCCGGCCAGTCCGTCCCGGCAGGGGTCAGGCCGTCTCGCGCTCGCGCAGCCGCTGGCTGACGACGGCCGAGACCCCGTCGCCGCGCATGCTGATCCCGTAGAGCGCGTCGGCGATCTCCATGGTGCGCTTCTGGTGAGTGATGATCAGGAGCTGGGACGCCGACCGCAGTTCCTCGAAGATGTGCAGTAGGCGCTGCATATTCGTGTCGTCGAGTGCGGCCTCGACCTCGTCGAGGACGTAGAACGGCGAGGGCCGGGCCTTGAAGATGGCCAGCAGGAAGGCAATCGCGGTCAGCGACCGCTCGCCGCCGGACAGGAGCGACATCCGCTTGACCTTCTTGCCCGGCGGCCTGGCCTCGAAGTCGATGCCGGTGGCCAGCATGTCGTCGGGCTCGGTGAGGATCAGCCGCCCCTCACCGCCGGGGAACAGCCTGGAGAAGATCCCCTCGAATTCCCGGGCGGTGTCCTCGAAGGCCGACGCGAACACCTCCTGGACCCGGTCGTCCACTTCCTTGACGACAGTCAGCAGGTCGCGGCGGGTCTTCTTGAGGTCCTCGAGCTGGGTAGCCAGGAACGCGTGCCGTTCTTCCAGGGCCGCGAATTCCTCCAGCGCGAGCGGGTTCACCTTGCCGAGCTGGTCGAGCTGGCGCTGGGCCCCGGCGGCCCGGCGCTCCTGCTCGGCCCGTACGTACGGGATCGTCCCGGTCAGCACCTGCTGTTCCTCGGTGGGTGGGGCCGGCGGCGGTACCAGGAGACTCCCGTTGCTGGCGCCCTCAGTGACCTCCTGCCCGTCCAGCGGGGCGCCCATGGGGTCATCGGCACCCCCGGCCATCTCAGCGGCCAGCACCGGGCTGCTGGCCGGGGAATCGGGGCTGATGACGGGGACCGGGACGTCGGGGCCGTAGTCGGCGACCAGTTCTTCCGCCGAGACCGCGAACTCCTCGGCCGCCCGGGCCGCCAGCTGCTCGAGCCGCATCCGGTGCTCGGCCCGGGCCATCTCGGTGCCGTGCGCGGCGTCCACGACGCGGTCGAACTCGGCGGCGAGCTCGCGGACCTGGATGCGCACTTCCTTCAGCGCCACCGCCCGGCCCTTGCTGGCCTGCTCGGCCGCCTGCCGCTGCTCGCTGGCGGCAGCCAGCGAGCAGGCCAGCCGGGCCAGCGCGTGCGCGGCGCCGTCGGCCACCGCCCGGGCCACCACAGCCTGCCGCTCACGCTGGATCCTCCGGGCCGCCGCGCGCTGCGCGGCCTGCCGCTCCGTCGCGGCCGCAGCGACCAGGGCATCGGCCCGGCCGGCGATCGCCCGGAGCCGTTCCTCGGCGGTCCTGACCTCCAGCCGCGCTTCCATCTCGGCGTTCCGCGCGGCCGTCACCTGCCCGGACAGGGCCTCCCGGTCAGGGGCCAGATCCCCCTCCCGCGGGCCGGTGGCCTCGGCAGGCCCGGGGCTGGGCTGGCCGTCGGCGTCCTGGCCGGCCTCAGCCTCGGCCAGGCTCGCTTCGAGCTGGGCGACCGAGGCCTGGCTCGCCTCGTGGGCGCGGTGGGCCTGGTCAATGGCGGCCTGGAGCCGCTGCGCCTCGTCGCGGGCGGCCCGGGCCGCGCCCGCGAGCCGGCCGAGCCGGCCAGAGACCTCCGCGGCCGCCGCGTCCACCTCGCCGAGCGCCGCCTGGGCCTTGGCCACGACCTGACGGGCTCGGTCTTCGGCCTCCGCGGCCAGCGCGAGCTGCTCGGCGGCCTGCTTGCAGCGCTCTTCCACGGCCTCCAGCCCGGCCGCGGCCTCGTCAGCCACGCCGCGCAGGGTGAACTCACTGGCGGGGCGGGCCGAGCCGCCTGAGGCCCAGTGCGCACCTAGCACGTCGCCCTGCCGGGTGACGACCCGCAGCTCCGGGTGGGTGCGGACCAGTTCCCGGGCCTGGGCCAGGTCGGCGGCCACGACGATGCCGGACAGCAGGCCGGCCAGCGCAGGCGCCAACCCGTCCTGGGCCCGCACCAGCCCGAGGGCGGGATGGGCACCATCCGGCAACCGGATGCCCGGCGGTACTCCCCGGTCGGCGGGCCGGGCCGCGTCTCCGGCCGCAGGCGCGTGATCAGCCGACCCGGCCGCGATCACCAGGCCAGCACTGCCCGCGTCTTCGCCCTTGAGCCCCTCCAGGATGGCTACCGCGGCATCGAGGCCCGTCACCGCCACCGCGTCCGCCGCCCCGCCCAGGGCCGCCGCGATGGCTTCCTGGGCCCCGGCGTCCACACTCACCAGCGCCGCGACGGCCCCGAGCACGCCGGGATATTTCTCCGGGTCAGCCAGCAGCGTCCCGGAGGCATCCTTGCCGGTACGCAGCGCGTGCACGCCTTCCCGCAGCGCCTGGACCCGGGCCTGCAGCGCGGCCCGCTGGCCGCTGGACTCACGCTCGGCGGCGCGGCGCTCAGTGACCAGCGCGGAGGCCTCGGCCAGCAGGACGGTGGCTCGTTCGTGCTCCCCGGTCAGCCCGGCCCGGTCGTCGTCCCGGCCGGCGCAAAGCTCCTGCAGCTCCTCGTACTCCCGCCGGGCTTGCTCGGCCCGCGTGCGGGCCTGCTCGACCGCGTCGGCCAGCCGGCCGGCTTCCTCGTGGGCGGCAGACGCCTTGCTGCGTGCAGCTCCCACCTGGGCACGCAGCCGGGACAGGCGCTCGGCCCGCACGGCCTCGGCCCGGGCACTGGCCGCCAGCCGCCGTTCCTCCTCGGCGAGGGCGGACTCCGACGCGGCGCGCTGGGCGGTAACGGCGGACAGCTGCTCCCGCGCCGTCTCCAGCCGCTCACCGAGGACCGCCTCCTGCTCGCGGAGGGTCTCCGCCTCGGCCTCCAGTTCCTGGGGATCGCGTCCTGGGCGCGGCGCGTCCGGCTGAGCTGCCAGGTGACTGTGCCGCTCCTGGGCCAGGCTGGCCACGCCGCGGAGCCGTTCGGAGAGAGCAGACAGTGCGAACCAGGCCTCCTGCGCGGCGGCGAGGCGGGGAGCGTGCTGCTGCTCGTCGCTGTCGAGCTCAGCTTCCCGCTGGCGCGCCTGGGTCAGGACCCGCTCCAGCTCGGCGCGGCGGGCCAGTGCGGCCACCTCGTCGGTCTGGTCCCGTTTCAGCTCGGCGGACGCGGTCACGTAGTCGTCGGCGAGCAGCCGGAGCCGGGAGTCCCGGAGGTCGGCCTGGATGACTGCAGCCCGGCGGGCGATAGCCGCCTGGCGGCCGAGCGGCTTGAGGCGGCGCTTCAGCTCCGCGGTCAGGTCCACCAGCCTGGTCAGGTTGGCTTGCATCGCCTCGAGCTTGCGCAGCGCCTTCTCCTTGCGGCGGCGATGCTTCAGCACCCCGGCCGCTTCCTCGATCAGCGCCCGCCGGGCCTCAGGCCCGGCGTGGAGCACCTGGTCGAGCTGGCCCTGGCCGACGATCACGTGCATCTCGCGGCCCAGGCCCGAGTCGGACAGGAGTTCCTGGACGTCGAGCAGGCGGCAGTGATCACCGTTGATCGAGTACTCGCTCTGCCCGGACCGGAAGAGCAGGCGGCTGATCGTTACCTCGGCGTACTCGATGGGCAGCGCGCCGTCGCTGTTGTCGATGGTGAGCGTGACTTCAGCCCGGCCCAGCGGGGGACGCGACGCGGTCCCGGCGAAGACCACGTCCTCCATCTTGCCGCCGCGCAGGGTCTTCACTCCCTGCTCGCCCATCACCCAGGAGAAGGCGTCCACCACGTTGGATTTGCCCGATCCGTTGGGACCGACGATGCAGGTGATGCCGGGCTCGAAGCGCATGGTGGTGGAGGAGGCGAACGATTTGAAGCCGCGCAGGGTGAGGGTCTTCAGGTACACCGGCCGACTCCCCTCCGCCTCCGGGCACTAGCCATGTCCGTGGGCGCCATCCGCTGAAAGCCCCCGTCTCCTGAAAGCCCTGTCCGCATGAAAGCCCTGCCGCCTCCAAGCCCCGTCACCTGAGGGCCTGCCATCTGATCACCCGGCGCGAGCGCGTCATCGCCTACCCGGACCGCCGGAGCCCCCGTGCAACGCTGCTCCGGCTCGCCAACTTTCCGCACCTTACCGTGAGGAGCCGACGTTCCCGGGGATTCGCGGCAACCCCGCAGGTCCTGGCGAGCCTAGTTCGGCCCACGGCATCACGGGGACCCGCCAGGAGTCGCCAGGAGGGCCACCGAAGACCGCCAAGAGGACGGGGGGCGCCGGGAGTCGCCAAGAGGACCGCCGAGGTTCGCCAGACCGGGCGTGCAGGCGTAGGCCAGCAGGACATGCCAGCCAATTGCGGTCAAAATGGCACAACTACGAAACCGGCCGGGACAACAGACAACCCCGGTGGGGAGATAACTACCGAAGGGACGCCAAATCTTTACGGCGTATCAACGAATAGGGACGCCACCGGAGGGTCCCTGGTTCGTCGTCACTACAGCGGCACCTCAGGTGAGGGCCGGCTCGCGCTCCCGATCAGCAACGAGCAATTCTGGTCCGACTTCCGCAGCGAGCGCGTCGTTCATGTCCTGGAGCCTGACAAGCTCAGCCTCCAGGTCACGTACTCGCTGCTGAAGGCGGCGCATCTCAGAGACGATGCGGGGATCTGGCCCGCCGACGTGGCCGAGTAGAGCCTTCGCCATTGTAATGGGTCCTCCACACTGAGTGACCAGAGTGGGCGCACACGCGAAGATTCGCGGGAGTGCGCGCGCGGGTGACACCTCTAGAGTCCCACCCCGCGAGTATCCGGTCAAGTTGAGCGATCGTGCAGGTCACCATGATACCGCCGAGAGCGCGGTCGCGGCTGGCATCGCGGGCAGCTATAGGCAGATCGATTCATGAACGGATCGCGGCGGATAGGTGTACCGCACCTCGGGCAGGGTTCGCCTTCCTGTCCGTATACGCAGAGTGACCGCGAGAAGTAGCCGCTCTCCCCGTTGACGTTCACGTAGAGGCTGTCGAACGAGGTCCCGCCGGCCTGCAGCGCGTCCGTGAGGACGTCACGCACCGCCGCGAGGATACGGGCCGCCTCGGCCCGGCTGAGCGTGTCGGTGGCCCGGGCCCAGTGCAACTGGGCGCGCCAGAGAGCCTCGTCGGCGTAGATGTTGCCGATCCCGCTTACCAGGGACTGGTCGAGCAGCGCCCGCTTGAGGCCGGTGCGCCGGGCGCGCAGCCGGGTGATGAACACGCCATCATCGAAGGCGGGCTCGAACGGGTCGGGCGCGATGTGGGCGATCAGCGGCGGGAGTTCCGCGCCGCCGCTGGCCCAGACCAGGTGGCCGAACGTGCGCTGGTCGGTGAAACGCAGGTCGGGTCCCTGGTCGGCGAACGTGAACCGGGCCCGGACGTGCCCGGAGACGGGACGACCGGGATCGCCGACCAGCAATTGCCCGCTCATCCCCAGATGGGCCAGCAGGGCATCCTCGCCGACTGGGAGCCACAGGTATTTACCCCGGCGGCGCGCGCCGGTGAAGGTCCGGCCGCGCAGCACCGCCTCGAAGTCGGCCGGCCCGGCCAGGTGGCGCCGCACCGCGCGGGGGTGCAGCACTTCGACGGTGTCGATGGTGCGCCCGACGAGGTGCTTCTCAAGGCCGGCGCGGACGGTTTCGACCTCGGGGAGTTCTGGCACGGGTCAGTCGCCAGCTGGCTCGTCCCCGGGCGGGACGGGGGGAAGCGAGGCGGCGCCCGCTCCGTTCCCGGGCGCAGCATGGCCCGGCGCGGCACCGCCTGGCGCCGCGTCACTGTCATCGGCCCCCGCAGCCCCCGCGGCCAGATGGGCGCCGTTCGCCGGATGACCCGGGGCGCCCTTCACGCCGTTCACGCCGTTCACGCCGTTCCCCGCCGGGCCGTTCCCCGCCCGGCCGTTCGTGACAGCGTCTGCGCCGCTCTCGGTTCCGTTGCTGATGGCTTTCCAGGCCGCCTCCGCCGCCTGCTGCTCAGCTTCCTTCTTCGAGCGCCCCGATCCGGATCCATAAGTCCGGCCGCCCACGCGGACCGACGCGCGGAAGAACTTCTGGTGGTCCGGGCCGCTCTCCTCGACCTGGTACTCGGGGACGCCCAGGAAGCCGGAGGCGGTGAGCTCCTGCAGCGAAGTCTTCCAGTCCAGGCCGGCGCCGAGTCCGGCGGAACGGTCGATGACCGGGTCGAACAGCCGGTGCACGAGGTTGTGCGCGGCGGCCAGGCCGCACTCGTAGTACACCGCGCCGATCAGGGCCTCGAGCGTGTCGGCCAGGATCGACGACTTGTCGCGCCCGCCGGTGCCCTCTTCGCCCCGGCCGAGCCGCACGTAGGACCCGAGCCGGAGGGACCGGGCCACGTCGGCGAGGGCCCGCATCTGGACCACGGCCGCCCGCAGCTTGGCCAGCTGACCCTCGGGAAGGTCGGGATACTTGCGGAACAAGGTGTCGGTGACGATCACGCCAAGGACCGCGTCCCCGAGGAACTCAAGCCGCTCGTTGGTGGGCAGGCCGCCGTTCTCGTACGCGTAGGAGCGGTGCGTGAGAGCGCGCTCCAGCAGCGCCGGGCTCAGCCCGGTATCGATCGCCCGCAGCAGCTCCGAACCGTCCGGTTCGCCTGCCGCACCGCCGTTTGACCCGCCTCTCACACCGTGCCCTTTCAGCGCATCAGGTTGGAGTGATCACCTGACGACGGTTGTAGGTTCCGCATGTCGGGCAGGCCGTGTGCGGGAGCTTCGGGCTCCGGCACTGCGGGCAGCTGACCAGGGCCGGCGCCGACGCCTTCCACTGGGCCCGGCGGGACCTCGTGTTGCTGCGTGACATCCGCCGCTTGGGAACAGCCACGTTAACTCTCCTTAGCTCTGAACTTAGTCGTCCGGTTCGCCTGCGGAGGGTGCCCGCCGGCCGTTCCCGTTCATTTCCGTCTCACCCAGCACGGATCCGCCTGTCCCGGGACCACCGCCTGTCCCGGGACCACCGGCTTCCCCGAGACCACCGGCTCGCGAGGCGGCCTGCTGCAGGCTGGCCCACCGCGGATCGATGGCCGGGCTGTGCCCGTGGTCGGGCCCGGCCTGGGCGAGCGGCGCTCCGCACTCCACGCAGAGCCCCGGGCAGTCCTCCTGGCAGAGCGGCGCCATTGGCAGCGCGAGTACGAGCGCGTCGTGCAAGACCGGCTCGAAATCGAGCAGGTCCCCCCGCAGAGAGTACCCTTCGGCGTCGTCCGGGCTGTCGTCCGCGGAGTAGGCGAACAATTCCTGGCAGTGGACCTCGACCGGCTCGCTGAGCGGCTCCAGGCATCGCGCGCACTCCCCGGTGACCTGGGCCCGGGCCGTGGCCGTGACGAGGACTCCCTCCGACACCGCCTCCATGCGCACGTCGAGCTCCACGTCGCTGCCTTCGGGCACACCGGCCAGCCCGGCCTGCACGTATGCGGGAGCCGGGACAGTGCGCTGCTGCGAGTACTCCGATCCGGGACTGCGGCCGAGGTCGAGGGTGCTGAAGACCAGGGGCTTGCGCGGATCGAGTCGCGCCGATGGGTTTTTTCGTGACTGTGGCATAGCAAGTACGGTGTCCGGCGAGGTTTGGAGTGGTCAGCCTACCCGGGTGCCCGGTTATTCCCAACTCAAGGCGGGGCACGCCCCTGGCCCAGCCCCGTGGCCAGGCCTGGCGCAGCCCCGTGGCCTGCGTGGTCAGGCCGAGCCGAGCCGCTCCTGGAGGCGCTCGAACACCACCTCCGGGACCAGGGAGCTGACATCGCCGCCGTACCGGCAGATTTCCTTGACCAGGCTGGACCGCAGGAAGCTGTACACCGGGTTGGCCGCGATGAACAGCGTCTCGACCTCCGCGAGACGGTAGTTCATCTGGGCCATCTCCATCTCGTACTCGAAGTCGCTGACCGCGCGCAGGCCCTTCACGATCGCCGAGACCTCGTTCACCCGGCAGAACTCGACGAGCAGCCCCCAGAAGGTGCGGACCTCGACGTTCTTCAGCCCGGAGGTCACCTCGCGGAGCATCTCGACCCGTTCCTCCACCGTGAACAGGCCATTCTTGGACTGGTTGGCGCCGACGACGACGAGCACCTCGTCGTGCAGCAGCGACGCCCGGCTGATGATGTCGAGGTGACCGTTGGTCACAGGATCGAACGAGCCTGGACAGACGACTCGACGCACGCGGTCACGCCCTTCCGTCACAACATTTGCGCTGCCCATCACGGTGCCTCCGGCGACAGGGCGCCTGCGGCGAGACCGTACCAGAACGTCGTGTCGCCATAGCGCCTCGACCGGTCCGGTTTGTACCCGGGCGGCCAGCTGACGGCCCCGGAACGCGTGGCCCGCTCCACCGCCACGACCGCCCCAGGGGCCAGCCAGCCACCGTCGGCCAGCGCGGCCAGCATCCCCGTCACCTCGTCATCGGTCACCGCGTAGGGCGGGTCGGCGACGGCCATGTCGTAGCGGTCCGGCCCGCCCGGCCCGCGGCTGAGCAGCCGCTCCACCCGGTCAGTGACCAGTTCGGCCCCGCCCAGGCGGACCGCCTCGATGTTGTCCCGGATTACCCGGGCGGCCCGCGCGTCCGCCTCCACCAACAGCGCCCGCCGCGCGCCGCGGGAGAGCGCCTCCAGGCCCACCGCGCCCGAGCCCGCGTACAGGTCGAGCACGCACGCCCCGTTCAGCGGGCCGTGCAGCGCGACGAGCGTGCCGAACAGCCCTTCCCGCGCCCGGTCGCTGGTAGGCCGGGTGAGCCGGCCCGCCGGGACGGCCAGACGGCGGCCCCGCGCCGCGCCGGCGATGACCCGGGTCACAGCGGCGTCTTCGGCGAGCGCCGTGCCCCGCTTATGCCCCGCACCCGGCCCACGCGCCGCACCCGGCCCACGCGCCGCACCCGCCCCACGCGCCATACCCGCCCCACCCGGCTCACGCCTTCTCCAGGAACTTGGCCTGTTCCTCGTCCAGCAACGCCCCGATCGCACTGGCCAGGGCGGGGTGGCCGGCCAGCCGCGGATCGGCGTCCACCAGTGCCTGAGCCTCCGCCCGGGCCTGCACGATCAGTTCCTCGTCTTGCAGCAGGGTCAGCATCTTCAGCCCCGACTTGCGGCCCGCCTGCGCAGCGCCCAGAACGTTCCCCTCACGCCGCTGCTCGAGATCGAGCCGGGACAGCACGAACCCGTCCACGGTGCCCGCGACCGCGTCCAGCCGGTCACGCGCCGGGCTGCCCGGCGGCGAGTCCGTGACCAGCAGGCACAGCCCGGGCTTGCCGCCCCGGCCGACCCGGCCGCGCAGCTGGTGCAGCTGGGACACGCCGAACCTGTCCGCGTCCATGATCACCATGATGGTCGCGTTGGGCACGTCCACGCCGACCTCCACGACCGTGGTCGCCACCAACACATCCACCGACCCATCGGCGAAGGCCCGCATCGCCGCGTCTTTCTCGTCGGCGGCCATCCTCCCGTGCAGCATGCGCATCCGCAGACCCGCCAGCGGCCCCTCGGCCAGCTCGGCCATCAGGTCCACGACTGACCGTGGTGGCCGTTCGGTGTCCTCCTCGTAGAGTTCGTATTCACCGTCGGCGTCGTCGTCACCGCCAGCCGCCTCCACGTCCGGCCCGGCCTCCGGGGTGCCGCCGCCCGCCCCCGGGCCGGGCTCCTCGGCGCCGATGCGCGGGCAGACCACGTAGGCCTGGCCGCCGCCCGCTATCTCCTCGCGCAGCCGTTCCCAGGTCCTGGAGAGGTAGTGCGGCTTGTCGGCGGCCGGCACCACGTGCGTGGTGATCGGCGCCCGGCCGGCCGGCAGCTCGCTCAGCGTGCACACGTCCAGGTCCCCGTAGACGGTCATCGCTACCGTGCGCGGGATCGGGGTGGCCGTCATCACCAGCACGTGCGGGCGGCTGCCCCGGGCCTTCTCGCGCAGCGCGTCGCGCTGCTGGACCCCGAACCGGTGCTGCTCGTCGATCACCACCAGGCCCAGATCAGCAAAAACGACCTGATCGTCGAGCCGTACCCGGTGATACAGGAGGGTGTGCGTGCCGATCACGATCCCGGCCGCCCCGGAGGCCACCTCGTCCAGGGCGGCCCGGCGTGCTTTGGCCCCCTGCGACCCGGTGAGCAGGGCCACGCGGGTGGCATGGTCCACGCCATCCAGCTCGCCGGCCCGGCCGAGCGGGCCGAGCAGCTGCGTTATGGATCGGAAGTGCTGCTGGGCCAGGACTTCGGTGGGCGCGAGCAGGGCGGCCTGCCCGCCGTCGTCGATGACCTGGAGCATGGCGCGGACCGCGACCAGGGTCTTGCCGGAACCCACTTCACCCTGCAGCAGGCGGTGCATGGGGTGCTCCCGGCACAGCGCGGAGGTGATCTCCTCACCCGCGGTGCGCTGCCCCTTGGTCAGCGTGAACGGCAGCCGGGCGTCGAACGCCTCCAGCAGCCCGCCGCGCCGGGGAATGCGCGGCGTGGCCGGAAGCGCGTCCTCGGCCCGCCGCCGTTGGGCCAGCACAGCCTGGAGCGCGAACGCCTCGTCCCACTTGAGCCGGAGCCTGGCCGGCTTGATGTCCGCGAACTCCACCGGGCGGTGGATTCCGTGCCACGCGGCCAGCTGGCTCTGCAGGCCATAGCGGGTACGGACATCGGCGGGCAGCGGGTCGTTGGTGATATCGAGGGTGTCCAGCACGGTGCGGATCGCCTTGGCGATCTTCCAGGACGCCATCTCCCGGGTGGCCGGGTATACCGGAATGATCTCGGCCGCGTGCTCGGCGGCCATCTCGGTGCCCGGGTCCGCCGTGCCCAGCAGCTCGCAATCGGGGTGGATGAGCTGGCGCTTGCGCCCGTAGGAGGACACCTGGCCGGCGAACAGCCCGTGCAGGCCGGGCTTCATCTCCTTCTCCCGCCACGGCTGCCGGAAGAACGCGAGGGTCAGCGTCCCGCGGCCGTCGGTCACGGTCACCTCGGTCAGCTTCCCGCGCCGGTTCTTCATCATGCGGCTGGTGACCGCGGAGATCTGGGCCAGCACCGTCACATGCTCGCCGTCGCGCAGCGAGGCCAGGTCGGTCAGGTCACCCCGCTGCTCGTACCTGCGCGGATAATGCCGCAGCAGCTCGCCCACGGTGTGCACGTCCAGCGCCCGGGCCAGGACTTTGGCTGTCCGCGGGTCGAACTCCCGGTCGAGCCGGTCATCAAGCCTTGCCATGGCCTCTCAGGATAGGCTGTGGTCACGACATGAGCGCCCGGCCACGCGGCCAGCTGCCGGTGTGAGCCATCGGGCCAGCGCTGATTCGCGTTCCGGGGCGCCGGTCGGTTATCCTGAGCGCTGCCCGAAGGAACGGCTGCGGCGGAGCGTTCCCGCCCGGATAGCCTGGGCCCTGGCACATCGGCCATCATCGCGTTCATGCAAGGGAGCATCCCGTGTCTTCTGTCTGCGAGATCTGCGGCAAGGCGCCGGGATTCGGCAACAACGTCTCCCACTCCCACCGCCGCACCCCCCGCCGCTGGAACCCGAACATCCAGATCGTGCGGACCCGCGCTGGCGGGACCAGCAGGCGCCTGCGTGTCTGCACGTCCTGCATCAAGGCCGGGAAAGTCACCCGCTAACCCGTAGCGACCCGCGGACCCGGACCCCGCAGGCCCGCCGGCGACGCGGACCTGTCCCGACCCGTCACGGGCCGGCGAACGTGCACGGCTCGCCGTCGAAGGCGCAGCCAGACGGCGGGGCGGGCCGCCCCTGCACGATCACCATGAGCCGCACCGGGACCGTGGAACTTTGCGCCTGACCCCGGCCAGGCCAGGAAACGCCCCGGGCCACCCCCGCACCTGCCCCGCCCGGCTCCCAGCGCGCGCCCTGGACGCCGGCGATACGGGCCCCGGGATAGGCGAAGGCCAGTCTCCAGTCGCGGGTACCCGTCCCGCTGAGCCCGCTGAGCCCGCTGATCGTGATCTGGTCGGCGAAACCGCCCGGCCACTGCTCGACTTGCTGGTACTTGATGCTGAGCGACGGCGCTCCGAGGCTGGGCTGCGGCGCGCCGCCGCCCCCGGCGGCGGGCGCGGTGCCCCCGGGCTGGAGGCCGGCGCCCGGGCTGGCCGCGGACGGGACGCTGGGCCTGATACGCACGCCCGGACGGGCTGAGGCCAGCGTGCCGCTGTGCGGTTCCTGGGCGTGGCAGTCCCCCGCCGAGCACTGGTTGCCCGGGATGGGGGCGCTGAAGTGCAGCACGGTCCGGGACATGTTGGCGGCCAGGAACGCCGCCACGACCACGCCGAGACCGGCGGCGAACGTGGGGGTGACGACCAGCCTGCGCACCGCCGGGCTGATCCGGATCCCACCTAGCCACCCACGGCCCGGCCACCCACGGCCCGGCCGTACCCGCTCCGCCTGCACACGGCCCGGCCGCACGCGCCTCGCCCGCATACGGCCCGCCCACCCACGATCCGCCCGGTCCGGCCGCGCCGCGCCGTCCGCGCCTGGCAGTTCGCCGTCGCCGCCGCGCAGCTCACGGCCCGCCTCCGCCCGCGCTCGGGCGGCCACGGACGGCGCCCGGTGCCGGGGCGCTGCTCTCCTGCCCGGTGATCGCATTGGGGGGTTTATACCTACGAAAAGGGCGGGCTAACTATAGTGACATGCTTGTAATTTGATGGATACAGGGAGTGACTGCCGTTCGGGCATCAAAAATGATTCCATCCGGACAACCTCTCAGATCGCTGCGAATCCACCCATACTCCCTGACCTTCACGAACCCGACCCACGACTGCCCAGCGCCCGGTCAGCGCGACCCCGGGCGGGAACGTCGCGACCAGGCCATGGTCCTCACCACCGGCCAGGATCCAGTCCAGCGGGTCATGGCCACCTAGTGCATCTGAAGCAGCACGCAAAGTGTTACTCACGGGCAACCGGGCGGCTGCCACGTCGATGCGGACACCGCTCTGCTCGGCCAGGTGCCCCAGGTCCTGCACCAGGCCGTCGCTGACGTCGATCATCGACGTGGCCCCGAGCCGGGCTGCCTCCGGCCCCGCGGCGTAGTCCGGGTGCGGCCAGCGGTGCGCGGCCACCAACCCAGCGGGCTCGGTCAGCCCGGCCCGGAGCAGGGCCAGGCCGGCCGCGGAATGGCCGAGCACGCCCGACACGGCCACGAGGTCCCCGGCCCGGGCCCCAGAACGGGTGACGGGGGCCCGGCCCGCGAGGTCACCCAGCGCGGTCACCGCCAGCACGATCAGGGGCGCACCCGAGAGGTCCCCGCCGGCCACGGTGGCGCCGACCCGGGAGCACTCCTCGGCGAGCCCGGCCGCCATATCCTCGGCCCACGTCACGGGCAGGTCCCCGGGCGCCGCGAGGCCCACCAGGAGGGCGGTCGGGACCGCGCCCATGGCCGCGATGTCCGCGAGGTTCTGCGCCGCGGCCTTGCCGCCGATTTCCCGTGCGCACGACCAGTCCCGGCGGAAATGCCGGTCCTCCACGAGCAGATCGGTGCTGGCGACCACGCGACCGTCGGGCGCGGCGAGCACCGCGGCGTCGTCGCCGATGCCAATCAGGGTGCCGGGGGCCTGCGGGAGGCGGGCGGCCAGCGCCGCAATCAGCCCGAATTCACCCAGGTCCGAGACGGTGATGGGGCCCTCCCGGCTGCCGTACTTGAATTTAGGGTAGCGTGGCCCTTCCGGCCTAAGGCAATGAGGCCCCCCGGGGAGGACGCATGGTCCAGGCATACATCCTCGTGCAGACCGAGGTGGGTAAAGCCGCCGACGTCGCTCGCCGCATCGCGGGCATCAAGGGGGTGACCCTCGCTGAGGACGTGACCGGGCCTTACGACGTGATCGTCCGGGCCGAGGCGGACAACGTGGATGACCTCGGGAAGCTCGTGGTCGCCCAGATCCAGGGTGTCGCCGGGATCACCAGGACCCTGACCTGCCCGATCGTGCACATCTAGCTGCCCGCTCCCGGCCGCGCTGCCCACCTGGAACCCCGGGGCTTCCGGCATCTCCGCCAATCCGTGCGATCTGCCCGGATGAGCGGTATGACGCTGGGTACAAGGGGGGCAGCGAGGACAGGAGGGTCATGATGTTCGAGGCGGGCGATATCCGGGAATGGCGCGGCCACGACGTGGTCGACGACGGTGGCCACAAGATCGGGTCGCTGGAGTCCGTGTACGTGGACACCAGCACCGACCAGCCCGCCTTCGCCACGGTCACGGTCGGCCTGCCGACCCGGCACCGGCTGGTGTTCGTGCCCCTCGACGCGGCCACCGTGGGGCCGGGCTACCTCAAGGTCAACCATTCGCGCAGCCAGGTGAAGGGCGCGCCGTCCATCGACACCGACGGGGAACTCCCGGCTGGTGACGAGGAAGCCATCTTCAAGCACTACAACCTCGAATACCAGCCCGGAGCGAGCGGCGAGCGCCGTCTCGCCCGCCGCTGACCAGCTAGATCGGAGTCATCGGATGGTGCTGTTCTTGCTGCTGGTCATCGCGGCCATCGCGCTGGGAATCGTCGGCGTGGTCGTGAAGGGCCTGTTCTACCTGCTGATCATCGGCATCGTGGTCATCCTCGTGGACCTCATCCTGATCGGGGTGCGGATGGGTCGCCAGCGCCGGCGCCGCGTAACCCGCTAAGGCGCCGCGTGCCCCGGTGAGGCGCCTTACCCGGCCAGGCGCCTCACCGGGTAAGCGGCTAAGCGGCCGCAGCGGATCTGCGCGGCCAGTTCCGCGGTGCGCGGGCCCACCCCCAGGCCGATCGCGTTCTGCAGGTCGGCCGGAGTGTCAACGTCGCAGCGCAGGCTGGGCACATCGGCCAGCACGATCTCCGCGGCGCCACCATCCCGGTAGCGCGCCGCCGACCCCGGGCCATACCGGGGCCGGAACGCGGCCCCCGGCCGCACCGCGTACAGCGTGGTACCCGAGCCCTCCGCATCGGCGATGAACGCCTCCGGCCACTGCGCCGCCGCCTGGAGCCCCCGGCCGAGTTCTGCGGGCCGCAGCGCGGGCAGGTCGGCGGCCAGTGCCGCGGTGCCGCAGTCGGGCCTGGCGGCCACGGCCACGGCCGCGCCGTGCGTGAGCGCGGGGTTGAGCCCGGCGTCCGGCTCGTCGGCGATCACCCGGGCGCCCAGGGCACCCAGCGTGGTGGCGGCCGCCGGGTCGTCCGTCACGACGACGACCGCGGCCACCGCGGGGCAGGCGGCGGCGGCGCGGACCGTGTCCGCCGCCATGGCCAGCGCCAGCTCGGAGCGGGCGGGCCCGGCCAGGCCGGCCAGCCGCGATTTGGCGCGGGCAAGTACCTTGACGGGGATCACCACTGACCAGGTGAGCGGCATCTCGGTCACACCGGCGACCATACTGTGCTCAGCCACGGGCGCGTGATCGGGGCGCAGCGGCATCGGACGTAGCGGCAGTGCTGTCGCGGCGGGCCTGCCCCGGCAGGGTTGCCCCGGCAGGGTTGCCCCGGCAGGGTTGCCCCGGCGGCGCCTGCCTCGGGGGGGTCTGCCTCGACAGGGCCAGGGCGGAACGGGAGACTGACTGCGATGACGAGCACCCTGGGCGGGAGATCCCCCGATCGACCGGGCAGGACCGAGGAGCGGGTGGCAGCGATGAGCAGGCGGCAGGGCCGGCGTTACTCCCAGGCCTGGCGGAACGGCACCAAGGTCGTGCTGCCCCCGCTGATCAAGTCGGTGATGAAGCGGGACTGGGAGGGCTACCAGCACTTCCCCCGCGAGGGCGGCATGATCGTGGCCGCGAACCACCTGTCCTACGCGGACTGGCCCGCGATGTCCCTGTACGTGCACGAAGCAGGCCGGTATCCCGCGTTCATGATCAAGTCGTCCGCGTTCGACGTGAAGCTCATCGGGCCGTTCCTGCGCGTGCTCGGCCAGCTTCCCGTGTACCGGGGGCAGGCCGACGCGGCCCTCGTCCTCAAGGACGGCGAGCAGGCCCTGGCCGCCGGCGAGTGCCTGATCATCTACCCGGAGGGCACCGCCACCCGCGACCCCGGCGGCTGGCCGATGCTGGCCAAGACCGGGGTGGCCCGGATGGCGCTGACCACCGGGGTGCCGGTGGTGCCGGTCGCCCAGTGGGGCGCGCAGGAGATCCTGCCCTACGGCTCCACCCGGCCCCACCTGATGCCCCGCAGGTGCGTGCGGATGCTGGCCGGCCCGCCCGTTGACCTGAGCGATTTCGAGGGCAAGCCGCTGAACCGGGAGGTGCTCCGGGCCGCGACCAACGCGATCATGGGGGACGTCACCGGGCTGCTGGCCGAGCTCCGCGGCGAGCAGGCCCCCGCCGCGCCCTACGATCCGGCCGCCGCGCGCCGCGCCGCGCGCGACACGCCCTCGAGCCCGCACGCGCCCGCTGCGACGGCCGCCCCGCCTCCCGCCGCTACCCCCGAGAACCTTGATTCCGCAACGAAGACCGCCCCGGGCGACGGCTCCCGCGAGGCGACGCAACCGTGAGGGCGGCGGTCATGGGTGCCGGCATGTGGGGCACCACGTTCGCCCAGGTGCTCTGCGACGCGGGCACCCCGGTCACGCTGTGGGGGCGGCGGCCGGACCTGGTCGCGACGATCAATGCGCGGCGCGAGAACCCGGATTACCTGCCGGGAATCACACTGCCGGCGGAGCTGACCGCCAGCGCCGAGGCGGCCCGGGTGCTGGACGGGGCGGACCTGGTCGTGCTGGCCGTGCCCGCCCAGACGCTGCGCCATCATCTGGGCACCTGGCACGACCTGCTGCCCCCGGGCGCGGCCTTCGTCAGCCTGATGAAGGGGATCGAGCTGGGCACCCGGGAGCGGATGAGCGAGGTGATCGCCGACGTGACCGGGGCCGGCCCGGACCGGATCGCGGTCATCAGCGGGCCGAACCTGGCCCGCGAGATCGCTGAGCGCCAGCACGCCGCCACCGTGGTCGCGTGCGCGGACGACACGCTGGCCAAGCGCCTACAGCAGGACTGCCACACGCCGTACTTCCGGCCCTATACCAACCCGGACGTGATCGGCTGCGAGCTGGGCGGCGCCGTCAAGAACGTGATCGCGCTCGGGGTCGGGATCGCGGTCGGCATGGGCTGCGGCGACAACACCCGGGCCACCCTCATCACCCGGGGGCTGGCCGAGATCACCCGCCTCGGCGCCGCGCTCGGTGCGGACGAGTACACGTTCGCCGGGCTGGCCGGGCTCGGTGACCTGGTCGCCACCTGCAGCTCGCCGCTGTCGCGGAACCGGGCGTTCGGCGAGATGCTGGGCCGGGGCATGGCGGTGGCCGACGTGGCCGCGGTCACCACCCAGGTCGCCGAGGGCGCCAAGTCGGCGGAGCCGATCCTGGATCTGGCCCGCAGCCATGCCGTGGAGATGCCCATCACCGAGGTGGTGGTGGGGGTGATGCACGGCCGGGTCACCCTGGGGCAGGCCGCGATGCTGCTCACCTCCCGCTCGGCCAAACCGGAGCGTTATGGCGTCTGACCAGCCGGCCGAGGGCCGGCCCGAGGACTCCGTCACGCCCGGTCCCGCTGGCTCCTCCGCGGTGGGGAATGGCCGCCCGCTGGGCGAGAACACCCGCGCGGTCCACCTGCCGCAGGCGCCGGTGCCGGCGCAGCAGCCGTTCGGCACGCCCATCTACCGCACCGCGGCCTTCGCGTTCTCCTCCAGCGCCGAGTACGCGGCGCTGCTGAACGGGGACACCGCGGGCTACAGCTACAGCCGGATCGACAACCCCACCGCGGACGCGTTCGCCATCGCGGTCGCCGCGCTGGAGGGCCAGCGGCTGCCCGGGGCGACCGTGGCCCAGGCCTTCGCGTCCGGGATGGCCGCCATCAGCACCGTGTTCTGGGCCTTCACCGGCTCGGGCGCGCACGTGGTGGCTCCGGCCGCCGTATACGGGGGCACCTACGGGTTCCTGCGCCACGTGGCGGCCAGGTTCGGGGTGCAGGCGGATTTCGTGGACATGACCGATCTGGATCAGGTGCGTGCGGCGCTGCGGCCGGAGACCAGGATCGTGTACGCGGAGACGCTGGCCAACCCGACGACGGCCGTGGCCGACCTGCCCGCCCTGGCCGAGATCGCGCACCGCCAGGGCGCCCTGCTGGTGGTGGACTCCACCCTGGCGCCCCCCGTGGTGTGCCAGGCCGCTGGAACACGGCGCGGACCTGGTGCTGCATTCGGCGACCAAATACCTCGGCGGCCACTCGGACGCGACCGGCGGGGTGGTGGCCGGGGCGCCCGGGCTGATCGCCCCGCTCCGCGCGGTCCGCATCGACACCGGCGGCTTCCTCGCTCCTGACGAGGCGTTCCTGCTCCGCCGCGGGCTGGAGACGCTGCCGCTGCGGGTGCGCCGCCAGTGCTCCACCGCGATGCTGTTCGCCGCCGCGGTGGCCAGGCACCCCGCGGTCCGCAGCGTGGACTACCCCGGCCTGGCGGGGCATCCGGGGCACGAGACCGCGATCCGGCTGTTCGACGCGGGACCGGAGGGCACCCGCTTCGGCGCGATCGTCACCGTGACCCCGCGTGGCGGCCGGCAGGCCGGGTACGAACTGGCGGACCGGCTTCGTGTCGGCCAGGTGGCCACGTCGCTGGGGGGCACCCACACCAAGGTCAGCCACGTGGCCTCCACGACTCACCGGCAGTTCGACGACGCCGCCCTCGCGGCCGCCGGGATGGATCCGGGGGCGGTCCGGTTCTCGATCGGCCTGGAGGACGGCGAGGACCTGATCGCGGACGTTCACCAGGCCCTGGACACGCTGGCGGAGCAAGCCCGGGGGGACGACCCCCCGGAACCCCCCGCGAGTCGCCGGCCCGGCGAGGACACGCCTCCGGCGCGCCCCCCCTCGCCAGCAGTGCCAGCCCGGGGGGACAACCCCCCGGAACCCCCCGCGAGTCGCCGGCCCGGCGAGGACACGCCTCCGGCGCGCCCCCCCTCGCCAGCGAGGGGCAGGACGGAAGCAGAGGATTCGGCGGGGCCACGGGGTTGGGCAGCCGGGGGTTGAACAGCCGGGGGTCGGACAGCCGAGGGTTCGGCAGCAGAGAGGAGCGGGCGTGAACCAGGAACGCAAGACCCGTGTCGCGGTCGTGTTTGGCGGCCGGGGCCCGGAGCACGCGATCTCGTGCGCGAGCGGCGGGACGGTGCTGGCCAGCATCGACCGGGACCGCTACGACGTCGTCCCGGTCGGCATCCTGCCCGACGGCCGGTGGGTGCTGACCGCGGACGAGCCCGGGCGGCTGGCTATCACCGACGGCCAGCTGCCGTCGGTCGAGGCGGTCGCCGAGCAGGGAGGCCAGGTGACGCCGTGGGCCGCGGGCCCCGCTCGTCCAGAACCCGGCGCGCTGACCACCGCCAGGCCCGGGGCCATCCCCGGCGAGCTGGGCGAGGTGGACGTGGTCCTGCCCATGCTGCACGGTCCCTTCGGGGAGGACGGCACCATGCAGGGCCTCCTGGAGATGGCGGGCGTCCGCTACGTCGGCGCGGGCGTGCTGGCCAGCGCGGTCAGCATGGACAAGGAGTACATGAAGCTGATCTTCAAGGCGAAGGGGCTGCCGGTGGGCCCGTTCGTCGTGGTCCGCGACCGGGACTGGCCCGAGGCGGACAGCGGCGGGTCCGCGGCGGCGGCCGTCCCCTCAGGAGGCACGGCGGCGGCCGCCCTGTCCGCCGAGACCGAGCGCAAGCGGGTGCTGGACGCGATCGGCGAGCTGGGCTGGCCGGTGTTCGTCAAGCCGGCCCGCGGGGGCTCCAGCATCGGCACGTCCCGGGCGGATAACCTGGCCGGGCTGTACGAGGCGATCGGGACCGCGCGGCGCTACGACCGCAAGATCCTGGTGGAGAAGGCCATCCCCGGGCGGGAGATCGAGTGCGCCGTGCTGGAGGGGCTGGACGGGGCGTCCCCGGACACCAGCATGCCCGGGCAGCTGATGGTGGACGGCGGCGAGGAGTTCTTCGACTTCGAGGCCAAGTACTTGGACGACGCGAACGGGATGGAGATCCCGGCCCCGATCCCCGCCAATCACCTGGAGGAGGTGCGCCGCCTGGCGGCCGCGGCGTTCGAGGCGGTGTCCTGCGAAGGACTGGCCCGGGTGGACTTCTTCTACACGCCGGCCGGTGAGATCGTGCTCAACGAGATCAATACGATGCCCGGAATGACCGCCGCCTCGTACTTTCCCAAAATGTGGGCGGCCAGCGGGTTTTCGTTGCGGGATCTTATTGATCGCCTGATCACCACGGCGCTGCGGAAGCCCCCCGGCCTGCGCTAGCAGGCTGGCCCCGGAGTACCTGGCTTTATACGTGATCATGGGATTGGTGCCGGCAGAGCGGCACCAATCCCATGATCATGAACTTAGGGCCGGATTAGCGCTTCCTCGTGGCCGCGGCCTTCTTCTCGCCGTTCACGACCGCCTTGAAGTCGGCGCCCGCACGGAACTTGGGCACCGACGACTTGGGCACCTTGATGGTGGCGCCAGTGGCGGGGTTGCGGGCGGTGCGAGCCGGGCGGACGGCCTTTTCGAACACGCCGAACCCGGTAATTGCGACCTTGTCACCCTTGGCGACGGTGTGCTGAATGGTGTCCAGCACCGCGTTAACGGCCTCGGTCGCGGTCTTCTTGTCCCCCAGCCGGCCGGAGATCGCATCGATCAGGTCACGCTTGTTCATGAATCACTCCTGCGGTTCCCCCACGGGAGGTCGCGCGGACAGGGAGCCGTAGTCGCGACCTCTGACCTGCTTGAAATTAGGCGATCCAGCGCTGGGGCACAATCACCCCAGCGCAAAATCCCGGCGTGTCGGCCTCCGGACGCCCGAATTTCCTGGCCTGAGGGGGCTTTCAGGCCACCGCGTCAGCCGTGGGCAGCCACTGCGGCCGGCGCTCCTCGAAACTGGTGATCTCATCTGCATAACGCAGGGTGAGTGAGATGTCGTCGAGGCCTTCCATCAGGCGCCACCGCGTGTAATCGTCGATATCGAATGGCGCACTGAGTTCCACGGGGCCGCCGGGGGCGGACACGCGCACTTCCCGGGCAGCCAGATCCACGGTGACCTCGGTGTCCGGAGTTACCTCGAGTGCGTCCTGCAATGACTCCGCGAATTCCGCGGAAACGCGGACCGGGAGCAGACCGGCCTTTGTCGCGTTATTGCGGAAAATGTCACCGAAGCGAGCGGAGATGACGGCCCGGAAGCCGTAATCACTGAGTGCCCAGACCGCGTGCTCACGGGATGATCCGATCCCGAAATCGGGGCCCGCCACGAGGATCGTTGCGCCGTCCGCGACGGGCTGATTGAGGACGAATTCGGGATCCGCCCGCCAGGCCGCGAATAGGCCGTCGGCGAATCCGATGCGGCTGACCCGCTTCAGGTATTCGGCCGGGATGATCTGGTCGGTGTCGACATTGCTCCGGCGCAGCGGGATCGCGCGGCCGGTGTGCGTGGTGAAAGGCTCCATGGTGCTGTCTCCCGGTCAGAGGTCGGCGGGGGCGGTGAGGCGGCCGGTGACCGCGGTGGCCGCGGCCACCTGCGGGGACACCAGGTGGGTACGCGAGCCCTTGCCCTGGCGGCCTTCGAAGTTGCGGTTGGAGGTGGACGCGCTGCGCTCGCCCGGCGCCATCGTGTCCGGGTTCATGCCCAGGCACATGGAGCAGCCCGCCGAGCGCCACTCGGCGCCGGCGGCGGTGAAGACCTCGTCCAGGCCCTCCTGCTCGGCCGCCGCCTTGACGTCCATCGAACCTGGCACCACCAGCATCCGCACCCCGTCGGCGACCTTCCTGCCGCGCAGTACAGAGGCCGCAGCCCGCAGGTCCTCGAGCCGGCCGTTGGTGCACGAGCCGACGAACACCGTGTTCACCTCGATGTCGGTGAGCAGCGTGCCCGCGGTCAGCCCCATGTAGGCCAGCGCGCGCAGGGCCGTGGCCCGTGCCCCCGCGTCGTCCATCGAGTCCGGGTCGGGCACCGAGGAGGTCAGCGGGGCGGCCTGGCCAGGGTTGGTCCCCCAGGTCACGAACGGCGTCAGGGCGGCCGCGTCCAGCGTGACCTCCTTGTCGAACGTAGCGCCGGCGTCGGTGGGCAGCGACCGCCAGTAGTCCAGGGCCGTCTCCCAGCCGGCGCCGCGCGGCGCGTGCTCGCGGCCTTCCAGGTAGCTGAACGTGGTCTCGTCCGGGGCGATGAGCCCAGCCCGGGCGCCCGCCTCGATCGACATGTTGCAGACGGTGAGCCGTCCCGCCATGGAGAGGTTCCGCACGGCCTCGCCGCGGTACTCGATGACGTGACCGACCCCGCCGCCGGTGCCGATCTTCGCGATCACCGCCAGGATCAGGTCCTTGGCGGTCACCCCGTAGGGCAGGTCGCCGGTCACGTTCACGGCCATCTGGGCGGGGGGCTGCTGCGGCAGGGTCTGGGTGGCCAGCACGTGCTCGACCTCGCTGGTGCCGATGCCGAACGCGAGCGCGCCGAGGGCGCCGTGAGTGCTCGTGTGCGAGTCGCCGCAGACGATCGTCATGCCAGGCTGGGTCAGCCCCTGCTGCGGGCTGATCACGTGCACGATGCCCTGTCCCGCGTCACCCATGGGGAAGAGCCGGATCCCGAACTCGGCGCAGTTCTTGCGCAGCGTCTCGACCTGGACCCGGGAGACCGGGTCGGTGACCGGGCTGCCCGGGCCGACCAGGGGCAGCCCTGGGCCGGATACGCCCAGCGTCGGGACGTTGTGGTCCTCGGTGGCGACGGTCAGGTCGGGCCGCCGCACGCCGCGCCCCGCCAGCCGGAGGCCGTCGAACGCCTGCGGGCTGGTCACCTCGTGGATGAGGTGGAGATCGATGTACAGCAGGTCGGGCTCACCGTCGGCGCGGTGCACGACGTGCGAATCCCAGATCTTCTGCGCGAGCGTACGTCCCATGCGTTGAACCCCTTTCAGCGGGCGCCTCGTCGCGGTCCGTGTAGCTGGGGCCCCTAGTAGTGCGGGTGTCACTGTCACTGCGGCATTACTCCGAGTGTCACTCCGAAGGGCCGATCTCCGATTTGCGTCTCGCATTCCGAGACGGCAATATCGGACCATGGACAACTCTAGCGGAGTCGGCGTACTGGACAAGACAGCGGCCGTGCTCGGCGCCCTCGAATCCGGCCCAGCCTCGCTGGCCCAGCTGGTTCAGGCCACCGGCCTGGCCCGGCCGACTGCGCACCGGATCGCGGTGGCCCTGGAACGGCACCGGCTGCTGGCCCGGGACGCCCAGGGCCGGTTCATCCTCGGCCCGCGGATCGCGGAGCTGGCCACTGCCGCCGGGGAGGACCGGCTGCTCGCTGTGGCCCAGCCGGTCCTGGTCACGCTGCGGGATCTGACCGGGGAGAGCGCGCAGCTCTACCGTCGCCAGGCGGAGAGCCGGATCTGCGTGGCCGCCGCGGAGCGGTCCACCGGGCTGCGCGACACCGTGCCGATCGGCACGGCGCTGCCCATGTCCGCCGGGTCGGCCGCCCAGGTGCTGCTGGCCTGGGAGGAGCCCGAGCGGCTGCACCGGGGGCTGCGCGGCGCCAAGTTCAGCGCGGCCTCCCTGGCCCAGGTGCGCAGGCGGGGCTGGGCGGCCAGCGTGGCCGAGCGCGAGGTCGGCGTCGCCTCGGTCTCGGCACCGGTCCGGGGCCAGGGCGGCAAGGTCATCGCGGCGGTGTCGGTGTCAGGGCCGATCGAACGGCTGACCCGCTCCCCGGGCCGGCTGCACGCCAACGCCGTGGTCACCGCGGGCGACCGCATCAGCGCCGCGCTCCGCCGCGCCAGCTAACCCCCAGCACTCCCCCGCCCCTCAACCCCCGGCTGACCCGCAGGACCGGCGCCGCCGGCTGACCCACCGGACTGACCCGACGGGCGGTCGCCCGGCTGACCCGCGGGACCGGCGGCCGCCCGGCTGACCCGCCGGACTGACCCGGTGCCACACTCACGCGTACCCGGCGCCCGCGCTGCCCCAGGCGACACTGGAGTTAGAGGCTGATCTTCTGAAATCATGCCCGAAGGTCCCCCGTGCGGCGGGACGGTGGCCTCTGACCGCCGACTCGCATGCGGACAAGGCTACTTCCGACCACGCCCATCACATCGTGAGGTCCAGTCCATGAAGGTAGCTGTCGTTAAGGAGTCAGGGCCCGGTGAGCGCCGAGTGGCGCTCGTACCTGAGATGATCGCGCGGTTGCGCGGCGCCGGGCTCGACGTACTCGTGGAGTCCGGAGCCGGGGATGGCGCATGGTTCGCGGACAGCACCTACGCGGAGGCCGGCGCAACCGTGGTCAGCCGCGAGGAGCTGCTCGCCGGCGCGGACCTGGTCCTGACCGTAGGCAAGCCGGACGAGCAGATCCTGGGTGGCCTGCGCTCCGGCCAGGCGATCCTGGGCATGCTCAACCCGCTGGCTGACCCGGGGCTGGCGGCCACGCTGGCGTCCCGCGGGATCACCGCCATCAGCCTGGACGGGTTGCCCAGGACGCTGTCCAGGGCGCAGGGCATGGACGCGCTGAGCTCGCAGGCCAATGTGGCCGGATACAAGGCAGCCCTGGTCGGTGCGGCCACGTTCGGCCGGTTCTTCCCCATGCTGACCACCGCGGCGGGTACCGCGCGGCCCGCCAAGGTGCTCATCCTGGGTACGGGTGTGGCGGGCCTTCAGGCGATCGGCACCGCGCGGCGGCTCGGCGCCGTGGTGTCCGCCTACGACGTGCGCCCGCAGACGAAAACCGAGGTGGAATCGCTCGGCGGCACCTTCATCGAGCTCACCTCGGTGAGCAGTGCGGCCGGGGAGGGCGGATACGCCCGGGCGCTGACCGACGAGGAACGGCACGCCCAGCAGGCCGAACTGGCCGCTCACATCGCCCGGCACGACGTGGTCATCACGACCGCCCAGGTGCCGGGACGCAAGCCTCCGCTGCTCATCACCGAGGACGCGCTCAAGGCAATGAGCGCAGGCTCGGTCATCGTGGACATGGGCTCCGGCCCGCTCGGCGGCAACGTGGCTGGCTCCGTACCGGACCAGACGATCGTCACCGGGAACGGGGTCACCATCATCGGGGCCGGGAACCTGGCGGCCACCGTGCCCGGCGCCGCTTCTGCCTTCCTGGCCCGCAACATCAGCGCTCTCGTGCTGCACATGGTGACCGACGGCGCGCTCACCATTGACCCCACCGACGAGATCCAGGCCGGGGTCGTCATCACCCATGACGGCGCTGTGATCCAGCCCGCGACCGCCGCCCTGCTCGCCAAAGCCAGCCACGGTGCTGACACGTCCGGAGGTGCAACCCCGTGACCACGGTCCTTCTCACTGACATAGTTATCTTCGTGCTCGCCCTGCTGGTGGGCTTCGAGGTGATCAGCAAGGTGCCCGCCACCCTGCACACGCCGCTGATGTCGGCGGCCAACTCGATCCACGGCATCGTGCTGGCGGGCGCCATGCTCATCGCGGTGACCGCGCATGACGCGCTCGGATACATCCTGGCCTTCATCGCCTGCGCCTTCGCGGCGATGAACGTGGTCGGCGGCTACGTGGTCACCGGCCGGATGCTCAAGATGTTCCACCGGTCGCGTACTCCGGTGCGGGCAGACACCGCGGCCGCCGTCAGCGGCAACGGGCAGACTCCCGCCGCAGCGGTCAAGGGTGGCCAGGCATGAGCGCCTTCGACTGGATCACCCAGCTGCTCTACGTGGCGGCAGCGTCCTGCTTCGTGCTCGGCCTGCACCTGATGAACTCCCCCGCCACCGCGAGACGCGGCAACCAGGTGTCCTCCACTGGCATGATCGTCGCCGTGGCGACCACACTGGCCCTGGTCGCCCACGCGGGCACGGTCACCACCACAGGCTGGATCGTCATGATCGCCGGCACGCTCATCGGCAGCGGGGCTGGCCTGTACGCCGCCCGCAAGGTCGAGATGACCGCGATGCCGCAGCTGGTGAGCATCTTCAACGCGGTGGGCGGCGGAGCGGCCGCCCTGGTCGGGATCGACGACTACGTCCGGCTCGCCTCGGGGGGCATCGCCGAGTCGACCACGATCTTCACGATTCTTGACGTGCTCATCGGCGCGGTGACCTTCTCCGGGTCGATCATCGCCGCGGGTAAGTTGCAGGGCCTGATCGACGGGTCGCCGATCACCTTCCCCGGCTCGCGCGCCGTCAACATCGCGGCTGCGCTCGTCGCGGTCGGCGGCGGGATCTACATGATCGCCACCCCCAGCGTCGTAGTGCTGATCATCATCATCGTGGCCGCGCTGACCTTCGGCGTGACCATGGTGCTGCCGATCGGCGGCGCGGACATGCCGGTGGTCATCTCGCTGCTGAACGCGTTCACCGGCACTGCGGTGGCCATGGCCGGCTTCGTCATCAACAACTGGGCGCTGATCATCGCAGGCGCGCTGGTCGGCGCCTCCGGTGGCATCCTCACCAAGCTGATGGCCGACGCGATGAACCGGTCGATCCGCAACATCATCGTGGGCGGGTTCGGCACTGGTGACAGCGGGCCGGCCATCGAGGGCCCGGGCGGGGACGTGCGGTCCATCCAGGCCGATGACGCCGCCATCCAGCTCGCCTACGCGCAAAAGGTCATCATCGTGCCCGGCTACGGGCTGGCCGCCGCGCAGGCCCAGCACCAGGTGGCCGAGCTGGCCGCGCTGCTTGAGGAGCGCGGGGTGGACGTCAGCTACGCGATCCACCCGGTCGCGGGCCGGATGCCCGGCCACATGAACGTGCTGCTCGCTGAGGCCAACGTGCCCTATCCGCAGCTCAAGGAAATGGACGAGATCAACCCGGAGTTCCCGCGGACCGACGTGGCGCTGATCATCGGGGCCAACGACGTGACCAACCCGGCCGCGCGGCGGCCCGGGAACCCGGTCTCCGGGATGCCCATCCTGGATGTGGACCACGCCAAGAGCATCATCGTGATCAAGCGGTCCATGGGGCATGGCTACGCCGGCATCGACAACGAGCTGTACGTGGACCCCAAGACCAGCATGTTCTTCTCCGACGCGAAGGGCGCGCTGACTGAGCTGACCGCCGCGGTCAAGACCCTGGTCGCCTGACCGGGCGGGCGCGTCCAGAATGGGACATCAGCACAGCTGGTGATGGTCCCGGACACGGCCCGTGTGGACGGCCCGCCCAGCCGGCTGATCCCGGCCGGGCGGGCCACAGGCCAGCCCGGCCGGGGTCAGCCGGCCACAGGCCAGCCGACCACGGTCGGGGCGCCCGGGGCCGGGTGTGGCCGGGGTCGGGGTGGCCGGGGTCGGGAACATCGAAGTCCGGCCGGCCCAGCCGGTGCTGATGTGTGGAACTTCGTCGGAACGACGTCCTGGGACATCACGGATGCGGCGCGCGACTGGGGTCAGGGCACCCGGCTCGGCGAGATCCCGGCATACCACGGGAAGCGCCTCCCAGCGCCCGCGCTCGACGGGGCCAGGCGGGACCGGGGAAGCGCCGCGGGCCGGCGCCGGTCAGGAGCCAGCCAGGTCAGGCATTGATGGAATCGGGGTGTCGTCCAGGGCGTAGCTCAGGTTGCTCACCGCGTCCACCACCCCGTCGATGGCGCGGCACAGGGACACGGCCAGCGGGATCATGCTCTTGCTCTCGACCACGCCCGCCAGCACCACCCGTCCGCCGGTGACGGTCACCTGGACCAGCGCCGGATTCGTGCCGAGGTAGCGGGTGAACACGTCGCGGATGATCTCGTACTGGATGTCCTGGTCCGGCCGCAGGAACACGCGGCCCAGGTCACCCCAGCTGACGATGCCCGCCAGGTGCCCGGCGGAGTCGGTGACGGGCAGCCAGCCGGTCCGGCGGCGGTCCATGGACCGGGCTGCCGCAGCCAGGGAGGCATCCGGCGGAATCACCTCGACCGGCGCCGTCATCACGTCCCGGGCATACACCCGGACGTCACCCGTCCGTGCGACCCGATTGCGGTGCCAGCGGTTGCGTTGCGGAAAAGGCCGGTGACCGGCCGGCCCGTGCGGCCTCACCTGAGCCGCGGTGACCAGCCCGGCCAGCCGTCCCGAATGGTCGAGCACAGGCAAGGCGCCGAACCCGGTCGCGGCGATGACCGCCGCCACGTCGCGGACCGGCGTGTCCTCGGCGACGGCCACGACATCGGCGGTCATGACCTCGCGGACCTTGCGACGAGACATCAGGCCTCCTTGACCAGCAGGACCCTGGGCATACAGTTCACCAGCCTTCTGGGGCAGGTCACAGGGCTGGGGATCACCTGCATTAGGGGCCAAAGTCCCTTTCTCACAGGCGCTCGCGGCGGTCGGGCAGCGACCGGAGGGTGAAGTTCCGCTGAGTAACTGCCCAAGTGGGTGAGAGCAGCCGGCATTGGGTATTTGTACCTGCGGCAGCAGGACGCGGCGTGTAACGCGTTGGAACGCCGGCCCTCCCAGACTGACTCTGCGAAGGAGGTGCGGCACTGAACCAGAACCTGGCGTTGCCGCGCATCGTCGTGGGCGCAGAAGGCTCATCGGCTTCACTGGCCGCGCTGCGGTGGGCAGTTCGTGAAGCAGGATTGCGGGGGACGGCCCTGCATGTCGTGCGGGCCTGGGAGGACGCCGCCAAACGGGTGGCACCCTACGCCTCGCACGCCTACCTCCCGGAACACGCCGAAGACATCCTGGGCGCCCGGCAGCGGCTCGAGGCCGAGGTGAGCACCGCGGTCGGGTGCACGTCCTTGGTCACGGTGACCGCGGAGATCGCGGAGGGGCTGGCGGCGCGGGTGCTGCTCGATCACGCCATTGGCGCCGAGATGCTGGTGCTGGGCGGCGCCCGGTGCGCACCCGATGGCATCGGCCCGGTGGCGCGGGCATGCCTGCGGCACGCGCCCTGCCCGGTCGTGGTGGTCAGCGTGGCGATGAGCGGCGTTCCCGTCCCAGCCTGACCCTGCGGCGCCCGGCAGGGCAGGGGCCTGACCCTACGGGGCCCGGCAGCGGCAGGGGCCTGACCCTACGGCGCCCGGCAGGGTCAGGGTCAGCGCAGCCTGCTCCACCGCGGCCCGACGGCCCGCCATTCGGTTTCCCAGGCAGCCAGCCGGCGCCGGTCCACGGCCCGGATTCCCAGCGCGCCGACGCAGAACAGGATCCCGGCCAGGGTGAGGGGGGCTATCACCATGGCCAGTATCTGCTGCCCGGTCACCTGGTCAGGGCGGAGCGGGGGCCCGGTCAGCCAGCCGGCCCGGTCCACCCAGATCCGCACGGTGCGGCCGGCCGGGGTTCCCGTGGGGACCGCCACCCAACCCCGGCGCGACGCCCCGTCCGGCGCGGTCCACCGGGCGGGGACTTCGGGCAGGACCATGCCGCCGTAGCCGATATCTACCGTGCCGGGGGCGTTACCCAGCAGGACGGCAGGGACCTGTCGCCATTTGGCGTGCTGGGACCTGGCCACCTCGAAGGCGGCCGCCCGGGCCCACCGCCCGGCGGCCAGCGCGACAAGCGGCGCACCTGCCAGGAACGCGAGCAGGGTCGCCGCCAGGATGGCCGCGGCCATCCGGTCTGACATGCGCCGCAGCGGGTTGTGGTCCGGCCACAGCCCGCGCAGCCACAGCCTGTGCCGCGGGCTCGGCTCGGCCACAACTGGTCTCATGCCACCTCGCCTCCGCCCCCACTGTCCATCGGCGGACGGCGGTCGGCGTAGGGACCTTTCGCCTGCCCCGCCGGGACCATGGTCGTGGCGCGGCCGGACATGAGCGCAGGCTGAGGCTGGGATACACTCTCACCGGCCAGCGCCGGGAGTCGGGCTTCGACCGGGTGCTGCATCCGGAGATCACGCTGCTGCCCGCCCAGCGACCGACCGCGAGGACCCTATGCTCCGCGATCTTTCCCTGCCCGAACTGCGCCAGTACCGGCCCGCCGTGGAGGAGCCCGCGGACTTCGACGAGTTCTGGGCCACCGAACTGGACGCGGCGGCCGCGCGGGACACCGAGCCGGTGTTCACCGCGGTGCAGACGCAGATGCAGCACGCGGACGTCGTTGACGTGACGTTCCCGGGCTACGCCGGTGACCCCATCAAGGGCTGGCTGCTGCTGCCGCACGTGAGCCCGCCGGACCGCGCGTTCGTGGTCGAGTACGTCGGCTACGGCGGCGGTCGCGGCGACCCGTTTGAGTGGCTGACCTGGAGCTGCGCCGGCCACCCACACCTGATCATGGACACCCGCGGCCAGGGCGGCGGATGGCGCAGCGCCGACACCCCCGACCCCAGCGACCCGGGCGCGCCCAGCACCCCGGGGTTCCTGACCCGCGGCGTCGCCAACCCGCGCACCCACTACTACACCCGCCTGTTCATCGACGCGGCACAGGCCGTGGCCGCGGCCCGGCGGCATCCGGCCAGCGCCGGACGGTCCGTTGTGACGACGGGGGGCAGTCAGGGCGGGGCGCTGGCCATCGCGGCGGCCCATCTGGCCGGGCACGTGGCCGCGGCCCTGCCCGAAGTCCCGTTCCTGGCCCATTTCCGGCGGGCCGTGGAGGTGACCGAGAGCCGTCCCTACGTGGAGCTCATCGAGTACCTGAGCGTGCACCGCGGCGAGGTGGACCGGGTGTTCAGCACGCTGTCCTACCTCGACCTGGTCAACCACGCCAAGCGGGCCACGGCACCGGCCCTGTTCTCCGTCGGCCTGGTGGACGACATCACCCCGGCATCCACGGTCTTCGCCGCGTTCAACCACTACGCGGGGCCGAAGCAGATCGAGGTCTACCCGTTCAACGGGCACGACGGCGGCGGGACCCAGCACTTCCTGGCCAAGCTCGACTTCCTCGCCGCCCTGCCGCGCCCGGACTGAGCGCCGTCCGCCGGTGCCGACTTTTCACGCGGAACGTGCGCCGTGGTGGGTGTTTTGTCCGGTTAAGGCGCACGTTCCGCGTGAAATGTGGACGGGAGGGGCCAGTGTGACTCGTGGGACCGGGAGCAGCGCGGCGGCAGACGAGGAGCGCGGCGGCAGGCGGGTCAGGTGACGGGCGGGGGCTTTCCGGCCGCGGTGGCGGCCAGGGCCGGGTCCCAGGAGCAGGCCGCGCAGGCTTGCTGGAACGCGGAGCGGGCGAACTCCACCGCGGTCGCGTGCGGATCGGCCGCGGTGCGGACATCGTTCCAGTCCAGCACGTATTCCCCCAGCGTGCCCTCCCAGCGGGCGGCAGGCGGGGACAGGGACAGGCTGCCGAAGCCCTCCGGTGCCGGGTGCGCGTAGGCGTAGAACGCCGCCTGGCCGTACCGCCCGTCCCCGGGCCACCAGCCGATCGCCACCTCCTGGGCGTCCATCGCGTTGCGCATGATGAAGTCCGCGGAAGGCGGGTCCGCCGGCTGGCCCGAGAACAGGCTTACCGCGAGGTCGAACGAGCCCCACCAGGCGTTGACCGGTGTGGACCGGCCCCGGTAGGGGGCGCGATACTCCGCGAGGACGAGGGCCGCCTGGGTCGCGGCGGCGAAGTAGTCACGGACCTGCCCGGGATCGTAGGTCGCGTGCTCGTGGTCTTCGTCGAGCGGCACGCTCCAGGCGACCTCCTGCGGCGTCGGGTCGATCTCGATTGGCCCGCCGAGCCGGCGCACCGCCGCCAGCACCTCGCGGGTCACGTCCCCGACGGGACGGTCCGGAGCCAGCGTGACCCGTTCGGCCCGCCCTCCGCTGTGCTCGACCACGGCCTCGTGCGTCCGCAGGTCCAGGGCGGCCACCAGCGACCCGGAGCCGTCCGGCGCGGGCAGCGGCGCAGTCTCCCAGCCCCGGGCGGTCAGCCGTAGCGCCGCGTGCTGAAGCTCGGGCTCGGGCGGGGCGAGCCGGACCGCCAGCTTGCCCAGGACCTGGGTGTGCGCGTGCAGCGTGTCGCAGGTGGCGCGCCACTTCTCATAGGAGCAGGCCGGCCAGTAATCGGTCATAATCCGCACCCTAATACCCGGCCGGCGCCGCTGGCCGAGCGGACGGCAGACCGCGGCCAGCTGCTGCAGACAACGTCCTCAGCCGGGGACCGGCGCCGCGCGCTACGAGCGGGAGGCAAGCGGTAGCCCGGTGCCGGGAACGCGGGGAGAGAGTCCATGACCGGGCAGGAACTTCAGATCAGCTGGTCAGGCAGGCATGCGGTCGTGCCCATGCCCGAAGAGATCGACCTGGGCAACGCCGGTGACGTCGGTGAGCAGCTCAAAGCCGTGGCCGGCCAGTCCCCGGTACTCGTCACGGCCGACCTGACCGGCACCGTCTTCTGCGATTCGGCCGGGGTGTACGTCCTCACCCGCGCGCACGAGCTGGTCACCGGGAACGGCGGGGAACTCCGGCTGGCCCTCGGCGATTCGCCGGTCGCGCGGATCTTCCAGCTCACCGGCCTGGACAAGGTCATGCCGGTCTACCCTGACGTGCGGCAGTCGCGGGCTACTCCCCGGGCTCAGCCTGGCCCGCAGCCGGCTGGCTAAGGCGCCGGCGCAACGTCACCGTGGTCCCCCGCGGGCCGGGGGCGATGTCCAGCTCGTCGGTGGCCTGCCTGATGACCATCAGCCCCTGCCCGCCGGGCCACCTCCGGCCCGGATCCGGCGGCCGCCACCGGCCGTGGTCGCTCACCTGGATCTCAGCGCGCCCGGCGATGTCAAGGCCCGCGCGCACCGTGACCGTGGCGCGTCCCGCCACCGGCCGGCCGTGCACGATCGCGTTCACGGCGGCTTCCCAGACGGCCAGTTCGACGTCGGTGCGGTCGGACAGCGACACCCCGAGGTCGCGCAGCCAGTCCCGGAGCCGCCTCCGCAGTTCGCGGAGCGCCAGCGGGTCGGCGGGCAGGTTCATCGCCCAGCCGGCGACAGGGGCCAGCAGCCGGTGCGCGGCGAGCACGGTGGCCGGCCCCGAGCCGCCGTCACCGCTGAGCCCGGCCAGTACCGCCGGGACCACCCGGTCGGCCGGATCAGCTGCCGTCGCGCTGCCGCTCCCGGCTAGGGCCGACGCGGCCCGGGCCGCCACGCTCCGGGTCACCACGCTCCGGGCCGCCCCATCCCGAACCCGCGCCGGGCCGGAGTACAGGAGCAGGACTGCTCCGGACGGCAGGATCGCCGTACCGGCGTCCGGCTGCCCGGCTGGGCCGGCGGCGGCGCCGGCGGCCGCGCAGATCACCGGCACCGGCAGGCCGGCGGTGGCGTAGTGAAGATTCCCCGTCAGCGGGTCCAGCACGGCGACGCACACCGCGGCCCCCCGGCCGGGCGCGGGGCCGGACGCGACGGCGCCCAGCGCGGCGAGGGCCTCCACCGGGGCGGCACGACCCCTCAGCGCATCCCGGAGGCCGGCCCGCAGCCGCGCCGCGGCCGCCCTGGCCGGCCCGGGCCGCCCGCCGTGCCGTTCGACCTGGCCGATGGCCAGCGCGGTTGACCCGTCCGGCAGCACGAGCACGTCCAGCCAGTCACCCGCCGCGTCACGCGGCGCGGCGGCATCGCGGCGGGCCGAGAGCCGCAGCCGCGGCAGCACCGGCAGGGCGTCCGGGATGAGCGGGTCCGGGATTGCGGCGTCCGGCACGTGGGCGCCGGGCCAGTGTCCCCCCGGGGGGAACTCCTCCGGGACCGGCCTTTCCGGGTCCGCGGCGGCCGACGGCGGCTGAGCCTGCCGTAGCGGGCCCGGCACCCGGCTGGCCGCACGCCGGCCCGGCGGCAACGGTTCCCCGCCGGAGTCCTGTGGCATGCCTGCGCTCCCCGAGCGTCGCTCTTGAGCTTCCTGGGCGGTGGCTACCCCGAATCAGGGGCCCGAATCACCGGGCCGGATCACCGGGCCGGATCACCGGGCCGGATCACCGGGCCGGATCACCGCCCGGATCACCGGCCGGCTGAACTGGCCGGCGACCTTGTCCGTCATAAGGGGTAAACCGGGCCTTCCGCACCTCCGGATCCGGCCCCGCCACCCGGCGCCGCGGGCGCAGCGGCGACACCACCCGGGCGGTCTCGCCCTGCGGACGATAGGACACTGCCGATGTCGCTTGCTGCCCTGTTTTCCTGGATGATCACCGCCGGCGGCGGCCTCTACCTGCTCACCATCTGGCTCATCGAGTACGACCACGAGTTCCAGTCCGGCGCGGCCACCCGCCTCCCCGTGCCGGTGATCAGCACGCACGCCCTGCTCGCCGTCACCGGGCTCGGCCTGTGGGGCTACTACCTGTTCAGCGACTCCACCCGGCTCGCCTGGGTAACGGTGGCGATCCTGGCCACCACCGCCACCCTCGGGCTGATCATGGCGGCCCGCTGGATCGTGGTGTACCGGACCCACCGGGCCCCGCGGATGGCCCTCGCCGCCACCGGCGCGCATAGTGCACCAGCAGGCTTCTTCTCCGCAACGGAACCGCCCGCCGCCGGCCGGGACCCCGGCCCCGGGGTCGCCGGGCCACCCGAACGGCACTTTCCCCTGCCGGTCGTGATCGGGCACGGCATCTTCGCGACCGTCACGATCGTGCTCGTCGTGCTGGCCGCGCTGGGCGTGAGCGGAAGCTGACGGCGGCCCGGCCCGTCACAGCGCTCAGGACAAGCCGTAGCCCAGGCTGGGGGCCCCCGCGGAGATCTCCATCAGGCGGTTGTACTTGGTGATCCGCTCGCCGCGGGCGGGGGCGCCGGACTTGAGGCGCCCGCAGCCGGTCCCGACGGCCAGGTCGGCGATGAACGGGTCCTCCGTCTCCCCGGAGCGGTGGGACACGAACTGCCGGTAGCCCGCGCGGCGGCAGACGGCCATGGCCTCGAGTGTCTCGGTGACCGTGCCGATCTGGTTGAGCTTGATCAGCGCCGAGTTCGCGATGCCGCGCTCGATGGCGCGGGTGATGATGGCCGGGTTGGTGCAGAAGTTGTCGTCACCGACCAGTTCCACGGTGCCGCCGAGCCGGGCGGTCAGCGCGATCCAGCCGTCGTCATCGTCTTCGCCGAGGCCGTCCTCGATCGAGGACACCGGGAACGCGGCGGTGATGGCGGCGAGCCGGTCGATGAGGTCGCCGCTGCTCAGCGAGACCCCGGAGACGAGGTAGGTGCCGTCCGCCTGGCGGAATTCGGACGCGGCCAGGTCCAGGGCGATGCTGACCCCGCCAGGGCCGGGCTGGTACCCGGCGGCGTTGATGGCGCCCACCAGCAGCTGCAGCACCTCTTCCGGATCATTGATCTCCGGGGCGAAACCGCCCTCGTCCCCGAGCCCGGTGGACAGCTTGCGGTCGGTGAGCTCACGGCGCAGCGCGGCGTACACCTCGGCGCCGGCCCGGACCGCCTCGGCTATGGTCGGGGCGCCCAGCGGCGCGACCATGAACTCCTGGAAGTCGAGCTCGTTGGCGGCGTGCGCCCCGCCGTTGAGCACGTTGAAGTGCGGTACCGGCAGGGATGCGGTGACCCCGTCCGGCGTCAGCCAGTGCCACAGCGGGACGCCCGCGGAGGCGGCCAGCGCCCGGGCGAGCGCCATGGAGGCGCCCACCAGCGCGTTCGCGCCGAGCCTGCTCTTGTTCGGGGTGCCGTCGAGATCGATCATGGCCTGGTCCGCCTCGGCCAGCCCGGACCACGACCGGCCCCGCAGCAGGCCGGCCAGGTCGGTGTTGACCGCGCCGACCGCGCCGAGCACGCCCTTGCCCCCGTACCGGGCCGGGTCACCGTCCCGGCGTTCCACAGCCTCCCGCGAGCCGGTGGAGGCGCCCGACGGCACCCCGGCCCGGGCGGTGGTCCCGTCACCGAGCCGCACCGTCACGGCCACCGTGGGCCGCCCGCGTGAATCCAGAATCTCCAGCGCCGACAGCTCCGCGACGTCAAAGCCCGCCATCGTGTTCTCCCTTTCTGGCCGGCCGCCTGTCCTCCCAAGACCGGGCCGCGACCGGGGCGGGTGACCCGCGCCGCCCGCTACCCCCCACTCTCGCGGCTGGCCCGGGCCAGGATCAGGGCCAAAGGCCCCGGATCGGGGCTCCGCGTCACCGGCCGCGGGTCCTCCATCCGGCCGTGACGCGGCGCACTCCCCGGGGGAGCGGCCACGGATGGTCTTCGTTGCGGCGATTGAGCTGGAGGGTGCTGCCGCCGCAGCCGGGACGCGACGGGAAGCTCGCAGGGCGCGCCCGCCCCTGATTTACTGCCGAAGTCGTTGACGAGCGTACTGACTGGCTCTGCCGGGGTTAATTCCGGGCGCGCGCCGGCGGCAGGTTTGAGTGCGGGCAGAATGGCGCTATCACCCAGAGAGGGTGACGACGCTGTGATCCATAGCGCTGACTATCAGTACGAGTGGGCGCAGGTCGTTTCGGCCATGCTGGCCGCCTGCTGGCCCGGGTGAAGCGACAGAGGGAGCGTCAATGGCTGGCGACGAGCCGTCAATGGTTTCTGACCAGTACGGCACGCCGCCATCTTCGCCGCCTGGGGTATTGGCGGGAACGTGGCAGGCGACGTTGTTCCTCGGTGCCCTGACCCTGATCCTCGGCATCATCGTGAGCTTCCACCCGACGGGCTCCCTGAACGTGCTCGCTGTGCTGCTCGGCGTGCTCATGATCTTCTCCGGGATCTTCCACCTGATCCGGGTGTTCGACCCTCAGGAGCCGCATCGGGTCTGGCTCGGCATCGCTGGCTTGCTGTTCATCGTCATCGGCGTGATCCTGATCCGCCATCTCCACCTGACCAGGTCGCTTATCGGCCTGATCATCGGCATCACCTGGATTGTCCAGGGCCTGGCCGCGCTGATCGGGGGAATCTCTGGCGGTGCCCGCGAGGGAAGAGCCTGGTGGATCATCTTCGGGGTGGTGAGCCTGATCGCGGGGATCGTGGTCGCGTCCGCTCCCGCCTCGTCGCTGAACGTCCTGGCCGTCCTGCTCGGGATCTGGTTCATCATCATGGGCATCTTCGAGATCACCGGAGCCTTCATGCTGCGGCACGCGCTCCGCTCCCTGCGGGTCACGTCCGCCCAACCGGACCGCAACGCGTCCCATACCGTGATGGACGGGTGAGAGGCACCAAGCCATGCCAGCGCAGGCCATTCCCGGGAGGTTCACATGTCTGTCCTGAGCAGGAAGCGTGCGGCCGAGGCCGAGACCCCGGCCGAGCAGGGCCGCGTGCAACAACTGGCCTGGCTGGCCGCTGCGGCCAGGGTAGCAGTGCCGGTGGCGAGGACCGCCGGGATGGCCGTGCAGGACGGCGCCCGGGGTGCGGCGGCGTGGGCTGCCCCGCATGTCAACGGGGCGCGCGCCTGGACCGCCCCGCGCATCGAGCAGAGCGGCCTCGCGATCAGGGAGACCGTCGCCCCGAAGATCAGCGATGTTCTCACGGCCACGGCGCGTCGCGTCGATGTCGCCGCGCCCCGCCTGGAGGTCATTGCGCGGCGGCGGCGCTGGCCCCGGGTGGTGGTGGCTGGAACGGCAATGCTGGCGGCCGCCGGCGCAGCCACGGCCATCGTGCTCCGCCGCCGGAAGGATGACGGGACTGGTCGGGCATCCGGGCAAGCAGCAGACGTAGGCACCGGACCGCAGACCGTACCGGACGGCCAGCCGCCCTCTGACGCTGCCGAAGGCCCCGCGGAAGAAGGTCCAGGCACCGGGGAAGAAGGCACTGTGGAAGGCGCCAGCAGGCAGTACCCGGCGACCTGAGGGCCGGTATCGGCGGCGGCCTGGCCTGGGGCCGTCTAGCCACCGGCAGGAACCAGCGCATCACCCGCACAGGATGACGACCCTCCTGCCGGAGCAGACGATCATGGCGGGATGACCCCCGGGATCAGGCCACGGCCGGGAAGGCAGGTATGGCGCGCAAGGCCGAACGCGTGCCCGCGGGCGGTGGCCCGCCGGTGGAGGTAGGTGACGCGCCCGGGACGCTCGCCCGGGTCACCCGGGGCCAGCGCTGGCTGGCCCGGCTCGCGTTCGCTGCCGCGCTGGCCGCGGTGGTGGTGCTCCTGCTGGCCGGCGGGCTGAAGAGCGTGACCGCGCTGCTGCTGGGTGTCGCCGGGCTGGCCATCATCTGCGCGGCGGTGTGGTGGTTCCTGGCTCACCGCGGCATCGGGCGCTGGGTCGCGGGCGTGCTTCTGGCCGCGGCGCCGGTGGCCCTGATCGTGATCTACGTCGCTGCCGGGCTGCTGTGGGAGATCGCGCTCAGCGTCCTGCTCGCGCTGGCGGCCGTGGCCGCGGGGCGCGCGGCCCTGGCCGGTGGCCGGTCGCCGGCGAAATCGCGCGAAGACGTGGCGGCGGCGCGGTCGCACCCGTTTGTGATCATGAACCCGCGGTCGGGTGGCGGGAAGGTCGGGAAGTTCGGGCTCGAAGCCAAGGCCGCCGGGCTTGGCGCCGACGTGTCCCTGCTGGAAGGTCCCGGAGTGGTGGACGTGGCCGCGCTGGCCCGCCAGGCGGTGGACGCCGGCGCCGACCTGCTCGGGGTGGCGGGCGGCGACGGGACGCAGGCTCTCGTCGCAGGCATCGCCGCCGGACGGGACATCCCGATGATGGTGATCTCGGCGGGCACCCGCAACCACTTCGCCCTCGATCTCGGGCTGGACCGTGACGACCCGGCCACCTGCCTGGACGCCCTGACCGACGGGGTGGAACTGCGGATCGACCTAGGCGAGATCGGCGGCCGCACGTTCGTCAACAACGCCTCGTTCGGCGCGTACGCCCAGGTCGTGCAGAGCCCGGCCTACCGCGACGACAAGTCCGGCACCGCGCTGGCGATGCTCCCCGACTTGCTGACCGGCCACCAGGGAGCGCACCTGGTGGTCCGGGTCGATGGTCAGGTGATCCTGGACGGGCCGCAAGCGGTGCTGGTCAGCAACAACCCGTATGAGACCGGCGACATCGCGGGCATGGGCCGGCGGGCCCGGCTCGATCAGGGCGTGCTCGGCGTCGTCGGTGTGAAGATCGAGAACGCCGCCCAGGCGGCCGGGCTGCTGCGCCGGGCACAGCGTTCGCGCAGCGTCACCGTGCTCACCGCCCGCGAAGTCGTCATCGACGCCGACCAGCCGCACATCCCGGTCGGGATCGACGGCGAATCAGTGCTGATGCCCACGCCCGTCCGCTGCACGATCCGCCCGCTGGCGTTGCGGGTGCGCGTTCCGCGCAACCGGCCCGGCGTCCCCGAGCCGCGGCCCGCCATGGACTGGTCGCGGTTGCGCCAGCAGGCGCTCACGTTCACCCGGACCTAGGCGACGGAACGCTCATGCCAGAGGGATTGGACCCCATTGAGGCCGGCAAGAAACTGCATGAACACGGCGAGGCGCTGGCTAAAGAAGCGGACGGAGCACACGGTCACGGCGAGGACGACAGCCGTCATTCCCGGATCGTGCAGATCTGCGAGGCGGTACTGCTCGCGCTGGTCACGGTCACAGCTGCCTGGGCAGGCTATTCAGCGGCTCGCTGGGGAACGGAATCGCGCGTCGAGATCGCCCGGTCCTCCACGCTGCGCGCGCTGGCCACCCGGGACGATCTCACCGCACTCTCCCTCCGCAATTTCGATGCCTCCACCTTCAACGCCTGGTTCATCGCCTTCACGCTGAACAGCCCGCAGAAAGAGGCGATCGCGGTACGCCGGTTCCGGCCGCAGTTCCGGGTGGCCTTCAACGCCTGGATGGCCACCGACCCGCTGCACAATCCGCATGCCCCGCCCGGCCCGACGTACATGCCCCAGTACAAGCTGCCCATCCAGGCGAAGGCCAATGCGCTCGACAACGCCGCCGATGCGAAGTTCGACGAGGGCAACCATGCAGCACAAGTCGGCGACAACTACGTCCGGATCACGGTGTTCCTGGCCGCCGTGCTCTTCCTGGTCGGCATCGGCAGCTCGTTCAAGCTGTACAGCATCCGCTACGCCCTGGTCGCCTTCGGCTCCGCGCTGCTCATTCTCTCGATCGTGCTGATCTTGCAGCAGCCGGTGCTTCCGTAGTGAACCTGACGGAGGTACGGGCGCACAGCGCCGGCCCCAAGACTGCCCGGTTCGTTCATCATGCTGCGCTGCGCCGCTGCCTTGGTTGCGCCGTTTAAGTCGCCGATGACCTCTTCTGTGGCGTGGAAGGCCTCGAGTGCCTCGCCGGGGGTGTCGTAGTAGGCGCCGGGGCCGAGGGCGGCGCTGATGCCGTAGCGGTCGAGTTGCTGGCGGGCCGCAACGTCATGCTCTACAAGGACAGCATTCCGCACGTAGAGGTCGGCGTTGAGCTGATTGCGCCCTGTGTCCTTGACAGCCCGGTCATCGTGTCCTCGCTGCCCGCCGGCCAGGTCGCCATGACCGTTCACCGCGGCGCTTACGAGGGGCTCGGCAGGGCCCACGAGAAGGTGGTGAAATGGTGCGCCGCCGGGGGCCGGAAGCTGGCGGGCCCGCGCTGGGAGATCTACGGGGACTGGCGTGACAATCCCGCGGAACTGGAGACCGAGGTTTACTACCTCTTGCAGTGAGCGCCGGGCCCGTCAGACGGGCCGGATCGCGCCGCACAAGACCCGGATCAACCGGGCGGCCCGGCAAGTCGTCGGCCACCTGCTCCGGTCCCGGCGTAAGAACGACCTCGTGGAGCTGGCCCGCGGATGGGCGTTGCCTGAGCCGGCGGTTATCCACGGGGGGGCGGACGGTCCCGGGAACGTGACCCTTGACGCAACTGATCGGTTGCCATATTATCGCAATCGATCAGTTGCTATATATGGGTAGCAGCGCAGGCGGGGCCGGCCGGGAGGCACAAGCCCGAGGAAAGGAGTGATCATGGCTCAGATAACGGTCAACATCGAGATCATCACGCGCTTCGAGCACGCGTTTCGCGCGGCCGACCAGGCGACGATCGACGAGCTCTGCGACCCGGGCCTGGTTGACCACAATCCAGCGCCCGGCGAAGAGCCGACGCTGGCCGGGTTCAAGCAGAAGGTCGCGGGCTTCAAGGCGGGCTTTCCCGACCTGGAGGAGGACCTGCAGGACATCATCGCCAGCGGCGACACCGTCGCCACCCGGTGGGTCGTGACCGGTTCTCAGCAGCGGGAGCTCATGGGGATCCCCGCCTCCGGCCAGACGGTCAGGGTCGAGGGCATGAACTTCTACCGCCTCAAGGACGGTCGCGTGACCGACATCTGGACGCAGTTCGACGGCGTCGCCCTGATGCAGCAACTCGGCGCCATCCCGGCCTGACGCTCGGGTGCGCCGCGTTCTCCCGGCGACCAGCTACCGGAGGGAGGTCACTACCAGGCGAATGAGCCGACTGAGATACCACAAAGTTGTGTGATCTCAGAAGGTTGCGTATGGTGACGGCATGCCAAGCGACGGTGAGATCACGTTTGCCGACCACGTCGGGCGCTTCTATGCCCGGCGCTTCGGGATGGCCCCGATGGTGGGCCGGCTGATCGGGTACCTGGCGGTGTGCGACCCGCGCGAGCAGAGCATCAGCGGGCTGGCCGACGCCCTGCTGGCGAGCCGGAGTGCGATCGCCGGCGCCGTGAACGCGCTGGAGAACCTCGGGCTCATCCAGCGCTCCAGGGCCGCGGGCGAGCGAATGGACCGGGTACGCATCGACATGTCGTCGTCTCACGCGATGGGCTTCGACGTCTCCGAGTACCGGGAGATGGCCGAGCTCGCCCGCGAGGGCCTGCACCTGCTGGCCGATGCGCCACCTGAGCGGCGAGCGATCTTGCTGGAGTGGGCGGCATTCTCCGATTTCCTGGTCGGGCGGATGCCGGTCTTGGAGCAGGAGTGGAAAGCACAACGGGAGGCGCTGCGTGCCGCAGGCGAGCTTCCCGGCGACTCGGCCGCACAGCAATGAGGGAGAAGGCCATGACCAGCGTGTCTGCTGCGACGGGGATCGTCGCCGAGGACGTGTGCAAGTCGTTCGGCGACCACTTGGTGCTCGACAAGGTGAGCCTGGCCGTGGAGGAGGGCACGATCCTGGCGCTTCTCGGCCCCAACGGGGCCGGCAAGACCACGATGGTCCGCATCCTGTCCACCCTGATCCCGGCCGATTCCGGCTCCATGCGCATCGCCGGTCACGACGTGGTCACTGACCCTGACGGGGTGCGGGCCGTCATCGGGGTCACCGGTCAGTTCTCGGCCGTGGACAACCTGCTGACCGGCGCCGAGAACCTGGAGCTGATGGCCGATCTTCGCCACCTCGGCCGCGAGGCTGGGCGGAGGCGCGTGGCCAAGTTGCTGGAGCAGTTCGACCTCACCGACGCCGCTCGCAAGCTGCTTTCGACCTACTCGGGCGGGATGCGACGACGCCTCGACCTGGCGATGACCCTTGTGGATCAGCCGCGGGTGATCTTCCTCGACGAGCCCACCACCGGCTTGGACCCGCGCAGCCGTCACACCATGTGGCAGATCATTCGTGAGCTCGCTGCGGCCGGGGTCACCATCCTGCTCACCACCCAGTACCTCGACGAGGCCGACCAGCTGGCCGACCGGATCGCGGTGCTCGACCAGGGCCGGATCGTCGCCGAAGGAACCCCGGCCGAGTTGAAGAGCCGCACCCCCGGTGGCCACGTACGACTCCACTTTTCTCGTCTCGACCTGCTGCGGTCTGCGGCGGAGTTCCTCCCGGCGGCCGCTCCCGACCAGGACCAGCTTGTTCTCCAGGTCCCGGCCGACGGCACCGTGGACTCGCTCCGCGAACTGCTCGACGAGCTGCACCGCGCTCGTATCGAGGTCGAACGGCTGTCGATCCACACTCCCGACCTCGACGACGTGTTCTTCGCCGTTACCAGCAGTCATGTCAGCGCCCAGCCTTACCAGGACCCCACACCACAAGGAGCAGCGAAACGATGACCACGCTCGCTTACGCGCTCAGCGACTCACGGGTCATGCTGCGCCGCAACCTCAAGCACCAGCTCCGCTACCCGTCCCTGACCGTGATGCTCATCGGCATGCCCATCGTGCTCTTGCTGCTCTTCGTCTACGTCTTTGGCGGACAACTCGGCGCTGGCCTCGGCGCTCACGAGGGTCGCAGCGCCTACCTCGACTACGTGTTGCCAGGGCTACTGCTCATCACCGTGATCTCAGTCGTCCAGGGCACCGCGATCATGGTCGCCATGGACATGACCGGCGGCATCATCGACCGGTTCCGCACCATGGCCATCGCCCGTGGCTCAGTCCTCACTGGTCACGTACTCGGCAGCCTCATGCAAACCCTGGCAGGGATCGCCATCCTCATCGGAGTCGCCTTCGGCCTCGGATTCCGTTCCAGCGCCGGGCCGCTGAACTGGTTCGCCGCGATCGGAATACTAGCCCTGTTCGCCTTTGCGCTGATCTGGCTGGCCGTCGCGCTCGGGCTTGCCGCCAAGAGTGTCGAGACAGCCAGCAATACTCCGATGGTCCTGTTCTTGCTGCTGTTCCTCAGCAGCGGCTTCGTGGCCACCGCCACCATGCCAACGGGCCTGCGCCAGTTCGCTGAATACCAGCCGTTCACCCCCGTCGCCGACACCATGCGCGGACTGCTCAGCGGCGCCGCGATTGGCGACCACGCCATCGCCGCCATCGCGTGGAGCATCGGCATCGCTGTCGTGGCCTACCTCTGGGCCATCCGCCTCTACAACCGGCGCCGAGCCGCCGAGCCAAACTGAGTGCCGCGCGCGCAGCTCGTCGTTGACCTGTTCCACGTGGTCCAGCTGGCCGTGAAGATGCCCGGGGACGTGCGGCGCCGCGCAGCCTGTTCAACACGGTCCCGCATGTGGCCTGCTTGTCCGGCACTCCCCAGAACGTCCAGTCAGGCTGTGAGCGCGACGGCACCGTCCCGGACATCAAGATGAAACTCGATGCCGGTCCCGGCCGTGATCCTGGCCAGCGTCGCCAGCGAGGGCGCTTGCTCACCGCGCTCCAGACGTGCGATGACGGGCTGTTTCATCCCGACCGCGCGGGTCAGCCGGGTCTGGGTCAGGTCATGGTCCGCCCGGTAACGGGTGATGCGGATCGCGACCTCACGGGCGAAGGCAGAGCGATCCCACTCTTCCCTGAACTGCGGATCTTCCCGCTGGCGGTCCACGACCTGCTGCAAGGCCGGCATCTCGCTGAGCTTCACGGGCCCTCCACCTCCGCCAATCGCTCCTCCGCAGCTAAGACTGCCCGCTTGAACCCGCGCGGGTCAGCCTCGGCTTCCGGCCCCACCGCCGCCGCCGCTTGTCTGAGCGGACTCCCGCCGCTCGAACTTGCACCATCCTAAGCCGCCCGTGTGGTTAAATACGTATTTACCATTGAATGTCACCGGAAAAAGCCCTTAATGCTGTTTTATATTGACCTCTTGGCACTCCGCTATTCAGACCGTATGACCCTAGGGGGCCGGGCATCTATTCAGGTCTCATGACTCTAGGGCAGCGTGCGCGCGAGGCATAACTCGGAGGTAATGCCATCCCAAAGTGGGGTCGAAGCATGAGTACCGTACGAAAAGTTGCAGTAACCATAAGCGCTGCTGGAATGCTGATAGCCGGGATTGGCGCAACAACGGCTGCGTCGGCCAGGGCCGGGCCAGCGGCTGCCACAGGCTCAGGTGCCGTGTCTGGGCCGACATACGTCATGATGACCGCCGGTCGGAACGGCAACAAGCAGGACGTGTGGGTTAAGCCACCGAAATTCTTCCTCTTGGCGGGTGGGCCCTACCTTTACACCAAACATACGGTCTGGTCCAGTTGGGGCAAGTACTCGGCAACTGGGTCTGGACCGATGTACGGGGCAGACCTAACTACGAGTTACGTCGGCTACGTCACGTTGCGGTTCTCAGACCGGAAGACCAACGCCCATTTCGTGGGGACGAGCAAGCGGTTCAGCTACTTCGAGAACGTGCACGTTGTCGGGCCAGGGGCCAGGGGCCTGGCCGGTCACGGCTACTGGCACTGGAGTTGGTCACGACATGGCTGGATTCCGAACGGTGCGGGCTGAGCACTGGCTGTCGTACCTGTCCCAGCGGGCACGACGGGGAATGCCCAGTGGAGGGGAGCAATTCCGGATAGGGGATTAGACATGAGGAGCCGCCTTTTCTCCCGTCGGCCACGTCCTCGCCACGTCCTGGCGCAGTCAGGTGTACAACACCTATGCCACTGTGCTCGACATCGGCACGGAGCACGATCATTGGACGCCTGCGCGGTCGAGTCTCCAAGGTTACCCACTGCTACTCATCTTCAGTCATCCATGCGCTGAAGGTACAAGCATCCGTATGCTAGCGGATGGAAAGGGGCGAATGGGTCAAGTATGTGAATAACGCCGAACGCATGGTGCTTGGAGGGAAAGGGCAGGCGGGTTATACTGGCACAAATCATTGGATAACGGTCATGTCTTTGCCTTGCGTCCGGTATGTGCGCATCGAGTTGGGTATTGCTTAGTCTCGCTCATCGGCAATGCCGGGCGTCTCCTGGCTCAGAGGGGCTGACCTTGGCCGTGATCGGGTAGGCGGATTCCACCGCTAGTTATGACGCCCGTGGATCTTGCGGCCGAAGATGGCCGCCAGCCACGGCGGGCCCAGTCGCTGAGCGAGGGGGAACAGATAGTTGTCCGGTCGTGACCGCGATCAGTTAGTCCGAAGTTCCCCCTGATGAGCCTCTGGTCCACTCGGCGATGGCGCTGTGACCAGGTGAAGTGTGCTCCTTGAGGGGAAGAGATGCAGGCGCGCCAGGCCCGCCTCCCGCTGCGGCCCGGTGCCGCTGAGCACCCGGACCCACTGCCCGGAATCGGGATCGAGCCGCGGCGGCGGGGAGATCCCGTCCACGGGATCAGCTGGCGCCATGGCACGATCCTACGGATGCGAGTGTCCCTGGCCCGCCTCGCCGGGCGGGCCAGGGACAACGGCTGGACGTGCTCAGATGCTGGCGATCCCGGCGGGTGCTCCGCCGGCGGGCAGCGGGATGGGTGAGCTGGGCAGTTCGGTGAGGGTGCCGCCATGCACGGCGAAGACGGACAGGATGTGGTTGCCGCTGCCGTCTACCGACAGGGTCTTGCCGTCCGGGGACAGCCGGAGGTCGGTGTCGGCGCCGCCGCCGGTGATGGGTGTGCTGCCGATCAGGGACAGCGAGCCGCTGGTGCTGATGGCATAGCTGGAGATGTTGCCTGACCCGGTGTTGACGGTGAACAGGTACCGGCCGTCATGGCTGATCTCCACCCAGCACGGCGCGGTCTGCCCGTCGGCGTACGGCGAGGCTCCGACCGGGGTCAGGCCGCCGGGGAAGCCGTCGCGGTAGGCGGAGACGGTGCCCAGGCCCGCGCCGTTGTGCGCGTTGCTGACGAACAGCTGCCAGGGACGGGCCGGTGAGAACTCCGCCCCGAGCTGGCCCAGGCCCTGCCCGGTGAACGGGGACCCCTGCGCGGCCAGCAGCCGGCCGCCGGGCAGCACCACGAAGCTGTCGATCTGCGAGGTGGCGGTCCGGGTGCCAATGAGACGGTTGCCGGTGGCGTTGAAGAACACGTCACCCAGGCCCGCGGCAGCCGGGGCGGAGACCGTCGAGCCAGGGATCGCGGTCAGCGCGCCACCGGGATGCAGGCGGAAGCCGGAGTAGCCGCTGCCGCCGGCGCCGTTGCCCTGGTTGGCGACGTAGACGAGCCCGGAGCGGGACACCGCGATGCTTACTGGCTTCAGGCCGCCTGAGGAGACCGGCTGGCCGACGGGGACAGGAACGCCGCCCTTGGTGATGCGCAGGACCGAGATCTGGTTGCTGCCGGCGTCGGCCGCCAGCAGGTACCGGCCGCCGGGGGTGGCCTGGATCGCACCCTGGGAAGCCAGGCCCGCGCCCAGGCCCGCGCCACCCGCGGCGAACGGAGACCCCGGGAGCGGGGTGACCGAGCCGTCGGCATGCCGGGCGAACCCGTCGATGGTGTTCGCGGTGGCCGTATTGCCGTCGATGTAGGTGTAACCCACCACTGGTGACGCCGTGCTGGCGCTGGCCGCCGTGCCCGCGCCGAGCAGGCCGATCGTGGCCGCCAGCGCGCTACCGCCCGCTGCCAGCCATCTGCGCTTGCCCATGGTCCGCTCCTTCGGTGAGGAAGGATCGGCGGTGATCCGCCGATCCACCCATGAGCGCCGCGCCGCGGCCGCCTTCTTACGGTGGGTTCCCCCCGCGTCACAGATCCGTAAGATCTGCGCTGCCCGGAGCCTCGTCCGGCGGGGGGCCAGGATCCCGGACCGTACCGGCGGCGCGGGCTGCGGCGGCCTGGGGGGGACGGGGGGCAAGCAGGTTGATCCGGTCCCCGGCGCGGAGAATGCGCTCCGGGCCCGGACTGCCGGGCTGGCCGTCGCGGGCCACCGAAACCGGCGTCCATCCGTGCGGCCAGGCGATGGCTCCCAGCGGCTGCCCGACTGCGGCGGAGCCGTCCGGGATGGTGACTTCGAGGACCTGATAGCCGGGCAGCGGCGCAGGGGCCTCGCGCAGGGCTGACTCCGGGTCACTGAGTGCCCAGCCGGCCGCGAGCTGGTCTTCGGGGGCCTGCCGCCGGGACGCGTCGATCTGGCCGGCGATGGCGCGCAGCACGCCCGCGCTGGTGATCCAGCCGAGGATCTGCTGGCCGTCCGGGGACAGCACGGGCAGGCCATCGTGGCCGTAGACGTCAAGCTGGCGCAGCGCCTGAGCCACCGACTCGTTAGAGAAAAGAATTTGCGGATCGCGCCGATGGGTCACCGGCCCGGGAAGCGACGCCAGGTCGGGCTGCTGGCCGTCGCCCTGGCCAGGCGGCTCTTCCGGGATGGGAAGCGGCGTGCCGAGCGGCTGCATGGCCTCGCGGACCTTCAGGTCACCGAACGCGCGCCACGGCGCCGCCCGGTCCACGTCGATCCCGCGGCGGAGCAGCTTGGTGGTGTAGATGGTGCCGTAGCTCAGCATCCGGGAGACGACGGAGGCGATGGCCACCGCCAGCATGACCGGCAGCGTGAGGGTGAAATCGCCGGTGAGCTCGACCACGCTGGCCAGCGAGGTGAGCGGGGCCCGGGCGGCCGAGGTGAACACCGCCCCCATGGCCACGACCGCGTACAGGGCGGGCTGGCCGGCGCCCGGGCCGAAGACGTGGCCGGCGATCTCACCGAAGGCCATGCCGGAGGTCACGCCGATGAACAGGGAGGGCGCGAACACCCCGCCGGATCCGCCGATGCCCAGGGTCATGCTGCACGCGATGATCTTCCCGGCGGCCAGCACGATCAGGAACCACAGCACGTAATGGCCGGCGATGGCCTTGTCCATGACCGGGTAGCCGACCCCGTACATCTGCGGCAGGGCCAGCAGGATGAGCCCCAGGGCGACCCCGCCGATCGCGGGCCGGGCCCACTCGGGACGGTTCTTCCAGGCGAGGTCCCAGAGGTCTTCCATCTTGTAGACGACGGTCTTGAACAGCAGGCCGATGAGGGCGCAGACCACCGCGAGGGCCGCGACCAGGAGGTAGGTCCGGGGGTGGTGCAGGGCGATACCCGCCGGGAACTGGGACAGGAAGGGCCGGCTGCCGAGGAACGGGATGGCCACCACGTCGGCGAGCATCGCCGACAGCATGACCGTGAACAGCGAGTCGGCCGAGAACTCGCGCATGATGATCTCGACGCCGAAGAACACCCCGGTGATCGGCGCGTTGAACGTCGCGGAGATGCCGCCGGCCGCGCCGCAGGCGACCAGGATCCGGAGCCGGTTCTCCGGCATCCGGATCCACTGGCCCAGGCCCGAGGCCAGGGCCGAGCCGATCTGCACGATCGGGCCTTCCCGGCCCACCGATCCTCCCGCGCCAATGCAGACGGCCGAGGCGACCGCCTTGACCGCGCTGACCTGAGGGCGGATCCGGCCGCCGTTCTCGGCGACGGCCAGCATCACCTCGGGCACGCCATGCCCGCGGGCTTCGCGGGCATAGCGGTAGATCAGCGGACCGTAGATGATGCCGCCGATGACCGGGATCACCACGAAGAACCCCAGCCCGAGCCACGGCAGGTGGCTGCTGCCCACGTAGCCCTGCTGGCCGAACTGGACATGCCCAGTGGCCAGCCAGGTGAAGAAGTAGATCAGGTACCGGAACGCCACCGCACCCAGCCCGGCCCCTGCACCCACCACAGCAGCGATGCTGAACAGCCCCAGGCGAGTGCCCCGGGCCCAGCCGGCTGTTTTCGCGGCCCATGACGGTACCGCACCTGACCAGGCCGCTGCAGAACCAATCATGAACGCCCCTCCGTCCTGTCACCAAGCGGTTCGTTTCCCGGCACGGGCGGACCCAGCGTGGGCGCAGGGGGTCCGGGCAGCCTCGCCTGCAGCTCTGGGTCATCCCGGATTTACGCTGCTCAAGGGTGCCCGAACTATTGCAATATACAACACTTGCTTGTTGTAGCAGTGAGCCCTTGCTGACGGGGCCTCGGCAGACACCGGTCAGCCTTCTGGGGCGGACGGTCAGCACGCCGCCTGGAGCGCCCCTCCCGGCCGCCCTTGACATGCCTGGGACGGCTGTCCTGCGTCCTCAGCCTTGGACAATTGTCCTAGGCGCTGGCCCTGCGGAGCCTGCGACGCGCCAGGCCTACCAGCAGACTTAAGTGGTGGCGGTCACGCATATCCGGAAGGAATCTGCCATGCCGCTCGGGGGATCGGCCCGGCGCGGGTGTGTAGTGTGGCGGGCAGCAAGATCGTCTGCGGTCCGGTGCGGGCGGGGAGCCCTGATGCGCTTACCGGTGCGGCTCGTATTTCCAGATCACGTACGTGCCCTGGCCGACGGGCTTGACCTCGATGCTGTAAGGGACGACGCCGATGGTGTGGTAGCGGGGGTTGTGGTGCAACTCGGTGGCCAGGCCGTGGTCCAGTCCGGTGGTGTCGGTGAAGTTGAGGGCCACGTAGGCGAAGTAGCCGTGGGCGATGTAGTAGGCGAAGGTCGCGGCGTTACCTGCTGCGATGATGCCTGCTGTGGTGCCGGTGCTGGCCCCGGAGGTCAGGGTGATGTTGCGGGTGCTGGACCAGCGCCGCCACTGGCTGCCCGAGGGCAGGTAGTACTTGGCGATCGCGGGGTCTTCCACCAGCAGCGGCCCGGTGCTGTGGGCGGCCAGTGGCCGCAGCACGCTGATGAACGCGGTCGCGTTGGGCCAGTTCGTCGCGAACGCCTGCGACTGCACCGCGCCCAGGTACACCGGGAACGCCAGCGCGATCACGCAGGCCGCGTTCATGAGGGCCCGCTCCCGCCCGGCGGGTACGGGTGCGATGAACCGGTCCGCGGCGTAGCCGGCGGCGATGGCTGCGAACCAGGCTCCCAGGCCTACGTGCTCGTTCAGCAGCGCGGCGGTGTGCAGCCAGGCCTGCTCGGCCTGCCCCAGGATCGCGGCGAAGGCCAGCACGGCCAGCAGCCAGGTCTGGGCCCGCCCCTCCCGCCGCACGGCGCTGATGACCACGCCGCATACGGCCAGGACGACGAGTATGCCCGCCCAGTACCAGGTGCTGGAGAGCACCGACAGGGGCGAGTCCGTGTGCGCCACCGGGGTCAGGATGGTCGCCTTGAACCCGTTCAGGTAGTTGGTCCCGCCGATCAGCAGCCCCGCGCCCAGCAGCGCGATCACCGTGGCCGCCAGGATGGCGACGCGCCGCAGCGCGACCCGGCCGCCCGGCGCCGGGAACGCGGCCAGCACCACCAGTACCATCACCAGCACGTCGAACAGGATCGTCGAATACGACGTGGCGTTGGCCAGGGCCAGCGCGGCGCCCGCCGCGATCATGCGGCCCGGCAGCACGCCCCGCTCCCCGGCCCGCAGCACGCACCAGGCGGCCAGGGCGACCAAGAACAGGGACAGGGCGTCGTAGGTGGCGAACGCGCCCAGGTGCAGCGTCGGTCCCAGCACGGCGAACAGCGCCGCGCAGAAGAACGCCGCCCGCCGCCCGTAGCGCCGCCGGGCAGTGCTCCACAGCAGCGTGGTCGCGCCGAGCATGAAGACCAGCGACAGCACCCGCGCCCCGGCCAGGCCACCCGCGTGGTCAGCGAGCGCCCCGAGCGGGGGGTAGATGACGGGCGCGCCGGAGAAGTAGTAGGGCAAAGGCGGGATGGCCGTGCCGTGCAGCCAGTTCGCCCACTGCAGATGCCCGGCCCACAGATCCAGCGCCTCGCCCTGGTATGCCGTGTCAGCCCGGACCAGCCGGAGGGACAGCGCCGTCTGGACGATCAGTACCGCCAGCAGCGGCCACCCGCTGGGCACGCCCCACCGCGTGGGCCGGTCCGGGCGGTCCGCCTCGGTCCGGTCGTCCACGAGCGTTCCCGCCTGGGACTGCACCGGCGCCGTAAGCTGCTCCCCGGATGTGACCGAGGTCATGTGCGTCTCCATAGCCGGTCCCCGCCCCCTCCTGCGCACGATGTGCGTAACCAAACGCCGACCAGGCTTCCCAGCACACCTGCGGCAAATTTAGCGGGCCCGGGGCCTTTGACGCAGGTGTCCGGATAAGTCCGGCGCGGAACAACTGGATCGCCCGGACTGCGCACAAATACGGCGACCGCCCCCGTCGTGGCTACTGTGACGATTCGCGGTGCGGACGCCGGGACGCCAATCAGGCGACGCCATGCTTCCGATCACGGGATGCTGGCGCCACGGTCCAGGCCACGAGGAGGAAGCCGTGACCGAGGATCGCCGGCCGCTGGCAGCTCGTGCTCTGTCGGGCCGTACCGCGTGGGCGCGGAGCCTGCAGACGCCGCTGCGGGTGTTCTTGCGCACGGAGACGGGCAGTGCCGCGGTGCTGGTCGCGATGACGGTGGCGGCGCTGGTGTGGATCAACATCAGCGCGTCGTATGAGGCGGTGTGGGGGCGCAGCTGTCGGTGCGGCTCGCGGGCGCGGGGGTGTCGCTGGACCTGCGCGAGTGGGTGAACAGCGGGCTGATGACGTTCTTTCTTCTTCGTGTTCGGGCTGGAGGCCCGCCGCGAGTTCGACACGGGTGAGCTGCGGCAGCGGCGACGGCTGGCGCTGCCGGTGCTGGCCGGGCTGGGTGGCCTGATCGTCCCGGTCGGATCTACCTGGCGTTCAATCACGGGCCGGCGGCGGAGGGCTGGGGCACGGCGATGTCGACCGACACCGCGTTCGCGCTGGGGATGCTGGCCCTGACCCGGCCCCGGTTCCCGGACCGGGTCCGCGCGTTCCTGCTGTCGGTGGCGGTCGTGGATGACCTGGTATCCCTGGTCGTTATCGCGGCCGTCTACAGCCGCTACATCCGCCTGGTCCCGCTGGCCATAGCAGCCGGCGTGTTCGCGGTGGTACTGGTGCTGCGGCGCACCCGGATCCGGAACGGCATCATCTACGCGCTGCTGGGGATCACGGCGTGGGTCGCGGTCCTGCGCTCCGGTATCGACCCGGTCGTGGCCGGCCTGGTGATGGGCCTGCTGACCTACGCCTACCCGGCCGCCCGGGGCGATCTGGAGCGGGCCAGCGACCTGTTCCGCAGCTTCCGCGAGCAGCCCACCCCCGAGCTGGCCCGGTCGGCCAGCGCCGGGCTCACCTCCGCGCTGTCCCCCAACGAGCGGCTCCAGCCCCTTACCACCCCTGGACCAGCTACGTCATCGTCCCGCTGTTCGCGCTGGCCAATGCTGAGATCGTGCTCAACGGCAGTTTCCTCGCCCGCGCGTACGCCTCCCCCATCACGCTGGGCATCCTGATCGGGTACGTGGCCGGCAAACCCGCCGGGATCGCGGGCGCGTCCTGGACCCTGGCCGCGACCACATCCGCGGCCCGGAGCAGGCGATCGTCACCATCGTCGAGTACGGCGACTTCGAATGCCCCTACTGCGGTCAGGCCGAGCCCGTGCTCCACGAGCTCCTGGCCGGGCACGGTGATGTGCGCTATGTCTGGCGGCACCTCCCGCTGAACGATGTCCACCCGCACGCCCAGCTCGCAGCCGAGGCCGCGGAGGCAGCCGCCGGGCAGGGCGCCTTCTGGGCCATGCACGACCTGCTGCTGCGCCACCAGGATGCGCTGCTGATGACCGACCTGATCCGCTACGCCACCGAAGCCGGCCCCGACCCTGGCCGGTTCCGCGGCCAGCTGGCCAGCCGGGCCTGGGCTGCCCGGGTCGCCGAGGACGTGGACTCCGCCGACCTCAGCGGCGTGTCCAGAACGCCCACGTTCTTCATCAACGGCCGCAGGCATTACGGCAGCTACGACATCGGCGCGCTGACCGCCGCGGTCCAGGCCGCGAAGGCCGCCAGCCTGGCTTCCCGCCTGCCAGCCGGTCGGCGGCCCGGTTCCTGAGCCGGGATCTCCCCCGGGCTTCGATAGGCTGCCCATGGTGCGCCGGGAAGCCTGGTCGGCAATCATCTGTCGGTCGAGCTGGCGAGGTTCGCGGTGCGCGGTGTCGAGACGGTGTTGCTGTTGCTGCTGGTCGTGCTGGGCACGGTGGTGGCCGTGTTCGCGGGCCGACTGCAGATCCCGGCCCCGTCGCTGCTGGTGGTCGCGGGACTGCTGATCGGCCTGCTGCCGGGCGTCCCCGCCGTCCGGGTGGCCCCGGAAGTGGTCAGCCTGGTCGTGCTGCCACCGTTGCTGTATGCGGCCAGCGAGGAGCTTCCCTGGCGGGACCTGCGGGCTGTGTGGCGGCCTGTGATCATCCTCGCGGTGGGGCTGGTGCTGGCTCAGCGGCAGCGGTCGCCGCCGTGGCGGGAGCGGTGGCGGCCATTCCGGCGAGCATGGCGTTCGTGCTCGGCGCGGTTCTGGCCAGCACTGACCCAGTGGCCGTCAGCGCGCTGGGGCGGCGGCTGTCGCTGCCGCCCAGGGTCCAGGCGCTGGTCCAGGCGGAGAGCCTGTTCAACGACGCGACCAGCCTGGTGCTGTTCCAGATCGCGGTATCCATCGCGGCCGCAGGAACGGCCGGGACCTCGGCGGGCAGGATCCTGCTGCATGGCGCCGGTCAGTTCGTGGTCCTGGCGGCCGGCGGGGCCGTGGCCGGAGGCGTCGTTGCGGCCGGGGTCATCGCCGTGCGCCGGCACATCACCGACCCGGTGCTCGACACCGTGATGGCACTCATCACCCCCTACGCGGCCTGCGTGCTCGGCGCGACGCTGCACGTCTCACCCGTCTTGGCGGTGATCGTCGCCGGGCTGGCCATCGGCGCCCGCCGGGCCAAGATCACCACCGCCCAGACCCGGCTGCAGCTCCACTCGGTCTACCAGACAGTTATCTTCCTGCTGGAAGACGTGGTGTTCAGCCTCATCGGCCCGCAGCTGCCCACCCTGATCCGGGCCCTGTCCCACGCCGAGGCGTGGCCAGCCGAAGCGCTCGCGGTCGCGGGCACACTGATCACGGTCCGGATCCCGTGGGTGTTCCCGCTGTCCGCCATCCTCCAGCGCCGCAGCGGCGCGCGGCGCCCGTCCCTGGCCATCCCCGCCTTGGTGACCTGGGCCGGTACCCGCCGGGTGGTGCCCCTGGCCGCGGCCCTGTCCGTCCCCCTGACCTCCGCCAGCGGGGCACCGCTGGCCCAGCGTGATCTCGTCCTGGTCCTCGCGGCCGCGGTCATCGTGGTATCGCTCATCGTCCAGGGGCCCACTCTCGAACCGCTGGCCCGGTTCGCCGGGATCACCCGCCCCGCCGACGCCCGCCACGAGGAAACCGTGGCCCGGCTGCACCTGGCCGAGGCGGCCCTGGCCCGGCTCGACGAACTCGCCCGCGACGACGCCGCCCCCGACGCGGTGATCGACCGCGCCCGCGCCAGCCTGCAGGCCCGCATCGGGCAGACCCGCGCCCGCGCCGACGGCACCCGGGCCCCCGGGCCGGACGGCCTGACCGAACGGGAACTGCGCCGCGACCTCATCAGCGCCGAGAACGCCGAACTCGCCCACCTCTACGAGAACGGCACCATCACCGCAGCCACCCGGCAGCGACTGCAGCACAACCTTGACCTGGAAGCCACCCGGCTCAGCGACGACCAACGCTAAATGACAGAGCTTTCGCCCGAACCTTCACGCTCTGGGCGCGAGCCGGGCATTCCGGTACAGAAGTTGCGCAGCCCACCAGCCGTGGAAAGTGCCGCCGTTTGAGCGGCAGGAACTGTCGGGCGAGGCGAGCGCGTGGTCACGAAACCCACGCACAGAGGCTCTCCAGTCCTGGGAAGCGCCGCATTCCTTGCCGCCAGCTCGGGACGGTCTATGCTTCTAGTTAGGTGAGCCGGGAAGCCTGGTCGGCGCGATGTTCGTGACTGCCGAAATCGTCCACCAGGAGCGCACGATGACCACCACCCCACACGCCCCCGCCGACACCGCATCCGCGGTAGGCACCCATCTGAAGTCTCCGGCTGTGCCTGCTCCGCCGAGCTGGGCATGGCGCCGCGGTGCGCTGATCCTGGCTGGCGCAGCGCAGCTGATCACCATCTCCGCGCTCACTAGCGCCGACCCACTGGCCGTCACGTGGTGGTCGCTGCTGCTGGCCATCGCCCCCGCACCGCTCGCCGCCGCCGCCGCGTTCGCCCCAGCCCCGCTGAACCGGCTGGCTGCCATCGCCGGGGTGCTGGTCCTGGCCGCGGGTATCGCGGGCGGGATCTTGCACATAGGGCTGTTCTTCGTCCCGGCACTGGTGGCGCTGGCTGTCGGCGGCGTGAAGCTGTGGCACGAGCAGTCCTGACCCTGGCGGGAGGTGAGGGATGAACCGCCACCTGACCAGGGACCGTATCGCGCTCCTGGCCGCCCTGACGGCACCGCTCGCGGCAGCTGCGGTTCTGCTGCCGTTCCGCGGAAGCTGGTCGAACACCAACGTTGCCCTGCTGCTGGTCGTGGCCGTGGTAGCGGTCGCCTCGATGGGGAGCCGCATCGCGGGCGCCCTGGCCGCCGTGTGGGCGGCGATCTGGTTTGATTTCTTCTTCACCCTGCCGTACTACCGCTTCACGATCCGCAGCTCCGCTGATGTCACGACGGCTGCCCTCCTGCTGCTGACCGGACTAGCTGTGTCACAGCTCGCGGCCAGCGCCCGGCAACTGAAGGTCGTTGCGATCACGGACGCGGGTTACCTCGCACAGATACATGAGACCGCCGCGCTGGCCAAGTCAGCCAGGTTCCCTGACGCCGTGGTCGATCACGTGAGGGAGGAACTCACCCGCCTGCTAGACCTTGAAGGATCACACTTCGAATATGGGTCCCTGCTTGGTCACCCGCCCCGCCTGGAAGCAGACGGCACAGTGGCGGTGGGCCACTCCCGGTGGGACATCGAGCAGTGGGGCCTGCCCGGGGAGGAGATCGAACTGCGCACCTTCGGCAACGGCCAGTACCACGGCCGGTTCATGCTCAAGGCCAAGCCGGGCTCCAAGCCCTCGCTGCAGGCCCGGCTGGTCGCCGTCGCCCTGGCTGATCAGGCCGGACGCGCGCTCGCTGCCGGTGAGACCACCCGATTCGTGCCCTGACGAGCCATCCCAGCGGCGAGCGGCATCCACCTCCTGCTGTCGGGCACCGGCTCAGATGCGCGGCATGATCGGTGCCACCCTGGCAGCGCAGGCATTCCGGCGCATCAGCCACGGCGTTGCCCAGCTCGGGAAACGACAGGGCCGCTGGCCGTAGGCCGATGGCAGGGTAGGTCAGCGTCAGCATCTGGAGTCATGCCTCCGCACGGATGGCGCGGTGCCGCTGCGCCGCACCGAGGACCTCCTTGTCGTTGCACAGCAGCAGCAAGAACACCGACGCCGACGGCAGTAGCACCCCGGCCAGTGTCTGCACGCCCTCGGTCAGCTAGGAGCCGGACTGGCGGCCAGCGTGGCTGCGGCGGCCTGCCAGGAGAACGAGCCAGGTGCCAGGTGCCACTGGGCCATCAGCCCGTACAACCCGGCGGTGAACAGCCGGGCCGCCAGCGCCGGGTCGGTGCCCGCGGGCCATTCCCCGGCGCGGACACCCGCCGCGATCAGGTCCTCCAGTTGCTGGTGGGCACGGGCGTCGGCGGCCCGGACGGCTTCGGCGATCACCGGCTCGTGCGCGGCCAGCGCCCGGGCCTCCATCAGTACCCGGCACGTTTCGGCTTCTGCTTGGACATGCGCGGCGATCGCGGCCGCGACCGCGTTCAGGACGGCCCGTGGTGACGGGCGCTCACGATCAGGTAGCGCAGCGATCGCCGCGCCCACCCGCTCTCCCGCACCGCAGTCCCACTGCTCGTGCAGCGCCAGGAACAGGGTTTCCTTGCTGTCGAAGTACAAGTAGGGGGTGCCTTTGGAGACCCCGGCTTGCGCGGCGACGTCGGCCATCGTGGTGGAGTAGTAGCCGGACCGGGCGAAGCAAGCCACCCCGGCGGCAATGATCTGCTCCCGCCGCGCCGCCCGCGCGGCCTCAGCGATCTTCGGCACGAGCGCCCCCGCCTTCCAGGGCCCGCCGCCCCGTCTGCGGCGCCACCGCCCACGCCAGCCCACCGCCTTCGCCCCGCGGCGCTCCGCGGCTATGGCTCATGCCGTCCGCACCAGGCATCACCGGCCGCCTGCCCGAGCCCGGGCGGCAGCCGCGGCGCCGGTCGCGGCCGCGGCACGTCTCTGGCTTGCGGCCCGGCAGGCTGCCCAGCCCAAGCAGCCGCCGGGCGCAACGCCAGGTTCTGGCCCCGGCTCGGGCGCGGGCGACGCCGGGCAGCCAGCAGCCAGGCGATCCCGGCCGGAGGGCACAAGAGAAGCGCGCACAGCAGGCACCGGTCCAAGCCATAAGGCCCGGCTGCCGGACGCCCAGCAGCATCGCCAGCTGGAACGGGCAGGTCTGTCGTGAGCCGGGACAGCTCGGCCCAGGTCCGCGCCGCATAGGCCGCCCGGACCCGCTCGCCATGCTCACCGGCTGACAGCCTGCCCTCCGCGAACGCCTCGCTCAGCAGGCTAGCAACAGCGTCACGGTCGGCATCCGAGGCCAGCACGCCGGACACCGCCCCAGCCCTGCCTGCCACCTCATCGGCGTCGCGCTCCCAGCTCACAGCGCTCCCCTTGCCACGGCGTATACTGACTGACTACCCAGTCATTTAATCGCCCACCGGCAGCGATGTCAACCTGATGGTCTCCCTGGCCGGGCCCGTGGACCTGGTCCTGCCGCTGACCGCCATGATTTCCGAATCCGGGCATGGTCTGGCGCAGCAGTCTGCTGGCCGGATTGGGATAGGGGGTCACGACAGAGCGGATGAGCCGGGTCGGGCGACGATCGTTGTCGGCCGTGAGCAGGCAGACGGAGACTGAATAGGACCGGGTGTCAAAGCAGCGGTGATCGGTGCGGGTGCCGGTCTCCATGAGCCACTCGTGACCGACCACACCCGGCTCTAATAGATTTCGCCGCAGCAAGCGCGCCACATCTGGCGCTTTCAGCAGGAGGACGGAGATGTCTAAGCCTCCGACTGCCGTCCTGTACCGGAGGATTCCTGGCCCGATCTGTATCCCGAGCGCATCACAGAAGCGTTCGGATGCCGGCGCCATCCGGCCTTTCGGCAAGCCGATTCTGATCATTTGACTTACCCACCTGCCTGGTAAGGCTTGAGCGTTGTGCTTGGCGAGCTGGCGTTCGAATCTCTTTCCGGATGGCCGAGCCCAGTTGCCAGGCCGACTGGGAGGGAGTGGCTGGCCGGCTAAGCAAGCGACGCGGTGGCCACGCCGACCAAGACGGCCAGCAAGACCACCAGAGCGGAGCGGGCGCCCAGCAGCGGGTCCGGCGGGGGGCCGGCAACGAGGTCCTCCTTGCGGCCACAGACTGAGCCGTGGGCCCGGGGAGGGCTGGCACGGCAGGCGGCGGGCCGGTCCGCCGCCCACTGGCCAGAGTGCCGCCCGCGTGGGACGGGCGAAGGTGGGCGCAGGTTCAGCCGGACGGCGGTTCAGCGGATCCGCGCGGCGGCTCTTGCCGGATCGCCTTCAGGCCGGCGGCCAGGGTGCTCCGGGCCGGGCAGGGAGCGGTGTCGCCCAGCAGATCCCTCAGGTAGCCGCCCGGCGTGGCGGGCGTCTTGTCCAGCTTGTATGCACGCAGCTGATAGGTATCCCGGTTCTGGGTGGCAGTGACATGCGGGAACGCGTTCCCAGGGCGACCCCGGCCGCTAGTCCGAGACGTTGCGGTGCCCCCCACCACGCCGCGCTGAGCTCGGGATCGGTGAGGGCCCTGCCAGACCTCGGCCGGTGTGGCCGCGATATATGTCGTGTAGTGGCAGCTCAGCTCACCGGTCATGGCCCTTCTTGTCCTCACTTGGCCCGGGGCGCGGGGAGCGCGCCGGCTGGATCTGATGACGGCTGGCTCGCGGCCGCCGACGGGGCGGGGAAGGCCTGAGCATCCGCCGGGCGGCGCGCCCGGCGGACGGCCATGGCGGCCAGCGCGCCGATGACCGAGAACCCGGCCGCCGCGGCCAGGGCCGGGCGGTACCCGCTGGTCACCGCCGCGGGCCCGGCCAGACTACCGCTGGAGTTGAAGATCGCGGTCGCGATCGCGATGCCGAACACCGCGCCGAACTGACGCAGCGTGCTCAGGATCGCCGACGCCTTGCCGAGCGCCGGCGGGTCGACGGCGTTCAGCGCGGCGGCCGGGATGGCCGGGATGGCCATCGACACGCCCACGCCCGCGATGATGAACGCCGCCAGGTACGCGGTGTAGCCCGAACCCGAGCCGGCCAGCACCACAATCCAGGCGAACCCGGCGGCCTGCAGCGCAGGCCGGGAACCATCAGCAGACGGGCCCCGATCCGGTCCGGCAGCGCGCCCGCGAGCGGCGCGATCAGTAGCGGCGTCGCGGTCCACGGCAAGAACCGCAGGCCCGCCGTCAGCGGCGAATCGCCCCAGCCGGGCTGGAAGAACTCGCTGGTCAGGAACGCGGCCGCGTAGATCGAGGCGCCCAGCAGGAAGACGGCGGCCACCGCGGCCGAGAAGCTGCGCACCCGGAACAGGCCGAGCGGGATCATGGGCTGCGGCGCCCGGGTCTCCCAGATGAGGAAGCCGCCGAGGAGAACGGCGCCGAGTGGCAGCCCGACCAGGACGTCGTTAACTGGTCCAGCCCCCCTGCGAGCCCTGGACCAGGGCCCAGATCAAGGCGGCCGCGCCGGCCGGCACCAGGGCCAGGCCGGGGACGTCGAGCCGGGTCCGCGGACCGCGGCTCTCGGTCAGCCACAGCCGGGCCCCGGCCACCGCCACGATGCCGGCCGGCAGGTTCACCCAGAACACCCAGTGCCAGGACAGGCCCTGGGTGACCGTCCCGCCGGTCAGCGGGCCGGCCGCGACGCCAAGACCGGAGATCCCGCCCCAGATCCCGATGATGGCGCCGCGCCGCTCCGGCGGGAACGCCGAGCTCAGAATGGTCAGGCGCAGCGGCGTGATGACCGCGGCGCCGAACCCCTGCACAGCCCGGGCCGTGATCAGCAGGCCGACGTCCGGCGCCAGCGCGCATGCCGCCGACGCCACGGCGGTTACGGCCAGTGTCGTCGCCTGCCGCCGATGATGCGCGCGGCGAAGCGCTAGCTCCCGTGGTCATTTGCGTGCTGGCGGCCATCGGCTGCTCCAGCGCAATGAGGTCAGGCGTGGACGGCGGTAGCGTGCCCCGGGCTAACTTCAGCAGCGCTCACCCGCGTGCACCGCCATCCAGGCGGGGGGCGGCCAGCGGGTCCAGCGTCGCCTGATCCGCGCCCCTTGTAGAAGACCCCGGGCCTGGACTCCTTCTCCGGGCGCCGCACGGTCACTGGCTCGCGCTGGATGACCTTGGCCACCTCGGAGGAGGGATAATTGAGGCCCCGACCAGGATCGCGCCGGTCGGGCAGACCGTCACGCAGGCCGGCTCCAGCCCGATGTCCAAGCGGTGCGCGCACAAGTTGCACTTCTCCGCGCAATGATCCCCGGGATTGATGAAGATGGCGTCATAAGGGCACGCCGCCATGCAGGCCTTGCAGCAGCGTGCGTCCGCGGGTTCGGGGACGACCCTCGCTACAGGGCGAGCGTTCCTGCGAGCGATCGCGCGCAGGGTCCGCCGACCTCGATGGCCCTGTCTATCGCCGCGGGCACGCTGAGGTTGGCGGCCAGCAGGCGGCGGACGTCAGGTGCCTCTTCTGATCCACCGCGGGCCCGGCCTGCGGCCTGGTACAGATCTTCCAGTCGCCGGCCTGCTGAGCTCAGCAGCCCCGGAGTGTAGTCCCAGTCCTCGGCCCAGTCCCGGTCGAGGATCATCATCCGGACCACGGCAGCGGGATGGTCGCGGAGCAGATCAGCCACCAGGGTGAGATTGCCCGCTGACTTGGCCATCTTGACGCCGTCAATGGTGACGGTACCCGGGTGGAACCATGCTCGCGCATACGGGCTGACGCCGGTGAACACCTCCGCCATCGCGGCGTGGTAGGCGTGGTGAGGAAAACGCAGATCGCTCCCGCCCGCATGGATGTCCACCCCCACGCCAAACACGGAGAGCGCCATAGCCGCGCATTCGGCGTGCCACCCCGGCCGTCCCGGTCCCCACGGCGATTCCCATGCGGGGTGTCCTGGCTCGCTAGCCTGCCAGACCGCCACGTCCAACGGATCGTCCTTGGCCGGGTCGTCCGGCCGGCCACCGTATTCAGCGCAGAGCCGGACTGCTGTCGCCGCATCAACTCCAGCCCGCCGGACCGCGTCCTGGCCGCGGAAGTAAACGCTGCCGGATCGGTGGTAGGCGGCACCCGCGGCGAGCAGTCCCCCGGCCAGCCGGATCACCTGCTCCACGTATCGGCGGGCGCGTGGCTCATGCCGCACGGCCCGCACGCCCAACGCCGCCACGTCCTGGTCAAACTGGTACTGCTGGACGGCCGCGAAGGAGTCGTAGGGTGTGTTGGCACGGAAGGCGGCCGCGTCCAGGACCTCGTCGATGTCGGTGACATTCCGGCATACCTCGGGCTCGACACCGAGGAACTGGAGCGTCCGGGACAGCGTGTCGATCCAGACGAAGGTGGCCGCGTGACCGAGGTGCGTGACGTCGTAGGGAGTGATCCCGCACGCATAGATCCGGGCCCGGTCCAGCATCGCCATCTGATGGCCGGCGATAACCAGCCCTCTCATCCCGGCAGGCATGCCGGCAGCCGGCTGGATCTCGCTCATGGACCTAGTGTCGGTCACGCCCGCCGCTTCCCATCGCGATCAGCGGGACTGGCACAGGAAACTGAACAGGGAGGGGCGCGGCTCGCGCGGCGGGCAGCCGCAACGGGCATCTGCCGGGACGCGGGACATTACCGCGTTGACATGACGTCCGCAGCCTCCCATGTCGTCTTGCCACAACGCCCGCACTGTGCCAGTGAACACAAGACCCATCACCCTTCACTCGTTCTCTCTTGCTCTGGACTAAGGCTCGCGCCTGTTCAGTGAAGTATACCCTGGGGGGTATGTTCGCGTGATCCGCAGTCCGGTCCCCCCGGCACGCTGAGCCGAATGCGCCGCAGCGCACCGCGCCGCGGGAATCACCCGGGACGATCTCGTCGAGCAGGTCAGGGACATCATTATCGTGGGCGAGTTCTGCGCCCTCGCGGGCGGCGGCCACTTCATCTTCACCTGACCGGCGGCGGCCGCACCGAGGGTGGGCAGTGTCACAGTCACAGAGCAGGCGATTAGATACCCATGGGGGTATAGCTGGAGGCACTATCCCCGGCGGAAGGGTCCCGCTCATGTGCGGCCCTGCAGTCTGCGAACGCTGCAAGAAGATCACCTGGGCCGGGTGCGGCGAACATGCAGAGCAGGCCCTCGCCGGGGTCACGCCCTGCAACCGCTGCACCTGCCGTCAATAACGGCCTGACCGCGGGCATGTGACACCGAGGAGATGGGAGACGCGGAGATGAAGGCTGTCATAGTCGGAGGGGTCGCCGGAGGCATGAGCTTCGCGGCGCGGGCCCGCCGACTCGCCGAGGACGCGCAGATCGTGGTGCTCGAGCGGGATCCGTATGTGTCCTACGCGAACTGCGGCCTGCCGTATCACCTCGGCGGTGAGATCGGTGACCGCGAAGCCCTCCTGCTGCATACCCCGCGGTCGCTGGCCGACAGCCTGGCGCTGGATGTGCGCACCGGCCACGAGGTGCTCGCTATCGACCCGGCCGGGCGGACGGTCGCCGTCCGTGAACGGGCCACCGGCCGCGAGTACCGGGAGTCCTACGACGTGCTGGTGCTGTCCACCGGGGCCGCGCCGGTCATCCCGCCGATCCCGGGGGCGGATCTGCCGGCGGTCCGCGTGCTGCGCACAGTTCCCGATGTCGACGTCTTGCGTGACCTGGTGGACGGGGGCGCCCGCCGGGCGGTGGTGGTGGGGGCCGGGTTCATCGGCCTGGAGGCGGCCGAGGCGCTGCGGCACCGCGGCCTGGCGGTCACGCTGGTCGAGCTGGCCGGGCAGGTTATGCCGGCCCTGGACCCGGAGATGGCGCGCAGCATCGAACTGGAGTTGCTCCGGGCCGGCGTCGGGGTGCGGCTGGGCACGTCCGTCACCGCCCTGCGGGAGGCGGGCAGCGGTACCGTCGCCGCCGACCTGTCGGACGGATCCCAGGTCCTCGCCGACATCGTGCTGCTCGCGGCCGGGGTCCGCCCGGAGACCTCACTCGCCGCAGGCGCCGGGCTCGCGCTGGGCGCCCGGGGCGCCCTGCTCGTTGACGAGCACCTGCGGACCTCGGTGCCGTCCATCTACGGCGTGGGTGATGCGATCGAGGTCACCGACGCCGTCACCGGCGGCGCGGCCCTCGTGCCGCTGGCCGGGCCGGCCAGCCGGCAGGGCCGCGCGGCCGCCGACCACGTGTTCGGCCGCGGCGGGCAGCGCTCCCCCGTTCTGGGCACGGCTATCGTGCGTGTCTTCGGCACCGTCGCCGCCACCACCGGCCCGGGCGAGAAGGCGCTGCGCGCGGCCGGGATTCAGTACCACGCCGTGCACCTGCACCCGAACAACCACGCCGGATACTACCCCGGCGCCCGCCCGCTGCACCTCAAGCTGCTCTTCGCACCCGACGGGCGGGTGCTCGGCGCCCAGGCCACCGGCGGCGACGGTGTCGATAAGCGGATCGACGTCATCGCCACCGCCATCCGGGCGGGCCTCACGGTCGAGGACCTGGCTGACCTCGAGCTCGCCTACTCACCGCCCTTCGGGTCGGCCAAGGACCCAGTCAACCTGGCTGGCATGGCAGCCAGCAACCTGCTCACCGGCAACCTCGCCCTGTGGCGGGCCGCCGACCTGATCCACCCCGACCCCCAGGCAGTGCTGCTGGACGTCCGGTCCGCGGCCGAGTTCCGCTCCGGCCACCTGCCCGGCGCGCTGAACATCCCGCACACCGAACTGCGCCAGCGGCTCGCCGATATCCCCCGGGACCGTTCCCTGCTCATATACTGCGCGTCGGGTTTCCGGTCCTACCTGGGGCTCCGCCTACTGCGGCAGAACGGCTGGCCCGACGTCCGCTCCCTGTCCGGCGGCCTGTCAACCCTGCAACTGGAACTCCCCGGCCTGGCACTCGACCAGGGCGAGCCAGCAGCCGAACTCGCCCAGACCGGCCGCTAACGCTAACGCTGACCATCACCGACATGACCACCCGGCGCTACACGGAAAAGAAATCAGAAGAATTTCCCATGCCGTCGGCGGTGATGGGCGCCCAGGAGGGACTGGAATCCGCACCGGCATCGGCGCGGCGATGACGATGTATCCCGTCGCCCCGGACTATGCCTGGTTCCCCGTGCATGGGCGCAGCGTGAAAGACACCTACGGCGAGATCGGGGCCTGGCTGCGCACTGCGTCAAGCACCTGCTCCACTACGTGTTCATCTATAAGGCCAAGGCACGCCCCGGCTGGGTCCGGGTCGAGGCCGTCGCCGGCGATGACGTGACCGATACCCCCCTGCCCCCGGTCAGGTCCCGGCGACAGCACTGCGGCGTTCGAGGAGGGTGACGTCGCACCAGCGGCCGTGGTGACAGCCGATGCGCTCGCGGGTGCCGAGGACGCGGAAGCCGGCTCGCTGGTGGAGGCGCAGGCTCGCCTCGTTCTCGGGGAAGATGCCGGTCTGGATGGTCCAGATCCCATCGGATTCGGTGGAGCCGATGAGGGCATCGAGAAGTGCGGCGCCGATGCCGCGGCTGTGTGCGCCGGGGTGGACATAGATGGAGTGCTCGATGACCCCGCGATACACCGGCCGGGCCGAGACCAGGCTGGTGGCGACCCAGCCGAGCAGGTCCCCGGTGGTGGTGACGGCCACGTGCCGGTGCAGGGGCAGCCGGGCCTGGTCGAAGGGGTCCCAGGTGGGTGCGGTGGTCTCGAAGCTGGCCTGGCTGGTGTCCAGCCCGGCTTGGTAGATGGCGAGCACCTGGTCCGCGTCCGTGGGCCCCATGGGCCGGATGAGGATCCCGGGAGGTGCGGCGGGGCGGGTGGCCTGGATGATGGCTGAGCGCAGGCCCGGCCCGGTGTCCTGGGTGGCGGTGACGCGGATGCTGGTGAACCCGCTGGCCAGCAGCAGGGTCCGGTACTCGGTGGCGGTGAGGGTGCCGGTGGTGCAGCCGGTCCGCTGCTCGGCCTCTGCCCGCCGGGCTGGGTCGAGGCCGTCGTCGGCGATGACGTCGCTGATTCCGAGCCGGCCGCCCGGGCGCAGCACCCGGAACGCTTCGGCCAGCACGCGGGACTTGTCGGCGGACAGGTTGATCACGCAGTTGGAGATGACGACATCAACGTGGCCGTCGGGCAGCGGGATGTCCTCGATGTGGCCGGGCAGGAACTCCGCGTTGGTCACTCCGGCCTGGGTGGTGTTCTCGCGGGCCAGGGTGATCATGTCCGGGGAGCCGTCCAGGCCGTAGGCCTTTCCGCCGGGGGCGACGCGGCGGGCGGACAGCAGCACGTCGATCCCGCCGCCGGAACCGAGGTCCAGCACGGTTTCTCCTGGGCGCAGCCCGGCGACGGCAACAGGGTTGCCGCAGCCGAGGCTGGCCCGCAGCGCACCCTCGGGCAATTCGCCGGTGTCGCCGTACCCGGCGGCGCCGAAGCAGCCCGCTGCGAAGGGGCCGGGATCGCAATCGGTGACCTGCTGCCCGGCGCGTGCGGCCCGGGCCAGGCCGGAGTACCGGGCGGTGACGGCCGTCCGGGTCTGCTCACGATCGGGGGTATGACCGGGTGCCATGGATTCCTCCACGAGGGCGGGTCAGGGGGCGGCGGTCGGCGGGGCGGGTGAGGGGCGTCCCATGACCAGGTCCGCGGCGGTGGGAAAGCACTCCACGCAGTTGTCGTTGATCCGGTACAGGCGGGCGGTGCCGCGGTCTTCAGCGAGGACGAAGCCGACCGCGGCGAGCTGCTTGAGGTGGGCCGACACGGTGGACTGCCCGACGGGGACCGCCGCGACGATCTGCCCGACGGTCATCGGCTCACCCGCGCGGGCCAGCAGCGACACGAGCTGTACGCGGGTGCCGTCGGCCAGCGCCTTGAACCAGGACGCATAGGTCTCGGCGTCTGCCCGGCCGAGTGGCTCTGGATTCTTCATCGTTAATCGACGATAAGCGATGAATGTGCCCCGCACAATGGGTGAACGCCCGGGGCTCTGGTCCGGGAGGGTCAGGCGGGGAAGCAGCCGGGTAGCCGATCAGGGCGCCGAGGCTGGCCAGTGCCTGGGCGCGGGCCCGGTAGTAGACCCACACGCCGCGCTTCTCGCGGTCCAGCAGGCCGCTTTCGTGCAGCACCTTGAGGTGGTGGCTGATGGTCGGCTGGGACAACTCGAAGGCTCCGGTCAGGTCGCACACGCAGGCCTCGCCGCCGGGGTGGGAGGCGACCAGGGACATCAGCCGGAGCCGGACCGGGTCGGCGAGCGCCTTGAGCAGCGGCGCGACCTGCTCGGCCTGCTCTGCGGACAGCGGCCCCTGCGACAGCGGCGCGCAGCACGCCACCAGGTCGGCCTGCCCGGAGGGCAGGAGGAGTTGCGGCCCGGGGTCGCAGCACACGGCCGTCTCAGTGGGGCTGAGCACCAGCTCAGACTTCGGCATGCATCTATATTGACAGAGTCCGATGTCTCGTGGCAAGCTCGGCAGCGCCGTTAGATATAGACAGTCATCAAAGTCCGCCGGAGCCCCGGACCAGGAGGTTCGCATGTCGCGCCTGCAGCTCGCCCTCAACGTCAACGACATCGAGGAGTCCATCGCCTTCTACAGCAAGCTGTTCGGCACCGCCCCGGCCAAGGTCCGTCCGGGCTACGCCAACTTCGCCATCGCCGAGCCGCCGCTGAAACTGGTCCTGCTGGAGAACCCTGGCCAGGGCGGCAGCCTCAATCACCTGGGCATCGAGGTCCCCGACACCGACACGGTCGACGCGGTGCAGGCCCGTCTGACCCGGACCGGCCTGGGCTCGGCCAGCAAGCGGGACACCACCTGCTGCTATGCCAGGCAGGACAAGTTCTGGGTCGAGGGCGTGCCGGACGGGGCGGCCTGGGAGGTCTACACAGTCCTGGGCGACAGCCAGACCTTCTACGACCACGACCACAGCGACCCTGAATGCTGCGGCGCCGGCGCCAGCGCGGCGGGTCAGCCCGCTGAGTCCGGAGCGAAGTGCTGCTAACCGGACTGGCGTTTCCCCCCCGGTCAAGCCCTGGGTGCGGTCCGGCTGACTTATCCGCCGGGCCCGCACGGGCCTGACTGAGCCGCAGCGGCCACCCGCCGGGGGGTGTTAGCGCCCGGGAGCAGACAGCAGCGCGGACATGCGCTCCAGCGCGGCGGGCACGAGCCAGTAGTAGACCCACGTGCCGCGCCGCTCGGAGTCGATGATCCCAGCCTCGCGCAGCACCTTCAGATGATGGCTGATGGTCGGCTGGGTCAGATCAAACGCCGTTGTCAGGTCGCAGACGCAGACCTCGCCGCCCTGGTGCGCGCCGATCAGCGAGACCAGCCGCAGCCGCACCGGGTCACCCAGGGCCTTGAACACCTGGGCCAGCCCTGCTGCGGCGGTCTCGCTGATCGGCTCACCGACCAGCGGCGTGGAACACGCATCCACCACGACCCGCAGTTCGGCGGCAGGGATGAAAGCTGCCGGGGAACGCTCCGCCTGCATCGACATTCCTCTATCTTGACGGTTATCTATCCAGCCTGGCAAGCTGGCACCGTCTGCATAGATGTTTATCGATAAGGACTGCCGGAGGGGCGGGCACGGTGACCGAGGTGGCGCTGTGGCGGCGGCTGCTGGCCGAGTTGCTGGGCAGCGCGTTCCTCGCCGCGGTGGTGATCGGTTCCGGCATCGCCGCGCAGCGCCTGTCCTCGGGTGCCACGGGGCTGGAGTTGCTGGAGAACGCGGCGGCGACCGCTGCCGGGCTGTTCGCCATCATCTTGATGTTCGGCCCGGTGTCCGGCGCTCATTTCAACCCGGTCGTGTCGTTCGTGGATGCGGCGTTCGGCGGGCTGCGCTGGCGCGACGCCGCCGCTTACCTGCCCGCCCAGGTGGCTGGGTGCATTCTCGGCGCGATCGCGGCGAACCTGATGTTCGCTCAGGCGGCGGTCAGCATCTCCGCCAAGCACCGGGCGACGCCTGCGCATTTCCTGTCCGAGGTGATCGCCACCCTCGGGCTGATCCTGGTCATTTTCGCCCTCGCCCGCTCCGGGCGCAGCAGGTCCGCCCCGGCCGCGGTCGGCGCGTACATCGGCGCGGCGTACTTCTTCACGTCCTCGACCAGCTTCGCCAACCCGGCCATCACCATCGGCCGGATGTTCTCCAACACCTTTGCGGGTATCGCTCCCTCGTCGGTCCCGGCGTTCATCGCCGCCCAGATCGTCGGCGGCGCGCTCGCCGTGGCGGTGATCAGGGCGCTGTATCCCAGCCTCACCCCGGCGCAGGCCTCCGACATCATCTTCCCCCACCACACCAGCCAGCCGAGCGCGGCACATGAACGCGCCGCCTACGACTGCGCCACCTCCCCGGCCAGCCGATCTCCCAGCCACGACGCCCCTCACTGAGCACCCGACCTGGAGGGATCCAGCCATGCACCTGGTCATGATCGGCGGCAGCGACGCCGGGATCAGCGCCGCGCTGCGGGCCCGCGAGCTCGACCCCGGTGCCGAGGTCAGCGTGGTCGTCGCGGACGCCTACCCCAACTTCTCGATCTGCGGCATCCCCTACTACGTCTCCGGCGAGGTGACCCACTGGCGCAACCTGGCCCACCGCACCGCCGCCGACCTGGAAGCCACCGGGATGCGCCTGCGGCTGGACACCACTGCACGCCGGATCGACGTGCCGGGCCGTAAACTCCTCGTCACCGGCCCCGGAGGGCATGAGGAACTGCTCGCCTACGACAAGCTGATCATCGGCACCGGCGCGGTCCCGGTCCGGCCCCCAATCGGCGGCCTGGACACTCTGGGCCCGGACGACGGCGTGCACCTGCTGCACTCTATGGGCGACACCTTCGCCGTCATGCGCACCCTGAAAGAAAGCACGCCGGCCACCGCGGTCATCGTCGGCGCCGGGTACATCGGCCTGGAGATGGCCGACGCCCTCACCACCCGCGGCTTGCACGTCATCCAGATGGAACAGCTGCCCGAGGTCCTGCCTACCGTCGATCCCCCGCTCGGCCAGCTCGTCCACGCCCAGCTCACCGGCCATGGCGCCGAGGTCCTGACCGGGACGACAGTCCGCCAGATCACCCGCAACGGCGGCGACGCGGGACAGCTCCAGGTGGAGGCCACCGCCGCCGATGGCAGCGCGGTGACCCGGCTGGCCGACCTGGTCCTGGTCGTCGTGGGTGTCCGTCCCGACACCAATCTGGGGGCGAGCGCCGGGGCTGCGCTGGGCGCCAGGGGCGCGATCGCCGTGGACCGCGGCATGCAGACCAGCCTCCCCGACGTGTTCGCCGCCGGGGACTGCGTCGTCACCTATCACCGGCTGCTCGGGGAGACCTACCTGCCGCTCGGCACCACGGCGCACAAGCAGGGCCGCGTGTCCGGGGAGAACGCCCTCGGCGGCACCCGGGAGTTCGCCGGGAGCCTGGGCACCCAGGTCGTGAAGATCTTCGACCAGGCCGCCGCCCGCACCGGGCTCCGCGACCACGAAGCCGCCGCCGGCGGGTACGACCCGGTCACTGTCCAGTCCGAAGCCGATGACCACAAGGCCTACTACCCGGGCAGCCACCGCATCACGATGCGGTTCACCGGCGACCGCGCCACCGGTCGGCTGCTCGGCGTCCAGCTTTTCGGCCACCGGCACGCCGAGATCGCCAAACGCGTCGACATCGCGGCCACCGCCATCTTCCACTCCATGACCGTCGACGGGCTCAGCGACCTCGACCTGTCCTACACCCCACCCCTCGGCAGCCCCTGGGACGCCATCCAGATGGGCGCCCACGCCTGGCTCCGCGAAGCCAGCCACCCCTAACCCGAAGTTCCCCCTGATGAGCCCTTGATCAACTCGGCAATTGGGCTGTGACCAGGTGAGCTGCGCTCGCTGATGGGCAAGAACGTAGTCATGTAGATCACGTATCTGATGGCAATATCAGCGTGTTGCGCTGCTCGTGCGCGATATGACCCGGTATCGTTGTCGTCATGTACGTGGTGAAGGTGCCGAACCGGGGGTCACCGCCGGCGGTGCTGCTGCGCGAAAGCTACCGCGAGGCGGGCACGGTGAAGAACCGGACCCTGGCCAACCTGTCATCCTGGCCCGAGGCCAGAGTTGACGCCCTGACCCGGGTGCTCAAGGGCCAGCCCGCGCCGGCCGCGGCGGCGGAGGGCACGTTCGAGATCAGCCGGAGCCTGCCGCACGGGCACGTCGCCGCCGTGCTGGGCACCGCGCGGGCGCTGGGCCTGGAGCAGCTGATCGACCCGGAGCCATCCCGGCAGCGGGACCTGGTCACCGCGATGGCCGTCGCGCAGGTGATCGCGCCGGACTCCAAGCTGGCCATCGCCCGCGGCCTGCAGGCCGGGACCGCGGCCAGCTCCCTGGGCGAGGTGCTGGGCCTGGGCGGCTGTGACGAGGATGACCTGTACGGCGCGATGGACTGGCTCGCCGCCCGGCAGGAAAAGATCGAGGACGCGCTCGCGGCCCGGCACCTGGCCGGCGGCACGCTGGTCCTCTACGACGTGTCCTCCGCCGCGTCCGGGGGGCGGACCTGCCCGCTCGGCGCCATCGGCCACCCCAAAGACGGGGTGCGGGGCCGGCTGCAGATCGTCTACGGGCTGCTCACCTCCAAGGAGGGCGTCCCGGTCGCCATCGAGGTCTTCGAGGGCAACACCGGCGACCCGGCGACGGTCGCCGCCCAGGTAGGCAAGGTCAAGGACCGGTTCGGCCTGGCCCGGGTGGTGCTCGTGGGGGACCGGGGGATGCTGACCGCCGCGCGGCTGCGTGAGGACGTCCGGCCTGCGGGCCTGGACTGGATCACCGCGCTGCGCGCCCCCCAGGTCAAGGCCCTGGTCCGCGACGGGGCGCTCCAGCTGGAGCTGTTCGATGAGGCGGACCTGGGTGAGATCAGCCACCCGGACTACCCGGGTGAGCGGCTGGTGGCCTGCAAGAACCCGTTCCTGGAAGCCGAGCGGGCCCGCAAACGCGAATCACTGCTCGCCGCCACCGAAGCCGACCTGGCCACAATCGCCGCCGCGGCCGGGCGGGACCGGCGGCCGCTGCGCGGCCAGGAGAAGATCGCGGTGCGCGCGGACCGGGTGCTGCGCCGCCGCAAGGTCGCCAAGCACTTCCGGACCGAGATCACTGACGATCACTTCAGCTACGCCCGCAACACCGGTTCCATCAGTGCCGAAGCCGCCCTGGACGGGATCTACGTGCTGCGCACCAGCGTCGGACCCGGCGGCCTGGACAGCGGTGAGGTGGTCGCCTCTTACAAGGCGCTCGCCCAGGTGGAGCGGGCGTTCCGGGCCTTCAATACCGACCTGGACATCCGCCCGATCCGCCACCGCACCGCCACCCGGGTCCGGGCGCACGTGTTCTTGCGGATGCTGTCGTACTACCTCACCTGGCACCTGCACGACCGGCTCGCCCCCCTGCTGTTCACCGACGACGACAAGCCCGCCGCCCACGCCGCCCGCACCAGCCCCGTCGCCCCCGCCGCCCGCTCCCCGCGGGCCCTGGCCAAGGCCGCGGCCAAGCACACCAGCAGCGGCCTGCCCGTGCACAGCTTCACCAGCCTGCTCGCCGACCTGGCCACCATCTGCCTCAACCAGATCCAGCCCGCCGACCCCGCCCTGCCCGCCTTCCAGCTCGTCACCACACCCACCCCGGTCCAGCGCCACGCCCTCAACCTGCTCGGCGTCAGCCACCGCCTCGGCACCACGTAGTCAGAAGCCACCCCAGCACCACGCCAAAAAGCCAGGTAAACGGCCATGCACGCGGATCACCGGGGGGAACTTCCGGTTAGTGAGGCGTCATCGCTGATCACCACTGCCCTGTGAGTAATCGTCATGCGCGCCCGCATCTCGTGGCAACCTGCCGGCACGTCCAGCAAGCTGACCGCTCGCAACGGCTAGATGAGGACGACCCAGCCGATCAGCAGCGTCAGAACCGGAAGCGAGTCAGGCCGCCCGGCTCCGTCCCCAAGGTCACGATCGCTGAGCGCGGCTCAATGCGATACACGTTCCACGGCGGTGGTCCTTGCGACGGTGCGTTGAACGGGGCAGTGATACCCGGCCCGCTATCGTCGGGTTCGGCCGGCCAGCCGCCGTCCGCCCACGCCTTGGCAATACGCGCCAGCGCGCCCCGCTCGGTCACTCGTGCAGCGTCACCCTCGATCACGACGTCCGCGTCGCGGATCGACACCGCGATCGAACACCGGGGATCGCGCTCGACATTGCGCCCTTTCCGCGTGCCTGCGCCGGTCTGGAACCAGAACGAGCCATCGAGCCACAGAGCACCGACCGCAGTCACATGCGGGCTGCCGTCCTCGTTAATGGTGGACAGCCAGGTCGTGCGGGAGTTCAGCGCATCCGGAGCTGGCGCCGACCCTGCATCGAGCTTCTCAGCAACAGCGGCCCAATCCACTGGCGGCAGCCCATCCGCCTTACCCAGATTGGTGATCTCCATGAGGCACCCCTTTCACTGTCCACCGGCATCCTGGCTATCAGCATCTGGGAGATAGGACGCGCGACGACCCGGAGAGTCATCGCGCATACGCGGGTCACGAGCCGTCCGGAAGCGCACATCGGGACGACCGGGCACCTGGCTGCGCGCCGAACATCCGGATCTGCGGGCGGAGCTGGCTAGGCTCTCACACCCAGGCCGGTACGCGCAGCGAAGCCTCCCAGGCGGCCAGCTGCTGGGTGCCGGTGGGTCAAGCTGGCCATACCAGCGCGATGGTGACCGCCCGGCTTTCCGGGCCCGTGCTATTGGCGTGATCGCCTTGGGCCAGGGGTGCGGCGTTGCGGCTGGGCGCAGGACACCGGCCTGGGCACGGTGCAGGCACCGTCGCAGCCGGGGCGGCCGAGGTGGCCCGGAAGGTAACCGTCGCGCTCGAAGATGACCTGACCCGGGGCCCGGCGGAGGAGACGGTGCGGTCTGCCTTCGCCGGCACGGCTTATGAGATCGGCCTGAACGGCAAGAACGCCGCCGCGTTCCGCAAGCAACTCGGCCCCTTCATCGAGCACGCCCGCAAGGCCGGGCGGGCACAACCTCACCGGCCCGGGCGTACCGCGGCCAGCCGCCGGCGCCCCGGATGTCCGGGCCTGGGCAAAAGACCACGGCATCGCGGTCAGTGAACGGGGGCGCATCCCGGCCAGCGTGGCAGAGCAATACCACGCTGCGAGCAGCGGGCACTGACAAACCCCGACCGCCACGCAGCACCCGGGCCCACCTCTGGTCCTTGAATGCCGCCACAGCCGTTCGCCCAGCGTGCATACTGACCTGCCGGCCAGGCCTCGTACGCCATGGCCGCATCGCCGCCGCGCAGGGCTCCCGCGCGGCGCCAGGCTATCGCCCCGCCGGCGGCAGATGCGGACGTTCCGTGATGGAAAGCTGCTTCCTATCCGCGCTGCCTGCTGCCGCCTTCCCGTTCTACCCCTGGATCAGCTTGATCCAGGTGTTGTCGTTGACCACGCCGGTTACGGGCAGCCCGAAAGCGCGCTGCTGGTCCTTGACCGCCGCCTCCGTGCTGGGCCCGAAGATGCCATCCAGCGTGACCGGGTTGCCGAGCGCACTGACCAGGCCCTGCAACCGGTGCACCATCCGGTTCTGCGGCTTGTCTTGGTCGCCGGCTTTCAGCTGCGGAAGAGTGATATTCACCGTGACCTCCTGCGAAAAGCAGGGGCGACGCCCCCGACGATACGGCTACCCGGATCGTAACCAGGACAAGTGCGACCCGCCAGCACGGGCACGTCAGAGCAGCCGAGGCTTCACCACGGACTGGCGCAAGGGCATCACCCAGGCCCGGCACACGAACCGCAGTTCATGCCCAGAAGCGAACCGGCGGCGAGCGCATCGCGGCAGACTGCGCACGCGTAGCCGCCGGTATGATCGGCGGCTGCTGTCTGCATTGAGCTCATCAGCCGCACACAGAGCGATGCATTCTGCGCGAGGGGTGAGGGGCGCTTACCCCCGCCGGGGCCGCCGTTGGGAGTGCGCAGGACCTGTAGCCCACGCGATCCGCATGTGGGATAATCACACTATGAGTCAGGAGGCTCTTACTACCCAGGCCGACCTCGGACGGCGCATCGCTGAGGCGCGGACGGAGGCTGGGATGATCCAGGCCGACCTGGCTGCCCGTACCGGCCTAGAGCGCACCGCGCTAGTCAGGATCGAGTCGGGAGAGCGGAAGGTTTCTGCGACGGAACTGGTAGCCATCGCGGGCGCCCTGGACAGGCCGGTCAACTGGTTCTTCACCGAGTCTCCGGCCGCGGTTGTCAGCCGACGCCGTGATCCGGCGGTAGGCGGGTTCTCGCGCATCCTTGATCGCGCCCTGGAAAACGCTGCGAGAGATGTGGCCTTCCTGGAAGACCGCCTCCTGCTGCCATCAGCGAAGCGCCCGGTACATAAGGCACCGGAGAGCTACGAGGATGCCGAGAACCTTGCCCGAAGTGTCCGCGCGGAAGCAGGACAGCCAGACGGTCCACTGCTGGATCTTCAGTCGGTTGCGGAGAGCCTGGGGCTGTTGGGCTTTTCCTTCGCACTTGGTCCCGATGCCGGTGACGCCGCATATGTTCAGGTCGGAAGCTTTGGCGTAGCGGTCATCAACGGAACGACCGATCCGGGGCGTCGGAGGTTCAGTCTCGCTCACGAACTCGGTCACCACTTGACTGGTGACGCTTACGAGCCGTCCCCCAGGCTGGGCACATCGGATACCGAGCGCATGTTCAACGCGTTCGCCGCGCATCTCCTTATGCCGCGGTCCTCCGTGCTGAACATCTGGAATGAATTCTCGGCCTGGTCGCCGCGGCTAGCCGCCATCGCGGTCGCGGTGCGGTTCAGCGTGAGCTGGACTGCTGCGTGCAACCAGCTCAGGAATCTCGGCCTCATTGACTCCCGGGATCGCGAGCGTCTCCTCGGGGATGACCTGCGGCGAGGGGAACTATTCGAATTCGGTGAGCGCTTTGCCATCGAGCTTGACCCGACGAGCGTGCCCCCGGCTTACGCGCGCGCGGTGATGAGCGCCTACCGGAAGGGGCAGCTGACAGCAGCCAGGACAGTAGAACTCTTGCACCGTTCGGTCGGCGAGGCCGACCTTCCCGAGCCCGATGCCATGTCATTGGATGAACTTACCGGCGAGTTCGAAACAGGACTGTGACCAATCTCGTTTTTGATACCACGGTACTGAGCCATTTCGCCCGCGCTGGCCGAATAGACGAACTGAGGATGGCAGTCGCCAACGAAGAGCCCGTTCTTCTGGCGGAAGTAGTCGCTCGGGAGCGCAGCGGCCGGAGGCTGGCTCAAGCAGATGGAACTGGAGGAGCTACCCGAACTTGCGGCGTTCGCCAGATACAAGGGCGAGCTTGGCGGCGGACCAGAAAGAAACAACGACGAGGCGGCAGCGCTCGCCTGGGTAAGCGTCAACGGCGGCATAGCGATCATTGACGAGGTCGTGGCCCGCGCGATAGGTGGCAGGGAACGCTTGCAGTCCACGGGTGTAAGCATTCAGATCCCCATGCGATGTGCACATTGGGACAGGACCGCCTGGCCTTGCTTGGCGGGGGGCGATGAGTCGCGCTGCGGCCGCACGTCTACCCTGCGAGGGGCGCTCACTGAGGCGCTGATACGGGAGGACGTAGACCGATGCCTGTACTCGCAATTTTTGAACAACCGAACCTCGACGGGGGGACCTATGCCTTGATGCTGGAGCAGCTGATGCCGGTGCTGCGTTCAGCGAAAGGCTTCATGTCCCACGCCGGAGGTCCGAGTCCAGCCGGCGGGACGCGCATCATCGAGATCTGGGAGTCCGAGGCAGACAGCCAGAAGTTTTTCAACGAGAACCTGAAGCCGAATCTCCCGCCTGGAGTTGTACCTGACAGCACGTACTACGAACTTCACGCCGCATTCACTCGATAGGCGTCCTGGCCGTCGCTCGTGCGTCGTGATCATGCGAGTGGTCTAGGGCCCCATCCTGCCTGGGCCGCCCATCCCATCTCGTAGATCAGGCTTGATGTCAACGGCGCGCTACATCCTGGCTGAGCGCGGTGCTGGCTGGCGGAGGGTGCCGGTTCGCTCACTGGGGTCGGCCGTGGTGTAGTACCGGTGTGCCTTGTACGGCTGATGGGCCTGAGGCCGCTGAGCTGCGCGCGGAGAATGCGCGGCTGCGGGAGGCGGTTGAGCAGCTCGGGCTGCTGAACGAGGACCAGGACGCGGTGATCGCCGGCCTGCGGGCTCAGCTTGCGGAGCAGGCCGGACTGATCGCCCGGCTGGAGCGGCTGATCTCCCGTAACAGCGGCAACTCCCCGATGCCGCCGAGCAGCGATGACCAGCCCGGGAGGAAACCGCCACAGCCCAGGCAGCGGCAGGGCGGGAAGAAGCGGAGGCCCGGCAAGCAGCCCGGGGCGGCGGGGGCGTACCTGCCGTGGAACGATCACCCGGACGACACCATCCCGCACTTCCCGGAGGGCACGTGCGGGTGCGGCAGGGACCTGGCCGGGGCCCGTGATCTCGGGGTCCGGTACTCCCACCAGGTCACCGACCTGCCCGGGGCACACGCGGAGACCATCCAGCACGACCGGCATGAGGTGCAGTGCGCGTGCGGCCGGCCCCATGTCGCGGGCCCCCCGCCGGAAGCCGCGGGCGCGCCGGGCACCGTGACGTACGGGCGCACTCGCCGGAAATCCCTGGATACCACCCATCCCGGCAACCGTCTGAATTACGCCCGAAACCAATCACACAACGCAGCTCACCGGTAACTCAACCCAAGACCTGAATGCTTACCCACGGGTCACTGTGGCTGCTGATCCGGAGCCACAAAACCCGCGTGCACGATCGCGCCACGGTCGAGGCAATCGTGGACGACCTTGTCGGTACCGGGATGCGCCTGCCAGTCAGCAGCGGCGCAGATCTCTTCGCCTGGGCCTACCGAGCTGGGATTCTCCCGTAGCAAATTCTTGCGTCCGATGATCGGGTCGGGAATCCATAGCTGGCAGATCTGAGCGGTCTCAGGAAGGAGAAACGATCGCCTGAGTAGGCGCGCCGAGTAGGCGATCCGCGCGCGCTCGGTACCGCCGAGTGGGCCAGCCGGAAGGGCCGCCCAGCGGCCAGGGCCTCGGCGACATCCCCGACGACTGCCTGACCTGGGCCGATCACGTTGCCGCACGACAGGGAGGCAGCGGCTATCTCATCGGGTTATCGATGGCGATCATGCGGCTGCCGCGGCGGTCATCGGCTCCGGGGTCATGACAACAGAGTCTGCCGCACCAGCGCGGCGACTTGCTCGTCCAGCGTCCTGACCGAGCTGAGCCGGTTGTCGATCTCGGTGTGCGGCGCGGCGGGCGTCACACCGAGCCGCATGCTCGCAGTGAACTGGCCGAAGTTGGTCAGCTTCCCGGAATCCCGGGCCGACTCGCGCGCGGTCAGCCGGTGCCGCAGGGTGCTCACGTCCGACCGGATCCAGACCAGCCGCAACGTCCCGCCGCCGAGTTCGGCCGCCCACGCCTGCCAGCGGAGGGCGTCGTGGATCTGCTGGGTGAACGGGCCGGACAACAGGACAGGGCAGCCGTGCGCGCGGATCTCCCGGGCGGTGGCGGTCATCCCCGCGTACTCGTGCACCTTGAGGTGCTCGTCGTACCACGGCCCCTCGCGCTCACCGGCCGGGCGGCCGGCCGCGGCCAGTGTCGCCGCCACAAACGGCCCGTACATGGTGTCCTTGTCGAGCAGGGCCGGGGTGGGCTCCAGCGCGGCGAGCAGCAGCCGGGCGACCGTGCTCTTGCCGGAACCAGGCGGCCCGGCCACCACCCAGGCCGGTGCGCGGGCATCCATGCGTCCGAGGATAAAGAGGTCCCGCCGGGCGCCATGTCAGGGGGCAGGGCAGGTGGCCGCCAGGCGTCGCCGGCCCTGTGACCCGTGGATCACCGCGAGCTGCTTTTGACTGCCGAACGCCAGCCACCGGCCGGTCAGCCGCACCGGCGCGGCGCCGTCCGGGTGCACGGTCAGCCGGGCGGCCACCCAGCCGGATGACTGGTCCCAGACCGCGCTGCCGTCGAGGGCGGCGTCGCTGACCCAGCCCACGCCATGCAGGGTGATACGCAGATCGGTGCCGCCGGAGAAGGTGATCCGGCCGCCGCGCAGCCCGAGGTCGTGGTCGTCGCTGAGCAGCGGCCAGCGGCTCACTTCATCGCCCACGCTGGCCAGCGCCACGGAGGCGGCGCGGAGTGCCTTGCGGCCGGCCCGGTTGCCGGGCAGTGGGCTGGCCGGGACGGCGTCCCGCAGCAGCCCGGGATAGCTGCCGACGGTGTGGATCGGCGCCACATGGCCCGCGCACGAGGTGTTCATCTGGTGCAGATCGCCGGGATCGAGGACGAAGCGCCGGTAGATCGACATCGCGCACGCACTGTTGCCGTCCTGCTCGGTGACGTGGGTCAGGTTGGCCAGCGTGACCAGCCGGGCCGAGGGGCCCATCTGCCGGGCGACCAGGGTCGCGCCGTCCAGCCGGGGGGTCAGCGAATCGAAGGTCCCGGACAGGATGAGCACCGGCAGCCGGGGCGGGACGAGCGGCGGGTGCCGGGTGATGGGTGGGTTGTGGTGGGCCGGCGTGGGCCAGTTCAGGCAGGCGCTGTAGGCCTCGGTGTACTGATCCATCGACGTCCACTGGGTCAGGCTGAACGGCGCGAACGTCCCCGCGGGCTCGCGGCGCAACGCCGCCTGGTACTGCTGGAGCCGGACCGCGGGCGGCGCGGACCGGTCGAACAGCTGCACGTAGTCGGTGCAGGACACGGCGAAATAGAGCCCGTCGCTGAACCCGGGCAGCGGCTCGTTGGTGTCGTCATAGCCCAGCGACAGCGCGGCCAGCCGGAGCAGCGGGGCCGCGTCGTCACGCTGTAGCAGCGCCCGGCCCGCCGCGTCCAGATCCTGGTAGACGACCGGGTCGAAGCCCGCGTTGTTGACCAGGTTGACCAGGGTCAGCGGGGTCACGGTCAGCGCTGGCCGTGCCGTCCACCGTGGTCGTCGTCCCGCTGACCGGGGAGCGGGCCAGCCGCCGCTCCAGCGCCCCGATCCGCGCCCAGGCCTGCCCACCCTGGGTCGCCGCTGCGCAGGCCGCCGACCGCTGGCACGCCTGCGCGAACGCGTGCCGTGCGGTCAGCACCGTCGTGGCGTACCACGGATCGAGCCCGAGCACCTGATAGGTGGAGTCCAGCGTCACCGAACGCAGCAGGCCGGGATAGCGGGACGCGAACACCTGGGCGAACCAGCTGCCGTAGGAATCCCCGTACAGGTCCACCCGACCCAGCCGCAGTGCGTGCAGCACCTGGGCCACGTCGCGCGCCGAGTACGAGGTGTTGAACAGGTCGGAGGCGTGCACCCAGCCGCCGCCCCGGTAGCGCCAGGTGTGGTTCAGCTGGGCACCGCAGGCCGCCACCAGCTGGTTAAAGTGCCGGCCGTACTGCTTGGCGCCGGCCCGCTCCAGCCCGCGGCAGTTGACCGGGGTGGACGTCCCGGTACCGCGCAGGTCGACCAGCAGCAGGTTGCGGGTGGCCAGCAGCGGGCCGGTCATGGCCAGGTACTGCGGTTCCGAACCGGTGGAGGCGTACCCCGGGCCGCCCTCGACGGCCAGGATGGTCCCGGCCGGGTGACTGGTGGCCGGCAGCCAGCGGAAGCCCAGGTGGATCCGGGGGCTGGCGGCCGACGAGTAGTCCAGCGGCGCGGCCAGGCCGCCGCAGTAGGTAAGAGGTTTCGCCGCGCACCCGCGCAGCGAGATCGAGCCCATCCGGAGGCTGGCTGGGTGGCCAGCGACCACGGCCGCCACCTGGGGCACCGCGGCCGCGGGCGGGCCGGCCGGCAGCACGGCCAGCACCGTGGCGGAACCAGCCAGCAGCGCGGCGTACGCCATCAACCGGGCCGGGTGGGGAATGCGCCGTCGCAGAGCTCCCATCTGGGGATGGTATCTGTGCGCCTTTATGAGGGGATATGGCTGTGAGCTGCTGTACCGGAGCAAGTGGTCAGCGTTTGGCCGCGTACTCCGCACTACCGGCCAGGGGCCATGGAAGATGCCATCGCAGCCATCCTGCTGGACCACCACCTGAACCTGCGTCCGCGGCGAGTGGCGCGCTACGCGATCGCTGCGATCGCGATCCTCGCAACTACATTCTCATAGCCAGCGCTTCCCGAGCGGCCGCCTGCACGCGATCGCCGAGCGCATCGGGCTCATGTCAGGCAAAGCCGCCTACGGATCATGGTCGCATGCGCGTTGCCGCGGGCTAGTCGTCGGCGGCAGCCGCTTGCTTGGCGCGTTCCAGCCAGCTGAGGCTGTTCTGGGTGATGGCCTCATGGGCGATCTGCTTGGCCGACGGGGTGCCCAGGGCCGCGACCGAGGTGTCGATCCATGGCTGGACGTTGGCGTGTCCTTGCTCCTGGTATTCACGCGCCTGCAGCAGGCAGTCCAGCTTGTCGGCGTCCCGGGCGCACCGGGCTTCGAGCGTCTCGCCAGTCTCGTACTCGGCGACAGCGGCCGAGATCATCCCCGCCGACAGCACCCGCGTGTCGTTGCAGCGTCACCCGCGACGGTTCCGCCCATCTGAGCGGCATCGCCCGGGCATTCGTCCTGGTCCAGAGGGCGAGCCCTGATCGTTGTCCTGTCAGCCGTGGACGCGGCCGGGCCGACTTGATTGCACGGAGACGCAAGCGGGCTGGCTTGACTGTCAACGGGCCGATTTGCGTGTCACGGGACAGTCCACTGCCTGATCACGATCGCAGCCTGTCCTCGGCGGCAAGGAGAGTCTTGATCACTTGCCACTCAATCAGGCCCGCCCAGATCAGGGCGCAGAGCCGGTGATCGGCAATTGGACAGTGAAGGACGCACCTATCACCCCGATCTGCATGGGCCTGCATGGGTTTGGGTGCTCCCGGCGAGGCCTGCCGGGTGATGAGCGGTGGGGGCAGGGTCTCGGGTGCTCGCCATGCTTGGTGAGCTCGGGATGTGGCTGGGCCGTGCACGACGAAGCCCGGGAGCCGGGCGTGCTGGGTCCTGACACGGAACATCTCGCCGGCCAAGCCGTCCGGGGGCCACGAGGCCAGGGCGACGGTGCCGGCCGGGCGGTGACGCGCGATCTGGCCGACGGCCCGCTGGTGCTCAGGCGCGAACATCACCCCGAAGACACTCAGCACGGCGTCGAATGACGAGTCGCCTGCGGGTAGGTCTTCGGCGTCGCCGAGCTGGAACTCGACGTCCAGGCTCTCGGCCGCCGCGCGCCTGTGTCCGTCCTCGAGCAGTTCGGGAACATAGTCGACTGCGGTAGACCGCACCGAGATCGATCCCAGCGAGGTCAGCCCGGGCGAGATCAGCCTGGCAAGCACCTGCTAGCGACCGGTGGCCGGGCTCGGATTCTGGCGCAACCGATTGGGCGATCGGTAGGACTGTGGCTACTTGGGCGATCCGGACAGGAACGCCATGATGGTGTTGACAATTTGGTCGAGGTCACGAGTGTCGGGTAGGTGGTAGCGCCCTTCGAGAGTGACCAACCGGGCGTCGGGCAGGCCTTCGGCCAGTTGCAGCCCGCCGCGGTGGGGTATTACGCGGTCACCTCGGTAGTGCAGTACGAGTGCGGGTGCGCTCACCGCCGCTAGGAGCGCGGTGACGTCGGCGGCGTAGATGGCCTCGAGATATCCGGCGGCCACGTCCCGGTCGGCCGAGTCTCGCAGCACCGCGGTCATGTGGTCGGCCGCCGTGTCGGTTAGATCGGGCCGGTAGAGGTCGGCGAGCAGCTTGGAGCCGAGCCCCCAGTGGCTGCGCACCAACGCGATCAGGGTGGCGTTGAGGTCTGGGCGTCTGAATACTTCGGCGGCGCTGGCGTAGGTCCCGAAGAACACCAGTCGCCGCACCAGATTCGGCCGCGTCGCGGCGAGCGCGACGGCAACCGGTCCGGCCTGGGACATGGCGAGCAGGTTGACCGGGGCTCCAGCGCGGGTCGCAACGGCGGCCAGCTCGGCCACGCTCGCGTCCAGGCCGAAGTCGTCAACCGGGCCGGGGGAGCGCCCGGTGCCGTAGCGGTCATAAATGACCAGCGCATGGGTTCTGACCAGTCGTTGAAACATCGAGGAGCGTGGATCGCGGCCAGCGATGATGACGTCGATGTTCGATACCCAGCCGGGCAGCGCGATCAGCGGCTGTCCGCTCCCCACGGCGGCAATGGCGATGCGACGGTCGCCGGCGGAAACGTGACTAACCTGCATCGCGCGCAGCGGGGTCGGCGGCGCAACGTTGTGCCGGAGTATGCGCAGCTGCAGTTCCTGCATGGCAGCCGAAGGCTCGAGCCCGAGCTCGTCGGCGAGCCGGTCGGCGTACCGCTGGTACGCCACGAGCGCGTCGGCTTGGCGTCCCGACGCGTACAGGGCCCTCATGTGGATGAGGTGGGCACGTTCGCGGAGCGGATGTTCGGTGGCGAATGCCTCCAGCGCCGGAAGGTCGGCAGAGCCCTCGTCCAGGCGAAGCTCATGCCATCGCTCGGTCGTCTGCCGCCGCGCCTCCTCCAGCCGGATCGCCGCAAAACGGGCTACTGGTGACTCGGCGAACTCGGCGTAGGCCGGACCGTGCCATAGGCTCAACGCCTCGCCCAATGACCTGGCCGTGTCTGCCCGCACCAGCTGGTCGAACCGCTCACTGTCCATATCGTCCGGACCAACGGCCAGCCGGTAGCCGGGAGCCACCGTCTCGATCCGCGTGAACGGAATGGTCCGGCGCAGCCGGGACACCTGGTTGTGCAGCGCCGCCACGGGATCCTGAGGCGGATCCTCTGGCCAGACCAGGTCCACGAGGGTGTCAACGCTCACGACAGCACCGGCCCGGGCCAGCAAGCTGGCCAACAGCGACCGCTGGCGGTCGCTGAGCGCGACCACCTGCCCGTCCGGGTCGACCGCGGTAACGGCGCCGAGTACCAAGAACATCAGTAGCCATCATGCCAGCCTCCTGCCCGGCGGCATCGACAGGTGACAGCGAGTTGACAGGCGCGCCGCCCACACTCGCCGTAATGGACGGCAACCCAAAGTGCGCCCCGATGCCGGCGCGTCGTGCGGACTGCGCCGCGTGAGAAAGGAACGAGAATGATGGACCAGATATGCGCACAAGCCGAGCCAGCGGCAGCCGATGGAACAGCGCAGCCAGGACGGCTTACTAAGGTCTGGGGTACTCGCTGTGGCCCGATCCTGTACGATCCATTCCTGCGGCTGGCAGAGCTGCGCGGCATGTCCGAGCTTCGGCGCGGCATCGTCGCGCGGGCTCACGGGCGCGTGCTGGAGCTCGGCGCAGGGACCGGACTCAACCTGCAGTACTACCGAGCCGACCTAGACGGGCTCACCCTGACCGAGCCTGAGCCGGGGATGGCCAAACGCTTGGAGCGACGCACAGCACGCGCCGCGCCGCCCAATTCGCGAGTCCTCAGAGTGCCCGCGGAACAGCTGCCCTTCGCTGATGGCTCGTTCGACGCGGTGGTCGCCACCCTCGTGTTCTGTACCGTCGCCGATCCACCCGCAGCCCTACTAGAAGCACGCAGGGTGCTCCGAGACGGCGGACAGCTACTGTTCATCGAGCACGTCCGGGCTCTGGCCGGATCCAGGCTCGAGCGGTGGCAGCAGCGCCTGCACAGCCCGTGGCGCGCGTTTGCCTATGGCTGCCGATGCGACCAGGACACGATGAGCTTGGTCGAGCGCGCCGGGTTCGCCGTCGCTGACCGCCGGCCCGAGCGGTGGCGCGCAATGCCGGCGATAGTGCAGCCGTTGATCTGCGGCCAAGCACAAGCAACCTAGGACCACCGCCGGCAGCGGATGGCTGCCGCGGCGCGCTCTGGAAGCAGGTAAGGAGATGGCACCTGGATGGAGCCAGAACGCCCCACGGCGCCGGTGCGGCCCCTTGGAAGATCACGCCGATCTCGACGTTGGCCAGCGTGGCAAGTGAGGCGATGTGGCTGGCCTGGCCGGCCATGACGTCAGGGGGGCAGAACCCCCAGCGCAACGCGGTCTCGGTGATCACGAAGGTGAACGTCTTGGTGGCGTCGTAGAGGATCTGCTGGCGTGCCTGCCGGGCGGCGACTGTCCGGGTGAGCTCGGCGCCCGACAGGTCGAGGGAGAACACGCGGCGCATGTACTCCGCGGTCGGCAGCAGGCCGGGGATCATGATCGGGGAGAAATACCGCAGGGTCGTGGCCTCGTGTTCAAGTTCGCCGAGCCGGGCCTGCCTGCGGGCCGCACCCCGGCGCAGGATCGTCCGGTTGCTCTCAATCGGGGAATGCAGCCGCCCCGCCACTTCCAGCAGCGCATCCTGTTCAGCCGCTTCTGCCTGGTAAAGGCCGCGCAGCGTCTGCACGTCCTCTACCGAGGGGAGCAGGCGGCCGTTTTCAAGCTTGGAGATCTTGGGCTGGGACATGCGTGCCCGGCGCGCGGCTTCCGTGCCGGTCAATCCTGCGCTCACGCAGGTCTCGCAGCGCAGTGGCGAGCCGCTCGCGATCAGTGAGATAGCGTTCCGGGTCCATTCACCCCCGGATTCTAGGACCGGTGACGATCATGTCCGGGCGCTGAGCCAGTTCTCCCGCCAGTACTGCGGATGCGCGGCCCAGTACTGCGGGAACGGGACAGCCGCCGCGAGCGCGGCATCGCGGTACCCGACATGTGCCGCCACCTGACCCGGGTCCTCCACGGGGTCAGCGCCGACGAAGGCGCCCGCCTCGTCGTAGTGGAAGCGCAAGACCATGCGTTCGTCGAACATCCACCAGTCGTAGCCGGGGAGGTCCGGCGGATCGGGCGTCTCGGCGAGGTCGAGGACGAACATGTGGTGACGAGGCCGCTCCGGTCACGTTCATGCCGACCCCGACCCGGCCCACTGCAGTGCCGATGACCATCTTCCTGGCACCCGCTGCCGCCCGGTGACGGCTCAACCCAATGACACACCAGTGACAGATAATCAAGGCCCGGCCACCCTGGGCGGGTGACCGGGCCTGTGAGCTGCTACTCCATGAGTAGCCCCGAGCGGATTCGAACCGCCGCTACCGCCTTGAGAGGGCGGCGTCCTGGGCCACTAGACGACGGGGCCAGACACTGCATCGTAGGGCACCGCGAGGGGTGACGCCAAATGGACTTCGTTCGGGCACCTGCGGCAGCATGCCGGGCTCACGCACGGAGCCTGGCATCATGCAGAACAGGCGTCGGACGCTCGCAGGCCGTCGGCAGGACGCCAGCCACTCCCGCCGCATCCGCCCAGGAGCAGGCAAGGCATGAGGCATCTCAGCCCAAATCCAGGAATCTGGAAAGGGCATGACGTATCGCATGATCACCATCTGTAGGGGTAGATGGCGGGCATGTTGGCATTCATACTCGTTCTGCTGATCGTGGGACTCATCGCCGGGGCGCTGGCGCGCCTGCTCGTCCCCGGCCGCGACCCCATCGGCCTGCTGGGGACCATCGTCCTCGGGGTGCTGGGGTCCTTCCTCGGCGGGTTCATCCTGAACCTGATCGAATACCACACCCTCGCCGTTCACCACCTCCGTACCGCGGGGATCATCGGCTCCATCGTCGGCGCCCTGATCCTGCTGATCCTGTACCGGCTGTCCGGTCACGAGCGCGGCCACAAGCGGTACAGCCGCAGCCGCAGTAGCCGCCGGCGCCGCTGGATCTGACCCGCACGAGCTGGCCCGTGACGGGGCCGACCTGACGGGCTGGTTCCTCACGGCTGGCACCGTCGCGGGCGCGGAGGCGGCCTGGCACCATCCCCCCTGGTGCCGGGCCGTCTCCGTGTGGCATGGCCGGGGCCCTGTCCGGCGTTGGGCAGGGTATGAACGTCAGCCACGGGATGGACGTCGCGACGGCGGTGCAGCGCTGGGGGCTCGCGCCCCATCCGGAGGGCGGGCACTTCCGGGAGACCTACCGCTCCGGACTGCAGATGATCCCGGCGGGCTGGCCGGGTCAGCGGGCGCTCGCCACGGCGATTCTCTACCTGCTCCCAGTCGGGCAGGAATCCGCCTGGCACCGGGTCCGGGGCGATGAGCTGTGGCTCTGGCAGGGCGGCGCGCCCATGGAGCTGCGGATCGGCGGCGAGACCCGCCGCGTCGGGCCCGACCCGTCCGCCGGGGACAAGCCCCAGGTGCTGGTCCCGGCGGGAGCCTGGCAGTCCGCCACCCCGGCTATCGGCGCCGGCCCGGCCGCTCCCTGGTCCCTGGTCGCGTGCGTGGTCGTGCCGGGCTTCGACTTCGCCGACTTCGAGTTGCGGTGAACAGCGCCGACCTGCCCGGAAACGACGAACCGGCAGGGCCCTCCTGAGTGAGGAGGCCTGCCGGTCATCATCATGCTGGGGTACCAGGACTCGAACCTAGACTAACGGGGCCAGAACCCGTCGGGCTGCCAATTACCCCATACCCCATCGCGCCGGGCGGAGCCACGCTCACCCGCGCCTGTGCAGTGTAGCCGAACCCACCCCCCTCCCGCGAAATCCTTCCCACCGCCGCCGGGGCCCGGTGCCCGGTGCGCGCGCTGGACCGGTCCGGCGCCTCAGGTGCCCGGGGGGCCGAGGGCGCGGCAGGCTGCGGCGGCCCAGGGCAGGGGACGCGCGGCTGGGAGCCTAGGGCCCGGGGTGGTCAGCCGGAGGCGGCTTTGATCGCGTGGGCCAGGCGGGCCAGCGTCCGCTCGCGGCCGAGCAGCTCAATGGACTCATACAGCGGCGGGGAGACCCGCCGCCCGGTCACCGCGGCCCGCACTGGCGCGAAGGCGGCCCGCGGCCTCAGCCCCAGGCCGGCCGGCTCGACCAGGGCCGCAGACAGGGCCGATTTGATCGCCTCCCAGGTCCACGGCTGCACCTCAGCCAGTGTTGCCTCGGCGGCCTGGAGCACGGGCAGCGCGTCCGGGCCGAGCGCTCGCTCGGCCTCCTCGGCGTTCACTTCGAAACGATCCTCGTCGGCGAACAGGAAGCCGAGCATGGCTGGTGCCTCGGTGAGCCCGGCTGATCCGGGTCTGGATAAGCGGGGCAGCCGCCGTGATCAGGGCCAGCTCCGGCTCGCTCACCGGATCACCGACCACGCCTGCCCGCTGCAGGAACGGGATGATCCGCAACACGAAGCCGGCGGGATCCAGCGTGCGGATCTTGTCCCCGTTGATGGCCTCGAGCTTGCGCACGTCGAACTGGGCCGCATTCTTGTTGACCCGGGCCAGGTCGAACTCCGCCGCCATCTCGGCCAGCGTGAACTCTTCCCGGTCCTCCCCCGGGGACCAGCCCAGCAGGGCCAGGTAGTTGTCGATCGCCTCGGGCAGGAAGCCCTCCTGCCGGTACCAGTTGACGGACACGACCCCGTTCCGCTTGGAGAGCCGCTGCCCGTCCTTGCCGAGCACGTAGGGCAGGTGCGCGAAGACCGGGAACTGCTCCGCGGGCACGCCCATGGCCCGGTACACGGCGATCTGGCGGGGGGTGGACGACAGCAGGTCCTCGCCGCGCACCACGTGGGTGATCTTCATGAGGATGTCGTCCACCGCGACGGCCAGCGTGTACAGCGGGGAGCCGTCCGCCCGGGCCAGGACGAAGTCCGGCACGTGCTGGTGGTCGAAGGTGACCTCACCGCGGACCAGGTCGGTGAACGTGGTGGACCCTTCGGGCATCCGGAACCGCACCACCGGCTTGCGGCCCTCGGCCTGGTAAGCCCTGACCTGCTCGGCGGTGAGCACCCGGCAGTGTCCGTCGTAGCCGCTGGGGCCCCCGCCGGCGCGGGCCGCCTCCCGGCGGGCGGTCAGTTCCTCAGGGCTGCAGTAGCAGTAGTAGGCGTGGCCGTCGGTGAGCAGCCGCTGCACCCACTCCCGGTAGATGTCCATCCGCTCGCTCTGCAGGTACGGGCCGTATGGGCCGCCGACCTCCGGGCCCTCGTCCCACTGCAGGCCGAGCCAGCGCAGCGTGTCCAGCGCGGACGCGATGTACTCGGAGGTGACCCGGCTCCGGTCGGTGTCCTCGATGCGCAGCACGAAGGTCCCGCCGGTGCGCCGGGCGAAGGCCCAGTCGTACAGCGCGGTGCGGATGTTGCCCACATGCAGGTCGCCGCTGGGCGAGGGGGCGAAGCGGACCCGCACCCCGCCGTCGGCGTGATCAGCGGGGGACACCGGGCGCTCAGTCACGGTTCACCACCGTATTATGCAGCGACCCGATGTTCTCGATGGTCACGGACACTTCGTCTCCGTCCTCCAGGGGCCCCACGCCCGCCGGGGTCCCAGTCAGCAGCACGTCGCCGGGCAGCAGGGTCATCACGGTGCTGACGAACTCGACCAGCGCGGGCACGTCGTACAGCATCTGCGAGGTCCGCGCGTGCTGGCGGACCTCACCGTTCACCACCGTGGTCAGCTCGAGGTCGGCGGGGTCGGCATCCGTCTCGATCCAGGGCCCCAGGGGGCAGAACGTGTCGAACCCCTTCGCCCGGGTCCACTGGCCGTCCCGGGCCTGCAGGTCGCGGGCGGTCACGTCGTTGGCGCAGGTGTAGCCGAAAATAACCTCGGCCGCCTGGGCCGCGGGAACCTCGCGGCACAGCCGCCCGATGATCACCGCGAGCTCACCCTCGTAGTCCACGCGCTGGGTCAGCTTGACCGGGTAGGCGATCTGGTCCCCGTGCCCCACGACCGCCGTGGACGGCTTGAGGAACATGACCGGCTCGGCAGGAGAATCACCGTCCATCTCGGGGGCGTGATCGGCGTAGTTGCGGCCGACCGCCACCACCTTGCTCGGAAGCACGGGAGCTAGCAGCCGGACGTCGTCCAGCGGGAAGGTCGTCCCGGTGAACTGGATGCCACCCTTGCCCGGGCTGAACGGGTGCCCCCGCAACTCGGCAATGACGCTCAGCCCCCTGGCCGGCGTCACGGGCCGGGCCGCTCCGGCCCCGTCCGCCTGGGCTTCCCCGACGACCCCGTATGCGACCTCGCCACCCTTGGCAAATCTCGCGATGCGCACCGCTCAACCTCTTCGATGAGAGTCCTGCCCTCGGCCCGGGCTCGTTGCCGGGCTCTTTAGAGCCTACTGAGCGCGGCGGCCGGGCCGGGCACGGCAGACCCGCAGGACGGCTACTGCAGATAGCCCTCCACCTCGGAGGCGGGACGGGGCGTGCTGCCGCTCGGGTCCTCACCGAACTCACGGCGGGCGCGGCGCTGGCGGAGCAGGTCCCAGCACTGGTCGAGGGACTCCTCCACCGACCGGAGCCGTGCCTGCTCCTCACCGCTGGGCAGCTTCCCCTCGGCGGCCTGCTCCCGGAGTTCGTGCTCGGTCTGGATCAGCTCGTCGATGCGGCCCAGGATCTCCTTGTCATCCATGAGTCCAACCGTACGGGAAACCGGGCGTCCCCCGCCCCCGGCCCTGCCGCTAGCCTGGCCGGTGCCGGATCCAGTCTTCCTGATCACGGGGGCGTCGGGTGGCATCGGTGCGGCCACCGCACGGGCCGCGGCGCGGGCTGGTGACCACGAACGTGCTCGGCCCCGCGCTGACGGCCCGCGCCGTGCTGCCGGCGCTGGTCGGGTCCGGCGGGCACCTGCTGCTCACCGGGTGGTCCGTGGCCGGCCGCGTGACCCGCCCCGGGAGCCTGTACTCCGCCACCAAGTGGGCGGTGAGCGCGCTGGCCGCGGCCATCCGCGCCGAGTGCGTGGGCACCGGGGTCCGGGTCACCCTGATCCAGCCGGGGCTGACCAACGCCGGGTCTGCCGGCCCGGGACGGGAGGCCGACCCCAGGCTGGCTCCCGCCGACGTCGCCGCGGCCGTGATGTTCGCCGTGGGCCAGCCGGCCGGGGTGGACGTCAGCGAGATCGTGATCCGGCCGGTGGGGCAGGATCCGTTCCGCTGAACGTGGGTACCGTCGCTCTCAGCGGCGGTTCCAGGACACCGGCGAACACGGCGACGCAGAGCCCGAGCACGGCCGCCATGCCCAGGGCGGCCGGCAAGCCGGCCAGGGCCGCGCAGCCACCGATCAGCGCCGGGCCGCCGACCAGGCCCAGGTAGCCAAGGGCCGCCACCCGGGCGATACCCCCGCCCGGGCGATCCGGGTTGACCCGGCCGGCCGCCGAGAACAACTGCGGGATCGTGCACGAAAAGCCGCCGCCGCACAGCGCGAACCCGATGACCGCACCAAGCGGGTCGTGACTGAGTAACGCCGAAGCCAGGCCGGCCACGGCAAGCAGGCCACATCTACGGACCGCGCCCGCGGGACCGTACCGGGCGGCCAGCCGATCACCGGCCAGCCGGCCCGCGGCCATCGCGAGGGAGAAGGCCGCGAACCCGGCCGCCGCCAACCCCCGCTGGACCCCCAGGTCGTCCCGCAGGTAGAGGCCGCTCCAGTTGGCCGCGGCGCCCTCAGCGGTCAGGGAGCACAGCGCGAGCACGCCGAGCGCCGTCAGCCGCGACGAGCCCGGGCCCCGCACTCCCCGGCCCTCACCTCGCCGGGAAAGGTCGCGACGCCGGAAGCCTGGTGGGCACCAGATCCCCAGGGAGCGCCGGATCCCCAGGGAGCGCCGGCTGGCCTGGCGGTGCGGACGGGCGATCGCGCGGCCTGCCGGCCCGGCGGGCTCGCCCAACAGCCAGCGCCCGGCGATCAGCACGGTGGCCGTGCCGGCTACGGCGATGGCGAGGATCCCGGCCGGTCCGGCCCGGATCCAGGCCAGCAGCCCGCCCAGGACTGCGCCCGCCAGCCCGCCAAGGCTGAAGGATGCGTAGAACGAAGTCATCAGCGGCCGCCGGTAAGCCTGCTCCATGCGGACACCCTGCGCGCTCAAGGCCACGTTCATCAGGCCGCCGGTGATACCGAAGGCCAGCAGTGCCCAGATGACCGCGGCTAAGGTGCCGGCCATCCACAGGGCCAGCGGCATCACCGCGACGGCCAGCCCGGCCAGCCGGATTAGCCGGGCGCTCCCGAACCGGTCAGCCAGCCGGCCTGCCAGCGGCATCACCGCGACCAGCCCGGCCGGGCCCACCGGCAAGGACAGGCCGAGCAGCCCGTCGTTTAAGTGCAGCCGTGTCTTGACGCCGGGGATCCGGGCGACCCAGATGCCCTCGGCCAGCCCGAGGATCACGAAGTAGGCAAGCACTGCGGCCCGCGCGCAGCGCAACTCGCCAGGCGATGCATCCCGGACGGGGCTGAACCGCGCGGCGCTGGCCGCGGCCGTGCAGCCGCTGGCTGGCGACGAGCCGGGGTCTGGAGCTCTGCCGTAGGTACGGAGGGTGATGTCCGAACCATACCGGAAAGCCCGGTTCCAGTAACAGAGCGCGAAGGTGCGGCTTCGCGGTGCTTTCATGCCGGCAGTGATGACCTCGCGCCCGGCGGGGCACCGGAGCCAGGCTAGCGATCCCGGGCTGGCTGGCGGCCTGCCCGGAGCAGGGCAAAGGTGACGGCTTCCTCCAGGGCGTGCCAGGAGGCGGCGATGATGTTCTCGTCCACGCCCACCGTGCTCCAGGTCCCTCCGGCCGTCCCGGTGCCGTCGCTGGACTCGATGAGCACCCGGGTGACCGCGCCGGTCCCGTGCGAGCCCTCCAGGATGCGCACCTTGTAGTCCGACAGTTCCACCATGGCCAGCTCCGGATAGAGCCGCTCCAGGCCGAGCCGCAGCGCCTTGTCCAGCGAGTTGACGGGCCCGTTGCCCTCCCCTGTGGCCACGATCCGCTCGCCCTTGGCGTGCAGCTTGACGGTGGCCTCGCTGACGACCTCGCCGCCGGACCGCTGCTCCACGATGACCCGCCACGACTCCACCTGGAAATGCCGCTGCCGCTCACCGGCCAGCTCGTCGCGCAGCAGGAGCTCGAACGACGCGTCCGCCGCCTCGAAGGTGTACCCGCGGGCCTCGAGTTCCTTGACCCGGTGGACCACCCGCCCGACGGTGCCCTTGTCGCCGGACAGGTCGTAGCCGAGCTGCTTGCCCTTGATCTCGACCGAGGCGCGGCCCGCCATGTCCGAGACCAGCATCCGCATGTCGTTGCCGACCAGCTCGGGGTCGATGTGCTGGTACAGCATCGGGTCCACCTTGACCGCCGACGCGTGCAGGCCCGCCTTGTGCGCGAAGGCGGAGTAGCCGACGTACGGCTGGTGGGTGCTGGGGGTGACGTTAGTGACCTCGCTGATCGCGTGGGCCACGCGGCTCATCTCCGGCAGGCAGCCGTCGGGCAGCACGACCTGGCCCTTCTTCAGCTGGAGCCCGGCGACCACACTGAACAGGTTGGCGTTGCCGGCCCGCTCCCCGTAGCCGTTGGCGCAGCCCTGCACGTGAGTCACGCCCGCGTCCACCGCGACGAGGCTGTTCGCCACGGCGCAGGCGGTGTCGTCGTGGCAGTGGATGCCAAGCCGGGCGCCGGTCGCCGCCGCCACCGCGGTGACCACGTCGCCGAGTTCCCCGGGCAGCATCCCGCCGTTCGTGTCACACAGTGCCACCACATCCGCGCCGGCCTCGGTGGCCACCCGGATCACTTCGAGCGCGTAGGCCGGGTCGGAACGGTACCCGTCGAAGAAGTGCTCCGCGTCCAGGAAGACCCGCTGCCCCTCCGCCCTCAGGTGGCTGACCGTGTCGCGGATCATGGCCAGGTTCTCCTCCAGCGTCGTCCGCAGAGCCAGCCGGACATGCCGGTCGTGACTCTTGGCGACAAGAGTCACGACCGGCGCCCCGGACTCGCGCAGAGCGGCGACCTGTGGGTCGTCGGCCGCCTGCACGCCGGGCCGGCGGGTCGCGCCGAACGCGGCGAGCTGCGCGTGTCTGAGGTCTAGTTCGGTGCGTGCACGCTGGAAGAACTCGGTGTCCCTGGGGATCGCCCCGGGCCAGCCGCCCTCGATGAAGCCGACGCCGAACTCGTCGAGGCGCCGTGCGATGGCCAGCTTGTCGGCGACGGTGAGGCTCAGCCCTTCCTGCTGGGCTCCGTCGCGCAGCGTGGTGTCGTAGACGTGGAACACATCGTCGGGCCTCTGGGCCATGATCGTCCGTCTCTGTCGTGCGGCGGTGGGCGCCGCGCTTCTGGGTGGCCGTCCTGGTGCCTTGCTGCCCGCAAAGCAAAAGACCCCTCGCGGCATGCGAGAGGTCTGCGCGTCGGCGGCGGGCTGCCTGCCGTTAGGCGGGCCCTGCTAGGTGCCGACGCGCCAGCCGATAATGATGCGACCGGACGTCATGCATCCAGTCTTGCACACCCAGCGCAGTGCTCGCACCTCAATGCCCCGGCCGGGGTGCGTACCCGAATGCCCAGCTGGAGTGCTGCACCTGCCCCACAATCAGCAGATCTTGTGCACCCAGCCGTGAGGATCGGGCCGCTGGCCGTACTGGATCCCGACCAGTTCCTCACGCAGGCGCACGGTCACGGGGCCGGGGGTGCCGTCGCCGATCGTCCATTCGCCGCTGGCGCTCTTGACCTGGCCAACGGGGGTGATGACCGCGGCAGTGCCGCAGGCGAAGACCTCGGTGAGCTCGCCGGAGTTGCATTCCTCGCGCCACTGGCCGGCGGAGATCCTGCCTTCCTCGGTGGGGAAGCCGAGGTCGGGGCCGAGCTTGAGGAGGGAGTCGCGGGTGATGCCGGGCAGCATGGTCCCGGTCAGGGCCGGGGTCATGATCCGGGCCTGCGGGCCGGTGCCGTACACGAAGAACAGGTTCATCCCGCCCATTTCCTCGACCCACCGGCGCTCCACCGCGTCCAGCCAGACCACCTGGTCGCAGCCGTTCTGGACGGCCTGGATCTGGCCGGCGAAGGCGGCCGCGTAGTTGCCGCCGCACTTGGCCTCGCCGGTGCCGCCGGGCGCGGCACGGGTGTAGTCCTCGGACAGCCAGACGGAGACCGGGCGGACCCCGCCCTTGAAGTAGGCCGCGGCCGGGGACGCGATCACCGTGTACTGGTAGGAGGAGGAGGGATGGTTCACGCCCAGCCCCCGCTGGGTGGCGATCATGAAGGGCCGCAGGTACAGGCTGTGCCCTTCCGCCGTGGGCACCCAGTCGCGGTCCTGGCTGACCAGAAGCTCGATGGAGCGCAGGAACGCCGCCTCGGGCAGCTGGGGCATGGCCAGCCGGGCCGCGGACCGGTTGAACCGGGCCGCGTTGGCGTTGGGACGGAACGCCACGATCGGGCCGCCGCCCTGACGGTAGGCCTTCAGGCCCTCGAAGATCTCCTGGGCGTAGTGGAACACCGCGGTGGCCGGCTCCAGCATGAGCGGCCCGTAGGGCTGCATCAGGCCGTCATGCCATCCCCGCTCCTGCGTCCAGCGAAGCGTGATCATGTGATCGGTAAATACTTCCCCGAACCCCGGGCTCGCCAGGACGCGCTCGCGTTCCGCCGGGGGAACCGGATCGGCGCTGGCGCGGACGTCGAAAGCGATCTCGGTGCTCGGGCTTGCCGTCATGACAGGATCCTTCCTCTTACCCGGCGCGACCGCACCCAGCGGGCGGAGCGCCGTTGCCCCGGCCGTGGCGGCCTGCAACAGGCCGCCACGGCGCAACGTGTATGCACGCAGAGCCGCGGTCCGCGGAATCCTGGCCCGCAGGCTCGTTGTGCCCGGTGGTGTTCATTTCAGTTGTTCTTCTCATCGCTGCGCGCTGCTGCCCCGCTACACCTGGCCCGCAGGCCCGGCCCGCGGACCTGCCTATCCGGATACGCGCCCGGCGATGTCGTCGCCGATCTCGGGAGTGACCCGCGCCGCCCAGGCCCCCTGCCGCTCGACCAGGTCATCGGCCACGGCCTGCTCGATGCGCACCGCCTCCGTGGTCAGGCCGAGGTGGTCGCACAGCATGGCCGCGGACAGGATGGCCGCGGTCGGGTCGGCCTTCTGCTTGCCGGCGATATCCGGCGCGCTGCCATGCACCGGCTCGAACATGCTCGGCGCGCTCCGCTCAGGGTTGATGTTCCCGCTCGCGGCGAGCCCGATGCCGCCCGCGACTGCCGCCCCCAGATCGGTGAGGATGTCACCGAAGAGGTTGTCGGTGACCAGCACGTCGAAGCGGTCCGGCTGGCTCACGAAGAACATCGATGCGGCGTCAACGTGGCAGTAGTCCACCGCGATCGTGCTGAACTCCTTGGCCAGCGCCTCGACCGTACGCTGCCACAGATCCCCGGCGTAGGCGAGCACGTTGGTCTTATGCACGAGGGTGAGCCTCTGGGCGGGCCGCTCGGCGGCCCGCTCGAACGCGTACCGGACCACGCGGCGTACCCCGAACGCGGTGTTCAGGCTTTCCTGGGTGGCCACTTCCTCGGGAGTGCCCTTACGCAGCACGCCGCCCGCCCCCGCGTAGGGGCCCTCGGTGCCTTCCCGGACGACCAGCATGTTGATTGATTCGGGCCGGACGCTCGCCAGCGGCGTGAGCACGCCCGGGTAGAGCCGGACCGGGCGCAGGTTGACGTACTGGTCGAGCTCGAAGCGGAGCCGGAGGAGCAGTCCCCGCTCGAGCACGCCGCTGGGCACGGTCGGGTCGCCGACCGCGCCGAGCAGGATCGCGTCCTGGGCCCGGATCTCCTCCAGTACCGAATCGGGCAGCGTCTCCCCGGTGCGGTGCCAGCGCTGCGCGCCGAGATCGTAAGTGGTGGCGTCGATGCCCACGTTCGCGGCCTGGAGAACCTTGAGCGCCTCGGACACGACCTCCGGGCCAATGCCGTCGCCGCCGATCACGGCGAGTTTGATCGCTGAAGATGCCATGCGCGTACCTTACTGGCCGGCCGTGGCCGCTGACTCTCCGCCGTTATCACGCCGGTCCAGGGCCATTTGCAGAGCCTGCGTGACGGGGGCGGCGCGGCCGGTCCTGGGGAGCCGGGCGGCCCGGCGGGCCGGACGGGGCCGGGCGGGATGGCCGCCCGGGGAGCCCTCAGCGGGCTGATTCCATGGATACATGTCGTACACGACGCGGTCTCCTGACGCGTAGCTGGCGACTCACCGCACGGCGCCGGGCGGGTGGCCCGCGTCCCGCTGACCGGTGGGCCGCGGTGCGCGTCAGCAGCCCGGGGTTCCGGGCGCGCTGTGGTGAGATTCTCTCGGGCGGACTTACGGCCAGCACCGCTTCCCGCAGCGGGTGGCCGGCCTGCCCTGATCAGGCCCCGCTACGGCCACTCATGATGGATACGAAGCGCCGCATATACTTGGACATCCTAGTACCTCCATGGCGGGTTGTCGCCTGCGGGACGGGCCCGTCTCACATGCTGAGACGAACCCGGCCGCCCCGGGGCGGCTAGCGCTCGTCCAGGTCGACGGTGCGGCCCACCACGGCGCCGATCGTGGACAGGATGTCGTCGAGCACCACCGCGGGGATGGCCGAGTCCACCGACAGCACGATGAGGGCGTGACCGCCCCGGGCGTCGCGGCATACCTGCATCCCGGCGATGTTGATGCCCTCGCTGCCCAGGATCTGGCCGACCGTCCCCACCACGCCCGGCCGGTCGGTGTAGGTGAGGAACACCATGTGCTCGGCTGGCGCGATCTCCATCTCGAAGCCGTTGACCTCGACCAGCTTTTCCTGCTGCCGCCGCCCGCTCAGCGTGCCGGACACCGAGACCACCTGGCCGTCGGGCATGATGCCGCGCAGCGTCACAAGGTTCCGCCAGTCCGGGCTGTCCGCCTCGGTGACCAGGCTGACCTCCACGCCGCGTTCGCTGGCCAGCAGCGGCGCGTTCACGTACGTCACGGCGTCCTCGACCACGTCGGTGAAGACACCCTTGAGCGCGGCCAGCTGGAGCACCCGGACGTCGTGCCCGGCGATCTCGCCCCGCACCTCCACGTCGATCCGGGCGGCCATGCCGCCGGCCAGCGCGGTGAACATCCGGCCCAGCTTCTCGGCCAGCGGCAGACCAGGCTTGACGTCCTCATCGACCACGCCGCCCTGGATGTTCACCGCGTCCGGGACGAACTCACCGGCCAGGGCCAGCCGGACGGACTTGGCGACCTGGGTACCGGCCTTCTCCTGCGCCTCGGCCGTGCTCGCGCCGAGGTGCGGCGTCGCCACCACCGTGGGGAGGTCCAGGAGCGGATTACCGGTGGCGGGCTCTGTGGTGAACACGTCTATGGCCGCCCCCGCCACCCGGCCTTCGCGCAGCGCCAGCGCCAGCGCCTGCTCGTCCACGATGCCGCCCCGGGCCGCGTTCACGATCCGCACGCCCGGCTTGACCAGGTGCAGTTCCTTGTCCCCCAGGAGGCCGATCGTCTCGGCGTTCTTCGGCAGGTGGACGGTGAGGAAGTCAGCCTCGCTCAGCAGCTCCTCCAGGCTGGCCAGCCGCACACCGAGCTGGGCTGCCCGCGCCGGTGGCACGTAGGGGTCGTAGGCGATGACCTGCATGCCGAACGCGGCGAGCCGCTCGGCCACGAGGACGCCGATCCGGCCCAGCCCGAGGATGCCTGCTACCTTGCCCTCGAGTTCGACCCCGGTGAAGACCGATCGCTTCCACTCGCCGGCCCGCAGCGAGGCGGCGGCCTGCGGCACGTTGCGGGCCACGGCGAGGAGCAGGCCGACCGCGTGCTCGGCGGCGCTCACGATGTTGGAGGTGGGCGCGTTCACCACCATGACGCCCGCCCGGGTGGCCGCCTCCACGTCAACGTTGTCCAGGCCGACCCCGGCCCGCGCTACCACCCGGAGGCGCGGGGCATGGGCGAGCGCTTCCGCGTCGATCCTGGTGGCACTGCGCACGATGACTGCGTCGGCGTCGGCGAGCGCGGGGAGCAGTGCCAGGCGGTCAGCGCCGTCCGCGTGCCGCACATCGAAGTCGGATTCCAGCTGCGCGACGGCGGCCGGCGAAAGTTCCTCGGCGATGAGGACGATGGGTGCAGGCACGGCAATGGCCCCTCATGACGGACGGCGAAAGCTCACTCTAGCGGAGCTTGTGAAAACATTCACGAACCGTTGGGCATTCATCAGGTGTACGGCCGCGCGCACTGCGTTTGCGGACGCAGCTGGTGTGGCGCCAGCCAGGGGGCTGGCGCCACACCGTGACGTGGTGCCCGCAGACGCGGTGCCCGCAGACGCCGTGCCCGCAGACGCGGTTCCCGCAGACGCCGTGCCCGCAGACGCGGTTCCCGCAGACGCCGTGCCCGCGGATGCCCTGCTCGCAGACGCGGTGCCCGCAGACGCGGTACTCAGGAGCCGTCCGCGTCGCCCGGGGAGTCCAGCCAGCTCATCAGCGGCCGCAACTGAGCGCCGACCTGCTCGATCTGGTCCGCCCGGGACGCCTCACGCCGCTTGAGGAAGTTCGGCCGGCCGGCGTCGAATTCCTCGATCAGCTCACGGGTGAAGGTGCCGTCCTGCACTTCGGCGAGGATCCGGCGCATCTCTTCCCGGCTCCGCTCGTCCACCAGCCGCGGCCCGCGAGTATAGCCGCCGAACTCGGCGGTGTCCGACACCGACCAGTACATCTTGGAGATGCCGCCCTCGTACATGAGATCCACGATGAGCTTCATCTCGTGCAGGCACTCGAAGTAGGCGATCTCGGGCTGGTAGCCCGCCTCGACCAGGGTGTCGAACCCGGCCTTGATGAGCTCAGAGACACCACCGCAGAGCACGGCCTGCTCGCCGAACAGGTCGGTTTCGGTCTCCTCCTTGAACGTGGTGACCAGCGCGCCCGCCCGGGTGCCGCCGATGGCCTTGGCATAGGAGAGGGCCAGCGGCCACGCGTTCCCGGTGGCGTCCTGCTCCACCGCGACGAGCACCGGCACACCGCGCCCCTCGGCGAACTGGCGGCGGACCAGGTGGCCGGGGGCCTTGGGGGCCACCATGCACACGTCCACCCCTGCGGGCGGGCGGATGAGCTGGTAGCGGATGTTCAGCCCGTGCGCGAAGAACAGCGCGTCGCCGTCCACCAGGCTCGGCTCGATGGCCTCGGCGTACAGCGCCCGCTGGATGTGGTCCGGCACCAGCACCATGATCAGGTCGGACTCTTCGCAGGCCTCGCGAGGGGTGGTGACCCGCAAGCCCTCACTGGCCGCGCTCTCCCGGCTGCGCGAGCCCTCCGGGAGCCCGACCCGGACGTTCACCCCGGAGTCGCGCAACGACAGCGCGTGCGCGTGTCCCTGGCTGCCGTAGCCGAGGACGGCGACGTGCCGGCCTTGGATGATGCTGAGGTCGGCACCGTCGTCATAGAAAATGTCTGCCATTGTCTGCCTTTCGCTTACCGCTTGCTGATCTCACCACAGGCCGCCGTGACGGGCCCGGACCACGGGCCGGGCCACCACGGTCATGCCCACTGCGGGGGCTGCCCACCGAGGAGATGGGGCCAGGGAGCGGGCCACCCGGGCCGCACGTTACGGCGCCGCGCCTGCCCCGCTGCGCTCGGCCACCCGATCCACGGGACGCAGCGCTCGGTCCGTGATCGACCGGCCGCCCCGGCCGAGGGCGACCATGCCGGACTGGACGAGTTCCTTGATACCGAACGGCTCGAGCACCCTGATCAGGGCGTCCAGCTTGTCGCGATTGCCGGTCGCCTCGACCGTGACCGCGTCCTGGGCCACGTCGACCACCTTGGCACGGAACAGCGTCACAGTCTCCAGCACGCGCGACCTGCTCTCCAGGTCGGCCCGCACCTTGATCAGCAGCAACTCCCGCTGGACCGAGGCGGTGGGCTCGAGCTCCACGATCTTCAGCACGTTGATCAGCTTGTTGAGCTGCTTGGTCACCTGCTCCAGCGGGTGATCCGCGCAGTCCACCACGATCGTCATCCGGGAGATCTCCGGGTGCTCCGTGGGCCCGACCGCGAGCGAGTCGATGTTGAACCCGCGGCGGGAGAACAAGCCGGCGATCCGGACGAGCACGCCCGGCTTGTTCTCCACCAGCACCGAGAGCGTGTGCCTGTTCATTGTCGGCTCCTGATCACGAAGGCGGGCCAGCCCCTGGCTCATTCGGTCACATCCCAGTCCGGCGCCATGTTCCGCGCGACGCTGATGTCGTCATTGCTGGTGCCCGCCGCGACCATGGGCCAGACCATGGCGTCGCGGTGCACGATGAAGTCGACCACGACGGGCCGGTCGTTGATCTTCATGGCCTGCTCGATCACCGCGTCCACGCTCCCGGTGTCCTCGCAGCGCAGGCCCACGCAGCCGTAGGCCTCGGCGAGCTTGACGAAATCAGGGATGCGGGTCCCGCTCCCAGCGGGCGCGGGGTCGTGCCGGAGCGCGCCGGCACCCTCGGCCCCGGCCAGTCCGGCCTCGATACTGTGCGCGCGGCGGTCGAGGTCGGTGTTGGAGTACCGCTCGTTGTAGAACAGCGTCTGCCACTGGCGGACCATGCCGAGGTTGCCGTTGTTGATGATGGCGATCTTGACCGGGATGCCTTCCACCGCGCAGGTAGCGAGCTCCTGGTTGGTCATCTGGAAGCAGCCGTCACCATCGATCGCCCACACGCACGCGGCCTGGTTGCCCACCTTGGCGCCCATCGCCGCGGGCACCGCGTAGCCCATGGTGCCGGCCCCGCCTGAGTTCAGCCAGTGACCGGGCTGCTCATGGCTGATGAACTGGGCGGCCCACATCTGGTGCTGGCCGACCCCGGCCACGTAGATCGCATCCGGGCCGGCGATCTTCCCGATCCGCTCGATCACGTACTGGGGCGCCACCGACCCGTCCGCGGGCTGGTCGTAACCGAGCGGGTAGGTGCTGCGCAAGGCCTCCAGCTGGGACCACCAGGCGGTCAGGTCGGTGCGGTGGCCGGCCTGGAACTCGGCGCTGACCGCGGCGATCAACTCGGTGATCACCTCGCGGCAGTCCCCCACGATGGGCACGTCTGCCCGCCGGTTCTTGGAGATCTCCGCGGGGTCGATGTCCGCGTGCACGACCGCGGCGCCGGGGGCGAAGCTGTCCAGCTTCCCGGTGACCCGGTCATCGAACCGCGCGCCGAGGGTTATGAGCAGGTCCGATTTCTGCAGTGCCCCCACGGCCGCCACGGTGCCGTGCATGCCCGGCATGCCCAGGTTCTGCCGGTGGCTCCCCGGGAAGCCGCCCCGCGCCATCAGCGTGGTGACGACCGGTATGCCCGTCATCTCGGCCAGCTCGAGCAGTTCCTGGCTGGCGCCCGCCTTGAGCACCCCGCCGCCCACGTACAGCACCGGGCGGCTGGCCCCGGCGATCAGCCGGGCCGCCTCGCGGACCTGCCGGGAGTGCGGCCGGGTCACCGGGTGGTAGCCGGGCAGGTCGAAGGTGGGCGGCCAGCGGAACTCGGTCTCCGCCTGGAGCGCGTCCTTGGCCACGTCAACCAGCACCGGCCCGGGCCGGCCGGTGGAGGCCACGTGGAACGCCTCGGCCACCGTCCGCGCGATGTCCTCGGCCTTGGTGACCAGGAAGTTGTGCTTGGTGACCGGCAGGGTGATGCCGGAGATGTCCGCTTCCTGGAAGCCGTCCGTGCCGATCAGGCTGGACGGCACCTGGCCGGTGATGGCGACCACCGGCACCGAGTCCATGTAGGCGTCGGCGAGCGGGGTCACCAGGTTGGTCGCGCCGGGCCCCGAGGTGGCCATGCACACCCCAGGACGCCCGGTCACCTGCGCGTATCCGGTGGCCGCGTGACCGGCGCCCTGCTCGTGGCGGACCAGGATGTGCCGGACCGAGGGCGAGTCGAAGAGCGGGTCATACAGCGGCAGGATGGCACCGCCCGGGATACCGAAGACGACGTCCACATCCAGCCGCTCCAGGGCCCGGACCAGGGCCGAGGCACCCGTCATCCGGGTGCCCGCCGCGGCGTCCGGCTCGCTGCGCGCCCCGGGGTCACCGCGGTCGGCCGGGTCGTGGCGCGGGCCCGGGTCAGCGCGGGGGCGCTCGGCGGGCGCGGTGGGCGCCGCGGCGGCTCCCGGCTGGGCTGCGCCGGGGCGGGTATCCGCATCGCGTGACGCGGCTCGGGCTGCTAGGTCGCGCGGGGTCGGGCCGGGGCCCTTCCGCGCCGTGCCTGCCAGTCCGGGGCCCGGAGGGGCCGCGGTCGTCTGGTCGGTCATCGCAAGCTTCCTCGTCTGCGGTCAGTAGGTGGTGGGCAACAAAAAACCCTCGGCGCCATTGGCGAACGAGGGTAGCGCGCAGGTAGCTGGACTAAGTCAGCTGCTTGCGCGCCTGTTGAGTACGAGCACGGGGTTACCGGACACAGGTATCACTCTGTCCCAGTCCAGGGCTGCCGTCAACTTGAGAGCGTATTCGTCTCAGCTAGCGAGATGAGGGGCCGGTGAGATGACCCCGTGGTCCCCGGGCACGCCGTGGTCCCCGGGCACACTGTGGTCCCCGGGCACGCCGTGATCCTCAGGCACGCCGTGATCCTCAGGCACGCCGTGATCCGCGGGCAGGCTGTGACCCGCGGCCACGCTGTGGTCCCCGGGCTGTCCATGGCCACCGGCTGGGCCCGGGATGCTGGTAGGCGGCACCGGTCCGGCCAGGAAGGGGCCGAGACCGAGCGCGCAGCTCATGGCGGCCAGCAGATCGCGCTGCTCGGCCCGCTCGATCCCGTCCGCGACCACCTGGATACCCACGTCCCTGCCCACCCGGACCAGCGCCTGGATCAGGGTCCCGGCCGCGGCGTCCACGCCCACGGCCGCCACCAGGCCGGGGCCGATCCGGACCAGGTCCACGAGGTGGTGGCTCAGCCGGGCCAGCGTGCCGTACCCGGCATCGGAGACGTCCACAGCCAGCCGGACACCCCGCTCGCGCAGCTCACCGAGCCCGCGCAGCACGTCGGCATCGCCCTCGGCCAGTACTAGGGGGGCAACCTCCAGGATGAGGGCGTCCGGGGCAAGCCCGCTGCCCGCCAGCGCATCCAGCACGGATTCGCTGATCGGGGCCGTTGCCGGCCTGGGCGGGCAGCGCAGCCACAGGCTGGCTTTCCAGCCGCCCCGCGCCCAGGCGGCGGCCTGGGAGCAGGACTCGCGCAGCATCCAGTCCCCCAGCTCGGTGGTGACCCGGGCGGTCTCGGCCGCCGCCAGGAGCTCCTGGTGCGGCACGTCGGCCCCGTCCCAGCGCCAGCGAGGCAGCGCCTCGGCGCCGATGATCCGGGAGCTGGCCAGGTCGGCAAGGGGCCGGTACGCCAGCTCCAGCGTACCGTCAGGCTCGGCCCCGCCGGGCTGGTCATCATTCAGCCGGTCATCGCTGAGCTCGTCATCGCTGAGCTCGTCATCGCTGGGCCCCCCGTCGCTGAGCCCGTCATCCCCGCGCCCGTCATCGCTGAACTCGTCCTCGCCGTACCCTTCAGCACTGAGCTGGCCCTGGCTGAGGGCCCGGCTCAGCTGGGCCGCGAGGCCCATGCGGCGACGGGCATCGGGATGCGGCGGCGCCGGGAAGACCTCCAGCCGACCGCCGCCAGACTCCTTGGCCCGGGACACCGCGGCCTCAGCGTTGCGCCAGACGTACCCGGCCGGGCTGCCGTCCCCGAGCGCGACGCCGACGCTCGCGGACAGGGTCACGCTGCGGTCGGCGGCCCGGAACGGCTCGGCGGCCACGCTGGCCAGCATGCGCTGGGCCAGCTCGACGATCTCTGCGGCGGAGGAGGCCTCCTGGATCAGGACCGCGAACACGTCACCGCCCCAGCGCGCCACCGAGCCGCGGGGCGGCACCACCGCCCGCAGCCGCCGCGCGACCTGGGCGAGGACCAGGTCTCCCGCGCTGGGACCCACGGCGTCGTTCACGCTGGTGAACGCGTCCAGGTCCACCAGGATGACCCCCGGCACGCCCCGGGTCCCCGTGTCCGGGTGGCTGAATACCACCCGCGCCCGCTCCTCCAGGTAGGCGCGGTTGGGCAGCCCGGTCAGCCCGTCGTGGTAGGTCAGGTGGGCGATCTGGCGGCGCAGGGCTACCTGATCGCTGACGTCTCGCGAGGTGACCAGCAGCCGGTCCGGGGCGCCCTGGCTGCGATGCCGCGAGATGGTCGCCTCGACGTAACGCCAGGTCCCGTCGGCGGCCCGGACCCGGCAGGGATAGCGGACCGGCTGGGCCGGTCCACCAGTCACGGGCGCGCCCGCCACCGACGCCGCCTCACGGACCGCCCGCAGCCCGCCCAGCCGGTCCTCCGGGTGGACCAGGTCGATGAGCACGTGGCCTTCCAGGCCGGCCGGGGTGTATCCGTAATCGCTGACGGCGGGGCTGGCGAAGCTGATCGCGCCAGCGTAGTCGCACACCAGGACGACGTCGCTGATCCGGTCGGCCAGCTCGCGGAACTGCTCCCCCGACTCATGCCACAGCCTTGACCGGACGCTGTCCCGGTGCACCAGGATCCCGATCCGCCCTGTCAGCGCGAGCAACGTGGTCCCCGTGACCAGGGCCAGGACCGGCTCGGCCGCCGGGCTGCCCGCCAGGACCCAGCCGATCAGCACCAGCGCGGCCACCGCCGCGCTGAGCGCGGCCAGTGCGGTCGTGATGTGCGCCACGGCCCGGGCTGGCTGCCCCGCATCCCCGGGGCCCGCCCGCCACGAGCCGCCCATCCAGGGGGCACAGCCCAGCACGCAGAACCCGGCGACCAGGAGCAGCTGGGATGCCACGCCGGGATGCCCGTTGCTGATCTTTGCCCCGACCGCGAGCGTGTCGCTGACGGTCACCGCGAGCAGGGCGATGACCGGCGCGGCGCCGCGGCGCCCCGCCGCCACCGCGAGAGGCAGCACGCCGCCGAGTACAAGCAGGTCAGCGACAGGGTGGATGAGCCCAGCCGCGAACGTGCGCGGGTCATCACCCGAGTGCGCGTACCCGGCGCTGAGCACCGTGATCCAGCCGACGACGAAGAGGGCGGACGCCACGACGTACCCGTCCGCGGCGCGCGCCACCGCGGTGCCGAGCCGGGCCCGGTGGCGCTGGGCCAGCGGATGACGCGCCGCCTCACGCCGTGATCCGAGGCTGGCCAGCCCGGCCACCAGGGCGGGCAGCGCCAGCAGCCCGGGCAGGTCGGCAACGGTGAACGGGAACGTGGCCCCGGCCGAGACGCTGGCCAGCGCCTGCTGGCCGATGGCCCCCGCCCCCCAGAGCAGCGCGGTGAGCGCGAAAATCCGGTACGCACGCCGGACAGAGCCGGTGTGCCGGTTGGCACCGCGCCACAGGCTGACCGCGGCCACGGCAGCGATCAGGGCGACCACCGTGGTTGCTGCCTGTGCGGCCAGGCTCATCGCGGGTCACCCGATGCTTGCGGGTGCACCGAGTCTCCTTCCGCTCTGATCCGCTGGGTGCGCCATCGCATGTACGCCAGCGGCGCCTTGTGGGCCCAGGCTGACAATTCCTGCGCAACCGAGCTGAGACTCACGCCTCCCCTGGACAGGGCAGGGTGCCCGTACGGTGTGCTGCGGGACCCGCCAGCGGGCTGGTCGCGGTCATCGCCAGTGAACGACGCAGCTCACTTTAGGAGCCTTAGGTCACACTTCGATTGAGGAAGGGCGTCCACCGGGAGACATCTCCCCCTTCACGGCGGTCCGCAGCCCGGCCATATGGCATTGACCAGGGATAATTGGCCGAGGCCTTTCCGTACCTGGAGGAATTCTCAATAACTGCCGGAGATAACATTCAGCAACGGCACGCCATCGAGGAATCTCCCGGCCTGGTCGCGGACGTGGCTGATCATCCGCGCGACCGAGACCGGGGTGGACGCCGCCTCGTGCGGGGTGATGAACGCGCCGGGCATCGTCCAGAGCGGATGGCCGGCCGGGAGCGGTTCCGGGTCGGTTACGTCGAGCGCGGCCCGCAGCCGGCCCTGCCTCAGCTCCGCGACCAGGGCGTCGGTGTGCAGCAGTGAGCCGCGCGCCGCGTTGACCAGCAGCGCGCCGTCCTTCATGCGGGCCAGGAACGCCGCGTCGGCCATCCCGATGGTCTCGGGAGTCACCGGGGCCAGCAGCACGACCACGTCCGCCCCGGGCAGCAGCCCGGGCAGGTCGCTCACGGGCGCCACGTCCGGACGGGCTGTCCTGGCCACCCGGACCACCCGCACCTCGAAGCCGGCCAGCCGCCGCTCCACCGCCGCACCGATCGACCCGTACCCGACGATGAGCACGGTCTTGCCCGCCAGGCAGTCGGTGAAGTGATAGGTCCACCGCTCAGCAGCCTGCTCCCGGGCGAACAGCGGGAACTCGCGGAGCGCGGCGAGCATCGCGGCGACCACCCACTCCGCCGTGCTCGCATCGTGGACGCCGCGTGCGTTGCAGAGGGTGACCCCGGCGGGCAGGTCGGCCAGCAGCCGGTCCACGCCGGCGGTCAGCGTCTGCACCACGGCCAGCCGCGGCATCGCGGCCATGGCCACGATCCCCGGGGGACCGGGAAAGAACGGGGGTACGTAGAACTCGACCCGGTCCACGCTGGCGGGCAGCGGCGCGCCGTCAGGCGCCACCACCTCCACGTCGGCGCCGGGCAGCCCGTCCAGCCCCGCGGCGACCTCGGCCGTGGGCACCCAGATCAGCATGGGCAGGCCAGCCTGCACCCTGCTCATATGGACACCGCTCAGCTGAGGCGGTCGAGGATCAGTTCCCTGACCCGGCTGGCGTCGGCCTTGCCCCTGGTGGCCTTCATCACGGCGCCGACCAGGGCACCGGCCGCGGCGACCTTGCCGTCCCGGATCTTCTGGGCGACGTCCGGATGGGCGGCGATGGCCTCGTCGACAGCGGCCGACAGGGCCGCGTCGTCGCTGACCACGGCGAGGCCACGGCTGGCGACCACGTCGTCCGGCGTTCCCTCGCCGGCCAGTACGCCTTCGATGACCTCGCGGGCCAGCCGGTCGTTGACCGCGCCCGAGTCCACCAGCCGAGCCACCCGGGCCACGTCCGCGGGCGTGATCGGCAGGTCGCCGAGTTCACTGCCGGACTTGTTCGCCGTGCGCAGCAGTTCACCGAGCCACCACTTGCGGGCGTCGGCCGGCGTGGCCCCCGCCGCCACCGTCTCGGCCACCAGGTCCAGCGCGCCGGCGTTGCGCAGCGCCGCCATGTCCAGGTCCGAAAGACCCCACTCCTGCTGCAGCCGGGATCGCCGGGCGGCGGGCAGCTCAGGCAGCTGGGCCCGGACGCTCTCCACCCAGTCCCGGGACGGCGCGACCGGAACCAGGTCGGGCTCGGGGAAGTAGCGGTAGTCCTGCGCCTCTTCCTTGCTGCGGCCGGGCGAGGTGGTCCCGCTCTCCTCGTTGAAGTGCCGGGTCTCCTGCACCACCCGCTGCCCGGCGTCCAGCAACGCGGCCTGCCGCTGGATCTCATACCGGACCGCGCGCTCCACCGAGCGCAGCGAGTTCACGTTCTTGGTCTCGGTCCTGGTCCCCCACTCGGAGGCCCCCTTGGGCGCCAGCGAGGTGTTCACGTCGCAGCGCAGCGAGCCCTCCTCCATCCGCACGTCGGACACGCCGAGCGAGCGCAGCAGGTCACGCAGTTCCGAGACGTAGGTCCGGGCCACCTCGGGGGCGAGCGCCCCGGTGCCGGCCACCGGTTTGGTGACGATCTCCACCAGCGGGATCCCGGCCCGGTTGTAGTCCACGAGTGAGTAGTCCGCGCCGTGGATCCGCCCGGTGGCCCCGCCGACGTGCATCGACTTGCCGGTGTCCTCCTCCAGGTGCACCCGCTCGATCTCGATCCGGACCTGCCGCGGCTGGTCACCGGCGGCCGGGTCGTGCACCACGATGTCGAGCCATCCGTCCGTGCACAGCGGCTCGTCGTACTGCGAGATCTGGTAGTCCTTCGGCATGTCCGGGTAGAAGTAGTTCTTCCGGGCGAACCTGGCCTGGGTGGCGATTGTGCAGTTCAGCGCCAGCCCGATCTTCATCGCGTACTCGATGGCCATCCGGTTGGTCACCGGGAGCGAGCCGGGCAGGCCCAGGCAGACCGGGCAGACCAGGGAGTTCGGCTCGCCGCCGAACCGGGCCGGGCTGCCGCAGAACATCTTGGTGGCGGTGCCCAGCTCCACGTGCGTTTCCAGGCCGATCACCGGGTCATACCGGGAGACGGCGTCCTCGTAGCGGACCAGGCCCATAGTCGTAGTCACCTGCCCAGTCATGCGCTGCTCCCTCCGTGGTCGGAAGCACCCTGGCCCGGAGCACCCTGGCCCGGAGCACCGGGGGCCGGAGCACCGGGCGCGGGCAGGCCGGCCGGGCCGCGGATCGCGTCCAGCAGCGGGCCGCCGCGGCGCTGGGTGAGCGCGGCCTCCACGGCCGCGGCCACCCGGTAGACCCGGTCGTCGGCCAGCACCGGCGCCATGATCTGCAGGCCCACCGGCAGGCCGTCCTCGGGCGCGAGCCCGCACGGCAGCGACAACGCCGCGTTGCCGGCCAGGTTGGACGGGATCGTGCACAGGTCGGCGAGGTACATGGCCATCGGGTCGTCGGCCCGCTCGCCGATGAGGAACGCGGTGGTCGGGGTGGTCGGCGAGATCAGGACGTCAACCTGCTCGAACGCGGCCTCGAAGTCCCGGATGATGAGGGTCCGCACCTGCTGGGCCTTGCCGTAGTAGGCGTCGTAGTACCCGCTGGACAGGGCGTAGGTGCCGAGCATGATGCGGCGCTTCACCTCGGGACCGAATCCGGCGGCCCGGGTCAGCGACATGACCTCCTCGGCGCTGCGGGTGCCATCGTCCCCGACCCGCAGCCCGTAGCGCATGCCGTCGAACCGGGCCAGGTTGGAGGAGCACTCGCTGGGCGCGATCAGGTAATACGCGGGCAGCGCGTAGGTGAAGTGCGGGCAGGACACCTCGACGATCTTGGCGCCCAGGGACTCCAGGAGTTCGACGGCCTCGTTGAACCGGGCCAGCACCCCCGGCTGGTAGCCCTCGCCGCTCAGCTCTGGCACCACCCCGATGCGCAGCCCGCTCACGTCCGCCTGCCGGGCCGCGGCTACCACGGGCGGGACCGGCGCGTCCACGGAGGTCGAGTCGCACGGGTCGTGCCCGGAGATCGCCTCATGCAGCAGCGCGGCGTCGAGCACGGTCCGGGCCAGCGGCCCGGGGGTGTCCAGCGACGACGCGAACGCGATCAGCCCGTACCGGGACGAGCCGCCGTAAGTCGGCTTGACCCCGACGAGCCCGCACACCGCGGCGGGCTGGCGGATGGACCCGCCGGTGTCGGTGCCGATGCCCAGCGGCGCCTCAAAGCCCGCGACGGCCGCGGCCGAGCCGCCCGACGAGCCACCCGGCACCCGGGCCAGGTCCCACGGGTTGCGGGACGGGCCGAACGCCGAGTTCTCGGTGGAGGAGCCCATCGCGAACTCGTCCATGTTGGTCTTGCCCAGGAGCACCACGCCGGCCTGGCGGAGCCGCCGGGTCACGGTCGCGTCGTACGGTGGCCGCCACTCGCCGAGGATGCGGGAGGCGCAGGTGGTGGGCATGTCCCTGGTGGTGAACACGTCCTTGAGGGCCAGCGGCACGCCGTCCAGCGGCCCGAGCGCCTCCCCGGCTGCGCGGCGCTCGTCCACCGCGCGGGCGGCGGCCCGGGCACTGTCCGCCGCGACATGCAGGAAGGCGTGCAGCTGTTCTTCGGCCACCTCGATGCGGTCCAGGTGGGCCTCGGTAACTTCCAGCGAAGAGACCTGGCCGGACGCGATCGCGGCGGCGAGTTCCGCGGCGGTCATCCGGGTCAGCTCGCTGGCACGGTCCTTGTCAGCACGGTCCTTGTCAGCACGGTCCGGGGTGGGCATGGCTTCGCCTGGCCTGGTCTCGTCGTCCACGATCAGTCCTCCGACAGGATCCGGGGGACGCGGAACCGCTGCTGCTCCACGGCCGGCGCCTGGTCCAGCACTTTGTCCGCGCCCAGCGGGGGTACCACCACGTCGTCGCGGAACACGTTGGTGACCGGGACCGCGTGCGAGGTCGGCGGGATGCCCTCCGCGGCGACCTCCTGGACACGCGCGACGGCCGAGATGATCTGGTCGAGCTGGACCGCGAAGTGATCGAGTTCCTCGTCGGTCAGGGTCAGTCTCGACAGCCTGGCCAGGTGGGCCACTTCGGCGCGGGCAATGGACATGGATGCCATCCTAGGCCCGGGCCCGGAGCGGCCTGACGGGCATGATGCCCGGGCTGCCGCCTCATGGCCAGGCTGCCGCCTCATGGCCGGGCCGCCGCGTCATGGCCGGGCCGCCGCGTCCAGGCAGTCGTCCCCGGGCACCTGGCTGGGCGCCGGGGCCGCTTCCGGCATGCCCCCCGGCAGCGCGCCGGGGGCGGACACCGCTGCGGCCGACGGCACCGCAGCGGCCGACGGCACCGCAGCGGCCGACGGCACCGCAGCGGCCGACGGCACCGGCGCGGCCGACGGCACCGGCGCGGCCCCCCCGGGGACCGTGACCGGGGCCGGGCGCCGGTAGGCCAGCCACGCGGTGGCGGCGGCCGCGTTCAGCGGCCGGCTGAACTGCCAGCCCTGGGCCGCGTCGCAGCCCATGGCCCGCAGGGCCACCGCGACCTGTGGCGACTCGACCCCCTCGGCCACCGAGCGGATGCCGAGTCCGCGCAGCAGTTCCACCGCTGAGCGCACGATCAGCTCGGTGTCCGGGTTGGTGGTCACGCTGGCGACGAAGGAGGGGGCGATCTTCACTTCGCTGATGGACATCTCCTTCAGCAGGCCCACCGACGCGTAGCCCGTCCCGAAGTCGTCCACGCCGAGCTCGATGCCGAGCGAGCGCAGCGCGCTCAGCCCGCCCGCGATGCCGGAAGCCTCGCGGGTCAGCGCCCGCTCACTGATCTCGAGCAGCAGCGCGCCGGCGTCCAGGCCCTGCGCGGCGAGCTCGCGGCCGATCGTGACGGCGAGGCTGCCGTCCAGCAGGTCGCGGCGCGAGACGTTGACCGACAGCTGGGCCGCCAGCCCGCTGCGCCGCCAGGCCGCCGCCTGCCTGAGCGCGAGCTGGACCACGTGCGCGGTCAGATCCCGCATCAGGAAGGACTGCTCGGCCAGCGGGATGAACTCGGCCGGCTCGATCAGCCCGCGGCGCGGATGCCGCCAGCGCAGCAGCGCCTCCATCCCGGCGGTCCGGCCGCTCTCGAGGAACACCTTGGGCTGGTAGTGCAGCTCGAACTCGCCCTGGTCGATGCCGCGGCGCAGGTCACCGAGGAGGGACAGCCGCGCCGGGGAATAGCGGTCCGCCTCGGCTACATAGGTCTCGACCCCGGTGTGCCGTTCCTTGGCCAGGTACATGGCCACGTCCGCGCGCTGCAGGAGCACTTCCACCGTGACCCCGTCGTCCGGGTACAGCGCGATGCCCACGCTGGCCTCGATCTCGAACGACATGCCCGCCAGGCGTACCGGCACGGCCAGGGCGGCCCGCAGCCGCGCGGCCACCTCGGCGGCCACGGTGATGGTCCGCACCGCGGGCAGCAGCACCGCGAACTCGTCGCCGCCAAGCCGGGCGACCACGTCGCCCGGCCGCACGCTGCGGGCCAGCCGGTAGGCGATCACCTGGAGCAGCCCGTCTCCCAGTGCGTGCCCGAGCGTGTCGTTGACTTCCTTGAACCGGTCGAGGTCCAGGAGCAGGAAGCCGCACTTGACCCCGGTGCGCCCGGCCTCGGTCAGGGCCTCAGTCGTCCGGCGCAGCAGCAGGGTGCGGTTCGGCAGCCCGGTCAGCTCGTCGTGCAGCGCCTGGTACTCGCGGTTCAGCGACATGGCCGCGTTGGCGTAGATCGCACTGAGCGGCAGCAGGAACAGCAGCACCAGCAGCACCGAGCGGTTCATCACCACGACCACGAGCGGCGCCGCGGACAGCAGGGCCAGGGTCACGAAGGCCTGGTACGGCAGCGCCTTGCGCAGCGTGGCCAGGACGGGCGCCCGCCCGTGCAGCGCCACGGCCACGTCGACCAGCACGAAGTTGCAGGCGAAGTAGGCCGCCGCGGCCAGGCCGACGGCGGCTATCTGGTCCCCGGCCGGCACCCACGGCCGGGACGGCGACGGGTGGACGTGGGCGGCGGCGAGGACGGCACCCGCCGCGGCCAGGCTCAGCGTGAGCTGGGCGACGTTGAACATCGTCCGGAAGACCGCCCGGCGCGCGGAGAGCGCGACCACGAACGTGGTGACCGCGCGGAGCAGCGCGGCGACCGGGAAGCCCCAGTAGAGCAGGGCGGCGAAGCAGAAGGTGACCGAGACCGCGCCGGCGTCGGCCCTGGATTTCCCCGGCGTCACGATCCGCCTGAGCTCGCCGAGCAGGGCGAGGGCGGCGATGACCCAGATCAGCGGCTGGTCCAGCAGCCCGGCGGCCCCCGAGCCGGGCAGGCTGCGGACTGCGACCAGGAGAGCAGCGAGACCCGCCACCGTGACGGCGGTCATGTAGTACCACAGCGGGGAACCGATCCGCGGACCGATGTCCCTGGTGTCGTTCGGGTCCCTCATGGTGTCCTCGTGCCGCAGCCAGCCGGCGGGATACGCGTGGCTCTTTCAGCAGGGTACGGCGAAAACGGTACTTCGCGAAGCCAATCGCACACTATCCGTTACGATGCCGTGCACAACAGCGACGATTTCGCAGGTCAGAGCGTTACGGACCAGCCGAACCAATTGCGGCCCAGTCGATGCGTCATTATCACGAGTCCCCCGCCGGCCCGGGAGCCCTGGTGGCATCAGGGTTCACGGCGTGCCCGGCGGCCGCAGCCGGGCCATTGTCCAACAGGATCCCAAAGGCCGCTTCGTCGAGGACGGGCACGCCAAGCGCCAGCGCCTTGTCGTACTTGCTGCCGGGCTTGTCCCCGGCGACCAGGAATGCCGTCTTCTTCGATACCGACGAGGTCACCTTCCCGCCCAGGGCCTGCACCGCCTCCGCGGCCTCGTCCCGGCTGAAGGCGTCCAGGCTGCCCGTGATGACCACGCTCACCCCGGACAGCGGGGGCCCTCCGGCCCCGTCCCCGGGCGCGCCGGGCGCCGGGGCCGGCGGCGGCGTCCAGCCGGGTGTCGCGAGCTGGACGCCGGCCTCCCGCCACTTGGCCACGATCGCCTGGTGCCAGTCCACGCCGAACCACTCGATCACCGAGGCGGCGATCTTCGGGCCCACCCCGTCCACCGCGGCCAGTTCCCCGGCCGAGGCGGCCACGATCGCGTCGAGCGAGCCGAACTGGGCCGCGAGCGCGCGGGCCGCGGTGGGGCCCACGTGCCGGATGGACAGGGCCACCAGCATCCGCCACAGCGGCTGGCTGCCGGGCCTCGTCCAGCTTGCCGATCAGCTTGGCCGCGTTCACGGTCAGGCTGCCCTGCTTGTTCACGAAGAACGAGGCGGTGGCCAGGTCCTCCTCGGTCAGCGCGAACAGGTCACCCTCGTCGGCGACCAGCCCGGAGTCGAGCAGCGCGCTCACCGCCTCGTAGCCGAGCACCTCGATGTCCAGGGCACCCCGGCCGGCCAGGTGGAACAGCCGCTCCCGCAGCTGGGCCGGGCAGGACCGGGTGTTCGGGCAGCGCCAGTCCACCCCGCCGTCCTCCCGGACCAGCGGGGTGCCGCACGCCGGGCACACCGTGGGGAACTCGAACGCAACGCTCGTCCCCGGTGCGCACGTCCACGACCGGCCCGACCACCTCGGGGATCACGTCGCCGGCCTTGCGCAGCACGACCATGTCCCCGATCAGCACGCCCTTGCGGGCCACCTCGTCGGCGTTGTGCAGCGTGGCCCGGTCAACCGTCGAGCCGCTGACCACCACCGGCTCCATCACCGCGAACGGGGTGACCCGCCCGGTCCGGCCCACGTTGACCCGGATGTCCAGCAGCCGGGTGTTGACCTCCTCGGGCGGGTACTTGTAGGCGATGGCCCAGCGCGGCGCCCGGCTGGTGTGGCCCAGCTGGCGCTGCAGGTCGAGCCGGTCAATCTTGATCACGACCCCGTCGATCTCGTACGGCGTGTCATGCCGGTGCTCGCCGTAGCGGGCGACGTACTCGCGCACCCCCTCCAGCCCCGGCGTCACCTGGAACAGGTCGCTGACCGGCAGCCCCCACCCGCGCAGCCGCTCGTACCAGCCGGAGTGGGTGCCCGGGGGCTCCCCCGTGGTGAGCCCCACGCCGTGCACGATCAGGCCCAGCGGCCGGGTCGCCGTGACCCGGGGGTCCTTCTGGCGCAGCGAGCCCGCGGCCGAGTTCCGGGGATTGGCGAACGGCGGCCGGCCCATCGCCGTCAGCCGCTCGTTCAGCTCGTGGAACGCCGCCACCGGCAGGAACACCTCGCCCCGGACCTCCAGCGTCTCGGGCACGTCCGCGCCCCGCAGCCGGAGCGGGACCGAATCGATCGTGCGGATGTTGGGCGTGACGTCCTCGCCGGTCACCCCGTCGCCGCGGGTCGCGCCGCGGACCAGGGCGCCGTCCCGGTACACCAGGTCAACGGCCAGCCCGTCGATCTTCAGCTCCAGCAGGTACGGGCCGGTCCCGCCGAGCCGCTCGGCGCGGGCCGCCCAGGCGTCGAGTTCCTCGGCGGAGAACGCGTTATCCAGGCTGAGCAGCCGCTCCAGGTGCTCCACCGCGGTGAACTCGGTGGAGATCGCGCCACCCACCCGCTGGGTGGGCGAGTCCGGGGTGCGCAGCTCCGGGTAGCGCTCCTCGAGCGCCCGGAGCTCCCGCATCAGCGCGTCGTACTCCGCGTCCGAGATCGTCGGTGAGTCCAGCACGTGGTAGCGGTGGTTGGCCTCGGTGATCTCCGCGCTCAGCTCGGCGTGCCGGTGCCGGGCGGCCGCGTCCACCCCGGACCCCGGGATCCCGCCGGACTCCTCCGCTGAGCTGGCGGGGATGCCGCCTGGGTCAGCGGGCTCACTCACGGTGCCTCCTCCTCGATCAGCTCGGGGAGCATCCGGGCCGCGTCACGGCAGCGGGCCAGCGCGGCCCGGGCGTACTCCGGCGGGGCACCGGCCAGACCGCAGCCCGGGGTGATCACCACCTGGGCCGCGACACCGGCCGCGCCGGGCATCCGGGCGGCTGGCCATCCCATCCGGCGCCACAACTCCACCACCCGGTCGGCGGTGGCCTTGGCGTCGGGGAGTGTGCCTGAACGGTTCCGTTGCGGAGAAGTAGCGTCCGCTGCGGGGCCGTGCGCCCGCGGCCGGCCGGAGCTGCCGCGGGGGCGGCCTTCACCGGCGTGGCCGGGACCGCGCCCACGAAGATCCCGAGGCCCGCCTCGACCGCCTCAGCCAGCACCTCTTCCTCCCCGCGGCGCAGCACGCCAAGGTCGATCCCCGCCGCGTCCGCGCCCGCTCCCCTGATGATGCCAACCGGGGCCGACATTCCGCAGCAGTGCACCAGCGTGGGGGCCGACGTCACGGACAGCACCGCACGCAGGCCCGACACGGCGTCGGCCTCCTCGACCGCGCGGACCCGGTTGAACCCGCTCGCGCTCGGCACCTCGCCGGCCAGCACCATGGGCAGCGAGGGCTCGTCCACCTGGAGCAGCAGCCGCGCGCCGGGCACCCGGGCCGCCACCCCGGCCACGTGCGCGGCCACCCCCTCGGCCAGCGACGTGGTCAGGTCCCGGAGTGCCCCGGGGTCGGCCAGCACAGGCTCCTGGCTGCGGGCCAGCTCGAGGCTGACCGCCATCGTCCACGGCCCGCAGACCTGCAGCTTCAGCACGCCCTGGTAGCCGTCGGCCGCCTCCTCCAGGGCGTCCAGGTCCCGGGCCAGCTGGGACTGCGCGCGGCGCATGTCCCGGCCGGGGCGGTCGGCGAGACGCCAGCCGCGGGTGGTCGTGTCCACGGGCAGGTCGATCAGCAGGCCCGCGGTCCGGCCGATCATGTCCGCGCCCACGCCGCGGTCAGGAAGCTCGACCAGGTGGGGCAGGTCCGGGAGCTCATCGAGGATGAGCCGGATGGCCTCCAGCGGATCGGTGCCGGGCATGGAGCCCACGCCGGTGGCGGATTGCGGCGGCCACGGGTAAGGGGCGGGAGTTGCGGAGTCTTCCACCCTGCTGAGCTTAGTGTTCGGGGTCGCCTGGCCGGGGTTGACCTGCCTGGACGCGGACAGCGATCCGCGCCGCACCATTTCCCCGTTTCCCCGGCAATGGTGCGGCGCGGACGCTCCCGTGAGCAGGCCGGCCGGGCCCCCGCGGCCGCCGGCAGGCCTGGCCTGCGGCCGGTCAGACGTACATGTCTTCCCGGCGGTCATCAGAAGGATCGGAGTCGATCTGCTGACGGGCCCACAGGCCCGTTACCGGGCGGGCGGCCCGGCTGATGTGGTTCGGCGCCCAGCGGTAGAGCATGGTTTGCCGCCGCTCCTCGCGGTGGATGCCGATGACGACCAGGAGGTAGCCGCCAGCGACGACCCCGGCGGCGAAGATGACTAGTGCGATCAGGGCGATGGCCATGGTGGGTCCCCTTTACCTGTGGCCTGCGGGATCGTGGTCCGCTGATTGACCGGGTACCTGGCCTGGGCATGGGTGGCCTGGCCAGGCGACTGCTGAGGCTCGGCGGTTGGTCAGGGTGCGTGGCGCGGAAGACTGTGGCCCCCGTTTCCGCGCGGCGTGGCGGCTACATCGGCGACGCCCCGGCCCAGGGGTCCGGCGTCACGTGTCCGTTGCCGGCCAGCAGCGGCCCGCGCCCGGCCGGCCTGCGCCCCCGCCGCTGGCGGCGTAGGCCGTCGCGTAGACATCGATCAGGCTGCACCATTCCTGAGCCGCGACGGCGGCCGCTTGCGCGTCGGAGCGCTCGACCCGTACGGCGGCCAGGTACTCGCCCCGCGCGCGATGCCAGCGGCGCCTCGCGAGCAACAGCGACGCCGGCTCGGTGCGGGTGATGATCTCGGTTGCGATCGTGACCAGGGCCAGGATGACCAGGACCACGAGGACGCTCACCCAGACCGGGCGCCATCCCTGCCACCGGAAGGCCAGCGATCCGGCGCCGTGCAGGGCGGCCAGCAGCAGGCCCGCGGCCGCCGCTCCGGCGGCGATCGCGGTCAGCCTGCCGCGGCGTTCCTCACGGACGGCGAGGGCGGCCAGCCAGGCGAATCCGGCCCAGGCCGCAGTGGCCGCGGCGGCCGCGGCGGCCGTCATCCACCCGGCCAGGACTCCCGCGAACTCAACGCGGTCCAGCCCCAGCAGCGCCGCGATCACGGCGGCCACCGCAACCGAGGCGATCCCGACGTGGATGGTCCGGCCATAGCGGGGATCGAGCCGGTGCCGGAGCGCCTCGTAGCCGAGCCGCGCTGCCTTCGCCATCGCGAAAGCCTCCATGGCCACCCTGGCGGACTGCTCAGCGAGCATCCGCCGGTGGCCCGCCTCGGCCAGCAGGCTCTGCCCCTCCGGGTGGGTGTCCAGCACGTGGGCGACGACTTCTCGCGCGGCGGGGTCCTGGAATTCGTGCACGTCCTGCTCCTTCTGCTTCCTACGCAAAAGAAGGAGCGTTTTCGGCGGCCGGGCTGACACCAGTTCGCGGGTCCGGTGGACGGCAGTTTGCGGGCCGGGATGACACCCCGGTGGCGGCGGTCAGATCCGGGGCAGACGGTTCTCTTCCAGAACGGAGCGACTGACGTGCTCAGCGCACCTGGCGAAGGGAGTTACACCGTGATCCGACGAATCGCCCGCCGGAGTTACGCCGCCGCGGGGGCGGCCACCATCGTCGCGTCCACGGCCGGGTGCGGCGCGCTCCTGGGCGCTCCCGTGGCCAATCAGGGGCTCACGGCACCGCTGCGGCTCACGGCTGCGGCCACACCATCGATGCTGGTGGTCGTGACCGGCCCGGGCGGTCCGGGCCGGCTGGTCAGCCAGGTCGTCACCACGACGGCCCGCCCCCGCGAGGACCTCGATCTCCTCGCGGCCGGGCTGCGCGCGCGGCCTGTCATCGCATCGACCTCGCCGGCGCCCGCCGCGGTGCCCGTTCCCGGCCGGCCGGCGGCTCCCGGCCACGGGGCGAGTTCCTACCAGGAGGGCCAGTATCAGCACGCCCTGACCCGCTGGCGGGAGCAGGTAACGGCGGGCAAGCACGCCGTCGCCACCCGCACGAAGGCGGCCGTCGCGCGCTGGGTCCGCTCCCTGCGACTGCCCGTGGCCGCCACCCGGTCGGCTGGCCAGCGGTCCGCCAGCCTGCCGCGCGACTGCTCACTCGCCGCCAGCACCGTCTCAGGCCTGGTGGACCAGGCTGGTTCCCGTTTCGGCGGCCGGGTCGTGCTGCTGTCTGTCGCGAGCCTCGGCGGCATGCCCGCGCCAGGCGAACTGGACGGGGACGATGTCATCGTCGTCACCCCGTACGTGCCGGGCGCCGCGCAGGCTAGCGCCGCCCAGCTGGATCTCCTGGACGCCGGCGCCTCATTCGCCGCCGTCCTCGGCCCGGAGGCCACGCCCGCCCAGCTCGACCACCTCGTATCCGAGTCGCTCAGCGGGCGCGTGGTATCCGAAGTCCTTTCCGGCCAGGCGTTGTTCACCAACAACAGTGCGGCGTTGCGCCCGGCTGCGGCCCGGATCCTCGCCCCCATCGTCACTGACCTTCGCCGCCCGGACGCCAGCGGCGTCGTGAACGGCTTCGCCTCGGCGCCTGGAGGCGCGCATCATAACCAGGTGCTGTCCGAAGACCGTGCTTCAGCGGTAGCCGGGTACCTGGAGGCCAGAGGCGTACCAAGATCATCCTTGACCGTGGTCGGGCACGGGGCCAGCAACCTCGTCGCCCCCGGAACGTCGGGTGACAACCGGCGGGTCGTGGTGGTGATCGAGGAGCCGGCAGGCGCAGGCACCTGACGACGCCCCGGGCTCGCCGGGCTCACCGGCGTGCCCGGTCACTACGTCACTTTCTCGGCGAGGAATGGCTCTTCGGCCAGCGGAGGCCGGCTGGCCAGCTCCTTGGCCCAGCCGGACGGCGGCTCCGCAGTGGTGTTCACGCCCGGGCAAACGCCCGCCTGCCGGGCGGCCGCCAGGTACGCGCGGTCGCGGTCACCCGCGGCCGCCCACTCCGCCGCGGAGCGCCCCCAGGCCGCGGCGGCCATCCTGGTCCACCCCGCGTCGGCCAGCCCGGACCTCTGCCGGCCGGCGCCGAGGGCCGCGTCCGCCCAGCGCATCGCCCGGCGGATGTGGTGCAGCTTGCTGCTGAACACCGGACGGCCCGCATCGGCGACGATCTCCACCCAGGCTTCCCGCGAGGGCCGCCGCTTACGGATCTCGGCCCGCACGAGCGAGCCGCCAAGGTCACGGAAAGACGCGACGCCCAGGACACGCCGGTCCACTGGGTCCACCAGACGGGCCCGGCAGGCGGCGAGGGCCCGCCGGTCCGCGCCGGGCGCCAGCCGGGCCTCGACGTCCAGGCGGGACCGCCCGGGCCGGACCGTCAGCTCAGCGTCGGGCCACAGCGTGTGCTGGAAGAGGCCGGCCGGGATCAGCCGCGGGTCAAGCGACCAGTGCAGCTGCCCGGTGTCGGCGCCAAGACCGTCTTCCGCGGCGATGTCCGGCAAGGCGGGCGGCTTAGCGTGCTTGCGGGACACGCTTGCCGGTTCCACAGACCTGGCCACCACCACGGCGTCCTGCAGCTGGCTGGCCAGGCCCGGCTCGGCCGCGGCGACAAGTCCGGCCACGGCGTCGGCGGCAGCGGCCAGCACAAGGGGTGATACATCAGCGGCGCTGGCCAGCTCCGAGGCCGCGCGGCGCGCTTCCGCTGTCACGCGGGCGCCGAGGCCAGCGCGGGCAGCGAGCTGGGCCGCCTCCACCGACCACAACGGCGACTCCGGCATGGAACTGGTGAGCCGTGCGGCATCCAGCCGGGCCAGCCGTGACATCGCCGCCAGGGTGCCCGGCTCCCCCCAGACCGCGAGCGGATCGCCGTCCCGGCGGGCCGCCTGCCGGATCGCTGAGCAGACGCGGGACCCGAACAATCTCCTGAGCGTGGTTGCGGCAGGCTCGCCGATGACAGGCGGGCTTCCAGCCTCTCCCGCCGCAACGAAAACCCTTGCCAGCTGGCCGCCTGCGCAATCGAAGATCAGCTCAACGCCCTCGGCGGGGCTCAGGCTCGCCCCGCCGGCCGGGCCTTCCGGCAGACCCTCCAGCGTCACCTGGCCGACGTCCTTGTCCCAGGTCAGAGTCACTATGCATTCGTCCTTCATGGCAGCGGTCTTCCCCGCTTGACGGCTTTCGGGCCGGTCAAGCGGGGGCTCGGTCAGCGCGGTCACCGCTGGGCAGACTGGGCACGGAGCACGCGCTCCAGGACGTCCACCCATTCAGGGTGCGTCATCCCGGAGGGCACGCAGGAGTACAAGGGCTGCCTGATCAGCTGCCGGCGCAGCACACCCAGGTGCCGCTCGAGCTTGTCCTCGGCGTGGCGCCACGCAGCCTCGGTTACCTGGCTCGCCCGTCGCGCCCGCCGCACCGCAGCCAGCGCACGCGAGAGCCGCAGCGGCCGCGTCCGCGCCATCACCGCCGAGCCGAGGAAGACCAGCCCCGCGGAGATCGCGCTCAGCACGACAGCCTGGAGGATCGCGGCGGCCATACTCTCGCCGGCCACGGTGACCAGGAAGGACGTGCGCAAAGCCACCAGCCCGGCATAGGCGGTCAGGATGACGGCGACCAGGGCCATATAGCGGCGGGAGTCATGACGCGCCGCCTCCAGCGCCGCCATCGCCCCGATCGAGGCCACCAGCATGATGAGGGTCACCACCCAGCTGTCCGCGGCGTTGAGGCCGAAAGCCTGGGCGGCCCAGTTCAGCGGGATCGCGTCGAGCACGACGAGGCCGAGCACGATGGCGCTGCCCAGCCAGAAGGCGAGGGTCCGGCGGCCATCCAGGTTGTGCTGGTCAATGAGCCGGGAGACACGGGCGCGAGCCTCGGCGAGAGCGCTAGCGGCCGATTCCTTCCGCCGCCGCATCTCGTACTGGTGCATGCCGGCGCGCATCGCTTCCTCGTGTTCCTCGGCGGCGGCCGGGTCTTCGCGGAGCCACTCGGCCAGGCCGGATGCGGCCAGGTGCTCGGGGTCGGGACGATCTGGCGCGGCGGGGTTCGCCGGTACGGTGACGGTCACCGCTGCCTCCTCTCGGAACGATCTCTGGGGAAAGAGGTTCGCCGGGCGGAAACCTGACAGTGATGCCGCAACCCGGCAGTCATGCCGCCGGATCTACTTGACTCATGAGACGAGCTGATCGCGCGAGACGACTGCGCAGAGCAGAGACTGCACATCCCGGCGCGCCCGGCTGAGCCGCTGGTCGATGGCAGAACGCGCCTGCTGTGGATCGTCGCACCACTGGGGATAGGCAGCCTTGAGGACGGCATTCCAGTCCGCGGCACTCACGCAGCCGTCGAGGAGCAACTCGAAGATGGCTTTTGCAGCGAGGACTATCGCGGTCCGGTAACGCCGGGGGTCTTCAGAACGCGCGGGAACCAGATCCATCAAACTTCTGCTGGCACGCTCGCGACCGAACCTGAGCAGCACGGCCTGGGCGAGGATGCGCATGTGTGTCTCGTCCTCCACAGAAGTCGGCCTTGAGGCGACTGAGTGGTAGGTACCGCCTTGGGCGCGATCCGCGAGCATGTCGATGTTCTCGGCCGGGATAGCCACCGGGCGGCCAAGCTGATGATCGATCTCGCGGATCAACGAAACGTAGAAGAACCCACGCAGGTTCACGATCACCTCGGAGCTCTTCCGCTCCGTGATCGCGCGGACCGTCTCCTGCAGGGCGTCCTCCGCCAGCTCGCGGCTTCCCGCGCGCCGCGTAGCCAGCCTGTGCATCTCGGGCTCGGCAGCTACTCTTGCCAGATCGTCGTGGAAACCCACGGTTCCTCCTCGGCCTCGGTCTGGTGGCGGACGGCAGGGTCGGTTGACGGGTGCTCTCTCATCGCTGCTGCACTTCCTGTCTTGAGGTACGGCCTGCCGTAGCGGGCCACTGCGAGTCGTCCGAGGTCAGGTCCCGACTTCAGACTCTTCGGTGCGTCTTCCTGCGACTGTTTGCGGACCGGTGTAGCGTGTTCTCTCATTGAAGCCAGCCAGTGGAGTCATTCCAATGACAGGCACGTCTGCAAGGGGTTGGTACCCCTGATATAGGGTTCAAACCAGAGACACCAGTTATTGGAATGAGTCGGACGAGGATGGGGCCGACGGACTGCCCCGCAGCAGGGCGGCCCGGGAACACCCCGGACTCGGGCCGTAGACATAAGGGGACGTCAGGCGATCATGGCTGGACCGCTGTACAGGCAGATAGCCGAAGATCTGCGCCGCAAGATCGACTCGGATGAGCTGGCCCAGGGGGACCAGTTGCCCACCGAAGACGATCTCATGGAGCAGTACCAGGCTTCCCGTAACACCGTCCGCGGCGCGATCAGGCAGCTCACGGTCCGCGGGCTCGTGAACACCCAGCATGGGAAGGGCACGTTCGTCAGCGAGCGGGTGAACCCCATCGTCACCACCCTCACCACAGACCCAGAGTCGGGACGGGGCGGCGGCGAGGGGCTCGTCTACACGGCCGAAGTTGCGGCCAGTGGCCGGAACGCGACAACGGCCGGCCTCACGGTTGAAATTCAAAAAGCTAAGCATGCCGTGGCCAAAGCACTGGGTATCTCAGCAGGAAGCGACGTCATCAGCCGGAACGAGCAGCGTTTCGTAGATGGGCGCCCCTGGTCGCTCCAGACATCGTTCTATCCGCGAGAACTCCAGGAGCGGGCCCCTCTGCTTCAAGAGCCGGATGAATTCCCCGAAGGCACGGTCAAGTACCTGCGTGACTGCGGAATCGAGCAAGCCGGCTACCGGGACACAATTGGGGTCAGGAGCCCGAACCGTAGGGAGACGGAGTTCTTCGACCTGCCAGCCGACGGCCGGATTCAGGTCATAGAGATTTTCCGGGTGGCGTTCGATCAGGTCCATGAGCGGGTACGTCTGACGATCACAGTTTATCGCGCGGACCGAAATCGCTTTGCCATCAATGTCGGAGACGTGCCGATTGGTGAACCTTCACGGTCCCCGAAGGACGAGAACGGTGGCTAAGGCAATGCCTGATGCCCTGTGCACCGCACCGGGGGCCCACCCATCATGAGCCCCGTGACATCGAACGCTGCTGGCAGCTCCGCAGTATCGGAGCCTGCCAGAAGCCACCGGGACGGGTCGGCGAGGAGGCGGCAATCCGCCTGGCTGCTGTTGCGTCAGCGCAACTTTCGTATCTACTTCATCGGCAGCCTGGTCTCGAACCTAGGCACGTGGCTCCAGGGCACAGCCCAGATCTTGATTGCCTATCAGCTGAGCCACTCGGTGTTTATCGTCGGCCTGATCACTTCCGCGCAATTTGCGGGAATGGTCCTGGTGAGTCCGTGGGCGGCCGTCTTGGCGGACCGGATTGGCACCAAGGCCTTCCTGATAGGCACACAAGGCGCTTCGGCTTGCATCGCGCTGTACATGGCCTGGCTATATCATAACCGGGACCTCAGCGTACATACCCTTGCCTGGAGCGCCCTGGGCCTTGGCTTCACCTACGCTCTGGCCCTCCCCGTGCAGACCGCCCTGGTCCCCGTACTGGTAGGACCGGACGACGTCACGAACGCGGTCAAGATGAACTCGGTCTCCTACAATGCCGGGCGCGCCCTGGCGCCAGCACTGAGCGTACTTGTCATCGGCTTCTTCGGCGCATATCCAATCTTCGTGCTTAACGCAGCATCATTTACCGTGTTCGCTTTGTGTCTGGCCCGGATTCTCCGCCACTCGAGTCATATTTCCAATGTTATACAGCTGCAGAACAATAACGAGAGGGGTGCTTCCCACTCCCGGCGCGCTAAGGTTAGCGACGGATTCAGGACCGCGCGACAGCATCCGCGGTTTTTGCTATTGCTGGCGATCGTGGCAGCCGTGACTCTCGCGGATGACCCCATACAGGTCATGAGTCCAGCGCTCGCCCATACCAAACTGCAAATCTCGGGCCACTGGACCGGATACTTCATTGCTGCGCTTGGCTGGGGATCTGTCCTTGCATCGCTGCCACCGACTTCCGGAAAGTACGACGGCGCACGGCGAGCCTCGCAGCATGCGGCATACGGGCTGGTAATCCTCAGCATATCGGTCTTCGTCTTCACGATGGGAATCTCGGCTCAGGCCAGCCTTCTGGCCGCTTTTACTGCGGGTGCCGCAGGCCTGTACACAGGCGCCGCCGCTCAGACTGCACTGCTGCTGCATCAGAAAGAGAAGGCCGTTGTCACCGTGGCGAGCGTGGCCGCACTGTGGGCGATCGCCTGGGCTGGCACCAAACCCTTCGCGTCCCTGCTCGACGGCTGGCTCGCCACTCACATCGGCCTGACCCATACTGCGCTGATACTTGTGTTGCCAGCGCTCCTTATTGCTTTCGGCGAACTACTATTCCCGCGTTCCTTGAAGCATGAAATTGATGTATGGTCAAAAAAGAGGCTTCTGCCCCATGCATCCCCCCCGTTCTCTCCCGAGCGTCAGGCTCCGGGCGTATTCACCACCCCGGCAACCTCCCCTGACTAATATGGCTGGGGAGCCTCTAGGGTGCCATGTGACGCCTGTGACCGGCGGGGGTTGGCGTGGCCGAAGGGCATCGTCCGTTCCCCGGGCCCGGCCGCTGACGACAGGGCGCCGGGAGTGCCCGTATGATCACCGGGCACTGCCGGAACGGATCTGGCGATGGTCCAGGCCCGCTCATAAATACGAACAGAGCATCGAAACTGATTGCGCGAGCGGCGCGCTCTTCTGTATTATGGCAGGACTAAATGGCATAGTTCTCGGTACCGACCTGACCAAGCCGAAGTCGTTGTCGATCTTTTCAGCGGCTCTGACCTCGGCAGATACCGACCGAGTTGTAAGCGCAAAGACTTTCGTGGCCCACGTTCGGTGTGAGTCCACGGACAGGGCATTAGCCCTGACTGACCTGGGCACCCCCGGGACAGACGCGATGGCAGCTGAGGAGGTGTCATGGCCAAGCGCTACGGGCGTCCGTCGAAGCAGTACAGGTACGAGCACTACGACCCACGCTGAGGGGCAGGGGCGATCTCAGGTCCACAGCACCCTCCTTATGCGGGTACTGCTGAAACCGTTATGCTGTCGGCGCTGCTGTTGTTAGCAGTCCGCGCCCAGCGCCGACAGCGGACACCAACTCAGCATGATGTTTTGCAATCGAGCATCTGACGTATCACTTTGGTATTTTAATGCCAGAAGTCTTTTCTGAGCCAAGAGCGAGTCCCCTGGCCCGGGCCACGCGAAAGAAAGCGCGACCCGACAGGCGAAATTTGAACCTGGTGGGCAGGTTTGGGCCGGTGGCAGATGCAGAGCTGGAGCTTTGCCGCGCCGGTGGGAACGATCACGATGCCATCGTGCGCCTGATCGACGGCGCGGCCCAGTGGCTGCGTCTCACCCAGGACACCGATCAATGGGCCCACCCGTGGCGCAGCGAGGAAGAGCGGAGCAACCGGATCCGCCGCGACCTGGCCAGAGGGAGGACCTGGCTGCTCCGTGACGACGGCATCGCCGTGGCCACGATCACCGCCGACTCTGAGCCCTGCCCGATCTGGACCGCCGAGCGGCAGCGCGAACCGGCAGTCTACGCGCGCCGCCTGGTCGTCGGCCGTGACCATGCCGGCCTGGGGCTCGGTACCGCGCTGCTGGACTGGGCCGGCCTGACGGCTCGGCGGGGCCACCGAGCCCAGTGGATCAGGGTGGACGTATGGAGCACCAACAGGAAGCTGCACTCCTACTACGAGCGCCAGGGCTTCATCTGCTGCGGTAGGAGCAGCGATCCGGACTCCCCCTCCGGCGCGCTGTTCCAGAAACCGACGGCGCACATCGACGCATCCCGGGTTGCGCTGTTTCACCAGGTGTGACGAGGTAGTGCCCGCGCTGCTGGGTGCGATGGCGCCCGCGGAGTGTCGCAGTCTCACACAGCGGGTACTTTCGGTTGAAGTTATGCAGATGGTCGGTGGCGCGCGCGATGGCCTGAGTCCCCGCCGGGACGCAGGCTCCCTGCTCCAATGGAGGAGCGCAGGCAGGCGGTCTCAGTGCTGGATCTGCGGCACGCCTGGCCGCAGTGACAGCGCTACATGATCCGGCCCGGGCAGCGCGCCCCCGGGGCAGCGCCACAAGAGACTGCGCGACAAGAGACTGCGCCGCAGCCGCCGGGCACCCCCACTTCCCCTCGGCGGCCCTGGTCACGCCGCCCCGGGCGCCGCACCCGCTGGGCCATCTGGCTGGCCGTGGCCCTGGTCACCGCCGCGGTCGCCATCGGCGTGGCCCTCAAGGTCACTCCCCTGCAGACCGTCACCGTCGCCGGCCAGGTCATCAAGGTCGGCACGACCGCGCCCACGCTGAGCTTCTCCGGCCCGGGCGAGGTGGACCTGTTCGGCCAGAGCCTGCCCACCCACGTGCAGTTCCTGGGCCCGGTCCGGCCCCGGCTCCAGCTGACCCAGATCACCATCAACAGCGAGCTGACCAACTTCGTCCAGGGCGCGGGCCCGGCGGGCGCCGAGCGGATCCTGGGTGACCGGCTGGCCAGCGGCTGGCTGCACTATTTCGCCTGGGAGATCGGGCTCACCGCGGTCGGCGCGCTGCTCCTGCTCGGGGCGCTGGCCGGCTGGCGCCGCCTGCCGCACAAAACGACGCTGAAACTCCTGGCCGGCGGCCTGGTGCTGACCGAGGTGATCAACCTTGGCGCGATCATGCTGACCGCGTACACCGCGCCCTCGACGCTGCGCCAGGTCCGGTCGCTCAGCCAGCTGGTGGGCAGCGAGCCGACGGTCACCGACGCCAGGAAGGGTGTCCCGGTGCCGCCCGGCGTCCGGCTGGTGGTGATGGGCGACTCCACGGCGGCGGGCGCCGGGCTGCCGGCGGTCCGCGACGCGTCCCGCGCCGACCAGGCCTGCGGGCGGAGCACCGATTCCTACGCCGAGGACCTGGCCCGCTCCAACGGCTGGCAGGTGATGAACCTGGCCTGCAACAGTGCCACGATCAGCCAGGGACTGCTCGGTCCCGAGGGGCGCGGCGGGGAGACGGTTCCGCCGCAGATCGACGCCGTGCAGCGGGCCACGCACGCGTCCGCGGTCATCGTCAGCGTGGGCGCGGACGACCTGGACTGGTCGGCCATGCTGCGCCTGTGCGCGGTCGCCAAGACCTGCAACGACAAGGCCACCACGGCCTACTTCCAGCAGCAGCTGCACTCGTTCAGCAAGAACTATCTCCAGCTGCTCGACCAGCTCGCGGCGCTGCCCAGCCATCCGCAGGTGATCATCAACCGCTACTACGACCCGTTCGACCTGCAGCTGAAGTGCCTGAGCCGGGTCGGCATGACCACCGCCAAGATGCGCACGCTCAGCTCGCGGCTGGCCACGCTGAATGCCGTGCTGGCCAGGGGGGCCAAGGAGTTCGGCTTCACCTCGGTCGAGCCCGACTTCACCGGGCACCAGTTGTGCACGCCCCAGCCCTACGTGCAGGGACTGGGGGACGCGGCGCCGTTCCACCCCACGGCCATGGGCCAGCTGGCCATCGCGCTCGCCGACCAGGCGGCGCTGAACTCGGCGCACCTGCCCGGCTCGTCGGCCGTGGCGACCCCGTCGGCTACCCCCACGCCCACGGCGGGCGGCACGCCGAGCGTGAGCGGCCCGGCCAGCCCGCCGCCGACCTCCGGCCCCTGACCCGCCGCCGACCTCCGGCCCCTGAGCCGCCGCCGACCTCCGGCCCCTGAGCCGCCGCCCGCCGTCACCCGGCTGAGCGGGCGATCACCCCGGCCCCGGGCTGCAGCACCAGGCCGTCCAGCGCGCCCTCGCCGGTGCTGAGCAGCACCGCGCCCGGCGCGCCGTCCAGCGTGGCCGGCTCGTCGCCGAAGTTGGCCACGACCGTCAGGCCGCCGGTCTCGTACGCCCACACCCCGCGCGGCGCCGGCAGCTGCTCGTAGCTGGCCAGCTGGCCGGCGAATTCCCTGCGCCGCAGCGCCAGCAGGTCGCGGCACAGGTGCAGGATGGACGATGGTTCCGCTTGCATCTCCGCAACGGAACCGCCCGCGTGGTCCCCGTACGGCAGCCAGGGCTGCACATCGTCGCCCGAGAACCCCCCGGACGGTGAGGAATCCCACCGCATGGGGGTCCGGGCCCCGTCCCGGCTTTCCTTGGCCCCGGCCTCGGCCCGCATCTTGTCGCGCAGCAGAGCCGGCGGGATGTCCACATCGGTCATGCCCAGCTCGTCGCCGTAGTACAGGACAAGGGCGCCGGGCAGGGTAGCCAGCACGAGCAGGGCCAGCCGGGTCCGGCGCTCGTCCCCGCCGCACCAGCGGGTCGGGAACCGGCTGATGTCGTGGTTGGACGCGGTCCAGACCGCGCACTCCCCGGCGGGCAGCTTCTCCAGGGACTCGGCCACCACGCTGGACAGGGCGCCGGCGGTGAACGGGGAGAAGATGAACGGGAAGTTGAACGTGAGCTGCAGCTCATCTCCCTGGCCGTGGAAGGCCGCCAGCGCGTCCAGGTCGCCGACCCAGGTCTCGCCGAGCAGCACCCGGGGCACCGGGTAGCTCTCGGCGATCTTCCGCCAATCCCGGAACACCCCGTGCGACTCCGGACGGTTCGCGCTGTACACCTGGGCCAGGCCGAACCGGGAGCGGACCAGCCCGCCTTCGGGGGCGGGCGGGTCGTCACGGAGCTGGGCGTCCTTGTAGAGCCCGTGGGCGACGTCGATCCGGAAGCCGGCCACGCCCCGGTCGAACCAGAACCGCAGGATCTCCGCGAACGCCTGGTGCACGGCCGGGTTCCACCAGTTCAGGTCAGGCTGGCTGGGCAGGAAGTTGTGCAGGTAGTACTGGCCGCTGGCCTCGTCCAGCGTCCAGGCCGGCGCGCCGGTCGCGGCCAGCCAGTTGTTCGGCGGGCCGCCGCCCGGGGCAGGGTCGGCCCAGACGTAGAACTCCCGGTGCGGCGAGCGGGGGTCAGTGACCGCCTCGACGAACCAGGGGTGCGCGCTGCTGGTGTGGTTCGGCACCAGGTCGAGCAGGACCCGGAGGTCCCGCTGGCCGGCCTCGGCGATCAGCCGGTCCAGGTCGGGCAGGGTGCCGAGCTCCGGGTGGACACCCAGGTAGTCCGAGACGTCGTAGCCCCAGTCCTCGTCCGGTGACGGCATGGTCGGGGACAGCCAGATGCCGTCCACGCCGAGCCAGGACAGGTAGTCCAGATGCGCGGTGACGCCGTTGAGGTCCCCGTAGCCGTCGTCGTCAGTGTCCTGCCAGGACCTGACGTAGATCTGGTACAGGGTGGCTCCGTGCCACCAGCGGGGCTGGGTCCCTGGCGTGTCCATCGTTCTCCCGGGCGGTATGGGGGGCGGGTCGGCCCACCCTAACGCCGAACCAGCCTTGACCCGGCACAGGCCTTGCCTTGGTCCCGGGACTAGCGGAGACTGGGCAGATGAGCCCGGCTATCGAGCTTTTGGGGGTGGTCCTGCTGCCCACGGCGGTGGGCTACGCCGTGCTGGGCAGCGGTCGCGTGTTCCGCTGGGCCGCGGAACGGCGTAACAGGGCCCGGTTCCGCACCCAGCAGCCGATGACGGTGGAGCCGATCGAGCGGCTGGGCGCGCGGATGCGCCGCCTCCGCGCCGAGCTGGAGACCACGGAGACCCGCAGCGACCTGCCGGCCAAGGGGGTCAGGCTGCGCGCGCTGCGGGGTGCGTACCTGGACCTGCTGCGGGTCGCGTGCGAGCGGCTGGACGTGGCCCCGATGCCGCCCGGCGACCTGGTCCCGCAGGCCGAGATCTACCGGGCCGAGGCCGCGCTGCGCCAGCACGGCCTGGACGTCCGGGAAACTGCCTCGCGCTGACCCATCGGCGGCCCGGTTCGGCAGCGTACGATCTCACTGTGGTGCGCGTCCTGGCTGTTTCCGACGTCGTCGGGGAAAGCCTGCGGGCCGACATCGGCCCCGCACGCGGCGCCGACCTGATCCTGGGCTGCGGCGACCTGCCGTTCGAGTACCTGGCCTACCTGATGAACGCCCTCGACGTGCCGCTCGTCTTCGTGCCGGGCAACCACGACCCTGACCTGTCCGGGTACCGCGTAAGCCGGGCCGGCCTGACGCTGCGCGCGGGGCTCCCGGCCCGGCCACCGTGGCCGGACGGGGCGGTCAGCGCGGACGGCCGGGTGGTGGACGTGGCCGGCTTGCGGATCGCCGGCCTGGGCGGCTGCCGCCGCTACCGCCCCGGCCCCAACCAGTACAGCGACCGGCAGCAGGCCCGCCGGGCCCGCCGGCTGGCCGTCCGGGCCCGGCTCAGGCGCCCTGTTAGCCTGGGCCAGCTTCGCGGCGGGCACCGGGTGGACGTGCTCCTCACCCACGCCCCGCCGCGCGGCGTCGGCGACGGCGCCGACCCAGTGCACCAGGGTTTCCCCGCCCTGAACATCCTCACCGCCCGGCTGCAGCCCGCCGTGCTGCTGCACGGGCACGTGGACCCCGGCCCGGCCGGCCGCCAGGATCACCGGCTCGGCGGGACGATCGTCCGCAACGTCACCGGGTGGCAGCTGTTCGACCTGGAGCCCGCGACGGGCCAGGTGAACGACGTCACGAGGCACCACAGTGCTGGCTACAACCATGCCCGCTGACACCGGGTTCCCCCGCAACGACGTCGAGAACGACTTCGAGCGCGCCCGGCGGCGCCAGGTGCTGGCCCGGCTGGCCCAGCGGCTGCGGCGCGAGCCGGACGACGTCAACCTCATCCTGCCCTTCGACGAGGTCGTCGCGGCGCTCGGCCAGACCGGCGAGCGGAAACTGGGCCTGCAGGTGATCAAGCTCGACACCGTGGTCGGCACGGTGGATTCCACCCGGGACTTCGACCGCCGGTTCCGGCCCACCTCCGGCCGGGTCCGGGAGCGCTGGGAGCGGCTGGCCCTGGCCCAGCGCCGGGGTGAGTCGATCCCGCCCATCGACGTGTACCGCGTCGGCGACCTGCACTTCGTCGTCGATGGGCATCACCGGGTGTCGATCGCGCTGGCCACCGGGCAGAAGACGATCGACGCCTACGTCACGGAGATCCTCACCGCGGTTCCCGCGCGGGGCATCCGCCGGCGCGGCGATCTGCTGTTCAAGAGCTACGAGCGGCTGTTCCGGTCCCGGGTCAGGCTGTCGCCCCAGTCCTACGCCAAGATCACTATGACCGATCCCTGGGGCTACGCGGAGCTCGGCGAGGCCGTGGAGGCCTGGGGGTTCCGGCTCATGCAGCACGAGCACAAGTTCTACGACCGGGCCGAGGTGTCCCGGCGCTGGTTCGCCGAGGAATTCACCCCGGTCGTGCGCATGCTGCACGCGGCCGGCCTGGTCGGCGACGGCACGGATGCCGAGGCTTACCTGACCATCGCCCGCGAGCGCTACCGGCTGATCCGGACCCATGAGTGGAACGACGAGGTCATCGAGGAACTCCAGCGCAAGTTCCGGTCACCCCGCTGGCGCAGCCGCAGTTGGCACACCGGCGCAGCCGGGGGCCAAAGCCCCCGGCTGCAGCCGCAGGAGACGGACGGCGACGCCGCCGCGGACTAATCGCCGGCGCAACCGCTGGTCAGCGCGGTGGCGCGGCCGCCGAGCCGGTGTCCTGCCCGGCCGCGCCCGCGTCGGCCTGTGCCGCCGGGGTGCCCCCGTCCGCCGGGCCCGCCCCGCTGGCCGGCGAGCCGGAGTCACCCATGGTGAGGTTCTTGCCGGTGTCCGGGTCGAACACGTGCAGCCTGCGTACGTCCACCCAGACCTCGGCGTTGTCTCCCTCGCTGATCCGGGTGGCCGGGTCGAAGCGGGCGACTACGGTCTCGCTGCTATCGCCGGTGTCCGCCCGCCCGGAGTCCCGGGCCAGCTCGGTGAGCTCGACCGCGTCCACCCCGCCCAGTTCCTGGCTGAAGTAGACGTACTTCTCCGAGCCCAGCGACTCCACCACGTCAATGGTGGCCGGGAAGGTGATCCCGTTGTGCCGGGCCTCGCTGGGCACCAGCGACGCGTCCTCGAAGTCCTCCGGGCGGATGCCGACGATCATCTGCCGGCCTGCGGTGGAACTGCCCAGCGCGTGCTGCAGCCGGCCGGTCAGCGGGATGTCCCCCAGCCCGGTGCGCAGCTTGCCCTCCTCCAGGGTGCCGCCCATGAAGTTCATCGCGGGCGAGCCGATGAAGCCGGCCACGAACAGGTTGGCGGGCTGCTCGTAAAGTTCCTGCGGGGACGCCACCTGCTGCAGCAGGCCGTTGCGCATGACCGCGACCCGGTCACCGAGCGTCATCGCCTCGGTCTGGTCGTGGGTCACGTAGACCATGGTGGTACCTAGCCTGCGCTGGATCCGGGACACCTCGGTGCGCATCTGCACGCGCAGCTTCGCGTCCAGGTTGGACAGCGGCTCGTCCATCAGGAACGCGGACGGGTCGCGGACGATGGCCCGGCCCATCGCGACCCTCTGCCGCTGGCCGCCGGACAGGTTGGCCGGCTTGCGGTCCAGGTGCTGGGTCAGGTCCAGGATCCGGGCCGCCTCCTCGACCTTGTCGTTGATGACGTTCTGCGGGGTCTTGGCCAGCTTGAGCGCGAAGCCCATGTTCTCCCGGACCGTCATGTGCGGGTACAGCGCGTAGCTCTGGAACACCATCGCGATGTCGCGGTCCTTGGGCGTGGCGTTGTTGACGACCTTGCCGCCGATCCGCAGCTCGCCCTCGGTGATGTCCTCCAGGCCGGCGATCATGTTGAGCGTCGTCGACTTCCCGCAGCCGGACGGGCCGACCAGGATGACGAACTCGCCGTCGGCGATGTCCAGGTTGATCTTGTTAACCGCCAGCGCGCCGTCGGGGTAGCGCTTGGTGACGTTGTCGAGAACGATTTCAGCCACTGGTCTCTCCTTGGATCCGCGCTAGCCCTTGACCGCGCCTGATGTCAGCCCGGCCACGATCCGGCGCTGGAAGAACACCACAAAGATGATGATCGGGATGGTGATGACCACCGCGGCCGCCGCGATGGGCCCGGTCGGTATCGTGAACTGCGAACTGCCGCTGAGGTAGGCGAGCGACGCCGGCGCCGTCCTGGCGGCGGTCGTCGAGGTGAACGAGATCGCCATCAGGAACTCGTTCCAGCACGCCAGGAAGACCAGGATCGCCGTGGTGACCATGCCCGGCGCGGCCAGCGGGGCGATGACCCTGACGAACGCCTGGAACGGCGTGGCCCCATCGACCTTGGCGGCCTTCTCAAGCTCCCACGGGATCTCCCGGAAGAACGCCGACAGCGTGTAGATGCCGAGCGGCAGGCCGAAGGCGACGTAGGGGATGATCAGGCCTGGCCAGGTGTTGAACAAGCCCAGCGCGCGCTCGATGGCGAACAGCGGGGTCACCAGGGCGATGATCGGGAACATCGCGATCAGCAGCGCCATCCCGATGAGCAGCGCCTTGCCCGGGAAGCGCAGCCGCGCGACCGCGTAGGCGGCCATGGAAGCCAGCACGACGGAGATGAATGTCGCGATGAGGCCGATGCCGATCGAGTTGATCAGCGGCCGGATGAACGTTGACGTGCTCAGGATCTGGGTGTAGTTCCCCCAGGTCCACGCCGCCGGAACGAAGGAGGGATCGAGGATGGCCACAGGTGTCTTGAAGGACAGCGAGACCATCCAGAGCACGGGGATCAGCGCCAGCGCCACGACGACGACGTTGATCGTGCCCCAGCTGACTTTCTCGCGGGGGGTGGTGGTGACAGCAGCCATAACCAGGTCACCTCTTTCCGATGTCGGTACCCGGGGCCGCGGTACCGAAGCCCTTGATGAACACGGCCGCGATGATCACCACGCAGATGAAGATCAGGATGGAGATCGTGGACCCGATCCCCAGGTTCAGCGCGTTGAACAGGTTGTCCCAGCCAAGAATCGAGACCGATTCTGTGCCGTTATTACCTCCGGTGAGGATGAAGATGTTGTCGAAGATCCGGAACGAGTCCAGGGTCCGGAACAGCACCGCGACCAGGATGGCCGGCTTCATCAGCGGCACCGTGATCCTGAAGAAGCGCTGCCAGGCGGTGGCGCCGTCCACCTTGGCGGCCTTCTGCAGGTCCTCGGGCACCAGGGAGAGCCCGGCCAGCAGCAGCAGCCCCATGAACGGCGTGGTCTTCCAGATTTCGGCCAGGATGATCACCGCGATCGCCTTGTACTGGGAGGTCAGCGGCGCACTGTCGTTGAACAGCGCGGACAGGTAGCCCTGGCCGGGTGTCCAGGCGTACTGCCAGCCGTAGGCCGCGGCGACCGTCACAATCCCGTACGGGATGAGCGCGGCGGTGCGGATCGTGCCCCGGCCGAACAGTGTCCGGTGCATGACCAGCGCCAGCAGCATGCCCAGCACCAGGGTGACGGAGACCGAGACGATGGTGATGAGCACCGTGATCCACAGCGCCTGCCACCAGTACGGGGAGCTGAGCACCGCCCCGTAGTTGGCGAACCCCACGAACTTGACGGCGTTCGGCAGTTCCAGGTTGTAGCGCTGGAGCGACAGCCAGATGGCGTAGCCGACCGGGTAGGCGGTGACGGCGACCATCACGACGACCGCCGGGGCGATCAGCAGGAAGCCCAGCTTGCGCTCGGCCTTCGCCCCCTCGGACAACGGCGCTCTGCGTCTCCTGGCTACCTGTGTGGTCGCCTCGCCGGGGACCGTCTCGGTGGTGGTACTCATTGGCCCCTTCCTTCCTTGCCGGCCGGCCTGCCGCGGGCTCCGCGGCGGCTCATGGGACCAGGCCCTTCGATTGCAGGGCGTCGCTGATCTGGTTGGACATCTTCCGCTCCGTGGCCGACGGGTTGATGCCGGCGGCGGTGAGATCAGGTGCGAGATGTCGATGGACACGACCTGGTAGACCGGGGTCTTCGGCCGCACGCTGGCGTTCTGGAGCTCCTTCAGGATTTCGGCGTGGAACGGGTAGGCGGGGAACATCTTCGGATCGTTGTAGAGGCTGGCGATCGTGGGCGGGACGCCGCCGACGGTGGCGCCGATCAGCTGGTTCTGCTTGTCTCGCAGGCACAGCGCGGCCTGGAAGGCCAGCGCCCTGTGCTGCGAGAACTTGCTGACCGCGAGGTCCACGCCGCCGATCGTCACCTTGGCCGGCACGCCGGGAGTGATCTGTGGGTAAAGCGCCCACTTGAAGTTCTTGAACATCTTGGGGTTGTCGGCCTTCATGGACGGATACACGAACGGGTAGTTCAGCTCGAACGCCGCCGTGCCCCCCTCCATCGCCAGCCGGTTGTCGTTCTCCATCTGCACCGGCAGCGACGGGTCCGCGCCGGCCGAGGTGGCGAGCTGCTTCATGTCCGCCAGGGCCTTGACCGCCGCCGGCCCCAGCGTGACCTTGGTCGCCGAGGGATTCAGGACGGTGCCGCCGGCACTGTTCACCATCGTGTTGAACCAGACGGTCGCGCCCTCGTACTGCGCGCCCTGGATCTCGATGTAGTGCGGTTTGCCCTCCTTCTTGAGCTGCTCCGCGTCGGCGATCATCTGGGCCCACGTCTTGGGCGGGGTCTTCACCAGGTCAGAGCGGTACCACAGCAGCTGGGTGTTGGTGTTGTCCGGTGCCGCGACGAGCTGGCCCTTCCACATCGCGGTCTGCAGCGCCGGCGCGATGGTCCCATTGACGACCTGCTGCTTGTCGGCGCCGGTCCACGGCAGTATCCAGCCGGCGTTGGCGAACTCGGCTTCCCAGGTCACGTCGAGGGCCATGATGTCGATCGTGCTGTCGTTGGCGGCCAGCCGCCGGACCAGCTGCAGGCGCTGGCTGTCCGACGCCGCGGGCAGCACCTGGTAGGAGATCTTGTACTTGCCGCCGCTCTGCGCGTCGCAGTTTTTGATCTCGGTGTTGGTCGCCCCGGAGACGTCGGGGAACTGGTAGAAGTTCAGCGTTACCGGCCCCGAGGTGCTGGCGCTGCTGGAACCGCAGGCGGCCAGCGCCGAGGAGGCCAGGACGACTCCGCCCGCCGCCGCCAGCAAGACCCGGGCCCGGGGCCGGCCCGGGCCCGGCGTCTGGGTCTGGGCGCCAAGGGCATCCGACCTGAACGGGCCTGGCGATCACTGCCACCGATCATGGTGCCTCCTGCGGCCTGGCGCCTCTTTGCGCCTGTCACCCCTGCCGTTGACAGTCACGCTAGAGGCTTTCCCCACCCGTAACAAGGGATGCACTTTGCGGGAACTTTTGCTAGCCTGCACGCCGCAATGAAGCAAAGCTGACACGATTTGGCCGCCATCCTGTGATCGTCACCACATTGCACGGATATGACCGGGTACGTGCCGCCGCTTTACCTGACGCCCGGTTCCGTCGCCGGGCCAATCCCTGGCCGGGATAAGCCGCGGATTCCCGGTGCCGTCGGGCCGATCCCACCGGGGTCAGCAGGGATTCCGCGGGTCAGCGGGCGATCCCACCGGGGTCAGCAGGGATTCCGCCGGGTCAGCGGGCGGACCCCACCGGGGTCAGCAGGGATTCCGCGGGTCAGCGGGCGGATCCGGCCGGGGAGGGCGCCCCGGCCCGGGTCCCGCTGATGGTGCCGCTGCCCAGCACCGTGTCGCCGTCGTACATCACCGCGGCCTGGCCTTTGGCCACGCCCTGGGCCGGCCGGTCCAGGGTGATCCGGAGCAGGTTCCCCGCGAGCCCGCCCGGGTGAAGGGAAACGGTGGCCTGATGGACCTCACCGTGGGCCCGCAGCTGGACCAGGCACTCCCGCGGCTCGCGCAGCGGCTCGCACCCGCTCCATACCGGCCGCTCGGCCACGATCTCCTGCACGTCCAGGGACTCACGCGGCCCGACGGTCACGGTCCGCGACACGGGCTCGATATCCAGCACGTAGCGGGGCCGGCCGTCCCCGGCCGGCACCCCGACCCGCAGCCCCTTGCGCTGGCCGATGGTGAAGCCGTAAGCCCCGTCGTGCGTGCCGACCGGCGTCCCGTCCTCGGCCACGATGCGGCCCGGCGCATCGCCCAGCCGGCCCGCCAGGAACGCCCGGGTGTCTCCGTCCGGGATGAAGCAGACGTCGTGGCTGTCCGGCTTGCTGGCCACCGCCATCCCCCGGGCCGCGGCTTCGGCGCGCACCTCGGCCTTGGTCGAGGAGCCCAGCGGGAACATGGCCCGGTCCAGCTGATCGCGGCTGAGCACGGCCAGCACGTAGGACTGGTCCTTGCCCGGGTCCACGCTGCGGACCAGGCGGCCGTCCCGGATCCGGGCGTGATGGCCGGTGCAGACCGCGTCGAACCCGAGCGCGATGGCCCGGTTCAGCACCGCTGCGAACTTGATCTTCTCGTTGCAGCGCAGGCAGGGGTTGGGCGTGCGGCCCGCCGCGTACTCGGTCACGAAGTCGGCCACCACATCACGGTCGAACCGCGCGGCCATGTCCCACACGTAGAACGGGATGCCGATCACGTCCGCGGCCCGGCGGGCGTCGCGGGCGTCCTCCAGCGTGCAGCAGCCCCGCGCGCCGGAGCGGTAGGACTGGGGGTTGGAGGACAGCGCGAGATGGACGCCGGTCACGTCGTGACCGGCGTCGGCGGCGCGGGCGGCGGCGACCGCCGAGTCCACCCCGCCGGACATGGCGGCCAGCACACGAAGACGGTTCATCGCCTACCGAGCCTACGCGCCGCCGGGCCGCATTCGCGCCACGCCATCGCCTGCCGCGGGGCGGGGGACGGACCGCGTGAGCGGTTCGTTGCGGAGATCTTGAAAAAAGCCCGGCCACGTGCGGACGGTCAGCGGGCGGCGCGCCGGGCCCGCTGGACGGCCTCCCCGATGGCCGCGCCGAGCGCGTCCACGTCGGCCTGGGCGGAGGTGTGGCCCAGCGAGAACCGCAGCGACCCACGGGACCTGGCCTCGTCCGCGCCCATGGCGAGCAGCACGTGACTGGGCTGGGCCACGCCGGCGGTGCAGGCGGACCCGGTCGAGCAGGCGATGCCCTTGGCGTCGAGCAGCATCAGCAGCGCGTCGCCCTCGCAGCCGGGGAAGGAGAAGTGCGCGTTCCCGGGCAGGCGGCCGGATCCCGCGGGCGGCCCGTTGAGGATGGCGTCCGGCACGGCCGCGAGCACCTGGGCGATCAGGTCGTCGCGGAGCTTGCCCAGCCGTGCGGCCTCCTCATCCCGGCGGGCGGCCATGACCGCCGCAGCGACCGCGAACGCGCAGATGGCGGGGGCGTCCAGCGTGCCGGAGCGGACCTCGCTCTCCTGACCGCCGCCGTGCAGCACGGGGACCGGCTGGACCCCGCGGGCCAGCAACAGCGCGCCCGCGCCCACCGGGCCGCCGAACTTGTGCCCGGTGATGGTCATCGCGTCCGCGCCGCTGGCCGCGAAGCCGATCGGAAGCTGGCCCGCGGCCTGCACCGCGTCGGTGTGGAACGGGATGCCGTGCTCGCGGGCCAGCGCGGCGAGCGCGGTGATCGGCTGGATCGCGCCGACCTCGTTGTTGGCCCACATCACGGTGACCAGGGCGACCCCATCCGGGTCATCGCCGATGGCCTCGGCCAGCGCGGCGGGGTGAAGCACCCCGGTCTCGTCGACCGGCAGCCAGTGCTCCTCGGCGCGCTCGTGCCCGGCCAGCCAGTGCACCGAGTCCAGCACCGCGTGATGCTCGATGGCGGTGGCCAGCACCCGGCGGGCCGCGGCGGCGGCCGGGCCAGCGCCGGCCGGGCCAGCGGCGGCCGCGCGGCGGGCCCAGTACAGGCCCTTGACCGCCAGGTTGTCAGCCTCGGTGCCGCCGCTGGTGAAGATCACCTCGCTGGGCCGGGCACCGAACACCTCGGCGATCCGCTCCCGCGACTCCTCCACCACCCGCCGGGCGCGGCGCCCGGCGTTGTGCAGGGACGAGGGATTGCCCAGCTGGCCGAGCTCTTCGGTCATCGCGGCGAGGGCCTCAGGCAGCATCGGCGTCGTCGCCGCGTGGTCCAGGTAGACCACGCAGTCCTCGGCCGGCCGCGGGCGCGCGGACACGTAGTCGATGTACCCCATGACGGATTTCAGCCTAGTGGGCGATCTAGTCCCCGAGCACGCCGCAGGGCCTGTCCGGGGCCTGTCCTAGTTCGCCGAGCGCCGCTCGACCTCCTCGGTCAGCTGCGGCACCACCGCGAACAGGTCGCCCACCACGCCGAAGTCGGCGAGCTCGAAGATCGGCGCCTCGGGGTCCTTGTTGACCACCATGATGGTCTTCGAGGTCTGCATGCCCGCCCGGTGCTGGATCGCCCCGGAGATGCCCACCGCCAGGTACAGCTGCGGAGAGACTGTCTTGCCCGTCTGGCCCACCTGGAACTGGTGCGGGTACCAGCCCGCGTCGGTCGCGGCCCGGGACGCGCCCACGGCCGCGCCGAGGGAATCCGCCAGCTTCTCGATCAGCGCGAAGTTGTCGGCGTTGCCGACGCCACGGCCGCCGGAGACCACGATCGCCGCCTCGGTGAGCTCGGGCCGCTCGCCCCGCTCGGCCACCACCCGCTCGGTGATCCTGGCCGCCTTGGCCGCGTCACTCAGCTCGATCCCGGCCGGCTCGATCTCCGCGGCGGCCGGGGCGGGCTCGGCCGCGACGGAGTTGGGCCGCACGGCGATGATCGGGGTGCCGGTCCGCACGGTGGACTGCACGACGATCGCGCCACCGAAGATGGACTGCTCGGCGAGCAGGCCGCCGTCGCCCGTGGCGAGCCCGACCGCGTCGGTGATCACCCCGGAGCCGGTCTTGACCGCCAGCCGCCCGGCCACTTCCTTACCCTCGCCGGTGGCGGCCAGCAGCACGGCCGCCGGGGACTTCTGCGCCACCAGCCCGGCCAGTACCTCGGCCACGGGGGCCACCAAGTAGTCGTCGATGTCGCTGCCGTCGGCCACGTAGACCTTGGCCGCGCCGAACTCGGCCAGCCGGTCCCGGCCGCCCTCCGCGCCCGCGCCAATCCAGACGGCCGCGGGCTCGCCGAACCGGCGGGCCAGGGTGAGCAGCTCGCCGGTCACCTTCTTCACCGTCTCGCCGTCGTGCTCGGCGAGAACCAGAACCTCAGCCATCGTCGGCCGTCCTTCCTTGGATGCTCCGCTGCCCAGATGCCCCGTGCTTCAGATGCGCCGTGCTTCAGGCGACCTGTGCTCAGATGAACTTCTGCGCGGCGAGGTACTCGGCCGCCTTGGCCCCGCCGTCGCCCTCGTCCTTGACGACCGTGCCCGCCTGCCGCGGGGGCCGCTTGGCGAAGCTGACCACGGCGGTGGCGGCACCGTCCAGGCCTACCTGCCCCGCGTCGATCCCGATGTCGGCCAGGGTGAGCGTCTCCACCGGCTTCTTCTTGGCCGCCATGATGCCCTTGAACGAGGGGTAGCGCGGCTCGTTGATCTTCTCCACCACGCTGATCACGGCAGGCAGGCTGGCCTCGACCTTGTCGTAGCCGTAGTCGGTCTGCCGGTGGATCCGCAGCGCGGTCCCGTCCACCTCGACCTTGCTGGCCAGTGAGAGCTGCGGGACGCCGAGCCGCTCAGCCAGCATGGCCGCCATCACGCCCATCCGCGCGTCGGTGGACTCCGCGCCCAGGATGACCAGGTCGAACCCGATCCGGCCGAGCACGGCGGCCAGGGCCGCCGATGTCTGCAGCCCGTCCGAGCCGGCCAGGCCGTCGTCGATGAGGTGCACCGCCTTGTCGGCACCCATGGACAGCGCCTTGCGGATCGACTCACCAGCCCCGTCCGGGCCCATGGTCAGGATGGTGACCTCGCCCCCATGCGCCTCGGCCAGGCGCAGCCCCTCCTCGATCGCGTACTCGTCGAGTTCGTTGATGACCCCGTCAACCGACGCCCGGTCCAGGCGTGAGTCGTCGGGCCTCAGGGTCCGTTCCGCCCACGTGTCCGGCACCTGCTTCACGCCAACGACGATGTTCATGACCGGCGGCCGACCTCCTCAACTCTTCGCCGCAATCCAGGGACTGGCCCTGACTGGCCAGGTTGGGCCCGGCTGGGCCCGGTTTGCGGCGGCGCACCTTAAGGGTGCCAAATGCCACTTCCTGGTTCACCCCCCGGGGGGTCCCCCAAGGGCGCCCGGGGGGTGAGCCAGCATGTTACTTATTGGTAGCTTACTCCTGCCGCGTGGCGTTTTCTGCCGCCTCGACCACGTTGACTAGCAGCATCGCCCTGGTCATCGGGCCGACCCCGCCGGGCATGGGGGCGAGATAGCCGGCCACCTCCCGGACCTCGGGCGCGACGTCGCCGACCAAGCCCGCTTCGGTCCGGGTGATCCCCACGTCCAGCACCGCGGCGCCAGGCCTGACCATGTCCGCCGTCACCAGGCCGGGACGGCCCGCGGCGACCACCACGATGTCCGCTTCGCGGGTGTGCCCGGCCAGGTCCTTCGTCCCGGTGTGGCACAGGGTGACGGTGGCGTTCTCGGAGCGCCGGGTCAGCAGCAGTCCCAGCGCCCGTCCCACGGTGATCCCGCGCCCGATCACGGTGACGTCGGCCCCCGCGATCGGCACGTCATAGCGCCGGAGCAGCTCCACGATGCCCCGCGGGGTGCAAGGCAGCGGCCCTGGCTCACCGAGCACGAGCCGGCCGAGGTTCAGCGGGTGCAGCCCGTCCGCGTCCTTGGCCGGATCGATCCGGCTCAGGACCCGGTTCGCGTCGATCCCGGCCGGCAGCGGCAGCTGGACCAGGTAGCCGGTGCAGGCCGGGTCCGCGTTCAGCTCGTCCACCACCGCCTCGACCTGCTCCTGGGTGGCGTCGGCGGGCAGATCCCGGCGGATGCTGGCGAGACCCACCTCGGCGCAGTCCCGGTGCTTGCCGTTGACGTAGGCCCGGCTGCCCGGATCGTCCCCGACCAGGACAGTGCCCAGGCCGGGACGCACGCCCCGGGCGGCCAGCGCCGCAACCCGCTCGGCGAGCTCAGTCTTGATCGCCGTGGCGGTCGCCTTCCCGTCGAGAATGATCGCCGTCATCTCTCACCCCCGTTCTGGTACGTGGCTCGTCAGTGATACCTGGTTCTCAGTGATACCTGGTTCTGCGGGTGGACTCGTCAGTGGTAGAAGTGGCGGACGCCGGTGACGTACATGGTGACGCCCGCCTGCTCGGCCGCCTCGATGCTGAGCTGGTCGCGGATTGATCCGCCCGGCTGGACCACGGCCAGGATCCCGGCGGCGGTCAGGACCTCCAGGCCGTCGGGGAAGGGGAAGTAGGCGTCGCTGGCCGCGACCGACCCGGCCGTGCGCTCGCCCGCCCGGGACACCGCCAGCCGGGCCGCGTCCACCCGGTTGACCTGGCCCATGCCCACGCCCACGGTGGCCAGCCCGGACGCCAGCAGGATGGCGTTGGACTTGACGCTGCGGATAGCCCGCCAGGCGAAGACCAGGTCGGCCATCATGTCGGGCGAGGCGGGCTGCCCGGTCTTCAGCTCCCAGCTGGCCGGGTCATCCCCGGGCGCGTCGATCTCGTCCGGGGTCTGCAGCAGCAGGCCGCCGCCGTCCACCTGCCGCCATTCCGGCACGTGAGCGCCCCGCACCGGCGGCGGGCAGGTCAGCAGGCGCAGGTTCTTGCTTCCCGACAGGATGTCCAGCGCGGTGTCCTCGAAGCCCGGCGCGATGACGATCTCGGTGAAGATGTCCTTGACCTGGGCCGCCATCTCCGCGGTGACCACCCTGTTGGCGGCGATGACGCCGCCGAAGGCGGACGCCGGGTCGCACGCGTTCGCCTTCCGGTGCGCCTCGGCCAGGTCGGTGCCGAGGGCGATGCCGCAGGGGTTGGAGTGCTTAATGATGGCCACGCACGGCTGGTCGAAGTCGAACACGGCCCGCCAGGCCGCGGCGGCGTCGACGTAGTTGTTGTACGACATGGCCTTGCCGTGCAGCTGGATCGCCGCGGCGATGCCCGCCTTCACCTCCCCGCCCGGGCTGCGTACGTAGAGTGCGGCACGCTGGTGCGGGTTCTCCCCGTAGCGGAGCACCTCGCGCCGGGTCCACAGCCCTGCGGTCACATCCGGCCAGCCGGTCTCCTCCGCCGTCTCGTCCGGCGCGTAGCCGGAGGCGAACCAGGAGGCGACCGCGCTGTCGTAGGCCGCGGTGTGCGCGTAGGCGCGGGCCGCCAGCCGCCGCCGCTGCTCCAGCGTGAATCCGCCGCCGGCCACCGCCGCCTCGACGTCCCCGTACCGGGACGGGTCGGTGATGACCGCGACATGCTCATGGTTCTTGGCGGCCGCCCGGACCATGGCCGGCCCGCCGATATCGATCTGCTCGACACACTCGGCCGGCGCGGCTCCGCTGCTCACGGCCGCCTCGAACGGGTACAGGTTGGACACCAGCAGCTGGAACGGCGCGATGCCCAGCTCGTCCAGCCGGGCCTGGTGGGCCGGCTTGCTCAGGTCGGCGAGCAGCCCGGCGTGGACCGCCGGATGCAGCGTCTTCACCCGGCCGTCGAGGGCCTCCGGGAACCCGGTGACGTCCTCCACGCGGGTCACCGGCACGCCGGCCACGCTGATCGTGTCCGCGGTGCTGCCGGTGCTGACGATCTCCACACCGGCCGCGTGCAGCGAGCGCGCCAGGTCACTGAGCCCCGTCTTGTCGTACACGCTGATCAGCGCCCGCCTGATCGGCACCCTCGTCACCGTCCGGCCCTCACCTTCCCGGCCTTCACCTTCCCGGCCTTCACCTTCCCGGCCTTCACCTTCCCGGCCTTCACCTTCCCCGCCTTCACCTTCACTGCCCGATCCTTACCTTCCTGCCCTGCACGGCCCACCCGTCGCGGACCATCCGGCCCACAGTCTCCACGAGCAGGGCCCGCTCAGCCACCTTGACCCGCTCGTGCAGGGTCGTCTCATCGTCGTCGTCCAGCACAGGGACCGCCGCCTGGGCGATCACCGGGCCCGTGTCGGTACCCGCGTCCACCAGGAACACGGTGCACCCAGTCAGCTTCACCCCGTGCTCGAGCGCGTCGCGCACGCCGTGCATGCCCGGGAAAGCGGGCAGCAGGGCCGGGTGGGTGTTGATCAGGCGCCCGCCGAACGCGTCCAGGAAGGGCGGGCCGACCAGCTTCATGAAACCAGCCAGGATGACCAGATCCGGACTGGCCTCGCGGCATGACGCGGTGAGCGCCTCATCCCAGTCCGCGCGGCTCGGGTAGTCCTTGACCCGGTGCGTGAACGTGGGTACGCCCGCCCGCTCCGCGCGAGCCAGCGCCTCGATGCCGGTCCGGTCGGCGCCGACCGCTACTATCTCCGCGCCGTACGCCTGTTCCGCGCACGCGTCCAGCAAGGCCTGCAGGTTCGTTCCCGCGCCTGAGACCAGAACCACCAGGCGTGCGCGCATGCGGCCACGATAACCGCATCCGGACAATGGGATTGCCCACCGGCCCGGGCAGGGCAAAATTAGGAGGCCGTGTCCGTACCAGGCCCGCCAGACCCCTGGCACCTGCCCCCTGGAGCACCCGCTGATGCCCCCAGTAGTCCAGCCGCCCCCGCCTCCCAAGCCCCAGCCTGCTGAATCCCGGCGTGCCGACTCCCAGCCTGCTGACTCCCGGCCGGCCGACTCCCAGCCAGCCGAGCGCCAGCCTGCCGAGTCCCGGCCCGCCGACTCCCAGCCAGCCGAGCGCCGGCAGGCCGAGCGCCAGCCGGCTGAGCCCGCCGCGCTCCGGCCCGCCGGGCGCGCCGATCCAGTACATCAGCAACGGTCGGTCGCGGCACTGTTGCTCGCGCTGCTCAGCCTGTTCGGTGTGCTCGGTCTGAGCAATTTCCAGCGGGGCGTCTACATCGTGGCGTTCGCCCTGGTGGCGGGGGCCATGGCCGTCTGGCTGGCGGGCACCGCGATCCAGCGGGCCCGGCGCGGCGGCACAGCAGGGCCGAGGGGCTCCGGAATCGCCCTCGCGATCGGCGTGGTCGGGGTGCTGGTGAGTGGTGTCCTGCTGGCCGGGTTCGCCCTGTTCGGCAAGCAGGTGTCCACGTACTCCCAGTGCCTGAGCGGGGCTAACACGATCGTCGCGCAGCAGACATGCCGGACCCAGTTCTCCCGGGCCATCGAGAACGCCACGCGCTGACCGGTGACCGCAGGGAGGGCAGACGGGTCAGGGCAGGGAGGACGGACAGGGTCAGGGCAGGGAGGCCGGGCCGGGCGGATCAGCTCGGCCACCCTCCGCGCCGTCCTCCGCCTCGCCCCACGGATCGACGTAGATGTGGTGCCCGCTCGCCCCGGCCACAGCGTCCCCGGCCGCCAGCCGGGGTCCCGCGCCCTGCGGCTCAGGCCCGGGCGGATCGGCCTCGTGCGGCCCAGCCCCCGGGAACACGATCCCGGCGGCGCTGAGACGGCTCATCCGGAACCAGTTCACCAGACCGGCGGTGACCGCGGCGGCCACGCCGACCTCGAGCACGGACACCACGGCCGCCTGCCACCCGGACGGCCCGACCGCGGTCAACCGGCCGCTGCCCAGCGGCCCGCCCGCGAACGCGGCGAGCAGTCCCAGTGCGATCCCGGTAGCCACGCCGCAGGCGAAGCCCCGGAGCGGCGCCAGCTCGACCGCCGGTGTAGGGGCGGCCCGTGCGGTCAGCAGCCCCCCGAACGCCCCAGCGAGGTACGGCACGCTGAGCATGAGCATGGACACCCAGCCAGGCACGGACGCATGGGCTCCGCCGGGTAGCGCCGCGAGCATCGGCAGCATCGGCAGCGGCCCGAGCGCGGACCCGGTGGGGGCGACCACGGTGCCGGTGCCGAACGCGAAACCGGGGCCCAGCGTGTAGCAGATCGACCAGACGACGGCGTTGGGCACGTAGGCGATCTGGGCCAGGAGCAGGAGGACCCCGCCTACCAGACCGGGCGCGAGCGCCACGTCCACCGACCGGAAGCCGCCGATGCTGACGGCCAGGGAGGCACCGGCCAGGATCGCGCCCGCCCCGGCCAGCACGGTCAGCGAGCCGACCGATCCGAGGAACACGGCCCGGGAGCGCGGGGGCAGCAGGTGGATCAGCCGGCCCCAGGGCGCCAGCGCCCGGGCCCCGCCGAGGCCCCCCGCGACCAGGGCGATCAGGAAGCCGGACAGAACCGCCTGCGGCAGCGAGGGCGTGGCCAGCGCGGACTGCCCAGCCAGCGCCAGCGCCCCGGCCACCAGCGCGTACGGAACCGCCAGGGCCAGGGCCGCGTAGCCGACCTCGGCGAGCCGGGTGACCTGGCCCTGCCGGACCACCCAGCGGCCCGCGGCCCACAGCAGCGCGCCGGGTATCAGCACCAGGCCCAGCGGCAGCATCCCGATCCGCCCGGTCCCGATCCGGCCAGCACCGTGCAGCGCGAACCCGACGTGGTGGCCCACCAGCCACAGGTCGGCGGCGGTACGCAGCACGCCGGTCAGCCCCACGCCCGCGTGCGGCGCGGCGATCCACCCCGCGAGCACCAGCAGGGTGATGAAGACCAGCCCGCTACCCGCGGCGGCGCACGCCCCGATGGCACCCGTGATCACCAGCGGGCGGTTCGGCCTGGCAGGCGGTTCCCCTGCCCCATCGCGGCCGTCAGCACGCTCGGCGGACGGGGCAGAAGCGGTCATGACTCCCAATCCTGGCCACGGTCTGGCCAGGGATCGGGGAGGCGCGCCGCGCAGGCCCAGGGCGCCCCGCCGCACGCAGGCCCTGGGAAGTCAGCTGGCCCGCATCACCTCGCGGACGAGGCGGGCGGCCTCGCTCGGCGTGCGGCCGACCCGCACCCCGACCTTCTCCAGCGCTTCCTTCTTGGCCTGCGCGGTGCCCGCGGAGCCGGAGATGATCGCGCCCGCGTGCCCCATGGTCTTGCCCTCCGGGGCGGTGAAGCCCGCCACGTAGGCCACCACGGGCTTGCTTATGCTCGCCTCGACGTAGGCGGCGGCCCGCTCCTCGGCGTCGCCACCGATCTCGCCGATCATCACGATCGCGTCGGTCTCCGGGTCATCCTGGAACGCGGCGAGGCAGTCGATGTGCGTGGTGCCGATCACCGGGTCGCCGCCGATCCCGACCGCGGTGGAGAAGCCGATGTCCCGCAGCTCGTACATCATCTGATAGGTCAGCGTGCCGGACTTGGAGACCAGCCCGATCCGGCCCTCGGTGGTGATGTCGGCCGGGATGATCCCGGCGTTGGACTTGCCGGGTGACGCCACCCCGGGGCAGTTCGGGCCCACGATGCGGGTCCGGTTGCCCTTGGCCGTGGCGTAGGCCCAGAAGACCGCCGTGTCGTGCACCGGGATGCCCTCGGTGATCACGATCGCCAGCGGGATCCCCGCGTCCACGGCCTCGATCACCGCGTCCTTGGTGCCCGCGGGCGGCACGAAGACTACCGACACGTCCGCGCCCGTGGCCGCCATGGTCTCGGCGACCGTGCCGAACACGGGCACCGAGCTGCCACCCAGGTCCACGGTCTGCCCGGCCTTCCGGGGGTTCGTGCCCCCGACGACCGTGGTGCCCGCGGCGAGCATCCGGCGGCCGTGCTTGGTGCCTTCCGACCCGGTGATGCCCTGGATCATGACCCGGCTGTCGCCGGTCAGGAAAATCGCCATCTCATGCTCCTGTCGAGGCGGCAGCGGCCAGTTCCGCGGCGCGCCGGGCTGCGTCGTCCATGGTCGCGACCTGCTCGACCACCGGCAAGCCCGCGTCAGCGAGGATGCGGCGGCCCTCGTCGGCGTTGTTGCCGTCCAGCCGGACCACGATCGGGTGCCGGACCTGCTCGCCCTTGGCAGCCAGCATGCCGATCGCCGACACGATGCCGTTGGCCACCGCGTCGCACGAGGTGATGCCGCCGAACACGTTGACCAGGACGCTGCGCACCGAGGTGTCAGACAGCACGATCTCCAGGCCGTCCGCCATCACCTCGGCCGACGCGCCCCCGCCGATGTCGAGGAAGTTCGCGGGCTTCATCCCGCCGAACGGCTCACCGGCCAGGGCCACCACGTCCAGGGTGGACATGACCAGCCCGGCCCCGTTGCCGATGATCCCCACCTGGCCGTCGAGCTTGACGTAGTTCAGGTGCTTGGCCTTGGCCCGGGCCTCGAGCGGGTCGGCCGCCTCCGGGTCGGCGAACTTCGCGTGGTCCTGGCGGAAGGACGCGTTGTCGTCCAGGCTGACCTTCCCGTCCACGGCGAGCACGTCGCCCTGGTCGGTCAGGGCCATGGGGTTGACCTCGACGAGGGTGGCGTCCTCGTCGGCGAACACGGCCCAGAGCCGCTCGGCGAGCATCGCCGCCTTCTCCGCCGCTTCGGCCGGGATCCGGCCCGCGGCGATGATCTCGGCGGCCTTGGCCGGGTCCACCCCGGTCAGCGGATCGACCGGGACCCGGGCCACCGCCTCCGGGTTGGTGTGCGCGACTTCCTCGATCTCCACGCCACCCTGCACCGAGCAGATCGCCACGAACGTCCGGGCCGCCCGGTCCAGCAGGAAGGACAGGTAGTACTCCTGGGCGATGTCCACGGCCTCGGCGATCAGGACCTTGTGCACGGTGTGGCCCTTGATGTCCATGCCGAGGATCTGGCGGGCCTTGGCCTCCGCCTCATCCGGGCCGTTGGCCAGCTTGACCCCACCGGCCTTGCCCCGGCCGCCGGCCTTCACCTGGGCCTTGACCACGACGAGGGATGAACCCTCCGCCGCGTAGCCGGCCGCGATCTCACGTGCCTCTTCGGGGGTTGAGGCGACCCGGCCGCGCTGTACGGATACCCCGTACTCGGCGAACAGTTCTTTCGCCTGATACTCAAACAGGTCCACTGGCGTCCGTCCTCGGGGGTGACCTCTGGTGAGCAGGATTCCGCACGCAGCCTACCGGGGCGACCCGCGCCCTTTCCCGCTCACCCTGGCCATTTCTCGCTCACCCTGCCCGTCTCCCGGCGCGCCGGGAGCCCCGCACCCTGGCCAAGCACGCCTCGCCATGGCCGTAACCACTCCGCCGCAACCCCACTGCCCTCTCCAGCCCCCCTGTCCCCGCACGCGCCACCTCCGTGCCCGCGCCCTGCGATTCAGCAGCCTGGCATGCCTCCCTCTAGCCCCACTGCCCTCTCCAGCCCCCCTGTCCCCGCAGCCCCCTCCTCCTCTTTCGTGATCAAACGAATGGTGTCGTGATAGCAACACCAGACGTTTGATCACGAACGGGCCGGGGGCGCCGAGGCTGCGGGGCGGTGTCAGACCCCGGTGAGAGGCTGCTCCCGTGACACCACCGACGAAAGCAGCCCGGAGCGCGCTCGACAAGGGTCTGCGCGAGAACGAAGGGGTCATCACCAGGGGCCAGGCCATCGGCTGCGGGCTTTCCCTGGCCGAGATCCGGCATCGCATCCGCCCGGGTGGCCCGTGGCAACGCCTGCTCCCCGGTGTCTACCTGGCCGTTACTGGCACACCGACCCAGCGCCAGTCGGAGATCGCCGCTCTTCGCGGCGCTGGGCCCGCAAGCGTCCTGACCAGCATCGCCGCGTTAGGCCATCACGGTGTCCGGGCACCGCGAAGCCCGTTCGTCACCGTGCTCGTTCCAGCGGCGCAACGCCGCAGCAGCGTGGGTTTCGTCAGGATCTGGCCCACGACCCGGATGCCGGAATACTCCATGGCTGACGGGGCCATCCGGTTCGCCGAGGCGGCCCGGGCGGTGGCTGATGCGGCGCGGGAGCTGGGCTCGTTCCGGGAGGTGCGGGCGGTCGCCGCGGACGCGGTGCAGCGGGGACGGTGCCGGATAGACGAGCTAGCCGACGAACTCCGGCACGCGCCTGTACGGCAGTCCGCGTGGCTGCGCCGCACCCTGGCCGAGGTCGCGGACGGGGTCCGGTCAGCGGCAGAGGGCGATCTTCGCGACCTGATCCGCGCGCACGGGCTTCCTCCCCCTCTGTTCAACGCCCGGCTATACGTCGGACCAGAGTTCCTGGCGGTACCTGACGCATGGTGGCCCGAAAAGGGCGTGGTGGCGGAAGTCGACTCCCGGGAATGGCACCTATCACCGGAAGACTGGCAGCGCACGCTGCGCCGCGGCGCCCGGATGAACGCTCTGGGGATCAATGTGATGCACTTCACGCCGCAGCGGATCCGCACGGAAGCCGCCGTGGTCGCGGCGGAGATACGGTCGGCCCTCGAGGCCGGATGGGACCGGCCCCGGCTGGCGGTGCGGACCCTCCCCACGTCGGGTTAACCGGGGCAGCGGGCCCACGGCCAGGACGGTCAGCTGCCCTGCTGCGCGGAAACCCCCGCGGTCGCCTCGCCGCCGAGGTGGGACTCCACCCACTCCACGATCTCGTAAGTGGACGCGCCCGGCGTGAAGATCTTGGCCACACCCAGCCGCTCCAGCTCGGTGATGTCCGCCTCAGGCACGATGCCGCCGCCGAATACCACGATGTCACTGGCCCCGCGCTCGGCCAGCAACTCCAGGACCCGGGTGAACTGGGTCATGTGAGAGCCCGACAGGATGGACAGGCCGACAGCGTCGGCGTCCTCCTGGACGGCCGCGGCGACGATCTGCTCGGGCGTCTGGTGCAGCCCGGTGTAGATGACCTCGACGCCCGCGTCGCGCAGCGCCCTGGCCACCACTTTGGCCCCCCGGTCATGACCGTCCAGACCGGGCTTGGCGATAACGACCCGGATCGTTCCCATGGTCTGCCTCCCGGTCTCCGCGCGTGTCCTGTCCTCCGCAGGGTAACCCCGCCGTCGTGGGCTCAGCACGGCTGGGCGGCCTGCGTCACCCTCCGGGCGGGTCGCTCTCACCCTCCGGGTGGCCCGCCGTCACCCTCCGCGCGGTGGACGTCACTCTCCGGGGGGCCCGCGTCCCCCGGGGCCCGCGTCCCCCGGGGCCGACGTCAGGGTGCGGGAACCGGGTCACGGTGCGGGAACCGGGTCATGGTGCGGGAACCGGGTCATGGTGCGGGCTACAGCTTCTCGATGGGCGCGTAGCGCAGCACCAGGTGCTTGATCCCGTACTCGCCGCCAAAGTCGATCTTGGCTTCGGGGTCGTCACCCCGGCCCTCGACGGACAGCACCGTGCCGAGCCCGTACGCGTCGTGCGTCACCTTGTCGCCCGGGCTGAGCGACGGTATCCGCCGGTTCCCGGGGGTGCGTCCGCCGGGACGCTGGGCCAGCCGCTCCGCCGCGGGCGCCGCCACGGCCCGCTCGTCACGCCGCCACTCGATGAGGTGGCCGGGGATCTCGTCCAGGAACCTCGACTGCTTGTGGTACTCGGGACGGCCCCACCAGGTGCGGGCCACCGCCCGGGTCAGGTAGAGCCGGCGCTGCGCCCGGGTGATGCCCACGTAGGCCAGGCGCCGTTCCTCCTCGAGTTCCTTGTCGTCGGTCATCGAGCGCTGGTGCGGGAAGACGTGCTCCTCCATCCCGCTGAGGAACACCACCGGGAACTCCAGGCCCTTGGCAGTGTGCAGTGTCATGAGCGTGACCACGCCGCCGTGGCGTTCCCCGTCAGGGATCTCGTCGGCGTCCGCGACCAGGGAGACCTGCTCCAGGAAGTCGGTGAGCGTCCCGTCGGGGCGCTGGGCGTCGAACTCCCGGGCCACCGACACGAGCTCGTTCAGGTTCTCGATCCGGCTCGCGTCCTGCAGGTCGGTGGAGTTCTGCAGCTCGGCCAGATAGCCGGACCGGTCCAGGATCATCTCGGCCAGGTCGGCCACGGGCAGCCCCTGCTCCGCCTCGGCCCGCAGCCCGGCCATCAGCTCGTTGAACGAGGTGATGGCCTTGGCCGACCGGGCGGCCAGCCCGGGCACGTCATCGGGCCGGCCCAGGGCGGCCGCGAACGTGATCCGGTCGCGCTGGGCTAGCGCGGCCACGCACGCCTCGGCCCGGTCGCCGATGCCGCGCCGGGGCACGTTGAGGATCCGCCGCAGCGAGACCTCGTCCTCGGGGTTGGCGGTCAGCCGCAGGTAGGCGAGCAGGTCCCGGACCTCGCGGCGCTCGTAGAAGCGGACGCCCCCGACGACCTTGTAGGGCAGCCCGGCCCGGATGAACACTTCCTCGAACACGCGGGACTGCGCGTTGGTCCGATAGAACACGGCGACGTCGCCAGGCGTGGCCTCACCCTCGTCCGCGAGCCGGTCCACCTCCTCGGCCACGAATGCGGCCTCGTCGTGCTCGCTGTCGGCCACGTACCCGACGATCGGCGGCCCGTCGCCCGCGTCGGACCAGAGGTTCTTGGGGACCCGGCCGGAGTTGCGGGACACCACCGCGTTGGCCGCGGCCAGGATGTTCTGCGTGGATCGGTAGTTCTGCTCCAGCATGATCACGCTCGCATCGGTGAAGTCCCTGGTGAACTCCTCGATGTTGCGGATGGTGGCGCCGCGGAACGCGTAGATGGACTGGTCCGCGTCACCGACCACGACCAGCTCGGCAGGCGGCAGCGGGCCCGCGTGGTCATCGTCGGACTGCCAGGCGGGATGCGAGACCAGCTCCCTGACCAGCATGTACTGCGCATGGTTGGTGTCCTGGTATTCGTCCACCAGGATGTGCCGGAAGCGGCGCCGGTAGGTCTCGGCGACCTCGGGGAAGGCCTGCAGCAGGTTGACCATGACCATGATCAGGTCGTCGAAGTCCATCGCGCCTGCGGCGACCAGGCGGCGCTGGTACTCCGCGTAGGCCTGCGCCAGGGCCTTGTCCCGGTAGTTGTCTGCCCGGGCGAGGAATGTCTCGTAGTCGACGAGCTCGTTCTTCAGGTTGGACACCTGGCCCAGCATCGACTTCGGCGGATGGTGCTTGGGGTCCAGGTCGAGCTCACGGCAGACCAGGGCCATCAGGCGCTGCGAGTCAGCCTGGTCGTAGATCGAGAAGGACGACGGGTAGCCGAACCGCTGCGCCTCCCGGCGCAGGATCCGCACGCACGCGGAGTGGAACGTCATCACCCACATCGCCCGTGAGCGCAGCCCGGTCAACTCGGCCACCCGCGACGCCATCTCGCCCGCCGCCTTGTTGGTGAACGTGATGGCCAGGATCTCCCGCGGGCTGACCTCGCGCGCCGCCAGCAGGTAGGCGATCCTGCGGGTCAGCACCCTGGTCTTGCCCGAGCCGGCCCCGGCCACGATGAGCAGCGGCGAGCCCTGGTGCGCGACGGCCGCCCGCTGCTGCGGGTTCAGGCCCTCCAGGAGGGTGTCAGCGGCTGTGGTGGCGGTCACCAGTCAAGCCTAGGGGCATCCGCCGACAGCCTGCCCCCGGACAGGGAGCATGGGCGCATGTCCCGGCCCGGCTACACGTCCGGGTCAGGAACCAGCGTGGGCGTGGCCCGGGTCAGCGTCTCCTTCCGGAAGAACGCGGGGGCGCTGAGCCGCATGTAGACGAACCCGAGCACGCCCGCCAGAGCGGCCAGGAAGGCGATGATGAAGATGCCGCCGATCTCCCAGTGCAGTCCCGGGACCGTCCAGAAGGTGTAGCCGCTGGTCGCCGTCCAGTCGCTCTGCAGGGCATAGATGCCCGCCGCGTACATGATCAGGCCGCCGAGACCGGGCAGGATGCCGCGCATCCAGAGGTTGCGGGCGCTGCTGGTGAGCGTGTGCCGGTAGTACCAGACGCAGGAGAAGGCGGTCAGCCCGTAGTAGAACGCGATGTACAGCCCGATCGCGGTGACTGCGTCACCGATTGGGTTACCGCCGGAGATGTAGTTCAGCGGGATGTACAGCGCGATCGAGATGATGCCCATCACGATCGTGGACACCGTCGGCGTCAGGTTCTTGGGGTGGATCTTGGCGAACGACTGAGGGATGGCCCGGTAGGCGGCCATCGACAGGGTGGTGCGGGCCGTCGGCAGGATGGTCGTCTGGGTCGAGGCGGCCGCGGAACTGAGCACCATCAGGACCAGCAGCCGGGACAGGAAGGTGCCGAACCCTGAGGTCCCGAAGATGGCACTGCCGGTCACCGACAGCACGTCGAACTGGTGCGCCGGGTTGGTCAGGCCGACACCTTTCGAGCCAGTTCCGGCGAACGCCTGCATCGAGAAGATGACGATCGCGTAGGTGATCAGCAGCAGCACAGTCGAAATGATCGCCGCGCGGCCGGGAGTCTTGGCCTTGTCCTTGGTTTCCTCGTTGACCGAGACCGCCGTGTCCCAGCCCCAGTAGATGAAAAGCATGAGGATGAGCCCACCGATGAACGCGGACAGGGTGAGATGGGTGGGCAGCAGCCAGGAGAAGCTCGGGGTCACCGATCCCGCCGGGTGACTGGTCTCGACCTTGACCAGGGCGGTCACCGACAGCACCAGCAGCATCGCGACTTCGACGGACAGCAGGACCTTCTGGAAGTTGGCCGAGACCTCGATGCCGCGGTAGCAGATGTAGGTCATCGCGACGATCCACAGGATGCCGACGAGCAGCACCCATCCTCCGGACGCGTTCGCGCCGATCGAGCTGTTCGGGCCCTGGACCAGGAAGAAGACGTACTGCCCGGCCACCTGGGCCAGGCTGGCCATGACCAGGATGTCGGCGGCCACGATGGCCCAGCCGCCGGCCCACCCGGTCTTCGGGCCGAAGGCCCGGGTCGCCCAGGTGAACGTGGTCCCGCAGTCCGGGTCGGCCTTGTTCATCTCGCTGTAGCCGATCGAGCAGAGCAGCATCGGGATGAACGCCAGCACGGCGACCGCCGGCGACTTCAGCCCGACCAGGGCGACGACGAAGAACAAGGTCGCGGCCAGGCTGTAGGCGGGGGCCGTCGAGGCGACTCCCATGACAACACTGGATACCAGGCCCAGGGCGCCGGACTTGAGCCCCTTGTCCCTGGATTCTTCGACTGGCTGAAGCTCCGGCGTAGCGGTGGCCATGTGTCCCCCTCCTGGCAACTACCCGAGCGGGTCGGGTGAAGAAACGGGTCGGGTCAAGAAATTGGACGAGGCCGACCGACTTGTTCCGGACGGAGTATCCCGTCGTGCGGGCCGGCTGAGCGTGGTAAGGGTTGTGTAGCGCTAACTATAGACGCGTACGCAACTGGCACGGTTCTAGCATGAATAGGACCTGTCGGCAACGATTTCCGTCGTAACAGGTGAATCTCACGACTGGTCCCGTGTTGTACCCGTCAGTAGAAGGCTAGGATCGCTGACATGCGCATCCTTCTCGTCGGGGCTGGCGGCGTCGGTACGGCCTTCGCCCGGATTGCCGCCCGCCGCCCGTTCGCTGAGCTCATCATCGCCGACTATGACCTGGGCCGGGCCCAGCACGCGGCCGCCGCCCGGGACGGTTACCAGGCCGTCCAGCTGGACGCCCGGGACGAGGCAGCCACCGCGGCCCTGCTGGCCGAGCACTCGTGCGATGTGCTGATGAACGCCACGGATCCGCGGTTCGTGATGCCGCTGTTCACCGCCGCGCTGCAGGCTCGTGTGCACTACATGGACATGGCCATGTCGCTGTCCCACCCGGACCCCGACGCGCCGTACCGGCGGACCGGCGTGAAGCTCGGTGACGACCAGTTCGCCCTGGCGCCCCAGTGGGAGCAGGCGGGCAAGCTGGCGCTGGCGGGCATGGGCGTGGAGCCGGGCCTGTCCGACGTGTTCGCCCGGTACGCGGCCGACGAGCTGTTCGGCGAGATCGACCAGCTGGGCGTGCGGGACGGGGCCAACCTGGAGGTGACCGGCTACGACTTCGCCCCCACCTTCTCCATCTGGACCACGATCGAGGAATGCCTCAACCCGCCGGTCATCTGGGAAAAGGGGCAGGGCTGGTTCACCACCCCGCCGTTCAGCGAGCCCGAGGTATTCCACTTCCCGGCGGGCATCGGCCCGGTCGAGTGCGTCAACGTCGAGCACGAGGAAGTGCTGCTGATGCCGCGCTGGCTCGACGCGCGCCGGGTGACCTTCAAGTACGGGCTGGGCGCTGAGTTCATCGGTGTCCTTGAGACCCTGCACAAGCTGGGCCTGGACCGCACCGACCCGGTTGCGGTGGGGGCGGCCAGCGTCTCGCCCCGCGACGTGGTGGCCGCCTGCCTGCCGGACCCGGCCACGCTGGGCGACAAGATGACGGGCGTGACCTGCGCAGGCACCTGGGTGACCGGGACGGGCAAGGACGGTGCGCCCCGTGAGGTCTATCTGCACCATGTGGTGGACAACGCCTGGTCCATGGCCGAATACGGCTCCCAGGCGGTGGTCTGGCAGACCGCCGTCAACCCGGTGGTGGCGCTCGAGCTGATCGATTCCGGAGCGTGGTCCGGCACGGGAGTGCTCGGCCCGGAGGCCCTGCCGCCGGTTCCCTTCCTGGACCTGCTGACCGACTACGGTTCACCCTGGGCCTGCGAGGAGCGGACCCCGGCACCCCGGACCTGAACCCCGCAGACCTGAACCCCACAGCCCAACCCCTGAGCACCCCAGCCCTGAGCACCACAGCCCAATCCCTGAAACACCGAACGGAGGCCCGTGGTGGAAGAATTGCGCAACTTCATCGGCGGTCAGTGGACGGACACCGCGTTCGACCGGCGGTCTGAGCTGATCGACCCGAGCACCGGCGATGTCTTCGCCAGCGCGCCGGTGTCCAGCGAGACCGAGGTGGCGGCGGCCTTCGCCTCGGCCGCCGAGGCCTTCCCGGGCTGGCGGGATGCCACCCCGGCCGAGCGGAGCCTGGCCCTGCTCCGCATCGCGGACGCCATCGAATCGCACGCCGATGAGCTGGTGAAGGCGGAGTCGCAGAACACTGGCAAGCCGATCGCGCTGACGCTGTCCGAAGAGATCCCGCCGATGGCGGACCAGATCCGCTTCTTCGCAGGTGCGGCGCGGATGCTGGAGGGCCGTTCGGCCGGCGAGTACATGTCCGGGTTCACCTCGTTCATCCGGCGTGAGCCGATCGGGGTGTGCGCCGCGGTGACGCCGTGGAACTACCCGATGATGATGGCGGTGTGGAAGTTCGGCCCGGCCCTGGCCGCGGGTAACACCATGGTCCTCAAGCCGTCCGACACCACGCCCGTGTCCACCTTGCTGCTGGCCGAGCTGATGAGCGACTTCCTCCCGCCGGGGGTGTTCAACGTGGTCTGCGGGGACCGGGACACCGGCCGGGCGCTGGTCACCAACCCGGTGCCGCAGATGGTCTCGATCACCGGGAGCGTGCGGGCCGGGCGCGAGGTGGCGGTGGCCGCCGCGGCCGACCTCAAGAAGGTCCACCTCGAGCTGGGCGGCAAGGCGCCGGTCATCGTGTTCGACGACGCCGACCCGGTCAAGACCGCCGAGGCCATCGCGATCGCCGGGTACTTCAACGCCGGCCAGGACTGCACCGCCGCGACCAGGGTGCTGGCCAGCCCGCGGATCGCCGCCGACCTGGCCGATGCCCTGGTCGAGCAGGCCCGGGAGCAGACCGTGGCCGGCCCCGACGTGCCCGACGCGGACTTCGGGCCGCTGAACAACGAGAACCAGCTGGCCCGGGTCAGCGGGTTCATCGACCGGCTGCCAGGCCACGCGGAAGTGCGCACCGGGGGCAACCGGATCGGCAGCCGCGGTTTCTTCTTCGAGCCCAGCGTGGTCACCGGGCTGCGCCAGGACGATGAGATCATCCAGCAGGAGGTGTTCGGCCCGGTCATCACGGTTCAGGAATTCAGCGCCGAGGACGAGGCACTGGCCTGGGCGAACGGGACCGAGTACGGGCTGGCGTCGTCGGTGTGGACCACCGATCACGGCCGCGCCATGCGGATGGCGCGCGGGCTGGACTTCGGCTGCGTGTGGATCAACACGCACATCCCGCTGGTCGCCGAGATGCCGCACGGCGGCTTCAAGCACTCGGGCTACGGCAAGGACCTGTCGATGTACGGGTTCGAGGACTACACCCGGATCAAGCACGTCATGTCGTCCCTGGACTGACGGGGGTCTTGTGGCCGGCGGCCCCCCGGGACCCGCTCCGGGGGCCGCCTCCTCGCGCCGGGCGGGGAGCGGGCGCCCGTAGGATCGGGATCATGCTCAGTGACCCGGAGGTCCAGCGCGTCCTGGTGATCGCCGCGCACCCGGACGATATCGACTTCACCGCCGCTGGCACCATCGCGCTCTGGACCGACGCTGGGATCGGCGTCACCTACTGCCTGGTCACCGACGGTGACGCCGGCGGCTTCGACGAGAGCCTCCCGCGCCCGGAGATGGCCCCGAAGCGCCGCAAGGAGCAGACGGCCGCGGCCGCGGTCCTGGGCGTCCACGACCTCCGGTTCCTGGGCTACCCGGACGGGAGGGTGGAGCCGACCCTGGGGCTGCGCAAGGACCTGGCCCGGGTGATCAGGCAGGTCCGGCCCGGCCGGGTGGTCTGCCCGTCCCCGGACCGCAACTACCAGCGGGTCGTGGGCAGCCATCCCGATCATCGGGCCGTGGGCTCCGCGGCCCTGGACGCCGTCTACCCCGACGCCCGCAACCCCTTCGCCTGGCCGGAACTGCTCGCTGACGAGGCGCTGGAGCCCTGGACGGTCCGCGAGGTGTGGATCTCCGCAGCCCCGGGAGCCGACCACTACGTGGACATCACGGACGTGTTCCCCCGGAAGATCGCCGCGCTCCGCGCGCACGAGAGCCAGACGGGTCACCTGGACGACCTGGAGGATTTCCTCCGCGCCTGGCTGACCCGCACCGCCCAGCGGGGCGGGCTGCCAGAGGGCAGGCTGGCCGAGGCGTTCCAGGTCCTCGACACGGCCTGACGGGGATCCCCCGGTCAGGCCGGGGCGCCGGTCAGGCCGGGCAGCTCGGTCATCAGGTCGTCGGCGGTTTCCATGCCGGCCTTCCAGACCGACCGGGAGATGATCTTGGAGGGGTCGGCCCGGTGGGCGTAGCGCCTGGCGACCTCGGTGCCCTCGCCGAGCAGCCCCTCGGACAGCGTGGTCGGCTGCAGGCCCAGGGCGAGGAACTGGTCGTTGCGGACGATCAGGTCGTTCTCCTCGGCCTCGCGCCGCGGGTTGGGCAGGTAGGCGATGTCGGTGCCCATCACGTCGCCGACCATCTTGGCCAGGTCCAGGACCCGGTGGGTCTCGGTGATCTGGTTGAGGACACGCGGCCGGTCACCCGTCTCGGGCGGGTTGGTGATGGCCAGCTCGATGCACCGCACGGTGTCGCGGATGTGGATGAACGCCCGGGTCTGGCCGCCGGTACCGTGCACCGTCAGCGGGTGCCCGATCGCGGCCTGCATCAGGAACCGGTTCAGCACCGTGCCGTAGTCGCCGTCGTAGTCGAACCGGTTGATCAGCCGCTCATCCTGGCTGGTCTGGCCGGTCTGCGTGCCCCACACGATGCCCTGGTGCAGGTCGGTGATCCGCAGCCCGTCGTTCTTGGCGTAGAACGCGAACATCAGCTGGTCCAGCGTCTTGGTCATGTGGTACACCGACCCCGGGTTGGCCGGGTGCAGGATTTCCCGTTCCAGCTCACCGTCGGGCGTCGGCACCTTCACCGTCAGGTAACCCTCCGGGATCGGCGCGCTCCCGGACCAGCCGTACCCGTAGACCCCCATCGTGCCCAGGTGCGCCAGCGCGGCACCGGTCCCGGTCTCGGCCAGCGCGGCCAGCAGGTTATGCGTGGCCCGCACGTTGTTGTCCACCGTGTACCGCTTGGTGGCCGTGGTCCGCATCGAGTACGGCGCCGCGCGCTGCTCAGCGAAATGCACGATCGCTTCCGGGCGCAGCCCCGCCAGCAGCGCCGCCAGCCGGTCATACTCAGCAGCCAGGTCAAGGCTCACGAACCCGATCTCCCGGCCGGAGACCTCCCGCCAGACCCGGATCCGCTCACCGATCGGCCGGATCGGAGTCAGCGACTCCACCTCCAGGTCGATATCGATCTTACGACGGCTCAAGTTGTCGACGATGGTCACATCATGACCGCGGTCCGACAAGTAAAGCGATGTCGGCCAGCCACAGAAACCATCGCCGCCCAGAACCAGAACGCGCATTCCGACTCCCATCACGTTGCCGTTGTCGACGAGGCGGCCACCCCTCCCCGCAGGAGCGGCAGCTGCCACGAGATCCCTGGAGCCGACCCGCCAGCCCCGAACCCACGGGAAACAACGCCGGTTCCACCATGACAACCCGTTATATTGCGGTCTACCTGGCATTTGCCCGAGCGCCAGAACCCGAACATTACATACTTCCCGGCCAGAAGCGCCAGGGCATTGGACAGACCTTGGACCGCTTTGACCAGGCCGGAACTATGACCTGGTAGTTCTGTAACTTAAATTTAATTTAGTCATCCGCTGCCCGTCACGTCGTGTACACCATCCGCAACGGGTTACTCGCGCCCGCGGGCAGGTCTCCGGCTGGCCAGTAGCTCCCGGCCGCGTCCTCTTCGGGGCCAGGGAGCACCCAGAGCGCAGCCCGGCCAGCGTTAATATCCGGCGGCCGGAGCCTGCAGCGCCGCGGCCAGCCTGCCCTGGATCAGGACTGGGCTCGACCGTTCCGGCCCGCCCCCGGAAATCGGCCGTTCCGGCCCCGAAAACCGGGCTTTACGCTGCGTGGCGGGGGATGGTGACCCCGCCCGGAATTGGCCCGGCCGCGGCTTGGCCAGCCGGGAATGTGGCTGCTCTTTGGGCAGGAAACGTGTCGTTTTTGTGACAGACCCTATTCCTACTTTTAACGTAGGTAAACTTTACTTCAGCGGTAACTCTCGACGTTAACCACGCGTCATCCGCCGTATAGGTGTGTGACTACCGGCACCTCACCCCCTCGCCGGCCTGATCGCCAACGTCCAGCTCGGTTCGTAAACCATTTCCCGCGCGGAGCGTCCTACCATGTGCCCTCTCCGCGCCGCGCGTCGCGGCCCCAGGGCGGGCGGGCACGCAGGAACTACAGAAAGTTGGGGGTGTGCGGATGTCTGGGTGGACCCGATCGAAGCCTCAGCTGATCGCGGCGGCCACGGGCGCGGCACTGGCGGGCGCGCTGGCCGTCGCGGGCATGGTCTCCCGGCCGGCCGCGGTGACACTGTCGCCCGCGGTGACCCGCGCGGGGCTGACCGCGGCCACGCACACCGCCGGTCACGTGGTCGCGCCGGGCGGCCGGAACCGGCGCCTGCAGAGCAGCGAGTTCTCGGACTGGCCGATGTTCCACGCCGATCCCACCCACTCCGGTGTCTCCCCGGAGACGGCGATCGGCACGGCCAACGCCGCCTCGCTGACCGCCGGCTGGACCGCCACGCTGGGCACCACCAGCTACGTCTCGCCCGTGGTGGCGACGAGCAGCACGCTCGGCGAGGCGGTCGTCTACGCGGCCGCGCAGAGCCGCTTCTACGCTTACCCGGCCACCGGCGGCTCGCCGATCTGGACGTTCAGGACGGGCAAGGGCGGCGGGGCCTTTGACGCTTCCCCCGCAGTGTTCGACGGGGTGGCCTACGAAGCCTCGTCGGCCGGCACCATCTACGCGCTCAACGCCTCGACCGGCGCGGAACTCTGCTCCTTCAGCGTCGGGGACCAGCTCATCCAGGCCTCGCCAGTCGTCGTCAGCGACCCCGACGGTTCCGGGCCGGTGCTGTACGTGGGCACCGATCCGCCCAGCGGGGCGGGAGCCGAATACGCGATCTACGGCGCGGGCAACACGCACGGCGCCTGCACGCAGGACTGGGAGTTCAGCTCGTGGGCTGTGGCCGACTCAGGAAGCTGGTCTCCACCTGCGTACGGCACGGACGCCAACGGTAACCCGCTGCTCGTGTTCGGCAGCGTCGGCCCCGATGACTCGGTGTACGCCCTCAACGCCAGCACGGGCGTGCTCGACTGGCGCTACCAGACGAGCACCGTGACCAGCTTCGACGTGGGGGCCGGGCCAACCCTGTCCGCGCCCGGGAACAACGGCTTCGCCGACGGGGTCGTGTACGTGTCCGGCAAGGATAAGAGCGTCTACGCCCTGAACCTCACCACCGGCGAGAAGATCTGGTCCCACAAGCTCTCGACGAACAAGAACGCCGACGTGTCAACGGCCTCGCTGGACGGCGACGCCCTCTACCTCGGGTCGAACGACGGCGTCTACGCACTGAACGCCACGACCGGGGCGCTGATCTGGCAGGCCCTCGCCGGGCCGACGTTCTACGCCTCGCCCGCGATCACTGGGCCGGCCGGGCAGCAGGTGCTGGTCATCGGCGACAACGCGGGCAACCTGTACGCGCTCGACCTGGCCACCGGATCGACCCTCTGGACGCTGCGGCCCAACACCGCCGGCTTCTGGGCCTCCCCGGCTATCTCTCAGGGCGCTGTCTATGTGGTTGGCATCGACGGCGTGCTCCGGACCTACGCCCCCAGCGGAACCTGACCGCGTGACCCCCCCACCGGCCCGCACTGTCGCAGGATGAGCCGGTGGGGGGGCTGGTGCTGTGCGGCTTCGCCGTCCTAGGTTGTCATCAGGAGCCACAGCCGTCTCCACAGGAGGAGCTCGGATGACACGGATTACCGTCAAGGTCGATGGCGTCAATTATGAGGACGACGTCGAGCCGCGACTGCTGCTGGTGCACTACCTGCGGGAGCGCGTCGGCAAGACCGGCACGCCCATCGGGTGCGACACCTCTAACTGCGGCGCATGCACCGTCCACCTCGATGGGGTGTCGGTCAAGAGCTGCTCCGTCCTCGCGGTCCAGGCAGATGGCAGTGAGATCACCACGATCGAGGGTCTGGCCAACGGCGAGTGGCACCCGCTGCAGCAGGCCTTCCACAGCGAGCACGCGCTGCAGTGCGGGTACTGCACACCCGGAATGATCATGGCTGCCGCCGACCTGCTGCGGGAGAACCCGGATCCGAGCGACGACGAGATCCGCGAGGGCCTGGAGGGCAACCTCTGCCGCTGCACCGGTTACGAGAACATCGTCCGCGCGGTACGCCGCGCGGCCGGGACGGGGGTGACGTCGGCATGACCGCCGAGACGCAGGCCCAGCCGACACAGGCCCAGCCCATACCCGAGCTCGGCCGGGCCCGGCTGCGCAAGGAAGACGCCCGCCTGGTCACCGGAAAGACCAACTGGACCGACAACATCATCCTGCCCGGGATGCTGCACGTCGCCTTCGTCCGCAGCCCGTTGGCGCACGCCCGGATCACCCGGGTGGACGTGAGCGGGGCCCTGCAGTCCCCGGGCGTTTTCGCCGCCTTCTCCGGCGCCGACTTCGCTGACGAGCAGGGCAGCCTGCCCTGCGCCTGGCCGGTTACCCCGGACATCATCATCCCCGCGCACCCGCCGATGGCCACCGAAGAGGTCCGCTACGTCGGCGAGGCGGTGGCCTGCGTGGTGGCCCGGGACCGCTACGCCGCCGCGGACGCGCTCGAAGCGATCGACGTGGACTACGAGCCACTGCCGCCGGTGCTGGACATCCGGACCGCCCTGGACGAGTCCTCCCCCAAGGTGCACAAGACCGGCAACAAGAGCTTTGAGTGGGTGTTCGGGAACGGCGACATCGACGCCGCGTTCTCCGGTGCCGAGGTGGTCCTGGAACGCAACTACCGCCAGCAGCGGCTGATCCCCAGCGCCATGGAACCGCGCGCGGTGGTGGGCTGGAACGAAGGCGACGAGTACACACTGTGGTCGTCCACCCAGATCCCGCACGTGCTGCGGGTGATGCTGGCCCTGGTTACCGGAATCCCGGAGCACAACCTCCGGGTGATCGCGCCGGACGTGGGCGGTGGCTTCGGCTCGAAACTGCAGGTGACGGCCGAGGAAGTGCTGGCCCTGCTGATCTCCCGTAAGGTCCGTCGGCCGGTCAAGTGGACCGAGTCGCGCAGCGAGGGCAACATGACCGTGCACCACGGCCGGGACCAGTGGCAGCGGATCAAGGTCGCCGCGGACCGGGACGGCCGGCTGCGCGGGCTGTCCGTGGACCTGCTGGCCGACATGGGCGCCTACCTGATGCTGGTCACCCCGGGCGTGCCGCTGCTGGGCGCGTTCATGTACAACAGCATCTACAAGATGGACGCGCTCTCGTTCCGCTGCACCGGGATATTCACGACCAAGATGCCGACCGACGCCTACCGCGGCGCCGGGCGCCCGGAGGCCACGTTCGGCATCGAGCGCATCATGGACGACCTGGCCGTCGAGCTGGGCATCGAGCCGCTGGCACTGCGCGAGCGGAACTGGATCAAGCACGAGGAATTCCCGTACACCACGATCGCCGGTCTCACCTACGACAGCGGCAACTACGAGGCGGCCACGGCCAAGGCCAAGGAACTGTTCCGCTACGACGAACTGCGCGTCGAGCAGGAGCAGCGCCGGGACAGCCACGACCCGGTGCAGCTCGGCATCGGGATCTCCACCTACACGGAGATGTGCGGGCTGGCCCCGTCCCGGGTGCTCGGCTCGCTGGCCTACGGGGCAGGCGGCTGGGAGCACGCCTCGATCCGGATGCTGCCGACCGGCAAGGTCGAGGTGGTCACCGGGGCCAGCGCGCACGGGCAGGGCCACGAAACCGCCTGGAGCCAGATCGTCGCGGACAAGCTCGGTGTCCCGTTCGAGGACATCCGGGTACTGCACGGCGACACCCAGGTCTCCCCGAAGGGCATGGACACCTACGGGTCCCGCTCGCTGACCGTCGGCGGCGTGGCCGTCCACGGGGCCTGCGAGAAGGTCATCGGCAAGGCCAAGGTGATCGCGTCGGCCATGCTGGAGGCGCCGCCCGAGGAGATCGAGTTCTCGGCGGGCAAGTTCAGCGTCCGGGGCAATGACGCGGTGGTCAAGACCATCCAGGAGATCGCGCTGGCCACCTTCGCCGCCCACGACCTGCCGGACGGCGTGGAGCCGAACATCGACTCCGATGCCACCTTCGACCCGGACAACTTCTCCTACCCGCACGGGACGCACCTGTGCGCCACCGAGATCGACACCGAGACCGGGCAGGTGAAGATCCGCAGCTACGTGGCCGTGGACGACGTCGGCCACGTGGTGAACCCGCTCATCGTGGACGGCCAGGTGCACGGCGGGCTGGCCCAGGGCATCGCCCAGGCCCTGTTCGAGGAGGCCATCTACGACGACGAGGGCAACCTGACCACGACCACCATGGCGGACTACCTGCTGCCGAGCGCGGCAGACCTGCCGCACCTCACCACGGGCCGGACGGAGACGCCGGCCACGACGAACCCACTCGGCGTCAAGGGCGTCGGGGAGGCGGGCACCATCGCCTCCACGCCCGCGGTGGTCAACTCGATCCTGGACGCGCTCCGCCCGTACGGCATCCGGGACATCGTGATGCCGTGCACGCCGGAGCGGGTCTGGCGCGCCCTCAAGACCGCGCGGGAGAGCGGCCCGGGTACCCAGGTCACCGGGGACTCGGCCACCGAGGCCCACGGGGCCGTCGGGCATGTCAGCGGCGAAGACGCCGCGGAGGCACACGGCAGCGATGCCGCGCCATCGAACGGTGGGCTGGCACTCGGAGGTGCGGAATGATCCCGGCGGCATTCGAGTACACCCGGCCGTCATCGCTGGACGAGGCGATCCAGGCGCTGGGCGACGGCGGCGAGGACGCCAAGATCATCGCGGGCGGCCAGAGCCTCATGCCGCTGCTCCGGCTGCGGCTCGCCTATCCCGAGCTCCTGGTGGACCTCGGCCGGGTGGATGGCCTGCGGGGCGTCCGGGACGAGGGGGACACGCTGTGGATCGGCGCGCTGACCACGCACGCCGAGGTCATCCGCGACCCACTGATCCGCGAGCACTGCGGGCTGCTGTCCGAGGCGACCGGCACCGTGGCCGACCCGGCCGTCCGGCACCGGGGCACGCTGGGCGGCTCGCTGGCCCACGCCGACCCGGCCGGGGACCTGCCCGCGGTGGCGCTGGCGCTCGACGCGACGATGATCGCGCAGGGCCCGGGCGGGAAACGGGAGATCGGGGCCGCGGACTTTTTCGTGGACTACCTGACGACGGCCCTGGCGCCCGGCGAGATACTCACTGGGGTCCGGGTGCCCAAACTCGGACCGCCATGGGGCTATCGTTATGAGAAGTTCCACCGGACGGCCCAGTCGTGGGCGACCGTAGGGGTGGCCGCCATAGCCCGGCGTTCCAATGGGCATGTGGCGGAAGCCCGGATCGGGCTCACGAACATGGGCCCTGTTCCGGTGAGGGCCCGGGCGGCGGAAGAAGCGGTCGCCGGGGCCGAGGCCGACCGTAGCGCCCTGCGGGCGGCCGCAGCGCACGCCGACGAGGAATCGCAGCCGCCTGCAGACTTGCACGGCGCGCCCGACTACCGGCGCCACCTGGCGCGGGTGCTGACCGCTAGGGCGTTGGCGGTCGCGGCTGGAGCTTAACAACATGGATCTGGAGCACTCGTTCACCATCCCGGTTCCGCCGGAGCAGGCCTGGCAGGCCCTGCTGGACGTTGAGCAGGTGGCGCCCTGCATGCCCGGCGCCACCGTTGACGCCTTCGATGGTGAGGTCATCTCGGGAAAGATCAAGGTCAAGGTCGGCCCGGTCCAGATGATCTACGCGGGCACGGCCCGCTTCACCGAGAAGGACGAGGCGACCAAGACGGTCGTGCTGGAGGCGTCGGGCAAGGAGACCAGGGGCAGCGGCACGGCTTCCGCCACGGTCCGCTCCTCCCTGCAGGACGAGGCGGGCCAGACCCGGGTCCTGGTGCGCACCACGATGACCGTCACCGGGCGCCCCGCGCAGTTCGGCCGGGGCGTGATGGCCGAGGTGGGGGGCCGGATCATCGGGAAGTTCGCCACCAACCTGGCCGCCCAGCTGTCCGGGGAGGGCGCTGCGGCCCAGGAGGCCGGGCCCTCCGCGACCGCGGCAGCCGACGCGGACGCAAGCACCGCGGGCACCGCGGGCACCACGGCGGCCAGCACCCCGGCGGCGGCGACCCCGGCGGCGGCGACCCCGGCGGCGGCCACGACCACCGGCGCTCAGGCTAACGGGGTGGCCGGGCTGCCCGATCCGGCGCAGCTGCCGATCGAGGAGCTGAACCTGCCCGTCCGCTCCTTCAACAGCCTGCGGCGCGAGGGCGTCCACACGGTCGGCGGCCTCACCGCCCGTACGGAGAGAGAACTGCTCGCCATCGACGGCCTGGGGCCCCAGTCGATCAAGGAGATCAAGGGCAAACTCGCCGACCGCGGACTGACCCTCACCACGCCCGGCGTGGACGCGGCCACGGGCGCCGCCGCCGCGTCCGGCCCCGCCACGGCAGCCACCACCACGGACCCCACCACCACGGCTACCAGCACCACAGGCACCGGCACTACAGGGACCAGCACCACGGGCACCAGCACCGCGGGCACCGGAGCCGCTGGCGCTGGCGAGCCGCGCCCCACGGCGGTCAGCCCGGGCGCGCGGGCCGGGGCCTGGGACGCGGGCACTCCGTCCACGGACCGCCCGGCCGCGAACGGCCTGCTGCCGCCGCGCGGGGCCCGCCCCCAGGACGAGGACGCCCTCGACCTGCTCAGTGTGGCGGGCCTGCCGCTGCTCAAGCGGCTCGCGCCCGTGCTGGGGTTCATCCTTGTCGCCGGGGTGCTGTTCCGCGTCGTGCGCCGCCGCCGCGCCTCCCGCGCCTGAGCCGGCCGGCCAGGCATCCCGTGCCGACTCAGCCGGCGCCGCCCCAGCGCCCGGACCGCCTGCGCAGCCCTGCCGGCCCTGACCCTGCAACGCACCCGGGAGCGACGGTGACTGCGGCCTCCATAACGGACCGTTCCCGGGCCTCGGACCTGGACGCGCGCGACCCGCTGGCCGGATTCCGGGACCGGTTCGCGCCGCTCGAGTCCGGCCTGGTCTACCTGGACGGCAACTCGCTGGGCATGCTGCCGGCCGCGACCGCGCAGCGCCTCGCCGAGGTGATCAGCCAGGACTGGGGCACCAGGCTGATCCGGTCCTGGGCGCACTGGACGGACCTGCCCCGGCAGGTCGGCGACCTGCTCGGCGAGAACCTGCTAGAGGCGGCTCCGGGCCAGGTCGTGGTCTGCGACTCCACGACGGTGAACCTCTACAAGCTGGCCTGGGCCGCCCTCGACGCCCGGCCGGGCCGGCCGGTCCTGGTCACCGACGACGACAACTTCCCCACCGACAGGTACGTGCTCGAGGGGATCGCCGCCCGGTCCGGCGGCCAGCTCCGCATGATCCGCACCGACGTGGACCAGGGGATCCGGGCGGACGACGTGCGCGCCGCGATCGGGCCGGACACCGCCCTGGTCTGCCTGTCCCACGTGGCTTACCGGAGCGGCGCGCTGGCCGACATGGCCGCGATCACCCGCCTCGCGCACGAGGCGGGGGCGCTCGTGCTCTGGGACCTGTGCCACTCGGCGGGCTCGGTCCCGGTGGACCTGGACGGCTCCGGCGCCGACCTGGCCGTCGGGTGCACTTACAAGTACCTGAACGCCGGCCCGGGCGCGCCCGCGTTCCTCTACGTCCGCCGGGACCTTCAGGACCAGCTCACCCAGCCCATCCAGGGCTGGTTCGGCCAGCAGGACCAGTTCACGATGGGGCCGCGCTACGAGCCCGCGCCCGGGATCGCCCGGTTCACCACCGGGACCCCGAACGTCCCCGGCACGGTCGCCGTGCAGGAGGGCACCCGGCTGCTCGCCGAGGCAGGCATCCAGGCCCTCCGCGCCAAGGGGATCGGGCTGACCAGCTACCTGATCGAGCTGGCCGACGCCTGGCTGGCTCCGCACGGTTGCGTGCTCGCCTCACCCCGGGATCCCGGGCGGCGCGGGTCGCACGTCTGCCTGCGCCACCCGGACGCCGGGCGGGTCAGCCAGGCCCTTACCCGCGCCGGGGTGATCGGGGACTTCCGGACCCCGGACCGGCTCCGGCTCGGGCCAGCCCCCATCACGACCCGGTTCACCGACGTCTGGGACGGGCTGGACACCCTCCGGGACATCCTCGAGACCAAGGCCTACGTGGACATTCCCCCGCCCCCGTAGCCCGCCCGTAGCCGGCGCCCTGTTGCCGGCGCCCCGTTGCCCGCGCCCTGTTGCCCGCGCCCCGCAGCCCGCGCCCCGCAGCCCCCGCCCCGCAGCCCGCGCCCTGCTGCCCGCGCCCTGTTGCCGGCGCCCCGCAGCCCGCGCCCTGCTGCCCGCGCTCGTAGCCCGCGCCGCAGGGGCCGCTGCCCGGCAGGCCGTCTCTCGGACCGCGGTCCCCTGGAGCCAGGCCGGGCGAGCGACCACCCCGCCAGGGCGTTGCGGAAAAGAAGTTCAGGGAGCCGGCCGGACGGCTATTCCCATTCGATGGTGCCCGGCGGCTTGCTGGTGATGTCCAGCACCACCCGGTTGACCTCGGGCACTTCGTTGGTGATCCGCGTCGAGATCCGGGCCAGCAGCTCCCCTGGCAGCCGTGCCCAGTCGGCGGTCATGGCGTCTTCGCTGGTCACCGGCCGGAGCACGACCGGGTAGCCGTAGCTGCGGCCGTCGCCCTGCACGCCGACCGAGCGGACGTCGGCCAGCAGCACCACCGGGCACTGCCAGATCTCCCGGTCCAGGCCGGCGGCCGACAGTTCCTCGCGGACGATGGCGTCCGCGGCGGACACGATGCGCAGCCGCTCCTCCGTCACCCCGCCGACGATCCGGATGGCCAGGCCTGGTCCGGGGAACGGCTGCCGCCAGACGATCTCCGGGGGCAGGCCCAGCGTCTCGCCGACCCGCCGCACCTCGTCCTTGAACAGCGCACGCAACGGCTCGACCAGCCCGAACGCCAGGTCGCTGGGCAGGCCGCCGACGTTGTGGTGGGACTTGATGTTGGCCGCGCCGGTGCCCCCGCCCGACTCGACCACGTCCGGGTACAAGGTGCCCTGGACCAGGAAGTCCACGGCCGTCCCGTGACTGCCCGCCGCCGCGCTGATCTCCCGGGCGGCGCGCTCGAAGGCCCGGATGAACTCCCGGCCGATGATCTTGCGTTTCTCCTCCGGGTCGGTCACCCCGGCCAGCGCCTCCAGGAACGTCGCGGCCGCGTCCACCACCTTGAGGTCGACCCCGGTGGCGGCCACGAAGTCCTTCTCCACCTGCTCCGCCTCGCCCCGGCGCAGCAGCCCGTGATCCACGAAAACACAGGTCAGCCGGTTGCCGATGGCCTTCTGCACGATGGCCGCGGCGACCGCGGAGTCCACGCCGCCCGACAGGCCGCAGATCGCGCCGCGGTCGCCGACCTGGGCCCGGACCTGCCCGACCTGCTCGTCGATGATGCTGCCCATGGTCCAGTTGGGGCGGCAGCCGGCCAGCTCAAGGAACCGGCGCAGCACGGCCTGGCCGTGCTGGGTGTGCATCACCTCGGGGTGGAACTGCACCCCGTACAGCCCGCGGCTGGTGTCCTCCAGCGCGGCGACCGGGCTGACCGCGGTGCCCGCCGTGACGGTGAACCCGGGTGGCGCCGCGGTGGCGGTGTCCCCGTGCGACATCCACACCTGCTGGTTCCCGGGCAGGCCGCCCAGCAGCGCCCCGCCGAGCAGTACCTCGTGCGGCAGCGGCTCGGCCGTCCAGGGCTCGTCCGGCAGCGGGCCGCCTGGCTGGGCCTGCTCCACGGCGACCACGCTCCGGGTCTCCCCGGCGCTGCCGGGGGCCAGGACGAGCCGCGTGGCGCCGTACTCACCGGCGCCGGTATGCGCGACCTCGCCACCCAGCGCGGACACCATGAGCTGGAAGCCGTAGCAGATGCCGAGGACGGGGACACCCGCGCTGAGCAGACCGGGCTGGCCGGGCGCGGCAGGCGGCAGCGGCGGGGCGCCGCCGGAGTACACCGAGGCGGGGCCGCCGGACAAGATGATGGCTTTCGGCTTGCGGGCCAGCATGTCGGCGGCCGGCATGGTGGCCGGGACGATCTCGGAGTACACCTGGCATTCGCGGACCCGGCGCGCGATCAGCTGCGCATACTGGGCCCCGAAGTCGACCACCAGCACGGTGTCAAAGTCCGGACTGGGCTGCACGCCTCCGCCTTCCGCTCGAAATCGCCAGTCTAATGGGCTGGTCACCGCGCGCCGTACGGCGTGCCGCCCCGCCATGTCCTGGGCGCGCCTCGCCGGGCGCCCCGCCCGGGGCGCGGCCCCAGTCCTCCGCCTCCCGCGCGGCCGCACCCCTTCGTGGCGCCCGTATGCCGTCCGTGATCAGACGATAGGTGTTGCTCCCACAACACCTATCGTCTGATCACGATTGCGGGGACCGTCCTGGGGAGGTTGCTGGGGCTGGGGAGGCGGCTGGGGCTGGGGAGGCGGCTGGGGCTGGGGAGGTTGGGGCTGAGGAGGTTGCTGGGGCTGAGGAGGCTTCTGGGGCCGACGGTGGTGACGAGTTCCTCGCGGGGGCCGCCGCGCCAGCCTCGCTAGCCGCAGCAACCCCATCTGTCCCGCTAGACCCACCTGTCCCACCAGCACCGCCAGCACTGCCAGCACTGCCAGCAGGAGCGGCGCCAGCAGCAGCACCGCCGCCAGGAGCACCGCCACCAGGAGCACCGCCACCAGGAGCGGCCCCGTCCCGGGACGACGCCTCGCCGTCCGGGGCCGCGGGATCTACCCGGACCCGGGCGATCCGCCGGCCGTCCATGGCCAGCACGGTCAGCCTGTGCCCGGCCGCTTCCACCGCCTCGTGCCCGGTGGGCAGCTGCCCCAGCGTGGCCAGCATGTACCCGGCCACGGTCTCATACGGGCCCTCGGGGAGCTCGATCCCGGTCTGCTCCGCGAACTCGCCGAGGTTCAGCAACCCGTCAACCTCGATGGCGCCGCCGCGGAGCTGTTTCGGCTGCCCCTCGTCCACGTCGTATTCGTCCTGGATGTCGCCGATCAGCTCCTCGACCAGGTCCTCCAGGGTGACGATGCCCGCGGTGCCGCCGTACTCGTCGATCACGATGGCCAGGTGGAACCGGTCCCTGCGCATCTCCGACAGGGCCGACAGCACGGTCTTGCTCATCGGCAGCAACTTGACGGGGCGGGCGATCTCGCCCACGGTCAGCTGCCGGGAGGTGAACTGCGGGTCGATCAGGTCCCGGACATGGATGAAGCCGATCACGTCGTCGTAGGACTGCTGGTAGACGGGGAACCGGGAGTACGGCTCGCCGGCCACGACCTGGATGGCGTCGGCCAGCGAGGTATCCGCGGCCAGGAACTCCACCTCGGTCCGCGGCACCAGCACCTCGCGGATCTGCCGCTTGCCCGCGTTGAACACCTCGCCTACGATGTGCCGCTCGTCGGCGCTCAGCGCCTGGTGCCCGGCGACCAGGTCGCGCAGCTCCTCCTCGGTCATCACGCCGCGCCCGGCGGCCGGGTCACCACCGAGGATCCGGACCACCAGGTTGATCGAGCGGGACAGCAGCCACACCAGCGGGCGGGCCAGCACCGAGATCCGGTCCAGGGTGGGTGCGGCGATCATCGCGGCCTTCTCGGGCCGCTGCAGGGCGAGGCGCTTGGGGGCCAGCTCGCCGAGCACCAGGGTGAAGTAGGAGATCACCACAGTGACGATGATCAGCGACAGGGCGGACGCCCACCCCGAGCTGAGCCCCTGATGGAGCAGGGCCGTCCTCAGGTGCCCGGCCAGGGTAGCCTCGCCGACCGTGCCGGACAGCAGGGTCGCCAGCGTGACCCCGATCTGGACCGCGGACAGGAAGCGGTTGGGGTCCTGGGCGAGCCGGGCGGCCCGCTGGCCCCGCCGGCCGCGGTGCATGAGGGCCCGGATCTGCCCCTCGCGCAGCGAGACCAGGGCCATCTCCGCCGCGGCGAAGAACCCGCCGACGAGCACGATGAGCAGGACGAGCACGATGTCCCAGCCGACCTGGTTCACGTCCTGTCCCCTGACCTCCGTATGTCCACCACCGGCGGCCCGGCTCCCCGTGCCCCAAGGTCCGGGGCCAGGCCGTGACGCGCCCGCATGGCGGATGTGCGCACAGTCTAAGCAGTCCTCCCCCGGCCCGCGCCTGCTACCTGAGCAGTTGCCTTGACCGCGGAGCGGCCCGCCGGGCAGCCCGCCTTTACCCGGGTCGGCTGTACCCCTGTCAGGCCCGGCCATGCCGGCGTTTGCACCCCGACCCGGGGGGAGCGATGGGAAGGCGCGGCCGGGCCAGATAACGTATGGGTCCCGTGAGCCCTGGGGTATGGAAGAGCAGCGGCACCCTCGCCGACGGCCGGGAGATCATCTACTTCGATGAATCTCCCGGCCTCGGGCGCGCGGAGGTAGCTGACACCAGGCCGCTCCGGCCCATGCCCGGGCCGGGCGGCGAACCGGATGCCGGGCTGCGCTGGGACGCGCTGCGCGGGGAGTGGGTGGTGATCGCGGCCGCGCGCCAGGACCGCACGTTCCTCCCGCCGCCCGGCGAGTGCCCTCTCGACCCGTCCCGGCCGGGCCGGCCGACCGAGATCCCGGCCCCCGACTACGACGTGGTCGTGTTCGAGAACCGCTTCCCTTCCCTCCGCGGCGCGGGGCACTGGCCTCCAGGGGCGGTACCGGAGGGCAGTGGGCTGGGCTCCGATTCTCCGCAACGAACCCGCTCCGCAGCCGGTCCCCCCGAAACGGGCGGGGTCCCCGGGCGGCCGCCCTACGGCCGCTGCGAGGTGGTCTGCTTCACCTCTGATCACGACGGGTCGTTCGCCGGCCTGACCCCGAAGCGGGCCCGGACGGTCGTGGAGGCGTGGGCCGACCGGACCACGAGCCTCGGCGCCATGGACGGCATCGCCCAGGTCTACTGCTTCGAGAACCGGGGCGAGGAGATCGGGGTCACCCTGCACCACCCGCACGGGCAGATCTACGGCTTCCCGTTCCTCACCCCGCGCACCGCCACCATGCTGGCCCAGGCCCGGGGGTACGCGGAGCAGACCGAGCGGAACCTGTTCGACGACCTGGTCGCCGGGGAGATCGCGGCGGGCACCCGGATCGTGACCCGCAACGAGCACTGGACCGCGTTCGTGCCCGCCGCGGCCCGGTGGCCGTTCGAGGTCCAGCTGTTCCCGTCCCGGCGGGTGCCGGACATTCCCGCGCTGGATGACGGCGAGCGGGCCGCGTTCTGCGATATTTACCTCGAGGTGCTGCACCGGCTCGACGCGCTGTTCGGCGTGGCCCTGCCGTACATCGCCGCCTGGCATCAGGCTCCCGGCCGGGACGAGCGCGCCCGCCGCGAGTTCGGGCTGCATCTGCAGGTACTGTCGGTCCGCCGGGCGCCCGGCAAGCTCAAGTACCTCGCGGGAACGGAGTCCGGCATGGGAGTCTGGATCAACGACGTCCTGCCTGAGGAGGCAGCACAGCGGCTGCGGGAGGCCGGGTGAGGCTGCTCGTCACCGGCGGGGCCGGCTACATCGGGAGCGTGGTCGGGGCGCTTCTCGTGGCCGAGGGCCACGACGTGACCGTGCTGGACGACCTGTCCACCGGGCACGAGGACGCGGTGCCCGCGGGCGCCTCCTTCGTCCAGGGCACCCTGCGGGACGACGCCCGCGGGCTGCTGGACGGTGGCGTGGACGCGGTACTGCACTTCGCGGCCAAGTCGCTGGTCGGCCAGTCCGTGGCCCAGCCCGCCCTGTACTGGGAGAACAACCTGGGCGGTTCGCTGGCGCTGCTGGAGGCGATGCGGGTGGCGGGGACCCCGCGGATCGTGTTCTCCTCGAGTGCCGCGGTGTACGGCGAGCCCGAGCAGGTGCCCATCGAGGAGACCGCGCCCACCCGGCCGACCAGCCCGTACGGGGCGTCGAAGGTCGCGGTGGATACGGCGCTGGCCGAGTACGCCCGGATGCACGGCATCGGCGCGGTGAGCCTCCGGTACTTCAACGTGGCCGGCGCGCACCGCGAGGCCACGGGGCCTGGAAGCACGGGGCCTGGGAGCACGGGGCCTGGAAGCACGGGGCCTGGAAGCACAGGACCTGGGAGCACGGCGGCTGCAAGCACGGGGGCTCGAGGCGGGGGGCGGTGGCTGGGTGAGCGGCATTCGCCCGAGACCCACCTCATCCCCAACGTGCTCGCCGTGGCCCAGTCGGTCGCGCGTGGCTCGGGCGGCCACCTGACGCTGTTCGGGGACGACTATCCCACCCGGGACGGCACCTGCGTCCGGGACTACATCCACGTCGCGGACCTGGCCCGGGCGCACCTGCTGGCCCTGGGCGCGTGCCAGCCCGGCCAGCACCTGATCTACAACCTGGGCAGCGAGTCCGGGTCCTCCAACCGCGAGGTGCTGGCCGAGTGCCGGGCCGTGACCGGGGTAGACATCCCGGCCGAGATCGGGCCGCGGCGGCCCGGGGACCCCGCGGTGCTGGTTGCGTCGTCCGCCCGGATCCGGGCCGATCTCGGCTGGCAGCCCGAGCTCGACCTGCGGGCGATGGTCGCCGACGCGTGGTCCGCCGCGGAGGCCATGGCCGAGCCGGGCCTTACCCCGTGACTTCACGGGGTGCGGACGAGGCGGCCGCGTGGTTCCGCGCCGAGTACGGCAGCAGGCCGCAGGGCGTGTGGCACGCCCCCGGCCGGGCCAACCTGATCGGTGAGCACACCGACTACAACGACGGGTTCGTGCTCCCGTTCGCGCTGGACCGGGGCACGTTCGCCGCGGCCGCGCCAAACGAGGACGGGGTGCTCGAGCTCACCTCACGGCAGGAGGGCGGTGTCGCGGCCGGCCCGGAGCCGGCGCGGATCGAGCTGGACAGCCTGGCCCCCGGCACGGTTGAGGGCTGGGCCGCCTACCCGGCCGGGGTGGTCTGGGCGCTGCGCGAGGCGGGTTACCCGGTGCCCGGCGCCCAGGTGGCTGTGGACTCGGATCTTCCCCAGGGCGCAGGCCTGTCCTCGTCGGCCGCGCTGGAGTGCGCGGTGGCGCTGGCCCTGACCCAGTTGGCCGGGCTCGACGTGGTCCGCCAGGAACTGGCCGGCATCGCCCGGCGGGCGGAGAACGACTTCGTGGGCGTGCCGACCGGGATCATGGACCAGTCCGCGGCCCTCCTCTGCCAGGCCGGGCACGCCCTGCTGCTGGACTGCCGCAGCGGGGAGGCGGACTCGGTGCCGCTCGACCCGGCCATGGCCGGGCTGGCCCTGGCGATCATCGATACCCGGGCCCGGCACGCGCTGACCGAAAGCGGCTACGGGGCCCGGCACATCGAGTGCGACGAGGCGGCCCGGGCGCTCGGCGTGCGCACGCTGCGCGACGTTCCCGGCCCGGACAGCCTGACCGCGCTGGCCGACCCGGTCCTGCGCCGCCGGGCCCGGCACGTGATCACGGAGAACCAGCGGGTCCTGCAGGCCGCGGCCCTGCTGCGCCGGGGCAATGTGGCCGGGATAGGGGAGCTGCTGAACGAGTCCCACGCGTCGCTGCGCGATGACTTCGAGATTTCCTGGCCGGAGGCGGACGTGGCGGTGGACGCCGCGGTCGGGGCCGGGGCGCTGGGCGCCCGGATGATGGGCGGCGGTTTCGGTGGCTCGGTGATCGCCCTGCTCCCCGAAGACAGCGCCCCGGTGCACGAGGCGGTCTGCGCCGCGTTCAGCCACCAGGGCTGGCCGGAGCCGGAGTTCCTCGACGCGCCGCCGTCGCCCAGTGCGCGGAGGCTGCGCTAGCCCGGCTCCCGGGTGCCGCCTGGCCTGGCCCCCGCCCCGCCTACCCTGTTAACCCCCAGCGAAGGACGCACGATGGCAGTTCAGGACGACGCCGCCACGATCTCCGGTGACCTGGCTGAGCTGCGCCGGCGGATCCACCGGGACCCGGAGATCGGGCTCGAACTGCCGCGGACGCAGGCGAAGGTGCTGGCCGCACTGGACGGCCTGCCGCTGGAGGTGACCCGAGGCCGCGCGCTGAGCTCGGTGACTGGCGTGTTGCGCGGGGCCCGGCCCGGGCCCACGGTGCTGCTGCGCGCCGACATGGACGCGCTGCCCATCACCGAGCGGACCGGGCTGCCGTACGCGTCCGCGGTGACCGGCGTAATGCACGCCTGCGGGCACGACCTGCACACCGCCATGCTGGTCGGCGCGGCGCGGCTGCTGTCCGCCCGGCAGGCCGAGCTGCCCGGGAACGTGATCTTCATGTTCCAGCCGGGCGAGGAGGGCCAGGGCGGCGCGGCCCTCATGATCAGCGAGGGCCTGCTTGACGCGGCGGGAGGCCGGCCTGTCGCCGCGTACGCCCTGCACGCCGCGTCGGCCCAGTTCCCGCGGGGGAAGTTCTCGACCCGGCCCGGCTCGATGATGGCCGCCGCCGACATCCTGGACGTGACGGTCCGCGGGCACGGCGGCCACGCGTCCCAGCCGCACCTGGCCCAGGACCCGATCCCGGCGGCCTGCGAGATGGTCACCGCCCTGCAGACGCTGGTGACCAGGCGGTTCGACGTGTTCGACCCCGTGGTGATCACCGTGGGCAGTTTCCACGCCGGCACGGCCGACAACATCGTCCCGGACGAGGCGCACTTCCTGGCCACGGTGCGCTCGTTCTCCGCCCAGGCCCGGGACAGGGTGCGGGCCGCCAGCCTGCGGCTGATCACAGACCTGGCCGCCGCGCACGGTCTGCTGGCTGAGGCGGATTACCTGGACGGGTACCCGGTTACGGTGAACGACGCGGCCGAGACCGCGTTCGCGGAACAGGCGATCGCGGAGCTGTTCGGCGAGGACCGGCTGATCACCCTGGCCAACCCGCTGCCGGGGGCCGAGGACTTCTCGTTCGTGCTCGACGAGGTACCCGGCGCGTTCCTGATGCTGGGCGCGGCCCCGGAGGGCTCGGACCCAGCCTCCGCGCCGTTCAACCACGCCGCGGACGCAGTGTTCGACGACGCAGTCCTCCCCGACGGCGCGGCCCTCCTGGCCGAGCTAGCCGTCCGTCGCCTCACCACCGGCGCCCTCGCGGCCTAAGTCCACCTCCGTATCAGCCCCACACCAGCCCTGCCAGCCCCCCAGCCCCTGGGCCCCCCAGCCACCAGCCCCCAGCCCCGCAGCTCACACCAGCCCTGCCAGCCCTACAGCCCACACCAGCCCTGCCAGCCCTACAGCCCACACCAGCCCCGCAGCTCATACCAGCCCCATGCCCCAGCCGCCCCGATACGGCGCCCGCTGATGATCAGACGATCGGTGTTGCCAGGGCAACACCGATCGTCTGATCACGAAGGAAAACTGGTGCCCATGGGGCTAGTGGGGGTGGGGGTTAGTTAGAGGCTGGCTACGTCGGCCTGCTTGGCGCGGACCGCCTCGGCTGCTTCACGGAGCGCAGCCAGCTCGGTGTCGGTGAGGTCCCGCTGCACCACGGACCGGACCCCGGACTTCCCGATCTCGGCCTCGACGCCGAGGTAGACCCCGGAGATGCCGTACTCGCCGTCCACCCAGGCGCAAACCGGCAGCACCTGGCCAGAGTCCTCGGCGACGGCACGGGCCATCCGGGCCGCGGCGGCCGACGGGGCGTAGTACGCGGACCCAGTCTTCAGCAGGCCGACGATCTCGGCCCCGCCGTTGCGGGTCCGGTCCACCAGCGCGTTGATCTCGTCCTGGCCGAGCAGGCTGGCCAGCGGCTTGCCGTCCACCGTGCAGGCGGACGGGACCGGCACCATGGTGTCGCCGTGCGAACCGAGCGTGAGGGTCCGCACCGAGCCGACTGGCACGCCCAGCTTCTCGGCCACGAAGTAGCTGAACCGGGCCGTGTCGAGCATGCCCGCCTGGCCGAGGACCCGGGTCGCGGGGAACCCGGTCACCTTGGCCGTGAGCGCGGTCATCTCGTCCAGCGGGTTGGACACCACGATCAGCACGGCGCCCGGGGCATGCTTCACCACGTTCTCCGCGACCGAACGGACGATCTTGGCGTTGACGCCGATCAGGTCCATCCGGCTCATCCCGGGCTTGCGCGGCAGGCCGGCCGTGACGATCACGATGGACGAGCCGGCGATGGCCTCGTAGCCCTCGCCGCCCGGGCCGGTGGTCTGCCCGGTGACCTTGGTCTCGAAGCCCTCAATGGGCCGTGACTGGCTGATGTCGAGGGCCAGGCCTTCCGGCTTGCCCTCGACGATGTCGGTCAGCACGACCTCATCGAAGATGTCGTACTCAGCAAGCCGCTGCGCGGTCGTCGAGCCGTAGAACCCGGCCCCAACGACGGTCACCTTGCCACTGCGGGTCATGTCCCTGCTCCTTTCAGCCCATCGCCTTGGCGAGGTTCTCGCTCAGCGCGGTGAGGAAGTCCTCGGTAGTAAGGAACGGCGCGTCCCCGCTCACGAGCAGCGCCAGGTCCTTGGTCATCTTGCCTTCCTCGACGGTCTGCACGCACATCTGCTCCAGGGTCTCCGCGAAGCGGGTCACCTCGGGGGTGCCGTCCAGCTCGCCCCGGTGCGCGAGCCCACGGGTCCAGGCGAAGATCGACGCGATGGGGTTCGTCGAGGTCGACTTGCCCTGCTGATGCTGCCGGTAGTGCCGGGTGACGGTGCCGTGCGCGGCCTCGGCCTCGACGGTCTTGCCGTCCGGGGTCATCAGGACGCTAGTCATCAGGCCGAGCGAGCCGTACCCCTGGGCGACGACGTCGGACTCCACGTCACCGTCGTAGTTCTTGCACGCCCAGACGACGCCGCCGTGGCCCTTGATCACCTGGGCGACCATGTCGTCGATCAGCCGGTGCTCATACCAGATGCCCGCGGCCTCGAATTCCGCCTTGAACTCGGCCTCGTAGATCTCCTGGAACAGGTCCTTGAACCGGCCGTCGTAGGCCTTGAGGATGGTGTTCTTGGTGGACAGGTACAGCGGGTAACTGCGGGCCAACGCGTACCGCATGGTGGCCCGGGCGAAGTCACGGATCGAGGCGTCGTAGTTGTACATGGCCATGGCCACGCCGCCGCCGGGGAACGTGGACACCTCCAGGTCGATCGGCTCGCCCTTGCCACCGTCCGGCTGGTAGGAGATGCGCACCGTGCCCGGGCCAGGCACCACGAAGTCCGTCGCCCGGTACTGGTCGGCGTGCGCGTGACGGCCGATGATGATCGGCTCGGTCCAGCCCGGCACGAAGCGCGGCACGCTGGCGATCACGATGGGCTCGCGGAACAGGACGCCGCCGAGGATGTTGCGGATGGTGCCGTTGGGCGACCGCCACATCTTCTTCAGCCCGAACTCCTCGACCCGCGCCTCGTCGGGGGTGATGGTGGCGCACTTGACCCCGACCCCGTACTGCTTGATCGCATTCGCCGCGTCCACCGTGACCTGGTCGTCGGTGGCGTCACGGTTCTCGAGGGATAGGTCGTAGTACTTAAGGTCGATATCCAGGTAGGGCAGGATCAGCTGGTCTTTGATGATCCGCCAGATGATCCGCGTCATCTCGTCGCCGTCGAGTTCGACGACGGGATTGGTTACCTTGATCTTGGGCATGCCACCGACTTCCCTTCCCTACTGCGCTCTGCTCTTGCCCGCCGGGCTGTTATCCCTGGGGCATGGTTACGACGGAGTCGGCAGCACCAGGCCAGCGACCAGCAGGCCGATGGCCAGGATGGCCAGCGCCGTCACGTCGATATAGCGCCGCCTGCTGGCCAGCATGCCCGCCCGCCGCTCCGGTAGCGCAATCCTGGCCGCGACAGCAACGAAAAGGGCACCCGCCAGGATAAACGTACCTGCCCGGACGAAGTGGGAGCCCTGCCAGATATAACCCAGCCCGGCGACCAGTCCGGCCAGCACGATCACGTACGGCAACTGGTCCCCCCGCACGGTGCCGGACCGCCGGCCCCGGGCGCCGCGCGGCGTGGTGGCCGGGCTGTCCGGAGACGGCTGATGCTGATGGTTGACGGCCGGTTCGGGGTGGGCCCCGGGCCGGCGATACCCAGGCCTCGCGGACGCGGGGCGCGGCGGGTAGCTGGGTGAATCCGCGCCCGCAGCCGGCTGCGGGCGGCCACTCTCTGGCGGCGGCCAGGAGCCCCGGCCCGTCCGGCCGCCCTCTGGCGGCGGCCAGGCACCCCGGCCCGTCCCGGCCATGCTGGCCAGACCGTAGGCCGCCACGCCCCCAGGCCCGGCCGGCGGTGTGATCCCGGTTACGTCGGTCACTACCGCTCGCTCAGTACTTTTAGCAGCATCGTCACCGCTCGCTCACTGTCTTCGTGAGCAACGCTACCGCTCGTCCGGTGTCCTTACTGAGCATCGCTGTCCCCCGGTCAGTGTCTGATTGAGCGCTACCGCTCGCTGAGTGCCCGCCTGAGCAGCACTACCGCTCGCTCACTACCCGTCTGAGCAGCACTACCGCTCGCTCACTATCCGCCTGAGCAGCACTACCGCTCGCTCAGTGCGACCCAGGTGAGCTCGCGCTCACCGATGTACTCGCTGTCCGGCCGAATCAGCCGGTTGTCCGCGTGCTGCTCCATTACGTGGGCGGTCCAGCCGGCCATCCGGCTGACCGAGAAGACCGGGGTGAACAGGTCCGTGGGGATGCCCAGGTAGTGGTAGACGGTGGCGGCGTAGAAGTCCACGTTGGGATAGAGGCCCTTCTCGGCGAACACGGTCTCCTCCATCCGGCGGGACATGAGGTAGTACGTGTCGTCGCCTGAGGCCGCAGCCAGTTCCCCGGAGAACTGGCGGAGGTGGGAGGCCCGCGGGTCCTCGGCCTTGTAGACCCGGTGCCCGAAACCCATGATCTTCTCCCCGGCACCGAACCGTTCCCGGACCGTGGGACCGACCGCGGCCACCGGGTCGGGCCCGGCCGTGGACCGGATCGCCTCCAGTCCCCGCATCACCTGCTCGTTAGCTCCCCCGTGCAACGGGCCCTTCAGCGTGCCGAGGGCCCCGACTACCGCGGAGTGCATGTCTGACAGCGTGGCGGCACACACCCGCGCGGCGAAAGTGGACGCGTTCATCGTGTGGTCCGCGTGAAGCACCAGGCAGGTGTCCAGGATCTCGGCGTCCCGTGAGGACGGCATGGTGCCACGCAGCTGGAGCAGGAAGTTGGCCGCCAGGCTGAGTCCGGGATCGGCGGGCACGCACTCACGGCCCTCGCGGGCGGCGTGGTAGGCGGCGACCAGGATCGGCTGCTGCGCGGTGAGCCGGGCGGCCTTCCGCTCGTCCGCCGGGGCCGCGTTGGAGCTCTTATCCGGATCATCCGCGCTGGCCAGGGAGACCAGGCTGCGCATCGCCTCCATGGGTCCCTGACTGGCGGCGATCTGCGGCAGCGTCGAGCCGACCAGCGCGCCCAGGGTGCGGCCGGCGACGAGCTCCGCGCGGTAGCCGTTCAGCTCGCCTGCGTCCGGGGCCGACCCGCGCTGCAGGAGATAGGCAATCTCCTCGAAGGTCGAGGACCCGGCGAGCTGGTTGATGTCGTAGCCGCGGTAGAACAGCCGTCCGGCCTGGCCGTCGATGTCGCTCAGTGCGGTGGACGCGGCGACGACATCCGCCAGGCCCCTGGACGGCTTGTCCGCCATTTCTTGTTCCTCCCGATGACTCGCACGGCAGTGTACTTCCGCGGGCTGCGGCTTCCCCCGCCGGCCTGCCCATGATCGGCCCATGGCCAGGATGATCGGTCACTGGCCCGCCGGACGGCGCGCCGGGCCAAACCGCATAAGCAAAAGGGGGTACGAGTCTGCCCGGAAAGGGTAACTGCACGGGGAGAGATCCGTGACTGCTTGGACAAGCGGAGGGAACGGTCGTGGAAGGGCCCTACATACGCATCGAGGACAGCGGCGAGGTGATACCGCTGGGCGAGTCGGTGACGACGATCGGGCGCGGCGGTGGGGTGGACATCCGGCTCAGCGACCCGAGTGTCTCCCGGCTGCACGCCGAGATCATTCGGCGCGGGCCGTACGCCTACGTGACCGACCTGGGGTTATCGCGCAACGGCACCCGGGTCAACGGGCGGCTCGTGGCCCGGCGCGTCCTGGAGGACGGGGACGTGCTGACGTTCGGGAATGCCCGGTGCCGGATGGGCGGCCTCCCGGCTGAGGACCTGTCCGCCGAGATCGAGCTCCGGCGCTCCCCCAGCCCCGAGCTGACCAGGCGGGAACTGGACGTGCTGACCTCGCTCTGCCGCCCGGCCTTGTCCGATGAGGCGTTCGTCGCCCCGGCGACCGCCCGTGAGATCGCCGGCGACCTGGTGGTGACGGAGGCCGCGGTCAAGCAGCACCTGCTCCGGCTCTACCAGAAGTTCCGCATCCCCGAGGGCACCAACCGGCGGGTCAGGCTCGCCAACGAGGTGGTCTCTCTCGGGCTCGTCCGGCCGCTGCCACCCGCCGGCCGCGAGAAGCCGCCGCCGCCGCAGCCCCAGCCGTCCCGGTCCGCCCCGGACCGGCCCGCGGACCCTCCGGTTCCCGGCGGGGCGGGGCGCCTCCTGGCGGGGAACGGCCTTCCTGACCGGCGCGCCAGCTAGCTTCCTGACCGGCGCGCCAGCTAACCCGTGCACCGCGGACCCGGCGCCGGGCCGCACTGGCCGGCGCCTCACATGCTGCCGCTCAGAACCAGAAAGGCAGCCGCCGGTGACCCAGGCGCCCGAGCGGCCCCGGGAGGGCGGGGAGGTGGACCTCCGTGCCGTGGGGCGCGCCCAGGGGCCAGAACGCGGCCGGCGAGGTGAGCGCCGCGGCGACCGCGGCGACCGCGAGTGCGCACATACCGAACAGCGCCACGGCCTGCAGGCCGGGACTGCGCACCATCGCCACCCAGACCCGGTTGAGCTGGCGACGCGCCTTGCCCGACCCCGGGCCGTAAGCGTAGAACGCGACCAGCGCCCCCGCCCCGTACGCCAGCGCGTGCAGGCCCGGGCTGGCCGGCATGGCCAGGAACGTGAGCCCGGCCGCGGCCACGGCCACGATGAGCGCCAGCGGCGCCACGACCACGGCCGAGATCAGCGAGCGGACCACGAAGAAGGGGAAGGCGGCAGCGGACATGATGGCACCCCGCTGGTCCGAGCCACGATGGGCCAGGTCCCCGGCCCGCAGCAGCACCAGCACGGCCAGCGCGATCACGGTGCCGGCCACCGGCAGCAGGACCGAAAGGCTCACCGCGATCACCATCGTGGCCAGGACCAGGATTGGCTGCCGCCGCGGCGGCGTCCAGCGGTCCGCGTCCCGGTCCTCCCCCGGCGTGGCGGGCCGCCCGTCCCGGCTGGCCCGCTCGGCGGGCCCGGGGCGGCGGAAACTGTCGTCCGGGCCGGGATAGCCGCCCCGGCGACCACCCCGCTGCCCTGGCGGGTAGGTCACCGGGGGCAGGATGTCCGCGAAGTCGTCGGCACGGACGGGCCCGGCCGCGATCGGCTGGGTCCCGGGCGGCGTTATCCCGCCCGCCGGCGGCGGGAACGTGGTGGCTCGTTGGCCGGGCCCGGAGAGCATAGTCCCGCCCGGCCCGCCGAACCCGTCCAGCGCCGTGGGGCGCAACGGGCGCCCGCCGGCACGCGTTCCGGGGGTGCCGAGCCCCATCCCCTGCAGGCCGCCGGCGGGCACCGCCATGGGCTGCAGGTCGCCTGGGTCCAGCGCGGCCGCCCGGCTGCGCAACTGGATGGCCGCGGGCCGCTGGGCGGGGTCCCGTCGCAGCGCGGCGGCCAGCAGTTCCGCCATCGGCGCCGGCACCCCGGACAGGTCCGGCTTGCCGTTCACGATCCGGTAGAAGATCGTCTCGTACGACCCGGTGCCGAACGGGGGACGCCCGGTCGCAGCGAAGGCCACGGTCGCTCCCCAGGCGTGCACATCCGAGAACGACGTGCTGTTCTGGCCCTCGATCACTTCGGGTGACAGGTAGCCGGGGGTGCCCATGAACATTCCGGTCATGGTGAGCCGGGTGGAGTCCAGGGCCTGGGCGATACCGAAGTCAATCACGACCGGGTCGCCGTTCATCATCATCACGTTGCCCGGCTTGAGGTCGCGGTGCACCACGCCCGCCGCGTGGATCGCGGCCAGGGCATCCGCGAGCCCCGCGGCCACCCGGATCAGCCTGGCCCCGCTCAGCGGGCCCTCCTGGGTCACGACCTCGTCCAGCGTCCGGCCCGGCACGTACCGGGTCACGATGTAGGGCGTCTCGCAGGTCACGTCGGTGTCGAGCACTTCGGCCACGAAAGGGCTGCGGACCCGGCGCATGGTCTCCACCTCACGGGCCAGCCGCCGCCGCGCGTTCGGGTCGCCCGCCACCGCCGGACGGAGGATCTTGATCGCGACCGAGCGCTGCTCAGGGTCACGGGCGAGGTAGACCACGCCCATGCCGCCCTCGCCAATCCGGTCGAGCAACCGGTAGGGGCCGAGCCGGTCTGGCATGTGCTCTGCTGGTGTCATCGCCCCCCCAGCCTACGAACTACCCTCGGGCTAGCCCATCCAGACGGGACAGAACGCTGGTGGGAGCGTTCGTCCCAGCACGGTAACAAGCCCACCGAGGGCACGGCGCCGCCGCTAGCCGCCGGTGACCAGCTTGCGCAGGGCCTCCGCCGTCCTGGCATTCTGCTCCGCGTAGCCGACCAGGGCCCGGGCCAGCTCGGCGGCCCACTCGTTCACCGGCACCGGCTGGCGGGACAGCACCACCCCGCGCACCTCACGGCAGATTTCCGCGCTGGGCTGACCGCCCCGCACCGCCAGCGACATAACCCGCTCCCCCAGCCGGACCGTGATCTTGGAGACCGTGCCGGGGCGCCCTTTCATCCGGTCGGACACGGATCGGTGGGTCCGCTCTACGGTCACGCATCCGGGCGGCAGCGACTCGCCGAGGGACTCGGTGAGCACGCGGGCGTAGACCGCCGCGTCGGCACTGTCCGCCCGCAGCGCGGCGGTCACCAGCTCGAGGTCGGGGCTCTCGTCCGGCTGCGTCATGGCCGGCCCGGCCCGTGGTGCGCAGCGACGTGGTGCGCAGCGATCAGGTGGCGCATGGCCTTGGCTGCTCCCTCGGAGGCGGGCTCGCGGGCGGCGCGCCCGCACGGTACGTCAATTGTCCGCCATCCGGGGCGGGGTGCGTCACTGCCCGGCGAAGGTGGCCTTACCCGGGCCGTTCTCGACGAAGCTGTGCATGCCGGTGCTCTGGTCCTCGGTGGCGAACAGCCCGGCGAAATGCAGCCGCTCGATCTCCAGGCCGGTATCCAGGTCCGTCTCCAGGCCGGTGTCGATGGCCTGCTTGGCGGCCCGCAGGGCTAGCGCGGGCCCGGTGGCGTAGCGGGCCACCAGTGCCCGGGCCGCGTCGTAGACCTCCGCGTCCGGCACCACCTGGTCCACCAGGCCGATGGAGAGGGCCTCGGCCGCGTTCACGAAGCGCCCGCTGAACACGATGTCCTTGGCCCGGGCCGGGCCGACCAGCCGGGGCAGCCGCTGCGTCCCGCCCGCGCCGGGGATGATCCCGAGCAGGATCTCCGGCTGGCCCAGCCTGGTCGCCTGCCCGGCCACCCGGAAGTCCGCGCACAGGGCCAGCTCGAGGCCGCCGCCGAGCGCGTAGCCGGTCAGCGCGGCCACCACCGGCTTAGGGATCTTGGCCACCGCGGTGAAGCTGGCCTGGATCCGCCGGGAGTCCGCGGCCATCCGCCCGTAGCTGGCGTCGGCCATCTCCTTGACGTCCGCGCCCGCGGCGAAGACCTTCGGGCCGCCGTAGAGCACCACGGCGCGGACCCTGCTGTCTGCCGACACCTCAGCGGCGGCCGCCGCGATCTCGTCCTGGACCTGGGCGTTCAGCGCGTTCATGGGCGGCCGGTCGAGCCGGATCGTGGCGATGGCCTCGTCGATCTCGACCCGGATGAACTCTCCCATAAGGCACCTCCTGCCGGGCCCGCGGTTTTGCTGGGGCAGGCACACTGCCCGCCCAGGGCCCAGGTGGAGAATACTCCTGCTTGCTGATCCTCCCGCCGGTTGATCTTCAGGGCTGGCTAGTCTTCAGCCGACCGCGGCCGCGGCACTCCCTGCGAGTCCTCCAGGAAAGCCCGGATCTCCGACTCGCTGTAGCGGCGGTGGCCGCCCAGGGTGCGGATGGACCGGAGCTTGCCCTGCTGGGCCCACCGGGTCACGGTCTTCGGGTCAACCCGGAACAACGCGGCGACCTCTGACGGCGTCAGGAGCCTGTCTTCCGTGCGGTTGTCTTGCTTCATGACGTCAGTGCCCTTTCACGTGTGGGGACGACTTCGGTGACGCAAAGTGACACGAGGGCGTCATGCTGCTCGCATAACGTGTAGCTGTTTCTCATGGCCCCCCCGGGCTTCCCTGCTCGCGCCGGTGCCTGTCTTGGTAGCCGCCCGCGGGGCTGGCACACGACGCGCCCGCGAGCCTGTTGCATAAAGTAGACGCAGTGCCACGCACGGCGGTTTACGTGCGGAACGTGATAGGACCGCCACTTTCCGCGATTTCTTAGAGGCGGGGCACCCCGTAGCCGCCCCGGGGGGCTCAGCGACCGCCCAGCAGGCCACCGGCAGACCGCCCCGGCAAGCCTCCAGCACACGGCCCGGCAAGCCTCCAGCACACCGCCCGGCAAGCCTCCAGCACACCGCCCGGCAGGCCACCGGCAGACCGCCCCGGCAAGCCTCCGGCAGACCGCCCCGGCAAGCCCCTCCAGCACACCGCCGGCAGGCCTGCGGAACCGTCCGGCGCACCTCCGCCGGGCTCTGTGCTAGCGCAGGTCGCCGGTGGTCAGCCCGGCGGGCGCCTCCGGCAGCGTGACCAGGCCCATCTCTGCGGCGCTGGCCAGCAGGGGATGGCGGGGCACGACCCGGAGCGTAAAGCCGAACGGCCCCGGGCGGCCGAGTTCGGCCTTGCCCACGAAGCGGGCCACGCCGTCATCGGGCCCGCTCTCCAGGGTCAGCGCGCTGACCGCCGGGTTAAGGATCTCGTCCGCGTCACCGACCCGGCCGTAGACGACCTCGACACTCACGTCGTCGGTGGGCAGCCCGCCGAGGGCCACCGTGGCCCGGACCACCAGGTTGCCGCCGGGGCCCTGGTCGCCGTCCTCGCCTTCCACGTGCTCGATGCGGACCCCGCCCCAGGCCCGGGTGACCCGGCGCTTCCAGGCGGCCAGCTCACGGGCGGCGGCGAACGGTTCCTGCCGGCCGGTGACACTGGCGGCCCCCGCGCTGCCCACCCCGGCAGCAGCCACCGCGCCCGCCCCGGCACCGGCCACGACACCGCCGCTGAGCGCGCGGGAGGCTTCGGCCGCCGGGATGTACAGCTCCTCCACGTACTCGCGGACCATCCGGGAGGCCTGCACCCGGGGGCCCAGGGCGCGCAGCGTGTGCCCGACCATCTCGAGCCACCGGCGGGGCAGCCCATCGGGGCCCGTGTCGTAGAACCGCGGCGCCACTGTCAGGCCGAGCAGGTCGTACAGCGCGTTGGACTCGAGCTCGTCACGCCGCCCGGGGTCTTCCACGCCGTCCGCGGACGGGATGGCCCAGCCGTCGGCGCCGTCGTACCACTCGTCCCACCAGCCGTCGCGGATAGACAGGTTCAGCCCGCCGTTGAGCGCGGACTTCATGCCCGAGGTGCCACACGCCTCCAGCGGGCGCAACGGGTTGTTCAGCCACACGTCACAGCCCTGGACCAGCGCACTGCCCATGGCCATGTCGTAATCGGGGAGGAAGACGATGCGGCGGCGCACTCGCGGGTCGTCGGCGAACTGGACCATCTGCTGGATCAGCCGCTTGCCGCCATCGTCGGCGGGGTGCGCCTTGCCCGCGATGACCAGCTGCACCGGCCGGTCCGGATCGAGCAGCAGCGCGGTCAGCCGGGCGGGGTCGTGCAGCATCAGGGTCAGCCGCTTGTAGGAGGGCACCCGGCGGGCAAAGCCGATGGTGAGCACGCCGTCGTCGAGGACCTCGTCGGTCCAGCCGAGTTCCGCGTCGCTGGCGCCGCGCTGCCGCCAGGAGGCGCGCAGCCGCTGCCGGGCCAGCGTGACCAGCCGGGATCGCAGGGCCCGGCGAATCTCCCACAGCCGGGCCGGGGCGGTGTGCGCGACGCGGTCCCAGGCGTGCCCGTCCTCGGGTAGCTGCTGAGCCACGGCGGAGTCTTCCGGCGTCCCGCTGGCCAGGTCCAGGACCTCCTGGGCGACCCAGGTAGGGGCGTGGACGCCGTTGGTGATCGAGCCGATCGGCACCTGGGCGGTGTCGAACCCGGGCCACAGGCCGGCGAACATTTCCCGGCTGACCGCGCCGTGGAGCTGGCTGACGCCGTTCACCCGCTGGGCCAGCCGCATGCCCATGACGGCCATGTTGAACACGGACGGGTCGCCGCCGGGGAACGTCTCCGCGCCCAGGGCCAGCACCCGGTCGATGGGCAGGGCCGGGTCGGCGGCGGCCCCGGTGAAGTGCCGCTCGAGCAGGTCCCGGCTGAACCTGTCGATCCCGGCCGGCACCGGGGTGTGCGTGGTGAACACGGTGCCGGCCCGGCACAGCTCGATGGCTTCCTCGAAGCTGAGGCCCCGCTCGGCGTACTCGCGGATCCGTTCGAGGCCGAGGAAGCCGGCGTGTCCCTCGTTGGTGTGGAAGACTTCCGGCTCGGCGTGCCCGGTGAGCGCGCAGAACGCACGGAGCGCGCGGACTCCCCCCACGCCCAGCAGCAGCTCCTGGCGCAGCCGGTGGTCGCCGCCACCGCCGTAGAGCCGGTCGGTGACCTCGCGGAGCGTGGGCTCGTTTTCTTCCACGTAGGTGTCGAGCAGCAGCAGCGGCACCCGGCCGACCTGGGCCACCCAGATCTGCGCGGACAGCAGCTTGCCCTCGGCCAGCGCCACGCTGACCCGCACGGCGGTCCCGTCCGGAGCGCGGAGCAGGGTAAGGGGCAGCCCGTTCGGGTCGCCGGCCGGGTAACGCTCCATCTGCCAGCCCTCGGGCGACAGGGACTGGGTGAAGTACCCGTGCCGGTACAGCAGGCCCACCCCGATGAGCGGCACCCCGAGGTCGCTGCCGGCCTTGAGATGATCACCGGCCAGGATGCCCAGGCCGCCCGAATACTGCGGCAGGGCCTGGGTGATCCCGTACTCCGGCGAGAAGTAGGCGATCGCGGCGGGCGGGCCGCCGGGCCCCGGTCAGAGCCAGCACGGCCCCCGTCCGCGTACAGCTGGTACCACCGCGGCCCGGTCAGGTACTGGTCCAGGTCACGGGCCGCGTCATCGAGCCTGCGCAGGAACGCCGGGTCGTGGCCCAGGCTCTCGAGCTGGGCGGGCGGCACCTCGCCGAGCAGGGCAACCGGGTCGTGGCCGGACGCGTCCCAGCCCGCCGGGTCGATCGCCGCGAACAGGTCCCGGGTCTCGGCATGCCAGGACCAGCGGAGGTTGAGTGTGAGGTCGCGCAGCGGCGCGAGCGGCTCCGGCAGCGCGGCACGGACGGTAAAGCGGCGGATGGCTCTCACGGGCAGTGACCCTAATCGCCCTGAGTACATGCCGCGAACCGGGCCCGGGAATTAGGCCGGCCGGGCGGCGGCGCGGGACCGCTTCCGGCGCCGCCGGAACGGCGCCCGGGCGGGCCCCGGATAAACGTGGTCAACAGCGGGCGTCCCCCCTCGCGCATCACCTGGACGACTAGGTAGCGTCAAGGGGTGATAGGACGCATCCCCATCCTGGACGTCGAGCCCGTCCTGGAGTGCGGGCGCCGCCCCGCTAAAGCGGTAACGGGAGAAACCTTCGAGGTCAGCGCCACCGTGTTCCGGGAGGGACACGAGATGCTCGGCGCGGGCGTCGTGCTGCGCGACCCCGGAGGGCAGCGATCCCCGCTGACCTCCATGCGTGAGCTCGCCCCGGGGACCGACCGCTACGGCGCGGAAGTGACCGTTACCGCCGAGGGGCTCTGGCATTTCCAGGTGGAGGCGTGGGGCGATCCCATCGCGCACTGGCGGCACGACGCGGTGATCAAGGTGCCACGCGGCCTGGAGAGCGAGCTCATGCTGTCTGAGGGCGCGCTCCTGTTCGAGCGGGCAGCCCGGGGAGTGCGGGGCACCGCCCGGCCCGGCCCGGCTGCCCTGGCCGGGGAGCGCTGGGCGAACGCCGCGCAGGCGGCCCAGTCCGCCCGGGCCGCCCGGGCCGCGCTGAGGCAGGTCGCGGCCCAGCTGCGGGACCGGGCGCTGCCGCCGTGGGACCGGCTGGCCGCCGCCTCGGTCCCGGAGGTGCTGGCCATCCTGGCCCAGTACCCGATGCGCGACCTGGTGACCCGGTCGTCGCGGTACCCGCTGATCGTGCACCGGCAGCGCGCGCTGTACGGGGCGTGGTATGAGTTCTTCCCCCGCTCGGAGGGCGTCGAGATCGACCCGATGGGCTACCGCGAGCCGCGCAGCGGGACGTTCCGCAGCGCCGCCCAGCGCCTGGATGCCGTCGCGGACATGGGTTTCGACGTGGTCTACCTGCCGCCGATCCACCCGATCGGCACCACGGCGCGCAAGGGCGCCAACAACGTGCTGCAGGCCGCCCCCGGCGATCCGGGCTCGCCGTGGGCCATCGGCGGCCCCGAAGGGGGCCATGACGCGGTCCATCCGGATCTGGGCACGCTCGCGGACTTCGACGCGTTCGTCGGCCGCACCCGGGAACTGGGCATGGAGGTCGCGCTCGACCTGGCCCTGCAGACTTCACCGGATCACCCCTGGGTGACCGAGCACCCGGAATGGTTCACCAAACGGGCCGACGGGCGAATCGCTTACGCGGAGAACCCGCCCAAGAAATACCAGGACATCTACCCGGTCAACTTCGACCACGACCCCGGCGGCATCTACGCGGAGGTGCTCCGGGTCGTCCGGCACTGGATGGCGCACGGAGTGCGGATCTTCCGGGTGGACAACCCGCACACCAAGCCGCTGAGCTTCTGGGAGCGGTTCCTCGCGGAGATCGCCCGTACCGACCCTGACGTGCTGTTCCTTGCGGAGGCGTTCACCCGGCCGGCCATGATGGCGGCGCTGGCCAAAATCGGATTCCACCAGTCCTACACCTACTTCACCTGGCGTAACAGCTCGGCTGAACTCAGCGATTACCTACGTGAGCTGTCTGGGCCCGCCGCGGCCTACATGCGGCCGAACTTCTTCACCAACACACCGGACATCCTCCATGAGTACCTGCAGCATGGCGGGCCCCCCGCGTTCAAGATCCGTGCCGTGCTGGCCGCGATGCTGTCGCCGTCGTGGGGCATCTACTCCGGATACGAGCTGTGCGAGGGCAGCCCGGTCCGGCCGGGCAGCGAGGAATACCTGGACTCGGAGAAGTACCAGTACCGCCCGCGGGACTGGGAGCAGGCACAGCAGGGCCCCGCCGGCATAGCGCCATATATCGCCCGGCTCAACGCGATCCGAAAAGCGCATCCCGCGTTGCACTGGTTGCGTAATCTACGCTTTCATCACGTTAACCAGCCGGAGCTGATCTGCTTCTCCAAGCGCGATCCGCAGGAGGAGGACACGGTCCTGGTTATCGTGAACCTTGACCCGCGTCAGCCCCGGGAGGCGACCGTCTGGCTCGACCTGCCCGCGCTTGGCCTGGAAAGCAACGCCGACTTCGTGATCACCGACGAGCTTTCCGGCCAGACGTTCCGGTGGGGCCGGGCCAATTACGTCCACCTCGACCCGGGATACGAACCAGCTCACATCTTCCAGGTAAAGACGTCCCCCTCGACCTCAGCCTGAAAGATACCGAGACACCTGCAGGAGCCCTCCGTGGTTACAGAGCCCGTGCCGGGGCGCCCCGACACTCCCGGCCTCCCTCTCCCAGAGCACCTGCCCAGCTTCGCCACGCCTCCCGGTGAGCCCATCCCTGACTCGTTCTCCTTTGAGCGGCCCCGTGACCCGCAGTGGTACAAAAGGGCCGTTTTCTACGAAGTCCTGATCCGCGGGTTCCACGACTCCAACGGTGACGGCACCGGGGATCTGCGCGGCCTTACCTCACGGCTCGACTATCTGCAATGGCTGGGCGTGGACTGCATCTGGCTGCTGCCGATCTACGCCTCACCGCTGCGCGACGGCGGGTACGACATCTCGGACTTCACTTCCGTTTTGCCGGATTTCGGCAATATCGGGGATTTTGTCGAGTTGGTAGACGGCGCGCATGAACGCGGCATGAGGGTCGTCGCCGACCTCGTGATGAATCACACCAGCGATGCGCACCCGTGGTTCCAGGCCTCCCGCACCGACCCGGAAGGGCCGTTCGGGGATTTCTACGTGTGGTCGAACACCGATGACCGGTTCCCGGAGGCGCGGGTCATCTTCGTTGACGCCGAGCACTCGAACTGGACCTACGACACGGTGCGCGGCCAGTACTACTGGCACCGTTTCTTCGCCCACCAGCCCGACCTGAACTACGAGAACCCGAGGGTTCAGGACGCGATGCTGGAGGTGCTGCGGTTCTGGCTCGACCTCGGGATCGACGGGTTCCGGCTGGACGCCGTCCCCTACCTGTACGAGCGGGAGGGGACCAACTGCGAGAACCTCAAGGAGACGCACGAGTACCTGAAGCGTGTCCGGGCCGAGGTGGACCGGCTGTACCCGGACCGGGTCCTGCTGGCCGAGGCGAACCAGTGGCCCGCCGACGTGGTGGAGTACTTCGGCGACACGGAAACGGGCGGGGACGAATGCCACATGGCGTTCCATTTCCCGCTCATGCCGCGGATCTTCATGGCCGTCCGCCGTGAGCAGCGGTACCCCATCTCGGAGATCCTGGCCCAGACGCCGCCGATCCCGTCCACCTGCCAGTGGGGGATCTTCCTGCGCAACCATGACGAGCTGACGCTCGAGATGGTCACCGACGATGAGCGCGACTACATGTACGCGGAGTACGCCAAGGACCCGCGGATGAAGGCGAACATCGGGATCCGGCGGCGGCTGGCGCCGCTGCTCGACAACGACCGCAACCAGCTGGAGCTGTTCACCGCGCTGCTGCTGTCGCTGCCCGGGTCGCCGGTGCTCTACTACGGCGACGAGATCGGCATGGGCGACAACATCTGGCTCGGTGACCGGGACGGCGTCCGGACCCCGATGCAGTGGACCCCGGACCGCAACGCGGGCTTCTCCACCTGCGACCCGGGCCGGCTGTACCTGCCGATGCTGATGGACCCCATCTACGGCTACCAGGCGCTGAACGTGGAAGCCCAGCAGAAGAGCTCCGGGTCGTTCCTGCACTGGACGAAGCGGATGATCGAGATCCGCAAACGTCATTCGGTCTTCGGCCTGGGCGACTACGAGGAGCTGAGTTCCTCCAATCCGAGCGTGCTCGCGTTCGTGCGCGAGCACACGGAGAGTGATCATCGGGAGGGGGTAGACAGCGCGGATCGTATACTGTGCGTTAATAATCTTTCCCGGTTCCCGCAGCCAGTGGAGCTGGACCTAAGACGGTTCAAGGGCGTGACCCCGGTCGAGTGCATGGGGGGCGTCACCTTCCCCCCCATCGGGGACCTGAGCTACCTGCTTACCCTTCCCGGGCACGGTTTCTACTGGTTCCAGCTCCCGGAGCCCCGGGGTGAACACACGCAGTGACGGCGGGGGGCTACCCCGGTGAGCCCCTGGGTAACCCCCGCCGGGCTCGCCCGCGTTCGGTGCGGAATCTGGCGAGATGATGATTGCTGTGATGCTGCATGATCCCTGGGGACGGGGTAGACCGGAAATATGACATTTGAGGAAACGCTGGCGGAGTGGATGCCGAGTCAGCGCTGGTTCGCTGGCAAGGGCGCCAGGATCCTCGACCTGGCCATCGTGACCGACACCGAACTGGTCGGTGGCGACCCCGGGCTGCACCACCTCATCGTGACGGTCTCGCAGGGCAGCGCGATCCCCCAGGGGGGCGCGATCCCCCGCGGCAGCGCAATCCTCCCGGGCAGCGCGATCCCCCGGGGCAGCGCAATCCTCCCGGGCGGCGCAATCCCCCGGGGCAGCGCCATCCCCCGGAGCAGCACAATCCCCCGGGGCAGCACAATCTCCCGGGGCAGCACGTTCTCCCGGAACAGCACGGTTGCCCACAACAGCACGGTGGACTCCTACCAGCTATTCCTCGGCCTCCGCGAGGAACTTCCCGGCCACCTGCAGCACGTCATGGTCGGGGTAGCCGACGACGGCCGGATCGCCTACGACGCGCTGCACGACCCGGAGCTGACCCGGCTGCTGCTCCAGGCCATCGCCGACGGCGGCCGGGCCGGCCCGCTGTGCTTCGCGCACGAGCCGGGTGCCGAGATCGACACCAGCCTGGAGAGCCTGGTGCTGACCGGCGAGCAGAGCAACACGAGCATGATGTTCGGCGAGGCGACCATCCTCAAGGTATTCCGCCGGCCCTCCCCTGGCCCCAACCCGGACCTGGAGGTGCCCCGGGCGCTGGCCATGCGGGGTTCCACGCACGTCGCGGAGCCGCTGGGCTGGATCGAGACCCGGCTGGACGGGGCCTCGGTCATCCTCGGCATCCTGTCCCGCTACCTGCGCGCCGCGTCGGACGGCTGGTCACTGGCCGCGACCAGCGTGCGGGATCTCTACGCGGCCGAGGGCCGGATCAGCGCGGCCGACGCGGGCGGTGACTTCGCGGGCGAGGCGTACCGGCTCGGCGAGGCCACCGCCGAGGTGCACCGGGACCTGGCCCGGGGCTTCGGCACCGACGAGCTGCCGCCCGAGGCCATCAGCGCGCTGGCCGACGAGATGTTCACCCGGCTCGACATGGCCCTGGCCACCGTGCCGGAGCTGGGCCGCCACGCCGACGTGCTCGGGGCCGCGTTCGCCGACCTGGCCAAGCTGGACACCTCGCTGAGCGTCCAGCGGGTGCACGGCGACTACCACCTGGGCCAGGTGATGCGGACCCAGACGGGCTGGGTGCTGCTCGACTTCGAGGGCGAGCCCGCTACCCCGCTGGCCCAGCGCCGGGCGCTGGCCACCGCGCTGCGCGACGTGGCCGGCATGATGCGCTCGTTCGACTACGCGGCGCGCCACCAGCTGCTGGCCCGTCCCGACGGGGACCGGCTGCACGATTCGGCTCTCGAGTGGGTCCGCCGCAACTCCGACGCGTTCTGCACCGGGTACGCTGCCGCCGGGGGAATCGATCCGGGCACGCACGCCATCCTGCTGCGCGCCCTCGTCCTGGATAAGGCGGTCTACGAGGTGATGTACGAGGCCAGGAACCGGCCCGGCTGGCTGTCTATCCCGCTCGGTTCCATCGCTGACGCATGAGCACGGTGAGCCAGGAGAACCAGGCCGGGATCAGCCTGGGCGAAATCGACCGCGTGATCGCGGGGACCCACCACGACCCGCACTCGATCCTCGGCGCCCACCCCGGGCCCGACGGGATCGTCGTGCGGGTGCTGCGGCCGCTGGCCAAGTCGGTGACGGTCGTGCTGCCCGACGGGCAGCGGTTCCCGGCCGAGCACGTGCACGAGGGCGTGTTCGTGGCCACGCTCCCGGCAGGCCAGACGCCCGACTACCGGGTCGCGATCACCTACGCCGACGGCCGCGGCGGCAGCCTGCCCGAGACCATCGCCGACGACCCGTACCGCTTCCTGCCCACCCTGGGCGAGGTGGACCTGCACCTGATCGGCGAGGGCCGGCACGAGAACCTGTGGCAGGTGCTCGGCGCGCACGTCAGGCACTACGGCCCGGTGACCGGGGCGGCGTTCGCGGTCTGGGCGCCCAACGCCCGCGGCGTGCGGGTCATCGGTGACTTCAACCACTGGGACGGCCGCGGGCACCCGATGCGGTCCCTGGGCGGCACGGGGGTCTGGGAGCTGTTCATGCCCGACGTGGGCGACGGGACCCACTACAAGTTCGACGTGTGCGGGCCGGACGGCCAGTGGCGGCGCAAGGCCGACCCGATGGCCAACCTGGCCGAGCGGCCGCCCGCGACCGCGTCGGTCATCTACACCTCGCGGTACGAGTGGAACGACGCCGAGTGGCTGGCGGTCCGGGGCCGCAGCCAGCAGGTCCGCGAGCCGGTCAGCGTCTACGAGGTGCACCTGGGGTCGTGGCGGCCCGGCCTGACCTACGTCCAGCTCGCCGACCAGCTGACCGACTACGTGTCCGGCATGGGCTTCACCCACGTGGAGTTCCTGCCGGTGGCCGAGCACCCGTTCGGCGGGTCCTGGGGTTACCAGGTCACCTCCTACTTCGCGCCGACGGCCCGCTTCGGCACCCCGGACGAGTTCCGTTACCTGGTGGACCGGCTGCACCAGGCCGGGATCGGCGTGATCCTCGACTGGGTGCCCGCGCACTTCCCGCGCGACGAGTGGGCGCTGGCCCGGTTCGACGGCACCCCGCTGTATGAGCACCCGGACCCGCGCCGCGGTGAGCACCCGGACTGGGGCACGCTCATCTTCAACTACGGCCGGAACGAGGTCCGCAACTTCCTCGTGGCCAACGCCCTGTACTGGCTGGAGGAGTTCCACGCCGACGGGCTGCGGGTGGATGCGGTGGCGTCCATGCTCTACCTGGACTACTCGCGGAAGGCCGGCGAGTGGGTCCCGAACGCCCAGGGCGGCCGGGAGAACACCGACGCGGTGGCCTTGATCCAGGAGGTCAACTCGACCTCCTACCGCCGGGTTCCCGGGGTCATGATGATCGCCGAGGAGTCCACCGCCTGGCCGGGCGTGACCAGGCCGGTGCATCTGGGCGGGCTGGGCTTCGGCTTCAAGTGGAACCTGGGCTGGATGCACGACACGCTCAGCTACATGTCGCTGGACCCGGTCTACCGGCAGTACCACCACAACGAGATCACGTTCTCGCTGATGTACGCGTTCAGCGAGAACTTCGTGCTGCCCCTGTCGCATGACGAGGTGGTGCACGGCAAGGGTTCGCTGCTCGCCAAGATGCCCGGCGACGAGTGGAACCGCTTCGCGGGGCTGCGGGCCATGCTGGCCTACATGTGGGCGCACCCGGGCAAGCAGCTGCTGTTCATGGGGTCGGAGTTCGGCCAGGGCACCGAGTGGTCGGCCGAGCGCGGCCTGGACTGGTGGATGCTCAACTACCCGGGCCACGCCGGCGTCCGCAAGCTGACCGGCGACATGAACCGGGCCTACCGCGGGTCCCCGGCCATGTGGGCGCGGGACAGCACGCCGGCCGGGTTCAGCTGGATCGACGCGAACGACGCGGCGGGGAATGTGCTGTCGTTCCTGCGGCTGGCCGGGCCTCGCCCCCAGGACGACCCGGACGGCCCGGGCGGCCCTCGTGTGCTCGCCTGCGTGGCGAACTTCTCCGGCGGCCCGCACTTGGCGTACCGGCTCGGGCTGCCGCAGGCAGGACGCTGGCGGGAACTGGTCAACACCGACGCCGCGGACTACGGCGGCAGCGGGGTGGGCAACCTGGGCGTGATCGAGGCCACCAAGGTGCCGTGGCACGGGCAGCCCGCGTCCGCCGTGCTCACCCTGCCCCCGCTCGGCGTCCTCTGGCTGGTCCCGGACTAAAGGGCAAAATTCTCCGCAACGAAAACCGTCCCGGGCCGGTCATCCCGCCCCGCGTGATGGCTTCCGGCCCGGCCGGACCACCCCCGCCCCGGCACCCACCCGCCCCGGGACAGCTTTCCGCGCGGCCGGACCACCCCCGCCTGCACTCACTCACCCACCCGCCCCGGGACGGCTTCCCCCGCGGCCGGACCACCCCCGCCTGCACTCACCCACCCCCCGTGATGGCTTCCCGCCCGGCCGGACCACCCCGCCTGCACTCACCCACCCCCCGTGGGTCCACGCCCCGGTCGGTTGCCACCTTGCCCCTGGTCCCACGAGTCACGCTGGCCCCTCCCGTCCACGTTTCACGCGGACCGTGCGCCGAACCGGACAAAACACCCCGGAAAAGCGCACCGTTCGCGTGAAACGTGGACGCTGGCCCGGGCGCGGCGTGATCAGGGGGCAACGGTTCTCGTTGCGGAGAATTTAGTCATACGCGGTGAGGCCGAGTTTGACGGCCAGCGCGATCCCGCCCAGGCCGATCACCACGCGGAGCACCCGGGCCGGCAGGTGGCGGACCAGGACGGGCCCGATCCGGCCGCCGATGAGAAAGCCCGCCGCCAGCGGCAGCACCGCGGCCCAGCGCACCGGGCCGAACAGCGCGAACGCGACCGCCGCGACCGCGTTGGCCAGCCCCGACACCACGTTCTTCAGCGCGTTCGTCCGGGCCAGCGGCTCGGTGAGCATCGTGGTCAGCACCACGAGCAGCAGGATGCCGCCGGCCGCGCCGAAGTAGCCGACGTAGATCGCCACGCAGAACAGCGCGGCGATCAGCAACGGGTTGCGTTCCCGGTCGGCGTGCCCGGTTTCGGTGTCCGGGCGTGCCGCCTGCAGCAGGAGCAGCAGCGAGGCCGCCCCGATCAGGACCGGCGCCGCGGCCTCGAACGTCCGGGCCGGGGTGAGCAGCAGCAGCGCGGCGCCGGCTGCGCCGCCGAGCGCCGTGACCAGCCCCAGCCGACGGATCCGGCCGCCCTGGCCGGCCAGTTCCGGTCGTGAGCCCGCGGCCGCACCCACCCCGGTGAACAGCAGCGACACCGTGTTGGTCACGTTCGCCGACAGCGGCGGCAGGCCGAGCGCGAGCAGCACCGGGTAGGACACCACGGACGCCAGGCTCGCGACGGTGCTGACGATGCCCGCCGCTATCCCCGTGACCAGCAGCAGGAGCAGGTCGGCGACGCTCACCCCTCGACCAAAGCACATCCCGCCCCGGACCCGGGCCGTGACGTCGCCCACAATAGGGTGTCCCGGTACGGTCGGAGGACCACGACAGAGGCTAGTGATGACCTATGAGCAACGCCCTTCCGGTACCGCCCTCCGCGGTACGCACCGCGTACCACGAGGAACTGAACGAGGGCCAGCGCAGCGCCCTGCTCAGCTGGCTGTCGTTCACCGGCACGTTCGCGGTCGTGCGTGGGATCACCTACAGCATCCGGGCGGGCCGGGGGCCGTTCCGCAACCTCAGCGCGGGCGGCGAGCACCTGCACCACTACCTGTGGGGCATCGGCATGCTGGCCGGGGTCGGGGCGATCGCCGTGCGCGGTGAGGACCGGCACCGGCGGCATCCGGCCGTGGCGGTCAGCTACGGCGTGGCCCTGGCCCTGATCGTGGACGAGTTCGCGCTGCTGCTGGACCTGAAGGACGTGTACTGGGCCCGGCAGGGACGGATCTCGGTGGACCTGGGGGTGGGCGGCTCGGCGCTGGCCGGGTCCTACTTCGCGGCCCGGCCGGTGCTGCGACGGCTGGCCCGCGACCGGGCCGGAGAACGGGCCGGGGACCGCGCCGATGGCCAGGCTTCTGACGTGGCCGGGGACCCCGGCCACACGACCGCCCAGCCGGCCTAGCGGCGCTGGGGACCACCCTCCCAGCCCATCCCCTACCAGCCCCACCAGCCAGCCCATCCCCCATCAGCCCCCAGCCCTGGCCCATCCCCCACCAGCCCCCAGCCCCTGGCCCTCACCAGCCCCACCAGCCCCACCAGCCCCACCAGCCCCACCAGCCCCGAGAGACTACAGCTGTCCCATAAGCCACCGGGGGCCGGTCACGGCCGCACCGGCGGCCTCAGCCCGGCGGCGCAGCTCCCGGTCGGCGGTAACCACCAGCCGCCGCCCGGGAGTCTTGGCGGCCAGCTCGGCGATGGTGTCGTCGCCGGATCCGGGCGCGGCGGTCGCGCGGACCCCTTCGGCCTCACGCAGCGCGGGCACCGCCGCCCGGGCCTGCCCCTCGACCACCAGGATGTACTCGGGGAACCAGCGGTCCAGGCCACCGGCGGACAGTTGCGCGGGCAGCGCCGCGACGCCCCGCGCGGACAGCGCGGCGAGCTCCCCGTACAGCCGGGCCGCCGCCCCCGCGCGGTCCCGCCACCAGCCGTCGGCCCGGGAGCCCATCACGTTGGCGCCGTCCACGATCACGGTCACCGGCTCCATGGCCTCGCGGATGACCGGCCAGGTCTCGGCGAACCCGGGATGCAGCGGCAGCGACTCGACCCGGTCCTCGGGCACCCAGGCCACCTCGGGCGCCTCCGGGCTGGCCGGGTAGGCGGCGAACTCGCCACCGGTGTCCGCGATCAGCGTCTGGTAGGACCAGCCCCCATGGTCGTCATCGAGCAGGCCGCGGATCCGGACCGCCTCCGGCGGGACCGCGCATTCCTCGGCCGCCTCGCGCAGGGCGGCCCCGGCCGCGCTCTCGTGGCTGTCCCGGGCGCCGCCGGGCGGCCCCCAGGTGCCCGGGTGCTGGGTCCAGCTGGCCCGGTGGATGAGCAGCACGCTGGCCTGGCCGTCCGGGCCCGCAGCGCTAGCCAGCAGACCGGCCGCGCCGTACTTCCCCCAGTGGCGGTGGCCCTGGGCGCACACCACCCAGCCATTACCGTCGCCATCGGCCATTGACGTCCCTTCCGGCCATCCCGACCGACGATAGCGCAGGCCATCCAGCCTGGTCGGGCCAGGCTGTGTTGGCAGGGGGCCGCCTCCCGGGCCAACCGGCTCGGCCAGGACACGCCGACGGCGCGCCTCCCCTCCCCGGCGACCGGGGGGAACGACCCCCCGGACCCGCCGAGCCAGCCGGCTCGGCGAAGACACGCCTACGGCACGCCTCCTCTCAGCCCGGGAGCGGGTGGGACCACCCCCTGGATAACAGGGCCGGGACGGCGGGGGCGCAGCCGCCCCGTAAGCTGCTGGCATGGTGACTTCGATGCTTACCGACCGGATCACCAGGTTCCGCCAGCGCCGGACGGCGCCGCTGATCCTCGAGCTGGACCTGACCGGGGGGATCACCGAGGAACCCCCGTCGGACCCGATCTCGGCGCTCACCACGATGCGCCGGCCCCGGCTGGCCGACGTCCTGGACGGGCTGCGCCGGGCCCGGTCCGACGACCGGGTCAGGGCGCTGGTGGTCAAGGTCGGCGGCCGGCCGATCGGGCTGGCCCAGGTGCAGGAGCTGCACGCCGCGATCCGCGACTTCGGCGGCTCCGGCAAGCTCACCGTGGCCTGGGCGGAGACGTTCGGTGACTTCAGCCCCGGCAACGTGCCCTACTACCTGGCCACCGCCTTCGACCGGATCTACCTGCAGCCGTCCGGCGATCTCGGGCTGACCGGGATCAGCGTGCAGAACTGGTTCTACCGCGGCGCGCTCGACAAGCTGGGCGTGGAGGTTGAGGTCGGTGCCCGGGGCGAGTACAAGAGCGCGGCGGAGCGGCTGACCGAGCGCGGGTTCTCCCCGCCGGCCCGGGAAGCGCTGCACCGGGTAGCCGCCTCGATCGTGGAGCAGCTGACCGAGGCGATCGCGCAGCGCCTGGAGATCTCGCCGGGTGACGCCCGGGCGCTGATCGACCGTGGCCCGTTCATAGCGGGCGAGGCGCTGGACACCCGCCTGGTGGATGCGCTCGGCTACCGCGACGAGGTCTACGCGGCGGCCCGCCAGGAGGCCGGCCCGGACGCGTACCTGCTGTACCTGGGGCGCTACCAGCGGGCCCGGACGCTGGCCGAGCGGGCCAGGAAGCTGCCCGGTACGGCCGAGGACGCCGTCGCGCTGATCTACGCGACCGGGCCGATCCGGCGCGGTCGCACCGCCCACAGCCCGCTGGGCGGCACCTCGATGGGCTCGGACACGATGAGCGGCGCGCTGCGCGGCGCGGTGGCCGACCACCGGGTCAGGGCGATCGTGCTGCGGGTGAACAGCCCGGGCGGCTCGTACGTGGCGTCCGACACCATCTGGCGGGAGGTGGTCCGGGCCCGGCAGTCGGGCAAGCCGGTGGTGGTGTCGATGAGCGAGGTTGCCGCGTCCGGCGGGTACTTCATCGCCATGGCCGCCGACACCATCGTCGCCCAGCCCGGCACGATCACCGGCTCTATCGGGGTGATCAGCGCCAAGCCCGTGCTGGGGCAGGCGCTGGACCGGGCCGGGGTGAGCACCGACTCGGTGACCGAGGGCGCCCACGCGGACATGTTCACCACGACGCGGCCCTACAGCGACGAGGAATGGGAAAAGATCAACAGCTGGCTGGACCGGATCTACGCCGACTTCACCGGCAAGGTGGCCGAGGGGCGCGGGATGACCCAGGACCAGGTGCACGAGATCGCCCGGGGCCGGGTGTGGACCGGCGCGGACGCCGCCGGGATCGGCCTGGTGGACCAGCTCGGCGGCCTGGGCACCGCGATGGCCGTGGCCCGGCAGAAGGCCTCGCTCCCGGAAGCCGCCGCGGTGCGTGTGTACCCGCGGACCCATCCGCTGGAGCGGTTGCGGCCACCGGATTCCAGTGAGGCGCGCCCGGCCGCCGCCACCGGGATCCGGGGCTTGTTCGCGGAGAACTGGGGCCCTGTGTCGGGGCTGGCCGCCGCCGTGGGCCTGTCCCCGCAGGGGCCGCTGATGCTGCCCGGCCGCTGGGTGATCCAGTGACGCGCGGGCCGGAAACACCCGGGAGTCCAGTCACACGGGCCCGCGGTGACGGCTACTGACTCCGGGTCCGGGCTGGCCTCGGCCCTATCCGTCTTCGCCAGCGGAGTCACGCTCGTCACCGTGGCCGACGGCCGCGACGACGTGGGCACTACGGTCAGCGCGTTCTGCCCGGTGTCCCTGGACCCGCCACTCGTGCTGGTCTCGCTGATCGCCGGCTCCTACCCCGCCGAACTGCTCGGGCGGGTGGACCTGTTCGCGGTGACGATACTGGCGGCGGGGCAACGGGCGCTGGCTGGCCGGTTCGCCGCCGCGGGACGGCCCGGGGCGCGGCTGATGCTGGACGGCGTGCCGCACCGGCGTGGCCCGCTCTCCGGCGCGCTGATCCCGGACGGGGGGCTGGCCGCACTGGAGTGCCAGGTCACCCGGCGCCACCCCGCCGGCGACCACCTTCTGGTCACCGCATCCGTACCGCAGGTCCCCTACCTGGCCGAATCGGGCGAGCCGCTGATCCGGTTCGCGGGCCGCTACCTGGCGCCGGGCCACGGCTGAGCGCCGGATCCGCGGGCGGTTAGCCGTGGCTGGCCGGGTGCAGGAGGCCCAGCCGCTTCCGGGGCGGTGTGCCGCGCGCCCTATGCTGAGCCCGGTTCAGCGTTGAGAGGCACAACCATGGCAGGCAACGAGTGGCAGGACGCCGCTCCCGGCCCGGGCACACCACTGGCCCGGATCGACACCAGCGTGGCGCACATCGCCCGCGTGCAGGACTACTGGCTGGGCGGCCGCGACAACTTCGCCGCCGATCGCGACGCGGGTGACGAGGCCGTCGCCACCTCCCCGGGCCTGGTCGCGTCGGTCCGCTCGACCAGGGCCTTCCTGGCCCGGACGGTGCGTTTCCTGACCGCCGAGGAGGGAATCAGGCAGTTCCTGGACATCGGCACCGGCATCCCCACCGCCGGCAACACCCACGAGGTGGCCCAGGCGATCGCCCCCGATGCGCTCGTGGTCTACATGGACAACGACCCGGTCGTGTTCGCCCACTCCCGGGGCCTGCTGTCCAGCGGCCCGCACGGCAGCACCGCGTACCTCAGCACCGACCTGCGCGACACCGGGAAGGTGCTGGCCGAGGCGGCCCGGATGCTGGACCTCACCCAGCCGGTCGCGCTGGTGCTCATGTCGGTTCTGCAGTTCATCCGGGACGCCGAGGACCCGTGGAAGATCGTCGCCACGCTGCTCGACGCCGTGGCGCCGGGCAGCTTCCTGGTCGTCTCCCACCCCGCCAACGACATCGAGGCCCCGGTCATGGCCATCATGGCGGCCCGGCTCACCCAGCTGATGGCGGAGCAGGTCACGCTGCGCAGCCAGGCGGACGTGGAACGCTTCTTCATGGGGCTGCGGCTGGTGCCGCCCGGGATCGTCCGGCTGCCCGAGTGGCGGCCCGACTCGGCCGAGGCAGCGGGCTGGGTGAGCACCATGTGGGGCGGTGTCGGCCAGAAGTGATACTGCGGCGTCACCACAAGTGAAACCCCCGGTCTGTGCACAGGGGCTGTGGACGGGTGGTGGACAGACCCGGTAGCGCGGGGGAAAACAACAGGGGCACGGTGGATTGCTTGTGGACGGCGAAATAATCCTCAAATAGCTGTCAGTCAGCCCTTGTGCACCTGGTCAGAGGCCAGTAAAACTGCACTCACCACTGAAGACGGGGCCAGCCGGGGGAGACCCCGGGTGCGGCAGGAGCCGGAAGCCGGCGCCTGCGGCGGGTACCAGTGATCGGTGGTGGGCCGGGCCGCACAAGGAAGCCGGGGGTTGGGCTGCCAGCCCCGCAGGCTGGCCGGTACAGCCGGGTAACGCGAGGCCCCTCCATCTCATACATGGAGGGGCCTCGTCGTATTGTGCCCGACATTGACAGTGTTCCCCGGCACCGACACACCGCAACCAGCCCGGCCCTGTCATCCGGGGCGCGTTAGACCGGGGCACCCTCGGCGGGGGCACCCTCAGCCGGGGCACCCTCGGCGGGGGCACCCTCGGGCTGAGCGGGTGCGGCCTGGGCCGCTGGCGGCGGGGCGGGCTGCCGGCGCATGGCGGCCAGCACGATCACGGCCCCCGTCAGGCCGAGCGCCCCTGCGAGCAGGAACGCCGCGTTGAGCCCGGCGGCCGAGGCCGCGTGCGCGACCTGGTCCGCTACGGCCCGCTGCCCAGCGGGCACGCTGGCCAGCAGCCCCCGGGCCTGGCCCCCGGTGATGGCCTGGGCCACGCCCGGGTGGCCGCCCCGGTGCGCTACCACATGGGCCACCCGGGCAGAGAACACGCTGCCGAGCAGCGCGATCCCGAACGCGTAGCCGAGCTGGCGCATCGTGTTGACCGCGCCGGCTGCCATGCCACCGCTGCGCACCGGCACGGCCGACATGGCGCTGGACACCAGCGTCGGCGTGGCCAGGCCCACCCCGACCCCGGCCACGATCAGGCCCGGTACCAGGTGCGTCCAGCCCGACCGCGTCCCCAGGCCGGCCTGGAGCAGGGCGCCCGCCCCGACTAGCGCCATCCCGCCGCCGATGATCCACCGCGGGTTCCGGGCATGCAGGAAGCGGCCGAGGGCCGCGCTGACCGCGAAGGCGGACAGGGACATGGGCGCCGCACCGGCCAGTCCCGCCTCGACCGGGCTCAGCCCGAGCACGGTCTGCAGCCACAGTGAGCTGTAGGCCAGGTAGGCGAACGCCGCGGCGTTGAGCAGCAGCGCGGCGATCATGACGGCCGCGAAGGCCCGGCGCAGCAGGGCGATCTGCAGCAGCGGCTGGCGGGCCCGGCGCTCGATCAGGACGAAGGCCACGAAGGCAGCCAGGCCGGCCGCGATCAGGCCCATAGTCTGGCCTGCCGTCCAGCCCACGCTGGAGGCACGGACCAGGCCGACCGTCGTCGCCGCGGCACCGGCCGTGAAGGCCAGCACGCCCGCCACGTCGAACCGGGCCGTGGCCTGCCCGCGATCCGCCCCGAACGCGGCCAGGGTGAGGGCGATGGCCGCCACGGTGACCGGCAGGTTGACGAAGAAGATCCACCGCCAGGACAGTTCCTCGGTGATCAGCCCGCCCAGGATCGGCCCGACCGCGGCCGAGCCGCCGGCCACCGCGCCCCAGGCACCGAACGCGGTGCCCCGGTCCCGGCCCTGGTAGGAGGCGTTGAGCAGGGCGATGGTGGTGGCGAACATGGCGGCCCCGCCGACCCCCTGCACCGCGCGGGCCGCGATCAGCAGGCCGGGGCTCGTGGCCAGGCCGCTGGCCAGCGACGCGGCGGCGAACACGGCCAGGCCGGCCAGGTAGACCCGGCGGCGGCCGCTCAGGTCGGCGACTGAGCCCAGCCCCATCAGCAGGGCCGCCAGGGCCACCGCGTAGCTGTCGATCACCCATTGCAGGGATGAGAACGAGGTATGCAGGTCCACCGCCATGCCGGGCAGCGCGACGTTCACGATGGTCACATCAACCAGCAGCATGAACGTGCCGAGGCAGACGGCCGCCAGGGGCGCCCATTTGCGCATCGCAGGCTCCTTCCGGCTCCGCGTCTTTCCAGCCCGGGGCCAGATCCCGCCCGGCGCCCTCACGGCCCCGGGTCACGGCCCCACGATGACCGGCTCCTGCCGGGCCTGACGACCCAGAGGCGCCGATGATGTAGCTTTCCTCCATGGGTACCTGTCCTGATGGGGAAATCCGCCGTGCTGGACCAGATTGACCGCCAGCTCATCCGCGCCCTCCAGCTGAATCCACGGGCCCCGTTCAGCCGCATCGCCGACGTGCTGGGGGTGTCCGAGCAGACCGTGGCCCGCCGCTACCGGCGGCTGCGCGCCGACGGTTACCTGCGCGTGCTCGGGCTGGTCAGCCCCCGGGCGCTCGGCACGACCGAGTGGCTGGTGCGGATCGGCTGCCGCCCCGGCGGGGCCCGGCGGCTCGCGGACGCGCTGGCCCGGCGGGACGACGTGTCCTGGGTGACGCTCAGTTCCGGCGGATCCGAGATCGTCTGCCTGGTCCGCTCGCTCAGCCAGGAGCAGAGTGACGAGCTGCTGCTGCAGCGGCTGCCCGCGACCAGCCAGGTGCTGAGCCTGGCCACGCACGCGGTGCTGCACCGCTTCGCGGGCCGCGACTCCGACTGGTCCGGGTACGGCGACCAGCTGACCGCGGCGCAGGCCAGCCAGCTGGCCGGGCCAGTGGCGGATGCGCGGGCCCAACCAGCGGGGCCGTCCCGGCCGGCCGAACCTGAGCTGCTCCAGCCCTCGGACGGGCCGCTGCTCGCCGCGCTGGCCCTGGACGGGCGGATGAGCTTCGCCGCGCTGGCCCAGCAGGCAGGCTGGGACGAACGCCGCGTGATCCGCCGGGTGGAGGCCCTGCGCGAGGCCGGGATCCTGTACTTCGACGTGGACCTGGCCATCGGCCTGCTCGGCTTCGGCGCTACCGCCTACCTGTGGCTGATCGTGGAACCGGCCCGGCTGGCCGGGGCCGGGGAGCAGATCTCCCGGCATGCCGAGGTGCCGTTCGCGGCGGCCATAACCGGCTCGGCCAACCTGATCACCAGCGTCGTATGCCGGGACTCCGAAGCGCTGTATGAGTACGTGACCACCCAGATCAGCGCCGTGGCCGGGGTGCGGCAGCTGGAAATCTCCCCGGTGCTGAGCCGGGTCAAGCAGGCCGGGGCGCTGATGGACGGGCAGCACCTGGCCGCGCCCGGCCCTCGCGCGGCCGGCTCCGCCCGGCCCTAGAACTCGCGCTGGCCGGCCCGCCAGACGGCCCGGACGAGCGGGACGCCCGGCCGGTAGGCGAGGTAGGTGTGTGACGGGGCGTCCAGCAGCATCAGGTCCGCCCGGGCGCCCACCGCCAGATGGCCGACGTCGGTGCGGCGCAGCGCGCGGGCCCCGCCTGCGGTCGACGCCCACACGGCCTCCTGCGTGGTCATCCGCATCTCCCGGACGGCCAGGGCCACGCACAGCGGCATGCTGGAGGTGAAGCAGGACCCCGGGTTGCAGTCCGTGGCCAGCGCGACCGTCACCCCGGCCGCCAGCAGCCGCCGCGCGTCGGGGTAGGGCTGCCGGGTCGAGAACTCCACCCCGGGCAGGAGCGTGGCGACAGTCCCAGACCAGGGGCCGCAAGACCCGGGGCCGCCAGACCCGGAAGTGCCAGACCCGGAAGTGCCGGACCCGGCGCCGGAGGCCGCGAGGGCGTCCACGTCCGCGTCGCTCAGGTAGGTGCAGTGGTCCGCCGAGGCCGCCCCCGCCGCCACCGCGACCTGGACGCCGGGACCGGGCCCGAGCTGGTTGGCGTGCACCCGGGGCAGGAGCCCGGCGGCGCGGCCGGCGGCCAGCACCGCGGCGGCCTCATCCGCGTCGAACGCTCCCCGCTCGCAGAAGACGTCCACCCAGCGGGCGTGCGGCGCGCACGCCTTCAGCATGGGCCCGCAGACCAGGTCCAGGTATCCCGCCCGGTCGCCCTCGTACTCGGGCGGCACGACGTGCGCCCCCAGGAACGTGACCTCCGGGGTGACCTCCGCGGCCAGCGCGACCGAGCGCGCCTCGTCGGGGACGGTAAGCCCGTAGCCGGACTTGCACTCGAGCGTGGTGGTGCCCTGGGCCAGCATCTCCCGGGCGAGCCAGACCAGGTTGGCGCGCAGCGCCTCGTCCGGGGCGCCCCGGGTGGCCGCGAGCGTGGTGCGGATCCCGCCGGCCTGGTACGGCGTCCCGGCCATCCGCGCGGCGAACTCCGCGCTGCGCTCGCCGGCGAAGACGAGGTGCGCGTGCGAGTCGACGAAACCGGGCAGGACCGCCCGGCCGCCGCAGTCCACGGCCTCGTCCGCGGCCGGCGCCTGCCCGGCAGGACCGGTCCACGCGACCTGGCCATCCTCGAAGACCAGGGCCGCGTCGGCCAGCGCCGCGAACGGTCCCGGGCCGCGGCCCGGGTCATCGTCCAGGGCGGCGTTGGTGACCAGTTCGCCGATGTTGGTGATCAGCGTGCTCACGCGAGCTCACGCTACCGGGCCGGGTCCAAGGGCATACGTTCCCCCGGGGGCCGGGCGGCCAATCCGGCGCTCGCTCTGCCCGCGCCGCCCGCGGAACACGCCGGCCGCCGGCCCACCACCCCGCCGGCGGCGGGCTTTCTCCCCCGGACCGCCAGGCCGGGGAGCCCCGGGCCGGGGTGACGGTTTTCGTTGCGGCGATCTTAGATTTTGGGTCAGTTGACCTGGATGGAGCGCTTGGCCAGGCCGAGCCAGAACCCGTCGATCACGGTGCGGGCACTGGCCAGGTCGCCGCCGGACGCGCCGAGCGTGACGAACAGCGGGGCGAAGTGCTCCGTGCGAGGGTGGGCCTGGCGGGCGGCGGGCGCTTTGTGCTGGAAGTCAAGGAGCGCGTCCAGGTCACCGCGGGCCAGTGTCTCCTGGCCCCAGTGATCGAACTCGGCCATGACCGGCTGCACCCGTCCGTCGGGGCTCAGCGCCCGCAGGTTGTGGGTGAAGAAGCCGCTGCCCACGATCAGGACACCCTCGTCGCGCAGGGGCGCGAGCTTGCGGCCGATCTCGTACAGGCCCTCCGGGTCCAGCGTGGGCATGGACACCTGGAGCACCGGCACGTCCGCGTTCGGGTACATCTCGACCAACGGCACGTAGGCGCCGTGGTCCAGCCCCCGGTCCGGGATGTCCTCGACCGGGGTGCCGGCCGCGCGGAGAAGATTGCGGACGTCGCGGGCCAGCTCCGGGGCGCCCGGGGCCGGGTAGCGGACCTGGTAGTACCGATCCTCGAAACCCCAGAAGTCGTACGTGAGCGGCACCGTGGTGGTCGCGCCGAGCGCGAGCGGCGCCGCTTCCCAGTGCGCGGAGACCATGAGCACAGACTTGGGCTTGGGAAGGTCGCGGGACCAATCCGCGAGCTGGCGGGTCCACAGGGCGTCGTCGGCCAGCGGGGGCGCGCCGTGGCTGAGGTAGATCGCGGGCATGCGCCGCCCGAGCCCCGTGTCCCCGCGGGCCCCGTGTCCGCGGGCGCCGTGCCCCCGGGCGCCGTGCCCGCGGGCGCCGTGCCCTCGGGCGCCGTGTCGCTGGCGGTCATCGCTTCCTCCCGGGTGTTCGTGTCATCGCGGCGGAGAACAGTTCAAATTTGAACTATATTCCCGCACCGGGCCGCCTGGTCGTTCGAATTCAAACCATACTGGGTAGGCTGACCGGGTGACAGACCGCGCCGACCGCACGCCGCCGACCGCCGAGCGGTGGCTCGATCCGGCAGAGATGACGGCGTGGCTGGCCTTCCTGGAGGTCAGCCACCTCCTGGAGCGCGCCATCGAGCAGCAGCTCCGGCAGGACGCCGGGCTGTCGCACGCGCAGTACGAGATCCTGTCCCGGCTGGAGGCGGCGGACGGCGGGCGGCTGCGGATGAACGAGCTCGCGGACGTCATCGTGGTGTCCCGCAGCGGGCTGACCTACCAGATCACCCAGCTTGAGAAGGCCGGCCTGGTCCGCAGGGAGAAGTGCCCGTCGGACGAGCGGGGCATCCTGGCCATCCTGACCAGCGCGGGCCGGGACGCCCTCGACCGGGCGGCGCCCGGGCACCTGCGGGTCGTGCGCGAGAACCTGATCGACGCTCTCACCCCGGCGCAGCGCGAGGCCCTGGCCGAGGGTCTCATCGCCGCCCGCGCCCGCCTCCGCCCCCCCGACTGATTTCCGGCCCCCAAACCCTTGGCGCCCGCGCCCGCCGCACCTCAGCCCAGCCGGCGCCTGGCCCCGCAAGCCCCATACACCCCATGCACCACCTCAGCCACAGCCCCCTAAGCCCGCGATTCGTGATCAACCGATCAGTGTTGCTCTGACGACACCAATCGTTTGATCACGAATGGGCGCTGTGACTGGGGGGACTGGTGAGGTTTGTGGGGTAACAGTGCGACTCGGCGGGCGGCCCGGCTCGGGGCGGAGGGCGGCGCGGCTCGGGGCGGCGGGCGGCCCGGCTCGGGGCGGCGGGCGGCCCGGCTCGGGCGGGCGGCCCGGCTCGGGCGGGGCGGCCCGGCTCGGACGGCGGTTAGGCGAGGAGGGGGCGGAGGGCGCTTGTGAGGGCAGCGGGGACGTCAGGCACCAGCAGGTGCCGGCCGTCCCGAACCACGTCTCGGCCACCGATCACCACGTCGGTGACGTCGGCCGCGCTGCCCGCGAAGATCACCGACTCCAGGACGGTGGCGGCGGCCGCGCCGGCCAGCCGGGGGCTGTCCAGGCAGACGGTGACCAGGTCGGCCAGGGCGCCGGGCACGATCTCCCCCGCCTGCGGCCACCCCAGGCAGGTGTGCCCGGCGACGGTGGCCGCCTCGGCCAGCGCGACCGCGCCGAAGCGGCCGCGGCGTCCCGAGGCCAGCCGCTCGTCCAGCTCGACGCGGCGCGCCTCATCCAGCAGGTCGATCACCGCGTGGCTGTCGCTGCCCACGGTGAGCGGGCTGCCCGCGGCGGCCAGTGCCCCGGCCGGGCCGATGCCGTCGGCCAGGAAGGCCTCCGTGCTCGGGCAAATGCAGACGCAGGTGCGGCTGCCGCCCAGCAACTCGATGTCGTGGCGGGTGAGGTGGGTGGCATGCACCATCGTGCTGCGCGGCCCGAGCGCTCCGGCGTCGTCCAGCACCCGCGCCGGGGTGGCCCCGTAGGCCGCGAGGCAGGCCTCATTCTCCGCGGGCTGCTCGGACAGGTGCGCGTGCAGCGGCGCCCCGAGGCGGTGCGACCAGCCGATGACCGGGTGCATCTGGGCGGGCGGCACCGCCCGCACCGAGTGGATGGCCACCCCGGCCCGGGCGTGCGGTGCGAGCATCCCGTGCTCGTCCGGCCCGAGCGCGGCCAGCCGGTCCGCCCAGCGCGCCGCGTCCCCGTCGCTGAATCGCTGCTGCACCGGCGAGAGCGGCTCGGGCGTGCCGTCCGGGGCCAGCCCGCCGGTCAGGTAGCAGGTGTCCAGCAGGGTGATCCGCAGGCCCGCCCCGGTGGCCGCCTGGATGAGGGCGCGGCCCATCTCGTTGGGGTCGGGATACGGCGACCCGCCCGGGCCATGGTGCAGGTAGTGGAACTCTCCCACGCAGGTCACCCCGGCCAGGGCCATCTCCGCATAGACGGCCCGGGCGAGGGCCAGGTAGCTGTCCGGCGACAGCGCCGGCCACCTGGTACATCCGCTCCCGCCAGGTCCAGAAGGTGCCCTGACCCGCCTCGGTGATCCCGCGCAGCGCGCGGTGGAAGGCGTGTGAGTGGGCGTTGGCCAGCCCGGGCAGGGTGAGGCCGGGCCGCCGCTCGGTGCCCGCCGGCACCGCCGCAGGCGGCACGTCCGGGGTCACCGCGCGGAAGGCGTTGCCGCTCGCCTCGATCAGCACTCCGGTCCGGACTTCGCCGCGGCCCAGCCAGGCCAGCTCGGCGTACCAGCGGCGGATTCCGGGGCCGCCCGCCGGCACGGGCACGCCACCCGCCGGCACGGGCACGCCACCCGCCGGCACGGGCACGCCACCCGCCGGCACGGGTCCGGCACCCGCCGGCACGGGTCCGGCATCCTCGGGGCCGGCCATCAGCCGGCCAGGTCGCGCAGCACGGCCGCGAGCGCGGTGACCCCGGACGCGCAGTCTCCGTCCTCGGCGCGCTCCGCCGGAGAGTGGGAAATCCCGGTGGGGTTGCGGACGAACAGCATCGCGGTGGGCAGCCGGGCGGCCAGCACCCCGGCGTCGTGCCCGGCCCCGGTGGGCAGGCTGGGCGCGTCGATCCCGCAGGCGGCCAGCGCGGCGGCCAGCCGGTCCGCCAGCATGGCGTCGAACTCGACCTCGGGGCTGAACGACTCCTGGCGGGACGTCATGACAACCCGGTTCGCGTCGGACTCCTGCCCGGCCGCGGCCAGGATCTGGTCCATCGTATCCTCAAGCGTCCGGCCGTCCGCGGCCCGGACATCGAGCCAGGCGCGCACCGCGGAGCACACCGCGTTGGCCGCGCCAGGCTCGGCGGTCACCTTGCCGATCGTGGCCCGCGCTCCGCGCTCGACCGCGGCCGCGCGGGCGGCCAGCACGGTGGCCGCGTACGGGATCATCGGATCGCGCCGGTCAGCCAGCGCGGCCGTGCCCGCGTGATCAGCCTGCCCGGCGAAGTCGATCCGCCAGCGGCCGTGCGGCCAGATCCCCTCGGCGATGCCCAGGGCGGCGCCGAGGTCCGCGAGGGCCCGGCCCTGCTCGATGTGCAGCTCCACGTAGCAGCCAAGCCGCGCGATCAGGTCCTCGTCGCGGCCGATCAGCCCAGGATCCTGGCCGCCCGCCCGCATCGCGTCGGGCAGCGTGGTCCCGTCACCGTCCCGCAGCCCGTGCGCGGTCTCGGGGTCGATGGCTCCGGTGAGCAGGCGGCTGCCCAGGCAGGCCACGCCGAACCGGCCGCCTTCCTCCTCGGTGAAAGCGGCCACCGCGATCGGCCGGGCCGGGGCGAAGCCCGCGGCCCGGAGCTCGTCGATCGCCGCGAAGGCGGACACCACGCCCAGGGGCCCGTCGTACGCACCCCCGGCTGGGACCGAGTCCAGGTGGCTCCCTGTGGCAACAGCGGGCGCTGACGATCCGGGCACGTCCCACCAGGCCCAGAGGTTGCCGTTGCGGTCCGGTTCGGTGCGCAGCTGCCGGTGCCGGGCCGCCGCCTCGAACCAGGCCCGGCAGTCCAGGTCGGCGGGGGTCCAGGAGAACCGGCGGTACCCGCCGGTGCCCGGATCCCGGCCGATCGGCAGCAGCGACTCCCACAACGCTGCGAACCCCGGAGGCCCCGGCGACGACGGCCCGGGGGACGGCGGCGGCGGGGCGCTCATCACGACTGCATGGGGACGCGCACGCCCCGCTGGGCGGCCACCTCGGCGGCCTCCTCATAGCCGGCGTCCACGTGCCGGATCACGCCCATCCCCGGGTCGTTGGTCAGCACGCGCTCCAGCTTCTCCCCGGCCAGCGGGGTGCCGTCGGCCACGCACACCTGGCCCGCATGGATGGACCGTCCGATGCCCACCCCGCCGCCGTGGTGGATACTCACCCAGGACGCCCCGGAGGCCGTATTGACCAGCGCGTTCAGCAGCGGCCAGTCGGCGATCGCGTCCGAGCCGTCGGCCATCGCCTCGGTCTCCCGGTACGGCGAGGCCACCGAGCCGCAGTCGAGGTGATCCCGGCCGACCACGATGGGGGCCTGGACATCACCGCGGGCGACCAGCTCATTAAACCGGACCCCGGCCAGGTGCCGCTCACCGTAGCCGAGCCAGCAGATCCGGGCCGGGAGGCCCTGGAAGTGCACCTTCTCCTGGGCCATCCGGATCCACCGGGCGAGCGGCTCGTTGTCCGGGAAGAGGTCCAGGATGGCCGCGTCAGTGGCGGCAATGTCAGCCGGATCGCCGGACAGCGCGGCCCAGCGGAACGGCCCCTTGCCCTCGCAGAACAGCGGCCGGATGTAGGCGGGCACGAAGCCAGGGAAGTCGAAGGCCCGCTCGTAGCCCGCTGCGAGCGCCTCGCCGCGAATCGAGTTGCCGTAGTCGAACACCTCCGCGCCCGCATCCATGAAGCCGACCATGGCCGCGACATGCTCAGCCATTGACTGCTGGGCCCGCTCGGTGAAGCCGGCGGGGTCCTCGGCCCGCAGTGCCGCCATGTCCTCGAACGGCACGCCGCGGGGCAGGTAGGTCAGCGGGTCGTGCGCCGAGGTCTGGTCGGTGACGACGTCGATCGGGGCACCCATGGCCAGCATGCGGGGAAGCACTTCGGCGGCGTTGCCGAGCAGGCCGATGGACAGCGGCTGCCCGGCGTCCCGGGCCGCGACCGCCCGGCGCAGCGCGTCGTCGATGTCGTCCGTGGCCACGTCCAGGTAGCCGTGCTCGATCCGGCGGGCGATCCGCGACGGGTCACAGTCGATGACGATGGCCACCCCGCCGTTCATGGTGACCGCGAGGGGCTGCGCGCCGCCCATGCCGCCCAGGCCGGCGGTCAGCGTGATCGTGCCGGCCAGCGACCCTCCGAAGCGTTTCGCCGCCACGGCCGCGAACGTCTCGTAGGTGCCCTGCAGGATGCCCTGGGTCCCGATGTAGATCCAGGACCCGGCGGTCATCTGCCCGTACATGGTCAGGCCGAGGGACTCCAGGCGGCGGAACTCCGCCCAGGTGGCCCACTGCGGGACCAGGTTGGAGTTGGCGATGAGCACCCGCGGCGCCCATTCGTGGGTGCGCATCACCCCGACCGGCTTGCCCGACTGGACCAGCAGGGTCTCGTCACCCTGGAGGTCCTGCAGGGAGCGCACGATCGCGTCGAAGGCCGGCCAGCTGCGGGCCGCGCGGCCCGAGCCGCCGTACACGATGAGCTGATCGGGATGCTCGGCCACCTCAGGATCGAGGTTGTTCATCAGCATCCGCATGGCCGCCTCTTGCGGCCAGCCCCGGCATGACAGGGCGGTGCCGCGTGGGGCGCGGACCGGGCGCGGGCCCGGCGGGCCGTCAGTCATCGCTGGCCCTACCTTTCTTCTCGCGCGGAGCGGCCTGGCCACCCGCGCGGAGCGAGCTCAGCCCGGCCACCCGGGTGGAGCGACCCGGCCACCCGGCGGGCCGGACGGCCAGCGGCGTCCTCACCGCCACGGGCCGGGCGGCGCTGGCCGCCGCCACGATTCATCATCCCTGGTGGCCCGCGCACGCGCAGCGCCGGGCGGGAAGCTCGCCCGGGGCGAGTCCCGCCCGGCGCCATGAGCCGGGTAACCAGAGGCCGGGCAGGAGGGCCCGGCCGGGGAGAACCAGCTCAGCTCTTGATGCCGACCGCCTTGAGCCAGCCGGTCGCGACCGTGGAGTAGTTGGCATGATCCAGGATGATGGCCTTGTCCATGGCCAGCAGGCCGGCAGTGGTCAGCCTGGCGGAAACGTCATTCAGCGTGCTGGTGATGGTCGGCGTGAGCGCCTTCTTGTAAACCAGCGGGACGACGTTCTGCGCCGCGAAGTTGAATTTCGGATCGGCCAGCGCCACCAGGTTATCGGTGATGATCTGCGGGGTGGTGGTGAACACGTCGGCCGCCTGGACCTTGCCGTCCTGCAGGGCGGCCAGGGTCAGCGGGCCGGACTCGTCGAGCGGGTCAAACCCCTTGAACGTCAGCCCGTAGTTCTTCGTGAGCCCGGGCAGGCCGTCCGAGCGGGTCTTGAACTCGGGCGGGCCGCCGAACACCATGTCCTTCGCGTACGGCTTGAGGTCTGCGATGGATGTGAGGTGATCCTTCTTAGCGGTGGCCTGGGTCACCGTGACCGAGTCCTTGTCCTGGGCGGACGAGGGGTTGAGGATCTCCAGCGACGAGGGGAGCTTGGACTTCAGAGCGGCGTCCACATCGGCGGTGGTGGCGGCCGTGCTGCTCGTGTCGACCGACGTGGTTAGCAGCGCGCCGTTATATTCGGGAATAATACTGATCGTGCCCTTTTCGATCTGCGGGTAATAGACCTCGCGGGCGCCGATGTTGAATTTTGGCGTGACCTTGACGCCTTTGCCCTGCAGAGCGAGGACGTAGATCTCGGCGAGAAGCTCGTTCTCGGGGAAGTTGGCCGAGCCGACGACGACCGTGCCTTTGGCCGCGCCGGAGGACAGCGGGTTAGAACTACTGCTACTACTACTACTACTGGCGCTGCTGCCGCCACTGCTGCCACAGGCAGCCAGCCCCAGGCTGGTCAGGACAGCCAGGCCACCGATGGCACCAGCACCCAACCGCTTCGTGAAGAGCGGCGACGCACCTGCCGCAAACCGCGATCTCGGAAACATGGTGTTTCCCTTCTTTTCCGATAGTTTTAGTACGCTATCACGACGAGCGCCCTTGCAGGCGCAAGCCCTTCGGCACGGCGAGACGCCGTACTCCGACAAAGAGCGCCTGCACGGCGAGGGCCAGCAAGACGACAAACAGGGCCCCGCCCGCGACCTCCCCGTAATTGTTCTCCGCGAGCCCGTCGATTATGTAACGGCCCAGTCCGCCCAGGCCGATGTAGGCGGCGATCGTCGCGGTGGCCACCACGAATATCGCGCCGGTGCGCAGGCCGAGCACGATCAGCGGCATGGCCACCGGAACCTCGACCTTCCGTATCTGCTGCCAGGGGGTCATGCCCATGCCCCGGGCCGCGTCCCTGAGTTCCGGATCGACCCCGGCCACCCCTTCGTAGACGTTGACCAGGATGGCCGGGATGGCCAGCACGACCAGCGGCACCAGCCAGGCCAGCACGGAGAAGCCCAGCCAGAGGGTGAGCAGGACGAGCAGGCCAAGCGTGGGGATGGCCCGCCACGCGTTGGCCACGTTGACCACCGCCACCGCTCCCCGGCCGGTGTGCCCGATCAGGATGCCCAGCGGGATGGCGATCAGCGCCGCGACGAGCAAGGCCAGCGCGGAGTAGCCCAGCTGCTCCAGGATCCGGACCGGGATGCCCTCGGAGCCGTGCCACTGCTGCGGCTGCTTCAGCCAGTTCCACGCGTAACTGAAGAAGCTCACCGGGCCACCACCATGGGGGTGGGGACCGGCACGGGCGCCACGGTCTTGGACTCCCCGCTGATGCGTCCCGGCCGCCAGGGGGTCAGCAGCCTGCGAAGCCCCACGAGGAGCAGGTCGCAGACCAGCGCGAGCACGATGATGAGCCCGGCGCCCACGTAGATCTCAGTGGGGAAGTCGCGCTGGTACCCGTCGATGATGAAGTAGCCCAGGCTGCTGACCCCGATCAGCTGGCCGACACTGGCCAGGCTGATGCTCGACACCATGGCCACCCGAAGCCCGGCGATCACGACGGGCAGGGCGATCGGGAGCTCGACCTGGACCAGGCGCCGCAAGGTGCCGAAACCCATGGCCGTGGCGGCCTGGCGGACCGGATCCGGGACCGACCGCATGCCATCCACCACGCCCGGCACCAGTATGCAGAGCGAGAACAGGGTGAGCGCGATGATGACCGTCGTGTCGGTCAGGCCGGTGTACGGGATCAGCACGATGAACAGGGCCAGCGAGGGCACCGCGTACAGCACGCTCGTGGCGGACAGCACCGGGGCGTACAGCCATCTCCACCGGGAGCAGGCGATGCCCACGGGCAGCGAGATGAGCAGGCCGATCAGCGCCGGCGCGATGCCCAGGTAGGCGCTCTCCAGGGTGAGCTGCCTGATCTGCGCGGCGTTCTGGGGTATCCAGGACCAGATCATGACTCGGCGGCCGCTTCCGGGGCGGGGTCCCGCACCTGCCCGTCCCCCGGCCCGGCCGGGGCCCCTCCCGGGGTCCCCGGGACCGGCACGGCCTGCTCCGCGGCGTGGATCGCGGCCCGCAGCCGCTCGTAGGAGGTGACCCCGACCACCTGGCCGCCGTCGTCCACCCCGACCGCCCGGCCGGTGGGCGACAGCACGGTCGCGTCCAGCGCCGCCCGGAGCGAGTCTGTGCGCACATCGAACGTGTGGCCGTAGGGCTCCAGCCGGGCCTGCCCGGTCCGTGCCCCGCTGGGCATCGTCTCCAGGTCGCTAGCCGCGGCCCAGCCGCGCGGCTGCTGCCCCGGGCCGGTGACCAGGACGTACTCATCCCCGGCCCGCCGGGCGGTGTCAGCCGCCACCGAGGCGGACGTGTCCTCGCCGACCACGGCCCGGTCATCCAGGCTGAGCCCGGAGGCGGCCAGGAACGACAGCCGCCGGATGCCGCGATCGAAGCCGAGGAAGTTCTCCACGTACCCGTCGGCCGGTGCGGCCAGCAGCCGCTCGGGCGTGTCGAGCTGGGCGATCTTCCCGCCCGGCCGGAAGATGGCGACCTGGTCGCCCACCTTGATGGCCTCCTCGACGTCGTGGGTGACCAGCACCACGGTCTTGTGCAGCTCGGCCTGGAGCCTGAGGAGCTCATCTTGCAGGGTGGCCCGGACAATCGGGTCCACGGCGCTGAACGGCTCGTCCATCAGGAGGACCGGCGGGTCGGCGGCGAGCGCCCGGGCCACCCCCACCCGCTGCTGCTGCCCGCCGGACAGCTGGTAGGGGTAGCGGCGGGCCAGGTCCTCTTCCAGGCCAACCAGGGCCATGAGCTCCCGGGCGCGGGCCCGGGCCTTGCCCCTGCCCCAGCCGATCAGCAGCGGCACGGTGCCGATGTTGTCCTCGATCGTGCGGTGCGGGAACAGGCCCGCCTGCTGGATGACATAGCCGATCCCCCGGCGCAGCGTCAACGGGTTCGACTGCATGATGTCCTGGCCGTCGAGCAGGATCCGCCCGCTGGTCGGGTCGATCAGCCGGTTGATCATGCGCAGCGTGGTGGTCTTCCCGCAGCCGCTCGGGCCGACCAGCACCATGGTCTGGCCGCCAGGTACCTCCAGGTCAAGGCTGTCCACCGCGACAGTCCCCCCGGGGTACCGTTTTGTCACGCTCTCGAAGGTGATCAAGACGTGGCCTTCCGGTGTGCCCCGCCGAAGGATCGGGGACTTTCGCTGGTCAGTACCCGCGACGCCGGGACGCATGCCCACCCCGGAGCATGATCAGCGTATCCGCCGACTACCAGGCTGCCGGTACCGGCCGCGAATCCCGGTAAAGCACGCCGAACTGCCGACGAAGGGCAACCAAACCGTGACCAGCCCGAGAACCGGCACGCGGCGGAGCGGCCGGGCGGCGCAGGCCAGGCCGGCCGGGAATCTGGAATACGCCCGGGACCTGGAATAATGAGGTGGGCGCGGGGGTTGGGCAAGGACGCTCACGTCACGGCGGCCCACGACGCGCCCTGGCGAACGCGCGCCCTGGCGAACGCGCGCAGTGGGCGCGCACGGGTCCGCGCGGACGCGCGGCCTCCGCAACTCCCCGAACCCCACACCTCCCGGGACACCGATCATGACGGTTGAGATCAACGAGCAGAACGAGGCTCACGGCCACGAGCACAAAGACGTGTCCGGTGGCTGGCTCCGCCCTGCCGTGTTCGGTGCCATGGACGGGCTGGTAACCAACGTCTCACTGATCGCGGGCGTAGGCGCCGGGGTCAGCAGCTCCGGCGGGTCCCCCCACCTGATCGTGCTCACCGGCCTGGCCGGGCTGGCCGCGGGCGCGTTCTCGATGGCGACCGGTGAGTACGTCTCGGTCTCCTCCCAGAACGAGCTCATCCACGCGGAGGTCCGCAAGGAGGAGCACGAACTCAAGCACAACGCCGCCTCGGAGCAGATGGAGCTGGCGGCCAGCTTCCGCCGGCAGGGGGTGGACGCGGACCTGGCCGACCAGGTCGCGCAGCAGATCTCCGCTCATCCCGAGCAGGCGCTGGGCGTGCATGTCCGCGAGGAACTGGGGGTCGATCACCACGATCTGCCCTCGCCGTACACCGCGGCCGGCGCGTCGCTGGTCACGTTCGCGGTCGGCGCGCTGATCCCGCTGCTGCCCTACCTGTTCGGGCTCAACAACCTGGCCGTGGCGCTCGGCCTGGCCGCGGTCGCCGCGTTCGTCGGCGGCGGCCTGGTCGCCCGGCTCACCGACCGGCCGTTCCTGCGCGGCGCCCTGCGGCAGCTCCTCCTGGGCGCCGCCGCCGCCGGGATCACTTTCCTGATCGGCAGCGCGGTCGGCGCCGGCGTCACCGGAGGTTAATCCGGGGGCCCGGCCCGCGGCCCGGGCGTTACCAGGCGTCCGGCCCGAACGCGTCGTCCTCGTGCCTGCCTGGCCCGGACAGCAGCTTGAGGTCCGCCTCCACCATCATGGTGATCAGCTCGCCGAAGCCGACCTGGGGTTCCCAGCCGAGCCGCCCCGCCGCCTTGCCCGGGTCCGCGCACAACTGGTCCACCTCGGCGGGACGGACGAACGCCGCGTCCACCGCGACGTGCTCCCTCCAGTCCAGCCCGGCCACCGCGAACGCCCGCTCGACCAGCTCCTCGACGCTGTGTGTCACCCCGGTCCCGATCACGTAATCCTCTGCCTCGTCCTGGGCCAGCATCAGGTGCATGGCCCGGACGTAATCCCCGGCGAACCCCCAGTCCCGGCGCGACCACAAGGTGCCCAGCCGCAGTTGCCGCTCGTGCCCCAGCTTGATCTTGGCCACGCCGAGGGACACCTTGCGGCTGACGAATTCCGCGCCCCGGCGCGGCGATTCGTGATTGAACAGGATCCCGGACGCCGCGAACATGCCGTAGGACTCACGGTAGTTCTGGGTCAGGAAGTGCCCGTAGGCCTTGGCCACCCCGTACGGGCTGCGCGGGTGGAACGGGGTCTGCTCGGTCTGCGGGCTCTCCCGCGCCTGCCCGAACATCTCCGACGAGGACGCCTGGTAGAAGCGGATCTGCCCGCCCCGCGGCGTGCGCGAGGCGCTGATCCCGCTGCACACCCGGATCGCCTCCAGCACCCGGAGCACGCCGATGCCGGTCACCTCGCCGGTCAGCTCGGCCTGCTGCCAGGACATGGGCACGTAGGAGATCGCGGCCAGGTTGTAGATCTCGTCCGGCTGAACCTTCTCCACCGCGGCGATCAGGCTGCCCTGATCGAGCAGGTCGCCACGGACCAGCCGGATGTCACCAAACAGCTGGCGGACGCCGCGCACCCGGGGGTTGGACTGCCCACGGACCAGCCCCCAGACCTCATAACCCTGCGTCAGCAGGTGTTCGGCCAGATACGAGCCGTCCTGCCCGGTGATCCCGGTGATCAGTGCGCGCCTCGTCAGCGGAGCCTCCGTCCTGGCGAACCGGGCCATCTCAACCCGCGATCGGGCCATCTCCGGCACGACCGGGCACACTAGCTCAGCTCGTGCCACCTCAGCGTACGTCGGCGCAGCCTACCGCCGCGGGCGCAGCGGGTTCGCGGGCCGTCGCGGCCGCACCGGTCCGGCTCCAGGCGGCAGGTGTACCCGATGGTAATGTTCGCTGCCTAACAGCCCACGCGGGCCAGCCCAGCGGCAGCGGGCGGATCCCCCCGCAAGCCGGCAGAAAGTCCGCCAACGCGGCACAAACCAGACAGCCAGGCGGCTAACGAGAGGTGCGTACCTGCGTGATGAGCACCGGGACGAGCACGGGCCGGCCGCTGCGCGTCGCGCTGCTGTCCTACCGCAGCAAGCCGCACTGCGGCGGCCAGGGCATCTACCTGCGTCATCTGTCCCGTGAACTGGCCGCGCTGGGTCACCACGTCGAGGTGTTCTCCGGCCAGCCCTATCCCGAGCTGGAACCGGGCCCGGTGCTCCGCAAGCTGCCCAGCCTGGACCTGTACGCCGACGACGACCCATTCCGCATCCCGAAGCTGTCGGAGTACCGGGACTGGATCGACGTGCTCGAGTTCGGCGCGATGAAGACCGGCGCGTTCCCCGAGCCGCTCACGTTCAGCCTGCGGGCGCTGCGCACGCTGCGCACCTGCGCGGGCGACTTCGACCTGGTCCACGACAATCAGGTGCTGGCCTACGGGATGCTCGGCCTGGCCCGGCTCGGCCTGCCCCTGGTGACCAGCATCCACCACCCGATCAGCGTGGACCGGCGGATCGAGCTGGATTCCTCCCACGGCTGGGCCCGGGTCGGCAAGTGGCGCTGGTACTCCTTCGTCCGGATGCAGGGCCGGGTGGCCCGCCGGGTCGGCCCGGTGCTTACCGCCTCGCAGGCCTCCCGCGCCGACATCTGCCGGGACTTCCGGGTCGATCCGGCCAATGTGCACGTGATCCCGCTCGGCGTGGACACCCGGCTGTTCCACCCCCGCGAGGCCCCCCGGGTCCCGGGCCGGATCGTGGCCGTGGCCAGCGCCGACTCCCCGCTCAAGGGGGTATCCACGCTGCTGCAGGCCTTCGCCAAGATCACCGTGGAGCGCGAGGCCCAGCTCATCGTGGTCGGCAAGCCCGCCGCCGGGGGACCGACCGAGAAGCTGGTCAGCGACCTCGCCCTCTCCGGCCGGGTCCGGTTCGTGCAGGGAATCAGCGATACCGAATTGTCCCAGCTGGCCGCCAGTGCGGAGATCGCCGTGGTCCCCTCGCTCTACGAGGGGTTTTCGTTGCCTGCCGTTGAGCACATGGCCTCCGGGACGCCTCTGATCGCCAGCCGCACCGGCGCGCTCCCCGAAGTCACGGGAGACGCCGCGGTCCTCGTGGAACCGGGGAACCCCGAGGTGCTTGCGGCCGCGATGCGCGACCTGCTCGACTCCCCCGCCGAGCGCGCACGGCTCGGCGCCGCGGCCTGGCAGCGGGTACAGGAGCGCTTCGCCTGGCCCGCGGTCGCCCGGGCGACGGTGGAGCAGTACCGCGATGCGCTGGCGCGCTCTCCCGCCCGGCCCCGCGCCGCGCGTGCTCCCCTTTCTTTCCGCAACGAAGACCCGCCGTGCTGACCGTCAACTTCAGCCCGCTGCCGGCCGGGGCCGGTGACCGGGTCCTCGACCTCGGCTGCGGCGCGGGACGGCACGCGTTCGAGGCGCTGCGCCGCGGCGCGTCCGTGGTGGCGCTGGACGCGGACGAGGGCGAGTTGCGCGGGGTGGCGGAGATGGTGACGGCGATGGCCGAGGCCGGCGAGGTCCCGGCCGGTGCCGGCGCCCGGGCCGTGCGCGGCGACGCGACCCGGATGCCGTTTCCCGACGGGGCGTTCGACCGGGTGATCGCGGCTGAGGTGCTCGAGCACATCCCGGACGACCGGCGGGCGCTGCGCGAGATCGCCCGGGTGCTCCGGCCGGGCGGGCGGGTGGCCGTGACCGTGCCGGCCTGGCTGCCGGAGCGGATCTGCTGGCGGCTGTCCGACGATTACCACAACACCCCGGGCGGTCACGTCCGCATCTACACCCGGGCCGAAATGGAGGCCAAGCTGGCCCAGGCCGGGCTGCGGGTCGGCGGCCATCATCACGCCCACGGCCTGCACTCGCCGTACTGGTGGCTGAAGTGCGCGGTCGGCGTGCACGACGACGATCACCCGCTGGCCCGCGCGTACCACAAGCTGCTGGTCTGGGACATCATGAAGAAGCCGGCCGCCACCCGGCTGGCCGAGCGGGCGCTGAACCCGCTGATCGGCAAGAGCATCGTCATCTACGCGGACAAACCGCCTAGGGGTGCGGAGCCCCCTGCGGCCGCGGGCGCTCGTTCGTCCAGGGGCACTGGCGCCACCCGGACCGGTCACGCGGCTGAGCGGGCGCATGCCATCGCCTGACTTCCTGGCCGGCTCGGTGAGCGATGGCCATCCCGATGCCCCGGGCCGGGCGGTGACTGCGAACCGTCACGGGGCAACTACGATGCGTTGTTCCGGGGTTCCGGACCTGCCGGGCATCCTGACCGCGGCCGAGGCCCTGGCCACCGCCGAGAACATCGCCGCCCGGCAGGAGCCGGGCGGCGCGATCAGCTGGCCCGACGGGCACACCGACGCCTGGGACCATGTGGAATGCGCGATGGCGCTGTCCGTGTGCGGGCTGTCCGGCCCGGCCCGGCGGGCCTACGACTGGCTGCGCGAGACCCAGCGCGCCGACGGGTCGTGGCCGAAGCGGACCGAGGCCGGAAGGGTGACCGACGCCGCGGCCGAGAGTAACCAGACCGCCTACGTCGCGGTGGGCACCTGGCACGAGTACCTGCTCACGGGTGACCGCGCCTTTCTGGCCGCGATGTGGCCGGTGGTGCGCCGCGCGATCGGGTTCGTGCTCGATCTGCAGCTCCCGCGGGGCGAGATCGTCTGGAAGCGTTCGGCGGATGGCACTCCCGCGGGGTTCGCGCTGCTGACCGGCTGCTCCAGCACGTACCAGAGCCTGGTGTGCGCGGCCCGGCTGGCCCGGCTGGCCGGTGATCCGCAACCCCGCTGGGAGCAGGCCGCACGGCGGCTCGGTCACGTGGTGGCCTGCCACCCCGGGGCGTTCGCGGACAAGAGCCGGTTCTCGATGGACTGGTACTACCCGGTGCTCGCCGGCCCGGTGCGCGGCCCGGCCGGCCAGGCCCGGCTCGATTCGGGCTGGGCTGAGTTCGTGGTGCCCGGCCTGGGGGTGCGCTGCGTCCGGGACGAGCCGTGGGTGACAGGGGCGGAAACCTGTGAGCTGGTCATGGCGCTCGACGCCGTCGGGGACTCCGACCGGGCTATGCGCCTGTTCAGCGAGGTCCAGCACCTGCGGGACGCCGGCGGCGGTTACTGGACCGGCTGGCAGTACGCGGACCAGGCGCATTTCCCGGCCGAGCGGAGCAGCTGGACCGCAGCGGCGATGATCCTGGCCGCGGACGCCCTGTCCCGGGCCACCCCGGGCTCCGCCCTGTTCCGCGACCTGCCCGCCGCCTCGGTCCAGGCAGGGGCTGGCGCGGACGGCCTTGTGGGGGCGGACGGCGCGGGGGGTGTGGGGGCGGACGGCGCGGGGGGTGTAGGGGCGGACGGCGCGGGGGGTGTGGGGGCGGACGGCGCGGGGGTTCCTGGGACGCCCCGGACAGCCGTCGCCGACGAGGACCCCGTCCCGTGCGGCTGCCCGCCAGCACAGTGACCGGCGCGGCCTGCCCCCGCCGCTGTGTTTCATGAGGCGCCCCCGCCCCCCGCGCTGCGCGCCGCTGCGAGAGTGCCTCGCGCCGCCGCGCAATCGGCTGCCGGGCCAGCGGCTTCATCAACGACGAGGACCCGGTGAAGGGCGGTAACACAGCACAACGCCGGCATCGGCAGCAGCGATCGCTCCCGATACCGGCGTCCCCGCTATTGTGCGCGGGGGCCGGACTACTTACTTGCTGTCTGCCTCGACTAGGCGCTCGACGAGCTCGTCAACGGTGCCCGACTTGGGCAGCTCCCGCTCGGCCAGCAGGTCGCTCAGCTCGGCCTTGGTGCGGCCCTCGTAGCGTTCGCGGGCCGTGTCGTGGGCCCGCGTGGCCCGCTGGCGGACGAGGTTACCGGCTGACTCGGCCTGCTCACGGGCTATGCCCGAGAGCGTGCCGGCCACCTCCACCCACTCGACGGTGAGGTGGCGGTTGATGTCTACCGTCCGCTGCACCAAATCGAAGTAGCGCTCGACTGCCGGGATCAGGTCGATGTGCGGCAGCCCGGGAAGGCGGTTAGTCAGGGTCCGCGCGCCCTGCGTCCAGAAATCGGCGGTCTTGTCCACCGCGCTGGCCGCCTGGCTTGCCGCAGCGCTGTATTGCCTGGTCATGCTTGTCATGTGCATTCTCCTTCACTTGGTTGTACGCATACTATATCAAGCAAATGGGTACTAAAGCAAGCAAAGGGTGGTCCTAGCGTACTGCGCCGGAACTCGACGGCGGCTGCCCGGGCGTCGGTCAGGGCCGGGATGGCGGTGGCCGAGCCGGGTGCCGTCGTCCCCGGTCAGGCCCGGCCGCCGGGCAGGCCACTTGTTGCGCGGCGGCCCGCCCCGCCAGGTGCGCGGCGGCCTGCCCCGCCAGCACCATGGGTCGCATTGATCATGAATAGCGTCCGCTTCTCCGACCACGTTTCCCGCGTGACGTGCGTTATGGAGGCTGATTTGTCCGATTACGGCGAGCGTTTGGCGGGAAACGTGGGCGGGAGGGGCCAGTGTGACTCGTGGGACCGGGAGCAGTGCGGCGGCAGACGGGGACGAATCCCGGGGGCTCAGCTAGGCGGGGCCGCGGGCGGTGCGTTCCAGGACCCGCAACGAGCCGTGGACTGCGACTTCGGCGAACTCCCCGGACCCGAGAGCCTGCTGGTAGATCCGGTAGGGGGCCTGACCGCCGTCGGCCGGATCGGGGAACACATCGTGGATGGCCAGCGCGCCGCCGCGGGTCACCCAGGGCGACCAGTTCGCGTAGTCCGCCTGGGCCGCCGCGTCGGTGTGCCCGCCGTCGATGAACAGCATGCCCAGCGGCGTCCGCCACAGGCCCGCGACCTGGGCGGACCGGCCCACCACGGCGACGACCTGCGCTTCCAGGCCGGCCGCAGCCAGGGTGGCGCGGAAGTGCGGCAGCGTGTCCAGCCGCCCGGTCCCCTCGTCGACCAGCGTGGTGTCGTGGTACTCCCAGCCGGGCTGGTTCTCCTCCGACCCGTGGTGGTGGTCCACCGTGACGACCACCTGATCCGCGCCGCGGGCTGCGGCGGCCAGGTAGATCGTGGACTTGCCGCAGTAGGTGCCGATCTCCAGCACCGGCCCGCGGGGGGCGTAGGCGGCCGCGGTCCGGTAAAGGGCCAGGCCTTCCTCGGGGGGCATGAATCCCCTGGCCGCCTCGGCCGCCTGCCGCAGCCCGGCGGGCATCGGGGCCGCGTCGCGGACCGTGGCCATCCCTCCACCTCTCCTCCTGGGGCACCTCACCCGGGACGCGCTCGGCTGCGGTACTACCGTAAACACTTCCGGCGGCGGGCGTGGCTGGCCGGCGGGGCTTAGCGGGCGAGGAGGCACCACGATGCGGGTGGCGGTCGACCGGGAACTGTGTGAGGCCAACGGCGTGTGCGCCGGCCTGGCCACAGGGGTCTTCGACCTGGACGACGCAGACTACCTGCACATCCTGGTGGCTGAGGTGCCCGCGGGGCTGGCCGGCGCGGTCCGTAGCGCGGTGGCGTCCTGCCCGAAGCAAGCCCTGCGCCTGGAGGAGTAACCGGAAGTGCCGGTGGCCGACTGAGCCCGGTGGCCAGGCTGAAGGCAGCAGCAGGCCGGGCCCGGTGACCGGCTGAGCACGGCCGGCGGCCGCCGCCGGGTCAAAGGACGCCGGCGGCGAGGGCGACACCGACGCCCACCAGGATCGCACCGCCGATCTGCTCGCCGCGGCGCCCGGCCGCGACGCCGATCCGGCCGCCGAGCTCGAGGCCGGCCAGGGACAGCACGACGCTCACCACCCCGATGACGATGGCGCCCTCGGCCACACCCACGTGCATGGTGCCGAGCGCGAAGCCGGCGGCGAGGTTGTCCAGGCTGAGCGCGAACGCGCTGATGATCAGCCGGCCGAGGTTGTCCGTGTGGTGCGGCCGGCCCGGCGGCCGTGTGCCGCAGACGACCTCCGCGGGCTGGCGCCAGGCCTGGATCACGGTGACGACGCCGATGGCGATCAGCACGCCGCCGCCGATCCAGCTGGCCGCGTGACCGATGCCGCTGGCCACGCCAGCGCCGACAACGAGACCGACGATGGGCATGCCCGCCTCGAAGACCCCGAAGATCACCGCGACCCGGATCCGGGTCTGGGCGGTCACGCCACCGAAGCCGATGCCGATCGCAGCGGCCAGGTTGGACAGGCCGACCGAAGCCGCGACGAGGAGGAGGGCGACCACGCGCTCAGGCTAGCGCCGGGAGTCCGGATTCGCTGGTCGTGGACTCAGTGCCGGGACCATAGCCGGGGCGCCTGGCCGGGGCTCAGTATCCCGGCTCCTGCAGTTCGACGCGATTCCCAGCCGGGTCCTCGAGGAACGACTGGCGTCCCGTGCCGACCTTGACCGGGTCGGTGACCGAGATCCCCAGGCCGCGCAGTTCGGCTACGGCCCCGTCGAGGTCGGTCACCGCCAGCGCGAAGTGCTGGCCCAGCGCCGGCGGCGCATCCGCCTCGATGAGGTGGATCTGCTGGCCCCCGGCATCGAGCCAGGCCCCGCCGAAGCTGAAGTCTGGCCGGTCGGCCCGCTCGGTCAGGCCGAGCACGCGGGTGTAGAAGTCAAGCGCCGCCGGGACATCACGGACGTTGAGGGAGACATGATGCAGTCCGTCTGGTCGCATAGGCCCCAGTCTCCCAGCCCGCGCCACCAGCGGCCAGCCCTGCCGGGCCGGACTTGGCGCCAGTCGCGCCGAACGGTCCTGGCTGCTCGGCCCGCGCTTGCCCGGCGCTGGCCGGCACTGCCCGGCACTGCCCGCACTGGCCGGTCAGGCCGCGGTGGGGTCGTTCACCCGGCCGAGGAACAGCGGCAGCCCGCTCCGGGAGTCGGTGATCGCGAACAGGAACGGGCGGTCCACGATCACCTCCACCGGCGGCTGGCCGTCCTGGATGCGGGCCGCCGCCCTTATCACCACGGCCGTGGCCGCGGCCGCCTCGGTGCCCTCCTCGTTCACGTCGATGTAGGCCTTGTGCACCACCTCGTCGATGCGCAGCCGCTGCGCGATGGTGATGCCGCTGAAGTCCGCCTCCCGGCTGAACGCCTGCGGCATGCCGAGCGCGGCCAGCACGGGGCGCAGCGCGAAACCGCTCGTCACCCGGAAGCGCGGCAGCGTCAGGCTGACCTTCCGGGGCAAGAGCCCGGCTAGAAGGCCCCCCAGGTCCCGGGCCGGCTCGACGGGGACCTGGCCAGGTGAGCCGTCCGGGAGGACGATCACCATGCCGAGGCGGGCACCCGCGTAGGGTAGCTCGACTGCCTGGTAGCCGTCGCCGCGCCGGTAGCGCAGCGTGGCCCGGACCCGCATGGTGGGCACCGCGACCCGGGTGCCAGGGTCCGGGTGGAAGGGCGCGTCCTGGGTGGCGCCGGCGGGGAACGGGTGCGCCCAGGCGGCTCTGAGGTACACCGCGCTGGCCAGCACCAGGCTCGTATCGGTGCTGATCACGCCAGGGCCGAGCAGGTCGCTGATCTTGCCCGCGGTCTGGTCCGCGATGAACTGGTTGATCTCCCGCCTGGCCTGTTCGGCGGCCCGGCGGAAGTCGGCCTCATGCACCGCGGCGACGGCGATGGTGGCCAGCGCCGCGGTGAAGCCGGCCTGCAGCGGCAGGCCCGCCTCCACCCACATGGTGTTCGGCGCGCGGAGCGTGAGGTCGCCGGCGGCCAGGTCACGCAGCAGTGCCGAGACGGCCTGCAGACCCGGGCCGGCGTCGTCCGGGCCGGCCAGGTGCAGGGCCGTAGCGACCTGGGCCGCCGTCTCGCCACGCGCTCCGAGCAGCACCAGCCGCAGCGCAGTCGCGATGCTGGCCGGGGAGAAGACCAGGTTGCCCGCGTCCGGTAGCCGGCCGTAGAGATCGGCCCCGAACGCGGCGTCGCCGGCCGCCACGGAGCCGCCAGAGGCCACGGGCGCGCCGTCGCCAGGGCCCGCAGCTGCGCCGTCACCGGACGGCACGGTTGCGCCGTCGCCGGACGGCGGGCCGCTAGGCAAGGTCCCGGCGCGCCAGGCGGGCCAGCGCCTCGCGCAGCACCTCCTGCTTCTTGCAGAAGGCGAATCTGACCTGGGACCTGCCCGCCTCGGCGTTGTCGTAGAACACCGAGCTCGGGATGGCGACCACACCCGCGCGGGCGGGCAGTTCCCGGCAGAACCGCATGCCGTCCGGCTCCCCCAGTGGCCGCACGTCCGTGGTCACGAAGTAGGTGCCGGCCGGCCGGAACACCTCGAATCCCACGTCGGCCAGGCCCGCGCAGAGCAGGTCGCGCTTGTCCCGCAGGTCCGCGCTGATCGACGCGAAGTAGGAATCTGGGAGGGCGAGCGCCTGGGCCACCGCGTACTGGAACGGGCCGCCGGTGACGTAGGTCAGGAACTGCTTGACGGTGCGCACCGCGGTCACCAGTTCCGGGGTACCCGTCACCCAGCCGATCTTCCAGCCGGTGAACGAGAACGTCTTGGCCGCCGAGCCGATGGTCACGGTCCGCTCGCGCATCCCGGGCAGGGTGGCGATCGGGATGTGCTCGCCTTCGAAGACGAGGTGCTCGTACACCTCGTCGGAGACCACCAGCAGGTCGTGCTCGCAGGCCAGCGCGGCGATCCCGGCCAGCTCTGCCCGCGTGAACACCGCGCCGGTGGGGTTGTGCGGCGTGTTCAGCAGCAGGAGCCGGGTGCGCGGGGTGATGGCGGCCCGCAGCGCCTCCAGGTCGGGGCGGAACCCGGGCGGCCGCAGGGTGACGGGGACCCGGGTGGCGCCCGCCATGGCCACGCAGGCGGCGTAGGAGTCGTAGTAGGGCTCGAACGCGATGGCCTCGTCGCCCGGCTCCAGGAGCGCGATCAGGGCGGCGGCGATGGCCTCGGTCGCGCCCGCGGTGACCAGGACCTCACAGTCCGGGTCAACGTCCACGCCGTAGAACCGCTTCTGGTGGGCGGCGACCGCGTGCCGCAGCTCGGGAATGCCCGGGCCAGGGGGGTACTGGTTACCCCGCCCTTGCAGGATCGCCGCCGCGGCCGCTTCGGCGATCTCGGCCGGGCCGTCGGTGTCCGGGAAGCCCTGGCCCAGGTTGACCGACCCGGTTGTCAGGGCCAGCGCCGACATCTCGGCGAAGATGGTCGTGCCCATGCCGGTAAGCCGGCGGTTCAGCAATGGTCGGTCCACACCGCCATGAGATCACACGTCAGGGCCGGCCGGTCCGCGCCAGCCGGCCCCTGCTGCGCCGCGTCCTTCTGGTTTACGCTGCGCACATGCGGATGAGGATCGCGCTCGGCCAGCTGCCGGTCAGCCCGGACCCGGCGGTGAACCTCACCAGGGTCCGCGCGGTGCTGGCGGACGCCGCACAGGGCGGGGCAGCCCTGGCCGTGTTCCCGGAGGCGACGCAGGCCCAGTTCGGCACGGATTTGCAGGCCGTGGCGGAGCCGCTGGACGGCCCCTTCGGCGCGGGGCTGGCGGGCGCCGCCCGGGGCACGGGGGTAGCCCTGGTCGCGGGGGTGTTCGAGCCCGCACCTGACGGCCGGGTCTACAACACCGCGGTCGGCTACGACGCGGACGGCCACCGGGTCGCGGCGTACCGCAAGATCCACCTCTTCGACTCGCTCGGCGAGACCGAGTCCAAGGTCGTCGCCCCCGGGTCCGTCCCGGTCCTCGCCGATCTCGCCGGTCTCCGCGTAGGCCTGCTGACCTGCTACGACATCCGCTTTCCTGAGCTGGCGCGCAGCCTCGTGTCCCAGGGCGCAGACCTGCTCGTGGTCCCGGCCGCCTGGGCTGCCGGGCTGTTCAAGGAGGAGCACTGGGTCACGCTGGTGCGGGCCCGCGCGATCGAGAACACGGTCTGGGTCGCGGCCGCGGGACAGGTGCCCGACCCCGAGTCGCCCCGGACCCGCGCCCCGACCGGGATCGGCCGCAGCATGCTGGTCGACCCGATGGGCACCGTCCGACTCGACCTGGGCCCGTTCCCGGGGGTGGCCGTCGGGGAGGTGGACACCGCGCTGACCGCGAGGGTCCGGGACGCGCTGCCGTGCCTGGAGCACCGCCGCGAGGACGTGTTCGGCCCGGCCACCGGCCAGGGCGGCTGACCCGCAGCAGGCCTAACCAGCAGCAGCGCCTCACCCTAACCAGCAGGAGCGGCTACGAGGCCGCCAGCCGCGGGCCGTTCGTGTGCAGGACGGCGTTGCGCAGGCTCTCCCGCTCCTCGTCGCTGACCCGCTCGACGAACCGCATCATCGTGATGTGCTCGTTCCCGCCAGACCGGAGCACCTCCGCCATCAGCCTGGCGTCGTGTTCTTCCCGGGACTCCACGGGCCAGTACCGCCAGGCGCGGCCCTGCTTCTCCCGGCACAGCACACCCTTGCCGTACAAGATGTTCATGACCGTCATCACGGTCGTGTAGGCGAGGGGGCGGTTGTAAGAGAGCCGCTCACGGACCTCCCGTACTAAGTACGCCCGGTCACTGTCCCACACCACGTCCATGATCGCGGACTCGAGCTCACCGAACTCGCGCACTTTCCGCCACCTCCTGGTTACCCATGCTGGCATGGGTCCCGGTCCGGCCCGCTGAAGCGATCTGTCCTGGAGGAGGAAATCTTCCCTGCGTGCTGATTTAGTAGCCCGGAGCAACCGGGACCTGGTCCGCACTGGTGGACAAACACCCGCGTTCCGGGCTCAGCGCGGGCGTTCCGGGCTCAGCGCGGGCGTTCCGGCGGCCGGGTCCGGGGTGGCGGGGTCCGGGGTGGCGGGGTCCGGGGTGGCGGGGTCCGGGATTGCGGGGTCTTCGAGCAGCCCGGTCTCCTCCCGGCGGTGCCGCCGGATCCCCCAGACCACCAGCGCGGCGACCACCAGGACCGCCACCGCGACGGCCACGCCGGTGCCGACGGTGCGCTCGATCGCGGCGTACGCGGAGCCTGCCGCGTAGCCGAGCAGGCAGTAACCGACTCCCCAGATGATCCCGCCGAGCACGTTGTAGAACAGGAAGGTGCGGTAGGGCATCCGGGCGGTGCCCGCCACCGCGGGCATCAGGGCCCGCAGCACGGCGACGAACCGACCGACGAGAACGGCCAGGCCGCCACGCCGCCGCAGGACCGCCTGGGCCCGGTCCATGCCGGCCGCCACCGCCCGCATGCGGCGCGCCGCGATCAGGCGGCTGCCCAGGTGCCGGCCTATCTCGTAGCCGACCAGCGGTCCGGTCACGGCGGCGACCACGACCACGACGACCAGCAGCGGAAGCGAGACCCGGCCCCGGCTGGCCAGCACGCCGCCGAGCACCGCGGCGGTTTCCCCCGGAATGACAAACCCCAGGAAGACGGCGGTTTCCCCGAAGACCAGGGCGCCGATCAGCAGCAGCGCGACCGGGCCGCTGACGCGGGCCAGTTCAGCGGTGACAGAGGACACTCCGTCCACCTTTCTCGCAGAGTGCCCGGCCCGGCTCTCTTCAGCAGTCCCCGGCACGGCCCCGCCGGGAACCGGCCCTTAGCCCGTGCTCAACCGGGGCATGCCCGCGCCGGCCACCCTGCCCGCCCGCTCCGGGAACCGGCCCTGGGCTCTCCGCGAACCCGGCCTCGGCCTCTTCAGGTAGCCCGGCCTCGGCCTCGGCAGGAAACACGGTGCCTTCGGGTGCGATGCTAGCCACTGGGCCGGTGCGGTTTGTGCCAGCTCGCCCGCAGCCTGGCGGCACCCCTGCCGCCAGGCCACGCGGCCGGCCATCATCTGCTGGCAAATCGGACGCGATGGTGCTGCGGCTGGCAGGAGGGAGGGTGATGCCAGTTACTCCCGACACTGGCCCCGAGGTCCTGCCTTCGGGCGGCTTCGTCCGGCCGGCGAACGTGTTCGCCACCCGGATCACGGGCGATGGATCGAGCGGGTACCTGGCAGAACCAGGGCGCTACCAGCTGTATGCGTCGCTGGCGGACCCCTGGGCGCACCGGTCGCTGATCGTGCGCAGGCTGCTCGGGCTGGAGCGGGTCATCGGGCTCAGCCTGGTGGACCCGATCCGGGACGAGCGCGGCTGGCGTTTCCCCGCCGCCACCGGCGGCGTCAACCCGGTCAGCGGCGCCCGGTTCGTCTCGGACCTCTACCTGACCACCGACCCCGGCTACCGGGGCCGGTTCACGGTCCCGTTCGTCTGGGACACCCGCAGCCAGCGCATCGTCGAGAACGACTTCCAGCAGATCACGGTCACGTTCGAGACCGAGTTCCGCGGTTACCACCGGCCCGGCGCGCCCGACCTGTACCCGGTGCCGCAGCGCACCGAGATCGACGCGCTGAGCACGCTGATCTACCACGCGGTCAACAACGGCGTCTACAAGGCGGGGCTGGCCACCAGCCAGGCGGCCTACGAGGAGGCGTTCGACGCGCTGTTCAGCACGCTGAGCGCGCTGGAGGAACGGCTGACCCGGCGCAGGTTCCTGCTCGGCAGCAATATCACCGAGGCTGACGTGCGGCTATATCCAACATTGGCCCGGTTCGACGCCGTTTATCACACCCATTACAAGTGCAACCTGAACCGGCTGGTGGACTATCCCGGGTTGTGGGGCTACGCGCGGGACCTCTACCAGCTGCCGGGTTTCGGTGACACGACGGACTTCGATCAGATCAAGCGGCACTACTACCAGACCCAGGACTGGATCAACCCGAGCCGCATCGTGCCCAAGGGACCGTATGTGAACTGGCTCTCACCGCATGACAGGGAGCGCATGCCCGCGCGATCATGAAGGATGAGGCCCGGTCCCGGGGCCCTGCCGCGGCGGTAGCCTGGGAGACCGTGGAGTGAACAGAAATCCAACATCGGAAGAGGGCGATGTCCGCCGTGTCTTCTGAGGCGCCGCAGTCCGCGGATCTCAGCGAAGCAACATCCCATGGCCCGGCCCCCGGAGCGGGCGAGGATGGACCGCACGAGCATTCCGGCGACGGCGCGGCCAAGGACTTCGGGCCGAACGAATGGCTCGTCAACGAGCTCTACCAGCGTTACCTAGCTGACCCGGGCTCCGTGGACATGGCCTGGTGGAATTTCTTCGCCGATTACTCCCCGCCCGCCGGGAGCGGTGCCGCCCGCGCGGCCGAGCAGCAGCGCCGCTCCACGGCGCCGGCCCCCGGCCCGGCCACCAGCACCACTACCAGCCCGGGCACCAGCGCCGGCGCACAGGGCGGGCCGGGAAGCAGCCCAGTCCGCACGCCGTCCCAGGACGGCGGGCCGGCCGCGACCGCTGCGGCCCAGGCCGGGCCCGCGGGCCGGGCCAGCGCACCCGCGGCGGCACCGGCACCCGCACTGGCCCCGGCAGCCGCTCCGCAGCGCCCGGCCGCTTCCCCTGCCCCGGTCACGTCCACCCCAGGGCCCGCCGTGGCAGGCGCCCAGGCGTCCCGGCTGCGCGGCGCGACCGCCCGGACCGCGGTCAACATGGCCGCCAGCCTGAGCGTCCCCACCGCGACCAGCGTCCGGTCCGTGCCCGCCAAGCTGCTGATCGACAACCGCATCGTCATCAACAACCACCTGGCCCGCGGCCGGGGCGGCAAGGTGTCGTTCACCCATCTGATCGGGTTCGCGGTAGTGAAGGCGCTGGCCGCGGTCCCGGCGATGAACCGCTCCTACGCCGAGCTGGACGGCAAGCCCGCGATCGTCGAGCCCGAGCACGTCAACCTGGGCCTGGCCATCGATGTGACCGGCAAAGACGGATCACGCCAGCTGCTGGTGCCTGCGGTCAAGGCCGCGGAGGCGATGGACTTCCGCCAGTTCTGGATGGCGTACGAGGACGTGGTCCGCCGGGCCCGGGCTGGAAAGCTGACCGTCGACGACTACGCGGGCACCACGACCAGCCTGACCAACCCGGGCACGATCGGCACCGAGCACTCGGTGCCGCGGCTGATGGCGGGGCAGGGCTGCATCGTGGGTGTCGGGGCGATGGAGTACCCCGCGGCCTACCAGGGCGCGGCCGAGGAGACCATGATCCGGCTGGCCATCAGCAAGTCGGTGACCCTCACCTCGACCTACGACCACCGGATCATCCAGGGCGCGCAGTCCGGGGAGTTCCTGCGCCAGATCCACCAGCTGCTGCTGGGCGAGAACGGCTTCTGGGACGAGGTCTTCAAGGCGCTGAAGATCCCCTACGAGCCGGTCCGCTGGGTGCGGGATATCCCGGCCGGCCACGAGGACGACATCACCAAGTCAGCCCGGGTGCACGAGCTGATCCACGCCTACCGGGTCCGCGGCCACCTGATGGCCGACACCGACCCCCTGGAGTACAAGCAGCGCAAGCACCCCGACCTGGACATCAACCAGCACGGCCTGACCTTGTGGGACCTGGAGCGGGAGTTCGCCACCGGCGGGTTCGGCGGCAAGCCGCTGATGAAGCTGCGGGAGATCCTGGGTGTGCTGCGGGACTCCTACTGCCGCACGGTCGGCGTGGAGTACATGCACATCCAGAACCCCGAGGAGCGGGCCTGGATCCAGGCCCGGGTCGAGCGACCGCACGACCGGGCCGGTCACGACGAGCAGATGCAGGTCCTGTCCCGGCTGAACGTGGCCGAGGCGTTCGAGATGTTCCTGCAGACCAAGTTCGTGGGCCAGCGGCGGTTCTCCCTGGAGGGCGCGGAGTCACTGATCCCGCTGGTTGACGAGGTGCTGACCGAGGCCGCCCGGGCCGGGCTGGACGAGGCCTACCTCGGCATGGCGCACCGGGGCCGGCTCAACGTCCTGGCCAACATCATCGGCAAGTCCTACGCGCAGATCTTCCAGGAGTTCGAGGGCAACCTGGACCCGCGCAGCACGCACGGCTCGGGTGACGTGAAGTACCACCTGGGCGCGAGCGGCGTGTTCACCGCGAGCGACGGCGCGACGATCCCGACGTCCCTGGTCGCCAACCCGAGCCATCTCGAGGCCGTTGACCCCGTGCTCGAGGGCGTGGTCCGGGCCAAGCAGGACGTCATCGACATGGGCGAGCCTGGCTTCACCGTGCTGCCCGTGCTGATCCACGGGGACGCCGCGTTCGCCGGCCAGGGCGTGGTCGCCGAGACGCTGAACCTGTCCCAGCTGCGCGGCTACCGCACCGGCGGGACCGTGCACATCGTCGTGAACAACCAGGTGGGCTTCACCACCGCGCCCGCGGAGTCCCGCTCCAGCGTGTACTCCACCGACGTGGCGCGGATGATCCAGGCGCCGATCTTCCACGTCAACGGGGACGACCCCGAGGCTGTGGTCCGGGTGGGCAGGCTCGCCTTCGCCTACCGGCAGCAGTTCCGCAAGGACGTCGTCATCGACATGATCTGCTACCGGCGGCGGGGCCACAACGAGGCGGACAACCCCTCGTTCACCCAGCCGCTGATGTACGACCTGATCGACGCCAAGCGGTCCACCCGCAAGCTCTACACCGAGTCCCTGATCGGCCGGGGCGACATCACCATGGAGGAGGCTGAGCAGGCGCTGCGGGACTACCAGCAGCATCTGGAGCGGGCCTTCACCGAGACCCGGGAAGCGGCCAAGCGGCCGATGGACCCCGGCGCGGTGGTCCGGCGGCAGACCACCCCCGAGCCGATCGATCACCGCAGCGTGCCCACCGCGATCTCCGAAGAGGCGATCAAGCGGATCGTGGACACCCAGCTCAACCTGCCGGAGGGGTTTACCCCGCATCCGCGGCTGCAGCCCCTGCTGGCCCGCCGGGCCACGATGGTGGAGCAGAACGCCATCGACTGGGCGACCGGGGAACTGCTCGCGTTCGGGTCGGTGCTGATGGACGGGCACCCGGTGCGCCTGGTGGGCCAGGACACCCGCCGCGGCACCTTCGGCCAGCGGCACGCGGTCCTGGTGGACCGGCACACCGGCGAGGAGTACACGCCGCTGCGCCAGTTCAACTCGGCGACCGCGCGGTTCCACGCCTACGACTCGCTGCTGTCGGAGTTCGCGGCGGTGGGCTTCGAGTACGGCTACTCGGTCGCCCGGCCCGAGGCGCTGGTCTGCTGGGAAGCCCAGTTCGGTGACTTCGTCAACGGCGCGCAGACCATCCTGGACGAGTTCATCAGCTCCGGGGAGCAGAAGTGGGGCCAGGAGTCCAGCGTGGTGCTCCTGCTGCCGCACGGCTACGAGGGGCAGGGGCCAGACCACTCCTCGGCGCGGATCGAGCGCTTCCTCGGCCTGTGCGCCCAGGGGAACATGACCGTCGCGCTGCCGACCACCCCGGCCAACTACTTCCACCTGCTCCGCTGGCAGGCGCTGTCGCCGCGGCGGGCCCCGCTGGTCGTCTTCACACCGAAATCCATGCTCCGGCTCAGGGACGCGTCGTCGCCGGTCACCGACTTCACCACCGGTTCGTTCCTGCCGGTGATCGGCGATCCCCAGGCCCCCGACCCGGCCGATGTCCGCCGGGCGCTGCTGTGCTCGGGCAAGGTCTACTACGATCTCGCGCACCGGCGCGCCGAGGAAGGGCGGACCGACACCGTGATCATCCGCCTCGAGCGGCTGTACCCGGTCCCAGCCGAGGAACTGACCGCGGAACTTGGCCGGTACCCCGGCCTGGAGGAGATCACCTGGGTCCAGGAGGAGCCCGGGAACATGGGCGCCTGGCCGACCATGGCCCTGAAGCTGCCCGTGATCCTCGGCCGCCCGATCGGCCGGATCTCGCTGCCGGACAGCGCCCCGCCGGCCGCAGGCTCGGCGACTGCTCATAAAGCCGAGCACCAGCATCTGGTGGACGAGGCTCTGCCGGGGGGCTAGGCGATGTACTTCACCGACCGCGGCATCGAGGAACTCCTCGACCGGCGCGCGGATGACGAGGTCAGCCTGGGCTGGCTCGCCGAGCGGCTGCGCGAGTTCGTCGACCTGTTCCCCGAGGCCGAGGCGACCGTGGAGAAGCTGGCCACCTGGCTCGCCCGCCTCGACGAGGACGACGACCCGGACTAGCAGGCGCCCACCCCGGCCGTGCGGCAAGAACCTGGCCTGGACACGCCGGGGCCTCGCACGGCTCGTATTTCGTAACCCGGCATGACGCGATACATCTTGACTTCCAGCCAACGCGATATATCGTATGGATGCTGGGACGCCCGGCCGCCGGGCCGGGGTGAGAGGATCACGCCATGCCGCGCTGGACCGTTGACGCTCCTGCTACGTACGACTTCGACCGGGTGGACACGCTGCGGGTACGCGCCATCGGCGGCTCTGTAGCGGTACTCAGCACCGGTGACCGGGCCTGCCTGGACATCGCCGCCGTGACGGGCCAGCCGCTGCTGGTGAGTCACACGGACGGCACCCTCACGGTCAGCTATGAGGACCTGAGCTGGGACGGGCTGCTCGGCTGGCTGCGGCCGGACCGGACCTCCGCTACCATCACCATCACCGTGCCGAAGGACTGCCCGGTCCAGCTGGGCGTGGTCACCGCGAGCGCCATCGTGTCCGGGATCTCCGCGGCGACGTCGGTGAAGAGCCTGTCCGGGGGCATCACCCTGGACGGCGTGACCGGTGCGGTTGACGCCCGGACGGTGTCCGGCGACATCGAGGCCCAGGGTCTGGGCGGCACAATCGGGTTCAACTCGGTGTCCGGCGACCTTACCCTGGCCGATGGCTCGGTGGACCGCCTGGATGCCAAGACGGTGAGCGGGCGGGTCACCGCGGACGTCGACCTGGACCAGGACGCGGCGCTGCGGGTGTCCACCGTGTCGGGGCCGGTCGCGATCCGGCTGCCCGCCGACGCCCGCGCCCGGGTGGACCTGCGGTCCACCACCGGCCGGGTGCTGAGCGAGTTCGCGGGCCTGCGGCAGAGCCAGAAACCCGGCGCCAACACCCTCAGCGGCGACCTCTGCCCAGGGGAAGACACCTCCGCGGGTCCCGGGGGGCATCCCGGCGTGGTCCGGGTCAGCACCATGTCTGGCCAGGTCACGCTGCTGCAGCGGGGCCAGCCGGGACCGCCGCGGGCGGCGGCCGGAGCGGCGGGGGGCAACAGGTGAGCCCGGTCTTCCGGCATGGCCGGCTCCGGCTTTACCTGCTCAAACTGCTCGACGAGTCTCCCCGGCACGGGTACGAGGTCATCCGGCTGCTCCAGGACCGGTTCATGGGCGTCTACGCCCCCTCCCCCGGGACCATCTACCCCCGGCTGGCCCGGCTCGAGGAAGAGGGCCTGGTCACCCACGACGAGGCCGACGGGCGGAAGGTGTACCGGATCACCGAGAAGGGGCGGGAGGAACTCCGCAGCCGCTCCGCTGAGCTCAGCGAACTGGAGGAGGAGATCACCGCGTCGGTCCGGGACATCGCCCGTGAGGTCACCGAGGACGTCCGGGAGACCGTGCGGAACCTGCGTGAGGAACTGACCTTTGCCGCGCGGGACATGCAACGGCGCGGCGCCCCCCCGCCGCGCGGCGGGGGGGCGCCGCGCCCCACTGCCCCGCCGCACCGCCGCGACGCCCGGGCGGCGTCCGCGTGGGACGAGGCCCTCCAGGAGCAGGCCCAGCAGGACGAGGCTCACCAGGAGCGGGCCCGGCACGAGCGGGCCCGGCGGGAGCGGAGCCGGAAGGACGAGGGCGGCGCCGGCCCGGGCTGGCGTGGCTGGCCACCGGGGGGATCGGGCTGGGCGGACCCCGGGACCTACCGGGACCTGGAACAGCTGGCCCGCCGCTTCACCCGGGAACTGCGGACGGCGGCGTCCCACGCCCAGGCGGTGAGCGAGGATGCCGTCGGCGACTTGCGGTCGATCCTGGACGACACGCTGGACCGGATCAGGGCCGAGGTCTTCGGCGCCGCGGATGCCTCCCGGCCGGGCACGCCCCGGCCAGACACGCCCCGGCCGGGCAATTCCCGGCCTGGCGCTCCGCAGCCGGACGTCTCCCAGCCGGACGTCTCCGAGCCGGACGTCTCCGAGCCGGACGTCTCCGAGCCGGATGTCTCCGAGGCGGGCATCTCCGGGGCGGGCGCCCCGCGGGGCGAGGATGGCGACCACGGCGGGCCTCGCTGAAAAGGGTTCGCGGAGCGCGCCCCCAGGCGCGAAGATAGGCTCTTATCTCGTTCCGTAACCGCCATGGTGCTGTTCGCCGGCGGGCAGGCCCAGTCCCCGGATCAGGAGGCACATGGTGATGGTCCCGCAGGCCAGCAGGCTGAACAACGTCCGGTACGACATCCGCGGCCCGGTGCTGCGCCGGGCCCGGCAGCTGGAAGCCGAAGGGCACCGGATCCTCAAGCTCAACATCGGCAACACGGCGCCCTTCGGGCTCATGGCGCCGGACTCCGTGGTGACCGAGCTGGTCCAGAACATCGGGGACGCGCAGGGCTACAGCGACGCCAGGGGCATCCACTCCGCCCGGCTGGCCGTCGCGCAGTACTACACCACTGTGGGCGTGCCCGACGTCGGTCCCGATGACGTCTACCTCGGCAACGGGGTGTCCGAGCTCATCGTGATGGCCCTGCAGGCTCTCCTGGACCCGGGCGACGAGGTCCTCGTGCCAAGCCCGGACTACCCGCTGTGGACGGGCGCGGTGATCCTGTGCGGCGCCCGGGCCGCGCATTACCGCTGCGACGAGCAGACCGGCTGGCAGCCCGACCTGGACGATGTCGCATCGAAGATCACCAAGGACACCCGGGCCCTGGTAATCATCAACCCGAACAACCCGACCGGGGCGGTCTACTCGCGGGAAACCCTGCTCGGCCTGCTCGACCTGGCACGGCGGCGCGGCCTGCTGGTGCTGGCCGACGAGATCTACGACAAGATCCTCTACGACGGCGCGGTGCATGAATCGACCGCCGCGCTCGCCCCGGATCTCGTCGTCCTGACCCTGTCCGGGCTGTCCAAGACCTACCGCGCGCCCGGCTTCCGGACCGGCTGGCTGCTCGTCAGCGGGCCGCGCCGGGAGGCGGCGGGATACCTCGATGGCCTGGAACTGCTGGCCAACATGCGGATGTGCCCCAACGTGCCGAGCCAGTACGCCATCCAGGCCGCGCTGGGCGGGCCGCAGAGCATCACCGCGCTGCTGCAGCCGGGCGGCAGGCTCCGCGACCAGCGCGACCACGCCTGGCAGAAGCTGAACGAGATCCCCGGCGTGGACTGCGTCAAGCCGCGCGGCGCGCTGTACGTCTTCCCCCGGCTCGACCCGGACGTGCACAAGATCTCTGACGACCAGCAGCTGGTCATCGACCTGCTGGAGCAACAGCACCTGCTGCTCACCCACGGCACCGGGTTCAACCTCGATACCCCCGACCACCTGCGGATGGTGTTCCTGGCCGGGCTCGACGTGCTGGATGACGCGATCGGGCGGCTGAGCACGTTCCTGGAGACCTACCGGCAGTAGGGGGCGCCGACGCCAGCACGTCGCTTACTTCCCGCAACGAAAACCAGCCGAGGCGGGCGACTTCCGCATCGGAACCGGGGGCAGGGCTGGGGCCCACGGCCCGCCTCCCGGTTAGGCGGTGAACACGACTTTCCCGAACACCTCGCCCGCCATCATTGCGGCGAAGCCCTCCGTCGCCTGCTCCAGCGGCATGACCCGGTCGATGGCAGGCCGCACGCCGGTCTGCTCGAGGAACGTGGCCAGCCGTCCCAGCTCATCGCGCGTGCCCATGGTCGAGCCGACCACGGACAGCTGGAGGAAGAAGACCCGGTTCAGGTCGGCTGGCGGCAGGGCTCCGCTGGTCGCGCCGCAGACCACGATCCGGCCCCCGGGCTTGAGGGCGCGCAGCGAGTGGGCCCAGGTCGCCTGGCCCACCGATTCCATGACCGCGTCGACCCGCTCCGGCAGCCGGGCCCCGGCCGGGAAGACCTGGTCCGCGCCGAGTTCCAGGGCGCGGTCCTGTTTCTGCTCATCGCGGCTGGTCGCCCAGACCCGAAAGCCCGCCGCGCGCCCGAGCCCGATGAGAGCGGTCGCGACACCGCCGCCCACCCCCTGGACCAGGATCGTCGCGCCGGGCTGCAGGCCGGACTTGGTGAACAGCATCCGGTAGGCGGTCAGGTACGCGGTGGGCAGGCAGGCGGCCTCGGTGAACGACAGCGCCGCGGGCTTGGGCACCAGGTTGCGCCGTGGCACCGCGACCCGCTGGGCGAATGTGCCATCGTAACGCTCGGACAGCAGCGAGCGCCGCGGGTCGAGCGTCTCGTCGCCGCCCGCGACCGACGGGTCGCCGATCACGGCGTGCACAACCACGTCGTTGCCGTCCTCGTCCACGCCGGCCGCGTCACAGCCGAGCACGATCGGCAGCCGGTCAGCCGAGATGCCCACGCCGCGCAGCGTCCAGAGATCGTGATGGTTGAGCGCCGCGGCCCGCACGGTCACCGTGGTCCACCCGTCCGGGGGCGAGGGATCCGGGTACTCGCCCAGCTCCAGCCCGCTCAGCGGATTATCGGCATCGATGCGTGCGGCAGTGACTGCGAACATGGGCGCACCCTAGCGCCTGGGGGTCCCATGGCACGGATGAGACCCCGCCGCACGGCGGCCCGAGACCGCCTCGTTACACTCAGCTTCCAAGCAGTACGGACGACCCGGAAAGAAGCCCCGGCCGGGCCGGACAGTCTGTGCCATACTCGGTGCGGGGAAGCGGACCCCCTGTCCCCCTGCAGCTGAAGGACTGGAGTGGATCTCACCTCCTATGCCGAGCTGGCTACGCGCTTGGTCAACACGAGCGAAGCCGGCGGCGGCCGTCAGGATGAGCTCGCCACCGTGGAGGCCTACTGTGCCTTCATGGCGGACCGGGCTGCTTTGTGTGCCCGGGTCACGGCGGCTGATCTTGATGCGCTGCGGGAACTGCGGTTCCAGCTCCGGCTGATCTTCGCGGCCTGCGCCGCGGGCGATGGCGACGCGGCGGCGGCGCGGCTGAACGCGCTGCTCGCCCGGCACCCCATCCACCCGGAGATCGCCCGGCACGACGGCGGGACGTGGCACCTGCATCACGCGGACAGCGGCTCGGTCGCGGACAGGTACGCGGCGGCCGCCGTGCTCGGGCTGACCAGCGTGGTCACCGGCCTGGGTACCGACCGGCTGCGTCACTGCGAGGCCCCGAATTGCCCGAATGTGCTGGTGGACATGACTCCTGACCGCTCGCAGCCCTACTGCGGTGACCGCTGCGCGGCCAAGGCGAGCGTGACGGCCCTGGACGAGCGCCGGCGCAGCCCGGGGAGCGAGAAGGCGTCCACCGCCGCGGTCTAGCGGCACGTTTCCCTGGCCTCCCCTTCCCCTCCTGTACCATGTTTCTCCCGCGTCACGCCCGAGGTAGTTAGTGATCAGCGGCGCGTGTCGTCTCGTGGACTGATCGTGACCCGCGTTACCGAAATGAAGCCACTGCCTTCTTCTCAGGCTGTTTGACGATCATTACCATGGGCCTACTCACAGGCCGTATGGCCCACGTATGCGGACCCGAAAGAAGGTTCGGAACCATGGCAACTGAGTCCGTAGCGGCTACTCCGACGGCACCGTCGGATGTCGGCCTGAAACGAGAGATGGGGTTGATCGGCGCCACCTGGGCGTCCGAGACTTCCATCATCGGCTCGGGCTGGCTGTTCGGAGCGCTGTACGCCTCGCAGGCCGCGGGGCCGATCGCCCTGCTGGGCTGGGTCATTGGCGGCATCGCGGTCATCATCCTGGCCCTGGTCCACGCCGAACTGGGAGGGATGTACCCGGTCTCCGGCGGCACGGCGAGGTTCCCGCACCTGGCGTACGGCAGCGTGGCCGGCATCTCGTTCGGGTTCTTCTCCTGGGTGCAGGCCATCACGGTGGCGCCCATCGAGTGCTTCGCGGTGATGCAGTACGGGTCGTACTACTGGCACGGCCTGTACGACGCCACCGCGAACGGCGGGAAGGGCAACGTCACCGGGCTCGGCTTCGCGATGACGGTCCTCCTCATGGCGATCTTCACCGCGCTCAACTTCCTGGCCATGCGCCTGTTCAACAAGGTCAACGCGGGCATCACCTGGTGGAAGGTCGCCATCCCGGTCCTCACCATCATCGTGTTGCTGTTCAAGTTCCACGGCGGCAACTTCACCAGTCACGGCTTCAACCCCTACGGCTGGAAGGCCCTGTTCGCGGCCATCCCGTCCGCGGGCATCGTGTTCGCCTACCTCGGCTTCGAGCAGGCCGACCAGCTGGCGGCCGAGATCAAGAACCCGCAGAAGAACCTGCCGCGGGCCATCCTGCTGGCCACCTTCATCGGCATCGTCATCTACGTCATGCTGCAGGTGGTGTTCATCGGCGCGATGCCGAGCAGCCAGCTCACCCACGGGTGGGCGAACATCAGCGACCCGAACATCCTGGCCGGACCGTTCGCCGGCCTGGCTGGGCTGGCCGGCCTCGCCTGGCTGGCCGTTGTCCTGCGGATCGACGCGTTCGTCTCCCCGTTCGGCACCGGCCTGATGTACCAGACCTCGAGTTCGCGGGTCGGTTATGGCCTGGGCCGCAACCGCTACTTCCCGCAGTTCTTCACCAGCGTGGACGCGAACGGCGTCCCGTGGATCAGCCTGATCGTGGCCTTCATCGCCGGGCTGTTCTTCCTGCTGCCCTTCCCGAGCTGGCACTCCCTGGTCAGCCTGGTCACCGGGGCCAGTGTGCTCATGTACGCGGGCGCACCGCTGGCCATGGGCGCGTTCCGGCGGCAGGTGCCCGAGGCGAGCCGGCCCTACAAGGTGCCCGCGGGTGAGGTGATCAGCCCGCTCGCGTTCATCGTCGCCAACATGCTCATCTACTGGTCGGGCTTCGAGGTGGTCTGGAAGCTCGGCGTGGTGATCGTGATCGGGTACGTGCTGATCGCCGCCTGCATGGCGTTCGACGAGAACCGGCCGCCGCTGGACTGGAAGTCGGCGCAGTGGCTGCCGGTGTACCTGATCGGGATAGGCATCATCTCCTGGCAGGGCCAGTACAGCGGGGGCGCCGTGGCCGCGCCGCTGAACACCGGCCGCATCCCGTTCTGGTGGGACATGCTGGTCGTGGCCGTGTTCAGCCTGATCATCTACTACTGGGCGATGGCCACCCGGCTGCCCAAGGCGGAGATGCTCAACCTGGTCGAGCGGCAGTCCGGGATCGAGCCGCCCGAGCGCAAGGCGGCCTGATCGGCCGACCCTGATCGGCCCGGGTATTAATCCCCTGGTGCAGTCACGGAAACCCCCGGCCCTGGCGGCCGGGGGTTTCCGTTATCTGGTGCTTATCCGGGCCGGAAGCGGCGGTAGCGGACCAGCACCCGGCCCTCGATGAGCCGGTCCGGGACGACGCCGAACGTCCGGCTGTCCGCCGCGCCGGCCGGGAGGTTGTCGGCGGCGAGCCACCACCCGCCGGGCTCGCGGCGGGCGGCCCGTTTCACCAGCAGCAGGTCCGGCCGGGCCGGATGCCGCGCGATCACCAGCTGCCCCGGGCGGACCCGGACCGCCCGGCCGGGCCGGGCCGCCCGCCGGACGAGCAGCCAGTCACCCGGGTGCAGGGCTGGCTCCATGGACCGCTCCACGACCGCAACCCGCCAAAGCGGCCAGCGCATCGGCCCTCCTACGTTCGTTCCCGGGCCTGAGGGGTAGTGTCGGTCACCGGTAACCCATGATCCGAGATGATGAGAGAAGGGGACCTATGGGACTGCTGACACGTCTCCTCGAACCAAAGTCCACCGCGCACGCGCACTGCGACCTACCCTGCGGCGTCTACGACCCGGCCCAGGCGCGGATCGAAGCTGAGTCCGTCAAGGCGATCATCCAGAAGTATCACGACAGCTCGGACCCGGCGTTCCAGACGCGGGCCCTGCTGATCAAGGAGGAGCGCTCCGAGCTGGTCAAGCACCACCTGTGGGTGCTCTGGACGGACTATTTCAAGCCGCCGCACTTCGAGAAGTACCCGCAGCTGCACCAGTTGTTCAACGAGGCCACCAAGCTGGCCGGCGGGGGGCCGGGCGGGACTAAGAGCAGCACCGACGTCGCCGCGGCCGACCAGCTGCTGGCCAAGATCGACGAGATCAGCAAGATCTTCTGGGAGACCAAGCAGGGCTGACCTCCCGGACCAGCACGCCGGTACCACCAGAGGCCGCGCAGGCATCCGCCTGTGCGGCCTCTGTGATCCTGGAATCCGCCGGTCGGTCCGGACGTCCTGGCTGGTCAAAAGGGAATTGCTGGGGCAGCACCCGGGGCGGCGCGTTAGCGGTGCACGCCGTGGACGGTAGGTTGCAAGGCAAGACCACGACGGCCGCCAGCAGCAGTACCGCTGACGGTACTGGAGGAGAATCGTGACGGAAGAGACGACCGCGCCCACCGCTGCGGCCGTGCCAACCGCGGTGCGCGGCGAGCCTGCGCCGCGGGAAGCCGAGGATCGCGTGACGATCCGGATGCCGGCCGAAGGAGCCTACCTGTCCGTGCTGCGCACGGCGACCGCGGGTCTCGCCGCCCGCCTCGACTTCACCCTGGACGAGATCGAGGACCTGCGGATCGCGGTAGACGAAGCGTGCGGCATGCTGCTCAGCCAGGCCATGCCGGGCGCCAGCCTGGACTGCGATTTCACCCTCGGCGAGGATAGCGTGACGATCACGGTGTCGGTGCTTACCCAGCGGGCCCAGCTCCCGGCCCGGGACACCTTCGCCTGGACCGTACTCGCCGCGCTGGCCGGGAGCGTGGACGCCTGGGCCGGGCCGGGCAGCAAAGTCACGGTCATGCTGCGCAAGACCCGCGAGCTGTCGAGGTCCGGGTGACCGGGGAAATCGAGGTCCGGGTGCCCCGGAAAGTGGATGCCAGGGTCGCCGAGGAGCTCGATGCCGGAGTGGCGGCCGACATCGAGGCCCACGTGGGTGAGCCGGGACTGGGTGAGGCGGCACTGAGCGAAGCGGCACTCAGCGAGTCGCTCGCTGAGGTGGCCGCACCACCCCGAATCCAGCATGCGGTCCCGGACCGGGGACGCGCGCGGGAACTGTTCGAGCGGCTGTCCGTGCTGCCCGTGGGCGACGCGGAGCGGCTCCGCATCCGCGGCGAGCTGGTCGAGCTGCACCTGCCCCTGGTGGAGTACCTGGCCCGGCGATTCCGTAACCGCGGCGAATGGCTCGACGACCTCACCCAGGTGGCCACGATCGGGCTGATCAAATCCATCGACCGGTTCGACCTGGCCCGCGGGGTGGAATTCTCCACCTACGCCACCCCGACCATCGTGGGTGAGATCAAGCGGCATTTCCGGGACAAGGGCTGGGCGGTCCGGGTGCCCCGCCGGCTGCAGGAGCTGAAGCTGGCCCTGACCAAGGCCATCGGTGACCTGGCACAGCGCGAGGGCCGCGCGCCCACCGTGGCCGAGATCGCCGCGCACCTGCAGATGACCGAGGAAGAGGTGCTGGAGGGCCTGGAGTCTGCCAACGCCTACTCGACGGTCTCGCTGGACGCCCCGGACTCGGGCGACGACGACGCGCCCGCGGTGGCCGAATCGCTCGGCATGCTCGACGAAGCCCTGGAGGGAGTCGAGTACCGGGAATCGCTCAAGCCATTGCTGGAACAGCTGCCCAGCCGGGAAAAGCGCATCCTGCTGCTGCGCTTCTTCGGCAACATGACGCAGTCGCAGATCGCCAGCGAGCTGGGAATCTCCCAAATGCACGTGTCCCGGCTGCTGGCCAGGACGCTCGCCCAACTGCGGGACGGCCTGACGGCCGACGACTGACTCTGCTAGCCCGGGGGGCCGAGCCCCCCGGACCCCCCGGCTTGCCCGTCCCCGTATGCACTTCGGCGGCTGCGGCTGCCGGGTTAATCGCCGACTCTGCTAGCCCGGGGGGCGACCCCCCGGACCCCCCACTTGCCCGCTTCCGTCCGCACTTCGGCCGCTGCGGCTGCCGGGTTAATCGCCGACTCGGAGGGAACCCGCCTCCGGCGGGCCCCGCCTCGCCGGCGAGCTAGCCGCGGGCGGGCCGCTTGCCTGATGGCCTCGGCTTGGCCGCCGGGTTCTTGGCCGCCGGGTTCTTGGCGGCAGGCTTCGCGGCCGCCGGGTTCCCGGCTGCCGGTTTCCCGGCCGCCCGGTTCCGGGCAGCAGGCTTCCCGGCCGCCGGGTTCCTGGCCGCGGAGGGCACCTTGGCCTGGCCTGGTCGCTGGCCGGGTGCGGGTCGCGGCGCGGCCTGCGATGGCGCCCCGGTTCCCGGGCCGTCCCCGGGCCGCAGGCCGGCCAGCGCACGCAGGCTGGCCGGGGTCAGCAGCAGGGCAAAGCCGGCGCAGGCCAGCGCCAGCGACGGGATACCCCAGGCGTAGCGGTGCCCCTGCACCAGGTAGATCCCGACGATGCCGACGAACAGCTGGGTCAGCGCCGCAGGCGTGCGACTCCACCGCCGTGCCCGGTACAGCCCCAGGGCCACCCAGGCCAGCGCGGCGGCGGTGCCCAGCCCGATCAGCGTCAGCGCAATCCCGCTGCCCTTCTGGTAGGACTGGCCTGCGACCGTGTCGATGCCGGCCAGCACGCTGGCGGCCAGCACGATGACCGCGTCGGCGGCCTGGACCCCTGCCGCGCCGAGCAGGCTCGTCGGCCTCTGCTGCATCACTCGTACCCCTCGGTAACCTGAGCCCGTGCCTGCGCTCCTGATCGTCAACCCGCACGCCACGGCCACCACCCAGTTGCGCCGGGACGTCATCACGCATGCTCTCGCATCCCAGATGGATCTGGAAGTCGTGGAAACACGCTACCGGGGTCATGCGGGCACCCTGGCGCGCAAGGCCGCCTCGGACGGTTTCCAGCTGATTCTGACCCTCGGCGGGGACGGCACGGTCAACGAGGCGATTAACGGCCTGCTGCGCGGCCGGCGGCCCGGGACAGACCCGGCCTTCGCCCCCGTCCCGGGCGGCAACGCCAACGTGTTCGCCCGGGCGCTGGGCCTGCCCGCCGACCCGGTGGATGCGACCGGGCGGATCCTTGAGGCTCTGCGGGCGGGTTACGACCGCCGCGTCGGCCTGGGCTCTGCCACCCCAGGCTCTGCCACCCCCCTCGGGGCCAGCCCTAATTCTGCCACTCCCGGCCGGGCATCCCCGGACCGCTACTTCACCTTCAACGCCGGCATGGGCCTGGACGCCGAGGTGGTGAGGGCGATCGAGGGCCTGCGGGCCCACGGCCGGGCCGTGACCCCCGGCCTGTACCTGCGGACCGCGCTACGGCAGTTCTACGGCGTCACCGACCGCCGTCACCCGGCGCTCACTCTGGAACGCGACGGCCAATCCCCGATCGGGGACCTGTTCCTGGGGATTATTTCCAACACATCCCCGTGGACCTACCTGGGACGGCGGCCGGTCAATCCGAACCCGGGCGCCGGTTTCGACACCGGCCTGGACATCTTCGCGCTCCGGCAAATGGGGACGATAGCCGCGTTGAACGCGCTCCGCCAGATGTTTGCCCAGCGCAGCGACCCGCCCAGCGGCCGGCACGTGGTCAGCCTGCACGACCAGTCCGCCTTCACCCTGCACTCGGACCGCCCCGTCGCGCTGCAGGTAGACGGGGAGTACGTGGGCGAGCACGAGAGTGTCACGTTTCGCGCTGTTCCGCGCACGCTACGGGTAATTGCCTGATAGGCCCGCAACAACCCATGATGTGACCTACCAGACACCGAAATCGACCTGAACCTTTGCCGAATAGTCTTGCGTTTGATTCAGGCGCTTGACAGGCTAGAACCCGGTTCGGGTGAGCGGCGTCATGTGCTGCCATCTGGCAGGTCTTGGCGTTAGTGTCATGATTCCAGGGCCTCGGACCGGAGTCCAGTGGGGGCCGCTGACTCGAATAGATGTGTGTGTGTGAGTACAAACCCCGGGAAGCTACACGGTTCCCGAGATACGACCGGTTCGTGAATTCGTTCACAAGCTCGCGAGCCAAGGTCTCCAACCCGGGCCCGGTCAAGGCCCGGCTGCCAAGGAGGAGTGGACCGCATGGACTGGCGCCACGACGCCGCCTGCCGTGACGTGGACCCGGAGCTGTTTTTCCCGATCGGGAACACCGGGCCCGCGCTACTCCAGATCGACGAGGCCAAGCAGGTATGCCGCCGATGCCCAGCGATTGAGGCCTGCCTGCAATGGGCCCTCGAAAGCGGCCAGGACGCCGGGGTGTGGGGCGGCATGAGTGAAGACGAGCGGCGCGCCCTCAAGCGGCGTGCCAGCCGGATCCGGGCGCGCGCCCACGCGTGAGCGTGACGGGCGCCTAGAGCACGGAGAGGCTACGAGCGCGACCGCCCGCGTGCCGGTCGGCCAGCGCTCTCTCGGGGCGCCCTAGCGGCCTCGCCCGTCATCCCGGCCGGTGAGTCCAGAGACTGGGCGAAGCCCTACGGCCGTATGGGGGCCGCCCGGGCCGATAACGGGGCCCCCGGGTCCATCGGCAGGTCCACCACAGCCTTCGTGCCGCCCCCGGCCCGCGGCTTGACCTCCAGCCGGCCGCCGAGCTCGGACACCACGAGCGTCCGGACGATCTGCAAGCCGAGGCTCGTGGTGGAATCCAGATCGAATTCCTCCGGCAATCCGGCGCCATTATCTTGGACGATGACCGAGAGCCGGTCCTGGCTGCGGTCCACGGACACTTCGACCCGCCCCTCCGGCCCGCCGTCCGGGCACTGGGCCAGGCCGTGCTGCAACGCGTTCTGCAGCAACTCGGCCAGCACCAGGGCCAGCGGCGTGGCCACCGCGGAGGGGAGCAACCCGAACCGGCCGAGCAGGACCGGCTTGACCCGGGCCTCGGCCGTGGACACCTCCCCCGCCATCGCCGCGACCCGCTCCGCGACGTCGTCGAAGTCCACAATCTCCTCGGGAGCGTGTGAGAGCGTCTCGTGCACGGTGGCGATGGACCCGACCCGGCGCACCGCCTCGTCCAGCGCGGCCCGCGCCTTGGGCTCGTCCAGCCGCCGCGACTGGAGGCGGAGCAGTGCGGCCACGGTCTGCAGGTTGTTCTTCACCCGGTGGTGGATCTCCCGGATGGTGGCGTCCTTGGTCATCAGCTCGCGCTCGCGGTGCCGCAGCTCGGTCACGTCGCGGACCAGCACCAGCGCGCCGGTCCGCAGCCCGTTGACCACCAGCGGGATGGCCCGCAGCTGGACCACCGACCCGTTCCCCTCCACTTCGGTCTCCCGCGGGGCACGACCGCTGGCGGTGACCATGAGCGAGTCGTCGGTCGGGCGGCCCGGGGCGCACAGCCGGGCCGTCAGCGGGCCCAGTTCGGCCCCGACCAGGTCGGTGGCCAGGCCCAGCCTGCGGTAGGCGGACAGGGCGTTGGGGCTGGCGTAGCTGACCTTGCCCGACCGGCCCAGCCGGAGCAGCCCGTCTCCCACCCGCGGCGAGCGGACCAGCGCGGGCTGCTGGCCCGGCCAGGGGAACATGCCGGACGCGACCATCTGGGCCAGGTCGTCCGCGCCCTTGAGATAGGTCAGCTCCAGGCGGCTCGGCGTGCGCGCCGAACTCAGGTTGGTGCTCCGCTCGATGACCGCGATGACCTGGCCCTCGCGGGTGACCGGGACCGATTCCCGGCGGACCGGAACGCCACGGGTCCACTCCGGGTCACCTTCCCGGCAGATCCGCCGCTCCCGCTGGGCCGATTCGAGGAAGGGCCGGGCCCCGGTGGGCGCGAACGAGCCCACCGCATCGTCGTGGAAGGTGGTCGGCCCGGTCGTCGGGCGCATCTGGGCCAGCACCACCCAGCCCGAGGAGTCCTGGAGCGGCGCCCACAGCACCAGGTCAGCGAACGACAGGTCGGCCAGCAGCTGCCAGTCGGACACCAGCGCGTGCAGCCAGTCGATGTCTGCCGACGTCAGCGCCGTGTAGCGGCGGGCGAGGTCATTGAGCGTGGGCACCCTGCCATCATCGCGTATCCGGGCCAGCGGGCGGGCCCACGACGGCGGCCAGACCTCTGACACCAGGGGTCCGCGCCAGTGCACTGGCTCTAGCTGGCAGTATTCCCTATGCACGGTCGCAGGGTGAGGCGGGCCCGGGCCGCGATAGGAGATTATGTCCGGAACGCAGTTGCTGCGGAAGGAAGTGACCGTGACAGCGTCCCCCGCCATCCGCGACGGTGAGTCCCCGCCCCCGGGCCCGGAGTCACCCCGGATCCCGAAGTACTACGCGGTCAAGCGCCAACTGCTCGAGCTGACCCAGGCCATGGCGCCGGGCAGCCCGGTGCCGCCCGAACGGGAGCTCGCCCAGCAGTACGGGACGTCACGGACCACGGTGCGCCAGGCTCTGGCCGAGCTCGTGGTGGAAGGCCGGCTGCTGCGCATGCAGGGCAAGGGGACGTTCGTAGCCAAGCCCAAGGTCGCACAGCTCCTCGAGCTGGCCAGCTACACGCAGGGGATGCGCGCGCACGGTCTGCACCCGCAGACCAGGATCCTGGACACCAGCTACGTCGCCGCCGACGCGCAGCTGTCCGAGTTGCTGGCAATCGCGCCCGGCAGCCGGGTGCTGCGAATCCACCGGCTGCGCCTGGCCGACGGGGAGCCCATGTCAACCGACACCTCGCACCTGCCCGCCCGCCGGTTCCCCGGGCTGCGCCGGAACCTGGACCGCTACGCGTCCCTGTATGAGGCCCTGGCCTCGGCCTACGGGGTCCAGCTCACCGAGGCAGTAGAGACCATCGAGACGGTGCTGGCCGACCCCAAGGACGCCCGTCTGCTCGAGGTCAACGTCGGCATGCCCCTGCTGCTGCTGTCCCGGCAGGCGTTCGACGTCTCGTCCGAACCGGTCGAGTGGGCCCAGTCCAAGTACCGGGGCGACCGCTACAAGCTGGTCACCCGCCTTCGCCGGTAGCCCGGTGAGTACGGCGGTGCCCGGCCAGCCACCAGGCCCCGGGCAGGAGCCCCGCGGCGATCGCGGCCTTGATGGCGTCGCCCGCCACGAACGGGGTGAATCCCTCCGAGATCGCCGCCGAGGCACTGAGGTGCAGGTATAGGGCTAGCCAGGTCACCCCGATCGCGTAGATGACAACCTCGCCCGCGAGCATGGCCGGCACCGACCGCCGCACCGAGCGGTCCGCTCCGCGCTCGGCCAGGTAGCCGCACAGGATCGCGGCGGCGATGAAGCCGAGCACGTAGCCGAACGAGGCGCCCACATAGCCGCTGGCGTGCCCGGCGAACCAGGGGACCCCGGCCAGCCCGGCCACGGCGTAGAGCAGCAGCGCCGCCCCGGCCCGCCGCCAGCCGAGCGCCGTGCCCGCCAGCAGCACGCCCAGGGTCTGGCCGGTGATGGGCACCGGGGTGAAGGACAGGTGGATCGAGATCTGGGCGAGCAGCCCGACGAAGCCGGCCGCCCCGACGACCAGGATCGTGTCCCGGACCAGCGCTCCAGGTAGCAGGTCGGCAAGCACCAGGGGGGAACGCTGGCGCAGCGCGGCCGCATCAGACATGGGGGGACTCCTCAGGCGGGGGAAACGTACTGGTAGCCGAGGGGGACGATACCAAGCTGCCCGGGACCATCCAAGGCACCGGGTGGCCGGTACCCGGCGGTGAGCGGTCACAATGCTGAATCATGCAGGTAAGCGACACGCTCGCCTTCGCGGCGGGACACTGGCGCATCGAGCGGGTTCTGGCCGACCACCGCTCGGGCACGGAAGGACGGTTCACCGGCCAGGCGGTGCTCGGCGAACCGGACCTCCCCGGAGCCGGGGCCGGCGCGCGGGACGATGGCACCAACGGCGACGGGGCCGCGCTGCGCTACCTCGAGACCGGCGAGCTGCGCTTCGGACCCCACTCGGGCCCGGCCACCCGCGCCCTCCGCTACCAGGGCCTGCCGGATGGCACGGTGGACCTGCGGTTCGCGGACGGCCACCTCTTCTACCGGCTTGACCTGCGCTCCGGCCACTGCGAAGCGGTACACCAGTGTGGCGCGGACCGCTACGAGATCACCTACCTGGTGCTCGATGAGGACGTGATGGAAGAGCGCTGGCGGGTCCTGGGGCCCGATAAGGACTACGAGGCCACCGCGACCCTGGTCCGCTGGGATCACTGATCCGCAAACCATTGCAGCTTCGGACAATTCATCGCACGATGGACATCGGCGACGTGACATAAGTCACACCCGCCCCGGCGCCGTGGCCTGGCGGGTGCCCCGGCGCAGGTGCCGGGCCCGCATCCCTCCGGGCCCGGCACCTGTTCGCGCAAGCTACTAGCTGGTAACCTCGCCGCATGACCGAGGGCGACGGGCACGGGCCCGACCAGCAGCCGCCTGGCCTGCGGGGGCCCGGCCAGCAGCCGCCTGACCGGCAACCGCCTGGCCAGCAGGGACCTGGCCAGCAGGGGCCTGATGAGCGCGCTGCGAGCCACGGGGGGACCCTGGCCGTAGCGGCGGCCCGGGCGCACGGCGTGACGACCATGTTCACCCTGTCCGGCGGCCATGTGTTCCCGCTCTACGACGCGGCGGTGCACGCGGACCCGCCGATGCAGCTGCTGGACGTCCGGCACGAGCAGACCGCCGTGTTCGCCGCGGAGGCCATCGCCCGCCTGACCCGGCTCCCGGGGCTGGCCGTGCTGACCGCCGGGCCCGGGGTGACCAACGGCGTCAGCGCCATCACCACGGCTCATTTCAACGGCTCGCCGGTGGTGATCCTCGGCGGCCGGGCCCCCGACGCGCGCTGGGGCTCCGGCAGCCTGCAGGAGCTCGACCATCCCGAGCTGCTCCGGCCGATCACCAAACAGGCCTGGACCGAGCATGAGACCGCGAAGGTGGGCGCCGGGGTGGACGAGGCCTTCCGCCTGGCCACCGCCCCGCACCGCGGCCCGGTGTTCGTGGACGCGTCCCTGGAGGCCCTCTTCGGCCAGGCTCCACCCGGGCTGGCTAACACGCAGCCCGCCGGAAACCCCGGGCCGGGCGGGACTACGGTGCGGGCCGCCCGGCCCGGTCAGGCCGGCCCGCCGGGCGACCCGGAGGCGGCCGCCGCCATCGCGGGGCTGATCGCGGCGGCCCGGCGCCCGGTGCTGGTGCTCGGCTCGGACGTCTGGATGGGCGGTGCCGAGGAGGCGGCCCGGTCCGCGGCCGAGGAGCTCCGGCTGCCGGTCATCGCCAACGGCCAGGGCCGCGGCATCCTGCCGCGCGGTCATGAGCTGCTGGTCACCCGGGCCAGGCCGGCCGCGTTCCGGCAGGCTGACCTGGTCGTCGTGGTGGGTACTCCGCTCGACTTCCGGCTCGGGTATGGCGCGTTCGGCGACAAAAATGATCCGCAACGAAAACCAGCCGTGGTCCATGTCGCCGACGCACCGGGGCAGGTGGCCACGCACTGCGAGCTGGCCGCGTCGTACTCGGGTGACCTCGGCGTGTTCTTCACCGCGCTGGCCAGCCCGGCCGCGTGGCCGGACCGGCCGGCCCGGCTCCCCTGGGAGGACGCCTGGCTCCCCCAGCTGCAGGACGCGGCGCGCGGCGCGATGGCCGCCGACGGGTCGCTGCTGGCCAGTCCGGCTGACCCCATCCACCCGATGCGGATCTACGGTGAGCTGGCCCGGATGCTGGACGACGACGCCGTCGTGATCGGCGACGGCGGCGACTTCGTGTCCTACGCGGGCAAGTACATCGAGCCGGCCCGCCCGGGCGTGTGGCTCGACCCGGGCCCGTACGGCTGCCTGGGCACCGGGCTGGGCTACGCCATCGCGGCCCGGATCGCCCGGCCGTCGGCCCAGGTGGTGCTGCTGCTCGGGGACGGCGCGGCCGGGTTCTCGCTGATGGACGCGGACACCCTGGTCCGTCATGGGCTGCCGGTCGTGCTGGTCTGCGGTAACAACGGCATATGGGGCCTGGAGAAGCACCCCATGCAGGCCATCTACGGCTACGACGTGGTCGCCGACCTGCAGCCGCGGTGCCGCTACGACGAGGTGGTCAGGGCGCTGGGCGGCGCGGGGGAGCTGGTCACCCGGCCGGACGGGATCACGCCCGCGCTGCGCCGGGCGTTCGAGTCCGGCGTTCCCTACCTGGTCAACGTGATCACCGACCCGGCGGTCGCCTATCCCCGCTCGACCACCGGCGTCTGACCAAGCACGCCCCGCGCCACCCCGCACCCGCACTCCGCCCCGCGCACTCCGCCCCGCGCACTTCGCCCCGCGCATCCCGCCCCGCGCACCCCGCATCCCGCCCCGCGCACCCCGCATCCCGCCCCGCGCACCCCGCATCCCGCCCCGCGCACCCCGCACCCCGCCCCGCGCACCCCGCACCCCGCCCCGCGCACCCCGCACCCCGCCCCGCGCACTCCGCCCCGCCCCGGCCCGCGCACTCCGCCCCGCGCCACCCCGCCCCGCGCCACCCCGGCCCTGCGCACTCCGCCCCGCGCCACCCGGCCCCGCGCTACCCCGGCCCGCGCCACCCCGCCCCGCGCCACGGGCTCCGGGTCTCCCCGGGCCCGCCCCACTAGTCACACCAGCCCCATCAGTCACACTGACTGGGCCCTCCAACCGCTCCGCGGTGACCTTTCACGCAGAACGTGCGCCTGAGAAGGTGGTTTGGGGGGTTTTGGGCGCACGGTCCGCGTGAAAGGTGCCTCAGCCCGGACCTGGCCGGGACGGGGGCCGGGTCACGCCGGGACCTCGGGGCCGGGTCACGCCGGGACCTCAGGGCCGGGTCACGCCGGACCTCGGGGCCGGCGCCACCGCCCCGGGTCACCTGGGGCCCGGCCGCGGGGTGCTCACTCGATGATGGCGATGAGGTCGCCTTCCTGGATCACGTCGCCCTCGGCCACCGCCAGCTTGGTCACCGTGCCTGGCCCCTCGGCCAGCACCGGGATCTCCATCTTCATCGATTCGAGGATGACCAGCGTTGCACCGTCGGAGACTTCCTCACCCTCGGCGGTCACGACCTTCCAGACGTTGGCCACCATCTCCGCGCGGACCTCGGCCACTCGCCACTCCTCTCCCTCGCCGGGCCGCCCGCCGGGCGGCCCTCTCACATTGTGCCAACTCGGGGACGGGCGCCGATTCAGGGACGCAGGCGGCTGACCACGAGAGTGTCATAGCCGCCGTCGCTGAACTCCTCGCTGTCCAGCAGGTCCGCGTGGAACGCCAGGTTCGTCTTGAGCCCGGTGATCCGGAACGATGCCACCGCGTCCCGGGCCCGGCGCAGCGCCTCGTCCCGGTCCGGGCCCCACACGCAGAGCTTGGCCAGCAACGGATCGTAGAACTGGGTCACCTGGTTCCCGGCCTCGTAGCCCGCGTCAACCCGGATGCCCTCGCCGGAAGGCTCCGTCCAGCCCGTGATCGTGCCCGGGCTCGGCAGGAACCGGTCCGGGTCCTCGGCGTACACCCGCAGCTCGATCGCGTGGCCCGACGCCGGCACCCTGCCCGTGGCGGCTGGGCCGGCGCCGATGCTCACGTCGCCGCCGGCGGCGATCCGCAGCTGCTGCTCGACCAGGTCGATGCCGGTCACCATCTCGGTGACCGGGTGCTCGACCTGGAGCCGGGTGTTCATCTCCAGGAAGGTGAAGTCAGCGGTCCTTGTGTCCACCAGGAACTCGACGGTCCCGGCGCCCAGGTAGCCGACCGCCTCCCCAGCCCGGACCGCGGCCTCCTGCATCCGGGCCCGCAGGGCGGGGCCGACCCCCGGGGACGGGGTCTCCTCAGCCACCTTCTGGTGCCGGCGCTGAACCGAGCAGTCCCGCTCGCCCAGGGCCAGCACGCGGCCGCCGGGGAGGCCGAGGATCTGCACCTCCACGTGCCGGGCCGGGACCACGTAGCGTTCCAGCAGGATCGCGGGGTTGCCGAAGAAGCGTTCCGCGCGGGAACGGGCCGTCTCGAACGCCGCCACCAGCTGCTCCGGGTCAGCTGCGGCGCTCATCCCGATCCCGCCGCCGCCCGCCGCGGCTTTGACCATGACCGGGTAGCCGATGAACGCCGCGGCGGCCATGGCCTCCGCGGCGTCGTTCACCGGCTCGGTCGTGCCCGGGGCCACCGGCACCCCGGCGGCGGCCATCAGGTTCCGCGCGCTGATCTTGTCGCCCATCTGCTCGATGGCGGACGGCGGCGGTCCCACCCAGACCAGCCCCGCGTCGATGACGGTCCGGGCGAAAAGACCGTTTTCGGAAAGGAAGCCGTAGCCGGGGTGCACGGCGCGCGCGCCGGTGTCGCGGGCGGCGCGGAGAATGGCGCCGGCGTCCAGGTAGCTGCGGGCGGGCGGCGGGGGCCCGATGAGCACCGCCTCGTCCGCCTCGCGCACGAACGGCAGGCCGGCGTCGGCCTCGGAGTAGACGGCGATGGCCCGGATGCCCATCCGCCGCGCGGTGGCGATCACCCGCCGGGCTATCTCACCGCGGTTGGCGACGAGCACCGACTCGAGCACGGCCGGACCAGGCCCGGCGGTATCAGGCACGGCGGAAGCCTACAGGCGGCCGGGGTACCACCGCCCGGCCACCTTGGTGAGCGCCTCCACGACGCCCGGGTCGTACTCCACCGCGGTGTCCAGCCGGAGCCGTTCCAGCGCTGCCGCGGATCGGTCCCGGTCCGGTGACCCGCCCACCAGGTCGTCGAAGGCGTTGGCGGCGCGGATGATCCGGCTGCCGATCGGCGGCTCCGGGTCGCCGCCGCGCCAGGGCTGGCTCTGCCGCCGGACGATCTCGGCCACCCCGTCCAGCACGCCCGCCTGCTCGATGACGCTGGCGCCGAGACCCGCTATCCGCTGCTGATCTTCAGGGGAAGCGAGCACGGTCGCGCCACCCGGGATCGGATCCGCGAGCGACAGCTGGCCGATGTCGTGCATGAGTGCGGCGTACTCCAGCTCCAGCAGGTCCGGCTCGCTCATGCCGAGCTCGCGGCCGACCGCCACCGCGAGCCGGCCCACCCGGTAGGAGTGGCCGGCCTCGACGTAACCGCCGACCTCGGTGACCCGGGCCAGGGCGCGGACCGTCTGCAGGTAGGTGGACCTGATGCCGGCGTACCGGCGGAACGCGGTCTGGGTGACCAGCAGCGGCGCGATGAGCAGCGCCAGCGCCACGAGCCCCATGGCCTCGGTGGCGAGGGCTATCAGCATGGCGGAGGCGCCCACCGCCGCGCCGAGCGGCACCTGGACGCTCAGCTCGTCGGCCAGCGACACCATGAACCGGGCCTGCAGGGCGTCCGCCCGGATCAGCCCCTTGATCACGCATTCGGCGAGCCAGCCGGCCACGATCAGCACGGCCATGACCGCGAGCCTGGGCCACACTTGGTGATCGATGAGGGCCAGGTGGGCGAGGGGCCGGAACGCGATGGCCACGAACGCCACGGCCAGCAGCCGGGAGGCCATCCCGGCCACCCCGGCGGGCAGGCCGGCCGCCAGATGGGGCAGCGCCCCGACGATCATCCCGACGGCGGTGACCGCGACCACCTGCAACGCCGGCTGGAGGGCGGGGACCGTGCCGACCCGGACGGCCAGCGCGTAGCCGAGGGCCCCGGCGCTGCCGATCGGGGCGGCCTCCCGGTCCCCGGGCAGGGACAGCCGGAGCAGCTCGCCCAGCGCGATCAGCGCCCCGAAGGCCAGCGCGTCGCGCGGCTGCACCAGCCCGGCCGCGGCGGTCTGCGCCACGGCCGCGACCAGCAGCACCCCCGCCGCGATGACCAGCAGCAGCTGACCCGAGTCGGTCGACCGCCAGGCGGACTGGCGGGCCATGTGCCGTTGCGTAGTCACCGCGGGCGCACCTCAGCGGCTCTCGACGACCCGCAGCGGCGCGGTGGGATCGTCGTGATCCTGGGCCGCGACCTGGGCGGGGAAATCGGCGGGCAGGGCCGGCGACGGGGACTGGGCCGCCTCCTGCCACGCCCAGCATTCCTGGCCCAGCGCGGCGATGAAGGCGTCCACGAGCATCGGATCGAACTGCATGCCGGAGCATTTGCGCAGCTCTGCGACGGCCTCCTCGACGCTCCGGGCACCCCGGTAGGACCGGGTCGACGTCATGGAGTCGAACGCGTCGGCGACCGCGATCACCCGGGCGAACTCGGGGATCTCGTCGCCCGCCAGGCCCATCGGGTAGCCCTTGCCGTCCATCCGCTCGTGGTGGTGCATGATGCCGTCCAGCGCCTCGGTCAGGAACCCGATCTGCCGGACGATCTCCAGGCCGCGCATCGGGTGCAGTTGGATGGCGGCCAGCTCCTCCTCGGTCAGCGGCCCGGTCTTCTGCAGTACCTTGGTCGGCACGCCGAGCTTGCCGACGTCGTGCAGCATGCCCGCGTACCGGATGGCCTCGACCCGCTCCGCGCCCATACCGATCTGCCGGGCCAGCATGGTGGCCCCCCGGGACACCCGCTCACTGTGCCCGCGGGTGTAGAAGTCCTTGGTCTCCACGGCCTGGCACAGCGCGGCCATCGTGGCGGAGTAGGCGCCCTCCTGGGCGGCGAACTGCCCCATCGCCCAGCGCGCCACGAACAGCGGGATCAGGACCAGGACCACGGCGGACGGGCCCACCAGGCCCCACAGGGCCGCGATCAGCAGGCCTAGCGTGGCGTAGCCGAGATCGGACACCAGGAGCAGGGAAAGGTGCAGGTCAAGGCGGCCTCGCTGCGGGCTGGCCCCGCACGGCGGCAGAAGCAGAAGCATGGTCCACAACAGCCCGTGATTGACGGCCACGTGCACTGCGGCCGCCACCGCGAACGGCAGGATGATGTCCGGAAATGAGCCCGGCATCGGCACGCCAATATGGCCGCCCAGGGCCAGATAAGCCTCACCGGCGGCATACGCGCTCAGGGCGTACATTGCCCCGTTAAAGGCCCGCTCGCGCAGCCCGCCGCGGCGCAGGCTGATCAGCGAGGTGGCGCCGACCAGCGCGGCCCCGCCCGGGCCGAGCAGGACGACCGCCGCCAGGGTGGCCGCGGAGCTGGGCGACCAGGCCGACTGCCGGGAGGTGAGCGTGGTGGGGGTGGAATCGCAGATCATGAACAGGACGGCCAGCACCAGCAGTGTCCGGCACTCCCGGTAGTCCACGCCCCGGACCAGGTCCGCTGCCAGCACGGAGGCCAGCAGCAGGACGGCTGCCGTGACCACCACGGCCATGTAGAGCCACGCGGCCCGCGAGAGCCTGCTCAAGACCCCCCCTCGCAGTCAGTCCGATCGGCTAACGGGTGGTCACTTCCTCACGGGCGCACGCCGGCCGCAAACCGGTAACCCTGCCGATATCCGGCCCCGATGAATGACCCTGCCAATAGGTCCAGCTCGCCACTCAGGGTAACGCCATCACCGCTGTTCGCGTAGCCTCCATGGCCGATATCTACAATCAGTATACACTACATAACAGAAAGTAACAATGACGAGCGGACCCGTGACGTCAGCCCAGCTCAAAGGGCAGGTGATTGGGGCGTGGATCCGGCGGGTGATTTGGCGGGGAATGGGCTGGCCGCGGCGGGCTATTCGCCGTGCAGTTCGGTGATCTCGATCGTGTCGGTGATCTCGATCGTGGCCCGGACTTCCTGGATCCGGGTCAGCACCTTGACCCGCAGGTCACCGGGGACCTCGTCGTGGCCGCAGTACTTGTGTACCAGGCGCTTGACCGCCTCTTCGAGGCCGTACTCCCGCAGGCACGGCCCGCACTCGTCGAGATGCTGGCGGATCTGCGCCTTGCCCGAATCCCCGAGCTCGCCGTCCAGGTAAGAGTAGACCCGCTCGAGTACCTCGCTACACGGAGTCTCGTGGGGCTTCCCGCAGCTCATGACGCGTCCCTCCCCGACTCCGCGGCCTGCGGCTCCTGGCTGTCATCCGCCGGGGCCGGGCGCGTCACACCCCGGTCGGCTGCGTAATCCTGCAGCATGTCCCGCAATTGCCGGCGCCCGCGGTGCAGGCGCGACATGACGGTGCCGATCGGCGTGCCCATGATGTCGGCGATCTCCTTGTACGCGAACCCCTCGACGTCGGCGAGGTACACCGCGATGCGGAACTCCTCGGGAAGGGCCTGCAGCGCCTGCTTGATGTCGGAGTCCGGGAGACGGTCCAGGGCCTCCGCCTCCGCCGACCTCAGGCCCGAGGAGGTGTGCTCGGCGGCCCGGGCCAGCTGCCAGTCCTCGACCTCTTCCGCGCCCGACCGCTGCGGCTCACGCTGCTTCTTGCGATAGCTGTTGATGAAGGTGTTGGTCAGGATGCGGAACAGCCACGCCTTGAGGTTCGTACCGGGCTGGAACTGGTGGAACGACGCGTAGGCCTTGGCGAACGTCTCCTGGACGAGGTCCTCGGCGTCCGCCGGGTTCCGCGTCATCCGCAGCCCCGCCGAGTAGAGCTGATCCAGGAACGGCAGCACATCGTGCTCGAAACGCTCGCTTCGCTGCTCGAGTGTCTCGGTTACCGGACCCACCCCCTCGGAGATCTCCTGCACCGGCCGACGATAGCGACCGTATGGGCGGGAGAATACATCCCCGCTATCCCTGGGCTCGAAGCGAGTCAGCTTGGGGGCGCTACTGAGGGGCGCACAATCGGCTACAACCACGCCCTCTGGAACATGCCACCCGGCGCCTTCATTCCGTGAGCGGGCGAGTCAGGTCCCGGCGGGCGGGCGAGTCAGGTTCCGGTGAGCGGGCGAGTCAGGTTCCGGTGAGCAGGCGGACCGGGGCGCCGGCCATGCCTGCCGCAGGTCAACCTGCCCGTCAAGTCAGGTGAGGAAAGTCCCAGGTGGGGAACATTTCAGGAAATAGGGCTGTGCGGGCTTTCCGCCTTCGCGGCGGCGTCTCACCTCTGTCACTTGGCAGGCCGTCTGTCGCACTGCGCGCAGCCCGGTGCTGGATGGAGTCATGGTGGCGGCAAGTGCGACCAGCCCTCTCACCGTTCTCGGCTCAAGCTCGCTCACGGCCTACTGGCGGTTCCAGCGAGCGGTGGTGGCGGCCCAGTTGCAGGCCTGGCTGCCCCCACGGGGACGGATCCTGGTCGATATCTCCGGTCCCCAGTCCAGCGTGGCGGCCCAGGCCGCCGCGGCGGGCTACATGGTGCTGCAGGTCACGCCGCGCTGGCCCACCGCCTCGGACTCCACGGCCCCGGATCGCCCCCCGTCGGCTCAGCCGGCCCCGGACCGGCCCCTCCCGGCTCAGCCGGCCCCGGACCGGCCCCTCCCGGCTCAGCCGGCCCCGGACCGGCCCCTCTCGGAGCGTCCCGCCGCGCTGGCGGTGCCGCGGACGCTCATGGTGCGCGGCCTGCAGCGCCGCCGCGCCTCGGCCGGGCGGCTGGTCCGCGTGATAGCGGACTTCGCGAACCTGGCGTTCCTCGCCGATGGATCGGTGGACGGGGTCATCGCCGACGACGGGGCGCTGTCGCGGCACCTGATGGCCGAGGATGTCGCGGCGGAGATCGCCCGCGTGCTGCGGCCCGGCGGCCAGCTCCTGGCCTCTGTGGACTCCCTCGTCCTGGGCATGGCCATCCTGGCCGAGCAGCACCACTGGGCCCAGCTGACCGACCTGCCTCAGGCCGAAGTGGTGCTGGTGCCCTGGCCAGACGGCCGGATCACCCGGTGCTTCGGCCCCGAGCAGCTGGTCAACCTGCTGACCGAGGCCGGGCTGGAGGTCAGCTGGATCCGGCCGCGGACCGTGCTGTCCCCGTCCATGGTGGACCACGTGCTGCGCAAGGACCCCAGCGCCATCACGCGGCTGGTCCGGGCCGAACTGGCCGCGGGAGCAGAGGAATCCGGGCCGGCCGGGGCGGGCAGCGGCGCCGCGAACGGCGGAAACGAATCCTTCGGCATCTATCTGCTGGCCGCCGCCCGCAAACCCGCCGCCCGCAAACCCGCGGCCCGCTCGCCCGGAGCCGCCGCGCCAGCGGCCCGCGAACAGGCCGCCGGCACCTCGGCGGCTGCTGCCAGCACCCCGGCGGCCAGGACGGCTGCCGCCGGCACGTCCGCGGCCGGCACGTCCACGGCCGGCTAGCGCCGCATCCGGTCCCGTTTCGACTGGCAGGCCACGCACCGGGACGCCTCGGGACGCGCCTCCAGGCGGCCCTCCGGAATCGGCTTGCCGCAGTCCGCGCACTTGCCGTAGCTGCCGTCCTGGATGCGCTGCAGCGCGTCCATGACCTCCGTACGCTGGGACATCGCCGAGGCCAGCACGGCCTCGGCCCGGTCCGCCTCAGACAGGCTGGTCCCCACGTCCGCGTCGTCCTGCGGGGAGTCCGCGGCCGATACCGGCCGCTCGCCGCGCAGGACCGCGATCGAACGGTCCAGGTCGTCGCGCGCGACTTCCAGGCGTCTACGTACGGTGATGGTCTCCACAGATCCTCCTGACTTCATCAGGGCACCAGCGGCGCAGCAACGATGGTCCTCGGGGGGGCCGGGCCGCGCTCAGGGGCCTCAGAACAAGGTGCTGGGGCCCCCACGGGAGGAACCACTTCGCCCCCCGGCCCCCGCCCGCGGGGACCCCGCGGGCTCAGACTCACCCTCCATGGGCTTGATCAGCCCCGGACCGTTGTGCCGGACCGAGTTGACTTCTGTTGACACGGGATAAGACGCAAGATGGGCCGAGGCGGCGGGGGTCAGCAGCTCGTGCAGCGCGTCGGCGCTGGTCGCCGTGGGATCGAGCCAGTCGGCCCAGTGGGCCGGGTCGATCACCATCGGCATCCGGTCGTGAATACGGCCGACTTCGTCCTCCGCCTGGGTGGTGATGATTGTGGCCGTCCACAGCCAGGCACCCGGGTCATCGTCGGGGCGGCCCTTGTCGCGCCAGAGCTCGTAGAGGCCGGCGAAGGCCAGCACGCCGCCATCTTCGCGGTGGATGAAGTACGGCTGCTTGGCCGGGTGCTTCGGGTCCCCGGACTTCTCCCACTCGTAGAAGCCGTCCGCGGGGAGCAGGCACCGGTGGCGGGCAAACGCGCGGCGGAAAGGCCGGCTTGGTGGCCACGGTCTCGGCCCGGGCGTTGATCAGGCGGCTGCCGATCGAGATGTCCTTGGCCCAGGAAGGCACCAGCCCCCAGCGGACCACCCGCAGCTCGCGCACGCCCCCGTGCTCGATAGCCCCGTGCTCGGGAGCCCCGTGCTCGGGAGCCCCGTGCTCGGGAGCCCGGTGCTCGGGAGCCCCGTGGTCTTCGGGCCCGCTCGGCCCCTGCCCGTCCCGCCGGCTGGTTTTCTCCTCGGCACCGTCCTTCGGGCGCCGGGTGATCACGGCGTACACCGGCTTGGTGGGCGCCACATTGTAGTCAGGCTGCAGTGACTCGGTCACCCGGTCCCGCTGCACGCCAAACTCCTCCAGGAGCTCCTGGCGCTTCCGCGCCGACGCGAAGCGGCCGCACATGTCGTCACCTGATCACTGGATAGCTGGGGCTGCTGGGGCAGCACCGGGGAAGCACAGAATGTGGCACTTAATAACCACAAATCTTGACTACCAAACCTCGCCCACGTTCCGGGCCGGGCACGCTCTCCCCCGGGCGGGTCACCGCCACCAGCCGGGCCCTCCCGCCCCGGCCACGCGTGTCCCGCAGGACACAGCGCTCGCTGGTTCTTACCGCATTCCCTCGATTCACTCCAGGCGGTGAGCTCAGCAGACGCACTACGCTCACAGCATGCACACCGCACGCCAGGATTCCGGCGGCCCGGAGCTTCCCTGGCCGGCCCCGCAGGCTGACGGCCCGCTGCGGGCCCGCCTGCGGGTGCCCGGGTCGAAGTCCATGACCAACCGGGCCCTCGTACTCGCGGCGCTGGCCGCCGGGCCGACCGACGTCCTCAACCCGTTGCGGGCCCGGGACACGCTGCTGATGGCCGACGCCCTCCGCGCGCTGGGGGCCAGGGTGGACACCGGGGCCACGGACGGTGCCCCGGCCACCAGCGGCACCGCGGGCGCTGGGGTCATGGCCTGGCGGGTGTTCCCCGGCCGGACGGCCAGCGACGCGCGGGTGGACGTGGGAAACGCGGGCACCGTGATGCGCTTCGTCCCGCCGGTGGCCGCACTGGCCAGCGTGGCCACCGAATTCCGTGGGGACCCGCGGGCCTCGCAGCGGCCGGTGGGCGCCATCATCAGCGCGCTGCGCGAGCTCGGCGCGGTGATCGACGACGGCGGACGCGGCGCGATCCCGTTCACCGTGCATGGCACCGGGTCGCTGGCTGGCGGCGCGGTCACGGTGGACGCGTCGGCGTCGTCGCAGCTTGTCTCCGGGCTGCTGCTCGCCGCGCCGCGCTACGACAAGGGCCTCGAGGTCCGGCACCGGGGCGGCCGAGCCCCCTCCGCCCCGCACATCGCGATGACCGTGCAGATGCTCCGCGATGCGGGCGCGGTGGTCGAGACGGCTCGCGACACCTGGTACGTCCACCCCGGCGCGCTCGCCAACCACCCGATCACCGTCCAGCCCGACGTGGTGAACTCGATCCCGTTCCTGGCCGCGGCCATGATCGCCGGGGGCACCGTGACCATCCTGGGCTGGCCTAAGGTGACCACCCAGCCCGCCGACCACATCGTGGGCATCTTGCGGGAGATGGGCGCGGACTGCGCGACGGGTCCCGACGGGCTGACCGTCACCGGGCCGCCCGTGCTGCGGGGGATCAGCGCCGACCTGGCTGACTGCAGCGAGATCTCGATGGTGCTCGGGGCGCTTGCTGCTCTGGCCGGCTCCCCGTCGGTGCTGACCGGGATTGGCCACCAGCGGCACCAGGAGACTGACCGGCTCGCCGCCCTGGCCACCGAGATCAACGCGCTGGGCGGCGACGTCACCGAGCGAGGGGACGGGCTGGAGATCCGGCCGCGGCCGCTGCGCGCCACCCGCTCCTTCGCCACCTACGACGACCACCGGCTGGTGATGGCCGCGGCGGTGCTCGGCCTCGCGGTGCCCGGCCTGCGGGTCGGGAACGTGGCGACCGTGGGCAAGACGTTCCCCGGCTTCACCTCCGCGTGGGCGGCGATGCTGGAGCGCGCCCCCTGAACCGCCAGCCGTCATACAGCCACCTGGACGAGGATGACATCCGGGTCCGGCCGCCGCGGAGCACCCGTCCCCGGACCCGGCGGCGGCCCGCGCACGAGGACGCGGTCGAAGCGTTCGTGGCCGCGGTGGACCGCGGCCGCTACGGGTGCCTCGTCGGGGACCGCACGGTGACCGCGATGCGGGCTCGCGAGCTGGGCCGGCACAGCGTGGTGGTGGGTGATCAGGTCGCGCTGGCCGGGGACATCTCCGGCGAGCCCGGCACCCTCGCCCGGGTGGTCCGGATCGAGCCCCGCACGTCCACGCTGCGCCGTTCCGCCGACGACACGGACCCGGTGGAACGGGTCATTGTGGCCAACGCGAACCAGCTCGTGATCGTCACCGCTCTCGCCGACCCGCCGCCCCGGCCGCGGTTGATCGACCGTTTCCTGGTCGCCGCCTACGATGCGGGCCTGTCCCCGCTGCTCGTCTTGACCAAGGCCGATCTCGCGCCGGCCACTCCCATCCTCGATGTGTACGGCCCGCTCGGCGTCCCGCACGTGGTGCTCGGCCAGCCGCTGACCAGCGACCGGCTCGGCCCGCTCCGGGAGGCGCTGGCCGGCCGGGTCAGCGTGCTGGTGGGGCATTCCGGGGTGGGCAAGTCCACCCTGGTCAACGCCCTGATCCCCGGAGCGGACCGGGCGGTGGGCACGGTCAGCCCGGTGACCGGGCGCGGGCGTCACACATCCTCGTCGGCGGTGGCCCTGCCGCTGCCCGGCGGCGGCTGGCTGATCGACACGCCGGGGCTGCGCGGTTTCGGCCTGGCCCACGTGTCCCCGGAGCGGGTGGTGCGAGCCTTCCCGGACCTGGCTCCCGGGACCGCAGCCTGCCCGCGCGGCTGCAACCACCTGGAACCCGACTGCGCGCTCGATGCCTGGGTCCGTGATCAGGGCGGGGACAGCCGCCTGGTGACCCGGCTGGACTCCCTGCGCCGCCTGCTCCGCAGCCGCGAAGGCGACGACCCCGCCCCGCCGCCCCTCACCCCCGCCGACCAGTACCCCACCGACCCCTGAGATCCCATCAGCCACTCAAATCCCTGGGGCCTCAACCCCACTGGCCACTTAAATCCCACCAGCCGCTCAAATCTCACCCGCGACAAAGCCTCGATCGTGATCAGACGATCGGTGCTGCCAGAGCAGCACCGATCGTCTGATCACGATGGGCCCGAGCCCGAGGACCCGTTGCTGAGGGCCCGAGCCCGAGGACCCCCCGCTGAGGGCCCGAGCCCGAGGACCCCCCGCTGAGGGCCCGAGCCCGAACGCCCGAACCACGATGGGCCGGACCCCGAACTCCCAGCCCGAACACCCGAGGCGAGGCACCCCGGGACGAGGCACACCGGGATGAGGCACACCGGGAGGGGCCTGCCCGGGGCAGCGATAAGTCACCGAAGGCGGAGGAACTCCTACCAGGCGTAGGCTTCGGGGGCCGCGCCGCCCGGGCCCGGGAAGATCTCGTCGAGCCGCCCGAGGGTCTTCGCGTCCAGCGTGGCCTCCAGCGCCCGCAACGCCCCGGCCAGCTGGTCCAGCGTCCGCGGCCCGACGATCGGGGCGGTCACCGCGGGCTGGTGCAGCAGCCAGGCCAGCGCGACCACGGCCGGGTCCTCGTCGAGCTCGTCACAGAACGCTTCGTACGCCTCGATCTGTGGGCGCATCTCCTGGAAGGCCTCGGCCGCCCGGCCGCCCGAGCTCCGCCCGCCCGCGCCCGGACCACCCGCACCCCGCGCCCCCCGGACCACCCGCACCACCCGCAGCCGCGCCCCCCGGACCACCCGCACCACCCGCAGCCGCGCCCCCCAGACCACCCGCACCACCCGCAGCCTGGCGTCGCAACACCCCGCTGAGCAGCCCCCCGTGCAGCGGGCTCCACGGGATAACCCCGATGCCATATCCCTGGCAGGCGGGGAGCACCTCCAGCTCGACCGTTCGCGCCGCGAGGTTGTACAGGGACTGCTCGCTGACCAGCCCGAACGCCGGGCGGCGCGCGGCCGCCTCCTGGGCCCGGGCGATGTGCCATCCCGCGAAGTTGGACGACCCCACGTAAATGATCTTCCCCTGGGTGCGCAGGACGTCCATGGCCTCCCAGATCTCATCCCACGGCGTCGACCGGTCCACGTGATGCATCTGGTACACGTCGATGTGGTCGGTCCCCAACCGCCGCAGCGACTCCTCACACGCCCGCCTGATGTTCAGCGCGGACAGAAAACGGTCGTTGGGCCACTCGCCCTTGCCGCCGTACAGCTTGGTGGCCAGCACCGTGCGGTCCCGGCGGCCGCTGCCGCCCGCCATCCACCGGCCGACGATCGACTCGGTGACGCCCTCGGCCCGGGGCCGGCCGTAGGTGTTGGAGGTGTCGAAGAAGTTGATGCCGTGCTCATGGGCGGCGTCCATGATCGTCTGGGCGTCCGCCTCGCTGGTGAACGCGCCGAAGTTCATGGTGCCGAGGCAGAGTCTGCTCACGGACACGCCGCTGCGGCCGAGGTGGGTGTAGTCCATGCCGGTCACGCTACGGCAGCCATCTGGACGGAGGATGGCCGCAGCGGCCGTGATCCGATACCGTTTCGCGCCATGGCCGGATACGACGACGACCTGCGTTTCGCCCACGTCCTCGCCGACGCGGCCGACGACATCACCATGCGCCGATTCCGGGCGCTGGACTTGCACGTTGAGTCCAAGCCCGACCTCACCCCGGTTACCGACGCGGACAAGGCGGCCGAGGAATCACTGCGCAACGTCCTGCGCCGGTCGCGGCCGCGCGACGCCGTGCTGGGCGAGGAGTTCGGCCGGGACGGCGGCGGGCCACGCTGCTGGGTGATCGACCCCATCGACGGCACCAAGAACTACGTGCGTGGCGTCCCGGTGTGGGCCACCCTGATCGGCCTGATGGACGGTGACCAGGTGGTGATGGGCGTGGTCTCCGCGCCCGCGCTGGGCCGGCGCTGGTGGGCGGCCAGCGACAACGGGGCGTGGACGGGCAAGAGCCTCACCAAGGCGACGCGCTGCCGGGTCTCGGATGTGGCCCGGATCGAGGATGCCTCGTTCTCCTACTCCAGCCTGACCGGCTGGGAGGAGAAGGGCGTGCTGCCGGGCTTCCTCGGCCTGGCCCGGTCGGTCTGGCGGACCCGCGCGTACGGCGATTTCTGGTCCCACGTCCTGGTCGCCGAGGGGGCGGTGGACATTTCGGCCGAGCCCGTCGTGTCCCTGTGGGATCTCGCCGCGCTGCAGATCATCGTGGAAGAGGCGGGTGGCGTCTTCACCGACCTGGGCGGCGACGCCACGCCGGACGGCGGCAGCGTGGTCTGCACCAACGCACGGCTGCACCAGGAGGTGCTCGACCGCCTGGCTGGCCCGGAAACATGACCTGATATCCACAAATGTCCCGCCGGAATGGCCTGACATAGGGCCTTGCCCTCGCGCGGGCATGCGCGGATGCTGAAGGCAACGAGCTCTTCACAAGAGCACAAGCGCATCCGCAACGAGGCGGCGCACCCCGGCCCGCACGGCCCGGGCGAGTCGTGGTGTCTCGAGACAGCCCAGGGAGTGATCGACCGTGAAGGTGCGAGACGGCATGACCAGGGTGGTGCTCACCATCGGGCCCGCGCACACCCTCCGGGAGGCGGCGCGCCTCATGTCCGCGCGCCGGGTGGGCGCGGCCGTGGTGACCGACGACCAGCACGCGGGGATCGGGATCCTGACCGAGCGCGACATCCTTGACTCACTCGGCGGGAGCCAGGACCCGGACCGTGAGCTGGCCGCGGAGCACCGCACCACGGACGTGGTGTTCGCGTCGCCCGACTGGACCCTGCAGCAGGCCGCGGAGACCATGGTGCGGGCCGGCTTCCGGCACCTCGTGGTCGTCGAGGGCGGGGAGGTCATCGGGCTCCTGTCGATGCGCGACATCGTGCGCGTCTGGGCCGACGCCCCCGCGCCGGTGGCGCGGGCACAGGCGGCCGCACCAGCCTGAACCAGCCCGGATACCGCGCTCACCTGCATGATCTCTGCTCCGTGCGGCCCGCGGCAGGGCAGGGCAGTATGCGGCCGGCCCGAGGCGACATGAGACTGTAGCGGGATGCGGCTCCGTGGCGCAGTGACGCTCGTAACCGGCGGATCGTCGGGTATCGGCGCCGCCACGGCGCGCGTGCTGGCCAGGGCCGGAGCCCGCCTGCTGATCGCCGGCCGCGACCCGGCGCGGCTGGATGCCGTGGCCCGCGACACGGGTGCCCTGGCCCTGAAAGCTGACCTCGCGGAGCCGCAGGGGCCGGCCGAGCTCGCCGAGGCCGCGCTGCAGATGGCGGCCACGGATGCCAGCGCTCCCGGCATCGACATCCTGATCAACAACGCGGGCGTCGGCTGGTGCGGCCCGGTCGGTGAGATGACCGGCGACAAGATCGCCGAGATCCTGGCCGTCAACCTGGCCGCGCCGATCGAGCTGACCCGGCGGCTGCTGCCCCGGATGACCGCGCGCGGCAGCGGCCGGATCGTGTTCGTCTCGTCCATCGTGGGCGCGACCTCGGTCCGGGACGAGGCGGTGTACTCGGCGGCCAAGGCGGGCCTGGGCAACTTCGCCGAGAGCCTCGCCCACGAGCTGGAAGGCTCTGGCGTGGGGGTTTCCGTGATCGTGCCCGGCGTGATCAACACCCCCTTCTTCGAGCGCCGCGGGCGCCCCTACGGCCGCAGGAAGCCGGAGCCGCTGCCGGTCGAACGGGCCGCCGAGGCGATCATGTCCGCGCTCGAGCACGACCGCCAGCTGGTGTACGTGCCGCGCTGGATGAGCTTCCCAGCCCGGCTGCACGGCGCGGCCCCGCGGACATTCGCGGTGCTGGCGCACTGGTTCGGCGATCACGGCTGAGCTGAGCCGCCCGGCTGCCCGCAGGCCCGCCCGCAGCCTCAATCTCCGCAACGAAAATCGTCCCCGCCCGCCGGGATACCAAAGCACGGGGATTTGCGGCTGGTCCGGAGCACCGACCCCACCGCGGACTCGGGTACCTGGCCGGAGCACCGATCACCCCGGACTCGGGTACCTGGCCGGAGGACCGATCACCCCGGACTCGGGTACCTGGCCGGAGCACCGACCCACCCCGGACTCGGAGTACATAGGCCACTGCGCACATGACCCGTCCCTGGACTCGGAGCGCGCAGGGCCAGTGCGCTGCCGGCCGCTGCGGAACCGGGACGCCGGGGGCCGTCTCTAGGGCGGCGCAAATCCCCGGACAGGTGTGAGGGCCCCGTGCGCCTCCCCAGCCCGGCACACGGAGCCCTCCGCCCCCGAGTGACCCCGGAACCGGGGGCCGCCCGGGTCCGTAGCCATCACGAGACAGTTCATCAGGTTCGAGCTATAAAGGACAGAGCCGAAAGTACTAGTTTTGGACAAAAAACTTTGCTATCCTCCCCCTCGGCCGAGACCGGTCCGGGGCGCGGCAGGATGGTCTGCACCCACCGCGACAAGGCGGCTGGCCAGGACGGCGGCACGGTCCGTACCCACCCGACCACATGGCTGGCCAGGACGGCGGAGCCGGATTACCCGGCCAGGCCCGCGGGGCCATCAGGACCGGCCGCGTGACGGGGCCCGGTCGCGCCGTGCGGGTCCGCCGCGTCCCGAGGCGCAGCCGCGTCCCGGGGGTCAGCCGCGTCCCGGGGGTCAGCCGCGTCCGGCGGATGAGCTGGGGTCGGTGCATCAGCCGTGTCCTCCGGCGGGACATCGGCCGGGCCAGCCACGGAGCCGCCGAGGTGACGCTCGCGCCCGGCCAGCGCGGCGATAGAGGCCGTGATGCCCGTGTCGCGGTCGCCCACGAGTTCCCAGGACCGGGCGACGCCGATAAGCAGGGAGCCCGCCAGGACGTTGCCGATCACGTCAACCGGCGCGTGGCTGTGCGGGTTCCGGATATCCAGGATGCCCGCCCCGACCTCGAAGCCAAAAGCCACCAGCAACAACATGATCAGCCCGAGCTGACCCTGGATCCGTGACCGCGCCACCGGGTCGGACAGGATGGACCGCAGCCCGCCCAGGGTGAACAGGATGCCGCCGACACCAACCGCGGCCGCCGGATAGCCGATCACGTTGTTAGGCACCAGGCCGAAGAGGGAGACCGTCAGGGCGTTGGTGAACGCGATTAGCGCCGCCGCCGCCCGGACCTGCCGGATAACGGTCGTATGCTCGCCCGGGCGGGGGCGGGGGGCCACCGACAGGGCCACGAAGAGCAGCCCGGTCAGCGAGGCCGCCGCCGTGGCGATGGCCACGAACAAGTCACGGTAAATCCCAGTCACCACGGGCCGCAAGCCTACTGGGTGACGCGACGGCAGCCAGCCTGGCCATGTCCGTCCACGAGGCGTCACCGGCTGACCGGCACCTGAGGGACGGCACCTGAGGGCGGCTCAGCCGGCCAGGTCGGTGCGCAGCATGCTGAACCAGATACCGTCCCGCCACGCGCCGTCCCGCCAGCCCACGCCGCGCAGCAAACCCTCCCGGGTGAACCCGGCCTTCTCCAGGGCCCGCTGTTCGGCGACGTTGCCCGTCTCGGTAGCCGCCTCGATACGGTGCACCAGGGTGTGCGAGAACAGGTAGCGCACCAGCAGCCGGTGCGCCTCGGTGCCGTACCCATGGCCCCGGGCCTCGGGGAGCAGCGCGATGCCGATCTCCCAGTGGTAGGCCGCCGGGGTGCTGCGCTTGCGCCGCCAGTTCATGAACACCAGCCGCTCGGCCGGCGGATGATCACCGGCCGCTGATCCCGTCGGAGGCTCCCCGCCGCACCGCATCCTCCCGGGCGGGCCGGTCGTTCCAGAATGGCTCGTACCAGCGCAGCCAGGCCTCGGCCGCGGCGAGCGGGGCGGGGCGGAGCCGGCACACGTGGCGCAGGCCGGCCACGGTGCGGTGCAGCAGCCCGGCCCGCTCCAGGACCTGGACGTGCTTGGACGCGGCCGCCAGCGACATGGCCAGCGGCTCGGCCAGTTCCCCCACGGTCAGCTCGCCGCCGGCCAGCCGCCGGAGCATCGCCCGCCGGGCGCCGTGCGCGAGCGCGTGGAACACCGCGTCCATCCCGCACCCGTCGCCCGCCAGATCTTCAACCATATGGTTGACCATAGGCACCGGGCCCGTAATAGTCAACCTCATGGTTGAGCTTTCTGCCCGTTGGAGGGCTCCTGCGCCGGGCCGCCTGGCGGCAGGCCAGAATCTGCGCATGGGTGTTGCACGGTCGGTTGCGCTGTTCATCGCCGCGGGTCTGGCGGAAATCGGCGGGGGGTATCTCGTCTGGCGCTGGCTCCGGGACGGGGCGCCGGTCTTCGTCGGCATCCTGGGCGCGGCCATCCTGGTGGTCTACGGGGTCATCCCGACCCTGCAGAAAAGCGCCGACTTCGGCCGGATCTACGCGGCCTACGGCGGCGTGTTCGTGGTCGCGTCGCTGCTGTGGGGCTGGGCCGTGGACAAGAGCCGCCCGGACCGCTTCGACTGGACCGGGGCCGCGGTGGTCCTGGTCGGAGTGGCAATCATCTACTTCGTCCCGCGCCGTTAATCCAGCGCCGCTGATGCCGCGGGCTTTCCAGGCCGCGTAGGCGCTGGGCAGGCAGACGGCGCAGGGCCGGTAGCCGGCCGCGACCGCGGTCTGCTCGTCAGCGAAGAACGCGCGGGAGCGCACGTAGCCTCCGCCGTCGATGGCGCGCCGGGCCGCCGGGCAGTCGAGCCGGCCGTAGATCCTGGCCTTGCGGTGGCCGCCGAGCCGGCCGGGGGTCGCGCTGAGGTAGGTACACCCGTCGGCGCCGAGCAGCGTGTACCGCCTGCCGCCCGGCGCCCGCGCCGCACCACCGGGCCTGGGTGCGACGCTGTCCCGGGCTGGCCCTGCCCCGGCCATCAGGCGGCGTCGTGGAAGACGAGCCCCAGGGTGAACCGCTGCCCGGATCGGATGACGGACACGCCGTGCCGGACCGGAGCCGCCGACCAGCCGCGCCGGGACTCCACGGGGCGGTCGCGGGTGGTGAAGACCAGGCCGTGCCCGTGCGGGATGAGGGTGGCCGTGCCGCGGGACTGGGCGCGCGGCCGCTGCTCGTAGAGCAGGAACTCCCCGCCGGTGTGGTCGGCGCCCGGGCGGCTGAGATTGATCACGACCTGCAGCGGGAACACCAGGTCGCCGTACAGATCACGGTGCAGGGCGTTCCAGTCCCCGGCCCGGTACCGCAGCAAGATCGCCGTGGACTTGGTCTGCCCCGCGGCGTGGCACGCCTCCAGCCAGTCATCGAGGCGGTCCGGCCACGGCGCCGGGCGGCTGAGCCGGGTCCACCAGTCGCGGGCGATCGGCAGCAGCTTCGGGTAGAGGGCCTGCTTCAGCGCGGTGACGGCCTCGGGGAACGGCCGGCTGAAGTAGCGGTACTCCCCTTCGCCGAAGCGGTGCCGGGCCATGTTGACCGTGGACCGGAACCGGGTGCCGTCGGGATAGAGGGCGGCGATCGCAGCCGCCTCCTCGGCGGTGAGCAGCGGCCCGGTCAGGCCGCAGCCGTGGCCGTCCAGGCTGGCGCGGACCGCCTCCCAGTCGGTGGCCTCGACGCGCGCCTGCCACCTCCCGGCCGGATCCGCGGCGACCGCGCCGGTGCTGGCGGTGCCGGAGCTGGCGGTGCTGGTGCCGGCGGTGCCGGTGCCGGTGCCGGCGGTGCTGGTGCCGGGGCTCATGGTGCCTCCTCCAGAGTGAGCAGGGTGCGCTTGGCGTCGGGGCCGCCGAGGTAGCCGCCCATGCTGCCGTCGGCGCGGACCACGCGGTGACACGGCACCACCACCGGCAGCGGGTTGGTCGCGCAGGCGGTGCCGACCGCGCGGACCGCTTTCGGGTTCCCCGCCAGCTGGGCGACGGCGGAGTAGCTGGCGGTGTGCCCGTAGCCGATCTCGGGCAGGTGGCCCAGCACCGCGCGGCGGAACCCGGCAGACAGCCGCCAGTCCAGCGGCAGGTCGAACGCGTGCCGGCGGCCCGCGAAATACTCGTCGAGTTCCCGTGCGGCCGTGTCCAGGCGGCCCGGGGCGCTGAGGATGCGCGGGCTGACCTTGTCCGCCAGTGTTTGCAGCACGGCGTCGTGGCCCTCTCGGGCGTAGGCCACCCGGATCAGGCCCTCCTCGGTCGCGGCCAGCAGCAGCGGGCCGACCGGGCTGTCGATGATGTGGTAGGCGACGTCGAGGATGCCGTCCTGGTGCGCCGCGGCGGCCAGCCGGGCGTGCAGCCGGCTCAGCTCCCCCGGGTCGCAGGGGAAGGCCTGGGCCAGGGCCACTGTCGTGTCATCCGTGTTCATCGGGGCTCTCCTTTCGGTGCGGTCGTGGGTCCGGCGCGCCGGACAGCGGCGCGCCCACGGGCTTGGCCGCCAGTGCGCCGGGCGCCCTCGGAGGGCCCGGCGCCCCAGTGCGCCCGGCGCCCTCGGAGGGGCCGGCGTCGCCAGGAGGCTCGGCGCCCCAGGCGCCTGCGCCCGCAGGGGGCCCCCTGGGGGCCCGGCGGCGGCCGGATAGGAGCGGCGCAGACGGGCGATGCCGTCCGCGGCGGCGCGGCGGGCCGCCTCAGCCGTGCCGCCGAGGATGGCGGCCACCTCCGCGTACGACAGCCCCGTGAGGTAGTGGTAGGCGACGGCCTGTTTCTGCTTGGCGGGCAGCCGGGTGATGGCGTCGGCCAGGTCGTCGTCGGCAACCAGGCCGACGCCCGCCGCGGCTGGGCCGCCGCCCGCGACCCCGGAGACCACGGTGGGGGTGTCTGGGGTCTCGGCCACCGGGATCGCGCGGCGAGCCGCCGCCCGGGTCACGTCGATGGCTTTGCGGTGGGCGATGGTAACCAGCCAGGCCTCGACGTTCGCGTCGGCCGGCAGGTCCGGATAGGCCTTCAGCGCGGACAGGAACGTTTCCGACCAGGCGTCGTCCGCGTCGGCGGGGCCGAGGATGGCCCGGCAGACCCGAAGCACGGTGCTCCCGTGCGCCGAGACGACCCTCTCGAACGGCGGCTTGCCTGTCATGACTTGAAGACGTCCTGGATCCGGTTTCCGTGAGGTGTACCTGGGATCACCCTCCCACCGGCCGGCGTCCCGGGCATCTCACGGAACGCAGACCCGGCGCGTCTTCCAGGTACTGACGACGTGACCGAAGGAGCAAAAGATGACAACCGAAACGGGTATGCGGGCGGACAGCCGGCGGACCGCCGGGGTGACGGCCGGCCACGTGAGGGCGGAGCATACGGTCCTGGCCACGCGGCTCGGCGAACTGACCATCGTGCGCGACGGCGGGCTGGTGACCGGCCTGTACTACCCGCACCACTGGTACAGGCCCAGCCCGGCCAGCTTCGGCCCGCGGACCGGCCGCGGCTTCGCGGACGTGACGCGGCAACTCGGAGAGTACCTGGACGGCACCCGGACGCAGTTCGACCTGCCACTGGACGCCCGGGGCAGCGAGTTCCAGCAGCGCGTCTGGGAGCTGATCGAGGAGATTCCTTGCGGGCGCACGACCACCTACGGCGACCTGGCCCGGCGCCTCGGCGGGGACGCGAACGCCCGGGACGTGGGGGCCGCGGTGGGCCGCAATCCGCTGAGCATCCTGATCCCGTGCCACCGGGTGGTGGGCAGTACCGGCAAGTTGACCGGCTATGCCGGCGGCCTGGCCCGCAAGCGGGCGCTGCTGGACCTGGAGCGGACAGGCTCCCCGGGCCTGTGGTGATGGGGCCCGTCGCGATGGGGCCCGTGGTGATGGCGCCCGTGGTGATGGCGCCCGCGGTGATGAGGGCTGCGGTGATGAGGGCTGCGGTGATCTCCCGGTGATGAGGCCCGGGGGCCCGTCCTCGCGGCGGGATCCCGGGCGGTGGCGCCTGGGTCAGCGCTCGTAACTGCCGGGCGTCCAGGCGTGCGTGGCGACCCCGACGGCGTTCCACGCGTTGATCGTGATGATCAGGGCCAGCAGGGCGGCGACCTCGTCCGGGCCGTAGTGGGCCGCGACGGCCTCGTACGCCGCGTCGGGGACGTGGTCGCCGGCCATCAGCGTGACAGCCTCGGTGAACGCGAGCGCGGCCCGCTCGCGTTCGGAGAAGTACGGGGTGTCCTGCCAGGCGGAGATGCCGTACAGGCGCTGCTCGCTCTCGCCCACCGCCCGGGCGTCCTTGGTGTGCATGTCGATGCAGTAGGCGCAGCCGTTGAGCTGCGAGGCCCGGACCCGGACCAGCTCGCGCAGCTGGGCGTCGAAGCCCACCCCGTCCAGTTCCTTGGTGGCCGCCTTGTCCAGGTGAGCCAGGGCCCGGGCGAACCCCGCCGCGTGGCCATCGAAGTCAAGCCGGACCGGGATCGTGAACGCGGGCTGGGTGGTCGTCTCGCCGTGAGTTTGTGTGAGTGCCATAACCCCAACCTACGAGCCAGCCGGCGCACAAGTAAGCTCCACTTTCATGCCAGAAACATGGGCCAGTTCCGGGGTGGACCTGCACCTGGACCGGACCGGCCCGCGGGTGCGCGCCAGCCTCGAAGGCCAGCTCCGCGAGGCGGTCCGGTCCGGCCGGCTGGCGCCCGGGCTGCGCCTGCCCTCCTCCCGCTCGCTGGCCGCCGACCTTGGGGTGGCCCGCAACACCGTGGTCGACGCCTACGGGCAGCTGACGGCCGAGGGCTGGCTGGTCGCCCGGCAGGGCTCAGTCACCCGGGTCGCCGGGCGGGCGCCCGCGGCGGAAGCCGTGCCCGCCCGCGCCGGGAGCGCCGCGGCGGTTGCGCTACGACCTTCGCCCCGGATCACCCGACGTGGCCGCCTTCCCCCGCTCCCGCTGGCTCGCCGCGGCACGCCGGGCCCTGAACACCGCCCCGGCTGAGGCGTTCGGCTATACCGCCGACGCCCGCGGCCGCCCCGAACTGCACCAGGCCCTGGCCGGGTACCTGGCCCGGGCCCGCGGCGTGCGCGTGAACCCCGACCGGATCGTGGTCTGCTCCGGCTTCACCCAGGGCCTCGGGCTGATCTGCCGCGCCCTGCGCGGCCGGGGCGCCACGACCCTGGCCATCGAGGCGTACGGCCTGCCGGACCTGCGCGGCATCGCGGCCGAGCACGGGCTGCGCAGCCGCACGCTGCCGGTGGACCAGGCCGGCGCCGTCCTCGACGGGACTGGTGAGGCGGGCGGGCTCGGGGACGCGGACGCCGGGCTGCTCACCCCGGCCCACCAGTTCCCGCTGGGCGGGGTGCTCGGGCCTGGCCGGCGGACCCGGGCCATCGAATGGGCCGCGCGGACCGGCGGGCTGCTCATCGAGGACGACTACGACGGCGAATTCCGCTACGACCGCCAGCCGGTCGGGGCCATGCAGGCGCTCGGCCCGGAGCATGTCATCTACGCCGGGACGGCCAGCAAGAGCCTCGCACCCGGCCTGCGGCTGGGCTGGCTCGTCGTGCCCACCCACCTCGTGGACGAGATCGCCGCGGCCAAGGCCCTCACGGACCGGCACTCCAGCAGCTTCGACCAGCTCACGCTGGCCGAGTTCATCGCGTCGGGAGCCTACGACCGGCAGGTGCGCCGGGCCCGGCTGGCCTACCGGCGCCGCCGGGACCATCTCGTGGCGGCGGTGCGGCATCACGTCCCCCAGGCGCGTGTTACCGGGGTCGCCGCCGGGCTGCACGCGCTACTGGAACTGCCGGCCAGCGTGGACGAGGACGAGATCATCGCCCGGGCGGCGGCCCGTCACGACCTGGCCCTCGACGGACTCCGCCACTATGGGCCGGTCCCGGAAGGCGCAGCGCCAGGGCCAGCGCTGGTCATCGGGTACGCCACCCCGCCGGAGCACGCCTTCACCGGCGCCGTCGCCCGGCTGATGGCCGTGCTCACCGATGCCCTGCGCGGCTCCGGCTGACCAGCTGACCGGCGTCCGGCCAGGGGCTGGACTGACCGCTGACCGGCGTCCGGCCAGGGGCTGGACTGACCCGCTGACCGGCGTCCGGTCAGGGGCTGGACTGACCCGCTTACGGGGCGTCCGGCTCAGGTCCGGTGTGGAAGATCGGCCAGCAGATCTGCGTGCGCCACTGAGACGAGTCCGGGGTGTCGCGCCGGTAGGTGAGGTAGTACTCCCGGATGGGCCCGTCGACGGCCAGCGCGTGCTGGGTGACGTAGGTCGCCAGTGAACCGTAGGCGCGGTCGACGTCGGTGTGCGCGCCGGGATGAACGATGGTGGCGAACTCGGCGGGCGGCACGACCAGCGACGTCACCCGGCCCATGGGCTTCAGCGACCCGGCGCAAGGCACGAAGATGGTGGCCTGCCCCAGGCCGTGGGAGAAAAGCTCGGTCGCGAAGATCCCGCCGCTGGGGCCGGCGGGGAAAAGGTTCTGGGCGTCCAGCGTGGCGTAAAGCTCACCGAGCGCGCCCTGGTACCAGGGTCCCGCGTCCTCGATGTCCAGCGTCTCGCTGATCGCGGCGGCCGGGGTGGCCTCGACGCGCAGGCGCCCGATGTCAGCCAGCTCAGGCGGTGCCGGGCGGGCCAGCAGGTCGCGCAGCGAGGAGACGGCGCCCTGCGTCCGGGCCAGCCCTTCTTCCAGCCGGTTCAGGTGGGCGGCGATGAGCTCGTTGCGGGTCTCGATGTCCGGCGCGGCCAGGACCTGCCTGACCTCGTCCACCGGCATGTCCAGATTGCGGAAGCGCCGGATGATCTGAGCGGTCGGGATCTGGGTGGTGGTATAGCGGCGGTAGCCCGTATCCGGATCAACGTCGGCAGGCTCCAGCAGGCCCACCCGGTGGTAATAGCGCAGGGTCTTCACGCTCATGTGGGTCGCGCGGGCAAAATCGCCGATGGCCAGGCAGTTCTGCATGACACGAGTCTGCCGCCTCCCCCAGGGGGAGAGTCACGTCCCGATTCTGATGTTGACCGTCCCCCTGCGGCAGCCGCGAGGGTGATTGATGTCCGGCCGCGAGCGCCGGCTGCCGAGGGAGGAGCACTCATCATGCACACCAGCGAGCTGACCGGGGTCATCGCCACCCACATCGCGGGCGTCAACGCCCTGGACACCGACGCGATCATGGCCACGTTCGCCGACGACGCGTACGTCAACGACGCCCGCCGCGAGTTCACCGGCACCGACGCGATCCGCCGGTGGGTGGAGCGGGAAATGGTCGGCGACAAGGTCAATATCGAGGTCCGCGACGTGCTCGACCACTATGGGGACACGATCGTCCGCGGGTCCTACACCGGCGACTTCGACAAGACCAACCTGCCCGACGAGATCGTCCTGTCGAACTACTTCAGCGTCCGCGACGGCAAGATCGTCAGCCTGGTCGTGATCTTCAACCAGCCCGCCGGGTACTGAGCCGGACGCGAGGCTGGGCGGTGACCAGGCCGCCCGGCCTGCGGGCCCAGCCTGGACGGACCTCCCGTACAGGGGTCCCGAGCCTGCCTCCGAACCTGTCCCCGCCATGGCCGCCTCGCCGAACGGGCGGGGTCACCAACGACGCGGGATGAGTTGCCATAATATTCGTACATATATTCGATACGGATCTCTCGGCATGTGAACGCTCCGCGGTCAGATGTCTACCGGGCGCTCCTGGATGCGGACGCGATCGCGCGGTGGCGGGTCCCGGCCGGCATGAGCAGCCAGGGTGCACGAGTTCGAGGCCCGCGAAGGCGGCTCGTTCCGCGTGTCCCTCACCTGTGATGCGCCGACCGGAACCGGCAAGTCCGCTGAGCCCACCGACACTCATCACGGCCATTTCGCCAAGCTCGTGCCGGACGAGCAGGTGGTCGAGGTGGTCGAGTTCGAGACCGCCGATCCCGGGCTCCGCTCGTCAAGCCCCATTAGGCGAGCCCGCTGGTCAGTGGCGGCCAAGTTGACGCGGTGCCACTGCCGGCACGCTTGGCGCGGGCCGTCAGTCTGAGTGGTCGGCGGGAGCCTGCTGATCGAACAGGATGCTCCTGAGGTCCCGGAGGGCCAGGTCCAGGTCGTTGACGGCGTCCCATACCTTCCCGGCCGCCGGGTGATCACCCAGGAAGCCCAGTGCTGCCTGGAGCGACAGGCCTGCGGAGAACAGCCGGTGCACGAGGAGATCATTCATGCCCGCGGCGATCCGCTCACGGTCTTCGGCCAGCCGCAACATGACCTGAGCGGAGTCGCCCTCGCCCGCCACGGGCGCCGCTGACCCGAGCCGCGGTTCTGACTTGGCCAGGGACAGCGTGACCGTGGCCCCGCTGTGCCCTCCGTCGTCATCTATACGCGGAGAGATCAGCATCTCGAACCAGCGCGCCGTGTCCGGGCTATGGCAGGGCACCTCGACGACCAGAGGGCCGGGCAGATCACCCGCGAGCGCCCGGCGGATATTCGCCGCGACTTCCAGCGCCACCGGGTCATCACCTGCGGCGGCACACGCCTCCAGGTACGACACTCCCCGGCCGACGCGTGCCGGGTCACCCTTGTTGGCGGCCGCGAAGGCCTGCCAGGCATCGTTGACCGACACGATCACGCCCTTGTGGTCAAGCAGCGCGATTTCCGTCCCGAGCCCGCTGTCCGGCTCGGCCTGTCCGGCCGGAACCTCGCCCGTGCCCGGCTGGACGGATTCCGGCCCGTCCGCCGGACGGCTATCGGCTCCGACCGTCGCGGAACCAGCCGTGGCGGAGCCAGCCGTCGCGGAGCCAGCCGTCGCGGAACCAGCCATCCCGGAGCCAGCCGTCACGGAGCCAGCCGTCGCGGAGCCAGCCGTCGCGGAACCAGCCGTCGCGGAGCCAGCCGTCGCGGAGCCAGCCATCCCGGAGCCAGCCGTCGCGGAGCCAGCCATCCCGGAGCCAGCCATCCTGGAGCCAGCCGTCGCGGAACCGATAACGGCCGGCGCCAGGGCTCGTTCGGCGGGCGTTGTCGCGGCCAGAGCCGCCTCCAAAGACGGGTAGAGGGACACCAGCCGGTTGACCCCGCTGATGCTGATCACGCGCCTGACGATCGGGCTGACGACGACTAGCCGCAGATCAGTACCGTTGCTGAAGGCTCGCCGGTACGCGCGGGCCACGGCATCCGCACCTGAGTTATCACAGGAGACGGTCGCGCTCATGTCCGCGATCAGCGCGGTGGCGCCACGGTTGATAACTGACAACAGCTCGCCGCGGATATCCGCGGAATTAGACAGGTCTATGTGCTCCGGAAGGACCACAACCGCCCGCTGGCCCGTCCAGAGGACCGGATAAGGGTCCGCTATCACGCCAGCACCTCACGGACCGCCCGGTCCGGGTCGGAACGCCTCTAGCTGTCGAACTCGTATCACCGGGTCACCATCGGTCTCATCGGCCACAACAGACCCTGCCACCCAGCTCCCAACGACGCGGTCACCTGCGCCGCCTGGCTCGGTCGCCGTGCAGGACAGCACATATTTCGCTCGTTTTCGACCATACGCGACGGCCCCTTGGCCTGGATAGAGGCAGCGAGACGAAACATCAGCGATCTTGGCAAGCGCATTACCTACGCGAAGGTCCGGATACACAGCGCACCATCGTTCACTATCCGAATTAAGTATCAAATGCCATAATATGCACCGAGTGCCACAGTAGGCGGCTCTAGGGAGCGCGGGAGCTTAGGAACCGGCGCTCTCGTCGCGGGCGGGGCGCATCAGGTCCACTGGGGTTAGCTGGCATCACAGAGCCGGGGAGCCGATCCCCGACCGGCACCATCCACAACATTGGCTTCATCAGCCCGTTCACGGGGTCCCTGGCCGGCCCCACGTCGGGCGATAAGTCCGTTATTGAAAAGATCCGTGCTGTCTCCGCCGGCTCGCGCGGGTTCACGGCCAGCGGCAGAAAGTGTACAAAGGTCAACAAAATCGTCCCGGACAGCTGACCCGATCCGGACCGCGCGGCGCAGGCCTGCGCCGGTCAGCCGGCCCGGACAGCGAAGTTGTAGCAGCCCCAGCCGACGTTGCGCAGGTGCACCAGCGCGACATCCGGCCGGGCGAGCGCACGCTGGATAACAGCCAGGGCATGATCGCCGTCGCTGGCGAGGATGCCGTCGGCGATGCTGCCGTTCTGGTCGTAGGCACGCACGACCTGCTGGCGGTGGCGGAGCTCAGGCGGGTAGCGGTCAGGCGTGCCGTACCCCCCGCACGGATCGGCGTGGACGAACACGGGCCCGCGTTCGGCGTAGGCGCCGGCGGTGCCGGGCGGCGTGTAGGCGATGAGCAGTACCTGCTCACCAGCGCGAGTTTCGCGGAGGCAGCATCGCAGGGGGCTGCCGCCCTCGGTGTCCGGCTGCCGGGTCAGGCGGTTGCCTGCCTCATCCCGTCCGGCGGCCCTGATCCTGTGCAGCTCACCGGCGGGGATGGGCTCGAAGACCAGGGTGCGGGTGATCGAATCGGTGGCCATGAACCCCAGCCTGCCGGGGCGGCGGTGCCGATGCTGGCGGCTATCGGACGCGGCACGCGGGCCAGCGCTGTTGCTGGCAGCGCTCACACTGCCTGGCGGGCAAGCCGCGCCCTTACTATGCACCTTGCATTACTGTGCACCCCGCATTTCGGCCCACACCATGGGAGACTCGTAGTGTTCCTGGCCTGCCCCCGGGATGATCTCGTGCCCGTCGTCCGACTTCTTTCGCTCGGCGAATGAGCGTGCAGCCGGAATCGGGGAGGCGGAAATGGCTTCGACAGTGAAGCGCGCAGGCGGCGCACGACTGCGGGCCGGGCTTGCCTACGGTGCCGCGACGGCGGTCATGGTGGCCGGGGGCGGATTCACCTTCTGGTACCGCGCGACTTATAACGTCTTGCCGGGTCAGGGCGCCTCTACCCGTCTCCGCTGGTGCGGGCGGGATTACCAGTCCAGCGACGGGTCCCCTCAGACGTGGCGGCAGATCTCCGCGCAGCAGCGAGCCCCGATCCGTGCCCTGGGCCATTACCCACCACTGGGGGTGCCTGGGCAGGAGTTGTTCGCCTCGGCCGCACCCGAGGCACAGCGGTTCTCTGTCAGCCCGCCACTGCCCTGCGCAATGGTGGTTTACCTGCGCACCGGACCAGGCGAGTATCTGACCTACGTCCTTGAAGGCGGTCCGTGACGGCGACATCTCGGCGCCGCAGTTGACCCCGGAAAACGGGATTTCTGCGCGCTCTATGATGCCCGTGGCCAATCGCGCGCGACGGGGCTTGGGCCAGGGTCCCGGCAAAGTCATTTAGCACTTCATGATCGTCCGTAGGGGCGGCTCGGACGGCATGTGTGGTAGCGGAGGGTGGCGGCGATGCTGGCGTAGCCGACGGCGCCGACCTGGCGATCGTCGGAATTCCGGCTCATGATGCCGGCGATTGTCGGTGCGTTGCCCGGTGATAAGGTCCGGTCGTGGCCATCGAGGTGCGCACCGAGCAGGCCGCGCCGCGCCGGCTCGCGGCGATCCGGAGCGTGACGATGCCGCAGGATCTGCGGCAAACCATCGGGCGGTCGCTCGGCATCATCTGGCCGGCCATCCGCGAGCAGGGCGTGCGTTTCGGGCACAACGTCTTTGTCTACCGCGATGGCGAGCCCGGGACGATGATCGTCGAGCTCGGCGTCGAGGTGCTCGGTGATTTCACCGAGCGCGGCGAGATACAGATCGTGCAGACGCCGCCGGGCGAGGTGGCCACCGCCACGTACTACGGCGACGACTACACGCAGATGGCCCCGGTCTACCAGGCCCTGGAGCAGTGGTGCGCCAGCAAGGGGCGGCGGACGGCCGGGGTGAACTGGGAAGTCTACGGGGATCCCGCCGAGGACCCGGCGCAGACGCGGACCGACATCTACTTCCTGCTGGAGCAAGCGGCAGGCTGACAGGCTCGGCAAAGCCGGGTCCCGGCAAAGCCAGTTAGCAGTTCATGATCGTCTGGAGTGGCCGGCCGGGCATTGGTGTCACGGTCGTGACCCGCCCGGCCGCGGGTGGGCGGCCGCCTCAACGGGTCCCCTGGCTGGCTGTCCGCTCGGGCATGCGGCGGGCACGGCTAATCCCGCGGGTGTGAAGTTGACCAATATCCTTAGGGCCGTTACGTGCTTCGCTTGCTCCGGAATTCCAGCGATCTTCCGCTTGAATGACCGAGCCAGCCTGACCCGGGGGACGCGCCTACGCTCAGTCTTCTTGCCGTGACTCTTTCGTCAGGCCCCGGTTGGCCGCCTTAGCCCTGTGGCGCAGTCGAAAGGCACCCCAGGCAGGTAACTTTCGTCCACGTCCTGCCCGGGGTGCCCAGGATGCCCGGCCAGGACGTTACCCGGATTCGATCAGATGTTTGATCGCTTTGCCGTGAGCTGCACTTTTGTGCCCTTGGGTATGATTGTGCATGACGGGGCGGCCCGGCAGGACTGGTAATCACGCGGAGGGTTCGGGGGAAAACCCATCGCGGGCCGCCGGGCCGCCCCGTTAAGCACGCTACCTGCCGGTAGTCCATGCCTTAACCACCCAAACCGTGAGCTAAGTCATCCCTTAGCGAACGTTCCGCGTCCGTGAACCGCCTCGACTAGCCCACGCTCCCTTAGCAGCTCCCTAGCCCGTCTCACGATGCCGTGGCAAAAAGTATCCAAGTGTTCGATAATCGCTTCTGACCTGCGCCCCGGGCGCGACTCGAACGCGCGGCCTACTGCCAGGAGGCAAACTGCACCAGCGCTGTGCAGACCAGGAACGACGCATGTCACCCGTGAGCGAAACCGCCAAAGGCGCGTTGCTCCCTGAGCGATCAACCACGGCCGGGAGAGGCGGAGACTGCCACAGCGCGCGTTCTCCTCGGCTGGGGGCCACTGTCGGTCGTCATGCCTACGCTCGATAAGTCATCCAGCGGCATCGCCTACGTCGGGCGCCCCTGTCGGTGGGCGCGCCTATGCCGGGCTGAACGCCGACCCTCCGGGAGGTGCGAATGACCGCGCCGGACGCAAGGAATCCTCAGGTTCTCGACTGCACCCCCTGCACACCGTCGGCTATCCGCGCAGTGCTGGCCGCCAACGCCGACGCCGCGCTACTCGGTCGTTACGACGCTGATCTGGACGCGGCTTATGAGCAGGCCCGCCAGGACGGCGACCTAACGCCGCTCGTGCAGACGGTCCGCCGCTGGTGGTTCGAGGCCGACGCCTGGCGCGACCCCGAGGCTCAGCACGAGTTCCTCGCCCGCATCGAGCGCTACCAGCGCGAAGGACCCCCGCCAGCCGAAAAGAGAACCAGCTGGGAAGTGATTCGCGCCCAGCATGGGCTCTAAAGCGTGTACCGGCGGGATTTCGACGGTCTCGCCCGGGAACAGTTCGGGAGCCTCAGCCTGGGCGGCCAGGCTGAACTTACTGCTTTTATGAACGCCGCAATTCTGGTTCACCCGATGGAATATCAGCGCCACGTCGGTGAATCTTCTGGTCCGGCCGCCCCGCTGCGCACGTTACATTTCGGCAAGCATCACGAAGGGATGGTCACCTTCCTGGTTTATCCCCCGGACGACCTCGTGCTCGTCGTCCGTCTCCAGTGGCTGGGCGACTGACGGCAGCGTCCCTGGGGGCTCACCCGGGCGCAAGCAGTGAGCGCGCCAGCGCCGCGCACGCGGCCCGGAGGACGTTTTCACTGGTAGCGCCCCGAGCGCGACTCGAACGCGCGACCTACTGCTTAGGAGGCAGTTGCTCTATCCGCTGAGCTATCGGGGCAGGCCGGGCTGCGGCGGCCAGCCGTCACAGCACAGGCGCGATCTAGAGTAGCCGGTCGGCTGGCGGACCGGGCAGGCCCGCACGGCCAGACCCGACCGGCCAGACCCGAGCAGGCCCGAACGGCGGCGTGGCGGCGGACCGGCGACCGTAGGGTGGACGCAACCCCTGACAGCCATGCACGCGATCAAGGAGCACACGCCGTGCAGGTACGAGACGTCATGACCCAGGCCAGCATCACCGAAACGGCCTCCGACACGCTGCGCGCGGCGGCCGAGCGGATGTGGCGGCAGCAGACCGGGTCACTCCTGATCTCCGAGGGGGGCCGCCTCGCCGGGATCATCACCGAGCGGGACCTGCTGCGGGCGGTGGCGCTCGGGGCTGATCCGGAGACCAGCACGGTGGACGAGGCGATGACGTCGGAGGTGTTCACCGTGCCGCCGAACATGCCGCTGCACGAGGCGGCCCGGGAGATGGCGACACGCTGGATCAGGCACCTGCCGGTGGTCCAGGACGGCGAACTGCTAGGGGTGATCAGCATGCGCGACATCACGGGGATTTTCGCCGCGCTGAGCCCGTCGGACGTGCCTGTGGAGCACGAGTTCGACCAGCTGGTCCGGGAGCGGCGCCTGGCCCGGATCGAGCACGGCGACCTCGACTGAGCCGGACGAGCCGTTATCTGTTCGGATTTGCTCCCGGATTGGGGGGGTAATCCGAACAGATAACGAGGGCCACCGGCCGCCGGCGCCGCATCAGGGGAGCTGGATGGGGAGCTTGATGCCGTCCAGGACGTGCGGGCAGGGGCAGGTCCGCTCGGTGGGCAGGTTCGCGATGACGCCGATGACCAGCTCACGCAGCCGGGTCACGTTGCCGGCGAAGACCCGGAAGACCTCCTCTTGGGTGACTCCCTCGCCTTCCTCCACCCCGGCGTCGGTGTCGGTGACCAGCGCCACCGCCGTGTAGCAGAGCGCCAGCTCACGCGCCAGCACGGCCTCGGGGTGGCCGGTCATCCCGATCAGGGACCAGCCCTGCGCGGCGTAATACTGTGACTCAGCCCGGGTCGAGAACCGTGGCCCGTCGATCACGACCAGCGTCCCGGACTCGGCCAGGTCCCAGCCCGCGGCGCGGGCGGCCGCGATGGCCTGGGCCCGCCCCACCGGGCAGTAGGGGTCGGCGAACGGGACGTGCACCGCGCCCCGCTCGTCATAGAAGGTCTGGCTGCGGCCGGTGGTCCGGTCCACGATCTGGTCCGGGATAGCCAGGCGGCCCGGGCCGTGCGCGGGGTTGAGCGAGCCCACCGCGGTCGGGGCCAGGATCTGCCGGACGCCGAGCGAGCGGAGCGCCCACAGGTTCGCCCGGTACGGGATCTTGTGCGGCGGGAAGCGGTGGTCGCGGCCATGCCGGGGCACGAAGGCCACCTTCCGGCCCGCAACCTCGCCGGTCACGATGGGATCGCTGGGCACGCCATACGGGGTGTCCACACTGACCTCGTCGGCGGACTCCAGGAACTCATAGAAGCCAGAGCCGCCGATCACGCCGATGTCGGCGCGGGCCAGGTTAGGCAGGCTGGCCCCCGTGCTGCCGACCTCAGCGGGATGACTCACAACGTCTGCGGGTTGACTCACGCGGACAGGTTAGCCAGACGTTCAGGCCGGGGTGGCCGACGCCGAACTCTTGCTGCCCTTTTTGCCCGAGGAACCGGACGAGGATGACGACGAGCCCGACGAGCCCGATGAGCCCGATGAGCCGGTGCCGGAGCCCGACCCAGACGACGAAGACGAGGACGAATCCGACGAGCCAGAGCCCGACGAGCCAGAGCCCGAGCCCGAGCCAGAACCCGAAGAGCCAGAGCCAGAGCCCGAGTCCTTGGACGACCCGGACGACCCGTCTGACGAGTCCGACGACTTGGACCCGGAGTATTCCTTGTCCTTGTCCTTCTTGGCCGGGCCGTCGCTGGGCGCGCCCTTCCGGCTGTCGGTGCGGTAGAAGCCGGACCCCTTGAACACGATCCCCACCGGCGAGAACACCTTGCGCAGCTTGCCCCCGCACGCCGGGCACACGGCCAGCGGATCATCGGTGAACTTCTGCACGACCTCGACCTGCTCGCCGCAATCAGTGCAGGTGTACTGGTAGGTCGGCACGATCTCTCCTCTTGTGGCCTGAGGGGCAGTCCTTAGCACTCCCCGTCCACGACTGCTAAATGGTAGCTCATCCCCACGCCGGCCTGATCATTCCCTGGGCAGGCGCGTGACCCCGGCGGAAGGCCGGGCGATCATGCGAACCCGCTGGTCATGCTGGCCGAAGGGCACGTGCGGGAGGAACTCGCTGTCGTACAGCAACGCCACAGTGGGCACCGGTGTTCCGACCCGGGCCAGGGCCCGGTCGTAGCTGCCGCCGCCGCGGCCGAGCCGCACCCCGGAGTGGGCCACCGCGAGCGCCGGCACCAGCACGAGGTCGGCGCTGCAGATCGCGGTCACCCCGCGCGGCGGCTCGGTAGGCTCCGCGAGCCCCCGCGGGCCGGGCCGCAGCGACTCCGGGCCTTCGTAGGAAGCCCAGTCCAGGTCGCCGTCCGGGAGCAGGATGGGCAGCAGCACGTAGCTGCCCCGCTTCCACAGCCCGAACAGCAGCCCGTGGGTCTCCGGCTCGCTGCCGACCGAGTAGTACGCGGCCACCGTGCCGGCCATCTGGGTCTCGGGCAGGGACAGGACCGCGTCCCTGATGTCCCGGCCGGCCCCGGCCCGGTCGGCCACGGTGAGCTGCCGCCGCGCGGCCAGCAGCCGGTCCCGCAGTACAGCTTTGTCCCGGTTATGCCCCTCAGGTTTGTCCCGGTTAAGCCCCTCAGGGCCGGGAACAGGAGGCTCATGCGCGTCCACGCTGCGAGGTTACTGTGACATTGCTGATAACCGCCCGCCCAGTCGCGGGCCTCGATCATTCTGGCCACCCGGCAGGGCTAGGGTACGAAGATGCCTGACAGCGTCGGTTCGAAGATGCCTGACAGCGTCGCGACCAAGGTCACGAAGGCGGTCGTCCCCGCGGCGGGCCTCGGAACCCGTTTCCTGCCCGCCACGAAGGCGACTCCCAAAGAGATGCTGCCCGTGGTGGACAAGCCCGCTATCCAGTACGTGGTGGAGGAAGCGAGCGCCGCCGGGCTCAACGACGTCCTGATGATCACGGGGCGCAGCAAACGATCTATCGAGGATCACTTCGACCGCAACTACGAGCTCGAGGAAGCCCTCACCGCCAAGGGCGACGAGGAGGGCCTGGCCCTCATCCGCGAGCCCACCGACCTGGCCACCGTGCACTACGTGCGCCAGGGCGACCCCAAAGGTCTCGGCCACGCGGTGTCGTGTGCGGCCAAGCACGTGGGCCGCGAACCGTTCGCGGTGCTCCTGGGCGACGATTTCATCCACCCGGACGACCGGCTGCTGCAGCGCATGCTGGAGGTCCGGGAGCAGCGCGGCGGCAGCGTCGTGGCCCTGATGGAGGTCGAGCACAACCAGGTGTCCAGCTACGGCACCGCCGCGATCGAGCCGGCCGGCGAGGACGACGTCGTCCAGATCACGGACCTGGTCGAGAAGCCGGCCCCGGACGACGCGCCCAGCAACTGGATCATCGTCGGCCGCTATGTGTGCGACCCGGCCATATTCGGGGTGCTGGACCACACCGAGCCCGGCCGCGGCGGCGAGATCCAGCTCACCGACGCGCTCAAGACCCTGGCGCGGATGGACCCGGCCGACGGCGGCGGCGTGTACGGCGTGCTGTTCCGCGGCCGCCGCTACGACACCGGCAACAAGGTCGACTACCTGCGCACCCTGGTCCAGTTCGCGGTCGAGCGGCCCGACGTGGCCCCGGAGTTCGTGCCCTGGCTCCGTAAGTTCCTCGACAACCTGCCGTGACGCCCCAGGACCCAGCCGGGTCGCACGCCGGATCGCAGGCCGGCCCGCCGCTGGTCCCCGTCGAACAGCACCTGGCCGACGTGCTCGCGGCCATCCGCCCGGTCGAGCCGGCCTGGGTGCCGCTGGCGGGCGCGCATGGGAGCGTGCTGGCCGAGCACGTCACGGCCAGCACCCCGCTGCCGCCGTTCGACAACTCGGCCATGGACGGCTACGCGGTCCGGGCCGCCGACCTGGCCGGGGCCAGCCCGGACGCCCCCGTCACGCTGCCGGTCCGCGGTGAGATCGCGGCGGGCGACACCGGCGACTACCGGCGTCGAGCCCGGGAGCGTCCTGCAGATCATGACCGGCGCGCGGCTGCCCGAGGGTGCCGACGCCGTGGTCCCGGTGGAGTGGACCGACGGCGGCACCAGGTCGCAAGCCAGCACAGTCGCGGCCTTCCGCAAGCCCCCCGACCCGGGCCACGCGATCCGCCACCGCGGCGACGATGTGGCCGAGGGCACTGTCCTGCTGCCGCAGGGCACCCTCGTCGGCCCGGTGCAGCTGGCCCTGCTGGCCGCCGCCGGCCACGGCGAGGTGCTGGCCCGCAAACCGCCCCGGGTCGCGGTCATCTCGACCGGCAACGAGCTGGTCGAGCCGGGCATCCCCCTGATCCCCGGCCAGATCTGGGAATCGAACAGCTTCATGCTGGCCGCGGCCGCCCGCCGGGCCGGCGCGACCGTCCGGCGGCACTGGCTGCGCGACGACCCGGCCGTGGTGCTCAGCACCCTGGAAGGCCTGCTCAGCGACGCTGACCTGCTGATCACCAGCGGCGGGGTGAGCATGGGCGGCGAGCACGACGTGGTCAAGGCGGCCCTGTCCAAGCTGGGCACGATCACGTTCCGCAAGGTCGCCATGCAGCCCGGGATGCCGCAGGGTTTCGGCACGCTCGGCCCGGACCGGACCCCGATCTTCACCCTGCCGGGCAACCCCGTCAGCGCGTACGTGTCGTTCGTCCTGTTTGTGCAGCCCGCGCTTGATGCCCTGAAAAATCTTTTTCCGCAACGAAAACCACCGATCCAGGCGGCCCTCACCCAGAGTGTGAGTTCCCCGCGGGGCCGGCGGTCGTATCTGCGGGGCGTGCTCGATGACGCCCGGGAGACCGTCGTCCCGCTGACCGGGCAGTCCTCCCACCAGCTCGGCGCCCTGTCCCAGGCCAACGCGCTGATCATCGTGCCGGAGGGCGTCACCCGGATGGGGGCAGGCGAGGGCGTCAACGTAATGTGCCTGCCATGAGCGACGGGCCGCCGCTGTCCCATCTAGACCAGGCCGGGCACGCCCGGATGGTCGACGTGTCCGGTAAGGACGTGACGGCCCGGCAGGCGCGTGCGTCGGGCCGGGTGCTGCTGTCCGGTAAAGCCGTTGCGGCCCTCCGGGCGGGTGAAGTCCCTAAGGGAGACGCGCTCGCGGTCGCGCGAATCGCCGGGATCCAGGGGGCGAAGCGGACCCCGGACCTGATTCCGCTGTGTCATCCGATCGGGCTGCACGCGGTCGCCGTCGAGCTTTCCGTCGAGGACGACGGGGTCTCGATCACGGCGGTGACGCGGACCGCGGACCGGACGGGCGTCGAGATGGAGGCGCTGACGTCGGTGACCGTGGCGGCGCTGGCGCTGGTCGACATGATCAAGGCGGTGGACCCGGCGGCAGTGATCACGGACGTGCGGGTGGACGAGAAGACCGGCGGCAAGACCGGCCCGTGGTACCGAGCATGAGGGTGTGGCGGCGGCCGTGAGCGACGCCTGGAGTGCCGCGACGGACGGCGGGACGACCCGCGGCCCCGTGATCCGGGCGCTGGCCATCACGGTGTCGAACCGGGCCTCGGCCGGGGTGTACGAGGACAAGTCCGGTCCGGTGCTGGCCGGCCTGCTGGCCGAGGCCGGCTGCGCGGTTGACACCCTGGTGGTCCCGGACGGTGACCCGGTCGAGCAGGCCCTGCTGGACGGAGTGGCCTCCGGGTACGGGGTGATCGTGACCACCGGCGGGACAGGTCTCACCCCGGGCGATCTCACTCCCGAAATGACCCGGAAGGTCATAGACCGGGAGATACCTGGCATAGCGGAATCGATCCGGGCCGCAGGCGTCACAGCCGGCGTTCCGTCGGCCATGCTGTCCCGCGGACTGGCGGGCCTGGCGGGCGATGTCCTCATCGTTAACCTGCCGGGGTCCAGTGGCGGGGTGAAGGATGGCATGCGGGTGCTCACTCCCGTCCTGGCCCACGCCGTTGACCAGGCACGGGGCGGAGACCACCCGCGCGGTGGGTGATTGACCGCGCTGCGGCCGGGCAGCACCGGGCATAACCGCCGGGGCCGGGGAGCTGGTTCGTTGCGTTACAGCGGTGTCGGATCGGGTGTCCGCGTAGCGTTCTCATCGCAAACGGGGGAATGATGGGCCACGTGGGACGAATGCGCGGCTGGCCAGTCACGATCGTGGAGCCGGCGCTCCTTGACGCGCCGATCGCATTGCGGCCGGTGCGCTCCCGGGATGCGACGACGTGGCGGGATGCCCGGGTGCGGAACGCGGACTGGCTGCGGCCCTGGGAACCCACCAACCCCGAGACCCCCCTGTACCGGTCCACGATCAGCCCGTACCTGTCCATGGCCCGCACCATGCGCCGGGAGGCCCGCCAGGGCCTGGCCCTGCCCTGGGTGATCACCTACGGCGGCGAGTTCGCGGGGCAGCTGACTGTGGGCAGCATCGTCTGGGGGTCCGCGCGGACCGCCCAGGTCGGCTACTGGATCGACGAGGCGTTCGCGGGGCGCAATGTGACTCCGACCGCGCTGGCCATGGCGCTGGACCACTGTTTTTTCGTGGTCGGGCTGCATCGCGTGGAGGCCAGCATCCGGCCCGAGAACCAGGCCAGCCGCCGGGTGGTGGAAAAGCTCGGATTCCGCGAAGAGGGGTTGCGGCACCGCTACCTGCACATCGACGGGGCCTGGCGTGATCACCTCTGCTACGCCATGACCGTGGAGGACGTCTCCGGGGGGCTGCTGCCCCGGTGGCGGAACGAGTTGTCGGCCCGGCGGGCCGGGGCGGGCTGATCCGTGCTGCGGGTCCCGGCGGGCCGGGGCGGGCTGATCCGCGTTGCGGGTCCCCGGCCGGGCTGGTGGCCGGTCCGGCTGGACTGGTCGGCCGGCCCCGGCCGCGCCGGGGCTTCCTAATCTGACTCGTGATCTCACGACACACCGCGCCTAATACTGTTCATCCCTAGCGCTGACCCATACCGTGCGTGACGTGAGCAAGCCCGCCACGCGGCCATCCATGCGCGCTTTCAGGTACTGCATGGCCTCGTGCTGCATGGCCCCGTGCTCGGCTGCTCACGGGGCGGGCCTGTGAGCAGCGCGATCCTGTACTTCGCCATCGTCGCCATCTGGGCCGGGGTCCTCATGCCCCGCTGGCTACGCCCGGGCCGCCGGCGCCACGTCGAGGTCACCGAGCACTTCGAGATGCATACCGAGTTCTACGAGACCGAGGCCCTGCCCAGGGCCGGGGCCGGCCAGAGACCGCAGCCCGCGGTGACGGAACGCGAGGTAACGGTCGAGGAAGAGATCACCTGGACCTCGGAGGACGTGGCCGAGCGGCGCGCCAACATCCTCAAGGCCCGTCGCCGCATGCTCGGCACGCTCGTAGGGCTCACCGTCATCGCGTTCCTGATCGCGATGGCGCAGGTCGCCGCCTGGTGGGTCATCATCCCGCCGGGCGTGATGCTGGGCGGCTTCGTGTTGCTGCTGCGTGAGGCCTCGCGCAGCGACGCTGAGCGGGCCCGCAGGCTGGCTCGTGCCGCGGAAATGCACCGTCAGCGGCCAGAGCCCAGGGTCGAGCGCCAGGCTGCTTCTGTGACCGCTGAGGCTGCTGAGGCTCCTGGGCACGTGGTGCCGGATCCGGTGACGCCGGACGTGGCGGAGCAGGCTGAGCCAGGCCGTGGAAGTCGTCGCCTACTCGGCCGAGATCATCGACATCTCGGGGCGGGTCAGTGACCAGCTCTACGACCAGTACACCGACGCCGCCCACCGCGCCGTCGGTGACTGACGCGGGCGAGGGACCCCTGCCCACGGCCCGGGCTTGCTGGTTGCTGTGGCGTGCGGGCGCCGGCGCGAGGGGTCTCCTTTCCACAGCGGGATCATCTGTTCGCGCTCGGTTAGTGACACGATGCAGTCGTGAACACTCAGCCCACCCCGTGCACACCAGCCGCTGCAGCGGCTCCGGCCGCAACGCCCGAGCGGTAGGGGTAGCTATGGAATATAAGGTGCTGAAGAGCTGGCACAAACCTGGCTTCGATCCTCGCGACCTGGAGAAAGCCCTGAACGACCACGCGGCCGACGGGTGGCGGGTGGTCAGCACACTTCAGGCCGTGAGCTGGTGGAGCTGGCGAGTTCCGGTTGTCGTCGTGCTGGAGCGCTCGAGCGCCTGACCGTGAGCGCGGCTACCCGGGGCACCGACTGATCGCGCGAGCAGGCCCTCGTGTTTGCTACGCTGGCGGCTGTTCCAGGGGCTGTAGCGCAGTCCGGTAGCGCACCTCGTTCGCATCGAGGGGGTCAGGGGTTCGAATCCCCTCAGCTCCACCTGAAACCGCAGGTCAGAGCCACGGTGGTCCTGGCCTGTTCCTCTTAGAAGATCATTTGTCACTGGGATGTCACCCGGACAGAGCGGGCCCAGGTGACACACGTCGGTCCCAAACGGATTTCCCGTCATCCCGTGACACCTGCCCCAACCAGCTTCATGGGATTTGATGCCACGCCCAGCGCTGCGTCGGCGCCACCCGGGCCACACCACCGGCCCGCGAGCATGGAAGAGGTCGCTCATCGAGTTGACGAATACGGTTCGAGAGCTGGCCCAGCGGCGCGGCAATTCGAGAGCGTCCTCATGGATCGCTATCCCGAAACCGGGTCCGCTCGTACGCGGGGTCCCGAACATCGAGATCCGGCTACACCGCACCACGCTGTACAACTCGATCTACCGAGCCGACGATCAGCTCCTCGTCAACCAGCACGCATACGGCGTCCACGCCTCGCACGCTCCCGTATTCTGCCTCAACGGGGCAGAGCACGGCGACATGGCCGCTGCATATGTCGCGAGTTTCAAGCGAGTCTGGTTGGCTGCCATGCCGATTGTTACGCGTCACTCGCCATGAGCGTCTCGCGCCACCGATCGTGAGTACCGTCGTGGCGTGCCCTTCCGTGCGCCAGCGTCACCACCGTAAGCGTGCGTTTTGGCGAAGCCGTTGTCGCGGCCCCAAGATCGGCCGGCCATCGCAACGGTCAGTGACCGCGCCGGAATGCTACGGTCGGAGCGAGACACGCCGAACGACTGGACGGCCTGGATCGAGAAGGCCTTCCAGGCCGGGGACAGCCACCCAGTCGAGGCCACGGCCGAAGCCGTGCTCAGCGCCGACCCCGGCGCGCCTCGCAGTCCCGGCGCGACCGCTCGCAACGGTTTCTCGCCGTCGTCGCCCGGTCGCTGCCGAACCTGAGCGACCAGAACGTCCGCCGCCGCGCGGCCGGCCTGCTGCGGGTCCTCGGCTCGGTCCAGACCTGGCTGCGGATGCGCGAAGAGCACGGCCTCGACGGGGCCGAGTCGGGACCGCTCGTCACCTGGGCGTTCAAGATCCTGGAACGGGAGATCCCGCCGGCCACCTCCCGGAACCGCCGAGCTGAGCGCCGGAGGTACGGACCCCGCGGGGACATCGGGCGCCGCTTGCGCGCAGCTGCCATAGAACCTGGCGAAGCCGAGGCCGTCCGTTCTCTAGGGGGCAGAACGGTACAAATAGGGCATCTTCACGGACCATCCTGGTAGAGCCATGATCAACTACCCGCCGCTGCCACGACAGGTGTTGCACATGAGGCCGGTCCCGCGTTGGCCAGGCTCCTGATCAGCGACGATAACGAGCACCACACCCTGGAGACCTGTTGCAAAAGCTCTTCCAGAGTGCTCAAGCGCCACATTGCACGACAGTCAGGCGACCCCTAGAGAACGGCGGGTTTTGCAGACCGCCACAGCTCAGGTCAGGCGAACTAGGGAGTCTCCCTAGGGACTGTAGTCTTTGGACCAGCCGAGACTCGATTATACGCACGGTACTACCACCATGACAGAGGGTCGGAATGCAGAAGTTCTTCGCTGGCCGGGACGCCGACACGGGTCGCGGGTGGCTGGCCGGCCAGCGGCTTCAGCAACGGTTCTCCGATCCACCACGGGCGGAATTCATGGATCGCCTGCCCGCTGGTGATACGGGCGGCGGTAGTGGCCGTGTGGGGCTGGAGCGTCCTCCGGGTCAAGCCGGTTCCGAAAACGTGACCGGCGGTCAGACCCGCCTCCGCGCTGACCCCTGGGCCTCTCTGGTCCTTTCACCACTGCCGGGTCCGCCTGAACGGTCCGTAACTGCGGTCTGGTGGTCTCCTCGGCTACCTCCCCGACCAGCGCAACCGCGCTGGGTGGAGACGCGGCTCCGAAACACGTCCTAAAGAAACTCAGTCTTCCCCGCATGCAGATGGGAGAACGAAATGTCCGCTTCCGATGGGACCTTCACTGCTCAGGGCACGGCCTCACCCGCGGTCCTGAACGGGGGCTGGCCGGTCAAGTCGAAGCCGCCCTTCACCGCCACGGTCAGCGCCACGATGAGCGAGGACTACGTGGCCACCAGCGACGTGCTCATCGGCGGCGCGACGGCGCCGCTCGCCGTCTTTCACGATGACCACGGCACGACGGAAACCCTGGCGATCTGTGCCGATAATTTCCTTTACCACGTGGCCCGCAACCTGGCGAACGAGTCGGGTTGGACCCTGACGCCGGTGCACCAGGCCAACGCGGTGGATCAGGTCGCGGCCGGGACGGATGCCCTGTACAACGTGGTGCACGCCTTCTTCACGGCAGGCGGTCAGTTGCGGCACGCCACCCTGAACTCCGACAACTCGTGGACTGAATCCGGGACGCTGCCGCTGTGCACCGGGCTGGCAGTCACCAATGTGCCGCTGTCGGGGGAACTGATCGCCTACGGCGTGACCTCCAAAGGCGAGCTGCAGGTGGTCCGGCAGCAGGGGGATGGCAGCTGGGCCGCCGCCACCTGGACGTTCCCCGGCCCGCTCGACGCTGACGCGACGCTGCTGCAGATGATCGACGACCAGAACTGGGCGCTGGCCACGAAGTCGTCCACCGGACTCACCGTCTATACGGGCGCGGGCACGACCGTCATGCGCAGTCCGATGCAGCTGTCCACGCCCGGGCCGGTGGCGCAGGTACTGGTGGGCTACACGCACCAAAATTCCGTGTTGTTCCTGTTCACCGACACCACCGGAAAGCTCTACAGCAACGTCCACGTCACCGACGTGGTCACGCAGATACCGAACATCAAGGTGTCGAAGGCGCGGGCCGGTGTGGACCGGAGCAACCTGCTGCATTTCTACGGCACCGACGAGCAGGGCAAGCTGTCGGTGCTGCACCAGACGGGCTGGGACACGAACGGCCCGGTCTGGGCGCCGTGCATTCCGCTCGACGCGGGCCTGGCGCTGCCGGCCATCAGCAGCGACACGCGCAACATGAATGCCTTCTTCGCCGTGGGTCAGGACGGCGCGCTGCGTTTCCTGTCCCAGGACCCGGTGACGTCCACCTGGACGACAGCCCGCGCTCAGCGGCCCAACACGGCGCAGCCATATCACCTGACGCAATACCGAGCGCAGGTCAGCGTGGTCGACGCGAACGGGAACCCGGCGGCGAACGTGCCGATGACCCTGTCGGCCAGCACGGCCGCCAGCATCGTCGTCTCCGGCGTCAGCTACCTGGTCAGCAGCACCGCGCACGCCACGCTGACCACTGACGGGCGGGGGACCGTGACGCTGGCCACGCCCGCGCTGAGCCTGCACGCGCCGCCGCTGACCTTGTCTGGCGACGGATTCGCAGAGCCGGTGGTGATAACGCCGGACGCGGGGGTGCACGCTTACCTGGCCGGAACCGCGGGCCTGAACGGCAAGCCGCCGCTGACCCCGTCGAGCCTGTCTAGCACCCTGCAGACGGCGACCACCAGCGACGGCAGCAAGCTCGCCCCGGCCGCGGCCGGCAACCCCGATGTCGCGGGCGCGGCCGCCAACGGCATCATGCACTCGTTCGGGGCCGTCGCCGGCAGCGCTCAGGCGGCCGCGCTGGCCGACGCTGGGGTCGTCGGGTTCGCCCTTGACCTCGGGGACCTGTCGAAACCGAGCTTCAGCACCTTCACCAGCCTGGACGATCTGGAGGCCTACCGTACGGGGCTGCAAGCCGAGAACCTCGGCCTGTCCTGGGACGATTTCCTGCACTTCGCCCAGGATGTCTGGCACGGCATCCAGCAGGCGGCCAGCGCCGTCACGCACTGGGTCGTGAACCTGGCGGAACAAACGGTGGATCTGGTCACGCAGATCGGCAATGAGCTGATCAGCCTGGCCAACGTCGCGATCGACGGCATCCGCGAGGTCATCAGCATCGTGCACAGCATCTGCAACCGCATCGAGGCCTTCGTCGAGAAGGTCATCGACTGGCTGCGGGCGTTCTTCAGCTGGCGCGACATCTGGGACACCAAGCTGGCGTTCGAGGAGGCGCTGACGAATTCGGTGTCATTCCTCACCACGTTCGTGGACCAGCGGGCGGAGCCGCTGGTAAGCGGCTTCTTCGCCGGTCTCGAGCAGCCAATCCGCCAGGCCTTCGGTCACATCCCGGCGAAGGCCACGTTCGCCGACCTGGCGGGCGGCAGTTCCCTGGCCCTGTACGCGAGGCCAGAGCGCGAGAGTGCCGCGCGCGCCGTGCCCTCCCGTGCGCCGGTCCTGCTCAGCGGCCCGCAGGGGTCGGTCAGCCCTGGCGACTTCACCGCCGACTCGCAGCACAACTGGCTGCTCGACAAGCTGACCACCTATTTCGGCGCCGGCCCCGCGCTGACCACCGCCGTCGATCTCAGCGGACCGCTCCACGGTCTCACCGCGGCCTTCGCCACCGCCGGCACGCAGTTCCCCACCGCGGTGAGCAATTTCGCCACCGCCGCGATTAACGCGATCGCCGACCCGCAGGATCTTCCCCGAACCCCTCTCCACCCCCTGCTCGATCCGCTCGAGCAGATGATCCTGGCCGGGCTGGGCTTCGCCGACCATGTGATCGAAGCGCTGCTGGAACTGGTCAAGGCCGCGCTGAAAGGACTTAAGGCCTTCCTCGAAATCCCGCTCAGTGAACTACCGGTGATCGGCCCGCTGATCGGCGTCATCGAGAATCTCCTGGACATCGACCCGTCACAGGTCACTATCACCGGCGTGTTCTGCCTGACGGCGGCGATCCCGGTCACCCTCGCCTACAAGATCACCCACGGCGCGGACGCGAAGCTCTTCCCGGGCGGCAAGCTGCCGACGGCCGCTACGGTCAGCGCGCCGCCCGCGCTGGGCGACCCGGTGGCCGATGCCTGCAAGTACTGCGCGATCGGCGCCACTGCGCTGTGGGCCCTGTTCGACAGCTGCCTGGACCTGGTTCCCGACGCGGGCAACATCGTGTTCAGCATCATCGACATCATCTTCCCGACGCTGATCCAGGTGTTCACCTGGCCGTCCGGAGTGCCGTTCACGCCCATCCCCGACGAGAAGCCGCTGGATAAGGCCAACCTCACCAACTGGGGTGCGGGCTGGGCGCCGATCCTGATCGACCTGGCCATGCTCGTCGCTCCCGAGCTGCCGTTCTCCCCGGGCGTCAAGCCATCCATCGCGCGCTACGTAGACCCCTGGGGCAAGCTCCTGCTGACCGGGACAGGGGCGTTGAATCTCTCGGCCGGGCTGGCCGCGATCGGGATCGACAGCAGCGACGGCGGCGCGGTCGCCGCCAACATCCTCGGGCCGCTGCCCAACGCCAGCCAGGCGCTGCGGATAGACGGAGTCGTGGAAGCCAGTGAGGGAGTCACGGCCGCCCTGAAGGTCTTCCTCGACTTCTTCACCGGCACCGGCAGCGCCGTGGCGATGGCAGCCGGCTGAGCCACTGGTAGTACCCCGGCCGCACTCCCTGAAAGGTCACGCTATGTCCACTGATCACGACGAGCCTGCCACGACACCCGCCATGTCACAGCCAGCAGGACCACACGCATCCGCCGGATCGTCGCCGGGACCGCTGCAGCCCGCCGACCTGATCGCCTTCCTGCAGCGTACGCAGCTGTCTTGCACGCAGGGCTATGACGTGGTCAGCGTCCTGGCCGCGGACCGGGTGAACGACCTGTTCGGCCAGCAATATGTCGGCAGGGTGGCGACGGGCGATGCGTTCGCGCCGGTCAGCGGCCGGGTGGCGATCGGCGGGAACCTGTATGCCTCGTTCTCGGGGCTTACGCTCGGGCCGCCGCTGATCTCGTTCTCGCCCGGCGCACAGCCGCAGGACGCGAACCTGCGGGTGGAGTTCCTGTCCGGCACCGTCACGACCGAAGAGGTCATCAATGACGTCACCACGGTGACATCGACCCAGCATGTGACGCCGGGCGGCGGGTTCGTGCTGACCGGTGTCGTCCCGCTCGCCGACGTGCGGGGCGACGCTGATCCGAACACGCACGAGGTACGCCTTGACATCGCCAACGGCTCCGACTTCGCCGCTCACATGAACATCCCGGGCGCCGCCGCGCACACGGCCCTCGGCCAGTATTTCCTCCAGCTGATGCAACAGGACGCCGGCTCGTGGGCCTACGTGCTCGGGTCGCTGAATTACTCCGCCGACCCGTCCATGAAACTGGTTCCCACCTCTTTCGAGATCGCCACCCAGGTCGACTCGGCTGACCCGGCTGACACCGGCCGCGTGCTGCTGTTCATCACCACCGCCTACGGCACCGCGCCAGCGGGGCGTCCCGCGGCGATGCAGCTCCAGAACATGGTCCCGGCCGGCTTCGACCACCACCCTCATCGTGGCCAACCGGGTGCTGTTCGCCGACATGGTGCGCGATGCGATCCAGTCCGGGCTGGCCCCCTACGGCGCGACCGCCTCGGCCAAGCCCGCAGACCCGTCCATTCCATGGTCGCTGTATGCCGTGACGGTCCAAGGCGGCTCCCTCAATGTAGGGAAGATCAACTTTTCCGATAAGGGGGTCAAATTCCTTTCGGGGACGGCCACGGGCGACGGAGAGGCCCTCAGGACTTATCCCAGCGACGTGGTCGTCCCCTTGGGCGGCATCGCGATAACCGCGAGCGGGAACGCAATCAGCACCTCGGCCGGACTGCCATGGAATCAACCATGGGCCGCCGTTCACGCGCAGGGCAAGGATTCATATCCCGACGTTGGCACACTGTCCATGACGGCGAGCATCACCGGCCAGCAGACACTGACCGTAGACGCCGCCGGCACGATCAACGTCAACGGTCAGCCGTCGGTAAGCGTGTCCTTCGCACCTCCATCGGTGCCCTGGTGGGACAGCTCCACAATCGCGAACGAGGCCGGCGATGACGTCGCAGCCCAAGCCCGGCCGGCACTGGAAAAGGCCCTTTCAATCCAGCTGCCAGCCATAAGCACCTTCGCGGTAAATAACCTGCTCTTCCCAGAAGATCACAATCTGACCTTCGCCAGCGCCCACCTCCCCGGTGACCTGGTTACCTTCGGCGACCTGAAAACGTCGGCCATTACGGTGGCGCCGCTGTACGCGACCCTGACCCCGGGCCAGACCTTCCGGTTCTCTGCCAGCGGCGCCAGTGGCCCCGGCACGCACTGGGGCCTCGGCCAAAACCCGGCCGGCTCCATCGGGGCCGACGGCACCTACCAGGCACCCGACGTCATCACCGGCACCACGCATGACGTGGTGACCGCCTGGACGATGGTAGGCGAAACGCGGCAGACGGCCAGTGCCGTCGTGACCATCGTGCCTGCTGGGCTCACCGTGAGCCCCGATTACGTGGTCATGGCACCAGGCGCCGCACCGCAGCCGTTCGTGGCGTCAGTGGCGGGCGGGACCGCAGCCGACATTCACTGGTCCCTGGTCGGCGCAGGTACCCTCACCGGGGACGGCGTCTATACGCCGCCGAACGAACTGAAAGCCATGCAGGCCGTGACGGTGCGGGCCACCCGCACTTCGGACGGCTCCACCGCCGATGCGCTGCTCGTCCTGACGCCTTACTCGCCGCAAGGAGTGCAAGCCAGCCCTGCGGCGCTGGCAGGCCCGCTGCCCGCGGGCGCGAGCCAGCAGTTCACCGCGGCCACGGTGGACGCCGAAGCGACCCCGGCCAGCATCACTTGGTCAGTGCTGCCCGCCATCGGAACGATCGACAGCGGCCTCTATACCGCGCCGAAGAACGTCACGGCGCTCACGACGGTCGCCGTCGTCGCGACCGCTTATGGCCCGTATGTTTTCGGGCTGGCGACATTGCAGATCGCGCCCGCGCCGCCGCAAGCCCGCTCGGATTAGACCACGGGACCGACCTGGTGATCTCGGAACCTGGTCGGCGTGGCGGACGATAGGGGATTCGCTGCCGGGAGCGGGCTCGCCTGCCCCGGCAGCGCGACTCCGCGGTTGTGGTCTCCTGTCGCGTGCTCACCAGAACTCCGGATCGGGCTCGCCGGCCAGCATCCCGTCGCGGGCGCTGAGGTGGTAGCGGACGTAGTCCAGGTAGGCGCCGCTGATCCGGCGCCGGGCCTCCCAGGCGTGCCGCGGCGGTGCAGGTGAGCGTGCAGGACGTCCCACCAGATGCTGCGGCCGATCGCGAACCCGATCCGCCCGGGAACCGGCGCGGCCACCTGGAGCCAGTGATCAAGCTTGTCGTGCGGGGCGTGCCGGCCCGGCACGATGCAGCGTGCCTGCCGCCCGGCGCGCTGGGCCATCGCGGCCACCGCGCCAGCGTCGTCGTGCCGGTCGAGGCCCTCGAGCCGCCGAGCCTGCTGCTCGCGCAGCGCCGGATCCATGCCGCGATCCCCAGGGTCGGGCCGGCATGGCCGTCTGCCCGGCACTGCGGCCCGGATCAGCCCTGAGTTCGGCAAGGCTTGGCTGATCGAGGAAGGCCTGGCAGGACTGCGCTACGTCCGGAACCAGATATCCATGTCGGATCTCCTTTCTTGAAGAGATCCGGAAAAGCCAGTGACGAGCCAAGTGACAACGACCCCAGGCAACGCCAGCCATGCGGCGACGGACCACGACGGCACTTCGCCACTAGCTGCCGTGACGCGACGCCGAGCGACCGCGCCGGACGGAGTCTCCATGCTTCGCATCGAGAGGGTCAGGGGTTCGAATCCCCTCAGCTCCACTAGGAAATGCAGGTCAGGACCATGATAGTCCTGGCCTGTTTGCCTTTGAAGATCATTTGTCACCGGGATGTCACCGGGACGGAGCGGCCTGAGGTGACACACGTCGGTCCCAAACGGATTTCCCGTCATCCCCTGACACCTGCCCCAGCCAGCTTCCGGGAGTAAGCAGCGGCCCGGCTGGCGATGGTGGGCAGCGGTATCGGGCGCGGCCCGCGGGGGCCGGATACGTGACCAAACGCGGACTGCCTGGTCCGCCGGTGCAGCTCATCGTGCCCCCGCCAGGCCAAGACCTCACCAGCCCGCAAGACGGTCGAGCACAGCCGCAGCTTCTACCAGCTGGTCAAATGGCGCACCGGCTCAGAGGGACGGATCAGCTACCTCAAACGCGGCTACGGCTGGGACCGCACCCGGCTGGATGGCTGGCACGGAGCCGCAACCTGGTGCGGTCACGGGGTATTCGCCCGCATCCTGATCAAGATCGGGGCCCTGGCCAGCTAAACAAGCCCCGCACCGAGCCCACCTGGCGCTATCCAGCCGACCGCCACGACCAGCCCCTCAGTCCGGGGCCGCGGACAAGAAGAAAGGCAAGGGCTCCACCGGCCACGGCAATTCCTATCTGGCCAGAGTGCTCGGCAACGCCGCCGCGGCCGCCGGGAAGACAGACACTTTCCTCGGCGAGCGGTACCGGCGGATCGCCCGCCGCCGCGGCGCTAAACGCGCCGTCGTCGCGATCAGCCGGTCCATCCTGGTCATCATCTGGCATCTGCTATCCGACCCCGGGACCCAGTTCCGCCACCTGGGATCTGGCTTCTACGCCAGCCGCATCGACCCCGACCGCCGCAAGCGAAACCACATCCGCCAGCTCGAAGCCCTCGGCTACACCGTCACCCTCCAGCCCGCCGCCTGAGTTTCCATCTCCACCCAGCCCGGCTCCGCTGACGCTCCGCCGGGAGCTGCCGCGCGCCCGGTAACTCACCAATTTTCGGATTACGAGGGCTCACTGGTTCGAACCCAGTTGCGCCCACTCAAAAGACCAGGTCAGGGTGCAGGTCTGGGTCTGTCCGGATGGCTCTCATGATCGTCTGACCGTGGGTCTGGCCGTCGGTGTGGCTGTGGAAAGTTGGCAAGGGGGCGTGGTGTAGCAGGATAGAGGCATGCTGGTCGTTCATGTTCATGCGCGGGTGCGTCCGGGGCGGGTGGAGGATTTCCTGGCCGCGACGCTGGTCAACGCGCAGGAGTCGCTGGCTGAGCCGGGGGTGCTGCGGTTCGATGTGATCCAGGATCAGGCTGACCCGGCGCAAGTGGTACTGACTGAGGTCTACCGGGATGAGCAGGCGCCTGCGGCGCACAAGCTGACGCCGCACTATGCGGCCTGGCGTGATGCGGTCGCTGAGATGATGGCCGAGCCGCGGCGATCGGTCCGGTACTCCGTGGTGTTCCCGGCGGGCAGCGGCGGCTGGGCCAGCGGCTCGCCGTGACGGTGATGAGGTTCGAGTTCGCCACGGCCGGTCGCATCATGGCCGGTCTTGGCCGGGTGGCGGAGCTACCGGGAGTGCTGGCCGGGCTCGGATCCCGGGTGCTGGTGTGCACGGGCGCGAACTCAGCGCGTCATGCCGGGCTGCTGGCCGGTCTGGGGTTGCCGGCCGCGGTGCTGGAAGTGGCCACCGAGCCGACGGTCGAGCTGGCCCGGGCCGGGGTCGCCGCCGCACGCGAGCACGGCGCCGACGTAGTGACCGCGATCGGCGGCGGCAGCGTCATCGATGCCGGCAAAGCCGTAGCCATGCTGCTGGGAAACGGCGGTGATCCGCTTGACTACCTGGAGGTCATCGGGTCCGGCCGGGCGATTACCCAGCCCGCGGTACCCTGCGTCGCGGTGCCCACCACCGCAGGCACCGGGGCGGAAGTTACCGCCAACGCCGTGCTCGCCTCGCCGGAGCATCGTCTCAAGGCGAGCTTGCGCAGCCCTCTGATGATTCCCCGGGTCGCCCTGGTCGATCCGCAGCTCACCGTGTCGTGCCCACCGCCGGTCACGGCCGCAAGTGGCCTGGATGCGCTCACCCAGTGCCTGGAACCGCTGGTCTCGCCCCAGGCCAGCCCGCTAACTGACGGGCTGGCCAGCGAGGGGCTGCGCCACGCGGCCGCAGGCTTGCGTACCGCCTACGCCAACGGCGAAGACCTGGCGGCGCGGGCGGAGATGGCCATGTGCGCCCTGCTGGGCGGGATGGCGCTGGCTAACGCCAAGCTCGGCGCGGTGCACGGCCTGGCCGGCGTCATCGGCGGCACGGCGGAGGTGCCGCATGGCATCGCCTGCGCGGCACTGCTGGCGCCCGTCATTGATGCGAACGTTCACGCGCTGCGGTCCGGGCGCCGGCCATCCCGCCCTGGACCGCTACACCCAGGCGGCCCGGCTGCTGACCGGCGAACCCGCCGCGTCCGTCCAGGACGGCCTGGCCTGGATCCGCCAGACCCTCACCCTGCTCGCCGTACCCGGCCTGGCCACCTTCGGCATCCGCCCGCAGCACGCTGATGAGATCGCTGCCAAAGCCCTGACATCAAGCAGCATGCAGGGCAATCCCGTCGCATTGAGCCACGACGACCTGCACGCCATCCTCCTGCGGGCGCTCTGAACCACGCACACGCCAGCGCCCTGGCGATCGGTGGGTGCCGTCTCCGTCTCGCTGGGAGCCCCAGTCAGCGCCGGGATACTGCATCCCCTGCTCGGCGAGATCGTCGCTGCGCGAGCACTACGGGCAGTTCGAGTTCTGGGTCGAACGTGACGTGGTCTGGACTGTTCAGACACGGCTGCGCAAGCTGATCAGGGAGCGTTCACTGCCCTACGAGGTGTTCAACGACTACCCACTGCTACCCGGGCCCCGGCGGGCCCGCAGCGCCGACCTGGTGATCCGTGATACCGCACGGGTCGTTCCGGTCGCGGCAGAGTTCAAGTACGAGCCCTCGCATCGTCGCGCCGAGTTCGCTGCCCTTCCGGGAAAGCTGCCCGTGGTGTTCTGGGGCACAGACGGCGTGGCCAAAGATGTGACCCGCATCCGGGAGTTCGTCGAGGCAGGCGCGGCACCGGCGGCTTTCGCCATGTTCATCGACGAGGGACGCCACTTCCGTAAGCGCCCCCCGCATCCAGGAACGGCCTGGCACGATTGGGACTCCGCCCAGCCAGGCGGCTCATCACCTTCGGTCCTTTGGGCACGCTGGCCCCCGCTGACATGAAACGCCACGGATGAGCAAGGAGCCCTGTACTACGCGGATACATCCGCAGTGATCAAGCTCCTCGTCGAGGAAAGCCGCCCCCAAGACGTTCGCGGCGTTCTATGACACCCATGCAGGTGCCGAATGGGTCAGCTCGGCACTCCGGCAGCGTAATTGAGAGCAGAGCCTTTGCACCCCGCAGCGCCCCTGCCGTTTTCCCCATCCCCCCGTCCGACATCCGGCTTGGGTGATCGGTTCCGCCGTGGGATCGGGATATGCGCCGGATCCTCAACATCTCGGGTCGAGATGTTGAGGATCTCGATTCGAGATCTTCAACATCCTGAGTGCTACACTCTGTTCTATGAAGATCACCGGTGAGACGCTCGACGTGATCCTCGATGCGCTGGCGGAGCAACTGCGGTCGCTCGGCGTCCAGATGGAAGTGGTCGTTATCGGCGGCTCCGCCCTCACCGCCCTAGGCCTGGTCAAGCGGGCAACCAGGGACGTGGACTTGCTTGCGATCGCCGAGAACGGCGAACTTCGTCCAGCCGAGCCGCTGCCGGAGGCGCTGCGGACGGCGCGGGATCGCATCGCGCGTGACTTCGAACTGGATGAGAACTGGCTGAATCCCGGCCTGACGGAGCTGCTGAGGTGGGGCCTGCCAACCGGGTTCATGACCCGGGTGGTGACGCGGCACTACGGCCAGGCCCTTACCGTGCACTTCGCCGGGCGCGTGGACCAGATTCACTTCAAGCTCTTTGCCATGGTTGATCAAGCTGGGGGACGTCACGAGGCGGATCTCCGGGCACTTCGTCCGAGCACCGGGGAACTTGTGGCGGCGGCACGCTGGTCCCTGACTCAAGATCCGTCACCTGGTTACCGGATGGTGCTCGTGGAAGCTCTCAGCGTCCTGGGTGTCGAAGATGCTGATCTCGGAGCTTAGGGAAAAGACCCGGCAGGGGTTCCTCGAGTTCGCCTGGCGCCAGTGGGCGCAGGCAGGTCTCTCAGCGAGTATCGCGGGCCTGGATGACTGGGCGATAGATCCTGAGGCTCTCATCCTGTTCACGATGGCGGTCGCCCGGCGCGATCCCCGGTTGTTCGACGAGATGCTGGACTGGCTCGCAGCCAACCGCCGCCTGCTGAGCATGCAGCGCCTGCGGAACTTGACTGGCCGGTTTCCGGTTGATGCGCGCCTAGTCAGTGCCGTCATTACCTGGGCAGGGGAACCGCCGACCACACAGTGGCTGAAGAGTCAGCGGGTAACGAGCCAGGTCCCCGCGACCGTGCCTGTCTTCAGTCCAGACGTCCTAGGTTTCGTCGGTGAACTGGATCCCACCTTTGCGGAGTATGGATACATCCGTCCCCGCGCCACCCGAAGCGGTAAATCGAGAGAGCCGGACATAAAGATCCCTGCGAATTTTGCATTCCAGCTTCGGCATCTTTTTGGTGCCGGTAGCCGCTCAGAAGTGATGAGGGTACTGCTTACGCTGCGCGACGGATCGCTGGATGCGGCGAGGATCTCGGACGAATGCGGATTCGCCAAGAGGAACGTTAACGACATCCTCACCAGCCTCGTCACCTCCAGGGTCGTCAAAACGAGATGGTCGGGGAACGAACGTCACTTCATCGCCTACCGTGACAAGTGGGCAACCCTCCTTGAAGTCGGCCCCTCCGGCGAGCAGATTCCCTCATTCGTGTCCTGGGTTCATCTCTTTCCGGCCGCGCTGGAGATTCTCACGTGGCTCGACAGTGCAGCCGAGGCCAACGATTCCGACTATCTCATCTCCAGCCAGGCCCGCGGCCTCATGCAGCACGTGACCCGTGATCTGGAGATAGCTGGCATCGACGTCTCACCGAAGCGCCCGGCTCCTGGAACGGCGTATCTGCCGGTCTTCGCAGAAGCGGTTGAGTCGCTTCTTGCCATGATGCGTTCCGGACAATTAGTCCAGGTCGCGGACGGGGTGACCAGCACCGTGACGGCTGGCTAACGTGGCAGGCACGCCCGGTCGAATTCGTTTTGCAGGGCCCGGCGCCGAGTGTTGCCGGTACGGACCGTGCGTATCCCAGCATCTCGTGACGAGCCCTCCTGGGGCTCACGCGTCGATGGCACTCACTCCGGGCAGGTCTCCGAAGCGGGCTTTTGCGTCGAAGGTCAGCACGATGCGCTCCATCTGCAGCGCGTGCGCGGCGATGATCAGGTCATGAGCCCCCCGGGGCACTCCAGTCCGGCGGACGTGCGCGATTAGCCGCGCGTGGCAGGCAGCGGTCGCTTCGGTGTAGTCGAGCACCTCGACGGCTGAGGTGATCACAGCCAGGGCGCGGGCGCGATCGGCTGCGCGCTCCGCGCTGTCAGCAAGTTCGATCCCGGCCCGGTATTCGGCGGCGGACACCGCCGCGATAGCCAGCTCGTCGGCGTCCAGCGCGGCCCGGTCGATCGTCCCGCGCTCGTAGGCGATGAGCACGTTCGTGTCCAGGATCAGGCGCCGGCCCACGGATCGGTCCCCTCACTGGTGAGCAGGGTGACCGCTGCGGCGATGTCAGCGGCAAAGCGTTCATCAGGCGGCGGGATGTCGTCGAGCGCGGTCCGCAGATCCGCCCCTGTGCGGCGCCGCGCCGGCCTCATCTCAGCGACAACATGATGCCCGCGGGTGATCGTCACTGTCTCCCCCCGCTCGATCGCGTCGAGCAGGTCAGAGAAGTTCCGTGAGGCCTCAGTAGCCGTAATCGTCCGCATACGCCAATGGTATCTGATAATCAGATCGACGTCCGCGGCCAGACCATGGCCCCTGCTCCGCTGGGGCACAAGCGATTGTGGCCACAATCTTGTGATACCCCTGTCTCATGGCGGCGGATGCGCACGCCGTCGGTCTCCGGGATCTGCGGCACCACATGAGTGAGGTGCTGGCCCGGGTCCGCCACGGCGAGACGATCGACGTGACCGAATACGGCCGGCTGATCGCGCGGATCGTCCCGGTCGGGAACGCCAGCCCGCCCCGGTCCTGGCGCGCCTGGTTGAGTCCGGCCGGGCCACCCCGGCCCGGCGCCCTGGCTACCGGCCTCGGATGCGTCCCGGCGACGGGACCGACCGGCTCTCCGGGACACTCGCGGCGCTGCGCGACGAGGAACGCTGGTGAGCCTCCAGCACGCACATACGACCGCAGTGATCAAGCTGCTCGTGGAGGAAACCTACCCGCGATCTGCTGCTCGGGTTCTCCTTCGTCGCGATCAACGACGACATCATGGAGACAGCGATGAAGGAGCCCGATCGCAGGCGGCTACGGCAGACCCCTTGCACGAGTTCAGGCCGTGCATTCGGATGAACGCTTCCGCGGCCTCGCCGGTCTCCTCAGTCAGCTTGAGCAGTTGTATCTCGACGGGGACTTCCCGATGGCAGGCGTGCAGGTCCCTGATCTGATCCCACATAGTTTTCTCCGTCTCCGGATAAGACCTCAGCCGTCAGCTGTCCGGGATCAGGTCGGCTACGTCATGGTGCAGCTTGGCCATCGCCTGGTCGAACGTGGCGAGCCGGGCACCGCGGGCCCGGGCGAGCTGGGCCAGGTAAGCGCCGGTGACCTGACGGTGGCTGATGATCCCCTGGGTGGGAACGTCCGCGTACCCGGCATCGTCGGGCCAGAATTCGTGCCGCGCGTCGCCGGTGGCCCCGTTGAGAACTGCTTGCGCGGTGGCGGCCGGCTGGCCTTCGCGGAGGAGCAGGCGCATGAGGCTGCCCTGGGTAATTGGGCAGGTTGCGAAGTTCCCGCTGGTGCCGACGAACCAGTTCTCAGCAGCCACATGGTGAACATGATCATTGACGAGCAGGGCGATGAGCACGTTCGCGTCGAGCAGGACGGTCACTGATCGTCGTCCTCAAGCCGCCTCACGTCCTCACTGGTGATCGTCCGGCCGAGGTGCGCGACGGGCAAGCCAGTACGGGCACTTCTCGCTACCTCACCAGGCTTGCCCGAGCCGAGTCCCCGGCGGATAAGCCCGGCGACGGCCTGGCTCAACGACTGATGGGTATCCCTGGCGGTCGCGACCGCCTGAGCATGAAGATCATCAGGGATGTCGAGGGTAGTGCGCATACCAGAAACATAACTTCACTTCATCATGATGCAATGATGCGTCCGTGGCCGCCCGAGATCGCGGTGCCGGTTGTGTAGGGATGATCACACCAGCCAATTCGGCGAGCAGGTCGTCACGGCTGCGGCGGACCCCTTTGCGTGAGTTCAGGCCGTGTACCGATGGATGCCTCCGCCGCCTTGCCTACCTCCTCGGTCAGCTTGAGCAGGCGTATCTCCATCGCGACGTGCGCATGCCAGGCGTGCATATGCGGCGCATTATGAAGTACCAGTGGTGTTCACCACCGTCCCGTACGACGAGGAAGTGCGCATCTTCTACGTGGTCAACCATGAGGCCAAGAGCGTGCCAACTGATCTCACGGCGGAGCTGATCGCGGAGCAGGTTGGCAAGAAGATCGCTTTCGGGGAGAAGCCAACGGCTCAGGGGAAGCGCAAGGCGGTCGCGGTCTACGTGGCCAAGCGCCTGGCGCAGGAGCCCGGTCCCTGGTACCGCAAGATCCGGCTGGCCAACGAGGACAAGTCGGTGATCGAGGAAAGGCCGGTCGGAACGAGCACGTTCGGGTCCACGCTGCGGCCGGCTCTCATGGATGCGTGGATGCGGCGCATGTATCATCGCCCTGCAGGAGGACGGCGAGTACACGATCGCGGAGCTGGCCGAGCTGTTCAGCGTGGGCCGCTCGACGCTGTACCGGGCCATAAAGCGTGCCAGGACCAGGACCGCCGAAGGCAGGGAGGCCGCAGCATGACCGCACAGCCGGTCCACGAGCCCGCCCCCGACGACCCGGCCGAGATCCTGCGGCGGCTGCCGCCGCGCTGGCACGCGCAGTTCCTCACCGAATACCGGGCCGCGCTGGATGCCGCACGCGAGGTGCGGCGCTGGCAGCAGCTCAGCGACCTGCTTCACCGCTGGCGCCTGCGCGCTACCGCCTACGCCGATCCGCAGTTCGAAGCCTCGGCGCAGGCCGCCCGCGATGCCCGCCCCGAGGACCTGACCCCGGTTCCCGGCTGGGCGGATCGGCGGTGAGCTACCGGCCGGCCCTGATCGGGCGGGCCCCCGTGCAGTGACCTCATGGGCGACAAGGCCATCTTAGGAGTCCGTTCTCGCCAAACTGGGTCTCGCGGAATTCCGGCTCGTCCCCGCCTGGGTATACCGGCCAGGCGTCCCATGGCGCATCGGCCAGCTGAATCATCCGTTCCATGAGCGCGTCATATATCATTCCGCGTTGACGAGAGCGCCGAAATCCTGATCATCTTCACCATCCCTGGACCGGATAGCCGACACCCCACCGGGCGCAAGATCATCGCTAGTGCTAACGGCTGTGCGATTCATCCTCGACCCCCAAGGTCGCCGACCACTCCGGGGCGCCGTGGCTCGGGCTCGCGCCTTCGACGCTGACCGCGTACTTCCCGGGAGGGTGACGCCGTGCCGGCGGGCGAGAGACGCCTCTCAGTACTTCCTGGCCCGGACGGGCTCGCGCTCCCGGCGGGCCGCTTTCGCCAGCATCGTGACTGTCTCGGCGATCAGGCCGAGGGCGACCGCTTCCAGGAAGTCCAGCGCCCTGGCATCGGTCCGTGTCTGGTAGCTCTGCACGCCGCCATTGACACCACAGTGGTCGATGACGTCCTGGCGGGTTGCTCCGTTTAGCTTGCGCATGCCAGCGACGGTCCCGCGGTAAGGACCGTGGGGATCCTCGACGCGATAGGGAACCCCGTCTACCCAGCCCCAGGCCACGTAGATCCCGGCGTTACGGCCGCTGGCATACCAGACCGCGAGGTCACCGGGCCGGGGCGCCCTTGGGCATCTGCCAGTCCGTCTCGGTGTGCCCGATGCTCACCGAGCGGGCCAGCTCATCAGTGTTCTCCTTCTCGTCACCTGCAGGATGTGCACCTTAATGGATGGCTCGTCCGCGGCGACCGATGCCTCAGGCATTGCTGCGGGCGTACTCGATCGTCTGGGCGATCTGGTCATCACGGAACTTCTCCTCGTCCTCCTGCTGTTCGCTGTCCAGGAGGCCGATGTCGCGGGCTAGGACGTAGAACCCGTCACCTTGCTGGCGGCCGCTCGCGCGCACGACCAGGCACCCGAACAGGGGCATGTTCTGCTCAGAACAGTAGTGGTTGATCATGTACAGGTTGCAGATGAGCCTCTCACGCTGGCGCTATCACAAAGTGAAGAACACTCTTCAAATCGTGGATAGACGTGCGTATCAGCAGCCTTACTACAGAGCGCTTGCCATCGTTCTAACGAGAGCACTTAGCTTAGTTGTTCGGCTCGTGGGACTCTGGAGTGGCGAATAAACGTTCACCGCGCCGTCCCGGTCAGATGCGAAACCAAGTTCGGCAAGAGACGTTACGGCTGCTGAGGCCCGTCACGGTGGCGGCGGATCTCGTTCAGTTGACGAATGATCTCTCGGAGGCCCATCCTGTCCACCGGCTTGCCCGAGGCAATACAGTCCCAGAACTGTTCCTCGATCACCTGAAGCTGCAACGACCTGATCGTCAACTCCCATAAGGTGCCAAGTGACGTGCTATCGACAGGATGGGAGATCTTCGTGTTCAGCACGGATCCATCAGGAAGTCGCTTCCTGCACCTGTCATGATCGCCATGCGCCTTCCCCGTAGCTGTCTGCTTCGGCTCCCAGAGGTCGGCGCAGACAAACGCCTCAAGGTCACGGCGCGGCGGGGTCATAGCGTGCGGCCAAGCCACTCCGCAAGCTGCTGGTTCGAGCTGATCTCCACAAGCAGCACCAAGCCCCAGTTCTCTCGGTGGTTCGGTGCCTCGAACAACTCCTCCCTCCACTCTGCCGCGTACTCTCGCAACTCGCTGATCATGGCGTCGATCACTGCCTCATATGCAGGCGCCTCAGCCAAAAGCGGCACGCCTGGCAGAGAAGCCGACCATAGCCCGCTGTCCTCGAGATTCACCTGGGCATGGGAGGGCACAACGACTTCCAGGTAGTGCCGGAGGCCGTCGCTGGCATGCAGCTCCTCGCTGAACACTTTCCGTGCCCGCTCGATATCCTGCGCCGTCATGAAAGTTTCCTTCCCAGGCTGACAGCCTGTGCCTGCCACCCAGGCTAGCAAGCAAGCTTGTAACTCGCTCCTGTGGAACGATCGTGCCCTCCAGGAGCGGTCCTGCACCTGGCGAACGGCCAGGCCACCATCGACCGGCGGGCATTACCTCCATAGGCGGTTACTCATGGGCATCGGCACGGCCGTCGTCCGTGGTGAAGATCATGCTGCGTACCGGGGCGAGTTCCTGGAGGCGTGCCGCGTCGGCGGCGGTGGCGCGGCCCTCTGGCGAGGCGAACGCGGCGCGTAGCTCGTCCAAGGTGTCCCAGTCCAGCTCGGCGACCAGGTAGTACGGCTCGCCGCGGACGGCGGCGACGTCACGGCTGACCGCATACCGGCGCAGCCCGGGGAGCCGGCGCCCGAGCGGAATGTGGATCTCGCGGTAGTGCCGGTCGAACGCCTCGGGGTCGGCTGGGGTCTCGTACAGGGCAAGGAAGTGAGCCGTCATCGTGCTGCCCTCCGGTACCGGGTGAGGACGGCAGCGCCGGCCTGCTCGGCCGACAGGCACTCCAGGTATGCGGGCGGGCCGCCGGCGGGGAAGAGCCGCTCACCAATGCCGAGGATGGTGGGGAAGGTCAGCAGCCGGTACTCATCGATCAGGTCTCCGGCAAGCAGCGCGTGCACGACGCTCAGGCTGCCAGTGATGATCACATCGCGCTGCTCGCTCTTGACGGTGCCGACGATGTCACCGCCGGCGACTCGCGAGTTCGACCACGCCGACACGTCGGTCAGCGTGCGGGAAGCGACCAGTTTCGGCACGGCGTTCATCCGCGCGGAGAACGGGTCGTCGCGTCCCGGCCACAGCCGCGAGAACAACTGCCAGGTCCTGCGGCCCAGCAGCATGACCCCGTTGTCCAGCGTGCTGCCCAGCCGGAACTTGTCCCCGGCAACTGTCTCGGGGCCGTGCCGGAAAGCCCAGCCGCCAGCCGGCGTCCCGTCGGACCCGTCCGGGTCGGACACGATCCCGTCCAGCGTGATGAATTCAATGACGATAACGCTCACGATGGGTCTCCCTCGGTCGATGCTCACCGGTACATACTGGCGGCGCCGGCCCGGCTCATCGCGGCGGGCGGAACTCTCCGAAGGAAATCTGCGCAGGCAGGTCAAACACCTCGATCACACGCGGATCGGCGAACACGACGTTGCGCGCGACCCGGCCGCCGGTGACCGTGAAGACCTGGAGCGAATGCAGCCGGTGCCCGCCGCCGGGCTCCGGCGCGTACGCGGCGAGCGCGGGCTGGCCGTTGGCGGTGAGCTGCCGCATGCTCCAGCCGACCCCGCGCATCTCGAACACGCGGCGCATGAACAGGCCGTAGTCGCGGCGGCCCCGGTACCACAGCGGCACCGGCGGCATCTCCAGGACCGCCTCATCTGTGAGCAACCGGACGAGCGCGGGGACGTCAGCCGCCTCGAACGCCTCCACGTAGCTCTGGATCACCGCGCGCACTTCGGGATCGCCGGGTTCGGCGACCTCGCCCGCATCGCCGACCTCCGCGAGGGCGGCGCGGGCCCGCTGCAGAGCGCTGTTGACGGCCGGGACCGTGGTCTCGAGCTGCCCGGCGACTTCGGCGGCGCTGAACTCCAGCACCTCGCGGAGCACGAGCACCGCCCGCTGCCGCGGCGGCAGGAACTGCATCGCCGCCACCAGCGCGAGCCGCATGTCCGCCCGCATCCCCGTGTCGTATCGCGCATCGGGAAACGGCTGCAGCCAGGGAATGCCGGACGCCGGCGTCAGCGGCGCCCCGGGATCACCGCCCGGCGCGCCCAGCCCGGACGGCAACGGCCGCCGCGCCCGCCCCTCCAGCGCGGACAGGCACACATTGGCCGCGATCCGGTACAACCAGGTCCGTACCGACGCTCGCGTGCGGTCGTAGCGGTCGCGGGCCTTCCACGCCCGCAGCATCGTCTCCTGCACCAGATCCTCGGCCTCGTGGAACGAGCCCAGCATCCGGTAGCAGTACGCCACCAGCTCACCGCGGTACGGCTCGAACTCCACGGAGCCCATCATCGCGTACCCCTGCGGCTCGGCACGGCGCGGGCGAGGTTCCGCAAAGCGACCCGCTGTCATCCTCTGGCATCTCCTCCTCCACCGGCCCTGGGAGTCGCCTCAGACCGGATTCCGCAACAGGAGCCCGAGCAGTTCCGCGGGATTCTCCGGGTGGCCGCTGGTCGGGGACAGTGCAGTGTCAGGTTCGCGTCCGCGGTCAAGTCAGCCGCCGACGCGGGCCCGGTCTGCCCATTGACCCGGGGCCGGTACCAGGCCCGGCCTCGGACCCAGGAACTGCATGCCGATGATCCTGGATCAGGTTAGGAAGATCTTCTGCCGGTGCCAGTCGAGGTATTTGCGGGCGGGGACCTGGGCGCCGGGTGGCAGGAGCAGTACCTCACCCAGCGGCGGGTGCCCGTAGTACTGCCTGGCCAGTGGGTCGTTCTGGACGGCGTCGGCCAGGGAACGGGCGACGTGGATACGCAGTCCACCGTTGACTGACAGCAGCCCGGTGTCGAAGGCGACGTCGTGGGCTGGGCACGCGGCGAGGCCGTTGCGAGGATCAAGGCGTTCACCGGGGCTGCTGTCTTTCCAGGGCTTGATGTGGCCCGCCAGGAGCATGCGCCTGGCACCGAACGCCGCGGGGCTAAGCCCGCAGAACACGCACCGGCTACCGCAGTTGGCCAGCACCTGCTGGGCGAAGACATGCTGCCCGACGCGGGCGGCGGCCAGCAGGATGCGTTCGGTTTCCGGATCTGTCCGTCCGCTGGCGGCCAGGCGGCGGGCGATCTGCTCGCGCAGTTCGGCTTCCAGTGCGGAGATGTCGAGTTCCTCCTGCCCGAGCAAGGCCAGCTCGCCACCGTGCTCGATGCCCAGGAAATCCGGCAGCCTGCCCGGGCCGATTTCCTCGGCGCGGGCGGCCGACAGCAGCAGCCGGTAGGTGCAGCTGAACCGGGCCGGGTCATCGCGGAGGATGGCCCCTGCTAGCACGTCCCAGCGCCCGCCGTGAGAACGGGAACCGTCCAGATTCGCCATTTTCGCCAGCACACTGGACGGGGGCCGGGAGAACAGGCGGGCCAGGGATGGCACCGGCTCGGGTGCCCGTGCCGCGGTGGAGCCGCCGAAGTGGCGGTGGTTAACCACGAAAGACGCGGCCAGGCAGAGCAACGTCTCGACCGGCAGGAACGTGACCTGCCTGCCCGCCGCGACCGGGCGGCGCGCCAGCAGCGCCCGGACCTGCTCGCGCGCCTGGCCATCCGTCAACTCCAGATAACCGGCGAGGTCAGCCACGACGTGAGGTTACTCCCAGCCTCAGCTACTTAGGAGGGCAATCCCTTCCGCTTCCTCCGCGGCGCCCCGTTCGCGAACTGAAGCGTCGGCGGGTCACGTGCTGGCAGACTGTCCGGGTGGCGCAGACAGGTCTGCCGGAACTGGATGTGGCCCGAGTGCGCCGCTGGTGCGACCAGCGTGTCCCGGCGCATCTTCGCGACCAGATCCGAGTGGAATGCGATCCCGCGCCCCGCCACCTGACGATCGTCGAATGCCGGCCGCCCTGGCATAAAGACGCGGGCGCGGAATGGACCAGGTTCCCGATCGCCCGGCTCCGCTACACCAAGGCAGCCGGGCGCTGGTCGCTGTTCTGGCGCGATCGCAACCTGCGCTTCCACCCCTATGACCGGCTCACCGCTTCACTGCACGTTGACGAGATCTTGCAGGAAATCGACCGCGATCCCACCGGCATCTTCTGGGGATAGGAAGCCACAGCGCCGGGCCGGTGGCTTCCCGGCCACTCCCGCACACCCTCGTGCGCGGCCGCCTGTGGCGCGGAAAGCGTGCGCTGCATGAAAGCCGCACCGCGATGGCAGGAACCGCCCAGCTGTTCCTGCCATCGCCGGCGGCCCGTCAGGAGGACGCTGGCGTGGACGACTGGCTATCGTCTCCGACCCGGTGGTGCCGGGCCCTCGCGGCCGCCGCGCGCGCCTCGTGCCGTGCCTTCACCTGGGCGGCACGGGCCCTGTGGCGCTCCTCATGCTCGACGCGAACCGAAGCCGGGTCGGCGTGCTTCGGAACGCCAGGCACCCGGTGGGTGAGGTCGTGGATGAGCCTCACGAGCAGGGGGTACGGTCGTCCGGAGCCGGGAGACCCGGCAACCACCGGGGGCTCCTCGAGCTTTCGGCGGGCTACCACGTAGCGTTCGCCTGTCAATGCGGCGCGCGCCCGGGCGGCACGCTTCCTGGCACGATCTGACGTCACGTCAACTCCAGCCGGGCCAAGCCCCACGTCCTTGGCCGCGCGTGAAGTGACGGTCAGGATCTGGCGCACCGAGTCAGTGACCCTTGTCCTCGTTGCCGCTGCTCACGTGGGAAACACGCGACTCGGAGTCAGGCAGGTGCGGCTGCCGCACACCAACGTACCACCGGCTGCGGCACACCGCGCGTGTGGACGCACGCCATTCCCGTTACGTGAGATTGAGGACGGCGAGGGGCCTGGCGGGGTTGCGGGCGGCCCAGCGGCGTCCGGCGGCAGTAGGGGTGAACCTGGCTAGCCGGAGGGCGGCGACGGCTGAGCGGAGCTGTCCGTCGCGCGGGTCACGGACGATCCGCTCGATCAGGAACGCCTGGGGCGGCGTAGGGGAACATGCCCTCGGAGGCGGGGCAGCACCTGCAGGGTCCGGGTCTCATCCCGGCCGTGCCCGCGATCGTGCGCGACATGGGTGACGGGCGTGTTCTCCCAGTCCAGCGCGTCGATATCGCTCCAGCAGCTCCCGGATGAGCTGCGACACACTTTTGCCCTCGCGCCTCGCCTGCTGTTCCGCCGCGTCCCGGAGCTCGGCGGGCACGCGGGCCGAAACCTGCGGGGAGTGCCGACCCGGTCCAGTCAATGATGGCCGCACGGCGCACGTCCTCGGCGATGCCTGCGGCGATGTCGGGGGTGAGCCGGGTCCCATCGGCCAGCCTGATGTCATCTCGCTCAAGATCAACGTCCGGGCCGATGGGGCTTTCGTCGCTGACCCGCGGCGGCTGGCGCTCAGGCATCACGGTTCCCCTTCCGCAGGCTGGTGGGCATGACGTGGATGACAAGCAGGGCCGGATCGCGCCGTCCAGCTAGCAGCGATGTACTGCTGCTCGACCCCTACCCGCCAGAGGGGCGGAGCGTGGTGGCGGCGGGGTGCTCGCCGAGGGCCCGGGCCAGGCGGCCGATGGTCGTCCGGGCTGCGCTGGAAGCTAGCCCGGAGCTGGTCTACACGGCCGCCGCACTCGACTCGCTGACCAGCGCCTTGCTCACGCTGCCGCAGATCCGCAAGATGGTGGACCGGCTCTTCGAGGTGGAGCGTCCGTGACTGGGCGAGCTCGCGGCCTAGGGAAACGATGGCATGAACGGAGCAGTGCCGACGAAATGATCCCTGATCCCAACGCCGAACAGCTGCAACACCTGCCGCTTCGCGATTACCGGCCGCAGGCCAGGCTGGTCCGGCCAGAACATCACGTGCCTAGGGCGGCCGTCCGCGCCATCGACTCCCATGCTCACCTGGGCCGCTGGCTCAGCCCCGACAAGTCCTGGATGGTGCAGGACGTCTCGAGGCTGCTGGCCGAGATGGACCAGTGCAACATTGCGGGCATCGTCAACCTCGATGGCCGCTGGGGTGCAGAACTGGCCGACAACCTGGCCCGTTACGATCACGCCCATCCGGGCCGGTTCGCGACATGCTGTCACCTGGACTGGCGGGAGGTGTCTGCGCCTGGGTTCGGGGAGCGCCTCGCGGGCCGCCTGCGCGCATGCGCAGATGCAGGCGCGGCGGGGATCAAGGTGTGGAAAGACCTCGGCCTGCACGTGCGCGATCACCGTGATGAGCTGGTGTTGCCCGACGACCAGCGGCTTGCCCCGGTCTGGGCGGCGGCCGGCGAGCTCCGCTTGCCGATCTTCATTCACACCGCCGACCCCGTGGCCTTCTTCGACCCGGTGGATGAGCGCAATGAGCGTCTTGAGCAGCTACTCGCCCGGCCTGACTGGTCGTTTGCCGACCCGCGGTTCCCATCCTTCCAGCGCCTCATCGACAGCCTGGAGGCGGTCGTGGCGGCACACCCGCAGACGACCTTCGTCGGCGTGCATGTCGGCTGCTACGCCGAGAACCTCACCTGGGTCGGGCGGATGCTGGATACCTACCCGAACTTCTACGTCGATACGGCGGCCCGCATCGCGGAACTGGGCAGACAGCCGCGGGCCACCGCTGAGCTGGCAGCTCGCCATCCAGGCCGGATCCTGTTCGGCACGGATGAAATCCCGTTCGATAGCCGGGTGTACCGGATCTACTTCCGTTTCCTGGAGACCTCTGACGAGTATTTTGATCATGGCCTGGAGGATCCACCGCTGATGGGGCGCTGGAAGATCTCCGGCCTGGAACTCGATGGTGACCGCCTGCGCCAGGTCTACTACGACAACGCTAGGCGTCTGGTGCCGCGACTGGCCGTGTGAGCGCGACGGGCTGCCGCTGTGTATGCCAAAACCAACCTGATGATCCCGCAGGCACCATTCGGGGATCTCGCAGCCGCCAACGCGGCGACCGCGGCGTGGTGCACCGAGGTCAACGCCGCGGTCCATACCGAGACCCGCGTAGTGCCATTGCTGGTCATCATGACCGCCACCGGGGAAGTTGTCGCCGAGCACATCCTGGTCGTTCCCGGTCGGCCACCTGCGCAGCTGCGCGGCCTTAGCCACTCAGGGTGTCGGCGACGACGTGGCCGGTGGCCTGCTCCTCCAGGTAGCCGGGCGCGGCGTGGTGTTCGTGTTTGCTCGGCGGGGTGTGGGCTTCGATGCTCCGGTCGTCCGGCACGGGGAACAGCCGTCCCAGGTCGGGCTCAACCGCGACGATGTCGTCGGGGTGCGCGACGTTGACCCACCGGTGGACGCGCGGGGGCCAAGTTGGAGGCTGGGGGCGTAGCTGGGGGTAGACCACGGTGTCGAGACCGAGCGGGCTGCCGAGGGTGACGAGCGTGGGCAGGGGCCGGCCCAGTAGCTGGCAGGCTTCCCATGCGACCACGCTGCCAAGCGAATGTCCGATCACGAGTTGCGTGTTCTCATCCAGGAGCGCCGCGACCCTCGCCTGGGCGGCGTTGCGCAGGCTATCTTCGGTGAGGTATCGGGTGACCTGCAGCAGGTCCCTCTTAGCTTTCTGCAGCATCCCGAAGATTCGCGTGGTTAACCAGGCATTGCCGTCTAGCACGGCAACCGCGCCGCGGGCGCGGACGCCCAGACCCTGGGCGCCATCACGATCAGGATCAGCCTGCCGCAGCGCGTTGGCCGCCTCGGCTGCTAGCCGGGAGTCATCGCTAGTGGCGGCGCGGGCCAGCAGCGCGGCCGCGAGGGTTTCGGCTAGGGCCTCGGCTGCGAGCGACGCCTGGCCATCCTCCCCCTGCGTGCCGGCGGGCAGGAACAAGTCACCGTAAAACGCCATCTGGGCCAGAGGCGGGCTGTTCTGACCCACCGAGGCCGCCAACTGCGCAGCCACAGACGCCGCATCCGGGTGGCCACTGGCCAGGACCCCCTTGACCAGGCTGGGCAGCCATATAGCTTCCTGCTCCCCGACGGTGCTGGCCTGCTGCCCGATACCGTGGAGGAGCACGATCTGTGCCATGCTCCCTCCGGTGCCCGGTTCTAAACGGTTTGGGGGTCCCTTTGTCACGCTCCGTACGGTAAGAATATTTCATGGGGGAGCGGCGAGCGCTACTGATGGGAGTGCGGAACGACCGATTCGGCCGGCTCGATTTCGTCCCCGAGGTGATCCAGGAATTGCACAAGGTGGTCTTGGACGACCGCTACGGGTCGTGTCGGCCCGCGCTTCCGGGCGGCCGGGAACTCCTCACCGAGCCGGCACCCACCACCCGGACGGCGATGGTGACAGCACTCGGTGACGCCATGGCCAGCGCCTGCCGGGAGCAGGCCACGCTGTTCGTGTACTTCCTCGGCCACGGTCATAAAGTGGGCGACGACTTCTACCTGGTCGCCGCCGATACTCCCAGCCCGGAACTAATCAACTCCGACAACGCGGTCCCCCTCGGCCAGCGGATCAAGGAACTGCTGCGGCAGTATCCGGGCATCGACGGCCTGATGCTGGTCATCGACGCCTGCCATTCCGGTGCCATAATCTCCGATCCGGTCCCAGGGCTGCTGCGGCAGGGCTTGCAGCAGCGGGTGGAGTTCTTCGCGGCCACCCGCCCGGAGGAAGTGGCCGCCCGGGGATGTTTCAGCAAGTCGTTGATCGAGCTGCTGAAGAATGGCTCACCGGTAACCGCCGACGCCGAGCTTCGCGCTTACGACGAGCATGACCGGCTGCGGAAGGTAGCTCCCGCCGGATGCGCAGACCTTGCGCTGCCGACACACATGTCGTTGAACGGCAGCCGTGACGCTGGGTTGTGGCTGGGCCGCAACGTCGCGGCGGACCTGCGGCCCGCACTGGCGGGGACGCAGGCGGCGGACGTCGTCGCCCGATTGACCCAGGACTGGCAGATGCGCCGAGAGGCCACTGGAAAGGTCATGGAGCTGCTCGACGACGAGATCTCACCGATCGCCATTACAGGAGACCCTGGCACGGGCAAGTCTGCGCTGCTGGCATCGTTCGGACGGAAAAGCATCTTCGGGCAGTACTTAAGCGTTGACGCCCTGGTCACTCTCCGGCCCGGGGACAACTTGGGTGACCTGGCCGTGAGGCTGGTGGAGCAGCTGGACAAGAGCCCGGCGTTCGGTGTCGCCGCCAGGCGGTTTCAGAAGGCCACGCCTGTTTTCGAGCAAGACAAACTGGTGCCGTTCGACCGGGACATCACCGGCCCGCTCGCCCACCTCGAGCCAGACCAACCGGTCCTCGTCATCGGAGTCGACGCTGTCGACCAGCTCGAGCAAATGCAGAGGCTGCATTTGCTCGAGGCCTTCAGGAACCTGCACGGCGCTGCCCTGATCGTGACCGGGCGGCAGGTCGATGACCTCCCCGCAACCTCACGAGTCCACCTGCCGGACCGGGACCGCGAAGGCGTCCGGCAGTTGTTGCGAGCCCTCGTCAAGGATCCAGTCGCACAGGAACGGATCGCCTCGTTGAGTGACGGAGAGTGGCTGCGGGCCCGCATACTCAGCGGCCTGCACGGCGCGGGCCACTTCGCTGGCGCAGACTCTCACCTCAGCCCGGACCTGGCGCCCGTGTTTGAGAAAGCTCTCTCAGAGGCGGCCAAGGTGCACGGGCAGGCGCTGGTGAAGGAGGTGGCCAGGGTGCTCGCCGCAGCGCCTGTGGGCGCATGGATGCCGCTGCAGGTTCTGGTCGCCGCGCTCCCGCCTCAGGACCTTGACGGCCAGACCCCGGCCGTCAAGGTCGTCCGGGACGGGGTGGTTACCCTCGGCGAACTCCTCGCCAGGGCCGACGCTGGCAGCCCCGACGAACGGGTCGGGCCGGCTCATGATCTGATCGCGGAATTCTTGCACGACCACTTCGGCGAGGCCGCCGTCGCCGGTGCTCACTCTGCGATCGTGCGGGCCCTTACCGTCCTGAAGGAACGGGCCGACTCGCCCAGATCCGTTGCAGCGTACGCCAGGGACCGCCTCAGCGAGCACCTATGGGCCAGCCGACAATGGGCTGAGGCACTATCGGCGCTGCAGGAACTTCAAAGACCGGCGGACAACCTCGCATTGTGGCAGTCCTGGCACAAGAGGTTCCTGCAGCGACCCGGCCCCGAGCACCCGGATACGCTGACCACCCGCCACAACGTAGCCCGCTGGACCGGGGAAAGCGGGAACGCCCGTGAGGCGCTGAAATTGTTCACCGCGCTGCTGCCAGTCCGGCAGCGGGTCCTTGGCGCTGACCACCCCGACACGCTGTCCAACCGCCACGACATCGCCCGCTGGACCGGGCAGGCCGGCGACCCGGTCGCCGCCCGCGAACTATTCGAGGAGCTGCTGCGCGACGTCGAGCGTGTGTTCCGCTCCAGCGAGCCGAAGAAGACCTTGAAGGTGCGCGCCAGTGTGGCTGGATGGACTGGGGAGGCCGGCGACCCCGTCGCCGCCTGCGGCCTGTTCGAGGAGCTCCTGCGCGACGTCGAGCGTGAGTTCGGCCCCGACGACCCGGAGACCCTGGCCGACCGCGCCAGCCTGGCCCGCTGGACCGGAGAGGCCGGCGACCCGGTCGCCGCCCGCGGCCTGTTCGAGGAATTGCTGCGCGACGTCGAGCGCAAGTTCGGCCCCGATCACCCGGAGACCTTGAAGGTGCGCGCCAGCGTCGCTGGATGGACTGGGGAGGCGGGCAAGCCGGCCGCCGCTCGCAACCTGTTCAAGGAACTGCTGCCCGCCGCCGAGCGGTTGCTCGGTCGCAAACACCCGGAGACCCTGACCGACCAGGCCAGCCTCGCCCGGTGGACGGGAGAGGCGGGCAAGTCGGCCGCCGCCCGTGACCTGTTCGCGGCGCTGCTGCCCGGCGTCGAGGATGTGCTCGGCCCCAAGCACCAGGACACTCTTAACGACCGCGCCAATCTTGGCCACTGGACCGGGGAGGCGGGCGAGCCGGCCGCCGCCCGTGACCTATTCGCGGCGCTGCTTCCCGCCGCCGAGGTGGTGCTCGGCCCCGAGCACCCGGTCACCCTCAGGGCTCGCGCCAGCCTGGCCCGCTGGACTGGGCAGGCAGGCGACCCGGCGACCGCCCGTGACCTGTTCGAGAACCTGCTTCCCACCCTGGAGAAGCGGCTCCCTACGCATCCGGACATGCGCAAAGCCCGCACCAACCTTGCCAGCTGGACCGGAGATGCCGGGGACCCGGCTGCCGCGCGCGACTTGTTCGAGGAGCTGCTGCCTGACGTTGAGCGGATGCTCGGCCCCGACCACCCAGAAACTCTGACCGACCGCGCTAGCCTCGCTCGCTGGACCGGGGAAGCCGGTGATCCGGTCAAGGCCCTCAGGCAGTTCGCGGAACTACTGTCCATCCGCGAGCGGGTCCTCGGCGAGGAGCACCCGGACACCCTGACTGCCCGCGCCAGCGTCGCCGGCTGGACCGGGAAGGGGGGCGATGCGGCCGGGGCCCGGAAAGAGTTCGCTGCGCTGCTGCCCGTCATCGAGCGGGTGCTCGGCCCGGAGCACCCAGAAACCCTGGCCGCCCGCGCCAGCCTTGCCCGCTGGACGGGACAGGCGGGGGACGCGGCCGGAGCCCGTGACCAGTATGCGACGCTGCTGCCCGATCTGGAGCGGGTGCTCGAGGTCGGGCACCCGGACACCTTTACCGCCTACGCCGAACTCGCTTATTGGACCGGGCATGTCGGTGACACGGCCGGAGCCCGGGGCCGGTACGAGGGGCTGCTGCCCTACGCCGAGCAACTGCTCGGCCCCGAGCACCCGGACACCCTCAGGACACGCGCGAATCTCGCCCGGTGGACCGGGGAGACGGGCGATGCGGCGGTAGCCCTCGACCAGTTCAGGGCGCTGCTGCCCGACCTCGAACGGGTACTCGGCGCCGAGCACCCCGACACCCTCACCGCCCGCGCCAACCTTGCCCGGTGGACCGGGCAGGCGGGCGACCCAGGTAAGGCCCGGGACCAGTACGCGGCGCTACTGTCCTACGCTGTGCGGGTGCTCGGCGCCGAATACCCGGACACCCTCAGGGCTCGCGCGGGCCTCGCCGGCTGGACCGGAGAGGCGGGTAATGCGGCGGGGGCCCGGGACCAGTTCACCGAGCTGCTACCCGACGCCGAGCGGGTGCTCGGCCGCGAGCACCCGGACACGCTCAGAGCTCGCGCCAGCCTCGCCGGCTGGACCGGGCAGGCTGGCGACCCAGGCAAGGCCCGGGACCAGTTCATGGCGCTGCTGCGCGACGCCGAACAGGTATTCGGCCCCCGGCACCCAGAGACCCTCAAAATCCGCGCCGGCCTCGCCGGCTGGACCGGACAGGCGGGAGATGCGGCGGGGGCCAGGGACCAGTTCACGGCGCTGCTGCCCGGCGTCAAGCGGGTGTTCGGCGCTGACCATCCGGAGACCCTGGCCACCCGCACCAGAATCGCCCGCTGGACTGGGCAGGCGGGCGACCCAGAAGGAGCCCGGGACCAGTACGCGGCGCTGCTGCCCATCATCGAGCGGGTGCTCGGCTCCGAACACCCGGACACCCTCAGAGCCCGCGCCAGCCTCGCCCACTGGACCGGCCGTGTCGGTGACGCGGCCGGGGCCCGGGACCAGTTCACGGTGCTACTACCCGTCGGCGAACGGGTGCTCGGCGCCGCGCACCCGGACATCCTCAGGGCCCGCGCGGCCCTCGCCCGCTGGACCGGGCAGGCGGGCGACCCAGGTAAGGCCCGGGACCAGTTCACGGCGCTCCTGCCGGTGCGTCAGCGAGTACTGAGCCCAGGCCACCCCGAGACCCTGGCCACCCGCGCGAGCATCGCCCACTGGACCGGGAAGGGGGGCGATGCAGGAGGGGCCCGGGACCAGTACGCGGCGCTGCTGCCGGACATTGAGCGGATGCTCGGCCCCGCGCACCCGAAGACCCTCAAGGCCCGCGGTGGCCTCGCCGACTGGACCGCGCAGGCAGGCGACTCAGAAGGAGCCCGCGACCAGTACGCAGCGCTGCTGCGCGACGCCGAGCAGGTACTCGGCCCGGCGCACCCGGACACCCTGGCCACACGCAGCAATCTGGACTACTGGACCAGCAAGACAGATGGTGGCTGTGAACCCGCGCGAAATAGCTGATGATGCGTCCGCCTCGGCCCGCTCGGTAATCCCGGCGATCACCATGCCGTCGGCTTCAGGATGGGGTCGCTACGGACCCGTTCCAGGAGGCGCTCACGCGCCCGCATCGCGCTGGATGCGGCCGGGTCGTTCGGCTTCGCGCTGGCGGGCGGGTACGCCGTGATGCGCGGCCAAATACCGGGATGCTCGATGAGCGCGCAGTGAGTACCTTGTACGGGATGAGTGACCTTTACATGGTCGGCGTCGGTGGTGGCAAGCAGGACCGCGCCCGCCGCGAGGCGGAGCGCAAGGCTGAGCGGCGCCGGCTGGCCGACCGTTACGCGCGGTACCTCGTGGCCGGCGCCGAAGTGGGCGAGGCCACAGCGCGAAGGGTCATCACGGCACTGTTCGATCCCTGCGATGCCGACGGTAATGAGTGCCTGTGCTCCTGTCATCCGCGGCTTTCGGCGGAGCACAGTGATGGCTTCGACTGCCGGTGCACCTGGGACGAGGACCGGCGCGCTGCCGAGGCAGCCACTAACTGGCAGGCATGGTGGGACAGCCCCCAGGCCGCGGAGCTGAGTGCGGCTCATCGGCGCGAGGAGGACGCGATCGCCGCCTGGCTGGCCAGCCAACCGGGCGTGGATGCCAGGCGGACCAGCTCTTATGCGCCCGAGCAGTGGGAAGGAACTGTCGACGGCCACACCTTTTATTTCCGGGAACGCGGTGGCTCGTGGAGGATCGAGCTCGACATGGTGCCCTCGGGCAAGTATGCCCAGCGCCTGCTCCGGGCCGACGAAGACGGCAAGTTCGTCACCGAGCCCGTGCCGATCATGGAAGGCGATGTCATCGCGCGAGGCGCCGATTCCGATCTCGGCGCGACGCCGGTGGACCATATCGCGTTCGCCGTCCGGACAATCCGTGATCACCTGCGCGGTGTTATCTGCGAACACCATGGGGCACGGCTGTTCTGCCCAGACTGCGGGCAGCGGTTGGGTAAGCAGAGCTGACATGGCAGGACCGGACCTGCCCAGGCCACGTGAGCCGTTTACCTCAGCACACCTGCAGCGCTGGCCCATGGGCGCCGAGCGCACCGAACTGCTTGATGGACAGCTGTACTGGCGGGGTGAATTCGACGAGCGGGACGCGATGGTGGCACGCCGGGCGCTGCCTGGCAGCCGGATCTGCGTCAAGCCGGGAGTTGGCTTGATCGCAGGCCCGGTGCTGGAAGACGAGCCGGAGTCGCGAGAGCGGGCCGACGAGGAAGGCACGCGCTGGCACGAGATGAACGGTATGACCCTGTACCAGCGGCGCGGCGAGCGGAACTGGACGATGCGACCGCCCACGCGAGAAGAACGGCAGCACAACACCGAGCAACTCGCCGCGTACCGCGCTGAAGGGTGGGCGAGAACGGTCGCCCAGTACGCGGCCAACCCGGCCGACGTGCTTGCGGCATGGCACTACCTGACGGCGCATCCTGTCTTCTGGACGTATCTTGTTCCGAGCGACCTGGCAGGCATCGATCCGCGTGAAGTCGACGAGGCTACCTGGGCCCGGATCGAGGCCGAGGGATGGCTGTCCGACAGCGATGGCCTCGCTCACCTAGACGTCAGCCTGGGCCACTCGGGGGGCAGGCTCGAGGTGAGGGCGGAGCACGGGCCCGTCCTGTGGCCAATGGATGTTCCAGCCCAGCACCGGGCCGGGCTCCAGGTCGGCGGCACCCCGTCACACGACCCGAGCCTGGACGTGGCCGAGCCGACCTGGGAAGAGGCAATCGTGGCGCTGGCCGCGAAGGTGCGCCAGCGCTACGGCGACGACCGGGCGCAGGTGCCCGAGCCGGGGCCTAACCGTGACGACACAGAGGGATGACGCGGCAGCGCCGACAGTGCCATGGGACCCGCCGCCCCGGTGCGAGTCCGCCGGGGTCAGTGCCCGATGGCGAGCTGGACGATCTTGATGACGACGAGGATCATCGCGACGGCCAGGTAGAGGCGCAGCGCCGACATGCCGATCTTGCGGCCAGCCGACATGGACGGGCGGGACAGCAGCGCCAGCGGCGGCATCCGCCACTCCTCCCGCCCGGCCCGGTCCACCGGGGGCACGCCCGGCGTGCCCGCGCGCAGGCGGCGGGTCAGGGCGTAGCCGGCGGCGAGCACCGCAACGCCGCCACAGCAGGCCATGATGCCCAGGATCTGTCCCGATGTGATCGCCGGGAACAGAACGGATGCGGTCAGGATCACCGACAGGGCAACCAGCACGGCCACCACCGCAGAAGTGAACATGTTGGTCTTGCGGCCGTTAACCCACGGGCCGAGGACCTCCTTGTCGTTGCACAGCAGCAGCAAGAACACCGACGCCGACGGCAGCAGCACCCCGGCCAGCGTCTGCACGCCCTCGGTCAGCAGCCCGAGCGGGGAGCCAGGGATCAGCACCACCGCGGCCGCCGCAGCGACCAGGCCGCCGTAGAGGGCGTAGAAGCCCTTGGCCCCTTTCACACCCCGGTGCAGTGAATGCCTGAGGCCCAGGACATCGCCGATCGCGTACGCGGTGGCCAGCGAGACCGCGAACGCACCAATGATCGAGGCGTCCAGCAGCGCGATCGCGAACAGCACCCCGGCAAGGTGGCCCGCCTCGGCCTGCAGGCCATACGCGACGCCAGCGGCATTGGTGAAGTGCCCCGCGCCCATGTGACCCGCGCCCGTGTGCCGCGCGAACGCCGCGGCGGTGAAGCCCATGATCGCAGCGGCGCCAGTAATCACGACGACGATGCCGATCCACAGGTCAGCCTTCTCATAGCGCATGAACCGGGGGGTGATCCGCTTGTCGATGACGTAGCTCTGCTGGAAGAACAACTGCCACGGCGCGACCGTGGTACCCACGATCGCGATGATCAGCAGCATCACCGTGGACATCTGCCCGGACCCGCCGGGCAGGGCGGGCATGGTGAACCCGCTCGCCATCCGGGATGCCGCCGGGTGGGACAGGAAGTAGACCGGTATCAGCAGCAACGACCCACCGCACAGCGCCACCGCCATCCGCTCGAACCGGCGGAAGCTGCCGGTGAACGCGGCGCCGATGATCACCATCGCGGCCAGCGCTACCGCGGCGGCCTTCGGCAAGCCCAGGTACCCGGCGGCCAGCGTGATGCCGATGAACTCGGTGATGATGGTCAGTGCACTGAGGATGAACAGGTCGATGACACTGAACGCGCCCCAGAACTTCCCGAAACGCTCCAGGATCAGCCGGGCGTGCCCGACCCCGGTCACCGAGCCGAGGCGCAGCACCATCTCCTGGTTGACATACAGCACCGGGACCAGCAGCAGCAGCGTCCACAGCAGCCGGGTGCCGTAGTCCTGGCCGGCCTGGCCATAAGTGGCGAACGCGCCGGCGTCGTTGTCGCCGACCATGACGATCAGCCCTGGGCCGACGATCGCCAGCAGAGTCTTCAGATGAGCCGGGATGCCGCGCCGCGGCGCGGTGTCCTCCAGCCGGATAGTGCCCAGCGCGCCGCGGATGTCGCCGACGTGCTGGGAGTCCAGGACGGCGGTGCGGTCCTCCATGGCCGTGGTCATAATTCCTCCCTCATCCCCGGGTCAGGGGGGTCCAGGAGGCACGCAGCATCCATCCACGCTGCGGACATTCGCAGCGGGCTGGCCGTTATGTCGGAAGACCGCGCAGAGTGGGCGGTTACCGCGTGCCGGAAGAAAACGAGAATTCTCGGGTGCGGGGCCGTTCATGACCCGGTTTACTGTCCATTTCTCGCCTCCTCCGGCCGTGGCACACGAGGGTGCCTGACGCGGCACACAGGAGAACATCAGCGGAAGCCCGCCGCACACCCCTTCTCGTCAGAGCTTTGGCACGACATGACGTAGCACCTAGCGGTGCAGCCACTTCGGGTCACCCCTTAAGCCGGGGAGACCTGTCCTGACCCTGGGCGTCTCTCGACGTCGTCGGATCAGTGGCCTGTGTTCATGTTGACGCCTCACCGAACGAGGTGCCCAACAAACATTTCACAGGTTACCTGAACCCCGGCGTTCCGGCCAAACGCCCGGCCCTGGTGACAGCGCAGCCGGCCCGTCATCCCCGAGGCTGATGCACTCAGCGGACGGACTGGTTACGGTCGGTGTTGTGGCGAGGGATCAGCCGGCTGAGAGACCCCCGCGGGGACCTCTTGCCGGTGCATTCGGTGAACGGCCATGGCTGGCCGCTGTCGGGCTCATCGTGGGCATGGAACTGGTCACGCTCGTCGTGACGGTCGGGTCGCGGCCGGCGCCGGGGCAGCACCTCGTTCTCGGGCTCATTGTCTGCGGCCCCAAGTCTGGTTCCACCTGGCCGAATCAGCTGACACCCCGCAGTGACCGGAAAGAGGCCCGCATCTCGGCGGCAAACAGGCCCGGCTGTTCCCACGCCGCGAAGTGGCCGCCTCGGTCGAGCTTGTTGTAATGGATGAGGTTTTTGGGATACGCACGTTCGGCCCAGCTCCGCGGGGCTTCATAGAGCTCGTCGGGGAAGACGCTGATGGCAAACGGGATAGAGATGTTCTTGGCGTCGAAGAAGTCCGCCTTGTTCTCCCAATACAGACGACCCGAGGAAACCCCGGTGTTCGTGAGCCAGTAGAGCGTGATGTTGTCGAGGAGGTCGTCTCGGGTAAGGTCGCCAACCGGGTGTCCCTGAAGGGCCTGTTCTACGAGCCCGGGCTGGCCTGTGCCGTCGCCGTGGTCAAGCATGAACGCGGCTAGATCGGCGGGTGAGTCCGCCAGCCCGTACAACGTTTGCGGGCGCGTCGTCATGATCAGTGCGTAGGCCGCGTGCTTGGCATAGAAGGTGCTCAGCTGCTCGTACGCGCGCAGTTCCTCATCTGAGAGATCCGGCGGCGGCGGGTCGCCGCGCTGGACCGCCTTGTTGATGGCGGCTGGGGCGGTGCCAGGCATGTTGGAGTGAATACCCAGCAGCTCCGGCGCTGCCTGTTCACCCATCGTCTGCGTGACGGCCGCACCCCAATCGCCGCCCTGCGCCACGAACTGCGTGTACCCGAGGCGCTTCATCAGCACTACCCAGGCACGGGCGGTGCGGGCGGGATCCCACCCGGTGGCGGCCGGCTTGCCGGAGAACCCGTAGCCCGGCAGCGAGGGAATCACCAGATGGAACGCGTCCGCTGCGCTCGCGCCATGTGCCGTGGGATTGGTGAGCGGCTCAATGATCTTCAGCTGCTCGATGATCGAGCCAGGCCACCCGTGGGTGACGATCAGGGGCAGCGCGTCCTCGTGCGGGGAGCGGACGTGGATGAAATGAATGTCCAGCCCGTCGATCTCGGTGATGAAGTTCGGGAGGGCGTTCAGTTTCCCCTCGCACTTGCGCCAGTCGTGGTCTGTCCCCCAGTAGCGGGCGAGGTCCTGCATCAGCGCGAGCCGGACGCCCTGCGAGTCGTCGGTGACCGTCTCGCGCTCGGGCCACCTGGTCGCGTTTATGCGCCTGCGCAAGTCGGTAAGTTCCGCTTCCGGAACCTCGACGCGGAACGGGCGGACGGTGTTGTCTTCGGCGGGCATCTTCGTTCTCCTAACCTTCGCGATTCCGGGCGGCCGGGACAACGCTCTCCGGGCTGTCCCCGCACCCGCGGTCGCGCTCGGGCGGCTACTGGCGGCGTAACCCTCACCTCGACGATGCCGGCATCGCCCGCTGAGCCTTCGAAGGGATGGGCGTCGCTACCGTGCACCGAGACGATCGTCGGGCTGACCCCGGGTTGCTCAGACATCAGGTTCTTCCCCGGTTCGCCTGAGGTTGGTGATACAAGCGTCGCACAACGGGCGGCGCGTCACCACCCCTGATGTCACGGATCAAGACTCATGTCGCAGTGCTCACAACGCAGGCTGTCCGCGTACTACCCGCCGTGATACTTTCGAGGGTCGTGCAGCGACTCGCCAGACTTCACCCCCCTTTCCGCAACGAAGACCAGGACCGGCTCTATGCCTCGATCACCGCCGGTCCCCGCGGCGGCGGTCAGGGGCCCTTCGCGCTGGTTGATGACGCGGGCGCGCTGACCGGGCCGTTCAACGCCATGTTGCTCCAGCCGGGGCTGGGCGGGCCGCTGCAGGCGCTGGGCGCGGCGATCCGTTTCCACGGGACGCTCCCGGGCCGCACGCGTGAGCTGGCCATCCTGGTCGTCGCGGCGCACTGGGCGAGCGCGTTCGAGCTGCACGCGCACGAGGCTGCCGGGCGGGCGGCCGGCCTGACCGAGGCGGAACTCGCCGCGGCCCGGGCCGGTGAAGAGCCCGCCCTGGCCGACCCGGCCGAGCGGGCCGCGGCGCGGGCGGCGCGGGCGCTGGTCCGGGCGGGCGACCTGGACGACGAGGAGTACGCGGAGGCCGTGGCCCAGCTCGGCGAGGCCGGGGTGTTCGAGCTCACCACCCTGGTCGGCTACTACGCGACGCTGGCGCTCCAGCTGCGCGTCTTCCGGGTCGGCGCCCCCGGCTAGGTCGTCCGGGTCGGCCCCCGGGTAGTCCGCCCACCCCGCGTGGGACTAGAGCAGCGCCGCGGTCACGAGCCCGTTATGGGAAGGTCCGGTGCTGCCGCCGTGTCGGTGTGCACGGGGACGGGTTCGGTGTGCCAGATGTCGTGGCAGTAGCCGCGGACTGTGCGGTCGGAGGAGAAGAATCCTGAGCGTGCGGTGTTCAGGATCGACATCTGGGTCCACCGGTCCTGGTCGGCCCAGGCCGGTTCGACGGACTGGTCGAAACAGTTGACGTAGGACCGGTAGTCCGCGAGGACCATGTATTCATCCTGGCGCAGCAGCGAGTCGATGAGCGGCTTGATGGTATCGCGCGCACCAGCGGTGAAGGTATCCGAGGTGAGGGCGTCGATGGCGGCCTTGAGCTCAGGGTCACTACGGTAGTACCCATACGGGGAATAGCCGCTCTGCCGGAGGGTGGCGGCCTGGTCGGCGGTCATGCCGAAGAGGAAGAAGTTGCCGGCTCGACCCGGTCGCGGATCTCGATGTTGGCCCCGTCGAGGGTGCCGACGGTGACGGCCCCGTTGAGGGCCAGTTTCATGTTGCCGGTGCCGGAGGCTTCCTTGCCGGCCAGCGAGATCTGCTCGGAGACATCACCGGCGGGCACCAGGAGCTCGCTGAGCGAGACGCTGTAGTCGGGCAGGAACACGACCTTGATCCGGCCGGCCACGTCCGGGTCGGCGTTGACCACGGCCGCGACCGAGTTGATCAGCTTGATGATGCGCTTGGCCTGCTGGTAACTGGGCGCCGCCTTCGCCGCGAACAGGACCGTGCACGGCGTCACCACGGCGCCCGGGTCAGCCTTGACCCGGTTGTAGAGGGTGACCACATGCAGCACCTTGAGGAGCTGGCGCTTGTACTCGTGCAGCCGCTTGGCCATCACGTCGAACAGCGAGCCCGGATCGATGCTGACCCCGGTCACGGCGAGGGCATGAGCGGCCAGGCCGGCCTTGTTCAGCCGCTTCACCTCCCGCCACTGCTCCCGGAACTGCTCATCCCCGGCGAACGCCTCAAGCCCGGCCAGCCGGTCCAGGTCGGTCAGCCACCGCTGGTCCCCCAGCCGGGCCGTGATCAGGGCCGACAGCCGCGGGTTGGCCAGCAGCAGGAACCGGCGCGGGCTGACGCCGTTGGTCTGGTTGCAGAACTTCCCCGGCCACAGGTCCGCGAAGTCCCGCAGCGTGGTCTGGGCAAGCAGCCGCGACTGCAGCCCGGCCACCCCGTTGACAGCAAAACTGCCCGCCACCGCCAGGTTAGCCATCCGGACCCGCCGCTCCGGAACCTCCTGGATCAGCGACATCCGGGCGACCCGCCCATCCTCACCCGGGTAACGGGTCCGCACCTCCCGCTGGAGGGACTTATCGAGGGTGCGGATGATCTCCAGGTGGCGCGGCAGCAACCGCCCGAACATGGCGACCGGCCACGTCTCCAGGGCCTCGGGCAGCAGCGTGTGGCAGGTGTAGGCGAAGCTGCGGCGGGTGATCGGCCAGGCCTGCTCCCAGCTCACCCCGTGCTCGTCCACCAGCAGCCGCATCAGCTCGGGGATGGCCAGCACCGGATGGGTGTCGTTGAGCTGGACGGCGACCTTGTCCGGGAAAGTCTCCCAGTCGCTGTTGCGGATCCGGAACCGGCGGATGATGTCGCGCAGTGAGCAGGACACCAGGAAGTACTGCTGCTTGAGCCGCAGTTCCTGGCCGGCCGGCGTGCTGTCACTGGGATACAGCACCTTGGTGAGGTTCTCCGAGCGCATCCGCGACTCGACAGCCTCCGCGTAGTGACCCTCGTTGAACAGGCCCAGGTCAAACGACTCCCGGGCGGCCCGGGCCTGCCACAGCCGGAGGATGTTGACCGTCTCGGTGCCGTACCCGGGGACCAGCATGTGGCTGGGCTCGCCGAGCACCGTCTCGCCCGGCACCCAGCGCCGCCGCCCGCCCGGATCCCCCTTGACCGGCTCGGTATGCCCGTAGAAGCCCGACGACCTGGCGGTCGTCAGGGGCGGGGAACTCCCACGGGTTGCCGTAGAAGGTCCAGTCGTCGGGACGCTCGACCTGATAGCCATCCTCGATGACCTGCTTGAAGATCCCGAACTCATACCGGATGCCGTAACCCACCGCCGGGATGTCGAGAGTGGCCAGCGAGTCCAGCAGGCAGGCGGCCAGCCGGCCCAGGCCCCCTGTGCCCAGCCCCGGCTCCACATCCAGGGCTTCCATGTCAGCGGCGGACCAGCCGATGCCCGCCAGCGCCTGGCGGGCAAGATCACCGGTCCCGCTGTACACCGCGTTCTGGGAGAGCTGGCGTCCCAGCATGTACTCCGCCGACAGGTAATAGACGAACTTCGGGTTGGCCTCGTAATGCGCCTCGGCCGTCCGGGCCCGGCGGTCTGCCAGTCGGTCACGTATGGTCACCGCCAGCGTCCAGTACGTGTCCTGGGCGCTAGCTGACACGGCGGTCGTGCCCCGCTCATAACACAAGTTGTCTGCAAGATCACGCTCGAACTCGGGCAGCGAATTACCCGCCCACCGGGCATGCGGGCCATGACTGAAAGACATGAGCCGAACGTAAACCCCTTATCCTGGCCAGAACAGGTCCAAAAGTCCCCCGTCTGGCCAGCCCGCCCGCGCTGAGTCCGGCGGGCGGCCAGCGAAACGGCGACGAGAAGACGTAGTTCCAGCCGGAGCTGCCTGGCCGGGGGATACTCCTGCTTCCCGCATTTCTCCCGCCCGGCATACTGCGGCAGGATTTCGGTATACCCCCCCGGGGTTTACGCGACCAAAGGTCCTTGCGGATCGTGTGCGGCTGAGAGGGTCCTCGCAGGGCGCTCGGCGTCTCTCTCGCTTACGCTTAGGGCGGCGCTGAAGCCAGGGACTGTGGGGCAGGATGCGTACCCATGGCCCGGATGTTGTGCCGGAAACGGCATGGGGGTGTGATGAATGTGAATCCGGACGGATACCCGGTTCCGCAGCCAGTGGTAGGGCGTGGTGCGCTGTTCGTGGAGCACCGGTTGAAGACCCCGCAGGTATCAGAGTCGGCGTACATCGCGCCGACGGCCGTGCTGGCCGGCGACGTCAGGGTCGGCCCGCACAGCCGGGTGCTGTTCGGCGCGGTGATCACCGCCGAGGGCGGCCCGGTGGAGATCGGGCGGAACTGCGTGGTCATGGAGAATGTGGTCATCCGGGGCGTGCCAGGCCAGGAAACCCGGGTCGGTGACGACGTACTCGTTGGCCCGCATGCTCACCTCACCGGCTGCGTGATCGAAGGCGGCTCCCGGATCGCGACTGGCGCCATGGTGTTCAACGGCGCCCGTATCGAAACCGGCGCGGAGGTCGAGTTCAATGCGGTGGTCTACGTCAATACCGTCGTCCCGGCCGGTACGGCGGTACCGATGGGCTGGTTCGCTGGCGGACAGCCCGCCGAACTGGTGGCACCGGGGGACTGGGACCGCATCCGCGCCATCATGGGGCCGTTGGACTACCCGGGCACAGTCTTCGGGCTGGGTGCGAGCTCGCTGATGCCCGACATTGCCCAACGCTACGCTCGAGGGCTGGCCCTGCATCACCGAGATCACATTCTCCCCGACGAGCGCCACATGCCCGTCCGGGAAGACGCGCGCTAACCGGCCGGCATGGGTCCACGCGCGGCGCCGGCGGGCCGTCCTCATCGTTGGCCTGCCCGGCGTTAGCGCGCGCCCAACGACCCCGGTGCTGGGGGACGAGGGATGGGCGCGTCGTTGAGCTGCTGGTCAACGTTGACGAGAATGGCGTCGTCTTCGATCTTGCATGCGTAAACCGGGATGGGGCCGCAGGCAAACACGCCGACGGCCTCGCCGGTGGTCAGGTCGTAACGTGACGCGTGGGAGGCGCAGACCAGCGTGTCATCGTCCTGCAGGGTGCCCTCGTGAAGGGGTTGCTGCTGGTGGGTGCAGGTGTTGTGGATCGCCCTGACGTCCTCATCATCGAGGCGGATGAGGCAGATCGGTTCGCGGAGGTCTTCCACGAGCATGGTGTCGCCGACCTCTAGATCGTCGAGGTTGGCGACGACTACGAACGTCATGGCTGTGTCCTTCCTTTTGCGGGGCGCCGGGGTGCTGGCAGGCTGCCGCGCACCTCGATCCAGCCGTTGCGGATCCGGGTGGGTAGCACGGGTTGCGGCTGGTTAGCCGGGCCGCGGCTGATGCAGCCGTCGGCGAGCGCGAACCGGGACCCGTGCAGGGGGCAGGTCACGGTCAGGTCTGCGACAGGCCCGCGGCTGAGCAGGCCACCGGCGTGGCTGCAGATGTTGTCGATGGCGTACAGGCGGCCGTCGTGGCGGTACAGCATGACCTGCCGGCCCTCCGCTTCGACGGCGGTCGGCGAGTCGTCAGGCAGGTCGGCTTCCTGCAGCGCGCGGGTCCACCGCCGCGGCCCGGTGGCCCACGCCACCCGGCTGACCATCACGCCTTTGGTGAATACGAGATGACCGCCGAGGTAACCGGCCGCGGCCGTGACCGTGAGGCTGGCCGCACCCAAGGCGCGTGCGGTGCTCCGGTGGCCGGCCATCCGGGTGCCCAGGGAGGCACCTTGCAGCCCGAGGGCCACCGTGTTGAGGAGGCCGTGGAGGAGCCCGATGCGGCGGTCCTGATCGTCGCTGACGGTCCAGTCGGTGACCCCGGTCAGGGCGGTAGCGCCCGCGGCCAGGATGCCGGCCGCGCTGAGCAGGCCTGCGGCGTCAATCCCGCGCCGGGGAGCGGGGTCGCGGTCCATAGCGTCCAGCACCATGACGCCTGTCCACAGCCCGATGGGCAGGTCGCTCAGTGCCGGGTGCAGCGGGTGCCCGACCCATCGGCCGCCGTGCAGGAGCTCAAGGGCAAGGTTGTCCTGATGCCGTTCGCGGACTGGCCCCAACAGGGCAGTCAGCTGGTCGCTGAGAGTTCGCAGCCAGCCGAGCCGGTCGAGCCAAACGACGAGATCGCCGTGCCAGGCGTCCAACCCGGTCATGGCGAACGGGGAGCCGGCAGCCGACTCGGCCTTCTGGCCGCCTGCTGGCGGATCGCCGGTCTGGTCGGTGCCTGTTGGCATCAGGTCCCTCCACTGTAGCGTCAGCCTGCGGCCCGATTCTGAAGAGAATCCTCCAGCTCCCCGCTCATCCTGCTCGTCTCACCTTGCTGCACATCCCCGGTGGGCATCGCCCCCTGGCCTGGCCGACGCCGGTGTTTGCGCTACAGACCGGTGACCGCGAAGACGGGCCACCTGTCGGCGGTCCCGGTCAGTGCGTGCGAGCCCCGGTCGGCGAACGAGACCCCGGACCCGACGACCAGGTCTTTGACGGTTCGGGAGACGAGGATCTCGGCGGGCCGCGCGTGGGCGGTGACGCGGCGGACGATGTCGACGGAGATTCCCCTGATCTCGTCACTGACCAGGTCCACTTCCCCGGTGTGGATGCCGGCACGCAGCTGGATTCCGTGTGCGGAGGCGTCCTCGCGGATGGCTGCCGCGGACCGGATCGCCTGCCAGGGCGCGTCGAAGGTGGCGAGGATGCTTTGCGCGGTGCTCTCACGCAGGCGACCACGGTGAGAGCGCACTCGCTGGCTGATCGCGGCACTCCGGGCATCCAGGCGGCCAGCCTGGGGGCGGTCGCTGGCCTTGTCTGCCTGCGTTGTGCCGTCAGCCACCTCGGCGAGCAGGATCGTGGCGAGCACGCGATCAGGATCGCGGCGATCCGCCGCACCCCTGAGGAAGCCCTCGATCTCGTCGAACAGCCTGTCGATGTCCCCACTTCCGGCGAATCGCAGAGCGTGGTCCCCTGGCTGCTCGAAATAGCGGGCGCCGGCTATATGCGATGCGAGATACCGTCCGTGGCACGGCGGGGTCATGATGTCGTTCAGGCGCTGTATCACGAGCGTCGGCACGTGGATCGCGGGCAGCACCGCGCGGACATCGATCTCGCGGACCATCCGGACGATGCGCAGAAAAGCGCTGGGGCTGACGGCCATCCGCTCAAAGCGCGCGAACATCTGCCGCGCAAGTGGTGAGTCCGCGCGGCCCGGAAGGAACCAGTCGATGGTGGCGCCTTGTCCCCACTGGTGCGCGGCGATCCTCTCGAGGGAGTCGAGCATCTCATCTGACCCTCGTCCGCACGGGTAATCGGGTGCCCAGCGATAGCGGGCGGTCGCCGCCCCGAGGATCAGTGATCTGACCCGCTCCGGGTACGTGGCCGCGAACAGGATGCTCATCGGCGCGCCTTCCGAATAGCCGAATAGCGCCGCTTCGCCTGAGCCGGCCGCGTGCATCACGGCGCGCACATCATCCATGCGTTCTTCCAGCGGTGAGTAGGCCGGCGCCCGGTCCGACAGTCCCGTGTCGCGCTTGTCGAACAGGATCAGCCGGCCGAGCGTGGCGAGACGGCGAAAGAAGCTGGCCGTCTCGGGGTCTTCCCACAGCAGATCAAGGTGGCTCATCGCCCCCGGCACGAACACGATGTCGCTTTCGCCCTCTCCGAGCACCTGGTAGGCAAGGTGGATTTCCCCGTTCTCGGCGTACCGGGTCTGCGGCTGTGCACGGGGACCCGTCTGCCGGGCGGGCCGGTACTCCAGCGCTGAGTCATGGCGCAGGATCTGTGCTTCGAGCTCGCGCAATTCGGGCCCGGGCTCGATCCCGAGCTGGTCAATGAGGGTGGAGCGCAGCTCGCGGTATGCGCGCAGCGCATCAGCCTGGCGCCCGGTGCGGTACAGCGCCAGCAGGCGCTGGGACCAGAACCGCTCGCGCAGCGGATGCCGGGTGGTCAGCGTCCCCAGCTCTGCGATCGCCTCCCGGTGGCGTCCGCACATGAGCTGCGCGTCCACCCTCGACTCGAGGACTCCGAGGCGCTCCTCCTCGAGCCGTGCCCGCTCCGACGTGATGAACTGAAGATCACCGAGGTCGGCCAGCGCCGGCCCTCGCCACAGAGCCAGCGCTTCGTCCAGGAGCCGGACGGCGGTGGCCGCGTCTCCTGCTGCCAGCGCTTCACGGCCGCTGGCCGCGAGCCGCTGGAACCGCAGCACGTCCAGCTCGTCGGCTGTGACTCGCAGGACATAGCCCGGGGCCTGAGTCGCGAGCCGATCACCCTCCCCCACCGACCGAAGCGCCTTGCGCAGTTCCGAGAGGCGCACCTGCAGGTTCGCGGCAGCACGGCCGGGTGCGAGGCCGGGCCACAACTCGTCTGCCAGCCGGCCGGCAGACACCACGGCGTTCGCGTTGATGAGCAGGAGTGCCAGCACCGCCCGAGTCCGGGTGCCGCCGACGGAAAGCAACCGGCCGCCGGATGTCACCTCCAGAGGACCAAGGACGTGGAATTCCACTGTGCGCCTCTCATCTGCAGGCGCGCGGCACATGCCGGCGCGGCCCTGCGAAGAGCGTAGCCAAGTGCTGGTAAGCCGGCCGTAACCGGCAGGTTGGCGCGCGGAAACTGCCGGAGGTCATGCTTCACCTGACCAGGGGAACTTGCCAGAAGGCGACCCAGGGCGCGACCCAGGAGGCGACCATGAGCACGAGCAATCCAGGCGCCCCGTCCCGAAGCGCCCCGGGGCGCTCAAGCGGCGCTCAGCCAACCGGATCGGAAGCCGCGGATGCGGCGAAGCTGCTGCGGCTGATCTGGGGGATTCACATCTCGCGCGCGGTGTATGCCGCGGCGGAGCTGGGGATCGCCGATCTGCTCGCCGGGGGCCCGATGAGCACGCAGGAACTGGCCAGGGTCACACGCACCCACGAACCGTCGCTCTACCGCGTTCTTCGCCTGCTCGCGGCGCTGGGCGTGCTCGACGAACGGTATCCCCGGTGCTTCAGCCTCACGGTGCTGGGCGGCCGCTTGCGTTCCGGCGGGCCCGCAGGGATGCGGTCGTGGGCAACCTTCCTGGACGCGCTCGGCGGCGTCCGGCCGTTCGAGCACATCCTCGATACCGTCAAGACGGGCAGGCCGGGGTTTGACGCCGTCTTCGGAATGGGCGTCTTTGACTTCCTCGCCGAGCACCCGGAGAACGCGGCCACCTTCGACGCCGCGATGTCCGAGCGAACCGCGGCATTCGCCCCTAGCGTCGCCGACGCCTACGACTTCTCAGACATGCGCACCGTCATCGACGTCGGCGGGGGCCAGGGGACGCTGCTGGCCGCGATCCTGCGAAAGCACGGCCACCTGCACGGAGTGCTGCTCGAGACCCCGGCCGTGGCAGCCCGCGCCACGGATCTGCTCGACGCGATCGATCTCGCGGATCGCGGCCAGGTGCTGGCGGGGGACTTCTTCGAGCAGGTTCCAGCGCGCGCGGACTGCTACCTGCTAGCCAACGTCCTGCACGACTGGGACGACACGCGGGCGACCAGGATCCTGCGCCACTGCCGCCAATCGATGGCCAGGGCAGGCAGGGTGCTGATCATCGAGCGGCTGATCCCCGAGGACGGCAGCGACGCCGTGCCGACCCTGCTGAGCGACATCAACATGCTCGTGATCACCGGCGGGCAAGAACGCACCAACGACGAGTACAGCAGACTCCTCAGATCCGCCGGGCTGAAGCTCGGCAACATTCAGCCGGTTGCCTTCCCCTACGGCGTGATCGAGGGCCTCGCCGCATGACACCCCGGGCCCGCCGCACATGCCGGGCCTGCCGCAGGGTCTGGGTCAGCGTACCCCGGTCACCGGTGAGCGCTGCGTCCTGGCAGTCGGCGCAGGTGGGCGTCGGCGGGCTCAGCGGCCTGGACGCGGATCCGGCCGTCGACGGCCTGGATCCCGTCGGAACGGGCGATCACCGGACTCAGCTCGAGCTCGGCGATCTGCGGCAGGTCGTCGGCCATCCGGGACACCCGCAGCAGCAGGTCCCGCAGCGCGGCTAGGTTAACGGCCGGATCGCCGCGGCGTCCGAGCAGCCGCGGGGCAGCGCGTATCGACCGGATCAGGTCGTCGGCGTCCGATTCGGTGAGGGGAGCGAGCCGGGCGGCGCGGTCAGCCAGCCCGTCGCCGGCGGAGCTGCCGAGCCCGAATAGCACCAGCGGGCCGACCACCTGCTCGTGCAGCACGCTGATCATCACCTCGACGCCGCCGGTGACCACCGGCTGGACAATGACCCCGGCCAGCCGCCTGCCGAAGATCTTCTTCAGCGAGCCGAACCCGTCCCGGACCTCGTCCTCGCCGCGCAGTCCGGTCAGCACGTCGCCGGCGCCGCTCGTGCGCAGCAGGCCCGGCACATCCGCCCGGAGCGCGACGGGACCGCCGAACCGCGCGGCCGCCGCGACCGCGGCGTCCTCGTTGATGACCCCGATGCTGTCGGCCAGCGGCACGCCGTAGCAGCCGAGTAGTTCCACGGTGGGGTCCAGGGCCAGCCAGCCGCCGCGGGGCGGGTCGGCGAGAACGCTGGCGATCAGGTCCCTGGCCTGTTCCTGGTGCAGGCCCTCCAGGTCGGGCACGTGTCCCGGCGGGGTCGCCCGCCAGATGCCGTAGCGCGCGGCGTGGCTGAGGGCACGGACGGCGGACTCAGCGTAGGCGTAGGCGGGGATAGCAGGGGAGCCCTCGCCTGGGCCCGGCAGCAGCCGGGACACTTCTGCCTGGTCCATCACCGCCGCGGCGATCGGCACCGGCAGCCGCGCGGCGCTTACCTCGGGGACGAGGTTACTGCCCGCGACCGGGGTCGTCAGCGCCAGCACCATATCGACGCCCCCGTCGGCGCCGACAAGCTCCAGGCACCGCCGGAAGTGACCGGCCGTGACCAGCACCGTGGTGTCGACCGGCCCGGCCACCAGGGCCTCGGGACCGAGCATGTCCCGCAGCGCCCGCCGGGTGTCCCCGGCCAGGCCGGCGACCTGCAGGCCGACGTCGCCGCACGCATCGGCGGCCAGCAACGCGGCGCCGCGGGTGTTGGACACCACGCCGACCCTGCCTCCGGCGGGCACCGGCTGCGACGCTAGCAGCGCGACGGTGTCCAGCAGCTCGCCGAAGTTGGCGGCGGCGATTATGCCGGTCTGCTCGAACAGGGCCTGCCTGGTGACCAGCGGGGTAGCCGCCGCGGCGCGCGCCCCGGCCATGCGCAGGCCCGTCGCGGACCGGCCCACGTCCACGGTCAGCACCGGCATGGTGCGGCCCACGCGGCGGGCGGTACGGGCGAACTTGGGCGGGTTCCCGATCGATTCCAGGTGCAGCACGGCCAGCTTCGTCGCCTCGTCGGACTCCCACCACTGCAGCATGTCGGTGCCGGACACGTCATCTTTGTCGCCGAAGGAGACCAGGGTGGAGATCCCCACGCCCAGCCGGGACAGGTGCTCGACGAGCACGAAGCCGGTGCCGCCGGTGGACTGCAGCGCCAGGCCGGCCGTTCCCGATCTGGGATGGTGGGCCGCGAACGTGGCGTTCAGGCACATGCTGGGGTTGGCCACGCCGAAGCTGGCCGGACCGACCATCCGCATGCTGTGGCGACGGCAGATCTCCAGCAGTTCCGCGCGGGCCGGGCCGCTGAGTCCGGCCGCGATCACCACCAGCGCCTTGACTCCCCGCTGTCCGCAATCCTCGGCGGTCCCGAGCACCGCCTCCGCCGGGACGGCGATGATCGCCAGGTCGACCTCGTCGGGCAGCGCGGCCGCTGACGGCACGCAGGGGATGCCGTCCAGCTCAGCCGCGCCCGGGTTGACCGGGTAGACCGGGCCCGTGAAGCCGCCGGAAATGATGTTCTGCAAGATCGCCCGGCCGACCGACCCGGGGCGCCGGCTCGCGCCGATGACCGCGACCGAGGCCGGCACCAGCACATGCCGCATGCTCGCCACGTCCGCGGACCGCTCCCGCTCGGAGACCGTGTCGCGGTAGGTACCCAGGGCGACGTCTGCCTCGTCGGCGGGCAGCGGGAACGTCAGGTCGTACACGCCGTCGGCCAGGGAACGCTGCGCCTGCAGCCCGGCGTCGGCGAATACCCGCAGCATGGCCGCGTTCTCGCTCAGTGTCTCCGCGGTAAAGGCGCGGAACCCCCGGCCGCGGGCCAGCGAGACCAGGTGCTCCAGCAGCAGCATGCCGACGCCGCGGTGATGCATGTCATCGGCGACCGTGAAGGCGACCTCCGCGGACTCAGAGCCCGCACCGGACTGCTCGTAGGTGCCGCAGCCGACCAACTCCCCGTCCTGCACGGCCAGCAGCGCCCCGTGATCCGGCCCGGCCTCGCGGCATATCCGGCGCGCCTCCCGCTCGGCAACCACCGGACTCAGGCTGAAGAAGCGCAGGTACAGGTTGTCCGGCGACATCTTGACGTGCATGTCCCGCACCGTGTCGAAGTCATCGAGCCGCGCGGGCCGGATCTCGATCGTGGTGCCGTCGGTCAGCAGCGCATAAGCGCTGTCCTGCTCGTGGACGCTCATCCCACCCTCCCCGGGGGTCTACTTCGTATCATGCCGTGGCGGGGGGAGTCGGCGCAGGAACGGATCGGCTGGGCGGTGGCTGGTCACGCGGATGCGTGCGTCCACGGCGACGGCACCGTCCGGGCGGGCGATCACGGGGTTGAGCTCAAGCTCGGCGACTTCCTGCAGGTGATCAGCGAGCCGGGAGACCCGGAGCAGGGTGTCCCGCAGTGCCTCGATGTCCGCCGCGGGCTGCCCGCGGCGGCCGAGCAGCAACGGTGCGGCGTGCAGGGAGTGGATCAGGTCGTCGGCGTCAGCGCTGGTGAGCGGGGCGAGGCGGGCCACATGGTCACCGAGCGTCTCCGTGGCCACCCCCCCGAGCCCGAACACCACGACGGGGCCGAACACGGGTTCCTGTACGACGCCGATGATGGTCTCGGTGCCGCTTGTGATCATGGGCTCGACGAGCATGCCGGTCATCCGCCCGGCGAACTTGCCCTGGAGGCGGCGCGCCGCCCCGCGCACCTCATCGGCCCCGTGCAGGTCCAGCTCAACTGCGCCCGCGTCGGTCTTGTGGAGCAGGCCAGGAACCTCAGCTTTGATCACCACGTGGCCCCCCAGGCCCGCCGCGGCCTCGACTGCCGCGTCGGCGTCACCCGCCCGGCGGAACACCACCATCGGGATGCCGTAGCAGCGCAGCAGGTCGTCGGCCTCGCCCGCGGACAGCCAGCCTCCGCCCGGCATCCGGGCCAGGAACGAACCGACGATCGAGCGTGCGTCCTCGACCCGGAGATCGGTGATTTCGGGCACCGTGCCAGCGGGCCGGGATCGCCATGAACCGTAGCGGGTGACCCGGGCCAGCGCACGGGCGGCCGCTTCCGGGGAAGCGTACGCGGGCACGGCCGGACCCGCCCCACCACCATTGAGTAGCTGGACCGACTCGGCCTGGTCCAGCACGACCGCCGCGACCGGGACCGGCAGCCGCTCGGCGGTCAGCACGGGGATCAGGTCGGCGAAGCCGCTGCCGACCACCAGTGCCAGGACGGCGTGCACGCCATCCTCGCCCGCGGCGATGCGCAAGGCCGTGCCGAATGCGTCCGCGCTGACGGCCTCGGTGGTGTCCACCGGGCCGCCGACGGCGGAGCCGGCGGGCAGCACATCCCGCAGGCGGCCGCGGGCCTCCCGGCCCAGCGTGGCAACGGCCAGGCCGGCTTCCGCGCATGCGTCGGCGGCCAGCACGCCCGCGCCGCCGGTGCTGGACACGATGGCGACACGGCTGCCCGCCGGGACCGGCTGGGACGCGATCAGCACGGCCGCGTCGAGCAGTTCGCTGAAGCTGGTGGTGGCGATGATGCCCGCCTGATCGAACAGCGCCTGCCGGGTGATGAGCGGCGCGGCCACGGCTGCCGTGTGCGACGCGGCGGCCCGCTGGCCCGGGGCCGACCGCCCAGCGTGGACGGTGAGGATGGGGAACTTGGCGCTCACCCGGCGCGCGGTGCGGGCGAACCTGCGCGGGTTGCCGAAGGATTCCAGGTAGAGCACGGCAAGTTCAGTGGTGTTGTCCGCCTCCCACCACATCAGCATGTCGGTACCGGAGACATCCAGCATGTCGCCCACCGAGGCGAACGAGGAGATCCCGATGCCCAACCGGGAGAAGTGCTCCACCAGCGCCGCGCCGAGCCCTCCGGACTGGGCGACCAGACCGGCCTTGCCGGGGGAAGGGTGGTGCCCGGCGAACGTGGCGTCCAGCCCGATCCCTGGCACCGCGACACCAAGGCAGTTCGGGCCGACCAGGCGCATGCCCGCCTGCCGGCTGGCCTCGAGCAGGCTGGATCCTTGCGCTGGCGTGAGGCCCGAGGTAACGACCACAAGCGATCTGGCTCCACGCTTCCCGCACTCCTGCGCCACCTCCAGGACGCGGGCCGCCGGTACCGCCACCACCACCACGTCGGGAGCCTCGGGCAGCGCCGCGACCGACGCGACGCACGGGATGCCCTCAATGTCGCCGGCCGGCGAGCCGACCGCATGCAACGCACCCCTGAAACCGGCATCGCGGATGTTGAGCAGGATCCTCCGGCCGATCGATCCGGGGCGGCTGACCGCGCCGGCCACCGCGGCCGACCGGGGAGCCAGCAGCGGTTCCAGGCTGGCCGCATCCGCCTGCTCGTCCCGCCCGGCCACCGCGTCCAGGTAGGCGCTGGCCTCGCCGAGGGCCGCGGCCCGCGGGACCGGCATGGACAGTTCAACCATGCCGTCGGCGGACTTGCGCCGCACAGCCAGCCCCGAGTCGGCGAGCAGCCGGAGCACGGCCCTGTTCTCCGGCAGCGCTTCAGCCGTGAGAACCCTGACGCCGCGGCCCCGGGCCAGCGAGACCGTGTGCTCAAGCAGCAACGTGGCGATACCGCGCTCGTGCATGCCGTCGGCAACCGCCAGGGCAATCTCCGCTGTCTGAAGGCCAGGGATGAGCTCATAGCTGGCCACGCCGACCAGCTCATCGCCGAGCAGGCCAAGCAGCGCCCCGTGGTCCGGGCCAGCCTCGCGGCACACCCGCCGGGCTTCCCGCTCCGCGGCCGCCGGGCTCATGCTGAAGAAACGGAAGTAGAGGTTGTCCGCTGACATCGCCTCGTGCAGCCGCTTGACGGCCCCGAAATCCCCCGGACCAGCGGGCCGGATGGTCATGGTGGTGCCGTTGACCAGCAGCGCGTAAGACCGCCCGGCCTCCGCGAGCGCGGTCACTGAGGGTGCTCCTGCGGCCTCACGACCAGCAGATCGATCCGACCTGGGACGACGATCTGCTAGCCATGCACGCGGTGGGTGCGCCCGGCCCACTCGGCGTCGCGCAGCACGAACTTCTGGATCTTCCCCGTGGACGTCATCGGCAGCTCGGCCACGATGGCGACGTCGCGCGGTGACTTGTAGCTGGCGATCTTGGTGCGCACGTGCGCGATCAGCTCCTCCGGGGTCGCGCTCTTGCCGGGCCGGAGCACGACGAACGCTTTCGGGCGCTCGCCCCACTTCTCGTCGGGTACCCCGATGACCGCGACTTCGCTGACGGCCGGGTGACTCATCAGCGCCTGCTCCACCTCGATGGTGGAGATGTTCTCTCCGCCGGAGATGACGACATCCTTGGAGCGGTCGCGCAGCTCGATGTACCCGTCGGGATGCATGACGCCAAGGTCGCCGCTGTGGAACCAGCCACCGCGGAACGCCTCCTCGGTAGCCCCGGGGTCGAGGTAGTAGCCGGACATGACGTTGTTGCCGCGCATCACGATCTCGCCCATCGTGGTGGCGTCGGCCGGGACGTCGGCCATGTTGGCGTCAACGATGCGCACGCCCTCGGCCTGGATCATGCTGACGCCCTGCCGGGCCTGCACCACGGCCCGCTCCTCGGCAGGCAGGTCAGCCCACTGCGGCTGGTACTGGCAGAAGGTGATCGGGCCGTAGGTCTCGGTCAGCCCGTAGACGTGCACGATCCGGAAGCCCATGCGTTCCATGTGCGCGATGGTCGTGGGACTGGGCGGGGCGCCGGCCGTGGTGATCAGGACCGGCCGGGTCAGCGGCCCGGCCTCGGCCGCGTTCAGGATCGTGCTCACGACAGTGGGTGCCGCGTTGAGGTGGGTGACGTCGTGCTCACGCAGCTGCTCCCAGATCGCGTCGCCCCGTACCTCGCGCAGGCACACGTGCGTGCCGCCGATGCCCGTCAGCGCCCACGGGGTGCACCAGCCGTTGCAGTGGAACATCGGCAACGTCCACAGGTACACGCTGTTCTCGTCGTGCCGGGAGTGGATGATCTCGCCGAAGCAGTTCAGGTAAGCACCCCGGTGGGTGTAGACGGCGCCCCTCGGGCGCCCCGTGGTGCCGGAGGTGTAGTTGATCGCGATCGGGGCAAGCTCGTCCGCGACCGACCAGGGCAGCGGCTCCTGGCCGCCCCGGGCAAGAAAGTCGGGGTAGCTCACCAGCCGCGGATCGAGGCTCAGATCCGCACCTGCAGGCGCTACCTCGCTATCCTCGGCGACCACCAGCTCAGCCACCGCCTTCACGCCGTCCGCGGCGGCCACGGCCGCCGGGAGCAGCGCCGCGTCCACCACCAGGATCTTCGCGCCCGAGTGCGCCAGGATGTAGGCGATCTCCTCGGACGTGAGCCGGGTATTCACCGCGACAAGCACGCCGCCCGCCAGCGGGACCGCGAAATGGGCGATGAGCATCTCGGGCAGGTTCGGCATCAGGTAGGCGACCCGGTCACCCGGCTCGACACCGCTCGCCTGCAGCGCCCGGGCCACCCGCTGTGCCCCGTCTGCCAGCTCGGAGTAGGTAAGCCGCCGCCCGCCGTAGATAACGCCGACCTTGTCAGGCCATACCCGCGCCGACCGCTCCAGGAATGACAGCGGCGACAACGCCGTATACGAAACCGAACTCACGTCAACCTCCAAAGGCTGCGCCGCCGATGACCACGGCCCTAGCTGATTACCATCCCGATGCTGCCGACAGAGGCGAAAGTCCTCTCTACTTCTTCCTCCACGCGGCCAGGCAGCCAGCCCGTGCCCGGGGCGGGCCGTGTGCCGTTGGCGAAGTGCCCGCGGGGATCTAGGGTCACGGCATGGACCTCCAGCACTTCCTGGCCGACATCAGCCTGAAAACCATGAGCCAGGTGCACCGGGCCATCGTTCACCTCAGCGGCGGCCAGGTACTGGGCTCGGCCTTCGGGATGCCCGTCGTCGAATTGCACACCACAGGCCGCACGTCGGGCTTGCCGCGCTCGACCATGCTCACCGCGCCGGTCACCGACGGTGACCGGGTCGTGCTGGTGGCCTCCAAGGGCGGAGATGACCGTGACCCGGACTGGTACCGCAACCTGCTGGCTCATCCCGAGATCGAGCTGACCATGGCCGGCCAGCGGCGGCCGATGCGGGCCCGCCGCGCATCACCGGCGGAGAAGGCGGAGCTATGGCCCCGGGTGGTGGCGGCCTACTCCGGCTACGCCGGTTACCAGCGCCGCACCGAGCGCGACATCCCGCTGGTCATCTGCGAACCACGCTGAGCGCACGTAATTGGCGACCAGCTGTGATTTGGCCATCACATAGAGCACCGTATGGCGTGTTCGCTGCTGATGCTGACCCTCTCTCCTGGCCGCAATGATGCTACTTACAAGTAGTAACTGAAGGAGTGTGCTCTATGACCGTGGCCTACTGGATCGTCGCCGCACTGCTGGCGTTGCTCTACCTGTACTCGGGTGGGCTCAAGATGCTGCGGTCCCCAGATCAGCTGCGGCCGATGATGGGCTGGATCGACACCGTACCGCTGAGGCTCGTACGAACCATCGGGGTGCTGGAGGTGCTTGGAGCGCTCGCACTGATCCTGCCCCCGCTGACCGGCATCGCACCGGCCCTTGCCCTTGCGGCAGCTGTCGGGCTCGTACTGATCCAGGTCGGCGCAATATCTCTTCACCTGCGCCGGGGCGAGGCAAAGCTGATCGGGCTGAACGTCGTGCTGCTCGTCCTCGCTGGCGTCGAGATCTGGCTTGCGACCGTCTGGCTGTAGAACGCCGCCCGCCCCGCGCTGGCTCCCGGCACCCCCCCCGCCGGGGCCGGCAACTTTTGCCCTTGTGTTCTTCCCCGGGCGGCGCGGGCGAGTAGTGTCGGGCGGCGTGGAAGACTCCCTTTCCGGCCCGATCTCCCCCGAGATCACCGATACCGCACTGTCTTGCAGGGCGCTGAGCCGCGCCCGCAACCTGGCCGAGTGGGTGGGCCCGGGCAAAACGCTGACCGCCAGCGGCGTGCTGCGCCCGGCTGAGGCCGCGCAGGCCTGCCGGGACCTTGGCATCGAGCTGCCGGGGCCGCGGCTGCGCAGCGCGCTTGACGTAGACGACCTGATGCGGGACTGGGTCACCGCGGCTGTCGCCGGCTTCCTCGAGATCGACGGCCGGCGTGTTCGGGCAGCTCAGGACCTGCCAGAGGCGGGTTCTTCCGCACATGCCGATCCAGATGCCATCCTGCACTCCTGGGTTCAGGCCGCGACCGTCCTTCTGGATCTGGGCGAACAGCCGTGCGCCGGGTGCCTGACTGTGCTGCACGAGCTGTACTCCGCGGACGGACCACTCACGCTGGACCAGCTTGTGAGCGCGGTACGGGCGGTGCTGGAGCCGGAGGAGCTGGAGGGCCCGCCATGCCCGGACTGCGGCGAGGTCCACGGCCCTGGTGACCTGCTCAGCGTCGGTGAATTCCTTAGCGATGAGAACGAGGAAGAGGAGGACGCTGCAAGCCATGTAGCGGATACGGTGACGGGTTTGCTGCGGTTCGCGGCGGCGTCGGTCGCGGACGAGGCGGTGCGGTTGACCCCCCTGGGCACCGTGCTCGCGGCGTGGGTTTTCCAGGGACGCGCGCCATCACCCGACGCCGACGCGGCCACCGTGATGTCCGCCATCAGCGAGCTGCCGCCGCCGGTGGCCTGGACCGTGGCCCAGCCGTGGCTGGATGCGCGGTCTGCAGCGAACGCGGCGCGGGAACTGCTCGCCTTCGCCGAGTCCGCAGACGGCGGCCAGCGGGTCGCCTCCCTGACGTTCGCCGGGGATCTTGGGAGTGACGCCACGGACGCCTGGCGGGAGTGGGCGAAACGGCCCGGTATCGGCGCGTACGCGCGCCAGTGGCTGAGGTCGCAGGGCGAGGAAGTGCCCGAGGACCCGGCGGACGAGGCATGGCTGGCCATCGACGGACTCAGCGTCATGCTGGACACGCTGGCGGACACGGTGCCGCCGTTCCTGATCCAGGCCATGCTGGCGGAGCAATTTGGCGGGCAAGTCACCGAGGCGGCGCAGCAGATGCTGAGCTCGGGCCATCCGAGGGCCCAGGACATTGCCGCCCTGCTGACCGGCCGTCCGGCCCTGGCGGCCACCCGCGGCTCGGCGTCCGCGAGGCAGAGCCAGCCCGGGCGTTCCGGCCGTTCTCGCGTTACCGGCCGGTCATCGGGCGGGCGCAGGCGCCCTGGGTCCGGCACGCTCGTGCACAGCTAAGATCACGCTAGCGGGGTATCGAGACCGCCAGTGTGGCGGCGCGTCTGGTACGCGACGTCACACTCGAAGACCTGCACGAGGTTATCCAGCAGGCAATGGGCTGGGACAACGGTCACATGCACGTGTTCAGCACGGGCGGGCAGGAGTATGGCTCGCGGACCCGGAGCTTGGGCATGCCAGCGAAGGAAGGTCATCCTGTCGCACGTTCTTGCCAGTCCGGGAGACGGCTTCGCTACACCTATGACTTGGTGACGACTGGGAGCACGACATCGTCCTGGAGGAAACCCAGACCGCGGTGCCGAACGAGACCTATCCCTCCTGTGTAGCAGGCAAGGGCGCATGCCCGCCCGAGGACTGCGGCGGGGCGTGGGGCTACGCCGAGCTCAAGGAGATCCTGGCCGACCCCTGCATGAGGACCACAGGACATGGTGGAGTGGCTCGGCCTCGACACCGGTAAGGACTCGACGAAGAAACCGTAACCAGGTGAATGCGCGGCTCCCGCTCGCGAACAGCGGTGAATCTCCACCAGGTAAGCCGATGTGTGCGCGCTCCGCCTCGCTGGCTGGATGAAGCCACGGCGCATCGTGAGCGAGAATCGGCCCGGTCCAGCGGGACGCGGGTGGCCCAGTGAGCGAGCCTCCTGACGCTGGGCGCCTGTGCGCCGTGTGGGTATACAGGCAGCGGGGCGGAGCGCCCTGGCTGAACCGGGGGAAGGTGGCTCGCATGCAGGCAGCTAGCGGGAAAGGGCTCTGCGGGCGCAGGGCCCGGTTGGCAGGGCGCGTGTGGCGCGATGGAGAGTGAGCAACTGTTCTCGGCGATCGAGGCCAGTCGTGCGCGGACGCGGCGGGGGATTTGCGGTTGCTGCAGTGTTACGAGCCGGTACTGCGGTTTACCGGGGTGGCTTTCCTGCCGATGGCGGTCGAGGACTACCTGGAGAAGTGCAGTTTGTGGCGGTAGGCAGGCGTCCGGCGGCCGTGGGGCAGGCGCCGCCGCGGGGAACGGGTGTGCGCGCCGGGCGAACTCACTCCGGCTCGTCTGGCCCAGGCCAGCGAGCCGCTGAGAGGCAATCTGTCGCTTCGTTTCGTGCAGCGCTCGCTGGGGTGGCGGGAGTTCCGTGCCTGGCGCCGCGCTGCGGACCGCCCGCGGCTGGCCGCAGGGAGTAGCCGGCTCGCGCCGTCGGCCTGCTGGGCGGCTCATCGACGCGATGATGCGGTTGTCGCTGCTGCTGCGCGGCCGCGTTCACGGCGGCACCGCGGCAGCTGCCTGAGCAGACTGCCGATCACAGCCGACCCGGACAGCTGCCCGTACTATGGCCGGGTCTCCCGCGACCGGGGTTTCGTTGCGTTGCAGTACTGGTTCTTGTACGCGATGAACGACTGGCGGTCAACCTTTGGCGGTGTCAACGACCACGAGGCCGACTGGGAGCAGGTCACTGTGTTCCTGCCCGACCCGCCGGATGAATCTGCCTGGCAGGCCTGGGTGGCGTTCTCCTCCCATGACGAGGCCGGTGATGATCTGCGCCGCGGGCTGGACGACCCCGACCTGCAGTGGCGCGACACTCACCCGGTCGTCTTCGCTGGCGCCGGATCGCACTCCGGCGCCTACCTGCCGGGCGATTACCTAGTCACCGTCGAGCCGCCCGCGCTCCGTCGTCAGCTCGCTCCACTACGCCAGCTGGGCCGGCTGCTGCTCCATGGACACGCACGGACACCGGCACCGCGTTCGGCATCCCGTTCATCGACTACCGTCGGGGCGACGGTCCCGGCGTGGGGCCCGGCGAAGCGAAGACATGGCGCCCGGTCCTCGTGCACGACCAGACCCCCTGGCTGCATGACTACCGGGGTCTGTGGGGGCTGGATACCGGTGACCGTTCGGCGGGGAGCGCGCCCCGGCCGGCCGCGTTATGAGCGGGGCGGTTCGGTTCGGCAGTGCTGGTCGGACCCGGTGGGATGGGGCCTGGAGAAGGAGGCACCCTCCCCCGCGGCGGAGCGGCGGGCCGTGGCAGGCCGCCTCGCCGAGATAAGCGCGGAGCTCGCCGCGGCTACGGAGGACGTCGATGCGCGGCGATGAACTGCGCCGCGCCCGCGCCGGCATCGGGCGCTGAGCAGCTGCGGGAGCCCGGCGGATCCACCGCGCTGGCCGCATTGGAGAACTCCGTCGCGCAGGCACGGGCACGCCGCCAGGCACTCGCGGAAGAACGGGACGCCCTGGTGCATGCCTCCGCCCACGGCTTTCCCCGGGAGGAGCCGCACGCACATCTGCGGCACCGGGCGCTGCCGAACGTCAACGAGGCCCGCAGCCGCAGCCGCGCTCTGCGGGTGTGGTCCAGTGTCTCGGCATCATTCCTCCTGGCCGGGCTCGCAGTGGCTATCCTCGGCCATCTCGGCGCCCTGGTGCCCGCCTTGGGCGCAGTGACGCTCGTCATGCTGAGCGCGGAAGCGTTCGCCCGACGTTATCTAGCGCAATTCCTCGCCGGCCTGATCGCTGTGGCTGCCGTGGCCGCTGCGGTCTGGCTGGCCGTCTGGGCCGCCGCAGGCCACTGGCGCTCGGCCACGGCAGCCCTGCTCATCCTGGCCGCCGTCGCCCTGTTGCTGGCCAACATCCGCGACTTCTTCATCAAACGCTGAAACCCGCTGGTGCGGGCCCGTCCAGGAGCAGGGTTCAGGTGATGAGCGTGCGATTCACGGAGCCGGAGGCGTCACTGTTCATCCGGCGCAGGCGGGGTCCTGGGGGCCGACGGAACTGTACGCGGCCCTCGACCGTTACTCGGGAATGGCCACGTACCCGAGCAGCGCGGCCTCGTTCACGCAGCAGTTCAGCAACTCCTCGAGATGCACGCTCTCGTTCTCGCAGTGCGGCCTGCTATCCGGATCGCAGATCCCGGTCAGCAGCAGGTCCGCTCGCGGATACACCCCGGCCAGGGCGGCCACCAGGGGCAGCGATCCGCCGCTGCCGGACTCCACCGGGGCGCAGCCCCAGGTGTGCTCACATGAGCGGCGAAAGGCCTCAAAGACGGCTCCCGAGGTGTCGATGAGATGCGGCGATCCTTCCCGGGTGAAGTCCACGTTCACCTCGGCGCCCCAGAGTTCCTGGTTGCGCAGGTGGGTCTCGATGGCCGCTTTCGCGTGTTGTATCTCGTCTCCCGGGGCCAGGCGGACGCTGACGTGAGCCCGGGCGACCGGGACCAGTTTATGCACGATGGCCGTGATCGCCGGGGCGTCGATGCCCAGCACCGCCACCGCGGGGCGGCCCCAGATCCGATGCGCCAGGGATCCGCTGCCCAGCAGCGATACGCCGGGCCGCACCCCGGCTACCGCACGTACTTCGTGCTCGAGCACCTCAATCTCGTAGGGAGGCCCGGTTTTCAGCCCGTTCACGACGACGTCGCCATTGTCATTGTGCAGGGATGCGATCAGCCGGCAAAGGGTGGTGACCGCGTCTGGAACCGGTCCTCCGTAGCTGCCGCTGTGCACAGCGTGGTCAAGGGTGCGGACTTCGACCACGAAGTCGAGAATGCCGCGGAGCGACGTGATGAGGCTGGGTTGCCCAATCGCCCAGTTAGCGCAGTCCGCCAAGACGATAACGTCTGCGCGCAGCAGGTCCGCGTACTTCTCGAGGAATTGCGGGAGATGCTCGGAGGCGATCTCCTCCTCACCCTCAATGAGGACCGAAACGTTCAACGGTGGCTTGCCGCCCCACGCCCGCAGGCTCGCTGCGTGCACCGCGATTCCGGCCTTGTCGTCTGCGGTCCCGCGGCCAAACAGCCGTCCAGCCCGCTCGGCCGCCTCGAACGGATCCGACTGCCATAGGCTCCGATCCCCTGGTGGCTGGACGTCATGGTGCGCGTAAAGGAGGACGGTAGGGGTGCCTGCCGGGCCGGGCGTGTGCCCAAAGACTGCGGGGTGCGCACCGTCAAGTTCGAGGAGTCGCGTGCCCTGGAGACCAGACCGTTGCAGCCAGCCAGCGGTCTTCTCCGCGGACCGGCGGACGCTCGGGGCGGCCGACTCGTCCGAGCTGACCGAAGGTATGCGCACCAGGCGCTCCAGGTCCGCCCGGATCTCGCCGAATTCCGATTCCACTGCTTCGCGGATATATTGCAGATTTACTTCGCCTGGCAAGGCCCGACCCTCTCGCCGATCCACCCAGTCGGCTCATGCCGCACTGCCCGCTGGATAATGCCCCGTAAGATCCGGCGGTCCGCTCATGGTGAGGCGGGACGGCCATCACTGATAACGCAATCCCCTGGCCAGCCGGCACGCCAAGCCGCCAAGGCAACGGAATTGCGGATGAGCGCAAGAATTTCCTGGAATGCCGAGACATCACCAAGGCGTAGCCGAGGGCTGCCCTCCTGCGCAGATACCACCCTTGCACAATACGGATACATCGTTCTTTAATCAACGGTCAGCCATCGGGCACCGGCGCTCCACGGTCGGAACGTGTTCCTGTCGCGCCCCGGGAAGGCGGGTCGATCCGCCTGCCGGGATGCGTTTCGGCACGTCACGGCCCAGAGACCCGGGCTCGCCCGGGCAGGCACGCAGATAACACCGAACTAGCCGAATGGTAAGTACATCGCGTTCGCGGCGGACCTATCCGTCGCCTGTGGTCGCCCGTACGGCCGCTGCGACCCGTGCGGCCAGGCCCTAGAAAGGCCTGGCCGCACGGGTTCGCATGCTGTCCTGGTCTTCTAGTCCCGGAGGCCGGCGGTAGCGAGTTCTGTCCTTACCAGGCTGGATTCCTCGGTCCGCACGCTCTTCAGGTACGCCGTGTCATAGTCAACGGTGCAAACGAGCACGTCACGCATAGCCGTGCCGTCTGACGCAGGCGTCAGCGGGGTCGCGCCATGCTCGAAGAGCTTATCTTCGAAAATGAGCAATTCGCCGGGATTCAGCTGGCGATCGAGGATCAGCTCACCTGGCGAGTCATCATCTGGGGCCTTGGACTCCCGATTCTCGGGCACCCCGTACAGATAGGACCTGGCGCCATCACCCTTCCGGTGCATGACATAGAGGATGATGAACTGCTCATCGTCATGATGTGGTTTTGTGACTACATCGGTGAATGTCCGGAAGAAATTAATACCGAACGTTCCCTCAGGCTCCCGCCGCACTGGCGGAACGAGGCACAACAGCGTCCGGACAAGGTGCTCGGCCATGGGGTCAGTCAGGACCCGGACCCGCTTGTGGAGGCGGGTGCCCTTGATCCCCGAGCGATCGGTGAGGGCGATGGTCGCGTACTCCCGAAGCCTGAGGCGGGTGCCAGCCCAGGTGTAGTGGATGACATCGCGGGCCCGCTTCCGGTCCCGTGGCCAGTCCCCCTCGTCGTGGCGCAACTTTCGGTTAGTGAAATATTTCTTATGGAACTTCGTCAGAAAGTCATCCGTGAGCCCGATCGACCAGTCTTCGATCACCGCGTACCCGTGATCAGCCAAGTGTTTCCAGACATGGCTCAGATCTGGAGGACTCCAGGATGATGAGTCGTCACCCACAGTGGCCCACTCATGTAAGGCAGCCCCGGACGAGGCCAGCAGTCGGATTAACGGGGGAAGATTACCCCTCATGGCCAGTTCCATGTGAGCCGACAGCCCACGAAATGAAGATTTTACAATTTAAGTTCCATATTTTCGGGCACGCAAAAATGAAGGGGCGGGTTGGCATTCATTTGTCGTCTTATGCGCTGTCGCGGGCAGCCCGGATGAGGGCACATGAGCCGTCCCTGTCCGTGGCTGCCTTGACCAGTTCAGCGTGCCAGACCTTGTATTCGGCGACCTGTTTCGGCTCCTCGATGGACCAGAAGCCCGCGGGGGTCTCGATGTACACCACGTCCTGTTCGAGATCCTCTGGGTCTTCGTACTCGAAATAGGCGTACATGCACGTCATGCTCCGGATCGGGGCGGCGGAGAACGGCAGGATGCCCAGGCTGACGTTATCCGGCTGGTCCAGGTGGTCCAGGAGCACGTCCAGTTGATCGCGAAGGATCTGTGGGGAGCCGACCGCCTGGCGTAGTGCGCTTTCGTGGATGACCGCCACCAGCCCCAACGGGTCAAGGCCGTCCCGGGCCGCCAGGGCCTCCTTGCGCTTCCGCCTGATCTCCATCAACTGGCTGATCTCTTCGCCCGACCGTCGTTCCATGTGCCGGAACACGGCCGCGGCATAGTCGTCTGTCTGCAGCAGAGCCGGGATGAAGGGGATGGTGTAGACCCGTTCCACTGCCGCGTCGGCCTCGTAGGCCAGGTGCCGGTCGTAACCCTCCGGCAGGTCGTCGTAATCGCTCCACCAGCCCGGAACCTGGGCGAGCTCCACCCACTTGAGCAGCCGGGCCGCCCGTTGCGTGCCTTCCAGGCCGTAGAAGCGGATCAGATCCCGTACATCCCGCTGCCGAGGCTTGCCTTGCGCATTCTCCAGACGGGACAGCTTGGAGGTGGAGATCAGGACTTCAGGGGCGCCGGCCACATCGGCCAGGTTCAGCTGTCTCCGCTCCCGCAGCCGCTTCAACTCAACGGCGACACGCCGCCGGGGACCGAGAGGGCCACTGATCTTGTCCATGCGCTAGTGCCCCGCAGCGTAAGGCCAACGCCTCATGGCTCCTGGCCGGACAGGATCATGGGAGCCCAGACCCTTGGGCTTGCGAGCCGGGATTCCCATAACGCAAACGTACTCCCTCTAGATCGACTTCGCACGCAGCCCCTCCCACCGGGCCGATCGTGTCGCACAGGCGGTCGATGGCGACCCGCCGATCCGGTCCCGTCCCGCTGACCTGCGCGGGGCTAACAGCGGGAGTACCCTAACAAAGTTCCCAAGATCCTTTTCCCAGTTTTCTATTCCCTGGGTTAGATTCCCAGATTTTTGGGAATCCCATTTTTAGGCTTGCATCAACCTCAGAGTGAGCATGCATGACGATCTACATGCGCACCCGCACCGGCTGGGTCCCTGTCTCGGGACTGACCGGCCACCTGTCCAGGCCGCACCCGGCCAGCGAAGAAAATGCCGCGGCCCGGCCGACTCTGCTCCCCCAGGCAACGGACGAGCCGCACCTCACTTCAGGAGGCGGTCATGACCTAGCCGAGTTACCCGGCAGAGGCGTTCCTGGGTTCGCCGCAGGGCCCCAAACATGGGCTAGGCCGATGCTCGCAACATCCGCCCAGCGCACGCCTCGTAGCTACTCAGTCTGTCCCAAAGCGCCAACACCCCGAGGCGGATAAATGAACCCCACCAATAGCTCCCGCGTTCGCGAGATCCACAACACACTTGCTGCGCGCTGCTCCCACCGTCGCCATCTCATCCACGTCTTCAAAGCCACGATCGGAGGGCGGACCCATGCTTGCGCTGCACTTCATGTCTGAGGGGTTGTCCCTTCCACCCTTCCGGATCCTGATCATCGCGCTCGCGATCGCCGGGGTCATCTTCTGGCGCGTGGCTTTGCAGGTCATCGCCGTTCTCTTGATACTGCTGCTCGTGTCCGGGGCAGCGGCCTTCATCGACGGATTCCTGCACGGAATCGGGTAGAGACGCCCCGCTGACCGGTACCAGGCCCCAGCGTGGCGGCCGCAGGCGGAGACCTAGTCATGCGGCCAGTAGTCACGGAGATCGGCGAGAAGCTGATCAGCGACAGTTTCCTCGTAGACCGCGTGACCACCGAGGGACATCGCCTCACGCAGGGCAAGGTCCCAGGGCGACGGCTCAGGCTCGCCACTGAGGTGACGCCTGCACTAGAAACTAGGCCTGTTCGGCATCGCCCCGCGTAAACCGGAGCACGCGGCGCGGCGCCTGAGGTTACGTGCGGCCACTGCATGTAGACCTGGTAGCCGTTACCCGACGGTGCTGGAATTGCGGGACACCGTTGGACGGTGCATGCGTCGTGGCCAGCGCGTGGCATTGGCAATGCCTGGCCTGGCACGAGCTGGTAGCCGATCAGATGGAGTTGGCCGAGGACCGACCCGGCGGCGCTGCCATCCAGGTCTATAGGTGCCGGCAGCGCGGAACATTGCGAGTGTGTCGGCCTGGCTGGACCACGCGGTGCCATATGCCTGGACGAGCGCCGCACCAGCCCGGCCGTGAACGAAGCCGAGCGGGCGCACCTCACCCTGCTCGTCAGCGACCGTTGCCTGGAGGGATGGAATGGCCTGGCGCCGTTCGACCGCAGCGCCGAGCCTATCTGGAGGCACCTGGTATCGGAGGGATTCATCGACCAGGACGGCGAGCTGCTGTTCATCGGCCCGTCCGCCGGGCAGCGGTTCGGGCGCCGGCACTTCATGGGCTTGACCGCCGTCTTTACCGCGCCGCCCCAGTTCACCGTGCTATCCGGGCGGCAAGAGATCGGCCGAACCGACCCGATGCTGCTCAAGGAGAAGACGGAGGGTCCCCGGCTGCTGCTGCTCGGCGGACGGAGCTGGCGGGTGACCTGGACCGACTGGACGCTGCGTCGCTGCTACGTCGAGCCTGCGGAAGGTGGGGGCAAGGCTCGCTGACTCACGCCGGGGTGTCTGGGGCGAGCTTCGAGATGGCGCGGGCCGCGCGCGAGGTGCTGCTCGGGGCGGATCCATTGGTGGCCCTCACGCAGCGGCCCAAGCAGGTCCTGGCCGAGGCCCGCGACGAGCATGCGTCCGCCGTGCATCCGGGCGGCACGGTTATCGCTCGCGATGGTGATGACGTGCACTGGTGGACCTGGGCGGGATACCGGGCCAACGCCACGCTGGCCGCGACGTTGTCGCATCTGACGGACACCGTGCAGCGGTTCGATGACGGGAGCATCCGCATGCGGTCAGATCTCAGTCTTGAGATGTGGAGGGTGGGGACGGCCGACGCTGCCGAACGGCTCTGCCTGCCTGAGGTGGATCAGCGCGCGTTGGAAGGACTCAAGTTCAACGAGGCGCTGCGCGAACGCCTAGCGCTGGCAACGCTCGCCCGCCGGCTGGCAGACATCGATTCGGCGCGCCAGGTACTTGAGGAGCCAGCTCGGTTCACCATCAGCGACGGACCATAACATCCATGGACCTCCCCAGGGCGGCATCGCAAGCTGATGCCGTGCCCGTACAGACAAGCGCTGAGGCCACAACTTCGGTGGACTACGACGGAGAATGTCAGTGGTCAGGTTGCGGTGGCTCTGGACAAGGTGCTCATGCACTTCCTACCACTGACCGGGGGAAAGTGCTCGTCGTCCACGGGATAGATATCCGCGCCACATGCTGCACAGCGAGCAGTTTCTGCCGGGCTTGTTCGGTTGCATGCTCTTTCGCGCCAACGAGTCCCCCATGGCCTGTCGGATTCCAGTCGGAAATGTCGATTGTAGATTGTCTTATTATAATTTCGGCCTCAATCTGGCCAACCGTGCGACCCGCACTTATCGCATCATAAGTCTGGATGAGTTTAATACACGATTCGACCCTGGCGGTAAAGTCCCGGGTTGTCATCCCGGCACGGAGAACCAGACACCGTGTCAAATCCCGGCCGCGCCTGCACGAGAGACGGCAGAATGACCCCGCAAGACGGGAGCGCACTTGGGGGGACTGTGAGAAGTACGCATGCTTCACCGGACAGAGTCCGGTGAAGATCATCGGTGACCGGCTTCGGCTGTCAGCAAGCGATGTAGCCAACTTCCTGGCGTGTCAGCATCTGACTCGGTTGGACCTGCTGAGGGCACGGGGGGTGCTCGATCCGCCCTATGCGTTTGACGTCGGCTTTCAGGACCTCGTTGCACGTGGCGAAGCTCACGAGAGAACTGTGCTCGAGCAATTCCGTGCACAGGGGCGTGAAATCGTCGAGATTGGCGACAGGCTGGAAGCCGGCACTGCGAAGGCCACGCTGGAGGCTATCCGCGGTGGCACCGACGTGATCTACCAAGGTGTGCTGCTGCACGAGGAGACGCCGGATGGCCCGGCACTGCTGGGCCGCCCGGATTTTCTCGTCCGAGCCGACCTGCTTGGCGCACCGGACGATGAGCCTCGCCCTGCGGGGATTCACTATGAGGTGGTTGAACGCAAAGCTCGCCCGGTCGGCCAAGGGACGGGCGGTCGCGCAGACCGCATTCTATTCGCACCTTCTCGCCGACCTGCAGGGTGTCCGGCCGCGTTGGATGCACCTAGCGCTCGGCACCAGGGAACGCATGCAGTTCAAGGTCGACGACTACGCCGCCTTCGAACGGCAGACACGCCGAGTGCTGAGCGCCTTCATCGCCACTGATCCGGGTGAGAATCCGCCGTCTGACCCCTACCCCGACCCGGTAGAGCACTGTGCTATCTGCCGGTGGAGCGAGTTCTGCACTGCCCGCAGGCGCCGGGACGATGACCTGTCCCTGATCGCCGGGATCACGAAGGGGCAACGGCGAGCGCTGAAGGCGGGCGGCGTCTCGACCAGGCGCGGGTTCGCCGACCTGGCCGCTCCTCCTGCCGTCAGCGGGGTGAGCCGCGAGACTCTCCAGGGTGCCTGGCTCCAGGCGCGCTTGCAGGTGGCCAGTGAGGACCAAGGGTGTACCCGGTACGAGCTGCTGGATCCCGAACGCGACGCCGCGGGGGCCATGGTGGCGAACCAGGGGTTGCTCGGGCTGCCCGAACCGTCGGCCGGTGACCTGTTCTTCGATATCGAGGGGGCACGGTACTACTCCGAAGACAGCAGGGAATTCGGGCTGCAGTACCTGTTCGGCATCATCGACACGGCTGACACCGACGACGCCGGCTCGCCTCGGTACACGCAGATCTGGGCGTTCGACCGGGCGGGTGAGAAGCGGGCGTTCGAGGCATTGATCGACTTCATTATCGAGCGCCGTGAGCGTAACCCTGGCCTGCACGTGTACCACTACAACCACTACGAGCCCACGTCGGTCGACCATCTAACGGAGTTGCACGAGACCCGCCAGGAGGCGGTAGGCCGGCTGATGGGCCGGTTCGCCACGCGCGAGGACGAGGTAGACGACCTCTTCCGGCTTGGCGTATTCGTGGACCTCTACCGCGTCGTGCGGCAAGGGATCCGGGCTGGTGTGGAGAGCTATTCCATCAAGCGGCTTGAGCCGCTGTGCGGATACACGCGGCAGGTTGACCTGGCGGAGGCAACGCGCAACCTGATCGCGTTCGAGACCGCGCTCGAAGACGCCACAGCAAAGAGCGCGGATGAGCCACGGCGGATCGTCGCCGGCTACAACGAGGATGACTGCCGGGCCACCCTGACGCTCCGCGACTGGCTGGAGGAGCGCCGTGGAGAACTGGCCGGGCGGCTGGGTGAGGACCTGCCCCGTCCGGCCGTGGCAGAGGAGGCGCACGCCACCGGGGATCCCGACGTCACCAGGATCAAGGCCGCGTTGGTGGCCGGCCTTGCTCCGGACCCGGCCGAGCGTACTAGGGAGCAGCACGCGAAAGCGCTCCTGGCCGATCTGGTCGACTGGCACCGGCGCGAGGCCAAGCCGGCCTGGTGGCGGTACTTCTATGTCCGCACACTCAGCCCGGAAGACCTCATCGGCGAGCCGGACGCGCTCGGCGGCCTGACACGTGGTGACGTCACCGAGCCAGTGAAGAAGTCAGTTGTGCGGCGATTCTCCTTCCCGCCACAGGAACATAGGTTCTCCGCTGGCCAGACGGCGTTCGACGCCGTAACCGATAGAGGCTGGTCGATCTGGGCGGTGGACGACGAGCACGGGACGATCGACCTGAAGATCGGCAAGGACTACGTCGGGCCGCTGCCGGCCGCGCTGGTCGAACGAGGACCGCTCGACACCCGGATGCAGGCGCAGCGCCTGCGCGACCTCGGTGACCGGGTCGCCCGCGATGGCCTGCATGACCGGGATACCGCGACGGCGCTTCTGCTGCGGTCGCGACCCGCCGGCGGTGGCATTCCCAACGGGACGTTGCGCCGTGACGGCGAAACGGCGAGCGAGTCAGCGATCCGGCTCGTCCTCGCGTTGCACGATTCCTATCTGCCCATCCAGGGACCGCCCGGGACCGGGAAGACATACACCGCAGCCCAGCAGATCCTGGAGCTCACCAGCCAAGGCCGTGCTGTAGGCATCACTGCCCCCTCGCATGCGGTCATCCACAACCTCATCGAGGAGGTCTGCGAGCAGGCGGTCGACCGCGGAATAACGCTACGCATCGGGCAGCGCGCCGAGAAAGACAACCCCTATCTTCATTCAGCGGCGACCAGGATGACTCACGACAAGCTGGTGCAGACCCTGGCCGACCACGAACTGGACGTGGCGGCAGGCACCACCTGGATGTGGTCACGCGAACAGTTCGCGGGTACCGTCGACACGCTGTTCGTCGACGAGGCCGGCCAGATGTCACTGGCCAACGTCCTGGCGGTCGCCGGCGCGGGACGCAACCTCGTCCTCGTGGGCGATCCCCAGCAACTCGCCCAGCCAAGCCACGCGACCCACCCCCCTGGAGCGGGAGTCTCGGCGCTGGAACACATCCTGGGCGACCACGCGACGATGCCCAGCGATGCAGGACTGCTGCTCGACAGGACCTGGCGGATGCACCCGCAGCTGTGCCAGTTCACCTCCGAAGTCTTCTACGACGGGAAACTAACCTGCCTGGAAGGCCTCGAGAACCAGGAGATCCTCGGTGATCTCCCGCCGTCGGGGGCGGGCCTGCGGATCCTCGCGGTGCCGCATGAGGGGAACACGAACGCCTCCCCGGAGGAGGCAAGCGAGGTCGCCCACCTCGTCCGGGACCTGGTCGGCCGCCAGTGGCAGGACCAACACGGCGGCCTGTTCCCCCTCAGCCCGGCCGACATCCTCGTGGTCACCCCCTACAACGCACAGATCAGGGCGATCCAGGACGCGCTGGCCGAGACTGGCTGTCCCGACGGAGTACGGGTGGGGACCGTCGATAAGTTTCAGGGGCGCCAGGCGCCGGTAGCCATCTACTCGATGGCGACATCGTCTGCCGACGACGCGCCCCGCGGCATGGAGTTCCTGTATGACCCTCACCGGCTGAACGTCTCGACCTCACGGGCCAGGGCCATGGCAATTATCGTGGCCAGCCCGGACCTGGTCCGGGTGTCCTGCAAGACACCACGCCAGATGCTCCTGGCAAACACCCTCTGCAGGGCCTGGGAATCAGGTGAACGAGTTCACGGCTACCGTGTGGGCGCGCAGACCTTGCCTTGAAGGGCTAATGAGCAATAGGCGGCAGCGCGACGTAGATGCTCTTGCCCGGGCTGCTGGGATCGTCAACCATTCCGCGAATATCGCTGTATAGGTTCATCAGAGCGTCCAGGAGAGGAGAGCCAGACTGCGGCCTTGTTTGTCGCGGCGTTCGGCTTGCTCGGCGTGGTCACTGCCTTCGTGGGCCGCCATCAGGACCTCTCGCTCGATCCCGGCACGGGGTGTGAAACCGGGCTCTGGCTTTCCACGTTAGGTGATGGCTGGCAGCGCGGACAGGGGTTGTTTCGGCGCAGGCGGTGCTGGTGGGTGGGGTGGTTGGGGCGGACGGTTTTCGTTGCGGAGATTGTGAATTTCCTGGCTGTAGGTGTCGAGGATGAGCAGGTCGGCGGGAGGGAGTTGCTCGCGGTCGGCCAGGTCGATCAGGTCGCTGGTGGTGCAGCCGTAGTGCAGGCGAGCAGGGCCAGCAGGTAGGGCGAGGGGCGGCGGCCGGTCGGCTGCGGGCCGGGCCGGGCCAGCTCTCGTGCTCGCACAGGTGCGGGGCGGTCATGCTGGAGATGCCGCCGGGGTCCAGGCCCACGGTGCCGGTGTAGGCGTTGATCTGGGCGGCCGCTTCGCGCAGGCTCCAGCCGTGGGCTTCGCGCCAGGCGGCGGGGGGGAGCCGGTAGCGGCGGGCGAACTCCGCGGCGATCTCGCGGTGGCCCAGGCCCAGGGCACGCATCTTCTCGCGTAAGGCGCGTTTCTCAGCCGGCAAGGTGATCCGGACGATGGGCATCGTGATTGCCTCCTACGGCCGTGACCGTGGTCAGGATCAACCGTAATTGGATGGTGGCATTCCGCAACTTCATAGCTGGAGCGGTGGGAACGTGATCAGCTCCTCGCGGGAACGGCGCCGGTGCCTGGAGTGGTGGCGGCTGGTCATGGCAGGGATTGGCGGCGGGAACGGAAGGGTGCCCGGCGCGGGGAATGTCGGTACGGCTGGCGGCGGGAACCTGGACAATCTGAGTCCTGCGGTCTCCCTGCGGGGATCATGGGGCACCGCCTGGCTGCTTCGCCTGGTCCCTTTAGCTGCCCTAGCGTTCAGATTCCTGCCGGGCCCTGTCGACGAGGCGGGTGGACCAGCGCGTGGCGTCACGTGCCTTGCGAGAGGCCACGACCATCACGCCGTAGTGTGCGGCGTCCTTGAGGTCAAGGAGCCTCAGGAGTGCCTTCGGCAGTTCAGCGCCGTCTGGTGTCGCAGTCCGGAGCAGTTCAGCGGCTCCACGATGATCATCGCCGCGGTGGTGGCAGCCGAGCCGGATGCAGCAGATGGCATCTAAGGCGGCAATACCGCTGAGCACCGCGAGGCCAGCCGCCACATTGAGGTACTCATCGCGGTCACGCTCATCCAGCACTGATTTCGCTACCTCAAGGTAAGCCTGAGCCGTCCGTAACCGGGCGCGTCCTTCGGCTGCCCCACATGGAGCGGTGCGAGACTTTTGCGGCATTCTGCTCACCCTGCTCTCTGCGCGGCGGGCCGCTCAAGGAGGAGCCACTGACACTAAAAGGAACCACCGACAACCTCGACAGCGTCGCGGCTGATGTCCGCGAACAGAGCGCTTCGGCGACGCAGCTGCTCTGCCCATAGGAAAGTGGACATTTCCAGAACCTGGAGCGAATTGCCGGTCCACCCGCGGACAAGCCCGCGCAGTTGGTCGACCTGACGCCCCCACCTGGCCAGCTGGCGCTCCGTGAGTTGCACTGTCGTGAACTCCGCAGCAAGACCAGCGACCGCATCCAGCTCACCCGAACGGCGGCGCGGAGCCTTTTCTCCGAGCAGTGGCGCGTGCACCAGGAGCAGATCGATGTCGCTCCGGGCGTCGCCATCGCCGCGCGCCGCGGACCCGAAAACGCACCCGTATACCGGCTTCGGGTTCCAGACACCGAGCGTCTTCCGGAAACGATTCCATAGCTCGAGGCGCAGGTCGGCGAGCAGCCCCGCGACCGGGGCGGCGAGATGCTCCCGGTTGAGCTCGTGGACACGGTTCCTGCCCATCTGCGTGGCACGCACGATTCCCTGCTCGACCAGACGGGCCAGGCACTTGCGCACGCCGATCTCCGATCCGCGCGGTGTTTGCGCGGCGACTTCACCTGCGGTCAGGGGCTTGCCGGCCCGGGCCAGCACAGCCAGGACCGGGCCATCCAGGGTTGGAATCATGGCCCGGGTCGGGTCTGTCAGGTCCACAATCCTAAAGTATCGGAAGCGATCTAATAAGAGAACTAGCGATCCCATCCGATACTCACCACGCATCGTCGGAATGATTGCCGGCAACGTGAGGACCACTCCCCCGGGCGGCCCGGCGTGGGGGGGCAATCACGGGGGCGATTCCGCGGGATAGTGGATGCGTGACCTGCACTCCGGCGGACTCCAACGACGGCAACCCGTCGCGGAAGCCTGCGTGAACTGGCACGAGCACGCCCAGATGCTGGCCGCGCAGGTCACCCATCCGGCGTCGCGTTGGCGGGCAGCGGTGGAGGAGGTGCCGCGGCATGTGTTCGTGCCGCGATGGTGGTCACCGTCGCAGAGCGGGAGGTTCGACGGGCAGGTCGTCTGGGAGCTAAAGGATGGGGCCGGCGGATCCCAGATGTGGCTGCGGGAGGGAGCGCTGCCTGTCTACGGGGCCAGCGCCACGATTACGCCGGACGGGGGGATCCACCTGCGGCGGGGACGGAAGCGGGCCAGCCTGAACCAGGAGGCGACAAGTTGACCCTGCAGCGCACTGACTGGAATGACCTCAACCAGGCCGTCCGTGACCTGGTCCAGGCGCGCACCGGGCCGGTAGTCGGTGCGCGGACAGTCTCAGCCGGGCTGAACTCTCACCTGGCTGCGGTGCTGGAGACCGTCGATGGCCCGCTGTTCGTCAAGGGCATGCGCACTGATCATCCCGGAGTCGTGTGGCAGCAGCGCGAAGCAATGATCAACCCGCACGTGCAGTCTCTTGCGCCGCAGCTCCGCTGGCAGGCGGAAGGGGCCGGATGGAATCTGCTGGCGTTCACCTACATCCCTGGCGCCACGCACGCGGACTATTCACCCGGGTCAGCAGACGTGCCGATTGTCGTCCAGGTCATCAACCGGCTGCAGCAGATACGCTGCCCTGACGTTCCGGTGAAGCGGGCCGAGCAGCGGTGGGCGGCCTACGTTGACGATGACACCAACCTCGGTCTGCTAGCGGGCACGGCGTTGCTGCACACCGACTTCAACCCGCTCAATGTGCTCATGACCGCCGACGGTGCGTGGATCATCGACTGGGCCTGGCCTACCCGTGGTGCCGCGTTCATCGATCCAGCCTGTTTCCTGCTGCGCCTGATGCTGGGCGGTCACACAGCCGCCCAGGCCGAGGCGTGGGCGGTGCAGTGCACCTCCTGGGGAAAGACTCCAGACCATGCGATCAATGTTTTCTCCATCGCATGCGCAAGGCTCTACGACGAGATCGCCCGCGATGACCCTCAACCCTGGAAGAAGGGCTTCGCTGCGGTGGCGCAGGACTGGGCGGAATACCGCCGGGGAAAGCACAGTGTGCGCCCCGCGATAGTGACTCGGTGACCGGCCGACGCGCCTACCATCAGCAAATGGCGTTCTGGGATGTTGTCGCGGAGCATCACGTCCGACAAGCGGTGGCGGAGTACGACCGGCTCGGCCAGGACGAGTTCCTCGCCCACTATGGGTTCGGCCGGGCTACCGCCTACCTACTCATCGTCGATGGCAAGGCCTACGACTCCAAGGCAATTCTCGGCGTCGCCTACCGGCTGGCCACCGGGAAGCCCATGGGCCCGCATGATTTCAGCGGCGGGGTCCATGGGGCCGCTGGCGTGCTGCGCCGCCTGGGCTTTGACGTCCGGAACGTCCGTGACCGACAGCCGCCGGACTCTGCTGAGTTAGGGCCGCCCAGGCCAAGTTACAGTAGCCTGCCCGACACCCAGATTCGTCCCAGCGGCGCAGCCGCCGCGCTCGCTCAGTTTCACCGGGGCGTTTGACCTGCCGATGCGGCGGCTGGTCGATGCTGACATTGACCAGGCGCTCGCCAGGCTCCGCGTCGCGCTGCTCGAAGAAGAAGTTGGCGAGTGCGGCGCTGCTTTATGCGGACGGCATCCATGACAGCCTCTACCGCGCCGCTGGCCGCGTCCTGCTGACGCGCGGCGGCGCCCCGTGGCAGGAGGAATCAGCCAGCCGGGCTGCCTCCCTCTAGCGATGCCACCATCCCGGCGGCCAATGCCTTCAGGCATGCGGCGATCCGCCGCGCTACGAGCGGCGTCACTCTGTTTGGCACCTGATCCGGGCGCACGAAGGCGTAGCCTGCGAGTTCTTCCTGTTGCACCACGATTGCCCCGATGTCATTCGCGGCGAGGACACCCCCGTCGTACACCACAATGAGGCCCTCGGGGCGCTCCGGCCGCGAGGGCACCCAGTCCAGCGCAAGGACCCGGCCCGCCGGGCGGTCCAGCCCGAGCTCCTCAGCGACCTCCCGGCGGCACGCAGCCTGCGGCGACTCCTCAGCCTCCACCGCGCAACCAGGCAAGTCCCAGGTATCCCGGTAGACAGGCTCGACGAGGAGAACCCGTCCCGCCCGGTCGCGGCACAAGGCACCCGCCGCCATTCGCTTACGAGCCAGCGATGCCACATATACATCTGGTGGCATGACACCTGGCCTGCCGGGATCCATTCACCGCACAGTAGCCTCACTACCTGCGGTTCGCAGCACGCCCGGGGGGAATCGCTTAGCGCCGAAAGCTCTCTTGCCAGCTATGTGCGGGATTTTTCATACTCCACTGCGAGGGGACCGCCTCGCCAGCTTGTCCGCTTCTCAGCGGTGGCAGAGTCTCCGCGAAGACGGGGGGAGCTGAGCAGTGGATCGCAGGGAACGCACGACGACGGGATCGCCCGCAATGATCCTCAACCCTGGAAGAAGGGTTTCGCTGCGGTAGCGCAGGACTGGGCGGAGTACCGCTCGGGGAAGCGCAGCGTCGGCAACGGCTTATTCCAGGCCATGGATAAAGGGGCGACTGCGGAGATGCCCGCCGTCGTGAACGGCGGCTACTTTCCAGGTTTTTGATCACCCGGGTCGGCGATCTCAATGATGTGCAGCGGGTCATCGAGATCCGCGGAGGGTCGTTGCCATTTGGCGGCATTCAGGGTGAGGATCGGGCAGATCGCCACATCCGCGATCGCGGCGACGTGCGCGTCCCAGGGATCAAGACCGGTTCGCGCGACCAGGTGAGCCAGCCGAGCGGCCTGCTCAGCGCCGCTCAACCGGGCAACGGTGACGACCTCAAGGAGTTCCAGGCCAGCCAGCAGGTCGTCACCTTCCTCGCTGCGGGTGTCCAATGAGGCCCCTGCCAGGGCCAATGCAGGGATGACAATCGGCTGGCCACGAGCGTCATACTCCTGGACGAGCGCGATGATGTCCGCATCCCCGCGGGCCACCGCCGTCAGCACGCTGGTGTCCAGGATCGAGGGCGTACGGCCTGGAGTGCTCACCGAGCGAGTTGCTGGTCGATGTGCGCCATCATGCGGGCGACCCGGCCAGGATCGGCCTGCTCACTTTTCGCCTTCCACAGGCTGCGCCGACGCCGGTCCCGGTAAGCCTTCTCAGCCATGGCCTCGTTGAACGCGGCGGACACAGAGCTCGCGTGGCCGGATTCGACGAGGTGCTCGGCATAGGCACTGAGGTGGGAATCCACCGTGATAGTCAGACGCGCCTTCCGGTCACTCATACTCGAATCATATTCGTGAGGACCGACATGGACGCCGGTTGCGCCAACCGGCCAACCGGGGTGGCGTGACGGCCCACTACTGACGCGACCGCCGGCACTTCCGAGACCGGTAGCGCCTCTGCATCTTCGGCTCCCCGCGAGTTATTGTGTCCGTGAGGCCGCAGCGCAAAGGAGGTGGTGCCCGATGCCGGATGAACTCATGGTTGCACCGCTCTCCAGCAGGATCGCTTAGCGCCGCTGCGCCAGCCACCAGGGGAACGGTCCCGCCGTCATCGCCTGGAGGCAATTTCCCCAATGAACAGTCCCACTAACGCCGGCTTCGGGCCGGTGCTTGCCGTCCGCTCCCTGCTGTCCGCCCTGACCGTTCCGTACTGGATCGCCGGAGGCTGGGCCATCGACCTCGCCGTCGGACGTGTCACCCGCGACCACGCCGATGTCAACATCATGCTGCTCGAACGCGACGAGCACGCGCTGCGCACCGACCTGACGGAGGTCGATGTCCAGCTCATCGGCAGCGACGGGCAACCCGGTCCGTGGCCTGCCGGCCGGCGGCTTCTCGCTGGCCCCGGGCCCGCTCGTCCGCGGTCGCCCGTCGGCGCGGATCGCCTCGTCCTGCAGAGCGAGAACCTGCCGCTGCCCACCGAGGTGCTCCTGGCCAGCGCAGCCGGAGCCTCCTGGGTCTACTACCGGGGCGCACGTTGCATCAGCCGGCCGCTGGCCGACATCACCCGCAACCGGGATGGCATCCCGTTCCTGGCTCCCGAGGTGGTGCTGCTGTTCAAGTCGCGCTCAGAGAGCGGCAAGGATCAGCGTGACGTCGAGACTGCCCTGCCGGTCCTCAGCGCCGAGCAGCGCTCATGGCTGCAAGACACTCTGGAGCACCTGCCACGTGGGCAAACCGCACCTGTGCCCCGCCGGTGAGATCAACAGGGCGGCAGGCGGGGCGGATTTGCTGACCGGGCCGGGGAGCCGGTGTATCCGGCGTCGAAGCACGCCGTTCATACGCTGACTCACGGTATCCGGCGCCAGTTGATCGGGACCGGAGTGCGAATCCGATCCGTCGCCCAGGGTGGCGTCCTGAACGACCTGTGGAAGGTGACGGACGCGACCGCGATAGCGGCGGGCGTCGCAGCGGGAACCGGGCTGCGGTCCGAGGACGTGGCGGACACCGTGCTGTACGTGCTGACCCGACCCCAGCCACGTCAACATCCGGGCGCTGGAAGCGCGGGTCGGCCGCCATCCGCACAACCTATCCCGGGCAACAAGCAGTGATACAGTAGGAGAGTAGGAAAATCTGATTGCTTGGAGACCGTCATGGGTTTGCCTGCGGCCAAGATGGAACCGGAGCCTCGCCTGAGGGCCCGGGTGAGGGTCCGGCCGAAGGCGCAACTCACCCTCCCCGAGGAGATCCGCCGCGCTCTCCACATCGGCGAGGGCGATGAGGTGGAGTTCGCGGTGCACGAGGACGGGACGGTCACGGTGCGCGGCTATGTGTCCATTCCCACCGATCAGGCGTGGTTCTTCACACCCGACTGGCTGGCTGGAGAGCGGGAAGCCGACGATGACATCGCAGCCGGGCGCGGCACCGTCCACGAGTCCGCTGAGGACATGTTCGATCATCTGGATTCGCTCGGGTCAGCGGATGAGTGATGCCGACCTTCGAGACGCTCCCCCGATTCGAACGGGACTGGAAGAAACTCACCGCACAGCAGCAGGCAGCCTTCCGCAAGGTCGTGACCGAGGCCTTTGTCCCCGACCTGGTCGCTCCTGATCGCCCGTTCCGCTCTGGGTTGCGTGTCAAAGGCGTTGCCGCCCACCCCGGCGTGTTCGAAATGACCTGGGACAACGACGGGCGCGCAACGTTCAGCTACGGCGACGAACGAATTGCCGGCCAGGCCCACGTCATCTGGCGGCGCCTCGGAAGCCACGCGATCTTCACCCCGCCGCCCGGCCCATAGGCTCAGCCTGCGCGGTGCCACCGCCGACCTCCGCAGTAGCCCGTCGCCCGCCGCGAAGCACGAGAAGGGACCCTGGACGCGGCAGTGTGGTTCATCGGCGGGGAACCGACGCTGTATCCCGGGCTGGGCCGCTTGATCAGATACTCGCTGCACCGGCGTGCCCTGATGAACCCGCAGGTCACACCCAATAAGGGATCCTCGAGCTACTCATTCGCCCGGCGTGTTCCCGTGCTCACCCAACACATTGCCGCACAGTCGGTCGAGTACCCGCTCAAACGCTGCCAGCTCATCGTCGCTGAAGCCGGCGCGGAGTCTAGTGTCGAACGCGAAGGCCGCCCTGCGCATCCGCTGGAAGGCTTCCTCGCCCGCCCGGGTCAGCTCAACCAGGTGCACCCGGCGATTGTCTGGAGCCCGCCGCCTGGTGATGAGACCGGTGGCGTCCATGGCGTTGAGGTGATGGGTCAGCGTGGCCTCCCGGATCCCGACCGCATCGGCGAGTTCTCTCTGGCTGGCCAGCGGCCTCATCTTCAGGGAAATCAGCACCAGCCAGACCGGCACGGAGCCACCTTCAGCGGCCAGCGCGTCGTCGAACGCCCTGGTGATCTCTTTGGAGGCGCGGGCCAGATGGAGCCCGAGGGGCCGTGAGGCAGGCGGTCCGTCTGGAGGTTCGGGCCGCCGGCCCAGGGGGTGATCAGTTTCTGGCGCGGACACACGGTGACCTTATCATCTTCATTAGATCTCTTAGTCTTTGACATCTAAGAATTAGACATCTATCGTTCTTGGCAGAAGTCCTTTGCAGAAGGTTGACGCATCCAAGTGGGCCCGATGCCCATCCCGCGCCACCCGGCCTCAGATGCCCATATCGCGCCACCCGGCCTGAAGGGAACTGGAACCATGACCACGCCTGACCCCGCCAGCCACGCTGCGGACACCGACACCACCTCCGCCACCCGCCAGGATCGGCCGATGCTCGGCCGGGTTGCCCTCGTCGCCGGGGCCAGCAAGGGAATCGGCGCGGCCACCGCGGAGGCTTTCGCCGGCGCCGGGGCCGCCGTCGTCCTCGCCGCCCGCGACGTCGCCGCCCTTGAGTCGGTCGCGCAGAAAATCACGGACAACGGCGGCCGGGCGACCGCGATCCCCGCCGACGTCTCCGACGCCGACTCGGTGCGCGCCCTCGTCCAGGGCACCCTGGACACCTACGGCCGGCTCGACGCCGCGTTCAACAACGCCACCGATGGGCCGATGCCCGCACCGCTGGCCGAGATCGACCCCGCGGAGTTCGACCGGGGGATCGCCACGAACATCCGGGGCACGTTCCTCGGGATGAAGTACCAGATCAGCGCCATGCTCCAGTCCGGAGGCGGCACGATCGTGAACATGGCCTCCCTGGCCGGCGTGACCGGCGTAGCGAACCTGGCGGCGTACGTCGCCTGCAAGGCCGGGATCATCGGCCTGACCAAGGTCGCGGCCCTGGACTACGCCGACCAGGGCATCCGGGTCAACGTCGTCGCGCCCGGCACCATCCTCACCCATCACCTCGAGGCCGCCGGCGCAGAAGTTCAGCGGCGGGCCGCGCTCGCCGCGCCCATGGGCAGGATCGGAAGCCCGTCCGAGGTCGGCCAGGTCGTGCTCTGGCTTTCCTCGCCGGTTTCCGCCTATATCACCGGGGCAGTGATCCCGATCGACGGTGGCCAGTCCGCCGGGGTTAAGCCACCGCAGATGTACCGCCAGGGACAGCCCATCCCGGCCTCACCCGGAGAGAACATGCCATAAGCGCTGCCGGCCGGCCACCCTCAAGCGCCTGCTGGCCTCAAGCGAAGGAGCCACCATGTCCATCGAGCTCAACCACACGATCGTCGCCGCCCGTGACCCGCAGGCCTCGGCGCAGTTCCTCGCCGCCATCCTTGGCTTGCCGGTCGATCCGCCGCTGTCGCACTTCACGCCGGTCACGCTGGCCAACGGGGTCACGCTGGACTACGACCAAAGCCACGACGCCGTCCAGCCCTGCCACTACGCGTTCCTGGCCAGCGATGAGGAGTTCGACGCCGCATTCGCCCGCATCCGCGACGCCAGCATCGCCTACTTCGCCGACCCCGCGTGCCGCCAACCTGACCAGATCTACCACCGTGACAATAACGGCGGCCGGGGAGTGTATTTCCGCGACCCCGACGGTCATCTCATGGAGATCCTCACCCGGCCAGCCCGTTAGCAGGTCCACGGCCATGGGCCCGGCGGATGAGGTCCACCTCAGTCGGCGTCCCGCGCGTCTTACGATCCACCGTGCGCCGACCGGCCCTCGATCAGGTCCCAGGCTCGCCTGGCCTCGGCGTGCTCGAACGCCGGCTCCATCATGTCCTGGTCGTGTTGCTGCAGTCCGTGGGAGGCAGCTACTTCGCGCCAGCGCGCGACTGCCCGCGTGACTTGAGCAAGAATTTCAAGCGCGCCGCCGGCATCCAGACGGAATTCCGGGGCCACGCTCATGAGCGTATCTATGCTCGCGCGTGCGCTGCCGTAGTCGATCCGAGTGCTCAGGTGCTTCGGGCCCGGACCCGGGCTGGGGTTGAGGTCAAACGCCGGTGAGAGTGTCCAGGATTCACCCCGCTCATGAAGGAATCCATGATTGCGGAGATGATCGTCCGTATTAGAGATCAAGATCGTAAAGGCTATCCGCCGCCACAACTGGCGCAGTTCCGCCGTTGCGGCCAGGGACCGTTCCTCTATCACCTCGGCGATCTCAAGGTAGCTGCGCTGATCACCCTCCTTGGCTTCGAGCATGGTCAACGCGCTGGCGTACCCGGCTCGGGCTCCGCCGCGACGGTCGAACCTGTCCACGACAAGCACATTCCGCTCCCCCACGCGCAGTAGCTGAGAGTCCGGAACGGTTATCGCCGCGTCCCGCGCGAGATCAAGGGCAACTTTCTCCCAGGCCATCACGTTCCAGGTGTCCGAGCTTTCGCGGGGGAACTTAGCGATGGCGACACGCCCATCGCTATCCAGGACATGCGCCTTCGGGCGTGCACCCCCCAGGGAGCTACCGGCGTCCAGTAGCCGTTTGAGATCCTCGTAATCGGCGGCGTCCCGCTCGGCTCGGGCCGCGATATCAAGCAACGCGGGGAGGTCGGTCAGAACCGGGATGCCCGGGGCCTTAGCCGCAAGGAAAGGCTCCTGGCCGCGGTAGCGAAATCGCAGAGCCCCCTGACGCAGGTCATCCCGGACACCGAGCAGCAAGTCGATCTCGCTCATCGAGCGCGGGGCGGTTGCCGCGGCCTGGGCCCGCGCCCGTTCGGTGCGATGGATCAGCGTTCGGCCCCAGCGGTCAGGCAAACTGTCGGCGAAGCCGCCGAACAACGCACGGCCGACTGGTGTCTGCAAGGTCCCAGCGCCCAGGGGAAGCGCTGGATCCAGCTGGTAGGCGCCGGGGCTGGTCAGGTATTCATCGTCGTAAATGAAGCTGGCGGACTCCGAGCCCCGGCGAAGGTGCGGGTACAACCGCCCGGCCGGGATGTTCCTCGCGCCGTCCGCAACAAAGACCTCGATCTCGCCGGTCACGGTCTTGATCCTGGCCTGGGCGGCCGGACACGTTCAGCCAGTGCCTCCTCCGACCGCAGGCGGCCCACATCGGTCTGGTACGGGTCAACCGCCTCCACCAGCTGGTCAAGCACCCCGAGGGCCCGGGCCACCCGCAGCAAGTTCTCCATGGTTGCACCTTCGCCGTTCTCCAGCCGCATGACGGTGTACCGGGATATTCCGGCGCGATCCGCCACCTGGGCTGCCGTCAGCCGCCGCAGACGCCGCCACGTAGCAAGATCCTCACCTATACGCCGCTGACCGTTAGCGACGGCGATCGGCGTCCGCGACGCAGCCACAACAGTACGGTTCCTCTCATCTGACCCTGGCAGGCAGAGCATTGCCCAGAGCGACATCCCTCAGGCAAAGCCCGGGTTCATAGGTAGCATATCTGCAACTCAGAGTCGTTTAAGGTTGTAAATTTGCGACTCTAACTCAGACCGCCTGAGTCTGCGGGTACGGCGGACAGGGGTTGTTTCCGCGCAGGCGGTGCTGGTGGCGGGGCAGTTGGGGCGGACGGTTTTCGTTGCGGAGGGTTGGGAATTGGCGCCTGCTGGCCAGGCGCCAGCCACCCGCACGCCGGGGGCATCCGCAACTCAGTAGCTAAACTAGACCCCATGAACCGCGAATTCTCGGACTGGCCATGCTCGCTGGCGCGTGCCGTCGGGGTGTTCGGTGACTCCTGGACGCTGCTCATCGTCCGCGATGGACTGCAGGGGCTCACCCGCTTCGACGAGTTCCAGCGGTCCCTGAACATCGCCCGGAACACGCTGTCCGACCGGCTCGGCAAACTGGTCGACACGGGGGTCATGACCAAGCGGTTCTACCAGGACAATCCGCCACGGTATGAGTACCTGCTCACCGACATGGGGCGCGACTTCTTCCCGGTCCTCGCGGCCATGCTCGCCTGGGGAGACAAGTGGCTCGACGACGGAGGCGGCGCGCCGGTCGCCCTGCGCCACGACGAGGGCGACGGCGAGGGCGGTCACGAGGTTGTCCCTCAAGTCATCTGCACGGAGTGCGGCCAGCCCGTCGCGCACACCGGCATCCAGTTCTGCGTCGGTCCCGGGTACCCCGACGAAGTCCGGCCTGAACTCGATATGCGCGGCCGCCTGGCGCCAGCCCCCGCGCCCCATCAGCACCGGCCCCGCCCGGCACCGCCCGCCGAACGCGCCAGCTAACCCCCACCCCAGCGAAACCGCCCCCGCCACGCCCACTCGGACCTCGACGTGCCCAACTGAGTCTTATTTTGCAACTAGGTCTTGTATTGAGACTCATCCTGTGTTCTATTGAAGCCACGTCGATGTGACTCCGCTCACTGAGGCACATCTGGCACAGCAGAGACCAAGCAACACGGACCACGCAGCACGGACATGGGAGGAACAGCAAATGCCGCTCTGGAAGATCCACCACCCGGTCGATGCCTACACGCCCGCGGACAAGAAGGAGTTCGCCGGCGCGATCACGCAGGTCTACGACGCCGTCCCGATCCCCCGGTTCTACGTCGTCGTTCTCTTCGAAGAGGTCCCGGCCGACTCGTTCTACGTGGGCGGCGATGCCCACGGCAGCTTCGTCCGGATCCAGATCGACCAGATGGCCCGGACCCTGCCCGGCCCGGTCATCCGGGAATGGTGGGTCAGGAACCTGGACCAGGTCATCGCCCCCTGGGTCAAGGACCGTGGCTACGACTGGGAGTTCACCATCACCGAACCGCCGTTCGACCTGTGGTCGCTGCAGGGTGAGATCCCGCCGCCGTTCGAGTCCATGGCCGAGCGGCGCTGGGTCAAGGAGAACAAGGCGACCCCCTACGCCCAGGCGGAGAAGCTCCCCGTCAACCTGTCCCTGGCCCCCGGCACGATGGGCGAGTGAGCCCAGCTCAACCGCCTCAACAGCCCTAACGGCTTGCCCGGCGACGACGAGGAAGTGAGCTCCATGACTTACCGCACGGTCAACCCCGCCGGGGCCCGGTGGCGGCCTGATCCGCGATGAGCGTCGTCATCACGGTGGCGCCCACCGGGCCGATCGCGTCCAAGGCGGACAACCCGGCGCTGCCCACGCAACCTCAGGAGATCGCCGAGGCCGTCCACCAGGCCTACCTCGCGGGGGCGTCCGTCGCGCACATCCACCTGCGCGATCCCCGCGACCGGCCCACGGCGGACCTGGACATCGCCCGCCGGACGATGGACCTGATCGCGGAGCGGTGTCCCATCCTCATCCAGCTATCCACCGGCGTCGGGCTCGCGGTGCCGTTCGAGGAGCGCGCGGCCCTCGTCGAGCTCCGGCCCCGGATGGCCACCCTGAATCCGTGCACGATGACGTTCGGCTCCGGGGAGTTCCGCAACCCCCCGGCCGATGTGGCGCGGCTGGCGCGGCGCATGCAGGAACTGGGGGTCAAGCCGGAGCTGGAGATCTACGACACCGGCCATCTCGACGCCTGCCTGCGGCTGCGTGACGCCGGGCTGCTCAGCGACTGGCCGCTGCAGTTCTCGCTCGTCCTGGGCGTGGCCGGCGGGATGGCGGCCACCGCGGACAACCTCCTCACGATGGTGCGCCGCCTTCCGACGGACTGTGTCTGGCAGGTCATCGCCATCGGCCGGGCCAACCTGGAGCTGACCGCCATCGGCCTGGCCCTGGGCGGTAACGCCCGCGCCGGGCTGGAGGACGCCCTCTACCTGCGCAAGGGCGAGCTGAGCCCGGGCAACCAGCCGCTCGTGCAGCGGGCCGTGAACCTCGCGGCCACGCTGGACCGCCCGACCGCCTCGGTCGAGGAGACCGCCGCCCTGCTCCGCCTGCCGCCCCGCTAGCAGCAGGCCCGCCGCCACCTAAACCGGGGCCACTCAACCAGGACCACCTCACTGAGCATTGGATGATCGCCGTGTCGAACACCGCACCCCAGCGCGACTTCCCGGCCGACGTGTCCCAGTCGGCGCCTGTCCCCGCGGCCACCGGCCGCGGAGCGCTGAGCACCGCCATGGACGGCACCGTGGCCGTCTTGTCCATGGGACTGGCTCCCTACAACCTCCTGGATCGCGCCCTGACCCGCGAGCTCATCGCGGGACTCGCCTGGGCTGAGCGGCACGGCGCCCGGGCCGTCATCTTGCGCAGCTCCCTGCGGCATTTCTCCGCCGGGGCGGACCTGGACGCGATGGTCGCCGACGCGGACAAATCCGACATCCTCGACTGGGGCCTGGCCGAGCTGCTGCGGGCCTTCGACGAGCACCCGGCCCCTGTCATCGCCAGCGTCCAGGGAGTCTGCGTCGGGGGCGGCTTCGAGCTCGCGATGGCGTGCGACCTGATCGTGGCGGCCGAGTCGGCGAAGCTGGGTTCGGTCGAGGTCACGGTCGGCCTGCACCCCCTGATGGGCGCGGTGCAGCGGCTCACCCAGCGGGCCGGTGCGGCCCGGGCCAAGGAGATGGCCCTGCTCGGCCGGCGTTATCCCGCCACGACCCTGGAACGCTGGAACATCATCAACTGGGTGGTGGCCGATGAGCAGCTGGACAGCGCCACGATGGTGCTCGCCCAGGAACTCGCGCACGGCCCGTCGATCGCCAACGCGGCCACCAAGCGCCTGGTCTCCGTCGCGGTCAACGAGGGGATCGGAGCCGCCGATGCGGCCATGGCGGAGATCCAGCGGCCGATCATGCGGTCGGCCGACTTCCGCTCCGCCGTCCGGTCATACCGCGAGAACGGTCTCGGCATGGCCGAGTTCGAGGGCCGGTGAGCGGCATGCCGCTTCCGCTGGAAGGCATCCGGGTGGTGGATTTCTCCCGCGTGCTGGCCGGCCCGCACTGCGCCAAGACGCTGCTCGACCTGGGTGCCGAGGTCATCAAGCTCGAACCGCCGACTGGCGACCTGTCCCGCAAGGCGTTCCCTGGCCAGGGGGAGGTCTCCGGCTACTACTCCCAGCAGAACGCGGGCAAGCGCAACATCAGCATCGACCTCAACGTGCCTGGGGCCCGCGAAGCGGCGCTGCGGCTCTGCGACACCGCCGACGTGATCGTGGAGAACTTCAGGCCCGGTGCGCTCGCCTCGTTCGGGCTGGGCTACGAGTCGGTCTCGGCCCGCAACCCCGGCGTGGTCTACGCCTCGATCAGCGGCTACGGCCAGCACGGCGCGTGGCGCTCGCGGATGGCCTACGCGCCGACGGTCCAGGCTGAGACGGGGATCACCGCCAACACCGCCGACCACTTCGAGCGGACCGGCACGCTGCGCAGCGACTCGCTCTCGCACGCCGACGTCTACTCCGGCCTGCACGCCGCCATCGCCATCCTGGCCTGCCTCACCGAACGGGCGCGCACCGGCCGGGGCCAGTACATCGATGTGGCCATGGCGGCCGTGATGCTGTCCATCAACGAGCGCGTGCACGTCAACCTGTCCGATGCGGAGCTCGGTGCCGAGCGGCCGATCCTCGGGGCCACCGACGGCCCGTTCTTCACCGGACCGCACGGTGAGCGATTCGCCAGCCCGATGAGCCTCGTCGGCAGCATGTCCTTCCCCTTCTACCTGGCGGCCATGCGCCGGCCCGATCTCGGCCGGGATCCGCGATTCCGCACGCCGGAGCTGCGGCTGCGCAACCTGGACGCACTGCACCGGATCGTTCAGGAGTGGATCTGGACCTTCGCTGACATGGAGTCGCTGGACGCCCAGCTGGACGAGGCGAAGATCGCCACCGGACAGGTCCGCAGCGTCAGGGAGTTCGCGGACAGCGACTGGGCCCGCCAGTGGAACGCGGTGCGGGCCGTGTCCGACCGCTCAGGTGGCGAGATCAAGATCCCGGGCCGCCCGTGGCACTTCGCGGACCAGGTGGCGGCGGACGAGGGCCAACTGGTGGCCCGCCAGGGTGAGCACAACGCCGAGGTACTGAGCGAGCTGGGGTTCAGCGCCGCCGAGATCGCGGCGCTGGAAGCCTCCGGTGCGCTGGTCCAGCCGGCCGCTGCGCCGGCGGCGACCTCTGCTGGCTAGCTCCGGGGATGTCAGGGCAAGGCGCTGCCGCTCCGCAGGACATGGCAGCCCCACTCGCGAAGATCGCTGTCGAGCTGGTCGTGGGAGTGCGCTAGACCCGGGAGGCGCTCGGTGTGCTGGGCTTTCATGCCGTCCAGGACAATGGCAAGGTGGCGGCGCCACTGGCCGGGCGAGCTCTGGCTGGTAATGGCCATCGTCCGGGCCACGCCAAGCAGGGCGAGAGTGACGTCGGCGACGGTCAGGTCGCCCCGGGCCTGACCGCTGTCCTGAGCGCGGGCCAGCAGGGGGGTCATCAAGTCGCGGAATCGCTTCCGCCAGTCGGGGCAGACGGCCAGGAGCGCGCCGATGGCTTGGTTGCGGGTGCCCTCGGACAGCACGTCTTCGGTGAAACTCACCAGGCCGTGCCAGGGATCTGAGTCGGCCAGCGCGGACTCGGCGACGGCTTGCCGCCGGCCGTACCAGTCCTGGAACAGCTCATCGATGAGCTGTTCCTTGGTGAAGTTACGGTGCAGCGTGGCATTGCCGACCCCGGCGCGCCGGGCGATCTCGATCAGGCTGACACCGAGCCCCTCCTCGGCGAAAGCCTGCGCGGCAGCAGCGAGGATCCGGTCCCGGTTCTCCCGGGCGTCGCTGCGCAGGCAGCGCAGCGGTTCGGCTGGTGTGACAACCACGAGGCAAACTCTAGCCGACCCGGACAGCTTGCCCGGGGCAACCGGATAGCCCTGACCGCTTGGTGATACGTTCGGAAGGAGTGGTCAGCCGTAACCGGTTGACGGTGCATCCAGACCCCGTGCACCAAGGAGGTCCGTCCTGATGGCCCTTCCGGCCAATCTCAGGTCCCTCGGTGAGCTGCGCAGCCGGTACCGGCGTCCGCGCCCCCGCGGCCAGGCGGGCGGGCGAGCTGAGCGATCCATGATCACTATTCCGGCCCTCGCCCGTCTCGGTCCGCGCGCCCGCACGGCTGCGCTGAGCCGGGGGCGGACAGTACCCCCGTGGGCGATCGTCTCGGCCGGCCTGACGCCGATCCTGCTGACCGGGGGCTGGCTCCTCGCGGGCGCGCTCCAGCCGGCCTCCTACAACCCGATCCGGGAAACGGTGAGCGTGATGGCTGGTTACGCGGGAACCGACCGCTGGGTGATGACCGGCGCCCTGCTGCTGGTCGGCGGCTGCCATCTGGTCACCGCCGCGGGCTTGGGCGCCATCCGGGTCCCGGCCCGTGTTTTGCTGATCCTCGCGGGGCTGTCCTCCATTGGCATCGCCACGTCCCCGGAGCCTGTTGTTGGCTCCACTGCGCAGCACCTCGCCTGGACCTCGTTGGGCGCGGTAATTATCACGGTCTGGCCGGCTTTCGCGGTTAGCCCCGGATCACCGCGGCCACTGATTCTGAGCCGCCGCGGCTCGGCCGTCGTGACCGCCGTGTTTCTCGCCCTGCTGTGCTGGCTCGTGATCGAGACCCAGGGCGGCAGCGAACTGGGCATGGCCGAGCGGCTGACCTCGTCGGTGCAGACCTCGTGGCCGTTCGTCGTGGCGGTGGTGCTGTGGCGTCACGCAGCCCGGACACGCCGGCCGGGACGACCCGGCGGGCCACCCGAAGCCTCCCACGCGCAGGCGATGACGGCAGAGACCATCACGGCAGAGGCCACGACCACGGAGGCCATGACCACGGAGGCGATGACCACGGGGGCCATGACCACGGGGGCGCTGCGCGGCCAGCGCGATTTAGCATGATCGGGGACCTGCGTGAGCAGATCGCCGGAGCCGGCTTCGCGCTCGGCTGGGGCGTGCTGAGCAACGTCCCCGCCCGGATCACGTCTCGCGGCTTCCGCGCTGCCGCTGACCGGGCCACCAGGCGCGGCGGGCCGGCCGTGCGCCAACTGCGTAAGAACCTGCGCCGGGTGGTGGGCCCGGCTTGCCCCGAAGAAGAGATGGACGCCCTAGTCGGTGACGCGATGCGGTCCTACGCCCGCTACTGGCTGGAAACCTTCCGGCTGCCGAAGCTGGACCGGGCGGAGGTGATCGCCCGGGCCGACCGGCAGACCTCCGGGATCGAGCACCTCGACGCGGCGGTGCAGGCCGGCCGCGGGTTCATCCTGGCCCTCCCGCACACCGGCAACTACGACGTGGCGGGGCTGTGGCTCATCGACCGATACCACAAGCCGTTCACCACGGTGGCCGAGCGCCTGCGGCCGTCCTGGCTGTTCGACCGCTTCGTCGCCTACCGGGAGAGCATCGGGATGGAAGTGCTCGCACTGACCGGCGGCGATCAGACGCCGACCACAGTGCTCACCGAACGGCTCAAGGCCGGCGGCGCGGTCTGCCTGGTGGCCGACCGCGACCTGTCGCAGCACGGGGTCGAGGTCGACTTCTTCGGGGAACGGGCCCGCATGCCGAGCGGGCCAGCGCTGCTGTCCGCGGTGACCGGAGCCGCGCTGCTGCCGGTCGGACTCTGGTTCACGCCGGATGGCGGCTGGGGCCAGCGGATCATGGCGCCGGTCGGGACGCCTGAGGGCCCGCTTGGCGACCGGGTTACCGGCGGCACCCAGCAACTCGCCGACGCCTTCGCCACAATGATCGCCGAGCACCCGGCCGACTGGCACATGGTGCAGAAACTCTGGCTGGCGGATCTGACACCGCCGAACGTCCCGGACTGACCTGGGGTCGGGCCTGGCTTGTTCGCGCGCAGGCCCGGCGTGCTCCGGGCACCCGCCCAGCGTTTGCTGGCCGCTCCTCGGCCCATAGACGCAGGGTGTCGCGGAAAGGTACCGTCAGGGTGTTGCTCCGGACCCCGGCAGCTGCACCCGAACCTTACGGGCACTGCGCAGGTCCGGAGTTTTTGCGTCTCCCGGCGCGATACGACCCACATGACCGGCTCCATCGCTCGTCGCTTCGTCACGCACGTAGGAGCCGTTCATGAGCATCATCGCGTGGGTCGCTGAGTCCGCCGAATCCGGGCTGCCATCATGACCGCCGCTGCCGGTTATGACGGCCGGGCGCCGTTCCCCGGAAGCGGCCGTCCCGCACTGACCGTCGGGGGCGGTTTCCGGTCAGCCGTGACCGCCGCGATCGTGCTCGTGCCGTTCGCGGGCCTGGCTGTGGCGGTGTGGCTGGCCTGGGGCCATGGCCTGGGCCTGGCCGATGTCCTGCTGGCGCTCGGCTTTTACGTGCTCACCGGCCTGGGGATCAGCGTGGGTTTCCACCGGTTGCTGACGCACCGTTCGTTCACGGCGGCCGGCCCGCTGCGGATCGCGCTCGCGGTCGCCGGGTCGATGAGTTTCGAGGGCGACGTCATCGGCTGGGTCGCGATCCATCGCCGCCACCACGCATTCACTGACCGGCCCGGCGACCCGCACTCCCCCTATCGCTACGGGACCAGCCTCGGCGGCCAACTCCGCGGCCTGGCTCACGCCCACGCGGGCTGGCTGCTGCGTGATGACCCCAGCCCGCCCGCGCGCTACGCGCCCGACATGGTGGCCGACCCCGCCATGCGGATGATCTCGCGCGGCTTTCCTGTCCTGTCTGCCGTCTCCCTGGCCCTGCCGTTGGCGGCGGGGTGGATCATCGGCGGCACCTGGCGCGCCGCGCTGGCCGCGCTGCTGTGGGCCGGCCTGGTCCGCGTCGCCGTGCTGCAGCACGTCACCTGGAGCGTCAACTCACTGTGCCATGTCTTCGGCACCCGGCCCTTCGCCACGCGCCGCCACGACCGGGCCACCAACCTGTGGCCGCTCGCCCTGGTGTCGTTCGGCGAGAGCTGGCACAACATGCACCACTCCGACCCCGCCTGTGCGAGGCACGGCGCCGAGCGGGGACAGGTGGACATCTCGGCTGGCCTGATCCGGATTTTCGAGCACCTGGGCTGGGTCACTGGCGTGCACTGGCCTGACCCCGGCCGGCTGGCCGCCCACCGCCGCAACTCCAGCCTTGACCAGCCCCAGGGCGTCACGCAGCCGGCGCAACGCTAACCAGCGGGCTAGCCCGGCCCGGCTGACCCGGCCACGGCCTGGCCGGCCGCAGGCACGGGCGCCTCCGGACGGTCCATGGTCAGCTTGGAGGGCCACCAGTTCCAGCGGCCGAGCAGCACGACCGTGGAGGGCACGAGCAGCGTCCGGACCAGGAAGGTATCCATCAGGATCCCGAGTGCGAGGCTGATCGCGATGTCGCGGAACTGGCTGCCGCCCGCCCCGCTGCCGGCCACGACGCCGAACACCACGAAGGTTCCGGCCAGCACCAGGCCGGCCGAGGTCACGGTCGTACCGGTCATGCCGATCGCCCTGACGACCGCCTCGCGCAGCGGCAGCTTGTGCGCCTCTTCCCTGATCCGGGTCATGACCAGGATGTTGTAATCCTCGCCGAGCGCGAGCAGGAAGATGAACATCAGGAACGGCAGGAAGAAGACCAGCCCCTTGCTCCCCCCGATGTTGACGAACAGCAGCACGGAGAGCCCCAGCGCGGCCAGGTAGGACAGGCCCACCGAGGCGATCAGGTAGAGCGGGGCGATCAGGCTCCGCAGCACGAGGGCCAGCAGGATCCCGATCACCACGATCGCGATGGGGATGACCCTGACCAGGTCACTGTTGGACACGGCGCTGATGTCGTACAGGGCCGGCGCCTCGCCGCCGACCGCCGAGTCGGCGGCGCCCACGGACCGCGCCACCCTGGTGATCTCGGAGCGGATCGCCGGGACGGCATCCAGGGCGGCCGTGCTGCCGGGATCACCGGCCCGCAGCCCCACGGAGAACTGCACCGTCCGCCCGTCGGCGCTGATGAAGTTCGAGGTGCTGCGGTACAGCTGGTAGATGGCGGGCGGCACCTTGGCGGCGAGACCCGGTGGCGGGACCGGCGGCAGGGCCTTGGCCGGGCCGAGCGCGGCGTGCAGCCTCGCGTAGTCGGCGGGCGGCAGCACCAGCCCGCTCGGGTTGAGCGGGCCGGCCACCGTGGTGAACAGGCTGCTGGCCTTGAGCTCACTGGTCGCCTTGGCGAGGACCTGGGGATCGTTCCAGACCGGCTGGCTGAACTTGAAGATCGGCGAGGTCGGGTTGGCGGCCGACTCCGGGAAGTACCTGGTCAGCAGCTGGGTGCCTTTCGCGGAGTCGCTGCCGGCCGGCGGGGCCGTGCTGCCGCCGAAGCCTGACGCCGTGTAGCCGAACACGGCCAGGGCCAGGCCGCCGAAGGCCAGCACGCCGATGATCAGCGTGGTCGCGGGCCGGCGCACGATCCGGCCCGCCACCCGGCCCCAGACGCCGACCCCGCCCTTGCCCTGGATGCTCCAGGGCAGCAGCTTGGGCTTGTGGAACATGGCCTGGAACAGCGTCCGCTTCATCGCCAGCAGCGACAGGCGGATCGACAGCAGCGCGGGCAGCAGTGTAAGGCCGGCCAGCAGGGTGACCGCGATCGCGATGGCGAACGGGATGCCGAGGTTGGAGTAGAACGGGAAACTGGCCGCCAGGAGGGTCAGGACCGCCGCGATGACCGTGGCCGCCGAGAAGGTAATCGACTCGCCGACCCGCGTGACCGACTCGACCAGCGCGGTCCGCGCGGCCGGCCGGGGCCGGCCAGGTCGAAGAGCAGGGACCGGAACAGGCCATGCTCGGGGGCCCCGGCCATGCCGGTCACGTCATGGCCGGCCGCCCGCAGCTCCTCCCGGACCCGGAAGACCAGGAACAGCCCGTAGTCCGTGCCGGCGCCGAGCACCAGGACGATCAGCAGGAACTGGGCGAGCGGTGATACCTGCAGGCCATGCTTGGCCGCCTCGGCCACCAGCGGACCGGAGATGAGCACGGACAGCAGGGCCGGCAGGACCGTGGTGATGGCGAGCGTCAGCGACCGGAAGATGAGCACGAGCAGCACGATGATGAAGATCAGCGACAGATCCTGCACCTTGTTGCCGGTGTTGCCGGACGCCTTCTGCTGGTCCACCTGAACGGCGATGCTGCCCGCCAGGTGGACCCGCAGCCCCGCGGGCAGCCCGGCGCTGGCGATCTTCGCCCGCATGTCGTCGATGAGGCTCTGCTGATAGTCCTGGTTGCCGCTGTTGTTGGCGGCGAGGGCGAGCAGTTGGATGGCCTGGCCGTTCGCGGAGCGGCCGACGTCAAGCACCTGCTTGATACCGGTCACGGAGTGGAGCTTGACCTGCAGGGAACTCATGGCGCTGATATCCGCCGCGGTCAGCGGCCCGCTGGTGGTCGCCGCGATGACGGGGATAGGGAGCAGGTTCGCGCTGCCGAACGGCGCGGACAGGTCGATCGCGTGCTGGCTCGGCGCGCTCGCGGGCAGGAACTTGGAGTTGTTGCTCTGGGTCACGCTCGACAGCGACGGCAGCTGCGTCACGGCCGCGATCGCGCCGAATACCCAGATCAGCAGGACCAGCCAGCGAAGGCGGACGGCCCAGCGGCCGATGGCACCGAAAACCGCGTCGACGTGCATGGGCAACCAGCCTATTGGCCGCCACCGACAAGTCAACGCCCACCCCGGCGGTCCTGCGGTCCTGGTATGTCGCATGATGGCATCAGGCGAGTGCCGAGGGGAGGATCCGTCGATGCGAGAGATCCGGGTTCGCCGGGTGTACGAGCCGCCTGAGCCCCAGGACGGAACCCGGGTGCTGGTGGACAGGCTCTGGCCGCGCGGCCTCCGCAAGGAGGCGGCCGCGCTGGGCGAATGGGCCAGGGACGTGGCCCCATCAAATGAACTCCGCACCTGGTACGGCCATGATCCGGCGAAGTTCGGCGAGTTCTGCCGCCGCTACACGGAAGAACTCTCGCAGGGTGCGGCCCGGGCCGCCCTCGGCCACGTGGCCGCCCTGACGGCCGCCGGTCCAGTAACGCTGCTCACCGCGACCCGGGACGTCAACCACAGCCAGGCCGCGGTACTCGCCCAGGTGCTCCGGCACCAGGCCCTGAGCGAGCCCGCCGAAGGCGGCGATGCCGCGTGCTGGGCCCACCTGGTGTGCCCCGAATGCGGCGCCATCACCACCGGAGGCCACCGCCCGGGCTGCGCATCGGCGTAATCGAACGCGGCGGGGTCCCCTGCGGCAGGCGGACGCGACACGCGCTGCCCGCCATACTGGGCAGGTGCCGGAAATGGAAACTATCCCGGGAGCAGCACCAGCACCGGCATCCGGGGCACCTCGCTGGCGTGGTTTCCTGACGCCGTGGCGCTCGCCCGCGGATCAGCCCGCCTGGGCCCGGCCGGCGCTGCTGGCCATCGCCGCCGTCGCGGCGGTCGCGTACGGCTGGGGAATGGCCGGCGCCAGCGTCGAGCCGTTCTACGGCGCGGCGGCCCGCAGCATGTCGGAAAGCTGGCACGACTTCATCTTCGGGGCGTTCGATCCAGCCGGGACCGTCACCATCGACAAGCTGCCCGGCGAGCTCTGGGTGCAGGCCCTGTCGCTGCGGGTCTTCGGCTTTCACATCTGGGCCCTGGTCCTGCCGCAGGTGGTCGAGGGCGTGCTCACCATCCTGGTGCTGTACCGGGCGGTCCGCCGGCTGGCTGGGCCCGCGGCCGGCCTGACCGCCGCGGCGGTGCTCGCCGTCACGCCCATCACCGTGCTGCTGAGCCGCGGCAACGTGTCGGACTCGCTGCTGATCCTGCTGCTGGTGCTCGCCGCCGACGCCACGTCCGCCGCGCTGCTCACCGGGTCGCTGCGGCAGCTGCTGCTCGCCGGCGTCTGGGTCGGCCTGGCCTTCCAGGCGAAGATGATCCAGGCCTGGCTGGCCCTGCCCGCGCTGGCCGCCGCCTACCTGCTCGCCGCGCCCGCGGCGAGACTGCGTACCCGGTGCGCGCACGTCGCGCTGGCCGGGCTGGTCACCGCCGTGGTCTCCCTCTCCTGGATGACCGCGGTCTCGCTGGTCCCGTCCCGGGACCGGCCTTACGTGGACGGCAGTGCGGACGACTCGGTGTACACGCAGGTCTTCGACTACAACGGCCTGGGCCGGCTCACCGGGAACTGGGCGACCATCGCCGGGCCGGCCTCACCGATCGTGGTCGCGGCCAAAGAGAGCGGGCGGTTGCTCACTGCCGAGACCATGGGCATCAAGCCGGGCTGGCACCGTCTGCTGGCCGGCCCGTTCGCGGCCGACGGCGGCTGGCTCCTGCCGGCGGCCGTCGTCAGCGCGCTGGGCGTGCTCATCTCCCGGCGCCGCCGGGGCAGGCGCGACCCGTTGCGCGCCGCCGTCGTGCTGTGGGGCGGCTGGTGGCTGGTCCTCGCGGTCTTCTTCAGCGTCGGCACGTACCTGAACTCGTACTACGTCGCGGCGCTCATCCCCGCGGTCGCCGCGCTGTGCGGCACCGGCATTACCGCGTGCGGGCCTCGCCCTTGGCCGGCCAGGGTGCGCCTGATCGTCGCCGCGACGGTGCTCGGCTGCGTCGGCTACGGCGCCTACCTGATGTCCGGGACGGCATCCGGCCCGCTCGAGCTCACCCTGGTGGCGCTGGTCGTGGCGGCGGGCGCCACCGCTCTGCTGCTGCTGCCCGCGTCAGGCAAGGCCAGCTACCTGACCGCGGTCGCGTTCGCCGGTGGCGCCGTGCTCCTGCTGCCCGCGGCGGCGTCCGTGAGCTGCGTCATCCGCGGGCTAGGCCCGTTTGACACCCCGTTCGAGTCGTCGAAGACCGTGCACAATAACCAGGTCCTGGCCGCCGCCGCGCCCGCCCTCACCAGGGCAGTCCAGCGGCTGGAACTCCAGACGCCACCCGCTGACGCCCTGTTCGGCACCGACACCTCCGGGCTCGCGCAGGACTACATCCTGTACAGCGGCAGGGAGGTGCTGCCTATCGGCGGCTTCCTCGGCAACGTGCCAGCCCCGACGCTGGCCACGCTGCAGGCCGATATCAGCCGCGGCTACGTGCGGGGATTCGTGCTGCCGGTGTCACCGCCGGGCCCGGACCCGCGGGTGCGGTGGATCGAGTCGCACTGCACCAGGCAGCCCCCGCCCCCGCACCGCCGTCCAGTCCCGTACGCGAGCTTCGTCTGCGGACACCCGGCCAGCCGGGCTCACGCAGTGACCGGAGCACCTACACCACGGAGATGACCGTGGCTGCAACCGTTGACGGGTGAGGGATCGGCTGCCCGTCTTCGCGGAGCCCGGCGAGGTGGAACTCGATGGCCTGCCGCATCTCGTCCAGGACCCCTTCTTCGGTATCTGCAAGCGCGACGCAGCCGGGCAGGTCAGGGCACCACGCGCCGTATCCGCCGTCGTCGGCACGCTCGATGACGACTGCGTAGCTAGTCATGGGGTCCTCCGGTTCAGTCCTGCCTGCTCCGGGAGAGTATGCGGCCCCGCGGGCCGCTCAGTCCTCGGAGCCGAGATAGCTCCACACCTGCGGGAAGCTTCCGATGCCCAGCGAGCGGCAGATCTTCTGCGCCGCCATGCTGACACCCTCGGTGAAGGTAGGAAACGCGAGCTGGAGCTCGGCGACCCGCTCGATGGTCATCCCGGCGGCCATGCAGGCGGCAACCGTCTGCACCGTCTCGGCCGAGTATTCGCCGAGCACGTGAGCGCCGAGGATCGCGTGGGTCTGCCGGTCCGCGATCAGTTTGCAGAAGCCCTCGGACCTGCCGTCCGCGACAGGGCGCAGCAGGTCGTCGTACCGGGCCAGGCCAACGACGGGATCGTGCTGGCCCGCGGCCTGGGTCTCGGTGAGGCCGACCCTGCCGTATTCGGGGTCGGTAAAGCTGCCGCTGGGAACTACCTCGTAGGTGGCCTGCCGGGTGGGTCCCAGGATGGCGTTGGTGGCTGCGATCCGGCCTTCCATCCGGGCCGACTGCACCAGCATCGACCTGCCGTTGACGTCACCAGCGGCGAAGATGTGCCCGACGCTGGTGCGCAGGTAGTCATCGACGGGGATCACGCCCGGCTCGGCGCGTACGCCGGCGGCGCCCAGGGCCAGGTGGCTGACGTTGGCGGGCCAGCCCACGGCGAAGAACACGGCGTCCGCAACGAGCTGGCCAGCGGTCCTGCCGCTGCGGTAGTCGAGGTGGATGCCGTCATCCTGGGCGCGGAGCATCTTGACCCGCGTGCCCGTGTGCACGTTCATGCCCCGGACGCGGAAGGCGCGCCCCAGTTCGGCCGAAACGCTGTGGTCCGCGGCGGGCACGAGGGCCGGGCCGGCCTCGAAGAGGCTGACCGTGACGCCCAGGTCGTCCAGGATGGAGGCGATCTGGCAGCCGGTATCGGCCCCGCCGACCACGGCGACCCGCTCTGGCAGGAAGGCCAGGAACGGAATGTCCTCATAGGTGAGCGCCAGCTCGGCGCCGGGGATCGGCAGACGGCCGGCGTGCCCGCCGACGGCCAGGACGATGCGGTCCGCGGACCATGTGCGCCCGACGCTGGCGGTGACGGTGTGCGGGTCCACGAAACTGACCGGGCCGAGATCCTCGATGAGGTCGATCCCGTGCCGCCGGAGATGGCCGGCCACGTCCTTCTTGTCGTGGGCGTGGCGGGCCACCCGCTCGCTATTGGCCGCCGCGGCGGGAAGGTTCGGCACCGGCGGCGGGCCGTCGAGGCCGAAAGCGGCCCAGGAGGACCAGTCCCGCGCCAGGCGGGCCGTGCGGGCCAGGGTTCGTATGGGTGCCGGGCCGCGGTTCAGGCTGGTGCCACCGACCTGGCCCGCTTCGAGCAGGGTGACCTGTGCACCAAGCTCGCGGGCCTGGAGGGCGGCGGTGATCCCGGCTGGCCCCCCGCCGACAACCAGCAGGCTGCCGCCAGCGCTCATGGCCAGGCCCTCGTCGAGAAGGCCTGCGGGAAGTTCCCGGGATGACGCCAGTCTTTCCGTCACCGGTCACAGTCTGGCCCGCAACCTCGGGATCTGTCACCAGCGCGCGGGATCTGCCTGACGCCCGCCTTCGCCTTTCCGTAACCTCAGGGCAACCGGGTTATCCCCGTCCGGTCGTTTTCTAGCCGCGTCCCGTTTACCCCGGGCATGACGACCTTGATGCAATGGCCATCGCGGGTGTATGCCTAGAGCTAAGTCAACCGCACCTGGTGCCGTATATGCGGGCGACGAGGCAGCCTAGCGGTGCTGCTGCAGTCGGTGCGACCGCCGGGGGTGGGCATGTCCAGGGATTCCGTGGACGGGAATATTGTCCTTCCAATTCAGGCGTCGCGTTCGTGACCGTTAGCGCGAACGGCGAAGCGCCGTGGATCGATGTGTCAGCGACGGGGCGCCAGCCCGGGCCATCCTCAGGCCGGTCACCGGAAGCCCGGCCGCCGGAGAGCCGGGCACCCCAAAGCCGATCACCGGAAGAGAGCTATGAAAGCAGTCGCGGTCTTTCCAGGTTCTCAGGAGGTCAAGGTCGTCGAGCAGGAACTCCCGCGGCTCACCCATCCCGATCAGGTTATGTTGCGGATGCTCGACATTGGCATCTGCGGCACGGACAAGGAGATCTGCTCCTTCGAGTATGGAACTCCGCCGCCGGGTGATGACCACCTGGTGATAGGGCACGAGTCGGTGGCCGAGATCGTGGAAGTGGGGGCCGCGGTCGGGCGCGTTGCGCCGGGAGACCTCGTCGTACCATCCGTCCGGCGCCCGTGTTCCCACCCTGGATGCCTGGCCTGCCGTTCCGGGCACCAGGACTACTGCTACACCGGGGACTTCAGCGAACGCGGCATCAAGGAAGCCCACGGCTATATGGCCGAGTACGCCGTCGACCGTGAGCAGCACATGAACGTCGTGCCGCCGGATCTGCGGGAGATCGCCGTCCTGGCCGAGCCGCTAACTATCGCGGAGAAGGCGCTGGCGCAGATCTTCTGGATGATGCAGCAGCGACCGCCATGGATCGACCCGGAAACGCCCAGCGAGGAACGGGGCGACGGGCTTTCGGCGCTGGTACTCGGTATCGGGCCGGTCGGGCTGCTGGGTGCGATGGTGCTCATCTCGGCCGGCTTCACGACGTACGTCTACTCCCGCGAACTGCCTCCCAGCCCGCGCATCGACCTGGTCTCAGCCATCGGGGCGACCTACGTCTCCTCCCGGAACACCACGTTCGGGCAACTCGCGGGACAGGCCGGCAACATCGATCTGATCTACGAAGCGGTCGGGCACTCGCACTTCGCCCTTGAGGCGCTGAAAGTCCTGGGCACCAACGGCATCTTCGTGCTCACCGGCGTCCCCGGCCTGCAGGCCTTTGTCAAGGCGGATCCGGCTCGCCTGATGAGGGAGATGGTCCTGAAGAACCAGGTGCTGCTCGGCACGGTGAACGCCGGGGCGGACGCCTTCGCGTCCGCGCTCCGCGATCTCGGCCTCTTCCGCCGCAGCTGGCCGGCCGTGGTGTCGACGCTCATCGCCGGCCGCTACCCGCCAGAGCAGGCACCGGACCTCATCCTCGGGAGGCCGGCCGGCATCAAGAGTGTGATCGCTTTTGACGTAGACGGAAAAGGATAGGTGCGCGATGCCGCAGGATCCGCCAGACGGGCAGCACATCCCCGATCCAGCCTCGCTGACGGCTGAGGAGGAGCGACTGCACGAGGCGCGCGCGGGCGTTCCGTGGCGAGCCTGGGGACCATATCTCAGCGAACGGCAGTGGGGCACGGTCCGGGAGGACTACAGCCTCAACGGCGACGCCTGGTCCTACTTCAGCCACGATCAGGCGCGGTCTCGCGCGTACCGGTGGGGTGAAGACGGTATCGCCGGGATCAGCGACGACAAGCAGCGGCTGTGCCTGGCCCTCGCGCTGTGGAACGAGCGGGACCCGATCCTGAAAGAACGCCTGTTCGGCCTCACGAATGCCGAGGGCAACCATGGTGAGGACGTCAAGGAGTACTACTTCTACGTCAACAACCTGCCGACACACAGCTACCAGCGCTACCTCTACAAGTACCCGCAGGCCGAATTCCCCTATAACGACCTGGGTGCCGTGAACCGGGCCCGGTCACGGCACGAACTGGAATACGAGCTCCTCGATACGGGCGTCTTCGATGAGGACCGTTATTTCGATGTCGAGGTGGAGCATGCGAAGAACGGTCCGGAAGATATTCTGTGCCGGATCACCGTGCACAATCGGTCGGACCAGGACGCCGCGCTGCACGTGCTCCCCACGCTGTGGTTCCGCAACACGTGGTCGTGGAAGGCAGACGGACCTAAGCCGCGCGTCACCCGGGCCGCCGCTGCCTATCCGGTCGTCCGGGCCGAGCACCACGAACTCGGCGTTCTCTACCTCCACGCCGAGCCGGGAGCAGACCTGCTGTTCTGCGAGAACGAGACGAACACGGCGCGCGTTTTCGGCACCGAGCCGGCCACGCGTTTCCCCAAGGACGGCATCGGCGACCACCTGCTGCACGGCGCGGACACCGTTAACCCCGGCGACGAGGGAACCAAGGTGGCTGCGCGGGTCCGGCTATCCGTGCCGGCCGGCGGGCAGGCCTCGGTGCTGGTACGGCTCACCCGTGAGGGCCCGGAGAAGCTCACGGCGCCGTTCGACGGCGCTGCCGGGCTGATCGAGCGGCGGCGGGCCGAGGCGGACGAGTTCTATGAGGCCATCACACCGCCCGCGGTGAGCGATGACGCGAAGGCGGTCATGCGCCAGGCACTGGCGGGGATGCTCTGGTCCAAGCAGTGCTACTACTTCGACGTGGACCGCTGGCTTCGCGAGCGCCGTCTCCACCCGCTGCGAGCCCCGGCGTGGCGCGGGAGCCGGAACGAGTCGTGGTTCCATATGTTCAACCATGACGTCGTGTCCATGCCCGACAAGTGGGAGTATCCCTGGTACGCCGCCTGGGACCTGGCCTTCCATTGCATTCCTCTCGCCATGGTCAACCCCGACTTCGCGAAAAGCCAGATCGACCTGATGCTGTCCCAGGATTACCTGCACCCCACCGGCCAGATGCCGGCCTACGAGTGGAACTTCGGGGACGTGAACCCGCCGGTGCACGCCTTCGCGGTCCTCTTCCTCCAGAATCTGGAGTCAGACCTTGGCGAGGTAGACCTGCCATTTCTGAAGGAGTGCTTCGCGAGGCTGCTGCTGAACTTCACCTGGTGGGTGAACCGCAAGGATCCGTCCGGCCGCAACGTGTTCGAGGGCGGCTTCCTTGGCCTGGACAATATCGGGGTGTTCGATCGCAGCGCCGCCCTCCCCACGGGCGGGCGGCTGGAGCAGGCGGACGGCACCGCCTGGATGGCGATGTTCAGCCAGAACATGCTCGAAATGGCGATGGCCCTGCTCCAGCACGACGAGGGTTACGAGCAATTCGTGCTCAAGTTCATCGAGCACTTCTTCTGGATCGCCGCCGCGGTGGACCCGGTCGGTGAGCACCCCGACGAGATGTGGGACGAGGAGGACGGCTTCTTCTATGACGTGCTGCGCCTCCCCGACGGCACCGGCGCCCGGATCAAGGTTCGTTCCCTGGTGGGCCTGCTGCCCTTGTGTGCCACGACGGTGATCGAGGCGGACATGATCGACCGCTATCCGAAGATCGCCGCGCATGTGCGTGGCTTCCTGGAGCGCAACCAGGACCTCCTGGTCAACATCGCTGACCCGCTTGTGACCGGTGCCCACGGCCGGCGCCTGCTGTCCCTGGTGAACGAGGACAAGCTGCGGCGTATTCTCGCCCGGATGCTCGATGAGGAGCGTTTCCTGGGCCCGCACGGGATCCGCTCGATCTCACGATGGCACCTCGACCATCCTTACAGCTTCAATGCCGGCGGTGCCGATCATCAGGTGCAGTACGAGCCGGCCGAGTCAACCAGCGGAATGTTCGGCGGCAACTCCAACTGGCGCGGGCCGGTCTGGTTCCCGATCAACCTGCTCCTGATCCGGGCCCTGCTCCAGCACTACCGCTACTACGGGGATGATCTGAAGGTCGAGTGCCCGACCGGCTCGGGGACGATGATGAACCTGTACGAGGTGGCGCAAGAGTTGTCACGCCGTCTCGCCACCACGTTCCTGCGGGACGAGGCCGGACGGCGCCCCGTCTACGGCGGGATCAAGCTGTTCCAGGAGGACCCGCACTGGCGGGACCTGATTCTTTTCCACGAGTACTTCCACGGCGACAACGGGGCCGGCCTCGGTGCCTCGCATCAGACCGGGTGGACCGGCCTGGTAGCCAGGCTCATCCAGAGCATGGGCCAGTTCGACGCCGCTTCCGTCCTCGACGACTACCAGTGGCCGATGGCCCGGCCATACCGGCGTCTCGCCGCAGGACCGGTCGCAGGCGTCACCACGGCCCGCAGAGCACGCGGCGTGCGGGAACCAGAGCCTTCTCCCTAACCCCTCTCGGCGGCCGTGAACGTTGTAGTCCTGGCCGGCCTGTTGACTCACCCGGGGAGGACAAAGAACTGCTGCTTTCCCATCTGCGCGGGGCAATGACTTCAGGGCCCCGGCACCGCGATGGGCCCAGCATGGCTAGAGGGACGATTAATCTCGTATCTTGGGGACAAAGCAAAGGCAAAGTAAATCCGCGGTTCAGGGTGCTTGTATATGCACATGATCGCCGCAGCAGGACATCCTGAAATGAACCCGCAGAGCTGAGTGCATGGCCAAACTCCGCCCCAGGATGACCAAGACCGCCGGCCCAGGCTGCCGTAAGGTCCGGATAGTCCTCTTCACTGCCGAATAGTATGCGCTGACATGCGCGCGCTCACCCGGGAGGCCGAAACGATGAATATGTATGCGGCGCCGAAGCGACAGAGCCTGTCAGGAAACCGCTCATTCGTCTGGGTCAAGGCCGCCGGGAAGCGGCCGACAGAATACGAAGACCTGACCGTCGGCCAGCAATCTACGCCTGCACAGTATGCTTTCCAGGGATGGCCTATCCGGTTCGATGACGGGCGGGACCCGTATACCGAGGACTCGACAGTCATCCGCTCATCGGACTGGTACGCCTACCGCGATCCCAACCAGACCTGGCAGCGGGGATATATCTCCGGAGTCGATGAATCCGAGAAGGCACTCGAGCGTTCCTTTGAAGGAGCGCATGCGGCCGGCCTCTTTGCTTTCGCCAACGAGGGGTGGGTCGGCAAGGGGCTGGCCGAGCACTACATGACCTACCCGTTCATCGAGTACGGCCTCTTCCTGGCCCTGTGCTACGCCGAGCGTGAGGCGCTCTCCGACACCGTGACGTTCTCCATCGTGTTCGAGGCCGGGGACAAGCTACGGCACCTGCAGGACGTGGTCTATTACTCGTTCGAGCTGGCTGAGGCGTTCCCCGGGTTCGACGACAGCGGTGCGCCGGCCGCCTGGCAGAGCGATCCGCTCTGGCAGGGTGCCCGCAAGGCGGTGGAGAACATCATCGCCCTCTATGACTGGATGGAAGTCGTCGTCGCCACGAACCTGTGCTTCGACCGGGTCTTCGGTGAACTCGCCAAGGTCGAGTACTTCAGCCGGTTCGCGGCCGCGAACGGCGACGTGGTGACGCCGATCATCATCGCGTCCTCGGAGGCGGACACCGCCCGGACACAGCGCTGGACCTCCGCGCTGATCCAGCACGTGCTCGATGACCCGGTGCACGGGCGGGCGAACCGGGACATCATCACGTCCTGGATCGAGAAGTGGGACGGCTACGCGCTGGACGCGTGCGAGGCGTTCGCCCCGGCCTTCAGCCAGGCCCCGGTGCAGGCGGCCACGTTCGAGTCGGCCATGCGGGATGTGCGCGCCAAGCAGGCCGCCTATCTCGGCAGTCTCGGCCTGGCCAGCCGGGCCCGGGCCTGAGAAGCCGAGCCTGAGAGGCCGAGCCGACAGCCCGAGCGTGACCGCCTGGGCGGGAAAGGAAGGAAGATCGTGTCAGCCAAGGACCTCACCCAAGTCCGGGACACCGTCGGAATATCCCTCATCGGCAGCGCCGAGACCGCGGTGGCTATCGAGATGGTCGCCGACGAGATGCCCGACGCAAAGATCACTGACAACGACTGCTTCTACAAGATCGAGCGGGAAGGGCTGCTGACTTTCAACATGGCCGAGCTCTCCGATCGGCTCGGGCGTGAATACACAGTCCACGATTTCCTGGTCAACATGACGTCGTATTACGGCCGGATCGTCGTGAGTGACGCCGCGGTCGAGATTTACGCGGACATCCTGCCCGAACGGTTCCGCGATTAGCCAAGGAGGAAGATCAATGGCGCCGAAGCTGGAAGCGGTACACGCCAAGGGCAAGCGGTATGACTGGGGATTCGACTACGCCCGCCCGGACCCGAAGTTCCCGACCCGCTACATCATCCCGCCGAACGGCAAGGACCCGTTCCGGATAATGATGCGCGGCTACGCCTCAATGGAGACCGAGAAGGATAACCGGGTCTACGGCGGGCTGGACAGCGACGTGCGGTACCGGAACGCGAACGTCGCCGAGCCCCGGTTCATGGAGGCGATGAAGTTCGCCGTGCCCGCCTTCACCGACGCGGAATACCAGGCGGTGACCGGGGCCGGTTTCCTGGTCGCCTCGGTGAAGAACCAGGAGATGCGCCAGGGCTTCGCCGCCCAGATGCTCGATGAGGTCCGGCACACGCAGCTCGAGACGGGGCTCCGCAAGTATTACCTGAAGAACTACTACGACCCGGCGGGCTTTGACATCGGCCAGATCGCGCTGGGAAACCACCCGGTGGGGACGCTCGCCCGGGCCTCGTTCCAGCCGTTCAACACCGGCGACCCGGTCGAGGTCTCCATGTGCCTGAACGTGGTGCTGGAGACGGCCTACACGAACCCGCTGGTGGTCGCCCTGCCCCAGGTGGCGGTGGTCAACGGTGAGCACGCGATGCCGACCTCATTCCTGTCGATCCAGTCGGACGAGTCACGCCATATGGCCAACGGGTACGGCATGCTGATGTGCGTCGTCCAGGAACCAGACAACGTCCCCTTCCTTCAGGAGGCGCTGGAACGGCACTTCTGGCACCAGCACATGTCCATGGACACGCTGGTAGGCGTCGTCTCCGAGTACTACGCGGTGAACCGGCCCTGGGCGTACAAGGACGTGTGGGAGGAGTGGGTGGTCGACGACTTCGTCGGCTCGTACATGAGCCGGCTGGGTTCCTTCGGGCTGCGCCCGCCGGACCGACTCGGCGAGGTAGCGCGGTTCGTGGAGGACATGCACCACTCGGTGGCCATCGCCCTGGCTGCCATCTGGCCGCTGAACTTCTGGCGCATCGACCCCATGGGCCCAGCCGACTACGAGTGGTTCGAGAACCACTACCCGGGCTGGACCGCCCGCTACGGGGGTCTCTGGGATGCCTACCGGGCGATGAGCGACCCCTCATCTGGCCGTGTCCTGATGCAGGAACTGCCGGCCCTGCCGCCGTTCTGCCAGGTGTGCCACGTGCCCTGCGTGATGCCCCGGATCGACGCGCCGGAGACCCGGATCTTCGATCACGAGGGCAAGCGCTACGCGGTCTGCAGCGAAGGGTGCGAGTGGATCTTCAAGCTCAACCCGAAGATCTACACCGGCTGCGCGGGCTGGTGGGAGCGCTTCGACGGGATGGACCTGGCGGACGTCATCCTCGCCCTCGGCTACGTCCGGCCCGACGGGCGGACCCTGATGGGCCAGCCGCACCTCAACCCGGACCGGATGTGGACCATCGACGACATCAGGCGCCTTGAGTACGAAGTGAAGGACCCGCTCAGGGCATGAGCAGCCCAGTGTTGTCCCGGGACGCTTCACCCCAGCGCGCCCCGGGACAACACCAGGGCCCAGCCGGCTTCCAGCAAGGATGACGAGATGGGTTCACTGGTAACAGTCCTGCCCTTCGGGGAGACGCTCGAAGTCGGGCCAGGCGAATCAGTGCTGAAGGCGATCCTCCGCCAGGGCCGGTTCGTCAAGTACGGCTGTAAGCACGGCGGGTGCAGCACCTGCCGCGCGGAAGTCGTGCAGGGTGACTACGAGCTGAGCGACAACACCTCGTTCTCCCTCAGCGACGCCGACCGGGCAGCCGGTGTCGTGCTGCTCTGCTCGACATTCGTTCAGGCGGACGAGCTGGTCGTCAACGTATCCCGGACCATGGACGACCTCAGCGAAGACCAGTACCTGGCCGGCCAGCACGTTCAGGAGTACCTGGCCACGGTGGACCGGGTCGACGCGCTCACCCACGACATCCGCTGGCTCGGGCTGCACCTCGAAGACCCTCCCACATTTGCCTTCACCGCCGGGCAGTACGTGGAGGTATCGGTCCCGGGGACGGCAGACAGCTGGCGATCCTTCTCCATGGCCAACCCGCCCGGCGAGGCAGGCCGGGTCAACCTGATCGTCAAGGTGATACCCGGCGGCGCCTTCTCGGCCGCCCTGGACAGCGGCATTGCGCGTGGCGATCAGCTCCGGCTCCGTGGACCATTTGGCCAGTTCGGCGTTCGCCTGTCGCACCGGCCGATGATCATGGTGGCCGGCGGTTCCGGGATGGCCCCCATCTTCGCCATGATCAAGGATCTCGCCGCCACGCCAAACCGCCGTGACGTCATCTTCTTCTACGGTGCCCGAAGCCGCCGCGACCTCTTCCTCCTCGGCGAACTGGAGAGCCTCGCCACCAGCCACGACTGGTTCACCTTCGTCCCGGCGCTGAGCGAACCGCACCCGGCGGACCGCGACCGGGCTGGGCCCACCGGGCTGGTGACCGAGGTGCTCGCCCAGCAGCTCCCATCGACCCGGGGGATGGAAGCCTACCTGTGCGGGCCCCCGCTAATGATCGACGCCGCAATCGATGTGCTCAAGGACACCGGCTGCAAGGAACGCCACATCTACTTCGACCGGTTCGTTCCCTCTGGGTGACGATCAGGGGATCCCCCGGCCGGCCGTCGCGGTCTGCGCCCACGGCACAAGGCCCAGCGCACCAGTTCCTAGCCCTGGCTTGCCGCCATGGGGTCAGGAAGGCGGGGCGAAGAACTCGAGGGCAATTCCGTCCGGGTCGCGGAACGAGACGCCAGAGCCGTAATGGGCGTCCTTGATTCCGCCATGCGCGATGCCAAGCTCGTCCAGGCGCGCGGCCCATGTCTGCAGTTCATCGCGATTGCGGCAGGCGAACGCAACATGATCAAGGCCGGTGCGGTGCTCGTCGAATATGTCATCTGCGGCCTGGGGGTGCGTATGCAAGCCCAGCAGCTGCCCTCCGCCGAGCGCGAACACGGTGTGGTGAAAGCCCCCCATCTGCTCGTCCTCGTCCAGGACCGGCTCGGCGGCCAGCAGCGCACCGTACCAGCGGGTGCTTCGCTCAAGGTCGGTCACGGTCACAGCGACATGGGTGATCGGCGGGAACTCAGGCATAGCGGCCTTCCTAATTGACGGTGAACATTGAATGGTTACGGGATCCTCCGCGGGGCCGCGAAGAACCGAGGCTCTGGCGTAGAGACGTTGATGTCTCTTCTTCCCCCTGTTCCCCTTGGGGCCGGCCTCGATCAACAAACTAGCCAATTCTGTGCTGTCCGGGGATGACGGGCGGCTCGGAGAGGCCGCGCACCACGAGCCCGTCGCCATGGTCCCAGTGCAGCTCGGTGACGGCGACGGCCAGGCGGAGTCCGGCGAAGCGGTGCAGCAACGACCCGAGAGCGAGCTGGCCCTCGGCGCGTGCCAGCGGAGCGCCAAGACAGTGGCAGATGCCGTGCCCGAATGCGAGGTGATACGTATCAGCCCGGTCGATGAAGCGGGCCGGCGTGGGTCTTGCTTGCAGTGGTGGTCGTGGCGGCAGGCGGGGGTGTGGGTGCATTTGCATCAGCTGCCGATTGCCGGTGTCGCTGTGGTGAACCGCATTTAGGTCCTGGTCATGGGTTGATGGCGGCCATCGAGACGCGCATCTGGTCACGGCGGGTCTGCTAGGGCCGCGACGGCGTGGCCCGCGATATCAGCGCGGCGAACACCTCGGTCAGGTCGTGTGCTAGATCGGCGGCTTGGTCAAGGGTCGGTGTTTCGGTCGCAGCTTGCAGCGCGCCGTCCCGGACGAGGACGGACAGGCCGTGTGCGAGGGCCCAGCTCAGCAACGACAACGACGATGTGGCCGGAGACCCGTGTCCGCCGGGTGGGTCCATCTCCCCCAGGGCTGAGTTGAGCACCCCGATCGCCTCTGCTTCCGCGCGTAGCAACTCCGGATCTGCCGGATGCAGCTCGCCGGGACGGAACATAAGGTCGAACAGGGCCGGGTGGGCGAGGCTGAAATCGATGTAGGCGCGGCCGAGAGCTCCGAGCGGCTGCGTCACCTCCGGTCTTGATGACGCGCGCACGGACCGCAGTGTCGTGGCGAGCATCGAGAACCCCTCGGCGGCGATAGCGGTGAGCAGGCCGGCCCGGTCGCCGAAGTGGTATTTAGGAGCCGCATGCGAGACGCCCGCGCGACGGGCGACCGCCCGAAGGCTGATCCCCGAGCTGCCGTGCTCGACCAGCTCGGCCCTCGCCGCGTCGAGGAGAGCGAGGCGCGCCCCGCGGGCGGAGGCGATTCCCGGGTCCATCCGTGGAGTCTTGCCGACCCACTTGACACTGTCAAGTAGCCGGGTTACTGTCGGTAGTGATTGACACTGTCAAGTGCGAGAGGGCCAGAGACCGCGTGTCACAGCGCCTCACCTGGCCCGGGCCGCCCCCTCGTTCGCAGACTCCGCTCCACTGACTCACGAACGAAAGGACCCGGCCATGTTCCGCACGGTCTTCGAGCGGCAAGCACGCAGAAGCTTCGAACTTGTCAACCAGCACGACTACGACAGCATCCTCGCTAGTGTCACACCGGACATCCACCACCGATTCAGCGGAGACCACGCCCTCGCAGGAGACCGCCACGACGCCGCGCACCTGCGCCTCTGGTTCGAGCGCCTTCACCGCCTCATGCCCGGACTCACCCTCACCGTCACCGATGTCTGGGTCATCGGCGGACTGCGAAGAACGACCGTCATCGTGAGGTGGAAAGCGGCGGCGGCACTCCTTGACGGCCTCCCCTACGACAACCACGGGGTGCACGTCATCCAGCTCCGAAACCGCAAGGTCACCAGCATCGAGGTGGACGAAGACTCCCAGGCAGTCGCCCGCGCTCTGGAGCGTCAGGCCCGCTCAGGGCAGAGCGAGGCGCTAGCCGCCCCCATCACGAGTTGATCACAGCACCGCGCCGCCTGACACTGCGACCGGCGCAAGAACGACAGCGAGCGGCATGCCGGCCGGCCCGCCAGCACACACCGATGAGCGCCTGCGGGGCATCGTGCGCCGGCGCCCCGGGGCCGGACCCGAAACTGACCGGCAGGAAGTCCGCCTCGAAACGCACGACGATCAAGCTGCTTCCAGCCCAGCCCGGGAAGCCAGCTGCCAAAGCTGTGTGCTTATCGCTAGCACGCGGGACTATGCCCGCATTCTCAGCTAGTTTCCAGGCTCGCTACTGGGCGCGCCCTGAGCGCGAGTCGCCCCCGCGACCTAGCACTTAGCTATGGGCCCTGCCCAGCGAGGCAGCCGCTCGCCGAAGCAATACCCGAGGGAGCTCCGCGAGCGGGCGGTGCGGCTGGTGGCCGAGCACCGTGGTGAGTATGAGACTGAGTACGCGGCGATCCGCTCGGTCGCGGCGAAGCTGGGGATCTCGACCGCGGAGACCTTGGGAAGTGGGTCCGCCAGGCCGGGGTCGACGCCGGGCAGCGGCCGGGTGTGAGCAGCGAGGAGTCGGCTGAGATCAGGCGGCTGAAGCGGGAGAACGCCGAGCTGCGCCGGGCCAATGAGATCCTCAAGGGGGCGTCGGCTTTCTTTGCGGCCGAGCCCGGCCGGCCACAATCACGCTAGTGCGCTTCATCGCCGCGCACAGGCAGGTGTTTTGGCGTCGAGCCGATCTGCCCCGTGCTCACCGAGCACGGGGGGCCGATCATACCGAGCACCTATTACGCCGCCAGGTGCGGCCAGTGGCGCGACGGCGCCCCGGGCGGTCATCGCGAAGCGATTGCTTGGCACCAGGTTCAGCCGCTGGGCCATGCGGCGGCGCGGCTATTCGGTGATCTTTGTGAGAAACAGCCAGGCGCTGGCAACGCCGCTGGTCAGCGCGACCAGCACGGGCACGATCAGCACGTAAAGCCCGCCATGTACTCCGGACACGAGCAGGACGCCGGAGACGAGCAGCAAGATCGAAACGATCGTGGTGGGCGTGATCATCTCGAGAGTCTTCCTGATCGCCTGCGTGCTCGCGTCGGCCTTCGCGCGGCGGTCCAGGACGAACAGGCCACCTCCGGCGATCACGGCAAGTGCGGTCAGTTCGGCGCCGAGGGCTTCGGTGGCCTGTCCGGGTATGGCGATCAAGATCGCGGTCACTAGAACCGTCCCGAACAGGCTCAGTGTTTGCGCGGCCCGGTTTCTGAGCTCCTGGGAGCGGGCGATGAAGTCGATCCTGATGGAGACCGCGACAAACAGCAGGCCGATCAGCGAGGCGGCAGCGGTCCCGGCGACTTGGGCGAATGTGCTCCACGGGTTCAAGCGATCCTCGATCTTGATGCGATGGACGCGAACTGCGGTCTCCGGCGGCGGGTCCGGTCAGAGAACTGCCGCTGCCGGTTTGCCCGTGGCGGCGCGACGGGCGAGGAGTGAGGTCCCGGTGATCGCGACGGTGATCGCGGTGACGATGTAGGCAGCGATGATGATCAGGTTGCCGGTGATGCCGTAGGAGCCGAAGTAGACGATGTGCCGCAGGGCCTGGACGCCGGCGCCGTTGGGCAGGGCGGGGCTGATCGCCCGCCAGAAGCCCGGTAGTAGCGCTGGCGGGTAGGCGCCGCCGGCGCTGGGGTTGCCCAGCACGACGAACAGGATGAGCGTGAGGCCGACGCCGAAGGTGCCGAGGAGGACCTGGAAGCCCATGGTGACGGCGGCGGCGCAGTAGACGATGAGGGCTCCGAGCGCTGAGATGGCGATGAGGTGGCCGGTGAGCGCACCGAGGACGGGCCCCACGATGATGGCTCCGGCGAGTCCCGAGAGGATGGCGTAGGGGACGAGCACGATGAGGCGGATGATCGCCCGGCGGGTCGTGGCCGGTCGTGGCCGTGTGGCGATGCCGAGCAGGGCGGCGACGAGGTAGCCACCGACCAGCCAGCCGACGACCAGATAGAAGCCCGACAGTCCCCGGGCGTCTCCCGGCTGGGCGGGGACGGCGTCGGTGACGGTCGCGTGGCGGTGCTGGGCGGCTTCGGTCTGGGCGATGACGTCCTGCACAGCGGTCGCTGTCGCTGCGCCGCCGCCCCCGGCGACGAGCAGTGCGTCTGTCGTGGCTCTGGGGTTGATGATCAGCAGCCCGCTGGTGGACCCGTGCCGCAGGAGTGTCCGGCCGATGGTCTCATCGGCGACGGCGGTGGCGTGTAGCGGCTGGCCGTGGATCGCGTTGAGTTCGCTGACGAGGTGGCCCGAGATCTGCGCGGGGGCGAGCACGGCGATCGGCACCCGGTGCGGGCTTGGGTGGTGAAAGGCGCCGACATAGGAGAGCACGAAGCCGGCCTGGATGAGCAGCACGGCGATCACCAGCAAGAACGTGCGCCGGTTGAACGCGTCCAGGAATTCGGCGAGGAAGCGTTGCCGTGTGGCTGGCGCCGGCTGGGGCGGGGGTCGTGGGGGTGTCTGGGTCATTGCCGGTCCTCTTTGTGGTCGGCCGACGTTGTTGTCCGCTGACTCTTCCGTTATAATACGTCAAAGTATCGGATACGTCAACGTATCGAAGGAGGGGGATCATGACGCCTGAGCACACACCGAAGCGGTCACCCAGCCAGCGGGCCCGCCGGGCGAAGCTCCGGGCCGACGGGACGCCAGCGCGGGTGACCCGGCGCCGGCCCGAAACCCGCGGCCGGCTCCTGGACGCCGCCTTCGGCGTTTTCGCGGCCCGCGGGTTCGGACGGGCAAGCATCGAGGAGGTGTGCGAGGCGGCGGGCTACACCCGTGGCGCGTTCTACTCAAACTTCGACACCCTCGACGAGCTGTTCTTCGCCCTCTACACCGAGCGCAGCGAGCTGCTCGCCCACCAGGTCGCCGCCGGCCTGACCCTCCCCCCCAGCGACATCCCCGAACTCGTCGCACAAGCGGTCCAAGCGCTCATGGTGGACCGCGACTGGATCCTCGTCAGCACAGACTTCCGGCTCTACGCCGCCCGCAATCCCGAAGTCGCCGCCGCGCTCCGCGCCCACCGCAACAAACTTCGCGACGCGCTCGCAGCCTCACTGACCCCCGCGATCGACCGCTCCGGCCTGCCCGCGTCCCTGCAAACCCCTGACGGACTCGCCCGGGCTGTCATGGCCATCCATGACGGCGCCACCACCGAACTGCTCCTCGACAACGACCCAGCCCGGTTCAGGTCCTGGCTCGCCGATCTGCTCACCGCGCTGCTTGAACACCCCGCCTGACACGGACCTCCACACCGGCCAAGCACCCGACGCCCATGATGCCCGCGCGTCGTTAAGTGTCCTGCTACCGGCAGACAGGATTCCCCGGCTTTAGCGCTCCACGTAAGGGCACTGTGCGGATGTGGTGTACCCAGTCCCCGCAACCCGCCGCGAAGCGCAAAATTTCCAAGACTTTTCCCGGCCGGGCGCATCAGGCTTCGCCCTGGCCTGCTGGCTCACGCTGGTACCGGCGCACCACAGACCCGACAGCGAAAATAGACCAACAGGTCTCATCTGGGGTGAGGCGGGAGCCTTCGTCTGACTGGCAGCCAGACGACGACCCATCAGGGATGATTCTGCCGCGAAATGTACATTTCTGTTGGGGTATGTGTTTAGAGCCAGGCTGCCTGGGTATTTCGCGTCGGCGTGTCGGCGGTTCCCGCTCGCGCAGGCGCCGCCGGCGTATCACGTCTTGGCGCACCGGAGAGGGAACCTCATGGTCAGCTGGCGTATGCGCACATCCCTGGCGATCCTGGCCGCAGCCGCGGTCGGCCTGCTGTCGGCGGGCACGGCGAGCGCCGGCACGCAGACGGTGCAGACAGCGGGCAGCGCCCGGCAGCGGACGGCACGCTGGCCGCCGCGGCATCGGCCGTCCCCGGGGCGAGCGCGGCCCCGACCATCACCGCCACCTCACAGCTGTCCGAACGCCGGTTCGTCGCCGCGGGCACCGATGCCTACGTGGTCGGGGTGGAGGACGGCACGTTCCCGCCGATCGGCTGGCACACCACCGGCCAGATGGGCGGGGTGTGGACCCCGCCGGTCAAGCTGCTCGACGGGCTGTGGTTCGGGCTGTCGGGAAGCTGGCTGGATTCGGCCACCACCTACACCAGCGGGCCCGGTTTCGTCCGGCTCACCTTCCCGGTGACCGACGGCCTGCAGCCGACCCTGACCGAATTCGCCCCGGACGGGCTGTCGGCCGTGCTGTTCGGCCTCACCCTGGTCCCGGTGAACGGGAGCGCCGCCACCGTGGCCGTGACCGCCGACGCGCACAGCGAGGTGAGCGCGGCCTATCCCTGGGCATCGACCACGCCCACCTGGGACCAGTTCAACCACCAGAACACCGTCTCGGCGGCCAACGGCGTCATCACGTTCAACCAGGAGCAGACCCCGTGGTACGCCGAGGTAGGGGCGGCCACCGCACCGTCCGGCACCGCCACCGGATCCGGTTACTGGGGGCCCACCTCGGCCAGCGACCAGGCCGTGTTCGGCACCAAGGGCGAAGGCGGCCAGCTGACCTGGAACCTGGCCGTGCCGGCGGCCGGGCGCACGCTGTGGCTGGGGGTGTCCGGCTCGCAGAACGGGCCGGCGGACGCCGGCCAGGCGCTGCAGGCCGCCCTGGCCAACCCGGCCGGGCTGCTGCAGAGCAAGATCGCCGAACGGGACGGCGTGGCCGCCCAGACTAACCTGCAGGTCCCGGACTCCGGCGTCCAGCAGGCGCTGCTGTGGAGCAAGCTCAACCTGGCCGACCTGAGCCGGACGATCGCCGACGCCGCCATCAGGGACACCCAGGCGGGCACGGTGTACCCGGCCCCGCTGGCCACCGTGCCCAGCCTGTCCGCCATCGACGCCGCCTACCCCGACTACGCCGAGTTCTTCGGCACCGACGGCGCCTACAGCAGCTACGGCCTGGCCGTCAGCGGGCAGTGGCAGACGGCCGTCAACTGGCTGAACGCCATCCGCACGGTGTCGGAAATCGTCAACGGCAGCACCGGGAAGGTGGTCCACGAGATCAGCTCCACCGGCGCGGTCTACTACGGCGACACCACCGAGCCCGGGGACATCAACGAGACCGCCCAGTTCGCCATCGCCGCCGACCTGACCTGGCGCTGGTCGGGCGACAACGCGGTCCTGGCCGACAACTACAAGTTCATCGACGAGGGTGAGCACTACCTGGCCAGCCTGGCCACCGGCCCGGGCGGCCTGTGGCCGGTCGGCGACGGCATCGTGGAGAACTCCTCCCTCGGCGGTGAGGCGCTCGACGTAGCCTCCGAGACCATCCAGGCCCTGGCCGCGCTGCACGACATGGCCGTGGCCATGCACGACACCGCCACCGCCAGCTGGGCCGCCCAGCGGGAGCAGGCCATGCTCGAGGCGTTCGGCCAGTGGTGGATCGCCAGCCAGCACCTGTACGCGGACTCGATCTGCACGGCCGCCTCAGCCGGCACCAGCTGCACCGCGGCGGGCCAGCAGCTCCAGCAGCGCTGGTGGACCAGCGTCGCCCCGATGGAGCAGGACATCGCCCCGGTCCCCGACGCCGACGCCGCGCTCGGCCAGCTGGAGACGCCGACCTTCACCGGGTCGTGCGGCCTGTACGTGGACGGCGTGGGCGGCCCCAGCGGCACCAGCGGCCAGACCTGCTACCTGGTCAACACCGGGGCCCTGGCCGTGGGTGAGGCCAACTACGGCCGCCTGCCGCAGGCCGTCACCGACATGGACAAGATCGCCAGCCAGCTCACCGTGGAGATGCCCGGCTCGCTGCCGGAACTGGCCGCCAGCGCCCAGTACAACCCGTTCGAGGCGTTCACCAGCCGGGCCAACGTGATGCAGGCCTGGTCCGGCTACGGCCTGCTGTGGACCGTGGTCAACGACCTGCTGGGCGTCACCCCCGACGCCCCGGCCGGCTCGGTCGCCGTGGTCCCCGAGGTCCCGTCCTCCTGGCCGGTCATGTCGGTCGGCAACCTGCACGTCGGCGCCAGCACGCTGGCCGAGACCGCCAGCCGCCACGGCGCCGCTTACCGCACCGAGGTGACCGGCGCGCAGGGCCTGGCCCTGACCATCGGCACGGTGCTGGCGGCGGGCGCGACGGTGCACTCGGTCACCCTGAACGGCGCGCCACGTGGCCTACCAGCTGGTGACCACGCACCGCGGCACCGCGGTCGAGGTCTCGGTGCCCCATCCCGCCGCCGACGAAGTGCTCGCCGTGCA